>CAVUMR010000003.1:0-1519352 GCA_963742715.1 uncultured Actinomycetota bacterium | reverse complement strand
CCGTCCGGGGCCAGGTGAGGGCCTGCAGAGGGCGCCGTCCCCTCTGCGGTCGCGGTCGCGCGATCTCGGTGACAGCCGGTCACGGTCCACCGACGGCCCTCTGAGAGGCCTCTGGTGCCAAGGGATCGCGTGCGGGCCGTGAGCACCCGACCACGGCCGGGGGCAGCTGCCCACCTGGGGGGCCGCCTCCCGGTCAGCGACGTGCGTGTGTTCCTCCCGTATCCGGCCTGGCTCGCCTTCAGCCCGCGTCGCTCCGGTACTCGACGCCGAACGTCCTCGTCGACCTCGACCGGGACCCGTTCTCTCGTAAAGGCGATCCGAGCCGTCCTTCTTCGGACCGGAGATCCAGTCGTGGCCGCCTGCGCCTGTCTCGACGTCGTACAAGATCCCGTGAGCTTCACGACAGCGATCCCGGTCTCAGCCCTGGGAACAGCAAGAGCGGCGCCGGAAGCCGGCGCCGGCTCTTGTGGGGAACGAGTCCCCATCGAAGTGGTGCGTCAGGTCAGGCGCTGAGGCCCTCGGCCAGCACGCACGCCTGTGGTGAGGCCAGCCAGCGGCCTCGCCCAGGATGCGGTTCACCTGGTCGGCACCGGGGCCGATGATGGCGCAGTGGTCTTCGACCGCCGTGCACGCCCTTGGCGATCTTGTCGAGGGTCGCCGATGACGCAGCGACGAAGCTCGCTGTCGATGAGCACGCAGAGGGAGATTCAGCACGAGGACGCCGGCGAGAAGAGGCGCATACTCGACGCGCGTAAGGACGAGTTGGCTGGAGATCGAGGAGATGGCGCTGGCCAAGGAGCCGGACGCGGCGTCGCGCGATCGGCTGGACCGGTTGCGGCGCGAGCTGGCCGACCGCCGCGAGCAGCTCACCGTGCTGTCCGAGCGGTGGCAGCGGGAGAAGAAGCGGATCGCCGCCATCTCCGCGGCCAAGGAGGAGCTGGAGGAGCTCAAGGGCGCGGCTGAGCGGGCCGAGCGGGACGGTGACCTGGCGAAGGCTTCCGAGTTGCGGTACGGCCGGATCCCCGACCTGCGCAAGCAGCTGGAGGCGGCCGAGGCGGAGCTGGTCGAGCTGCAGTCGGTGGGCGCGATGCTGAAGGAGGAGGTCGGCGCGGACGACATCGCCGACGTGGTCGCGTCCTGGACCGGCATCCCGGCCGGCCGGCTGATGGAGGGTGAGACCGCGAAGCTGCTCCGGATGGAGGAGGCGCTGTCGTCCCGGGTGGTCGGCCAGGCCGAGGCGGTCGGCGCGGTGAGTGACGCGGTCCGCCGCGCCCGCACCGGGATCGCGGATCCGGACCGGCCGACCGGCTCGTTCCTGTTCCTCGGCCCGACCGGCGTCGGCAAGACCGAGCTGGCCAAGGCGCTCGCCGCGTTCCTGTTCGACGACGAGCGCGCGATGGTACGCATCGACATGAGCGAGTACGGCGAGAAGCACTCGGTCGCCCGGCTCGTCGGCGCGCCGCCCGGCTATGTCGGGTACGAGGAGGGCGGCCAGCTCACCGAGGCGGTCCGGCGCCGGCCGTACAGCGTGATCCTGCTCGACGAGGTGGAGAAGGCGCACCCGGACGTGTTCGACGTGCTGCTGCAGGTACTCGACGACGGCCGGCTGACCGACGGGCAGGGTCGTACCGTCGACTTCCGCAACGCGATCCTGGTGCTCACCTCGAACCTCGGTTCGCAGGCGCTGAGCGATCCGAGCCTGGACGACGACTCGCGCCGGGCGACCGTGATGGAGGCGGTCCGGTCGAACTTCAAGCCGGAGTTCCTCAACCGGCTCGACGACGTGGTGGTGTTCCACGCGCTGACCACCAAGGAACTCGAGTCCATTGTGGAGATTCAGCTGGCGAACCTGGCCCGTCGCCTGGCCGACCGCCGGCTCGCCCTGGACGTGAGCAGCGCGGCCCGGGAGTGGCTGGCCATGAACGGCTTCGACGCGGTGTACGGCGCGCGGCCGCTGCGCCGGCTGGTACAGACGGCGATCGGGGACGCGCTGGCCAAGGCGCTGCTGGCCGGTGAGATCCGGGACGGCGACAAGGTCGGAGTGGACCTCGCCGAGACCAAGGAGGGGCTGACCGTCACCTCCACCACTCCCGTCTGAGGGGCGCCGCAGGGCCGTCGCGACCAGCACATTCGCGGCGGCCCTGGGTAGCATCGAGGGCATGGAATCGACCGCGGACGATCGATCCGGCGCGACCGGCGACAGGCTGGCCGGGGCGCTCAGTGAACTGTCCCGCGCGGAGGTCGTCGCCTTCGGCGGGGTCGGGTTCGCCGGGCAACTGCTGCCGGTCACGGCCGCCTTCCAGGAAGTGCGCGCGGCCGGCGCCGGGGCGAGGCCCGAGGTCGAGGCACTGCTCGACCAGGCAACCCCGGAGGGGAAGGTGTACGCCGCGACGCTGCTCGCCGAGCTCGACCCCGCTGCCGGCGAGTCGGCGTGGCGGCGGTTGGCCGGTGAGCCGGCCGAGGTGAACACGTTCACCGGGTGCCTGCGCGCGACCACCCCGCTGGCCGAGTACGCCCGGGCACGCCTGGCCGGCTGAGCCTGTCGGGGCCACCGGCGTCCGCCGAAGGGGCTTGTCGATGGCCACCGGCGTCCGCCGAACGGGGCTTGTCGAGGGCCACCGGCGTACGCCGAACGGCGCTTGTCGAGGGCCGCCGGTGGCTGTCCGGCCGGGCGCGGTAAACAGTGCTACCTTCCGAACATTGTTCGGATCATCGCAAACGTCCGATATCGCAAGTAGTGCCCGCCGGTGCTTCGCGGTCCCCGCGTACGCCTGGTCGGGCACGACCCTGTCGGGGCCGATCCCGGTATGGAGGCACGATGACGTACCAGCCGCCACCGCTGGTGGAATACCCACCGGAGAAGCCGCCGCGCGGCCCCCGACCGGGTGCGGTCACCGCGTCCTCAGCACTGCTTTTCTTGGTGATGTTGGTGCTGGTGGTCGACGCGATCATCGGTATCGCGATGTCCGGCCGGATCGTCGACGTGACCAGGCGGGTCATGGCCGGCGAGGAAGGCGGCGACGTGGTCGTCTCCATCACCCGGGCGACCTCGATCGCCTCCTCGGTGGTGGCGATCCTCGTCGCGGTCGGCCTCGGTGTGCTGGCCTGGCTGAACCTGCGGGGCAGCAACGTGAGCCGGATCATCACCTGGTCGCTCGGCGGGTTGTACCTGGTGTGCGGCGTCTGTGGCCTGGTACAGACCGCGACCGGACCGTTCGGTTCCGGCGGTACCAACCAGCAGGTGCGCCTGCAGCAGCAACTCGAGGACGCGCTGCCGACCTGGTACGCCCCGGTGGGTCTGGCTCTGACCCTGCTGGCCGTGATCTTCGTGATCCTGGTGATCGTCCTGCTCGCGTTGCCGGCGTCGAACCGGTACTTCCGGCCGCAGGCACAGGCGCCGCAGTATCCGCAGGGCCAGCACCCGCAGGGCCAGTACCCGCAGGCGCCGCCGCCGGGACCGCAGTATCCCCAGGGACCGCAGCACCCGCCGGGACCGCAGTATCCCCAGGGGCCGCAGCCTCCGCAGGACCAGCAGGGACCGCAGAACCCGACTGAATGGGGGCGTTAGGCATGCCGACGGCGCTCATCACCGGCGCCACCGCGGGGATCGGTGCGGCGTTCGCGCGCCGGCTCGCGGTGGAGTACCACGACCTCGTCCTGGTGGCGCGGGATGCCGAGCGGCTCGAAGCGAACGCCGAGGAACTGCGCACGGCGCACGACATCCAGGTCGAGGTACTGCCGGCGGACCTGTCCACCGAAGACGGCTGCGCCGCGGTCGTAGCACGGGTGGCCGACCGGGAGCAGCCGGTGGACGTGCTGGTCAACAACGCCGGTACCTCGTTGAACTCCAGCTTCCTGGAGACCGACGTGGACGCCGAGGAGCGGCTGATCGCGGTGAACATCCGGGCGGTCATGCGCCTCACGCACGCCGCGGTACCGGTGATGGTGGACCGCCGCCGCGGCGACATCGTCAACGTCTCGTCGGTCGCCGGTTACGCCGGGCCGCTGATGCCCGGCTCGACCTATCCCGCGAGCAAGGCCTGGGTCACCACGTTCAGCGAGTCCATCGCCGGGGCGGTGCGCCGGCACGGGGTACGGGTGCTCGCGCTGTGCCCCGGGTACACCCGGACCGAGTTCCACGAGCGGGCCGGCATCGACATGCGGTCGCTGCCGGACTTCGCCTGGCTGGAAGCCGACGAGGTGGTCCGCGGCGGCCTGCGCGACCTGCGCCGGGGCCGGACCGTCAGCGTGCCGACGGTGAAGTACAAGCTGGCCACGGCCGCGCTCCGGCATGTACCGCGTCCGGTGCTCCGCAAGGTGGCCACCGACCAGCGCGGTCGGGCCCGGCGCAACGGCTCCGCCTGACCGTCCCCTCGCCCACTCCCCGCGTCCCGTCGCGTCTCGTGCCGGCCGCGCGTCCGGCGCCGTACCCTGACAGCCGTGTCCGATCGTGACGAGCTGCTCAAGCTGATCCGCGAAATCGCCGTGGTGCACGGGCGGGTGGTGCTGTCCAGTGGCCAGGAGGCCGACTGGTACATCGACCTGCGCCGCATCACGCTGCACCACGCGGCCGCGCCACTGGTCGGCCGGGTGCTGCTGGACGTGACCGCGGAATGGTCGTACGACGCCGTCGGCGGCCTGACCCTCGGTGCCGATCCGGTCGCGGCCGCGATGCTGCACGCCGCGGCCGGCCGTGGCCGGGGACTCGACGCGTACGTGGTGCGCAAGGCGGGCAAGGCGCACGGCCTGCAGCGCCGGATCGAGGGTCCCGAGGTGGCCGGTCGCCGGGTACTCGCGGTCGAGGACACGTCGACGACCGGCGCCAGCGTGCTGACCGCGGTCGACGCGCTGCGGGAAGCCGGCGCGGAGGTGGTCGGAGTCGCGGTCGTGGTGGACCGCGGTGCCGGCGAGGCGGTACGAGCCGCCGGCCTGCCGTATCTCGCCGCGTACACGATGGACGACCTCGGCATCTGATCCGGCGGGCGACGAACGGTCGGCCGGCCCTGCCGGTGCTCCGGTCCCCAGCGCGCCGGCCAACGGCCCGCTCGTTGCCGGCGCGGGTCAGCGCACCGCGGCCTCGGCGGTGAGCGCGCCGGCGGTCACGTCGATGGTTGCCGGTACCCCGAGCGGCACGGTGCGCTTGGCCGGGCCGTGCCCGATCGGCAGGCCGCCCAGCACCGGGATGCCGAGGTCACCGAGTCGCTCGGCGAGTACCTCGACCACATCCGGTCCGCTGCCGACGCAGTTGGTGAACTGGCCGAGCGCGATGCCGGACAGGTTGGCCAGCACGCCGGCCCGGCGCAGGTGCGTGATCATGCGGTCCACCCGGTAGGGCGCCTCGCCGATGTCCTCGAGCAGCAGGATCGCGCCGGTCAGGTCGGGCAGGTCGGCGGTCCCGAGGGAGCTCTGCAGCAGGGACAGGTTGCCACCGAGCAGGACACCGCTGGCGCTCGTACCGACCGAGATCGCGGTGGTCGGCTCGGCCGGATCCCGCGCGATCGTGACCGGTGCGCCGGTCAGCAACGCGGCACGCAGCGACTCGGCGATACCGTCCGCCGACGCTCCGCTCCAGGCGCCGGGTGCGGTCGGCTCGGCCAGTGCCAGCGCTGGTCCGTGTACGGTCGCGAGTCGCGCCGCGCGCCACAGCGCCAGGTGTAGGCCGGTGATGTCGCTGTACCCGACGACGACTTTCGGATCGGCTCGTACCACCGACGCGTCGATCCCGTCCACGATGCGCTGTACGCCGTAGCCGCCGCGGGTACAGATGACCGCGCGTACGGCCGGATCGCGCAGCGCCGTGTCGAGATCGGCCAGCCGGTCGGTGTCGGTACCGGCGAACAGCCCGTACCGGTCGAGGGCATGCGCCCCGAGGGAGACGTGCAGTCCCCAGCTCTCCAGTAGCGCGACGCCGCGGGCCACCTGTGCGGTGGACACCGGACCGGCCGGTGAGATCAGCGCGACCCGGTCGCCGGGCCGCAGTACCGGTGGACGGAGCGGCTGGTCGGGCATGGGCCGCAAGCGTAGTCAGCGCCGCGCACGCCGCCGCGGTGGCGGGGTGAACCCGGAGCAGTCTTTCCGCCCCGGCCCGTGACCACGCAGGCGGTCAGGCGTTGAACAGGAGGACAGCTCATGAATCGGTAACTACCAATATTTGCGCTTATCTACGAGTTTAGAGCGATTATGAGTAACGTGGTAATGATCCTGGCTGACCGAAGCGTCAATCAGTGCTCGCCGTTGACCGGTGAGCCTCTTGGGGCCGCAGACGCGGCCAAACTGGCCGGCGTGCTTAAGGCACTCGCCGATCCAGCACGGCTGAGATTGCTCAGCTTGATTCAGGCATCGCCGCGTGGCGAAGCGTGTGTTTGCGATCTGACCGACACCCTCGGCTTGAGTCAGCCGACGGTGAGTCATCACCTGCGGATTCTGACCGACGCTGGATTGTTGTCTCGGGAAAAGCGTGGCGTGTGGGCGTACTACCGCCTGGTGCCTTCGTCGCTTGCGGCGGTGGCCGACATGATCACGCCGCGTCGCCGCCGGGTCAGCCGAGCGGCTGCCCGTTAGTAGCGCGGTTCCGCAGGTTCGGCCGGCGGTCGGTCGGCCAGAGGGAGGCGTACGCGCACGGTTCGCCGTGAGTGTGCGCGGCTCGTCTGGCCGGTCGACCGCCGGTCATCATCTGTGGCCGGCCGATGACCGGTGCGACCGCGGGCAGCCGCGAAACCAGCCGGCTCCGAGCCGCGCCCCGCGCAGGTAGCCCGGGCGGCACCGCCGCGAAACCAGCCGGCTCCGCGCGGCCCGCGCAGGTTGCGGCGGCGGTATCGCCGCGAAAATTGGCCGGCTCCGCGCTGCCCGCGCACGTTGCGGCGGCGGCATCGCCGCGAAAATTGGCCGGCTCCGCCAGCGTGTTGCGCTCCGCATAAAGCCTGATACTTGCCGTAATCGGCTTTCCTGCCCCACTTTTGGCCTGTCCACTTTCTGACGGCCAAAGTGGGCCGAACGCATGATGCGTTCTCCCGTAACGGATAGACGATTGCAAACGATGCGGGGACGGCACGGAAAATCGATCGAGCGGCCAAGGTACGCGTGGCGGGGCGCGGTTGCGCTCGTCACCGTAATGGGCCTACTCACCGGCGCGTGGTTCGGCACACGTGCCGTGGCCGCCATGCTCGCCGGCTGCGAAAGTTCGGTGCAATTGTCGATCGCCGCGCCGGGGGAGCTCACCCCGGTGCTCCGGGAGGTCGCCGACAACTGGGCCAGCAGCCGGCCACAGGTCAACGGTCGCTGCGTCGACGTCGACGTATCCGCGGTGGACTCCGCGACGATGGCCGCCGCGGTCGCGGGTCAGGCCGGACTCACTCTCGACGGTCTCGGCCGGGCACCCGGGACGGTACGGACTCCGCAGGTCTGGATTCCGGACTCGTCGCTCTGGCTCACCAGGCTGCAGGCGCTGCGTACCGGCCTGATCAACACCGACGCCTCGTCGGTGGCGAGCTCTCCGGTCGTACTGGCTGTCCCGCAACCGATCGCCACCACGATGGGCTGGCCGGCCAAGCAGCCGCGGTGGCCGGAGCTGCTGCAACGGCTGACCGTCGGTACCCAACTCGTGGCCGGCACGGTGGATCCGGTCCGGGACGCGTCCGGCCTGTACGGACTGATCTCGGTCGGTGGAGCCACCGCCCGGCTGCGCGGTGCCGGTGAACAGGCGCTGGTCGGTACGTACCGCACCCTGGCCGCGAACCGGTCGGCGGTACCGGAGGATCTGCTCAGTCGGTTCCCGCGGTCGGCCGACCCGGCCGCGCTCGCGGGCGGTGTGGCGATGGCACCGCTGCCCGAGTGGTCGGTGGCCCGGTACAACCAGGCCGAGCCGCAGGTACCGCTGGTGGCGTTGCACCCGACCGTGCCCGCGTTCCGGCTGGACTACCCGTACACCGTGCTCCCGGACGTGACCGGCGACGAGGCCGCCGCGGCCGAGCAGTTCCGCGGCCAGTTGACCGGCAACGCGTACCGGGACCTGCTCGCCAAGCAGGGCCTGCGCGCGTCGTTCGGGCTGGCCGGTCGCGGTTTCCCGATCGGCCACGGCATCTCGACCGAAGGCGTGTCGTTCGCTCCGCTGCCGGACCCGGCCGCGGTACAGAAGGCGCTGTCCACTTGGACGGCGATCAGCATGCCGGGCCGGATGCTCGCGGTCATCGACGTCTCCGGCTCCATGGCGGCCGAGGTACCGGGCACCAACGGGATGACCCGTCAACAGGTGACCGTGGACGCGTCCCGTCGCGCCCTCGCGCTGTTCGACGATTCGTGGACGATGGGGCTGTGGACGTTCTCCACCAACCTGGACGGCGACCAGCCGTACCGCGAGCTGCTGCCGATCGGCCCCTTGTCGAGCAACCGTGGTGAGGCGTTCCACGTCCTGGACGGAATCCAGCCCAAGATCGGCGGTGGCACCGGGTTGTACGACACGGTGCTGGCCGCGTACCGCGCGGTGCAGGCCGGCTGGGCGCCCGGCCGGGTGAACTCGGTGGTCGTGATGACCGACGGGCAGAACCAGAACCCGGACGGGTTGACCCTCGACCAGCTGCTCGTCGAGCTGCGCCAGAGCGTGGATCCGAACCGGCCGATCCAACTGATCGCCCTGGGGGTCGGGCCGGACGCGGATCAGGCCGAGTTGGAGCGGATCACCGACGCCGTGGACGGCGCCACTTTCCTCGCGCGTGACCCGACGAAGATCAACGAGATCTTCCTGTCCGCCCTCGCGCTCCGCCCGCGCTCCTCCCGCTGAGGCGCGGCCGCGGCGGGCCGGTCTGCTGCGTCACCCCTGGCCGAGCCGCTGCGAACTGGTCGGATGCCTTCCGTACCCTGTCCGGAGCGAGGCAGGGGAGGCCGTGCCCGGAACGCATCGACCGGCTAGCCCGTCCCGATGGATCGGGGCGGGCGATGCGCGCCTGCCACTGGTGGCGGTCGCCGTGGTCGGCGTCGTACTGGTTGTCGCGGCGACCGCGCGGTCCGTGGTGGTACCGGCGATGAGCTGCGGGAGTACCACCGAACTCACCGTCGCCGTGGCGCCGGACCTGGCACCGGCGATCGAGACGGTGGCGCGGCGGTACAACGCGAAGACCCGGCAGGTACACGGCGACTGTGTCCGGGTCGACGTGGTGGCCAAGCCGCCGGCGGAGCTGGCGGCGCTGCTGGCCGCGCGACTCGGCGGGGCCGTCGACGGCGGCAGCGGTGGCGACCACGGGAGCGGTGCGGCCGACCAAGCGACCGGCGGCGGGTCGACCTCCTCGCCGCACCCGGACGACCGGCTGCCGGCCCTGCCGGACGCCTGGATCCCGGACAGCAGCACCTGGCTCGACCAGGTCCGCGAGCTGGACCGGGAGGCGATTCCCGCCGGTACGCCGTCGATCGCGATGACCCCGGTGGTGCTCGCGATGCCGGAGCAGACCGCCCGCTCGCTCGGCTGGCCGATCGAGTCGATCAGCTGGTCGGACGTGCTGGGCGGCACCGGTCAGCCGCCGGTCCGGCTAGGCGCCACCGATCCGCGCCAGGACGCGGCCGCACTTGCCGGCCTGGTCGCCGCCCGGGACGCCCTCCGCCCCGGGGGCAGCAGCCAGGGCATCTCCGGTTCGGTGCTCGACGTGTACCGGCGGATGATCGGCGTCCCCGCCCGCACCGCCGCCGACCTGCTCGCCGCCTTCCCGACCGCGGACCGGCCGGCGGTACGGGACGAGCTGGCCGGCGCGCCGCTGCCCGAGCAGGTGGTGCTGCGGTACAACGCGGAGCACGGCCGGCAGGCGTTGGCCGCGGTACACACCGAGCCGGCCGCACCGGCACTTGACTTCCCGTACGCCACCCTGCCTGGTCCTCGACACGCCGCGGCGCTGGCCTTCCGCGCGGAGCTGGGCCACGACGATGCCCGGCGGGACCTCGCGCGGGCCGGTTTCCGTTCCCCGGACGGCTCGATCGGCCCCGGTTTCCGCACCGGGAACGGAATCACCGGAGAGCCGGCCGAGCCGGTGCCGATGCCGCCGGTCGCGGTCGTACAGCAGGTACTGGACGGGTTGGCCGAGGTCACCGCGCCGGTTCGGCTGCTGAGCCTGGTCGACATCTCCGGCAGCATGGCCGCGCCGACCGGGTACGCGGGGCAGAGCCGACTGGGCGTGGGCGTCGCCGGACTGCGGCGCGGCCTGGACCTGATCAGCCGTACGTCACACGCCGGGTTATGGACTGTCGGTACCGGCACGCGCGGGTACACCGAGGTGCTGCCGGTCGCGCCACTCGACGCGGGGCACAACCGGTTCGACCGCGCGCTCGCCGAACTCGGTCCGGTCGGTGGCCCGAGCGGGCTGTACGAGGCCGTGCTCGCCGGGTACCAGTGGATGATCGCCGGCTACCGACCGGGCTGGTCGAACGCGATTACGCTGGTCACCGACGGGCACCTCGGTCGGGACGGGGAGCTGCACCGGTTGCTCGACGCGCTGGAGCGACTGGCCGAGCCGACCCGGCCGGTACACCTGGTGGTCATCGGGGTGGGTCCGGACGCGGATCGGACCGAGTTGCGCACGATCGCCGCGGCGACCGGTGGTACCGCCTACTTCGCGGACGATCCGGCCGCGATCAGCACCGCGATGCTGCACGGCCTGGCCGGCACGATCTAGCGGCCGGCTTCCGTCCTTCCGCGCTGGCCGGCTCCACTCAGCGCGCGGTCAGGCGGGCCAGCGCCGGGGGCCGAGTCAGCTGTTGCCGTGTGCCGGCTGCCGGTCGCGGCGCCGCTGCCGCCAGCCGCGCCAGAGCTCGACCAGCATCGGCGACACCGAGACCAGCACGATCAGGGCCACCACCGGCAGCAGATACCGGTCGATCACGCTCGCCGGGATGGAGTCGGCCAGCTGGTAGCCCGCGATCAGCACACCCTCGGTCCACAGCAGCCCGCCGAGCAGGTTCCACACGAAGAAGCGGCGGGCCGGCATCTCCAGAATCCCGGCGACCGGGTTGAGGAAGGTCCGCACGATCGGGATGAACCGGGCCAGTACCACCGCCTTGGCCGGCCCGAACCGGTTGAAGTAGTGCTCCGCCTTCTCCACGTACTCCCGTTTGAACAGTCGGGAGTTCGGCCGGTCGAACATCGCGTGGCCCGCTCTGGCGCCGAGGAAATGGCCGAGCTGCGCACCCACGATCGCGGCGATCGGGGTGGCGATCAGCAGCACCGGCAGCGGGAACGTGGTACCGACCAGGCGTTCGGCCACCGGGGACGCGGCCACTCCGGCGAGGAACAGCAGCGAGTCACCGGGGAAGAAGAAGCCGAGGAGCAGACCCGTCTCGGCGAAGATGATCGCGATCACGCCGACCACCCCGAAGGTCTGGATGAGATCCTTCGGATCGAGCGGGTTCAGCGCGTACGAGTCGGCGAACGCCTGGATGGTCGAGGTAGCCACCCCGGGAGGGTACCCGCCATACCTGAGTGGCCCGGCTGTCCGGTCGCCCCACCGACCGGTGACCGGAGAGTCGATCTACTTGGGCTGGTCCCCACCGGCTGGTACTGTCGAAGTGGAGTTAATCTCCAACAGCCTTGAGCCTCGCAGCCGCACCGTTCTGCGAGGCTCTCGTGCGTTTCGAAGAAGTCACGGTTCCCAGGTCCATTGGTGGACGACCTTCGATTCGATCCGGTACCAGAGGACACGTTCCAGCAGGTGGCGGAGGGTGATGGCGTACGGCGGCTCCGGCTCCGCGTACCTGGCCCGGAGACGCTTGACGTCGATTCCGCGCAGGACGATCGATACGTTGTGCTCGGCAAGAGCCTGGAACGCGGCACTGTACACACCTATTCGCGCGCGGGTCATGCCTGCCATTGGCGCCCAGCATCCGGAGCCGCGAAACAGCTCCTGGGCGTGGAGTTCCGCTGACGGGTCGACGCCGTAGGCACTGGCCGCTTTCTCCGTCACCTGGTCCAGTGCCCGGGTCAAGGAAACCGCCTCGCGGTCCGGAGTGAGTACCGCGGCCATGCAGTAGAACGTCGCGGTGAAGCTTTCATCGACATGCGTCAGCAGCACCTTGGCACATTAGGACATGTCGATCAGCGAATAGCGAAACGCACCGGACTGGACGCCGATGTCACCCGATCGGCTACGGGTAATTCGACGGCGATGAGATCCCCCGGCCGGCGGGGCTTCTCGGTCGTACGGTGGTCGGCTCCGAACGCCGGGGTTAGCGTGGGCGGCGAGGAGGCGAGATGGCATGACGGCCGAGCTCAGTCTCGACGACCCGTACACGGTGCCGACCAGCCACTGGCATGAGCTGCCGGACGGTCGGATCCAGTGCGACGTATGCCCCCGCGCCTGCAAGTTGCACGAGGGGCAGCGCGGGCTGTGCTTCGTACGGGGCCGCACGGACGACCAGGTCGTGCTCGCCTCGTACGGCCGGTCGTCGGGCTTCTGTGTCGACCCGGTCGAGAAGAAGCCGCTCAACCACTTCCTGCCCGGTACGCCGGTGCTGTCGTTCGGTACCGCGGGCTGCAACCTGGGCTGTCGGTTCTGCCAGAACTGGGACATCTCGAAGTCCCGCGAGATCGACACGCTCGCCTCGGCCGCCTCGCCGGAGGCGCTCGCGAAGGCCGCTGAGCAGCTGAACTGCCGGTCTGTCGCGTTCACGTACAACGATCCGGTGATCTTCATGGAGTACGCGATGGATGTCGCGGACGCCTGCCGGGAGCGTGGCATCCGGGCGGTCGCGGTGAGCGCCGGCTACATGAATCCGCCCGCCCGCGCCGAGTTCTACCAGCACATGGACGCGGCGAACATCGACCTCAAGGCGTTCACCGACGACTTCTACTGCAAGATCGCGTTCGCCCGGCTCGGCGAGGTACTGGAGACGCTGGAGTACCTGCGGCACGAGACGGACGTCTGGTTCGAGATCACCACGCTGCTGATTCCCGGGCACAACGACTCCGACGCCGAGCTCGCCGAGCAGTGCGAGTGGTTGATCGAACACCTCGGGCCGGACGTGCCGCTGCACTTCTCCGCGTTCCACCCGGACTTCAAGATGCGCGACGTGCCGCCGACCCCACCCTCGACGCTGCGCCGCGCACGCCGCATCGCCCTCGATCACGGCCTGCGGTACGTGTACACCGGAAACGTGCACGACCCGGACGGGCAGACCACCACCTGTCCCGGCTGCGGTGAGGCGGTGGTGGTGCGCGACTGGTACGTGCTGCGTGACTACCGCCTCGACGGCTCGGGCCACTGCACGTCCTGCGGTACCGCCCTGCCGGGCAGGTATGACGGTCCGGCCGGGGACTGGGGATCGCGGCGGCAGCCGGTGGCGCTGCACCAGGTGGGCCGGCCGAGCGGTGCGCACGACCGGCGCGCGGGATCGGCGCGGTGAGCGGTCCACCGGGAGGGCCGGCCGACAGCGAATCGCGGCGGCAGCCGGTAGTGGCGGGCACGTTCTATCCGGGCGACGCCGAGTTGCTGCGCGCCACCGTGCACCGGCTGGTGGACGCGGTCGAGCTGCCGCCGGGCGAGCCACTGGCCGCGGCGTACGTGGTGCCGCACGCCGGCTACCAGTACTCCGGTCCGGTCGCGGCACACGTGTACGCCCGGCTCCGGACACACGCCGAGGAGCTCGAGCGGGTGGTACTGCTCGGCCCGGCGCACTTCGTCCGGCTCGCCGGCTGCGCGTTGTCCACTATGGACGAATGGCTCACCCCGCTCGGCGCGGTACCGCTCGACACCGCCGCCCGGGACGCGCTGCTGGACGCCTCGGACGCGGTCGCCGACGACGCGCCGCACGAGCCGGAGCACTCGCTGGAGGTACAGCTGCCGTTCCTGCAGGGGCTGCCGGCGGTACCGCCGATCGTGCCGATTGTGGTCGGAAGCTCCACAGTGGACGAGGTCGCACGGGTGCTCGCGGCGGCGGCGACCCCCGACACGGTCGTGTTGTGCAGTACCGATCTGAGCCACTACCACGATCACCCGACCGCGCAACGGCTCGACCGCCGTACCGTGGACGCCGTTCTCGATCTTGACCCGGACCGGATCGGACCGCGCGATGCCTGCGGCGTGTACGCGCTGCGTGGCCTGGTCGGATGGGCAGCGCGTACCGGGCTGCGACCGCGACTGCTGGACCGGCGTACCTCCACGGACACCGGTGGCGAACCGAGCCGGGTCGTGGGCTACGCCGCGCTCGCGTTCGACGTCGCCTGACCCGGCAAGTTTCGCCAGTCACAACCGATTGCCGGCAAGTTATTGCCAACCGTGTCCGGTCCCTGTCACAGTGCGCGGTATGAGCAGAGTGAGCCGACCCATCCGCTGGGTCACCGTCATCGCGACCGCGGTGGCGACTGTGCTTCTGGGGACGTCCGGTGTCGCGAACGCGGCAACGGGCACCGTCAACACCGCCGGCGCCGCCCTCACCGTGCGCGCCGCACCCGGTACCAGCTACGACGCGTGGAGCAGTGTCGCGGACGGCGCGACCGTCACGATCCTCTGCCAGACGACCGGCACCACGGTCACCGGCACCTACGGCACCTCGAACATCTGGGACATGCTGAGCAACGGCGGCTTCGTCTCGGACACCTACGTGTACACCGGCTCGGACGGTCGGGTCGCGCCGGACTGCGCGTACGCCAGTGCGCCGCCCCGGGCCAACCCGCGCAGCGCCAACAACGCGATCTCGTACGAGTTTGCCCGGCTCGGCTCCACCGGCCAGGAGGGCTGGTGCATGCGGTTCCAGGCCCAGGCGTACGGCTGGGCCGCGTCGGGCTGGTCCACCGCCGAGGTCGGTGGCGACTGGATCACCAGCCACGGGTACATGCACACCACCGGCACTCCGCCGCGCGGCGCGATCGTCTGGTACCACAATTCGTCCGGTACCGGGCATGTGGTGGTCAGCCTCGGCGCCGGCAAGATCATCGGTAGCTCGGTGAGCGGCAAGGTCGGCGTCGCCAGCTACAACTACCGCACCGGTTACCGCGGCTGGTCGGTCGCGTACTTCGCGGCAGCAGTCTGAGCCACCGGCGGTCTGAACCACCGGCGGTCTGAGCCACCGGCGGTCTGAGCCACCGGCAGTCTGAGCCACCAGCGGTCTGAACCACCGGCTGGCTGAGCTGCCGGAAGGCTTGATTCACCGGGCGGCTCAACCACCGGGGCAGCGACAGCACCACGGAAGGGCACCAAGGGCACGTGGGCCGGGCATCCGTCAGACGGGTGCCCGGCCCCGTCCGTGGGCGGGGTGGAGCCACCCGCAAGATCAACTGCTGCGACGGTACACGCTGACGTGCATCCTGCTGTCGGCGGTGAACGGCTCCCTGGCCCAACCGCCCCACCGCTCGGCACGGCGAAGTCCAGCGAGTTGAGCCATCAGATCCAGCTCACTCGGCCAGCTCAGGCGACACACGATCGGTGCGAACTCGATCCCCGACGCCGAGACCCGGACGTGGTTCTCCTCCATGAGCTGAGTGACGGGGTCGTACCGGCATACGTCGAAGCCGACATTGTCGGTCCCGATCCATTCCGGTCGGACGTATTCGTGCTGGCTGGTCCACGCGCTGGGGACGGCCGCTTCGACGACAAAGGCACCGTCGTCGGTCAGGTGCCGGGCAGCGTTGCGGAAGCACCGGACCTGATCGTCCTGGGTGAGCAGATTGAAGATCGTGTTGAACACCAGATAGACCAGCGAATATCTCCCTGGTACCACCGTCGAGGCCATGTCGCCGATAGTCACGTCGATCCCGGCTCCGCCGGGCTTGGACCGCAGTTGACGCACCATGTCGGGCGACAGCTCGATGCCGGTCACGTCGACGCCGCGTTCGCTGAGTGGCACCGCGATCCGTCCGGTTCCGATCGCGAACTCCAGCGCCGGGCCGTCTCCGCACACCTCGGCCAGGAACTCGCTCGCCGCAGGCTCGTCTCCCCGGGGTTCGTCGTCGTACCGCGCCGCCGCTGTGGGTCCGAAGGCCGGATCGAATCCATGCATACGCCCGATCCTCCCAGCTCCGGGCGGTACGCGACGACCGGCTCGACGAGGGCATCGCGGCCCATCCCAGCGTGGTGACCATGAAGTAGCGCACCATGTACGGATGACCGAACGACTGGTCGTCATCGGCGGGGACGCCGCGGGCATGTCCGCGGCGTCCCAGGCCCGTCGGCGGCGCGGCCCGGATGACCTGCAGATCGTCGCGTTCGAGCGCGGCCACCACACCTCCTACTCGGCCTGCGGCATCCCGTACTGGATCGGTGAGGTCGTGGAGGGGCCGGACGCGCTGGTCGCGCGGGATCCGCAGACGTTCCGGGACAAGCACTCGATCGACGTACGGATGCGGCACGAGGTGGTCGGGATCGATTTGGACCGCCGCGAGGTGACCGCCCGCCGCCTGGACGAGCCGGGTGACGTCCGGATGGGCTTTGACCAGCTGGTGTACGCCGCGGGCGCGGTGCCGGTGCGACCGGACTGGCCGGGCGTCGACGGGGCCGGGATCCTCGGCGTGCAGACCCTCGACGACGGCGCGGCGGTACGCGCGGAACTCGACCGGAAGCCGCGGAAGGCGGTGGTCGTCGGCGCCGGTTACATCGGGGTCGAGCTGGCCGAGGCGCTGATCCGGCGTGGCCTCGACGTGACCGTGGTGGAGCAGGCGCCCCAGCCGATGACCTCGGTCGACCCGGACATGGGCGTACTGGTCCGCGATGCCATGTGCGGGATGGGCATGGAGGTGCGCACGGGCGTACGGGTCTCCGGTTTCGAGCTCTCGGACGACCGGGTCGCCGCGGTGGTCACCGACGACGGCACCTTCCCCGCCGACCTGGTCGTGCTCGGTCTGGGGGTACGCCCGAACACCGGACTCGCCAAGGACGCGGGCGTTCCGCTCGGTACCAAGGACGCGATCGTCACCGATCTGCGCATGCGGGTACCCGCACACGACGGGGTCTGGGCAGCCGGCGACTGTGTACAGACCGTGCACCTGGTCACCGGCGCGCCGGTACACCTTCCGCTCGGTACCCATGCCAACAAGCAGGGGCGGGTGGCCGGCATCAACCTCGGCGGCGGCTACGCCACCTTCCCCGGCGTGGTCGGTACCGCGGTCACCAAGGTCTGCGACGTGGAGGTGGCTCGTACCGGCCTCACCGAGCGGGAAGCCGAAAGCGCCGGCTTCGGGTTCGTGACCGCGACGATCGAGTCCACCAACCGGGCCGGCTACTACCCCGGCGCGCTACCGATGACGGTGAAGCTGCTGGCCGAGCGGCGTACCGGGCGGCTGCTCGGTGGCCAGATCGTCGGGCGGTCCGAGGCCGCGAAGCGGATCGACGGGCTCGCGATCGCGCTGTGGAACCGGATGACGGTCGAGGAGATGACCGCGCTGGATCTCGGCTATGCCCCGCCGTACGCCCCGGTCTGGGATCCGATCCTGGTCGCCGCGCGGAAGGCCGTCGACGCGGTACACGCCGACGACTGAGCCGCGCTGGTGTAGCGCGCCGTTGGTCGACCGCGCCGTTATTTGACCCGCACCGGTGGTCAACCGCGCCGCCGGCCCGGCGCCGGGATCAGCGGTAGTCGTCGTCGAACTCGACGATCCGACCCTGCTCGGCCGCGTCCGCCTCGTTCACGTCGTCGCGTACCGATGGCTGGGTGTCGGTGTAGTCCGGGTCGACCGGGGTCGACTGCTCGACCGCGTCGGCCTCCGGCGCCTCGGGATCGAGCGTCACCGACTGGTCGCCGATGCTGAGCGACTCCTGGTCCGGATGCGTCATCGTCGCCTCGCCCCTTCCGGTGGATCGGCCCGTTCTGTCCTCACCGTAGCCATGGGTCGGCCGGCGCGCAGAGGCTGGCGACATTCGCCCGGCGGTGGTTTCGGCCCGGCGCCGGCCGGTACACGATCGGCAGGCACGGGCCAAAAGTCCGGATCTGATTCGATGGCCGGAGACGGGGTAGCCAGATTCTGATGCCGGTACCCCCGACTTGGTTGTGCGGGATACTTTCGCGCAGTGGAGCAGAGCCGCCCCGCGGCGAGGGTGCCCACCAGGAGCTGAGACACCACAAGGAGCATCGATGCCCATCGCGACGCCTGAGGTCTACGCCGACATGCTCGATCGCGCCAAGGCTGGCGCGTTCGCGTACCCCGCGATCAATGTGACCTCGTCGCAGACGCTCAACGCCGCGTTGCGCGGCTTCGCCGACGCGGAGAGCGACGGGATCATCCAGGTGTCCACCGGCGGCGCGGAGTACCTGTCCGGCCCGACCGTCAAGGACATGATCACCGGCAGCGTGGCGTTCGCCGCGTTCGCCCGTGAGGTGGCCAAGAAGTTCCCGGTCAACGTGGCCCTGCACACCGACCACTGCCCGAAGAACAAGCTCGACGGCTTCGTCCGGCCGCTGCTGCGGATCTCCCAGGAGCGGGTACAGGCCGGCGATCCGCCGCTGTTCCAGTCGCACATGTGGGACGGCTCCGCGGTACCGCTGGAGGAGAACCTGCAGCTCGCCGAGGAACTGCTCGAGCAGGCCCGGCAGGCCAAGGTCGTACTCGAGATCGAGGTCGGGGTTGTCGGTGGCGAGGAGGACGGTGTCGTCGGTGAGATCAACGACAAGCTGTACACCACCCCCGGCGACGGACTGGCCACCGCGGAGGCGCTGGGTCTGGGCGAGAAGGGGCGGTACCTGACCGCGCTCACGTTCGGCAACGTGCACGGCGTGTACAAGCCGGGAAACGTGAAGCTCCGGCCGGAGATCCTCAAGGAGATCCAGGAGGCGGTGGGCGCGAAGCACGGCGTACAGAAGCCGTTCGACCTGGTCTTCCACGGCGGCTCCGGCTCGTCGCTGGAGGAGATCCACGCCGCGCTGGACTACGGCGTGGTCAAGATGAACGTCGACACCGACACGCAGTACGCGTTCACCCGTCCGGTTGTGGACCACATGCTCCGTAACTACGACGGCGTACTGAAGCTGGACGGCGAGGTCGGCAACAAGAAGCTGTACGACCCGCGTACCTGGGGCAAGGCGGCCGAGGCGGGCCTGTCGGCCCGGGTGGTCGAGGCGTGCCAGGCGCTGCGCTCGGCCGGTACCACTCTCGGCAAGTAGCTTCGTTTCTCGCCGGCCGGACACCGGCCTCAACTACGTTGAGTGCATGAACGACTGCTCAACGCGGTTGCGGCCGGTTCTGGTTCTGGTGCTGTACGCCGTGTTCGTGGTCGTCGCCGCCGCGGTGGCCGTCCCTGGACGCGCCACCGCGGATCCGGCGCCGTTCGATCCTGGCGCGGCGTACCCGGTCGACGGGCTGGACGTGGCGAGCTGGCAGCACCCGGGCAACGCGACGATCGACTGGGCCGCGACCCGGCACGCCGGCATCGAGCTGGCCACGATCAAGGCGACCGAAGGCTCGCCCGCCGACTCCACCGAGTACACCAACCCGTGGTTCGCCTCGGATCTCGCCGCCGCCCAGGCGGCCGGGCTGGCGGTCGCGCCGTACCACTTCTACCTGGGCAGACATCCCAACACCGGCGTCGCGCAGGCCGACTACTTCATCGCCGCGGTACGCGCCGCCGGCTACACCGGCAAGCGGCCGGGAGACCTGCCGCCGGTGTTCGACTTCGAGTGGGACTGGCAGGGCGGGTGTCCGCCGTACGCCTCGGTCGCCGACGCCCGCGGCTGGCTCGACCGGGTCGCCCTGGCCTTCGGGCGTACGCCGATCATCTACACGAACGCGTACTTCATCACCGACTGCCTCGGCGGTACCACCGAACTCGGCGGGTATCCGCTGCAGATCGCGGACTACGACGGGGAGAGCCCGCTGCTGCCGCCCGGCTGGACCAGCTGGTTGATGTGGCAGTGGACCTCGTACAACTGCGTGACCGGGGTACCGACCTGCAACCTCACCCGGAGCGTGTTCAACGGTGACCAGGCCGCGCTGAACGCGATGGCCAACCGGGCGTGAATGCCGACCGGGCGTGAGTAGTCAACCGGGCGTGAGTAGCCAACCGGGCGTGAATGCCCACCGGGAGTGAATACAGTGACGGCCCGCCTGATCAGGCGGGCCGTCACGATAGCCGGTCCTTGGGGAGGCTCCGGACCTTTTGTTATCGCACCCGAGCGGCGCATCGTTACAGCGTGATGTGGCACTCAGCCACGCCGGCTCCGATTGGAGTTCTCCGCCGGCATGCTCGATGATCGCCGGTGGTCTAAGGGTCGACGAAGCCAGTCGAGGGAGAAGCCGCAGATGAGCCACCCGCACAACCTGCTCGGCGAGCCGCCGGCCACCCTGCTGCCCGAGAACACCGAGGCGGAGCAGGTGCTCGCGGCCGCGATCGAGGCCGGTGTCCCGGGCGACGGCGCGAAACGGTTCCCCACCTACAGCGCCGCCTGGGCGACCATGGCCGACCGCGCCTTCGCCGCCGGAGACCTGGTCGCGGCGTACGCGTACGCCCGTACCGGCTACCACCGGGGCCTCGACCAGCTGCGTCGGTCCGGCTGGAAGGGCCACGGCCCGGTGCCGTGGGCACACGTACCGAACCGTGGCTTCCTGCGCTGCGTCTACCGCCTCGGTCGGGCCGCGGCCGAGATCGGCGAGTCGGACGAGGCAGCCCGCTGCGCGCAGCTGCTGCGGGACTGCGATCCCGCCGCCGCGGACGCGCTCACCGGCTGACCGGCGCTACAACCCTTCGGCCACCGCCGCGGCGATCTTCAACCAGGCGTCGCGGTTGGCCTGGCTCAGGCCGTGGTACCGGATCGGCTCACCCGAATCGAGCAGCTTCTCGTACGGCGCGAGCAGTACCGCCCGGGTCCGGGCCGAGAAGTGCCGTTGTACCGCCGGCAGGTCCAGATCCTTGCGGTGTGCCGGCATCGACACCACGGTCACGGCCCGGCGTACCAGGTCGTGCCGGCCGGTCTGCTCGAGATGGTCGAGCATCCGGGCGGCGGTTTCGGCCGAGTCGTTCCGGGCCGACATGGTGACCACGAGCTGATCGGTGGCGTCGATCGCGGCCTGCCAGTTGGCCGCCCGTACGTTGTTCCCGGTGTCGACCACGATCAACTTGTAGAACCGGCTGACGACTTCCCGGATGTCTCGGAAGGCGTTCGAGGTGAGCATCTCGCCCGCGGTCGCCGACTCGTCCGAGGCGAGCACGTCGAACATCGCCTCGCCCTGCGCCCGCACGTACTGGGACAGGTCGCCGACCCGGCCGGTCGGGCCGCGGAAGTGGTCGAGATCGCGGAGCAGATCCCGGACGGTACGGATGTGGAAGTCCTGGCTCGCGCGCATCCCGAGGGTGCCCTGGGTCTCGTTGTTGTCCCAGGCCAGCACGTACCCGCCGCGCTTCTGGCCGAAGGTCATGGCCAGGTTGAGCACCGCGACGGTCTTGCCGGCACCGCCCTTGGGGTTGACCACGGTGACCTGGCGCAGGCCACCGAAGTTGCGCCGTACCATCTCGACCCCGCGCCGCTGCTCCTGCTCCTTGCGGCCGGGGCCGAGCCGGAGCAGGCCCATCGAGCCGCGGCGGACCGCGGCGCGTACGCCCTGCGTGGCGATCGGGTCGCTCGGTCGTACCGCCCGGCGCTTGGCGAACTCGTCGGCTGTCGGCGAGGTGTGCTGGGGCGGGAACTCCTGCGGGAACGGCTCGGTGCCGTAGCCCGGCGTACCGCCCGGGTAGGCGCTGTACTGGCCGCCGGCCGGTGGCTGTCCCGCGGCCTCGGCCTGCTGGCCGTACCAGCCGCCCGGGGGTGGTACCGGCTGGCCGGCGGCCGGATCGGCCGGTTGCGCGGTGACCCAGCCGGTCGGATCCGGCTGCTGTCCCGATGGTGGGGCGCTGGCCGGTGGCGCGCTCGACGGTGGCGCGTGATCCGGCCAGTACGAGGAGCCGTAGCCGGCCTGGGGCTGCTGTTGCGGTTGCTGCGGCGGTTGCTGCGGCCATGCCGCGCCGGCCTGCTGGTACCCGTTGCCGGGGTGGCCCGGCGCGCTCGGCGCCGCATAGGCCGCGCCCGACGTCGGCGCCGCGTAGGCCGTGCCCGGGGTGGGCGCCGCGTGAGCCGCACCGGCCGTCTGGGCCGCGTAGGCCGCGCCGGAGGTGGGCGCCGCGTGAGCCGCACCGGCCGTCTGGGCCGCGTAGGCCGCGCCGGAGGTGGGCGCCGCGTGAGCCGCACCGGCCGTCTGGGCCGCGTAGGCCGCGCCCGACGTGGGTGCGGCGGCGGAGGTCGGGGCGGGGTCGGGTGCCGGCGCTGGCGCCGGATGACTCGGCGTGGTCGCAGCGGCACCGGCCTGGCCGCCGGGAACCGGGGTGTACGCCGGGCCGGGAGTCGCCGGGAACGCCGACCACGCGTCGGCCGGCGGTGGTGCCGCCGGACGGGTGGACGAGATCTCGTCGATCGGCGGCCACATCGGCTCGTCGTACGACTCGCCGTCGCCGGGACCGCTGGCCGCACCGGCCTGACCGGTCGGCTCGTCAGGCGCTGACGCCTGCGGGTCGGTCGGCTGCGGGTTGGTGCGGGACTCCTCCACCGTTACCCCCTGTCGTCCTCTCCTCAACCCCGTGCCACGGGGTACTCCGCCGATTGTCCGACATGTGGGCGGCAACCGCTGAAGCCTCCCACACGGTAATCAGATGTACACCGCCCACGCACCCGCTTCTATCCACCAGGTGCGCTTGCGGGACAGTGTCGCGACCACGCCATCGTCGAGGTACGGCACGTCGTCATCGTGAGGGGTGACCGCAACGGCGCGACCACTGGCCCGGCGTACCTCGATCCGGGTCCGGCGCCGACCGAGCACTCCCCGGCGGTACCCCGGCAACGCCACCGCGACGTCGACGGCGCCGTCGGCGGGGTCTGCGGCCGGGGCCAGCGGCAGCCCGTCCAACTCGGCATAGCCGGTGCCGTTGACCACCGCGCAGGCCAGCAGCGCCTCGGTACCGTCGGACAGCACCGCGTCGTCCACCTCCACCCGGCCGCGCCAGCTGACCACCCGGCCGGCCTCGTCCGCGCCCCCGAGCAGCGAGCCGTGCAGCGTCACCGAGCCGGCGTCGGTACGGAGCAGGTCGAGCCGCCGGGTCCGGCCACCGAGCACCGCGGCGGCCACCGCGGCCGGATCGCGCGGCAGGCCGAGTCGTCCGGCGAGATCATCCGCGCTGGTAGAGGGCGTGCCGATCGGGTCGAGCGGTAGCACCCCGACCGGTGGCAGGTCGGGGATCGTCCGAGCCGGCGGCAGGTCTGCCGGGCGTTGGCTGGGCGCGGGCGCGTACCGCCGGACCAGCCGGCGCAGCACGGCGCGCAACTCCCCGTCGCCGCTCGCCGCGACGACCAGCCGGGGCACGGTCGGGTCGACGACGCCGTCGGCGGCGGCCGCGAGCCGCTCGACCACCGCGTCGATGTCCGCGTCGGCGGTCGCCTCGACGGTCTCGGCCGACGCGCCGGCCGCCCGCAGCGCGTCCCGGCACGCGAGCACCGGCACCCGCGGTGACGATGCGGCTCCGCAGCCGCCGTCCATCAGGCTGAGCAGGATGACGTCCACCACAGGCTCCACGGCTGGCCGACCATCAGTTCCGCGGAGAACCGTACGCGCCGCGTACCCTTGCCGATGGCGCGCCCCGGTCGGGGCGGTGCCACCCGGTGCGGCGGCCGCTGCGGCCAGTTCCGCTGATCATCAGCCCCAGCATGGCGACGGTGCCAGGCGCCCGTCCGCGATACGGAGTTCACATGCCAGCGATCGTGCTCGTCGGCGCCCAGTGGGGAGACGAGGGCAAGGGCAAGGTCACCGACCTGCTCGGTGAACGCGTCGGCTACGTGGTGCGCTACCAGGGCGGGAACAACGCCGGGCACACCATCGTGACGCCCGACGGCGAGACGTTCGCGCTGCACCTGCTGCCGTCCGGGGTGATCACGCCGGGTTGTGTACCGGTGATCGGCAACGGCGTGGTGATCGACCCCCGGGTGCTGATCGAGGAGCTGGACCGGCTGGCCGAGCGGGGAGTCGACACGTCCCGGCTGCTCATCTCCGCCGACGCGCACCTGATCATGCCGCACCACCGGGCGCTGGACCGGGTGGTCGAGCGGTACCTCGGCAAGGCCCGGATCGGCACCACCGGCCGCGGCATCGGCCCCGCCTACGGCGACAAGGTGGGACGTACCGGCATCCGGGTCGCCGACCTGCTCGACCCCGGCATCATGCGGGCCAAACTGGAGCTGGTCCTCCGGGAGAAAAACCAGACCCTGGTGAAGGTGTACAACCGGAAGGCGATCGACGAGGCCGCCGTGACCGAGGAGTACCTCGCCCACGCCGAGCGGATCAAGCCGTACATCGCCGACACCCGGCTGGCGCTGGCGAAGGCGCTGGAAGCAGGCGAGACGGTACTGCTCGAAGGTGCCCAGGCGACCATGCTCGATCTCGATCACGGCACCTATCCGTTCGTCACCTCGTCCAACCCGACCGCCGGCGGTGCCTGCGTCGGCTCCGGCATCCCGCCGACCCGGATCAGTCGCGTGATCGGGATCATCAAGGCGTACACCACCCGGGTCGGCTCCGGCCCGTTCCCGACCGAGCTGAACGACGAGAACGGCGACCACCTGCGCAAGGTCGGCCAGGAGTACGGCACCACCACCGGCCGGGAGCGCCGGTGCGGCTGGTTCGACGCGGTGGTCGGGCGGTACTCGGTACGGGTCAACGGCATCACCGACCTGGTCATCACCAAGCTCGACGTACTGTCCGGGCTGGAGCGGATCCCCGTGTGCGTCGGCTACTCGATCGACGGCGAGCGCGTGGACGAGATGCCGATGACGCAGACCGCGTTCCACCACGCCGCGCCGATCTACGAGTTCCTGGACGGCTGGTGGGAGGAGCTCACCGAGTGCCGGCGGTTCGAGGAACTGCCGAAGAACGCGCAGACGTACATCCAGCGGCTCGAGGAACTCTGCGGTGCGCCGGTGAGCGTGGTGGGCGTGGGACCCGGCCGCGACCAGAACGTCGTACGCCGCGACCTGCTGAGCTGACGCTGCTCGCCGGCGCGGCCGGCTTTATCAGCCGGCGGTGCCGGCTCGCGCGGCCGGCCGCGGCACCTCGGCGAACCCGGAGAGGGTGAACCACGCCGGTACCGCCCGGCGCAGCGCCTCCGGACCCTGCACCTCGATGTCGCCGGCCCGTAGCGCCCCCGACCAGGTCAGGTCGCCGCGCCACACCCGCACCAGGCTGCGCAGGTTCGCGGTGACCGTGACCGCCACCCCGAAGCCGGGATCCACGTCGCACACGTCGGCGTCGTCCCGGGTGAGCACCAGCCACCAGTCCCGCGCCTCCCGGGGCGCGTCCGGGAACCGGAACTGGACGACCGTACGGCCGGCCGGGACCGCGGTCGCGTCCACGTTGCGGTGCATGTCCCACAGCAGCAGTTTCGGGTCCAGATCGGCGTCACCGAGCTCGCCGATCCAGCGGATCCCCCAGGTACCGAGGGCCACGACCACCGGCCGCAGCTCCTCGCCGGCCTCGGTGAGCACGTACCGCACGTCGGTGCCGTCGGTACGCCGCTCCACGATGCCGGCCCGGACCAGTTGTTGCAGCCGCCGGGACAGCAGGGTCGGGGACATCCGCGGTACGCCCCGGCGCAGGTCGTTGAAGCGTTCGGAGCCACTGACCAGCTCCCGGATGACCAGCATGGTCCACCGTTCGTCCAGCAGCTCCATGGCTTTCGCGACCGGACAGAACTGGTGATACGAGATACCCATCGCCTGAGCGTAGGTGCGCCCGCGCCGGGTCGAGCCGGATTGGCACCGCTGGATGCCGCACTCGTCCGTTTCGTACCGGGCGGCGGTACAGATCGTGCACTAGGTAGCCGCCCCGCTGGTTCGTAGCGTCGTTTGTGCAGGCCAGGGCCGGTAAACGGTCCGGCGGAAACTACGACGGAGCTGACGATGACAGTACAGACCGACATCACCGAGGCGGACCGGGCGCTGAAGGCGAAGCACCGGGCCATCTGGGCCTCCGGCGACTACCCGCGGGTTGCCGCCGAACTCGTATCGCCGCTGGGCACCGCCCTGGTCGAGGCATGCGGGGTGGGCCCCGGCCACCGGGTGCTGGACGTCGCGGCGGGATCCGGCAACGCGAGCATCCCGGCCGCGCTGGCCGGGGCACAGGTGGTGGCCAGCGACCTGACTCCCGAGCTGTTCGCCGCCGGACAGGCGGCCGCGGCGCGGCACGGCGTACACCTCGACTGGCAGGAGGCCGACGCCGAGGCGCTGCCATATTCCGACGGCGAGTTCGACGTGGTGTTGTCCTGCCTGGGCGTCATGTTCGCCCCGCACCACCAGGTCAGCGCCGACGAACTGCTGAGGGTCTGCCGGCCGGGCGGCCGGATCGGGCTGGCCAGTTGGACGCCGCAGGGCTTCATCGGCCAGCTGTTCGCCACCATGAAGTCGTACGTCCCGCCGCCTCCGCCCGGCGCGCAGCCGCCGCCGTTGTGGGGCAGTGAGGAGCACCTCGCCGCCCTGTTCGGCGACCGGATCACCGAGGTGGTCGCGCACCGGCAGACCGTCACGGTCGATCACTTCGACCGTCCCGCCGACTTCCGGGACTACTTCAAGTCGCATTACGGGCCGACGATCGCGGCGTACAAGGCGATCGCCGACGAGCCGAATCGGGTGGCCGCGCTGGACGCCGACCTGGCGAACCTGGCCGAGCGGTACGACCGGGGCACCGGCAGCATCGTGCTGGACTGGGAGTACCTGCTGTTCACCGCGCGCAAGCGAGGCTGAACCGCTGCACGTACGGGCGATCTCAGTTCGCCCGCGTTGAAGTCGGTCGCGTCCCCGCTTATTCTCGACGGGTAAGCCCGGGATCGGTTCGGCGAAAGCCGGACCCCCCGGGCAATGCTTTTCTCGGGGAGGAACGCGGTCGGTGACGTGTGATCCGGCCACCATCCCTACCCTTCCGAGGCTGCTGTCTCCGCCGCGCTTGAGTCCGTACCTCATCGCGTGCGAAATGGATCGCGCCAAGGCACTGCGGTTGTACACCTGGAACATCGAGGTGTCGGCGGCATTCTGGGGCGAACTCCACGCGCTTGAGGTAGTCGTACGCAACTCCCTCGACCAGCAGCTCCGGCACCGCTATGAGCGAGCTGAGTGGTGGTCTGCTCCGGGCATCCGACTCACGCCGACGATGGCCGAGCAGTTGCGGTTGGCGCGGCTGGACGCTTCGAAGGTCGCAGCGCGTCAGCGCCGTCCCGTGGTGGCGGGAGACGTGGTCGCGGCGTTGAGTCTCGGATTCTGGACCGGCCTGCTCGGCGCCGGACGCACCCCGCGGCGCGCGGCGCCATTTCACGACACCGCCCACCGGCAGTACGAGACGCAGTTCTGGCAACCGTTTGTCCACCGCGCTTTTCCGCATTACTCGGGCCCGCGGACGGCACTGCACCGAGAGCTGGACCGGCAACGGAAGCTCCGGAACAGAATTGCTCACCACGAGCCGGTGTTCGGTCGGGCCCTGAACGGTGACCACCAGGCTCATCTGCGATTGGCCGGCTACGTCAGGTCCGACGCCTACCGGTACATCGAGTCGCACAGCCGGGTCCCGCAGGTTCTCCTCCGGCGGGGTGAATGTGTGGCGGGCGGCGGCAGTCGCTTCTAGCGCCGACCCGGTGTACACCGGTCGGCTCTCGTAGGCTCTGGACGTGCGCGTACTCGTGATCGGGGGCGGCGGCCGGGAACATGCGCTGGTCGCCGCGCTCGCCGCCGACTCGTCCGTCGACCTGCTCTGTTGCGCTCCCGGTAATCCGGGCATCGCCGCACAGGCCGAGACCCGACCGGTGGAGGTGGCCGATCCGGCCGCGGTCACCCGGCTGGCTCAGGACGTTGCCGCCGAGCTGGTGGTGATCGGTCCGGAGGTGCCGCTGGTGGCCGGGGTCGCCGACGCGGTACGCGCGGCCGGCATCGCCTGCTTCGGCCCGTCCGCCGAGGCGGCTCGACTGGAAGGCTCGAAGGCGTTCGCCAAGGACGTCATGGCCGCGGCCGGGGTACCGACCGCCCGGTCGTACACCTGCCACACCCCGGACGCGGCCGCCAAGGCGCTGGACGAGTTCGGCCCACCGTACGTGGTGAAGAAGGACGGCCTGGCGGCCGGCAAGGGCGTGGTGGTCACCGACGATCGCGCCGAAGCCCTCGCGCACGCGGCGGCGAGCGGTTCGGTGGTGGTCGAGGAGTACCTGTCCGGCCCCGAGGTGTCGCTGTTCGTGGTGACCGACGGGCGGACCGCGGTACCACTGGTACCGGCACAGGACTTCAAGCGCATCGGTGACGGCGATACCGGCCCGAACACCGGTGGGATGGGCGCGTACGCACCGCTGCCGTGGGCGCCGTCCGGGCTGGTGGACGACGTGATGGCCGATGTGGTGCGGCCGACCCTGACCGAGTTGGCGCGGCGCGGCACCCCGTTCGCCGGGTTGTTGTACTGCGGGCTGGTGATCACCGCCGCCGGCCCGAAGGTGATCGAGTTCAACGCCCGGTTCGGCGATCCGGAGACGCAGGTCGTACTCGCGCTGCTCGACACGCCACTGGCGGGGCTGCTGCACGCCGCGGCCACCGGAACGCTCGCCGATCACCCGCCGCTGCGGTGGCGGCCCGGTGCGGCGGTCACCGTCGTTGTCGCGTCCGCCGGCTATCCGGGTACGCCGCGCACCGGCGACGCGATCACCGGCGCGGACGTGGACGGGGTGCTGCACGCCGGTACCGCCCGACGCGACGACACGCTCGTGTCGGCCGGCGGCCGGGTGCTCTGCTGTACCGCCACCGGGGCCGACCTGCCGGCCGCGCGAGCCGCCGCATACGCGCTGGTAGAAGGCGTCGAGCTGGAAGGCGCGCAGTACCGTACCGACATCGCGCTCACGGCTGCGACCGGCGGATCGGACTAGCCAGGCAACCTGGTCGCCTCCTCGTTCCGTTTGAGGGGTGAAGCCGAGGAGGTGACCGGGTGCTCCCCATCGACACCGCGTCGTACCGCGAGTACGTCCTGAGCCGGATGGACAGATTCCGGCGCACGGCGTACCTGCTGTGCGGCGACTGGCACACCGCCGACGATCTCGTCTCGATCGTGCTGGGCAAGTTGTACCGGCGTTGGCGCAAGGCGCAGGAGATCGCCGATCTCGACGCGTACGCCCGCCGGATGCTGCTCCGCGCGTGGCTGGACGAGCGGCGGCGGCCGTGGCGTCGCGAGCACACCACCAACGTCCTGCCGGACCGGGCGGCCACAGCGGCCGGCCGGTCCGATGACCTCGGAGCGGTCACCGACCGGATCGCTCTCCTCGCGCTCCTCGCCGAACTGCCGCCGCGCCGTCGCGCGGTGGTTGTGCTGCGGTACTACTGCGACCTCTCGGTCGAAGAGACCGCCAGCGCGCTCGGCGTCAGCACCGGCACCGTCAAGAGCCAGGCCGCCCGTGCCCTGGAGACGCTGCGGACCCGTCTGGTCGCAGCGTCCACCGGCGCGGCAGCCGAGAGCTGACAAGGAGACTCGCCATGGAGCGCCTGCCCGAACTGCTGCGGGACGCGGTCACCGATCCGCCACCCACCAGCATCGACATCGACAATCTGATCGCCGGCGAGGTACGCGGCCAGCGGCGCCGCCGGTGGGCTGCTGCGGCCGGTACCGTCGCGGGGGTTGCGGTCCTCGCCATCGGCATCGGCACGCTGCCACAAGCCATTGGCGGCACCGGTACGAGCGTGCGGGCCGGCGCCCAGCCGAGCGCGTCGCCCACCAGCGGCGTGCCGGAAACTCCCGGTGGCGTTCTCGACCCGACCGAGCCGCCGGCGCACGCGACCGCGCGGCTGACCTCGGTACTGCTGCCGGCGCTGCACCGGCGTACACCGGCCGGATCCGTGTTCGTCAAGATCCCCGGCGGCCTGTCCGGCCAGCGCCCGGCGCTCGCCGTCTACGCCAGCCAGGGTGGGTACAAGGCGATCGGTGACATCCGGGACACGGCCGGTACCAGCACCCTGTTCCTCGACTTCTACCCCGCGGCGCTCGGGCAGGACCACGCCAGGGACTGCGCCTGGCCGCCGCCCGGCGACTACTCCGCCGGTGGCCTGCCGCCCAAGCCGGCCAGTTGCACGGTCGACACGGTTGCCGGTGCGACGGTCGTGTCGCAGGTGTACCACGAGGCCCACGGCGTCATCCGGTACAGCGTGTACGTCATCCGGCCGGACGGCACCGGCATCGGCCTGAGCGAGTCCAACTACGGCGAGGCGAGCCGGCCGGGCGGCCACAACCCGCCGGCACCGGTGGCGCAGCGGACGAAGCCCGTCCTCCCGCCGGCGCAGCTCGCACAGGTAGCGATGCAGCCGGGCCTGACCCTGTACCCGGAGGGCTACCCGGGCCAGCCGGTCGCCCAGCAGCCTGGTTCCGGGCTGCCGCAACCGCCCGGTGCCGGCGCGAGTGCCGGGGCGCCGGGACTGCCGCCGCCGGCGAAGTAGAAGACAGGCGCGCCGCGGGGCCGGAGCCACGGCCCCGCGGCGCGTCCAACCGCCACAGCGTCCAACCGCCACAGCTTCCAACCGCCACAGCTTCCAACCGCCACAGCGTCCAACCGCCACAGCGTCCAACCCCGCGGCCCGTCCGAACCGACGCGGCGCGTCCAACATCCGCGGCGCGCGCGACCGCCGCGGGGTCGGAAGACTCAGCCCCGCGGTGCCGCCGATCCCCGCCAGCGGCGACAATGGCGGCGTGACGAAACCGCTGGTACCGAACGTTCTCGCCGCCCGCTACGCCTCGCCCGAACTGGTCGCGATCTGGTCGGCCGAGGAGAAGGTACGGCTGGAGCGCCGGCTGTGGATCGCGGTACTGCGGGCCCAACGGGACCTCGGCGTCGACGTACCGGACGGGGTCATCGAGGCGTACGAGCGGGTCGTCGACCAGGTCGATCTCGACTCCATCGCGGCTCGGGAGCGCGTCACCCGGCATGACGTGAAGGCGCGGATCGAGGAGTTCTGCGCACTCGCCGGCCACCAGCACATCCACAAGGGCATGACCAGCCGCGATCTCACCGAGAACGTGGAGCAGCTGCAGATCCGGGCCTCACTCGCGCTGGTACGGGACCGGATGGTGACCGCGCTGGCCCGGCTCGCCGAACGGGCCACGGAGTACGCGAGCCTGGTGATCGTCGGGCGGTCGCACAACGTACCCGCGCAGGCGACCACGCTCGGCAAGCGCTTCGCCGGCGCTACCGAGGAACTGCTGGTGGCGTACGAACGAATCTCCGAGTTGCTGGCCCGGTACCCGCTGCGGGGCATCAAGGGTCCGGTCGGTACCGCGGCCGACCAGCTCGATCTGCTCGGCTCGCCGGTGAACATCGCAGCCCTCGAGCAGAGAGTCGCCGACCACCTCGGCTTCGAGCAGGTGCTCACCAGCGTGGGTCAGGTGTACCCGCGCTCGCTCGACTTCGACGTGGTGTCCGCGCTGGTCCAGGCCGCGGCCGCGCCGTCGAGCCTTGCCCTGACGATCCGGTTGATGGCCGGCCAGGAGCTGGTGACCGAGGGGTTCCAGCCCGGTCAGGTCGGCTCCAGCGCGATGCCGCACAAGATGAACACCCGCTCGTGCGAGCGCGTCAACGGCCTCGCCGTGGTGCTGCGCGGGTACCTGTCCATGGTGGGCGAGCTGGCCGGCGACCAGTGGAACGAGGGGGACGTGTCCTGCTCGGTGGTACGCCGGGTGGCGCTGCCGGACGCGTTCTTCGCCGCCGACGGGGTGTTCCAGACCCTGCTGACCGTACTGACCGAGCTGGGCGCGTACCCGGCCGTGGTGCAGCGCGAGCTCGACCGGTACCTCCCCTTCCTCGCCACCACGAAGGTGCTGCTCGCGGCGGTCGGACGCGGTGTCGGGCGGGAGCAGGCGCACGAGGTGATCGCCGAGCACGCCCGGGCGGTCGCGCTGGGCATGCGGGAGAAGGGCGGTACCGACAACGACCTGCTCGACCGGTTGGCCGCGGACTCCCGGCTGCGCCTGTCAAAGGCGGAGATCGACCGCCTGGTCGCCGACCCCGTCGCCTTCACCGGCGCCGCCGGGGATCAGGTTGCCGAGGTTGTACGTCGCGTGCACGCCGTCACCGCGGCGCGTCCCGAAGCCGCGCGCTACACGCCGCCACCGATCCTGTGACGCGTCGGCGGGGCCCCGTGAGCCGTGTCGTGGTGGTGGGCAGCGCGAACATCGATCTGATCGCGGAAGTCGACCGGCTGCCCACGGCCGGGGAGACGGTGCTCGGCGCGGACGCGGTGGTACAGCCCGGCGGCAAGGGCGCGAACCAGGCGGTTGCCGCCCGCCGGCTCGGCGCCGACACGGTGCTGTACGCGGCGGTGGGCGCGGACACGTTCGGCGACCGGGTACGGGAGAACCTGGCCGCGGAGGGCATCCGCACCGACCGGGTGGCGACGATCGCCGGCGCGACCACCGGCCTGGCGATGATCGTGGTGGCCTCCGAAGGCGAGAACACGATCGTGGTGTCGCCGGGCGCCAACCGGATGCTCGACGGCGCGACTCTCGACCCGCTCGCGGCGGAGCTGTCCGCGGGTGACGTGGTGGTGTTGCAGTTGGAGATCCCGCCGGAAGCGTGTCTCCTGGCGGCGCGGGTCGCCCGTACGGCCGGCGCCCGGGTGGTGTTGAACGCGGCACCCCCGCCGGCGGCGGATGACCCCACGGTCACCGAGCTGCTGGCCCTGGTCGACGTGCTGGTGGTCAACGAGACCGAGGCGCTCGCGCTGGCCGGGTACGGCGCGGTCGCGGACTGGCCGCGGCTCGCCGCCGGCCTGCTCGGGTACGGCCCGGTGGCCGCCGTCGTGACGCTCGGCGGCCGGGGTGCGCTGGTCGCGACGGCCACCGGGGTTGCCGCGCAGCCGGCGATTCCGGTCGAGGTCGTGGACCCCACCGGTGCCGGGGACGCGTTCTGCGGGGCGCTCGCCGCGGCCCTCGCCGCCGGCCGCGAGCTGTCCGATGCGGTACGCCGGGGCTGCGCCGCCGGGGCGCTCGCCACCACCCGGCTGGGCGCGCAGGCCGCCCTGCCGACCGATGTGGACCTCGACCGGCTGCTCGGGGACGCCTGACGCGCGCCGGCGGTCAGGCCGGTACGGCGCGGGCCACGATCGTGCTGGCGGCCGCGATCAGCGGTTCGGCGCCGGTCCCGGCGAGGACCTCCAGAGCCTGGCCGGCGTGGGCGGCGGCGTCGTCCAGGTCACCGGCGTCCAACCGGATCCGGGCCAGCGATATCAACGCCTCACCTTCGTGCAGGCGGTACCCGGCCCGGCGGGCGGCGTCCAGCGCCGTGGCCGCGTCGTCGGCGGGTCGCCAGTCGGACGCGGCGGCACCGGCCGAATGAGCGGGTAGCCGGGCCCGGCCGAGCAGCGCGTTCACCTCGGGCAGGGGCGTGCCGCCGGCCCGGGCCAGTGACCGCGCCTCGGTGTACCGCCGGTACGCCTGTTCGGGTTGTCCGTCCGCCTGGTCGACGGCGGCGCGCGCCACCAGCGCTTCGGCTCGGCCGAGGTCGTTGCCGGCCTGCCGGGCCAGCTGCACTGCCCCGTCCGCGGCGCGGCGGGCGTGGTCGAGGTCGCCGAGGCCGAGCGCGGCCTCGCCCATGAGCTGGAGTGCCCACGCGTGTCCCAGCGGGGCGCCAAGCTGCTCGAACGTGTCCGCCGCCTGCTCGGCCAGTCCGACCGCCGCGGACCATTCGCCCCGTTTCAGCGCCGCGCTGCCGAGGTACAGCAGGGCACTGCCCATTCCGTCCTGGTTGTTTTCCTGACGGTAGATGCGCAGCGCCCAGGCGGCTTCCTCGGCGACCCGGTCCAACTGGCCGTGGTCCTCGTACATCCCGGCGAGCGTGATCCGGGCGTTCGCCTCGCCGAGCCGGTTGCCGCTCTTCCGGAACACCTCGCAGGCCCGCTCGGTGTAGTCCAGGCACTGGTCGAGGTTGCCGGTCTCCCGGTGGATCGAGCCGATGTTGCCGAGCATTCCGGCTGCCCGGTCGGTGAGCCCGAGCTGCTGGTCGAGGTGGAGGGCCCGCTCGAACTCCTCCAGCGCGGCGGCGAAGTCTCCTGTCGTCCAGTGCACCACGCCCAGGTGGCCACGGGTCACCGCTTCGGCGGTGCGGTCGCCCGCGGCGACGGCCGCCCGCAGGCCCGCCTCGGTGATGGCCAGCCACTCGCGGGTCGACCGGCTGAGCCAGAAGTACTGGCGCAGCGCGTCGGCAAGCTGCCACGCCACCTCGTACGGTCCATGTGCCGCGGCGTACCGGCCGATCGCTTCGAGGTTGCCCCGCTCGGCATCCAGCCAGGCAGACGCCTCGGCCGGCTGGTCGAAGATCAGCGGCGTACCACCGAGGTCCGCCGCCGGGGGCGGCAGCCGCATCGCGCGCGGCGCGGCGAGGTCCGCGGCCGCGCTCGCGGTCCGCTCGTAGAAGCCGACGAGCCGGCGTACCGCTAACGCGCACTCGGCCGGATCGTCCTGGTCCCGGCACTGGCCGGCGGCGTACCCGCGGAGCAGCTCGTGGAAGCCGTACCGGCCGCGCACCCGTTGTTCGACCAGGTGGGCACCGGCCAGCCGGTCCAGCAGCCGGCTCGCCTGGTCGAAGTCCTGGCCGGTGAGCGCCGCGGCCGCCAGCGGCGTGATGTCGTAGCCGGGCGCGATGCCCATGAGCCGGAACAGCCGCCGCGGTTCGGGCTCGATGGCCGTACAGGACAGGTGCAGCGCCGAGTCCACGGCGGTGTGCCGGTCGGTACCGGTGGCGAGCGCGCCGAACCGGTCCCGCCGCAGGTGGCGTACGTAGTCGGCGAGCTGCCACCGGGGCGGCCGGGCGACGTGGGCGGCGGCGATCCGCAGCGCCAGTGGCAGGTACCCGCACAGCGCGGCCAGCTCGGCAGCGGCCTCCGGTTCGGCGGCCACCGGTGCCGCACCGACGATCCGCCGCAGCAGCAGCTCGGCATCCTGCGCCGGGAGTACGTCGAGCAGCACCGGCTCGACGTCCTGTACCGCGATCAGTCCGGGCATGTCATGCCGGCTGGTGACGACAACCAGGCAGCCGGGGGATCCGGGCAGCAGCGGGGCTACCTGGTCGACGGCGTACGCGTCGTCGAGGATCACCAGCACGCGCCGTCCGGCCAGCGTCGAGCGGTACAGCCCGGCCCGCGCCTGCTCGTCCCGCGGTACCTGATCGGCGGGGACGCCCATCCCGCGGAGCAGGATTGCCAGGGCGTCGGACGCGGACAGGGTCGACCCCTCGGTACGCGGGTAGCTGCGCAGGTCCACGTAGAGCTGACCGTCCGGGAACTGGTCGGAGACCCGATGTGCCCAGTGGGTCACCAGGGTGGTCTTGCCGACTCCCGCGGTGCCGGTCACCGCGGCCACCGGCGGCGGGCTGGCGTCGGCGCGGGAGCGGCCCAGTACGGCGTCGAGCTGGGCGAGTGCGGTGGAGCGCCCGGTGAAGGTGGCCACGTCGGCGGGCAGTTGGGCCGGCACGACCGGCGTCCACGCGGTGGGAGCGGGCCCGGCCGCGGTCACCGCTCGGGCGGTCCCGCCGCCGCTCGGAGCGTCGGGCTCGCCGCGCAGGATCCGCTGGTGTACGGCCTGGATGTCCGGTCCCGGATCGGTGCCGAGCTGCTCGGCCAGTTCCCGCTGCAGTGCCGCGAACACCTCCAGTGCCTCGGCCGGGCGTCCGGCCGCCCGCAGCGCCCGCATCAGCACCTCGTGCAGCGACTCGACGAACGGGTACTCGCCGGCCAGCTCCCGCACCGGGCCGGTCACCTCGTCCGGCTCGCCAGCCGCGAGCTTGGCGTACGCCCAGGTCACCGTCGCCTCGACGTACCGGCGCTGGTAGCTCTGGCGGGTCCGCGCGACCCACGAACCGGACAGCCCGGACAGCGGTACGCCAGCCCACAGTCCGCGCGCCTCGTTTAGCAGCGCGATGCGGTCGGCGACCGCGTGGTCCGGCTGGCGGGCCGCGTCGACCAGGCGCCCGAACCGCAGGAGGTCCACCTGGTCCGGCTCGGCGTCGCACACGTACCCGCCGCTGCGGCGGACCACCTGTACCGCGCCGTCGCCGGCCGCGACCGGCGCCAGTGCCCGCCGCAGCCGCGTGACCAGGCCGTACACGTTGCGCCGGGCCTCGGCCGGCGGCGTGTCCCACAACCGGTCGATCAGGGTGTCCACGGCGACCACCCGGCCGGTGTCGACGAGCAGCGCGGCCAGCAGGTGCCGCTGCTGCGGCGGCCCGAGGTCGACGCGGGTACCGCCGGAGAGGACCTCCACCGGGCCCAGCAGCCGCAGGTCCGGCCGCTCCGACTTCATCGACCGGTCGCTCACCAACATCCCGCCAAGTTTTTTCCCATACGTCGTCGCCAGGCTCGGGCTCGTACCGGCGCGACCGGAACGAGCGACATCTTCGCGCAGGGCGCTTCGCACGATAGTCACCGCGGGATGCCCGGTACCGCGGCGGACTGAACCCGACGGAAGGAACTCAGTCAATGCGATCTCGGCTTCTTGCCCTGGCGGGGGCGCTGGCCCTTGCCCTGGGCGGCCTGCTCGTGTCCGGTAGCCCGGCCGCGGCAGCTTCCCACTGCGCGGGTTGGAGCACCCACCCTGACATCTACCACGATGGCGGCATCCACTTCCTGACCGGGACCAGGATCCACGCGGGTCCGTACACCGACTGCGGCAGCCGCGGACTCGGCTATCCGAGCCACGGGATCGACGTCCACTGTGCCGTCCTGAACACCAACGACGCCCTCTGGTTCTACCTCCTGGACAGGACCACCGGCGTCTACGGCTGGTCCCGCCTCGACGCGCTCGACGTCTCCGGGTCGTTGGTCATCCCCGACTGCTACAACGGGCTGGCCGCGCACAGCGTGAGCTGAGGCGCAGAGGCCCCCGCGCGCGAACCTGCGCGGGGGCCCTGCGGCGCCACCGCACCCGGACCGCGGCGGTTGACCGTGGCCACCGCCCAGCGGCGGCCGATCCACAGGTTGTCCACAGTTCCGGGCCCGGTAGACACCGGACCTCCACAGGGCTGTCCACAGTCGTGTCCACAGGGCCGGTATGGCTGGTCAGAACCTCCGCACGTCCGGCTGCGAACCCTTGTGCACTCTTTGGGGTCTGTTTCACCTCGGTCGAGCCGTTGCTGGTGTAGATGGGCCCACTTCGGACATACGTGATCATCGGTCCGGTCGCCGCGGGTGCCGCCGCCGGCCACAGCCCAGCGCCGCGGTGACGGCGGCAACGCCGCCCGCGATTCGGGCGGGTATCGCCATTCCGTCCCCCCATTTCGGATACGGTGTGTCACCGTAGTTGTACCCGATCACAGACCCGGGACCGGTCGTATGTCCGACTCCATGGCAATCTGTCGAAGCCCCGACGGTGACCGCCGGGGCGTCGACGTCGGGCTTTACCGGGCTCGTGACCAGCCGAATCGAGCAGGCCGGCAGGCGGGTACGCTGTGCTGCGCCTGTCGAACTGACCAGCACGAGCAGGGAGCATCGGGTGGCCCGTGTCGTCGTCGACGTCATGCTCAAACCAGAAATTCTCGATCCGCAGGGTGAGGCGGTGGCCAACGCGCTACCCCGGCTCGGCGTGGGCGATGTGTCGTCCGTGCGGATCGGCAAACGCATAGAGATCGAGTTCGCCGGCGCCCCGGATCTGGACCTGGCCCGGCAGATCGCGGACAAGCTGCTCGCCAACCCGGTAATCGAAGATTTCACCGTACGGCTGGACGGCGCCGATGATTCCGCGGACGGTTCGGAATCCGGACCGACCACGGGTGCCGCGGCGGGCGCCGGCCCGGCCGGTATCCCGGAGCCGCAGCCCACCGGCGAAGGCTCGACGTGACCGCGCGGATCGGCGTGGTGACGTTCCCCGGTTCGCTGGACGACCGGGACGCGCTGCGGGCGGTACGACTCGCGGGCGCCGAGCCGGTGGGGCTCTGGCACAACGACGCGGACCTGCACGGCGTCGATGGTGTGATCCTGCCCGGCGGCTTCTCGTACGGCGACTACCTGCGCTGCGGTGCCATCGCCCGGTTCTCCGCGGTGATGACGTCCATTGTGGACGGTGTGGCCGGCGGTCTTCCGGTACTGGGCATCTGCAACGGCTTCCAGATCCTGTGCGAGGCGCACCTGTTGCCCGGTGCGCTCACCCGCAACGCCCACCTGCATTTCCGCAACAACGACCAGCGGCTCCGGGTGGAGAACGCCGACACCGCCTGGACCAGCACCTTCACCGCCGGCCAGGAGCTCGTGGTACCGGTGAAGAACGGCGAGGGCTGCTACGTGGCGGACGCCCGTACGCTCGACGCGCTGGAGGCGGAGGGCCGGGTGGTCTTCCGGTACGTCGGCGGCAACCCGAATGGCTCGCAGCGCGACATCGCCGGCATCCGCAACGAGTCCGGCACCGTGGTGGGGCTGATGCCGCATCCCGAGCACGCCGTGGAGGCGCTCACCGGCCCGTCCACCGACGGGCTCGGACTGTTCACCTCCGTACTCGCCCACCTCGGCACCGCGACGAAGGCCGCGACGCCCGGTTGCGCGCGACCGGCCGAGCCGGAGCCGGCGGTGGCCCGATGACCGCGACCGAGACCGAGGCCCGGGAGACGGCACCGATGGCGTCCACAGTGGACACTGTGAGCGTTGCGACCAAGGACGCGGACGCCGTCCAGCCGTACCGCGAGCTCGGCCTGGCCGACGACGAGTACGACCGGATCCGTGAGATTCTCGGCCGGCGGCCGACCCAGGCCGAGCTGGCCATGTACTCGGTCATGTGGAGCGAGCACTGCTCGTACAAGTCCAGCAAGGTCCACTTGCGACAGTTCGTGGACAAGGCGCCGGAAGGTACCGCCCTGCTGGCCGGGATCGGCGAGAACGCCGGCGTGGTGCGGATCAGCGACACGCTCGCGGTCACCTTCAAGGTGGAGAGCCACAACCACCCGAGCTTCGTCGAGCCGTTCCAGGGCGCGGCCACCGGAGTGGGCGGGATCGTCCGCGACATTCTGGCCATGGGCGCGCGGCCGGTCGCGGTGATGGACCCGCTGCGGTTCGGTGCGGCGGACCATCCGGACACCGCTCGGGTACTGCCCGGAGTGGTCGGCGGCATCTCCCGGTACGGCAACTGCCTGGGCCTGCCCAACATCGGTGGCGAGGTCGTGTTCGACCCGTGCTACCAGGGAAACCCGCTGGTCAACGCGTTGTGCGTGGGCGTACTCCCGGTCGAGCGGCTGCAGCGCAAGGAGGCCGCCGGCGCCGGCAACGTGGTCGTACTGCTCGGCGCGAAGACCGGTCGCGACGGGATCGGCGGAGTCTCCGTACTCGCGTCCGCGACGTTCGACGACACGAGCGAGGCGCGCCGGCCGAGCGTGCAGGTGGGCGACCCGTTCATCGAGAAGCTGCTGATCGAGTCGTGCCTGCAGTTGTACGACGCCGGCCTGGTCATCGGCATCCAGGATCTCGGCGGTGCCGGCCTGACCTGCGCGCTGTCCGAGACCGCCGCGGCGGCGGGTTCGGGTATGAAGGTCGACCTGAATCGGGTACCGCTGCGCGAGCCGTCGATGGAGCCGCACGAGGTACTGGTCTCCGAGTCACAGGAGCGGATGCTGCTGATCGTCGCGCCGGACGCGGTGGACCGGGTACTCGCGGTCGCGACCGAGTGGGGCGTACTGGCGACCGTGCTCGGTGAGGTGACCGACACCGGTCGGCTGGTGATCGACTGGCACGGCGAGACCGTGGTGGACGTACCGCCGGCCAGCCTCGCCGACGACGGTCCGGTGTACGAGCGGCCGCTGCGGGAGCCGAACGACCTGGTGCTGCTGCAGGCGGATCGGGCCGAGACGCTGCCCCGCCCCGGTACCGCCGGCGAGTTGCGGGACACCCTGCTGCGGCTGGTGGCGAGCCCGAACCTGGCCGACAAGACCTGGGTGACCGAGCAGTACGACCGGTACGTGCTCGGCAACACGGTGCTCGCGCAGCCGGAGGACTCCGGGGTACTGCGCATCGACGAGGAGTCCGGGCTCGGTATCGCGCTCGCGACCGACGGCAACGGCCGGTACGCCCGGCTCGACCCGTACCGCGGTGCCCAGTTGGCGCTGGCCGAGGCGTACCGGAACGTGGCGGTGACCGGCGCGACCCCGATCGCGGTCACCAACTGCCTCAACTTCGGCAGCCCCGAGGACCCGGGCGTGATGTGGCAGTTCGCCGAGGCGGTACGCGGTCTCGCGGACGGTTGCGCGGCGATGGGCATCCCGGTCACCGGCGGAAACGTCAGCTTCTACAACCAGACCGGGCTCGCCGCGATCCACCCGACCCCGGTGGTCGGCGTACTGGGCGTGCTCACGGATGTACACGCGCGAGTTCCGATGGGTTTCCGGGCCCTGCCCGCAGCGGACGGCGGAGCCCCGTCGAGCGGTCACGCCCAGCCGACCGGCGACGCGGAGCCGACCGATGGCGGCGGGCCGACCGGCGCCACCGAGACCGACGGCGACCTGATCTTCCTGCTCGGCGAGGTGCGGCCGGAGTTGTCCGGCTCGGAGTGGGCCTGGGTCGAGCACGGGCATCTCGGCGGCGCCCCGCCGGCGGTGGACCTGGCCGCCGAACAGCGGCTGGCCCAGGTGATGGCGGGTGCCGCCGCCGCGAAGCTGGTGTCGGCGGCGCACGACGTGTCCGACGGCGGGCTCGCGCAGGCACTGGTCGAGTCGTGCCTGCGGTACGACACCGGCGCGCGCGTCATGTTGCCGCCGGGCGCGGACCCGTTCATCTGGCTGTTCGCCGAGTCCGCCGGCCGGGTCGTGGTCGCGGTGCCGCGTGGTCGGGAGAAGGCCTTCACCGCGCTGTGCGAGCAGCACCAGGTGCCGTGGACGCCGCTCGGGCGGGTCGACGCCGCGGCCGGCGTACTCGAGCTGAAGGACCTCTTCTCGGTCGAGCTCAGCGAGCTGCGGGCGGCCTGGACCGCCACGCTGCCCCGGTTGTTCGGCGGTCCCGCCGCGGCGGGCGACCCGACCGGCGAGAGTCAGACCGGCGGCGATTCCGGCGCAGCCGGTTGAGTCCGGGCCGGGCATGACCGCGTCGGTCTTCGCTCAGCCCGGCTCGGGGGTCCGGTTCGACTGGGGGCTCGCGGGCGCGGCCGAACTGGCGCGGGTGTGCGAGGTCCTGGTCGTGGTGGACGTCCTGTCGTTCACCACGTCGGTGACCGTCGCGGTGGATCGCGGCATGCGGGTGCACCCGTTTCCGTGGAGCGATCAGGCCGCGGAGTTCGCCGAGCGGATCGGCGCCGAGGTCGCGGTCGGCCGGAGGGCGACGACCGTCGAGCGGCCGTGGTCGCTGTCGCCGGCAGCCCTGGCCGCCGCGCCGGTGGTGGACGATCTGGTCCTGCCCTCGCCGAACGGATCGACCATCTGCACCGCCGCGAGTTCCACCGGGCGCGTCGTGGTCGCCGGCAGCCTGCGCAACGCGGCCGCCGTCGGGGGCTGGCTGCGGAGTCGGGGGTACGGCACGCAGGAGCGGCCGATCGGCGTCGTCGCGGCGGGTGAACGCTGGCCGGACGGCACGCTACGACCAGCGGTGGAGGACCTGCTCGGTGCCGCGGCGATCCTGGACGAGCTGTCGGACTGTACCGGCGGGCTGTCCGTCGAGGCGGCCACCGCGCTTGCCGCGTACGGCGGGGTGCCCGATGTACCGGCTGCGGTCGTCGGCAGCGTGTCCGGCCGCGAGCTGGTGACCGGCGGCTTCGCCGCCGACGTGGCGATCGCGGTCGAGCGGGACGCCAGTACGGCCGTGCCGACGTTGCGCGGCGCCGGCTTCACCCGCGGCTAGCGCGGGCGCCCTTCATCCGCGGCTCGTAGCGCCGCCCTCGACGCCCGGGCGCGCGGGAACAGCGCCCAGCGCGAGGGTCAGCCGTCCAGCCAGTCGAGCGGTCCGCGGTCCTGCCGGCGGTTGCGCTCGTCCGGTGGCGGCTGCTCGGTGCCCGGCTGCCAGGCCCGGGTCGGCTGGTCGTACCCGCCTCCCGCCGCGGGTCCGGGACCTGCTCCGTGCCGCGGCGCCGGGCGGGCGCCCGGGTCGTAGCCGCTGCCGGACGTCGGCGCGCCGCCGTACCCGCTGCCCGAGGTCGGCGTACCGCCGTACCCGGGCGTACCGCCGTACCCGCTGCCCGAGGTGGGTGCGCCGTACCCGGGGCCGGAGGTCGGGGTCGCGCCGTAGCCCTGGTTCGGGCCCGGCCCGCCGTACCCGCCGGAGGTGGGCGCGTTGCCGTACCCGCTGCCCGAGGTGGGCGCACCATAGCCACTGCCCGAGGTGGGTGCGCCGTAGCCGCTGCCCGAAGTGGGTGCGCCGCCGTACTGCGTGGGCTGCTCCCGACTGAACGTCTGGGTGGGCTGGCGATGGTCCTGCGCGGGCGGGCCCGACTGCGGGGGCCGGCCGTAGTTCTGGCTCGGCGCGCCGTACGGCGGCTGCCCGTAGTTCTGCGTCGGGGCGCCGTAGTTCTGCGTGGGAGCGCCGTAGTTCTGGGTGGCCGGCTCCTGGCCGTACATCTGGGTCGGCTGCTCGCGGTAGCCGCTGCCGCTGCCGTACCCGCTGGTGCTGTACCCGTCGTAGTGGTCGAACTCGTCCGGCGGCGCACCGTACGCCGTGGTCGGCGCGGCGGCGCCCACCCGGTTGTACATCGCGGTCTGGTCGTTCGGACCGCCGTAGCCGGGTGCCCCGTACGCCGGCTGACCGGGCAGCAGCCCGGCGCCCTCGTCGTCCTCCGCGTCGTCCCGCTTGTTGCGGGTGAGCAGCACGATCGCCGCGATGCCGCCGCCAACGAGCAGGATGCCGAGGATGATCAGCAGCCAGGCGCCCAGGCCGAGACCGCTGTCGGAGCTGCTGCCGTTTTCGCTGGGCAGCGCGAGGCCCGGCTCGGACTCGCCGGCGCTGGCCGACGGGTTCGCCGACGCGCTGGCCGCCTTCGGCGCGATGGCCAGCCGGATACCGCTGACCGGTTGACCGGACTGGCCTTCCTTGACTGTCTGACTGGACGTGTACCCGACCTTGGCCGCGATGATCGTGATCTGGCCGGGCGAGATCGGGTTGTTCGCCGGTGGCGCGTAGGAGAAGTTGCCCTGGCCGTCGGTACCTGTGTTGGCCTGGTGGCCGGCGGCGTCCTTGATGGTGACGGTCGCGTTGCCGAGCGGCTTGTTGGACTTGCCGTCGATCACGGTGCCGGAGATCGCGCCGACCGACTGCGCGTTGCCGGTCAGGTTCACGGTGAACTCGGCCTGGTTGTTGCCGCGGTTCGGGTCCGCGCCCTGACCGTCGACCTGGACCTGACCGTTGTCGGACTTGCGCTCGCCGGCCTGCAGGTTGCTCTGCGCGGGTGCGCCGATTCCGACATTGAGCTGCTGTACCTGGCCTGCCTCGAGGTGACCGATGTTGCACACCAGCGCGGTCTGCCCGGCGCTGGTACATCCGTTCGGAGCGCTCGCTATGCCCACTCCCGCGCCGCCGAGCGGTATCCGGATACCCACCTGCACGCCGTCCACCGAGCCGGAGGCGCCGACGCTGACGACCAGCGTCGCGGCCTGGCCGCCCACGGTGAGATCGATGTTGCTCGGTGCCACCTGTACTGCCAGGTCCGTGAACGGATCGGCCGACGCTGGTGTCGCGTACAGTCCGACCGTCCCGGCTGCCACCACGCCCGCAGTGAGGACATAGGCGAGCAAAGCCCGCCGTCGCACGGCCACGTCCACCGCCTCCCGGTGTTCACCAAGCGGCGTACACACGCCATCGGCAACTATGCCCTGCCGGGGCGCAAAGCCGCGACCCGGGGGCCTTCAGACCAGGCGGGTGTACCGGGCACGAGTGCGTCGGTAGGCCATTCGGGCACGTCGGAGGCGCTGACGCGGCCGGTCGGAGTGCCTGTACGGGCGACTTTCGCGCCGCGCTCGGTGGCGGCGGCGGGGCGGTTGTCGGTGCCGGCCGGTATCGTCGAGTCGTGCCCCGCCGCAGCAGTGTCCCGGTATCTTCCGTGGACCAGCGACCGGTGGTGAAAGCCGTGGTGGCGGCCCTGGACGCCGGGACCGAGCCGGCCGGTGACGCGCTGCGGGACGCCACCCGCGCGTTGCTCGCCGAGCTGGCCGCGACGGTTCCGGGGCGCAGCATCGAGGTGCGGATCCCGCCGTACGGCGCGATCCAATGTGGCGAGGGTCCGCGGCACACCCGCGGTACGCCGCCCAACGTGGTGGAGACCGATCCGTTGACCTGGGTACGGCTGGCAACCGGCCGGCTGACCTGGGCGGACGCGGTCAGCGGCGGTCGGGTACGGGCGAGCGGCATCCGTGCCGACCTGTCCGGGTACCTGCCGCTGGCGTCAGGCATTTCACACGAACCGGACAATCCGGATACTAGATAACGGTAAGCGTCGAGAGAGTTGCTCTCTGTGAATTCACCGCATTTCACGTACACTGTTGCAACCGATTTCCCCGGCATTTCCCACAGCTTCACGGAGGAGCGGTAGTGCCCCGAGGTGACGGGCGACTGACCAACGACCTCGATCCGCACCACCCGGGCCCCCAGGACGCCTGCGGCGTCTTCGGTGCCTGGGCGCAGGGTGAAGAGGTCGCCAAGTTGACCTACTTCGGCCTGTACGCGCTGCAGCACCGGGGGCAGGAAGCGGCCGGCATCGCGGTCAGCGACGGCTCGGGCGTCGTCGTGTACAAGGACCTCGGCCTGGTGGCGCAGGTCTTCGACGAGCCGACGCTGGCCAGCCTGCGCGGCCACATCGCGATCGGGCACACCCGCTACTCCACCACCGGTGCGTCCACCTGGGAAAACGCACAGCCGACGCTGCGCTCGACAACCGCCGGCGCGACCATCGCGTTGGCCCACAACGGCAACCTGGTCAATACCGCCGAGCTCGCCCGGCAGGTGCCCGACCTCGGTGCGGACGGATCGACGAACGACACCACCCTGGTCACCGCCCTGCTGGCCGCCCGGCCCGACCTGTCCACCGAGGCCGCCGCGCTCGAGGTGCTGCCGGTGCTGCGCGGCGCGTTCAGCTTCGTGTTCATGAACGAGAACACGCTGTACGCCGCGCGCGACGCGCACGGGGTGCGCCCGCTGGTGCTCGGCCGGCTGGAGCGCGGCTGGGTGGTGGCGAGTGAAACCGCCGCGCTGGACATCGTGGGCGCGTCGTTCGTGCGCGAGGTCGAGCCGGGCGAGCTGCTCGCGATCGACGAGGACGGGCTGCGCAGCTCCCGGTTCGCCAACCCGGAGCCGAAGGGCTGCCTGTTCGAGTACGTGTACCTGGCCCGCCCGGACACCACGATGGGCGGCCGGAACGTGTATGCCACCCGGGTCGGAGTCGGGCGCAAGCTCGCCCGCGAGCACCCGGTCGACGCCGACATGGTGATCCCGGTGCCGGAGTCCGGTACTCCCGCGGCGATCGGCTACGCCGAGGAGTCGGGCATCCCGTACAGCGCCGGCCTGGTGAAGAACTCCTATGTCGGGCGTACCTTCATCCAGCCGTCGCAGACGATCCGGCAGCTCGGCATCAGGCTCAAGCTCAATCCGCTGCGGGAACACATCCGGGGCAAGCGGATCGTGGTCGTGGACGACTCGATCGTGCGCGGCAACACGCAGCGCGCACTGGTACGCATGCTCCGCGAGTCCGGCGCGGTCGAGGTGCACGTACGGATCTCCTCGCCACCGGTGAAGTGGCCGTGCTTCTACGGGATCGACTTCGCCAGCCGGGCCGAGTTGATCGCCGGTGGCCTCGACACCGACGGGATCCGCCGCTCGATCGGCGCCGACTCGCTCGGGTACGTTTCGCTGGACGGTCTGATCGCCGCCACCGAGCAGCCGAGCACCCGACTCTGCTCGGCGTGCTTCGACGGCAGGTACCCGATCGCACTTCCCGCCGACGAGCTCATCGGGAAGCATGTGCTGGAGGGGCTCGGTCGGCGCGGTGCCAACGGCACCGACCGGGATACGCACCACGCCGAGCCAGGACCCCGCCGGCAGACCACTACTGGTGTACGCGACGCCATCGGAGTCGAACGCGACACACCAGTCGAGCGTGTACAGGATGCATCTGGCAACGGAGCCGGAGCCGGCAGCGGCATCGCCGATCAGCCGGAGGACCGTTCCGCACAGGATGATGTACTGCGAGTAGCCGCCGGTACCTCCGGCAAAGGCGCGCCGCGTCATCCGTGACCAGGTGGGCTTCGTTGTGGCAGCCCGTGAGGGGAGATTGGCGTGACTCAGGTGACCGAGCCTGCAAACTCGACGCCTGTACCACCGACGCCCGCGAACTCGACGCCAGCCGATCCGGCGCCAGCCGATCCGGCGCCGGCCGAGCCGGCACCCGTCGATCTGGCACCGAGGACCGTTCCATGGAGTGGCGGCGCGGGCCGGTCGCGCAAGCGCGGGGCTAGCTACGCCGCCGCCGGGGTGAGCATCGAGGCTGGTGAGCGGGCGGTTGAGCTGATGAAGAGCAAGGTTCGTAAGACGTACCGGCCGGAGGTTGTCGGCGGTATCGGGGGCTTCGCCGGGCTGTTCACGCTCGACGTCGAGAAGTACCGCAAGCCGCTGCTCGCCTCGTCCACCGATGGCGTCGGTACCAAGCTCGTCATCGCCCAGCAGATGAACATCCACGACACGGTCGGGATCGACCTGGTCGCGATGGTCGTCGACGACCTGGTGGTCTGTGGCGCGGAACCGCTGTTCCTGCAGGACTACGTCGCCTGTGGCGAGGTGGTGCCGGAGCGGATCGTCGAGATCGTCGCCGGTATCGCGGACGGCTGCGGGTACGCCGGCTGCTCACTGCTCGGCGGTGAAGTCGCCGAACACCCCGGCATGCTGCGCTCGGACGAGTACGACATCGCCGGTACCGGGATCGGCGTGGTCGAGGCCGATGACGTACTCGGTGAGGACCGGGTCGAGGTCGGCGACGCGGTGATCGCGCTCGGCTCGTCCGGCCTGCACTCCAACGGATATTCGCTGGTACGTCATGTGCTGCTCGGCGCCGGCCGGATGAAGCTGGACACCGTGGTCGAGGATCTCGGCCGGCAGCGCACGCTCGGCGAAGAGCTGCTGACGCCGACCAAGATCTACGCCAAGGACTGCCTGGCGCTCACCAAGGAGTGCGAGGTACACGCGTTCGCCCACGTCACCGGTGGTGGCATTCCGGGCAACCTGGTGCGGGTACTTCCGCCGCACCTCGACGCGGTGGTGGACCGCTCCACCTGGCGCCCGAAGCCGATCTTCGACCTGGTCGCGACCAGGGGTCGGATCGACCAGGAAGAGATGGAGCGCACGTTCAACATGGGCGTCGGGATGGCCGCGATCGTCTCGGCCACTGATGTGGACCGCGCCCTGGCATTCCTCGCCGCCCGCCACGTCAAGGCGTGGCTGGCCGGCGAGATCGTGGAGGGCACCGGCACCGTACAGCTGCTGGGTTCGCACACCCGCGGCTGAACACAGCTCGGATCGGGCCGCCCTGGCGTTGCGCCGGGGCGGCCCGTACATGTCCGGACGGGTCGCGCGGCTGGCGCCACCACTAGGTCGGGAGCTGCGGCAACGGTCGGGTGAGCGCGTCCGCGATCGCGGTACAGATCGGCAGCCCGGTCTCGTTCTCGATCCAGCCCCATTGGCCGTTCGGGTTGAGGTCGAGGAACACCCACCTGCCGTCCGGCCTGACGACGAAGTCCATCGCCGCGAACCGTAGACCCAGGTGTTCGAGCATTCGGCGTACCGCGGTGCCGACCGGCGGCGGCGGCTCGGTCACCGCGTACTCGATCGAGTCGTAGTCGGACCGCCAGTCCATCTGCGCCCGCGCCGACGTACCGAGCAGGCGGGCGGCGAAGAACTGGTCATCCACCACGGTGAGCCGTACCTCGTGGTCCTTGTCGACCCACTCCTGGAACAGGTGCGCCGTGTGCTCGACTCCCGCGCCGGCCAGGTCGGACGGCGTCACCACGGTGGTGTACACGAACTGCTTCCCGGCCTCGGACCGGACCGTGGAGGAGAACGGCTTGTACACCGCCCGGCCGACCCGTCCGACGAAGTCGGCGGCCGAGGCGGGATCGTTGGTGATCAACGTGCGGGGCGTGGTCAGCCCCACGGCGGCCGCGGCGGCCAGTTGTACCGGCTTGTGCTCGGCGTGTTCGAGCCGACTGGGATGGTTCAGCCAGTCCGGTACCGCCGCCAGCAGCCCGTCCAGCGCGGCTCGCGCCTCGGTCGCCGCCCACTGTTGTTCGGTGTCGGACATCCCGGCCGGCAGCTCGGGCGGGGACGGGCGGCGGTAGTACGCGGACCGCACCCGGCGCAGGTCCAGGCTCCTGCTGCCAGTACGGAGAGTGCCGGCCCACTGGCCGTGGAACTCGGCGGCCAGCCGGAGCCGTTGCGGGAAGTCGGCAAGATCACAACGGAACACCGGTACGCCTCGGCGGCCGAGCTCGAGCACCACAAGGTCTGCGGTCGGATCGAGGCGCCGGGTGAGTACGAGAACTGTGTCGCGGTCAATCAACGGTGTGCCGTTAATGTCAGGATTTGTCCCAGATGTCGTCCTCGCGGGGGACCTCGCCGCTGCTCTGCAGTGTGACGCCCATCCGGTGGTCGGTAAGGGGAACGCGTTGACCGCCCGACCATGTCATGGCGATCTGCCGGTCTTCGTCGTAGTCAATCGCGTCGAGATCGATATCGATGGTGGTAGATGGCGTGACCGCGAACCGTAGGCCGAAAGGCCGGCTCGGAGACTGCATCGGCATCGATGTCGACCCCCTGATGTGTAGGACTATTCGCGTTCAGTGTCTCGCTCCGGAGCGCGTCAAGTAAACACCAGATCGGGCTTGTCGGACAGATCGTGATCCCCACCGAACCGCCAGATTTACGCCAATAACGGACACGTGTCCGTCACGTTCAGTAACGGCGAGTCGAGAGTTGGCGGCGGGGTGGGAGCGCAACCACCGCGGCGTCGCGGCTCCTCCGGTCCGGACCGCCAGCGTGGCGGTAGGCGGGGAGCGGAGAACCCGTGAGGCGGCGATGGGGTTGCTGAGGCCGCCCGGGAAGGGCGACGGGCGCCCGCGAAGTGGGGGTGGGGTTGGTTGCTGAAGCCGCCTGGGAGGGGGCGGTGGCCGGGCGACGGACCGAGCCGCGAGGCGGCGGTGGGGTTGCTCGGGCCGCCCCGGGAGGGGCGGTGGCCGGGTGACGGACCGAGCCGCGAGGCGGCGGTGGGGTTGCTCGGGCCGCCCCGGGAAGGGCGGCTATGGCAACGGAAGTACCCCCGAGGTGGCGGTGGGGTTGCCAAAGCCGCCCCTGGAAGGGCGGCTAGAAGAGGTGCGGTCGAGGTCGCGACGGCGCTTCAGCGCCCGCGCGCCGGCTCCTCGTCTTCGTCCTCGTCGACGTAGGCGACGTATGGATCGTCGTCGTCCGTGTCGTCGTCGAACTCATCCTCGAGCTCGCCACCCGATCCGCCCTGGCCGCTCAGCTCGCGCTGAAGTGCGGTCAGATCGGTGTTGGGGGTGTGGTACTTCAGTTCCCGGGCCACTTTTGTCTGCTTGGCCTTAGCACGGCCGCGCCCCATGGCTCGACCCCCTCGCACAGAATGACGGGGCAGCCCGAGGCAACCCCGGTGACGTTAGGCATCTCTCGTGGCTACAACGGTACAGCGCCGACCTCGCCGATTGCACGTCGGCCCGCCCTCCAGAGGGCGCCTTGTCGGAAACTGGCCGGTTGCCGGGTGAAGAGCGCGGAGAGATTGTCACGCGACACGTTCCGTAAGGAGCCCGCGTCGACTCTGGCCGCTACCGCGTGACGCGTCGACGCCGGTGTTCCCGGGCCGGGGTCAGCGACCCCGACCCGGGACAACACACCTGGGTCGAGCAGCCGGCCCGGTCACCGGGCCAGCAGGGAACGCACCGGCAACATCAGCGAGCCGGCGCGGACGCCGGCCCGGTCACCGAGCCAGCAGCGACGGCGAGCCAGCAGCGACGACGAACCCGCCGGTCAGCGACCCTGTCCCGGCAGCAGGATCGTCCGCAACCGACCGCATTCGGCCATCCGCCGCTCCGCGAGCCGGTCGGCCGCCACCGCCGGCGGTACACCTTCTTCGCTGGCCAGGGCGAGGATCTGCTTCGTGGTGTCGTAGATGCGGGTCGCGCGGGCCTTGGCCCGCTCGAAGTTGAAGCCCTCGATCTCGTCGGCCACCTGGATCACGCCGCCCGCGTTGACCACATAGTCCGGCGCGTACAGGATGCCGCGGTCCTCCAGGGTCTTCTCGATGCCCGGATGCGCGAGCTGGTTGTTGGCCGCGCCACAGACCACCTTGGCGGTGAGTACCGGCACGCTCTCGTCGTTCAGGGCTCCGCCGAGCGCGCACGGCGCGTACACGTCGATACCCGAGCGGATCATCGCGTCCGGGTCGTCGGCCACGTCAGCCTGCGGGTAGGTGGCCCGCACCCACTCGATCGCCGGCTCGCTCACGTCGGTGACCACCAGCGACGCGCCCTCCGCCACGAGGTGCTGCACCAGGTACTTGCCGACCTTGCCCACGCCGGCGATACCGATCCGGCGACCGCGCAGGCTCGGCGTACCCCAGACATGTTCACCGGCCGCGCGCATGCCCTGGTACACCCCGAAGGCGGTCAGGATCGACGAGTCGCCGCAGCCGCCGTGCTCGGGCGACCGGCCGGTCACCCAGCGGGTCTCCTTGGCGATCACGTCCATGTCGGCCACGTACGTACCGACGTCGCAGGCGGTGTAGTAGCGGCCGCCGAGCGACTCGACGAACCGGCCGTACGCGCGCAGCAGTGCTTCGGACTTGTCCTGCGCCGGGTCACCCCAGATCACTGCCTTGCCGCCGCCGAGGTCCAGGCCGGCGAGCGCGTTCTTGTACGCCATCCCCTTGGACAATCCGAGCACGTCGTGCAGGGCGTCCTGCTCACTGGCGTACGGGTAGAACCGGGTGCCGCCGAGCGCCGGGCCCAGTGCCGTCGAGTAGATCGCGATGATGGCCCGCAGGCCACTCCGCCGGTCCTGGCAGAACACCACCTGTTCATGCCCGGGTTCGGTCACGACCTCGGCCGGCCCGAGCGCGGCGCTGCGCTCGGTACTGGTGAATACGCCCATGCCTGCTCCTGACGATCGAGGGTGCAGCGCCCTTGTGGGGTGACAGCTCGTGCCGGCGGGTCTGCCGACACGGTCGAGCGTAGTGGCGAACCGCCGGTCAGGACGTCCGTGGCAGCGGACGGCGGCGCTCGCCGGTGGGCCACCGCCCATGGTGGGCACGCTCATGCGGTACCGGATCCAGCGGGACTCGAGCGTCGATCCGGTCGGCCGGTGCATGTCGAACCGGCCGGTCGGTACGTGCGACGATCGGCCCGTGCCGCCTCCCTTTGTCACGTACCTCCGGGTGTACGAGCCGCTGGTCGCCTTCGACCGTGAGCGCCAGCAGTTCTGGCGGCGGTACGTCAACGACGGTCGCCCGGTACCGCCGGCGCGGGGGCCGGCCTGGCAGCGGCAACTGGTCCTCGACGCGGTCGGTATCGGCTGGACCAAGCTGCCTGACCTGCCCGAGGACGCGTACGTCATCGAGGACGAGGGCGCGCTGCTGGTGTGCCCGTGGAACCTGCGGATCAGGGTGGCCGAGGCGGCGCTGACGGCGCGGCAGGGAGTACCGGCCGTCATCGCCGACGCGTTCGTGCCCCCGGCGCTGGCCGGTAGCGCGGAGCGGGTGGTGGCCGACTGGCGCAGTGGCGCACGGGTACTCGAGCAGGGCGCGCCGCGGCTGCACGAGCTGGCGTCCGGCTGGGGGGTACCGGTGCGCTGGTTCGCCTTCGTGGACCTCGACGAGCGCGACATCTCGGTGGAGAAGGGCGAACGCCACCTGCGGTACCGGACCACGATGGCCCGGGCCAGACGGCGCGGGCACCGGGCGCTGGCGGTGCTGCGGCGATCGGTCGGTGACTCTCCGGTGACCTCAGGTATGGCGGAGTGTGTCCAGTGGTTGGAGGAGTTCCACCCGCGTTCGGTGGTCGAACTGGACTACGGCGGCCTCGTGAACGTGCTGACCAACAAGGCGATGCTCGCCGATGACTCGCCGGGACTGGCCGCGGACGGCCTCGCCGCACTGGCTCGCGGGGACGTTACGGCTGCTGGGGAGGTATATGAGCGGCTCGTGGAGCGCTGGCGCGCGGTACAGCTTATGGAGAGGTGTAACTAATCGGACAGCGACAAATCGGGACTAGCGGGCTTTTTATCCACCGGTCGTCCACCGACCTTCATCCGTTCGGCCCATGTCGGACATCGGGGACAGGCCGGACGATGGATTTGCGCCACCGGCGGGACCCCGGTAGCGCTTTGTGAGCAACGTGGAGGAACGATGGCATCGCGTACGCACGAACCCGAGCCGCTGTTGACGCCGGCTGAGGTCGCTTCGATGTTCCGAGTCGACCCCAAGACTGTTACCCGGTGGGCCAAGGCTGGCAAGCTCAGCGCAATCAGGACCCTCGGCGGCCACCGCCGGTACCGGGAGTCGGAGGTTCGCGCCCTGCTGCAGGGACAGATTCCCCAGCAGCGTCAGGGCGAGTGACCGACGACAACCGCGGCGCCTCGGCGTCCCGGTTGATGCCCGGCTGGAATAGCCGGCAGCTCGACGGTACAACTCAACAGGCGGGGGCGTGATCAACGCGTAAGCGTCGATCGCGCCCTTACCAGTTTCCGACGCGGCAGCCGCCGGCACCGCTGACCCAGCCGTACGCCCGCGCAGGGCAGGCCCCGGTCAACGGTTACCGCCAAACCGGCGACTAATCCGTGAGTCACCACCGGCCGCGATGCACGACCTCGTCGAGCGGCCGGTGGCCCCGGCGAAGTGAACCGGACTGCGGGTCCGGTGCCCGGTAGCCGATGCTGACCGCCCCGATCGGGGTGTAGTCCGCCGGTACCGCGAACGCTTCCCGGAACGATGGGATCTGCTCCGGCGGGATGCCGAAGAAGCAGGCACCCAATCCCTCGTCCACGGCGGTCAGCAGCATCAACAGCGCGGCCATCCCGGTGTCGATATCCCAGTAGGGCACCGGCCAGCGCGCCTCGTCGCGATCCGTCCAGCCCTTGTCCGCCTCGGCGTACCGGTCCAGGTACGCCCGCTTGTGCGACAGCGGTACGACCAGCAGCGGCGCCCGCTTCATCCGAACCAACCAGCCGTCCTGCGGTCGCGCGACGGTCGGCGTGGGCGGGGTCGCCGCCGTCCAGAACCTCTCCCGGTCCGCCGGCTCGTCGAGCACCAGGAACGCCCACCCCTGCGAGAAGCCGGCACTCGGCGCGCGTACCGCGTGGGCGAGGATCCGTTCGACGAGTTCCGGGGGTACCGGCCGATCCGGGTCGTAGTTGCGGACCATCCGCCGGCGCCGGACCACCTCGCTGAATTCCATCCCGCCATCCTGCCGGTGGGCGGCTCCGGTGCCGAGCCGCGGTGACGCGGTCGGGTCGCGGATGGGACAGACACGGGGCGTCCCTGGGCCGTCGCGCTGCGGTACATTCCGGATGGTCCCGCCAGGCGGGGACGGGGGGCGGGTTCCGGTGGTGAAACGGTCGGTACGTCCGGGATCCGGTTTTGCCGGGAATCTCGTCGGCAGCCTGGTCATCCTTCTCGTCAGCGCCGTCATCTCCATCGGCTTGCCGCTGGTCAACAGAGCGCTGCCCGCGGAGCGGGAGGTGCAGGCCGGTACCAGGCTGGTGGTCGGCCAGGGCGTGACCGTACTTCCACCGGCTGGCGCGCAGCTCGACGTCACCGGCACCTCACCGGCGCGCGCGGTTCTCCTGGTCGGCATCGGCAGCGTGCGGGTCGAGATCCGGGCCGAGGCGTACCTCGGATCGCTGGCCGGGCTGTCCGAGCGGGTACGCCGGCGCATCGAGGCCAAGCGCGGGTACCAGGTGTCGCAGGACGACCACGAGATACGTACCGACGAGGAGTTGGCCGGTCGGCAGGGCAGCTACTCGTCCCCCGGCCGGAACGGCTACTACGCGGTCTTTCTGTCCGGAGGTACAGCGGCCGAAGTCACCGCGAGCGGGTCGGAGCTGGACCTGCGCGGCGTGCTCGACCAGCTGCGGACGATGGTCGCCAGCATCGAGTTCGGGCCCGCGCGGTGACCGGGGCGGCGGTGCCCGGGCGGGTGCGGCCCGCCCCGATCACCCCGGCGCGGATCCTCTCGCCCCGGCTGCCGGCGTTCTGGCTGGCCGCCGGGCTGATCGCGGTGGGCGCCTGGCGGATCGGCGACCTGATCCAGGTCTACGCGACGAGCTACCCGCGGGCGTCGGTGGCCGCGTTCGTACTGTTCTCCCTGTACGCGATCCCGTTCCTCCAGGTGGTCCACCAGTTGGACTACCTGGAGCGGGAGCCGCCGGTGCTGCTCGCCATCGCGTTCGGCTGGGGCGGGCTGGTGGCCACCTCGCTGGCGCTGTCCGGCAACAGCGCCATCCACGACATCATCGCCAAGACCGTCTCGCCGGCGTTCGGTGACGTGTGGACCCCCGCCATCGCCGGCCCGAGCACCGAGGAGACCGCCAAGGCGCTCGGCGTGCTGGTGATCGTGCTGCTCGCGCGCCACCAGCTCAACAGCGTGCTCGACGGCGTGGTGTACGGCGCGCTGATCGGGCTCGGCTTCCAGGTGGTGGAGGACTTCGTCTACGCGGTGAACGCGGTGGCGCTGGCCGGCGACGGCGACCAGTTGACGCCGGTGGCGGTCGTCTTCCTGGCCCGCGGGTTCCTCGGCGGGTTGTGGAGCCACACGATGTTCACCGCGCTCGCCGGCGCCGGCATCGGGTACGCGGTCGTGTCGGTGCACCGGTCGCGCTGGATCCGGCTGGGCGTCGCGGTACTCGCGTTCGCCGGCGCCTGGACCTGTCACTTCGTCTGGAACTCGCCGTTGCTCGCCGAGGCGTTCAGCTATGGCCTGCCCGGTGTACTCGCGGCCGTGCTGATCAAGGGCAGCCCCGGCTTCCTGCTGGTGCTGTACCTGGTGCGGGCGGCGCGGCGGCACGAGGCCGACTACTACGCCAGGCACCTGTCCGGGCTGGACCCGGCCGTGGTGACCCCGCGCGAGATCACCGCGCTGGTCTCCGGACGACGCCGCGAAGCGGCCCGGGTGTACGCGCGGCACCGGGCCGGTCTGCGCGGCATGCGGCTGGTTCGCCGGCTGCAACGGGCCCAGGCGCGGCTGGCCGTCGAACTGAGCCGGGCGGCCTCCACCGGTTCCGTCGACCGGCACGCGCTCGTCACCTCGGCGGCAGCGACCGGACGTACCGCGGCGATGGATCGCTGCCTGCGGGACATCGCGTACACCCGGGACCGGTTGACCGCGTTGGCGCACGCCGAGGCGGTCGCGCCCGCGTCCGGGCGGCGTACGGCCGGCGGCTGGGGGTCTGTGGTATTCGGCGTGGTCGGGCTGCTGACCCCCGGTGGTTCGGTGGTGGCCCTGATCCTTGCCGCGGTCGCGCTGCGGCACGCCCGGCAGCGCGGCCGTACCCCCGATCCACTGCTCGCGGTCGGGGTGACGCTGGGCGTCGTCGGCATCATGGTCTGGCTGGTGGTGCTGTGGATCAGCATTCTCAACGGGGGCTGACCCGTCGGCCGGCGACCGGCCGGTTCGCGTCCCCACGGTTGCCTCCCGCCGGGCAGTAGCGTGCCACCATGACCGATCAGGCGATCAGCCGCTTTCCGGTGCCACCGGTCGACGACCTGCCGGCGGACCTGCGCGAACGGATCCGGGCGGTCGAGGAGAAGACCGGCTTCGTACCGAACATCTTCCGGGCACTGGCGCACCGGCCGCAGGAGTGGCGGGCATTCTTCGCGTACCACGACGCGCTGATGGAACGGGAGTCGCCGCAGCTCTCCCGGGGCGACCGCGAGCTGATCGTGGTCGCCACCAGCGCCCAGAACAACTGCCTGTACTGCGTGGTCGCGCACGGGGCGATCGCCCGGCTGCGGGAGCGCAACCCGCGGATCGCCGACCAGGTGGCGACCGACTGGCGCAAGGCCGAGCTCTCCGAGCGGCAGTACGCCATGCTCGACGTCGCCACCCGGCTCGCCGGTGAACCGTGGCTGGTCGGCGAAGCGGATCTGGCCGGACTCCGCGCCCACGGCTTCACCGAGGATGACATCTGGGACATCGGGTCGATCGCCGCGCTCTTCGCGATGTCCAACCGGCTCGCGCATCTGGCCGCGATCCCCCCGAACGAGGAGTTCTACCTGCTCGGACGGGTGTCGAAGGAGCTCTACCAGCACGCCACCGGGGGCAGGTAACACCCGGTCCGACGGGTGTAACGCCCCGGGAAGCGGGTACCAGTCGGACATGGCAGTCGAGCTGGAGCACATGCGTGAGGCAATCGGGGGCACCGTGTACGGGTCGAGCGGTGAGAAGCTCGGCACGGTGTACGGCGTATTCCTCGACGATGACGAGCGGCCGGAGTGGATCGGGCTGAAGACCGGTACCTGGGGCCTGAAGCACGTACTGGTACCGCTCGACAAGGCGCAGATCGCGGGGCAGCGCGTGGATGTGCCGTACGACCGGCGGGTCGTGACCGAGACACCGAAGGTGAAGGTCGATCACGGCCACATCGAGTCCGAGGGCGAATCGGTGCTGCACGACTACTACGGGCTGGACGACCGGCAACACCGGCCGCACCCGTTGCGTGCCTGGGAGGGCACCCTGGAGCCGCGTCGGCCGGAGCCTGAGGCCGACTGATCGCGGGAGCAGATTGCCGGCGCCGATCGGCGCCGAGAGGGTGGTTGTGGGTCCGGCCGGCGTTCGCGCCGGCCGGACCTGTGTCCACCCGCCGCCGCTGCGTTCTGCGGCGGCGCGTTCTGAGGCGGCGGCGCGTCCTCTGGGGCGGCGGTGAGTTCTGCGGCGGCGGCGCGTTGGCGCGGCCCCCGGCGCTTCGCGGCGGGGATCGCGGGCGGTAGCTTTCCGGCATGGCGAGCGAGACCCCATCCGAGGTGAACGAGCAGGTCGATGGCGGCGCGGCCACTGCCCGGTCGGTCGACGTGCATCCCGAGGTAGCCCGGCTGATCGCCGAGCACGGCGGCGCCGGTGCGCTCCCCGAGCGGATGGGCATCCGGCTGACCAGGGCCGAGCCGGACGCGGTCGTCGGCACCATGCCGGTGGAGGGCAACACCCAGCCGTACGGGCTGCTGCACGGCGGGGCTTCCTGCGTACTCGCCGAGACGCTCGGTTCGGTCTGCGCCGCATTGAACGCCGGCCCGGACGGTCGGGTGGTCGGGGTCGACATCAACGCCACCCACCACCGGTCGGCGATGGCCGGCACCGTGACCGGAACGGCGCGCCCGGTGTACGTCGGTCGGAGCGTCGGCACGTTCGAGGTGGTACTCACCGACGACAACGACCGCCGGCTGTGTACCGCCCGGCTCACCTGCATGATCCGCCGAGGCTGACTCCGGCTGCCCGCGGGCGCGTCCGGCCCGCGCCGGCGCTCGTGCTGCGAGGTGCGGCCGGCCGGCGCCGGCGCCGACGGTCAGGCCGCGGCCAGCGCGGCGATGCCGGCCACCACGATCAGCGCGCCGAACAGCCGGCGACCCGGCTGCGACTCGTGCAGCAGCAGCCAGCCGAACAGGGTGCCGATCACGATCGACGACTCGCGGGCCGGCGCGACCAGGCTGACGTCGGCCATCGTGTACGCGATCAGCACCAGGATGTACGCCAGCGGCGACAGCACCCCGACCACGATCACCTCGAGCCGGTGCGCCCGCCAGATCTCCCGTACCCGATCGAACCGGCGCGCCGCGTACGGGGTCAGCAGCGCCGTTCGGAACAGCTCGTTGCCCCAGTCGTACACGATCGGGGAGAGCGCGAGGGCGGTCACCGCGTGCGCATCCCACAGCGTGTACATGGCGATCATCACTCCGGTGGCGACCCCGTAGCCGACCCCGGCCGCGAGCCGGTGTCCGGTCGGTGTGCCGGCCGGCCGACCGAGTCCCACCACGAAGATGCCTGCCACCACCGCGGCCGCGCCGGCGAGCGCGAGCCACCCCGGTCGCTCGGCGAACACGAGTACCGCCAGGGTCACCGACAGGAGCGGCCCGGTACCGCGGGCGAGCGGGTACACGACGGACAGGTCGCCGGCCCGGTACCCGCGCTGGAGCAGCACGAAGTACCCGACGTGGATGCTCGCGCTCACCACCGTGACGAGTACCGCCACCAGGTCGAACCGCGCGCGGGTGAGTACGAGGACGCCGAGCCCGAGCGGTGCCCACACGACGACGCCGGTGGCCGAACTGAGCCAGACGAAGGCGGTACCGCCCCTGCCGGCTCGCTTCGCCGCCAGGTTCCAGGTCGCGTGGGCGACGGCGGCGCCCAGGACCAGGGCAAGCGCGACCGGGCTCATCGGCGACCACCCTAGCGAGCATCCGGCGCCCGCCGTGACGACGGCGATGACCGGCCGTCGCGTGCTCCCGGGTCCGGTCGGGCGCAGCGGCTACGCTTCCCCGATGGCGCTCCTGCTGGCCTGCGTGGCGGTGCTGTCCACCCTGGCCGGTGGGCTGGTGGCGATGCGTGCCCGGGACCGGTTGCACCTGATTCTCGGCCTGGCCGCCGGCGTGATGCTCGGCGTGGTCGCGTTCGACCTGCTGCCCGAGATGTTCGAGCTCAACGATCACGAACTTCTCGGTGTACCGGCGGTGGTGGTCACGTTCGCCGCCGGTTTCCTGACCCTGCACGTGATCGAGCGGTCCGCGGCGGTACACCAGGCGCACGAGGACGAGTACGGTGCGCACGGCCACCGGTACCCGACGATCGGACTGCTGGCCGGCTCCGCGCTGGTGGCGCACAGCTTCATGGACGGCATGGGCATCGGCGCGGCGTTCCAGGTGAGCAGCGCGGTCGGTGGCGCGGTCGCGCTGGCGGTGATCGCGCACGACTTCGCTGACGGGTTCAACACGTTCACCGTCACGTCGCTGTACGGCAACACGCGGCGGCGGGCGCTGATCCTGCTCGGGCTGGACGCGGTGGCACCCCTGGCCGGTGCCGTGGTGACCCAGTTTGTCCACCTGTCGGACCGGGCGCTCGGCCTCTACCTCGGCTTCTTCGCCGGCTTCCTGCTGTACATCGCGACCGGCGACATCCTGCCGGAGGCACACAGCCGGCATCCGTCCCGACTCACCCTGGGCTGCACAGTCCTCGGCATCCTGTTCATGTGGGCGGTGGTCGGCCTGGCCGGCTGATGTCCTCAATGGTGGGTTGTGTTGTGTCGCATCGGCATCCGCCGTAATTGGGTCGCATCCGACGGCTAACGTTATGGCGGGGCGAGGGGGAGAGCCTGCAAAGGCTGGTCCGACACTCGGGGCTGGCCCGACGCTCGCCATTGGGGAGGGGTGGCCTGCGATGGCCGATGCAACTGGACATGCACCTGTGGACGCCGACGCTTCCGCGCAGTCGGCCGAGTTGGCCGCCGGGCAGGTGGGGGTCGCGCCGGATGGCGAGATCGCCGTCCGGGCCAGCAACATCACCAAGGTGTACGGCTCGGGCGGAACCGAGGTACGCGCGCTCGACGGCGTGACGGTGAGCTTCCCGAAGGGGTACCTCACCGCGGTGATGGGGCCGAGCGGTTCCGGCAAGTCGACTCTCATGCACTGCATGGCCGGGCTCGACCGAGTGTCCGGTGGTGAAGTGTGGATCGGCAACACCGAGCTGGGCCGGCTCAACGACCGCCAGCTCACGCTGCTGCGGCGTACCCAGGTCGGGTTCATCTTCCAGGCCTTCAACCTGCTGCCCACGCTGACCGCGGCGGAGAACATCGAGCTGCCGTTGGCGATCGCCGGCAACAAGCCGGACCGCGCCTGGTACGACCAGGTCATCGACGCGGTCGGACTGCGCCGCCGGCTCAGTCACCGACCGGCCGAGCTGTCCGGTGGCGAGCAGCAGCGGGTGGCCGGCGCCCGGGCCCTGGTGTCCCGGCCGACCGTCATCTTCGCCGACGAGCCGACCGGAAACCTCGACTCGCACTCGTCCGGCGAGATCCTGGCCTTCATGCGGCGCTCGGTGGATGAGTTCGGGCAGACCATCGTGATGGTCACCCACGACCCGACCGCCGCCGGTTACGCCGACCGCGTGGTGTTCCTCGCCGACGGCAGGATCATCGACGAGATGCTCGATCCGACCGCCGAGAAGGTGCACGACACCATGAAGCGGTTGGGGCACTGACGACCATGTGGAGAGTCACCGTAAAGGGCCTGGCGGCCCACAAGTTGCGGCTCGCGATGACCGCGCTCGCCATCGTGCTCGGGGTCGGATTCGTCAGCGGTACGTTCGTGCTGACCGACACCATCAACCGCACCTTCACCGAGCTGTTCACCGAGGTCACCAAGGGCACCGATGTCGCGGTGCGGACCAAGACGACGTTCTCCAGCCAGGGAGCCGAGCAGCGCGCGCCGATGCCGGCCTCCGTACTGGACGAGATCCGTGACGTACCCGGCGTCAAGGCGGCCGAGGGATCGGTCTCCGGATACGCCCAGTTCATCGGCAAGGACGGCAAGCCGGTCAACCCGGGCGGCGCGCCCACGATCGGCACCTCGGTCAGCGAGACGCCCGAGTTGCGGGCCGGTACGAAGCTGCGATCGGGCGACTGGCCACATGGACCCGACGAGGTCGTGGTCGACGCGCGTACCGCGGAGAAGCAGAAGTTCCGGGTCGGCGACACCGTGAAGATCCTGTTCCAGGGTGCGCCCGGGGAGTACCGGGTGGCCGGCATCATCGGCTTCGGCTCGGCCGACAACCTCGGTGGCGCCACCCTCGCCGGATTCGACCTGGCCACCGCGCAACAGGTGCTCAACCGGACCGGCGTGTACGACGAGATCGATATCGTGGCCGCATCCGGAGTGAGCGACGAGACGCTGCGCGACCGGGTGTCCGGCACGATCGACCGTCAGTACCAGGTGCTCACCGGCAAGCAGCTCGCCGAGGAGACCGCCAAGGCGATCGGCAACTTCACCAAGTTCATCAACTACGCGCTGCTCGCGTTCGCCTTCGTGGCCCTGTTCGTGGGGTCGTTCATCATCGTCAACACATTCTCGATCATCCTGGCCCAGCGCAGCCGGGAGCTCGCGTTGCTCCGCTGTGTCGGCGCACTGCGCGGTCAGGTGCTGCGCTCGGTACTCACCGAGGCGCTCATCGTCGGTACCGCCGCGTCGGTGGTCGGCCTCGGCCTGGGCGTGCTGATCGCGATCGGGCTCAAGGCGGCGTTCGCCTATGTCGGCGCCGACCTGCCGTCCACCAACCTGGTCATCCAGCCGCGCACGATCATCGTCGGTCTCGCGGTGGGCATCGTGGTCACGGTGCTCGCGTCGCTGATTCCGGCGATCAAGGCGACCCGCGCGGCACCCGTGCAGGCTCTGCAGGAGCAGGTCATCAGTGTGGCGCCGCGCTCGAGCTGGCGTCGGACCGTGATCGGCACGGTGGTGACCCTGCTCGGCGTCGGGCTCCTGCTGGCCGGACTCTTCTCCGACCAGGGCAACCGGTTGGTCAGCCTGGCCAGCGGCGCGATCGTCATCTTCCTCGGCGTCGCGCTGCTCAGTCCGCTGGTGGCCCGACCGCTCGCGCGGTTGATCGGCTGGCCGTTCGCGCACTGGGCCGGTCAGCCCGGCAAGCTCGCCCGGGACAACGCCCGGCGCAGCCCGCGGCGTACCGCGTCCACGGCCGCGGCCCTGATGATCGGGCTCGCGCTGGTGAGCTTCGGCGCGATCTTCGCCTCGTCGCTCAATGCGTCGGTGACGGTGATCCTGGACAAGGCGGTGGCGGCCGACTACATCCTGAGCGGTCCGGCCAACAGCGGCCAGGGATTCAGCACCGATGTGGTCAAGCAGCTCACCGAGCAGTCCAACCTCGAGTCGGCCACCGGGATCCGAATCGGCGTGTTCAAGCTCGATGACGGGAAGGCGCAGCAACTCACCGGCATCGACCCGGTCGGGTACGACAAGACGGTGAACACCGAGACGATCTCGGGCAGCCTCACCGACCTGTCGTCCGGCGGGATCGCGGTGCGCAAGGACATCGCCGAGCAGCACGACTGGAAGGTCGGCGACCGGGTCGCCATGCAGTTCCCGGTCGGCGGCACCGAGCGGGAGCAGATCAAGGCGATCTACGAGGACAACCAGCTCAACGGCACCTACCTGCTGGCCTTGTCGGACTACCAGCGGCACTACTCCGACCAGTTGGACATCATCGCGCTGGTCAAGGCGAAGTCCGGGGTACCGGCGAGCGAGTCCAGGGCCACCATCGACAAGATCCTCGCCGGGTTCCCCAACGTCTCGGTGAAGGACCAGGCGGAGTACAAGCAGGAGCAGTCCAGCCAGATCAACCAGGTGCTCGCGCTGTTCTACCTGCTGCTCGCGTTGGCGGTGGTGATCGCACTGATCGGCATCGTCAACACGCTCGCACTCTCGGTGCTCGAACGGGTCCGGGAGTTGGGGCTGCTGCGGGCGCTGGGGATGACCAAGGGTCAGTTGCGCGCCATGATCCGGTGGGAAGCGATCATCATCGCGGTACTGGGCGCGGTGCTCGGGCTGGTCGTCGGCATCTTCTTCGGCTGGACCGTGGTACGCGCCCTGCACGCCCAGGGCATCACCGAGTTCGCGGTGCCGTACGTGACGCTCGTGGTGTTCGTGATCGCGGCAGCGCTCGCGGGTGTACTCGCGGCGATCTTCCCGGGTCGTCGCGCGTCCAAGGTCGACATGCTCCGCGCGATCACGTCCGAGTAGCAGGACCCCGCTCTACCAGGCAGTCTGGTCAGGTCGCGTCCCGGCGGCATCCGCCGCCGGGACGCCCTTGATCCGCTGCGGAGGAGCCATGGAGTACCGCACGCTCGGGAACACCGGCACGATCGTGTCCACCCACTGCCTGGGCACGATGACCTTCGGTACCGAGACGGCCGAAGACGGTTCATTCGCCCAGCTCGACCGGTTCGTCGAGCAGGGCGGGAACTTCATCGACACCGCGAACGTGTACTCCAGCGGGGAGTCCGAGCGGATCATCGGGCGCTGGCTCGCGGCCCGGCCGGGCGCGCGTGAACAGGTCGTCATCGCGACCAAAGGCCGGTTCAGCCCGGACGGCGGGCGCAACGATCTCGGACTGTCCCGGGTCGCGCTGACCCGCAATCTCGACGCGAGCCTGCGCCGGCTCGGCGTCGAGACGATCGACCTGTACCAGGCGCACGCGTGGGATCCGCTGACGCCGATCGAGGAGGCGCTGCGGTTCTTCGACGACGCGGCACGAGCCGGGAAGATCCAGTACGCCGGAGTCAGCAACTTCCTCGGCTGGCAACTGCAGAAGGCGGCCCTGGTCGCGCGGCACCTCGGACTGGCCCCGATCGTCACGCTGCAGCCGCAGTACAACCTGCTCCAACGGGCGGTCGAGTTCGAACTGGCCGATGTCTGCCGGCACGAGAAGATCGGGATCCTGCCGTGGTCCCCGCTCGGTGGCGGCTGGCTGTCCGGCAAGTACCAGCGCGACACCCGGCCCAGCGGCGCCACCCGGCTCGGCGAGAACCCCGACCGCGGCATGGAGGCGTACGACAAGCGCAACGCCGAGGAGCGCACCTGGCGGATCATCGATGCGGTGAAGTCCATCGCGGATGGCCGTGGGGTTTCGATGGCACAGGTGGCGCTGGCCTGGCTCGCCGACCGTCCGGCGGTCACCTCGGTGATCCTCGGCGCGCGTACCGTCGAGCAGCTCGACGACAATCTCGCCGCGGCCGGGCTGCACCTGTCCGAGGACGAGACCGCGACGTTGGACCAGGCCAGTACGTCGATCGTGGACGACTATCCGTACGGCCAGCCCGGCATCGACCAGCGCCACCGCGGCCTCGGTGACCCCCCGGCGTGATGCGATAGCGCGGTGATCGGCCACGAGGAGAGCCAGTCGACCGCCGAGAACTACCGACGGTTCGGTGAGCAGGAGGCCAGGCTCAAGTCGCCGCTGTACTACGAGTTCGCCCGGGGGGTCGCCGGGGACACCGAGGTACTCGCGCTGCTCGAGTCGCTGCCGGTCGCGAAACGGCAGCCGAACCTGCTGTTCGCCGCGGTCCGGTACCGGTTCGGCACTGCGGACGACTATCGCGCGTTCCGTACCCTCGTGCTGGACCGGTGGGACGACATCCGGGCGGTCATGCTCGCGCGGCGTACCCAGACGAACGAGCCCGGTCGGTGCGCGCTGCTCCTACCGGTGCTCGCCGCGCTGCCGCAGCCGCTCGCGCTGCTCGAGGTCGGAGCGAGTGCCGGACTGTGTCTGCTGCCCGACCGGTACCGCTACGAGTACACCCGCGGCGACGGAACCGACCGGCAGCCGGTTGCCCGGCTCGGGCCGGCGGACAGCCCGGTACAGCTGCGGTGTGAACTTCGCGGTCCGGTACCGGTGCCGGAGCGGTTGCCCGAGGTGGTGTGGCGGGCCGGCCTGGATCTCGATCCGGTCGACCTCACCGATCCCGACGCGGTGACGTGGCTGGAGACGCTCGTGTGGCCGGGTGCTCCGGAACGGGTCGACCGGTTGCGGGCCGCGGTTGACCTGGCTCGGCGTGACCCACCGCGGGTCGTCCGCGGTGACCTGCGTACCGACCTGGCCCGGCTGGCGGGGGAAGCACCCGGGTACGCCACCCTGGTCGTCTTCCACACGGCGGTGCTGGCCTATGTCCCGGCCGCCGACCGGGCGGGTTTCGGCGCGCGGGTGGCCGACCTGGGCGCCACCTGGATCGCGAACGAGGGCAACGCGGTGCTGCCGGCGGTGGCCGAGCGGCTCCGGCCGGCCCCGGCCCCGCCAGCCGCAAGCACAGTGGCCTCAGGCACGCCGGTCCCGGCCACGCCGGTCTCAGGCACGCCGGCCCCAGCCACGCCGGCCGCAAGCACGCCGGCCGCAAGCACGCCGGCCGAGGCGGCCAAGCCGCTGCGGACCCTGCTCAGCCGCGACGGCACGCCGCTCGCCTGGGCGGAAGGGCACGGCGCCTGGCTGGAGTGGCTGTAGCGCGCTGGCGCGTACCGCAGACAGGGCCGCACCGCGACCGCGCGCATCGCCCCGGGCCAGGCGCCCCCGGCCCGGCCCCGCCGGACGCGACGCGGATTCGATCAGTGGATTTCCTCAACCGACCCGGTTCGGTGGCGAAGAGGCCACTGAAGTCGCGTCCGGAAAGGGAGATCAGATGGATATCCGACGGTATCGCCGGGGCATTGTGGCCGTCATCGCCGTCGGCGCGATGATTGCGCTGGGCGCGTGTGGCGGCACGGGTACCAAGGCCGAGAACTCGGCCACGCCGACCACGGCAAAGCAGTCGGCCACGGCGTTGACGATTCCCGCTCCGGTCGGCGCTCCGGTGGTCACGATCACCGGCGAGGTCGGCCCGGGCAACCAGGGCAGCGCCGTCGTACTCGACCAGGCGGCCGCGAACAGCCTGAACAAGATCAAGCTGACTGTCTTCGATCCGTTCGCGAAGAAGACCCTGACCTTCAAGGGCGTCTGGCTGGCGGATCTGATGCGCGCCGCCAAGATGACCGGTACCGCCAAGATCCTGCACGTCACCGCGCTGGACGACTACGTCGTCGACCTCACCGTCGCCGAGTTGCGCGCCGGCGGGATCTTCCTGGCCGTACAGAACGGCGACGGTTCCGCCCTCGAAATCAAGAACGGCGGGCCCACCCGGGTGGTGTTCCGGGACGGTACCGCCGCGGGCAAGGACCCTGAGCGGTGGATCTGGAGCATCGCCACCATCGAGGTGCGGTGAGCGTTGCTTTGGCGTCCGCTGATCTCGGGCGGGTTCGAAAAGCGTCACCTGAGCCCCGTGGGGCGCCGGCGTCACTCAAGCCGCCCCGATCCCGCGTCCAATGGGCGTTCGCGCTCGCGGTGATCGCGGCCATGGGGGGCATCCTGGTCATGGTCGGGAACTCGACCCGGCTGCTGGAGGCGATGACGAAGGAAAGCGCCGTAGCCCAGCGGCAGACCGACAACCTGTCCAACGCGCAGCGGGAGATCCTCCGGCTGATCCAAGCCGTCGGCCACCTGACCGACAAGAGCGACCCGACCGTGGCGAACCCGAACATCATCGTGTTCCGGCTCGCGCTGTTCAACCGGCAATGGGACGTGTCCAAGGCAGGCCTCCCGGCAGGCGCCGAAGCGGCCGAGGGCCAGGACATCGGGGCGAGGGTCAACGGCCTCGACTGGGCCGGCATTCGCACCGGAAACCCGGAGTCGCAACTGATCCGTGCCGTCGTCGCCACCCTCGCCGAGGTGGAGAAGGCCATCAAGGTGCTGTACGACGCCCAGGCGCAGCGGTTCTATGGAATCACCACCCAGTCGCTGCACGTCAAGGAGCAGGGGCAGACCTCGCTCGCGGCGATGGGGGTGCTCGTCGCGATCCTCGGGTTCGGCTGGGTCGTGATCCTCCGCAAGCGGAACCGGAGCGACCTGCGGCACGCGTACGACGCGCTGCTCACCGAGATGCATGACCGGCGGGCCGCCGAGGAGGCGGTAGCCGTGAGCGAGCGGCGGTTCCGCTCGCTGGTACAACGCGCCTCCGACCTGACCGGGATCACCGACGAGAACGGCCTGCCGACCTACATCAGTCCGGCGGTCGAGTCTCTCTTCGGGTACACCCCGGAAGAGTTCATCAGCAGGCCGCTCAGCGAACGGGTACACCCGGACGACCAGCAGGCGCTCGCCCACACGATCGAGCTGCTGGGCACTGACCCGAACCGGACCGCGACCGTCGAGTTCCGGATCCAGGCCAGCGACGGCCGGTGGCGGCATATCGAGGCGGTCGGTCGCAACCTGCTCGAGGACAGCACGATCAAGGGCATCGTCTGGAACGGCCGGGACGTGACCGACCGGCGGCTGCTCCAGGACGAGCTGACCCACCAGGCGTTCCATGACGCGCTCACGTCGCTGCCGAACCGGGCGCTCCTACTCGAACGACTCGACGACGCGCTCGTCGCACGGCGCGGGACGGGTGCCGTCTCGGTCGTCCTCATCGACCTGGACGGCTTCAAGGGCGTCAACGACACCCTTGGCCACCAGGCCGGGGACGAACTGCTCCGACAGGTCGCCGGCCGGCTGACCCGCTGCCTGCGGGTCGGTGACACCGCCGCGCGGCTCGGCGGCGACGAGTTCGCGGTCATCGTCGACGGCGTCCAGCGCGACGAGCCGATGGCCGTCGCCGACCGGATTCTCACCGCCATGCGCGAGCCGGTCACCGTGCACGGCAGCACGGTGTTCGTCGGCGCGAGCATCGGAGTGGCCGCGGCCGAGCCGCAGTGCACGGCGACCGATCTGCTCCGGGACGCGGACATCGCGATGTACGCCGCGAAGAGCGCCGGCAAGAACCGGGTCATCGCCTTCGAGGCACCGATGCGCGATGACACGACGAAGCGCTCCACCTTGGTCCAGGAACTGACCCGAGCGGTGGAACGGCATCAGATCCAGGTCGCGTACCAGCCGATCGTGGACCTGAACACCGGACGGATCCTCGCCATGGAGGCGCTCGCGCGGTGGCCGCATCCGGAGCGCGGAATGGTCGACCCGGACGAGTTCATCCCGATCGCCGAACAGGGTGGCCAGATCGTCGAGCTCGGCCGGCAGGTGCTCGTCGAGGCCTGCGCGGCTGCCGCGCGATGGCGGCGGGACCTGCCGGAGCACCGGAACCTGGGGATCAACGTCAACGTATCCGGGCGGCAGGCCGCCTTCGGGGACCTGGCCGCCCAGGTGGTACGCGCGCTCGACGCCACCGGACTGGATCCGGTCGCGCTCACTCTCGAGATCACCGAGAGCGTGCTACTCGACGACAGCGAGGCGGTACGAGGCCAGTTCGCCGAAATCCGGGAGCTCGGCGTACACATCGCGGTGGACGACTTCGGTGCCGGGTACTCCTCGATCGGGTCCCTGCTGCGGTTCTCGGCGGACGTACTGAAGATCGACCGCAGCTTCCTGGAGTTCGACACGGCGAGCCAGGGCAGCCTGGTACAGGCGGTATCCGGTCTCGGCCGGACCCTGAACCTCCTGGTCGTGGCCGAAGGCGTGGAGACCCTGGAACAGTGGAAGCAGGCGCGGCTGGCCGGTTGTCACGCCGCACAGGGGTTCTGGTTCAGCCATCCGACCGACGAGACGACGACGTCGGTGCTGCTGCGCCGCTCGGCGACCGCTCAGTGGGGCGACGAGTCGAGCCGTACCGCGATCGACGCCGGCGGCATTTCAGCGGCCTGACCGGCTGTCAGCGCGGGCGCAGACGGCAATACCGCGGCCTGACTGTTCGGGCGCCCGGACCGCTCGGCGACCTGACTGTTCGGGGCCCCCGGACCGCTCGGCGACCTGGTTGGTAGACGTTGTGGGGGCGGGCGCGTCAGCGCCCGCCCCCACAAGACTGTTCGGTACTACAGCCGGCTGAGCGGTACGAGGTCCGCCATCGCCTCGTAGCCCGCGTCGTTCGGGTGGATGTGGTCGCCACTGTCGAACTCGGCGCGCAGCTTGGTAGGTGCCGCCGGGTCGCGCAGCAGCGCGTCGAAGTCGACCAGCCCGTCGTACCGGTGGCTGCGCAGGTAGCTGTTGACCGCCTGCCGGGTCGCCTCCTTCTCCGCCGTCCACGCGCCCGCGGTCGCATAGCCCTCGTACGGGCCGAGGGTGCAGACCAGGAACTTCAGGCCGCGCTCGTGTACCTGGGTGGCCAGCTGGTGGATCGCGGCGATGATCATTTCGGCGGAGTCACCGTTCATCCAGATGTCGTTGATGCCCAGCTCGGCGATCACCGTCTTGGCGCCGGGCTGGGAGAACACCTGGTAGGGCAGGCGGGCCGACGAGTTGCTGCCGGACTCGTTGAGGCCGGCGAACGTCGGGGTGGCCTCGATGCCCTCGTGGTTCAGCCGGTTGCCGGCCACGCCGGCGTTGAGCACGCCCGGCACCCGACCGCCGTGGCTGCCGTGGACCAGGCGCTTGGCCAGGAAGTCCGGCCACCGGGTGTTGGCGTTCAGGGTCGAGCCGTTGCCGTCGGAGATCGAGTCACCGAGCACGACCACCGAGCCGGCCGCCTTGCGCCGCTCCACGTCTACGCCGGACACGAAGAACCAGCAGCAGGCCAGGTTCCGGTAGCCGGGCGCGGTGTCCGGAATCGACGGGTCGGCCGCGTGGTCGCCGGTCGCCAGGAAGGTGCTCTGCCGGGTGCCGTAGTGGAACGTGGGCAGGCCGGTGTTCACCGGGAAGTACGCGGTGATCACGAGGTCGGACAGGTCGCCGACGGTGAGCTTCACCGGGTCGCTGACGGCCTCGGCGCCGACCAGGATCGTCGTCGACGCGGCACCGCCGAAGGTGAGCTCGCGGACGGTACCGGCCTTGAGGTCGGTCAGGTCAGCGGTGCTGCTGTCCGGGAGCGCGACGGTGGCGTGCCCGAGCTGCAGCGGCTTCTCGCCGTACAGGTTGCTCAACCGGACCCGCAGCTGGCTGCCGCCGACCGAGGTGTGCACGATCATGCGGGCGGTCTGATCGGTGAGTCCATCGTGGGTCAGCCCGCCGGTGGCGTTGCCCGGGGTGATCGCCGTCGTCCAGGTGCCGACCCAGTCGCTGCTGCGCAACGACGTGACGGCGGCATCGTCCTCGGCGGAGGCGAGCCCGTTGCTCGAGATCAAGGCGGTGGACGCGACGACCGCCAGGACGCCAGCGGCGACGATGTATCGCAGCTTTGCAGGGGTTTTCATTCGTTTTGCCCTCCATGAAACGGCTGACCACGAATCGCGCTCCAGCGCTCCGATAGCCGTAGCCCAGGAAGCTAATGCCCCTATCGGGGGGCGTCAATGTCCAGGCAATTCGTCACCGCAACAAAGTCCACAAGCATGATCATCTTCACGAATCACGGACAATAGGCATGCGGCCGTTAGGTCCGGTTAGAGATGGTTTGTGATGACTTGATCACGGCGTTGACCTGCAAGGTTGCGGACCACCCCGGCAGCCCTTCGACGGGCGTCAATGGATCGGTACGCAGCGTCGCCGCGCGAATTCAGCGTGCGCTTGTTCCGGTGGAGAATTCGCCGCGCGATCGGTTCCGGCGGAATTCGCCGCGGCATTTGCCGGACAAATGCGATCGCGGCTGGTCGCGGTCAGTGCTGCGACGCCACGGTACGCAGTGGAATGGCGCCGGTGCGTGCCCGCCGGCGACGAGGGTGCTGGTAGCGACAGTGGCGCCGGGCACCTTTGCGATGCCCGGCGCCACTGTGACGAGCGCACCGGAGTCATACCGGCACCGCCTCGTACCGTCGTGCGGCCCGAGGAGCCGCTACGAGTCGATCTGGATCGCTTCCTTCGGGCTGCGGCGAGGTGTCGGCGGTACCGGACCGGCCGGCTCGGCCACCCCGATCCGCAGTACCAGGAACGGGTGCCCGATCCCGGACAGCAGGCCGCGCAGCATCGCCCGGCTGCCGGGCACCTCCGCGACGTCACTCATCGGCGACACGGCGAGGCCGTTCTCGACCGCGTTCAGCAGTACCGCGGACATCGCCTCGCCAGCGCGGAGCCATCCGCCCGGGTCGTCGTTGTCACCGGCCAGGATGGCGTACCGGGCGCCCCGGTCGGTTCCCTCGCCGGGCGGGAGCTGCCCGCCGGCGCCGAGGGAGAACTCCCGTACCGGCACGGTCCGCCGTACCGTTGCCGGAGTCACGGTCTCCGCGGGTACGCCGCCGTTCGTGCCGTTGTCGGCGGTGGTCCACCGGGACAGCTCCGCCCGGTACGCCGGGTCGGCGAGCTCCACCTCTTGTGCCTTGGAGACCGCGGCGGTCAGGGTCGGTACGTCCTCCTCGCGAAGGACATGCAGGTGGGCGCCGTGCGCGGTGGCGGCGGCGGTCAACCTGGCAAGTGCTTCGGCGGGCACCGGGCGGTCCGGGAACGGACGGCGGTCGGTGTGCCTGATCAGGCTCGTCTGGTAGTGCCGTATGTCCGCGGGGGTGGGTATCCGCCGCCCGGTGAGGCTGATCCGGGCCAGCAGGTCCGGGTGGTCCGGCTCGGGCAACCGGGTGACCTCGGCGACGCGGCCCTCCGCGGCGAGCGCCACCCGGGCGTGATGCAGGGCGACGCCACAGCTCAGCGTGGTCAACCGGTGATCGGGATCGACCACCGGTAGCTCCCGGTCCGGATCCGGATGTAGCTCGAGCGTTCCCTCCGCGGTGACGCGCCACCGCCATGGCTGGGCATTGAAGATTGACGGAGCGTGCAGGGCCGCGGTAGCTGCCTCGGTCAGGGCGGGTATGTCAGGGTGCACAGTGGACATGCGGGCCTCCTTGATGGCCGTCGTGTCCATCATGCCCGCCGTGATCGACGCTTCCGGGTTTTATCGCAGGTAGTCGCTCAGGGATCGGTCACCCGAAGGGCTCCTGGTGCCGATGCGGCCGATCTGTCGGAGCCTTCCGACCACCGCCTGCCGGGTCCATTCGTACCGGCTACGCCCCCTATCCGGACCTTTGCGCGGCTACTGTCCGTGTAGACCGGGCGTCACCCGTGACCGGGGGCCGGCTCCGGCAGGTGTACCCGGGATCGCGCCCGGCCGCGGTTCGGCGGCCCTGTACAGCGCGACAGCCGGCAAAGTACGGTCGGCCCGAAATCGAGCACGGCACAAGCGCACGGCATGAGCGCACGGCGGTTGAGCGCACGGCGGTTGAGCGCACGGCGGTTGAGCGCACGGCGGTTGAGCGCACGGCGGTTGAGCGCACGGCATGAGCGCACGGCGATTGAGCGCATGGGGAAAGCGGGCTGTCGAATGGAACGCGCGCAGCGGCTGCTGATGGTCGGATCGGACTACCAGGCCGTCGAAGCGACCCGTGATCTCGACCTGGAGATCACCCTCCTGTACGGCGGCGCCACCCGGGACTGGGGGTTGCCGGTCCCGCCCGGAGTACGGGCGGTGTTCGTCGACGACCAGAAGAGCATCGACTCCGCGCTGATCGGCCTGTACCGCGCCGGCATCGACCCGGCCGCGTTCGACGCCGTGTACGCGCACGACGACATGTCCCTGATGACCGCGTCGGCGCTCGGCCGGATGTTCGGGGTCCGGCACATCCCCCCGCAGGTCGTCGCCCTGTTCCGGGACAAGGATCTGCAGAAGAGCCGGATCCGGCAGGCCGGCCTGCCGGTCACCGAGCACCTGGTGATCGAAGACATCCGGCAGGTACCGGACGACTTCGAGCTGCCGTTCACGCCGGCGGTGGTGAAGCCGGTGGCCGGCATGGCCACCCAGTCGACCCATGTGGTGCGGGACCTGGCCGACCTGCGCCGGGTCAGCCGGCAGTGCCGCGAGCAGGGCGTGTCCGCTCGTACCTTCATCGTCGAGGCGTTCGTCGACGGCGAGGAGTGGTTCGTCGACGGTGCGGTGTCCGGTGGCGAGGTGCGGTTCGCCGCGCTCGGCCGGTACGCCCAGCCCTGCCTGTCCGCGATCACCGAGCAGGCACCGGTGCGGACGTACAGCGTCGATCCGGCCGACGAGGCGTACGAACTGGCGTTGCCACTGGTCAGTGAAGCGCTGGCGGTACTCGGGCTGACCGACGGCGTGTTCCACATGGAGCTGTTCCACCACGCCGGGACGAACACGCTGACGTTCAGCGAGTGCGCGGCCCGCCGCGGTGGCGGTCCGCTCGCCGATCAGGTGCGGTACAAGTTCGGAGTCGATCTCGCCTCGTACAGCGTGCGCTGCGCCCTGGGCAAGGTGTCGGAGATTCCCACCGAGGTACGGCCGGGGGTGGTCGCGTCGTCGTTCCTGCCGCTGGTACCGGGGTACGTGCTGGGCTATCCGTCGGCGGCGGAGATCGTCGCGCTGGACGACGTCGTACACACCCGGGTGTACCTGCCGCTGGGCGCGCGGGTCGCGGCGGCCGGTACGAACACGTTCCGCCGGCTCGGTGAGGTGACCGTGCACTGCGACACGGTCGAGCAGGCGACCCGGCGGCTGGACGAGGTCGTCGACTGGTTCGTGCAGCGGATGGAGGCGCTGCCGCTCGCGCCGACGTTCCACGAGCTGTGGCCGACCGAGCGCAACGCCGGCTTCCAGGACGTCGCCGGCGCCTGAGCCCCGCCGCGTCCGGCGGCGTTCCCGCGCACCGAAAGACCGCGCCGAAAGACCGCGCCGAAAAGACCGCGCCGAAAAGACCGCGCCGAAAAGACCGCGCCGAAAGACTGCGGGCCGGCGGCGCCGGCCCGCCGCCTACCGGTCGCGGATCTCGAGCCGGCCGCCCTCGGACAGCTGCTGCCGGGCGCCCTGCAGGTTCCGGATCGCGACCATGCCGCTCACCCCGGCGATCACGATCGCGAACACGTTGGACACCACCCCGCCACCGGCGATGAGCAGCGCCAACAGCGCGGTCACGGTGGTGATCGCGGCGGGGACCCACCGGCTACGGATGGCCCGGACGATCGGCTCGCCACCGGGCCGCCGGCGGGCGACCGAGGTGAGCAGCGCGAGGTACCCGTCATATCCGAGCGCGGCGACCACCGCGACCAGCGAGACGACGATGGCGATCAGATCCATTACCGAACCCCGATCAGTTCCTTGGCGAACCTGTGAACTCAAGCATGCGGTACCGGGCGTCGCGGCGGTATCGGCGACCCCCCTGAACCGGCCGGTGACGTCGCGTGTGTGGGGGGTACCCGGCCCGCCGCCGGAGGCGGGCACGGCCAGCCGCGGATCGCGGGTTTCACCGGCCCGCCAGGCTTCTGCGGCGATGCCCACGCAAGATCGGTTGCTCGCCAGCCGGGCTCGCCACCTGCGGGTACGGTGACGCCATGGGCTCGCCTGGGGACGACCCGCTGCGGCTGTTCCAGGAGCTTGGCGGTGTCGTCGACATGTACTACGAGTGGTGGCCGCAGGAGCTGTTCGACACCAGCGACGGCCTGCTGATCGCCCGCGCCACCGACACGACGCTGTACCTCAACCCGCGCGGTGGCGACCGTCAGATCAACTGGCTGGTCCAGGAGAGCGTGCGACTGCTGCTGCGGCTGCGGGAGTCCGGCCCGGAGTCGGACGACTGGCAGCAGCGGCCGGACGGCAACTGGCACCTGCTGCTGGCGGTACCCCGGGACCGCGGCCGGGACGAGGACGCCGTCCGGGATCAGGCGCGCGACCGGGCCGAGCGGGACCAGGTGGCGCACGACCAGCCCGGCCATGGCGACCAGTCCCGCCATGGCGACCACCCCGTCCGGCCCGGCCATGCTGACGAGCCCGGCCATGACGAGCCCGGATACGCCGACGAGCCCGGATACGCCGACCGGCCCGGTCACGTCGACCGGGCCGGGGACGAGCGGCTGGAGGGCTAGGCCGGGGCGGTTCGGGAGTGGTGCTTGCGGGCGTGCTGCGGGGCGTGCTCGGTGATCTGGAAGACCAGCGCGAACGGGCCGACGTGTACCTCGTCGCCGTTGTGCAGCCGGATCGAGTCGATCCGTTCGCCGTTCACGTGCGTGCCGTTCAGGCTGCCCACGTCGTACGCGGACACCCCGGCCGCCGAACTCTCCAGCCGCAGGTGTCGCCGGGATACCGCCATGTCGTCGAGGAAGATGTCGCTGTCCGGGTGGCGACCGCAGGTCAGTACCGCGCTGCCGACCGCGACCCGGGCGACCGGCACCCGATCGCGGTACACCGTGAGCACCGGCGTACCAGGTGGGAGAGCCGCGGACACCTCGTCCAGGTTCGGCGGTTGGACCCGTCGTACCAGGGTCTCCGGCCGAACGTAGTCGATCGTCTGCAGGGCCAACGACGGCTCATCAACCACAGCTACGCCGGTACGACGGGGTACCAGCACGTAATCCTGGGTCGGTTGCGCCATGAGACCACCTCGGTTGAATCGCTCGGCGGCGAGAGTTGATAGCGGCGCGACGGGCCGGCTCCATTGCCTGGCCCGGTGCTGATCGCGTAGCCATCGGCATTGATGAACATACGCTCAGCAACTTGATGCCGTCTGCTATAGGTACGCGAGAATAACCCGGCGCGAACTGTCGAGAAAGACCCGGCTACGTACCGTGAGAGCCGCGGGCCCGTCAATACGTTGGAACCACCCGAAACCCGGCGCCCGCACGAGCCGCCAGTCACCGGGGTCAGGGTGCGGGACGGCCGAGGGTGCTCTCCCGGGCGAGGAGCGCGAAGGTGGCCTGGGTCTCCCGCGGCGGCGCGTCCCGCCCGCCGTTCACCCGGGCCAGCAGGAAGTCGACCGCGATCCGGGCGATCTCCGCCTTGTCCGGCGAGATCGTGGTGAGGGTCGGGGTGGAGTAGCGGCCGTCCTCGATGTCGTCGATGCCGACCACGGCGACGTCTTCGGGCACCCGCAGGCCGTGTTCGAGCAGCGTGCGGATGGCGCCCAGGGCGAGCAGGTCGTTGAAGCAGACCACCGCGTCCGGTGGCTGTCCCCGGTCGAGCAGTCGCCGCATCGCCGCGGCTCCGTCCGGGCGGGTGTAGCTGTCGCACGGCTCGATCAGGTCGTGGTCGACGGCGAGGCCGGCGCCGTGCAGCGCGTCGGTGTAGCCCTGTAGCCGGAGCCGGCCGGTGCTGTTCACCGTGTCCGGCTGCTCGCCGACCGCCGCGATCCGGCGGCGACCCAGATCGACCAGGTGCGCGGCGGCGGTACGGCCGGCGGCCACGTTGTCGATCGCGACGTGGTCGGCCGGGCCGTCGAACACCGACTCGCCGAGCAGTACCAGCGGAGTGGTGTCGGTACGGGCTTCGAACTCCTTCCGGCCGAGCGCGAGCGGGCTGAAGATCAGGCCGTCCACGAGCTGCGGCCGGATGCCGGACAGCACCAGCCGTTCCCGGTCGGCCAGGCCGTCGGTCTGGTCGATCAGGATGGTGTACTCGCGTTCCTCGGCGACCTTGATCACGCACCGGGCGAGCTCGGCGAAGTACGGGGCGTCGAGTTGGGGCAGCGCCAGCGCGATGATTCCGGTCCGGCCGGTACGCAAACTCCTGGCCGACAGGTTGGGCCGGTAGTCGAGCTCCGCGAGTGCGCGTTCGACCCGCGCCCGGGTGGCCGGGGTGACGTGGACGAAGCCGTTGACGACATTCGAGACGGTCTTCACCGAGACGCCGGCCCGCTTGGCCACGTCCCGGAGACTCGCGCCCACGGCCGCTCCTCCCGCGATGTGTATTCCCGGCATCACCGAGCGTACGGCGTTGGCCCGGGCGTATCGAGGTGACGTTAACGGGTCTTTACAACGATGTATTCAACGATGGAAGATACCCCCGTTGACGTGAGCCAGCTCACCCGTCCCGCCCACGTAAGCCGCTGACCAGCGATTTCTCCGGAAGCCGGACGGCGCTACCACCCGAACCAGCAGGAGGTGCCGACCTTGGCCGCCGATCGGTCCGCTCCCGCCGGGACGTCCGCCGACGCCCCGCCCGCGGCGGAGGTCCGGCTGACGCTGGACCCGTCGTTCGCGATCGGACCGGTCGACCGCCGACTGTTCGGCTCGTTCGTCGAGCACATGGGCCGCTGCGTGTACACCGGCATCTTCGAGCCGGACCACCCGACGGCGGACGACGACGGCTTCCGCACCGACGTGCTCGACCTGGTCCGCGAACTGGGCGTGACGCTCGTGCGGTACCCGGGCGGCAACTTCGTCTCCAACTACCGCTGGGAGGACGGCGTCGGACCGGTGGCCGACCGGCCGCGGCGGCTGGATCTGGCCTGGCGCTCCATCGAGACGAACGCGGTCGGTACCGACGAGTTCGCCACCTGGTGCGGCAAGGCCGGCGTCGAGCCGATGCTGGCGGTCAACCTCGGTACCCGCGGCGTGGCCGAAGCGTGCGAGCTGCTGGAGTACTGCAACTACCCGGAGGGCACCGCGCTGTCCGACCGGCGGGTCGCCAACGGTACGAAGCAGCCGCACGACATCCGGCTGTGGTGCCTCGGCAACGAGCTGGACGGGCCGTGGCAGATCGGGCACCGCACCGCCGCGGAGTACGGCCGGATCGCCCTGGAGACGGCGAACGCGATGCGGCGGGTCGACCCGCGGGTACGACTCGTCGCCTGCGGCAGCTCCAACGACGAGATGCCCACCTTCGGTACCTGGGAGCGGGTCGTCCTGGAGCACTGCTACGACCAGGTCGACCACCTGTCCGTCCACCAGTACTACGAGCAGCAGGGCGACGACCTGGACAGCTTCCTGGCCAGTGGCGTGCAGATGGACCGGTACATCGAGAGCGTGCTCGCCACCGCCGACCACGTGGCCGCGGTACGCCGCAGCCGCAAGCGGCTGTCCCTGTCGTTCGACGAGTGGAACGTCTGGTACCAGAGCGAGTTCCCCGGCGAGGAGAACCTCGACTGGACCGAGGGCCCGGAGCTGATCGAGGACACGTACACCGTGATCGACGCGGTGGTCGTCGGTGGCCTGCTGATCTCGCTGCTCAAGCACGCCGACCGGGTGAGCATCGCCTGCCAGGCGCAGCTGGTGAACGTGATCGCGCCGATCCGGACCCAGCCGAACGGGCCGGCCTGGCGGCAGACGATCTTCCACCCGTTCGCGCTCGCCGCCGCGCACGCCCGCGGCACCGTACTGCGGATCGAACCGGCCGGTCCGACCATGGACACCGCCGCGCACGGGGAGGTGCCGGTGGTCGACGCGACCGCCACGGTGGACCCGGAGACCGGGGTCGCCACCGTGTTCGCGGTCAACCGAGGCCGGGCACCGATCCGGCTGGCCGCCGACATCCGCGCGCTGGCCGACCGTGCGCTGGCCGGCCGCGCGCTGGCCGGCCGGGAGGCCGGCTCCGGCACGTACCGGATAACGCATTCGGTCGTCGCCGACGACGACCTCACCGCCGTGAACACGGCGACCGCGCCGGACCGGGTGGTACCCCGCACCGTCGCCGGCACAGCCGGTGCCGCCGACGGCACCGTGACCGCCGTACTCCCGGCGGTGTCATTCAACGTCCTGCAGCTCACCCCGCTCGACTCGGCGGGCAGGCAAGCCCCGCCGGCCGCTCGCGACGAGTTCGCGACAGACAAGGGAGAACCACGATGACCGAAACCCCTGGCACAGCCCTTTCCCGCCGTACCGTCCTGGCGCTCGGTGCCGCCGCCGGCGCCGGGATCGCGCTCGCCGGCTGCGGCGACTCGTCCGGCAGCGGCAGCAGCAAGGGCGGCAGCTCGTACACCGGCCCGAAGGTGGAGCTGGCGTTCTGGAACGGCTTCACCGGCGGGGACGGCCCGTTCATGCGCAAGCTGACCGAGCAGTTCAGCAAGGAGCACCCGAAGATCCAGGTCAAGATGACCGCGATGCAGTGGGCCGACTTCTTCCAGAAGGTGCCCGCCGCGATCGCCGCCGGCAAGGGTCCGGACGTCGGCATCATGCACATCGACGACCTGGCCACCAACGCCGCGCGCAACATCATCCTGCCGCTCGACGACGTGGCGTCCGCGCTGAAGCTGACCAAGGCCGACTTCGCCGACGTCGTCTGGGACGGCGGCATCTACAACAACAAGCGGTACGGCATCCCGCTGGACATGCACCCGCTGGGCCTGTACTACAACAAGTCGCTGCTGGCCAAGGCCGGGCTGGACCCGGACAAGCCGCCGCAGACCGGCGACGACTACCTGGCCGCGCTGGAGGCGCTCAAGGGCAAGGGCGTACCGGGGCACTGGATCTCGCCGTTCCCGTTCACCGGCACCTTCCAGTTCGAGGTGCTGCTCTGGCAGAACGGCGGCGAGCTGTACAACGACGACGTGACCGAGGCCGCGTACAACTCCGACGCCGGCGTCGAGGCGCTGACCTGGCTGGTCGACCTGGTCAAGAAGGGGTACAGCCCGAAGAACGTGGCGCAGGACGCCGACGTGGTGGCGTTCCAGAACAACAAGAACGCGTTCAACTGGAACGGCATCTGGCAGATCAACAACTTCGGCCAGACCAAGGGGCTGGAGTGGGGCGTCGCCCCGCTGCCGAAGATCGGTACCCAGAACGCGGCCTGGGCCGGCTCGCACCAGTTCGTCGTGCTGCGCCAGCGCAAGGTCGACCAGAACAAGATCGAGGCGGCCAAGGTCTTCATCAACTGGATCAGCCAGCACTCGATCGAGTGGGCCAAGGGCGGTCAGGTGCCGGCCCGGCGCGCGGTCCGGGAGAGCGCGGAGTTCAAGGCGCTGTCGCAGCAGGCGGAGTTCGCCAAGGAGGTCGACTACCTCAAGTTCCTGCCGGCCAAGCCCGGCATCGGGGACGCGATGGCGACCGTCGACACCGCGTTCAACCAGGCCATCCTCGGTAAGAAGGACCCGAAGACGGCGCTGGACGAGGCGGCTGCCAAGGCGAAGAAGATCCTCGCCGACAACGCCAAGAAGTACCGCAGCTGACGATGGTGGAACAACAGATCCGGGCCGCGGGGCCTGCCGTCGCGGTGGCCGACGCCGACGCCGGCCGGCACCCGCGGCGGCCGGGCCAGGCGGCCCGCCGGTACCGGCACGCGCCGTGGACGCCGTACCTGTTCCTCGCGCCGTACCTGGTGCTGTTCGCGACCTTCGTGCTGGCGCCGGCGGGGTACGGCCTGTGGATCAGCCTGCACGACTGGGACTATCTGCTGCCGTACAAGCCGTTCGTCGGGCTCGGCAACTACCTCGACCTGTTCTCGCCGGACTCGATCACGTTCAGCGACTTCTGGCACAGCATGCTGGCGACCGGCATCTTCACCCTCGCCAGCGTGCCGCTGCTGGTGGTGATCCCGCTCGGCATCGCGATGATGCTGAACCGGCGGTTCCCCGGTCGGTCGTTCTTCCGGGCGCTGTACTTCGCCCCGTACGTGCTGGGCGTCGCGGTGGTCGGCATCCTGTGGCGGTTCCTGCTCGACTCCAACATCGGGCTGGTCAACTTCTACGCGGACAAGCTCGGGCTGCCCGCGGACACCCCGTGGACCACCGCGCTGCCGTGGGCGTGGATCTCGCTGGTCGGCATGACCGTGTGGTGGACGCTCGGCTTCAACGCGGTGATCTACCTGGCCGGACTGCAGGACATCCCGAAGGAGCTGTACGAAGCGGCGCGGATCGACGGGGCGAACCGGTTCAACGAGTTCCGGCACGTCACGCTGCCCGGCCTGCGGCCTGTCCTGCTGTTCGTGATCACCTGGACGATCCTGCTCTCGGCCAACATGTTCGGCCAGTCGTACATGATCACCAGAGGTGGCCCGGGACACGACACCCGGACCGCGATCATGTACATCGCCGAGTACGGCCTGCACGACTTCAAGATGGGCTCGGCGGCCGCGATGGGTTACCTGCTGACCCTGGCGTTGGTGCTGGTCAGCATCGTCAACTTCCGGTTCTTCCGGCAGCGGGACTAGGAGCGCGCCATGACGACCCTCCCGGACACCGCGCCGGCGCGACCGGCGGAGGCCGAGGACAGCGCCGCCGGCGGCGCACCGCGCGGTACCGCCCGCCGGATCGGCTGGTACGCCATGCTGATCGGGCTGTCGGCCGTGTTCGTGCTGCCGCTGCTGTGGATGTTCACCACCTCGGTGCGCAGCCAGCAGGACTCGATCTCGCTGCCGCTGCACTGGTTCCCGAAGGACTGGTCCACGCACGGGTACGCGGCGATCCTCAGCACCAGCAGCGACACGCCGGTACTGCGCTGGTTCGTCAACAGCATGATCGCCGCGACCGCGCACATGCTGCTGGTGCTGGTCACCGCGTCGCTCGCCGCGTACGCGCTGGCCCGGCTGCAGTTCCCGGGCAAGAAGGTGCTGTTCGGGCTGATCATCGGCACGCTGTTCATCCCGAGCTTCGTGCTGCTGATCCCCAACTACTCGATCGTGGACAAGCTGGGCTGGCTGGACACCCTGATCGCGGTGATCGTGCCGGGTGCGGCCGGGGCGTTCGGGGTGTTCTTCCTGCGCCAGTTCTTCGAGTCGCTGCCGGCTGAGCTGGAGGAGGCGGCGCTGCTCGACGGCGCGAACCAGTGGCAGATCTTCCGCCAGGTGATGCTGCCGCTGTCCCGGCCGGCGCTGGCCACGCTCGCGGTACTGAGCTTCCTCGGCAACTGGAACGACTTCCTGTGGCCGGTGTACGTGCTGTTCAGCTCGGAGAACCAGACGCTGCCGCCCGGCCTGTCGGTGCTGCAGGGGGCGTACACCACCGACTTCCCGACCATCATGGCCGGCGGCGTGCTGGCCAGCGTGCCGGTGCTGATCCTGTTCTTCGTCGCCCAGCGGTACATCATCGAGGGCGTCTCCCGCAGCGGCCTGAAGGGATGAGTCGCATGTGGACAGTCCGAGTGCTGGTCGCGGGGGTGCTGGTCGGTTCGCTGGCCACCGCGGTCCCGGCCGTCGCACACGAGACTTCCGGCCGGCATCCGGCCCGGACCTACACCAACCCGGTGTCGGCACCGTTCGCCGACACGTTCGCCGACCCGTCGGTCATCCACGCCGACGACGGTTTCTGGTACGCCTTCGGCACGAGTGATCCGCTGCGCTCCGGCGGCGAGCCGGCCGCGATCCCGACCGCCCGGTCCAAGGACCTGGTGCACTGGTCGTACGTCGGCGACGTGTTCTCCGACGCGAACCGGCCGGCCTGGGCGACCGCGACCTCCGGCCTGTGGGCGCCGGACATCCGGCACTTCGGCGGCCGGTACGTCCTCTACTACACGGTCACCGACACCACCCTGAACGGCGGCGACGACTCGGCGATCGGCATGGCCACCGCGCCCAGCCCGGCCGGCCCGTGGACCGACTCGGGCGCACCGGTGGTGGCGCCGCGGCCGGCGCCCGGTGGCGGCTTCCTGTGGACGTTCGACCCGGCCGAGCTGACCGACGCGAGCGGCCATCGCTGGCTGTACTTCGGCTCGTACTTCGGCGGCATCTGGGTCGCGCCGCTGTCCCCCGACGGCGCGCACACGACCGGACCTGCCGTACAGGTGGCGATCGACAACCGGTACGAGGGTGCGTATGTGGTACGCCGTGGCGGCTGGTACTACCTGTTCGCCTCGGCCGCGAACTGCTGTGCCGGTCCGGCCACCGGGTACACCGTGTTCACCGGCCGGTCCACGAGCCCGACCGGCCCGTTCGTCGACCGGGACGGCATCCCGCTGCTGACCTCCCGGGTCGGCGGCACGATCGTCATCACGCCGAACGGCAACAGCTGGGTCGGTACCGGGCACAACGCGATCGCCACCGACGCGGCCGGGCAGGACTGGCTGGTGTACCACGCGATCGACCGGCACCAGCCGTACCTCAACGAGCCGTTCGGCATCAACCGCCGGCCGATGCTGATCGACCGGCTGAACTGGATCGGCGGCTGGCCGACGGTACGCAATGGTCGGGGCGCGTCGGATACTCCGCAGCCGGCACCCGCGGTGGACCGCCGCGGCGGCACGCCGGCACCGCCGCCGGTCCGCGCGCCGCACCTCGGCTGGTTGGCGCGGGGGTACTCGGACGAGTTCTCCGGGTCCGCCCTCGGCGCCGGCTGGACCTGGGTACGCGAGGACCCGGCGGCGACGGTGAGCGGCGGTGCGTTCCGCTGGCCGACCGAGCCGGCCGATCTGGTCGGTCCGGACAACACGGCATCGGTGCTGGTCCGGGACGCGCCGGCCGGTGACTACGTGGTCGAGACCAAGCTGTCGATCGACCTGGGCGAGGACACCGTCCGCAACTTCGAACAGGCCGGCCTGGTCGTGTACGCGAACGACGACGACTTCGCCCGGCTCTGCCAGGTGGCGATCTGGAACACCCGGCAGGTGGAGTACGGCCGGGAGCTCCCGTACGCGGGCGGGCTGCCGTTCGGCGGCATGCTGATCGGTACGCCGGCGCCGACGACCTGGCTGCGGCTGGCCCACCACGTCGACCCGGCGACCGGTGAGCACCGGTACCGGGCGGCGTCGAGCCGGGACGGCCACCACTGGACCTGGGGCGGTGCCTGGACGTTCCCGGCCGGTACGGCTCCGCGCATAGGGCTGGTGTCGCAGGGCGGGAACACCCCGCCGGCGACCGCGGTGTTCGACTACTTCCGGGTGTACCGGTAGTGCGGGTCGCGGCAGTGGCGCTCGCGCTCTGCCTGGCGGCAGCCGGGTGTGGCGGCTCAGGCGATGAAGGGACGGCGCAGGTGGGAGACGGGTTCGGCAATCCGGTGTACACGGCGGACACGCCCGACCCGCACGTGATCCGGGCCGGCGACCAGTGGTACCTCTACGCCACCAACGGCGAGCTGGGCAACGTCCAGACGCTGCGGTCGGCCGACCTGGTGCGGTGGGAGTCGGTCGGCGACGCGCTGCCGAAGCTGCCGAGCTGGGCGGTACCGGGCAAGACCTGGGCGCCCGAGGTGATCGGGCTGGCTCCGGACCGCTACGTCATGTACTTCACCGCGGCCTCGTACGAGCACGGCGTGCAGTGCGTCGGCCGGGCGGTCGCGGACAAGCCGGACGGCCCGTTCGTCGACGAGTCGACCGAGCCGCTCATCTGCCAGAAGGAGCTCGGCGGCGCCATCGACGCCGACCCGTTCCGCGACAAGGACGGCTCGCTCACGCTGCTGTGGAAGAACGACGGCAACGCGATCGGCGAGGACACCTGGCTGTGGGCGCAGCGGCTGAGCCCGGACGGGCTGACGCTGACCGGCAAGCCCACCCAGCTGCTCAAACAGGACGCCGGTTGGGAGGGCACCCTGATCGAGGGGCCGTCCCTGTGGCGGCACGACGACCAGCTCTACCTGTTCTACTCGGCCAACGCGTACGACTCGGACCGGTACGCGGTCGGCTACGCCCGCTGCGACTCGCCGCTCGGCCCGTGCGTGAAGGCCGAGGAGAACCCGATCCTGACCTCGTCCGGCGACGCGGCCGGCCCCGGGCACAACTGCCTGGTGGAGAAGGACGGGAAGACCTGGATGGTGTACCACGCGTGGCCGGCCGATTCGGTCGGCAGCCCGGTGCCCGGCCGGCAGGTGTGGCTGAGCGAGGTCACCTGGACCGACGGGCGGCCGGTGGTGGCGAAGCCGTCGTCGCGGGTGGCATCCCGCCCGTGATTGCCGCGGCGTCCCGCCCGTGATTGCCGCGGCGTCCCGCCCGTGATTGCCGCGGCGTCCCGCCGCGATCGGCGGGTGGCACTCGCCCACGGAGCGTGTAGACGATCTGTTTGTCTGGTTCACCCCATGTCGGATATTGTGGTGTGAATCACGACTGATTTGTACTGAACGGGGTTGCGGGGCGACGTGGATCCAGTCCGGTCGCCACCGGTCCGGATGGCGAAGCCGGTGGTCGCCCCGCAGGCCGTCGACATTCACCGCTGTCGATACGTATCGGCTATCGCCGGCACCCGGTTGACTGTGCGCAATCGCTACTCCCGGTGAACCGTTGACAACCCTTTCGCGAAGCATGCAAGGTTGAAGCACCGCGAGGCGGAATTCGCGAATGGCAACTGGCGAGAATTGATCAGACGACGAAACGATCGCGCAGGATAGGGCGGACACCGCCCAGCGGAACAACACATCGAACAACTGACACCGAATGCCGCCGGGGGCGGAGTCTGTCCATTCCCCGCCCGGATCATCGCAGGGATAGCGGCATTCGGAGTTCAACCATGCCTAATGCGCGGCGACCCGCCGCGCCGGACAAGCATGCGAATGGGGAGGGACGATGTACGACCTTGTCGTCGTCGGATCGGGGCTGTTCGGCCTCACCGTCGCCGAACGGGTCGCGAACGTACTCGGCCGCCGGGTGCTGGTACTGGAGCGCCGCGGCCACCTCGGCGGCAACGCCTATTCGGAAGTGGAGCCGGAGTCCGGGATCGAGGTACACCGGTACGGCGCGCACATCTTCCACACCTCCAACGAGCGGGTCTGGTCCTACGTCCGGCGGTTCACCGACTTCACCGACTACCAGCACCGGGTCTTCACGGTCGCGGCGGGCCGGGTGTATCCGATGCCGATCAACCTCGCCACGATCTGCGAGTTCTTCGGCAAGCACCTGACCCCGACCGAGGCCCGCGCACTGCTGGCCGCGGATACCGGGCCGACGCTCGACCGGCGTCCGCGCAACCTCGAAGAGAAGGCGATCTCGCAGGTCGGGCGCGCGTTGTACGAGTCGCTGATCCGCGGCTACACGCAGAAGCAGTGGCAGACCGACCCGCGCGAGTTACCGGCACAGGTGATCGCCCGGCTGCCGGTCCGGTACACCTTCGACAACCGGTACTTCTCCGACCGGTACGAGGGGCTGCCGGTCGACGGGTACACCGCGTGGCTGCACCGGATGGCCGACCACCCGCTGATCGAGCTCGAACTGGGCGTGGACTACTTCGACCGGCGGCACCGGATCCCGGCCGGCACGCCGACCGTGTACACCGGGCCGGTCGACCGCTATTTCGACTACCAGGCCGGTGAACTGCGCTGGCGCACCCTCGACTTCGAGCGCGAAATCCTCGCCACCGACAATTTTCAGGGCACGCCGGTGATGAACTACGCGGACGAGTCGGTGCCGTACACCCGCGCCGTGGAGTTCCGCCATTTCCGGCCGGACCGCAGCTATCCGGATGACCGCACCGTGGTCGTCCGGGAGTACTCCCGGGCCGCCGACCGCGGTGACGAGCCGTTCTATCCGGTGAACTCGCCGGCCGACCGGCGACGGCTGGCCCGATATCGCGAACTGGCCAAGGTCGAGAAACGCGACCGGTCGGTGTTCTTCGGCGGGCGGCTCGGCACCTACCGGTATCTCGACATGCACATGGCGGTCGCCTCGGCGTTGTCGATGTTCGGCTCGGTACTGGCGCCGATGTTCCGCACCGGCCCATAACGCCCGACCCGAGAGCGAACCGATCCGGACGAACACGAGGAGTGTCCGACGTGACCGACCGAGTGCCACGCGTATCCGTCCTGATGCCGACGTACAAGCAGGACGCGTTCATCGTCCGCGCGCTGGACAGCCTGCTCGCGCAGACGTTCCCGGACTGGGAACTGATCGTGGTCGACGACGGGTCGCCGGACCGGACCGGTGAACTGGTCGCGCGGTACCTGTCCGACCCGCGGATCCGGTACGTGCGGAACGCGCGCAACGCCGGCCTCGGCGCCTGCCTCAACCTCGCCACCGGCCAGGCGCGCGGGGAGTACCTCGCCTACCTGCCGTCCGACGACGTGTACTTCGTCGACCACCTGGAACGCCTGGTCGCGACGCTGGACGCCGACCCGGACCTGTACCTGGCGTACGGCGGCGTTCAGCTGGGCTTCAGCTCCATCTCGTACGACGACGAGTGGGTACACGCGGCCACGCTGCGGGGCGACGAGGTGGTCGGCCGCGAGGCCGAGACGCTGGCGCAGCCGTACCCGGTCACCTGGCACGACCCGTTCAAGAGCGGCAACATCCTCGCGCTGGTGCAGGTCATGCACCGGCGCGGATACGAGCAGCGGTGCCCGTGGCCACCGCGGTCGGAGATCGTGTCGGACACCATCGAGCCGGACCAGTGGCGGGCCCTGCTCGCCGCCGGCGCCCGGTTCGGGTACGCCGGCCGGGTCAGCTGCCAGTGGGTACAGCACCCCAAGCAGCGGCACCGGATCATCGGCGGTACCCCGAACGGCGCCGGCCGGATGGGCGGCGGGCTCGGCATGTACCGCGCCCACTACGGCCTGACCAACGGTGAGTACATCAACTGGCGCCCGGCCTCCGGGTACCCGATCGACGAACCGGCCCGGGCGGCGGCGCTGGCCCGGCTGCACGGGCCGGACACGGTCCGCCGCGACGACGACCCGCTCCGGATCCTGGTCGTCGGTGACCTCGGGTTCAATCCGGAACGGATCCTCGCGCTGGAGTGGGCCGGGCACCAGCTGGCCGGACTGTGGCCGCCGGAGCCGGAGATCTGGATGCCGGCCGGCCCGTACCCGTGGGGCAACATCCACAACCTCGACCCGGCGAACTGGCGGGCGGCGGCGGCGGAGTTCGCCCCGGACGTGATCTACGCCGGCCTCAACTGGCAGTCGGTGGCGCTGGCCGAGCAGGTGCTCGACGCCGGAATCGACGCGCCGTTCGTCTTCCACTTCAAGGAGGGCCCCGGGTACGTCTACGCCAACGGGCTCTGGCCAGCGCTGATGCGGCTGCTGCGGAACAGTGACGGCCGGATCTTCATCAACGACGAGTACCGGCAGTGGTTCGACTTCGCCACCGGCGAGGTACCCGGCGAGACCCTGATCCTGGACGGCGACCAGCCGCTCGGCGCCTGGCACACCGACGACTACAGCCCCAAACTGTCCGAACAGGACGGTGAGGTGCACACGGTCTGCTCGGGCCGGTGGCTCCGGCTGGACAACTGGGACGAGTTCGTGGCCGCCGGCATCCACATCCACATCTACGGCGAGATCTTCCACGAGCTGGCCTACGGCTCGATCCCGAAGGGCGTGGAGACCGGGTACGTGCACCTGCACGACACCGTCCCGCCGGAGCGTTGGGTACCCGAGCTGTCCCGGTACGACGCGGGCTGGTTGCACGTCTTCCGCAGTACCAACAACGGGGACCTGCGCGCGGCCACCTGGAGCGACCTGAACTACCCGGGCCGGCTCGGCACGTACGCGGCGGCGGGACTGCCGTGGATCATGTACGACAACTCCGGCAGCGGCTCGATCACCGCGGTGGAGCGGCTGGCCGGCCGGCTCGACGTGGGGGTTGCGTTCACCACGATCGCCGAGCTCGGTACCAGGCTCGCCGACCGGTCGCGGATGGCCGAGCTGACCCGCAACATGCGCCGGCACCGCGCCCACTTCGCCATCGACGGCCACCTGGACGCGCTGGTCGGCCTGTTCCGCCGGGTCATCGAGCGGTACCGGGACGGCGACCGGCAGCTGAGCGAGGTCGGTACCGGGCGGGGCGGGTCGGCATGACGGTCCTGTCCGGAGCCGCCGCGCGTACCACCGAACTGCTCACCGCCGGACTGGCCGAGGCGGACCCCGCGGTCGCCCGGCTGGTGGAGACCGAACGGCACCGGCAGCGCGCCGGCCTGCACCTGCTCGCGCCATCCATGCTGGTTTCCCGGGCGGTACGGGAGTGCCTGGTATCCGCGCTGCTCAACCTCGACGGCGAGGGGTACGTACGGGCACTGCCCGAGCCGCTGCCGGACTACCCGGAGTTCGCCGCGGCGTACCGGCGGCGCGGTTCGGCCAAGTACAACCCGAGCGGCCCGGTGGCCGAGTACCTGGAGGGGCTCGCCCGGGCGCGGATCGCCCGGCTGCTGTCCCGCGGTACCGGCCTGGCCCCGGCCGACCTGCACGTCAACGTACAGCCGGCGTCCGGTTCGCTGGCGAACCTGGCGCTGTTCCGCGGCGTACTGCGGCCCGGCGAGACCGTGGTGTCGCTGGCCGCGGCGTCCGGCGGGCACCTCAGCCACGGCGCGCCGTTCCACGCCAGCGGCCGGGACTACCGGGTGGTCCCGATCCGGATGGACGTCGACGACAGCCGGCTCGACCCGGCCGCGGTCGCCGCCGCGGTGGCCGGGCACCGTCCCCGGCTCGTCGTCATCGGGGCCAGCTCGTTCCCGCGCCGGATCGACTGGCGCGGGATCGCCGAGGCGCTGCGGGAGCTGCACCCGCGGCCGGTGTTCGCCGCGGACGTCGCCCACTTCGCCGGACTGGTCGCCGCCGGCGCGTACCCCAACCCGCTGCCCTGGGCCGACGTGGTCTCGTTCGTCGGGTACAAGACGCTCGGCGGGCCGAAGAGCGGCGTGCTGGTCACCCGCTCCGGCGACCTGGCCCGGCGACTCGACCGGACGCTGTTCCCGGGGCTGCAGGGCGCGCCCCGGCTCGCCGACGTCGCCGCGCTCGCCACCGCGGCCGAGGTCGCCGGCACCGACACGTACCGGGAGCTGATCCGTACCAGCGTGCGGTCCGCCGCGGCGCTGGTCCGCGAGCTGGCCGCGCGCGGTGGACCGCCGGCCGCGTTCGGCGGTACCGACACGCACATGGTGCTGCTCAAGGACTGCACCGACGCGGTGCGGCTGGCCGCCCGGCTGGAACGGGTCGGCATCCTCCTCAACGCCAACATGCTGCCCGCCGATCCGGGACCGGGCTCGGCCACCGGCCTGCGACTGGGCACGGTCGCCGTCACCCAGCGCGGGCTGCGCGAGGACGACGTACCGGCCCTGGCCGACCTGCTGATCGCCGCGCTGCGGGACGCGCGCGCCGGTGGCGGCCGGGAGGAAGCGCTGGCCGCCGCGGTGAGTGACTTCGTCGCCGACCGCCTCGGCGACCTGGACTGATCCCGTACCCCGGAGAGGAGCACCGATGTCTGTGCGGAGAGCGGTCTGCCTGCTCAGCGGCGGCCCGGACAGTGTGGTGGCGGCCGGCCTGACCCGGGCCGACGGCTACGAGCTGTCCGGCCTGTTCGTCGACTACGAACAGCGGACGTCGTCCCGGGAGGCGGAGACCGCCCGGCGGAACGCCCGCTGGCTGGGCGTGACCGACTTCCGGGTCGCCCGGGTGCCGTTCCTCGGCCAACTCGGCGCCTCCGCGCTGACCGACCGGACGCTGCGGGTGTCCGAGGAGACCAAGGAACTGGAGTACGTCCCGTTCCGCAACACGATCCTGATCAGCCTGGCCGTGGCCTGGGCCGAGGCGATCGGCGGGGACCGGGTGGTGATCGGCTCGATCGGCGGGCCGTGGATCACCCCGGACAACAACCCGCGGTACTTCGAGGCGATGAACCGCCTGATCGCCGCGGGCAGCCGGGCCGGGATCACGGTGCACGCCCCGCTCGGCGCGATGTCCAAGGTGGAGGTGCTGCGTACCGGCCTGGCCCAGGGCCTGGACCTGGGCGCGACCTGGTCCTGCCAGAACGACGGGGACCGGCCGTGCCAGGAGTGCAACAACTGCCGGGACCGGTCCGGCGCGTTCGTGGCCGCCGGCATGACCGACCCGCTGCTGTGACGGCCGGCGACATGGGACCGAGCGACCGGGGAAAGAGCGACCGGGGAAAGAGCGACCCGGGAAAGAGCGACCGGCGAAAGAGCGACCCGGGACTGAGCATTGTGTTGCCGTGCGCCGACGACGACGGCGTCGAACACTGCCTGGCCAGCATCGACACCCACGCCGAAGTGGTCGCGGTGCTCAACGGCGCGGCGCCCGGAGTGCGGGCGGCGGTCGCCCGGCCCGGCATCCGGGTGGTCGAGCTGCCGCACCGCAACCTCGGCGCGGCACTGCAGGCCGGGTGCCTGGCCGCGACCCACGACCTGGTGCTGCTGATGAACACCGACGCGGTGTTCGAGCCGGGCGCGATCGGCCGGATGGTGGCGACCTGGCGCCCGGACACGGTGGTACGGGCCACCCTGCGGTTCGACGGGGACTCGCTGGCCAGCCGGGTGGTGGAGAACCTGCAGACGTTCCAGTCGAGCGACCCGGACCGGGCGTACCAGCCGGGGCTGCTGTTCCACCGCGCCATCGCGGACCGGATCGGCGGGTACTTCTTCGACGACCGGATCTACTGGACCGAGGACGCCGACTTCGACCGGCGCCTGCGCTGGGGCGGGCTGAGCGTCGCGGTCAGCGACGGGGTGGTCCGGCACCGGTCGGTCAGCGTGCCGCGCAAGCTGCGCAGCGCCTTCCGGTACGGCATCGGCCGCGCCATCGCCGAGGAGCGGCGGATGTACGGCACGCACCCGCCGTACGCGTACTCGCTGGCACACGCCGGTCGCGAATGGGCGACGCTGCGCCGCCGGTACGACCTGCCGACCGCGTGCTACGGCGCCGTATGGGGAGCGGCGTTCGGGCTCGGCGTCACCGGGCAGCGGCACTTCGACCTGTACCGGTCCCGCCGGCGCCGGGCCGCGGCCGATCCCGCGCCGGCCCGCCGGTACACCCCGCTGGTCGATCCACGTTGGGAGGGGCCGGGCGGATGACCGCAGTACACGCACCGACCACGCTGACCGTGTCCGAGGTGTTCGGCCCGACCCTGCAGGGCGAAGGCGTGTCCACCGGCCGGCGGGCCGGCTTCCTCCGGCTGGGCCGGTGCAACCTCACCTGTACCTGGTGCGACACGCCGTACACCTGGAACTGGCGGGACTTCGACCCGGACGCCGAGCTGCACGAGGTCGACGTCGCCGCCGCGGCCGACCGGATCCGCGCGCTGGACGTACCGCTGCTGGTCGTCACCGGCGGCGAGCCGCTGATGCAGCAGCCCGCCCTGGGCGCGCTGTTCCGGCTGCTCCCGCCGGAGCTGGAGATCGAGGTCGAGACCAACGGCACGATCCCGCCGGCGCCCGCCGTGGCCGCCCGGGTGGCCCGGTTCAACGTCTCGCCCAAGCTGGCCAACTCGGCGGTACGGGCCGGCAAGCGCACCAAGGCACCGGCGCTGCGGGCGCTGGCCGGTAGCGGCAAGGCGGTGTTCAAGTTCGTCGTAGACGCGCCGGACGACCTCGCCGAGATCGAGGAGCTGGTCCGGCGGTACGAGCTGCGCCCGGTGTACGTGATGCCGCAGGGCACCACCGCGCAGGAGGTACTGGCCGGCATGCGCTGGCTGAGCGATGCCGCGCTGGCCCGCGGCTGGAATCTCAGCACCCGGCTGCATGTCCTGCTCTGGGGCGACCGGCGGGGCGTGTGAGTACGGCACCGGCCCACCAACGGATCCGCCGCGGGCCGCCGCGGTGTGGACAGGAAGCGAGGTGACCCGCATGCGGGTGCTCGGGCTGAACGGCTGGGGCGCGCGTACCCACGACGCGTCCGCCTGCCTGCTCGTGGACGGCGAGATCGTGGCGTACGCCGAGGAGGAGCGCTTCAGCCGGCGCAAGCACGGCTTCGACGCCCGGCCGGAGGAGTCGGCGACGTACTGCCTGGCCGAGGCCGGACTGGGCCTCGACGACCTGGACGCGGTCGCGTTCGGCTGGAACATGCCGTGGCTCTACGCGGCGCGTAGCTGCGACGACGCGACGATCCGGGCCGGGCTGGACCACCTGCTCCCGACCGAGCGGTTCCCGCGCCGGACGAACCCACCGCTGGAGTACGTCGACCATCACGTCGCGCACGCCGCGAGCGCGTACCTGCTCTGCGGCGAGCCGAGCGCGGCCGTGCTGGTGATCGACGGGCAGGGCGAGGACGCCAGTGCCTCGCTGTACCACGGGGTGAACGGGCAGCTGCGGTTGCTGCACAGCTATCCGGTCGGCTGGTCCCTCGGGTACCTCTACGAGGCCGCGTGTACGTACGTGGGGATGCGCACCACCGACGCCGGCAAGCTGATGGGGCTCGCCGCGTACGGCCGGCCGCTGGACGTGCTGGACCGGTACCTCGACTACACCCCCGGCGGGTACGAGCTGCCCGGCGTCAAGGAGAGCTACATCCGCGGCGGGTACCCGGACGAGCAGCAGCCGGTACTGGACGCCTGGCTGCCCCGGTTCGTCGAGGCGTTCGGCCGACCGGTGAACCGGGTGGATCGGGTCACCGACCCGCGGACCGGCGCCTCCCGGGCGGTACCGGCGGTGGACTGCTTCGAGTACCGGGATGCCGCGGCCACCGTGCAGGCGGTACTGGAGGAGGCGATCAGCCGGATGGCGGCCGGGCTGCTGGCCGCTACCGGCGAGCGGGTGCTGGTACTGGCCGGCGGGGTTGCGTACAACGCCACGCTCAACGGCAAGCTGCGCCGGCTCCCCGGGCTGGACCGCATGTTCGTACAGCCCGTCGCCGGCGACGCGGGAGTCGCGCTGGGCGCCGCGGCCCGGGTCGCCGCCGACGGTGGGGACGCGGTGCGGCCGCTGGACACCTCGATCGCGTTCGGTCCGTCGTACCGGCCGGACGAGATCCGCCGCACGCTGGACGCCGCCGGCCTGCGGTACACCGAGCCAGTCGACCTGGCCGACGACGTCGCCGGCCGGATCCGCGCCGGCCACCTGGTCGGCTGGTTCCAGGGCCGGGCCGAGGTCGGGCCGCGGGCGCTGGGCAGCCGCAGCCTGCTCGCGCTGCCGCACCCGGTGCGGGTGCGGGACCGGGTGAACCTGGAGGCGAAGCGGCGGGAGCGGTGGCGGCCGCTGGCGCCGAGCGTGACCGAGGAGGCCGCGCCCGCGCTGTTCGGTACCGACCTGCGGCTGCCGTTCATGATCGTCACCACCGAGGTCACCCCGGAGGTACGCGGCGAGCTGGGTGCGGTGACGCACGAGGACGGCACCACCCGGCCGCAGACCGTGTCCGCGGCGAGCCATCCGCTGTACCACCGGGTGGTGGCGCAGGCCGGTGTACACGGCGCGCTGCTGAACACCTCGTTCAACGGCCGGGACGAGCCGATCGTGGGCAGTCCCGCCGACGCGGTACGGACCTTCGCCGACCTGAAACTGGACACGCTGGCGATCGGCCCGTTCGTGGTCGACCGGCCGAGCTGACCCCGATCCCGACAGCGAACCTGGGGGCTGAGACGTGGAGTTGCAGAAGGAGTACCGGTTCGAGGCGGCCCACCGGCTGCCGCGGGTGCCCGACGGGCACAAGTGCGGGCGGCTGCACGGCCACTCGTACCGGGTGACCGTGCACGTCGACGGCGAGGTGCAGCCGGACGCCGGCTGGGTCGTCGACTACGGCGACATCAGCACGGTGGTCGGCCCGGTCATCGCGCGCCTGGACCACATCTACCTCAACGAGATCCCCGGCCTGGACAACCCGACCAGCGAGGTGCTGGCGCAGTGGCTGTGGGACCGGGTGTACGCCGACCTGCCGGTACTGAGCGCGATCACGGTGCACGAAACCTGCACCACCTCGTGCACTTTCCGGGGCAAGTGAGGAGAGCCGATTTGTTCACGCGAGCGAACGAGGGTGACGGTATGCCGGGCGAGCAGGTCGAGACGGTGCCGAAGAACGGGGACCGGCCGGACGGCCGGCGGGTGGGGCTGGCCCAGGTACCGGCGCCCGCCGAACCCGAGCACCAGGACACCGACGCGCCGCCGCCCCGGATCGACGTGGCGGCCGCCGAGCACGCGATGCGCGCGCTGCTCAGCGCGTTCGGCATGGGCGCGCACGAGGAGATCATGCGCAACACCCCGCGCCGGATGGTGCAGGCGTACGTCGAGTTCTTCTCCCCGCGCGAGTTCACCCCGACCGTGTTTCCGAACCAGGAGCGGTACGCGGAGCTGGTGCTGGTACGCGGGATCCCGTTCCAGTCGGTGTGCGAGCACCACTTCATGCCGTTCGTCGGTACCGCCCACGTCGGCTACATCCCCGGCGCGGACGTGGTGGGCCTGTCCAAGCTCGCCCGCGCGGTGGAGCTGTTCTCCCGGCGCCCGCAACGGCAGGAGCGGCTGACGATGCAGATCGTGGAATGGTTGGAGCGCAAGCTGCAACCGCGAGGAGTGGGCGTACTGATGACTGCGGAACACACCTGCATGACCCTGCGCGGCGCGCTCGCCGGTACCGCCACCACGGTCACCTCGGCGTACCGCGGCGTACTGGAGGACGACCCCCGGTACCGGGCGGACTTCCACCTGCTGGCCGGGCCGGTCACGACCCCGGCGGGCCGGTGATGCCGGTGCCGACCCCCGACCAGGACTCCGCGACCGACGGCGAGGTCGTCCGCGCGGTAGGGCTCACCAAGCACTACGGCAGCAACGAGGCGGTCCGCTCGATCGACTTCACCATCACCCGCGGTGAGGTGGTCGGCGTCCTCGGACCGAACGGCGCCGGCAAGTCGTCGATCATGCGGATGGTCGGCTGCGTCTCGCCCCGTACCAGCGGCACGCTGTCGGTGCTGGGGTTGGACCCGGACGACGAGGGGCCGCGGATCCGGTCCCGGCTGGGCATCGTGCCGCAGGAGGACAACCTCGACGCCGAGCTGAGCGTCGAGCAGAACCTCTACGTGTACGCGAGCTACTTCGCCCTGCCGCGGGCGCACATCCGGCGCAAGATCGCCGAGCTGCTCGACTTCGTCCAGCTCGCCGACCGGGCCAAGGCGGACGTGGACTCGCTGTCCGGCGGCATGAAGCGCCGCCTGACCATCGCCCGCGGCCTGGTCAACGACCCCGAGCTGGTACTGCTGGACGAGCCGACGACCGGCCTGGACACCCAGGCCCGGCACCTGCTCTGGGAGAAGCTGTTCCACCTCAAGCGGTCCGGCGTGACGCTGGTGATCACGACCCACTACATGCACGAGGCCGAGCAGTTGTGCGACCGGCTCATCGTCATCGACAAGGGGGTCGCGGTGGCCGAGGGCACGCCGCGCGAGCTGCTCGCCCGGTACTCCCCGCGGGAGGTGCTGGAGCTGCGGCTGTACCCCGGTGAGCAGGACCAGGTGGCCGAGCGGCTGGCCGAGCTCGGCGTACACACCGAGCCGCTGCCGGACCGGCTGCTGGCCCACTCCGACGACGCCGAGAAGCTGCTGGCGGTACTGGCCGACCGCGACGTGCGGTATGAGTCGAGCCTGGTCCGCCGCGGCAGCCTCGAGGACGTGTTCCTGCACCTCACCGGCCGCAGCCTGACCGACTGATGAGCGAGGTGACTTCTGTGGTGGACGCGATCGTCGCGCCCCGACCGAGAGCGGTACCGGGACTGCGCGGCGCGATGTACATCGTGCGCGCGCTGTCCATCCGCAGCCGGCGCAACTGGCGCGGCACGCTGATCGTGGGCGTGGCGACCCCGGTGTTCTTCCTGGCCGCACTCGGCATGGGGCTCGGCTCGCTGATCCGCGGCGGCCTCGGCGACGTGCCGTACCAGGTGTTCCTGGCGCCCGGGCTGCTCGCCGCGGCGGCCGCCCAGTACGCCATGTCGGAGGGGGCCGAACCGGTGCTGGCCGGGTTCAAGTGGCAGCGCACCTACTTCGCGACCGTGTCGACGCCGATGACCCCCGGTCAGCTGGTGCTGGGTCAGCTCATCTGGATCGGCATCCGGGTCGGCCTGACCAGCTTCCTGTTCTTCGGCACCATGTTCGCGTTCGGCGTGGTCGGCACCCCGGTCGCGGTGGTCGCGGTACCGATCGCGACCTTCGGCGCGCTGGCGCTGGCCGCGCCGATGATGGCGTACTCGGCGTCGATCCGGGACGGCAGCGCGTTCGGGGTCGTCACGGTGCTGGTGGTGGTACCGATGACGCTCGCCGCCGGCACCTTCTTCCCGGTGTCGGAGCTGCCCGACCTGGTACGGGTCGTCGCCTGGATCACCCCGCTGTGGCACACCGTCTCGCTGTGCCGGGACGTCTCGCTGGACACCGTGCGGTGGGCGCCGTTCGCCGGCCACCTGCTGTACCTCGCGAGCTGGCTGGCGCTCGGCGCCGCGCTCGCCGTCCGGCGGTTCCGCGCGCGCCTGATCTCCTGAGGACGTGGCATGAGTCGACAGCTCGACGCAACCCTGCCGCCGGCACCGCGCCCGGTGTTCGGCGTGGTACCGCCCCGGCTGTACGCGGGACGGGCCAGGAAAGTGATCTTCCGGGCCTCGCTGGTGTTCCGCCGGTCCTGGTGGCTGGTCTTCCTCGGCTTTCTGGAGCCGCTGTTCTACCTGCTGGTACTGGGTGGTGGCCTGAACGGGATCGTCGGCCCGGTCACCGACCCGTTCGGCCGGACCGTGTCGTACCTGGCGTACATCGCGCCCGGCCTGCTCGCCGCCTCGGTGATGAACGGTGCGGTGTACGAGAGCACGATGAGCGTGTTCTTCAAGTTGCGGCACGCCAAGCTGTACCGGGCGATGCTGGCCGCGCCGGTGGGCGCCGGTGACGTGGCGCTCGGCGAGATCACCTGGGCGGCGGTACGCGGCGGCGGCTACGCGCTGGGCTTCCTGACCGTGATGGCCGCGCTCGGCCTGGTCGAACCGGGGCCGGCGCTGCTCGCGCTGCCGGCCGCGCTGCTGGTCGCGTTCGCCTTCGGCGCGGTCGGTTTCGCCGCCACGACGTTCATGCGGTCCTGGGAGGACTCCCAGCTGGTGCAGCTGGTGACGGTACCGCTGCTGCTGTTCTCCACCACGTTCTTCCCGCTGTCGGTGTACCCGGGGCCGGTGCGGGTGGTGGTCGAGTGCTCCCCGCTGTACCAGGCGATCCAGCTCCTGCGCGGGTTGACCACGACGGCGCCGGCCGGCTCGGTGCTGCCCAGCGTCGGCTACTTCCTGGTGCTGGCCGCGGTCGGCCTGGCGGTCGCGACGGTACGGCTGCACCGCACCGCCACGAGCTGACCGGCCGCCCGGGAACCGACCGACGATCGGCGCAACCGAGCAAAGGACTGACGCAATGGGTCACCCCCGCGTGTTGTCAGTGCCCAGCCCGCAGAATGACGGCACCGATCCACGGCTGCTGCGCCGGATAGCGGAGCTGGGCCGGACCATGCCGCGTACGCCACTGGTGCCGCTCCGGCACGATTCGATCGAGCTGACGGTCAAGCTGGAGTGCTGCAACGTGAGCGGAAGTTCCAAGGACCGCTCGGCGTACTGGATCCTCCGGCGCGCGATCGAGCGCGGCGACATCCGCGCCGGTACGACCGTGGTGGAATCGTCCTCCGGCAACTTCGCGCTGGCCATGGCGCACTTCTGCCGGGCCCTGGACCTGGCGTTCGTACCGGTCATCGACCGGAACGTCAACGCGGCGACCGAGCGGCAGCTGCGGCTGCTCTGCGACCGGGTGGACAAGGTCTCCGGCGGCGACGGTGCCGCGTTGCTCGACGCCCGGCTGGCCCGGGTGCGGCAGCTGCGGGACGAGCTGCCCGCCGTGTACTGGCCGAACCAGTACGCCAACGCCGACGCCGCGGACGCGCACGACCAGTTGACCGGGCGGGAGCTGGCCGAGCAGCTCGGCCGGCTGGACTACCTGTTCGTCGGCGTCAGCACCGGCGGGACGCTGGTCGGGCTGTCCCGCCGGCTGAGGAAGGTGTTCCCGGCGCTGCGGGTGGTCGCGGTGGACGCCGCCGGCTCGGTGATCTTCGGCGGGCGGGGTCGGCCCCGGCACCTGCCGGGCATCGGGTCCAGCATGGTGCCGCCGCTGGTGCGGATGGCCTCGGTGGACCACATCGCGGTCGTACCGGAGGGTGCCGCGGTGGACGGCTGTCACGACCTGCTGGCCCGGCACGGCATCTTCGCCGGCGGCTCGACCGGCAGCGTGTACGCCGCGATCCAGGCGTTCTTCGCCGGCCGGTCCGGCGCCGGGCCGTGCGGTCCGGACCGCGGTACCGGTGCCGGCGACCGCCGCCCGGCCGTCGCGTTCCTGTGCGCGGACCGGGGCACGGCGTACCTGGACACCGTGTACAGCCCGGACTGGGTGCGGCGGACGTTCGACCGGGACTCCGGTCGGACCGTCGCGATCAGCTGAGCACGGCGGTCGGTCAGCCGGCGGCCTGCTCGGTGTCCGGGGTACCGCCGCCGGTCGCCTCCCGCGCGACCCAGGCCAGATAGTCGGGGTTACCGGCGACGATCGGGGTGCAGATGATCTCGGGCACCTCGTACGAGTGCCGCTCGCGCAGGTGGCGTTCCAGCGCCGGGTAGCCGGCCGTGGTCGCCTTCAGCACGCACTGCCACTCCTCGGAGGTCTGCATCGCGCCGTCCCACCAGTACGTGCTGCGCACCGGCCCGACCACCTGGGCGCAGCCGGCCAGCCGCGCCTCGACGCAGCCATCGGCCAGTGCGGTGGCCTCCTCGATCGTGTCGGCAGTGGTGACGACCAGTACGAACTCCGTCACTGCTCCTCCTGCGATCGGTACGACTCCCCGGCCAGGGTACGACCGGTCCGGTTAACGTGGCCGGCATGGGCTACGACGTCGAGCTGATCCGGTCGAAGTACCCGGCGCTGACCGAGGGGTATGTGCACTTCGACAGCGCCGGCGGTACCCAGATGGCACAACCGGTGGCCGACGCCGTACATCGGACGCTCCGGTCGGCGGTGTCGAACCGTACCGACGCGTTCGCGCCCGGGCGCCGCTCGGGTGAGATCGTCGCGGCCGCGCGGGACGCGGTGGCGGACCTGGTCGGCGGCGTACCCGAGGGCGTGGTGTTCGGCAGCAGCGCGACCACGCTCACGTACCAGGTGGCCCGCGCGCTGGCGAAGACGTGGCGACCGGGCGACGAGCTGGTGGTGTCGCGACTGGACCATGACGCCAACGTGCGGCCGTGGCTGCAGGCCGCCGAACAGGCCGGCGTGACCGTGCGGTGGGCCGAGTTCGACCGGGACACCGGGGAGCTGCCGGCCGGGCAGTACGAGTCGCTGGTCGGGAACCGGACCCGACTCGTCGCGGTCACCGCCGCCAGCAACGCGATCGGCACCCGGCCGGATCTGCCCGCCATCGCCGCGCTCGCCCATGACGCCGGTGCGCTGGTGTACGTGGACGGCGTACACGCCACCCCGCACGGCCCGTGCGATCTCGACGCGTACGCCGCCGACTTCTACGTGACCAGCGCGTACAAGTGGTCCGGCCCGCACCTCGCCGCTGTGGTGGCCGCGCCGGCGGTGTGGGAGCCGCTGCACCCGGACAAGCTCGCGCCGTCGCCGGACGAGGTACCGGACCGGTTCGAGGCCGGTACCTCCAGCTTCGAGCTGCTCGCCGGCGTGACCGCCGCGGTCGACCATCTCGCCGCGCTGGATCCGGATGCCACCGGTACCAGGCGGGAGCGGCTGATCCAGTCGCTGCGCTCCGCCGAGGCGTACACGATGGGGCTCTTCTCGGGTTTCGAGGAGGAACTGCGCACGCTGCCCGGCGTCACCGTGTACGGGCGGGCGGAGCGGCGGGCGCCGACGGTGTCGTTCCGGATCGACGGCCAGCTGCCGGCCGAGACCGCGACCGCGCTGGGGGAGCAGGGCCTGTGCCTGTTCTCCGGCGACTACTACGCCTACGAGTACTTCACCGCGCTCGGACTGCGGGACACCGGCGGTGCGGTCCGCGCGAGCCTGTACCACTACACCACCGCGGCCGAGGTGGAGCGGCTGCTGGCCGCGCTGCGTCAGCTGACCGGCTGACCCGGGGAAGCGCTCACCCGCGCCGGTCGCCATTACGGTCTACCTGTGAATCGGACCGGGATCATCGGAGCGGGCATCGTCGGGCTGGCGGTGGCGCGCGAGTTGACCAACCGCGGTACCGCGGTGACCGTGCTGGAGGCGGCCGACCGGCTCGGCGTACACCAGACCGGGCACAACAGCGGCGTGGTACACGCGGGTTTGTACTATCCGCCCGGCTCGCTCAAGGCGCGGCTGTGTACGACCGGGCGCGAGCTGATGCGCGACTACTGCGCGGCCAAGGGCATCGCGTACGACGAGGTCGGCAAGGTCGTCGTCGCGGTCACCGAGGACGAGCTGCCGCGACTGGACGCGATCGAGGAACGCTCCCGGGCCAACGGCGTACCGGACCTGCGCCGGCTGGACGCGGCGGGGCTGGCCGAGGTGGAGCCGCACGCGCGCGGCGTAGCCGCGCTGCACTCGCCACGCACCGCGGTCGTGGACTTCGTGCTCGTCGCGGCCGCGTATCAGGCCGACCTCGAGGCGGCCGGGGGCGAGGTGCTGTTCAACCGTCCGGTCACCGCGATCAGCGCGCACCCGGGCGGCGTCGAGGTGACCGCCGCGGGCACCGCGTACACCTTCGATCGGATTGTGGTCTGTGCCGGCGTGGGCACGGACGCGATGGCGCGGGCCGCGGGGCTGCCCGGCGACGTGCGGATAGTGCCGTTCCGCGGCGAGTACCACCGGCTCCGACCCGAGGCCCGTGGCCTGGTGCGCGGGTTGATCTATCCGGTGCCGGACCCGCGGTACCCGTTCCTCGGCGTACACCTGACGAAACGGGTCGACGGCGAGGTGCTGGTCGGGCCGAACGCGCTGCTCTCGCTGCGTGACCTGGCGCCGCGCACGGCGGCCTGGCCGGGGCTGTGGCGGCTGGCCGGCCGGCATTGGCGCACCGGCGCGCGCGAGCTGGTCGGGTCACTCTCGGTCCGCGAGTTCGCCCGGCAGGCTCGGCGGTACGTCCCTGAGCTGCGCGCCGGTGATCTCATCCCGGCCACGGCCGGAGTACGCGCGCAGGCCGTCGACCGTGCCGGGGGGCTCGCCGATGACTTCCGGATCGGCGTGTCAGATCGCGTGACGATCGTGCGAAATGCCCCGTCACCTGCGGCGACGTCCAGTCTCGCGATCGCGGTTCATCTGGTCGACCGGCTGACAGACTGACTCGACTGGCGTATATGTATTGCATACGCATTACGATGTGGCTGTGGGGTACCTCTGGCTGCAGGCCACGCTGGCAGCGTTGCGCGGCGTCGACCCGTTCGAGGTCATGCAGGCGCTGGGCGCGAAGCAGCGGTGGCCGGTGCCGGGGATCGCCCCGCAGGGTCTGCGAGTGCTGATGATCCGGGCCCGGACCAACACCGGCCGGCCCCTGGTGGTGGCTCTTCGCCAGGTGTCCGACACGGCGATGGACTGGTGGATCATCGGCGCCCGCCAGATGACCGCCGCCGAGCAGGCGGCCTTCGAGCAGTGGGAGGCGGACCAATGAGCGATGAGTTCCGGGAGGCGGCTCAGTTCCAGGAGGGTGTCGCTGCCACGCAGGCAGCCGAAGCGTTCGCTCGCGGTGAGATCGTCACGGACTCCGGTGCGCCGGCGCCGCAGTTGCCACCGCGGGAGCTCGCCGAACAACCCGCGATGGTGGTGACCTCGCTGCGGTTGCCGGTCGAGCTGTACCAGCGGATCAAGGCGGCCGCCGAAACCCGGGGCACCACGATGGGTGCGCTGCTGCGGGAGTGGGCCGAGTTGGAGCTCAGCGGGCTCGAACACGACCAGCCGATCTCCCGCGCCGACGCGCTCCGGGCGCTGGCCAGCATCAGGCCGTTCGACAACCACCACGCGGCCTGAGGTTTTCCCGGCCGGCGCGGCCGGTGCTTTCGATCGGCGCGCGTTGCTCGATCGGCGCGGCCTCGGCGCGGCGTCGGCGCTAGGAGAACGCGAGTTCGCCGGCGTCCACGCGGGCGGTGAGTACGTTGCCCGGCGGCGCGAGCGGGCACGCCCAGGCTTCGTCGTACGCGCACGACGGGTTGTACGCGAAGTTCAGATCCACGACCAGGTGCCCCTCGGTACCGCCGAGATCGGCGCCCTTCACCGTGTCCAGCAGGTACCGCCCACCGCCGTAGCTGTCCTCGCCGCAGCTCGCGTCGCGGAACGGGACGAACACCCCGCCGCCGTACGAGGCGAGCCACCACACGTCCAGCTCGCCGAGCCCGGGCAGCGACAGCCGGCCGATCCGCTCGTACGGCACCACCCCGTCGGTACCGGTGGGCACCTCGATCCGCTCCGGTTCGGCCTGCCGCACCGGCAGGTCCCAGCGCAGCGACGGGTCGTACGGCCGATAGCGCAGCTTTGTGAACGAGCCCTTCGCTGAAGCAGGCACCGGCGAGTCGGGGTGTTCGGCGAACAGCCGGTCCCGACCCTCCCGCCAGTGCCGCCAGCCCTGTTCCGGGTCCGGTACGGCACGCACCTCGGCGTACAGCGCGGCCACCGTACGACGCCAGTCCAGCAGGCTCAGGCTCCCCGACATGCCGTGATCGTGCCCTCCCGCCGCCCGCGGCGCAGTCGCCTGTCCGCGCCGGCCGCGGTCGGTCGAGCGGACTACAGCCGGCCGAGCGCCCCGCGCAGCGGGTCGAGCCCGAGCGAGCCCAGGTTCAGCGCCTGCCGGTGGAACTCGCGTAGGTCGAAGTCCGCGCCCTTGCGGCGCATCGCCTCGTCCCGCGCCTCCAGCCAGATCCGCTCACCGACCTTGTACGACGGTGCCTGCCCCGGCCAGCCGAGATAGCGGTCCAGCTCGAAGCGGAGCAGCTCGTCCTCCAGCCGGCAGTGCGCGCGCAGGAACTCCCAGCCCATCTCCGGCGTCCACACCTCACCCGGCCGCCACGGCGACGAGTTCGGCACCTTCAACTCCAGGTGCATGCCGAGGTCGACGATCACCCGGGAAGCACGGAATGCCTGCGCGTCGAGCATGCCGAGCCGCGCGCCCGGGTCGTCCAGGTACCCCAGCTCGCCCATCAGCCGCTCGGCGTACAACGCCCAGCCCTCGCCGTGACCGGACACCCAGCAGATCAGGCGCTGCCAGCGGTTGAGCTGCTCCTGGCAGTAGACCGCCTGCCCGACCTGGAGGTGATGGCCCGGTACGCCCTCGTGGTAGACGGTGGTCACCTCGCGCCAGGTGGCGAACTCGTTGATGCCGTCCGGTACCGCCCACCACATCCGGCCGGGCCGGCTGAAGTCCTCGCTCGGGCCGGTGTAGTAGATCGCCCCGTCGGTGGTCGGCGCGATCATGCACTCGATCCGCCGGATCTCCTCCGGGATGTCGAAGTGGGCGCCGTGCAGGTCCGCGATAGCCGCCTCGGCCAGCTCCTGCATCCAGTCGCGGAACGCCTCCTTGCCGCTGATCATCCGCGTCGGATCGGCGTCCAGCGCCTCGGCCGCGTCGTCGACCGCGGTCTCCTTCGAGGCGCCCGGTACGACCTCGGCGGCGACGGTACGCATCTCCGCCTCGATCCGGGCCAGCTCCTCCCAGCCCCAGGCGTACGTCTCTTCCAGGTCCACGGTCGCGCCGAGGAAGTACCGCGAGGCCAGCGCGTACTCGTCCCGTCCGGCCGCGTCCTTCTCCCGGGCCCGGGGTGCCAGTTCGTCGCGCAGGAACGTACCGAAGTCGGCAATCGCGTCCCGGGCGACGGCCGCGCCGCGATCCAGGTCGGCGCGGACGGCGCCGGCGTTGGTCACCCGGCCGGCCAGTCCGGCGAAGAAGTCGTCGCCCTTGGCGCCGGCCCAGGTCGCGCACTGGTCCACCACGGCGGACACCTGCCGCCGCGCCGAGATCCGGCCGTCCGCCGCGGACTCCGCGAGCGTGCGGCGCAGCCCGGCGAGCGCGTCCGGCACCTTGGCCATCCGCGCCGCGATCGCCGCGGCCGCCTCCTCGCCGTCGGTCGGCATCAGATCGAATGCCTGGCGTACCGAATGGAGTGGGCTGGAGATGACGTTCAGCTCGCTGGTGACGACGCCCGCGTCGTACTGCTCCACCTGCAGGCCGAGCCGCTCGCGCATCGCCTCCCGGGCGACCCGTTCCCGGTCGTCGGCCGGCTCGGTGGCGTCCAGCGTGGCGAGCGTGCGCCGATCCAGGTCGGCCAGTGCCGCGAACCCGTCCGGACTGAGGTCGTTGATCTCGGATTCGTGACCGGCGATGCCGACGAAGGTGGAGCCGAGCGGATCGAGCCGGGCCCAGTCGTCGACGTACTGATCAGCGATGTCATCGATGCGTCCCACGACGGGCGAATCTACGCGACATCCGGCGGATGTGGCACCGCGTTCCCGGGAGCGAAGATCAACCGGCTCGCGCGACGGTGTCGTCGGGCGGGTCTCAGCCGGCCTGGTGCGCGGCCGCCCAGGCGAGCAGGTCGTCGGCCGACCAGGTGTTGACCACGCGGTCCGGGTCGACGCCGCAGGCGGCGGCGCGGGCGCAGCCGTACGGCAGCCAGTCGAGCTGGCCGGGGGCGTGCGCGTCGGTGTCGATCGAGAACACGCAGCCCGCCTCGACCGCGAGCCGGAGCAGCCGCTTGGGCGGATCCAGCCGCTCCGGCCGTGAGTTGATCTCCACCGCGACGCCGTTCTCGGCGCACGCGGCGAACACCGCGTCCGCGTCGAACTCGCTCTCCGGCCGCTTCCGTTTCCCGGTGGTCATCCGGCCGGTGCAGTGACCGAGGATGTCGACGTGCGGGTTCTCGATCGCCCGCAGCATCCGCGGCGTCATCTCGCTGGACGGGCTGCGCAGCAGGCTGTGCACGCTCGCCACCACCACGTCGAGCCGTTCCAGCAGGTCGTCGCGCTGGTCGAGGGAACCGTCGGCGAGGATGTCGACCTCGATGCCGGTGAGGATCCGGAACGTACCGTCCAGGTGCTCGTTCAGCGCCGCGACCAGGTCGAGCTGGCGCAGCAGCCGCTCGGCGGACAGGCCGTTCGCGACCGTGAGCCGGGGCGAATGATCGGTCAGCACCAGGTACTCGTGGCCGAGGTCGATCGCGGCGGCCGCCATCTCCGGGATCGGCGACCCCCCGTCCGACCAGTCGGAATGGGTGTGGCAGTCGCCGCGCAACAGTTGCCGCAGCTCGTCGCCGGCCTCGTCCACCGAGTGTCCGGCGGTGGCGACCAGTCGTCGCAGGTACACCGGCTCCTCGCCGGCCAGTGACTCGACCACGCAGCGCGCGGTTACGGCGCCGACGCCGGGCAGGTCCTTGAGGGTGTCGCGGGCCGCGCGCTCGGCCACCTCGTCCGGCCCGAGTTTCTCCAGGGTGTTCGCCGCGGTGCGGAACGCGCGCACCCGGTACGTCGCCTCGTGCGCCCGTTCCAGTAGGAACGCGATGCGGCGCAGGTCGGCGACCGGGTCGCGGTCACCGGTGCCCTCGGTAGGCGCGCTCACCGTGCGTACGGTGCCAGGTGTCCGCGCAGCCGTCGAGCGGTCGCCTGCGGATCCGGCAGTTCCAGCACCACCTGGTAGTACGGCCCGTCCGGTTCGCACTCGATGACCAGTACCCACTCGGCGCGGCGGACGTCCCAGAAGCTGCGCTCGTCGCCGAGCCCGTACGACCCGGCCCGGATGATGCCCGGCAGGAACGCGCCGGGGAACTTCAGCCACGGCTGGGACAGGCTGGACTGGCGTTCCACGCTGATCGTGCGGATCGTCGACACCGGCACCTCGACCCGGTTCGACACGCACCACAGCTTGTCCATGCCGCGCGGGCGTACGACGAGCACCTCGCCGGTGACGTCGACATCCACCCGGGCCGGCCGGGTCACCAGCGCGATGACACCGAGCACGATGATCACCGCGATCGTGACCGACAGCACCAGGACGCTCCCCATAGCCGTCACCGTACGCCCGGACGGGTGCTCGCCTCCGGGCCGGCGCCGGCGCGGTCAGTACCGTGGCCGGGTGCGTGCGATCCAGTGGCGAGCCGACGCGGTGGAGATCATCGACCAGACCGCGCTCCCGGCCGAAATGACGATCCTGCGGCTGACCACGGTGCCGGAGGTGGTCGACGCGATCCAGCGGCTGGCGGTGCGCGGCGCGCCCGCGATCGGGGTGGCCGGCGCGTTCGGCGTCGCCCTCGCCTCGTCCGCGCACGGCGACGACGCCTGCCGGAACCGGACACCGGCCCTGCTGGACGACATCGCCAGCGTGCGCGAAGCCCGCCCGACCGCGGTGAACCTGGCCCGGGGGGTCGACCGCGCCGCCGCCCGGCTGGCCGACGGATCCGCCGCGGTGCTCGCCGAGGCGATGGCGATCTACGAGGAGGAGGTCGCCAGTGCCGACTCGATGGCCGGCTACGGCGCCGACCTGATCACAGACCTATGCGGTACGTCGCCGCGACTGCTCACGCACTGCAACACCGGACTGCTGGCGACCGCGGGTGCCGGTACCGCCCTCGCGGTGGTGGCCGAACTGCACCACCGCGGCGAGCTGGCCGGAGTGATCTCCTGCGAGACCCGGCCGCTGCTGCAGGGAGCCCGGCTGACCGCCTGGGAGCTGCAGGAACTCGGTGTCCCGTTCCGGCTGGCGGTCGACGGCGCGGGCCCGTTCCTGATGGCGCGCGGCGAGGTGGACGCGGTGATCCTCGGCGCGGACCGGATCTGCGCGAACGGCGACGTGGTGAACAAGGTCGGTACCTACTCCCACGCGCTCGGCGCGGCCCGGGTCGGGTTGCCGTTCGTGGTGGTGGCACCGGAGTCGACCGTGGACCCGGCTACCGCCAGTGGTGCCGAGGTGGAGATCGAGGACCGGGGCGCCGCCGAGGTGGTCGGATTCGGTGGTACCGCGGTGGCTCCGGCCGGTACCGCGGCCGCCAATCCCGCCTTCGACATCACGCCGTACGACCTGGTGACCGCGATCGTCACCGATCGCCGGGTGGTGCGCCTGGACCGGGGCGAGACCCTCGCGAGCGTGCCGCTCGGACCGCTCCGGTCTGCCTGACTAGCTTGGGCGGCTAGCTGTTGTGACCTGGGACGTTGTTGGACGCTGGTCAGGCGGGTCGTACCGCCGTGACGCTCCGCCCGTCCGCGCCGAGGCCGACGATCCAGCCACCGGCGCGACCCAGGTCCAGCAGCGACGCGAGGTCGGCGGGCAACTGCTCGGCCGGGCCGGCGGCGGCCGGCCAGCGCGTGCGTACCGCCTGTCCGCGCGCCAGCCAGTCCGGCAACGCCGCGATCGGGTCCGGTGTACCGAGCAGGTCCCGCGCGGACTCCAGATCGGCCAGCAACTCGTCGAGGGCGGCTCGTACCGGCCCCGCGTTGCCGCCGCAGATCGTCGCCACCAGCGCGGGCGCGGCCGCGGCGACCCGGGTGCCGTCCCGGAACGAGCCGGCCGCGAGAGTCCCGCACAGCGGGTCGGCCGCGGTCGCGGCCAGTGCCGCGGCGACGAGGTGCGGGAGGTGACTGATCCGCGCCACGGCCGCGTCGTGATCGGCGGCGGTCACCGGCACCACCCGCGCGTTCAGCGCGAGTACCAGCCGGGCCACGGCCAGCCAGTCGTACGGGGAGGTGTCCGGCTCGAGGCACAGCGCCCAGGCCGCGCCGTGGAACAGCTGCGCCTCACCAGCGCTGAAGCCGGACGTCTCCCGACCGGCCATCGGGTGCCCGCCGACGTACCGCAGGCCCGGAAAGCGCTTCCCGATCAGCTCGTACACCGGCCCCTTGACCGAGGTCACGTCGGTCACGAGCCCGTCGTACCCGCTCGCGACCAGCTCATCGAGTACCTCGGTGATGGCGGTCAGCGGCACCGCGAGTACCACCAGGTCTGCCCCTTCGGTGGCGCCCGCGACGGACCTGGCGACCTCCCAGCGGTGCCCGGCCGGCTGCCGGGCCGCCTCGGTACGCGCGAGCGCGCGGGTGCCCGGGTCGCCGTCGTACCCGACCGTGGCCACGCCGGCCGCGCTGAGCGCGCGCAGCAGCGACCCGCCGATGAGCCCGAGCCCGACGATGCCGACCTTGTCCGGTGTCACGCGCACACCCTGGCACATCCGGCCGGTACGGCCCGGGCAGCTGGTCAGCCCGCGCTGGAGTGCGGTGCCGGCGGGTTGTCGTCCGCACCGTCCTGGAGAGTCTGGTATTCGCCGGTCCGTGCCGGTGGCAGCTCGATGGTCGGCTCCGAGGACTGGAGCCCGTCGGTCAGCGCCGCGACCAGCCCCGGTACGTCCTCGCGCGGCATCCGGAAGGTGGCCCGGCACCGCCGCCCGGCCCACAGCGAGATGACGACCGTGCCGGCTTCGTGGTGCCAGCTCACCCGCATCGCGCGATCTTCGCCCCGTACGTCGGAGAAGACCGCTCCATGCTCCGGGAACGGCAGAAGCTTGCCCACCCGTCCAGAGTGAGCCGTGCCGCTCCGGTTGGGAAGAGCCCGGGCGCAAGCCGGCCACCTGCACTCATGCCGACCGGACATCGACCGTCCCCGCTGTCCGTTCCGCCGGGATCCGGCCGCCGGTGGGGCCGCGTCCGGGCCGGCCGGGCTCGGTCGGTGCGGGACGCCGCGGGTACGCTGCGGAGCGTCGATGGAGGTGGCATGACGGAGCGAGCCGGAGCCGACCGGGACCTGCCCGAGGGTGGTTCGGATCAGCCGTCCGCGTCCCAGCCGTCCACTTCTGAGCCACCCGCGTCGCTCGCGCCGATCTCCGGCCAACCGGCGTCGACTCCGCCGGTCTCCGCGCAGCCCGGGTCGAACTGGCCCGTACCGAACTGGCCGACATCCGGTGCGTCGCCGTCGAGCCCGCCGGCCTGGGGTACCGGGGGTGTTCCCGCGTCCGGCCCGCCCGTGTCGCCCGGGGTCAACGACTGGTCCGCGCTGCGCCGGCCACCGGCCGCCGTGCCGCCGCCGTTCCAGGCCCGCTGGAGCGGCCCGCCCTATCCGGTACACCCGGCGAGGACACTGTCCCCGGCGGCGGCCCGGGGTATCGGCGGTTGGTCGAGCATGCCCGCGCCGCTGTTCAGCCCACGGCGACCGCGGTACCGGGAAGCCCATCCGATCCGGGCCGGCGCGGTCTGGGCCGGAATCGGCGCGGGATTCCTCTGGTTCCTCATGTTCGGCCTGGTCAGCTGGAGTCTCCTGTCGTACCTGTGGTCGACCGTGATCGCCGGCGTACTGGCCGGTGCCGCGGCCGTGGTGCTGGTCCGGTACGGGGATCGCGGGGTCGCCGTGGGCGTGGCCGCGATCAGTGCGGCAGCCGTCGGGATCATCGGGTTGATCGTCGCGATAGCGGACATCACCGGTCGCTGGTTGCTGTGGTAAGCCACCGTGTGGTAATCAATAGCCGTTTTGTCTGATTAAGGCCCAGTTGACCGCTGTGCCTTCTTATCCGGCGGCCTTGCGCGCAGACACGGGACTTGACGATGACCAATCCGTACGGGCAAGTTCGGGGGATGCACTCCGTCGCGCTGCCCCGCCTCGATCCCGAGCGCCGCCGTCGACGGATCGAGCTGATCGCGGAATTGTCGGACGCCAAGGCTGTCCGGGAGCGGGTCGCCTCGCGCCGCATCCGCATCGAACGACTGCGTGACCTGATCGCCGCGCGCCGCCGTCACCTCAACTGACCCCGCCCGCTGCTTCACCTGATCCGGCCGGGCGCTCTATATCCCTCATCTGATCCGGCCTGGCGCGCTAGGTCCCCTCACCTGAGCCGACCGGGCGACGCCGCTTGGTGGCGAGCTCTTCATGCCGGCCGGTCCGGACCACTACCATCGCGTCACCGGGGTATTCGGCGAGTTCAGTGGCCGGATTTGCTGGATGATCGCAGGGGCTTGGCGGCATCCCGCTCGGCTGGGGGCCGCGGAGTACCCGGCTGGACCTGTACATCGTCGGGATGGTGTCTTGCTAATGCCGGCCGACTCGGCTGTGCTGGCCTGCGCGGGCGGGTTGGCCGTCGCGTCGTGCCGTACGTGATCAGTCACCCGGGGGGATAGTGTCGTACTTCGCTGTAGCAGCCGCCCGCCGCCCCAAGGGTTGGGCAGCGCGAGAGCTGGACCTCGGATCGGTACTGGACATCGAGGACCTCACCGAACGGCTGCGCGACCTCGATTCGGACGCGGACCTGGCCCTGCTGTTCGTCGAGGTGGACGACGAGTACCTGGCGATCCTCCGGCTCGACGACGGTGAGGACCTGCGGGTGTTCGGCTCGGACGCCGCGTTCGCGGAGGAGTCCCGGCTCGGCACCCTGCTGCTCGGCGATATCGAACGACCGAGCGCCACGCTGGACGTCGACGACGACTTCGAGGCGGACGAGACCGAGTCCGACGGTGCCGCCGAGGCCACGCCAGCGGCCGCGGACGAGGACGGCGACCCGGTGGGTGACGCCGACCTGTTGACCGATTTCGGGATACCGGCGAAGCGCCTGCTGCACCTGTGCAGCCACGAGGGGCTGCTGCCGGCCGACGTCACCACCGAGATCTGCGAGGTACTCGGCTTCGCCGACGACGTGGAGGAGTTGCGCGAAGCGTGACGTCGGGCGAGCGGTACGCGGGCTGGATGCGGCGCGCGCTCGCGGTCGCGGCATCGTCCAATCCGCTCGAGGTGCCGGTCGGCGCCGTCGTGTACGGGCCGTCCGGTAAGGAGCTGGCGACCGCCGCGAACGAGCGCGAGAGCACAGGCGACCCGACCGCACATGCCGAGGTGGTGGCGCTGCGGCGAGCCGCCGCGGCGGTGGGCGAATGGCGGTTGGCCGGCTGCACGCTGGTGGTCACGCTCGAGCCGTGCACGATGTGTGCGGGTGCGCTGGTACTGGCCCGGGTGGACCGGCTGGTATTCGGCGCCTGGGACCCCAAGGCCGGCGCCGTCGGATCGCTCTGGGACGTGGTGCGTGACCCGCGCCTGAACCACCGGCCCGAGGTGTACGCCGGAATCCTCGAAGACGAGTGCGGCGCCCTGCTGCGCGACTTCTTCGTCCGGCACCGCGGCTAGGCTCGCCTACCTCCGCTGCCGGCCAGCGCCATCGGTTGCCGCGACCACACGTGGCCGATGTGCTGCCGCTTCTCGCGTCCACCACCGCTGCCGGCCAGCGCCATCGGTTGCCGCGACCACACGCGGCCGACGTGCTGCCGCTTCTCGCGTCCACCACCGCTGCGCGTGCATTCGCGCCTCGTGCCCGCCGCTTCTCGCGTCCACCGCCGCTGCGCGTGCATTCGCGCCTCGTGCCCGCGGTTCCCAAGATCCGCGCTTGTGCGCGCTGAGCCACAAATGGCCTCGAATGCTGTGGCTGGGTGCCCACGCCTGGGCATTTCGTGGGGAAGATCCACGGGTTTGGGCAGTAGGCCACGCGTTTTGAGTGAATTCGTGTGGCTGGCTGTCCGCAGGTTGGGATCTTGGTACCCCAATCGGGGTGTCGTGGGCAGCCAGCCACACAAATCAGGGCCTGTTGTGGCTCAGTGCGCACAGCGACGGATCTTGAGCCGCTCCAAGAAGTCGCAAGCCCGGTCGGCTCTTGAGTCGCGTCAAGAAGTCGCGAGCCCGGTCGGCTCTTGAGTCGCGTCAAGAAGTCGCGAGCCCGGTCGGCTCTTGAGTCGCGTCAAGAAGTCGCAAGCCCGGTCGGCTCTTGAGTCGCGTCAAGAAGTTGCGAGCCCGGTCGACCCGCGCTGTCCCGTAGCGCCGAGACAACGGAGCCCGGCGATCAGGCGTCAGCGACGACCGCGTCGAGCGCCACCTCGACCATCTGCGAGAACGTACGCTCGCGCTCCTCGGACGTGGTCTGGGTGTTGTGCACGAGGTGGTCGCTGATGGTCACCACGGTCAGGGCCTTGATGCCGTACCGGGCCGCGATCGTGTACAGCGCGGCAGCTTCCATCTCGACGGCGAGCACGCCGTACTGGCCGAGCCGCTCGTACAGGTCGGGCCGCTCGTTGTAGAACGTGTCGGCGGACAGGATCGGGCCGACGTGCATGTCGATGCCGTGCGCTTCCGCCGCCTCGACCGCCCGCCGCAGCAGCGTGAAGTCGGCCACCGGCGCGTAGTCGATGACGTTGTCGAAGCGCTGGCGGTTCATCGCCGAGTCGGTACACGCGCCACTGGCCGCCACCACGTCCCGAAGCTCCAGCGCCTCGGACAGCGCGCCGGCACTGCCGACCCGTACCAGAGTCTTGATTCCGTAGTCGTTGATCAACTCATGGGCGTAGATGGAGCACGACGGCATGCCCATCCCGGAGCCCTGCACGGACACCGGCGTCCCTCGGTACGTCCCGGTGAAGCCGAACATGTTCCGGACGGTCGTGTAGCAGGTGGCGTCGTCGAGGAACGTGTCCGCGATCCACTTCGCCCGTAGCGGGTCACCCGGCAGCAGGACGCGCTCGGCGATATCTCCAGGCTTGGCTCCGATGTGCGTGCTCATGTACAGCGATCCTGCCAGGTGTCGTCACGCCCGTTGAACGACCCGCCACCCCGGCCGTGGAGCCGGCACTCCGGGTAGCTTCGGACCGACTCGCTGTCGCGTTCCGGCTGCTCCGGCGGCCTGCGGAGCCATGGGTTGGACGTCCCGCGGAACCTTGCCCGACGGCCTGCAGAGCCTTGCGTCGGTGGCCCGCGGAACCCTGCTCCGATGGTCGGTGGAGCCGTGCTTCCGCGGTCTCCAGGAGCACCTCGCACAGGCCCGATGATGGTTGCTGCGAGGGCCTCTGCCCGGACCGATCCGGGCGACCCCGGTCCTGTAACCTAGCTCGCGGTGGCGTGTCCGAGTGGCCTAAGGAGCACGCCTCGAAAGCGTGTGAGGGTTCTGCCCTCCGAGGGTTCAAATCCCTCCGCCACCGCGTTGTGAGCAGCCTCAACGGTGGGCCGGTCCCGACCGGGACCGGCCCACCGTTGTCTGTGGTCTCAGTTGGCTCTACGGGTCGGCCTTCCCGTCCTCGGTGGTTGAGCGCACCAGGTTTTTGGTCGCGAGGTCGGCCCAACAATTCGCCAACAAACCGCCAACGCCGTGCACCCAGTCTTGACGTACGCCAGCGACAAACCGGATCCATCAGGAGAGTCCTGTGACCGGAGTCGGTGTGTACAGCTCGAACAACCGGACTCTCGGCCGGTTCTTCACCTACACCAGCGGCCTCGTCAAGACCACCATTCTCAATGCTCGTACCTCGGGGAACGTCGCGAACCACAAGGTCTACTACGTCAAGATCTGCTGAGCGTTTCGTTCGAAGAGCGATAGGGCTGCTCGGCCGAAATAGTGGCTGGTCCGACCGGTGAATTCCGGCGGCCCAGGTTCGGCCAAACCGCCCTGCCGAACATGCCGGGTCGGTCCACCATGGACCGGCCCGGCGTTTTGCGCTGGGAGCCCCCACTGGTGCAGGGTTCAGGTCGATATCGGACGCACTGCGTGCGCGCGACTTGCCCGCACGGCACTGTCCTAAAGACATTTTTTACGTACCAAATGGGAGGTTTTGGTTCGATGCGATCTCGACTGCTCACGTTGCTGGGCGGCTTCGCACTCGCCATCGGCGGCCTGCTTGTGCCCGCTACCCCGGCGGCTGCGGCGCCCGCCCACTGCTCGGGTTGGAACACGCATCCTGACGTGTACAACAAGGGCGACATCGTTTTCGGCAACGGGACCTACATGCGGACCGGGCCCTACACCGACTGTCCCGCCAACGGCCAGGGATACCCGGGGCATGGCCTCGACGCCCACTGCTTTGTCAGCAACGCCAACAACGTCGCGTGGATCTGGGTCGACGACACGACCACCGGTGAGCGAGGCTGGGCCCAGGCCAACGCGCTTCACTACACCGGAGACGGCACCATCGCGCACTGCTAGAGCGGCAGCCGCCTTTCGGCTGGCCTGACCGCAATCTCCGCGGTAGTGCCCGCCAGCACGTAAACGCCGGGCCGGCCCGTTGGACCGGCCCGGCGATCATGTCTAGGTCGGTGCGGCGCCGCGTGGCCACCGGGCGTCACGGCTTGCGTGAGGGCACGGTCAGGCGGGCTGCCACAGCTCGATCCGGTTGCCCTCGGGATCGGTGACCCAGCCGAATCGACCGACCCCCTCCATGTCCTGCGGCTCTGGCGCCACGTCCGCTCCCTTGGCGCGCAGTTGTGCGAGCATCGCGTCCAGGTCGCGGACCCGGAAGTTGAGCATCGTCTGCTGGGTGCGGGACCCGAAGTAGTCGGTCCCGGACTCGAACGTCGCGAATACCGTCGGCCCGGCTTCCTGACGCCACAGGCCGTGTTCATCGGCGTCCAGGCCCAGGCAGTCGCGATACCAGGCGCCGAGGGCCGCCGGGTCGGAAGCCCGTAGGAAGTATCCACCGATTCCAAGCACACGTTCCATGGCGCCATCCTGCCAGGACGGCGGGCGGGCGGGCCGGCACGGCACCACACCTTCGCCGCCTTCGCCCCAGCTCGATCGCGTGGACTCGTCGATTCCACTCTTCATTCGGCGGCACGCGCCGCTTGGCGGAACCCCCGTCGCCGGGCGGACTGATCACCCCCGCTTCCCGACGGAACCCGCCCCCCGCCGCTGGGCGGAGCCCCCGTCGCACAGCGGCTGCCAGCGACCCGTCCGTCCATAGTGGAGATCCCGCCACGTCCGCCGTTGCTCGCGCCGTCCGCGGCGCGACGTCAACGCGGCACCAACAATTCGCCAACACGGAACATCTAGTCTTGGACCGCAGACAGGTGACGGCCGAGGGCCGATCAAACCGTGTCCTGCCGATCGTTACCGGCCTGCGCCGGCTCAACCGCTGGCCTGGCCGCGTTTCAGCTGTACCGCGTGAGGAGTTGGAGATGAAGCTCAAGTTCCGTCGGTTCGGTGCCGCGACGGCGGCTGCCGCGATCGGTGTGGCCGGCATGCTGACGATGGCGGAGCCCGCCGCGGCGTCCTACAGCGACTGCCCCACCAACCGGGTCTGCCTGTGGTCCGGAATCAACGGGACCGGCAGCCTGCTTTTCGCCGGAAGCGGTACGGAGATGCACGACCAGGGCGGATTCTGGACCACGGACGAGCTCTGGGACGCCGGAGTCGCGCGCAGTGCGAGCAATACGACCCTTGGCCGGTTCTGCACCTACACCCGCAGCAACGCCATGACCAACATTCTCAACCCCGGGACCAAGGGGAACCTCGCGAATGTCCACGTATCCCTGGTCTCGAAGTGCTGAGCGTTGATCCATAGCGCCGACGGCTCAGGTTCGCCGAAAGGCTGCCGATAGATCTGACATGTCCGCTGTCGAGGCAGTGCCACGACGATCACTCCTACTGGCGGCTTCGACGGTCGTACTTTTCACCGCCGTCCTGTTGCCGCTGGGTAGAAATCAGCTCGCCATGTCGGAGAGCTTCATGCCGGCGATGCTGTCGGTGGTCGTCAGCTTCGACGTGATGTCGGTGGTGCTGCTGGTCGGCGACTATCGCGACCGGGGCAATCCGCGGTTGCTGATGATGGCCTGGGCGTACGCCTGGTCGCTCGTGGCGATGGGCGGATACGCACTGGCATTCCCCGGTGCGGTGGCCACGCAGGCGCCCCTCTCGCTGACTCCGTCTATGGCTCCCTACCTGTACCTGATCTGGCACACCGGTTTTCCGCTGCTGCTCGGTATCGCCTGGGTTCCGTTGCCGCTGCGGTGGACGGTGCCGATTGGGGCCCACCGGCGGGGGAACGTCGCGGCGGTCAGTGTCGCGATCGCACTCGCGGTCGGAGTGGGGACGGTCGCGCTGACCGCTGCCTTCGCGCACCGGCTGCCGGTACTGATCAACGGTTTGGATACCTCCGCGATGACGAGGTTTGCCGCCCCGGTAGTCGTTCCGCTGGTGGTGGTGGCCCTTGTCGCGACCGCGTACGGCACCCGGCGGCGTACCGGACCCGAACGGTGGGCCACGATCGCGGTACTGGTCTGCGTCTGCGACCTCGTCCTCACGTTCGTGGCGCGATCCCGGTACAGCCTCGGCTGGTACTGCGGCCGCACCTTGACCCTGGTCGCCTCCGGGGTGCTGCTGATCGCCATGCTCGCCTCGTTCCGGCGACTGAAGGCGCGCGCCGAACATGAGGCCGGTACCGACCCGCTCACCGGACTGTGCAACCGGCGGAGCGCACAGCTCGCGTTCGACCAGTTGGTCGCGCGGTGCCGCCGCTCCGGTGCCGCGCTGGGAGTCCTCAGCCTCGATCTGGACAAGTTCAAGCAGATCAACGACCGGCACGGGCACGAGACCGGTGACTCGGTCCTTACCGAGGTGGGACACATGCTCACGCGGTTCTGCCGCTATGGCGACATAGTCGCCCGGGTCGGTGGCGAGGAATTCCTGATGCTGCTGCCCGACTCCGACGAGCAGGCCACCCGGATCGTCGCGGAGAAGGTCCGGATCCTCGTCTCCGACCTGATCGTGCCGGGCATGCCGGACGCCATGACCGCGAGTCTCGGCGGTACCACCATGCGCAAGGACGACCTCACCACGGCCACCATGCTCCGCCGTGTCGACGCCGCGCTCTACCAGGCCAAACACACCGGCCGCAATCGCGTCGTCATGGCCTTCACCAGCACGGACGTCCCGCCGTCGCCGCGGTCACGACAATTCAGTGCGAATGCGTCAGCCGATCGGTACGGTCGCGCGAATGACGAGTCCCGAAGCTGACTGGCTAGAATCCAACCGGCTGAACTGGGACGACCGGGTCCGGGTACACGCCGCCAGCACCTTCTACGACCTTCCCGGCTTCCGTGCCGGCGCGTCCACGCTGCGCGCGTTCGAACTCGACGAGGTCGGCGACGTCACCGGCAAGCGGCTGTTGCACCTGCAGTGCCACATGGGGCAGGACACCCTGTCCTGGGCACGCCGGGGCGCGGACGTCACCGGCCTGGACTTCTCCGAAGTCGCCCTGCGGCAGGCCCGCGAGCTGGCCGCCGACGTCGGCCTCGCCGACCGCGCCCGGTTCGTGGCCTCCGACGTGTACGAGGCGGCAGCGGCCCTGAACAACGAGCAGTTCGACATCGTGTACACCGGGATCGGCGCGCTGGTGTGGCTGCCGGACCTGCCGCGCTGGGCGCGGGTGGTGTCCTCGCTGGTGACCGATGGTGGTACGTGCTACCTCGCCGAACTGCACCCGATCACCGAGGTTCTCGACCAGGAGGGCCGGACGGTCGTGCGGGACTACTTCGAGGACGGGGCCGTGGTTTTCGACTATCCGCACACGTACACGGATGGTCCGCCACTGGAGATCACCCGCACCGTGCAGTGGAACCATCAGCTCGGTGCCGTGGTGTCCGCGTTGGCCGCGGCGGGGCTCCGGATCGAGTTCCTGCACGAGCACCCCGTCACCATGTTCCGGCGGTACGAGGTGCTGGAACGCTCCGCAGGCGGCGACTACCGGTTCCCGCCCGGACAGCCGCGGATCCCGCTGATGTACTCCATCCGCGCGACGAAGATGGGGTGAGGCGGGGCGAGAGCGCTGCACGGCCCGATCCCGGCACGCACTGCGCCGGTCGACAGACCCTTGTCAGCGCTGGGGTCAGGAGTAGATCTCCGGCACCGCCCGCTTGATCGCCGCGATCGTCCCGGCCACCGTCTGCCCGTCGTTGTCGATCCTGGCGTACCGGTAGTCAGCGGCGGCCGCGGCGAGCGTGGTGTCCTCCGGGTCGACCCGGTCCACCTCGTCCCGCCACTGGGCAGTACTCGGTTTCGACCGGGCGATCCGTCGCTCGTCCCGTACCTGCTTCGAGGCGCACAACTGGATGAGCTGGACCGATGCCTCATCGGTCAGGAAACCTCGGAAGCTGAGGTAATCGGAATAGTTGCGCAGGAAGCTACCGGTTATCACATTTTTGTATCCGGCCCGCCAGAAATTGCGCACCAGCGCGGCAACATTGCGCTGTAACAGTTCGACAAAGACATCATCCATGGTCCACGGATTTACCTGGCCGACGTCCATCCAGGTTGGTCATTCGGGCTGGTGTCTGCTATTCGACGGCGTACCGGCCGCGGCTGGCGCGATAATGCGGTACACATTCTGCTCCTCGACCCAGTCGGAGGCGGCGGTGGCCGCACAGGGACGTACCGGGGAATCCCGGTCGATCAATACCGGCGGTGGCGCGTACGTCGAAGGCACCGTGACCGCGCACGAATTCGTCGGTCGCGACAAGACGGTGACCGGCGTGGACGCGGCCGGTCTGGCCGACCTGTTCGGGACGGTCTACGACCGCATCGCCCGCATGCCCGAGCGCCCGGACGTGGACAAGGACGAGCTGCGGGACACCGTGGAGAAGGTCGAGCGCGAAGCCGCCAAGGGCGCCGACGCGAACCCGCAGAAGATCGGGTACTGGCTGAACACGCTGGCCGGAGTCGTACCGGACGTGGTGAAGGTGGTCGCGGCCGCGCTGGTCAATCCGGTCGCCGGCGTGGCAGCAGCGGTACAGGTGGTCGCCAGCCGGTTCGCCAAGTAGCGGCCGTACCCCGGGCAGGAGAGAACACGTGACCAATCAGGAGTACCGGCGGGACATCGGCACCGGTGGCGGCGCGTACGTCGAGGGGCGGGTGTACGCCAGCGAGTTTGTCGGCCGGGACAAGCACACCCACATCCACCAGCGCCAGCACTACAAGTTGGGCGTGGCCGGCCGGATTGTGATTTCGCTCGGGGTGCTCACGCAGGTCGTCGGGTTCGCGCTGTTCTGCTACCCGGTACTGGACTTCATCCTGACGATCTTCAACTCGATGGATTCGCCCGGGGAGCCGGACATGTCCGGCGTGGAGTTCTCGCCGTACCTCCCGCTGGGCATGGCGCTCGGAGTGGTCGGCACGGTGCTGATGTTCGCCGGCCTGCTGTTCATCCGTCGCGCCCGACCGGCCCGGCAGCGCAACTACCGCTGACCTGCCCGCTGGCGGGGCGGCCGGGCACGCCGGCCGGGGTCGCCGGGCAGGATGCCGGGTATGAGCGAGCCTGGGCGAGCGAATCAGGTGGCACAGTGCGGTGGAGCCTCATGCGCGGCCGCAGCGAAGCGAGGCCGGGCATGAGCGAAGATCGGCACCGCGCTCGCGAGCTGGGCATCGTCGTGGGGCGGCACGAGGTGGGGCGGTACAACGCCATCACCGATGTACCGGGGGTGCGGGTCGGGCACGTCACGCTGGTCGAGGGCGAGTCGATCCGTACCGGCGTGACCGCGGTCGTACCGGCCGGAGTCTCGCCGTCGGCACCGCTCCCGGCCGGGCTGGCGATCGCCAACGGGTACGGCAAGCTCATCGGCGCCACCCAGCTCGACGAGTTGGGTGTACTGGAGACACCGATCGTGCTGACCGCCACGCTCTGCGCGTTCCGGGCGGCGGACGCGCTGGTCAGCTGGGTACTCGCGGCCGACCCCGAGGTGGTCTCGGTCAACCCGGTGGTGGGCGAGTGCAACGACGGCTACCTGTCGGACATCCGCGCCCGGCCGGTCGCCGAGCACCAGGTGCTCGCGGCGATCGACGGCGCGCGGAGCGGCCCGGTCGACCAGGGCTGTGTCGGCGCGGGTACCGGCACCGCCGCGCTCGGCTTCAAGGCCGGCATCGGTACGTCGTCGCGTCGAGTGGCGCTGCCGAGCCGCGCGGGCGCGCCCCCCGCGGCCACGGCCGGCGACGGTTCTGCTCGCGGGTACACCATCGGGGTTCTGGTCCAGGCCAACTTCGGCGGCGTCCTGCGGCTCGGCGGCCGGCTGGTGCCGCCGGAGCCGGTCGGAGAACCGGCCAGCCCGGCCGACGACGGCTCCTGCATGATCATCGTGGCCACGGACGCGCCGCTGGACGCCCGCCAACTCGGGCGGTTGGCCCGCCGGGGGGTGTACGCCCTGGGCCGGGTGGGCGCGGCCTACGGACACGGCAGCGGCGACTACGCGATCGCGTTCTCGACGGTCCGGGACGGGCGGTCGCCGGCCGACGCGGACCTGTCGGTGCTGTTCGAGGCGGTCCTCGACGCGGTCGAGGAGGCGGTGCTGGACTCGCTGTTCCTCGCCACCACGACCACCGGCTACCGCGGGCACGTCAAGCACGCCCTCCCACTGGACCGGGTGGGGCCGCTGCTGGCGAACCCGCCAGGCGCATAGTGGGCGACGCCACCCGAGTGCGCTAAGCGCCGACGCGGCTACAGAGCGTCCCGCTGTCACCGCTCTTTGCGGTGGTACACGGCGGTATCGGGACGCGCGTCACAGCTCTCGTCGTAGCTGAATGTCGACAGTCGGTTGACCCCGAAGCCCTCGTGGGGGAAATTCTCTAGGTAACCGATAGGAAAACTGGGAGTTGCTCATGTTCTCACGGCATCACCGCAGGTCAGCGCTGTTCGCGATCACGGCTCTTGTGGCCGGTCTGGCCGCGACGGCGGGTTGTTCGGGCGGTGACGACAGCGGCAGCGGCGACGGTGTCACGCTGCGGCTCGGATATTTCCCCAACCTGACCCACGCCACGCCGATCGTCGGCGTGGAGAAGGGGATCTTTGCCGACAAGCTGGGCAGCGCCGCCAAGCTTCAACCGAAGACCTTCAACGCCGGCCCGGCCGCCGTCGAGGCGCTGTTCTCCGGCGCCATCGACGCCGCGTATGTCGGCCCGAACCCGACCGTCAACGCCTGGGCCAAGTCCAAGGGCAAGGCGATCAAGGTGATCTCCGGCAGCGCGTCCGGGGGTGCCGCGCTCGTGGTCAAGCCCGGCATCACCTCGCCGGAGCAGCTCAAGGGCAAGAAGATCAGCACCCCGCAGCTCGGCAACACGCAGGACGTGGCGCTGCGGTACTGGCTGAAGGACAAGGGCCTGTCCGCCACCAGTGAGGGCGGCGGGGACGTCAAGATCCAGCCGCAGGCGAACAGCCAGACGGTGACCTCGTTCAAGTCGAACGCGATCGACGGCGCCTGGGTGCCCGAGCCGTACGCGACCCAGCTCGTCGCGGCCGGCGGCAGGATCCTCGTCGACGAGCGCACCCTGTGGCCCGGCGGCCACTTCGTGGTCACCAACCTGATCGTGCGTACCGACTTCCTCGCCAAGCACAAGGACGTGGTGAAGCGGCTGCTCCAGGGCCAGGTCGAGGCGAACGAGTTCGTCAACTCCCAGCCGGAGCAGGCCCAGCAGCTCGTGTCCGACGCGATCGGCAAGCTCACCGGCAAGCCGCTGGACCCCAAGCTCGCCGCGCAGGCGTGGCCGAATCTCGAGTTCACCAACGACCCGTACGCGTCGTCGCTGCTCACCGGCGCCAAGCACGCCCACGACATCGGCCTGCTGGACGAGGTCGACCTGAACGGCGTGTACGACCTGAGCCTCCTCAACGAGGTGCTCTCCGCCAACGGAAAGCCCGAGGTGTCATCAGCATGACGATCACGATGCGGTCCGGGCGGCCCGGTACACCGGGCTCCCGGCCGGACGTACCGGCTGACCAGAACGGGCACGGGACCGGCCACCACGCCACCCTGCCGGCGGTGACCGTCGACGCGGTGACCAAGGTGCACGGGCGCGGCGCGAACGCCGTACTCGCGCTGGACCGGGTGTCCCTCGCGGTCGAACCCGGCGAGTTCGTCTGCGTCGTCGGCGCGTCCGGCTGTGGCAAGTCGACGCTGTTGTCGCTGGTCGCCGGCCTGGACGAGCTGAGCGGCGGGCGGATCGACGTACCCGGCGGCGGTACCCCCGCGCTGATGTTCCAGGACGCGGCGCTGTTCCCGTGGCTGACCGTGACCGGCAACATCGAGCTGGCGCTGCGACTGCGTGGGGTACCGCGGGCCGAGCGCCGGGAGCAGGCGCTCGCGCTGCTCGAAGCGGTACACCTCGGTGAGTTCGCCAAGCGCCGGCCGCACCAGCTCTCCGGCGGGATGCGGCAGCGGGTCGCGCTGGCCCGCACGCTCGCGTTGGACGCGCCGGTACTGCTGATGGACGAGCCGTTCGGCGCCCTGGACGCGATGACCCGCGACCTGCTGCACGACGAGCTGGAGCGGGTCTGGCAGACGCGGAACCTGACCGTCCTGTTCGTCACGCACAACGTGCGGGAAGCCGCCCGGCTGGCCGACCGGATCGTGCTGCTGTCCAGCCGGCCGGGGCGGGTCGTCTGGGAGACCGCGGTCACCGAACCCCGGCCCCGCCGCATCGACTCGCCGCCGATCTCCGCGATCGCCGCCGAGGTCACCGACCGACTTCGCGAGGAGGTACGTCGCCATGGCCGTTGACGCCACCAGTTGGGTCGCCAGCACGCCCGGCGGTACCGACCTCAAGCCCGAGCCGGACGAGCGCACCGCCGCGGCCGACCGCGGTACCGCCGAACTGTCCGGGCTGGACGCGCTGGAGCTGGCCGCGGCCGGTGACAGGCACGGCCTGCCGGTCCGGGTCTGGCGGGCGTTGTGGCCCAAGCTGCTCGCCCTCGGCATCGCCGTCGGCATCTGGCAGACCGTCGTGTGGAGCGGCTGGCGGCCGGAGTACGTGCTGCCCGGTCCGGCCGCGGTGTTCGGCGAGCTGGGGCGCGCCGCGCAGACCTCGGACTTCTGGTCGGCGATCGCGACCACGCTGCGGCGGGCGCTGGTCGGCTTCGCGCTGGCCACCGTCATCGGCTTCGTGCTCGGCGTCGCGGTCGCCCGGATCCGGATCCTCCGCGCCGGCATCGGCTCCATGATCACCGCGCTGCAGACCATGCCGTCGATCGCCTGGTTCCCGCTGGCCATCCTGCTGTACCAGCTGACCGAGAGCGCGATCATGTTCGTCGTCATCCTCGGTGCGGCACCGTCGGTCGCCAACGGCGTGATCGCCGGAGTCGACTACGTACCACCGATCCTGCTCCGGGTCGGGCGCAACATCGGTGCCCGCGGGCTGCTGTTGTACCGGCATGTGATCGCGCCGGCGTCGCTGCCCTCGATCGTCGCCGGGCTCAAGCAGGGCTGGGCGTTCGCCTGGCGCAGCCTGATGGCCGGCGAGCTGCTCGTCATCCTGGCCGAGCGCCCCTCCCTGGGGGTACGCCTCGACTTCGCCCGGGAACTGTCCGACGCGACCGGCCTGCTCGCCACCATGATGGTGATCCTGATCATCGGACTGGTGGTGGACGCGCTGTTCGGTGCCGCGGACCGGTCGATCCGCCGGCGCTGGGGGATGGCCTGATCGATCCGGTGTCGTCCGGCCCCGCGTTCGCGCGCGGGGCCGGACGCATTTCCGGGCCGGCGGCGTTCCTGGGACGCGCCGTGATCTGGCCTCGCGTTTCGGCCGGGGCTCAGTCCTGCGGGCGGGTGGAGCTCTGCCGGACGTGCAGTTCGGTGGAGAGTACGACCGACGACGGCGGCCGCGCCGGGGTCGCGATCCGGTCGAGCAGCAGGCTAGCGGCGGTACGGCCCAGCTCGTACGTCGGCTGCGCGACCGTGCTGAGCCGGGGTCGTACCAGGTGCGCCCACGGCAGGTCGTCGAAGCCCACCACGGCGAGATCCTCGGGCACCTGCAGTCCGCGGTCGGTCAGGCACTCCAGGGCGCCCATCGTCATCATGTTGTTCGCCACGAACACCGCGTCGGGCAGTACCGGCCCGTCCAGCAGCGACCCCATCGCGGCGTACCCGCCGAGCTCGCGGAAGTCCGCGTACCGGACGAATTCCGGGTCGTACGAGCGACCGGCCGCCCGCAGCGCCCGCTGGTAGCCGCGCAACCGCTGGCTCGCCGTACTGAGTTCGGCCGGCCCGGTGATGCACGCGATGCGCTGCCAGCCCGCCTCGATCAGGTGCGCGGTGGCCTCGGCGGCGCCGCGCTCGTTGTCCACCAGTACCGCGTCCGCGGAAGCGCCCGGCACCACCCGGTCGATCGTGACGATCGGGGTACCGGCCTGCAGCAACTGCTTGGTGTTCTCCGGCTGCCGGGTCGGCGAGATGATCACGCCGGCGATCTTCTCCGCGAGTACCGCCGCGACGTACCGGGCTTCCTTGGCCGGGTCCTCGTCGCTGTTGCAGAGCACGACCGAGTAGCCGGCCGGCTGTGCGACGTCCTCCACGCCTCGTACCAGTGAGGTGAAGAACGGGTTGTCGATGTCGGAGATGATCACGGCCCAGAGCGTGGTGGTCGCGCGGCGGAGATTGCGGGCGACCGCGTTGGGTCGGTACGCCAGCTCCTCCGCCGCGGTCTGCACCCGGGCCGCGAGCGCCGGATCCACGGTCGGGTGCCCGTTGAGTACCCGGGACACGGTCGCGGCCGAGACTCCGGCGCGACGGGCCACGTCGTAGATCGTCGGCATGGGTCCTCTCTCCGCGTGCGGCGTGGCCGCTTCAATCGTGGCAGATCAGCGCTCGTATGCCTGGCTGGCTACGTCACGCTCGTGCGCATGGTCAAGTCACGCTCGTGCCCGCATGTCAGGTCACGCTCGTGCGCCCCGGCTGGCCGGATCGCCAGTACCTCCCCGGCGCAGTCCTGGTTGTCCGGCCGGTGCAGCACGCTGAGGATCGCTGCGTCACCGGCGAGCTCCGGCAGTGCGGACAGGACGCCGCGCTCGCCGGCCGGGTCCAGCGCGGAGGTCGCCTCGTCCAGTACGAGCACCCGCGGCGCGGCGACCAGCGCGCGGGTCAGGTTCACCAGTTGTCGGCGGCTGTGACTGAGCCGGTCGAGCCGCTCGTCGAGCGCGGGCGCCGCCACCCCGGCCGCCCGGCACACCCGAGTCAGCACCGCGGACGCCCGATCCGCGCCGGCCGGGTCGATGCCGGCCGGGTCCGCGCCGGAGGGGTCCGCGCCGGTTGGGTCGGTGCCGGCCGGGTCGGTGCCGCCCCACGGCGTGATCGTCGGGCCGACCTCGAGCGGCAGCAGCGGCAGATCGCTCTCCACCACCATGATCGTGCGGCGGGTGGCCGTGGACAGCACATCCGGTCGCCGGCCGGTCAGCAGCACCTCGCCGCGTACCGGCTGCCTGGCCCCGGCCAGCGTCTGTACCAGCAGGCTCTTGCCCACCCCGGACGGTCCGGTGAGCGTGGTCCGCGTGCCGGGGCGGGCGGCGAGGGAGAAGTCGCGGACCAGCACGTCGCCGCCGGGGGCGGCCACGGACAGGTCGGTCGCGGTGAGCAGGTCGCGGTCCGCCGCCGGTTCCGCGTGGTCGACCCAGAGCATCGAGGTGTACAGGGCCTGCGGATCGTCCGGAGTGGTCGCGGCCAGCTCCGCCGGGCGCGGGAGTACCGGCCGGTCCAGGATGTCGCTGAGCCGGCCCAGCTCGGCGGTGAGCGTGTCCGCGGTCTGTACCCGCTCGACCATGCCGGCGAACTCGCGCGCGAACGTGTACCCGACGAACAGCAGCAGCCCCGGCCCGAGCACGCTGCCCGCGGGTACGACCAGCGCACCGGCGAGCGCGGCGAGCAGCACTCCGAGCGCGATCGCCTCGACCGTGCCGAGCACCCGCAGCCGGCACCACATCACCCGGTGCATTCCCGCGGCTCGGAGGTCTGCCAGCCGATCGAACCGGGCCGACAGGCGGTTCCGGATCGGTTCGGACAGCCGGTACGCCGCGCAACTCAACGCGGCCGCACCGAAGTTCAGTACCGGCCCGCGCAACGCGGCGGACAGGTGCGCGCTGGCGATTACCGCACCCCGACTGCGTCGTACCAGCAGCGCGATGGCGAGCAGCAACGGCAGCACGATCGCGAGTACCGCCGGAGCGCCGGCGACCAGCAGCACCAGTACCGCCGCCGACTGCCCGATTCCGGCCAGGATCGAGACGTACACCGGCGGGGTCATCATCTCCAGGCTGAAGAAGTCCCGGACCAGGCGGCCGGAGATCGCGCTGCGCCGGGCGTCGGCCGCGGGAGACAGCAGAGTGCGGAAGATCGCGTTGTGCAGCCGGTCGATCGGGCCCATCGAGGAGCCGAACGAGAGCCAGTGCCGTACGCCCGCGGCGAGCACAGCCAGCGCGACCAGCGCGGCCAGGACCAGCAGCGGATCCCGCCGGCCGCCGGAACCCCAGCCGTCGGGTAGCCAGCCGTCGGGTCGCCAGCCGTTCACGGCGACCGCGAAGACGAGGTCGGCGCAGGTGAACGCCGCGACGCCGAGCACGATGCCGAGCAGCGCCCGGTTGGGGAAGACGGCCGAGCCGCTGCGCACGATGTCACCGAGGCTGGGACGGGCTTCCGGTGTTGCCTCGTACGCGTCGGCGGCGAGCGGCGCCGTCTCGTGCGCGTCCACGGCGAGCGGCGCCGGCCCGCCGGTCCCGGTGGCCGGCGCTGCCGCGGTGGCCGACGCTGTCGCGGTGGCGGCGAGCGTTGGCGTGGTCGGGCGGCGATCGAGCGCTTGCCGCAGCGACCGGTGCAACTCGTCGCCCAGCAGCGCGCGGCACCGGGGCTGGTGCGCCGGGTCGGTGAGGTCCGCCGGCGCCACGAGCTCCGCGTCGTCGTGTCCGACCAGCAGGATCCGGTCGGCGTACCGGGCGTACTCCAGTCGCGACGTGACGAAGACGCAGGTCCCGGGCCTGTCGGCGAGTACCGCATCACCGAGTACCGCGGCGGCGACCGCGTCGGCCCGGTCCGGATCGAGCGGCGCGAACACGTCGTCGAGCAGCAGTACGTCCGGCGCCAGGTACAGCGTCTGCGCCAGCGACAGCCGCACGGTCTGCCCCTCGGACAGTCGTACCTCGGTGGTGCTGAGGTGTGCCGCGTCACCGCCGGTCCGCACGTCCAGATCGGCGAGCAGCCCGCTGCGCGCCAGCGCGTCCTGGTAGCGGGCAGCGTCCCGGCCGTCCGTCCACAGGGTCACGAGGTCGGCCACCGTGCCGTCGAACGCGGGCTGGCCGCGGGTCACCAGCGCGGCGGAGCCGCCGTACCGCGCGGACCAGCGCTCCTGGTCGGCGCCGGCCCGGTCGACCGCTGGGCTCACCGCATCCCCGGTGGGCGCGGCGAGCAGGCGTTCCAGCAGGCGGCTCTTGCCGGTGCCGGCCGGACCGATCACCGCGACCCGCTCGCCAGGGCGCAGGCGCCAGCCTGCGCCGGCAGCCCGGTGCAGCCGCCAGTCGTCGGCGGCTTCCTGATGCGGTCGGCCGCCGGTGTCGGCTGGACCGTGCAGGCGTTGGCCGACACCGCCGGACCGGTGCAGTTCCACCGCGCCGGCCGCGAGGTCCGGCCCGGTCGCCGGCGCCAGCACGGGCGCGTCGCGGAACACCGCGTCGAGTTCGCGGGTGGTTTCGGCGGCCACCCGGAGCACCCGGTACGACGTCAGCCCGTCGCTGACCGCCGCCAGCACGATGCGCAGGAGTACCAGCAGGGAGAACGCGTGCGCGGCATCGAGCGGACCGTCGGCGAGCAGCATCGCGCCGACTCCGGCCAGCGACACCAGCAGCGGGAGGCTGTCCTCGAGAGTGCGGCTGGCCGCCGCGAACACGGCCCGTCGGCGCAGTACGTCGAGCTGACCGGCGCGTACCCGCCGCAGCGCGGTGAGCACCTGGCCCTCCAGGTACTGCCGGCGGATCGGCTGCCAGCTTCTCGTGACGATCTCCAGCAGGCCGGTCCGCTCGTGGTCGAGTCGCGCGTACCGCTGCTGGATCCGGGTCGTGGTGAGCAACAGGTACCGCAGCAGGGCCGTCAACGCGCCGGTCACCGCGAGCGCGACCAGTGCGACCGGGCCGTACCAGCGGACCATGCAGCCGCCGAGAACGACGACCAGTACCGCGTTGGCCACGAGCTGCGGCAGGAACGCGACCTGGGACAGCTGCTGCGGGTACGTGAGCAGGAAGCTGCTGGTGGACAGCTTCGCGTCCCGCAGCCAGCGCTCGTCCACGACCGCCAACCGGCGGAACAGCAGCCGCTGTACGCACAACTCGATCAGCGCGATCAGCCGGCGTACCCGCCAGGTGCCGATCAGCCGCAGGGCCGCGGTCACCGTGGCCGCGACGGCGAGGATTACCGCGGCGCCAGCCGCGCCCGGAGTGGCGCCCCCCGGAGAAGGGGTCAGCGCGTCGATCAGCCGTTCGAGCGCCCACGGTACGACCGGCGTGACCGTGACCAGCAGGATCGCCGGTACCGCGTACGACAGGACGTCCCGCCGCAGCACCCACAGGAGTTGCCGCCACAACCGGTGGCCGTGGTACCGGCCGGCCAGTTCCGTGACGCGGTCGCCGACCCGCAGCCCGGCGGCCGCGGCCTCGTCGGCCCGTACCGAGGTGGGCGGATCACACGCTCGGCGGTACGCCTCCCGCAGGTCCCGCCGCACGCTCATCTACGCCTGATCCCGGGCCAGCTCATCCCCGGCGGCAGTGCTCTCCCCGACGGCAGTGCTCTCCCCGACGGCGGCCTCGTTCCCCGGGGCGGCGGCCTCGTTCCCAAGGGCGCCGGAGGCGGCAGCAGCGGCGGCCGAGACGGCGGCGAGGTTCTCGCGCACCAGCTCGGAGTGCGGATACCGCCGCGCCAGGGACCGGAGCCGGTCGAGCACCTGCTCGACGGACGCCCCGGATTCGAGCTGGGAATCAATCTCGATCGCGAGAAGCGCCACCTCGATGGCCTGAGTCTCGGTGAGTTCGGTGCGGTCCAACCGTTTCAGCCACTTCCGTGCGGTCTCGTAGTCGTCCACCTCGCACCACTCGCGGGTGGCGGAAATGAGATTTTCCTGTACGCCCGGAAGCAATCGTGCCGCATCGCAGTAGGCGACCGCGGCGCGGGTGTGATCGCCGGTCATCGAGTGCAGATAGCCGAGGAGTGCCGGAATCTCCGCGATCGTGCTGGAGCACTGCCGGGCGGCTTGCGCCGCCTCGATCGCCTCGGCATACCTGCCGCGCTTGCTCAACAACAGTGCGAGATCCAGCCGGTATTCGGCGAATGCCGGATCGATCGCGATGGCGTCCCGCAGTGCCGTCTCCGCTTCGGTGTCGTACTGGTCCGATGCCGCGTACACCCGGCCGAGATTGTGCAGCACGATCGATTTGTATATCGCGATCGGAGAGGACAGTTCGTCCAGTCGCCGCAGATTGTCATGCAGCGTTTCGATGGCCTCGGACAAGCGCTCCTGCCGCAGCAGCAGAAGGGCGTAGCCGTTGCGGTTCAGCACCCGCTCGCGAATGACCTCGTCCGACGACGGCAACGCGTCGAGAAGGTTCCATGCCTCGTCGAGCAGGGGTGCCGCGTCGGCCGGCTTCCGCCACGCGACGTGGTGGTGCCGGAGGTACATCATCGCCAGGCTGTACCGGCCGCGGGCCCGCTCGAGGTCGTCCGCGGGTACGCAGTTGCGGATGGCCAACTCGGCATCGGCGGTACGGCCCTGCAGCAGGTACGCCAGTGCGATCACCTGTGCGGTCGCGCCCGGTACGTCCTCGTGCGCCCGGACGAGCGCGTCGGCGAGCAGTACACCGGTCCAGGAGTCGCCGCAGTTCAGATAGCGGGACAGTGCTCGGTTGGCCCACCTCCAGTCGTCCGGCGCGGACAGGCCGGTACGGATCCGGTCGAGGTCGAGTCGTACCGCCCGGCCCTGCTCGTCGCCGGCCGCCGGCGCTACTCCGGCGAGTTGCCAGTCGAGGGCGATCGGGAGGTGCCGCGCCAGCATCCGGAAGAAGTCGAGGTCAGCCGCGTCCAGCGGACCGGTCACGGTGACCTCGAAGCCATCCGGATGGCGGTCGGCCAGCGTCCAGGCGAGCGCGCGCAATTCCCGCAGGCAGCGTTTCCTGGTGTAGAAGCGGACCTGCGACTTGAGCTGTTGCAGGTCGCTCAGGCCGGCATTGTCACCGGGCGTGCTGTGCAGGACGAAACGCAATGGCAGCCGCAGCTTCTCGAGATCGGCAGCCGACAATACCGCTCGTACAAATGCACGCGCTGATCCGAATGGGAGATCGCTTCCGTACACCGTGACGTGGCGCGGCTCCGGCACGCTCTGCCCCTTCCCCCCGGGTGGTACCGGCGTTGTCAGGCGGCCCGGAATTCCGGGCCGCCTGACCCCCCGCGCCTATGCGCAGTGCTGGTACTCGTAGATGAAGCTGGTGTCCACGGTCGGCATCGACGGTCTGGCCTTGATGAGCTTCACGGCGTTCCTCCTCCCGAATCGGGTCATGGTCAGAGGCAGTGCTGTCGCGGCGCGGCCGCAGTGCTGCCCGAAAGCCGTGACGGTGCTGCCCGAAAGCCGTGACGGTGCTGCCCGAAAGCCGTGACGGTGCTGCCCGAAAGCCGGGACGGTGCTGCCCGAAAGTCGCGACAGTGCTGCCCGAAAGCCGCGACAGTGCTGTCGAAAATAGTCAAAAACGGCATAGCGGGACAACATCATTCGTCGGAATCATTCGCGCGACAGCGCATTTGCCCAGGACCCGCGGCGAAATTGGGCAGCGCGCCCCACGGATCGGCCAGCGGAACCGGGCTTCGGGCCGGCAGGACCCCGCGGATTCGGGCCGGAGAAGCCCGGCGGCGCCTGTGCTCGGACCCCGGCGGTCGGGGGCTCGGGTGCTGCGCAAGCGTGCGCGTGATCTGTCTCTTGCGCGCACGATCGCGCGGGTGTACACCACATTGACAGGAGTTAGTCGATATGTCGCCCGACGGTCAGGGCAGCCTGGCGTGCGGCGGAAAGGGCGATCGATGGCGCTGACCAGGCTCGCATCCCTCCGGCCGGACCAGTCGATCCTCGGCGTCGCCGCTCTCGCGGTCGTCCTGGCCGTGCCGATGATCACCGCCCACGCTGCCACGCCAGCGTCGGACGGATCGCCGCTGGCTGGCGCCGGAAAACCGGCGGTCGTGCCGGCGCCGGTGACGATGACCCGGGGATACGGCACGTTCACGCTCTCGCCGGACAGCCGGATCGTGGCCGAGGGCGCCCCGGCCACCGAGGTCGGCAACGCGCTCGCCGCGCGGCTGCGACCAGCCACCGGGTACCCGCTTCCCGTGGTCACCGGGGATCCGCGCGACGGTGACCTCGCCCTGCGACTCGGCGATCCCGGTACGCCGGGCGATGAGGGCTACCAACTCGACGTCACGGCCACCGGTGCGAGCCTGGTAGCCGAGACGGCGCACGGACTGTTCAACGGCGTGCAGACCATCCGCCAGTTGCTGCCGGGCTGGATCGAGAGCCCGACCGCGCGCCCCGGCCCGTGGTCGATGCCGGTGGTGCACATCGTCGACTATCCGCGGTACTCCTACCGCGGCGTGATGCTCGACATCGCCCGCCACTACGAGCCGCCGGCCGCGGTGAAGCGCCTGATCGACCAGGTCTCGGCGTACAAGATCAATGTTCTGCATCTGCATGTGAGCGACGACCAGGGATTCCGCATCGTCATCGACGGCTTCCCCAACCTGACCGAGCTCGGCGGGCAGGGCTCGGTCGGCACCCACGGGCGCGAGATGGATCCGGGCGGCTTCTGGACCCAGGCGGAGTACCGCGACGTGGTCGCCTACGCGGCGGCGCACTTCATCACGGTCGTACCCGAGGTCGACTCCCCGGGGCACAACAACGCGATCATCATGTCGGAGTACGGCGACACGGCGAATCCGCTGCTCAACGGGCATCCACAGGACATCAACTGCGGGCGGAACGAGCCGCCGGTGTGGAACTACACCGGGGAGGTCGGGTACAGCGCGATGTGCCCGGACAGCGACAACACCTGGACGATCCTCGGCGCGATCATCGAGCAGCTCACCGCGATGTCACCGGGGCCGTACTACCACCTCGGCGGTGACGAGGTGCCCGCGTCGTTGATGAGCCACGAGGTGTACGCCGCGCTGGTGAACCGGGAGTCGGAGTTGGTCGCCGGCCACGGCAGGACGGTGATGGGTTGGGCCGAGATTTCCGGCAAGGGTACGACTCCGCCGGCCGGCTCCATCGCGCAGTACTGGTCGCCCGCCTCCGGTTCGGACGAGGGCACGTTCACCGCGACCGACGCGGTCGCCAAGGGCATGAAGCTCGTCATGTCGCCGGCCACCCACGCCTACCTCGACCAGAAGTACCTGGCCGGCGACGCCGGTGAGGTACCGCCGACGATCGGTCTGAGCTGGGCCTGCTCGGAGGGCTGCGACATCGACCAGTTCTTCGGCTGGGACCCGGGCGGCTACGTCGACGGCGTGACCGATGACGACGTGATCGGCGTCGAGGGTGCGACCTGGGCGGAGACGCTGGTGACCTTCGACGAGGTGGACTACCTGGTGTTCCCCCGACTCCTCGCGCTGGCCGAGGTCGGCTGGTCGCCGCGCGCGGACCGTTCCCCGACCGGTCCGGTGTACGCCGGCTTCGTGTCCCGGCTCGCCGCGCAGGGCGTCCGGTTCAGCGTCGCGGACACGAACTTCTACCCGACCCCGATGGCGCCGTGGCGACTCGACCAGCGGGCTGCCGACGCGGCGGTCGGCGATGACGGCACGGTCACCGGCGCGCTCGCCGCGCTGTCCGCGCCCGGCCGCCCGGCCAGCGCGATCACCACGACCGTGGACTGGGGAGACGGCACCACGTCGGCCGGCACCGTGACCGGCGACCCGGCCACCGACACCTCGGTGAACGGCCTCTACACGGTCACCGGCGAGCACACGTACTCCGAGCCCGGCACGTACACCGTCCAGGTCACCAGCAGCGCGGACGGGACCGCGACGGTCACCACGAAGGTCACCCTGCACTGGCAGGTTTGAGCGGGCCGGCGGGGCCGGCCACACGCCGGCCGAGCCAGCGCCGGGAGTTGGGGCTCGGTTCCGCAGGGGCGCGGTACCGAACCGAGGGATGGGGTCGGGTGTCGCCGGGGCGACGGCACCCGACCCCGCACCACGCTCTGTCCGGCCGGCGGCCCGACACTCCACTTACCCCGGCGTTGGCCCAGCGCGCAGTCGCTTGCGGTCCACCTTGCCGACCGAGGTGAGCGGTACCTCGTCGAGAATGTGCACGTAGCGGGGGTACTTGGTCTTCGCCAGGTGCTCCTTGGCGTACGCGATGAGGGCCTCCGGTTCGACGCTCGCGCCGGGCGCCAGCGCCACGTAACCGACGACCTCCTCGCCGAGCCGCGGATCCGGCTGGCCCACCACCGCCGCGGCGGCCACGGCCGGGTGGCTGGTCAGCACGTCCTCCACATCGCGCGGGAACACGTTGTACCCGCCACGGATGATCAGGTCCTTCTTCCGGTCCACCACGGTCAGGTACCCGTCCGCGTCCAGGTGCCCGATGTCGCCGGTGTGCAGCCAGCCGCCGGCCATCACCTGCTCGGTCTGCTCCGGCTCCCGCCAGTAGCCGGCCATCACCATCGGACCCCGTACCACGATCTCGCCGTCCACCCCGATTGGCACCGGTGCGTCCCGGTCGTCCACCACCCGAACCCGCAGATTGGGTACGGCGATGCCGACGGTGCCGGGGCGTGGCCGGTCGGGCGGGCTGGTGCTGATGATGCCGCCGCTCTCGGTGCAGCCGTACCCCTCCAGCACCCTGGCCGAGGGGACGCGGCGCTCGAACTCGGCCGCGACCGCGCCCGGCAGCGGCGCCGCCCCGCTGAACACCTGGCACAGGTCGGACAGGTCGAAGTCCTCGAGCGGCTGGGCGAGCAGCATCGCGAGCATGGACGGCACCATCGCGGTGACCTGGACGCGGTGCTCGGCCATCAGCGCGAGCAGCCGCGCCGGCTCGAACCAGCGCATCAGTACGGTCGTGCGCGGCTCCAGCGCGTGCAGTTCGCCGACCGTGACCAGCAGGCCGTACGAGTGCGACAGCGGCAGTGCGGTCAGCGACCGGTTCACCCCCAGTACGTCGCTGAGCTGCCGTGACGACGAGCCCGCGTGGCACAGGTTCTGGTGGGTGAGCGCCACGCCCTTGCTGGCTCCGGTCGTACCACCGGTGTAGAGCAGCGCGGCGAGATCGTCGTCGGCCCGGTCCACCAGCGACCCCGGTTCGGCCGCCTCCAGCTCGGCGAACGGCACCAGCCGCAGCGCTCCGGCCGCCGGCGCGGGATCGGCGTCGCCGACCACGATCACCGGCAGGTCCAGGCCGGCGAGCGCGGCTTCGATCTTCGGCAGCCACTCGGGTGTGGTGGCGACCGCGACCGCTTCGCTGTTGCGCACGATGTGTGCCAGCTCGTCGGCGCTGACCAGGAACACCACCGGGGTGGTGACCGCGCCGGCCCGCCAGATCGCCTGGTACAGGATGCCGACCTCGGGGCAGTTGGCCATCACCAGCACGACCCGGTCGCCGGGCCCGACGCCCAGGTCACGCAGCCCGGCGCTGACCCGTCGCGCGCGCTCGAAGATCCCGCCGCTGGTGTGCCAGGTGCCCTCGAAGAACATCGACCGGTGGTCGCCCAGCCGGTCGAGAGTGCGCTCGGTGAGTCGCCCGAGGTGGCAGCCGGCGGAGTGGTCGGCGCGAGGATCTCCGGTCGAGCCGCCATCGGCGGCAGAGCCGGCTCGCGCCTGCCCCGGGTTCTCGTCCGCGTGCGTCGCTGTGGCGTCCATGGGGCCTCCGCTCGACGAGGGGGAGCAGGCCGGGGCCGTGAGGCGGGGCGCGGTTTGTCCCGGCTCCGGGCAGCACCTACGGTGCGGATAACCGGCCAGGCTTGTCAAGGTTGCTCGTCAGCGCCGCTGGTGCGGGCCGCTGGATGCGGGTTGAGTTGCCGGTGCGGGTGGATCGAACACCTCCGGGGAGGACCGATGGCCGAACAGCCGGTGGACGCCGCGACCCTGCGCGACCGGGTCGACGAGTTCCTCGCCGAGCATCCGCCCGCCGGTACCGAGCGGCTCGCGTTCCTGCGGGCGCGCTTCGACGCCGGCCTGGCCTGGGTGCACTTTCCGGTCGGTCTTGGCGGGCTGGGGCTGCCCCGGTCACTGCAACCCGCAGTGGACCAGCAGTTCGTCTCGGCCGGCGCGCCGGACAACAACCCGCGCCGGATCGGCATCGGCCTCGGCATGGCCGCGCCGACGATCCTGCACCACGGTACCGACGAGCAGCGGAAACGCTTCCTCCGTCCACTGTGGACCGGCGAGGAGGTGTGGTGCCAGCTGTTCAGCGAGCCGGGGGCCGGCTCCGACCTGGCCGCGCTCGGCACCCGCGCGGTCCGTACCGAGACTGGTTGGACAGTCAACGGGCAGAAGGTGTGGACGTCACTCGCGCACGAGGCCCGGTTCGGCATCCTGATCGCGCGTACCGACCCGGACGTGCCGAAACACCAGGGCATGACGTACTTCATCTGCGACATGACCGCGCCCGGCGTGGAGGTACGGCCGCTGCGCCAGCTCACCGGCGAAGCCGAGTTCAACGAGATCTTCCTGTCGGACGTACACCTGCCGGATGAGCACCGGCTGGGGGCGGTGGGCGACGGGTGGAAGGTCGCGCGCACGACGCTGATGTCGGAGCGGGTCGCCATCGGCGGCGGCGCGCTGCCGCGCGAGGGCGGTCCGATCGGCCCGCTCGTCACCGCCTGGCGGGAGCGCCCCGAGCTGCGCACCCCCGGCGCGCACGACGCGATGCTCCGGCACTGGGTCGCCGCCGAGGTGGCCCGGCTGACCGGCACCCGGGTACGCCAGCAGCTCGCCACCGGCCAGCCCGGGCCGGAGGGCTCGGCGATCAAGCTGCTGTACGCGCGGCTCAACCAGGAGGTTTCCGGGCTGGAGCTGGAGCTGCTCGGCGAGGAAGGGCTGCGGTACGACGACTGGTCGTCCGAGGGCGAACTCCGCACGGTCGACTTCTACGAGCGCCCGCCCGGCTACCGCTACCTGCGCGCCAAGGGCAACTCGATCGAGGGTGGTACCTCGGAGATCCTGCGCAACATCATCGCCGAACGGGTCCTCGGGCTGCCGACCGAGCCGCGGCAGGACACCAACGTCGCGTGGAAGGACCTGCCGAAATGACCGACCTGCTGTACAGCGACGTGGAAGAGGACCTGCGCGCCAACGTCCGGGAGATGCTGGCCAAGCGCTGCGACTGGCCGACCGTACTGGCCGGGCTGGAGTCCGGCCGCAGCCACGACAGCGCGCTGTGGACGTTGCTCGCGACCGACCTGGGGTGCGCCGGCCTGGCGGTACCGGAGGAGCACGGCGGCGCCGGCGTGACCTGGCGGGAGACCGCGGTCGTACTCGAGGAACTGGGTCGCGCGGTCGCCCCGGTCCCGTTCCTGGGCAGCTCGGTGGTCGCCACGGCAGCCCTGCTCGCGGCCGGGTCCCCGCTCGTCGCGTCGCTGGCCACCGGGGAGCGGATCGCCGCGCTGGCGGTACCGTTCGCCACCGCGCCGGGGCGGCTCCGGCCGACCGTGACCGGCGACGAGAGTGGCCTGACCGGGACGATCACCGGGGTCGCCGACGCGGCCGGGGCCGACCTGCTGCTGGTACCGACCGACTTCGGCCTGTACGCGGTCGACTCGTTCGGGGTGTCGCCGGTGACCTCGCTGGACCTGACCCGACCGCTGTGCGACGTCACGCTCGACGGCGTCCCCGGGCAACTGGTCGCGCCGGGTACGGAGGCCGTGGAGGCGGGGCTGCTGGCCGGCGCGGGGCTACTCGCCTCGGAGCAGCTCGGCGTCGCGGAGTGGTGCCTGTCGACCACGGTGGAGTACGTGAAGACAAGAGTGCAGTTCGCCCGGCCGGTCGGCTCCTTCCAGGCGCTCAAGCATCGGCTGGCCGACCTGTGGGTGGAGGTGATCCAGGCGCGCGCGGCAGCCCGGTACGCCGCGGACTGCCTGGCCCGGAGTGACGAGGACGCGCCGGTGGCGGCCGCGATCGCCCAGGCTCACTGCTCGCGGGTGGCGGTACTCGCGGCCGAGGAGTGCGTACAGCTGCACGGCGGTATCGGCATGACCTGGGAGCACCCGGCGCACCTGTACCTCAAGCGGGCCAAGAGCGCGGCCATCGCGTTCGGTACCCCCGACCGGCACCGCGCCACGTTGGCCTCGTTGGTGAACCTGCCGGGTTAGCGTGGCGGCTGGGGGGATGCGGTATGAGCGACGCGGTGATCGAAGCCGCGACCGGCGGGGACGAGGGCGCGTTCGCCACGCTGGTCGAGCGGTACCGGCGTGAGCTGCACGTCCACTGCTACCGGATGCTCGGCTCGTTCGACGAGGCCGAGGATCTGGTGCAGGAGGTGTTCCTGCGCGCGTGGCGACGCCGGGACACCTACGACGGCGGGTCGTACCGGGCCTGGCTGTACCGCATCGCCACCAACGCCTGCCTGGACTCGATCCGGGCGAAGAACCGCCGGGTGCCGACGCTGCACTCGTTCGCCGAGGTGCCGTGGCTCCAGCCGTACCCGGACCGGCTGCTCGACGAGATCGCGCCCACCGAGGACGAGCCCGATGTCGCGCTGGTGGCAAAAGAGACGATCGAGCTCGCGTTTCTGGCCGCGGTACAACTGCTGCCGGCCAAGCAGCGCGCGGTGCTGATCATGCGGGACGTGCTCGACTGGTCCGCGGCCGAAACCGCGTCCACGCTGGAAACCTCGGTGGCCGGCGTCAACAGCGCGCTGCAACGCGCCCGGGCGACCCTGCGCGACCGGCTGCCGACCAGCAGCTCGGAGTGGCGCCCGACCGACCCGACCGCGGCCGAGCGCCGGTTGGTACAGGCGTTCATCGACGCGCACGAACGGCAGGACGTGGCCGCCAGCGTGGCGTTGATGCGGGACGACATCCGGGTCACGATGCCGCCGCTGCCGATGTGCTACGACGGGCTCGGCATGCTCCGACCGATGCTGGAGCAGACCTTCGGGCCGGAGTCGGTGGGCGACTGGCGGCTGGTGCCGACCCGGGCCAACCGGATGCCGGCCGCGGCGAGCTATCTGCGCGCCCACGGCGACTCGGAGTTCCGCGCCTTCAAGCTCGACGTCATGCGCATCGTGGACGGCGCGTTCGCCGAGGTCACCACGTTCGGGGCGAGCCTGTTCCCGGCGTTCGGCCTGCCGCCGACGCTCGACGCCTAGCGGGTGTGTGCCCGACCGGGCACGGGCGACCGGCGGCCCTCGACTCCCTGCGTGCGGATGGCCCGGCCGGTCGGCCGGGCCATCCGTCGGGACGTGGCAAGAGCTAGGCGGGGTAGTCCCAACTGCCGCCGGTGAACGCGATGTGCTGGCCGTCGATGTCGGCGGAGTGCTCGGAGTAGATCCAGTAGGTGTAGCCGGCGCCGTTCTCGATGCAACTGGTGTTGGCGGTCACCGTGGTGGCGAAGAAGGCGTCGGCGACGTCGTACGTGCCGCAGCTCCCCACGTACCCGAACGGGTCACGCACCCGGATGTACACGACGACGTGCAGTACCGACGCCTGAGTCGTGCAGTTCGTGGACGCGGCGCCGTACATGAAGCCCCAGCCGTCCGGATAGATCGTGTAGCTGCCCCAGCAGTTCGCCCAGGGGGTACCGGCGACCTGCGTGGACGCGGTGGGGACCGCGGCCGGGGTGAGGATCGTCGCGCCGGCCGCGGTGGTGGTCGCGGACCAGCCCGGCTGTGACGCGGCGGCCGGCGCGGGCGCCGACGCCTGGGCGGGGGCGGACGTGAACAGCGCGGCGACGACGGCTGCCGCGGCGGTGAGCACGAGTAGCGGTCCTACTCCTCTGGGGCGGGACATTCCTCTCACGCCTTCCTCCTGTTGGGGGCTGAATCCTGCTCGGGGCGGTCCTGTCTCGGGTTGTTTCAGGGCTGCTTCATGCCTGGGCTGTCGGGCCGGTCGCTGGCTCGTCAATGGCGCGCGTCGGGGCGGTGCGCGTCGGAGCGGCGCGTCGGGACGAGCACGGGGGCTACGAGAGGGGAGTTGCGACGGGACGGCAGGCCTGACCTGACGGAGCCTGCCGGCAATGGTCCGTGACGTTTTGTACCTAGTCAACGGTCTCCGTCGTATTCATCCGGTTAATGCGGATTTCCGCGTGCGCGTTGCGAGGCCGGCGCTGGCAGAGGTACGTTGGCTGCGGTTGGACATCTGCCCAAGGCGAACGCCCAGAACGGGGATCGAGTGCCAGAGACCGCTGCGGTGCGCGGGCAGCACACCCGTGACCAGCTCTGTCGTGCCGCTGTCGAACTGGTCGCCGAGGTCGGCTGGGGCAACGTGAGCACCCGACTGGTCGCGGAGCGGGCGGGCGTACCGGCCGGCGCGGTGCACTACCACTTCCGCTCGCTGCCGGACCTGCTGATCGACGCGACCGCACCGATGCTGTGGCGGATCATCGACGAGGCCGCTACCGCGCTGGACGCCATCGACGAGGTGTCCGAAGGGCTCGACTGGTACGTCGAGGCGATCGCGCGGTACGCCGCCGATGTCGCCGCGCTGCGGCTGCCGAGCGAGGTGTTCCTCGCGGCCACCCGGTACGAACGGCTCGGTCGGGAGATCGCCGCGATGCTCGTCCGGTTCCGCGCGAGCGTCACGGGCTGGCTCACCCGCTGCGGTCACGGAACCGATGCGGCCGCGGTCGCGGTGGTGCTCGCCGGCGCGCTGGACGGGCTGCTGCTGCACCGCGCGGTGGACCCGACGGTCGATTCCCGCGCGCTCACCGGCGTACTCCGCCGACTGGTGACGCCGCCGGCCGCAGCGGAGCTGGCCCCGGGAGAGCCGGCTCCGGAAGGGCCGACCCCGGATGGGAGTGGATCGTGAAAGCGGTGATCTGTGGAGCCGGGATAGCGGGGCTCACCCTGGCCTGGTGGCTGGAGCGGGACGGTTGGCAGGTGACGCTGGTCGAACGCGCACCTGGCCGCCGGGACGAGGGTTACATGATCGACTTCTTCGGCTCCGGGTACGACGTGGCCGAGCGGATGGAGCTGCTGCCGCGGCTCCAGGAGATCCACATCACCACCCGGCGGGTCGACTACGTGAGCCCGGACGGGCGCGGTCGGGGGCACCTGGAGTACGACGACATGGCCGCGCTCCTCGACGGGCGGGCGTTCACGTTCATGCGCGGCGAGCTCGAACGGGTCCTGCACGACGCGCTCGACGGCCGGGTGCCGATCCGGTACGACGTCACCGTCGACGCGGTGCGTCACGCTGCCGGCGGGCTCGAGGTGTCGTTGAGCGACGGCACTGTCGAGCCGGCTGACCTGTTGGTCGGCGCGGACGGGATCCACTCGCGGGTACGCACGCTGACGTTCGGTCCGGAGCGGCCGTACCTGCGCTGTCTCGGGTACCACACCGCGTCGTACCTGTTCACCGACGAGCGACTACGCGCTCAGGTGCGTGACCGGTTCCTGGTCGTCGCGGTACCGGATCGGCAGGTCGGCTTGTACCCCACCGAGGATGGCCGGCTGGCCGCCTGGCTGGTGCACCGGGCGGCGGGTGACGCGCTGCCGGCCGATCCGCGGGCCGAACTGCTGGGGGCCTACCGCGGCATGGGCGAACTCGTCGACTCGACGCTGGAGCACTGCCCGAGCGGCCGCGGGTTGTACTACGACCTGGTCGCGCAGATCGAGCTGGACGGCTGGGCCCGCGGCTCGACGACCCTGGTCGGGGACGCCTGCCAGGCCGTGTCGTTGCTGGCCGGGCAGGGCGCGTCGATGGCGATGGGCGGCGCGTACGTGCTGGCCGAGGAGTTGCGCCGCGGTGGCCCGGTCGAGGCCGCGACCGCCCGGTACGAGCAGCGGATGCGGCCGTTCATCCGGGACAAGCAGAAGGCCGGCCGGCGTACCGCCGAGTGGTTGGTCCCGTCCAGCCGGTGGCGGCTGGCCGCTCGGGCCGGAGCGTTCGCCGTGACCCGGATGCCCGGACTGTCGACCCTGATGCGGCCGGCCTTCGGCGCGATGCGGGCCAGTGTGGTGACCGGCGACGCCGCACCGGTCGGCAACCGCACCCCGTGACTGCCCGGCACCCCACCTCGTCGTTCAGGTGAGGCGCCGCCGGGTCCACCAGAAGCAGAATCCGGCGAGCAGTCCGGCGGCGGCGACGAAGATGCCGGTCTCTATCCATTGCAGGGCCCAGAAGTGGCTGGCCGGTTGGTACGTGATCTCTTGCCGCAGGCCGAGGGTGCCGACCCAGTCCAGACACGACCTGGGTCCGTGCTCGGGTCCGCAGAACTGCGGGTTGGGCGGTCCGGTGAAGACGTCGCCGCTGGGGGTCAGCGACTTGTTGGACAGGATCCAGGCTCCGGGGATGCCGCGGTCGGCTTCCAGGGTCATCCGGCTGTCATTCAACGAGAACATCAGCGGCGACGAGGTGTCCAGGGCTGTGACGGCGTGGCGGGCGGGCTGCAGGTGCGCCCGGATCCACAGCGGCATCGAGACCACGGCGCCGACGTAGACGGCGATCGTGGCGGCCATCGCCGGAACCGTGCGGCGGATGAGCATGCCGAGGGTCACGCCGAGCACGAAGGCGAACAGGGCGTAGCCGATCGGGACGATGCCGCGGGCGCCGTAGACCAACGGCGTGATCCGGTTGTCGTTGACGTGGTCGATGTGGTGTGCCCAGGCCATGGCGCCCCAGCTGAGCAGCCCGGCGGTGGCTGCCGTGACGGCGCCGATGATGACGAGCTTCGTGGCCAGCCAGCGGGTACGGGTGACCGACTGGTTCCAGGCGAGCCGGTGGGTACCGGTCTCGAGCTCCCGGGCGATCAAGGGGGCACCCCAGAAAATGCCGATCAGCGCGGGGACCACGTACACGATCGCGAGCGAGACGCCGTAGATGTTGCCGTTGACGCCCCGCTGTACCTGCTGCTTGAACGTGTTCAACGCGGTGGCGCAGTCGGCGTGGCAGGCGGCGGCCCCGCTGGAGGACCACAGCTCGGCGACATTGTGTCCGGTGATCGCCAGGATGACGCCGATCACGGCGAGCGCTCCGATGGTGATCCAGGCCGGGGTGCGGAACTGGCGCCAGGCGAACCAGATCATCGAACTGTCTCCAATGCGGGCCGGCGTTCGGTGGCGGCCTGCGTCATGTAGGCCAGGACCAGGTCTTCCAGGGTGATCGCCTCGACGGTGAGCGACGGGTCGTCGATCGGGACGGCGCTCCGCACGATCAGGGTCGATTGCCGGTCGGTGTGGCTGTCCTCGATCACCTCCACGCCAACGGGCAGGTCGGCGGGGTCGCGGCGGGCGCCGGTGAGCCGATAGTGGGTGGACAGGAGGTCGTCGACCTCGCCGGTGACCCGGACCTGGGACGCGACCAGCACGATCAGGTAGTCGCAGACGCGTTCCAGGTCGGAGACGACGTGCGAGGACAGGATCACGCTGGCGCCCTGCTCGGCGACGTACGCCATCAGGCTCTGTAGGAACTCGCGGCGGGCGAGCGGATCGAGGCTGGCCACCGGCTCGTCCAGGATCAGCAGGTCCGGTCTTTTCGCGATGGCCAGGGTCAGCGCGAGTTGGGCGCGTTGGCCGCCGGAGAGTTTCCCGGCCTTCTGCGAAAGGTCGAGGCCCAGCGTGGCGATCCGGTCGTCGGCGAGCTGCTGGTCCCAGCCGGGGTTGGTGTGGGCGCCGAAACGCAGGTGATCGGCGATGGACAGGCCCGAGTAGGTCGGCGTGTCCTGGGCGACGAAGCCGACCTTGGCCAGTTGAGCCGTGCCGGCGGCGGGGCGCTCGCCGAGGACCTCGATCGTCCCGGACGTCGGCGGCATCATGCCGACCGCGATCTGCAGCAGCGTCGTCTTGCCGGCGCCGTTCGGTCCGACCAACCCGACCACGTGGCCGGCCGGAACGGCGAGGGTGCAATCGGCCAGCGCCACCCGCCGTCCGTACCGCTTGGACAGGCCAGTGGCCTGCAGCACCGGGTCACTCATGCGGTCTCCTCGATCGTGGTGCGGAAGGTGCTCAGGAACAGGGCCTCGATGCTCTCGGCGTCCAGACCGGCCGCCCGGGCCCGGTCAAGCCAGGCGCGTAGCTCTTCCCGGAGCGGACCGTGCGCGGCCAACGACTGGTCGGTCAGGCTCCGGGTGATGAACGTGCCCACCCCGGGACGCGGCCGGGCCAGACCCTCGTGCTCGAGTTCCCGGTAGGCCTTCAGCACCGTGTTCGGGTTGATCGCCACCTTCGCCACGACGTCCTTGACCGTCGGCAGCTGGTCACCCTCGGCCAGCAGGCCCAACCGCATGGCCTGCCGGACCTGCTGGACCAGCTGCATGTACGGGGCGACGCCGGAGCGACCGTCCAGATGAAACTCGATCACCCGAACCTCATTCAACTAGGTTCCTAGTACTGTAGGTACCTCGAACGAGCTTCGGTCAAGACATTGACAAAATCGCGACGCGTACGGGGTCGGGCAGGCCTTAGTACACACGTTCGAATTCACGTTGTACGCTGCGCCTATGGGTCAGTTGGCGCAGCAGCCGTCGCTGCTCGACCTGGGCGTCGAGCCGACCGTGGGTGCCCTCGCCGGTCGCGTCCAGCGGTACGAGTTGACCGCCGGTGCCTGGGTGGATCACCTGCCCGGTTGGGTGCACGGCTCCGACGAGGTACTGCGGGTTCTGCTGCATGAGGTGGAGTGGCGGGCCGAGCGGCGCGTCATGTACGACGGCGAGGTCGACGTACCGCGGTTGCTCCGGTGGTATGCGGGGCACGAGCAGTTGCCGCATCCCGTGTTGACCTCTGCGCGCGACCGGCTGTGCGACCACTATGCCGAGGAGCTCGGCGAGCGGTTCGTGACCGCCGGCATGTGCCTGTACCGGGACGGCCGCGACAGCGTGGCCTGGCACGGTGACACGCACGGGCGCGGCTCGCGGCAGGACACGATGGTCGCGATCGTCTCGTTCGGCGAGCCGCGCCCGCTGATGCTCCGGCCGCGGGGCGGTGGCGACAGCCGGCGGTTCCCGTTGGGCCACGGCGACCTGATCGTCATGGGCGGCTCGTGCCAGCGGACGTGGGAACACGCCATCCCGAAGACCGCCCGCCCGGTCGGCCCGCGGGTGAGCGTCCAGTTCCGCCCGGTCGGAGTGGCCTGACCGGCGCTACCCACCGGCCCGCCCCCGAATGGTGCCGTCAGGTCAGCGACAACGCCTGGTCGAGTTCGGGCATGAACTCGGCCACGACCATCGACCGCTGGCGACGGGCGAGCGCCGTGCGCACCTGTCGGAGTTGGCTCAGGCAACGCGCCGACTGGACATCGGGGAGCAGCGTCAACACGCGGCGGGTGGTGTCCACGGCTGCCGGCAGGTCGTCGAGTCGCAGCTGCGCCTGCGCGAGGTAGCAGCCGTGCAGCAGGAACGATCGGGGATAGCGGGTCGGCGTACCCCACGTGTGCAGCGGCGCGAGCAACTCCACCGCCTCGGTCAGGAGTCGCCGCCGGTACCGCCCGAGCCGGTCGGCGAGCCACACCAGGCCCTGGGCCAGCTCGTTCGACAACTGGTCGGCGTTGAAGTAGTCCAGGTACGGCGGGCGGTCGGCACCGGCCTCGGCGATGAGCTCCCGGGCTTGTTCGGCCGCGGCCCGGAACCCGGCAAGGTCGCCGTTCGCGGCGTGCGCAGTGGCGGTGCGCCCGACGACGCGCGCCTGAACCCACAACGGCACATCGCGTACGCCGCGCAGAGCCTCGGCGATCCGCGCCGACTCGGCCGGGCGGTCGGTGTGCGCGGTGATGTACACGAGCATGCCGATGCTGTTGGCGGCCCTGCCGTGGTGCCGCAGTTGCCTGGCCAGGTTCGCGGCGAGCAGCAGGTACCGCTCGGCGAGGCCATGGCTGAGCGCGTCGAAGTGCATCCAGCCGAGCAGTTGGGCGAGATCGGCCACGACCGACATGAGGGTCGCGTCGATCTCGTGGGCGGGAGCCGGCGGTCCGACCACGCTCAGTACATTTCGCAGCTCACCGGTCACGTACCGCAGACTCAGCGGACCACCGCCGTGCCGGTCGTCGATGCGGCGGAGCCGGGCGACGTGGCCGGCGATGACCTCGGCCTGCGGGATCGACGGCTGCTCCGGGAGCGGGCGGCGGCAGTCCGGGCCCGGCGGCAGAGCGAGCACGTCGGCCACCGCGGCGAGCAGCTCGGGTCCTGACGTCGCGTACACGTGGGCCCGCGGCCCACCGCTGTCGGCCGCGAGCTCGCCGAGCAGCCCGAGTACGTCGGATGCCGTACGAGCGTTCTCCAGATCCTGGGTGGCCCCACTGATCGTCGAGACCGGGCCGCTCCGGTGCGGCCACAGGCCGGCGATCGTGATGCCGCGGCCGAGGTGCTCGGACAGTACGGCAGCCGTGATCGAGGGATACGGATCGTACGGGCACGAGCCTTTGCGTACCCACGCGTACGGCGCGGTCGGATGGATCCGTTCGCTCTGCCGGTGGTGCCGGAGAAGCCAGCTGTTTATCTCCCGCCCGAGTCTGCGCGGAGTCCACCCCGCCCATGCCAGTACCTCAGCTAATCCGGCCGGTTTCGTCGTCACCAATTCCCCCGTATGGGTGCCAGGAAACGGACACCAGGTCCACAAAGTAGCTTCCATATTTCCGGGGGCCAAGGATTCTGGTGTGCATTCACCCGATGGTTCACAAGGTTCACACCCAGGTCCGGAACGTTCGCGCTTTTCACACCCGCACCTGGTTTACATGCCGCGGAAGGATTGGCTGAATAGGGGTCGGTAATGCCAAGCGAGTTATCCACAGGAAGGATCCGTGGAGTTGACAACGATCGCCGAGATGGCTATGCGGCTGACGCATTTCGCCGACGACGCCCTCCGGCAGGACGCGCAGGTGGTACGCACGCTGTCCAACCGCCTGGAGCAGCGGAATGCCGAACTCGGATCCCTCGTCGGTCCCGGCATCGACAACCGCGAGTTGCGCGCGGCGCAGCAGGCGGTCGGTGGCGCGCGGGAGGCGCTGCGGATCGCGATGACGCGACTCGCCGACGCCACCCGGCATGTACAGCAGCAGGTGGTCCAGCTTCGGCACTGAGCCGACACGACCGCCCGGACTCCGTCGCCGGCTGGGGCGGCGGTACAGGGGCGCCGCGGCCATCGGCAACCCGCGGCGTTCCGGTAAGCGTCGGAACGGGCGGCGGTTGGGCATTCGCACCCGTGATGCCTCGGAAGGACCGCCGCCCGTTCCGGCCCGTACCGATCAGCCGACCGAGCTAGCGAAGGGTACTGATGGGAGAAGTCATCGCGGTTCTCGCCGGACTCGCCGTCGGATTCGTCGCCGGAATCGTGGCGATGCCGGATCAACCAAGGCCATTTTGTGTACGGTGCGGCTCCACCGTCCAGAAGAATCCAGCCGAATCCGACAGCTGACCCAGCTTCGCTGGGACGTCGTTGAGTGTCGCTACTTCGAGTCGGGTGTTCGTCAGCCTAGGGGAGCGGCACTATTCAGCACCTGTGCCTCATGATCTCGGGAGAATCAATCTGTTGTGCCACTCTGGCGGGCCCATCGGATTGCGAGCCCCTCCGCCTCCTCCAACATGGCCTCAAGCCTCGTCTCACTCACGTGCAGTTCGGCGAAGATCCTCAGCGCAAGCACGATCTGAGCGTGTATGGCTACCTCCGCGCTTACGCGCTCAGCCAACTCTGTCTCGCCGAGAGCGGCGCAGATCAGCGCTTCAGCGTCCTGCTGCGGGATGTCGTCCGTCGACGTAAGCCCGGCGCGGACCTTGCTGACGAACCCCGAGATCTGCTGCTGGTCCTGGCCGGGCCGGAACATCTCGTTGACTGCGATACCGAACACCGCGGTAATGCCTTGCACGCCACCCGGCCAGCCCGAGCGGTCCAGTTCTGCCAAAAGCCGGTCTACGCTTCCCCAGTCCTCGCGTACCGCCGCGCGGAAGAGATCCATGAGATCGTTACTCGGCATCTGTTTGACTCCTCTTAAATGCGTTGTGCAGCTTCCGGCTGGCCCAGTTGCCACCGATCCACAGGGCGCTTGCGGCGATCACGAGATTACTGACGAGATCGCCCGCCTCTGGTCGAGAGGCAGGCGGCTGCTGTGCGACAACGGTCGGGGTGGACGGTGGGACGCCGAGTGTGGGTGATCCATGCGGGCGTTGCCCGACGGTAAACGCGCGGTGCGCGATCTCAGCGAGGTCCGTCGCGCTGTCCTGCAGGTCATCGGCCTTCTTGGTGATCATTGCGTTGAGCCGGTCCAGGCGCCGTTGCCGCGCTGCCGCCTCTGACTCCAGGTGCTCGCCGGAGGGAAGCGCGTCGGGCGTTGCTCGTCGGGTCGCTTCGGGGGTCGCGTGGCGGGCGGGCGCGGAACCGGGCGCGATCAGGTTGAGGTAGTCGGTGAACGCGTCCGCGGCTTTAGTGAGCAGATTCGCGGTACGACCGAGCTTCTCGGCGGCTGTCCGCGCTTCGGTCACGGCCTGACGCATCCGGGGATGGTCGGTGCCGCGGCCGGCCTTGTCGAACGTGACGTGCGCCGACTCGGCGTCGGCCTGCGCGCGGGTAGCGGCGACAGCGGCGCGGTCGGCGTTCGCGACGACCACCCGAAGCTGCGCCACGACGTCCGACAGGCTGGCGCTCACCCGAGCGAGTCCCGATAGTCGTGGGCCGCGTCGACGGCTTCCCGGAGCCGGCGCCCGACGTACTCACTTTCCTTGCCGGCCTCGGCCAACAGGGAGAGTCCCTCGGTCACCAGCCGGTGGTGGCTGTCGTGGCTCGTCGCGGCCGCAAGGGTGTGCACCGCAAGGCACTGGGCCGCCACGGCCGTCGTCGCGTCCGCGGCCGCTTCGCAACCGCGTACACCATGATTGATCAGGGTTTTGACGGCCCCGACGTCGGTCATGGTCAGCCGAGGATGCCGATGTACTCGCGGGCGGCCTTCGCTGCGGCGTCAGCGAGCGCGGCGGCTTCGGCGAAGCGTTGCTTGCTCTGCTGCGCCTTCGCGATCGCCTCGGCGAGCTTGGGGTGGTTGGTGCCGCGGGCGACCGCGGTGAGCCGCGCGATCATCCGGTCCGCGGCATCCGCACCCGCGCGGGCCTGCGCGGACGTCGTGTTGGCGTCGCTGCCGGCGCCGGCGAGTCCGGCCTTGATCTCCTCGATGCTGGCCACAGCACTTCCTCCCCGGTGCTCTTCGAATGCCGTCAAGCGTGCCGCCAGAGGCGGCCACCACAAGCTAGAAGTTTCCGATCAATGACAGCGCGGCGGTCAGGAACAGCCACGCTATCGGCAGTCCGACGAAGCAGATCAGGCCACCGATCTGCGGATTCCGTGGATATTGGCCCTCGGCCATCCGCGGCTGCCCGCCGAACGCGATGGTGGCGTACCCGCCGAAGAACGCGATCGCCGGCAACCCGCACAGCGACCAGGCGAAGAAACCGAAGGAGTCCGAGGCGGCCGCGGCCAGCCCGCACTGGGCGATGAAGCAGACGAACGCCCACGCCGAATAGATCAGTGCGTTGCGCGGAGTCGGTGACATGCCCGGCAACAGGGTCGGCTGGCGCGCCCGGTCCTCGGCCTGCCGGGCGTACGAGTCGGCGAACTTCGCCGCGTCGGCGGCCAGGTGCAGCGCGGTCTGGACGTCGATTTCGCTGCTGCGCGGGATGTTGTCGAGGAACGGCGGCGGCAGCCGCAACACCTGGGCGAGCGCGACGATCCGCTCCCGCTGCGCGTTCAGGAAGATCGTGAGCCGGTCCAGGTCGGCCTGTGCGGTGGTCACCGTCGACTGATGCGCGCTGTGCTGCTCGGCGGCGTCCCGACGCACCGTCGACAGTTGCCGGGCGGTTTCGGTGTACGCAGCCCAGCTCATCGGTGCGCCTCCAGCCGATCGAGGGTGCCCGGGCGTACGAACGGCACGATCAGGTTGAGCTGACTGTCGTGCCGGTCGATGAGCAGCGCCCGGTTCGGTCGAGCCTGCCACTGGAGCTGGTAGTCACCGAGCAGGCTGCCCAGATCGTTCGCCGGCACGTTCAGCGCGACCAGGCAGGACACGTCCTCCAGGCCGGCCGAGCCGCCGATGTCGTCGCTGAACCGGCGCAGTCCACGCCACCAGGCCAGCAGGTGTACGCCGTGCGCCGGCCCGGCGCGGAGCATGTCCCGAAGATCGTCCAGGCCGGTACGGAAGGTCTCCGGATCGGACGCCCCGAGGCTGGCGCTGGCCGCGTCCGCGCCGAACACCACGACATAGGTCGGCCCGGTGCCGCCACCCGCGAGCTGCCCGATCTTGGCGCGCAGCCCGGCCGCGTCCAGGTTGTCCACCCGGTGACCGGCCTCGGTCAGCGCGTCCGCGGTCGCGTCGGCGGCGTCGTCGGCCACCCCTACCAGGGAGGCGATGGCGAACGACGCGGTACCAGGCTGGTACTGCCGGCCCACCGAGATCGCGGCGGCGTGCAGGATGTCCGCGCCGACCGGAGAAGGCCCGACCACGGCCACATGCCGGCCGGGGGAACCGTCGAGGGTGAACCCGGCCGTGGGCAGCCCCACGTCCACCACCCGCCCGACCAGCACCCTTCTTCGTCGCACGTCGGGAGACAGCCGGGCGAAGGTCGGATCCTGGGCCAGGTGCTGCTCGGCGTACCCGGCGAACACGGCCGGTGGCTCGTCGCCCGGCGGGCGCGCGTTCCACAGCCGGTGCCGCTGCGCGGTCACCGCGGTCGCGACCGCGTCCGGGAAGCGCACCAGCTGGTCCGCGTTGGACACGCCGGCGGCGGTGTTCACCGCGGCGGTACCGACCGGCAGGTTGTCGGCCGCGTTGTTCAGGTGGTCCAGCACCCCGCCGCCACCGGCCAGCGCCACCCGCAGCGGGAACTGGCCGAAGATCGACTCGCCCTTGGTGAACAGCGCCTCGACCCCGGAGATGGTCTGCGAGGCGAGGATCAGGTGGATGCCGTACGACCGGCCCTTGCGCGCGAGTTCCTCGAGTAGCGCGGCGGCTCGTTCGGCAAGCCGGTCGTTGCCGGCGAACAGCACGTGGAACTCGTCGATGACCGCGACCAGCCGGGGCATCGCCACGTCCGGGCGGCCGGAGCGCAGGTCCGCGAGCCGGGTGACGCCGGCCTTCTTCAACTCGACCGCGCGACGACCCATCTCCTGTACGAGCGCGCGCAGCACCGCCAGGCCGTATTCCCGGTCGGACTCGATCCCGACCGTACGCGCGTGCGGGATCCACGAGCCGTCCACCGCGGTCGGGGTGAACTCGGCGAACGACACGCCTTCCTTGAAGTCGAGCAGGTACAGCCCCAGCTCGTCCGGGCTGTACCTGGAGGCCAGGCCGTACAGCACGTCGAGCAGGAACACGGTCTTGCCGGAGCCGGTACGCCCGCCGACGAGCCAGTGCGGGGTCACGTCGTCCAGCGCCAGCTCGCACCAGCCGCGCTCGGCCCGGCCGACGACGGTACGCAGGCCGTCGGCTGACGATTCGGCCCAGATCTCGGCCGGCATCAACGCCGCGAAGTCCACCGCGCTCTGGGTCCGGGTGGTGTCGGCCAGCCGTCGACTGATCGTGTCGGCCAGCCCGTCGGCCGGTGCGGCGTCCAATGACAGCGGCGCGGCGAGCCCGGTGCCGTCGTCGCTGAACAGCGACCGGCCGGGCGGCTCGGAGACGGTGAACGTGTCCCCGGCCGCGGTGAGCTGCGTGGTGTGGTCCAGCCGCGGTGGCTGGTCGAAGCCGGCCGGCAGCACCGGTGGATAACCGGCAACCAGCAGGTGTACGCGCGCGGAAGGCCCCGCGTGCGCGAGCGCGGCGAGTCGGGCGTGTTCGCTGCTCCCGCACCCCACCGGTAGCGCGGCGACGACGACGAGCAGGTACGGCAGGTCATGCGCGTCACCCGCCTGCGCGGTCGTGATCTGCGCCTCTGCCTGCGCGAGTACCGCCCGGAAGGTGTCCAGGTCGGTGGCCGGCCTGGTCCAGGCGCCCGCGTCGACGAGCGGCCGGAACGGGGTGAACACGGCGCCGAGGGTGCCGCCGTCGACCGGCAGTACCCGGACCGAGCCGGCTGGTACCGCGGCCACGATCCGCAGCAGCATGGCGCGCAGCCAGCCGGTCACCCGCGGATCGCGGGCGTCGGTGTCGATCGCGATGTGCCCGGCGCCGAGGAACGGGACCACGACCGGAAAACCCTGATCGGGTACCGGGCGGCCCGCACCGAGCCGGATCAGCGACTGCCGGGACGGGTCGGCGTCGCGGCCCAGGTCCCGCTGCGCCGCGCGCGGATCGAGCGGGCAACTCAGCCAGCCGGGTGCCAGTGCCGGGGCCAGTTCGGCGAGTCGCGCGGCGAGTTGTCGCTGTGCCTCGGCGGACGTGGTCGCCGCGGTGGAGTCGCCGAGCCTGGCGGCCAGTTCGGCGCGCGCGGCGGTGAGGTGGGACACCGCCTCCCGGTGCAGTCCCAACGCCCGTGAGAACAACGACGTCACCGTGGTCACGGCACTCCTTATCGCCGCTGAACGTACAAACTAGGCGGGGTTGACCCTATCGAACCGTGCTGCCACGCAGCGTTGCCGCGCCTTGCTGTCGCCGCCCCCCGCGCCGTGTGGTCGCAGCCCTTGGCGGGAAGGCGCCGCCGGCCCGATGTGATCTCCGGGACATGCGCCGCGTAAATGCGATGAGTTTTCGCCGCTCGCTGGTCTACACATCAGACGGCCGCCGTACCGGGGCCGGGTTAGCCAGGGGGATTGGGAGATGACCGAGATCGTGCGAGTCACCACACGTAACCGGACGAACGGCACCACGGACCGCGCCCGTTGGCTCGCCCTGATCGTGCTGTGCACCGGCATGTTGATGATGGTGCTCGACGGCACCGTGGTGAACGTGGCGCTGCCGGCCATCCAGACCGACCTCGGCTTCACGCCGGCAAGCCTGGCCTGGGTCGTGAACGCCTACCTGATCGCCTTCGGCGGGCTGCTGCTGCTCTCCGGCCGGCTCGGCGACCTGATCTCCCGGCGCACCATGTTCCTGGCCGGGCTCGCGGTGTTCACCGCCGCCTCGATGCTGTGCGGCGTCGCGCAGAGCCAGGAAATGCTGATCGCCGCGCGCTTCGTCCAGGGCGTCGGCGGCGCGATGACCTCGGCGGTCATCCTGGGCATCATCTTCACGATGTTCCCGCGGCCGCGGGAGCAGGCGAAGGCGATCGGCGTGTTCAGCTTCGTCGCCTCGGCCGGCGGCTCGATCGGGCTGCTCGCCGGCGGCGTACTGACCCAGGGCGTCAACTGGCACTGGATCTTCTTCATCAACGTGCCGATCGGCGTGGTCACGTTCGCGCTCGGGCTGCGGCTGCTGCCGGCCGAGAAGGGCATCGGATTCGGCCGGGGTACCGACCTGCTCGGCGCGACCCTCATCACGGCGTCACTGATGCTCGGCGTGTACACGATCGTGAAGCCGGCCGCCGAGTACGGCTGGACCGACGGGCGCACGCTCGGCCTCGGTACCGCGGCGCTCGGCCTGCTGGTGGCGTTCCTGGTACGCGAGGCGACCGCGGCGAACCCGCTGGTACCGCTGCGCATCTTCCGCTCCCGCAACGTCAGTGGCGCGAACGCGATCCAGGCCCTGACCGTGGCCGGCATGTTCGGGATGTTCTTCCTCGGCGTGCTGTACGTGCAGAACGTGCTCGGGTACGACCCGCTGCAGACCGGGCTGGCATTCCTGCCCACCACGATCGTGATCGGCACGCTGTCGCTGCGGTACTCCGACCGGCTGGTGAACCGGTTCGGCGCGAAGTCCACGCTGCTGGCCGGCCTGGTACTGATCGCGATCGGACTGGGTCGCTTCGCGCAGGTACCGGTGGACGGCAGCTACCTGATCGACCTGATGCCCACGATGATTCTCATCGGTACCGGCATCGGACTGTCGTTCCCGGCGCTGGCCACGCTGGCGATGTCGGGCGCGACTCCGGAGGACGCGGGCCTCGCCTCCGGTCTGGTGAACACGTCCGTGCAGGTGGGTGCCGCGCTCGGGCTCGCGGTGCTGGCAACGCTGTCGGCCACTCGTACCGCCGGGCGGCTGGCGGCCGGGGAGTCGACCGCGGCGGCGCTGACCCACGGGTACCAGTTCGGCTTCCTGGTCGGGGCGTCGCTCGTGGTCGTCGCCATCGCGGTGGCGGTGACGGTGCTGCGGTCGGACCGTCGTACCGCGGTCGAGCCGGTTGTTGTGGCGCCGGTCGTCGAACCCGAGCGCGAGGAGTGCGCCGCCTGAGCGGTACGGCCCGGGACCGCGCGGCCTGAGGGGGCTGCGCGGTCCCGCCTTTTACGGCTCGCGCTCTGGCTCGGTCGCGCTGCCTCCCGTACCGTGGTCCGAAATGCCCGGTTAGTACGGCCTCAGGCGGACAACCAGGCCCTGAGCTGATCGAATCTGGTCGAATCGGTTGAAGGCTATTTTCTCGCACCCGATCGTGGTGGTACGAAGCTTCGGACGCTGCCCGTAGCGCCGTCCGTACCGCCCGCCCACTGATCGTGGAGCGACCGATGGTTGGAGATCGGCTCATCTTCGGTGTGCTGGGCCCGCTGCTGGTCCGGTACCCGCAGGACACCGCGAGTCGCGGCAACAAACGCGAGACCGTGCTCGCGGCACTCCTGTTGGAAGCGAACCGCGTGGTGAGCATCGAGCAGTTGGTGGCCGCCGTGTGGACCAACCCGCCCCGGTCCGCCCAGGCGAACGTCCAGACGTACATCAGCGGCCTGCGGGCCACTCTGCCGGCGACCGCGGACGGGCCCCGGATCCGCACCATCCGCGGCGGGTACTCGATCTCGGTAGCGGTGGACGAGCTGGATCTCCTGCTGTTCGAGCGGCTCGCCGCGGACGCGATCGAACTGTCCCGGGGCGGCCGGCCGAGGGAGGCGCTGTCCGCGCTGGACCAGGCGCTGGACCTGTGGCGGGGCGACCCGTTGAACGACCTGCCGATCGCGGCCTGGTGGCTGCCGCACCTCGACCGGATCGCGGCGAGGCGCCGGGAAGCCGTCGAGCACCGGTTGCGCCTGCGGATCGCCCTGGACCTGCACGATCCGGCCATCACCGAGCTGCGGGCGCTGCTGGCCGAGGACCCGTTCCAGGAGCGGCTCTGGCGGTACCTCCTCGTCGCGTTGAACGCCAGCGGCCAGCAGGCGGCCGCGCTGGCCGCGTTCCGCGAGGCGCGCGACGTGATGGTCGCCGAACTCGGCATCGAACCGGGCGCGGAGCTGCGCCGTACCCACGAGACGATCCTGCACGGCGGCCGGCCGGTGCTGTCCGTGGTCTCCGACGGCGACCGCCCGCTGGCCGGCGACGGCCCGACCGGCGAGCTTCTGGTGACCGGCGACCGCGCGTCGGGCGGCCGGCCGGGCGTCGGCGACCGGCGCGAGTCCAGCCCGCGGCCGGACGACGAGGGCGGCCCGGCCGCCGACCGGTCCGACCGGCCGGCCGAGGGTTGGGCGTCCCGGCTGGTGATCGCCGCCCCCGGAGGGCCGGAGCCCACCGGTCACCGGCCGATCCGCCAGCTTCCGCGGGACGTCGCGGACTTCACCGGCCGGGACCGGGAGGTCGCCACGCTGGTCGACGAGCTGGGCCAGACCGGTACCGGCTGTCCGGTCGCGGTGGTCGTCGGTCCGCCCGGAGTGGGCAAGTCCGCGCTGGCGATCCGGGTCGGGCACCTGCTTGCCGACCGGTTCCCGGACGGGCAGCTCTACGTCGACCTGACCGACGGTTCGGCGGTACCACCGGCACCGGACGAGGTGCTCGTCGACGTACTGCGCAGCCTCGGTACCCCCGAGCCGGCCCAGCCGGGCCGCACCGGCGGTCGGGCCGCCCTGTACCGGTCGCTGCTGGCCGGGCGCCGGGTGCTGGTCATCGTGGACGGTGCCACCAGCGCGGACCAGGTACTTCCCCTGGTACCCGCGGGTACCGGATGCGCGGTGCTGGTGACCAGCCGGCGCCGGTTGCCGGAGCTGCCCGATGCCCGGGAGCTCAGCCTCGGCGTGTTCTCCCAGCCGGAGGCGCGGGATCTGCTCACCCGGCTGGTGGGGGTGGAGCGGGCCAGCCGCGAACCGTCCGCGGTCAGCGAGATCGTCGACGCCTGCGGGCGGCATCCGCTGGCGGTACGGATCGCCGGGATCCGGCTGGCCGGACGCCCGCCGTGGCCGCTGCGCACGCTGGCCGACCGGCTCGGTCCGGATCGCGGCCGGCTCGACGAACTGCGCGCCGGCGCGCTGACCGTGCGGGAGGGCTTCGCCGACAGCGTGCGGGCGCTGCCCGACGACGCGGTCGCGGTGCTGCGGCTGTCCGGCGACCTGGACGCCGAGGAGCTGCCCGGCTGGGTGGCGGAGCCGATGCTCGGTACCGACCGGGCCGCCGCCGCGCTGGACACGCTGGTCGACTCCGGGCTGATGCGGGTGTCCGGCCCGGATCCGGCCGGCCAGTCGCGGTACCACGTGCCCCGGCTGCTCCGCTGCTACGTCCGGGAGACCGACGGTGCCGGTCTCGCCGGCATCGGTGCCGCCGCCGGCCGGGAGTGGTCGGGCCGCGAAGGCCGGGAAGAGGCGCTGACCCGGACCATGGCCGCCTGGCTGGCGCTGGCCGAGCGCGCGGCCGCCAAGCTGCCGGTGTGCGTGTTCCGGGCGCCGGTGGGCGCGGCTCCGCGCTGGTGGCCGGACTATCAGGCGGCGGACCGGCTGACCGCCGATCCACTGGCCTGGTTCGACGCCGAACGCGGCACGCTGCTCGACGTGATCGAGGCGGCCGGTACCGCCGGGCGGGACGAGATCGCCTGGGAGCTGGCCGCGACTCTCGTGACGTACCAGGACCATCGCGGCCGGTACGACGACTGGCGCCGGTCGCACGACAGCGCGCTGCGCGCCGTACAGCTGCACGACAACCTCCGGGGAGAGGCCGCGCTGCTGCGTGGACTCGGTCAAGTGGCGCTCTACCAGGACGGATACGAGACCGCGTACCAGGCGATCGACCGGTCGCGGCAGCTGAGCCGGCACCTCGGGGACACCGCGGCCGAGGCGGTCGCGATCTCCGGACTCGGCACCGTACAACGGGTCATCGGCCGGTACGACGTGGCGCTGCGGCACTACCAGCGGGCGTTGAAGGTGTTCCACGACACCGAGAACCACGCGGCCGAAGCGCAGGCCTGCAACTCGATCGGCACGGTGTACCGGGAGCAGCACGCGTTCGACACCGCGCACGACTGGTTCATCCGGGCCGCCCGGCTGTCCCACTCCACCGGCGACCAGCACCGGCTGGCGATCGTGCTCGGCCAGTTGGGCGAGCTGCAGTTGGCCGGCGGTGATCAACGCCGGGCGGCGCGCACGCTCCGCCAGGCGGTACACATGCTCGACGAGCTGGAGGACGAGCGGTGCGCGGCGTGCGCGCTGCTGCCGCTGGCCCGGGCACTGGCCGGACTGTCCGAGCGGAAGCCGGCGGCGGCCGCGCTGGAGCGGGCGGTGGAGGTGTTCCGCCGGCTGGGTGACCGGCAGAACGAGGCCCGGGCCGCGCAGGAGCTGGGCCTGCTGCACCGTGACGGTGACGACCAGCTGACCGCGCAGCGGCTGCTGCGGCGGGCCGAGCAACTCCGGCGGGAGGTACGGCCGGCGGCGATCCGACTGGCCGACCGGGCGCGCCTGTCCGGTGAGTCCCGCCGCTAGGCGTCTCTCTGGGTAAGCGCCCCGCGCTGGCGGTTGGACGTGTCCGGCCGGCCCGCTCGCGATTCCCGGCGGTTAGGTGATCGGCGCCGTCCTGTCGAGCGGATGACCCGTCCGGTACGCACTTGTTACCGGCCCGTAGTACACCCGTGCCCAGGTTGACCTCGCCTTTCCATATAGGCAGCGATGATTGGCCGGACGGTCAGGGGGTGTTGCCGGCTCGGCCATGGGTGATGGGTACCAGCGGCGCACACACTGGAAGCATGGCGGACCTTGCGCGCGACGAGCACGCACCAGGCGTGTCCGACATCGCCATGCTGCTCAGGTCGCGCGTCGGTCGCGTCACTCAGTGTGAGATCGCTACCGTCTCCCTCGGCGTGCTCGCCGCCGCCATGATGGCCGCCGGACCAGATCGCGAGTACCCGCGCGCGGAATCCGGGGCGGACTGGCTGCGCGAGGTGTGGGTCAGCGCCGGTAACGCTCTGGCACCAGGCGGTTACACCTTTGCGGTGGACGATCAGGGCGAGTTGTACGTCTGGTTCGTGATTCCGCATCCGGCGCACGATGACGCGACCGGGGTACGACGACTGCTCGACACGATGGCCCGGCACCAGGGCGCCACGGTTGTCGACGTCACCGAGCCGTCGCCCGGCGCCGCCGCCGCCGGCCGGTACACCGTGCTGTTGAAGTTGCTCGACACCGAGACCACGACGGCCACCAGCGTGGGTCGGTTGTACTGGCGCGCCGTCCTGCTGTTGCACGACGGCGAGCCGCCGCAGGAGAAGCCGGAGCGTCGGTCCGCCGCGACCGCGTAGTCACTTGGGCCTGCCGCCCCGTGGCGGCCGCGACCGAATGCCGCCGCCGGTTGGCCACCCAGCCGCTCCGCCCTCCGGGCCGCCGCACCGGGTGCGGATGCCGGGTAGCCGCCACCATTACGGATCTGCGCCGAATCAGCAGGTTTCGATCTCCTCCGGCCGCGCGGGCGGGCATTCTTACTCCTCGATCCAGGTGGCCGGGGGATGGAGCGCCGATGGCCGAGACTCGCGAGGTACCCGAACCGGACCCGACCGGCCACGCCGCGGACGCCCAGCCGGGGCCGGACCCCACCGGCGGGGCCGCGCCGTCGGGGCCGGAGCCGGTCGCGTGGACCGGCCTGGCCGCGGTCGCGGGCGCGATCGCCGCGGTACTCGTCGCCACCAGCGGCCGCTACGGCTACCACCGGGACGAGTTGTACTTCCTGCGCGCCGGCCGGGAGCTGGCGTTCGGGTACGTCGACCAGCCGCCGTTCACTCCACTCGTGGCACGACTCGCGACCGAACTGTTCGGCAACTCGCTGGTCGGGCTGCGGCTGATCTCGGCGGTCACGATCGGGCTGGGGGTGCTGTGTACCGGCCTGCTCGCCCGGGAGTTCGGCGCCGGTCGGACCGGTCAGGTGCTGGCTGGCGCATGCGTCGCGGTCGCCGCGTACACGGTCGCGGTCGGGCACCTGCTCTCCACGGTCACGTTCGACCTGCTCGCCTGGACCGCGCTGTGCCTGCTGGTGGTGCGCGCGCTGCGGACGGATGGCCGCGGCTGGCTGTGGGTGGGGGTCGTGGCCGGCATCGGCCTGCAGAACAAAGTGCTCGTCGCGTTCCTGCTGTTCGGCCTGCTCGTCGGGGTACTGCTGGTCGGTCCGCGTGCACCGCTGCGCAACCCGTGGCTGTGGCTCGCCGGCCTGGTCGCGATAGCGCTGTGGGCGCCGAACCTGATCTGGCAGGCCACGCACGGCTGGCCGCAGCTCGAGGTGTCCGCCGCGATCGCGTCCGGCGGCTCCGGCACCAGCGAGCCGCGCTGGCTGTTCCTGCCGTACCAGTTCGTGCTGGTCAGCCCCGCGCTCGTACCGGTCTGGGCGGTCGGGCTGTGGCGCCTGGCCCGCGACCCGGAACTGCGCACCTATCGCGCGCTCGCGGTCGCCTACGCCGTGCTGACCGTCCTGTTCATCGCGACCGGCGGCAAGCCGTACTACCTGTGCGGGCTCTATCCGGCGCTGCTGGCCGCGGGCGCGGAGCCGACCGTGCGGTGGGTGCGGCGCGGCACCGGCCGGCTCCGGGTCGGACTGCTCGCCGCCGCACTCGCGCTGAGCGCCGCCGTGTCCGCCTTCCTGTTCCTGCCGCTGGTACCGGTCGCGCAGCTGGCCGGTACGCCGATCGTGGCGGTCAACTACGACGCCGGCGAGACGGTCGGCTGGCCGGCCTTCGCGCGCACGGTCTCCAGGGTGTACACCGGGCTGCCGCCCGGCGAGCGGACCAGCACTGTCGCGTTGACCACCAACTACGGCCAGGCCGGCGCGATCGACCGGTACCGCGGCGAGGTGCCGCTGCCGCCGGCGTACAGCCGGCACAACAGTTACTGGGAATGGGGCCCGCCGCCGGAGTCGAAGACCACCACAATCGCCATCGGGTACACCCGGGAGCAGCTCGAAAAATGGTTCGGCTCAGTCGAGCTCGCCACCCGGGTGGACAACGGGGTCGGGTTGGACAACGACGAGCAGGGCACCGAGATCTGGGTATGTCGGGACCGGCTGCTGCCGTGGTCGAAGCTCTGGCCGGAGCTGCGCGCCTTCGGCTGAGCCTGTGGCGCGTGCGGTCCACTGTGGACGTGAAACGTTTTGATCACTAGGTTGCGGTCGCTGGTTACGGTGCATTTCGTGGGGGAGCGTGCGACAGGGGGGCATACCGAGCTGCACGTCGGCCCACTCCACCGGGTCCGTGCCGCGTTCGCCGTAGACCCGATGCCCACGCTGCTGTCCCTTACCGCCGACGCGCTGTCCGGGCGGGCTCAGGGCGTACCGAATACCTGGCGCGACCTTGTCGCGGCGGCTGCCCCGCCGGACGCGCAGACCGTGCTCGCTCCGTTGTTCGCGCCCGGCCGTTCGGACATGCCGGACTGCCTGACCGCTGACGTGGGGGTCCAGGACGGTACCGCCGAGGTCGCGTTGGAACGGTTGGCCGCGCTGTCTCCCGACCTGCTCGCCGAGCAGATCGCGCAGCAGTTCGGCGACGCGCCGCACTGGCGGGCCGTACTCGATCGTCCCGGGGTCTGGCTGCGGCGGTATGTCGCGGTGTTGACCTCGTCGTGGCGGGCGTACGCGCCGTTCTGGCACCGGGCACAGCCGCTGTTCGGCCGGGAGACCGAACGGATCGGCGCGGCGGCGGTCAGCGGCTCGCTCGACACGGTGCTGGGCGGCATCAGCGCGCGGTGGCGGTTCACCGATCAGACCCTGTACCTGCCGGATGTCGACCCGACCCGGTTCGAGCTGGCCGATCGGCCGGTCGTGTTCGTACCGGTGGCCTCCGGTTCCCGGGCGTCGGTGTTCGACTTCGACCGTACGGACCGGGTCTGGCTCGGGTATCCGCTGCCCGGCCTCGGCAACCTGCTGTCCGCCGCGCCCACGACCACCCCGGGGGACAGGCTGGCGCTGCTGCTCGGTCCGGCGCGGGCCGCGGTACTGCGCGCGACCGCGGGTTCGATCACGATGGGCGAGCTGGCCGCCGCCCTCAACGTGCGGCCGAGCGCGGCCACGTACCACTGCGACCATCTGGTCTCGGCCGGGCTGCTGGACCGGGAAAGGCGCGGCCGGGAGGTGCGGATCAGCCGCACCGAACGCGGCGACGCGCTGCTCGACCTGATGTCCTGACACCTCGTCCCGTCCTCGGCCTCCCTTTCTCCCGCGTGTCGCCGCCGCGCTCCGGGATGTCGAAAAGCTTCATTTCGTGTGACGATGTGACGGAATATTCCAAATCAAGAGCTTTGACCGTGTACCTGGCGGAAGGGAGCCGCGACATGCGTGCGATCCGGCGTTGGACGGTGGTGGCGGCGGTGGCCGCGGCGGCGGTCATCCCGCTCGGGCTGACCGACGCACCCGTCCGTACCACTCAGGCCGCACACGAGGTACAGGCGCTGACACCGCGGCAGTTGGCCGGGCAACGGGTCATCTACTCGTACCCCGGGCTCACCCCGCCGGCCACCCTGTTGCAGCGGATCCGCGCCGGTGAAGCGGCCGGGGTCATCTTCTTCGGCGAGAACATCTCCAGTACGAGCCAGATCAGGGGCGTCGTGCAGCAGTTGCGCGACGCGGCGGCGGAGAGCCCGGTGTCCGCACCGCTGCTGTTGATGACCGACCAGGAGGGCGGCCTGATCCGGCGGCTGCCCGGCGAGCCGACCCTGTCGCAAAAGGACATCGGAGCGTCGGCCGATCCGCAGGGCGAGGCGACGGCTGCCGGTACCGGTGCCGGGCAGAACCTGGCCGGGGTGGGCATGAACCTCAACCTCGCGCCGGTACTCGACGTGTACCGCACCCCGGGCGATCTGATGGATCAGTGGGAGCGGTCGTACAGCATGGATCCGAATGTGGTCGCCGACCTCGGCCGGCGGATGATCAGCGCGCAGCAGCAGGCCGGCGTCGCTGCCACGGTGAAGCACTTCCCGGGCCTCGGTACCGCGTCGTCCAGCGAGAACACCGACGAGCGACCGGTCACGCTCACCGTGTCGCTGTCCACGCTGCGCGCGGTGGACGAGGTGCCGTACCCGGCCGCGATCAGCGCGGGCGTCAAGCTCGTCATGCCGTCCTGGGCGGTGTACCCGGCGCTCGACGGCAACCGGCCGGCCGGACTGTCCTCCACGGTCGTACAGCAGGAGCTTCGCAGCCGGCTCGGCTTCGGTGGGGTGACGATCACCGACGCGCTGGAAGCCGGCGCTTTGCAGGCGTACGGCAGTACCGGCAACCGCGCGCTGCTGGCCGCACAGGCCGGGATGGATCTGCTGCTGTGCTCGGTGCGGAACGTGAGCCAGGGCGATGACGCGGCGACCGCGCTCGTCAACGGGCTGCAGAACGGCCAGCTCGACCAGGCCACGTTCGACGCCGCGGTACAGCGCGTCACCAACCTGCGCAACGGGCTCGACTAACGCCGACCGACGCGCTACGGCCCCGCCGCGACAGCGGCGGGGCCGTAGCGCGTCCTGCTCCTTCACCGGCTCGTCCGGGAGCTCGCGGCCGGAAGGGCTCCGGTTACTTGACGGTGCTGACGACTATTTGAAGGTGCTGTCCAGCCAGGACTGCCAGGTCTGCTCGATCGCCTGGCCGTCCACGTCGTCGGCGAAGCTGTGGCACTCGACGACCACGGTGTCCATGAAGCCGTGGATGAACACGTAGATCGCGTCGTTCGTACGAATTCCCAGGTAGGTGTGCTTGCGGGCGAACTCCACCACGCCTTCGGCGGGGTCTGCTCCGGGCACCGGCACCCGTACCTCGTCGCCCGGTTTCACGGCTTCGCTCGCCCCGACCGCCGTGGCGAAGGCCGTCCACACCTGATCGGCGTCCGCTACCTGCGGGCCGGCGAGCATCAGCTGGTACGTCGAGGTGCGGCCGGTGAAGCGCGCCAGGTAGACGGCGAGCTTCTCCAGGTACATCCGGTCGCCCTTGGTCAGCGCGTCGTACTGGTCTTCCCAGTCCTCACCGAGGATTCCGCTGTGTACGAACCGGAGCACCGTACTGCCCTGGTCGCGCCCCTCGATCAGGTACTCGAAGGCCATGAACGCGCCGTCCGGACCGGCCGGACTCCTGGTCGCGAAACGCTTCCCCGGCTCCCAGGCGGTGATCGACGCCTCGGTCGACTCGCCGAACAGGGACATCCGGACCGATCCGTCGGGACCGGGGTCGACCTCGTTGTGCCCCATGAACCAGGCGTCGATGCCCGGACCGGTCGCGATTGCGTCCCACACCTGGTCGGGGGTCGCGGTGAGGGTGATCTCTTCCTTGATCTGGAACTCGCGTGGCATGTCAGGACTCCTCGACTCTCGGGTCGGTGGTGGGCGCAACGCTGGGGTGGAGGGCCACGACCACCCGGTGGTCACGTCCACGGGTGGCGGCCTCGTCGTGGTACCTGGCGACCAAAGTGGTCACCGCGACGGTGAGTTCTTCCGCGAACGCGGCCCGGTCGGCGGCTGACGCGAACCGGATCCCGCCCGCGATGGCGAACGTGGCGACCGGCTTACGGGCCTTGGTCGCGCCGACGAGCAGCTCGCCCACGTCCCGGACGAGTTGGCTCGCCACGGCGAGCAGCCAGCGCGCCGACAACCGGTCCGGCGCCCGGGACGGGTCCGGGGCGACCGCGGCGAGCACGGCCGGGGAGATGACGTACGACGAGGCGGTCGCCTGCATCATCCGCTCGGTCACGTTGCCCTTGCGGCGCTCCTCGACCAGCTCGACCAGCCCGTACCGCTCGAGCTCGCGCAGGTGATAGTTGATCTTCTGTCGGGCCAGCCCGACCCGACCGGCCAGCATCGTCGCGGACGCCGGTTCGGCCAGCTCGGCCAACAGCCGGGCCCGGATCGGTTCGAGCGAAACGCCGGCCGCGGCCGGGTCGTCGATGACGGCTACTTCGAGCATGCCGATACGTTGTCACCGACAACTTTGTTTGTCAAGACATACTGAGTCGTCGGAAGCCCTGGTACGGCAGTTGCGGTGGTGGGCACGCGCGGGGCTCGATGCGCGGCGGTGAGGGCTCGGGGCCGGGGACTCGTGGCTGGTTGCGGTCGTGCGCGGTTGCGTTCATGCGGTCGCGCGGTGACTCGCGGTGGTGAGAGGTGTGGCAGTTGGGGCCGTGCGCTGTGGTGGCGCGGCGGTGCGCGGTGTGGGCGTTGTGGCCGCGTGCTGCGGTCGCGTGGCGGTGCGCGGTGTGGGCGTTGTGGCCGCGTGCTGCGGTCGCGTGGCGGTGCGCGGTGTGGGCGTTGTGGCCGCGTGCTGCGGTCGCGTGGCGGTGCGCGGTGTGGGCGTTGTGGCCGCGTGCTGCGGTCGCGTGGCGGTGCGCGGTGTGGCAGCCGGTCCGAGCGAGGCGCGCGCGGGCGACCCGGAGCGGCTCCCGCGGCGGCTCGTTCGGGCGGCTCCCGCGGCGGCTCGTTCGGGCGGCTCCCGCGGCGGCTCAAGATCCGTCGCTGGACGCAATGAGCCACAACAGGCCCTGATTTGTGTGGCTGACTGCCCACAACACCCCGATTCGGGTACCAAGATCCCAACCTTCGGGCAGTAAGCCACACGAATTCACTCAAAACGCGTGGCCCACTGCCCAAACCCGCGGATCTTCCCCACGAAATGCCCAGGCCGTGGGCATCCAGCCACAGCTTTCGAGGCCATTTGTGGCTCAGCGCGCACAAGCGCGGATCTTAGGAGCAGTGGTCGCGGGGCAGGGAGGTTGCCGCGGGGCTGGGGAGCTGCGGCGCACAAAGGAGTGACACCGCCGCCGGGGCTTGGGAGGAGTGGTCGCGGGGGAGGGAGGTTGCCGCGGGGCTGGGGAACTGCGGCGCCACAAAGGAGTGACACCGCCGCGGGGCTGGGGAGCTGCGGTCGCCGGGGGGAAGGAGGGATGTCGCGGCGGGGCTGGGGAGCTGCGGCCGCCCGGACGGGCGGGAGGTCGCAGCGGATCCTGGGAGCGGTCGCGGAGCATGGTGGCCTGGAGGAGTGACACCGCCGCGGGGCTGGGGAGTTGCGGTCGCGGGGGTCACGAGTGTGGGCGCCGCGAGGTCAGTCCGGGCGGTACGAGTGCGCGGGTACCGGGTCGAACGAGTCGAGCAGGTTGATCAGGTCCGCGGTCAGGAACGGCTTGTCCAGGAAGGCGTCGCAGCCGGCGAGGACCGCGGCTTCCCGCTGCACCGGGAGTACACCACCGGAGAGGACGACCACCGCGGGCCGCTGCTGGCCGGGCGGAGGCAGGTCCGGCAGCAGGTCCAGGCCATTGCCGTCCGGCAGTTGTACGTCGAGCAGGATGATGTCGTACCACTGGGTGGCCAGTGCGGCCCGCGCGGTGGCGAGGTCGGGCGCGTCGGTGACTACCGCGTGGTTGGCCCGCGAATGCCTGGTCCGCTCGAGGATCGCGTGGATGAGGAAGCGGTTGGCCTCCTGGTCCTCCACCAGGAGCAGCTGCAGTGCCTCCGGTTGCCTGGTCATAGGGGCGGGTCGGGCGGTTGCGTCGCCTGTGCGACGAGGGACGCGGTGATCCGGTCGACACATTCGCGCAGGTGGGACGGCAGGTCGGTGCCCTCGGAGAGCAGCCCGATGACCTTGCCGTCGATCAGCGACCGGTCCGGATTGCCGGGCTCCCTGGAGGTGACCAGCAGTACCGGGATCTTGCGGGCGATCGGATCTTCCCGCATCGCGGCCGCCAGGTCGAAGCTGTCCATGGAGGACACGGCGAGGTCGGTGATGACCATGTCGAACGGTCTGGTCCGGATCAGCCGCAGGCCGTCGATCGGATCGGCGGTCGTGGTCACGTGGGCGCCCGCGTCGTGCAGGGCGGTCTGTACGACGTCGAGTGCGGCCGGATCGTCGTCGATCAACAGCACCGCCGGCCGGTCGGACGGCGCGGTGGACAGCACGTGTTCGGCGAGTTGCGCGAGTAGGTGCTGACGCCGTACCGGCTTGACGAACAGGTCGGTGGCGCCGGCGGCCTCGGCGGTGGCCCGCTCGTCCACCACGGTCACGATGAACACGGGTACGTCGTGCAGGTCGCCGTCGTCCTTGAGGTGTCGCAGCACCTCCCAGCCGGTCATGCCGGGCAGGAGTACGTCGAGCAGGATCGCGTCCGGGCGGCTCTGCCGCGCCAGGGCGAGCCCCGCCTCGCCACTGGGCGCGACGCTGACCTGGTAGCCGGCCGACTCGAGATGGGTACGCAGCAGGTTGGCCGCGTTCGGATCGTCTTCGACCACGAGGATGCCGCCGCGCCCCTCCGGGATCGGCGCGACGATCCCCGCGCCGAACTCGCGCGCCTCGGCGGGCAGTCGGACGGTGAACCGGGAGCCGCCGCCGGGCTCGGCGGTCAGCTCGATACCGCCCCCGTGCGCGACCACCAGCCGCCGGGCCAACGCGAGCCCCAGGCCGGTGCCGGCCTGCTGGCCCGACGCCGCCCCCGCCTGCTGGAACTGCTCGAACACCCGCTCGCGGTCCGCGACGTCGATGCCGACGCCGCTGTCCGAAACGCTGATCACGATGTCGGTACCGACGCGGCTCGCCGATACCGAGATCCACCCGCCGTCCGGGGTGAACTTGATCGCGTTGGAGAGCAGGTTATCGAGGATCTGGCGGAACCGGATCGGATCGGCGGTGACGTACAGCGCCGGTATCCGGGTCTCCAGATGCAGCTTCTTACGGTCGATGAGCGGCTGCAGGGCACCGGTCACTTCGCCGACCGCAACCCGGAGAGTGAACTCGCGCGGATGCAGCTCGATCCGGCCGGCCTCCACCTTCGCCAGGTCGAGCACGTCGTTGATCAGGCTGAGCAGGTGCTGGCCGCTGTTGAACACGCTGTCGATCCAGTCCGCCGGTACCGATCGGTCGACACCGCGCAGCGGCTCCGCGCGCATCAGGTCACTGAAGCCGATGATGGTGTTGAGCGGGGTACGCAGTTCGTGGCTCATGGTCGACAGGAAGTCGGTCTTGGCCTGGCTGGCCGCCTGCAGTCCGGACACCGAGCCGGCCAGCTTGGCGCGGAGCTCGGTGCGCTCGGCCAGTACGGCGACCTGGCCACCGATGTCCGCCAGCATCCGGGCGTCGTCGTCGGCGAACAGGTTACGGTGCCGATCGAGCAGCAGCAGCGCGCCCGGGCGCCTGGACCGCATCGGGATCGGCGCGGCGCGGATGAACCGCGTCTCGGAGTGGTGGGAGTACCAGCCGGCCACGGTCCGGCTCTCGCGGGTTGCCCGGCCCCGGAGGTCGATCGGCTGCGGTGCGGCGAGTAGCTGCGCCAGGCCGTCCGACGGTGCCAGTGCGGGGTCGACGGGATCCAGGTGCCCAGCCGTGGCCAGCTCGGTGAGTACGCCGTCATCCGCGGCGACCAGGACCACGACCGCCTCCACCCCCGACACCCGGCGCACGGTCGCGGCGTACCGGTGCCAGGTCAGCACCGCGGATTCGTCGTCGGCGAACAGGAGTTCGCGCAGCGCGGCGTACGCGATGCCGCCGGTCCACAGCCGGCGCAGCGCTGCGGGTGGCATGAACGCAAGCAGGTAGCCGAAGGTCGCCACCAGCACCACACCTCGCGCCGCCACGGTCGTCACGTCGCTGATGGCGGATACGGCAACGCCGACGGCGAGGACCAGTAGGGCCAGCGCGGTCAGCGCGGTGGCTGCCGCCGCGAGCCGTAGCCGGATCCGCGGCGAGCCGGTACGGGCGCCCGCCTTCACGATCAGGAACTGTGCGGCGACCGAGCTGGTCACGACGTACACGCCGATCGCGCTCAAGACCCAGCCCCGTGCGATCGGCTGCGGCAGCACGATCAGCGGCGCGAGAGTGACGAGGTAGCCGGCCGCCGCCGCCCAGTGCAGCGGACGGGGTACCGGCCGGAGCCGGCCGACCAGCCGAAGGGTCAGGTACGGCTGAGCGAACATCGCCGCCACGAGTAGGTCCCGAACGAGCTCGGGCGGTTCGCCGGCCAGCCGCCGGTACAGGTCGATGGCCACGAGCGCGGCCATCGCGCTGATAACGAAAATGACGTCGCGTTGTAAGGAATCCCGGCTACGAAGGTAGGTGTACAGCGCCTGCGCGAATGCCAGAACGAATACAAACTCGATGATTAGTGCGGGCACCATCTGGCTTCCCCCTGCCTGTGGCGCGTAGCAAGTGTACGCACAGATTTCCGGCAATAGCAGCAGATCAGGCTATTCCAGGGGCAATTGGCACCAGTTACGACCAGCTACAACGCCGTACTCCGCGCATAGGCGAGTCGGCGCGCGGCGAAATGTACCCGATGATGATTGTCGGGTTTCTTTTGCCGTGGCATTCGCTATCGGCACATTCGCGGCGAAAGCGTGGCGCAATGCGGCGAATGCGTTATGGGCGCGGTGCCGGCCGTACGGCACGACCAGCGGGGTACCGGCCGCCGGATCGGGCAGCACCCGACAGCTCAGGCCGAAGACCTCGGCGACCATGTCCGCGGTGACCACGGTCGCGGGCGGCCCCTGGCCGGCGATCCGACCGTCCTTCATCACGATCACCTGATCGGCGTACCGGCAGGCCTGGTTCAGGTCGTGCAGCACCATCACCACCGTCCGGTCCCGCTCCCGGTCCAGGTCGAGCAGGTCGGTGTGGGCGAGGGCACGGTGTACCGCTGCCTCGTCGTCCGGCGACCACTGCCGCCACCAGCTCTGATGGCGGTCATCCTCCCGAGCCCACCCGGTTGGTACGGGCGAGCGGCACGAACAGGACCGGGGCGCCCAGTGCGGCGGTCACCACGCCGACCGGCAGCGCGGTACCAGGAAGCACGAGTCGCGCGGCGAGATCCCCACCGAGCACGAGCAGGGCACCGACCAGTGCGGAGCCGATCAACGGCGGCTCGGCGGTGCCGGCGATCAGCGGCGGGCGATCAGCGGCGGGCGAATCCGCGGCGATCAGCGGGAAGGTCAGCGGAGAAGCGGCGATCGGCGGGAAGGTCAGGAGAAGCGGCGATCGGCGGGAAGGTCAGCAGGGAAGCGGCGATCGGCGGGACGTCGGCAGGGGATCAGCGGGAGGTCAGCGGCACGCTCGGGTAGGCGCGCAGCGAGAGGTTCGGCTGGACCCGGACCTCGTCGCGCGGCACCGCCAGTTCCAGTCGGGGAAACCGGCTGAGCAGGGCGCGAAGGGCGATCTCCGTCTCGACCCGCGCGAGTGGCGCGCCGAGGCAGTAATGGACCCCGTGCCCGAATGCGAGATGGTGGTTGGGCCGGCGGTCCAGCTCGAGCCGGTCCGGCTCCGCAATCTGATCCTGGTCCCGGTTGGCCGCCGCCAGTACGACCATTATCTGAGCGCCGGCCGGAATGTGAACTCCGCCGAGTTCGACATCGGTCGTCGCCCATCGGGCCACGGCCAACTCGGTAGGTCCGTCGTATCGCAGCAGTTCCTCGACGGCCTGCGGAATGAGCGTCGGGTCGGTACGGAGCCTGCTCAACTCGCCGGGGTTATCCAACAGTGCGAGCGCGGCACTGGCGATCAGATTGACGGTGGTTTCGTGGCCGGCGACCAGCAACAACGTCACGGTCGACAACAGTTCCGCGTCGTCCAGTCGCCGGTCGCCGTCGCGTGCCCCGATCAGGTTCGAGACCAGGTCCGGGCCGGGGTCCGCGCGCTTCGCCTCGATGAGCCCCGTCAGGTAGCTGGCCAGCGCGGCACCGGCGGCGGCCGTGGTCTCGTGGTCGCTCCGCGGCGCGAACAGGTCGCGGACCCAGCCGCGGAACGGGCTCTGCTGCTCCGTCGGGATGCCGAGAAGTTCGCCGATCACCCGCACTGGCAGCGGAAACGCGAAGGAGTCGATCAGGTCGAAGGACCCGCGATCGGGTAGCTGATCGAGCAGGCCCTCGGCTAGCTCCGCGATCCGCGGCCGCAGCGCGTCGATCCGGGCCGGCGTGAACGCGCTCACCACCAGACGCCGCAGTCGGGTGTGCGCCGGCGGGTCGACCCCGAGCATGCTGCGGTGCAGGCCCATGCTCGCCAACGGGTCGACCTTGCCGGGGACTTTGCTGGCATCGCGAACAATGCGGATATCGGTTAGTGCCTGTCGCGCTTCCTGATATCCCAGGACGTACCAGCTCTCCCGCCCGTAGTCGTCGACGGCGCGGTGTACCGGCGCCTGTCGGAGCAACTCGCGGTAGGCCGGATACGGATTGTTCCGCTGCTGCTGATCATTTGCGCTCCAGACCCGCTTCGCGTTGTCGGTCTCCACGAATCTCCTGGTTTCTCGGGTGAGCGCTGGATCCTGGCGCCGGAACCGGTAGTCGGGTTCCGAGTAGCCACGCCGACCAGCCATGGCGGCGATCCTCGGTGGCGATCCCGGTAAGGAAAGCACAATTCAGATGATAAGAGCGGATCCAAACTGGAAATCCGGTTTTGTTGCCATGTGGGATACGTGCCGGTTTCCCCGACAGCCGCGGTCACGGCCGTCGCGGTGAGCACCGCACTGGCTGGACCGCACGCGGCGTTGGCGCAGGTGGTCGTGTCCGCACGGCGCTGTGGCCAGGCCGCGTGCGCCGTTGCGCAGGCGATCCCGTCCGCACGGCGCTGGCGTACGGCGTTGGTGGAGGTGACCCGCCCGGAGGGCTGTCGTTCGACCGACACCCGAAATCTGTCGAACGGGATGTAGTACATGTGCTACGTTCCTCAGTACTCCTTGGATAGACGGGTAGAGGTCTATGACAGCTGTACGGCAGCTCGCTCCGCCGGTACCGGCCGGCCCGCCGCCCGATGAACGGGCCGCTCTGGACGTGCGTGACCTGCGCATGCGGTACGGCCGCACCGACGTGCTCAACGGCGTGACGTTCACCGCGCGCCCGGGTGAAGTGCTTGTCCTGCTCGGCCCCAACGGAGCCGGGAAAACCACGACGATCGAGATCCTCGAGGGCTTCCGGATGCGCTCGGCCGGCGAGGTCACCGTGCTGGGCACCGACCCGGCGCACGGCGACGAGCAGTGGCGGGCGCGGCTGGGAGTGGTGCTGCAGTCGTGGCGGGACCACAGCAAATGGCAGGTACGCAGGCTGCTGGCCCACCTCGGTTCCTTCTACGCGCCGTACAGCAGCGATGGGATCAGGCGTCCGTGGGACCTGGATGAGCTGATCGACGCGGTCGGGCTGACCGAGCACGCCGGGAAGAAGATCGGGCGACTGTCCGGCGGCCAGCGCCGGCGGCTGGATGTCGCGATCGGCATCGTCGGCCGGCCGGAGCTGCTGTTCCTGGACGAGCCGACCGCCGGCTTCGACCCGGAGGCCAGGCGCGAGTTCCACGATCTGGTGCACCGACTGTCCGATCTGGACGAGACGACGATCATGCTGACCACGCACGATCTGGACGAGGCGGAGAAGCTGGCCGACCGGATCCTGGTGCTCGCCGGCGGCCGGATCATCGCGGACGGCTCCGCGGACGAGCTGTCCCGGCGCATGTCGACCGAGAGCGAGGTGCGCTGGACCCGGGACGGCTCCCGGTTCGTGCACGCGACCGCGGACGCGACCCGGTTCGTCCGCGAGCTGTTCGAGCAGTACGGCGGGGCGGTCGGCGACCTGGAGGTACGCCGCGCCAGCCTGGAGGAGACCTACATGGCGTTGGTACGCGAGCACGAGGCCGGGCAGGCGACGGCGGCGGCGCAGACGTTCGAGGAGGCGGTCCGATGAGCCCGATCATGGCGGCCGTACGAGCCGGCCTCGTCCGCGGTGGCGTCGAGCTCCGGCAGACGTTCACGAACGTGCAGGACCTCTGGTCCTATCTCTTCCCGACCATCGCGCTGACGGTCACCATGCTGTTCATGCGCGGCTCGACGGTGCCGGGCACCGACTTCTCGCTTGGCGCCCGGACCCTGCCGAGCGCGTTGGGCGGCGGCATCGCGTTCAGCGGACTGGCGACGCTCGCCATGATCCTGGTGGTCGAGCGGGAGGACGGCACGCTGCTGCGGGCCAAGGCCATACCCAACGGCATGCTCGGGTACCTGGTCGGCAAGGTTGTGCTGGTGGCCGGCATGGCCCTGACCGGGCTGGCGATCCTGCTGGTACCCGGCCTGTTCCTCCAGGACGGCCTGCAGGTCTCCCGGCCGGGCGCGTGGTTCACGCTGGCCTGGGTGCTGGTCGTCGGCATGCTGGCGACCCTGCCGCTCGGCGCCGCGATCGGCTCGTTGTTCTCCAACCCGCGCAACGTGGGTGTGGTGATCCTGCCGGTGATGGGGCTGACCGCCATTTCCGGGATCTTCTATCCGATCAGCAGCTTCCCGGTCTGGCTGCAGGATCTGGCCGAGGCGTTCCCGGTCTACTGGCTGGGGCTGGGCATGCGGTCTGCGCTGCTGCCGGACAGCATGGCGGCGGTCGAGCTCGGGCACTCCTGGCGGCATCTGGAGACCATCGGGGCGCTCGGCGCCTGGGCGGTCATCGGGTTCGTCGTCGCACCGATCGTGATGCGCCGGATGGCCCGGCGGGAGTCCGGATCGAGCGTGGCCGAGCGTCGCGAGAGAGCACTGCAGCGGCTCCGGTGAGGGTGACGATGAACGTGACAGCCGGTCGCGGCATCCTGGTGGCGCGATGAGTGAAGCCATCTACAACCGGATCTCGGTACTGCGGGCCGAGCGCGGCATCTCCCGGCGGCAGCTCGCCGAAGCGCTCGGCGTGCACTACCAGACGGTGGGTTACCTCGAGCGCGGCGAGTTCAGCCCGAGCCTGTACCTGGCGCTGCGGCTCGCGGCGTACTTCGAGGTACCGGTGGAGGTCATCTTCTCGACCGAGCCGTTCCCGCGGATCGGTACCGTCGCGGTCGACGCCGACCGGCCGGCCTGACGGCTCACCGGGCCGGTCGTGCTCAGGCGGCACCCATGACGAGTCCCTCGATGGTGTGCTTCTGCGTGATCGGCGTCAGCCGGTCGACCACCGGGCAGTGCAGGTGGTCCCTGACCTGCGGCGGCAGGCTGTCCCAGAACGGCCGGGTGACCGCGAGGTCGTGACGCTCGCCGTTGCCGGCCCCCGGTGCGTCGACCCCGAGGACCAGCACCGGCCGAGCCAGGTCCGAGACGTTCGGGGTACCCCGGTGGATGGTCAACGCGGACCGGGCCGAGATGTCACCGCGCCGCGGGTACTTGCGGACCGCCCGCTCCTCGTACCGCGGGTAACGCGAGGCGGGCGGAAACATGCCGTGCTCGAAGTCCGGCTCGTCGTCGAACTGGGTACCGGGGGCGATCTCGAACGGTCCCATCTCCTCGACCGTGTCCACCGCGGTGAGGTTGAAAGCCAACGAGTTGAGCCGGCCCTCGGTCTTCGTGACCTCGTGGATCGGAAAGTCACGGTGCCAGGGCTGGTACTCCGCGCCCGGCTGCGGCACATCGAAGCCGACCTCGACGATCTCGTACGACGGGCCGAGTACCGCCTCGCACACCGCCACCACCCACGGGTGCGTGACCAGGTCGACGAAACCGCGGAGCTGTTCGGGGTGGATCTCCACGTAGTAGCGGTGCGGACCGCGTCCGACCGCACCGCCCGGCCGGTCCAGGGCTTCGGCGAGGGCCACCTCGATGTCCGCCCGCATCGCGTCCGCCCACGCGGTGCTGAACGCGCCCCGGCACGCGGTGATGCCATCGGCGTAGATCTCGTCCTTGGCGCGCTGGCCGGCGTCCACGGCCTGCGTTGTGGTGACGTCCATCGACGGCTCCTCATCGTGCGTCGCGCTTCCGGTTTACAACGTTGTACGACCGGGCGCAAGGCGAACGCGGGTGATCGTCGCGCGGCTGCCGGGGAGGCACCTCCCACCGGCGGGGCCCGTCACGGCGGGGCCTGTCCCGGCTGGGGCCCGTCACCGCGGCGGCTTTCACCGGCCGCCTTTCACCGACGGCTGGCTTTCAACGACGGGTGGCCGCGGTCGGATACCCGCTGGTCGGGCAGCCGGCGCCGACCGTACGGTACGGCCGTGGAGACGGCGCGTGACGAGCCGGCGGTGCCGGCGACCTGGCGGGTGCTGCTCGGCTACCTCCGGCCACACCGGTGGGCGCTGGTCGCCGGTGGTGGACTGGGCCTGCTGACCGCGGCCAGCGGGCTGGCGCTCCCGTTGCTGGCCCGGCAGCTCATCGAGCGGCTCGGCGCGGGGCGACCGGTCACCGGCGCGATCCTGTTGATGACCGCGTTGGCGCTGTCCAACGGCGTGCTCGGTGGACTCAGCGGGTACCTGCTGCGCCGTACCGCGGAATCGGTGGTGCTGACCGCCCGGCACGGTCTGGTCGGCCGGCTGCTGCGGCTGCGCATTCCCGCACTCGACCAGACCGACCCGGGCGACCTGATGTCCCGGGTCACCGCCGACACCACGTTGCTGCGGGAGGTCACCACCGACTCGGTGGTGGGTGGCGTCACCGGCGCGATCACCCTGGTCGCCACGATCGTCATGATGGCCGTACTCGATCCGGTGTTGTTGCTGGTCACGATGGCCGCGTTGGGTGCGGCCGCGGTGGTGGTGGGCGGCATCGTGCCGCGGATCAACCGGGCGTCCCGGCAGGCTCAGGACTCGATCGGGGTGATGGGCGCCGCGCTGGAGCGGATGTTCGGTGCGTTCCGAACGGTCAAGGCATCCGGTGCCGAGGAGCGGGAAGGCGCGCGGGTGCGGGACGCGGCCACCGAGGCGTGGTCGGCGAGCGTACGGGCGGCCAAGTGGCAGTCGCTGGCCGGCAACATGGCCGGCCTGTCGATCCAGGTCGCGTTCCTGTCCGTGCTGTCGGTCGGCGGGGTGCGGGTCACCTCCGGGGCGATCACCGTCGCCACCCTGGTCGCCTTTCTGCTGTACGTGTACTACCTGATGCCGCCGATCAACCAGCTGGTGAACGCGATCAGCCAGTACCATCTCGGCGCCGCGGCGGTGGCCCGGATCCAGGAGGCCGAAGCGCTGCCGGTGGAACCGGACGACCCGCCCGCCCCGCTGCCGGCCGGTGACTCGCCGGCGGCCGCGGTCGCCTTCTCCGACGTGCGCTTCCGGTACCGCCCGGAGCTGCCGGAGGTACACCGGGGCGTCACGTTCACCATTCCGCCGGGCGGCATGACCGCCTTCGTCGGCCCGTCCGGCGCCGGCAAGACCACGGTGTTCTCGCTGATCGAACGCTTCTACGAGGCCGATCAGGGCACGGTTCTCATCGACGGTACGGACGTGTGTGAGTGGTCGATTCCGCGACTGCGGGCCGCGATCGGCTACGTCGAGCAGGACGCGCCGGTGCTGTCCGGTTCACTGCGGGAGAACCTGCTGTACGGCGCTCCCGACGCCACCGAGGACGACCTGCGCGAGGTGCTCGCCACCGCGCGGTTGGACGGTTTGGTACGCCACCTGCCGGACGGGTTGGAGACGACCGTGGGGCACCGCGGTACGAAGCTGTCCGGCGGCGAGCGGCAGCGGGTGGCGATCGCCCGGGCGCTGCTCCGGCGACCCCGGTTGCTGCTGCTCGACGAGGCGACCTCGCAACTCGACGCGGTGAACGAGCGGGCGCTGCGGGACACCGTCGCGGACGCGGCCCGCAGTACGACCGTGCTGGTGGTGGCACATCGGCTGTCCACGGTCACGATGGCGGACCGGATCGTCGTGATGGACGCCGGTGAAGTCGGTGCGGTCGGTACCCACGCGGAGTTGGTCGCCGGCAATCCGTTGTACGCGGAGCTTGCCGCTACCCAGTTCCTCGCCACCGTCGCGTAGTAGCCGGGCCCATTGGCCCTCCGCGCGCTCGCTTGGTGACCGGGGATGAGGTTGATCGCGAGGGTGGCTATCGTGGTGGCGCGAGGGCGGACCGGCGCGGTCACCGGTCAGCGGCGTCCTGCCAGGGATTGATAACCGGGATGCTGGTTTCGGCGAAGTCCTTCGTGTTGCGGGTAGCCAGGGCCGAGCCATGGACCCGACAGATCGCGGCGATCTGGGCATCGAAACCGTCGATCGGGGTTCCTAGGTTGTCGCGATGCGCGACGAGATCCGCATAGGCCACGGCGGCGGCGAGATCGAAGGTAAGCACCTGGTTGGGGAAGGCGGCGAAGATCTCGCCGGCGGCCTGATCCAGAGTTTTTCGACGTTGTCCGTCGGGTAGGCGGGCGATCCTATAACGGATTTCGGCCACGGTGATCGCGGTCGTGTACAACTCGTTGCCGGCTTGCCGCCGCAGCCAGGCCATGACGGCCGGTATCGGCTTAGGTCGCATCAGTTCGGAGACGACGTTTGTGTCAAGGATGATCATGACGCGAATGGCGCGGCACGAGGCGGGGTAGCGCGGGCCGGAATGTCGAGCTCTACGCCGTCGAGTTGGGCGAGCCGGTCGGCCAGGGCGGTGAACAGTCCCGTCCCCTCATCCGCGACGGCGGCGGTCAGGATCGCGCGCATCTCGGCCTCCATCGAGCGGCCGTGCCTGGCTGCGCGCAGACGCAGCTTCTCCCTGACAGAGTCGTCCAGGTCTCTGATGCTCACAGCCGCCATTGCGCCTCCCACCTATCGTGCTAGCAATGCTAGCACGATAGGTGTCCGGCTTCGTCAGGTTGCCGAGATCGTCCGGAAACGCACCCAGCGCGGCCCCGTCCGCTGGCCAGCACGAGCAGGCAACGGACGGGGCCATGGAGCTGCGGGGATCAGCGAGGATCAGCTGAAGGTGACGTTCTTCCAGCCCTGATCCTGGCCGGCGCTCGCGTACACCTTGCCGGCGCCGGCGCACTGCGCCTTGAAGTACGTGGTGACAGTGGCCGACTCGTCCGGGTCGAGGCTCAGCTGGTTCGGGCTCACGTAGGGGACTGCCTTCATCGCGCAGCCGGTGGCACCGGAGAGGACGGCAACAGTGGCCGCCGTCGTTCCGGTGTTGGTGACCGTCCACGAGGTGGTATGGACTGTCGAGTTGTTCGCGTAGCTACCGGCGCTGCCGCCGTGCGGGCTCACTGTGATGTGGCTGTTGTTGCAGCCCTCTACACACGCCGACGCCGCGGAGGCGGGCGCGAGCAGCGCGGCCGTGCCGATCAGGACAACAGCAATGCGTTTCCACATGGGGGCTCCATGGATCCTGGGGAACGGGACAGGATTTACCGTGCCGAGATACGGGATGGCCGAGCCGTGTGACACCTGCCCAAAGCAGCAGGTAACCACCGCACGTCATGATTAATACGGCACGGCGAATGGACGGAGCGAGAGGCGCCCCACGGTATCATCGGGCACTTTCCGTACACAATGGCCGGTCTTTATTTGCCGAGCGAATCGTGGCGCCACAAATTGTCACAATGCGCAATTGAAGTGGCCGGCGGTATTCGCAAATCCACCCAGAACGGCGTCCGTCGTTCACGGCCGGTGAACCGCATGCCCCGGCCCGTGCCTCGGGTTCCGGCCCCCGCCGCGCCGGGTCACCGCCGCGTCAGCAGCGGCCGGCGATCATGTCCATCAGCCGCGCCAGTACCCGCTCCCCGCTGCGCAGGCCGTCGTGCTCGAACTCGTTGGTGACCCAGGCGCGGACGTTGCCGACCTCGCGCGCCGTCTGCAGTTGCAGGTCGGCGTCGACGTACATGTCGTCGAAGTAGACCGCCGCGGCCACCGGCACCTCGTTCGCGGCGAGCCGGGCCGGGTCGTACAACCGCGGCCAGTCGTCGTGCTCGGCCAGCAGGTCGGCCGCGGCGGCGAACGGCTTGAGGGTGCCGATATCGCGGAACATCCAGCGGTACATCATCTCACCGGTGAACAGCAGCGGCGTCGCGTCGGCGGCGAACTCCGGGCGCTGTGCCATGGCCCGCTCCGCCGCCCAGCCGGTCGGGCCCGCGCCCTGGCCGTAGCAGAACTCCTGCAGCGCGAAGATCGGTCCCTCGGCGTATCCGGTCTCCCACATCACGCTGTACCGGAACGTGTCGGACAGCTCGTCACCGTGCCACGCCTCGTCCAGCAGCCAGTGCAGGTTCTCGTATCCGTCGCTCATCCCGAACCCCTGGCCGAGGGTGCGGAACCGGGCCACCGTCAACGGGTCGCCGTCCGGCAGCCGTACATCGTGCTCGGTCAGGTGGTCGGCGATCCGGCGTACCGCGGCCACGTCGTCCGGATAGCGCCGGTAGTACTCGGCGTTCTTGCGGGCCACCCGCGGATAGGTACGCGCGTACACGTCGTCCGCGGTCGCGTGCAGGCCGCTGAGCCCGCCGGTCACGTAGCAGGCGCGGAGCCCTTCGGGCGCTCGGGACAGGTACGTGAGGGTGAGGAAGCCGCCGTAGCTCTGGCCGAGCGTCTCCCACGTCGCGTCGCCGAGGAGCCGCGCCCTGATCAGTTCCGCATCGGCGATGATGCTGTCGGCGCGGAACAGCCGCAGGTACGCCGCGAGCTCCGCGGGATCCTGGCCGCCGATCGTGCGGGCCGTCACCGGAGTGCTGCGGCCGGTGCCGCGCTGGTCGAGCAGCAGCACCCGGTGGGTCTTCACCGCGTGGCCGATCCAGCCGCTCGCGCCCATCGGCCGGGGCGACTTGCCGCCCGGCCCGCCCTGCAGGAACAGCAGCCAGGGCAGCTCGTCCACCTTGCCGTCGCGGACCTGGTCCGGCGAGACCACCTCGCGGGCGAACACCTCGATCGTCGCGCCGTCCGGGTCCGCGTGGTCGAGCGGCACGGTGAACGTGTGATCGGTCAGCACCAGACCCGGAATCCGCAGCATCAGGCGAGGCTAGACCGGTTCTTTGCGAACCTCGCGAGGATTTACCGGGTCACGGCGGGACCGGCAGCGGCATCGGCCCACCACCGGGGCCAGGACCGAACGGCGGTGGTGGACTGTCCGGCAGCTGCTGGCCGAAGTCGTCGATCGCCTCGCCGACGTCATCGACCGCGTCGTTGAAGTCGTTCCACGTGTTCTCCAGGAAGCCGGGCGGGTCCGGCGGCTGCGGTGGTTCGGGCGGCTGCGGCAGGTCGATGGGGTGGGTACAGCCGCCGGTGTCCTCGTTGACGGCGTCCACGCCGACGTCGCCGGCGGCGCCGCCGAGCATCTCCATCAGGCCTTCCTTGAACGGCAGCTGCACCGCGTTGGCGACCCCGGCGCCGTCCGCGGCACCGTCCAGGAACAGATTGGGGTACTCGTCGTCAGGCGAGCATTCGCCGAGTGGCATCAGCGGGAACGGGATGTCGAACGGGCCCAGCCCGGACAACTGGATCGGCGTCAGCGGGGTGTACCGCTGGCCCGGCGGCAGCAACCCGACCTGTACCGCGGCGGTCACGTTCGCACTGGTGGGGCCGCTGCGGAGCATCGAGGCCGCGGTCCGCGCACCGTCGACGATGTCAGCGTTGTACGCCAGCCACCACAGTTTCCTGGCCTGTGCCTCCAGTGCCTGGAGCGCACCGGCGATCTGTTCGGGGGTACCTGGTACCGCACTGTTGGTGTCGGCCTGGATCCGGCTGCGGCCATCGGCCAGCCCGGCGGTGATCTGGTCCACCCGCTGGTTGAACGAGATGATTCGCGACGCCCAGTAGTTGACGGCCACCGAGGCCCAGGACAGCGCACTGCTCACCGCGTACGCCCGCTGCCGAACCGGTTGCGGGGCGGCGCGCAACGCGGGTGCGGCGATGCCGTCCCAGTTCTGTGGCGCCGGCTGGAACGCCAGCAGCGAGAGCCGGCTCTGGTCGATGGCCTGCGCCGCCTGATCGGCCAGGTTCGCGCCGACCTGCGCCAGCCCACCGCCGTCGGCCGGATGCCGATCGAACGGTGCCAATCCGCCACTGCCGGACATGCCCACCCCCGGTGCTGTACGGACCTCTTGGCATGATTCTGGCCCGATGATGCCGTTCTGCAAAGTGAAGGCGGTCCGCGGCGCACCGGCCACTGTGGACCTGGTGGCGGTCAGGGACGCCCGGGATGGCCGGCAGCGCGGGACGGTCCGGGCATCCGCTCGCCGAAGTCAGGAGTAGAACGACGGCCGGATCGGCAGCAATCCGGGCAATGCCGGCCGACGGACCGACCAGGTGTTCGCGGGCGGTTGCCTCGGGCATCCGGAGGCACTCTAATCAAATCGACCAGTGTCAATTCGAATTGCTTACGGTGATGTGGAAAGCGCGCTAGGTAATATGTTCGAGATCGTAACCCGTCGACGCAGAGGCGTGCTTACGCTCGCTTTTGTGCTCGACCTGGGACAGGTGGGCGACCACGGGCAGCGGCCCGCCGCGCGACGCCGCGGCCCCTGGGAGCGACCCCACCCGCGATCGATCCGAGGGCGCGGGGCTCATGCACGGTGACGAGGTCGTCCTCGGTCCGGAACCCGATGCCGTACCGAGGGCCCGCCGGTTTGTCGCCGCCGCCCTCGCCCGCCTGGGCCGGGCGCGCCTCATCGACGACACCGAGCTGGCGACCAGCGAGCTGGTCACCAACGGCCTGCTCTACGCCGGCCCGCCGGTACGACTGATCGTCGCCGCGATCGGCGACAACGCCGTCCGGCTGGAGGTACACGACAGGTCGCGGACCACGCCGGTGCGGCCCCGGCCGGAGACGCACACCATGACCGGCCGTGGCCTGGCCCTGGTCGACGCGGTGGCCAGCCGGTGGGGAGTCGAGGCCACGCCGGAGGGCAAGGTGGTGTGGGTCGAGCTCACCCCGGACAGCGTGGAGGCGGTGGCGCCCGCAGTCGGCGACGTGGACGCCTGGCTCGCGATGTTCGCCGACGACCTGGAACCGGACCGCCGGCGGTACACGGTCACCCTCGGCGACGTGTCGACCGGCCTGCTGCTGGAAGCCAAGACCCACATGGACTCCCTGGTACGCGAGTTCACCCTCGCGTCCCGTGGCGCGGCGGCCGGCATGACCGCGAAGATGCCCAGCAACCTCGCGAACCTGGTCGAAGCCGTGGTCAACGAGTTCGCCGAGGCGCGGATGGCGATCAAGCGGCAGGCGATGGAGTCGGCCGGGTGTGGCCGGGAGCGCACCACGCTCACCGTCTCGCTGCCGGCCGATGCGGCCGATGCCGGCGAGCGGTACCTGGCCGCGCTGGCCGAAGCGGACGCGTACGCGCGAGCCGCCCGGCTGCTCACCCTGGAGGCGCCGCCGCAGCACCGGATGTTCCGTCGGTGGTACGTGACCTCGCTGGTCACCGCGCTGCGCCAGGCGGCCGCCGGGCAGCCGATGACGCCCGGCCCGACGTTCGAGGAGTTCCTGCTCGGCGAGGTCGACCATCTCGACTCGCTGCAGCGCGCATCCGACCGGTCCGCCCGCCTGCAACGGGTGACCGCGGCGTTGGGCGGCGCCCTGACCGCGGCCGAGGTCGGGCGGATCGTCCTGACGGAGGCGATCAACGAGCTGGGTGCCCGCCGGGGCGCGCTGCTGACGTGGGACCGCGGCCGGGTGCGGGTGGTGGTCGACGCCGGCTACCCGCCGGGTTTGGCCGAACGGTTGCGGGTGGCGTCCGACAGCACCCCGCTGCCCGGGATGGAGGCGCTGCGCAGCGGGCAGCCGGTCTGGGTGGAGACCACCGAACAACGCGACGCGCGGTACCCGCAGCTCAGCCGGTTGGAGCCGGACTCGATAGCGAACGCCGCGGTCCCGCTGTACGTGGGCAGCCGGATGGTGGGCGCGCTGCGGTTCAGTTTCGGTGAGCCGCGCCTGTTCGACCACGACGAGCAGGACTTCCTGGTCGCGCTCGCCGCGATCGTCGGACAGGCGCTGGAACGGGCCGAGTTGTACCAGGCGCGCGCCCGTACCGCGGAACGGCTCGGTCGGCTGCAACGCGCCACCGCGGCGCTGGCCAGTACCCGCGATGTCGACGCGGTCGCGGACGTCCTGATCGAACACGCGACCGGCCTGCTCGGCGCCGAGGTCGGCGCGCTGTGCCTGCTCGACGAGGACCGGCACACCATGCGGATCACCCGGATCCGTACCGAGTCGCCGGGGACCGCGGACACCTGGGCCCGGTTCGACGTGAACGACAACGTGCCGGCGTCCGAAGCCGTCCGTACCCGGCAGATCGTGGTCGCCGACTCGGTGGCCGAGCGGGACGCCCGGTGGCCGAGCCTGGCCGGACTGCCGCCCGCGTACGAGCATGCGCTCATCGCGCTGCCGTTGATCGTCGGGCACGCCGTGCTGGGTTCGATCACCTTGTCGTTCTCGGCCGCGCAGAACGTGAGCGGTGCCGACCGGGCCGCGCTGTCCGCGCTGGCCGACGCGTGTGCGCAGGCGCTCGACCATGCCCGCAACGCGGTACGGGCCGAGGTGACCACCGCCCGGTTGACATTCCTCGGGCGCGCGTGTGCGGAGTTGGCGGACACCTCGGACGTGCTGAAGACGCTCACCGACATCGCGAACAAGGCGGTGCCCGCGCTCGCGGACTGGTGCGCGGTACATCTGGTCGAGAACGACCAGCTGGCTCCGCTGGTGGTGATCCATCCCGATCCGGACAAGCTGGGAACCGTCGAGGAGCTCCAGTCGCGGTGGCCCGGGCGGTTGACCGCGCCGGTCGCCTCGGTAGTACGCACCGGCGAGGCGATGTTCGTTCCGGTCGTACCGGCCGAGGTCCGGGTACCGCCCATCGCTCTGCTGCCCGAGCCGGACCGGCGGGACGAGCAGCGGTTGTTGCGCGCCCTGGGTTTCTCCAGCGCGATCATCGTGCCGATGACGGCACACGGGCGTACCACCGGCGCGATCACCTTCATCCACGCGCAGTCCGGTCAGCGGTACGAGCCGGGCGACCTGACCGCCGCGCAGTGCCTGGCCTCCTCCGCCGCGCTCGCGCTGGACACCGAGCGGCGGCTACGGGACATGGCGGCCGGCATCCGCCCGGCCTGACCTCGCGGCCGGCCTGACCCGCGACCGGCCGGATCAGCGGCCGGCCTGATCAGCGGCCGGTCGCGGCGTCGGCGGTCGGCTCAGTGACGGCCGCGGGTGTGGCTCAGCACGGCGTACGCGACCACGTTGTCCTGGTACTGCCGGTGTACGTAGTCGAAGGCTCCGCCGCAGGTCACCAGTCGTAGCGCCGGATAGTTGACCGGCCCGTACACCGCCTGGACCGGAAAGGCCTTCTTCGCGTACTCGGCGACCCGGACCACGGTGAACACGGCGGTACTGGCGTCGGCACGGCGTACCGACACGACGTCACCGGGGCGCAGCAGCCGGAGCCGGAAGAACACGGCCGGGCCGTACCGGTCGGTGTCGACGTGCCCGAGAATCACCGCCGGCCCCCGTTCACCGGGAGAGGCGAGATGGCGGTACCAGCCGGCCGGAGCGCCCTGGGTCAACGGAGGCACCGTGATCGCACCGCCGGGTCCGAGCCCGAGACCCATCACGTTGGTGTGGATACCGACCCGCGGGATGTCCAGCCGTACCGGTGTGGAGCGGGCCAACGGTGCCGGTCGGCTCGGTACCGCCCTGGTCGGTACGGACGAGGCGGCGGTGGCCGGCGGTGCCGCGATCAGTGGACCGAGCGGTACCCGCAGTCCGGCACCGAAGCCGAGCATCGCGATACCGGCGATGGCCAGTACCACCGCCGCGCCGCGGTACATCAGCCGGCGGTGGTCGGGTCGGGGCGGCGGCGCGACACTAGACGGCGGGCCAGCGGTGCCGGGCGGGCCGGAGGTGCCGGGGATCGTCTGGGTCACGCCGTAAACCGGCCGGGCCCGCCCGACCGCGGGCTGTCGCGGCCCGGTCATGAGCCGGTACGGGGCCGCCGTCCGGCGACCAGCGCCGCCAGCGCGATGAGCAGCAGTACGCCGCCGCCCGCCATGATCAGCCCGGGACTGTACCGGCCGGCGGTGCTGCCGCCACCGGTGTCCGGCGCGCCGTTCGGTATCTCGCCGTCCGCGGTCTCCAAGCCGGACGTGGCCGAGCTGGTGGCCGGGGTCCGCGGCACCCTGGACCTGGTCGGCGATGCGGTCGGCACCCTGGAGGGCGCCACGGCACTCGGCGAGTTGATCGGTACGCCCGCGCCATCGGTCAGGGTGGGGCCGGGCGAACGGGTGGCTGACGGGCTGGTCGAGGTCGGTGCGGCTGTGGGCGAATCGTCGCCGCGGTCACGCAGGCTGCAGTACGCCAGGGCGATGAGCGCGAGAATCACCACCGCGCCCGCGGCCAGGATGATGAGAGTCCGGTCGCGTGCCGGTTGGTCGCTCCGGTGTGCCGGGGCGCTCTGATCGGCCATCGGCTCTTCTCCTGTCGGGCGCGGCCCCCGCCGTGTTGACCCGCTCCCCGATGGTGACGTCGGACCTGACCTTGACCTGCTGACTCTCTTGGCCGGGAACGATCCCTCTTGACCGGGAAACGATCCGGAAGGTGCCGGATCCGGCTGGAAGGGAGGCGCCGGTCATCACCACGATGTTTGGACCAATCGTCTCACGCTGAGCGCGGGTGATCCAAAACTTGCCGGAACTGACGGCTCGCAAACATCTCAGCCCGACAATCCCATTTCCGCGCCACCAACCGAGGCGGCGCGGCGCCACCAACCGAGGCGGCGCGGCGCCACCAACCGAGAGCCGCGCGGCGCCGCCACCCGAGGCCGCGCGGAACCAACAGCCGAGGGCCGCGCGGCGCCGCTACCCCGAGAGCCGCGCGGCGCCATCAGCCGAGGCCGCGCGCGGGCCGGCGTCAGCGGCGGCCGGAGCCGGGTCGGTCGGTGGGGCCGGTGGGCGGGGGAAAGGCTCTGTCGAGACCGGCCCGGCGCAGCGCGTCGGCGAGCGCACCGCTCGGCGCCTCCTGGCGCTGCGAACCGCGGTTCCCCCTGGACGGGCGCCCGCCGGAGCGGTCCCGAACGGACTGGTCCCGGCCGGACTGGTCCCGGCCGGACTGGTCCCGGCCGGACTGGTCCCGGCTACGGTCCGGGCGCCCACCCGAAGCGTCGGGCTCCGCGCGTACCTCCTCGTCCAGTCGGAGAGTCAGCGAGATCCGCTTGCGCGGCAGGTCCACGTCGAGCACCCGTACCCGCACGATGTCGCCGGACTTCACCACGTCACGCGGGTCGGAGACGAACTTGCGGGACAGCTGCGATACGTGCGCCAGGCCGTCGGTGTGTACGCCGATGTCGACGAACGCGCCGAACGCGGCGACGTTGGTGACCACGCCTTCGAGCACCATGCCGGCCTGCAGGTCCTCGAGCTTCTCGACGCCTTCGGCGAAGGTGGCGGTCGCAAACGCCGGTCGCGGGTCGCGCCCCGGCTTCTCCAGTTCGGCCAGGATGTCGGTGACCGTCGGCAGGCCGAACGTGTCGTCCACGAAGCTCGCCGGCGACAGCGTGTGCAGCATCGTGCTGTTGCCGATCAGCGTGCCGATGTCCGCCCTGGTGGCGGCGAGGATCCGGCGTACCACCGGATAGGACTCCGGGTGTACCGCCGAGGAGTCCAGCGGGTCGTCGCCGCCGCGGATGCGCAGGAAGCCGGCGCACTGCTCGAACGCCTTGGCGCCGAGCCGCGGTACCTCCTTGAGCGCCTTGCGGGACCGGAAGCCGCCGTGCGCGTCCCGGTGCAGCACGATGTTCTCGGCCAGTCCGGTGCTGATGCCGGAGACCCGGGCGAGCAGCGGCGGGGACGCGGTGTTGACGTCCACCCCGACCGCGTTCACGCAGTCCTCCACGACCGCGTCCAGCGAGCGGGACAGCTTCAGTTCAGCGAGGTCGTGCTGGTACTGGCCGACCCCGATCGACTTCGGATCGATCTTGACCAGCTCGGCGAGCGGATCCTGCAGCCGCCGGGCGATCGACACCGCGCCGCGCAGCGACACGTCCATGCCGGGCAGTTCACCGGCCGCGTACGCCGACGCGGAGTAGACCGACGCGCCCGCCTCGGACACCACGATCTTGGTGAGCCCGAGCTGCGGGTACTGCTTGATCAGGTCGGCGGCGAGCCGGTCGGTCTCCCGCGACGCGGTGCCGTTGCCGATCGCGATCAGCTCGACCTTGTGCTGCTCGCACAGCCGGGCCAGCGTGGCGATCGACCCGGCCCAGTCCCGCTTCGGCTCGTGCGGGTAGATCGCGGTGGTCGCGACCGCCTTCCCGGTGGCGTCCACGACCGCGACCTTCACGCCGGTACGGAATCCGGGGTCGAGGCCCATGGTGGGTCGGGAGCCGGCCGGCGCGGCGAGCAACAGGTCACGCAGGTTGGCGGCGAAGACCCGGACCGCCTCGTCCTCGGCCGCCTGCCACAGCCGGGACCGCAGGTCGATGCCGAGGTGGACCAGGATTCGGGTACGCCAGGCCCAGCGCACCGTGTCGGCGAGCCACTTGTCAGCCGGCCGGCCGCGGTCGGCGACGCCGAACCGGTGCGCGATCCGCACCTCGTAGTCGGTCGGTCCAGGTGCCGGTGGCGCATCGGGCGCGATGCGGTCCGGCTCCATCGACAGGTCGAGGATCTCCTCCTTCTCACCGCGGAACATGGCCAGAATCCGATGCGAAGGAAGTTTGGTGTACGGCTCGGAGAAGTCGAAGTAGTCGGCGAACTTCGCGCCGGCCTGCTCCTTGCCGTCGCGTACCTTCGCGCTCAGCTGGCCGCGCGACCACATCCGCTCGCGCAGGTCACCGATCAGGTCGGCGTCCTCGGCGAACCGCTCGACCAGGATCGACCGGGCGCCTTCCAGCGCGGCCGCGGCGTCGGCGACGCCCTTCTCGGAGTCCACGAAGTTGGCGGCGGTGGCCTGCGGGTCGTTGTTCGGGTCGCCGATCAGGGCGTCCGCGAGCGGTTCGAGCCCCGCCTCCCGGGCGATCTGCGCCTTGGTCCGGCGCTTCGGCTTGTACGGCAGGTAGATGTCTTCCAGCCGGGCCTTCGAGTCGGCCGCCATGATCTTGGCCGCGAGCTCGTCGTCGAGCTTGCCCTGGGACCGGATCGACTCCAGTACGGCGGTGCGCCGCTCCTCCAGCTCACGCAGGTACCGCAGCCGCTCCTCAAGCGTGCGCAGTTGCGTGTCGTCCAGCGCGCCGGTGACCTCCTTGCGGTACCGGGCGATGAACGGGACGGTCGCGCCGCCGTCGAGGAGCTCGACCGTGGCGTCCACCTGCCGCCGGGCCACGCCCAGTTCGGTGGCGATCCGCTCGTGTACCGGTACCGGAGTCGTCATGGCGTAGGACCCTAATAAGTCGGGGCGCCACGCTGTCGCGCGGCGCCCCGGTGTGGATCAGATGGTTCTACAGCGCGTTGCCGACCTTCCCGGCCAGCTCGACCAGCCGGTTGGAGTAGCCCCACTCGTTGTCGTACCAGCCGACGATCTTCACCTGGCTGCCCAGCGACATGGTGAGCAACGAGTCGAACGTGCAGCTCGCCGGGGTGTTCACGATGTCGGAGGAGACGATCGGGTCCTCCGTGTACACCAGGATGCCCTTGAGCGGGCCGTCGGCGGCGGCCGCGAACGCCGCGTTGATCTCGTCCTTGGTGGCCTCGCGCTCGAGGTCGACGACCAGGTCGGTCACCGAGCCGGTCGGTACCGGCACCCGGAACGCCATGCCGTCCAGCTTGCCCTTGACCTCCGGCAGTACCACGCCGAGTGCCTTGGCCGCGCCGGTCGAGGTCGGGATCACGTTCACCGCGGCGGCGCGGATCCGGCGCAGGTCCACGGTGCCCTTGCGGCTCACGGCCACCTGGTCGAGCAACTGCTGCTCGGTGGTGTACGCGTGGATGGTGGTCATCAGGCCGCGGACGATGCCGAAGTTCTGCAGCAGCACCTTCACCATCGGCGCCACACAGTTGGTGGTGCAGGAGGCGTTGGACAGTACGTGGTGGTTGGCCGGGTCGTACTTGTCGTCGTTGACGCCCGGGACGATCGTGATGTCCTCGTTCTTCGCCGGGGCGCTGATGATCACCTTCTTGGCGCCGGCCTGCAGGTGCGCCTTGGCGTCATTCGCGTCGGTGAACCGGCCGGTCGACTCGATGACCACGTCGACGCCCAGGTCGCCCCACGGGAGCTTGCCCGGGTCGGGCTCGGACACCACCCGGATCGACCGGCTGCCCACCATGATCGACTCTTCGTCGAAGTGCACTTCCTCCGGGAAGCGGCCGAGCGTCGAATCGTATTTCAGCAGGTGCGCGAGGGTGCTGTTGCTTGTCAGGTCGTTGACGCCGACGATCTCCAGATCGGCCCGCTGATCCAACGCGGCACGGAGGAAGTTCCGTCCGATGCGTCCAAATCCATTGATTCCGACTCGCGTGGTCACAGGATTTGTCTCCCATCACTGTTGGGCCGGCTACCTGAGCGCTCACCCGGATAGGCGCTCACTCGTGTAGCGCGAAGCTCTCGATGCTCATTCGACCTATGGGCGTCGGCGCGTGGAGTGCGCACGGTTCCCCATCGCCGGGCAACCCGACTCTATCCGGTGGTACCGCTGTTCACCGGGTGCCCCCGACCTCGCCGGGCGGCTGGTCGTCTGGCACACGTTCCGGTGCTGACCTGGGGGTACGGCCGTTTCGCCCGGGGTCGGAGCCCGCCCCTTTGGTCACGCTCCGCGATGGTCTCCGAGTGGTGGCCGGCCCACCCGACGCCGTACGGGGAGCGGCCGGCCGCACCGTCGGAGCCGGCAGGGGCGCGGCGGGGCCGGCCGGTCGGCAGGTCTCGCGAGGGGGCCCGGGCCGGGCTCGCTCGCGCGGATGGCTTCCGTGGCTGGCGCGCCCTCGCCGACCGTCGTTTCCCCCCGGCGCGCGATCTTTTCTCCGGAGTGTCGTCGCGCCGGAGTGTCACGCGGTCCAGGTGGCCTCGACGCCGGCGGCCCGGCGGTGAGCCGACCCTTGCGCGGTACCGACAGCTTCTCGGGGCGCGGGCGGGTCAGAGCGCGCCCCGTCGCCGGCCCGGGGCCGCCTCCGCGATCTCGGACATTGCCCGAGTCGTCGAATCGGACCGGTCCTGACCTGCGGCTATGCCCCACGGCCGAATCGGTCGGAGATGGTGCAACTGCCCCAGCCGGGGCCGAGATGTCCGAGATGGACGGAGACCACCCAGACCGGGCCAAGTGTGACGCAGGTAACACTGGCTACTCTCGGCGTAACCAGGATCCGGGCCGACTCGTTAATGCTGAGTTATTCGAATTTGGCTAGTCGCGAATCATTCCGGGGTGATCTCGGAATCGCGCTGCCGTTCGAATGTACCGCTGTGTGCCGCGCCTCTCAGCGCATTGTCAAGAAGTGCTCATGCGGACTTGACAGGCTGACGTGGATCACGGCAGGGTGCTGCCTCGGGTACCCAAATATAAATGCTCGTTCCGCGCCATGAGGAGTCTTTTTCCCATGTTGACTGACCTCCCCCTCCCGGTTGACCTCAACCTCCCCGACCTGGGCTCCGGCCTGCCGACCCTCCCCGAGCTGCCGGCCACCCCGGCCCTGCCCGACCTCCCGGTCGAGGGCTCGATCGACATCAGCGCCGGTGGCTCCCTCGGTGGCAGCGAAGCAGCCGGTGGTCTGCACCTCGCTCTCTGAGCCGTCACGCACGGTACGGATTCGCCCGGTACGTACGGGCGATTCCGCCGACACCGCCTCGCCGCTTCGCGCGGCGAGGCGGTGTCCGTGCGAGGGGGGCATGCACGTTGCGATATCCAACGACTACGCGCAGCAGTGATGCTCCGGCGTGATCCCGGCCGGGTGGCAATGGCCGGGCGTATTGATCAATAGAAAACTCGCGCGACTGGCGCGATATTCATGAACACCTAGAGTGGAGCGGTACGCGATAAGGAACGGCATTCCGAAATTCGGACCGCTCGACGAATGACGGTGTCCGACCATCGGGTTGGTACGGATGGAAAGGCGGTGAAGCCATGGGACAGTTTTGGCCAGAGCCGCCAGCCGTCATGGTGCGGGGCCTGACCAAGCGTTTCGACGAGAAGGTCGCGGTCAAGAACCTCAGTTTCGAGGTGTGTACCGGCGAGATCTTCGCGCTGCTCGGCCCGAACGGCGCCGGCAAGTCCACCACCATGAAGATCCTCAGCACCCTGTCCATGCCAACCGCGGGTCGGGCGTTCGTCGCCGGCCACGACGTGGTGGGGCAGTCCCGCGAGGTGCGCCGGCGGATCGGCCTGGTGTTCCAGGAGCCGACGCTGGACAAGCAGCTCACCGTCGCCGAAAACCTGAGATTCCACGCCATCCTGTACGGCGTGCCCCGCCGCGAGGTCGCCGCCCGGGTCGAGTACGGCCTGGCCCTGGTGGGCATCGCGCCGTACCGGGACCAGCCGGTGGTACGACTGTCCGGCGGTATGGCCCGCCGCCTGGAGATCGCCCGGGCGATGATGCACCAGCCCGAGGTCCTCTTCCTGGACGAGCCCACGGTCGGGCTCGATCCGCCCAGCCGCGCCCGGCTCTGGACCGAGGTGCGCCGGCTGCGCGACAAGACCGGCCTGACCGTACTGATGACCACGCACTACATGGACGAGGCCGAGCACGCCGACCGGATCGCCATCGTCAACGGTGGTGAGCTGGTCGCGATCGACTCGCCGGCGAATCTCAAGGCGGCGGTCGGCCTGGACCGGGTACGGCTGCAGACCGCGGACGACCCGTCGACGGTACGGATGCTCACCCACGCCGGCATCTCCGCGTGGGTCGAGGAGGGCGCGATCGTCGCCTACCTGCCGAACGCCGAGCGCGAGGTCCCGCGCCTGCTGTCGTACATCGACGTGCCGATCTTCCTGGTCAACGTGCAACGGCCGACTCTGGACGACGTGTTCCTGCACTTCACCGAGCAGTCCCTGACCGGAGCGCCGGCCGCGCTCCCGCAGTCCCGCGCCGCGCTGCCGGCCGGGCGGTCCGCGTCCCGCCCGGCCGCACTACCCGCCGGCCCGTCCGGTCGGACCGCCCAGGCGTCAACCGGTCGGGCCCCCCAGCCGTCGAGTGGCCGGTCCGCCCACGCGTCGGGTGGCCGTGCCGTCGACCCGGCCGAGGCGGCTCGCGCCCGCGCGGTGGCCCGCCGAGCCGGCCGTCGTCGCGCCGGATGAGCAGCCGTCATCTCGGGCCGTCCCGGGTGCCGGCCCGTCGCGACGACGAGCCGTCGTCCGGCGACGGCCTGAGCTGGATCGACCGCGGGCCGGAGAGCCCCGACCCCATCCTGGACGAGGACGACGACGCTCCCCGTGGCCTGCGCGGCCTGACCTCCCGGCGCGGTAGCGCGGCCGGGCGGGACTCGGCCGGTCGCGGTTCTGCCGGCCGGGACTCAGCCGGCCGGGACTCAGCCGGCCGGGGTTCCGCCGGCCGGGGTTCCGCCGGCCGGGGTTCCGCCGGCCAGGGCTCGGCCGGCCGGAGCGCACCCGGCCCGCGGCGTGACCGTTCGCGCGGCGCGACCGGTGATCCCGGACCGCGGTCCGGGCGCGGTTCGGCCCGGGCCGGCCGCGCCGAGTCCCGCGCCGAACAACGGCCGGTGCGGGCCGAGCAGCTGCCGATGCCGGTCGGCCAGGACTGGACCGAGGACGGCCGGATCAACTCCGGCAAACACCGCGCCAGCGTTGCCGACGCCCGGCTGTTCCTCGACCTCCGGGTCGTCGGGATGGTCCTTCAGCGCGAGCTGATGAAGTTCTGGCGGAGCAAGACCCGGATCGCGTCCGGCTTCGCCCAGCCACTGCTGTTCCTGCTGATCTTCGGATTCGGCATGCAGTCGATCGTCAAGGGCAACAGCGGCGTGAACTTCGCCGCGTACGTCTTCCCCGGCGTGATCGCGATGAGCGTGCTGGGCCGGTCGCTCGGCAGTGCGGTGTCCATCGTGTACGACGGGGAGAACGGCTTCCTGCGGGAGATGCTGGTCGCGCCGGCCAGCCGAGCCTCGATCGTGGTCGGCGTGATGTTCGGCGGTTCGGTGACCGCGATGCTGCAGGCCACCCTGTTGTTCCTCGCCGCACCGGTGGTGGGTGCGCATCCGAGCCCGCTCGGCATCCTCGGCGCGTGGTTTGCCGGCCTGCTCATGGCGGCACAGATCACCGCGCTCGGGGTCGCCGGCGCCACTGTGATCAACAAACCGCAGAGCTTCCAGGCGATCACGCAGACCGTCATGTACCCCATGCTGGTGCTGTCCGGCTCGTTGATCCCGCTCAAGGGACTCCCGGAGTGGCTGCAGACGATCGCCAAATTCAACCCGTTCACCTACTCGGTGGACGCGCTGCGGCGGCTGTTCCTGGAGACCGGCGGCGGTGACCCGATCCTGAAGCTGCTCAGCGGTATCGAGTTGTTCGGCCACAAGCTGTCCGTGGTGGAAGAACTCGGGATCACCGCCGTACTCACCGTGCTGTTCGCCGCTATCGGCGCCAAGAACTTCGCGAAGATTCAGTAGTCGCGGCTTCCGGCCTCATCCATGAACCTCCCTGGGTGGGCTCCCTGATTGTTCCCTGAGATGACACTCAGGCTCTGGCTGCGCCGCGAATTCACCAGCTAGCTTCGACCCGGTTCCGCCACCGTGCCGGGATCGCAGCAAAGGAGCTGGATCGTGGGGATGAGCCGTCGGGCGTTTCTCGGTGCCACCGCCGGTGCCGGGATGGCTTTCGCGCTGGGCGGTCTTGCCGGTTGCGGTGAGACCACGGGCGTACTGCTGCGCAGCAAACGGAAACTGCCGGAGCCGTTCACGTCCGAGTTGAGACTGCCGAATGTACTGAGTCCATCGGTGCGGGACGGTACCGCCTATTACGACGTGACTCTGCGCCCGGCGGACGTGGAGATTCTGCCCGGTGTACGGACCCGGATCTGGGGATACGACGGCACGTTTCCGGGCCCGACCATCGAGTCGACGCGTGGCCGCACCGACGTGATCCGCGAGTCGAACAAGCTGCCGGTGCCCACCGTGCGGCACCTGCACGGCGGCCACACCCCACCGGACAGCGACGGCTACCCCACCGACCTGCTCATACCGGCGGATGCCCCGCACCCGCGCCACCTGCACCCGGGGAGGATCGCGCACGGGACGCGGGAGTACCGGTATCCACACGACCAGCGCGCCGCGACCCTCTGGTACCACGATCACCGGATGGACTTCACCGGACCGCAGGTATGGCGCGGACTGGCCGGCTTCCACCTGATCCGGGACGACGAGGAACGCGCGCTTCCGCTCCCGGCGGGAGACAAGGAAATACCGCTGATGATCTGTGACCGGTCATTCGGCGGGGACGGGGAACTGTTGTACCCGTCGGTGGATCCGAGCCTGCTCGGCGAGCCCGGCGTCGACCAGAAATTCCACGCGGGTGTACTCGGTGACACGATTCTGGTCAACGGTGTGCCGTGGCCGACCCACGACGTGGCGAATACGCGGTACCGGCTGCGGTTTCTGAACGCATCGAACGCGCGCAACTACCTGCTCGAACTCGATCCGGCACCGGCCGATGGCCCGTCGTTCATTCAGGTCGGCAGTGACGGCGGGCTGCTCGACAAGCCCCGGGAACACAAACAGCTCGCGATCGCGCAGGGCGAACGCTTCGACGTGATCGTCGACTTCGGCAAATACCCGGTCGGTACGAAAATTGTGCTCCGGAACAAGAATGAGGACGGCGATCTCGGCTCGGTCATGCGTTTCGTGGTGGCCCGGCGGGAACGCGACGAGAGTTCGGTACCGGCGCGCCTGTCGACAATCGAACCGTTGCGCGGCTCGGACGCGGTACGCGAGCGGGATTTCGACTTTGCCCGCGGTCCCGATCGCGGCGGCATGCACACCTGGACGATCAACGACTCGTTGTTCAGCGTCGACTCGATCGCCGCCGACCCGAAACTCGGGGACGTCGAGGTCTGGAAGCTGCACACCAACGCGCACCACCCGGTACACCTGCATCTGGTCCAGTTCCAGGTGCTCAACCGCAACGGTGACGGGCCCGGTCGGTGGGACTCCGGGTGGAAGGACACGGTCAACATGGCCAGTGGGGACCACGTCGAAATCGTCATGAAATGGACTGGCTACCGCGGAAAGTACGTATTCCACTGCCACAACCTCGAACACGAGGACATGGCGATGATGGCCAACATTCAGGTCGACTGACCGGGCAGCGGTCGCCTGACCGGCATTGCGAGGCGACCGGCATGCAAGGCGACCGGCGTGCAGGACTCCCGGAGCGGCCGGCCGAGCGGCGTGCAGGACTCCCGGAGCGGGCTGCACAGCGGCCGGCTGAGGCCCGCTGGGACGGACCTGACCAGCTACTTTATTGCGCTTATTCCGTTGTCGCCGGTATCGCGGTAGCCTGCCGTCCTCGCGGTGATTGCGGCCCGCTAGTGGCCGTAGATCCCATTCCTCCGGTTCGAGGAGGCACGGTGCGGACACCGGTTCCCCCACCCGTCGCGGTGGCCCGACAGGACGGACCGATACCGGCCTGGACGGTGCTGTTCTGGCTCGCCGTCTTCGTGGTGGCGCTGGTGCTGCCGGCATCCCCGGCGAACGCGTCGCACCGCAGCCCCGACCGGCACCAGAACAAGTTCCACTACGCGTCGGCCGGGAGCAGTGCCGGCGCGCAGGACGAGCAGTACTGCGCCGAGTCGCATGACACCTCGCAGGTGAGCAACAGCGAGGCCCGCGCCTTCCTGCACGAGACGCTCAACGAGCTCGACTTCGCGCACGTCTGGGACGGCACCGGCGACTGGCGCCTCGACCTGTGGGTGACCAACTCGAACTGCACGTCGTACGACCCGGACACCCGCAACACCATCGAACTCGAGTACCACTACGGCTGGGACTGGAGCGCCAACTGCGGCCCGCCGGCCAACTACTACAACTGCGTCGTACACGACAACCCGGTGTACAACCCGGACTACGGCCACACCGACTACGTCTGGGAGTACGTCTACCTGGTGTTCAGCTCCGGGGGGCGGCTCGACAACACCGGCCGCGCGTTCATCAACCACGAGACCGGGCACGTACTCGGCCTGTTGGACGACAACGGCGACTGCAGCCAGCCGAGCATCATGCACAGCACTGTCGTCGGGTACGGCTGCGACAACTGGCCCAACTACTGGCCGAGCCAATCCGACTTCGCGTCGGTCGTCGCCGGCATGGACGGCGGCTAGGGGCCCTCGCCACCGCCGGACCATTCGCCGCTGCCGGACCCGACCACGGAGGACAGCAACCATGGCGCGTACCAGGACCACTCGACGGATCTTCACGGTCGCCACCGTGGTCGCGGCGGTGGCAGCCGGCCTGCTCATCGTCACCGCGCTGCACGAGCCGGCGCATGCCGACGTGACGCTCGACCGGGCACTGCTGGTCAGTACCCGGGACGAGCTCCGGCTCTGTGTCGCGTTGAGTCCCACGCTCGAGAAGCAGCGGGCCGGTGCCGGCATCCACGACCAGCTGGCCGGTTCCCTCGCGCGGGTACGGAACCATCCGGACTGGGACGCGGCGTACGGCGCGGCCGAGATCGCCGATCGCGACGCTGTGGAGGCGAGCTGCCCGGACGCGAAGCTGCCCGACCGGTACGAGCCGAAGATCACGGTCGCCGGACCCGGGGTCACCGAGGAGCCCAGTCCGTACCGCACCTGGATCTACGTACTGGATGAGGCGACCGCGGACCGGTTGCTCGGTGCCGGTGTGCAGAGCGGTACCGCCGCGGCCGAACTGATGCGGGTCGGCAAGGACGAGCTGGTCACCGTGACCAGTGCGTTGCTGGTCCGGCAGAGTCGCCTCGACGACGCGGAGTTCGTCACCGAGCTGACCCGGGCGGTCGGGCTGCGGGTGCCCGATGCCGCGCCTGAGGCACCGTCCACGAAGTAGGTCGCGAGGTCGAACGAGCTGCTCGGGACGACGATCGGCGGTCCCGGGTGGTGGGATGGGGCCATGCTCAGGCTCTGGCCCGACCCCGACGACACGCCGCTCGACGACGACGCGCTGCTCGCGCTGTACGCGCCTGTCGACCGCGCACTGCCGTACCTGCGGGTCAACTTCGTCAGCAGTGCCGACGGCGCGGTGACGCTCGCCGGGTACTCCGAAGGACTGTCCAGTGACCCGGACAAGCGGGTGTTCGAGCTGCTCCGGTGGCTGTGCGACGCGGTCATGGTGGCCGCCGGCACGCTGCGGCACGAAGGCTACGGCGCGATGGTCCTGGACGAGGACGCCCGACAGTGGCGGGTGGCGAACGGCCTGGCCGAGCACCCGCCCCTGGTCGTCGTGTCCGGCCGGCTCGAGCTCGATCCGGACAGCCCGATGTTCACCGACGCGCCGACCCGCCCGATCGTGCTGACCCACGATGCCTCGCCGGAGGATCGGCGCGAGGCGTTGTCCGAACACGCGGACGTGCTGGTACACGGCCACGGGGTGCTGGATCTGGCGGCCGCGCGGGAGGAGTTGGCCGAGCGCGGGCTGACCCAGCTCCTGTGCGAGGGCGGACCGTACCTGCTCGGCTCGCTGGCCGCGGCCGACCTGCTCGACGAGCTGTGCCTGACCATCTCGCCGGTACTCGCCGGTCCCGGCGCCGGCCGGATCATCGACGGTGGAGTCACCGCACCGCACGAGTTGGCGCTGGCGCACGTACTGCTGGCCGGCGGAAACCTGATCACCCGGTACATCCGGAAATGAGGCCGTGTTCGCCGGGACGCCGTTTCCCCGGACGCCGCCGGACATGACCGCGGCGCGGTCAGCGAGTGCGGTGCGGTGCGCGAGTGCGGTGCGGTCAGCGAGTGCGGTGCGGTGCGCGAGTGCGGTGCGGTGCGCGAGTGCGGTGCGGTGCGGTGCGCGAGTGCGGTGCGGTCAGCGGGGTGGCGCGGTCAGTCCTCGGGTGCGAACGCGCAGAATTCGTTGCCCTCCGGGTCCGCCATGAGCCACCAGTCGGTGTCGCCACCCGGCTCCCGCAGCACGGTAGCCCCGGCATCCAGCAGCGGCTGAGGGTCGGGCCCGGCCAACTCGGTGTCCCAGTGCATCCGGTTCTTGACGATCTTGCCGTTCGGTACCTCGGTGAATACCCAGTACTCCCACGGGAAGCCGGCCGTGCCCTCGACCCAGGAGAACGCCTTGTCCGGGTGGTCATGGGCGGTCCCGCCGGTGCGGGCAGCCCACCACTCGGCCTGCGCCATCGAGTCGCGGCAGCTGACGATCAGCTCGAACGGCGTGATTCGTACCGGTGGATCGTCCCGCGGTGGGAATCCGCAGAACTCGTTGCCCTCCGGGTCGGCGAGCACCCACCAGTGGTCCTCGCCGGGTGGACGTACCACGGTCGCGCCGGCGTCCAGCAGCGGCTGCGGATCCGCGCTGGTCAACCGCAGGTCCAGGTGCACGCGGGTCGGCCCGGTGCGAGCCTCCGGTACCGGATTGATCCAGAGGGTCTCGCTCTCCGGGCGACCGGCCGGTGGGTCCAACCTGGTCGTCCGGTCGCTGGGCGTCACCGCGGAGCTGCCGAGCACCTGAGCCCAGAACCGGCTCAGGACAGCCGCGTCGGAGGCGTCCAGGCAGAAGTCTTTGAAGGTTGCGTCGGGCATCGGATCATGGTGCCCCAGCGCGGCGACAATTCGCGGCGCAATTTCGCTGCTCCGCGCTCCGACTTCCGCGGTGGCTGGGCTCAGTGCTGCTCGGCCTCCACCGCGCGCTGGATGTCCGCCGCGGACACCTCGGCGGTGTCCTGGCTGATCATCCACAGGTGGCCGAACGGATCCCGCAACCGGCCCATCCGCTGGCCGTACGGCGTGTCCCCGATCGGGAACACGACCGTCGCGCCGGCCTCCTCCATCCGGGCACCCACCGCGTCGGCGTCCGACACGTCGAGAGTCATGATCACCGGTGTACCGCCGAGCGAGCCGGGCGCCGGATCGGTGGAGTCCTCGTCCTTGAGCGTGAGCGTGGAACCGCCGACGGTCAGTTGGGCGTGCACGATCTTGCCGTCCGGAGTGGTGTACCGCTCGGTCTCCTTGGCGTCGAGGGTCCGTACGTAGAAGTCGATCGCCGCGGCGGCGCCGGCGACGACGAGTCGGGGGTACAGGCTGATGGTTGTCATGCCGCCAGCCTGCCCCGCCACCGGGCCGCGGTATTGGAGAAAAGTGCGAATCAGCGGCTCAGCGGTACATGGTTCGGCTCGTTCCGGCTGCGCGGACGGTACTGCCCCGGACTGTCGCCGGACAGCTCGTGGAACTCGTGGATCAGGTGCGCCTGGTCGTAGTAGCCACACGCGACCGCGATCTCGGCCCAGTCCGGCGGCCGGTCGTACGGCACCGAGGCGAGCGCGCGCTGGAAGCGACGTACCCGCGAAAATCTCTTCGGGGTGAGCCCGACCTGGTCGGTGAAGCAGCGGATGAACCGCTTCGGGGTGAAGCCCAGCCGGTCGATCACCGACCCGACCTGGGCGCCGTCGGTCAGCGCGGCCACCGCGAGGCGAACTGCCGGATCAGGGGCCAGCGGGTGTACCACCTGCCTGAGCAGCGTCGTGGCGACCAGGTGCAGCTTCGCCTCGGGCGTGTCCGTGTACAGCAGCCGTTCCCGCAGCTCAGTGGCGCTGTCGTGACCCCACAGGTCGGCCAGGTCGACCAGCTCCGAGCCGATCGCGGAGGCCGGAGTGGTGAAGAACGGGTGGGCGCCGCCCGGGCGGAACGACACGCAGATCGTGGCCCGCTGGTCGGCGACGTCGATCACGACCGGTCCGGCCGGTACGCCCTGCAGCGCGGCCCCGCCGACCGTGGTGGTGGCCGTGCCGTCCTCGTCGTACACCCGCAGCTTGTCGTCGTGCAGGTTGATCAGTAGCTGCGGTTGCCCGGTCGGCAGCGCCCGCTCGAGCGCGTGCGCGAACTCTCCCTCGTAGTACCCGAGGGAGGTCACGAACGGCGCCAGCGGGGCCGGCACCGGGCACTTGACGGCTATCACGACAGCCTCAGCCTACGAGCCCGGCGCAGTACCGCCCACCTGCGGCCTTCTTCGCTGGTCAGGTCAGATATCGGACACGCGCCGTAAAAGCCCTGGAAGTTATCCACAGGTCGGGTGACATCTCTTGCGGTCTGGAGCGAGTGCCCGATTAGATGTGCCCGTTTCCATTGATCACCGTACGTGGGGGCTTCTGTGCCAGTTGTAGCCGGTTCTGGGGTAGTTCGGCCACTCCGTGCCTGCCTTGGGGTGGCGACAGCGGCTGCCGTGGTGACCGGCCTGCTGTCCGCGGGGCCAGCCTTGGCCGACCCGGTGGGCGGTCCGGCCGGCTCGGCGAAGGCGCGATCGGTGCCCAACCAGCCCCGGCCGGTGCCCGCGCTCCCATCCGACCAGGCCCGGAGGTCGGCGGTGAATTCGGCCGTACCCGCGCCGGTGTGGCCGACGCCCGGCACCGCGACCGTCGACGTGCCCGCCTCCGGGCGCGTCCAGGTTTCACGCCGTTGGACCGGTGTGCGAGCTCGATCAACTGCACGCTGAACGACACCAACGCGGGCAACTATCCGGACGTGCCGTGGGACCTCAACTGCACCGGCGCGTGTACCGACAAGCCGACGCCGACGTTCTGGATCACCAAGCGGTTGCGTTCGATCACCACGCAGGTCTACTCGGGCACCGCGTACAGCTCGGTGGAGCGGGTCGACATCGGTCACGTCTTCCCGGACAACCACGACAGCGGAGCGACGAAACCCCAACTCTGGATGGCCGACATCGACCGCACCGGACTGGTCGGCGGGACGAAGGCGCTTCCGGGAGTACGGCTGGACGGCACCTACCGCGCCAACCGGGTCGACTTCAACGTCGGAGCCGGCTCGCCGGCGATGAACAAGTGGCGCGTGTTCGGCGTGCTCTCCGACACCGGCGGCTACATCAACGTGACCTACACCGCGGCCGAGTGCACCGTGGCGAACATTCCACAGGGCACCGCGGACCACAACCAGCTGCGGTGCTTCCCGATGTACTGGACGCCGACGGACGGTGGTGCGGCCGGGTTCGCCTGGTTCCACCGGTACACGGTGGCGTCGGTCGAGGTGTCGGACCAGGCCGCGGGATCGCCCACGGTGAAGACCACCTACTACTACGACACCAAGCCCGGCTGGGCTTACAACTACGACCTCATGCTGCCGCAGCCACAGCGGACCTGGTCGGACTACCGGGGGTACGGGAAGTTCGGCGTCGTGACCGGCACCGGTGCCGGCAGTACCGCCACCGACTACCTGATCTTCCGCGGCCTGCACGGTGACCACAACGCCGACGGGTCGACCGATGTCGTGCCGATCGCCGACTCCGAGGGCGGATCGATCAACGACGAGTGGTTCTACCAAGGCTTCGTCCGGGAAACGCAACATCTGACGGCCCGCTCCGGCGGCACGGTACTGGCGAAGGAGATCGACGACCCGACCTCGTGGCAGTCGGCCTGGGACGACGACCAGGCGCTCGCCGGACGGATCACCGAGCTCGGCAAGAACCGCGGCTACACCCGGCTGCTCGACACGTCCACCTGGCGGAAGACGGCAACGGCGTACACGTGCTGCTCGACCTCGACGACGTGACCAACATCGACCCGTACACCTACGCCGGCCACAACCCGGTCACCGACGCCGACCCGTCCGGGCTGATGCTGATGCGGCCCGACGGCGGCGGGCACGGCTGTTTCCCGCACTGCGGGGTGAATCAGACCAAAGAGATCATGGCGGCGTTCGCCACCTTCCGGCCGTGCAGCAGCTGGTGGTGTAAGGCGGTCGGTTGGGCCAAGAGTGTCGGTTGGGTGCCGATCCCGGGCCGTGACGGTGGCGGTGCGGGTACCCGGGCACCGGGGTTCCGCGCGCCGGTACCGATGACGTCGACTCAACTGCGCGTTGCCTACGGTTCGTCGCGAAGCGCCGCTAGCATCGACCGCGAAGTCCGCGCCGCGGAAGGGGCTCAACGCGGCCGACCCGACACCACGAGCACCACGACACCGGTCGTCAGCCGGAAACCAGCGGATTCCGTCAGCCGACCCAACAGGGCCGCCCCAGCGCCACGCAGTGCAAGTGCGGCCAGTAAGAGAGGTTCCAGTAACGCTGCGAACTCGGCGCCGCAACGGCCAGCCGCATCCAACCGTACCGATGCCGCAAGGTCGGCAGACGAGGCTTTCGCAGGCGTCGACGACGTCCTTGGCGGCCTTCCCAAGGGGCGCAGCAGTGGCGTAAGGACGGTTAGGTCCGACGTCGAGCTCGACGAGGTCTACGGGACGCTGACACGTGGCGGCACTCCCGTCGACGTCCCCACCTACAAGGGGACTTGGATTGAGCGCAGCGATGGTGTCCGAGTGGGTATCCGAGACGCATCCAAGAGTGGCGGTCGGACGATCGACATCCGCTACCCCGATGGAACAACTGGAAAGATCCACATCGAATGAATGCGCTCAACAGGACATTGGCCGAGGATCTTCTCGCGCGCGCCGCCGAAGACTGGGTCTCGGCTGCTGAAGTCATCGATCTCGTGCGTCGTTCCGGCGTCACGGATCCATCGGATTGTCGCGACTTGGCTGTCGGGCTCATCGCTCGTCTGCTCGGAGAAGGGTTGATCTCAGCCGGCGATATCGAGGGTGTCGAGTATTCTCCTTGGCCGCTGTCGACAGCCGAGGCGATTCTGCGAATTACCTCGGAATGGGCCGCCGAGAGCGACCCATTCGTCATGCCTGGCTCGATCGTGTGGCTGAACACAACGCCCAGGGGTCAGGCAATCGGCGAATCTGTGTGGCGGAGGGAGGCCGTCCAGTGAGGCGACTGCTTGCAACCCCTTCGTCTTGTTCCTCTCCTGGCTTGGACTGGCGACTCCGGCCGCAGTCCCGCCGTCCGCGACACCGGACCGATCACATCGTGACGTGATGGTCCGACGACTGTCGCCGAGAGGTCGTCGTGGCGGCTCGTCGCATCCTGGACGGCGACGACTCCGCCATCGCGGCCGCGGCACGCGAGGAAGCACTCCACACCTACTACCTCCACGGGAGGAGTCTAGGAACCACTCGAAGGCCCTGCCCCTTGTACCCACCGTGGTGGGTAAGCCCTACAGCGGTCACTGGCAGTTGTGGCACGCGATTCGGTACACCGGGATCGTCGCCGTGACGGATGAGTCGCGATGATGCGAACCCTGGCTCTCATCCGACTCGACCTGGTGATGGCTTGGCTCGGTGTCACCGCGTTGGCTGAGGCGGCGACCAACCTCCCAGCGTCCGCCATCGCCAACTACACCTTCGACGCGTACGCGAAGGCCTCGAGTACATCGAATGCGACGACCGGGCGTGGTCCGCCCGAAGTGCACGTACTTGGCACCATCTACAACGGTGACGGCCACTAGCCGCGGCGCGCTTCGATGCGCTTGGCGGGGACTGCTTTCGAGACCGTGGCCAACTGCTACTGGACTTCCAGCCCGCGGCTACGCCGGGCACAACCCGGTCACCGACGCCGACCCGTCCGGGCTGATGCTGATGCGGCCCGACGGCGGCGGGCACGGCTGTTTCCCGCACTGCGGGGTGAATCAGACCAAAGAGATCATGGCGGCGTTCGCCACCTTCCGGCCGTGCAGCAGCTGGTGGTGTAACGCGGTCGGTTGGGCCAAGAGTGTCGGTTGGGTGCCGATCCCGGGCCGTGACGGTGGCGGTGCGGGTAGCGCATCACTACGCCTACGACAGCCAGCACGCTTCTGCATTCGTAACAACTCCCCCGGCCAGCCGGTTGACGTCTTCGGCAAGTCGGGCCCGGCGTCGCCCACCCGTGTCCACTACTTCCGCGATCTAATCACCAAGAGGGACGTGGAGTTCAAGTTCAAATGATCGTCCGAGCCATCGCCAGGACCGGGGAGAGCCTTCCGGCACAGAGCCGTGACAGTTCGGCCGGAGTCGAAAGCGACACGGCCTTTCCAGTCACCATCGGCCGCGTCTACGCGGTGTTCGCCGTGACGATCTACCTCGGCATCGCCTGGTATTACATTCTTAATGACGACGGTCATCCGTGGCCGACGTGGGCTCCAGCGCCGCTCTTCGAGGTCGTCGACGGCGAGTTGCCTACGTCCTGGAAGATCGGTTACTTCAAGTTTGACCGCGAGAACCAATATCCGATCCTCTCGTTTCCGGAGTGGGCAGACGACCACACCTTCTACGAACGCCTGGTAGACGGCGACGAGACGGCCGTCAAAGTATTTGCCGAGCGACGACATGAGATCGCATAGGCGCCCGTCTCGTGCGTTCTGGGGGCCGGGCGGATGACCGATCCCCGCCCCCCTGTTCACGATCGACCCCGTTGCGTCGCTGCTGCTGTTCGAGGCGGATGCCAAGACAGGAGCGGAGGCGGCCTGGGGTTGGCGTGAGGTTGGTCTAAGCACATACGCGCCGAGTTGTCCTGCCTGTAGGTAAATTCGGGCTTGGGTCCGGCGCAACGGGTTGGTTTGTCAGCTGGCAGTTTGATCCACGTCATCCGGTCGATCTTGAACGGCGGTACGAACGTGCCGGCCGCGAGCGCGGGTTCGGCGATCTCGGGGGAGTACGCCTGGCATACGACGATCGTGGACTCGTCGTACAACGCCCGCACCTGGCGGGCCGGCGGCTGTGCTTGCGGAACCATGCCGGGAGGCTAGTGCGCTGCCGGGTCCGGGCCGGGGTTTGTCGGCGCGCCCACCCAGCCGGCGAGCCGGGCATGATGGACGGACCATGAATCTTTTCGACCGGCTGCCACGCGACGCGAGTGATCCCGACGAGGTCTTCGAGGCGTTCGCCGGCTGGGCGAAGGACGAGGGGTTCAGTCTCTATCCGCACCAGGAAGAGGCGCTGATCGAGATCGTGTCCGGCGGGCACGTCATCCTCAGTACGCCGACCGGGTCCGGCAAGAGCATGGTGGCCGTCGGCGCACACTTCGCCGCGCTGGCCGACAACCGGACGACGTTCTACACCGCGCCGATCAAGGCGCTCGTGTCGGAGAAGTTCTTCGCGCTCTGCGACCTGTTCGGCCCGGAGAACGTCGGCATGATGACCGGCGACGCGAGCGTCAACGACGATGCGCCGATCATCGCCTGTACCGCGGAAATCCTTGCCAACCTGGCGTTGCGCGGCGGCGAGCGGGCCGACGTCGGCCAGGTCGTGATGGACGAGTTCCACTTCTATGCCGACCCGGACCGCGGCTGGGCGTGGCAGGTGCCGCTGATCGAGTTGCCGCAGGCCCAGTTCGTGCTGATGTCGGCGACCCTCGGCGACATGACGCGGTTCGAGGAGGACCTGACCCGGCGCACCGGGCGGCCGGTCGCCGTCGTCCGGTCGGTCGAGCGGCCGGTTCCGCTGCATTTCTCGTACGTCACGACGCCCGTACACGAGACGCTGTCCGAACTTCTTTCCACCCATCAGGCGCCGGTGTACATCGTGCACTTCACCCAGGCCGCGGCATTGGAGCGCGCACAGGCGCTGACCAGCGTGAACGTGTGTACCCGCGCGGAGAAGGACGCGATCGCCGACGCCATCGGCAACTTCCGGTTCACCGCCGGCTTCGGCAAGACGCTGTCGAGACTGGTCCGGCACGGCATCGGCGTACACCACGCGGGCATGCTGCCCAAGTACCGCCGGCTGGTCGAGACGCTCGCACAGGCCGGGCTGCTCAAGGTCATCTGCGGTACCGACACCCTCGGCGTCGGCATCAACGTGCCGATCCGCACGGTCATGTTCACCGCGCTGTCCAAGTACGACGGGGTCAAGACCCGGCACCTGCAGGCGCGCGAGTTCCACCAGATCTCCGGTCGCGCCGGGCGACCCGGGTACGACACGTTCGGCTACGTGGTCGTGCAGGCCCCCGATCATGTGGTGGAGAACGTGAAAGCGCTGGCCAAGGCCGGTGACGACCCGAAGAAGCGACGCAAGGTGGTACGCAAGGCGCCACCGCAGGGCTTCGTGTCCTGGGGCGAGCCGACGTTCGAGCGGCTGGTGGCCGCCGAGCCGGAGCCGCTGAAGTCCAGCTTCGGGGTCACCCACGCGATGCTGCTCAACGTGATCGCCCGACCGGGCGACGCGTTCGAAGCGATGCGGCACCTGATCACCACCAGCCACGAGGACCGGCCGGCGCAGCGCAAGCACATCCGGCACGCCATCGCGATCTACCGGGCGCTGCTCGCCGGCGGGGTGGTCGAGCAACTGCCGTCGCCGGACGAGGCGGGGCGCCGGGCACGCCTCACCGTCGACCTGCAACTGGACTTCGCGCTGAACCAGCCGCTGTCACCGTTCGCACTGGCCGCGATGGAACTGCTGGACCGGGAGTCTCCGCTGTACCACCTGGACGTGGTGTCGGTCGTCGAGTCCACATTGGAGAATCCGCGACCGGTACTTTCCGCGCAGTTGTTCAAGGCGCGCGGCGAGGCGGTGACCGCGATGAAGGCCGATGGCATCGAGTACGACCAGCGGATGGAGCTGCTCGACGAGGTCACGTACCCGAAACCGCTCGACGAACTGCTCGACGCGGCGTACGAGCTGTACCGGCGCGGCCACCCGTGGGTCGCCGACTACGAGGTCAAGCCGAAGTCGCTGGTACGGGACATGTACGAGCGCGCCATGACGTTCGTCGAGTACGTCAGCTTCTACAACCTGGCCCGCTCGGAAGGCCTCGTGCTGCGGTACCTCGCGGACACGTACAAGGCGCTGCGCCAGTCGGTACCCGAGGACGCCCGGACCGAGGACCTGGCCGACCTGATCGAGTGGCTCGGCGAGCTGGTACGCCAGGTCGACTCGAGCCTCATCGACGAGTGGGAGCGGCTGCGCTCGGGCGCCGACACGGCCCTGACCCGCGCCGCCGACCGGCCGGACGAGCCGCCCCGGGTCACCACCAACGCCCGCGCCTTCCGGGTCCTGGTCCGCAACGCGCTGTTCCGCCGCGTCGAGCTCGCCGCGATCCGACGGTACGACGTGCTGGGCGAACTGGACGGGGAGGACGGCTGGACCGCCGACGAGTGGGCCGACGCGCTCGCGCCGTACTTCGAGGAGTACGACGAGATCGGTACCGGGCCGGATGCCCGCGGGCCGGCGTTGCTGCTGGTGGACGCGCGATCCGGCGCGGAGCGCAGGGACGAGGCCAGCCGGGACGAGACCGACGAGGACGGCGGCCCGACGCGGGTGTGGAAGGTACGGCAGATCTTCGACGACCCGGCCGGCGACCACGACTGGGGCATCAGCGCGGAGATCGACCTGGACGCCTCCGACGAGGCCGGGGTCGCGGTCGTCCGGGTGACAGACGTCGGCCCGCAGTAGCGCCCGCACGGCGCAACGGCCGAGTTGTGCACATACGACATACCGAATATATGAGGATCGCTATGATGGCCCGCGTGAGAACCACGCCGGTCACCATGTCGCTCGAAAAGAGCCTGATCGAACGGTTACGCGTCCGCGCCCAAGCCGAGGGAATCTCCCTGTCGGCGCTGGTCAACCGCGAGTTACGGGCCCGCGAGGCGACGTTGTACTTCGAGGCTTCGGAGCGTATCTACCGTCGTGAGGGCATGGACGTCGACGAGCTCGCCGCCGAGCTGGCAGGCGACGTCGCGTGATGGTCGAGCCGGTCCGCCGGGGCCAACTGCGCCGGATGAACACCGTCGCCGCCGGCGCACTGCTGGTGGCCGTGGTCTCCTCCGACGAGATGCACGAGGCGACCAGTCGGGCGATCATCGCCCGGGTCACCGTCGATTCGGACGCCGCCGACACCGGCGTCTCGGTGCCGATCCCGCCCGGTCTGGGCGAGCGCGGCTGGATCATGCCGGACCGCCTGGTCGAGGTGAGCCAGGGGCGTCTCGGCGAGAGGTCGTTCGCCGACCTGCCACCGTCCACCATGAGTCATCTCGACGCCGCGCTGACCGTCGTGCTCGGCACCCGCCGCTGACGCGCCGGTCAGCCGACCAGCGTCTTCACCGCCGAGATCAGCGCGCCGATGCCCTTCTTGGCGTCCGCGAAGAACATTCCGGTCTTTGGATTCGTGTACAACTCGTTGTCGATGCCGGCGTACCCGTGGCCCATCGAGCGCTTGATGACGATCACGCTGCGCGCGGCATCCACGTCCAGGATCGGCATGCCGGAGATCGCGGTACCAGGTCGCCGGGCCGCCGGGTTCGTCACGTCGTTCGCCCCGATCACCAGAGCCACGTCGGTACGCGCGAACTCCGGGTTGATCTCGTCCATCTCCTTGAGCTGCGGGTACGGCACATTCGACTCGGCGAGCAGCACGTTCATGTGCCCGGGCATCCGGCCGGCGACCGGATGGATCGCGTAGCTCACGTCCACGCCACGGCTCTCCAGCAGGTCGGCCAGTTCGGCGATCTCGTGCTGGGCCTGCGCGGCGGCGAGGCCGTAGCCCGGTACCACGATCACCTTGCTGGCGTACGCGAGCTGGATCGCCACGTCGTCGGCGGACACCGCGCGTACGTGCGCGCCGCCACCACCGGCCGCCACCGCGGCGTCCCCGGTGCCGAAGCCGCCCACCATGATGGCCGGGATCGACCGGTTCATCGCGTCGGCCATGAGCTTGGTGAGGATGCCACCGGACGCTCCCACCAGCGCGCCCGCGATGATCATGACGACGTTGCCGAGGACGAAGCCGGCCATCGCCACCGCCGTACCGGTGAACGCGTTGAGCAGCGAAATCACCACCGGCATGTCCGCGCCACCGATCGGCAGCACCATCGTGACGCCGAAGGTGAGCGCGGCGACGGACAGAATCAGCAGCGCGATGACACTGCTGGAGTCCGCGATCAGCCAGCCGCCGCTACCGACGAATGCCACCGCCAGCAGTACGTTCAGCAGCCGGGCGCCACGGAACACGATCGGCTGTCCGGGTACCAGACCCTGCAACTTGCCGGCCGCGATCAGCGAACCGGTGAAGGTGACCGCGCCGATCAGTACGTCCAGCGCACCGGCGACCGCGATCCGGCCCGGTACCTGATCGGAGCCCGTCAGGTCGTGCACCGCGAGCAGCGCGGCCGCACCGCCGCCGACCGCGTTGAACAGGCTGACCAGTTGCGGCATCGCGGTCATCGCCACGGTGCGCGCGGCGTACAACCCCGCCACCGAACCGACCGCGGCACCGGCGAACAGCACCACCCAGCCGGTACCGGTGATGGTTCCGTCCTTGCCGAGCACGACGAGCGTGGTGGCGATCGCGACCGCCATCGCGGCGGCGGACAGTTGGTTGCCGCGACGCGCGGTGGCCGGTGAGTTCATCAGGTGCAGGCCGAGTACGAACGATGCCGCGGCGGCCAGATAGATCAGGTGTACGGCGCTGTCGAAGCCGCTCATCGCGCACCGCCCTCACCGGTCTGGCTGTCCAGAGCGGCGCTGGCCCGGCGATCAGCGGCGATACCGCCCTCACGGTCGAGCGACCGCCGTGCCTTGAACATCTGCAGCATCCGGTCGGTCACCAGGTAACCCCCGACGACGTTCATCGCCGCGAACGCCATCGCCACGAACGCCAGCACGTATCCGGCCCAGCCGTCCACCGTCGCGGCGACCAGCATCGCGCCCACCACCACGATGCCGTGGATCGAGTTGGCGCCGGACATCAGCGGGGTGTGCAGCGTGGCCGGCACCTTGCTGATCACTTCGAAGCCGACCAGCACGCTCAGCGTGAAGACCGTCAGGTCGAACAACAGATCGGTATTCACAGGGCCTTCCTTCGTTCGCTGCGTTCGCTCATCGGCTGCCGCCGGCGCGGCCGGCCCGCGGTGCGGTGACGATCGGGCCGTCCTGTACCCCGGCGAGGGTCGGGCTGACCACGGCGCCGTCGTGGGTGACCACGACCGCGGCCTGGATCTCGTCGGCCAGGTCGATCGCCAGTGCGCCGTCGTGCGCCAGGTGGGTGACCATGGAAAGGATGTTTCTGGCGTACGCCGCGGAAGCGCCGGGTGCCATCGCCGCGGCCAGGTTTCCCGCGCCGACCACGAGCACGCCGTCCGCGAGAACGAGGTGCTGGCCGGGTACCGAGCCCTCGACGTTGCCGCCGTGCGGGCCGGCGGCCAGGTCCACCACCACCGAGCCGGGCCGCATGCTCTTCAGCGCCTCACCGGTGACCAGCAGTGGTGGTTTCCGGCCCGGCACCTGGGCGGTCGCGATCACGATGTCGAACTCGCCGATCCGCTGCTGGAGCGCCTCCTGCTGGGCGTCGCGCTCCTCGTCGCTGAGCGCGCGAGCGTACCCACCGGTGCCGTTGGCGACCGTGACCCCGGCCAGGTCGAGGAACCGGGCGCCGACCGACCGCACCTCTTCGCGGGTCTCGGGGCGGATGTCGTACCCGGTCACCACCGCGCCGAGCCGCCGGGCGGTACCGATCGCGGCCAGACCGGCCACGCCGACGCCGAGTACCAGCACCTGTGCCGGTCTCGCGGTACCGGCCGCGGTCATCAGCAGCGGGAAGTACCGGCCGTACTCGGTCGCGGCCACCAGCGCGGCGCGGTACCCGGCGACGTTCGCCTGGGAGGTGAGCGCGTCCATCGACTGTGCCCGGCTGAGGGTACGGGGGAGCAGGTCAAGACTGATCGTGGTCACGCCGCGGCGGGAGCAGACGTCGACGAGCTCCCGGTTGGTCAACGGATCGAGCAGCCCGACCAGCAGCTGGCCTTCCCGTAGCCGGTCCAGGCGGGTCCGGTCGGGCGGCTGTACGCACACCAGAATGTCGGCCCGCGCGTCCAGCGCCGCGGCCGGCAGTATGGTCGCGCCGACCCGGGAGTACTGGCTGTCCGGCAGCCACGCCGAGGCACCCGCGTCCTCCTCGACCAGGACCTCGAGCCCCGCGTCGATCAGCCGCGGCACCACGTCCGGCACCACGGCCACCCGGTGTTCCCCGGGTGCGCTCTCCTTCACGACGCCGACGCTGAGCGCAGCCATGCCCCGTTCCTCCCGTGCGGCACCGTCCGCGACCGCCGGTGCTCCCGATGGGCGCACTTTCCACACGGCACGCGCCCTCTGGTCGGGCGCAGGCGAACAGTTGGCACTCCGAAGCGTAGGGGCGTGAGCATATCTACGGCGAGTGCCGGAAGCCCTGGACATTGTCTGATTGCCGGCTTATGCCGGGCATCGAGCCCTACAGACCGTCGCGGACGCGGTACCGGTCATCCCGGGCGCCACGGTCGCGTTGTCCAGAGCCGGCGGGAGTCAGCCGGCCGCGTCGTACGCCTCGGTCAGCCAGTCGTAGAGCTGCTCGTCGACCTGGTCCTGGCTGGTCAACTTGATGTGGTGGGCGGTGCGGTCGGCCGAGATCCGGTAGGTACGGGAGATTCTCGGGTCCACGACCACCCTGGGCAGTACCAGCATCAACGACAGGCTCCGGGCCATCGGCCGTACCTCGGCGAGCTTGCGCTCGTGCTTGAGGAACACGCCGACCCGCACCGCGTCCAGGTGTAGCGGGCCGAGGGTTTCCAGGTGCGCGACCAGTGCGTCGTAGATCTCCCGCTGGACCGGCGGCCGGCCGGCGAAGCAGTCGTCCACCGAGCCGCCCGGTACACAGGTGTGTGACTGGTTGGCGTTGCCGAACTCGCGGTCACAGCGCGGACAGGTCCACCGGCTCACGCCCTAGATCATGCCGAACAGGCCGTCCAGCGTCAGCAGTCCGGTGCGGTGATCGTCTGCGCTGGTCAGCCGCGCGGACAGCAGCAGCGTGCCGGTGTTGGTGAGCTTCACCGGCCGTACGCCGCTGACCACCAACCGGCGGTCGTCGTCGGTACGGTCGCCGTCCACCACCGGCACCATCGCCACTCCGGCCAGCGGGGTGTACTGCCCGAACACGCCGACCCAGAGCGCGTCGGTACCGCTGCGCAGCCGTACCGGGCTGGCCACGCCGAACGGCAGGCTCGGTGGCAGTCCGCTGCTGGCCACCGGTACGCCGAAACTGTGCAGGGTCTCCCCGGACAGTCCCGGTGCCGGGTCGCCGGTGCGGGCGATGACCTCCGGATCGTCCCCGCACGGGCGGCTGACCAGCGCACCCTCGCCGGAGCGGTCAGTGGCGGAACCGCCGGCGAACTCGACCGCGACCACGCCGATCTGCACCACGCAGGCCGGCGGATCGAGCAGTCGGGCGACCGTGCGGTCGCCGGGCGCGAGCGGTTCGCCCTCTTCCAGGTGCTCGCCCCACAGCACCAGGTCCTCGTGCGCGACCAGCGCCTTTCGCCAGCGCCGCCCGTCGCGGGTCAGCGTGGCGACGCAGCCGACCGAGAGCCCGGCCTCGGAGATGGACAGGTCCGCCACCACGCCGCCGGCCAGTTCGGCGCCGGTGGTCAGCACCTCGGTCGGGGTGGTGTACGACGCGTGCACGATCAGGCTGTGCCGGCCGTCCGCGAGCTGCGCGACGTAGGCGAGCCGGTGGTACGGCGCGCCGTCGGCAAGTACGGTCGCGCCGATAGTGACCTGCCGGAACGAGTGGTACTCGTGGCCGTTGGGGGAACGGCCACCGGCGCGCGCGATCAACACGATGCTGTCCGGTGTGGACAGGTACAACCCTTCGGCGCCGTCGTCCAGAGTGGCCCGGAAGATCAGCCGGCCGGCACCGCTCAATTCGAGCTCGGGGAAGCTGGTGTACCGGCCGCCACCGGGCGCGGGCTCGCCCGCTCGTACGAGCACCCGGCCGCCGGTCACGATCGCCTCGCCACTGCTGAGTCGGGCGCTGTACGCGAGTTCACCGGCGTCGTTGATCGTGCCGGCGTGGAGCTTCTCGTACCGGCCGCCGGCCGGAAAGGCATCTCCCTCCCGTACCAGAACCCGAAGATCCCCGATCGAGACGGCGGGTGTGCTGTCGACGGCGCGGGGGCTGGGCGGCGGCTGCATCGAACCTCCTGAAATGCGCCGGGGCGGGCCGCGGCCCGCCCCGGACCACAGGGCAACTAGAGGGTGATGACCGGCTGGTAGTCGCCGACCGGAGAGGTACGCGCCTCGAACGGGTCGAGGTCGACATAGTTGACGGTCGCGGTGCCGCCGCCGAGGTTGGCGAACTGCGTGACGCCGCCGCAGATCACCGGATAGCTGCCAGGGGACAGCGGCTCCGGCGAGTGCACCTGGTAGTTGCCCTGGTTGTCGGCCGACGTGCCGCGGAACACGTCACCGTCCTGGATGCCGACCACCGCGCCGGCGATTGCCGCGCCACCGCCGTCGGTGATGGAGCCGGCGAGCGTCGGCGGGAAGTCCGTCAGCGGGCCCTCGTCGGTGATGCAGATGGTCTTCCACACCCGGTCGACGTACACGTAGTTGATGTGGTTGCGCTGGCTGTTCAGGGTGCCGCTGCTGGTGATGATCTGGGTCGAGTCGGTCTCGTTCACCGACGTGTGGGTGATCGCGATCGTGTTGGAGTTGCTGAACTTCTCCTTGACGATGCCGATGTTGAAGCCGAAGCTCTCCACGATCGTGGCGGACACCGTCGCGGTCTTGTCCTCGGAGTGGGTCGAGCCGTGCCCGACGGTCCGCTCGAAGCTCAGGCCCGGCACCGACTCGTTCGGCGCGATCTGTTCGCGCAGCTTGAACCGGGGTTTGCGCAGGCCCAACCGGATGCCGCTGGGGTCGGACAGCAACGGGTACTGGGCGAGGATGCTGTCCGCGGTTTCCGGGGTGATAAAGGCGCGGACCACCGGGTCGGTGCGCAGTTCCCGGACGGTACGCGGCATCTTGATCCCGCCGTCCAGGAACTTCCAGTGGAAGCCCTTGGTCGGGTTGCCTTTGATCTCCACCTTCGGCTTGGCGATCATGAAGAACGCGGTGTCGTCCACGGTCGCGTAGCCGTCGTTCTCCGGTCGGCCGGACACCCCGAGCCCCCACGACTGGGTCGACTTGACCACCACCGCGTCGGAGACCTGGGTGCTCTGACCCTGCTTGTACGTCTCGGAGCCGTTGACGCTGAACGAGTCGTTGGGGCCGAAGCTCAGTGACGTCTCCTGGCTGATGCTCCAGTCCGAGGCCTGCACGTTGGAGATCCGCAGCGTGTCGGTGCGCTGCTTGGTGACGGTCCACTGCACAGTGCCACGGGCGTTGAGTGGCGCCGACACGTACGTCAGCAGCAGTGCGCCCATGGTGACCTGACCGATGTCGATCGGGTCGGCGAACGCCGGAGCGTCACCGAGCCCGCGGGTGGCGACCGCGGCCGCGGCGCCGATGACCGCGGTACGAAGGAATCTGCGGCGTGACAAAGCGGGTACGGCTGTCTGGTCTTCGGACACGAAGGTCCCCCATCCCCGATAAAGAAAGGAAGAAATGCGCTGTCGCCAGGGTCGGGTGAATTCCCGATATTCGACGTTGGCGCAGCTAGACGGTAACTACGGCACGGCTGCGAATCATGTCGGACGTTAGGGGGACACGCCTCGGTTCCGGCGGCCGCGGAGATCGTCTTCCCGGACCCGGTCGGCCAACTCCAATTTGGTACGCGCGGGCCTGCCGACCTGCTGATACTTGTCCTTCACCCGCTCCAGGTACGTCCTCGCGGTTTCCGGGCGGATGCCAACGTACCGGGCGGATTGAGTAAGCGTCATTCCGGATGCGTACGCGAGAAGAACCTGATGTTCGCGTTCGGACAATTGTGGGCGTTGCGGGCGGGAATCGCGTAGGCAGGCAAATGCCAGTTCCGGGGAGAATGCCGTACCACCGGACGCGATCTCGCGTATCGCCCCGAGTAGCGCGGGCAGGTCGTTGTCCTTGGTGACGTAGCCACGGGCACCGGCCGTGAACGCGGCCAGAATCTGCTCCCGGTCGTGCGACACGCTCATCACCAGCACCGGGTACCCGGCCTCGGTGAGCTGTCGTACGTTCGCCGCCGGGGTGGAACCGTCGGCCAGCAGCAGGTCCAGCATCACGAGATCAGCTGGCACGCCGCCGTCCGTCACGCCGCCGTCCGTCACGCCGTCGGTCGGCTGCTCGGTCGGGTCGGCGAGCAGGTCGGCGACGGTGCTGGCGCGCGCGACCAGCCGCACGTCCGGTACCTCGGCGAGCCAGCTCGCCAGCCCGTCCAGCAGCATCCGGTCGTCATCCACCGCGGCGACGGTGATCACGGGGCTGCTCCGACCTCGGCCGGTACGGGCGACCAGCGCAGCTCGACCCGGGTGCCGTCGCCCGGCACGCTGTGCACCTCGACCGCGCCGCCGACCGCGGTGACCGGCTCGGTGACCGAGCGGCGCAGGCCGAAGCCGGTGGTCGGCCGGTCCGGGGCGAAACCGCGACCGCGGTCCACCACGGTCAGGGTGATGCCGCCGTCCTGCGTGGTCACGGTCAGCCAGGCCTCCGCGGTACCGGCGTGCTTGTGCACGTTGTTCAGCGCCTCCGCGGTCGCCTGTGCGAACGCCCGCGCCACCGGCTGCGGCAGGTCGTCCGGCAGGTCGTCGCGCAGGTAGTGCACCCGCAACCCGACCGCCTCGGCCGAGCCGATGACCTCACCCAGCTGTTCGCCCAGCGCTCCCGGGTCGCTCGCCACCCCGGAGGTCAGCATGCGGCGGATGTACCGGGCCTCCCGGGCGCACCGGTCGCGCACCTGCTCGCTGCGTACGTCGGCGCCCCGGGCGATCGCGGTCAGCGTCGCCAGCACGGTGTCGTGCAGGGCGCGGAAGTGCGACATACGCAGCTCGTACGTGGCGTGGTCGGCGGCCCGCGCGGATTCGGCCGCCAGCCGCCGGCTGTTCGCCTCGTCCAACCGACGGCCCTGCCGGCGCAGGTAGCGCAGCCCGAAGCCGATGATCACCGCGAACCAGATCAGCCCGTTGACGCAGCTCACCAGCTCGCTGACCAGGCCCTCCCGGCTGTCCCAGGCGGCGACCGTGGCCGAGCTGTGCGCGGCCACCAGCACCCCGACCGCGCCGGCCGCGACCAGTGGCGCGAGCGCGGCACCGCCGAGCGCGGCCGCGGCCTGCCCCCAGCGGGTGGACCAGTTGAGCGTCTCGTGCAGCTCGCCGCCCGGCGAGTTCAGCGTCACGGCGACCAGCAGCACCGTCGCCCAGCCGACGTCCGCCCAGGTCATCCATGCCGAGAACCATCCTCGGGTACGCGCGCGCCAGAACAGCGCGACGTTCCAGCCGAGGGTGCCGGCGACCAGTACGGCGTTCAGCGGCGAGCTGCGGTATCCGTTGGCGGTGAGGCTGAGGACCGTGGGCGGCAGGTAGCTCAGCCGCTGCAGGGCCAGCAGGATCAGCATGAACCGGTTGGCCCGGTCCTCACCCGAGGGCGAGCGGGCGCCTGTTGCGGGCAGCCATCGCTCGATCAGCGCCCGGCTCCGGGCCTTCTGGTTGTCCAGTAGCAGCGTGGCCCCCGGAGGTCGTGCGATACCGACACCTGGGGACACGCCGGAGGTACCGGTGGAGTTCATCGCATACCGCCACGGTGATGCGCAGTCAGCACTCTAGCCGCTGGTCGGGAGCGTGGACAGCGCCGAAATCCTCAGCGCGGACAGCGCCGAAATCGTTCAGCGGGTAACCGGTGAACCGCCTATGCTGGTTACGACCGCGAGCCCCGAGGGGGAGACATGAGTGGAACGACGCGCGCCGACGTGCAGCGCTGGCTCGACCGGTACCTGGCGGCCTGGAACAGCAACGATCCGGCCGAGATCGGCGCCCTGTTCACCGATGACGCGAACTACCGGTTCGAGCCGTACGACCAGCCCGTACAGGGCCGGGAGAAGATCGTGGCCGGCTGGCTCGAGGCACTCGACAAGCCCGGTACCTGGAGCGCCGAGCTGGCACCGTTCATGGTGGAGGGTGACCGCGCGATCGTCACCGGCACGACCTCGTACACCAGCGGAAAGGTCTTCTCGAATCTCTGGGTACTGCGGATGGACGGCGACCGCTGCAGCGACTTCACCGAGTGGTACCGCAAGCACCCGGCCTAGGCGCGTCCGTGCCACGGTGACGGTAACCTTCTTGTTACGGTAGCTGTCTTGTTACCGAGGCTGTGACCAGGCAACATGGCCGACCATGAAGTCATACGAAGCGAGTTCGGTGATCGCCGCCGAGCCGGCCGCCATCTGGGCGGTACTGACCGATGGGTCGAGTTACCCGAGCTGGGACTCCGGCGTGGTGCGCGTCGAGGGCAGCATCCAGCCGGACCAGAAGATCAAGGTCGTGTCGGCGGTGAACCCGGACCGCACCTTCCCGGTGAAGGTGACCGAGTTCGTACCGGGCCAGCGGATGCGTTGGAGCGGCGGGATGCCACTCGGCCTGTTCAAGGGTGAGCGCACGTTCAGCCTCACCCCGCAGGGCGACGGGTCCACCAGGTTCACCATGCGGGAGGAGTACACCGGACCGCTCCTGCCGTTGATCTGGCGGTCCATCCCCGACCTCGGTCCGTCGTTCACCCAGTTCGCCAACGGGCTGAAGAATCGGGCCGAGACCGGCAGTTGAGCCGGTCATTGACGTGAGCCCGGCCCGGGCCGGGGCCGGCGCGTGGCGGCACGCAGGGAGGTTGCGCGGTGGGAGCGGCTGGCGCGATAGGCCCGGACGGCGACCCGTTCGACGCGTTGGGCGACCCGAACCGTCGGGCCATCGTCGAGTTGCTCGGGTCGGGTGGCCGGTCGGTGCGCGAGATCGCCGACGCGCTGCCGATCAGCCGCCCCGCCGTGTCCCGGCACCTGCGGCTGCTCAAGGACGCCGGCCTGGTCGTCGAGGACGCGCAGGGCACCCGCCGCATCTACCACCTGCATGATCAGGGTGTACAAGCGGTGCAGGACTATCTGACCCGGGTGTGGGGTGAGGCGGCCGCGCGTTTCACGCTGATCGCGGAGAACACCCGCCCGGCCGGCCCGCGCAGCGGCGAGAGCCCGGACGGTTCGGACCGCGACGAGGGCCCGGCGAAGCGCGGCGAGCGGCCGGGCCGTGGGAGGGATCGATGATCGAACCGTTGCGGCTCTCGCTCGCGGTGGACTGTCCCCCGGAGCACGCGTTCACGGTCTGGACCGAGCGGATCGCCCAGTGGTGGCCGGTCGGGCACACCGTCAGCGTCGAGCCCGGCGTGCAGGTCATCCTGGAGGGGCGGCCGGGCGGCCGGATCTTCGAACGGGCACCCGACGGGGCCGAACACGACTGGGGCGAGGTCACCATCTGGGAGCCGCCGCGCCGCCTCGGCTACCTCTGGCACCTGCGTCGGGACCGCGCCGACGCCACCGACGTGGAGATCACTTTCGTCGACCAGCCGGACGGTACGACCGTGGTCGAGATCGAGCATCGCGGCTGGGAGCGGCTCGGCGCGCAGGGTCAGGAGTGGCGCAACGCGAACAGGGCCGGTTGGGGTGGCCTGCTCCCGCACTTCGCCGCCGCGTGCGCGACCGGCTGAGAGCTTCCGCGGCGAACGACGCGGCTGACCGCGGCCGAGGTTATCCACAGGCGGATACCCGTGGCGGGTGTTCCGTGGCGTGATGCGGCACGATCGGGGGCGGCGGCCGGAGCACCCCGGCCGGTTCGGGAGGAACGCATGCGCGACGACGTGATGGCAACCCGGCTGCACGGCTTCGGCACCACGATCTTCGCCGAGATGACCGCCCTGGCCCGGCGCACCGGTGCGATCAACCTCGGCCAGGGCTTCCCGGATACCGACGGGCCGGCGGCGATGCTGGCCGCGGCGCGGGACGCGATCGCGGCCGGGCTCAACCAGTACCCGCCGGGCGACGGCATGCCGGAGCTGCGCACCGCCGTCGCCGAGCAGCGGTCGCAGCGGTACGGGATGGACTACGACCCGGACCGCGAGGTGCTGGTGACCGCGGGTGCCACCGAGGCGATCACGGCCGCGCTGCTCGGGCTGTGCAACCCCGGCGACGAAGTCGTGGTCTTCGAGCCTTACTACGACTCGTACATGGCGGCGATCGCGATGGCCGGTGGGATCCGCCGGCCGGTGCAGTTGCGCGCCGGGGCCGCTCCCGACGATGCCTTCGGGTTCGACCCGGACGAGCTGCGCGCGGCGATCACCCCACGTACCCGCCTGATGGTGTTCAACAGCCCGCACAATCCGACCGGCAAGGTGTTCACCCGCGCCGAGCTCGAGCTCATCGCGTCGGTGTGCCAGGAGCACGACCTGATCGCGATCACCGACGAGGTGTACGAATACCTCACCTTCGACGGGTTGTCGCATATCCCGCTGGCCACGATTCCGGGGATGCGCGACCGTACCGTCGCGGTGTCCTCGGCCGGCAAGACGTTCAGCGTCACCGGCTGGAAGATCGGCTGGGTGTGCGGCCCGCCGAATCTCGTCACCGCGGTACGAGCCGCCAAGCAGTTCATGACCTTCGCCAGCGGTACGCCGTTTCAGGTGGCCGTCGCGTACGCGCTGCGGGAGGAGCTGGCGTGGGTGGAGGAGCTCCGGCAGAGCCTGGCCGAGCGGCGGGACCTGCTCCGGGACGGGCTGGTGAAGGTCGGCTTCCACGCGTACCCCAGTCAGGGCACCTATTTCGTGATGACCGACGCGCGGTCCCTCGGCTACGAAGGCGGCCGCGAACTCTGCCTTGACCTGCCGGAACGTGCCGGCGTGGTGGCGATTCCGGCGGCGGTCTTCTACGACGACAAGCAGGCCGGCGGCCCGCTGGTGCGGTTCGCGTTCTGCAAGAAGCACGAACTGCTGGACGAGGCGTCCAGTCGGCTCGCCGCGCTGAAGGGCTAGCCCCACACCTCGGCGGCGGTCTCCACGATCAGCGCGAGCTTGGCCTTCTCCTGGTCGATGGTCAGGTCGTTGCCTTCGACCGTGGAGCTGAAGCCGCACTGCGGCGACAGGCACAACTGATCGAGCGGTACCTGCTTGGACGCCTCGTCGATCCGCCGCTTCAGGTCGTCCTTCGACTCGAGCTTTCCGCTCTTGGTGGTGACCAGCCCGAGGACAACCTGCTTTCCCGGGGGTACGAAGCGCAGCGGCTCGAAACCACCCGAGCGGACGTCGTCGTACTCCAGGAAGTAGCCGTCCACGTTCAGCTCGCCGAACAGCGCCTCGGCGACGAACTCGTACCCGCCCTCAGCCGCCCACGAGGACCGGTAGTTGCCGCGGCACAGGTGGGTCGTTATCGCGAGATCGGAAGGCCGGTTCGCCAGCGCCAGGTTCATCACCTTGATGTTCTGCAGGTGCTGGTGCTCGGCGTCGACCCCGCGGGCGGACAGCATCGCGCGCTGCTCCGGATCGTTCAGATACGCCAGGCTCGTGTCGTCGAGTTGCAGATACCGGCAGCCCCGGTCGTACAGGGCACGCAACTGCGCGGAGTACGCGGCGGCCAGGTCGGCCCAGAACTGGTCGAGGTCGGGGTACACGTCCGGATCGATCGCGGCCCGCCCACCCCGGTAGTGGATCATGCTCGGGGACGGGATGGTGAGCTTCGGCAGCGCGGTCGTGACCTGGCTCGAGAGGTAGTCGAAGGCGGACGCGAAGATCGGCTCGACCAGTCGGATCGGCCCGTCGACCTGGAGTGCGGCCGAGGTGAACTCGAGGCTTCCCTCCGCGTTGCGGAACTGCACCCGCAGGTTCTCCGAGCCGCGGCTGACCCCGCCGAGCGAGTAGATGAAGTCCATGTGCCAGGAGGTACGCCGGAACTCGCCATCGGTCGCCGACCGCAGGCCGACCTCCTCCTGCATCCGTACCACTTCGGTGATCGCCTCGTCCTCGACGGCGCGCAGCGCGTCGTCGTCGATCAGGCCGGAGGCGTGGTCCGCGCGGGCTTCGAGGAGCCGGGCCGGGCGGAGCAGGCTCCCGACGTGATCGGCGCGGAACGGTGGACGGGTGCGGTCGGTCATCTGTCCTCCCTACGCCGCGTGCTGGCATCGGGCAAGTCGGGAGATCGGCTGGTAGGGCCGGCGGCGCGGCGAAGGGCGGGCGGCCGGGGCCGGCGGGGCACCGGGGCGCGCGAGGACGGCCCGCGGGTGGTCAACCGGCGCACATCGTGACCTACGCTCCTTACCGTGACCACCCCCGTCAACCCGACCGATCCGCGGCAACTGCGCGCCTCCGACGCCGACCGGAACAAGGTCGCCGAGGCGTTGCACGTGGCCGCCGGCGAGGGCCGGATCGATCTCGACGAGCTGCAGGACCGGCTGGACGCGGTGTACCAGGCGAAGACGTATGCCGACCTGGAGCCGGTCACCCAGGACCTGCCCGGGGCGATGTCGGCGACGCCCGTCCCGATCCCGGTCAGTGGCCCGACGCCGGTCATGCCCGGCCACCGGATCGGCGGTACCCCGGTGCATTCGTCCTCGGTGGCGATCCTGTCCGGGGCCGAGCGCAAGGGCCGCTGGGTGGTGCCGGAGAGGTACAGCTGCTTCGCGCTCTGCGGCGGGATCAACCTCGACCTGCGCGAGGCCATGTTCGCCGGACCCGTGGTGACCATCGAGGCCAGCGCGTTCATGGGCGGTGTGGACATCATCGTGCCGGAGGACGTCACCGTGGACGTGCACGGCTCCGGGATCATGGGCGGCTTCGAGGACCTGGCCAGTGGTCCGGGCGCGCCGGGGGCGCCGGTCGTACGCATCACCGGAATGGCCGTCTGGGGCGGGATCCGGGTGCGGCGCAAGCGGCTGCACCGGGACCAGCTGCCCGGCCAGCCGTAGCGGTCACCGCCGCGGCGAACCGGCCGCTCGCCCGGCCAGCCGTAGCGGTCACCGCCGCGGCGAACCGGCCGCTCGCCCGGCCAGCCGTAGCGGGTTGCCGCCCGGCCGGTAAGGATGGGTGATCAGCGACCGCGCGGACGAGGCAGGTGGACAGTGGCATACGACTTCGACCTGCTCGTGATCGGGTCCGGACCGGGCGGCCAGAAGGCGGCCATCGCCGGCGCGAAGCTGGGCCGGCGGGTGGGCATCGTGGAGCGCCGGCACATGGTCGGCGGGGTGTGCATCAACACCGGCACGATCCCGTCGAAGACCCTGCGGGAAGCCGTGCTGTACGTGACCGGCCTGTCCCAGCGGGAGTTCTACGGCTCGGCATACCGGCTCAAGGACGAGGTCACGGTCTCCGACCTGACCTCGCGCACCCAGCATGTGATCGGTCGCGAGATCGACGTGATCCGCAGCCAACTCGCCCGCAACCACGTCCGGATGATGCACGGCACGGCCCGGTTCGACGATCCGCACGCGGTGATCGTGACCGCCGAGGACGGCGCCGAGCGCCGGGTGACCGCCGAGAAGATCGTGATCGCGGTCGGCACCCGACCGGCCCGGCCGGACAGCGTCCAGTTCGACGGCCGGACCATCGTGGACAGCGACCAGATCCTGAACATGGACCGGCTGCCAGCCTCCATGGTGGTGGTCGGGGCCGGAGTGATCGGCATCGAGTACGCGTCGATGTTCGCGGCCCTGGGCACCAAGGTCACCGTGGTCGAGCGGCGCGAGCGGATGCTCGAGTTCTGCGACCTGGAGATCATCGAGGCGCTGAAATACCAGCTCAGGGACCTGGCGGTGACGTTCCGGTTCCGCGAGAACGTCGAGCGGGTGGAGCGGCACGTGCTGCCGGACGGGCGGGACGGTGCGCTCACCCTGCTGGCCAGCGGCAAGCGGATCCCCTCCGAGACGGTGATGTACTCGGCCGGCCGGCAGGGCGTGACCGACGCGCTGGAGCTGCCCCGGGGCGGCCTGGAGGCGGACGACCGCGGTCGGATCCCGGTCGACCCGGACTTCACAACCAAGGTCGATCATGTGTACGCCGTCGGCGACGTGATCGGCTTCCCGGCTCTCGCGGCCACCTCGATGGAGCAGGGGCGGCGCGCGGCGTACCACGCCTGTGGCGAACCGGTGTCGCACGAGCTGAGCCAGCTCCAGCCGATCGGCATCTACACGATTCCGGAGATCTCCTACGTCGGGCGTACCGAGGAGGAGCTGACCGAGGCGTCGGTGCCGTTCGAGGTGGGCATCTCCCGGTACCGCGAGCTGGCCCGCGGCCAGATCCTCGGCGACTCGTACGGCATGCTCAAACTGCTGGTACACGCGGAGAACCGGAGCCTGCTCGGGGTACACGTGTTCGGCACCGGCGCCACCGAGCTTGTCCACATCGGACAGACCGTGATGGGCTGCGGCGGTACCGTCGACTACCTGGTGGACGCGGTGTTCAACTATCCGACGCTGGCCGAGTCGTACAAGGTCGCGGCCCTCGACGCGATGAACAAGATGCGTGCCGTCGCACAGATGGCCGACTGAGCTGACCTATCCGCTCGGCTCGTCCAGGACGAACCAGACGCCGACGGCCGGCTCGGTGCCCTCGTTGCGGTAGCTGTGCGGGGTACTCGACGGGAACGAGATCGCGTCGCCCGGGCGTACCCGCAGGTCCTGGAAGCCGAGGTTGAGCACGAGCTCGCCGGAGAGCAGGAAGCCGTACTCCGAGCCGCCGTGCCGCATCAGCCCACCGGTACTCGACGACGAGCCTCCGGGCGGGTACGTGACGAGCAGGAAGTCGACCGGGTGCGACGGCAGTTCACCGAGCCGCTCCCAGGTCACGCCGGTGTCCAGCGCGAGTACCTGCCGCTGGTGCGGTCGTACCAGTGGTCCGAGGCGGCGACCGGCGGCCGAGCTCAGCGCTTCCAGCACGGTCATCGGCGGGCCGCCGGTCGCCGCCCGCGCGGCCGGTTCGGCGGAGGGCACCGCGTACACCGTGGCTGCTGTCTCTTCGAAGACGTCCTGCACCGAGATGCCGAGCGTGGACGTGATCGCGTAAAGAGTGCTCACCGACGGTTGCGTCTTGCCGGTCTCGATCTGCGAGATCATGCTCGCCGAGACGCCGACCTCCCGCGCCAGCGCGCGCAGGCCGACCCCGCGGCGGAGTCGCTCGGCGCGGATCCGTTCACCGACCGACGGTACGTCCGGCGCAGGCATCCGGTACTCCCAGGTTGTAAAGCCACGATTAACGGACAAACGGGGATCGCCAGCGTAGAGGATCAATCGCCAGTATGGCGCGCTGGTACGGCTCTCATCGACTGTTAAGTATTGCTTGACGAGCGCCGAGCGACCGGCTTACGTTGGGTGGTACCGCCTCTCCCACGCACGGGCAGTGAGGTGACCGGCATGGCCGTCCGAACGTACGGGCCGAACGCGGTCGACTGGGAGCAGCGCATCGACCTCGGCCGGCTGCGCGAGCAGCGGCTGGAGAAGCTCAAGCAGGCGCTGGACCGGTCCGAGCTCGGCGCCCTGCTGACCTTCGACTTCGCGAACATCCGGTACATGACGTCGACCCACATCGGCACCTGGGCGATGGACAAGCTGATCCGGTTCGCGCTGCTGCCGCGCGGCGGTGAGCCGGTCATCTGGGACTTCGGCTCGGCCGCGAAGCACCACCAGCTGTACAACCCCTGGCTCGACTACCCCGCGCGCAAGGCCGCCGCCGGCGGCGATCCCGACCACCAGAAACTGCCGGACCGGTCCGGCGCCCGGGCCGGCATCTCCACGCTGCGCGGCGCGTTCCACCCCGGTGCCGGCGTGGCCGAGGAGGTCGCCCACAAGATCGTCCGGGAGCTGGCCGAGTACGGGCTGGCCGGTGAACCGGTCGGCGTCGACCTGGTCGAAATGCCGGTGCTGTTCGCGCTGCAGAACGCCGGGCTCGACGTGGTCGACGGCCAGCAGGTGTTCCTCGACGCGCGCCGGATCAAGACGCCGGACGAGATCGGCCTGCTCACCCAGGCCTGCTCGATGGTGGACGCGGCGTACGAGGAGCTGTACCGCTACCTGCGCCCGGGCGTACGCGAGAACGAATGTGTGGGTCTGGTCAGCAAGGTGCTCTACGACCTGGGCAGCGAGTACGTCGAGGGAGTCAACGCGATCTCCGGCGAGCGCTGTTCGCCGCACCCGCACGTGTACTCCGACCGGCTCGTCCGCCCCGGCGACCCGGCGTTCTTCGACATCCTGCACAGCTACCTCGGCTACCGGACCTGCTACTACCGCACCTTCGCGGTGGGCAGTGCCTCGCCGGCGCACCGCGACGCGTACACCCGCTGCCGGGAGTACATGGACGCGGCGATCTCGCTGGTCCGACCCGGGGTGACCACCGGCGACATCGTGTCGCTCTGGCCGCGCGCCACCGAGTTCGGCTTCCCGGACGAGGAGGCGGCGTTCGCCCTGCAGTACGGGCACGGCGTCGGCCTGTCCATCTGGGAGAAGCCGATCTTCAGCCGGCTGGTCTCGCTCGACCATCCGGAAGTACTCGAGGAGGGCATGGTGTTCGCGCTGGAGACCTACTGGCCCGGCGCGGACGGCTGGTCGGCCGCGCGGATCGAGGAGGAGGTGGTGGTCACCGCCGACGGGTGCGAGGTCATCACCAAGTTCCCGGCCGAGGAACTGCTGGTCGCCGGCCGGAAGTACTGGACCGCGGGCGGCGCGCTGAACACCCTGCGCGAGTCGCAGTCCCACCTCAACACCACCACGGTCAAGCCGCACCCCAACGGAGCGGGCTCATGACCAGCCTGTTCGCCGACCGGTCCGCGCCCGCCGCCGAGGCGACGGACCTGCTCGAGCTGTACGAGCAGATGCTGGTGATCCGGGGCACCGAGAAGGCCGCGCAGGACCTGTTCCTGGCCGGGCTCGTCAAGGGCACCACCCACCTGGCGGCCGGACACGAGGCGGTCGCGGTCGGGGCCAGCGCGGCACTGCGGCCGGACGACTACGTGTTCGCCACGTATCGCGGCCACCACCACGCGATGGCGCGCGGCGCGGCACCGGAGGCGTGCCTGGCCGAACTGATGAGCCGGTCGACCGGGCTGTGCAAGGCCAAGGGCGGCTCGATGCATCTGACCAGCGCCGAACACAACATGCTCGGCTCGTACGCGATCGTCGGCGCGCACCTGCCGATGGCCGTCGGCGCCGCGTGGTCGGCGATGCTGCGCGGTACCGGACAGGTCGCGGTCGCGTTCTTCGGCGACGGCGCGACGAACATCGGGGCCTTCCACGAGGCGTTGAACCTGGCGGCCATTTGGAAGCTGCCTGTGCTTTTTGTTTGCGAGAACAACCTCTACATGGAGTACACGCCGATCGGCGCGGTGACCGCGGTGCCGAATCCGGCCGCGGATCGGGCCGGGGCGCACGGGCTGCCGGCCGAGGTGATCGACGGCAACGACGTGCTGGTGGTACGCGACGCGGTGAGCCGGGCCGCGGCTCGCGCGCGTACCGGCAACGGGCCGACCGTGCTGGAGGCGCGGACGTACCGGCACTACGGGCACAGCCGTACCGATCCGGGCAAGTACCGGCCGGAGGACGAGGTACAGCAGTGGCTGGCCCATGATCCGCTGGCCGTGGCCCAGGCGCGGCTGGCGTACCACGAGGTCGACGCCGAGGTGATCGCGGCGGTGGAGGCGCGGGCGACCCGGGTGGTGACCGCGGCCGTGGACGCGGCCAAGGCCGCGCCGCCGGCCGACCCGGCCGAAGCGTTCACCGACGTGTGGGCGGACGGAGGCGCGGCATGGCGGACCTGAGCACGGCCGCGCCGGAGAAGCCGGCCGAGCGGCCGGCGGCGGCCACCGCGGGAAACGCGTCGGCAGAGCCGAGCGAGCAGACCCGGACGATCACCTACCGGGAGGCGGTCGCCGAGGGCATCGCCCGGGAGCTGCGGCGGGACCCGACCGTGGTGTGCCTCGGCGAGGACATCGGCGCCGCCGAGGGCGTCTTCAAGACCACGGTCGGGCTGTTCAAGGAGTTCGGCCCGCGCCGGATCTGGGACACGCCGATCTCCGAGCAGGCCATCGTGGGCGCGGCCATGGGCGCCGCGATGACCGGCCTGCGCCCGGTCGCGGAGATCATGTTCTCCGACTTCCTGGCCTGCTGCTGGGACTACCTGGCCAACGAGATCCCCAAGGTGCGGTACATGACCGGCGGCCAGGTGAGCGTGCCGCTGGTGATCCGTACCGCGAACGGCGGCGGGCTCGGCTTCGGGGCCCAGCACTCGCAGGCGGTGGAGAACTGGGCGCTGGCCGTACCCGGACTCAAGATCGTCGCGCCGTCCACTCCGGCCGACGTGATCGGGTTGATGGCCTCGGCCATCCGGTCGGACGACCCGGTGGTGTTCTTCGAGCACAAGGGCCTGTTCGCGAGCAAAGGACCGGCTGCGCCGGCCGACCACGTGGTACCGCTCGGGCAGGCGGCGGTGGTACGCGACGGCACCGACGTGACGCTGGTCGCGCTCGCGTACACCGTGCCGATGGCTCTGGCCGCGGCCGAGGAGCTGGCGGCCGACGGCATATCCGCGCAGGTGGTGGACCTGCGCTGCCTGGTACCGCTGGACATGAGCACCGTTCTGGACTGTGTCGCGACCACGTCCCGGCTGGTGATCGTGGAGGAGAACCCGTACCAGGGCGGCTGGGGCGGCACGGTCGCCTCGATCGTCGCGGACGAGGGCTTCGAGTCGCTGGACGCGCCGATCCGCCGGGTGGCCGCGGAGTGCGTACCGCTGCCGTTCGCCGACGCGCTCGAAGACCAGGTCATGCCCACGGTGGGCAAGGTGACGGACGCCGTCCGGCGGCTCGTCGCGTACTGAACCGCGCACCCCGCGACGAAGGGCGCGGCTCGACGGAGAGCACCACCCCGCGCCGGGGGCGCGCGGGACCACCACCGGATCGGGGGACCCGGCCTTTCCGCAACCACACCGAAGGAGCTGCGATGAGTCACCGGATGCTCATCAAGGGGGGCTACGTCCTCACCGTGGACCGCACGATCGGCGACCTGCCGCGCGGCGATGTGCTGATCGAGAACGACCGGATCGTGGCCGTCGAGCCGGACATCGGCGCCGAAGACGCCGAGGTAGTCGACGCGGCTGGCTTCATCGTCATCCCCGGCTTCGTGGACACCCACCGGCACACCTGGGAGGCGTCGATCCGCGGCTGCGCGCCGAACGCCACCCTGGACGACTACTTCGTCGACGTACTCGACACGTTCGCCCCGCTGTACCGGCCGGACGACGTGTACGCGGCGAACCTCGCCGGCTCGCTGGAGTGCCTGAACGCGGGCATCACCACGCTGGTCGACTGGTCGCACATCAACAACACCCCGGAGCACCCGGACGCCGCGATCACCGCGCTCACCGAGGCCGGGATCCGGGCGCAGTACGCCTACGGCAGCGCGAACACCTCGCTGAACGACTACTGGAACGGCAGCACGATCGCGATCCCGGGCGAGGACGTACGCCGGATCCGCAAGACGTACTTCTCCTCCGACGACGGGCTGCTCACGATGGGGCTGGCCACCCGCGGCCCCGGGTTCTGCGTCGACGACGTGGTGCGCTCGGAGTGGGCGCTGGCCCGCGAGGTCGGCATCCCGATCACCGTGCACGTCGCGATGGGGCGGCTGGCCGGCCGGTTCGGCATGATCAAGCAGCTGTCCGAACTGGGGCTGCTCGGCCCGGACACCACCTACGTGCACTGCTGCTACTTCAGCGACGAGGAGTGGCACCTGGTCGCCGACTCCGGCGGCACGGTGTCCATCGCGCCGCAGGTCGAGCTGGAGATGGGGCACGGTTGGCCACCGGTGATGAAGTCGATCGCGTACGGCCTGCGCCCGAGCCTGTCCATCGACGTGGTCACCACCGCGACCGGGGACATGTTCACCCAGATGCGTACGGCGTTCGCCGGTGAGCGGGCCCGGGTGAACGCGGACTGCTGGCAGGCCGACACCCCGGTACCGGAGACGATGCTGACGGTGAAGGCGATGCTGGAGATGGCAACCCTGAACGGCGCGCACGTCGCCGGCCTGGAGAGTCGTACCGGATCGCTCACGCCCGGCAAGAAGGCGGACGTGGTACTGCTCGACGCGACCGCGCTGAACGTGGCGCCGGTGATCGACGCGACCGCGGCCGTGGTGCTCTCCGCCGATGTGTCCAATGTGGACACAGTGATCGTGGACGGAGTGGTACGCAAGCGCGGCGGCAAGCTGCTCGCCGACGTCGACGAGGCGCGCCGCAAGGTCGAGGCGTCCCGTGACTACCTGGTCGAACGAGCCGCCGCCGGGACCGCGAAGGCATGACTCCCCGACACCTGGTGCAGCGGGTGGAGCAGGCGCGCTACCTGCGGCCAACCCAGCCGTGGGCGCGGGACAGCGCCGGCTTCACCCGCTGGTCGATGGTGGACGAGAGCGGTCCGGCGGTACACACCGGCTTCGGCGTGTGCGCGCTGGAACCGGGCGGGTCGGTGCCGGGGCACCTCCACTCGTACGAGGAGTCCGTGTTCGTCCTGGACGGCACGGTTGTCCTGGAGCTGCCGGAGGGGTCGTACCGGCTGGTCCCGGGGGATTACGGGCTGCTGCCGGTGGGGGTGCCGCACGCGCTGCGCAACGACGGCGACGAGGTCGTCCGGTGGGCGGACATGCTCGCGCCGCAGCCGCGGGACCGGTACGAGGAGGACACCGTGCTCGCGCCGGTCGCCCCGGCCGGGTCCGCCGAAAAGGCCGGGCCCGCCGAAAAGGCCGGGTCCGTCCACAAGGCTGGACCCGTCGAAGAGGCCGGGACAGCCGAGCCGGTCGAGGTGGATGTACGGGATCCGCGGAACCGGCTGTTCGGGCACGTCGAGCCGGCCAGCATGGACGTGCGGCAGCAGACCCAGGACCGGCTCGCGGTGTCCGCCAGCATGCGCACCGCACTGCTGGTGTACAGCGGAATCACCGTGAAGATGATGGTCGACTCGGATCTCGGGGCCCAGTTGCAGACGATGTTCATGGTGCAGTACGACCCGGCCGGAGTGGCCGGGCCGCACGACCACCCGTTCGAGGAGACGTACCTGTTCCTCGAGGGCGCGGTCGAGGCGACCTTCGACGGCGAGCGGTACCAGCTCGGCCCGGGCGATGTCGCGTTCGCCGGGGTCGGCTGCGTACACGGGTTCCGCAACCTCGGCGACGGTCCGCTGCGCTGGCTGGAGACCCAGGCGCCACAGCCACCGGGGCGGCACTCGTACCGATTCCTCCGCGACTGGGACTACCTGCGCCGGACGCTCGGCTGACGAAGGAGACCGTGATGTCCACACCAACCGATGCGGCGGGCAGCGTCGTGATCGTCGGCGGTACGTCCGGGATCGGCCGGGAGATCGCCGCGCACTACGCCGAGAAGGGCCGGGACGTGGTCCTGACCGGGCGCGACGCCGGCCGGGCCAAGGCGGTCGCTGCCGAGGTGGGCGGCAGTACCGAGGGCGTGGCGCTGGAGCTGTCCGAACCGGCCGGGATCGGTCCGGCGCTGGCCGGTCTCGGGCCGATCGAACATCTGGTGCTCGCGGCCATCGACCGGGACCGCAACACCGCCGCCGAGTACGACCTCGCGTCCGCCCTGCACCTGGTCACGCTGAAGCTGGTCGGGTACACGGAGGTCGTACACGCGCTGCTGCCCCGCATTTCGCGGCACGGCTCGGTGGTGCTGTTCGGCGGGCAGGCCCGGGAGCGCCCGTACCCCGGCTCGGTGACCGTGTCGACGATCAACGGCGGCGTCGTCGGGCTGGTCCACTCGCTCGCCGTCGAGCTGGCCCCGATCCGGGTGAACGCGCTGCACCCCGGCATCGTCGGCGACAGCCCGGAGTGGCGGGGCAAGCCGGCCGAGGTGCTGGACGGGGTGCGCAAACGTACCCCCACCGGTCAGCTCGTGGCGATGGCCGACATCGTGCACGCCACCGACTTCCTGCTGTCGAACCGGTCGATGAACGGCGCCAACCTGGTGGTGGACGGCGGGTGGCTGCTGCTGTGACCGGTCAGGAGACCGTCGCGGTCGTCGGTACCGGCCGGATGGGCGGCGCCATGGCGGCCAAGCTGCGCGGGGCCGGCAACGCGGTGCTGCTGTACAACCGCGGCCGGGCCCGGATGGAGGCGGTGGCCGACCGGATCGGCGCGGCGGTGGCCGAGACGGCCCGGGACGCCGCCTCGGCGGCGGACGTGGTGCTCGTGTCGCTGGCCGACGACGCGGCCGTGGACAGCGTGTACCGGGGACCGAAGGGCCTGGTCGCCGGGTTGCGCGAGGGAAGCGTGGTGGTGGACACCAGCACGGTCGCGCCGGACACCGTCCGGTCGCTCGGCCGGCTCGTATCCGATGCCGCGGCGACACTGCTGGACGGTCCGGTGTCGGGCAGTGTCCCGCTGGTGGAGAAGGGCGAACTCACCTTCATGGTCGGTGGCGATCCGGCCGCGTTGGACCGGGTCCGGCCGGTGCTCGACGTACTGGCCAGCCGGATCTTCCACCTGGGCGAGCAGGGCACCGGCGCGACCATGAAACTCGCGGTCAACGCCGCGCTGTTCGGGCTGAACCAGGCACTGGCCGAGGCGCTGGTACTGGCCGAGAAGGCCGGAGTGGACCGGGCCCGGGCGTACGAGGTGTTCGCCAACAGCGCGGTGGGCGCGCCGTTCGTCGGGTACAAGCGCGATGCCTTCGAGCGGCCGGACACCGCCCAGGTCGCGTTCATGCTGGACCTGGTCGCCAAGGACATGGCGTTGATCGACGACCTGGCGGGCAGCGTCGACGCGCGGATGACCCAGTTGGCCGCCAACCGTCAGGTGGTCGCCGACGCGCTGGCGGCCGGCCTCGGCGACCGGGATCTCAGTGCGCTCGCGGTGCTGTTGCGCGAGGTCGGACGGTCGGTACCGGCTCAGACCTGAGCAGCGACGATCAGCCGTCGGTCACCTTCACGCCGTGCCAGAACGCCACCCGGTCGCGGATCTCGCTGGCGGCCTTGCTGGGATCCGGGTAGTACCAGGCCGCGTCGGGGTTCTTCTCGCCGTTGGCGACCACCGTGAAGTAGCTGGCCCGCCCCTTCCACGGGCAGATCGAGGTGTGGTCGCTGTCGACGAAATGCTCCCGGTTCAGCGAGTCGACCGGGAAGTAGTGGTTGCCTTCGACCTGCACCGTGTCGTCGGACTCGGCGAGTACCACACCGTTCCACTCGGCACGTACCACCGCGCATCGCCTCCCTCCGCGGCCGCGCCCGGATCGGCGCGCCGTACCCGGGCAAGCCTGCCCGATTCCTGTCCGGCCGACCACGTTGCGGTAATCACCCCGCCGGCGCCGCCGCGGGCCGGCGATTCCGGATTTCCGGGGTGCGGTTAGCCGGGGCACCTGATCGGGTACCTGGTCACCGATGTCCTCGCCAGCTGCCCCCGGACGCGTCATCGGTGATCGATACCGTCTGGTCTCCCCGATCGGTCGTGGCGGCATGGGCGCGGTGTGGCTGGCCCGGGACGAGGTGCTGAACCGGGACGTCGCGGTCAAGGACGTGCTGCTCCCGCCCGAGCTGGACGCGGAGGAACGCGCGATCGCCGTCGAGCGGGGCCTGCGCGAGGCCCGCGCCGCCGCCGCGATCAGCCATCCGAACGTCATCACGGTGTACGACGTGGTGCGCGCCGACGACCGGCCCTGGCTGGTGATGGAGTACCTGCCGGCGCGATCGCTCGAACAGGTGCTCCGGGAGGACGGCGCGCTGCCGCCCGAGAGAGTTGCCAAGATCGGGCTGGAGATCCTGTCCGGGCTGCGCGCGGCACATCGGGTCGGGATCACCCACCGGGACGTGAAGCCCAGCAACGTGCTGCTGCGCGCCGACGGGATGGTCGTACTGACCGACTTCGGCATCGCCACCGCGGCCGGCGACATGTCGCTGACCCGCTCGGGCGTACTGCTCGGCGCACCCGGGTACATCGCGCCTGAGCGTGCCCGCGGGTTGCCGGCCGGTCCGGAGGCGGACTTATGGGCGCTCGGCGCGACCCTGTACGCCGCGGTCGAGGGCCGGCCCCTCTACGACCGGGGCTCACCGCTGGCCACGCTGACCGCGGTGGTGACCGAGGATCCGGAGCCCGCGCAGCAGGCCGGGCCGTTGGGCGAGGTACTGGACGGACTGCTCCGCCGCGAGCCGACCGAGCGACTGTCCGTCGAGCGGACCGAGCGGCTGCTCCGCCGGGCCGCGCGTACCGCCGCTCCGGCGGCAACCCCCGACAGCGCGGTACCGGCCGCCGGGTCGCCGGCCGGCAACGACTCCGCCTCAGCTGAGCCGGTGGCCGCCGAGGCTGGCGACGCTGCCCCGGTGGAGCCTGAACCGGCCGCCGCCGCGGCCGAACCGGTTGCGGCTGCGGCTGAGCCGGCCGCGGAAGCGGCGCCGTCGGAGCCGTGGCTCGGCCAGTTGCCGCCGACCGCGGTGTCTACGGGGGTACCCGCGTCCCGCCGTCCGAGGGTCGCGGTGCTGGCCGGACTGGTCGCGCTGCTGCTGGTGGTGGCAGGTGTGGTGACCTGGCTGGCATGGCCCGACTCCGGCGGTACCGGCGATCACGCGAGCGGGACGCGCACCCCGTCCCACTCGCCGGGCACCCCGTCCGGCGTACCCAGCAGCGCGGCACCGAGCAGCCCCGCGCCGAGCGGTACCGGCTCCGGCGGTCAGGCTGCCGTGGTACCGGCCGGCTTCCACCGGTTCACCGACAGCGATGGCGCGTCGCTCGCCATCCCGAACGGCTGGACCACCTCGCGCGACGGGCAGCTGCTGTACATCCGCGACCCGAACAGCGGCCGGTTCCTGATGCTCGACCGTACCGACCAGCCGAAGCCCGATCCGGTCAAGGACTGGGAGCAGCAGGAGGTACAGCGCAAGGACGGCTGGCCGGACTACCGGAAGATCGGGATCACCCGGGTCGACTACTTCATCGACGCGGCCGACTGGGAGTTCACCTATGCCGGGGACGGTGGCGTACGGGTACACGCGGTCAACCGTGGCGTGATCACCAGCAAGACCCAGGCGTACGGGCTGTTCTGGTCCACCACGGACGCCCAGTGGAAGTCTGACCTGCGGATCTGGCAGGTCTTCACGAGCACGTTCGTACCGGGGGAATAACGGCTGGCCGGTCCCGGCCGGGCGGCGCACACTCCGCTCGTGGCCACCGACGTACACCTGCGACCGGTCGACGGCGACGAGATGCTGGAGCGGCTGCTCGCGGTCGCGCTGGCGGATGCCCCGCCGGAGCAGGTCATGCCGCCGGTCGCCGGGCCGCCCGGGATCTGGACGGCGCAACGCCAGAAGGCCTTCCGTGACTTCCACCGGGAGCGGTACGACGGGCTCGCCGGAGAGGCTCGCACCGTCATGTACGCCATCCTGATCCCGACCAACCTCGGGGCCGGCGTCGCGCCCGCCGACCACAACGGAGCCGATCGGATGGTCGGCATGATCCGGATGTCCTGGCGGGACGAGCCGGACGCGGTGGAGACCGGCATCTGGCTGGGCCGGTCGCTGCGCGGCCGGGGACTCGGCGCCGCCGCACTGCGCGCACTGGTCGCGGAGGCGGCCCGTCACGGCGCCCGCGCGGTGGTCGCGGAGACCACTGTGGACAACCATGCCGCGCTCGCCGTGCTGCGACGGGCCGGCGCCACGCTCACTCCGGAGCCGGGCTCCGATCAGGTACGCGCGGTGCTGCCGATCACCTGACGCTGCCGGGTCTCCTGATAGACGGCCAGGTCAGGGCCGGTGTACCGCGGCCAGCAGCGACGCGTACGACCGGACCAGCGCGGCCCGTTCCCGCGCGAGCAACGGGCTGTCCGGATCGCACCCCTCGGCGACCCACTGGTCGGAGATGCGGGCAGCCTCGGCCCGGTCGGCCGCCGCCGGCCGGACCGACTCCGCGGGCGCGGCGTAGACGTGGGCGTACAACGCGGTCAGCGCGTCGACCAGCGCTTCCGGCTCGGCCGAGTCATGTTGCGCGGCCCGGTGGACCCGCCACCACTCGACCTCCAGCCAGGCCGCCTCCCGCACGTCGAAGCGCTCCGCTTTGGTACGCGCCACCAGTGCGTAGAACCGGGTCATCAGCCGCCGGGCACCGTCGGGATCGTTGTCCGGCACCGGTGCCCACAACTGGTTCGCGCGGAGCACCAGCCAGGCGCCGTGCAGGGTCTGTCGTACCGGCATGCCGAAGCCCTCGCGCACCATGCCGACCATCGCGCGCAGCGCCCGCGGCCACCGGTGCCGGTAGTACGCCACCCACGCGTCGCACTCGTAGCCGCCCAGTCGTACCGGGTCGAAAGCCCGCATGGTTCCTGTGTACCTCCCCGGCCCGGCCGAGTTCCGCGGTTCGTAACACCGTCGCTGGCTGGTTCCGGACAGCATGGAGGCATGCTCCGACGACTGTTCCGTTCCCCGGTCAGCTGGCTGGTCATCGGCGTGCTCGCGATCGGGATGGTCTTCGGCCTGTACTGGTTCCAGCCGTGGAAGCTGGTGGTGGACCGGACCGTGCACGAGTCGCTGCCGTCCGCGGCCGCCCCGCCGGCCGCCGACCCCACGGCCACCGGTGGATCGGCGGTACCGACCGACCAACTGCTCCGGACCGGGCGGTTCATCAGCCAGGAGCACGCCACCAGCGGTGGGGTACGGCTCGTCCGGTTGCGTACCGGTGCGCACGTACTGGCGATCGACGACCTTGACACGAGCAACGGGCCGGACCTGCGGGTATGGCTGACGGATCGGCCGGCGCTGCCGGACGCCTGGCGCAGCTTCGACGATGGCGAGTGGCTCGAGTTGGGCCGGTTGAAGGGCAACAAGGGCGATCAGGTGTACGCCGTGCCCGCGGCCGCATCGCCGCAGGACTACCGCAGCGTGGTCATCTGGTGCAAACGGTTCGGGGTTGCGTTCGGCGCGGCCGAGCTCCGCGCGTCGTAACGCAACCGACCCCGCTGTACGGTGCCCGGCTGTCCAATGTCGACCTGTCCGATTGTGGCAATCCGCAGCGGGACCGGCCGGCCGCGGTGGACGATATGCCCGGACACGGTGGGAGAGGGCATGAGCATCCGGTTGTATCGGCGTACCGGCAGCACGAGGCCGGGCGGAGTGGTCAGCGCGGTCGGCGGCGCGGTCCTGATCGGCGCGATGGCGCTGGTCGGGCTGTCCGCGAGTGGTGCCTGGGCGGCGCCCGGACCAGCGCCCACACCGGTTGTCGCGGCCGGGGGCTCGGTGTGTGTGGCCGCGCAGCAGTTGACCGAACGCGGGCTGCTGGCGCGGGCCGAGGAGCTGTACCGCAAGCCGCTCGCCGACGGGGCACCGCCGCCCGCGCTGGCCGGCTGCGTACGGGACGGCCTGGCCGGGCTCGCGAAACTGCGGCGGGACGCGGCCACCGCGGCGGCGAAAGGCGACCGGGCCCGTACCGCCGGCGACCGGAACGCGGCACAGGAGCAGTACCGCGACGCGCTGCGCATCGACGCGGACAACGAGGCTGCGACCGCCGGACTGCGGGCGCTGGACAGCAAGCCGGGGGACGCGGTGCAGAACAGCGCGTTGCGGATCACCTCGTACTACGACGACTACAAGTCCGCGTTCCTGCTGTTCCTGGCCGGGCTGGTGCTGTTGTACCTGCTGATCCGGCTGGCACCGCTGATCCCCGGGCCGGCGGAGAACCGGGTCGGTCGGCAGGCGCGGGCGATCCGGATCGGTACCACCGTCGCGGCGTGGCTGGTCGCGCTCGTCGCGCTGGTGCAGGCCGGCCGTACCCAGCGCTGGGTTCTGTTGGGAGTCGCGGCGGTCGCGATCCTGGTCGGCTGCCTGCTGCTGGGCTGGTGCTGGCGGGTACGGCTCCGGCTGCACCTGGACGTACAGGACCACGCCGGGCAGCGGGACCCGAGCGGCAGCGCGTACCTCGCCACCCAACTGCGCGCCCTCGGCCGGGACCGGCCGAGTGGACTCGAGGTACCGGAGAAGACCGACGTGATGGCGCTGCCGGAAGGCGCGCTGTCGATCCTGCCAGCCGGCAACGTACTGGCCGCGCTGCTCCGGTTCGTCAACGGGCTGCGGCCGACCACCCCGTGGTCCGTGACCGTGACCCTGATCGACGACGATCGGGCGACGGTCGCGATCACCCGCAACGGGCGGTCCATCGACAAGATCATGGTGGACCGGTCGAGCCTGCTGCCCCGGTCCGGCGGCGACGGCAGCGAGCCGGTCTCCGGCGGTACGAAGACGCAGCTGCTCACCGGCGCCGCGGCGGCCATCCTGTTCCGGCTCGGCGCGGTACACCGTGACCTGCGCGAAGGGCTCGCCGGCGCGACCACGTGGGAGAGCGTGGCGGCGGTGGTGCTGGCCACCGATCCGGCCATCGCGCCGCAGGACAACCTGTGCGCGTCGCTGCTGGCCAACGCGGTCGACCGGGATCCGGCGAACTTCTCGGCCCGGCTGGCGTACCTGGTCGTGACCAGCCGCCGCGCCGACGACCTGGCCGGGCACCAGGCGTTCGCGGCGGAGACCGACCGGCTCTACCGGGACCTGCCGTTGGACGGGCGCGGCTGGCAGGCGCTGCGGCTGCGGGTCCTGTTCAACCGGGCGATCGGGTGGTTCAACGTCTATCTCTTCCGGTACACCGACGGCCACGGCGACCCGGTCGGCTGGCTGCGCGCCATGTCGGCGACCCGGGAGCTGGTGACCGAGATCGACAGCCTCAGCGCGGCCGACGAGAGCGACCTTCAGGTGCTGTTGGCCGAGCTCAGGCCGCCGGTCAGCATGCTCTGGCAGAGCGTGGTGGACACCGCGCCGACCTCGGCCGCCGGACCGGACACCGTGCTGTGGCGCCGGCTCGACGCGATGACCCGGCTGGTCAAGCCCTGGACGACCGGTGCCCGGCTCACCCGGCAACTGCACTACAACTGGGCCTGCCTGTACGCCGGGCGCGGGGATCTGCTCTCAGCGCTGGCCGAGCTGGAGCCGGCGGTGGCCGACGGCGGCCTGCGGTCCTGGGCCCGGCGCGACCCGTCGCTGCGGCCGCTGTACGACAACGCGAGGTTCAAGTGGCTGGTCGGCGATCCGCCGCCGGAGGACTTCGCCGCGCTCACGCCGCTGCGGCCGTACGCCGGCAAGTTGCGCGCGATCGGCATCCGAACCGCGGTTGACCTGCTCAAACTCACGACCACCGGGCCGCAGCGGGCCGGGGTCGCGCGGGACGTGGAGGTACCACCACTGGTGGTGGCGCGCTGGCGGCGGATCGCCCAGCTCGGTGAGCTCGATCCGACCCTGACCGTTGAGCAGCTCGCCCTGCTGCTCGCCGTCGAGGTCGACTCGGTCGACGCGCTGCGGGCCCGTACCGCCGACGGCGCGACCACCCGGGCGCTGCGCGCCGCGCTGGTCGAAGCGGCGGTCGACGTGGCGACGCTGCCGCCGGACGACTACCTGGTGTCGGTCTGGGCGCGGCTGGCCGCGGCCTCGGCGGCCCCGGCCGCGACGGAGCCGGAACAGGACGCCGCGGAGACGGTCACGAAACCGGCCACGAAGCCGGCCACGAAACCGACCGGCCCCAAGAAGACCGCCTCGGCGGAGTCCGCTCCGGCGGATGCCGCCGCGGAACCGGCGTCCCGGTCCCGGGCGACTGCCTAGCGCGCCGCGGCCAGTACGACCGGGAGGTCCACCACGTTCACCCGGGTGCCGTCCCGCGGCGAGACCTCGTACACCTGCAGCGTGCCGCGCTGTTCGGTGCCCAGCCGGTACGGCAGCTGCACCGAGTAGGTACCGCGGCAGCCGCTGCCGCAGGTGGCGGTGGTGAACGTGGTGGCGAGCTGCCGGCCGGTCGAGTCGAGGAGCCGCAGGCTCACCGTCGCCTCGAACACGTTGGCGGTACCGGTGACCGTGATCGGGTTGGTGACCCGCTCGTCGACCGCCGGGCTGGTGACCACGATCAGCGGTACGAGCTCGGCGTACGAGTCCCGCCCCACCGGCGCGGCAGGCTCCACATCGGAGAGAAAACCGACCTTGGACACGGTCGAGAACTGGGTCAGCGTGTACACCACCTGCGCCTGCCGTAGCCGGGCCAGCACCGAACCGCCGTCGTAGAACGCGGGCGGGAAGTACACGCTGGCCACCCCGGCGCGGATGCCGGTCAGGTCGAAGGTGGTACCGGTCGGAATCGCGGACCGCATGCCCGCGCGGTACTCCGCCGGAGTCGGGCCGGCGACCAGTTCGGTCAGCGCGAGCCGGGACGTCGCGAGGGTCGCCGGCCGGGTCCGCTTGGTCGGTACGACCTTGCCGGCCCTGGTGAACCACAACTGGATGGTGATGGTGCGGGTCGGCTCACCCGACCCGGACGCGGGGCTCGACGGGGTCGCGGTCGGCGACGTGGTCGGGGTGGCCGACGACGGGCTCGACTTCGGCCGGCCGGTGGGCGCCGAGCCGAGTGATCCGGACCGGTCACCACCGCAGGCGGTGAGCATCAGGGTGATGCCGATCAGCAGCGTTGTCAGGCGTTTCATCGAAGACCTCCTCGTGGTCCCTCGCCTGGAACGCTGCGCGTGTCGTTCCACCGCAGCTTCACGGTCAGGTAACCGCTGGGTAACCGCCGGGCCGGTCACGGGCGGGCCACCGGCAGGACCAGCTCGAACTCGGTACCGACCCCGACCGCGCTGTGCACCCGCAGCTCGGCACCGAGCAGCCGCGCGTTCTCCTTCGCGATGGCGAGCCCCAGCCCGCTCCCACCGCTGGCCCGGGACGGATCCGCCTTGTAGAACCGGTCGAACAGGTTCGGCAGGTGGTCGGCCGGGATCCCCGGCCCGCGATCGGCTATCTGCACCTGTACCCGATCGGCTGTCGTAGCGATGTGCACGACGACGCTGGAGCCGCCGTGCTCGATCGCGTTGGCGATCACGTTGGCCAGGATCCGCTCCAGCCGCCGCGGATCGGTATCCACGGTGGCGGCGTGGCCGTCGAGCCGCACCTGGTGCCGCCATCCGCGGGCGGCGAGGATCGCCCGGAGCAGCGCTTTCACCTCGACCGGACGGACCACCACCGGCTCCCGTCCGGCGTCGAGCCGGCTGATCTCCATCAGCTCCTCGACCAGGTGTCGCAGCCGGTAGATGTCGCTGACCACCAGCTCCACCGGTCGCCGCGCCGAGTCGGGCAGGTCGTCGCGGTACTCGTGCAGCAGCGACGCCTCGGCGACCAGGGCGGTGACCGGGGTACGCAGCTCGTGTGCCACGTCCGCGGTGAACCGCTGCTCGCGGGCCTGGGCGGCGGACAGCGCGGTGATCTTGGCCTGGAGCGCGTCGGCCATCTGGTTGAACGAGGCCGCCCAGGCGCCGAACTCGTCCGCGCCGCCGGCCGGCAGCCTGGTGTCGAGCAGCCCCTCGGCCACCGACTGCGCGGCCGCGCTGGCGCGCGCGACCGGACCCAGGGTGCGTCGGGCGAGGACGGCTCCCACCAGCGCGGACACCACCACCACCGCGAGCCAGCCGCCGGCCAGTACGGTCCGCAGCTGGTCCAGGTCGGCGTAGATGGTGTCCTCCACCGTCACCACGTACAGCTCGGCGGGCCTTTCACCGGTCGCGCCGGGGATCCGGCCGCCGACCAGCAGCAGGTGCCGGCCGCCGGTGTCGAGCCGCTGGTAGCCGAGGTCGCCACGGGCTGCTTTGGCGCGCAGCTCACTGCCGGGGGTCACGTCGAGCTCCGGGCTGGACGCGTCGACCCGGTCGCCGGTGACCAGTACGACGTGATGGCCGGTCTGCTCGAAGCTGGTCAGCAGGCTGTCGCGGCGTTCATCCAGCGGCGACCGCGCGCCGTCGGTACTGCTGCCGTCCTCTCCCGCGCCCGTGCCGGTTTCGTCGAGCGGCAGGAAGTCGCCGGCGAGAACCAGCTGGTACCGCGCGTCCACCCCGGCCGCGTCCCGCGAGTCGGCCAGCCGCGCCTGTCCTACCAGCAGATACACGCCGACCGCGAGCACCCCGGTGGCTACGCCGGCGACGAGTACGAACGCGACGGTCAGCCGCCGCCGCAGCCGGGACGGGGGCACCGGCCGGAGCATCCGCAGCGTGCCGTCGGGCCGTACGGTGTCGTCGGGCGGCGCGGTGTCGTCGGGTGGCACGGGGCCGGCGCCGTTCCGCTCACGCGGTGGGTCGACCGTCGGCGGGCCGCCGTCCCGGTCAGTCGGTGGGTCGACCGCCGGCGGCCCGCCGTCCCGGTCAGTCGGTGGCAAGTTTGTATCCGGCACCGCGCACCGTCCGGATCAGTCGCGGTGCTGCCGGGTCGTCCTCGATCTTCGCCCGGAGCCGCTGTACCGCCACGTCGACCAGGCGCGAGTCGCCGAGGTAGTCGAAGTTCCACACCCGGTCGAGCAGGATCTCCCGGGTGAACACCCGGCCGGGATGCCGGGCCAGTTCCAGGAGCAGCCGGAACTCGGTGGCGGTCAGCACCACCTCGTCACCGTTCTTGCGCACGGTGTACTGCTCCGGGTCGATCCGCAGGTCGCCCACTGTCAGCGCCTGGTCCTGGTCGGCCTCGGCCGCGCGGCGCAGCAGCGCGCGTACCCGGGCCACCAGCTCCGGAACCTCGAACGGCTTCTTCACGTAGTCGTCCGCGCCGGACTCGAGCCCGACCACCACATCGAGCGTGTCGGTACGCGCGGTCAGCATCAGGATCGGTACCCGGCTGGACCGGCGGATCCGCCGGCACACCTCGAAGCCGTCCAGCCCGGGCAGCATCACGTCGAGGATGACCAGGTCGAAGCGGTGCTGTTGCTGGCGGGCGAGTCCGTCCGGGCCGTCGACCGCGGTACTGACCCGCAGTCCTGCTCGACGCAGCCCCAGTGCGGTGACCTCGCGGATGGAGGCGTCGTCCTCCACGAGCAGCACGTGCTCGTCCATGGCGGGGTCAGAATATCGGCCGGTTACCGTGGTAAGCAGTTGTTCTGTCGGAGTCGCGACCCGGTCGGTGACACAACGGTTACCTGACGGTGAAGCAGCGGTTGACCGGCGGGCCGACGGTGAAGCTGATCGTTCGGCAAGGATCGGCCCGGCCGGTTCGCAACCTGGGGGACACCATGAGACGCCTCGCCATCCCGCTCGCCGTCGCCGCCGGCGTGGTCCTGTTCGCCGCCGGCTGCGGCACGCCGACCAGCGACCAGCCGACCCCGTCCGGTGGCGTCTCCTCGTCGGCGGGCACGTCGCCGTCCGCGTCGGCCGGGGACGATGGTGGGGTACGTCCGGCCACGACGGCGCCGGCCGGACTACTCCAGGCCATCCGTACCGGTCGGCATCCCGGGTACGACCGGCTCGTGTTCGAGTTCGGCGGCACCACCGCGCCGGCGCACGCCATCCGGTACGTGGACAAGGTGACCACCGATCCGGCGGACAAGCCGGTACCACTGCGCGGCTCCGCGTTCCTGTACGTCGTCGTCCACGGCGGCACGCTGGACACCACGCCGCGGGTGGCGGATCCGAGCCAGGGCCAGCGGTACACCGGCCCGACCAGGGTCACGCCGTTGCTGCCGATGCTGTCCGAGGCGGCGGTGGCCGGCGACTTCGAGTCGGTACTGAGCTTCGGCGTCGGCGTGACCCGCCCGACCGGAATCACCGTCTCCACGCTGACCGCGCCGGCTCGCCTGGTGGTCGACTTCTGGCACGCGCCCAGGCCGGCGACCTGGCCGGTCAGTACCAGCGCGCAGGCCGCGACCGCACAGGCCGGGTTCGACTCCGGTCACCAGCCGTGGCTCGGCAGCGCCGAGTCGGTGGTACGCCAGTACGCCAGCGCGGTCCTGCACTGGTCCGGACTGGAGCTTCGCGCGATCAGCCCGACCGTGTACCTGGTGCGCGAGTCCGGCGGTGCGAGTGCGGTGCTGACCGCGGTACAGCCGGCGCGAGCCGGTACCGGCGGGATCTGGGCGGTCGCCACCGTCGCCCGCTAGCGCGTCACGCTCACCACCGGTCGTACCCCCGCCGGTCGTAGCTCTCCGCCGGTCGTAGCTCCGCCGGTCGTACCCGCTTCACCGCGGCAGTACGGCCGGCGTCACACCGGTCCGGACGACCGGCGTCGCACCTGGCCGGAGCCCGCCCGCGCCGACGGATGGCACCGGCGCGGTCGGCGTCCGCAGCGTGACGCAGGACAGCGTCTCGTCCCGCCGCGTCCGGCCACCCCGCAGCACCGCCGGCGGCAGGAACAGCTCGGTGTTGTCCTGGACGTTGACCAGCTTGCCTTCGCAGTCGCGCGGATAGTCGCCGAGGTTCGCGGTCACCACGATCGTGTGGATGCCCTGGTTGACGGGGAACGGGATCTCCACGGTCTCGGTGGCGATGCCGTCCGCGTTCGGTCCGGCCTGGGCGTAGAACATGCGGATGCCGTCCAGATGCGGCGCCGCGCTCACGGTCGGGGCCGGGGACGGCGAACCCGCCGACGGGCTGGCGGGCGGCGAACCCCCCGCGCCCTGACCGGACACGCCGGACGGCGTGGGACTGACCTGCGGAGCGAGCTGCGCGGTCTGGCCGTACACCAGCACCTGCAGTTGGTCGGTGGCCCGCAGGCCGCTGCTGCCGGCCTGCACCTTGAGCACCCAGCCGTCGTCCACCCGGACCATCTGGGCGGCCAGCGCCGGCCGGTCGAGGGTCTTGGCGGACTTGACCATCTGTTCGACGCCGATGAACGAGCCGAACCCGAAGGCGAGCAGCCCCGCCGTCAGCATCACCGCGGCCACCCCGCGGCCCCACAGTCGGGCCAGCACAGCCAGCAGTACGGACAGCAGGACCAGCGCGAACGCCACCACCACGAGTACATGGCTGCCGTTGCGGAACATCCGGGCGACGCCGCCGGTCAGTCCGCCGACCGCGCCGAGCGATGCGGTGAACAGCGCCAGACCGGCACCCAGGGCGGTGGACGCCTTGTCGGTGGCATCGGACTTCTGGTCGCCGGTCTTACCCGCGCGGGCCGTGGCTTCGGTGCCGCGGGTGCGGCGGGTACGCCGGCGGCTACCGACCGTGCGACGGCTCGGTGGCACCGGGCTCGTACCGCCGGGCGTGGCAATGTCCCCCATGGCATCCCTCCGCTACTGACGGTGTGCCCGACCTGTGCGGAAGGTCAATCAGTTTCGTGACAAAGCCGGGCCGGTGGCGCGTGAACTCGCGATCCGGGCGCCCGGCGCGGGCAGGGCCATACCGCTGCAAGCACGTACCAGTGGGTTGACCAGCGGTGACAGCTCGCTCGGGACAGCCCCGAGCATCGGGTGGATTCTCCTCACGCGTCCGGTACCGCCGAAACCGGCACGCCCCGAATCGGTGCCCGCCGCGGCCGGATGCGGTTTGCTGGTCATATGGCGTCCGGGGAGCAGGATTTCGAGGAGGTCGTCCGCCGGCTGTACGGGTCGCCACCGGATCAGTTCGTGGCGGGGCGTACCGCCGCGGCCAAGCAAGCCCGCGCCGCCGGCGACACCGCGCTGGCGAAGCGGATCAACGAGCTGCGGCGTCCGGTCGTCGGGGCGTGGCTGGTCAACCTGCTCGCCATCGAGCAGCCGGAGCGGATCGATGCGGTACTCGCGCTCGGCGACAAGCTGCGGCAGGCGCAGGAGGCCGGCGACGGCGGTCGGCTCCGGGAGTTGTCCGGGCAGCGCAAGCGGCTGGTGGACGAGGTGGCGGCGGCCGCCACCGAGCTGGCCGAAGCCGCGGGTCAGCCGGCCGGCGGTCCAGCGGTGGAGCAGGCCGCGTCGACCCTGCAGGCCGCGATGGTCGATCCCGCGGTCGCCGAGGTCGTCCGGTCCGCCCAGCTGACCAAGCCGGTGGAGTACTCCGGGTTCGGGCTGCCGATGCCCCCCGGTGCGATCGGTCCCACCGGCCGGCCGCGGCTGTCGGTGGTACGGGACACCGACCGGGCGGCGCCCACCGATGACGCCAGCGACAAGTCCTCGCGCGGTCGGGCCGGCAGCGCCGGTCGGCGTACCAGAGCAGGGTCGAACGGCGAGGCCGCGGCCGACCGCGACGACGAGGCGGCGGCCGCCGAGGCAGACAAGGACACCGACAAGGACACCAACAAGGCCACCGACAGGGACACCGACAGGGACACCGACAGGGACACCGACAGGGACACCAACAAGGACGCCGACAAGGACGAGGTCGCGGCCCGGCGCGCCCGGGACCGCGCCAAGCAACGGCTGACCGAGGCGCGCGACCGGGTGAACGCGGTGGAGGAGCGGCGCGACCTCGCGGCCGAGGCCGAGCGTGCCACCCAGGAGCGGCTGGACGAGATCGACGTGGCGCTGCGCGACCTGCGTGACCGGGAGCGGGAGCTGCGCGGTGAGGCGGCCGAGGCCGACCGGGAGCTGCGCCGGCACCTGCGCGATCGGCAGCGGGCCGAGCGGGAGTTGGGTACCGAGCGACGCCGGCTGGAGCGCGCCGAGTCGGCCGCCACCGAGGCCGGAATCAGCGTCTCCGCCGACTGATCAGCCTGACCGGTCCGCCGGCTGCGACGCGGCGGCCGGCTCCGCGGACGGGGCGGCTGGCTCGGCGTCCGACCCGTCCGGTTCCGGCGCCCGTGCCGGCAGCAGCACCGGGACCAGCGCGAACGCGGCGATGAGCAGCGTCCAGCCGAAGGTACGGCTGAACGCGCCGGACACCGATGACGGTGTACCGGCCGCGGCGAGCTCGGCCACCGTCCCGCCGTCCGCGAGTCCGGACCGCAGGTACACCTGCAGGAATGACCGCGAGTGCGGCGATGCCGGCCGCGCCGCCCACGGACCAGGATGGTGCTGGCCGCGGTCGCCCCCGCCACCCCCGACCGGGGCACGTCAGCGTACATCCCGGCGGTCAGTGCCGGGGTGACCAGGCCGTGCCCGAGGCCGATCAGGAACAGGTCGGCGACGAGTGGCGCGGTACCGGTGTCCGTACCGATGAGGGCGCAGCCGACCAGTCCGAGCAGGACGACCAGCAGTCCGCTCAGCGCCAGCGGACGTGCCCCGTACCGGTCGGTGAGCCGGCCGGAGATCGGCAGGGTGACCAGCGCGCCCAACCCGACCGGCGCGCCCAACCCGACCGGCGCGCCCAACCCGACCGGCGCGCCCAACCCGACCGGCGCGAGCAGCGGGCCGGCGCGCAGCGGGGTGGCCGCCGACCTCGGCCGCTCCGCGTGAACCGTCGCCGTCAGCGCGGGATCCGGCCGTTCGTGGAGCGCCCGTCTTGCTGTCAGCGCGCCGGCGGCCGGCTCAGTCGGCGCGCCGGAGCCGCTCGGTGAGTACGCCCACCGGACACAGCAGCAGCGGTCGGCCGCACGAGCACTGGACGACCCGGACGGTGAGGCCGGGGATGCGGACCGGATGGTGCTGGTCGAGCATCTCGCTGGCGAACCATCGCCACAGCGTCGGATCCTCGATCACCGAGTAGCGGGTCGGGCCCTCGTCCGGCGTGGCCCGCCGATCGGGGACCACCCGCCGATCGGGGACCACCCGTCGATCGCCCACCGTCCCGACCCGCTGATCGGCGGCCTTCTCCACCCGCTGACCAGCGACCGCCTCCACTCGCCGATCAGTGACCGTCCCACTGGACGGGGGACCGCCGACGCTCTGCGACCGCTCCGCCATATGTGCGTTCATGGCCACCTCCGACGGATCCCCGCCGACGCTACGTGCACGTAGCATTGCATTTCGTAAACAGAGCGGCCGGCATATCGGTCTAAATCCAACTTCGCTCGTTGTACATGGCTCGTTTCTGGGTATGGGGCTGTGCATGAGCAGCGCTACGGGCGACAGTCCGTCGACACCGGGACCCTCGGAAGTCATCCGCCGGCTGCACGAGCGGGTCGAGCAGGAGCTGGCCCACCGGCGCCGGTCCGGGCACCGCGCGGGAGCGATCAGGCGCGCCGCCGGTACTCCCGTCGGGTCCGATGGGCCGGCCGCGCAGCCGGCGGGCGGGCTTGCCGCTGGCGCGGGTGACGGCGAACTCCTCGCCCGTGCGGAGCCGCACTCCCGCGTCGGCTCAGGTCGCCTGGTGCTGTGCGCGGCGTTCGCCGCCGTGGCGTTGGCCGCCGGCGCGGGGGTCGGGTACCTCTACACGGCGCTGAACGCGGACGAGACGGTCGGCACCGACCGGCAGACCGGCCGCGGCACGATGGAGGTGCCGGCCGGTGGGCAGCCGCGGCACAACAATCAGCAGCCCGGCGGGGCGATCCCAGCGGAACCGGCACAGGCCACCAGCGGTGCGCCCCGGCCGGTGAAATCCGGCGCCGGACCGGCCGCGCACGCGGGCGGGGGTGGCGCTCCGGCAGGTTCGCCCACCGCGCCGCCCCCGTCGCCATCCGATTCGCCGGAACCGCCGAGCCCGAGTTCCTCGGCTTCCTCTGCGGTGTCCCTGCCGCCGCTGCCGGACGGCCCGTGATGAGGCGCGCTGGACCGGGACGGCTGGGTTGCGACCGGCTGGGTTGCGACCGGCTCAACAGCGCGTGGCGCCACGCTGGCGGGACCGGCTCGGTGCCGGCCATGGCGGGCCGGCTCAGTGCCGGGCGAGCACCGTGCCGAACACCACGACGTTGTCCCGATAGTGCCGGCGCGCGGAGTCGAACGGGCCGCCGCAGGTGATCAGGACCAGGCGGTGGTCGAGGTCCTGCCGGAACGGATCGGTCGCGGCCACCAGGTCGTTTTTGTCGACGGTACGGCGGGCCACGATCCGGTAGGTGATCGTCCGCCCGTCCACCCCGACCGCGACGACGAGCTCGCCGGGCCCGACCTCCCGTAGCCGGAAGAACGCACCGGCGCCACGTACCGCGCTGTCCACATGCCCCACCACGACCGCGCTGCCGTACGGCTCGCCCGGAGCCGCACCGCCGGCCCACCGGCCGAGTGCCCGAGGGTCGTCCGGAATCTGGAGCTGGCCGTGCGGTCGTACGCCGACATCCTCCACCGGCGCGTCCACTCCGATCGCCGGAATGCGCAGCCGTACCAGCCGGATCGGCACCGGGTTGCTCGCTGTCGGCGCGCCCGCGTACCCGGCCGGATCGTCGGGTGCGCCGGTACCCGGTGGGATCGCCGCACCGTCCGGCCGCAGGGTCGGCGCCGCCGAGGCGACCGTCGGTACCGGCGGCGGCAGGCCCCGGTCCGGGAGGTCACCGCGGTCGGACGCGTGCCCGCACGCCGGGAGCAGCAGCAATACCGCCACCAGCGGCGCCCGCCGGCGCGGTACGTCGCGAGTCACCGCCTGCGGGATCGGGTCCGCAGGAGCACGCCGAGCACGGTCGCGACGAGTACGGCGGCGCCGATCGCCAGCGGTACCGCCGAGCCGGGGTGCCGGTCCGCAGCGAGGCCACCACTGCCGGTGTCGACCAGGCTCGGCGCGGCCGCGCCGAAGGTACCGAGCCGCAGCGTCTGCACGATCACCTTCATGCCGGTGGTGGTGGGCTGTCCGATCGCGAAGACCCTGGTGAGGCTGCCGGGCTTGAGCGTGAACGTGGCCGGTCCGATCAACGGCGGCCCGTCCGTACCGGTCGGCACCACGTCCACCGGATAGCTGGCGGCCGGTACCACCGTGGTCAGGCCCTCGCCGTTGGCGACGTTCGCGAACAGCACCTTGCCGGCCACCCGGATGTCCGCGGCCGGTACCGACGCGGTGTGCGCGATCGCCAACCGGGACCGGTTCGCCGGTACCGGGCTGAGATCGTTCGGGAACAACGTGACGACCGGTGCCGCGCTCGCCTGCGCGTCCAGGTGCAGTACCGCGTCGAGACTGCGGCCGCCGGTGATGGTCAGGCCGCGCTCGATGAGATTGGTACCGCCCGGCGCGGTGGCCCGCACGCGGTACGTACCGGCGTCGAGTACCAGCGGGCCGACAATCGTGGTCGGCGCGACCGAGCTTCCGACGCGGCGGTCGTTGACGTACAAGTCGACGTTCTGGTTCGGAACGCCTTGCAGGATGTACAGATCACCGCTTGTGACCGCCGCACTCGCCGGAGCGGCCGCGCCCAGCGCGGCTGACCCGAGGATTGCGAGCAGCACCGCGCAGCGAATCAGCAGACGCATCCCCGCACCACCAGACAAGTGTTCAATCGGCGCATGGTGATCCGGACGATCGCCCCACCGATGTACGCCGAACCATAAGCGGCGCACCGCGGCAAAGGGCATCTTACTGTCGGGTTGGCGATATCTGATGGCCCTGACCAGCGATTATGTGCCTGAATTCATCGACCACAAGTAATTTCCCGACGACAATTTGTGAACTTGGTCGTATGCCGGCCAACTGTTGCCAATACTCGAATCTGTGACGGAGCCGCGGGGGCCCGGCAGCGTTTTCCACACGACTGCGGTTGCGCGCGAACGTGCCGGGAGCGACGAGCAGACGGCGGACGCACCTCCGCCGGGAAACGGCGCGGCGGGGGCGTGGATGAGCACAGCGGGTAGGGAAGGCGCGGGTACGGCCGTCGAGCCGGACCCGCCGGGCGGGGCTGTCGCCCACGCCGGACGCACCGAGGTCGCGAGCGTCGCCAAGCAGCCGGACGCCGCGCAGTCGGCGGTCGGCAAGCAGTCGGCGGTTACCAAGCAGCCCGACGCCGCGCAGTCGGCGGTCGGCAGGCAGCCCGACGCCGCGCAGCCGGCGGCTCCCGCGGAGGACGCTGCCACCGCCGCGGACGAGACGCCCGAGCAGATGGCCACCGCCGCGGACGGGACGCGGGAGCAGACGGCCACCGCCGCGGACGAGGCGCCGGAGCCGGTCGCTACCGCGATCCGCGCGGCGGTACCGACGACCGCCGACGGCGCCGGGCGCACCGAGGCCGCCGAGGCGGCGAAGCCGACCGAGCCGGTACGCAACCTGCTCGTCTCGTACGAGCCTTACGAGCGCCGGTACACCACGGTCGTATGGGCGGCTGCCGCACTGGTGGTGCTGCTGGTCGTCTCGCTGGTCGGGTACGCCTGGATCGCGCAGCCGGACAGGCCGAAACAGCGACAGGCGGCCAGGGGTACCGCCGCACCGGGCGCTGCCAATGGTGGAGGGGCGTCCCCGGGCGCGGTGGCCGGACAGGTCGGGCCGGGCGGGCTCATCGGTCTGCCCGAGGGGCTCACGGTCCAGGCGTTCGTCGTCGGTACCGGCGACGTCCAGCTGACCGAGCGGCTCGAGTGGAGCACGGAGAAGGTACCTGCCGTAATCCGGCTGTCGGTGCCGGCCAGCCTGTCCGGTGCGGGTATCCAGGCCGGCCAGACCGTACAGCCGGAGCTGTTGGGGCTGGTCGGGAGCCTGGACGGTACGCCGCTGCCGGTGGAGTCGCTGCGCACCAGCGAGGGCAGCCGCTGGGTGCTGCACTCGTTCAGCGACGCGCCCGGGCGGCACCGGCTCGAACTGCAGTACACCGTGCACAACAGCGTGCTCCGGGTGACTCCGGCACCGGCCGGCCGCGCGCTGGTGGTGTTGACGCCGCTGCTGCTCGGTCAGGCGACGGGTGTCCCGGTACGGCTCGAGATAGCCGGGGCGAACGTGCTCGCGGTCAACTGCCCGCTGGCCCCGCCGGAGCGGATGGTCTGCGGCAACCGCACCACCAGCGGCTGGACGGTGCCCCGGGAAGGGAACCAGGTCCCCGATCTGCGGCGCGTCACCGTACAAGTGGATCTGATCGAATGACCACCGGTGCGACCTCGGCCGTCTTCACCGGGCTTTCCTACCTGGGCCTGGTGTTGCTGGTCGGTCCGGCGGTCTTCTGGTACGGCGTGTGGCCGGCCGGTCGGCGGCTGCCCGGGATCGCGGTGGTCACCTGGTTCGGCTGGAGCCTCTCCCTGATCGGCACCGCCGGCCTGTTGAGCGAGGAAGCGGACGCGGCCGGGGGGCTGTTCGAGGCGCTGGCCGGGCGGTCCGGTACGGCGCTCGCGGCGCGGATCGCACTGCTCGCGATCGCGGCCGCCTGGCTCGTCGACCATCTGCACGGGAGGGCGCAGTCCGACATGCTGGCGGTCCTGCTGCTGGTCGGGCTGATCGAGTCGTGGGTGTTCGCCGGTACCGCGGTGGACGGCCGGTACCCGGCCGTGGGCGCGGTGCTGGACACCGTGCACCTGCTCGCCACGACCATCTGGCTCGGCGGGCTCACCACCCTGGCGTTGGCCGCGGTGCGGCTGCCGGCGGTACGGCTGCGCCATGTCTGGCGGCGGTTCCCGCAGGTGGCGGCGGTCAGCCTGAGCGCCCTGTCGGTGACCGGTGCCGGTCAGGCCTGGCTGCACCGGCCGGACGGCGGCACCGATGCCCGGCTGGTACTCGCCAAAGCCGCGGGTCTGGTCGTGATGGTGCTGATCGCGGTGGTGGGTGGCCGCGTCATCCGGCCGGCGACCGGAGCGGGGCCGGCGGAGGGAGTCGCCGCCGCACTGGCCGGTGCCCGCGGCGGCGACGACGACTGGAACCGCGGCGGCGACGAGGACTGGGAACCCGGGTTCGGCCGGCGCCGGCCGCCGCTGCAACGGCGCATCTACGAGACCGACCCGTACCACCTGGGCGGCTGGGTCCGCTCCGACGTACCGACCGCGCAAGCGACCGAGGCGAACGCCGCGACCGCCGGTACGGGCACGGCGACCGCCGGGACGAGTACGGCGACTGCCGAGGCGGGTACCGCAACCGGCGCCGGACCGCTGGACGAGCGGACCGTGGTGGCGCTGTCCGGCAAGGCTCTGGCGGCCGAACTGCTGCTCGGGGTGTTCGTGATCGCCGGTACCGCCTGCCTGGTCACGCTGCCCTGGTCCTGACCGTTCGCGAACCCGGCCGCTGGCAGGGCGCGCAAAGCGGCCGTTCGCGAACCGGCCGCTGGCACGGTACGCAAAGGGGCCGTTCGCGAAACCGGCCGCCGCAGGTGGGACTCACGCGCAAGCGTCGGGGCCGGCCACGCTGTCGCGTGGCCGGCCCCGTACCCGGCGATGGGAGTTGAGCTTTATCAGCCCGGCCGACCGAACCCGTAGACCGAACCGGGCTCGTCGACACCGGAGATCTTCACGCCTTCCCCGGGCTGGGGTGCGTGGATGACCTTTCCGTTGCCGACGTACAGGCCGACGTGCGACAGCCCGTTCCAGAACACCAGGTCGCCAGGCTGCAGATCGCCCCTGGAGACATGCATGATCTGGTCGTACTGCATGGCCGCGTTGTGCGGGAGGTACACCCCCGCCGCAGCCCACGCCGCCAGGGTCAGCCCGGAGCAGTCGAACGCGTCCGGCCCGGCGGCGGCCCACACGTACGGGTCACCGAGCTGGGCGTACGCGTAGCCGACGACCCGGCCCTGCTTGCCCGGGATGTAGTCCGGGACGCTCTGCGGGGACTGGCCGGTCTTGGCGCCGATGATCGTGGCCCGCTGCTTCTGCAGCTGGTCCATCTTCTTGTTGATCGAGTCCTTCTGCGCGGCCAGGTTCCGTTCCAGCTGACGCTGCTTGGCCATCGCGTTGTTCAGGGCCGCGAGCTGCTTGTCGTACGCGCTCTTGGCCTTCTGCGCGTCCTTGACCGACTCGGCCTGGGTACGCGAGATCACGTCCAGCGTGCCCATCTGCTCGACCAGGGTGGTCGGCGAGCCGCTCGACAGCAGCGCGTTCACCGCACTGGCGTGACCGCCCTTGTACGCGGCGGCGGAAAGCTTGCCGACCCGCGCGTACATCGCGTCAACCCGCTTACGCAGCGGCGCCAGCTTGTGATTGAGCCCGTTGACCTGACTCTTGGTCTTGTCGAGCTCGATCTGATTGCGGTTGTACTTCTCGACGACACCTTCGAGTTGGTGCCATTCCTTTTCGAGCTGCTGTTCTACCTGCGTAGACGACGGATCGGCCTGTGCCGGGGCGGACGACCCGAGTGTCCCGGCGGCAACGGCGCAGGCGGTAGCCGCGACGATGACGACTGCACGGGAGGCTCGAGCCCGGAAATCAGCTACTGCTGACACCAGCGGATCCCACTCCTCTTCCTCAACCGCCTACCGAGTTAGCTGACGGGTTCGGGCGGGAAGAAGACGCCCTACTGCCGGGAGTGCTGACCGGCAGACTCACCCCAAAAGGTGGTTCCCCGGTTCGCCTCTTGTGGCGATTCGGCGGTGCTCCTGCGGCGCCACCACTTCGGTGACAGTCTCCCGAAGGAACGTTGCCCAACAGTAGGGATCGTTCCGGGGGCATTCAACCCGACCGATGGAGTTTCCGGTCACGGTGACCGGAGGTGCAACGGCCGAGCGCGCTTAGTTATCACAGTTCCGCTTGGAAATTCGATGATCGTGATCGATTGGATACGTACCGCTGAGCATCGTTCGAACATTGTGATGTACGTCGCCCCACCCGCCCCGGCTGACCCGATTCGTCCGCAACCGCCCGCAGTGCGGCATCCGCGCGGCAACGCCAGCGGAACGGGCCGATCCGGGGTACTACTGGAGCGTGGAAACCGATATCGCGGCTGACCCGTTCCTGGAACTCGAGTGCACGCTGGGCGAGGGGCCGGTCTGGATCCCGGCCGAGGAACGCCTGTCCTGGGTGGACATCATCGGTGCCGAACTACACGGCGCGGACGCGGACGGCGGGGCACACCGCGTCACCGAGGTGGGCACCCACGTGAGCGCGATCGCGGCGCGGGCCGAGGGTGGTGTGGTCCTCGCGGTGAAGGACGGATTCGAACTGCGTACCGCCGGGCGCCAGTTGGAGCGGATCATTCCGGTGCCAGTGCCGGACGGCCAGCGGTTCAACGACGGTTCGGCCGACCCGCGCGGCCGGTTCCTCGCCGGCACCATGGCGTACGACGAAACCAAGGGCGTTGCCGCGTTGTACCGGCTGGAACCCGACGGTTCGGTCGGCACCGTGCTCTCCGACGTGTCGATGTCGAACGGGATCGTCTGGTCGGCGGACGGCCGGTCCATGTACTACGTCGACAGCCCGACCCAGCGCGTCGACGTGTTCGACTACGACGGGGACGCCGGTACTGTCGGCAACCGTCGCACCGTGGTCGCGATCGAACCGGCCGACGGGACACCGGACGGGTTGGCCATCGATTCGGACGGCTGCCTGTGGCTGTGCCTGCACGGCGGCGGCGCGATCCGGCGGTACGCGCCGAGCGGCGAACACCTCGGCACCGTGCGACTACCGGTACCGACCGTCACCGCCTGCGCGTTCGGCGGTGCCGCGCTGGACATCCTGTACATCACCACGGCACGCCAGGGCGTCGACGTGGCGACGTACCCCCTGGCTGGTTCGGTTTTCGTGGCCCGCCCGGGGGTCGCCGGCGCGCCGGAACACGCGTACGCCGGCTGACCGCCCGGTCGCCGGCGCAGCCGGGCAGGATGGCGGACGTGGACCTGGTGACGCTCGACGACATCCGTACCGCCGCCGTGGCGATCGAGGCAGTGGCGGTCCGTACCCCGCTGCTGCCGTGCCTGTGGGCCGATGCGGACCGGCCGCTGTGGCTCAAGCCGGAGAACCTGCAGCCGATCGGGGCGTTCAAGATCCGCGGCGCATACCACGCGCTCAACCAACTGCCGCCGGACCAGCGGCAACGCGGCGTGATCACCCACTCCAGCGGAAACCACGCGCAGGCGCTGGCGTACGCGGCGCGGGAGTTCGGCGTGCCGGCGGTCATCGTGATGCCGGACGTGGCACCGCCGGTGAAGGTGGCCGCGACCCGCGCGCTCGGTGCCGAGGTGGTGCTGGTGCCGCCGGCCGAGCGGTACACCCGGACCGCCGAACTCGCGGCCGAGCGGAGTCTGACCCTGGTTCCGCCGTACGACCATCGGGACGTGATCGCCGGACAGGGCACCATCGGGCTGGAGATCCTCGCCGACCTGCCCGCGGTGGACACGGTGTTGGTGCAGGTGGGCGGTGGTGGGCTCGCGTCCGGAGTGGCGACCGCGGTCAAGACGCTGCGGCCGGAGGCGGCCGTGATCGGCGTCGAGCCCGAGTTCGCCGCCGACGCCCGGGACAGCCTGCGCGGCGGTGAGCTGGTGCCGTGGACCGACGAGCAGCGGTACCGGACGATCGCGGACGGGATGCGCACCCACCTGTCCGAGCTCACCTTCGCGCACCTGCGGCGGTACCTCGACGGCATCGTCACGGTCACCGAGGCCGAGATCCGGGAGGCGGTCGGGCACCTCGCCCGGCAGTCGCGGCTGGTCGCCGAGCCGAGTGGCGCGGTGACGGTCGCGGCGTACCTGCACCGGGGTGCCGAACTGCCGCGCGGGCGTACCGTCGCGGTGGTTTCGGGTGGAAACCTCGAGCCGGCCCTGCTGGTGGAGCTGCTGACGGCCTGACCGCTGGCGGCGGCCGGCTAGGTGACCGGCTCGTCCAGCAGCCAGGCGATCACGTCCGGGTGCGCGTCCACGGCGCCGAAGTGCCCCACGCCGGCGGGCCGGACGAAGATCGCGCCGGGTACGTGCTCGGCCAGGTACTCGCTGTGGCTCACCGGGGCGAGGACGTCATCGGCGCCGTGCCAGAGCAGCACCGGCACGGTGATGTCGGCCAACGCGAAGCCCCACGGACGGACGAACGCGAGGTCGTCGTCGAGCCAGCCGTCCATCGACGTGGCCACCGACTCGGCCAGGTTGGTGGCCAGCGCGTCGTGTACCTCCGGTCGCGCGATCACCCGCTGGTCCGACTCGGGCAACTCCTTCGCCAGCGCGTCCCACAGGCTGTTGGGATCGGCGCGGGCCAACTCGACCATCGGACCGAGCAGCGCGGCGAGCGCGTCCCGACCCTCCAGGGCGGTACCGAACTCCTCCACGTTGGACGCGGTCATACCGGCGGTGAAGTCAAGGCCGGGCGCGTCGTACGGTGCCGGGCTCACCATCGCCGCGACCCGGTCCACCCGGTGCGAGAGCCGCGCGCCACAGGCGAGTGCGTGCGGCCCGCCGCCGGACGCTCCGTACACCGAGAACCGGTCCAGGCCGAGCACGTCGGCGACCGCGGCGACGTCCCCGGCGGCCGAGCCGACGGTCCGCCCCGGGTCCGGGTCGGACTGGCCGTAGCCGGGCCGGTCGTAGGTCAGCAGCCGGACGCCCAGCCGGCCCAGCGCGTTCGCGTCGAGGTAGCGCTCGAGCCGGCTGGACGGGGTGCCGTGCAGGAAGAACACCGGTCGGCCGACCGGGTCGCCGTACTCGGAGACGGCCAGCCGGCGGCCGTACGGCCGATGCAGGAGGAACACCCGCCCAACGTAACCACGCGCGGCGCGGACCGACAGCCCGTCAGGGCAGCGGCAGCGGATCGTGCGGGGCACCGGCCTGGTCGATGATCCAGGACAGCACGAACGCCTGCTCCCGCCAGGCGTTGTAGCGCCCGCTCGGCCCGCCGTGCCCGGCACCCATCTCGGTCTTGAGCAGCAGCCCGTCGGTCAGCCCGGCCACCGCCCGCAGCTTGGCCACCCACTTGGCCGGCTCGGCGAACAGCACCCGCGTGTCGTTCAGGCTGGTCACCGCGAGGATCGCCGGGTACGGCCGGGCCGCGACGTTCTCGTACGGGGCGTACGACTTGAAGTAGGCGTACACCTCGGGGTCGTGCAGCGGGTCGCCCCACTCCTCCCACTCGGTCACGGTCAGCGGCAGCGACGGGTCGAGGATGGTGGTGAGCGCGTCCACGAACGGCACCTCGGCCACGATCCCGCGGAACGCCTCCGGTGCCATGTTCGCCACCGCGCCCATCAGCAGGCCGCCGGCGCTGCCGCCGCGGGCGATCAGTCGGTCCACCGCGGTCCAGCCGCTCTTCGCCAGATGCTCGGCGCAGGCGGTGAAGTCGGAGAACGTGTTCTTCTTGGACAGCAGCTTGCCGTCCTCGTACCACTGCCGGCCCATCTCGCCGCCGCCCCGTACGTGCGCCACCGCGAACAGGAAGCCGCGGTCCACAAGGGACAGTCGAACGATGGAGAACCACGGATCCATGCTGGTCTCGTAGCTGCCGTAGCCGTACAGCACGCACGGCGCGGAGCCGTCCCGCGGGGTACCGGCGCGGCACACGATCGAGATCGGCACCTTCGTACCGTCCGGCGCGGTGGCCCACTCCCGGTGCTGCTCGTACGCCTGGGGGGAGTACCCGCCGAGCACCGGCTCCTGCTTGCGGAGCAGCAGCTCACCGGTGCTGACGTCGCAGTCGTACACCGAGGTCGGGGTGACCAGCGAGGTGTACCGCAGGCGGAACATGCCGGTGCGGTACTCGGGGTTCCCGGCCGGGTCCACGCTGTACAGCGGCTCCGGGAACTTGATCTCCCACGGCGCCCCGGCGCCGGCCGGCGCGGATGGAACGGCGGCGTCGCCGGTGGGAGCCGCGGTCGCGCCGGCCGGCAGCACCCGCAGTCCGGTCAGCCCGTCCCGACGGAAGTGCACCACGACGTGATCGGCGAACGCGTCCACATCCATCAGCCGGGTGTCGTCCCGATGCGGTACCAGCGGGGTCCAGTCATCCGGCGCGTCCACCGGCACGCTCGCCACCGCGAAGTTGATGCCGCCGCCGCGCTCCGGATCGTTGTGCAGGATCAGGAAGTTGTCGGTGCCCGGATCGGCTCCGCTGCCCCGGCCGGTCGGACCGTGGTGGTCGACCATGTACTCCACGCCCTGCCGGCGCGGCCACACCTTACGCGGGGCCGCGGTCGGGTCGGCCGCGTCGATGACCAGGACCTCGCTGGTCACCTTGCTGTGCAGGTCGATCACGATGTACCGCTCGCTGCGGGTCAGGCCGGCGCCGACCCAGAACCGCTCGTCGGTCTCCTCGTGTACCAGCGTGTCGGTGGTACCGGCCGGGCTTCCGACCTGGTGCCGGAACACCCGGTACGGCCGCCACGCCTCGTCCACGGTCATGTAGAACAGCGTCGAGTTGTCGGCCGACCAGGCCACCCCGTAGAACGTGTCCGGGATCTCGTCCGGCAGGTCCTCGCCGGTGGTCAGGTCACGCACCCGCAGGGTGAACCGCTCGTTGCCGGCGTAGTCGGTGGAGTAGGCCAGCAGCCGGCCGTCCGGGCTGATCTCGAACGCGCCCAGCGAGAAGAAGTCCGAGTCACCGGCCAGCTCGTTCTCGTCCAGCAACACCTGCTCGCCGGGCAGCGGCGCGTCGTCCGGCGGGGTGGGCGGCGTCTCGGCGCCCGGCAGAGTCGGGTCGCCGGCGGGGCACCGGCAGTGGATGCTGTACTGCTTGCCCTCGACCGTGCGGGTCAGGTACCACCAGTCGCCCTTGCGCGCGGGCACCGACAGATCGGTCTCCTGGGTACGGGTCTTGATCTCGGTGAAGATCTTCTCGCGCAGGTCGGCGAGGTGCGCGGTACGCGCCTCGGTGTACCCGTTCTCCGCCTCGAGGTACGCCACCGTGTCCGGATCGTCCTTGTTGGCCAGCCAGGCGTACTCGTCGACGACCGTGTCGCCGTGGTGGGTGCGCTCGGTCGGCACCCGCTTGGCCACCGGCGGCACGGTCGGGTCGGCTGCCGCGCCGGTTGCCGTGGGCGCGCCGCTGCCAGCGGTCGAGGCGTTCGTCATACCAGCGGACGCTACCGGCCGGTCGGCGCGGCGGGCCAGGAAGGGGCGAGGTCAGCCGCGGGTGGCGTACCGCCGGCGCCCGGGATCGCGGAGGTCAGTCCCGCGACCCCGGCGATGATCACGCACAGGTCGTCGTCGGGCAGGCTGCCCAACCGGTTGGTCACGTGCTCGACCAGCACCTCCGGGTCGTTCACGTCGATGTGGTCGGGCGCGGAGATGAGGATCTCCAGGCCGTCGGCCAGGGTCGCGTCGCGGCGGGCCAGCAGTCCGTTGGTGTACAGCAGCAGCCGGGCGCCGGGCTCGAGCTCGATCTTCGCCTCGTCGTACCCGATGGCCGGAGCCGCTCCGACCGGCAGGCCGAGCGGTCCGGACAGCACCTGGCCGGGGCGATCCGGCAGGTACCGCATGGGGGCGGCCTGGCCGGCGGCGGCCCAGCGCAGCAGCCGCTGCTCCGGGTCGAAGGTGGCCACCACCATCGTCGCCAGGTGCTCGGGATCGAGCTGGCCGAGCATCACGTTCAGCGCGCCGAGCAGTTGCGCCGGGGACATGCCGAGTACCGCGTAGGCCCTGGTCGCGTTGCGCAGCCGGGTCGCCGCGATGGTGGCCGGCAGGCCGCTTCCGGCCACATCCCCGACGACCAGCAGCACGGTGCCGTCCGGCAGGCCGAGCACGTCGTACCAGTCGCCCGCGACCATCCCGTCGCGGGCGGCGGTACGGCACAGGCCGTCCACGGTCAGGCCCTCGGTGGTCGCCAGCTCCGGTGCGGTCGGCAGCAGCGCCTGCTGTACCGCCTCGGCGGCGTGCCGCTCGCTCTCGAGCCGCTGCCGTTGCGCGGCGAGCGCTTCCTGGGCACGGCGCAACCGGGCCTCGACCGCCCGTTCCTCGGTCACGTCCTGCACGGTGCCGCGCAGCGCCCACACCTCGCCGGACTCATCCAGCAGCGGCTCACCGGTGGTACGCAGCCGCCGCCCGGACGCGTCTCCGGCGAACCGGAACTCGACCGAGAAGTCCCGGCCGTGCAGCAGCGCCCCGCGTACCGCGTCCTGGTACGCCAGCCAGTCGTCCTCGTGTACGTACTGGCCCGCTTCGGTGAACGGGAGCGCTCCCTTGCGCGGGTCGCGGCCGAACAGCCGGTACTGCTCAGGGGACCAGCGCAGCTCGCCGGTACGCAGGTTCCACCAGAACGAGCCGACCCGGGCGATCCGCTCCGCCTGCAGCAGCTGCTCGTGCAGCAGATCGGCCGGGGAGTGCACCCGCCAGACCCCGAGCACCCGGTCCCACAGCCGGCTGGCGTGCAGGGTCAGCACGTACGACCCGCGGGTGCCTTCGCGCTCCGCGTCGACGTACACCTCGTCCATGTGGATCGACTCGCCGTGGTCGAGTACCGCGACCAGCTTGGGCAGCAGTACCCGGCTGCCGATGTCCGGGAACAGCGCGAGCAGGCTCGTCTCGGCCAGCTCCACCCGTTCGGCTTCGGCGATCTGTCGTACCGCCGCGTTGGCGTGCTGGAACCGGAAGTCGACCACCCGGTCGCCGTCGTAGACGGGGGCGAGCAGCGTGGCCGGGTCGAGCAGCGTTTCCAGCAGGATGGGCAGCCAGGCCTCGTCGATCGGTACCGGTCCGCCCACGGTCTCGTCGCCGGTCGCCTCGGCCTGCTGCAGTTCCCGTACCCGCCGGCCGCATTCGCCGGCCAGGGCCAGCAGGTACCGCCGGGACTCGTCGGTGAACCCCTGCTCGGCCGCCCAGGCGATGCCCAGCGCGCCCATTGCGCGGTCGTCGTGTATCACCGGGAGCGACGCCAGCGAGGTGAGCTTGTACGGCAGGCCGGTCATGATCGGGAACCGGGTGCCGATCGCTTCGGCGTCCGGAAGCCATACCGGCGTCCGGCGGTGCGCGGTCGCGACCAGCGGTACGTCCAGATGCGGCGGGATCCGGCCCCACTGGCTGCGGGTCGCCGCGGACAAACCGTGCGAGGCGACGAGCCGGAGCGCCCCGTCCGGTTCGAGCAGGGTCAGTACCACGACCGACGGTTCGGCCCAGCCGGTGGAGGTGTCGGCGACCGCGTCGGCGATCTCCTGGTAGCTGTTCGCGCTGGAGATCCGGGCGGCGACGAGCTGGTGCTGGGACTGCAGCGCCTCCAGCGCCGGCGGCCGGGCAGGTGCCGGCGGCCGCTTGGCGGATTCCGCGGTGGTGGTGCCGCGCTGTGCGGGACGCGCGCTGGTGGACTGCAGCCGGTCGATGTACTCGCGCAGTTCGTCGTCGATGATGTGCGGGGTGGCGGGGACGGTCGGGTCCGGCGCGGTGGTGCCGACCAGCGCGGCGGCCACCTCGGCGAGCTTGATGTTGGCGCGCTGGGAGAGCTGCACCAGGTGCTCGAATGCCGCGTCGGGCCCCACCCCGAGGCGTTCCACCAGGACACCCTTGGCCTGCTCGATGACGGCGCGGTTTCGCATCGCGCGCCGGATTCCCTCGAGCTCGGCGCGAAGCCGCGCGACCAGACCGGTGAGCGCCTCGTCAGGTTCCGGCGCCGCGGCTCGAGACTGGCCGACCACCAGTGCAACCTCCCTCGGTCCCCCGACCGGCTATGGCGTCGCTCTGCTGCTCCACCACTGCGACTTCACTGTGCTCCGGCGACTTCACTGTGCTCCGTACCGGGTCTGTCTGTGCTCCACTCCGCAACCCGACCCTGCTCCGGTCCGCAACCCGACCCTGCTCCACTCCGCAACCCGACCCTGCTCCGGTCCGCAAACCCCACGCTGCTCCGGTCCGCAAACCCCACCCTGCTCCACTACCGCGGCGATTTTCTTGCCGGATGACGAATAATGCCATCACAAGCGTTTGACCGGTCTACCCCGGGTCCCCGGTTCTCCGGGCCTGCCACGGCGATTGGTCCGGATCGGTTGGCATCGAGAAGCATCGATTAACATTCTGCCGTTGCCTGCGCGTCTGTCGTTATCGGGTATGGCCTACCGGATCCCCGGGTGGTTGCCGGTCAGGCTCGCCGATGAGCCGCCGCTCCAGATCGGTGGCGGCCAGCCGGGCCCACCGGACGGTCCCGTGACTGGACACCGTGACCATGTCGGCACGGATCCGGCCGAGCCACTCCTGCGCGCCGCCCAGTCCCAGCGCGGCGGCTACCAGCTCCGCCTCGGCCGGGCGCAGCGGCTGCAGCACCGCCAGGTCCGCGCGGGTGAGGGTATCGAGATCCGACCTGGTGAGTTCGTCCCGTACCACCAGCGTGGCCACCCAGCCACCGGCCGGCGGGCCGGCGGGTGGCGACTGCCAGCCGACGTCGAGCACCCGCAGGCGCGGTCGTACCGGGCTGCCGGGCTCGGCCGGCGGGAGTTGGTTCACCAGCACGATCGGGTCGCCCGGGGCGCTGGCACCGCGGACGAACGGTTCCCACGCGGCCGGGCGGGTCGACTGGATGCTCACCTGCGCGCCCAGCGCCAGTGCCCGGAACACCAGCACCTGCGCGCAGGCCACCTCGCCGACCACCATCAGCCGGGTCGGCTCCGGCCGGAACACGCGGCTGGTCACCGGCTCGCCCTGCCGGTTGGTACCGATGACCAGGCCGGCGCCGCCCGCGGTCAACTCCAGTCCGGCGAGCAGCGGTGCGGTTGTCCGGTGCGTGGCCCGATGTCCGGACCGGCCGGCGACGCGGAAGATCCCGGCCGAACCGCCGGCCGGCCCGAGTGGCAGGGTCGCCCCGATGCCCACCCCGTGCGCGCCGTCGAGCCTGGTCACCGTCGCGCCGATGGTGCCGGCCTGGGCCGCGAGGGTACGGCTCGCCAGGTCCAGACCGGCCGCGTCCACCGCGGTCAACCGGACCACCGCGTCGACCAGCACCTCATCTGTTCCCCCCGCGGCGTCGGGAATCCTCCCGGTGGCCGCGTCGATCGCGATCGTGACCGCGGCCGCGGGTACCTCGCTCAGCGCCGCCACCAGGCCCTGCCCGGCCGGACCGGCCAGCGCCGGCCAGCGGCTGAGCTCGAACGACGCCTGTGGCAGGCCGCCGGACCACCAGGCCCGCCAGGTCTCCCGTACCGGGCCGGGCGGAACGCCGAGCGCGGCCAGTACCGGAGCCAGCTCGTCCGGCTCGATCGCCCGTACCGGCACCCCGTTCTCGGCCAGCCGCCGCACCAGCCGGCGCAGCACGCCGGCCAGCGGTACCGACGGGTCGCCCGGGCGGTCGGCGGTACGGCGTACCCGCACGGCCAGGAACACCCGCCGGTGCGCCGGTACCGCGCCGCCGGTGAGCTGGCGGTACGACACCACCGCCGGTCCGATCGGTGCGGTCACGGTCGGCGCCGGTGCCCCGTGTACGACCAGCCGCAGCTGTACCGCCGGATCGTCCGGCAGCAGTGAGCCGAGGCCGGGCAGTGCCACCGGTGCCGCGGTCAGCAGGCTCGCGCCGGCCGGTACCAGTTCGAGGACCGCGCTGCAGCCGGCGAGGTCGGTGATCGCGGCGACCGTGGTACCGGCCAGGTCCAGTGGCTCGACCGCGGCACCGGGACACACCGCTTCCAGCGCCGACGTACCGGCGGCACGTTCCCGCCGGTACCCGAGGTACCGGACGACGAAGCCGGCCAGGAACCCGAGCCACTCGTAGCCCCACCGGCCGCGCAGTCGTACCGCGGTCGCCAGTACGAGTGCCACGGTGGCGACCGTGGCGAGCGCCGTCGTACCGGCCGACCGGCCCAGCCCGGCCACGAACAGCGCGACGGCCGCCTGCCAGCACACCAGCTGCCCGAGCCGGATCCCGCCGATCAGCCCGCGCCGCGCCTCCGGTACCGGTTCGCCGGTCGGGGTACCGCGCTCGACCAGCAACGGTTCGGCGCCCACCGTGTCCGACCCAGCAGGGGTCAGGTCGGTGTACGTCAAGGCGCACCTCTTCCGGCGGATCAGCGCGGCCACCGGGCGGCACAGCCACCCGGTCGCCGCCCATCCGGGCTGGATGGTGATTCCGCTGCCCGGCAGGCGCGACCGGTGACATACCCGGCAGGATCGGGCGCCTATCGTAGTGGGCCGCACGACCGCGCGTCCGTACCCGCCGCGCATGATCATTTGCCGGGGTCGGCCGGGGCCGGCGTAGCAGCACCGCGCGTCCGCGCGGGCGCGTGTCGCACCCGGCCGCCGCAGCAGGGAGGAACGGATGGGATCCCGACGGGATCAGTTGCAGTCGCACCAGTTCCTCATCCAGCGGGTGGTGTCGGCGCTGGTACTGCGGGACACCGACCCGGCCGGCTCGCCGCTGCGCCGGTCGGCCGGGGCCGGCGTGGCGAGTGTGCTGCTCGCCGCGGTCGCGCTCGGCGGAGTCGCCGGGTACGGCCTGCTGCGGCCCGGCGGCAACACCCGCTGGCAGTCCGGCCCGGCGGTGATCGTGGAGAAGGAGACCGGCGCCCGGTACGTACACCTCGACGGGGTTCTGCACCCGGTGCTCAACTACACCTCGGCGCGTCTGATCATCGGCGCGGATGCCGACACGGTGTCGGTGTCGCGGGACTCGTTGGCCGGCGTACCCCGGGGCGCCACGCTCGGCATCCCGGACGCGCCGGACGCCCTGCCGCGCGGGTCGGACCTGCTGCGAGGAACCTGGCAGGTGTGTACGCGCCGGGAAGCCGACGAGACCGGTACGCAGCGCGCGAGCACCGTGCTGGTCATCGGCCAGCGGCCGACCGGTGGCCGGCCGCTCACCGACCAGGCGTTGCTCGCGGCCGGAGCGGACGGGACCGTGTACCTGATCTGGCACGGCCACCGGCACCTCGTACGCGACGCGAAACTGGTACTGCCGGCGCTCGGGTTCGGGCAGGAGCAGCCGGTACCGGTCGGCACGGCGTGGCTGACCGCACTCCCGGCCGGCGCGGATCTGGGCCGGGTGCCGGTGGCTCGACGCGGTACGGCGGTACCCGCGCTGCCGGGCGCCCGGGTCGGCCAGGTGTTCGTGTCGGCCACCCAGGGCGGATCCAGGCAGTTCTACCTGGTGCAGCCGGATGGGCTGGCACCGATCACGCAGGTACAGGCCGACATCCTGCTCGGTGATCCGGACACCGCGCGGGCGTACCCGGGACGCAAGGCCGCCGCGATCTCGATGCCGCCCGCGGACGCGGCTACCGCGCCACGGTCGGCTTCGCCGGTCGGACCGGCCGGCGACACCTCGATGCCGACCCGTACGCCCACCCTGGCCCGGCCGGCGACCGACGGCGGTACCGCCTGCGCGGTGATCGCCGACGCGCGCTCGGCACCCGAGGTCGTACTGGACGCGGCGGTGCCCGGCGGCGGGTTGGCCCCGACCGGCACCGGCGGTACGGCCGACAAGATCCGGATCGGGCCCGGTCACGGCGTGCTGGTCGAGGCGATGTCCGCTCCGGATGCCACCGGCGGTGCGTTGTCGCTCGTCAGCGACCAGGGGGAGCGGTTCCCGCTGAGCGGTCCGGAGGCGGTCGCGGCGATCGGTTACCGCGGCATCCGGCCGGTACGGCTGCCAGCCAGCGTGGTCGCCCTGCTGCCGTCCGGTCCGGCCCTTGACCCGGCCGCCGCCCGCGCCGTCGCGTCCTAGTTCAGGCACCGTCCGCCCCGGTTGCGCGTCGCGCCGCCGCCGGCCGCGCGCCGTCCCGCCAGGCTGCCGCGCCACCGTCGGCCGTGCGCGTCACGCCAGCCCGCCGCGCCAGGCCGTCCCGCCAGGCCACGTCCGGCCAGGCCGCCGCGACACCGTCGCGCGTGCGCTGTGCGCCCGTCGCGGTCAGCGGTGCGCCGGCTCCCGTCCCGCGCCGATGGTCGCCGGTACCGGAGCGGGTAGTTCGTCCTGCTCGTGACGGGCCGGTGCGGGGCGGCCGGGACGCCAATGGCGGCGCCGGCCACGCGGCAGCACCGCGGCACCGATGAGCAACGAGGCGGCGAGCGCCGCGCCGGTTACCGCGAGCCCGATGGCGAGCGGTTCCACCACGCCCGCCTGCCCGCCCCGGGACGGCGCGGGGTCGACCGCGGCCGTGCCACGACCGGCTGACGGGGCGACCAGCGGCTCGGTGACCGCGCGGTACGGATCGACCAGCCCGGCGCCGTACTCCCGGCTGTCCGGCGCACCACGGGTGGGATCCGCGGTCGCGACGAGCCGGCGCGCGACCTCGTTCGCGGGCAGGTCCGGCCGGTACGCCCGCACCAGAGCCGCGGCGGCGCTCACGAACGGGGTGGCGAAGCTGGTACCGGAGTACGACAGGTGCCCGGACCCGGGCGCCGCGGCGGTCACGTCCACTCCCGGCGCGACCAGATCCACGTAGGTACCGACCTGCGAGTCGGTGTACCGGGCGCCCTCGGCGTCCACCGCGCCCACGCCGAGCACCCCGTCGTACCCGGCCGGATAGGGCACCGGATCGTGCTGGTCGTGCTCGTTGCCGGCCGCGGCCACCAACAGAACGTCCCGGCTCTGGGCGTACCGGACCGCCGCGCGCAGCCGCGGGTCGTCGGTGTACACCGCCACCGACAGGTTGATGACGCCGGCCCCGTGGTCGGCGGCCCACCGGATCGCGGCGGCGAAGTCCGCGATGGTGGCGGTACGCCCGGAGCCGTCGGTCAGCTCGCTGACCCGGACCGGCAGGATCCGCGCGCCCGGCGCGATGCCGTGGAAGCTGGTACCGCTGGCGGTCTGACCAGCGATGATGCTCGCTACCGCGGTGCCGTGCCCGACACAGTCGGTGTCGGCGCGGCCGTGTCCGTGCCCGGTCAGGAAGTCGGCGCCGGGCTGTACGTGACCGCGCAGCTGCGGGTGTCCCGCGTCGACGCCGGAGTCGAGTACCGCGACCGTCACGCCGGCGCCGGTGGACAGCGGCCAGGCCCGGTCCGGTCCGAGTTGCCGTTGCGACCAGGGCAGCTGGACGGCCGGCTGCCCCGGGCCGGCGCACGCAGGGGCGGCCAGCGCCGGGCTCGGGGCCAATGCCACGCCCGCGAGCCCGCCCAGGACAACGACGCCGCCCAGAGCGACCACGCCGCCCAGAACGACGGCCCTGCGCAGGGCGGTGACACCGTTCAGAGCGGCGACACCGCTGAGAACGACGACTTTGCGCAGGGCGGTGACCCGGTCCAAAACGAAGCTCAAGACGACGCCCCGAAGGAAGCCCGGAACGAATGCGGCCGCGACCACTAAGGTGGCCGCGGCACGCATCTGAATTCCGGGAAAAGCTGTGGTCAGTGGGGGCTTAGACTTCCGCGCCCAGTACCGCTGGCGGCACCTTCTCGTCGCCGCCCCAGACCATCTCGTCCTCGGTGAGCCAGGTCTCGTACTCCTCGCGCTCCCCGTCGCCCTGGCCCGCGTTGCGCGCGCCGACCCCGGCGCCGCGACCGGTCGCCTTGGCGGACCTGGTCCCACCGGCGCCGTGGACACCACCGCCCTGGGCGCCACCGATCCCGCCGGTGCCGCCAGGACCGGTCAGGCCACCGCTGCCGCCGGACAGGCCGGTACCGCCGGCCGCGCCAGCGCCGATGCCGCCACCGGTGTTGAGGCCGCCGTACTGAGCGTTCGCCACCTGTACGCCGGGGCCACCGCTGGCCAGACCGGTGCCCGAGGTGTCCGTGAGGCCGTAGCCGGTGTCGACGGTGCCGGTGCCCGGGCCGCCGGGGACGTAGCCGGTGCAGTTGGGCAGTTCGGGGTTGGGCGAGTTGAACGACGAAACCTGGTCCCCGGGGCCCACCTGGGTTTGCTGCGGCACCGGCACCCCCGACTGCGGGCTGCTGGCGCTGTTGGCGCCGGGGCCAGCGGTGACGCCGGTCGGCGTGGTGCCGTTGGTGTTGACGCCCTGCGGGAGGTTGGCCGGCGGGGAGACCGGCGGGTTCATGCCCGAGTAGGACTGCGTGCTGTATTCGCCGGCGAGCTGGGAGACGATCTGTCGGGCCTTGGCCTCGGCTTCCTTCTTCTCCGAGTCGTCACCGAACATGCCCCCGATGCCGCCGACAATGCCGCCGACGACGGCGCCCGGCGCACCGGCGACCGCGCCGCCGACCGCGGCGCCGGTCGCGGCACCCTTGACCGTCTTGTCGTGGTCGTCGGTGTCGCCCGGGTCCGGGATGTCCTTCTGCGCCTGCTCCAGGTTGTCAGCCGCGGACCTGAGGGTGTCCCGCAGCAGCTCCATGTCGCTGCCGAGCCGCTCGGAGAAGTCCTGGATGGTGCCGATCCGCTCGGTGTACGTCCGGCCGGCGTCCGAGGTCCAGATGTCGGACACGCCGTTCAGGTCCCGGCCGATGTCGCTGGCGAGCGTGTGCGCGTCGCTCTGCACGATGGCCCACTCGTCGGCGAAGTTGTGCCGGACCTCGTCCGGCCTGCCGCTCATCACCTGCTCGAACAGCGTGCCGTGGCTCGTGTCGCCGTAGTCGGCCGGCGTGAACTGGTTGTCGGCTCCCATTGGGTCAGTGCCCCCCAAGTGCGTTGTTGACCCCGGTCAGTCGGCTTCCGATGTCGTCGGAGCTCGCCCGGTTCCGAGCCTCGGTGGTGTGGTACGTCGAGATGATCGTGTCGGTGGCCTTCTGCGCGGCAACGACGGCTTCGCGCATCTGGCCGAGCCGGCTCAGGAAGTCCGAACGGCGGGACTGGTGTACGTCGGCCATCCGGACGCCGTCGGTGAACGTGCCCATCGGCGGCCGGGCGCCGATGTTGTTCCGCACCCGGTTGAGCATGGTGTCCACCTGGGACAGTCGGGTGTCGAGTGTCTTGCGGAAGTCCTCCAGTGAATGGACATCTACCTCGACTTTGTCACCAGCCATGCCTCAACCCCCGTGCCGCGTCATCCCGACTCCGAGAAAGTCGATCTCGAAGATACGTCGGCGCATACGCTATCGGTCCGGTGCAACCCCGCGCATCTGGGTCAGCTCGTCTGTTCGTGCCAATCGTTACGCGGATGTGTTGCTACACAAGGCGATCAGACGACCGCGCTAAGTAGCTGTCGGAGCATTAGTTGGGCGGAGCGCTAGTTCGACGGAAGCGCTAGTTCGACGGAGCGGACGACGGAGTGCCGCTACCGCCCTCCATGTCAGCCGGGTGCTTCGCGCGTTCGGCATCCAGTGGGGGACCGGACGGCATCAACTCGAGTACCGAGGTGGGGATGGAGACCGGGTGGACTCCCTTGTACCCGAGCGCCTCGACCTCGTTCTCGCTGGCCAGCGGGTACTTCACGCCCTGGTCGGTGACGAGGTAGAGAGTGCCGGTGGTGACGTCGGGGGCCGGTTGCGCGCGTACCAACGCACCGCCGCTGGGCGGCACCACCACCCGGTCGGCGCGGAGTACACCGTCGACAGCGACCGCTGTCGAGAGCAGCGGATCCCGTTCGACCAGCACGTCCGGTCGCTTCGTGACGACGGTCAGCGTGGTGCTGCCCCGGTCGCCGTACACCTCGCAGATCGCCGGTTTGGTGGTCGTGTCGACGGACATCAACAGCGGCGCCTTGCTCGGGAACCCGGGCGGCGACCCGACCCGTTCCACGTTCAGCGGCGCGACGTCGACCTTGGTACCCGCGCGCTCCGCTCCGGGATATCCGGGCGCGGCGAGCAGCAGCTGCGCCTGTACCTCGTTGATCGCGCCGAACCGGCCGCCGGACAGGGCCACGAAGTACTGGTCGTCGCCGACCACCAGCACCTCGCCGACCTTCCGGCCGTCCGCCGCGGCACCGCCGGTACCGGCGATCTCGGGCGGTGCCAGGTCGGGACCGGCGGGTACCGCGTTGAGGAAGGCCGAACCGACCGCGATCGGGTCCTGGTTCGCCCAGCCGAGCCGGGACAGGGCGTCGCTATTGGTCAACCGCAGCCGGCTGCCGTGCCACAGCAGGTACAGCGTGCTGCCGGAGCGGGCCAGCAGGCCCCAGCCGCTGGCGTCGGTACCCGCGAACCGCCGACCGACCACGACGGCGACCAGCGCGTTGTGCGTGGCCGACTTGGGGTCTTCGGTGCTGCAGGCGGTCCACGGCAGCCCGACCATCAGGCCCGGGTCCGGCAGCGCGTCCGGGGCGCCCGGGATGCCGATCAGGTGACCGCGCGGGATGCCGGTCAGCGACTTGCGCGACACCCGCCGCTCGGTCGGGGCGCCGCCGAGGATGAGCAGCGCGGACGAGTAGTTGGCCACCGGGTACAGCCAGTTGTTGCTGTACACGTAGCGGGTGCCGGTTTCCTTCTCGACGATGAGCGCCTTCTCGTCGCGGACATTGCTGGCACCGCCCGGTTTGATGAAGCCGAACACGCCGACCACGGCTACGGCGAGTACCGCGACCATCACTCCACCAAACGTGGCGAACCCGAGCCGGCGCATCGGCAGGTCCTTGGTCTCCGGCTCGCCGGACAGCAACGCGTACACCATGCGTCGGGAGACGAAGCGGTGCGCCTCCAGTTGATCGCGGCGCGAGCGCACGCAGTCCTCCTCGGTTCGCCGCCCGGGGGTTCCCCGCCGCGGCGACGCGGTCCTCGCGCGAGGGCGAGGTGGGGCAGTGGGCGATTCGTCGGCGTTCCTACGATAGAGCGCGCGTCAGCAGCGGGCCGACCGGCCAAGGCCGGTCTGTGCGGCGTACCGCACGAGGGGGAGGATCCGACGTCATGGCGATGGTGCAGGCGCGCGCGGATGCGGCAGCGACCGGCACCGCCGGCGCGCTGGGAGGCCCGGGCCGGTTCCGGCCGGTACCGCGATCCCAGCGTGGCCGGCTGCTCGGCATGCCGGTCGGTCAGGTGGTGGCCCTGCAGGTCGCCGCGGTCGCGGTGCTGCTCGGGCTGGGCCGGCCGGTGTGGCAGCTCGCCATCGGCGTCGGGATCGCGGTACTCGTGCTGGCCTTCGCGTTCATCCGGGTCCGCCACCGCTGGCTCTACGACTACCTGCGGGCACGGCGGGCGCTGCGCCGCCGGCTCCGGGCGGCCGCCGTGGCCGCCGCCGACCCCGCCCTCGGCGCGGTCCGCGCGCTCGCTCCGGACCTCGCGGTGGTGCCGGTCGAGGAGCGCGGCGTCCGCGTCGGGGTGGCCCGCGACGGCGCTGGCTGGTTCGCCGCGTTGGCAATCGAAACCGACGAGGGGGTACGCGCGGGCGCGCCGGCCACCCTGCCGTTACCGGCCCTCGTGCGGGTGCTGGAGGAGGGCGGCTTCACGCTGTCCGCGGTACAACTCGTGACCCTCGCGGTACCGGCACCGGTCACCGTGCTGGACGGTCGGGTCCCGAGCGCGCAGTCGTACCGGCAGCTCGCCGGCGGCGTGCGCGGGTACGAGCAGAGCTGGCTCGCGGTACGGCTGGACGCCGGTCACGCCACCGCGGCCGCGGCCCAGCGCGGCGGCGGTATCGAGGGTGTGTACCGGGCGATGGCCGCGAGTGTCGGCCGGATCGGCAAGGCGCTGGCCAGCGCCGGCGTACCGTACCGGGTGCTGGACGCGGAGGAGCTGCTGACCGCGCTGGCCATGTCCATCGGTACCGGCGCGGGCGCCGCTTCCGCGGGTACCGCTTTCGGGCAGCCGGCGGAGGCGTGGGACTGCTGGTCGTACGCCGGGCTCTCGCACGCCACCTTCTGGGTGCGGGACTGGTCGGAGAGCGCCGGCGCGCTGGACTGCGTACACCAGGTGCCGGCCGCGTTCACGATCAGCTCGGTGACGTTCCACGACCTCAACGCCGGCCGGGTCGGGATGCGTGCGCTGTTGCGGGTGGTCACCGAACCGGCCGCGTTGGCGGGTGCGGTACAAACGCTCGGGGAGGTCGCGCGGGCGGCGAAGGTCGGACTGCGCCGGCTGGACGGTCAACAGGGGCCCGCCACGTACGCGTCCGCGCCGACCGGAGGGGGACCGCAGTGAGCTACTCGGCGTACGACTACCCGTACGACGACGAGCGGTCCAACCGGAGCCGGGACCGGTACGGCGAGGCCCACCACGACGGCGAGGGTCCGGGCGACGGCGAACGCTACGACGAGCGGGTTCCGGAGCAGTTGGACTCGGGGGGCTCGTCCGGCTCGGTGTACCGGGCTTCGGGCACCGTGTACGGCTCGACCGGCGCCTCCGGTTCGGCCCGTCCGCCCGGTACCACCCCGGTGGATCCAGCCGCGTTGCCGGAGGAGCTTCCTGCCGCGGAACCACGGGTGTACGGCAGTGCGGTGTACGGCCGGCGCGTCGAGGACGACGGGTACGACCAGCCGGCCGATGCGTTGGGCGGTCACGACTACTACGCCTCGGCCGACGCGTACCGGGCCGCCGGCGATGACGCGCGACGGCGGGACGACGAAGATCCGTTGGCGTTTCGTTACTTCGCGGCGGCCGACAACGAGCCGGCGTCTACGAGCGGGTCGACGAGCGGGTCGACGAGCGGTGAGTACCCGGCGCCGGAGGCCATCGACCCGGTGAGCCCGGGCAGCATGATCTACGACCAGATCCGCGCCGACGTGTACCGCCCGACCACCCCGGAACCCGCGGTTCCGGAGTCGGTGGCGCCGGAGCCTGCCCCGCCAGCGCGACCGGTGCAGCCGACCCCGGTCGAGCCGCCGGCCGTACCGGGGTCGTTCACGCCCCCTGTCCCGCCTGGGTCGGTTGCTCCGCCAGCCGCGGCGGAGCGGTCGCCCGCACCGCCGGCCGGCGCCGCGCCGGTTCCTCCGGCCGGTCCCGCGCAGGTTCCGCCCATGGCGCCGCCGGCGCATCCGGTCGCGCCTGCGCCCGTCGAGCCTGCGAGCGGGCCTGCTGGGTACGGCGCGCCGGCGAGCGCGCCGCCCTACGGATTGTCCGTGTACGGGGCGCCCGCGAGTGCCCCGCCGGCGCCGATGAGCGGGCCGCCGATAAGTGGGCCACCGATGAGCGGGCCGCCGGCCAGTGCGCTTCCGGTGTACGGGGCTCCTGCGAGTGCGCCGCCCGCGCCGGGGTTGTCGCCAGGCCCGGCGAGTGCGCCTCCGTCGTACGGTCTGCCGGCGTACGGCGCTCCGGCGAGTGCGCCGTCGGCGTACAACGCTCCGATGAGTGCGCCGCCGGCGCAAATGAGCGGCCCGCCGATGAGTGCGCCACCAGCGCAAATGAGCGCGCCGCCGGTTTCGATGAGTGGTCCGCCGATGAGTGCGCCGCCGGCGCAAATGAGTGCGCCGCCGGTTTCGATGAGTGGTCCGCCGATGAGCGCGCCGCCGGCGCAAATGAGTGCGCCGCCGGTTTCGATGAGCGGCCCGCCGATGAGCGCGCCACCAGCGCCGATGAGCGCGCCACCAGCGCCGATGAGTGCGCCGCCGGCGTCGGTCGCGTCGTTCCCGCGATCGGTACCGGCTCAGGCCGACCCACCAGCCGCGGTCACCGCGCCGACCAGTCAGCGGGCACCACGCCAGCCGCGGCTCGCCGTACCCGATCACATCTGTGACCTGGCTGGGATCGGTGCGCTCGCGGTACCGCGGGCGGGTGCCGGGCTGGTACTCGGACGCGATGGTGAACAGCGGCCGGTGGTACTGCGGCTTTTCCGGCCCGAGGTGACCAGGCTGACCGTGGTCGGTGGCGCGTACGTACCGCGCCTGCTCGCGTTCCGGGCGCTCGCTCTCGGCGCGCGGGTGGTCGTGCGTACCCAACGGCCGGAGTTCTGGCAGCCGCTCGGTCGCTGGGCGACCGGTCGGGACGACCGGCTGGCGCTGTCCGACCCGTACCGCCCACTCCAGGTGAACGCGACCGCGTCCACGCCGGCACTCATCGTGAACGACTCGGAGCCGGTGGTGGCGACCCCGGTACCGGGTGGCCCGTGGCACCTCGTGGTCACGATCCTGCCGGAACTCGTCGAGCCGGCATCCGCGCTGGTATCCGAGCCGGAGCTGGTGATCACACAGCGACTGCGGGTGGACGAGGCGAATCTCGTCACCCGACTGCTGTCACTCAACGGTGACTCGGCGCGGTACCTGCAGGCACTGCACGACGACATGGTCGCGGTGCTCGAGGGTGGTACGGAGTGCTACACCTGGCTCATCCCGACCGCGATCGAGCAGCAGGCGTTCGGCGCGGCCACCCGCTGACGCGGCTCACCCGCTCGTCCGCCGGCCCGCACTCGGCCGCGTAGGCGGCGAGCGCGAGACCCTGCCGCCGGCGCGAGACCCTGCCGCCAGCACGAGACCCTGCCGTCCGCACAAGGCCTGCCGCCTGCACCAGACCGCGGCCGGCGGCATGAGGCCGCGGTGCCACCCACGAGGTCCCGGTGGTCAGCCGGCGAGGCCGCGGATCCAGGTGTAGACGCCCAGCACTCCGAGCGCGAGCGGCACTACCGAGACGATGAGCAGTACCTCGAACACATCCAGTAGCCGGCCCCACACCGGGGAGGCCCGCCGGTCGCTCTGGGACAGCCCGTACCAGCAACAGCAGACGGCGAGTAGCACGGCGGCGCCCAGCACACCGACCAACCGGATCCCCAGGCCACCGGCGGCGGCTGCGCCGACACCGAGCAGGCCGAGCGCGGTGAGTCCGGCGATCAACAACGGCAGCCGGGCGAGCAGCCCGCCGAAGACCCGCGCGCGCAACAGGAGCACCAGCGCCACCACGACGACCAGGCTGCCCGCCGACCAGCTGCCGTCGGCGACCAGCACCGCGGTACCGCCGACGCAGATGGCTGCCGACGCGGTGAGCAGGCCGGTCAGGTACCGGTCGGCGTACTCGGTCTGCAGCAGCACCCGGGTGCCGTCCACGGTCTCGTGCTCGGACTTGAGATCCTCCGGCCCGGTCGGTACCGCCGGCATCGGCAGTCGGGCCAGCCGGAACGACAGGTTCGGCAGCGCGGGCGTGGCGCCCAGCGCGATCGCCACCATGACCGCCGCGATGCCCGCGTAACCGGCGCCGGTGAGAAGCGTGATGAGCGCGCCGATGGTGAGGGTCCAGCCAGAGATCGCGGCGGCCAGGAAGTACTCGGAGTGGGCCGATACGGCGATGGCCGCGAACACGCCGAAGACCACCAGCATGGCTCCGCCGACCACGACGTGTGGTGCGCCCAGCTCGCCCAGCGAGCGGTCGCCGGCGAGCACGAGCACGCCACCCACCAGCGCGTACGGCAGCGCGAGCAGTCCGAACAAGGTGCCTGAGCTGGAGCTGCCCAGCGCCCGGGAGAAGATCGTGCCGGCAATGATCAGAGCGACCGCGAGTACCAGCGCGGCCAGCGCACCGGGTAGTTGCGGCGGCCCGGCGGTGAGCGCGGCCAGCGCCCCGAAGACCAGCGCGATCGTCGCGACCACCAGGCCGACCCGGCGACTGGTGGCCAGCGTCCACCGGCCGCGTCGGCCCTGGGTTCCGGTCGCGACCGCGTCCACGATGTCGTCGAAGACCGGCTCGGGTGCGACCGCGTCCCGGGCGGTGAACTGGAGCAGCTCGCCGTCGCGGACCTCGAGTTGGGACAGCGTGCGGGCGCTGTCGAGGGTGCGTCCGCCGATCCGGCTCAGTACCCAGCCGCCCCGGTTCGCGCCCTCCTCGGCGAGATCCTCGCCGGCGAACCGGAGCAGGGTCGGCAGTAGGTCCGCGAGCGGTACGTCCTCGGGCAACGCGAGATCCACCCGGGTCTTCGGCGCGACCATCGTCACCCGGGTGAGGGTCCCGCCCGTGCTGCTCGCCACCAGTCCTCCCTGGTCATGTCCTGCCGATCGAACGGCCGGCGTCGGGTCCAGCCGCCGCGTGACGGTGGCCCCGTCAGGTCCGGACACACACCGGCGTCCGGAGCTGCTGTAGGGCTTGCCCGCCGACGACCTGGGTCCGTCCGGCCTGGCAAGATCGCCAGGACAGGCCCTGGGGGCCGTCGCTGGACCTGGCGAGAGTACCTACCATGGCCTGCGGCCCGTACACCCGTGTTCGGGGGATGGGCCGGCAGCGGCCGCAACGCCAGCCGGCACCGGCATGGCAGTGAGGAGCTCGTCTCGTGACGAGGGTGGTTTTCCGCCGTCCGCCACGTCGCCAGGGCCCGCAGATGCCCCGCGGAGAGGTTGTCTTCGAGTCGCCCCCGGAGATTCCTGAGGAACTGCCGCGCAGCATGGGGCAGATGCTCATGGCGTTGCCGATGGTGGCTGGCGCCGGCGCGATGGCGTTCATGTACGCCGGGCGCGGGTCCAGCCCGTTCACCTACGTGGTTGGCGCGCTGTTCGGCGTGTCGATGCTCGGGATGATGGTCGGCCAGATGGGCAGCGGCCGCAGCGGTGGCGAGCGCAAGGCCGAGCTGGACGCCGAGCGGCGCGACTACATGCGCTATCTGGCGCAGGTGCGCCGGCGGGTACGGCGGGCCGCCGACCAGCAACGACAGGCGTTGGCGTTCAAGCACCCGGCGCCGGAGGCACTGTGGTCGATAGCCAGCGGCAACCGGCTGTGGGAGCGGCGGGTCACCGACGAGGACTTCACCGAGCTCCGGGTCGCGGTCGGGCCGCAGCGGCTCGCGGTCCGGCTGGTACCGCCGGAAACCAAACCGGTCGAGGATCTCGAGCCGATGTCGGCGATCGCGCTGCGCCGGTTCATCCGGATCCACTCGACCGTGCCGGACCTGCCGGTCGCGGTGTCGCTGCGCGCGTTCAGCCGGATCGCGCTGCGCGGGGACCGGTCGACCGCGCTGGACCTGGTCCGGTCGGTACTCGGTGAGCTGGTCACGTTCCACTCGCCGGACGACGTGTGGGTCGCGGTCTGCGCGGTGCCGGAGCGGCTGGCCGAGTGGGACTGGACGAAGTGGCTGCCGCATGCGCAGTTCCCCGGCGAGAACGACGCGGCCGGCCCGGTCCGGCAGGTGTTCGAGTCGGTCACCGAGATGGAGGAGTTCTTCGGTACCGACCTGTCCGAGCGGCAGCGGCACCACCCTGGCGCCACCCCGCCGCCGGACACTCCGCACCTGGTCGTCGTACTCGACGGTGTGGACATCCCGCCGGGGGCGAACATCTCCGGCGCCGGGCTGGTGGCGAGCACCGTCCTGGACTTCTCCGGCGTGGTACCGCGGGAAGCCGGCCGGTCCGCGCTCACGCTCGCGGTCGAGCCGGACGCGCTCGGGATCGAGCGCAAGGACGGCGCCCAGCCGATCGGCCGGCCGGACCGGCTCTCCCGGGCGCAGGCCGAGGCGCTGGCCCGGCAGCTCGCACCGCACCGGATGAGCGCACAGTCCGGTGGCGACGAGCCGCTGTCGGTGGCGTTGGAGCTGCCGGATCTGCTGCACATCGGCGACCCGAACACCCTGGACGCGGCGACGAGTTGGCGGCCGCGACCCAACCGGGAGCGGCTGCGCGTGCCGATCGGCCTCGGTCCGGACGGCGGCATGGTCGAGCTGGACATCAAGGAGGCCGCCCAGGAGGGCATGGGACCGCACGGCCTGCTGATCGGCGCCACCGGCTCCGGCAAGTCGGAGCTGCTGCGGACGCTGGTCTGCGCGTTGGCCATCCGGCACTCGTCGGAGGAGCTGAACTTCGTACTGGTCGACTTCAAGGGCGGTGCGACCTTCACCAAGCTCGACGTACTGCCGCACACCAGCGCGGTCATCACCAACCTGGCCGACGAGCTGCCGCTGGTGGACCGGATGCAGGACGCGATCGCCGGTGAGGTGCTGCGGCGGCAGGAGCTGCTGCGGGCGGCCGGCAACTACGCCAACCTCAAGGACTACGAGGCGGCACGACGCAGCGGGGCACCCCTCGACCCGCTGCCGAGCCTGTTCATCGTCTGTGACGAGTTCTCCGAGATGCTCGCGGCGAAGCCGGACTTCATCGACCTGTTCGTGATGATCGGACGGGTCGGCCGATCGCTCGGCGTACACCTGCTGCTGGCCAGCCAGCGGCTGGAGGAGGGCAAGCTCCGGGGCCTCGACACCTACCTGTCGTACCGGGTCGGCCTGCGGACGTTCTCCGCGGTGGAGAGCCGGATCGTGCTGGGCGTACCGGACGCCTACGAGCTGCCGAACGCACCCGGCCATGGGTACCTCAAGATCGACACCAGCACGATGATCCGGTTCCGGGCGGCCTACGTGTCCGGTCCGTACAAGCCGGCGGAGCAGCAGGCCCGGTCGCTGGCGGCGGTGAGCCGGCAGGTCATTCCGTTCACCGCCGGGTTCATCCCGCTGCCGCCGCAGCCGGAAGTGGTCGAGTCGGTACCTGACGACAGCGAGTCGGCCGAGACGGTGCTGGACATCATCGTGCGGCGGTTGGAGGGCAAGGGGGCGCCGGCGCACCAGGTGTGGCTGGCGCCGCTCGCCGAACCGTCGCCGCTCGACGAGCTGCTCCCGCCGTTGCAGGCCGACCCTGCGCGTGGCCTGTGCCCGGCCGGCTGGGACGGCCTGGGCAAGCTGACCGTGCCGGTCGGCATCGTCGACAAGCCGTACGAGCAGCGCCGCGACCAGCTCTGGGCGGAACTCGATGGCGCGGCGGGCCACGTACTGGTGGTGGGCGGACCGCAGTCCGGCAAGAGCAACCTGATCCGGAACCTGATCTGCTCGCTCGCGCTCACCCATACGCCGCGGGAGGCCCAGTTCTTCTGCATGGACTTCGGCGGCGGTGGCCTGGCGTCGCTGCGCGAGCTGCCGCATGTGGGTGGGGTGGCGTCCCGGATGACGCCGGACATGGTCCGCCGGATGGTGGCCGAGGCGGCGGCGCTGGTGGCCGAACGGGAGGAGCACTTCGCCGAGCGCGGCATCGACTCGATCGCCACGTTCCGCCGCCGCCGCGCGGCCGGCGACCTCGACGAAGACAAGTTCGGCGACCTGTTCCTGGTCGTGGACGGCTGGCTCACCCTGCGCCAGGAGTTCGAGGAGTTGGAGCAGCAGATCATCGCGCTGGCCGCGCGCGGTCTGGGCTTCGGCGTACACCTGGTCATCGCCGCGACCCGGTGGGCGGACATCCGGCCGGCGTTGCGCGACCTGCTCGGTACCCGGTTCGAGCTGCGGCTCGGTGACCCGTCCGAGTCCGACATCGACCGGCGGGCGGCGGTGAACGTGCCGGAACGCACACCCGGCCGCGGCCTCACCCGGGACAAGCTGCACTTCCTCGGGGCCATCCCGCGGATCGACGGGCAGTCGACGGTCGAGGACCTGCCCGAGGCGGTGGCGAAGTTCGTCTCGTCGGTGCAGAACGCCTGGCCGGGCGAGCCCGCTCCCCGGGTACGGCTGCTGCCCGCGTCCTTCCCGATGCAGCAGCTGCCCGGTGTGGCCGAGGCGACCGAGCCGGGGGTACCGGTCGGCATCAACGAGGCCGCGCTCGCGCCGGTGTACCTCGACTTCGCCAGCGAGCCGCACTTCATCGTCTTCGGCGACACCGAGAGCGGGAAGACGAACCTGCTGCGGGTCATCGCACAGCAGGTGGTGGCCAGGTACACGCCGAAGGAAGCGCGGCTCATCATCGCCGACTACCGGCGGACCATGCTCGGTGCCGTGAGCGGCGACCAGGTGATCGGGTACGCCGCTTCCGGCCCGGCACTGCAGCCGATGATCAACGAGGTGCTCGGCGCGATGCGCAAGCGGCTGCCCGGCCCGGACGTCACGCCCGAGCAGCTGCGTAACCGCAGCTGGTGGACGGGTCCGGACCTGTACCTGCTGGTGGACGACTACGACCTGGTCGCCACTCCGGCCGGGAACCCGCTCGGTCCGCTGCTCGAGTTCCTCCCGCAGGCGCGGGACGTCGGGCTGCACCTGATCGTGGCGCGGCGTAGCGGCGGCGCTGGCCGGGCGTTGTTCGAGCCGGTGCTGCAGCGGCTGAAGGAACTCGGCACGCCCGGCCTCGTGATGTCCGGAAGCCGCGAGGAGGGCCAGTTGCTGGGCACGGTACGCCCGAGCGCGCTGCCGCCGGGCCGCGGCTACCTGGTCCGCCGCCGGGACGGCACGCAGCTCATTCACCTTGCCTGGAGTCCGCCGGAGTAGCGGCGGGCGGCGGTGTCCGGTGCGGGCCATACCGGGATCCTGGCTCGAACCCGGGCGGGCCGGAAAGCGGCCGCCGGAGACCTGTGGATAACCGGGCAACCTGTGGATAACCGGGAGGCGGCTCGCCAAGGGTTGCACTAGGTCACTAAGGTGCTGATCGACTTCATTCGCCCCGCGGCGGCCGGACTTCCGGTGGGTCCGCGGTTTATGGCCACACCGGCCAAGAAAGGACGGGGGGTGACATGAGCAACGCGTTCCAAACTGAAGCCGCCGAGATGCATTCGGCATCGCAGCACGTGCACGATGTCGTTGGCCAGATCCAGGGTCAGTTGAGTGCACTCGAGGCACGCTTGGAGCCGCTGCAGGGCGCCTGGCAGGGCACTGCGGCTGTCGCGTTCCACCAGCTCAAGGAGCGGTGGCACACCGACGTGCAGAAGCTCGTCGGCGCGCTGACCGACATCGCCGAGGCTCTTGAGCGGACCGGCCAGACCTACACGACGACCGACGAGGACCAGCAGTCGGCGATCACCGGCATCGGCAGTGCGCTGAGCGCCTGATCCGGCGCCGATCGAAAGGGTTTAACGACCATGGCAATCAAGGTTGAATTCGCCGCGCTGCAGGGCGCGTCGGGTGACATCCAGGGGACGGTCGGCAATCTCGAGCAGACGCTGTCGGACCTGAAGAGCTTCCTGGCTCCGATGGTTTCGGAGTGGACCGGTTCCGCTTCCGAGGCGTACCAGGCGAAGCAGGCGCAGTGGGACACCGCGTTCACTGACCTGAAGCAGGTGCTCGGGCAGATCGGCTCCGCGGTGGACACCGCGGCGCAGAACTACCAGTCGGCTGAGCACGCCAACCAGAACGTCTGGGCCTGAGCGTCGGACTACGCGTACGGGTGGTCCCGACCTGAGGTCGGGGTGAGCCGCCCGGCCACGCTACGGATGGTCCCGGCCTGAGTTTCGGCTCGGGCCGCACGATCACGCTGCGGATGGCCCCGGCCCGAGCTTCGGGCCGGGGCCGTCCGTGCAACAGAACTGCCCGGCTTCCACGCCGGCGGGAGGGGGACACAGGCGATGGCTGGAGGCGTCGAAGTCGAGGTCGACATCGAGTCGCTGGAACGGGCGATTCCCTGGCTGACCGGCCTTCGGGACTACATGCGGGACCGGCTGCGGCAGGACATAGCCGACATCGACAGCAACGTGATCATGGCGCCGGATGTCGCGTTCGGCGGCTTCCAGTCGGCGATCACACTCGCCACGAAGTACCGCAGCTTCCTGACCAGCAGCATCGACTCCTACCAGGAGATCAGCAACCAGCTGGACCAGGCGATCTCCGCCACGCAGGAGATCATCCACAACTACCGGTCGGCTGAAGAGCGCAACCGCGCCAACGCGAACGACGTGGCGAAGGCCTTCACCGACGCGACCAGTTCGAGCAGCACGCCCAGTTCGACCACCAGCACGGGGGGGTACGCCTGACATGGGAGACCTGAGCTGGGAGAGCATGGTCGACCAGGTCTGCGTGAAGGGTCGGCCGGGTCGGCTGACGGCCGCAGCGCAGAGCTTCGAGGCGTGCTTCTCCAACGCCGACTCGGTGACGCAGAGCCTCCGCGACGGCATCTCCGACCTGGAGACCTGGCGCGGCGATGCCGGTAAGGCGTACCGCGAGCGTTTGGAGCAGATCGCGAAGGCGATCGACGACATCCGCGAGAGCCACCGGCCGGTGGTCACGATGCTCCACGATGCATCGTCGGACCTCGCGAGCGCGCAGGGCGACATGCCGATCCCCAACGAGATGCTCGACGAGGTGCAGGGCCACCAGGCTGAGGCCGACAGGTTCCGGGCCTCCGTGTTCGCTGGCATGGTGGGCGGCCTGCCGGCTGCCCTGATCCCGGGCTCGTTCTGGGAGAAGGTGTCCGACAACTGGTTGGGCGATCTGGCGTCCAATGTGGTCGGTTGGGCGACGGACCGGCTGCGCAGCTGGTTCACCGACGTCGAGGACGACGCGCAGCAGGTGTACGAGCGGGTCGACTCGGCGTTCGACGGTCACGACCTGCTTACTCCGAACCCGACGCCGACGATGGGTGATCGCGGCGACCACAACGGCTTCGATCCGACCAGTGTTGACGCTGGTGGCGGCACCGGGTCGGCAGGCAGCCTGGGCCCCGGTGGTGCCCCGAAGCCGCCCCCCATGCCGAACACCGGTGTCCCGGACGATGTGCCGACGCCGCATATCGAAACTCCGACCCCTACGCTGCCCACCGAAGGACCGCCCACCACCACGCCGGGCCTGCCGACGATCGACACCGGCACCGGCGGAAACCTGCCCGGCACCGGGCTCGCGTCCGGTGGACCGGGCTTCGGTCCGGTGGGCGCCGGACTCGGCGGTGCTGCCGGCGGCGGTGGTCTGGGTAGCCTCGGCGCCGGCGCTGGTATCGGCCGCCCGGTGAGCCCGGCCGCGGCGTTGTCCGGCATGCCCATGGGTATGGCCGGCGGTGGCGCAGGTGGACGCGGTGGCGGCCGTGGTGGTCGTGGTGCTGGCCGCGGCGGCGCTGGCCGGGGCACCGGCATGATGGGTGGCGGGCACGGTGCCGGTCAGGGCGGCGGCGATGAACGGAACACCTGGCTCACCGAGGACGACGACGTCTGGGGTGCGGAGAACAGCGCCGCACCCGGGGTGATCGGGGGCTAGCCGGACGATCCGGTGCTGCCGGACCGTCATGTGGCCGCCTCAACCAGGAGGGATCGCGTGCGGTTGCGCAGTGCGGGTGCGATGGCCAGGGCAGTTCCGCTGACGTACAGCGCGGCTGGCGATGGAGCCGGCGTGCGGTCTGTCAGCTCGCCGGCGGCGGTCGTGCCGCCCGCGGGGTCGCGCCCAACAGGTCGACGCGGCGCCGGTCGACGCGGTGCCGGTCGACGCGGTGCCGGTCGACGCGGCGCCGGCGGCCGGACAACCGGTGCCAGCGGTAGGGCGAGTCGTGTGTTGCGGTGGGTCGGTGCGGCGATCGTAGGCGTGAGCCTCGTCTTCGTCGCGCCGCTCCCGGCGCACGCGGAAACGGTCCGTCATGCCGAGTGGTACCTGGATGCACTGCAGGTGCCCGCCGCGCACAAGATCACCCGGGGCAACGGTGTGGTCGTGGCGGTCATCGACAGCGCCGGTGTGGACGTGACGCACCGGGACCTGGCTGGTCAGGTGCTGCCGGGCACCGGCATCGGTACCGGCGCAGGGGAGCGGGGCTGGTCCAGCACCGCTGACGCCAGCCACGCGACCGCGATGGCCGGCATCATCGCCGCCAAGGGCGGTGGAGAGAACAACGCGCTCGGCGTGGCACCCGAAGCCCGGATCCTTCCGGTTGCTCTCGCCGCGAACGAGCGCAACTGGAAGCCGGAGGACTTCGCCAACGCCATCCGGTGGGCGGTGGATCATGGTGCCGACGTCATCAACATGTCGATCACCCGCGACACCGATCCCTATCCGGCCGAACTCGACGCCTTCACGTACGCGTTCAGCAAGAACGTGATCATCGTGGCCGCGGCCGGCAACCGGGCGCAGGACGTCCGGATCGGCTCGCCCGCGAACATTCCGGGGGTACTGGCGGTCTCCGGTACCGATCGGCAGGCGAACTTCTGGTCCGGGTCGATGGCCGGTCCGGAAGTCGGCATCGCCGCCCCGGCCACCCAGATCGTCGCCCCGGTGCCGAAGGCGGACTACGCCTCCACCTACGGCTCGGGCACCGGAACCAGCGACGCGACGGCGATCGTGTCCGGTGTGGTCGCTCTGGTGCGCGCACGGTATCCGACGCTGAGCGCCGCGAATGTGATCAACCGCCTGCTCAAGACCGCCAAGGACCACGGACCGACCGGGCGCGACCCGCAGTACGGATTCGGCACGGTCCGGCCGGTCCCGGCACTGACCGCCGAAGTCGAGGCGGTGCGGGACAACCCGCTGGGCGGCCCCCCGCACGCGGTCGAAACCAACAGGTCCACCGGCGCCGGGCCGCCGGACGGCGGGATCAAATGGTCCCTGATCGCGATGGTCGGCGGGATCGCCGCGACTGTCCTCCTGCTGGTCGTGGCGCTAATCGTCGTGCTGGCGCGGCGGAGCCGGAAATCCCGGGCGACGCGAACGGCCCAACCAGGTCAGCCGTGGGCAGGCCAGCCGGGGGCTTCCGGTTGGCCGAACCAGCCGCCGGGATCCGGCTGGCCGGCCCAACCACCGCCCGGGCAGGGTCAACCGCCCGGGCAGGGCTGGTCGGGTCCGCCCGGTGCGTGGCCCGCACAGCCACCTCCCGGGTCGGGACCGAACCCGCCTGGTGCGCCGCCGGGTCAGTCCGCCGGCCCGATCCGGTAGCCGGTCCGCCACGGTGGGCTCCGGTGCACTATCGGCCGGTGACCGCGGCTTCCTGGGCTGAAACTCCGCCTGGCGGGCTGCAGTAGGTTGGATCGGGCAGCCCGGCGAGGAGGAAACGCGATGCGCGACGGCTATTTCGCACGCTGGCGTGGCGTCGAGTACGAAGCGAGCCCGGACGGCGACCGGATGCGGTTGTACAGCTCGGACCAGAACGCCGGCTTCGAGCAGATCGCACCGGGCCGGTTCCAGCGCATCGTTCCGGCCGCCGAGCTGGAGGACTTCGCGTACATCCGTACCGTCTGCCGGTGGCGCGGGGAGTTGTTCCAGGTCATCGGCGGCCAGGACGCCTGGCTGCGGATCGAGTACGCCGGCACTGACAGCGCTGCCGCGCAGGCCATGGGGCTGGAAGAGTTCGACCGCGGCGTGTACCAGGGCTGGGCTCGCCGGGAGGACGTCGAGGACCTCCAGGAGTCGCGGGTCTGAGCGACGGGCTCCGCTCCACGCCGCCACGACCGCCGGGCTCCGCTCCACGCCGCCACGACTGCCGGGTTCCGCTCCACGCCGGCTCGACTGCGGCGGTTGAATCGGCAGCGTCGGTGAACCCGTACCGGTCAGCCGGTCCGTCGCGCGGCTGACGGGGGCTGGGCCGCCTGCCAGCCGCGGCGTCGGGCGCGTGGCAGTACCGCTGCGCCGACCAGTACGAGCACCGTGAGCGCCACGCAGAATCCGAACACCACCAGTGCGACTATCCGGAGGGTACGGCCGGAATCGTCCGCGGAACCGGCTGGCGGTATCGCCTTGGTGTCCTCCGGTGCCGTTCCGGCCGAACCGACCAGGTCGGCGACCGCGCGGTACGGGTTGACGACCCCGTAACCGACCGCGGTATTCGGGCCGTTGCCCGGGCGGTCGGCGGTGGACTTGATCCGCTGTACCACCGCCGCGGCCGACATCTTCGGGTAGTACGACCGGATCAGTGCGGCGGTACCGGCGACGAAGGGTGCCGCGAAGCTGGTACCGCTGTCAGTCACGTAACCGCTGGTCCTCGCCGGCGCGACGATCTCCACTCCGGGTGCGGCCACCCCGACGAACTGCCCCACCTCGGAGTTTTCCGCGCGCTTGCCGTCACGGTCGACCGAGGCGACGGCGAGCACGCCCGGGTACGACGCCGGATAGGTCACCGGGTTGTTCTTCTGAGCATCGTTGCCCGCGGCCGCGACAACGACCACGTCGCTGTCCAGCGCCTCGCGTACCGCTGCCTGCAGGTCCGCCGACGGATCCGTGGTGAGCGACAGGTTCACCACGTCGGCATGGTTCGCCACCGCGTACCGGATTGCCTTGGCTACCAGTGCCGAGCCGCCTTCGAACCGCTTCGTGTCGTTCGCGATCCGGATGGGCAGGATGGTGGCATCCGGGGCGATCCCGGCGAAGCCCGACTTCGAGCTCTCCCGGGCGGCGATGATGCCGCCGACCATCGTGCCGTGACCCGCGCAGTCGTTGTTCGCGGGCCGGTTGCCCGACACGGTCAGGTCCGCGCCCGGCAGGACCTTGCCGGACAGCTGTGCATGACTGCTGGACGTACCGGAGTCGATCACCGCGACCGTGACGTGCTTGCCACGGGCGAGCGGCCAGACCCGCTGCGGATTGAGCCGCTCCTGCGACCACGGCAGGTAGGGGAAGGGAGCGCCGTTCGCCGGGCTGCACTCAACGGCCGCGGCGGGCGTCGGCACCACCACCCCGACCAGGGTTCCGGCGGCCACCACCGCGGCCACCTGGAGAAAGCGGGTCACAACGGCGGCTCGCACGGCGCACAGGGTAGCCGGTGAACGCCGACACTCGCGCCGCTGGTGCCCGGTACGCCCAGTCCCGGCGCTCGTTGCGGCTGGAGCGAGGTGACAGCGGCCGCGCCTGGTCGTGCTGCCGGCCGGTACGTTGTACGCAGCGATCAGGAGGTGACCGTGGCTGACGGCTGGGCGCCGGCGAACGCGCTCGAGCAGGAGCTCAGCGGCGCGGTACAGCAGGGTGACCAATCCCGGTACTTCGACCTGCTCCTGGGCGCGCAGCTGCTGTTGCCGCTGCCGTTGGACGCCTCCGGGCAACCTGCCAACGGCTGGCCGATCTGGCAGTACGAAGGCCGCACGTACGTCCTCGTGTTCACCTCAGCCGTGGCGATGGCCGCGTGCCTCGGTACCGACTCCGCACCGCACCGGACCTGCACGCTGGCCGAGGTGGCCGGCGACTGGCCGGACGAGTCCTGGTGGCTGGCGGTCGACTTCGGGTTGCCGATCGCCGGATATCTGCCCGCCCCGTACCTGCAGCGGATGCTCGCCGAGCGGGCGGAACACGCGGGTGTGACCGGCGTGCCGGACGACGGGACCGGGTCCGCGGATGGGCTTGCGCCCTCGTTCTATGCGGCCAACGAACTGGAGGACGCGCTGGTCAACGCGGTACGGGCTGGCGATCAGAGCGCCTTCCTGTCCGCGTTGCTGCCATCCTCCGTACTGATACCGGCGGTAGTCGGCGCACCACGGCACATCGCGGTCGGCGAGCCTGGCTTCCCGTGGCCACGGGAGGAACGGGACGGCCGGTACGAAGTGCCTGTGTTCACATCGTACGAACGACTCGGCGCCCGGCTCGGCGAGGTGGAGGCGACCGAGGTACCGCTGGCGGTCATCTTGCTCAGCTGGCCGGACGCGTCCTGGAGCCTCGTCGTCAACCCGGACACGGAGATCGCTGCGGCGCTGGACGGTCACCGGGTGGCCGAGCTGGCTCAATGGTCGGTTGACAGCGGGCTGGTCGAACGGCTGCGCCACCAGTACAGCGGTGCGGACGAAACCGTGGCGGTCGAGCCGGCTGGTGAGCCGGCCGCGACCGTGGCGGCCCTCGACGAGGGAGCGCACGCGGTTGATCCCGGTCCACTCGTTGCCGACGAGGCGACCCGACGGCTCACCGCCGATGAGTTGGACGCCGGCAGGTCCGGCGCGGGTGCGCCAGCCGGAGGCATCGCGATGCCCTCCGGCGCGGCGGTGCCCGGTAACACGGCGCCCGGTGAACCAGCGCCCGGTGAACCAGCGCCCGGTGAATCAGCGCCCGGTGACACGACGTCCGATGATCCAGCGCCCGGTGAACCAGCGCCCGGTGACACCGCGCCCGGCCACCTCTCCGAGGACGACCGGGCCACCGACCAGCGCGCGACGCTGGACGAGTACGGGGCCGGGCAGCATGCGGCCGGCCCGGACGATGCCGGTGCCGCTCCGGATGAGGCCGGGGCCAGCCAGGACGAGACCGGCCAGGACGAGACCGGCCAGGAAGAGACCGGCCAGGAAGACGCCGGGACCGACTCGGCGGGTGCCAAGACCGACCACGACCCAGCTGCCGACCCCACTGGTGACGACGGCACTGGTGACGAGGGCGCTGGTGGCGGCGACACCGCTGGCGGACGCGATGCGCCTGAACCAGGCGACGACGAGCGCGACCCCGCCGCCCAGGTGCTGACCGCGTCTTCGGACGATGAGGCTGGCGCGCCGGCGGACCTCCCAGCCCCGAACCAGGCGCCGGCTGGATCGGCCGAAGGCCGGGATGCCGCCGCGGCGTCCACCGGATTCCATGCGGCTGAGCCAGCCGGTTCCGTCGGCTTGCACGCGGCGGAGCCAGCCGGTCGCGGAGGGCCGGAGCTGCCGGCCGAGCTATCCGATCGCGGAGGGCCGGAGCTGCCGGCCGAGCCAGCCGATCGCGGACGGTCGGAGTTGCCGGCCGAGCCGGACACGGCGGTAATGCAGCCCCTCCCGCCGCCCGGCGAAGAGGCGGAGGTGGACGGCGGCCCCAGTAACCTGGCCGACTTCCTGGTCGGCCAGCCGGCTCACGCGAGCGCGGGCATTCCGCCGGTGGCCGGACCCGCCCCGGACCAGCAGGCCGAAGCCGAGGCGCAGGCGGCGGAGTCCGCACCGGATGTCGGCGCCGCGTCAGTCCCGTACTCCATCCCCGCAGCCCCGATGGCGCCACCGGAGCCCTTCGGGCTGCCGCCCACGGCGTCCCTGGACCAGCCGCCTCCGCCGTTCGAGCCTCAGCCGCCACCGTTCGACCCGACGCCACCGCCCTTCGCGCCGGCCGGGCCGCCGTTCGCGCCGGCACCGCCGCACCCTGAGTCGACGCCGTACCAGCAGCTCCAGGCCGCCGAGACCGCGGTACCGCCCGGATCGGAAGCGACGCAGGCGATCGATCCGGCCGCGACGCCACCGCTCGCCCCGCCGGAGCAGACGTCAGAGCAGGCGCCGGAGTCGATGACACCGGGCCCGGCCGAGGGCGCGTCGCAGCCGCTTGACCTGGCCAATTACCCGATCCTGTTGTACAAGGTCCTCCAGCCCGCGCATGTGGCGTTCTACCTGGAACGCCAGTTCGACCGTGCTTCCGGGTACGTCTACCGGGCGGAAGACCTCGGGCCGCACGGCTCTCCGGAGCGGCTGTACCGCGCGCTCGGCCTGTTGTACGAAGGCTCCCCGTTCTCCGCCGACGACGAGGCGGCGTACGTGCTGCGCTGGGTGGCGTACCACCCGCGGCTCACACCGGTGACCCGGATCGGGCTGGCGGCTGGCGACGGCAGCGTGCACGAGTATCGGATCGGCAACACCCACCTGCCGCACTCGGCCGAGCTGTGTCGTCTCGGTCGGCAGGGCGACTTCGCCGTCGTCGGGGTGTACGACGCCGACCGGCAACAGTGGCACCGCCTGCTCTAGGTCGTGACCTGCCGATCGTTTACCGGCCGCGCCGGCGCAGCAGGATCAACAGGACACGGCCTAGGACGTCCCACGCTCCCGAAGATCAAGACCGGTACGGCCAGGATCAAGAGACCCTGCGGGCGGGGAAGAGGGCCGGGCCCCGCGCGGCACGGGGACGATGACCGCCGGTCAGGCTTCCTTGGCGATCCGCAGGATCTCGCCGGTCACCAGGTCCGGCACCTCCTGCTGGGGGAAGTGGCCGATCCTCGGCAGCAGGCGCCACTCGTACCGGGCGTTGACATAGCGGCCGGATCCCTGGGCGGTACGCGCGAGCACGCACGCGTCGCGGGCCCCGTGCAGTTGCAGCGTGGGTACCTCGATCGGGCGCTGCATCAGCTTCACGTACCGGTAGCCGCTGGGCCGTAGCGTGCTGCGCAGCGCCCACCGGAACGCTTCGAGCGCGCAGAACGACGTCTGCGGAATCTGCATGGCGTCGCGGCAGGCCCGCGCGTAGGCGCTGAAGTCCACGGTCGACCGCCAGTCCGGGCCGGCCCACTGGTACAGCATGTCGCCGACCATCGCCGCGTCGTCGCGGGTGACGGTGTGCTCGTACCGCGGTACCTGGAAGGCGAGCAGGTGCCGGCTGGCGGCGAGCTGGCCGCGCGGGTCGGCGACCAGGGCGGCCCGCAGCCGCAGCGGGTGGGCGCCGCCGACGATCACGAGGCGACGTACCCGAGCCGGGTGGAACGCGGCGGTACTCCACGCGAGCAGGCCGCCGAAGTCGTGCCCTACCAGCACCGCGTCCCGTTCCCCGAGCGCGCGGATGAGCCCGGACACGTCACTGGCCAGCGTGTACGCGTCGTACCCCCGGGGCGGTTTGTCGCTCGCCCCGTAGCCGCGCAGGTCCACCGCGACGGCCCGGTAACCGGCGTCGGCGAGCGCCGGAAGCTGATGGCGCCAGCCGTACCAGAACTCCGGGTACCCGTGCAGGAGCAGCACCAATGGACCGGTGCCGACTTCGGCGACGTGGAAGCGGCTGCCGTTGGCGGACACGAACCGGTGGGTCCACGGTCCGTCGAGCAGCACGCAGCTCTCATCTGGCGGGACGACCATGGGTCAAGACTAGGGCCGCGCGGAGATCAAGGCGTCACCAGCATCGATCTAACGCCTGGTAGGAGCTTTGCCACCGGTAGTACGCGCCGAGCCAGCGCAGCAGCAGCACCAGCCGCGGCCCGTTCGGCAGCGCCACGGTGACCTGCACCGAGTTCCACTCGTCGAGGTTTTCGATGCCCATCGGCCGGCTGTGGAAGGTCGGGCAGTAGTAGTCGAGGACCCGGCCGACGGTGGCGAGCACGGTGGCGCCGCTCGGCACGCCGGCCACCGACGGCATGTCGCCGATGATCCGGTCCCGCTCCTGGTCGAGCAGGAATGGCGACCGCAGCACGCCCCGGGGCGGGGCGGTCGGTGACGGGGCGCCGCTCGGCGGCGCGGTGCGTTCGCCGATCAGCGGGGTCCGGCTGACCTCTGGCGCTGTCGGGTCGTCGTGCGGGGACAACTGCCGCAGCGTGACGAGCACGCTGCCGACCAGCAGAAGAGCCAGGATCAAGACCAGAACTCTGGGGGTACGCCCGCGCGGCAGCCGGCCGGCGAGGGATCTCGCCCAGCGCGGGCCAGCGCCGTCCGGCTCGTGACCGGTGCTGGCGGTGTCCAGTTCCACTGCCGGTGGTTGCTCCACGGCCCCATTCTCCGGTGCCGGGGTACGGGCGGGATCACGGAGGCGTAACGCAACGCCATGGTGGCACCCGGGTGGCCGTACCGGCGCGTGACGCGGGAGAGTCCGCCCGGCAGACTCGACATAGGGCACGAATCAGCGGAGGCGGCATGGATCGGTACCCGGGCTTCCGGGAGTACGTCCAGGCGCGTGGCGCCATGCTGTCCCGCGCGGCGTACCGGCTGACCGGCGACCATGACTCGGCCCGGGACCTGCTGGTCGAGGCGCTGTCCGTGGCCGCGGCCGGCTGGCGGTCGGACGAGCACGATCCGGCGACCCCGGTACGGCAGGCAATGGCGAAGGTGTACGGCTCGCGCCGGTGGCGGCGCCGGCAACTCCCGGTCGAGCCCGAGTTGGCGGAGCTGCCACCGCGGCAGCGGGTTGCGGCGGTGCTGGCCGGACGTACCGCCGCGCTGGTCGCGCTCGGCGAGCCGACGGCCCCGTGGCCGCACCCGGCAGACCCCGGACCGGACAACGCCGGACTCGACAGCGCCGGACTCGACAGCACCGGACCCGACAGCACCGGACTCGACGACGACGTACTGGTGTACCCGGTGACCGATGCCGCTCTCGCGCGGCTGCGACGCCGCCGGCGCCGGCTGGCTCTGGGCGTTGGCGTGGTCGTACTGGCGGTGGCTGCCACGGTCGCGGTCACCCGGCCGGACGATCCGCCGAAGGCGCAACCGGTGCCGTTCGTACTTCCGTCCACAGTGGACGTACCTGCGGCGGATCCACCGGAACTGCCGGCGGCCGGGATCGACCGGGCGATGCTGGTGTACCGCAGGTGCCCGACCTGCCGGAGTCGGCTGCTCGGCGCGGACGGGCGCCAGTGGCTGCTGCCGGCGAACTACACCGAGCCGTCGCTGTCGCCGGATGGCCGATGGGTGGCGGCCAGGACGCCGGAGGGCGGATGGCTGCTGCGGAAGCTGTCCGGTACGGGGGTCCAGTCGCTGTCCCTGACCGCGCCGCCGGCCTGGTCGCTGGACGACCGGTACCTCGCCGGGCTGGTGAACCCCGATCCGCGGACCGGTCGGGCGCGCGAGGTCATGGTCACCGACCTGACCGGCGTCGACCCGCTGCGCGGGCAGCGCATCACGTCGGCCGAGACGCTCGCGGTACGGGACAACCCGGGCGGTGTGATTCTGTCCCTCTCGTTCACCGACGATCCGGGTACCGCCTCGGACGACTCACTGGCGTTGGCCGTCATCGACATGCTGATCGGCCGGGTGGCCGAGCGCCGGGTCGGCTCGGGCAACTGGCTGCGGGACGGCGAGCACGTCGCGCTCGACCGCGGCACGTTCATCGCGTCCGGCGACCGGCTCGTACTGACCGTGCAGCTCGGGAAGCTGCCCAGTGCCGTACTGCTGGTGCCGCTGGACGGCAGTGTGCCGCACCGGATCGACCTGCCGCTGCCGCGCCAGCCCGAGCTGCGGTCGGAGCTGCCGATCGGGTACGGGCCGGCGGGCCTGGTACTGGCCGTCCGCGCCGGTCGGCAGGCGCAGGCGGTCGAACTGCTGCGGCTGGACGTGGACACGGCCACCGTGCGACAGGTGGCCCGGTTCGGGCAGCCGGCCGACCTGCAGAGCGTCGCGGTCCGCGCCGTCCCGCACTGATCCCTGTCCCGCGCGGCCGCCGCGCCGCTGATCCGGTCCCGTGCTGGTCCCGCCCCGCTGATCCGGGGGTTCCGGCAGGGCGCCGGCCGGCGTCGGTTCGGGCTTGAGCCGGGCGGCGTTGGGTTCGGTTTGAGGCGGGGCCGGCGGTGGGTCCGGTTTGAGGCGGGGCCGGAAAGCGTCAGGGCCGGGCGACGAAGTCGCCCGGCCCTGACCAGGTGTAGCGCCTGCCTACGGCAGGTACAGCGTGTTACTTGAAGGACACCTCGACGTGCAGTACCTCGCCGTTGTTGTCCTGCGAAACGACCCGGATGACGGTGCCGCTACCGGCCACCTTCACCGAGCCCTGCGGGTTGTCCGCAGACCAGTACTTGTTCGGGTTGGAGTCGTTGAACACCGGCGCCGGAGCGTGCGACGGAACGTTCAGCTCGACCCCGTTGTGGTGCAGGGTGATCGCGTTGGTCCACTCCAGACCGAACGTGGCGTCGAACGGCTGCCGGCGGTTGCCGAGCAGGAACCCGTCCGAGAACACGATCGGTGCGGGGTGCGAGTCGACCGGGAGCACCAGACCGCCACCGGGGTGGGCGCTGGTGTTGTTGTCCTCGAACGCGTAGTTGACGTACCAGATCAGCAGGCCGTTCTGGTACGGGAACCGCTCGACCCAGTTCGCCCTGTCGGGGTCACCGAAGTTGTACGGGCCGGTGCGCAGCGTGTCGTCGTAGTCGACGTACTGCCGGTTCTCCGCGATGTAGAACCTCGACTTGAACTCGGTCGTGGTACCGGTCATCCGGGTGAAGCCGTCGGCCGTCCAGGCGTCGTCAGCGGTCTCCGCGTCATCGGTCCACACGGTGGAGCCGTCGACGGTGAGGCTGATGTTGTCCAGGAACGGACCGGCGAAGTGCACCCCGCCGTCGGTGGCGTAGCGGAACCGGAAGTCGACCGTCTTGCCCGCGTACGCGGACAGGTCGACGTTCAGGTCGGTCCACTGGCCGTCCGAACTACCGGTGAGTCCACCACCGTTGACCGGCGCCCAGGTCGCGCCGCCGTCCTCCGACACCTCGGCGTACAGGAAGTCGAAGTCCTCTTCGATCTCGTACCAGGCCTTGGCCGAGATCGAGGCGGACGTCGCACCGGTCAGGTCGAGGGTGCGGGTCAGCGTGGTGTTGAGGCCGTCAGCACTGCCGCCCCACCACTCGTAGTCGCCCGCGAACGGGGTGTTGTACTCGGTGACGATCTTCTGGTCGGGCAGGGTGACGACCATGGCCTGCGGCCGGTCCGCGCTCACCCGCTCGGCGATGCCGAGGTCGACCGTCGTCTTCGCTCCGCCGTACGGCACGACCTCGTAGTCGAGCCAGCCCAGCTGGTACTTGTCCCACGCGTTCATGTAGCCCGGCGTGGTACCGATCGAGTCGAAGCCCTTGTTCAGCCACGAACCACCGGACATGAGGGTCCAGAAGCCGGTGCCGTTGTCGCCGCCCGCGGTGTCGTACTCGTCCGGCAAACCCAGGTCGTGACCGAACTCGTGCGCGAACACGCCGAGCCCGCCGTTCTCCGGCTCGGTGGTGTAGTCGCCGATCCACATGCCGGTGTCGCCGATCTGCACGCCACCCTGCAGGTTGCCGGCCGGACCGTTGCGGCCCATGCCGTCGCTGAACGCGTACCAGCGGTGCGACCAGATCGCGTCGGCACCCTCGGCGCCGCCGCCGGCCTCTTCGCCCTCACCGGCGTGGATGGCCTCGAAGTGATCGATGTACCCGTCGGACTCGTTGAAGTTGCCGTCGCCGTCGAAGTCGTACCGGTCCCACTGGTCGAACGTGGCCAGGTACTCCTTGATCTCGGCGTCGGACTTTCCGGCGGCCTTCTGCGCGTCGTACCACGAAGTGGCGGTGTCACCGACGAAGTTCCAGTAGCCGTCGGTCTGCGCCACGTTGTTGCTGCCGTACCGCGCCTCGTTGAACGGGACCGTCACCCAGTCGCTGACGTCGCCGTGCACGGTGAACGCCCCGCCGGACTGCTTCTTGTAGAAGTCGGCGAACGAATCCTTCGCACCGAAGAACATCTTCTTGTAGTGCTCGGCGTTGAAGTCCGACGCCCAGTACGTGGAGTTGTCGTCGGTCGCGTTTCCGTCCCAGTTGCGGTCCGGCTGCGGGATGTTGTTGTTCTTGGGGCCAGCAGTGCCGCCAGCGTTCGGGTCGGTCTGGTCGCCGAAGTCGACGAGGATGCTGAAGACCGCATCGTCACGCTGCAGTGCGCGCTCGACGTACCGTCCGTCGTCGAGCTTGATGACCTTGGACTTGCCCTTGGTCTCTACCTTGGCCTTGCCCTTGATCTCCCTGGCCAGGGCTTCCTTGCGCATGGCGCGCTGCTTGTCGCCGAGGGGGTTTGGCAGGTCGTCTGGAGCGTGGCTGCGCGCCTTCGGTGCCGTGGCTGCCGATGGCTCTGTCGCGGAGGCGATCTGGGTCAGCCCCACGACGAGCAGGCCCGTGGCCACGCCAGCGAGCGCGCCCTTGGCCAGTTTGTTCACGTACGTCCTCCTTCCGGACCCGGCTGACGTCGACACGATGACCACCGTCGGCGGCCGGGAACGCGGTCCCTCCCTATGGGGATCGCGGTCACGATTCCATATGGATCGATCGCTGAAAACCTTCTACCTGGGGTCGTTAAGGTCGCGTTAAGCTTCCCTGCCCGGTATCCGGCCTGGTGAGGCAAAAGGGTAGCGGTAATCGACCGACAAGACGGGTACGCCCGACCATCGTGGTCAGGGCCTTACGGGCCGCAATCGGTCGACCTCTTCCCGATCCGGCTGTCCTGAGGTGGATGGGTAATCCGCCCATATCTGCGACCATCTGAGCCGTCTGTCCTGTTCGGTTCCGTCGCCCTCGCACACCGCAAGCCGTCCCCGCACCACGCGTTTCCCGAGGGCCTGCTCCGACTGCACCCGCCGTCAACTGTCCCCACCCCCGAGTGACCCGGCCCCCGAGTGACCCGACTCCCGCACGCCCCGACTACCCCCCGCCCCGGGCAACCCCGCCACGAGTAATCCCGTCCCAGAAAGGTTGTGAAGGTTGACCAGTCGAATCCGAGCGCTGCTGCTCACCGCCGTGGCTGTCGCCATGATCGGCGCCACCACCACTGCCGCCCCTGCCACCGCCGCGCCGACGCAGGCCGCGCCGTTGACCGTGGCGAGCTACAACCTGTACCTCGGCTCCGACCTGATTCCGCTCTTCTACGCGCTCACCGAAGCGCAACTGCGCGAGCGTGCGGCCGAGGTGTACGCACACGTCCAGCAGACCGACTTCCCGTCCCGGGCGGACGCGGTGGCGGCCCAGATCGCTGAGAACCCGCCCGAGCTCATCGGCCTGCAGGAGGTCTCCAAGTGGGAGACCGGCCCGATCGGCGGCAGCTACACGACCAGGTACGACTACCTGCAGCTCATTCTCGACGCGCTGTCCGCGCGCGGGCTCGCGTACGAGGCGGTGGCGTCCAACGACAACTTCTCCGACGAGTTGGAGATGAGTGACACCGACCAGGTCCGGTTCACCGACCGGGACGTGATCCTGGCCCGTACCGGTGCACCGATCCAGCTCAGCAACCCGCAGTCGCACCGGTTCCTGACCCGGCTGCCGCTGCCCCACCCGGCCGGCCACCTGTTCATCGTGCCGCGCGGCTGGTCCGCGGTGGACGTGACCACCGGCGGTACGACCGTGCGGTTCGTCGACACGCACCTGGAGTCGATCGAGTCGCACGCCTGCGCCCTGCAGGCCGGGGAGCTGAGCGCGTCGCTGTCGCAGTCGCCGTACCCGGTGATCGTGGTCGGCGACCTCAACTCCGAGCCGACCGACTCGAACGGCGCCTACGGGGTGCTCGCCAACGCCGGCTACCAGGACTCGTGGATCGCGACCCACGGTCCCGCCGGTGGCTTCACCTCGGGCCAGAGCGAGCTGCTGGACAACGTACCGTCCACTCTGGACAAGCGGATCGACTTCGTGCTGTACGAGTCGGACGCTGGTCAGGCCACCTCGGTGGACGTGATGGGCGACCAACTGGGCGACCGTACCCCCGCGGGATTGTGGCCGTCCGACCACGCCGGCGTGCGGACGGAGCTGTCGCTCGGCGGTTGATTTCTCCCCGACACGCAGGAGGGGCCGGCGCCTGACGGCGCCGGCCCCATTGCTTGTTACCTACTGATTACTGAAGGGCCCTAGGAGAAGGACACCTCGACCGTCATGGTCTCGCCGCCGTTGGTCTGCGACAGGACCTTGATGATCGTGCCGGTACCACCGACCTTTACCGAACCCCACGGGTTGTCCGCAGACCAGTACTTGTTCGGGTTGGAGTCGTTGAACACCGGTGCCGGCGCCCGGGACGGTACGACCATCTCGGTGCCGTTGTGGTGCAGGGTGATCGCGTTGGTCCACTCCAGACCGAACGTGGCGTCGAACGGCTGCCGGCGGTTGCCGATCACGAACCCGTCCGAGAACACGAGCGGCGCGGGGTGCGAGTCGACCGGGAGCACCAGGCCACCACCGGGGTGAACGCTGGTGTTGTTGTCCTCGAACGCGTAGTTCACGTAGTGGATCAACAACCCGTTCTGGTACGGGAACCGCTCCACCCAGTTCGGCCGGGTGTCCCCGAAGCCGTAGTTGTACGGGCCGGTGCGCAGCGTGTCGTCGTAGTCGACGTACTGCCGGTTCTCCGCCATGTAGTAGCGCGGCTTGAACGCGGTGATGCTGCCGGTCATCCGGGTGAAGCCGTCCGCGGTCCAGTCGCCCTCGCCGGCCTCCACGTCATCGGTCCACGCGGTCGCCCCGTCCACGGTCAACGTGATGTCGTCCAGGAACGGGCCGGCGTAGTGGGTACCGCTGTCGGTGGTGTACCGGAAGCGGAACTGCACGGTCTTGCCGGCGTACGCGGACAGGTCGACGTTCAGGTCGGTCCACTGGCCGTCCGAACTGCCGGTGACTCCCTCGCCGTTGACCGAGGTCCAGTTCTCGCCGTCCTCGGATACCTCGGCGCAGAGGAAGTCGAAGTCCTCTTCGATCTCGTACCAGGCCTTGGCCGAGATCGAGGCGGACGTCGCACCGGTCAGGTCGAGGGTGCGGGTCAACGTGGTGTTGAGGCCGTCGCCGCTGCCGCCCCACCACTCGTACTGGCCGGAGTGCGGCGTGTTGTAGTCCGTGACAATCTTCTGTTCCGGCAGGGTCACGACCAACGCCTGTGGATTGTTCTGGCTTACCCGTTCGGTGATGCCGAGCTTGACCTTTGTCTTCGCGGCCCCGTACGGCACCACGTCGTAGTCGAGCCAGCCCAGCTGGTACTTGTCCCACGCGTTCATGTAGCCCGGCGTGGTACCGATCGAGTCGAAGCCCTTGTTCAGCCACGAGCCACCGGACATGAGGGTCCAGAAGCCGGTGCCGTTGTCGCCACCGGCGGTGTCGTACTCGTCCGGCAGACCCAGGTCGTGACCGAACTCGTGCGCGAACACGCCGAGCCCGCCGTTCTCCGGCTCGGTGGTGTAGTCGCCGATCCACATGCCGGTGTCGCCGATCTGCACGCCACCGAGCGGGTTGCCCTCCGGGCCGCTGCCGCCGGCGGTGACGCCACAGCCACCACTCGCCGGGAACGCGTACCAGCGGTGCGACCAGATCGCGTCGGCACCTTCGGCGCCGCCGCCGGCCTCTTCGCCCTCACCGGCGTGGATGGCCTCGAAGTGGTCGATGTACCCGTCGGACTCGTTGAAGTTGCCGTCGCCGTCGTGGTCGTACCGGTCCCACTGGTCGAACGTGGCCAGGTACGACTTGATGTCGGCGTCGGACTTTCCGGCGGCCTTCTGCGCGTCGTACCACGCCTTGGCGGTGTCACCGACGAAGTTGTAGTAGCTGTCGGTCTCCGGAATTTCGTTGCTGCCGTACCGCGCCTCATTGAATGGCACGGTCACCCAGTCGCTGACGTCACCGTGCACGGTGAACGCCCCGCCGGACTGCTTCTTGTAGAAGTCGGCGAACGAATCCTTCTTGCCGAAGAACATCTTCTTGAAATGGTCGGTGTCGAAGTCCGAAGCCCAGTACGTGGAGTTGTCGTCGGTCGCGCTGCCGTCCCAGTTGCGGTCCGGCTGCGGAATCTGGCCGTGGTCCGGCCCGGCGGTACCGCCGGTGCGCGGGTCGGTCTGGTCGCCGAAGTCGACCAGGATCGAGAAGATCGCGTCGTCGCGGCGCAGGCTGCGCTCGACGTACTTGCCCTTGGACACCTCGATGACCTGCGAGCCGGCCTTGTTCTGGACCTTGGCCTTGCCGCTGAGCTGCTTGGCCAGCGCTTCCTTGCGCAATGCCCGCTGCTGGTCGCCGAGGGGGTTCGGCAGGTCGTCCGGCGCGTGGGTACGCGCCTTCGGGGCATGCTTCGTGCTCGGGGCCGGCGTCGGGGCTGCCGACGCGACCTGGGTCAGCCCGACCACAAGCAGGCCCGTGGCGACGCCGGCAAGCGCGCCCTTGGCCAGTTTCTTCACGTGCTCCTCCTCCATGCCGACGTCCACCGGCGGCGCTTGGCCGCTGTTGTCATCGGGGACGCGGTGCCTCCATGATCAGGGTGATCGCGGGTCACCTTTCCACGCCTGGCGATCCATGGAAACTGTGGGAATCGAGCGCCTTTGAGGTGCCATTAAGGCCGTGGGCGCCCAGAATCGGACGTCATTCACAAACGTGCTTCAGGCAAGGGTGCGCATAGGGTTCCGGCGAGGGTCCGTTGCCGTGGGCGAGGGCACGCTGCGCGAGGACTGAAAAGGGTCGGTCGAGGGTTCGTGAATGAACCCGGGACGGGCTCGTCAGCGATCGAATTGCGACGAGCCCGCACCAGCCTCACGTCAGGGACAAACCGCCGGCGCGGATGGCACCGAGCCGTCGCGACTCCTCGGCACCGGGTTGTCGTGGTCCTCGGCACCGGGCCGCGAGCCTCGGCACCGGGCCCTCGCGACCCGGCACCGGGGTCCTCGCGAGCCTCGGCACTGGGTCGTCGCGACCCCTGGCACCGAGGCCTCGCGACCCTCGGCGATTGACGCTTTCTAGTCCTCGTCGGCCTTGCCGGACTCCAGCCCGGACCGGATCAGGTCCATCACCGCCGAGTCCTGCAGGGTCGTCACGTCACCCAGTTGACGGTTCTCCGCGACGTCCCGCAGCAGCCGACGCATGATCTTGCCGGACCGGGTCTTCGGCAGCTCCTGCACCACCAGGATCTGCCGCGGCTTGGCGATCGGGCTGATCTCCTTGGCCACGTGGTTGCGCAGTTCCTTGGCGATGGCCTCGCCCTGCGCTTCCTCCTCCGGTACCGAGCCGCGCAGGATCACGAAGGCCACCACGGCCTGACCGGTGGTCTCGTCGGTGGCCCCGACAACCGCCGCCTCGGCCACCTTCGCGTGGCTGACCAGGGCCGACTCGATCTCGGTGGTGGACAGCCGGTGGCCGGAAATGTTCATCACGTCGTCCACCCGGCCGAGCAGCCACAGGTCGCCGTCGTCGTCCTTCTTCGCGCCGTCGCCGGCGAAGTACCGCCCCGGGTAGCGGGACCAGTACGTCTCCACGTACCGGTCGTCGTCACCCCACAGCGTGCGCAGCATGGCCGGCCACGGCTCGGTCAGCACGAGGTAACCGCCGGAGCCGTTCGGCACCGACTCGCCGGCGTCATCCACCACGTCAGCGCTGATGCCGGGCAGCGGAGTCATTGCCGCACCGGGCTTTCCGCTGGTCACGCCGGGAAGCGGAGTGATCATGATGGCGCCGGTCTCGGTCTGCCACCAGGTGTCCACCACCGGGGTGCGGTCGTCGCCGATGTTCTTGCGATACCAGATGTACGCCTCGGGGTTGATCGGCTCACCGACGCTGCCGAGCAGCCGCAGAGTCGACCGGTCGTACTCGGCCGGCACCTCGGCGCCCCACTTCATGAACGTGCGGATCGTGGTCGGCGCGGTGTAGAGGATCGTCACCTTGTACTTGTCGATGAGCTCCCACCACCGGCCCTTGTGCGGGGTGTCCGGAGTCCCCTCGTACATCACGCTGGTTACGCCGTTGGCCAATGGCCCGTACACGATGTACGAGTGGCCGGTGACCCAGCCGATGTCGGCGGCGGTCCAGTAGATGTCGGTCTCCGGCTTGACGTCGAAGACCGCCCAGTGGGTCCACGCGACCTGGGTCAGGTAGCCCCCGCTGGTGTGCAGGATGCCCTTCGGCTTGCCGGTGGTGCCCGAGGTGTACATGACATACAGCGGGTGCTCGGCGTCGAACGCCTCCGGCGTGTGCTCGTTGCTCTGCCGGTCCACCAGCTCGTGCCACCACACGTCGCGGCCCTCGGTCCACGGCACGTCCTGCTCGGTGCGGCGCACGACCAGCACATTGCGCACGTCCGGGCACGACTCGACCGCTTCGTCGACGGCCGGCTTCAGCGCGCTGGCCGCACCCCGCCGGTAACCACCGTCGGAGGTGATGATCACGCGGGCATCGCAGTCCTGGACCCGGTCGCGCAGCGCGGTGGCGGAGAAGCCGCCGAAGACCACCGTGTGCGGCGCGCCGATCCGGGCGCAGGCCAGCATCGCGACGACCGTCTCCGGAATCATCGGCATGTAGATCGCGACCCGGTCACCGGTGCCGACGCCCAGCTCGAGCAGCGCGTTCGCGGCCCGGCACACCATGCTCTGCAGGTCGGCATAGGTGATCGTGCGGGTGTCGCCCGGCTCGCCCTCCCAGTGGAACGCGACCTTCTCACCGTTGCCGGCCTCGACGTGCCGGTCCACGCAGTTGTATGCCACGTTGAGCTTGCCGCCGACGAACCACTTGGCGAACGGCGGGTTGCTCCAGTCGAGCACCTGCTCCCACGGCTGTGCCCAGTCCAGCCGCTTGGCCTGCTCGGCCCAGAACGCGAGCCGGTCGTCCGAGGCGGTGGCGTAGGCGTCCGCCTTGACGTTGGCCGCCGCGGCGAGATCAGCCGGCGGCTCGAAGCGCCTGGTCTCGTGCAACAGGTTCGACAGCGCACCGCCGCTTCCGGCGGAGGTGTTGGCCGTGTCAGTCATCGGCGGAACTCCCTCTCGAGAACGTGCCTCACGCGTCAACCTAGTGCCGGCTGGATCACCCCGCGAGGGTGCCCGCACCCGCTGTGGATAACCAGCGCGGCTGTGGACAGCCGTGACGCCGCCGTGTCACCAGCATTACCGTGCCCAGATCGCCGGGAGCGAACAGTTGGGCTGGTCGCCGTCGCGGCGGTGCCGCTCGCGAGTGGGGAATGTCGGCCGACCGGTACCGTCGATCAGATGATGGCCGCCCGGACCGGAGATCCGCTGGCTCCGCTGCTTGACCTGACCGGGGTCGCCGACGCCTTTGACGAGGCCCGGGTGGCGGTGGACGCCGCGCTGGCCCACCGCGCGCTGCGCCGCCAGGGTGGCCCGGCGGCGGCCGAGGCCGCACTCCGGTCGGCCGCCGCGTCGGCGGCGCTGGAGGGCCGGGGTTACGACCTGGCCGAGGTCCGCACCGGCACGGTCACCGATCCGGTCGTGCAGGGCGCGCTGCGGGTGGCCGGTGCGCTCACCGGCCTGACCGACACCTGGCGGCGGGCGCCGTGGCAGGTGCTCGCCCGGCTGCACCTGCTCGCCGCCCGCGACGCGGTGGCCGAGCCGCTGCTCGGCCGGCCGACCGAGTCGCCGTTGCCGGCGGACCAGGTGGGTGGCCGGCTGGAGAGCCTGGCCGGGCTGATTTCCGGGGGCACCTCCGCGCCGGCGCTGCTGATCGCGGCCGTGGTGCACGGCGAACTGCTGACGCTGCGGCCGTTCGCCGGCCCGAACGGCGTGGTGGCCCGCGCCGCCGCAAGACTGACCATGATGGCGTACGGCCTGGACCCGCGCGGATTGCTCGTGCCCGAGATCGGGCACCTGGCGGTGCAGCCGGAATACCTCGGTGGGATGGGCACATTCGCAACCGGAACCCCGGATGGCGTACGCGCGTGGCTGCGGCACTGCGCCGGCGCGACGGTGGCCGGCGCGGCGGAGACCACCGCGCTCTGTACGGAGCTGCTCGACCGCTGACGCATGCCGCACGCTCGGCTCTGCGGCAGGCTCGGGAAATGGGCCCGGACGCGTGGACGGCGCCCCACCAGGAGGCGCCGTCACCGGCACGTCCAGGCCGGGTTACCAAGCGTGCACCTTGTCGTTCGAGGCGGAAACCGATGTGGTCCCGACTCGACGCGCCTCCCGCGGCTGGTCGCGCGTGGGTGCCCGGTGGCCGTGCGCGGAGCCCGCCTCGAGGAGGGGAACTGAGCCCGCTCGCCGGGTGGAGTCCGCACCTCTGTTCTACGCCGCTGACGGCGCGCACGCCAGGCTTTCCGCCAGACCGATCGGCATTACTCCGGCGTGTCGGGTACGCCCGCGGGTGGACCTTGCGGACGCGCCGCCGGAGCTCTTCCCAGCGGGTACCCCATCGGGTAATTGATTGTCGGGGGAGCCGGTCGGCGCGCGACGGGGGAGACCCGGCGCGGGGGTCGTCGGCCCGGCTCAGGCCGCGGCCCGGGACCTCCGGTATCGCCCGTACCAGGCCAGTCCGGCGACCGCCGCGGCGCCGACGAGCACCGCGACCGCGGCGGCCGGGATGCTCGGTCGCGGCAGGGTGCCGAACCGGCGCTGCAGCGGTACCGGATGCCGGAACGCGAGCACCGGCCAGTCCCGCTCCAGCGCGACCCGTCGCAGCGCCCGGTCCGGGTTGACCGCGGTCGGATGACCCACGCATTCGAGCAGCGGTACGTCGCTGATCGAGTCGGAGTACGCGTAACAGTCGGTCAGGTCGTACCCGTCCCGGCTGGCCCGTTCCCGCACCGCGGTGGCCTTGTAGGGCCCGGCCGCGAAGAAGTCGACCTCGCCGGTGAAGTGCCCGTCGGCCACCACCATGCGGGTGGCGATGACGTCGTCCACTCCGATCAGCTCGCCGATCGGCCGGACCATCTCGTCCGCCGAGGACGACACCAGGACGACGTCGCGGCCGGCGGCGCGGTGCTCCTCGATGAGCGCGGTCGCCTCGGCGTACACGAACGGGACGATCAGCTCCTGCAGGGTTTCCCGGACGGTCTGCCGGACCTGGTCCACCGGCCAGCCCCGGCACAGGGCTGCCAGATAGTCGCGGGTACGCGCCATCTGCTCCTCGTCGGCGCCCCCGACCAGATAGACAAGCTGGGAGTACGCCGACGTCAGCACGTCCCGCCGGGTCATCAGGCCGTCCCGGTAGAAGGGCCGACCGAAAGCGAGAGCGCTCGACTTGGCGATGACCGTCTTGTCGAGATCGAAGAACGCGGCACTGCGGGCCACGGGCGAAAAGTCTAGATGTACCGCGCCACCCGGCAGCGTGGCGCGGCCCAGATCGTGATGGTGGCGCCGAATCCCGGCGGGTGATGGCCGGGCCAGGTGCGCCCGCCGGCGGTCGGCCTCGAGTTTCGCTGGTGTGCCGGTGGGGCACCCGTCATGGTGCCGCGGTACGGCCCTGCGTCGCCGATCCGAGTCCGGTTTCATCCCCGGGCTGTGCAATGTTGCACGAATCGCCGCCTGAGCAGGGCGTTTGTCGTGCCGGGCAACGCCCCGATCCGCTACTACTCGACCGGTACAGAACCGGCTAGTGTGGTTATACCGGCTTAGCGGGCAAGTGGTTGACCTGCGGCTACTCGACGTGTTGCGGCATGTTCAGGTTGTACCTCTCGACGTGATGGCATTTCGTCAGGCATGCTTGTTTCAGGTAGTGATGCGTTACCGTGTTGCCGCTAAGATGCGGCATCCGAAGGCCTCGGCGGTTGCACCCCCCCGTGACCGCTGAGTGGGTTCGGCTCGACCCCCCCGGAGCCGGACCCCGACGACCCCCGCCACCCCCCGGCGGGGGTCGTCCCATTCCCGGACTCAACTGGTTTCGCGATGATGGTGGCCATGAGCGAGCAGGGGTGGCGGCAGTTCCTCGCCGCAGAGGGTGTCGCCGACTGGGTGGTGCTGCACGGCGGCGCGATGGCGGTCTTCCGCGTACCGTCGCTGGTCGACGCGGCCCGGCTGGCCGAGGCGGTGGCGCAGGTCTCCGGACTGGACGACGCGCTGATGACGCTCGCCGACGGCCAGCTCACCGTGCGACTGACCCGCGGCATCTTCCAGCTCGAGCAGCGGCATGTCGAGCTGGCCCGCGCGGTGTCCGCGGTGGCCCGGGAACACGGAGCCACGGCCGACCGCTCCCGGGCGCAAGAGGTGCAGCTGGCTATCGCGGCCAAGCCCGACACGATCGACGTCGGCTTCTGGCGGGCGGTCCTCGGGTACGCCGAGTTGGACGACGACAACGGCGTTGACCCCCTCGGCCACGGATCGGTGGTCTGGATGCAGGATCTCGACCCGGCCAAGCCCCTGCGTCACGCGATGCACGTAGACGTGTCCGTCGCCCGCGAACACGCCGAGCAGCGCCTGGCCGCGGCTCTGGCCGCCGGTGGCCGCATCATCGACGATTCCGAAGCCCCAAGCGCCTGGATCCTCGCCGACCGCGCCGGCAACCGTGTCTGCGTCGTCGCCTGGCCGGATGGCGCCTCCCGCCCGGCTTAACGCGCCGTACGCCTTCCGGGAAGGGCGTCACGGAGGCAGCGCCTGGGCATCGGCCGAGCGCGTTCAGGCCCGGTTCGGGATCGGGTGCGTCGCGGCGGCTTGTCGGTCCCTGCCGTAGCACACGATCGGTCAGTTCGTCGCGTCGTCCACAGCCCCCTTCGCTGTCCACAGCACGCCCTCTGCCCGGTTGGCCGGGCCGGGAAGCCCCGCAACGGTTGCTCCGTCGCCGTTCCGCTGACTCCCGGAGGCCGTTGTGGCTACCCCTGGCGCTGACCGCGCCCGACCGTTGGTGATCACCGCCGATCCAGAGCTGCTCGACGAGTTGCTCCGGCTCGCCGCGGTCGGCTTCGGAGAAGTCGATGTGGCGCCCGATCCGGCCGCCGCGCGGTCGCTGTGGTCGGTGGCTCCGCTCGTCGTGATCGCCCGGGACGCGGCACCGGCCTGCATCCGGGCCCGGTTGCCCCGGCGCACCCAGGTGGTGCTCGTCGCCGGGCTCGGCCCGGACGCCACCGCCGAGGACGACGCGTGGGCGATGGCCGGCCGACTGGGCGCCGAGCATGTCGTGCTGCTGCCCGCGGCAGAGTCGTGGCTGGTGGAACGGTTTGCCGCCGCCGGAACCGAGCCGGCCGTGACCGGGCAGGTCATCGGCGTGGTGGGCGGTCGCGGTGGCGCCGGCGCCAGCGTGCTCGCCGCCGGCCTGGCGGTTACCGCGGTACGGGACCGGGGCCGCGTCATGCTGATCGACGCCGATCCGCTGGGTGGCGGTGTCGACCTCCTGCTCGGCTGGGAGAACTCGAACGGCCTACGGTGGCCGGACCTGGCCGGCGTGCAGGGCCGGATGAGCGTGCCGGCGCTCTACGACTCGTTGCCCCGCGCCGGGGACCTGATCGCGCTCTCGTGGGATCGCGGTGATCCGGTCGAGCTGACCGGCGATGCCATGGTGGCGGCGTTGGATGCCGCCCGGCGCGGCAGCGACCTGGCGATCGTCGACCTGCCGCGGCACCTCGACGAGCCGGCTCTGGGCGCGTTCGAGGCCGCCGACGTTGTCTTCCTGGTCGTACCGGCCGAGGTGCGTGCCTGCGCGGCGGCCGCCCGGGTGGCGAGTCGGATCGGGCCGCAGTGCGCCCGCCTCGAGGTGGTGGTACGTGGGCCGGCGCCGGCCGGCCTGCGGCCGGTGGAGATCGCCACGGCGCTCGGCCTGCCGCTGGCCGCCACGCTGCGACCGGATCCGGGGCTGGCTCGCGCGCTCGAACGGGGGGAGCAGCCCGCGGCCCGGGGCACCGGGCCGCTCGCCGAGGTGTGCCGCGAACTTCTCGCCGGTCTCACCAGTCGCGACCGGACCGCGGCATGACCTCAACCGGCACCCGTACCCCCGTTCCGATCGTTGCCGCCCGCCCGCGACGCGGTGTCGAGGTCGATCCCGACCTGGTCGCGCGGGTTCGCCAGCGGTTGGCCAGCACCGGTACCGCCGCGACCCCGGCCGCCATCGTCACCGCCGTACGGGCCGAGAAGGCCGCCGCGGTCAGCGACACCACCGTGCTTGGCCTCGCCGACCAGCTCCGTCAACAACTGGTGGGCGCCGGTCCACTCGACCCGCTGCTCGGCGATCCCGTGGTCACCGATGTGCTGGTGAACGGGCCGGAAGAGGTATGGGTGGATCGGGGCGGCGGGCTCGAGCAGGTTCGGTCGGGCTTCCGCGACGCCGCCGAGGTACGACAGCTCGCGCAACGGCTCTCGGCCGCCTGCGGTCGGCGGCTCGACGACTCGCATCCGTACGTCGACGCGCGGCTGCCCAACGGTACCCGGCTGCACGCGGTGCTGCCGCCGGTCGCGACCCGCGGACCGTACCTGTCTCTGCGCACGTTCCGGCCGCGCTCGTTCACGCTTGCCGACCTCAGCTCCGCGGGCACCGTTCCGGAACCCATCGCGCCGGTACTCGAGGCGATCGTGGCGTCGAAACTGGCGTACCTGGTCACCGGCGGTACCGGCTCGGGCAAGACAACGCTGCTCAGCACGCTGCTCGGACTGGTACCGCCCGACGAGCGGATCGTGATCGTGGAGGACGCCGCCGAGCTGCGGCCGGCGCATCCCCACGTCGTACCGCTCGAAGGGCGTACCGCGAATGCCGAAGGCGCCGGTGAGATCACCATGCGCGAACTGGTACGGCAGGCACTGCGGATGCGGCCGGACCGGATCGTGGTGGGCGAGTGTCGCGGTGCCGAGGTGGTGGAACTCCTCGCCGCGCTCAATACCGGCCACGACGGCGGGGCCGGGACCCTGCACGCCAACGCTCCCGCGGACGTACCGGCCCGACTGGAGGCGCTCGGCGCCACCGGTGGCCTGGCCCGCGACGCGTTGCACGCCCAACTGGCCGCCGCGTTGCAGGTGGTCGTACAGGTTCGCCGAAGCAGTACCGGTCGCGTGCTCGACGAGATCTGCGTCCTCCGCGCCGATGAGGCGACACGGCGGGTCGTGGCCGTATCGGCGTGGCGTTACGGCCGAGGTGTCGGCCCCGCCGCCGGAGTGCTCGCCGCGATGCTCGACCAGCGGGGCGTACCGGTGCCGCCGGTCCTGCGGTCCCGTCCAGCCGGATGTGCCCGATGATCGCCGCCCCTGTGCTGTTGCTGGCCGCGGCGATCGCTGTCGTGGCCGGGCCGAGCCGAGCCGCCCGGTACCGGCTGCGGCGCCTCCTCGGCCCACCCTCGCCGGCCCGCGACCCACGCGCGCTGTTCGGCGCCGTCCTGGACCGGCTGGTCGCTCGGCGTACCGCTGGCGCGCTCACCGCCGGTACGGCCGCGCTGGTCGTCGCGGTTCCGTTCGGGCCGGTGGCCGCCGTTCTGGCCGCCGCGTACTGCGGACTCGCGGCCGAGCTCGTGCTGCGTGCCCGGGCACGGCGGCGGGCCGAACGGCAGCTTGCCGACGCACTGGACGGTGTCGCGTCGCTCGCCGGCGACCTGCGCGCGGGGCTGAGTCCGCACGATGCGCTGCGTGCCGCGTTGCCGCTGCTGGCTCCGGGCGTACCGGACCGGGATCCGTTCGGAACGGTCCAGGCGGCCACCGCTGATCCGGTACGAGGCATGGTCGCGCGCCGGCTCGTCACGGCGTGGCGGCTGGCCGAGGCAAGCGGTGCCGCGCTGGCCGAGGTACTCGACCGGCTCGACGCCGAACTGCGGTCGGTCGAACAGGCGCGGCGGGCCGCGGAGGCACAGACCGCGGGCACCCGTACGACCGCGATGCTGCTGGCCGCGTTGCCGTTGGCGGGCGTGCTGCTCGGGTACGGGATCGGTGCCGATCCGGTACAGGTGCTGCTGCACACAACCTGGGGTGCGGCCTGTGCGCTGGGCACGCTCGTACTGCAGGTGGCCGGACTGCTCTGGTCGATGCGTCTGTCCACTGTGGATCCGGCCCGGATCGCCGAGGTGGCGGCCCGATGATCCGGTACGGCAACACTCTCGCCGCGTCGTGCCTGTTGGTGTCGGCGCTTGTCGTGGCGGCTCCGCGTGGCCGTGGCGAGGCCCGCGCGCGTCTTACCGGGCTGCGCCTCACACCGGCCGTGGCGCACCGACCGGCCCGCCGGCGCGACCTGGTACGCCTCGTGGCCGTGCTCGCGGGCATCGCGACAGCCGCGGTGGTGGGCGGGCTGGTCGGCGTCATCCTCGGGGTGGCCGCCGGGTGTGCCGCGGACCGCCTGCTGCGACGGCTGGAACCACGGGCGGCCCGGGCCGAGCGGCTCGAGGCGCTCACGGATCTCCCGTTCGCCGCGGATCTGCTCGCGGCCACGCTCCGCGCCGGAGCGCCGCTGTCGGCCGCGGCGCACGCCGTCGGTACCGCGCTCGACGGTCCGCTCGGCGACCGGTTGTGTCGGGTGGCCAGGGCGGTCGCACTCGGTGCGCCGCCGGTTGATGCGTGGTCGCACCTGTCCGATGTCGCGGGAGCCGGTCGACTGGTCGCGGTCGCGGTGCGTACGAGTGAGAGCGGAGCGGCTCTCGCCGCAGCCCTGGACCGGCTCGCCGCGGACCTGCGCGGCAAACGGGCAGCCGCCGCTGACGCGGCCGCGCGTCGGGCCGGCGTACTGGTCGTACTCCCGCTCGGCCTGTGCTTCCTGCCGGCATTCGTACTGACCGGACTCGTCCCGATCGTGGTCTCGGTACTCGGCGAGGCACTGTCATGACCCGCCGTACCGCCGACCCCAGCCGACCCGGGTGCGCCTGGATATCCGCTCGTACCAGCCGTGCACCGCTGCTGGCGCGAGGCATTGACGTGAGCCGCGACGAATGCGGCTCAACCGAAGGGAGGGAGTGTCATGTTCCGTCGAATTCAGCGCCGGTTCCGCGGCGACGCCGGCATGAGCACGGCCGAGTACGCGGTGGGGACGATCGCGGCGGTGGCGTTCGCCGGGCTGCTGCTCAAGGTGGTGACGTCCGGCCCGGTCGAGAGCGCGTTGAGCGCGATCATCCAGCGCGCACTGCACTAACGCGCGCAGTCCGGGTGGTCCGGGTTGGCCGAGCGGTCAGGGCTGGACGGGTGGTCCGGGTTGGCCGAGCGGTCCGGGTTGGCCACGTCGCCTCGGTGAGCCTTGCGGTCTGGGCCGGACGAGCGGTCCGGGTTGACCGCGTCGCCTCGGTGAGCCGCGCGGTCTGGGTTGGCCGCGTCGCCTCGTTGTGCCGCGCGGTCCGGGTCGGTCGGGCGCGCGGGTTCTTCTCGCGAGGAGGGGCCGACCGCGGCTCGGTGACTGCCGAGCTCGCGGTCGGCCTGCCCGCCCTGGTGGTGCTGCTGCTCGCCGCCCTCACCGCGGTTTCGGCGGTGGTGACCAGGCTCGAGTGCGTGGACGCTGCGCGGGAGGCCGCCCGGGCGGAAGCCCGCGGGGAGTCGGGGGTTGCCGCCGGCACCAGGGTCGCCCCGGCCGGGGCACGGGTCGCGGTCGACGGCGGCGCGGACCTGGTACACGCGGCGGTGTCCGCGTCGGTGCGGCCGCTCGGCTCGCACCTGCCCGGCTTCACCGTGTCGGCCGACGCGGTCGCCGAGCGAGAGCCGGGTGGACCGTGATGTCCGGGCGTACCTGCTGGTGGGCAGCCGTCGTTGCGGTCGCCGTTGCCGCGGCGGTGGTCCACGCCCCAGGGGTCAGGGCGCGCGTTGCCGCGGCGATGGTCCACGCCGCCGGGATCAGGGCGCGCGTTGCCCGCTGGCGGGACCGGTCCCGGTCGGACCAGGGGTCCGCGTCGATCTGGCTGCTCGGAGTGGCGCTGGCCGTGCTGCTGATGGGGCTCGCCGGCGAATGGCTCGGTGCCGCGGTGGTGGCCCGGCACCGGGCGCAGTCCGCCGCCGACCTGGGCGCTCTGGCCGCAGCGGTACACGCGATCGAAGGCGCTGACGCCGCCTGTGGAAGAGCCCGGGAGATCGTGCGGGCCAACGACGCCGCGCTCACCGGCTGCCGGTTGGTCGGCCTGGACGCGATAGTCACGGTGTCCGTCGGACCGGTGGGGCGGTTCGGCACCGCACGGGCGTCGGCTCGGGCCGGACCGGTACGCGAGAGCGGGTTGGGCGCCGTCCCACCGGCGGCGGTCCCACCAGCGACGGTCCCACCAGCGACGGTCCCACCGGTGACGGTCCCACCAGCGACGGTCCCACCAGCGACGGTCCCACCAGCGACGGTCCCACCGGTGACCAGGATGCCTGGCTCGGTGGAGCAGCGCCTAGGAGTGCTGGTCCAGCGCGTTGAGCACCGCGTCGAGGACGCGTACCGCGCCAGGCTTGTGCAGCGGATCGTTCCCGTTGCCGCACTTGGGCGACTGGACGCACGACGGGCAGCCGGCTTCACAGCCGCAGTCGGCGATCGCATCGCGGGTGGCGCGCAACCAGGTGGTGGCGGCGGCGAAGCCGCGCTCGGCGAATCCGGCCCCACCGGGGTGGCCGTCGTACACGAATACCGTCGGCAGTCCGGTATCCGGGTGCAGGGCCGTGGACAATCCGCCGATGTCCCAGCGGTCGCAGGTGGCCACCAGCGGAAGCAGGCCGATCGCGGCGTGCTCGGCGGCATGCAGCGCACCGGGCAGGTCCGCCTCGTCCAGCCCGATCGCCTCCGGATCGAGGGTGTACCAGACGGCAACCGTGCGCAGTTGCCGTACCGGCAGGTCCAACGGGTGCTCGTCGATCACCTCGCCGCTGGCGAACCGCCGGCGCTGGTAGGCGACGACCTGGCTGGTCACGTCCACGTCACCGAGCTGCAGTACGACCGGGCCCGCCTCGACCCGGGACCGGACCGCCACCACTTCCAGATCGTTGACGTCGCGCGCGTGGGTGGTCCAGTCCGGCTCCTCCGGATGTACCAGCGCCACCCCGTCGTCCAGGTCGAGCGAGTCGACCACGTACGAGCGGCCCTGGTGCAGGTACACCGCTCCCTGATGTACCTGTGCGTGTGCCGAGCCGGCGTCCACCGTGCCGAGCAGCCGACCGGTCTGCGACTCCACCACGGCGATCGGCTCGCCACCGGACCCGCGCAGGTCGACATCCGGCCGGCCACGCGACGTCCAGTACCAGCCGGTCGGCCGGTGGCGCAGGGCACCGGCGGCGACGAGAGCGTCGACAGCCGCCCGGGCGGCACCACCCCCGAACATCGGCAGGTCGGCCTCGGTCAGCGGCAGCTCGTTCGCGGCACAGCACAGGTGTGGAGCCAGTACGTACGGGTTGGTCGGGTCCAGGACCGCGGCCTCCACCGGCCGGGAGAAGATCGCGGACGGGTGGTGCACGAGGTAGGTGTCCAGCGGATCGTCCCGCGCCACCAGCACACACAGCGCTTCCCGGCCGGCGCGACCCGCTCGGCCGGCCTGCTGCCAGAGCGAGGCCAGGGTGCCGGGGTATCCGGCCAGTACCACCGCGTCCAGGCCCGCCACGTCCACGCCGAGCTCGAGGGCGTTGGTCGAGGCCAGGCCGAGCAGAGCACCGGACAGGAAAGCGCGTTCCAGCTCGCGCCGCTCCTCACGCAGATAGCCGCCCCGGTACGCGGCAATCTTGTCGACGAGCCCGGCCAGCCCCGAGCCGGAAAGCCCAGCCCCGGCGCCGGCGGGCCCACCGCCGGCAAGGTTCGGGCCGGCCGCGTCCGAGCCGCCAGGCGCCAAGCCGGCGGGCCCACCGCCGACGGGCCTACCGCCGAAGGCCCCAGAGCCGGCAGCCCCAGAGCCGGTGGCGAGTCCCGGTGGACCCCAACCGGCGTCCGGCTCGGCAGCTTCGGCCAGCGCGCGCCGGGCCATCGTCGCGGTGATCTCGGCCGCCCGTCTCGACCGCACGAACGCCAGCGTGCGTACCCCGCTCGCCACCAGGTCGGCCAGCAGGTCGGAGGTCTCCCGCAGGGACGACTTGCGGACCGGGGCACCCCGCTCGCCCCGAACCGCACCCTCGCCCCGGATCGGCAACAGCGGCGGCTCCCACAGCGCGAAGGTCACCCCGGCGCGCGGGGAGGCGTCCTCGGTGACCGCCTCGACCGGTACCCCCGTGAGCCGCGACGCCGACGAGGCGGGCTCGCTGGCGGTGGCCGACGCGAGGACGAAGACCGGCGAGGTGCCGTACCGCGCGGACACCCGGCGCAACCGGCGCAGGACATGCGCGACGTGCGAGCCGAACACTCCGCGGTACGTGTGGCATTCGTCCACGACCACGAAGGCGAGCCGACGGTAGAAGGCCGCCCAGGACGAGTGCCGCGGCAGCATGCCGTGATGGATCATGTCCGGATTGGTCAGCACCAGCCGGGCGTACCGGCGGATCCAGTCACGTTCCTCGGTCGGCGTATCGCCGTCCAGTACCGCCGGGCGGACCTCCGGCAGTGCCAGTTGGGACAGCGAGCGGGCCTGGTCCGCCGCGAGTGCCTTGGTCGGCGCGAGGTACAGAGCGGTCGCTTTCCGGTCGGTCAGCAGCCGGGCGAGCACCGGAAGCTGGTAAGCCAGCGACTTCCCCGAGGCGGTACCGGTGGAGATCACGACACTGTGGCCGCTCCGGACCAGCTCGGCGGCCTCGATCTGATGTCGCCACGGTGCCTGGATGCCGCGCTGGCCGAGTGCCTCCCGCAGTACGTCCGGGGTCCAATCAGGCCAATCCACTGTGGTCCCGGCCCGCGCCGGCACCCGTTCGACATGCGTGACCGGACCGGGTTTGTCCGTACCCCCGGCGGCACCATCGGCCCCACCACCGGCGCCTCGCCCGGCCAGCAGCCGATGCAGCAGCTCGGCGGGTTCGGGCAGGACTGCGGTCACGCGTTGAACTCTGGCACAGCGGTCCGACAGCGGCCGGTGTGCCGGGATCGGGGGTGCGGCCAAGCAGGCGATTCGAGAAGCTGCCAAGGTGGTAGCGAATGGTCCCCGGTCCGTCGCCAACCGCGACACACCGAGGTAGGGGGCCGTTGAACATCGGAGACACGAGCGTGTCACCGTTGTCCGGTACAGATCGCGTCGCTTCCCGGCCGATGGTTAGATGCCCGGGGAAGACGCCCGCATCGGTCCGACGACCGGTTGATCGGAGGTTCTGCATGGAGCTGTCACTCGAGACACGCACCGTTGCGGACCGCACGGTTCTCGAGGTGGGCGGCGAGATCGACGTTTACACCGCTCCACGGCTACGGGAAAGACTGCTCGAGCTGGTCGCCGAAGGCACCAGGTACATCGTGGTGAACATGGAGCGGGTCGAGTTCCTCGACTCCACCGGCCTCGGTGTACTGGTCGGCGGGCTCAAGCGGATCCGGGCACAGGGCGGCAGTCTGGTTCTGGTCTGCAGCCAGGAACGGATCCTCAAGATCTTCCGGATCACCGGCCTGGAGCGGGTGTTCCAGATCTTCAGCTCGGTCGACGAGGCGGTCGTAGGACTCGCCGACTCGTCCGGATCGGGCGCGATGACCAGCGGTGATGACGCCGCCGCCGATGCCAGTGGTGCTGCTCCGACCGGTTCCGCTGGTGACGGATCGCAGGGCGGCGATGACCGGGCCGGCTCGACGGCGGAGCGCTCCGCGCCCGCCGCCGGTGATCCGGACACCGGAACACCGAGGAGCGCGTCGACGGACGGTGGGGCGCAGCCGACGGCCGGCAGCTAGCTATGCCGACCGTGCGGCTCGGGTTTTCTCCGGCGCCGGCGCACGTGCGTACCGCCCGATTGGTTGCCGTGGCGGTGGCGCGGCGCGCAGGGGTCGCCGAGGACGTCCTGGACGAGATACGGCTCGCGGTAGGCGAAGCCTGCTCACGAGCGGTTGCCCTGCACCGTCTCTACGGACTGCAGGACCTGATCCGGGTGGAGATGGCCGATGGCCCGGACTTCACGGTACGGGTCGTCGATCGCGCGCCGGCCGAAACCAGGCTGGCCGACGGCGCGATGCCGGATCCGGTCACGCTGGTCACGCACGGTGATGTACCCGGTGCTGGCGAGCCCTTCGCGGAAGAGTCCGTAGCGGTCGGCGTCGGGCTCGCGCTGCTCGCCGGCCTGGTCGACGACCTCGACGTCGGGCCGCGTCCCGACGGTCGCGGCACCGTCGTCCGCATGTCCTGGCCGATCCACGGCTGACCGGCGCGACACCTCACTACGGCTGGACTACGGCTGAACGACGGCTGAGCGGTGGCCGCCGGGTGCGGCTGAACGGCGGTACCCGCGGGGCAGGGGTGATCGCCGTGGACCCTGACCGACCGCGGTCGGCCGGGCGCTGGCATAGTGCCAGCGTGCGGTGGCGCCACGGCAGGTAGGCTGTCATCTCCCCAGTCAGCGGGCTCGCTACACTCCGCGGGTCGCTGACGCATCACGGCCCTCCGACTGGCCGATGATGCCCCTTCCTGGGTAGCAACCCAGCGGAGATCCCCGCCTGCTCGGCCGTGTCCCGGCCGAGGGGTATTCACGGTTGTCGGTACAGGAGGACGGATGTCCGGGACCTTGCTCGCCGAAGGCGGCGAGAACTTGTCCCTTACTGGTGTGAATCTGACCTATATCATCATCGCCGCTGTCGTTGCGCTCGTAGCGCTGGGCTTCGCAGGCGGTCTGGTCAGAGCGGTGCTCGCCACCGGCAAGGGTACCGAGAAGATGCAAGAAATCGCCGGTGCGGTACAAGAAGGCGCGTCCGCGTACCTTCGCCGGCAGTTCAGGACCCTGGTGATCTTCGTGATCGTCGCGGTTGTCCTGCTGTACGTCCTGCCGGTCACCGACGGTGGCACCTCAGTGCGCATCGGCCGGTCGGCGTTCTTCATCGTCGGCGCGTTGTTCAGCTCGTTCATCGGCTGGGCCGGCATGTCGCTCGCCACCCGGGCGAACCTGCGGGTTGCCGCCGCCGCGCGCGAGTCCGGCGGTCGCGAGACCGCCATGCAGATCGCCTTCCGTACCGGTGGCGTGGTCGGCTTCCTCACCGTCGGGCTCGGCCTGTTCGGTGCGGCGATGGTCGTACTGCTCTATAAGGGCGACGCTCCCACGGTGCTCGAGGGCTTCGGCTTCGGTGCCGCCCTGCTCGCCATGTTCATGCGGGTCGGCGGCGGCATCTTCACCAAGGCCGCCGACGTCGGTGCGGACCTGGTCGGCAAGGTGGAGCAGGGCATTCCGGAGGACGACCCGCGCAATGCCGCGACGATCGCCGACAACGTCGGCGACAACGTCGGCGACTGCGCCGGCATGGCCGCCGACCTGTTCGAGTCGTACGCGGTGACCCTGGTGGCCGCGCTGATCCTGGGCCGTGCCGCGTTCGGCGACGAGGGCCTGGTGTTCCCGCTGATCGTGCCGACCATCGGTGTCATCACGGCCATCATCGGCGTGTTCATCACCCGGCTCCGGCCCAGTGACCGCAACGGCCTGACCGCGATCAACCGCGCGTTCTTCATCTCCGCACTGATCTCGGCCGTCATGGTCGCGATCGCCGCGTTCGTGTACCTGCCGGGCAGCTGGAGCGGCCTGGGTGAGGGTGCGCTCGACGGGGTGAGCCGCAACCCGCGGTTCGTCGCGATCGTCGCCGTGGTGATCGGCATCCTGCTCGCCGCCGCCATCCAGGCGCTGACCGGGTACTTCACCGAGACGGGTCGCCGTCCGGTGCAGGACATCGGCAAGACCTCGCTGACCGGACCGGCCACGGTCATCCTGGCCGGCATGTCGATCGGCTTCGAGTCCGCGGTGTACTCCGCGCTGCTGATCGGCGCCGCGGTCTACGGTGCGTTCCTGCTCGGTGGGGGCAGCATCACGCTGGCCCTGTTCGCGGTGGCGCTCGCCGGTACCGGCCTACTCACCACGGTCGGCGTGATCGTCGCGATGGACACCTTCGGCCCGATCAGCGACAACGCGCAGGGCATCGCGGAGATGTCCGGTGACGTGACCGGCGACGGCGTACAGACCCTGACCGAGCTGGACGCGGTGGGCAACACCACCAAGGCCATCACCAAGGGCATCGCGATCGCCACCGCCGTACTCGCGGCGACAGCTCTGTTCGGTTCGTTCACCGACACCGTGCAGACTGCGGCCCGGGAAGCCGGGGTGTCCGGCAGCGGGCTCAACCTGGACCAGTACAGCGGAATCCTGAACGTGGCCAACCCCCGCAACCTGGTCGGTCTGATCATCGGTGCCGCGGTGGTGTTCCTGTTCAGCGCGTTGGCGATCAACGCGGTCGCCCGGTCCGCCGGTGCGGTCGTGTTCGAGGTTCGCCGGCAGTTCCGCGAGCACCCGGGCATCATGGACGGCTCGGAGCGGCCGGAGTACGGCCGGGTGGTGGACATCTGCACCCGGGACGCACAGCGCGAGCTGGTCACGCCCGGCCTGCTGGCCATCATGGCGCCGATCGCGGTCGGGTTCGGCCTCGGCGTCGGTGCGCTCGGCTCCTACCTGGCCGGTGCGATCGGCGTCGGCGCCCTCATGGCGGTCTTCCTGGCCAACTCGGGTGGCGCCTGGGACAACGCGAAGAAGCTGGTCGAGGACGGCAACTACGGTGGCAAGGGCTCCGACGCCCACAACGCCACGATCATCGGCGACACCGTGGGTGACCCCTTCAAGGACACCGCCGGTCCGGCGATCAACCCGCTGATCAAGGTCATGAACCTGGTCTCGCTGCTCATCGCGCCGGCCGTGGTCATGCTCTCGGTCGGCGACGACGCCAACAACGGGATCCGGCTGGTGGTCGCGCTGGTCGCGGCCGCCGCGATCGTCGCCGCGGTCACGATCAGCAAGCGCAAGCCGATCGCGATCAGCGCGGACGATGTAACCGCCAGCGAGACGGAGAAGGTCACCGCCTAGCTGTCTGTCGTACCGGTCCAAGGCCCGGCTTCCATTGCGGAAGCCGGGCCTTGCCGTTTCTCCAGCCGCTGCGTTTCTGTCCGGCCCTGCGTTCTGCTGGCCCTGCGTTCCTCTGCTGGCCCTCCGTTCTGCCAGCACTGCGTTTCTCGAGGTCATTGCGGGCTTGAACGCTTTCGGCCGTCCGGCGTCCCGCATTTATCCACAGGCTGATCCGACGTTGTCCACAGGCTGAACAGGAACAATTGCCTTGGGTACCGGTGGACAGCTACGGTCCTCATGCGTCGGCGGCCGCTCCGCACAACGGGGATTCATTCAGTTCCATGGTGTTCCGTGGCACGACAGTGCTGCGGAGGAGCATGGTGCGCGTTTATGAACGGGAGGCGGTGAGGCAGCATGGGTATAGAGGTGCAACTGGAAGCGCTTGACGTGTGCCAACGTCGAATTGGGCAGGGCGCCGACGACCTTGGTGAGGTCGGTCAACGTCTGGTCCCACTCGATCTCGGTCGGGGCATGTTTCCGACGATCCTGTCCTCTGGCAAGAGGCTGTTGCAGGAATACAACGCGAGTTGGCAGCAGGTGCGGAAGCTGAACAGTGATGCCGAGGAGGTGCTGCGCGGAATCGCGGCCACCCTCGATCACGTGTGGCGGTTGTATGGCGTCACCGAGGAGGACGAGGCGGAGCGCTTCCAAGCGATACAGACCCGGGAGCTTGACGACTCATGACCGATTTCGAAACGAACCTGTTCACGCTTCCGGTTGAGGCGTTCTGGTCCTACGGTGCTCGCCTGGCCGGGGTCGAAGACCCGAACGACATTGTTCTGGGGCTGCACGGCAACCCCATGGAGTTGCGACTCGCAGCCGACCAGTGGCGTGCCTGTGCCGGCGCGGTCCGATCAGTCGGCGACCGCCTGGCCATCGCGCGCAACGAGGTGAGCGACCACTGGCGCGGCCCGGCCTTCGAGGCCTTCGACCGCTATTTGACGGTGTACCGGGAGAAGTTGCTCGGGCCGGGCGACCACGGTGCCGGTCTGAGCGGGGTGATGGACGAGCTGGCCGATGTGCTCGAGCAGACGGCAGACGCCGTCGTACATGCCCGCGAGGCTGCGACGTTTCTCGCCCTGGCGTGGTACGGAGCGGGTGCCGCGGTCCTCGGCGGGGAATTTGTCGCCCCCGTGCTGGCGGCCGGCATCGGCGGTGCCGCTGTGGGCTTCGGTAAGGACCTGTTTGAGCTGATGAACGAATTCGCGCAGGTACTCGAGGATCTCGACGCGGCCGCGTCGAGAATCGGTTGGAAGGAGCTGTCCCAGCCGCTTGCCGCCTTCAATCGGACCAACTCACTGCGACTACCGCGACCTGAACCGGAGGTAAACGAATGGGACCGCTGGTTGCCAATCTCGGTGGCCTGAATCCCGCATTCAGATCGAGGCGTACCGAGTTCGTCTCGACACTGCTACTCGTCGTCTATTTCATGGTGACCGGTTTCCTCTGGGAGCACGATGCGTACCAGGACGGTAAACGGGATGGACTCGACCAGGCCGATCCCTTTGAGGGTACGAGCCAGCCGGACCGGCGCTACCAACGCGTAGCTGAGCTACGTGCCACGGTGGCTTCTGCCGGCATGCCCTGCGAAGCCACCATGGAAACCTCCACGTCAATGGTGTGCCGGGTGGAGCGGCAGGGCGAGAGCTTCGTGTATCTGCTTCACGTGTACGACAAACCGATCGACGGCCACCGTGCGGTCATCGACGCCCTGGCGAAATGTCATGGCGCCCTCATCTACGGCGACAACTGGACGATGGACGTCGACGGCGGGAGTGGCGAGCCGGGGTTGTCCGCGGAAGAGGTGGACGGGATCTCGGCGAAGACCGGTGGGGTCGCGCTTATCCGACGGCAGACGTGCGGCTGAGCCGCAGACGTGCGGATGGAGGCACAGGCGATGGTGGACCGGGTAACGGACTGTCAGAGGATGCTCGCGGAGACGCGGGTGGACGTCCTGATGAAGGAGAGTCGGATCGCCCTGACAGTCCTCACGGACGACACGATCACCGAGCTTCGGCTGCCTGAGGACCTGCTCGATCGGTACACGACCGCAGCCGCCGGAGATCGCCTGACCGAGGCCCTTCGAGCCGGGCAGCGGATCGCGACAGAGCGCCGGCAGGAGTTGTTGGACGAGGTGTTCGGCATGCCGGACGTGGAAGCCGAGGTTCGGAGTCAGCTGCTGTCCGCCGTGCCCGTGGCGCGGTCGAAAGGTCACCGTGATGCCGTCGACCCAGAGGATCAGGTCTCCCGTGCAGGGGGCGGCGCGCAGTCGCCCATCACGTCAGCTCAGCTCCGTGCGGCGATCGAGGCGATGTCGACCTATTGCGAAACGGTGCATGCGGCGATGCGTGCCGCGCATGGCACGCCTCGGCCAGGTGCCGCCGGGCTGGGCGGGATCGGGCAGGATGCGGCCGGGCCGGGTGCGGCCGGGGATCTTCGCTTCACCGCCGAGGCGGCCGGCGGCCGGGTCTCGGTTGCGGTGGACGGCGCCGGGTCGGTTTGCCAGGTGATCCTGCGGGAGGTGTCCGACCTGGATCGCGAGAAGCTCGGCACGGAGGTGCTGGACGCGGTCTCCGCCGCACGCGCGGCCGGCGCGGCTCGTCGGGCGGCCGCCACCCAGGATCTGCTGGCTCGCCGGCCGGACACCGGAGTGACGATCAGTCAGTTGCGCGGCTACGTCCGGGCCGCCGTGCCGACCGCGGCGCGCTGAGCGGCGGGCGCGGCGGCCGGGCGCGGACCCGCAGGCCGGGCGCTGAGGCGGACGGCGCCGGGGCGGCGGGCGGGATGCGGCGCCGCGGACGGGATGTGGGGTGCGGAGCCGCGGGCGGGGTGCTTGACGCGGACGACGCCGGTGCGGTGCCAAGGTGCCCACGTCGGGGCGCCGTGGGGACGAACCGCGGCGGTGGCTGCGGCGGGCCGGTCGCGTCGGAGTGTCCAGTACGGCCACCTATTAGCTAGCGTTCTCGCGTGGTTCAGAGCGTTCGCCGGATACTCGCCGGAGTAGCCGTTGTCGTTGTCCTGGCCGGCTGCGGTACCGACGGAGTCGCGCCACGGACCTGGGCGGCGGAGGTATGCCAGGCACTTGCGCCCTGGTCCAGCGAGATCGGCTCCCTCACCAGTCGAGCACAACAGCAAATGGCGAACGCCACCAGTGCGGCACAGGCTAAGAGCAACATCGTCAGCCTGCTGTCCGGGGCTGAACGCGCCAGCGGTACGGCGCAGGAGAAGGTCAAGAAGGCCGGGGTACCGGACGTCGACGGTGGCGCCGATATTGCCCGGAAGTTCGTCGACGTACTGTCCGGTGCCCGTGATTCCTACGGTCGGGCCCGCCGTTCCGTCGACTCGCTGCCGACCACAAACGCGACGCATTTTTACGACGGCGTCGTCGCCGCGATGGACCAGCTGAACAAGCAGTACGACCAGAGCACCCTCGACACCGACAACCTGTCGTCGACGGAGCTGCAGCAGGCGTTCGACGAGGCGCCGGAATGTGCCTGAACCGGGCCGTGGGCACCAGCCTCCCGACCGGCCTGACAGCCGGCCGGACACCGAGCCACGGCCGGACAGCCGGCCGGACACCGAGCCGCGGCCGGACAGCTGGCCGGACACCGAGCCGCGGCCGGACACCCGGCCGGGCACGCCACCACGGCCGGAGTGCCCACCCGGCACCGAACCGCGGCCGGTCATGAACGGCGGCCAGCTCTCCCTGTTCGACGCCGACCTCTCGGCGCCGCACCCGTACCAGCTGGAAGGGCTCCTCGCCGGGGCCGGCCAGGTGGTACGGATGGGCGGTACCGCCCGGGTGTCGATCGTCGTGGAGGACCAGTGGCGGGTGGACGCGCTGCTCGCGGCATTCGCGGATCGGGGCGTACGCGGCGAGCAGGTGGTGACCGTGGAAGGTCACCTGGGCGTGCGTACCGCCTTCTCCGCGGTTCTGTCCCCGCTTGCCACGCGCTGGTTGCGAGGTGCCATCAAGGCGCCGCCGGCCGGCTTCAGCCTCGACGGGCCGCGGTTGCGACTGTGGGCGATCGCGGGCGGCCGGTACGACCAGTCCAGCTTCCAGCTTCGGCTCGGCGAGTCCGACCACGGGTGTTGGGAGCCGATCGGCGGTGCCCTGAGCGGGGCGGGACTGCCGGCGGTACTACTCGGACCCCGCGCCGGGGGTCCGGCGTACCGGATCATCGGTCGTCGCCGACTGCGTCGGCTGGCCGAGCTGATCGGCGGGCGCCCGGCCGCGGCGCCGGCTGAAGAATGGCCGCCGCGGTAGACGCCAAACCCGACTCCACGAGGCCGGTCGCAGCCAGCGGTGATGGCCGGAACCAGCGGTGAGCCCACAGATCCGCGGGCCGACACCGATCGGGGCAACCCGCGATGGCGCCACGGTAGGCGGCCGAACCCCGACGGCGAGGCCGGTGGCAGCCAGCGGCGATGGCCGGAACCAGCGGTGAGCCCACAGATCCGCGGGCCGATGCCGGTTGGAGGGAGCCCGCGGTGCCCGGGCGAAACGAGCCAGTTGGGGCGGTCGGAACCGAGTGTTCGCCGTAAACGACCGGACAGTTGCGCCGCTGCGACTAAGGGGGGTGGTCGCGGCAACCGGTCCGCTGTCGCTATCGACGGACTATCGGCCCTGGTCAGGCAGGTTTCGTTATCGCCGATCATGCCTTCGACGAGATCCATTACAGTGATCAGGAATTCACCTACCAGGAGGTAACTCGGACACTGTGGCATGAAGCGGCTGCGTGGCTATCGGCGTCATGCAGGGGGTACCGTCCCCGGGGGTGACGTGACACACCGGCGTGGCGGTCGCCTACGTGAATGCAACGTGCCACTTGGTGGTCGCGCTACGTTGGACAACCGGACCGGGGCAGTGCCGCCACGGCGACGCAGCGAACCGGGCCACCTGAATGGCCACCAAGAGTCGGGGCAACCCGAGTCGAGGCCGAACCGAGTTGGGCTACCGAGTCGCCACCGAGTCGGGGCCTTGATTAGACGATCACCAGAGCTGGACCGCACGAGCTAGACCACATAGCCACACCACCCGAGCAAAGACCACCCGAGCAAAGACCACCCGAGCAAAGACCACCCGAGCAAAGACCACCCGAGCAAAGACCGCACGACCAAAGACCGCACGACCAAAGACCGCACGACCAAAGACCACACGACCAAAGACCACCTGAGCCAGACCGCACGACCAAAGACCACCCGAGCCAGACCACATAAGCCAGACCACCTGAGCCAGACCGCACGACCAAAGACCACCCGAGCCAGACCACATAAGCCAGACCACCTGAAGTTGAAGACCTTGAGTCACGACCGAATTAAGAGCTTGAGTCAAGTCCGCTTAAGTGAGATCGCTTGACTTAAGGCCGCCTGAGTTGAGTACGTGAACTGGAGTACCGTGCCGCGCGCGACCAACAGCAATCGCCTGGTCATCGTCGAATCTCCGGCGAAGGCCAAGACGATCTCGGGCTACCTCGGCCCCGGGTACGTCGTCGAGGCCAGTCTTGGCCACATCCGGGACCTGCCGCGGGCCGCCAGTGACGTGCCGGCGAAGTACCGCAAGGAGCCGTGGGCGCGGCTCGGGGTGAACGTCGATCAGGACTTCGAGCCGCTGTACGTGGTCAGCCCGGATCGGAAACAGCAGGTCAACAAGCTCAAGGCCCTGCTCAAGGACGTGACAGAGATCTACCTCGCGACAGACGAGGACCGCGAGGGCGAGGCGATCGCCTGGCACCTGGTCGACACGCTCAAGCCCAAGGTGCCGGTACGCCGGATGGTCTTCCACGAGATCACCCGACCGGCCATCGCCGAAGCGGTGGCGAACCCGCGCGAGATCAACCAGGCCCTGGTCGACGCGCAGGAGGCCCGGCGGATCCTGGACCGGCTGTACGGGTACGAGGTCAGCCCGGTGCTGTGGAAGAAGGTCATGCCGAAGCTGTCGGCGGGCCGGGTGCAGTCGGTGGCGACCCGGATCGTGGTCGAGCGCGAGCGGCAGCGGATGAGGTTCCACACCGCCGACTACTGGGACATCGCCGCCACCCTCGCCACCGAGGAGCAGGCCGGAGCGGGTGAGAAGAAGGAAGGCGCCCGTACGTTCGGCGCGACGCTGGTCGCGATCGACGGGGACCGGGTAGCCACCGGCAAGGACTTCGATCCGGCCACCGGCCGGGCGCGTGACGGGGTGATCCACCTCGACGAGGAGGGGGCCCGGGGGCTCGCGGCACGCCTCGACGGCGTGCCGTTCCGTGTGACCCGGGTGGACGAGAAGCCGTACCGGCGCAAGCCGTACGCGCCGTTCATCACCTCCACGCTGCAGCAGGAAGCCGCCCGCAAGCTGCGCAACTCGTCCGCGCAGACGATGCGGCTCGCGCAGCGGTTGTACGAGAACGGCTACATCACGTACATGCGTACCGACTCGACGAACCTCTCCGAGACGGCGATCACCGCCGCGCGGGCGCAGGTTGCCGAGTTGTACGGGGACCGGTTCGTGCCGGCACAGCCGCGGCGGTACGAGCGGAAGGTCCGCAACGCGCAGGAGGCGCACGAGGCGATCCGGCCGGCCGGTGACTCGTTCCGTACCCCCGGCGACGTGGCCGGTGAGCTGTCCGGCGACGAGTTCAAGCTGTACGAGCTGATCTGGCGTCGCACCATCGCCTCGCAGATGACCGACGCGGTCGGCTTCTCGGTGTCGGTACGGATCCAGGCGGTCACCCCGGCCGGCGAGGCGTGTGACTTCGCGGTGACCGGTAAGACGATCACCGACCCGGGTTTCCTGCGCGCGTACGTGGAGTCGAGCGACGACGACGACGCCGAGTCGGAGGACACCGAGCACCGATTGCCGGTACTGACCCGGGACCAGCGGCTGATCGCCGAGGCGCTGGAAGCGGTCGGGCACTCCACCCAGCCGCCCGCCCGGTACACCGAAGCTTCTCTGGTCAAGGCACTTGAGGAGCTCGGCATCGGCCGGCCGTCCACGTACGCCTCGATCATGGGCACGATCCAGGATCGCGGGTACGTGTCCAAGCGCGGCCAGGCGATGATCCCGTCGTTCCTCGCGTTCGCCGTGGTCGGATTGTTGGAGCAGCACTTCCCGCGGCTGGTCGACTACGACTTCACCGCCGCGATGGAGAACGAGCTGGATGAGATCGCGGCCGGCGACGAGGCCGCGGTGAACTTCCTGCGCGCGTTCTACTTCGGTGGCCCGGCCGGCGTGAGCGGCAGCGTGTCCCGTGCCGGCGGCCTGAAGAAGCTGGTCACCGAGCAGCTCGCGGATATCGACGCGCGCGGCGTCAACTCGATCCCGCTGTTCCGGGACGACGAGGGACGTGACGTGGTGGTCCGGGTCGGCCGGTACGGCCCGTACCTGGAGCGCACCGGCAAGGACGAGGGCGATCGCGCCCCCATCCCGGACGGCACCGCGCCGGACGAGTTGACCGTCGAGAAGGTCGAGGAACTGTTCAAGGTCGGCTCCGGTGAACGCGCGCTCGGCGAGCACCCGGACAGCGGCGAGCCGGTGGTGGTCCGCTCCGGCCGGTACGGGCCCTATGTGTCCAGCGGCGAGAAGTCGTCGTCGCTGCTGCGCACCCAGTCGGTGGACACGGTGTCGCTGGCCGACGCGCTGCGGCTCCTCTCGCTGCCACGGGTGGTCGGCAAGGCGGAGGACGGCGAGGAGATCACCTCGCAGAACGGCCGGTACGGGCCGTACCTGCGCAAGGGCACCGACTCCCGCTCGCTCGAGAACGAAGAGCAGATGTTCACGGTCACCATGGAGGAGGCGCTCGCGCTGTTCGCGCAGCCCAAGACCCGTGGTCGACGGTCGGCGGCCGCGGCGCCCCCGCTCCGGGAGCTTGGCGAGGACCCGACCACCGGCAAGCCGCTGGTGATCAAGGACGGCCGGTTCGGGCCGTACGTGACCGACGGCGAAACCAACGCGAGCCTGCGGCGGGACGACTCGGTCGAGGACATGACGCTCGCGCACGCGGCCGAGATGCTCGCCGAGAAGCGGGCCCGCGGTCCGGCGCCGAAGCGCACCCCGGCGAAGAAGACGGCCAAGAAGGCCGCGGCGAAGAAGACCGCGAAGAAGGCGGCGCCGAAGGCAGCGAAGAAGACGGCCAAGACCGCCTCCTGACGACCGGCCCGCGCGCGCCACGGGATCGTCCGCGCACGGTCGCGCGGTCAGCCCACGGCGCGTCCCGGCAAAAGAGCGCGTCCCGGCAAAAGAGCGCGCGCCGGCAAAAGAGCGCGTCCCGGCAAATGAGCGCGTCCCGGCAAATGAGCGCGTCCCGGCAAATGAGCGCGTCCCGGAAAATGATCGCGCCCCGGCAAGAGAGCGCGCCCCGACAGGAAAGTCAGACGCCCAGAACCTGCTCGGTGTACGCGTTCGCGAACAGCCGATCCGGGTCGAGTTGGTCGCGCACGGCCAGGAAGTCGTCGAAGCGCGGGTACCGCGAGCGCAGCATCGACGCGTCCTGGCTGTGCAACTTCCCCCAGTGCGGCCGACCGTCCAGCGCGATCATCACCTGCTCCACCGCGTCGAAGTACGGCTGGTACGGCATGCCGGCGTACTGGTGCACCGCGAGGTACGCCGAGTCCCGGTCGTACGCGGTGGACAGCCACACGTTGTCGGCCGCGGCCACCCGTACCTCGATGGGGAACGCGACCGGGATCCCGCACTCCGACACAGCGCGTTGCAGCCCGGCGAACGCCTCGGCCAGCGCGGCTCGGGGAATCCCGTACTCCATCTCCACGAACCGCACCCGTCGCGGTGAACACAGCACCCGGTCGGAGCGGTCCGAGTAGGTACGCGCGGACAGCGCCCGCGCCGACAGCGCGTTCAGCCGCGGTACCAGCCGGGGGAGCCGGCGCCCGAGCCCGCACACCATCCCGTACACCTGATTGGCCAGCAGTTCGTCGTCGAGCCAGCCACGGAACCGGCTAAGCGGCCGCGGCGGCTCGTCGGCGGACATCCGGTTGTTCCGCTTGACCAGCGCGCGGTCGGTGTACGGGAACCAGTACAGGTCCAGGTGGTCGTTGGAACCGGCCAGGTCGTCCAGTTCGGCCAGCGCGGTGGCCAGCGGCATCGGTCGCTCGTCGGCGTGCAGCGCGAACAGGTCCACGCAGCGCAGCGTCACCTCGGTGACGATGCCGAGTGCGCCGAGCCCGACCCGGGCGGCCGCGAACACGTCCGGCCGTTCGGTCGCGGAACACCGCACCACCTCGCCGGAGCCGGTGACCAGCTCCAGTTCCTCGACGAAGGTGGCGAGCCCGCCGAGCCGGGCGCCGCTGCCGTGCGTACCGGTGGCGATCGCGCCGGCGACGGTCTGCCGGTCGATGTCGCCGAGGTTCGGCAGCGCCAGGCCGAGATCGGCGAGCAGCTCGTTCAGCCGGTACAGCGGCATCCCCGCCCGTACCGTCACCCGCCGCTCGGCACGATCCGCGCTGACCAGGCCGCTGTACTGGTCGAGGGAGACCCGGACCCCGTCGGTGACGGCCACGGCCGTGAACGAGTGGCCGGAGCCGACCGCCTTGACCCGTAACCCGTCGTCGCGGGCGGACCGCACGGTGGCCACGATCTCGTCCCGGCTGGCCGGGCGTACCACCCGCGCCGCGGCGGCTTCCTGGTTGCCGGCCCAGTTGCGCCAGTCCACTCGGGTCGCGCCCGCGGTCACGGGGTCCACAGTCACCGCACCTCCAGGGTCACCGCCACCGCCAGGTGGTCCGACGCGGTGGATCGCGGCACCACCACCTGCCGGGCGGTCACGTCCGATGTTGCCAGAACATGATCGATCTGCTGCGTCGGGCGGTCCGACGGGTCGGTGTACAGCGGCCGGTCCGCGGCCAGCGCGTCGGCCAGCCCGGCGCCGGCGAACGCGGCGAGCGCGGGCGAGCCGGGTTCGCTGTTCAGGTCGCCGGCCAGCACCGCCGGCAGCCCACCCGCCGACAGCTCGCGGACCAGCGCGGTCGCGGCCCGGACCTGCGCGATCGGTGGCGTGCCGGACGCCGGCTGCAGATGGGTGGCGACCACGACCACGTCCGCGCCGCCGACCGAGATCACCGCCCCGATCGCACCCGCCCCGGTCGGTCCCTCATCCGGTAGGGGTACGCCGCGCACCGAGCGGATCGGCAGGTTCGTCAGGATCGCGTCGCCCCACACCTGGTCGGCGGCCGGGGCGAACCAGTACCGCATGTGCAACCGTTCGGCGATCAGCGCCAGATCGTCCGCGCCGCCGTTGAGGAACCAGCCGCGGTCGACCTCGTTGAGCAGCACCACGTCCGGCCGCTGCGCGGCGATCACCTGCGCCAGCGCCTCCGGACCGAACCGTCCGCGCAGGTCGAAGCCCATCCGGATGTTGTACGTGACGAGCCGGAAGGTGCCGGTCGCGGTCGCCGGCCGTGGGTCCGGCCGGTGCGCGAGTACCGACGCCACACCGATCCCGGCCGCGAGCACCGCGAGTGCGGCGATGACGGCCAGTTGGCGGCGCGGTCGACCTATCGGCCGCGCGGCGCCCGGCGCCATCGGCGCGGTGACCCGCCACACCGGGTTCGCGGCCAACGCCACCGCCGCGGCCGCCAGCAGCAGGAAGATGCCGTTCGGTACGCCCAGATCCGCGTCGTACGCCGCGTAGAAGCCGAACGCGCCGACCGTGAAGCCGAGCAACCCGCCGGCCGCGGCGAACCCGCGCCGGGTGCTGGTACCGGAACGCTGCGGGAACGCCGTGGCCCGGCCGAGGCAGCCGCCGAGCGCGATGGCGCCGAGTGCCTGCGCGACGACCGCGTACCACGGGGCGAGGCCGTGAAGGTCGGTGTGCCCGGTGGTGGCGAAGGCACTGACGCCGACTGCGGCAACCAGTACGAGCGCGGGCACCGGGGCTGGTCCGGCCAGTTCCGGTCGGGCGGCGAGGAGCACCGCGAACACCCCGGCCGCGCAGACCAGCGGTACCGACAGTGCGGCCGGCCAGGAGCTCGCCGCGGCGCGCGCGACCGAGCCGGTCAGTACGCCGGAGAGCAGCAGCGCCGGTCCGATCGACGCCCAGAACCGGGCGCGCGCCGGGGTACCGACGAATGGCTCGATCGGCCGGATCGACGCCGCGGCAAGGAATGCCAGGGACAGCTCGACAACGGCGAGCCACGGCCACAGGCCGGACCGCCACGCGAGCCCGTGGGTGCCGAGTGCGGCGTGCAGCACCGTGCTGGCCGCCAGCCCGGCGACGACAGCCGGTGCCGGACCGTACGAGTCGGTGGCACCGACCGGGCCGGCGGTGGCGACCGCGACGAGCCAGGCCACCCCGCCGATCAGCGCTGCTGTCGCCACGTACAGCTGCGGCTTTCCGCCGTCGGTCGCCTGCAGGCCGAGCCGGCCCACCGCGAGCACCACGGCGCCGGCCAGCGCCACCCGCCGGACGCCGAGCCGGCCGGCGGCGGGTGCGGCCAGCAGCCCGGTGGCGAAGCACGCGAGCGCGAACGCGCCGATCCGTTCCGGCGGTGTCTGCGCGGCCACGCCGTACACCGTGATCAGCGACGGCAGCCATACCCGCAGTACGTCCATGAACAGGACGACGCCCAGGGCGGTCGCGATGGGAGTGGCGAACCGGGAGATCAACGGCATAGCGACGTGAGTACCGCTCACATCCGCTCGCGTCAATCCCCGCCGCCGGTCGAATACGACATTGCCTGTCGAACGCGCGCGAGTCGACCGGCGGTGTCGTAGATCTGTCGCCGGTACCGGCCCCAACGCGCTTTAACGGGTGCATTCTTTTTTGGATGGGCACGCCGGAATAGGGGTGGGCCAATGGACAGTGGACTGACACTTCTGCTCAGCGAGGACGAGGCCGCTCCGGAGCGGCTCGACCAGTTGACCGGGTACCTGCGCCGGGAGCTCCTGCAACTCGATGTCGAGGACGTACGCGCACTCCCGGCCGGCCCGCCACCGCCGGGCTCCCGCGCGCTGGACATCGCGGCGGTCGGTGGCCTGGTGATCGGCCTGGCGAAGTCCGGGCCGGTACTGCGGTCGGTGGTCAGCGCGGTACAGAGCTGGCTGCACCGCGGCTCCGGCGGAGTACGCACGGTACGGCTGGAGCTCGACGGGGACGTGCTGGTGCTCTCCGGCGCTTCGCCGGACGAGCAGGCCCGGGTGGTCGACCTGTTCATCGAGCGGCACTCCGGCATCGGCGAGCCCGCGGCCGGCACCGGGGCGCGGGACGAGCCCGGCAGCGGGTCGTGACGGGAGGCGGGTCGTGACGGGTTCCCGGAAAGCGCTGATCGTCGCCAACGACGAGTACGAACACGCCGAACTGCGCCGGCTGCGCTCTCCGGCCCGGGACGCCGAGTCGCTCGCCGGCACGCTCGGCGATCCGGGCATCGGCGGCTTCGACGTGGAGGTCGTACGCAACGAGCCGGCGCACGTGGTCAGCGCGCACATCGAGGACTTCTTCTCGGTCGGCCGCCCGGACGACCTGCTCCTGCTGCACTTCTCCTGCCACGGGCTGAAGAGCGAGGCCGGCGAGCTGTTCCTGTCCGCCCGCAACACCCGGCCGACCCGGCTCGGCTCCACCGCCGTACCGGCCGACTTCGTCCAGCGGTGCATGCGTACCAGTCGGGCCCGCAGCATCGTGCTGCTGCTCGACTGCTGCTACGGCGGGGCGTTCTCGCAGGGCGCCGCGGTACGGGCCGCCGGAGACGTGAACGTACTGGACAACTTCCCGGCCGAGCGGGTCGGCGGCGGCCGCGGCCGCGCGGTGATCACCGCGTGCAGCTCGATGGAGTACGCCTTCGAAGGCGACCGGCTCGCCGACGGCAGTGCGCAACGCCCCTCGGTGTTCACCAGTGCGCTGGTGGACGGGCTGGTGAGCGGCGAAGCCGACCGGGACGAGGACGGCTGGGTGGCGCTCGACGAGTTGTACGACTACGTGTTCGACCGGGTGCAGGAGGAGAACCCGAACCAGACCCCGGGTCGCAACTTCGAACTGCAGGGCGAGCTGTACATCGCGCGCAGCAACCGCAAGCGGATCGTGCCGGTACCGGTACCCGAGGAGCTGCGGAACGCGATCGCCGACTCCAACCGGCTGACCCGGCTCGGCGCGGTAAGCGAGCTGCGCTCCCGGTTGATCGGCGACAACGTACCGGCCGCGGTGGGAGCGCGGGACGCGCTGGCCGAGCTGGTACGGGCCGACATCGAGCAGGTGGCGGCCGCGGCAGCCGACGCGCTGCGGGAAGCGATGCCGCATCCGGCCGAGACCCGGCTCGACTTCGGCCGGCTGCGCCAGGACTCGGTCGCGCCGCACCGGTCGGTACCACTGCTCGGGCCGCCGGTCGCGCGGGCGTGTACGTACAAGATGTCGCAGCACTGGATCCGGGTCACCGAGACCGAGGACGGCCTGGACGTCACGGTGGACACCGGCCGTGCCGGCCAGTGGCGGTCCCAGATCGACCTGACCGCGCCCACCGGCGGCGCGACCGTCGAGGTCGTGGTCGAGGTGCTGGCGACCGCCTCGACGCAACCGGCACCGGCGCAGGGCCCGCCGGCGCAACAGGGTCCGGTGCCGACGCAGCAGCGACCGGCACAACACAGCCAGGGCGCGCCCTACCGGGTCGCGGCGACCGGACCTGGCCCGGCGCCGGCCGGCTGGGGCGTTGCGCCCGGGCCGGCCTCCGCCCAGCTCGGACAGGTCTCCGGCCCGCCCGGACCGGTATCCGCACCGCCCGGACCGGTATCCGCACCTCCCGGGCAGGTGTCCGCACCTCCCGGGCAGGCCGCCGGACCGGTTTCGGCGCCGCCCGGGCACGTGGTCGGGCCGCAGCCCGGCCGATACCCGCCGAACACCGGCTGGCAGCCGCGGCCGACGCCCAAGGCCAACAACGCGGTCTGGCTGTGGATCTCGCTGGCGATCGTGTTGCTGTTCGTCGCGGTCCTCTGCGTCGGAGCGTTGTCCAGCGCCTCCGGAGTGTGACCAAAGCGCCTCGATCCCCCGCCGAAACAGGCAAGATTGCCCGGTTCTCGTGACCGGTCGGCGGGTCGTGCGTTGACCCAGGGTGTCCGGCCAGCCTGCTGCCAGGAGTGCGGTCGGGCATGATGGGGCGGGAACGGGGTGAAGGGAGCCAGTCGTGCCGACGGCCAGGGGACAGGCCATGACGCAGGAGCCACGAGCGAGTGAGGCGCCACTGCGACGCGTGCCGGTCCAGGAGCGGTCCGCCGCCCGGGTGCAGCGGATGCTCGACGCCTGCGCGACGCTCGTCGACGAGGTCGGCTACGACGGTCTCACCACCACGCTGCTGGCCGAGCGGGCCGGGGTCGCGATCGGCTCGGTGTACCAGTTCTTCCCGGACAAGCGCGCGGTCGTACAGGCACTGACCCTGCGCAATCTCGAGGAGTACCTCGACCAACTGGTCGCGCGGTTCGACGAGGGCGGCTTCGACCACTGGTCGCAGACCGTGGACGCGGTCATCGACGAGTACATCGAGATGCACCGGACCACTCCCGGTTTCCGCGCCCTGCACTTCGGCGACGTCGTCGACATGCACCTGCTCGAAGACGACAAGGACAACAACAGCGTGATCGTCACCCGGCTCGCCGGGCTGCTCAGTGAACGGTTCGGGCTCGCCCCGACGCCGCGCCTGATGTTCGCGCTCACCATCGCGTTGGAGACCGGTGACGCGTTGATCAAACTCGCGTTCCGCCGCGACCCGCACGGCGACCGTGGCGTCATCGCCGAAGCCAAGACCATGATCCGGGAGTACCTGTCGGGTTACGTCGAGGACTGACGCTTCTCTCGGCCCAACCTGTTGATCGCGGACCCCGGCCGGGCGGCGCCGGCGACGGATCCCGACCGCGCCGGCCTGTTCATCGCGAACCCCGGCCGGGCCGCGCCGGCGACGGATCCCGACCGGGCCGGCCCCGGCGCTAGAGGAACGCCTTGCCCTCGCCGCGGTAGGTCGGCACCACTCCCACCACCGCGTCGCCGTCCACCAGGTGCAACTCGTTCACGTGCTCGCACAGCTCGCCGGCCTTGCTGTGCCGGAACCAGACCCGGTCGCCCACCCGTAGCGAGTCCGCTGCCGTACCGGCGACCGGAGTCTGTACCTCGCCGGCCCCCTCGGTACTGAGCAGGCGCAGCCCGTCCGGCAGCCACGGCACCGGGAGTCGGGACCGGTTCGCCTGCCCGGACGCGATCCAGCCGCCGCCGAGCACCGTGACGACGCCGGGGCCGGGACGGCGTACCACCGGCAGGGCGAACGCCGCGGCCGGTCGCGGTCGCCACGCGGTGTACCCGTCGAACAGGGCCGGGCCGTACAACCCGCTGCCGGCGGTCACCTCGGTCACGGCCGGATCCGCCGCGGTACGACCGGCACTGCCGGTACCGCCGCCGTTGACGAACTCCAGCTCGGCGTACTGGCGTACCGCGGCCACCACCGCCGCGCGCCGGGCCACGAGCTCGCGGTACGACCGGCGCTGCACTTCCCGGATCCCGAGGCCCATCAGCCGCTGGCCGGGGGGACGGTCCGGCAGTCCGGCGATCTGTGCCTCGTACGCCATCAGTCCCACCAGCCGGAAGCCGGCGCGCCCGGCGACGTGCCGCGCCAGCACGGCCGCCTGTTCCGCGGTGTGGATCGGGGAGCGTCGTACCCCGATGTGCAACCGGCCGCCCAGTGGCCGCCAGGACGCGTCGAGTTCCAAACAGACCCGGACCGGCGGGTGTACCGGCGGAAGCGTCCGCTCGACCAGATCGAGCTGGGCGGGGTCGTCCACCATGAGCGTGATCCGGCTGGCCCGCGACTCGTCCGACAGCGCGGCGATACTGGCCCGATCCGCGGACGGATAGGCCACCAGTACGTCGGTCGCGCCGTGGTCGGCCAGCCAGATCGCCTCGGCAAGCGTGTACGCCATGATCCCGGCGAAGCCGGACACGGTCAGGGCGTCCGAGATCAGGTGCCGGCAGCGGACCGATTTGCTCGCGACCCGGATCGGCTTGCCGGCGGTCGCCCGGGCGAGGTCGGCCGCGTTCGCCCGGAACGACGTGAGGTCGACGATCGCGAACGGCGGATCGAGGTGCTCGGTGGCCCGGTCATACCGGTACCGGTCCATCGGTTGCATATCAGCACCGTAGCCGCGTCCGGGTCCGGCCCGCGCAAGATCGAGTCCCGGACTGGCGCGCTGGGGTCAGGTCCGCTGCCGACCCTGGTTACAGTGAGCACGTCGGCGAAGGACGCCGATCGCAGGCCACCGACAGTGCGCTGACGCCGAGTGACGGCGAGGCAGTACGTGGGGGCCGATCCGCGGAGGTATGGCCATCGGCACCCGATCTCCTGACGATCCTTTCCCGGAGGACGTGTTCTCCCCGGAGGAGTCGACCCCACCGCAGGGCGCACCCGCCAGCGCCGACCCGGCCGCCGACGCCAAGGCCGACGCTCCGGCTGACGCGTCGCGCGCCGGGACCGCCGGGGTGGACCTGTCCGGCTTCGACGAGATCCGCGCGGTACTCCGGTTGCGGGCGTTCCGCCGGCTCTGGCTGGTACTCGGGCTGTCCGCACTCGGCGACTGGCTCGGCCTGCTCGCGACCAGCGTTTTCGCAGCCGCACAGGTGTCCGGTTCGACCGCCAAGGGTCTCGCGTTCGGTGGCGTGATCGCGGTACGGCTGCTGCCCGCGCTGGTACTCGGACCGGTCGCCGGTGTGCTCGCCGACCGCTTCGACCGCCGGTACACGATGGTGGTCTGCGATGTGCTCCGGTTCGGGCTGTCCGCCTCGATCCCGCTGGTCGGCCTGCTGGCCGGGGGCGCCACCACGGTCGCGTGGGCGGCGATCGCCACCTTCGCGATCGAGACCGCGGCAATGGTGTGGACCCCGGCCAAGGAAGCCGCGGTACCGAACCTGCTGCCGCGCCCGCGACTGGAGAAGGCCAACCAGATCACGTTGGCCACCACGTACGCGCTGACTCCGGTGCTGGCCGCGGCGCTGGCCGCCGCGCTGAACTGGGTGCTCGGACACCTCGGGGTGAACCACGCGGCGGACGTGGCGCTGCTGTTCAACGCCGCCACGTTCCTCGCCATCGCGCTGACCGTGTTCTTCGGTATCCCGGAGATCAGTGGCCGGGACGACCAGCGCGAGCGCGGCGAGCAGCCGAGCAGCTTCCAGCTGTTCCTCGAGGGCTACCGTTTCGTCGGCTCGACCCCGCTGGTACGCGGACTGGTGTTCGGCATCCTCGGCGCGTTCGCCGGCGGCGGCGTGGTGATCGGTACCGCCAAGTTCTACGCCCTGTCCCTCGGCGGCGGCGACGGCGCGTTCTACCTGCTGTTCGGCGTGATCTTCGTCGGGCTCGGCATCGGTATCGCGGCTGGTCCGCGGCTGATCGGGCAGTTGTCCCGGCGGCGCTGGTTCGGGTTGTCGATCGTGCTGGCCGGCATGTCGGTGCTGCTGCTCGCGCTGGCCCCGCACCTGACCGTCGCGGTGCTCGGCACCCTGCTGGTGGGCGCGGGCGCGGGCATGGCGTTCCTGTCCGGCATCACGCTGCTCGGCGGGGAGATCCCGGACGACATGCGCGGGCGGGTGTTCGCCTTCGTACAGACCGCGGTCCGGGTCGTGCTGATGCTGGCGATCTCGCTGTCCGGCGTACTGGTCGGGGCCGGCTCGTCGCACGTCGTGGAGCTGGGTGGACTCGAGATTTCGGTCAGCGCCACCCGGATCCTGTTGATCGCGGCCGGCGTGGTCGGCGTGGCGACCGGCGTGACGGCGCTGCGCCAGATGGACGACAAGCCAGGGGTACCGCTGCTCGCGGACCTGTGGTCGTCGGTGCGCGGCCGCCCGATCGGGCTGGCCGAGCCGCCCGCCGGCCGCGGCCTGTTCGTGGTGTTCGAGGGCGGCGAGGGCGCCGGCAAGTCGACTCAGGCGATCAAGCTCGCCGCCTGGGTCGGGCTGCGCGGCTTCGAGGCGGTCATCACCCGGGAGCCCGGGGCGACGGATGTCGGCGCCCGGATCCGGGGGCTGCTGCTGGACCGGCCCGCGTCGACCGTCGTCTCCCCACGGGCAGAGGCGCTGTTGTACGCCGCTGATCGCGCCCACCATGTCGCCACGGTGATCCGTCCCGCGCTGGCCCGCGGCGCGGTGGTGGTGTGCGACCGGTACGTCGACTCCTCCCTGGCGTACCAGGGCGCGGGTCGGACCCTGCCGGCCGAGGAGGTCGGCTGGCTGTCGAACTGGGCCACCGGCGGCCTCAAGCCGGACCTGGTCATCCTGCTCGACCTCGACCCGGTGATCGGGTTGGAACGGGTCGACCGGCGCGGCAACGCCGACGCGCTGGAGCGCGAGTCGCCGGCCTTCCACGAGCGGGTGCGGTACGCCTTCCTCGATCTCGCCGCGGCCGATCGACCGCGGTACCTGGTGGTCGACGCGCTGGCCGATCCGGAGACGATCGCGGAGCAGGTACGCGCGCGGGTCAGCGAGCTTCTGCCGGAGGCCGCGCCGGGAACCGCGAATGGTGCGTCTCCCTCCACCGGCTTCCCGTCCTCCGCGTTCATGGCCGATGGATCGTCGGCGGCTGCCGCGGACGACACCAGCCGCGCGTCGACCGAGGCCGCGACCGAGAGTGCCGCGGCGCTGGTCGGGCGCTCGGCCAGCACGCACCCCGGTGCCGAGGAGGTTCCCGCACCCGCTGCCCGGGACGACCGATGACCGACGTGTTCGCCCGGCTGGTCGGCCAACCGGACGCGGTGACGACGCTGCGCCGCGCGGTGGACGCGGCCGCGCAACTGGTCGCCGGCGAGCAGCCGGCACCGGGACGGATGACGCACGCGTGGGTGTTCACCGGCCCGGCCGGCTCCGGTCGATCGGTGGCGGCCCGCGCGTTCGCGGCCGCGCTGCAGTGCGTCAACGGTGGCTGCGGTGACTGCGCCGCCTGCCACACCACGCTCGCCGGTACCCACGCCGATGTGCGGTTCGTGGTGCCGTCCGGGCTCACCATCGGCGTCGACGAGATGCGCGCGCTGGTGCTGCGCGCGGCCACCTCACCCAGCCAGGGGCGCTGGCAGGTGCTGCTGGTGGAGGACGCGGACCGGCTCACCGAGGCGGCCGGCAACGCGCTGCTGAAGGCGGTCGAGGAGCCGGCGCCCCGTACGGTCTTCCTGCTCTGTACGCCGTCCACCCATCCCGAGGACATCTCGGTGACGATCCGGTCCCGGTGCCGGGTGGTGACGCTGCGCCAGCCAGGACCGGAAGCGGTAGCGGGCGTGCTGACCGAACGGGACGGTGTCGACGCGTCGACCGCGCACTGGGCGGCCGCGGCCGCGCAGGGTCACGTCGGTCGGGCCCGCCGGCTCGCCACCGATCCGGACGCCCGGGACCGGCGCGCCGCGGTACTGAACGTCCCGCGTCGACTCACCGGCATCGGCGCCTGTTTCGAAGCCGCGAACGCGCTGATCGAGGCCGCCGAGGCGGAAGCGGCCGCGTCACTGGCCGGCGTGGACGTGCGCGAACGCGAGGAGCTGGAGACCGCGTTGGGCGCCGGCGGTACCGGTCGGGGTGCCGGTACAGCCGCCCGCGGCATGACCGGCGCGGTACGGGAACTGGAGCGGCGGCAGCGCTCGCGGGCCACCCGCGCGCAGCGGGACGCGCTGGACCGGGCACTGGTCGACCTGGCCGGTTTCTACCGCGATGTACTGGCGGTGCGGTTCGGCGCGCCGGTCTCCCCGGTACACGCGGATGTCTCCGACCAGAGCCGGTCCGCCGCCGAGAAGTGGACGCCGGAGAGCACGCTCCGGCGGCTCGAAGCCGTACTGGCCTGCCGCGACGCGATCGACCTCAACGTCAAGCCGCGCATCGCGGTGGAGGCGATGATGCTGACGCTGTGGCTCGGTACCTCCTGAGCCTGTTGCGTGCCCGCGCAGGTTATCCACAGGGTCGTTGACGCGGCTGTCGCTGCCTGGTTCCGGTCCGCTACGTTGTGCGCTGGCGCCGCCGCCCGGGAGCGGTGACCTGGGGCGCACCACGGGGGTGTGTCGATGCCTCGCGACATTGACGAAGCGTGGATCGAGGAAGCGGTCGAGCGGTATCGCCGGATCGACGCGCTCCTCGGCGACTTCCACAAGGCCGTAACCGCGTTGGAGGTGACCGTGCGTTCACCGGATGGCTTGATCGAGATCGTGGTGAGCGGCGACGGCGCGGTGAAGGACGTGCTGATCAGCCCGGAGGCGTTGACCAGCCGCAGTGCCGCGCAACTGTCCCGCTCGGTGCGGGACACCTGCACTGCGGCGGCGGACGCGGCCGCGTGGGCGCGTCGCAAGCTGCACGAGGAGCGGTTCAGTGAGTACGGTCCGCTCGGTCTGGATGCCCGATGAACGGGTGGCCGGACCAGCGTTCAGCCGCCGGTGAGCCGGCACCGTCTTCCGCGGCACCGTCTTCCGCGGCACTGTCTTCCGCGGCCGCGCCGGGGGCTCCGCCGTCGGGCGGGTCGGCGCCGCCGCCATCGGATGCGCTGGGGCTGGTGGAGTTCGGCGCCCGGGTGGCGCGGGCGGGCGATCGGATCGACGGCGTCCGGCAGGATCTTGCCGGATGCGATCCGGGCGGCCGGGTCTTCGGTGCGGATGGTCACGGCCGGCTCGGCGAACTGGGGCGGGATCTGCACCGACACTGGCTGGCGGCGCTGGACAGCCGCGGTCGGGAGGCAGCCGAGCTGGCCGCCGGCCTGACCCACACCGCGACGGCGTTGAGCCGGGTGGCCGACACCTACGCGGACACCGAACGGGAAACAGCGGGCCGCTTCGCCGGTCTGCACGATGGTCCGGACGGCGCGTCGACCCTGCCTGGCGCCGCTACGTCCGACCCTGCGCACCACCGGCCGGCTGGCGGGTTCTCGGAGGTGCGCGATGGTCTGCCACCGCTCCCGCACATCGATGGAGTTCCGTCTGGCCCGACGAGCAACCGGTCGGCCGGCCGGGACGACGACACCGCGGCGGGGAGCTGACGATGGCTGGGACGACGGCCACCGCCGTGGCGGACCGGCTGGACGCACTCGCCGATCCCGGACGCGACCTGCTGGGGCGGGCCGACCGGGTCTTGACCGACCTCGGCGGGCCACCCGGACACGGCGTGTGGCTGCTGCTCAACCGGCTCCGGTTACTACCGGGTGAGGGGCTCGTGTTCTTCCTGGAGCAGGAGCCCGGGAAACTGCGCGCGACCGCGGCGCAGCTCCGGAACATCGCCGCCACCTGCGTGGACGTGGCCGAGCCGCTGAGCCGCGCCACCCGCGAACTCGCCTGGGGCGGACCGGGCTACGAGGCGTTCTCCGCGCACTGGGTCCCGCTGCTCGGTCAGCTCGGTGCTGACGCCGGAGATCCGGCCGGTCTGGTGGCTCGACTGCTGGCAACGGCTGACCACGCGGACCGGGTGGCCGAGTGGAGTGCGGACGGTCGGGACCAGCTGGCCCGGGTGCTCGGTGCGGTGCTCCAGTCCGCCGACGCCGTGGTGCTGCGTACCTGCCCGGTCCTGTCCACCCCGGACGGCAACCTGGCCCAGGCCGCGGTGCAGGACGGGCTCGGCGTCAGCTTCGCCCAGTTGGCCGGTGCCGCCGCCTCGATCGGCGAGGAAGTTCTCGGCGTGATCGCCGAGCTGCACGATGCCGGGCTGGAACAGTTGGTCGGGCCCGAGGTCGCAGACCTCGCTGAGCCGGCCGCTCACCGGGGGTCGACGTCCGCGGGAAGCGCCACCGGCACGACCTGGGTCGAGCTCTAGTCCCTTCGCCGCGCTTCTCTCGCGTCGCGCCGGATCGCGCTGCTCCGGGTTGCGGTGTGCTGAGACGGTCGAGCGCCGACACGGCCGGCGGGACGTCGGGCGGCGACGGGCGGTGTGCGGGACAAACGTCGCGGCGCCGGGCTCGGGGGCCGCGCGGTCAATGACCACTTCCCGAGCCCGGCGCCGCGGTACCTGCACCCCCCGGGCAGGCGTTGGTGCGCCGACTTACTCAGCGTCTAACGGTGATGTACCCAGCAAGGTGGCTGTCGTGGCCCGACTATCACCCGTCAGAGCGACAGCCACCTCGCACCGCGCCGCAGGTCATCCGCGCCGGTGCGCGGCAACCCAGCCCGATTCGGCGTAGTGGCCGACCGTACCGAGGCGGCGCCGCCCGAGCAGCACCAGGAACCGGCCGAGCACGAGCAGCAGAAGTCCGGCACCGGCCACGTTGGTGACGTTGTACCCGGTGATCGGAAGGGCACCGCCGGGCGACTGACCGCCGGGATTCGACTGGACCGGAGGTACCGCCTGCGGCGGCGCTGACGCGGCTGCCCGCAGTACTCCGACGCCCAGATCGGCAACGGTCGCGGCCTGCCCGTACCCGCCCTTGGCGTACACCTGTAGCCGCAGTGACGTGGCTTCCGCCTGTACCGACCGGTCGGTGATCGTCGAGTCCAGGTGACCGAGCGACAGCCGTACCGCCAGGCGCGATCCGGCCGCACGAGCCGGCCGCTTCGCGGCGGTCAGGTGCTCGCGCGAGTCAGGCGTGGCGCCCGCGCCGGCCGCGCCGGGCGTACCAGAGTCGGGTGTCGGGTCGGTCTGCTGGCCGGCGAGACCGGCGAGCAGGCGGGCGATGGCGCCCGTGGAGGTCGGGTCGTCGGACGGTGTGCCGTCCGACGGTGTGCTCTCGGCTGCCGGGGCGCCGGAGGACGCGGCGTCTGTGGACGCGGCGTCAGAGGAGGCGGCGTCAGAGGAGGCGGCGTCAGAGGAGGCGGCGTCAGAGGAGGCGGCGGCGGTGCCGGACGGGGTCGTGCCGGGCGGCGGCCCGTTGCGGTGCACCTCGCCGGTTGCGGTGGACGCCGGCCCGGGGTCGTGGGCCGGAGAGGATCCGGTCCCGGCGGTACCCGCCTGCGCGGCGCCGGCGTCGGGACCCACCGGGGAGGCCGCTGTAGCGCCATCGGGTGCGGCGTCCGGAGCGGCGACTGGCGCGTCACCGCTGCTGGCGGGGCCACCCAGCCGCGAGGTCGACGGCAGTGAGGTCGAGGGCTGTGAGGTCGACGGCAGCGAGTCGGGCGACGCGGGCAGGTCGAGCTGGTAGTGCTCGTCCGGCGAGTCGAGCCGGACGGTACGACCGCCCGGCGTCACGATTTCGAGGATCGGCGCGTCGTACCGCACCGAGGACCGCTCCTTGCTTCCGCCGGCGACCGCTCGCAGCGTGGGCGGGTGCAGCACCCGTACCCGGATCTCCTGCTTGCTGCCCCGGAACAGGACCAGTTCGGCGGCACCGATGCCCGCGGTGGAGCCGACGCCGAAGCCGTGGTTCGGCATCGGCAGTACCTCGTTGCTGGTCTGCGCCGCGGCATTCGACGGAAGCGCGGCGAGGCTGCCGTCCGGCAGGCCGTTCTGGCTCGCGACGGCCGGTACGCCCAGGGTCGAGCGGGCCGGCAGGATCGTCGCGTCGAGCACCGAACTGGACGCCTTGCTCACGGTGCCGGTGGCTCTACCGCAGCCCTGCCCCTCCTGCCAGCGCGCGTACGCCGACTCCATGCCGGTACCGGCGGACAGGACCCCCAGGTCGAACGCGTGTGGCTTGACGACCTGCGCGGACCTGTGGTCCGGCGGAGCCGCCTGCGCCGCGGTGACCTGGTCGAGCGCGCCGGCCGGTACGTGCAGACCGAGCAGTTCCGCGGACGCGTACCGGGCCGTGCTCTGTGCCTTGATCAGTTCGGTGCTCGACATGCTGCTGCGCGCCTGCGCGATCTGTACATCCGTGAGCGGCGTCTGCTGTACGCCAAGTCTCCGCAGGTCGAGCACGGTGAGCTTGACCAGGTCAGCGGTGGCGGTCGCGGCGAACGGCGCGTCTTCGCAGCCGGCCGGAGTGGCTACGGCCGGTACGGATCCCGTCAGTACGGTCGCGGTCGGGACGGTACAGATCAGCATGGCCGCGAGCAGCCCGGACCTACCCACACCGATGCGTGCGGTGCCTACCCGGCCCGGTGGGTGTGTACCGGAGCCGGAGTGACGGGCGGTCGGATCGGTGGTCATGCAGAAACCTCCACGGGCCGATTGGGTACGCGAGGCCCAACGATCTCCGTGATCCTCGGGTTACGGTACGTATCGACGACCACGCATTGAGTGATCGGAGGTGGCCGGCCCGGCGCCGGCGGTCACTCCGGCCGGCCGCGACCGGTCACGCACAGCCACCGTGGCGGCGGCCAGGCCGGGGATCGGCGGTTCAGGACGTAGGGTTTGTCGCATGGGCATGCTTTGCGCGGTGAGCTTCAACCGCTACGGCCGCCTGTACTACTGCGACCCTGGCGAGCTGACCGTGCACGTCGGCGACAAGGTGCTGGTGCCGACCGACGACGGCCCGGAGGTCGCCGAGTGTGTCTGGGCGCCGCAGTGGGTCAGCGAGGACACCGACGGTTTCCCCCGGCTGGCCGGGCTGGCCGGTCCCGACGAGCTCGCCCGGGACGAGGCGCTGCGTCAACGCAAGGCCGAGGCCAAGGTGGCCGCGAAGCGGCTGATCCGCGAGCACGCCCTGCCGATGAAGATCGTCGCGGTCGACCACGTGGCGGAGGCCGAGCCCGGGCAGGGTCCGCGCACCACGATCTACTTCACCGCACCGCACCGGGTCGACTTCCGGTCGCTGGTCCGCGACCTCGGCGCCACCCTGCGCTGTCGGGTCGAGCTGCGCCAGTTGTCCGCGCGGGACTCGGCGCGGGTGCAGGGCGGCATCGGATCGTGCGGACGTGACCTGTGCTGCGCCACGTTCCTGACCGACTTCGAGCCGGTCACCATCCGGATGGCCAAGGACCAGGACCTGCCGCTCAACCCGTTGCGGATCTCCGGCGCCTGCGGCCGGCTGATGTGCTGCCTCAAGTACGAGCACCCGCTGTACCAGAAATTCCACGCCGCCGCCCCGGGCATGGGCGAACGGGTGCAGACCGACCAGGGTTCCGGCAAGGTCGTCGGGTTCAGCGTGCCCCGCGACGCGGTCCTGGTGCGGATGGACGCCGACGGGTCCCGCTGCTCGTGCAGCCGGGCCAGCGTGTGCGGTTCCCGGCAGGCCTTCGAGCAGCAGTACCCGGACTGACCAGGGCGGCCCTCCGAAACGGCCACGGCAGCGCTTCCCGGACCGGGCCAGGGCGCTCCCCGGACCGGTCACGCCGGCGCTCCCCGGACCGGCCACGGCGACGCTGGAGCGTGTTGCTAAATCCTTGGCGTGGTGCCGGGGCCGCGGTGTTTGATCAGAGCGTGTCGATCGTGTTGAGCACGCCAGGAGTCGACGGGCTGAGCGAGGCTGTGCGCGTGCTGCGGGAGTGGCAGCACGACGGGGCACCGGTGCAGCTGCACCCGGGGGACCTGGGGTGGAACTGGCGGTTCGGCGCGGAGGCGACGGCCGCGGCGGTCCGGACCTGGAGCCGCGACGGCCGGATTCTCGCCGTCGGGCTGTTGGACAGTCCCGAGCTGGTACGACTGGCGATCGCGCCAGCGGCCGAACACGACGAGGAACTCGCCCAGCAGATGGTCGCCGACCTGTCCGCGCCGGAGCGCGGCGTCCTGCCGCCGGGGAAGGCGTCCGTCGAAGCGCGGTTCGGAGCGTTGTTCCGCGGGCTGCTGCTCGATGACGGGTGGGACGCCGGCGAGCCGTGGACCCCGCTCCAGCGCGACCTCGCCGAGCCGGTGGAGGACTGCGGCGTGCGGATCGAGGTGACCGGTCCGGACCGGGTCCCCATGCGGGTCGCCGTTCAGCGCGCGGCGTTCGACACGTCGACGTTCACGGACGAGCGCTGGCACGCGATGGCCGCCGGGCCGGCGTACGCCGACGCCCGGTGCCTGGTCGCATACGACCAGGACACCGCGGTCGCGACCGCGACGGTGTGGTCGGCCGGTCCGGGCAGGCCCGGGTTGCTCGAACCGATGGGCGTGCACCGCGAACATCGCGGTCACGGCTACGGCAGGGCGATCACCGTCGCCGCGGCGGTCGCCCTGCGGGAACTGGGCTCGTCGAGCGCGACCGTGTGCACCGCGAGCGCCAACGTCGGCGGCGTCGCCACCTACCGGTCGGCCGGCTTCCGACAACTCCCTGACGTGCGGGACCTACACCGGAGCGCCTAGGGCAGGTTCCTGACGGCCGGCGCTCCGACGGGAGCCGCCGGTCGATCCGCCGGGGGATTGGCCCGGCCGCCGCCGAGGTGCAGCGGCGCCTCGATCAGCCGCGGCTTCAGCGGGGCGTCCGGCACGATCCAGGACGCGTCCGGCGCGGCGTTCGGGTCGGCCTGCCAGCGCCGTCCGACCTCGTCCACGGCTATCGGGTACACCGTGAGCGCCCCGTTGGTGTCGATGTGCAGCCGCAGGAACGCCTTGTGGTCCTGGATCCCCTGACCGGCGAACAGCTCGTTGGCATTCACCCCGAACCAGCTCGCCACCAGCAGATATGCGGCGGTCAGCTCGGTGGCGACCAGGCCCGCGATCGGTAGGTAGATGGCGAACGTGACCAGCACCGGCAGCGGTCCGGGCAGGTGGATCAATGGCAGGTGCAGCCAGATGTACGTGCCGAGCACGCCGAACCCGACATGCACCAGCCCGTGGATGGCGCCGAGGATCCAGTGCTTGGGTCGCCGGTACGGCAGCGGGTTGGGCATGGCGAGACCGAGCGTCCCGCCGAACACGACCGCCAGGATCGCGATCACCGGCGCTGTCAGGATCCGGGTGCCGGCGTGCGCGAACGCGTAGAACATCAGCGTGTGCAGGGCGCCGAGGAGCGAGACGAAGCCGGTGTTGCGGAACGGCACCCGACCGAACACGCCCCAGGACAGCTTCCGGGATTCCTGCTGGGTCGGGTACGTCTCGACCAGCTTGTAGTCGACCGACTCGCTGCCCGCGAGTACCAGCGATTCCGGCGGCGGCACCGTGAGGTGCTCGGGCAACAGGTGTGTCGGGGACAGGTACGCCCCGCCCATTCCGCAGGTCAGCAGCGTGCGCGGCGCCGACCCCTCAGCGCCCCGGGCGGGTTCGGCGGCCCTGCCGTCACCGGTCGGGCCCGCGGTCGGGGCGGCGGCCCGGGTGCCGGCGTGGGCGGCGGTCGGTTCGACCGGGCAGTAGCGCGAGTAGTGGTGCAGGTCGCCGGAGAGCAGCAGCGGTACCTGCGCGCCGGTCGGCTCGATCACCTTGCGGATGAAGTAGTCGAGCGTGTCGTACGCGTCCGGAGCCGCGGCCGCGGCCACCCAGGTCGGTCGGGCCGTACACACGATCACCCGGTCGCCCGGCTGGAGTTGTTCCGCGGCGGTCTGGAAGTACTTCAGCTGCGGATCGTCCAGGTACGCGTCGAGCTGCGCGTCAATCGCGAACAGCCACCACCGCTGCGGCAGCGACAGCGCGAAGTAACTGCGGGTCTGCCTGGTCTGCCAGCCGCCGAAACTGGACTGCTTGCCGAACAACCGGAGGAACGCGGTGAGACCGTCGTACCAGTCGTGGTTGCCCGGCAGCGCGTACAGCGTCGGTGGGTTCCCGCCACCGACCGGCAACGCGGCCTGGTACGGCCCCTTGGTGCGCTCCTCGTACGACCGCCACGACGCCGTCGGGTACACCTGGTCGCCGCCCATGACCAGCACCCTGCCGCGGGGCAGCGACTCGTCGGCGCCGTCCGGCGTGAGCTGTGGCCGGGCCAGCAGCGAGGCGATGGAGTACGTGGCGTTGAAGCCGTCCCCGAGGTCGGCGACGTAGTCGAGCCACAGCTCATCACCGGCCGAGTGGTCGTGGACCTCCTGTGGCAGCGCCGCCTGCAACTCGCGCTTGTCCAGGTACGCGCCGAACAGCTCGCCCAGCACCACTCGTACCGCGGTACCGGCCAGCAGTGCCGGGGCGAGCCATGCCACCGGCCGCTGCCGTACGAAGCCGAGTTGCGCGGGAGTGAGGTCTGCCGGTCGCCGCGGGGGAAGATCGCCCATAGTGTCGGAAGATAGCCCTACCCTCGGTACCCGTCGATCAACCCGCCGTCTATCCGACTGATCCCGGTTCACTCTGCCCGGGTTCCGTACGGTCGGTCGGTTCCGGTTGTACCGGCGCGGCCGACGAGGTGGTGCGGATCCGGACCGCCTCGTACGCCGGCAGCACCACCGCCTGCGCGACGATCACCCGGTCGCCGTCATACGCGATCGATGGCGAGCCGTACAGTTCGTAGCCCTCGTCCAGGGCCACGCTGACGTTGAGACAGAACTCCTTCAGGTCGGTACCCGTCACAAGCCGGTACCGCATGCGTTCGGTGAGATGCGCCATGCGGGGCACCTTGCCTGGCTTCCGCCTGCTGCGCCAGCGGGCGCGCGGTGTCCCTGGTCGGCCGGCTGTGCTGGGTACCGCCGGATGCGTCCCGGTACCCGCCGTCGCGTACACTTGGCGCTCGCTGCCGCCTTAGCTCAGTCGGTCAGAGCGACGCACTCGTAATGCGTAGGTCAAGGGTTCGACTCCCTTAGGCGGCTCCATTAGGAGGGGCCAGGTCGGCACGCTGACCTGGCCCTTCGCTTGTCCCTGGATCCTCTGCCCTACGAGTGGGACACGCCGGCTGGCCGGCGTGGCATCAAATGTGGCGTCAATGTCACCTGCGTGATCCCTCGCCTCGGAACCCGACACGGGGCCGTTGAAGGACCGAAGCCTTGCCCCAGTTCCCTCGTGCTCGGTTCAAACGGGAATCAAAAGGAGCAAGCACTTATCTCTGGTGACCATCCAGACGGATCTCGTCGTCGGACGGCCAATCTCCTCTGGGATGCGACCCGTCATGGCAGACGGTGCTCGTATCCTTCCTCTGTGTCGGTCACCGATGTCACCCGGGAGGCCGTTCTCTCGGCTCTGTCAGAACACGATGACTTGGGCCCCAAGCTGTTCTTTGATCGATACGGGTTTGCCCCGGCTCGGGTATACGAGCTAGTTCATGACGGTCGCCGCTACGACTCGAAGGCCATCGTGGGCGTAGCGCACCGGTACGTCGTCGGCGTGCCGCTGCGTCCCCAGGACTTCAGTGGTGGTGAACAGTCGGTGGTTCGGCAACTGCACCGCCTGGGCTTTCGAGTCGATCGCCGCCAGGACGCTGCCGAGTCCGTTGCCGGCAAACCCGAAGGAGACTTGCAGGGTGGCCTGCAGCGCGTACTCGACCTGGCGCCCACCTACTCCAAAGGCGCCACAACGGAAATGGCCGCTCGCGACGCTGCTGTCCGAGATTGCACCGACACAATTCGTCCTTTTCTAGCCTCCATAGCCGCAGTCCTGGGCCTCGATGAGCTTGCTCTCCACGTCCGATTCGGTGGCCGTCAGGCCAACTACAGTCCGGTGCCCTGGATACGGGTGTACTCCAAGCTGTACGCACCGACCGCTATGGACGGCTTCTACCTCGTGTACCTCTTCGCGGCGGACGGCTCGCGTGTCTACCTGTCGCTCAACCAGGGAACCAGCGAGTTCCGCTCGAATGCGATGCGGCCGATCAACAACCGGAGAACGCTGGTGTCCCGCGCCGCGGAAGCCCGCGCCGCGCTGGCGCCCCTCGATGAAACGCCAGCCGGCAAAGAGGGCCACACCAAGATCTCTCTTACCTGGGAAGACCTGACCTCAGTCGGTGCTGAGAGCAAACGGCGAGTTCGGAACTACGAGGACGCCAACATTTTGGCCGTCGAGTACCCATCAGGACGCATTCCGGGCAACCGCGAGTTGCATGACGACCTAGCTGACATGGTGCCGCTCCTAGCGCAGCTCTACGGAGCGGCGGTCCGCGTTAACTCAACCGGCGCGGCGCTCGGCGCTGACGCTGATCCGGCCAATGACGCTGCGCGCACGACTGCGGCCCGCACTCAAGGCCGCCAACTCGATGTCGCGGCCAGGATAGCGATCGAGCTCTATGCCGAAGACCATGCCGTTGCTCACTGGACGAATGCTGGCTGGGCCGTCAAGCGGGTAGGCCAGTGGAGGCGCGGGTACGACCTCGAGTGCCACCGCACCGACGGCCACACCCTCCACGTCGAAGTCAAAGGAACCCAGAGTTTGGGCGAAGAGGTCTTCCTCACTCGCGGAGAAGTCCGCCACTGCCAGGCCACTGATCAATGCGCCGCCGAGCACGCTCTCTTCGTACTCTCCGAGATCCGCCTCGATGTCGGCGCCACCCCAACGTGCTCCGGAGGAGTGCCCACCTGCCTATGGCCCTGGACCATTGACCCGAGTTTGCTGACGCCGGTCCAGTACGCCTACCAGGTCCCGCGCATCGGTGGCACGGCCGTGGCTCACTGAAGATGTCGTCCACGGAACTCCGTAACGCATCCGCCAGACTGCGCCCACTCCGGCCATACCCTCACCGGTGCCCTACGCCCTAGCCGACACGGCCAGAGTTTGGGGGTGACCTTTTGTCGTGTTTCCCCCGGCCGTCCGTCGGCTTTCCGCGACAGCCTGGTCGGTCCGGACCGCAGCGCCTGCCCGGCCAGTTCCCACCCATGGACGTACTCGTCTTGCCGCTTCCGGACAGTCGCACCCTGACTACTCCGGCTGACTCGTAGGTCAACGCGGCTCCAGCAGGAGCGTTGGCGAGAGCGGTGTGTTTGCGGCGGTACGGCGCTGAACGCCGGCCGTACCTCCATCGCCAGATTGATCGCGGTGAAATCGACTGTGCCCAATGGGTTGTGGGTAACCCGTTCTCCACGCACAGTCAGTAGGTCGCGATAACCGGCCGTATACATACCGCGGGATCGTCCGGGTCGTCAGCGGAGCCCGAGGAGGAAGAGTGGCGCAGTCGCCGGACTTTCCGGAGTACCGGTTCGTGCAAGCCCGGCACTACGACCGCGGTCGCGCCATCTGGCCGCCGCGGCTGATCGTCATCCACACCACGGAAGGCAGCGAGGGGTACACCTCGGCTGAAGACGGGGCCGCGTACGACGCGCGCCGTAGCGATCTGGTCTCCACCCACTTCTTCGTCGACCGGAACTCGGTCGTCCAGACGGTACGGATCGCGGACACGGCGTTCGCGGCGTTCTACGACGGCAACGCGCGCGGCATCCAGATCGAACTGTGCGGTACAGCCGGTCAGTCGGGGGCGCAGTGGCGGGACGCGGCATCAAGTGCGGAGCTCGGCCAGGCCGCGGCGCTGTGCGCGAAGCTCGCCATCCGGTACAGCATCCCGGTCAGACACATCACCGGCTCGGCGCTGGACTTCGGCAAGGGGTTCTGCGGGCACGTCGACATCAGCCGTCACTTCGAGGGCGACCACACGGACCCGGGCGTGAACTTCCCGTGGTCCTCGTTCCTGGCCGACGTCGCTCGACGGGTGGCATCCAACGAGGGGAACTGGCTCATGGGCCTGAACGACGCGGAATCCAAGCAGCTCAAGGAGCGGATCGCCTACCTGACCACCGATGTGGCGAAGCTGCTCGGCGCGCCGGTCGCGACCCGTCGCGGTGACGTCGACCGGGTTCCGCCCAACCACACGAACTGGCTGGGCGAGCTGCAGCAGCACTACGACTACCCGGTCGAGACGCGCGGCACCGAGGCCGAGGGTCTGCTGGTCCGCCAGTTCCGGCTGTACAACTGGGCGTACGGCGGCAGCGCCGGCCCGGACTCCAACCCCCTCAACGTGTCCAGGGCCACCGGCCTACGGCTGCCCGCGACCCTGCCGTAGGCACCTCACCGGCTCACCTTCCGGTCGAGCTGGTGGAGCCGCAGCCGGATCGGTTCCGCCGGTTGCCCGTGCTCGTCCAGGATCGACAGCGCCCGCGACCACACCCGGCGGGCCGCGATGTCGTCACCGGACGCCAGTTGGGTGTCGCCGAGCCGGGTGAGGGTGTCGGCTTCACCGGTGGCGTTGCCGAGCTCCCGGTACAGGCCGATGGCGCGCTGGTAGCAGTCGATCGCCCGCCGGTGGTCGCCGAGGTGGTGGTGAGCGTACCCGAGGCTGTCCCAGGTGGCGGCTTCACCGGGCCGGTTGCCCAGCTCCTGGCACATGGCCAGCGCCTGTCGACAGCACGTCAGGGCTCGGTGGTAGTCGCCGAGTTGGGTGTGGTCCCAGCCGATCGCGTTCAGCGCCCTCGCCTGACCGGCCCGATGGTCGGTACTGCGGTACAGCTCCAGCGCCTGCTCGTCATGTACGAGCGCGTCTGCGTGTTTTCCTTCTTTCTCCAGCATGATGCTGAGCTGGAGATGCGCGTGTGCCTCGCCGACCCGGTCGCCGAGCTCGTCACACAGCCGCCGGGCCTGCTCGAGGTGGTCGTAGGCGTCGGCGACGCGCCCCAGCCAGCCGTACGCGCGGGCGAGTTCGCGGTGGGCGCGGGCCTGCTCGGCCCGGTCGGCCAGCCGACGGGAGGCGTCGAGGGCGGCGTGGTGGACGGCGAGTTTGTCGTGGCTGTGCTGTCGCCGCCGGAGGTATTCCGACAGCGCCCAGGCGAGCTGGCAGACGTGCCGGTCGAAACCGTCGCTCGCGGCGTGTTCGACGGCCGCGCGCAGCGTCGCGTCCTCGCCGGTCAGCCAGGCCAGTGCCTGCCCGTGGTCGGTGAGCCGGGTGACGATGACGTCCGGCCGCGGCTCGGTGAGCGTGATCGGGTCCCGGCGCGGATACAGCAGCATCGCCGCGGCGTGGGCGGTGTGCAGATAGTGGTCGAGGATCCGGTGCAGAGCCGCGCGGCGTTCGGTTCCACCCACGGCAGCGTCGGCGAGCTCGGCCGAGTAGGCCCGCAACAGATCGTGGAAGGTGTACCTCCCGGGAGCGTGCTCGACCATCAGGTGTGCCCGACACAGCTCGGACAGCATGATCGTCACGTCGCCGGTCGGTACGCCCGCGAGGCTGGCCGCGGCCGGTGCGGTGATGTCGGTGCCGGGATGCACGCTGAGCAGCGCGAACAGTCGGGCGGTCGGCGGACTCAGCAGGCTGTACGACCAGGAGAAGGTGGCCCGCAGGTCGAGTGCGGCGTCGGCGCGGGCGAACACCTCCAGCCCACCGCGGGTGTCGCGTAGTTCGCGGGCCAGGGTCCGGAGCGGGAACGTCGGGTGGGTGGCGGCGCGGGCGGCGACGATCGCGAGTGGCAGCGGCAGCGACGCGCAGCGTTCGACGATCTCGTCGGTGGCCGCGGGCTCGGCGTCGGTCCGGTCCTGGCCGAGCCGGTGCGCCAGGAATCGCCGGGCCTCGTCGGTGGTCAGCAGGTCGAGCGTCAGGACGTGGGCGCCCTCCATGACGACCAGGCTGGACAGCTGGTCGCGGCTGGTCACGACGACGTGGCAGCCGGGCGCGCCGGGGAGCAGCGGGCGTACCTGTTCGGCATCCCGCGCGTTGTCGAGGACGACCAGCATCCGGCGGTTGGCGAGCAGGCTGCGGTACAGGGCTGCCTGCGCGTCCACGCCGGTCGGTACCCGTTCCGGCGGCACCTGCATCGCGTCGAGCAGTCCGCGCAGCGCGTCGGCGGTCGTGATCGGCTGGCCGACCGGGTCGTACCCGCGCAGGTTCAGGTACAGCTGTCCGTCGGGAAAACGGTCGGCGACCCGATGGGCCCAGTGCACCGCCAGCGCGGTTTTGCCGACCCCGGCGGTACCGGCGATCACCGAGATCACCACCGCGTTCGCACCCCGGTCGGTGTGCCCGGGCAGCAGCGCGTCCAGTCGGGTGAGGTGCTCGGCGCGACCGACGAAGTCGGCGATCCCGGCCGGGAGCTGTCGAGGTACCGCGTCCGCTCGGGTGCCGGCCGGGTCCGCGCGGCCGCCGGCCGCCCGAGGGGCGACGACTATCGCGGCCGGGTCGAGTTCGGGATCACCGCGCAGGATCCGTTGCTGCAGGTCACGTACCGGCCGGCCGGGCTCGACGCCGAGCTCGTCGACGAGTACGCGGTAGAGCTGCTGGTACGCCTCCAGTGCTTCGGCGGGTCGCCCGGATCGGCTCAGCGCGGTCATCAGCTGGCCCCAGAACCGTTCGCGCAGCGGATGTTCCCCGGTCAGCGCCTGCAACGCGGGTACCAGCGCGAAGTGCCGGTCGAGTGCGAGGTCGGCGTCGATCCGGGCCTCGGTGGTGTCCAGCCACAGCTGCTCGATCCGGTTCGCTTCGGTGGCGACCGAGCCCGACCGGGGCACGTCCGCGTACGGGGTCCCGCGCCACAGCTCCCGCGCCTGACCGAAGTGGTCCGCCGCCTCCTGGTACCGGCCGTCGGCCAGCGCGTCCCGGCCCTCGCGGGCGTGCTGCTCGAACAGCGGTACGTCCAGCTCGTTGTTGTCGAGAACAAGTTGGTACCCCGGCGCCCTGGTACGCAGCAGCTCCCCGGCCGGGTCGTCCAGCACGCGACGTACCTGCCGGACGTACTGGTGGACCAGGTTGACCGCGCTGCCGGGTGCGGTGCCGTTCCACAGCTCCTCGACCAGGTGGTCGATCGACACCGGTTGCCCACCGGCGGTCACGAGCAGGGCGAGCAGCGACCGCGGTTTCGAGGCGGCCACCCGCTGCCAGCTCGTACCGGCTGACACCTCGAGCGGCCCGAGGACCCGGATCAGCACGCCGTCCGTACCCCCTCTGGGCAGCGCCTGAAAGGCAGATTACAGGCGGGTTAAAGGTACGGCCGGAAGTGTCGCCGCTGTTCATGGTGGGGCTGCTTCAGGGGGAAGACATGCGGACCGGCGCAGTGGTGCTCGCAGTGGTGTTCGCGCTCGGGACAGCGTCCTGTACGGCCCGGGGCGCCGCCCAGCCTTCCGCGGTGCGGAGCGTCGGGCACGACGTGGCGGCGTCGCAGGTACGGGCGGTCACGCCGGCCGAGGAGACGCTGCTGTACGACGCGGAGCAGCTGCTCATCCGCGACTGCATGCGGGAGGCCGGCTTCACCTATTACCTGAACCCGCGCGAGCCGGTACCCGGGTACCGCACCTTCCCGCTGGTCGTGGACGACGTCGCGTGGGCGCGCCGGCACGGGTACGGGTCGGACCTGGAAGCGCGGATGCAGCAGGCCGGGGCGGCCGATCCGAACAAGCGGTACTTCAACGGCCTGTCGCACGACCAGCGGGCCGTGGCGATCGTGGCGGCGAACGGGCCTGTCGCGACCGGACTGAAGGCGCGGCTGCCCAACGGAATCCTCGCCGAACACAGCAGCGTCGGCTGTGTGGCCGAGTCATGGCGGAAGCTGTACGGCGATCAGGCCGGGTGGTACCGGACGCTGCGGCTCACCGAGAACCTGCCCGGTGTACGCACCGCGATGGTGCAGGGGGACAAGCGGTACCAGCGGGCCGTCGCGGCGTGGTCGGCCTGCATGAAGTCCCACTCGTACTCGTACCCGACGCCGGCTGACGCCCGGGCGGCGGCGCTCGACGCGCAGCCGCGGATGGACCGGCACGCCGAGATCGCGCTCGCGGTCACGGAAGCGACCTGCGCGCACAGCACCGGGCTGGCGACGACGGCCACCAGCCTGGACCGCGAGTACAGCGCGGTGGTCGACCGGAAGTTCCACGACGACGTGACCACCCACCGGCGGTTGCAGGTGGCCGCACTCGACCGCGCCCGGGCGATCGTCCAGGCGGCCTGACGCCGGTACTCCACAGAGGTCCGACGACCGCGTGATGGTCGGCCGGATGCACCAACCCACAACAAGAGGGGGACAACGATGCACCGATTTCGGGTACTCGCGGTCACGGCCGCGGCTCTCACGATGCTCGGAGTGTTCGCGGCCGCACCCGCGGCCAGTGCCGCTCCGACCCTGGACCAGGCGCAGCCCGAAGCCGCGCTGCCGCCGCTGGATCCCGGCTACTTCTACGCCTGGCAGGACGCCGACTACACCCTGTGGTGGTGTGCCTGGTTCAACAACGACCGGGACTGGGGCTTCTGCGACGAGAAGGGCTACGGCTCCACCACGATGCTGAACCGGGCCAGCTCGGTCGCCAACAATGGCTACCCGGTCGCGCTCGACAAGGTGCGGCTCTACTACAACAAGCCCAACGAGAACGGCGGGCGCAGCGCCTGGGCCTGCATCGGGCAGGGCGACGAGTGGCACTGGCTCGGCGACCGGTACTTCAACCTCGGAGCGACCGGATCGGGTACCGGCCACGGCCTGAGCACCAACGACAACATCGCCGGTCACGCCTGGGCAGACACCTGCTCGTGACCGTCGCGGCCCGGGTCGGCCAGGTGCCGGCCCGGGCCAGCCGGCCGATTCAGTCCCGCGCCGCCTCTCTGGTGCCCGCCCGGGCGGCCGGTTCAGCGGAAGATGCCGGGCCCGGGCGTGAGGATCCCGTCCGGGTCGTACCGCCGCTTGCGCCGGGCGAACTCCGGCCACAGCTCGCCGTACTCGGCCACCCAGTCGTCGTGGGTGAACTCGATCGAGCCGATCGGGTACCGGGTGCCACCGGCCGCGCGGGCCCGCTCGTACAGCTGACGGTTGCGGGCCAGCATCCGGGCGGCGAAGTCGCCGTCCGGTCCGGGCTTCGGCGCCGAGGTGAGAATGTCGAACAGGTACACCCAGTCGCCGCCGTCACTCGAGCCGTCCCCGCTGGCCGAGCCGTCCCCGCTGGCCGCGCCGTCGCCACCGCTGGCGCCAGGGTCGCCGGCGGCGGGGATCCGCGGGAACCGGCGGGTGATCCGGGACCGGCGCTGCGGAAACATCAGCACGATGCCGGTCGGTCCGAAGTCCTCCGGGGTGAGCGCCGGAACCACCTCACCGATGTACCGCTCGACGGTCGAGTCCGGCAGCCACACGTCGAACCACGGCTTGAGTAGGTCGTCCCATTGCGCGTTCGCGCGGAAGAACTCGATCAGCATGTCCACGCGCAGCGCCCAGTCCAGATAACCGGTGTCGTACGCGACCGCGGAGTCTGCCGGCACGCTCAGCCCGCGCAGCAGCGCGGCATCGTCCGGTGCCGAGCCCGGCTCGAAGAACACGTGCGCCATCAGCCCGTACGGCGTGGGAGAGTCCACTGTGGACAAGTGGTACACGCAGTCCAGCTCGCCGCGGTTCAACAGGACGCGCAGGTCGGCGAAGAACGCCGCGGTGTCGGTGTACCCGAGCTGGTACGTCCGGACCATCGACTTCGCCGGTACCAGCTCCACGGTCGCCCTGGTGATCACGCCGAACTGGCCCATCCCGCCGAGTACCACCTCGAACAGGTCCGGGTTCTGCTCCGCCGAGCAGCGCACCAGATCCCCGGTGCCGGTGACGACCTCCAACTCGCGTACCCGATCGATCTGGAGTCCTTCGGCGTTGTTCGGCGGTACCCCGCCCATCGACAGGGTGCCGCCGACGGAGAGCCCGACGTACCCGGTGAGCGCCGGTGGGGTGAGCTTCAGTTGGTACGCGCCGAGCACCAGTTCGTGCCAGCGGACGCCGCCCTCCACGACGGCGCTGTCCGGGCCGATCGAGTGGATCCGGTTCATCGATCTGCTGTCGATGAGCAGGCCGGAGACCAGGCCCTGCCCGAACGTGCTGTGTCCCTGGCCGCGGGTGGCGACCGGGATCTTCAGCCGCCGGCAGAACCGGATCATCTCCTGGAGGTCCTGCGCGGATGCCGGTTCGAGCACCGCGCCGGGCCGGTCGTGTACGAGGTTGCCCTCGTCCCGCGAGTCGGCTTCGCGGATGGCTTGATCGAGTCGGAGGCTGCCCCGCAGGTGCGGCACCGGGTGTACCGACGTGCCCGCGCCGGCCCCGGCGACCAGCCAGCCGCGCCGCACCGGATCGAACCCGACCACCGGCCCGTTCGCCCGGTCCGGCTCCGGGTGGTGCGAGCTCAGGGTGTTCGACATCGGGGGATCCTCTCGGGGCCGGTGGGGACCGGCCCGCGCTCGGCGGCGGGGACATGCCGGTGGGCGGGGACATGCCGGTTGGGCAGGGAATCCCGGTGGACGGGGAACGGGGGTGGGCGGGGAGTGCCGGTGGGCGGGGAATGCCGGTGGGCGGGAAACCGACGCATGGCGGATATCCGTCATCGTGTAGGAAAGCCGAAGTCCGTACTCGGTGCTGTCACTCGGCTGACAACCTGTGTCCGGACGGTCACCGGTTCGCCATCGTGCGTCGATTCCGGCGCACCGGTGAGGCAGCCGCCAGGGCCACCGGTCATCGTGCCGGCCGGAGCCGCGCGTTGATTCCGGCGCGCGGAGCATGAAGGATCCCCCTTCGAGGCCGCCGGTGAGGCGCCGCCGGTGACAGGAGGATGCGCTGATGGTGGACCCGATCCCGGACGCGTCGGTTGCGCCCGGGCGGCAGGACTCCGACGAGCACCTCGCCGCCGTCCCGGGCACCGACTGGGCGGTCTGGCGGGACGCGCTGCTGCGTTCGGCCGGGTTCCCGATCGACGGGATCGACTGGTTCTCCGCGCCCGAGCTCGCCGCGGTCGCCGACGCGGCGCTCGCCGGGAGCGCCCCCGCCGAGATCACCCGCGGCTCGTCCGGATCACCCGCGGACACCCCGTTCGACCAGGCGTTCGACCAGGCGACCCGGAAGCTGGGCCAGGCGGCGTACGACGTGGCCTCCGATCCGCGGTTCCGGGAGGCGGTGAGCTGGCAGAACCTGGGCGTACTGGGCGCGGCGACCTCGGTACTGCGGGACGGTCCGGACGCCCCGCGGGACGCCCGCCGGCGCCGCCGCGAGGAGGCGATCGCCAAGTACTGGCAGCGCTACAGCAGCAAGAACGACACGGTCGGGTTCTTCGGCCCGATGTGCTGGGTGACGATCGGCCCGGACGGGCCACCGGCCGCGGGTGGCCCCGGCCCGGACCTGATCCGCCGGCGGATGGTGTTCTTCGAGCGCTGGCCGCTGGTCACGATCGCCGACCAGCTGGCGGCCGATCCGCAGATGCGCCGGTGGCTGCCGGTCGCGCTCGCGCCGCAACTCCATCTCGACGGCCGCACGCTGCGCCGACCGGCCGAGGACCCGCTGACCCTCTCGACCGCCCAGGCCGCGCTGGTGGAGCGGTGCGACGGCCGCCGCAGCGCCCACGACATCGCCGTCTCACTGATGGCCGAACCGCAGCTGGGCTACCGCCGGGAAGACGATGTCTACCTGCAGATTGACCAGTTCGTCGAGGGCCGGATCCTGGAGTGGGGGATCGACCTGCCGAACGACCTGTCCGCCAAGGACGCGCTGACCGAGCGGCTCGCGGCGATCGGCGATCCGGCGCTGCGGGAGCGTGCGGTCGGGATGTTCGACAGGCTCTGCGCGGCCCGGGACGCGTTGGCCGCCGCCGAGGCGGACGAGGTCGCCGCCGCGATATCAACGCTCGAAGAGACGTTCTCCGAGATCACCGGCCAGGAGGCCCGCCGCCGCCCCGGCGAGACCTACGCCGGACGCACCCTGTGCCATCTCGATACGGTACGGAACGTCGAAATGACTTTCGGTGGCGAAATCCTCGCCGCGCTGGCTCCGTTGGAGTCGCTGCTGCAGTCCTCCCGCTGGTTGACCTCGGTACTCGCGGACGCGTACCGGCAGCAGATCCTCGACGTGTACCGGGTGGTCGCGGAGGAGTTCCCCGGCGGCGCGGTACCGCTCGGAACGCTCTGGAACCTCGGCATGGCGATGCTGTTCACGCAGCGCGGGCCGGTCGAGGACGTGATCGGCACGTACCTGGAGCGGTGGACCGACGTGCTCGGCCTGACCAAGGTCGAACCCGGTACCTCCCGGCTGGAGTTCACCACCGCCGAGTTGTACGCCGCCGTCGCGGAGGCGTTCCCCGCGGAGCGCCCGGGGTGGTGTGCGGCCCGGTTCCACAGCCCGGACGTACACGTCTGCGCGACGGATCAGGCGGCTCTCGAGCGCGGCGACTTCATGATCGTGCTCGGCGAGCTGCACCTCGGCTGGGCCGCCTTCGACACCCACTTCTTCCGGTACGGGCACCCCGAGCCGGAGCGGCTCGAAGCCGCGATGCGGCGGGACGTGCCGATCGGCAACATCTACCCGCTGCTGCCGTACGACTGGCCCCGGGACACCGCCCGCAACGCCGAGTGGCTGCGGCACCCGGACGACGTACAGGTCGCCTGGGCACCCGGGCCGGGCGCGCATCGGGACCGGTTGGTGCCGGTGACCGCGATGACGGTCGCACCGGATCCGGCCGACCCGGAGAACCTGCTGGTGCAGGCACCGGACGGCCGGCGCTGGCCGGTGGTCGAGCTGTTCGCGTCGCTGCTCGGGGTCACCGCGTTCGACACCTGGAAGCTCGCCGGCACCGACGGGCACACGCCGCGGGTGACGGTCGACCGGTTCGTACTCGTGCGGGAGACCTGGCGTACCACGGTCGGTGCCACCGGCCTCGGCACGGTCAAGGGCGAGCGCGCCCGGTACCTGGCGGTCCGGCGCTGGCGGCAGCGGTTGGGCCTGCCCGAGCGGGTCTTCCTGCGGGTCGCCACCGAGGTGAAGCCCTGCTATCTCGACCTGACCAGCCCGGTGTACACCCGGATCCTGTGCACGATGATGCGCAGCGCGCGGGAACGCGGCGCCGAGGACGCCGAGGTCGTACTGACCGAGATGCTGCCCACCGCCGAACACGCCTGGCTGACCGATGCGCAGGGCCAGCGGTACTGCTCTGAGCTGCGGCTCCAGTTCCGCGACCCGCGCCTGCCGGCCTGGGTGGGGCGCGACTGATGGGTGCCGCGCCCGGTCCCGCGGTCGTCGCGGTGACCGGGATCATGGCGGCCGGGAAGTCGACCGTCGCGCAACTGCTGGCCGAGCGGCTGCCGCTCGCCGCGCACGTACGGGGCGACCTGTTCCGCCGCATGATCGTGTCCGGTCGGGTGGACCTGGAGCCGGACGCCGGGCCGGTCGCCTTCACGCAGTTGCGGCTGCGGTACCGGCTGGCCGCGATGGTCGCCGACGAGTACGCCGCGGCCGGGTTCACCGCGGTACTGCAGGACGTGATCCTCGGGCCGGAGCTGGAGTGGTTCCTGTCCCAGGTACGGACCCGGCCCCGGTACCTGGTGGTGCTCGCGCCGCGTCCCGAGGTGGTGGCGGCGCGGGAGGCGGGCCGGGCGAAGACCGGGTACGGCGAGTGGGGTGTCGAGGCGCTCGACGCGGTACTGCGGGACACGCCCCGGCTCGGCTGGTGGCTGGACACCTCGGCGCAGACCCCGGAGCAGACCGTGGACGCGATCCTGGACGGCATCGAGCGCGCGGCCCTGCCCTAGCGGTCTGGCCGTTGGGGTGCCGGTGGGCAGAAACGGGCCAGCCCCGTGGTCACGGACTGGCATCGTATGAATACTATCGGGGCCATGCGTGACCTCGGCTCGATCGCGATCGCGGTACTCGGCATCGTGCTGCTCTGGTACGCGCTGATGTCGGTGATGGGTCGGTCCGGCAAGGGCCGCAAGAAGCGCTAACACCGCTCCGCGCCACCCCATCAGCGGCGGCGCCCCGCTCCGGGCCGCCCGATCACCGACGTCGCCCGGCTCCAGTCACCGTCCGCGTTGGCGGCAAATGGGCGGGTAGATCCGCCCCGGTCCCGTAACCTCGGCGTTGCCGCGCCGCGCTGACCCGGTCACGACACGCCGGCTTCATTCTGTGACGGTCCTCTCCGTTAAATCGGTGGTTGGTCGTACAGCTCGCGCCTAATGTGGTTGTAGCAAGCAAGTAATTTCGCGAGGTGACCGATCATGGCCACAACCACTGGCCAGCCACCGTCCGGCGCTGTCTCCGCCGCAGACAACACCACACACGACGCCACACGCGGCGCCACAGAAAACGCCACACACGACGCCGCACGCGGCGCCACAGAAAACGCCGCACACGACCCCGCAGGGGGCGCCACGGATGACCACACCGCCGTACCGCCCGGTTGCGAGACGCACGGCGCGATCGCGGCGGAACTCGGCGCGCTGGTACGCCGGCTCCACCAGTGGCACCAGTCGGCGCTGCCGTCCGGGCCCGGTACGACCAGCGGTCCGGCGCTCGAGCGGCCGGCGTACGCGCTGCTGTACACGCTGATCGAGAGCGGCCCGGCCCGGCCGTCCACGTTGGCCGAGGCGCTGCGGGTCGACATCTCGACGGTGAGCCGGCAGCTCGGCGCACTGGAGAACGCCGGCTGGATCGCCCGGGAGGCCGATCCGGCGGACCGGCGCGCTCAGCTCGTCGACGCCACCGACAGTGGCCGGGCGGCGTTCGAGGTCAACCGGCTGCACAAGCTCGAGTCGCTGCGGGACATGCTCGCGGACTGGTCCGAGCCGGACCGGACCGAGCTGGCCCGACTGCTGCACCAGTTCAACGAGGCCATCGGTGCCCGCCGTCGGGACGGCTGGCGGTCACCGGCACAGGACGACACCCGAACCGCTCAATCGATGGAGACCGCATGACCACCGCCGTCCAGGCGACACCGGAAACCGAACCAGCACCACTGCGTAAAGGGCAGGTCATCGCGATCCTCGCCGGGCTGATGACCGGCATGCTGCTCGGCGCCCTCGACCAGACCATCGTGTCCACCGCGCTGCCGACCATCGTCGGAAAGCTCGGCGGGCTCGATCACTACGCGTGGGTGGTGACCGCCTACCTGCTCACCTCGACCGCGTCCACCCCGCTGTACGGCAAGGTCAGCGACCTGTACGGGCGCCGGCCGCTGCTGCGCTTCTCGTTGATCACGTTCCTGATCGGCTCGCTGCTCGCCGGGTTGTCCCAGAATATGACCGAGCTGATCGCGTTCCGGGCCATCCAGGGTCTCGGCGCCGGCGGCCTGATGACGCTGTCGTTCACGATCATCTCGGACGTGGTGTCCCCCCGGGAGCGGGGCCGCTACCAGGGCATGTTCGGTGCCGTGTTTGGGTTGGCGTCGATCGCCGGGCCGCTGGTCGGCGGGTACTTCGCCGAGCACGACTGGCGCTGGATCTTCTACATCAACATCCCGCTCGGCATCCTCGCGATCATCGTGACCGACCGGGTGCTCCGGGTCGTACCGCACACCCGGCGGGATCACCGGGTGGACTACCTGGGCGCGACGCTGCTGGTGGCGAGCGTGTCCAGCCTGCTGCTGATGACCTCGTGGGGCGGCAAGGACTACGCCTGGAGCTCCCCGATGATCGTCACGCTGGGCGTGGTCGGAGTGGCACTGGCCGCGCTGTTCCTGTTCGTCGAGGCGCGAGCCGCGGAACCGATCCTGTCCCTCGACCTGTTCCGCCGGCCGACGTTCTCGCTGGCCAACTCGGCCGGTTTCGTACTCGGCCTCACGCTGTTCGGCTCGATCATCTACATGCCGATGTACCTGCAGGTCGTGAAGGGGTACCAGCCGACCGACTCGGGCCTGCTGATGCTGCCGATGATGGGTGGGCTCATCATCACGTCGATCATCGGTGGGCGTGCCATCACCCGGGTCGGCAAGTACAAGTGGTTCGTGGTGTCCGGCACGCTGATCACGGCGCTCGGCGTCCTGTTCGGGGTGGCGTTCGAGGTGGACAGCCCGCTCTGGCAGATCTTCGGCACGATGGTGGTGATCGGCATCGGGCTCGGTCTGTGCATGCAGCCGCTGATCCTGGCGGTACAGGACGCGCTCGACCGCAGGGACCTGGGCGCGGGTACGAGTGCGGCCACGTTCCTCCGCCAGCTCGGTGGTTCGTTCGGCGTCGCGATCCTCGGCGCCGTACTGACCAACCGGCTCACCGGCTGGCTGGACGACCTGATGCCGGCCGCGTTCGCGAAGGTGGCGGCAGCGGGTGGACCGGCCGCGCCGCCGAAGGGCGACTCGTTCACCTCGATGCTGCAGGACCCAGCGGCGTTGAAGAGGCTCCCCGCACCGATCCGCGAAGCCATCCAGCAGTCGTTCGTACACTCGCTGCACACCGTGTTCCTGGTGGCCGGGCTGGTCTGCATGGTGGCCGTGGCGATCACCCTGTTCCTGCCCAACCACACGCTGGCCGGCCCGCCGAACCTGACCGAGGCGGCGGTGGAGGGCGGCACCGAGGCCGCCGTCGACGCCCCGGCGGACGGTGGGCTCGCGGTGGACAACCGGGAAACCGACGACCCGGATGGTGTACCGGCCGGAAGCGAGCATTCCCGGGCGTGATGTACCGGTAGTTCCGTTAGCTGTGGCCGTGGTCGTTCCGACCGCGGCCACAGCTTTCTGTCCCGTACGGATCGGCGACTGCTTTTGCCCGACGCCTTTGCCGGGTGTGACGCCGAGCACTACCGTCAATACATGCGCAGCACGATGTCGGATGCCCCGCTTCAGATTTCCCGGATCCTCGAGCACGGCAGCACCGTGCACGGCACCACCGAGGTGGTGACCTGGACCGCGGACGGGCCACACCGGATGACGTACGCGGACATCGGCCGCCGGGCCGCCCAGTTGGCGCACGCGCTGCGGGACGACCTCGGCGTGACCGGTGACCAGCGGGTCGGCACGTTCAGCTGGAACAACGCCGCCCACCTCGTCGCGTATCTGGCCGTACCGAGCATGGGCGCGGTACTGCACACGCTGAACATCCGGCTGTTCCCCGAACAGCTCGCGTTCGTGGCGAACCATGCCGAGGACCGGGTTGTCATCGTGGACAACACGCTGGTACCGCTGCTGGCCAAGACGCTGCCGCAGATGACCACCATCCGGCATGTGGTGGTGGTCGGGCCGGCCGACACCTCGCCGCTCGACGCCAGCGAGGTGGAGGTGCACGACTGGGCCACGCTGCTGGACGGCAAGCCCGACACGTACGACTGGCCGGTCGTCGACGAACACGACGCCGCGGCGCTGTGCTACACGTCCGGCACCACCGGCAACCCCAAGGGCGTCGCGTACTCGCACCGCTCCATCTGGCTGCACTCGATGGAGGTGTGCTCGTCGGAGACGTTCGGCTTCTCGCCGGCCGACAAGGCGCTCGCGGTGGTGCCGATGTTCCACGCGATGGCCTGGGGAATGCCGTACGCCGCGGTCATGAGCGGTGCCGCACTACTCATGCCGGACCGGTTCCTGCAGGCCGAGCCGCTCGCGAAGATGATCGCCTCGGAGCGGCCGACGACCGCCGGCGCGGTACCGACGATCTGGTCGGACCTGCTGTCGTACCTGGACAAGAATCCCGCCGACATCTCCTCGCTGCGGGACGTCGTGGTCGGCGGCTCGGCCTGTCCGCCGGCGCTGATGAAGGCGTTCGAGGAGCGGTACGGAATCAACATCGTGCACGCGTGGGGGATGACCGAGATGTCCCCGCTCGGCTCGGTGGCCCGCCCGCCGATCGGGCTGAGCGAGGAGACCACCTGGCAGTACCGGATCAGTCAGGGCCGGGTGCCGGCCGCGGTACAGGCGCGGATCCTCGGGCCGGACGGGCAGCCGGCGCCCGCCGACGGCAAGTCGGTCGGCGAGCTCGAGGTGCGCGGCCCGTGGATCACCGACCGGTACCTCGGAGACGACGACCCGGACAAGTTCCACGACGGCTGGCTGCGTACCGGTGACGTGGGCACGCTCACTCCGGACGGGTACATCAATCTGACCGACCGGGCCAAGGACGTGATCAAGTCCGGTGGCGAGTGGATCAGCTCGGTGGAGCTGGAGAACCTGCTGATGGCGCACCCGGCCGTACAGGAAGCCTGCGTGATCGGGGTACCGGACGAGCGGTGGGGCGAACGTCCACTCGCGACGGTCGTACTGCGGGAAGGCGCCAGCGCGGACCCGTCCGAGCTGCGCGAGTTCCTCGGTCAGAAGATCGCGCACTGGCAGCTGCCGGAGCGCTGGTCGTTCATCGAGCAGGTACCACGCACCAGCGTCGGCAAGTTCGACAAGAAGGTACTGCGCGGCCAGTACGCCGAAGGCGACCTGGACGTGACGACGCTGACCTGAGCGATTTCGAGCCCGCCCGGCATTTCGAAGGCGGGCCAGCGACGAGCCGCCCGGACTAGTGCCGCGGCGGCTCGATCGTCTCGCGCGGCGGCAGTGGTACGTACCGCTCGCGGGACCGCGCGATCTCGTTCTCCGCGTCGGTACGGCCGACCCAGGTGGCACCCTCGACGCTCTTTCCGGGCTCGAGGTCCTTGTACACCTCGAAGAAGTGCTGAATTTCCAACCGGTCGAACTCGGGCATGTGGTGGATGTCGCGCAGGTGCTCCAGCCGCGGATCATTCGCCGGTACGCAGAGCACCTTGTCGTCCGGGCCCTTTTCGTCGGTCATCCGGAACATGCCGATCGCGCGGCACCGGATCAGGCAACCAGGGAACGTGGGCTCCTGCAGCAGTACCAGCGCGTCCAGCGGGTCGCCGTCCTGGCCCAGCGTGTCCTCGATGAACCCGTAGTCGGCCGGATACTGGGTCGAGGTGAACAGTGTCCGGTCCAGCCTGATCCGGCCGGTTTCGTGGTCCACCTCGTACTTGTTCCGCTGGCCCTTGGGGATCTCGATGGTCACGTCGAAGTCCACGCCGGTCGCCTCCCTGGGTCGGATGCCGCCGGTACCGGGCTCTCGACAGTCGTCGCCCGGACATGCTGGTCTAGTGTCGCAAGGCACCATGCCGGGTACGGGGCGGACCCGCTGGTAGCCGCTGATCACTCTTCACCCGGGACGCGACTGACCTATGACAGACGGTTCGGACGAACGCGCTCGCGGTCGGCTCGACGGGGAAACCGCTGATGGGCACACCACAGCCGGGGGTACCGCGGACCAGACCGTTGACGTGCGCGCCGCCGAGGGGGACGACGCTGACCTGGGTACCGCCGATCGGGACAGTGTGGCGGTCGAACGTGCCGCGGTCGAACGTGACGAGCGCGACCGGGACGAGGCCGACCGCGACGAGCGTGACCGCGACGAGCCCGACCTGGACGCGGACGGGCCCGACCACCATCCCGATGAGACGGATCGCGGCGACGAGCCGTCCAGCACCGACGCCCCGGCTGCCCCGCTAGGCGGCTCATCCGGATCCGCCGGTGGGTCGGCTGACGAAGCGCCAGAGTCACCCGAGCCCGCCGAATCCACTGCCCGACCTGCCGGCAGCACCGAACCGGCGGACGCGGCAGCCGAGCCGACCGATTCGTCGACCGAACCGGCGGACGCGACAGTCAGCTCGGTCGACGAGCCTGCGGCGTCAGCCGACGACGGTGCTGAGCCAGCGGACGCGACAACGGAACCGGTTGACGGGCCTGCTGCGCCAGCGGTCGCGAGAACCGAGCCGGGCGACGAGCCTTCCGTGTTGGCCGCCGCGAGAACCGAGCCGGCCGCCGGGAAAACCGAGCCGGGCGCCGCGAGAACCGAGCCGGGCGCCGCGAGAACCGAGCCGGCCGGCACGGCGGACGATGACGCCGGATCCGATGGCACCGCCACCAAGGTCAACCAGGACCTGCCCCGCCGTGGCCGAGCCTCCGTAGCGGCAGCGCCGACCAGCCCTCCGGCGCCCGCCGCGGCAGCGCCCACCCGCCGTCCGCCGGCGGCGCCCACCCGCCCGCCGGCAGGGCCGACCAGCCCGTCGCCGTGGGGCTCGGATTCGTCGGTATGGGGCGCGGAGCCGACCAGTCCCGCCCCGACCGGCAGGGCTTCGGTGCCGACCGGTCGCGCCACGGTGCCGGTGAACGATCCGGTGCCGCCGAAGGACGTCGACCCACCCGTCGGGACCGCGCCGCCCGCCGAGACCGCGCCGCGGGTCGCCGGCCGCGCGTCGGTACCGACCAGGCCGACCCAGCCACCTGCCCGGACCCAGCCACCTGCCCAGACCCAGCCACCTGCCCGGACCCAGCCACCGCCCGGGTCCGCCCAACCCACCCGGGAAGCGCCCCGACCGCCGGCCCGACCCGCGCAGCCACCGAGCCGGCCGACATCCGAGCCGGCCCGACCGACCCAGCCCGCGCCGGCCACCGCCCGGGCCGCGGGGATCGCGCAGGTGCGCCCCACCGGCCCGTGGCAGGTCGAGGCCTTCCTGGATCCGTCCGCCCAGCCGGCGCGCGGGGTGGCCGTGGTGCGTGCGCCGGCTCATCCTCCGGTACCAGAGCCGCCCCGGCCGGCCACCCGCCCAGCGGAACCGGCCCAGCCGGCGGAGCCCCGACGGCCATCCGCTCCGGCCAAAGAGGCCAGCGCGGTCAAGGAGCCCGGCCCGGCCGCCGAGCCCGGCCCGAAGCGGCGCCGGATGGTGTACGCGCTGCTCAGCGCGGCGGTCGTGCTGATCGTGGCGGTCGGTGCGGTGGCCGTGATCCGTCCCGGGCCGGTGGACCGGCTGCTGCGCGGGGAGAGCCCGATCGCCAGCGCGTCCCCGACTCCACCGCCGCTCGACCCGCCGCCGGTGCTCGAGGTGGCCACCGGCCAGTCGGTCGCCAGTACCGCCGGGCTGACGGCGGTACTGCAACCGCTGCTCGCCGACTCCCGGCTCGGCGGCCACGTCGCGGTATCCGTCGTCGACGCGCCGACCGGAAAGTCGTTGTACAGCGCGGACGACACCGCGCTGGTGATGCCGGCGTCCACCACGAAGCTGGTGACCGCGGCCGCGCTGCTGGCCAGTCGGGGCCCGTCGTACCGCATCCCGACCTCGGCAGTCGCCGGCTCGGCACCGGGCGAGGTGGTACTGATCGGCGGCGGCGACCCGACCCTCTCGGTGAACGGCCGGGGTACCTATCCGGGTGCCGCCCGACTCGATCAGCTCGCCGCGCAGGCGCGGAAGGCGCTCAACGGCGTCGCACCGACGAAGGTACTGGTCGACGCCAGCCTGTACACCGGACCGGCGACCGGTCCCGGCTGGGACAGCGACATCGTCAGCGGCGGCTTCTCGGCACCGGTCAGCGCGTTGATGATCGACGGCGGGCGGGTGTCCCCGAAGCAGAACGAGCGATCCGGTACTCCGGACCTGGCCGCCGGCGCGGCGCTGGCCCGGCTGCTCGGCCTGCCGCCCTCCGCGGTCGGTCGGGGTACCGCGCCGGCCGGTGCGGCTGTGCTCGGTCGGGTCGAGTCGCCACCGGCGTCCCGGCTGGTGGAGCTGATGCTGTCGGCCAGCGACAACATCATCGCGGAGTGCCTCGCGCGGCAGGTCGCGCTGGCCCGCTCCGCGCCCGCGTCGTTCGCCGGCGCGGCCGGGGCGATCCGGTCCCAGCTGGGTGAGCTCGGGGTACCGGTGGCCGGAGACGGGCTGGTCGACGGCAGCGGGCTGTCCCGTACCGACCGGCTCAGCGCCACGCTGCTCACCTCGATCCTGACCGCCGCGGCCGGACCATCGCATCCGGAGCTGCGGCCGATCTTCGCCGGGCTCCCGGTGGCCGGGTACAGCGGCACGCTGACCGACCGGTACACCGACGCGGCGAAGACCGGTGCCGGGCTGGTACGCGCGAAGACCGGAACCCTGTCCGGAGCCAGCTCGCTGTCCGGGATCGTGATCGGCGCGGACGGCAGGCCGATGGTGTTCGCGCTGCTCGCCGATCAGGTACCGGTGGGTGGCACGCTCGGCGCCGAAGCGGCGTTGGACCGGATCGCCGCCGCGCTGGCCACCTGCGGCTGCCGGTAATCCGCCAGCGCCGGTAGAGGCGAGCTGGGGCCGTCAACGGTGGGCGGTCCCACTGCGCGGCACGTACGGTGGGGGCATGCCGCAGTTCGTGGACTGGGATCTAGCCGCCGCAACCGCCGGCGCGTTGAGCAAGGCCGGACCGAAAGTCACCTACACCGAAGCCTCCGACGTCGTCGCCGAACTGCGCCGACTCACCGATGTCGCGGCCGGGCACGTCCTCGACTTCACCACGCTGTCCACGCAGGTCACGCACCCGCCGGTGCGGGTGGTCGACCGGGCGGACTGGTCCGCGACGAACATCGCCGGGCTGCGCGAGGTGCTCGGCCCGCTGATGGAGCGGCTCGTACAGGGCCGTGAACCCGGGGCGTTCACGCAGTCGGTCGGCTCCCGGCTGACCGGGGTACAGGCCGGCACTGTGCTCGGCTACCTGTCCGGCAAGGTGCTCGGGCAGTACGAGGTGTTTTCCGCCGATCCCGGTCAGTTGCTGCTGGTCGCGCCGAACATCGTGGAGATCGAGCGGAAGATCGAGGCCGACCCGCACGACTTCCGGCTCTGGGTGTGCCTGCACGAGGTGACCCACCGGACCCAGTTCACCGCCGTACCGTGGCTGCGCGCGCACTTCCTCGGCGAGGTACAGGCGTTCGTGGATGCCTCCCAACTCGACTCCGACCAGATGCTGGACCGGGTACGACGAGGGGTGGCCGCGCTGTCCGAGGCGGTACGCAACCCGTCGAGCCGGGTCAGCGTGCTCGATCTCGTGCAGACGCCGGCGCAGAAGTCGGTACTCGACCGGCTCACCGCGCTGATGACCCTGCTGGAGGGGCACGCCGAGTTCGTCATGGACGGGGTCGGGCCCGAGGTGCTGCCGAGCGTCGAGGACATCCGGCGCAAGTTCAACCGGCGGCGGGACGTGGCCAACCCGTTCGAGCGGGTCATCCGCAAGCTGCTCGGGGTGGACGTGAAGCTCCGGCAGTACGCCGAGGGTCGCAAGTTCGTCGGCACCGTGGTCGAGCGCGTCGGCATGGACGGCTTCAACAAGATCTTCTCGTCGCCGCTGACGCTGCCCCGACTGTCCGAGCTCGGCGATCCGGACGCCTGGGTCACCCGGGTGCACGGCTCGCCCGCCTGACCAGCGCCGATGGCCGGTCCACCGCCGGCGGTCGCCGCCACCCGCGTCGCGGTCCGGCAGGCACTTTCAGGGGCACTTCCTGGGGTACCCGGGTTCCCGGCGGCTGAGCGCGGACAGGCCGGGAACGGCGGGCCGTTGGTGCTGGTCGCCTGCTCGGGTGGGGCCGACTCGCTCGCGCTCGCGGTGGCGACCTCGTTCGTCGCGCCGCGGCTCGGCGTACGCGCTGGCCTGGTGACCGTCGACCACGGCCTGCAGCCTGGTTCCGCAGAGCGCGCCGAAGCGGTGGCCAAGTGGGCGGTCGACACCGGACTGGCCCCGGTGGAGGCGGTAGCGGTGCGGGTGGGGCGGGACGGCGGGCCGGAAGCGGCGGCCCGGTCCGCCCGGTACGCGGCGCTCGATGCCGCGGCCGACCGCACCGGCGCGGTCGCGGTGCTGCTCGGCCACACCCGGGACGACCAGGCGGAGACGGTGCTGCTCGGGCTGGCCCGCGGTGCCGGTCCGCGCGGTCTGGCCGGGATGCCGTTGCGGCGCGGCCGGTACCTGCGACCGTTCCTGCGGCTGCCCCGGTCGGTACCGCGGCAGGCCTGCGCGGAACTGGACCTGCCGCCGTGGGAGGACCCGCACAACGCCGACCCGGCGTACGCCCGGGCCAGGGTCCGGAACCTGCTGCCGATGCTGGTCGACACGCTCGGTCCGGGAGTGGTGGCGAACCTGGCCCGCACCGCCGAGTTGATCGCGGCGGACACCGGGCACCTGGACGAACTCGCCGCCGCCGCCCTCGCAGCCGCGGTGTCCGTGGATGGATCCGTGGACGCGGTGGCGCTCGCTGACTACCCCGCACCGGTACGGACCCGCGCCGTGCACGCCTGGCTCCGCGGCCTCGGCGTGCCCGGCTCCGCGCTGTCGGCGCGGCACGTTACGTCCGTGGATGCCCTGATTACCTCCTGGCACGGGCAGGGTCCGGTACAGCTGCCTGGTGGAATAAGGGTGGGTCGGGTCGCGGGCCGGCTGACCGACTCGATGGAATGAACGGGTGACCCCCCTGCACTTCGTGACTCCGCTGGATCACGTGACCACTGCCCGAAAGCCGGTACTCGCGCCGAACGGCGTGGTCGCCACCAGTCATCCGCTCGCCGCGCAGTCCGGACTGTCGGTACTGCGCGCCGGCGGCAACGCGGTCGACGCGGCCATCGCCACCGCGGCCACCCTGACCGTCGTACAGCCGACCTCCACCGACGTGGGTGGCGACCTGTTCGCGCTGGTCTGGGACGACGGGGAGCTCAGCGGGCTGAACGGCTCCGGCAGGGCACCGATGACGCTGACCGCCGACGCGGTCCGGGCCGCGGGCGCGACCACGATGCCGCGGCGGGGTTGGCAGTCGGTAACCATTCCGGGGGTACCGGCGGGCTGGCGGGACCTGCACGCGCGGTACGGTCGCGCGCCGTTCGGCACCTTGTTCGAGGACGCGATCGGGTACGCGGAGCGCGGCTTCCCGGTGTCGCCGACCGTGGCGTACCACTGGCAGCAGGCGGCTGAGCTGCACCACGGGCTCTCCGGCGAGGAGTACACCGGATTCGCTCCGGTCTTCCTGCCGGATGGAAAGGTGCCGCGGGCGGGCGAGCGCTGGCGCAACCCCGACCTGGCCCGGACGCTCTGGCTCATCGCCGGTACGTACGCCGAGTCCTTCTACCATGGCGAGACCTCGACCAGGCTGGTCGACTTCTCCGCGCGTACCGGTGGCTACCTCGACGCCGAGGACCTGCTCCTGCACAGCAGCAGTTGGGTGGCGCCGCTGTCGGTGTCGTACCGCGGGTACGACGTGTGGGAGCTGCCGCCGAACGGTCAGGGGCTGGCCGCGCTACTCGCGCTGGCGATCCTGGACGGGCTGTCCGCGCCGGAGCACGGCGTGGCGCTGCACCAACAGCTCGAGGCGATGAAGCTCGCCTTCGCCGACGCGCGGCGGTACATCGCCGACCCGACCCGTGCGGCGGTACCGGTCGACGAGCTGCTGTCCAAGGAGTACGTGTCGCAGCGGCGGGCCCTGATCGGGGATCGGGCGGCGGCGCCGGCGCACGGGAAGCCCGGCTCCGGCGACACCGTGTACCTGGCGACCGCGGACGCCGAGGGCATGATGGTCAGCCTGATCCAGTCGAACTACTCGAGCTTCGGATCGCACGTGGTGGTACCCCGTACCGGGATCGCGCTGCAGAACCGGGCGGCCGGCTTCTCCCTCGAGCCGGACCATCCGAACTGCCTGGCTCCCGGCAAGCGCCCGTTCCACACGATCATCCCCGGGTTCCTCAGTCGGGGCGGTACGCCGGTCGGCCCGTTCGGCGTGATGGGCGGCCACATGCAGCCGCAGGGTCACGTACAACTGCTGGTGCACAGCCTCGACCGGGGGCTGGACCCGCAGGCGGCGCTGGATGCACCGCGGTGGTACTGGTCGACCGGTCGCGCGGTGACCGTGGAGAGTTCGGTGCCCGCCGAGGTGGTGGCCGCGCTGCGGGAGCGGGGGCACGAGGTGACCGTGGCCGACGACTCCGACGTGTTCGGCTGCGGGCAGGCGATCTGGCGACTGCCCGACGGCGGGTACGTGGCGGGCAGCGAAGCGCGTACCGACGGGTGCGCGCTGGGCTACTGACCGTGCCGCCGCAATCGGCCCGTGACCTGCACGGTCGGCATCCGTGAGGGGTGACCCCGCCGACCGGAAGATCCGGGCGGTACGGCAGGCTCTGCCCATGGCGCCGGGCAGTTGGTATGACGACGACATCGCCGAAGTGATCGTCACCGAGGAACAGATCAGGGAAAAGATCGCCGAGCTGGCGAAGCAGATCTCGGTGGACTACGCCGAGGTGGACGGGCTGCTGCTGGTCGGGGTACTCAAGGGTGCGGTCATGTTCATGGCCGACTTCGCCCGCGCGCTCGGCAGACCGGTCGAGCTGGAGTTCATGGCGGTCTCCTCGTACGGGTCCCGCGCCACCTCCTCCGGGATCGTGCGCATTCTCAAGGACCTCGACCGCGACATCTCCAACCGGCACGTCCTCGTGATCGAGGACATCGTCGACTCCGGACTCACCCTGTCCTGGCTGCTCAAATACCTGTCCAGTCGGGGACCTGCCTCGGTCGAGGTGGTCGCGCTGTTCCGCAAGCCGGACGCGATCAAGGTGCCGGTACCAGTCCGGTATGTCGGCTTTGACATTCCGAACGAGTTCGTCGTCGGGTACGGCCTGGACTACGCCGAGCGGTATCGCGAGCTGCCCTATGTCGGTGTGCTGCGCCCCGAGGTGTACACCCGGGCCTGACCGCGTTGCCCTGGCCGAGTTTGGCGATCCCGCCAGCGGTGACGGGAGCGATCCGGCCAGCGGTGACGGGAGCGATCCGGCCAGCGGTGACGGGAGCGATCCGGCCAGCGGTGACGACGACCCGGGATGGTCGCCAAAGTGGCTGATCGCGGGGCGTCGATGACGTGCGGGCGCCGTTCGTCGGCACCGGTAGGCACGGTGTACCGTCGATTATCCGGGCACTTTCGGGCTCGCGCCGGCTGCCGGCTCGTCGGGCCGGCCATCGCAACTACGGTGTAGATCGGGAGGAGCCGGGCACCGCACGGAGCCCGCAACAGCATGGAGCGAACGCGATTCTTCCGCAGGCCGTGGTTCTGGATCGCCTTGGTGATCGTCGGAGCGGTCCTGCTCAGCTCGTTCTTCACCAGCGGTGGCGACTACAAGAAGGTCGACACCTCGACCGTGCTCGCCCAGCTCGATTCCGGCAACGTGAAGAAGGTCAAGCTCGAGGACAAGGAACAGATCCTCCAGCTCGACCTGAAGAGCCGGGTCCAGGGGTCGGACAAGATCGAGGCGTCGTATCCGGCTGAGTCCGCCGACGAGCTGTACGCCGAGCTGACCAAGGGCGTTGACGAGAAGCAGATCTCCGCGTTCGACGTCAAGGTCACCAAGGACAACGTGCTGGTCAGCATGCTGATCAGCCTGCTGCCGGTGGCGATCGTGGTGATCCTGCTCCTGCTGTTCATGTCGCAGATGCAGGGCGGCGGCAGCCGGGTGCTCAACTTCGGCAAGTCCAAGGCGAAGCTGATCACCAAGGACACGCCGAAGACGACTTTCGCCGATGTCGCGGGCGCTGATGAAGCTGTCGAGGAACTCCAGGAAATCAAGGACTTCCTCCAGAATCCGGCGAAGTACCAGGCTCTCGGCGCGAAAATCCCCAAGGGCGTTCTGCTGTACGGCCAGCCCGGCACCGGTAAGACGCTGCTGGCCCGGGCGGTCGCGGGCGAAGCCGGGGTGCCGTTCTATTCGATCTCCGGTTCGGACTTCGTCGAGATGTTCGTCGGCGTCGGTGCCTCCCGGGTGCGCGACCTGTTCGAGCAGGCGAAGGCGAACGCGCCGGCGATCGTGTTCGTGGACGAGATCGACGCGGTCGGCCGGCACCGGGGTGCCGGGCTCGGCGGTGGTCACGACGAGCGCGAGCAGACGCTCAACCAGTTGCTCGTGGAGATGGACGGCTTCGACACCAAGGGCGGCGTGATCCTGATCGCGGCCACCAACCGGCCCGACATCCTCGATCCCGCACTGCTGCGCCCCGGGCGGTTCGACCGGCAGATCGCCGTCGACAACCCGGACATGGTGGGCCGCAAGGCAATCCTTCGGGTACACGCGCGAGGCAAGCCGTTCGCGCCGGACGTGGACCTCGAAGCGCTGGCCCGACGTACCCCCGGCTTCACCGGTGCCGACCTCGCCAACGTCATCAACGAGGCGGCGCTGCTGACCGCCCGGGCGGACAAGAAGGCCATCACCGACGAGATGCTGGAAGAGGCGATTGACCGGGTCATCGCCGGGCCGGAACGCAAGACCCGGGTGATGAGCGAGAAGGAAAAGAAGGTCACCGCGTACCACGAGGGCGGACACGCGCTGGTGGGCTGGGCGCTGCCGGCGCTGGCCCCGGTGCACAAGGTGACGATCCTGCCGCGCGGCCGGTCGCTCGGGCACACCCTGGTGCTGCCGACCGAGGACAAGTACAGCCAGACCCGCGCCGAAATGATCGACACGCTGGCGTACGCGCTGGGCGGTCGCGCGGCCGAGGAGCTGGTCTTCCACGAGCCGACCACGGGCGCCGGGAACGACATCGAGAAGGCCAGCAGGCTGGCCCGGGCGATGGTGACCGAGTACGGCATGAGCGCCAAGCTCGGCGCGGTCAAGTACGGTACGTCCGACTCCGAGCCCTTCCTCGGCCGCGACATGGGCCACCAGAAGGACTACTCGGACACGATCGCGGCCGAGATCGACTCCGAGGTACGCGCGCTGATCGAACTGGCGCATGACGAAGCGTGGGAGATCCTCGTCGAGTACCGCGATGTGCTGGACAACATGGTGCTCGAGTTGATGGAGAAGGAAACCATCACCCGCGACGACATGGCGCGACTCTGCGAGCGGGTACGCAAGCGGCCGCCGATGGCTCCGTACAACGGCTTCGGCAAGCGCAAGCCCAGCGACCAGCCGCCGGTGATGACGCCGGCCGAGATGGGCAAGCTGAAGAAGCAGGCCGAGGCCGACGGCGCCGAGGCGCTCAAGCAGGCAGGCTCCTCGTCGGTCCCGAGCGGGAACGGCGGCGAGCCGGCCCAGCCCAACAACTCGCACGGCCACTCGGACTCGCATGGCCCCTCCGACTCGCACGGCCCCTCCGACTCGCACGGCCCCTCCGACTCGCATGGCCCCTCCGACTCGCATGGCCACGCCGAGGAGTCGGCGGATGACGCCGGTGCTCCGGACGCCACGCATCAGGGGCAACCCGGCCGGCCCGGTGAGGGCCCGCACTGACCGGCACGGCAGACACCGGCAGGTCCGGTGGAGCTGAGGTGACCGGCCGCCCGGACGACGACGTGGATGGCGCACGGGTCGGCAGGCTCGACATGCTCGCCGCCAGGCTGGTGAATGGCGAGATCACCGGTGGACCGGTCGAGGATTCCGTGGATCTCCCGCGGATCGAGCGGGCGGTTCGGGAGATTCTGCTGGCGATCGGCGAGGATCTCGACCGGGATGGGCTGAAGCGGACGCCGGCGCGGGTCGCCCGGGCGTACGCGGAGATGTTCGCTGGTCTACGTGTCGACCCCGCCACCGTGCTGACCACGACATTCGAGGAAGACCACGAGGAAATGGTGGTCGTCCGGGATATCGAGGTATACAGCAGCTGCGAACATCACCTGCTGCCATTCCATGGGGTCGCGCATGTCGGATACATTCCCGGCGCCCACGGCCGCATTACCGGACTGTCGAAACTCGCGCGACTGGTCGAGGTGTACGCCCGGCGTCCACAGGTACAGGAGCGCCTCACCTCACAGATCGCGGACATGCTGATGGAGCAGCTCGATCCGTACGGCGCGATCGTCGTACTCGAGTGCGAGCACCTGTGCATGTCGATGCGAGGAGTACGAAAGCCCGGCTCGCGTACCGTCACCTCGGCCGTACGAGGGTGGTTCGGCAAGTCAGCGGCGGCCCGCGCGGAAGCGATGAGCCTGATCCTCCGCCACTGATTTCCCTGGCTCTGCCTCTCGTCTGCCGGCCTCTCATCTCCCGGGCTCTCGTCTCCGGGCCGTTGGGCTCCTGCCCGCTCGCGCTCCCGGCTGGTTGGGCTCGGCTGGTTGGGCTCGGCTGGTTGGGCATCCGGCTGGTGGCTCCTGGCTTGGCGTCGTGGATCGACGCCGATAGCGGGTCGTCTACAACGTTATCCACAGGCGTGATCTTCAAGGTTGTCTCGTTGCATGCGAATGCCTACAGTGGGCGATGCCCTTTTGTGGGGCGTTTCGGTCGTTCACGGGGGAGTAAGCATGCAGGCGCCGGATCCGCTCGATCCCGGTCCCATCAACTACGCAGCAGGTACCGGCGTTCAGGTGGACGTCTCCGCCCTCAGCACATGGGCAGCGGACATGATCCACGTTGTGGACGCGATGAGCCAGCACGAAGGACTCGACGCCGACGCGCGGACGTTCGGAGGTGATTCACGCTTGATGGCGGCTGCGATGTTGCGCGACCGCAATCTAGAGGTGCTGACCCAGGCGCGTGCCGCTCTAGGTGAGCTACAGGTGATGCTCAAGTCGATGCAGCGGGCGACGCACGAGATCGCCGAGCGCTATCGCGCCAGTGACGCCTATTCGGCTGCCTCTGTGGATCAGGTGCGCAATCAGCTGGATGGTGTCCAGCCGGACAAGGTGGGCTGACGATGACGACGCCTGTTCAGCCGGCGGCGAGTGCAAGTGCCGGCCTGTCCCACCTCACCTACCGGCAGCTGCGGGAGATTGTCGGGCACGACGATCCGGGGGCGATGGTTGCGCTCGCGGATCGGTGGCTCGGCTTGAGCTACAGCCTGGGTAACTGGGCTGGGTTCCTGCAGGACGCCGCGCGTGAGTTGACGGCCCACTGGGACAGCGTGGCCGGCGATCTGTACGTGGATCGCTTGCTGGGCATCGCGCGGCGGATGGAGGCCTTGGGCGATGTCGCGTATCGCAACACGTGGGCGATGCACGGCGCCGCGGACTCGTTGCGTGCGGCGCAGGAGTCCATCCGAGCTCTCGACGCCGCGCCTGCTACGCCGGAGGCTGCCGCGACTCGGCCGTTCCACATGTCCGGCATGCCGGAGAGCCCTACTGCGACACCGAGCGACGATCCCCGACAGATCCCCGCCGCACGGATCGCTTCCCAGCTTGCCGAGGCGTACAGCAACCACACTGCCGAGTTCGTAGACCCGCCGAGTGGCGGTGGCATTCAGGCACATCGTGCCTACCAGGGCGCGGATCAGCCTGGTGGCTATGGGGCCGCTCAATTGGCTGGTCCTGGGTATGGGAATCCAGGCGGCTCCGCAGGCGCGACCGGAGGCCTCCCTGTCGGTCCAGGAACCGGTGGTCCTTCTGGGCCGTCGGGGGATGGCGCCGGCGCCACGCCGGGGCCGGATCTTCAAGGAGTGGGAAGCGGGCTGCTGCCGGCGACACCGACCAGCCCTGGCCACTCTTCGGCGATTGGTGGACATCTTTCGGTCCCGCGTGGGGGGCACGTCGATGGCTCGCTGACGACCCCGCTTGCTTGGCGGCGGGACATCGGGAGTCGACCACCCTCCGATCGGCCTGGCGCGAGCCCGGAGGTGCCGTGGCGGCGGGTCGCTGGTGGAACATCACCAGCGGTGCTCGGCGAGCAGCGTGGCTACGGCGCAGGCGTCATGCCGACGTCAGGCGGGGGCCAGCCCGAGCAGCCCATCGCGAACAGAGCCCGATCAAGTCTCCGAGAGGACGAGTCGGTCTGGACGGCGAACGGCGTCACGGTGCCTTCCGTGCTCGGTGAGCGCGGAGTGGCCTTGCGTGAGCCAGACAGCGTGGAACTGAGCACATCGCCAAGCTCGGAATACAAGGTCGAGTTCAACTATCGCGACGAAGGCACACGTGGTCGGGTCCGCGGTTCGTAGTTCCGGTTGGTCCTCGAGGAGCGTGCATGAGCTGGTCGTCGGGGTCGCTCTTCTAATCTTGGCGACGTGGCCTTCGCCGGCTTTCGCCGACAGTGTGCGGGACGATCAATGGCACTTGGCGTTTCTAGGTGTATCGCAGGCCCGACACTATTCAGATGGGGCTGGGGTTACCGTCGCGGTGATCGACAGCGGTGTAAATGAGAGACATCCGGATCTGACCGGGAATGTGCTTCGCGGTGTGGATCTATCCAAGGGCAGCGGTGGAAACAGTTGGGAGGACCTAGACGGCCATGGCACAGAGATGGCGGCTCTAATAGCCGGCCATGGACATGGTCGTAACGGCCTGGATGGGGTATTGGGCTTGGCTTCAAGCGCCAAGATTCTCCCAATAAGGGTCAAGCGTGGCAGGGACGATTTCCTCTCGGAGAAGGACATAGCCAGGGCAATCCTGTGGGCGGCCGAGCATGGAGCCCAGGTCATAAACGTATCGCTGTACGCTTTCTCGGGACCGGCGCTCATGAATGCGATCGCATACGCCGAGTCGCGAGGTGCTGTCGTCGTTGCGGGTGTCGGGAATAGATCCATGGGGCACGTCCAAGAATCCCAACTATCAACAATGCCTGGAGTCATCGCGGTATCTGGGGTTGGCCGTGACGGCCGATTCGCTGCTGACTCCGTTCAAGGCCCGCATGTTGTGCTCAGTGCGCCCGCAGTCGATATCGTTTCGGCGAGCGCTGGGTCGGTCGGCGCTTATTCCATCGGAACGGGAACCAGCGCTGCAACTGCACTTGTTTCGGCGACTGCGGCACTGGTGCGGTCACGGTATCCCAACATGGACGCGGCCAACGTCACCGAACGCCTGATTCGCACCGCAAAGGATCGCGGAGCGACAGGTCGGGATCCGCAGTACGGCTTCGGAATCGTGAACCCCGTCGGCGCCCTCACTGCCGACGTGCCGACTGTGGACCGGAACCCGTTGATAAATGATTCACCGAGCCCGTCGACCAGGCCTTCCGCGAGCAGGAGCGAGGGGTCGGCTGCGCATAAGCAAGCGAACAGCTCGCACATCGGGTGGCTGGTGGCGGTGACGGCGGTCGGACTGATCGCGGCCGTCGCTGTGCTGACCGTGCCGTTGGTCGCTCGGCGCCGGCGTCGCCGCGAAGCTGACGACCTGGCGCGTCTTCTTCAGTAGTCTCGTAGGTTCAGGTCACTCGCCTGTGTCCACGTCGCAGACTTTCCAACTTCCTTCTTTGCGCAGGACGAATCGCCATGTCTTGGGTGCCCCGCCGACGACGGTCCCGTTGGTGAGGGCGCGGGCCCGAACTGTAAGGGCGCCGGTAGTCCGGTCGTCGTCGCCGTGCTTTTCGGTAAGTGTGTCCCATGTGTAGACAAGTCGGTATGCATCGCCAGCGTTTGATTTCTTAAGGCTGCCGACCAATCTGCGTGTGTGGTCTTTGGACTGCTCGGAGCGGCAGGTCAAATCCAGTGCCTTGTCTAGATCAACGTCGACGAGGGTCGCGTGCATGTAGGTGTCAACCGTAGCCTCTGGTGTTGCGGTTTCTTGATGCTTCCCGACCCCGTGTCCCAGAAAGATCACGCCTGCGACTACCGCGGCTATAAGGGCAACGGTTACTGCGCTGCCAAGCAGGGTGAAGGCCGCGGCCAACTTTGGCGTCCGCCTGATGACGGGTGGGCCGGACTTACCTGTGACCTGGTTCGGCTCTTCGGGCGTCTCCGACGACGCCGAGTCCGTGTTCGGAGCGGAGGATTGCTGCGGACTTGGGCCCGACTCAGTCGACGAGGGGTGATGCGGCTCGGGGTCGGGGGGCGGGGTCGGCTCGGTCATTATGAAAATTGCCTTCCCGTTACTCGGACTACTCGGCCCAGACGAGGTAGATGGGTGTCTCCTGGGACTTCGGTGGCTGGCCCGTGAATGCCCACTGGTACCAGTCCGGCTCCCGGCAGATGCGAACGCATATGTCGCCCTCCTGATTCTGGTACGGCTCCGTGACCGCTCGCAGGTCCCGTTGCTCCGCGCCAGGTGACACGACCACCACGCGCCGTCCGGTCAGCCCAAGTGTGTCGCGCGCTGGTACGGGCTCGCAGCATGGCGGCTCGTCCATGCTCACCAGGCGTGAGAACAGGTCCAGGCGGGGCGCATCCTGGTGCCGTGCCGGCGCGTCGGATCGACTTTGGACATCCTCAATCCACACCTGGCTGACCGGCACGAGAGGAGCGAACATCTCTGTGTCCTCCAGCTCAGCCCGGTAGTAGTCGGCCTCGGCCAGCACCGGTACGTACGTGGCACCGTCGGCCGTCACGGCGTTGTCGGCCCGCATGTCGGCACGCCACCCGTTGCCTGGGAGACCGATGACGGCTCGTCGCCCTTGCAGCTCAGGCGACATGTTGGCGGCCGGTAGCAGCGCGATCGGCTTAGGCGTCGCGGGAAGCCAGGCACTCTCGTGTGTGCTCATCGGGTGATTCCAGCACTACTTCCCGATCGCGGCACCGTGGTCGAGCATGAACGGGACTGGATCGATCGCTCCCGCCGAGTCAGGGTCGTTGTTGATGTGTACCTCGAAATGAAGGTGTGGTCCCGAGGAGTTACCGCTGGTGCCGGAGATCCCAATCGCCTGACCAGCTTGCACCTGCTGCCCGACCACGACACCGGGCCGGCGAACCATGTGGCAGTAGCGGGTGATCAGGTCCCCCGCGTGCTTGATCTCCACGTACCACCCGCACCCGAGGACGCTTACCGATCCGTCGACGTCACAGGAGTACGGCGCACCGTTGAGCGAGGCGTTGCACTCGGCTGTGATGACGATGCCGGCGGAGGCGGCCACGACGGTTGTGCCCCTCGGAACGCCGATGTCGACCCCGTTGTGGTCGGGGCGGTCCGCGGTACGGAACCCGGAGACGATCGACCCGTGCGCAGGCTGGGTCCAGCCAGCCGCCGAGATCTGCCCCGTGACGGCACATTGCGGATTGCTGGACAGTGCACCGATCGCGCTTCGGCCCGCGCCGTGGGTCAGCGCGTTGACGACGTTGGTTGCGAGTTGTTCCCATTTCGCGTACGCATCGGGAAAGGCGCTGACCTGGACTGCCTGGGCCGCATCAGTTAGCGGAATGGTCTGCCAGTTTGGAACCTTGACCAACTTCTCGTAGAACTTGCCCGACGCATAGGCGGGATTGGTGACCTGCTCGGGTGTGCCCCACCCTGCACTCGGTCGCTGCTGGAACAGGCCGAGCGAGTCGTGATCGTTGCGGTCCCCGAGGTAGCCGTAGTTATGCAGAGTCGACTCCTGCATAGCGGTGGCGACGGCAATGATCCAACCGCGGACCGGGACCTTTCTCTGCTGGCCGACCTGAATGATGATCGCGGCGTTGTGCATCTGCTCGTCGGACAGGCTGTCGACGGATGGCAGCCTGGTGTTCGGGTTGACGGTCGTAGCCGAGCCGCAGCCAGCGAGGCTGTAACGGAGGGCGTTCTCATCGTCGAAGAATCCGCCGATGAACACGGTGCTGACGCCGCCGCAGCACAACAGGCTGAAGGTTGCCAACGCGGCGATGATCGACCGGCGGGCCCTCATTGCCGGCGCCAATCGATGCCGTCGACCTGCCATCCCGGCGCGGTCGTGATCATGCGCAGCCGTAGGATGCCAGAGTCGACGGGGATGTCGACCTCGGCCCAGGTGCTGCCATGCGAACCGATCTCCGAGCTACCGATGATCCGATCTGCCGGCACGCCGGCGGGATCGACACCTTTCAGCTTCTTCGTAAGGGAATCAGTCGTGTATCGGGTCACTGCCTGCCACCACTGGTCTGCTGTGACGTCCTTGTGATTGATCCACGCCTTGGCGCAGTCGTTCGCGGTCGCGAGTAGCGCTGCGCGGTTCGGCACGGTTCGCGACGCAGTCGGTGGCAATCCGTCGTTGGGTGCTGGCGAGCCGGTAGGGCTCGCCGCGCTCGGAGCAGTGGTGGTGACTTCCGCGGGAGGATTGGCGGCCGGCTTGGGGGCCAGGTCGTGCCCGGAGAGGCGGGCAATCACTACGACGAACAGCACGATTACGACAAGTAGTCCTGCGATGCCGTAGCGGTTCATGAGTAGCGCGAGTGCGCGCCGCATGGCGTTTAACTCCACCTGTTGCCGGACGCGTCCGCGCCCGACCGTTGCTCGACCTCGGCGAACTCCTCTGGGCGGACGACCATGCGCTCCTTCGCTTCGCGCACGGCCTCGGCTATCTCGTCATAGCCGTCGTTGTCCTGGTAGAGACCGCGATCAGGCACGAAGACTCGCCCATCGGAGCGTCCCGAGGTAGCAGCCGGCGCCGATGAGGCTTGCTTCTGGCCATCGGATCCGACTCCGGCGACCTGCTTCGCAGCGACTGGCGGCGTAGACGTGCCTGTGGTGACCGTCCCGGCTGCCTCGCCTCGCGTTTCGGGGCGGCCGATGACCTCGTCGGGTACCGCGGTGCCGTGACCTCGCTTCGCCCGTTGGCGCTCGTCCGCGGCGGCCTCGCCTGCGTAGGTACCTGCGGCGATCATCGCGACCTGCTTCATGTCTCCGAACAGCCGGCGGTGCCACGAACCGACCGAAGCTACCTCGCTGAGGGAGTCCTTGGCGCCGAGTTGCGTGATCCGTCGATACGGCCGGAGGAGTAGCCAGCCAACGACGCCGCAGAGCCAGACTAGGGTGATCTGGAGCCAGCCTGGGAGACTGGACGTGTTCATGATCTGATCGACGGCGAAAAGGTATACCGCAGCGCCAGCGCCGAAGATCACGATGTTGAAGATCGCGGCCACAACCGCATTTGCCAGACGTTTGAAACCGGCACTTGCTGGACGAAGCAACGCAACCGTGCCGAGGACTGGGGCAGCGATCACGGCCCAGCGGAATAGAAGGAAACCGAGTATCACAAGGACTGAAGCCGCGATATCGAAGAAGGAAAATCCGATGGCGGACACAATCGCGATGAGGCCCGCACCGATGCGAGCGCTCCCGTGCTCACCCTGGAGATATTGGTAGGCGTCAGGGTCCTCGGTCTTGACCTGTTCGGCAGCCGTCATCCATTGGTTGGCCTTTTGGTCGAAGGTTTCCTGACGCTTGCTGGGATCCTTTTTGATCGTTTCGGCCTCGTCCCAGGTAAGAGCCGAGGCGTCATACAGCGTTTCGCCGTACTTCTTCGCGGTGTCGCTGGTCGAGGAGCCCAGCGCGCCTCGGAGCCAGGCGTTGTAAAGGACAGCATCTGTCGCGGTATCGCTGGCGCGCACGGCTGGGGCGCGCGTGTCCTTGCATTTGCTAGGGTCATGCGGGATACCCGGCGGGCTGTCTGGATCAGCGAAAGGGCAGTGATCCAGCGGGATATCTTTCGTCTGTGGGCCAACCGCGCTGTGGACGACCGACAGCGAGGAGATAAGTGTCTGGTCGGCCAGATGCGCCGACCAGACTGGCCACGATGCCACCGCGGTGACGACAATCATGACCAAGAGTGCCCAGCCAGCCATTGTCAGCATGTCGCTCATATCGGACTGGCGGGAGCGCCAGAGCAGGTAGAGGCCGACAACGGACAGGGTGACAGCGCCAAAGATCGTGAAGACCTTTTGGTAAAGTGCCTGCGTTGCCTGTTCGACTAGGTCGTCGGCCCATGACCACATCGTGCTGGGGTCGTAGGCGCGCTCACGCAGCGCGTTGGATGCGCCGACGATTCCTGTTGCGATCATCAGTTCGCCATTAGCAATGGTTGTCGTGGTACTCACGTCGCTCGGAACAGGATTGAAGTTTCCTGCGCAGCCCAGGTCGTATTTCGGATACTCGTAACCCGCATAGCCGTAGTTACTGTATCGACCCATCGTGAGGTTGCCAGTCGATGTCGGCCGCGACGCGAACCAGCCACCCATCCCGGTATCCGGAGGGGTGGGGATCGGTGGCTTCAGGCACTGCTTCCTTGCTGCGGAAACGGGAGGCAGTTGCGTGACGCATTTCTGCCAGTTGTCTGCCCAATCGCCAAGGCTACAAGCGGCGTGCGCCGGGGCGGCTGGCCAGAACAATGTACCGACAGCCGCAACCATTGCCGTGAGGAGTAAGGTAATGGCGCGTTCGCGACGAGTTACTGGTCCACTGGAACGAGTACGGCCGATCCGGGCCAGCATCGCTACTCCTCCTCGGCATTTGAGACGCGGGCGGGTGGCACGGTACCGCGTCCGTTCCTATTGCCGTTTCCGGAGATCCGGTCGGCTTCACCAGAATCGTTGCGAGGCGAACTACCAGCGGAATCGTCGTCCGTACCCGCGGTGCCGCCGGCAGCTCGCCATGCGCTGCCGCGAATCGTGTTGCCACCGGGCCATGCCACTGGCTCGGGTGGCGTCACCTCGGGCCCGGCCGACTGCTCCGGGTCCGCGCCCCTGCGGCCGGAACCCGCGGAGGGGTCGACGAGCCTTGCCGTCACAAGCTGCGGCCTTACCTGCTTCGCGGTCACTGCCGGTGGCGCGGCCGGTCCGGACGAGATCGCGCCGGCCGGGTGAGCGGTTACGGCCGGTGGAGCGGCTGGTGCGGATGAGGTGGCGGCGGCCGGCGGAGCGGTCACCGCCGGTGGAGCGGCCGGTCCGGACGAGATCGCGCCGGCCGGGGGAGTCGTCGCGGTCGGCGGCGTCGCCGTAGCCGATGGAACGGTTGGCGGAGCAGGCACAGCCGGCGAATCGGCCACAGCCGGCGGAGCGGGTTCGGCTGGCTGAGTGGCCACGGCCGGCGGCTCGGTAGGTACGAGTTCAGCTTCCACAACGTCGCCAACCACGGAACCAGCCAGGGAGCCGGCTGAGGAGCCAACTACGGAACCAGCCAGGGAGTCGGCTGAGGAGCCAACCACGGAACCAGCCAGGGAGCCGGCTGAGGAGCCAACTACGGAACCAGCTGAGGAACCAGCCAAGGACTCAGCCGCGGAGCCATCCAGGGAATCCGCGTCATCGAGATAGTCGTCCTCGGCCAGATCGGGGTTCACCGACGGGTCAACCCCCGGTACGCCAGCCGCGGGCACGATGCTGGGAGCCGCGTCCTGGGTCGGGGTGGTGTCGAGATACGTCAACAGCTGCGGAACGTACGAGATGTCCACCCGCATTTTCTGCGCCCGGCCGTCGACATCGCGCATGACGAATTCTCGGTACGCCAACCGGTCCTGTGAATTCGCGTCGACCTGCGAGAGGGCAGCTAGCGTCTGCTCGTAACCGACTCCGCGAGGTACCCGAAGAAGGCGCAATGCCTCGGCGGCGATCTCCGGGTCCTCGGCGATCCGGCCGACGAACACCGTGGACACCAGGTTCTGTACGTCCAGGCCGAGGATGTCGCGCGGATTCTGGGAGGCGACGAGCGCGGCGAGATTCCATTTCCGGGAGTCGCGGGCGAGCCGGATCAGGAACGACCGGCCGGAGCGCCAGCCTTCCATGAAATGCGCCTCGTCCAGGCCGACGAGCTTCCGCGCGCGCATCTCGCCGCCGTAGCAGCGACGTACCGCCAGCCGGTGCGCGGTGTGCAGCATGGGCAGCGCGAGTTGCTCCTCTGCCGACCAGTACTCCCGCTCGATTTTCAGGTCGGGCAGGCGCAGGCCGGCCATCGTGATCACGGTGAGCACGGTGTCGTCGGCGAGGGTGCCCTCCGGCGGGTGCCCGAAGAACAGCATGGCCAGCGGCATTTCCGCCGCGTCCATCAGTAGGTTCGACAGTTCCCGGCCGTCGTCGTCATGTTCGCGCAGCACTCGCACGATGTCGTCGATCGACGACGACTCCTCGGCCGGCACCTGCCGCACCGCGTGCCGCAGCAGGGTCGCGGTCCGCGCTTCCCGGGCAACCTGCGGGGGTACGAGCATGGCGCAGATGTCCTGCACGAGCATGCGTCGCTCGGCGCGCGCGTTGGACACCGAGATGTGGTACTCGCGGTCCCCCACCGGGCCGGGCGGGAAATGTACCCGCTGCGGCGTCGGGATCAGGGCGTACGGCGCGAGTGTGCCCGGGTGGGAGCCGGTCAGGTTCAGCACGCGCGAGTAGGGCTGCAGCTCCGGCATCTGGCACAGCCGCGCCAGTGGCCCGGATGGGTCGAGCAGCGTCACCTGTACGCCGCGGCGGGCGGCGAGGTACCCGAGCGAGCCCAGCAGCGTCGACTTGCCGCCGCCCGGCTCGGAGACGAACACGGCGAGACCGCTGCGCTCGCGCACCTCCATCGGGAAGTGCATGTCCAGGAACACCGGCCGGCGGCAGGTGCCGGCGGTACGCCCGATCAGGTCGCCGCGCCGGTCGCCGACCGTGGACGCGGCCTGTGGCAGCGCGGCGGCGAACAGCTTGACCGGCATCCGGCGTACGTAACCGGTGTTCGCGACCGGTTCGCCGGGGATGAACTCGCGCGCCAGCCAGTCCTGGTTCTTCGGGTGCTGCAGCGCGATCCGCAGCTCCCGGCCGTACATCTTGGTCAGCCGGCGGGCCCGCTCCAGGCACTCCTCGCGGGTACGACCGCCCACCGCGATGCGGTGCCAGCCGTGTACCCGGCTCGCGTCCAGCGGCAGGCCGGTGGTCATGTCGTCGCCGATGTGCAGCGCCCGCTGGGCCAGCCGCTCGAGTTCCGGCGGCGAGTCCATGCCGTGCTCGTGGTAGTCGCGCTGCTGCGAGCGGATCATCCGGAGCCGGTGCTCGAGGTTCCGGAAGGTGTCCCCGGGCCCGAGGACGTCCAGCCGGCTGGAGATCTCCATCGGCCACGGCAGCCGCTCGTGGAAGTGCATCCACGGCTCGTGCCGCTCGGGAATCTCCAGCGGCTCCATCCGGCCGACGGTCAGCACGCACGCGTGCCCCTCTTCGCCGGTCATCCGGTCGACCAGCTTCACCGTCGACCCGTACGGCGTGCGGTACCGCTCGATGTGCTCGGTCAGTCCGAGCAGGTCACTGCGGCTCCACTCGCCGTGGCCGACCGGCGACAGCTGCCGCGGCGGCGGCATGCACAGCGCCACCGACCGGTACAGCAGCCACTCCAGCTCGTGCGGGGTGACCCGCCGGCCGCGCATGCCGAACGCGCCGAGTACCTCGTCGAACTGCTCGACCAGGCGGGCGGTCCGCTTGCGCTCGGTGTTGCCGGTACCGCGGCCGCGCATCGCGCCGATCCGCTCGGACAGCGTGTCCCGGAAGGTACGCCGGGCGAACGTGATGCCGAGGTAGGTCTGCCCCTCCGCGTGGTTCACCGACAGCAGGTGCTTCTGCGCGGACACCAGGTGGTCCGACCAGGTCGGACTGCCCGGCACCGCGGCCAGCGGGTACGGCGTGTGCGCGTTGATCGTGCGGGCCCACTCGTCGGCCGGGAACGGCCGGGTGGTCCGGCGCAGGTGCAGCCGGAGGCCGGCCAGACCGGCGTACTGCTCGGCGATCGCGACGATCAGCGCTTCCCGCTCGGCGTCCGGCCGGAACGCCCAGCGCACCTCGGGCAGCCAGTACCACGCCGTTACCGAGGTCTGCGTGAACGTCAGGTGGCCGGCGATCTCGCTGATCGCCAGCTCGATGGCCGGGTCCCGGTCCTTGTGCCGTGGCCGTCGCTTGCGCGGCAGCTCCTGCACGCTGGCCGCCCGCTTGCGCTCCTTGCGGCTGGCCTTGCCACCGGTCGGCGTCTCGTAGGCAGCGGGCGCGACGGGTGGGGCGGACTGCGCGGCATAAGGCGTGCTCGGCGGGGGCGGAGCGGCGGCCTGCGGCGTGCTCGCTCCCGACGGCCAGGCCGGCGCCGTCGTGGCCGGCGTCGAAGAATTGCTGGGGTACGCCCGCGCAGGAGCCCCCCACGGTGCGGCCTGCTGGTACCCGTTGCCGGCAGGTGTACCAGCGGGAGCGCTCGGCGCGGTCGGGTACTGGACCGGCGCCGCGGGGACTGGTGGCGTGGGGGCATGCGCTGCGGAAACCGGTGGCGCTGACGCGGGTGCCGCGGAGACCGGTGCGGCGGCGGGGATCGGCGGCTGGACCGGCGGGGCCGAGCGGGCCGGTGGAGCTGACTGGACCGGCGGGGCCGAGTGGACCGGCGGGGCCGAGTGGGCTGGCGGGGCCGAGTGGGCTGGCGGGGCCGGGTGGACCGGTGGGGCCGAGTGAGCCGGCGGGGCCGGGTGGACCGGTGGGGCCGGGGTCTGCGGCTTGGAGGGGGCTGCCGGTGGAGGCCAGGGCCGGGAGGGCGGTGCCGCCGGCGGATAGGACGGTGGCGAGGACGCCGGCGGACGGGGCGCCTGCGGTGCTTGAGCCGTCGACGCCGGTGGCGCTGACGCCGGGGCTGATGCCGGGGGCGCTGAAACGGGGGGCGCCGAAACCGGTGGGGACGGGACGGGGGGTGCGGAGACCGGGGCGCCTGGGGCACGGAACACAGCTAGTGGACGCGGACCCGTCGCGGCGCCAGCGGCGGGCCCGCCGGACCTGTCTCCCGGCCCGGGCGCCGCTCCCGTCGGTTGCGACTGCGGTTCCTGGCCAGCGTCAGCCGGCCGGGTACCCCCGTTCGGCTTCGGCGACTCCGAACCGGGCTGGTTCGGGGTGGTGGTCATAGCAGCTCCTCACGGATGCGGACCTTGCTGGCCACGAGTCGCGCGTCCCGTTGCTCCTCATGGGGTTCACGGGTACGCCGCCAGTCGGTCAACGCGGTACGGATCACCATGCGGGCGGGCCGGTCCGGGTCGACGTACCGGAACACCAGAGACGTGCTGACCATCGCGAGCGCGATCTCCCACGCGGGGAACAGTTCCACCTTCAAGGTAAAGAGGTAGTGGATGAACATATAGAGAGGTATGAGCGCGGCGAACAGTCCGTACTGGGCATAGGGAAGATGGACCGGAAGCGTGTACCCGGGCGGGCCCAGATAGAGCAGCCGAGCCCGGTAGATGTCGTCGTCGGTCCGGAGCCTCATCGGGGCATAACCTCAGGTGAAGAGAAGCTTCATCAGGTAGTCGCCCAGGAACAGCAGCGTCAGCGCGCCGGCGATGAACACCATGCCGACGATCGCGATCGCTGAGCTGGTCAGTACCCGGGACACCTCGCCCTTGTTCGCTCGGCCGATGAAGATCAGGCCCAGCACCGCGAGCAGGATTGGAGCGATCTTCGTACCCAGGAAGCTGATGATGCCTTTGGTGTTGACGTCGGACGGGGCGGCCAGCACGTCGGAGACGTGGCCGGCGTGAAGTGTCTGCGCCGCCTGGACGACCTCGTGCACGATCATGAGAACCTCCCGGTCGCGCCCCGGTGTGCTGCTGAGTCTCCACAGCTTCCCGGCCAAGGATCTGCCCGGCGGTCAGGTATGTCCGGTGCGTGACGCAGTGATATTAGCCAGTAACGTTGAGTTGGTCTATTGGCGAAGAGTGTCCCCGACTGTACATTGCGCTCAACTAACGCGACAAGGCGCTAGTTGCATGCAACAATGCCGAATCATCTGACCAGCCGGGGAGGCGGGGCGTAGTGCGGACTGTCGTCGCCGGCGCACTGCTCGTCATCGTAGGGCTGCCGGTGGCGCTGCTGAGCGTGAACCAACTTGGCATCGTGCGTGCCGTGCAGAAGTGGCCGTCCGCGCTCCGGCCGCGGCTCGGTCGCGGTACCGCCACCTTCGGTGCGATGCTCGGCATCGCGCTCGTGGCCGCGGGTCTCGCGGCGCTGACCTTCGTGTTGGAGCTGCGCGGTCTGGCACGTGACGGGTTCGCCGCCGGGGTCGCGGTCGTGTCAGTAGCGGTCGGCATATTCGCCGCCGCGAAGTTGGCTGACCGTGTCGAACTCAATGCATTGATCCGTACGCCTGCCCCGTTGTACCGGACGACCGCACCGGCATCGGTTGGGCGTGACCAGAGTGCCACTGTCCGCCACCCTGGCACCAGCCCTTCGGCTGTAGCGGATGCCGCGCCGGTGACATCCGCTCGAATCGGTGCGCCGTACGTGCCGCTGGCCGGGGCGCCGTCGAGAAACGGCGCGAACCAGCCGGTACCGACGCCGGTCGATCCTTCCGTCCCGGATGACGCGCAGCCGGGCTGGGTGTACCAGGACGGCTCGGGTGGGTGGTTTCTCGCCGTACGGCTGGGGCCGGGATTCCGGCTGGTCCGGCTGCCCGAGTTCGATCTGCCACCGATCGGCTCGGTGCGACCGCCGCTGTCGCTGGCGGGCAGTGTCGAGTTGTCGGTCTGGCCCATCGAGGCACCGGACGAGCTGGCAGACCTGGAGTCGGCGTCCGGCGCTGGCGGCGCGGCCGCGGCGGCGCACCCGGTCACCGGGGGCTGAGCGTCGGAAACGGGGAACAACGGGGGCTGCCCGAAATGCGGGGGCGGAGGGGAGCAACGCAGTGGACGTATCTGGAGTGGCGCCGGAAACGGCCACGGCCTCCAACGGCCACGGCGCGGCCGAGCCCGACAACGGGACGCCCGCGCTGGCGGTTCCATCCGGTCTGACCGGCGTCGACGGGACAGGTGACGGTCCCGATCCGCACGGCGGCACCGGGGCAGCGCCGGAGCCCGGGAACGGTACCGACCCGGACCAGCGCGCACCCCGGTCGTTCCACCTGTCCCGGCAGATTCTCGAGCGCGCCCGCGCCGCGGCCTTCTGGTCCAGCCAGCAGTCCGATCTCGAGGAGCCGACCAACATCAGCGAACTGGTCGAGCGGGCGCTTTTCGAGGAGGTACAACGCCTCGAGCGCCAGTACAACGGCGGCCTGCCGTTTCCGCCGGTCAGTGGCCGGATGCGGACCGGCCCCGGGGCGGCCGGGGTGGAGCGGATCCGCCGCGCGCAGCGCGCGAGGCGCCGCCGACCGCGGTCGTCCGGCGACGCCAACGGCGACCGGCCGAGCCAGGCGCCCCCGGACGCAACTTCCTGACGTGTCGCGCGGCCGCGCTATGGCCCCGGCGGACGTTGTGGCCTGACCCATGCGTCGCACTGTTGTTCGGCCCCGGCGCCCAGCGTGTCCCGCGCCTGCACATCCCAGAAGTCGGCCTTCCAGCGTAATTGTCCGTCGCTGTCCCTTACCTGCCGTACCCGGATGGTCTGGAGTCCACCTTCGGATACCGCATTCGACGGGTACGGCTCGTCGGCACCGTGCACCCACGAAACGTTGACGCACAGACCGACGAGGACGGTGTCGGGTGCCTGCCGTTGTGCGTTCATTACCCAGGCCCAGATCGGTCCTATGGATGCCGCTTCATTGCCGGTGTACTGGTTGAGCAGGCTTGTCTCGTTCTCGGCTATAGAGCCGATGGTCACCCGGTTCACCACCCAGATCAGATCCTTCGGGTGACTTGTCGCACCCGAATACTTCACTAACGCGTATGCGCGCCGAGCCGCGAGGACCGGGTCTGCGAGGTCGGCCGCGCTGCCGGATGGTCGCCAGTAGATCGGCTTTTCTGAGGTGCCTTTCAGTGGAATATTCGCGACCGCTTGTTCAAAAGTCGCAGTGGACGGCGTCGCGTGCGGCGTGCCGGTGGCCGGTGGCTTGTCGCCGGAAGATCGACATCCGGAAGTGACAACGAGTGCGGCGATCGTCATTCCTACCAGCATTGCCGCCGTCTTTGGCATGGGGAACGCTGCTCCAGCCATCACCGGCCTCCCCCGCGGAGGCCCTCGAGGATCATCATCGCGGCACCGTAACCAGACCTGTAGTGCTCACCCGCGAGGTCGACGGCATCACGGACTGATTCAAGCTTGCCGCCAGGATCGAGCTGACTCTGCCAAGCAAGCGTGTCATCGCGTTCCCAGGTACTCATCGGTCGCGCCACTCCACCATCGCGCAACTCAGGAGGTAGTTGATCGACCGGCAACTCCTTGTACAGCACTGCGCTGGTCAGTGCCTCTGCCGTCTTCTGACCGTTGATCTGGACCCGACCGATGTCGTAGTTGACCTGACCGGTGTGGTCCTGGTGGAGCGAGTGTTCGTACTGGCTCATCGCCTCGTCCAGCCCGATGCTGGCCACCTCGCCGGCGACCGGGAATGCGTTGGCGGCGAGGTTCCCCCCATGCTCAGCGAGGAACCCGGCCGCGTTGTACAGGTCCGATGGCGTACTGGCCGCATGGTCGCGGACCGCAGAAGCCGTGTCGATAGCGGTGGCATGGCCAAAGTCCAGGGCCCCGAACACCTGACCTGACACGATTCCGGTTCGCTCCATGTGCCGGTGAGCGGCGTCGGTCAGGCCGTCGCGGAGGTTGTTTTCAAGGCGCAGGGTCGTGTAGAGCGATTCGGCGCGCCACACCGTAGCGCGTGCGGAGTCGTCCTTACCCACATCGGCAAGCACCATTGTCAGATCCTGGCGGTCGAAGACCGCGTTGTACCGCTGCATGCCAGGCAGGATGTGATTCAGGTCGTACGGCGCCGGATGGTCCAGGCGGACGTCGGTGTTGTCGAAGCTGCCGTCAACACTGCCGATCCAGCCGCCCAGGATTCGGCCAACCGATTGGCGCAGCTCGGGACGCATCACATCGGTCCTGCTGAACGTTTGAGTGTTCTTCTGGTCGGCGTCCTGGTTCAGGTACCCCTTCGCCTGCTCGTCGGTGCCGATCTCATGCACGACCGATTCCACGATTCGCACCGAACGCATGTCCGGATGGTCCAGGGTCGCTTCCTCCAGCGCGAGACCGAGATGGCTCACGCCGGACGGGCCGGCCGAGTCAGGATCCGTTAGAGGCCGGACCACGCCATCGGCGAACCACTGTCGATCGGTCACGAGATAGTCCACGCGAGTGAGGCGTCCTGGCCCGTCTCCTGAGGTGGCGTCGGCGGTGAAGAAGTCCTTGGCCGCCTCGCTGTTCCGGGACAGCGCGTCCATAAGCCCGGTCATCGGGTCGTAGCCAGCTGGCGAGGCATCGCCGTATCCGTCGATCCAGTTCAGCCGTACTCCGATCGTCATGGTGTCCCGCCAGACCGGCAGGTGTCGGTCGTACGCGCTTGAGTGGGTTCGGTCGAACCCGTACAGGTCGTCGCCCACCTGGGTCAGGAACCCGGTCGAGTAGTCGCCGCGCCGCAGTAGCACCCCGATCAGTTGGTGGCCGTAGATCTGGGCGCTGTGCCGATCCAGGTCGGGTGAGCCAGGCTCGACCAGGGTGACGGTGTCGTCGCCGCGCCCGAGGAGCCGGCTGACCCAGTCTCCGCTGAGTTGCTGGGGTGCCCCGATGTGGCCGGTGGCGGCAGCTAGTTGGACTGGCTGATCAAGTCGTCGGCCTGCTGTTCCAGCACCTCGGGTGACGCTGGATGTCTTTCCAGTGGCCCAAGACTGCCGCCCCCGTTACCGTCCCGCACGCTATCCCCCGTCGGTACGAATCAGCTGAGATCGCCCAGTACCCTACTGAATGGCAGTAACAGGCTGGAAGCGGCTGACGACTATCCGGCACCGGGTTCCCCGCCGGGCGGAGCAGGCCGGTCGCGCGGTCCGGGTACCGTCCGGGTGTGACCGACCTGCCCAGGCCATCCGGTCGTCCCGTCGTGATGGGCGTGCTCAACGTGACGCCGGACTCGTTCAGCGACGGCGGGCGGTACGCGGACCTCGGCGCCGCGGTCGCCCATGGCGTACAGCTGGTGGAGCAGGGCGCGGACGTCGTCGACGTGGGTGGCGAGTCCACCCGGCCCGGCGCGGACCGGGTGGATCCGGCGACCGAGCGCGGCCGGGTGGTACCGGTGATCCGCGAGCTGGCCCGGCACGGCGTACCGATGAGCATCGACACGACCCGCTCCGAAGTGGCCGGGGCGGCACTCGACGCGGGCGCCACCGTGGTCAACGACGTGTCCGGTGGCCTGGCCGACCCGGGCATGGCCAAGCTGGTCGCGGCGGTCGGCTGCCCGTGGATTCTGATGCACTGGCGCGGCCACTCGCGACGGATGCAGGATCTCGCCGTGTACGACGACGTGGTGGTCGATGTGCGGGACGAGCTGGCCGAGCGGGTGAACGCGGCGATAGCCGCCGGGGTGGCGCCGGACAAGGTGGCGATCGACCCGGGCATCGGCTTCGCCAAGACCGCAACGCACAACTGGCAGTTGCTCGCCCGGCTGGACGCGCTGACAAGTCTCGGTCATCCGGTGCTCCTCGGTACCAGCCGGAAGTCGTTCCTGGGTCGGTTGCTCGCCGGCCCCGACGGCCCGCGACCGGTGGACGACCGGGAGGCGGCGACCGTGGCGACCAGTGTCATGGCGGCGGCCGCCGGCGTCTGGGGCCTCCGGGTGCACGAGGTTCAGTCCACTGTGGACGCACTGAAGGTGTGGCAGGCGGTGCGGGCCGCCGCCGAGGAAACCAGCACCCCCGGCGAGCCGCGCACCGCGGAGAAGGACAGCGCCGTCGGCGAGCCGCGCACCGCCGAGAAGAACAGCGCCGCCGAGAAGGACAGCGCCGTCGGGCGAAGCCGCACCGCCGGCGGAGAGCGCGGCGGCCGGTGAGCGACCGCATCGCGCTCACCGGCCTGCGTGCCTTCGGCCGTCACGGGGTGTACCCGGCCGAGCGCGCCAACGGCCAGGACTTCCTGGTCGACGTGGTGCTCGAGGTGGACACCGCGCCCGCGGCCGGGTCCGACGACGTCGCCGACACCGTGCACTACGGCGAGCTGGCCGAGCGGCTGGTGGAGCTCGTCGGCGGCGAGCCGGTGAACCTGATCGAGACGCTGGCCGCACGCCTCGCCGACGCCTGCCTGGCCGATCAGCGGGTCACCGGCTGCGAGGTGACCGTGCACAAGCCGCACGCCCCGATCCCGCACGAGTTCGCCGACGTCGCGGTCACCATCCGCCGGTCCCGAGGCGACCGGTGAGGGCGGCCAGGTGACTCGCGCGGCACTCGCACTCGGGGCCAACCTCGGCGACCGGGTCGGCCAGTTGCGGTCCGCCGTCGCGGCCCTCGCCGACGTGCTCATCGAGGTGTCGTCGGTGTACGAGACGGAGCCGTGGGGCGATCCCGACCAGCCGGCGTACCTCAACGCGGTACTGATCGTGGACGATCCGCGGGTCGAGCCGCGGGACTGGCTGGATCGGGCCCAGGCGCTGGAGGCCGCGGCCGGGCGGGTACGCGACCCTGACCGGCGGTACGGCCCGCGCCCACTGGACGTGGACGTGATCGCGGTATGGCGCGGTGGGGCGGACGCGGCCCCGGTGACGAGCGACGACCCGGTCTTCACGGTGCCCCATCCGCGGGCGCACGAGCGTGCGTTCGTGCTGGTACCGCTCGCCGAGATCGCACCGGACGCGGTACTGCCCGGGCACGGCCCGGTGGCGGACCTGCTCCGTACCGGACCGGTGCTGGCTGACCTCCCGGGAGTACTCCGGTGCGCCGACATCGACCTGCGCCCCGGCAGTGCCGGCGGGACACTCCGGCACTGAGGTGCTGCACGCCGGCCGCCCGGTCCACCCGGTACCGTGCGATGCGCTATGCCCAACCACGACGCGACGGCGAGCCGCCGATGACGCACCCGCCGACCCAGCCACCTGAGCCGAGGGTGCGTCCCACCAGCGGCGCGACGCTGTTCGTCGCCGCGCTGGCGGCGGCGGCGGTGACCTGGGTGCTCGTCGGCCGGTACTACGGCGACATCCCGCCGCTGCCGCTGTTCGCCTCGCTCACGCCGGGGCTGCTGGCCGTGCTGGAGGGCTTCACCGGTACGGCGACCAGGGCGCGCATCGAACGCAAACCGGGCACGCAACCGGTCGAACCGCTGATGGTGGCGCGGTACGTGTTGATCGCGAAGGCCTCCTCGATCGCCGGCGCGATCACCGCCGGTGCGTACACCGCGCTGCTGATCTGGGTGGTGGCCCGCCGTGGCCAGCTGACCGCGGCGGCCGACGACGTGCCGGTGGCGGCGATCGGTACGGCCGCGTCGATCCTGCTGGTGGCAGCCGCGCTGTACCTGGAGCGGAGCTGCCGGGTGCCGCCGGGCAAGGACGACACCGACGGTCCGGGCGTACCGAAGAGCGACACCTGATCCGCTCGACGGTCGGAACGGCGGAGATCGAGTTCGTGCCGCGAGGTCGCGCGGGGGAGTAGCGTGCCTGCATCTCATTCGAGGAGGCCCGATGGCGTACGACGACTCGACGATCCGCCTACCTGGTGACCAGGGCGGCGGGACTTCAGGTCGCGGCGGCGGTCGGGACTCGGGCGGCTCGAGCGCGGACAACACCGATCCGTTCGGCAGCGACTGGCCGCGGGACTCCGACCGGTCGTACTCCACGCCCTACCCGGACAGTTATCTGTCCGGGTACGAACGGGACTACTCCGACACCGCGTACCAGCCCACGTACCCGGTCGCCGGGTCGGACGACCACGACCGCCCCGGTACCGCGGACGCCCCGCCGGCGCAGCCGTACACGCCGCCCGTGGGGCCGATCCGGGACCGGATCACGGTGCACGCCATCTGGGAGGTGCTGCTCCTGCTGCTGGTCGTGATCGGTACCGCGGTGGTGTACCAGACCGACTCGCAGCTGTTCGAGGGAGCCGCACTGCGCGGCATGCTCGGCTCGGCCGCGAGCCTGGGCCTGGTCGCGCTGGGGCTCGGGCTGTCCCTGCGGGCCGGTGTACCGAACCTCGCGGTCGCCTCCATAGCCGCGGCGGCGGGTCTGCTGTTCGCCCGGCAGTCCGGGGAGGGCCTGCTGCTCGCGTCCCTGATCGTGGCCGCGGCCGCGGTCGGCGTCGGGGTGCTGCTCGGGCTGCTGGTGGTGGTGTTCCACGTACCGTCCTGGGCGGCCAGCCTGGGCCTGATCGCCGGTCTCGGCGCCTGGACGGTGTCGACCGGACCGCAGGTGGAACGGGTCGCGACAGACCTCGGCTACCGGCCGGACCGGCAGGCGTTGCTGTGGTTCGCGGGATTCGTGACCGTGTCCGTGATCGGCGGCGCGGTGGCGTTGATCCCGCCGGTACGCCGGGCGATCGGCAGTTTCCGGCCGGTGGCCGACCCGGCGCAGCGACGCGGTTTCGGTGCCGCCATGGTGGCGTTCCTGGTACTGGTGGTGTCCACCGTGCTGGCCGCGCTGGCCGGCGAGTACACCGCGCTGCGGCTGCAGGTCGGCGGCCCCGACAGCGGCGGCCTGGTGCTGCTGCTGGCGCTGGGCGCGGTGCTGATCGGCGGTACCAGCGCGTACGGCCGGCGCGGTGGCGTGCTCGGTACCGTCCTGGGCGTCGTCGGGATCACGCTGATCCTGCAGTTCGGCGTCCTGCACAGCCTGCCCAGCTGGCTTGGCTTCGCGGTGGCCGCCGGCGCGATAGGTGTCGGGCTGGTGGTGACCAGGCTGGTGGAGTTCGCCGGTCGGGGCCGGCCGGATGACCTTGACGAGGCGCCCGACGAGGACGCCGACATGTCCTGGAGTTAGATTCGCGGCATGACGGAGCCGACCACCGACGAGCTCGACGAGCTGTCGACCGAGGACCTGCGCAGTCGCGCGTTCGCCCGCGCCCGGCAGCGGCACGACGTCCGGTTCTTCTGGCAGGTGCTCCGGCACCTCCCGCACGCGGACGACGCGGAGCAGCTCGATGGCTCGATCGGCTCGTTCGGTGAGTCCATCGACGACGCGATAGCGCTCTGGCGGGAGTTCACCGGCCGCGGCGGGTACGGCGACGCGGAACCGATCATCCGCGCCGCGTTCATCGACTACCTGCGGAAATAGGCTCCGGCCCACTATCCGCAAATAGCGCCCGCTACCTGCGCGAACAGCGCTCCGGCCGCGCCGCTACGGGTCGAGTCCGGCCGGGTGTACCCCGCGTGGCTTCCGGGTACATCCCTGGTCGAGCCGGTACAGACCACGCACGGCCAGGCCCGCCACGTGACTCAGACTCCGTGGCGGGCCTGCGGTGTGTGCGCTATCCGACGCCGGCGATCAGCGAGCTGACCGGAGCGCGGCGTACACGTCGTCCGGAGTGAGCACCCCGACGACCTCGCCCTTGTCGGTGACCGCGACCCAGCCGGTACCACCTTCCAGCAGTACCGCCAGCGCCTGCCGCAGGCTGCTGCCGATCGGTATCTCCGGCCGGTCCGGCGAGCTCTCGTACCCCTCCACAGTGGACGGATCGCGCAGCGTGTCCCGCGGGATGCCGGTCACCGCGAGGCGCTTGATGCCCCGGTCGGCGCCGACGAACTCGGCCACGAACGAGCTGGTCGGACGGCCCAGCAGCTCCGCCGGTGGGGCGTACTGCTCGAGCTTGCCGCCCTCGGAGAGCACCGCGATCCGGTCGCCCAGGCGTACCGCCTCGTCCACGTCGTGGGTCACGAACACGATCGTCTTGCGTACCTCGGCCTGCAGTCGCAGGAACTCCTCCTGCAGCCGGGTACGCACGATCGGGTCCACCGCGGAGAACGGTTCGTCCATCAGCAGTACGGCCGGATCCGCGCCGAGCGCGCGGGCCAGCCCGACCCGCTGCCGCTGACCGCCGGACAGCTCGTGGGGGTACCGCCGGCCGTGCAGTCCCGGATCCAGCCCGACCAGGTCGAGCAACTCCTCGGTACGTTCCGAGATCCGCTGCCGGGACCAGCCGAGCAGCTTGGGCACGGTGGCCACGTTCTCCCGCACGGTCTGGTGCGGGAACAGGCCGACGTTCTGGATGACGTACCCGATCCGGCGACGCAGCCCGACCGGGTCGACCCGGGTGACGTCCTCGCCGTCCAGGATGACGTGGCCGGAGCTCGGCTCGATGAGCCGGTTCACCATGCGCAGAATGGTCGATTTGCCACAGCCGGACGGGCCGACCAGAACCACCAGCTCACCGGCCGGAATATCCAGGGTGAGATCGGCGACCGCGACGGTGCCGTCCTGATATTCCTTACGTACGCCGTCGAGCCGGATCGCGGCGGCGGCTCCCTGCCGAGTAGCGTCCACTCGTGTCCTCTCTCGCCGGAACCGGATTGGCTGTGTGGGTTCAGGGTGACAGCCGGGCCGGCTCGGTGCTTGCCGGGTCGGGGCTGCTCGCCGCCCCCGGCTCCGATCCACGTAACCCCTGGTTCTCCTGGTCCTACATTCGGCAGAACATCGATTCGCTGACGACCGCGCTGGTCGAGCACGTCGAGCTGACCGCGATCTCGGTCGTGATCGCCGCGGCGCTGGCGATCCCACTCGCTGTGCTGGCGTTCCGCGTCCGCTGGCTCACCGGCCCGATCCTCGCATTTTCCGGGGTGCTGTACACGATCCCGTCGCTGGCCCTGTTCGCCCTGCTGGCGCCGTTCCTGGGTCTGAAGAAGATAACGGTCATCGTCGGGCTTGTGTTGTACGCCCTGCTGATCATCGTCCGCAACACGCTGACCGGTCTGGAACAGGTGCCTGCCGAGGTCCGGGAAGCCGCGAAGGGCATGGGGTACGGCCGGATGGCCCTGCTGACCCGGATCGAGCTGCCGCTCGCCCTGCCCGGCATCATGACCGGCATCCGGATCGCGACCGTGTCGACGGTCGCGCTGGTCACGGTCGGGGTGATCGTGTCGTACGGCGGGCTGGGCACGCTGATACTCGGCGGCTTCCGGAACAACTTCTACCGGCCGCAGATCATGACCGCGACGCTCGCGTGCGTACTGCTCGCGCTGGTGCTGGACCTGCTGCTGATCGGGGCGAGCCGGATGATCGCCCCGTGGACCCATCGGAGGACCCGATGAGTGTTTTCAGCCAAGCGGTCACCTGGTTGAACGATCCGCTCAACTGGACCAACCCGGACGGCATCTTCGCGCTGACCTGGCAGCACCTGTGGATCTCCGCCGCCTCGGTGGGGGTTGCCTGCGCGGTCTCCTGGCCGATCGGGATCTGGCTCGGGCACATCGGCCGCGGCGGCGGCCTGACCGTGCTGGTGTCGAACCTGACCCGGGCGGTACCGACGCTCGCGCTGCTCACCCTGCTGCCGTTGACGATCATCGGATTCGGCGCGAAGGCCGTCATCGTCGCGCTCGCGGTGTTCGCACTCCCGCCGCTGCTCGCCAACGCGTACACCGGGCTGCGGGAGGTCGATCCGGAGGTACGGGACGCGGCCCGCGGCATGGGCCTGTCCGAGTGGCAGGTGCTGTTCCGGGTCGAGTTGCCGCTGGCCGTGCCGTACCTGGCCAGTGGCTTTCGTACCGCCGCGGTGCAGGTGGTGGCGACCGCGACGCTGGCCGCGTTCGTCGACGGTGGCGGGCTCGGCACGATCATCAACAACGGCTTCGGGCTGACGCTCGCCCAGGGCGGCGGCCAGGTGCTCGCCGGTGGCGTGCTGGTCGCGGTGCTGTGCCTGCTCGTGGAGGCGGTGCTGGCGGTGGCGGAGCGGCTCGTGACGCCGCTGCCGTTGCGCCGCACCCGGCGGGCGGCGAAGGCCCGGCGGGCCGCCGACGACGTGGTCGCGGGCGCGGCAGCCGCCTGATCCGGCGGATTGCCGGGCCGCCGGTGGCCTGATCCGGCGGGTTGCCGCCGACGGTGCTCGCCGGCGCGACGGGGCGCCGCGTCCGGTCCGGCCGGGGTTGTCGCACCCGTCGCTGATGGTGCCAATGCGACGACTTGCCCAGGCCAGAGCCGCTGGCAGCAAGGTTGCGCCGCCACGATGTGGTTAAGAATGCATGACGATGCGGACACGCTGACGGAACTGGTTGCACCGGGTGGTCCCGGGGAGTTGGCTAACACCGCGAGCGGGGATGTCCCGCTCGACACGGGCGCTCGACGACGTTCGCCCGTCGGACACGCGGCCGGCCCGAGTGGGTCGCGCCGGGACACGGAAGGCGGGCGGCAATGCGCTTGCGTCCCTCCCGTACCGCTATTGGCATTCTTGCCGTGCTGGCGAGCGCGACGCTGCTTGCCGGCTGCGGAAAAGAAGGATCTTCTGGCACCAAGTCGGCTCAGGACGTCGAGGGCATCGGGTGTGCGCCGCTCGCGGGCGACCAGCTCGTGGTGCTCGATGACGACAAGAAGCTGCAGACGGTCGACAACCTCATCCCGGCGGTGAACGCGAAGGCGGGCACCGACGTGATGATCCAGGCGCTGGACAAGGTGTCCGCCGCGCTCGACACCGAGAAGCTCATCGCGCTCAACAAGGCCGTCGACGTGGACCGCAAGACGCCGCAGCAGGCGGCCGACGCGTTCGCCACCGAGGCGAACCTGACCGACGGCATCACCAAGGGCGGCTCAGGCAAGATCACCGTCGGAGCGGCGAACTTCTCCGAAAACCAGACGGTGGCGTACCTGTACCAGAAGGCGCTGACCGCGGCCGGATTCAAGGCGTCCGTACGCACGATCGGCAACCGCGAGCTGTACGAGCCGGCCCTCGAGCGCGGCGAGATCGCAGTGGTACCGGAGTACGCCGGCACCCTGACCGAATTCCTGAACGCCAAGATCAACGGGCAGAACCCGGCACCGAAGGCGTCCAGTGACCTCGACAAGACCGTGCAGGCGCTCACCGACCTGGGCGGCCAGAAGGGCCTGAAGTTTGGTAAGGCGTCCAACGCCGCGGATCAGAACGCGTTCGCGGTCACCAAGGCGTTCGCCGACAAGAACGGCCTGAAGACGCTGTCCGACTTCGCCGACAAGTGCAGCGGCAAGGCCAGCGTGCTCGGTGGTCCGGCGGAGTGCCCGCAGCGGCCGTTCTGCCAGCCGGGTCTGGAGAAGACGTACAAGATGGAGTTCGGTCGGTTCGTCGCGCTCGACGCGGGCGGCCCGCAGACCAAGACCGGTCTGAAGACCGCGAAGGTGTCGATCGGCCTGGTGTTCTCCTCGGACGCCGCGTTGGCCGCCGGCTGAGGCCGCTAGCCGACCGGAGAACCAACCTTCAAGATCGCCAGTTCGGAGCCGCCGGGTGCGAACATCGCATCGCAGGCGTCCGAACTGGCGATCTTGACGTGGGGACGCGACCCGAGGGAGGGCGGATGGCCGCAGACAGTGGACCGCGGACGGTACGGGCACCGCGCGGTACGGCGCTGACCTGCCGTAGCTGGCAGACCGAGGCACCGTTCCGGATGCTGCTCAACAATCTCGATCCGGACGTCGCCGAGCGGCCGGACGATCTCGTCGTGTACGGCGGCACCGGCAAGGCCGCTCGCGACTGGCCGAGCTTCGACGCGCTGACCCGCACGCTGACCACCCTCGACAACGACGAGACGATGCTGGTCGCGAGCGGTCGACCGGTCGGCGTCATGCGTACCCACGAGTGGGCGCCGCGGGTGCTGATCGCGAACTCCAACCTGGTCGGCGACTGGGCCACCTGGCCGGAGTTCCGCCGGCTCGAGCAGCTCGGGCTGACCATGTACGGCCAGATGACCGCCGGCTCGTGGATCTACATCGGTACCCAGGGGATCCTGCAGGGCACGTACGAGACGTTCGCGGCCGTGGCGGAGAAGCGGTTCGGCGGGACGCTCGCCGGCACCCTGACGCTCACCGCCGGCTGCGGTGGCATGGGTGGCGCCCAACCGCTCGCGGTCACCATGAACGAGGGCGCGGTACTCGTCGTCGACGTCGACCCGGCCCGGCTGCGACGCCGCGTGCAGACCCGGTACCTGGACACCGTCGCCGACGACCTGGACAGCGCGATCGAGCAGGTCGTGGCCGCGAAGCAGCGGCGCGAGCCGCTGTCGGTCGGGGTGGTGGGCAACGCCGCGACGCTATTCCCGGAGATCCTCCGGCGGGGCGTGCCGGTGGACATCGTCACCGACCAGACTTCCGCGCACGACCCGCTGTCGTACCTGCCGGAGGGCATCGAGCTGGGCGACGGGCCCGACTACGCGGCGAAGAAACCCGAGGAGTACACCGACCGCGCCAGGCAGTCGATGGCCAAGCACGTGGAGGCGATGGTCGGGTTCCTCGACGCCGGCGCCGAGGTGTTCGACTACGGCAACTCGATCCGGGGCGAGGCGAAGCTCGGCGGGTACGAGCGCGCGTTCGCGTTCCCCGGCTTCGTACCGGCGTACATCCGGCCGCTGTTCTGTCAGGGCAAGGGGCCGTTCCGGTGGGCGGCGCTGTCCGGTGATCCGGCCGACATCGCGGCCACCGACGCGGCGATCCTCGACCTGTTCCCCGAGAACGAGTCGCTGGCCCGGTGGATCCGGCTGGCCGGCGAGAAGGTCGCCTTCCAGGGACTGCCGGCGCGGATCTGCTGGCTCGGCATGGGCGACCGCAGCCGCGCCGGGCTGCTGTTCAACGAACTGGTCGCGGACGGCCGGATCTCCGCGCCGATCGTGATCGGGCGCGACCACCTCGACTGCGGCAGCGTGGCGAGCCCGTACCGGGAAACCGAGAGCATGCTCGACGGCTCGGACGCCATCGCCGACTGGCCGCTGCTCAACGCGCTGGTGAACACCGCGAGCGGCGCGAGCTGGGTGAGCATCCACCACGGCGGCGGGGTGGGCATCGGCCGCTCGATCCACGCCGGTCAGGTGACGGTCGCGGACGGTACGCCGCTGGCGACCGAGAAGATCGCCCGGGTGCTCGACAACGATCCCGGGATGGGCATCATCCGGCATGTGGACGCGGGGTACGAGCTGGCCGAACAGGTGGCCGATGAGCAGGACGTACGGGTGCCGATGCGGGAAGCCGGCGAGGTACCGGCGCCGGCGCGTGGCCAGTGACGACACGTCCGGGGAACATCCGGTCGCAGTCGTTATACGCCGGGTAACTTATGCGCCGTGGCGGGAAGGTGCGCACCGGGCTGGGGGAAGCGGCGTTGACGGCACAGACGGACGACCGGTCGGCCAGCAGGCCCGACGTCGAGGCGGTTGACGGGCAGGTCGTCACCGAGCCGCCGACGGAACCGCCACCGCCGCCCATGCCCCCGCAGGCCCCTTCTGACGTACCGCCGGCGCCGGCCCGGCCGAAGTCCTGGGGTCGGCGGCTGACGAGCTACTGGCTCGTCGCGGCGGTGCTGATCGCGGCCGGCTCGGCGGTACGGCTGGTGGCCTGGTGGCACGCCTGCTCGCTCTGGGGCGACGAGCTGTACGTGCTGTACAACGTGCGCGTACGCGGCTTCCTCGGGCTGGCCCGGCCGCTGGACCTGAACCAGGCCGCCCCGCTCGGCTGGCTGTGGCTGGAGAAGCTCGCCGGCGGCGCGACCGGGTACACCGAGCACGGCTCCCGGTTCGTACCGCTGGTCTTCGGCTGCGCGACTCTCGTGGTCGTCGCCTACCTGGCCCGCCGGGTGCTGTCCGGGCCGGCCGCGCTGGTGGTAGTGGTCATGGTCGCGGCGAGCCCGCTGCTGATCGGCCTGTCCAACGGCGCCAAGCAGTACACCAGTGAAGCCTTCTGGGTGACCGCGATCGTCGCCGCCGGGCTGTGCCTGGTGTTCCGACGGCGCAGCGCGGCCGTCCCGCCGGAGGGTGCCGCCCCGGCGGGTAGCGGCACGGCGGATGACGGCACGGTGGACGCCGGTCCGGGCGGGTACGAGCCGGGGAGGCGGGAGATCGCGATCTTCTGGGCGGTCGCGGTGGGCGGTGCGGCGCTGAGCCACACGGCGATGCCGGTCGGCGCCGCGGTGGTCGTACTCGTCGCCCTCCACCTGGTGATTCGGCGGCTGTGGCGGGTCGCGCTCCGGTTCGCGCTGGGGCTGCCGGTGTGGCTGGCCGTGCTCGCCGGGCTGGCCTCGATCCTGCTGTCCGCCGACCGGAACGACGAGCTGCAGCGGTTCTGGGCGACTTCCTACCCGAGCGAACCGCTCGGCGATCTCCCGGCCACCTGGGACTGGCTGTACGGCCGGATCACCGCCTTCGTCACCGGGCCGATGGACCTTCCGTACCCACTGCTGATCATCGCGTTGATGCTGGTCGGGCTGATCCGGCTGGCGGTACGCCGGGGCGTGATCGTGGCCGCGATGGTGTTCAGCCCGCTGGTGGTCGGTCTCGCCGCGTCCGCCGTCCAGGCGTACCCGTTCCGGGACCGGCTGGCGTTGTTCGCGGTGCCGTGCTCGCTCGTACTGGTCGGCGCGGCCGTCGACCGGTTCCGGTTGAGCTGGCTGGGTGGCCGGGCCGTGGCGATCCTGGCGATCACGCTCGCGATACCGATCGCGCTGGTGTTCCCGCAGCTCGACAAGGCTGTCGCCAGCGTGCGGCAGCCGGACGAGGGGCTGCGGTACCGCCAGGCCGTGCGGTACATCGCCGCGCACAGGCAGCCCGGTGACCTGGTCATGACCAACGCGCCGACCGGCGAGTTGGCGATCAGGTGGTACGGCGTGCCGCGCGGGTTGCACGCCGACATCTACTTTCACGACGCCAAACGAACCGCGAGTTGTACCGCCGACCAGCAGCTCGCCCGGGTCGCCGAGGGCCACCACGTGCTGTGGCTGCTCGGCGCCGACGTGAGCGTCGCACCGCTGGGAGTCGTGATCAACTACCTGCGCCGGATGGGGCACGAGACTGTGCTGATCAGGCACAGCGGCTACGACGGTCGGGTGTACCGGTACGACCTCGACGCGCCGGCGGACTGGAAGCCGGTACCGACCGGCCTGCCCGCGCCGCGCTGCCCGGTCATCAGCACCACGCCCACGCTGAAATAGCCACGCCACGCTGTAATAGCCACGCCCACGTTGAAATAACCACGCCCACGTTGAAATAACCACGCCCACGTTGAAATAACCACGCCCACGCTGGAGTAACGCCGATTCAACGGATGATGTCGACCTGGACCGGGCGTCGACCCTGGTAGCTGCTGCCGGCCTGACATGATCTGGTCCCGCGCGACTTCAGGGGGACGAGTTGACGAGCCTGCTGATCGACGACATCGGGCTGTTGGTAACCGCCGACCGGGCCCAGGGGCACGGCCCGGTCGGGGCAATCCGGAACGCCGCCGTCGCCACTGACGGGGCGCGGATCGCCTGGCTCGGCTCAGCCGCTGACGCGCCAGCCTGCGACGTGCGGCTGAGCGCTGCAGGCGGATGTGTCATACCCGGATTTGTCGACAGCCACACCCATCTGGTGTTCGCCGGTGACCGCGGTGACGAGTTCGCGGCCCGGATGGCCGGGCAGCCGTACACCGCCGGAGGGATCCGTACCACGGTCGCGGCGACTCGCGCGGCGTCCGACGACCTGCTCGCCGCGGGCGCCGCGCGGCTCGCGCTGGAGGCGTTGCGGCAGGGTACGACCACGCTGGAAGTCAAGAGCGGGTACGGCCTGACCGCGGTCGACGAGCAGCGGTCGCTGCGGGTGGCCGGCGCGTTGACCGGCGACACGACCTATCTCGGCGGTCATGTCATCCCGGCCGAGTACACCGATCGCCCGGACGACTACGTCGCGCTGGTGGCCGGCGAGATGCTCGACGCGTGCGCGCCGTACGCCAAGTGGGCCGACGTGTTCTGCGAGCGCGGCGCGTTCGACGGCGACCAGACCCGGCATATTCTCGCCGCGGCCGCCGATCGGGGCCTTGGCCTGCGGGTACACGCCAACCAGCTCGGCGCCGGCCCGGGAGTGGCGCTCGCGGTCGAGTTCGATGCCGCGTCAGCCGACCACTGCACGCATCTGACCAGCGCTGACATCGCCGCGTTGGCTTCCGGGAGTACGGTCGCCACGCTGCTGCCGAGCGCCGAGTTCAGCACCCGCTCGCCGTACCCGGACGCGCGCCGGTTGCTCGACGCCGGGGTAACCGTCGCGCTGGCGACCGACTGCAACCCGGGCACCTCCTACACCACGAGCATGCCGCTGCAGCTCGCGTTGGCGGTGCGGGAGCTGGGCATGACGTGCGAGGAGGCGCTGCTCGCCGGTACCGCTGGCGGAGCCCGCGCGTTGCGCCGCGACGACGTCGGGACGCTGCGCGAGGGTGCCCGTGCCGACCTGGTGATTCTCGACGCACCCTCGTACGTCCACCTGGCCTACCGGCCGGGCGTGCCGCTGGTCCGTACCGTCGTGCGCGGCGGTGACGTGGTGGTCAGCCACTAGGCCGCCGAGTGGCGGTTCCGCCGGCGTGACAGATCGGCGGGACAAGACCGGCGTGACAAGACCGGCGTGGCAAGACCGGCGTGCCGGACGTGCGACGAGCCGCGGATATCCGTCAACCGACGGTGACCGGACGATCGCCGAGCGGCGGATGATACCGGTTTGGGCGGCATCAAGTGGCCCGAACGACCTATTGCACACCATCCCCACTATCCGTTATCGATATCGGTCGCTAGCCTTGAGCACCATGCCAGCCTCCGAACCCCAGGTAGGCGGGCGAGGCCGGCAGCTCCTCACAGTGCTCTTCTGGATCGGTGTAGCGCTGGCGCCGCTCGCCGCGCTCACCCTCCTGCTCGGACGGAGCAGCGGACCGCTGCGGATCGCCGCGGTGCTCGCCATCCTGTCCGTGGTCCTGATCGGCCTGTCCCTGACGATGCGTCGGGACGCCGAAGCGGTCCGGCTGGAGCTCGAGGAGACGATCCTCGACGAGGCGGATCTTCTCCGCGCCGACCTTCGTGAGGAAGTCACGGCGGCGGTACAGAACACCGAGTCCATCGTGCAACGCGAGTGCGCCGCGCTACGCCAGGAAATGGAGGCGCTGCGCGGCCAGCTGGCGAACATTCGTACCCGTGGACCCGCACCGAGCCCCGGCAAGGCGGCCGGTGCCCGGGCAGCGGCGAACCCCGCGGGTGCCGGCCCCCGCCGGGCCGCGAACGGCGCGGGCGGGCGACCCGCCGGGGAGTCCAACGGCGGCCGGCCCCGGGCCGCGACCGCTCCGGCCGCGGTGGCCAGCCCATCCCCGAGCGGGGCGTACCAGCAGTACAGCGCCCCACCAGCCAACGCCCCCGTCAGTGGTGCGTACCAGCAGTACAGTGCCCCGCCAGCGAACGCCCCGGTCAGCGGCGCGTACCGGCAGTACAGCGCGCCACCGGCCAACGTGTCCGCGAGTGGTGCGTACCGGCAGTACAGCGCGCCACCGGCCGACGCCTCGGCGAGCGGGGCGTACCGCGGCTTCAGCGGCGGGGTCGTGCGGCACACCGAGACCGTGCAGGTGACCACCCGGCAGACCACCCACGTGACGGCGGCCGCCGACCAGAACCTGCCCCGCCGGCACCGCGCCCCGGCCGAGCACGACGCATCGGGAACCGTGTACGGCGGGGTGTCCGCCGAGCAGGACGACCGGCCGCTGCCGGTACGGGCGACCCTCGAGTCGCCGGCCCGGTCGCGTCGACAGCCGGAGACCACCGGCACCGGTGGCTGGTCCCAGTACCCGGGCGGGCAGCGCTCGTACGACGAGCCGACCAGCATCGGCTTCAAGCCCGAGCCGGACACCCGGGGCGGGCGACGGTCCCGGCGGGCTCGCGACGACGACGACCTGTACGAGGAAGACAGCTTCGCCGACCTGCGGTCGGCCCCGTCCCGTAGCGCCGACCCGTGGTCGGACCTGCGCGGCGAACCCGCGTCCCCCGGCGGTGGCCGGCACGGCGCCGACCGGGCCGAGCGGTACAGCGAGCCGAGCTACCGCCGGGACGAGCCCGCCGGTGGCTACGGCGGCGGCGCGGGGTACAGCGGCCGGCACGCCGACCGCACCGAGGGTGCCGGCGCGACCGGCGGCTCGACGTACGGCGGCGCGACCGGCGGCTCGGCGTACTCGAACGGCTCGGCGATCGCGTCGACCAGTGCCCCGCCGAGCGGATCGGCCAGTGGCCGGCAGCAACTGGCGCTGCCCAGCGCCTCCTACGGGGACCAGCAGCGGTGGTCGTCCTACCAGCCGGAGGAGCCGGCGGTGGAGGGTTGGAGCCGGGCGGGCGAGCAGAACACGACGTACGAGTCCAGCGGGTACGGCCAGCGCAGCCGGCATTCCCGGCACGCCGAGCCGGAGTCGTACGACAGCGCACCGGGTTACCGCACCTACTAGCGCGCCCCGCTCGGCGCCAGCCGCGCTCTGGTGCAGCCGCTCTGGTGCAGCCGCTCTGGCGAAGCCGGGGGAGACCGGCGCTACTTGTCGATGTCGCCGACGACGAAGAACATCGAGCCGAGAATCGCGATCATGTCCGGTACCAGGCAGCCTGGCATGAGGGTGCAGAGCGCCTGCACGTTCGCGTACGAGGCGGTACGCAGCTTCATCCGCCAGGGCGTCTTCTCGCCGCGGGACACCAGGTAGTAGCCGTTGATGCCGAGCGGGTTCTCGGTCCACGCGTACGTGTGGCCCTCCGGCGCCTTGACGATCTTCGGCAGTCGTACGTTCACCGGCCCGCGGGTGCGGTCGAGTACCTCCAGGCACTGTTCGGCCAGGTCTAGGGAGACGTACACCTGATCGAGCAGGCACTCGAACCGGGCGTGGCAGTCCCCGGTGGTACGGGTGACGACCGGCACGGTGAGCTGGTCGTACGCGAGATACGGCTCGTCCCGGCGCAGGTCGAAGTCGAGTCCGGAGGCGCGCGCGACCGGGCCGGACACCCCGTACGCCGCGGCTGCCTCGGGAGTCAGTACGCCGACTCCCTTGGTACGGGCCAGGAAGATCTCGTTGCGCCGGATCAGGTTGTCCAGATCCGGGAGTCGTCGCCGCACCTCACCGATGGCCTGCCGGGCCCGACCGGTCCAGCCGGCCGGTACCTCCTCCTTGACCCCGCCGACCCGGTTGAACATGTAGTGCATCCGGCCGCCGGTGGCTTCCTCCATCACCGCCTGGAGCGTCTCGCGCTCCCGGAACGCGTAGAACACCGGCGTGATCGCGCCGATCTCCAGCGGGTACGAGCCGAGGAACATCAGGTGGTTGAGCGCCCGGTTCAGCTCGGCCATGGCGGTACGCAGCCAGATCGCCCGCTCGGGTACCTCCATGCCCATCAGCCGCTCGACCGCGAGTACCACGCCCAGCTCGTTGGAGAAGGCGGACAGCCAGTCGTGCCGGTTGGCCAGCACGATGATCTGCCGGTAGTCGCGTACCTCGAACAGCTTCTCGGCGCCGCGGTGCATGTACCCGATGACGGGGTCGACGCTGGCCACCCGCTCACCGTCGAGGACCAGTTTCAGCCGGAGTACGCCGTGCGTGGAGGGGTGCTGCGGGCCGATGTTGAGCACCATGTCGGCGGTGTCGAGCCCACCGGAGACCTCGGTACCGAGTTCGGCGAACTGTTCCGCGCCGGAGCCCAGCCCGACGGTCAGCGCCCGGCGCTCCTCGGTGGTCACGTCCGCATCCTGCCATGGGACAGGTCCACGCCGGGGCGTCGACGACAGTCGGCGCGGCACGGGCCGGGCGCTGCCGGTGCCGAAGAAACCACGCTGCGTCTCCTGCCGGTACGTCGACCGAGGTCGGCGTGTGCCGGTGGCCGGGATGCTGCCAGGATCGGCCGGGTGAACGCAGCCGAGCCCGTCACCGGAGCGCTCCGGTGATCCGGGCGCGGGCGGTACGGATGCCGCGGCCGGCCTGGCCGGTGCCGGGCCGTACCCGGGCCGCCTTCCGCGCGGCCGACTTCCGCCGGACCCTGTGGTGGGCCGCCACGCTCTCACTGATGGCGACGTGCTGCCTCAGCTCGGCCGGCCTGCTCTGGGGCCCGCGGATGGCCCGCGGCTGGACGCACCAGCGCGCCGGTTCCGGCAACATCGTCCAGATCAGGCTGACCACCGGCGACGACTTCTGGCTCTACCAGCGCGGCCCGGGCCGCGAGCACCCCGCCCAGCCCTGCACGGTGTCCGGCGCGGGCCAGCCCACCCGGGCCATTCCGTTGCGCGCCGACGAGCCGTTCGGCTCCGGCCCGACCCGCTACTTCGACGACAACCTGTACACCTTCGTCGGTTGGTTCAAGGCGGATCGGACCGGTACCGGCCGGATCGCCTGTCCGGCGCTCGACCGGCCGCTGTTGGTGACTCCCAATGACACGGGCTTCGGCGCGCTGCTGGTGGCGGCGGTCAGCTCATGCTGTCTGGGCCTGCTCGCGGGCGTACTCCTGCTGGTCGGTCTGCTCCGGCGGCGCCGGCACCGGGCCACCCTGCCCCGCTGACGCGACCGCCAGTCAGCCGAGCCGGATCGGCGCGGGCAGGCCGATCGACTGGAGCAGCCAGAGGTGCCCGCCGAGGCCGGCCGGGTCGGTCAGCTCGGCCGCCTGGCTGGCCCGGGCCAGCGCCCGCACGTAGCCGGCCGGGTCGCGGTGGGCCAGTTCGATGGCTGGCCGGGTACCGGATACCCCGAGCGCCCGCAGCGCGGCCCGTTGCTCGACCACGGATGGCGCCACACCGGCCGCGGTCGCACCGGCCGCCGCGACCGGGTCGAACGCGACGTGGGCGGTGAGGTCGCAGCTACCGTCCGGCACCGGAGGGACCTGCCGGCCATCCCGGTAGCCGGTGAGAGTGCCCCGCCGCGGCCGGTCCGCCGACCGGTAGCCGTAGTCGACCGCGAGCGCGGCTCCCCGCTCGATCGTCGCTATCGCGGCCGCCCAGGCTTCGTCCCGTTGCCGGCCGAGCTCCACCCGGTCGCCCGGCCGCGGGTCCGGCCACCAGCGGTCCAGCCAGGCGGCGTCCGCACCGGCCACCGGTCCGCACGCCTGCTCCGCGCCCGTCTCCGGATCGACCAGGACCGCCTGGGGTACGCCGTCCGCGGCGAGGTCCACGACGTCCAGCGGTACGTTGTCCAGCCACTCGGTCGCGAGCAGCAGCCCGGTGATCCCGGCCGGTGGCTCGCTCCGCCACTCGATCCGGTCCGGCAGGCCGTCCGGTCGCCCCGCCCGTTCGACCGCGACCAGCCGCAGCCGTGGTACCAGCGGTTCCGGCGCGAGCCGGCCGAGCGCGGCCAGCAGCTCGCCCCGACCGGCGCCCACGTCCACCACGGTCAACGGGTCCGGCCGGTCCAGCGCCTCGTCCAGCCCGGTCAGCAGCGCGAGTACCGCCCCGGCGAACAGTGGCGACGCGTGCACGCTGGTACGGAAGTGTGCCGCCGGCCCGGTACCGGCGGTGTAGAAGCCGCGCGCCCCGTACAGCGCCTGCTCCATCGCGTCCCGCCAGCGAAGCACGGCTCCATCCTCGCGTACGGCCGCCGCCGGGTGGTGCCGCAGGCGCCGCGGCGGGGCGGGTCCGGACGGCCCGGCCGGGTTCGGCGGCAGTGAAGGATGCCACAGGACTTTGGCCGGACCGGTGGTAACGGCGGATACTGGCGGCGACCGGTACCCGTCAACGGACTGGATCGTCATCATGTGCGCTGCCGCACGCCGCCCCGCCGACGAGCGGGGCGAGGCCAGCCGGCCGTCAGCAGCCGGCTCCCTGCCTGTTTCCCCCGGTTCCCCGCCCGTTGCCGCTGGCTCCCGGCCTGTTTCCGGTGAGCGCCCGCGCCGCCAGCCGGCCGCGGGTGACCGGGTGGGCCACCGCTCCAGCCGTCGTCCGGCCGGGGACCCGAGTGCCTGGGCCGAGCCGGTCGACTGGATGGCGGAGGCCGACGACAGCCGTGGCCCGGCGGGCCGGCCGGGCCGGCTCAGGATCGGCGTGGTGGGTGCCGGGCGGGTGGGTGCCGTGCTCGGCGCGGCCCTGACCAGGGCGGGTCACCAGGTGGTCGCCGCGTCCGCGGTGTCCGCGGCCTCGGTCGAGCGGGCCCGCACGCTGCTTCCGGGCGCCGCGATCCTGCCGGCCGACGAGACCGTACGCCGGGCCGATCTGGTCCTGCTCGCCGTACCCGACGACACGCTCGGCGGCCTGGTCGAAGGACTGGCCGAGACCGGCGCGGTACGCCCCGGCCAACTGTTCGTGCACACCAGCGGAGCCCACGGGATCGCGGTACTGGAGCCGCTCACCCGGCACGGTGCCCTGCCGCTGGCGGTACATCCGGCGATGACGTTCACCGGCCGGTCCGAGGATCTGTACCGGCTCGGCGGTATCTCGTTCGGGGTGACCGCACCGCCGGAGCTGCGGCCGGTGGCCGAGGTACTGGTACTGGAGATGGGCGGCGAGCCGGAGTGGATCGCCGAGGCGGCCCGCCCGATGTACCACGCGGCTCTCGCGCACGGGGCGAACCACCTGGTCACGCTGGTGAACGAGGCGATGGACCTGCTCCGCTCCGCCGGCGTGGTACATCCCGAGCGAATGCTCTCGCCGCTGCTGTCCGCGGCGCTGGACAACACGCTGCGGCTCGGCGACGCGGCACTGACCGGGCCGGTGTCCCGCGGTGACGCCGGCACCGTGGCCGCTCACCTGCAGACGCTCGGGGCCGGCGCGCCCGACTCGGTCGCGGCGTACCTCTCCCTGGCCCGGCGTACCGCGGACCGGGCCATCGCCTCCGGCCGGTTGCGCCCCACCGACGCCGAGCCGCTGCTCGACGTGCTCGCCGGGCGCCCGCAGGGCGCGACCGCATGAGGGCATCCCCGACGACCAGCACCGCGACCGCTTCCACCGGTACCGCGACCACGGCGGCAGCCGCGGGCACCGCGGCGGTCACGCCGACCCGGCCGGTGGTCGTGTCGGACCGGGCCGCGCTCGCGGCGGCCCGGTCGAGCCTGTCGGGCCGGGTGGCCGTGGTGATGACGATGGGCGCGCTGCACGAGGGGCACGTCGGGCTGCTCCGCGCGGCGCGGGCCGGCGCCGACCACGTACTCGTCACGATCTTCGTCAACCCGCTCCAGTTCGGGCCGAACGAGGACTTCGACCGGTACCCGCGCACCTTCGCGTCGGATCTGGACACCTGTGCCGCCGAAGGCGTCGAGGTGGTGTTCGCGCCGGACCGGCAGGTCATGTACCCGGACGGAGCCCCGCTGGTCCGGGTCAACCCGGGCGAGCTCGGTGAGGTACTGGAGGGCGCCAGCCGACCGGGCTTCTTCCACGGCGTACTGACCGTGGTGCTCAAGTTGCTGCAGCTCACCCGGCCGGACGTGGCGTACTTCGGCGAGAAGGACTACCAGCAGCTGACCCTCATCCAGCGGATGGCGCGCGACCTCGACCTACCGGTGGAGATCGTCGGAGTACCGACGGTGCGCCAACCGGACGGGCTGGCCCGGTCCAGCCGCAACGCGTACCTGTCCGATCAGGAGCGGGTCGCCGCGCTGGCGCTGTCCGCGGCACTGCGGGCCGGCGCCGCCGCGGCTGCCGACGGGGCCGGTCCGGACGGTACGGTGAGCTCGGCGCGTGCGGAGCTCGATGCCGCGGCGCCGGTGGTGACCACCGACTATCTGGTGCTCACCGATCCGGAACTGGGGCCGGCCCCGACCACGGGCCCGGCTCGGCTACTGGTGGCCGCGAAGGTCGGCAGTACGCGGTTGATCGACAACACGGCGGTGGAGTTGTGACGATGTTCCGCACGATGCTCAAGTCCAAGATCCACCGGGCCACCGTGACGGATACCGATCCGTCCGGCAGCGATTCGATCACCGTGGACGAGGCGCTGCTGGACGCCGCGGACCTGCTGCCCGGCGAGCTGGTCGCGGTGGTGGACATCACCGGTGGCGAGCGGCTGGAGACCTATGTGGTGGCCGGCGAGCGCGGATCCGGCGTGGTCCGGGTCAACGGCGCGGCGACCCGGCGGCTGCACCGGGGGGACCTGATCATCATGATCGGGTACGGCGTGATGGCCGAGCCGGAGGCGCCCGAGTATCTGCCCCGCATTCTGCATGTGGACCCGTCCAACCGGGTGCTCGCCGGTGGACACGATCCGGGCGAAGCGGTGCCGGGCATGGCCGGTGGCGTGGTCCGCGGTGATGGCAACCACCCGGCCTGACCGAGACCCGACGCAGGCGGCGCCGGTCGGTAGCTCCACGCCGCCCACTGGAGCGCCGCCCACAGCTGTGCCGCCCACTGGAGCGCCGTCCACAGAGGCGCGGGCCGCAGAGTCGCCGCCCACTGGAGCGCCGCCCACAGAGGCCCGGCCCGCGGAAGCGCCGCCCGCTGGAGTGCCGGCCGATCTTCCCGGGCCGGTGTCCTGGCGGGTACACGTCATCGACCTGGACCGCAGCCCGCCACCGCTGAACCCGTACACGTTCCGCGTCGACCGCCGGCTCACGGCCGTCCTGCTGGTGGCTCTCGTACTGCTCCTCGGCGGTTCCACCGTCCCGCCGGACCCGGACATGATCAGGTCCACCTGGCTGCCGGCGCTGTGGCCGGCGCTGTCCGGTGGTACCGCCCAGGTCGGTGCCTGTCACGTACTGGGCGAGAACGCCCGTGGCCTGCTGCTGGCCGAGGCGGTCGAGCCGGTCGGCTGCGTCACCCCGCACACGTACGAGACGTACCACACCGGGCAGGTTCCGCGGCGGCTGCTGCGATCGGTACCGTCCACCCGCCGCGGTCTGGATGCCTGGTTCAGCGAGGTGTTCGGCGTACTGCGGGCGGACTGCGCGCGCACGATCTCGTCGTACGTGGGCGGTCCGTGGCAGGCCGCCCGGCTGTTCTGGACGCTGCGGTTCACGCCGCATCCGGGCGGCTACGGGTACCGCTGCGATGTGGCCGAGGCATCCGGACCAGGTGACGTGCGGCCGGTCAGCCGTACCGAGAGCCTGCGCGACATCCTCCGGCAGGCCCCGGAGACTCTCGCGATCACCTGCCTGCTCGGCAACTCGGTGAACCTGTACGTGCCGTGCGACCAGCCGCACGACGGGGAGTTTCTCGGGCTGTACCCGGTGCCGGCCACGGCCGGTCCGGGGGTCGATCTCGCCTTCGGCGGATGTGCCGATCTGATGCTGACGTACCTGGACCTGCCGCCCGGTTGGTACCGCAGCGACGTCGGCCTGCTGCATCTGCACCCGGGAGTGCCGAACGAGGACGACCAGGAGCCGGTGGTCCAGTGTTACGCCACCACCAGTGGACCGGCTCTGCTCAACGCGTCGATCCGCGGGCTGGCGCTGCGGGCGCTGCCGAGGTACACGCCGGGAGCGCGGTGACGGACCGCCGCGAGCCAGCGCCGGCCGTATCCCGCAACGGAGAGCCGCCCGTACCCCTGAACGGAGTGCCTGTGACCGACCCCGCCCTGCCGGCGTTGCCGCGCCGGTTGCTCGCCCGCGCCCCCGGCTGGGCGGACGAGACGGATGTCTGTGTGGTCGGCTCGGGGGTCGCCGGGCTGACCGCGGCGCTGTACGCCCGGGCGGCCGGGGCGCGGGTGACGGTGGTGACCAAGGTCGACATCGACGAGGGCTCGACCCGGTGGGCGCAGGGCGGTATCGCGGCGGTACTCGACCCGCTCGACACCCCGGCCGCGCACGCCCGGGACACCCTGCTCGCCGGGGTCGGGCTCAACGACGAGCGGGCCGTCGACGTGCTGGTCCACGAAGGTCCGGCCCGGGTACAGGAGCTGATCAGGTTCGGTGCCCGGTTCGACCGCAATACCGATGGCTCGCTGCAGTTGGGTCGCGAGGGCGGTCACCGGGCCGACCGGATCGTGCACGCCGGCGGCGACGCGACCGGCGCGGAGGTGCAGCGGGCGCTGCACACCGCGGTACGCCGGGATCCGTGGATCAAGCTGGTGGAGCACGCGCTGGTCCTCGACCTGCTCACCGACGGGTCCGGCCGCGCCTGCGGGGTGACCCTGCACGTGCTCGGCGAGGGCACGCCGGACGGGGTGGGGGCGATCCTGGCCCGGGCGGTGGTGCTCGCCACCGGCGGGATGGGTCAGGTGTACGCCTGCACCACGAACCCTCCGGTGTCCACAGGGGATGGTGTGGCGCTGGCGCTGCGGGCCGGCGCGGCCGTGACGGATCTGGAGTTCGTGCAGTTCCACCCGACCGCGCTGTACCTGGGCGTGGCCGGCGCGGACACCGAACAGCAGCCGCTGGTCAGCGAGGCGCTGCGCGGCGACGGTGCGTACCTGGTCGACGGCGACGGCAAGCGGTTCATGGTGGGCCAGCACGATCTGGCCGAGCTGGCGCCCCGCGACGTGGTCGCCAAGGGCATCATGCGCACGATGCTGGCCGACGGTACCGACCACGTCTGGTTGGACGCCCGGCATCTCGGCCGGGAGCGGCTGGAGTCCCGCTTCCCGACCATCGTGGCGAGTTGCCGCGCGGTCGGCGTGGAGCCGGCCGAGGAGCTGATTCCGGTGGCACCCGCGGCCCACTACGCGAGCGGCGGGGTGCGTACCGACCTGCACGGCCGTACCAGCGTGCCCGGCCTGTACGCCTGCGGTGAAGTGGCCTGCACCGGCGTACACGGTGCGAATCGTCTTGCGTCGAACTCGCTGCTGGAGGGGCTGGTGTTCGCCGCGCGGATCGCCGACCAGCTCGCCGCCGGACTGCCGGCACAGGGCGAGCCGGTCGCCGAGGAGCAGCCGGCCGGGCTGCTCGCGCCGGAGGTACGCCGGCCGGTCCAGCGGGCCATGACGACCGGTGCCGGGGTGCTGCGCAGCGCGGAGTCGCTCGCCGCGGCCGGAGCCGAGCTGGTCCGGCTGTCGCAGGCGCCGGCACCGGCGACCCCCGACACCGCGAGTTGGGAGACGACGAACCTGATGACGGTCGCGACCGCGCTGCTCGCCGCCGCCGGCCGGCGGGAGGAGACCCGCGGCTGCCACTGGCGGGAGGACTTCGCCGCGGCCGAGGACGCCTGGCGCGGGCACCTGCTCGCGTCGATCGGCCCGGACGGCCGTCTCGTCCAGGACTGGGAGGAGCTCTCGTGAAGCCGGCCACCGTCACCGCGTTGCGCGCCGCCGGGCTCGATCCATCGACAACCGACGATTTGGTACGCCGTGCCCTGGCCGAGGATCTGGGCGGTCCCGACGGTGTGGACGTGACCAGCGCGGCCACGATCAGCGCGGCTCAGGCCGGTACCGCCGACCTCGTGGCCCGGGCCGACGGCGTGCTGGCCGGCCTCGCGGTGGCCGCGGCGGTGTTCGATCGCGCTTCGGCCGGTGACGCGGACTTCGTCGCCGTGGCGACGGACGGCGACCGGGTGTGCCGGGGCGACGTGCTCGCCACCGTGACCGGTCCGGTACGCGCGCTGCTCACCGCCGAGCGGACCGCGCTGAACCTGCTGTGCCGGTTGTCCGGCGTGGCCACCCATACCCGTAGCTGGGCGGACGCGCTGGCCGGTACCGGTGCCCAGGTGCTGGACACCCGCAAGACGACGCCGGGCCTGCGCGCGCTGGAGAAGTACGCGGTGCGCTGCGGCGGCGGTACGAACAAGCGGATGGGCCTGTACGACGTGGCCATGGTCAAGGACAACCACAAGCTCGCCGCGGGTGGCGTGGCGAACGCCTACCACCGGATCCGGGCGGCCTTCCCGGACGTGCCGGTACAGGTCGAGGTGACCACGGTGGCCGAGGCGGTGGAGGCGGTGGACGCCGGCGCCACCTTCCTGCTGTGCGACAACATGTCGCCGGAGCTGCTGCGCGACGTGGTGGCCGCGGTCGGCGGGAAGGCCGAGCTCGAGGCGACGGGTGGGCTGAGGCTCGAGCGCGCCCGCGAGTACGCGTCGACCGGCGTCGACTACCTGTCCGTGGGCGCGCTGACCCACTCGTCGCCGGTGCTGGATATCGCCATGGACCTGCGCGTTGAACCCGACCGAGGTGACTGATGCTGCTGTGTATCGACGTGGGCAACACCAACACCGTGCTGGCCACCTACGACGGGGAGAAGCTCAGCCACTCGTGGCGCATCAAGACCGACTCGCGGGCGACCGCGGACGAGCTGGCGTTGACGTTCCGCGGACTGCTCGCCGGTGAGGCGGTCGACATCACCGGGATCTCGGCCTGCTCCACGGTGCCGGCGGTACTCCGGGAGCTGCGCGCGATGCTGCACCGGTACTACGGCGAGCTGCCGACCGTGGTGGTCGAACCGGGCGTGAAGACCGGCGTGCAGCTCGCCATCGACAATCCCAAGGAGGTCGGCAGCGACCGGGTGATGAACACGCTCGCGGCGTTCACGCTGTACGGCGGGCCCTCGATCGTCGTGGACTTCGGTACCACCACGAACTTCGACGTGGTGAGCGACCGCGGCGAGTTCCTCGGTGGCGCGTTCGCGCCGGGGATCGAGATCTCGTTCGACGCGCTGGCCGCCCGGGCGGCACAGCTGCGCAAGGTGGAGCCGGCGAAGCCGCGGTCGGTGATCGGCAAGAACACCGTCGAGTGCCTGCAGTCCGGCATGTACTACGGCTTCGCCGGTCAGGTGGACGGCGTGGTCCGGCACATGGTCGACGAGCTGGGCACGGTGAACGCGGTGGTGGCGACCGGCGGGCTGGCCACATTGGTGCTGTCCGAGTGCCAGACGGTCACGCACCACGAGCCGAACCTCACCCTGCTGGGTCTGCGGCTGGTGTACGAGAAGCACTACCCCTGAGTGCGGGTGGCCCGGTAGGCGACGGTGACGTACGGCAGGTCGAACGTGTCCCGCCCGGCCAGGTCCGGGTGGGTGGTGGCGAGGTCGGTCGTGGCCTGGTCCATGTCGGCCTGCTGGTCCGGGCTGGCGGTGAGGTAGTAGGACCGGGACCGCACGAGCTTGACCAGCCGGTCCGGGTCCATCGGCACCGTGTACGGGACGGCCAGCCGTTCCACCGGGCCGAACCACTCGCCGAAGTCCGCGTGGGTCCAGAGGTAGAACGAGTTGCTTCCGTCCTGGCCGCCGCCGTACCGGTGCATGATCGCGGACAGCGCGGCCACCCACGGTTCGTTCTCGTCCCGGATGTTCCACACCGGAGCGAACACGCCGCCGGGTCGGATGACCCGGGCCAGCTCCGGGTGCGCGGTCTCCGGGTCGAACCAGTGGTACGCCTGCCCGGCGACGACCGCGTCGACGTTGGCGTCCGGCAGCGGGATGCGGTCGGCGGAGCCCGGTAGCGGGGTCGCGCCGGGGCTGGTCGCGGCCAGCCGCGCGAGCATCTGCTCGTCCGGCTCGACGGCCACCACCTCGTGACCCCGGGCGAGCAGCCGGCGGGTCAGCTTGCCGGTACCGGCGCCCAGGTCGACGACGCGGCGCGGCTCCGCGCCGAGCATCCAGTCGATGATGTCGTCCGGATAGTCGGGCCGGACCCGGTCGTACAGGTCGGCGGCCGGGCCGAACGACTGGGCTTGCGCAGACACATCAGCTGGCTCCACAGCCACCACGGTAGCCATCGGGCTGGGCGGTGGCCGAGGCAATTCGACCGCGCGGGTACCCGAAGACCGCAGGCCGGAGGCGGTGCGGGGGGGCGGATATGCCGTCAGCCGCCCGGGCCCGGACCGCTACCCTCGTCGGATAACCGGAACGTCCTTCCCGCCCGTCACCTGGTGCGGTCAGGCGCTGGCTTTCCGCTGGCCCGAACGGTGTTCCGAGCGCTGACAACGTGTCCGCGCGACTCGGCAGGGTCGCGCCGGGCCGCCCACGAGAAGTGTGCCGACCAGAGCTGGTGAGAGCCGACGTGACCGACAATGCCCGCGACGTGAACCCGTCTGAAGCCGACGAACTGCCGGAGCAGCTGCGGGTACGACACGAGAAGCGCGCGCGCATGCTCGCCGACGGCATCGATCCGTACCCGGTGCACTTCGCCCGTACCGCGACGCTCGCCGAGATCCGCGAGCGGTACCCGGACCTCCCGCCGGACACGAACACCGGGGACCGGGCCGCGGTGACCGGCCGGGTGATCTTCGTACGGAACACCGGCAAGTTGTGCTTCGTCACGTTGCGGGACGGCGACGGGTCCGAGCTGCAGGCGATGCTCTCCCTCAACCAGGTCGGGCCGGAGCAGCTGGACTCCTGGAAGCGACTGGTGGATCTGGGCGATCACGTCGGTGTCGAGGGCGAGGTCATCACCAGCAAGCGCGGCGAGCTGTCGATCTTCGCCGATAGCTGGGCGATGACCGCCAAGGCGTTGCGGCCGCTGCCGGTCGCGCACAAGCCGATGAGCGAAGAGGCTCGGGTACGCCAGCGCTATGTCGACCTGATCATGCGGCCGCAGGCCCGTCAGGTCCTGCGCACCCGGGTGGACGTGGTGCGCAGCGTGCGCGAACTGCTCGATTCGCGCGGCTATGTGGAGGTGGAGACGCCGATGCTCCAACTCCTGCACGGCGGTGCCGCCGCCCGCCCGTTCATCACCCACGCGAACGCGCTCGATACCGACGTGTACCTCCGGATCGCGCCCGAGCTTTTCCTGAAGCGTTGCGTGGTCGGTGGAATCCATCAGGTGTACGAGATCAACCGCAGTTTCCGGAACGAGGGCATCGACTCCTCGCACTCGCCGGAGTTCGCCACGCTCGAGGTGTATGAGGCCTACGGCGACTACGACACGGTCGGCGCGCTTACCCGCGACCTCATCCAGAACGCGGCCCGCACGGTGTACGGGTCGACAGTGGTGCGGCACGTGGATGGCACCGAGTACGACTTGGGCGGTGAATGGCGGACGCTGACCCTCTACGGGTCCGTCTCCGACGCACTCGGAGAGGAAGTAACTCCGGACACTCCGTACCAGGATCTCGTCCGGTTCGCCGAGAAGCACGAGATTCCGGTGGATCCGGCATGGGGTGCCGGAAAGCTTGCGGAGGAGCTTTTCGACGCGCTCGTCGCCGATCGGCTGGTGGAGCCGACTTTCGTCCGGGACTACCCGGTGGAGACCGCTCCGTTGACCCGTGGTCACCGCAGTGTGGCCGGGGTGGCGGAGAAGTGGGATCTGTATATCCAGGGTGCCGAGCTGGGTACCGGCTACTCGGAGCTGGTCGACCCGGTGGAACAGCGCGAGCGGCTGGTGGCCCAGTCGCTGTTGGCCGCAAAGGGCGACCCGGAGGCCATGCAGTTGGACGAGGATTTCCTTCGCGCGCTGGAGTACGGCATGCCGCCCAGCGGTGGAATGGGCATCGGTATCGACCGGCTGCTGATGGTGCTCACCGGCCTCGGTATCCGGGAGACGATCCTGTTCCCGCTCGTCCGGCCCGAGTAGCGGATCGATCCGGCGGCCGCGCCGTCCGGTGGCCGCGGCTGGTGGTCGTCGCTGGTGGGTGCCGCTATACCGCGGTGCCGCCGGTCGCTGTGCGGCTGGTCATTGTGCCCTCGTGCGCTGATCATGATCAACGCGCATCGGACCGGGGTTCGGTTCGCTTATGTGACGAGTTACGCACAACTGACCTATTCGACTGGTTCAACAGCGGACACCTGCGGTGCGTTGAGTTGGCTTCGCTGCAGGTAAGGCCATCCCGTTCACCCGGTAACAGACTGTCGTCACGACCGTGTTAATGAGTACGCGTGCCGCGTACATGGGAAACGTAAGTCGAGTTTTTCTGCCATTATTTGGCCGTGTCGAGTCAACCCTCGGTCGGGTTGAGTTACTGTTCGGTCATTACGAACACGGGTGGCATGAAGGGAAAGCGTTGTGGCTCAGAAGGTGCAGGTGCTCCTCGTTGACGACCTCGATGGCGGGGAAGCCAGCGAGACAGTGAAGTTCGCGCTCGATGGAATGAACTATGAGATCGACCTGTCGGGCCAGAACGCAAGCGCGCTACGTGACTCCCTGGCCGCGTATGTCGGCTCGGCCCGGCGCGTTGGCCGCAGTAGCGCGAGCGTACGGACTGCCGCGCCGCGGGCGCGGGGCTCGGCGGCCGCTGATCGTGAGCAGAACCGCGCAATCCGGGAGTGGGCAAAGCGTCAAGGCAAGAAGGTGTCCGAGCGCGGTCGCATTCCTCAGGAAATCATCGACGAGTATCACGCCGCGGCAGGGAACTGACGCACACAGTTACGTTCGACGCGGCTCGGCGTTCAATCATGTGCCGCACCTGACGCCAGTGATTTCTCGTGCTGTTCGAATGGGCGTGAACAGGCGACCCGGGCCGAATCCGGCCCGGGTCGCCTGTATTGCGGCTGGTACCGCTCCGGTGTCCGCTTCTTTTGCCGCATGACATAAGTACGTACACGCGCGCGTGCCCGTACCGCCCGGCCCGACGACCAACCCGCCCCGGCGGCTCGGAGGTCGAGTCCCCGCCGGCGATCCACTCCCGGCCGCGCCGTCCCGGGTGTCCAGCCCCGGTCCGACGTCCAGCTCCGGCTGTTGGTCGAGCTCCGCGCGCGGGCGGGACTTTCGGCCGTGGTCGGTACCTGCCCGCAGTCGTTACGCTACGTATTGTGGCGACCCTCCGGTCTGCCGCGCCGCGGTTCCGGCAGGGACGCCGGTACCGCGGCTATCCGACGTTTCCGGGCACGGCCGGCGTTTCGCTCTGGGCGTACACCTGGCCCCGCCGGGAACACCCACCGATCGCTCCCGGTTAATGCTTCATGTCCCGCCGATAGCGCGGGTACCAGCGGAATTGCTCAATCGGTGGCCGCGGTGGCGGTCGCCGACGGTCGACGCGGCGTCACGCGGCAGCGACCGCACCGTCCCCTTGCCAGGTAGACCCGTCAGGTGGCGGGGATACAGTGAGGGCACGAGCACCAAGGAGGTGTTCGCGACCACACGGTGCCCCCAGCACGGCACGTGAGGAGCACGCGGATGTTCGAGAGGTTCACCGACCGAGCGCGGCGGGTTGTCGTCCTGGCCCAAGAAGAGGCCCGGATGCTCAACCACAACTACATCGGCACCGAGCACATCCTGCTCGGTCTCATCCACGAGGGTGAGGGCGTCGCCGCCAAGGCGCTGGAGAGCCTCGGCATATCCCTCGAGGGTGTTCGACAGCAGGTTGAAGAGATCATCGGGCAGGGGCAGCAGGCGCCGAGCGGGCACATCCCGTTCACGCCCAGGGCGAAGAAGGTCCTGGAGCTGTCGCTGCGCGAGGCACTCCAGCTCGGGCACAACTACATCGGTACCGAGCACATCCTGTTGGGCCTGATCCGCGAGGGCGAAGGCGTCGCGGCTCAGGTTCTGGTCAAGCTCGGCGCAGACCTGAACCGGGTCCGGCAGCAGGTCATCCAGCTGCTCTCCGGTTATCAGGGCAAGGAGCCGGCAGGCGGCAGCGCGAGCGGCGAGGCCGCTCCGTCCACCTCGCTGGTGCTCGACCAGTTCGGGCGCAACCTGACCCAGCTCGCCCGCGAGGGCAAGCTCGACCCGGTCATCGGCCGGGAGAAGGAAATCGAGCGGGTCATGCAGGTGCTGTCCCGCCGTACCAAGAACAACCCGGTCCTGATCGGCGAGCCCGGCGTGGGCAAGACGGCGGTCGTCGAGGGACTGGCCCAGAAGATCATCAAGGGCGAGGTGCCGGAGACGCTCAAGGACAAGCAGCTGTACACGCTTGACCTCGGCGCGCTCGTGGCCGGCAGCCGCTACCGCGGTGACTTCGAGGAGCGGTTGAAGAAGGTCCTCAAGGAGATCCGCACCCGCGGCGACATCATCCTGTTCATCGACGAGATCCACACCCTCGTCGGGGCGGGAGCCGCCGAGGGCGCGATCGACGCGGCGAGCATCCTCAAGCCCATGCTGGCGCGGGGCGAGCTGCAGACCATCGGCGCGACCACCCTCGACGAGTACCGCAAGCACCTGGAGAAGGATGCCGCGCTCGAGCGCCGGTTCCAGCCGATCCAGGTTGGCGAGCCGTCGCTGGCGCACACCATCGAGATCCTCAAGGGGCTGCGCGACCGGTACGAAGCGCACCACCGGGTGTCGATCACCGACCGGGCGCTGGTGGCCGCGGCCACGCTGGCCGACCGGTACATCTCCGACCGGTTCCTGCCGGACAAGGCGATCGACCTGATCGACGAGGCCGGTGCCCGGATGCGGATCCGTCGGATGACCGCACCGCCGGACCTGCGCGAGTTCGACGAGAAGATCGCCCAGGTGCGCAAGGACAAGGAGTCCGCGATAGACGCGCAGGACTTCGAGCGCGCCGCGCAACTGCGGGACAAGGAGAAGCAGCTGCTCAACTCCAAGACCCAGCGGGAGAAGGAGTGGAAGGCCGGCGACCTCGACGTAGTGAGCGAGGTCGACGACGAGCAGATCGCCGAGGTGCTGGCCAACTGGACCGGAATCCCGGTCTACAAGCTCACCGAGGAGGAGACCTCGCGTCTGCTCCGCATGGAGGATGAGCTGCACAAGCGGATCGTCGGCCAGGAAGACGCGGTCAAGGCGGTGTCGAAGGCCATCCGGCGTACCCGGGCCGGCCTGAAGGACCCGAAGCGACCCAGCGGCTCGTTCATCTTCGCCGGTCCGTCCGGTGTCGGTAAGACCGAGCTGTCCAAGGCGCTGGCCGAGTTCCTGTTCGGCAGTGAGGACGCGCTGATCCAGCTCGACATGAGCGAGTTCCACGACCGGTACACGGTGTCCCGGCTGGTCGGTGCCCCACCCGGATATGTCGGCTACGACGAGGGTGGCCAGCTGACCGAGAAGGTCCGCCGCAAGCCGTTCTCGGTGGTGCTGTTCGACGAGATCGAGAAGGCCCACCCGGACGTGTTCAACACGTTGCTGCAGATCCTCGAGGATGGGCGGCTGACCGACGGTCAGGGTCGCATCGTGGACTTCAAGAACACGGTGATCATCCTGACCACCAACCTCGGTACCCGGGACATCGCCAAGGCGGTCAGCCTCGGTTTCTCGGGGTCGGACGACACCGACAGCAACTACGAGCGGATGAAGCAGCGCGTCAACGACGAGTTGAAGAACCACTTCCGCCCGGAGTTCCTGAACCGGATCGACGACACGATCGTGTTCCACCAGCTGAGTGAGGGCCAGATCCTCAAGATCGTCGACATGATGATCGTGCGGATCGAGCAGCAGCTGCGGAACAAGGACATGGGCCTCGAGCTCACCGACGGCGCGAAGAAGTACCTGGCGAAGAAGGGCTGGGACCCGGTGCTCGGGGCCCGGCCGCTGCGCCGGACGATCCAGCGGGAGATCGAGGACTCGCTCTCGGAGCGGATCCTGTTCAACGAGCTGATCCCTGGTCAGATCGTCGTGGTCGACGTCGAGGGCGATCCCGAGGACGTCGAGAACGCCAAGCTGGTGTTCCGTGGCGCGGAGAAGGAACTGGTCGTGCCGGACGCGGTGCCAGCCGACCTGAGTGGTGGCGCGTCTGGTGCCGAGGCGGCGTCAGGGGAGTAGCCACCGCAGGAGCTGAGCAAGAGCTAGCAGGAAGGGCGGGTTCCGACCTCCGGGTCGGGACCCGCCCTTTGCTGTCCGCCTTGTGCGACGGCCGCGCCTGAGGCGACGGCGCTTCCTGCCGGCCGCACCGGCGCTGTCGGGCCGGCGCTGAGGTTCGCGCCTCAGTGGCTGGTTGGCAGCGTCCAGCGCTCGTCCGGGAGCCGGTGGGCCAGGCCGTCGGTGACGAGCGCGGCCAGTGCCCGCTCCCGCTGTACCGGGTCCGACCAGACCACGTCCAGTTGCTCCTTCGGTACCGGCGCGTCCGCTTCGCGGAGCACCGCGAGCAGCAGCCCGCGTACCTGCCGGTCGGTACCGGCGTACCGCTGCGGCCGCCGGGACGGTCCGGTCAGCGGCGGTGAACCGGATTGCAGCCACGCGCAGTCGGCCGCCAACGGGCACCGGTCGCAGGCCGGGTTCCGCGCGGTACACACCAGCGCGCCCAGTTCCATCAGCGCGATCGAGGCCACCGCCGCTGGTTCCGGCTCCGTCGGTAGCAGTGCGTCGACCGCGATCAGCTCAGCCGCACTGGTACTGGGACCCGCATCGGCCAGACCCTCGACCGCCCGGGCCACCACCCGCCGGACGTTGGTGTCCACCACCGGATGCCGGTCCCGGAACGCGAACACGGCCACCGCGCGTGCGGTGTACGAGCCGATGCCGGGCAGCGACAGCAGCGCGGTGAGGTCTGACGGGACCTGTCCGTCGTACCGCTCGACCAGCACGGTCGCACATTCGTGCAGCCGTACCGCCCGCCGCGGGTAGCCGAGCCGGCCCCACATCCGGATCGCCTCGGCAACCGGTGCCACGGCCAGGTCTGCCGGGGTGGGCCATCGTTCCAGCCAGGCGTGCCAGGCCGGCAACACCCGGCTGACCGGGGTCTGCTGCAGCATCACCTCGCTGACGAGTACGGCCCACGGGCTCGCGTCCGGGTGCCGCCACGGCAGGTCCCGCGCGTTGCGTTGGTACCAGTCGGAAACCCGCGCGGTCAGGCTGCCGCGGTCGGTCGGCGCCGGCGGATGCGCCGGCGTGCCAGCGGCCGGTACCGGTGCTGGTGTGGAAGGTGTGGCAGGCATCGGTAGCGATCGTCGCACGGCTCGGAATCGCTCGACCGGGTACCACGACAGGGACCCGGGACCGGTGGCCCCGGCGCGTCGTCGTGGCCATCGACGCGTACGCCGCTAGCGTGAGTCCACGATGAGGCTGACGGTCGGCAACCTGCCATCCACTGTCTACTGGCGGCGTCGTGTGATCGTGCTCGGCGTGGTGCTGGTGACAGTTCTACTTCTGGCGTACGCCTGTGGAGACGATTCGTCACGGGCCGAGTCCGGTACCGAGAAAAAGTCGACCAAAGCCACGCCCTCGCATACCGCATCCCGAGCTGCCAGCCCGACTCCGACGTCGAGCGCGGGGGCAGCGGACTGGCCGGGCACCGGCACGACGAAACCGCCAGCGACCGCGGGCTCGACGCCCAACCCGACGACGGCCGCCACCACGCCCTGTGCGGACGCCGACATCTCCATCTCGACGTCGATGTCCCCTTCCCCGGCTCCGTCCGGCTCGTACCCGACGCTCTACCTGACCGTCGGCAACACGACCAAGCATCCGTGTACCCGCGACGTCGGTGCCGATCAGCAGGAACTGCGGATCATGAAGGGCACTCAGCGGCTGTGGTCGTCGGACGACTGCAACCCGAACCACGGTGCGGACGTGCGTACCTTCCGGGCCGGCGACAAGGTGAGCTTCCACCTGGTTTGGGCTGGTAAGAGCTCGGCTCCCGGCTGCACCGGTGCCCGTACCGTCCTGCCGCCCGGTACCTACCAGCTGATCGGCCGGTTGGGCACCAAGCTCGGTACGCCGGCGACGTTCCGGCTCAGCTGACCCGAGCGACGCTGACCCGAGCGACGCTGACCCGAGCGACGCTGACCCGAGCGACGCTGACCCGAGCGACGCTGACCCGAGCGACGCTGACCCGAGCGACGCTGACCCGAGCGACGCTGACGCGCGCGACGTCCACCAGCGGCGTCGCCCCGCGCACCCGGTCACGACGCGGACGGGATGGGAACCTCAGACGTACCGCTCGAGGATGGACGCCTCGGCCAGCCGGGACAGGCCCTCCCGTACGTTGCGGGCCCGCGCGTCTCCTACGCCGTCTACGGCCTGTAGATCCTCCACCGCCGCGCCCAACAGCCGCTGCAGCGTGCCGAAGTGCTCGACCAGCGCGTCCACGATGCCGGGGGGTAGGCGCGGCACCTTGGCCAGTAGCCGGAAGCCACACGGACTGATCGCGCCGTCCAGCGCGTCCGCGGTGGCCGGGTAGCCGAGCGCCTTGGCGACCGCGGTCAGGTCCAGCAGTTCGGTGGCGGACAGCTGGTCCAGCTCCCCGAGTACCTCCCGGACCGACCGGTGCCGCCCGCCCGGCGGCAGGTAGTCGCGGATGACCAGGGTCCGGTCCTCGTCCACGCCCGCCATCAGCTCGTCCAGTTGCAGCGCGAGCAGTCGGCCGTCGACCCCGAGCTCGATGACGTACCCCTCGATCTCGTCGGCGATCCGCCGCACCATCTCCAGCCGCTGTACCACTGCCATCGCGTCCCGGACGGTGACGAGATCCTCGATCTCCAGCGCGGACAGGGTGCCGGACACCTCGTCGAGGCGTGCCTTGTACCGCTCGAGCGTGGCGAGCGCCTGGTTCGCCCGGGACAGGATCGCGGCCGAGTCGTCCAGGACGTGCCGTTGGCCGGCGACGTACAGCCCGATGATCCGCATCGACTGGCTCACCGAGATCACCGGGTAACCGGTCTGCTTGGCGACCCGTTCGGCGGTGCGGTGCCGGGTACCGGACTCCTCGCTCGGTATCGACGGGTCCGGCATCAGGTGCACGGCGGCTCGTACGATCCGGGAGCAGTCGTTGGTCAGGATCACCGCGCCGTCCATCTTGCACAGCTCACGGAGGCGGGTCGCGGAGAACTCCACGTCGAGCGGGAACCCGCCGGTACAGATGGAGTCGACCATCCGGTCCAGGCCGAGCACGATCAGCGCGCCGGTGTTGCCCCGCAGGATCCGTTCGAGGCCGTCCCGCAGTGCGGTACCCGGCGCCATCAGTGCGAGCGTGGCGCGTAGCGGGTCGTCGCGGTCGATCGGCACGCTCGGCGTCCCCTCAGTCTGTTGCCCAGCAGACTGCATTGACTCATGATCGGCGATTACCGTCGACCCGGTTGCGCCGGCAGGCTTGATGGGCATGAGTGCATCGCTCCGGATAGCCGGTCTGGCGGCCGCGGCGACGGCCACGGTCGGGTCGGTCACGGTCGGGTCGGTCACGGTCGGATTGGTCGGGTCGGTCAGGGTCGGGTTGGTCATGGGTGGGTCGGTCGGGTCGGTCGCGGTAGGTGCCGGCCCGGGGTGAGCCGGACCGACTCCGGACTGGACGGATCGGGTGTCGGATCCGCTGGTAGGTCGCATCGGGCCGGTCCAGTAGGCGTTGGCCGGGGCCCGCGCGACCGCCGCCCGTCCGCGAGGAGGTGCGACCCGCAGGGTCGGGTCCGACCCGCGGGCAGCCGGGGGCACCGGTGACCGGACCGGCGTATCCGCCTTCTGGGCGAGGTCCCCCGGATCCGCACCTGCCGTCTTCGGTGGTGTGGCCGTTGGCTGAGTTGGTGTATCCGTCACAGGCTCTACCGATGTGTGCCGCGAAGTCGCCGGGCACAGTCTACGGACCGGTACGAACCGTCGTACCAGGTGCGGCAAACGACTCCGGTGCAAAACCCCGGTGATCTTCGGTACGCCCGAACGGGCCGGTCAGCAGCTCCGCGCCCACCCCGGACCGACACATCGACCGGGCTCGACCAACTGTCCCGTACCGACGGGGTCACCACCCGCGTTGGCACAGGTCACCGACCGGTCAGGACGGATCGAGCGCGACCCGGAGCGCGGCGCTCAGGTCCGCGACCGCGATCACCTGCAGGCCGGTGGGAGCCTGTCCGCCGGACCGGGCCGGTTCCGCGCCGGCCGGCACCAGTGCCCGGCGGAAACCGAGGCGGGCCGCCTCCGCCAACCGCCGCGGCACCGCGGACACCGGTCGTACCTCACCGGCCAGGCCGACCTCGCCGATGGCGACCAGGTCGGAGCCCACCGGTACGTCCCGGGCGGCCGACGCGACCGCGAGCGCGACGGCGAGGTCAGCGGCCGGTTCGGCGAGCCGGACGCCGCCCACCGTCGCGGCGAACACCTCCCGGTCGAACAACCGGACCCGGGCCCGGCGACCGAGTACCGCCAGCACCATCGCCACCCGGGCGGCATCCAGCCCACTGACCGAGGGTCGGGGCGGGTTGGGCAGGTTGGACGGCGCCACCAGTGCCTGTACCTCCACCAGCAGCGGGCGGCGCCCCTCGACCAGTACGGTCACGCAGGTGCCGGGCACCGCCTCGGCATGTCTGGCCAGGAACAGCCCGGACGGGTCCGGCAGGTCGCGGATGCCCCCGTCGTGCATCTCGAAGCAACCCACCTCGTCGGCCGGGCCGAACCGGTTCTTCGTGGCGCGGATCAGTCGCAGGGTGGAGTGCCGGTCACCTTCGAAATGCAGGACGGTGTCGACCAGGTGCTCGAGCACCCGGGGGCCGGCGATGCCGCCGTCCTTGGTCACGTGACCGACGAGCACGACGGCGATGCCCCGCTCCTTGGCCACCGCGATCAGCGCGGACGCCACCGCGCGGACCTGGGTGACCCCGCCGGGCGTGCCGTCGACCTCGGCGGAGCCGATGGTCTGGACCGAGTCCAGCACGAGCAGTCCCGGTCGTACCGCCTCGAGATGTCCCAGCACGGTGGCGAGATCGGTCTCGCTGGCCAGGTACAGCCGGTCGTCCAGCGCGCCGGTGCGTTCGGCCCGCAGCCGCACCTGGGCGGTCGACTCCTCGCCGCTGACCACCAGCGCGATCGATCCGGCTCGCAGTGCCCAGCTGTGTGCCGCCTCCAGCAGCAACGTCGACTTGCCGACTCCCGGCTCGCCGGCCAGCAGCACCACCCCACCGGCCACCAGGCCGCCGCCGAGCACCCGGTCCAGCTCGCCGACCCCGGTCGGCTGCCGCCGGGCCTGGTCCGCGCTGATCTGTGCGATGGGTCGGGCCGGCTCGCTCGGCGCGCGCACGGCCACCTCGGTCGGTACCGGAGGAAGGGTGTTGGTGACGCTCTCGGTGACCGAACCCCACTCGCCGCACTCCGGGCAGCGGCCCACCCACTTCGGCACCCGGGCGCCGCAGGCGGTGCAGTCGAAGGACGCGCGGCTGCGGCCGCCGGATCCGCTTTTCGAGGTGGCGCTGGTACGAACTGTCACGGACGGGACGCTAGCCCGTCGGTACGACGAGTCGGGTCAGGCGCGGCCGGTCACTCGCCTTCGGGCTGCTCCAGCTCCAGCGGGCTGCGGGACGACACCGACTCGGGCAACGCGACCGGTACCTGGAGCGTCACCGGGCCGGCGTTCTCGAACACGAATGTCACCGGTACCGACTGGCCCGGCAGGATCTCCCCGGTCAGGTCGAAGAGCAGGAGATAGGTGTCGGCGGTGGGGCGCAGCATCGCGTACCCGCTGGGGGGCAGTTCGATCCGGAACTTCTCGACGCCCGGCAGCGACGGCGAGGGCGCGACGGACGGACTGGGCGAACCGGTCGTCGACGGAGAGCCGGTGGCGGACGGAGAGCCGGTCGCGGAGGCCGACGGCGTGGCGGATGCCGAGGTCGACGCGGTGGCCGACGGCGACGCGGTGGCCGAGGTCGACGCAGTGGCCGACGGGGACGCGCTCGCCTGGCCGGAGCTGACGTAGAGCACCTTCCCGGCGGCCTCGCTGCGTACCTCTACCAGCGCGTCGGCCGTGTGACCGGAGTTGAACACGTGCAGGGCCAGCGGGGCACTCGCGCCGTCCGCGTACTGGCGGTCCGCCTCGCCGGGGTATGCCACGGTGACGTCCCGGAGCTGGATGTCGCCCCGATCCGCGCTCACGCCCTGGACCGACGCGGTGATCTTGGAGGTCGCCGCGATCTGGCCGGCACCGCAGCCGCTCACCAGCGCCGCGACTCCCGCACCGGCCACAGCGATCATGGCGACGCGACGAGCCAGGCGGCGCGTCCGCGCCGGACGGTAGGTCGAGCGGTTCACGGAACCCTCCTGGTGGCCGTACGGGATCCCAAACGAAGACCGCGGTACAGCGTAGTGGCCGGGTGTCCGGGGCCTGCGCGGAGACCCGGTGGTGGCCGATCAAGGGTCGCGGCCGGCTCAACCGAGCCGGGTCAGCCGAGTCGGGTCAGCCGAGTCGGGGTCCGGACAGCAGCAGGAGTACGACATCCACCAGCGCGACCACCAGCACGACCCGGAACGCGGCGCGGGACCGGGGTCGGCGGCTGTACCCGGCACCGGTCGCGAGCGCGGACAGCGCGATGGCGAGCCCGAGCCAGCCGTACCAGCCCGGAGTACCGGCCGGCCCGAACGCGAGTACCGCGGTTGCCGCGACCAGCAGCAGGTACGCCGCGATCAGGCTGCCGGTACGGCCGAGCCGGTGCGGCAGCCCGTGGATCCCGCTGCGCGCGTCGTCGGCCAGGTCGCCCACCACGTTGGCGAAGTGCGCGCCACCACCGAGCAGCGCGCCGGCGGTCACCAGCCACCACGGTGGCGCGGGGGTACCGGGCAGCCCGAGTACCACGAACGACGGGAGCAGCCCGAACGAGAGCAGGTACGGCAGTACCGACACCGGAGTGGACTTGAGCGGCCGGTTGTACAGCCAGGCAGAAGCGACCGCGGCCACGTGCACCAGCCCCGCGACCGGCCCGGACAGCAGCGACAGCGGCACCGTGGCGATGCCGGCGCCGACCGCCGCGACGGCCAGTGCACGTGGCGACAGGGCACCCTGTACCACCGGCTTGTCCGACCGTCCGACGGCGCGGTCGCGGGCCGCGTCGATCCAGTCGTTGCTCCAGCCGACCGAGAGCTGTCCGGCCAGCACCGCGGCGGCCACCGCCAGCACCCCGGACGCGTCCCGGCCGGTCGCTATCGCGAGTACGGTCGCACCGCCGGTGACCGCCACCGTCGGTTCCGGATGGCAGGCGCGTACCAGCGCCCACAGCCACTCCACCGCACCCGTCACGCGGCTCAGTGTGCCCGCCGGCGTACGGGCATCCGGTGCGACCGGCCGCAACGCGGACACGGCGAAGATCCGGTGACAGGGGCGCAATGGCGCCAAGCTGTGTAACGCTCGAAGACATGCCGTCGCGTCCACGTAACGACCTGGGTCAGTACGACGATCTCGCCGGGGAGTGGTGGGAGGCGGACGGCACCTTCGCGATGCTGCACTGGATCGCGGCTGCCCGGGCGAAACTGGTGCCGCCGGCGCGGCGCGACGGGGCGGTGCTGGTCGACCTCGGCTGCGGCGGTGGGCTGCTCGCCCCGCACGTCGCCGGCAAGGGCTACCGGCACCTCGGCGTGGACCTGGTTGCCAGCGCGTTGACGCAGGCCGCGGCGCACGGGATCCGGCCGGTACGGGCCGATGTCGGTGCGCTGCCGCTGCCGGACGGCTGCGCCGACGTGGTCAGCGCGGGTGAACTGCTCGAGCATGTGTACGACCTGGACACTGTGGTCGCCGAAGCGTGTCGACTGCTCCGTCCCGGTGGCCTGCTGGTGCTGGACACGATCGCGGCCACCCGACTCGCCCGGTTCGTCGCGATCACCCTGGCTGAGCGGGTACCAGGTGGTGCGCCTGCCGGCATCCACGACCCGGCCCTGTTCGTCGAACCGGACCGGCTGATCGACGCGTGTGCGAAGTACGGGGTACGCCTCGAGGTGCGCGGGTTCCGGCCATCGGTGACCGGTCTGCTCCGGTGGATCGTGACCCGGCGCGGTCCGGTACCGATGCTGCCCACCTTCTCCACCGCGGTGCTGTACCAGGGTCGAGGCGTGAAGGAGCTGGCATGAGCGATCGGATGACCGAGCCCGCACCGGTGGCCGCCGATGATGGTGGCGTCGACGACGGGGCGGTGGAGCCGCGGCGGAGCCCGGTGGCGGCGGCCCACGAGCTGGCGCCGCGGTTGGCGGAGCGGGCGGAGGGGTACGACCGGTCCGGCGCCTTTCCGGTGGACGACTTCGCCGACCTGCGCGCGGCGGGGCTGCTCGGCCTGATGGTGCCGACGCGGCTCGGCGGTACCGGTGCGAGCTTCGCCGAGTACGCCGAGGTGGCGAACGAGCTGGCCCGCGGCAACGGCGCGACCGCGCTGATCTTCAACATGCACGCCTCGGTGACCGGGGCGCTCGCCCACATGCCGGACGAGTTGGCCGGCGCGCTCGGTGCGCCCGAGTCGTACTTCCGGGCCCGGGACCGGATTCTCGGCGCGGCCGCCGAGGGATCCCTGTACGCGGTGGCGATGAGTGAACGCGGGGTCGGCTCCCGGCTGTCGAAGGTGTCCACCTCGTACCGCCCGGCCGGCGACGGGTTCCACCTCAACGGCAGCAAGACGTTCGTGTCCGGCGCCGGTCACGCCGACGGTTACCTCGTGGTGGCGCGGTCGGAGAGCGAGCCGGACAAGATCTCGCAGTTCCTGGTACCGGCCGGCCCCGGCGTGACGGTGGAGGAGACCTGGGACTCGCTCGGCATGCGCGCCACCGGCAGCCATGACCTGCACCTGGACGTGACCGTACCGGCGGACGCGCTGCTCGGCGGGGTGGAGGGGCTGGCCCTGCTGGTCGCGCAGATCATGCCGCACTGGCTGGTGGCGAGCTATGCCGCGGTGTACGTCGGGGTAGCCCAGGCGGCGGTCGAGGCGGCCGCGGCACACCTCAACGAGCGCGGGCTGGCCGGGCTCCCGGCGGTACGCGCCCGGCTCGGCCGGGCCGACGCGACAGTGGCCGCGACCCGGCTGGCGGTGCTGGAGGCGGCGCGGCGGGTGGACGAGGCGCCGGGAGATCCGGAGACCAACCGGTGGGTGTGGCGGGCCAAGCTGCTCGCCGGGGAGGCCGCACAGCAGGTCGCCGCGTCCATGCTGGAGGCCGCCGGCACCTCGGCCAGCCGCCGGGGGCATCCGCTTGAGCGGCTGTACCGCGATGCCCGGTGCGGTTCGTTGCAGCCGGCCACGAGTGACGTGTGCGCCGACTGGCTCGGGGTGGCCGCGCTCGGTGGAGATCCGCACGCCGACGGATCGGCGCCAAGATGGTAGCCGGCGGTACGGCCGGCTCCACCGCTCTACCGACCATCACCGGGCTGGGGATCGCCCATCCGCCAGCGCTCGACCAGCGCGAACTCTGGGACGGGTTCTTCGCCGAGCACTTCCGGGAGACCCGGTGGGCCGGCCGGCTGTTCAGTAACTCCGGCGTGGCCCACCGGCACGGGGTGGCCAACCCGCTGGTCGAGGACGTGTCGACGTGGACCACCGGGCAGCGGATGCAGCGGTACGTGACAGAGGCGATGCCGTTGGGCAAGGACGCGCTGACGATGGCGCTCGGTGCGGCCGGGTTGGCGGCACGGGACGTCGGGCTGTTCGCGGTGGCGACCTGTACCGGCTACACCACCCCGGGGCTGGACATCCTGCTGGCGCGTGACCTCGACATGGCACCGGACGTACAGCGGCTGCTGATCGGGCATATGGGCTGCTACGCGGCGCTGCCGGCACTCGGCGCGGTGTCGGACTACGTGACCGCCCGCGGCCGGCCGGCGGTACTGCTCTGCCTGGAGCTGACCAGCCTGCATGTACAACCGCCGACCGGTGACGTCGGGCAGATCGTGGCGCACGCGCTGTTCAGCGACGCCGCGGCCGCCGTGGTGGTACAGCCGGGTGCGGTCAACGGGTACCGGGTGCTCGATGTGGCTGCGGTGACCGATCCGGCCACGGCCGACCACATGACCTGGGACGTCACCGATCTCGGCTTCCGGATGGGGCTGTCCCCGCGGGTACCGGACGTGCTGTCGGTGCACGTGGCGGATCTGGTGGGGAAGCTGCTCGGTCGGTACGGACTGAAACCGTCCGATGTGGACGGATGGGCGGTACATCCGGGCGGCCCGCGGATCCTGGACGTGATCGAGAGCGAGCTGCACCTGTCGGCCGACGCGCTGCGCGCGTCCCGGGAGACCCTGCGCGAGCACGGCAACTGCTCGTCGGCGACGGTACTGCTGGTGCTGGACGCACTGGTCACGGCGGGCGCGCGTCCGGGCGGGTACTGCGTGGCGCTCGCGTTCGGGCCGGGCCTCACCCTCTACGCCGTGCTGCTCCAGCGCACCTGACCCGGCCGGGCACGACCGGCCGGGGAGCGCTAGCCGCCGAGCTTGGCCAGGTCGGCGCGGAACGACTCGACCGAGGCCGCTCCGTACACCAGTCGGGTCACCAGGCCGGCCGAGTCGACCAGGATCACCGTGGCCGTATGCGGATCGGCGGTACTGGCGCCGGGGGCCTGACTGACCGCGCCGGTGAGCGCGCCGGTCGGGTCACCCAGCGCGCCGACCTGTCCGACCGGTACCGCGGTGGGGATCGCGGGCGCGTCGCCGGCCGCCACTTCGATCACCGGTACGTGCCGGGCGGCGGCCGCGGCCGCGGTAGCGACCACCAGCTCGGTACAGGTGCACGCGGTCACCAGCAGGACAGCCGGCTGGGTGTCCCGGAGTCGTACCTGGGTGCCGGCACCATCGACCAGTACCAGATCGGGCAGCGGGCTGCCGGTTCGTACCGTCGCGGCCGGCGCGCTGCCGTCCGGCGCGGCTGACGCGTCCGTCCCGACCCGACCGGGCGGCTGGTACGGCCACATGACCGCGAACAGGCTGGTCAGGGTGACGATGACGGCCAGCGCGACGATCGATACCGGGATGACCACGTCACGACCGCCGAACCAGGTGCTCAACCGGTGCTGGCGGGACTCGCGGCGCAACTCGCGACGGACCGCGGCCGCTTCCGCTTCGAGCTCGGAGGCATCGTCGGGAATGACGATGTTTTCCCAGTCCAGTGGGGTGTCAGGCATCCCGGCGCGATCCGCCGGCCGCCTGCCTTCGTCGTCGCCCGGAATCGTTGTCACACCGTCTCCTCGGCCCCGCGCTTCCACTTTCCCCCACGGGATCCCTCAGGCGCTAGTGGTACCCATGAAACGGATTTTTCAGACCGGTCGCCCGGGCCTGGTTCGGCTCTTCCGCGGCGGTGCCCGGCGGCGGCGCCGGAGGCTGTTCGGGATGCGCCGGTTCGGACCGCTTGCGACCCATCACGCTGCGTCATGTAGATCGTTACTCAGCAGACACGAAAGCCTTTGTCAAGCTAGACGGCGCTCTTCACACAGGTGCTGACCTGCACTTTTAGCCGTCGGGACGTTCCCTCCGCGCATGCGGTGCGTGTTACCCTAGACACAGGGAAAGGGGTTTCGAACCTATGGTTTTTAGTGTCGGCGAGACCGTTGTCTACCCCCACCACGGGGCCGCACTCATCGAGGCAATCGAGACCCGGATCGTCCGGGGCGAGGAGAAGCAGTATCTCGTCCTGAAGGTCGCCCAGGGTGACCTCACGGTCCGGGTGCCCGCCGAGAACGCCGAGATCGTCGGAGTGCGTGAAGTGGTCGGCGAAGAAGGTCTCAACAAGGTCTTCGACGTCCTCCGCGCACCGCACACCGAAGAGCCCACCAACTGGTCCCGGCGTTACAAGGCCAACCTGGAAAAGCTCGCGTCCGGTAACCCACTCAAGGTGGCCGAGGTCGTCCGCGACCTGTGGCGCCGGGAGCGGGAGCGTGGCCTCTCCGCCGGGGAGAAGCGCATGCTGGCAAAGGCCCGGGACATCCTGGTCGGCGAGGTGGCGCTCGCTGAGAAGAGCACCAAGGACGAGGCAGAGACGCTTCTCGACGAAGTTCTGTCAGCCTGATCATCCAACTCAGTTAGTCCACGGACCGCGACGTGACCGCGCACTCCCAGAAGCGCGGTGACGTCGCGGTCTTGGTTCCGGCCGCGGGACGGGGCGAGCGCCTCGGACCCGGTGGGCCGAAAGCGTTGCGTTCCCTCGCCGGCGACCCGCTGCTGGCGCACGCGTTGCGCCGTCTGGTCACCGCGGACTCCGTTGGATTTGTCGTCATCGCCGCGCCGCCCGGCCAGGAGGATCTGGTCACCGAGGTGGCGGTGGGTGCCGGTATCCCGGCGGGCGTTCAGCTCCGGGTGGTGGCCGGCGGTACTTCCCGGCGTGAGTCGGTCCGGCTCGCGCTGGCCGCCACCCCGGTCGACTACGACATCGTGCTGGTCCACGATGCCGCCCGGGCGCTGGCTCCGGCCGAGCTCTTCGACCGGGTCGCCGAGGCGGTCCGGGCCGGGCAGCCCGCGGTCATCCCGGTGCGGCCGGTGGTCGACACCATCAAGCAGGTCGATGCGTCCGGGCAGGTGCTGCGCACCGTGCCGCGAGGGGACCTGCGGTCGGTACAGACCCCGCAGGGCTTCCGGCGGGACGTCCTGGTAGCCGGTCACGAGTACACCAGCGACGACGCGACCGACGACGCCTCGCTGGTGGAGCGGCTCGGAATCGGAGTACACACGGTTGTGGGCAGCGACTCCGCCTTGAAGATCACCACCCCGTTCGACCTGGTTGTCGCCGAGTTCCTGCTCGCCGCGGCGGGTCCGTCCGGGCCGGGAGTCGACGGCCGACGTACCGATCTAAGCTCGCTGCCGTGATCATTCCGCGGGTCGGGGTCGGCACCGATGTACACGCGTACGCCGATGACCGCCCCTGCTGGGTGGCCGGACTGCGGTGGGATGGCGTGGCCGGGCTCGCCGGGCACTCCGACGGCGACGTGGTCGCGCACGCGGCCTGCGACGCTCTGCTGTCCGCGGCCGGCCTCGGTGACCTCGGCTCGAACTACGGCACCAGTGCGCCGGAGTGGGCCGGCGCGTCCGGAGTGGCGCTGCTGACCGAGACCGCGCGACGGGTACGAGCGGCCGGCTTCAGCACCGGGAATGTCGCCGTACAGCTGATCGGGGTACGACCGAAGCTCGGACCACGGCGGGTCGAGGCGGAGCGCGTGCTGGCCGGTGCTGTCGGCGCGCCGGTACAACTGTCCGCGACTACCACCGACGGGCTCGGATTCACCGGTCGGGGCGAGGGTCTGGCCGCGACCGCGGTCGCTCTGGTCTATCCGTCGCAGTGACTCCAAGTACCGACGCCGTTACTCGATAACGCAGACACGCGCGCGGTCGTCGGGCGGGCGGATTGAGTAGCCGACGAGTGGCCGACGGTGAACCGCACGCGGTCTAGGCTCTGCGGCGTGACTGCCGATCGTGGCGACGGAGATGTCGCCCGGTACCTCCAGCGGGCTGATCTGCTGGACGATCTCGGCAGGTACGACGAAGCGGCACAGGAGCTGCGGGAAGCCCTGCGGCTGCGGCCGGACCATCCGGAACCGCTCGCCATGCTCGGCCTGATCGAGCTGCGCGCGGGGCGTACCGAGGCCGCGCTCGAGCCGGTCGACGCGGCCCTCGCGATCGACCCCGGGCACCTGTTGGCCCAGGTGGTACGCGGGCACACGCTTGCCGAGCTGGGGCGTACCGAGGACGCGCTGGACGCCGCCGACCTGCTGCTCGCGCGGGATCCCGGCTCCTGGTACAACCAGCTGCACTTCGCCGCGATCGTGCGTCGGGTACGCAATGGTCAGGCCGCGCTGGACGCCGCCTGGCGGGCGGTCGAGTTGGCGCCCGAACAGCCGGAGACGCATCTCGTACTAGGTGCCGTCGCGGCCGGCCTGGGCCTGACGGAGTTGGCCGAACGGGCGTACGGGAAGGCCCGGCAGCTCGATCCGGACGCCGCCACCAGTGGTGGCGACTACGGGATGGCGGTCATCCGGGATGTACCACGCACAGCCAGTCCGTCGCCGGCAGCCGGTGGCGCGGGAAACTCCGAGCTGGGCGGCTTCGCCGTGGTGTTGCAGGGCGGCGCGGTGTACGCCTGGGCAGCTCCATTGCTGGTCGCGCTCATGCTGGTGGCCGGCGACGGCGCCTCCCGGCTGACCGCGGGGGTCGCCGGTGTGATCGGGTTGGTGCTCATCGGCGGGCTCGCGGTTCGGGCTGCGAACCGCCGGTCGGATCCCGGACCGTTGGCCGGCTCGCTCGCCGCGCGGATCGCGGCGGTCGTCGCCGCGCCGGCTTTTCTGTTGGTGTACGCCGTGACCGGCTGGCTGTGGCCGCTGGTCGTCGTGGTCGCGATCGGGGCGTTCGCGATTACCGCTGTTGCGCTGCGGTACGACGGCCACCACCCGGCCTAGCCGACGGCGGTACCGCCGCGAGGGGAAGTTTGCTGTGCCCAGCCGATTACCGGCACTGGCGAAGCAGTTGCTGGACAGGCCCATCTACGTACTGCTGGAGACCCGCGATGCCGACGGAGGCCCGCACCGCTGTGTCGTGTGGGCAGTGCTGGACGGCGACGACGTACTGCTGTCCACCACGCCGGACCGGCGCAAGTACCGGAACATGCGACGTGACCCGCGGGTCACGGTCACGCTCACCGATCCGCTCGATCCCACCCGGGTGGTGGCGCTGTCCGGGCAGGTCACGGTCACCGAGGCCGGCGGTGACGAGCTGATCGACCGGCTGTCCCGGCGGTACACCGGCATGCCCTGGCATTCGTTCCGCCCGGAGCGGCGCCTGGTGGTCCGGCTACGGGTCACGGACGTGGTCGGCGGCTGACCGGCGCTCCCTCGGGTCGGTGCCCGGCGCGGGCTGGCCGTGCCGGGCGGTACCGTCGACCGGTCAGACGTCCTTGGCCCGGCGCGCCCAGGTCCAGGCGTACCCGGTGTCCTCGCAGGACAGGGCCGGCTCGCACAGGTCCAGCGGCCGGAACGTGTCCACCATGACGGCCAGCTCGTCGAAGTAGTCCACGCCGATCGCCCGCTCCGGGGCGCCGGGCTGCGGCCCGTGGGTGAAGCCGGACGGGTGCAGCGAGATCGAACCCTGTTCGATGCCGGAGCCGCTTGCGCGCCTCGTAGTTGCCGCCGGTGTAGAACAGCATCTCGTCGGAGTCGACGTTGTGGTGGTTGTACGGCACCGGAATCGACAGCGGGTGGTAGTCGACCTTGCGCGGGACGAACGAGCAGATCACGAAGTTCGGGCCCTCGAACGTCTGGTGCACCGGCGGCGGCTGGTGCACCCGGCCGGTGATCGGCTCGAAGTCGTGGATCGAGAGCGCCCACGGGTACAGGCAGCCGTCCCAGCCGACCACGTCGAACGGGTGGTGCGCGTAGGTGAACTTCGTCCAGCCGGTACCGCCGTGCCCGCCCCGCACCCGGTGCTGCACGTACACCTCGACGTCCTCGTCGTCGTCCACCAGCAGTGGCTCGGCCGGGCCGCGCAGGTCGCGCTCGCAGTACGGCGAGTGCTCGAGGAACTGGCCGCGCACCGACAGGTACCGCTTGGGCGGGCCGATGTGGCCGGTCGCCTCGATCACCAGGGTCCGCAGTGGACCATCACCGGTCGGCACCAGCCGGTACACCACCGAGGTCGGCATGATCACGTAGTCGCCGGCCGCGAGTTCCAGGGTGCCGAACGCCGACTCGAGCCGGGCGCTGCCCGCCTCGACGTAGATGCACTCGTCGCCGATCGCGTTGCGGTACAGCGGGCACGGCTGCTCGGCCACCGCGTACGACATCCGGCAGTCGTCGTTGGCGAGCAGGTGCTGCCGGCCGAGAATCGGGTCGGCGCCGGAGATGTCGAGCTTGTGGGTGGCGAAGTGCCGGGGCTTGAGCGGATGGTTCGGCGAGCGGGACCAGGTCGGCGGCTCGTACGCCTCAGCTCGCCACGATCGCGGTGGGCAGATGCCGGTGGTAGAGGAGCGAGGAGTCGGTGGAGAAGCCCTCCTGACCCATCAGCTCCTCGGCGTAGAGACTGCCGTCCGGCGCCCGGAACTGGGTGTGCCGCTTGCGGGAAATCTCGCCGACCGCTCGGTAGTACGGCATCGGTACTCCTCATAGCGACGTCCGATTATCGGACAATGTTGTCCTCTATATGTAGCGTCGACTAGGTTCCTGTCGTGTCAACCGAAGCAAGCAGGGCCACCGCCACGGCCGCGGTAGTGCCGCCCCTGTTCACCGGACTGCTCGACGATGCCGCGGTCTTCCCGCCCGGCAACGCGGCGCTGTCGGACGCGGTCGCGGCACACCGGGACCATCAGCGCGCCTGGTACGCGCCGCTGATCGGGGTGCTGCTGGTGCCCGCGTCCCGGCTCGACGAGCTGGCCGAACTGGCCGAGGACAACGAGGATCTCGCCATCGGCCTGGTCGCCGACCGCGGGGTGTTCGGTCTGGACGCCGCCCTCGCCGGCGGCGACGCGGACCGGCGGTTCGCCGACCGCCGGGTCGCGGTCCGGCAGGTCGAGGTGCCGGCCGGCGCCGACCAGGTCGCCGGGCTGCACGCGCTCATCGACCGGCTGGACGAAACGGCCTGGACCGGAGTCGAGGTGTACGTCGAGATCAGCCGCGGTTCCGACGCCGCGCTGACCCTGGACGTACTGGCCGAGGCGTACGCCGGTGGCCGGGCCGCCCGGATGGCGGCCAAGTTCCGCACCGGTGGCGCCGACCAGGACGCGTTCCCGTCGCCGGACGAGCTGGCCGCGCTGATCGGTGCCTGCCGCGACCGGCGACTCCCGTTCAAGTGCACGGCCGGGCTGCACCACCTGGTACGGCACACCGACCCGAAGACCGGTCTGGTCCACCACGGTTTCCTGAACGTACTGACCGCCTGCGTGGACGCCGACGCCGGCGCCGACGAGGCCGCGGTCGCCGACCGGTTGGCCGGTACCGACCCCGAGCCGCTGGTGGCCGCCGTCCGCGAGCTGCTGCCCCGGGATCGTCCACTGTGGACCGGGTTCGGGACCTGCAGCATCGACGAGCCGCTCGCCGACCTGCTGTCGACCGGGCTGCTCGCGCCGCCGACAGGCGATACCGGCGGGTCCGCCGGCTGGGCACCGGACGCGGGGGAGAGCGCGTGAGCTGGGTCGAGGTACCGGACGGCTCCGGATTCGGTCTGGAGAACCTGCCGTACGGGGCGGTGAGCAGCGACGACACCCCACCACGGCCGGCCGTGGCGATCGGTGGACAGGCGCTGTCGCTGCTGGAGACCGCGCGTACCGGCCTGCTCGACGAGGCGTTCCGGTCGGCCGGGGTCACCACCGAACCGGTCGCGGTCTTCGACCGCCCGGACCTCAACGGTTTCCTCGCCCTCGGCCGGCCGGCGTGGACCGCGGTACGCGAGCGGCTGGTCGAACTGTTGAGCCGGGCCCGGTACGCCGACCCGCTCGCCGGTGCGCTGCGACCGCGCGCGGACCTGCGCAACCACCTGCCGGTCGAGGTCGCCGACTACGTCGACTTCTACAGCTTCGAGGAGCACGCCAGCAACGTCGGGCGGATCTTCCGGCCGGACCAGGCGCCGCTGCTGCCGAACTGGAAGCGGCTCCCGGTCGGGTACCACGGTCGCGCCGGCACCGTGGTGGTGTCCGGTACCGACATCGTCCGACCCTGCGGCCAGCGCAAACCCGCGGACGCGACCGAGCCGGTGTACGGCCCGAGCGCCCGGCTCGACATCGAGGCCGAGGTCGGCTTCGTGGTGGGAGCAGGCAGCGCGCTGGGAGCGCCGGTGGCGGTGGAGGACTTCGCCGAGCACGTGTTCGGCGTGGTACTCGTCAACGACTGGTCCGCGCGGGACATCCAGGCCTTCGAGTACGTCCCGCTCGGCCCGTTCCTGGGCAAGTCGTTCGCCACCTCGATCTCGCCGTGGGTCGTGCCGCTGGACGCGTTGGAAGCCGCCCGTACCGACCCGCCCGAGCAGGACCCGGTGCCGCTGGAGTACCTGGTCGAGAAGCAGCGGTACGGCTACGACCTGCGGCTACAGGTGCGGTGGAACGACACCGTGGTGTCCCGGCCGCCGTTCGAGGCGATGTACTGGACGCCGGCCCAGCAACTCGCGCACCTGACCGTCAACGGCGCCTCGCTGCGCACCGGCGACCTGTACGCCTCGGGTACCGTCTCGGCCCCCGGCAAGGACCGGCGCGGCTGCTTCCTCGAGCTCACCTGGGGCGGTAGCGAGCCGGTGACCCTCGACGACGGATCCGAGCGGACGTTCCTCCTCGACGGCGACGCGGTCACGATCTCGGCGACCGCGCCCGGGCCGGGAGGTACCACGATCGACCTCGGTGCGGTGACCGGTACGGTCCGACCGGCCCGCGGCTAACTCTTGGACGACCTACCCCGGCGAATGCCTGGGGGACGGTGCCGGTCAGCCGGCTTTCGCCAGCGGCGCCGGCGGCACGCTGTTCGACGAGGCGACGGCGTACCGGCCACGGCCGGCGTTCTTCGCCTGGTACATGGCCAGGTCAGCGGCGCGGAGCAGGCTGGTCGGATGTTCCGCGGTGGTGGCGTCCCCGGACGCCACGCCGATGCTGGCTCCCACCTGGAGCACGGTGTCGTCGCAGGACACCGGCGCGCTGAGTACGACGAGCAGGCGGGTGGCCAACTCCATCGCGCCGGCGGGGTCGAGATCCGGGCAGAGCACGACGAACTCGTCGCCACCGATCCGGGCCACCACATCCGAAGCGCGCGCGGTCATCCGGAGCCGGTTGCCGATCTCGCTCAGTACCGCGTCTCCGCTGGCGTGGCCCCAGGTGTCGTTGATCTCCTTGAAACCGTCCAGGTCGATGTACAGCAGGCTCAGGCCGCGGTCGTCGTGGCGCCGACCGGACAGGGCGAGCTCCAGCCGGCGTACCAGCTCGCTCCGGTTGGTGAGACCGGTGAGCGGGTCGTGGGTGGCCTGGAAGGACAGCTGGCGGCGGATCCGTTCCTGGTCCCGGACCGCCTGGGCGAACCTGGCCAGCACGGCGACGCTGACCAGCGTGGTGGCGGCCAGCAGGATCAGCCGGGTCTGCAGGGTGCCGCCGTCACGGACGACCGCGATCAGCGGAGTGGTGAGCAGGGCGATGCCGAGGAAGACGATCCGGGCCGGGTGCAGCCGGTCCGCGCCGTGGGACGTGCTCGGGGTGGTCAGCGCCGCGCGGTCGCGGTGCGCCGACGCCGCGGCGAGCAGCGAGTTCGCGACCAGCAGGATGCCGTCGAGCCGATCGGAGTCCCCCACCGCCGGCGCGATCCGGGGTAGCAGCGCGAAGCCGAGGTCGGCGGTCAGGGTGAGACCGAGCGCGACGACCAGCAGCTGCGCGACCATGCCGCGCCGCCCGGGTGACAACACCAGGAACGTCACCGCGGCGAACAACGCCACGTCGCCCAGCGGGTACGACGCGGTCACGGTGAGCTGGACCGCGCTCGTGGCGTCCGCGATCGCCGGAACGATGGTGAGCTGCCACATCGCTACCGCGGCCGCCGTGATCAGCGCGGTCGCGTCGAGCAGGCCGGCCCGCTGCTGATGCGGCGTCCGGGCCCGGACCATGGTGATCACGCCGGCTCCGAGCAGCGGATAGCCGAGCAGCCAGAACCCGTCCGACGGCGTGACCGTGGCCTCGACCGGCGCGAGGGCCATCAGCAGGTCACCGACCAGCCACGAGGTGAGCGCCGCGGCGACCAGGCCCCAGGCCCGCCGACCGCTACGGCCGCCGGACGCGACGCCCCACCAGGCCATCGCGATGGCAAACCCGAAACAGAGGTGGTACGCGAGCGTGGCCGTCGTACTGCCGGGCGCGATGGCGATCACCGCGGCACCGGCCAGCCCGGCGGCTACGGTCAGCCGGGCGCGCACGTTCTCCACGACTGGACGATCGGCCGGCGGCGTCGGTTTCTGAGGGGAACCTGCTCCCGTGCGTCCCTCCAGTGCCGCGACGCCGACCCGTTGCGACCGATCAGCCGGTGACGACCGAGCGGTAGAAGCCGGTCAGCCGGTGACGATCGAGCGGTAGAAGCCGGTCAGCCGGTGACGACGGAGCGGTAGAAGTCGTAGGAGGCCTTCGGAATCCGCTCACCGGTGGCGAAGTCGACGTACACGATGCCGAAGCGCTGGCTGTACCCCTCGGCCCACTCGAAGTTGTCCAGCAGCGACCAGCAGAAATAGCCGCGGATGTCGACTCCCGCTTCGATCGCCGCGTGCAGCGCGCGCAGGTGACCGGCCAGGTACGCGATGCGGTCCGGATCATGTACCCGACCGTCGACCAGCTCGTCCGGCCAGGCCGAACCGTTCTCGGTGACGTACACCGGCGGCAGCGCGTCGCCGTACCGGTCGCGCAGGTCGGTCAGTACCTCGGTGAACCCTTCCGGCACTACCGGCCAGCCGAAACCGGTGTGCGGCACGCCCTCGTACGGGACGGACTCGTAGCCGAGCGGGTGCTCCGGACCGTCCGCGGCCCGCACCCGGTGCGGGAAGTAGTAGTTCACCCCGAGCAGGTCCAGCGGTACGGCGATCGTGTCCAGGTCACCGTCGCGGATGGTCCGCTCGGCGTCCGGGTAGAGCTCCGCCAGGTCTTCGGGGTACCGCCCGCGCAGTACCGGATCGCAGAAGATCCGGTTCTGCCAGCCGTCCAACCGGCGCGCCGCCGCGACATCCTCCGGCCGGTCGGTGGCCGGATGTACCGGACCGAGGTTGTTCACCAGCCCGACCTGGGCGGCGCCGGCGTCCCGCAGTGCGCGGGCGGCGAGCCCGTGCGCGAGCAGCTCGTGATGTACCACCGGGAACGAGTCGGTGTACAGCGCCTTGCCGGGCGCGTGCCGGCCCACCGCGTAACCAGCGGCCGCGGTGACGAACGGCTCGTTCAGCGTGAACCAGTACCGCACCCGGTCGCCGAGCTTCGCGTACACGTGGCCGGCGTACTCGGCCAGCCGGTACGCGGTGTCCCGGTTGAGCCAGCCGCCCGCGTCCTCCAGCGCCTGCGGCAGGTCCCAGTGGTACAGCGTGACCGCCGGCGCGATGCCCTCGGCACAGAGCGCGTCCACCAGCCGGTCGTAGTAGGCGAGGCCGGCCGGGTTGGGCGCACCGGTGCCGTCCGGCTGGATCCGCGGCCAGGCGATCGAGAAGCGGTACGCGTTCACGCCGAGCCCGGCCAGCAGCCGTACGTCCTCGGGCCACCGGTGGTACGAGTCGCAGGCCACGTCGCCGGTGTCGCCGTTCTTGATCTTCCCCGGCGTGTGACTGAACGTGTCCCAGATGGACCGCCCGCGGCCGTCCTCGCCGGCGCCGCCCTCGATCTGGTACGACGCGGTCGCGGTGCCCCAGACGAAGCCGTCCGGGAAGTCCGGCACGGTGACCCCGGCGGCGGTCACGCCAGCGCCCCCTCGGCCGCTTCCAGGAACCGGTCGTTCTCCTCCGGTGTACCGATGGTCACCCGTACCCCCTCCGGGAATGGCCGGACGATCACCCCGCGCCGCTCGCACGCCTGCGCGAACTCCACCGAGCGGTCCCCGATCGGCAGCCAGTAGAAGTTCGACTGGCTGTCCGGTACATCGGGCACCAGTGCCCGTACCGCCTTGATCACCCGGTCCCGCTCGGCCACCACACGTTCCGCCCGGCGCCGCATCTCCGGCTCGGCCGCCAGCGCGGCCAGCGCCGCGACCTGCGCCAACGCGTTCGTCGAGAACGGCGTGATGACCTTGCGTACCGCATCGGCCACCTCAGCCGACGCGATCAGGTACCCGGCGCGCAGCCCGGCCAGTCCCCACGCCTTGGACATCGTGCGCAGGATCACCACGTTCGGCCGGTCCGCGTACGTCTCCACCGCGTCCGGCACCGAGGGATCGGTGACGAACTCCCGGTACGCCTCGTCCAGCACCACCAGCACGGTGTCCGGTACGGCGTCGAGGAAGCGGTCCAGGTCGGCGCGGCGCAGCGCCGTACCGGTCGGATTGTTCGGGTTGCACACCAGTACGACCCGGGTCCGGTCGGTCACCGCGGCGGCCATCGCGGGCAGGTCGTGCCCGTGCCCGGCGGTGTTCGGCACCCGCACGCCGCGGGTCGCCGCGGCCGCGGTGATGATCGGGTACGCCTCGAACGACCGCCAGGCGTGTACCACCTCGTCGCCCGGCTGGGTGGTCGCCGCGACCAGGTGCTCGGTCAGCGCCACCGACCCGCAACCGGTCGCCACCCGGGCCGGATCGACGCCGTGTCGTTGGGCCAGCGCGGCCCGCAGCGCGACCACCCCCATGTCCGGGTACCGGTGGACCTGAGCCGCCGCGGCCGTGATCGCCTCCACCACTCCGGGCAGCGGGCCGTACGGCACCTCGTTGGAGGCCAGCTTGATCGCCTCGGACAGGCCGAGGTCGCGAGCGAGGTCGGCCGGGCTGCGGCCGGGTACGTACGCCGGCAGCGCGTCCAGGTCAGCGCGAGTGAGCCGGCTCATGTCCCCGCCTCGCTCCGCTCGCCGAGGCCATGAGGCACCGCGGGCTCTACTGTCTGATTCGCTCGCTCACGCTCGCTCATGACCATCACCTATCTCCTGTCGGTGCTCGTCGGTGCGTCCGCGTCCCGGTCGGCGTTCTCCTCGGCAGTACCGTCGGTGCCGCCACTGACAACTGTGTGTCCGATGTGGACGACGACGGTACGGGCGGACTTGTCGTGTACGCACTGCGACAGCGGCCGGTCCCAGGTACACCAGAGCGCGTCGGCGACCTGCAGCGGAACCCCACACGGCCAGAACAGGTTCGGCAGTGACATGAGCGCCCAGCGCCGGAACGCGCCGCCGAAGGTGAGCCGGTTGCCGTCCACGCGTACGACCTTGAGCCGCAGCAGCCGCTTGCCGAGCGTCTGCCCGTCGTTGGCGTGCGCGGGTACCTCGTAGGCGAACCACAGGGCCAGCGAGATGAACGTGATCGCGTAGTTGAGGTTGACCGCGCGGTTGCTGACGTCGAGGTTGGTGGTGCTGCCGGCCATCGCCGCCTGGATCGCCGGCCAGATCTCCCGTACGTACTGCACGATGAACCAGCCGTTGACCACCGCGTTCAGCAGCAGGACCGCGCCGATGTCGAACAGTCGGGCCACCAGTCGCGGCATCAGCGGCGCGACCGGATTGCCGTTGAAGGTCGGCACCATCCGACCGACGACCAGCATCGGGTACGGCCAGGCGGCGGGTGCTCCCGGTACGCCGGCCGGTGGTCCGGGAGGAATCCCGGGCGGCATGCCGACCGGCGTCCCCGGCGGTTCGGGTGCCGGGAGTACGTCGGTCGGTACGAGCGGCTCGGGTTCGGGCTGGAGCGCCGGCGCCGGTGCGCTCGGCGGCGGGCCTTCCGGCGGGGTCGCGTCGACCGGCAGCGGCTCGCCCAGCCACTGCTCGCCGTCCCAGTACCGCTGGGTCTCCGGCGCGGCCGGGTCCTTGTACCAGCCAGGCGCGCTCATGCCGCCGCCTCGCTGCGCTCGCTCATGGGGTGTCCTTGACCATGACGGTCCCGGCGTACTTGTCGTGCAGGCACTGCCGGTACGGCTTGTCCCACAGCTGCCACAGCGCGTCCACCCACAGGTAGATGGGCGTGACGAAGGACAGTGGGAGTATGAGGATGCCCAGCGCGTTCACCCCGTCGTAGGCGAGCCAGCGCCGGCGCAGTTGCCGGGGGTCGGGCTGGGTACCGTCCTCCGCGTTCACCAGCCGGATGCTCAACGCGCGCCGGCCGACGGTACGGCCGGTGCGCTGGAAGAGGCGGTTGTAGTAGAGGTACGACGCGAGCGCGAACGCCCCGCCGATCACCAGGAACACGCTGAAGATCAGCAGGGCCACCAGTCCGCCCGGAGGCTCCCCGTCGTACTGCGCGATCACGATGATCAGCGGTACGAAAGCGATCAGCTCGGCCACGAAGATGACCGGGGAGAGGATCAGCCCGTCGAGCATCCGGGCCAGCAGCCGCTGCCACCACTCAGCCAACGGCTGACCGGTCGCGCTGGTCGGCACCGGCCTGGGCGGGTACCCGGCATACCCCGGCTGCGGCGGGTAACCGGGCTGGGGCGCGTACCCGGGCTGCGCGGGATACCCGGGCTGTGCGTGTCCAGGCTGCGCGGGATACCCGGGCTGTGCGTATCCGGGCTGGGGCGCATACCCGGGCTGCGGCGGGTAGCCGGTCGGGTACCCCTGCTGGGGTGCATAGCCGGATGGCGGTACCGGGTCGCGGTACAGCGCTGGATCGTCGGGTGGGCCGCCGGCCTGCGGGTCGGTCATGCCCCCATCCTGCCTGTACCCCCGACGGTCATGTGACCCACCGTGCCGCCAGGTGGCGGCCGGCCGCGGTGCCTGCACAGAGCGCGGCCGGCCCCTGACTCACAGGTTTCCGCGCCGCTCCTGCTCCCGCTCGATCGCCTCGAACAGCGCCTTGAAGTTGCCCTTGCCGAAGCCCATCGAGCCGTGCCGCTCGATCAACTCGAAGAACACCGTGGGCCGGTCCTGAACCGGCTTGGTGAAGATCTGCAACAGGTACCCGTCCTCGTCCCGGTCGGCGAGGATCTTGAGTTCACGCAGCGTGTCGATCGGTACCCGGGTGTCGCCGACCCACTCGCCGAGCGTGTCGTAGTACGAGTCCGGGGTGTCCAGGAACTCCACGCCCATCTCGCGCATGGCTCGTACCGTGGCCACGATGTCGCCGGTGGCGAGAGCCAGGTGCTGCACGCCCGGGCCGCCGTAGAAGTCCAGATACTCGTCGATCTGCGACTTCCGCTTGCCGACCGCCGGCTCGTTGAGCGGGAACTTCACCCGGTGGTTGCCGCTGGCCACCACCTTCGACATGAGCGCGGAGTACTCGGTGGCGATGTCGTCGCCGACGAACTCCTTCATGTTCTCGAAGCCCATGACCCGGTTGTAGAAGCCGACCCACTCGTCCATCCGGCCCAGCTCGACGTTGCCGACGCAGTGGTCGACGGCCTGGAAGTACCGCTTCGGGTGGTGCTCCGGCTTGCCGTTGAACAGTGGCTCGGCGGCCGCGTATCCGGGCAGGAACGGACCGTCGTACCGGGACCGGTCGATCAGCGAGTGCCGGGTCTCGCCGTACGTGCCGAGGCTCGCGACGCGTACGGTGCCGTGCTCGTCGGACAGGTCATGCGGCTCGACCAGCACCTCGGCGCCCTGGTGCCGCGCGTACTCCACCGCCTTGTCCACGTCCGGCACCTCCAGTGCCAGGTCGTAGACGCCGTCGCCGTGCTCGGTGACCATCCGGCCCAGGTCGGTACCGGCGTGCACCTCGGCGGTGAACACGAACCGGGCCTGGCCGGAGACCAGCACGTACTCCGCGTAGTCGCGGGATCCGGTCTCCGGGCCGCGGTAGGCCACGCACCGCATGCCGAACGCGACCGAGTAGTAGTGCGCGGCCTGCTTCGCGTTGCCGACCACGAAGTGCACGTGGTCGAGTCCGATCACCGGGAACGGGTCGCTGCCGGAGTCATGCGACACCGCGCCGACCAGCTCGTCCGCCGCCTGATCGGCCGCGTCGCCGGTCGACTCGGGGCCGTCCGGCCCATCCGACGGTCGCGGACCGCCGTCGACCCGCCCGCTGCCGGATCTGTCCCGGCCGGCCGCGCCCCTCGTCTCCGGTACGGCGCGCGCGTCGTCGGGCCAGTCGGCCGGCATGCCCGGCTGGTGCCGGTGCTCGATCGTCCGTGGCATGGCTCCTCCTCGGTCGTACGTCGTGCCGGTGCGGTTCGGCGCGGGCGTACAGCCGGCCCACCTCGACTGTCCGGCGAGGTCAGGGGCTGTGTCGCCTGCTACCGCGGAGCATGGTCGTCGGCGCGCGAACTGTGCAACAGTACGGAAAAATGCTGGTCAGGTTGCACAGCCGACCCGGAGAAAGCGGACATATTGTGGACAACATGCGCAGCCCGATGGCGTACCAGCTGGACCAGCTCGATGCCCAGCTGATCCGCCTCATCCACGACGAGCCGAGGGTCGGCGTACTCGAGTATTCGCGCCGGTTGGGGGTGGCCCGCGGCACCGTGCAGGCCCGGTTGGACCGGCTGCAGGCGCGCGGCGTACTACGCGGAGTGGGCGCCGAAGTCGTACCGGCCGCGCTCGGGTACGGCGTGACCGCGTTCGTGACGCTGGAGATCCGGCAGAGTCGCGGCCACGACGACGTCGCGGTACACCTCGCCGGCATCCCGGAGGTGCTGGAGGCGCACACCATCACCGGTACCGGCGACCTGCTTTGCCGGATCGTGGCCCGGTCCAACACCGATCTGCAGCGGGTGATCGACGACGTGGTCGCGCACAACGGGATCGTGCGCGCCGGTACCCACATCGCGCTGCAGGAGCAGATCGGATTCCGGACGATGCCGCTGGTACAGGCCGCCGCGGCGGCCGCGGAGTAGGCGCTGGGCTGCCGGCGCGGGGGCGCCGGAGTAGTCGTTAGGCTGCCGGCCATGTCCGAGTTCGCGTACACGCCGCTGCTGCCGACCGGTCCGGACGACACCGAGTACCGGCTGCTGACCAGCGACGGGATCGACGTGGTGACCGCGGCCGGCCGGTCGTTCCTGACCGTGTCGGGTGAGGCGCTGCGGCTGCTGACCGAAACCGCGATGCGGGACATCGCGCACCTGCTCCGGCCGGCGCACCTGGCGCAGCTGCGGAACATCCTGGACGACCCGGAGGCGTCGCCGAACGACCGGTTCGTCGCGCTCGACCTGCTGCGCAACGCGAACATCGCGGCCGGTGGGGTGCTGCCGATGTGCCAGGACACCGGTACCGCGATCGTGATGGGCAAGCGCGGCCGGCACGTACTCACCGACGGGCGGGACGACGAGCACCTGGCGCGCGGCGTGTACGACGCGTACACCACCTTGAACCTGCGCTATTCGCAGCTCGCGCCGTTGACCATGTGGGACGAGAAGAACACCGGCTCCAACCTGCCGGCCCAGCTCGAGCTGTACGCCGAGGACCCGGACGGGCACCCGGACGCGTACAAGTTCCTGTTCATGGCCAAGGGCGGTGGCTCGGCCAACAAGTCCTTCCTGTACCAGCAGACCAAGGCCGTACTCAATCCGAAGCGGATGATGGCGTTCCTGGACGAGAAGATCCGTTCACTCGGTACCGCCGCGTGCCCGCCTTACCACCTGGCGATCGTGATCGGCGGTACCTCCGCGGAGTACGCGCTGAAGACCGCCAAGTACGCCTCGGCGCACTATCTCGACACGCTCCCCACCGCGGGCTCGCCGACCGGGCACGGCTTCCGCGATCTGTCGCTGGAGGCCGAGGTACTCGCGCTCACCCGCGAGTTGGGCATCGGCGCGCAGTTCGGCGGCAAGTACTTCTGCCACGACGTACGGGTGGTCCGGTTGCCCCGGCACGGCGCGTCCTGCCCGGTCGCTATCGCGGTCTCCTGCTCGGCCGACCGGCAGGCGGTCGGCAAGATCACCCGGGACGGCGTGTACCTGGAGCGGCTGGAGACGGATCCGGCCCGGTACCTGCCGGAGACCACCGACACGGACCTCGGCGACGACGTCGTACACATCGATCTCAACCGACCGATGGCCGACATCCGCGCGGAGCTGTCGAGGTACCCGGTGAAGACCCGGCTGTCGCTGTCCGGCCCACTGGTGGTGGCCCGGGACATCGCGCACGCGAAGATCGCCGAGCGGTTGGAGGCGGGCGAGTCGATGCCGGCGTACCTGCGTGACCACGCGGTCTACTACGCGGGACCGGCCAAGACTCCGCAGGGGTACGCGTCGGGAAGCTTCGGCCCGACCACGGCCGGCCGGATGGACTCGTACGTGGAGCAGTTCCAGGCGGCCGGCGGGTCGCTGGTCATGCTGGCCAAGGGCAACCGGTCGACGGCGGTGACCAAGGCGTGCGCCACCTACGGCGGCTTCTATCTCGGCTCGATCGGCGGCCCGGCGGCCCGGCTCGCCCAGGACTGCATCAAGCACGTCGAGGTGCTCGAGTATCCCGAGCTCGGCATGGAGGCGGTGTGGAAGATCGAGGTGGTCGACTTCCCGGCCTTCATCGTCGTCGACGACAAGGGAAATGACTTCTTCGCCGACACCACCGGCCCGGTAATGGGAATCGGCCGGCGTTAGCGTCGCTATTGGATAACCGGTACGTCGGCGGGCATTTCGTTGGTCAAGTCGTCCGCGGCCTCGGTGATATAGCCCGGCAAGGGCTCGAATGGTCGCACAACAGCGGGCAAATACTTGCCGTACCGATTCGGTGACGTCGGACCGGCTGGGCATTTCGTGGCGTCCGGAGCTGCGCAAACAGCCTACATAGCGGGTGATGTCACCAGTATCGTCGTATCGGAAACGAAGCTCGGTGGTCTCGCCACGGCCTGTAGTTCAGGTGGCTAACGACTATGAGAAGGGCTTCAAGCATTGAGATATCAGGCGGTGTCGTCCGCGATTCTGACGGTCGCTGCCCTGCTGCTCAGCTCGTGTTCGGGCGGTGACGGGCAGGGGGCCGAAAGCCGTAACGATCCAGGCCGGGCAAAGGACGCGCGACCCGTCACCACGCATCTGGAAAACCGGGACATCTATCAGAGCTCCCGCCTTTACGGCATTGTCGAGGCGTACGACCCGGTAACCGTGACCGCGCCGGCAACCGGCCGATTCGTCGCGGCGAGCGGCCGGGCAAATGGACAGAGCGTGCAACGCGGTACCCAACTCGGCTTTGTCACCCAGTGCACGTCCGGTGGTGGCTCGGTCGGCGGCGGTGCTTTCCCCGGCACGCTGTCCAGCCTGTCGTCACTCCGGCTGTCGTCACTCGGCCTGTCCGGAACGGCGTCATCGGGGGCTGGTGCGTCCGGTGCCGGTTCCTCCGGTGCCGGTTCCTCCGGAGGTGGGCCGACGCCGACACCGACGCCCTCCTCCGGGTCGTCCGGGTCCGGCGCGACCGGGTGTTCTCCGAGCGGGATCGCGGTGACCGCGCCCGCCGCCGGGATCGTGGCCGGCCTGCGCGAACAGGATGTCGACCGCGGCGGCACGGTCGCGACCCTGCAGCAGCGCGGACTGCACGTGCGGCTCAGCGTGGTCGACCCGGCGCTGATGTTCCGCTTCACCGACCCACCCACCACCGGCAAGGGCGAGCTCGTCGGCGGGCCGGCCGGCTTCGCGGTGAACTACGAGCGGCTGGTGTACGACAAGAGCAGCGGCCAGGTCAGCGTGTACGCGTCGTTGCCTACCGAGGTGACCGCGATGCCGGGCCTGCGCGCCGTGGTCGTGTTCGTGACCGCGGTGAAGGACGACGTACCGACCCTGCCGCTGTCTGCGGTACACGGCCGGGCCGAGAGCGGCGAAGTGGTGGCCGTGGACGGCTCCGGACGTACCCACCCGACGAAGGTCACGCTGGGCCCCTCCGACGAGCTGTACGTCGAGGTACACGGGATCGACCCGAAGGCGAAGGTGCTGCTCTACCCGCTGGAGTCGGACTTCGATGACTGACCCGCGGGTGGTCGTGGGGAGCGCGGGGCGCCAGGCGCGGTCAGTGGCGCGCGGGTTGTCCGTCAAGGTTGGACGGTGGCGATTAACCATCGTTCCACTGTGGAGCTTCAGCGCGGTCCGGCAGTGGCGGTTCACCGCCGTCCGACGGTGGTGGGCGGGCAAGCGGAGCCGCCCGGGGCGCGGTGTGATCGGCCTCGCGCCGCTCCTCGTGCGGGAGTTCTGGGCCAACCGGCGACGGAACGCGGCAATCGGCTCGGTCCTGTTCATCGCCGTCGCGGTGCAGTTGTTCACCGCACTGTCCGCGACCGCGTCGCGCACCGCGGTGCAGACCTACGGCGCCGCGGTGTACGGGTTCCCCGAGACCCACTCCGCCGCGCTGGCCAAGCCGCTCGACCATGACGAGCTGCGCGTGTTCAACGACCGGCTCGCCGCGATCGCCCAGAGCTACCCGTGGTTCCGGCCGGCCACCTCGGTCGAGCTGTCCGGGTACCTGCGGGCGGGCACGGAAGACGATCCGGCCCACGCGGCACGGCTGAAGCTCCGCGCGGTGTCCCCGTCCTGGCGACTGCTGAGCGGCGGTATCGCGGACGACGACGCCTGGCGGACCGTGACCAGCGACCGGCGGCTCGGTGCGGCCGCGCTGGTGGAGAGCGGTACCGCTCGGCGGCTGGGGCTCGGCGCGCCGGCCGCGGTCACGGTGCTGGTCGAGGACGCGTCGACCAGCGCTCCCGGCTCCACGCCCGGCACCGCTGCGCCGGCCACTACTGCGCCGGCCACCACTGCGCCGGCCACCACTGCGCCGGCCACCGGTGCGCCCGGAGCTACGCCCAGCGCCGGCAGTGCGTCCGGCGTCGCCGGCTCCGACTCGGGCGGGGCGGTCGCTGCCACCCCGGGACCGGGTACCCCAGGGTCGTCCGGCGGATCCGGAACCGCGGCGAGCGGTGCCCCGTCGCCGGCGGCTGACCCGACGGCTCACCGGACCGCGATCCGGAGCGTGCCCGTGTTCGGCACCTTCTCCGAGCTCAACACATCGCTCGGCGCGGACGTGCTGGTGAACCAGAACCTGCTCGCGCTCAGCCAGGCCGGACCGCGCGCAGTACAGGTGTACTGGCGCTGCACCGGCGTCCAGTGCCGGGACGGGTACAAGTTGATCTCCACAGCCGCGGCGGTGACCGGTACCAAGCCGGGCCGGGAGCAGCGGCTCGATCGGCTCGACCAGTTCCAACCGGTACTCGCGCAGCAGAACCGTGACGGCGACCGGTACTCCGTGGTCGTACTGGTCCTTGGCGGCCTCGCCGTGGCGATCGGGTCGGCCGCATTCGTCGAGGTACGAGGTCCACGGTTCGCCGCGCTGCGTACCCTCGGTGCCTCCCGCCTCGGAGTCGCGACGATCGCGCTGCTGGAGAACGTGCTGACAGCGCTGGCCGTGGGTGTGGTCGCCGTACTGCTCGGCTTCCTCGCCACCCGGCTGGACCCGAACCGGTTCAACCAGATCCCGCAGGTACGGCTGGACAGCCTGCCGTGGGCGGTCGGCCCGTACGCCGCCGCGATCGGGTTGGCGCTGGTGATCGGCCTGGTAGCCGGCCTGGCACCGGCGACCCGGGTGTACCGCTCGGCCCGCATCTGAACCTCGGCGACACTCCTGATCACGCGGGATCGGACGGTGTCATTTTGGTATGGCTATGACCTTGAGGCTCCCCGCCGAGCTTGACCATGCGGCGCGGGTTCTCGCCGACCAGGAACATCGGTCGCTGCACGGCCTGATAGTCAACGCCGTCGACGAGTACATCCGGCGGCACGGTGCCGACGTGATGGTGGATCTAGTCGCCGATGAGTTGGCGCGGCGCCGCGCGGATCTGTTGGACCGGTTGGGCAAGGCGTGACCATCTACCTGACGGTCGAGCAGGTCCGCCCCTCGCCGGCGTCTGCCCGGCCCTGGCGGGCGGCTTGTGCCGGCGTGCGGCGGAGAGGTGGCTCGCGAGGCAGGATGAGGGCATGACCGACGGGACGGGTGCCGGGCAGGACGACTACCGGATCGAGCACGACACGATGGGCGAGGTCCGGGTACCGGCCCGGGCGAAATGGCGGGCGCAGACCCAGCGGGCGGTACAGAACTTCCCGATCTCCGGCGCCACCCTCGAACACGCCCACATCGCCGCGCTGGCGCACATCAAGTCGGCCGCCGCGCAGGTGAATGCCGAGCTGGGCGTCGTAGAAGCCGACGTGGCCGACGCCATCGTCACGGCCGCCGCCGAGGTCATCGACGGCCGGTGGGACGGCGAGTTCCCGATCGACGTGTACCAGACCGGCTCCGGTACCTCGTCGAACATGAATGCCAACGAGGTACTGGCGACGCTCGCCACCGAGCGGCTCGGCCGGCCGGTACACCCGAACGATCACGTCAACGCGTCGCAGTCCTCCAACGACGTGTTCCCCTCGTCGATCCACATCGCGGCCACGGCCGCGGTGAGCCGGCAACTCGTACCCGCGCTGGAGCGTCTCGCCGAGGTACTGGAGGACAAGTCGGCGGAGTTCAAGGACGTCGTCAAGTCGGGCCGTACCCACCTGATGGACGCCACTCCGGTGACGCTCGGCCAGGAGTTCTCCGGGTACGCCGCGCAGGTGCGGCACGGGGTGGAGCGGCTGCGGTCGGGGCTGCCCCGACTCGCGGAACTCGCGCTGGGCGGCACCGCGGTCGGCACCGGCATCAACACCCCGCCCGGCTTCGCCGGCCGCGTCATCACCGAACTGGTCCGGGCCACCGGACTGCCGTTGACCGAGGCGCGCAACCACTTCGAGGCGCAGGGTACGCAGGACTCGCTGGTCGAGACGTCGGGTCAGCTCCGTACGGTCGCGGTCAGCCTGTACAAGATCGCCAACGATCTTCGCTGGATGGGCTCGGGGCCGCGGGCGGGCCTCGCCGAGATCCGCATCCCGGACCTGCAACCGGGCTCGTCGATCATGCCGGGCAAGGTGAACCCGGTCCTGTGCGAGGCGGTACGCCAGGTGTGCGCGCAGGTCATCGGCAACGACGCGGCGGTCGGGTTCGCCGGCGCGGCCGGTGACTTCGAGCTGAACGTGATGCTGCCGGTGCTGGCCCGCAATGTGCTGGAGTCGATCCGGCTGCTGGCCAACGTCAGCGTGCTGTTCGCCGACCGGTGCGTCGCCGGCATCACCGCCGACGAGGAGCGCTGCCGGGAGTACGCGGAAGGCTCCCCGTCGGTGGTGACGCCGCTGAACAGCTACCTCGGGTACGAGGAGGGCGCCAAGATCGCGAAGCAGGCGCTGGCCGAGCGCAAGACCATCCGGGAGGTCGTGATCGAGCGCGGGCACCTCGAATCGGGCGCGCTCACCGCCGAACAGTTGGACGAGGTGCTCGACGTACTCCGGATGACCCGCCCCTGACCGCGCTGGCGCTTGGCCGCGGTCCCAAGCGGCCGAACAGCGCGTGGGATGGGCCGGTGGCGCGCGGGTGTTCCCAGCGGCCGAACAGCGCGATCAGCCCGACCAGTACCGACGCGAACACCGGCAACCACCGCAGCCGGTCGCCGAGCCAGCCGGCCGTGGTCGGCGCCGTGTGCAGGCCGGGCAGCTGCCCCAGCGTCAGCGCCGCGAAGCTGACCAGCAGCAACGCGCTCTGGTGTCAGCAGTACACCGTCATCGCGCGCAGGTTGACCACGACGACGAGCGACCACACCCGGGTGCGCCGCAGGATCCGGTCGAGGCTCGGCCGGACCAGCAGGAACGCGCCGATCTGCGCGACTCCCAGCGCGACCGCGAACAGTGACGGCGGGTTCAGGTTGGAGCGCGCCGCGCCGGGGATGCCGACCGCGCTGGCGGGGTAACCGGCCAGGAGCACCAGCGCCGCGCCGGCCAGGACGCCGCCGGCCAGCAACCACCACCCCACCGCAGGGCGTCCCCGCCGGGCCGCCGCCGGGCGGCGCTCCATCTCGCCGAACTCCGTCGGCGGCCCCAGCCGGCCGGTCGCGAAGGCGATGCCGAGGAGGTACGGCACGAGCCAGCCGGCCAGCAGCGCGAGGTACGACCCCGGCACTCCCGGCCGCAGCAGGTCGGCACCGGCCACCACCAGCAGTGGTACCAGCGCGGCAGCCACACCGACCCGGGCGACCGCGGCACGCGCGACCGGAGTCAGCGCGGTGAGCACGGCGTACACGCCCAGGAACCACAGCGGCTGGGTGACCGCCGACGCCACGACGTGCCGGGTGCTGGCCGGCGCGGCGACCGCGGTGAGCAGCAGTCCGGCCGGTACCCAGACCGCGGCGAGCAGCAGCACCGGTCGGGCCAGCCGAGCCAGCCGCCGCCAGATCCACGCCGGGTAGGCCGGGGCGCGGCCGGCGCTCACCGCGTTCGCGTACCCGCCGACGAAGAAGAACGGACCCAGCAGCTGTACCAGCCAGCTGACCGGAGCCAGCCCGGGCAGGTACCCGAGCGGGCTCTCGGCGTGCAGCTCGGCGGGGGAGCCGGGCACGCTGACCAGCGCGGTCACCAACCAGTGGCCGAGTACCACGCCGAGAATCGCGACCGCGCGGAGCGCGTCGATGGTCCGGTCCCGGCCGAGCGGACCGTCCACGCTCGTGCCGGCGCTGACAGCCGTACGGGTGTCCGGCAGGACCGCGGTCATGACCGCACCTCCGCGTACCGGCCGGTCGCGATCGCGGCGATGTTCGTCAGCGACTCGGTACCGGGGGACAGGTAGTGATCGTGGCCGGTGGCCCCGCGGGTACCGAACCGGTGGGCGCCGAACCGGGCGGAGGTCGGCTTGGTGCCGTGGCCGGCGCCGAGGATGCGGATTCCGGGGATCCACCTGATCCAGTCGCCGTCCGCCCGACCGGCCCAGATCCGCGCGTGGGTACGCAGGTCAGCGGCGCGCGATACGCCCATGCCGGGGCTGCCGAACGCCACGATGTCGGTGACCTGATCGGGGAGGTGCCTGGCGGCGAGCCCGGCCACCACCGAGCCGTAGCTGTGCCCGAGCACGCTGATCCGGGCGGTCGGACGTACCCGGGCCAGCCAGGACACGAAGTCGTCGAGGGCGCTCGCGCCGGCCCGGGCGTACTCCTCCCTGATCGCCGCCGGACCGACGCCGTCCGGGGTGTCGTAGCCGAGCCAGGCGACCACCGCCAGCCGCTCGCCGGCCGCCGTGCCGGTCGCGTCCGCCGCCCTCGCCCCGCCGGCCGCACCCGCCGTGCCGGTCGCGTCCGCCGCCCTCGCCCCGCCGGCCGCACCTGTCGAGCCGGCCGGGACCGCCGAACCGGTCGAGCCGGCCGTCGCGGCAGCGGTCAGCAGCCGGTGCGCCTGTACCAGCGGCGACCGGTCGGCGACCCCGCCGAGGCCGTGCGCGTAGTTGCCGAGCCGGGTGTCCACCCCCGGCACCAGGACCGCGATCCGCTCGGCCCGCGCCAGGTCGCCGACCACCTCGACGATCCGGCCGTCTCCGCGTCCGTCGAAGTCGAGGAACTCCCGGCCCGGCGTGGTGGCCCAGCCCGCGTAGGGGGCACCGGCGGCGATCATCGCGCCTTGGACGACGACGTACCGGTCCACAATGGACAGCCGGTCGAGGCTCGTCCCGGCGCCGGTGGTGCCGGCCGTGGTCCCGGTGCCGGCCGTGGCCCCGGCGCTGGACGCCACGCTGGACACGGCGCTCACCGGCGCGAACAGCAGCGTGCCGGCGGCCGGGGTCAGCACCACGAGGGCTACCGCGAAGCCGGCGGTCAGTCGGAGTACGAGGCGGAAGATCATGCCCCGGACGCTATGAACGTGGCCTGCTACCAGGCGTCACACCACGGAGCCGTATCCGGGGTCGTACCAGGGACCTACTCGCCGGGCGAGATGAGACCTGACTCGTACGCGAAGACGACCGCCTGGGCGCGGTCACGCAGGTCCAGTTTCGCGAGTACCCGCCCCACGTGCGTCTTCACGGTCTGCTCGGCCACCACCAGGGACTCCGCGATCTCCTGGTTGGACAATCCGCGCGCGATCAGCCGCAGTACCTCGGTCTCCCGTGGCGTGAGCGTCGCCAGTACCGCCGGGCGCGGTCGGGACGATCGCGGCCGGCGGGCGAAGTCCTCGATCAGGCGCCGGGTCACCGCCGGCGCGAGCAGCGCGTCTCCCCGGGCGACCACTCGTACCGCGTTGATCAGGTCGGCCGCGGGCGCGTCCTTGAGCAGGAAGCCACTGGCGCCGGCACGGAGCGCCTCGTACACGTAGTCGTCCAGGTCGAACGTGGTGAGCACGAGTACCCGTGGCTGGTGCGCGCCGGGGGTGGTGTCGAGGATCCGGCGGGTCGCCTCCAGGCCGTCCATCCCCGGCATCCGGACATCCATCAGTACGACGTCGGGATCGAACTGCCGGGCAGCCGCCACTCCGGCCGCGCCGTCCGCGGCGTCGCCCACCACCAGCAGGTCCGGTTGCGCGGCGAGCAGCGCGCTGAACCCCTCCCGCACCATCGCCTGGTCGTCGACGATCAGCACCTTGGTGGCCGGGCCGGTGCCGGGCGCCGCGGTCACCGGTCGCCGTTCGCGGGGATTGTCACGGCCACCAGGAAACCACCATCCGAGGTCGGTTCGGCGCGTAGCTCGCCGCCGAGCGGCTCCACCCGTTCCCGCATCCCGAGCAGGCCGTGCCCCGGTCCCAGCGGCTCGGCCCCGCTCGAGGCGTCAGCCGAGGCCCCGGTGGGGGCGTCAGCCGAGGCCCCGGTCGCGGTCTGCTCCGATGCCGCCGCCGCGGTCGCGGGACCGTTGACGATCCGCATCCGTACCGCGTCCGGCGCCACCGCGACGGTCACGCTCACCGCCGCGCCGGGCGCGTGCCGGCTGGCGTTGGACAGCGCTTCCTGAACCACCCGGTACGCCGACAACGCAACTGTCGGCGGTACATCATCGGGGGTGTCTGTGCTGGTCAGCTCCACCAGCATGCCGGCGCGGCGGGCGGTCGCGACGAGCTCGGGCAGGTCACCGAGGCCGGGCTGGGGTGCCCGTTCGGCGGACTGTTCGCTGCGCAGTACGCCGAGCAGCCGGCGCATCTCGGCCAGCGACTGCCGGGCCGCCGCGCTGATCGCGGTGAACTCCTGCTGTGCCGGTTCGGACAGGCCGGTGAGCCGGTACGGAGCGGTCTCCGCCTGTACCGCGATCAGCGACATGTGGTGCGCGACCACGTCGTGCAGCTCCCGGGCGATCCGGGTGCGCTCCTCCAGCACGGCCCGGCGGGCCTTCTCCAGCTCGGTGCGTTCGGTCTCGGCGGTCAGCTCGTCCTGGGCCCGCCGCCGGGTGCGGACGCTGTCCGCCACCACCGCGATGACGACCACGGCGATGGTGCCGCCGATCGCGATACCGGGGGACTCCTCCCGCGGACTCCAGATCCACAGCAGGAACACCATGCCGGTCACGAACCACACCAGTAGCTGGCGCGGGTGCCGGAAGGCGGCGACCGTGTAGACCAGCAGCAGCAACAGGATCTGGGCCGGATCCCACGGCCAGGCCATCGCGTCCCGCGGCGGCAGCAGCGGGGTGAGCAGGCCGAACACGAAGGTGATCCGCCAGGCGAGCAGCGGGCGGCGGGCGAGCAGCGCGATCGGCACCGCCTGTGCCAGCGCGAGCAGCGGCTGCAGTGGGCCGGGCAGGTGCCAGGCGCTGTCCACCGACGGCAGCATGATGAAGAAGCCCACCACGGTGGCGACGAGCAGCGACGCCTGCGCGTGCCGGCGGAAGAAGGTCCGCTTGGTCCCGCGCGGGTGCGGCACCTCCGGGCCGACCGCCACCTGGCGCAGCCCGGCCCGGGCGAGCGCGACGATGTCACGGAGCGGATCCGTGGTCGGCTGGGTCGGCTGCGTGGTCATCGTGACCGAGCGTATGCGGTACCGGTCGCCCGGTCGTGCACCTGTGGAGTGATCCGTGCGTGCTACCTGAGAGCTAGCCGGTCATCAGGCCAGGTCGAGCGCCTGTGTCCGCTGATCGCGGCAAGCTTCGATGCCGCGGCCCGTTACCGGTCCGCGGCATCGAGCGCCGCGAGGGCGGCGTTGACGATCGTGCCGGGCAGCAGGTCGTGCAGCTCGTAGAGTTCGCGCACGCTGCCGGACTGGCCGAACGAGTCGACGCCCAGCGGTACGCACGGGGCTCCGACCGCACTGCCGAGCCAGGCCAGCGCGTGCGACGACGCGTCGTGCACGGTGACCACCGGTGCCCGCTCGGCGAACACCTCCCGCAGGATCGCCGGGGCCGGACGCGAGGCGCCGGCGCGCACGCTGTCCCGCAGCGACCCGCGCCAGGCCCGGTACAACCGGTCCGCGCTGGTGAGGTCGACGACGTGCGCGCGTACCCCCTCGTCGGCAAGCTCGGCCGCGGCTGTCAGGACTTCCGGGAGCACCGCGCCGGAGGCGGCGAGATTCACAGTGGGGCCGTTGGTTGTCGATTCGACCAGTTGGTAGGCGCCGGCCAGCACCTGCCGCCGCAGCACGTCGTCGCCGAGCCGCGAGCGCGCCGCCTCGAACGGCGCCTGGTCGATCGGCCGGGTGGACAGCCGCAGGTAGGCGCTCTCCCCGTCGGCGGTGACCAACTCGCGCAGCGCGTCACAGAGCAGCCAGTCCAGCGCGACCGCGTATGCCGGTTCGGCGAACATGACGCCGGGCAGCTCCATCCCGATCGAGGCGGTGATCGTGGACTGGTGCGCGCCACCCTCCGGCGCCAACGTGACCCCGGACGGGGTACCGGCGATCAGGAACCGGGCGCCGGAGTAGGTGCCGTAGATGAACGCGTCCAGCCCGCGGCAGACGAACGGGTCGTACACCGTGCCGACCGGCAGCAGCGGCTGGTCGGACAGGTCCCAGGACAGTCCGAGCTGGCCGAGCAGCAGGAACAGGTTCATCTCGCTGATGCCGAGCTCGATGTGCTGCCCGGTCGGTACCTGGTGCCACTTGAGCGCCGGATCGGTGCTCCATTGCCGCTGCTCAGCGGGGTGGAACACGCCGGCCCGGTTGATGAAGCCGGCCAGGTTCGTGGACACCGCGACATCCGGCGACGTGGTGACCAGGTGCTTGCCCACCCCGTCCACCCGGTGCAGCCCGGCGAGCAGCCGGCCGAACGCCTCCTGGGTGGAGATCGGCTTGCGCGGTGACCGGGCTTCGACCTGCTCGGGTACCGGGATCGGCGCGGCCGGGGAGCGCTCCGGCCGGCGCAGCAGCTCAGCCCGCTCGGCGCACCAGCGGCCGGCCGGCGAGGCTTCGGAAAACCGGTCCCACTCGGTGGCGGGTTCGAGGCCGTGTTCTCTGCGGAGTGCCGTGAGCTGGTCGCCACTGAGTAGCGCGGAATGGTTGCGCGGGTTGCCGGCGATGGGCAGACCCCAACCCTTGATGGTGTACGCGAAGACCACGGTCGGCCGGTCGGTCACCTCGTCGGCGGCCCGGAACGCGTCGAGCAGTGCGCCCAGGTCGTGCCCGCCGAGGTCGGCCACCAGTGCGGGCAGCTCCTCGTCCGGTACATCGGCCAGCGCCTCGGCCACGTCGGCGGGCGCGCCCTCACAGAACCGTTCCCGGACCTCGCTGCCGGGCAGTCCGAACAAAGACTGGTACTGCTCGTTGGTCATCTCGTCCAGCCAGGCGCGGAGTTTCTCGCCGCCCGGGCGGGCGAACCGGTCGGCCAGCCGCCGGCCGTACTTCACCTCGAGGACGTGCCAGCCGGCCGCGGTGAACTGCTGTTCGAGCTGCGCGATCCGTACCCCCGGCACGACCCGGTCCAGCGACTGCCGGTTGAGGTCGATCACCCACAGCACGTTGCCGAGGCCGTGGCAGGCCGGGTCGTTGATCGCCTCCCAGACGTTGCCCTCGTCCAGTTCCGCGTCGCCGAGCAGCGCGATGAACCGGGACGCCGGGCGCGGCCCGAAGTGCGCGTCGACGTACCGCCGGGTGACCGCGGCGAACAGGGGCGCGGCCGCACCCAACCCGACCGAACCGGTGGAGAAGTCGACCGGGTCGGGATCCTTGGTACGACTCGGATAGCTCTGCAAGCCGCCGCGTTCCCGCAGCGTCGTCAGGTACCGCCGGTCCAGGCTGCCCAGCAGGTACTGGATGGCGTGGAACACCGGGGACGCGTGCGGCTTCACGCTGACCCGGTCGGCCGCGCCGAGGTGCGCGAAGTACAGCGCGGTCATGATCGACACGAGTGAGGCGCTGGACGCCTGGTGCCCGCCCACCTTCACGCCGTCGCCGGTGTCGCGCTCGCGGTTGGCCGCGTCGACGATGCGTACCGCGAGCCACAGCACCTTGCGCTGGAGCTCGTCGAGCAGGTCCAGGTCGACGGCGCCCGGTCGGCTGTCGTGTGTCCCAGTCACGGCCGGACCCTAACGCGACCCCTGCCCGCGGTGGTACTCCTGGTCACCGCCCTGAGCCGGCCGCTGCTGTGGCGCCCCACGCGACCGGATGGCCGCCGTACCGAATGAGGTTGTGGCCTCAGGCGAGGGCGGCGGCGACCTGGGCGGCGGCGGCCACTACCCGGGGGCCGACCGTCGACTCGTCCAGCGTCCCGATCGAGACGACTCCGACGCTCGCCTCCAGGCCGGCGACGCCCAGCACCGGTGCCGCGATCCCGGCCGCGCCCGGCTGCAGCTCCCCGCTGCTGGTCACCGCGGCCGTGGCCCCGGCGCGACCGGCGAGGATCGCCCGCCCCGCGGCGCCGAGGTCCAGCGGGTGTCGGCTGCCGGCCCGGTACGCGACGTGGAACTGTGTCCAGCTCGGCTCGACCGTGACCAGCGCCAACGCCTCTCCCTGATCGGCAACGGTCAGGTGCGCGGTCGCGCCGACATCCTCGGCGAGCCGGCGCAGGGACGGCAGCGCCGCGGTGTGTACCAGCGGATGCGCCCGATGTGCGAGTTGCAGCACAGCCAGGCCCAGTCGCAGCCGGCCGTCGGAGTCCCGGCGTACCAGCCCGTGCTCGGCCAGGGTGGCGGCCAACCGGTACACCACCGTGCGGCCGAACCCGAGCTGGGCGGCGGCCTCGGCCATCGACACGCCGCTCGGGTGGTCCGCTACCAGCGCCAACAGCCGCAGGCCGCGATCAAGGGTCTGCGCGGTCTCCCGGCCGGCCGGCGTGGTCATGCCCGGACCCTACGTCCAGAGCGGATCCGCGGTCCCGGTCGGGCGTCCGGCGAGCCGGCCTTAACGGGTATAGCAGGCGCCGGCTCGGCCCCCGTCGGCGCGCTCCGGCCCGTTACCCTTTCAGGGTGACGCTGCGCCTGTACGACACCGCGACCCGATCGGTGCGGGACTTCGTCCCGCGGGAAGCCCGGCAAGGTCGGGATCTACCTGTGTGGGCTCACCGTGCAGTCGCCCGCCGCACATCGGTCACCTGCGGTCCGGCGTCAACTACGACGTGCTGCGGCGCTGGTTCGCTGCACACCGGGTACGACGTCACGCTTCATCCGCAACATCACCGACATCGACGACAAGGTCCTGGAGAAGTCGTCGCAGGCGGGCGTGCCGTTCTGGTCCATCGCGTACGCGAACGAGCGCGCCCTCGAGCGCCGCCTACTGCCGCGCTCGACGTGCTGCCGCCGACGTACGAGCCGCGCGCCACCGGGCACATCCCGGAGATGCACGAGCTGATCGCAGCTGCTGATCGATGCCGGCCACGCGTACCCGGCCCGCTCCGGCGGTGACGTCTACTTCGACGTGCGCAGCTTCGCCGAGTACGGCGCGCTGTCCGGGCAGCGTCCGGACGACATGCAGGCGGCCGAGGATTCGGTCGGCGGTGCCGCGGTCGGGACTACCAAGCGGGACCACCGCGACTTCGCCCTGTGGAAGGGCGTCAAGGCCGACGAGCCGGCCGGAGGCGGCCTGGCCCTCGCCGTGGGGTGCGCGGCCGACCGGGCTGGCACATCGAGTGCTCGGCGATGGCCTGGCGCTACCTCGGCGCCGAGTTCGACATCCACGGCGGCGGACTCGACCTGACCTTCCCGCACCACGAGAACGAGATCGCCCAGTCCCGCGCGGCCGGTCTCGCCGTTCGCCCGCTACTGGGTGCACCACGGCCTGCTCAACCTCGGCGAGGCGAAGATGAGCAAGTCGCTCGGCAACGTGATCGACCTGCCGGGCATCGTGGCCGAGGGGCGTCCGCCCGGTCGAGCTGCGCTACTACCTGTCCGCACCGCACTACCGCTCGCGTCATCGACTACTCCGACGGAGGCGCTGCGGGAGGCCGCCGCGGCGTACCGCCGGATCGAAGGTTTCGTCGCAGCGCGCCGCCGAGCGGCTCGGCACCGTGGCAGCCGGGGTCGTTGCCGCCGGAGTTCGTCGCGGCGATGGACGACGACCTGAACACCTCGCGCGGCGCTCGCCGTCGTGCACGACGACGATCCGGGAGGGCAACACCGCGCTGGCCGACGACGAGCCGGAGGCGTTGCGCGACGCGCTGGCGAGCGTGCGGGCCATGCTGGGCGTGCTCGGCCTGGACCCGCTCGACGCCGCAGTGGGCCGCCGGCGCCGGCGGCGACGACCTGCAGGCCGATCGTCGACGCGCTGGTCGCGCTCGCCCTGGAGCAGCGGGCGCAGGCGCCGGGCACGCAAGGACTGGGCGGCCGCCGACGCGGTGCGTGACCAGCTCAAACAGCGGGGTCAGGTCGAGGACACCCCGCACGGGCCGCGCTGGACGGTTGGAGAGCAGACTGATGCCGGGTAATTCGCAACGACGCAACCGCCGCAGTCCGCCAAGAAGGGCGCGACCGTCGGCTCCGGCGGCAAGAACGCGCGCCAGGCCTCGCGGGCCGGGGCAAGACGCTGCCCGCCGACGAGCGGCCATGGCACAAGGGCTACTCGGGCACCGAGAGCTGCCCGACAAGACCGCCTGGAAGCAGGACAAGGAGCGGCGGGCGGCCGCCGCCGAGGGCCGGGCGCCCAAGATCGGCAGCCCGGCACCAAGGACACCACCTGGGGCCGCGGCGGTGGCCGGGGCACCAGGCCGGCCGACCCGCAGCGCGGCGGCGGTGCAGCGCGGCGGTCCCCGGGTCGCCCCCGGACGCCGGTCCGACGCCGCCAAGGACGGGCCGGAGCTGCTGCGTCGGACGCAACCCGGTGGTCGAGGCGCTGCGCGCGCACGTGCCGGCGACCGCGCTGTACGTGGCGCAGGGCATCGACGTCGACGACCGGATCAACGAGATCGTCCGGACCGCCGGCGACCGCGGCATCCCGATCCTCGAGATCAGCCGCGGCGAGCTGGACCGGATGACCGGCGGCGTGCTGCACCAGGGCGTCGGCCTGCAGGTGCCCCCGTTCGCCTACGAGTCGTTCGACGACCTGCTCGCGGCCGCGCTGGAGCAGCCCGTCCCGCCGCTGCTGGTGGCCCTCGACGGGGTGACCGACCCGCGCAACCTGGGCGCGGTGATCCGCTCGGTGGCCGCGTTCGGCGCGCACGGCGTGTTCCTGCCCGAGCGTCGGGCGGCCGGCATCACCGCGACCGCGTGGCGCACCAGCGCCGGCGCCGCGGCGCGGGTGCCGGTGGCCCAGGTGACCAACCTGACCCGGGCGATCAAGGCAGTGCCAGACCGCCGGCCTCATCGCGGTCGGGCTGGACGCGGACGGCGAGACCGTCCTGTACGAGCTGGAGGCCGCGGTCGGCCCGCTGCTGGTGGTCGTCGGCTCCGAGGGCCGCGGCCTGTCCCGACTGGTCGGCGAGACCTGCGACCTGCGGGTCAGCATCCCGATGGCCTCCGCGGTGGAGTCGCTGAACGCCAGCGTCGCCGCCGCCGTCACGCTCGCCGAGGTGGCCCGCCGCCGCGCGAGCTGACTCGCTGTAACGCGCTGCTCTCGGCCGGTACCCCCGGCTGGTTGTCCATGCCGCGCGGACGCTGGGCCGGCCGCGGCCACCGAGCCCGGCGGCGACGGCCCGGACAGGCAGCTGACCAGCACAAATAGGCCGTTCCGGCACGGCAGGACGGCCGGCGGTCCGACACCGGTCGGTTGGGGTGCCCTCCCCACGTCCCGGCCGCCGGGCATGGCACGGATCGGGGGTACGGTGCGTAGCCGCCGTTCTTTACGATCGGCGGGTCCAGCGAGCAGGGCATCCAGTGAGCAGGGAATCCACGGAGGGGTCATGGTTGGCGAGACCGAGCGGGCCGACAACGAGCGGCAGCGCTTCGCCATCGGCATCGACCTCGGCACCTCCAACACGGTCGCGGTGATCCGGTCGCCGGACGGGCGGACCCGGCCGCTGCTGTTCGACGGGCAGCCGGTACTGCCGTCGGTGGTGTACCTCGACGAAGCCGGTCACATTCACGTCGGCCGGGACGCACAGCGGATGGCGCAGCTCGATCCAGCCCGGTGCGAGCCGAACCCGAAGCGCCGGATCGACGACCAGAGCGTGCTGCTCGGCGACCGGGACGTACCGGTGGTGGACCTGCTCGCCGCGATCCTCGGCGCGGTGGCGACCAAGGCGGTGGAGAGCGTCGGCTTCCTGCCGCCGGCCGTGTTGACCTTCCCGGCCACCTGGGGACCGGTACGGCGGGAGGCGCTGCAGCGAGCCGCGGCCCGGGCGGGCTGGCCGCCGGTACGACTGGTGCCCGAGCCGGTGGCCGCGGCGCGCTACTTCACCCAGGTGCTGCGCCGGCCGGTACCGGTGGGCAGCTCCCTGGCGATCTTCGACTTCGGCGGCGGCACGCTCGACATCGCGGTGGTACGCAACGACGGAGAGTCGTTCAGCGTGCTGGGCGCCGGCGGTGCGGAGGATCTCGGCGGGCTGGACGTGGACGCCGCGCTGGTCGCGCACCTCGGTCAGCTGATCGCCCGGCAGTCGCCGGAGGTCTGGCAGCGGCTGAACGCGCCGACCTCGCCGACCGATCGACGGCACCGGCGGCTGTTCTGGGAGGACGTCCGCGGCGCGAAGGAGATGCTGTCCCGTACCACGGTCGCGCCGATCCCGGTGCCGTCGGTGGACCAGGCCATCCACCTGACCCGGGACGAGCTGGAGCGGCTGGCCGGACCACTGATCGACCGGGCGGTACGGCAGACCGCCGACACGATCAACCGGTGCGGGCTGGCGCCACAGCAGTTGGCCGGCGTGTTCCTGGTCGGCGGAGCTAGCCGCATCCCGATGGTGGCGCGGCTGCTGCACAACCGGCTCGGAGTCGCTCCGACCGTGCTGGAGCAGCCGGAACTGCCGGTGGCCGAGGGCTCGCTGGGGGAACTCGCGCCGGTCGGTGCCGGGGTCGCCGCCGGGCACACCGGTGCCGCCGCCCCGGCTGGCTATCCCGGTGCGCCGGTGTCCGGCGGCCCCGTGTCCGGTGGCCCGGTGTCCGGCGGCCCGGTGTCCGGCGGCCCGGTGTCCGGCGGCGGTTGGTCCAGCGGTATGCCGATCTCGCCGGCCGCGCCCGGTGGCTACGGCCCCGGCGTCTACGGGGCGCCGCGCGGGGCCGAGGCGCCGGTGCCCTGGTACAAGCAGCGCCACACGCTCATCGTCGGCGCGGCCGGACTGGTCGGGGTCGCGGTGCTCGCGGCGGCCGCGCTGTACTTCTTCAACCCGTACCGGGAGCGCGGCTTCGAGCCGTTCAAGACGGTCGGCAAGGCGATCTCGTACGGCGTCGACTCGCCCGGCGACCAGGCCACGTTCATCTCCGGGGACACCGCGTACCTGGGCGTGGACAAGGGCGAGTCGTACATGATCACCGCGGTCGCGCTGGAGACCGGCAAACAGCGGTGGCAGAAGGAGATGTCCGGATACGAGGAGTGGGAGGGTTTCTACGTCGCGAACGGCGTGGTGACCGTCCAGGCCGACTCTCCGGACAGCGACACCAACGGAAAGATCTTCGTCCGGGACGCGGACAACGGCGACGAGCTGTGGACCAGGGACACGCACACCGACGACGCGTACCTGCGGTTCGTCGGCGAACGCGCCCTGTTCCGGGACTACAGCGCGAGCAGTTCGGATGCCGAGGACACCGATCTGGTCGTGGGCCTCGATCCTCGTACCGGGGACGAGAAGTGGAAGCCCATCAACCTCGACGGTGCCGGCGTGTACTACGCCAACAACTGGGACGAGCAGTCCAGCCCGGCCACCTTCAGCGGCGCGACCTTCGTCGATCCGGCCGACGCGGACACCCGCGCGGTACTGGTCACCGACGACGGCACCGTCAAGGTGGTCGACACCGACACCGGCAAGGTGCTGCGCACCAAGTCCAAGCGGGTCAACCCCGATGACATTCTCCTGGTGTACGGCGGGAAGCTGTTCGCCGCGACCGCGGACACCGGCTACACCGTGCGCGGGTACGACCTGGGCTCGCTCGACAAGGCTGCCGTCACGTACACCTCTCCGGACACCGAGCGCAAACTCATCTCCGAGGACCGCGGCCTCGCCATCTGCGGCGAGAAGCTCATCTGCGTACTCGACCAGGACAACGGCGAGAAGACCCGCATGGTCGTACTCGACACCGGCTCCGGCGAGCGCAAGTGGCAGGACGACATCCCGGAGACCCTGTCGGTGGTACCGGTCGGCAACCGGATCGTGGTGAACCGGTACGTCGACAACCACGCGATCGTCGACGTGTACGCCGATGACTTCGGCGGCGACAAGGACAAGACCGAGTACAGCAACCGGTCGGCCGCGCGGGTGGACAACTCGAGCGTGCTGCTGGTCGGTGGCAGTGCGTCGACCTCGGTGTCCGATACCGACTTCTTCGGGGTCGGCGTACAGAGCGAGACGCTGCGCCAGCTCGGGAACGCCAAGGTCAACGCGAGCGCCTGCTCCTGGAACGAGAAGTACCTGGTGTGCCCGGGCGAAGACGGGTTCGAAATCCGTACCTTCCGGGGTTAGCTGCCCTGCGCGGGGGTGCTTTCTGGGGCGGGTGCCCGTTCGGTTGCCGTCTGGACGGCTCTCCTGGGCGGGTGCTCGTCCGGCGACCGTTTCGATCGTGCCGGAATCTGACAAAGTGGCCTGGCGTCGGCGGCGGGTGGGCCAGAATGAGTCACCCAGGCACTTCCCAGGTAACAATGCCGGGGCTCGCGCGGGTGCCGTCCCGCCGGGCCCCGGCATTGTCTCTATCTACCCGGTGGGTGTCCACTCGAGTTGTGTCCACATTGGACGGGGGCGCCCCACCTTCCGGTGGAGCGCCCCGCGGGTGCTGCTACTTCTGTGGCTGCTTAGGCGATGCGCTCGCCGTTGGACGCGTTGAACAGGTGCGCCGCACCGGTCCTCGGCTTGAGGTACACGGTCTCGCCCATGCTCGGGGTGGAGCGGCCGTCGGTACGAACGACGAACTGCTCCTCGTTGCCTTCGAGCTCGGCGTGGCCGTAGACGTACGCGTCGGAGCCGAGCTCTTCGACCAGGTCGACGACGACGGGCAGGCCGCCCTCGTTCTCGGCGACGAGGTCGACGTCCTCGGGACGGAACCCGACGGTCACCTCACCGCTGCCACCCTCGCCGGCCGTGGTGACCTGTTCGCGGGTCAGCGGGAAGAGCAGGCCGTTGAACTTCGCGCCGTCGTCGGCCAGCTTCACGGTCTTGATGTTCATGGCCGGCGAGCCGATGAAGCCGGCGACGAACACGTTCGCCGGGTGGTCGTACAGCTCGCGCGGGGTGTCGACCTGCTGGAGCAGACCGTCCTTCAGTACGGCGACCCGGTGGCCCATGGTCATGGCCTCGGTCTGGTCGTGCGTCACGTACACCGTGGTCGTCCCGAGTCGCGCCTGCAGCGCCGCGATCTGCGAACGGGTCTGTACCCGGAGCTTCGCGTCGAGGTTCGACAGCGGCTCATCCATGAGGAAGACCTGGGGCTCACGTACGATCGCGCGTCCCATCGCGACCCGCTGCCGCTGGCCACCGGACAGCGCCTTCGGCTTGCGGTCGAGGAAGTCCTCGAGGTGCAGCAGGGCGGCGGCTTCCTTGACCCGACGGTCGATGTCCGACTTCGGGGTCTTACGGAGCTTCAGCGCGAACGCCATGTTGTCGTACACGGTCATGTGCGGGTACAGCGCGTAGTTCTGGAAGACCATCGCGATGTCCCGCGCCTTCGGCGGCAGGTTCGAGACGTCCTTCTCATTGATCATGATCGCGCCGTTGTCGACGTCCTCCAGGCCGGCGAGCATGCGCAGCGAGGTGGACTTTCCACAGCCGGACGGGCCGACGAGTACCAGGAACTCCCCGTCGCCGATCTCCAGATCGAGCTGGTCGACCGCGGGTCGGGTGGTACCCGGGTAGATCCGGGATGCCTTGTCGAACGTGACTGTTGCCATGAGGTGCGTCCTTCCACCGGCAGGAACGTGCCGGACGATCCGAGTGAAAGAAGTACGGCGGCCCGACTGGGCGTGCCGTTGACCACAACCTAGTCCCTGGGGGTACGTCGCGAAACCCGGGGCAGGCGGGTCGTTACCGCAGGTAGCGGGCTGGTCCGATACTGCGATGACCCCGACGTCAGTCCGGCTCTCGGTACCATGATCATCTGCGCTGCGGGCTCGGCTTGGCCCGGGGCGGTACCGCCGAGCCTCCGGTTACGATCGTCGGGTCGATTCAGCTCGTGTACGCCGGCGTGGCGCAACTGGCAGCGCATCCGACTTGTAATCGGAAGGTTGCGGGTTCAAGTCCCGCCGCCGGCTCGATCATCTGCCGCTTTACCTGCGGAAATGTGGTATACGCGGGTTTCCGTTCCGTCCACTGTGGACCTGTGGTGCTCCTGTGGTGCTCGGCTGTTTCGGAGTGGTTCATGCCGGTCCGGGTGCGGCGTAGCGTGTTTGTGCTGGTCAGTCCGATGGCGAGTGTGGATCATGTGTGGTTTCGCCTGATGCTTGACGTTTTGGCTTCGGGTGACACGCGACGCGGTTTCGCCTGATAGGCGACACTGGCTTCGGCTGATCCTTGACGCTCCACGGCATGTTGGTGGAGCTGAGCGTGGTCGAGCAGCGGTATCAGGCGGTCCTTGCGGTGATCGGTGATGGCCGGTCGGTGGTCGAGGTGGCCGGCCTGGTGGGGGTGTCCCGGCAGACGGTGCACGCCTGGCTGGCCCGGTATGAGGCCGGCGGCCTGGCTGGGTTGGCGGACCGGTCGCACAAGCCGGCGTCGTGCCCGCATCAGATGCCGGCGGCGGTGGAGGCCCGGATCCTGGAGTGGCGGCGGGTCCATCCGGGGGTGGGTCCGCGCAGGTTGCTCCACGAGCTCGGGCGGGCGGGTGTGGCGCCGTTGCCGTCGCGGTCGGCGGTGTATCGGGCGCTGGTACGGCACGGCCTGATCGAAGAGAACCCGCGGCGTCGCCGGGCGGAGAAGTGGCGCCGGTGGGAACGCGGCGTGCCGATGGAGTTGTGACAGGTCGACGTCGTCGGTGGGATCCTGCTCGCCGACGGTAGCGAGCTCAAGGCGCTGACCGGCGTCGATGACCATTCCCGGTTCTGCGTGGTGGCGGGGTTGATGCCCAGGGCGACCTCGCGGGCGGTGTGCGGGCATTTCACCGCTGCGTTGCGCAAGCATGGAGTGCCGCAGGAGATCCTGACCGATAACGGCAAGGTCTTCACCGGCAAGTACTCCCGGCCGCAGCCGGTGGAGGTGCTCTTCGACCGGATCTGCCGGGACAACGGCATCGACCATCTGCTGACCAAGCCGGCGTCGCCGACGACGACCGGGAAGGTCGAGCGGTTCCACCGCAGTCTGCGCACGGAGTTCCTGGCTGGGCGGGTCTTCGCCGATCAGGCCCAAGCGCAGGCCGACCTGGACGCCTGGGTAGAGCAGTACAACACCCAGCGGCCGCATCAGGGCATCGCGATGGCGACCCCGGCGGAACGTTTCCACGCCCCACGCCCGCAGGCAGCAACCACCGCCGAGACGGCACGACCGCTGTCGGAGGAGGCCATGATGGACCAGCGCGTCGGTGAGCACTGGGTGGCCAGGCGGGTGGCCGCGAACGGCGTCATCAGCGTCGGCTGGCAGGTCTTCAGCGTCGGTAAGCACCGTGCAGGCGACATCGTCGACGTGTTCGTCGGCGAGGAACTGCTGCACGTGTGGTCAGGCAAAGACCTGATCAAGACCGTGATTCGGACCTCGGAAGGAGAGATCCGCAAGAAGCGGGCCTCGGTGTCCCGCTGACAATTCGACAATTGGAGTGTCAAGCATCAACCGAACCCACTCTGTCAACCATCAGCCGAAGCCCAACACCGGCTCGATCATCTGCGGCTTTACTTGCGGAAATGTGGTCTACGCGGTTCCCGTTCCGTCCGCTGTGGACCTGTGGTGCTCCTGTGGTGCTCGGCTGTTTCGGAGTGGTTATGCCGGTCCGGGTGCCGCTCCGCCAGAACGATCATCTCCGGACACGCGCTCGTGCAGAACATCCGCCGCGGACACTACGAACTTGCCGTCGACGTCCCAACCGCCACGCGAGTCGCGGTCGCGTTCAACCAGTTGACCGAGGCGGTCTGACCGAGGCCGAGATCACGGGTCAACGCGGTTCAGTGACGGAATGGCGCGACCTCGCTGCCGACCGCCACGAGATCGATGAGGAGCCCTATCCCCGGATGGATGATTGAGGCAACGCCCGGACCGTGGTCGCCCCAGCAGTGCCGCTCCATGGCTTGTACACCAGGTAGTGGCGTCGGGGGCAGTTGGCGCAGTGCGAGCCGGTCGCACCCACGATCGACCATTTCTACAGACCAAGACCATTTCTACAACCAAGACTTGGATGTCCCACCTCCTAGAGAGTTGGCACGATGACGGTCACGACCGGTCAGAGTCGCACCAACCAGACCCCAGCGTCCGCGGTCGTCGTCAACCCGGCAAAGGTGGACAATCTCGAACAGCTGCGCCGCACAGTCGATGACACACTGTCTCGGGCCGGCTGGCCGGCCCCGCAGTGGTTCGAGACCACCCCGGACGACCCCGGCGTGGGGCAGACCCGTGCGGCCATCGAGTCCGGCGCTGAGGTGGTCTTCGTCTGCGGTGGCGATGGGACGGTGATGTCGGCGGTGTCGGCGCTGGTCGGCACCGACGCCTCCATGGCGATTCTCCCCGCCGGGACGGGGAATCTGCTCGCCGTGAACCTGGGCCTGTCCACCGACCTCGCCGCCGGTCTCGAGGTCGCGCTCGAGAGCGGCCTGCGCCGGCTCGACGTCGGCGCGATCGAGGGCCACCATTTCGCCGTGATGGCGGGCATGGGCTTCGACGCGCACATGATGGACGCCACCTCCGAGACCACCAAGGCACGGATCGGCTGGCCGGCGTACATACTCGGCGCTCTGAAGCATCTCAAAGATCGGCCGATGCGGGTCACGATCCGCATCGACGACGGCGAGCCGATGCGCCGGCGTGCCCGTTGCGTCCTGATCGCCAACGTGGGCCGTCTGCAAGGCGGAGTGCGGCTATTGAGCGAGGCTGAACCCGACGACGGTGTCCTCGACATCGCCGTGCTGACTCCCCGGACCCTGCGGCACTGGGCGGCGCTGGGCTGGGGACTCCTACGGCGCAACAAGCGGGTGCCGTCGATGGAGGTGTTTCGCGGCGGCAAGGTCGAAGTGATCGGCAACCGTCCGCAACCGCGTCAACTCGACGGCGACCTCATCGACGCCGGCGACCGGCTGCTTGCCGAGGTGATCCCCGGCGCCTTCTGGCTGTGCGTGCCGCAACCCGCCGGCGCTGCCGATATCGCCGAGGACGCCGACGCCGCCGCACGCCGAGGAGCAGACCGACTCGCAGACACGGAGTAGCAACGAGCCGGCAAGCCACCCTGGAAGGCAGGCACCACACGGGCTACCAAGCCGGGCGACGAGTAACCCCGGGACCCTCTGCATGCTGTACCTCGGAAGGCACCTACCGGTGTCTCGCGCTCGCGGCGGCGCTGCTGATCGGCAGGGTGCCTACCGGATCAGCGCGTTCGCGCAGAACGTGAGTACCAGCGACAGGACGACCGACACGAGGATCATCACGAGGCAGCCCAGTCCGCCACCCAGCGGCCGGACGTCGACGTTTCGAATTCGCATCCGCTGCCGGTACCCACCCTCAGGGGGTTCAGGCCGCTTGTCGGGAATGCCGAAGCCCGGAAGGTCAGGCACGTCGACCTGCCGGCACGTGTGCGTGCCGTCAAGCGGGGTATGGCGCCCGGCATGACGCCGTCGACGACCGACCGCACCAGGGCGGTCTTCCCGCCCGCCGTCCTGTTGGGTGTCGGGCTCGGCGGCTTCGTCGACGGCATCGTGCTGCACCAGTTGCTGCGCTGGCACCACCTGCTGTCGGCCCGCCCGGGCGCGGGCCTGACCGCGAACCTGGTCGCCGATGGTGTTTTCCACGCCGCGACGTGGCTCGCGGTGGTCGGCGGGTTGTTGTGGCTATGGCGACGGCTGTCCCGGTCGACCGGATCATGGTCGTGGGCGGCGTTGGCCGGGCCGCTGCTGATCGGCTGGGGCGCGTTCGACCTGGTCGAAGGCGTCGTCAACCACCACCTGCTCGGCCTGCACCACGTACGAGCCGGCCGGCACCAGACCGCCTACGATCTCGGCTTTCTGATCATCGGCGCGCTGCTGGTGGTCGCCGGACTCGCGATACACCGGCGGGCCGCGGCGCGGCCGCGGGCGGTACGGCGACCGGGGTCGGAGGACCGATGACCGGCACGTTGCATTACCTGGCCGGACCGGCTTCACCCGCCGATCTGGTGGCCGCCCGTACCCAGATGGCGTTCTCGCTGGGGTGGCACATCGTGATCGCCTGCTTCGGCGTGGCGATGCCGGCGTTCACGGTGTACGTCCAGTGGCGCGGCCTGCGAACCGGCGACGAGACATACCTCCTGCTGGCCCGCCGGTGGGCACGTGTGATGGGTGTGCTGTTCGCGGTGGGGGCGGTGTCCGGCACGATTCTGAGCTTCGAGATGGGTCTGCTCTGGCCGGGCCTGATGGGTACCTACGGCGAGGTCATCGGCCTGCCGTTCACGATGGAGGGCACGGCGTTCTTCATCGAGGCGATCTTCCTGGGCATCTACCTGTACGCCTGGGACCGGCTGCCGCCGCGGGTACACCTACTCACCGGCGTGCCGGTCTGCGTGGCCGGCGTCGCGTCGGCGTTCTTCGTGGTCAGCGCGAACGCGTGGATGAACCAGCCGCGCGGGTTCGTCCTGGAGAACGGCCGGGTCACCAACGTCGACCCGATGGCGGCGATGTTCAACCCGGCGACGCCGCCGCAGACCGTGCACATGATCGTCGCGGCGTTCATGGTGGCCGGCTTCGCGCTCGCGAGCGTGTACGCGGTGGCGTACCTGCGGGGCAAGCGGGACCGGTACCACCGGCTCGGCTTCACCGTGCCGTTCACGGTGGCGGCGGTACTCGCGCCGGCACAGGTCGTGGTGGGCGACTGGGCGGCAAAGTTCCTGGCCGAGAACCAGCCGACCAAACTGGCCGCGATCGAGGGACTGTCCCGGACCACCAGCGGCGCCCCGCTGTCGCTCGGCGGCGTGTACATCGACGGTGAACTCAGGTATGCGGTGGAGATCCCGAACGGTCTGTCCCTGCTCGCGTTCTGGGATCCGGACGCGACCGTACGGGGCCTGGACACCGTCCCACTGGACGCGCAGCCGCCGGTGACGGCGGTGCACCTGTCGTTCCAGCTGATGGTGGCAATCGGCACCGCGCTGGTGGCGTTGGCCGGCTGGTATGCGCTGGCCCGCTGGCGGCGGCGCGACCTGCCCGGATCGCTGTGGTTCTGGCGGGCGGCCGCGGTGTCCGGCGTGGCGGCGGCCGTGGCGCTGGAGGCCGGCTGGGTCACCACCGAGGTGGGCCGGCAACCCTGGATCGTGTACGGCCGGATGCGGGTGATCGACGCGGTCAATCCGGAGCCGGGCCTCACCGCCGGCCTGGTGGCCGTAGTGGTCGTGTACACGGTGCTGACCGTGGCCGCGGTCTCGGTGCTGATCCGGTTGGCCCGGTCACCGCTCCCGCTGGTGCCGCAGGCGCCGGCCACGCCCGGGCCGCAGGCGCCGCAGCAGCCGGCCACGCCGACGGAACCGGGGCGGGAGCCGCCACGGACGGGCAGGTCATGAACCGGGTGCTGCTCCTGCTGGCCGTCATGTGGCTGGGGCTGACGCTGTACACGCTGTTCGGTGGTGCGGACTTCGGCGCGGGAGTGTGGCACCTGGTGGCGGCCGGCCGGAGTGCGCCGGTCCAGCGGCACCTGATCGAGCAGACCATCGCCCCGGTCTGGGAAGCCAACCATGTGTGGTTGATCTTCGTGATCACGCTGTTCTGGACCTCGTTCCCGCACGCGTTCGCACCGTTCGCGGCCACCCTGTATCTTCCGTTGACGCTGGTCGCGCTCGGAGTCATCGGCCGGGGTGCGGCATTCGCCTTCGAGAAGGCGACTGGATCGAAACCCGAGCGCCGGGCGTACCGGCTGGTCTTCGGTCTCTCGTCGGTGCTGACGCCGTTCGTACTCGGCTGTATCGCCGGTGGTGTGGCGTCCGGTCGGGTGCCGCCGGAGGTCGGTGGCGGGGACACGGTGCGGAGTTGGCTGAACCCCACCTCGATGTACTGCGGCCTGCTCGCGGTCGGCGCCTGCGCCTACCTGGCGGCGGTGTACCTGACCGCCGAAGCGGCTCGTTCACCGGACGAATCTGACGAGCGGGCCGCCACCGAGTTGTTCCGCCGCCGGGCACTGGTGACCGGTGCCGTGGTCGGCCTGGTCGCGCTGGCGGGGCTGCTGGTACTCGACCGGGATGCCCCCGAACTGGTGCATGGCCTGGTCCACCGGGCATTGCCGGTGGTCACGCTGTCGGTTGTCGCGGGCGCGCTGTCGCTGGGACTGCTCACGGCCCGGCGCTATCTGCTCGCACGGGGCACCGCGGCGGTGACAGTGGCGAGCCTGTTGTGGGGCTGGGGATTGGCCCAGTACCCGATGCTGCTCGCGCCGGGCCTGACCGCGGAGCGGGCTGCCGCCGGAGACGCGGTACAGAACGCGGTGCTGGTGACCGTGGCGGTCAGCGCCGTCCTGCTGGCACCAGCACTGCTGTGGATGTTCGTGATATTTGCCCGGCGTACCGTGGCCGAGCCAGCTGAGACCGACCGGGCATAACGGCGCTGAACAGTGCGAGCGGCATCTATGGGGTGTCCTGTCGTCGGTGGTTTCGCCGCTGCGGCGGAGGGCATGGCCAGCGTGGTCCGCCGGCCGGACAGCGCCAATCCGGCGCCGTCGTCCGGATCTCGTTGGAGGTCGCACCATGGCCCGTGCAGCGCAGCGCTCGATTGACGCGCGGCCGCTGGTGAGCCGTCTCGCCCTCGTGGTCGGAGCGGTTTTCCTGCTGGTCGGTATCGCCGGGTTCATCCCTGGCATCACCACGAACTACGGCGATCTGGGCTTCGCCGAGCATCACTCGACGGCGAAGCTCTTCGGCATCTTCCAGGTGTCGATCCTGCACAACATCGTCCACCTGCTGTTCGGCGCCGCCGGTATCGCAATGGCCCGGCGGTACGACACCGCGCGGCTCTACCTGATCGGTGGCGGCGCCATTTACCTGGTGCTGTGGCTCTACGGTCTGGTCATCGACGACGCCAGCAGCGCCAACTTCGTACCGGTCAACACCGCCGACGACTGGCTTCACTTCGTGCTGGGTGTCGGCATGATCGCGCTCGGGATCCTGGCGACCCGGGGACGGGATACCGCCAGGCGCTGACTCCGCATGGTCCCAGTGGGCCGGCCCATCCGGCCGGCTCACTGGTCGACGCTGTGTCAGGGAATCACGCAGGTTCGGCGACGGTGCGCCAGGTAACAGGGCGGCGTCAACGAGGGGGAACACCGCGGGGAACGACCGCGACCCGCAAGGTCAGCGGTGCGTCGACGGCGAGTTCGTAGTGGCCGCGTCGAAGGTTCTGGACCAGCGCGTGTCCGGCGATTACGGTTCTTGCTGACCTGTCGGTCTTGAGTCCGCGCATCGGCCGCAGCCGGCGTTTGAGTTGGCTGTGATCGGCTTCGATCCTGTTGTTTGCGTACTGCTCGGTGCGGTGCCAGACCGTCGATAGCAGCTCGGCCAGCACGATCGGGTACGTCGCCGCCTTAGCGGGGACCACCTCGGTCGGCCGCACCCCGGTCGACGCGAGCGCCCGGGTGAAGAACCGGCGAGCCGCACCCGAGTCTCGCCGTGGTGAGACGAATATGTCGATGACCTGCCCGAACTCATCCACGGCGCGGTAGACGTACCGCCACCGGCCGCCCACCTTCACGGACGTTTCGTCGACATGCACCTCGTGCCCGCCGCGTGCCGGCACCAGGTCGCGGCGTCGATCAGCAGCGGGGTGAACCGCTGCACCCACCGGTACACGGTGACGTGGTCGACCTCGATGCCGCGGTTGGCCAGCAGCTCTTCGAGGTCGCGGTAGGACAGCCCGAACCGCAGGTACCACCGGACCGCCAGCACGATGATCTCCGGTGGGACCTGGAACCGCCCGAACGCCGCACGGTCAGACACCGGCGGCCGGAAAGGTTGCGGGATCCGCACCGCGCACAGTCTTCCCCGACCACCTCCCCCTTCGTGCAACAGACCCTTCATCCGTCGGGTGGGTGCCCTGCCTGCGTAGGGCCAGGCTGCATCTCGTGTTCGTGGAGGGAGCGCCGTTACGAGCGAGGTTCGGCCTGCGGAGTGAGCAGGACGATCGGGATCCTACGTTCGGTCTTCTGCGCGTACTCGTCGTACAGGGGGAAGATCTGCGCCATCTGGGTCCATAGGGCCTCGCGCTCGGACGAGGACGCGACTCGGGCGTGGGCGGTGAACCGGCGGGTGCCTGCCTGTACGCCGACGCTCGGGTCTGCCAGGAGATTCTTGAACCATGCCGGGTCATCGTCGGCGCCACCTTTGGAGGCGACGACGACGTACTCGTCGCCCGAGCGGCCGTAGATCAGACAGGTACGGCGCGGCTGGCCGGTCTTGCGTCCGGTGGTGGCGAGCACAAGCGTGTGTATCCCGTTGTTCTCGTGCCCCTCGGTGCCACCCGAGGCCAGGTAGGTGCGGGTGTGCTCGGCGACCCAGTCGACCTGCGAGTCGGTGGCGCGGTCAAGGTCTTCGGCGACGGCCATGTCGGCGGTCCTTCCAGCTATATGGCGGGTGCGGTGTGATCGGCGGTTTCGGGCACGGCGTGGCCCGCGAGTGGAGGTAGCCCTCAGCCGAGCTGCTCGGCCAGCGCGACGATGATCCCCTCGGGGCCGCGGACGTAGCAGAGCCGGTAGCTGTCCTGGAACTGCGCCACTTCTCCCACGAGTTCCGCGCCGTGGGCCCGCAGGGCGGCGACAGTGGCGTCGATGTCGTCGACTTCGAACATGATGCTGCGTAGGCCCAGGGTGTTCCCCAACGCGTTCTTCGGCTCAGCGCTGATCGCCGTGGGGTTGTGGAACTTCGTCAGCTCGAGCCGGCCGTCGCCGTCCGGGACCCGCATCATCGCGATGTCGACCCGGATGTCGTCGAGCCCATTGACCCGGTCCACGGAGCGTCCCTCGATCGGCGCCTCGCCCTCCAGCTCCATGCCGAGTACGAAAAAGAATGCCTTGGCAGCCTCAAGGTCATCGACGACGACGCTCACGTGGTGCATCCGCTGAATCGTCATGGTGGGTGGTTCTCCTTCTCCGTCACGCGGCCACGGTGGCCGCGTCTGCCCTGGGAACGGAGCCGGCGGGCCGTTCTCGACATCCTCGGCCACCTCGTCATCGAAAAACTTTCTGACGGCCCGGCCCGGCCCGGCCCGGCCCGGCACGGCCCGGCACGGCCCGGCACGGCAGGGCACGGCACGGCAGGGCACGGCGCGGCACGCGACCGCGACCGCGACCCGCATGGCGGGTGGAGGATCGGCGGCGGGCTCTAGGGTCCGCGGCGGATGTTCTGCGCCGGCGGATGTCTGGCCTGCGAAAACGCCGGTCAGTGGCTCTTGTCGGGTGCGACGAAGCACCGACGAGAGCCCTGACCGCACACCTGGCTCAGCAGGGATAGATCGACCCGCCGTCATTGAGGTAGTGGTCCCAGGCCCACCCGCTGGCCGACGGGTTGCTGGCGACGCGCAGGTGGGTCCAGGTGTTGCCGTAGGAGTTCCGCCGGTAGCAGTCGTAGTTGAGATGGATGCCGGTGCTGACGGTCCAGGTCACCCGGCAGTCGCCGTACATCCCGGTGTGCAGGGGAAATGTGTACTGCCCTTGGCTGGGGATGGTGATGCCCGCCCCACCACCTGGGTCCTTGTTGCTCCAACTCTGACCGCAGGCCGCGGCCGCGGCGGTCCCGGGCGTCACGAGTACCAGGCCGCCGACCACCACCGCCATCGCCGCCGCGCTGGCCAGGAGCCGCCGGGGGAAGAGCTTCGCGCCCATGTCGCACCCTTCAGTCGATGTATCGATGTGTCGTGGGTCACGCTAGACCTGGTCGGCCTGGATACCTGCCGCTCTGCCTGGGTTCTTGAGCCGCCGCCGGGTGTACGGGCCTCAGCTCATCAACTGGGACACCTTCGCGCCAGGGTCGTCGGCCACCGCGGCCAGCAGCCGGACGTACCGGGTTACGAGCCGATCGATGGTGGCGGCGTCGAGGACCTCCGGCGGGTACCGCAGCCGCCCGGAGATGGTCTCGCCATCAGAGGACAGGTCGAGTTCCAGGTCGAAGCGGCTGCTGCTCATGCCCAGGTCGTACGGTTCGGTCCTCGTGCCGGCCAGCGCCAGCGGTTCGCCGGCCGCGGTGTCGAGAGTGAACATCACCTGGAACAGCGGGTGGCGGCGCGGGTTGCGCGTGCCGGCGAGTTCGGCGACCAGCTGTTCCACCGGTACGTCGGGATGCGACAGGGCGTCGGCGACGGTGCCACGCACCTGCTGGACGAGCTCGTCGAAGCCGGGGTCGCCGGCCAGCCGGACGCGAATCGGCAGCGTGTTCACGAACAGGCCGATCAGGTGCTCCAGCTCGGTGCGGGAGCGCCCGGCCACCGGTACGCCGATAACGGTTTCGGGTTCTCCGCCGAGGCCGCACAGCAGGGTGGCGAAGCCGGCCAGCCCGACCGTGAACAGCGTGACCCCGCGGGCCGCGGCCAGTTCCCGCAGCCGTGCGGACAGCTCCGCGGGCAGCGTGAACCCGGCGCGGGCGCCGCGTCCGGTAGGGGCCGCCGGCCAGGGCCGATCGGAGGGCAGCCGCAGCTCGGCCGGCGCGTCGCGGAGCTGCCGCCGCCAGTACTCCAGCTCGGCGTCGAGCCGCGCCGCCGAGAGCTGCTCGCTCTGCCAGGCCGCGACGTCGAGGTGGCGGACCGGCAGCTCGGGCGGCACCGGTTGCCCGCCGGCCAGCAGCACGGCGTAGCCGTCGGTCAGCTCGCCGACCAGCAGATCCGACGACCAACCATCGAAGATCAGATGGTGTACGACCAGCAGCAGCACATGATCGTCCGGGCCGAGGCGGGCCACCATCGCGCGTACCGGCGGCTCGGCGGTGAGCTCGAACGGCGTACGGACCACTGCCCGCAGCAGTTCGCGGGCGACCGGTTCCGGGTCGGCGCCGGGTAGCTCCACGATGTCGAGCGGGAACGGTCCGGGCGGCTCGACGAGCTGGTACGGCTCGCCGTCGGCGGTGGTGCCGAACCGGGTACGCAGCGCGTCCTGCCGGTTCGCCACCTGACCGAGCGCGCGGCACAGGACGTCCAGGTCGAGCGGGCCGGTCACCCGGTACGCCATGGGCAGGTGGTACGCGCTGGCGGTCGGGTCCAGTTGGTGCGCGAGCCACAGCCCCCGCTGCTGCGGCGACAGCGCGGCCGGCCCGTCGCCCGGCCGGCGCGGGATACCGCCGACGCCGGCAGCGGCCGGGCCCCGATCGACCTCGACGCCCAACTCGGCGAGCGCGGCGGCGAACCCGGCCACGGTCGGCTGCGCGAACAGCAGCCCCAGCGGCAGGTCGGTACCGAGCCGGCGGCGTAGCCGGGCCACGGCCTGGGCGGCGAGCAGCGAGTGTCCGCCTACCTCGAAGAAGTTCTGTTCGGCACCGATCGCGGGCAGCCCGAGTACGTCGGCCCAGATCCCGGCGACCAGCCGCTCGGCCGGGGTGTCCGGTGGCTGGGTCGCCGGTCGGGCCGCGACCGCGTGTACCGGATCGGGCAGAGCGGCCCGGTCCAGCTTTCCCACCTTGGTCAGCGGCAGTTCCGGTACCACCACCAGGTAGCTGGGCACCAGATGGTCCGGCAACCGCCCGCGCAGATAGCGGTGCAGCTCGACCGGCTCGCACCCGCCGGCCGCGGGTACCACATATCCAGCCAGCCTGCGGTCACCGTCGACGGCGACACCGACGACCGCTGCCGCGGCGACTCCCGGGTGCGCGCGCAGGGTCGCCTCCACCTCGCCCGGCTCGACCCGGAAGCCACGGATCTTGAGCTGGTCGTCCAGCCGGCCGAGGAACTCCAGCTCCCCGTCCTCGCGCCAGGCGGCCAGGTCTCCGGTCCGGTACAGCCGCTGGCCGGGCCTGTCGGCGAACGGGTGCGGGACGAAACGTTCCGCGGTCAACGCCGGCCGGTGCAGGTACCCCCAGGCCAGCGGCCCGGCCAGATAGACCTCACCGGGCAGGCCGATCGGCACCGGTTCCCCGGCCGGGTCCAGGAGGTACACCTCGGTGTTGTTGACCGGCCGGCCGATCGACGGCCGTTCCGGCCAGGTGTCCGGGCTCCCGGTGAGCCGGTACGCGGTGACCACGTGCGTTTCGGAGGGGCCGTACTCGTTGTCCACCGCGGCCAGGTCCAACCGGCGCAGCATGTCCTTGATCTCCGGGCGCAGTACGAGCGCTTCACCGGCCGGTACGAACTCCGCCAGCGGCGGCAGCGGGTCCCGCTCGGCGGCGGCCCGGGCGAGCTGCGCGAGCACCAGCGGCGGGCAGAACAGCCGGCGTACGCCCCCGGCGGCCAGCGCGGCGAGCAGCCGTTCCGGATCGCGCCGGTCCAGCTCGTCGATGAGCACCACGAGTCCGCCGTCGAGCCAGGTGGCGAACAGTTCCAGCACCGAGGCGTCGAAGCTGATCGAGGAGAACTGGGCGGTCGGGCCGACCACCTGGCTGCGCCCGCGTTGCCAGTCGAGCAGGTCGAGGATCGGCCGCTGCGGCATCGCCACGCCCTTGGGCACCCCGGTGGAACCGGACGTGTAGATCAGGTACAGCAGGTGGTCCGGTCCGGCCCCGACCGGCGCCTGATCCGTGAGGGCCGCGTCCGTGGCCGCCGCGTCCGTGGTCGCCGGGTCAGCGAGGGCCGGCTCGGTGCCGAGGTCGCCGGTGAGCAGCCGCGCTGTCCCGGCCGGCAGCCCGTGCCCCAGCTCGGGGTCGGTCAGCACCAGCCGCGCGCGGGAGTCGGCCAGCATGAACCGCACCCGCTCGGCCGGCAGCGCCGGATCGATCGGGAGGTAGCCGCCGCCGGCCTGGATGATGCCGAGCAGCCCGGCGAGGAGGTCGACGCCGCGCGGCAGGTACAGGCCGACCACCGCGTCGGGTCCGACCCCGCGCTCGCGCAGCGCGGTGGCGACCCGCCGGGCCCGGCCGTCCAGCTCCGCATAGCTCCAGGTCCGGGCTCCGTGCCGGAGCGCCATCGCGTCCGGGGTTGCCTCGACCCGGTCCCGCCACCACTCGGCCAACCCGCGGCGGACGGGTGGCCGGACCGGCCCGCGCCCGGCGGCGAGCAGCTCGGCCCGCTCGGCGGCGGACAGGATCGGGGCCCGGTGTACCGGCCGGTCCGGGGCTGTCGCCACGGCGCCCAGGAAGGTGACGTAGTGCTCGGCGAACCGGCGCATCCGCGGCTGGTCGAACAACTCCCCGGCGTACAGCAGCGTGCCGGCCAGTTCCTCGCCCCGGTCCGTGAGGTGCAGGCCGAGGTCGAACGGCGTCGCCTGGGTTCCGGCGTGCTGCGGGTGTACCGCCAGGTCGTCGAAGCGGGGCACCGGATCGGCCGGGAACATGTCGAACCACGCCTGGAAGATCGGGTTCCGGCCGGCTTCCCGGCTGGGGGCGAACTCCTCGACCATCCGCTCGAACGGCAGCGCGGCGTGCGCGAGCCCGCCGATGACCGTGTCCCGTACCTGACGTACCAGGTCGCCGAACGGCGGGTCGCCGGTCAGGTCGACGCGCATCGGCAACGAGTTGACGAAGAAGCCGATCAGGCCCTCGAGCTCGACCCGGTTCCGGCCGACCGCCGGTACTCCGATCACGACATCCCGGGATCCGGTGTACCGACCGAGCAGCGCGGCGTACCCGGCCAGCGCCACCACGAACAGCGTCGCGCCGCGCCGGCGGGCGAGGGTGCGCAGGTCGGCGCAGACCGGTGCGGGTACCGAGAACCGGACCGCTGCCGGACGCGGTACCGGCCGGCGCGGCCGGGGACGGTCGGTCGGCATCGCCAGTACGTCCGGCGCACCGGCCAGCCGGTCCCGCCAGTACGCCAGGTCGTCGGTGGCGGCGCGGCTGGACCGCCACTCGAGCTGCTCCCGGACGTAGTCGGCGTACCGGATCGGCAGCGGCGCCAGGTCGGGACGCTGCCCGCCGGCGATGGCGGTGTACGCGGCGGCGAGCTCGCGCACGAAGACGCCGTGCGACCAGCCGTCGAACACGATGTGGTGGACGACGAATCCGAGCAGGTGTTCGTCGGCGCCCAGCTGGTACAACGCCACCCGCACCAGTGGCCCGGTGGCCAGGTCGAACGGCTCGTCGGCCAGCGCGCCCACCAGCTGGCCGGCCAGCTCGTCCGGCCGGTCCGCGCCGGCGAGGTCGCGCACCTCCAGATCGACTGTGTCGGACGCCCCGACGACCTGGTACGGGACGTCGTCCACCGGATGGAACCGGGTGCGCAGGGCCTCGTGCCGGTCGACCACGAGGCGCAGTGCCGCGCGCAGCGCGTCGACCCGGAGCGGACCGGCGAGCCGGTACGCGAACGAGGAGTTATAGGCGACGCTGTCCGGCGCGAGCTGGTGGGCCAGCCACAGTCGCTGCTGTGCCGGTGACAGGGGAAGCCGGCCACCGGCGTCGTCGTGCAGGTCGGCCATCGGCCCTCCACCCACCTGACAATGCGGCGAGACGCAATCGACCCTAACCGGCGCAAGGACACGCGAACAAGACAGTGAGTGTTGTCTCGACTCCATGGTGTTGATATCGGGATGGATGGGACGATGCGGAGGTGTCGACGAACGCCGATCCGGAGCTGGTACTGAGCTGGTCCCGCGGTGCTCCACCGGCACCGCCGATCTGCGCGCAGGCCATGGTCGAACGGTGGGCCGACGCCACGCCGGACGCCCCCGCCGTCGCCGGCGAGCACGGCCGGCTCAGCTATGCCGAGCTGGACGCGCTGGCGAACCGGCTGGCCTGGGCGATGCGGGACCGCGGAGTGGGGCCGGACCGGCTGGTGGCGGTGTGCCTGCCGCGCGGCATCGCCCTGGTACCCGTGCTGCTGGCCATCCTGAAGGCGGGCGGCGCGTATCTCGCCCTGGACGCCGGCCAGCCGCCGGCCCGGCTGCGGCAGCTGTGTGCGGACGCCTCGCCGGTGCTGGCCGTGACCACCGACGGGCTGGCCGGTGAGCTGGTCGACCTCGGGCAGGTGTGGACCGTGGCGGACCTGACCGGGTTGGCCGCGTGGGCAGCGGACCGGACCGACCGGCCGCCGTCGACCACCGGACCGGACGACCTCGCCTATGTCACCTACACGTCGGGCTCGACCGGCGCGCCGAAGGGCGTGATGGTCACCCACCGCGGGATCGCAAACCTGGCCGACGCGCGGCAGCCGATGGCGCCTCGACGGGGCGAGCTGGTCGGGGTGCACTCGCCGCTGGCGTTCGACGCGAGCACGTACGAGCTCTGGGCCGGCCTCAACGCCGGCGCGTGCCTCTGGTTGGCGGGTGGTGCGGACCCACTGAGCGTCGCGGACTACCGGCGCCTGGCCGCGGCGGCCGACGTGCTGTGCCTGACGCCGAGCCTGTTCAACCTGCTCGTGGACGAGGGCTGTACCGAGCTGGGCACGGTACGGCTGCTCAACGTCGGAGGTGAGGCGGTCGACGCGGCGCACATGGACCGGATGCCGGCCGGTCCGACCGTGTTCAACTGCTACGGGCCGACCGAGTGCACGATGCTCAGTACGGTCGGTCCGGCGACGCGGCGGACCCCGTCCGGCCGGATCCCGATCGGCGGGCCGCTTCGCGGCGTTCGGACGTACGTGCTGGATGACGAGCTCGCGCCGGCTCCGGTGGGGGTCACCGGTGAGCTGTACCTCGCCAGCGAGGGACTCGCGCGGGGGTACCTGGGCCAGCCCGGCCGGACCGCGGAGCGGTTCGTACCCGACCCGTTCGACGGCTCCCGGGGCGAGCGGTTGTACCGCACCGGCGACCTCGCGCGCTGGCTGCCCGGCGGCGAGCTGGAGTTCCTCGGCCGCGTCGACAGTCAGGTCAAGCTGCGCGGGTTCCGGATCGAACCCGGCGAGGTGGAAGCCGCGCTGCGGCTCGACGAGCGGGTCCGGGACGCGGTGGTCGTGCCGCGGGAGAGCTCCCGGGGCGTCCGGCAGTTGGTCGGCTACCTGGTGCTGGCGGCTGGCGAGCCGCACCGGTCGACGCCGGAGCTGCTCGACCAGATCCGTGCCCGGCTGGCCTCCCGGCTGCCCGACTATCTGGTGCCGGCCGTACTCGTGGACCTCCCGGCGGTGCCGTTGACCGGCAACGGCAAGGTCGATCGGTCGTCGCTGGCGCGGCGCCCACTGCCCGCACCCCGCGCACCCGGCACCGACCCGGACCGGCCGGAGCAGCCGGCCACCGGGACGCAGCGGTTGGTGACCGAGGTCTGGTCGGCGGCTTTCGAGGTGGGCCAGATCGGTCCGGACGACGACTTCTTCGGACTCGGCGGGGACTCGCTGCGCGCGCTGCGCATCGTCGCGGAACTCGAGGGCCAGGGCCATCAGCTGACCGTGCCCGACCTGTACGAACTGGGCACGGTGCGGCGGTTGGCCGCGTACCTGGACGGCCGCCCGGCCTGACCGCCGCGGGCCGGGTCAGCGCCGCCCGTCCGGCGCCTCCTCCGCGGGTACGCAGGTGAGCAGGTCACCGAGCCGGACGGGGTCGTGCCGGATGTCCGCCAGCTGCCAGCCGGCCGCGGCGACCAGTGACCGGTACTCGTCGGCCGTACGCTCCCGACCGCCGAGCAGTACGAGCATCCACAGGTCGGTGGCCTGCGCCGGGTGCCGCGCGGTTCCGTCCGGCAGCACCTGCTCGGCGAGTACGAGCCGCCGGCAGTGCGGCACGTCGCGACGGATCCGGCGGAGCAGCCGTACCGCGTCCGGAGTGGCCGCGTTGTGCACGATGTTGCCGAGCAGGTACGTGTCCGCGGCCGGAAGCGGTTCGGCGCCGAAGTCGCCGGTCACGAAGCGGACCCGGTCGGCCGAGGTGGGCGGCCACGGCTCGGCCCGGGCCTGCTCGATCGCGGCCGGCTGGTCGTACAGGATGCCCCGCACCGTGGGCGCCGCCTCCAGTACCGCCAGCAGGCCGTGACCGAGCCCGCCGCCCAGGTCGACCACGGTCTCGCCGGGCTGCCACGGGTACCCGGCGAGCAGCGGGCCGAACACGGCGCGGGACCGGCTGCGGCAGGCGGAGCGGAACGATCGGCCACTGTCCGGATCCGCGTCCAGTTGGGCGTAGTACCCGGGCCGGTCGCGCAGCTGGTACGCCGAGGTCCCGGTGCGCAGCGCCGGCAGGAAGTCCACCCACGCGGCGAACTCGGTCTGCTGGCGGAACTCGTCCCGTACCGACTCCGGATGGTCGGCCCGCAGGTAGCCGGCGAGCTCGGTACCCCGGTACCGCCCCGTCTCGTCGAGCCCGAACACCCCCGCGGCGACCAGCGGCCGCATCAGCCGTACCAGCGAGTCCTCCGGCAGGTTCAGGTCGGCGGCGAGCTGTCCGGCGGTACGGCCGGCGCTGCCGAGCGCGTCCGCGATGCCGAGCTCGCAGGCCGCGTACAGGGCGCGGGACAGGGTGAAGTCGTACATCATGCGCAGCATCCGTACCGGCGTCGGTATCCCGGTGGACGGGTTCACGGCCGGCTCCCGGCGCCGGCCGGCGCGTCGATGGCGTGGCCGACCGCGGCGGCGAACCCGCCGAGGGTCGGCTCGTCGAACACCAGCGCGAGCGGGATGTCGGCACCGAGCAGCTCACGCAGCCGGGAGGTGATCTGGATGGCCGGCAGCGAGTGGCCGCCGAGGTCGAAGAAGTCGGCGCCGGCGGACAGGTCGTCCCGGCCGAGCACCTCGGCCCAGATCGCCCGGATCCGGTGGTACAGGTCGGCTTCGGCCGGTGCCGGTTGCGCCACGGCACCGGCCTGGGCGACCAGCGCGTGCCGGTCGGGCTTCCCGCCGGCCAGCGTCGGCAGCGTCGGTACGGCCACCCACCGGCTCGGCAGCAGCGGTCGCGGCAGCAGCCGGGCCAGCGCCGCGGTGACCGCCTGATTGTCCACAGTGGAGTCGGACTGGACGAACCCGACCAGGCGCGCGGTACCGGTCGAGGTGTCCAGGACCACGGCCCGCGGCGCGCCGTCGAACACCTGCGCGGCGGCGGTCTCGATCTCCTCCAACTCGATCCGGTGCCCGCTGAGCTTGATCTGGTTGTCCTGCCGACCGAGGAAACAGAGCTGGCCGTCCGGGCGCCGGTAGCCGAGGTCGCCGGTGAGGTAGCAGCGGCCGGGCACTCCCTCCACCGGCACGAACCGGTCGGCGGTGGCGGCCGGGTCGTCCAGGTACCCGATGCCGACCCCGGCACCGCCGATGGCGAGCTCGCCGATGATGCCGGCCGGCAGCGGGCGCCGGTGCCGGTCCAGCACGTACAGCGCGACGCCGGCCAGTGGCCGACCGATCGGCAGCTCGCCGTCCGGCTGCTCGCCCCGGCCGGCGGCCCAGCGGTACGTGCTGGAGGTGATCGTCGCCTCGGTCACGCCGTACGCGTTGACCACGTCGACTCCGCCGAGCACCGAGGCGAGCTCGGTAGCCAGGCCCGCGCCGACCCGCTCTCCACCGAGTACCAGCAGCCGCAGCGGGTGCGACGTACCGGCCAGCGCGACGCGCAGGTCGGGCAGGATCGCGGCGGCATAGCTGGTGGGCAGGTTCAGCACGGTCGCGCCGCGCACCGTGAGCAGCGACACCAGGTCGGCCGCGGTGGGCAGCTCGGAGCGGGCCACCAGGACGGTACCGCCGGCCAGCAGGGTGGGGAGCACCTCTTCCAACGCGACGTCGAAGGACGGTTGGGCGAACTGCAGTACCCGGTCGCCGGCGTGCAGCTCGAAGTCCCGGATGACCGCGTCGACGTGGTTCGCCAGAGCTTCCCGGCCGATCGCCACCGCCTTGGGCAGGCCGGTCGAGCCGGAGGTGTGCAGCACGTACGCGATCTGCGGGTCGCGCGGCGCGGTCGGGTCGGCGGCCGGCGGCCGGGCGTCGCCGACGGTGGCCACCGGTAGGCCGGTGGCGCGGCAGCTGGCCAACCGCGGCTCGTCGCAGATCAGCACGGCCGGCCGGAGCCGGCGCAGCAGCAGTCGCAGCCGGTGCTCCGGCTGGTCCGGCGCGAGCGGGCAGTACACCGCGCGCAGCCGCAGACAGGCCAGCAGTACGAGCACGGCGTCGGCGGACCGGGGCAGCACCGCGGCGATCCGGTGCCCGGGACGCACCCCGGCCGCGGCGAGCCGGTCGGCCAGGCCGGTCACCGCGGCGACCAGCGCGCTGTGGCTGATGGCGTCCGGGCCGGCGATCAGCGCGGCGGCATCGGCCCGGCCGGCGGCCACCTCGACGTACCGGTCGAACAGCTCGGCATCCGGCGGGACAGCCGCGGGTCCGGCACCCAGTGCCACCGGATCCGGCTCGGTCGCCGCGGTCATCGCCAGCCGGTCCGCCGGTGTGCCGGGATCACGGGCGTACGCGTCGAGGAGTCGGGCGTACCGGTCGGCCATGGTGGCGATGAACGGCTCGTCGTACCGGTCGGTGTCGTAGTCCCACAGCAACAGCACGCCGGCCGGCCGGTCCACCGGGCCGCCGATCACCGTGCGGTCGTCCGTGACCACGACCACGTCGATGTCCATCCGGGACACCGCCAGGTTCATGCCGCCGGTGATCTCCACCCGCAGCTCACCGAGGTCCATCCGCGGCATGCCGGAGTCGTACGCGGAGAACATGAGCCGGAACAGCGGGTTGTCCAGGCCGGCGGCGCTGGCGCCGACCGCCCGGGTGATGTCCTGGATCGGCGCGTCCGCGCGGCTCAACGCGTCCAGCAGGGCCGTCATCGCGTCGTCGACCTGCGCGCGGACCGGGCTGTCCGGGCCGGCGCCGAGCCGCACCGGTACCGCGTTGACGAACATGCCGACGGTGCCGCCGAACTGGGCAGGCCGGTTGGCCAGCGCGGTGCCGATCACTGGCTCCGGCTCACCGGTGTACCGGCGGATCAGCACGCCGAACAGTGCGAACAGCACTGTGAACAGGGTGCGCCGCTCCGTGCCGGTGCGCTCCCGCAGCCGACCGATCAGTTCCGGGTCCAGCCGCTGGGCGTGCTGCGCGCCGGCGAACCGCTTGCGGCCGGCGGTACGCCGGGTGCCCGGCACGGTCATTCCGAGCGGGGCGCCGGCGAGGCGGTCCACCCAGCCGGCGACGGCCTGCTCGCGGGACCGGCACACCTCGGGGTCGGCCTGCCAGGCGACGTACTCGGCGTAGCTCGGCGCTGCCGGCAGTTCGATCGGCCGCCCGTCACGCAGCGCGCGGTACGCGCCGAACAGGTCGCGCAGCACGATGGTCCAGGACTGTCCATCGTGGAGCAGATGGTGTTCGGTGTGCAGCAGCCGATGCCGGTGCGCGTCGACTCGTACCAGCGTCCAGCGCAGCAGCGGCGGCCGGGACAGGTCGAACGGCTGGTTCACCTGCTCGTCCAGCAACGCGTCCCAGTCCGGCCCGGACAGCTCCGGGGCGGCCCAGTCCACCCGTCGCAGCGGCAGCGGCACCGTCTCGGCGGTGCGTTGCCGCGCTGGATCGGTGCCGGGCACGATCGCGGTACGGAACGTGTCGTGCCGGTCCAGCACAGCGGCCAGGGCGCCGGTCAGCGCCGCCTCGTCCAGCGGGCCGACCAGGTCCAGCATCGCGGTGAAGTGGTACGTCGAGCTGCCCGGATGTACCTGCTCGTGGAACCACACGACCTGCTGCGCGGTCGACAGCGGAAACGTCGCGCTAGTCAAGACCCAGTCCTCTCGCGATGATGACCTTCTGGATCTCGGAGGTGCCTTCGACGATCGACATCGACCGCACCTGCCGGTACATCCACTCCAGCGGGTGGCCGCGGACCCAGGCGGCCGCGCCGAACACCTGGATCGCGCGGTCCACCACGTCCTGTGCAGCCCGGGTCGCGGCGAGCTTGGCCAGCGCCGCGTCCGGTACCGATCCGGCGCCGGCGTCCACCCGCGCGGCGGCCGCGTAGCAGAGCAACTTCGCCGACTCGACCGCCTGTACGCCGGCCACCAGGTGCTCCTGTACGTGCTGGAACGCACCGATGGTGTGGCCGAAGGCCCGCCGCGAGCGGGCGTGGGCGACGGCCAGCCCGAGCGCGTACTCGGCCATCCCGCAGCAGACCGCGGCCACCAGCAGCCGGCCCCGGGACAGCGAGGCGATGCTGGTCTGCCAGCCGGCGCCGGCCAGGTACCCGTGCCCGGGCACCGGTACGTCGTCGAGGATCAGCTCGAACACCGGCTCGCCGGACATGCCGGTGAACCGCTGCCCGACCACCAGTCCCGGCGTACCGCGCTCGACGACGAACGGGGAGATCGCGTCCGGGGCCTCGCCGGTACGGGCGAGCACCAGCGTCAGGTCGGCCTCGTCGGCGTGCGACACGAACAACTTGCGCCCGCGCAGCCGCCACCCCGTCCCGTCCGGTACCGCGGTGGTCCGCAGCGCGGACGCGTCGGAGCCGGCCTCCGGCTCGGTGATGGCCAGGCACCGGGTCAGCTCGCCGGTGACCAGCGGCCGCAGGTACCGCTCCTGCTGCTCCGGGGTACCGGCGAGCAGGATCGGGCTGGGCCCGTCGGAGCGGGCCAGCGCCAGCGGGGCCAGCACGCAACCGGAGCACTCGGCGACCTCGCGCAGCCGTACCGCGACCCCCAGCGGCAGGTCCTGTCCGCCGACTCCGGCCGGATAGTCGCCGGCGTAGAAACCGAGCGCCGCCGACCGCCGCCGTACGTGTGCCCGGATCTCGGCGGGTACCGGTTCCCCCACGTCGCCGCAGGTCTCCCGGCCGAGTGGTACCAGCTCACGGGTCACGAACGCGGCGAAGCTGTCCACGACCGCGGTGTGGTCGGCTGGTTCGAAGGCGGTGGCCAGCACGTCGCTCCCCTCCTACAGCAGCCCGCGTCGGTGCAGGTCGTCGAGGTACCGGCCGACCAGCTCGGCGGTGATGGCCGGCGGGGCGAGGGCCCCGTCGAGTGCGCTGGTGGTGGCGGTGCAGTCCCACTCCGGCAGTACCGGCGATCCGCGCCCGGACGACTCGCCGAGCAGGTGCACCAGGTTGCTGCCGCCGGTACCGGTGACCGCGGCCCGCCACTGGTCGGTGGTACCGCCGCGCAGCGGGTACCCGCGCTCCCGCAGCTGCGACCAGACCCAGTCCAGCGGTACGTCGCAGGCGGGCAGGTGGTACACCCGGCCGATATCGCGCGGTCGGGCGGCGAGCAACGTGATGGCCCGGGCCGCGTAGTCCACCGGCGTCCAGCAGGCCAGCGCGCCGGTCGGGTACACCCCGGCGCGTACCGTGCCGCGGAGGTGTTCGACCAGCACGTCGACGCGCGGGTACCGCCCGGTGGTGTCCCCGGACAGCGATTTCGTGCGGTACACCGAGGCGGCCAGGCCGCGCCGCGCGGCGGCGGTGACGAGCTGCTCGGCCACCCACTTGGATCGGGTGTAGCCGTCGGCGGCCAGCACGTCCGGCCAGCCGCAGGTGGCCTGATGCCCGTCCTGCCACTCCTCGGCGCAGCGGTCGGTGCCCGGCGGTACCGGCGCCACCGTGTAGATGGACAGGAAGTGGAACCGCACGCCGCGCCCGGCCGCGGCGAGCCGCAGCAGCTCGTGCGTACCGCCGACGTTCGTCGGCGCCAGCTGCGCGTAGTCCTTGACCAGGTGCTCGTCGGCGGCGGTGTGGAAGATCGCGTCCAGTCGCGCGCCCAGGTCGGCGAACCGGGCCGCGGACAGTCCCAGCCGCGACGCGGTCAGGTCGGCCGGCACCGGTTGGATGCGGGCGGCGTGCCCGGGGCGCCACCGGCCGAGCTCGACCAGTACCGCGCGGATGCGGTCGAAGCCGGCGGTGAAGTCGGGCTCGTCCACCAGGCAGTGCACCGTCGCCGTGGTGGTGTCGAGCAGTTCGGCGAGCAGGTACCCGCCGAGCAGGCCGGTCACGCCGGTCAGGGCCAGCTCGCCGCCGTAGCCGCTGCCGGCCTGGCGGGGGTGGAATTCGAGGGTGGCGTCCAGTGCGGTCGGTACCGGGGTCATGGCGCCCGATCCGGCAGCATCCGGGCCAGTTCCTCGACCGTCTGGTGGTCGAACACGTCCCGGGCGGTACACCGGACTCCGGCCCGGGCCAGCCGGGACACCACCTGCAGCCAGCGGATCGAGTCGCCGCCGATGTCGAAGAAGTTGTCCCGTACGCCGACCGTGTCCAGGCCGAGCACCTGCTCCCACACCGCGCACAGGGTGGACTCGAGCTCGGTGCGCGGCGGTACCTGTCCGGTGTGGTCGAGCGCGCGGGGCGGATCGGGCAACCGGCTCCGGTCGACCTTCCCGCTGGAGGTACGGGGGAGCTCGGCGACGAACACCAGCCGGCTCGGCACCATCGGCTCGGGCAGCAGGATGCGCAGCCTGGTCCGGATCGCCTCGGCCAGCCGCGCGGTGCGGACCGCGCGCAGCGGCTGGCTGGCCAGGTTGGTCCGGTCCGGGAGGGTGCCGGGTCGGGCCGGCGGTGCCAGGTCCGGCCGCTGCCGCGCATCCGCGACCTCGACCGCGAGCAGGCCGTGGCCGGCCGGTCGTACCGCCACCGCGCAACCGGCCCGGGCGGCGAGGTGGCGGATCTCGTCCGGGTGCGGTCCGGGCCGGTCGCGCGCCTGTTCGGCGGCCGCGCGCACGGCGTCGGACACCCGGCGCGCACCACCGCCGAGCAGCTCCGCGACCGCCACGTCGGCCGCGATCCGGCGGTCCGGCAGGCCGGTCACCCGCAGGCCGTCGGCACCGTGCCGGTTGATCAGCTCGGCCAGCTCGGCGCCGGTACGGGCGTCCCGCGGCTCGGGCTCCGCGGCGTCCGCCACGCGCCCCGGTACCGGCCCGCGCCACAGCGTCACGTCGTACCGGTACCGGTTCATCTCGGTGTCCGCGCGACCGCACTTGACCTGGACGTCGACCGCGGCCAGGTCGGGCAGCAGCTCGCCCAGCGCGGCGAAGTACCGCGGGTCCAGGCACAGCTCACTGTCGCTGTCGGCCCGCTCGGCCACCGCGTGCGCGAGCGCGGTCGGGTCGTCCGGGTAGCCGCCGCGGGCCAGCAGTACGGACAGGTGGAACGTCCGGAGCGTGGTCAGGTCGCGCACGTCGCCGACGAACAGCCGACCGCCGGGGCGCAACCGCCCCCACGCCTGCTCGAGTACCTGCTCCAGGTAGCCGAGGTCGGGGAAGTACTGGACGACCGAGTTGAGGATGACCAGGTCCACCGGGGGTGTGTCGGGCAGCTCGTGCGCGGCCGCCCGCTCCAGCCGTACCTTCCCGTCCAGGCCGGGGGTGAGGTGCCGCTCGACGTACTCGAGTGCCCGCGGGGACACGTCGACACCGGTGTACTGCTCGGCGTCCGGCGCGAGCGGCAGCAGGATCATGCCCGTACCGCAGCCGATCTCCAGCACCCGGCCGAGCCGGTACCCGCGCAGCCGGTCGAGCGTGGCGTCCCGCCATTCGCGCATCTGGTCCAGCGGTATCGGCTCGCGGCTGTAGCTGCTCAGCCAGCCGCTGCTGTTCAGCGCCGGGTCGGCACCGGGCGGCACCTCGTTGAACAACTCCGCGTCGTGCAGCGCGCCCCACTGCTCGACCCGGTCCGCCGCGTCGGCGGTGTGCGCCGCCGGTTCCGGCGCCGGTCGGACGTACCCGATCAGCCGGGGTGCGCCGTCGGTGCCGGCGCGGGTGTCGGCCACGAACTCGGCCACTCCGGGTACGCCGGCCGCGGCTGCCTCCACCTCGCCCAGCTCGATGCGGTGCCCGTGTACCTTGACCTGCTCGTCGAGCCGGCCGAGGAAGTCCAGCGCACCGGAGGGCAGTCGGCGTACCCGGTCCCCGGTGCGATACATCCGCGCACCGGACTCGCCGGCGAACGGGTCGGGCACGAACCGGTGCGCGGTCGTGGCCGGCTGGTCCAGGTAGCCGAGCGCGACACCGGGGCCGCCGATGTACAGCTCGCCCGGTACGCCGTCCGGTACCGGCGCCAGGTCCTCGTCCACGACGTGCAGTACCGCGTGCGGGAGTGGGCCGCCGATCGGTACGCCCCTGGCCTGCTCCGCGTCCACCGGGTAGTCGGCGGTGTCGTACCAGGCGGAGGAGACCGCGGTCTCGGTCGTGCCGTACGCGTTGAGCAGCCGCACCCGCCGGCCCGGCCCGTCCTGCCAGGCGCGCACCCGGTCCGGGTCGAGCCGGTCGCTGCCGGTGACCACCAGCCGTACCTGCTCGGGCAGCAGGTGGTCCGGCCGGGTCGTACCGGACGGGTCGGCCAGCTCGGCGTCGAGCAGCTCACGTACCCATTCGTGCCAGCGGGCGGCCACCATGTTCAGCACGGTCAGCCGGTACCGGCGGGCGAACCAGGTCAGGTCGACCAGCGCGTCCGGTGCGATCGCCACCGCGGCACCCGCGTACCAGCTGGCGAACAGCTCCTCCACCGAGACGTCCACGGCCAGCGAGGCGAGCTGCGCCACCACGTCGGTGGGGCGCAACTGGTACACCTCGGCCGCGGCGACCGCCAGGCACAGCGCGGCGCGGTGCGGCACCATCACCGGCTTGGGCGCACCGGTGCTGCCGGAGGTGAACATCACGTACGCGAGCGTGTCCGGGTACACCGGTGGGGGGTCGAATCCGACCGCGGCGTCACCCGCGCCCGGATCGCTCGCGTCCACCAGCGGCAGTCCGAGCCGGTCCGCGAGCGGGCGAGTTTCCGGTACGCAGACGAGCAGGCGGCAACCGGCCGCGGCGAGCATCCCGGCCGCGCGCCGCGGCGGCAGTTGGGGGTCCAGCGGTACGTACGCCGCGCCGCACTTCAGCACCGCCAGCAGCGCGACCGGCCCGGTCAGCGCGGGTCCGGCCAGCACACCGACCCGGTCGCCGGGGCGGACGCCACGGGTGGCCAGTACGCCCGCGAGCCGGCTGGCGGCGTCCTCGAGTTCGCGGTAACTGAGCGCCTGCCCGTCGTCGTACAGGGCGGGAGCGTGCGGCGTGGCGGCGGCGCGTGCGGTCACCAGACCGGCCAGCCCGTCGGGTGTCCAGGCGGACGTGGCGAGGTCGGGCCGTACCGCTCCGGCCGGCTCGGTGACCGGCCCGCGCATCCGGGGCAGCGTGTCCGGACTGTCCGCGGCCTGGCCGAGCAGCGCGAGGTACTGGTCGAGCCAGCCGCGGATGGTGCGTACCGAGAACAGCTCGGTGCTGAACTCCCACACCACGCCGAGCCCGTCCGGGGCGTCCACAACGTCGCAGGACAGGTCGAACTGTGCGGTGTGCCATTCGTCGCCGAACAGCTCGACGGTCACCTCGCCGAACCGCATGCCCTCGTCCGGGCGCGGCAGGTGCTGGAAGGTCACGTCGAAGAACGGGTTGCGGTTGGCCGCGCGCGCCGGCCGCAGCTCGTCGACCAGCGCCAGGAACGGGGTGTGCTGGCTGGCGAGCAGGTCGAGTACCGGCTCGCGGTGCCGTTGTACCGCGTCCCGGAACGAGCGGACCCGGTGCAGGTCGACCCGCAGCGGCAGGGTGTTGGTGAAGAACCCGACCAGTTCGTGCGTGGCGGGATCGTCCCGGCCGGCCAGCGGTACGCCGATGACGATGTCGTCCTGGCCGGACAGCTGGGCGAGCAGCAGGTTGAACGCGGTGGCCAGCACGGTGAACGGTGAGACCCGCAGGTCGGCGGCGACCGCGCGCAGGCGGGCGGTGGTGTCCGCGTCGACCTGCGCCCGGACGGTGCCGCCGGCGAAGCCGCGCCACCGCGGCCGGTGCCGGTCGGTGGGCAGGTCGAGCGCCGGCGCGCCGACGAGCCGGTCCCGCCACCGCCGCACCGGGCCGGTCGTCCCGGCCGCCTGCGCACCCCACTCGCCGGCCCGGGCGGCCTGCCGCGCGGCCACCGCCCCGAATCCGGCCGCGGGCGCCACCGGCTCGTCGTGCAGGCCGGCGGATCTCGCCGTGTACGCCGCGCCGAGCTGAGCCAGGAACACACCGGTGGACCAGGCGTCGAAGACGATGTGGTGGATCGCGAGCAGCAGTGCGTGCCGGTGCGGGGCCAGCCGTACCAGCACGGCTCGCAGCGGCGCCTCTCCGGTCAGGTCGAACGGCTGCCCGGCCAGCTCCTCGAACCGTTCGCGAAGCTGCCGGTGCGCCTGCACGGCCGGTACGCCGGAGAGCTCCACGACCGGCAGGTGTACCGGCTGGTCGGGCACGAAGACCTGGTAGGGCCGGCCGTCGAGGGTGATGAACCGGGCTCGCAGCGCCTCCTGCCGCGCCACGCAGTCCGCGAGCGCCGCCTCCAGTGCCGACACGTCCAGCGCACCGGTGAACCGCAGGCCGAAGCCGACGATGTAGAACGAGCTGTTCGGGTTGAAGTTCTCCAGAAACCACAGGCCGCGCTGTGCCGGGGTCAGCGGATGGATGCCGGGGTGCTCGGCGAGCAGGTCACGCGAGCGCCGTACGTCGGTCATGGCGGCCCGCTCCGTGCCCCGCCGGTCCCGCCGCCGAGTAGCCGCAGTGCCGTGGCCACCTCGTCCGGGCTGGCCGCGGCCAGGTCGGCGTCGAGCGGGCCGGAGTCCGGCTTGTCGACGGGCTCCGGAGCGGCCGGCACCGGATCGGTGCGGTGCAGCCAGTCCGCGAACGACCGCACGGTCGGATGCGCCACGATCGCGCGCAGCGGCACCTCGCGGTCGAGCCCGCGCTGCAGCCGCGCGGCGATCCGCACCGCGACCAGCGAGTGTCCGCCCACCTCGAAGAAGTCGTCGTCCGGCCCGAGCCGGTCGAGGTCGAGCAGGTCGCGCCATACGGCGGCGACGTAGGCTTCCACGCCGTCTCCGCCGTCGGCCGGCGCGGGCCGATCCAGCTCGTCGGTCGCCGTACCGACCGGGATCCGGTCCAGCGCGGCCCCGTCGATCTTGCCGGTCGCGGTGGTGGGCAGCGCCGCCACGAGCATCACGGCGGACGGGACCAACGCGGCCGGCAGCCGGCCACGCAGGTGTCCGCGCAGCTCGCCGGCGGACGGCCGCTGGTCCGGCTCGGGCACCACGTACCCCACGAGCACCGCGTCACCGGGCCCGCCGCGCGGGCGCACCACCGCGTCGCGTACCGCCGGATGGTCGTGCAGTGCCGTCTCGATCTCGGCCGGCTCCACCCGTACACCTCTGATCTTGACCTGGTTGTCCAGCCGGCCGAGGAACCGCAGCGCGCCGTTCGGATCGCGTACCGCGCGGTCTCCGGTGCGGTACATCCGCGCACCCGGGACCCCACTGAACGGATCCGGCACGAACCGGTCGGCGGTCTGGCCCGGCCGGTTCAGGTAGCCCAGCGCGACGCCGGCTCCGGCCACGTACAGCTCGCCGGACTGACCGGTACCGGCCGGCTCCAGGTCGCCGGTCAGCAGGTACAACTCCCGACCGGGGATCGGCTCCCCGAGCGGTACCGCATCGACCGCGCCGGACAGCGGGGCCACCGACGTGAACGTCGTACCCTCCGTCGGTCCGTAGCAGGCGACGATCGCCAACCGGCCGTACCGTTCCCGGATCCGGCGGACGTGGCTGGCCGACACGACGTCGCCGCCGGTGAGCAGGCATTCCAGCGAGCCGAAGCAGTCCGGTCGCTCGTCGGCGATCACCCGGAACAGTCCCGCGGTCAGGTGCAGAACGCTCACGCCGTACCGCTCGATGAGGCCGGCGATCTCGTCCGCGCCGAGCTCGCACCGGGGCGCCACCGCCACCGTCGCGCCGTTGGCCAGCGAACCCCAGATCTCGAAGGTGGCGGCGTCGAAGTGCAGCGGCGCCAGTTGGAGCAGCACCGCTCCGGGGCGTAAAGGCGCAAACCCCGGCTGGTGTACGAGTGAGGCCACCCCGCCGTGCGTGACCAGCACCGGCTTGGGTGGGCCGGTGGTACCGGAAGTCAGCATCGCGTAGCACGGCCAGCCGGCACCGATCCGGCGACTGGCCCCATCCGGCGGTCCGTCCGGTGGTCCGTCCGGTGGCCCGGGGCGGTCAGCACCGGCCCGGTGATCGTCCGGCTCGATGCCCGGCCGGTCCACCGGCAGTACCAGCTGGCGCAGGCCGAGGCCCAGCCACGGCGTCCCGTCGGTGAGCAGGATCCGGACTCCGAGGCCGGCCAGCGCCGCCCGGGTCCGGGACACCGGCTGGTCCGGATCCAGCGGCAGGTACGCCGCGCCGGCCCGCAGCACGCCGAGCATCGCCGCCACGTAACGCGCGGATCTGGCCACGCCCAGCGCGACCAGTTCGCCAGCCCGTACCCCGGCGGACACCACGACTTCGGCGATGCGGTCGGCTTCCCGATCCAGCTCCCGATAGGTCCACGACACGGTCGGATCGAGCACGGCGACGCGGTCCGGATAGCGGTCGATCGCCTGGTGCACACACTCGGCCACGGTCGCCGGTGGCACTCGCCTATCCGGCCGGTCGCCCATCCGGGTACCAGGATGAATGGCCCCTTCACGCCAGCCAATTGGGGTGAAGTGGCTCATACTTTCACCATATGGGGTTGCCCGGTGGTCGCCAATGTTTCGTCATCGATCAATATGTGACATATAACTATTCGCCGGGGTGGCGGCGGGTGAGGCGGTCAACGCGGTGTCGAATTCGACAATGAGCGCCCAGCGCGCGGCGCGGCATGACGCCCACGATCCGGATAATTGATCTTTACTGGTGTGGTCCGTTTTGATCTTTACCGACGTGTGCTCCGGAGCCCTGAGCTTTACGGCGCGGCCTGCTCCCTGCCAAACCGATCTTGCCGGGCAGGATTTCTCTTTGCGCGTAGGCGGATCTGCGGAATCGAATATCGTCCCGCAATTGATCTCATCGAACTCCGGACCGCGGCGCGGCCGTCGCCGGGGTCACGCGGACCAGGCGGCTCCTACACTGTGGCGATGGCTGACGTTGCGGGAGCCAGTACGTCCTTCACGGTGCGGCCTCTCGGTCCCGACACCTGGGATGCCTTCGCGGGGCTGGCGGAGCGGCACAACGGCGTCTGGGGTGGGTGCTGGTGCACCTGGTTCCACACCATGCACGGCGAGAAGACGTTCGACGCGGACGCGAACCGCGCGCTCAAGCAGCAGCTCGTCAGCGCCGGTCGGGCGCATGCCGCGGTGGTCTTCGACGGTACCGAGGGGATCGGCTGGTGCCAGTTCGGCACCCCCGAGGAGCTGCCGAACATCAACCACCGCAAGGAGTACGAGGCGAGCGCCACGCGACGGCCCGACTACCGCATCACCTGCTTCTTCGTCGACAAGCGGTACCGGCGCAAGGGGGTGGCGGCGGTGGCGCTGCACGGCGCGCTGGACATCATCGCCAGCGCCGGTGGTGGAGTGGTCGAGGCGTACCCCCAGGACACCGCAGGCGAGAAGAAGTCGGCTTCGCATCTGTACAGCGTCACCCGGAGCATGTTCGAGCAGGCGGGATTCGCGTACGAACGGCCCAAGGGCAAGAACCACTGCGTCATGAGCATGACCGTGGCGCCGGCCTGATCCAACCGCCGTTCAGTGCCGGTGCCAGCTACCCCGGTACCTCCAGCTCCAGCTCACGCCGTAGATAGTCCAGGGTGGCGCGCTCCAGTTCGGCCGGCCATTCCGCGCCGGTTCTCGCGGCGAGTGCGCGTCCGCGCCGGCTCACCTCGGCGGCGACCAACCGGTCGAACGCGATCACCGACGCGTGGTCGGCGGCCACCGGAGGCAGCGACTCGAGTACGGCCCGCTGCGCGTCGGTCAGGTACGGGTTGAGCCGCTTGTTGCCGTCGGTCTTGCGTACCCCGTTCTCGGCCAGCATGAGCGGCACCAACCCCAGGTCACGCCGCATGATCGAGCCGTTGCTGGCCAGCGTCAGCTCGCCGCGGCCAAGTACGACGGCCAAATTGCCGAGCAGGTAGTAGTAGAAGTCGATCTCCTCGGCGGGGAAGTACGGCTCGCCGTACATGCTCGGCCCCAGGGTCGGCAGGGTCGGGAGCTTGCCGGTGCGGTCGAACAGCGGGAGACACCCGCGCAGCCCGGCCGGATCGAACGACGACTCCGGGTAACACACGATGTCGAGGTGCAGCCAGTCCGGAGTGATCGCGTACCCGCCGGCGATGCCACTGATCTGGCGTACCAGCACCATGGGGCCTATGGCGCGGGCCAGGTCGGCCCATCCGGTGCGGAACGTCCCGAAGTCCGCGTCGCCGACGAGCAGGTGCAGGTCGATGTCGGCGTGGTCGTCAGCGGTCCCGTTCGCGAAGCTGCCCGCCAGCCACGCGGCCCGGATCCGCGGATCCGCCGCCGCGGTCAGCTGCGCGCGTTCTATCAGGTCGCGTTGTCGGTCCGTCGGCATGCGTCCGACGCTATCGATGGCTGTCACGCGTACAGTCCACGCGTTCGCCCTGCCACCGCTCATCGTGGCCGTCCAGAACGGGTCGGCCGATAGCCCGGTTCGGGAATGGGGTAACGATTGCCTATAGCGGGTGGTGCCTTCCAGGAGGAAGATATTTCCGCAACCCGGGGTGCCGTCGTCGATTCTGCCGACCAGGATTCAGGAGTCTCAGATGCGTCGTGCCTTCGCCGTCCTCCTTGTCAGTGGCGTTATCAGCGCCGGCCTCGCCGTTGCCGCACCCGCGCAGGCGCTTCCCCAGTGCCCGTCCGGCTACATGTGCAACATGGTGTTCTACCAGGACGCCGCTCGTACCATCCGAGTCGGCGGGTACACGTATTTCTGCAGTGGCGAATACGCCGAGTGGGGCGTACGCAGCAACTATCAGTGGTACTCCACGTCGCACTGCCCAAGCTGACCCGCTCGACCACGTCTGCCGGTGTGATTAGCTGCCGGACAGGAGCCGGTCGAACTCGTCGGCCGTGATCGAGCCCGGCTCGGTGCCGTCGCGGGCAAGACGGTTTGCCAGGCGTTGCAGCAGCGCGTTGACCGGCGTCGGTACGCCGTGCAGGCGACCCAGCAGGACCACCTCGCCGTTGAGGTAGTCGGTCTCGATGCTCGAGGCGCGCCGGGCCAGGCTCTGCCAGGTGGAGCTGCCGCTGCGCCGCTGGCCCGCAACGGGATGCAGCCGCAGCAGGTCGGCGCGCCTGGCCCGGTCCTCCTCGGCGGTGGCCGCCTCGATCCCGGCCGCGGCGAGGCACGCTTCGCCCTCGGCGGTGGCCTGTTCGCCGAGTGAACTCCGGCGGGCGGTCGGCCCACAGACCGCCTCGGCCGCGTTACCCAGGTTGATCATGAGTTTGCGCCACTTCCAGCGGGCCAGGTCGGCGATCGGCCGGGAGTCGAAGGTCGCTGCGGTGAACGCGGCGGCGATCCCGGCCGCGGCAGCATCGCGCCCCGTCGGGAACCGTCCGACATCGAGAATCCCGGTAACCGGTGCGGAGAAGGCCTGGACTACCCCCGGCTCGAGGTGCGCGGTCGGACAGGCGACGGGCACGCCGTACACATTGGCGAAGCGGCGCAGCGCCTCCGGTTCGTTGCGCACCCCGTTCTGCAGACACACCACCGCCAGCTCGGAAGGCGCCACGTTCGCCAGCTCGGCGTACACCTGCGGGCTGTGCTGGCTCTGCACGGCAACCAGACAGACCTCGTCGCCGGACCAGTCGAGCTCGCCCGGGTGGCCCACCGCCGGAATCGGCAGCACCTGTTCACCCGACGGGTCCTGTACCCGCAGGCCACGCTCCTGGATGGCGGCAAGGTGCGTACCTCGGGCAATCAGTACGACGTCATGGCCCCCCTGAAATAGCCGTGCCCCGACCACACCGCCGACACCGCCCGCGCCGTACACCACAAACCTCATCCGGCCAGCCTGGCAGGCCCTGTCGCATCGCGCGTTCGTAGGCTTCGTGACTGGCGTCATCGCCCCGGCTGAGTGAATCGCCCCGGGTGACCCAGAGGCGTTCTTCCAGACGTGTCCAGCCGGTGCTTGGCCGGCCATTCCGAGCTAACCGCGCTCGGGGGTCGTGCCAGTCGGCACAACCCCCGAGCGGAGTTTCCGGAATACCCGACCGGATTACCGCGGTCGGAATGGGGTTACGGCTGTGGCGGGTTCGCCGGGGGCACGATCTCCCGGACACTGGCCAGCCGCAGTCGGGACGTCGTGTTGTCCCACCGGTACGTGACCTCCGGACCGCCCCAGAACATGATCTGGTCGTCGACCGGCGCGTCACACTCGGTGGCCTCGTCGCCCCAGCTTCCGGCGTCCGGGTGGTCCTCCTCGACGTCCGCCAGAGTCCACTCGTTGGCCGGGTTGCCGGAGCTGTCGATTCCGTCCAGGTCCAGCCACAGCTCGTTGCGGACACCGCGCTCACCGTTGCGGGTGAACTCGTACCGGGCGAACTTCATGCCCAGCCAGAGGTCCGATTCCTCGGTGTAGTCGATGCCGCCGGACACCGAGCGCCACGGCCGGTAGTCGTACTTGACGTGCCACGACTCCTTGCCGAACCGCACCTCGGCATCCTGGTAGTGGTACGAGGCCTTGTACGCGCTGCCCGTGCAGCCGTCCGGCGGCCCGTCGCCGGTGTGCCGGCCACCGTTGCCGTAGATCGTCCAGTCCTGGTCACCGTCGTCGTCGGCCGGCTCGTCGAGCTTCAGGTACCCGGTCATCTCGAAGTTGGTCCAGTCGTCCGGCGTACACATGTAGCCGCGCGCCAGCGCCTCGCCCTGGTCCTCGTCGCCGTCGCAGTCGTTGCCCGGGATCGCCATGACGTTCAGGCGCACCTGGCCGTCGGCGGTGACCACGGTGCTCTTGCCGCTGCCGGAGACATCCCCGTCGTCGGTGTCGAACCGGTCGGTCCAGTCGCCGAAGCCCAGCGTCCACGGCGCTGCCCCGCCGGCCTTGGTCGGGTAGATCTGCGCGACCCCGTTCGGGTCGGTACCGGTCGGCGGCGGCTCCTCGTCGTCCGGGCCGAGGATGTGCGCCTCGCTGATCGAGTTCCACTCGTTGTCGTCGTTGCCATGGCCGACGATCTGTACGTACCGGCCGGAGCTGTCGGCGAAGTCGTAGCTCTCCAGCCCGGTGGTACTGCCGCTCGACTGGCCGCTGAACACGGTGGTCCAGCCGCTGGTCGTGTCCGACACCTGGACGTCGAAGCTGGCTCGCCGCTCGTCGCCGGAGTACCAGGCGAGCTCCACCGAGCCGAGGTCGGTGACCGCGCCGAGGTCGAACCGGATCCACACCGGATCGCCTTCGGCCGACCATCGGGTGTTCAGGTCCCCGTCGATTGCGTTGGCCGCGACGTGACCGTCGTCCCCGCTCGCGGTGACGCCGTTCACTGGCAGCTCCGGTCCCGCCGCGGACACGGCCGGCGGTGCCGCCGCGACCAGCGGGAGGGTTACGGCGGCACAGCCGACCGCCACGAAGAGTCGAATGCGCGAACGCGCTAAGTGACGTGACATAAGAGCGGACGATAGACCATAAGCCGTTCCCGGCGACAGACGTGACGCCCACTGAAGATTCCGGACGTTCCGGCTACCGGCTCGCCGGGGAAGCACCGTCGGCGGCACGACGAGTTGGCCCGCGGTTCGACCCTGTCGCGGCGAGGGAACAGTCGTGGGGAGGGATCAGTCACGGGAAGGGGCTGTCGGTCGCCGGCCACCGACTGCGACCGCCACTCCAGCGGGGAGCGGGTCAGCTCGCCGTCGCCAAGGTTGGTGACGTGAATTCCGTGGACGACGGTGACCTGAATCCTTTCGCGATCAACCAGATCGGCAGTACCACGAGCTCGAACAATCCACCGGGGACAAGTAGCGCGAGCCCCGCTCCCTCATTCAGGTCGACTACGCCGAGGAGGTCAAGCGGCACTCCTAAGGTGAACATGCCGTACCCGATGAGACCGAGTACTGCGATGGGCCGAGGAACCAGCCGCGATACAAATAGCAGGTACGTGAGGATCAGGCCGCCGATGCCGGTCGGAATGTACACCCACAGCAGATGGTTCGGGACGACCTCCAGCTGGACCAACAGATAGATGCCGCAGGCGGCGGAGACGGCGAACTCGACAATTCTGAGCACGGGATACCAGAAGGCCAGGTTTTGATTGACGGTCTTCAAGACCTGGTACATCAGGAGCCCGATGCCGACGACGGCGAGGCCGGAACACATCATGAGCAGGACGCCGACTGTCATCGGAGCCCTGTCGGTGTCACCGTCGACGAATGCCTGGATCAGTGACGTACCGACCATGGCGGTGACCATCTGGAGGATGAACAGAATGCCTACGGTGACCGCAATCATCCTTCTTGACATGCCGCTCCTCTGCTCGAGCATCGGTGGCCGGGGAGGTCGGTTTCGCGATGGGTCGGCGACGGTGGTGACGGTCACCCTTCGGGCCGTCGAAATGCTCCAGCGTTCGGTCAGTGCCGCCTACCCGGCCGGTGCCTGGGATCGGCCGCGCTTTCGACAGTAGTACTCCAGCATCACTTTCTGGTGGGGAATTTGCGCTGGTAGTGGCCTCTCGTGCCGCCAGCGGGCGATACCACGGCGTCATTTGCCACCGAGGTGCGACCCCCGTCGGGAATCAGCGCCAGCTACCCGGCGGAATACTGCTGAAAAAGGTGTACCGGGCGGCGCGGATCCGGCGCGAATCGGCTCTACGACCTCACTTCAGCGGCGTCGCGTCGGGGTGGAGAGCCGGATCGGTAGGTGCGGCGGACTGCCGTAGGGCGAGGATCGAGCTGAGCCTGCGCTCCTTCTCGATGCAGGCCACGGCCTTGAGCATCGCCGGGATCGCCTTGTAGAAGACCGCCGAGGTGGACAGCGACGAGACCGCGGAGATGGCGATCACGTTCGGCCCGCTGACCTGATGGCCGGCGAGGATGCCGGCGACGATCACCGGCGCGGCCGCCACGACGAGAAGTACCAGCAGCAGCGCCAGGCCGAGGATGAACAGCCGCTGGCCGGTGGCCTGGTAGGTCAGATACCAGTGCCTCGCCCAGGTTGCGGGGATGCGTGGCTCGTGGGCCGTCCCGTTCCTCACGATGCCCCCTCAGCTCGAACGTCAGTCCGCTAAAGACACCATGAGTGATTTCGCGGAAGCTATCGATCAGCGGCGTTAACAGAATCCGACAAAGGCCGTTGGAGGGTCCCGACAAACAGGCCCCACACCGCTGCGCGGGCACGAACCCCGTCGATCAGGAAGGCAACGCTAAGCGCCCGGGGGACAGGGCTACAGCGGGGGCAGGCCCAGGCAGGACCGCAGTGCGTTCTCCACCGTGTCGGCCCGGTCGTGGTTGCCCATCGAACCGGTGAGGAAGGCGAACGCGTAGCTGCCGGCGGTGCTGGCCCAGCCGACGCTGCCGCCCAACCCGCCCATCCCGAACCCGTCCGGGTCGACGCCGAAGCCGAGGCCCCAGGCGTTGTCCGCGCCGATCACGGCGTCCTCTCCTTGGCACTGCGCGCTGGTCGCCTCACGCAGCAGGTCGGGGGAGAGCAGCCGTCCGGCCATCAGCTCGGCGTACAGGCCGGCCACCGCCCGCGCGGTGCCGTGTCCGTTGATCGCCGGTATCTCGGCGGCTCGCCACGCGGGGCTGTTGACGACGTCCGGGTCGTGCGCGCCGCGCGGGTTGGCGATGGCCTTCTGGTACAGCTCCGGCCGCCCGGCCAGGTTGTCCTTGCGGAACCGGTCGTCCAGTCCGGTCAGCGTGGCCGCCCGGCGCTGTTCGTCCGGGCTGAGCCCGATCGCGAAGTCGAGGCCGATCGGGCCGCACACCTCCTCGCGGAGGAACTGTCCGAGGCTTCGCCCGTCCACCCGCCGGACCAGCTCGCCGACGAGATGCCCGTAGAACAGGGCGGACTCGCCGTGCCGGGTGCCCGGTGGCCAGGACGGTTGCTGCGCGGCGAGCAGCGCACACATCCGGTCCCAGTCGTAGAAGACCTCGGTCGGTACCGGCTCGTCCAGTGCCACCAGACCGGCCTGGTGCGAGAGCACCTCCCGCACGGACGTCGGTGCGGACAGCTCCGGCCAGTACCGCTGCATCGGCGCGTCGAGGTCGATCCGACCCCGATCGACCAGCAGCAACACGCACAGCGCCGCCACCGGCTTGGTCACCGAGTACGGCTGCACGATCGTGTCGCGTCCCCACGGCACGCCGTCGGGGTCGGCACGGCCGCCCCACAGGTCGACCACCCAGCCGCCGTCGTACCACGCCGCGACCGCCGCACCGGTGCCCGCCTGCGCGGCGAGCACCGTGGCGAACGCGTCCCGGACCGGCTCGAAACCCGGCTGCGTGACTCCCTCAACGTTCACGCCGACACGCTACCCGTGCCGTCCCCGCCGGCTCTGGACCCGACGGTCACACCGGATCGACCACTCGGCTGACGATCCACGCGTGCTTGCCGACCTGCCGGACCCGGGCGAACCCGTACTCCTCGAACAGCTCGACGGTGGCGCTGAACAGGAACCGACCCTGCGCCTGCCGGCCGGCGGTCACCTCGGGGATGGCCTCGACCAGGCCACCGCCGGCCCGGGCGATCTGGTCGAGCGCCCCTTCCAGCGCGGCCCGGGCGATGCCCTGGCCACGGTGCTTCGTGTCCACCCAGAAGCAGGTGATCCGCCAGTCCGGCAGCGGTGGCGCGTCCTTCTCGTACTGCCGCCGATGCTTGATGCCCGGAAGCTCCCGCGGGCTGCCGTACTGGCACCAGCCCTGCGCGAGGCCCTGCTCATCGAGGACCAGCGCGGCGTGGGCCCGGTCGGTACGGACCCGGTCCTCCTTGGCCGCGCGGTAGTCGCCGCCCCTCTCGCCGGGCTCGAGGTGGAAGCCGATGCACCAGCACCCGCCGAAGATCCCGTTGTTGCGCTCGACCAGTTCCGCGAAGGCATCCCACGTCGAGGAGTCCAAGGGCTTGATCGTGTACGTCGTCGCCGGATCCGGTTGCGGCGCCGTCGTAACTCGGCGGTCGCGGGGAGAGGCCGGGGCTGTCACTGCTCGGCGACCGCGGCGAGGAGCCGGGCCAGCTCGACCGACTTGGTGAACATGGGCCAGTGGCCGGAGTCGATGTCGACGAAGTCGACGTGCTTGGCCTTGGCGAGTTCGGGCAACTCACCGGCGGCGATCCACTCCTTGGCCTGAGCCGGGGTGAACTCGGGGCAGACGAGTACGACCGGCACGTCGTACCGGCGCTCGTCCGCCAGCCGCACGACGCCCTTGGACACCCCCTCGGGTACCGGGATGGCAGCAGCCGCGATGCGGCGCTTGGCCTCCTCGTCGAGGTCAACCGAGTCCGCCCCCTCGAACGGGCCCCAGCCGGGGAATGGCATGGCGCCGTCCTTCGCCTCGAAGAAGTCGGCGTAGGGCTCCCCGTCGCCGGACGGGAAGCCCCGATGAGGGCGACGCTGGACACCTTCTCCGGTCGCGCGTCGGCGGCCAGCCACGCCAGCGTGCAGGCTGCGGAGTGCCCCACCACCATGGGCTTGCCGGACGCCGAGTCCACGGCGGCGAGTACCGCTGCCACCTGGTCGTCGAGCGTGGCGGACGCGGCCCCGTCTCCCTGTCCCGGAAGGGTGAGCGGGACGGCGCGGTGGCCGAGCGCCTCGAGCGCGGGCACGACGTCCTTCCAGGCGGAGCCGTCGAGCCACAGGCCGGCGATGAGCAGGATGTCCACGATCAGTTCTCCTTCTCCAGTGCGGTCAGATCACGTTCGGCATAGAGCCGGTGCTCCCACTCCTCATTGAGGACGATGCGGAGACAGTCCTTGAAGGCGAAGTCCTCCGTCTGGGGCCAGCCCGGCTCGGTGCGGGTGACCTCGGAGGCGAGTTGCTCGTCGGTGAGTGAGTCGATGACGTGCCGGACCATCGCCTGGCGTTCGCGTCGGACGGCGAGCACCTCGTCGAGTGAGGGTCGTGCCTCGCGGTCCCACGGAATGCCCTCCCAGCCCGGCGCCTCGTCCCACGGCAGGTCCAGCGGGTGCCACGGCGAGGGATTGCCCAGGATCATCCGGCCCACCCAGGCGGCGCTGGCGAAGTTGAGGTGCCGCAGGGTCTGGATGAACGACCACTCGTCGCCGACGCCGCGGTGCAGCTCCGCCTCGGGGAAGGTCCTGGCCCGCTCGACGGTGTCCGCCCAGAGGCGCTCCAGGATCGCCCACGCGTCCCGGAACCCGGCTGGGTCGTCCGGGCGCATCTTCGTCCGCTCGGGCATGCGACGGTCCAGTTCGGCCTCGACCAGCGGGGCGATGTCGACGCCGTTCACGACGACATTCTGCAGCTCGCCGTAGATGTCGACGTCCAGCAGCTCGACGCCGCGCATGCGGGTCCGATGCAGGGCGCTGCCACGGATGTCCGCACCGGTGAGATCGACGGAGCGCAGCAGGGCGTCGGTGAGATCCACCCGGGTGAAGGTGGCGTTCTGCAGGTTCACGCGCTCGAAGTGCGCTCCGGTGAGGTCCTGCTCGCGGAACTCGGTCATGGGGCACCACGCTAGGACCAGTTCCGGACGATCTGCTTCCGGTTCCCGTCGCGACCGCCTTAATCTGCCCAGGTGTCGACCGATCTCAGCCCCACCGCACGGGCGCTGCGCGCCCTCGAGATCCTCCAGACGCGTCCCGGCGCGACCGCCGACGAGCTCGCCGCGGGGCTGGGGGTGACCGAGCGGGCAGCCCGCCGGTACGTCGGGATCCTCCGGGAGGCCGGCATCCCCGTCGAGTCGGCCCGGGGCCCGTACGGCGGGTACCGGCTCGGCCGCGGTACCAGGCTGCCCCCGGTCGTCTTCACCGAGCCCGAGGCGCTCGGCCTGGTCATGGCGGTGCTCGACGGCCAGCCGCCGGCGACCGGGGTCGACGACCTCGTCGGTACCGCCCTGAGCAAGGTCATCCGGGCACTGCCCGAGAGTGTCGGCCGGCAGGCGGCGGTACTGCGCGAGCACGCGTCAGCCGCGCCCAGCCGGTACTCGACCCGTCCGGATCCCCCCACCACCAGCGCACTCGTGGCTGCCATCGCGGCGCGACGGCGCGTGCGGGTCAGCTACCGGAGCGAGTCCGGCAAGGAGTGGGAGGCAGAGGTGGACCCGTGGGCGGTCGTCGTCCGGCACGGGCGCTGGTACCTGCTGTGCCACTCCCACCGCGCGGACGCGATCCGCACCTACCGGATCGACCGGATCCGCGCGGTACAGCAGACCCCGCACGGGTTCACGCCGCCGGACGGCCTCGATCCGGTCGCGATGGTGGAGGAGAACCTGGGTACCGGGTGGGAGTTCCCGACCCGGGTGGTGTTCGACGCGCCGCTGGCCAAGGTCGCCCCGTGGATCCGCCCTCCGATGGGGCGGCTCGAACCGGCGGGTGACGGGTGCGTGCTCGTCGGCAGTACGAGCAACCCGGACATGTACGCGCAGGAGTGGCTGTCGCGGATGCCGTTCGGGTTCCGCGTCGACGGCGGGCCGGAGTTGCGGGCCGCCGTCGCGGCGGTCGTGTCGCGGTTCACCGCCGCCTTGGGCGACTAGTCCAGGTCCCGCGCGGGACACCGTGCGAGCTGGTTGAACCCAGCTCGCACGGTGCCCGTCTCGCGGCTCAGACCAGGTCGAACCGGTCGAGGTTCATGACCTTGTCCCACGCGGCGACGAAGTCGCGTACGAACTTCTCCTTCGCGTCGTCGCTCGCGTACACCTCGGCGACCGCGCGGAGCACGGAGTTGGAGCCGAAGACCAGGTCGACCCGGCTCGCGGTCCACTTCAGCTCGCCCGTACGGTCGTCGCGGCCCTCGAACGCCTCTTCGTCCTCGGACGTCGGCTCCCACCGTGTACCGAGGTCGAGCAGGTTGGCGAAGAAGTCGTTCGTCAACGCCTCCGGCTGCTGCGTGAAGACGCCGTGCCGGGTGTGCTGGGTGTTCGCGTTCAGCACCCGCAGGCCGCCCACCAGCGCGGTCATCTCCGGTGCGCTGAGTGTCAGCAGTTGGGCCCGGTCGACGAGCAGTTGCTCCGCCGGCCGCTGGTGCCCCTTGCCGAGGTAGTTGCGGAACCCGTCGGCGGTCGGCTCCAGCACCGCGAAGGACTCCACGTCGGTCTGGTCCTGCGACGCGTCCGTACGCCCCGGGGTGAAGGGAACCTCGACGTCGTACCCGGCGTTCTTCGCGGCCTGCTCGACCGCGGCGCAGCCGGCGAGCACGATCAGGTCGGCCAGCGAGATCCGCTTGTTCCCGGTCTGCGCGGCGTTGAACCGCTGCTGGATCCCTTCCAGGACGGGCAGCACCCGCGCCAGCTGGGCGGGGTCGTTGACCTCCCACTCGTTCTGCGGAGCGAGCCGGATCCGCGCCCCGTTGGCCCCACCGCGCTTGTCGGTACCGCGGAACGTCGACGCCGACGCCCAGGCGGTCGCGACCAGCTCGGAGATCGACAGCCCCGAGGCGAGGACGGCGTCCTTGAGCGTGGCGATGTCGGCCGCCCCGACCAGTTCATGCGTGACCGGCGGTACCGGGTCCTGCCACAGCTGCGGCTCGGCCGGCACCAGCGGGCCGAGGTACCGCTGGATCGGTCCCATGTCGCGGTGGGTGAGCTTGTACCACGCCTTGGCGAACGCGTCGGCGAACTCCTGCGGGTTCTCGTAGAAGCGGCGCGCGATCTGCTCGTAGATCGGGTCCACCCGCAGCGCGAGGTCCGTGGTGAGCATCATCGGCGCGTGCCGCTTCGCCTGGTCGTGGGCGTCGGGCACCAGTTCGGTGGCGGCCGGGTCGGTCGGGGTCCACTGCTTGGCCCCGGCCGGGCTGGTGGTCTGCTCCCACTCGAAGCTGAACAGGGTCTCGAGGTAGCTGTTGTCCCAGGTCACCGGGGTGGGCGTCCACGCACCCTCGAGTCCGCTGGTGATGGTGTCGCCGCCCTTGCCGGTGCCGTGGCTGTTCTTCCAGCCGAGCCCCAGCTCCTGCAGCGGCGCCGCCTCCGGCTCGGGGCCGACGTGCGCGTCCGGGTCGGCCGCGCCGTGTGCCTTGCCGAACGTGTGCCCGCCGGCGATGAGCGCGACGGTCTCCTCGTCGTTCATCGCCATCCGGCGGAACGTCTCGCGGATGTCCCGGGCCGAGGCGAGCGCGTCCGGGTTGCCGTTCGGGCCCTCCGGGTTGACGTAGATCAGGCCCAGCTGGACGGCGCCGTACGGCTTGGCCAGCTCGCGGTCGCCGCTGTAGCGCTCGTCGCCGAGCCAGGTGTCCTCGTTGCCCCAGTTGATCTCCTCGGGCTCCCAGACGTCCGCGCGTCCACCGGCGAAACCGAACGTCTTGAACCCCATCGACTCCAGGGCGCAGTTGCCGGCGAAGACCATCAGGTCGGCCCAGGAGATCTTCCGGCCGTACTTCTTCTTGACCGGCCACAGCAGCCGGCGCGCCTTGTCCAGGCTCGCGTTGTCCGGCCAGCTGTTCAGCGGCGCGAACCGCTGGTCGCCGGAGCCGGCGCCGCCGCGCCCGTCGCTGATCCGGTACGTGCCCGCGCTGTGCCAGGCCATCCGGATGAACAGCGGCCCGTAGTGGCCGTAGTCCGCCGGCCACCAGTCCTGCGAGGTGGTCATCACCTCGTTCACGTCCGCCTTCAGCGCGTCCAGGTCGAGGGTCTTGAACTCCTCGGCATAGTCGAACTCCGCGCCCATGGGATCGCCGGCCGGCGGGTTCTGGTGCAGGACGGACAGGTCCAGCTGGTTCGGCCACCAGTCCCGGTTCGACTTGGCCCGCGGCGGGCGCGCCGGCGCCTCGGCCTTGATGAGGCCGCTGTTGTCACTTGGCACGTTGCTCTCCTTGCGCTCGGAATCGGCTCTATCGCCGTGATCTGTCGCCAGACCGGCGGATCGGTGGATCAGGAATCAGCAGAGGTGGAACAGGCCGGGCACAGGCCCCAGTAGACGACCTCGGCCTCGTCGATCGCGTAGCCGTGATCGTCGGACGCGGTCAGGCAGGGCGTGTCGCCGACGGCGCAGTCGACGTCGGCGATGTCACCGCACGACCGGCACACGACGTGGTGGTGGTTGTCCCCGACCCGCGACTCGTAGCGGGCCACCGAGCCGGCCGGCTCGATGCGCCGCACCAGACCCGCGGCGGTCAGCGCCCGCAGCACGTCGTACACCGCCTGCGTGGACACCTCGCCGAGACTCCCGCGAACGATGCGCACGATCGAGTCCGTGTCGGCGTGGGGGTGCTCGTGCACCGCGGTCAGCACCGCGACCCGAGGACGGGTGACCCGCAGAGCAGCCCCGCGCAGCATGGGCTCAGCATCGAAGGTCGTTCGCACCACCCGAGTGTGGACCTGTTTTCTGGAATGAGTCAAGAACTCTTCTGGAATTAATCCAGAAAGTGTACGGCCAGGCCAGCGCCGTCCGTGGCTACGCCCGGGGGCCCGGGCCGCCGCCGGAACACCCTAGGCGATCGGGTACGGCGGTCCGCCGGCCAGGGATCGGACCGGGCGGTGCTCGTTCCTGACAAGCCCGCTGGTGTACGGCCCGGTACGTTGCTGACGTGCGTCGTGGGCGGCCGGACGGAGCGGACGAGCCAGCCGATGCCGCGGGGCTCCGTCAGCGCCTGCGAGACGTGTACTGGATCGCCGGGGGCAGTGGCGCGGGCAAGTCGACGGTCGCGCGCCGGCTCGCGGACCGGTACGGACTTCACCTGTACGCGACCGATGACGTGATGCAGGACCACGCGCGCCGGAGTACCGCGGTCGAGGCGCCGTACCTGGACCGGTTCATGGCCATGGACCTGGACGAGCGCTGGCTGAACCGGTCGCCGCAGACCATGCTCGACACCTTCCACTGGTTCCGTGGCGAGGGCTTCGCCCTGATCGTCGAGGATCTGCTGCGCCTGCCGGCGGGTACGCGGGTGATCGCCGAGGGGTTCCGGCTCCTGCCGCACCTGGTCCGGCCGCTGCTCGCCGACCCCGGCCGCGCTGTCTGGTTGCTGCCAACCCCCGAGTTCCGGGAGGTCGCGTTCGACAGTCGGGGTACCGGCTGGGACATCCCGAACCGGACCAGCGACCCGGCGCGGGCCCGGCGGAACCTGCTCGAGCGCGACCGGATGTTCACCGACCACCTGGTCGAGGAGACCGGGCGCCTGCACCTGCCGGCCATCACGGTCGACCCGACGACGAGCGCGGACGAGCTGACCGATCGGGTCGCGCGGGCGTTCGGGCTGCGACCGTAGCGCGCGACCGCATCCACAGGACCGCGAGCTGACTCGGCCGCGTCGGGACCCGGCTCGCCGACCCGGTCCAATCGCCGGCATTCCGTAACCGCGCCGCGGCCCGGGTGTGAGAGCACACCCGGGCCGCCGCGACGGTCCCGTTGACGGGCCGGACGTACCGGCCTACTTCGACGGCTCAGGGATGTGGCACTTGACCTTGGGGTTGACGCCGATGTAGTTCAACGGCCCGGCGACGATGGTGACGATCGTGTTGCCGGCCTCGGCACAGTTCTTGTCGGAACCGCTGAAGTAGTCGCGTTGCGCGGCGGCGATGAACCCGATGACGAGCCAGAGGACGACGATCACTGCCCCTATACGCATGGTTACCTCCTGAATGCAGATTCGAGTGGCGACTTCTGCGGAGGCTCCCGCAGCCGTGACCTTGGCACGGGAGTACCCGATCTGGCTACGGGCGTAAACCGGGCGCAGCCGGCGAACCCGGTCGTTGAGGTCGCGATACGGCATCAAGCACGGGTAACCGGGTCGTCACGCCACGTAGCACGCCGTACCCCAGGGCCGACGAAACGTGCCGTCCGGGGTCACGCCGGACTGGCGGACACCGTCACTCCGGTGTGGACGGTGCGCAGGTGGGCCGGGACGGCCCACCACTGGTCGGGGCGATCCACGACCGGGGCGCTCCGCCTGTCCTGGACGACCCGGGCGAGCCGGAGCAGGAACGCGCCGATTCCGGCGGCGCCCTGCATCCACGAGGTACCGGGTGGCAGCAGCGGCGGGTCGTCGCGATGCTCGACGAACCGCCAGCGCGCGCCGGTCCGATCGCGGATCGCCCGTTCCACCAGGGCGTCTCCCATCACGCGGGCGCCGTCCAGGAGCGTGGCGGCCCGCGCCGGATCGGTGGAGTCCTGTGCGGCGTCGAGCAGGACCTCGCCGACCCCCGCCGTTCCGCAGCAGCGGCCGTCGTTGTCCCAGAACCCGGGGCGGAGCCGATTCGGTACACCGGAGGTCAGGATCGAATGCATGCAGCGTTGCCGCAGCTCGGTGACGGCGAATCCGCCGACCTCGACGACTCCGGCGTGCGCCAACGCCGCGAACAGGTACGACGTTCCGGCCGGTCCGTGGCACCAGGTGTAGGTGACCGGCTCCACCTCCCGGGTGGAGGGCGGGATCGTGTGCGGGACGATGAACCCGTCGTCAGCCAGCGAGCCCACGGCCAGCAGGTGCTGGGCGCCCTGGACCGCGGCGTCGACGAAGTCGCGTCGGTTCAGCGCTGTACCGGCGATCGCCAGCGCGGCGCCGATCCCGGCCGTTCCGTGCGAGTAGTTCGGCCCGCGGGACGCCGCGCCCGGCAGCATTCCCCAGTCCAGACCGGCCTCGGTGCGGTCCGCCGCCCGCAGCAACGCCTCGCCGCCGTCGGTCGCGATCGCGTCGGCGTGCTCGCCGCCCGCCCAGGTCGCGGCCAGCACGATGCCGGCGGTACCCAGGACCACGTCTGTCGCCGGTGGGTAGGAGCCCGGCTCCAGCTCGAAGGTGCTGTTCCAGCCGGCCGGGGTCATCAGCTCGACGAGCCGCCGCAACGCGATTCCCTCGGTACCGGTGGCCAGCGTCTTCAGCGCGGTCACGTCGCCGGCCAGCCCGTCGTACAGCGAAGGTTCGATCTTGTCCGGTATGGCCGCGTGGAGCCGGGCCGCGATCCGGGTCGCCAGCGCCTGCTCGGCGTCGGTCAGGGCGCGGTACCGCGCGAGCTCGGCCAGTACCAGGGGCAAGCCACCGATTCCGGCGTACACCGAGTCGCGATCCCCGGCCGGCTCGAGCTGCGGCGAGTCGTCCGACACCGCGACGGGTAGCCACGGGCCGTCGTCCTCGTGTACGTGAGTCAGTACCCACGACCAGGCCGCCTCGCCGAGTTCCCGGTACGTGTCGCTCGTCGTCACGCGCCAAGGCTACGGCGCGGCGCCTGGGTGGGTGAGGTGCGCGCGTTCCGCGACTAGCGTGGTCGCAGGAGGCATCAGACGTCGAAGAGGTGACGGGATGGCGCCTGAGTCGTTGGGGCAGGGTGCTGGTGAGCCGCCGCGTCCGGTCGGGGTGCGGTCCTACGACGAGCTGTCGCACCAGCTGCGGTTGTTGCGGACCTGGGCGGGGGTGCCCTACCGGGAGGTACACCGGCGGGTGGTCCGGTCCCGCCGGGCCCGTCGGATCGCCGAGCTGCCGGCGTACAGCACGGTCCGTGGCTGCCTGCAGCCGGGCCGGATCCGGGTGGACGCCGAGCTGGTGGTGGACATCGCCACGGCGCTGCTCGGCGACGATCCGAGGACCGCGGAGTGGCGCCAGGCGTGCCAGGTGATCGACGGTCGCGCCTCGGACGCCGCGATCGTGAGCGTCTCGGTCGGCCTGCCGGACGACCTGGAGGGGTTCACCGGTCGCCGGAGCGAACTCGCCCGGCTGCTGGAGACCTTCGGCGCGGGCGCGCAGAGCGGCGATGCTGTCGCGGGTGGCGACGCCGGGTCCCACGGCACGGTGGCGATCTCCGTGCTCGAGGGCATGGCCGGCGTCGGCAAGACCCGGCTCGCGGTACATGCCGGGCACGAGCTGCTGTCCGCCGGCCGGTACAGCGACCTGTGCCTGTCGGTGAACCTCCGCGGGTACGACGCGGACCTGCCGCCGGCCGATCCGGCCGCCGTACTCGACGGTTTCCTGCGCCGCCTCGACGTACCGGGCAGCCGGCTGGCGAGCCTGGACCTGGCTCATCGGGCCGAGCTGTTCCGCGAGTTGCTGGCCGGCAAGCACGCGCTGATCGTGCTGGACAACGCGGCATCGGTGGACCAGGTCCGACCGTTGCTGCCGGACAGCCCGACCTGCCTGGTACTGATCACCAGCCGGCGCCGGCTCGACGGCATCCAGGCGACCCACCTGCCACTGGACGTGTTCGGCCAGGAGGAGTCGCTGGACCTGCTGCGACGCGGGGTCGGCAAGGAACGGATCGACGCCGACCTGGACAGTGCGGTACGGATCGCGGACCTGGTCGGCCACCTGCCGCTCGCGCTCGCGCTGATCGCGAGCCGGATCCAGGCGAGCCCGGACTGGACCCTCGCCGACCATCTGGACCGGTTGACCGAGCGCCGCTCCGCGCTGCGGCTCGAGGATGGCGTGGAGATCGCGCTGGGCCTCTCGTACGAGGATCTCGACGTCGAGCACCGCCGGTTGTTGCGGCTGCTGTCGTTGCACCCGGGACGGGACTTCGACGTGTACGCGGCTGCCGCGCTGGCCGGTGCCGAGCTGACCGCGGTCGCGGCGCGGCTGGCCGACCTGGTCAACGCGCACCTGCTCCAGCAGCGGGTGCCCGGCCGGTTCGAGCTGCACGACCTGGTCCGGCAGTACGCCGCGGCCCGGGCGCGGGACGACGACGCGGTACGAGCCCGCCGCGCCGCGCTCACCCGGCTGTTCGACCACTACCGGTACGTCGCCTGGGTCGCCGCGAGCCTGCACGCGCCGCACGAGGCGGACCGGCTGCCGGCGGTACCCGAGCCGGACACGCCCCGGCCGGACCTGGCCGACCGGGCGGCCGCGGTCGCCTGGCTGGACACCGAACGGGCCAACCTGATCGCGATGGCGATCCACGCGGCCACCCGGGACTGGCCGGTACACGCGGGGCACATGTCGCTGATCCTGTTCCGGTACCTCGACCTCGCCGGTCACTACCACGATGCCGAGATCGTGCACACGCTCGCCGGACGGGTGGCCGAGGGGCACGTGCGCGGCCGGGCGCTGAGCAACCTCGGTGTCGTGCTCCACACGCTCGGACGCCATCACGCCTCGCTCGAACAGTACGACCGCGCCGCGGCGGCCTACCGCGACTGCGGTGACTCGTTCAGCGAGGGCATCGTCCGGATGAACATCGGTGGCGCCCAGCTGCACGTCGGCCGGTACCGCGAGGCGGTCCACGAGTTCCAGATCGCCATCGACACCGCCCGCGCGGGCGGGCACCAGGTGATGGAGGCGCGCGGACTGGGCAATCTCGGCGTCGCGCACTACCTGCTCGGCCGGTACGACGAGGCGCTCGACGACTACCGCAAGACGGTCGCCCTGGTCCGCAAGACCGACGACAAGGTGGTCGAGCACCACGCGCTGATCCAGTTGGGCGCGGTGTACGAGCGCCTCGGCCGGTACCCGGAGGCGCTCGACCACCTGCGCCAGGGGCTCGACGGTGCCCGCACGGTCGGACACCGGACCGCCGAAGCGGACGCGCTGAACCAACTCGGTGTGCTGTACGCGTCGATGGGGGAGTACGAGCGGTCGCTGCAACTGCACGAGCAGGCGCTGAGCGCGTCCCGCGACACCGGCAACACCGAGATCGAGGTGCAGGTGATGAACCGGATGGGCCGGCCGTTGCGTGCCCTCGGCCGGTGCGAGCAGGCGACCGACCTGCACCGTCAGGCGCTGGCGATGGCGACCGAGCTGGCCAACCAGTACGAGCAGGCGCACGCACTCGACGGGATCGCGTGGTGCCTGGCCGCCGCTGGTGAGCCCGTCGCGGCCACCGAGCACTGGCGGCAGGCGCTGGAACACTTCAGCGACCTCGGTACGCCCGAGGCAGACGAGGTACGCGCGGCGCTCGCCGAGCACGCCCGGAGTTAGTGCCAGCGACGCGCCGGGGGTCGAACGGAGCCGGCGTACCTGAGTCGAAACACCGGAGGCCCGGTCCGGAGCCGGATGGCGCCGGACCGGGCAAACCCCCCGTTGTGGAACGTTCCGATTACCTGAACTGCCCGTTGGCTCCGTCGACCAGCCACTGCACGCCGCCTTGGAACGGGCACTTCTTCTTGGAGGTGCCGCCCGGGTTCACCCACGGCCCGTAGTACATGGTCTGCGATCCGCGCAGCGGGTCCTCACACAGAACCATCACGCGGTACTGGCGTGATTGGCCGACGCACCGCACCGACGCGGCGGTGGACCCGATGAACGTCAGGTCGCAGGACGCCGACAGGTTGGTGCCGGACGCGGGTGCCGGAGTCGCCGGTGCGGCTGTGGCCGCGGTGGGCCCGACGATCAGCGCGGCGATGCCGACCAGACCCACGATCCCGCTCTTCACGAGCGTCATACGCATGTGGTTTCACCCTTCTTTGTCACCTGGAGAACGGTGCGCGCCCAGAGCGCCGGTCAGTACGGCACCGGTCAGTACCGGCGGGCGTGCTCCTGAGCCTGGATGTCGCGTCTGGGTGAAATGTTGGCGAAATGTTGGCGCCCGGGTCACCGGCGCCGCGAGTCCGGGAGTAGGCAGCCACCCGGCTGTGGGTGCCGGCCGTGCGTCGACTGTTGGACAGTTACCTTTCGTATCTGTGGAGTACCTGCGTGTAATCGCTCCGTGATTACACGAGGGGACGACCTGGGAATGCGAGCAATGGCTCCGGCGCAACGTTGGCGGGCAGCGGTACGGCTGCTCGTCGTGGCGGCCGCGGCCACGGTCACGGCCGCACTCACGCTGGCCACACCGGGGTACGCGGCGGCGGGGCCGACCGTGACCATCGACCGGCTCGGCCATTACGTGACCAACACGGTCTTCGACACGTACTACGACCCGGTCGGCGTGACCTACTGGTACACGCACCTGACGATCGGCTGGAAGGTGAACGCACCGAACGGTGTCTGCAAGCAGACGCTGACCGAGCAGAGCTACGACACGGTCGGCGGGGAGCCGGACCCGATCCTCGGGGACGAGACGGTCACCACGACCATCGGCAAGAGCGTGCGCGGTCATGACTACGGCGAGAACTGGATGGACTACGAGCGCGGCGCGCACCAGTTCGTGGTCCGGGTGACCGACTGCGCGGGCCACACCACGGCGAGCAGCATCGCGGGTACCGACATCAGCTACCGCGAGGACACGTCCGCGGCCATCACGTACAGCAGCGGCTGGAGCGTCAGCCACTTCACCGGCTTCAGCGGCGGTACCACCCACTACGCCACGACGCCGGGCGCGAGCGCGACCGTACAGGTGCACGGCGCGGTCGGTCTGGTGATGGAGAAGGCGGCGAACCGCGGTTCGTTCGCGGTCTACATCGACGGCGTCAAGAAGGCGACCGTCAACACCCACTCCGCCGCGACCCAGCACAAACGGATCGTGTGGCAGGCCCTGCTCACCGGTACGCACACGCTGAAGGTGGTCAACCTGGCCACCGCCGGCCATCCGCGCGTCGACGTCGACGTGGTCCTCGGTACCACCTGAGAGCGGCTTTCGTGACCCGGCTGCCCGCGTCGGCGACCACGCCGGCGCGGTCCGCCCGTCTGGCCGCGGCGTCGATCCCGGCACCTTTCGTACGGCTTGAACCGGTTCATCCGTGGGTACCTTGCCCGACATGGTGGATACCGAGGTGGCCGCCGGGCGCGGTGAGAAGACGTTCTTCGGTCAGCCGCGGCTGCTGGCCAACCTGTTCGGTGTAGAGCTGTGGGAACGGTTCTCGTTCTACGGCATGCAGGGAATCCTGCTGATCTACCTGTACTACTCGGCGGCCGACGGCGGGCTGGGCATCTCCGAGGCCACCGCGACCAGCATCGTCGGCGCGTACGGCGGGCTGGTGTACCTGTCCACGATTCTCGGTGCCTGGCTGGCCGACCGGATGCTCGGTTCCGAGCGGGTGCTGTTCGGAAGCGCCATCCTGGTGATGGCCGGTCACCTGTCGCTGGCCCTGCTGCCCGGACTGCTCGGAGTGGGCGTCGGCCTGGTGCTGATCGCGCTGGGCAGCGGCGGGGTGAAGGCGAACGCGACCTCGCTGGTCGGCACCCTGTACGAAGACGACGATCCGCGCCGCGACGCCGGCTTCTCGCTGTTCTACCTGGGCATCAACCTCGGCGCGCTGGCCGGGCCGCTGCTCACCGGCCTGCTGCAGAAGAACCTCGGTTTCCACTACGGCTTCGGGCTCGCGGCCGTGGGCATGGCGATCGGCCTGATCCAGTACAGCTTCGGCCGGCGTCGGCTCACCGGCCCGGCCCGGGAGGTCCCGAACCCGCTGCCGGCCACCCGGCGCCCGCTGGTCGCCGTCATCGCCGCCGGCGTCCTGGTGCTGATCGGTGTACTGGCGGTCGCGGGGCTGCTGCCCGCCGAGCACCTGTCCGGGATCGTGATCGTTCTCAGCATCGTGGCAGCGGTGGCGTACTTCGCGGTGATCCTCCGCAGCCGCGAGGTGGACCGGACCGAGCGGCGGCACGTACTGGCGTTCATCCCGATGTTCATCGCCAGCGCCGCGTTCTGGTCGCTGTACCAGCAGCAGTTCACCGTGGTGACGATCTACTCGGACAAGCGGCTGGACCGCAACCTGCTCGGCTGGGAGATGCCGGTTTCCTGGGTACAGTCGATCAACCCGGTATTCATCATCCTGCTGTCCGGCGTCTTCGCCGCGTTGTGGACCCGGATGGGCACCCGGCAGCCGTCCACGCCGGTGAAGTTCGCCGCCGGTACCGCCCTGATGGGCGTCGCGTTCCTGCTGTTCCTGCCACTGGCCGGCGGTGGTGCCCACAGCGCCCCGCTGCTCGCACTGGCCGGCATCCTGCTGGTGTTCACGATCGCGGAGCTGCTGCTCTCACCGGTCGGACTGTCGCTGGCCACGAAGCTCGCGCCGCGCGCGTTCCACACCCAGATGGTGGCGCTGTTCTTCCTGTCGGTGGCGCTCGGTACCGCCATGTCCGGCTACCTCGCCGGGTACTACAGCGAGGCTCACGAGCGACCGTACTTCGGCATCCTCGGCGCTATCGCGATCGTGCTCGGGGTCGTACTGGCGCTGCTCAGCCCGATGATCCGCCGGCTGATGGCGACCGAGGATTCGGCCGCCGACCGGGGCGGGGAGGAGCGGGCCGAACTGGCCGACCGGTAGCGGCACGTCCCTCGGCTTCCTGGACCTGCCACACCTAGCCGGCGGCTACCCGCGCGGAATGGAAGATGTCGGCTGGTAGCGGGTAGGTCAGGCGCCACTTGATGCGCATCGGTCGGTCGCCGCCGTGCTGTACGTAGGTCATCGGGCCCGCGTACAGGTACGGCGGCGCGCCGAGGTCTCCGTCAGCTTCCCTGGTCTCCCGCACGAACAGGTGAACGGTCGAACCGCGGGAAGCGTGGTTGATGTACCGCTGGCCGGTCGCTGACGCCGTGGACGTAGTGCTCTGCGACTCCCACTGGAACAACTCCGGCGTGATGGCCCGGTCCTGGTACATGGTCGTCGGGGAGTAGTGCCGCTCAGTCTTGGTGAGCGTGACGAAGAAGAGGTCCGCGTTTTCGGACGGCAGCCACTTGACCCCTTCCCGGAGGCTGGACGGATCGGCCATGCCGAACGCGGCGCACGCCTCGTCACGGCTGTAGCGGGCGTGGACCTGCAGCGGGACCTGCGCTGACACCGGCCGGGTCACCCGGTGGATGCGACTGCGCAGGATGCCGGCGACCTGCCGGAGTTCGTCGCACCGCTGCGGGTGGGCCTGGAGCAGCGCCGGCCCGTCCTCCAACGGTTCAGCCGTGCGCCACAAGGCAACGTGGAGCATCGCGCCCATCCGGCCCGGCGGGCGTACGCCCTCGATAAGGCCGAGCAGGTGGTCGAGTCGGCCCGGGTCGTCCAGATGCAGCAGTCGGCCGATCGCGGGGCCGAGCGCCCCATCGCGCGGACCAGCAGGCGTGTCGTCCAGGCCGGCCTCACGGCGCAGTCCGGTCCAGCCGCCGCCGGCCTTTCGCCGGTAGAGGTCTTCCAGTTCGAGGCCGGTGTCGGTCAGGAAGTCGGCGAGCGGAACATCGCCGAGCCGGCGCAGCTCAGCGACCAGGTCCGACCGCCGCAGGCGAAGCGCGCCGCGGAGGTTGTTCAGCACGATGTCCTTGGCGATGCGGTCGAGCTGGATGTGGCAGCCCGCCGGCAGCGTCGGGAAGTCGTGGTCGAGCTCGCGCGCGAGCGCCCGACGTCCGGTGCCGGTCAGCGCTCGAAATCGCAGATCGAATCGGAAGTCGACGTGTTGCGCGCCGATGAAGTCCAGCACGGTCAGGCACGGTTTGTTGTCTGCGAGCCGAAGGCCGCGGCCGAGCTGTTGCAGGAAGATGGTGGCGCTTTCGGTCGGCCGAAGCAGCAGGATCGTGTCGACGGCCGGAAGGTCGATCCCCTCGTTGAACAGATCGACTGTGAAGATCGCCTTGAGGTCGCCACGCGCCAGCAGGTCGGTCGCTTCGAGCCGCTCCGGGAGGCTCGCCCGCGCGGTCAGCGCCAGGGCCGGTATGCCCGCCCGCATGAACCACTGCGCCATGAACTCGGCGTGGCCGACACTCACGCAGAAGCCGAGCGCCCGCATTCTGCTCGGATCGACCTTGTCCGCAACGGCTTGCAGGACGAGGCGGGCGCGAGCGTCATGTCCGGTGTACAGATTGCTGAGTTGGCCCTGGTCGTAGCCCTGCCCGCGCTTCCACCGCAGCGTCGACAGGTCGACGTTATCGTGGATGCCGAAATATTGGAACGGGGCGAGCAGTTGGCGCTCCAGCGCTTCCCACAACCGCAGCTCGACCGCGGTGCGTCCACCGAACCAGTGCCGCACGTCCTGCCCGTCCGCGCGTTCCGGTGTCGCGGTGAGCCCCAGCAGAATCCGCGGGCGGAAATGCTCAAGAATTCGGGTGTACGTCGGTGCTTCGGCGTGATGAAACTCGTCGACCACGATCATGTCGAACGTGGCTGGATCCAGCTCGGCAAGGTCAAAACGGTGCAGCGACTGCACGGACGCGAACACGTGACGCCACCGTTCCGGACGCTGACCGGCCACGAACGCTTCACCGAACGTCCCGTCACGCAGCACGTGCCGAAACACTGAGCGGCTCTGCGCGAGGATGCGTTCCTGGTGAGCGATGAACAGCAGGGAGTCCACTGACTCGGTGGCCCGGAGCCCGCGATAGTCGAGTGCTGCGACGATGGTCTTACCGGTACCGGTGGCCATCACCACCAGGTTCTGCCGGTGCCCGTGGATCTCCCGCTCAGCGGCGAGCACGTCGAGGATTTCCCGCTGGTACCCGTAGGGCGTCACATCGAGGCTGGTGATGTCGATGGTCAGGTCAGTCGGGCTCGGACCGGACTCGTCGCGGAGGGCGTTTCGCAGTCGGGTCCTGTCCCGCTCCGGCTGGTACTCCTCGAAGCCAGGGTCGTTCCAGTATTCGTCGAAGGTCGCCTCGATCGTGTCGAGGATGCGCTCCTGTTCGAGTTGCGCGAGCCGTACGTTCCACTCCAAACCATCGACCAACGCGGCCTTCGACAGGTTCGACGATCCGACATAGGCCGTGCTTGCTCCGCTGGCACGGTGGAACAGCCACGCCTTGGCGTGTAGTCGGGTGGTCCTCGTCTCGTACGAAATCCGGACCTGCGCCCCCAGTGCGACCAGACGATCCAGTGCCCGTTGGTCGGTGGCACCGAGATAGGTCGTGGTGATGACACGCAACTGTCCGCCGCGATCCATCAGGTCGCGGATCGCGTCCTCGATCAGGCGGAGCCCGTGCCATTTGATGAATGCGCACAGGAGGTCCACCGTGTCGGCGGATGCCATCTCACGACTGACCTCGGTGCCGATCCGAGGCTGGCCGCGCCCATTGACCAGCAGTGCCCCGGAAGCCAGCGGTATCTCCGGCCGGATAGGAAATGCGACGGGTACCGGTGCGGGCGGGCGGTCGACGATCGCGGTCAGTACGTCATGCGATGGCGCGACCAGATCTCCCGGTTCGCTCGCGCGGGGAACCAGCCCGGCAATGGCTGCCGCGACGCTGTTGGCGATCTCGACCTGCCTCGCCAACCGGTTCACTTCGTGACCAGGTACGGCGCGGAGCGCGCGGCGTGCCAACAAACCGATGTGACGGGCAAGGACTTCGTGCGCATCGGTGGGATCCAGCGCGATCCGCTGGACCAACCCAACGTCCAGCTCCGCGAGTTGGTCATCGAGCCGACCGGTGACGACGTGCTCATATGCGCCGCGCGGAAGGTCCATCACCCCCGGAACCTATCCGGTACCCCAGCGAATGGCGTCCGACCTGCGGCGTTAGTGGGATCAATCGTTGCGTCGCGGCATGCGGCGGGCGTGGTGGGACGCGGTCGTGGTGCGTGACGCCCGGATGAGGCTGATCCGACGCGGCGGTGAGGACGGCCCCCTTTCTACTGCTCCAGACCACAAGCAGAAGAAAGGACCTCCCATGAGTCCCGTACTGATGGATCTCAACGTCGACAAGGACATTTTCGACCTCGATTTCCAGGTGTCCGCCACCGTGGTTGACCGCCCGGTCATGGCCTACACCGAAGACTGCACCAAGTTCGAGTGCGGCCCGACCGGTACCTGCTGGTCGAGCAGCTGCACCGGGTGCTGTGCCAGCTCCGACTGGCGTACCGGCTGCTGAGCAGCGGATCAGCACGGTCACCGCACAGCAGGTGACCGGTTCCGGGTTGGCCAGGTGGACGGGAAGGCAGTGAATTCGATGAACAGGAACGTGTTCAGCACCGAGCCTGCGGTTGTCGCGAGAATCGCGGCGCTGCCGGCCGGCCGGGCGGATGCGACCCGGATCGAGTTGTCGCCCGATTCGCCTGGCTACCCGGAACGGCTCGGCGACTACCTGCGCCGGTTGGCCGCCGACCCGTTCGTACGGGAGGCCATCGAGGTTTCCAGCGCCAGCCTCGCCGGCACGCTGGACAAGCTCGCGGCGGGCGGGCGGCTGCCGGTGGCGAAATTGGAGCGAGCGGCGTTCGCGGCCACCCGGTATCTGCTGCGCATGTGTACCCGACCCACCCCGTTCGGCCTGCTGGCCGGCGTGACCACCGGCACCTTCGGCGCCAGCGCCAAGGTGCGCGTCGGCGACCAGCATGTTCGGTCGGTACGGGTGGACGGGGGCTGGCTCGCGGCGCTCGCCGACGAGCTGGAGCGACAGCCGGAGGTCCGGCGGCGGCTCAAGGTACAGGCGAACGACCTCTGCGTGGCCCGCGCCGGGCGGCTGGCGCTGACCTTCGTACACGGCACCCAGGCGCAGACCTTCCAGCCGGCGGCCGGCCCGTCGATCCGGTACACGCCGGCGGTGGCGGCCGCGCTGGAACTCGCCCGCCGCCCGATCGGGTACCGGCAACTCTGCGACGATCTGCGGGAGAGGTTCCCCGACGCCACCGCGGAGGCGCTCGACGATCTCGTCGCGCACCTGGTGGAGAAGCAGTTCCTGCTGACCGAGCTGCGTCCGCATCCGACCACCGCCGATCCCGCCGGTCACGTCGCCGGTCTGGTCGGCGGTACCGATGCCGGTGCGGCGCTGCGGCGGGCCAGCCACGTCATCGACGACTACCGGAACTCGCCGTTGGGCGCGGGCCGTACCAACTTCCGCGCCTCGGTCGCGATCCTCGCCGAGCAGACCCGTACCAGCACCCGGCCACCGCTGCAGGTCGAGTTGGAGCACGACACCGAGTTCTGCCTGCCGCCGGTGGTCGCCGCGGAAATCGAACAGGCGGTCAGCGCCGTACACCGGATGGCCCCACGCAACTCGTCCGCGCACCTGGCCGAGTACCACGCGGACTTTCTCGAGCGGTACGGCACCGAGCAGGCGGTACCCATCCTGGAGCTGCTCGACCCGAACCTCGGCCTGGACGCACCGGCCGGATACCAGGTGCCGCGCACCTCCCGCGAGCTGTACCGCGGCTATCCGAGCCACGCCGAGCTGATGCGCTCGGACGTCGTCACCGAGCTGGCCTGGCGGGCCGCCCGCGAAGGCGGCGAGCTGGTGCTGGACGACCGGGAGGTGGAGCGGCTCGGCGGTACCCCCGTCGACCGGCCGCCGGCGGACCGCGAGGCGTGCGTCCAGGTGTTCGCCGAATCGGTGGCCGACCTCGACCGGGGCGAATTCACCGTGGCGATGTCGATCCTCGGCGGATCGACCCGGCCCGGCGCGTTGGTCGGCCGGTTCCTGCGGACGCTCGGCGAACCGGCCGAGGTGGTCGCGCTGGTCGGTGCGGACCAGAGCCGGCTCCCGGTGCAGGTGTTCAACCAGCCGGCGACCGCGCGCAGCACCAACGTCACCTCGGTGCCGCGGCTCGTACCGCACGCGCTCCCGGTGGGCATCTTCACCAGCGCCGACGACGGTGGCGTGATCGACCTGGCGGACGTCGCGGTGCGGGCCGACCACGACCGGCTGTACGTGGTGCACCAGCCCACCGGCCGGGTGCTGCGCCCGGTCGTGCCGCACATGCTCAACACGCAGTACGAGTTCCCGAACGTGGTACGGCTGCTGCTCGACATCGAACAGTTCGCCACCGCGCCGATGGCGCGATGGTGGGACTGGGGCCGGCTGGAGGCGCTGCCGCACCTGCCGCGGGTGCGGTACGGCCGGACGATCCTGGCGCCGGCGCGCTGGCGGCCGGACCCGGAGCTCGGTACCGCGAAGGACACCTGGTCCGGCTGGTGCGACCGGCTCGCCGCGTGGCGGGACCGCTGGGGCGTACCCGCGCGGGTCGAGGCGACCATCCGGGACCAGCGGATCGAACTCGACCTGGACGTGGACCTGCACCGGCAGCTGCTCCGGCAGGAGTTCCGTCGCAGCCCCGACCTGGTGCTGACCGAGAGCCTGACCAGCCACGGTTCCGGCCTGGGCTGGCTGGACGGGTACGCCGCCGAGTTCGTCGTACAGCTGCGCGGCGCGGCAACCGCCGAACCGGCGCGACCGGCACGGGTCGCCGCCGCACCGGCCCGGTCGGTCACCCGGTACGAGCCGGGCGGTGAATGGCTCTACGCCAAGGTGTACGCCGCCGAACCGACCCACGAGACGCTGCTGACCCGCGAGCTTCCCGCGCTGCTCGGCCGGCTGCCGGCCGGGGTGGACCGCTGGTTCTTCCTCCGGTACCGCGATCCCGAGCCGCACCTGCGGGTCCGGTTCCACGGCACCCCCGACCTGCTCAGCGGCGAGCTGCTGCCGCGGCTGCGGGACTGGGCGGCCGCGGCGCGGGAGGGCGGTGCGATCCGCCGGTTCGCGCTCGACACGTACGAGCCGGAGGTCCACCGGTACGGCGGCCCGGACGTCATCGCGGCGGCGGAGGAGCTGTTCCGCGCCGACAGCGAGGCCGTGATCGGCCAGCTCCAGCGGCGTACCGGTGAGTTGGGGCGGCTGCCGATCGAGCTGGTCGCCGCGATGAACTTCGTCGACCTGCTCCAGAGCATGGGCGACTGGGACTGGATGGGCTGGGCGGCCGAGGCGATACCGAAGGGGCCGGACACCGGCGTCGAGCGGGACCTGCGCCAACTCGTCGATCCGGCCGGTCGCTGGGACCGGCTGGCGGACCTGCCGGGTGGCCGTGACCTGCGGGCGTGCTGGGCGGATCGGGCCACGGCCGCCGCCGGGTTCGGCCGGCTCGTGTTCGCCCGGCACGAGTCCGCGGACAAGATCAATTCGATCGTACGGAGTGTGCTGCACATGCATGCCAATCGCCTGATGGGCATCCACAAGGAGCACGAGCACCGGGCTCTCACGCTGGTACGCGAGCAGGTCCGGTCGTTCCGGATCCGGTCGGCGGGTGCGGCATGACGTGGCGGGCCGTGCTGGAGCGGCGGGCGGTGCTGACCGCCGCCGCTCTGGAGAGCTGTGTCGCCGGGGTCGCCGAGCGGCTCACCCGGCCGGACCAGGTCATCGCGGCGACCACCGAGCCCGACCCGTGGATCGAGCTCGGTGAGGACGGGCGGCGGCCACGATGGCATCCGGCCTCGCTGGCCGGCGGGCCGGCGGGGATCGCGCTGCTGTTCGCCGAGTTGGCGTACCGGGACGCCGCCTACCGCGGTGTCGCGCACGACTATCTGGTACGAGCGGTGGCACACGCGCAGCCGGCCGACGGTGGGCTGCACTCCGGACTCGCCGGCATCGCGCTCGCCGCGCGGGCGGCCGCCCGGTCGGCCGGTGACTACGCGAACCTGCTCGGCAAGCTCGACGAGCAGATCGCGGTACGAGCCATGCAGATCATCCGGGACGAACAGGCGCTGCGCGGCCCGTCGTACCAGGGCACTAGCTACCAGGGCACCAGTTTCCGCGCTACCGACGTGATCGGCGGGCTCGCCGGCATCGGCCGGTACCTGCTGACCCGCGAGCACCCGACCGAGCCGCTGTACGAGGTGCTGCGGTACTTCGTCGCGCTCACCGAACCCGTGTCGATCGGTGGCGTGGTACGACCCGGCTGGTGGGTGCGGCACGCCCCGACTCCGGGGATGCCGGACGAGGACGGGCACGTCAACTTCGGGGTCGCGCACGGTATCGGCGGGCCGCTCAGCCTGCTCGCGCTGGCCTGGCGTGCCGGCCATCGGGTGCCCGGGCAGGACGAGGCGATCGGGCGGATCGTCACCTGGTACCTGGCCCACCTCGGGCGGGACGAGGGCAACCCGTTCTGGCCGGTCTCCCTGTCCGGCGTGGAGTACACCCGCGGCCTGCCGCCGCGCCGGACCGTCGCACCGCCGACCTGGTGCTACGGCGCGCCGGGCATCGCCCGGGCGGTCCAGCTCGCCGGACTGGCGCTGGAGGAGCCGAGCTGGTGCGGGTCGGTCCGGTCGGTCGTGCACACCGTCATCGACTGGCTCGGCCGGGAGCTGCCGCTGCCCGAAACGATGCTCTGTCACGGCTGGTCGGGGCTGCTGCAGATGCTCTGGCGGATCAACTCCGAGCTGGACGACCCGGTGATCGCCCGGGCGATCGACGACATCGCCGGCCGGCTGCTCGAGGCGTACGACCCCGACCTGCCGTTCGGATTCCGGGTCCGGCGGATGGGCGACAGCGTCGAGTTGGACCTGCCCGGGTTCCTCGAAGGCGCGGCCGGTACGGCGCTGGCGCTGCACACCCGCGCCACCGGTCGCGGTCCGGACAGCGGCTGGGACGCCGCTCTGCTGCTCGCATGACGACTGCCCGCGTGACGACCGCTCGCGTGACGACTGCCCGCGTGACAACTGCCCGCGTGACGACTGTTCGCGTGACAACTGACCTGTATGGACGGAGGTGGACCTGATGTGGTCGACAGTTACCGCGCAGCCAACGCACCGCGCGGTCGGTGCCGGAGCCCAGCGACACGTCGCGCGGTTCGGCGTGCTCGGACCGTTGGTGATCTGGCAGGGGCCTCAGGCCAGCCGCATCGCGGCCGCGAAACACCGGACCGTACTGGCGGTGCTCCTCGCCCATGCCAACCAGCCGGTCAGCATCGAGCGGCTCGTCGACGAACTGTGGCCGGACGCGGCGCCGGAGACCGCGCGCAAGACCCTCCAGGGGTACGTCTGGCGGCTGCGTCGCACCCTGGGCCGGTCCGCCGGTCAACTGGCCACAGTGGACTCCGGCTACCAGCTGGTGCTGTCCGACGACGGGCTCGACCTGCTCGAGTTCGACCGTGCGGTACGGGCGGCGCGCGTCGCGCTGACGGCCGGACAGCCGGAAACGGCGGCCAGGGGCCTGGCCGGGGCGCTGCGGTTGTGGCGGGGAGCCGCGTACGCCGGGGTTGCCCGCACGCCGCTGATCGAGGCGCAGGCGGCCCGGCTGGAAGAAGCGAAGCTCGGCGCCCACGAGCTGCTGCTGTCGACCAGGCTCCACACCTGTCACCACCGTGAGGTGATCCCGGAGCTGGTCGGACTCGTTTCCGCGCATCCCGGCCGGGAATCGCTGCACCGGCTGCTGATGGCGGCCCTCTTCCACGCCGGCCGGCGCCTGGACGCGCTGGAAGCGTTCGCCGGCCTGCGCCGGACGTTGGCGACGAATTACGGGCTGGATCCGGATCGCGAAACGATGGTCCTGCACCAGGCAATCCTTCGGGACGCGGTTGACGTCTGCCCGGCTACAGATGCCCGCTGAGCCCCAGACGCCCGCTAAGCCACAGACGCCCGCTCGGCCACAGACGCCCGCTGAGCCATACGCCCGCTCGGCCACAGACGTCCGCTCAGCCGCGCAATAGATGGCTCCACCCGAAGGTCCGGAGGGATCTCGTGTCCATTGAACGTGCCATAGCGGTGTCCCCGAGAAAGAGCGGTACGCACCTTCTCCAGGAATTGCTCGTGTCGCTCGGCTATCGCATCCGCGGTGAAAGCGTGCCGCCCCGGGACGGAATCGTCGGGCTCAGCCTGCGGGAGCGACTCGAACTCGCCGAGCGGTTCCTGCACCCGGACGAACTGGCCGGCCTCGACCTGCGTGGTGACCGCGACGGTTTCGTCGACGCCACCAACCGGCTGTGGAACCAGCTCGCCGAAATATGGGAAGTGAAGCTCGCGGCGATCAACGTCAGTAATACCGAGCTGTCATTTCCGGAGCTCCGGCATCGACTGCGGATGGCGCCGGACGCGTGGCGCCGGCCGTTCTCGGACACGCCGGCCGACATCTGCTGGACCTTCCACTCGCTGGACCTCTGGCGGCTGGACCACGGGTTCTATGCCGAGTGGCAGGCCGACTGGGTGCCCCGGCTGATGCTGAACTACCGCGACCCGCGGGACACGTTGATCTCCATGGTGAACTTCTTCTCCGGGGCCAGCGGCCACACGTTCAGCCGGCAGCCGGAGTTGGCGGTCTTCCGGCCGATCCTGCAGAACCTGCCGGAGCTCGCGGACCGGATCACCTATGTCCTGCGCGATCCCGCGATTCCGCTGCTTGCCGACTTCGAGTCGGCGATAACCCTGCTGTACCACCCGCGGGTGTGCACCGTGTCGTTCGAGGAGTTGGTCGGTCCGTACGGCGGCGGGGACGCTGCCCGCCAGATAGCGGCTGTCCAGCGGATAGCGGACCACCTCCAGGTCGATACGGACGCGGCCGCGGTCGCGGAAAAGGTGTACAACCCGAATTCCTTCAGTTTCCACCGCGGGCAGATCGGGGCCTGGCGGGAATTGTTCACCCGGCAGCACAGCCTGTTGTTCGCGTCCCGGTTCGGTCATCTCCTGGAGCTGTTCGATTATGCTTGATTCCGATCTTCTGCCGGCCGCGATGAGCGTGAAGGCACGCGCCGTGGCCACGGCGATTCTGCACCGGCTCTCCGACGAGTCCCTGGTTGTCGAGGCGGCCCAATCGGCCAAGCGGACGATCGGGCATCCGGTCTGGGACGTCAACGCCTCGCTGTACTCCGGTGCCGCCGGAAGCGCGCTCGCGTTCGCGTTCGCGGCGCGGGCCTTACCCGAGTCGGCGGATCACTGGTGGGCGCAGGCGCGGTCCTGGCTCCAGCGGGCGGCCCGGAGCACCCGGCACCGGCCGCTGTCGACGTCCGGTCTGGCCGCCGGAACCGCCGGCATCGCGATGGCGGTCGCCGAATGCGTCGGCGCCGATCGGCGGCACAACGGCACGCTGAACGCCCTGCACACGAAGCTGGCCGGGCAGATCGACCACCTGACCTGGTCCGGGGACGGCGAGCTGGCCTTCTCGGACTACGACGTGATCACCGGGCCGGCCGGAATCCTCGGCTATCTCAGTCGCCGTCGCTGGGACCCCACTGCCCGGGTCAGCGCGGACCGCCTGGTCGGTCGGCTGGTCGAGCGATCCACCGGACCGGACGAGCAGCGGTGGACCCGGTGGCGGATCCCGCGGCACAAGTACCCGCTCCGGGAACAGGAGCACGTCCTCTACCCGTACGGCTATGTCGACCTCGGCCTCGCACACGGCATCCCGGGGCCGCTCGCGGCGCTCAGCCGCGCCTGGCTCGCCGGCCACGGTCAGGACGGGGTACGCCCGGCCATCCGCCGGCTCGCCGACCAGCTCGTCCAGGCGTCCCAGTCCGACCACAGTGGACGTACCTGGCCCCGGGTCATGCCGTTCGACCAGCACGGTGAGATCGCGCCGGACCGATCCCACTCCGCCGGCGCGGCGTACTGCTACGGGGCACCGGGCATCACCTCCGCGCTGCTCGACGCGGCCGACGCGCTCGACGACGACTCGGTACGCGCGGTCGCGGTGGACGGCTTCGAAGCCACCCTCCGGCAGCTGCGCGGCCACTCGCTGCTGTCGCCGGGCCTCTGTCACGGCGACGCGGGCCTGGTGCTGATCTGCCGGAAGTTCGCGACCCAGACCGACAGCGCGCTCGCCCGGACCGCGCTGGTGACGCTCGTCGACGGGCTGCTCGGTCGCTGCGACCTGCGGCTGCCGCTGGTCGTCCAGGACGTCAGGCCGGCCGAGGCGGGGGAGCCCGGATCGCCGCTGGCCAGCCGTACCGGGAGTGCGCGGATCGACAGCCCCGGACTGCTCGAGGGCGCGGCCGGGGTCGCGCTGACGCTGCTGTCGGTGGCCACCCCGGTACCGCCGCGCTGGGCCCGCGCACTCCTCGTCAACTGAGCCAGGGGTGTCCTTGGCCGGACCCTGGAAGGGACCGATATGGCGCAGCCCCACGGACCGCTGTACACGGCGTCGGACCTGTTCATGCTGCGTGCGCCGGTCCTGCCCGCGGACACGTTCCCGAACCTGGCTGGTCGACCCGCCATCGCGGCCGACCTCGCGACCATGCGGGAGGCCGGTCGCGAGCGGATCCGGGCGCTCACCGCCGACGCCAGGGTCCGGCAGGCGCTGCACGCGGCCAGCCCGAGTCTCGTCGCCACTCTCCCCGACGTGAACCAGAGCGGCCACGACCCGAGCCGGGCCCTTGACGCTTCCGGGGCGCGCGCCGGTCGGCGCTACTCGACGCTGCTGCGCTACCTCACCCGGATGTCGACCCGACCCACACCGCTCGGCCTGTTCGCCGGGGTGGGCATCGGCACGTTCTCCGACGACGCGGCTGTCGTACTGGCGCGCGCCCCGATCCGGCTGACCCGTACCCGCGCGGACCGGGCCTGGCTCGCCCAAGTGGTCGAGCAGCTCGACGCCGACCCGGGCATCCGCGACAGCCTTCGGGTACGCGTGAACGCGCTGCTCTACCGGGTCGGCGACGTCGCGGTCCTGTGCAACCCGGACGAGCGGAAGGGCGCCTCCGACGAGCGGGTCGAGCTCCGGATCAACGGGCCGACCGCGATCGCGCTGGAGCTCGCGCGGTTCAACCCCACGTTCGGTGACCTGGTCGCCGGGCTCGGGCAGCGGTTCCCGGGGGTACCGCAGGACAAGATCCGGGGCCTGCTCAACCGGCTGTGGGACGCCGGCGTACTGCGCAGCGATCTGTTGCCGTCGTCGACCGAGCCGCTGCCGGAGGTACACCTGCTGAAGCTCTTGATCGACCAGGACGCGGCGGCGACGGTCGTCGACGGGCTGAACCGGATGCGGCAGTTGGCGGACGAGGTCGACAGCGCTGCCGGACGAGCCGACCTCGCCAGTCTCGACCGACTCGCGGACCACCAGCGCGCGATGACGCCCACGTACACCGAGCGCACGTACCAGTTGGACACGGCACTGGCGATGGAGTCGGCGACCCTGCCGCACGAGCTAGGTACGACCGCGGCGCAGGCGGCGGAGCTGCTCGCCCGGCTCGGCTGTCTGAACCCGCGACGGGCGCACCTCGTCGACTACCACCGGGAGTTTTTCGAGCGGTACGGCGTCGACTCGGAGTTGCCGCTGCTCCACGTGCTCAATCCCGAGACCGGTATCGGACCGCCCAACTCCTACCTGAAGCCGCCGCGCCGGCAGCCCTGGCCGGAGTACCGCGGGCCGCAGCACGACCAGCGGGACCGGGCGTTGGTCGACCTGGCGCTGCGGGCGTCCCATCACGGCCAGCGCGAGGTCGAGCTCGATGACGACCTGGTCGAAGCGCTGACCGTCTGGCGGCCGGACGACGAGAACGCCAGCCCGCGTACGTCCCTCGACCTGTTCGTCCAGGTCGCGGCCGGGTCCGCGGAGGCGCTGCGGGACGGTCGGTGGCGGTTGGTGCCCAGCACGGTCGGCATCTACGGCGGCTGGCAGGGGCTCGGCCGGTTCTTCGACCTGTTCGACGCGGCGACCGTCGAGCGGATCCGGGCCCAGCAGCGCGTCGAGGAGGCGTTGCGACCCGACACGGTGTTCGCCGAGCTGAACTACGTACCGCGGCGCTCCCGCGGCGCGAACCTGGCCAGCCACCCGGCCACCCGGCGGTACGAGATCTGCGTGAACACCGCGCCGACCGGTCCGCCGGTCCGGCAGCTCGCGCTGGACGACATCGTGCTCGGCGCGACCGCCGACCGCTTCTACCTGCGGTCGACCTCGCTGGGGCGGGAGCTCGCGGTGAGCCAGACGCACGCGATGAACTACACCCTGACCCCGAACGTGTGCCGGGCCCTGCTGGAGTTCTCCGCGGACGGGTTCACCCCGCTGTACCGGTTCGACTGGGGGGTCCTCGCCGACGCGCCGTTCCTGCCGCGGCTCACCCGGGGCAAGGTGGTCGTACATCCGGCGCAGTGGACGATCACGGTCGGTACGTTCCCGGAGCCGGGCGCCGACCCGGACCACTTCTACCGCGCCTGCCAGCAGTGGCGAGAGCGCTGGCACGTCCCGCGGTACGTCTACCTCACCGACCAGGACAACCGGCTGCTGCTCGACCTCGACCATCCGCTCTGGGTGGACGAGCTGTACCGCGAGGTGGTCCGGCGCCGGGCGCAACTGTCGCCGCAGGCGATCCAACTGCAGGAGGTACTGCCCGGGCCGACCGAGCTGTGGCTGCGCGACGGCGACGACCGCCGGTACCACGCCGAGCTCGTCGTTCCGCTGGTGCTTCGGGACCGGTCGCTCCTGCCGGAGCCTCTGCTGGTGCGGGCCTCGTCGCCGCCGGCCGCGCCGCGAGCCGCGCCGCCGCCGGCCACTCCCCGGGCCGCGCCGCCGCCGGCCACTCCCCGGGCCGCGCCGCCGCTGGCCACCACCCGACGCCTGCTGCCCGGCGCCGAGTGGCTGCACCTGAAGCTGTACGCGGCTCCGGAGCAACACGACGCCCTCATCGTCGGCCCGCTCCGATCGCTGGTCACTGAACTGCGCGCCGGGCTGGTCTCCGAGCCGCGCGCCGGCGACGCACGCGCCGACGAGGCGCGGGCCGGGAACGCGCCAGCCGACGATGCGCCGGCCGACGACCCGCCAGCGGACAAGGCGCTGGTCGATCGGTGGTTCTTCATCCGGTACGCGGACCCGCTACCGCACCTGCGCCTGCGGTTCCACGCGGCACACGCCGACCGGATGGCCGAGCTCATGCACCGGTGCGCCACCTGGGGGCGGGAACTGGTCGAGCACGGACAGGCCACGGATGTCGGCTTCGCCAGCTACGACCGGGAGCTCGAACGGTACGGCGGTGCGCACGCCATCGAGGCGGTGGAGACCGCGTTCAGTGCCAACAGTGACGCGGCGATCGACCTCGTACACCTGCTGCACCACGGCACGTTCGACGCCGACGTCATGTGCGTGGCGGCGTTGCAGGCGTTGTACCGGAGCTGGGGGGCCGAACCGCGGCCGGCGCGGGCCGGGCGGGACGTACCGGCGGACACCCGGCAGCGATTCCGCGAGTTCAAGCCGCTGCTGTGCGAGGTGCTCGCGCCCGGGGAGCGCCGGCCGGACCCGCGGGCGCCCCACCACCGGGCGGCACTGACGCCGATCCTCGACCGGCAGCACCGGGCCCTGGCCGCCGCCGGCGAGCGGGTCCGCGAGCTCGCGGCGCGGGGGCTGCTGACCGGCAGCGAGGAGAACGTCATCGGCAGCCTCGCGCACATCCAGTCGATCCGGCTGGTGGGGCTCGACCGTCCCCGGGAGGAGCTCGCCCACGACCTGTGGGCGCTGGCCCGGCGGGCGATCCGCAACCGCCCACCCGCCGCGACCACCTCGTCCGCCACGGTCGGGGCCACGGCGCCCACCACGGTCAGGGCCACCGCGACGGGGGCGGGGACGTGACGACCGCGTCGGCGCACCGCGGCCGCTACCTGCTCCGCACGGTGCGCCTGCTGGCGACCATCGCGCCGGGTCACCTGCTCGTCGTCCTGCTGCTCACGGTGGGCTCCGCGCTGCTGCCGGCGGCCAGCCTGGCGATCCTGAGCTGGTCGGTCCAGGTGCTCGCCGACCGGGCCCAGTCCGCGGCCGGTACCTGGTCCCGCGAGGCCACCGTCGCGGTGGTCGCGCTCGCCGGCGCGTCGACCCTCACGTACCTGCTCGGGGTCGGCCGCCGGTACTCCGAGTCGCTGCTGCAGGCCCGGTTGGGCAACAACGTCACCGCCCAGATCCTGGCCAAGGCGCTGCGGCTCGAGCTCCGGCATTTCGAAGATCCCGAGGTGTACGACTCGCTGCAGCGCGCCTCCGGCCAGGCCGACTTCCGCCCGTACCAGATCTTCGCCGGTCTGGTGGCGACCGTGTCCAACGCGGTCACGGTCGCGTCGGTGGCCGCGCTGCTGCTGTCCTGGTCGCCGCTTGCCGCCGTACTGATGCTGCTGTCCCCGGTACCGCTGGCGATAGCGCAGGTCGTGCACAACAAGGCGCGTTGGCGGGTGGAGAACGGTCGCTCCGCTGATCGACGACGGCTCATGTACTTCGACCATCTCCTGACCCATGACAAGCCGTTCAAAGAGGCGCGGCTCTTCGACCTCGGTGCGCTTTTCCACCGGAGGTACACGAAAATTGTCGACGCGATCTACGCCGTGGACCGCCGGCTCGAACGGCGGCTGGCGGTTGTCTCCGGACTGCTCGGAATCTTCGGTGCTGTCGCCGTGGGTCTGGCCGTACTGCTCGCCGTACGGTCGGCGGTCCACAGTGGACAGATTGGACAGTTCGCCGGGTACGTCACCTCGATCGTGCTGATCCAGACGTCGATGCGTACCTTCTTCGAGAGCCTCGCCAAGCTCTACGAGGACAGCCTTTTCCTGGCGAACCTGTACGAGTTTCTCGACATCCCGGAGTCGCTCCGGCCGGCCGCGAGCCGGCGATTCCCCGGCCGGTTGCGCAAGGGCATCGAGTTCCGGGACGTGTCGTTCACCTACCCGGGTACGACCGCGCCGGTGCTGGACCGGTTCACCCTGTTCCTGCCCGCCGGCCGATGTGTCGCGCTGGTCGGCAGTAACGGGGCCGGCAAGACGACGATCGTCAAGCTGCTCACCCGCTTCTACGAACCGAACGGCGGCACGATCCTGATCGACGACGTGCCGATCACCGAGTACGACCCGGACGACCTGCGCAGCCACATCGGCGTGATTTTCCAGGATTTCATGGAGTACGAGGCGCCCGCGCGCGAGAACATCGCCTTCGGTCGGGTGGCGGACCTGGACGACCGGCAGCGGATCAGACGCGCCGCCGAGCAGGCCAACGCGACCTCGTTTCTCGACGATTTGCCCGACGGCATGGACAACATGCTGGGTCGGTGGTTCGACGGCGGGCATGCCCTGTCCGGCGGCCAGTGGCAGAAGGTGGCGCTGGCCCGGGCCCTGTTCCGGGCGGCGCCGATCAATGTGCTGGACGAGCCGACGGCCGCGATCGACGCGGCCGCCGAGGCGGAGATCTTCGAGCGGCTGGCCGACGTCGCGTCCCGGTCGACCACGCTGCTGATCGCGCACCGGTTCTCCACCGTCCGTGCCGCCGCCGACCACATCGCCGTGATCGACAAGGGCCGGGTCATCGAGTCGGGCAGCCACGAGGCGCTGATCGCACTCGGCGGCGTCTATGCCCGGCTGTTCCGGTTGCAGGCGGCCGGTTATCAGGACGCCAGTCCACTGGTCCGGCGGAAACGACGACCGTCGCCCCGGCCGGGTGGCCGTCGAATGGTTGCCGTCGGCGCTCCCGCTGCCGGTGCCACTGCTGCCGGTACCGGTGCCGCAGTCGCTGCCGCGCAAACGGCGCAACACCGGTACAACACCCCGCCTGATTAGCGTTCGAACGACACCGAAAGGAGAACGCGATGCCAACAACGGTTATCCCCACGCCGGACGTGGTCACGCTCGCCGAAGAGCTTTCGCCGGAGGTCACCACCGACTCGCCGGCAGAGCGCGCCTGGGTGCCCGCCTACGCGGCACCGGCAGCGTGACGGGTGGGCTCGCCGGGACGCGACTGCCGCGGCGAGCCCTCCCGCAATTCGCACCACCGCTCAGCTGACCGAACTCGCACCGCCGCGCGTCTTACCGAATCCGCGCCGCCGCTCAGCTGACCGAACTCGCACCGACCGAATCGCAGCTGACCGAACCGCAGCTGACCGAACCGCAGCTGACCGAACCGCAGCTGACCGAACCGCACTGACCGAACCGCGTCTGACCGAATCGAAGAAGGCTGTTACTGATGACTGACGTTGTGGAGCTCCGCGCAACCGACAGCGCGCTCGGTACCGATGCGAACTTCGGTGACAGCGTGAAAATCCAGGCACGCAACCTGGCGCGTTATCGCCTGGGCATGGCGATGCTCGCGGAGCGGAAGCCGGAGCGTGCCGACTTGCTGCGCCGGACGATCGGCCTGGACGACAACAATTTGCTCGCGCTGCTGTTCGATCCGGCGCTGCGCAACGCGTTCGAGGACGAGCTGACCCGACTGGAGAACGGCGCCCCGGCCGGCGACGGGTTCACCGACCTGCTGGCCAGAGCCTCGGTTGGCGGGCTCGACGGGATGGGCCCCTGCGAGCGGTTGACCGAGCCGTACCGACGGGCCTGGCCGGATCGCGGCCGCGCCTGGGTGTGGACCGGGCTCAGCCAGGACCCGGCCGCCGACGCGACGTTCCGGACCCGGCTCGAGTGGCTGTACAACGGGACCTTCACCGGCTCCGCGCCGCCCACGCCGATCGCGGCTACCGACGAGATGTGCCGGGCGCTGTGGGACGGCGCCGACCTGCTCTGCGAGTTGCTGCCGGCCTCCGGCGCGGGCGTACTGCCGCATGTCGCGCTGGTCGGGTTCGCCACCGACGAGCGGCCGGACGGGCAGCTGTACTCCCTGTCCGGTGGGGATCCGCTGCCCTCGGCGCTGTTCATGGCGCCGAACCAGCTCGACGATCCGTGGACGACCGCCGAGATCCTGCTGCACGAGGGCCTGCACCTGAAGCTGTTCGACGTGCTGCGGTCCGGTTCGCTGGCCGCCGACCCGGAGCTGCAGGTGCCGATCCCGTGGCGGGGCGCCCCGTGGACCTTCGTACGGGTGCTGTTCGCCCTGCACGTGTACGTCCATCTCCTGGTGTTCCAGGCGGCCGCGGCAACCGCCAGCGACGACCTGGTGAAGCGGTTCGGGCCGCCGCCACAGTCGGAGAACATGGACGCGCCCACGCCGGGCTCGCCCGCGGCGGTACACGGGACGCATCTGACCAGCCTGGACCGGGCCCGGTACCTGGCCGAGCAGGCCGAGTCGGTCCACGCGCAGAGCCTGACCGCGCAGGGGCGCAGGTTCGTCGGCTGGCTGCTCGATGCGATCGAGAACGTCGTGCCCGGCTTCCGCACCTGGTCAGTACGGCCGGACGCCGCGGCCGCACCCGCCGCGGCCGCCCCTGCCCCGGAGGTACTGACCGGACACTTCCGCCGGGTCGAACCGGCGATCAGCGTCGCGCTGCCCGACCTGGGTCAACTGCTCGTCATGACGCACGAGGTACCGAAGACGAACTGGTTGAACTCGCACGCCTGGCTGGTCTACAGCCTGTGCGACGGAGGCGAGGTCAGCGCGATTGAGGAGCAGTACCGTCGCCGGCTTTCCGAAGCGCGGGGGAGAACCGGCAGCGACCTTGCCGCCAATGTGCACCGGGGCCTGCGCGACCTCGCGGCGGCGGGCCTGATCACGGCGGCGAAATAGATCCCGCGCAGTCGATCACCTGAGGGGAATGCGTCATGGAAACAGCCGTACTCGACCGGCGGATGGACGAGCTCGAGGCCGAATTCGACCTGGACATTCGTATCTCCGTCATTCCCGACCCGGCCGAGATCACCGCCGGGTTCAGCACCTGGCAGTCCTGCAAGACCTCGTGCGACAGCCTCACCTCGGTCAGGAAGTGCTGCTGACCGCACCGCCGCGGTGATCCGCCGCTTCCGGTGTACGCGTGGCCCCCGGGTTGGCCGTTGCCGGCCCGGGGGCCACCGCACGAGTTTCAGTCGTCGTACCGGGCGAGGTGTTCGCGGATGTTGGTGGCGCTGGCGTCCCGGTCATCGATGCTGTCGACCCCGAGCCCGGTGAAGATCTCCAGGGCCTGCCGCCAGTGCCGGCGGGCGTCGTCGTGCTGGCCGAGGGCCCGGTACGAGTGCGCCACCCCGTCGTGGGCGCGGGCCACGTCGACCGGCTGGCCGAGCGGGAGGGCCACCTCGAGTGCTTCGGCGTGGCAGGCGAGCGCGTCGACCGGCTGGTCGAGGCAGAGCCGGGTCCGCCCCAGCGCCTGCAGCGCCTCGTAGATCCAGTTGCCGATGTTGATCTCCCGGGAGCGGGAGAGGACCTGCTGGTAGTAGTCGATGGCCGCCTCGTACCGGCCCTGTTGCCGGCACACGTTGCCGCGGCCGAGCAGCGCGGACAGCTCGCCGATCCGGTAGCCGCCGGCCCGCGCGATGCGCAGCGCCGCGTCGAAGTCCTCGGCGGCCCGCTCGTACAGCTCCTTGGCGAGGTGGATCCAGCCGAGCCCGACCAGCGCGTCCAGCTCGCACGGCAGGTGGCCGGTCGCGCGAGCCATGGCCAGCCCGCGGTACAGGTACTCCAGGGCGATGTCGCACTGGTTGCGCTCCCGGTGTACCTGGCCGAGCGCGAGCAGCGCCTCCAGTTCACCGGTGGGGTAGTCGACCGCGCTGGCGATCTCCAGCGCACTGGTGAAGGTGCTGGTGGCGGCGGCGAAGTCACACTGCCAGCGCTGGAGGTGGCCGAGCCCGACCAGCGCGTCGAGCTCGCCGGGACGGTAGCCGGCGGCGTCGGCCAGCTCCAGCACCTGCCGGTAGTCCGTCTCCGCCTCGGCGTGCCGGCCGCTGCGCCGGTGCACGAACCCGAGGCAGAGCAGCGCGTTGATCTGCCCGATGTGGTCCCCGGTGGTTCTGGCCGCCGGCAGGGCCAGCTCGCTGAACGTCTCCGCGTCCGCCATCCGGCCCCGGCTCACCACGTGCCGGTCCAGGGTCACGGCCAGCAGCGGCGGGTAGTCCAGCCAGCCGTGCTCGGCGGTGTACCGGGCGGTGGCCAGCAGGTTGGCCATCTCCGCCTCGATCCATCCGGTGGCCCGCTCGGCGGTGGGCAGGTCGGGTACCGGGTGCCTGGTCGGGCGCGGTTCCGGGCGCCGTTCCGGCTCGAACGGGTAGCTCACGTTCATCGCCACCGCGGCCGTGTGGGCGTAGTGGCTGAACAGCTGGTGGAGTGCGGCGTGTCGACGGTCCGCCGGCTCGTCCCTGGTCACGGCCAGCGCGGCGTGCTGCCGGATCAGGTCGTGGAACTGGTACCGGTCCGGAGTCGGCTCGAGCAGCAGGTGCGCGTCGCGCAACTGGTCGAGCCGGCGCCGGGCCTCCGGCAGGTCCTCGTCGAGCAGCGCGGCGGCCGCGTGGATAGTCAGATCCGGTCCGGGGTGCAGGGCGATCAGCCGGTACGCGCGCTGCTGCGCTGCGGTGAGCTGCTGGTACGACAGGTCGAGGGCGGCGACGATGCTGCGCTCACCGGCCTCCAGCTCGGTCAACCGTTGCTGGTGGTCGCGCAGCCGGTCGATCAGGTGCCGGACCGTCCAGGTGCGGTGCGAGCGGAGCCGGGCCGCCGCGATCCGGATGGCCAGCGGCAGCCGGCCGCACAGCTCGACGGTCTCGGCCAGCGCCTGCGGCGGTTCGCCGGCCAGCCGGTCGGTGCCCGCGGTATCGGTGAACAGGGCGATCGCGTCGGGCTGAGGCAGCAGGTCCAGGGACACCGCGTGGGTCTGGTCCAGTCCGGAGAGCCGGCGGCGGCTGGTGACCAGCACCAGGCAGCCTGGACTGCCCGGCAGCAGCGGCCCGACCTGCGCCTCGGTGGCGGCGTTGTCGAGCAGGATGAGCATCCGGTGGTCGGCCAGCCGGCTGCGGTACAGCGCGGCGCGGTCGTCGAGCTGGAGCGGCACCTCCTCGCCGGGGATCCCGAGGGCGCGCAGGAGCCGGCCCAGGGCTTCGCCCGGCTCCACCGGCGCCACCCCTTGGGTGAAGCCGTGCAGGTCGAGAAAGAGCTGCCCATCCGGGTACCGGCCGGCCAGCCGGTGCGCGGTCTGCACCGCGAGCGCGGTCTTGCCCACGCCGGCCATCCCGTCGATCGCGGTGATGACGACCGCCGACGGATCGTCGAGCCGTTCCAGCTGGGCGAGTTCGGTGCCCCGACCGGTGAACGCCGGCGGCGGTGCGGGCAGCTGCTGCGGGACGGTCACCGGGTCCTGCCAGGCCGGTGCGGGAACCGCGGCCGCGGGCTGCTCGGTGAGCAGGTCGGCGTACACCTGCTGGAGTTCCGGGCTGGGGTCGACGCCGAGCTCGTCGGCGATCCGGAGCCGGAGCTGGAGGTACCGCTCCAGCGCGTCGGCGCGGCGGCCGGACCGGTTCAGGGCGATGAGCAGCCGCACCCACAGCGACTCGCGCATCGGGTACCGGGCGGTCCACTCGTTGAGCTCGCCGACCAGCTCGCCGTGCAGACCAGCGGCCAGGTCGAGGTCGAGACGCCGCTCGAGTGCGGTGAGGTGCCGCTCGACCAGCCGGGGCGCCTCGGTCTCGGCAAGCCAGCGGGACGTCACGCCCTCGAACGGTTCGCCCCGCCACAGGTCCAGCGCCTCGCCGAGCAGCTTGCGCTCCCGGTCCGGGTCGGCTTCCCGGGCGGCATCGTCGAGGAGCTGTTCGAACCTCAGCGCGTCGATGCGGTCGGGTTCGGCAAGCAGGACCAGCCCGGCCGGCTGGCTGCCGATCCGCTCGTCACCCAGCTCGGTCCGCAGGCGGCCGGCGTACGTCTGCAGGCTGCGCCGCGGATTGGCCGGCAGGTCCTCGCCCCACACCGCGGTGGCGAGTCGGTCCATCGAGATCGTCCGGCCGGCCCGGATCGCCAACACGGTGAGTAAGGTCCGCAGTCGCCCAGTGGTGAGCTGTACCGCGCGGCCGTCCATCGACACTTCGAGCTGGCCGAGCACCTCGACCGTCAACTCGGACAAAATTCCCCCACCTGGTTGTAACCACCCCACCGGCACCCTATGTCAGGGTTTCCGGATCGTCAGGGGGGTTAATCCCGGGTGATGCGGAAGTGTGCTGCGGCGGTCGAGCCGACGTACTCGGTACACCGGTAACCGGCCGGGCCGCTGTCGCCGAAGTTGTCGAACAGGCGCTCGCCGGCGCCCAGCAGTACGGGCGCGATCGCCACGTGCAGCTCGTCGATCAGGCCGGCGCGCAGGTACTGCTGGATGGTCGACGCACCGCCGCCGATCCGGATGTCCCGGTCACCGGCGGCTTCCCGGGCCCGCTCCAGCGCGGACTCGATCCCGTCGGTGACGAAGTGGAACGTGGTACCGCCCCGCATCTCGATCGACGCCCGGTGGTGGTGGGTCAGCACGAACACGGGGTGGTGGTACGGCGGGTTGTCGCCCCACCAGCCGGTCCACTCGTCGTTGTCCCACTCGCCGCGGATCGGGCCGAACATGTTGCGACCCATGATGGTCGCGCCGATACCGGCATCGCCCTGCTTGATGAACGTGTCGTCCAGGCCTTCCTCGCCACCGGTCTCGCCGATCATCCGCCGGCCGGTACGGGTGGCGAACATCCATTCGTGCAGCCCGGGGCCGCCGACTCCGAGCGGGTGGTCGGTGCCCTGGTTGGGGCCGGCCAGGTACCCGTCGATCGACATCGAGATGTTGTGCGCGCGTACCTTCGGCATGGCGTCCGCCCATCGGCCGTTAGCTGTCCTGTCGGAACTCTAGGCCGTGGCCTGCCGATCGCTTGCCGGCCCGCGCCGGGCGGAGACCAGCTCCGCGCAGGTTTCCTCCAGAGCGTGTCGGGTCTGCGCGGAATCAGCTGCCATGCTGGTGTGTGCGCCGGTTGGTCAGTTTGTGGGGAGCATGGTGGATCTTCGTGTGCTGGGCCCGGTGGAGATCTGGATCGATGGGCGCCGGGTCAACGCCGGGCCACCGCAGCAACGCTGTGTGCTGGCGGCGCTCCTGGTGGACGCCGGGCGGGTGGTGACCACCGAGTCGCTGATCGACCGGGTCTGGGACGAGGCACCGGTGGCGGCGCGTCGGAACACGCAGGCGCTGGTCGCCCGGCTGCGCCGGATCCTGGAGCAGGCGAGTACCCCGTCCGCCGTGGTACGGGTGGAGGGCCGCGGCGGTGGTTACGTGTTGGAGGCCGACCCGGACTGGGTCGACGTGCTGCGATTCCGGCGGATGGTCGAGCAGGCGCGGGGGGCTGACCACGACGCGACCCGGGTCGCGTTGCTCGATCAGGCGTTGGGCCTGTGGCGCGGCGAACCGTTGTCCGGACTGTCCGGGGCGTGGGTCGATCGGACCCGGCAGGCGTGGCGCCAGCAGTACCTGGACGCCGTGGTCGCCTGGGCGCGCGCCAAGCTACGCACCGGTGGCGCCGCCGAGGTGATCGGCCGCCTGACCGAGCTCGCCGGGGAACACCCGCTGGTGGAGTCCCTGCCCGAGCTGCTGATGCGGGCGTACCACGCGGTCGGGCGGAGCGCCGAGGCGCTCGACCTGTACTCGACATTCCGGCAGCGGTTGGCCGAGGAGCTCGGTACCGATCCCGGCGCCGAGTTGCGCACGGTCCACGAGCTGATCCTGCGCGGGGAGCTGGACGCTGCCCCGCAGGCCGGCGCGAAGACCCCGGCCACCGGGCCGGTGCCGCCGCCGGATCCGGGTACCGGCTGGGCGGTGCCGGCCCAGCTGCCCGCGGACGCCCGCCATTTCACCGGCCGGGACGCCGAGGTCGACCGGCTGGTCCGGCTGGCGGAGCAGGCCGACGAGGTGCTGGTCGTGGCGGTCGACGGAATGGCGGGAGTCGGCAAGACCACGCTCGCGGTGCGGGCGGCGCACCGGCTGGTCCGCGCGGGCGGGTTTCCGGACGGCCAGCTGTTCCTCGACCTGCGTGGCTTCAGCGGTGGCCGGCCGACGGATCCGGCCGCCGCACTCGACACGCTGCTGCGCGGGCTCGGCATACCCGGCCAGCAGATCCCGCCCGATCTCGACGCCCGCGTCGGGTTGTACCGCAGCGTGCTCGCCCGCCGGCGGGTCCTGATCGTGCTGGACAACGCACACAGCGAGGCCCAGGTGCGGGCGCTGCTGCCTGGGACCGGCCGGTCCGTCGTACTGGTCACCAGCCGACGGCGACTCTCGGGCCTGGACGAAGCCGAGCACCTGGGCGTCGACACCCTCCACCCCGACCATGCGGCGCGGTTGTTCCGGACGGTCGCCGGCGCCGACCGCGATCCCGGCGACGAGCGGACGGTCCGGGAGATCGCCGAGCTGTGCGGGCTGCTACCCCTCGCGGTCCGGATCGCCGCGGCCCGGCTGCGCGCCGATCGCGGTCGGGTCCCGGTCACCGGTACCCAGGTGCTGGAGCTGCTGCGGCGCAGGCACGACCAGCACCGGCTGGCCGAACTGAGCGAGGGCGACCGGAGTGTGGCGGCCGCGTTCACCGTGTCGTACCAGCACCTGTCCGTTGAGCAGCGGCGCGCGTTCGTCGCGCTCAGCCTGCATCCCGGGCTGGAGTACGAGCCGGCCGCGGCGGCGGCGTTGCTCGACACGACCATTGCGCGGGCTCGTGACCTGCTCACCGCGTTGGAGCAGGTCAACCTGCTCGAACAACTGGCTCCCGGCCGGTACCGGTACCACGACCTGATCCGGGAGTTCGCGGCCAGCGCGGACCCGCCCGTGGACGGTGTACGGCGGGCGGCGCTCGACCGGCTGTACGACCACTACGCCCGCGTCGCCACGGCCGCCATGACGCTCGCGTACCCGTACGACGCGGACAACCTGCCGGTCGCGCCCGCGGTGGCCACCCCGGTCGCGCCTGCGTTGTCCGACCGAGAGCAGGCGCTCGCCTGGTTGATCACCGAGCTGGACAACCTGCTCCCCGCGGCCCACCACGCTGCCGTCGACCGACCGGACCACACGATCCACCAGTCCGGCACCCTGCACCGGTACCTGTGTACGCGCGCCCACTATGCCGACGCGGTGGACCTGCACCAACGCGCCCTGACCGCGGCCCGGACGGCCGGCGACCAGACCGCCGAGGTCCACACCCTGAACCGGCTCGGTCACCTCGAACGCCGCCAGGGCCGGTACGAGACGGCGACCGAGCGCTTCGAACTGGTCCTGACGATGGACCCCGGGGCCGGCAGCGACCGCGCGCACGTCGACGCGCACATCGGACTCGGCCATGTCCACACCGCACAGGGGCGGCAACGGGAGGCCATCGAACACTTCGGTCGCGCGCTGACCGCGGCTCGCGCCACGGCCTACGGTCTCGGGCAGCTGGATGCCCTGAACGGCCTCGGCTGGGCGTACTACGTGCAGGACCGGAATGGCGCGGCAACCGAGTGCCACACCGAGGCGTTGGCGGTGGCCCGGTCCATCGGCAGCCGACCGGGTGAGGTCGAAGCGCTGAACAGCCTCGGCCGCATCCACTACACGCAGGGCCGGCACCCCGAGGCGGTCGACGTCTTCACCGTGGGCGCGCAGGCAGCCCGCATCACCGGCAACCGGGCCGCGGAGACCAATGCGCTCGCTGGCCTGGGCTTTGTACACGCGGCCCGCGGCCAGTTCGACGCGGCAATCGCGTGTATGAACCAGGTCCTGGAATTCGCCCGTGAGACCGGCCACCGGCAGGCCGAGATCAATGCGCTCTCGGGGCTCGCTCGCGCGTACCGCGGAAATGGCGACTACGAGCTGGCCATGAGGTGCCATGCCGAGTCTCTCGAACTGGCCCGCGCGGCCGGCAACCGCAACTTCGAGTTCGAGGGGCAACTCGGTTTCGGCCGGACCCTCCAGGCGGCCGGTGCACCCGATCGGGCGCTGGTGGCGCACCGCCGGGCGCTGACTATCGCCGAGGGGCTCGCCCAGCCGGCCGACGAGGCCCGCGCCCATGACGGGGTCGCCCACGCCCACTGCACCCTCGGCCGGTTCGACGACGCCGCCGAGCATTGGCGGCGCGCCATCGACATTCTGGCGGGTCTCGGCGTGACCTGCGCCGACGACATCTCCACGGCCGAGATCAACGCCCAGCTCGAGCAACTCGAGGAGCTGACCAGCCCGGCGGTACGGAGGTAGTGCGGCAGGTCTAGCGCGCCAACGCGAACGTGTGTACCTGGGTCCAGCGGCGGGCGGTGACCACGTGTACCGCGCCGGAGCGCAGCTCGTACGTCACTGACCAGCGGGTATGCGGCTGCGCGACGTTCTGCAGGAGCGCCATCGCGCCGCGCCAGTCGAGGGTGCCGCCGGTGTGCGCGAGCTTTTCCGACGCGGCCGCGTACCGCCAGTCGGACTGCTGGTCGATCGGTGCCGAGCCGGCCAGGCGGAAGTTGGTGAGCGCCTGCCACGGCGGGTGCCCGTGGGTGACCGTCATCCGGCCGTCCACGAACTCCACCACGGCCGAGTCGCCACTGGCGTCGGCGAGGAGATAGTGCAGCGGTGGGCCGTCGGCGAAGTTCAGGTTGTACCGACCGATGATCGTCACGGCCTCGGCCACGGTGGCGGCGTGGTCGAGAAGCAGCCGGATGATGCGTACCCCACTGACGGTCTTCCTGGTCGGGTCGACCCGGACGCGGGCCGAGTCGTCGGCGGCCAGGCCGACCGCGAGCCCCCGCGCGTTCATGCCGTCGAACGGCAGCAGTGGGGCCCGTTGCAGCAGCTTGTGCTGCACCTCGCGGGAGTGGAGCAGCTCGTCGCCGTCGGTGACGCCGGCGTAGAAGGCGTCCACGATCGAGACCGAGGCGTATCCGTCCGGCGGGGTGGTGTGCAGCACCAGCGCCGCGTGCGGCTGCCAGTCGAAGTTGCGGCCGAACACCGGGTGCGCCGCGTCGCCGGAGGCGACGAACAACGAGCAGCCGAACGGGGTCGCGGTCGGTGGCTCGGGTACGTCGGCCAGCGCGTCGTAGTCGCCGACGTAGTTCATCTCGTACAGCGGAAGATCGTCGATCCGGCGCAGGCTGGCCAGCGTCGCGGCGGTGTCGGCGGCGGTCTGCCGGCCGCCCGCGGCCGGTGGCGTGTCGGAGCCGGCAGCGCCGTTGGCGGGGGAGCGGGCCGTGCATCCTGTCCCGAACGCGGCCATGACCACCCCGATCACCAGCACGATCGCGGCTCGACGCATGGGCCCAGTCTGCGCGCCGGGCACTGTTCCGGACAACCGGGCGGCCGGACCACCGGCGATACCGTGGCCGCGTGAGAGCGAGGACGGTGCCCGGAGCCACGGGGCGGGTGGTGGTGGTCGGCGCCGGGCTCGGCGGGTTGGCGTGTGCGCTGCACCTGGCCGGCGCCGGCCGCGAGGTCACGGTGCTGGAGCGGGAGGGCGAGCCGGGCGGCCGGGCCGGTCGGCTCGCGGTGGACGGCTTCGAGTTCGACACCGGACCGACCGTGCTGACGGTGCCGGAGCTGATCGCCGAGCCGCTCGCCGCGGTCGGTGAGGAGCTCGACGACTGGCTCACGCTGACCCCGCTGGACCCGGCGTACCGGGCCTGGTTCCCGGACGGATCGCGACTGGACGTGATCGCCGACCCGGACCGGATGGCGGCAGAGATCGCCACGGTCTGCGGTGCGGCGGAGGCGGCCGGCTACCGCCGGTTCGTCGACTACACCCGCCGGCTGTGGGTGCTGGAGCGCGGCAACTTCATCGACCGCAACTTCGACAGCCCGCGTGACCTGCTCAACGGCGACCTGCTGCGGCTCGCCGCGATGGGCGGATTCGGCCGGCTGCAGAACCGGGTCGACCGGTTCTTCACCGATGAGCGGCTGCGGCGGATCTTCTCGTTCCAGGCCATGTACGCGGGGGTGGCGCCGCACCGTGCGCTCGCGCTGTACGCCGTGATCGCCTATCTCGACTCGGTCGCCGGGGTGTACCACCCGCGCGGCGGGATGCACGCGGTACCGCGGGCGCTGGCCGGAGCGGCGGTGAAGCACGGCGTGACGATCCGGTACGACACCACGGTCGCCCGGGTGGAGACGAGCGGAGACCGGGCCACCACCGTGGTCACCGAGGACGGCGACCGGATCCCCGCCGACGCGGTGGTGCTCAACCCGGACCTGCCGATGGCGTACCGGCTGCTGCCGGAGCCGCGACGGGGTCGCCGGTTGGTCTTCTCGCCGTCCTGCGTGGTGTTGCACCTCGGCTCGACGACGAGCTATCCGGAGGCGGCCCATCACAACCTCCACTTCGGACAGTCGTGGAAGCGCTCGTTCGACGAGGTGATCCGGTACGGCGAGTTGATGAGCGACCCGTCCGTACTGGTGACGAACCCGAGCCGGACCGATCCCACCGTCGCGCCGGCCGGCGGGCACACCTACTACGTGCTCGTGCCGGTACCGAATCTGCGGGTCGGAAAGCTGGACTGGCGCGGCGGGCTGGCGGACCGGTACGCCGACGAGGTCATCGACCTGCTCGAACAGCGCGGGTATCCCGGCTTCGGCGCGGCCGTGACGGTACGCCGGGTGGTCACGCCGGCGGACTGGGCGGACGCGGGGATGGCGGCCGGTACGCCGTTCGCGGCCGCGCACACGATGCGGCAGACCGGTCCGTTCCGGCCCGGCAACCTGCACCCGACGCTGGAGAACGTGGTGTTCACCGGCTCCGGCACCGTGCCCGGGGTGGGAGTGCCGATGGTGCTGATCTCCGGCAAGCTGGCCGCCGCCCGCATCACCGGCCACGCATAGCCGCCGCCGCGCGCGTCACGGGCCGCGCATGATCGCCGCCGCGCGCGTCACCGGCCGCGCAGAGCAGCCGGCCACGAGAACCGACAGGAGTTCAGGACATCCGGATGACCTGGCCGGTGACGTAGCGCGCCTGGTGCGAGCAGAGCAGCGTGATCACCTCGGCCACCTCGTCCGGCTGCCCGACGTGCTGGAACGGGCTGGCCGCGATCACCGCGTCGGCGACGATCGGGGTGACCCAACCGGTGTCGGTGGCCGGCGGATAGACGATGTTCGCGGTGATGCCGTACTGCCCCAACTCCTGCGCCGCCGACATCGTGTAGTTCTCCTGGGCGGCCTTGGCCGCGCCGTACGACACCTCTTCCGGGAAGCCGTCCGGCCCGCCGGAGGTGAGGCCGATGATCCGGCCCCAGGTCGCGCCGCGGTTGATGTGCCGCCGGGCGTACTCGGCGATCAGCAGCGCCGGTGCCCGCGCGTCGACCGCGAACTGCCGGTCGTGGCCCAGCGCGTCGACCCGCCGGAGGGTACGGCCGAACCGGTCCGGATGCGCCGGCAGGAACGTGTCGGCCAGCCAGCCGCTCGCGTTGTTGACCAGGATGTCCACCGGTCCCAGCGCCTGTTCGGCCCGGTCGAACAGCAGCGCGGGTACGGCCGGATCGGCCAGGTCGGCTTCCATGCAGTCGGCGGTGCCACCGGCCTGGCGGACCTGCTCGACCACGCCGAGCCCGGACCGGGCACGGGACTGGCCGTACTCGGCCGGGTACGCGTCCTCGGTGTGTTCGTTCGGGTCGAGGCGCAGGTAGGTCAGGAAGACCGCGACGCCCTGGGCGGCCAGCGCGTGCGCGGTAGCCGCGCCGATGCCCTGGTTGGCGCCGGTGATGAGGGCGACCCGTCCGGACAGCTTCGGATCCAGCACCGTCTGATCATGTCCGCAGGTCGGAGCCGGCGCGACTCGAACCGGCCGGGTGCCCGCGGTCTGTTCACACCGGCTGGTGCTGCGTCGCGATCGAGAGCCGGTTGAACACGTTGATTGTTCCGATCGCGATGAGCAGGTTGGTCAGCTCCTCCTTGGACCAGTGCTTCGCCGCGTCGTCCCAGACCTCGTCGGGTACACCGTGATCGCCCAGCTTGGTCACCGCGTCGGTGAGTGCGAGCGCGGCGCGTTCCGGCTCGGTGAAGAACGGGGTTTCCCGCCACGCCCCCACGGCGAACAGCCGCCGCTCGTCCTCGCCGGCCGCGAGCGCCTCCCGGGTGTGCAGGTCGAGGCAGAACGCGCAGCCGTTGAGGATCGACGCGCGCACCTCCACCAGCGCCAGGACGGTCGGGTCGACGACCGACCTGACGTACCGATTCAGTGCCTGGACGGCTCTGACGCCGTCGGGACTTGCCTCTGTGATCGAGATACGTGGTGTCATACCGGTAGGACGAGTGGCCTCCCGACCGGTGTGACGGGCCCAGCTGTGACCGTGGCGACAGCCGCGGTCACGGGCCGGCGGCCGGCCGGGCGCAGTTGTCCCGCGGATCCAGCGCGCCGGTGTGGTCGGTACCGCAGTGCAGGATCTCCGTCGACGTGCCCAGGTCCGCCGGGTCGCGGATCTTGACCGAGTCGAGGCTGATCAACGACAGCCACTTGCCGATCGGTTCGGCGGTGTCCGGGTCGAGCCGGATCGGCCCGCTGACGCCGAGATACGGGTTGCCGACGTTGTTGCGCATGATCTCGTTGAACACGATCGCCGGGCTGACCGTGGCCGGATCCCAACCCTGGGTGCTGAGCCGCTGTACGGCTTCGAGGAACATCTCCGCCGCGTCGTAGGCCAGCGCGACCCGTTCGCCCACCTCCAGCGCGGCCGCGGCGTCCGTGGTCGCACCGCCGGCGCCGCCCTGACCGGTACCGTCGTCCGTCACACAGCGTGGTGGCTGCAGCAGGTCGGAGCGCTGGACGAGCCGGTAGAAGGTCGCCCGCGGGTCGTTTCCGGTCGCGGTCCGCAGCCGGGCGCAGGTCGCCAGCGCCGCCTTGGACACATACATCAGGGGTACGTCCGGAGCGTCCCGTCGCTTCTGCCGGTTCGCCACGTATCGGCCGACGGAATCATCGGCCACCAGGTGAACGGGGAGCCGCCTGCCGCCGACACAGGAGTCCTTGAGGCTGTCCAGGAACTCGTCGAAGTCGGAGAACCGGCCGGTGAAGAACAGCAGCCCGTCGAAGTCGCATTCCGCGGACAGGTCGAGTCGGGCCCGGAACGGTTTCGCCCGTACGCCGAACCTCTCCTCGGCGTCCTCGGTCAGCGTGCCGACGTACCGGTCGTCGGCCAGGCTCGTACCGCCGGTCGAGTAGTAGAGGTGCACGGTGGACAGTCGGGCCCGCTCGGCGTACCGGGCGACGAGCTCGACCTCTTCCGCGTTCGACGCGCCGAGTTGCAGGTACAGCCGGGAGTTGCGGGAGAAGCCGTCGGCCGACAGCGTGGTCGCGATGGCCGGCAGCCCGGCGCGGTTGAGGCGCTGGAGCGCGCGGGCGGTCCAGGTACGACTCTCGACCAGGCCCACCACCCCGACCACGGTCGGGTCACTCGCGGCAAGGTCGGCGACCAGGTCCACGGCCTGCTCGGCGTACCGCATCTGGTTCCCGGCGTTGGCCACCACGATCCGCAACAGCGGTGCCCCGTCCGGTCCACCGCTGTCCGGCAGCCGGGACCGTTGTGCCACCGCGAGCCCTTCCAGCTCCTCCCGCTCGGCCGCGTACGCCCGCTCGGTCGGTCCGGTGAGCTGGCCGGTCAGCGCGCCCAGGTAGACCAGCGTGACCAGCGGCTGGGCCCCCTTCTTCCGCGCCCGGGTTTGCTCGGCCAGCTCGTTCTGGCGGAAGATCAGCCGTTGTACCGCGGCCAGTTCGCGCTGGTCGGCGCTGAAGATCTGGCTCGCGCTGTCGCTGTAGCCGACGCACTGCCCGTCCACGAGCCGGACCGCCACGGTGCCGCCGAGCGGGTGCGGGTGGCACCCGGTACCCCATCGTTGGTTGACCCAGACACCCAGCCCGACCAGCAGCGCGAGCGCGACCGCCGCGACCACCGTCCGGCGCGCGAACCACGGCGGCGGGGGCACCACGAAGTCGTCGTCGGTGGCCCGCCGGACCCGGCCACCGGGGCGCTCGTCCGCCGCCGCGGCGAGAATCCAGGCGTCCGGCTCGCGCCGCCGCTGCGCGTCCGGAAGCGCCTCCTGCCAGGCGTCGTACCCGGTCTCGATGTCCCACAGCCGGGACCGGTGCTCGGCTCCCTGCTCGTCACCCGGCCGGGCTGCGACAGCGTCACTCTGCTCGGGGGTGGCCATCTTCCCGCCGAATCGGGTGGCGAGCACCAGCAGCGGGTCCCACCGGCCGGTCTCGTTGCGTACGTCGTTGACGAGCTGGATCAGCGTCTCGGCGGGGGTACCGGGCCGCACCCCGTCGAGGATCAGCACCGGGTACACCGTGCGCCGCCAGCCGCGCAGGTGCCACGGCCGGCGCCGGTAGCCGAACCGCAGATCCTCCAGGAACGCGTGTACCAGCAGCTTGGTGACCTCGTCGCGAAGCTCACCGGTACGACCGTCCACGGTCAGCCGGCCGGCGAAGTCCAGGAAGGTGCGGGACTGCCGGGGCGCCAGGTACGGCTGGCGCATGAACCACCAGTACTCCCGGCCGACGAACCGGAACCGGCCGGACACCGCGACCCGGTAGACCGCGGTCGGTACCGCGTGCCGGACCAGCCAGGAGATCCAGCCGTACACCGCGGAGAAGCCGCTCTCGGCCCGCCGGGGCGTACTCGCGTCCGCCCCCCAGTGCGACGACCGCCGCCGCAGCCGCCGGGCCAGCTCGCCGCGCGGGTCGTCCGGATCGGGACGGATCCAACCGGTCGTACCGGCCGGACCGCCGGCCCCCTCCACGGTCTGCCGCATCAGCCAGCGGGCCAGCGGATAGTGCCGGAACCGCAGCGGATCCCGACCGAACCGCTCGAACGCGAAGGTGCGGTGGGCGCGGTCCAGCAGGGTCTGTACGTCCGCGCCGGCGGCCACGCTCTCGTCCAGCAGTACGTGCGGCACATGCCGCCGGCGCGGGCGGGCGAGCTGCCGGCGTACCCGCGCGGCCACCTCGGTACCGGTCGGATGCACCACGTCGATCAGCGGCAACATCCGCTCGCCGCGCCGGCGTCGGCGTACCAGCCGGGACAGCAGGCCGAGCAGTGCCGTCATGCCGCTCGGTGGCGGCGACGGCTTCGTACCGGCGTGGCTGTCCAGGTCAGGCTGCGCCATCGTCCCCTCCCCGATTCACGGACCGTGCTTTTACGGACCGCCCGCTTACGGACCGCCCGCTTACGGACCGCCCGCTTACGGACCGCCCGCTTACGGACCGCCCGCTTACGGACCGCCCATTTACCGACCGTAATCCCAGTGTGCCCGACCCGTGGTGGTCCCTACCGACTCGGCACCGCTGTCCGGTTTTCGCGTCGGCCGCCGGCCCACCTGTCGCCGGAGTGCCGCACCCCGGCCCGCTGGTCGCCGGAGGAATCTCGACCCGGACCGATGAGTTTCCCGCCGCGGGCCGGTCTACCTGTCATGGGGATTCATGGGGATCGGACTGTCCGCGGGGGCCGCTGGTGGGAGAACGCGCCGGACGGCCGTACCGAACTGTCGGAGGAGTCGTGGAGGATGCAGACCAACTGAGCGTTCGGGGGGCGGGTGGTCCTGGTCTTCGGTTTGCTCGACATGCACGGGCCCGGGCAGGTGTGGGCTCACCAGGGCATGAGCTCGACAGGCAGGCACGGACCCAGCAGGCGCTGGGTCGACACGAGCGTCATCCGCGCCGACGGGCGCGGAGCTCGAAAGGGGAGTAGCACATGAGTGGTGTACGGGTGCTGGTGGGCACGCGCAAGGGCGCGTTCATCCTCACGTCCGACGGCAAGCGGGAGAAGTGGGAGGTGAGCGGTCCGCACTTCCCCGGCTGGGAGATCTACCACCTCAACGGCTCCCCCGCCGACAAGGACCGGTTGTACTGCTCGCAGTCGAGCGGCTGGTTCGGCCAGCTGATCCAACGCTCCGACGACGGCGGTAAGAACTGGGAGCCGGTCGACAACGACTTCAGCTACCAGGGAGATCCGGGTACCCACCTGTGGTACGACGGGACCCCCCGGCCGTTCGAGTTCAAGCGGGTGTGGCACCTCGAGCCGTCGCCCACCGATCCGGACACGGTGTACGCCGGGATCGAGGACGCCTCGATCTACCGGTCCACCGACGCCGGCGCGTCCTGGACGGAGCTGCCGGCGCTGCGCACGCACAAGTCCGCCGGCGCCTGGCAGCCGGGTGCGGGTGGCATGTGCCTGCACACGATCATCCTCGATCCGACCAACTCGGACCGGATCTTCGCGGCCATCTCCGCCGCCGGGGCGTTCCGCAGTGACGACGCGGGCGAGTCGTGGCAGCCGATCAACCAGGGACTGCGGTCCGAGGGCATCCCGGATCCGAACGCCGAGGTGGGGCACTGCGTGCACCGCATCGCGATGCACCCGTCCCGGCCGAACACGCTGTTCATGCAGAAGCACTGGGACGTGATGCGCAGCGACAACGCCGGTGACCTGTGGACCGAGGTGAGCGGCAACCTGCCGACCGACTTCGGGTTCCCGATCGCGGTACACGCGCACGAGCCGGAGACGATCTACGTCGTACCGATCACCAGCGACTCGCACCACTTCCCGCCGGAGGGCAAGCTGCGGGTGTACCGCAGCCGTACCGGCGGCAACGAGTGGGAGCCGTTGACCGACGGGTTGCCGCAGGAGAACTGCTACCACAACGTGCTGCGCGACGCGATGGCGGTCGACTCGCTGGACGAGTGCGGGATCTACTTCGGTACCAGCGGCGGCCAGGTGTACGCGTCGGCCAACAGTGGCGACAGTTGGCAGCCGATCGTGCAGGACCTGCCGGCCGTACTGTCCGTGGAGGTGCAGACGCTGCCATGATCCGCGTCATTCTTCCGGCCCACCTGAAGAACCTCGCCAAGGTCAGCGGTGAGGTGCAGGTGGAGGTCGACGGCGAGCCGACCCAGCGGTTGGTGCTCGACGCTCTGGAGAGCATGTATCCGATGTTGCGCGGCACGATCCGGGACCGCGGCACGGGCAAGCGCCGGGCGTTCGTCCGGTTCTACGCGTGCGAGGAGGACCTGTCCAACGAGTCCCCCGACGCACCGCTGCCCGAGCGGGTGGTGGCCGGGTCCGAGCCGCTGCTCGTGGTAGGAGCGATGGCGGGCGGATGACCAGGCGGGTGGCGCGGGCCGGTCGGCCCGCGCCACCCGACTCCGGTCCGGTTTGCGCAGAGCGTCGGCTGACCGACGCGGTTCGCCTGCAATGCGGCTGCAATGGCGATTGCGACTCTCGTACGGCAAGCGGTGTTTAGTGTCCACTCAGACACGTACCGTTGAATTGCGTACAGACCGACAAAGGAGTCGTCGTATGAGCCGCAGACCCCGCTGGCTGGGTGCCACCGCAGTCGCCGCCGTTCTCGTCGCCGGGCTCGCCGCGCCGGCGAGCGCCGTCACCACCACCGCCAGTACGACCCGGACCCAGGCCAGCGGGCCGGTCAACATCCCGCCGGGCGACAACCTCATCGTCACCGCCTACTTCAGCGACCCCGCCAAGACGCAACTGATCGGTCAGCAGTGGCACGGTTGCGGCCAGCCCGCGGGTAGCTGGGGGACGTTGCAGGGGTACCGCACGCTCTACTTCACGCCCTGCTGACGGGCGTACCCGCTGATGGTTCCGGTGGTCGGCGACCTGGAATCGGGTCCGTCCGACCGCCGGCGCCCGGGCCGTGCTACCCGTTCCGGTCCCGCACCAGCTCGATCGTCGCGGCCGCTCCCGCGGGTCGACCGAACTCCCAGCCCTGACCCAGATCACAGCCCATGGACCGGAGCCGGTCGGCCTGCTCGGCGGTCTCGATGCCCTCGGCGGTCACGGTCAGGTCCAGGATGTGCCCGAGGCTGATCAGGTTGGCCAGGATCTCGGCATGGCGCGGATCCACGGCGGGCTCGTCGAGGTCCCGTACGAAGCTCGCGTCCAGCTTCAAGCCGTGGATCGGCAGGGTCCGCATGTACACGTGGTTGGCGTAGCCGGTGCCGAAGTCGTCGATGGCCAGGCGTACCCCCAGTTCAGCAAGGCCAGCCAGGACGGCGATCGTGTCGTGTGCGTTGTGGCACGCGGTGCCCTCGGTGATCTCGAGTTGCAGCCGGTCCGGCGGCAGGCCGGTGTCGTGCAGGATGGCCGCGATGTCGCCGATCAGGCCGGGATCGTGCAGCTGCCGGGCGGCCAGGTTGAAACTCAGGTACGGCGCGGTCGACGAACCGGCCGGCCAGCCGACCGCGTCCCGGCAGGCCTGCTCGAGCAGCCGCTGGCCGAGCGGCACGATGAGACCAGTCTGTTCGGCCAGGTCGATGAAGCTGCTCGGGGTGAGAATCCCGAGGTCAGGATGGTGCCAGCGGGCCAGCGCCTCGAAGCCGGCGATCCGGCTGGTGGCCAGGTCGACCAGCGGCTGATAGTCCACAGTGAACTGATCCGTGGCGAGCGCCTCCGGCATGGCCGCGGACAGCCGGTACCTGGCCAGGTGGAGCTCGTTGCGTTCGGCGTTGAACAGCGTCCACCGTGCCCCACCGTCAGTCTGCGACCAGTGCAGGCTGAGGATCGCCGCGCGCATCGCCTCCTCCGGGTCCGCCCCGGCCAGCGGGCCTTCGACCACTCCGACACTGGCCGGCACCGGCATGCTCTGCCCTTCGAGGTGCACCGGCTCGGCGAGTACGTGCAGGGCCCGGTCGGCGATCTTGGTGGCATCCTCCGCACAGGTGGTGCCCTCGACGAGTACGGCGAACTCGTCACCGTCAAGGCGGACCAGCAGGCATTCCTCGTCGACGGCGAAGCTGGCGAGCCGGTCGGCCACCATCACCAGCAGCCGGTCGCCCACCTGCTGGCCGAGGCTGTCGTTGATCGCCTTGAAGGAGTCCAGGTCGAGCAGGCACAGGCCGAACCGGTCGCCGGGCTCGGCGCGTGCGGCGAGTTGTTCCAGCCGGTCGATCAGGACCAGCCGGAGCGGCAATCCGGTCAACGAGTCGTGCAGCGCCGCGTGCTGCAGGGCGGCCTGTGCCGCGCGAAGTTCCCGCTCGGCGCGCTGCCGGGCGTCGGTCTCGGCCCACCGCATCGCCTCCTGTCCGTCCAGGGCAAGGTCCCGCAGCGCCCAGGCGTAGCCCACCGTCAGCGCTTCGACCACCTGGATCAACCGGAGCCGGACCGCCTCGCCGGACAGGCCCAGGTCGCCGAGCAGCCGCTCGTGGATGACGGTGAGGGTCCGGGCGATCGCCTCCGGCGCGGTGAATCCGCTCTGTGCGAGGTCGGCGCCCAGTCGATGTCCGGCCGCCACATCCAGGTGTTCCGCGGTCACCGCCGCGGCCAGTCGTGCGGTCATCCGACCGAGCACCTCGAGGCGCTCCGCCCACGGGATCGGTACGTAGGTCGCGGCGGCGAGTCGTACCGCCCAGGCGTGGGCGAAGGCCGCGAGGCCGGCGTCGTGCGACGCCGGCACCCGGTCGATCACCGCTTGCGTCCTATGCCGACGAAGTTCATGGACACCTCTGGATTCTCCGGTACCTCGTGCGGCGAGTCCGGGTGCCAGCTGGGCGCCCATACGACCCCGGGCTCGACGACCTCGAACCCGTCGAAGAATCGCGTTATCTCGACCCTGCTGCGGGCGGTCATCGGCGTGGCGGTGCGCTTGGACAGCTCCTCCATCAGCTTCGACAGCTCGGGGCGGCTTTCGTTGGAGCCGTGCGCCACGACCAGATAGCTGCCGGGCGCCAACCTGTCCCGGTACCGCGCGACCATGTCGTACGGGTCGTCGGAGTCGGGTACGGCGTGCAGCACCGCGAGCGCGAGTACGGCAATCGGTTGGTCGAGGTCGAGCACCGTACGCAGGTCGGGGTGGTCGAGGATGCGCTCCGGCTGCCGGAAGTCCTCCTCCACCACCGCGATGCCGCTGTCACCGTCGATGATGTGTCGACTGTGGGCGGTCGCGACCGGATCGATGTCGACGTACACGACCCGAGCGTCCGGCGCCGCCCGTCGGGCGCTCTGGTGCACGTTGCCCATGGTCGGGATGCCGGAGCCGAGATCGAGGAACTGGCGCACGCCGGCGTCGACCAGATACCGGACCGCCCGGTGCAGGAACGCCCGGTTGGCCAGCGCCTGCATCGGCGCGTCGGGCATGGCCGCGATCACCTGCTTGGCAATGTCGCGGTCGACCGCGAAGTTGTGTACCCCACCCAGTAGATAGTCGTAGATTCGGGCCGCACTCGGCCGATTGATGTCGATGCCCTCAGGCGTCCAGTCGGACGGCTGCATCGTTCCCCCCGGGTCGGTATCAGCCCGCGCCGACAGCAGCAGGAGCGCCACGGCAGCGGGGCGCGGCATCGACCCGCACGGACGCCAGCTGGCTGGCCCCCCTACAAGCCGCACATCCGGTACAACGATGCCACTGCATCGATGGCTGCTGGTGTATCGCAACCTACTTGCCATCCGGCGACGAAAGCCGGTGGTCGGAACACGGCGCGCTATCTGCCCTGCTGTCGGCTGCCGTCGCGCGTGCAGAGTGAGTAACAGCGGTATGACGCGCGGCGACGGAAGGCACGACGGCGGAGCGCGATGTTCGAGCGATCTTGACAGGCCGACCAACGACCGGTCGCTCACGGCGACTGGCGCGCGACCTCGCTGGCGGAGTCGGGTACATCGCGGGATGCCGCTGGCATGACGGGCGGCAGCGAGGGGTCGTCGGAGAGGGTGAAGTAGAAGGTGGCTCCGTATCCGGGCCTTCCGTGCGCCCAGATGCGTCCGCCGTGCCGGTCGATGATCCGCTTGACGGTGGACAGGCCGACCCCGGTACCAGGGAACTGGTTGTGGTCGTGCAGGCGTTCGAACGGGCGGAAGAGCCGGTCGGATCGGCTCGAGTCGAAGCCGGCGCCGTTGTCGCCCACGTAGCAGGTGACTACCGCGTCATGGCCGCGTTGGACCCGCCCGAACTCGATGTGCGGCGAGCTGATCTTGGTGGTGTACTTCCACGCGTTGCCGACGAGGTTGGTGATGAGGATGCGCATCAGCGGCTGGTCGGCGTCGACCACGACATCGTCTTCGACGGTGAAGGTCAGCTCGGGTCGCGGGTACATGCGTTGAAGGTCGTCGATGGTCGCGTGGACGATGGTGGACAGGTCGACGGGTTGGCGGCTCAGCTCGGTGCCGTTGACGTGTGACAGCTGGAGAAGCGCGTCGATGATCGCGGTCATTCGCCGGCTCGCCGCGAACATGTACCGCAGGTCGCCCATGGCCTGCTCGTCGAGGTTGTCGGCCTGCTCCTCGATCAGGAGCTCGCTGTAGGCGACCACCGTCTGCAGCGGGTTGCGGAGGTCATGTGAGACGGAGTAGTTGAACGCCCGCAGGTCCTCGTTGTTGCGCTCCAGTTCGTCGACCAGCGCCGCGCGGGTTTCGGCGAGTTCGCGCGCAGCGTTCGCGGTGGCGGCCTCCCGCTCGCTGGTGAGCAGGTTCTCGCGGATCTGGCGTTGTTCGTCCTCGAACTGCGCCCGGCGGATCTGGGACCGGATCCGGGCATGGACGACCTGGCCATGGGCGGTCTTGGCGATGACGTCGTCGGCACCGGCGGCCAGGCCGTCGACCACGGCGGCGGGATCGTCAGACGAGCTCATCATGATGAGCGGGGCATGCAGCATCCCCGGTGCGGCCTTGACCAGCCGGTGGGCGTCCCCATCGGAGTCCTGGAGGTGCGCATCCATCAGGACGCAGGCCACCGTCTGGGTCTGCAACAGCCTGACGGCTTGTACGGCGGACTCGGCCACGATGACGTCGAAGCTGTCGCCGCGCAATGAGTCGACGATCGTCTGGAGGTGGGCGGGATCGTCGGTGACGATGAGGACCCGCTTCGGGTCCAGCAGGCTGCTGGCGGCAGACGGCGCGGTCGTCGCCCTGCGCAGGGCGGACTGCAGGGTGGCCAGGGCGATTGCGGGATCGCCTTTCCGGATGAAGGCATCCGCGCCCGCGTCGAGGGAGTTGATTTCGATGGCCGGGTCCTCGCTACCGGTGAGTAGGACGCAGGGCACACCCCGCAGCGCGGCGTCCCGGCGAAGGTTCCTGATCACGGCGGCGCCGTCGATTCCGGGCAACATCGCGTCCACGATGACCGCGTCGGGTCGTTGGCTCGCGGCCACAAGGAGGCCTTCCTCACCCGTACCCGCGGTGATGGTGAGGTAGCCGGCCTGGTCGAGGACCCGCGACAACTCCATCCGGAAGGTGAGGCTGTCGTCGATCACCAGGACAGTCGTCGGGTTGGTGACCACCGCGCCCCGCGCGCGCAGCAGTTCCCGGGACTTGGCGACCACATGCTTGGTGTCGTACGGCTTGCCGACGTAGTCGTCGGCGCCCGTGGTCAATCCCCGGATCCGGTCGGCGACGGCCGCCTCGGAGGAGAGCATCAGTACGACCACGGTATCGCCACCCGGCAGGGCGCGAATGTCGGCGAGAAGGTCGATGCCGTTGCCGTCGGGGAGGTCCACATCGAGGATCACGATGTCGACCGGCTGGTCGGTCTGGACGGTGCGGGCTTCCGCGGCCGTCGCGCAGAGGATGGGCTGGAAGCCCGCGGCTTGAAACGCGTGGGCGAGATTCATCCGTACGGTCAGGCTGTCATCGACGATGAGCACCGGGGTGGTCATGGCTGCGTTGCCGGCGATGCGGCCAGCATGCTCAACGTCGGTCCGATCTGGTGCAGCGGCAGGATCAGTTGCGCGGCGCCGATGAGCGCTGCTTCTCTGGGCATGCCGTACACCACCGCGGTGGCTTCGTCCTGCGCCATCGTCATGGCCCCCGATCTGCGTAGTGACAACAGTCCCTGGGCGCCGTCGCGGCCCATGCCGGTCAACAGGCAGGCGACCGTGCTGCGCGGTGACTCCTTGGCGAGCGACTCGAACAGCACATCGACCGATGGCCGGCACGACAGGTGTTCGGCCTGGTGGGTGAGGCGCAGTCGACCGCCGTGTACCTCGAGGTGTTGCTCGGGCGGTGCCATCACGATCCGGCCCCGGGCGTCGACGAGACTGTCCCTGTCCCGGGGAAAGGTCACCGGTCGCCCGATCTCGTTGCCGAGCCATTCGGCGAAGCTGACGCCGAACGGGTCGGCGATGTGCTGCACGATCAGGACCGCGGCGCCGTTGCGCGTCGGAAGCGCACGCAGGACGGTGGCCAGGGCTGCCGGTCCGCCGGTAGACGCGCCGATCGCGATGACGTTGAATCGTCCCGCCAGCCGGATGACGTCCGCGGCGGACTCACAACGTCGCGGGTCCGGTCGGTTGGGTCTGGTCTCGCCGGTTTGCTGCACGGGCGGACGTCGGGTTCCGGGGTGGGTCATGACCGGGATGCGCGCGACCAGATTCACCGCCGCGATCAACTCGCGCTCCCACTCGCTGTCCATCCGGTCGCCGTGCGGCTTGTCCAACACGTCGACGGCGCCCGCGGTGAGGGCATCGAAGGTGTTGAACAGTTCCCCCCGGTTGCTGGCCGAGGAGACCACCAGGATCGGTGTGGGGCAGTGGGCCATGATGTGCGCGGTGGCGGCCAGCCCGCTCACCTGCGGAAGCATGATGTCCATGGTGATCACGTCGGGACGTAGCCGGTCACACAGGACGATCGCCTGGGCGCCGTCGCCAGCCTCGGCGACGACTTCCAGGCCCGGATCGCCGGCCAGCGCGGCACACAGGTGACGGCGCACGGTGATCGAGTCATCGACCACCAGTACCCGGATCGGGCGGGCCGTCATCGTGTCACCAGCAGCGTCTGGACGCGTTCGAGCAGGTAGGTCTGGTCGAATTCGCTCTTGATGAGGTAGTCGTCGGCACCCACCTGCTCACCGCGGGCGCGATCAGCGGGTTCCGCGCGGGAGGTCACCAGGATGGCCGGGATGTCGCGCAGTTGCGGGTCGGCGCGAACGTTCTCGACGAAGGTGAATCCATCCATGGTGGGCATGTCGACGTCGACGAGGAACAGCCGGTACCGGACGTCACGCGCCTTCCGGAGTGCCTCCTCGCCGTTGGTGGCCAGATCCACCTGGTATCCGGCCGATTCGAGGATCGACTGTTCCAGCATCCGGGTGGTGAGCGAGTCGTCCACGATCAGGATGGGTGGACGCGGGCCGGCCGGCTTGGTGGTGGTCGGACCTGCGTCGCGAGCCTGGTCGATGAGTGCGTCGGGATCCAGGACGAGACGCGGGTGGCCCTCGGCGTCCAGCGACGCCCCCAGCACGAGGGCGGCGGCCGCCGCGAAGCGCGGCAACGGGCGCAGGACCACGCTGTTGGCCCCGACAAGGCGGTCGACACCGATGACAAGGGAGCCGTGGTGACTGTCGATGACGACCGCCGGCCATCCGTCGCCGGCCCGGCGTCCCGGCTGTCCGGACAATAGCCGGCTCAGCGCGATGAAGGTGATGACCTCCCCGTCGACGACGATGGTGTCCGTCGTGGCGGTGTGCGCGATGTCCTGGGGATGTACCCGGATGCTGCGGCGCACCGAGTCGAGCGGAATCGTGATCAGTCGTCCACTGGCCTCCACGGTGAGCCCGTCCAGTGCGGCCATCGCGTAGGGCGCGACGAACTCCACGGTCGCGCCGGACCCGGATTCGGTCCGGATGCTGACGTCACCACCCATGCCTGCGGCGAGGGCGCGGAATACGTCCAGCCCCACCCCACGCCCGGACACGTCGGTCAGCAGCTCCGAGGTCGTGATGCCACCGTGGAGCAGCGCCTGGATGAGTCCGTCGTCGCTGAGGTCTGCCGGATCTGGACGCGGTCGGCGTGCCCGGATCGCCTGGCGGATCGCGTCCAGGTCGAAGCCGCCTCCGTCGTCGCGGCAGGTGAAAGCGATCCGTCGACCGCGCCGGGCGAACTCGACGCTGACGGTCCCCGGCACGGATTTCCCGGCGGCCCGCCGGGTGGCGTCCGCTTCGATCCCGTGGACCACGGCGTTGCGCACGATGTGCAGCAGGGCGTGATGGACCTGACGCAGCATCACGGGTCCGAGCCGTACGTCACCGCCACGGCCGTCGAAGTCGACGCTCTTGTGCTGCGCCAGGGCGACGTCGCGCACGGCCCGGCGCAGGCTGGTGAAGATGGACCCGGCGGGTACCAGGCGCAGCCGCTCGGCCGCCTCCCGCGCGTGCCGCAGGTCCCGATCCGCGTGGTGCAGGGTCTGCGCCAACTCGCGCCGCAGGCCGGCGACCCCGGTGTCGAGTGCCGCGGCGAGAGATCCGGCGGTCGTCACCCGATCTGCCGCGGGCGGCAGCTGCGTATCCGACCGGGCCAGGTCCGTCCGCGGGGTGAGTTCCGCGTTCAGCAGGTGCGTGAGGCGTTGCAGGTCCGTCATCGCGGTCGTGGCGTGCCGGGCCGCGGCGAGCCGGACGCCGGCCTGGGTGATGGCTTCCAGCAGGTCGTCCAGTTCCTCGGCGTTGGCCCAGGACGTTCGCGTGGCGTCGGCCGGCTCCAGGCCGACCACGACCGTCGATGTGGCCGAGGGCGGCGAACCCGGCGCTGTTGGCGCGGTCAGTGTGGCGAGCCGGCTGCTCATCCGGTCCACGATCGCCAACAGGTCGGTGATGGCCTCGGCGGGCAGCGGCTGGCTCCGCTCGCGGTACGGGGCGAGCACGTCCTCCAGCGTGTGCGCATCGGCGGCGATGCCGGGCTGCGCGACCACACCGGCCGCTCCCTTCAGCGTGTGCGCCAGGCGGAGCAGCGCGGCGATCAGTCGGGTGTCGGGTACGCGTTCCAGCCGCAGGATCCCGTCGCCGAGCTGATCGAGCAGTTCGCGGGCTTCCACCCGGAAGTACTCGTACGGGTCGCGGGTCACGGTCAGACCCCGGATCCGGCCCGGACCAGCCCGACCAGTCGGGTCGACAGGGCGGCCAGCTCGGCGGCGGTCTGACGGGTCTGACCAGCACTGATCTCGGCTTCGTGACTGGTCCGGGCAACGCTGTCGGTACCGACGTTGATCTGCTCGACCGCGGTGGCCAGTTGCTTGGTGGACAACTCGATCTCCCTGGCCGCCTGCGTGGTCGTCGCCAACGGGCCGGCGATGTCGCGGAACGCGTCGACGACAGCGGTGAACTGCACCGACCCGGCCTGTACCGCTTTGGAGCCGGTCTCGGTGGCCATCACGGTGGTGTTGACGGCCCGCCGTACGTCGTCGATGAGGTCCCGGACCTCCCGGGCGGAGTTGCCGACCCGGTCGGCGAGGTTGCGGATCTCGTCGGCCACCACGGCGAAACGGGTACCCGCCTCGCCCGCGCCGGCGGCCTCGATGGTGGCGTTGATCGCCAGGATGTTGGTCTGCTCCGCGAGTTCGGCGACGATGTCGAGCACCGCGCCGATCTGTTGGGACTTCTGGCCCAGCTCGAGCATGTGGTCGACGATGAGGTTGACCTGACGCTGGATGCCGGTGACCGATTCGGAGGCCTGCCGGACCGTGTTCTCGCTGGATCGGGCCGCGCCGGTGGCCTCCACCGCGATCTCGGAGACGTGCTGGGCGTTGTCGGCGATCTGCCGCGACGTGGCGAGCAGCTCTCCCATCGAGGCGGTGATCTGGACCATCGCGGCCGCGCCTTCCCGGGCGCCGGCGGCTTGCTGGCTGGCCGAGGTCTCCAGTTCGGTCGCGGAACTCTGCACCTGCCTGACCGCGGTACCGATCTGGCGGCCCAGGCCCCGGGTGACGAACACCGCCACCCCGACTCCCAGCAGTACGGCCGTTCCGGCCAGTACGAGGACGATCGTGGCCGCGAGCCCGGCCGTGCGGGACGCGTCCCGGCTCATCGAGGCCAACAGCCGGTTCTGGTGCGCGGAGAATGCCAGTACCGCCTCGCTGGCGGCAGTCCGTGTGGTCCGGGTGCGATTGGTGATCGTGGTCGCCGGGTCAGGTACCCGGGTTGTGGCGATGGTGTCGTTGAGCTGCTGCTGGTACGCGCTGTCGGTGGCGGACACGTCGTCGAGCAGACGCCGTTCCTGGGTGCTCGGTACGGTCCGTTTCAACGCGGCCACCCGGGCGGTGTAGTCCGCTCCGGCGGCACGCAGGCCGTCGAGATGCGACGCGAGCCCGGTCAGCGAGTACTCCCGGAGCTCGTTGTTCTGCAAGGTCCGGGCGGCGCGCAGCTTTTCGGTGTCGGCCAGTAGGCCTACGTGGGCGGCGATCTGATCCTTGCTGGACTGACCGCTGCGCAGCGCGCCGATGGACACCGCGCTGAGCATGACGCCGAGGATCAGCACCACGGCGAAGCCACACCCGACCTTCCGACCGAACGTCCAGCCTCGCATCATGGTCGTTCCCTTCCTGCGTTCGGTTTGTCGGATTCCGCCGGTCGAAGCGTGCTGAGGAGGTCAGGAACGCTGATGATCGTGTACGCGATGTCGGCCACGGCCACCGCTTCAGGGGCGTGGGGATGCTCGTCAGTCGTGGGTGCGGCGGCCACCGATGACCGCGCGGGGACCCGCAAATGGCCATCGACGCTGTGGAAGGCGAATGCGACCGCGTCGACGCCTACCGCCAGCGCGATCCAGCGGTGCCCGCTCTGCTCGGTTTCACCGAGCAGGGCGGCGAGGTCGTAGACGGCCACCAGCGAGCCCCTGAGCCCGACCAGACCGAACAGCGCGCTGTCCCGACCGGGCAACACGGTTACCGGCTGGTCCAGGTACAGGCCGGCGATTTCATTCATGCACAGGGCGTACGGGTTGCCCGCGACCCGGATGGCAAGAAGCTCTTCGAGTGCTGTCGGCGCCGCCGTGGCCGGTTCGGCGAACGAACGGTCAAACGCTTCCCGGAGCTCACCGGCGCGTTCGGTGAGTTCGACCGGACTCCCGGCGTGGATCATTGCCCGATGTGTTCGAAGTAGACGCTGGTACGCGTGGTGCGGGGCTGCAGGTCAGGGGTGAAGCCGCGCAGCGTTTCCGCCTGTCCCAGGAACAGGAAACCGCCGGGCGCCAGGGATGCCGCCAGACGCGCCAGTAGCACGTCGCCGGACTCCGCCGTGAAGTACATCAGCACATTGCGGCAGAAGATCGCGTCGTATCCGGCCGGCGCCCACACGTTGGCGTCGTCGCGAACCAGGTTGTGCTCCCCGAACACCACCGACCGGCGGATCTGCTGGTCCAGCACCCAGTCCGTACCGTCTGGCCGAAACCACCGGTCGCGCAGTTCCGGAGGTGTCGCACGGAGTGCCCACGCGGAGTAGCGGCCGTCCGTCGCCTTCGCCAGCCTCGACCGGCTGACGTCCACGCCCAGGATCGACACCCCCTCTGGTTCCGGCACCGCTTCCCGGCAGAGCATCGCCAGCGTGTACGGCTCCTCGCCGGAGGCGCATCCGGCCGACAGGATCCGCAGCCCGCGCGATCCGACCTGAGCCCGCATCCGCCGTGGTACGACAACATCGGCGAACACGCGGAGCTGACCTGGGTCCCTGAAGAAGTACGACTCGCCGACGGTGAACTGCTGCATCAACCAGTCGGCCTCGGCTGGGTCCAGGTCGGTGTCAAGATGGTCCAGGTACGTCCGCGCGGACTCATGGTGGTGGTACGCCGCCTGGTTGCTGATCAGGTCCGCCAGCCAACCCTCCGGTCGCCACGGCAGCCGCAGCCCGAGCCGGCGTCCGACCAGTTCCCCGAACCGTTGAAGGTCTTCGGTGGCGACTGTCGTCTTCACGAAGGTGACTCCGCCCCGGCCATGGCGCGCCACGCCAGCTCGGACACCACGCTCAGGTCGTTCAGCACCAGCAGGACCTGTGCGTCCAACGCGCCGATCGCCGAGGTCACCTCCGATGCCGCGCCGCCGAGCAGCCGCGACAGTCCGTCCGCCGTTCCGGCCGGGATCACCCGTACGCCGATCACCTCGTCCACGGCCAGCGCCACGACCCGCCCACCGGCGTGCCGGGGAACAGCCTGTCCACCGGGGTCGGGATCGATGGTGACCAGCCGCGCCGGCGGTGATCGCTGCCCGGTCACCAGCATGGCGACATCGACCACCGGTGTAGGTACGCCGCGGACCAGGCAGACGCCGAGCACGAACGGCAGGACGCCGGTCAGTGGCTCCATGCGCGTCACCCGCATGGTTTCGATGACGTACCGCAGCGGAAGTGCGCAGAGGTGAGGGCCCGCCCGGAACAGCAGGGACTGCCCGTCGCCGGGCCGATCGTGGGCGGCAGGTGTTACGTCGGACAAATGAACCACGAGGTCTGGATGGTTCAAACTATTCACATCGAGCACCACCAACGCGTCGATTCACGTCCGGATGTCCCAGCACGCGAATACCGGCATCGGCACCGACCGGCGGAACCTGAGAACTTTGCCGGCGCCAGATCGGCGACGAGGCGATCCACTCCCGCGAGGCGCTGACAGGCTGATGCTGCGACCTTTCTGGCGCGGCCCGTCAGTTTCGTCGCACGGGTGCCGGGACCTATCCCTGCGGGCGTCCCCAGGTGAGGGTGGCGACGACCGTCAACTCGAGCATGTCGTCGCGTGCCCACGGCCGGACGATCCGCTCGACGGTCAGGTCGAAGTCCCGGGCTTCCTGCGCCGACATGTGTTCCCGGGCGAGCGTCGCGGTCGAGTGGAACTGCTCGACGTAGTCGCTGACGGACTGCCGGAAGTACGTCGGTGCGCTGTCCGCGCCGCCGGTCACCTCGAAGAGTTTCCGTTCCGACAGCGCGTCCACCAGGGAGGAGTCGGGGTCGTAGTCGGGGTTGCGGGTGTGGCGCTTGATGACGGTGAGCAACTCGTCCCGCCACGGGACGTCCCGGGGACCGTGCTCGACGATGGCCAGTTGCGCGTGCGGGGCCATCACTCCGGCCAGCCGGTGCAGCGTGTCGTCCCAGCGCATCCAGTGCAGGCTCGCACCGGCGGTGACCAGCGCGTACGGGCCGGCCAGCTCCGCTTCCTCGGCGGTACCGAGAATCCAGCGCAGGTTGGGCTGCTGCCCACCGGGCCGTTGCCGGCCCGCTTCGATCATCGCCGCCGAGGGGTCGACGGCGTCGACCCGTTCGACTCTGGGCGCGAGCGGCCGGGCGATGGCTCCGTCGCCGGCACCGAGGTCCAGCACCACTCGTGGCTCGTCGGTGATGAGCCGCTCCAGGAGGTCGAACACCTCCGGCGGGTACGGCGGGCGATGCCGGTAGGCGGTCGCCACCCCGGGGTTCGCGAACGTACCGCCCAGGTCGCGACCCGTGAACTCCACCATCACGCCATGCTCGCACGCTCGGGAGCGAGCCGGCCCAGGAGCGAGCCCGGCCCGGGAGCGACCCCGGCCCGGGAGCGAGCCCGGCCCGGCAGCGAGCCCGGCACAGGAGCGAGCGCAGAACAGGTCAGGTCAGGGTGAGGACCCGCACGTCGTACGGGGACAGCTCCACCGTGTCCATCGGCTCACCACGCAACGAGCTGAGCTGCCCCGACGTGACCGGCCGCACCGACAGCGGCAGCTCCGACTGGCTGACCAGGAACGCGAACCTCCGCCCGTCCTCGTGTACCAGTACCGAAGCGGAAACCGCCGGGTCCGGCACGGTGACCGGCCGGTCCACGCCGGCCTCCTGCGCGAGCGCGGCGTACAGCCGGTACGTCTGCTCCGGGTTCACCCGCGGAGTCACCGACGCCATGTGCTCCAGGCCGTACGTACAGAGCACGATCGCGCCGTCACCGACCCGCCGCCGCAGCAACGCCGGGCGGTCGTGCCCGTCCACCGCCAGGACTTCCGCGTCCACCGGCCGCACCGGCAGGTACGACCGGCTGTGCGCGGTACCGCCGACCACGAACTTGAGCGCGTCGCCGACCCGCACATCGCCCCACGCCGACACGAACCGGAACGACACGACCGGGCTGTCGATCGGGTCGACCAGGCCGTACCGCAGCCGGTGCTCCACGCCGAACATCTCGTTCAGGTGCGAGTGCCACGGTCCGCGCTGCCAGCCGCCCGGCCCGTGCGAGTACGACACGTACACGGTCGCACCGGCCGCCGCGCGCTGTTCGAGAACGCGCCAGGTCGGACCGGTGAGCTGCTTGACCGAGGGCACCAGGTACAACCGGCAGTCCTCCGGCAGCCCGTCCACCTCGCGCGCGATGCCGACGGCCAGGTCGGCGGCTTTCGCGGCCACGTACGCCTGCCGGGTGGTGTCGACTATCGACCTGCGGTCCTCGGGCGGTACGAACGGGTAGTCGCACTCCAGATAGGACGGCACCACCAGCGCGGTGTCGGCCGGCGGCCGGGAGCATCGCACGACGTCAATGTCGCGTAACACGTTCGCGAACCGGGCCATCTCCCGCAACTGCGGTTTCGGCGTACCGTCCGCCCTGGTCAGGCCGAAGTGCAGCTCGAACGGGTGGTGCGAGTACGGCGGCTGGTCGACCAGGTCGAAGTCGGTGTTGTTCCAGCCGATCCAGCCGGTCGCACCGGCCAGCAGCGAGTTGTGCAGCACCTGCCGGTAGTAGTCCGCGGCGTGGTCGTCGGCGGCGAACTGGGAGGACAGCCCGAACTCCTCCAGCACCACTGGCTTGCCGTCGAAGTGGGAGAGCTCGCAGACGAACGCGGCGGCGTAGTGCTGCCGGGCGACGTCGTCCTCCATCTTGTACACGTGTGGCCCGACGAAGTCGGTGAGCCTGGCGAGGTCGCGCACCGAGAAGCCGTTGTCCTCGCCGGACACCTCGACCCCCCAGGCGCCGTCCCCGATCGACACCGGCTCGGTGCCGCCGCCGGCGCGTACCGCCTGCACCATCAGCTGCGCCCAGGCCGTCACGGTCGCCCGGTCGGACGGCTCGCCGTAGATCGGCATCTCGTTGGAGATCAGCCAGCCGACCACCGCCGGGTGACCGGTGTACCGCCGGGTCAGCTCCTCGACGAACCACGCCTGCCGGCCCACCATCCACACGTCCGCGTACAGGTCCCGCCCGTCGCGCCACGGCGGATCCCAGTTCTCGCCGGACATGTGCCCGACGATGAACGTCGGAATCGTGCCCATGCCGAGTTCGGTATGCGCGTCGAGAAAGTCGCGGTAGCGGGAGACGCACTCCTCGTCGACGCAGTCCGGCGAAGGGTGGAAATCCGGCCAGTAGAAGAACGACCGGGTCATCGTCAGGCCGTGATCGCGCAGCACCCGCAGCTCGTCGCGTACCAGAGCGGGGTCGTAGTTCCGCCACATCAGCGGGCCGCCCGAGCGGGACCAGAAGTTCGCTCCCAGCCAGCAGACCGGCTGCCCGCGCACCGACACCTTCGCGAAGCCGCGCGCGCTCACGACTTGACCGTCCCGGCGGTCAGCCCGCTCACCAGATAGCGCTGGAGCAGCAGGAACCCGAGTACCACCGGCAGGCTCACCACCAGCGACGCGGCCATCACCTGGTTCCAGTACACGTTCGCCTGGGTGGCGTACGACCGCAGCCCGACCGCGAGCGTGCGGGTGCTGTCGTCGGTCAGCACCGAGGCGAACAGGATCTCGCCCCAGGCGGTCATGAACGCGTAGATCGCCACAGCCACCACCCCCGGCGCGGCCACCGGCAGGATCACCCGGACCAGCGTGCGCATCGGCCCGGCACCGTCCACCCGCGCGGCCTCGTCCAACTCCCGCGGGATCGTGTCGAAGTACGCCGCGATGAGCCAGATCGAGAACGGAAGCGCGAACGTCAGGTAGGTGACCGTGAGCCCGACCCGGGTGCCGTAGAGCTGGATCCCGGTGTACCGGTCGAGGTTCACGAAGATCAGGAACAGCGGCAGCAGGAACAGGATGCCGGGGAACATCTGGGTGGACAGCACCGTGGTGAGGAAGGTGCCCCGGCCGCGGAACCGGTACCGGCTCACCGCGTACCCGGCCAGCACCGCCAGCGTCACCGAGGCGACCGTTGCCGCCAGCGACACCAGCAGGCTGTTGATGAAGTACCGGCCGAGCGGCACCGTCTGCCACATGTCCACGAACGGCTTGAGCGTCGGGCGGGACGGCAGCCAACTGAACGCACCCTGTACGTCCTGCAGCGGCTTGATCGACGACACCACCATCACGTAGAGCGGTACCGCCACGAACAGCGTGAGCAGCCCGAGGATCAGCACCCGCGCGACGCGTACCCAACGAGGCTCATGCATGGGTGACCTCCGCGGCGCGGGCCGGAGCGGGCCGGCGGCCCCGGCCACCCGACCGGTCGCGCCGCTCGCCCAGTCGCCCGGCGCCCAGATAGACCGCCGTCACCAGCAACAGGAACAGCAGCAGCAGTACGGACATGGCCGAGCCGAGGCCGAAGTTCCAGGTCAGGAACGACGCGCTGTAGATGTGGATCGAGATCATGTCGGCGGCCGACGGCGGCTGGTCGAACAGCGTGTACGCCGTGGTGAAGTCGTTGAACGTCCACAGGAACATGACCAGCAGCAGTACCCGGTTCACCGGCCGGAGCAGCGGCAACGTGACCGCGCGGACCTTGCGTACGAAGCTCGCCCCGTCCAGTTCGGCGGCCTCGTACAGGTCGTGCGGGATGCTCTGCAGCCCCGCGGTCAGGGTCAGGAACGCGAACGGCCACATCCGCCACAGCATCACGACCACCAGCGCGGCGAAGCTGTGCCCGCCGAGCAGCCAGAACGGCGCCTTGTCCACCAGGTGCAGGTCGTCGACCAGGAGCTCGTTCACGATCCCGGAGTCGCGCTGGAACATGAACCGCCAGGCGATCACGGCGGTGAACACGGGCAGCGCGTACGGCACCAGGAACAGCGTGCGCAGTACCGCCCGACCGCGGAACGGCTTGTCCAGCAGGACCGCCGCGACCAGCCCGAACAGCCACGAGCCGCCGACCACCAGCACGGTGACCGCCGCGGTCACCCCGAACGAGCGGAGCAGCGCGGAGCCGGCCGGCCCGTGTACGTCCACCGCCACCCGGTAGTTGTCCAGGCCGGCGAAGGGTGCCGCGGTCCACCGCCGGATGAAGAACTGGGTGAGCTTGAGCAGGCTCATGCCCGCGCCGACCAGCATCGGGATGATGTGGATGGCCAGTTCGGCGATCAGCGCCGGCACCAGCAGCAGGTACGGCAGAGCCTTGCGGCCGAGCGCCCGGCGCCGGGCCCCGCGGTCGGCCGGCTGTCCGGCGCCGCGGACGGTGCCCGCGGCGCCGGTGCCTTCCGGGCCGGCGCTCCCCGGGCCGTGCCCGGCCCCGGGAGCGACGGCGGTGTCACTCATCCGCCGGTCTTCATCTGTTGGTTGGCGGCGGCCAACTGCGCCTTGATCGTCTCGTCGGTGATCGGCTTGCCGGCTGCCGCGTCCGCGATCAGCCGTTTCACCGCGTTGCCGACGAGCGTCTCGAACTGCGCCTCCTCCGGGATCATCGGCATCGTCTTCGCGGACTTCGCCAGTACGTCCTGGAACGTCTTGACGGCCGGGGTCTGGAACTTGGCGTCCTCGTACGCCTCGGGCACCACCGGCAGGCTGCCGAACTTGCCGTTGAGGATCTTCTGCTCGTCCGGGCTGGTCAGGAAGTCGACCAGCTTCAGCGCCTCTTCCTGGTTCTTGCTGTCCTGGAAGACCCCGATGTTGATGCCGGCGACGTGGCTGCTGACCGGGTTGCCACCGGCCGGCAGCGGATCGGGCAGCGGGATCGGTACCACGCCGTAGTCCTCGGGCTTCATGCCGTTCTCGGCCAGCCCGGCGGTCGCGCCACTCTGGATCATCATCATCGCCGAGCGGCCGTTGGCGAAGTCGCCGAGCAGCTGCGAGTCGTTGACGTACTCGGCGTTGCTCGGGTTCACGACCTTCTCGTTGGCGAGCAGATCGACGTACTGCTTCACCCCGGCGACCATCTGGTCGGAGTCGAAGCCCGGCTCCTTGCCGTCGAAGAGCTTCGCGCCGTTCTGCTCACCGAACATGAACGCGAAGTGCACACCCTCGGTGTAGCTGGCGCCCATCATGCCGACGCCGTACTGCTTCTTGCTCGGGTTGGTCAGCTTCTTCGCGTCCGTGACCAGCTCGGCCCAGTTCTTCGGCGGGTTGGCGATCCCGGCCTGCGCGAACATCCTCTTGTTGTAGAACAGCCCGTACGCCAGTCCGTACAGCGGTACGAATGCCGGCGGTTCGCCTTCCTTGCCGGTCGCGGTCAGGGTGGACGGGATGAACCGGTCCTTGCCGCCGACCTTGCCGATCGTGTCGTCGTCGAACGGTACGAACCCGCCGGTGGCCTGCAGCGACGCGGACCAGGTGTTGCCGACATTGAGTACGTCCGGCCCCTTGCCGCTGGACACCGCGCCGAGGATCCGGTTGAGCAGGTCCGGCCAGCCGATGACCTCGAGCTTGACCTTGATGCCGGTCTTCTGCTGGAACTTCTTCAGCTCCGGGGTGAGGATCTGCTTGTCCTGCTGCAGGCTGCGGCCCTGGTTGCTCGCCCAGTAGGTGAGCTCCCCGGAGCTTGACCCGCCGTCCGAGCCGCAGGCGGTGAGGCCGCCGGCAAGCAGCGCGCTCGCGGCGAATGCGGCGATGATCCGTGCTCTCATGCGTTCGCTCCCTCCGGCTCCGGCACGGGCCGAAGCGTGCCCATCGAGCACGGTGGGGGCGACCCGGACGCATCCGGGAGGCAGGTGCCCGAAAGGGGCTACTTAACCGGTTGACGGAGAATTAAACACTTAACCGGTTGAGTGTCAAACGCGCCCGGCGCGTCTTTTCTCGTCCAGCCAGGGCGGCGTGCGCGTCGTCAGGGCGGCGGCGCGCCGTTCACGGAGGCGGGGCGGTGCTGGCCCGGGGGACCAGCACCGGGGTGGCGTTGCAGCAGCCGGTCACGGTCTCGCCGACGACAAGGTCGAGCAGCCGCCGCGCGACATGGCCGCCGTACGCCCCGATGTCCATGCTCACCGCGGTCAGTGGCGGGTGTACCAGCCGGCAGAGCACCGAGTCGTCCCAGGCCACGATCGACAACTGGTCCGGTACCGCGATGCCCAACTCGGTGGCTACCGCGAGTCCGGCCACCGCCATCACGTCGTTGTCGTACACCAGTGCGGTCGGCGCGGGCGTACCCGTGAGCAGCCGCCGGGTCGCCTGCGCGCCCTCCTCGCCGGTGTAGTCGGTGTTCACGCAGGTGCCGGTCACGTCCCGCGCGCGGGTGGCGGTCACGAACTCGTCGGTACGCGCGGCGGTGTGCCGCAGCTCGGGAAGTCCGCCGATCCGCGCGATCCGCCGGTGCCCGAGCGCGACCAGGTACTCGACGACGGCACGCATCGCGCCGGCCTCGTCGTTCCACACCCCCGGTACGCCGTCCAGCCCGTCCGGACCGCCGACCACCACGGCGGGCAGGCCGAGCTCGCGTACCAGGCGCAGTCGCGGGTCCTCGACGTGCAGGTCGACCAGGAAGATCCCGTCGATCCGGCGCTCGGCCCACCACCGGCGGTACGTCGCGAGCTGCGCCGCCCGGTCCTGCGCCACCTGCAGCAGCAGCGCGATGTTCCGGCTCGCCAACTCCGCCTCGATACCGGCGATGAGCTGCATGAAGAACGGCTCGATACCGAGGGTGCGGGCCGGCCGGTCGACCACCAGCCCGAGCGCTCCGGCCCGGCCGTCGGACAGGGCGCGGGCCGCGCTGCTGGCCTGCCAACCGAGCTCGTGGGCGATGGCGAGGACGCGACGCCGGGTCGCCTCGGATACCCCCGGCCGCCCGTTCAGCGCGTACGAGACGGCGCTCTTCGTGACCCCGGCCCGGTGGGCGATGTCCGCGATCGTCGGCCGTCTCACCGCGGTCTCCCTGCGTCCATTCCACTTAAACGGTTCAGTGGCCAGGTTAGTGGGGCGCAGCTACCAGCCGATTCGAGAGCTTCCGCCCGGGTGTCCGCGCCGGCCCGCGGGTCACCGCCGGCGGCTCCCGCCGGTCGTGGCCGGCGCGGGTGGGAGCGGGGTCCGCGCCGGCACGCGGCTCCCGCGGGTCACCGCGGCGGCTCCCGCCGGTCGTGGCCGGCGCGGGTGGGAGCGGCGGCGGCGAGGGTATCCCCGCTCTTCACCAGACCTTCATATCGGGTGTTGCGGTTTCGCGGATTCTGTCGGTGGTCACGGCGAGGATGTCGGCATGACCTCCAAATTCGCGCCGGGCACCCCTTGTTGGGTGGACCTTGGCACCACAGACATCCCAGCGGCGACGACGTTCTACGGCACCCTGTTCGGGTGGACGATCGAGGACCTTGGTCCGGAGGCCGGCGGTTACGGCTTCATCCGGCAGGGCGACAAGCAGGTCGGCGGCATCGGTCCGGCCACCGACCCGGCCCGGGGCACCTCCTGGGCGGTGTACCTGAGCACCGATGACGTCGACGCGACCGCGGCCAAGGTCGAGGCCAACGGCGGCAAGGTGCTCGCGCCGCCGATGGACGTGATGGACCAGGGCCGGATGGCGGTCCTCGTCGATCCGACCGGCGGCATCTTCTCGGCCTGGCAGGCCGGGGCACACAAGGGCTCTGAGCTGGTCGATGCGCACGGCAGCCTCAGCTGGGCCGAGCTGATGACCGCCGACGTCTCGACCGCCAAGGCGTTCTACGAGGCGGTCTTCCCGGTCACCACCCGGGATGTCGGCGTCGACCAGGGCATGACGTACACGTTGTTCGAGGTCGACGGCAAGTCGGTGGCGGGCGCGATGCAGATCGGCCCTGAGCAGGCCGGCATGCCGACCGCCTGGTCGATCTACTTCGCGGTGGACGACTGCGACGCGGTGGCGGACAAGGCCGCCGAGCTCGGTGCGACCGAGCTGATGCGGGACGACTCGCCGGCCGGCCGGCTGGCGATCTTCCGCGACCCGCAGGGCGGCACCTTCGCCATCATCAAGAACAACCCCGACTTCTCCATGTAGCTCGGCCAGCGGCGCTACCCGGGCTGGCGGGCCGGCTCGAGGTGGCGGGATCGCCGGGGCCGCGCGTCCGATCGCGCGTGGCCCGCCGAGCCGCGCGGGCCATGCCGGTCGGCGCGGGCCATGCGTCGGTGTCGTTCAGCGGCCACCGTTCGCCGGCTGGAACAGATGCGATCTCCGGGTGAGATCGACCCTATCGGTGCGCGTATACCATATATTCTTGATCTTTGTCCGTTTCACGGAAAACATCCGGCCGGCGGGCGTAGGGTTTCGTTGGAGATCCCCACAGATTGTTCCGTGTCTGCGACCTGCGCTGGATGGCGGCCGCTTCAACCAGCGCTCGCACTGCTCGGCGGCCCTAGCGGGTTGACATGGCAAGTATCCCGGCGCGTGCCCAGGTCGCCGTACAGCGGGTTGACCTCGCGTCGATTATCGGATCGTCGAGCGACGCGATCGTGGCGATGACCCGCTCCGGTGTGATCAACGTCTGCAACCGGCCCGCCACCCTCCTGTACCGCTACGCGGACGGGGAACTCCTCGGCATGCGTGCGGACGTCATCGTTCCGGAGGAACGCCGCGAGGACGAGGCTGCCCTCGTCAACCGCGTCGTTGCCGGCGGGCACGTCGAGAGCTATGACACGCAGCGGGTCTGTCGAGATGGGACAGTCGTACCCGTGTGGTTGGCGATCTGGCCGATCCTCGATTCCACCGGTACCACCGTCGGGGCCGTGACGATCGCTGGTCCGCTCGGTGAGCCACGGGCGGCGCCCGATCCCGTCGCCGCTCCACCGGCCACGCCGACTGCGCCGGTCCCGCTGGTTCCGTCGGCTCCTCCGGCCCCATCGATTCCGCCGGTCCCGCCGGTCGATGCGTACGTCGAGGTCCGCCCCCCGCCGGACGACCTGACCCAACTGGGCGATGCCCATCTCGAGGCCGAGTACGCGAAGGAACGCGTGCAGGTGCACGAGGCCCGGGACCGCTACCAGGCTCGGATGGGCGAGGAGCAGGAGGAGGAACGGGTCCAGGTTCAGGAGGCGCACGACCGGTTCCAGGTGGCGATGAGAGACGAACGTGCGAAGGAACGGGTACAGGTCAGCGAGGCGCAGGACCGGTACAAGGTCCGGATGGGCGAGGAGCACGCGCAGGAACAGGTCCAGGTGAAGGAGGCGCAGGACCGGTTCCAGGTGTTGATGACCGCCGGGCACGTACAGGCCAAGGAGGACCGCGAGCATCTCGAGGCACAGCTACAGCAGGGCCAGCGGCTGGAGGTGCTCGGCCAGCTCGCCGGCGGGGTCGCGCACGATTTCAACAACCTTCTCGCGGTGATCCTCAACTACGCCGCGTTCGTCCTGGAGGATCTGGCCGAGCGTGGACCGGAGCTGGAGGCGGCCAGCCGTGACGTCGGGCAGATCCAGCGGGCCGCCGAACGGGCCGCCGACTTGACCCATCAACTCCTCGCGTTCGCCCGGCGCGAGGTCGTCCAACCGCGGGTACTCGATCTCAACCACGTCGTCACCGAGGTGGAGCAGCTGCTCCGTCGCAGCATCGGCGCCGACGTCACGCTGCAGACGGAGCTCGCCGCGGACCTGTGGCCGGTACTCGCCGACACCGGCCAGCTCGAGCAGGTGCTGGTCAACCTGGCCATCAACGCCCGCGACGCGATGCCGATCGGCGGCACGTTGACCATCGACACCGCGAACGTCGTGGTCGACACCGCCGATACCGACACCGAGACGCTGCCGAGGATCGGCCGGCATGTGCGGCTGCGGGTCAGCGACACCGGCAGCGGCATGCCCGCCGAGATCATCGAGCACGCGTTCGAACCGTTCTTCACCACCAAGCAGTCCGGCACCGGCCTGGGGCTTTCCACGGTGTACGGCATCGTGGCCCAGGCCGACGGCTCCATCAAGATCGAGTCGGAACCGGGGCACGGCACCACGTTCACCATTCTGGTGCCGGTCACCGAGGAGACCGCCGGCCACCTGCACGAGGTGATGCCCTATGAACGCACCCCGGCCGGGGAGACGGTGCTGGTCGTGGAGGACCAGGAGGCGCTCCGCGAGGTGACCGAGCGGATCTTCACCCGCTCCGGGTACCAGGTGATCACGGCGGCGAACGGCGCCGAGGCGGTGTCGCTCGCCGCGTTGCACGACGGCGACATCCACCTCCTGCTCACCGACGTGGTCATGCCGAACATGCTCGGCAAGGAGGTGGCCGAGAAGATCCGCGAGCTCAAACCCGACGTCGAGGTGCTCTTCATGTCCGGCTACGCCCGGCCGACCCTCGCCTCCCAGGGCCGGCTCGACCGCGACGTGTACCTCATCGAGAAGCCGTTCACCGCGGCGGCCATCATCGAGAAGGCCGGGCGGATCCTCAACGGCCACTACGAGGGTCTGCATGCGTACAACCCGGCGGACACCTCCCCGCCCGAGGCACCGGGCATACCGACCCCCCGGCCCGAGGTGGCGGGCACCCCGACCTGATCCCGACCCAGGCCCGAGTCAGCGCAGCTCGGTACCCCAGTCGCCCTCGGCCTGCAGCGCCGGCTTGACCACCTTGCCGGCCGGGTTCCGGGGCAGCGGCTCGTCCTGTACCCGCAGGTACTGCGGCACCTTGAAGTCGGCGAGCCGCTCGCGGGCGTACGCGAGGACGTCCTGTCCCTCGAACGGCAGGCCCGGCGCGGGTACCACCACCGCGCCCACCTTCTCGCCCATCATGTCGTCCGGTACGGCCACCACCGCGACCTCGAGCACACCGGGCGCCGAGGCGAGCACGTTCTCCACCTCGACCGAGTACACGTTCTCGCCACCGCGGTTGATCATGTCCTTCATCCGGTCGACGATGTACACCCGACCTTCGTCGTCGATGCGGGCCAGGTCGCCGCTGCGTAACCACCCGTCCTGGAAGGTCGCGGCCGTTTCCGCTGGCTTGTTCCAGTAGCCGGGGACGACGTTGCCGCCCCGGATCAGCAGCTCACCGATGCCGGTCACGTTCGCGCCGGGCAGTTTCACGTCGGCCAGCCGGACGTCGACCGTGGGGGCGGGGAAGCCGACCGACTCGGGATGCGTACACGCCCACTCGTCCGGCAGGAACGTGGACAGCGAGGCGGTCTCGGTCAGCCCGAAGCCGTTGCCGACCCGCGCGTTGGTGAAGTGCTGTTTGATCCGGCGTACCACCGAGGGTGCGACCGGCGCCCCGCCGTAGGTCGCCCAGCCCACTCCGGACAGGTCGTACGAGTCGATGTCCGGCCGGCTCAGCGCGTACCAGTACACCGCCGGTACCGACGAGACGACCCGGATCCGCTCGTCCACCAACGCGCGCAGGAACCGGTCCACGTCGAACTCCGGCATGATCACCGTGGTACCGCCGACCTGCACGGTCGGCAGCAACTGGCTGTTGCAGCCGGCCACGTGGAACAGCGGTACCGAGACCAGATTGCGTAACGACGGGTCCTCCCGCGGGATCTTGGCGACCCGCAGCCCGTTCTCCGCGTTGGTCAGGAAGTTCTCGTTGGTGATCATGGCGCCCTTGGGGGAGCCGGTGGTACCGGACGTGTAGAAGATGCCGGCCACCTCGTCCCGCGCCTGGTTCTCGGCCACGTACGGCGTGCCGTCCGGCAGCGGGCTGTCCGGCCCGAGCGAGAAGCGCGAGCGGCTGTCCTCGATCACGTACGCGATCTCGGGCTCGGCCAGCCGGGTGTTCACCGGTACCGCGATCGCGCCCGCCATGAGCGTGCCGAAGAACGCGTGTACCCAGGCCAGTCCGTTGCGGTACTGGATGGCCACCCGGTCGCCGCGGCCGACGCCGGCGCCGCGCAACCCGCCGGCCACCCGGCTGCTGCGGTCCCACAACTCCTGGTAGCTCACCCGAGCGCCGTCCAGTTCGACGATCGCTTCCTGCTCCGGATCGCGCTCCACGCTGGTCCGCAGCAGCTCCACCACCGAGCCGGGCAGGTCGTCGTACCGCTTGATTCCGGCGCTGTCGGGTCGGACGCCGCTCTCGTCGAAGGGACGCAGCACCGCCATCGCGCTCCCTCCGTCCTGATCTGCCGCCCGCCGGCGGGGGTCGAGCGCCGGCCACCTCCGCCGGCCGGGGGCCGGCTGCGCGCGGGGGTCGGCGGTGCGCGGGGGCCGGGCGGGGCCGACTCGCCGCTGTGCGGGTTCGCAGACAGACTCTAGGACAGTCGCGGCAGGCCGGGACAGATCGTTGCGCGGCTGTAGCGTCACCGTCGCAGACCGGCAACGCCGTGCCGGCGCGGGTCGAGAGGGGCGGGTACATGACTGCTGGTACCGCGACGGTGCTATCCGGGCTGGACAAGCTCCGGCCGGACCTGACCGACCTCTACCGGGACCTGCACGCGCATCCGGAGCTGTCCTTCGCCGAGCACCGGACCGCCGCGCTGGTCGCCGAGCGGACCCGTTCGATGGGGTACGAGGTGACCGAGGGCGTCGGTGGTACCGGGGTGGTCGCGGTACTGCGAAACGGCCCCGGTCCGACCGTGCTGCTGCGCGCCGACATGGACGCGCTGCCGGTGGCCGAGGCGACCGGCCTGGAGTACGCGAGTACCGCCCGCGGCGTGAGCCCGGACGGCGTCGACGTACCGGTCATGCACGCGTGCGGGCACGACATGCACGTCACCTGGCTGATCGGGGCGCTCGACCTGCTGCGGCAGGCCCGGTCGGAGTGGTCCGGCACGCTGCTCGGGGTGTTCCAGCCGGCCGAGGAGTTGGGCGCGGGCGCGCAGGCGATGGTCGACGACGACCTGTTCGACCGGTTCGGCACGCCGGATGTGGTACTCGGCCAGCACGTCGGCGCGGCCGCGGCCGGCATGGTGGGCTACCGCACCGGCCCGACGATGGCCGGCGGCGACTCCGTCGACGTGCGCCTGTTCGGCCGGGGCGGCCACGGCTCGCGCCCGGAAACCACGATCGATCCGGTGGTGATGGCCGCGGCCACCGTCATGCGGCTGCAGACCATCGTGTCCCGGGAGCTCTCCGCGCTGGACAACGGCGTGGTCACGGTCGGCGCCATGCACGCCGGTACCAAGCACAACATCATCGCGGCCGAGGCGTTGCTGCAGCTCAGCGTGCGGTCGTTCGATCAGGAGACGCGCAGCTCGCTGCTCGACGCGATCGGCCGGATCGCCCGGGCGGAGGCGGCCGCGTCCGGTGCCCCGGAGCCGGAGATCACCATCGTCGGCACCATCCCGGTGCTGGTCAACGAGCCGGTCGCCACCGAACGGGCGCTCGCCGCGATCCGCGCCGAGCTCGGTGACGAGCGGGTGGTCGACATCCCGCTGATCACCGGCAGTGAGGACTTCGGGGCATTCGGTACCGCCGCCGGGGTGCCGTCCTGCTTCTGGTTCGTCGGCGGCTCCGACCCGGAGCGGCATGCGGCCGCGGAGGCCGCCGGCCGGGTGGACGAGGACATCCCGTCGAACCATTCGCCGCTGTTCGCGCCGGTCATCGAGCCGACCCTGACCACCGGGGTGCGGACCCTGGTGGCGGCCGCGCTGTCCTGGCTCGCGGCGTGACCTGGGCCCGGGCTGGGCGGAGCGCCGCGCCAGCTGAGCGGCGGGCTGGCTGAGCGGCGGCCTGGCTGAGCGGCGGGCCAGCTGAGGCCGCGCCGGCCGGAAACGGCTACGCCGTAGCCGGGCCGCTGAACGTGTTGCCGAGGTGTGCGCCGAGGCCACGGATCGCCTCGGTCGCACAGATCGCGTGGCTGCGCGCGTTGGCGTGCAGGCCGTCCGCGCTCAGCAGCTCCTGCGGCAGCTTGCCGAGCGGATGGTCGGACAGGTCGACGTGGATGGTGCCGAGGGCCGCGCCGAGCGCGTTGGTGTGCCGGGCCAGCGTCCACATCCGCTCCACCGCGACCTTCCGGAACCAGTCCGGGAACGCCGGGTAGTCGGCCATCACCACCAGCGCGATCGTCATCACCTGCGCGCCACCGTCGCGCAGCGCGGTGACCATCGCGGTGATCTCGGCGTCGACCGCGTCCGGGTCGTACCGCGGGTGCATCGCGTCGTTCCCGCCGCACGCCACCAGCGCCAGGTCCGGTCCGAAGGCGAGCGCCGGTTCGAGCTGCTCGGCGCGGATCCGCGCGGTACGCAGGTGCCGGGTGCCGAGGTTGCGGTACTCCAGCTCGGGTTGTACCGCGCGCAGCTCGGCGGCCACCCGGTCGGCCCAGCCGAGGGCCGGGTACCCGTCGACCGGGTCGCCGATGCCTTCGGCGATGCTGTCCCCGAGCACCAGGAACCGCCGCCACGGATGCCCCGCGAGCAGCGCGGTCGCCTCGCCGGGGCGCAGGCAGTACGGATCGCTCGCCTCGGTGGTCATGGCTCCCTTCCCCGGGCGTTGAGCACGCGTCACGCCGGGCATTAGTGTCGGCGACGGCCGGTCCGGTGTCGACCGTCCGCCCTTCCGTTACGCCAGGAGAGCCTGTGGACGCGGTGTCGTTGAAGGAGCTGCTCTCGCCGGAGGGCCGCCGCAACCCGTTCGCGTTCTACGCGGGGCTGCACGAGCGTGGCCAGGCCGCTCCGCTCGGGCCGAAAGACCAGTACGCGGTCGTGGTGCACGGGTACGCCGCCGCGAACCAGGTGCTTCGTGACCCGACGTACAAGATGCTCGACTCCGAGTATCTGGACCGCAGTGGCACCCGTTGGCGCGAGCACCCGGCCGTGCGGACCCTGCAGGACTCGATCTTCTTCGCCAACGGCAAGGACCATCTGCGGGTACGCCGGATCTTCGGGCAGGCGTTGACCGCCCGCCGGGTGGCCGCGCTGGAGCCGGCGATCCTGCGGATGACCGACGAGCTGCTCGACCGGCTCGCCGAGCTCGGTGCCGGCGGTACCCCGGTGGAGTTCATGGCCGAGTTCGCGCTGCGGCTGCCCAGCGACGTGATCGGGGAGCTGCTCGGCGTACCCGAGGAGGACCGGGCCTGGTTCCCGCCGCGGGTGCGCACCTTCGGCGACATCCTGGAGATCGGCCACCACTCGTGGCGCGAGGTGAAGGCCGCCGACGCGGCCGCGGTGGAGCTGACCGACTACTTCACCGGGCTGCTGGCGACCCGGCGGGCGGATCCGCGCGACGACATGATCAGCGCGCTGGCCCAGCTCCAGGCGGCCAACCCGGACCAGCTGACCGACGTCGAGCTGGTGGCCAACCTGATCACCATGTTCAACGCGGGCTTCGTGACCACCACGCACCTGCTCGGCAACGGCCTGACCCTGCTGCTCGAGCGGCCGGCCGAGTTCGCCGCGCTGGCCGGTGATCCGTCGCTGGCGCCGGCCTACACCGAGGAGGTGCTCCGGTACGAGCCGCCGGTGCACTTCGGTGCGCGGTTCGCCGCCGAGGACACCGAAATCGATGGTGTACCGGTGGCCAAAGGCGCATCGGTGCTGGTGTTGATGGGTGCGGCGAACCGTGATCCGCGGCGGTTCCCCGACCCGGACGTGTTCGACCCGCGCCGGCCGGACAACCAGCACCTGGCGTTCAGCGCCGGCCCGCACTTCTGTCTGGGCGCGGCGCTCAGTCGGGTCGAGGGGAACCTCGCGCTGCCGCGGCTGCTCCAGCGCTTCCCGAAGATCGCCATCGCCGCCGAGCCGGGGGAGCGCAACCAGCTCATGTTGCGCGGGTACGACAGCCTCCAGGTGACGCTGGGCTGATCCGCGCTGGCGCTGGGCTGATCCGCGCTGGCTGTGCTGATCCGCTGGCGCTTGGGCCGCGCGCGGGTCCGGCCGGTCAGCTGACCAGCACGTCCAGCACCTCGTACCCGCGGAACTGCAGCCGGGTCGGCGGCCCGGGGTCGGCGGCCAGTCGCAGCGACGGGAACCGGTCGAACAGCATCGGGAACGCGACTTTGCCTTCGGCCCTGGTCAGCGCCGCGCCGAGGCAGTAATGCGGGCCGGCGCCGAAGGTCATCGGCTTGTTGTCGGTACGGAGCGGATCGAACGTGTCCGGATCGGCGAACCGGCGCGGATCCCGGTTCGCCGCACCGATCGCGACCACCACCGAGGCGCCCTTGCGCACCTGTACCCCGGCCACTTCCCGGTCGGCCGAGGCGTACCGGATGAGGAAATGCGTGGTCGGCGCGTACCGGAGGAACTCCTCGACGTACGACCCGGACAACTCGCGGTCGGCGCGCAGCGCGGCCAATTGGTCCGGCCGTTCCAGCATCAGCGTCAGGCCGCAGCCGAACATGTGGGTGGTCGTCACGAAACCGGCGTTGAACAGCGCGATCAGATTGGCGTGCAGTTCTTCCTCGGTGAGTACACCCGCGTCGTTGTCGCTGGCCGCGACCATTGCGCTCAACAGGTCGTCGCCCGGCTCCACCCGCCGTTTCGCCGCCAGCGCGGTGAAGTATTCGAGCAGTTCACGGGTTGCCTCGTCGGCGGCCCGCATGTTCGACCAGGTGCTGCCGTCCAGCTCGAAGATCTCACCGATCGCGCGTACCCGGGGACGGAACCACGGCCGGTCGGACTCGGGTACGCCGAGCAGTTCGCCGATGACGTTGCACGGCAGCGGAAATGCGAACTCCGACATGAAGTCCACCGGTGCCCCGTCGGCACCCAGTTCGGCCATCCGGTCGAGCAATTCGTCGGTCAGTCGGGCGATCGCCGGTTCGAGCGCGGTCACCCGGCGCGGCGTGAACAGGTGACTGACCAGCCGGCGCATCCGGGTGTGCACCGGCGCGTTCACGAAGAACATCGAGTCCTTGAGCGTCCGCAGCACGATGTGGTCGCGCCAGTGCGGGCTCCGGGAGTCCATGTAGTCGGCGTCCATCAGCGGGAACGCGGTGTCCTTGAGCAGCTTGTCGACCGCGTCGTACCCGTACACCAGCACGTCGTACCCGTCGACCGAGGCGTCGAGCGGCGCGGCGGCACCGCGCTGGTGCAACTCGGCGTAGTAGCCGTACGGATCCCGTCGTTGCTCGGCCGACTGCAGCGCCTTGAGCGACACCGCCGGGGCGGCGGATTGTTGCGTTTCGCTCACCGGTCCGCCAGCTCCAGCAGCGGCTTGACCGGTACCGCCGTGGCCATGGCCGCGTTGCCGGCGTCATTGGGATGGATGTGGTCGCCGCTGTCCCAGTCCGGCCGCAGCTTGGTCGGATCGGCCGGGTCGCGCAGCAGCCGGTCGAAGTCGATGATCCCGTCGAAGTCCTTGGTGGTACGCAGGTACGAGTTCACGGTCAGTCGGGTGGTGTCCAACTCCGGCGTGTAATAGGTGACCGGCGGAATCGCGAACGCGTTCCACGGCGAGATGGTGCAGACGAAAATCTTCAAGCCGGCCTGATGTGCCTGCGAGCCGAGTTGTTGCAATTCCCGCATGATCGCGTTCGGATCGTCTTTACTGATCCAGATGTCGTTGATTCCGAGCTCGACGATCACCGCGCGTACGTCGGTTTGCGATAGTACGTCCTGGGAAAATCGGGCCGACGCGTTCTCTCCGTAGATCGGCGCTTTCGCGTCCGGATCCGAACCATCGTGATTGAGTCGATTTCCGGCCAACCCGAGATTGAGTACCCCCGGTGCGGTGTGATCCTTCGCGGACTTGTTCAGCCGGGCCGCCAGGAAATCGGTCCACCGGTGATTCTTGTTCGACGTCGAGGCCACGCCATCGGTGATCGAGTCGCCCAGTACCGCGACAGCGCCCGCGTCACTGTCATTGCGTACGTCCAGGCCGCTGATGAAGTACCAGGTGCGAATGGTCTTTGCCATCTTCGCCCCGCTCGGGTCGCTGGCATTGTCGCCGGGCCCGATGTACGAGCTGCTCTTGGCGTACGTGTGCACGGTCGGCGGCCCGGTCGGTCCGGGCAGGAACAGGCTGATCGCCACGTCCCCGGACCAGGGGAAGTCCAGCTTGATCGGATCGGTGACCGCGACCCCGCCGCGCGGGATGGTGACCGTTCGCATCCCATTGAACGTGACCTCGCGGACCGAGTCGGCCCGCACGTCACCGGGCCCCGCCTCGAGCCACGGGCGGGCCACGCTGACGTGGCCGATGACCAGCGGGCGGGTCCCGTACGCGTTGCTCAGCCGCACCCGGCCCTGGTTCCCGCCGACCGAGGTGTGCACGATCATCCGGACCGTCTGGTTCTTGAAGCCGGTGGCGGTGAGCTCGTCGAACGCCGCGCCGTCGGTGGCCGGTGGGGTCGGCGCCGCCGACCACGAGCCGACCCAGGCCTGCGGGCCGCGGTCGGCGCTCGCGTCGGAGGACGGGGACTTCGCCACCGCCACCAGTGCGGTCGCGCCGATCGCCACAAGCACGACCAGCATGAGTAGGAGCTGGCGTTGCCGCGGTCCGTTCATACCGAGGGGAGCCTTTCGGTCACATTGGGATTACGTAGAGAGAGGAACCCAATTCAGTGAGTGCCCGATTCTTCGGGGATGTGCCTCTTGTCGACGTGACACCCATTTACGCGGGGCTGTATTGCCCGGCAGTGTAAGCTGCCTTCTGCGCCGACAACACCCCGCGTACCCCGTCGGTTACCTGGTCGATGAGATGTCACGGTGCCGGCCGGCAAGGCGCCAGGTGCGGTGCCTGCAGTAAATCAACCTTATGTACGGCATTGATCGGTGGGTGTCGTGGTTTCCGGCGGGTCGGTATTAGTCTGCCAAAAGATGGCCACCCCGTTCGTCGGCAACCTGACGATCCTGTGGGGCTATCGCGCGGGACCGGGTTCAGTGGTCGAGCGGTGGATCGGGACAGCGGTGACAGCTCGCGGAGGGTGCCTTGTCGGTTGAGCTCCCGGTGCGGTCAGGCCCGCCGGTGTGGCGCTTCAAGGTCGGCGTCACCGCGCTTCTGGTGGCCGAGGCGGTCTCGACAATCGGCAGCCGGATGTCGTTCTTCGCCATTCCGTGGCTCGTGCTCGTCTCCACGCACAGCCCGGCGAAGGTCGGCCTGGTCACCTTTGCCGAGATGCTTCCGTACGTTTTGTCCGGAGTTCTGTCGGCGCCACTGCAGGACCGGTTGGGCAATTGGCGGACGTCGATCGTCGCGGACGGCGCCAGTGCGGTAGCCGTGGCGCTGATCGCCCTCGGCAGCCGGGTCGACTTCGTGCTGCTGATGGCGCTGGTCGCTATCGCGGGCGCGGTCCGGGCCACCAGCGACCGGTCCAAGAACGTCATCCTCAAGCCGCTGCTCGACGCCGGCGGCTTCAATTACATCCGGCTGACCACCGCGTACGACGGGATCGCCCGGACGTCGACGTTGATCGGCGCGTCCCTGGCCGGGATCGCGATCGCCGCCTTCGGTGCGGTCGGCGCGGTGTGGATCAATGCCGTCGCGTTCGCGATCGCGCTGGTGATCGTGCTCGCGCTGGTACCCGACCCCGATCGGGTGCCCGCCGCACCCGCGGCCGGTGGCGACCCCGGCTCCGCCGGTGCCGGCGCGGGCAGTGGTGCCGGGGCGGGCACCGCTGACGGTGCCGCGGCCAAGCCGAAGGAGTCGTACCTGCACTCACTGTGGGTGGGCTACGACACGTACCGGCGGGACCGGCTGCTCAGCGGCGTGTCCAACAGCCTGTTCATCACCAACCTGTTCAGCCAGGCAGTGTCGGTGGTGTTCGTACCGCTGTGGGTGCTCACCGTGCTGCACTCGCCGGTGGCGCTCGGGTACGTGAGCGCGGCGTACGGGCTGGGCGCGATCCTCGGTGCCGCGGTGTTCACCGCGCTCGCGCCGTACCTGCCGCGCTACCCGAGCGTGGTCGTCGGGTACATCATCGGTGGCGCTCCGCGGCTGCTGATCCTGGCGCTGACCGACAACCTGCTCATCGTGATCGCGGTGAACTTCATCGGCGGCATCGCGATCTGCGTGGTGAACCCGTCCATCCAGGCGCTGTTCTACCAACGGGTGCCGGGACACCTGATGGCGCGGGTGGCCGGCATCGCGATCGCGATCATGTTCGGTGGGATCCCGCTCGGTGGCCTGGTCGCCGGCGTCGCCGTACAGACTGTCGGCTTCACCAGCGCCGTACTGCTGGTGACCGCGCTGTACTTCGCCAGCACCCTCGAGCCGGTGTTCCGCTACCACACCTGGCGCGAGTTGAACGACGCCAACACCTCCCGGCCGCAGGCCGGCGACGACATGCCGCGCGGGTACGCCCGGGGACGCGCCGCGGTCGGGCTGCGGGTGACGCTGCGGTACAACGAGGGGACGTGGCGGGTGAGCGCCCGGGACGGAATCCGGCCGCTCGCGTACCGCCGGTCGGTCGAGCCGAAGATCGCGATGCAGGCGCTGACCCAGCTCAGTCCACCGGCGATCCAGGACGCGGTGCGTACCGCGATCGAGTCCGACCGCACCCGGCTGGCGCACCAGGCCCGGCAGCTGCGGCACGAGCTGATCATCATGCGTACCGTGCTCGCCCCGGCCGGGGTGGGTGCGGTCGGGCAGACCGCGCCCAACGAGCTGCCACGCTAGTCGCGCGCCAGCGGGACCGGCCCGCGACGGGATCGCCGGCGCGGAGTCGGCCGCCGACGGGCCGGCGCGGGGAGCCGGTGGAGCTACGGCCGGACCAGCACCTTCACGTGCTTGTCCGGTTGCTTGAGATCTTCCAGCGCCTCGTCGATGTCGGCCAGGTCCACCACCCCGGTGATGAACGGCTCGGGGTCGAACTCGTTGTTGGCGATCATCGCGAGCGTGTCGGCAAACTCCTCCGGCCGGTACGCGAAGGCGAAGGTGATGTTGAGTTCCTTGCCGATCGCCACCGACGGCCGGATCGTGTCCGGCTGCAGGCACACGCCGACGCACACCAGCCGGGCGTGCCCGGGCGCCTGGTCGATGACGTGCTGCAGCATGCCGGGCGTACCGACACATTCGAAGATCACCGCGTTGCTGCGGTGTACGCCCGCGGGAAGCGCCGGCGAGTACGGCAGGTCCTGCGCCCCGAGCTGACGCCACCGCTCGAACGGCGACTCCTCGCCCGGGTCCACCACCGCGGTGGCGCCCAGTGACGCCGCGAGCGCCCGGCGGGACGGCGACGGATCGGATGCCACCGCCGGTACGCCGAGCGTGTTGAGCGCGGCCAGCACCGCGCAGCCGACCGGACCGCAGCCGATCACCAGCGCCACGTCGTCCGGCCCGACCTGGCCGGCGGAGACCGCCCGGCGACCGACGGCGAGAGGTTCGGCGAGCGCGGCATGCTCCGGAGACACGTGTTCGGGTACCGCGATCATCAGCTTCTCGTCCAGCAGCAGCCGATCGGAGAAGCCGCCGGGGATCGCGCCGGACAGCCCGATCGTCTCGGTCTTCTCCCCGACGGTCAGCAGCGGCATCGAGATGACGTTGGAGCCGACCGGGATGCGGCGGTCGGTGTCCGGGCCGTACTCGAGGATCTCGGCGCAGAACTCGTGCCCGAGCAGGTATGTCGTTTCGTGGTCGTCCGAGCGCCGCAGCTCGTCACAGACGTGCAGGTCGATGCCGCACACCCCGCACGCCAACGGCGCGACGAGGACCTGGCCCGGGCCGGGCTCCGGCTCGGGTACGTCGGCCAGGGTGATTCCGGAGATGCTCGCGCGAACACTGCGCACTATGGCCCCCCGATCTGAGAACAGCTCGCTACGACTGCCGATTGATGACGAATTGCAGGTTGTCGCGACGAGTCGACCGACTAGTTGTATCCATTCCGCTTCGACCTCAACCTACCGAGTGTCCCCGGTCACGGCTGTAACGGTTTTTGCGCTATTTGGTACCTGATCTCCTTGCCGGAAGCTGGGGTCGAAACCGGCCGGAAGTCCCGCCGCCGGCGGCGGCCGGCGTTGCCCGGAAGCCGGGCGTCGCCATAATTGCCCGATGCCGCCGGCGTTCTACGAACCGACCGAGGACCCTGACCGGTTCACCGCCACCGGCCGGTGCGCCGGCTCGTGGTCATCGACGCTGCAGCACGGCGGGCCGCCGGCAGCGCTGCTGACGCACACCGTCGACCGGTTGGCGTCGTCGATCACCGGCCCGACCCAGATCTCCCGGTTCACCGCCGAGATTCTCGGACCGGTACCGATCGGCGAGGTCACGGTCACCGCCCGGGTGGTACGACCCGGGCGAACCGTCGAGCTGGTCGAAGCCGAGCTGGTCGCCGACGGTCGTACCGCGATGCTGGGGCGGGTCTGGCGGATCCGCCGGTCCGAGCTGTCGCTGCCGGTGCGGACCGGGGTGGTGCCGGTACCCGCCGAGCTGCCCGGCTTCCCGGAAGGGGAAGTCGACGCGCCGCCGCTGCCGGAGAAGGCGGACCTGTTCGAGCTGCCGATGTGGAACACCGGCTACGCGGACGCGATCGAGTGGCGGTTCGTGGTCGGCAGTGAGCACGGCGGGCCGGCGACGGTCTGGGCCCGGCCGCGGGTGGACCTGGTCGCCGGGCAGGAGTCGAGCCCGCTGGCCCGGCTGATGATCCTGGCCGACACCGGCAACGGCCTGAGCCGGGTGCTCGACGTCGACACCTGGTGGTTCATCAACACCGAGCTGACCGTGCACGTACAGCGCCAGCCGGTCGGCGACTGGTTCCTGCTGGCCGCGCGGTCGACGCTGGAGCCGACCGGCAACGGCCTGACCGAAACCGAGCTGTACGACCGGAGCGGTCGGGTCGGTCGGGCCGCCCAGGCGCTCGTCGTCGGCGAGCGCTAGCGCTCGCAGTCTCAGCGGGCGCTTCGAGGGGAGCTAGCGCGGGCTCGGCCGGCGGGTCGGGCGCGGCTCGACCGCTCCGTTGCCGTGGTCGCTCAGGTCCACCATCTCGGTCAGCCCGTCGAGCTTCGCCTCCAGCTCGGCGAGTTCCGCGCGTACCCGGTCCACCTGCCGGGCGGCCTCGGTCTTGTCACTGGACAGCGCGGTCTCGACCCGGTTGTTCAGCGCGGGTACGTGCAGTAGGGACAGCATGGTCAGCGCCTCGGTGGGCTTGACCAGGTACCGGCTGCCCAACAGCGCGCGCCCCTTGCGTACCTCCACCAGCCACTGGCCGTCGGTGTACGCGAGGGTCACGGTCAGCCGACCGGGCAGTCGCGGGGTACGCCGCAGGATCGGTACCGGCTGCTCCGCCCCGAGGTCCAGCCGGCGCCACTCGCGATGCGCGAGTACCGGTACGAGCATGGCGATCAGGAAGCACCCGGCCGCGAGCCCGACCGCGACCAGCAGCGAGGTGTGCAGCGCGATCCAGGCGGCCGCGTAGCTACCGGGGATGATGCCCAGACAGCCGACCGCGGCCGCGGTCGCACCGGCGCGACTGCGCAGCGCGGCCGGTACGGCTGGCAGCAGCTTGACCCCCGGTACCGGGGTGACCGAGGCCAGTGCCAAACCGGCCGCGAACGCGACCGCGGCCACCAGCGGCAGGGTCGCCGGCAGGTCGCCGCGCAGCGCGATGGCGCTCGAACCGGCCACGTACCCCAGGGCGAGCAGGAACGCCCGGATCGGCGGTACCGCGACCGCGGTGAACACCACGCTGCCGCCGATCGCGCCGAGCAGTACGGCGCCGCCGAGGATGCCGAGGGCCTGCTCGGAGGTGAACGTGTCCTGGGCCCACGCCTCGACCAGCGCGACCGCGCCGGCGGCACCGAAGAGGCTGGTCAGGAACAGGGCCACCACCAGCCGTTGGGCCAGTGGGTGCCGGCGGAACCGGGCCAGCGAGTCGCCGAGGAGTTCCGAGGCCGGTACCGCGTCCGAGCGCACCGGACTGGCCAGCACGGTGGTCGCGGCGCAGGCGGCGAACGTGATGCCGAGGATCCACAGCGCGCCGGACCAGCCCAGCCAGGCGACCATCGCGCCGAGGGCGGCGCCGGCCAGCAGCGAGGCGACGCCGAGCAGGCCTTCGCGCGGTGGCGCGCTGGCGCGGATCGGTCCGTCCCCGGACTCCTGGTCGGTCTCCGGAGCCGCCAGCGAGCCCTTGGTCACGTCGCTGGTGGCGCGCAGCACGCCGAGCAGGCCGACCAGCATGGTCAGTACGACGACGTCGCGGGCGAAGACGGCGACCACGGCCACCGCACCGGCGCTGAGCAGGTCCGCGGCCACCGACATCCGCCGGCGGGCACCGGCCCGGTTCTCGCCGGGCAGGTCGAGCAGCACCGGCACCAGCGCGCAGGTGGCCAGGTACGCCAGCGCCTGAACTCCGAGGACCAGCCCGACGGTGCTCCAGTTTCCCGTACCGGACAGCAACAGCCAGGCGATGACCAGGAAGGACAGCCGGGTACTCACGGTGGAGAGCACCTCGGTGGCGCGCAGCAGCGTGGTCCCGGCGGGTGCCGCCGGGCGTTCGTTCTCCGGGTTGGGTGCCGGGTCGAGCGCCGCCGTCATCGAAACCTCCGCCCCCGATCGAGTGACCATCCCGCGGTCAGCTGCCGGCGGTCACCGTCGCGTCCGTGCCCGGTCGGTACCTGGCCCGGAGCTGCTTCTTGTCCACCTTGCCGTACTCGGTGAGCGGGAACGAGTCGAGGAACTCGACCTCCCGCGGGCACCAATCGGCGTTCAGCCGGCCGAGTACGTACCCGCGCAGCTCGTCGCCGGTGACCGTGGCGTGCTCGCGGCGGATCACGTACGCGTGTACCGCCTCGCCGAGGAAGTCGTCCGGCACCCCGACCACCGACGCCTGCAGGACGTCCGGGTGCGAGGTCAGCGCGTCCTCGATCGGCCGGCAGTACGCCATGGTGCCGCCGCTGTCGGTGACCACCATGTCCTTGACCCGGTCCAGGATGTACAGGTTGCCGTCCTCGTCGACGCGACCGACATCCCCGGTCGCGAGCCACCCGTCGACCAGCGTCTCCGCGGTGAGCTCGGGCATGTTCCAGTAGCCGGACATCACGAGCGCCCCGGACACCCAGATCTCACCGGGGTGGCCGGCTGGTACCGCCTTGCCGGACTGGTCGCGGATCTCGACCCGTACGTCGCCCCACGGCTGGCCGCAGGAGGCCAGCAACTCGGGGTCGTCCAGCTGGTACAGGCCGGTGAGCGCGGTGATCATCGGGATCTCGCTCATCCCGTACACCACGTCGAGGGCTGCGCCGAACGGGCCGGTGGCCTCGCCGAGCCGGGTGGGGGACGCGGCCGTGCCGGACACGGTGAACCGGTGCAGGCTGGACAGGTCGGCGTCGGCCAGCCGCTTGTCCTCGAGCAGCATGTACAGCCCGGGCGGCGACATGTTGGTACTGGTGAGACGCTCCGCCGCGATGGCGGCCAGGAACGGCTCGATGTCCAGGCCGGACTGCATGACCAGCAGCCCGCCGCTGAACAGCGTCATGATCACCGCGGACATGCCGCCGGCGTGCCAGATCCCGGACAGCGTGATGTGCCGGATGCGCCCCTCGCCGGGCCGGTAGTACTCCGCCGCGATCCGGGTGACCGCCGGGAAGAAGCCCTGCCGGTGCCGTACCAGCTTCGGCGTGCCGGTGGTACCGCTGGTCTGGAACAGGCTCTCCGGCTCGTGCGTGATGTCCGCCGGGTCGAACGGCAGCTCGGTGACCCTCGGCGGATCGGTGAGGTCCGGCCCCGCGCCACCCGCGCCGAGGCAGAAGATCGGCAGCGCAGCGGCGGCGCCACGGGCCAGCTTCTCGCCGGTCGCACCGGTGTGTTCGAGCTGGTAGACGAACGCGTCCGCCTCGACGAACCCGAACACGCCCTCCAGGTACGGCAGCGGGGCGACGTGCATCATGTACGCGGTCCGGCAGCCGATCAGGTGCGCGGCCAGGTGGGTGAACACCGCCTCGGCCGAGTTCGTACACAGCATCGCGATGGTCATGCCGGGGCGGATCCCGTGCCCCCACAGGGCGGCCGCGGTGTCCCGGACGCGGTCAGCCACCTGCGCGTAACTGAACCGGCGACCGTCGGTGGCGACCATGGCCTCCAGGTCGCCGTGGTTCGCGAAAAGGGCTAAGCCGTCGCGTACATAGTTGTCGGCAGGCTTCGTCGAGGGGGTCACCGGTGCCTCCGGTCCTGGGGTGCGAATTGACGTGCGTTCCAGGCGCGGGCCAATTGTGGCGTCCGTGCTGCCCGGGGCTGTCGCTGGGCAGCACCCTACCGGCCGTAGTAGACCCCGGCTACCGTCGATGTCCCGCCTTCGTGCGCTATGGCGGTACGCCCGGTACCAGCGGTTATCCGGCGCGGCGATGGGCCGTCCGGATGACGTTGCGGGGTACGTCGCGAAGCCGACAGTCCCCGGACCGGTGCGGGGAGATCGTGGCGTCGTACCTCATTGCAGAAACGGACCGCGAGGAGCCGACCGCACAGCGTTTCGGCCGAGGAGAGTGAGCGCCATGGCGCTGCCGTTCGTCTCTACCACCCGTACTCCCGGCCGCGGTGTCGTCCTCGCGGTCACGTCCATCGCCGCGCTCGCGCTCGCCACGGTCGTACTGCCGGTGGCGGCCGGCGCAACGACGAACCAGCCGGCCGCTTCCCGACCACTGCACGTGGTGGACCTCGGTACGTTGCGCGGCACCTGCTGCAGCCAGGCGCTGGCGATCAACGATCACGGCGACGTGGTCGGCAACAGCACCGTGGCGGGCGGGGAGAACCCGCCGGTACACGCGGTCCTGTGGCGGAACGGGCACCTGCGCGACCTCGGCACGCTCGGTGGCCCGACCAGCTCGGCGACCGACATCAACAGGTACGGCGACGTGGTCGGGTACAGCACTCTGCACAGCGGGGTCACGCACGCGTTCCTGTGGCACAACGGGCACCTGCGCGACCTCGGCACGCTGGGCGGGGAGAGCGTCGCGACCGGGATCAACGACAACGGCGTGGTGGTCGGCCACAGCGTCGACGGCACCGGCACGCTGGTCGGCTTCCGCTGGCGCAACGGCACCATGACCCCGCTGACCAGCACGACCGGCGTTCGGGTGCTGCCCGAGGACATCAACAACAACGGCGTGATCGCGGGCGAGGCTGACTTCGGCACCGGGCCGACCACGTCACCCGCCCGCTGGCGGGCCGGGGTGGCGACCCAGCTGGTCGACGCGTTCGGCACGGCGTACGCGATCAACGCCAAGGGCCACATCACCGGTGGGTACGCCACCGGTGACGGTCGCCGCGCGTTCCTCGTCCGCGACGGCGTGTTCACGCCGCTCGGCCTGTTCCCGAGCATCGACGGCACCACCGGCACCGGGGTCAACAACGTCGACGACGTGGCCGGGTCCGGGTTCGCGAACAGCACCGCCCGCGCAGTCTGGTGGCCGCGGGCCGGCGCCGGCCGGGAGCTGCCCGGCCTGAGCCCCGGCAACAGCGAGGCGTGGGACATCAACAACTGCGGCCAGATCGTCGGCTCCAGCGAGCGGATGTCCGACGGGGCCACCCGCGCGGTGCTCTGGACCCGCTGAACCGCCGGCGGGGCGGCCGGTCGACCGGCCGTCCCGGTGGCACCGGCCCGGCGCCAGGCTGGTGGCGCCCCGGGCCGGATCGCGCGAGGAGACTGGGCGCATGCCCGTCGCGGACGCACCGCCGCTCAGTCTCCTCGCGCTGAGCCGCGCCACCCTGGCCCGGCAACTGCTGCTGGAGCGCCGGCGGATGGCCGCCGCGGACGCCATCGAGCACCTGGTCGGGATGCAGGGTCAGGCGCCGAACGCGCCGTACGTCGGGCTGTGGACCCGACTGGTGGACTTCGATCCGGCCGAGCTGGCCGGGTTGATCAACGGCCGGCAGGCGGTACGCGCGTCCCTGTTCCGCGCCACCGTGCACCTGGTGACCGCCCGCGACTTCCTCGCGCTGCGGCCGCTGCTGGAGCCGATGTTCGCGCGTGTGTTCGCCAGCTCGCCGTTCGGCCACCACCTGGCCGGCACCGAGCTCGACGCGATCGCCGCGGCCGGCCGCGCGCTGCTGGACGAACAACCCCGGACCCGCGCGGAGCTGGGCCCGCTGCTCGCCTCGCGCTGGCCGGACCTCGATCCGGTGTCGCTGGCGTACGCGGCGACCTTCGTGGTACCGGCCGTGCAGGTACCGCCGCGGGGCATCTGGGGGACGAGTGGTCCGGCCGCGTGGGCCACCAGCGACACCTGGCTGGGGCGCCCGCGCGGCCACGGGTCGACGCTGGACGAGCTGGTCCTGCGGTACCTCGGCGCGTTCGGTCCGGCCACGGTCCGGGACGTACAGACCTGGTGCGGCCTGACCCGGCTGCGGGAAGTGGTGGACCGGCTCGGCCCGCGGCTGCGCCGGTTCCGTACCGAGGACGGTGCCGACCTGTACGACCTGCCGGACGCCCCGCGCCCGGACCCTGGTACGCCGGCGCCACCGCGGTTCCTGCCCGAGTACGACAACCTGCTGTTCTCGTACGCCGACCGGCGCCGGGTGCTGACCGGCGGCCGCAAGCCCGACCTGCCGCCCGGCAACGGCGGTACCTCCGGCTCGGTCCTGGTGGACGGCTTCCTCGCCGGTACCTGGCGGCTGGAGCGGGCCGACGGCGCGGCGGTTCTGCGGGTGTCGACCGGTACCGGCTGGCCGGATCGGGACCGGTCCGCGGTCGCCGAGGAGGGCGACCGGCTGCTGGCGTTTATCGCGCCGGACGTGGAAACGTGTCACGTCGAATACGTCTGACACATTCGGTAATCCGCTATTTACAGATGATCTGGAGTCCGCTATATCGAAGTGTCTGGATGCAGTATGTGCATCCCATTTGGTACAGGGGAGGACTCCCGTGAGGCGATCAGTTTTCGTCGCCGGCGCCGCGGTGCTGGTCGGTGGCCTGCTGGCCGCTACCGGCCCAGCCGTACAGGCCGAGGCCCGATCGGCCGGCCCGGGCCTGACGGTGATCGGCCAGGGGCACACGCTGTACTCCGGTACGGTCCCGCTGCACACCAGCGGCGGCAACGGCAACTACGTGATGACCGACCCGGATCACGGCGGCAACCAGACCTGCGACATGCACAACTCGACCTCCGGGTCGTGCACGCTGTTCACCGACCCGGACAACGACTGGGGTGACGGCACCCAGGGCAACCGGCAGACGGCGGCGGCGGACGCGCACTACGTCGCCGGGATGGCGTACGAGTACTACGACAAGGTGCACGGCCGGGCCGGCGTTTTCGACGATGGCCAGGGCGTCGTGAGCCGGGTCCACTACGGCAACAACTACACCGGGGTGTTCTGGGACGCCGGCGGCCTGACCTATGGCGACGGTCCGGGCAACCAGCAGCCGACGATCAGTCTGGACATCACCGGCCACCAGTGGGCCCACGCCGTCACCGACGTGACCGCCGGGTTGGAGTTCTTCGGCGAGCCGGGCGGCCTGAACGAGGCCACGTCCGACATCTTCGGCACGATGATCGAGTTCTACGCGAACAACGCCACCGACGTGGCCGACTACACGATCGGCGAGCAGGTCGCGGCGCCGAGCCGGTACATGTACAACCCGGCGCTGGACGGTGCGTCCTACTCGTGCTGGGACTCGAGCGTCCCGGCCGCCGATCCGAACTACTCCTCCGGGGTGGGCGACCACTTCTACTTCGACCTGGCCGAGGGCACCGGCGTCACGCCGTACGGCACCTCCCCGGTGTGCAACGGCGCGCCCGCGGTGACCGGCATCGGGCGTACCAAGGCGGAGAAGATCTGGTACCGCGCGCTGACCGCGCACTTCACGCCGAGCACGAACTACCGGGCCGCCCGGGCGGCTTCGCTGGTTGCCGCGGCGGAGCTGTACGGCCAGTGCGGAACCGAGTACCGCGCGGTGCAGGCCGCGTGGACCGCGGTGAACGTGAGCGGTAGCGACGGCCCCTGCTGACGCCCGTCGGCACTGGTGGGCCTCCGTCGCTCCGGCGGGGGCCCATTGCCTTTCCGGCGCCGCGCCGCGGGTTTTGCCGCGCACCGCCGGGCCAATGCAAGCCGGCCGGGCCAATACGAGCCGGCCGGGCAGTACAAGCCGGCCGTGCCAATACAAGCCGGCCGGTCAACATGAGCCGGCCAATTGGTTGGTACAAATCGGATAATAGCCTTGTGACGGAATGCTTTATGGAGAGGCGTTCCGTCCTTTTTACACCTATTCTCAATTACGAGGAGTAGCAGACTCTTTACAGATAGCTCCGGGTCCGCTATATCGGTGTACCAGATGCGACTTCGCATCCCTTTTGGTACCGGGAGGACCCCTTGAGGAGATCTCTTTCCGTCGTCGGTGCCGCAATGCTGGTCGGTGGGCTGCTCGCAGCCGCCGGTCCGGCAGCGCAGGCCAACACCCCGCAGGCCGGCACGGACAAGGTGGCCGTCGCCAACACGCTCGTCTCCGGCCACCGCTCGGCCGTGCACGGCGCGGCCGGCGACAGCTACGCCGTCTACTCCGTGCGCACCGACCCCAACGGTGCCGCGCATGTGCGGTACACCCGTACGTTCCACGGGTTGCCGGTGTACGGCGGCGACTTCGTCATGCACACCACCGCTGCCGGCGGTTTCGCCGGCGTGTCCAACGCCCTGGCCGCGCCGCTGACCCTGTCCACCAGCCCCGCGGTGTCCACCGCGCGGGCGACCGCGGTGGCACGTCACCACTTCGCCGGCACGCTCAGCCGTACCGACTCGACGAAGCTCGTCGTCGACGCGTCCTCCGGTACCAGCCGGCTGGCCTGGGAGACCGTGCTGCGCGGCATGGCGGCGGACGGCCAGACCCCGTCGGTGCTGCACGTCCTGACCGACGCCCGCGGCGGCGGCTTCCTCCGCTCCTGGGACGAGATCGAGACGGCCACCGGAACCGGCAAGACGCTGTACTCCGGCAACGTCAGCGTCAGCACCAGCGGTGCCGCGCCGAACTTCACGATGATCGACGCGACGCACGGCAACGGCCGTACCTGCGACATGAACAACGGCTCCAGTACCTGTACGACCTTCACCGACGCCGACAACATCTGGGGCAACAACGCCAACTCCAACCGCCAGTCGGCTGGTGCGGACGCCCACTACGGCGCGGCGAAGACTTTCGACTACTACAAGAACGTGCACGGCCGTAACGGCATCTTCGGCAACGGCACCGGCGTACCGAGCCGGGTGCACTACGGCAACAGCTACGTCAACGCGTTCTGGGACGGCGCCCAGATGACGTACGGCGACGGCTCCGGCAACGCCCGTCCGCTCGTCGCCATCGACGTGGCCGGCCACGAGATGAGCCACGGCGTCACCGAGCACGTCGTACCCGGTGGCCTCACCTACTCCGGTGAGTCCGGCGGACTGAACGAGGGAACCTCCGACATCTTCGGCACGATGGTCGAGTTCTACGCGGCCAACGCGACCGACCCGGGCGACTACAACATCGGCGAGAAGATCAACATCTTCGGCGACGGCAAGCCGCTGCGCTACATGTACAACCCGGCGTTGGACGGCGCGTCGCACTCCTGCTGGTCGAGCAGCACCAAGAACGTCGACGTGCACTACTCGTCCGGCGTGGCCAACCACTTCTTCTTCGACCTGGCGCAGGGCACCGGTGCCACCTCGTACGGCACCTCCCCGGTCTGCAGTGGCGCTCCCAAGGTGGTCGGCATCGGCCGGGCCAAGTCGGAGAAGATCTGGTTCCGCGCGCTCGACCTGTACTTCACCTCGAGCACCCAGTACGTCTCGACCAGCAACCCGAGCAACACGGCCCGGGCGTACACCCTGCACGCCGCCAAGGACCTGTACGGCAACTGCTCCACCGAGTACAAGACGGTCCAGGCGGCCTGGCGGGCGGTCAACGTGACCGGCAGCGACGCGGCCTGCCCGTAGCAGCTTCAGCGGGTACCTCGGCGGGCCGGTACCACCACGGCTCCAGCCGATCGCACGTAACGGGCCGGCCGGGCGGAAGCTCGGCCGGCCCACCGCGCTACGCGGGCCGAGAGCCGGCCGATCCAATCGGTACCTGGAGGATCCCGTGCGGAAATCCTGTCCAGGTCGCCGGTCGGCCACACCACCTCGGCTAGACCGGGACCAGCGGTCGGTGCGGCTCCGGCGGCAACTCGACCCGGATCGGGTCGCCCGGGCGTACCGGGCCGCCGGCCAGCACGATGCCCATCACCCCGGCCTTGCGGATCAGGTCGCCGTGCTCGTCCCGGTCCAGGACGGCCGCCATCAGGCCCGGCTGGATCCGGTTGAGCTGCTTGCACGGGTTGCGCAGGCCGGTGACCTGCACGATCGCCTCCGCGCCGAGGTGCAGTCGGGTGCCGGTGGCGAGCCCGAGCAGGTCGACGCCGCTGGTGGTGACGTTCTCGCCCAGCTGCCCGGCGGTCACCACCAGGCCGGCAGCCCGTAACTCTTCGTGCAACTCCTCGTGGATCAGGTGTACCTGCCGGAGATTGGGCTGGCTCGGATCGCGGGCCACCCGGGACAGGTGCTGGACCGTCTCGCCGAGGTGCGCGTCGCCCGCCACACCGAGCCCGGCGACCAGCTCGATCAGCTCCTGCACGGGCTTGACCAGCGTGTGTGTACCGCTGCGGCTGACCGCGGTGACCGTTCCGTACACCTGCTCAACTCCCTATCGCGAGCCGGGGCGGACCTGGACAAAGCCGACGGCGGTCCGCCGCGACGGGCCCGATGCCGCGTGTCGGCTGTCCGGAGCGCCGATCGAATCAGGTCTGAAGAACACCGTGCGTGACAAGTATGAATGAAGTACCTTGTCAGTGTGACTAAACGGATCACCATCAGCGTGCCGGACGATGTGGCGGCACAGCTGGAACATGTTGGTGAGCGCCAGGTGTCGGCGTATGTGGTCCGTGCCCTGCGGCAGGCCGCCGAACGCGAGGAGCGCAGCCAGGCGCTGGAAGAGCTGTTCCTGCGCTTCGGCCGCCCCGGTCCGGACGAGCAGGCGCAGGCGCAGGTGTTCGCCGACCGCGTGGACGCCTGGCGGTCGGTCCGGCCCGAAGGTGACGGGTCGCTGGTGTGATCGGTTCGCGCACAGTCGCGTACGTCTTCGATGTCGATCCACTCACCGGTTATGCCCGACAGAAGAGCCTGGTCGTGCCGTCGCTGGTCGCCGCGGCGGTGGACCGTGACCGCGCCATCGCGGTGTCGGCGCTGGTGCTCGCGGACGCGTACCGCCAGTTGACCGAGGACCACGCGCTCGTGCTGGAGGTGCTGACCGGCGGCCAGCTGGCGGCGGTGTTCTCGGTGGAGCCGTTCGACGCGACCGCGGCCCGTGCGCTGGCCCGGCGGCACGGCAAGGTGGCCGAACTCACCGACGAGGCCACGCTGAGCACGCTGCACACCGCCCAGCTCGCCAAACAGTTCAAGGCCGGGGTGGTGACCGGTAGCCCCGGCCCGGTCCGCGCACTGCTCGGCCGGGACTGGCCGATCCTCAAGCCCTGGTAGGCGGGTCAGAGCCGGACCCGCGCCACCGCGTGCTCGGTGAGGCTGCCCAGCCACAGGGTGTCGCCGTCCGCGCGAACTCCGGTGATCATGGTGTACCGGCCGGCCGGCCCGTGCAGCGTCCGCAGCACCTGGCCGTCGGCGTCGAGCTGGGCGACGATGCTGTACCTGGCCGGCTTCGGCGGCACCCACGTCGGGAGCAGTGCGGCGACCCGCCGTAGCCACGGGTGCGGCAGCAGCTTCCCGACCACCGGCGGCAGCAGGCTCGGCAGCGCGACCCAGTACGTTCCGTCCGCCGCGCTGGCCAGGTTGTCGGGGTACGCCGCGAACTCGGTGACCACCTCCACGTCGCCGCTGCGCAGGGAGACCCGTACCAGCCGGTGGGTCGACGTCTCGACCACCAGTACCGCCGACTCGTCGCTGGTCAGGGCCACGCCGTTCGGGAAGTACAGGTTGCGGGCCACCACCTCGGTCCGGCCGGAGTCCGGGTGGTACGCGAGCAGCCGGCCGTTCGGGCGGTACTCCAGGAGATCCTGTCGCCAGGCGGTGATCGGGTACCGGTCGGAGCTGTCCGTGAACAGCACCGTGCCGTCCCGCTGTACGGCGGCGTTGTTGCAGAACAGGATCGGGGTGCCGGCCGCGTGGTCGGTCAGCTCGTGTACCTGACCGTCGCCGGTGACCCGGAGCAGCCCGCGCCACGCGTCGCACACCAGCAGCGAGCCGTCCCGCGGATCCAGTTCGATGCCGAGCGGCCGGCCACCGGTGTCGGCCACCAGTTCGGGTCGGTCGACGGGGCGCGCGCCGGCCGGCCAGCGCCAGATCCGGCCATCGACGGCACCGGTCACCAGGGCGCCGGAAGCGTCGACCAGTACGTCCTCCGGACCCGCTCCACCGGGCAGCGGGTACAGGTCCGGTCGGTCGAGCCGGTCGTCCTCGGCGGCCCACGCGCCGGCCAGCGCGGGTTGCTCGGTACGGGCCGCCTTGACCGGCCGGATCAGCCGCGGCGGCCGGCGGCGACGTCGCGCGGCGGAGGTCATGGGGCATTGTCCCGCCTGGTCGGCGCCTCGTACAGGGCGAGCCGATCGGCCCGGTCCCACCGATCGAGACGCGCGAATTCGTTCGGTGGTAATTGACCGGAAACCCTGGCGACCCGAGCCCCTATACTGGCGCCAGCCTCTTTGCGGTTCCGCACAGGCGGTGTCGTTTGCTGTGACCCGCCGGCCCGTGGCCTATTGAACCCGCGACGTTTACGCAGGTCGACCGCGTGTCGGTAACGAACAACGGCGCCCGGAGGCGATTCCGTCCGACGGCGCGACCCCGATCGAAGGTGAATGAGATGGCGGTGGACTCATCTCGCCCGGCAGGTGAGTTTTCCCGTGAGGAGCTGGCCAAAGAGCTTCGGCACGACTACTCCACGAGTGACACCGGCGTGGTGCCCCTGTCCGAACGGCGGTCGGCGTTTCATTTCGTAGCCCTCTGGGTCACCCTCGCGGCCGGATTCACCTACCTTTTCCTCGGCTTCCAGTACCACGACGCCGGCTACTCACTGGGCCGCTCGGTTGCCGCCGGTGCCCTTGGTGGCCTCGCGTACCTGGCCTACGCGCTGCCCGCCGCGTACCTCGGTTCCCGCACCGGGCAGACGCACGCGCTGTTGACCCGCTCGGTGTTCGGAGTGGTCGGTTCCGCGCTGGTATCGGTACTGCTGGTCGGGGTCGCGGCCGGCTGGACGGCGTTCGCGTTCAACCTGCTGGCCACCCTGTACGACGGCCTGTTCGGGTGGGGTCATGTGGTGCTGATCAGCGTGATCCTGGCGCTGCTCGGGGTCGCCAACAATCTGTTCGGCTTCACCGGGATCACCGCGTTCGCCCGGTACCTTGTCGCCCCGATCCTTATCGTGTGGGTGTTGTACCTGGTCATCAAGGGATTCACGGACATTCCCGGGGAGGTGTTGAACGCCAGCCCGGCCGGTACCACCGAACTGCCGTTGCTGTCCGGGATCGGAATCGCGATCGGCTCGGTGATGTGGGGCAACGAGCCGGACACCTGGCGGTACGGCAAGCCGCGATTCACCTGGCCGGTCATTCCCTATGTGGTCGCTATCGCGGTCGGCCTGGTGCTGTTCGTGGCCGGCGGCTGGATGATGGCGGAGTTGTCGAAGGCCGGCCCGTTCGACTTCGGCCCGGCATTCCGGTACACGGTGACGTATTCGCTGTTCGGCGCGTTGTGGCTGGGTGCCGTGGTGGCCACGGTGCTGCAGGTGGCCATCAATGACGGCAACTATTACGAGATGGTCAACGGCGGCCAGAACGTGGTCGGCCACGCGCGCGGCTGGCGCCGCTGGTACACCTGCCTGGTCGTGGCCGTGATCGCGGCGCTGATGACGTGGTGGTTCCCGCAGGTCGAGAACGGCTTCTTCACCGTCGCCGGCTGGTCGGCGATCGCGCTGCCCAGCGCCACCGTGGTCATGTGTGTCGACCAGTTCCTGCTGCCCCGGTGGTTCGGCCTCCGGCGGCCGGTCGACGTGATCCCGGCCTGGCGGGACGCCGGGCTGGCCAACTGGCCGGGCATCGTCGCGGTGCTGGTCGCGGTGCTGTTCGGTGCCTGGGGGCTCGGCCTGCTGCCGGGCCAGGAGTCGGTCCCGGACCTGGGTCTGGTTCCGGTGGAGGCGTGGCTGATCTCCGGTTTGCTGTACCTGATCCTTGCCGGCGTGGTGGCCCGCACCTCGGCCGCCGGCACCGTGCTGGGCTTCGCCCGGCACCTGCGGTCCGGGGCCGCGGGGCAGGCCTCCGCCGACCGATGAACACGATCGATAAGGGAGTGGCATGAGCGAGCGCGGCGAGGCGGCGGCATGAGTGCTGGTGATCTGCTGGAGACGGTGCGGCGGGAGCTGGCCCCGGCCGAGGGCGAGAACGAGCTGGTAGCGCTGGTCGCCGAGGGGCGGGCGTCGCGCGCCGCACTGGCCGCGCTGGCCGCGGAGCAGCGGTACGTCATCTCGAGCGACCGGCGCAGCTTCCAGTTTCTCGCCGGCCGGTCGGTCGAGCCGGCCGCCGCCGGCTTCTTCGGCACGCTGGCGGCGGGAGAGGACCTGGCGTACGCGAAGCTGCCGGCGCTCGCGGCCGCGGCCGGCCTGGACGAGGCGGCGCTGGACGCGTACGAGCCGACGGCCGGCTGTCAGGCGTACCCGGCGTACGTGAGCTGGCTCGCGCTGCACGGCGAACCCGCCGAGGTGGTACTGGCGTTGAGCGCCAACTTCGCCGCCTGGGGCGGATACTGCGCGACGATCGCGCAGGCGCTGCGGGAGAAGTACGGCTTCGACGACGAGGCGTGCGGGTTCTTCGACTTCTTCGCCACGCCCGCGCCCGAGCTGGACGAGCAGGCGGTCGCGGCGGTCCGGGCGGCACTCGACGCGGGTGAACCACTGGCCCGGGCGAAGCGGTACGGCCGGCTGCTGCAGAGCTACGAGTTGATGTTCTGGCGCACGCTGGCGGACCTCGCCCGGTAGTACCACCCGCGCGTGCCGGGCGGGCGATTGCGGCTCTTCCGGACGGACGTTACCGAGTGGTAGGTTCCGACCACCGAACCGGTCATCCGGGGCGATACCGCAAGTTTTCCCGCTGCCGGCGCGCGCCTGCGCCGGCTCCGTCCTGACCTGTTTCCGCTGGTCGTACGCGTGTTCGCGGCCACCGGCCCCGGGTCGCGGCCGAAAGGAAGCCGGTCATGCGTGCAGTGGGACGGTGGCAGCTCGCGCTCGGCGCGGCTGCGCTGGTCGGCGGCGTGGTGCTCGCGACCGCGAGCGGAGCGGTCGCCGCGGCGCCCGGCGCGACAACGGCGGGCGTGACCGCGGACAGCGACCCGATCCCGCCGCCGCCCGGCGCCAACGACTGGTCCTGCCAGCCGACCGCGGCGCATCCGTACCCGGTCGTACTGGTGCACGGCACGTTCGCCAACCGCAACAACAACTGGCTGGCGCTTTCGCCGCTGCTCGCCAGCAAGGGCTACTGCGTCTTCGCGCTCGACTACGGCGGCTCGACCGGCTCGCTGATCCAGGGCATCGGTCCGGTGGCCGACTCCGCGGCTCAACTGGCCGGCTTCGTCGACGAGGTGCTGGCCGCGACCGGCGCGGCCGAGGTGGACATCGTCGGCCACTCGCAGGGCGGCATGATGCCGCGGTACTACCTGAAGTTCCTCGGTGGCGCGAACAAGGTACACGCGCTGGTCGGGCTCGCGCCGTCCAACCACGGCACGACGTTGGACGGGTTGACCAACCTGATCGAGTACTTCCCCGACGCCGCGGACGTGATCTTCGACGCCTGCCCGGCCTGCCAGGACCAGGTACTGGACTCGGCCATGCTGCAGCAGCTCAACGCGGGTGGCGACACCGTGCCGGGGGTGACGTACACGGTCATCGCGACCCGGTACGACGAGGTTGTCACGCCATACACCTCGCAGTATCTGAGCGGCTCAGCGGTAAGCAACGTCCGGCTGCAGGACCACTGCGCGATCGACGTGGCGGGGCACGTGACCATCGCGGTGGACCCGACCGCGCTGCACGTGGTGCTGAACGCGCTCGACCCGGCGCACGCCACCCCGGTCGCCTGCGGCTGACCCCGCGGTGCCCGGGGTGACCCGGGCGGCGAGTGGCCCGGAGCGGCCCGCTAGCTCGCCGGGCCGAGCAGTCCGGCCACGGTCTCCAGCAGCGTGCTCTTGCTGAACGGCTTCTCGATCAGCGCCACGTCGGGATCGATGGTGCCCTTCGAGGTGAGCAACGGCTGGGCGTACCCGGACATGTACAGCACCTGGATGTCCGAGCGGATCGCGCGTACCCGTTCGGCCACCTCCTTGCCGAGCATCCCCGGCATCGTGACGTCGGTGATGAGCAGGTCGATCGCTCCGGCGTGCGACTCGGCCACCTCGACGGCCTGCGTGCCGTTTCCCGCGGTCACAACCGCGTACCCGGCTCGGCTGAGCATGATCTCGACCAGCTTGCGGAGGTCCGGCTCGTCGTCGACCACCAGCACGGTGTGCTGCCTGGGCTCCGGTACCGGGGCGGCCGCCGGCTCCGTGGCTCCGGCCGGTACCGCTGCCTCGACCGGCTCCGACGCGGTGTCCGTGGTCGGCAGGAGCGCGGTGACCGTGGTGCCGATGCCCACCTCGGAGCTGATCCGGACACTGCCGCCGGCCTGGGTGACGATGCCGTACACGGTGGCCAGCCCGAGTCCGCTGGCCGCGGCCGCCTCCTTGGTGGTGAAGAACGGTTCGAAGGCGCGGTCCACCACGTCCGGCGGCATCCCGACGCCGGTGTCGGTGACGCGGAGTTCGACGTACCGGCCGGCGTGCAACGGGTGGCGATCGTGTACCACGGTCCGGTTCGCGGTCTGTACGACCAACCGGCCGCCGCCGGGCATCGCGTCCCGGGCGTTCACCGCGAGGTTCACCAGCACCTGCTCCATCCGGTCCGGATCGGCGAGCACCGGCCACACGTCAGGTGCCAGCTCGGGCGCGATCACGATGCTCGTGCCGAAGGTGCGGGTCAGCAACCGCTGTACATCGGTCACCACGTCGTTGAGGTTCAGCACCTCGGGCCGGAGTACCTCCCGGCGGCCGAAGGCGAGCAGTTGCCGGGTCAGCCGGGCGGCCCGTTCGGCGGCGTGCTGGATCTGCTCGACGTCCCGCCGCAACGAGGCCCACCGGTCGTCGCTGTCCGGCAGTACCTTCGCCAGATCCTCCTGGATGAGACCGGCATGGTTGAGGATGATCGCCAGTACGTTGTTGAAGTCGTGCGCGACGCCGCCGGCAAGCTGGCCGAGCCCCTCGAGTCGCTGGCCACGGTGCAACTCCCGCTCCAGCCGGGCCTGGTCCCGCTCCGCCTCCAGCCGCGGCGTGATGTCGACGACCGTGGCCACGGTCAGCAGGCCTTCGTCGCTGTGGATCGGAGCCAACGAGATCTCGGCCGGGAACTCACCGCCGTCCCGCCGTCGCGCGGGCAGTTGCAGACCGGGCATCGTCTGCCTGGTGTGTGGATCCTTGAGGTACAAGCGGCGGTGTTCGATGTGCTTTTCCCGGAGGTTCTCCGGGATCAGCAGCTCGACGGTCTGACCGATCAGCTCGGTGCGGGAGTAGTCGAACAGCCGCTCGGCCTCCATGTTGACGAACATGATCCGGCCGCTGGCGTCCACCCCGATGACGGCCAGCGTCATCCCCTCCAGCAGGCCCCGGAACTTCGCCTCCGCGTGCTCCTGCTGGCTCAGGTCGCGGCTCACCTCGGCGATGCCGGTCACCGCTCCGGACGCGTCCCGTACCGGGGAGGCGGCCAACCGGACGATGACAGTCGTACCGTCCTTGCGGAGCCGAGGCGCGGAATAGGTCACCTGCCGGCGCGTCCGCCGGATGCGTTCCCAGATCTCGGTCTCGACGGCGACCTGGTCATCGGGGTACAGGATCGACACCGGCCCACCGACGACCTCGTCCGCGGTGTAGCCGTAGAAATTCTCGGCGGCCGGATTCCAGGCGACGACGACGCCGTTCAGGTCGAAGCCGACGACCACCGAACCGGTCGACTGAATAAAGGCGTTGATGAATCCTGTTTCGGCCGCTACGGGCATCTGTTGTATCGCCTCTCCGATACGCAGAGCTCTTAGCTGACCAATCTCGGTGTCTATTTTCGTGAAGGAAACCTCGCCGGAGAACTCACTGCCGTCTTTTCGTCTGCAGGTGACCTGTGTACCCTTTGCGCACGATGACGCCATTGCTGTCTCGAGGGTGCTGAGCAGGGGATTCGCTGCCGGAATTAGGAGGTCAAGGGGTTGATGGGCAAGCTCGTCCCAGTGGTATCCGAATAGTTTCTCGGCCAGCGGATCCGCCAACGCGATCAGGCCGTCGGCGGAGATCGCGACGATCGCCTCGCCGATTCCGCCACGAGGGCGCGCGGCGCCGGGTGCCAGGGTTGTACCACCGATCTGCTCTGCCACTGCATCCCCGGGCGGCGCACTCGACGATTTCGATGCGATCCTAAATGACCGTAGCACCCGGAATTCGGTGGATCCGGGCGAACGGCACGAAATGAGTGTCGGGTTCACCGCGGTCGTACAGCGGTGTGCCGCCCTTTTCGGCAGTCTTGGCCGGGTACTCAGGTCAAGGCTGTGACCTGGGCAGACACGAGGTACTAGTACCGAGGTCCACTGGTGGGCTGTACCGGCGGCGGGAGATAACTGAGTCGTCAACTGATGAGAAGGAGAATCCGATGATGCGACTCATGATCGTCGCGGCGGCCCTCGCCGCGGCCGCGGCACCCGCGGTAGGTGGCCTGGTGTCCAACCCCTCGTTGAGCCACAAGGTGCCGGTGAACGTACCGAGCCAGGTCAGCACACCGCTGCCGACCGACGACAAGGGTGGCGTCCGCCGCCACCTGGAGCCCGGTGACGACCACGGTGGCGCCAGCCGGCATCCGGAGCCCGGTGACGACCGCGGTGGTGCCAGCCGGCATCCGGAGCCCGGCGACGATCATGGCGGCGCCACCCGGCACGCGGAGCCGGGCGACGACCACGGCGGCGACGACAGCAGCGGTCCGGGCAGTGGCGGCGACGACGACAACAGCGGTCCGGGTAGTGGCGGCTCCGGCGGCGGCTCGAACAGCGGCTCCGGCCACGGCGGCGGGCACAGCGGCGACGACGGTGCCCACCACAGCTGACCGCGGTACCCCCCAGACCGATGGCGATCCCGCCGGGCCGCTCGGACCGGCCCGGCGGAACGCGCCGCAGGGTGCCGCGATGGACACTTCAGTGGGTGAAGGTCCCGCGGCGGGAGGGTGTGCGGTGGAGACATCGACGGAAGGGGCGCCGGGCGGCGCCCCTCCGTGGCGTCCGGTCTCGGCCGGTCCGCGGGCCCGACCGGACGGCCGTCCGGTCACGCTGAGACGGGTCGTACTGCAGGTGATCGCGGCCGGCGTGGTCGTGCTGGCGCTGGTGGCCATCGGCGGCGCGGTGGCGAGCCGCCGGGCGGCGGAACGCGAGTCCGTCAACGACGCTCTGAAGATCACCGATCTGTTGGCCGACAGCGTCGTACAGCCCGCACTGGAGGACGAGCTGCTGACCGGTTCGCCCGAGGCGCTGGACCGGCTGGACACGCTGGTACGCGAGCGGGTTCTGGACGAGTCGATCGTGCGGGTCAAGATCTGGGCACCGGACGGCACGATCGTGTACTCCGACGAGCCGCGACTGATCGGCTCGAAGTTCCCGCTCGATCTCGACGAACGCGCGGTGTTCACCGATCCGACCACGGAAGCCGAGGTGAGCGACCTGCGCCGGCCGGAGAACCGGTACGAGCGGAGCCAGGGGAAGCTGCTCGAGGTGTACCGCCCGGTGTGGACGCCGCAGGCGCAGCCGCTGCTGTTCGAGACGTACTCCCGGTACAGCGCGGTGACCGCCCGTACCAGCCAGCTGTGGCGTGGCTTCGCCGGCATCACGGTGAGCAGCCTGCTCGTACTGCTGGTGCTGCTGCTGCCGCTGGGCTGGGCGTTGCTCGGCCGGCTGCGGCAGTCGCAGGCCGAACAGGTCACGCTGCTGCGGCGGGCGGTCGAGGCGTCCGACAACGAGCGACAGCGGATCGCCGCCACCCTGCACGACGGGGCGGTACAGGAACTCGCCGGGTCCTCGTTCGCGGTGGCAGCCGCCGCGGAGCGGGCCGACGCGCTCGGCGAACAGCAGCTCGCGGAACGGCTGCGGGCGGCCGCCGGTACGGTCCGCGCGAGCATCGGTGGGCTGCGGTCGCTGCTGGTCGACATCTACCCGCCGAGCCTGCGCAACGCCGGGCTCGCCGCGGCACTGACCGACCTGGCCGGCACGCTGCGCTCCCGTGGCATCGAGGTACGACTGAGCGTGCCGGAGCTGGAGCTCGATCCGGACGCCGAGGCAATGGTCTTCCGGATCGCGCAGGAGTGCGTGCGCAACATCGCCCGGCACGCTTCCGCCCGTACCGTCGACTTCACGCTGGCCCGGGACGGCGACGGGGTGCGGCTGGAGATCGGCGACGACGGCGTCGGGTTTGATCTGGACGACGCGCTGGAGTCGACCGAGGACGGTCACTTCGGCCTGCGGCTCATGTCGGATCTTGCCGTACAGACCGGAGCCGTACTCTCCGTGGCGACCGCACCGGGAGCCGGTACCCGCTGGCGGCTGGAGGTGCCGGACCGGTGACCCGGGTGCTGCTCGTCGACGATCACCTGCTGGTACGCGCCGGATTGGCCGCGCTGCTGGAGACCGAGGCGGACCTCGACGTGGTCGGCGAAGCCGGCGACGGCGCCGAGGCGGTGGAGAAGGCCCGCGCGACCAGTCCGGACGTGATCCTGATGGACCTGTCCATGCCGGTACTCGACGGGGTGGCGGCCACCCGGCAGATCCTCGCCGAGCAACCCGGCGTACAGGTGATCGTGTTGACGTCCTTCTCCGACCGGGACCGGGTCACCGAGGCGCTCGCCGCCGGGGCGATCGGCTACCTGTTGAAGGACTGTGAGCCGCGCGAGCTGATCAACGGTGTGCGCGCGGCCGCCCGGAACGAGTCGCCGATCGACCCGCGGATCGCCCGCAACCTGCTGCCGAGCAACCGGGAGGATCCGGCGAGCCAGCTCTCCGCCCGGGAACGCGAGGTATTGCAGCTGGTCAGTAAGGGGATGGCGAACAAGCAGATCGGCCGCGCCCTCGGTATCACCGAGCGGACCGTCAAGGTGCACCTTGGCAACATCTTCCGCCGGATCGGAGTGGCCGACCGTACCTCCGCCGCGCTCTGGGCCCGCGAACACCTCTCCTCGTAGGCACTGCCAGGCGCAGCCTTCTCCGCAAGAAACGAAATCTGTTACGCTTTCTGCGGATGAGGAGCGGCCAATGAGCGCAGCGGTACACCGGCAAGAGACCTACCTGCCCGAGACCGGGGACCAGGTGGCGCAGGTCTATGACTTCCTCCGGGCCCATGAGGAAGCTGGTCGTGGCCGCCCGGCTCCCCGGTACTTCCTCGCCGGGTCGAGCCCGGGCGATCAGGTCGAACTGCCGGTCGAGGTGTACCGGATGCTTCGACAGGTCGTCGGTGCACTCCAGGAGGGGCTGGCGGTAACGGTCGTCCCGCTCACCCAGACGCTCACGACCCAGCAGGCCGCTGACCTGCTGGGAGTGAGTCGGCCCACCGTGATCGGTTTGCTCGACCACGACAAGATCCCCTTTGAACGGATCGGCACCCACCGACGGGTGCTGCTCAGAGACGTGCTGGCCTACCGGGAGCAGCGGCGAGCCGAGCAATATGCCGCGCTGGAGGCGACTGCGGTCAGCCTCGATGACGAAGACGATCTGGAGAAGGCGTTGCGACAGCTACGTGAGGCGCGTCGCGCGGTCGCGGCTCGCCGCCGTGGACGTCCGGCGCTCTGACCGGCACGGATGTTCACCGCGCTCCTGGACACCTGTGTCCTGTGGCCCAGCCTCCAGCGCGATTTCCTTCTCTCGCTTGCCGTGGAAGGTCTGTACCGCCCGGTGTGGAGCGGCGCGATCCTCGCGGAGCTGGAGTACCACGAGGCAGCGAAGCTGGTCCGGCGTGGTGTCGAGCCGGTGGCTGCGGCTGACCGCGCCCGGTCACTCGTTGCCCGGATGCGAGTCGCTTTCGGCGATGCGGAAGTCCACGGTTGGGAGGGCCTGGACGGTACCTTCGAGCTTCCCGATCAAGACGATGAACACGTACTGGCGGCAGCCGTAGTCGCCGGTGCGGGCGCGATCGTCACGCACAACGTCAAGGACTTCCCGGCCGAGCGGTTGCCGAGCGGGATGGAGGTACTTCCTCCGGACGAGTTCGCCGCGAACACCGTTGCCGTTGATCCGGTCGGAGCCGCCATCGCCGTGGCTGCCATCGCGGCCCGATCCGGCCGGCAGGGCCCCGTCCTGACGGAGCACGAGGTCCTTGACGTGCTCGCACGGAGGTACCGCCTGGCCGAGGCTGTCCAGGTCATCCGGCAGCTCTGCTAGCGCCGGCCGGCTCAGGTGTCGACGGTGCCGTGGCGGCCGGCGCCGGAGGCGAACCGGGCGGCTCCGGCGGCACCGTCCGCTTCGAGCGACTCGAGCCCGTACCGGAACTCGGCGGCCAGCGCCTCGTCTTCCGGTCGGCCTTCCTGATCGAGTACGGACAGCCGGTCGTTGCGCAGGCAGGCCTGCGGGTACCGGGCCAGCTCGGCCGCCAGTTTCTCGGCCGCCGCGCGCGCCTGTCCGGCCGGTACGACCCGGTTGACCAGCCCTATCGCGAGCGCTTCCGTAGCGTCGACCGGCCGTCCGGTGAGGATCAGGTCCATCGCCCGGCTGGTGCCGATCAGCCGCGGCAGCCGGACCGTGCCACCGTCGATCAGCGGCACCCCCCACCGCCGGCAGAACACGCCGAGCGTGGCGCCCGCCTCGGCCACCCGCAGGTCGCACCAGAGCGCCAGCTCCAGGCCGCCGGCCACGGCGTACCCGCTGATCGCCGCGATCACCGGCTTGCCCAGCCGCGCCCGGGTCGGCCCCATCGGCCCGTCGCCGTCCGCGGCCACCCGGTTCTGTCCGGGGGTACCGATGGCCTTGAGATCGGCACCGGCGCAGAACGTGCCACCCGCGCCGTACAGCACCGCGACCGCGGCGGCGGGGTCGGCGTCGAACGCGCGGAAGGCATCGGCCAGTGCCCGCGCGGTCGGGCCGTCCACCGCGTTGCGTGCTGCCGGCCGGTCCAGCACGATCGTGGTCACGGGGCCGGAACGCTCGGTACGAACGGACATGCGAGGACAGTACGGCCGTTGGGCTGGCCGACCCGGGGACCGGCGAGGGAGGATCGGCCCATGTGTCGCAGCATCAAGACTCTCCGCCCGCCGTACACCGAGGTCACCACGCCGGATGACGTACGGGCCGCTGCCCTGCAGTACGTCCGGAAGATCTCCGGTTTCCGGGCCCCGGCCGCGCACAACGTCGAGGCGTTCGACGAGGCCGTGGACGCGGTGGCGGCGGCCACCCAGGACCTGCTCGACCGCCTCGTGATCGGCAACCGCAAGGCCAGCTAGCCGATCCGCGCCAGGCTCCAACGGCGCCCGGCCAGGGCGGCACCGATGAGGCGCCGGGCCGGTGCCAGAGGAAAGCAGCGCGGGTCAGGCGGCCCGGCGGGCCAGCGCCAGGTCGGTGGTGATGCCGAGCTCGATGGTGCCGCCGTGGGCGTCGACGATGTCGGCCACCTCCGTCAGCACCGCCTCCCGCACCTGCGGTTCGAGCATGCGGAACAGCGAGATCGACGCGAGTAGATCCCGATAGCGGGCCGCCGGGTAGCTGCGGCTCGACCGGTACCGCCGGCTGGCCAGGTCGGTGAAGCGCGGGTCTTCCGCGAGTCCCAGCGTTGACCACTCGGTCGCGAAGTCGCTCAGTTCGCCGGCGTTGTCCTCGGGCCGGCGGAAGTGCGGCGTCTTGTCGGGCGGCAGGTCGTACCGCCGGTCCACCTCGATCAGCGCCGCGTGCAACGCCCGGTCGGCGAGCGAGTAGTGGTTCCAGAACAGGGCGAGCGCGCCGCCCGGCGCCAGGGCCGCGTGTGCCAGCTCGACGCGACGCTCGGGATCGACCCAGTGCCACGCCTGGGCCGAGTACAGCAGACCGAAGCGGCGGGTCGGCTGCCACGACTCGAGCTGGTCGATGACGATCGGTACGCCCGGGCAGTTGCGTTCGAGCGCCGCCGCCATCCGCGGATCGGGCTCCAGGCAGGTCAGGTCCACGCCGTGCGCGGCAAAAGCGACGGTCGCCTTGCCGGTGCCGGCCCCCACCTCCAGCACCGGTCCCGGGCCCGCGTACCCCAGCACGTCGGTGACCAGGTCCGGCGGGTATCCGGGCCGGGTCGCCTCGTACTGCTCGACCGCCTCGCCGAACACCGCGCGCTGTTCCCGCTGCTCCGTCATGTCACCTTCCGCCGCCGTACTGCCGGGTCGCCGCGGTCCGCCGTCGCCGCAGGTCAGATCGTGACGACGACCTTTCCGCGGGCGTGCCCATCCTCCAGGTACCGGATGGCCTTCGGGGTTTCGGCCAGCGGAAACGTCCGGTCGATCACCGGCGTGACCTGCCCGGACTCGATGAGACCGGTGAGGACGATCAGATCCTCGCAGTTCTCCGAGCAGATGAACGTCTTCAGGGTCTGGCCCACGAACTTCGACAGCAGTACCGCCCGGAGCTGGCGGTCGAAGCCGCCGAGCCACCGGCCGCCGGTCTCGCCGCCGGCGATAACGACCGTCCCCTTCGGGGTGAGTGCCCGGCGCAGCCGGGACAGCGTGGGCGTGCCGCCGATGTCGAGGATCAGGTCGTACCGCTGCTTCCCGTCGGCGAAGTCGTCCCGCGTGTAGTCGAGGACGTGGTCCGCGCCGATGGATCGGACCAGGTCGACCTTGGTGGTGCTGCACACCGCGGTCACCTCGGCCCCGAACGCCTTGGCCAGCTGTACCGCGAAGGTGCCCATCCCTCCGGACGCCCCGGTGATCAGCACCTTCTGCCCCGGCTGGACCTGCCCGTGGTCGCGCAGGCCCTGCAGGGCGGTCAGCCCGGAGACGGGGACCACGGCCGCCTGCTCGAAGGTGAGGTTCGCCGGCTTGGGCGCGAGCTTGTTCTCCGGAGCGCGGGCGTACTCCGCGAAGGTGCCGTGGCCGATCCCGTACACCTCGTCACCGGGTTGGAATCTGGTCACGGCTGCGCCGACCGCCTCCACCACGCCGGCCACGTCGGAACCGAGCACGGGGTTCTTGGGCGCCCGGAACCCATAACCCGACAGGCGGATCGGGTACGGCAGGCCGGTCATAAGGTGCGATACGCCCCGGGCCACGCCGGCGGCACGCACATGTACCAGTACCTCGTGGTCGGCGATCGCGGGTGTGTCGAGGTTCCGGAGCCGGAGCACCTCGGTCGAGCCGTAGCTGTCCTGGACGATCGCCTTCATGGGCTCTGCTCCCTGCTGAGGGACCGGTCCGACCGGCATCGCGACGTACTTACGTTGTACGCTTACGATGTAAGCTACACCTCCGCAGGGCAGTCGCCAAGAGAACCGCCAGGAGCATCCGGATGCCGACCCAGACTGGTTCGAACGCCGAGCCGCGCGCCCGCCTGAGCCGGGAGCAGGTGTTGCGGGCGGCTGTCGCCCTGGCCGACTCCGGCGGGCTCGAGTCGCTGACCATGCGCCGGCTCGGCCAGGAGCTCGGAGTCGAGGCGATGTCGCTGTACAACCACGTGAAGAACAAGAACGACATCCTGGACGGCATCGTCGACCTGGTGCTGAGCGACATCGACGTACCGCCGACCGGAACGCACTGGAAGACGGCCATGCGGCAGCGGTCGATCTCGGCCCACGAGGTGCTGCTGGCCCATCCCTGGGCGGCGATGCTCATCATGTCCCGGTTCAACATCGGCCCCGGCATGACGCGCTACCTGGACGCGACGCTCGGGCGGCTGCGGGAAGGCGGCTTCACCGTCGGCGGCGCGCTCGACGCCTGGCACACCCTGGACAGCCACCTCTACGGGTTCACGCTGCAGCAGCTGAACCTGCCGTTCGGCGTCGAGGACACCAAGCAGGTCTCCGCCGATGTACTCGGTCAGCTCCCCGCCCAGGAGTTCCCCCACGTCGTCGAGGTCATCACCGAGATCATGCGGTCGGGGCGGGAGGAGGACTTCGAGTTCGGCCTCGACCTGGTCCTCGACGGTCTGGAGAGGACTCTCGGCAAGGGCTGATCCGCGGTCGGGGTTCTAGGGTTGGGCACCGTGGTGGTCGACGGGGGTTCGATCCGGGTGCCGGATCCGCGGCAGGCGCGGACGGTCGGCGAGCTGATCACGGTACTGCGCGCGACGAAAGTGCTGGCCGGAGATCCGTCGGTACGGGTACTCACCCGGCGACTGAACGCGGATCGGCAGCGGCGGGGCGGGTCGGACTCCGTTGTGGTGTCGCCCAGCACGGTCTGGTACTGCTTCGATCCCACCCGACGACGGCTCGACTACGACCTGGTCTTCGACCTGCTCCGGGTGCTGAACGTGTCCGAGGAGCAGCTCGGTTGGTGGCGGCAGGCCTGGCAGGCGGTATTCGCCGGACCGGATCCGGTCGCCACGGTCGCGGCGTCGACCGAACTGCCGCTGGACGTCGCGGAGTTCACCGGACGGGCCGGGGAGGTCGACCGGCTGCTCGCGGCCGCCCGCCCGGGTACAGCTCCGGTGGTGATCGCCATCGAAGGCATGGCCGGGGTCGGCAAGACGTGGCTGGCGATGCACGCCGGGCACGCGATGCTGCGGCAAGGGTGGTACGAGCTGCCGCTGTCGGTGGACCTGCACGGCTTCGATCCCGACACCCGACCGGCCACCCCGGACGCGGTACTGGCCGCCCTGCTCCGGGCGCTCGGGGTCGCGGCCGCCCGGATTCCCCGGGACGTACCGGCGCGGGCCCGGATGTACCGCAACCTGGTACGGGACCGTCGCGCTCTGGTACTGCTCGACAACGCCGCGACCGCCGACCAGGTACGGCCCCTGCTGCCCGGCTGCCCCGGTGTCGCGGTGCTGGTCACCAGCCGGCGGTCGCTCGCGGCGCTGGACGCGGTACGGCTGGAGCTCGACGTCCTGCCGCCGGACGACTCGGTCGCCGTGCTGGCGGAGGCGGCCGGGGACCGGATCGCGGCCGAGCCGGATGCCGCGGCGAGCATCGCGATGCTGTGCGGTCACCTGCCGCTCGCGCTCGGTCTCGCGGCCGGGCAGCTGCGGTCCCGTCCGGACTGGCCGTTGGCCGATCACGCGGAGCGGCTGCGGTCGGTCGGCGCCGCCGATGTGACGGCGGCGCTGACGTTGTCGTACGAGCACCTCACGCCCGAGCGGCGACGGATGTTCCGGCTGCTCACCGTGCATCCGGGTCCGGACCTGGCGGCGCCGGCAGCGGCCGCCCTGGCCGGTACGGATCCGGACACCGCTAGGGCGCACCTGACCGCACTGGTCGACGAGCACCTGCTGCAACAGCACGCGCCGGGGCGGTACCAGCCGCACGATCTGGTCCGCGAGTACGCGGCCGCCCGGGCCATCGACGAGGACCCGGCGAGCGAGCGCCGGGAGGCGTTGGACCGGGTGTTCGACTACTACCTGCGAGCCGCTGGCGCGGCGATGGACGCCCTGTACCCGCAGGAGCGGCATCGCCGGCCGCGATGCCCCGATGACGCGGTCGTACCACCGGAGACAGTGTCGTGGGCGGCCGATCCGGCAGCCGCGTTGGCGTGGCTGGATGCCGAGGTATCCAACCTGTTGACGCTCCCGGCTCACGTCGCTGCCGGCGGTTGGCCCGGGCGGTCCGGGGCGCAGGCGATCGATCTTGCCGCGACCCTGTTCCGGTACCTGGACAGCGCGGCACTACATAGGGAGGCCACCAGCCTGCACCAGCGCGCCTTGGCCGCGGCGCGGGCCAGTGGCGACCGTGCCGCTCAGGCCAGAGCGTTGTTCGACCTCGCCGTCGCCGAGGTCAAGCTCGGTCGGTTGGCTTCGGGGCTCCGGAACTTCGGTGCGGCCCGGTTGCTGCGGCGGGAGCTCGGCGACCGGAGCGGCGAGGCCGCCGTCGTCATGGCGCTGGCGACCACGCATGCGCGGGTCGGTCGGTACCGCGAATCGCGCGAGGCGTACCGGCACGTCATGGCCGTGGCCGCCGAGCTGGAGGACGCGACGCTGCGGAACGCGGCGCTCCCGCACCTGGCCTACGTACAGCTCAAGCTGGGCGACTACGCGCAAGCGCTCGCGCTGCTGGACGAACTGCGGGGGAGCACGGAGGACGCCGGCGACCGGTTCGGGCTGGCGTGGGCGGTGCACCTCACCGCTCAGGTGTACCGGCGCCTCGGCCGGTTCGCGGACGCGGCTGTGCAGCACAATCGCGCGCTCGCCATACATCGGGAGCTGCGCGACCTCCTGGGGGAGGCGGTCGCGGAGAGTGGTCTCGGCCTGGTCAGCGGACAGCTCGGGATGGTGCCGGTAGCCATCGGACATGTGGAGCGGGCGACCACGCTGGCTGGTCGGGTCGGCGATCCGGTCGCCACCGCCGAACTCGGCAACGACGCCGCTGAGGTACTGCGGTTGGCCGGCCGCTTCGACGAGGCTCTCGCACGTAACCGGCAGTCCCTCGCGGTTGCTCGAGAGGTGTCCGACCGGCATGAGCAGGCGCGTGCCCAGGAAGGGATCGCGGCCGCGCTGGTCGCGCTGGGACGCAACGCGGAGGCGGCGCCGCATCGGGCCAGAGCGTTGGCCCTGTACACCGAGCTGGGCGTGCCGGAGGCCGCCGCGCTCCGCGCGACAGCCTCCGGCTGACCCCCCAGGGTGGTGCCGTGCTCCTATTCGAAACAGCCTCGCTGGTTGATCAGGTACTTCGCCGACAGGTAGCCCGAGTGAGAGCTGTAGTGGCTGTACCGGTACCCGTTCACGATGTCCTGGTGGGCGGTGACGTTGGCGTGATTGGGCACGGTGTAGCTGACCGGCGACGATGAGCTGGCCGCGGTGTGCATCGGCAGGCCGCCGGCGCGGTTGACCGTGTAGGTGCACTCAACCGTGAGAAGTGGACTGCTCGCGCCGTGCGCGGTCCGCGCCGTCGGCGCGACCGCCGTGGCGGGTGCGGCGATCAGCGCGAGTGCGGCTGTCACCAGTCCGGCGGCGGCCGCTACCGCGAGAGCGCGGGAACCGATTCGCATGTGTTCCTCCTGTGGTCTGTCGGATCGGCGGACGAGCGGGAACTCGTTGCGGACCCGTCAGGAGTCATGCTTGCGACGCTCACCGGATGACGGCGTTTTTCCGAACAAATCCGAACAGCCTGATGCCCGTTCTGGCCCCGGGCCGATGCCGGGGGTCAGCGCGACCGGCGCAGCAGCGGGCGCGGGTTGAGGGCGGCGCGCAGTCGGCGCAGCTTCGGCAGGGCAGCTCGTACCGACCTGCGGGCCGCGTCCGCGTGCCGCCACGCGGTGTCCGCGACCGAGCCCGGTACCGGCTCGGCGCCGTAGATCGCCGCGTCGTAGATCGACGCCAGCCGGGCCACCGAGTCACCCGCGCCGGTGCCGAACCGGCTGTGCGTGGCCGTACCGACCTCACCGGCGGTGTCCGCGCCGGCCAGCGACAGGCCCGACTCGCGCAACCGGTCCAGCGTGTCCTGCCAGGCGCTGGCGGTCCGGCGGTTCGGGTCGGGGGCGCGGCGGCGCTTGCGCCGACGCGCCGACTTCGCCACCGGTACCGCGGCCACCACCAGCGCGAACAGCCCGACCAGGAGCACCAGCACGACCACCCCGGTACCGGTCACGGACCGTCCCGGCGGCGCGGCGGCACCTGCCGACTGTCCGGCCGACGGCTGGTTCGCCGGCGCGCTGGCCTGCTGGCTCGGGCTGGGGGACGGGCTCGGCGAGGTCTGGTTCTGCTCCTCGTCCGGATCCTTGTCGGTCGTCTTACCGGGCGTCGGGTCGAGCGGTACCCAGCCCAGCTCCCGGAACCGGACCTCGGCCCAGGCATGTACGTCCTGGCCGGTCACCCGGTACGTGCCGGGATTGTTCCTGTCCGGTCGCGGGGTGAAGCCGACCACCACCCGGGTGTCGTACCCGAGCGCCCGGGCCAGTACGGCGAACGCGCTCGCGTACTGCTCGGCGGTGCCGCGCTTGTCGGTCATCAGCCGCCGGATCTGGAACAGCCCGTGTCCGGACGGCGGGTCCGCGGTCACGTCCTCGGCGAACTCGCCGTGGCTGAAGTAGTTCGCCAGCTCCTGCAGGGCCGGGTAGCCGAACTCGGCGGAACCGGTGATCTCGGTCGCCCGGGTGGCCAGGTCCACCGGGACCGGCTCGTCGTGGCCGGTCGCCGCGGCCGGGGTCGCCGCCCGTAGGGCGTTCTCGGTCAGTTGGGGTACCGCGCTGTGCACGGTGTACCCGGTGGGAATCGGACGGTCGGCGGGCAGCACCACGTCACCGGTGGTCTCGTCCACGCCCAGGTCGCTGACGGACACCTCGGTCGGTCGGCCGGACGAGACGAGCCAGCCGAACGGTCCGGCCCGGTCCACCGTCACCCGCTCGGTACGGAGCTCGTCGTCCGGCCGGTTCTCGTCGAGTGGGAGTCGCCGGGCGGCCCGCAGGTACCGAGCGTCGGTGCTCCAGTACATCCCGTCGAACCGGTCCAGCGTCGCGTACCGCATCCGGTCCGGCCGCTGTGCCGCTTCGACGGTCAGGTTCAGCCGCAGCTTGCCGGTACGCAGCGCAGGGAACAGGACGAGCGGGCTGGTACCGGTGCGCGGCTGTACCGGCTGCGGTACCAGTCGACGCGCGTCGGCCGGCTCGGTCCGGCCGGTACGGTCCAGCAGTACAGGTCCGGCCACGGTCGCCGTGATGACCGCGGCCGCCAGTACGACCACCACGCCGCCACCGATCAACCGTCGAGTGGCGCCGGTGCTGGGGCCGTCCACTGTGGACGGTTTGGGCCCGGCGTACCGGCCGATCAGCAGCAGTCCGACGCAGACCAGCCCGAACGCGGTGGCGAGCCAGGACGGCGGCGGTCCGGCACTGGCACTCGCGGCGACCCCGGCGATGACCGCGAGCAGCGGGGCGAGCGCCGGCAGCAGCGGCGACCGGCGGCGAAGAGCCGGCTCGACCGCGCCGATCGCGGCGAGTCCGACCACCGCGACCACGGTGGCCAGTTCCGCGCCGGCCGGCTCGAGCGGCAGCGCGGAGGACAGCAGCCGGCGCGGGCCGTCCAGGATCACCCGGCCGGGCGCGACCACCAGCAGCACGAATGCGGCGAGCACCGCGAGTTCGATGCTCAGCCGGCTGACCGGAGCGAAGCGGGTACCCGCGCCGAGCAGGATCCCGATCACCGCGACGGCCGCGACCATGCCGCCGACCGGCAGGCTGAACCGGAGGTCGGTCAGCGCGTCCAGCGCGGACCGGCCGAACGCCGGGGCGAACGCCGCGCCGGCCAGCGCCGCCAGCAGCGCGCCGAGCAGCGCGCGGGCGACCGCGGCACCGGACGCCTTGGCCCGCTTGGGACCGCCGTCCGGAGAACCGGCCCGGTCAGCCGCGCTGGCCGGCGGGGCATAGCGAAGCCGTGTGGTCGCGCCGGGAGGAGGAAGAACGGACGTCATGCCGCCGCCTCGCTTCGCTCGCCGGCGCCATGAGGCATGAGCGCACTGTGCTGTCTGATTCGCTCGCGGAGCTCGCTCATGCCGGCCCGCCCGCGACCAGCTTGTTCCACAACTTGGCCGCCTCGGTCACGCTGCTCGCCCGCAGCACGGTCAGGCCCGGCCGGCGGGAGATGCCGCCCTCGTCGCCGAGCTGGACCACCACCACCCGGCCGAACCGGCGGCGCTGCGTCGCGACGCGGGCCACCAGTCCGGGTACCGCGCCGGTGACCACCACCAGCGCGCCGCCGCCACGGGACCGTTCGAGCATCGCCAGCAGCGCGCCCGGATCGGCGGTACCGGTCTGCCGTACCGCCGCGAGCCGGTCCAGCAGGTCGTACCCGCCGGCCTGCTCCACCCCGCGCCGGTCCTCGTCCAGGGCGGCCAGCGTGACCTGGTGCCCGACCCGGTGCGCGGCGACCGCCACCGACGCGGCGAACTCCACCGCCTCCTCGAACGCGGCCGGTGCCAGTACCGAGTCGCGGGTGTCCAGGCCGATCACGGCGGTCGGCTCGCTGGTGTCGACGTGTTCGCGGACCACGAGCTTGCCCATCCGCGCGGTGGAGCGCCAATGGATCTGCCGGGGGTCGTCGCCCGGCACGTACTCACGCAACGACGCGAACGCCATCGAGCCCTTCGGCGCGTTGTCGGTCAACCGGCCCTCGAAGTCGAGCACCACGCCGATCGGCAGCGCGCGTACCGGGCGCACCCGCGGGCGTACCCAAAGCTGGGTTTCACCGGCCAACGGCGCCGACCGGCGGATCAGGCCGAGCGGATCGCGCCGCTCCACGATGACCGGACCGAGCCGGACCAACCCCCGGTACGGGGTCGCGATCGGGTAGTGCAGGGTGCGCCGCTGGCGCGCGCCGAGACCGCTGATGGTGACCGGCAGCGGTGCCCCGTCCAGCCGCTCGACCGCGTCGAAGCTCGGCGCCGGCAGCCGCCCGGTGTTGTACACCTCGATGGTGCCGTGCGCCGGCTCGCCGACCGTGACCCGATCCGGCCGGACCGTACGGGTGATCTTCAACCGCGGTCGCACCAGCGCGGACACCCCCGCCGCGAGCAGCGCCACACCGGCCGCCACGGCCAGTCCGGTGAGCACCGGATAGCCGAGCGACAGGCCGGCCGCGAGCAGCGCGGCACCACCGGCCAACACCGTCCAGCCGGTACCGGTCAACCCGTCCCGTGGCAGTCCCGCGCTCACGACACCGGGACCGGCACCGCGCGCAGCACCTCGCCGAGCACGTCAGCCGGGCGTACCCCGCGGATCTCCGACTCGGCGTCGAGCAGCAGCCGGTGCGCGAGTACCGGCTCGGCAAGCGTCTTGACGTCGTCCGGCACCACGTAGCCACGGCCGGCCGCGGCGGCCCACGCCTGGGCGGCGCGCAGCAGCGCCAGGCTGCCCCGCGGGCTCGCGCCGAGCCGCAGCTCGTCCCGGTTGCGGGTGGCGTGCGCGAGGGACGCGATGTACTCGGCGATGGCCGGCGCGACGTGTACCCGGCTGGTGTACTCCACCATCCAGCGCACCTGCTCGATCGAGGCGACCGCGGACAGCTCCGGTGGCGCGCCGGTGGCCGCGCGGCCGGTGAGAATGGCCTGCTCGGCGGCGAGATCCGGGTACCCGATCGCGATCCGCAGCAGGAACCGGTCCAACTGCGCCTCCGGCAGCCGGTACGTCCCCTCCAGGTCGATCGGGTTCTGGGTCGCGATGACCAGGAACGGCTGCGGTACCGGGTACGCCCGGCCGTCCACGGTGACCTGCCGCTCCTCCATCACCTCGAGCATCGCCGACTGGGTCTTCGGCGACGCCCGGTTGATCTCGTCCGCGAGTACCAGATGCGCGAACACCGGACCGGGGCGGAAGTCGAACCGGCCGGTGGACTGGTCGTACACCGTGGTACCGGTGATGTCCGACGGCAACAGGTCGGGGGTGAACTGGATCCGGTGCCAGCTCGCGTCGAACGAGGCCGAGATCGCCTTGGCGAGAGTGGTCTTGCCGACCCCCGGTACGTCCTCGACCAGCAGGTGACCGCCGGCGAACAGGCAGCACAGCGCGAGTCGTACCGTGTGCGGCTTGCCGCGCAGCGCGCGCTCGAGGTTGTTGTACGCCGCGCCGTACACGCTCGCGAAGTAGCTGGCCGGATCCGAGGCGCCGCCCGCGCCGGAGACGCTGGCCGCGGCGAGGGTGGCGGTCCCGTGGGGGTGGGTCATCTCACTCCGTTCGTCCGTCCGCCACCAGGCAGGCCGGCTTGTTCGCGGTTGACGGCGGGGGCGCGTCGGTCACCAGCAACGCCGCCACCCGGTAGCAGTGCTGGGTGCGCTTGTCGGTGTTGGCCACCACGTACGGCGGGGCCTGTCCGGCCGGCACCTGGGTGAGCAGCGTGTTGTCGCGGTAGATCACGTACGAGTCGAAGCCGGGCAGGGCGGACGCGTCGGAGAACTGCAGCCGGACGCTGCCACTGGTGGGGGTGGTGGCGGTCACCGGCAGCTCGTACTGGCGTACCGGCGTACCGGTCTTCTGGTCCGACGGCTCGGCCGCCTTCGGATGGTCCGGCTGGCCGATCCACAGCCCCAGCCCGGAGCCGAGTACCGCGCACGCGGCGATCACGCCGATCAGCAGGCCGCGGCGACGGCGCTTCGGTGGTGCCGGCGGAGCCGGCTCGACCGGTGCCGGCCGGGTCGCCCCGGTGGTGGCCAGCGCGGCGGCCGGATCGGCGTACTGCCCGGGCTGCTCGAACCGGGCCGGCGGGGTGGCGAACGGCTCGAACGGAGGCTCGGTGGCCAGGTCGGCGGCCGGATCGTGCGGCCGGACCGGCGGCACGCCGCCCGCGGCCGGCGCCGGCTCGAACGGCGGCGGGGTCTCGGTCACCGGGCGCGCGCCGAGCAACGGCGGCGGCGTGGTCTCGCTCACCGGACGCGCCAGCGACGGCGGCGGCGTGCCGAGCGAGACGGGCCGCACCGCCGGCGGTGGCCCGCCGAACGACGGGACCGGCTGGGTGACCTGGTCACCCGCCGTGGCCGCCCGCAGCCCGCCGGCCAACTGCGCCGCGCTCGGGCGTACCTCCGGATCCTTGGCCAGGCACGCCTCGACCAACCGCCACATCGGCTCGGACAGCTCCGGCGGCCGGGACGGCACCTCGTCCAGGTGGGCGCGGAGCAGCGCCGCGGTGTTCGACGCCTCGAACGGCCGGCGGCCGGACAGCAGCTCGTACGCGGTGATGCCCATCGCGTACACGTCGACCGCGCCGGTCGCGTCCCGCCCGGCCACCAGCTCCGGCGCGATGTACGCGGGGGTACCGACCAGCTGCGACATCCGCGTCACCGCCGGGCCGTCGGTGGCCCGGGCCAACCCGAAGTCGGTGAGCCGGGCGTACGGGCCGGCAGATGCGGGGCTGAGCAGCACGTTCTCCGGCTTGATGTCCCGGTGCACGATGCCGGCCGCGTGGACGGCGGCGAGCGCGTCGGCCACCTGTACGAGCACGCTGATCGCCTGGTCCGGCGGTACCGCACCGCGGCGCATCGCCCGGCGCAGGTCCTCGCCGGAGATCAGGTCCATCACCACGGCGAGCGTGTCGCCCTCGGCGACCAGATCCCACACCCGTACCAGGTGCGGATGGTCGAGCGAGCGGAGCGTGTTCCGCTCCCGCAGGAACCGGACCACCGAGTCGGGGTCCTTGGCGAACTCCTCGCGCAGCACCTTCACCGCGACCGGTGCGCCGTCGGCCCGGCGCCGGCCCTGCCACACCCGGCCGGTGGCGCCGGAGCCGATCACCTCGTCCAGCACGTACCGGCTGCCCAGCGGCGTACCGTCCGGGGCCGGCCCGGTCGGATGGTCCGGCGGAAGCGTCTCCTGGCGGGACGGGTCGACACGGGATGGATCGACCCGGGACGGGTCGACGCGGGACGGGTCGACGCGGGAGGGACCGCTCGGGTAGCCGCCCGGACCGCCACTGGTCGGCGCGGCCGGCCAGCCCGGACCGCTCGTCGGTGCTGCCGGCCAGGGGCCCGGACCGCCGCTCGGACCACCACTCACCGGAGCGTGCGGGTACCCGGGGGCGCGCAGCGGTGCACTCGGCGGAGCGGTCTCGCTGCCCGGCCTGCTGGACTCGGCTGTCACGTTCTCCACCGCTGGGTAGACCTCGGCACCGGAGCGCCCGGCATCACGCATCGCTGTAGCCAACTGATCACGGCCTGCTGTTTCCGGCTCCCCGTCGACGTCCGGAGACGAGGGCCATCGATGGGTACCATATCCGCGCTCGTCGATCGGGGCTTCCTCGGCTCTACCTGCGACATCGTCGCTACTCGCGACATCGTCTCTACCAACGGCGGCGTCTCTATCGCCGGCATCTCGGCTTACGGCGGCGTCCGGCTGGCCCGGTGCCACCGCACCGCGGCGGTTCACCGCAGCACCGTGCCGTGCAGGTCCCTACCGGGCAGTACCGGCACCTGTACCGCGAGCGTGCTGCCGCGCAGTACCAGCAGCCCGCGCCCGGGCGGCCAGCCGCCGCAGGTCGAGCGGGGGAGCTTCAGGTCGAATACCTCGCCGTCGACGTACGACGACGGGTTCAGCAGCAGCCCGCACCGGCTGCGGCGCGCCGCAGCTAGCCAGCCCCGGTACCGCGCGAGCTGAAGATCCTCGGTGGTGCCGGCGGCGAGCACCAGCCCGCCGGAGTCCCGGGCGGTACGGACTAGCTGCTCCAGCACGTCCCCGGCCGGCCCCTCGGCCAGCAGCTCGGCGTCGTCCACCGCGATCGCGACCGGTCCGCCGGCCCGGGCCACCAGCTCCTCCAGCTCGGCGGCCACCTCGGTCCCGGTCAGTACGCCGAGCACGCCCGGTACCCCCTCCAGCGCCCGCAGCGGGGACGGGCGCGGGCAGACCGCGATCACCGGCAGGGTGCCACCGGTCAGCCCGGCGAGGGAGCCGACGATGCCGGCCAGCGCGGTACTGCGGCCGGATCCGGGCGGGCCACTGACCAGGAACGCGGCGCCGGCCTCGGCCAGGTCCACGTCGATCGGTACGAGGTGGTCGCCACCGGCGCCGACGGTGCACACGGTCGGTCGCTCGGGGCGCGGCCCCAACCGCAGCTCGGCCAGTTCGGACAGCGTGATCGAGGTGGGCAGCGGATCGATCCGGTGCGGGAGTACGGCCGGATCCAGCCCGTCCCAGCGGTGCCGCAGGTCCGACGCGAGCCGGTCCACCGCGGCGGCCTGGGCCACCCCGTCGGCGTCCGGCGTCAGCAGCGCCACCTGCACTTCCAGCGGGTCCGGCCCGACCAGCGCACCCGGTGCGACCAGCAGCCGGCCGGCCGGCATCTGCCGCGGGGCCTGGCGCGGGTTCAGCCCGTACGCGGCCACGTCGTCCACCTCGGCCTGCCGCAGCACCAGTCGGGTGCCGACCGCGCTGGCCACCCGGTTGGTGAAGCCGGACCGGTCGGTCGACAGGACCGGCACGATCCCCACCGCCGGCCCGCGCCGGAGCAGCCCGTCCAGTACGTCGACCTGCCGGCCGGCGTCGGTCTCGTTGTACCGGGACAGGAACGTCTCGTACCCGTCGAGCAGCAGCACCAGGTACGCCAGTCGCTCGGCCGGTGCCACCGCGGCCCGCTGCTCGGCGAGGGAGCCGTACCCGCCGGCGGCGAGCAGCCGCTGCCGCCGGCCGATCTCGGCGTCGAGCAGCGCCAGCAGCCGACCGGTGCGGTCGGTGTCGTCGCCGGTCACGTACGCCCCGCAGTGCGGCAGGGCGGCGAGCGGAGCCAGTGCGCTGGTGCCCTGGTCCAGCACGTACAGGTGGGCGTCGGCCGGGCTGGTCCGCTCGGCCAGCGCGGCCGCGAGGGTACGCAGCACGGTGGACCGGCCGCTGCGCGCCATCCCGGCCACCACCACCGGTCCGGTGGTCGCGAGGTCCAGCGGGTACGTGGTCTGCGCCTGCCGCCGCGGCTGGTCGGCCAGGCCGATCGGCACGCACAGCGCTCCGCCCGGTACCGCCTCCAGCTCGGCGAGGGTGACCTGCTCCGCGAGCGGCGGCAGCCACGGGCCGGCCGGCGCGGGTGCGCCGAACCGCTGCGCCGCGGCACCGATGGCGTTCACCAGCACGGTCAGGTCGGTGTCACCGTCGTGACCAGCCGCGTCGTCGCGTACCGCCACCGGCCGCTGCCGGCCCAGCTCGATGAACCGGCGCGGCAGCACCTGCACGGTGTCGTCGGCCCGGCCCGGCGCGGCATCCGCCACCCGCGGCCAGCCGACCCGCGCGGCCTGTACGACGGCCAGGTCGGAGTGGCCGGTACGCAGGTACGCCCGGCCCGGGGTACGGCGGGAGATCCGCGCGGCGTCCGGTACCTCGATCACGTCGGTGGACTCGGCCGGGCTCGTCACCCGCAGCGACACCCGCAGGTTCAGGTTGGCCCGCATCTCCGCGTTCACCACGCCGCCCGGTCGCTGGGTGGCCAGTACGACGTGCACGCCGAGGCTCCGGCCACGCATGCCGATGCCGACCACGCCGGTGACGAAGTCCGGCACCTCCTCGACCAGCGAGGCGAACTCGTCCACCACGATCACCAGTCGCGGCAGCCGGCCGCCGGTCAACGCCCAGTAGTCCTCGATGTCCTTGGCCCCGGCCGCGGCGAGAATGCCCTCGCGCCGGCGCAACTCGGCGGACAGCGAGGCGAGCGCCCGACCGACCAGGTGCCCGTCCAGGTCGGTCACCATGCCCACGCAGTGCGGCAGGTTCGCGCACTCGGCGAACGCGCTGCCGCCCTTGTAGTCGACCAGTACGACGTTCAGCGCGTCCGGCGCGTTGCCCAGCGCCAGCCCGGTGACCAGGGTCTGGAGCAGCTCGGACTTGCCGGAGCCGGAGGTACCGGCGACCAGCGCGTGCGGCCCGTCCCGGCGCAGGTCGATCTCGACCGGACCGTCCGGGCCGATGCCGAGCAGCACCTTCGTACTGCGGCCGCCCGGCTGGCGGGACCAGTGGTCGGCCACCTGCGCGGGGGTCGGATCGGTACCGAGCCCGGTCAGGTCGAGGAAACGCACCGACTCGGGCAGGTCGCCGTCCGCGCCCCAGCGCGCGCCGAGCACCCGGATCGGGGCCAGCGCCCGGGCCACTCCGGCGGCACCGCTGTCGGTCAGGCCGTCGACCAGTACCTCGCTGTCCGGCCCGGTGCCGGGCTGGTTCACCCGTACCCGGGTACCGGACTGGCTGGTGGCGACCACGGTCGCGCGGCACTCGTCCGGCAGGTCGGCTTCCGCGGTGTCCAGGCAGATCGCGTACACGCCGACGGCCGGGCCCTCGATCAGCAGCTCGGCCAGGCCGGTCAGGGTGCGCATCCGCCGGGCCCCGTCGACGAGTACGACCAGCCGGCGACCGAGCGGGGTGCCGGACGCCAGCGCGGCGCGCTGCTCGGTCCGCCGCTCGTCCACGATCCGGCGCAGCTCGGCGATGCGCGCCTCGGCCTGGTCCGCGTCGGTACCGATCATCCGCCGGCAGCCCAGGTCGGGCCGGTGCGGCAGGGTGTGCGGCAGCCAGCCGGCCGGCTCCCAGTCGCCCGCGGCGTCCCGGCCGGAGAGCAGCACCAGCCCGAGATCGTGCGGAGCGTGCAGGGTTGCCGCCTGGGTGAGCAGCGCCCGGGCCAGCGCCAGCGTGGTCCGCCGCGGCCCGGCCAGGCCCAGTACTCCGACCTTCGGCAGGTCCACAGTGGACGGTACCGAGGACACCAGCGGCACCGGGTGGTCGGCGGCGCCCTGGCCGGTCAACCGGATCGCGGCCGGCCGGTCGTGCAGCCCGACCCGCAGCCGCAGGAAGTCGTCGTCGCCCGGTCGCCGCTCGAACAGCCGCCGGGTGGGCGCGGTCGCGATGCGTACCACCGCGGTCGGGTCGGGCAGCTCCCGCCGGGTCTCCGCCTCCTCGGCCGCCACCAGCGCGGCCAGCCGCTCGTGCAGGGCGGCCAGCTCGGCGGTGTACTCCTTCTGCTTCTTCTTGTACTCCTGGCGGCCACTGCGCCGGTCGCCGATCACGTTGCCGAGGATCATCACCGGGGACAGGGCCAGGAAGATGAGGTACATCGCGGAGCTCGGCATCAGCGCGTACACGATGCCGGCGGCGAGCAGTGGCAGCAGTACCGCCGCGAGCGGGAACCGGAAGGCCTGCGGCTTGGTCGGCTCGGCCGGCACGTTCGCCTCGGGCGCGGGGGTACGCCGGTGGATCCGCGGCGGCCGGTTAAAGCTCTGGTGGCTGCCCTCCCGGCGGAGCACCGCACCGGGCGGCTCGGGCTGGCGTACCGCCACCATGGTCTCGCCAACCTGGACGAGGTCACCGTCCGCGAGTGCGGTGGGTCCGGTCAGTCGGAACCCGCCCCGGCCGGTGCCGTTGCGGGAGCCGAGGTCGGTGACGGTGATTCCCCCGTCGACCGAGGTCTCGACCCGCGCGTGCCGGCGGCTCACCTCGGGATCGTCGAGGGTGATGTCGCAGTCGGCGGTACGACCGATCACGGCCGCCCGCCACAGCGGCACCGCGGTACCGGCGTCCCGCCCGCCGACGACGGCCAGTTCCTGCAGCGCGGTCTGGGCGGCGGCGCCACCGAGCGGCTGGGTGACCGCGTCCGGGTCGACGCCCTGGTGTGCCCCGACGGTCGGCGCGACCACCGGCCGCCCGATCGCCAGGCTGTCCCCGGTGACCAGGCCGACGGCGTCGAGTCGCTGGTCCGGGTGCAGCCGGCGATCACCGGCGTACAGGTGACCGGGCGCGGTGCCCGACAGTTCGCCGAGCGCCCGGCGCAGCCCACCGACCGTGGCCGCCGGACCGGCCGTGACCACCACCGGTACCGCCCGACCGTGCTGGTCGACGACGGTCAGCTCCCACTCCACCGCGGTACACCTCTCTACGACTGAAGAAAGTCCCCCGTGAAACGCGGCATATCCTGCCGCGAAACGCGACAGCCGGTGTGGGAGTCGCCCCGACCCCCACACCGGCTGTCCTCCCCTTTTCAGCCCCCCGCCGTGCGCCTCTGCTGGTCAGCCACCCGCCGACTGCAGAGCGTCGGACCGGCGTCGCACCTCGGTGGATGCTTCCGACAGCGCAGCGGACAGGTGGGTCAGCGCGGGCTCGAACTCGGTGCTCCACGCGGCGTGGAACCGGTCCGCGGCACCGCCGCGCCAGTAGGTGTTGGACAACTGGCTACGAAGTTCCTTGAGCAGGCTGTCGACCGTGCCGCTCTGCCGCTGGAAGTTGGTCTGCAGCGCTTGCAGCTGATCGATCTCGCCGCCGATGACCGACATGGCGTCTCCTTAGGGTTCCCGGTCGGTTTCTCCGGTCGGCGGCGTACCTTGCCGCGACCGATGACGACGCTATGGGCGGCGGTACCGCGAGCGGAATCGGAAACCCTCCCCAAGCCCGGCGCCGCGTCCTTCAAGATCACTATTTGGTCGGCTATATCGATCCCGACCTGTGTCGGTGGGTGAGCGCGCAGGGGCGGGTGCCGACGGTTCTGGCCGCCTACCCGGTTTCCCGCCCGTACCCGTAGCGACCGCCGGCGAACGTGCCGGCGCAAAGCGCGGAAGTAGGGGGAGGAAAGGAACTGACAGCCCTTGACAGGGCGATTGGCAGAAATCAACCTACTCCCAACATTCGTGCCGTAATCCGGCCGACTCGAAGGGACCCCCGGATGGGTAGGTTCGCCCCCCTCAGGCTCGGATCGGTGGCGATGGTCGCCGCCGCCGCGCTCGCCGCTGCCGCCTTTTCGCCCGCATCCGCCCAGGCCGCCGGCCTGACGACCAACCGGTACGTCGCCCTCGGCGACTCGTACACCTCGGCACCGTTCACCGGCACCCCGGCCGGTACCCCGCTCGGTTGCCTCCGCTCGGACAACAACTACCCGCACGTGGCCGCCGCCTCGATCAACCCCGGATCGTTCGCGGACGTCAGCTGCGGCGGTGCCACCACCGACGACATGTTCAACACCCAGTCCACCGACGCCGGCGACAACCCGCCGCAGCTCGACGCGGTCACCGCCGGCACCGATCTGGTGACCCTCGGGATCGGCGGCAACGACATCGGCTTCAGCGACATCGTGAAGAGCTGCCTGACGTACAACCCATTCGCCACGCCGTGCAAGGACAAGTACGTCGTGAACGGCGTCGACGAGCTGGCCCAGCGGATCGCCAACACGGCGCCGAAGATCGACTCGGTACTGCAGGGCATCCAGTCCCGGTCTCCGGGCGCGCGGATCCTGGTCGTCGGGTACCCGACGATCCTGCCCGCGTCCGGCGGCGGCTGCTGGCCGACCGTGCCGTACTCGGACGGCGACGTCGCCTACCTGCGGCAGACCACCGTCGGCCTGAACTCGATGCTGGCCGCCCGGGCGGCCGCGAACGGCGCGACGTTCGTCGACACGTACAGCTCGAGCGTCGGGCACGACGTGTGCCAGTCGTCCGGCGTGCGCTGGGTCGAGGGCCTGATCCCGGGCAACTACGCGGCGCCGATGCACCCGAACGCGAACGGCGAGCACAACATGGGCGTGCAGGTCATCGCGCACGTCTGATCGTTCTGTTGGGTGAGGGCCGGGCCGGGTGGTCCGGCCCTCATCGCTTGAGTTGGGCCAGGTCTTCCTTGGTGATCAGACCCCGGCTGATCGCGTACTCGGCGAGGTTCGCCAGCGCGTTCCAACCCATCAGATTCGGTACGCCCGCGTTGGTGAGCCTGGTGCGCAGGTACTCGATCCGCTTGACCAGGGTGGTACGTGGCCAGCCCAACCGGGCCGCGGCGGCGGCGTAGCTCTTCGGGTACGGGTCGTGCTTCGGCGGCTCTTCGAGATAGCCGGCGAACAGCGCGATCAGTGCCAGCCGGTCGGCCGAGCTGATCAGTACCTCGGCACCGACCGCGGTCTGCTCGCCCGGCGGGGGCGTGTCGAGCCGGTCGGTACCGGCGCCATCGACGGTCACCAGAAGCGCGTGGCTCCCGTTCGTACCGTCGACGACGATCCGGGTCGGCGCCTCGACGGCGGTCCGCCGCCCGGGCGGCAGCACGCTGCGGAAACCAAGATCGTCCAGTACCGACAGCGGCCGTGCCGCAGACCGGTTGGTCAGCCACCAGGTGCCGTGCTCGTAGCCGAGCGAGCCGGCCAGCCGGGAGATCGACACGTCCTCGGCGTCCAGGCAGATGGTGCAGTCAGGTGCCCGGCCGAAGGTCAACTCCTCCTCCGGTACCACCGGATAGTCACGTTCCGCGAACCTGACCGTCGCCTGCGTCATCGAACCCCTCCCGACGTGGGCATCCTGCCCGCCCATGGTGCTCTGGGGAGCCCTTACCACTAGGCCCGGCCCGTACCATTCGCCTACTGTCGGCCGCTGGAGCCACTGTGCGTTCGGTCCGGCTTCACAGTCCCGAACGACATTGTCACGAATGCGCTGCCGGAATGGTGGCGTGGTCAGCCGCGGAGGTCTGCGAATGCTTGCCCAGGCCCGGGCTCAACTCACCCGGGAACGGTTGGTACGTGCCGGGCTGGTCCTCGCCCTGTGCGCCGGTGTGGCCGGAGCGACGTTCGGGGCCGGTTACCGGTCCTCGCACGCCGTACTCGGCGACGGCAGCGCGTACGTGCAGAAGGGCCACACGATCGTCCACGTCAACGCGGAGAACCGGGACCCGGACGCGTTGGCCGCCGAGGAGCTCGCCACCGGCAAGCAGCAGCTCGAGGTCGTCCAGGTCTCACCTGACTCCGTGTACGTGGTCAACCACGACACCGGTGAGGTGTCCCGGCTGCCGACCGACTCGATGAAGCCGCAGCAGGTCGACCAGCGCTCCGACGCCAAGGGCAAGCTGCACGTGGTCGCCGGCGGCGGCTCGACGTACCTGGTGGACGCCAAGAACGGTTCGCTGGCGCAGCTCGACGACCGGTCCGGCGCGCGGAAGGCGCAGGTCACCACCCCGGAGAAGATCGACCAGGTGGTCGTGGACGGCAACGGCGCCGCCTGGGCGCTGTCGAAGGCGGCCGGCGTCCTGTACGCGGTCCGCGGCGGTGAGGTGCGCAGCACCATCCGGGTGGCCGGAGTCAACGACGACGCGCAGCTGACCCTCGCCGGTGGCCGTCCGATGGTGTTCCAGCCCCGGGCCGGCATCGCCGGGATGTACAACGAGCAGGGTCTGGTCCGGCGGATCGACCTGCCGGGGGAGGGCACCGCGCGGGTGGCCGCGCCCGGCGCCGACGCGACGGTACTGGCGATCGTGTACCCGCGTACCGGCGAACTCGCCGTGGTCAACTTCGCCACCGGCTCGGTGGACCGGACCCGGATGCCGGGCCGGGACGGCAGCCGGCTCGGCCCGCCGGTGGTGTCGCACGGGCGCGTGTACGTGCCCGACTACCAGCGGCACCACGTCGTGATCGTGACGCTCAACCCGCTGCGGCAGTCCCGCTTCGTGGCCGTGGACGGCGACTCGTTCACCTTCGAGGTGTTCACCCGGGACGGCCGGGTGTGGGTCAACGACCCGTACGCGAAGACGATGCTCGCGTTCAACGCCGACGGTCAGCCGACCGAGATCGACAAGGGCACCGGCAACGGGATCCGGCCCGAGGACAGCCCGGACGCGCAGAGCAAGCCCGCGACCGCGCCGCTGCCCCGGCCGGAGCAGCGACCGGTACCGGGAGCCGCGCAGCCGAAGCCGGGCGGCCCGGGGAACCAGCCGGCGAAGCTCGTCAACGTGCCGAACGTGGTCGGCATGGACAAGACGCGGGCGTGTGACGCGCTGACCCGCGCCGGCCTGGACTGCGCGCTGGTGGCCCGGCCGGACGGCAACGCAAACACCGGCGAGGTGCTGCAGACCGATCCGCCGGCCGGCTCCAAGCTCGCCGAAGGCCGCAAGGTGACGGTGGTGTACCAGGGGCCGGCGCAGGTGCCGAACGTCGTCGGCATGGCGTCCGACCAGGCCTGCCGGGCGCTGCAGAACGCGCGGCTGAACTGTTCGCAGAACGTCGGCGGGCCACCGGCGCCGGATCCGGGCAAGCTCAACGTGGTCAGCTCCCAGCAGCCGGCCGCCGGTGCGCCGGTGTCCACCGGCAGCAACGTGACGGTCACCTTCCCGACCACGATCGCGGTACCGAACCTGGTCGGTTCCGTGGCCGGTAACGCGTGTACGACGCTGCAGGCGTACCAGCTCGGCTGCACCCTGGTCGACCGTGGCGCCTGCACGCCGCTCGGTCAGGTGGCGGACCAGTCGCCGGCGGCGGGAGTCGGGCTCGCGCCCAACCAGCCGGTAACCGTCGGTCATTGCGGCAGCGTCGGCGTACCGGCGATCACCGGTGCCGACCCGAACGCCGCGTGTGCCGCCCTGCAGGCCGCGTCGCTGGTCTGTCAACCGAACGGACGAGAAGCGTCACCACAGGTCAACGTGGTGCACGCGCAGAGCGTGGCGCCGGGCACGGTGGTGCCGGCCGGTACTCCGGTCGGGTACGCGTACGCCTCGGTCGGCCCGGTGGCGCTGCTGCGGTACAAGGCACCCGGTGCCCGGCGGGCGAACTTCCTCACTCCCGGTGGCGGGCCGCCGGACCCGAGCTGGAGTTCGCAGTCCTCGCTCGGCAGCGTGTACGCGGCCGGTGAGGGAGGCGTGGACGGGCTGGTCCCGATCTACTTCCAGGAGTGCGTGAGTACGAGCTGCGGCGAGCCGGGCGAGTGGTACTACACCCAGACCGCGGGACCGCAGCCCACCCCGGGCTGGGTGCAGCGCGGTGTCGCGTTCATGGCGTTCTCCCAGCCGGTACCGGGCAGCCGGCCGCTGATGGCGTTGCGCGGCAGCGGGCATCCGTGGGTGTGGGCGGTACAGGGCTCCTGGGAGGAGCAGTACTTCATCAGCAACGGTTGGCGTGAGCAGTTCGCGGTCTGTTACATCTGGTGATCTGATACCGCTCGACCAGGGCTCCCCGGTGCGTACCGCACCGGGGAGCCCTTCCCATTGAGGCGGGCGCCCGCGCTGGGAACGCTGTACCCATGCTCCCCAGTTGCCCGGCCGGGTTCGACGGCTCGAAGTACGCCGCCTACGCGACCCTCGCCACCACCCAGGCCGCTGTGCTGCGCTCGGCCGCCGCGCGCATCGACAGCGCGATCAGCGGTGTCGGACGTACCGTGTCGGCCGCGAAGTTCTCCAGCCCGTCCGCGAACCGGTTCAAGCACCGGATGGGCGACCTGGACGACGGGCTGCGCGGCTCCGGCCGGCGACTCGACCAGCTCGCCGCCGAGCTGGACAAGATGGCCAAGCACTACCAGGACCTGTACGACGCCTGGCGGGCCGACCAGCAGGCCGCGAAGGAGGCCGCGAAGAAGGCGGCCGCCGCGCACCCGGCGCCGGGCACCACCACGAATCCGGCCGCTTCCCCGTACGGCCCGAGCGGAGGCTGAGGCGATGTTCGGCGACAACCCGGTCGTGAAGTACGTGTTCAACCTCTCCGACATCAGCCACATCGCGATCAACCTGGACCGTTCGGCGACCGGGGTCGCCGACATCGTCAACACCCTCAAGGTGGCCGGCCAGGAGTGCGCGCCACTGCCGGGGATCGGCCCGGAGGTGGCGTCGGCGTGCGCGTCAATCAGCTCGAAGCTGGTCGCGGCCGAGCACGGCATGCGTACCGACGCGCGCTGGCTCGCCGGCGTGGTGACCCGGCTCGCCCGGGACGAGGCGATGGTCTGGACCGCGGGTACGGTCCGCAGTGGACTGCGGTTCGCCAAGACCGAGCGGGCGCTCAAGCGGGACCTGGCGAAGCTGGGCCGGATGGACCGCCGGGGCAGCAAGGCGCTGCGTACCTTCCAGGCCGCGGTCGACATCTTCGGCCCGGAGGTCACCGGCTCGAAACTGCCGAAGACCGCGCTGGCGTACTACAAGACAGCCACCAGGTTCAAGGCGATCGACCGGATGATCAACTCCAGGATCCGGGTGCCGGTCGCGTGGTACGGGATGGCTGCCACCGATGCCCTGCGCAACGCCCGCAACAAGGCCACCGGCCCGCTGCGCAGGATGCTCGACAAGCGGCTGGGCGACCAGTACGACAAGGCGCGCAAGGGCATGGCGGACAGCAAGCTGCGGTGGGCCGAGAAGTTCGCCGGCGACGGGCGCGGGTTCGGCCGGGTCCGCCGGATCGGGCAGGGCTTCGTCCCGCTCATGTCCGCGCCCGGGCTCTACTTCGACGGGCGCGAGCTGATGACCCAGCGGCACGGGTACGGCCTGCGCGGCGGCCTGGAGGTGTTCCGCGACACGACCGCGGTGATGGCCTCCGGCCTGCATCTCGGCAGTGACGTGGCGGAGGTCGTACCGGTCGCCGGCACCGTGGTGGACAAGGGTCTGGACGTGGTGGCCGGCGGCATGGACATCGGCGTGATGGCGATGGACGGCGTCGACTGGGTGGCGTTCGAGCACGGCGACGACGTCGTGCACGGGGTCGGCGCGGGCGCCAACTGGACCAAGAACGCGGCCGGTGACGCGGTCGGCGCGATCGGGGGGCTGTTCAAGTGACCGGACCGGTCGACTCGATCTGGCTGGCGCGGCCCACCGCGACCGTCCCGGACCCGGTCCCGTCCGGCGGGGCGCCGCTTCCCGAGGAGCGCCCTGCCGACGACCCGGCGGCCGAGGAGCCGCCGGCCGACGAGCTGCGCGCCACCGCGGACGAGCTGGACGCGCTCGCCTGGGTACTGGCCCGATCCAGCTTCCCGTGCCTGCCGCCGACCCTGGTCAGCGCGGTACCGGAGGAGTCCCGGTCGGCCGTGGCCGGCCGGCTGCTGCAGAGCCTGCTGCTGCGCGGCGTGATCGCGGTCGACGAGATAGGGCCGCACGTGGCACCCCGGTACGGCGAGCTGCTCGGGACCGTACTCGAGCCGGACGTCGCGATCGTGACGCACGTGCGTACGCCCGACTCGTCCGCGACCGCGGTCGCCTGCCAGCGCGGCGGGACCGTACTGCTGCACCGGCAGGACGCCGAGGGCGCGCACGTACTGGCCACAGTGGACGGTTCGCTCGACTCGGTACTGGCCGCGCTGGTGGACCTGCCGGTGGCACCGGAGCCGGTGCCCGAGGCGGCCGCGGTGCGGCTGCGGTACCGGGCCCTGCTGCGGCACCTGGAGAACGACGAGGACTCCGGCCGGCTGCCGGCGACCGCCGACCCGTTCGTCAGCGCGCTCACCTCGTACACCCGGGTGGCGAAGTTGACCCGGGTTTCGCACCGCTCCGGCACGTACACCGAACAGGTCCTGGTTGTGGTGGCCGCCCCGGAGGGGCAGTGGGCCGCGGTCGCCGAGCCGGACGACACCGATGCCGGCAACGACGGGTGGTTGTACGCCGAGCCGGTGCGGCCGGGCGAGCTGGCCGACCGGCTCGTCGTGTTCTGCCGCTGAGCAATGCGGCGGAACGGGAAACCCTTCCCATACCGCCGCCCGGACAACTTCTCCAGACTCGGCACGGACGCGGTCCACGCGGCAGGGAGGTGGCGATGAGCGAGCGGCACGGGGGCGCCCGGGGCCAGCACGGCGGGCAGCACGAGACCGGTGGCCACGCCGCGCCGGAGTCGGACCCGACCGCGGCCCGGCGCGCCGCCGAGGCGCAGCGGGCGGCCACCGCGGCCAGCCAGTTCGAGGCGGCCGCGGCCCGGATCCGGATCGAGGAGCGCCGGCTGCACCAGGTGCACACCGATCTGGCCCGGTCCATCCGGCACCGGGTGTGGCAGGGACCGGCGTCCGAACGATTCGAGGCGAGCATCGAGCGCCGGCTGACCGAGGTCACCGAGCAGCGGGAGTACCTGCACGAACTGGCCCGCGCGTTGGACCAGGCGGCCGAGGCGGAGCGGGACGCGCACCGGCACGCGACGCGGCACCACACCGGTGGCCACGCGCACACCGGCGGAGCGACCGGGTTGTCCGGAGGAGGAGAAGGCTGATGAGCGTGCTGTGCGGCACCGAGCCCACGCCCGCGAACACCGCGGCGACGGTCGGCTTCGGCACGTACTCCATCGACGAGCTGCGGGTGCTGGCCCGGCTGTGCGTCGCGCCGCTGCCCCCGGCGCTCGACCCGGCCTGGTCGGAACTGGACGTACCGGTGGCCGACGTGGTCGCCACCCGGAGCCTGCTGGCCCGCGGCGCGGTACTGCTCGACGACGGCGCGGCCGACTGGCTGCGACCCACCGACGCGGTACGGCGGCTGTTCGAACCGGTCCGCCTCGCCCGTACCGTGGTCGACATCGAGCGCGCCACCACGGTCGCCGGGCAGCGCTGGGTGCTCGCCGGCAACCCGCTCGCCACCTCGGTGTTCGCCGAGCGGGAGCCGGACATCTGGCAGGTCCGGCTGCTCGACCGGGCGCTGGCCGAGGTCGCCACCGGCCTGCTCGGCGACGTGCTCGACACGCTCACCTCCGACGCGGACGGGGCGGCGTTCGACCTGCCCCCCGCCTCCGCGGCGGCGCCGGGCCGGGCGCCCACCGTCGACCGCTTCGGCCAGCCGGCACTGCGCTCCGGCGATGTCCGGTACCGGGTGCAGGTGGCCAGCGAGATCGGCCCGCAGCGGTACGCCCTGACCGAGCTGTGCTGGCTGACCGGCGCGGACGGGGCGCGCTGGCGGTTGGCCACCAGCGCCGACGACGACAACGCGCCGGTGCTCGAGTCGATCACCGCGGCCGAGCTCGCCACCGACCTCGAAGCGGTGCTGTCCGACGGCATCGTCGGCGCGCACAGTTCGGCCGGAGCGTCACGGGACGCGGGAATCGTCGGCGCGCCGCGCGCTCTCGGGGAGCACCGATGACTGTCCTGACTCCGGCACAGATCGCCCAGTACGCGTACGACGCCGGATTCCGGGGCGACGCGCTGGTCACCGCGGTCGCGGTATCCCTCGCCGAGTCCGGTGGCAATCCCCGGATCCCGGGCGACGTGGGTCTGGAGAACGGCACCTGGGGACCCTCCATCGGGCTGTGGCAGATCCGGTCGCTGAACAGCCAGAAGGGCACCGGAGGGGTACGCGACGAGCTGGCCAACGACGATCCGGCGGTGGCCGCCCGGCACGCGTTCACGATCTCCTCGCACGGGCACAACTGGCAGCCCTGGAGTGCGTACACCAACGGGTCGTACCGCTCCCACCTGTCCGCCGCGCGTAGGGCCGCGCACTCGGTACACACCGGCGGTCACGGCGGCTCCGGCCACGGCGGTACGGGTCACGGCGGTACGGGTCACGGCGGTACGGGTCACGGCGGTCATGGCGGCTGGGGCCACGGCGGCAAGGGGCACGGCGGCAAGGGTCACGGCAAGCGGCCGCGCCGGATCGTGCTGGACCTGGCCGAACTGCAGCGCATCGAGCAGGTCTGCGCCGGCAGCAGCGCCTGGGTACTGCAGAGCAACGACGTGGTACGCCAGGTCGGCACCGAGCTGGACCTGGTCGGCCGGCAGCGTCCCGATCCCGCCGCGGCACGCAACCTGAGCCGGCTGTTCCTCCGGCTGGAAGGCGAGCGTGGCCTGCCCATGGTGGCCCGGCACATCGACTACGACACCCGGCTGGTGAACCGGATCCGCCAACTCGCGGAGGCCGCCGATTCACCGGACGGGCAGACGGTACGCAACGCGCTCCTGCCGTACCTCCGCCACCGCAACGGGAAGCTGGACCTGACCCGGGCCGCGGTGCTGGAGGCGCTGACCAGCGGCGGGTTGCGCCGCCCGAACAGCCCGGCCGGCGCTCCGGGCGCCGGGGCGCCGGCCGGTGCTCCCGCGATTCCCGCGCCGCCGCCGCCACAGCCGATGAACACCGGTGATTTCGTACCGGCGAGCCTCGCGCACTACCAACCCGGCAAGCTGCCCTCCAGCCAACTCGTCCGGATCAGCAACGGCGAGCAGTTGTGGAACGGGGCGGCCGCGCAGTACCTCCGGATGGCCGCGGCCGCGCGTACCGCCGGGCTCCAACTGCACGTCATCGACGGGTACCGGAGCGTCGACGAGCTGAAGCCGCAGGGCGATCCCGGTACCGGCGGCGCGGCGGCGCCCGGTCCGGGCCGGTTGAGCCACGGCTGGGGGCTGTCGGTCGATGTCGACGTGGCGAGCAATCCGGCGGTGTCGCAGTGGCTGTCCGAGAACGCGGCCCGGTACGGCTTCTTCAACGACGTACCCGGAGATCCGGATCATTGGACCTACCGCCCGGCGGCGGCCGCCTGACCGGCGGCGGCTGACCGTCAGCGCGCCCGACCGCTCCGCGGCGCCGGGGTGATCTGCTCAGAACGGTGGGCGCGCGGCCGATGGGGGAGGCAGTCCATCTACCCATGGCGGTCGCATGACGATCCCCGGGCCCGTTCCCGGTCGAGACCGGCACGGCGATCCCGTGCTGGTCGGTTTCGTCGTGCTCGGTGTCCTCGTCACGGTCGGGTACGGGTTTCAGCTCGGCGGGCCGCTCGCCCAGTTGACCGCCGGCTGGCTGGTGCTCATCGTGGTCCAGGTCGCGGTCGTGCTGTGGTCGCTGAGCGTCTCCTCGATCGCCGGGGTGTCGACCGCTTTCCGCCGGTTCTGGCGGTCGATGGCGGTGGCATTCGGGCTGTTCGGGATCGGCAACGTGGTGGAGCTGGTACGCGCGATCGCGGCGCCGACCGTCGCCGCCGACGGGCCCTCGGTCGCCCGGGTGGTCTCGATCGGGCTCGGGGCCCTGGTGCTGCTCGTGGCGCTGCTCACCTCACCGCTGATCCTGCCGAGCGCCCGGGAGCGGCAGCGGTTCTGGATGGACGCGGCCACCGTGATGGTCGCAATGATGATCTTCGTCTGGACCTTCGCCGGTCCGACCGCGCACGACCTGAGCAGCCCGGACCGTGGACTGGTCGGAGGCATGCTCATCCCGGCCGCCTTCGCGGTCATGGGCTTCGGGATGATCAAACTGACCCTCGGCGGCAGCGCCCCGTTCACCGTGCCGGTCACGGTGCTCGGCTCGGTCGCGGCGGTGCTGGCCGGCCTGTCCACCGGGTTCGGCCACCTGCTGGTCGCCACCGGACACCTGCCGTGGGAGATCGGGCTGAACGTGCTGGCGAACACGCTGGCAGCCGTCGCGGCGTACGTACAGGGCCGGCAGCTCCGCGCCGATCCGGCACTCCTGAGGCCCGGCCGCCGGCCGCCGTTCAGCAAGCTGCCCTACGTCGCGGTGGCGGCCACCTACGGGCTGCTGGTCTGGCAGCTGCAGCAGGTTCAGCTGACCGTACAGACCTGGGCGGTACTGGTCGCCGCCATCCTCAGTACCACCCTGGTGATGGCGCGCCAGCTCGCCGCGTTCGCCGACAACGCCGAACTGCTCCGGTCGCTCGACGCGAAGGTACGGGAGCTGGACGAGGCGCACGAGGCGATGGGCCAGGCGCTGGGCGAGCGTGACCTGCTGGCGGAGAAGCTGCGGTACCAGGCGTACCACGACAGCCTGACCGGGCTGGCCAACCGCGCGCTGTTCCAGGACTGCTTCGACCAGGCGCTGGAACGCTCCGGCCGGTCCGGGGAGCTGGTCGCGATCATGATGATCGACCTGGACAAGTTCAAGGCGGTGAACGACCGGTTCGGCCATGCCGCCGGCGACCTGCTGCTGCAGCAGGTGGCGCAGCGTCTGGTCGGTTGCGTGCGGCCGGTGGACACCGTCGCCCGGCTGGGCGGCGACGAGTTCGCGATCATCCTGGAACCGACTCCGCCGGACCTGAGCCAGTTGATGAAGCGGATCGCGGCCGCGGTCGAGCGCCCGGTCCGGTTCGGCGACACGCTGCTGACGGTCGGCGCGAGCATCGGCGCGGTCGTCGCCGAGCCGGGTTGCGACGACGCCGACAAGCTCCTGGTCATGGCGGACGCGCGCATGTACACGGCGAAGGCGCAGGCCCGAACGGCCGCCTGAACGGGCAGGCACCGCCGCGGCTGACCGGCACCAGACGCTCGATCACCATCACTCCGAGGCGACCTGGCTGTTCTAATCGGCTGGAGCGGACCAGCCAGGGAGGCCATGGTGAGCCAGACCGAGGTACGCGACAGGTCAGCCGGATCCGACTCGGGCGGTGACCTGGAGATCCTGAACGACTGGTGGCGGGCGGCCAACTACCTGTCCGTCGGGCAGATCTACCTGACCGCGAACCCGATGCTGGCCGAGCCGTTGCGGATCGAGCACATCAAACCGAGGCTGCTCGGCCACTGGGGCACCACGCCGGGCCTGAACTTCATCTGGGCGCACCTCAACCGGGTGATCGTCCGGGACGACCTGAACATGATGTACGTGACCGGACCCGGCCACGGCGGGCCGGCGGTGGTGGCAAACGCCTACCTGGAGGGCACGTACTCCGAGGTGTACCCGGGGGTCTCCCAGGACACGGCCGGCATGCAGCGGCTGTTCCGGCAGTTCTCCTTCCCGGGCGGGATCCCGAGTCACGCCGCGCCGGAGACTCCCGGCTCGATCCACGAGGGCGGCGAACTGGGGTACGCGCTGTCGCACGCGTTCGGAGCCGCGCTGGACAACCCGGACCTACTGGTCGCCTGTGTGATCGGGGACGGTGAGGCGGAGACCGGCCCGCTGGCCACCAGCTGGCACTCGAACAAGTTCCTCGACCCGCGCCACGACGGGGTGGTCCTGCCGATCCTGCACCTCAACGGGTACAAGATCGCGAACCCGACGGTGCTGGCCCGGATTCCGGAGGAAGAGCTGCTGGACCTGATGCGCGGGTACGGCTGGGAGCCGTTCCTGGTCAGCGGCGGGTACGACGGCGAGGATCCGATGCTGATGCACCGGCGGATGGCGGACGCGCTCGACCAGGTCATGGCGCGCATCCAGGAGATCCAGCAGCGGACCCGGACCACCGCAGACCCGGTACGCCCGCGCTGGCCGATGATCATCCTGCGCAGCCCGAAGGGCTGGACGGGGCCGCGGACGGTGGACGGCCGGCAGGTCGAGAACAACTACCTGTCGCACCAGGTACCGCTCTCCGAGCTGGCCGGCAAGCCCGAGCATCTGGCCATGCTGGAGCAGTGGATGCGCGGCTACCGGCCGGAGGAGCTGTTCGACGAGTACGGCCGGCTGCACTCCCGGGTGGCCGCGCTGTCGCCCAGGGGTGACCGGCGGATGAGCGCCAACCCGCACACCAACGGCGGCCTGCTGCTGCGCGACCTGCGGCTGCCCGACTTCGCCGACTACGCGGTACCGGTGGACCGGCCGGGCACCAGCGTCGCCGAGGCGGCCCGGGTGCTCGGCGGCTGGCTGGCCGAGGTGTCCCGGCGCAACCGGGACAACTTCCGGATGGTCGGCCCGGACGAGACGGCCTCCAACCGGCTCGGCGCGGTGGTCGAGGCGACCGGCAAGGCGTGGAACGCGCAGACGTTGCCGGTGGACGAGAACCTGGTGGCCGGCGGCCGGGTGATGGAGATGCTCTCCGAGCACCAGTGCCAGGGCTGGCTGGAGGGGTACCTGCTGACCGGCCGGCACGGCCTGTTCTCCTGCTACGAGGCGTTCATCCACATCGTCGACTCGATGGTCAACCAGCACGCCAAGTGGCTCAAGGTGACCCGCGAAATCCCGTGGCGGCGCCCGGTCGCCTCGCTGAACTACCTGCTCACCAGCCATGTGTGGCGGCAGGACAACAACGGCTTCTCGCACCAGGATCCGGGCTTCATCGACCATGTGATCAACAAAAAAGCGGAAATCGTCCGGGTGTACCTGCCCCCCGACGCGAACACCCTTCTGTCCACAATGGACCACTGCCTGCGCAGCCGGCACTACATCAACGTGGTGGTCGCCGGCAAGCAGCCGTCGCTGAACTTCCTGTCGATCGACGACGCGATCGCGCACTGCACCCGCGGAATCGGGATCTGGGAGTGGGCCAGCAACGACGCAGCGGACGGCACCCTCGCCAGCGGCGACGCGGGGCGCAGAGCGGATCCGCCCAGTGACGGCCTACCGCATGTGGTGCTGGCGTGCTGCGGCGACATTCCGACGCTGGAGACGCTGGCCGCGGTCGACATCCTCCGTCAGCGCCTGCCGGACCTGCGGATCCGGGTGGTGAACGTGGTGGACCTGATGCGGCTGCAGCCGGAGTCCGAGCACCCGCACGGCCTGCCGGACCGGGAGTTCGACGCCCTGTTCACCGTGGACCGGCCGGTCATCTTCGCCTACCACGGCTACCCGTGGCTGATCCACCGGCTCACCTACCGCCGGTCGAATCACGACAACCTTCATGTCCGGGGGTACAAGGAGGAAGGCACCACCACCACGCCGTTCGACATGGTCATGCTCAACGAGCTGGACCGGTTCCACCTGGTCATGGATGTGATCGACCGGGTACCGGGACTCGGCGGACGAGCCGCCGGGCTCCGGCAGGAGATGGTCGACGCCCGGTTGTGGGCCCGCCGGTACACCCGGGAGCACGGCGAGGACCAGCCGTCGATCAGTGGCTGGACCTGGCCGTACGACGAGCACGGACAGCGCGTCGCGGACCCCGGGAGCGCGCGACCGGGCGGTGCCGACACGGCCAGCGATCACGGATGACCGTACTGGTCGTCAACGCCGGTTCGAGCAGCCTGAAACTGGCCCTCCTCGACCCGGCCGGCACCGTACTGGCCAAGCAGAACGTGCGCCATCGCAACGGCCGGCTGACCGACGACGAGGTACGGGCCGCGATCGCCGAGACCGCGGCCGCGGGCGGTACCGAGGTGCGCGCGGTCGGCCACCGGGTCGTACACGGGGGCCCGGACTATACCTCGGCGGTACTGGTCGACGACCAGGTACGCGCGCGCCTGAACTCGTTGGTCGAGTTGGCGCCACTGCACCAGCCGGCCGCGCTCGCGGGAATCGACGCGGTACGGGAGGCTCTGCCGGACGTACCGAATGTGGCCTGTTTCGACACCGCGTTCCACGCGCACCTGCCGGCCGCGGCGGCCACCTATCCGCTGCCGGAGCAATGGCGGGAGCGCTGGCCGATCCGCCGGTACGGATTCCACGGCCTGTCCTACGCCTATGCCAGCCGCCGGGCGGCGCAACTCGTGGACCGGGCCGGACTCCGGATGGTGTTGTGTCACCTCGGCGCGGGCGCGTCGGCCTGCGCGGTCGCGGGCGGTCGCTCGGTCGACACGACGATGGGATTCACCCCGCTGGAGGGGTTGGTGATGGCGACCCGCTCCGGCAGCCTCGACCCGGGGCTGGTGTTGTGGCTGGTCACGCGGCAGGGCATGAGCCCGGACGCGCTCACCGACGCGCTGGAGCACGAGTCCGGGCTGCTCGGCCTCGCCGGTACCGCCGACCTACGCGAGGTGGTGGACCGGGCGCCGACCGAGCCGGCCGCGCGACTGGCCCTCGACGTGTACGTCCACCGGCTCCGGAGTGCCATCGCGGCGCTGACCGCGTCGCTCGGCGGGCTCGACGTGCTGGTGTTCACCGGCGGCGTCGGGGAGAACGCGCCGACGGTGCGGGCGCTTGCCGCGGCCGGCCTGGAGTACCTCGGCGTAGCGGTCGACCAGGGGAGTAACGCGGTCGCGCGGGCCGACGCGAACATCTCGGCCGACGGTGCACGGGTGCAGACCCTGGTGGTCACGGCCCGGGAGGACGTCCAGATCGCCGACGAAACCCGGCAGGTGCTGGGCCTCGGCCCATGAGTGGCCGACGGGTTCTTGGGCCTGGCCGAGCCGGCGGCCTGAGCGGCCGAACAAACCTGGCCGAATATGCGGCACGGGCCCGGCATCGGTGCCCCTACCGATGCCATGGCCCGCGCCCCGCGGCACCGGTGTCCCCGGCCGGTGCCGTGTGCCTGACGCTGCGGTCGCGGCGCCCCTTCCGCGACGTTGCCGCGCCAGGCGGTATCACCACGACGGATCATCCTCGATCCATGCCGCGGTGGATCTTGTCAGGTTAGGACACCAGGCGGCGTACGTCGTCGTAACTCCGGTGCGTTACGAGCCACACTGCCCGTCCCGCCCGCGCCGCTGTGCCCGAAGCTCTGTAGTTCCCGCGTGTCGTACCAGTTTCCCCAACGACCGCCGGATATTCCACGTCCGTCAGAGCCGTGGACATCGTCCCACGGTTGGTCCCGCATGTCTCGGCGCTACCCGCCCGATAGCTCGATACACCTCGATGCGTCAACGATTTCGTCGCCGGCTCGACCGGGCCGTCGTAGCTCGACCGGGCCTTCGTAGCTGGCGACGATCACCTGAGTGGCGGCGCGGCCGCCGCGAGCGCCTCCATCGCCCCGGTGAAACAGCCCATCGGCGGGTTCACCAGCCCGGCGCCGACCTGACCGGTGCCCGGCACCCGGCCGGCGATACCGGTGTTGATCTGCGGCAGCAGCCCGGTACGTACGACCTTCGCCACGTCGATACCGGTCGGCGTACCGCGGAAATCGAGAATCGGCATCGCGTACGCCGGATTCTCGGTGACCGTGATCTCGTACATCTCCTGGGTGGTACGCAGCGCGTCCGGCACCGTGCCGCCGACGAACCGTACGATCGCCGGCGCTCCGGCCATCGCGAAGCCGCCGATGCCGGCGGTCTCGGTGATGGCCGAGTCGCCGATGTCCGGGTTGGCGTCGTCCGGCCCGTAGTTGCCGAGGAACAGGCCGTCCGGCACCGCCGCGGGTCCGGTGAACCAGCGGTCGCCGGTACCGGAGACCTGGATGCCGAAGTCGGTACCGTTGCGCGCCATCGCGGTGACCACGGTGGCGCCGGGGATGCCGGCGGCGGCCGCGCTGGCGAGCTTGCCGGCGGGCATCGCCAGGTTGAGGAAGAAGTGGTCGTTGCCGCCGACGAACCGCGCCACCTGCGCCACGTCCTTGGACGGCAGGCCACAGTCGACCAGGTCCGGCAGCAGGTCGCGGAGCAGCATCAACGTGCCGGCCCGGTTGCGGTTGTGGCCCTCGTCGCCCATCTGCAACATCTGCCCGATGATCGACTTGATGTCGATCGGGCCGTGCGCGCGTACCGCCGCCTGCAGCGCCGGGCCGAGCACCGCGGACATCCAGCGCAGTCGTTCGATCACCTCGGGGGCGTAGGCGCCGTACCGCAGCACCTTGCCCAGGCCCTCGTTGAGGGTGCACCAACTGGTCCGGTCGTGCGCCTCGTCCCGCAGCTCGAACACCCACATCGACGGTGACACCAGGCCGGCCATCGGGCCGACGCCGCCGAACGAGTGGCACGGCGTCCACTCGGCGTCGCCGGCGGCGAGCTTGCGTTCGGCCTGCTCGGGATCGTCGGCCAGGCCCTCCAGCAGCATCGCGCCGATCAGCGCCCCGCGCAGTGGCCCGCACGCCCGGTCCCAGTCGATCGGCGGGCCGGCGTGGCAGAACTGGCCCGGCCGCAGGTCGATCAGCTCGGTCGCCGGCCGTACGTCGACCAGCGTCGCGCCGGCCGCCAGCATCCGCTCCGCCGCCGTCGCGTTCGCCGCCGCCCGGCGCGGGTCGCCGGCCACCCGGGTCACCGCGTCGCGCAGCTCGGCCGGGGGCGGCTGCCAGTCCACCGCGACCTGCTCGACCGCCTGCGCGGTGAGCGCCTCGGCGAGCAGGTCGACGCCCGCGGTCACCACGCGCGGCTCATCGGCCAACAGCCCGTGCAATGGCGTGTCCGTCACCGGCTCGTCCCTCCCTCGACCAGGGAAACCGCGTACCGAGCGGCCTCGGCGTTGGACGCGAACACCGCCGCGCCGGCATCCCGGAGTACACCTGCCTGCCTGTCCCGGTCCTGCGGATCGTCCGCGCTGCCGGTCAGCGAGACGACCACGGCGGTGCCGGCGTCGACGGCAGACGTGACGGCCGGGGCCAGGTCCGCGGCCGGGTCCGGGTGGGCGGCGTGGCCGAGCACGACATCCAGGAGTACGACCGCGCCGTCCGCGTCGGTGACCTCACGGGCCAGCCGCTCCAGCCGGAGCGTGCCGTCGATCATCGGATGGGGCCGGCCCTGGGTGAGCGCGTCGTCGCCGAAGTCGATCATGGCGTGCCCGGTGGCGGCGAGATCGTCCGGCAGCCGCCAGTCCGGCCGCAGCGGGATGTTCGACTCGACCCGACCGAGCTGTTCGCTCGCGATCACCATCGCCTCGTCGCAGAGCGTGCCGCCGCTGAACAGCCCGCGCAGCGAGCCGGCCCGCGGGGTGGCCGCGGTCTCCGGCAGCCAGCGCGGCCACGGCTCCGGTACGGCCTCGCCGAGCTGCCGCAGCGCCTCCGCGGTGGCCGCGGTCAGGTCCGGCTTACCGGCTCCGAGCAGCGCGAACACCACCGGGGTGGCGAGCTTGCCGGCGTGCTCGCGGATCCGCGCCGACACCTCGTCGGCCGGTGGCTTGGACACCACCACGATCAGCTCGGTGGCCGGATCCGCGTCGAGCGCGTCCAGAGCCGCGAGCGTGGACCGGCCGGCCACCTCGGTGGACAGGTCCCGACCGCCGACGCCGAGACAGTGCGAGATGCCGACCCCGGCCGCGTCGAGCAGGCACATCAGCTGCTGAGCACCGGTACCGGACGCGGCCACCAGACCGACCGGGCCCGGGCGTACCACGTTCGCGAAGCCGAGCCCGACGCCGCCGATGACCGCGGTACCGCAGTCCGGCCCCAGTACCAGCAGGCCCCGGTCGGCCGCGATCTCCTTGAGCCGGAGCTCCTCGGCGACCGGCACGTTGTCGGAGAACAGCATCACCGAGGTACCGGCGTCCAGTGCGTCCATCGCGTCGCAGAACGCGTACCGCCCCGGAGTCGAGATCAGCGCGAGCGCGCCGTCGAGCCGGCGGAGTCCGGCCGCCACCGTGCGCGGCCGTGGCGGCGTACCGAACCCGGTCGAGGCGGCCGGACGGTCGGCCAGCTGCGACTCCAGGTTCGCCAGCGCGGTCGCGGCGGTGGAGTCGTCGTCGGCGTGTACCGCGACCACCATGTCGTTCGCGGTCGCCTCGGGCGGCGCGGTGAAGCCCATCCCGGTCAGCAGGTCCAGGTTCAGCTCGGTCGCCATCGCCACCAGTGCCGAGGAAACTCCGGGAGTGGCGGCGACGGTACGACTGATCTGCATCAGCCGGACCGAGTCCCGGTACGCCCCGCGGCGCAGCTCGACATGCCGGACATCCGCACTGTGTTTGGTGATCCGCTCGCTCATCCGGATTGCCTCTCCATCGGTGTGTCCGCCCTGGTGGCGAGGGCTGCCGCGACGCCGTGCACGAGTCCCGCGCCGGAGCTGTGGCCGACCGCGAGCACCTGCTCGATCGCCCGGTCCAGCCCGTCGCCAGCGCCGGTGTCCTCGCCGGTGCCCTCGCCGTGGCCGGAGATGGAGCCGGAGGCGGGGCTGGCCAGGGCTTCCAGCAGCGCGGCGAGCTGCGGCACGCATTCGCCCCGGGCCGCGTGTGCGAGCAGCGCGACCGAGACTGTGGTCGTCGTGGCCGGAGCCGCGGCGGTCACGACCGCGTCCAGCCTGGCGAATGCCGTCGACCTGCCTCGCGCGGCGCGAGGCCCGAGTGCGGCGGTGGGCTCGATGATCGCGGCGCGAGGCCCGAGTGCGGCGGTCGGTCTGTCGATCGCGGCGCGAGGCGTGCCGAGCGCGGCCAGGCAGACCATCGCTCCGGCCAGTACGTCGTCGCCGACCGGGGTTAGTCCCGGCCCGCGACCCAACAGCCGACGGACCGGTGAGTCGAGCCCGCCGTCCGAGCCGTCACCACGGGACAACGCGGCGGTCAACTCGTCCAGCGCCGCGCGCCCGTCCTGGTCGAGCGGATCCGGCACCGCCGCGGCCAGCCGGCCGGCCGCGCGGCGCAACCCGTCGTCCGGCACGGATACCCGCGGCCGCGGCGGGCGCCACCAGCGCCCCACCCGGTAGATCACGCCATCCAGGAAGACTGCACCGTCGCCCGCGGTCCCCGCCACGCCCACCTGCGCGTCGGCCGACAGGTCCATCAAGGCTGATCCAGCGCAGACCAGCGCGCACGGCACCCGTACCGCCTCCGGGGCGGCCAGGCACAAGGCTGGCGGAAAAGGGGCTTCCGTCGACAGGTACACCGCCATCGGAGTGACCGCGACGACGCTGACCGGACGGGGCGGGCCAGTGAGCACGGAGGCCGTCGACACCGAGGCGGCAACCGGGACCTGCTGCACCTGGCGCCACCTCCCATTGGCCGACTCGACGCTAGGCAACTGCATTACCGTCTGTGCATGGGGAAAGTTGCTAAGGATCCGGGGCTATCTTCGGCTGATTCACCCGAGCCGGCTGATTCACCCCAGCCCGCTGACAGGTCCGAGCCGGTCGTCACTGCCGGTGCGCTGCCCGCGCTGGGCCTGCCGGTACACGAGGTGCTCGCGGTGCCGTCGTTCGCCGGCGCGCGGGTGCTGGCCGGACACGACGGGCTGGACCGGGTCATACAGCGACTGAACGTGATGGAAGTACCGGACATCCTGCCCTGGGTCAAACCGCACGAGCTGCTGCTCACCACCGGGTACCCGCTGCGCCACAACCCGGAGGCGCTGGTCGAGCTGGTCGCCGAACTGGACGTACGGGGGCTCGCCGCGGTCGCGATCAAGCTGCACCGGTACCTCGACGAGCTGCCGCCGGACATGCTCGCCGAAGCTGACCGGCGCGGGCTGCCGGTGATCGAGTTCCCGGACGGCGTCGGCTTCGACGACGTGCTGAACGAGGTCCTGAGCGAGCTGCTCAACCGGCAGGCGGCGGCGCTGGCCCGCAGCGAGGAGGTCCACCGGGCGCTGGTGGCGGTGGTACTCGAAGGCGGCGGGCTGGACGATCTCGCCGCCGAGCTGTCCCGGATCCTCGCCGGTCCGGTACTGGTGACCACCCCGGAGGGGCTGGTGATGGCCCGGGCCGGAGACCCGGCCGAGCTGGAGCGGGTGGTCGCCACCGACTGTTTCGACTCGACCGGCCGGTTCCGGGTGGCCGACGCGCCGGCCGGTACCTACGACAACTCCTTCGGCTCGTACGCGGTGGTGAAGGTCGTCGCGGGTCGGGTCGATCACGGCCGGATCCTGGCGTTCTCCCGGCTGCCGCTCACCGACGCGGACGTACACGGGCTGGAGCGGGCCGCCACGGTCGCGGCGCTGGCGATCACCCGGCAGCTCGCGGTGTCCGCGGTGGAGGGCAAGTACCGGGCCGACTTCCTCCGGGACCTGCTGACCGGGCGGGTCGCCGACGTGGCCGCGGCCGTCGCGCATGCCCGGTCGCTCGGCTGGGACGTGGACCGGCCGCTGGTGGCGCTGGTCGCTGAGATCGATGGCCCGGTGGCCGCGCAGGTTGCCGGCCTGGAGCTGCGACCGGTGCAGGAGCGGTTCGCCGCGGCCTGGCAGGCGGTGGTGCGCTGGCGCGATGGTCGGGCCCCGGTCGTCACGTTCAACACCGAGGTCGTCGCGCTGCTGGGGCTGCCCCGGGACGGCGATCTCGACCGGCTGGTGGCCGAGCTGGACCGGCGGGTCACCGGTGACGTCGCCGGTGGTCGCGGCTCGTTCTCCATCGGGGTGTCCCGGGTCGCGGCCGGCCCGCACGAGCTCGCCCGGGCGTACGAGCAGGCCCGCACCGCGGTACGGATCGGCCGGCGGCTGCACGGTCCGGGCGCCCGGTCCCGGTTCGACCGGCTCGGCGTACACCGGCTGTTGTCGCTGATCCCGGACAGTGCCGAGCTGCGCGGCTTCCTCGACGAGGTACTCGGCGAGCTGGCCACCGACCGGGCGGACAACGCGGACCTGCGGCAGACCCTCTCGGTACTGCTGGACACCAACTGCAACGTGGCGGAGGCGGCCCGCCGGTTGCACTTTCACTACAACACGCTGCGGTACCGGATCTCCAAGTTGGAGCGGCTCGTCGGCCCGTTCACCACCGACGCGCCGCTCCGACTCGATCTCGCACTGGCGCTCCGCGTACTCGAAATGCGGGGTCTCTAGCCACAGTTGGCATGATCTGCGGCCGAGCTTGGCAGTCTGTGCCAAGGGCCACGCGTGAGGTTGAGTGCATGTTGCCCATGAGATGCGGGTCAGTTGCCGCGCATTCTCGTGCCCATCCTGGCGGTGCCGGTCCGGCGCGCGACCCCGATGACGGACGCGCTGCCGGTACGGTACGGCCTACCCCAGCTCCCAGCAGCGAGGAGCGTTGGTCATGGCTCTGATGACCGGTTGGCGCGTCGTCCACGGCGGAAAGACGCCGCCCCCGGGCGAGGTGGTACGCCCGGACGAAAGGCTCTCCTGGCCCCGCACCGTGGGCCTCGGCGCCCAGCACGTCGTGGCGATGTTCGGTGCCACGTTCGTGTTCCCGATCGTGATGGGGCTGAACCCCCAGCTGGCGATCATGATGAGCGGGATCGCGACGATCTGCTTCCTGCTCATCGTCAACGGCAAGGTGCCGAGCTACCTCGGTACGTCGGCGTCGTTCGTCGGCGGGGTGATCGCGATCCGCGCCCAGGGCGGCGACTCGGCCGACGTGACCGGCGCGATCCTGGTCGCCGGCGTGGTGCTCGCCCTGTGCGGCGTCGCGATCCACTATCTCGGCTCCCGGGTGCTGCACGCGGTACTGCCGCCGGTGCTGACCGGCGCGGTCGTCATGCTGATCGGCTTCAACCTGGCTCCAGTGGTGGCCGGCATCTACTGGCCGCAGGACCAGTGGATCGCGCTGCTCACCATGGTCGTGGTGATGGCCACGGCGATCGGGCTGCGCGGCTTCGGCAGCCGGATCGCGATCTTCCTCGGCCTGATCTTCGGGTACGCGGTGTCGTTCCTGTTCGACCGGGTCTTCGGCAAGATCACCTCGTACGACGCGGTCGCGGGCAAGGAGACGACGCACTGGCGGGTGAACTGGGACGGGGTCAAGTCGGCGGACTGGCTCGGCTTCCCGCCGCACACCAGCCTCGGTCCGGACGGCAAGGAGATCGTCGGCTGGCACTTCCCCGACTTCAAGATCACTTTCATCCTGCTGGTACTGCCGGCGGTCATCGCGCTGATCGCGGAGAACACCGGGCACGTCAAGGCGGTCGCCGCGATGACCCGGACCGACCTGGACCCGGTGATGGGCCGGGCCATCGGCGCGGACGGCTTCGGTACCGCCCTGGCCAGCCTGTTCGGCGGCTCGCCCACGACCACCTATGCCGAGAACATCGGCGTCATGGCGGCCACCCGGATCTACTCCACGGCGGCGTACTACGTGGCCGCGGCGGTGGCCATCCTGTTCGGCTTCTCGCCCAAGTTCGGCGCGGTCATCTCGGCCACCCCGGGCGGCGTGCTCGGCGGCATCACGGTCGTGCTGTACGGCATGATCGGCCTGCTCGGCGCGAAGATTTGGATCGAGAACCGGGTCGACTTCGGCAACCCGATCAATCTGGTACCGACCGCCGCCGGCATCATCATCGCGATCGGCAACACCACGCTGGTGATCACCGACGACTTCCAGCTGGCCGGAATCGCGCTCGGCACGATCGTGACGATCGCGGCGTACCACCTGGTCCGCTGGATCGCTCCACCGCACCTGCGGGACCAGCAGCGCGGCGAGGGCGCGGCGATCATCATTGACGAGCCGGGGGCGTACGCCGAGTCCGACGTACCCGGCCGGCACGCGAAGCCGGACAGCCCGGTGGCCACCGAGCGCCGGACCGGCTCGGCTGACGGACCCGCAGACGGTGACGAGAGGGCATGAAGCCACCCCCGTTCGAGTACCACCGTCCGACCGACCTCGGCGAGGCGCTCAGCGTTCTCGCCGAGGTCGGTGACGAGGGCAAAGTGCTGGCCGGCGGGCAGAGCCTGGTACCGCTGCTGAACATGCGGCTGGCCGCGCCGGGACACCTGGTCGACATCAACCGGCTCGGCTCGACCGCCGAGCTGGCCGACATCCGGGTCGACGGCGGCACGGTACGGGTCGGAGCGCTGGTCCGGCACTCGGCACTGCTGCACGACGCGGACGCGTACGACGCCATCCCGCTGCTGCGGCAGGCGACCGAACAGGTGGCGCACGCGGTGATCCGCAACCGCGGTACCAGCGTGGGCAGCCTGGTACACGCCGATCCGGCAGCGGAAATGCCGGCGGTGCTGGTGCTGCTCGACGGCGCGGTCGAACTGCGCAGCGCGCACGGCACCCGGACGGTACCGGCCGCGGAGTTCTTCCTCGGCCCGCTGGAATCCGCGATCGAGACCGGTGAACTGGCGGTGTGCGCCACCTTCCCGGTACCCGCGCCACGCACCGGTACCGCCTGGCTCGAGGTGTCCCGCCGGCACGGCGACTACGCGCTGGCCGGTACCGGCGTGCTGGTCACGCTCGACGACAGCGGCCGGATCGCGCGCGCCACCGCGGCGTGCATCTCGGTCGGTCCGACGCCGGTACGGATCGAGCTGACCGACGCGCTGATCGGGCAGCCGTCCGACAGCGCGGACTGGGCCGCGGCCGGCCAGTTGGCGACCGGCGCGATAGATCCCGAGCCCGACATCCACGCGACCGCGGCGTACCGCCGGCACCTGACCGGGGTACTGGTGGCACGGGCGGCCGCGGCCGCCGCGCGGCAGGCGCTCGACCGGACGGGGGTGCCGGCGTGATCGTCCGGTTGGTGGTCAACGGGGTGCCGCGGGAGGCCGAGGTACCGGCCCGCCGGCTGCTCGCCGACGTGCTGCGGCACGACCTCGGACTCACCGGTACCCATCTCGGCTGCGAGCACGGGGTGTGCGGAGCCTGCACGGTGCTGGTGGACGGCGCCGCGATGCGGTCCTGCCTGCTCTTCGCGGTCAGCGTGGACGGCGCTTCCATCACGACCGTCGAGGGCTGTCGCGCGCCCGACGGCGGGCTCGGCCCGGTACAGCAGGCGTTCGCCGACTGCCACGGATTGCAGTGCGGCTTCTGTACGCCCGGCTTCGTCACCACGATCACCGGCTACCTGCGGGACAACCCGGCGCCGACCGAGGACGAGGCGCGGGAGGCGATCGGCGGCAACCTGTGCCGGTGTACCGGCTACCAGAACATCGTCGCATCGGTGCTCCGCGCCGCCGAGCTCCAGAGCGCTGCCTCCCAGATTGAGGCCGGTGCGGCGGAGCCGGCCGATCCGGGCGCCGGGGGCGCGTCGGCCGGAACCCGGGAGCCCGCGTGACGACGAAGATCTTCGGCGAGCGGATCACCCGGCGGGAAGACCCGCGACTGGTGTCCGGCCGCGGCCGGTACCTCGACGACCTGGGCGAACACGCGCTCGCGGCCGCGTTCGTGCGCAGCCCGTACGCGCACGCCGAAATCACCGACATCGACGTCACCGACGCGCTCGGGGCGCCCGGCCTGGTCGCCATCTACACGTACGACGACCTCGCCGCGGACACCGAAGCCGACCCGGCCAGTCGGGTCGCCGAGCCGCTGCCGCTGCTGATCCCGCACCCGTCGCTGCACGCGCCGCGTACCGCGTATCCGCTGGCCCGCGACATCGTCCGGCACGTCGGGGAGCCGGTGGTGATGGTGGTCGCCACCGACCGGTACCTCGCCGAGGACATCTGCGACCTGATCCACGTGCGGTACGAGGCGCTGCCGCCGGTGGTGGGCCTGGACAACGCGGTAGCCGCGCAGCACGCGGTACACGCCGATGTGCCGGACAACGTGGCCGCGCACCTCGTACAGGAGGTCGGCGACGCTCGGGCCGCGATCGAGGCCGCGCCGCACCAGCTCGACCTGGACCTGCACATCGAGCGGTCCGCCTCGATGCCGATGGAGGGCAAGGGGGTGTACGCCCGCTGGGACCCGGCCGACCGGTCGCTGCGGGTGTACTCGTCCACCCAGACCTCCACCTCGGTGCGGTTCGCGCTGGCCGCGAAGCTCGGCGTACCGGTGGACCGGGTCGAGGTCGTCACGCCGGACGTGGGCGGCGGGTTCGGCGTCAAGATCGTGCACCCGTGGCCGGAAGAGGTACTGGTGCCGTGGGCCGCGATGCGGCTCGACCGCGAGGTGAAGTGGGTCGAGGACCGGCGCGAGCACTTCATCTCGTCCGCGCACGAGCGCGCCCAGCAGCACCGGATCCGGGTCGGCTTCGACGACGACGGCCGGCTGCGCGGGCTCGACGTGGAGTTCTGGCACGACACCGGGGCGTACACCCCGTACGGCGTGATCGTCCCGGTCATCACGGCCACCCAGTTGCTCGGCCCGTACAAGCCGGGTGCGTACCGGGTCGAGTACCACGTGCTCTACACGAACACCGTGCAGGTGACCCCGTACCGCGGTGCCGGCCGCCCACAGGGCGTGTTCGCGATGGAGCGCACCCTCGACGCGATCGCCGACTACCTCGGGGCGGACCGCGCGGACGTACGCGAGCGCAACTTCATCCAGCCCGACGAGATGCCGTACGACCAGGGCATGATCTTCCAGGACGGCCGGCCGCTGATCTACGACTCGGGCGACTATCCGGCCGCGATGGAGAAGGCGCGCAAGCTCGTCGGCTGGGACGAGTTCGAGTCGTACCGGGAGCAGGCCCGTTCCGAAGGTCGCACGGTCGGGATCGGCATCGGCTGTTATGTCGAGGGCACCGGGGTCGGCCCGTACGAGGGAGCCTTCGTCCGGGTGGAGACCAACGGCAAGGTGGTCGTGGCGACCGGCCTGACCACCCAGGGCCAGGGGCACGAGACCGCGTTCGCGCAGGTGGTGGCCGAGGAACTGGGCGTACCGGTCGACAACGTCACGGTGATCACCGGCGACACCCGCCGGTTCAAGTACGCGGTCGGCACGTTCGCCTCGCGCGCCGCGGTGATGAGCGGCAACGCCGCCGCGCTGGCCGCCCGGAAGGTACGGGCGAAGGCGCTCCGGATCGCCGGCGAGGCGCTGGAGGTCGATCCGGCCGACCTGGAGATCGTCGACGGAATCGTGTCGGTGCGCGGGATGCCGCCCGACTCGGCCGCGCAGATCCCGCTGGCCACCGTCGCGGTGCTGTCCAATCCGCTGCGGTACGCCTTCGACGAGCAGACCCAGCGGGCCACCCAGTTCGCGGTCGGCGGTGGGTTCGACCGGCCACCGGTGGCCGACGACGACGAGCCGGGGCTGGAGGCGACCGACTACTACTCGCCGATCCGGTCCACCTTCGCGGCCGGCATCCACGCGGCGGTGGTGGAGACCGATCCGGACACCGCGGAGATCAGGATCCTGCGGTACTGCGTGGTGCACGACTGCGGCACGTTGATCAACCCGCGCATCGTCGAGGGGCAGATCCACGGTGGCGTGGCGCAGGGCGTGGGTGGCGCGCTGTACGAGCGGATCGAGTACGACTCGGACGGCCAGTTGGTCAACGCGTCGTACATGGACTTCCTCATGCCGTACGCCTCGGAGGTTCCGAAGATCGAGATCGACCACCTGGAGACCCCGTCGCCACTGAACCCGCTCGGCGTCAAGGGCGCCGGTGAAGCCGGCGTGATTCCGGGCGCGGCCGTGCTCGCGGCGGCGATCGAGGACGCCGAGGGCTTCCGGATCGACCGGATGCCGATCTCCCCGAGCGAGCTGTTCCACCTGCGTGAACGGCATGTCGTGGGCGAGGTGCCGAGCCTGCACCGGACCACCGCACGGTCGGCCGCGCCAGCGAAGGCACCCACGCCAGCGAAGGCCGCGAAGAAGGCCGCACCCGTCAAGAAGGCCGCGAAGAAGGCAGCCGTCAAGAAGGCCGCGAAGAAGGCGACCGCGAAGAAGGCGACCACGAAGACGGCGGCCGCCAGGAAGGCCGCTCCGATCGACAAGGCAACCGCCAAGAAGGCGAGCAAGGCGACCGCGAAGAAGGCCGCGACCAGCAAGACTGTGAAGAAAGCGACGCCAAGAAAGGCCGAGGAATGAAGCTGTCCGGCACCGCCACGGTGCACGCCCCGGTGGACCGGGTGTACGCGGCGCTCACCGACCCGGCCGTACTGGTCCGCACCATCCCCGGCTGCGAGCAGTTGGAGCTGGTCGGCGACGACGCGTACCGGATGACCGTCACGGCCGGAGTCGCGTCGATCAAGGGCGCCTACGTCGGGGATGTCCGACTCACCGACCGGCAGGAGCCGCACTCGTTCGTGCTCCGGGCGTCCGGGTCCGGCGCGCCGGGCACCGTGTCGGCCGACGTCACGGTCGCGCTGGCCGGCGACGGCAACGGTGGGACGAGCATCTCGTACGACGCGAACGCGGTGGTGGGCGGCATGATCGGCGGGGTCGGGCAGCGGGTGCTGGCCGGCGTCGCGAAGCGCACCGCGGCCGAGTTCTTCGCCGCCGTGGATGGCGTGCTGAATGGTGGGGTACCGGCGACAGAGGCTCCCGTCGCAGCCAGTGGGACTCCGGCGACCGTGGCGGAGACAGGCACCGGGGCGGAGACCCCCACCGTGTACCGTCGGCCGGCCGCGCCAGCCGGAATGACCAGCATGCTGCCCGGCGGCGACTTCATGGCGGGCGCGCTGTTCGGCGCCGGACTGGTCGCGCTCGGCGCGGTGATCGGCGGCTTCATCGCCGCGCGTGCCCGTCGTCGCTGACCGGCGGCCGTGACCCCGGCGCCACCGCCACGGCTGGTACTGATGTGCGGGCTGCCCGGCTCGGACAAGACCACGCTGGCCGGTACGAGACCTACTTCAGCCGCCGGATCGGGCCGAGCTCCGCTGTTCGACCCGCCCGGAGCGGCCTAGCCTGGGCCTATGCGTGCGTTCACAGCCGCGGCCGTACAGGTCGCCCCGGCACCGGGCCCGTTGACCGCCGAGTCGATCAAGGCAAACGTGGCGCACTGCGCCGAGTACGTCGAGCGCTGCGTCGAGGCGACCGGTGCCGAGCTTGTCGTACTGCCCGAATCGGCCACCACCGGCTTCACCCCCGGCATCTCCCCGGAGGAGCTGTGGGACCTGGTCGGCGAGGTACCAGGGCCGGTCACCGAACCGGTGCAGGAGGTGGCCCGGCGGCTCGGCGTGCACACGGTGCTCGGTACGTACGCCCGCGGCCCGGAGCGGGGGACCGTGTACAACGTCGCGGCTCTGATCGGCCCCGACGGCGCGGTGCTCGGCGCGTACCGGAAGACGCATCTGTTCTGCGGTGAGGACGCCCCCGGCGGCGGCTGGGTGACCCGCGGCGACGAAGCGGTCGTGGTGGACACTGCGCTCGGCAAGATCGGGCTGATGATCTGCTTCGACGGCGACTATCCGGAGCTGTCCCGGATCATGGCGGTACAGGGTGCCGAGGTGATCGTCCGGCCGTCCGCGCTGCTGCGGTCGGCGGATATCTGGGAGCTGACGAACCGGGCCCGGGCGTACGACAACCATGTGTTCGTGGTGGCCGCGAACGCCACCGGCGCGGATCCGGCCGGGGTGCTCTACTTCGGCAACTCGATGATCGTCACCCCGATCGCGGACGTGCTGGCCCGCGGCGCGTCGCACGAGGGTTGGGTGAGCGCCCGGCTCGACCCGGCCGCGGCGATCCCGTCGCTCACCCCCGGCTCGAACATCCCGCAGCGGTTCGACCACCTGGCCGACCGGAACCTGGCGCTGATCGAACGGCACCTCGACGACCTGCACCGCCCGGCCGCGACGCCCTTCCCGTACGGCGACCCGCCTTCCCGCGGCTGAGCTGCGGCAGCAGAGCCTCGCAGGGCGCTGACCTGGTCGTTGGGTCGGCCTAGACTGTTGGCATGACCGCCGCGCACGACTACGAGGACATGCATCATCTGGTGGACCGGCTCAGCCCGGCCCAGGTGCGGCGGCTCCGGCTGCTCGTCAGTCAGGACGAGGAACTGGCCCAGGTTGCCCGCGGGCTACCCGAAGACGAGTCGGGCACCGATGAGGCACCGGCTGGGCTGGTCGCACTTATCGGCAGCATCGACGGTGCCCCTGATCTTGCCGAGCGACATGACGATCATGTCCGCGAGCGCATGCACGGGCGGTTCGGTCACTCCCAGTGACAGTCACCATCCTCGATACCGGACCCATTGTCGCGGCGCTGAACAAGGCTGATCGGCGGCATACCGAGTGCTCCGCGTTCCTGACCTCACTTACCGGGCGCCGGTTGCTGCCGAGTCCAGTGCTCACCGAGGTCTGCTGGCTGTTGGAGCGGTGGCCGGAGGTAGAAGCGGCCTTCCTGGCCGAGGTCGCGCGCGGGACGTTTGAGCTGGTCCACCTTCGCGCCCGCTGACCTGGCCCGCATGAGCGAGCTGGTTCTCCAGTACTCGGACTTCCCTCTCGGGTCCGTCGACGCCTCCGTGATCGCCATGGCGGAGCGCCTCGGCGTCGATCGGGTGGCCACCCTTGATCGCCGGCACTTCACCGCGGTCAGAGTGGCCCACGTTCCAGCTTTGACGTTGCTGCCGTAGCCGGATCGCGGCCGGCCTGACCCGGGTCACACCGCGTACCAGCGGGCGACCGCGTCGTCGCCGACCACGGCGGCCGCGCGTCGACGTACCTCATCCGGGGTGAGCAACCCGCGGTCGAGGGCGCCGGCCAGCCAGGAGCTGTAGACGCCGCCGCGCTCGGCGAAGCCGTCCTCCTTCATGGCGTCGTACAGCGCGGCGGCGAGCAGGTGCATGCCGCCATCGGCGTCGGCCCAACGGGTCGCCGGATCGCGCGCCACCCCGATGCGCTCGGAGACGAGCTGGTCGAGGGCCTGGGTGGAGTCCTCGTCGACGATGCCGTGGAAGCTGTTGTAGCCGTACTTCGGATCGTGGTTGTCCACAATGGACACCATCCACGGGTCGGCACCCAGCACCTCGAACCGGCGCCACAGTTCCGCGTCGGCGCGGTCGAACGGCGGGTGGAAGATCTCGTGCGCGGCGGTCCGCAACTGGATGGCCGGCTCGTACTCGTGGTGCGCGATGAACCGTTGCCCGAGGACCCGGATCCCGTACGGCTTGGCGAACTGCGTGATCACCACGTCGATCCGCGGCTCGAGTTCGCGCCCCAACAACCGGGCCTGTTCAGGGATCACGTCGTACGGCGTGAGCGCGTCACGGTTGCGCGCCACGGCCGCCTCGATCGCGGGACGGAAGCGATCCGCCCACCACTCCTCGAACCCGGCGGCCTGGAGCTCGCGCAGGACCGTCAGTACGGCCGGGAACAGCGCTGCCAGCTGATCCGGTGCCGGGAGCCCCTCGCCACTCCGGTACGGCGAGCGGTCCAGGACCGGGAGCAGCCGCCCGCCCGGATCCGCCGCGGACGCGATCACGTCGTCCAGTGAGTCGGTCGGCCCGGCGGAGAACATCAGCACCAGGGTCGGCCCGGTCAGCAGGCCCGATCCCCGCAGCGTCCGGTCGAGCAGGTCCAACGCGGCGCGACCGTCGACCGACAGGAGCCCGGTCAGCCACTGGATCTCGTCCGGATGCAGCTCCTGCTGCATGACGTCGCCGGCGGCGGCGCCGATGAGCAGCAGTGCGTCGAAGCCGGACGACGACGTGACATGCCAGTGGGTGGTGTTCACCAACGCGACTGTAGGGCGTGGCCAGGAGGGCGGTGCGGGGTTGACCCGCTCTGGTGGCGGTGGTCGCCGAGGTCGACGCGACGGCCGCCGCTAGCGCGCTGAGCGCGACCTATGACCTGGTGTTGGAGCCGGCTGACGGTCGACGAGTTGCTCCACGTGCGTGACGAGGATCTTCTCCTGCGCCGGGAAGCCTGATGCCTAACATGGCTGGTTCGTCTGGAGCAACGGACGCAGCGTCAGCACAGCGCATCGGCCCGGCTGTGGTAGCCGGCGGCGAGGTTGGAAGACGTCCACACCGGGGCAGGGTGCCAATCGGCCGTGCCGTAATTCCGACGACGGGCGGGACCGGTGTGGGTAGCGTCTGGGCGGCGATGGGGAGGGGTCATGACACTGCCGGATGAACTCACCGTCCGACCGGCCACCACAGCCGACCTGCACGCCGTGTACCAGCTGATCCGCACCTGTGAAATCGACCTGGACGGCCAGCCCGAGATCGACGAAGACGACGTGGTCATGGAGTTCGCCCGCAAGGGCTTCGACCTCAGTCGCGACACCCGCGTGGTACACGACAAGGCGGGTGAGCTGGTCGGGTGGGCGCAGCTCCACCGCGAACGCGGCGAGGCGGACGTCCATCCGGCCTACCGCGGCCGGGGGCTCGGCACCGAACTGCTGGCCTGGATCGAGGAGCGGGCCCACGAGACGGGCGCCGACAAGGTCGGGCAGACGGTCACGGACAACAACGTCGCCGCCGCCGACCTGTTCCGCCGCAACGGCTACCAGGTGCACGACACCTCCTGGATCCTGGAGATCGACCTCGGGACCGAGCCGGAGCTTCCGCCGCTGCCGGACGGCATCCGGATCCGGTCGTACCGGCCGGGACAGGACGACCACGGGGTGCACCGCGTCATCGACGAGGCGTTCTGCGAGTGGCCGGACCGCAAGCCGTCGAGCTTCGAGGACTGGTCCGCGTTCAGCATCGGGCGGGAGACGTTCTCGCCGGAGCTGTCGACGCTGGCCCTCGACGGGGACCGGATCGTCGGCGCCGCACTCGTGCTGGACTACCAGGACGAGAACGAGGGGTACGTGCACCAGCTCGCGGTACATCGCGACTACCGGTACCGCGGCATCGCGCGGGCGCTGCTGCGGCACACGTTCCGTTCCTTCCACCGGCAGGGGCGGCCGATGGCCGTACTGTCCACCAACTCGTACACCGGTGCGCTGACCCTGTACGAGCGGATCGGGATGCGGATCCGCCAGTCGTACACCCGGTATGAGAAGCGCCTGACTCCGCTCCGCCCGGCTGAGGTGCACCAGCGCCTGGTGGACAGCTATCCGGACATCGTGGCCGGCCGGCTCGACGGTCCCCTGACCCTGATCGATCCGGACGTGGTCGACCACCGGGGCGGAACCCAGGGGGACCACCGCGGCATCGACGCCTGGCGGCGGAAGTGGGAGAGCTTCGCCGGCGGTACCGGCGCCTTCCACGACGTGTCCGTGACCGTCGAGCAGAACGTCGTCGCCGGCGACACCTCGGTCAACCGGTACACCAGCCGTGGCACCCACACCGACTCCGGCCGGCGGTACGAGGTGACCAGCATGGACATGGTCCGGGTACGGGACGGGAAGGTCGTCGAGCACTGGGCGGTACGTGACTCGGACGCTATCCGCCACCAGTTGGACCTCGGCCCGACCACCTGACCCGCGTCCCTACCGGACCCGCGCGACATCGTGGCTGGTACTAGCGCCGGTGCGGAGCCGCCCCTCTGTGAGAGGCTCCTTTGCGTTCTGCGACTCCGGCGGAAGGGCGCGACCGATGACCCAGGGTGCGGCCGGCGGGCTGACCGGTGATCCGATCCGGGCCCGGAGGGTCAGGATCGGGATCGACACCGGCGGCACGTTCACCGATGTGGTCGCGTTCGACGAAGACTCCGGGTCGATCGTCACGACGAAGACCCCGTCCACCCCGGCTGACCCCGCGCAGGGATTCCTGACCGGCGCCCGCAAGGTGCTGGACCTGCTCGACCTCGGGCCGTCCGAGCCGGTTGAGGTCACCGCGATCGTGCACGGTACGACCGTCGCAACGAACCAGCTGCTGGAAGGGCGGATCGGCCGGCTCGGCTTCATCACCACCGAGGGGTACGAGTTCCTCCTGGAGATCGCCCGGCAGAGCGTCCCGGACGGGTACGGCAACAGCTACTTCTGGGTCAAGCCGCCCCGGATCGTCCCCGCCGATCTGGTCCGTACCGTCGGCGGAAGGCTCGACCACACCGGTGCCGAGCTGCGCCCGTTCGACGAGACGCAGGCGCGCGCGGCAGCCCGGTGGTACCGCGAGGAGGGCATCGACACGCTCGGCGTGTGCCTGCTGCACGCGTATGCCAACCCGGCGCACGAGCTGCGGATGCGCGAGATCCTCCGCGAGGAGCACCCGGACGCGGTGGTGTCGCTCTCGCACGAGGTGCTCCGGGAGTACCGGGAGTACGAGCGGGCGATGACCACGCTGGTGGACGCCGCGGTGAAGCCGAAGATGGCCCGGTACGTGGCGACGATTTCCGACCGGCTCGGCGAGTTCGCGAGCGCCACCGACAGCGCAGGCGCCGCGTCGGCCGGGGCCGCCCAGGAGGCAGCGGGCGTGCCGTTCTACATCATGAAGTCGAACGGCGGGGTGCTGTCCGCGGCCGAGGTGGTGCACCAGCCGATCACCACGGTGCTGTCCGGCCCGGCCGCCGGTGCGTTGGGCGCGGCGCTGGTCGCCCGTACCGCCGGCTATGACAAGGTGCTCACCCTCGACGGCGGCGGCACCTCGACGGACGTGAGCGTGGTCCAGGACGGCGAGCCGACCCTGACCACGGAGGGGTCGATCGGGGCCCACCCGTGCAAGATCCCGATGATCGACATTGTGACCGTGGGCGCCGGCGGCGGCTCGATCGCCTGGCTGTCCCGGGAAGGCACCCTGAAGGTCGGCCCGGCGTCGGCCGGCGCGGATCCCGGCCCGATGTGCTACCAGCTCGGCGGCACCGAGCCGACCGTCACCGACGCCCACCTGGTGCTCGGGCGGATCCCGCCGCACCTGCTCGGCGGCGAGGTGCCGCTGGACGCGGGTGCGGCCCGCGCCGGGCTGACCGCGCTCGGCGACAAGCTCGGCCTGGGCCTCGCCGAGGTGGCCGCGGGCGTACTGGAGATCTCCGCCTGGAACCAGGCGAACGCGCTGCGCCAGGTGACCGTGAAGCGGGGCCTGGACGTACGCGACTTCGTGCTCACCACGTTCGGCGGATCGGGCTCGCTGCTCGCCTGCCGGCTCGCCGACATCCTCGACCTGCCGGCCGCGGTGGTGCCGCGCGACCCGGGCAACCTGTCCGCGTTCGGGCTGCTCACGGTGGATGTGCGCAACGACTACGTGCAGACCTTCGTGGCCCGGCACGACGCGCTCGACCTCGATGAGGTCGCCGCCCGCTACGCCGAACTGCAGCGCAAGGCCGCTGCCGCGCTGCATGCCGAGGGCTTCGGCCCGGACCGGCAGCGATTTCTGCGTACGGCCGACCTGCGCTACTACGGCCAGGCGTTCGAGGTACGGGTGCCGGTACCGGCCGGTGCCTTCGACGCGGCCGCCGCGGACAGCGCGTGCAGCGCTTTTCATGACGCGCACGAGCAGCAGTACGGCTACTGCTTCCGGGACAAGCCGGAGCAGCGGGTCGAGTGGGTGAACCTGCGGGTGACCGGGGTGGGCCCGATCCGCCGGCCGGAGTTGGGCGCCGCGCCCGTCCCGGAGCCGGGCAGCGCGCGGGACCGCGCCGACGTGCGCCAGGTCTGCTTCGACCCGGCCCGGGGGTACGAGGAGACCCCCATCTACCAGCGCGCCGGCCTGCTGCCCGGGGAGGGCATCGGTGGTCCCGCGATCATCGAGGAGTACGGCTCGACCGTGCCGCTGCATCCCGGCTTCCGTGCGACGGTGGACCCGATCGGCAACCTGATCATGACGAAGGCTGCCTGGCCAGCGGATCGTGGCCCGGCAGAGGGACCCGGAATGTTGCGATGAAGGACGGCTCGACTCATACGATGGATCACGTGGATGAGCGCGCGGCTGCCAGAAAGCTCAGGCTCGCTCTGAACATGTACGAAGTGGGCGAGCGGTTCCAGCGGCAACGGTTGCGCCGGGCTCAACCGACTGCCACCGATGCCGAGATCGAAAACCAGGTACGGGCGTGGCGGGAGAGCAGACCCGGGGCGGCCGAGAGTGACGGGTACGGACGCCCCTCTGCTCGGTTCGCGTGAACGTCGTAGAAGAGGCTCTCCGCCGCATTGCGAGCGAACTGGAGAGTCTGTACGCGCGGTGGGCGTTGGTCGGCGGGTTTGCCGTCTCGGTTCGCGCTGAGCCGCGATTCACCAGGGATGTCGACGTTGCCGTCGCCGTACACGACGACGCCGGCGCCGAGCAGCTTGTCCGGTCACTGATATCTGACGGGTACCGGGTCGTGGCGTCGCTAGGGGAGTTGACGTCGTGATGAGCCCTGTCGATCCGGTGGTGCTGGAGATCGTCGAGGGCACCCTCGGCTCGATTGAGCGCGAGGTGGAGACCGCGATCGGTCGTACCGCCCGGTCGCCGATGATCCGCGACGCGCACGACTTCCGGGCCGGCATCCACGACCGCAAGCTGCGCAAGCTCACCGGCCGGTCGTACTCGGCGCTGGTACACCCGGTGGTCCGCGACTATCCGATGGACACGATGCGCCCGGGCGACGTGTTCTTCCACAACGACGTGTACCTGTCCGAGGGAGGCATCGGGCACCTGCCGGACCTGTGCGTCACGGTGCCGGTGTTCGCCGGCGGCGACGCCGCCACCGGGCGTACCGGGGACGTCGTGGCTTTCGTCCAGGCGTTCGGGCACCACGACGACATCGGCGGGGCGGTACCGGGCTCGATGCCGAGCCACGCGACCAGTGTGTTCGAGGAAGGCCTGATGGTGCCGCCGATCCGGCTGTGGGACGCCGGGGTGCCGAACGAGGCGGCGCTCAAGATCATGACGCGCAACTCGCGGATGCCCGACTCGCTCGCCGCCGATCTGGACGCGGAGTGTTCGGCCTGCCTGATGGGTGCGCGGAGGCTGGCGGAGCTGTTCGACCGGTACGGCCGGGAGACCGTGGAGGCGTGCTTCGACGGGATCATCGACAACACCACCCGGGTGTTCCGGGACGAGGTGCTGTCGAAGATCCCGGAGGGTACGTACGTCTGGGAGGACTACGCCGAGCACGACGGCATCGACCCGCCGAAGCTGCACGCCCAGCGCATCACGCTGACCCGCCGGCCGGACAAGCTGGTGCTCGACTTCACCGGTACGTCCCCGCAGGCCAAGGGTCCGATCAACCACTGTGCCGACTACGCCGACGGCAACTTCCTGGCCAAGTGGCTGGCACCGATCCTGCGGAACCTGGCCGACTCGCCGGAGCGGATGGCCGAACTGGACGTCAACGAGGGCGTCGTACCGCTGCTCGAGCTGAAGTTCCCGCCGCCCGGCACGCTGCTCACGCCCGTCTTCCCGGCGCCCACCAACGCTCGTACGTTCGTGATCCTGCGGCTGCTCGGGGTGCTCGCGGGCGTACTGGCCAAGGCGGTGGACGGTCGGATGCCGGCCGACCAGGAGACCATCCGGTACACCGGGGTGTACGGCACCGACGCGGACGGCCAGTCGTACCTGATGCGGGAGGTGCTCGGCGGCGGCTCGGGCGGCCGGTACTACGCCGACGGCGAGGACACCATCCATGTCGTACCGGACTCCCGGAACATTCCGGTCGAGTTCGCCGAGTCGCGCTGGCCGTTCATCGTGGAGCGGCTGGGCGTGGCCGTCGACTCCGGCGGACCCGGCCGGTACCGGGGTGGGCTCGGGTACGACAAGCACATCCGGATGCTGCGCGACGCGAACTTCATGTCGATCGCGGACCGGTCCCTGCTGTCCTGCTGGGGCGTGAAGGGCGGGAAGGCCGGCCGACCGTTCAGTGTGGTCATCGACCCGGGCGGCCCGAACGAGCGGGTCGTCGACGCGCTCGCCGATGCCGAGCCGGTACGCGCGGGCGAGGTGATCCGGATCCGTACCACCGGTGGCGGCGGCTGGGGTGACCCGCTGGACCGCCCGTACGACGAGGTGGCGCGGGACCTGCACTGGGGCAAGGTGTCCGTTGCCGGCGCGGAAGCCGACTACGGCGTGCGACTGGGCGCCGACGGCACCGTGGACCGGGACGCGTCCGACGCGTTGCGGGAACAGCGCCGGGGCACCCGTACCGGAGAGGAACCGTTCTTCGATCGTGGCCCCGGCTATGCGCGACTCGCCGGCGGCAGCACCGCGGCGGACGTCGACTGGGTGTGAGCCACCGATGGCATCCCTGACCGCCCGCGAGCTGATCGCGCTGGTGCTCGACCCGGACAGTTGGCAGTCCTGGGACGAGCCGATCGTCGACCCGGCCCGACCCGGCACGGACTACGCCGTGGCCCTCACGAAAGCCCGTGCGAGGACCGGTGTGGACGAGGCGGTGTTGACCGGCACCGGTCGGCTGCGCGGGCGGCAGGTCGCGGTGGTGGCCAGCGAGTTCGGCTTCCTCGGCGGCTCGATCGGGGTGGTGGCCGGGGAACGGCTGGTACGCGCGGTGGAACGGGCCACCGCGGACGGGTTGCCGCTGCTCGCCGCGCCCGCGTCCGGCGGTACCCGGATGCAGGAGGGCACAGTCGCGTTCCTGCAGATGGTCAAGATCAGCCAGGCGATCGCGGCTCACCGCACCGCCGGCCTGCCCTATCTGGTGTACCTGCGGCACCCGACCACCGGGGGAGTGTTCGCCTCCTGGGGCTCGCTCGGGCACGTGACCGTGGCGGAGCCGGGCGCGCTGATCGGCTTCCTCGGCCCGAAGGTGTACGAGGCGTTGCACGGCGAACGGTTCCCGCAGGGCGTACAGACCGCGGAGAACCTGTACCGGCACGGCCTGCTGGACGCGGTGGTACCCGCGCACGAGCTGGCCGACCTGGCCGAACGCGCACTCACCGTGATGTGCCCGGGACCAGCGGCGGGTGGATCGGTGGCGGAACCGAGCGACGAGCCGATCGGTGACACCTCCGCCTGGGAGTCGGTACGCCGGTCCCGGCGCCCGGACCGGCCGGGGGTGCGGAGGCTGCTCCAACGGGCTACCGACGTGTTGCCGCTGCACGGCTCCGGGCAGGGCGAGACGGCGCCGGGCGTGCTGCTCGCGCTGGCCCGGTTCGGCGCGGTACCGGTGGTGGTGCTCGGCCAGGACCGGCGCAACCAGACCGCCGAGGCGCCACTCGACGCGGGTGCGCTGCGTACCGCCCAACGGGGCATGCGGCTCGCCGCCGAGCTGCGGCTGCCGCTGGTCACGGTCATCGACACCCCCGGTGCCGCACTGTCCAAGGAGGGGGAGGAGGGCGGGCTGGCCGGCGAGATCGCCCGCTGCCTGGCCGAGATGGTCACCCTGGACACCCCGACCCTGTGTGTACTGCTCGGGCAGGGCAGCGGTGGCGGGGCGCTGGCGCTGGTACCGGCCGATCGGGTGGTCGCCGCCGAGCACGCCTGGCTGTCCCCGATTCCGCCGGAGGGTGGCGCGGCGATCCTCTACCGCGACCCCGGCCGGGCCGAGGAGGTGGCGGCCGCGCAGGGCATCCGCAGCGTGGACCTGCGGGCGAGCCGGATCGTGGACCGGATCGTGGCGGAGCGACCGGATGCCGCCGACGAACCGGAGGAGTTCCTGACCCGGCTGGTCGACGTGATCGAGGACGAGCTGACCCGGCTGCTGGCCGGACCGGCCGGAACCCGGCGGGCCGCCCGGGAACAGCGGTACCGTCGGCTCGGCTGGACCGCTGAGCGACGGGACGGTGCCGATGACTGAGCCGATGGTGATCGAGGGCGGCGAACCGGTACCGGAGGATCCGCCCTGGGACGCGTGGCATCCAGCCCAGATCGTCGATCGGCTGGCCGGCGTGTCCGCGCCGTGGTGCGTCGCGGCCGGGTGGGCCCTCGACCTGTTCCGCGGCGGGCAGACCCGCGAGCACGAGGATCTGGAGATCGCGGTACCGGCCGGTCACTTCGCAGAGGTACGCCGGGCGCTGAGCCGGTGGGAGTTCTTCGTGGTGGGGGACGGCCGGCGGTGGCCGGTGGACAGCCCGGCGTACGAGCTGCTGCACCAGACCTGGCTGTGGGACCGGGCGCCCGGGGTGTACCGGCTCGACGTGTTCCGGGAACCGCACGACGGCGACACCTGGATCTGCCGGCGGGACGAGACGATCCGGCTGCCGTACGACCGGATCATCCGGCGTACCGCGGACGGCATCCCGTACCTGACCCCGGAGATCGTGCTGCTGTTCAAGGCCAAACACCACCGGGACAAGGACCAGCGGGACTTCGAGGGTGTGCTGCCGCTGCTCGACGCCGGGCAGCGCGAGTGGCTGGCGGAGACGCTGGACCGGGTGCACCCCAACCACAAGTGGCTGGGCGACCTGGAGCGGGCGGGCGGCTGAACGCGGACCGGCGCCGACCCCCTCGGCCGGCGCCGGTCTCCCCTTCGCCTATCGCGATCAGACGGACTTTTGATACGCCCGGAAGGTGCGGATCGACAGCCACACCATGAGCGCGGCCAGGGCGAGCAGCCATCCGCCGCGGCTGGCCACCGCGCCCCAGTCCGGATCGGCCGCGAGCGCCGACCGGGACGCCTCCAGGGCCCAGCTCACCGGGTTGCCGGCGGAGATCGCCTGCATCCAGCCCGGCATCAGGTCCTTGGCCATGAACGCGGAGGACAGGAACGTGAGCGGCATCAGCAGGAACGAGTTGAGCCCGATGATCGTCTCCCGCTGCCGGACCAGCATGCCGACCGAGTTGGACATGGCCCCGAACACGGTGCCGAGCAGCACCGACGCGACGACCAGCACGGCCAGTCCGGCCACCCCGCCGGGATAGTGCGCGCCGGCGGCCCAGCCCAGCAGCACGATGATCACCGACTGGATGGTGGTATTCACCGCTTGTTCGACCACGGTCGCGTTCATGATCGCGCTGCGGCTGATCGGGGCGATCAGGAACCGGTTGAGGGTGCCGCGCTCGATCTCCTCCATCGCGACCATGCCGGCCCACATGTTCGACGAGACGGCGCTCATCACCACCACGCCCGGTACCAGATAGTCCAGATAGGACACCGCCCCGAAGCCGGGCAGCTCGACGATCCGGCGGAACAGGTTGCCGAACAGGAACAGCCAGATCACCGGCTGGAGCAGCATGATGACCAGGTAGCCGGGCTGGCGGAGGAACACGGTCAACCGGCGCGCGGTCATCCACCAGGTCTGCGAGACCACGCCGGTGCGGTGCGCGGCGTACGAAATGGTGCTCATGGCTCAGGCTCCGATCGGGGTCGCGTCGGCGGCGGGGCTGGCATCGGCGTCGGCGAACCGGCGCCCGGCGTACCGCAGGTAGACGTCGTCCAGCGACGGCCGGGCGACCGTGACGGTGGCGACGGCCACGCCGACCCGGTCCAGCGCGGCCAGCGCGGCCGGCACCGCGGCCGCCCCCTCGTCGGCGCGGGTGCTGATCCGGGTTCCGTCCACGGTGAGGTCGCGGAGCCCGGCCACCGCGGCGATCGCTCCGCGCAGTTGCCGCTCGGCCGCCGCGTCGGGCGCGGTCCGCAGCTCGAGGTGTACGGCGTCGCCCCGCAGCTCGCCCTTGAGCTGGTCGGGCGTACCGGTGGCGACGATGCGCCCGTTGTCCACGATCGCGAGCCGGTCGGCCAGCCGGTCCGCCTCCTCCAACTGGTGCGTGGTCAGCAGGATCGCGGTCCCCTCGTCGGTGGCGAGCCGGAGGATCTCGGTCCACATCGCGGCCCGCGATTCCGGGTCGAGTCCCGTGGTGGGCTCGTCCAGGAAGAGCACTTCCGGCTGGTGTACGAGGCCGATGGCCACGTCGAGTCGACGCTGCATGCCGCCCGAGTAGGTACGTACCAGCCGGCCGGCGGCACCGGCGAGGTCGAACCGTTCGAGCAGCTCGCCGACGCGCTGTCGCGCGGCGGCACCGCGCAGTCCGTACAGCCGGGCCTGCAGCATGAGGTTGTCCCGTCCGGTCGCGACCGGGTCGGCGCCGGTGCGCTGGGATACCGCGCCGATGGCACGGCGTACCCGATCGGGATGGCGGAGTACGTCGTGGCCGGCCACCCGGGCGGTGCCGGAGTCGGGGCGGGCCAGGGTGGTCAGGATCTTCACGGTGGTGGACTTGCCGGCACCGTTCGGGCCGAGCAGGGCGAACACCTGGCCCGGCGCGACGCTCACGGACAGCCCGTCCAGCGCGCGTACCCCACCGGGGTAGGTCTTGACCAGGTCGTGTGCCTCGACGGCCGGGCTGCCGTCGGCTGGCTCGCCGACAGTCGGGTCGGCGGGTGGGTGCGGTCGGCTCGCGGACGCGGTCCGCGCAGTGTTGTTCATCGTTCCTCCGGGCGGGTGCGGTCGTGCTGGACCGGTCCCGGAGTGCTTCCCGACTAGGGTTGGGAGTGCCGCCTCGTGCGTCGGGTCGTCATCCGGGGAACCGGGTGGGGATCGGTGCGAGGTTCACGACCCCGGTGGTGGTGTTGCCGCACCCCACCGGGGTCGCTTGATGAGTCCGGGGTGGGCTCGGCCGGCGCCTCCTTCTCCGCGGTCCAGCCGGCCGGCGGCGAGCCGGCCTCGTGGTACTTCCGCCATTCGGCCAGCCCGGGAAAGGTCCCGCTGGTCAGGTCGGCGAGCAGGGCTCGGGTCCACTCCGCCTCGGCGGAGCGCATGGCCAGCTCGTACTCGACCTCGAGCAGGAACAGCCGGGGCAGGGTGCGGCGGCCCTCCTCGAGCATCGCCCGGCCGCCGGCCAGCTGGACATCGAGCCGGCGGAGCCGCTGCTCCAGCAGCACCATCGTCTCGTCCGGACTGATCACGCCGAGCAGCGACAGGGCCGCCTCGTACAGCGAGTACTCCTTGTTGGGGAAGCCCAGCAGCTCGCGCATCCAGTCGGTCATCTCGGCCGTGCCGGCCTCGGTGATCCGGTACGTGGTGCGCTCCGGCCGCTTGCCCTGGCGGGTCGTCTCGGCCGGCTCGACCAGGCCGTGCTTCTCCAGATTCCGCACGACCGTGTACAGGCTGCCCCAGTTGATCTTTATGCTGCTGTCCTTGCCGCGTTCCCGCAGCGTGGAGGCGAGCTCATAGGGGTGCATCGGGCGCTCGTACAGGCTGACCAGCACAGCGAGCGCGAGGGGGTTGGTCAGTGGTCGGCGCGTGGCCATCGGTCACCTCCGGCGCGCGTTGTGGGAGTGCTCCCTTGTGGGAGTGCTCCTTTGTGGGAGTGCTCGCCGTTCGAGGAACACAGCCCGGCACTCGCGATCGTATATCCGCGGCCGAGTATACGCACACGAGTGACGCAGCCGTGAGCCCTGTTCCGGGGGGCGTCAGCCGGCGGACCAGCCGTGCCGGCTATCGGGTGGTACGCCCGTGCAGCGCGAAGTCGGCCGGATCCGCCCGCCTGGTACGGCGCCAGTAACTGATCGCGGCCCCCGGCCACAGCGAGGTGTTCCGGCCGTTCGGCCCGATGTACCAGCTGCGGCAGCCGCCCACGCTCCACACCGAGCGCTTGAGTTTCGCCTGCGCGCGGGCGTTGAACCGCTCCTGAACCTCCGGCCGCACCTCGAGCGCGCCGGCCGAGTCGAGCAGCCGCAGGCACTGCGCCACGTACCGGATCTGCGCCTCGATCATGAACACCATCGAGTTGTGCCCGAGCCCGGTGTTCGGCCCGACCAGCAGGAACATGTTCGGGAAGCCGGCGACCGTGATTCCGAGGTACGCCTCGGGGCCGTCCGGCCACGCGTCGGAGAGCTTGCGGCCGTCGCGACCGGCGATGGCGAGGTGGTCGAACCCGTTCACCACCTGGAAGCCGGTACCGAGGATCAGCACGTCGGCCGGCCGTTCGGTGCCGTCCGCGGTGAGGACGCCACGCGCGCCCACGCGCGTGATCGGATCGGTCACCACGTCCACGTTCGGCCTGGTCAGCGCCGGATAGAAGTCGTTGGAGGGGAGGATCCGCTTGCACCCCATGGCGTACTGCGGGGTCAGCTTCCGGCGCAGTTCCGGGTCGGGGACCTGGCGCCGCAGGTGTCGCCGGGCGATCGCCTGTGCCGGCGCCATCAGCCACGAGTGACCACTGAAGGCGGCCGCCCGCCCGTCCAGTGACCAGAACGTCAGGTTGCGGGCCAGCCGCTGCGCGCCGGGAATCCGGTACAGCCGACGCCGCAGCGCGGAGATCGGCCGGTCGCCCTTCGGGATCACCCACGGGGGAGTGCGCTGGTACAGGTCGAGTTGCCCCGCCGCGGGCGCGATGCGCGGAAGGAACTGCACCGCGCTGGCACCGGTACCGACCACGGCCACCCGCTTGCCGGTCAGGTCGACGTCGTGCCGCCACTGCGCGGAGTGGAAGACCGGACCGGTGAAGTCGGACAACCCGTCCAGGTTCGGGAACGCCGGCTTGTGCAGCGCGCCGACGCCCAGTACCAGCGCGGTCGTGGTCACCGGCCCGGTGCTGGTGTCGACCCGCCACCGGCTCGTCTCGTCGTCGTACGAGGCGCCGAGGAACTCCACGCCGAACCGGATGTGCCCGCGAATCCCGTACTTGTCGGTACACCGGCGCAGGTAGTCCCAGATCTCCTGCTGCTCCGGGTAGCTGCGGCTCCACTGCCGGTTCTGCTCGAACGAGAAGGAGTACAGCACCGACGGGATGTCACAGGCGCAGCCCGGGTACGTGTTGTCCCGCCAGGTACCGCCGACGTCGTCGGCCTTCTCCAGGATCACGAAGTCGTCGAACCCGGACTGCCTGAGTCGGATCGCCATGCCCAATCCGGCGAAGCCGGTACCGACGATCACGACGGCCGGTGGTGCCTCCACTACTCGACCTCCCTGTTGGTGCCGGGCGCGCTGTCATCGTCACCGGCCTGCTCGACCAGGCGCATCAGTTCCGTGGTCACCTCGTCCGGACACTCCAGCGGCAGCATGTGGCCGTGGTCGGGCAGCACCACCAGCCGGGCCTGCGGGATCGCCTCGGCCAGCGCCCGGCTGTGCCGCGGCGGGGTGAGCCGGTCCCGTTCTCCGACCAGGATCGTCACGGGTACGCCGGTGAGCCGCTCGAGAGCCGCGAACTGGTCGAGCGCCACCAGCGGCGGATAGAAGGCCGTGATCGTGCGCATCGGGGTCGCGGCGAGCAGCTCGGTACCGGTGACCACGGTGGCGACCGGGGCGGACGGCCCGTACAGCATCTTCTGCGCCAGCGACCAGTGCGCCCGCGCGCGTGGCGGCGGTAGCAGCCGGCGGAGCCGGTCGACGCCGACCGGCCAGCGGGTGCCGGCGGCCATCAGCCAGCGCATCGACCGGCCGCTGATCCAGGACGGCCTGCCGTCGCGTCGACTCGTGGCCGCGGCGGCGGTGGCCGGCGGCTCACCCGCGGAGGTGGCGACCAGCGCGACGCCGGCCACCCGCTCGGCGAAGTACTCCGGCTCCTCGGCGGCGAACGCCATGATGCTGATGCCGCCCATCGAGTGACCGGCCAGTACCACCGGACCGGTCGGCGCGAGTTCGCGTACTACCTGACCGAGATCCCGGCCGAGCCGGGCCATGGTCGCCGGTTCGTCCGGGCACTGGGTCGACCGGCCGTGGCCGCGCTGGTCGTACCTGATCACCCGCAGCCGGTGGGCCGCCGTTTCGGCTGGTCGGGCTGAGGCCGGACGGGCTGAGGCCGGTCGGGCCGCCGGCCGGGCCGCGGACTGCACGGCCAGCCGGTCGGCGACCTCCGACCAGGCCAGTCGGGAGATCGTCCAGCCGTGGCTGAGCACCACCGTGACGGCGTCGCGGCCGTCGGCCGCCTGGTCGTGCGGGCCGCTTGATTCGGCGCCCGCTGGCTCGGTCACCTCCGCGTAGAGCCGCACCCCGTCGTCGGTGTCGACCCACGCCTGCGTGCTGGGCACCGCTTCGTCGCTGGACACCGCCCCACTATCCGGCATCGCGCTATCGGGCATCGACGACGGCTCCACGCAGCAGCGGACCCCACAGCAGGGTCGCCAGGTCGCCGATCTCGGTCACGTTGCGGCCACTCGCCGCGGCCACCAGCGGCGAGATCAGGGACTGTTCCTCGGCGGTACCGGCGTACCCCATGGTCGCGGTCATCAGGTTGGCCGACAGTGGCCGGTTCTGGTCGGTCGGCGACGGCCCCGGGATGACGTCCAGCGGCAGGGAGTCCAGCGGTCCGTGCGGGGTGTCGTGGTTGTAGCCGTCCGGAATCCGGTACTCCGGCGCGGGCGCCGGTGGCCCGTCCGGCAACAGTGCGCAGAACGGGCCGCTCTTCGCGATGTACGCCGGCTCGTCGCCGCGCTGGAACTTCCCGGAGTCGCGGGTGATCTCCAGCGTGATGTGCAGCCGCCCGGTGGTGAACGCACCCTCGATGTTCGGCTGTAGCTTGACCAGCCCGGCCGTGAAGCAGGGGTACTCCGGGGCGTACGCGGCCAGTACGGACAGCAGCGGTCGGCTCACCTGGCCCAACTGGATGAGCCGCGCGCCGTGCTTGTCCAGGAACGCGGTACCGGTGTCGGCGAAGTCCGAGGTGTCGGCGAAGAACGCGGTGAGGTTGTCGCGCTGCTCGGTGATCGTGTTGGCCGGTACCACCGACTCGCGCAGGATCGTGAGCAGGTCCGGCATCGCCGCGTCGTAGCGCCGGAGCACGTCACCGAGCCGGCGGATGTCCTCCCGCAGCGTCGGTAGCTGCTGGTTCATCGCTTTGAGGTACCCGTCGAGGGTGTCGAGGGTCTGGCCGAGCCGCTCGCCGCGCCCCTCCAGCGCGGTGGCCAGCGCGGTCAGCGTCGCGGAGAGCTGGTCCGGCCGGATCGCGGACAGCAGCGGCATCAGCTCGTCGAGCACCTTCTCCAGCTCGATCGAGGCGGCCGCGCGATCCTGCTGGATCACCGCGCCGGCCGCGATCGCCCGCCCGGTCGGGTGCGCCGGCGGCACCAGGTCGACGTACTTCTCGCCGAGCAGCGACTTGGGCAGCATCCGCGCGCTGACGCCGGCCGGTACCTGTCCGACCAGGTCCGGGTCGAGCGCCACCCGCAGCGTCGCGACCTGCCCGTTCGCGGCGACGTCACGTACCTCGCCGACCAGCACCCCGCGCAGCTTCACATCGGCCCGCTGTTCGAGCTGCAGACCGGTGCGGTCGGCCCGGACGGTGACCCACACCGCGGGAGTGAACCGCTTCTGGTACACCGCCACGGACAGCGCGACCATCGCGAGCAGCAGTACGACGAACCCGAGGCCGAGCAGCCGGCGGCCGGCCGGTCCCCACGGCTGCTGGGCGGGCCACACGGTGGTGCGGGTGGCCGACTCCGGGAGCGCGGCTGCGGGCATGGGACCCTCCTCGCACGGTGCGGCTGCGAGCAGTCTTACCGAATCTGTACGCCGGATATAGCCCGGGCAATGACCAATCGCTGGATTTCGGACGTTCCCTCGAAGATCGTGTAGAGCTTCGCGTCACGGTGCCAGCGCTCCACCGGGTGCTCCCGGTCGTAACCCGCGCCGCCGAGGATCTGAATGGCCCGCTCGGTGGCCCAGACCGCGACCTCGCCGGCCTTCAGCTTCGACATCGAGCCCTCGGCCGCGGTGAACGTCTTGCCGTTGCGCCCCATCCAGGCGGCCCGCCAAACCAGCAGCCGGGCGGCGTCGATCTCCATCTTCACGTCCGCGAGGGTGAACGCGATCGCCTGCTTGGTGATGATCGGCTCGCCGAACGCCACCCGCTCCTTGGCGTACTCCAGCGCGTACTCGTACGCCGCCCGCGCGATCCCGACCGCCTGCGCGCCGACCCCGGGCCGGGTCAGCTCGAACGTCCCCATCGCGGCCTGGCCGCGCGCCTTGCTTCCTTCCCGGGCCCGGGCCAGCCGCTCGTCCAGCTTCTCCTTGCCGCCGAGCAGGCAACTTCCCGGCACGCGTACGTCGTCGAAGAACACGTCCGCGGTGTGCGACGCGCGCAGCCCGTGCTTGCGGATCTTCCGGGGACTGGAGATGCCGGCGGTACCGGGGGGCACTACGAACGCGGCCTGCCCGCGCGAGCCGAGCTCCGGCTCGACCGAGGCGATGACCACGTGCACGTTGGCGATCCCACCGTTGGTGATCCACGCCTTCTGGCCGTTGATGACCCACTCGTCGGTGGCTTCGTCGTACCGGGCGCGGCTGCGCATGGCCGCCACATCCGAACCGGCCTCCGGCTCGGAGGCGCAGAAGGCCGCGACCTTCGGCTCGGCGGTGTCGCCGTAGCATTGCGGCACCCACTCGGCGAGCTGCTCGGGAGTACCGGCGGAGAAGATGCCGGCCACCGCGAGAGTGGTACCGAAGATCGACAGCCCGATTCCGGCGTCCCCCCAGAACAGTTCCTCGCTGGCGATCGGCAGGGACAGTCCGGTCGGGTCGGCGTACAACTCGGCCAGCGACTCGAAACCGTACAACCCGATCTTGGCCGCCTCCTGGATGATCGGCCAGGGTGTCTCCTCCCGCTCGTCCCACTCGGCCGCGGCCGGCCGGACCACGTCGGCGGCGAAGCCGTGCACCCAGTCGCGCAGGTTGCGCTGCTCCTCGGTCAACTCGACGGAAAAGGTCACTCGGGCTCCTCGGGATGCGGCGCGGCGTGGCGCCGTTCGCGGTGTGGGTCGGCGGGTGTCAGCGGTGGCGGTGACGCGGGGTCAGGGCCTGGGGATGTCGAACAGCCGGGTCAGCCCGGCGCCGAGCGCCAAGTCGCCGTGCAGTTTCAGCTTGCGGGTCATGAACAGGGCCGGTCCGGACGCGTTGCCGGACGCGAGCCTGAGGAGCGTGACCCCGTCGGTCTCGATGACGAGGCGCGGTTCGGCGTCGGTCGGTGCCCGCAGCGTGCAGGTGTCGCCGGCGATGTCCAGCTCGTACTCGTCGTCGCCGCCGTCCGGTCGACCGCCGATGCGCCACCGGATGACCGCGGTCAGGCCGCCGGCGCGCTCCGGTTGGTACCGGCCGGCCATCTGCGCGAACACCTCGTCCAGGATCGGCCGGCGCAGGTCACCGGCCATCAGCTCGGCGATCGTCTGCTTGGGGGTCTGCGCGACCAGCCGGGCGAACTCCTGCGGGTCCATCCCGGCGATGTCCGCGGGGGTGAGCTCAAGTTCGGGCATAACCGACCTTACTCGGGAGTAAGTTTACTTTCGAGTCAGGTTACGACCAGCGCCGATACAATCGCAACCGTGCCGCCCGACCTGCCGGCAGGGCCCAAGCCCAAGCGGTTGCCCCGCGCGGTGCGCGAACAGCAGATGCTCGATGCGGCCATCGCGGTGTTCGCCCGGCGGGGCTATCACAGCGCGTCCATGGACGAGATCGCGTCCGTGGCGGGCATCTCCAAACCGATGGTGTACCTCTACCTGCGCAGCAAAGAGGAGCTGTTCCTCGGCTGCATCCAGCGGGAGGTACAGCGGTTCATCCAGGCCGTGGTCGACAGCACCGACCGCAGCCTCGAACCCGACCAGCAGCTGTGGGCGGGGCTGCACGCGTTCTTCGCCACGGTCGCGGCGAACCGGGACGCCTGGGCGGTGCTGCACCAGCAGGCGCGGGCGCACGGGCAGCCGTTCGCCGGTGAGGTCGAGGCCATGCGGCAGCACCTGGTCGCGCTGGTGTCGGGGTTGATCGACCTGGCCGTACGCACCCGCGGTAGCCGCCCGGCCAGCCCTGTCGACGTGTCCGCCATCGCGTACGCGCTGGTGGGAGCCTGTGAGGCGCTGGCCGACTGGGCTCTGGACTACCCGGACGAGCAGCCGGAGACCACCGCCGCCCGGCTGATGAACGTGGCCTGGATGGGGCTGGACAATCTGCTCAAGGGCGCGGTGTGGCGCCCGTCCCAGACCGACGCCGGCCCGACCGCGGTGGCCCGGTAGGCGTTACCGTCCCCGGCGGCGGTCAGCCCAGCGAGCCGGTCAGATACCGGCGGCCGGACTCCGGGTCGGCCACCGCGCACCGGTCACCCTCCACCGCGAACACAACCTCGGACGGCAGGGGTACCGGCCGGCGGAAAGTCACCTCGAACCGGTAGTTCGCGGGCAGCCGCTCGGACAGGGCGGCGAGACTGCGCGACTTGGTCCACATGCCGTGCGCGATCGCGGTACGGAAGCCCATCAGCCGGGCCGGCAGCCGGTGCAGGTGGATCGGGTTCCGGTCGCCGGATACCGCCGCGTAGCGGCGGCCGGTGTCGGCCGGTACGGTCCACCGCTCCCGTGGCCGGTCCAGGTCCAGCTCAGGCTCGTCGGCGTGCTCGCGCTCGGGCTCGTCCGGCAGGGACCGGCGCCAGAAGTACGTACTGACGCCGCTCCACACCAGTTCGCCGGCGACGTACGCCTCTTCCCGTACGTCGCACTCGATGCCGCGCCGGTGCCGGCGGAACTCCGCGACCCGTACCCGCAGGTCCAGTGGCTCGGTCTGCGGTACCGGCCGGTGCTGCTCCACCGAGTTGCCCAGGTGCAGGACCGTGTGCAGCGGCAGCGGGAACGCCGTACCGGTCATGATCTCGATCGACAGCGGGAACGCGAAGACGTGCGGGTACGTCCCGGGCAGGTGCCGGTCACCCGCGGGGAATCCGCACACCTCCCGGAATCTCGCCAGGTGCTCGGGGTCGATCCGCGCCTCGGTACGCAGTTCCGGCAGCGCGTCGACCGCGCCCTCGGTACGCCAGGACTTCGACCGCGCGCGCAGCAGCGATTTCAGGTACAGCGAAGCAAGACCGGCCATCACGCCCCCAGCAGGCTCTGGCCGCAGACCCGGACGACCTGACCGGTCACCCCGGCGGAGCCGGGATGCGCCAGCCAGGCGACCGTTTCGGCCACGTCGACCGGCAGCCCGCCCTGGGCCATGCTGTTCATCCGCCGGCCGGCCTCCCGGATCAGCACCGGGATCTGCGCGGTCAGCCGGGTCTCGATGAAGCCCGGCGCGATCGCGTTGATCGTCGCGCCGCGCTCGGCCAGCGCGGGCGCCAGCGCCTGTACCAGCCCGATCACGCCGGCCTTGCTGGTCGCGTAGTTGGTCTGGCCGACGTTGCCGGCGATGCCGCTGACCGACGACAGCGACACGATCCGGCCGCCCGGCCGGAGCAGGTCGCGCTCGACCAGCACCCCGTTGATCCGGTACTGGCTGGCCAGGTTGACCGCGAGCACGCTGTCCCACCTGTCCTCGCCCATCCGGGCCAGCGTGCGGTCCCGGATGATGCCGGCGTTGTGCACCACGATGTCGATGCCGCCGTGCCGGTTTGCCAGCTCGTCGGCCAGCCGGGTCGGGCCGTCGGCGGCCGCGATGTCGAGTTCCAGCGGCTCGCCGCCGACCCCGGCGGCCACCGGCGCCAGCGACTCGCTGCCCGGCAGATCGAGGCAGATCACCCTCGCGCCGTCCCGGGCCAGCACCTTCGCGATCTCCACGCCGATGCCGCGGGCCGCGCCGGTGACCAGCGCTGTCTTCCCGGCAAGAGGATGCCCCCAGTCGAGGCCGTCGGCCACTGCGCCCGCACCGACCCGGATGACCTGGCCGGAGACGTACGCGGACTTCGCCGACAGTACGAACCGCAGCGTGGACGCCATGCCGGCTTCGGCTCCCGCCTCGACGTACAGCAGTTGCGCGGTGGTACCGCCCCGTGCCTCCTTGCCGAGCGACCGGACGAATCCCTCCAGTGCCCGCTGCGCGATTGCCTGCTCGGGCTCGGCGCAGGACTCCGGCGGCCGGCCGAGCACGACGAGCCGGCCGCTCCGCCGGACAGATCGCACATTCGGATGGAAAAAGTCGTACAACGCGCGCAACCCATCGAGGTCGGTGATCGTGCTTGCGTCAAAGACCAATGCGTGCGGGCCGGGCTCGCCGTGGGCGGTCGGGCCGGTCAGTACCTCCGCGCCGGCTCCGGTCACCACGTCGGCCGCGGCCTTGACCAGCCCGTCACTGGCTGAGCCGATGTCGCCGTTGGCGGGGGAGCCGATCAGCACCGGCCCGGGAACCTCCGGGTCGCCCGACCGGTAGCGCCGCAGCGGGGCCGGCATCGGCAACCCGAGCCGGCGGGCCACGAACCGGCCTGGACCGGAGGTGACGATTTTCTGGTACCGATCAGGCATGCGGCACCTCCTTACTTGCGAGTAAGAATACTGATGAGTAGCGTCCGGTTCGACCCGGACCGGGGGTCCGGGCGCTGATGGATGGTTCCAGGTCGGGACAGGTTTCAGACCGGGATAGGTTCGACATGAATGCGTTGGGTCCGCACCGGACACCCAGCGCTGACCCCTTGGGGCAGCCGACCCCAGCATGCGTCGGAGGAGATCTCGATGAGTACCGCGGTACGCCGGGTCGGCATCATCGGAGGCAACCGCATCCCGTTCGCCCGCGCCGGCGGTGCGTACGCGACCGCGTCGAACCAGGAGATGTTGACCGCGGCCCTGGACGGGCTGGTCGACCGGTACGACCTGGCTGGTCAGCGCCTCGGTGAAGTGGTAGCCGGCGCGGTACTCAAGCACAGCCGCGACTTCAACCTGACCCGCGAGTGCGTGATCGGCAGCCGGCTGGACTCCGGCACTCCGGCGTACGACATCCAGCAGGCCTGCGCGACCGGTCTGGAAGCCGTCATCGCGGTGGCGAACAAGATCGCGCTCGGCCAGCTCGACTGCGGTATCGCCGGTGGCGTGGACAGCGTCAGCGACGCGCCGATAGCGCTCAACGACGACCTGCGCAGGCTGCTGCTGCGGGCTCAGCAGAGTCGCGGTTTCGGCGGCAAGCTGGCCGCGCTCGGCCGGCTGCGGCCGGGACAGCTCGTACCCGAGATCCCCCGCAACGCGGAGCCGCGTACCGGCCTGTCCATGGGCGAGCACGCGGCTCGTACCGCCCAGCGGTGGGGCATCGGGCGCGTTGAGCAGGACGAGCTGGCGGTGGAGAGCCACCGGCGCCTCGCCGAGGCGTACACCCGCGGGTTCTTCGATGATCTTGTGACGCCCTATCTTGGGCTGGAGCGCGACCAGAACCTGCGGCCGGACACCTCGATCGAAAAACTGACGAAGCTCGCTCCCGTTTTCGCCGTGGACGACTACGCCACGATGACCGCGGCCAACTCGACGCCGCTGACCGACGGCGCGTCCACCGTGCTGCTGGCCAGCGAGGACTGGGCCCGCGAGCACGGGCTGGAGATCCTGGCCTACTTCGGGGACAGCCAGACCGCCGCGGTCGACTTCGTCGACGGGGACGACGGGCTGCTCACCGCGCCGGTGTACGCGGTGCCCAGACTGCTCGACCGGGCCGGCCTCAAGCTCGGTGACTTCGACCGGTACGAGCTGCACGAGGCGTTCGCCTCGCAGGTGCTGGCCACGCTCAAGGCCTGGGAGGACCCCGAGTTCTGCGCGGACCGGCTCGGCCGCGACGAGCCATTGGGGCCGGTGGACCGGGCCAAGCTGAACGCCGTCGGCTCGTCGCTCGCGGTCGGCCATCCGTTCGCGGCGACCGGTGGCCGGATCGTCGCGACCCTGGCCAAGCTGCTGCACGAGCAGGGCGGCGGTCGCGGCCTCGTGTCGATCTGCGCCGCCGGCGGGCAGGGCGCGGTAGCGATCCTGGAGAAACCACGCTGAACGAGTACTCCGTCCCCCGGCTGTCGCCGCCGCTGACCAGCGGCGGCCTGGCGGACACTGTGTTCGCCATCGGCACCGACGACCCGGAGCTGCCGCTGTTCCGCCGCAAGGTGGACGACGACTGGCTGGACGTGAGCGCGGCCGAGTTCCGCGACGAGGTGCTCGCGCTGGCCCGCGGACTGATCGCGCGGGGCATCGCGCCCGGCGACCGGATCGCGGTGATGTCCCGGACCCGCTACGAGTGGACCCTGTTCGACTACGCCGCCTGGACCATCGGCGCCCTGGTGGTGCCGATCTATCCGACGTCGTCGATCGAGCAGGTCGAGCAGGTCCTCACCGACTCCGGCGCGGTGGCCTGCGTGACGGAGAGCCTGTCCGAGACCACGATGGTGCGGCCGACGATCACCGACCCGGACCGGGTCTGGGAGCTGTCCGGCGGGGCGGTCTCGTGCCTGGTGGCGGCCGGCGCGGACGTCCCCGACGACGAGGTGCACCGGCGGCGGGCCGCGGTGTCGCCGGACGACCCGGCCACGATCATCTACACCTCCGGCACGACCGGGCGGCCCAAGGGCTGCGTGCTGACCCACGCGAACTTCGCCGCCGAGGCCGACAACGCGTCGAAGCTGCTGTACCCGATGTTCCAGTCGGTGTCCCGGCTGCCCGCGTCCACGCTGCTGTTCCTGCCGCTGGCGCACAGCTTCGGCCGGATGGTGCAGGTGGCCTGCGTACGGGCCGGGGTGACGCTCGGGCACGCCCCGAGCCTGCGCCCGGCCGACCTGCTGCCCGACCTCACCTCGTTCCGCCCCACGTTCCTGCTGGCCGTGCCGTACTTCTTCGAGAAGGTCTTCAACACCGCACGGGCGACCGCCGCCGCGCGCGGGCGCGCCGACGTGTTCGACCGGGCGCAGCGGGTCGCGATCCGGTACGCCGAACTGTGGGAGGCACAGGCCTTTGCGACGCCGGACGATCGGCTGGTGTTGCGGCCGCGGGTCGGCTGGCGGTTGCGGCTCGCCCACACGATCTTCGACCTGCTGGTGTACCGGCGGATCCGGGCGGCCATGGGTGGCCGGGTGCGGTACGCCATCTCCGGCGGGTCGCCGCTCGGGCGGGAGCTGGCGTTGTTCTTCGCCGGTGCCGGAATCCTCATTTTCGAGGGGTACGGGATGACCGAGACAACCGCCGCGGTCACCGTGAACCCACCGCACCGCACCCGCTTCGGCACGGTCGGCCGGCCGTTGCCCGGTACCTCGGTCAGGATCGCGGACGACGGCGAGATCCTGGTCCGGGGCGGTCAGGTGTTCCGCGGGTACTTCGGCGGCGGCCCCGCCGGGATCTTCCAGGACGGCTGGCTGCGTACCGGCGACCTCGGCTCGCTCGACGAGGACGGGTACCTGAGCGTCACCGGCCGGGCCAAGGACATCATCGTCACCAGCGGCGGCAAGAACGTCGCGCCGGCGGTGCTCGAAGACGTGGTACGCGGGCACGGGCTGGTCAGCCAGTGCGTGGTGGTCGGCGACAACCGGCCGTACGTCAGCGCGTTGATCACCCTCGACCGCAGTGCCGTTCCGTCGGACATGTCGGAGACCGAGGTGACCGCCGAGGTCCAGCAGGCGGTCGACCGGGCGAACGCGCGGGTGTCCCGGGCCGAGTCGATCCGCCGGTTCCGGATTCTCGACGAGGACTTCACCGAGGAGAACGGGCTGCTCACACCATCCGCGAAGCCGATCCGGCGGAAGATCCTCGAGGAGTACGAGGAGGAGGTCGAGGGGCTGTATGGCTGACCGTCCGCCCCTCAACGGTGCCGTCGTCCTCGTCACCGGGGCGGCGCGCGGCATCGGCGAGGCCACCGCGCGGCACGCCGCCGCGGCCGGCGCACGGGTCGCGCTGCTCGGCCTGGAGCCGGCGCGGTTGGCCACGGTGCTTGACGCACCACACCGGTCATACGAGTGCGACGTCACCTCCCAGTCGGCGCTGGACGCCGCGGTCGCGGCCACGATTGCCGACTTCGGCCGGATCGACGTAGTGGTCGCGAACGCGGGAATCGCGAACAACGGCACCGTCGCGGTGAATCCGGCCGATGCGCTGGCGCGCACCGTCGAGGTCAACCTGATCGGCGTCATGCGTACGGTCAGCGCGACGCTCCCGTTTCTCATCGAGAGTCGCGGCTACTGCCTGATGGTCTCCTCGGCGGCCGCGTTCACCGTGCTGCCGGGGATGGCGGCGTACTGCGCGTCCAAAGCTGGAGTCGAACAGTTCGGCAACGCGCTCCGGTTGGAGGTGGCGCACCGGGGAGTGGCTGTCGGTACCGCCCATCCGGGCTGGATCGACACCGACCTGGTGCGCGACGTGTCCACCGAACTCGACGCGTTCCGCCAGTTGCTGCCGCGGCTGCCGTGGCCGCTCAGCAAGACGTCCACTGTGGACGAATGCGCGAGTGCACTGGTGGACGCGATCCGGCGGCGGCGCCGACGGGTGTACGTACCCCGTGGACTCGCACTCGTGCAGGCGCTTCGTACCGTCACGACCGGCCGCATCGGTGAGGCGCTCATCCGTCGGCAAGCCGCGCAGACGGTACCGGTGCTGGAGGAGCAGGTACGGGCGCTCGGCCGCTCGTTCGGTCGTACCAGCATGGGCAACCGGGATATCGCCGCGTCCTGACCGGCTATGCCGGTGACCGGGTGACGGTCACGCTTATGCTAGGAATGCGAATCCGGTACCGGGCCTCACTACGGACATCTCACTTACAATTACTGGCCCTTTTGCTTGGGGGACTCGGCGCCCTGTTGGCGGATCAATTTGTTGCTTCCGTGGTGCTTACTACGCAGGTCGCCTTTGCCTTGCTGTTGAGGCCAGTCGGAAACCGTGACACGTGAATTGCGTTGATATTCGGCTCCGAATAGGTCTGAACCCAATAGATCAGCTCAGCCCGCGACTTCTACCTGCGGCTGGCGAAGTTCGAGCCGAGCCCGACCGACCCAATGCACCTGCTGCTGTTGATGAAGGATCTACGCCGAGCGGTCGGGGGCTGACCCCAGCTCGTACGACACGGCGACCGCGGCAGCGAGCCAGGCCAGTACCCCGCCGACCGCGGCCACGATCCAGGTGACGGTCTGCGCGGCGAACGAGACGTTGTACTGCCGGTCCAGCTCGAACCGGTCGGTGGTCAGTACCACCAGCCCGCCGACGAGCACGGCGAAGATCACGCAGGTGCGGCGGGTACCAGCGGGAATGCCGCGCCAGGTGTCCCGCACACCGTGCGGCGACACGCCGTACCGCGGCCCGACGCGCGAGCCGAGCAGGGCGGTACCGAGTACCACCAGCGGCACCACCACGTGCACGTACGAGTACGGCTGGAGCTGGCCGAGGTGGTCGCCACCGTCCGGGCCGGCGAACCGGTACGCGGCGAGCAGCAGCACCGGAGCGGCCAGGCTGCCGAGGAAGGCTGTCGGCCACCCGGCACCGGCGCGCATCGCGACCAGTACCGCGACCACGGCCGGTACCCCCGTGCAGATCGCAGGTGCCGCGAACGCCGGTACGCCAGGCTGCTCGACGAATGCCACGTTCAGCGGGTCGAACAGTGCGAATGCCCAGGTCAGCAGCGCTGACGTGAGTACACCAGGCAAACCGCCGGCCGACCGGGCGGCGAGCAGTGCGGCACCTCCGCCGACCGCTGCGGCGAACACCGCCATCAGATAGAGCTGACCTCCCGGGTCGTACCCGAAATGACCGGCCGTCCAGCCGCTCAGGCCGAGCGCGGCGACCAGCCCGCCCGCGACGGCGCCGGGGGTGACAAAACGCGAACCAGCGCCGGGGGTGACGAAGCGCGAACCAGCGCCGGGCGCGACCCGGGCGGCGTCAGGGGTGGCCGGGCGGGCCGCACCTGGCACCCGGCTCCGGACCGCGAGCACGGCGGCGAGCGCGACCCCGGTCGCCACCACCCAACCGTGCGCGGTGAGGTTCTGCTGCCACAGGTCGTCCGCGCCGGCGCCATAGTCCGGTCGCCAGTCCAGCCAGCCGACCACCCCGGCCGCGAACCAGCCGACCAGCACCAACCCGGCCGCGAGCGCCCCGGCCAGTCCGGCCCGGGCGGCGGGCGACGCGGTGCGTGCGAGTTCCACGACCGGAGCCTAGGTGTAGTAACCCAGGAGGTTGTTGACGGCGTGGCGGGTTGAAGTGGGGAGGACCTCCGGGCGGAGTGGATGTGTCTGGCATCTGCTCCCACCGCGGAGGTCCTCGTGGCTCACGTTAACGCCCGTACGAACCTGTTCGCCCGCAATCTGATCGTGCAACGTGTCGCGGCGGGGTGGCCGCCGGCCTGGGTGGCCGAGCAACTGGGCATCTCCCGCGCCACGGTCTACAAGTGGCTACGCCGGCACGCCGAGGCCGGGCCGGCCGGGTTGGTCGACCGGTCCTCGCGGCCCCGGCACACCCCGAACCGGACCCCGGCGCGGGTGGAGAAGCGGGTGCTGGCCACCCGGCGGCGGCGCCGCCGCGGCGCGGTGGTGCTCGCCGCCGAGCTGGGCCTGTGTCCCTCGACGGTCGGGCGGATCCTGGCCCGCCACCGGGTGGCGCACCTGGCCACGGTCGACCCGATCACCGGGCAGCCGGTCCGCAGCGCGCCCCGCAGCGCGAACCGGTACGAACACCCACAGCCCGGCGACCTGGTCCACGTCGACGTCAAGAAACTCGGCCGGATCCCGCCCGGCGGAGGGTGGCGGCTCCACGGCCGCGACACGGCGGTCTCAGTAGCCCACCGGCACAAGAACACCAAGACCGGCTACGACTACGTGCACACCGCCATCGACGACCACACCCGGCTGGCCTACAGCGAAGCCCTGCCCGACGAACGCGACCACACCTGCGCAGGGTTCCTGCACCGGGCACTGGCCTGGTTCGCCACCCAGCACGGTGTCCGGGTCCGCCGCGTGCTCACCGACAACGCCATGGTCTACCGACGCGGTACCGACTGGGGCTGGGTCTGCTCGGCCTGGCAGCTCAAACGCCGCTTCACCAAACCCGGCTGCCCGTGGACCAACGGCAAAGCCGAACGATTCAACCGCACCCTGCTCCGCGAATGGGCCTACGCCCGAGCCTGGACCAGCAACACCGCCCGCCACCGCGCCCTCGACAGATTCCTGACCTTCTACAACACTCGACGCGGCCACTCCGCCCTCGGCGGACAACCACCCATCAGCCGGCTCACCGCCTGACCGACGTCAACAACGTCCCGGGTCACAACACCTAGGCGGCGCCCAGGCCGCGTCCTGCCGATCACGCGCCGCCATCGGACTCCGGCTGGGCAAGATCGACAGGACCCGGCCGGACTTCGGGACGAACCGGGCGTCGTCGAGGTTCGCCAACGACATCCGGCTCGTTGGGCACGGGTTGCCAGTGCCCGCCTCTCGCACTGGTCCTACAGTCCACCCGTGCGTGTTCTCATCGCCCTGGGTGGCAATGCGTTGACCTCTCCGGACGGCCGGTCCCGTCCGGAGGATCAGCTCGACGCGGTCAACCGCGCCGCCGGCCCGATCGCCGACCTGGTCGCCTCCGGCGCCGAAGTCATCCTCACGCACGGCAACGGACCGCAGGTGGGCAACGTTCTGCTCAAGAACGAGCTGTCCGCCGCGGTGGTGCCGCCGGTGCCGCTCGACTGGTGCGGGGCGCAGACCCAGGGCACGATCGGATTCATTCTGATCAATGCGCTGGAGAAGGCGCTGGCCGCGCGGTCGATCGACCGCCGGGTCGCCACCGTGGTCAGCCGGACCCTGGTCGGGCTCGACGATCCGGGCTTCAGCAATCCGACCAAGCCGATCGGTCGCTACCTGCCGGCCACCGAGGCGCAGGTGATGCTCGAACACGGCCAGGTCTGGGAGAACCGTGGCGAGCGCGGCTGGCGGCGGGTGGTCGCCTCTCCCGAGCCGTTGGCCGCGCTGGACGCACCGGCGGTGTTGACCCTGCTCGCGGCCGGATTCATCGTGATCGCCTATGGCGGCGGTGGCATCCCGGTGGTCCGCGACCCGGACGGCTCGCTGCGCGGCGTCGAGGCGGTGATCGACAAGGACCTGGCCGGCGCGCTGCTCGGCCGTACGCTGGGCGCCCGCACGCTGATCATCGCCACCGACGTCGAAGCGGCAATGATCGGATGGGGTACTCGCGAGCAGCAGGCGCTCGGTGCCGTCGGAGTCGACGAGCTGCGGGAGTACGCGGACGCCGGGCACTTCGCGAGCGGGTCGATGGGTCCGAAGGTCGAGGCCGCGTGCCGGTTCGTGGAGGGCGGCGGTGAGCGGGCAGTGATCACCTCGCTGGACCGGATCGCAGACGCGGTGGCCGGGATCACCGGTACCCAGGTCACCCGGGCACCCGCGGTGCTGTCCGGCATGGACGAGCTGAGCCGGTGACGAGACGAGCTGGACGAGCTGGGCCGGTGACCGCGGGGTCGACCGGCTGACCGACGCCCGATCCGGGCGCAGATGAGAGGGAACGCAACCGTGGCTGAGCCCATCGAGGTACGCAAGGTCCCGATCCACAGCGTCAGCGACGCCTCCGGACTGGCCGAACTGATCGACGCCGGTGTGCTCGAGGCCGACCGGGTGATCGCGATCATCGGCAAGACCGAGGGCAACGGCGGCGTGAACGACTACACCCGGATCATCGCCGACCGCGCGTTCCGCGAGGTACTCGTGGACAAGGGCACCCGCAAGCCGGACGAGGTGGCCGAGGTGCCGTTCGTCTGGTCCGGCGGTACCGACGGGATCCTCTCCCCGCACGCCACGATCTTCGCCACCGTGCCGGCGTCCGAGGTCACGCCGACCGATGAGCCCCGGCTGACCGTCGGCTTCGCCATGAGCGAGCGGCTGCTGCCCGAGGAGATCGGTCGCCGCGGCATGATCGAGAAGGTCGCCGCGGGCGTACGGGAAGCGATGGCGCAGGCCGGCATCACCGAGACCGCGGATGTCCACTATGTACAGACGAAGACGCCGCTGCTGACCATCGACACGATCCGTGACGCGAAGAGCCGCGGCAACGACGTGTGGACCGAGAACACCCTCGAATCGATGGACCTGTCCAACGGGTGTACCGCGCTGGGCATCGCGGTCGCGTTGGGCGAGATCGAGCTTCCCTCTGACGAAGAGGTGCTGCACGACCGGTCGCTGTACTCGGCCGTGTCGTCGTGCTCGTCCGGCGTCGAACTCGACCGGGCGCAGATCGTGGTGGTCGGCAACGCGCGCGGCATCGGCGGCCGGTACCGCATCGGACACGGTGTGATGACCGACGCGCTGGACGCCGACGGCATCTGGGCGGCGATCCGCGACGCGGGTCTTGACCTGCCCGAACGGCCGCACCACACCGACCTGCGCGGTCGCCTCGTGAACGTCTTCCTCAAGTGCGAGGCGTCCTCGGACGGCATGGTCCGGGGCCGGCGCAACGCCATGCTGGACGACTCGGACGTGCACTGGCACCGGCAGATCAAGGCGACCGTCGGCGGGGTGACCGCGGCGGTCACCGGTGACCCGGCCGCGTTCGTCTCGGTCTCGGCGGCGCACCAGGGCCCGGACGGGGGCGGTCCGGTGGCGGCCATCGTCGACCTCGGACCGGACCCGACGGGGTACGTCGCGCCGTGACGTCAGTGCTGAACGCTCCACATTGGAGCGTGCACCTGCCGGCCGGGACGGATGCCCGGGACGTCGACCTGCTGGGCGGCGGCACCCTGGTCGGCGCGTGGGCGGCGGCCTGGGCCGCGGACCCGGCCCGCGAGGTGCTGCGCACGCTCGACGGATCGCGGCTGACCGCGGGCGAGGTGGCCGAGCGGACCGAGGCCGCGGCGGGACGGTATGCCGCCGCCGGGGTCGAGCCGGGAGACCGGGTGCTGATGTCCGCCGGCAACAGCATCGACCTCGTCATCGCGTACGTGGGTGCGCTGCGTTACGGCCTGACCGTGGTACCGGCGAACACGGTGTACACCGGGCGCGAGTTGACCGCGATCGTCACCGACGCCGAGCCGAAGCTGGCGGTGGTGGACGATCCGGCCCGGCTGGCCGGTATCGAGTCACCGCTGACCATCACCGGGCCGGAGCTGGCGCAGCTACCGGAGGCAACCGGCGACGTCGAGTTGGACCGGGCCGCACCGGACGATCCCGGGCTGATCATCTTCACCTCGGGTACCACCGGGCGGGCCAAGGGCTCCCCGCTGTCCCAGGCGAACCTGCTGGCCACCGCGCACGCGGTACGACTGGCCTGGCGCTGGAGCCCGGACGACCGGCTGGCCCTGTGCCTGCCGCTGTTCCACATCCACGGGCTCGGCGTCGGGCTGCACGGCACGCTCGTGACCGGCGCGTCCGCCGTACTGTGGCCGAAGTTCGAGCCGGCACTGGTAGCGGAGGCGATCGCCGAGCACGACGCGACGATGTTCTTCGGGGTACCGACGATGTACCACCGGCTCGCGTCATCGCCGTCGCTTGCGGCGCTCGCCCGCCTCCGGCTCGCGGTCAGCGGCTCGGCACCACTACCGGCCGAGCTGCACCGTGCGATCTCCGACGGGAGCGGCCCGCGGGTGCTGGAGCGGTACGGCATGACCGAGACCGGCATGCTCGTGTCCAACCCGTACGACGGGGACCGCCGGCCCGGTACGGTCGGCTTCCCGCTGCCCGGCGTGGACGTACGGCTGGTGCCGCGCGAGGGCGGTACCGCCGAGATCGAGGTACGCGGGCCGAACGTGATCTCCGGGTACCTCAACCGGCCGGACGCGACCGCCGAGGCGTTCACCGACGACGGCTGGTTCCGTACCGGTGACCTCGGTGTTCTCGACGACGACGGCTATCTCGCGATCAGCGGCCGGGCCAAGGAGCTGATCATCACCGGCGGGTACAACGTGTACCCGCGCGAGGTGGAGGAAGTGCTCCGCGGGCATCCCGCGGTGGCGGACGCGGCCGTGGTCGGCGCCCCGTCGGCCGAGTGGGGCGAGACGGTCGCCGCGTTCGTGGTACCGGCCGGCGACGCCGGACCGGCGTCGGAGAGCGGCGGTGACGCGCTGGAGCGCGAGTTGACCGAGTGGTGCGCGGACCGGCTGGCGAAGTACAAGCAGCCCCGGCTGTACCGCTGGATCGACGCGATCCCGCGTAACGCGATGGGCAAGATCGTCCGGCACGAGCTCACGCCGTAGCCCCGTTCCTCCCCTAAATGCTCCTGTCCGGCTAGAGTGCCGGTTTTCAGCCGCCACACGGCATACCGTCGTACCTGTCGGGTGTCGGTAGCGGCGCAAACGGGAGGGGATCCGTGAACAAGCGGGGAATGGCGTACAGCGGTCTCGGCGTGCTCGTCGCCGCGACGCTGGCGCTGACCGGCTGCGGGCCGGCGAAGGAGTCGGGCACCGTCGCGGGTGGCGGTGGTACCGGCGCGACCGCGGAGAAGCCGGCGTCGGCCGTGCTCGCCGCGGCGTCCACGAAGCTCAACGGTGACACCTTCAAGGTCACGATGAAGGCGGTCGAGCCGGACAACGCCGGAACGGTGACCATGACCGGCGTCACGGACCCGGCCAAGCGGCTCAGCGAGCTCACCATGACGATCGCCAACGATGGTCAGAGCATGAAGGTCGAGATGCGGATGCTCGGCACCAAGGCGTACCTGAAGATGTCGGGAATCCCGGGAATGGGCAACTCCGGCATGTGGTACTCGCTGAACGTGGGCCAGAAGCTCCAGGGACTTGACCTCAGCTCGATGGACGTGTCGAAGATGGCCGGCACCCTCGAGCAGGCGCAGGGCGTGCAGCGGGTGGACGCCCACACCTACAAGGGCACGCTCGACCTGGCCAAGCAGGGCGACAAGCTCGGCGTGTCCAAGGAGGACCTGGCCAGGCTCTCCGTTTCGACGTTGCCGTTCACGGCCACCGTGGACGACCAGGGTCGGCTCGTGCACATGCTGTACGACCTGCCGGCCGCAGGCGCCAACAAGGCGCAGAAGGTGGACCTGACGTTCTCGGACTTCGGCGTACCGGTCAACGTGACCGCGCCGCCGGCCGACCAGGTCACGACGATGCCCGGCCAGTGAGACCGACGGGTCGGTCTGCCGCGCGGCAGACCGGCCCGTCACTCAGTTCAGCGCGGCCAGGCCGTGCTCGACCAGCACCGGTACCGCTGGTCCGAACCGTTCGAAGCCCTCGCCCACGGTCTGGCCGTGGAGGTACCGGTAGTGGATGCCCTCGGAGATCACCGCGAGCTTGAAGCAGCCGAGCGCGACGTACCAGTCCAATGTGGACACGTCGAGGCCGGTGCGTTCGGCGTACCGGGCGGCCAGATCCGCACTGCTGGCGAAGCCGCGTACGGGTGAGGTCGGGGCGCCGATGGTGCCGGACATCCGGTCCCAGTACACGATCGTCAGGCCGAGATCGGCGAGCGGATCGCCGAGCGTGGCCATCTCCCAGTCCAGTACCGCCTCGATCCGCCCGGTGTCCGGGTGCACGATCGCGTTGTCCAGCCGGAAGTCGCCGTGCACGATCCCGGCCCGCTGCGACGCCGGCACCGTGTCGCCGAGCCTCGACCGCAGCTCGTCGATGCCGGCCACCTCGCGGCTGCGGGACGCGTCGAGTTGCTTGCCCCACCGGCGCACCTGCCGCTCCAGGTACCCGTCCGGGCGGCCGAACTCGGCGAGCCCGACCGACGCCGGGTCGACCTCGTGCAGGTCGGCGAGGGTGTCGACGAGCGCGTCGGACAGCCGGCGGGCCCGGTCCGGGGTGATCGTGGCGAGCTGGTCGGCGTCCCGGTACACGACGCCGTCGACCTTGCCCATCAGGTAGAACGGCGCACCCAGCAGCTCCGGGTCCTCGTGCAGCAGGATCGCCCGCGGCACCGGCACCGCCGTCGGGGCCAGCGCGCTGATGATGGTGTACTCGCGGCCCATGTCATGCGCGGTCGCCAGTACGTGACCGAGCGGCGGGCGCCGGAGCACCCACTCGTACGTCCCGTCGGTGACCGTGTACGTGAGGTTCGACCGGCCGCCGGCGATGATCTCGGCTCGTACCGGCCGGTCGGTCACGCCCGCGTCGCGCAGGAACGCCGTCAACCGGGCCAGGTCGAGTCCGGGCGGATCAACAGTCACCCCGGGAGCTTACGGGCGGTACGACCCCGACGGGTGTATCGGCGCCGGACGCGGCGACACGTCCGGCGCCGACCTGGTGGACCGCGCCCTCGACCGTCACGTACACCCGCGGTGTGTCCATGACGCCTGATGGGACCGGACCGGGGCCGGGGCGCCTGACGTACCGGCGGTCGCCCAGCCGGTACGCCTGGATGGCGGTGGTACCGCGGTTGGTGTGGCCGCCGACCGGTACGTCTGCCTCGTCCGGTCGCCGTCGCCCGCGGTGCCGTACCCCTTCCCGTGCCGCTCCCATCCGGGCACTTCTTGTGCCCACACAGCTACATAACGTGCGGACATGTGTGTGAGGTGACGGGTCACGTGCTGTCGGTACGATCCGCGGGTGCCTCCCGTCCAGCTACGCCGGTCCTCCCGGCACCTCGTCGTCTGCGGGGACAACCCGCTGGCGCACCGGCTGGTCGAGGAGCTCACCACTCTGTACGCCGAAGAAGTGACCGTGATCCTGCCGTCGAAACGGCGTAACCACGGTCCGGAGATCAGCCGGCTGCCCGGGGTGCGGGTGATCGAGGCGGACCGGCTCGACGACGAGGCGTTCCGGTCTGCCCGGGTCGCTTCCGCGCGAGCGTTGGCGCTGGTGGACCAGGACGACGTGGGCAACATCCACGCCGCGCTGCGGGCCCACGAGGTGAACCCGGAGGTCCGGCTGGTACTGCGGATGTTCAATGTCCATCTCGGCCGGCGGGTGCGCGACCTGTTCCCCGGCTCGGCGGTGCTGTCCGACGCGGACATCGCCGCCCCGGAGTTCGTGGCCACCTCGCTCGGCATGGTCGCGCCCAGCCACATCCGGCTGCCCGGCCGTACCCTGCACGTCGCCCGCCGTGGCCAGGTGGTGAACCGCAACATCGTCTGTACGGTCGCGGCGGACCCGGCGGCGGAGACGGGTCCGCGGCTGCTCCCGGAGGAGGAGACGCCCGAGAACGGGTCGACCGGCGCCGCCCCCGCCCAGAGCGGATCAGGTTCCGGCCCGGCCGGTAACGGCCGGTCGGGCGGCAACGGCGCGACGACCGGCGCGGGCGGTGCGCCCGCCGGCCACCGGGCCGCGGAGGTGGCCGCCGAGGACCTCGTCCTCGCGATCGCCGACGGCACCGGTCGAGGGTCGAAGCGCAGGTTCCCGTGGCGGCGACGCCGGCAGATGTTCTGGGAGAGCCTGCGCGCGATGGTCAACCGCAAGCTGCGGATGGCGGCGCTGATCCTGCTGGCGGTGCTGGTCGTCGGCACGGTGCTCGACGCCACCCTCGGCCGCAACACCTGGGCCGAGGCGCTCTACATCACGCTGCTCACCGCGGCCGGCGCCGGCAATCTCAACGTCGACCTGAGCTTCGCCGAGAAGCTGATCCAGGTCGTGCTGACCCTGGCCGGTGTGGCCGTGGTGCCGGTGCTCACCGCCGCCGTGGTGGACTCGGTGGTCGGCGCCCGGCTCGCCCTGCAGGCCGGCCGGCTGCAGGGCACGATCTCCGGTCACGTCGTCGTGGTCGGCCTGGGCAACGTCGGCACCCGGGTCATCCAGCAGATGCGTGACCTGGATGTACCGGTGGTCTGTGTAGAGCGCAACGAGCTGGCCATGGGCGTCGCGGTGGCGCGCCGGCTCGGTATCCCGATCGTCTTCGGTGACGCGACCCGGCAGGAGACCCTGCAGGCGGCGCAGGTCGCCACCTGTCGCGCACTGGTCGCGGTGGCCAGCGACGACGTCACCAACCTCGAAGCCGGCCTGTACGCGCGGGCCTCGCAGCCGCACCTGCAGGTGGTACTGCGGCTGTTCGACGGTGACCTGGCCGCCCGGGTACAGCGCCGGTTCGACATCCCGATCTCCCGCAGCGTGGCGTACATTGCCGCGTCGGCGTTCGCGGTCGCGATGGTGAACCGCGAGGTGATCGGCTCGATCCCGGTCGGTCGCCGGTTGCTGCTGGTCGCCGAGGTACCGCTGGCCCAGGGCGCCGCGCTGGTCGGCGAGCCGGTCGCGGTGGCGCACCGGTCCGGCGAGTCGCGGGTGATCGGGCTGGCCGCCCCGAACAAGCGGACCGAGTGGACCCCGGCGCCGGACCGGCGGCTCGAAGCCGGCGAGCGGCTGATCGTGATCGCCACCAAGTCCGGCGTCAGCCGGCTGCTGACCCGCAGCGTGCCGCCGGCCGACTCGCCCGCCCGCGGTGACCGGCTGCAGCCGTCCTCCGGCTGAGGGGCACCATGGACAAGATCGCCGGTGTACCGGCCGGTGGTGACGCATCCGTGACGCCCTGAGGAGTGCCCATGCTGCCGTGGCGAGGCGAACTGGCCGGCCGGATCGACGAGCACGAGTTCGACAGCACGCTGCTGCGGGACAACCCGCTCGGTGACCCGGCCACCCGGCCGCTGCTCGTCTACACCCCGCCCGGGTACGACGACGCCACCGACCGGTACCCGACCGTGTACGTGATCCAGGGGTACACCGGTTTCGTCACCACCTGGCACAACCGGTCGCCGTTCCGGCAGCCGTTCATGGAGACCGCGGACGCCGTGTTCGCCACTGGCGAGGCGCCACCGGCTCTGGTCGTGTACGTGGACGCGTGGACCGCGTACGGCGGCAGCCAGTTCGTCGACTCGCCCGGTACCGGCCCCTACCTGTCGTACCTGTGCGACGAGATCGTCCCGTGGGTGGACCGGCACTACCGCACCGTGGCGGATCGGGACCACCGGGCGTTGATGGGCAAGTCGAGCGGCGGGTACGGCGCGATGGTCGTACCGATGCTGCGGCCGGAGGTGTTCGGCGCGTTCGCCACGCACGCCGGGGACGCGCTGTTCGAGGTGTGCTGGAACGACTTCCCGCGGATGGCGCGGGCGCTGCGCGACTCGTACAACGGCTCGATCGAGAAGTTCCTGGCGGACTTCCGCGGTCGCATCCCGATGACCAAGGAGCTGGACGGGATGCTGATCATGCTGGCCGGTTGCGCGGCCGCGTACTCGGCCCGCCCGGACGGTGGCTTCGACCTGCCGTTCGACGCGCACGGGGCGCGGGTTCCGGAGGTCTGGCAGCGCTGGCTGTCGCTCGACCCGGTGCTGATGGCCGGCGAGCCGCGGTACGCCGAGACGCTGCGCTCGATGCGCGCGATCTGGATCGACGCCGGCAAGAAGGACGAGTTCTACCTGGATCTGGCCGCGGAGGCGTTCCGGGCGGCCGTGGCCGAGGCCGGGGTACCGGACGAGAAGGTGTACTTCGAGCTGTTCGACGCGGGCCACGGCGGCATCGACTACCGGTACCCGCTGTCGCTCGCCTGGCTGTGCCAGCGGATGAGCGCCCCGGTGGAGTAGTGCCGGCCGAATGCGGCCGGGCATAGCGACGGCCGGCCACCCGATACAGGGGGCCGGCCGTCGCCGGGAGAAAGAGCAGCGTTAGCGGCTGAGCCAGGCGACCCGGCCGTCCGAGCCGGAGGCCCAGCACGACCCGTGCGCGCACTGCACCCCGTCGAAGGTGCCGTCGTCGAACCGGGTCCAGGTGAGCCCGCCGGTCACGCTGATGTCGCTGCCGGTCGGCCCGACCGCGAGCACCGTGTGCCAGTCCGCGAACGCGGCGCCGGAGCGGTACTCGTTCGGCCCGTGCGGGTTGACGTACCAGTTCCGCCCGCCGTTGATGGTCAGCGCGAGCGAGTCCGGCGCGGTGTCCGGAGTCGTGAAGTCGCCGCCGACCGCGATGCCGCGCCACGGGTCGGCGAAGGCCAGCGAGTAGATGCCCGCGCTCGGGCCGGTGGTGAAGTCGGTGCTGGTCACCTGCCAGTTACGGCCGCCGTCGTGGGACCGGAACACCCGGGCCGACGTACTGCCGCCGGTGGCGAAGTACGCCTCGTGACCGGCGGACACCAGGCAGGTCCCGCTGGCCGCGAACGCGAACTCGCCGGGCAGCGCGTCCGGCATGCCGGCGTTGGACAGCACCTTCCAGTGCCGGCCCCCGTCGGACGTGGCGATGATCCGGAACCTGCCGTCCGGCGGATCGGACAGGGCCAGCCCGTGCTGCCGGTCGGAGAACGTCATGCAGTCGTAGAACGCGTTCGGGTCGTCGTTCGTGAACGACTGCTTCCAGGTCGCGCCGCCATCGGCGGTCACGTACACCCGGGAGTCGGTGCCGGTACCGATCGACAGCGCGACCGCGTGCCGGGAGTCGAACGCCTCGATGTCCCGCAGCTCCAGGGCCTCGGCGCCGGCCGGGCCGACGCTCGACCAGGTGCGGCCGCGGTTCGTGGTGCGCAGCACGGTGCCTTCGGTACCGCTGACCCAGGCGACGTCCCGGCTGACCGCGGACAGCCCGCGGAACTGGGCGTCGGTGCCGGTGTCGGTCAGGTGCCAGGACGGAAGGTGCGAGGAGCCGTGTGGATGGGCGGCCGCGGGCGTGGCCGCCAACGGCGCGCAGGCCGCGGCGGCGAGCAGGGCGACGGCGATGATCCGGAGGGGCCGCAGTGTCATGCCGCGGAACCTACCCTTGATCACCGTCGCCGGACAGGTCCGCGCCGAGGTCAGCGCCGCCGAGGTCCTCGTCGGTGGCGGCGGTACCGGTCAGTGCGGCGCCCAGGATGGCCTTTTCGTCCGGCTTGTGCGTGAGTACGTCGGAGATGAACGAGTCCTGTGCGGCTTCCAGCCCCACGTCGCGACCGGCCCGCTCGGACAGGTACCACCGGTGGTCGAGGAGCTGGTGGTACAGCTCGGACGGCTCGAGCTTGCCGCGCAGGTTCGCCGGCACACTGCTCACCACCGGCTCGAACGCCTCGTCCACCCAGCGGTGCGCGGCGATCTGCTCGTCGTCGTACCCGTTGGCGGCCCGGAACGTGTCGAGATCGTTCAGCAGCCGGCGGGCCTGGTTCTCCTCGGCGTCCAGTCCGGTCAGCCGGAACAGCCGGCGGCTGTGGTGGCCGGCGTCGACCACCTTCGGCTGTACCTGGTACGCCTCGCCCTCCACTGTGGACACCGACAGTTCGGCCACGTCGAAGCCGAGCTCGTTCAGCCGGCGGATCCGGCTCTCCAACTCGTGCCGGTCGCCCCGGCCGATCACCTGGGAGTACGTGAGCTCGTGCCAGAGCCCCTCGTACCGGGCGATCACGTCCTCGCTGACCGTCTCCGGATCGATCGACTCGTGCAGGTAGCCGCCGGCCTGCAGGTCCAGCGCCTCGCCGAAGATGTTGACCTGCGCGATGTCGAGGTCCTCGGCGCGCTGCCCGTTGGACAGGCTCGGGTGCAGCGCGCCGGTCTCCGCGTCCACCAGGTACGCCGCGAACGCGCCGGCGTCCCGCCGGAACAGCGTGTTGGACAGCGAACAGTCGCCCCAGAAGAAGCCGATCAGGTGCAGCCGTACGAGCAGCGCGGCGAGCGCGTCGAGCAGCCGGGTCATCGTGTCCGGCCGGAGCGTACGGCTGAACAGGGCCCGGTACGGCAGCGAGAACTGCAGGTGTCGGGTGATCAGCGCGGGCTCGAGCGGCTGCCCGTCCGCGTCGGTCCGGTCGTACACCACCGCGACCGCCTCGACCGACGGGGTGTCCCGCCGTTCCAGCGCCCGGAGCAGGCTGTACTCCTTCTCGGCGATCCGGTGGTTGGTCTCCTTGACCGCGTACACGGTGCCTTCGATGCGGACGAACCGCACGATGTGCCGGGAGATACCGCGGGGGAGCATGACGAGCTGATCTGCCGGCCACTCCTCCAGCGGCGTGCCCCAGGGCAGCTCGAGCAGGGCCGGATCGGTGATCGCAGCGGTGATCCGCACCGGTCAAGCATGAACCGTGCCGGTACGCCCGCGCGACCGGCCGGCCCTGGTCCGATCGTCCCGGCCCCGCCGGACCCCTGGCTTCGTCGGACCCCTGGCTTCGTCGGACCCCTGGCTTCGTCGGACCCCTGGCTTCGTCGGACCCCCCGGCATCGCCGGACCCCTGGCATCGCCGGACCCGCCGGCGTCGCCGCCCCCGGCATTCGTAATCGAAAGCCTACTGATAGTGACGAATGGTGGAGTCTCTCGTTACACCGGCATGGGTTCGCCGCGCGGCGGACGGCGTACCGGGGGGAATGGCGATGAGGGTTCGGACGGCGGCAGGGCTGGCCGCGTTGATCACCGCGGTCGTGGTGGTCGCGACCGTCGACGCGACGCCGGCGGGGGCCGCGGGGCGGCCCGGCAGCAGCCGGCCGGCGCCCGGCGGTGACCAGGCGCGGGGCGGCCAGGCCGGCGATCAGGCAGCCTCCGATGCGGCCGCGATGGGCGGGACCGGCGGCGAGCAGGCCGGCGTGACCGAGCCGGTGGCCGCCTGGCTGGACCCCGCCACCCCGACGACCACCCTGCGGTATCCCGGTGCCGGCTACCTGAAACTGCACGTCACACCGCTGCTGGTGAGTCCCGGCGACGAACTCATCGTCGCATCACCCGGTGCCGGAGAGGCCCACCGGTACCCGATCGGGCGGTCGGAATCCACCCGCGGCTTCTGGGCCATGTCGACCAGCGGCGACACAGCGGTGCTGACCCTGCGCCGGGCCGGCCACGCCGCCCGGGTCCGGCCCGGTTCGGGGGTACGGGTGGACCGGATCGCGCGCGGGTTCACCGCGGCCGAGCGGGGCGACCGGGCGGCCCGCCAGCGCCGGTCCGCCGGGCACGACCCGGAGAGCATCTGCGGTACCGACAACTCCGCCGACGCGGTCTGCTACCAGGCGCGGTTCCCGGTCGAGTACGCGCACAGCCGACCGGTCGCGCTGCTGCTCATCAACGGGATGATCCTGTGTACCGGCTGGCGGATCGGCCCGCACAACCGGATGCTGACCAACAACCACTGCCTGCAGAGCGCCGGCGACGTACGGTCCACCGAGGTCTGGTTCGACTACGAGTGCACCAGGTGCGGGGGTCGCCGCGTGCAGCCGGTGACCAAGGTGACCGGCAGTTCGCTGGTAGCGACCGATCAGACCCTGGACTACACGCTGTTCACCGTCGACGACTTCGCCGCCATCCAGGGGTTCGGCTATCTCGAGTTGGATCCGCGGGTACCGCAGGCCGGTGAAGCGCTGTACATCGCGCAGCATCCGGGCGGCAATCCGAAGCGGTTGTCGCTGGCCAGCGACGAGGACCCGGGCGGGCGCTGTGGCGTCGTGGCGCCGGTACGCAACGGCAACGGGGTCAACACGGACACCTCGTACCGGTGTGACACCGAGGGCGGGTCGTCCGGTTCGCCGGTGATCTCCCGGCGTACCCAGGGGGTGGTGGCACTGCATCACTTCGGCGGCTGCCCGAACGCCGGGGTACGGGCCGACCTGATCTACCGTCAGGTGTCCGACCTGCTCTGACACCGGTCTCGACCGGTCGGGGAGTCGGCGCGACAGGTCGAGATCCGGGTGACTTTTCGCTCCACCCGGCGCCCAGCGGGCCACGGTACCGTGACAGGCAAAAGCCGCCGCGGGGACAGCGAGAGGGGTGCCCACTGGTCGCAGGACTGCCCAGCACCGTCTTCGCCATTGTCGCGGGGCCGGTCGTGCGCTGGCTCGTCGACCACCGGGCGGCCGCGCGGTGAGCGGCGTGAGTGGGCGGTTGACCGTGGGCACAGAGGAGTCGTCGACCACCCCGGACCAGCGCGGGCCGGATCTGCGGCCGCGCGCGCTGGTGCCGCACGGCTGGTGGTTCGACGCGCTGCTGCTGGTCGGGTTCGCCGCGATCACCATCGCGCTGGCCGACAGCCAAGCGGTACGCCACCTCGACGTGGTGATCCGGGACTGGTCCGACGGGCACCGGCCGTTCGTCGCGAACCTGCTGGCCCGGGTCTTCAACTACCTCGGTCAGGGCACCCCGCTGACCCTGCTGGCACTGGCGCTGGCGGTGATCTTCGGCTGGCGCCAGCGCAGCATCCGGCCGTTGCTGCCGGTCGTCGTCGCGTTCATCCTCACGTTCTTCACGATCGGGCCGCTGAAGGTGGCCACCGCCCGGGCGGCTCCGCACTACGGTCCGGTGGAGTTGTTCGCCAGTCCGGACCAGCTGTCCTATCCGTCCGGCCACGTCGGCAACTCGATCGTCTGGTACGGGGTGCTCGCCCTGCTGCTCTCCTCGTACCTGCGGCCGCGACTGCGTACCGCGCTGCGGCTGGTACCGCCGGCGGTGGTCTGCGTGGTCACCACGTACCTCGGCTTCCACTGGCTGACCGACACGATCGCCGGGCTGCTGATCGGGCTGTTCCTGGATCGGCTGATGGCGCGGGTTCCGTGGCAGCGCATCCCGCTGCCGCGCCGGCTGGACCGCCGGCCCGCCACCAGCGAAACCTGACCCGTGCCGGCCACCCCCACCCCGGAGAGCCCCACACCGGACGGCCCGACTCCGGAGAGCCCGACGCCGGAGAGCCCGACTCCGGACGGCTCGACTCCGGACGGCTCGACCCCGGACACCCCCACGCTGGCCCGCCGGCTCGGCCCGGGCGACGCGATCGTGCTCGGCCTGGGTTCCATGCTCGGTGCCGGCGTGTTCGTCGCGTTCGCGCCCGCGGCCGAACTGGCCGGCGGCCCCGGACTGCTGATCGCGCTCGCGGTCGCCGGGGTGGTCGCGTTCTGCAACGCGACAAGCTCGGCCCGGCTGGCCGCCCGCTATCCCGAGTCCGGCGGCACCTACGCGTACGGCCGGCACCGGCTCGGTGAGCTGGCCGGCTTCGTCGCCGGGTGGGGTTTCGTGGTCGGCAAGACCGCGAGCTGCGCGGCGATGGCGCTGGCCATCGGCGGCTACCTGGCGCCGGACCACGGCCGGCTGATCGGGGCGGTCGCGGTGCTGGCCCTGACCGCGGTCAACTACCGCGGCGTCGCGAAGACCGCGCGGGCGACCGCGGTGTTCGTCACGGTCACCGTGCTGGTGCTGGCGGTCGTGGTGGTCGCCGGGCTGGCCGGTGGCGAGCCCAGCGGCGGGCACCTGCGGGACTGGGCGGACGGCACCGGCCGCGGCGTCCTCGCCGCCGCCGGCCTGCTGTTCTTCGCGTTCGCCGGCTACGCCCGGATCGCCACCCTCGGCGAAGAGGTCCGCGACCCGGCCCGCACCATCCCGCGCGCCATCCCCGTCGCGCTCACCGTCGTGTTGATGGTGTACGCCCTGGTAGGAGCGACCGCGCTGGCCGTGCTCGGGCCACGTCGGCTGGCCGACGCGGCTGCCCCACTGGCCGAGGTGGTGACCGCCGCGGGGCTCGGTGGGCTCGCCTGGGTGGTACGGGTGGGCGCCGCGGTCGCGGTCACCGGAGTGCTGCTCGCGCTGCTGGCCGGGGTCAGCCGTACCACCTACGCGATGTCCCGCCGGCGCGACCTGCCTTCAGTGCTCGCGAGCGTGCATCCGCGGTACCAGGTGCCGCACCGGGCCGAACTCGCGGTCGCCGCGATCGTCCTGGTACTCGTGCTCGTCACCGACCTGCGACAGGCGATCGGCTTCTCCAGCTGCACGGTGCTGGTGTACTACGCGATCGCCAACGCGAGCGCGCTCACGCTCGGTCGGGAGCCGGCCCGCCGGCTGCCGGTACAGGCCCTGGCGGCGATCGGGCTGGTCGGCTGCCTGCTCCTCGCGTGCACGCTGCCGTTGACGAGCGTGCTGGTCGGCTTCGGCGTACTGGCGGTGGGCGTGGCCGGGTACGGCGTCACCCGGCTGGTGCGAGTACGCGCAGGAAATGGGCGACGGTAGCGGCCATCGCATCCCGCGCCGGGGCCAGGTACTTCCGCGGGTCCACCAGCGCGTCGTCCCCGTCCAGCACCTCGCGTACCGCGCCGGTGAACGCGACGTTCAGCGCGGTACCGATGTTCACCTTCACCATGCCGGCGGCCACCGCCGCGGCCAGCTCCTCATCGGGTACGCCGGAGGAGCCGTGCAGCACCAGCGGCACCGGTACCGCCTGCGCCAGTCGCCCGATCAGGGCCAGATCGAGCGTGGCGGTACGGGAGGTCATCGCGTGCGACGAGCCGACCGCGACCGCGAGCGCGTCCACGCCGGTCGCCTCGACGTACCGCGCCGCCTCGTCCGGGTCGGTACGCACGCCCGGTGCGTGCGCGCCGTCCTTGCCGCCCACCTCACCGAGCTCGCTCTCCAGCCACAGGCCGTGCGCGTGCGCGAATCGCACCGCGGCGGCGGTGGCGGCCACGTTCTCCTCGTACGGCCGGCGGGACGCGTCGTACATGACCGACGAGAAGCCGTGCGACGGCGCCGCGTACACCAGGTCGTCCCGCTCGACGTGGTCGAGGTGCAGCGCGACCCGCACCGTCGCCGCGTCCGCGACCGCGCCGGTGGCGGCGGCGATCGGCCCGAGCCGCCAGTCGTGGAACCGCACCGCGTTCTGGCTGACCTGCAGGATCACCGGCCGATCGGCCTGTTCCGCGCCGGCCACGATCGCCTCGGCGTGCTCGACCGTGATCACGTTGAACGCGGCCACCCCGCGGCCGGCCGCCGCCGCCTCGGCGACCAGTTCGCCGGTCGGCCGGATCGTCACGGGATCCACCGGCCGGCACGCATCACCCGGCGTACCCGCAGCTCGTCGTCGAGTACCACGAAATCCGCCCGGAGACCCGGCGCCACCGCGCCCCGGTCGGTGAGGCCGACCGCGGCGGCGGGGGTGGTGGATGCCATCCGGACCACCTCGGACATCGGGATGCCGGCCAGCGCGGCGCGCCGGAACGCGGCGTCCATGGTGAGCGTGCTGCCGGCGATCGATCCGTCCCGGGACAGCCGGGCCACCCCACCGGACACCTCCACCTGCTGCTCACCGAGCAGGTACCCGCCGTCCGGCATTCCGGCCGCGGCCATCGCGTCGGTGATCAGCGCGGATCGACCGGAACCGGCCGCGGTGGCGGCGAACCGCAGCGTGCCGTCGTGCAGGTGTACGCCGTCGGCGACCAGTTCGCACACCACGTCGGGGTTGCCGAGCAGCGCGAACACCGGTCCGGGCGTCCGGTGGTGCGGGGTGCGCATGCCGTTGAACAGGTGGGTGGCGACGGTCGCGCCGGCCTGTACCGCGGCGAGCGTCTGCTCGTACGTCGCGTCGGTGTGCCCGACCGCGGCCACCACGCCGCGCCCGGTCAGCAGCCGGATCAGGTCCAGTGCGCCGGGCAGTTCGGGTGCCACGGTCACCATCCGGACCGTGCCGGCACCCGCGTCCAGCAGGTCGGCCAGCTCCCTGTCGTCGGGCAGCCGGAGATAGCGCGGATCCTGTGCGCCGCACCGCACCTCGGACAGGTACGGCCCCTCGAAGTGAATGCCGGCCAGTACCCCGGACTCGACCAGCGGCCGCAGCGCCACGGTGGCCGCGTGCAGCTCCTCGACCGGGGCGGTGACCAGGCTCGCCAGCGTGGTGGTGGTGCCGCGCGCGAGGTGGAAGGCGGCCGCGGCGCGGGCCTGCGCCGGATCGCCGACCGGGTACGCGGCGCCGCCACCACCGTGGCAGTGGATGTCCACGAAGCCGGGTACCAGCCAGCCGCCACCGAGCTCCTCAACGGCCGGATCCGCGACGGCCGGGTCCCCGCCGCCGGCCGGCTGGCCAGCGGCGGCCGGTTCGCCGGCGCGCACCGCGACGATCACGCCGCGGTCCACCTCGACCCGGCCATCGGGCAGTACGCCGTCCGGCGTCACCACCCGGGCGCCGACAAGGCTGGTCATGAAACCTCCGGTGGGTTGTGGGTGGGCTGTGCCGGGCCGGTGGCGCCGTGCGGCGTGACCTGTCCCGACGGTGCGGCCAGCGGGGCCGATGGCTGAGGCGACGCCGCGTCGAGCTGGCCGTCGAGTTGCCGCCGGCCGAGGATCGCGGCGCCGAGACAGCCGGCCTCGTCCCCGAGCGCGGCCCGTGCCAGCACGGGTACCTGCTGAAACGTCACCCGCTCGGCCAGTCCGGTGGCCAGCGGTACCAGCAGCGCGTCGCCGGCCTCGGCGAGACCGCCGCCGAGCACGATCACCTCCGGATCGAGCAGCGTGATCGCGGTGTGCAGACCGCCGGCCAACACGGCCACCGTCTGCTGCCAGACCTCCGCCGCGGCCGGCTCTCCGGCTGCGGTACGGGCGGCCACCTCCGCCGCGCTGACGATCGCACCGGTCTGTTCGGTGTACCGGCGGGCGACCGCGGACGCGGACGCGACGGCTTCCAGGCAGCCGCGGCCGCCGCACCCACAGGGCGGACCGCCCGGCTGTACCACGATGTGGCCGAACTCTCCGGCCGAGCCGTGCCCGCCCGGGTACGCCTGGCCGTCGACGATCAGCGCGGACGCGATCCCGGTACCGATCGCCACGAACAGCACGTGCCGGTGACCGCGCCCGGCACCGAGCTGTGCCTCGGCCAGCCCACCGGCGCGCACGTCATGGCCGAGCGCGGTGGGCAGTTCGAGCCGGTCAGCGGCCAGTTTCCGCAGCGGTACGTCCCGCCAGCCGAGGTTGCCGGCGAACACCGCGACGCCGTGCTCCTCGTCCACCACTCCGGGTACCGCCAGGCCCACCGCCCGGGCCGTGAGCCCCAGCGCGGTCGCGCGCGCGGTCAGCTCGACGGCCACGTCCAGGATGGCCGTCACGACCGCGGCCGGCCCCTGCTCGCGCGGCGTGACCCGGCGCTCGGCGTGCCGGACCGTACCGGCCAGATCGACCAGGGCGCACTTCATGGCCGTACCCCCGACATCGAGAGCGACCACGACGTCGGCCGGGCCGCTCGGCGGCGGTCCGGCGGCACCGGCCGGGGTGTCGGGGTTCACGGCGCGGCTCAGTCGAGGATGACCGAGCGGGTCAGGTGCCGGGGACGGTCCGGGTCGAGGCCGCGGTGGGTGGCGATCGCCACCGCCAGCCGCTGCGCCCGGACCAGCTCGGCCAGCGGGTCGAGGGTGCTGGTCACGAGCGTGCCGCCGGTGGCCGTCACGTCGTCGGCGAGCCCGGCCGGGGCGGGGCCGAACAGCCACGCCGCCCGGTCCGGGCCGGTGATGCTGATCGGGCCGTGCCGGTACTCCATCGCCGGGTACGACTCGGTCCAGAACGTGGCCGCCTCGCGGCACTTCAGCGCGGCCTCGTTGGCCAGGCCCACGGTCCACCCGACACCCAGGAAGGTCACCTGTTCGATCGTGGCCGGGTCCAGCGGCAGCGGCTCGGCCAGCGCCCGTTCGCCATCGGCGACCAGCGGCTCGACCGGCTCGCCCAGGTGCGCCCGCAGCAGCGCCAGCGCGCTGGTGGCGAACCGGGTCTGTACCACCGACCGCTCGTCGGCGAAGTCCAGTACGACCGTCTGCCCGGCCAGCTCCGTGACCGGGGACGCGCCGTCGCCGGTGATCGCGACCGCTTGGCTACCCGTGAGCTGACCCAGCAACTGCAGCACCTCGGTGGTGGTACCGGACCGGGTGATCGCGACGAGCCGGTCGTACCGCCGGCCGGCCGGGAACTCCGATGCCGGGAACGCGTCCGTCTCGCCGTGGCCGGCGCTCTCCCGGAGCACCGCGTACGACTGCGCCATGAACAGTGAGGTGCCGCAGCCGACCACCGCGACCCGCTCGCCGGGTCGGGGGAGGGCGTCGCGATGTGCCGCGGCGACCCCGGCCGACCGGCGCCAGCAGTCCGGCTGGCTCGCGATCTCGCCGACCACGTGTGGCTGAGCGGTGGCAGTCATGCGTCTCCTGTCCGGCCGGGTCTGCCCTCGGTGTCTGCGCTCGGGGGCTGCCCTCGCGGCCTGCCCTCGGTGTCTGCTCTGTCGCGACTTTCGCCCGTCGGCTCGCCGTGGCGCGTCTGTCTTCTTCGACCCGAACTGCGCGACGCTTCGCGCACGTCTCTCGACGTTGTACCCGAGTTTCGCGCATCATTGTGCACGACGCCCCTGAACATTATTCAAGTCAAGCCTCGGGAGGGCCGGTGGACCGGTACGCGCGCTGGAACGCCCTGCTCGAGGTACTGGCCGAGGTGGGGCGGATCAGCGTCGAGGACGCGTCCGGCCGGCTGCAGGTGTCCCAGGCCACCATCCGGCGCGACTTCGACCAGCTCGCCCAGCAACAGATGATCACGCGTACCCGCGGAGGCGCGGTCGCCAACGGCGTGTCGTACGACCTGCCGCTGCGGTACAAGTCGGCCAAGCGCGCGCCGGAGAAGCAGCGGATCGGCAGCGCGGCGGCGGCACTGGTCGCGCCCGGCATGGTGGTCGGCATCAACGGTGGTACGACCACCACCGAGGTGGCCCGGGCGCTGGCCACCCGCGCGGATCTGATCGGCGCGGCGGACGGCCAGCAGCTCACGATCGTGACGAACGCGCTGAACATCGCCAACGAGTTGATCGTCCGGCCGCACGTCAAGCTGGTGGTGACCGGTGGCGTGGTGCGCCCCCAGTCGTACGAGCTGATCGGGCCGCTCGCCACCGGCGTACTGCGCGAGCTGACCCTGGACATCGCGTTCCTCGGCGTGGACGCGGTGGATGTCGAGCTCGGCGCGGCGGCGCACAACGAGGGAGAGGCCGCCATCAACAACCTGATGGCCGGTCGTGCCCGGAGGATCGTGGTGGTCGCGGACAGCTCGAAACTGGGTCGGCACGCCTTCGCCCGGATCTGCCCGGTGGACGAGGTCGACACGCTGGTCACCGACACCAGCGCGAACCAGCAGCGGGTCGCCGAGTTCGAGGCCGCCGGGGTGTCCGTGGTGCGGGTCTGACCCTCGTTGTACCCGTCTGACCTGCGGAATCCCTCTTCCAAGTTGGCGCCCCGTGAGGATGTCGTACCCGGTCGGTAACCTCTGTCCGCGAACAACCGGTGGACGACCGGGTTGACGGTGTGAGGCTCGTTGCGGGCCTCGGGCTAAGTGGCATCGACCGTCCGCCGTGGTTGAATGAGACTGAATGACATCGCTGTAATTCGCTGCTACGCAGGACGGCCGACCGTTCTGCCGGAGAGTCCGAGGAGCGAAATGGATGCCGCCGCCGCCGCGAACCCGCTACCGCAGCGCGCCGCCGAAACCGGGGATCACGCGTCGGGCCTGACCCGACGGGAGCGGGAGATTCTCGCGTTCGAGCGCCAGTGGTGGAAGTACGCCGGGGCCAAGGAACAGGCGATCCGCGACCTGTTCGACATGTCCGCGACGCGCTACTACCAGGTGCTGAACGCGCTGATCGACGACAGCGAGGCGCTCGCGTTCGACCCGATGCTGGTCAAGCGACTGCGCCGGCTGCGCGCCGCCCGCCAGCGGGCACGAGGTGCCCGCAAACTCGGCATCGACCTTTAGTTCGGCGGGCCCAGCCGCCCGCTGGTGTGGAGGCTCAGTGATCTTCGGCGAAACGGGCCAACGCCGCGACCTGTGCCGGGTCGAGTGACGGGCGGACGCGTTCCCGGGCGACTTTTACATGTGCGGCGGTCACTGTGGCCGCGTCCAGCGACTCGCGCATCGCGGCCAGCGCCGCCTCCCGGATCAGCGCCGTACAGTCGGCCGCGCTGAACCCGTCCAGGTCGGCGCCGAGCGCCGTCAGGTCCACGTCGGCGGACAGCGGTACCGACCGTGCCGCCGCGCGCAGGATCTCGCCGCGGGCGGCACCGTCCGGCGGCGGTACGTACACCATCCGCTCCAGCCGGCCGGGGCGGCGAAGCGCCGGGTCGACCAGGTCCGGCCGGTTGGTGGCCCCGATGACGACCACGTTGCGCAGCGTCTCCACACCGTCGAGCTCGGTCAGCAAGGCAGCCACCACCCGGTCGGTGGTACCACCGTCGCTCGCCTGACCGCGTACCGGCGCGAGCGCGTCCACCTCGTCCAGGAACACCAGCGTGGGAGCCGCGTCCCGGGCCCGGCGGAACAGCTCGCGTACCGCCCGCTCGCTCTCGCCGACCCACTTGCTCAGCAGCTCGGCGCCCTTGACCGACAGCACGTTCGCCTTGCCGGAGCCGGCGATCGCCTTCACCAGGTACGTCTTGCCGCAACCGGGCGGGCCGTACAGCAGCACCCCGCGCGGCGGCTCCACCCCGAGCCGGTCGAACGTGTCCGGATAGGTCAGCGGCCACAGCACCGACTCGACCAGCAGCTGCTTGACCTCGACCAGGTCACCGACATCGTCCAGAGTGATCTTGGCCAGCTCCAGCGACGACTCGGACATCGAGGTCGGTCGGACCACCTCGAGGGCCGCCTCGAAGTCGGCCTGTCCCACCGCCGGCAGCTCCGCGTCCTTCTGCCGCATGGCCGCGCGTACCCCGGCCTCCCGTACCAGCGCCAGCAGGTCGGCGGCGACGAATCCGGGGGTACGACCCGCCACGTCGTCCAGCTTCACGTCCTCGGCCAGCGGTACGCCGCGGATCAGCACCCCGAGCAGTTCCCGGCGCTGCGCCGAGTCCGGCAGCGGGATGGCGATCTCGTGCCCGAGCAGCGCGCTGCCGCGCAGCCGCGGGTCCACCGACTCCGGCCGGCTGGTCGTACACACCACCGCGATGCCGGCCTTGAGCGCGTCCCCGACCACCTGCCCGAATACCGTCGCCAGTGGCCCGGGCTCGTCCCGCGGGGCGAGCGCGTCCACGTCCGAGACGAGCAGTACCGCCGGCCCGGTGCCACCGGTCGCGGCGGCGACCGCGTCCCGCAACCGAGCGGCGGCCGGATCGTTCGCGAGCGCGGCAACCCCCGGCGCCCACAGCGTGACCAGCCGGGCGTCCACCTCGTGCGCCACGGCCCGGACCAGCGTCGACTTGCCGGAGCCGGCCGGCCCGGTGACCAGTACTCCGAGGTTCATGGTGGTGCCGAGTCGCTCCAGCACCTCGCGGTGGTGGAAGGCGAGGTCGAGTAGCTCGCGCAGCTCCTCGGCCTGGGTACGCAGCCCGGCGAGATCGTCCAGGTCGAGGGTGTCTTCCTCCGGCGCGGCATGTACCGGCGCGGGGGTGGCACTGGAGTGGGTGGCCGACCCGTCCCGCCAGCCGACCACGGTGTCCATGGTGACCAGTCCGGTTTCGCCGGGATCGGCTCCGGTGACGGTCAGCAGCGTGCTGGTCCAGCCGAGCCCGACCGTGTTGGACAGGCTGCGCCGGGCGGCTTCGGCCAACGACCGCGAGGTACCGGCCGACTCGATCGGCGCCACGTCCTGCGGCAGCAGCGACACGTTGTCCTCGACGGTCACCACCTTGCCGAGCAGCGCGAGCCGCAGCATCTCCGGCGACACCACGGCGACGATCTCGGCCGGTCCGGCGACGGTGACCGTACGGGCCGGTTGTACCGGCGCCGCCTGCACGGTCACCTGCGCCCCGCCCGAATGCCGAGGTTGCCGAGGATCAGGTCGTCGGCGTACAGCAGTGCCCGGCTGGCGTCCGGTGGTGCGGTCGCCACGATTCCCGCGGTGTCGCCGTCCGGTCAACCGCACCGGATCGCCGGCCCGCAGACCCAGCGCGGCCAGTACCTCGGGGTGCAGCCGGACGATGCCGCGGCGCGCGTCGAGCGCGGCCGGGCGCAGGTCAGCGGTCAGGGTCAGGGCGGCGCCGCCGGTGCGGCTCGTATCGCGGCTGCTGGCGGTCACGCTGGCGAGCGTAGCGAGCGGCCCGGCCGCCGGACCCGCAACGGCCCGCAACGACAAGTGGGCGCTGGCCGGCGATCACACCGGTGACTACCGCTGGTCGCTGTCCTGCTCGCGGTACTCGGCCAGCTCCCGCTGGAGCTGGAGCGTCTCCAGCTCCAGCTCGAGTACCAGCTTCACGCCGGCGAGGTTGAGCCCCAGCGCGAGCAGCTCGCCCACCCGGCGGATCCGGGTCAGATCGTCGTTGCTGTACCGGCGGGTGCCGCCGTCGGTGCGCGCCGGATCCACCAGCCCCTTCCGCTCGTACAGGCGGAGGGTCTGGGGTTGCATTCCGACCAGCTCGGCGGCCACGGAGATCCCGTACAGGCCACGGGTGCTGTCTGGCAGGTCGAGGGTCATGCGATCACCTCCCGGCGTTCGGGGCGGGTTCCAACCTCCATGCCGCAGAATTCTTGCACAGATCACTGGACAAGACCTAACCCCGCTGATATAGATTTCTGTTGTCAGCTGGTGGATGGGATCTGGCTGGAGGTGCGATCCAGATGTTGATGAGGACTGACCCGTTCCGTGAGTTCGAGCGCGTGACCCAGCAGGTATTCGGCACGGCGAGTCGCCCCGCGGTGATGCCGATGGACGCCTACCGCAGCGGCGAGGCATTCGTGGTCGAGTTCGACCTGCCCGGGGTCCGGCCGGAGTCGATCGATCTCGAGGTCGAGCGCAACGTGCTGACCGTCAAGGCGGAGCGCCCGACCCGCGGCGGCGACAACCGGGAGACGGTGGTGACCGAGCGGCCGGCCGGCACGTTCAGCCGGCAGCTGTTCCTCGGCGACACCCTCGACCCGGAGCGGCTCGAGGCGAACTACGACAACGGCGTGCTCACCCTCCGGATTCCGGTGGCAGAGCAGGCCAAGCCCCGCAAGATCGTGGTCGGCGCGGGCAACGGCGGTGCCCGTCAGATCGAAGCCTGACCCGACGCGGAGTACGGCGCCGGACCCCCTCACCGGGTCCGGCGCCGTACTCGTTCCAAGGGGAGCAGCCCAGGACCTGAGGCGGGGCTGAGACCTCTGCCGGACCGCGACCGGCGGCTGCGTACCGTTGCGCCATGACGGTCCGGCAACCGCGGTTACGGCGCGAACACCTTGTCGGCGCGGTCCGTCGCTGGCGCCGGCTCTCCCGGTGGGCGCGACGGGGGATCGCGGCCGCGGCGGTGCTGGTCATCGTCGCGGGGCTGGTGATCTGGACCCGAGGCGACGGTGGAATCCCGATCCGCACCGAGGATCGCCTGCTCACCGTCTCGTCCGGGCCGGCCGGCAACGAACCGGTCACCCTGGACACCCGGCGGTACATCCCGGAGACCGCCGATCGTGGGCACCCGGTACCGGCCGTCCTGCTCGGGCACGGCTTCGGCGGTACGAAGCTCAGCGTCGAGTCCGACGCGAAGGAGCTGGCGCACCAGGGGTACGAGGTGCTCACCTGGACCGCCCGTGGCTTCGGCCGGTCCACCGGGCAGATCCATCTGGACAGCCCCGACTACGAGGTCAACGACGCGCGCCGGTTGGTCGACTGGCTCGCGCGGCAGCCGGAGGTACAGCTCGACCGGCCGGGCGACCCGCGGCTCGGGGTGGCCGGCGGCTCGTACGGCGGTGCGCTCGCGCTGCTGCTCGCCGCGTACGACCATCGCGTCGACGCGCTCGCGCCGCAGGTCACCTGGCACGACCTGGCCGACTCGCTGGTACCGAACCAGGCTGTCGCGCCGACCAGCGAGGGGTCCGACGAGCCGACCACCGGGGTGTTCAAGAAGGCGTGGGCCGGCTCGCTGTTCCTCGCCGCGTTCGGTGGGACCGACCTCCCCGGCACCGAGGCCGCCGCGGACAACGGTTCGGACGGGGTGTCCGCCCCGCAGGTCAACCCGGACCCGGCCTGCGGCCGGTTCGCGCTCGACGTGTGCCGGGCGTACCAGCAGCTGGCCACCGCCGGCCGCGCCGATCCGGCCACTCTCGCGCTGCTCCGCCGGTCCAGTCCGGCCAGCGTGCTGGATCGGATCAGCGCACCGACCCTGCTGGTACAGGGGATGGCCGACAGCCTGTTCCCGCTCAGCGAAGCGGACGCCAACGCGCGCGGCATCGCGGCGCACGGTACGCCGGTGCGGGTCGCCTGGTACTCCGGCGGACACGACGGCCAGGCCTCGCCGGCCGACGACGACCGGGTGAAGTTCCTGACCCTGCAGTGGTTCGACCACTTCCTGCGGCACCGGGGCGCCGACCCCGGCCGGTCGTTCACGTACAGCCGGGTGACCGGCTTCGACGTGCGGCGCGACGAGCTCATCACGAACGGGTACCGCGCCGGCGACTACCCGGGGCTGGCCGCGGCCGGTACCACGGTCGAGATCCTGGGGCCGCCGCAGTCGATCGGGAACCCGCCCGGCGGCAACCCGGCCGCGATCTCCTCGTTGCCGGGCGGGCGCGGCACCCCCGGGCTCGGCAACTTCGCCGAGGACGTACCGGGCCAGGCCGCGGTGTTCGGTTCCGAGCAGCTCACCCGTTCACTGGACGTGGTGGGCGCGTCCAGCATCCGGCTCCGGGTCGCGTCCAGCTCCGGTACGGCGGTGCTGTTCGTCAAGCTGTACGACGTGGGCTCGGACCGCCCCACACTGCCGGCCGGGCTGGTCGCCCCGGTACGACTGACCGGCCTGCCGCGCACCCCCGAGCAGGCCGCGCAGGCACCGCCGGTGACGGTGCAACTGCCCGGCATCGTGTACCGGTTCGCCCCCGGGCACCAGCTCCGGGTGGTGGTGGCCTCGACCGACCAGGGGTACGCGACCCCCACCGAACCGGCGCTGTACACGATCGCTCTGGACGGCCCGCTGACCGTGCCGCAGGTCCCCGGTACCGCGATCCCGACCCAGGCCACCGTCTGGCGGTACGTGCTGGCCGGGGTGATCGCGCTGGTCGTGGTCGGCGTGCTGGTCGCGCTCGGAGTGGCCCGGTGGCGCCGCCGGCGGCGGGTGCACCTCGTACAGGACGAGTTCGCCGGTACCCCGCTGGTGGTGCGCGGGCTGCGCAAGGCGTACGCGGACGGGTTCGTCGCGGTCCGGGAGGTCGGCTTCACGGTGCGACCGGGGCAGGTGGTGGGCCTGCTCGGCCCGAACGGCGCCGGTAAGACGACCACGCTGCGGGTACTGCTCGGCCTGATCAAGCCGACCGCGGGTGAGGTACTCGTGTTCGGGCACCGGCTGCTGCCCGGCTCACCGGTGCTGGCCCGCCTGGGCGCGCTGGTCGAAGGCCCCGGCTTCCTGCCGCACCTGTCCGGGCTGGCGAACCTGAAGATGTACTGGTCGGCCACCGGCCGGCCGACCGCGGACGCACACCTGGACGAGGTACTGGAGATCGCGGCACTGGGCGACGCGATCCACCGGAAGGTCAAGACGTACAGCCACGGCATGAAGCAGCGGCTGGCGATCGCGCAGGCCATGCTCGGACTGCCGGACCTGCTGGTACTCGACGAGCCGACCGACGGGCTCGACCCACCGCAGATCGCCGAGATGCGCCGGGTCATGCAGCGGTACGCGAGTGCGCCCGGTCGCGCCGTGCTCGTCTCCAGCCACCTGCTCGCCGAGGTGGAGCAGACCTGTACCGACGTGGTGGTCATGCACCGCGGCGCGCTGGTGGCGTCCGGGCCGGTCGACGACGTGGTGGGGGATTCGCCCACGGTGCTGGTGGACGTGTCCGATCCGGTGGCCGCCGAGCCGGTGCTCCGCGACCTGCCGGGCGTGCGTTCGGTCGAGCGGCAGGGCACCGGGCTGGTGGTGGACCTGGACGGCACGCCCCGGCGCGCGATGGTGGAAGCGCTGGTGGCGGCCGGGATCGGAGTGGACCGGATGGTGCCCCGGCGGCGGTTGGAGGACGCGTTCCTCGCGCTCGTATCGGGGGACAGCCGATGACCACACTCCGGCTCAGGACCGAGTTCGGCCGGCAGGCCAGCCGGCGGCGTACCCACCTGACGCTCGGCTTCATGGTGCTGCTGCCGCTGATCCTGGTGGCGGCGTTCAAGCTCGGGCCGTCGGAGGAGTCGAACGGCAACGGCGGCTTCTTCGACCTCGCGACCAGTGGCGCGCTCAACTTCACCGTGTTCACGCTGCTGGTGTCGTCGTCCTTCCTGCTGGTCGTGGTGGTGGCGTTGTGCTGCGGGGACGCGGTGGCCAGCGAGGCGAGTTGGGGGAGCCTGCGGTACCTGCTGGCCGCGCCGGTACCGCGCAGCCGGCTGCTGGTGGCCAAACTGACGATCGGGCTGGTGTACTCGGCGATCGCGCTGGTGCTGCTCGCCGCGACCGCGCTGGTCTCGGGCACGCTCGCGTTCGGCTGGCACTCGCTGCGTACGCCGGTCGGTGACGATCTCGCCGCCTCCGACGCGTTGCTGCGGATCGCCGGCGGAGTCGGGTACATCGCGGTGAACCTGCTGATCGTCGCCGGGCTGGCGTTCCTGCTGTCGGTCAGTACCGACGCTCCGCTCGGTGCGGTCGGCGGAGCGGTACTGCTGTGGATCGTCTCGAGCATCCTCGACCAGGTGTCGGCGCTGGGCGAGCTGCGCAACGTGCTGCCCACCCGGTACAGCGACGCCTGGGTCGGTCTGCTCTCCACGCCGGTGCGCACCGACGACCTGGTGCTCGGCGGCATCGCGGCCGTGCTCTATGCGAGCGTGTTCGTCGCGTTCGCCTGGTGGCGGTTCCTGCGCAAGGACATCACCAGCTGAACGAGCCGCTCCCAGCCGGCGGGATGACGCCCGACGGGGGCGCGACCAGCGGTTACACTGGCCGAAGTTCATTCACACAACTGAATAGATCCTCATCAAGAGGGGCAGAGGGAACGGCCCGTTGAAGCCCCGGCAACCACCGCGTGAGTCTCGTTGCGAGGCCGCCCGCGACAGGTGCCAAGTCCGTCCCGCACCTGGGCAGGTGCGGGAAAGATGAGAGGAAGGCCTCGCCCATGACGTCGCTCGTCGACGCGCCGGCCGTCTCGCCGGCCCGCGCACTGATCTGTCGCAACTGCTCCGCCGAGTATCCGCTCGGCCCGTCCCACGCGTGTCTGGAGTGCTTCGGCCCGCTGGAGGTCGGCTACGACCAGGCTGTCCTGGCCCGGGTCACCCGCGCCTCGATCGAAGCCGGCCCGCCGAACCTGTGGCGGTACGCCGGCCTGCTGCCGGTTGGCCACGACCCGGACGCCCGGGTCACGTTGAACCCGGGCTTCACCCCGCTGGTACGCGCCGACAACCTGGCCCAGGCGCTGGGCATGACCGGCCGGCTGTGGGTCAAGGACGACAGTGCCAACCCGACGCATTCGTTCAAGGACCGGGTCGTCTCGATGGCGCTGACCGCGGCGCGCCAGCTCGGCTTCGCCCGGGTGGCCTGCGCGTCCACCGGCAACCTGGCCAACTCGGTGGCCGCGCACGCGGCTCGCGCCGGCATCCCGGCCGTGGTGTTCGTCCCGAGCGACCTGGAGCGGGGCAAGATCATAACCACCGCGGTGTACGGGCAGACCCTGGTCGCGATCGACGGCTCGTACGACGACGTGAACCGGCTGTGCAGCGAGCTGACCGAGACCGACGAGTTCTGCGACACCGCGTTCGTCAACGTCAACGTCCGGCCGTACTACGCCGAGGGCTCCAAGTCGCTCGGGTACGAGACCGCCGAGCAACTCGGCTGGCGGCTGCCCGAGCAGATCGTGGTACCGATGGCCTCCGGCTGCCTGCTCACGAAGATCGACAAGGCGTTCGGCGAGCTGTCGAAACTGGGGCTGGTCGACGGTACGCCGTGGCGGGTCTTCGGCGCCCAGTCGTCCGGCTGCAACCCGATCGCGACCGCGTTCGCGAACGGCTGGGACACCTGCCGGCCGGTACGCCCGACCGGTATCGCGAAGTCGCTGAACATCGGCGACCCGGCGGACGGGCCGTACGCGCTGGACGTGGTCCGGCGTACCGGTGGCGCCATGGCGCACGTCGACGATGACGAGATCCGGGCCGGCATCGAGCTGCTCGCGAGTACCACCGGAGTCTTCGCCGAGACGGCCGGTGGGGTGACCGTGGCGGTGCTGCGCAAGCTGCTCGAACGGGGCCAGCTGAACCCGGCCGCGGAGACGGTTGTGTACAACACCGGCGAGGGCCTCAAGACGATCGACGCGGTCGCCGGTCGGGTTGGTCCGACGTACACGATTGAACCGTCACTCCGGGCCGCACGGGATGCCGGCCTACTAGACGGGTCGTAACAGTACGTGTCACGGAATGCCCGAATAGGGAACCTTTCTAGGCCCGACAGTTACGCAGCGAAGTACCTCCCCGTAACCTCTTGACTGCGGAGCGGCGGCCAGCGCAGGATTCTCTCCGCGGGAGGCGCATGACTACCGCCAGGGTGAATTGACACGCTGGCCCTGAACGTCTCGACGTTCGTTTCATGCGTGCTCCCGCGCCAACGTTCTAAGGCGCGAACGCCGCGCGGACCCTGTCCGCGCGGCGTTCGCGCTTGCGGGTTGCCGTGAGCATTCGCCGGGTGGATCCGTCCACCCGGCGGTTTGGTGTCCGACGGGGGACACCAAATTCGGTCGCGGCGGTCGCTGGCCCGCGCGCACGCTGTGCTCGTGCGAGTCGACGAGCTGGATGCCACGAACCCGGCCGAGGTGGACGGGTGGCATGAGGTGCACCACGCGGTCGCGGCGGCCGACGCTCCGGACCTGCCGCCGACCAGCCGGCAGGAGCTGGGCATCTCGCTGCGGCACCCGTGGCCGGGCGAGGAGCACGAGCTGTGGGTGGCCCGGGAGGGCGACCGCATCGTCGGCACGCTCCGGCTGGCCATGCCCTACCTGGACAACACCGACAACGTCTCGCTCGACCTGGAAGTACACCCGCAGTTCCGGCGTCGCGGCGCCGGTCGGGCACTGTTCGACCACGCGGTCGTACGGACCCGGATGGCGGGCCGGCGCCGGCTCATGGCCGAAGCGGTCGAGACGTACCCCGGTGGGCCGGCCCGGAACGGCGCGGGCAGTGCGTTCGCCGCCGCGATGGGGGCCAAGCGGGTGCTGGACGAGGTACGGCGGAAGCTCGACCTGTCCACCCTGGACCGGGCCGTGTTGGACCGGCAGCTGGCCGAGGCGTGGCGGCACGCCGACGGATATTCGCTCATCCACTGGCGGGACCGGGCGCCGGAGGACGTGCTGGACGCGCTGGCGGTGATGGACGGCCGGATGGTGCTCGACGCCCCGATGGGGGACCTGGCCTGGGAGCCGGAGAAGGTCGACGCCGCCCGGGAACGGGCGATGGAGGAGGCGCAGCTGATCCGGCACCGCCGCAACTACCACACCGGCACCCGGCACGACGCCAGTGGCGAGCTCGTCGGCTGGACCACGATCACGTTCAACGACGAACCGCCGGAGCACGCCTGGCAGCAGATCACCATCGTGCTGCCGGAGCACCGGGGCCGCCGGCTCGGCACGGTGCTCAAGCTGGCCAATTTGGCGTACGCCCGGGCGGCGGAGCCGGCGCTGGAGGTCATCGACACCTGGAACGCGGCGGCCAACGCGCCCATGATCGCCGTCAACGAGGCGATGGGCTTCCGGCCGGTGGACCAGTGGGCGGACTGGCAGCTCGAGGTCTGACCAGCGGCGCGGCCGCCCGGCGACGACTACGTCGGCGGGCGGCCACCGGTGCGGCATGATGAACCGCATGACCGAGCCCACCAGCACCGGCGGCGCGACCGCGACGACCTCGCATGCCGACGCCGGAAACCACCCGCTGTTCAGCAAGCACGCCGAGACGCTCGACAAGGCGCTGCCCGCGATCACCGAGCGCGGCTACTGGTCGCGCCTACCCCGAGTCGCCCAGCCCCCGGGTGTACGGCGAGACCGCCGCCGCCGAGGGCAAGGCCGCGTTCGAGGCGTACCTGGGCGCCGACTTCCCGCTCGACCAGCCCGGCACCGTGGACCGGGTCGCGCACCGAGCGCAGCCCGTTCGGCATCGACCTGGGCGTGCGGTACCCCCACGCCGACCTCGACGCGCTGCTCGCCGCCGCCGCGCGCCGCGCTGCCGGCCTGGCGCGACGCCGGCCCGCAGGCCCGCGCCGGGGTCTGCCTGGAGATCCTGGCCCGGCTGCACAGCGAACATCTTCGAGCTGGCCAACGCCGTGCAGTTCACCAGCGGCCAGGCGTTCGTGATGGCCTTCCAGGCCGGCGGCGCGCACGCGCTCGACCGGGCGCTGGAGGCGGTCGCCTACGCGTACGCCGAGATGACCCGGCACCCGGCCGGCGCCGACTGGGAGAAGCCGGCCGGCAAGGGCGACCCGCTGCGGATGACCAAGACGTTCCACGTGGTGCCGCGCGGCGTCGGCGCTGGTGATCGGCTGCAACACGTTCCCGACCTGGAACTCCTACCCGGGCCTGTTCGCCAGCGCTGGTCACCGGCAACCCGGTGATCGTCAAGCCGCACCCGCGCGCGGTGCTGCCGCTGGCGATCACCGTGCAGTACGCCCGCGAGGTGCTGGCCGAGGCCGGCTTCGACCCGAACCTGGTGCATGCTCGCCGCCGAGGCGCCCGGGCGAGAGGCCTGGCCGTCGACGCTGGCCACCCGCCCGGAGGTGCGGATCGTCGACTTCACCGGCTCCACCGAGTACGGCGACTGGCTGGAGGCCAACGCCCGGCAGGCCGCCGTCTACACCGAGAAGGCCGGCGTCAACACCATCGTGGTCGACTCCACCGACGACTTCGCCGGCATGTGCCGCAACATCGGCTTCTCGCTGACCCTCTACAGCGGCCAGATGTGCACCACCCCGCAGAACATCCTGGTCCCGCGCGGACGGCATCGAGACCGACCAGGGGCACAAGAGCTTCGACGAGGTCGCCGCCGGGATCGCCGGCGCGGTCGGCCAAGCTCACCGGCGACCCGGCCCGGGCGGTCGAGCTGACCGGCGCGATCGTCAACGACGGCGTGCTGGACCGGCTGGACGCGGGCCCGGGCGGTCGGCGACGGTGCGTGCTCGACTCGCAGCGAGGTCAAGCACCCGGCCTTACCCGGACGCGGTGGTGCGTACCCCGCTGGTCGTCACGCCTGACCGCGGCCGACGACGGAGACGTACGGCCGGCGAGTGGTTCGGGCCGATCTCGTTCGTCGATCGCGACCGACTCGACCGCGCAGAGCCTGGACATCTTCCGTCGGACGGTCGGCGAGCAAGGGCGCGCTGACCGCGGCGGTCTACTCGACCGACGACCGGGTGCTGGACGCGGTCGAGCAGGCGGCGGTCGACGGTCGGGGTGCACCTGTCCTGCAACCTCACCGGCGGGGTCTTCGTCAACCAGTCGCGCCGCGTTCTCCGACTTCCACGCCAGCGGCGCGAACCCGGCGGCGAACGCCGCGCTGACCGACGGCGCGTATGTGGCCAGCCGGTTCCGGGTCGTCCAGTCGCGGCGGCACGTGCCGGCACCGACGTCGTGATGGCAGGCGCCGTGCTGGTCAGGCGTCGTGATGGTCAGGCTCGGCGGCTGAGCACTCTTTCGTAGAGGTCCGGGTACCGGGGGTGCGGATTCCGCACCCCCGTGTCGGTGAAGCCCAGCCGGAGGTACGCCCGTAGCGCGCGCTGGTTCGACTCGACGACCTCGGCCACCAGTTCCGGGCGGCCGGCCGAACGCGACCAGTCGGCGGCGGCCGCGATCAGCTTCTCCAGTGCGCCGGATCCGCGGTACGCGGGCGTGATGTACACGGCGAACAGGACGGTACGGGGGTGGCCTCTTTCGGCTTTTCCGCCGGCGTTGCCGATAAAAGCGCCATTGGCCTCGGCGATGAACTGGGCGCGATCAGGTCCGGTAGCGCAGGTGACTATCCGCTCGAGGAACTCCGCGTGTGGACGTGCCGCGGCTTGGTCGATCGTTTCCAGAAACGCGGTCGGCGAGTCGGCGAGCATCTCCAACCGCAGTGCGCGCATCCGCGCGGCATCGGCCGAGCCCACCCGTCGTACGACGATCTCGTGCACGGTTCTGTGTAGCTCACCGTGGCCGGAGAACGCCATCAGTTTGGGTGGATACCGGGACAACGTGTACCGTCTGGAGCCCGTTTCGAGGCTGGGCACCGGGCTCAGCCTCGTGTAGCGTGCGAGGTCGGTTGTCGAACTTCGGTCCTCCGTGCGGGGGCACGGTGGCCTTGGGCGGCGGCCTCGGCCTCGCGACCGCGAAGTCGGAGCAGCAAAGTGAGGGAAGTGCGCAGTGGCACAGGGCACGGTGAAGTGGTTCAACTCGGAGAAGGGCTACGGCTTCATTGCCGTCGACGGCGGGCAGGACGTCTTCGTCCACTTCTCCGCGATCGAGATGGACGGCTACAAGTCGCTCGATGACGGTATGCGGGTCGAGTTCGACATCGCGCAGGGCCAGAAGGGCCCGCAGGCAGAGCACGTCCGCGTGCTGTCCTAGTCACACAGACCTGAATCACACAGACCTGTCCCGAGGGGCACCAGCGTTCGCTGGGGCCCCTCGGTTTTTCGTGTATCGGGTAGCCGCACTGGCCGGCGGGCCGTACCTCCGGCACGGACTACATCGCCTCATCCCTGCGCGGACAGCGTGGCCGTACCGCCGGCGCGGGTGACGCCCGCGCGACAAGCTTGCACTCTCGGGGGGAGAGTGCTAAACCTTGACCTGGCACTCGCCGACTGTGAGTGCCAAAGGTCGGGCGATGAGGCCGGTGCCCACTGGGCGGCGGTCGACCGTCGCGGGCATCGACTCGACCGGGAGCGTGCGTACGCAGGCGGTGCACCGGAGCACCCAGGACAACACCGGGTTCCGGCGCGCCGAGCTGTCTGACCACACCGGAGGACAACGCCGATATGGCAAAGATGATCGCGTTCGACGAGGAGGCGCGCCGCGGTCTCGAGCGGGGCATGAACATCCTCGCCGACGCCGTCAAGGTGACGCTTGGCCCGAAGGGCCGCAACGTCGTACTCGAGAAGAAGTGGGGCGCCCCCACCATCACCAACGATGGTGTGAGCATCGCCAAGGAGATCGAGCTCGAGGACCCGTGGGAGAAGATCGGCGCCGAACTCGTCAAGGAAGTTGCCAAGAAGACCGACGACGTCGCGGGCGACGGCACCACCACCGCCACCGTCCTGGCCCAGGCGCTGGTCCGTGAGGGCCTGCGCAACGTCGCGGCCGGCGCCAACCCGATGGCCCTGAAGCGGGGCATCGAGGCCGGCCGTGTCCGCGCGTCGCCGAGGAGCTCTCCAAGCTGGCCAAGGACGTCGAGACCAAGGAGCAGATCGCCTCGACGGCCTCGATCTCCGCTGGCGACCCGAGCGTCGGCGAGATCATCGCCGAGGCGATGGACAAGGTCGGCAAGGAAGGCGTCATCACCGTCGAGGAGAGCAACACCTTCGGCCTCGAGCTTGAGCTCACCGAGGGCATGCGCTTCGACAAGGGCTACATCTCGCCCTACTTCTGGACCGACTCGGAGCGGATGGAGGCCGTCCTCGACGACCCCTACATCCTCATCTACAACGGCAAGATCTCGTCGGTCAAGGACCTGCTCCCGCTGCTGGAGAAGGTCATGCAGTGCGGCAAGCCGCTCATGGTCATCGCTGAGGACGTCGAGGGCGAGGCGCTCGCCACCCTGGTCGTCAACAAGGTGCGTGGCACCTTCAAGTCGGTCGCGGTCAAGGCGCCCGGCTTCGGTGACCGCCGCAAGGCCATGCTCGGCGACATCGCCACCCTGACCGGTGGTCAGCCGATCAGCGAGGAGGTCGGTCTCAAGCTCGAGAACGCGACCGTCGACCTGCTCGGCCGGGCCCGCAAGGTCGTGGTGACCAAGGACGAGACCACGATCGTCGACGGTGCCGGTGACGCCGACCAGATCCAGGGCCGGGTCAACCAGATCCGGGCCGAGATCGAGAAGAGCGACTCCGACTACGACCGCGAGAAGCTGCAGGAGCGGCTGGCGAAGCTGGCCGGCGGCGTTGCGGTCATCAAGGTCGGTGCCGCCACCGAGGTCGAGCTCAAGGAGCGCAAGCACCGCATCGAGGACGCGGTCCGCAACGCGAAGGCCGCCGTCGAAGAGGGCATCGTCCCCGGTGGCGGCGTCGCGCTGGTCCAGGCCGGCAAGACCGCCTTCGACAAGCTGGACCTCGTCGGCGACGAGGCCACCGGCGCGTCGATCGTCAAGTTCGCGCTGGACGCTCCGCTGCGGCAGATCGCCGTCAACGCCGGCCTCGAGGGCGGCGTAGTGGCCGAGAAGGTGCGCAACCTGCCGACCGGTCACGGCCTGAACGCGGCCAACGGCGAGTACGTCGACATGCTGGCCGCCGGCATCATCGACCCGGCCAAGGTGACCCGCTCGGCGCTGCAGAACGCGGCCTCGATCGCGGCGCTGTTCCTCACCACCGAGGCTGTCGTCGCGGAGAAGCCGGAGAAGGACAAGGCCCCCGCCGGTGCGCCCGGCGGCGGTGACATGGACTTCTGAGTCGTACCTGACTCAACCGTCCACCTGCGAGGGGCGGGTCCCGAATGGGACCCGCCCCTCGTCCTGTCGTGTACAGCTGTGCCGCAGGTTGTCGGTGTCGGCAAGAGCGCTTGAGACCGAGCTGACGCGCGACCGGCAAGATCCGGACCTGCAAGATCCGGACCGGCGCGTCGCGGATCTTGGGCATGCGGCGCATGCACGCACCGCTCTTCTGCCGTAGCGCCGGCAGAACCCGCTGGCCCAGCTGGTGGAAGGTGGCCTTTTGCGGGTTGGCTTTCCGCCCGCTGGTCAGGCGCCGCGGCGGATCTGGTGCTGGCGCGGCAGTCGCGGAGTGCCCGTGGCGGTACGACCCTTGTCGGCCACGAGTGCCGCGGCCAGTCGACCATCCGCGTCGGCGAGCGCAGCCCGAGCGGCGGCCGGCTCCAGGTCCCGCTCGATCATCAGTACCGCCGTCTTGACGTGCCGGTCGGCCCGTTCGAGTGCGTGGCGTGCTGTGTCGGCGTCCACTCCGGTGATCTCCCGGACCATTTGCAGCGCTCTGGCCAGCAGCTTCTCGTTCGTCGCGATGAGATCCACCATCAGATTGCCGTGCGTCTTGCCGAGCTTGACCATGGTGATGGTCGAGATCATGTTCAGTACGAGCTTCTGCGCGGTACCGGCCTTGAGTCGGGTGGATCCGGCGATGACCTCGGCTCCCACCGGTACCTCGATCGGGTGGTCCACCAGCACACTCAGCTGCGCGCCCGGGTTGCAGCACAGGCCGACCGTGAGCGCGCCCCGGGCTCCGGCGGCTCGTACCGCGGCCAACACGAACGGGGTACGGCCACTGGCGGTAATCCCGACCACCGCGTCGTCCGGTCCGATCGAGTACTCGCTGATCACGGCCGCGCCGGCCGCGGCGTCGTCCTCCGCGCCCTCTACGGCCGCCACGATCGCGGTCGGTCCGCCGGCGATGATGCCCAGCACCTGCTCCGGGGACGTACCGAAGGTGGGCGGGCACTCAGCCGCGTCGATCACGCCGAGTCGCCCCGCGGTACCGGCGCCGAGATACACCAGCCGACCGCCCCGGGACAGGCACTCGACGATGCCGTCGACCGCGGCGGAGATCGCTGGTACGACCGTGTGTACGGCGGCGGGCACGGCCGTGTCGGCCGTGTTCATCAGGTACGCCAGATCGGTTGTCGACATCCGGTCGATGTCCCGGTAGTTCGGATCCGCGTGCTCGGTCTGCAGACCGCTGAGCTGCGGCACCAGGTCGGCGGGCTCGTCGGTCACCGGCTGCTCGCTTTCTGCGCCGGCCGACCGGTGGGGTCGGAGCGCTGTCCGTTGCCGGTAGGACGCGGCGAGAGTTGACCATGGTTCCGTCGTACGCCCGATTCGTCCGTTTCCGTACCGCCGGGCGGAGCTGACGGCGCGGTCGCGCACCGATGGAGATGCTGACCGTCGCTCATCCGCTCGCCTCCACGCCGGTTAGTCACCGCCAACCAGGATCGCGTCGATAAATTACGACTACAAGATACTAGATGCATATTCTTGCCGCGTATCGCACCAGGTCGCGCCGGAGATACGGGGTTGGTGCCGATTGCCGGCGGCAGCCCGGTCCGGCCGCGATCGGGTGCCCGCGGTCCGGCCGAAGAGTCAGGTCGCGGGGTCAGGCTCCGGCGCTCAGGCTCCGGCGGTCAGGTTCCGGCGGTCAGGTTCCGGCGGTCAGGTTCCGGCGGTCAGGTTCCGGCGGTAGAGCGCGAACACCCGCTCGATCCGGGCGCCGACCGCGCTCGCGTAGAACCGCACCGGGCCGACCCAACTGATCTGAGCCTCGGGGTACCCGGCCGCGCGGAGATCCACGAGGCACCGCCGCAGCAGCACCCCACCGATCCCGAGCCGGCGAGCACTGGGGTCGGTACCGGTCGGACCGAACCAGGCCGGCCGGTTCGCGGCGTACCCGGCGAAGCCGACCGGCGCGCCGGCGCGGTACGCGACGTGGCAGCCCGCGCCCGGACGGGCGACGGACTCCGCGGCCTCCCACGCCCAGTTGTCGCCCCAGGTACGGCGTACCCAATCGATCAGGTCCGGCAGGTCGGCCGGGACTGCCCGGCGGACCTCGACCCCGGTGGCGGCCAGGCGCTTCTCACCCGTGGCCGCGTCCAGGTCGGCTCCGGACAGGGCCACCGTCATGTTGTACGCCAGGTTGTACCGCTGGTAGCCGAGCGCCTCCGCGCAGCAGATCGCCGGGGTGTACCGCACGTCCACGCCGGGCCACGCATAGCAGGGCGGATGGCCGGCCCACCGCACGTCACCGACCCCGCGCTCGGCCAGCGCCGCCTCCGCCCGCGCGACGAGCCGGCGGGCCACGCCGCGCCGCCGCGCCTCGGGACGTACCGCCAGCAGGTCGAGATAGCCGACCGCCGGCTCCCGCCGGTCCACCGACGCCAGCGCCAGGCCGGTCGCGTCCGGCGCGACCAATCGAACCGTCTCGCGGGTGGCCGGCGGCTCGCCGAGCCTGGCCAGCAGCGCGGCGGCGTCCGCCGAGTCGAGGTCAAGCGCCGCCGCGCACAGCTCGGCCAACTCCCCGGCCGTCGTGCGTCGGCCCTCGTCGGTGGGTTCGCCCATGCGTGCTCCTCCAGCCGTTTTCGGCACCGTACATAGCCTGCCCAGCGCGGTTTTACAACGGTTACCGCAGCCGCGGACCGCCGGTATGGTTTCCGGCCATGACCGGTGTACCCGAGCGCATCCGTGCCCTGCTCGCCACCGCGCCAGTGATCGACGGTCACAACGACCTGGCCTGGGAGCTGCGCAATCGCTGCGGGTACGACCTGGACGCGGTGGACATCGGGATCGACCAGAGCGCGACCGGACTGCACACCGACATCCCCCGGATGCGTGCCGGCGGCATGGGCGCGCAGTTCTGGTCGGTGTTCGTTCCGTGCACCCCGTCGGCGCGCGGGCCGGTGGTGGACACCCTCGAACAGATCGACGCGGTACACGCGATGACCACGCGGTACCCGGACGACCTGGCGTTGGCCACCACGGCCGCCGACATCGAACAGGCGGTCGCGGCCGGCCGGATCGCGTCGCTGCTCGGCATGGAGGGCGGCCACTCGATCGGCAGCTCGCTCGGGACGCTGCGGATGATGTACACCCTCGGGGTCCGTTATCTCACCCTCACCCACAACGACAACACGCCGTGGGCGGACAGCGCGACGGACGAGCCGAAGGTCGGGGGGCTGACCGCGTTCGGCCGCGAGGTGGTCCGCGAGCTGAACCGGCTGGGCATGCTGGTCGACCTGTCGCACGTGGCCGCGACCACGATGAACGCGGCCCTGGACGTGGCCGAGGTGCCGGTGCTGTTCTCCCACTCGTCGGCCCGCGCGCTGTGCGGCCACCCGCGGAACGTGCCGGACGAGGTGCTGACCCGACTGCCCGGCAACGGCGGAGTCTGCATGGTCACGTTCGTACCCGGGTTCCTCAACGAGGAGTGCCACGCCTGGATGGACGCGATGGTGGCCGAGGAGGACCGGATCACCGGCTCGGCCCCCGGCGAGGACCACCGGGCGGCGGTGGCCGCGTGGCTGGAGCGCAACCCGCGCCCGCCGTGCGATGTCGGCGACGTCGCCGATCACGTCGAGCACGTCCGGGAGGTGGCCGGGGTCGACCATGTCGGGCTCGGTGGCGACTTCGACGGCATCGTGTGCACCCCGGACGGGCTGGCCGACGTCGCTGGGTACCCGGCGCTCCTCGCCGAGCTGGCCGAACGCGGCTGGAGCGATGCCGAGCTGGGGAAGCTGACCTGCCACAACGTGATCCGGGTGATCCGCGACGCGGAAGCCGGCGCCCGCCGGATCCGGGCCGAGCGCGGTCCGTCGCTCGCCACCATCGAGCAGCTCGACGGCGCCACCGCGCTGACCGGGTAGCCGCGACAGTCGGTCGCACCCGGTCGCCACGATTGTCGACGGTGGTGTCTACGGTGGTGACGTGCGGCGTGATCCGAGCGTGTCCCGGTACGAGGCCGGTCGATTGTCGCCAGCGCGTCGGGCCAAGGACCTGGCCCGGATGCGGACCGAGCTGTTCGACGTGGTGGTCGTCGGCGGCGGCGTGACCGGAGCCGGTGCCGCGCTCGACGCGGCCAGCCGCGGACTTTCGGTGGCACTCGTCGAGGCGCGTGACTACGCCTCCGGTACCTCCAGCAGGTCCAGCAAGCTCATCCACGGCGGCCTGCGCTACCTGGAGCAACTCGAGTTCCCGCTGGTGTACGAGGCGCTCCGGGAGCGCGGACTGCTGCTGCGGCAACTCGCCCCGCACCTGGTCCGGCCGGTGCCGATCCTGGTCCCGTTGACGCACGCCTGGGAGCGGCCGTACTACGGCGCCGGGGTGCTCCTGTACGACGTGCTCGCCGGCGCGCTCGGCTACGGCCGGGGGGTGCCGTGGCACCGGCACCTCGGCCGCCGGGCTGCCCGGCGTACCTTCCCGAGCCTGCGCGACGACGCGTTGCGCGGTGCCATCCGGTACTTCGACGGGCAGGTCGACGACGCGCGGTACGTACTGACCCTGGCCCGTACCGCGGCGAGCTACGGCGCCGCCATCGCACCGAGTACCCGCGTGATCGGCATGCTCCGGGACGCCCGCGAAGTGGTCGGGGTACGGGTCCGGGACAGCGAGACGCGCGAGGAGTTCGACGTGCGCGCGCGTACCGTCATCGCGGCCACCGGCGTGTGGAGCGACGACATCACCGACTTCGTCCGCTCGGCCGGCAGCTTCGGCCGGGCCGGGCTGCGGGTACGCGCCAGCAAGGGCATACACCTGGTGGTGCCGCGAAGCGCGATCTCCGGCGAGGCCGGACTCATCCTGCGTACCGAATCATCGGTGCTGTTCGTGCTGCCCTGGGGCGGGCACTGGATCATCGGTACCACCGACGACGACTGGAATCTCGACCGCGCGCATCCGGCCGCGTCGGCCACCGACATCGACTACCTGCTGCGTCACGTCAACGAGGTGCTGGACCGGCCACTGTCCACTTCGGACATCGAAGGGGTGTACGCCGGCCTGCGTCCGTTGCTCGCCGGCGAGGACGACTCGACGTCGAAGCTGTCCCGCGAGCACGCGGTCGTCGAGCCGCTGCTCGGGCTGTTCCTCGTCGCGGGCGGGAAGTACACGACGTACCGGGTGATGGCCTCCGACGTGATCGACCAGGCCGCCCGGCGCCTGCCCGGCACCCCGCGCTCGCGTACCGCCGACATTCCGCTACTGGGTGCGGACGGCTTCGCGGCGGCGTGGGCCGACCGCAACGGCATCGCCAGCCGGCACGGCGTCTCGGTCGGCGCGGTCGAACACCTGATGGAGCGGTACGGCTCGCTCGCGACCGACGTGCTGCGGTTGGTCCGCGAGCGGCCGGAGTTGGGTCGGGCGTTGGACGGCGCACCGGAGTACCTGGCCGCCGAGATCGTGTACGCGGCCGCGGCCGAGGGCGCGCTGCACCTCGACGACGTGTTGACCCGGCGTACCCGGGTGTCGATCGAGACACCGCACCGCGGCGTGGACAGTGCCGAGCATGCGGCCGACCTGATGGGCTCCGTGCTCGGCTGGAAGAAGGCGGTACGCCGCCGCGAGATCGAGCACTACCTCGCCCGGGTCGCGGCCGAACGCGAGTCGCAGCGGATGCTGGACGACCGTACCGCCGACGCGGCCCGCCTCGGCGCGCCGGAGGTGCGCGGTTACGGCGCGGACTCGGCCCTCACCGGCGCGTCCTGACGGCTCGTCGGCGCGTATCGACCTGCTGGCGTTGGTGTACGCAGGTCGATACGCGCGCTCGGCGGGTGCCCGGCCGGTCGCGAGGCGAGCCGCCCCACGCCGCGGCATTTGTGTTGGCCAAAGGGGACAATAGGGTCAGAAGAGTACGGCGACTACACGCGGCTCCTGAGCTTCGGGCGGCGCCGGAGCCCGTTCGAGTGACCGCGATGTTGACGAGTTCGGCACTTGCCTGGGCGGCAGTAACCCTGCGCTATTGGGCGAGTCAGGTGCGTGCCTTTGACGCAGAAGTTGTACGGATTCGGGGATGGCTCGCCGAAGAACATCGAACCGCCGGCAAGGTCCCCGGAGCCGGCCGCGCCGCGGAAGCGAGTTGGTACCGAGCTCATTCGCGGTACGTAGTGGAGGGTGCTCGGAACGCGGCTGCGATGCTCTCCGATGGCCCTAACACGATCAACCTACGGCGGGCCCGCGCGGTTGGTGCCATCCCAGACTCGCCCGGAGCCTTCACAGTCCTTCCCGTGTACTGGCGTAACCAGGCACAGGTCGAGGAGCTGACCGGCGAAGGTGGGCTGTCGCCCGCGGACCTGGCGATTCTCGTCGCCGATCTGATCGGGATTTTCGATCCGACGCCGATCTCGGACGGCGTCTCGGGTGTCATGAGCTTGTTCAAGGGTGACATTTCCGGTGCCGGGCTCTCCCTCGCGGCGATGGTGCCGTATGCCGGAGACGCGTTCGCCAAGAGCGCGAAGTTCGCCAAGTTGCTGAAGCGGTTCGAACACCTCGCGAAGGCTGATCCGCAGAAGATCGTCAAGACCCTCCAGAAGATCGACTACAAGAATCCAGAGAAGGTCAACGACGCGCTTCGGACCATGAATCGGCTCTCCGGCGATGCTGCGAAGCGCTACCAAAATCCAAGCTGGTCTGCCGCCGCCGATCGATACCAACTCCCGAAGGATGGTCCGATTTCTTTCGTCCCGCCGAAGAACTGGCAGCCGCATAATCCGCAACGAGAGCTGGCGGGCGGTCAGCCAGGCTTCCGCGACGCTTACGGCAACGTCTGGGTGAAGGGTCCGGGTCGAGGTGGTGACGCCTGGGAGTGGGACGTCGTGCCAGGTAAAGGATCTTCAGGCAAGCTGCAGACGCAGTTCGGTGACGGAAGCCACGTCAACGTGTCCCGTGACGGGCAGGTCACGCACAACCCGAAGGGCAAATGATGGACGCGCCACTCACGGCGTTTGTTACGGCCGTCCTCCGCGCCGTCGGCGATGCGGACGCTCGCCAGGCTTGCGCACAGCTCGCCGAACGCCTCGCCGGGAGGATCGAGCACGCCGAGGAAGACACTGAGGACCGTTGGCGGGTCGTAGTCCGAGTGGACCGGCCGGAATGGGTAGATGGCCACAGCGCCTCGGCGTACGAGCGGGTCATCCGGACGGTGCTCGACGAGTTCGGCGTGCCCCACGACAGCGCGGAGCTCGCCATCACCCCACCCACGGCTCATGTGGTTGTCCCTGCCGACCACGTGTCAGCGCTCGGTCCCGGCATCGAATGGGTGCTCGTCGAGGTATGGGAAGCCGGCGAATCGCAGTCCGCCGAGGTCGAGGACCTCGACGGCGGAGGGCCTGATCTCGACCCACCGGAGATCGCGGAACTGGCGGATGCGGTGAGCCGAACCTACGTCGGCGTGACCGCTGACGTGCGCGACCATGACGAAGCCGCAGCACGGGAGCTCGTCCAGGATGTGGCCGAGCGGATCACCGGTTCGGGTGAGGCGCTCGCGATCACCGGCCTTCACGAACCGGGCGGCGGTGTGGTGCGTATCGACATCCACCTTGGCGGGAGCGATGCGGAACCCGAGGAGGCTGTGGCCACTGCCATTGACCGGATCGCCGGGTTGGTACCAAAGGACGGTTGGGAAGTAACGCATGACGGCCCAGCCGTACGGGCGGTCTGGTCGGACGATCGGTCACGCCATACGCGGGGTGTCGTCCGATTGGAACTGGTGGCGGGTCCGGCCCTTAGCGGCGCGTCCTGACGGCTCGTCGGCGCGTATCGACCTGCTGGCGTTGGTGTACGAGGTCGATACGCGCGCTTGGCGGTTACCCGGCCGGTCGCGAGGCGAGCCGTACCCGCGTACGGTTTGCCCGTCTTGACCACGTTGTGACCTTACGGTGACGCAAAGGGATGACTGGCCCGCCTAACGTCATGCCATGTCTCTGCGCCGGCCGGCTCTCCGCTTGGAGCCAACCGCAGGCCTGGCGCTGTTCGCGCTGGTCTGCGGTGGTGTCTTCGGCCTCGGTCAGCAGGTTCTGGCCCGGCTCACCGGGGTGCTGAGCTGGGACTCCATCGCCGCCGGCTGGTGGGCCGCCGAGCTGGGCGCGACCGCGTGGATCGCCGGCACCAGCGTGGTGTTCGGGGCGCTCGCCACCAGGGTTCTCGGCGTTCGCTGGATGACCGTGACCGCGGCACCGGACGCACCGGGACTGACCTTTGCCCTGCGGGCGATGCTGCGCCGGATCGACCCGGCGATGACCGCACGGGCGGCCGTGACGGCTTCCCGGGCGGGGATGTCGGTAGAGAGGCCGGCCGAGTTGGGGAGGTTCCGACTGCCCCTGGCCGACCTGCTGATCGTCACGTCCGCCGGGCTCGGCGGCCTGGTCGCGGCGCCGTTCGGCGCGGCCGCGGCGGCGTGGGCGACCATCTTCGGCGGCGCCGGGCAGAGCTGGGAAGTCGGGATTCAGGTCGTCGCGGGAATCCTGCTCGGCATCGCCGCCGGCCTGCCGGCGTTGCGCTGGCGGTCGGTCGCCTTCGGGCTCGGCGCCAACATCGCGGCTGTCTGGGCGCTCGCGCTGGCCGCCTCCGGCCTGGTACCGGACTCGCCGCCGCTGCTCGGCCACCCCGCGTTCGGTCGCTGGGTCGACTCCACCGACGCCGTGTTCTCGGTCCGGATCGGGGCGGTGCTGGTCAGCGCGTTGATCGGCCTGATCGTCGGCTGGTACACCCGCCGGTCCCGGGCGACCCTGCGGGTGCTCGCCGGTGCCGGCGGTCCGCTGCTCGTGCTGCTCGCGTATCTCGTCGCGCTGCCGGTTGCCCGCGGCGAGTGGCTGGTCTCGCCGCTGCCCGGTGCGTCGCTGGCAGCCGCGGCCGCGGCACTCCTGGCCTGGGCGGCGCCGGTCCTGCTCGGCTGGCTGCCGAGGCTGAGCCGGACGTCATCGTCGTTATCGGACTCCGGCGAGCACGCGTCGTCGGCAGCGCCGACGCCGGCAAGCCAACCCTGACCGGCCGCTTCTCCCCGCGGCGCCCGGGAGTCAGGCGACGACCTTGCCGGGGTTGAGGATGCCGAGTGGATCGAGCGCCGACTTGATGGCCTGGTGGACCCGCAGTCCGACCGGGCCGATCTCCTTCGCCAGCCAGTCCCGCTTGAGCAGGCCGACGCCGTGCTCGCCGGTACACGTGCCGCCCATCGACAGGCCCAACTCCATCACCGCGTCGAACGCGGCCCGGCCGCGGGCCCACAGCTCGTCGTCGTCCCGGTCGGTGATGATGATGTTCGGGTGCAGGTTGCCGTCCCCGGCGTGCGCGATCACCCCGATCGGTACGCCGAGGTCCGCCGAGATGCGGTCGATGCCGTCGATGATCTCGGCCAGCCGGGACCGGGGTACCGAGATGTCGTCGACGATGATCGCGCCCAGCTTCTCGATCGCGTGATACGCCATCCGGCGCGCGGCCAGCAGCATGTCCGCCTCGGTCGCGTCGGTCGCCACGTGCAGTTCCGTCGCCCCGGCCTGCTGGCACAGTTTCGCGATCTGGTCCAACTCGGTTGCGGCATTCGCAGTGTCGGCACTGGCCAGCAACAGGGCCTTCGCGTCGGTCGGCAGACCCATCGGCTGGTACGCCTCGATCGCCCGCAGGTGTACCTGGTCGATCAATTCCAGCAGGCTCGGTACACAGCCGGCCGCGATGATCGAGGTCACGGCCGCGCCCGCGCTCGCGGTGTCCGGGAAGATCGCGGCCAGCGTCAGCGGCGGGTCGCTGATGGGACGCAGCGCGAGCGTGATCTCGGTGATCACACCGAGCGTGCCCTCGGAGCCGGTGAACAGCCGGACCAGGTCATAACCGGCAACCCCCTTCGCGGTACGACGGCCGCAGCGCAGGATCTCGCCGTCGGCCAGTACGACCTCCAGTCCGAGTACGTATTCCGAGGTCACGCCGTACTTGACGCAGCACATTCCGCCCGCGTTGGTGGCCACGTTGCCACCGATCGTGGAGATCGCCACCGAGCCGGGATCCGGCGGGTACCGCAGCCCGTGTCCGGCCGCCGCCTTGCTGATCTCGGCGTTGATCAGGCCCGGTTGTACGACCGCGAGCCGGTTGCCCGGATCGAGCTCCAGGATCTTGTCCATGCTGGTCATCGACAGCACGATGCAGCCGTCGACCGCGTTACCGGCGCCGGCGAGGCCGGTACGCGCGCCCTGCGGTACCACCGGAATCCGGTACCGGCTGGCGATCCGCATGACCTGTTGCACGGTCGCGGTGTCGCGAGGGCGTACCACCGCGGCCGGAGTCCCGCTGGTGCACAGGTCGGACTCGTCCCGGCGGTACGACGCGAGCACGTCCGGATCGGTGAGTACGGCCTGGTCGCCGAGGGCGGTACGGAGTTCCGAGATGGCGTCGGCAGTCACCCTCGCCAGGCTAGTAGGCGAACCTGCCGACCTACGAGCTCAGGCGGACAGCAGGGTCAGCTCACCGGTGATGTTCGCGCGGGCCCGCTGCTCCCAGTCGGCGTACAGGTGCGGCAGCCGGTACAGCACCGGCAGCGCGAGTAGGCGACGCAGCGCCGCGGCGCGGCCGGCCCGGAACACGCGCTCGGGTACGTGCTGGTACTCCCGGCGCAGCAGTCGGGTGTACCGCCGGTAGCTCCGTTCCGTGGTGGCGAGGATCGCGAGGTCGGCATCGCACAGCAGCTCGCCGTTGCGGTCGTGGTCGACCACCTCGTGCCGTGCGGTCAGCCGGACCAGTCGGGCGACCTCGGTGGCCCGGTCGGTCGGGATCCGTAGCCGGCGCAGCACCGTTTCGGCCAGTGCGGCGCTCGCCTCCTCGTTGTCGGCGCGGCGCGGGTCGTACACGGCGTCGTGGAACCAGGCGGCCAGCCGTACCGCATCGGGGTCGTCCGCCCACTCCGCGTGCGCGTCGATGGTGTCGAGTACCGCGGTCAGGTGGTGTACGTCGTGGTAGTGCCGGTGTGGCTGGGACCAGTGTCCGAGCAGCTCAACGCCGGTACGGCCGGCGGCGCTGGCGTCCACCTCCGGCGGTAGCGCGGCCCCCCACCGCGCGATCAGCGCGGACACGGCTGACCGGCCCGCGAACCGAGCCGCCCCTGACCGGACCCGACCACGGTCTGCGGGGGAATCTGCCGGGGAACCGGCGGGCCGGGTCGTGCGTCGTAGTGGTGTGAAGCGAACACTGGTACCTCTCGCGCTCATGGTGGTAGCCGCGGTGGCGTTTTCCGGCTGCAAGGACTCCGGTACCCCATCGGGCTCGGAATCAGCCACGCCGGCGAGTTCGTCTCCGGCGGCGAGCCCTCCCAACGGCATCGCGACCGGTGAGCCGGCGCCGCCGCAGGCGACGGCGTCACCGCCCATCGCGCCGGCCGGAGTGACGTTGCAGCGCATCGGCGGGTTCGCCGGCAAGCTGGACACGCTCGTGGTGGCCACGGACGGTCGGTGGACGTTCACTCCGCGGGACGGTGCGAAGCGCTCCGGCCAACTCACCGGCAGTCAGCTCAGTGAGCTGCGCCAGCTGGTCACCAACCCGCACCTGGTGTCCGAGCTGCGGCAGAAGCCCAGCGGCCCGCCGTGCAACGACGCGTTCTCGTACCGGCTGCGGGTCGGCGATCTGAACCTGACCCAGGCCGAGTGTGGCGGCGGCACCGCGCCGACTTTCGACGCGATCGTCAAACTTCTCGCCGGCGCCACCCCGATGTAGCCGCGGGGACGCGACTCTGAGCGAGCTGGTGCCGTACGTGCGCTCAGCCGCGCCCGCCGTGACGCGGACGCGGCTTCGCACCGAGGGGACTGGACTGCGAGAAAACCCCAGGTCAGTGGTTGTACTTGAACCAGGGCTGGGCCCAGCCGTTGTAGGTCTGGTGCCAGGTGTTCACGATCTCGTGGATCGTGGTCTTGGTGTAGGTGCCGTTGCCGTGGATGTCGTTGGAAATGAAGTGGCCGCCACCGATGGAGATCATCACGTGGCCGGAGCCGCCGTTGCTGAAGAATGCGAGCCCACCGGCCGGAACCGTGCGGTCACCGGGGTGCTTCTTGCCGGCCGGGATCTGCGTCCAGTGCACATGCGCGGTCTCCGAGCCGCTGTGCGGGAAGCCGTAGGCGAGCCCGACGAGGTGGTCGCAGGCGTTGTAGTACGACGGAATGTTGTTGTGGTGGATGTGGTTGTTCGCCCAGTGCACCGCCTGGGCGCAGGTGCGCGGGTTGTGCAGCCCGGCGGTGGAGCAGCTCTGCGCAGCCGAGGCCGGGGTGGCGACGAGCAGCGTCGCGGCCAGTGACGCGCCGGCGGCGACGACCGCCAAGCGGAGCAGGCGGGACATCGAGATCATGGCCAATCCTCCTTGTGGGTGGGTTGGCAACGATCCTGCGGCGTGGCGCTACATGCGCCCTACAAGCCGCCCAGCGGCGGGGTTACACGCGCCCTACAAGCCGTTCCGCGGCGGCGCTGTGCGCGTTCTACCAAGCCGGCCCCGCGGCGAACCGCGGGGCCGGGCTGCCGGTCGGCTCAGTGGTTGTACTTGAACCAGGGCTGGGTCCAGCCCAGGTAGTGGGCTCCCCACGCGCTCTCGATCTCGGCGATCGTGGTCTTCGTGTACGTGCCGTTGCCGTGGATGTCGTTCGAGACGAACTGGCCGCCACCGATCGAGATCATCACGTGCCCGGCGGAACTCGTACTGAAGAACGCGAGGCCACCGGCCGGAACGGTCCGTACACCCGGGTGCTTGTACTGGCTCGGCACCTGGGTCCAGTGCACGTAGGCCGTCGTGGAGCCGCTGTGCGGGAATCCGTACGCGAGCCCGACGATGTGGTCGCAGGCGCGGTAGTAATCCGGGTTGTAGCTGGTGCTGATGTGGCTGTTCGCCCAGGCCACGGCCTGCGCGCAGGTGTTGGGGTCACCGAGGCCGGTGGTGGAGCAGTTGATCGAGCCGCCACCGCACTGCGGTGCCACCCAACCGTCGGAGCCGGTGTACACGTAGGTGTCGGAGACGTAGCCGCCCTTGGCCGGGATGTGGTCCCACAGGGTGCTGGTGCCGTACTTGCCGGTCACCTGCTGGCCGATGATCTGGCAGTCGATCGTGACCGAGGTGCCGTCGGACACCGAGCCGACGATGCTGCTGCTCGTGTTCGGTGCCGACCGTACGTTGACGGCGGCGCCGGAGTCGGTGTGCACGGTGCCGGTGGCGGCGGCCGCCGGACTGGCGGTCAGCAGCACGGCCGCGAGCGGTACCGCGACGGCGGCGACGCTTGCGCGTAACAACCGGGGCCGGTTGAGGCTGGTGATTCTTCGCCGAACAGACATCGGGACCATGGCATGTCCTCCTTGGCGGGACGAATGCCGCGATCCTGGTGCCGGCGGTTACAACTTCACTACAAACAACACGCAGCTGGCCGCGCCCGGGATGACCGGGCGCGGCCAGCGCACTACGTACCGGAGTTGGTCAGTGGTTGTACTTGAACCACGGCTGGCCCCAGCCGTCGTAGACCTCGCCCCAGGAGTTCTCGATCTGGGCGATCGTGGTGCGGGTGTAGGTGCCAGCACCGTGGATGTCGTTGGAGATGAAGTCTCCACCGCCGATCGAGATCATGACGTGGCCGGCGCCACCGTTGTGGAAGAACGCGAGGCCACCAGCGGGTACGGACCGGTCGCCGCCGTGCTTCAACGAAGCCGGGATCTGGGTCCAGTGCTCGTGCGCGGTGTTCGAGCCGCTGTGCGGGAAGCCGTACGCCAGGCCGACCACGTGGTCGCACAGACCGTCGTAGTTGGGGTCGTAGTTGGTGTGGACGTGGTTCTTCGCCCAGGTCACGGCCTGCGCGCAGGTGTGCGGGTCACCCAGGCCAGCGGTGGAGCAGCTCTGCGCGGCGGACGCCGGGGAGGCGACCAGCAGCGCGGCCGTGAGCGCCGCGCCGGCCGCGACCGCAGCTACGCGGAGCATCCGGGACATCGAGATCATGGCTGATCCTCCTTGCGGGAGACGATTGGCCATGATCCTGCTGTCCGTGGTTACAGCCTCACTACAAACAGACAATTGCGGTCGTGCCGGACCGCTCCGTGCGCGGTCCGCCAGGACGAGCCGTGGGCATGGGAATCAATAGCGGTCCTGGCGGGCCACGGTGCGCGGTCCGGCGGACGAGCCGTGCGCGTGCGTTCAGCTCAGCCGGGCACGTCCGGTAGCGGCGGGCCGAGCACGTCGTCCGCGTCGACGATGTTGTAGCCGTACCCCTGCTCGGTCAGGAACCGCTGCCGGTGCGCGGCGTACTCGGTGTCGATGGTGTCGCGCGACACCACCGTGTAGAAGTGCGCCTGCCGGCCGTCGGCCTTCGGCCGGAGCACCCGGCCCAGCCGCTGCGCCTCCTCCTGCCGCGACCCGAACGTGCCCGACACCTGAATGGCAACGGCGGCCTCGGGCAGGTCGATGGAGAAGTTCGCGACCTTGGACACCACCAGCGTCTTCAGCTCCCCGGTACGGAAGGCCTCGTACAGGCGCTCCCGTTCGCGGGTCGTGGTGGAGCCTTCGAGTACCGGGGCATCGAGATATTCGCCCAGCTCACCGAGCTGATCGAGGTACGCCCCGATGACCAGGACCTGATCGCCCGCGTGCCGCTCCACCAGCTTGCGTACCACCGGGAGCTTCGTGCGGGCGGTCGCGGCGAACCGGTACCGCACGTCCGGTTCCGCGGTCGCGTACGCCATCCGCTCGGCATCGGTCAGCGTCACCCGTACCTCGATGCACTCGGCCGGCGCGATCCAGCCCTGCGACTCGATGTCCTTCCACGGCGCGTCGTACCGCTTCGGGCCGATCAGGCTGAACACGTCGCCCTCGCGGCCGTCCTCGCGTACCAGAGTGGCGGTCAGCCCGAGCCGGCGGCGGGCCTGCAGATCGGCGGTGAACCGGAAGATCGGCGCGGGTAGCAGGTGTACCTCGTCGTACACGACCAGACCCCAGTCGCGGGCGCCGAACAGGTCCAGGTGCGGGAAGACGCCTTTGCGGCGGGTGGTGAGCACCTGGTACGTCGCGATCGTGACCGGACGGATCTCCTTGCGCTCGCCGGAGTATTCGCCGATCTCCTCCTCGGTCAGGCTGGTACGCGCGATCAGCTCGCGCTTCCACTGCCGACCGGCCACGGTATTCGTCACCAGGATCAACGTGGTGGCCTGTGCCTCGGCCATCACGGCCGCGCCGACCAGCGTCTTTCCCGCGCCACAGGGGAGTACGACGACGCCGGAACCGCCGGCCCAGAAGTTCTCCACCGCCTGCCGCTGGTACGGCCGGAGCGTCCAGCCCTCCTCGTGCAGCGACATCGCGTGCGCTTCGCCGTCCACATAGCCGGCCAGGTCCTCGGCCGGCCAGCCGAGCTTCAGCAATGCCTGCTTGAGCCGGCCGCGCTCGGACGGATGTACCACGATCGTGTCGGCGTCGACGTGCGCGCCGAGCATGCCGGCGAGCTTCTTCGACTTCGCGACCTCGACGAGTACCGCGCGGTCGAGACCGTGCAGCACCAGACCGTGTACCGGATCCTTGGCGAGCTGCAGCCGCCCGTACCGGTCCATCGTGTCGGCCACGTCCACCAGCAGCGCGTGCGGCACGGCGTACCGGCTGAACCGGATCAGCGCGTCCACCACGCTCTCGGCGTCGTGGCCGGCGGCGCGCGCGTTCCACAGCCCGAGCGGGGTGAGCCGGTACGTGTGTACGTGCTCGGGCGCCCGCTCCAACTCGGCGAACGGCGCGATCGCCATCCGGCACGCGGGTGCGTCCGCGTGGTCGATTTCGAGCAGCATGGTCTTGTCGGACTGGACGATCAACGGGCCGCCGGGCAACGGGCTACCTCCGCATCAGGTGGACAGTCCAGTGTCCCTCGCCGGTCTGACAACCGCAGCCGCGGTGTGGCCGGCCCTGCCATGGAGGACCGCGACGCCGGCGAGGTGCCGATCAGGCCGCGGTGGTGCTGCCCGGGCCGGATGCCCGGTGCTGGTCCAGCTCCGGCGTCCAGAAGGTGCGCAGCTGGGCATCCAGGGCGAAAACGTCGTACCCGGAGCCCGGCGGGAACCAGTCCAGGCCGGACCGGCCGGCGGACAACAGCCCCTTCGCGTAGACCCGGGCCGAGGCGAGGTCAGGCCCCACCACGGTGGCCTGCACCAGGTCATCGGGGGAGGCGACGGTCGGTCGACCGGCGACCGCGGTGGACACCGCCCGGTCGGCCAGGCCCAGCACCATCACGATCGTGGACGGCTGCCGAGGATGCCGTACCCCGACCCGCCAGCGCCGCAGTGACGGGGAGCGGCCGCGGACCAGTACGTCGCCCTCGGCGCTGATGGTGAAGTCGGCGATCCCGGCGCGCTGGAGCGCCTGCGCGGCCTGCTCGACCGCCCAGCCGCGGACGAGTTCACTCGGATCGAAGCCGTCCGGCGTCGCCCAGGGATCGAAATGCCCCCTGGTGACCCGGCGGGCGGCGGCGCACCGCGCGATCACGTCCGCGAGTACCGGGGGGTACTTGTCCACCGACCGGTCCCGGATCCACGACACCAGGTTCCCCGGCCGTGCCGGGTTGAAGGCGAGATCGGCGGCGCGTATCACGCCGACCGCGTCAGCGAGCGCGTCGGCGAGCACTGCCCGGCTGTACGGCGGTGCCGGTCGGAGCCGGAACGAGATCTCCGCGCCGAGTGCCCGGGCGGTGTGCCGGATCAGCCGTTGTGGCAGTTCAGAAAGGGTGTTGTCGGCGTCGTCCACGGTCGCCGGTACGGCCATCGGCTGCCCCCTCGCATCTGCCGAACGGCACCAGAGCGCCTCGGTGACACCACCGGATCCCCCACACGGTCGGCGGTGCCACCGAGGCATATTCCTCTGCATCCCCTCGCCGGGGGTACTAACGGTGGCGAGGCGGTCAGCGGGAGTGCCTCGAACTGCCGCTGGCGCCTGTGGTGCGACCTTCCCTTACGCCCCCGGAAGGGAGATCTGGGCGTCCGCCCCACCACCGTGGCTCTGTGTGCTACCTACCTTCATGCACGAGCCTGCGACCATCCTTGGTTCAGCCTGGGAGTTACCTGGGAACGCCGCCGGTCAGCGCGGCGCCTGGGGTCGGACGTCGCCCGCGGGGTCGACCGGACTCCCGGCGTGGAGTGGAGCCGGGCCGGAATACTGACCTGTCGTGGAGACAGTGACCGGGTCGCCGCTGACCGACGCCGCGGCGCGGCTGTTCGGTACCGAGCCGCGCGAGTGGCAGGTGCCGACCGCGTTGCCGCCCGACGAGGTGCTCCGCCGCGTGCAGGAGCGCGCCGAGCCGCACGGCACCGGCTTCGCGCTGCTGGGCCGCCATGCCGACCGGGATGGCCGGACGTACTACACGGCCCGGTCGGTCGACCCGATCGAGGACATCCGGTTCCGGGAGCGGTTCACGCTGCGGCCGCGGACCGGTGAGTTGGTGGTGCACGGGCGGCCGTCCCCGGCACTGGCGGTCCTCGTCACGGTGGCGCTGGTGGTCAGCGTGCTCGGTGCGCTCGGCCTCGTTGTCACGGCCGCCGTCGGGCTCATCGCCGGCGAGGACGCGGCGGCCGCCGTCATCGCCGCCGCGATCGTGGCGGTACTGGTCCGCAGCGGGCTGATGTACCGGCTGCGCCACGGCGACCAGCGGCGGATGCACCGCTGGTTGGAGAGCATCCTGTCCGGCGACGAGTGACGGCTCGACGAGCGACCGCTCGACGAGTGACGGCTCGACGAGCGACGGCTCGACGAGTGACGGTCAGTCCGCGAGCTGCGCGGACGTGATGCGGTGCAGCGCGAACGTGTGCAGCGTCTCGGTGCGCTCGTCCTCGGCGCGCAGGTAGCCGGCGCCGATCGAGATCGGGCGTACCAGCCGGGCCGCGGTCGAGCCGTGCGCGTCGACGTACCCCACCCACACCTGCTGCCGGCCCTGTACCGCCTGTTGCAGCACGCCGAGCGCCTGGGAACTGGACGGGCGGGTGCTGGTGGTGGTCACCGGCGCTCGCCGGGCCGCCCGTGCCGCGCTGTCGCCGCGACGGATGCTGGCCACGGCGGCGGCCAGCCGGTCCGGTGACCGGACGTCGTCCAGCGCGGACGAGTCGTCGGCCGGCGGGCGCACCCCGGTACGCGCGACCGACCGCCGTACGTCCGGCCGGTGCAGTACCACCGCGCCCGAGCCGTCCTCGGGCATCGGCGCGTACCCGGTGTCCCGCAGCGTGTCCAGCAGCCGGTGCATGCCGAGCGGGCTCAGTACCACGGTCGGCGCGATCCGCCGCAACCCGAGCCCGGACAGCCGCCGATCGGCCACCAGCTCGGACAGCAGGGCCTCGTCGTCGCTGCGCAGGTACGCCCCACAGGTGCCGGCCCGCAATCCGCCGTGCCGGCGCGCCACGTCATTGACCAGGTACGTCAGTGCCTGCGGCACGGGGGTACGGGACCGGCGCAGGAACAGTCCGTGCAGGTCGTCCGCGCTCATGCCGGCATCCAGCGCGTTGCGTACCGTCGCCGGGGTTATCCGGAACACCGCGGCCGCGCCGGCCGATTCGGGCTCGGCGACCAGCGCGAGCTCGGCCGCCAACGTCGGCTCCGGCGGTCCGGGCACCACCGCGGTCAGGTCGGCCTGGAGCAGCAGATGGTCGACCGGCGGCGGGAGCAGCGCGTCGAGCCGGGCGATCGCCTCGTCCCGCGCGCCGTCGAGCAGCATCCGGCCGAACGAGGTGAACGCGCCGAGTCCGGTGAGCCCGAGCGCCGCGGCCTCCTCCAGCGTCCACCGGGCGGTGTCGTCCCGGGCCCGGCCGCCACGCCGCGGTGCGTACCAGGCCAGCAGCGCCACCACGTCCTCGACCCGCACAGTGGAGCCCAGCGGCAGGTCGGCGATCTGCGACAGGGTGGCGCGCCGGAGCCCGGGGGCGGACTGCCGGGACCCGTCCGGGGACAGTGCGTTGATCAACTTGTCCCGGTCGATCCGCTGTCCGACCAGACCGGGCTGGCGCTGCATCCGCAGCCACGTCTCCACCAGCAGCAGCCACCGCTCCGCCAGCGGGGCAGCCCGCCACCGGTCGTACCCGTGGGTGGGAAGCCACTCCGGTACCGCTTCGCCGTTGTCGTCCAGCAGCTCCGCGGCATACGCGATCTCGAGCAGCAGCGCCGCGGTGGACTCGGCGACGTCGACGGTACGGGCCAGCCGGCGCAGTTCCCGGATGCCCAGGCCGCCGCCGCGCAACACCCCGGCCGGATCCGCGCCGAGGGCCTCCAGCAGCGCCTCGACCAGCCGTACCGTCTCCAGCGCCTGGCCGGCGCCGGCCGAGTCGGCAGCCGCCGGATCCCGCAGCGGCGGCTCCACGATGGGCGGGTACGGGTGCAGCTCCCCGAGCGGTCCGTTGTCCCGGCGGAGCAGCAGCCCGATCTCCCGCGGCAGCTCGACGGTGTCGTCCCCGATCGGTACCAGCAGCCGGTGCGCCAGCAGCCAGCGCACCGGGGTGTCCGCGTCCTCGGGAGTGGCCGGCCGGCGGGCGTCGCGCACCGTACCGACCGGGGGTCCGGCGGCGAGCCGGTCGAGTACGGCCTGCGCCTCCGGCGACGCCTCCACCAGGATCTTGCGTACCGCGGCGGGATCCGCGACCAGTGCCGCGGCGGCGCCGTCCAGCTCGGCGGCGGGACGGCCGAGCCCGGCCAGGTACGGCGGGCACAGGTCGGCGACCGTGGCCAGGACGTGCAGCGCGGTGTCCGGGCCGTGCACCAGGGCCAGCTGCCGCAGCCGGTCCACCGCGGCGTGCACCAGGTCGACCGGTACACCATCGGGCAGCAGCGCGAGCACCGCGGCGAGCGAGGTGCCGGCGGTCCCGCCCTCGGCGTGGCCGGCGCCCTGGTCGCCGTCGGGCTCGGGCAGGGTCGGCGCGAGCCGGAGGGCGTCGATGATCTCCAGGGTGAACTGGTCCAGCCCCTCCAGCGCGCGGGCCACCGACAACCGGGACTGGGACCGGGTGGCGAGCGCGGAGAAGTCCGCCGGCACCGGTACCGCGAGGTCGGGGCGGTCGTGCAGGAGGGCGCGCAGCGCCTCGTCCGGGAGCGCGCGGAGGTGATCGGCCAGGCTTGTGCTCATCGTTGTCCAACGCTAATGGGTATCCGGGGAACTGGTCGGCCCCTGCCCCAGGCCGCCCCCCGGGCGGGGCCCCCGGACGGCGGTCCGCGGTCGTTCCCTCGGCGGCTGGTCGATCACGGACGTGTGCCACACTGACACGGATTACGGACAGGGAGGATCGCCAGATGGCCCTGCGTACCACGCCCGACGAGACGCCCGGGCCCGACGAGCAGCCCGCGGAGCAGGACGTCCGGTCCTTCCAGGACGGATCCGGCCGCAAGGTGACCGTGGTCAAGGAGGGTCGCCTGCCGGTGACCGAGTTCCTGTTCGACCGGGCCGGCGGCGCGTCGCCGTTCGGTGAGGACATGTCGTTCCCGCTGCCGCTCGGCGAGGTGCTGTATGAGCACCCCTCCGAGGTGCCGGCCGGGAACGAATAGTCAGCTACCAGCTCGCATCCACCGCCGTCGCCAGTGCCTGGCGGCGGCGGTCGCACGATTGTTCGCCTCACCCGGGGATCCGGGGGAGGATGCGGGGTAGGCGCGGTTCTTGCGTCACACCCCGGGAGGCCCGGCATGACTGCTCCGTCGTACGCCAGCGGCACTTCGACCATCCCCCTGCTCGGCGACACGATCGGCCAGAACCTCGCCCGTATCGCCGCGCGATTCCCGGACCGCGAAGCGATGGTGGACGTACCGTCGGGCCGCCGCTGGACGTACCGCGAGTTCACCGGGGACGTGGCGTGGCTGGCCCGGGGCCTGCTCGGGTACGGCGTGACCAAGGGCGAACGGGTCGGCATCTGGGCGCCGAACCTGCCTGAGTGGACGCTCGTGCAGTACGCGACCGCCCGCGTCGGCGCGGTGCTCGTCAACATCAACCCGGCGTACCGGACGCACGAGCTGGCGTACGTGCTCAAGCAGGCCGGGATCCGGACGCTGATCTCCGCGCAGAGCTTCAAGACCTCCGACTACCGCGGCATGATCGACGAGGTCCGCGACGACTGCCCGGACCTGCGCGAGATCGTCTACATCGGCACCGGTGACTGGGACGAGTTGGCCGCGCGCGGCACCGGGATCACCGATGAGGCGCTGGCCGAGCGGGAAGCCACGCTGAGCTTCGACGACCCGATCAACATCCAGTACACGTCCGGTACCACCGGATTTCCCAAGGGCGCCACGCTGTCCCACCACAACATCCTCAACAACGGGTACTTCGTGGGAGAGGGCCAGCGCTGGACCGAGCAGGACCGGGTCTGCCTGCCGGTGCCGTTCTACCACTGCTTCGGCATGGTGATGGGCAACCTCGGCGCCACCAGCCACGGCGCCTGCACGGTCATCCCCGCGCCCGGCTTCGACCCGAAGGCCACGTTGCGCGCGGTCGAGCAGGAGCGGTGTACGGCGCTGTACGGCGTACCGACGATGTTCATCGCCGAGCTGAACGATCCGGACTTCGCCGGCTTCGACCTGTCGTCCCTGCGTACCGGGGTGATGGCTGGCTCGCCGTGCCCGGTCGAGGTGATGAAGCGGGTGATCGACGAGATGGGCATGGCCGAGGTGACGATCTGCTACGGCATGACCGAGACCTCGCCGGTGTCGACCCAGACCCTCGCCGACGACGACCTGGAGCGCCGGGTGTCCACGGTCGGCCAGGTACACCCGCATCTTGAGGTCAAGATCGTCGACCCGGCCACCGGGCTGGTGACCCCGCGGGGCGAGCCGGGGGAGCTGTGCACCAGGGGGTACAGCGTGATGCTCGGCTACTGGGAGATGCCGGAGAAGACGGCCGACTCGATCGACGCGGCCCGCTGGATGCACACCGGCGATCTCGCGGTGATGGACTCCGCGGACTACGTGAACATCGTCGGGCGGATCAAGGACATGGTCATCCGCGGCGGGGAGAACATCTATCCGCGCGAGATCGAGGAGTTCCTGTACTCCCACCCGGACATCGTGGACGCGCAGGTCATCGGCGTACCGGACGACAAGTTCGGCGAGGAGCTGATGGCGTGGGTGAAGCTGCGGGACGGCGCACCGGCGCTGACCGCCGATGCGCTACGGGAGTTCTGTACCGGCAAGCTCGCGCACTACAAGATCCCGCGGTACGTCAAGATCGTCGACGCGTTCCCGATGACGATCACCGGAAAGATCCGCAAGGTCGAGATGCGCGAGGTGTCCATCACCGAACTCGGCCTCTCCGAAGCCGCCCACGCTTAGCCCTCCCGGGCACTGACCTGGTCGCCGTAACGGGCTGAGGCGGCCGACACTGGCCGCTAGCAGATCTCGCCGCGGGTGGTGGCCGTGGTGGTGAGCATCGAGCGCACCAGGTTCAGGTCCATCTGGGCCGCCCGGCGGTACCGGATGCAGCCCTTGCCGACGCTCAGCCCGGCCAGCTGGTCGCGGTACTGCTCCAGCACGTCCTTGCGCACCATGTACAGCGAGATGTACTGCTTCTGGCTGGCCCAGGCGACCTCGCTCACGCCGTCGCGCAGATACGTCGGCATCCCGTACTGCATCGACTCCTCGAAGCCGGGAAGCAGCTCCCGGCACGAGTCGCGCAGCGCGGTCAGCACCTCGCGCCGATCCTCCGGCACCTCGGCCAGGTACCCATCCACGTCCTTGGCTCCGCTCTGCATGCCGAGAGGCTAACCAGCGGGTACGACAAGAGAGCCGGTCACGGGCCACGACATAGGCTGGCGGCCATGGCTACCCCGTTCACCGTCGGCTTCGACCTCGACATGACGTTGCTGGACACGCGGCCGGGGATCGCGGCCACGTACCGGATGCTGGTCGCCGAGACCGGGGTGGAGATCGACGTCGACGCGGCGGTCGGACGGCTCGGCCCGCCGCTGGAGACCGAGCTGGCCCGGTGGTACCCGGCCGAGCAGGTGGCACCGATGGTCGCCCGGTACCGGGAGCTGTACCCGGAGCACGCGATCGAGCCGTCCGCGCCGCTGCCGGGTGCGGCCGAGGCGATCGACGCGGTACACCGGCAGGGCGGTCGGGTGGTGGTGATCACCGCGAAGCATCCGCGGCTGGCCCGCCTGCACCTCGACCATGTCGGGCTCGCCCCCGACGAGTTGGTGGGCCTGGCCTGGGCGGACGGCAAGGCCGCCGCACTGCGGGAACACCAGGCGCGGGTGTACGTGGGGGACCACACCGCTGACATCGCGGCAGCTCGGGCCGCCGGCGTGACGAGCGTCGGCGTGACCACCGGCCCGTGCGACGCGGACGCGCTCGCGGACGCGGATGAGGTCCTCGACGACCTGACGCGCTTTCCGGACTGGCTCGACGAGTACCTCCGGCCCGGTCGACTCGCCGACCTGGACGCGGCGCTGCGCGGGTACAGCAGCCTGATGGTCGCCTTCTCCGGCGGGATCGACTCGGCGTTTCTGCTGGCCGCGGCGGTACGCGCGCTCGGGTCGGAGCATGTCGTCGCGGCCACCGCGGTGTCTCCGAGCCTGGCGGCCGCCGAGCTCGACGCGGCCGCCCGGATCGCCGCGGAGCTGGGCGTCCAACACGTTACCGAGACGACCGACGAGCTGTCGCGGGACGGCTACCGGGCCAACGCCGGCGACCGGTGCTACTTCTGCAAGGCGGAGCTGCTCGACACCCTCGGCCCGCTGGCGGCCCGACTGGACATCGCGCACGTGGCCACCGGTACCAACGCCGACGACGCCATCGCCGGGTTCCGGCCGGGCATCCGGGCGGCGGCCGAACGCGGTGCGGTCACGCCGTTGCGGGATGCCGGGCTGACCAAGGCGCAGATCCGGCGGACCGCCCGGGAGTGGGGACTGTCCGCCTGGGACAAGCCGGCCGCGGCCTGTCTGTCCAGCCGCATCGCGTACGGCGTGCGGATCAGCCCGGCGCGACTGGCCCGGGTGGAGCGCGCGGAGGCGACCCTCCGTACCACGCTGCACGCGGCCGGCATTCCGGTGCGCAACCTGCGGGTGCGCGATCTCGGCGAGGACGGCGCCCGGGTCGAGGTCGACCCGGACCTGATCGACGCGGTCGCCGCCAGACCGGAGCTGCTCGCCGCGGTCGACGGATTCCCGGCGGTACGGCTGGACCCGCGCGGTTTCCGCTCCGGCGCGATGAACGAGCTGCTGGCCGAGCCTGACCGGTACCGGTGATCCGGTTGACGCACGATCACGCGAGGTGACGCTTCTCCCGGTGGTCGCCGTACCTCAGGGAGTGCCGATTCGCAATCGGAACGGGCGTGACCGGCATCCCGATGGTCTGAACACCGTGGAATGGCTAGCCTTGTGCCAGGGCAGCGGATGGCTGCCCTTCACTGTCCGCAAGAAGCGATTCGAGGTCTGCAGTGCCCACCGGCCGAGTCAAGTGGTACGACGCTGAGAAGGGTTTCGGGTTCCTGACCCGGGACGACGGCGGCGACGTGTTCGTGCACAAGGCCGCGTTGCCGAGCGGCGTCGAGCTGCTCAAGCCGGGGCAGAAGGTCGAGTTCGGGGTGGTGGAGAGCCGCCGGGGCAACCAGGCGCTGTCGGTTCGCCTGCTCGAATCGCCGCAGTCGCTGACCGAGCTGCGCCGCCGGCCGCCGGACGAGCTGCACGGCCTGATCGAGGACATGATCAAGGTGCTCGAGGTGAAGGTGCAGCCTGACCTGCGCCGCGGCCGGTACCCCGATCGCAAGGTCGGCCGGAAGGTCGCCGAGGTGGTGCACGCGGTCGCCCGCGAGCTGGAGAACTGACGGGACGCTGATCGTCGCCGTCCGCCGTCCGCCGTCCGCCGTCCGCCGTCCGCCGGCTCCCGGCGGGCGGCGCGTCAGCGAAAAGGCCGTCAGGCCTGGCCGGACACGTTGATGACCTCGAGCTTGTCCTCGGGGTGGATCGTGGCCCAGTTGCTCAGCTCGACGTACATCGTCAGGTTGTTGGTGATCACCCGCAGCGGGATGCCGGTGCGCTCGGTGTACTCGATGATGTCCGCGGCCTCCCGCGGCGGCTCCTTGAACGGGGCCATGTACGAGTAGACCCCGGAGCCGAGCCGGTAGTTGCGCTGGATGACGGTCGTGAACAGCGTGGCGTCGTAGTTGTTGCCCAGCCCGGACAGCTGTACCACCGTCACCTTGCCGGCCGGCTCCGACGCGGTCTTCAGCGCGAACAGGGTCAGCCCGCCGACCCTCGAGTGTCCGGTCAGGCCGCGGATGTACCGGAACGCCACCTGCTGCTTCCCCAGCGGCTTCTGCGCCTCCTCCGGCCAGCCGGCAAGCGTGGTCTTCGCGCCGAGCCCGACGACCGCGGTCGCCACCACGGCGAGCGCGGCTACCGGCGCGACCCAACGGGCGGTCGCCCGCGTGGTGAGCCGCGCCAGCGCCGGCGCGAGGGCAGCCAGGCAGACCGCCGCGATCACCTCGAGTTGGTGCAGCGACTTCTCGTAGTAGTACGTCGAGCCACCGAGCCGGACCTCCTGGTACACCCAGATCGCGGCCGCGAAGCCGACCGCGCCGAGCAGGCCGCCCAGTGCGCAGCGCCAGGCCGGGTCGCTCTGGCGCCGTACCAGCACCAGCGCCACCAGCGCGACCAGCACCAGCGCGCCGAGCACTTTCCGGTTCACCTCGATGACCGAGCCGCCGAACAGCAGCAGCACGTCCGGGGGTACGTAGGTGACGTTGCGGTAGATCGGTACCGCGCTCGCGGCCACGGTCACCGCGGCGGTGGCCAGTACCAGCGGGCTGCGCAGCGTGACCTGGCGGTACGCGAGGAACCAGAACAGGGTGGCCAGCAGCGCCAGCGGTACCAGGAAGAAGTACGAGTACGACAGCCCGACGAGTAGCGCGCCGATCAGCAACAGCTGCTCGCGGCGGTCGGACAGCGGCCGGACCAGGACCGCGAACAGCACGGCGAGCATGGCCAGTCCGGCGATCTCCGAGGTGAACCCGCGTACCAGGATGGCGAGCGGGTCACCGAGCACCAGGTACGCGCCGACCGGTACGAGTGCGGCGACCGCGGCCCAACCCTTCGCGGCCGGTCCGGAAACCCACCGCGCGGCCCACAGCACGCAGCCCATCAGGGCGATGAACGCGGCCACGTTCAGCCACAGGAAGTGGTCGAACGAGGACAGTCCGGTGTTGCCGCCGGCGCGGGACCGGAAGAAGTTGTCCAGTACCGCGAAGACCAGGTGCGAGCCGGTCGGGTAGTTGACCATCCCGTACCCGCGGGTCAGGAACGGCTCGGCCACGTCGTACCGGAGGAACAGGTAGCCGCCGGCGTTCTGGATCGCGTCGTACATCACGAAGTGGCGCGCGTAGTCGTCGTTCGGCGCCATCAGCGAGATCCGGTCGGCCAGGTCCATGGTCCGGAACGGCCAGAGTACGAACAACCCGCCGGCCACCGTGCCGGCGACGACCAGCAGGTCGGCCAGCCGGAACCGACCGGGCAGTCGGGGTCGCCGGCCGGTGAGCACGGCGATCGCGGTCAGCCCGGTCAGCGCGGTGCCGCCGACCGCCACCGGGGCGAGGTGCCACGGCCAGACCGACAGCAGCAGCGCGCCACCGCAGGTGACCCCGAACAGCAGCGCGCCGGCTAGGACCAGCCGGTCGAGTACCGTCTCGCCGCTGGTCAGCACCGCACCCGCCACCAGCAGGATCAGCGCCGGCAGCACCCAGCCGACGTGCAGCGCGACCGCGCCGTACGAGACGAGCCAGCAGCCGGCCACCGCGACGAGGAGTGACCGCAGCCGGCGCCACCGGCCGGAACCGCCCGGTGCCGTCGGTGCGGCGCCGGTGCGGTCGGTCGGTTGGCTGGTCGCGCGGGTCGCGTCGGCGGGTGCAGTATCCGTGGCCGGGCTTGGCACGTGCTCCTCATTCATCGCGGCGGATGGTCATCGCGGCGGGCCGGTTCGCTGCGCACGGTCAGTCGAGCTTCGTCACTTGTACCAGGTCGATGTCGAGCTCCGGATCGGCCCTCCGGATCGCCTCGATCTGGCTGGCCACCTCCGGGCTGGTAGTGACCACGCGGATCGGCACCGGATCCTCGTGCAGCCCGTCTACCAGGCCGTTTGGCCAGTCCTCGGTGTTCAACGCTTGTACCTGCGCCCAGGCAACGCCGTAGTTCCGCTCCAGCGCGGACAGGTACATCGAGCTCAGGTAGTTGGAGATCGGAGCGCCGAAGGCGATCAACGTGACGCGGCCGTCTCCGCTGTACCGGTCGAGCACGGTGGTGGTGACCGCCGCGTGCCAGCGCAGCGCCTGCTCGCCGTTGAGGTGCGCGACCCCCCAGCTGGTGTACGCGCTGGGCGCCTTGGCCGGCTCGTTCAACCGCAGCCCGCCGACCATCGCGAGCGCCAGCACGGCGGCGAGCAGCGCCGGTACCGCCTCGGCGGTCCACCGCCGGCGACCCGCGGGGCGCCGGACCGGGCCGGTCAGCCGGGGGCGCAGCAGCAGTCCGGCCGCGCCGATCCCCACCAGCCCGACGACGAAGGCGAGGTGCAGGGCCTTCTCGAAGTAGTACGCGATGACTCCGGTCGTGGCCAGTTGGTAGGCGGCGACCGCGCCGGCGAAGCCGAGCCCGGCCAGGGTGGCGACCGCGCTGACCCGCCACACCGGCGACCGCCGGCCGGCGTAGGTGGCCGCGCCCAGCAGCCCGGCCAGGCAGACCGCCACCACCGTGTTCCGGTTGGTCGGCACGATCGTGCCGATGGTCAGGTCGCCGACCGGGCTGTGTTCGAGGGAGAACAACGCGAACTGCGCGAAGGCCAGCGGCCCGGCGATCACCGCGGCGACCAGCGCGGTCCGCCATACCCGGCGGATCCGGCGGGTGTACGTGACGAGCGCGGCGAGCGTGACGACCCCGGCCACCGGCAGCACGAAGTAGTACGCGGTACCGACCGCCACCAGGAGCGCGGCCACCACCACGATCCACTCGCGGGTCTGCCGCAGCGGCCGGGCCAGTACGGCGAGGAGCAGCGCGAGCGGGCCGTACGAGAACAGCTCGCTGGCGCCGCCGCGCTCGAACGTGATGAGCAGGTCGGAGAAGCCGACACAGGCCGCCACCAGCGTGCAGATCGCCACCTGTCGCCAACCGGAGGCCGCCGGGCCGGCGACCCAGCGGGCGGCCCAGATGGCGGCCAGCGCGAAGAACGCGTAGCTGGCGATGTCGTACCCGAGGTAGTGGGTGAACGCGCTGGCACCGCTGCCCGGGTCGGTACCGGAGCGGACGAAGTTGTCGATCAGCGCCCAGAAGAAGTGCGACCCCTGCGGGTAGTACCGCAGGCCCTCCTGCAGGTGCGGGGAGGCCGCGTCCCAGTGCAGGAACACATAGCCGCCGACGCCGCGGATCGTGTCGTACAAGGTGAAGTGCCGGGCGATGTCCTCGCCGGGCATGACCAGCGCGAGCCGGCCGGCGAAGCCCTGGCCCCGGAACGGCCAGGCGAGCAGCGCGGCCACTCCCACCCCGAGTCCGGCTACCAGCACGTCGCGACCGGGTACCCGCAGCGGCAGTGCCGGCCGGCGCCCGGTGACGACCGCGACCAGGACCAGTGCGGACAGCGCGACTCCGGCCACCGGTACCGGCTGCAGGTGCCACGGCCACACCGACAGCAGGTACCCGCCGGCGCTGACGACCCCGATCAGCAGCCCGGCCGCGAGTACCAGCCGGTCGAGCAGGGTCGTACCGCCGCGCAGCAGCGATGCGGTGCCGACCAGGATGACCAGCGGCAACACCACGTCGGCGTGGACCAGGTGGGTCAGCAGCGGCAGGACCCAGGCGGCCGCGAGGGCGCCGGCGACGAGGCCGAGCTTTCGCCGGTCGAGCCCTCCCCGCGGCGGGGAGACCGCTGGCGGCTGCTGTGACGGCTCGGGCACCACCGGTGTTTCCACCCCCGTGGAAGAGGCCATGGCGCCTATCTCACCACCGACCGGGCCAGCGGCTCGATCCCGGGCACCAGCGACGCGCCGGCAGCCCGGTTGAGCAGCGTCTCCACCGCCGCGTATCCGTCCTCGCCGAGGTTCTCGGTGAACTCGTTCACGTACAGCGCGATGTGCTGCCGTACCACGTCCGGCTCCATCTCCTGGGCGTGCGCCAGTACGTAGTCGGCGCTCGCGGCCGGGTGCTGCCAGGCGTACCGGACCGACGCGCGTACCCACCGCGTTGCCGCGGCCGGGTCGACGGTGTCCCGGTTGGCCAGGATCGCGCCGAGCGGGATCGGCAGGCCGGTGTCCGACTCCCACCATTCGCCCAGGTCGACCAGTGCGTGCAGGTCGTACCGCGGGTAGGTGAACCGGGCCTCGTGGATGACCAGCCCGGCGTCGAACCGGCCGTCCCGTACCCCCGGCATGATCTCCGCGAACGGCACCACGTCGACGCTGGCCGGGCTCACGCCCGTGGCCCACAGCCGGAGCAGCAGGTAGGCGGTGGTGCGCTCGCCCGGCACCGCGACCCTTGTCCCCGCCAGCCGGTCCGGGCCGCCGTCGGGGGCGCCGTCGCGGGTGAGCACCAGCGGGCCGCAGCCGCGTCCGAGGGCACCACCGCAGGGCAGCAGGGTGTACCGGTCGAGCAGCCACGGCAGCGCCGCATAGCTGACCTTGACCAGGTCGAACGCGCCGCGCTCGGCCGCGGTGTTGGTGACGTCCACGTCGGCGTGGGTGACGGTGAACTCCGGGGCACCGGGTACCAGGCCGTGCGTCAGCGCGTGGAACACGAACGTGTCGTTCGGGCAGGGCGAGAACGCCAGCGACAGGCTCATGCGGGGCCACCTCGCGGGCTCATCTCAAGCCACCTCCCGGGCGGCGAACGCGTCGGTCAGCGCGCTCAGCGCGGCGCGCAGTCGCCAGGCGCCCGGATCGCGCGGTCCGATCAGGTTGGAGATCGCGCGTACCTCGGCGAACGGCAGGCCGGCCTGGCTCGCCGCGGTCGCCACCCCGTACCCCTCCATCGCCTCGCCCAGCGCGTCCGGGTACCGCTCGGCCAGTGCGGCCGCGGTACCCGCTGTACCGGTCGCGGTGGTGACCGTGAGGACCGGGCCGGTACGCGCGCCCGGTACGTCCACCAGGCTCGGGTCGGCGGTCAGCGTGGCCGTACCGAACCCGAGCGCGTCCAGTGGCAGGAACCCGTCGGCCGACTCCGCGCCCAGGTCGGCGGCCACGCAACTGGTCGCCAGTACGACCTCGCCGAGCTCGGTCCGACCGGCGAATCCACCGGCTACTCCGGCCGAGATCACGGCCCGGTACGGGGCACCGATGGCTTCCGCGAGCGCGATCCGTCGGGCCGCACCTGCGGCTGCCGCGGCCGGACCGACCCCGACCGCGACCACTTCGAGCTCGGTGGCACCGGCGGCCAGCGGATCGGGGTGTACCCCGATCGGGCCGATTCCGGCCAGTACGGCGTCCCGCTCGGCCGCGACCGCGGTCACGATCAGTACCCGCTGCAGCATCCCGCCATTGTGCGCGACGCCGGCCGGCCCTAGCGGTTGGAGTCGTCGCGGCGGCTGGACGGCCGGTACAGGTGGTAGCCCGGCGGGGCGAGCGGCGCGGTCGGCTCGTCGTCCGGTACCGGCTGGCGGCTGCCGGGCATCTCCGCGGTGCGATCCGGGTCGCCGGGTCGCCGGGTCGGTGCCCCGGTCGGCTTCGGGTCCAGCCGTACCGTCGGCGGCTCGGTCTTGTCGGACGGCGCGGGCTCGTCCAGCCGGACCGTGTCGTCGGGTCCACCGGTCAGGCCGCGCAGCCGCTCGCGGCGCAGCTGCCAGGCCCACAGGCCGGCCCGGGCGGCGGCCAGCACGATCCCGGTCGTGGCCAGCGCCAGCCCGGCGCGGCTCCCGAACGGGACCAGCCCGATCGCGGCACCGAACACCCAGGCGAGCATCAGCAGCGTCTCGGAGTGGGCGAACGCGCTGGCCCAGACCCGCTCCGGCAGCCGCTCCTGGATCACCGCGTCGACGCTGTGCTTGGCCATCCCGCTGGCGAACGCGCCGAGCAGGCAGAACAACGCGACCAGCAGCACGCTGTTGAGCAGGGTCGCGGCCACCGCGGCGGCCGCGACCAGCACCAGGGTGGCCGCCTGCAGCACCATCGGGCGGTGGATCTTCAGCCGGGTACAGACCGCGGTGGCCACGAACGAGCCCACCGCGAGCCCGCCGATCACCACCGCGAGGGATACCTGCTGCGGGAACTCGGTACCGCCCAGCCGCAGGGTGAAGTCGCCTTCCCGGATCCGGAACGCGAGGAACAGGGTGAGGAAGCCGTACAGCCCGCGCAGTACCGCACTACCGGTCAAGGCCGCCCACACCAGCCGCCCGGAGAGCACCTTCAGGCTGCGGCGCCCGGGCAACTGCATGATCCGCGGCACCGTCTCGGGCGGGTCGGAGTCGGCCCGGGGCGGCAACCGCAGCGCGATGACCATGCCGCACAGGAACACGACGGTGCCCAGTCGCAGCGTCCACTGCGGGCCGGCCGAGCCCGCCGCGATCCCGACCACCGCGGCCACGCCGCCGGCCGCCAGGCCGAACAGGGACGCCCGCGCGCCCGCCTCGACCAGTCCGAGCCGCCCCGGCAGCAACCGTGGCACCGCTGCCGAGCGGGCCACCCCGTACGCCCGGGACAGCACGAGAATGCCGAACGCGGCCGGGTACAGCCCGATGGTCTGCATCTGGTCGGAGATCACCCAGGCGAGGAACGCGCGGCCCAGCATGGTCGCGGCCAGGGCCCACCGGCGACCGTGCCGGAACCGGTCCAGCAGCGGCCCGACGATCGGCGCGAGCAGCGCGAACGGTGCCATCGTGACGATCAGGTAGAGCGCGACCTTGCCGCGCGCCTCGTCCGTCGGCACGTTGAAGAAGATCGTGCCGGCCAGCCCGATGGCGATCAGGGTGTCGCCGGCACAGGACGCGGCGTGCAGGTCCAGCAGCCGGATCATGCCGGTGTCGCCGGCGCCGCCCCGGTCGCGCAGCACGTTGACCCGGCGGCCGGTGAAACCGGCCACCTTCCTACCGCCGGACAGCGCGTACACGCCGCCACGCGCCAGCGCGTGCGCGGCCCGCACGGTCCAGGCGAACAGGTGTGCCAGCAGCCGGAGGATAGCCACGGAACCATCCTCCCGTATGGATGGACCACTCGCCGCTGCCAGGACGGTACTCCGGGTACATGTCGCGCTACTCCGCAGCTCACGGAGGGCCTCCCGCCGGTGAAAGGGGCGGGGACGCCACGCGCCGCCGGACGGGTGGGGGACAATGGCCGGCGTGACAAACACGGCTATGCCGACCGACGTGCCCAGCGAGGCCAGCGCGGACGCACCCACCGGCGCCGCCGGCGGTACCTCTGCCGAACCGCGGGTCGAACCCGCTGGTGGCACGCCCGGCGAGGGAGCGCCCGACCCGGTGGAGATCGACAGCTCCGCGGCCGGTGAGCCGTACACCGCGGACGAGCCGTACCCCGGTGACGAGCCGCAGCCGGCTGCCCGTCGTACCGCCCGCCGGCCGGCGAAGCTCGATCAGGTCTGTGCCGACGCGGTCGACCTGGCCCGTACCTTCGCGATCGAAGCCGCCCGGGATTCCGATCCGGACAGCGTCGGGCCGTACCTCGGTGCCATTCCCGAGGGTGAGAGGTTCGTCACGCACTACTTCGACTGCCTGCTCGGCGGGTACCGCGGCTGGCGCTGGTCGGTGACCGTGACCCGGGTACCGCGCAGCAAGGTCGTGACCGTCTGCGAGACCGCCCTGCTGCCCGGCCCGGACGCGATTCTCGCGCCGGAGTGGGTGCCGTGGCAGGAGCGGCTGCAGCCGGGTGACCTCGGAGTCGGCGACCTGCTGCCCACGTCCCCCGATGACGACCGGCTGCTGCCCGGTTACCTGCAGTCGGACGACCCCGGCGTCGAGGAGGTCAGCTGGGAGCTGGGGCTGGGCCGGCCGCGGGTGCTCGGCCGGTACGGCCGGCTGGAGACCGCGCAGCGCTGGTACGACGGCGAGCACGGGCCGGACGCGCCGATCGCGAAGGCGGCGCCGCCCGAGGCGCGCTGCGGTACCTGTGGCTTCTACCTTCCGCTCGCCGGTTCGCTGCGAGCCGTGTTCGGCGTGTGCGGCAACGTGTTCGCGCCGGCCGACGGCGCGGTGGTGAGCGCCGACCACGGCTGCGGTGCGCACTCCGAGGTGCTGGTGGAGTCGGCGCCCACGGTGGACGCGCTGCCGACCGTGTACGACGACAGCACGTTGGAGTCGGTGTCCACCGACCGTCGCGCGCCGGCCGGCTCGGCTGGCCAGGACGAGTCGGCCGATCCCAGCGGGCCGGGCCTTGGTGGGTCGGCCATCGAGCCGGCCACCGAATCGGCCACCGAATCGGCCGCCGAGCCGGCCGCTGAAACGGAGCCCGCTGCCGACCGGGAGCCGGCCGTCGCCGGGGCTGCCGAACCGCCCGCGACCCGCTGAGCGCAGCGTCGGTGACCTGGACTGACGAGACGAGCGTCACGGCCGCGGCCGAGGGCGCCGATCCGTTCGACACCGCCCAGCGGCGGCGGGTCCTGCTCGCTGCCTGGACCGATTCGCCTACCCGGTTTCGCGAAGACGCCAACGCCGAGGAGGACCTGTTCCTCGGCGGGTACGCCGACCGGCTGCTGATCGAACTCGCGCAGAACGCGGCGGACGCCGCTGCCCGCGCGGGCGTACCGGGCCGGCTGCGCGTCCGGTTCGACGGCGGGGTGCTGTCGGTGGCGAACACCGGCGCCCCGCTCGATCCGGCCGGGGTGGACGCGCTCACCTCGTTGCGCGCCTCGGCGAAGCGGGACGGCTCCGGCACCGGGCGGTTCGGGGTCGGGTTCGCGGCGGTACTCGCGGTCAGCGACGAGCCCGAGCTGCGGTCCCGTACCGGTGGGCTCCGGTTCTCCGCCGCTCGCACCCGGGCCGCGATAGCGGCCGACCAGCGGCTGACCGAAGAGGCGGCCGGACGGGCTGGCCGGGTACCGGTGCTGCGGCTGGCCTGGCCGGTCGGTGACGCGCCGGTCCACGGGTACGACACCGAGGTGCGGCTGCCGGTGCGCGACCCGGCAGCGGCGCACGCCGTACTGGCCGGCTTCGACCCGACCCTGCTGCTCGCGCTGCCCTCGTTGTCCACAGTGGACATAAATGGTCGGACTGTGTCCCGGTACGACGACGGGGCGGACGCGGTCATCGACGACGCCGGCACCCGTACCCGGTGGCGGATCGCGGCCGCGGCGGGAACGTTGCCGGCGGAACTGCTGGCCGACCGGCCGGTGGAGGAGCGCGTCCGGGACCGCTGGTCGATGCTGGCCGCGGTGCCCGACGACGAACACGGCCGGCCGCGGCGGCTGGCCGGACCGCAGGTCGTACACGCGCCGACTCCCAGCGAGGAGCCGCTCGGCGTACCGGTCCGGTTGATCGGCACGTTCCCGCTGGACGTGGGCCGGCGACGGGTACCGGCCAGTCCGCTCACCGACTGGCTCGCCGAGCGCGCCGCCGGCACCATCGCCGACCTGGTGGCGGGTCTCGCGGCCGACCCGGCCGCCGTCGGGCTGCTGCCCGCGTCCGGATTCGCCGGTGCGCCGTTGGACGCCAGCATTCGCGCTGGGGTACGCGACGAGCTGCGGCACCGGCCGTGGCTGCCGACCGCGGGGACCGGCGCACACTCCGCCCGGGTACGGCCGGAGCGGGCGATCGCGGTACCGGATGTACTGGTGGAGCCGCTGTCCGACGTACTCGACGGGCTGCTGCCGGCGCGTTGGTGGACCCGTGCCACCGCCGCGACCCTGACCGACCTCGGCGTGACCTACCTGTCCACGGCCGCGATTGTGGACGCGGTCGCCGGAGTGTCCCGCGAGCCGGCGTGGTGGCGGGACCTGTACGACGCGCTCGCCACCACCGCGGTCGAACCGGCCGATCGGGACGCGCTCGCCGCGCTGCCGGTACCGCTCGCGGACGGTCGTACCGTGACCGGCCCGGCCGGGGTACTGCTGCCCGACGAGGGGCTGCCGGCCGGGGCGGTATCCGCGCTCGGGCTCCGGGTCGCGCATCCGGACGCGGTACACCCGCTGCTGGAGCGGCTCGGTGCGGTGGCGGGCACACCGCGCAGTGTGCTGGCCGATCCGCGGGTACACGCGGCAGTGGTCGACTCGTACACCGCGGAGGACCCGGCGCCCCTGGCCGACGCGGTACTCGCGCTGGTGGCCGCGGCCGGGGTACGCCCGGGCGAGGAGCCGTGGCTGGCGGAGCTGGGCCTGCCCGGCCGGCCGCTCGCCGGCAACGGCCACGGCAATCGCGACAGCGACGGCAATCGCGACGGCGACGGCAGTCTCAACGGCGACGGCAGCCTCAACGGCGACGGCCACAGCAACGGCAACCGCGACGGCAGTCCCAACGGCGAAGGCAACAACGGCGACAGCGGCGGCGACTGGTACCCGGCCGGTGAACTGCTGCTGCCCAACGGTCAGCTGGCCGCGATCGTCGCGCCGGACGCACCGTTCGGGGTGGTCGACCCGGCTCTGGTGCGGCGGTACGGACCGGCACCGCTGCTCGCGGTCGGCGTGCTCGACGAGTTCGGGCTGATCGACGTACCCGAGGTGGATCTGGTCGATGTGGACGACCTGGACCTCGACGACGGCGACCGGTGGGCCGCGGCGGTCCGGCTCTCGGTGGGTGATCCAGCCGGGCCGGTACTGATCGAGCGGCTGCGCGCGGTCCGCGATCTCGAGTGGGTATACCCGGACGCCTGGCCGGCCGCGTTGGAGCTGCTCCGGACCGGACCCGCCCGGCAGGCCCTCGCCGCGCGGTGCCACGCGCTGCTCCCGGACGGCAGCCGGGTCCCGGTCACCGGATACACCCGCTGGTGGTTGTCCCGCCGGGCGGTGCTGGCCGGGCACCGGCCGGGGGAGCTGCGGACCGCCGACGCGGCCGGGTTGGCCGGCCTGTACGAGCCGGCGCCGGTCGATCCGGAGCTCGCCGCGGCGCTCGGCGCGCACGCGACGCTGGCCGACGTACTGGCCGAACCGGCGCACGCGGTCGACCTGCTCGACCGGCTCGCCGATCCGGCCCGGACGGTACGCCCGGAGATCCTGTCCGACCTGTACGCCCGGCTCGCCGACGCGCTGGCCGGACACCAGGTGCCGGTGCCGGAGTGGATCCGGGTGGCGCCGGACCGGGTCGTACCGGCCGAGCAGGTGGCCGTGCTGGATCAGCCGTGGCTGCTGGACCGGCTGGCCGGTCGTTACGCGGTCGCCGGTGGCGCCGACCCGGAGACCGTGGCCGAACTGCTCGACGTACCCCTGCTGAGCGAGTTGCCCGACGGCGGCTGAGCCGGCGGCGGCCCGGCCGCGTCCGGACGTCCGTCCACCGGTGTGTCCACAGTTCCGTCCACAGCTGCCGGATCGTCCAGCTCTGGCTCCGCCGCGTCCGGCGGCAGGCCGACCGGCTGGTCTTCTCCCGCGGCGGCCGGCGGCCAGGGGGTACGGGCGTCATGCACCCGGCTGTACAGGATGCCGAGCAGCCCGAACCCGAAACCGGCCACGCAGGTCGGCAGCCACCAGCCGTAGCCGTGGTCGTCCAGCCAGCCCCGGGCCGCGAGCAGGACCAGCGCGCCGACCGCCCACGCGACGGTACCGACGACCGCGAACGGGGTCAGCCGGACCTCGAGGGGTTCCTGCGGCGGCTGCTTGGTGCGGGGCACGGCGTCAGCGTACGGGTCCGGGAACGGCTTCCCGATCACATACCGGCCACGTCACACCTGGCCGGCTGAGGCGTTCCGGCCTACGCCGCTTCGACCCGTTCCACCGCGAGCAGGTGGTACGTGCGGTAATGGGTCGCCTCGATCGCCGCGCAGGTCAGTCGCGCCGGCTCGGCGGACAGCGCGGTACCGATCGTGACGTCCAACGCGCCGGAGCTGTGCCCGAACCGCACCCGCCACGTCGTCGCGTCGATCCGGCTGGTGGCGAGGGGGGCGATCGCGTCCAGCCCGGTCTCGCCGAGCTCGAGCCGGACGTAGTGCTCGGCGGCCTGCACGATCGACGGGTACGCCGAGCGGCCCCGGAAGTGCTCCGACTCGATCCGGCCCGCCTCGTACCCGGCCACCACGTCCAGCGCGGACGGTCCGGTCAGGTGACCGAAGTACAACCCGTGCGGCAGCACCACCAGATTGGCCGCGAACCGGTCCCCGCCGACGTGCGTGGTCTCCCAGGCGCAGTCCGGGCGGTACCCGGTCAGTGCCGCCACCACCGGCCGGCCCTGCACCGCGCAGCACACGTCCCGGCGACCGTGCGTGCACACCAGGTACACCGGGTCACCGGTGGTCGGCTCGCTGGCCCCTGGCGCCGGGTCGTCCACCGGCAGCTCCGCGTCGAGCTGGAGGTCCAGCAGGGCGGCGTCCCTCGCCACCGTTCCCCAACGCACGGTCTCGTGCCCGGGCCGGCTGTCGGCGATCGCCCACCGCCGCAGTGGCGAGCGGCCCGGGCGGCGGCCGTACCGCCGGATCAACTGCACCCGGGCGCCGAGTTCGCGGGCCCGGGCGGTGAGCGTGGCGGCCACCTTCCGATCGAGCGGCGAATCGGTCACGCCGCCGGGGCCCCAACCGCCCGGTTCCTCGACCAACAGCCATCTGGTCGCCGGTGCGGCTGTTCCCAGCAGCGGATCGGTACGGCGCTTGGCCGCGGCCGCACAACGCAGGTTCACCCCTCCAGGGTTACCACGATCGCCTCGCGGAGCAGCCGGCGGGCCAGCACCAGTTGATCGTCCGGATCGAGTCCGGGCAGGTCTTTGACCTGGTGAACGCCGTCGCAGAGCACCGCGCGCAGCGCCGGTCCGCAGGAGGCGGGGAACGTGATGGTCCGGTCGAACAGGTCGAGCGCGACCTTCCCGGCGCTCGCGCCGAGTGGTCGCAGCCGCCAGCGCAGGCCGCCGCGTCGGCGTACCGCGGTCTGCGGCGTGACCGATTCCGCGGCGGCCGCCTGGGCGATCGGCCGGATCGGTGCCGGGCGGCTGGCCGGCCAGTACCGCTGGCGCAGTCGCTCCGCCACCTCGGCCGGGTCGGCCGTGTCCAACCACCGGGCCAGCGCGGTCACCGTGTCGGCCAGTGGTCCGGCGAGCTCGTCCGGATCGGCCACCTCGATGCCGACCGGCAGGCTCCGGCGCAGCTCCGGATCGGTGGTGGCGAGGCCGAGAAGGGCCTCCACCAGGGCGTACCGGGTGATCGTGTGGATGCCGATGGTCAGGTGCAGGGACAGCTCGCCCTGCGCCTCGGCCTGGTGCAGCCAGCCGCGCGGGAGGTACATCGCGTCGCCCGGAGCGAGTACGACGTCCAGCACCGGTGTCCCGGCCGCGGTCGCGGCCACCTCGTCCGCCCGGCCGCCCCACGGCTGGATCGGCAGCGGGTCGGCCAGTACCGGCTCGTGCACGAGCCAGCGCTTCCGGCCGGCCACCTGCAGGACGAACACGTCGTGGGTGTCGTAGTGGCTGGCGAAGCCGCGGTTGTCGGCCGGGGTCAGGTAGGCGTTGACCTGTACCGGATGGCGCAGTTCATCGGCCAGTCGGGTGGCGAAGTCGATCAGCGGTGGCCAGGTGCGGTGCAGCCCCTGCAGTACCAGCGTGCCGCCGTCCACCAGCACCCGCAGTACCCGCTCGTCCAGCACCTGGTCGCCGACTTCGGCGCCGGCGCCGCCGCCGCCGGTGTACTGCCGTTGGTCGAGCACCGTGCCGTTGCGGGCGGCGCGGAGGAAGGGGGTACGCAGGCCGCGACGGCTGAGCAGCTCGTCCACGGCCTCGACGCTCAGCAGCTCCGCGAAGCCGGCGGTCCCATCACCGACCGCTGCGGCCGCCTCCGACGCGGCGGTGGACCGTTCCGCGGCCCGGCGCAGCAGCGGCCGGCGGGCCCAGTGTTCGGTGGCGAACCGGTCCGGGTCGATCGCCAGGCATCGCCACAGCGCGGAGTCGACCGGCACGGTCCGGTCCGAGCCGGCGGAACCGGCCCGGACCGCGGTGCGTCTGGTCATACCGTTCCGCTGCCGGCCTCTCGCGGCGCGCCGCCGCCGTAGGCGCTCGGGCCGCTTCCGTAGGTGCCCAGTCCAGCGCTGCCGTCGGCGCCCCCATCGGCTCCGCCGTCCGCGCCGCCATCAGCCGCGCCGCCATCGGCCCCACGATCAGCCGCGCCACCGTCCGCGCCGCCGTCCGCCCCACCATCGGCCCCGCCGTCATGGGCGCCCGGGGTGCCAGCCGCGCCACCGTCCGCCGGGCCCTCCGGGCTGCCGGCCCCACTGTCGGCGCCGCCGTCCGCGCCACCGTCGTGGATGCCCGCGGTACCGGCCGCGCCACCGTCCGCGGGGCCCTCCAGACCGGCACCGCCGTCGGCGCCACCGTCGGCGCCACCGTCCTGTCCGGCCGGGTTGGCTCCCCCGTCGGCCGCACCTTCGCCACCTGTACCGCTGGTGGTCATGTCGTCGTCACTGAGTGGCATGTGTCCCCCTACTTGAGAATGATCAACTGTCCCGGCGATCTGTACCCAGCAAACCGCGACTCAAGCAGACCACGTACCAGAGGCGTACCGCTGGTCAGGCCGTCCCGGACCTGCCCCGACCGGTGTCCTCTTCGACCACGTAGTACTGCGGTTGACCCAGGTTGTCCTGGAAGCAGTGCACGGTCGACACGTGCTTGCCGTTGGTGAACCGGACCGTCACCCAGGTCGGGCTGTACCGCCAGACCGTGGCCTGGTACCCGGGTCGGGGACTGACCTGCACCACCGCCACATTGGCGCTGTCGTAGCTGGCCATGGCGTCACCGCCGGTCGCCTGGATCCAGCGGTACGACGTGGTCGGTGGGCTGCTGCCTTCCGGAGTCGGGCTCGCCGAGGGGGTCGAACTCACGCTCGACTCGACCGGGTGGGTCGGGACGGTACTCTGGCGCGGCCCGGCCGTACTGCGGGAGGCACGCGGCGACAGCCGGTTGGTCGTCGAGTCGAGATCGTCCTGCTGTCCGTCCTGGTCAGGTGCCTCGTCGGCGCCGTCGGCGGCAGGAGCGGTGGCGGAGGGGCTGGCGGTACCCGATCCGGCGAAGGGCATCGGCGTGACGCCGGACGGGGCCCGGTGAGGTGCGGGCAGCGCGGGTTCGATCGTCGAGAGAGTGGTGGCCGCGTGCACGGCGAACCACACCGCGCCAGAGGCGACGACCATCGCGACGACCCATACTGCTGCCAGGCTTGGGCCACGACGCACGCAGACATTCTCCACAGGTGGGTACCTTTTGCGCTATGGCGAGGGTCTTACTGGTCGAAGACGACCGGGAAATCAGGGCGGCGCTCGGGCGTGCCCTGACCTCGGCTGGTCATGTCGTGCGCAGCTGCGCCGACGCGATGACCGGTATCCGCGAGGTGCGCGACTGGGAGCCGGAGGCTGTCGTACTCGACCTCGGGCTGCCTGATCTCGACGGTGCCGACACCCTCCGGATGATCCGGGCCGCCTCGACCGCGCCGGTGATCATCGCCACCGCGCGGGACGCGGAAGCCGAGATCGTCCGGCTGCTCAACGCCGGCGCGGACGACTACCTGACCAAGCCGTTCTCGGCCGCGCACCTGTTGGCCCGGCTGAGCGCGGTACTGCGCCGGTCCGGCCCGCCCGGGGCACCGGTCGAGCTGGTGGTCGGCGGGCTGCGGGTGGACGTGAGCGCGCGGGTGGCGACCCTGGACGGGGACGCCCTGCCGCTGACCCGGCGCGAGTTCGACCTGCTCGCGTACCTGGCCGCCCGGGCCGGCACCGTGGTGACCCGCCGCGAGCTGCTGCTGGAGGTGTGGCGGCAACAGCAGTCCGGCGGGGACGACCAGACCATCGACGTACACGTGTCCTGGCTGCGCCGAAAGCTGGGGGAGACCGCCGCCGCGCCGCGGTACCTGCATACCGTCCGCGGCGTCGGCGTGAAGCTCACCGCGCCCGCCTGACGCCGCGCCGGCGGCGAGCACCGGCGCCGGCACGAGTCGGGCTACGGCTCGTCGGCGTACCGGAAGCGCAGTGTGATGCGCGCTCCACCGAGCGGGCCGTGACCGACCTCGACCCCGCCACCGGTGGCGTGCGCGACCCGCCGGGCGATGTCGAGCCCGAGCCCGGTCGAGGTGGTACCGCTGCTGCCCCTTCGTACCGCCAGCACCGGTGCCGCGATCCCGGGACCGGCGTCGTCGACCACCACGGTCGCGTCCTGTTCACCGGCGACCAGCCGTACCCGTGCGGCGGTACCCGGCGGGGTGTGCCGGAAGACGTTGCCCAGTACCGCGTCGAGCGCGGCGGCCACCTCGCTGCTCGGTACCGGCACCGGGAGCGGGCCGTCGGCCCCGACGTACGCCCAGGATCGGTGTTGATCATCGGCGAGCGCGGACCAGAACTCGACCCGCTCAGCCACCACCGCGGCGAGATCGCTGCGCTCGCGCAGCGGCACGACCAGTGGTCGCCGGGCCTGCTCGATGATCGCGTCCACCTCGCGTTCGACGTTCGCGGCCGCGTCCAGCACCCGCTGCCGGTCCACCGTGTCGGGCAGCGCCTCGGCGTTGAGCCGCAGCGCGGTGAGCGGCGTGCGCAACCGGTGGGACAGGTCGGCGACGAGTTCCCGTTCGTTGGCCAGCAGGACGCCGAACCGGTCGGCCAGCGTGTTGAACGCCGCGCCGACGGTGGCGACCTCCTGCGGACCGTCCGGCTGCACCCGCGCGGCGAGGTCACCGCCGCCGAGCTTGGCCGCGGTGACGGCGAGTTGCCGGATCGCCCGTACCGCGCCCGCGGCCAACCGGTCGGCGAGCAGCGCGGACGCGCCCAGCAGCACCAGGCCCAGCACGATGATCACCAGCCAGGCGCGGGTCACGCCGCGGTGCAGCTCGGCGTCCGGGATGAAGACCTCGACCACCGCCGTACCGCCGTCGGGCAGCGCGTTCGGGTGCAGGTGGGTGACCCCGCCCGGCACGTCCAGGTTGACTCCACGCCGGTTGCGCCGTACCTCCTCGACCGCATCGGCGGAGGCCCACCGGGGCTCGCCATCGCGGTCGGAGGCCGCGCCGTCCGCGTCCAACCGGGAACCACCCGGCAGGTGTACGGCGAGCCGGCCGGCGCGACCGGACGGCGTACCGGCGATCGCGTCCACCACCGAGGCCGGTACCGGCCCGACCGCGATGACGCTGCTGACCGCGACGACCTCCCGCTCGGCCCGTTCGAGTGCCCGGGACCGGGCGTCGGCCCGTACGACAAGCGCCAGCGGCACCGCGAACGCGACTGTGACCAGCGTCGTCACGGCGAGGGACACCAGTACGAACGTGCGCCTCATGATCCGATCCGGGGGTACGGGGGTGGTTGGCCACGGTGTGGTCCGGGGAGTGCAGATCTTGCCGCGCCGACCGCCGTTCGGGGTACCCGCCGGACGGTCTCGTCTGGCACGCTACGCCCGACCGGCTACGTGATCGGCTTTCGTGGTCGGCCGTACCACGCCCCCACACAGCTGCGCGAGGAGACGACGATGTCGGATCCGTCCAGGCCCACCGGCGGTACCCGATCGGACCGGGCCGCTGACGTCGCCGACCGCGACCGTCCGGCGCCCACCGGCCGGTTCGCCGCGGTCGACCGGTACTTCCGGGTCAGTGGTCGCGGCTCGACGTTCAACCGGGAGCTCCGTGGCGGCCTCGCCACGTTCTTCACGATGGCGTACATCGTGGTGCTGAACCCGCTGATCCTCGGCTCGGGTACGGACGGCGCCGGCGGGCACCTGTCCCAGACGCAACTGGCCGCGGCGACCGCGCTGGTGGCCGGTGTGATGTCGATCCTGATGGGCGTCATCGGCCGGTTCCCCCTCGCGCTGGCGGCCGGGCTGGGCGTCAACGCGATGATCGCGTTCGAGATCGCCCCGCGGATGACCTGGGCGGACGCGATGGGGCTGGTGGTGATCGAGGGCGTGGTGATCACCATCCTGGTGCTCACCGGCCTGCGTACCGCCGTCTTCCACGCGGTACCGACTCAGCTCAAGACCGCGATCGGGGTCGGTATCGGCCTGTTCCTCGCGCTGATCGGGTTCGTGGACGCCGGCTTCGTCCGCGGTACGCCGACCGGCTCGCCGCCGGTACAGCTCGGACTGGACAACCGGCTGCTCGGCTGGCCGACGCTGGTGTTCGTGATCGGCGCGATCGCCACGTTGATCCTGGTGGTACGCAAGGTCAAGGGCGCGATCCTGATCGGCATCATCGGTACCACCGTGCTGGCGATCGTGGTGGAGGCGATCGGCGACATCGGCGCCCGCCGGTTCAACGAACAGGGCCAGTTGGTCAACCCGACGGCGTGGAGCCTGAACGTGCCCGCGCTGCCGGACAAGGTGGTCGACCAGCCGGATCTCGGCCTGCTCGGCAAGTTCGACCTGCTCGGCTCCTGGGACAAGGTCGGCGTGATCGCGGCGGTGCTGTTCGTGTTCACGCTGATGCTGACCGACTTCTTCGACACGATGGGCACCATGGTCGCGGTCGCGGCCGAGGGCGACCTGCTCGAGTCCGACGGCACGGTGCCGAAGACCCGCGAGATCCTGCTGGTCGACTCGATCGCCGCGGCGGCCGGCGGTGCGGCCAGTACGTCGAGCAACACCTCGTACATCGAATCCGCGGCCGGGGTCGCCGAGGGCGCCCGTACCGGCATCGCCAGCGTGGTGACCGGGGTGCTGTTCCTGCTCGCGATGTTCTTCGCGCCGCTGGTCACGGTCGTACCGTTCGAGGCGGCCACCTGCGCGCTCGTGGTCGTCGGCTTCCTGATGATGACCGGGGTACGGACGATCGACTGGACCGACTACGAGATCGCGGTACCGGCGTTCCTGACCATCGTGCTGATGCCGTTCACCTACTCGATCTCCAACGGGATCGGCGCCGGCATCGTCTCGTACGTGGTGCTCAAGGCCGTCCGCGGCAAGGCCCGCGAGGTACACCCGCTGCTGTGGGCGGTCGCCGCCCTGTTCGTCGTGTACTTCCTGCGCGGCGGCATCGAGACCCTGCTCGACTAGCGCTCCACCGCCTACTGGGACCGAACCTCGCCGGCCCGGCCGATGCACCATCGGCCGGGCCGGCGCCGTGCGCGCCTGTCCGGCCGTGCGTGCCTGTCCGCGCCGCGGCCATCCCGCGGCGCCGTGCCTACCCGCTGGCGCGCGCCGCCTACCAGCGGAAACGAGGGGTGACCGGCCTCACGATCGTTGGTCGTTAGCAAAGGTAATGAGTTAGGCTAACGATCGTGACGGTACGGTCTGCCACCACCACGAAGCGGCGTTCCCAGGCGCAACTGCCGGCCGCTTTACGCGACGCCATCACCCGGCTCAACCGGAGACTGCGCCGCTCCCGCCCGGTGAGCGAGCTCACCCCGGGGCAGCTGTCCGCGCTCGCCAGTCTCGATCTCGCTGGTGCGCTGACGCCCCGGGAGCTCGCTGATCAGGAGCGGGTGCAGCCGCCGACGGTGACCCGGATGATCGGCATCCTCGAGGCCCGCGGCCTGGTCCAGCGCACGCCCCATCCGACCGATGGTCGTCAGGTGATCCTGGCGCTCACCGCCGAGGGTCGTGAGCTGGTGACGGAGAACCGCCGGGCCCGGGAGGCATGGCTGGCGCAGCGCCTGGCCGAGTTGACCCCGGCCGAGCGCGACACGCTCGCCCGCGCCGCGGAGATCATGGAGCGGCTCGCCCGGGCCTGAGCCGGCGTGGGACGCACGCCGCGCGGGGGAGGCTCGCGGGTGCGGTGGCACCGACCGGACCGCCACGACGCAACGACGGCACTGGTGACAGTGCCCGATTACGACGTTGGCTCGAGGGGGTCCGACTACACCATATGAGCGTGTCCCGAGGCAGTACTTTCCGCTCACTTCACGTCCGCAACTACCGGCTTTTCGCCAGCGGCCAGGTCGTGTCGCTCATTGGCACCTGGATGCAGTTCATCGCACAGGACTGGCTGGTGTTGAGCCTGTCCGACAACTCCGGTACGGCACTCGGCACGGTCACCGCGCTGCAGTTCGTACCGGTGCTGCTGCTCACCCTGTACGGCGGCAAGCTCGCCGACCGGTACGACAAGCGGCTCCTGCTGGTCGGTACGAACACCTTCGCCGGCGCGCTCGCGCTCATCCTCGGCGTACTGGTGGTGACCGGGACCGCCCAGCTCTGGCACGTCTTCGTGTTCGCCGTGTTCCTGGGCGTGTCCAGCGCGGTCGAGATTCCGGTGCGACAGGCGTTCGTCACCGAGCTGGTCGGCTCGCCGCTGCTGCCGAACGCGCTGTCGCTCAACGGTGCGACCTTCAACATCGCGCGCATCCTCGGCCCGGCCGTCGCCGGCGTACTCATCGCGGCCATCGACACCGGTCCGGTATTCCTCATCAACGGCGTGAGCTACGGCGCGACCGTCATCGGGCTGCTGATGATGCGAACGTCCGACCTGCACCTGGCGGAGCACCGGCCACGCGACACCCGGATCCGGGACGGGCTCTGGTACGTCGCTCGGCGTCCTGACCTGATGCTGCCGATCGCGCTGGTGCTGGTCGTCGGCTGCCTCGGCTTCAACTTCCAGCTCACCCTCGCGCTGCTGTCCAAGACCGTGTTCCATCGGGGCGCGGCATCGTTCGGGCTGCTCACCACGGCGCTCGCGGTGGGCGCGCTGGGTGGTGCGCTCGCCGGTTCGTGGCGGACCGGCCGGCCGTCGGTGTACACGGTGGTAGGTGCCGGAGCCGCGTTCGGCGCGCTCGAGGCGGTGACCGGATTCGCGCCGGGGTACCTCGTCGCTGCGGTGCTGCTGGTACCGACCGGATTCGCGATGATCTACTTCGCGCAAGCGGCCAACCAGCGCATTCAGCTCGGGGTGGACGCGAGTTACCGGGGCCGGGTGATGGCCTTGTACACGCTGGTGTTCCTGGGCTCGACGCCGATCGGCGCGCCGCTGGTCGGTTGGATCGGCGAGCACGCCGGCCCGCGGTACGGCCTGATCGTCGGCGGGGTGGCATCCCTGGCGGCCGCGATCGCGGTGTTGATCTTCCGGTCGTACCGGCGCGGTGTGCGGATGCGGCTGCAGGTGCGGCCACGGCTGCACATCCGGCTGGTGGAGGGTGCCGCCGATGAGCCGCGCCTTCCGGTCGGGCAGGTCCGCGCCGCGCGCTGACCGCCCCTGCGGTGGGTCCGCACCGGCCGAACCGTCCGCGCCGGCCGAACTGCCGGCGGCCTGTCGTACCCGGGTGCCATGCTGCCCGGCATGGACAGTGCACGTTTCCTCGAATGTCTCCGTGCCGATGCCGAGCGGCTGCGCGCGGCCGCCAGCAAAGACCTGCGGTCGGCGGTGCCGAACTGCCCCGGCTGGTCGGTGACCGAGCTGGTCGAGCATGTCGCCGAGGTGTATCTGCACAAGGTCGAGTGCATGCGGCGCGGTGCGGCGCCGGAGGAGTGGCCGCCGGACCGGTCGGGGGAGGACCCGCTCGCGCTGTTCGACCGGGGGCTCGACGAGTTGCTGGCCGAGTTCGGCTCACGTTCGCCGCGGGACGCGAGCTTCACCTGGTACCCGCCGGATCAGACGGTCGGATTCTGGATCCGTCGGATGGCGCAGGAGACCGCGGTACACCGGGTCGACGCCGAGCAGGCGGCCGGCGCGTCAACGCCGGTACCGCCGGATCTCGCCGAGGACGGCATCGACGAGGTGCTGCGGCTGTTCCTGGTCTGGGAGACCGAGGAGTACATGACGCCCGGCGAAGGACTGCTGGCCGAGCCGGACGATCGGCCGGTGTCGATCGGTACGCCGAACCGGTCCTGGACGGTACGGCTCACCCGGCAGGGTGCGGCTGTCACCGACGGAGCGGAGCCCGCGGCTGCCGCGTCGGTACGCGGTGAGCCGTCCGAGCTGCTGCTCTGGCTGTGGGGTCGCGGGTCGGACGGGTCCGTTCAGATCGACGGTGACGGTGCACTGCTCGCGCAACTGCGTAAGCTGTTGGTGGAAGCAACTCAGTGAACGCCGTCCAGACGGCGGATCGGCGGGCTCGGCCGGCCCCGATGAGTTCTGACGGCGTTCAGTGACCGGACCCAACCGCATCGCGGGACCGGTCGCCATGATTGTGGTCAACGAGCTGGCTTTCTAGCCTCGGAGGCGTGGCCGTGTTCCGGGCACTCGCCATCGTTCTGGCCCTGCTGGCGCTCGCCAGCCTGCCGTGCCTGATCGCCTGGTTGGTGATCGGCATCGACCGGATCACCGACGGCATCGTGGCCTTCTTCGGGCGCCTGCGCCCCGGTCGCCGCACTCCGGTACCCCGCAGCCGCCCGATCGAGCGCATCGCGGCGGATCTGCACCGGTTGTACGCCGCGCGGCTCGATCCGGCGCCACGATCGGCGATCCGGCAGCAGGCGCTGCAACAGGCGTACGACGAGACGTTGCAGGAAGCATGTCTGGCTCTCGCGCTGGAGCACCACTTCGACAAGCTGTCCGGCATGGATCGCGAGATCGAGCGGCTGCGGGTGGAGGGCGAGCTCGAATCCGCTGGCCTGGTACTGCAGGTTCCGGGCGTACGCCGGCGGGAATGGCATTGAGCCGCACCGGTCAGCACCGCAGCGCTGACTATCGCCGCGGCACCGGTCAGCGCAGGGGCACCGGTCAGCGCAGGGGCACCGGTCAGCGCAGGGGCACCGGTCAGCGCCGCAGCGACCGGCCGAGCCGGTGACCCGGGAACGCACCGGTCCGGGACGGTCGGAGCTGGAGAGCCCGCCCGGTCCGGGACATCGCAAGCAACGGCGGGCTGAGCCGACGTACCGGTTGTTCGTCGCGGTCGATCCGGCCGAGTCAGCGGTCGAGCATCTCGCCGACGCCATCGGTACGTTGCATGTCTCCAGCGCGCACGCCCGGATCGCGGCCCGGCCGCTGTGGCACGTCACGGTCGCGTTTCTCGGTGACGTACCGGCCTCGCGGGTTGCTGACGCGCAGACCGCGCTGACCTGTGCGGCGGGACGCGCGCAACCCGCACGGCTCCGGATCGCCGGTGGTGGCCGGTTCGGCCGAGGTGGTCGCACGATCCTCTGGGCCGGGGTCGACGGGGACGTGGAGGAGTTGCGGGGTCTCGCGCAGGCGGTACGACGTGAGCTCAAACGGGCACGACTGCCGTACGACGACAAGCCGTACCGCCCGCACCTGACGGTGGCCCGGCCGGGAGAGCGGCTCGCGGCCGAGCTGGTCGAGGCGGACGTCCTCGCGTTGCGCGGCTACCAGGGCCCGGACTGGCCGATGGAGTCGGTACACCTGGTCCGCAGCTACCTCGGGCCACATCCGCGACACGAACGGATCGGCTCCTACCCGCTCGGCCCGAAGGGCGACCCGCTGAGCGACGGCGACAGCAACGGCAACGGTGACGGCTGAGCAAGAGTGACCTGCCGAGCGACGGCGACGGCGACGGCGACGGCGACGGCGACGGCCGAGCAGGAGTGACCCGCTGAGCAGCGGCGCCGGCTTACCCGACGCGACGGCTGAACGACGGCGCCGCACCCGGATCGGGTGCGGCGCCGCCGATTGCGTCTTCTACCCGCGGACTACCAGGCCCACGCCTCCGGACCGGGCCCGCCGTTGCCGATCGGCGGGAAGAGCCGGTCCAGCGTGTCCAGCGTCTCGTCGGAGAGGGTTATCTCCAGCGCCCGGAGCGCGCCGTCGAGCTGTTCGCCGGTACGCGGGCCGATGATCGGCGCGGTCACCTCCGGCCGGGACAGCAGCCAGGCGAGTGCCACGTTGGCCGGGTCCTCACCCAGATCCGCCGCGAGTTTCTCGTACGCCTCCACCGAGTCCCGGTGCTCGGCCAGCGTGTCCGCGGCGCGGCCCTCGGCCGTACGCCCGGCGGTACCGTCCTTGAGCTTGCGCAGCGCGCCGCCGAGCAGTCCGCCCTGTAGCGGCGACCACGGGATGATGCCGATGCCGTACTCCCGTGCGGCCGGCAGTACCTCCAGCTCGACGTGCCGGGCGAGCAGGTTGTACAGGCACTGCTCGGACACCAGCCCGAGGAAGTTGCGGCGCCGGGCCGCCTCGTTCGCGGCGACCAGGTTCCAGCCGGCGAAGTTGGACGAGCCGACATAGCGCACCTTGCCCTGCTGAACCAGGATCTCCATCGCCTGCCAGATCTCGTCCCATGGCGTGTCCCGCTGGATGTGGTGCATCTGGTACAGATCGATCCAGTCGGTCTGCAACCGCCGCAGCGACTCGTCGCAGGCGCGGATGATGTGTCGCGCGGACAGGCCCTGGTCGTTCGGCCAGTCGCCCATCGAGCCGTACACCTTGGTGGCGAGTACGACCTTGTCGCGGCGGTTGCCACCGAGCGCGAACCAGCGGCCGATGATCTGCTCGGTGACGCCCTCGCCCTGCTTCCAGCCGTACACATTGGCGGTGTCGAAGAAGTTGAGTTCGTGCTCCAGGGCACGATCCATGATCTGGTGGCTGTCCTGCTCGGATGTCTTCGGGCCGAAGTTCATCGTGCCGAGGCAGAGCCGGCTGACCTTGAGTCCGGTGCGACCTAGTCGGGTGTACTCCATGCCCTCAGCCTGCCCCGACAGCGGACCTCCCGCAAAGGCAACGCGGCGACCGGTTGATCGGGGCGGGTCAGGAGCCCTGCGGACCGCCGAACAGTACGTCGTCCCAGCTCGGCAGCCGGCGACGGTCACTGGTGGCGCCCTGGTCGGTACGGCGCGGCCGCAGTACGGCGAGGGCCGGCACGACCGGTGCGTCCTTCGGGTCCCGTTCCTCGTCGAGTCCGGCGCCGGGCATCCCGGAGGGGAGCGACGCGGCCGGGCTCGCCATCGGGCGCTGCCGTGAGCCGGACGCGCCGGGGCGCAGCGGCTCGGCGAGCGGCCGCTCGAGGGCGGTACGGAGGGAATCGGTGCTGCGGCGCGGCTCCCGTACGGTCGACGCCGCGGACGCGGCCGGCGCCTGCTCCTGGAGCGGGCGGCCCGGGTCGCGGGACGGGCGGCTCGGCTCGTCCGACGGGTCCTTGTCGGCGCGGGCCGGCTCGTGGCCCTGGTGGAAGTCGCGACCCGGCGAGGTCAGCTGCCGGCCGGACCGGCCGAGATCGCGGCCGGAGCGGATCGGCTCGTGACCGGTGCGGGTGCGCTCCGGCGCCGGTTCCTGGCCGAGCAGCGGATCGGGCCGCTCGGTGGAGAGGAAACCGGCCATGTCGTCGAACGGCGTAACGACCTGCCGGGCCTTGTCCAGATCCCAGATCGCCCGCGCGGTCGCCTTGCCGCTCGGCCAGCTGGCCACGACCCGCCAGGTGCCGTCTTCTTTGCGGTACGCGTCCCAGGACACGTTCTCGGTGTCGACGCCGTGCTGGCGCAGCCGCTTGTCCACGATCTCGCTGAGCGGCGCGCCGCGATCGGAACTGCGCAACCGGGTACGTCGGGCGTGCTGGGCGAGCATGGCCCGCTCCTGCAGCACCGGTCCGGCGTACCGCAGCACCCGGTCGACCTGGACGCCGGCCACCCGGGCCACGTCCTCGGCCGACTCGCCGGCGCGGATGCGTGCCTGGATGTCGCGTGGTGACAGCGCGGGCGCGACCTCGACCGACAGCGCCCCTTGACCAGGAGTTACATGCCGTTCGTGCCGGACCGCGCCGGACACGTGGTCATCGAGGGGCAAGCTGAGCAGTCGCCCGACCTCGTCAGCGAGGACGAGCGCCTGGCCGTCTTCGGACAGGGCGACGAAGCGTACGGGCCGCATCGCAGTCCTCCGTCCCGGTCGGAGCGCCGTCAGGTCACAGTACGCCGAACCCTAATGCCTTCAGGGGAGGCCACGCCGACCTCGGACAACATCTCGGGCGCCACGTCTGATCAGAGCCGGGTCCGGTGAGGCCGCGTCCTGTCGGAGCCGCGTCCTGTCAGAGCCGCGTCTGATCGAGCCGTTCGACAAGATAGTCGATGCAGCCGGTCAGCGCCTCCACGTCCGCCGGGTCGATCGACGGGAACAGCGCGATCCGCAGCTGGTTGCGGCCGAGCTTGCGGTACGGCTCGGTGTCCACGACCCCGTTGGCGCGCAGCGCCGCGGCCAGGGCCGCGGCGTCCACCCCGTCGGCGAAGTCGATGCAGGCGACGACGTGCGACCTCTGCGCCGGATCCGTGACGAACGGCCGGGCGAACGACGAGCGCTCGGCCCAGCCGTAGATCATTCCGGCGCTCTCCGCGGTCCGCTTGGCCGACCAGGACAGGCCGCCGTTGCCGAGCAGCCAGTCCACCTGCTCGGCGGCGAGCAGGATGGTGGCCAGCGCGGGCGTGTTGTACGTCTGTTCCAGCCGCGAGTTGTCCACCGCGGTCGTCAGGTCGAGGAAGGCCGGAATGTACCGCCCGGAGTCCTTGATCTCGGCAGTACGGGCCAGCGCGGCCGGCGACATCAGCGCGATCCAGAGCCCGCCGTCCGAGCCGAGGCACTTCTGCGGCGCGAAGTAGTACACGTCCGACTCGGTCAGGTCGACCTCGAGCCCGCCGGCGGCACTGGTCGCGTCGTGCAGCATCAGCGCGCCCGGATCGGCGCCGGCGACCCGCCGGACCGGAGCGACCACGCCGGTCGAGGTCTCGTTGTGCGGGGTGCAGTAGGCGTCGATTCCCGGCTCGGCCACCAGCTCGGCGAACGTGCCCGGCTCCACCCGCCTGATCGTCGGCTGGCCGAGGAACGGAGCGGCCTTCACCGACGCGGCGAGCTTGCCGCCGAACTCGCCGAAGGTGGCGAGCTGCGCCCGGTCGCGGATCAGCGAGAACACCGCGATCTCCCAGAATGCGGTGGTGCCGCCGTTGCCGAGCACCACCTCGTACCCGGCCGGAAGGCTGAACAGCTCGGCGAGCCCGCGGCGCAGCCGCGCAACCTGGTCGCGCACCGTGTGCTGGCGGTGCGACGTACCGAGGTAGCTGGTCGCGACCTCGGCCAGCGCGGTCACCTGCTCGGGCCGTACCTTCCCCGGACCGGAGCCGAACCGGCCGTCGGCCGGCAGCAACTCGGCTGGGATACGGATCGCGGGTGTGTCGGCCACTCCAGGGCGTCCTTCCGGGTCACAGTGCGAGCGTGGTCACGGTGCGGGCGTGGTCACGGGTGGAGCGGTGCGGGGCCGGGCCGGACCCCGCCACCGGCCGGCGTCAGCTGGCGATCTCGCTCCAGCCCTCGACCTCGGCCGGCTTGCGCGGCGCCGGCCCGACATAGGTGGCGGACGGGCGTACCAACCGCTTGAGCTTCTTCTGCTCCAGGATGTGCGCGCTCCACCCGGCCACCCGGGCGCAGGTGAACATCGAGGTGAACATGTGCGCCGGTACCTCGGCGAAGTCGAGTACCACGGCCGACCAGAACTCCACGTTGGTGGCCAGCACCCGGTCGGGCCGGCGCTCCTGCAGCTCGGCGAGAGCGGCCTTCTCCAGCGCCTCGGCGATCTCGAACCGGGGCGCGCCCAGGTCCCGGGCGGTACGCCGGAGCACCCGCGCACGGGGATCCTCGGCGCGGTACACCCGGTGTCCGAAGCCCATCAGCCGCTCGCCGCGGTCGAGCACACCCTTGACGTAGCCCTCGGCATCGCCGGACTTCTCGACCTCTTCGAGCATGTGCAGCACCCGGGAGGGCGCCCCGCCGTGCAGCGGCCCGGACAGCGCGCCGATGGCCGAGGAGATCGCCGCGGCGCTGTCCGCGCCGGTCGAGGCGACCACCCGGGCGGTGAACGTCGAGGCGTTCATGCCGTGCTCGGCGGCGGACATGAAGTAGGCGTCCACGGCCTGGACGTGCTTGGGGTCCGGCTCGCCGCGCCAGCGGATCATGAACCGTTCGACGATGGTGCGGGCCCGGTCCACGTCCCGCTGGGACACCGCGGGCAGTCCGACCCCGCGAGCCGACTGGGCCACGAACGACAGGGCGGTCACCGAGACGCGGGCCAGGTCCTCGCGGGCCTGCTCGTCGGAGATGTCCAGCAGCTGGCCCAGCCCCCAGTGCGGCGCGAGCATCGCCACCGCGCTCTGCACGTCGACCCGGATGTCGCCGGAGTGCACCGGCACCGGGAACGGCTCGGCCGGGGGCAGCCCGGGACCGAACTTGCCGTCCACCAACAGCGCCCAGACGTTGCCGAAGGACACCTTCCCGACGAGGTCCTCGATGTCCACGCCCCGGTAGCGGAGTGCTCCGCCGGCCCGGTCCGGCTCGGCGATCTCGGTCTCGAAGGCCACCACGCCCTCGAGACCAGGTTTGAAGTCGGACATCTTGCGTCTCCCGAGATCTCGTCTGCGTTGACGGTGTCCGGGTGGCAACCTCCGGTCCTCTGGTCCGAGGTCCACGCCCGGTCCCTCTCCACCGCCGGCGAACCGGCGGCGTTTTGCCCATCTTGCCTGGCCGGTAACAACCGGCGCGAGGCGAGGTCGGAATGCTCCGCGGAGCACATACCCAGCATCGCCGAACAGGGGGGTACGGCGGATGTGTTCCGGGTGACAACCCTCCCCCCGAACCGGCCCTGATGCGGTCAGGATGGACGCGTGACCATCACCCATCTTGCCGCGCTACGCAGGGAGTACGCCGAGCGCGGGCTCGCCGAGGGCGATCTCGCGCCGGACTGGTGTACCCAGTTCGAGCGTTGGCTCGCCGATGCCGTGGCGGCCGAGCTGCCCGAGCCGAACGCGATGGTGGTGGCGACCGCCACACCGGACGGCCGGCCCAGCCTCCGCACGGTTCTGTGCAAGGGGTACGGCGCGGACGGGCTGCTGTTCTACACGAACTACCAGTCCCGCAAGGCCACCGAGCTGACCGCGAACCCGTACCTCAGCCTCCTGTTCCCCTGGCACGGCATCGAGCGCCAGGTGATCATCGGCGGCCGGGCCGAGCAGGTCGACGAGCAGACCTCCATCGGGTACTTCCGGAGCCGGCCCCGGGGGGCGCAGCTCGGCGCTTGGTCGAGCCCGCAGTCGAAGGTCATCCCGGATCGGCAGGTACTCGACGACGCGTTCGACCGGTACGCCGGACAGTGGCCGGAGGACACCGAGGTACCGCGTCCGCCGCACTGGGGCGGCTTCCGGGTACGGCCGGACACCGTCGAGTTCTGGCAGGGCCGGCGCAACCGGGCGCACGACCGGCTGCGGTACCGCCGCATCGCCGGCTCTGCTCACGCCGGCTCTGCCGTCGACGATGACGCGACCGGCGGATGGCTGGTTGAGCGGCTGGCCCCGTGACGCTGCCCGGTGGCGCACCGGACGCCGACGAGCCGGCCGCGCCGCCGACCGCGGAGCCGGCCGGCCGCTCCGGTCTGGCCGGGCGGCTCGGCCGCATCGCCGCCGACGTACGACCGCTGGCGATCCCGGCGTACCGGCGGCTGTTCATCGGCAACGGGGTGTCGTTCGTCGGCTTCCAGGTCACCGCGGTCGCGGTGCCGGTGCAGATGTACGAGATCACCCATTCGTCGGCCTGGGTCGGCCTGCTCGGAATCGCGGCACTCATCCCGCTGGTGATCTTCGCGCTGTGGGGAGGCGCGGTCGCCGACGTGGTGGACCGGCGCAAGCTGCTGCTGGTCAGCTCCGTCTGCGTCTGGGTGGTCACGCTCGCGCTGCTGGCCCAGGCACTCGCGGGGGTACGCAGCGCCGGGCTGCTGCTGGTACTGACCGCGTTCCAATCGGTCGGCTTCGCGCTCACCTCACCGGTGCGGTCCGCGATCGTGCCCCGGCTGGTACCGCCGGCCCTGGTACCGGCGGCCAACACGCTCGGCTTCACCGTGTCGAACGTCGGTACCGTGGCCGGTCCGCTGCTCGCCGGGCTGCTGCTCGCGACCTCCGGTTTTCCCGTCGCGTACGCGGTGGACGCGGGCCTGTACCTGGTCGCGCTGTGGGCGGCGTTGCGGTTGCCGGCGATGCCGCCGGAGGCGGGCGCGGGTACCGGACGGGCCGGCCTGCGCAGCGTCACAGACGGGTTGCGCTTCATCGTCGGTACCCCTGTGCTGCTGCTCTCCTTCGGCGTGGACATCGTGGCGATGGTGCTGGCCATGCCGCGGGCCCTGTTTCCCGAGGTGGCCGAGCGCTGGTACGGCGGGGAGGCCGCGGTCGGCTGGCTGTACAGCGCGATCGCGATCGGCGCGGTACTCGGCGGCCTGTCGTCCGGCTGGATCGGGCGGGTACGCCGGCAGGGGGTCGCGCTGGTCGCGGCGGTGGTCGCGTGGGGGCTCGCGGTCGCGTTCGCCGGCATGGCCCGGTCACTGTGGCTGGCGGTGGTGCTGCTCGCCGCTGCCGGCGCCGCCGATCTGGTGAGCGCGGTGTACCGGCAGACCATCGTGCAGTTGTACGCGCCGGACGAGATGCGCGGCCGGCTGCAGGGCGTGTTCACCGCGGTGGTCGCGGGCGGGCCACGGCTGGGTGACCTGCGCGCCGGACTGACCGCGTCATCGCTCGGTACCGGCGCTTCCTGGGTCGGTGGCGGGTTCGCCTGCGCGATCATGGTGGTTGTACTCGCGTTCGCGTACCCGGCACTGCTGCGCTACGACGGGAAGCCACCCGCCGGTGCCCAGGAGCCCGGCCCCGACCACTCCTAGGCCAGCGCCTCGGCCACCACCCGCAGGTCGTCCACCAGGTCGGCGTAGGCCGCGTCCCGGGCCTCCGACGGAGTACGCAGGATCGCCGACGGGTGCGTGGTGATCAGCGCGTTCGTGGTACGGGTGGCGGTCTCCTCGACGTTGGTCGGCACGGTGAACGGCAGCAGCCGGCCGCGGTCCTTGGTCACCCGGTACCTGCTGCCCAGCAGCGCCTGCACCGCGGTCGCCCCGAGCATCACCACGACCTCCGGGTTCAGCAGCGCGAACTCGGCCGCCAGCCACGGGTGGCATGCCTCGATGTGTTCCCGGTCCGGTTTCTGGTGGATCCGGCGCTTCCCGGAGCCGCGGGTGAACCGGAAGTGCTTCACCGCGTTGGTCACGTACGCCTGCTCCCGGTCGATGCCCGCCTCCTCCAGCGCCTTGTCCAGCAACCCGCCGGCCGGGCCGACGAACGGCTCGCCCCGGCGGTCCTCGACGTCGCCGGGCTGCTCGCCGACCAGCACCACCCGCGCGTGCGCCGGACCGGCGCCGAACACGGTCTGGGTCGCCTCCTTGTACAGCTCACACCCCCGGCAGTCCTTGGCCGCGGCGACGAGCCGATCCAGGTCCGCGCTGGCCGGTACGAACTCCTTAGCGCTCATGGCTCGCTATGGTCGCGCCAGGAGATCGTGGGCGCATGCCGAAACGCGGGGGAGGCAGCCGTGGATCCGCTATCCGGTGAACAGTGGATGATCGCCTGGCAGGGGCACGAGGCCGTCGTGGTCGAGGTCGGCGGCGGGCTGCGGGCGTACTCGGTGGACGGGTCGGCCCTGCTCGACGGGTACGACACGGACGAGATCTGCCCCGGCGGTGCCGGTCAGCAGCTCGCGCCGTGGCCCAACCGGATCGGCGACGGCCGGTACACCTTCGATGGGCGGAACGTGCAGACGGCGGTGTCCGAGCCGGACAAGGGCACCGCGATCCACGGGCTGGTCCGCTGGCTGAAATGGCGACCGATCGACCGCGCCGCGGACGCGATCACGCTGGAATGCGACCTGGCGGCGCAGCCCGGGTACCCGTGGCCGCTGCTGCTGACCACCCGCTGGAGCCTCGGCCCGGACGGTCTGCTGGCCGAGCACAGCGCGACCAACACGGGCGCCGCGCGGTGCCCGTTCGGCTTCGGCGTACACCCGTATCTGCAGGTCCCCGGCGTGGCCGTGGACGACCTGGTGCTGGCGCTGGCGGCGGAGACCCGGTTGCTGGTCGACGAGCGCGCGTTGCCGGTGGGCGACGAGCCGGTGGCCGGGAGCGGGTACGACTTCGGCGCCGCTATCCCGATCGGCGACCGGCAACTGGACACCGCGTACACCGGACTGCGCCGCAACCGCGGCAATCAGGCGGCCGCCCGGCTGACCGCCGGTGGCGCCGGCGTGGAGCTGTGGCTGGACGGCTCGTTCGGCTGGCTGCAGGTGTTCACCGGCGACACGTTGCCGCCGCCGCGGCGCCGCCGTTCGGTCGCGATCGAGCCGATGACCTGCCCACCGGACGCGTTCCGTACCGGTCGCGATCTCGTCGTACTGGAGCCGGGGCAGACCTGGCGCGGTCGCTGGGGCCTGCGGCCCGTACGCGCCTGACCACACTGACTACCCTGGTGCGGGTACCGCGGTTGGCAACGGGGGTGTTGCGCAGCGGGAGGGAGCCCGGCACGTGATCTTCAAGGCAGTGCGGGAGGGGAGACCGTACCCCGAGCACGGTCTGACGCCGAAGCAGTGGGCGGAGATCCCGCCGAGGCCGATCCGCCTCGATCAACTGGTCACGACCAAGCGGCACCTGGCCCTCGACCGGCTGCTGGCCGAGGACTCGACCTTCTACGGGGATCTGTTCCCGCACGTGGTGGACTTCGAGGGAGCGTTGTACCTGGAGGACGGCCTGCACCGGGCGCTGCGCGCCGCGTTGCAGCAACGCACCTCCATCCACGCCCGGGTGTTCGTCGCCTGAGCGGACCCCGTCGGCTGAGAGGACCTTGAGATGGTTGACCGGACCGGGCCGCTGGAGTTGCTCGACCTCGACGCGCTGCTGTCCGACGAGGAGCGCGCGGTCCGCGACGTGGTGCGCCGGGTGGTGGACGACAAGGTCCGGCCGTACGTGGCCGGCTGGTTCGCCGAGGGCACGATGCCGGTGCGTGACCTGGCCAAGGACTTCGCCGAACTCGGGCTGCTCGGCATGCACCTGACCGGGTACGGCTGCGCCGGTGCTTCCGCGGTCGCGTACGGCCTGGCCTGCCTGGAACTCGAGGCGGGCGATTCCGGGGTACGCAGCGTGGTCAGCGTGCAGGGCTCGCTCGCCATGTACGCCATCTGGCGGTTCGGGTCCGAAGAGCAGAAGCAGCAGTGGCTGCCGCGGATGGCGAGCGGCGAGCTGATCGGTTGTTTCGGCCTGACCGAGCCGGACCACGGCAGCGATCCTGCCTCGATGAAGACCCGGGCCGTCCGCGACGGCGACGACTGGATCCTGCGCGGCAACAAGATGTGGATCACCAACGCGCCGGTGGCGGACGTGGCCGTGGTGTGGGCCCGTACCGACGACGGCATCCGCGGGTTCGTGGTGCCGACCGACACCCCGGGGGTGTCCACTCCGGAGATCGGCAACAAGCTGTCGCTGCGCGCGTCGCTGACCGGCGAGGTCGTACTCGACGACGTGCGGCTGCCGGCCGACGCGATGCTGCCGGAGGCGCGCGGGCTCGGCGGCCCGCTGTCCTGCCTGACCGAGGCGCGCGCCGGCATCATCTGGGGAGCGCTCGGCGCGGCCCGGGACTGCCTGCAGACCGCGATCGACTACTCCTGCGGCCGGGAGCAGTTCGGCCGGCCGATCGCGAGCTTCCAGCTCACCCAGGAGAAGCTCGCGAACATGGCGCTCGAGCTGCAGAAGGGCTACCTGCTCGCGATGCACCTCGGGCGCGCGTCGGACGCCGGCAGCCTGCGGCCGGAGATGGTCAGCGTCGGCAAGCTGAACAACGTACGGGAGGCGCTGGAGATCGCGCGTACCTGCCGGACGATCCTCGGCGCCAACGGGATCAGCGGCGAGTATCCGGTCATGCGGCACGCGGCCAACCTGGAGAGCGTGCTGACGTACGAGGGCACCAGCGAGATCCACCTGCTCGTGGTGGGCCAGCAGCTGACCGGCATCTCCGCCTTCACCTGATCCCGTCGCCGCGGCGCAGCGGATCTCGCCACGGCGCCGGACCCGGCGGCGGTAGCCTGCTCCGCGGAGGTGCGTGGGGTGACGGAGAAGCTCCTGCCGGATCTCGCCGACGCCGTCTGGCGGCGCGGTGGAGAGGGCGAGGAAGGCCGGATCGAGGTGGCCTTCGTCGAGGACAAGATCGTGGTACGGGATGCCGCCGACCCGCGCGGGCCGAAGCTCGTCTTCACCGAGCCCGAGTGGGACGCGTTCCTCGCCGGCGCCAAGGACGGCGAGTTCGACCTGTAGCCGTGTTCTCCCGCGCCCGCTGGGGTGAGCAGCTCGAGCGAAATGCGTGACTCTCCGTGCTCGATGGCTCGCTGTACCGTTTGACTCGGGTTGGCGCGGGTACGGCCACCCTGACGGTATGGAGCAGGTCCGGAACAGGTCCGGAACAGGTCCGGAACAGGGAGGCATTCGTGGCGCGGTTCGGCGCATCCGGCAACTCCGGCGATCGTGATCCTGCCGATGACGGCGAGCGCGGCACCGACTCCGCCGGCCTGACCAGTACGCGCCAGCTGCCCAGGTACGACGGCGACCCGCCAGCACCGCCGCGCCGGGGCCTCTGGCGCAACGTGTTCGGCCTGCTCGCCGTGGTGCTGGTCGTACTTGTCGCGCTGGTCGGCGCCCGGGCGTTCCACGTCATCGGCTGGCCGAGCAACCCGTTCGCGAAGAAGACCACCGACAACAGCCAGCCGGTACTGCTGCAGTCCATCAAGGACCTGTCCCGGTACGAGGCGGCCAGCGGCAACTTCCAGGTCGTCATCGACCTGCGCAAGGAAGCCGACTTCATTCCCTCCGCGTTGCTCGGGGAGCGGACCCTGTTCGTCGCGGCCGGCAGCGTGGACGCCTACGTCGACTTCAGCAAGATCTCCGACAAGGCGATCACCACCTCGGCGGACAAGGGTTCGGTCACGGTACGGCTGCCGGAACCGGGGCTGGAGAAGCCCAACATCGATCACAACCGCAGCTACGTCTTCGCCGAGCAGCGCGGTCTGCTCGACCGGTTCAAGTCGTTGGTGTCGGACAATCCGAACCGGCAGCGCGAGCTGTACCAGCTGGCCGAGCAGAAGATCGGGACGGCGGCCAACGACGCGAAGCTGACCGACCGGGCCGAGGCCAACACCCGCGCGATGCTGACCGGGATGCTGCGCAGTCTCGGGTACAGCAAGGTCACCGTCACCTTCGGCGAGCCCACCAGCTGACGCGCCCGCCGCCCGACCAGCGCGGCCTCAGCCGGTCAGCGAGTCGGCCAGCACCAGGCCGCTGAGCAGCACGAACGCGACGACCGTGGTGGCCACCAGTGCCGTGCGGATCGTCGACACGACGGCCGGGGGGCGCTCGGCCAGCACCCGGATCCGCCGCTGCGCGACCAGGACCAGGGCCAGCCACACGATCGCGGTCGCGGCCACGGTCAGCAGCGCGCCGCCGGACAAACCCCGATGGATGGCGTACCGGCAGAGCAGCACCGCGACCGCGGTGACCGTCAGTACGGTCCGCCGCCACGCCAGCCGGGTGCGCTCCGGTTGCAGGCCCAGATCGGGACCGCCCGGCTCGATCGGCAAGCCCGGCCGGTTCACCGGGTGCCGCCGATCAGCACCACCACCATCAGCAGTACCGCACCGACCGCGATGGCCAGCGCGAGCACCATCGGGAAGCGCGACACCGGCAGGTCGGTACGGTGCCGCATCGCCCGCTCGCATCGGGCCCAGTGGTCGACCGCCCGTACCGCACAGGCCGCGCCGAGCAGCATGAGTACGGCGGCGAGAACCTCTTTCAGGTACACCGGGCGCAGGTCCGGCAGGAACTGCGCGACCGCCAGCCCGCCACCGACCAGGGTCAGTCCGGTACGGATCCAGGCGAGGAAGGTACGTTCGTTGGCCAGCGAAAACCGGTAGTCCGGCGTCGTACCCGATCGGGCGAGCTCGTCCGGGTCGAGCCATTGGCGCATCCTGCCGTACACCGGCATCCCCTCCCTGCCGCGCCGATTATCGTCGCCGCCGGGCGGTGGCCGCCGAAGACCCGGCGCGCGTGGCCGGGCGCCGCGGGGGCTGCCGGGGACCCGGCGCGGCCGACCGGCCACCCCGAGCGGCCGCCGTTGGCGCAGGCCCTGCTCCGGTAGCCTCGGCCCCATGGCGCGGCCGGGGAACGTGGCGGTGGATTGATGGGCGGCGGACACGCCCATGGTCCGGCCATGGTCAGTGCGGCGCAGCGGCACCGCGGCCGGCTGGTCATCGCGCTGGTCGTCTCGATGGTGGTGGTGGTCGGCCAGACCATCGGCGCCCTGCTCACCGGCAGCCTGGCGCTGCTGGCCGACGCCGGTCACGTACTGACCGACGCGGCGGGCGTGGGGCTCGCCCTGCTCGCGGTCTGGTTCGCCGGCCGCCCGCCGTCGCCGCGCCGGTCGTTCGGGTACCACCGGGCCGAGATCTTCGCCGCCGTCCTCAACGCCGCGGTACTGATCGTGGTCGCGGTGCTGGTGCTGATCGAGGCGGTACGCCGGCTCACCGATCCGCCGGAGGTACAGGCCGGCTGGATGCTGGTGGTGGCCGCGGTCGGCCTGGTGGCGAACCTGGTCGGCCTGGCGCTGCTGCACACCGGTCAGGGCGAGAGCCTGGTGGTACGCAGCGCGTACGTGGAGATGATCGGCGACCTGCTCGGCTCGGCCGCGGTGATCGTGGCCGCGGTGGTGATCGCGACGACCGGCTGGCAGGTGGCCGATCCGATCGTCTCCGGACTCATCGGGCTGGCCATCCTGCCGCGGACGTTTTCGCTGCTCCGGGACGCGGCAGACGTACTGTTGGAGGGCACGCCCCGGCACATCGACCTGGAGCACGTACGCCGGCACATCCTCGGCGTACCGGGGGTGCGGGACGTACACGATCTGCATGTGTGGACCATCACGAGCGGGATGCCGGTGATGTCCGCCCATGTGGTCGTGTCGGACGAGGTGCTCGACAGCCGCTGCGGTGGAAGCGTTCTGGACGCTGTCTCGGCCTGCCTCGTGCACCATTTCGACGTCCAGCACTGCACGTTCCAGATCGAGCCGGATACCCACGCCGGACACGAACCGGCTCTGCACGCCTGACCGGGCTGCCCGGAGAGGACCGCACGTGATCAGCGTCTTCGATCTGTTCAGCATCGGCATCGGCCCGTCCAGCTCGCACACGGTGGGCCCGATGCGAGCGGCCCGGACCTTCATCGCCGGGCTCGACGCCGACGGCGAGCTCGACCGGGTGGCCGGGGTACGCGCCGAGCTGTTCGGTTCGTTGGGCGCCACCGGACACGGGCACGGTTCGCTCGGCGCGGTGGTGCTCGGATTGGCCGGCGAGGAGCCGGAGACGGTGGACACCGATACCGTCGCCGAGCGGCTGGCCGCGTTGAAGGCCTCGCGCCGACTGCGCCTGTTCGGCCGGCACGAGGTGAGCTTCGACCCGGCCGAGGACGTGGTGCTGCACCGCCGCAAGTCACTGCCGCTGCACCCCAACGGCATGATCTTCCGGGGGTACGACGCGCAGGGCGCCGAAGTCCGCACCCGCACGTACTACTCGGTCGGCGGCGGGTTCGTGGTCGACGACAGCGGCGACAGCGACAGTCCGGTGAAGCCGGACGACACCCCGGTGAAGTACCCGTTCAACACCGGCGTGGAGCTGCTCGCGGTGGCGACCGCGACCGGCCTGTCGATCAGCGAGATCACGCTCGCGAACGAGCTGTCCTGGCGGTCCGAGCAGGAGGTACGGGACGGGCTGCTGCGGATCTGGCAGGCCATGCAGGACTGTGTCCGCCGCGGCTGCGAGCAGACCGGCTCGCTGCCCGGTGGCCTGCGGGTGTCCCGGCGGGCGGCGGGGATGTACCGCTCGCTCACCACCGAGCACTACACCACCGATCCGCTGCGGGTGATGGACTGGGTGACCCTGTTCGCGCTGGCGGTGAACGAGGAGAACGCCTCCGGCGGACGGGTGGTGACCGCGCCGACGAACGGGGCGGCCGGCATCGTACCGGCGGTGCTGCACTACTACTCGCGGTTCGTACCCGGTGCGAGCGACGACGGGGCGATCCGGTTCCTGCTGACCGCGGGCGCGATCGGCGCGCTGTTCAAGCAGAACGCCTCGATCTCCGGTGCCGAGGTCGGGTGCCAGGGCGAGGTCGGGTCGGCCTGTTCGATGGCCGCCGCGGGGCTGGCCGAGGTGCTCGGCGGTACCCCCGAGCAGGTGGAGAACGCGGCCGAGATCGCGATGGAGCACAACCTGGGGTTGACCTGCGATCCGGTCGGCGGGTTGGTGCAGATCCCGTGCATCGAGCGGAACGCGGTCGCGTCGATCAAGGCGATCACCGCGACCCGGCTGGCGATGCGCGGTACCGGGGAGCACCACGTCTCGTTGGACAAGGTCATCAAGACCATGCGGGAGACCGGCGCGGACATGAAGGTCAAGTACAAGGAGACCGCGCGCGGCGGCCTGGCCGTCAACGTCATCGAGTGCTGAGAGGCCCTGTGAATCCGTCTCGGCGAACTCGGCCCGCTGCTTCCGGGTGGCGTGACCAGGGCAACGTTCGGCACGATATTACTGACAAGTAACCTACGGCCCCGTAGCCTGGTTGTTGTGACTCGATCAGCGGCTATCGACACCCGTACCGCTCACGCCAAGGATCCACTGGCGCGACCGCGGATGCGCGGCTGGCTGCACGCGTACGCGGTGGGCGTGGGCGCGGTGTGCGGCATCGTGCTGACCTCGCTGGCGGCGACCCAGCCGGGGTGGCGACCGGTCGTGGCGTGTGCCGTGTACTCGGTCGCGATCACCGGCCTGTTCGGGATCAGCGCGCTCTACCACCGGCGGGTGTGGGGGCCGGTCGGGTACGCCGTGATGAAGCGGCTGGACCACTCGATGATCTTCCTGTTCATCGCCGGTACGTACACCCCGTTCAGCCTGCTCCTGCTGCCGACCCGGCTGGCCTGGGAGATTCTCGCGGTGGTGTGGTCCGGCGCGATCATCGGCGTCGCGCTCAAGTTGGCGTGGCCGCAGGCGCCGCGCTGGGTGTCCGTACCGCCGTACATCGCGCTCGGCTGGGTCGCGCTGTTCGTACTGCCGGACATCGCCCGGTACGGCGGCGCCACGGCTCTGGTGTTGATGCTGGTCGGCGGCGTGTTCTACAGCGTCGGCGCGTTGTTCTACGCGTTGAAGTGGCCCAACCCGTGGCCCCGTACCTTCGGTCACCACGAGTTCTTCCACGCCGCGACGCTGGTGGCCGCGATCTGCCACTACATCGCCGTCTACTTCGCCCTGTACGCCTGACGCCGGGTTTGCGGGACGGCCTCGAGCGGCGCCGTCACCAGCGGCTTCAGGCGGCGCAGTCACCGGCGGCTTCAGGCGGCGCGGCAGTCACCGGCGGTTTCAGGCGGCGCGGCAGCGCGGCAGTCACCGGCGGCGGAGAGCCGCCCGCACCTTGTCGAACCGGGCCTTGGTGCCCCAGATCGTGACCCGCCACAGCGCCTCGCCGACGATGCCGCTGTTCATCTTGCTCAGGCCGTACTGACGGTCGGCGAACGTGATCGGCACCTCGACGACCCGCAGGCCGGCCTGCCAGGCACGCCGGGCCAGGTCCACCTGGAAGCAGTAACCGGCCGAGCTGATCGTGTCGAGGTCCAGCTTGTCCAGTACGGCGGTGCGGTACGCGCGGTACCCGCCGGTGGCGTCGCTGATCGGCATGCCGAGCGCGATCCGGGTGTACAGGTTGCCGCCGCGGGAGATCAGCAGCCGCCGGATCGGCCAGTCGACCACCTCGCCGCCGGGGCGGTAGCGGCTGCCCAGTACCACGTCGTGATCGGCCAGCGCGTCCAGCAGCCGGGGCAGCTGCTCCGGCGCGTGCGAACCGTCGGCGTCCATCTCCACCACGGCGTCGTACCCGTGGTCCGCCGCGTAACGGAAGCCGGCGAGGTACGCCGCGCCCAGTCCGGCCTTGCCCGGCCGGTGCAGCACGTGGATGTGCGGGTCCTCGGCCGCGAGTCGGTCGGCGATGTCGCCGGTACCGTCCGGACTGTTGTCGTCGGCCACCAGCAGGTGCGCCGCGGGCACCGCGGCTCGCAGCCGGGCGCTGATCCGGGGCAGGTTCTCCGCCTCGTTGTAGGTCGGGATGATGACCAGAACCCGACCCACCTCGGGGTAGCCCTCGGCGTTGGTGCTCACACCGTCTCCTCCTGCCCGCCCGGGCACGCGCTCCGGCCGATTTGACCCGAACAAGGTTACGGGGACGACCGGCCGTACCGCACCTTCGCCCCCACGCGAGGGTCAGCACGTTCCTTTGCGGCGATCCGGGGCCTGCCGCGCGGGGCGAAATAGATGGGCGCCTCGGTATGCCTGATCAACACTTCTCCCTATTCTTTTCCGCGAATTCACGTCACTTCAGGGCGACTATGCCGTCCCATCTCAGACCGCAGAGCAGGCAAATTCCGGCGTATGCGCCAATCCGGGAAGTCGGTACAGCGATCTGCCTGAAAAAAAGGGGCCTGGGCGCAAAGGGACACGGGTGGAGAAAATGAGACAAGATACTTATCGCGGTTATCCCGTACCAGGTGTGATCGGAGGACGTGATCGCGTGGCGTCGCCGCGGCAGCCCGGGCTGGATGATCCACTGGCCGGAATAGCGCTGTTCGCCGGATTGGACCCGGTGCTACGGCAGCGGATCGCGTCGGTCGCGCTGCCCCGGTTGTTCCGCAAGGGCCAGCAGATTTTCGTCGAAGGCGATCCGGGCGACTCCCTGCTGGTACTCCGGCGCGGTTCGGTCGCGGTGTACCGGTCCGCCGCAACCGGTGACCGGGCCATGCTCACCGTGGTACGCGCGCCGGGTCTGTTGGGTGAGGTCTCGCTGCTCGACGGCGCCCCCCGCTCGGCCTCGGTCGAGGCGATCGAGGACGTGACCGCGCTGATGCTGTCCCGGCCGGCGTTCATCGACCTGGTCCGCGCCCAGCCGGCGCTGCTCGAAGCCGCGCTGCGTTCCCTCGGTGGGCTGATCCGCCGGCTCACCGAACAGAAGGCCGACCACGTCTTCCTCGACCTGTCCGGTCGGGTGGCCAAGGTCGTGGTCCGGCTGGTGAGTGACCGGCCCGGGCCGCTGCCCACCATCGAACTCAGCCAGACCCAGGTCGCCGAGCTGGCCGGCGGTTCCCGGCAGAGCGTCAACCAGGTGATCCGCATGTTCGTCGAGCGGGGCTGGCTGCGCACCGAGGGGCACCGGATCGTCGTGGTCGACCTGGCCTCGCTCCGCCGGCGCGCCGGGCTGACCGACCGCTGACCTGCCCGTGCTCCGGCCGGCGCGCTCCGGCCGGTGCTGTCAGGACGGCAGGACCGCGCGTACCACCAGGCCGCCGCCGTCCCGAGGGGTCGCGTTCACCGTGCCGCCGTGCGCCCGGGCCACGGCGGCCACGATGGACAGCCCCAACCCCGAACCGCGCTCCGGACTCGCCCGCTCGCCGGTCAGCCGACGGAACGGCTTGAAGATCGTGTCCGTCTCGTACCGGGGGACCGGCCGGCCGGTGTTGCTGACCACGAGTTCCGCGCCACCAGGCGCCGATCGGGTACTGACGGTCAACCGGCCGCCGGTCGGCAGATTGTGCCGGATCGCGTTCTCGATCAGGTTCTGTACCAGCCGCTCGATCAGTACCGGATCGCCGCTGGCCGGAGCCGGCGACAGCTCGGTCGTGATCTCGACTCCGGCCTCCTCGGCCGTGGCGGCGGACTGCTCGACCACATGAGTCACCATCTCGGCCAGGTCGACCGCGGTACGTTCGGTGATCGCGTTCTCCGAGTCGGCGAGCGTGAGCAGCCCGTCGATCAGCCGCTCGTGCCGGCCGTTGATCTCCAGCAGCGACCCGCCGAGCTGGCGCAGGTCCGCGGACGCGTCCGGACGGGTCACCGCGACCTCGATCAGCGCCCGGTTGATGGCCAGCGGCGTACGCAGCTCGTGTGAGGCGTTGGCGACGAACCGCCGCTGCCCGTCGAATGAGCGGTCCAGCCGTTCGAGCATCGTGTCGAACGTGTCCGCCAACTGCTTGATCTCGTCCGTCGGCCCGCCCAGCGCGATCCGCTCGTGCAGGCCCTCGCCGGCCGTGTCGGCTCCGCCGATCCGTCGCGCGGTGTCCGTGATGCGGTGCAGCGGGCGCAGTACCCGCCCGGCCACCACCCAGCCCAACGCGGTAGCCGCGGCTCCGACCAGCGCCAACGCGACCGCGCCCTGGGTCAGCAGGGAGTCGAGCGTCTCGGCACGGAAGTCGTCCTGGGCCTGTCGTACCTGCGCGCGGATCCGCTCGGCATCGCCCGGCTCGAACCCGCCGCTGCGTACCGGCGGCAGGTCCGAGATCGCGGTGTTGGGCCGGTCGGTCTGCAGTACCCGGGCGTCCAGGTTCTGCTTCACCAGCAGGTACGTCAGGCCGAGCAGTACCACTCCGGCCAGGAAGAACAGCCCGCCGTACAGCGCGGTCAGCCGTACCCGGATGGTCCAGTTCCGCGGCAGGAGCCACGTCAACTTCGTGGACAGCGCACTCATCGGATCCGGTACCCCACTCCCGGTACGGTCTCGACCACCGGTGGGTCGCCGAGCTTGCGGCGGAGCTTCATCATGGTCACCCGTACGACATTGGTGAACGGGTCGATGTGCTCGTCCCACACCCGCTCGAGCAGCTCCTCGGCCGACACGGTCGCGCCGTCGGCGCGCAGCAGCTCGGCGAGTACGGCGAACTCCTTGCGGGCCAGCGGTACCTGCCGGTCGTCCCGGGACACCTCCCGCCGCTGCGGATCGAGCCGGATACCGGCCCGCTCCAGCACCGGGGGCGCGGCCGGTCGGGTGCGCCGGCCCAGCGCGTGTACCCGGGCGGACAGCTCGACAAAGGCGAACGGCTTGCCCAGGTAGTCGTCCGCGCCGATGGCCAGGCCCTCGACCCGGTCCCGTACCGCCGCGGCGGCGGTGAGCATGAGCACCCGCGCGTGCGCGCCGGACTCGACGATCGCCCGGCACACCTCGTCACCGGACACGATCGGCAGGTCGCGGTCGAGCACCACGACGTCGTAGTCGTTGACGCCGAGCCGCTCCAGTGCCGCGTCACCGTCGTACGCCACGTCGACCGCGAACGTCTCCCGCCGCAGCCACTCGGCGATGGCGTCGGCGAGGAGCTTCTCGTCCTCGACAACCAGTACGCGCACGTCTGTCCGCCTCCGCGGGGTCCGATCCGGCAGCCCCCATGGTCCCCCAGGCCCGGGTAACGGTGCCGTAACCCCTGTCGGTTACGCCCGGGATACGGCGGTACGGGTTGACTCGTCCACGACCGCCGCCCTCGTGGTGGGAAGCCAGTACGACCGGGGAGTTCGACGTGCGAGTACCTCCATCCGCAACCCGACGGGGCACCGGACGGCGCTGGAGGGTGGCTCTGTCCGCGGTACCCCTGCTGGTCCTGGGTCTGGGTGTGACCGGCTGCGACGGCAACAGCGGCGACGACATCGCGACCGCGGGCGGGGCGGACAAGCCGACGGCGAGCACGTCCGCACAGCCGGTCGCCCGGCAGGAGGCGCTGCGCAGGTTCGCCGGCTGCATGCGCGAGCACGGCGTGGACATGCCCGACCCGGACCCGAACGGAGACGGTCCCGCCACCGCGGTGGGCGGCAAGAAGATCAGCCGGAACAGCCCGGTCTTCCAGAAGGCGATGCAGGCGTGCCGGCCGCTGCTGCCCAACGGCGGCGAGCTGAACAAGCCCGATCCGCAGCAGGCGGACGCGATGCGCGAGTTCACCACCTGCATGCGGCAGCACGGCGTGGACATGCCGGACCCGGACCCGAACGGCGGCGGTGCCGCACCACCGGTCGGCGTCGACCAGAGCGGCCCGACCTTCCGGACCGCGATGAAGGCATGCCAGGACAAGTTGCCGAAGTGGAACGGCTGAGGCCGGGCCCTGGACCCCGACCCGGATCCAGCCGCCGAACCAGCGGGAGCAGCTGTTGAGCACGGACACGAGCCAGGCATCAGGCCGGCGACGCCGGGCCCGCGGCGTCGCCGGCCTGACCGCCGTCGCGGCCGTGGCCGCGGCCATCGGCGTCGCCGCGTTCGGCTTCGGTGGACGTGACGCGCGGGGCGAGAGCCGCGGTGACCTGCCGCCCGGTACGGCGACGGTCAGCCGGACCACGTTGACCGAGAGCGAAGTGGTCGGCGGCACCCTCGACTACGGCGATCCGGTCGCCGTGACCGCGCGGGCCGGGCTCGGCAGCCCGTCGTCCGACAAGCCGGCCGGCGGAAGTGCCGGCGCCGGTGGCACGAGCGGCTCGACCGGAGCGTCCGGCGGCGCGGCGGGGCCGGCGCAGGGCGGTACCGGCACGATCACCTGGCTGCCGGTACCGGGCGCCACGATGGCCCGGGGCGCGACCGTGTACAAGGTGAACGAGCAGCCGGTGCCGCTGCTGTACGGGAAGCTGCCGTTGTACCGGGTGCTCACCACCGGACTGACCGGCGCTGACGTCACGCAGCTGGAACGGAACCTGGCCGCGCTCGGCTACACCGGCTTCACCGTGGACGACTCGTACACCGCCAGCACCGCGGCCGCGGTCAAGCAGTGGCAGGCCGACCTGGGCGTGACCGAGACCGGCACGGTCGACGTGAACCAGGCCCTGGTCGCGCCCGCGGGGATCCGGATCGCCGAGGTGAAGGCGCACGTCGGGGACCCTGGTACCGGCGAGATCCTCAGCTACACCGGCACCACCCGTACCGTCCGGGTCGCGCTCGACGTGGCCAAGCAGCAACTCGTACACAAGGGCGGTACCGCGACCGTGACCCTGCCCGACGGTCGGCCGGTCACCGGCACCGTGACCAGCATCGGCACGGTCACCAGCGGCTCCGGCTCCACCGGCGGCACCGGCGGTTCGGGGACCGGCACCGGCGGTACCGGTGGCGCCGGCAACGCCACCATCGAGGTCGTCATCACCATCGCCGACCAGAAGGCGCTCGGCACCCTGCAGGCCGCTCCCGTCGACATCACGCTGATCAGCGCGCGGCGCGAGAACGTGCTCACGGTCCCGGTCGCGGCCCTGGTCGCGCTGCGCGAAGGCGGGTACGGCGTGCAGGTGGTGGAGGGGAACACCACCCGGTACGTCGCGGTGAAGACCGGCATGTTCGCCAACGGCCAGGTGGAGATCACCGGCGAGGGCATCGACGAGGGAGTCACCGTCGGGACGCCCGGTGACTGAGCTCGTCGAACTCTCGCACGTCAGCAAGACGTACCCGGGCGGGGTGGCCGCGTTACGCGGTGCTTCGCTCGGGGTCAACTACGGCGAGCTGGTCGGCATCGTCGGACCGTCCGGCTCCGGCAAGTCGACCCTGCTCAACCTGATCGGCACGCTCGACCGGCCGTCGTCCGGGACGGTCCGGGTCGACGGGTACGACGTGGCCGCGCTGTCCGACCGGGAGCTGTCCGCGCTGCGGGCCGGCCGGATCGGCTTCGTGTTCCAGCACTTCCACCTGGCGCCCGGGGTGTCCGCCCTGGACAACGTCGCCGATGGCCTGCTGTACACCGGGATGCCCATCGCCGAGCGGCGGGAACGGGCGGTGGCGACGCTGACCAGGGTCGGCCTGGGCCACCGGTTGGACCACCGGCCGCACGAGCTGTCCGGGGGAGAGCGCCAGCGGGTCGCGATCGCGCGGGCGGTGGCCGGTGAACCGGCGCTGCTGCTCGCCGACGAGCCGACCGGAAACCTCGACTCGGTGTCCGGCAGCGGCGTGATGACGCTGCTGCGCGAGCTGCACGCCACCGGTACCACCGTCGTGATCATCACCCACGATCGCGACATCGCGGCCACCCTGCCGCGGCAGGTGGTCCTGCACGACGGCCGGGTGGTCGGCTGATGGCCGCCGGCGACCGACCCCGGCTGGTGCCGGCCCGGCTGCGGCCCGGCGACGTCGCGCGGGTCGGGGCGGCCGGGCTGCGGCCCCGACCCACCCGGGTGGTGCTGTCCGCGCTGGGCATCGCGATCGGCATCGCCGCGATGATCTCGGTGGTCGGCATCTCCACCTCCAGCCGCGCCGAACTCGACCGCACGCTCGACCGGCTCGGCACCAACCTGCTCACCGTCGGCCCCGGCCAGACGATCTTCGGCGACAACGCGCACCTGTCCACCGAGACGGTCGGCATGATCCGCCGGATCGGCCCGGTCACCTCGGCCACCGCCACCGGCCGGGTCACCAACGTGCACGTGTACCGGACCGATCGCGTCCCGGCCGGGCAGACCGGCAGCATCGCGGTACTGGCCGCGCGTACCGACCTACTCGACACGATCCGTGGCCACGTCGCCAGCGGCACCTGGCTCAACGAGGCGACCGCGCGGTACCCCGCGGTGGTGCTCGGCGCCGCGACCGCGGATCGGCTCGGGGTCGGCGCGGCCGGTACCGAGCAGCAGGTGTACCTGGGGGACCGCTGGTTCACCGTGGTCGGCGTACTCGACCCGGTGCCACTCGCGCCGGAGTTGGACACCGCCGCGCTGGTCGGCTGGCCGGTGGCGCAGGACAAGCTCGGCTTCGACGGGTACCCCACGACCGTGTACACCCGTACCCGCGAGGACGCGGTGGAGGCGGTGCAGGGCGTACTGGCCGCGACCGCGAATCCGCAGAGCCCGGACCAGGTGAAGGTCTCCCGGCCGTCGGACGCGCTCGCCGCCCGACAGGCCACCGACCAGACCTTCTCCGGGCTGCTGCTCGGTCTCGGCGCGGTAGCACTGCTGGTCGGCGGGGTCGGGGTGGCGAACACGATGGTCATCTCGGTACTCGAACGGCGCGCGGAGATCGGCCTGCGCCGCTCGCTCGGTGCCACCCGCGGCCACATCCGGCTGCAGTTCCTGGTCGAGTCGCAACTGCTGTCGGTACTCGGCGGCGTGGCCGGCGTGCTGCTCGGCATCGCGGTCACGGTCGGGTACGCGACGTACCAGGGCTGGCCGTCGGTGGTACCGGCCTGGGCGACTCTCGGTGGACTCGGCGCGACCCTGGTGATCGGCGGGATCGCCGGCATCTACCCGGCCGTACGGGCGAGCCGGCTGTCCCCGACCGAAGCACTCGCCACGCAGTAGCCGTCCTTGTTACCCGCCGACGATGCCCCGCGCGCTTACCCGCCGACGATGCCCCGCGCGCTTACCCGCCGACGGTGCCCCGCGCGCGTCTACTCGCCGCCGGTGCTCCGGCGGAGTCGGAACCAGCGGTAGCCGTAGCCGGACAGGTCGAGGTTGTCCATCGGCGGCTCGAGCGAGTCATAGTGCTCGTTGGCGAACAACTCGAGCGGCTCGTCGCCGTCGCTCAACGCACCGGACAGGTCGACCGTCACCGGCTCGTCGGCGAGGTTGTGCAGGAACATCATCGAGCCGCTCGGACCGTCGGACCGGTGGACGAGCACCTGCCGCGGCACCGGGATGTCGGCCACCACGCAGGTGCCTTCCCCGACCTCCGGGCACTCGCGCAGGGTACGGATCATCCGCTCGAACCAGCTGAGCAGCGAGTTCGTCTCGTGCCGCTGCGCGGTCACGTTCACTTTCTCGCAGCCGTACTCATCCTCGTTGATGACCGGACGGACCAGCTTGTTGCGCTTCGCGGTGGAGAAGCCGCCGTTCGTGCCCGAGGTCCATTGCATGGGGGTACGGATGGAGTTGCGGCCGGGCAGGCTCAGGTCGTCGCCCATCCCGATCTCCTCGCCGTACCGGAGCACCGGCGTACCGCGCAGTGTGAACTGCACCGAGTAGGCGAGCTCGATCCGGCGCCGGTCGTTGCCCAGCATCGGCGCGAGGCGCCGGCGGATGCCCCGGTCGTACAGCTGCATGTCCGGGTCCGGTCCGAACTTCTCGAACACCTCGGAGCGCTGCTCGGCGGTCAGCCGGCTCAGGTCCACCTCATCGTGATTGCGCAGGAAGGTGGCCCACTGCGCGCCGGCCGGCAGCTTCGGCGTGTTCCGCAGCACCTCGCTGATCGGCTCCGCGTCCTCGCGCGCCAGCGCGAGCATCAACTGGCCGTTGAGCATGAAGTCGAACAGCATGTGCAGCCGGTTGCCGGAGCCGCCGGTGTCGCCGAAGTACTCCGGCAGCCCGTCCGGTTCGACATTCGCCTCGGCCAGGAAGACGGCATCGCCGCGCCGCCAGTTGGCGTGGTGGCGGAACTCGGTGAGCAGCTCGAAGTCCTTGGGCGAGTTCGGGTTGCCCGGCTCGGTCAGCTCGATGACGAACGGTGCCGCGTCCATCCGGAATCCGGACACCCCGAGCTTGAGCCAGAACGCGATGATCTTCTTGATCTCCGCGCGTACCTCCGGATTGGCCAGGTTCAGGTCCGGCTCGAAGTCGTAGAACCGGTGGAAGTACCAGGCGTGCGCGGAGTCGAGGTAGGTCCAGGTCTCCTTCTGCTCGCCCGGGAAGACCATGCCCTGCTGGCGATCCGGAGGCTCGGTGTCGGACCAGACGTACCAGTCGCGGTACTTCGATTTCGGGTCCTTGCTGGCGGCCTTGAACCACGGGTGCTCGTCGGAGGTGTGGTTCACCACCAGGTCGATCATGACCCGGATGCCCCGGTTGTCCGCCTGGTGGATCAGCTCGACGAAGTCGCCGAGCGAGCCGAGCGACGGGTGGACGTTGTAGAAGTCGGCCACGTCGTAGCCGTCGTCCTTGCCAGGGGACGGGTGGATCGGGTTGAACCACAGGCAGGTGATGCCGAGCCCGGCGAGATAGTCCAGCCGGCTGATCAGCCCGCGCAGGTCACCCACTCCGTCGCCGTTGGAGTCCTGGAACGTCTCGACGTCCAGGCAGTACACGACCGCCCTGGGATACCACCGTTCGCTCATGCGTTAAGGCTTCCCCGGCTCGATGATCGGCAACCATCGCCACTGGTGCCGGGGCTTCCGCAGGCGCCGATCGGCCTCGGCGATCACGCCGCTACGGACACACAAGCCGGTGGTGCGCGGGTACCCGGACGCCACGGCCGGCGGTGGACATCGCCACAAGCAGGTCGAAGGCGGCGGGGCAGCCGATCTCTCCCTGCGCGTGACACTCGGCGAGCAACCGGACCGTGTCCATGGTCGCGATGCCGCGCCGTCCGGCGAAGTCCAATGCGGGCCGGTCGTCGGTCACCAGCACCCCGTACACGTCGTGATTCTCGAGGTGGTGGAACATTTCGGCCTCGCCGAGATGCCGGAGGTGATCGCCCGAGCCGCCGCCCAACGCTCTGCGGATCCGCTCTATCTCCTCGAGCTCCTTGGGATCACCCCCCACCTCGACCGGGGTACCGAGCCAGCCGGCATCGAGCACCTGTTGGAGGTACGGCTGACGGGACAGTCCACGCGACACCTCGTACCGCACGGTCTCGGTCCACCGCGCCCGGTTGCCGCATCGACGCTCCAAGAGGTCCAGCCGGCCTACGGTCGCGAAGTTGGACAGGGTGCAGGTATCGAAGTAGAGGTTCCTGACCAGCTCGCTCACAGGGCGAATGCCTGGTTGTCCTCGTCGTCCTGGGTCTGGGCCCGGTCCGGTGGGTTCAGCTCCTGAAGGAGTTGCTCGGGATCGACGTTCAGCAGCGTCGCCAACGGTCGGATGCTCATCTGCCCAAGGGCATAGGCCTCGACCGCGCGGGAGAGCAGGTTTCCTGGCAGGCGTCGTTCGTTACGGGCCTGCAGGTCCGCGGTGCGGTTGGTCCGCAGGGTGATGCGGCTGGACGACATCGCGCGGATGCGGTCCCGGGCAGGCGCGTTGACCAGCCCGACGTTGTGCAGCCGGAAGGCGAGCGCATCGAGACTCACGCCGAACCTGGCGAGCAGCTGCGACACCAGTTCCTCGGAGACGAAGCCTCGCGGCACGCACTCCGTGAGCGCCGCGGCCGGCATCAGGAAGGCGGCGGCGAACGCGTTCGCGCGTCGCTCGTCCGGGGTGCGTTTCCCGAGGATGTCCTCGTCGAGGGTCAGCTCCTGGGAGTCGCCGGCCACCAGATGCCCGAGCTCGTGGGCGAGGGTGTATCGCTGCCGGGTGGCGGACGTGCCACTGCTGACCAGCGCGAGTGCGAAGCAGTCACATGTGGCGCTCAGCCCGTCGAGACCGAGGGGCAGGGGCTCGAAGGCGACGTCGACACCGAGCCGCCGCTCCAGCACGCCGGCGAGCGCATCGAGGTCGTACGGCAGGTCCTCGTCGGCCAGGCCGATGTCCGCCCGGAGCCCATCGGCCAGCTGCTCGCCCTGCTCGGCCGGGGACTGGCCGTGGACGGCACGTTGCACTTCGGCGGAGGACTCCAACCCCAGGTCGGCCAGGAGCCGATCCAGATCGAGCATGTGCCGCACCCGGTCCAGCGCCGGCTCGATCGCCGGGTTCGCGTTCGGCTGGGCGCGGGCGGCGATCAGAACGTCCGATGCTGGGTGCTCGGCCAGCAGGTCCTGCACCGACACGTGCAGCGCTTCCGCGATGAGGCCGAGCTCGAGCGACTTGAAGTTGCGCTGGCCGGTGAGCGCCCGCGACAGCGCGGACGGGTCGATGTCCACCAGTTGCGCGAGTTGGGCCTGCGTCATCCCGGCGTGTGCGGCTGCTTCCTTCACCCGGGCAGCGAGGGCCTCGCGACTGATCGCCATGAGATCGAGCGTACGCAGGATTGCGATTATCGCAAGATAGATTGCGTTTCTCGCATGACACCGTACCCCGCTAGGCGGTGAACAACGCCGCGAGACGGGGGAGGAAGTACGACCAGCCGTCACGGTGACTGGTCCGCTCCTCGCGGTCGGTCGCGGAATCGGTGTACGGGCCGTGGGTCAGCTCCAGCCGGCTGCCGTCACCGGCCGGTACCGCCAGCACCTCGACCTGGTACGACGGATCGACACCGTCCCACTGCCAGCGGAACACCAGCCGCTCGGGTGGCTGGTACGCGAGTACCCGACCGGTCAGGGTTCGGTCCAGCGAGGCGAAGCGCACGGTGTACGCCCCACCCCGACGCGGCTCGATCGTCAACTCGCCGCCCCACCAGCGCGCCAGCAGGGACGGGTCGGTGAACGCCGCCAGCGCCGACTCGACCGGTACCCCCGGCAGGTCGACGCTGGCGTGCTCGAAATCCACGGCGCGGTCCAGGAAAGCGCTAGGAAGCGGTCCAGGGGAGCGGGCTAGGAGACCGGCGCCCAGCCGTGCATCGGGAACCCGGAAAGCAGGTCGCGTACCTCGCCGGCGACCCGTTCGAGGGTGGCCTCGTCGTCCTTGAGCGCTGCCTCGATCGACGTGTCCCACCAGCCGGCCACCACCGGCATGTGCTCCTCGGTGAGGCCGCGGGTGGTCAGCGCCGGGGTGCCGATCCGGATCCCGGACGGGTCGAACGGCTTGCGGGTGTCGAACGGCACCGTGTTGTAGTTGGTCTCGATGCCGGCCCGGTCCAGCGCCTTCGCGGCCGGCTTGCCGCCGATGCCCTTGCTGGTCAGGTCCACCAGGATCAGGTGGTTGTCGGTACCGCCGGAAGCCAGGTCGTAGCCGCGCTCGGCCAGTGCGGTGGCCAGCGCCTTCGCGTTGGCGACCACCTGGTGCGCGTACTTCGAGAACTCCGGGGTGGACGCCTCGCGCAGGGCGACCGCGATGGCGGCGGTGGTGTGGTTGTGCGGCCCACCCTGCAGGCCGGGGAACACCGCCTTGTCGATCGCCTTGGCGTGCTCGGCGGTGGACATCAGCATCGCGCCGCGCGGCCCGCGCAGCGTCTTGTGCGTGGTCGTGGAGATCACGTCGGCGTGCCCGGCCGGCGACGGGTGCGCCCCACCGGCGATCAGCCCGGCGATGTGGGCGATGTCCGCGACCAGGATCGCGTCCACCTCACGGGCGATTTCCGCGTACTTGTCGAACTCGATCGTGCGGGGGATCGCGGTACCGCCGCAGAAGATCAGCTTCGGCCGCTCCTTGCGGGCGAGGTCACGTACCTCGTCGAAGTCGACCAGACCGTCTTCCCGGCGTACCGAATACTGCACCGACCGGAACCACTTGCCGGTGGCCGACACCGACCAGCCGTGGGTGAGGTGGCCGCCCATCGGCAGCGCCATCCCCATCACGGTGTCGCCCGGCTGGCAGAAGGCCAGGTACACGGCCAGGTTGGCGGGGGAGCCGGAGTACGGCTGGACGTTCGCGTGGTCCACCCCGAACAGCGCCTCGGCCCGGGACGCGGCGAGCTGCTCGATCGGGTCGATGTACTGCTGGCCCTCGTAGTACCGCTTGCCCGCGTACCCCTCGGAGTACTTGTTGGTCAGCACGGTGCCGGTGGCTTCGAGTACCGCCTGGGAGACGTAGTTCTCCGACGGGATCATCCGCAGCTTCTCGTACTGCCGGCGGGCCTCGGATTCGACCAGCTCGGCGATTTCCGGGTCGGTCTGGGCGAGGTGCGGGGTCTGCGGCTGATGCATGGCGTGTCCTCCTGGCGAGTGACGGCAGTGTCGCCTTACGGCGGTGACGCCCTTGCACCCAGGCGCGCGGTGTACGGGCCGGTCTCGCTCCCCGGTGGTCGATTCCACCTTGGTGTGCGCCAGTCGCGTTCGCCCGATCCTAACGAGCCTGGCCCGGTGCTGCCGCCGCCTGGTCGAGTTCGGCGAGTACCCGCTTGCGGTCGCGCTTGTTCAGCCGGTCGATGTACAGGCCGCCGTTGACGTGATCGGTTTCGTGCTGCAGACACCGGGCGAGCACCCCGGTACCGACGATCTCGATCGGCTCGCCGTGCACGTCGACGCCGCGCACCACCGCGCGGTCCGGCCGGGGTACCACCGCGTGCGGCCCCGGTACCGACAGGCAGCCCTCGGGCTCCTCCACCAGCTTCCGCTCGTCCGGCGGCAGCTCGACCAGCTCCGGGTTCACCACGTGCCCGACCTGGCGGCGGTTCGACGCGTCCGGGCAGTCGTACACGAACACCCGCAGCGGGACTCCGACCTGGTTGGCCGCGAGGCCGACGCCGTCCGCGGCGTACATGCTGGCGAACATGTCGTCGACCAGTGCGGCGAGTTCGTCGTCGAAGGCGGTGACCGGGTCGCACGGCCGGGCCAGCACCGGGTCGCCGACCAGCGTGATCGGCCGGGGCCGGCCGCGCTCGGCGGTGCCGGGAGGTGGGCGTCTCACCGGGCCGCCCCGAACACCGACCGCTCGTGGATGAGGTTCACGTCGAGCAGCAGGCCGCGCCGGTCCAGCACCTCGCCGGGCGGTCCGTCCGCGACGATCCGGTGCTCCTCGCTGAACACCAGGCACCGGTCCGCGATCCGGTCCAGCACGTCGAGGTCATGGGTGGCGTGCACGATCGTCTTGCCGGCCGCGGCGAGCCGCTCGATGAGTTCGATCAACCAGAGTTGGGTACGCGGGTCCAGCGCGGCGGTCGGCTCGTCGAACAGCAGCACGTCCGGGTTCATCACCAGCACGCTGCCGATCGCGACCTTCTTCTTCTGCCCGCCGGACAGTTGGAACGGTGCCCGTTCGGCCAGCTCGGCGATGCCCAGCATGGCCAGTACGTCGTCCACCCGCTGCGTCGCCTCGGCCACGGACAGGCCGAGCTGCAGCGGTCCGAACGCGATCTCCTCCCGTACCGTCGGGGAGAACACCTGCGCGTCGGAGTTCTGGAACACGAAGCCCACGCGGGTACGGAATCCGCGGTTGACCTGCTCGTCCTCCAGCGCGTGCTCGGTGATCTCCTGGCCGAACGCGTGGTACCGCCCGGAGGTCGGAAAGACCAGCCCGGCCAGCACCTTCAGCAGGGTCGACTTGCCACACCCGTTGGCGCCGAGCAGCGCCAGCCGGTCGCCGGCGTGTACGCGCAGGCTCACGTCCGCGAGCGCCGGGTACCGGTCGAGGTAGGAGAAGCTCACCCGGTCGCAGTCCAGCAGCGTGGGCCGATCGGCCGGTGCCCGGTCGGCCGCGGTGAGCAGCCGCGTCTCAGCCAACGAGCCGGTCCACTCCGACGACGGCGACCGCGACCGCGAGCATCGCCAGCAGGTACGCCAGCTCGGCGGTGCTCCACCGGGGCCGGTCGAGCGTGGCCGCGTCACCGCGGAACCCGCGCGCCACCATCGCCTGGTGTACCTCCTCGGACAGCTGGTGCGACTTGCCGATCAGTACGCCGACGCTGGCCGCCACGAACGCGCGCGATCCCGAATCGTGCTTCGGCCGGCCGATGGTGCGGGCCTTGCGCGCGGTGTACATGTCCTCCACGGTGCCGAGCAGGTGGAAGACGTACCGGTATGCCATGCCTATGACCAGCACGAACATCCGCGGTACGCCGAGCACCCGCAGCGCCGCGAGAAGTCGCGTCCAGCGGGTGGTGATGGTCAGCAGTACGACCAGCGAGGTCGACACCGCGACCCGGCTGATGACCAGCCCGGCACTGGACAGTCCCTGCGCGGTGAAGCCCTCGGGCTGTCCGTGCCAGTGCCAGAGGGTCAGTACTACGTCTCCCTTGGTCACGATCGACAGGGTCGCGGGCAGTACCACCACCCCGGTGAAGATCGGTACGAACAACCAGACGCGCTTGACGAAGAAGCCGAGTGGTACCCCGGAAAAAGCGGCCAGCACCAGCGTGGCCACGTACACCAGGGCAAGGCTAATGATGTTGTGCAGCACCGCGGCGGCGATGAGCAGGCCGACGGTGCCCAGGATCTTGGCCCGCGGGTCCAGCCGCTGCAGCACGCCACGGCCGGCCGCGAGGTCGTCGGCGAACATCACCTGGCGCAGCAGGCCGGCCCCGGACAGCAGGGTGCGGTCGAGGTAGGAGCGCCTGCGTCGGCCGGTCGGGGTGCACGGGCAGGCGCCGAACTGGCTGTCCAGCAGCCAGCCCGGAGTGCTGTCGAACGCGGCGGTGGTGGCGGGGCCCGCCGCAACAGCCGGCTTGGCCGGGGCCACCTCCACGGTCGGGGCGAGCAGGGTCATGACCGCGCCTCCGCCGGCTCGGGCGCGTCCCGCACCGGTTCGGCCTCGTCCCGCACGGACGCCGGCGGCTCACCGCGGCGGCCGAACCGCTGCAACGCCTTGGCCGCCAGGTACACCGCGATGCCGACCACGGCGATGCCGACCAGCGCGGAGACCAGGTAGCCGAGCACCGGATGGGTGTCGCCCAGGCCGTACCCGGCCAGCGCCGAGTGCTCCCAGAGGCTGTTGTACCGGTTGAGCCCGGCCGGAATCGCGGAAAGGTGCAGCGTCGACAGGTCCAGGTCGGTCGGGGCGTCCTCGCCGAACGCGCCGCCGGGCGCGATCAGGCCGAGCGGGGTGAGCAGCGTCATCACGCCGACGGCGACCGCCGCGACGACCCCGGGTCGCATCCGGCGTGGAGTCGGCGTTACCGCCGGCAGGTCGGGATTGTTCAACCGGAGCAGCGGCTGGTTGGCCCGCTGCAGGTACGCCACCACACCGCCGGTCAGCAGCGCTTCGGCGAGCCCGGCGACGGTCAGGTGCGCGAGCATGATCGCCGGGATGGCCTGGCCCAGGTGGTACGGGGAGTACAGCGGCGCGCCGGCCGCGGTGTGGAACAGGTCCGGCTGGATGCCCAGCTCGATCGCGGTGAGCAGCCCGGCCACGTTGATGCCGACATAGCCGCCGAGCGCCGCGGCGACCATCCGGCGGCCGCTGGTCAATGGTGTCCGGCCGGCGACCAGGCGGTACACGCCGTATGCCACGAACGGCATGGCGACGGCCATGTTCACCACGTTCACGCCGTACGCGAGCACGCCCCCGTCGCCGAACAGCAGGGCCTGGAAGCCGAGCGCGACGCTGACCGCGATGACGGCGGCCCACGGCCCGAGCACGACCGCGACCAGGGCGCCGCCGACCGCGTGCGCGGTGGTGCCGTCCGGGATCGGGATGTTGAACATCATGACCAGGAAGCAGACCGCGGCGAACAGCGCCAGCGTGGGCGCGTGCCGGGTGGTGACCACCTGCTTGACCCGGCGGGAGGCCACGGTCCAGGCGGGCACGGCGATGGCGAAGCCGACCGCACAGGTCTGCGGGCTCAGGTAACCGTCGGGGATGTGCATCCGCTGTCCTCCCGCTCGCCGGTCTCGCTCGCTTGCTGTCGTTCGCCCCGTGCCCGGTCGCCGGGCTGGTGGCCTTGCTGTCGCTCATCCGGCCAGGTCGCCGGACCGGTGGCCTGGCTGTCGCTCACCTGGCCTGGTCGCCGGCCTGGTGAGGGGGCCTCCACCCTGATTCGGAGCCGTCCGCTCCGGAGCTTGTTGCAACTTCCCGGCAATAGTCACACGCCAGCAACAGCCAGGGATCCTTCCTGCCGGTAATCCATTATTGCAAGTCTCTTGCAATAAGCGCCAGGCCAACTAGCGCAGGCCAGCGCCGGGCCAGCGTCGGGCCAGGGCTGGGCCAGCGCCGGGCCAGGCCAACTAGCGCAGGCCGGCGCCAGGCGGGCGGTCGGCCAGCTCCAGGGCCAGCGCCAGGCGGGCGGTCGGCCAGCTCCAGGGCCGGCGCCAGGCCGGCGGTCGGCCACGGTCGCGGGTCGTGACGCGGCGCCTCCTGCCGGTGAGGTTCGCCGGGGAGTCGTCCGGCCGACCCGCGGAAGGTCAGCAAGACATCGATGGCCGTCGAGCCCGGTTTGGGTAGTTTGCGGTATTCGGGATTCGTCGTACCGCCGTATGATCCCGGTACCCAGAGGTCGGGGGAGGCGAGAAGGGGCAGGTGAGCGTGGGCCGGACAGCGCTTGGCGCGGGTGACCCGGAACGACCGAGCGCGGCGCGGGTGTACGACTACTTCCTCGGCGGCTCGCACAACTTCGCGGTCGACCGGGAGATGGCCCGGCAGGCGATCGAGATCCTCCCCGACCTGCCCCAGCTCATGCAGGAGAACCGGGCGTTCCTGCGGCGGGCGGTGCGGTACCTGATCGACGTCGGCGTCCGCCAGTTCATCGACATCGGCTCCGGCATCCCGACCGTCGGCAACGTGCACGAGGTCGCCCAGGAAGCCGACCCGGAAGCCCGGGTGGCGTACGTCGACATCGACCCGATCGCGGTGGCGCACAGCCGCGAGATCCTCTCCGGCAACCCGCGGACCGTGGTCGTGCAGGCCGACCTGCGCCAACCCGAGCAGGTACTGGGGGACCCGCACCTGCGCGAGCTGATCGACCTGAGCCAGCCGGTCGGGCTGCTGATGGTCGCGCTGCTGCACTTCGTACCGGACTCTGACGACCCCACCGGGCTCATCGGGCGGTACGCCGAGCAGCTCGTCACCGGCAGCTTCCTGGTCGTCTCGCACGGCAGCCACGACAACGAGCCGGTCCGCTCGGACAAGCTGGTCCAGCTGTACGCCCGTTCGGCCAACCCACTGGTGTCCCGGTCGCACGACGAGATCGTCGCGCTGTTCAACGGATTCGAGCTGGTCGAGCCGGGCGTGGTGTACCAGCCGCTGTGGCGCCCGGACGGATCCGAGCCGATCGGCGAGGCGCCGCAGCAGGTGACGTACGGCGGGGTGGGGCGCAGGACATGACCGGACGGAGCGGATGACCAACCCGGCCCACGGCCACCCCGACCCGCCCGGTCGGGACGGTGGCGCGGCCGGGGCGGCCCAGCCGGTACCCCCTGACGCGCTCACCGGGCTGGCCCGCCGGTGGGCGGCGGCGGTGGCCGGTACCAGCTACGTGCCGCTCAGCCGGGCCGGCCTGGAGCGCCACCTCGCCGTTCTCGCCGGCCGGCTGGTCGAGGCGATGGTGGCCGAGCCGTTCACCGTGTGGCCGGCCCGCGAGGTCGGTACCTCCCTGGTGGAGGCGCACTTCACCAGCGCGGAAACGGTCAACCGGACGATCATGGTGCTCGGCGGGCACCTGACCGCCGCGCTGCCGTCTTCCTGGCCCGGCCCCGAGCCGGGTACCGATCGGCCCGACGTGTCGCAGCGGCTGGCCCAGCTGCTCGGTGCGCTCGCCGCCGGGTACGCGCAGGCACTGCAGGACCGGACGCTCACCGAACAGGAGGCGATCCGCCGGGCCGCACTGGTTGCGCAGGCCCAGGCCGAGGAGGCGATGCGGGAGAGCGAGGCGCGGTTCCGGGCCGTCTTCGCCGGCGCCGCGATCGGCATCGGGATCGGCGACGTGTACGGCAAGCTGCTCGACGCCAACCACGCGCTCACCGAGATGCTGCAGTACAGCGTGGAGGAGCTGTACGGCAAGGACGTTCTCGACCTGGTACATCCGGAGGATCGGGACGCGGTACGGGAGCAGGTGTACGGCAAGCTCGTCACCGGCATGACCGACCACCTGCGGCTGGAGCGGCGGTTCGTCCGCAGTGACGGCGAGGTGCTCTGGGGGCTGCTGGCGATCTCGCTGGTACGCAAGGAGGACGGCACGCCCAGCTACGTGGTCGCGATGGGCGAGGACGTCACCGAGCGGTACCGGCTGCAGACCCGGCTGCGGTACCAGGCACTGCACGATCCGCTGACCGGGTTGCCGAACCGGGCGCTGTTCTTCGAGCGGCTCGCCGAGGTGTACGACGGTGCCTCGGCCGGATCGCGGGTCGGCGTGTGCTTCCTCGACCTGGACGGCTTCAAGGTCATCAACGACAGCCTCGGTCACGACATCGGCGACGAGCTGCTGGTAGCCGTGGCGCAGCGGCTCGACCAGTGCGTGACCGGAATGGGGCACCTGGTGGCCCGGATGGGCGGCGACGAGTTCGTCATCCTGGTCGCCGACTCCACCGGTACCGACCAGGTGTGTGAACTGGGCGACCAGGTACTCGACGTGGTGGCCCGACCGGTACGCCTCGGCGGTCACGAGCTGACCGTGTCGGCCAGCATCGGCATCGTCGAGCGTCCGGTCGCCGGCAGCGATCCGGCCGAGGTGATGCGGGCCGCCGACATCACGCTGTACTGGGCGAAGTCCGACGGCAAGGGCCGGTGGGCGCTGTTCGACCCGGACCGCAACGCCAGCGAGGTGGCCCGGTACACCCTGTCGGCGCGGATGCCTGCGGCGCTGGAGCGGGGCGAGTTCACCCTGGAGTACCAGCCGCTGGTGTCGCTCGTCGACGGTCGCATCCGCGGCATGGAAGCGTTGGTGCGGTGGGACCATCCCGAGTTCGGCCGGCTGCCGCCGGACAAGTTCATCGAACTGGCCGAAGAGACCGGGCTCATCGTGCCGCTCGGCCGGTGGGTGCTCGAACAGGCCTGCCAGCAGGCCCGGCGATGGGCCGACCAGCGGTCGGACGCCCCGTTCGTCAGTGTGAACGTGGCCGCCCGGCAGTCCCGCGATCCGAGCCTGCTCGGAGATGTCGCCCGGATCCTCGAGGAGACCGGTCTGCCGGCCCGGGCGCTGCAGCTCGAGCTGACCGAGAGCGCGGTCATGGGTACCGCGGACGAGCCGCTGGCCACCCTGCACGCGCTGGCCGCGATGGGGGTACGGATCGCGATCGACGACTTCGGCACCGGGTACTCCAATCTGGTGTACCTGCGCAGCCTGCCGGTACACGAGCTGAAGCTGGCCGGCTCGTTCGTGGAGGGGATGCGCGAGGAGTCCGGCTCGGATCAGGTGGACGAGCAGATCGTGGCGACGCTGGTGACCCTCGCGCACCTGCTCGGGCTCACCGTCACCGCCGAGGGAGTCGAGACCGCGGTACAGCGGGACCGGCTGCGGGCACTCGGCTGTGATGCCGGGCAGGGCTGGCACTTCGCCCGGCCGGTACCGCCGGAGCAGGTGGACGGCCTGCTCGCCGCGGCACCGTCCGGCGCACCGGCCGGGACCGGTCCGGCTACCGATCCGGCCACAGGTCCGGCCGGGATCCTGGGCCGGGCCGGCGCCGGCATGATCCCGCCGGCATGATGATGGCCGGCACCCGCACGGGCGGGCGCACCCCGCGACCCCTCGCACCGGCAGTCCGGTGTGGCGGTACGGCGGATCGGGAGGGCGGATGAGGTTCGAGGTCACCCGGGCGCTGGACACGATCGAGGAGCACCTGTCCACCGATCCGGTGCTCGCCAGCGCCGTGGTGGATCTGGAGTCGGTGATCCGGCATCTGGAGCTGGATGGCGGCCGCCCGGCGAACCTGCTGCGGCTGGGCATGATGATCGACGCGCTGGCGCAGCACCTCGGGGACGGCACGGTACTGCTGTACGCGGTCGCCGACCGGGCGCTGCTGGCGGACAACGCGCTGACGTCGAACGAGAAGATGGTGGTCCGCCGCTGGGCCGATGACGGGCTGGTGGAGCTGGTACCCGGTCTGGAGGATCGGGTGCTGGAGGTCGCCGCGCACACCGGGCTGCCGGTGATCAGCCGCGTCGACTACTCCGGGTACGCCAGCCAGCACCCGTGGCTGGGCGCGGCGCCGGAGCGGCTGCTCGTACCACTGCCCGGCGCCGGTGGCGCGGTGCTGATGGCGGCGGGCGGAGCCGGTACCCCCGGAATCTCCCGCTGGCCGGTGGAGGTCGACCCGGCCGCGCGGGCCGCGGCCGAGCGGCTGTGGCGCTGCCCGGCGCCCGGCTGCCCGAGTTTCGATCCCGGCCGGCCGGCCAACCAGCCGCCACCCCGGTTGCGCAAGCGGGTGCCGGTCTGCCCGCGGCACGGCGAGCGGCTGACCGACGCCGGTCCGCGACCACCGGCGATCCCGATGATCGTGCGGATCGGCGGCATGGCCCGGCTCCGGTTCGCGGTGTCCGGGGCGCGCCCGATCGTGGTGGGCCGGTCGCCGGACGACCAGGGCGGCGTGATGCTCGGCCCGTTGCTGGACGAGGAGAACGCCGGCCGGGTCAGCCGCAACCACGTCGTACTGCAGCTGCACAACGGCGGGCTGGCGGTCGGTGACCTGAGCACCAACGGCACCACACTGCTCACCCGTACCGGCCCGGACGACGAGCCACAGCGGATGCCGCTCACCCGCGGCCAGCAGCAGTGGGTCGGCGAGTGGGACACCGTGGCGCTCTACGACGGGGTCGAGGTCGCCCGGGCGGACCGGTCCACCGGTGCCGGCGAGGCCGGGTACACCTCGGTGCTGGCCGAGGCGCCCACCATGGCGATCCGACTGCCCGGGCAGTCACCCTGAGTTGCGGACCCGCCAGGGACAGAGGTCCGGCCGGATCAGTTGTCAGCGCGGCGCGGCAACTGACCGGAATGGCCCTTTTTGGCGCCCGGCCTGATGGGACCGTCCTCGACTGTGTTGCGGAAACGCGATATAAGAGGTTGCGTCGCCCCAATCGACCTGGCTCTATCCAAGTGCGGTAGCAGGCTTTCCGTGGGCGCCCAGAATCTGATCGTCGCGACCGCCGATGCGGAGGGTCACCGATGGCCGCTGGCCGGCTCGAGCAAGCTGCCCGTACGGGCGGGACGGCCGGCACGACAGGGAGTGGCCGGTGACCGCGACAGCGGTGCGACGAGTGACGGCGACCCCGGCGGGGAGTGACGCGTGACGGCCGGCACGGCCCATCTGGTTCGAATTCCCGGTACCGACTGGCAGGTCTGGCGTACCGCCCTGCTGCGTACCACCGGCTTCGGGGTCGACGGGCTCGACCTTCTCGCCGCGCCCACCTGTGCCGCCAGCGCGGACGCGCACCTCGACGACGCCGAGACCCGGGACGCCTTCGTCGAGGCGTACACCGCCGCCGCCCACGAGTGCGGCCGGGTGGCCTGCGAGATCGCCGCCGACCCGCGCTTCCGGGAGGCGATCACCTGGCAGAACACCAACGCGCTGTACGCCCTCGACGGGCTGGTCAAGGGCGGTCCGGACGGCCGGCGCAACGCCAAGCGCCGGATCCGCGAGGAGGTGGTCGCGCGGTACTGGCAGCGGTACTGCGCGAAGAACGAGACGATCGGCTTCTTCGGTCCGATCGACTGGGTCACGCTCGACCCGGAGGCACCGCCGGTCACGTTGCGCACCGGCCCCGGGGTCGTGCGCGACCGGTTCGTCTTCTTCGAGTACCGGGCGGTCGCCGCGTACGCCGAGGTGCTCGCCACCGATCCGGTGGTACGCCCGTGGCTCCCGGTCGGGCTGGCGCCGCAGTTGACCATCGCTGGTCGGCAGGTCCGGCGGCCGACCCAGGCGCCGCTGCCACTGTCCAAAGTGGAAGCCGCGGTGCTGGCCCGGTGCGACGGGCAGCGCAGTGCGGTGGAGGTGGCCCGCGACGCCTGTGCCGATCCGGCGCTCGGGTTGCGCAAGGAAGCCGACGTGTACCTCGTACTCGACCGGATGGTCGAGCAGCAGGTGCTGCACTGGGGGCTCGACCTGCCCCAGCACCCCCGGGCGGAGCAGGTGCTCGCGGCCGGGATCGACGCGATCGCCGACGACGCGGCCCGCAAGCTCGCCCGGTCCGGGTTCGACCGGCTGGTGGCCGCCCGGGACGCGGTCGCCGCGGCCGCCGGTGACCCGATCGCGCTGGCCGCCGCGCTGGCCCGACTCGACGAGGAGTTCGTCGCGGTCACCGGCGGCGAGACCCGGCACCGGTCCGGACAGATGTACGCCGGGCGCGCGCTCTGTTACGAGGACACCACCCGGGACCTCGACGTCGTGTTCGGCGGCGCGGTACTGGACGCGATAGCCGAGCCGATGGCGGTACTGCTGCAGGCGGCCCGCTGGCTCACCGCCGCGCTCGCCGACGTGTACACCGGGGCGCTGCGCGAGCTGTACGCCGATCTCGCCGCCGACCTGCCGGCCACCGCCTCGACCGACCCGACCCGGGAGCCGCACGGCGTACCCCTGGGGGAGTTGTGGTTTCTGGCCCAGGGCATGTTGTTCGGCGGCGGCGAACGCCCGGTGGACGGGGTGGCCGCCGAGTTCGCCCGGCGCTGGGCCGGCCTGTTCGGGTTGGACCGGCTGGTGCCCGGGCAGTCCCGGCTGACGGTGTCCGCCGCCGAGTTGGCCGCGCAGGTCGACGAGGTGTTCCCGGCCGACCGGCCGGGCTGGTCGGCGGCCCGTACCCACAGTCCTGACCTGCACATCTGTGCGCCGGACGTGGACGCGGTCGGTCGCGGCGAGTTCACCGTGGTGATGGGCGAGATGCACACCGCCTGGCCGACCTTCGACAACTCCGCGTTCCTGCCCGGACATCCGGCGCCGGAGGAGCTGCGGGACGCGCTCGCCGCCGACCGCGGGCCCGGCCAGGTGCTGCCGCTGTTCCCGGTCGACTGGCCCCGGTACACCGGACGGGTCTGCCGGGCCCTGGACAACGACACCGACGTGGACCTCGCCTTCGTCGCGGCGCCCGGCGCGGACCGGTCCCGGCTGCTGCCGGTCACCGCGGCCATTGTCGTCGAGACGGACGGCGACCTCTGGGCCTCCGTGCCGGATGGCCGGCGCTGGCCGCTGATCGAGGTGTTCGCCGGGCTCGTCGCGATGCACGCGGTGGACGGTTTCAAGCTGGTCGCGGCGGCCGGGCACTGCCCGCGCATCACCATCGACCGGCTGGTGGTGGCGCGGGAGACCTGGCGTACCACGGTCGGCGGTACCGGCCTCGCCGACAAGGCACCGCACCCGGACCGGTACCTGACCGCTCGGCGCTGGCGCCGGTCGCTGGGGCTGCCCGAGCGGGTGTACGTCAAGATCGGCACCGAGACCAAGCCGTGCTACGTGGACTTCAGCAGCCCGCTGTACGTGGGCTCGCTGGCCGCGATGCTGCGCGCCGCGCACCTCTCCGGTGGACCGGACGTACCCGTCGTGGTCAGCGAGATGCTGCCCGACCCGGACGACGCCTGGGTGCCGGACGGTACCGGCCAGCGCTACTTCTCCGAACTTCGACTGCAGTTCCGCGACCCCCGGCCCGCGTGGCCATGGCCGGGTGCCCACCCCATCAGTTGAGAGGTCGACGATGACCAACGAGCTCGAGCAGACCGCCCCGCAGTACGGCGAGCCGGACGGGGTCGAGCCGATCGCCGTGGTGGGCCTGTCCTGCCGGGTACCGGGCGCGCGTGACCAGCGGGAGTTCTGGCAGAACCTGAAGTCCGGTACCGAGTCGGTGTCGTTCTTCAGCCGGGAGGAGCAGCTCGCGGCCGGGGTGCCGGAGCACAAGGTCGACGACCCCGCTTTCGTCGCCGCGGCTCCGATGCTGGACGACGTCGGCTACTTCGACGCCAGCTTCTTCGGTATGACCTCGCGGGAGGCGCAGCTCACCGACCCGCAGCACCGGCTGTTCCTGGAGCTGGCGCACACCGCGCTGGAGGACGCCGGGTACGACCCGGCCCGGTACGACGGCGAGATCGGCGTGTACGGCGGTACCGGCGCGGATGACTACATGTGGGAGCACATCAAGCGCAACCAGCGGCTGCTCTCCGGCGCCGGGCTGCTGTCGATGAACGTCGGCAACAACCCCGACTACCTGGCCACGCTCGTGTCGTACAAGCTGAACCTGCGCGGGCCGAGCTTCACCCTGCACACCGCCTGTTCGACCTCCCTGGTCGCCACGCACCTGGCCGCCGAGGCGCTGCGCAACGGCGAGTGCGACATGGCGCTGGCCGGCGGGGTGTGCATCGAGTTGCCGCACGGCCACGGGTACATCCACCACGACGGCGGGATCACCTCGCCGGACGGGCACTGCCGGCCGTTCGACGCCAAGGCCGCCGGCACGATGTGGGGCAGCGGAGCCGGGGTGGCGGTGCTCAAGCGGCTGCCCGACGCGATCGCCGACGGCGACCACATCCACGGCCTGATCCTCGGCAACGCGATCAACAACGACGGGTCGGCGAAGGTCGGCTTCACCGCACCGAGCGCCGAGGGGCAGGCCGAGGTGGTCGCGCAGGCGCTGGGCCTGGCCGCGGTGGACCCGCGCACGATCACCTACGTGGAGGCGCACGGCACCGGTACCGGGCTGGGCGACCCGATCGAGGTGTCGGCGCTGTCCCGCGCGTACGGGACGGACACCGAGGACACCGGCTGGTGCGGCATCGGCTCGGTGAAGTCCAACATCGGCCACCTGAGCCAGGCCGCCGGCATCGTGGGCGTCATCAAGACGCTGCTGGCCATGAAGCACCGGCTGATCCCGCCGACGATCAACTTCGACGAGCCGAACCCGGCCATCGACTTCGACACCAGCCCGTTCTACGTGGCCGCCTCCCTGTCCACCTGGGAGCCGGACGGCGTACCGCGCCGCGCCGGGGTCAGCTCGTTCGGCATCGGTGGCACGAACGCGCATGTGGTGCTGGAAGAGGCGCCGGTGCTCGACCGGCCCCGGCCGGCGGCCCGGCCGCACCTGGTGCAGCTGTCCGCGCGGAGTGAGGCCGCGCTCGGCAAGGCGGTGGACCGGCTGGCCGGGCACCTGACCGATCACCCCGAGCTGGACCTGGCCGACGTGGCACACACGCTGCGGGTCGGCCGCGCCGTACACGGTCACCGGGTTGCGGTGGTGGCCTCCGACACCGCGGACGCGGTAGCCGGGTTGCGGGACAAGAAGCGGCGCCTGGCCGGCGCCGCGCCGGGAACGCCGCCGCAGGTAGCGCTGATGTTCTCCGGGCAGGGTTCGCAGTACGCCGGCATGGGGTCGGAGTTGTACGCGCAGGAGCCGGTGTTCGCGGCGGCGGTGGACGAGTGCGCGTCGGTGTTGACGGCGGAGCTTGGTCGGGATCTGCGGGCGCTGCTGTTCGCCACTGGTTCGGACGAGGAGCGGGCGGCCGCGGACGCGGAGTTGGGTCAGACGGCGTTGACGCAGCCGGCGTTGTTCACGATCGAGTACGCGCTGGCCAAGTTGTGGCTGTCGTGGGGGGTGTCGCCGGCGGCGCTGGTGGGGCATTCGATCGGTGAGTACGTCGCGGCGACGCTGGCCGGGGTGTTCACGGTCGAGGACGCGGTGCGGTTGGTGGCGGCGCGTGGCCGGTTGATGCAGTCGCTGCCGGCGGGGTCGATGGTGGCGGTGCAGCGCGGTGAGGACGAGATCTCCGCGAGGCTGCCGGAGGGTCTGTCGATCGCGACGGTGAACGGTCCCGGTACCTGTGTGGTGGCCGGCGAGACGGAGCTGGTCGAGGCGTTCCAGCAGGCGTTGAAGGCGGACGGCATCGGGGCGAAGGTGCTGCGTACCTCGCACGCGTTCCACTCGCCGATGATGGATCCGATCCTGGACGAGTTCCGGTCGCTGGTCGCGGCGGTACCGCGACAGGCACCCCGGCTGCCGGTGGTGTCGAACCGGACCGGCGACTGGTTGACCGCGGAGCAGGCGACGGATCCGTCGTACTGGGCCGGGCACCTGCGCCACGCGGTCCGGTTCGGCGACTGTGTGGCCACCGTGTACGGCAGCGGTGGCGAGTGGCAGCTGCTCGAATGCGGCCCCGGCCGGCAGTTGGCCGGGCTGGCCCGCATGCAGGTGCCCAAGGGCGCCGCGCCGGCGGTACACAGCCTGCCCGGACCGACCGAGAAGCAGGGCGACCTGGCCACGATCCTCGCCGCGGTCGGCAAGCTGTGGGCGGCCGGCGTACCGCTGCCCAGCTTCGGCGGGACCGGCTTCCGGGTACCGCTGCCCACCTACCCGTTCGAGCGCAAGCACCACTGGGTCGACCCCGACCCGATCGAGGCGACCGCCGCGACGGCGGTACCAGAGCCGACCGGCCCGCTGCCGCTGGACGACTGGTTCAGCGTGCCGACCTGGCGGCAGCAGGCACCGACGGTCGCGCGTACCGCGATGGCGCGCTGCCTGCTGTTCGCCAACGACGAGCGGGCGGACCGGCTCGCCGCCGAGCTGCGCGCCGGTGGTACCGACGTGACCGTGGTGCGCCCCGGCGGGTCGTACCAGCGGGACGCCGACACGATCGCGATCCGACCGGCCGAGCGGGCCGACTACGACACGCTGGTCGCCGAGCTCGCCGAGCTCGTCGGGGCCGGTGGCCTGCCGGACCGGATCGTGCACGCCTGGGCACTGTCCGGCGAACCGGCCGGAGCCGACCTGGCGGCCCTGAACCAGGCACAGGACCTGGGCTTCTACAGCCTGCTGTACCTGTGCCAGGCGCTCGCCGGCGCGGACCTGACGGAGCCGGTACGACTCGACGCGATCACCACCGGCACGGTCGGCGTGACCGGTACCGACCTGACCCGGCCGGAGCACGCCACCGTGGCCGGCATCGCGAAGGTGGTACCGCTGGAGCTGAGCGCTTCCGTCTCGGTACACCAGATCGACTGTGACGCCACGGACAACGGCCTGGTCGGCGCCCTGCTGAGCGGGTCCGACGGGGAGCCGGCCGACGCGCGAGAGGTGCTGGTGGCGCTGCGCAACGGCCGGCGCTGGCTGCCGGATGCCGGCGCGGTAGCGCTGCCCGCGGCTCCCGACCGGGGCGGCGCGGCGGTACGCGAGAACGGCGTGTACGTGATCACCGGTGGGCTCGGTGGCATCGGCGTCACGATCGCCGAGGATCTGGCCAATCGGGTGCAGGCCCGGCTGGTGCTGCTGTCCCGGTCCGGGCTGCCCGCGCGGGACAGCTGGGACGAGTACCTGTTGAGCCACGGTGAGACCGACCGCACCGGTCGCGCCATCGCCGCGGTGCGCCGGATCGAGAAGGCCGGTGGCGAGGTGTTGCCGCTGGCCGCGGACGTGGTCAGCGTCGAGGACCTGCGCCGGGTACGGGACGAGACGATCGCGCGGTTCGGCCGGGTGGACGGCATCGTGCACGCCGCCGGCCTGCCCGGTGGCGGGCTCGTCGAGGTGAAGGAGCGGGCCGACGCCGAGCGGGTGTTCGGGCCGAAGCTCACCGGCACGCTCGCGTTGTACCAGGCGTTCGGCGACCTCGAGCTGGACTTTGTCGCGCTCTGCTCGTCCATCACCAGCGTCATCGGCGGCCTCGGGCAGGTCGACTACTGCGCCGCGAACAGCTTCCTGGACGCGTACGCGGCCAGCGACCACGGCTGGCGCGCGCGGGTGGTCTCGATCAACTGGGGCGGCTGGCTCGAGGTCGGCATGGCGGTGGAGACCGAGGTACCCGAGCAGCTGCGCGCGTTCTCCCGGGCCGGACAGGGGCAGCCGGTGGAGCACCCGCTGCTCACCGCGTACCACCCGGCCACCGGTGACGATCCGGCCTGGGTGGGCGGGCGGCTCGACCCGGAGCGGCACTGGATCCTGGACGAGCACCGGATCGCCGGGGTACCGGTGCTGCCCGGTACCGGTCACCTGGACGTGGCCCGGGCCGCCGCCGCGGCGGTGTTGCCCGCGCCGGGTCCGGACGCCGTGATCGAGCTGCGTGACGTCGCGTTCCTGGAGCCGCTGGCGGTACCGGACGGCACCGGTACCGAACTGCGGGTCGTGTTCGGCGTACCGACCGGCGAAGGGGTGGACTTCCAGATCACCAGCGGCACCGGTACGACCCATGTGCGAGGTACCGCCGGCTGGATCGTCCCGGCGCCCGCGTCGGTGCGGGACCTCGACGCGATCCGGGCCCGCTGCGGCACGCCGCACGACCTCGGACCGGACGACTACGCATCCCGCAGCGGCCTGGTCAGTTTCGGGCCGCGGTGGCGCAGCCTGCGGCGGGTGTACGTCGGCGACGGCGAGGAGCTCGCGCTGCTGGAGGCGGCGGGACCGGTGGCCGGTGAACTGGACCGGTGGGGGATCCACCCGGCCGTACTGGACGAGGCGACCAGCTTCGGTACCAGCAGCGGCGGCCCGGCACTCCCGCTCGGGTACGGCCGGATCGCGGTCCGTGGTCCGATGCCGGCGCGGGTGTGGGCGCACCTGCGGCACACCGGCTCGGGCGGGTCGGAGATCGAGTCGGCGGACATCACGCTGCTCGACGACGCCGGCAACCCGGTGGTGGAGATCGGCGAGTTCATGCTGCGCCGGGTCGACCCGACCGCGATGACCTCCACGGTCAGCGGCTCCGACGGCGGCGCTGGTCAGGCGGCCGGCACCGGCCCGGCCGGCGAGCTCGGCATCCGACCGGCCGACGGCGCGGAGGCGTTCCGCCGGCTGCTCGGTACCGACCTGGGACCGCAGGTGGTCGTGTCGGTGCGGTCGGTGGCGGCGGCGATGGCGTCCACCTGGCAGGTCACCACCGAGGCGGTCGCGGCGCAACTGGACGCCGAGGACGCGGTCGGCGCCGATCGGACCCTGGACGACGATTGGGTGGCGCCGCGCAACGAGCTGGAGGCGACCCTGGCCGGCATCTGGGCCGACGTGCTGGGCGCGGGCCGGGTCGGGGCCGAGGACGACTTCTTCGACCTCGGCGGCAACTCGCTGGTCGCGGTGCAGCTCATCGCGCAGATCCGCAAGGCGGTCAACGTGAAGCTGCCGATGCGGAGCCTGTTCGAGACGCCGACCGTGGCCGGCCTGGCGAAGCTGGTGGAGCAGCTGCGGGCGACCGAGAGCACGGCCGGCGCGGCACCGGCCGAGACGTCGATTCCGCGGCTGGCCCGACCGGGCCGGTAGGTCACAGTGGTTCGCGGGCGGGCTCCGGCCCGCCCGCGACCGGCCGTTTCAGCCGCGCACCGCGACCTGCCGTTCCTCGGCCCGCCCGCGACGGCGGTCTAGAAGTACGAGCGCAGCTCGCCGCGGCGCCGGACGTCCAGCGTCGCGCAGTGGAACGAGCCGCCGAGCTGGTAGAAGTGCGCGAACTCGCACGGCAGCGGGGTGAAGCCCCAACTCCGGAACGCCTCGATGGTGTCGGTCTCGCCGGCCTCCACCACCACCCGCTGCTCGTCCAGCATCAGGATGTTCATGTGCATCCAGGCGCTGCTCCAGCCCGGTACCGGTGCGCCGGACGGTGCCGGTGCGGTCAGTACGTCCCAGGACTTGAACATTGCCGGTACCTCCGGCACCCGCTCCGGGTTGATCAGCAGCTTGCCCGGTGCCATCGGTACGAACGAGGCGTCGATGTGCAGCGCGTGCGAGTCGTCGACCGGCACCTCGTGTACCCGGAACCCGTCCCCGAGCAGCCGGCGCAGCCACTCGATGCCGGCCGGGGTGGTGACGTGGCTGCGCTGTACGAACAGGTCGCGGCCGCAGCGGGCGAAGTCGGCCGCGTCGAAGGTGATCTCGCTGTTGTCGGTGATCCAGTGGTCGACGTCGGTACCGGCCGCGACGAACGAGTCGTCGAAGAACTCGTCCCGCAGCTCCGGCTTCGGTGCGGACACCCAGCGCGCGCCCCGGTCGAAGTACTCCCGGAGCAGCCGACGGTACGGGAACGTCTCGAAGTACCGGGTGCGCCAGGCCATCGGACACTCGATCAGCAGGTCGCCGACGACCAGGATGCCGTCGCGCGGCATGGTGGCCGCGTTTCCGGCCGGTACCGTCCAATCCGGGGTTCCGAACGGGCGGGCGTGATCGACCCGGTCGGGCCGGCGCACCGTGATGCCCTCGCCCTCGAGCAGCGCGACGAACCCGTCCAGCTCGCGCTCGGCGGCGCTGAGCAGGTCGGCCGGGAACGGCTTGCCGCCGTGCTCCTGGAAGAACCCCCACCGGGCCGGCGACACGGTGGACAGCGCGGTGGCGTCCGCCGGCGGTACCACGGCACCGTCGATCACGCCGACGATGACCTCCTCCAGCGGATCCCATTCCGTCCAGGACGAAACGGCAGGGCTGGATTCGGCGGCACCGGGTACAGCTGACATGCGGGATTCTCCGTCGGGGCGACAGGCTTTCCGATCTCGATCGGATCGACGGAATTAGATGCTTCCTAGCTGAGTCTTTAGTGTCAACCGGGGCCGTGCGGCGGAAAAAGGGCAGGTCGGGGCAATTGCGGCAGCCGCCTCGACCCGTCGCGCATGACGAGATATACAGACATGGATCGTGGGGAAGGACGACGCATGACGCAGCCCGGCCACCGGGAGCCGACCGCATGACCGATGGTCACCGCGAGCTCCCGGCACCGTCCGGTCACGGCCCGTCGTACTGCTATCCCCGGGTTCCGCTGCCGGTGCTCGTCGCCGAGCAGGCGGCCCGTACCCCCGATGCGGTCGCGGTCGCGCAAGGTGCCGAGCGGCTGACGTACCGGCAGCTCCTGGCGCTCGCCGGTGCGGTGGCCGAGCGGCTGCGCGGGTACGGCGTCGGCCCCGAGATACCGGTCGCGGTGTGTGCCCGGCGGCGCCCACCGGTACTCGGTGCGGTGCTCGGCGTGCTGGCCAGTGGCGGGGTGTACCTGCCGGTCGACACCGAGCAGCCGCGGCAGCGGGCCCTCGCCGCGCTCGACGACGCCGGCGTACAGGTGGTGCTGGCCGACCGTGCCGGCGCCGACTGGCTGGCCGACGGTGACGGCGCCGAGTGGCTCGCCGGTGCCAGCGGCCGGCAACTCGTCGTCATCCCGGACCGCGCGGACGACCCGTCCGCGACCGAGACGGTGCCGCCGCCGTGTCCGGCCCGACTCGACAATGCCGCGTACGCCCTGTTCACCTCGGGATCCACCGGCCGGCCGAAGGGCGTGCTGGTCAGCCATCGGAGCCTGGTCGCGTTCGTCACCGCGGCGGTGGCCGAGGCCGGGCCGCGGGCGTTCGAGCGCGGGCTCGCGTTCGCCTCGTTCGGCTTCGACGTGTCGATCCTGGACCTGTTCGCCCCGCTGCTGGCCGGCGGCACCGTACACCTGGTCAACGAGGCGGACCGGGTCGATCCGGCCCGACTGCAGCGGCTGCTGGCCGAGCAGCGGATCACGATGGCGTCGCTGCCACCGGTACTGCTGCCGTTGCTCGAACCGGCCAAGCTACCCGAGCTCGCGCTGGTGATGACCGGTACCGAGCCGCCCGGACCCGAGCAGGTCGAGCGCTGGACCGGCGCGACCGCGGACGGCAGCCCGCGCCGGCTGCTCAACCGGTACGGCGTGACCGAGGCGACCGTGGACTCCACCTCGTTCGACGCGACCGGCCGGTGGACGCGGCCGCTGCCGATCGGCTCGCCACTGCCCAACACCGATGTGTACATAGTGGACAGTCAGGGGAACCGGGTACCGCCGGGCCAGCCGGGGGAGTTGCTGATCGGCGGTACCGGGTTGGCCCGGGGGTACCTCGGCCGGCCGGCACAGACCGCGGCCGCGTTCGTGCCCGACCCGTTCGGCGGTACGAAGGGCGGCCGGCTGTACCGCACCGGCGACCTGGTCGGCTGGGGGCGCGATGGCGCGCTGGAGTTCCTCGGCCGGATCGACCGGCAGATCAAGATCCACGGTCAGCGGATCGAGGTCGGTGAGGTCGAGGCGGTGCTGCGCGGGCATCCGCGGGTCGGGAACGCGCTGGTGCTGCCGGTACCCGAGGCGGGTGGCACCGGACTGCTGGCCGTAGTGGTACCGGCCGTCCCGGACCAGCCAGGGCCGGACGAGGGGGAGTTGCGGGCATACTGCGCCGACCGGGTACCGGCGTCGATGGTGCCGGGCCGGATGCTGCGGCTGGCCGGGTTTCCCCGTACCGGCTCGGACAAGATCGACATCGCCCGGCTGCTGGAGCTGGCCGCCGCGAGCACCGGCCGCCGGGTCGCCGCGGTACGCGCTGCCGAGGATCCGCTGACGATCGCGGTCAGTCGGGTCTGGTGCGCGGTACTCGGCATCGAGGTGGCCGGACTGGACGACGACTTCTTCGACGTAGGCGGGCATTCGGTTGCCGCGATGCGGCTGGCCGCCGGGCTGCGTACCGAGCTGGGTCGCGAAGTCGCGGTGGAGGACGTGTTCGCCGGTCGTACCCTCGCCGGCGTCGCCGCCAGGGTGGCGGCCGCGCCGCTGCTGAGCCCCGACACCGCGGACCTCGCCACGGGCGCCGAACCGGCGCTGTCCCCGGCCCAGCAGCGGCTGTGGTTCCTCGATCAGCTCGCGCCGGACAGCGTCGCGTACAACGTGCCGATGGCGCACCGGCTGCGCGGCCCGCTCGACGTGGCCGCGTTGGCGGACGCGCTGACCGCGGTCGCGAACCGGCAGCAGGTGCTGCGCTGGCGGATCGTGCCCGGCGCGGACGAGCCGCGCGCGGTGGTCGACCCGCCGGGGCCGGTACCGCTGCCGGTGGACGACCTGTCCACGCTCGCGCCGGCCGAACGGTCCGAGGCGCTGGCGGCGGCGCTGTCCGAGGAGGGCGGCACGCCGTTCGACCTGGCCAGTGGGCCGTTGTGGCGGGCACGACTGATCCGGCTGGCGCCGGACGACCACGTACTCGCGATCACCGCACACCACGCCGTGTTCGACGGGTGGTCCACCCAGCCGCTGTACGCCGACCTGTCCCGCGCGTACGGAGGTGACCCGCTGCCGCCGCCGGCCGCCAGCTACGCCGACTACGTGGCCTGGCGCTCCGACCGGGCCCGGGACCGCGCGGCCGACGACCTGTCCTGGTGGATCGAGCACCTGGCCGGGGTACCGACCGTGCTCGAGTTGCCGGCCGACCACCCGCGGCCGCCGGTGCAGACCTACCGGGGCGAGTCGACCATCGCGGTGGTGGACGAGGCGACCACGGTCGCGGTCGGCAAGGTGGCCGCCACGGTCGGGGCAACGCCGACGGCGGTACTGCTGGCCGCGTTCGCGCACCTGCTGCACCGGGTTTCCGGCGTGGACGACCTGGTGCTCGGTACCCCGGTGGCGGATCGGCGGCACGCCGCGTTCGAGGACCTGATCGGCTTCTTCGTGGAGATCGTGCCGCTGCGGCTTCGACCGGATCCGGCGGCGACCTTCGAGGCCGCGGCCCGGGCCGCCCGGGACGAGCTGCTGGACACGCTGGCGCATCCGGAAGCACCGATCGAGCGGCTGGTCGACGCGATCGGGGTACGGCGGGACGCGACCCGCAACCCGCTCGTCCAGGTGCTGTTCAACGTGTACAACTTCCCGCAGCCCCCGCCGCGGTTCGCCGGCCTGACCGCGACCGCGCTGCCGGACCGGCCGCCGGGCTCGCCCTTCGACCTCACCGTGTACATCGCCGAGCCGGATGGCCAGCTAAGCGTCGAGCTGCTGTACAACCCGGACCTGTTCGCCGCGGAACGGATAAAGGCGCTGCTCACGGCGTACCTCCACCTGCTCGGCGAGCTGGTAGCGCACCCGGACCGGCCGGCGGTGGCCGCGACGCTGCCGGCCGCGCTGGTCGACGCGATCACCGCAGCGGGCGCGGTCCGGGCGGCAGAGCCGGCGCCGTCGCCACCCGGGATCGAGCCGCTGGTACCGGTGGTCACCGGCCCGTTGAGCCCGACCGAACAGGTGATCGCGGACGTGTGGCGGGAGGTGCTCGGGCTGCCCGCGGTACGGGCCACCGACAACTTCTTCGACGTGGGCGGGCACTCGATGGCGATGGTGAAGGTGCGGGACCGGCTGGCCCGCCGGCTCGGCCGGCAGGTACCGGTCGCGGAGCTGTTCCGCTATCCGAACGTACGGGCGCTGGCCGCGCATCTGGACGGTTCGGCCGCGGCCGACAATCTCGCGCAGGTGGTCGCGCGTGGCGCCGCCCGCCGGCAGCGGGCCCGTCGCTCGGCCGCCCGCCATCGACCGCTGCCGCCGGCCTCCGAGGGGTAGCCGCTACCGCTTCCAGCGGTACCGCAGCCGGCCGTTGGTACCGGCGACGACCTCGGCCAGGGCACCGGCGATCCGGGCCCGCCGCTCGGCCGCGGTCGGTGGGGTCCAGCGTCCGGTCCGGGCGTCGAGTACGACCGGTTTGCGCGGCAGCGATTCGAGTTGGGTGACGGCGCGGACCAGCACGGCGAGCAGCACCGAGGACTCCACCGGACCGGCGGCGACCAGTTCCAGCCGGCACCGGGGGCCGCACCAGTACGCCCGCCGGCCGTCGTCGTCGATCATCGGCAGCATCAGTCGCCGGCAGTGCTCGCAGAGCAGTACGCCGTGCAGCAGCGCCCGCTCGCCGTCGGTCTCGTCCGGGCGGACGAGTAGGGCGCCGCGGTCCACTGTGGACCCGACCGGTGCGGTGGACCCGACCGGTGCGGTGGACCCGGCCGGGGCCTCGGGTCGGGCGTGCCGAGGTCGGTCCCGGAGTGCGGTCGCACCGTGTGTTCCACCTGTCGAGCGCGCACCCATTGCCTCAACTGCCCCCATGTCCGTGCCCCCCGAACGTCCCGCGCGAGCGCGACGCATCCGCAGATCATGCCGGTACACCGATGGTGGGTTTCGCCCGGCCCGTACCAATTGACAGTTGTCGATCAGTCGAGATCGCGGTCCCGGTCCTTGTCGAGCTTGCGGGTGTCCCGGAGGCCCACGAACGGCTCCTCATCCTCGGGGTGACCTGCGGCGATGGCCCGACCGCGGTGCAGTTCCGCGTCGAACTCGGCGCCCAGCAGGACGGCGAGATTCGAGATCCACAGCCAGACGAAGAAGATGATGATGCCGCCGAGGGTGCCGTACGTCTTGTTGTACGAGCCGAAGTTCGCCACGTACAGCGCGAACCCGGCGGACGCGATGATCCAGACCACCACCGCGAGCAGACCGCCCGGACTGATCCATCGGAAGCCGGCCTGCCGGGCGTTCGGCGAGGCCCAGTACAGGATGGCGAACGTCAGGCTGACCAGCACCACCAGCACCGGCCACTTGGCGATGTCCCACACGGTCACCAGCACCGAACCCGCGCCGATCAGGTCGCCGACCCGTTCCGCGAGCTTGCCGGTGAACACGACCATCAGCGCGCTGACCGCCAGCATGACGCCGACCACCACGGTCACGCCGAGCCGGATCGGCAGCGTCTTCCAGATCGGCCGGCCCTCGGGTACGTCGTAGATCGCGTTCGAGGCGCGCATGAACGCCGCGACGTACCCGGATGCCGACCACAGCGCGCCGAGCAGGCCGACGATGGCGAGAATGCCGGCCGAGCCCTGCGATTCCTGCAGGCCGCGCGCGCCACCGGTGAGAATCTCCCGTACCGGTCCGGGCGCGATCGTGGCCACATTCTCGATCAGCGGTTCGGTGACCGACTGGCCCAGCAGCCCCAGTACGGAGACCAGGACCAACAGGCCGGGGAAGATCGACAGCACCGCGTAGTAGGTCAGTGCCGCGGCCCAGTCGGTGAGGTTGTCGTCGGAGAACTCCTTGGCGGTACGCCGGAGCACCCGCCACCCACCCCGGAAGCCCAGCCCGCTGGGAGTCTCCGGCGGCGCGGTGCGGTCGTCTTCGGTGCCGTGCTCGTCCGCGGTGCTGTGCTGGTCCGCGGTGCTGTGCTGGTCCGCGGTGCTGTGCTGGTCCGCGGTGCTGTGCTGGTCCGCGGTGCTGTGCTGGTCCGCGCTGCGCTGCTGGTCCGCGCTGCGCTGCTGGTCCGCGCTGCGGTCAGCCGCGCTGCGGTCAGTCGCGGTGTGGTCGTCCGGCGCGGTGCGGTCGACCGCTGGTTCGGTGGCTTTCCCGCGGCGGTCGTCGGCGGACCCGGGGTCCTTGTCGGTGTGCTGCTCCCGGCTGTTCATGATCGGCGCCTGCTCTCCCTGGTCCCTGACTACCGGCACCGTTGCCGCTACCCTCGCGCACCGGCTGTACTCCCTCTTCCCCCAAAACTATGAACCGGGGACGCCGGACTGACGGGCGGGAGCATCGCCCGTGCTCCCGACGCCAGCGGGTGCCACACCTCGCGAAGGGGTACATGCCGTGACAGAACTTCGCTCCCGCACCCGGCGGATGGTGGCGAGGCTCGTACTCGCGATGTTCGCCACCGCGATCGCGCTCAACGTCATCGGCACCGCCGCGCTCGGCTAGGTGCTCGCGGGTACCGTCACCGGCGGTGCGGGCGTGCGGTACCCGCCGGAGGGAGCCGTGATGAACCGGAGGACGCTCGCCCGCGTCCTGGGGGTGGTGGTGCTGGTCGGCGCTGTGGGCGCCGCCGGCACCGTGGTGGCCTACCAGGTGTTCGACGGCTCGGACGAGTCCCACCGGTCCGCTCCGGCGAAGTCCGGTACACCGTCCCCGTCCGCACCGGCGCCGTCGCCGCGACGGCCGGTGACGAGCATGCGTGACGTGGTGCCGATCCCGACGGTGGTCAAGCCGGGTGCCGAGGTGTACCAGCTGACCGCCGACACCGTGATCCATCCGCAGGCCGGCTCCGCCGAGGCAGCCCAGATCGCCGACTACCTGGCCCGCCTGCTGCGCCCGGCCACCGGTTTCCCGCTGCCCGTGCGCAGCGTCCCGGCCGACGGCGACGGCGGCGGCGACTCGAAGGACGGCATCTCGCTGCGGCTGACCGGCGCCGACCCGAGCGTGGACATCGAGGGATACCAGCTCGACGTCGACGACAGCGCCGTCGTCATCCGGGCGCAGCAGCCGGGCGGGCTGTTCGCGGGCGTACAGACGCTGCGCCAACTGCTACCGGTGGCGATCGAGCGGCACCTCAAGCAGCCCGGCACCTGGCCGGTGTCCGGCGGGCACATCGTGGACCATCCGCGCTTCTTCTACCGCGGGGCGATGCTCGACGTGTCCCGGCACTTCTTCACGGTCGACGAGGTCAAGCGGTACATCGACGAGATCGCCATGTACAAGCTGAACTTCCTGCATCTGCACCTGTCCGACGACCAGGGCTGGCGGATCGCGATCAGCAGCCGGCCGCGACTGGCCACCGTGGGCGGGCGTACCGAGACCGGTGGCGGCACGGGCGGCTACTACAGCCGGGACGACTACGCCGCGATCGTGTCGTACGCGCAGTCCCGGTACGTCACGGTCGTGCCCGAGCTCGACCTCCCCGGACACACCAACGCGGCGCTCACCGCGTACCCGGAGCTGAGCTGCAATGGGCGGACGCCTCCGCCGTACACGAAGATCGGCAGCCCTAACACCGCGCTGTGCGTGACCAAGGAGGCCACGTACCAGTTCCTCGACCAGGTGATCGGCGAGCTGGCCGCGCTCACGCCGGGGCCGTACCTGCACGTCGGCGGCGACGAGGCGTTCGGGGTGGACGAGCAGCAGTACGTCACCTTCGTCAACCGGGTACAGGAAATCGTGTCGGCGCACCACAAGACGATGCTCGGCTGGAACCAGATCACCACGGCGACCCTGCTGCCCTCCACGGTCGCGGAGTTCTGGGGTGCCGATCCGGCCAAGTCCGGTGCGACCGTGGCCGCGGCGCGGCGTGGTACCAAGCTGATCCTCGCCCCGGCCAACCACGTCTACCTGGACATGAAGTACAACTCCGCCACACCGTTGGGGCTGGACTGGGCCGGCAAGGTCGAGGTCGCCGACGCGTACGGCTGGGATCCGACCGCGTACCTGCCGGGGGTCGGCGTGAACTCGGTCCTCGGCGTCGAGGCTCCACTGTGGTCGGAAACCGTGTCCACCATCGGCGACGTGGAGTACATGGCGTTCCCGCGGCTGGCCGCCGTGGCCGAGATCGGCTGGTCGCCGCGGTCATCCCACGACTGGACCGCGTTCAAGGGCCGGCTCGGCGCGCAGGGGCCGCGCTGGAGCGCGCTGGCGATCAACTACTACCGGTCCAAGCAGATCCCCTGGGCGAAGTAGCACCTGGTAGCTGCGTCGCCCGAGCGGCGGCAGGGGTTGCCGGCTGCGAGCAGGGCCCGTCGCCGTCGGCCTTGTCGAGCTGGTAGCCGCGTCGCTCTGGCGGCGGCGGGGTTGTCGGCGCCGTGCTGGGTAGCCGCGTCGCTCTAGTGGCGGGTTGTCGGCGCCGGGTTTGGCGTGCTGGGTAGCCGCGTCGCCAGCGGTGCCACCTTTCGGCGCCCCTTGGCCGGGTCGCCACGTGGATTCGGTGCTCCACGTCGAGTCCCATTTCGGTGTGGTTGGGCCCTTCCTTGGCAATATCTTTCGCTCTATGGTGATTCTCCGGACATAGTTGTCATCACCGGGAGGGCCCCGTGGCCGCAGAGTTTCCGCCCAACCAGGATCGACTCGAGGTCAGCCGTCGGACTCTTCTCCGCGCCGGAATCGGCGTCGCCGCCGTGGGGTTCGGCGCGGCTGCCCTGCCGGGGACCGGCGCCTTCGCCGCCGGTGGCTCCGCTCCCGGTAGCGCCGCCGCTGGTGCTTCCCCCGGCCTGACCGCTCTGCCGCCGATCATCGACTGCGCGGGCTGGGGCGCGCGGCCGCCGTCGGGCAGCATCCCGGTGATCGATCACGGCACCACCCGGATCCTGATCCACCACACGGCCTACCCGAACAGCACGGACTACTCGCGGGACCAGGCGGTCTGGCTGGCGCAGGACATCCAGAACCTGCACATGGACGGCAACGGCTGGTCGGACACCGGGCAGCACTTCACGGTCAGCCGCGGCGGGTACATCCTCGAAGGCCGGCACGGCAGCCTGTCCGGTTTGCAGGACGGCGGCTACCAGGTGCAGTCGGCACACTGCCCGGGCGAGAACACCCGGGCGATCGGTATCGAGAACGAGGGTACGTACGTCACCGCGACCCCGACCACGATGCTCGTCGACTCGCTCGTCGACCTGTGTACGTCGATCTGCCAGCAGTACGGCCTGTGGGCCAACAACATCTTCGGGCACTGGGACTACCGCAACACCGACTGCCCGGGAGCCGCGTTCTACAAGATGTTTCCGCAGATCCGGCTGCGGGTCGGTACCGCCCTCGGTGCGCCGTCGCAGATCCCCGCGCGTACCTGGCCGGACATCCACTCGGGTCAGGACGGCGAAACGGTACGGGCCGCGCAGTACCTGCTCCGCGCCCGTGGCAGCAGCGTTACCGCGGACGGGGTGTTCGGTTCCGCGACCGACAGCGCGGTGCGCTCCTTCCAGTCCTCGCACGGGATCCCGGTCGACGGTTACGTGACGAACGCGACCTGGCAGGCGCTGGTCAGCAACATCGGCAGCGGTTCCACCGGCGACACGGTGCGGGCAGCGCAGACGTTGCTCAAGCACAAGCGGTACTCGGTGAGCGTGACCGGTACCTTCGACAGCGCCACCGGTACCGCGGTCAGCCAGATGCGTCAGCTGCACGGCCTGTCCGCCGGTACGACGGTCGACACCACGACCTGGTGCGCGATTGTCGGCGGCATCATCGCCCAGGAGTTCGCCAGCCTGCTGCACTGAGCTGACCTGTCGCGCTGACCTGGTGTCTCGCGGGGCCCTGGCCTCTCACGCCGACCTGGCCTCTCACGCCGACCTGGCCTCTCACGCCGACCTGGCCTCTCACGCCGACCTGGCGTGCCGCGCTGAGCTGGCGCGCCGTGCCGGGTTGGCGTGGCACCTCGCTTCCGGAATCCCGCGGGACGGTGCGCATGCGCTGCCGCGGACACGGCGTGGTGCTCCCGCGATCAAACGCCGGCTGCCCGGCTGTGACCTTGCTGCCGCGCTAGTGCCATTACCCCGGTCGGCGGGATGGTCGCGCGGTGTAGGCGTTCGCCGGCATCGGCATTTGCCCAGGTTGCAGGGCAGGGTTCATTGCCCGGCCTGGTGCCGGGGATCGAAGGTGGTCGTGTCGTGGTGGTCGGTTACGGCGCTGGCGGTGGGCGGGGATCGGGATTGTCCGCGTGTGCCTGCTGTCCCGGCTGGTGCTGGTCTTCCGCGCATTCCGCGCAGCCCAGGCGGTCGGGCTGGTCGGGTCGTTCTGGTTGGACGGTGTAGTGGTGTCCGTGGGGGCTGGTCCAGTGGAAGACGCCGGGCTGGCCCTGAGCGAGTTTCCAGCCGCCTTCGTGTTTGGTCCGGTGGTGGGTCCGGCACAGCGCGCCGAGGTTGGCCGGGTGGGTGGGACCGTCCTCCGTATAGGCGACGGTGTGGTCCAGGTCGGTGCGGGTGGCGCGTCGGCGGCAGCCGGGGAAGCGGCAGGTGCGGTCGCGGGCGCGGACGAAGGTGTCCATGCGGGTGGTGGGGCGGCGGGTGGTGCCGGCTCCGACGAGGTGTCCGTCGGCGTCGGTGACGCGGTAGCGCCAGGTGACGTTGTGGTGCTGATCGGCGAGGTCGCGGGTGATGTCGGCGGCGATGGGTCCCCATCCGGCCAGCTCACCGGGTTCCTCCGCTAGCCCCATCAGGGTGGTCAGCGGAACGGTCAACTCGATGACGCCTTTACGTGGTCCGGGCAGTGGCCCGGTCAGGGTGCCGTCGAGCAGGTCGAGCACGGTGTCGGCGCGTAGCTGGTCCATGGTGCGGGCGTCACCGCCACGGCGGGCCGTGTCGGCGATCGCGTCGATGCGTTCCATCGCGGCGCTGGCGCGGTGTGCGGGAAGCCCGAGGACGCTGATCGAGGCGGTGCCGTCGAAGTCCAGGCCGGCCAGCACCCGCCGCCGGGTGACTGCTTCGGCTTCGCGGACCCGCGCCGCGTCCGGGTCCACGGTCAACACCAGCCGTTGCAGTGTTGCCCGCAGTTGTCCGGTGGTCAGCTGGGGTGCGTCGGGCAGGAGCTGGTCGCAGACGGCGCGGGCCGCGCTGTGGGGTAGGGGGTCGGTTTCGCGGTCGAACACCCGCGCTTTGGCCAGGTCGATCACCCCGGCCGTGAGGGCGGCGTGCACGGCCGGGATGCGACAGGTCAGCGACCAGGCCAGGCCGAGGTGGGTTTCGGCGGCTTGCCGGGTCCAGGTCAACGCCGCGGCTATCTCGCAGGAGATGAACTCGTCCGCTTCCCGCGGCGACGCGCCGGACAGGTCCGGTGCCGGTGGGCAGTCGGCGACCGCGACCAGATCCGCCAGCAGCCGGGCCTGCTCATGCGCGACCTGCCGGGCCTGCGCGCGGAGCACCAGCACCCGGTCATACCCATTCAGAATCGACCGGTCGATGCCTGCCAGCGCGGCACCCAGTGTCGGGCCCGGCGGCAGGTCCGCCAACGCCGCAGGCAGATGCGCGGCCGTCGACTGAACCGCGGCCGGCACACCGACAGCAGCCGGGACAGCGGCACAGGCCGAATCGGCGGCACGGGGAGAGGCAGCGGCAGCGGCTGCGACCGGGGTGGAGGCAGCGGCAGTAACCGGGTTGGACGCGCTGACCGGGGTGGAGGTGGCTGGGTGCGTGGCCAGGGACTGCGCCGCGACCGGCGCAGCAGCCGCGGAGACAGGTGCAGGTGCGGCGGCGGGGCGCGAGGGAACGGCAACCGCGGAGACAGGGATGGAGGTAGTCGCCGGGGCGCAGACCACGGCAAGCGAAGGCGGAGGTGCAGGGAGAGCAGTCGGGCACGACGGAACGGCAGCCACTCCGGCTGGCGTCGTCCCCCGCTCGAACATGCACCGAACCTATGGGAGGGGTACGACAAAAACCTGGCAGTCGAGACCCTTGTCCGTAGGCCAGAATCGCGCCGCCGATGCGAGCACTCAGGGGCGACAGCCCCACACAGAGGGACGGACTGCGAGTGCAGCCATTTGGACAACAGTCCACGGGGAAACTGCGACTCGGCACACTTGTCGACAGGCCAGAATCTTGTCATTGGCGAGCACTCGGGCGACAGCCGACAGAAGGAACGGACTGCGAGTGCGGCCATGCCGACAACGGTCCACGGGAAACTGCGACTCGGCACTCTTGTCCACAGGCCAGAATCTCGCCGCTGACGCGAGCGCCCAGGCGACAGCCCCCAGAAGACGGACTGCGAATGCGCGCAATCAGGCAGCAGTCCACGGGGGAAGTCGTGATCACGGCGTACCACAGTCCACAAGGGAACGACCCGCGGCTGTGACTAGCCGAGCCACGTCCGCGGGGGAGCGGGCCACGGAGGAACGGGACCCGAGTCGGGCCGGTCGGTGGACGGATTCAGCCGCGGTCCTGTGGCGCGAGCAGCCGGCTGACCACGGTCAACAGGTCGTCACCGGTTACGTCGGGCGGGTCGAAGGTGTCCGGGTACCGACCTTCCAGTCGGCTCACCCAACCGGTCACCAGGCCGGCGCGGTGGGCGCCGTGGATGTCCCAACTGTGCGCGGCCACCAGGGCGAGTCGATCGGCCGGTACCTGGCAGGTCTCGGCGGCGTAGTGGTAGATCTCCGGCGCCGGCTTGTACCGCTGGATGTCGTCCACCGACAGGGCACGTTCGAGGTACCCGTGCAGGTTGGCGCTACGGAGTGCGGCGAGTGTGTTCTCCGCCGACCCGTTGGTCAGCGTGACCATCCGTACCCCCGCATCGGAGGCCAACCGCATCGCCGGCTCGACATCCGGATGCGGCTCGAGCTCAGCGAAGCCGGCGACGATGTGTCTGGTGGCCGCGGCGCTGAGCTCATGCTTGCTGGCCGACCCGAGCGCAGCGGCTGCGACCGACGCGAACGGCTGGTAGCCACCGCTCGCGGACAGCGCGAACGCGTCCCGCAGCAGCCGGGCGAACCACAGTTCGAGCAGGTGCGGCGGCTGTCCGGCCGCGACGATCCGGTCCCGCAGCGGCTCCAGCCGCAGCAGCGTCTCCAGTACGTCGAACGCGATGACCAGCGGTTGCTCCGGCATGCCGCACCCCTACCCAATCCGCGGGGACAACCCACGTCGGGGCAACGACGCGTTCCGCCGAAGCCGTACGCGACGCCTGGTCGGGCGAGGCAGAATCGGCAGCGTGACGACCGGGATGCCCACCGCCGAGCTGGCCGGCGGCGCGACGATGCCGATGCTCGGGTTCGGAACCTGGCAATTGCGGGGCAGATCGGCGTACCAGGCCGTCCGGCACGCACTCGACACCGGATACCGGCACATCGACACCGCGACGATGTACGGCAACGAAGCCGAGCTCGGTCGGGCGATCCGGGACAGCGGGCTGCCGCGCGAGGACCTGTTCGTGACGACGAAACTGCCGCCGGAGCGGTTCGGCCGCGAGCGCGCCACCATCACCGAGAGCCTGCGAGCCCTGCAGGTGGAGTACGTGGATCTCTGGCTGGTGCACTGGCCGCCGCGCGGTCGGTCGCTGGTGCCGGTGTGGCGGGATGTGCTCGAGGTACACCGGGATGGGTTGGCTCATGCGGTCGGGGTGAGCAACTACAGCCTGGCGCAGCTCGACGAGATCACCGACGCGACCGGGCAGGCGCCGGTGGTGAACCAGATTCCGTGGAGCCCGTCCGACCACGATCCCGACCTGCTGGCGGAGCACCGCCGCCGCGGCGTGGTGGTCGAGGGGTACAGCCCGCTGAAGGGCACCAGCCTGCGCGGGCCGGTACTGACCGAGGTGGCCGCCGCGCACCAGGTGACGCCCGCGCAGGTCGTGCTGCGGTGGCACCTCGAGCACGACATCGTGGTCATCCCGAAGTCGGCCCGGCCGGAGCGGATCGAGACCAACTTCGACCTGTTCGGCTTCTCGTTGAGCGAGGCGGAGGTCGCCCGGATCGACGCGCTGTCGACCGGCTGAGTCCGTGCCGGCGGGCTGGCCGGGCGCGGGCCGGTGGGTGGCTGGGCGCCTGCCGTGGGCCTGGCCGAGCAGATGTACTGGTGGGCAGATCCCTAATCCGGGTGCGTTGTGTCGTACCGGACCGCCACCATGTGCGGATGACATGGACCGCGCCGGAGATCACCCGCGTCAACGAACCCTTCGTCGGCGACGAGCGCACGATGCTCGACGGCTGGCTGGACTACCACCGACAGACTTTGCTGTACAAATGTGCCGGGCTGACCGCCGAGCAGCTCAAGGTACGCAGCGTCGAGCCGTCGAGCCTGACCCTGCTCGGTCTGGTCCGGCACATGGCCGAGGTGGAGCGCTGGTGGTTCCGGCGTCGCTTCGCCGCTGAGGACGCCGGCGATATCTACTGCTCCGAGGAGAGTCCGGACGGCGACTTCGACGACCTCGACACCGCCGACGCGGAGGCGGACTTCGCCACGTTCGCGACCGAGATCGAGCTGGCCCGCAAAGCGGCCGAGGGCCACTCGCTCGACGAGACCTTCACGCACCCGCGGCGCGGCACCGACATGAGCCTGCGCTGGGTGTACACCCACATGATCGAGGAGTACGCCCGCCACAACGGCCACGCGGACCTGCTCCGGGAGCGGATCGACGGCGTGACCGGCGACTGACGCCTCACGGCGCCCCGCGCCCGGCTGCGGTCCCGGCAGCCCGGCGCGGCGCCGGCTCGCCGCCGGCTCGCCGTGGCGGAGCGCCGGCTTACTGTCGCTCAGCCGAGCGCGGGTCGGTCCAGCGGCTCACTGCGGCTGCGGCGAGGTCAGCGAGATCCCTGCGTGCTGGCCGGGCGCGGAGTCTCGTCCTTCGCGCTGGTCGTGCCGGCGATGAGGGCGAAGACGATGAGCGCGACGATCCCCGCAACGGTGACCAGTTTGCGCAGCGTGCGCCAGCGGTTCTTGCGGAGCGACTTCTCCATCGCGACGGTGGACCGCCAGTCGGACCAGGTTCTGCGGTTGACGGCATGGCGGGTGCCTATCAACACACCGCCGATCACGCCGCCGAGAAGTCCGACCAAGAGGAGCTGCATGTCCCGCTACGGTAGCCATGTCCGTTGGCCGAGTCCATCGGAATGGCCGTGTTTCGGCGGATCGTGGACGCGTGACCGGCCCAAACCGTCGCTTCGATAGCTCATTCCGGCGGGCGGCTACGGGGCTACCGAGGGTGAGTCAGGCTAGGCGAGATCCCGTCGGGGGACGTTACCGACAACTGTCAGGTTTCCGTCAAATCCCAGAATCGTGCGTCCGTCTGTCCGTTTCCGCAGCGTTGCAGCGGACTGCACCCTTGCCAGCATGGGACAGGTCGATAAAATCCCGAAGTGCAAGTTGTGATCGCATGGTGACGCTACGTGTTCATCATCCGGTCTGTCATCGTTAACGAACCCGAGAGGGTGCTGCCGCCACGTCCGCCGGATAACTGGGGAATCCATTCGTATGGTTACGACGTGACGTCCGATATTCGGCGAATGCGACCGCTAGTTCGAAGCGGCTCAAGGGTGCCCGATTCAGGCGGCAATGCCGGTGAATTCGAGTCGAGTCGCCCGCGGTCGGCTGCGGGGGAACGGCACCCGCCGACGCGAGTGACTGACAGAGGTCAAGACTTGATCCGCATTGTGCTTGCGCAACGGGGCAAACTCCTCCGGGAGGCGCTGACCGCGATCCTCTCCGGGGAGGATGACATGCGGGTCGTGGCCGAAGCCGGCCAGCGGGAGGACGTGCTGGCAGTGGCGCTGCGAGAGCGTCCCGACGTCGTCGTACTCGACTTCAACGTGGCCGGAGTCGAGCCGATCGGGGACCTGTGCCGGGATTTGTGCCACCGCCTTCCGGAATGCGCTGTACTTCTTGTACTGGACCAGCCGGGATGTTCGGCAATTGGTGCGGCATTGGCTGACCTGGTACCGAGAATTGGATTGATCGCGGTGGACGCGTCGGCAGTCCGGTTGCTCGACGGAATTAGGAAACTGGTGGCCGGCGAGCCGGTGGTCGATGTAGAGCTTGCGATAGCCGCGCTCACCGCTAGAGCGAATCCCCTGACCACTCGGGAACGGGACGTGTTGCGCCGGGCGGCGTCCGGTGTACCGCCCACCGAGATAGCCGCTGAACTGTTCCTCAGCACCGGTACCGTCCGGAACTACCTCTCCCGGATCGTCGCGAAGACCGGTGGCCGCACCAGAATCGAGGCGTTCCGGATAGCTCAGGACGCCGGCTGGATCTAGCGGCGACGACCAACTAGCGGCGACGACCAACTAGCGGCGACGACCACCCAGCCGGCTAGAACGCCGAGCGACTCAGCGTCATCGACCGGCTCGCCGAGGCTGACGGTTCGTCGGCTGCGGTCCAGTGCCCGACCAGGTCGCGGTAGAGCGCGCTGTGCTCCAGCAACTCGTCGTGCGTACCGATGGTGGGGCGCACGCCGTCCAGTACGAGGGTCCGGCGCGCGCGTACCGCCGAGCTGACCCGGTGCGCGATCACCACCAGAGTCCCGCCCCGGGCCGCGAACGCCTCCTCGGCCCGCTGCTCGGCAACGGGATCCAGGTGACAGGTCGCCTCGTCCAGTACCGCGACCGGCGCCGGTGACAGGTACGCCCGTACCAGCGCCAACAGTTGCCGTTCGCCCGCGGACAGGTCCACCGGCCGGATCGTCGCGTCGTACCCGCCGAGCCGGGCCACCAGTGCCTCGGCTCCGAGCGCGAGTACGGCCTGGTCGAGTGCGGTGGTACCGGCGCGCGGGGCCAGGTAGCCGAGGTTGTCCCGCAGCGTGCCGGTGAACACGTACGCCTCCTGGGGGATCAGCACCCGGGACCGGGCGAGCTGGCCGACGGACAGGTCGCCCACCGGCACGGCGCCGAACCGCACCTGCCCGGCATCCGGCTGCCGTAGCCCGCACAGCACGCTGGCCAGGGTGGACTTCCCGACTCCGCTCGGCCCCACCACGGCGAGATGGTCGTCCTCCGGGATGGTCAGCTCGAGCCCGCGCAACACCGGCTCGCCGCTGCCGTAGCCGAAGGTCACGTCACGCAACGCCAGCCGGTAGCCAGCGGCGCCCACGGGCACCGCACCACTGGGCCCGGCGCCGGCGGGTGCCGCACCACTGGGCACCGCACCAGTGGGCACCGCACCAGTGGGCACCGCACCAGTGGGCACCGCACCAGCGGTGGCGGGCCGGCACGCGTCGAGGATCCGGCCGAGGGTCACGGTGAACCGCAGTCCGCTGCCGCCGAGGCCCTGCGCCAGCGCGCCGAGCGCGGGTTGCAGCCCACGCAGCACGTACGTCAGGCCGCCCATGATCGCGCCGGCGGTGAGGCCGCGGCCGACCAACCAGGGGCCGGCGCCCACCAGGATCAGCAGCGGCAGCCAGCCGCCGACCGCGAAGCAGAGGGTGCGCGCCGCGCCGACCCGGGCGATCGCCCGTTCGGCCGCTGCCTGCTCGGCGATCGGCGCGGCCACCATTGCCGCCGCGTGCCGCTCGGCGCCGGTCGCCACCACGTCCCGGATTCCGTGCAGTACCGCGCCCGCGCTGGTGGCGAGCTGCTCGTCGGCCCGGATGTAGGTGCGTTGCCGGCTCGCGGCCAGCCCGAGGGTGGCGACGAAGGCGGCCAGCCCGACCAGGAACGGCGGGAGTACCAGGGCGGCGATCACCGGCGCGATCGACAGCATGCCGATCACCGCGCCGCCGGCGGTGATGGCGAAGTTCCGCAGCACCAGTACGAGTCCGGCGAACGAGTCGCGCACGATCTCCACCTGGTGGGTCAGCCGGGACACCGCGCCGTCGTCCACCCGACCGGCCACCGCGTTGTCCAGTGAGCCGCGTACCACCCGACGGACGACGTCGTCCCGCAGCGGCTCCACCAGGTCGGCGAGTCGGCGGTACGACTGGCGGGTCCCGATCGCGCCGACACCGGCAGCCAGCAGGTACCCGGCCAGCCAGGCGAGCCCGACCATCGGCCGGTGGGCGAGGAATCCGTCGTCCACCGCGTGCGCGACCGCGACACCGGACAGCGCGGCCGGCACCGCCTCCGGTACCGACCAGGCGGCGAACGCGAGCGTCGGCCCGCGCCGCAGCTGGCGGTACGCGAGCCTGAGCGCCTCGTTCATCCGTACACCGCCCGGTAGTCGGGGTGGGACCAGAGCTCGGCGTGCGGGCCGACCGCGCGTACCCGACCGGATTCCAGCCAGACCACCAGGTCGGCGCGGGCCGCGGTGCTCGCCCGGTGGGTGACGACCAGCCGCGAGCACTGTCCACTGTGGTCGGTGAGAGTCCGGCTGATCTGCAGCTCGGTGACCATGTCCAGGCTGGACGTCGCGTCGTCGAGGACCAGCAACCGACCCGCCGGCCAGGCCCGGGCCAGCCCCACCCGCTGCGCCTCCCCGCCGGACATCGGCGCTTCGGCCAGGGGCGTGTCGTACCCCCGCGGCAGTTTGCTGATGAAGCCGTGCGCGTCGGTGGCCCGGGCGACGGCCTCGACCTCGACGGCGTCGCGCCCCAGCCGGATCGCGTCGCCGACCGTGGCGCCGACCAGCGCCGGTCGCTCGAACGCGACGCCGACCGCGGCACGCAGAGCGTCCGGGATGAGCTCGACCAGCGGGATCCCGTCGAGCAGCACGACCCCGGCGTCCGGGTCGCGCAACCGGCCGGCGAGCGCGGCGAGCACGGACTTCCCGGCCCCGGACCGGCCCACCACCGCGACCGTCGCGCCGCCGGGGAGATCCAGGTCGATCGCGTCGAGCAGGCAGGTGTCATCGGCCCGTACGGTGACCGCGCGGAACTCCAGCCGTCCTGGTCCGGCCGGGAGCGACCGGTCGCCGCGAGCCGGCGGTTCGACGGTCAGCACCTCGCCGGCCCGCTGGGCTCCGGCCCGGGCCCGGGCCAGTCGGCTCAGTACCCCGGTCAGCCCACCGAGTCCGGCGCCGAGCGCGGCGTACTGGCTGGCGGCGAACAGTTCACCCGCGGTCAGCCGGCCGTCCACCAGGGCGAGACCGGCCGCGATCAGGACCGCGATCTGCACCAGCGGTCCGAGTACCGCGGCCTGGGCGCCGGCCCGGGACAGGATCAGCCAGGTGCGTACGCCATGGGCGTGCAGTTCCGGCAGTGGTCGCAGGATCCGCTGCTCCTCGGCCGCGACGGTGCCGGCCGCGGCGATGGTACGGGCGCCGGTGAGCGACTCGGCCAGGCCGGTGGCCAGCCGGCCCTGGGTTTCCTGGTACACCGCGAGCGCGGCGGTGGTGTGCCGGCTGAACGCCCGGAGTACGAGTGCGACCAGCGCGACCCCGGCGAGAAACGCGACCGCCAGCCACGGGTCGAGCCAGCCGAGCAGCAGCACGCTGCCCACCGGCGGCAGCATCGCGATGCCGAGCGTGACCGCGGCCGGTCCGGCCTGCGCGGCTTCCGCGGCGTTGCTGCTGACCCGGGTGACCAGGTCCCCGGTGTCGAACCGCCCGGTGCACGCCGGTCCCAGCCCGAGCAGGTGCCCGATCAGCCGGCGCCGGAGCCATGCCGTGGTGTCCGCGACGCAGCCCGCGCCGACCAGCGTGTCGACGATGCCGGCGAGCACGCTGGTCCCGATCAGGCCGACGGCCCAGTACAGCCAGCGCCGGCTGTCGGAGCCGGCGACCACCGCGTCGAGCGCACGACCGAGTACGACCGGCAGCGCCAGGCTCACTCCGGTGCTGGTCAGCGCCGCGACCGCGATGACCGGCAGGGAGCGGCCGCTGTGCCGGGCGATCGTGCCGAAGCTGGTCACGGGACCCCCCTCGTGGTCTGGTCGACACCCGCGGTGGACGGGCAGGCGGGGGGCAGCGGCCCCGGACGGTGTCGTCCGGGGCCGCGGCTCCCACCTGTTGGTGGGGATCAGTGGCAGGTCACCAGGCTGAGCGAGCTGGCCGAGCAGATCAGCAGGGACGCGGAACTCTCCACGCCGCAGCCAGCGCTGCTGCCCGACGCGCCGCCGCCGCCGCTGCCGCCGTGGGTCGGGGCGTCCATACCCTGCAGGTCGAGAAGTGCCATGACAGTCCTCCTTCAGAGGGGGGTTGATACCAACCCGCGCCGGGATGGCGCGGGAACCTGTGGCTGCCGGGCCCGCGTGGGTGCGAGCAGCGGCAGGTGTACCGGCGCGTCGTGCAGGACCGTGCCCAGGGCCAGCAGCACTCCGGCGGTACCGGTGGCCACGTCCATGGACAGCCGCAGCAGCTGGTCGCCGGGGAAGGCCATCCCGCCGCCGAACGGCAGCGCGTGCCAGGACAGGGCGGACAGCTGCGCGCGTACCGCCGGTTCGGCGAGCGGCCGCGGCCGGTGGCTGGCCTGGTAGAGCAGGATTCCGGCGCGACCGTTGAACAGCCCGGACTGGACGTACAGCCGGCACTGGGCCGACCGCCATACGGCCTTGCTGGCGTCGGCGAACTCGTCGTCCTCGCGGTGCGAGAGGTACTCGTCGAGGGCGAACCCGACGCCGGCACTGCCGGTGGCGAGGTACGGCATGGTCCGCCAGCCCTCGTTGACCTCCATGACACCGTTGTCGCGGCGGATGCAGCGGCGCAGGTCCTGCCGCAGCGCGACCGCGGCCGCGTCGAGCAGCGCCGGATCGCCGGTCTGCTGGTACATCCGGAGCAGGAACACGGCCGGCCCGGACGAGCCGCGGAACAGCCCGGCGTACGGGTACTCCTCGCCGCTGATCTCCGGTACCGACTCGACGTCGCCGAGCCGGTCCAGCACCAGCGCGGCCGCCTGTGCCGCGGCGTCGCGCAGGCTCGACTCACCGGTACGGTCGGCCAGGTGGGCGAGGTTCAGCCCGATCCCGGACAGCCCGCCGAACAGGTCCAGGCCGAGACTGGTCCAGTCGTCGGACATGCACATGCCGATCGCGTCCAGCGCCCGCTCGCGGTGGCCGAGCTGGTCGAGGGCGTAGGCCACGCCGTGCAGCCCGTCGTACAGGCCGAGCCGGGTGCCGTGCGGCGGTTGCGCGGCCTGGCCCACGAACCAGTCCTCCAGCTCGGGGAACCGGCCGGCGCCGGTGGCGGCCAGGGCGTGCAGTACGCCGGCAGCTCCGTAGGCGAGGCCCAACCCGCCGAACCGGAACTGCTCAATGTCCCCTGGAAAGAGCCGGTCCGCCCGCTCCGGGGTCGCGCTCGCCACGATCGACCGAACCAACCGGGCACGCAGCTCCGGCCAGCCCTCAGGATCAGGTTCGACGCGCAGGTCGGGGGCTCCCGTCGCCACCGGGCCGGCCGGCTGGGTGGGAAGTTCCGCGTGCAGCGGGCTGGGGATGGTGCCGGCCGACGCGATCACGTCGACGGCGCCGGCCAGGAAGTCCGCCGGTACCCGGAAGTGGTCCGCGATCACCTGGGCGAACTCGGCCACCTTCGGCCGGGACAGCCACAGGATCTGCGTGGTCGGCATGAACAGCGCGAGCCGCAGGCAGGCCAGCGCGTACCGGTCGACATCCGCACCGGCGGTACCGGTGGGCGCGGCGAACCCCTGGTTGCCCAGCGACGGCCGCTTGTTCTCCTCGACCAGCGAGGCGATCTCGTAGTCGAGCAGGGTGACCGAGCCGTCCGGCTGGATCATGATGTTGAACAGGTGCAGGTCGCCGTACACCACGCCGCGGTCGTGCATCTCCGACAGGGCCGTCTCGACCTGGTGGTACACGTCGAGCGCCCATTCGGTGTACCGGTCGAAGTCGGCCGGCTCGGCGGCCACGTCGATCATCGGGTAGCGGTGGACCAGCTCGCGGTGCAGCGGGCGGGCGTCGACGTACTCCATCGCCAGGAACCGGTGCTCGCCGACCCAGAACAGGTCGTACACCGCCGGTACCGCGGGGACGCCGGCCAGCCGGTCGAGCATCTCGTACTCGCGCTCCAGCCGGCGGATCGCGTCGTCACCGATGCTGTCCAGGCCGGCGTGCGGGCGGGCCTCCTTGAGCACCACCTCGGCGCCGGTGCGCTTGTCCCTGCCGCGGTAGAGCCCGCCGCCGTTGGAGAAATGCAACACCGATTCGAAGGTGTACGGCAGTTCGCCGACTGTCACGGAATTGCGCGCGGCTATCTGCGGCGCGAGAAAGTCCGGCACTGTGACCCATGGCGGTACATAGAAAACCGGGTCCCGGCGATCCGGTACGAGTTTCCCATCGGCGTCTTCTATCGCCAGTACCACTTCACCGGAATCGGAAATGCAGTATCGCGCGGCAAAGCCTCCGTACCGGACGTACAGTGGCCCATTCCGCCACCGGACATCGCTCAGAATGTACGGGCTCGGCTCGCCGTCGAGAATGTCGCCGAGTTCGGACAGGATCCGCTCGCAGGCCGCCTCGTCGTGCGGATACACGGTGACCAGCTTGCCGCTGTACCCGCGCGGCGCGTACTTGGAGCTACGCAGCCACAACGCAGGTCGGGAGCGCAGGAACTTGAACTCGATGCCGCGCGGTACGCAGTAGTCGAAGACCGCGTCGAGAATGCGGTCGGCATTGTCGAGCGTTGCGGACAGGTGGATCTTCCACCCCTGCGTCGGTACGTCGAGTTCGACCGGTGCGAATACCAGCCAATCGTCCTGGTCTTCTCGCCGCCAATCGCTCGGAAGTGGGCGGTCGGCTGTCGCGAACGACTTTCCGGCGGTGCGCTCGGAATGGAGCGCGTCGTAGAAAATGGAGCTTGCCATGCAGAAAGCTTCGTAGCGCTCGCTCATGCCCCGCCCTTTCGCGCCGGAATTCGAAATCAATAGTGACGGCGCGGGGGAACGGTTTCTAGTGCCGGCGTAATCCGTTTCGGGCGGGAACTTCACCGGTTACCGGTGAGTTCTTCACAGCCCGGACGATGAGGAAACGGAGGGAGACCACGTCACGGGCCTGGCGGCCCGGTAGCGGTGGCCGTCGAGCGCCGCCGACGCGCCCCAGCGGCGGAGGCGGGGAAGCGGCGGAGGCCAGACAACCAAGAGCGGAGCAGGCTCAGGTCAGCAGGCGCGGGGGGCTGGTCCCGTCAAGAGTGCTGATGTAGTCCGGGCCGAACGCGGTCGCCGGCGTGTGTACTCCCGCGGGCACCTCACCGGCGGCGATTCGCGGTACCGCGCGGACCACCGAATCCGCGGTCAGGTCGTACCCGTTGGGCGTGGTCAGCGTCGCGCTCACGGTGCGCCCGGTTGCGTCGGTCACCTGGCCCCACACCTCGCACCCGCCGCTGCTGCGGGTGGCGAGATCCGGACCGCGCACGGTACGGGCGACCGCGGCCTGCCCGAGCCGCCGCACCGGTCCCAGCCGCAGCACCGGCGCGGCCATCGCCGCCAGTCGCCGGGCCGGCATCACGGTGTACGTGGTGATGGTGCTGATTCCGGTCGACCGGTACGCGGTGGCGAGGTCCCCCCACGGGATCGCGGACACCTCGCGTTCTCCCGAGGGGAACGGCACCCGTCGCTTCGGCAGCCCGATCGGGGTACGGCGGAACACGCCGTCGATCCGGCGCCAGCCACCCGCGCCCAGCCCTTCCAGCGCGGTGCGGGTGGTACCCGGGCTGAACCGCCCGTCGCTGACGAACGCGAGTTCCAGGCTGACCGCGGCGGGCAGTTGCTGGCTCAGGTACACGGCGAGGCAGTCGGTCGGTACCACGTCGAAGCCGGCGCCGGGCAGTGCGGTGACGCCGGCGTTGGCCGCGTCGCCGGTACGGGCGAACAGCGCCTCGAACACCGACACCTCGCCGTTGACGTCGACGTAGTGCGTACCGGTGGCGAGGCACGCGTCGAACATCGGCCGCGCGGTGGCCGAGAACGGCCCGGCGCAGTGCGCCACCACGTCGACCCCGTCGAGTCCGGCGCGTACCGCGGCCTGGTCCCGCAGGTCGAACACCCGGTGCTCGAGGCCCAGCTCGGTGGCGAGCGCGACGAGCTTCGTCCGGTCGCGACCGGCCAGGATCGGCCGCTCACCGCGGCTGACCGCGAGACGTGCGACGAGTTCACCGGTGTACCCGTAGGCGCCGTAGACAAGCCAGGACATGCGGCGACTCTAGAGGGGCGGGTGGTGGAAGCTACTACCCCGTCGACCGGAATCCGGGGGCCGACCCGACTACCCGGTCGGCCGGACTCCCCGGGGACCGACCCGGCTACCCGGTTGACCGGATCAGTACGTCGCCGCCGAGCCGGCCGTGTTCCGGTTCGCGGGTGATCCCGCCCGCGGTCAGCAACGAGGTGAGCGCCTGGGTGGCGTCGGCCGCCCGGTACACCGTGTCGGTCAGGGTGAACCGGCGCAGGTCGGTCACCGAGCACTCCCCGACCGCGTCGAGATGCGCCAGCAGTTCACGCCGAAGCGGGCCGGGATGCGGCTGCAACGAGATGTCGAGCAGGTGCCCCTCGGGGTCGCGCGGGTCCCGGTAGCGCACCCCGGCGTACTCGTCGACCGCCCACAGCGAGTTCTTGAACGCCTCCAGGCTCTTGGCCGACGAGGTGGCGAACGCCAGCAGGCGTACCTCCTCGGCTTCGACCAGCTCGACCCCGGCGGTGAGGGTGAAGCCGGCGGCGAGCAGCGCTTCGCGCCGGCCTGTCCAGTCTCCCGGTGGCAGCACCAGCAGCGCCTCCGCGGGCTTGCCGGTGCCGACCGCGGCGAGAAGGTCCCCGAGCTCCGGCCCGTCGCCGCCGGTGGCGTCGACGTAGGCCAGCAGTGGCGCGCCGGCGGCCTGCGCGGCGGTCAGCGCGGCCGGCAGGTTGGCGGCTCCGGCCACGCCGAATACCCCGAGTTCGGCCGGGGTGCCCAGCTCCGCCTGCATGGCGTCGAGGCGTCCGGTCAGCGCCGTGGTGTCCGGTGCGACGAGCGCGATGGTGAGCCGACGGCCCCGGATCCGGTCGGCGAACTCGCCGAACACCCGGAGCGCGGCCTGCGCCGTGTCGGGGTCGGCCGGCCCGTACCAGGTCGGCGCGAACGTGGCGCGACGGCTGTGCAGCGCGGCCGGTACCCAGATGTCGAGGTACCGCACGAGCAGCTCACGAGCCACCCCGGCGATCGACATCGGTACTCCTTCCCCACGGCTCGTCCCGCCCTGCTGCTCTCAGCAGCCCGGCGGGACCGCCATCGCTCAGTGTGCCGCTCCCGCCGCCACCCGCCAAGATCGCGGTCCCGGGAGCACCGCCCCGGGGGCCACCGCCGGGCGTCCCGCCGCCGGCGGAGTCCGGCCCTGACGGGGGCAACCCTGAGCCGGCGCCGGATCCGCGCCCGGGCCGTCCGGGTGTTGGCAGGGCTTCTCCCGGATGGCTGCCGGCCCGCCGATCCATACCGTCAGTGAAGTCTCCAGACCTCCCCGGGAACTGACGGGAACCAGGAAGGAAGTCCATCGTGGACAAGCGGCCGCTGACGGTACGGGTGGCGAGATGGAGTGCCACCCACCCATGGCGCGCGATCGCGCTGTGGCTGGTATTCGTCGCATTGTGCTTCTCGCTGGGCACCATCGCCGGCCAGCGCACGATGACCGACCAGGACGAGGCGATCGGCGAAGCAGGCCGGGCCAGCCTGATCTACGACGAGGCGAAGTACGACGATCCGGCCACCGAGAACATCCTCATCACGTCACGCTCCGGCGCGCTGGACCAGGCGGCCGCGACCGCCGCGGCACAGGACGCGATGGGCCGGATGCGCGACCGGTCCGACGTGAGCAAAGTGGAAGGCCCCATCCCGGCCCGCAACGGTCGGGCGATGCTCGTCTCGATCACCCTGGCCGGCGACCCGGACACGGCCTCGGACCGGGTCCAGCCGCTCCGCGACGTCACCGCCGAGGTCCAGCAGGACCATCCGGGGGTACGGGTGGAGGAGACCGGCGGGCCGTCCATCGACAAGGCGCTCACCGAGACGCTCGGCAAGGACTTCAAGAAAGCGGAGCTGCTGAGCCTGCCGGCGACCCTGATCATCCTGCTCGTCGCGTTCGGTGCGGTCATCGCGGCCGGGGTGCCGGTGGTACTGGCCGTCACCTCGGTGGTCGGGGCGCTCGGGTTGTCGAACCTGGCTTCGCATCTGGTACCAGGCAGCGAGACCACGTCCAGCGTGATCCTGCTGATCGGGATGGCGGTCGGGGTCGACTACTCGCTGTTCTACCTGCGCCGGGAGCGGGAGGAACGGGCCAACGGGCGTACCCACCTGGACGCGGTGGAGATAGCCGCCGAGACGTCGGGACACGCGGTGGTCGTCTCCGGAGTGGCCGTGGTGATCGCGATGTCCGGCCTGTTCCTGGCCGGGGACGCGGTGTTCTCCTCGCTCGCGCTCGGCTCGATCCTGGTCGTACTCGTCGCCGTCGCCGGCTCGCTGACCGTACTGCCGGCGATCCTGGTCAAGCTCGGCCGCTGGATCGACAAGCTGCGGGTACCGGTGCTGTGGCGGCTCACCGCGCGTCGCGGCGAGCCGAAGGTGTGGCCGGCGATCCTGCGGCCGGCGCTGCGCGCCCCGAAGATCACGCTGGCCGTGGCCGTCATCGCACTGCTGGCACTGGCCGCACCGGCACTGTCGATGAAGCTCAAGTTCCCCGGCATGGAGGATCTGCCCCGTACGACCGCGCCGATGCAGGCGTACGACCGGCTGACCGAGGCGTTCCCGAGCACCGGTACCACCCATCTGATCGCGGTCAAGGCGCCGGCGAGCGAGTCGACCGAGGTGCGAGCGGCGCTGACCGAGCTGGCCGACCGGGCCGGTCGGGACAAGCTGTTCGCCACCGACGACCGGCTCAAGATCCGCACCTCCGACGACGGGCGCATCACCACCATGGAGGTGGCCACCCCGTACGCCGGCCGCAGTCCGGAGGCGACCCGCTCGCTCGAGGTGGTACGCGAGGACCTCGCGCCCGCCACGATCGGAAAGGTGCCGGGCGCGGAGTACGCCGTGGGCGGTTTCGTCGCGGCCAGCGTCGACTACGCGAACCACGTCAAGCAGAAGTTGCCGATCGTGATCGGGTTCGTACTGCTGCTGACGTTCCTGGTGATGGTGTGGACATTCCGCTCGGTGGTCATCGCGGTCACCGCGATCAGCCTGAACCTGCTGTCCGCGGGCGCCGCGTACGGCCTGGTCACGCTCGTGTTCCAGGGCAGCTGGGCGGAGGGGATCCTGGACTTCCGGACCATGAACGCGGTCGTCTCGTGGCTGCCGCTGTTCCTGTTCGTGGTGCTGTTCGGGCTGTCGATGGACTACCACGTGTTCGTGGTGAGCCGGATCCGGGAGGCGGCGCGGCGGGGCGTGTCGACCCGGGCCGCGGTGGCCCACGGCATCACCTCGTCGGCCGGCACGGTCACCAGCGCGGCGCTGGTGATGGTCGCGGTGTTCAGCATCTTCGCGACGCTGAGCACGATCGACATGAAGCAACTCGGCATCGGGTTGGCGGCCGCGATCCTGCTGGACGCGACGATCATCCGCGCGGTGGTACTGCCGTCGGTGATGACCATGCTCGGCAACGCGAACTGGTGGGCGCCGCGGTTCATCCGGCGCCGGGACGAGGACGCGGTACCGGAGCCGGTCGGTCCGGCCGGTCCGGTCGAGCCGCGGGAGCTGACTCCGGTCGGCTGACCTACCGCGGGAAAGTCGATGGCGGTCCGTGCGGGCTGCCGGTAGCCAGCCGGCACGGACGAGCCGCGCGCAGATGCACGGAGCCGCGGGGCCGGCACGAGAAATCGTGCCGGCCCCGCGGTGCGTTCGGCCGATCTACTGGTCCGGCGCGAGGCCCGGTCCTCAGTCGGGCGCGAGGCCAAGTCCTCAGTCGGGCGCGAGGCCAAGTCCTCAGTCGGGCGCGAGGCCAAGTCCTCAGTCGGGCGCGAGGCCCAGGTGCGGGCGCCGGCCGCGTGCTCCGGTCGTACCGTCCGGTCGTGGTCGGGTGTCCGCGGCCGGGCCGGGCTGTGGGCCGTTGTGCAGACGCTGGCTGAAGCCCTCGCTGTGACCGCGTACGTACCCCTCCCACCAGCCGTGTTGGGCCCGGTCGGTGGCGCTGCGTACCGCGGCGGTCAGTTCGGTCAGCTGTTCGGTGTGCTGTGCGGTGAGCTGCTCGATGGTTTCGTCGTGCTGCTTGCGGGTCTCCTCCAGCACCGAGGTGAGGTACTGGTGGATCGCCTCGTCCCGCTGTTGGAGCTCGGTGACCAGGGTGTCCTGCCGGTGCTCGGCGCGGATGGCCAGCGAGTGGGCGGCGCCGAGCGCGACCGCCACGGCGGTGAAGGTGGCCGCGATGCCGGTGGCCATGGTGTCCAGGACGGTGTCCGAATGCAGCAGGCGGGTGCTGTTCGCGCCGAGCAGGAGCAATCCGATCATGCCGGCGGTCACTCCGGCGACGATGGCGATCCATTTGATGTACGAAGGCACGATCACGCCTCCTGTCATCGGGTTGCCTTCGCTGGACCGTTCCTTGGGCGCCTGACCCGCCGATCAAAACGGTGCGTGATGACGATGTAGCATTCCGGTTACCAAAGATCGGTAGAATCACCCGAACGGATGATTTTCCGAACAATCCTGGCACCTGCCGCGGGTGGTGCCTGGAAACCGGTCGGTCAGCCGGTCCGCCGCGCCGGCGGCGGTTCCGGTACGTCCTTGACCCCCATGCTCTGCGCGAGCCGGGCCGCCGCCCGGGTCGCCATCGCCAACTGCTCCCGGAGCTGCTCCTTGACCTCCTGCGGTACGTCCGTGCGTACCAGCAGCGAGCGGAGCCGCTCGAGCACCGGCTCGTCCGTCCAGTTGTCCGCCGGCCCCGCCACCGCGTCCTCGGAGCGGTAGTAGCCGACCCGGATGAGCAGATCCATCGCGCGGTACCCGAGTGCCCGCGCCACCTGGCGCACGCTCTCCTCGCTCACGTCGACCGCCTGGCGCTGCCAGCGCTGGACGGTCTTGGCCGCGACCCCGACCGCGGTGGCCAGGGCCGTCTGGGACATGCCGTGTTCCTGCATGAGGTCCTGGATCACCGAGGCCCATGCCTCGCGATCGATGCCGTCCGGTCTCGCTCGCACAGCGTCACCATAGGGAATGGCGCGGTATCCGAGGTGACCGCGCCACTCCGCCGGCTCCAGCTCCACTTCCTCCGCGGCCAGGTCCGCCGGCTCGGCGGCGAGCTGCGCTGGCCCGGTGGCCAGGCCCGCTGGCTCCGTGGCGAGCTCCGCTGGATGGGACATGTAAGCCAGAATAGGCGGACACAAATGTCCTGCAATCACTCGAATGGGTGACGAGCTCCGGACATACAAGTCCGCTATCTTGGACGCGTGAGTACGGACAGGGCGGATACGCGCGAATCGGTCGCCATGCGCGCGCTCGCCGGCGGACTGTCGCATGAGCCGTCGGGTGCGTCGCCGGGTGCGTCCTTGGACGCGGCGTTGGACGCCCGGTCGGGGCCGCCGACGCCGGCCGAGCTGTACCGGATGTACGGGCTGCTCAGCGAGGAGATCTCCGACCTCGGTCAGGCGCTCGACCGGTACCTGCGGCGGGATCTGTACCAGGCGCACCGGGAAGCCGTACAAGCCGATCTGCACCGGGTCGAGTCGGCGGTGGAGCGGCTGGAGGGCGATCTGGACGAGCGCGAGCAGGAGCGGGGCAGGACCCGGGCGGAGTCGAGACGACTGCTCTGGATGGCCGCCCTCGCCTGTCTCGGCACCGTGATCGCCAACGTCGTCACCTCGCTCGTGATGGGCTGAGGGGCGCGCGGTGGGCACAGGCAGGGCGGGTGTGGTGCGTCGCGTGGGGCGCTCGGGCGCGGCCGTCAGCGGCGCGGTGGGCATAGACACATCGAAATTACTGGTCAGAAGGCTGCCTATATCGGTCTTTGTCCGGCAGCATGAATCGCAGCCCCGGCGGTCCGGGAGCCTGACCCCCTCGGTGCCGCCGGGGCCGCCAATCGCCGCAGTACCGATATGCCGGTTGTGTCGGCCGATCCCGGGGCCCCGACGCCATAGCGTCCGATCCGGTCGCCTCCGCGGCCAGTCGGGCATAATCCCCGGTCAGCGTGGTGCGCGCAGCCTCCGTCAGTGGTCCGGTGAGCCCATCGAGGCCTGTCCATGCGGCCGAGGCGGTGTCGTCCCTTCGTGGTGGATCCTGGCCGTGGAGGTCGGTGATGAGTGAGGCGCGCGAGCCCAGGGACCGCTTCTCGGATGAGGAGTGGTCGTTCCTGCGCTACGCCAGATTCGGCGAGCTGCCGCACCGCGTACCACCGGACCGCCTGGTCGAGCCCGTGGATGCCGAGCCCCTCCGGGACCTGCCGGATCCGGCCGAAGGCGCCGTAGACCTCACCTGACCGTCCGCACCCCGTCCGGCCATCGTGCCGGTACGCGCGAAAGTGTCGGTGGTACCGGGCAGGCTCACGCGCATGGTGACGCTGGACGACGTACGGCGGATCGCGGTGTCGCTGCCGCGAACCGAGGAGAAGGTGGTGCGCGACCGGGTCACGTTCCGGGTCGGCCGGATCGTGTACGCCTCGGTGTCCGCGGACGAGACCGCGATGGGGTTCGGCTTCCCGAAAGAGGAACGGGACGGGCTCGTCGCGTCCGAGCCGGACAAATACTTCCCGCCCATCCGCTCGGACGAGCGGTACAACTGGGTCCGGGTCTGGTTGGCCGCGCTCGACGAGCAGGAACTGCGCGAGATCCTCGTGGAGGCGTGGCGGATGGTGGTGCCGAAGAAGGTCTCGGCGCTGGTGCCATGACCCCAGCCATGACCCAGCCATGAGAGTCCAGCCATGAGGGTCGAGACCGGCGCAAGCTGCCCGCCCAACCAGGCGCATGCCCTGCTCAACCGCTGGTGACCGGCACAATCCGCCGATGTCACCCGTTCACGCGAGGCTGTCTGCAAGGTGACTCGTCCGGCCCGCGCCGCGTGCCACGATCGTGCCGATGGTGACCTGGCATACGAGGCGGGAGAGCGACATGCGAGTCCGTGGACTCACGGTGGTGGCCGCGTTCGGTGCGCTGTTGATCATGCCGCTCGCCGCGGCCGCTCCGGCGGCGGCCGGGATTCCGGGCACCCCGCACACCTGGGGCAGCAACAGTTTCGGGGAACTCGGCGACGGCACCACCACCAACCACTTCGGCGGTACGGTCGCCGGCCTCACCAACGTGGTGGAGCTGCACGGCGGTCGCGAGCACGTGGTCGCCCGGCGCTCGGACGGCACGGTGTGGACCTGGGGCTCCAACCAGTACGGCCAGCTCGGCATCGGCGTCAGCGGGAACCGCTCCACCCCGGTACAGGTGACCGGCCTGGCCAACGTGGTACAGGTGTCCGGCGGGCACTACCACAGCATGGCGCTGCTCCCGGACGGCACGGTCCGGGCCTGGGGCAACAACGCCCAGGGGCAGCTCGGCGACGGTACGAAGACCAAGCGCAACCGGCCGGTACAGGTGTCCGGACTCACCGGCATCACGATGATCGCCGGCGGGCGCGGGCACAGCCTGGCGCTGCGCAGCAACGGCACCGTGGCGGCCTGGGGCTACAACGCGTTCGGTGAACTCGGCGACGGCACCTTCACACTCCGAACCACCCCGGTGACGGTGTCCGGGCTGACCGACGTGATCGCGCTGGCCGGTGGCCGGGACCACAGCCTGGCGCTGCGCTCGGACGGCACCGTGTGGACGTTCGGCAACAACACCTACGGCGAGCTCGGTGACGGTACGCAGACGCACCGGAACCACGCGGTGCGGGCCGGCAGCCTGACCGACGTCGTCGCGATCGCGGCCGGCGCCTATCACAGCCTGGCGCTGCGCTCGGACGGCACGGTCTGGGCGTGGGGACGCAACAACCTCGGGCAGCTCGGTGACGGGACCAAGACGATGCGTCGCAGTCCGGTGCAGACCCGGAACCTGACCGGGGTGACCGCGATCGGCTGCGGCCGCGATCACGGCCTGGCCGTCGTCGCCGGTGGCGCCGTCCGCACCTGGGGCTCGAACGCCTACGGGCAGCTCGGCGACGGCACCACCACCAACCGCACGCTGCCGGTGGCCGTGCCCGGCCTGACCGGGGTCGTTGCGGTCGCCGCCGGCCGCAGCTACAGCGCGGCGCTCTGACCGGGAACCTCGTACCGCTACGACGGCGGGCGGCCGTGATGGCCGCCCGCCGTTCGTCATGAAGCGCCGTCCGTTATGGAGCGAATGGCCCGATCACATCCGGCGACCGTCCGGCGTTGGCGCTATGGTCTGGTCGATCCAGACCGCCCGACCGGGGGGCAGGCGCGGTCCTCGCGCGAACCGGAGGTACGTCAATGGGTCTGTCGCTGCCCATCCTGTCCCGTCGCCGAGGTCGGGTGACCGTACGCCTGGTCGCGTTGACGCTGGTCGTCGGCGCGGCCGCGGCGGCAGCGCCCACGGCCGCCAGCGCGGCACCGGCCGCGCCGGGATACCCGGGCGCCGCGGCCAACTGGTCGCCGGGGGACAAGGACGGATTCGGTACCGCGATCCCCGCGCTGAACAGCAAGGTCTGGTACACGCTGAACAGCGGCACGTTGAGCGAGGTGTTCTTCCCGCGCATCGACACGCCGGGGACCCGGGACACCCAGCTCGTGGTGTCCGACGGCGCCACGTTCGCCGACCGCGAGGACAGCGCGACCACCCACCGCACCGAGCTGGTCGACCCGAAGGCGCTGGTGTACCGGCAGGTCAACACGGCGACCAGCGGCAAGTACCGGATCACCAAGACGTACGTGACCGATCCGGCCCGCGCCGCCGTACTGGTGGACGTGCGGTTCGAGTCGCTGACCGGTCAGCCGTACCAGGTGTACGTACTGCACGACGCGGCGCTCGGGTTGAACGGGAACGACGACCTCGGCTCGTCCGGCCACGGCGGGCTGCTCGCCACCGACGGCGTACAGAGCAGCGCGGTACTCGCGTCGTCCGGCTTCACCAAGACGTCCAGCGGGTACGCCGACCGCAGTGACGGCTGGTCGGACCTGCGCGACGACCACACGATGGACTGGTCGTACCAGGCGACCGCGCGCGGCAACGTCGTACAGCTCGGTAAGACGAAGCTGACCGGCCTGGCCGGTCACAACCGCCTGACCCTCGCGCTCGGCTTCGCCGCGAAGTCCGACAGCGCGGCCGGGGTCGCGAGCGCCGCGCTGAAGCGCGGGTTCACCTCGGCGTACAACGCCTACACCGCCGGCTGGCACAGCTACCTCGGCTCGCTCAAGTCGACGCCGGACAGCGCGGGCGCCTGGCAGAAGACGTACAACGTGTCGGCGATGGTGCTCGCCGCGTCCGAGGACAAGACGTTCCGCGGTGGCTTCGTGGCCGCACCCGGCCGGCCGTGGATCGGCTGGGCGGACGTACTGCAGCAGCTTCCGGTGTACCACGCGGTCTGGTCCCGGGACCTGTACCAGATCGCGACCGCGCTGATCGCCGCCGGCGACACCGCCGCGGCCAACCGGGCGCTCGGCTACCTGTGGAACCACCAGCAGCGGCCGGACGGCACCTTCCCGCAGAACTCGCGGCTGGACGGCGAGCCGGTGTTCGGCGGGCTGCAGATGGACGAGGTGGCGTTCCCGCTGGTGCTCGCCTGGCAGCTGCACCGCACCGGGGCGACCGACTGGGAGCACATCCGCCGCTCCGCCGACTATCTCGTCGCGAACGGCCCGCGTACCGACCAGGAGCGCTGGGAGAACGCGGCCGGCTTCTCGCCCGCCACCATCGCCGCCGAGATCGCCGGGCTGGTGTGCGCGGCGGACGTGGCCAGGACCAACGGCGCCACCGCCAAGGCGACCGCGTACCTGGCCAAGGCGGACGAGTGGCAGGCCAACCTGGAGCACTACACGGTCACGACCAACGGCCCGCTCTCGGCCAAGCCGTACTACCTGCGGCTGTCGGTCAACGGCGACGCGAACGCCGCGGACGAGTTCCAGATCTCCGACGGTGGCCCGCTGATCGACCAGCGCAAGGTCGTCGACCCGAGCTTCCTGGATGTGGTACGCCTCGGCGTGAAGCCGGCCAACGACCCGAACGTGCGGTCCACCCTGCCAGTGATCGACTCCGAGCTCAGCTACACCACGCCCAACGGCCGGTTCTGGCACCGGGCCAGCTTCGACGGGTACGGCGAGAAGCTGGACGGCAGCGGCTGGCAGCCGGTGGACGCCGGCTCCGGTGAGACCCTCGGCCGCGGCTGGCCGCTGCTGACCGGTGAACGCGGCGAGTACGTCCTGGCCAACGGCGGCAGCGCGCAGCTGCAGCTGGACACGATGGCGCGCTCCGGCGACGACCTGTCGTACCTGCTGGCCGAGCAGGTGTGGGACCACCGGGCGCCGGCCGACGGCAGCAACCCGGCGTTCGTACCGGGGGAGAACACGTTCTCGGCGACGCCACTGGCCTGGACGCACGCGCAGTTCATCCGGTTGGCCGTGTCGATCGACGCCGGGTACCCGGTGGATACGCCGACCGTGGTGGCCTGCCGGTACCACACCAGCGGCTGCCGCTAGCGGTATGTGCCCCGGTGCCCGGATCGGGCACCGGGGCCGGCCCGGCCTCCCGCGCCGGGGCGCGCCGGCCCCCCGGCGCCGGGGCTGCTGTCGCGTCCGAAAAACTTCTCAGTCACCGATGACTTCTTGCCGACCCGCTGGTCTATACAGGGGAGAGGCCAGGTGATGAGGGGTGACGACCGTGGCGATGGCAGGCAGCGCGGTGAACGAGGACTTTCTGCGGCAGGCCGATCCGTACCGGCGTGAGTTGCTCGCGCACTGCTACCGGATGCTCGGCTCGGTACACGACGCCGAAGACCTGGTGCAGGAGACGTACCTCCGCGCCTGGAAGTCGTACGACCGGTTCGAGGGGCGCTCGTCGGTCCGCACCTGGCTGTACAAGATCGCGACCCGGGCCTGCCTGACCGCGCTGGAGAGCCGGGGCCGGCGGCCTATGCCGACCGGTCTGGGCCAGCCCAGCTCGGACCCGACCGACGCCGGTGGTCGCGCAGGACGAGGTGCCCTGGCTCGAGCCGATCCCGGACGCCATGATCGGCGGCGACTCAGCCGATCCGGCCACCATCGTGACCGGCCGGGAGAGCGTCCGGCTGGCCCTGATCGCCGCCCTGCAGCACCTGCCGCCCCGGCAGCGGGCCGTGCTGGTGCTGCGCGAGGTGCTGCACTGGAAGGCCGCCGAGGTCGCCGAGCTGCTGGACACCAGCACCGCGGCCGTCAACAGCAGCCTGCAGCGCGCCCGGGCGCAGCTCGACGCAGGTGTCCCCGTCCGAGGACACCGTCGCCGAGCCCGTCACCGCCGAGCAGCAGGAGCTGCTCGACCGGTACGTGGCCGCGTTCGAGAACTACGACATCCCGGCGATGGTCAAGCTGTTCACCTCCGACGCCGTCTGGGAGATGCCGCCGTTCCCCGGCTGGTACATCGGTGCCGAGGCGATCGGCCGGCTCATCGGCACGCAGTGCCCGGCGAAGGGCCCTGGCGACATGCGCCTGGTACCGACGATGGCCAACGGCCAGCCCGCGTTCGGCTTGTACATGCGCAGCCTGGACGGCGACGTACCGGCCGTTCAACCTGCCGGTGCTCGACCATCGGGCCGGCGGCATCACGCACGTGGCCTGCTTCTTCGACCTGCGCCTGTTCGAGACGTTCGGGCTGCCGGCGAGCCTGCCGCCACTCGACGCGCCGCTGTCGGCCAGCCAGCCGGCGGTGCCGCCGGCGGCGGGCTGAGCCGGGTCGCCATGACCGACGCCCGCGCGAGAGCAGCCCTGCTCGGGGGAATCGGGCTGCTCGAACGCGCGATCAACTACACCCTCGGCAGCCTCCACCTGGTTTCTCCGGAAGCCCTGCCGCTGGTCACCCCCTGCCCCGCCTGGGACGTGCGCGCGCTGCTGGCGCACCTGGACGACTCGCTCGCGGCGATGGCCGAGGCGCTCGACGATGGCCGGGTGGACCCGGAACCGGTCGCCGGCACCGCGGAGTCGGCGGCCGACCCGAGCGTGGCGATCCGCCACCGGGCCGTGACTGCTCGCCCGCCTGGCCCACAGCCGCGGCCCCGACCGTTCGTCTCGATCGCCGACGCGTCGCTGACCGCCAGCATCGTCGTCAGCACCGGCGCCATCGAGATCGCGGTGCACGGCTGGGACCTCGCCCAGGCCTGCGGCAGCCACCGGCCGATCCCACCGTCGCTGGCCGAGGAGCTGCTGGAGCTGGCGGTGCTGTTCGTGGCCGACGCGGACCGGCCGGTCCGGTTCGCCCCACCGGTCGGCCTGTCCCCGGCCAGCAGCCCCGGGGACCGGCTGCTCGCGTTCCTCGGCCGGCAGCCGCAGCGCGCGTTATCCCGCGGCGCCTGACAGGATCCGCGCATGAACGGTGCGCTCGCGGTCGTACTCGGGTGCGCGGGACTGTTCGTTGTGTTGACGATCGCCGCGTTCACCTTCGTCATCCGACGGGAGTTGCGGCGCCGCTCGCAGCTGGCCGCACTCGGCGCGCGGCTCGGCCTCACGTACCGCCGGGGAGCCGACCCGTGGTCGATCGCCGCACCCGGCGCCGAGATCGACGAGGTGCTGTACGGCCAGCTCGACGGCGTACCGGTGGCGCTGCTGACGCTGGCGCGCTGGATCAACCACCGGACCGTCGGCAGCGGCGCGCCGGCGCGCAAGGCCTGGAGTCTCGCCGCGGTACCGGTCGCGGCCCCGGTCGATCTGGCCGTACTCCAGCAGTCGGTCGACTTCCCGGTTCGCCTGGACGTACAGCGTGGCTGGTTGCTGCTGGCGCCCGAGCGCGGCGTCGGGCTGCTGCACTCGCCCTCCGGACCGGCCGAGGCGGAGCGGCTGTTGCGGTTGGCCGTCCGGTTGGGTCGGCTGGTTCCGTTGCGCCAGCCGTAGCGGGCGTACCAACGCGTCGGCGTGAACCCGAACCGGCACAGGCGGCGAGAACAGGGCAAGGAGGGCACGCCGCCCGTACGCCGACCGAAGGGAACGTCATCGTGGGTCCACTGGACCGGATATGACCGCCATCTTGGAAGGACCTCCACTGACCGGGTCGGGAGCCAGTGACGCGGAACTGATCGAAGCCTCGCTGCTCGACTCGGACCTGTTCTCCACGCTGTACGACCGGCACGCCGGCCAGCTGTACCGCTACGCGTACCGCCGGGTCGGGCCGGATGTCGCGGAGGACGTCGTGGCCGACACGTTTCTCGCCGCGTTCCGGCATCGCGACCGGTACGACCCGGCCCGACTCGACGCGCGGCCGTGGTTGTTCGGCATCGTCACCAAGGAGATCTCCCGGCACCACCGCAAGGAGAAGGCCCGGTACCGGGCTATGAACCGGGTCGCCGGCGAGCTGCCCACCGACGGGCTGGCCGAGCGGGTCGCCGACGGCGTGACCGCGCAGGCGGTACGCGGCGAGCTGGCGAACGCGCTGGCCAAGCTGTCGGCCGGTGATCGGGACGTACTGCTGCTGGTCGCCTGGGGTGGCCTCGAGTACGCCGAGGTGGCCGAAGCGCTGCGGATCCCGGTCGGCACCGTCCGGTCCCGACTCAACCGGGCGCGCCGCAAGGTACGAGCCGCACTCGGCGGCAGCAACCCAACGACTCTCGGTGAGGACAGGTCATGAGCAACCGGATGGACGACCTGGAGCTGCTGCGCGAGCTCGGCTCCACGCTGGATCCCGACCCGGTCGAGCCGCCGGCCGCGCTGCGCTGGCGGGTGCTCGCGGCCGAGCGGCCGCGCCGCCGGATGGCCGGGGTGCTGGGGCCGCGGACCGGCATGTGGCTGGCCACGGTCGGTACCGCGGCTGCGGTGGTCGCGCTGTCTGTCGGGGTGGCCGTGCTGCCCCGTAGCGGCACCCACGGCACCGGTACGCAGCGACCCGCGGCGACCACCTCGACGGTGGCCGGGGTCGATCCGGCGACCTTCCTGCGGCAGGCGGCCGCGGCCGCCCGGCGGGCACCCGACCCGAAACCCCGCGCTGACCAGCTGTTCTACATCGAGTCCCGGGAGGTCTACAACGGGCCCGGACCGGTCCAACGGCACGCCTGGATGTCGATCGATGGCCGGCACGACGGCCGCGTCGACACCAGGGTGGGGTCCCACGGCGCCTGGGAGCGGCTTCCGATCGGTGGCTGCCATCCGGGCATCCCGTCGCCGAACTCCGGGCCGACCGCCGGCTGCCCGCCGCTGCCGGCGTACCGGACCGACCTGCCGACCGAGCCGGAAGCCCTGCTCGGCGTCCTGACCACGATGGCCGGCGTCGACAAGGACAGCATCGAGAAGGACGGCATGCCCGCGGATGTGCGCGCGACGCGGATCTTCGAGGAGATGGCCGAACTGCTCTTCGCCGAGGTGCTGCCGCCGAACCTGCGCGCGGCGTTGTTCGAGACCATGGCCCTGATCCCGGGGGTACGGGTGGAGCCCGGCGCGGTGGACCTCCTCGGCCGGCCGGCGGTGGCCGTGGCCGCCCCGCCCAGTACCTCGGAACCCGCTGAGCAGCTCATGTTCGAGGCGAAGACGTTCACCTACCTGGGCGAACGGAAGATCGTGTCCGGCCGGCCGAACGGTCAGGGCAACGCGATCATCAGGACCGCGATCGTCGACCGGGTCGGACAGCTCCGCTGAGCGACCGGTGGCCCCGGACCGGCTAGGCCCGGGGCCACCGTCCCGTCACCACAGTCACCACTTCCTTGCGCGCGGCGCGCCGTGCGTCGCTTCCGCGCGCCCAGAACGAGCGACGCCACCCAGGACGAGCGACGCCACCCAGGACGAGCGACGCCACCCAGAAACACGAGACCAGGGGAGAACGTCACGATGAAACGGATAACCAGCGGGCGTGGGGCCGGGTTCGGGCTCGGCGCGCTCGCGACCGGCCTGATCGTGGTGGCCGGCACCATTGCCGGCGGCGTCGCGATCGGTGCGGTCACCGACCCGGCCGTACCCGCCGCCGCGGCACCGGTCACCGGACCGGCGGTACGGGTCACCCTGGTCACCGGTGACCGGGTGACGCTGCGCGGCCGGCAGGCGACGATCGAGCCGGCGCCCCGGCGCGGGCCTATGACGTGGTACCGCTGGTCCGACGGTGCCGGGCACCTGCACGTGGTACCGGCTGACGCGGCCGCCTCGGTGCGCGCCGGGCGGCTCGACGAGCGGCTGTTCGACGTGACCGGACTCGTACAGGACGGTTACGACGACGCGCACCGCTCCGACGTACCGCTGCTGGTGTCCACATCGGACAGCGGAGCGCTGGCCCGGGGCGGTGCCCGACGCACCGCGGACCTGGCCGGGGTCGGGATGACCGCGGTGGCGCAGCCGAAGGCCGGTGCCGCCGGATTCTGGCGGGCCACCGCGCCCACCGGTAGGGGCACGACCATGCGCGCCGGAGTACGCCGGATCTGGCTGGACGGCGTGGTCCGCGCCAGCCTGGACGAGTCGGTGCCCCAGGTAGGCGCCCCGGCGGCGTGGAAGGCCGGGTACACCGGCACCGGCGTGACCGTCGCGGTGCTGGACAGCGGCATCGACGCCGAGCACCCGGACCTGGCTGGCAGGGTGGCCGGTGGCAAGGACTTCACCGGCGGGGAGACCGGCACGGCCGACCACCTCGGGCACGGCACCCACGTCGCGTCGACCATCGCCGGCACCGGCGCCGCCTCCGGCGGTCGGTACCGCGGGGTGGCCCCGGACGCGAAGCTGCTGGCCGGCAAGGTGCTCGACGACACCGGCAGCGGTCAGGAGTCCTGGGTCATCGCCGGCATGCAGTGGGCGGCCGAGCGGGCGAAGGTGGTCAACCTGAGCCTCGGCGGGGACCCGAGCGACGGTACCGACCCGGTGTCCACCGCGCTGAACGCGCTGTCCGCCGAACACGGCACGCTGTTCGTGGTCGCGGCCGGCAACCACTCGGACCGGGGCTGGATCGACAGCCCGGCGTCGGCCGACTCGGCGCTGGCCGTGGCCGCGCTGACCAAGGGCGGGGACCGGGCGTCGTTCTCGTCCCGTGGGCCGCGGCTGGGTGACGGGGCGGTCAAGCCGGACCTGGCCGCACCGGGTGCGGACATCGTCGCCGCGCGGGCGACCGGCACCACCATGGGCGAGCCGCTGAACGCCCGGTACACCCAGGCGTCCGGCACCTCGATGGCCGCCCCGCACGTGGCCGGCGGCGCCGCGCTGCTGTTCCAGCAGCACCCCGACTGGACCGGTGCCCGGATCGAGCAGCTGCTGCTCGGCAGTGCCGCGCCGCGGTCGGGGCTGGGCGTCTACGACCAGGGCACCGGTCGGATGAACCTGGCGGCCGCGGTCACCGCGACGGTCACCGCGGCACCGGCGAGCGTGAGCCTGGGCAGCCACCCTGACTCCGCCGACCCGGTCCGGCAGTCCGTCACCTACACCAACTCCGGCACCGCGCCGGTGACGCTGGACCTGCGGGTCCGCGGTACCGCCCCGGACGGCCTGTTCGGGCTGGACACCGCGCACGTGACCGTGCCGGCCGGCGGTACCGCGAAGGTCGCGGTCACCGGTGACCCGGGCCTGGCCCGGGCCGGGTCCTACGGCGCCCTGCTGGAGGCTTCGGCCGGTGGGCACGTCGCGGTCCGTACCGCGGTCGGGCTCACCGTCGCCGCGCCTGTCCACCAGCTGACCGTGAAGCTGCTGGACCGCTCCGGCGCCGAGGCCGCTGGTACCCCGTTCAACGTGGTCAGCCTGGACACCGGCGAGTCGTACTTCGCCATGTCGGGGGAGCCGACCGAACTGCCGGCCGGGCGGTACGTGGTCAGCGGCGAGACGCGGACGCCGCTCGCCGACGGCAGCCAGGCGGTGACCACGATGACGCACCCGTCGTTCGCGCTGGACGCGGACCACACCCTGACCCTGGACGGCCGGCAGGCGCACCGGGTGGCGGCCACGGTGGCGCGGCCGGGCACGGCCGGGTCGGTGTCGCTGTCGGCCGCTCTGGACACCCCGACCGGCGGGGCGAACGTGTACGCCTTCGGTCGTACCCCGGACCAGGTGTACTTCGGGGTCGCCGCCGGCGCGGACGCCAGCGGGCTCGTCGTGGACCAGGTCTTCGCCGTCACCGAGCCGGATCTGGCCGTGACCGCGTCCGGAACTCCGGAACTGCACACCCCGTCGATGTGGGAGAACGTCTGGAAGCCACGGCTGCTCGGCACGCACGAGCTGCCGGCGGTGTACGCCGGGCACGGCACCGCCGACGAGCTGTCCACGGTGGACGTCGACGGCAAGCTGGTCCTGCTCACCGTGGACGACGCGGACCTGCCCGAGGTGCCCGCGCGACTGGCCGCGATCGCGAAGGCGGGCGGCGTGATGGTGCTGCACACCGGCTGGCTCGATCCGGACGCACCGGCGGACAGGTTGCCGCTGCCGGTGGCCGCGATGGACGGCGTGGCGGCGGAGACGCTGATCGCGCGCGCCCAGGCCGGACCGGTGCAGGTGACCGTGCGGGCGTCCATGGCCAGCCCGTACCGGTATCAGCTGCACTGGCACGACAAGGGCCGGCTGCCGGCCACCACGCACCAGGTGTCGGACAGTGACCTGGTGAAGATCCGGATGCGGTACCGCGCGCTCGGCCCCGGCCAGGTCGTCGACCCGGCGGGGATGCCGTTCCAGACGCCGGGTTGGCAGGACGTGTACGTCACGCCGGGCGAGCAGGGGACGTTCATCAGCCCGTGCGCCTGCGGCATGGACTTCGCCGCGCTGGAGGGCCGGACGTACCGGGCCGGTCACACGTACACCGAGGACCTGCAGGCCGCGGTGATCGGACCGGGGCTCGGGTACTACCCGTGGCGGCCGGCGTCGGCGTACCGGCAGGACGACACGTTCGACTTCGACGTGCCGGTGTTCGTCGACTCGAGCGGGCTGCGGTACCTGCAGTACTCGATGTCGAACACCCAGCACATCCTGGACGAGGACGGGTTCATCAGCCTGTACCGGGACGGGAAACTGATCGACACGTTCGACCGGAACCCGGGCGTCGGCCGCTTCGCGGCCACTACCGAGCCGGCCGGCTACAAGGTGGTCACCGAGATCCGGCGGAACCAGCCGTGGTGGCAGGTGTCCACGAAGGTGCACGTGGAGTGGGGTTTCCGGTCGGCCCGGAAATCCGCGGAGCCGACCCCGCTGCCGCTGATGGCGGTGCGGTACGCGCCGAAGCTGGACGGATCGAACACCGCGAAGGCCGGGAGTTCGAGCTCGTTCCCGGTAAGCGTGCAGAAGGACGCGGGGGCGCCCGGCGGAGCCGCCACCGCGCTCACCGTGCAGGCGTCGTTCGACGAGGGCGGCACCTGGACTCCGGTCACGCTGCGCCGGTCCGGCTCCGGCTGGGTGGCGACCGTCGCCCATCCGGCCGGCGCGACGTCGGTGTCGTTGCGGGCAACCGCGCGCGATGCCGCCGGCAACACGGTCACCCAGACGATCATCCGGGCGTACCTCCTGCGGTAGGCGCGGGAATCCACCGGTTTGGTGACAATGAGTAGAGGGTTGACAGTCCTTAGTACCGGCTGGCATATTTACGACTAATTGTCCTGATTAGGTTTCGGGAACTGAGGCCTGAGTTCAGCGGATCCGAACTGGAGGAATCCGCGGAGCTGAGGAATCGGGTGACCGGGCCGGATGAAAAGGGGAGGCAAAATGCGCTACTTGAAGATGGTCGGAATGCGCATCAAGCGGGCTCGTTTCAGCGGGGCGTACCTCTACATCGACTGCCACTGATCAACCGGATATCGGGGGCTGCCACCTGGGTAGCCCCCGATATCTGTGTTTGGCTGATGTTCCGCGGGTGAGAAGGGGTCGGGATGACGGCTGACCGAGTGCCCGGGCCGCCGGGCCGATGGCTGGTCGGTGACATGGAGAACTACCTGGCCGACCGGATCGGCTGGTTGGAGGAGAGCCGCAACCGGTACGGCGACGTGGTGCGCATCGCGCCCGGCCTGCTCGTCACGCACGATCCGGATACCGCGCATTCGGTGCTTACCTCGACGAATGACACGTACCTTTTGGAAACCAGCCAATTGGCGGGTCGCCGGCGGCGCGAACAGGCGATGAGCCGAATCGACAATTGGATGGCGGTACGCCGGAATATCTGGCACGGGTTTGCCGAACAATTGGCGGATTCGCACCTTTCCCGACTGACCGCCGACGCCACCAAGTTGCTGGATCTGCACGCCGGTACGTCCGCGGATCTGGTGGACACCTGCCGGCACGTTTCCGGGCGCTTGATCGTCGACTTCTGTCTGGGCGGCGACCCCGGGCAGGCGGGCCTGCTGTCGGATGTGGCCAGCCGCGCCAACGCGCTGTTCACCACCGCGCTGTCGGTGCTCCAGGAGGGCGAGGCGCGCTGGCGCTGGTGGCCACGGCCACGGGCAGCCGCCGCGGCCACCGCCGACCAGGAGCTGCGCGCGCTGATCGCCGACTGCATCGCCGAGCGGCGCGCGTCGGCGTACACCGGAACGCCCCGGGACCTGCTGGATGCCCTGCTGTCCGGGGTGAAGTCCGGCGACGACAGCGACGGCATGCTCGTCTCGGTACTGCGGATGGCGATGTTCGCCTCGCACGGCGTACCGGGTGCCGCGCTGTCGTGGATCGTCGTACGGCTCGCCACCCATCCGGAGATCGCCGAAGCGGTACGAGCCGAGGCGACGAAGTGGCTCGCGAGCGGCGCGAGCGATCCCGGCTCCGAGGGGGCGGCGCCCCGGGGCGTGGGCGGGCTGGAGTTCACCGCCGCGACGATCTCCGAGGTACTGCGGCTGCACCCGCCGCAGTGGCTGCTCACCCGTACCGCGATGCGGGACACCGCGGTCGGCGGGTACGCGCTGCGCTCCGGCCAGCAGATCCTGATCTGCCCGTACGTGATCCATCGCGACGCCAGGTTCTGGCCCGAGCCGCACACCTTCGACCCGTCCCGCTGGCTCGGCAACCAGCGCGGGCACGCGCGGCACGCGTACCTGCCGTTCGGTGCCGGACCGCGGGTCTGCCCGGGCTCGGCACTGGCGTTGCGGCAGCTCAGCGTGCTGACCGCGGTACTCCTCCGCGATCACGAGGTACGGGTGCCGACCGTCGACGAGGTGCCGGTCAGCTGCGACGGACTGCTGCTGCCGACGGGCGTACGCGGTGGCTGGGAACGGCGGCAGACGGCGGCATGAGCGAGCAGGTCGAGCCGTTCCCGATCACGCGGACCCATCCGTTCGACCCGCCGGCGGCGCTCGGGCAGCTGCGGCAACGGTGTCCGGTGACCCGGGTGCGGGTCGGTGCCGGTACCGCCTGGCTCGTGACCGGCTGGGCCGAGGTGCGCGCCGCGCTGGCGGACAGCCGGCTCAGCGCCGCGCACACCCGGGCCATCTCGCCCGCCGCGCCGCCGCCCGCCCCGCCGGTCGAGAAGCCGGTCGAGAAGCCCGCCGCGCCGCCGCCCGCTCCGTCGGTCGAGAAGCCCGCCGCGCCGCTGGTCGAAGTGCCGGCGCCCGAGCCGCGGCTTCCGGCCGGCCTGTTCATCGCGATGGACCGGCCGGACCACGCGCACTACCGGCGCGCCGTCGCGCCGTTCTTCACCGCCGCGGGCGTGCGCCGGTTCGCGCCGTACATCGAGAGCCTCGTCGCGAGCCGGATCGAGGCGATGGTGCGCGCGGGTGCGCCGGCGGATTTCGTCGCCGCGGTCGCGGTACCCGTGCCGGCTCTGGTGGTGGGTGAAGTGCTCGGCGTGCCGGTCGCCGACCGCGCCGAGTTCGGCCTGAGGTCGGCCACGTTGCTGACCGTCAACGAACCGGGCATGCGGGAGTACCTGCGGGAACTGGTCCAACGCAAGCGGGCCGAGCCCGGTCCGGACCTGGTCAGCCACCTGGTTGCGAGCGAGGTGAACGGCGCCCCGCTGCCGGACGACGAGATCGCGACGATCTGCGCGATGATCCTGGCCGCCGGCCACGAAACGGTCACCGGGATGCTCGCTCTCGGGCTGTTCGCGCTGCTGGACGACCCGGCCCGCTACCAAGCGCTCCACCGTGACCGGTCCGGGCTCGACGCGGCCGTCGAGGAGCTGCTGCGCTATCTGACCGTCGTACAGTTCGGCCTGGTCCGGGTGGCCCGCGACGAGCTGGTGCTGGCCGGTCAGAAGGTGGCCGCCGGTGACACCGTGATCGCGTCGCTGACCGCCGCCAACCGCGACGACCGGCAGTTCGACGGGCCGGACACGCTGAGCTGGGATCGCGGCGCCGGGCATGTCGCGTTCGGGCACGGCATCCACCGGTGCATCGGCGAGCACCTCGCCCGGCTGCAGTTGACCATCACGTTCCGTGCGCTGCTGGACCGGCTGCCGGACCTGCGGCTGGCCGAGCCCGCCGACCACCTGCCCACGTCCACCGACCGGGCCATCTACGGGGTGCCCCGACTGCCCGTGACCTGGTGACCCTGCGTTTCCCCTGGCAGGACCGGAGCGGGTCGGCAAGGGTGGGCCGATGACCACTCTCGGCGTCGTGTACCTGCCCCAGTCCCCACCCGAGCGGCTGCGCGCCGTGGCCGAGGCGGCCGACGAGGCCGGCCTGGACGAGCTGTGGCTGTGGGAGGACTGCTTCTGGACCAGCGGCATCGCGGCCGCGTCCGCGATCCTGGCCTGGACCTCACGGCTGCGCGTCGGGGTCGGGCTGCTTCCGGTACCGCTGCGCAACGTCGCGCTGACCGCGATGGAGCTCGCCACGCTGGTACGACTGTTCCCGGGCCGGTCGGTGATCGGCGTCGGGCACGGCGTACAGGACTGGATGGGTCAGGTCGGCGAGCGGGTCGAGTCGCCGTTGACGCTGCTGCGCGAGTACCTCGACGCGCTGCGCGCGCTGATGCGCGGCGAGCGGTTGACCGTGGAGGGCCGGTACGTCCAGCTGTCCGAGGTCGCGCTGGACTGGCCGCCGCCGGTGGCCCCCGCGATCCTCGCCGGAGCGGAGGGGCCGCGCACGCTCCGCCTGGCCGGCGCTGCCGCCGACGGCACGATTCTCACCGGGGGTACGACCGTGGCCGGCGTGCGGGAAGCGCGTCAGCTCATCGACGAGGGTGGCCGTACCGCCGGTCGGACCGGGCACCATCCGGTGGTCGTGTACCTGGCCGCGGCGACCGGGCCGGACGCGGTGGAGCGGCTGGCCGCGCAGCGGCGGCTGTGGCAGCAGCCCGAGTCGCTCGACGCCGGAGTGGCCGGTGACGCGCAGGCGATCGCGGCCGGGGTACGACGGTGGGCCGAGGCCGGCGCCGACACCGTGGTGCTGCAGCCGCTCGGTGACGAGCCGGACCCGGAAGGCTTCATCCGGTTCGTCGCGCAGGAGGTACGCCCGATGGTCGAATAGGTACGCCCACTGTCGACTGAGCGGTTCCTGTCGGACCGGGCGCGGCTGCCGTAGCCTGTCCGCCGTGCCGACCCCGATCCTGTTCTGTGGCGACCCTCTCCGGCCGGGGCGGGTGGACGGGAACTTCGTCGCCGAAGCCCAGGCGGTACGGGCGGCCGGCGTGGCGTACGGCCTGCTCGACCATGACGCGCTGCTCGTCGGTGACCTGCCCGCGGCGGTACGCCGGGTGCCCGCGGAACTGGGGCCGGCCTGGTACCGCGGCTGGATGATCCCGGACTTCCGCTACGAAGAGCTGGCCGTGGCACTGGCCGAGCGCGGCGGCGGGCTGCTCGTACCACCGGCGGATCAGCGCCGTACGCACAACCTGCCCGGCTGGTACGACACGTTCGCCGAGGTGACCCCGGCCAGTGTGTGGATGCCGGCCGAGCCGCTGGTCGTACCGTCCCGGGAGGAGCTCGCCGCACTCGTGGCCCCGCTCGGTGCTGGGCCGGGGATCGTGAAGGACTACGTCAAGTCGCGCAAGCACGACTGGCACGACGCCTGCTACATCCCGGACCTCACCGATCTCGACGCGGTACACCGGGTGCTCCGCCGGTTCGTCGAACTGCAGCACCTCACGCTGGCCGGTGGCCTGGTGGTACGCGCGTTCGAGCCGTTCGTCACCGGCCGCGGAGCTGACGGTGGCGGAGGCGACGGTGGCGGGGCCGACGGTGGCGGGGCCGACGGTGGCGGGGCCGACGGTGCCGGGGCCGACGGTCCCGGGGCGGGTCGATCCCGACCGGGCGAGGCGCGGGTCTGGTGGCTGGACGGCGTACCGGTGCTGGTCAGTGCCCATCCGGACACCCCGGACCAGCGGCCGGAGCCGGACCTGCGCGCCATCGGACCACTGATCGCCGAGCTGGGCTGCCGGTTCGTCACCACCGATCTCGCGCTGCGGTCGGACGGGGTATGGCGGCTGGTCGAGCTGGGTGACGCGCAGGTCAGTGCGCTGCCGGCCGGCGCCGACTCGACCGTGCTGGTCACCGCCCTGCTCGCCGCCCCGATCACCGAACCGAAAGCCCCGGCCACCGAACCGAAAGTCGCCCCGGCAACGGCCGCCGAGACACAAGCCGCCCCGGTCACCCAGCCCCAGGGCCGGCACGGAAGCGCCGATCCGGCATCCGGGTAGAGCCCCGCGCTACGGGCCGATCTGCCGGGCGAAACTCCGACCCTCGCGGCGCAGTGCGCCGGCCGCCTCGACCATCGCCGGCCAGGCCTGCAGGGTTTCCCCGAACAGAGCCAGCAGCGGCCGCAGCGCCTTCGCGCCTCCGGCCATCGGGTACAACCGGTCCAGTGCTCCTGATCCGGCGTCGACGAACCGGGAGATGGCCGAGCGGACCTCGTCCCGGTGCGGGCCGGCCGAGTGCTCCTCCATCCGGGCCACCAGCGGACCGAGGCTCTGCAGCAGGTGCATGCGGACGAAGTCGGCGAACTCGTCGTCGGACAGCTTGGACAGCTCGACCAGCGCGGCACCGATGATGCCCAGCCGCACCGCCGGATCCCGCGCGAACGCGGTGTCGATGTTCCCGAGGATGGACGGGATCCAGCCGTTGAAGCCGATCGCGAAGTTGGGCTCGGTGGAGAACGCGCGCTCCTCCGGCGGCGCGTGCAGCAGCGCCCACGGCAGGTAGGTCAGGTAGTGGTCGGCGAAGCACCGGGCCAGCAGGTTGCCGAACGCCACCTCCTCGGCCCGGCCGATCGGGGTGAACGGCGGCAGCAGCTGCCGGTTGTCCAGCCCGATGCACCAGCCGAACAGCGGGGTGGGCCGGTCGGTCAGGGTCGGCCGGAGCGCCACCTGGGACCACTCCCGGCTGCGCGGCAGCGGCTCGCCGTCGGCGAGGTGACTGTCCACGTTGTCCCAGGCGCAGTCGCCGACGATGCCGGTCAGGGTGACCGCGACCCGACCGGGGCGGGCGGTCAGCCGGCGCACCGTGGTCGGCGACGCGCCGTCGAAGTCGGCGTCCACGTCGAGACTGGCCAGCGGTACCCGGCCGAGCCACCGTTCGTGCAGGTCCAGCAGGCTCTCCTGGACGGCCGGCCAGTCCGCGAGCGCGGTGTCCCGGTCCGGATACTCCCGCTGGTCGAGCTGGCCGCCGCTCGAGCTGACGACCGGCGCGGCCCGACACCCGGGCGCGGCGGCGATCCGGCACACCACGTCGTCGTCGGCCATCACCACCTGCTCGCCCGCGGTGTGCCACAGGATGCTGTTGCGGTTGGCGCCGATCGTGGTGAGCCCCGTCGACCGGTCACCGAGGCAGGCGAACCGGGCAACTCCCAGGGGTACGCCCGAGAGCTCCGCGACGGCCGCGGCCAGACACTCGCGCTCCTCCGGCCCGAGGTACCCGATCGGAGAGCCGAACCGGCGGGCCAGGCCGCCGAGCATGTCCCGGCAGGCGCTGCGTACCGCCGGATCGGGGGAGTCGTCCGACACCAGTACCGGCACCCGGCGACCGGCCTCGGCCGCGTTGGCGAGGTAGCTGGTGATCGTGGCGTGCACCGTGGTGACCCGGTCGCAGGTGGGGAACGCGAGCCAGCCGATCCCGGCCGGTTCGTCGACTGTCCCGCCGTCGACCGCCCCGGTGCCGGGCGTGGGCGCCGGTACCAGGAAGCCGCCGGCGGCCAGCCGTTCCAGTTCGGCCAGCAGCGGCGGTACCGCGGCCGCCCGACCGCCGGTCAGCGCCTGCGCGTGCTCGGCCAGCGGCGCGAACCGGGTCAGCTGGCGCAGTCGCTGGGCGGTACGCAGCGGCATCACCTCGGTGGTACGGGTGTCCCGGGAGTACGCGAGGACCATCCCGGCACCGGCCGGGGTCGACACGATGTCGCCGACCCGGTACGCCGGTGCGCGCTCGGGGCCGGTCACGGCTGCGTCACCCACCGGATCCGCGGCTGCCGGCGGTCGCCGTCGCCCACCAGGTCGGTCACCTCGCGGGCCAGGAACTTGCCGCCGGCGATCACGCCGTACGTGCCGTCCTCGCGGGCGTCCTGGTAGGTGCGCCAGAACTCCCACAGGTGCGCCTGTTCGGCCGGCGACGGATGCCGCATCCGCAGCCCGAGCGCCTCGACCTCCCTACGGCTGATCCGGTCGTCGTGGTCGCCGCGTCCGACCACCAGCGCGTCCACGATCCGGTCCCGGGTCGCCGCGTCCGACTCGGGGAACGGGAACCGCAGCAGCTCGTCGGCGGCGGTCCGGATGTACCGGTCGGCCCGATAGAACTGGGTCAGCGTGGTCGGGAACACCCGCTGTGCGACCAGGGCCAGCACCTGCAGCGCGTCTTCCTGCCGTTGTACGCCGAACCAGTCCCGGGCCATGTCCGGGAAGGTGCGCACGTCTTCGGAGGAGATGACGCCGGGGCTGCCGTCCGGCCGCGGACCGTCCGGCCCGAGCTGGCCGTCGATCGGGCCGAGTTCCGCCATCGGCCCGAGCATCAGCTCGTCCGCGGACAGGCAGACGAGCGTGCCGGCCGAGCGGGCCAGGTACGGCACCGAGATGGTCAGGTGCTGGGCACAGTCGCGCAGCAGCAGCGCGGCCCGGCGGGCGACCGTGACGCTGCCGCCCTGGGTGATCAGTACCAGGTTGAGCCGGTCCAACTCGCCGAGCCCGCGCAGGCACTCGTAGAGCTGTACCAGCGCGCCCTCGGTCACGCTCGCGGCGAGCAGTACCGCCGGCTCCCCGGAGCACTCCTCGAACGCGGCCAACGACTCCCTGAAGTCCGTCATGCCGCGCCCCTGACCAGGCAGGACGCGACCGCGTCCGCGACCGCCACCTCCGGCGCGAGCCGCTGGAGCTGCCCGATCCGGCCGCCCGGCTTCGCGCCGACGAAGACGTACCGGTCGTCCGGCGTGACGATCAGGTCGAGCGTGCTCAGGGTCAGGCCGTAGCTGTTGACGTACTCGACGCAGCGGTCGGCGACGTCGGAGGGCAGCTTCTCCGGCCGGTACACCGGCGGGGTGTCTTCGGAATTTTCGGCGCCGGCCGCGAGCACCTCGTCGCCGACCACGGTCACCCGCAGGTCGAGCCGGCTCGGCAGCTGCTGCTGCAGGTAGCGGGGGGTGGTGTGCAGCTTGCCCAGCTCGACCAGATCGTCGTCGTCCAGTGGCCGGGTGCGGTGCAGCAGGCTCTGGTCCGGTGCCGGCAGGTCCGGGTGGTGGATCCGGAAGCCGGCCAGCGCGGCCCGCTCGTCGGTCAGCTCCCGGCCGATGACCTGGCCGTCGCAGGACGAGTAGAAGTCGAAGGCGGTGTCCGGGCTGGTGGTGACGACCGCGCGCGGTACGTCGAAGCCCACCCGGCTGGCCGAGTCGAGCTGGCCGAGCGTCCAGCCGGCCCGCCGGAGCTTGTCCGGCCGGCTCATCCAGTAACAGTCGAGGGCGGCCCACAGCCCGCGGTACGCCTGGTCCAGCTCCTCGATCGCGAACTCGCGTTCCCAGGTGCTCAGGCTGTCCGGTATCCCGGATGCCTGCTGGCCGCTCCACCAGACCGCGCCGAGCTGGTCCAGGTCGACCTGCCTGCCGGTCGCGGTGAACGAGAGGTCGCCGCGGAGCGTCTCGTCCAGCCGCAGCGACATGCAGCTCCGGACCGGGAGGTCGGCGGCGTCGAGGCGTACCGGCCGCTGCCCGATCCGTACCAGGGCGTCTTCGACTTCGTCGGCGTCGCGGTCGTCGTCGCCGGCGACCAGCATGATCTGACGTGCGGACATGACGGTCCCCTTAGAGATAAGCGGATGCTTGCATTTCGAACAGCTCGGCGTAGCGGCCCCGGCGCGCGACGAGCTCGTCGTGCGTACCGGTTTCGGCGATGCGGCCCTGGTCGAGCACGATGATCCGGTCGGCGGACCGGACGCTCGCCAGCCGATGCGAGATCAGCAGTACGGTGCGCCCCTCGGCCAGCTCGCGGACCAGGTCGAACAGTGCCTTCTCGGCGCGCGGGTCGAGCGCCGCGGTCGGCTCGTCCAGGATCAGGAACGGCGCGTCCCGGAAGAACGCCCGGGCCAGTGCCATGCGCTGCCACTGGCCGCCGGACAGGTCGGTACCGCCGGGAAACTCCGGGGTGAGGATCGTGTCGAAGCCGTCGGGCAGCCGGTCGATGGCGGCGCTGACCCCGGCGGTGGCGGCGGCAGCGTGGATCTCCTGGGTCCGGTCGCCGCGGGCGGTGTCGCCGACCCCGACGTTGTCCCGGGCGGACAGCGAGTACCGCTGGAAGTCCTGGAACACCACCGCGATGTGGCGCCGCATGGCGTCGGGGTCGAGCTTGCGGGTGTCCACCCCGTCCCACTGGATGCAGCCCTCGGTGGGGGTGTACAGCTGCGAGAGCAGCCGGGCCAGCGTGGTCTTGCCCGAGCCGTTCTCACCGACCAGGGCGACCACGTCACCGGCCCGGATGTCCAGCGAGACGTCGCAGAGCACGTCGGTCGACGAGGACGGGTAGCGGAACGACACGTCCTCGACCGCGAGGTGGCGAAACGGCCGCACCCCCGGGTCGGCGGTGTCCGTACCGGCGCGCTTGGCCAGGGCCAGGAACGAGGTCAGGTCGGTCAGGAACCTCGCCGACGCGTACAGCACGCCCGCGCCCATGATGCCGCCGAAGAACCGCTGCGAGAACAGCACCACGGCGACCACCGAGATACCGGCCTGGACCAGCGTGAGCTGGCCGGCCACCGCGAGCCAGAGCAGCACCGCGATGGTGGTGGCGAGCACCCCGGACGACAGTCCGGCGCCGCGTACCGCCATCCACGTCTGCCGCCGGGTGGTCCGGCGCAACTCGGTGATGTGGGTGGCGAACAGCTGGTGGTGCCGCTCCCGGAAGTGCCCGGTGATCCCGAACGCGCGCAGTTCCTTGGCCGCCTTGGTACTGGTGAGCAGGTTGTACAGGTAGGCCCGTTCGCGTTCCGGTTCGGTCATCTGCCAGGCGAACGCGTGGTCCAGGTTGACCGCCCGGGTGGCCGAGATGATCAGCGGTACCGCGGCGGCCAGCATGACCGCCGGCAACCACGGCTGGATCGCGACCAGCGACACCCCGATGGTGGCCATCCCGGAGATGGACGTGACCATCCCGAGCAGCCCCTCGGTCACCTGCAACGGCTGGGTCTGCGCGCTGGTGGACGCGCGCAGCAGCCGGTCGTGGAAGGCCGGATCGTCGAACGACTCCAGGTCGACCGTGCAGGTGACCGCGAGGATCGCGTCCTGTGCGGTGCGCTCGACCTCGACCGCGAGCACCTGGTTGATCTCCCGGGCGACCACTCCGACCAGCGGTACGACCGTGATGAGCAGGAGCAGCACGGCCAGCGCCGGGATCATCCGGCCCAGTCGCGGCGTACCGGCGCTCAGGTCGGCGGTCAGCGTCTGTTGCGCGGTGAACAGATAGGCGCCGCTCGCCGCGCCGGTGATCGCCCGGACCAGGATCGACAACAGGGCCAGCCGCGGGTTCGCCTTCCACACCAGCGCCAGTGCGTGCAGGTAGACCGACGGCCGCCAGCGGGACGGCTTCGCGTCGGTGCCATTCGCACCCAACAAGCCGCCCACCCCTCTTCTGTGCGCAGGTCTTTCCGTGCGTCTTCTGTGCGCAGGTCGTTCGGTGGGCAAGTTTGTGCGGGCTCACCGGAATCGGAAGTCGTCGGTTCAGCAGTAGTCCCTTGCCAGGGCGCCAATAAACACCTTTCGGACATAGTCGGATGAGTTGGGACAAGCCAGGCGGAGCTGCCGGGGACCACTTTCCCGGCCGTACGCAGGGGATTCGTCGACGTAGAGGTCCGTCGGCGGCGCCGAGTGCGTCGGATACCGCGTCGCTCTCCGTGATTGCTCGGCGCTATTCAGGTCACCGATGCGGGACCATCCGACTTCATCCGAAAAAGGGCGCTATGCGGCAATCGCCCGATGTAACGTCCGGTCGACTCACGTGTGAAGGGAGGTGAAATCACATGTCCTACGAACTGTTCGCCTTCCGGGTCGCCGAACCGGTCGGACCGGTGGCAATGGATCTCAGCGACTCGTACAACCCGGTGACCCAGGTTTCGACCTGGGAGAGCGACGGCACCGTTCTCGCGGCGTCGAAGGTCAAATGCAGTGGGTGGTACCAGGGCGGCACGTGTTGCAGCCACTACGCCGACTACTGCAACAACTACGGCTGCAACGACCATGGGCAGCCGATGATCTGCGACAACCTCGCCTAGCGGACGCTGCCGACGGATGCCCCTGCTATTCGTCGCTGCCGCGTCCTCCGGATCAGTGGAGTCCTCGGATCAACTGAGAAGGGAGGTGAAATCACATGTCCTACGAACTGTTTGCCTTCCGGGTCGCCGAACCGGTGCGGTCAGGAATGGGTCTGGACGGGATGTACAACCCGGCCACCCAGACGTCCACCTGGGAAAGCGACGGCACCGTACACGCGGTGACGAAGGCGAAGTGCAGCCAGTGGTACCAGGGCGGTACGTGCTGTAACCACTACGGCAACTACTGCGAGAACTTCGGCTGCGACTACCAGATTCCGCCGCAGATCTGCGACAACCTCGCCTGACCGGCGACTCGTCGTCAGACGATTCGTCTGACGGTGATTCGTCTGACGGCGATGAGTTCGGACGGCGAATCGTCTGACGGCGATGAGTTCGCGATCTCGTACCAAACATCTCGCACCAAACATCTCGTACCCAAGAAGGAAGTGTTCTCATGTCCTTCGAACTGTTCGCCTTCCGGGTGGCGGAGCCGATCGAGGCATCGCCTACGAACCTGGAAGAGTCGTACAACCCGCACACCCAGGTTTCGACCTGGGAGAGCGACGGCACTGTGCTCGCCACCTCCAAGGCGAAGTGCAGCAAGTGGTACCAGGGCAGCACGTGCTGCAGCCACTACGCCGACTACTGCAACAACTACACCTGCGACACCTTCCCGGCGATGATCTGCGACAACCTCGGCTGACAACCGGCGGGGCGCGATTTCGTACGCAGGAAAGTCGCGGTTCTACACGGAAAGGAGGTGTTCACGTGTCGTTCGAACTGTTTGCCTTCCGTGTTGCCGAACCGGTCGGCGCAACCGGGTGCGATCCCGGCGGGGTGTACAACCCCGGGACCCAGGTTTCGACCTGGGAGAGCGACGGCACTGTTCTCGCCATCACCAAGGCGAAGTGCAGCAAGTGGTACCAGGCCGGAGTCTGCTGCACCCACTACAGCAACTACTGCAACAGCTACGGCTGCGACGACCACGGAGTGCCGTACATCTGCGACAACCTCGGCTGATTGCGACTGGGGTTCGCGGACATCGTGACCGGGCCACCGGCCGTCGAGGTCGGCTCAGCAAGTGACCTGGCCGCGGTGGCGCCGCCCATCCATCGTCGCCCTGCCGGCCAGTCAGGCACCGCCCCGATGGGTGGACGGCGCACAAAACGCGAGAGAAGCCTCGGATACAGGAGATGCTCCGATGAAGCAGGACCGGATCGTGCTCGTCTCCAATCAGGACGACATCCACACCGATGACGTGGTTCGCGCCATCCAACGCCTCGACGAGGAGCCCATCCGGCTCAACACCGACGAGATTCCGCTGGAGACGCTGATCTCGTTCGAATTCGACGGCTCCTGGTCCGGACAACTCGACCTGCTCACCAACAGCCGGGTCATCGACGTACAGCAGATCAAGTCGGTCTGGTGGCGACGGCCGTCCGCGTTCCGGCTGCCGGACTACTTCGACGACTGGGAGCGGGAGCTGGGCCAGGCCCGGGTCACCCAGACCCTGCGCGGCCTGTGGGCCAACCTCGACTGCTACTGGATGAGCCATCCGGACGCGGTGGACAGCGCGGTCTGGAAGGTCGAGCAGCTGCGCCGCGCGGTCACCTTCGGCTTCGACATCCCGCGCACGCTGGTGACCAGCGATCCCGACGAGGCCCGCGCGTTCCACCGCGAATGCGGCGGCCAGATGGTGTGGAAGCCGCTGTCCGGCCCATACCTCGCCGCGCACCGCTACTCGTACCACCATCCGCAGGCGCGCCCGCCGCAGTACCTGACGAACCGGACCACCCTGATCGGTACCGCCGAGCTGGACCACCTCGACGGGATCCGGCTGGTGCCGTCGATGTTCCAGGAGCTGGTACCGAAGCGGCTGGAGTACCGCGTCACGATCATCGGCGACTCGGTCTTCACCGCCGAGATCTCCTCGCAGGACAGCGAGGACAGCCTGGTCGACTCGCGCGGCAGCCTCGAGGTGCCGTACCGCCCGGTGACCCTCCCGGACGCGTTGCAGCAGCGCTGCCTGGACTACGTGGCCAGCTACGACCTGCAGTTCAGCGCGATCGATCTGGTGCTCACTCCGGACGACCGGTACGTGTTCCTGGAGAACAACCCGGTCGGCCAGTTCGGGTACGTCGAGGAACTGGTGCCGGAGCTGGAGCTCAACGACGCGCTGGCGACCTGCCTGATCCGAGCCGGCCGATGAGCGGCGCCACGAGGCGCGCCGAGAGCGCCGGCCACGACGAATCCCAGGAGGCCACATGACAGCGATCGCGCACGTACTGGTTCTGGCCCGCCTGCTGGTGGGCATCACGTTCGTCCTGTCGTTCGTCGCCAAGCTGCGGGACGTGCAGTCGTTCCGCAACGCCGTGGAGGACTTCCAGGTGGTACCGCGGCGCCTGGTCGCACCGACCGCGGTCGCCGTACTGGCGGTCGAGGCGACCGTCGCCGCGTCGATGCTGACCACCGGCTGGGCGCTCGCGACGGGCTTCGTCCTCGCGGTCGGCATGCTCGCCGCGTTCAGCCTGGCGATCGGGCTGGTGCTGCGGCGCCGGTTGGAGGTCAGCTGCAACTGCTTCGGCTCGCCGACGACCAAGGTGTCCGCCGTGGACCTGGTCCGCAACGGCACGTTCGCGCTGTTCGCCGTGGTCGGCCTCTGGGCGATGACGGCGGCCGGGGGCACGGGCGTACCGGCGCAGGACATCGCGCTCACCGCGCCGATCGCGGCCGTGGTGGTCGCGCTGCTGGTGAACCTCAACGACGTCGTCCAGACCCTGATCCGTCCCTTCCCGGTGGAGATCCGATGAACTTCCTGTCTGTAGCCGTACTGGTCGGGCTGGTCGGTCTGCTGCTCAACCTCGTGCTGACGCTGCGGGTGATCCGGTACCTGCACGCGGCCGAGGAGGTGCGGGAGAACTTCCGGATCCGCCGGTTCGCCAAGCCACTGTCGTCCGGCACCCAGGCTCCGCACTTCCACGCCCGCACCCTGCAGGGCGATCCCGTACAGCTGGCTGATTTCGCTGGTCGCAGCGTCGTGTTCGTCTGTGTCTCGCCGCACTGCCCGTCCTGCCAGCGTGAGCTGCGCGGGCTGGTCCGGCTCGGCCGGATCGCCCGGCACCTCGGCGACGAGGAGGTCGTGCTGGTCAGCGACGAGCCGGCCGAGGCCACGGCGGCGTGGCTGGAGCGGGCCCGGGAGCGGCACGGAGTCTCGGTCGACCTGCGGGTGCTGGTGGCGCCGGCCCAGGATTCCGACTTCCTGCCCAAGTACAACCCGGGCGTGGTCACGCCGCTCTACTGCCACGTCAACTCGAGCGGCCTGGTCGTGTCGTCGGCCGGCCTCGGTGACGGGGAGTGGCCGGCGCTGCGGGCGAAGTGGGAGCGCGGCGGCGTGGCCGCCAACAGCCGCAAGGTGCCGGCATGATGCCGGGGGCGGCGCCCGGCCTACAGGTGCGGCCGGCGCCGCGGCGCCCGATGCGGCGCAACACCCCGTTGCGCTTTCCCGACGCGGTACACCGGCTGCACCTCGGCGCCGGTACGAACGTGCTCGACGGCTGGCTCAACACAGACCTGGAGCCGACCAGCGCGGACATCCAGTTTCTCGACTCGACGAAGCAGTTCCCGTTCGAGGACAGATCGGTGGACGTGGTGTTCTCCGAGCATCACCTCGAGCACATCACCTACTCCGAAGGCGGGTACATGCTGCGGGAGTGCCGCCGGGTGCTGAAGCCGGGGGGCAGGATCCGGATCGCCACGCCTGACCTCGGCGTGCTGCTGCGGATGTACTCCGCGCCGCAGGAGCCGGCGAACGCGCGCTACATCTCGTTCATCACCGACCGGTTCGTGCCGGAGGCCGACCGGTACAACCCGGTCTTCGTCATCAACAACGCCTTCCACAGTTGGGGCCACCAGTTCCTGTACGACCAGGCGACCCTGCGCGACCTGCTGACCCGTACCGGGTTCGTCGACCTCGTCTTCGGTACGCCCGGGCAGAGCGCCGACCCGCGGTTGCGCGGCGTGGAGGGGCACGGCCACTTCATCGGCTCGGAGGAGATCAACCAGTTCGAGACGATGGTGGTCGAGGCGACTTCTCGATGACGCCGGTGCCAGCCGCCTAGGCTGGGCGTGACCTGGCAGAACCGCCTGGAGATCCGAGGTACCGATGGGCGGACACTGGCACGAGATCGACGCTCCGGTGACCGAGGGGGCGCTGCACGCGGTGGCCGAGGCGCTCGCCGCGGGCGGCATCCCGGGCAGGTACCTCGAATCGGACGCCGGCGAGCTGGCTCTGCTCGTACCGGCGCGGGCGCTGACCACCTCCGGCGACATCCGCCTCGCCGACCCGCAGCCGGAGGGGTTGTTCGTCGACCCGCCGACCGGCACCGCGGCCGCCTCCGCGCTGGCGGAGCTGGACGACCCGGGCCGGCCGGTACGGGTCGCGCTGCCCGAGGACGCGGACCCCACCGGGCTGGTGGCTGACGCCGGCTCGGTCACGATCGGCTCGGCCGGTTCGGGCTCGGCCGGTTCGGGCGGGCGATACCGGCTCTACCGGGTCGACCGCCAAACCCCGGACCCGCAAACCCCCGACTGGGGTACGCCGCCGCAGAGCGCGCGACTGGGCGAGCAGGAGGGATCGCTCGATGCCCGGGAGCGGTGGTTCCGCGCCCGGGAGTAGGGCGTGGGCTGTGCGGCTTCCGCCGCGGTGGATGCGGCGTCTACCGCGGTGGATGTGGCTTCTACCGCGGAGGAACTCTCAGTCGGTCGCCAGCCGCCACGCGCTGCGGCCGTAGGTCGCCACGGTCACGGTGTGGTCCACCTCGTGGTAGACGACATCGACCACCGACACGGTCGGCAGGTTCCCGGTCAGGTTGTGCCAACTGCCGCCCTCGTCCTCGGAGACGAACACGCCGGCATCGCGCAGACGTACACCCGGTTCGGGTGCGCCGCCGGTACCGCCACCGCGTGCAGCGGTGCGTCGGGTAGCGCGCCCCGGTCCACATCGGTCCAGCTCAAGCCGCCGTCGGACGACCGGTACAGGTGGTGAGCCCCGAAGTTCGCGACCGTCGCGTACACCGCGTCCGAGTTGTCCGGCCGGCTCTCCAGCCGGGTGACGAGCTGGGCGGGCAGTACCGTGCTGGCGAGGTTGCCGCTCCACGTCTGACCAGCGTCGAGACTGCGGAACACGCCGCCGTTCTCGGTGCCCGCGTACAACCGGTTCGGGTCGGCCCGGGCCACTGGATCGAGGCGACGCTGGCCGGTGTGACAGCCGTTCTCGCCGTGCTGACCCTGGTCACCTGGGAGTGGATCGAACTCGTCTTCCGGGTCGATCCCGATGGCGGCAGTGGCGTGCTGGAATGGGCCATCGTCGGCGTACTGGCCGCCGCGGCGGTGCTGTTCAGCCTCCTGGCCGGAGCCGAATGGAGGCACGCCGCGGCCACCGCGCCGCAGTAGTGGAGGTGGCGGGTGGTCGACAGCTCGTACGTCCTGCGTCCGATCGGTCGGGTCGAGTCACCGTTGACCGACCGCGCCATGGCCCCCAAGCAGGGCGATGAGGGAGCGCCGGACGCGTGGCTGGTCTTCGATGATGGTGTACTCGACGGCCTTCGCGACCTCGCGGTCGGCGCCGACATCCTCGTGTTCACCTGGCTCGATCGCGCCCGCCGGGACGTGCTCCGGGTACACCCGCGCGGCGACCTGACCCGGCCCGAGCAGGGTGTGTTCAACACGCGCTCGCCGGATCGGCCGAATCCGATCGGGCTGCACCGGGTGACAATCGTTGCCGTCGACGGGCTGCGAATGCTGGTACGACACCTCGAAGCGCTCGACCAGACGCCGATCCTGGACGTCAAGCCGGTGATCGGCCGCCAGAACGAGCGCTGAAGCCGATTCGGCCCGCCCTCCACCTCTCCCCAAGATCCGCACCTTTGCGCACCTAGCCACAAACAGCCCGGAAATGCGTGGCTGGCTGCCCACGACCCCTACTTTTCGTGCACAAGATCCCAGGTACGGGGCAACGGGCCACACGTTTTGCGCGATTTCGGGTGGCTGGCTGCCCTCAAGTACGGATCTTGGTACCGAAAACGGGGGGTCGAGGGCAGCCAGCCACACAAATCGGAGCCACTTGTGGCTCAGCGCGCACAGGTACGGATCTTGGGGCGGTGTTCACGCGGGGGTGGGCAGTACTCGCGCGACGAGGTCGGGCTTCAGCTCGGCGATGCTGTCGAGCACCACGGTGGCGGCGCGGAGGGTCGCGGCGGCCGGTTCGAATCCGGCTCGCGGGATCGCGATCACCCGCATCCCCGCCGCGAGTGCCGACTCGATACCGCTGCCGGAATCCTCGATCGCGACGCAGGCGGCCGGACGGGCACCGAGGCGCCGGCACGTCTCGGCGTAGATCAGCGGAGACGGTTTGCCCTCCGGTACCTCGTCGCCGGCCACGGTCGCCGCGAAGTGCCGGCCGAGCCCGTCGGTCGCGAGCACGGTGTCGAGCAGCACGCGATCCGAGCCGGAGGCGACCCCCACCCGCCACCGCGCGCCGATGGCCTCGATCGCCTGCCGCGCGCCGTCGATGAACGGCACGGATTCGGTGGACAGGGCGACCATCCGGCGGATGACCTCGGCGCGGATCCGCCCGGCGGACAGCGCGATGCCGAGGTTGTCGCGCATGTACGCCGACCACTCGTCCGAGCTGATGCCCATCATCGCGGTGTCGGCCTCGGGCACCCAGTGCCCACCCGCGTCCCGTACGAGCTCCTGGCGGGCGCGTACCCAGAGCGGTTCGGAGTCGACGATCACGCCGTCGTTGTCGAAGACGACGGCCGGTTCCGCAGGCAGCTCCGTCACTGACCTTTCCCTTGTCCGGTTGTGCCCTGCCGCGCTCGCGGACGCGTGTCCTGCGGGTGTAACCGCGTAATGATCTTCATCCGATCGTACGATTCCGCTATCGGCGGATCGGCGTTTCCGAATCAACTCATCGGACATCTGTGAGCGAGGTGCCGGAACAATCGATCATGGTGGACTGTCGCATTGGCGACAAGGATATCCACGAAATCCTCGCACGTTTGTCCGGTACATGCCCTGCTGGTCAGGCATGTGATCGACGCGGAGCCTCCAGACGACCGCACACCGTTAAGCACGGTTCTTCGGGATCGGACCAGATCATCCACGCATCGAATGAAGACTATTTCTCGCCCCTTCGCCAATAGGTATGGTGACGCGCGAAGCGAGAGATAAAGACTGATTTCTGGGACCGAGCCGGCTCTGAAACCTTCTCTGCGTCTCGTGATCTGCGGGGGCAGTTACGACCACGTGAAGGAATTACGACGATGTCATCCCTTTCGCAAGGCTGGCATGATCATCACCTCACCCGAAGACCGCGGCCGGTGGCCGCGGGCACTGACGGATCGCGCCGGAGCCTCGGTGACTCGTTGACCTTCGTTACCCGGGCGCTCAAGCAGCGGCCCGAGGACGTGTGGGCGCTGAGCCAGCGCGGCGTGATCTTCCGGACGATGGAGCGGTACGAGGACGCGCTGGCAGACTTCGACCGCGCGATCGAGTTGGAGCCCGAGTTCGAGTGGGGGCTCGCGAACCGGGCCCTGACGTACCAGATGATGGAGCGTCACGACCGGGCGCTGGCCGATCTGAACAGACTGGTCGAGCTCAAGTCGAGCGGCGCGGAGGCCTCGGTGATCTACCGGGGGTTCGGATACCGCCGCACGCCGGTCGGTACCGACCCGGACCGGCCCGTGGACGCGGCGAGCGGTACGCCCGAGCCGACGCGGAGGCGGCCATCGCCCCGACCGCGCCGGCCCGAGCCGCCCGAGTCGCGACCGGCCGAACCGACCGGTACCGAGGCGCCGAAGCGCCCGTCACCGCGTCCTTCGCCGCGACCGTCACCGCGGCCGGCACCGCGCCCCCGGCAACCGGTCAGCGGGCCGCCGGCGCCATCGGTCAACGGTGAGGCCGCGCGGACGAGCAGCCGACCGGCGGTGACGCCGCCGACGACCGGGCCAGGCCAGTCGACGTCGCTGCCACGGCGGAAGCCCGGTACCAACTGGCGCGACCCCAGGGGCTGATCGGCGGCTCTGCGGACAAGCCAGTCACCAGGTGAACCCACGGCCCGACCTGGGCTCACGTTCTAGGCGGCGAAGTCTGCCGAGGTCCGCGCGTCTACCGTTTCACGATGCGATCGCCTGGAGTGCTCGCTGCACGGCCAGCTCGGCGCGGGAACCCAGCTGCTGCGCCGCGTTCATCAGCCGTCGTCGGGTGACCACGCCTCGGTCGAGGAGATCCGCGATGGCAGAGTCGACGATGTCCTGGTCTGCGCGGGCCGCGGCTGTCTCCACGACAGCTCTCAGTGGCGTGGTGACCTGAAAGCTGACTGTCCTTCTTGCGGAAGCCGCGCGGCACGGTCAGCTGGATCTTTGCGGCGTTGGCGATCCCGAGATCGTGGACCGCGAGAGCGCTGGCATGGGAGACGACGCCCTGACCCTTGCTCCACAGGTACCAGCGGACGAGGGGGTCCGTGTCCTGACCGGGAAGATCGAGGAACTCACGGAAGCGGTAAACGCCACGGTCGATCTGTATCCAGTTGCCGCGTTGCTTGTGGAATCGCTGGGCCTGGTAGGAGTAACCAGCCTGAAGCGCCTCGGCGGCGGTGAAGTAGCCGCGCTGCTGGCCAGCGGCGAGCCAGAGGCGGTCACGTGGGCTTCTCGGGCCGGTGATCAGGAGGGCCGGGTCGGTACCCAGACGCGCATGGCGCCGGGTTCGCGGTTGGCCCACGCGTGGTACGGGATCGCGACCAGGGTCACGGGTCGCTCGGCGACCGGGTGTGGACTCGAGGAGTACGGCTGGTCGTCGGTGGGAGTCCGCGCCACACCGTCCAACTCCAGCGCCGCCCTGCCGTCCCGGTCGCCCACGCGCGGCAGAACGTCGGACGACACCGCCACGTCGAGCAGGTCGGCGGACTGGTCGACCTGTTCCAGGCAGTACACGAGGGGTCCGCGCGTGAACGCGACGCAGCCCCGTACCGCGTCGATCCGCGGGTGTGGCCGTACCACCTGCGGCGACAGGTCGAGGTCGAGGGTCACCACGTCACCGACGCGCCACGGTCGGGTGAGTACGGCGTACCCGCGGGCGTCGGCCCGGGTCGCGTCCGGTGCGGACACCGAGGTGTGCCGGGACCACCCGGGAATCCGCAGCGAGAGCGACCACGGGGAGCCGTCGGTACGGGTGATCGTCACGGTCACCCGGCCCGATGACGGGTAGTCGGTGGCCACATCGAAGCCGACCGCGCGACCGTCCGGCAGCGTCGTGTCGAACGAGCCGGCGCAGTACAGGTGCACCTGCGCGCCGTCGCCGGACACCGTGGCGACGTAGCAGTGCAGTGAGGCGAGCAGCCGCAACAGGTTCGGTGGACAGCACGCGCAGTCGAACCACGGCTGGCGACCTATGCCCGTGCGCACGGCTGGTCCTCCCGAGCCGCCTTCCGGCGACTCGTGAGGATCGCCATCGGGGCCCGCCCCGCGTACCTGCAGCGGGTTGACGTAGTAGAAGTGCTTGCCATCGTCCGAGGTGGACGCGGCGACCACGTTGTACAGCGCGCGCTCCAGGTCGTCGGCGTACCGACCCTCCCCGGTGATCAGCAACAGCCGCCAGCAGAGCATCACGCTCGCGATTCCGGCGCAGGTCTCGGCGTACGCGCGGTCCGGGGGCAGCTCGTACGGCTCGCCGAACGACTCGTCGGTATGCCGCGAGCCATGCGCGCCGGTGAGATACGTCTGGGTCGCGACCGCGGTGTCCCATTGCGCGACCACCGCGTCCAACAGCGACCGGTCACCTGTCTCGACGTATACGTCGAGCATGCCGGTGGCCAGGTACAACGCCCGCACCGCGTGACCGCGCATGATCCGGGCGGAGCGAACCGGAACGTCGTCCTGGTAGTACGCCGAGCCGAATCGTCCCGGCCCGAGCAGCCCGTGGCCGCGCCGGTCGAGGAACAGGCCGGCCAGAGTCAGATAGCGCTCATCCCGCGTCTCCCGATAGAGCTCGACCAGCGCGGTCTCGACCTCGGGATGCCCGGGGACACCCGGTACACCATCAGGTCCGAAGGTCGACCACGCCAGGTCGGCGAACCGGCGGGCGACGTCGAGCAGTGCGGTGGCGCCGGTGCCCCGGACGTCGGCGACGGCGGCCTGGATCAGGTGCCCGAGGCAGTACAGCTCGTGCCCGAACGGTAGATCGGTCCAGCGCCCGGCACCCATGCCGAGCTGGAAGTACGTGTCGAGATAGCCGTCGTCGTCCTGCGCCGCCGCCAGCAGCTCGGTGGTCGCGGCCACCGCCGCCGGGTCGGCGCCACTCCACCCGAGCGCCTCCAGCCATTTGTACACATCGGAATCGGCGAACAACATGCCCTGATGTGGGCCGCCACCAGCGACGACAGCGCGCAGGTTGGCGAAGTTGCCGGCGGTTTCGAGGGAGGCGGCAACGTGCGGCATGGTCGCGGTGCGGTTGCGTTGCTGCCGGTCGCCCCAGAATCCGGGGCCGAGCGTCACGTCGGTGAGCCCGAGCGGCCGCAGCGCCGAGGTGTCGGTCCGGACCGGCGCCACCGGGCCGCGCCGAGGCCGGCCGGACAACGGAGTCACGGCGTCACCACCACCTTCAGCCCGGTACGCCCCGCGGCCAGCGCGAACGCCCGGTCGACCTCCTCCAGCGGAAGGGTCGCGGAGACCACCGAGCGGACGTCCACCCGGCCGGAGCGGACCAGCTCGATCGCCCGCGGGTACGGCTCCTTCATCCGCCGCGACATCAGGATCGTCAGCCCGCGACGCCGCGCCGCGGACGCGGTGAACGAGGTGCGGTCGTCGTCCGGGATACCGGCCAGCACCACCCGGGCGCCGGGCCGGGCGGCCGCGATCGCGAGTTGTACCGCGTCGTCATTGCCGGCCACCTCGAACGTCACGTGCATCCCGTACCGGTCGCCGCCGGCCCGCCGTGCCAGGGTTGCCGGGTCGCCGACCTCGTCCGGAGTGGCGGCGACGTCGGCGCCGAACGCGCGGGCGGCCGCCAGCCGGTGCGGTAGTGGATCGACCGCCACCACGGTCGCGGCGCCGGCCGCCCGCAACGCCTGCACCAGCAGCAACCCGATCGGTCCACAGCCGAACACGCCGACCGTGGCACCGACGCGCAGGTGCCCGAGGTCGAGCGCGTGGATCGCCACACCCAACGGCTCGAGCATCGCGCCGTCCGCTGCGGTGAAGCTGTCCGGCAGCGGATGCAGCAGCGCGGTCGGCCAGGCCAGGAATTCGCGCAGACCCCCATCGTGTACGCCGTGCCCGGCGAACCGGATGCGCGGGCACAGGTTGCGGTGCCCCTCCTGGCAGATGTCGCAGGTACCGCACGGGATCGCCGGATCGACCGCGACGAGGGTGCCGTCGAGGTCACCACCCGACACGGTGCCGGCGATCTCGTGACCGATCACCAGCGGGGTGTCCAGCCGGGCGTCACCGATCCCGGCTTCGGTGTACCAGTGCAGGTCAGAGCCGCACAGCCCGACCGCGGCGACCCGCACCAGGCTGTGGCCGGGCGGTACCTCCGGCATCGGTTCGTCGGTCAGCCGGAGATCCCCGGCGCCGTGCAGCCGGGCGACCCTCATCGTGGCGACGCGGAATCCGGCGACGTGGATGCCGATGGCGCGGCCGTCAGCCGGAGCATGCTCCAGGACAGCGCCGGCAGCAGCACGGTCGCGCGACCGTCGGACACCTTCACGTCGTCCAGCCGGCGCGGCGTCACCCGGTCCGGCTGCTCGGCGCTGTTGGTGGCGTCCGGCTCGGGACCGGCGATAACGGTGTGCTCGCCGGTCAGCAGCCCGGTACACGCGCGCAGGTCGACGTCCAGAGCAAGGTCAGAGTGCTGGTCCCGGTTGACCGCGAACAGCGTGACCGTGCCGTCGTCGGCCAGCACCGCGGTCGCGTCCAGCACCGGCACCTCGCCGAACTTCGCTGTCTCCATCGACGGAACCCCGCCCGTCGATGGGCCGGTCGGCTCCACCAGGAGCACGGTCCCGCGCCCGTGCCGGGAGGTCAGCGCGAACGGGTGGTACGTGGGCTGCCGCCACGCCGGCCCGCCCGGCTCGGTACGGATCGGCGCGATCACGTTCACCAGCTGCGCGAGGCAGCCGATCTTCACGCGGTCGGCATGGCGCAGCAGCGAGATCAGCAGATCGCCCACGACCACCGCGTCGACCAGCGAGTACGTGTCCTCGATCAGTCGCGGCGCGTGCGCCCAGTCCTGCTCGGGCTCATTCTGGAACCTGGTCTGGTACCAGACGTTCCACTCGTCCACGGACAGGTTGACGCGCTTGCGGTGCCGGCCGACCGCGCGTACGTGGTCGCAGGTCGCCACGACCGCCTCGATGAACCGGTCCAGCTCGACCGCGCTGGCCAGGAAGCTGTCCCGGTCGCCGTCGGACTCCTCGTAGTAGCTGTGCAGGGAGATGTAGTCGACCTGGTCGTACGCCTCGGCCAGCACGGTCGCCTCCCACGAGCCGAAGGTCGGCATCGACGGGTGCGAGGAGCCGCACGCGGCCAGCTCGATCGACGGGTCGACCAGGCGCATCGCGCGGGCGGTTTCGGCGGCCAGCCGGGCGTACTCACCAGCGGTCTTGTGGCCGATCTGCCACGGCCCGTCCATCTCGTTGCCGAGGCACCACAGCTTCACGTCGTGCGGCTCGGGCGATCCGTTGGCGCGGCGCAGGTCCGACCAGTACGTACCGGACGGATGGTTGCAGTACTCGACGAGGTTGCGGGCCGCGTCGACCCCGCGGGTACCGAGGTTCACCGCCATCATCGGATCGCTGCCGACCGAGCGGGCCCACGGGACGAACTCGTCCACGCCGACCTGGTTCGACTCGATCGAGTGCCACGCCAGCTCCAGCCGGGAGGGGCGGTCGGCGCGCGGCCCGACCCCGTCCTCCCAGTTGTACCCGGACACGAAGTTGCCGCCGGGATAGCGCAGCACCGGTACGCCGAGCTCGCGCACCAGGTCGGCGACGTCGCGCCGGAACCCGTCCGGACCAGCCGACGGGTGTTCCGGCTCGTAGATCCCGTCGTACACGCAGCGGCCCAGGTGCTCGACGAACGAGCCGTAGAGCCGCGGGTCCACCTCGGACAGGCGGAAGGACGGATCGATGGTCAGCGACGCGGAGTGCAAGAACCATTCACCCCTTCAGCCCGGTACCGGCGATGCCCTCGACGATCCGCCGTTGGAAGAGCAGGAACACGAGTACGAGCGGCAGCGCGCCGAGAATCGCGGCGGCCATCGTGTCGGCGTACCGGATGCCGTACGAGCCCTGGACGGTGGCGAGCCCGACCGGGATCGTCATGAGCTTCGGATTCGTCAGCACCAGCAGCGGCCAGAGCAGGTTGTTCCAGCTCCACACGAACGTGAAGATCGCGACCGCGGCTACCGCGGGTCGGGTCAGCGGCATCACGACCTGCCAGTACGTGCGGAAGAAACCGGCCCCGTCGACCCGGGCGGCCTCGTCCAGGTCCCTGGGCAGCCCGTCGAAGAACTGCTTGAAGATGAACACCGCGATAGCGGTCGGGATCTGCGGGAGGATCACCGCCCAGTACGTGTTGAGCAGGTGCAGCGCGCTGAACTCGCGGAACTGGGGCACGATCAGCACCTGCTGCGGGATCATGATCCCGATCAGTACGAACCAGAACACCACGATCCGGAACCGGAACCGCAGCCGGGACAGCGCGTACGCGGCGAGGCTCGCGGTGAACACCGTGCTGACCGCGATGGCGGCCGAGGTGATGAAGCTCGCCGCGTACCAGTTGACGATGTCGCCGGCCGAGAGCAGCGTGCGGAACGACGCGAGCGTCGGGTGGTCGATCGCCCAGGTGGTGTTGGTGGTTTCCGCGTTCGGCTTGAGCGCGGTGTCCACCGCCCAGGCCAGCGGTACCAGCCAGAGCAGCGCGAAGGCGATCAGTACACCGGCGCAGGTCCGGTTGAACAGCTTGATGCGCCGGTCGATCGAGTCCTGCGTGGTGGTCGCGGCGGTGTGCCGTGCTCCGGTGGCGGCGATGGTGGCCATGGTCAGATCCCCTGTTCCTGGCGGCGGGTGATAACCAGCCACACGGCGGACACGGCGAGTACCAGCAGGAAGAACAGCGTGGACGCGGCGGCGGCGTAGCCGGTGCGGAAGTCGGTGAACCCGACGTCGTAGATGTACTCGAGCGCGGGCCGGGTGCTGTAGTTCGGACCGCCGCTGGTCATGATGTACATCTGGTCGAACACTTTCAGCGAGGCGATCACCTGCAGGACGACCACCAGCGTGGTGGTACGCGCGAGCAGCGGGATCGTGATGCCGCGGATCTGCTGCCAGGGACTGGCGCCGTCCATCGAGGACGCCTCGTACAGGTCGCGCGGAATGTCCTGCAGTCCGGCCAGGTACAGCACGAAGTTGAAGCCGAGCGTCCACCAGACCGTGGTGATGGCCAGCGACGGCATCGCCAGGTTGGGGCTGCCGAGCCAGTTGGGTTCGGTGAATCCGAACGTGGTGACCACCTTGGTGAGCAGCCCCAACGCCGGGGTGTAGAGCCACAGCCAGATCAGCGCGACGACCGCGGACGGCAGGATGTACGGCAGGAAGAACGCCAGCCGGAAGAACCAGCGCCCGCGCCGCACCCGGTCGGCCAGCAGCGCGAACACGAACCCGAGCACGATCAGTGGTGGCGTGGTGAGGATCGTGAACCAGATCGTGTGCCACACCGACAGCCAGAAGTCGCTGCTGGACAGCGCCTCCACATAGTTGTCGAGCCCGGCGAAACTGCCCAGGCCGGACTTGACCAGGCTGGTGTTGAAGAAGCTCATCACCACCATGTAGAGCGCCGGTCCGATGATGAACAGCAGGTAGAGCACGATGAACGGGGCGAGGAAGCCCATGGCCGGGCGGCCGTGCCCCCGCGACCCCTCCGCGGCCCGCGCCTTCGGGGTGGCCGCGGTCGGCACGCGACCGGTGACGGTGGTGGCGGTTGTGGTGGTCATGGCGAAACCTCCCGGGCTCAGACCGGCGACGCGGTGCCCGCGAGGGCGGTGATTTTCGACCTGATCTGGCTGATCGCATCGTCGACGGAGAGCTGCCCGGCCTCCATGCCGCCGATGGCGGAACCCATGATGATTTCGAAGTTCGAACCGGAGCCGGAGTACCAGCCGGGTGGGTCGTACACCGCCGCGTCGGCCGCCGCCGCGTAGTTCGACTGCGGCGTGAGCTTGCGGTACTCCTCGCTGTCCGCGAACGGCTGCCACGCGGGTACGTGCCCGCCCTGGGCCCAGGTGAGGCTCTGGTCGAGCATCGACCGGACGAAGCCGAGCGACCGGTCGAGTTCGGCGCGACTCTGGCGTGGCCGCTTGGGCAGTACCAGCGTGTGCGAGTCGGCCTGCACCGCGTAGGTACCGCCGAACACGTTCGGTACGAGCGTCATGCTGAACGGCATCTTCGCGGTCTGGAACGTGGTGATCTCCCACTCGCCGTTCAGGTGGAAGCCGGACGCCCCGCTCGCGAACAGGGCCACGGCGCCCTGGTAGTCGATGCTCGACGGCATCAGCTTGCGGTCCACCGCGAGCGTGCGCAGGTACTCCAGGACCCGCTTGGCTTTGGCGTCGTCGAGTACGAGCTTCGTCCCGTTGTCGGCCAGTATTTCGCCGCCGAGCTGGGAGTACATCGTCTGGAACAGCCGCCACGGGGAGGCGTAGTCGGCGTTGATGCCGTGGGTCACGCCGTACTGGCCGGTGACCTTCTTGACCTTCTCCAGCGCGTCGGCGAACGCCTCCTCGCCGGCGATCGGCTTGAGCTGCTCGTTGTCGTCGAGCAGGCCGGCCTCTTTGCAGATCTTCGTGTTGTAGAACAGCACGAACGGGTGGGTGTCGATCGGGATCGCGTACGCCTTGCCGCCCACCAGCCCGGCTTCCCAGGCGCGCTTGTTGAACTTGTCCGCCGACATGCCGTGCCGGGCCAGGTCTTCGGGGTGCAGCTCCTGGAGCAGGTCGGCCTGCACCAGCGTCTTCATCCGGGTCAGGTGCGACACGGCCACGTTCGGCGGTTTGGCGCCGACGGTCGCGAGCGACAGCTTCGTGTAGTACGGGTTGCCCCAGGCGAGCGTCACCGCCTCCAGCTTGTTCCGCGGGTTCGCCTTGAGATAGCCGTCCTGCATCTGCGTCATCCGTACGCCGTCGCCGCCGCCGAACAGGTTCCAGTAGGCGACGGTCCCCGGGTCGATCGAGGTGTTGGCGAGGCCGGACACGACCGGCGACGAGCAGCCGGCCAGGCCGAGACCGGCGAGGGTGGTCGCCCCCACGCCGGCAAGCGTGCCGCGGAGCAGGCTCCGCCGGGAGAACGGGGCGCCGCCGAAAATCGAGGGATCGTTCATGGCACAGCCCTTCACAGCCCGTGGGCGAGTCGGTGGTAGGCGGAGTTCCAGCGCAGTTCGGAGACGAAGCGCCGGACCCGGGTGTCGCCGTCGATCAGGGCCAGCTCGGTGCCGGTCATTTCGGCGAAATCCCAGAGATGTTCGCTGGTCAGCGCGGTAGAGAGCACCGTGTGGTGCGGTCCGCCGGCGGTCAGCCAGCATTCGGTCGAGGTGTACAGGTCGGGAGCCGGCCGCCACACCGCGCGGGCCACCGGCAGCTTCGGCAGTGGCGCGTCCGGCGGTACGACCTCGACCTCGTTGCCGACCAGTCGGAACCGGTCGCCCAGATCGGCGAGCCCGACCGCGACCGCGGGTCCGGGCGTGGCGTCGAAGACCAGTCGTACCGGGTCCTCGCGGTCGCCGATGCCGAGCGGATGGATCTCCAGGCTCGGCCGGCCGGAGGCGATGGTCGGGCAGATCTCCAGCATGTGCGCGCCGAGGATCTTCTCCTCGCCGGGCACCAGGTGGTACGTGTAGTCCTCCATGAACGAGGTACCGCCGGGCAGCCCGTCGGCCATCACCTTGCAGGCGCGCAGCAGTACCGAGGTCTTCCAGTCGCCTTCGGCGCCGAAGCCGTACCCGTCGGCCATCAGCCGTTGTACGGCCAGCCCGGGCAGTTGACGCAACCCGCCGAGGTCCTGGAAGTTCGTGGTGAACGCGGTGAACCCGCCGCTGTCGAGGAAGTCGCGCAGGCCCGCCTCGATGCGCGCGCCGTACCGCAGGTCCTCGTGCCGGTCGCCGCCACGGCGCAACTCCGGCGCGAGGTCGTAGCTGTCGGCGTACACCTCGACAAGTGCGTCGACCGCGTCGGTGGGTGCCGCGTCGACGGCGGCGACCAGGTCGTTCACGCCGTACGTGTTGACCGACGCGCCGAACCGCAACTCCGCCTCGACCTTGTCCCCTTCGGTGACCGCGACATCGCGCATGTTGTCGCCGAACCGGGCCAGCCGGGTGCTCCGCAGCGCGGTCGCGGCGGTGGCGGCCCGCGCCCAGGTGCCGATCCGCCGCGCCACCGACGGGTTGCTGACGTGCCCGGTGACGGTCTTGCGCGGTACCCCCAGCCGGGTCTGGAGGTAGCCGAACTCGCGGTCGCCGTGCGCGGCCTGGTTGAGGTTCATGAAGTCCATGTCGATGTCGGCCCACGGCAGCTCGACATTGGCCTGGGTGTGCAGGTGCAGCAGCGGCTTGCGCAGCGCGTCCAGCCCGCCGATCCACATCTTCGCTGGTGAGAACGTGTGCATCCAGGCGATCACGCCGACACAGTCGTCGTCGGAGCTGGCGTCCAGGCAGGTCCGCCGGATCGCGGTCGCGTCGGTGAGGACCGGTTTCCAGACCACGTCGCACGGGATGGCGGCGGCGCCGTCGAGCTGTTTGGCGATCTGCTGGGACTGCGCCGCCACCTGGTCGAGCACGTCCTCGCCGTACAGGCCCTGGCTGCCGGTGAGGAACCAGATCTGGGTCACGAGCGCCCTCCCCCCTGGCCGTACACGTTCTGGTAGCGGTCGTAGAGCCGGTCGATGTCGTGCTGCGCGATCGGCACCGGCTCGCCGAGTTGCCGGGTGAGGTGCACGGTGCGGGCCACGTCTTCGCACATGACCGCCGCTTTGACCGCCGCCCGCGGGTCCGTGCCGATGGTGAAGACGCCGTGGTTGCGCATGAGTACGGCGGGGGAGCGCGAGTCGCGCAGCGTTTCGACGATCCCCTTGCCGATGTCGTCGTTGCCGATCAGCGCGAACGGGCCTACCGGGATGTCGCCGCCGAACTCGTCGGCCATTGCGGTCAGTACGCACGGGATCGGCTCGCCGCGGGCGGCCCAGGCGGTCGCGTACGGCGAATGGGTGTGGACGACTCCGCCGACCTCGGGCATTTCGCGGTACACGTACGCGTGTGCGGCGGTGTCACTGGAGGGGGACAGGTCCCCGTCGACCACCGTTCCGTCCAGGTCGCAGACGATCATCGTGTCCGGCGACAGCTGGTCGTAGTCGACGCCACTGGGCTTGATGACGAACAGGTCGGCGCCGGGCACCCGGCCGGATACGTTGCCGGCGGTCCAGGCGACCAGGTTGTACCGGACGAGCTCGGCGTGCAGCGCGCTGACGGTCCCTCTGAGGTCGTCCAATGCGCTCATGGCGCCACCGCGCCGCGTTGGATGGCGCGCAGCCGGTGCATCACGTCGTTGCCGCCGCGGCCGAAGTAGTCGTGCAGCGTCGAATACTCCTGATAGAGCGGGTCGTACTTCTTCGCGCGCGCTTCATCGGGCGGGTACGCGGCAACCTGCTTGTGGCCCATCGCGGCGGACGCGGCCTGGATGTCCGGGTACGCCCCGGCGGCGACCGCGGCGTGCATCGCCGACCCGAGCGCCGGCCCCTGCGCGGACGCGAGGAGCGACAGCGGCCGTCGGGTCACGTCGGCGTACAACTGCATGAGGAACCGGTTCTTGACCAGGCCACCGGCGACTACCAGTTCCTCGACCGGCACGCCGTTCGCCTCGAAGGACTCGATGATTTTCCGGGTACCGAAGGCGGTGCTTTCCAACAGCGCGCGATAGATGCTCTCGGGTTTCGTGCCGAGCGTGAGGCCGACAATCAGGCCGGACAGCTCGTGGTCCACCAGTACCGACCGGTTGCCGCTGTGCCAGTCGAGCGCGACCAGTCCGTGCTCGCCCGGCGCCTGCTTCTCCGCGAGTGCGGTCAGATATTCGTGCAGGTCCTGGCCATGCTTCTCGGCGGCCTCGGCATAGCCGGCGGGGACCGCGTTCTGCACCTGCCAGGCGAAGATGTCGCCGACGCCGCTCTGGCCGGCCTCGTACCCCCAGAGTCCCGGGGTGATGCCGTCGCGGACGACGCCGCACATGCCGGGGACCTCGCCGAGTGCGTCGCTGTTCATGACGTGGCAGGTCGAGGTGCCCATCACCATGAGCAGCTGGCCGGGCTCGATCGCCTGGGCCGCCGGGGCGGTGACGTGCGCGTCGACGTTGCCGACCGCGACCGGGGTACCGGGGCGCAGCCCGGTCCAGCGCGCCGCTTCCTCGGTGAGGCCCCCTGCTGCCTCACCCAGGGCGGCGAGTCGCTGGTCCACTTTGGACTCGAAGAAGTCGGTGAAGTCCGGGTGGAGTGCGCCGAGGAACTCCTGCGACGGGTAGCGCCCGTCCTGGTACACGGCTTTGTATCCGGCCGTGCAGATGTTGCGGACGTACGTGCCGCACAACTGCCAGATGATCCAGTCGGCGGCTTCGATCCAGTGGTCCATCCGGCGGTACAGCTCGGGGTCTTCCTCGAGCAGTTGCAGGCCCTTGGCCAGCGCCCATTCGGACGAGAGCTTCCCGCCGTACCTTCTGATCCACGCCTCGTCGCGCGAGTGCGCGAGCGCGTTGATCCGGTCGGCCTGCGGCTGCGCGGCATGGTGGCGCCAGAGTTTGACGTACGCGTGCGGGCGATCTTCGAATTCGTCCAATTCGCACAGTGGGACGCCATCATTTGTGGCCGGCATGATCGTGCAGGCGGTGAAATCGGTGCCGATGCCCATCACGTCGTCGGCGGTGACGCCGCTGGTCGCGAGCGCTTTCGGCACCGCGTTGCGGAGCACCTCGCGGTAGTCGTTCGGCACCTGGAGCGCCCAGTCGTGGGGGAGGCGTTCGGTGCTCCCCGGCAGGGTGTCGGTGAGGACGGCGTGCGGATATTCGTGTACGGCGCTGCCGAGTTCTTCGCCGTTGTCGACAGCCACCACGACCGCGCGCCCGGACAGCGTGCCGAAGTCGACGCCGATGACGGCGCTGCGTCCCTTGCGCTCAGACGGCATGCTCAAGCCTCCTGTTAGCGCTCACATCATCCGGGAATTGTTAGCGTTAACATCGATCGGTGTCAAGACCGGTCACCGACGTCGGGTGTGTGATGGAGAAGTGTTTCGGCTGGTACGAGGTTCAGCGGTTGGTGCTGTCAGGGAGTATCACCCGGCGCGAGCTCTGCCGCACGACGAGCTTGGGCGCGACCACCACCTGGCCTGCGACCGTGCTGCCGTGGACCACCTGGTCCAGTAGGAGCTCGATGCTGCGCCGGCCGACCGTGGCGAAGTCCTGCCAGACCGTGGTCAGCGGCGGGGTATAAAAGGCGGCCTCGGGTACGTCGTCGAAGCCGCCCACCAGGACGTCCTCCGGCACCCGGACGCCGGCCTCGGCGAACGCGCGCAACAGTCCGAGCGCCATCTGATCGTTGGCGACGAACACCGCGTCAAGATCCTTCTCGCCGGCCAGCCGCTTGCCGGCCTCGTATCCCGACTCCGGCCGCCAGGTGCCGCGCAGCAGGTCAGGCACTGGTTTCCCGGCCCGCTCCAGCTCCTCCCGCCACCCCGCGACCCGGGCTTCCGCCTCGATCCAGTCGGCCGGACCAGCGACGTGCCACACCGTCGAGGCGCCCTGGTCGAGCAGGTGCCGGGTGATGAGTCGGGCACCCTCGGCCTGGTCCACGCGTACCGAGGCAAGATCCGGCGCGCTGGCGCTTTCGACGATCACGACGGGTACGCCGCGGGTCAGCTTCGACAGCACCTCCACGCTGCCGAGCAGCGGCGCGATCACGATGATCCCGTCCACACTCTGCGCGGTGAGCCGGTCCAGCGCGTCCCGGACCGTTTCGCTGCTCACCGACTTGGCGATCGCGACGCTGACGAAGTAGCCGGCCTCGCGCGCGGCCTGTTCGATCCCGGCGAGCGTGCTGGCCGGCCCGTACAACGTGGTGTCGAAGCTGACCACGCCCAGCGTCTGGGACCGTCGGGTCACCAGCGCGCGAGCGGCCGGATTGCGCCGGTAGCCCAGATCCTCGATCGCCTGGAGCACCCGCGCCCGGGTGTCCGGCCGTACCGAAGGATGGTCGTTCAACACTCGGGAAACCGTCTGGTGCGACAAACCCAGAGTCCGAGCTACGTCGGCCATGGTCGCCGCCCGGGCCGCCGGCGCCGCCGTGGTTTTCACCCGCGGACTTGGTACGCCCGGGCCGTCAGCCCTGGAGGTGCGTGCCCCGCGCTCGTCCCGGAGGTCTTCGGCGCGGTCTCGTCTACCTTCAGCGCTGTCGCGCTGCGCCTTGGCGCTGTCGCGTGAGTCGTTGGGGTTGCGGTGTGGAGCTTTGGTGCTGTCGCGCGGGTCGGCGGCACCGTTCCGTGGGCTCTGCCCACCGGTACCTGCCTCGATCCCCGGCACCGCGATCTCCCCTCGTACCCGCGTGCTCTCGCGCTGACCTGTCGCCCATGTTAGCGATCACACATGACTGAGATCCCGGTGCGCAATGCACTTGCCCATCGGTGTCGATCGCAGGCCCGCGAGAGCCCAGGTCGCAGCGTGCCTGTGTCAACCAGGAGCGGACACCAGGCCATAGATGTAATGTCGCATCGGGGCCGTTGGCGCGTGCTGCTATCGACACAGAATCGCGCAGCCACGGATCCGTGTGGAGTCACGACAAGCACGGTGCTCCGGGGGTATGCAATCTATTACTCTGTCCAATGAACCAAGTATTTGCCTCGACGGTCGGGTCTAGGCCGCTCTCCGAGGCGTTGGCGCGACGGCCGACGGGTCAACCCCAGCGTCATGCAGCTGTACGCCCTGAGTAGGTATCGCTCTGATAGCCGCAACGCTGTATCCAGCATCCGTACTGCCTAGACCGAGATCGCAGTTGGTGGCCACGTTCTAAGCTGTTCGCCGACCTGTGAAGCTACAGGATCGGAATCTTGATACGGAGCTATATCGACGTGGGCCTTCGTGAGCGGCCAGACTAGAACGCATGGGGGAACATCAGTCCTACTCCGCCGCAGTCATCGCCGAGGGCCGGTAACTCTGGAGAAAGGTGTCGGCGAGCTCGGAGTAAAGGCTGTCGCCACCTGGCAGGTAGTTTAGTAGAGCTTGTGCTTCGTCGTACCTAATGCGGAGGTGCAAATCGTCATACACGAGGCCGCTTATCCAAGCGACGTTTCGCACCATCAGGCTACCGATAGCCTCACGAACGGTTGGGCAATCCGTGTAAATCGGGTCGATTAGGATCACAAAGCGGGGATCGACGTTGTAATCCGCCTGGTCGTCCTCCAGCCTCTGATAGGCCGCCTCCACGGCACGATAGAACGACTCGCCACGTACGGACACGCTGGTTACACCGCGTTCCACGAGTGCAGCAAACAGGCCAGTCAGAAATTCGTCCAGGCTAACGTCCTGCGCCATTTCACCACCACCCAAAGTCGGCATGCTGCAAAGCTAGCGCCTAGGTGCCCGTGCTCCTGTCTTACTTCTGACCCTTTCGGTACAAAGTTGCTTTCGAGAGCAACGAGTATCCAGCTGGAGGGTAACGCTCCGTGTAGAACGCATCGTTGCGGCGCGCGGTCGGTCGTCGGCGATTGTCTCCTCCTTTGCAGAAGGTGTCTAGCCGCACAGCACGCCGCAGAAGGGACGAAAGCCGCGAAAGCCGGCATAAGCCGTGAAGGGTCGATGGGAACCCAACCATGCTCGCCAGGAGTGAACGTAGCAGATACGCTCAGCGACATGTATGAGTCCTTGGCGGCGTACAAGGCGCGAATGGATAAATGGTCCCAGGAACTGCTCGAGCCGTACCTACGGCGCCTGGCTCGGCATCGGCCGCCATATGAGGCCGCCAAGGAGTTCAACGACCCAGTCTGGGGCACACTGCAGCTGCGCCCTGACGAGGTTGTACTACTGGACTCTCCGCTACTGCAGAGACTGCGCCGCATTCGACAATTGGGTGTCGTCCACTATGTGTATCCAGCTGCTACACATACTCGCCTAGAGCACAGCCTAGGTGTCCTGCACCAAGTTCAGCAGTTGGTAACGACTATCAATGAAACCCGAGCTACCGCGACTGGCCGCGGATCCAGGATGCTAACCGATGCGCATGAACGGATCCTCCGACTTGCGGCCCTTTGTCATGATGTGGGGCATGGTGCCATGTCACACGTTTCGGAATATGCGCTTGATAGTGATCGTGGCTGCAGCGACATACGAATGGACTTCCAGAGGGACCACAAGAAGTCCACGCCGAATCAGTTGTCTGAGATAGCTGCCTACTTCATATTGGACTCGACTGCATTCCAAGATCTTCTTGAGCAGGTGCAGCGGTTGTGTGCCCCAATTCAGATAGACGATCTTGCTGCAAAACTCCAGAAGATTATTATAGGTGTTCCAGCGGATCCCCAGGTTCCACTCTTGCACGAGCTCGTCAGCGGGCCGTTCGATGCTGACAAACTCGACTATCTCACTAGGGACGCCTTGATGTGCGGTGTCCCGATGGTCGCGGATGTGCCGCGACTAGTCCGAAAGGTGCGAGCGGTACATGTGGATCGAGTGAGGCTCCCAGCGGAGATTAGGAAGCTTGTCTCTGATCAGCCGAGTGGTTACGTAGTCACAGGTATCGCACGTAGCGGCGCTCGGACATTGGAGGAAATGGCGTTAGCCCGTACATTGATGTTCGATAAGATATATCGTCATCAAAAGGTTCGGGCTGCTGAGGCGATGGTGTTTAGCCTCATTAGACAACTCCAAAAGGTGCTGCCTTACGAACCCGGCATGCTACCGTTGTGGATAACTGACGACGAGCTATTGGCACTCACACATGAGAGTATTTCCGAACGCGCACGCACCCTTGGGGCGCCGTTAACCGTAGCGACACGGCCATCCGTCGATGCGGCTGCATATCTGGCAAGGCGCCTGCGTGATCGTCGTCTGTTTACCCGAGGATTCGCTTTCGCCGACCGCATGCCAGGCGACGACTACCGCGACGATAAAGATCATCGCGCCGGACTGTTGAGGCTCGTCGTGGATTGTGAACGTGAGGACGTTAGGGAGGACCTCGTTAGAGATCTGATCGAACGTATGTCAAGCATATGTGAGCTGACTGGTCAAGCGGAACTGCTAGGGGTCCCTGGTGGACATCTTGAGCCATATATCTGGATAAGTGCTCCGAAGGCTATCCCAAACTCGGCTAGTGCGGAACTTGGGCATGCTTGTCTAATAGATGAGAATGGCGCAATCCTGCCGGCGTCCGAGGAAGTCGGAGAGGGGCACGCCCTTGCGGATGCTTATGTAGCGAGTCGTGATCTTGGATATATCTTCTCACTTCGTCGACTCTCACCGATCGTGTATGTCGCGGCAGAGGCATTGGTGCGGGAGAGATACGACATACGCATGCCAGACGCGATGCAATCTTACGCAAAGCAAGACAGTGAGAAGATTGTCGCACTGAAGCGGCGCCTTGAGGAAGCGCGCTGGTATGAACTTCTTCCTGGAGACCTGCGGCCGTTGCCGAGTGTTCTTACCCGCTCAGACGCCATTGATCGGGCGGACGAAATTGTATCCAGACTAGCAGGCTATTCCGGCCCATATCAGTCCCCGAGCCCTGGCGACGCCAGGCCGGCCTCGACGATCAGCCGCCAAAAGGTCTTGTCATACGCCCGCCAGTTTGTCGATGATGATCTGGTGAATTCGGCGCTTACTGTCATGAACAGCATCATGGTAATAGGTAGAGCCGAGGCAAACCAAGCCCTGGACGCGTTTCTCAAGAGTCATAACGAATTCGAAGGCGCGAGCTATTGCGCATTGGGTGAGGGTCGAGACTCCTCGGCGCTGCTTACCTACTATGTGGGCGATATGGCCCGATTCCATGGGCTTGTCTATCGGACTCTTGAGGACGCTCTCGCGCATGATAAGCCCATCGTATTTGTTGACGATCTTGTCGGACGAGGTAGTCAGTCCATCTCGATACTCGAGACCTGGCTGGGGGTGAAGCTAAGTGAAGACCTGCACGAGAGGCGCAACGCCACCCTCCCACCGGATCTTGTGGAAAAGATGCGTGGCCGTCGGTTGGGTTTCGTGTTCGTCGCAGGCATGTCTGAGGGAAGGGCTGCATTAGAGGCTCGCGCGGGCGAGCTCGAACTCAAGCTGACGGTGTACGTGCACATACCAGAGTCCAGACTCCCGTTCCTGCATCAGGTCATCCGGGAGCAGGCGACTCTTGAGAGGTTCAAGAGCTTCTGCGTCCAGAAGGCCAAACCGGTACTATTGTCACCTGAGGAAGGCCACGACGATACATGGGTCGGTCAGCGGGTATTGGGTTACGGCAACACCGGGCTGCTCCTAGCTAGTACGTACAATACGCCGTCAGCGACGCTAACCTGTCTATGGGCGGAGGACGCCCAGAAGAGTCCTTGGAATGCTTTCCTGCGACGGCGCAAGAAGACGTAGTCTCTTAGATTGCATGCTGGCTCAAGGGATAGTCGATGGACAATGAGGGCGAGCTTCTTCTGACTGTCTGGCAGGAAAGGCGCGCCCAAGCACGCCAGGCTGAGGATCAGAGGGCGATAGTCACCAACATGGTGCTTGCTTTGTCATCGCTTGGCCTCGGGTTGGTGGCACAGCGGGGACTCGAGGCCACGATGCTGTTCGTGACGGTACCGTTATTCTTGCTAGGGCTTTACGGAGCGACTACTGCGGCGAAGTACTACGAACGATTCCGTTTCCATATCACCGAGGCGAGTTTTGTGATGGAGCGGCTGAATAGGATGTATCCCGAAGCTGGTGTCAGGGATGCGGCTCAAGGCGCACTAGACATGCATGCTAGTAGATGGCGATTGCTGAGGCGCATGCGCCTCAACCTCGTCTGGATCGCACTGCATGTAGCGATCTCAATGGCGGGACTTAGTACTTCCGCGGCGATCCTGATCCAGGTGTGTCGATCGTAGACCGCTAGCCGTTCCATTGATGCGGGGGCGCCCGGAATATGTGCCTATCGCCGGGTTCTCTCAAGCCCTTGTTCGCGCGGCTCAAGGTGCCGGTGCCATGGCGGGCGCGACGGAATCAACGGGTAGTGCGATGAATGCGATCGGCGTACGGATGTCTGATCAAGGTGCCGGTGCCATGGCGGGCGCGACGGAATCAACGGGTAGTGCGATGAATGCGATCGGCGTACGGATGTCTGAGACTAAGCAATGAGGTGCTAGGAGTAGTCGAACTCGTTTACCGTGCCCTGCGAACGCGTGTCGCATTGGCTTGGCAACTGTGGACGGCGATCTGGCGGTGTTGTTGGCGGTTCGGCCCGTTGTGAAGGTCCAGCGAGGCTAGGCTCTCGTGCTGGTGTCGACCGGCGGGGAGGTCAAGTGGAGCGTGTTGTGGTCGAGCTTGTCGACGCGACATTGGCCGGGCGGCGGCTGGAGCCGATCTGCGAGCTGTACGACGAGGTGTTCTCACAACCGCCGTTCCTGTGGCTGGACGACGAGTCGGAGCTGCACCGCGAGCGGCTGATCGGACTCTTGCAGGACCCGACGTTCGGCCTGGTGATCGCTCGCGCCGGCGACGAGCTCATCGGCTTCGGTTACGGCTTCTCGTTGGCTCCTGATACCACCCGCTGGCAGCGGCTGGACCGGTCTCTGCCGGAGGACGTCGCGGCCGAGTGGCCAGGTAGAACGTTTGTGCTGTTCGACTACGCGGTCCGCCGGACGCATCGAGGCCAAGGCATCGGTCGATTGGTACACGATCAACTCTTGGGCAGCCGGTCGGAGGAGCGAGCGACGCTGACCGTCCAGCCGACCGCGTTGGACACGAAGCGGGTGTACGAACACCTGGGCTGGCGGAAGCTCGGTCAGATGGAAGGCGGACCAGGCGCTGCAGCACCGGTCTTCGATGTGTTCCTGCGAGACCGGTTGGACGATCTGCGATCGCCTCAGAACGCCACGGAGTAGGCAGCAAGCTGGTCGCGGGTTCCCTTCACGGATTTGACGTTCTGCCAGGGCTCCAGCTCCCGCCAACCGCGCTGTAGCCGGTGGACCAGCCGGATCGACCTGTTGCGGCCGGCAAGTTGGGCGGCGTCCTGGAACGCCGAGACAGCGCGGTCAACGTCCGGAGCCTTCGCACGGAGCCGGCACATGCCGAGCCGGAGCGAGTTCAGCGCGAGATTGCGGACGAACGAGCGGTCGATCTCGCTCATAGCGTGTTCGGCGGTCACGGCGCCGCGTTCGGCCTGGCCAAGGCGCAGGTAGCACGTGCTTTCGGTGCTGGCGAGTTGGCCGGAGTTGTAGAAGTAGGTGTGATCGCCGGCTTCGGGCTGTCCTGCTCGGGCCAGTGCTGCCCGCGCCCGGTCAAGGGCGGTGACCGCATGGCTGGCCTGCTGGTCCATCGCGAACGCGCGTGCGGCGACGTCCTCCGCGTACGCCTGCAAGCGGGCGTCGTCAGTTCGGGCAGCCCAGCCTTGGGCGGCCACAGCGTGGTCGATGCCGATGCGCGGCTGACCGCGCCAGGTCGCAAGGTGACTCATGTTGCACAGCACGAACGCGCCGAGCGCGGTGTCGTGGGCTTCATGAGCGGCGGTCCGTGCCGTCTCGTAGTAGTCGGTCGCGGCCGGGTAGTTGTCGAGGTCGAACGAGAGCCAGCCGGCGAATCGGGAGAGGTTCGCGTATAACGACAGCAGTCGCGGCTTGAGCGCTTCGGGCGCCTCGGACAACAAGCCGCGCACCAGGCTTCGTTGCCCCAGCGTGGTGTCCAGGGCCGCCTGCGGCCCGAGCGCATCGTCCTGCCGCATGCAGCGCCACAGGACACTCTCGATGTGGGCGATGACGTCGGCGTCCACTCGGCGGGGCGTGCTGAATGCCAGTGCGACGCGTTCCCGCTCGTCGGCATCGAGGCCTTCGAGCACGGGCGCGGCAGCCGCGGACGCCGCTGCCCAACTCAACCACTGCAGGATGTCTCGACGCTTCATTCGACAGGCCCACTCGATCAGTGCATTGACAAGCTGCTGATAGTCCGACTCGCGACGCACGAGCAGATCGCCCGAGCCGGCGATGAAAGTGTCCACCCGCGCCAGCACGTCGGTTGGCTCCGCCCGAGTCTCGCGTACGCCCGCCGCCACCGGAAGGCCCAGCTTCATGGACGCGCTGGTAGCGGTATCGAGACCGCTGTGGTCCTCGCCGTCGAGTAGGTCAGCGGCACCGCAGCGATAGATCCGCGCGAGCCGGTTGAGCACCTCGATTGACGGCGGGCGACCTGTCGGCTCCGGCCACGCCTCCCAGTACGAAATCTGCTTATGGGTGACAGGGCGGTCGACGGCGGATGGCGACTGCGCGTTGTAGGCGTCGGCCACCTGCTGCTGGGTGAGTCCGTGCGCAAGCCGAAAAGCAACCCTTGAATTCACCTTGTACTGCGCGCTGATGAGTCCGGCGATGTGTCGGAAGGTTGCTCCCTTGGCTCGCAAGTCGTCTCGTAGCTGCGCCAACTCCTCGCGGCGACTGCGGCAACGCCGGTCCATTTCCGTCCCCCGTATTCGCGATCTGCACCGCTGCAGATAGTACGGCCGGAATGTGCCTTCCGGCCGGTTCACGAGCCGACGGGACAGGAATTCCACAGAGCGGGGAAATTTCTCATCTGAAGATCCAAATGGTGGTGGTACCCGCATCGCTCAGCGTCCGCCAACGTTGATGGCGTGCCGGTAGCGGCGCAGATCTCGTCGCACCGAAGCACTTCAGATCGGCCCGGGACGGGCGTCGGCGCTGCCGTCAAAGAGGAGAACGCCACTCGGCGGTTGGCGGCAACCGATGCCCGTCCCGGCGCCTTCCACGATCGTGTCGGAACGGGGGAATGACGTGGCAGTTCCGAGTACCACGGCCGGATCGGTCCGGCGTTGTGGTGGGAGACAGTTCGTGCCGACGGACAGTGAACTGGTCGCTGTCGCGGTGAGCATTCTGGAGCGGCACCGGCCGGTTCTGGTGCTCGCCGGGGTGGTGTGCGGGAGTTGTGGCCGGCCGTGGATGTGCCCGAGTCACGATCATGCCGAGCATGTGCTGCGCGCGGCCGGTTTGAGTTTGCGTGATCACGATGGTTGCGACGACGACCTGACCCGCCAGGAGGAATCGCGCCGCCCGGCGCATCGTCCGGGCATGCGGGTGGTGGGGACGGCGCGGCCGGCGCACGATCCGCCCCGGTGATCGGCCGCGAGGTGCATCCGCGGGTGGCGGAGCGGATCCCGCGCATCGGTTCGCAGGGCACCTGTGTGCACTGCGGCCAGCCGATCGGCTTCGACGAGGTGTGGGGCTGGCTGCATACCGCCGGCGTGTGGTGCGAGGCAATGGCCGAGCCGGGCAACGACCCGCTCCGGCGCTGCACGACACCGCTGCCGGCGGACGGTGCCCGCTGAACGAGAAGCGGCAGGCGCGGGAGGTGCAGTGGCAGCACTACCTCACGCTGCGGGAACAGGCCGAGCTGGACTGGCACCGCGTCGCGTACCTCGCTCAGCGGGTCGCCGCCGAGTTTCTCCATGACGTGCCGCACGGTGGCGATCTCGCGGCCCTGGAGCACGCCATCACCCGCGCGGCCGAACGCAGCCACCAGGCGACGACGGCGTACTGGACCTGGAACGCGGCGCGATGACCTTGAGCCGCGCGGCTGAGTTGTTGCGGCAGGGCATCTTGTCGCTCGTACGCCATGCTGCTGTCTGTTGTTGCTTTCGAGCTCCGCCGCTTTTACGGCGATCAGCCGGCGCCACTACCGGATGGGGTCGCGGCCGCGACCGAGGAGGAGCTGATCGCGGTCGACGCGGCGCGTTGGTGAGTCGCGCGCAACCGAGCCGACCGCGACAACAGTCCACTGTAGACAGAGAAATCAGGACCGTCTGGTACGAGGCGGGACGCTCTGCCAAATGGCGTAGTCGGATATCCGCGCGGAGCGAGCGCGGCAACCAGGTGTGAGCGGATTCTTACTGAGCGATATGCCACCGCTTCGCTGCTGGAGGTCCCCTTGAGCTACCCGGTTAGGCTCCTGACCGCGTTATCCGGTCGCGCTTACCAGGCGTGGACGCACGTTTCTCCCTCCGTGTATCACCAGATCAACGATTACGCCCGCGTCAAGACGTACGAATACGACGACGTCACCTTTGTCAAGAAGTCGTACGCCTCCGACGTGATCAAGTGGTCGAAGTCGACCAAGCTCACATGGGCCGACGCCCGGAAGAGGATCCACTATCTGACCGATCACCCGGAGGACCTCGCGGCGATCTGCGAGTACCTGGTGGACACGCCGCCTGACGCGGAGCTGCTCAAAACGTTCGGGAAGTTCGGCCGCACCGACTACGTGCGGATGCCCGGGCACACGTACTTCAACCAGTCCGGCCGGCGCAAGGTGGCCAAGGAATTCCAGGCCGCGTTTGCCGACCTGAACAACTGGTGGCCGCTCCGCGCGCAGTTGTCGTTCTTCCCGGGTGGCGGCGGCGAGGTTCCCGACGAAGCCGGCCGGTCGAAGATCGAAGACCCGAGCATGCTCGACGAGGCACTCGGCGTCGAAGCGCGTAGCCAGCGGGAAAAGATCCTCGAAATCGTGCGCCACTACCGCGGGCAGCTCGTCGACAGCCGCCCGATGGAGGGCCTGGTCCAGTTGGGCCGTGCCCAGGTCCGGGCCAGCCGCGGCGGCACGATCGGCAACAACCGCTTCGTCGCCCGGTACGCCCTGATGAGCACCACCCCGTGGCACGTGCTTGACGGCGACGCCCTGTGGGTCCAGCTCTACGACCTGGTCACCAACGAGGTCATGTTCTTCGTGCTGGGCGCGGGCAGCAACGTCCAACAGTTCGTGGACGACCTGAACAACCCCGTCTGCGGCCTGGTGTTCGGCACCATGCTGCACGGCTTCGGCACCGGCATGGACCTCGTCGCCAACAAGAAGACCCAGAAGGCGCTGATGTACGGGACGGACGTCGTGAACAGTCCCTTCGAGGTACTGCTCGCCGGCGCCGACTCGGATCTGGGCGATGCCCGGAAGTTCGCCCGGTTCCTCGACCTCGGTGTACCGGTTGGCGCGACCGCGCGACTGACCCTCGGCATGAACGTGAGCGGCCCGCCACCAATCGGGAAGGGCGCGCTGGACGAGTAGCCGACATTCCGCTGGGGCACCCTCCGACGACCTGGTCGTTCGGAGGGTGCCTGGGGATTGGGGCTGTCCGGCGCCGGCGGAAACCGGCTGGCCTCGGCGTACTACCTGGATAAGGTCGGGCAATGCCCGCGCTGGAGCGGCTGCACGCCGATCATGCCCCGGCGGTCCTGGCCTTCGAGCTCGCGAACCGCGCCTACTTCGCTGCCTCGATCTCCGACCGCGGCGACGACTTCTTCGACCAGTTCACCGACCGGTACAACGCCTTGCTGGCCGAGCAGGAGGCCGGCAGCTGCGCCTTCTACGTGCTCGTCGCCGAGGACGGCTCGATACTCGGCAGGTTCAATCTGGTCGACATCGACAACCACACCGCGGACCTCGGCTACCGGGTCGCGCAGCATGTCGCCGGTCGTGGCGTGGCGACCGCGACCGTCCGGGAGCTGTGCCGGCTGGCAGCGGCCCAGCACGGACTGCGCACCCTGCGGGCGGCCACCGCCAGCAAGAATGCCGCGTCCCACAAGGTGCTGACGAAAGCCGGGTTCGTCCCCGTCGGCCCGGCCGACCCGGCCCACCTCGGCGGTAAGCCCGGCACCTGGTACCAGCGCGACCTCGTGCCCTAGCCGTCCAGCGCGATGGTGCTGGGGGACCGGCCGCGGGTCCGCTCAATGGGCCTTGTCGAGCATGCGTTGCACGTCGTCGATGACCAGCTGAGGTTCCAGATTTTGGATGTAATGGTCGGTGTCGACCCGGTGCAACTCAGCCTGCGGCAGCTCGTCGAGAAAACGCTGCTCGGCCTTCCGGTCGGCCGCCAGGTACCTTGCCGTCGTCTCCGCCGACCAGCCGGGCAACGACGTCAAAGGATTGGTCATGAGGAGTACCGGGACGTTCGGCACCGTGGGCATGAGTGGCTTCGCCTGGTCCAGCGATTCGAAGAAATCCACGCGCTCGGGGTGGGTCGCTATCTGCCTGTCGTACGCCGAACGTGACCTTGACGTGCTCGAATCCCCGCTCGTCCTGACCCTGCGTGCGCCGGCAGGAGGCGCTCATACAGCGGCACCCGGGGAGTCCCTAAGGAGCTGTGCTCCGTTGCTAGCTCATTGGGCCGGCGGACGAGGCCATGCGGCCATGCTGGCGCGTAGTTCAGCGACGTCCCCTGGCTTGAGCCCGTACCTGGCAAATGCTTCGTCATCGATACGGTCCAGGCGATGGCCAGCTGCGGCGAAGTCCTCATCAGTCAGGCCGGGTCAAGGTGTTTGGCTAGATCAATCAGTGTCGCGAGGCTGTAACGGCGCAGAGCCGCAGCGGTATCGATGAAATCGCGGACTTCGCCACGGCCAGCGAGTGCGCATACCTTCGAGCCGACCACATCGTCGAGGTCCAGGACCGGGCCGATGTCCATCATCACTGAGCTCCGTCGCGATCGATCCGGGCAAGTTGAAGGCGGATCTGGTGACCGTCCGGCGACGTCACGATGAACTCGGCAATTTCCTGGTCGAAGCCCTCGAAGAGGTCGGCAAGGTCGTCGATCCCCTCCTCGCGGTCCACCAGGTAGCCCGCCTCACGGAGCGCCTTTTCGACAACGCTCGCAGCGGCTGCGACGGCGCCATCCTGATCGGTGAAGAGGTCGACATCCTCGGTGGGTCGGTCGACTATTTGGTGCGCGATCAATGCGTTGCCACCCCCGAGGGCGAAGCCATGCCGGCGGGCCGCGGTGAGTGCTACCTGCGCGATCGCGCGGTGAAGCTGATCGACAGCCATCAGGCGGCGGTCGCCGCGGAGTGCAGCACTGGGTGTTGCGCCTCCCACGCCATGCGCACTGCCTTTGGCAGATGAAGCTCAGACCACTCCCGGATCAAGGTCTTCTCGTCAAGCCAGGCACAGAGCTCGTTGACGCGAATCGCCTCACGCCGCACGTTCTCGTACATCCACCGCCGCGCCCAGGGCTTGCCGAGATCGAAGGTCCGGTCGGGGTTCCAGAACAACCGCACCGGCAGCTCCACGACCCCGCTGGTTGGCCCTCTCAGCTCCCCAAGATCAGACACGACAACCACGCGCCGGCCGGGACGGGCACGGTGCGATGCGGCTAGAGGGCTGCCTGGCTCCGCGTTCACGCACACAAGGCTAGTCCGAAACGGCGAAGCCGTGGACCTGCCCTCGCGTTCAAGCGGACATGAAATGCAGCTATGGATCGTCAATCCGGTGTGCTATTTGGCCACTTTGAGTTGTTCATCCGTCATGGCGGACGATCGCGTTTATGGCTTCGGGGGTCCGGCAGTGCTGGGTCAGGCGAGCGCGGCCAGTTGGTCGACGGCGTACGCGGCCGCTTGTCCGATGGCCGCGTTGATCGGTCGCTCGTCCGCGCCGGTCTCGCAGCGGGTGAACACCGCGGCGGCATAGCCGGTGCCGTCCGCGTACTCGATGACGCCCACCTCGTTGCGGACGATGCCGGCGAGTCCGCCGCTCTTCGCGGAGACCCGCACTGGTCGGGCGAACGCGCTGGCCAAGCGGTGTCGGGTGAGCTGACGAGCCATGACCGCGCGTACCCGGCGGCAGGCGAGCACCGGTCCGGCCTGGTCGCGCCAGATCATCCGCAGCAGGGTCGCCATCTCGCGCGCGGTGGTACGTGTCGCGGTGGCGGTACGCATTTCCCGGGCGTTCAGCAGTCGCGTGTGCGCGTGCCGGACCCGCTCGTCCGGCTGCGGGGCGGCCGCCCAGCGCTGCATGTCGTCCCAGCCGGCGAAGCCGGCGTCCCGCCCGAGCGAGTCGACGATCGTGTGCAGGTCGTTGGTGATGATGGTGTTGTGCAGCCCGAGCGCCGCCATCGACTCGTTCACGGCGTCGATCCCGACCCGTTCGAGCAGCGTGTCGGTCGCCACGTTGTCGCTGATGGTCATCATCGCCGGTACCAGATCGCGCAACGAGACCTGTACGTCGTCCTGGTACAGCGAGAATCCGACCGGGCCTGGCGTGCGATTCTCGCTGGTCAGCGTGGTGCGTTCGCGCGGGTCGAGGCGACCCTCGGCGAACTGCCGCTCCGCTTCCAGGGCGACCGCGACCTTGAACACCGAGGCGGCAACCATCGGCTCGTCCGCGTCGAGAGCGATCTCCGCCCCGCCGTCCAGGCCGATGACGCAGAGCGTTCCGGTACATCCGGCCTGCTCGAACAGCTCGGCGAGTTGTGTGACTGCCATGGAGGAACAGCATGGTGCATCGCGCGCCGGCCGCGGCGTACATCCCGATCAAAGGGTTGACGCACGCGAGGCCGGGCCGGCGGGCGACGCGGAGTGCCCACCGACCCGGCCCCGGGTCGTCAGCGGATCAGGCCGGGTTGAGCGCGTTCCGGCGCATCCAGCCGATGCCGTCCTCGGCGCAGTCGCACGTCACCGAGACGTAGGTCTCGCCCTCGCTCTCGTTGTAGTGCGACATGCAGTAGCCGCCGCCGACGTGGTCGCCGGAGTGCTTGTCCTTGAGCGGCGGGTTCATGCGGGTCGGCTTCTCGTACACGCCCGCGGTGGGCCAGACGACCGTCCACTCGCACGCGGTGATGGCACCGCCGGAGGTGCTGCCGGAGTGCTGTGCCGTGCTGGCGGCCTGTGCGGTGCTGGCGACGCCAAGCACGGCAATAGCGATGGCGGCGACAGCCGTTCCGGCGACTCGGGTCATGCGCATGCCAGTGACTTCCCTTCCGGAGGAAACGACGACGCAGGCCGCGCGATCAGCTAGCCGGGCATATCGGACAATTCCCGTTAGGTGAGGCGGGGCCTGCGGCGGAATCCCACCATGTGTACGGAAACATGGTCAATAGGAAACCCTTGCTTATTGTCCCTTCGTGTCCGGTTGGCTAATCTCCCGATTACCGGCGCGATCCGCTCTTTTGCGCCAAACATCCTGTTCAGGTCCCGAAACAGCGGAGGCTGCGATGCGGTTCACCACAGGCTCACGATGGCCGGCAAGACTGCTGCTGCTCCTTGTGCCGGCGCTGGCCGGCGTGATCGCGGTGGCGCCCACCGCCTCGGCGGGTGAGACGTACGCGATCAAGACCGCGACGATCCCCAGCGGCGGCAACGGCGCCCCGGAGCCGGGCGGCGGCGCGCGGCTGACCAACAAGCCGTACGGCTACTACATCGGTCGCGCCGTGGTCGACTCGAGCTTCACCTCGATGGGCACCACCAACAACCACCACTGGGGTCGCGCCTGGGACACCGTGAACATGTGCGCCTGGGTGTATCTCGACGCCCTCGGCGCCGACCGCGGCTACGGCGACAACAACTGCTCCAGCGGCACCCAGGAGCAGATCTCGCACCGGATGACCATCGGCCACGACTTCAACTACGAGGCCCACGTCGGCAACCAGCCGACCCCGGTCGCGGTGTACAACCCGAACTGCACGTTCTGGTTCAACTACTTCTACGGCACCGACTTCAGCTCGAACGGTGGGCACTGGGCCCACCCGGTCGGCCCGATCGGCAGCTCCATCGAGTACCGGTTCACCACCCGTGACAACGGCGCCTACGTCGTACGTCACCCGGTGTGGGGCTGGGGCTTCGTGCAGGCCGGTTGTACCGCCCGGTCGCCTGAGCTGCACAACGACAACGACTGACCGCATCTGTACGGACTCCGGCCCACCCGCCGCTCGAGCGGGTGGGCCGGAGCCGTGCCTGGGCCCCGCGTCAGCGCGGGCGCTATGCGCGGGTCAGCGCGTCAGCTCGCGTCGATCTGTACGCGGTCGATAAATCCCGGGAAATAGTCGCAGGTCACCTTGACCTGATCGCATTTCGTCTTGCCGGCGATCGACAACGGCCACGTGTTGGAGATGTTTCCGGTCGGACCGGTGTGCCGGCCGGTCACCACACCGTCAACCGTCAGCGTCACCAGATTCGCGGTGCGCTCACACCGGATGGTGTGCGTCTGACCGTCGTTGAGCGGCCGGTTCGAGGAAACCCCGCCGTTGCCGGCGGAACCCCGGAACAGGCACTGGACGACGCCCCTCGGCGCCTGGAACTTGAAATATCCGCCGGCCACCCCGGACTGGCCCTTTTGAATAATGTTGCCGAAGCTCTGGGTGGTACGCATCCGGAAGGTAATGGCGTAATCGCGGGTGCCCGGGTCGAGCGCGCTGCTGTCCGGCACCGTGATGAGGTGCTCGGGGTGGGTCGGCGGCTTGTTGGGGGTCAGCCGGGGGAATTGATACCCCTTGGCCCCATTGACGACCATACCGGTTTGTACCTCGGTGCCGATCCGGCCGTTGATCCCGTGTCCGCTGCTGTCCACCATGACGTGGGCGCCGGCGGCCTCGTTCATTTCCCAGATCGCCACCGGGTGATTTGCCGCCGCATGTGCGGGTATAGCGCCCGTTAAGGCCGTGGCGGTGATGACCGCCCCAATCAATAGAAGCCGATGTGACATGGATACCCCCGGTTTATCGGACGAGTGAAGCAGCCGCTGAATGTCCGTTGAATTACGCTACGCCGGTCGATGGATGACGGGGGATTCGTTGTCGGTAAACTGTCTTTCTACCTGCGGAAACAGATTCCGGGCACAATAGGTCGCGGCGATGAGAGTCGAGTCGGTTGTGCCCGCAGTCGCCATTTGGGACAGCCGATGGAGTATCGGCGTCCGCGAGCAGGTTCATTTGTCAGTACGTGGCCGGGGCGCCGAACCCTGCAGGCACCCGGCGCGAGGTGTGCGTCGTTGACCGTCCACGCCGGGCCGGCGTAACTTCGCCGCATGGCGTCGTCCCAGGTCACGAGCGCCGGGCGGAACAGCACGAGCGCCGGGCGGAACAGCACGAGCGCCGGGCGGAACAGCACGAGCGCCGGGCGGAACAGCGTCACAAGTGCTGTTCGGAGCACCGCCACGATGGCCGGGCGGTGACCCGGTGCGGGTCGCCGAGGCACTCGGTCGGGCGGTCGGGCGGCTCGGGGTCGACCTCGCGTTCGGGGTGGTGGGCAGCGGAAACTTCCACCTGACCAACGCGATGGTGGCGGCCGGGGTGCGGTTCGTGCCGGCCCGGCACGAGGGCGGCGCGGCGGTGATGGCCGACGCCTACGCGCGTACCACCGGTCAGGTCGGCGTGCTGACCGTGCACCAGGGCCCCGGCGTGACGAACGCGCTCACCGGCATCGCCGAGGCGGCGAAGAGCGGCACCCCGCTGGTGCTGCTCGCCGCGGACACCGGCGCCGCCGGCGCCCGGTCGAACTTCCGGCTCGATCAGGCCGGACTGGCCGCCGCGGTCGGCGCGGTGCACGAACGGGCGGCCTCCGCCGAGGGTGCGGTGGATGATCTGGTACGCGCGTTCCGCCGCGCCCGAGCCGAGCGTCGCACCGTACTGCTGAGCCTGCCGCTGGACGTACAGGCGGCGTCGACGGACGCGACCGAGGTGCCGCAGGAGCCGGCCGCGCCGGTCCTCACCCCGGACGCGACCGCGGTATCCGCACTCGTGGAACTGCTGGCGGGGGCGCGACGGCCGGTGTTCCTCGCCGGCCGGGGCGCGCGACACTCCCGGCAGCCGCTGGCCGCGCTCGGCGCCGACTGCGGCGCGCTGCTGGCCACCTCGGCGGCCGCGAAGGGCCTGTTCGCCGGGGATCCCTGGTACCTCGACGTGTCCGGTGGTTTCGCCTCACCGCTGGCCGCCCAGTTGATCGGGGACGCCGACGTGATCGTCGGGTGGGGCTGCACGTTGAACATGTGGACCACCCGGCACGGCAGCCTCATCGGGCCGGCGACCGTGGTCGCGCAGGTCGACGTGGATGCCGCCGCCCTGGGCGCCAACCGGCCGATCGAGCTGGGCGTGGTCGGCGACGTGTCGGCCACCGCCGCCGCGGTTGCCGCGCAGTGGGCCCACCGGGGCCAGTCCAGCGACCGGTACCGCGAGCCCGACCTGCGCAAACGGATCGACGCGGAGGTGCGCTGGCGGGACGTCCGGTACGAGGACGAGAGCACGGCCAGCACCATCGATCCACGTACCCTCTCGATCCGGCTCGATGACCTGCTGCCGGCCGAGCGGGTGGTGGCGATCGACTCCGGCAACTTCATGGGCTATCCGTCGATGTACCTGTCGGTACCCGATGAGCGGGGTTTCTGTTTCACCCAGGCGTTCCAGTCGGTCGGGCTCGGGCTGGCCAGCGCGATCGGAGCCGCGCTCGCGCAACCGGACCGGCTGCCGGTGGCGGCGCTCGGGGACGGCGGCTTCCTGATGGGAGTCTCCGAACTGGAGACCGTGGTCCGGCTCGGGCTGCCGATGGTGATCGTGGTGTACAACGACGCCGCGTACGGCGCCGAGGTGCACCATTTCGGCCCGGATGGGTACCCGCTGGACATCGTCCGGTTTCCGGACACGGACCTGGCCGCGATCGGCCGCGGCTACGGCTGTACCGGCGTGACCGTCCGCTCGGTCGCGGACCTGGCCGGGGTACGCGCGTGGCTGGACGGGCCGCGGGACCGGCCGCTGCTGGTCGACGCGAAGGTGACCGGCGACCGTGGCTCGTGGTGGCTGGAAGAGGCGTTCCGCGGCCACTGAAGCCTCGCGGCCCGGTGGCGCCCGCGCTCGCGGCCGGTGGCGCCCGCGCTCGCGGCCGGTGGCGCCGCGCTCGCGGATCCGGCGACCCGCCTGGTCGAGGTGCCGGCGCTCGCTCTGCCGCGCGGCTCACGCCACATCGCGAAAGTCGGGTGCCGACCGGTGGCACGGCTGCCAGCCTGGTCCGATGGACGGGGCAGGCGGTTCGGCGGAGCAGCGGGTCTGGGCGCGGGTACCGGCAGGAACCCGACCGGCGCTGGACACCGAGCTGGCCCCGACCGACCTGCAGACGCTGCTGCTCGGGGTGGCCCGGGCCCGGGCCGGCCAGGTGACCGCGGCGCGGGTGCTGCGGCGCTGGACCGAGGACCGCTTCGTACGGCCGGCGCCGAGCGATCCGCGGCTGATCGCCGAGGTCGAGGCGCGGCTGTGGCGGCTGCTGCCGGAGCGGTACGCCGGAGTGGAGCTGTCCCCGGTGGTGCCGCTGGGTACCTGTTCCGCGCTCGGGCCGGTCGACCAGCACCGGATCGTGAGCACGATGCGGGGCACCGAGGTACTGAGCGATCCGACCAACGCGCTCGCGGTGGAGGCCGCGTCCCGCCGCCGTACCGCCGCCGGCGCGGGCCCGACCACGAAACGGGTCGATGTGGCCGCGTGCCACCGGGTGCTGCGCGCGCAACGGTTCGGTCCCGGCTACTCGGCGCATTTCCGGCTGTTCGCGCTGGTCTCCAGCGCGCGTGACGTCGGCTCCGGGCGTACCGAAGCGGAATTGTTGGTCGACCACCTGGGCGTCTGGCAGCGGATGCTCGCCGAGGTGCTGCCGGCGGTCGACATCCGGCTCACCGTGACCGTGTTCGACCATCCGGTACTCGCCGAGCGCCTGCGCGACACGATCGGACCGGCGCTGGCCGGCGGACCAGTACCGGTCGTCGAGGATCCGGCCCGTACCCAGGGAATGGGCTACTACGCCGGCGCCGCGATCGGCCTGCGGGCGGACGCGGACGGCGGCACCGTGGACCTCGGCGACGGCGGGCTCACCACCTGGACCGCGCAGTTGCTGGGTGACGCGAAGGAACGGTGCCTGGTCTCCTGCCTGTCGACCGAACGCCTCGCCGCGCTGGTCGGGTAAGGCCGCCTGGTCGGGAGGACGCGGCCTACCGGGTGCCGGGGGTGACCCGTGGCCGGTCGGCGTCCTCGGGCGGGCGGGACCGCACGACGATCCGGCCGTCCCGCGCCGGTACGAGCGTGACGTGCCGCATCCGTTGCGCCTCCGGCGCTGTCCCGGGCGCGGTCACGTCCAGCCGGCGCAGCAGCTCCCGGATGATCACCCGCATTTCGAGCAGCGCGAGCTGGGCGCCGACGCAGTACCGCCGACCGCCGCCGAACGGCATCCACGCCTTCTGGGCACGCGCCGCGTCGGGTTCGAGGAAACGCTCCGGCCGGAACTCGTCCGGCTCCGGGAAGGCGTCCGGATCACGATGGATCAGCGAGATCAGCGGGGCCGCGTACCAGCCGGCCGGGATCTCGTAGCCGGCCAGTCGTACCGGCGCGTCCAGCAGGCGGGGCACCTCATACACCACCGGACGGGACCGCAGCGCCTCCTTGATGACCGCGTCGAGATACGTGTCGTCCCGGCCGCTGTCGAGCTCCCCGCGCAGCGTGCGCAGCACCTCGGGAGTGCGTACCAGTCGCTCGAAAGTCCAGGCCAGACCGGTGGCCGTGGTCTCGTGCCCGGCTTCGAGCATGGTGATCAGCTCGTCCCGCAGCTCCTGGTCGGTCATCGGCTGACCGTCCTCGTCCCGCGCGTCGAGCAGCCGGGACAGTACGTCGGTGGCGCCCGGTACCGGGCGGGCGCGGCGCCGCGCGATCTCGTCGAACAGGATCGTGTCCACGGCTTCGCGGGCGTTCAGCAGCCTGGTCGTCGGCAGGAACGACATCCGGCGCAGCACCGGCGACTCGTGCGCCCAGACCCGCACCCTCGGTGGCAGCATCAGCAGCCCGATCGATCCGGCCAGGTCGACCAGCTTCGGGATCAGGACGCGCAGCCGCTGGAGCCGCTCGGCGTCGCGGATGCCGAACACCAGCCGCAGCATGACCTCCAACGTGATGTCCTGCATGCGCTCGCGCAGCGCGAACGGCTGGTCCCGCGGCCACCGGGCGATCTCGGTCGCGGCGATCTCCGCGATCTCGGTCCGGTACCGCGCGATCGCGTTGCCGTGCAGTGGCGGGGTGAGCAGCCGCCGGTGCCGCCGCCACGGCTCGCCGTCCAGGCTGAGCAGCGAGTGCTCTCCCACCATCGGCCCGATGAACTGCTGTCGTACCGCCCCGGCGCGGGCGCCGCCGGCATCCAGCGCGTACACCTGCTCGGCCAGGTCCGCGGTCGTCACGAACACCTCGTTCGGGAAGCCGAGGAAGCTGGTCCGGAACACCGGCCCGTACCGCCGCTGGGCCCGCTCCAGGAAGCGCACCGGTGAAGCGACGAACAGCGCCGTCTGTACCAGAGCGGGAAGCCTCGACCCCGGCGGCGTGGCCCCGGCCGGCGTCGTCCCGGCCCGCGGTGGAGCGCCCCCGGCCGGCGGTGGAGTAGCGGGCGGCGGAGTGCTGGGCATGGCTCCTCCTCGCTCGAGTACACCGTTGGCGCCGGTACGGCACGAACCCACCATAAGCCCGCATAGCGGCGTCGGCAGGAGCGATCACGCTGGTCAGGCCGGTTCCGCGGGCGGTCGCCATGCCGGCGAGCGGCACCCTGTCGCCAAGCTGACGCCATGTCGCGCCATCCAGCGCCAAGATGGCTTGCTGTGGTGCCGTCATGGTGTCATGATGGCGTCATGGATCTCACGCGGTACATCGACGATCTCCGTCAAGAGTTGGCGGTCGCCGCCGCGGCCGGTGGTGACGACGCCCGCGAGCTGGCCGAGCGGCTCACCGCACCGCTGGAGTCGGCGGTACGGCTGGCCCTGCTGGACGCGCTCTCGGAAGCGGCCGCGGAGATCACCCGCGATCTCGCGCCGGGCTCGGTGGATCTGCGGCTCCGGGGCCGTCAGCCCAGCTTCGTCGTGACGCTCCCGCCCACCGACCAGTGGATCGAGGAGCCGGACGCGCCGGCCGTGGCCGCCGCGCCGGCGGCCGCACCGGAGGGCGACGACGGCGCCACGGCGCGGATCAACTTCCGGCTGGCCGAACACCTCAAGACCCGCATCGAGGATGCCGCCGGTCAGGCCGGGCTCTCGGTCAACGCGTGGCTGGTCCGCGCGGCCGCGGCCGCACTCGACGGCGACGGCGGCGGTCGCCCTGCCCGGCGGGCCGCCCGCAGCGGCCAGCGCTACACCGGCTGGGTCCGCTAGCGGACCTGCCCGCACACCCACCCGCCAGCCACCAGCAGAAACGCTCACCTGCGACGAGTCCGGAGGATCACCATGCCTACTTTCGAAACCCCCGAGCCGATTTCGGTATCCGTCGAGCTTGTCGTCGGCGACGTCCGGGTCACCGCGACCGACCGTGGCGACACGACCGTCGAGGTACGACCGAGCGACGCGTCGAACGAGCTGGACGTGCGCGCGGCCGAGCACACCCGGGTCGAGTACGCCGCCGGTCACCTGCTGGTCAAGGGACCGAAGCAGCGGGCGCTCGGCCTGTTCAACAAGGTCGGGTCGGTCGACGTGACGATCGAGCTGCCGGCGGGTTCGCAGCTGCGGGGCGATGCCTCGGTGGCGGCGTTCCGTGCCGTCGGCCGGCTCGGTGAGTGCCGGCTCAAGACCGCGGCCGGCGACCTCCAGCTCGACCGCACCGGCCCGGTCGACCTGACCAGCGGTGCCGGCGCGATCGGCGTGGAGGAGGTGACCGGCCACGCCGAGATCAGCACCGGTTCCGGCCGGGTGCGGCTGGCCCGGATCGACGGTACCGCCGTGATCAAGAACTCCAACGGCGAGAGCTGGGTCGGCGACGTCACCGGTGACGCGCGGGTGAACTCGTCCAACGGCGGCATCTCCATCGACCACGCGCACGCCGGCGTCACCGCCACGACCGCGAACGGCGATGTCCGGGTCGGTGGCGTGACCCGTGGCTCGGTCGTACTCAGGACCGCGTTCGGCGGGATCGAGGTCGGCATCCACGCCGGTACCGCCGCGCGGCTCGACGTGTCCACCAGCCTCGGCAAGGTGCACAACGAGCTGGACGCCTCGGACAGCCCCGGGCCGTCCGACGAAACCGCCGAGGTGCGCGCCCGTACCAGCTTCGGCGACATCGTGATCCGCCGCGCCTGACCCGACCCGCCGCTCCCGCTCGCTGGTATTCCCAGGAAGGAAGAGAGATGACCGCCACCACCCTGACCAGGTCGGCGATCACGCTGACCGGACTACGCAAGTCGTTCGGCAACCAGGTGGTGCTTGACGGCATCGACCTCACGGTCGTGGAGGGCACGATCTTCGCGCTGCTCGGCCCGAACGGCGCCGGCAAGACCACGATGGTGCAGATCCTGTCCACGCTGCTGCCGGCCGACGCGGGTGAGCTCCGCGTCGCCGGGCACGACCTGGCGACCGACCCGGACGCGGTACGCGCCGCGATCGGGGTCACCGGCCAGTTCTCGGCGGTGGACAACCTGCTCACCGGCGCGGAGAACCTGCTGCTGATGGCGGATCTGCACCACCTCGGCAAGGTCGAGGGCCGGCGACGCGCTGCCGCGCTGCTCGAACGCTTCGACCTGGTCGACGCGGCGAAGAAGCTGGCGGTCACCTACTCCGGCGGCATGCGGCGCCGGCTCGACCTGGCGATGACCCTGATCGGCGACCCGCGCCTGATCTTCCTGGACGAGCCGACGACCGGGCTCGACCCGCGCAGCCGGCGCACCATGTGGCAGATCATCCGCGAACTCGCCGCCGACGGCGTGACGATCTTCCTCACCACGCAGGACCTGGACGAGGCCGATCAGCTCGCCGACCGGATCGCTCTGCTCGACCACGGCACGATCGTCATCGAGGGCACCGCCGACGAGCTCAAGCACCGCATCCCCGGCGGGCACGTACGGCTCCGGTTCACCGACCCGCACCGGCTGGATTCGGCCGCCCGGCTCCTCGACGCGGCATCCCGCGACGACGAGACCCTCACCCTGCAGGTACCCAGCGACGGCGACGTGCGGTCGCTGCGGACCCTGCTCGCACGGCTCGACGGCGCGGGGATCGAGGTGGACCGGCTGTCGATCCACACTCCCGACCTCGACGACGTCTTCTTCGCCTTCACCGGCCACTCCAGCACCCAGAAAGGCGACAAGCGATGAGCACGATGGCGTACGCCCTGACAGATTCGGCAACCATGCTGCGCCGCAACCTGCGGCACCTGCTGCGCTATCCGTCCCTGACGCTGGTGCTGGTCGGTACCCCGGTCGTACTGCTGCTGCTGTTCGTCTATGTGTTCGGTGGCACGCTCGGCGCCGGGATCGGCGGCGTCTCCGGTGACCGGGGCGACTACATCGACTACGTGGTCCCCGGGGTCTTCCTGCTCACCGTGGCCGGAGCGGTGCAGGGTACGGCGATCTCCATCGCGATGGACCTGAACGAGGGCATCATCGCCCGGTTCCGCACCATGGCGATCTCGCGCGGTTCGTTGCTCACCGGTCACGTACTGAGCAGCATGATCCAGACCATGCTCAGCATCGGTGTGGTCATCGGAGTCGCGCTGCTCATCGGGTACCGGCCGGACGCGGGTCCGGTCGCCTGGCTCGCGACCATCGGGGTGCTCGCGATGATCGCGTTCGCGCTCATCTGGCTGGCGGTCGCGATGGGGCTGTTCGCCAAGAACCCGGAGTCGGCCAGCAACCTGCCGATGTTCCTGCTGCTGCTGCCGTTCTTCGGCAGTGGCTTCGTACCGACCGACTCGATGCCGACGGTGCTGCGCTGGTTCGCCGAGTACCAGCCGTTCACCCCGATCACCGAAACGCTGCGGGCGCTGCTCGGCGGTACCGCGGTCGGCACCGACGGGATCCTCGCGGTCGCCTGGAGCGCCGGACTCGCGCTGGTCTCGTACCTGTGGGCCACGCGCCTGTACAACCGGTACCACGGTCGGCACTGATCCGGCCGGCTGCTTGTCCATCGACCGCGGTCCGGACAGAATCGTCCGGGCCGCGGTCGGTGTGACCGGTGCAGCCAGGTCGGGAGGGGATAGGGATGTCCGCTCCGGGCTCCGACAGCCGCCCGGGTTCCGGCGGTCCGGGCTCCGACAGCCGCCCGACCACGGTCAACCGCCGGCCGCTGGCGGTGCTGCTGACCGCGCACTACCTGTCCGCGTTCGGCAACGCGGTCACCGTCGTGACGGTGCCGCTCTACGTGTTGAGCCGGACCGGCAGCCCGGTCGCGACCGGCCTGGCCGGGTTCGCGAGCACGCTCCCGCTGATCTTCGCCGGCGCGGTCGGCGGGGTGTGGATCGACCGGCTCGGCGGGCGCCGGATCAGCATCCTGTCCGACCTGCTCGCCGGCGTCTGCATCGGGCTGGTACCGCTGCTCGACGGCACCATCGGCATGTCGATGCCGCTGCTCCTGGGCCTGCTGTTCGCCCGGAGCCTGGTCGCGACCCCCGCCAACGCGGCCCGGGTGAGCCTGATCAAACCGCTGGCCGAGGCCGGTGGCGTACGGCTGGAGACGGCGAACTCGTGGTACCAGGCGGCGCCCCGGCTCGGGCTGGTGCTCGGCGCCCCGCTGGCCGGGCTGCTGGTCGCCACGGCCGGTCCGGTGGTCGGGCTGTACGTGGACGCGGCCGGCTTCCTCGTCGCATCCGCACTGGTGGCGGTCGGCGTACCGGCCGCGGCGAAGACGGTGGAGCTCGGTGAGCGGCTCGGGTTCGTCCAGCAGCTGGTGGAAGGCGTGGTGCTGGTCCGGCGGATGCCGGTGATCGCGGCGATGACCGCGTTCGTGTTCGTGACCAACTTCCTCGATGGCGCGTTCACGCCGGTACTGCTGCCGGTGTACGCCCGCGACATCCTGCACGACGGGCAGTACCTGGGCTGGCTGATCGCGGCCACCGGGGTCGGCGCGGTGGCCGGCACGCTGCTGTACGCGCCGGCCAGCCGGTACTTCCTGGCCAGCCGGCGCGGCACCATGCTCGGCTGCTTCGCGGTGATCGGCGCGCTGCGGCTGTCGATGGCGCTGGCGCCGGCGGCGGCAGTGATGATCGCGATCTGCTTTCTGCTCGGACTGGCCGGTGGCCCGCTGAACCCGGTACTGACGACCGTCACGCTCGAACACGTACCGGAGCACGCCCGCGGCCGGGTCTTCGGCCTGGGTAGCGCGGTCGCGCTCAGTGGTGCGCCGCTCGGCGTACTCAGTGCCGGTTGGGCGGTCGCGGGCGCGGGACTGCTGCCGACGCTCGCCTGCTTCGGCGCGACGTACCTCATCCTGGTTCTGGTTTCGCTGCGCGCCCGCGCCCTGCACGAGATGGACGTGGTCCCGGCCGCGCCCGCCGCGCCCTAGGCGTACCTCAGCGCACCACGTCGTACAGCAGGTGGGTCACGCGGTCGCCCTGGGCGACGAGCGACGGGTTCGCCAGGGTGATGGTCTCGCCCGGCCCCATCGCGCCGAAGAACGGCCGGCCGGCGCCGAACACGACGGGCACCACGTTCATCACGACCTGGTCGATCAGGCCCAGCCGCAGCGCCTGCCCGCCGATCTCGCCGGCGGCCACATCGACGTCCCGGTCCGGCCCGGCGAACTCGCGGGCCTGCGCGATCGCGGCCTCGACACCGGTCACGAACGTGAACGGCGCGGTGTCCGCGTGCTCCCAGTCGGTCGGTGGCGTGTGGGTGACGACGAAGACGTGGTCGCCGGCGGCCGGGACGCCGCCCCACCCGTTGGTGTGGTCGAACAGCCGGCGGCCGATCACCACCGCACCGATCCGCGGGTACACCGCGTGCATGAAGTCCCTGGACGCCTGCGTGGTGCGGCAGGGCTGCTCCTGCTCGGCGGAGAACGACCACTCCACGTCGCCGTTGCCGTACCAGTCGAACAGCGGACCGACACTGTCGTCGTCGTGTGCGATGCGGCCGTCCAGCGACACCACCGCGCCCATGATCGTGCGCCCCATGGCCCCTGCCCTTCGTCGGGAGCGGCTCCGCCGCCAGGTCATGCCTAGCACTGTTGCTCGCCCGGCGGCGCGGGTTGCGATGAGCGGTCGGTGCGGGGGGGGAGGTGAGGGTCCGGCTAGCTGTCGGGCTGCTCCGCCATCCGCGCCTCGACCCAGTCGTACATGGCCTCGTGCGCCTGCCGCTGCTGGTCGATGCCGAGGATGTTCATGTTGCCGGGCACCGGATTGACCTCGAGGATCACGTACCCGCCGGCCGCGGTCGGCAGGATGTCCAGGCCCGCGTGCGTCATGCCGAGCAGCCGGGTCGCCCGGATGGACAGGTCTTCCAGGTCAGGCGGCAGGTCGATCCGTTCGAAACTCGCACCGAGCGGGGTACGGCACATCCACTCGCCGACCGCGGGCAGCTTGAACATGTTGATCGGTGCGATCGCGCCGGCGACGGTCACCCGGTACTCGCCGAACTCGGTCGGGTAGTACGGCTGGCACAGCAGCGTGCCGTACTTCGCCAGCAGTCGCTCGATCAGTGGCAGGTCGGCCGCGTAGTCCCTGATCCGCTCGACGTCGTTGCCGGCCCGCTCGATCGACGGCTTGACCACCACCGTGTCCCAGTCCTTCATCGCCGCCTCGACACCGGCCGGCGTGGTACACGAGCGGGTCGGCGGTACCGGCAGCCCCGCGCCGGCGAGGATCTGGGCGGTACGGAACTTGCTGTAACCGACCAGCCACACCTCGAGCGGATCGAACATCCGTACCCCCGGGATGTTGCTCACCAGGCTCAGCCGCTCCACCCGGTCCGGGTACGGGAGGTGACCGTCGTCGTACAGCCTGGCGCGGGAGATGATCGCGTCGAACGAGCGGCCCGACTGGCCGGCGAGCCGCACCTCGAACCCGCCGTCGACCGTCGCGTAGTCCACGTCCTCGAGGGTGAACAGCAGCGTCTCGTGACCGCGTTCCGCGCCGACCGCGGCGATCACCGGAGCGTCGTCGTCCTCGATCCCGTGGTCCCAACCGAGGACACCGATCTTCACGCGCACCTCCCAGGTGGTGGGAGGATATTGCCGGCCTCGGTCGCCTTGTCAAGGTTCGTCCGTGCGGGGCAGACTTGGCCGGCCGGGACGGCCGCCAGGTGAGCCCTGATGGAACGTTTGCCGAAAGGCGAGGCCAACATGTGGAATGCATTGACGTCGCCTGATCCCGAGCAGGCCAGTCGATACCTGGCCCAGGGCTGGTGGCGGCGGACCACATTCCTCGACGACCTGGCCGACGCGGCGCGGGACCGGCCCGACCATCCGGCGATCATCGCGTACGAGGGCGGGGAGCACGCCCGCACGCTGTCCTACGCCGAGCTGGCCACGCTGGTGGCCCGGTTCGCCGGCGCGCTGCGGGCACTGGGCGTGGCGCCGGGCGACGTGGTGGTCTGCTACCTGCCGAACCTGTGGATGCTCAGCCCGCTCTACCTCGCGTGCAGCCGGATCGGGGCGATCAGCTCGCCGGTCATCCCGTCGCTCGGCGCGCGCGAACTGGCGTACGTCCTGCGGGCGAGCCAGGCGAAGGTGTGCGTCACCGTCGACACGTTCGGCGACGTCGACTACGCGCAGCGACTCGCCGAGGTGGGCGGGGACGTGCACCGGGTGGTGATCGGCGATGCCGAGGCCACCGGTGCGATCGAGTTCACCAGGCACTTCGTCGACACCCCCTGGGAGGAGCGCGAGCCCGACGACGGCAGCGACGCGCTCGGCCCGGACGATCCGGCGCTGCTGCTCTACACGTCCGGTACGACCGGCCGGATGAAGGGCGTGGTGCACAGCCAGAACACCATGTACGCCTGTGTCCGGGCCTCGGCCGACTCGCTCGAACTCGGGCCGGACGACACGGTGGCGCTGCCCGGCTACCTGACCCACATGGCGGGCGTGACGCACGCCGTCTACCTGCCCGTACATCTCGGCTGCGGTTGTGTCGTGTGGGACACCAACACCGACATGGAGCTGCTGCTCTCGCTGATCGAGAAGCACCGGATCACGTTCGTGTACGCGCCGCCCGGTTACGTAGTCAACCTGCTCGCCGCGCAGCGCGCCCGGCACCGCGACGTGCCGTGGCTGCGCCAGATCGTGTCCGGCTCGGCGCCGATCGCGCCGCAGCTCATCGCCGATGTACGGGACGCGTTCGGGGTGCCGATGCGGGCCCTGTGGGGGATGACGGAGAACGGCGCGGTGACCGTGACCCGCGCGGACGACCCGGAGGGGTGGGCGGCGTACAGCGACGGGCGCCCGGTGCCGTGGATGGAGCTCCGCCTGGACCTCGAACCGGGCGACGACGCCGGCCCGCTGCTGGTCCGCGGCGCCTCGCAGTGCCTGGGCTACCTCGGCCAGTCCGAGCTGTACCGAAGCTGTGTGGACGCGGACGGCTGGTTCGACACCGGCGACCTGGCCCGGCACGACGGTCGCGGCGGTATCCGGATAACCGGCCGCCGGGTCGACCTGATCACCCGGGCCAGCGGGCAGAAGGTGTCCACCCTGGAGGTCGAGGCGGTGCTGCTGCGGCACCCGAACGTCGGGGAGGTCGTGCTCGTCGGGTACCCGGATCCCGGCGTACCCGGCGCGGACCTGATCTGCGCGGTGGTCGTACCGGCCGGCAACACCCCGACGATCGAGGACCTGCACGGGTACCTGGCGAACGAGGGGATGGCCAAGGTGCTGTGGCCGGACCGGCTCATCTTCGTCCGGCTGCTGCCGAAGAACCCGCTCGGGAAGATACTGCGCCAGCCGCTGCGCCAGCGGCTGGAAATGGCCCAGGCGGCGCGGAGCTGACGTGCGATTCCGCATCCTCGGCCCGCTCGAAGTGACGGGCACCGGCAGCCGGTCCACGACCGTGACCGCGGCCCGGCAGCGGATCGTGCTGAGCACGCTGCTGCTGGAGGCGAACCGGGTGGTGTCCACCGACCGGCTGGCCGACGCGCTGTGGGACCACTCGCCGCCGACCACGGCCCGGGGCCAGGTGCAGATCTGCGTGTGGGCGCTGCGCAAGGCGTTCAACGAGATCGGCCTGACCGACCGGATCGTCACCCGGCCGCCGGGTTACCTGGTCCGGGTCGAGGACGGCGACCTGGATCTGGACGTGTTCGACCGGCTCGCGCGCGCCGGGCAGCAGGCCCTGGCCGAGTCGCGGCTGGCGGACGCGGCCGAGGCGATGGGCGCCGCGCTCGCCCTGTGGCGGGGAAGCGCGCTGGCGGGGCTGGACAGCCGGGTGCTGGAGGCCGCGGCCGGCCGGCTGCTGGAGCGCCGGCTCACCACGGTCGAGGACCGCATCGACATCGCGCTGCGGCTCGGCCAGCACCACCAGGTCGTCGGCGAACTGCGGGAGCTCGTCGCGGCGTACCCGCTGCGCGAGCGGCTGCGGGCCCAGCAGATGAAGGCGCTGTTCGGCGCGGGACGGCAGGCCGAGGCGCTGGAGGCGTACCGGTCGGCCCGGCAGACGTTCGTGGACGAGCTGGGGCTGGAGCCCGGTACCGAGCTGCGCCGGCTGGAGCGGGAGATCCTCACCGGACGGGCCGGCCCGGAGCCGGCGGTACCGCGACTGCTGCCCGCGCGCTCACCTGACCTGGCCGGGCGTACCGAGGCTGGCGCCGGAATCCGTACCGCGCTGACCGGAGCGGGACCGGTGGCGCCACTGGTGGCGATCTCGGGTCGCGCCGGAGTGGGCAAGTCCGCGCTGGCCGTACACGCGGCACACGACCTCGCCGCCGAGTACTCCGACGGCCAGCTGTACCTGGACCTGCGCGGCAGTACGGACCGGCCGGTACCGCCGGAACAGGCGCTGGCGCGGTTCCTCCGGGCGCTCGGGCTGGCCGGCGACGAGCTCCCGGACGGGCTGGACGAGCGGGCCGAGCGGTACCGCGACCTGGTCGCCGGCCGGCGCGTGCTGGTGGTACTCGACGACGTCGCGGATGAGGCGCAGGCGGTACCGCTGCTACCCGGCTCGGCCAGTACCGGCGTGATCGTCACCAGCCGGCCGCGGCTGACCGGCCTGGCCGGCACCCACCGGGTACACCTCGATCCGCTGGATTCCGACGAGTCGGTGGCGCTGCTGGCGGCGGTGGCCGGTGCGGACCGGTTGGCGGCCGAGCCGGCCGCGACGAGCGAGTTGGCCGGGCTCTGTGACGGGCTGCCGCTCGCGCTGCGGATCGCCGCCGCCCGGCTGGCCGCGCGGCCGCACTGGACGGTCGCCCGGCTGGTCGAGCGGTTGCGCGACGAGGAGCACCGGCTGGACGAGCTGGTCTCCGGCGGGCAGGACGTCCGCGCCGCGCTGGCCACCAGCTACCAGCGGCTGTGCCCGGCGGCGCGGCGGCTGTTCGTCGCTCTCGGCCGGCGCCCCGGCCCTACCGGCGCGGTCATCGACCCGCTGCCGACCGGCGCGGCGGAGCCGCTGGAGGACCTCGTCGACGCGCAGCTCGTCGAGGTGTCCGGCCACAATGGACACTCGGCGTACCGGCTGCCCGGCCTGGTGGCTGCCTACGCGAGGGAGCTCGCCGCGGCTTCCGGTGAGGCGGTCGGCGCGCTGGACGCGAGTACCGCCGCGGCCAGGACGTCGGTGGCGTCCAGCAGGGGCAGCGGAGCGACCGGACTGTCCGCGGGCGCGATGACCGACAACTCGGTACACGCGAGCACGACGCAGTCCGTACCGTCCGGCCACGGCCGGGACCGGAGCAGGTCGGTGAGGCGGGCGCGCAACCGCTCCACCGGACCGCCGCGTTTGACGTCCGCGATCAAGCCGTCCAGTTCCGCCTGTGCCGACGGCGACGGATACCCGGCCGTGGTACCGCGGGAGAGCCGGGCCTCGTAGAGCCCGAGCCGGGCGGTCGGCCCGGTGGCCAGGAACGCCGGTCGCCGGCACCCGTGCGTGTCGATGGCCGTGGCGACCTCGGCGAGCAGGTCCAGCACCGGCACGGAGACCACGGCCGCCAGCTCGCCACGGAACGCGTGGGTGGTCGCCGACGGGATCGCGACCGCGTCCACGTCAGCCGCGGCCAGGTGGGTGGCGGCGCGCAGCAGCGCCGGCAGCGGGCTCGGCCCGCGCCCCTCCAGGTACGCGATCCGGCTGGGGATCTTCTCGGACACCAGCACGACGGCCAGGTGGTCGGCGTCGTCCTCGGCCGGGGTGAGTTGGATCAGGCGCTGATAGAAGTGCGCCGCGGCCAGCGGTCCGACCCCGCCGATGATGCCGAGCCGGCCGATGCTCACGCTGACCCCCGCGCCGCGGCGTCGATGGCCCGGTGCAGTTCGCCGGCCAGGGCGGCGGCGTGCGGCGGGTACACCAGGTCGTGGTGGTTGCCGGGCACCGGCACGACCCGCACCGGCCCGGTGGTGCGCGACTGCCAGCTCGCCGGGTTCACCGGCGGGTTGGTCAGGGTCGGGTGCCGCTCGGTGGCGGTGAACAGGTGGATCGCGGTGTCGATCCGGCGCGCCGCGGTGTACCGGTCGGCCGCCTCCCCGTTGGCCGTGAACACGGCCACCATCCGGCGCAGCGTCTCGCTGTCGGCGTGCCCGGGCACCCGGTCCTTGTGCCGGGCGTCGCGGAGCAGGATCGCCAGCGCCTCCTGCTCATCCGCGCCGCGCAGCGCCGCGAGGTCGTCCGGGGCCAGCTCGGCGATCAGGCCGTACCGCTCGAGCTCGGAGCGCTGTTGGAACGCCGGGTCCAGCTCCTCGTGCCCGAACGCGCGCGCGTCGATCACCCCGAGGAAGCCGACCTCGGCACCGGCCGCCTCCAGCTGGAGCGCCAGCTCGAAGGCCACGTTCCCACCGAACGACCAGCCGGCCAGCAGGTACGGCCCGGTGGGCACGGCGCGACGGAGCTCGACCAGGTACCGCTCCGCCATCTCCTCGATCGTGCGCAGCGACGGTTCGCCGGTGTTGTACCCGACCGCCTCCACGCCGTACACCGTGCGGGTTCCCTCGAACTCGCGGGCCAGGTGGGCGTAGCAGCACACGTCGCCGCCCTGCGGGTGTACGAGGAACAGCGGCGGTACGGTCGCCGGCCCGTCCGCCATCGGTACCAGCAGGTCTCCGGCGGCCACCGCCGCGGTGTCGAGCACCTCGCACAGCCTCTCGACGGTCGGGCGGGTGAACAGGACGTGCAGCGGGATCGGTACGCCCAACTCCGCGCGTACCGCCTCGACCAGCTCGACCGCGCGCAGCGAGTGCCCGCCGATGGCGAAGAAGTCGTCCCGTACCCCGACCGGTCGACGTCCCAGCACCCGCTCCCAGATCCCGACCATGCGCAGTTCCCGCAGGTCCCGGGCGGCCAGCGCGGTGCCGGTCCGGGTGCTGGTCGAGGGCGCGGGCAGCCTGGCCCGGTCGACCTTGCCGTGCGGGGTGAGCGGCAGCGCGGCCAGCACCTCGAGCCGCGCCGGGACGAGCTGGTCCGGCAGCACCTCGGCGAGCTGGCGCCGGACGTCGGCCAGGTCGGCGAGTCCGACCAGGTAACCGGTCAGTTCACGGTGGGACCCCTCGCCGTGGGCCGCGACCGCCGCCGCGCGTACCCCCGGACAGGCCAGCAGCGCCGCCTCGACCTCGCCCGGCTCGACGCGTACCCCCCGGATCTTGACCTGCTGGTCGCGCCGGCCGTGGAAGGTCAGCACCCCGTCGGTCCGCTGCCGGACCAGGTCGCCGGTGCGGAACAGTCGCCCGCCGGGTGGCCCGAACGGATCCGGTACGAACCGTTCCGCGGTGAGCCCCGGTGCGCCGAGGTAACCCCGGGCCAGCCCCGGTGTACCGAGGTGCAGGTCGCCCAGTGCCCCCGGCGGCAGCGGCTCGCCGCGGGCGCCGAGCACGTGACCGCGGGCGTACGGGATGGGCCGCCCGATCGGAATGGCGCCGGCCTCATCCCCCGCCTCGTGGTAGGTGGAGGTCATCGTGCACTCGGTCGGGCCGTACTGGTTGACCAGCCGGATCGACCGCGACAGCTTGCGCGCCGCGCGTACATGCTGGTCGGTCAGGGGTTCACCGCTGACCAGACCCAGCCGCAGCGACGGGGCCGGCTCGGCGGCGGCACCGGCGGCCGTCGCCAGCGCGGTCAGCATCGACGGTACGAGGGACAGCAGCGCGGTCACCTGGTGCGCCTCGATCGCGGCGAGCAGCGCGTATGGGTCGCGCGTCGCCTCGTCCGGTACGAGCACCACCCGACCGCCGGCCACCAGCGGGCCGAAGATGTCCCGGATCGACGCGTCGAACGACACCGCGGCCAGTTGCAGCACGACGTCTTCGCTGGTCAGGCCGGCGGTACCGGTCAGGTAGTCCAGGAAGTTCGCGATGCCCCGGTGGGTCGTCTCGACGCCCTTGGGCGAGCCGGTCGAACCGGACGTGTAGTAGACGGCCGCCCGGTTGTCCGGCCTGACCTCGACCGGCTCGGCGGGGGTGTCGGCCCCGGGGAGCGGGCGCTGGTCCAGCACCAGCCGGGCGCCGCTGTCGGCGATCAGTCGCGCGTTGCGGCCGGCCGGTGCGGTCGGGTCGAGGGCGAGGTACGTACCGCCGGCATAGAGCACGCCGAGCAGCGCGGTCACCAGCTCGGGGGAGCGCGGCAGGGCGACCGCGACAACGTCCTCGACGCCGACCCCCTCGCCGCGCAACCAGCCGGCCAACCGGCTGGCCCGATCGTGCAGCTCGCGATAGGTCATGGTGTGCGCGCCGAATCCGATCGCGACCGCGTCCGGGGTACGAGCGGCCTGACGCGCCACCAGTTCGGGCAGGCTCGGCAGGTCGGGTGTCACCGCCGGTGTCACCGGGGCGGTGATCGTCGCCGTGGTCGACAGCGGCCGGTCCGGCGCGGTGACCAGCGACAACATCGTCTGCGCGTACGACTCCGCGAGAGCCTGTGCGGTCGCCCGGTCGAACAGGTCGGTGGCGTACTCCAGCTCGCCGGTCAGCCCGTCCGGACCGTCCATGATGGACACACTCACGTCCACCTTGGCGCTGGCGGTACCGAGGTCCACCGGCTCGACCGTGATCCCCGACAGGCGCAGCTCAGCGGTGTCGTCCTCGTCGTGGCGGAGCATGACCGAGAACAGCGGGTTGCGGGACAGGTCCCGATCCGGCCGCAGCTCGGTGACCAGCCGCTCGAACGGTACGTCCTGATTCGCCACGTCCGCGGAGACGCTGTCCCGTACCCGCCCGAGCAGCTCGGTGAAGGTGGGATCGCCCGCGGTGTCGCCCCGCAGTACCAGCGTGTTCACGAAACAGCCGATCAGCGGTTCGAGTTCCGCGCGTGGCCGGCCGGCGACCGGAGTCCCGACCACCACGTCCTCCTGCCCGGTGTACCGGGCGAGTACCACCTGCAGGCCGGCGAGCAGCGTCATGAACACGGTCGCGCCGCACCGGCGGGCGAGCGCGCGTACCTGTTCGCCGAGCCCGTCCGGGAACGTGACCGTGACCCGGTCGCCGTGACCGGACCAGGAAGCCGGGCGCGGCCGGTCGGTCGGCAGCTCGCACGGCGGCAGTCCGTCCAGTCGGGTACGCCAGTAGTCGAGCTGCGGCGCGAAAGCCGCGTCGCCCGCGCGCTGCTGCCAGTAGGCGACGTCGCCGTAGCGCAGCGCGGCCGGTGTTGCCCCGTCGCCGGGTATGGCGCCCGCGGGTGATCCGGTGCCCGCGGCGAGCGCGGTGTACGCCTCGCCGAGCTCCCGCCACAGCAGGCGCAGCGACCAGCCGTCGATCGCGGCATGGTGCGCCACCAGCACAAGCAGGTGCTCGTCGTGCTCGTCGTGCTTGTCGGCGGCGCCGGGCCGGCGGTCGGCGGCGCCGGGCTGGCGGTCGGCGGCGTCGGACTGGCTGGCACCCACCCGGATGACCCGGGCGCGGGCCGGCGCGTCGGCGGACAGGTCGAACGGCCGCTGCGCGTCCTCGATCGCGAGCTGTAGTGCCTCGACTTCGGTCGCCTCGGTGACCTCGACCGGTCCCGGTGGACCGGGCAGCTGTACGGCCACGCCGTCCCGCAGCCCGAACCGGGCGCGCAGCACCTCGTGCCGGTCCAGCACCAGCCGCAGCGCCTCGGCCAACGTCGCGGTGGACAGCGGGCCACGCAGCCGGACCACGCTCGGGACGAGGTAGTCCACCCGTCCCGGCTGCAACTGGTCGAGGAACCAGAGCCGGCGCTGGAGGTACGACAGCGGTGCCGGGGCGTCGCCCGGCCGCCGCTCCAGCACCGCGCCCCCGCCCCCGGCGCGCCCGCCAAAGCCCGTGCCAAGGCCCGGTTCAGGGCCCGCGGCCTCCGGGGCCAGCGCGGCGGCGAGCGTGGCCGGGGTCGGGTGGACGAGGAGGGTACGCAGCGACACGTCCACGCCCAGCGCGTCCCGCAGCCGGGTCGCGACCTGCAGCGCGCGCAGGGAGTGCCCACCGAGCTGGAAGAAGTCGTCATCCACACCGATTCGGCTGCCGATCCGGCCCGCGCCGATCCGGCCCGCGCCGATCCGGCCCGCGCCGATCCGGCCCGCGCCGCCAGGCCCTGAGGCGTCGCCGCCGTCGACAGGTCCCGACGCCTCGGTGCCGAGCACCTCCGCCCAGATGTCCACGATCCGGCGCTCCAGCCCGGTACGCGGCGCGGTGTACCGGCTCCGCTCCAGGGCCGGGCCGGGCAGTCGCGCCCGGTCGACCTTCCCGTTCGGATTGAGCGGCAGCTCGGCCAGCTCCACGATCGTCGTCGGGACCATCGCGTCCGGCAGCATCGTGCGCAGGTACCCGCGCAGCTCGGCGGGGTCGAGCGGCCGGTCCCGGTACACCACGTACCCGACGAGTTGCCGGTCGGTGCCGTCGCCCCAGGTCGACACGGCCGCCCGCGCCACCTGTGGGTGTCCACTGAGGACTGTCTCGACCTCGCCCAGCTCGATCCGGTTGCCGCGTACCTTCACCTGGCTGTCGGACCGGCCGAGGTACTCGATCGTGCCGTCCGGCAGCAGTCGGCACAGGTCGCCGGTGCGGTACAACCGCCCGCCCGAGCCGAACGGATCCGGTACGTACCGCTCCGCGGTGGTCGCCGGCTTGCCCGCGTACCCACGGGACAGCCCGGCACCGCCGAGGTGCAGTTCGCCGATCACGCCGACCGGTACCGGCCGCAGCCGCCGGTCCAGCAGGTACGCGGTCGTGTTCGCCAGTGGCCGGCCGATCGGTACCGGCCGGGCGGGCAGTACCGAGTCCACCTCGTGCGCGGTCGACCAGACCGTGGTCTCGGTCGGGCCGTACAGGTCCCACAGCCGGGTGACCTTGGCGCGTACCTCGGCCGCGAGCGCCGGGGATACCGCTTCGCCAGTGGTCCCGGCGCGCAGGTCACCGCCGGACCAGCCGCCGTCGAGCAGCAGCCGCCACACCGCCGGAGTGGTCTGCAGCACCGTGACCCGCTCGGCGTCCAGCAGTGCGCCCAGCGCCGGCCCGTCGGTGACGACGTCCCGGGGCACCACGACCACGGTCGCGCCGACCAGCAACGGCGAGAGCAACTCCGGTACCGAAATATCAAACGCGTGGGTGGCGACGGCGGCGACCGTGTCGCGGTCGGTGAGCCCGACGAGCCCGATGAACGCCCTGGACAGGTTGACCACCGCCCGGTGCGGCACCAGCACGCCCTTCGGGCGACCGGTCGAACCGGAGGTGTACATCAGGTAGGCGAGGTTCTCCGCGGCCACCCGGCACGGCAGCGCGGTGTCGGGCTGGTCGGACGCCTCGTCCAGATAGACGGGCTGCGCCGCGCCGTCACCACCCCACCCGTCCATCAGCCCGGGAGTGGTGAGCAGCAGCCGCGCGTTGCTGTCGGCCAGCACGTACCGGATCCGGTCGGGCGGGTGACCAGGATCGACGGGCACGTACCCGCCGCCCGCCTTGAGCACCGCGACCAGCGCCACCACCAGGTCGACGGTGCGGTCCAGGCACACGCCGACCGTGCTCTCCGGGCCGACGCCGCGAGCCCGCAGCAACCGGGCGAGCTGGTTGGAGCGGCGGTCCAGCGCGTCGTACGTGAGGGTGGACCGGCCGCACCGCACGGCCACGTCGTCGGGCCGGCCGGCGATCAGCGCATGCACCGGGCGGTCCGGGTACGGCGTGGCGGTGTCGTTCCAGCCGGTCAGCTGCTCGTGCTCGGCCGGTGTGAGCAGGTCCAGCTCGGACAGCCGGCGGTCCGGGTCGGCCGCGGCGGCGTCGAGCAGCCGCAGGTAGTGGCCGGCGAGCCGGGACATGGTCGCGGCGTCGAACAGGTCGCTGGCGTACTCGATCGTCCCGGACAGCCGGCCGTCCCGCCGGGTGACCAGCAGCTCCAGGTCGAACTTGGCGGTTCCGTTGGTCAGCGGTACCGGCTCGACCGTGCACCCGGTCAGGCGCAGCGGTGCGGTCTCCTCGTCCTGGAGCGTGAACACCACCTGGAACAGCGGATTCCGGGACGGGTCCCGGACCGGCTGCAGCTCGGAGACGAGCCGTTCGAACGGCACCCCCTGGTGCTGGTACGCGTCGACCGCGGTGTCCCGGACGGTGCCGAGCAGGTCGGCGAAGCGCGGATCGTCGGACAGGTCGGCGCGTACCACCGCCATGGTGCCGAAGAAGCCGATCAGCGACTCCAGCTCCGGGTACTGGCGGCTGACCAGCAGCGTGCCGACCGCGAGGTCGTCGCTCCCGCTCCACCGCTGCAGTACCGCCTGGAAGCCGGCCAGCAACGCGTGGAACAGCGTGATCCCGTGCTGTACAGCGAGCCGTTGCAGCCGGTCGCTCAGCTCGTCCGGGATCGGGAAGTCCAGCCGGTCGCCGCGGCCGGAGAAGACCGGCGGCCGGGCCCGGTCGGTGGGCAGTTCCAGCGGCTCCAGCCCGGCCAGTTGCCGGCGCCAGTACGTCAGGTCGGCGTCGGTCGCGGCCTGTTCGCGCTGCCAGTGGGCGTAGTCGGCGTACTGCACGGCCAGGTCGGGCAGCGCCGGCATCGCGCCGTCGACCAGCGCCTCGTACGTCACCGACAGCTCGGTCCACAGCAGCGACATCGACCAGCCGTCCACCGCGATGTGGTGGACCACGAGCACGACCAGCCAGTCGGCCCCGACGCCCCGCTCCTCGGCGCCCCGCTCATCCGTGACGCGCACATCGTCCGAGACGCCCCCCTCCTTGACGCCCCGCTCCTTGACGCCCCGCTCCTTGACGCCCCGCTCCTTGACGCCCCGCTCCTTGACGCCCCGCTCCTTGACGCCCCGCTCCTGCGTGACGCGGATCAGGTGCGCGCGCAGCGGTACCTCGGTGCTCAGGTCGAACCGTTCGGCGATCAGGGCGCGGGCGAGGTCGCGTGCCTGCGCGGCGGACCCGGCGGTGCGTACGTCCACCGGCACCTGGTCGAGCTCCCGCAGTACCGGTCGCGGCCGGCCGTCGGACTCGGTGTAGCAGGTACGCAGGATCTCGTGCCGCTCCATCACGATGCCGAACGCCAGCCGCAGCACATCCGCGTCGAGCGGCCCGCGGACGCGTACCACCTCGGAGACGTTGTAGTCCGGGGCGTCGTCGAGGAGCCGGTCGGCCAGCCAGATCGACTCCTGGCCGAACGACGGTACGAGTGGACCGTCCGGTCGCCGCGGCAGCGTGTACGCCGGTGCCCGCCGGCTCGCCTCCCGCGCGGCCCGCAGCCGCTCGGCGAACAGGTCCGTGGTCACGGCCCGGTCCGGTCGCCAGCCTGCTCGTCGGCGGCCTGGTCGGCGATGTCGGCCAGCACCAGTTCCTCGAGCCGGGCCGCGGCCGCGGCGACGGTCGGGTACTCGAAGATCAGCTTCAACGGCAACTGGAGGCCGAACGCCTGCCGCAGCCGGCCGAGGATCCGTACCGCCAGCAGCGAGTGCCCGCCGGCGGCGAAGAAGTCCTGGTCGACGCTGACCCGCTCGACCCCGAGTACGGCGCACCACACCTCGGCGACCGTCTCCTCGGTGATCGTGCGGGGCGCGACGTACTCCCGCTGGTCGTCGTCCTCGCTGGTCACGGCCGCGAGCGCGATCCGGTCGAGCTTGCCGTTGGGCAGCAGCGGGAAAGCCTCGACCAGCGTGAACGAGCTGGGGATCGCGTAACTGGGCAGGGTGGTACGCAGGTGCGCGCGGACGTCGTCCGGCCGGCAGGCGCCCCGCGGCACCAGGTACGCGGCGAGCTGCTTGTCGCCGCCGCCGGTGCCGGTGCTGGTGTCGGGACCGCCGCCGACCGCGAGTACCGCCGCGTCGGCCACGTCCGGGTGCTCGAGCAGCGCGGCCCGTACCTCGCCCAGCTCGATCCGTACGCCGCGCACCTTGACCTGGCCGTCCACCCGGTCCACGAACGCGAGTACACCGTCCGGCCGGCGGATGCCGCGGTCGCCGGTGCGGTACATCCGGGCGCCGTGCCCCTCCGGGTCCGGGACGAACACCTCGGCGGTACGGCGCGGGTCGCCGAGATAGCCGCGCGCCAGCCCCACGCCGGAGATGCACAGCTCGCCGACCCCGGAGCCGGGCACCGGCGCGAGCGACCGGTCCATCACGTACACCCCGTTGCCGGTCATCGGGACGCCGATCGGAACCGAACCGTTGGCGTCGGCGGGGCTGCACAGGTGGTACGTCGAGTCGATCGACACCTCGGTCGCGCCCCAGGTGTTGTCGAGCGACACCTGGTCGCCGAACCGCGCGAAGAACCGTCGTACCAGCTCGGGCCGCAGCACCTCGCCGCTACACAGCACGCTGCGCAGCCGGTGCAGCCGCTCGACGTCGTCGTCGGTGAGCGTGTCCAGGAACAGGTCCAGCATGCTCGGTACGAACTGCAGGTGGACCACGTCGTACCGGATCGCGGCGTCGATGATCGCGCGCGGGTCGCGGTGGGCACCCGGTGCCAGCATCGCGACCCGGCCGCCGACCAGCAGCGGCCAGAGCAGCTCGACCGCCGCGTCGTCGAAGGTGAGCGTGGTCTTCTGCAGCACGGTGTCGCCGGGGCGCAGGTGGTGCCGGTCCTGCATCCAGCGCATCCGGTTCACCCAGCCGCCGTGCGTGCAGGCCACTCCCTTGGGGCGGCCGGTGGAGCCGGAGGTGTAGTAGATCGCGCACAGCTGATCGGGGTGCCGTACCTCGTCGACCGGCCCGCCCGCCGCGGTGTCCGCCGGGGTGACGGTCGGCAGGGGCACGTCGGCGGCCAGGTCCGGATCGACCACGCAGACCGACGCGCCGGCGTCGGTGAGGATCGTCTCCCGCCGGGCCGGTGGGGTGTCCCGCTCGATCGGCACGTACGCGCCGCCGGCCCGCAGGATGCCGAGCACCGCCACCGCCAGCTCGACCGAGCGGTCCACGATCACCCCGACCGGCTGGTCCGGGCGTACTCCCCGGTCACGCAGCGTGCGGGCCAGGCCCGTCACCCGCGCGTCCAGCTCGGCGTAGCTGAGCTCGCCGTCCGCGTCGGCGACCGCGACCGCCGTCGGGGTGTTCCGGGCCGCACGGGCCACCAGCTCGTCCAGCGAAGTCACCGCTCCACCATGCCGCAGACCGCTTTTTTTTGCCTTTCAAGGGGCGAAAGACCAGCTAGGTGTACGAGACGGGCAGCGCGCCGGTGGTCACCGGCCGATCGCCGCGCCGACCTCGCCGGTGGTCGCGTCCGGATGGGCGATGGCGTACGCCAGGAGCCGTCGCAGGTCCTGAAGTAGCTGGTCACCGGGCAGGTCAGGGCGGTACAGCAGGCGCAGGTGCGGCCGCGGCGCGGTCTCCACGACCAGCGTCAGCGGGTACCCGGTGCTCTCCAGCACCCGCACCGTGGCCACCGGCAGCGGCGGGTGGTTCTGGAAAACGAAGATGCTGTCGAACAGCTGGGTACCGGGCGGCAGGTCGCTGGCCCGGGTGATCGCGGCCAGCGAGACGTGCTCGTACTCCCGTGACGCCACCTGCTGCGCCTGGATCGCACGGAGGGTCGCGGTGAACGGCGTGTCCGGATCGAGCCGGGCGCGCAGCGGCACCGTGTTGACGAACAGGCCGAGGATCGACTCCACGTCGGGCAGCTCGGCCGGTCGCCCGGCCACAGTCACCCCGCAGACCACGTCATCGGTACCGGCGTACCGCGCCAGCAGCAGCGCCCAGGCGCTCACCGCGACCGTGTGCGGAGTGACCCGGGCGTCGGTGGCGTACCGGCCCAGTTCGTCGGCGAGGTCGAGTTCGGCGGTCGCGGTCTCGGGGTCGGTTGTGGCGGGCTGCTCGGCGCTGGCGCTGGCGCTGGCGCTGGCGGTGGCGTTGGCGGTGGCGGCGGCGTTGGCGGTGGCGGCGGCGGTCGGAAGGGGGGTCGGCGCGCGGAACCCGGCGAGCAGTTGCTTCCAGTAGGTGTCGCCGCTGTCCGCCGCGGCCAGCCACTGCAGATACCGCCGGAAGGGTGCCGCCTGTTCAATAGGCGGCCCTGTTGACGGCTCTTTTTCTGGCCCGGCTGGTGGCCGGGCGCGGTACCGGTCCATCACCTCGGTGAGCAGCGCGGCCACGCTCCAGCCGTCGAGCAGGATGTGGTGGTAGCTCAGTACGAGTTCGGTGTGCTGCGCTCCGGTCGGCTCGGGCCGGGCTACCAGGGTCACGCGCACCGGGGGAGCGGCGGCGAAGTCGAACCCCTCCCGGCGCTCGGTGCGGAGGACCTGGTCGAGGTCGGTCGCCCGGCGCACCTGCGGGACGACCTCCGCGTGTACGAGCTGGATCGGCTCGGGCACGTCCTCCCACTCGATCGTGCTGCGCAGCACCGGATGCCGGCGCAGCGTCTCCCGCCACGCCGACTCGAGCGCGTCGAGGTCCACCGGCCCGTCCAGCCGGTACACGTGTTGTTGCAGGTAGTCGGCCTCGTCCGGGTCGAGCAGACCGTGGTACAGCATGCCTTCCTGCAACGGCGTGAGCGGGTACGCGTCCTCGACGCCCGGGTACCGGCGCAGCTCGCCGGCGCTGACCGGCGACAGCGCGAACGGTGCCGCGTCCTCGAAGCTGGTCGCAGCGGCGGCGGTGACGTGTGGGGCCAGGTCCGCGATCGTGCGGTACGCGAAGACCTGTGCGGTGTCCAGGTCCAGGCCGTCCCGGCGGGCCCGCGCCGCCACCTGGATCGCCAAAATCGAGTCGCCGCCGAGCGAGAAGAAGTCGTCGTCGACGCCGATGCCGTCCCGCTCCAGGACGCGCGCCCAGATCGCGGCCAGCCGTCCGACCACCGTGTCGGGGGCCGGCGCCGCGGTGTCCGGCGGTGGGCTCTGGGCGATCGGGTCGGGGAGCGCGCGGCGGTCGGTCTTCCCGCTCGGCGTGACCGGCAGTCGGTCGAGGAACACGAACACGGCCGGCACCATGTAGTCGGGCAGCCGCTCGGCGAGGTGGGCGCGCAGCTCCGGTTCGGCCGGCGCCGCGTTGGCCTGTCCGGCTGGCGCCGCGTTGGACTGTCCGCCCGGCGCTGGGTCGGCTGGCGCTGGGTTGGCTGGCGCTGGGTTGGCTGAGCCGGCTGGCGCTACATACGCCACGAGTTGTTCGTGTCCGGAGGCGAGCCGGCGCACCGTGACCGCGGCGGCACCCACCCGGTCGTACCCGAGCAGGGTCTGCTCGATCTCGCCCAGCTCGATCCGGTTGCCCCGGAGCTTCACCTGGCCGTCGCCGCGCCCGACGAACTCCAGGTTGCCGTCGCCGAGCGATCGGACCAGGTCGCCGGTGCGGTACAACCGCCCGCCGCGCGTCTCCCCCGACGGGTCCGGTACGAACCGTTCGGCGGTGAGCGCGGCCCGCCCGTGGTACCCGCGCGCGAGCCCGACACCTCCGATGTACAGCTCGCCGACCTCACCCGTGGTCACCGGGCGCAGGTCGCGATCGAGCACGTGCAGGTGCGTGTTCGCGATCGCGGTACCGATGGGCACGTTCGGGGCGTCGTCCCCGCGGTACCGGTAGGCCGACACGTCCACGGATGCCTCGGTCGGGCCGTACAGGTTGTGCAACTCGCCGGGAAAGGTGCGGGTGGCTCGCCGCGCCACAGCTCCCGGCAGCGCCTCACCACTGCAGATGACCCTCCGTACGCTCGGCAGCTCCGGAAGCCCCGGCTCGGCCAGGAACTGGGCCAGCATCGTCGGTACGAAATGGAGGGTCGTCACGCCGTAGGCGTTGATGGTCCCGGCGAGATAGCCGGGATCGCGGTGACCGCCGGGGCGGGCCATGACGAGCCGGGCGCCCACGGTGAGCGGCCAGAAGAACTCCCACACGGACACGTCGAAGCCGTACGGCGTCTTCTGCAGCACCACGTCGTCCGGGCGCAGCCGGTACTCCCGCTGCATCCAGACGATCCGGTTGACGATGCCGCGGTGCGGAATGCCGACGCCCTTCGGACGACCGGTCGAGCCGGACGTGTAGATGACGTAGGCGAGGCTGTCCTGGGTGGCGAGGGGCGCCGGGGGGTCAGGCGAGCCGGCCGGGATCGCGTCGAGCACGCACACCCGGGGGCTGTCGACCCGTCCGACCAGGTGCGGCTGCGTGACCAGCACCGGTGCGGCCACGTCCTCCACCATGTACCGCAGCCGATCCGCCGGATGGTCCGGGTCGAGCGGTACGTACGCGCCACCGGCGATCAGGATCCCGAGCAGGGCCACCACCAGTTCCGGGCTGCGCTCGGCGTACACCGCGACCGGGGTGTCGGTACCGCCACCGAGCCCGCGCAGGTGGTGGGCGAGGGAGCACGCACGGCCGTACAGCTCGGCGTAGGTCAGCTCCTCGGCACCAGCGGGAGAGCCGGTGCCGGCGATGACCGCGACCGCGTCGGGGGTACGCGCGACCTGCTCGGCGACCAGGTCGTGCAGGCACTGGTCCTCGGGTAGCGGCACCCGCGCAGTCCACCACGGGCCACTTTCAAAGAGCTTTCCCCGGGCGCCGCCGGGGCCGTCCGCGCCGTCCGCACCGCTAGCGCCGCCGGGGCCGTCCGCGCCGTCCGCGCCGCCAGCGCCGGCTGCACCGCCAGCGCTGCCAGCGCCGTGAGCACCGCCGGCCGCCAGGCCCGCCGGGGCCGTCCGCGCCGGCGGCCGCCCGCGCCGTGCCCACCGACCGGTCAAGCCCGCCATTTCGACCGGCCGGGGCGACCCCGGACCGCGGGTACGCTCGGCTCCATGGGTGAGGTCGTGGTGCTCGTGCTGGTCGGGGTCAGTTGGGCCGCGATCCTGGGCGGCCTCTACTGGCTGGGCACCCGCGTTCGTAAGCACGGGCTCGGTGGCGCCTTCATGGCGACGTTCGAGGAGATCTACCACCCGGCCGCGCACAAGCCGCGCATCGAGATCCAGGCGCAACAGCAGCGTCTGGTGCCGTTGCCGTCGGCCGACGACAAGCCCAGCCCCCCGGTAGTCGTTAGCGACTGCTGACGGGACAGCATGGGATCTGCCGCGATCAGGGTGGGGCCGACGCTCGTCCTGGTGCTGCTCGGTCTGGTAGCGGTAGCGGTCGCGGCCGCCGCGATCGGCCGCCTCGGCCTGGCCCGGGCGACCCTCACCGCGTCGCTCCGCGCGGTGGTCCAACTCTCGGCCGTGTCGCTGATCATCGTCGCGGTGCTGCGGTCGGCGTGGCTCACCGCCGGGTTCATCGCGGTCATGTTCAGCGTCGCGGCACTGACCGCCGGGCGGCGTACCGGTGCCCGGTCCGGCCACGCCGCCGCCGTACCGATCGCCATCGGGGTCGCGCCGGTGCTGGCCGCGGTCCTCGCCACCGGACTCGTCCCGCTGCGTCCGGTCGCGGTCGTACCGATCGCGGGAATCCTCATCGGCGGCGCGATGACCGCCACCGGACTCGCCGGCCGGCGCGCGCTGGACGACCTGAACGACCGGCGGGGGGAGTACGAGGCGCTGCTCGCGCTCGGCTTTCTCGACACGGCCGCCCGGCGCGAAGTGTGTCGCGCCCCGGCCGCGCAGGCGCTGCTCCCGGCGCTGGACCAGACCCGTACCGTCGGCCTGGTCACCCTGCCGGGTGCGTTCGTCGGGGTACTGCTCGGCGGTGCCAGCCCGATCCAGGCCGGCGTGATCCAACTTCTCGTGCTGATCGGCCTGCTCACCGTCGAAACCGTTGCGGTACTCGGCACCATCGAGCTGGTCAGCTACGGCCTGCTGCGCCGGCCGGCGCCGTAGCAGGACGGCGCCGTAACTGGACGGCCCCCTAACTGGACGGCGCCGTAACTGGGCGGCGCGGTAACTGGACGGCGCCGTAAGCGGGATAGTTCAGCGCGGTACGGCCAGGCCGGTGCGGTACGCGAGGATGACGAGTTGGATCCGGTCGCGCGCGTCGAGCTTGGTCAACAGGTTCCCGACGTGGGTTTTCGCCGTACCCGGGGTGATGCGCAGGCGCTGCGCGATCTCGGCGTTGGACAGGCCCTCGGCGACGAGCCCGAGCACCTGGCGTTCCCTTTCGGTAATGGACGCGAGCGCGTCGGTACCCCCGGCCGGTCGGCTCGGCTCAGGGCGGTCGGCGAACTCGGCGATGAGCCGGCGGGTGATGCTCGGGGCCAGCAGCGCGTCGCCGGCCGCGACCACCCTGATCGCGGCGAGCAGCTCCAGCGGCGGGGTGTCCTTGAGCAGGAAGCCGCTGGCCCCACCGCGAAGTGCCTGGTAGACGTACTCGTCGAGGTCGAACGTGGTGAGGATGAGCACCCGCACCTCGGTCGACGCGGTGATGAGCCGGGTGGCCTCGAGCCCGTCCAGGTCGGGCATCCGGATGTCCATCAGGACCACGTCCGGCCGTTCCCGCCGGGCCAGCTCGACCGCCTGCCGGCCGTTCGCGGCCTCGCCCACGACCGTCAGGTCGGCCGCGGTGCCGACGATGCCGCAGAGACCGGCGCGGACCAGGTGCTGGTCGTCGGCCACCACGACCCGGGTGGTCATGCGGTCGCCCGGGCACGCTGAACGACGCCGGTCATGCGGGCGCCGAGGCGAGCGGCAGGCGGGCGAGCACCTGGAATCCGCGTCCGGGCAGCGGCGCGGCCCGCAACCACCCGCCGTAGAGGTTGACCCGCTCCCGCATGCCGACCAGGCCGTGACCGTTGTCCGGACGATCATGATCGGGTACGTCCCGACCGCCACATCCGTCGTCGGTGACCTCGATGGACAGTTCGTGCTCGCCGTACCCGATGGTGACCCGGCTGGCGGGCGTACCGGCGTGCTTGACCACGTTCGTGAGCGCCTCCTGCACGATCCGGTACGCCGACAGCTCGATCCCGGGCGGAAGGTCGCGGGGTCGGCCGCTGATCTCCAGGTGTACCGCGACCCCGGCTTTCGCGGTCCGCGCGACCAGCTCGTCGAGGTCGGTGAGGCCGGGCGCCGGGGCGAGCGCGGTCGGGTCCGGCCCGCCTTCCCGCGCGCTGTCGCTTCCGTCCCGCAGTACGCCGACGAGCCGGCGCATTTCGGTGAGGGCGTCCCGGCCGGTCGTCTCGATGGCGCCGAGGGCGGCACGGGCCTGTTCGGGATCCTGGTCGATCACCAGGTGCCCGAAGCCGGCCTGCACGGTGATCACGCTCATGCTGTGCGCGACCACGTCGTGCAGCTCCCGGGCGATGCGCATCCGTTCCTCGGTCACCCCGCGACGCGCCTTCTCCAGCTCGGCCCCGGCCTGTCGGGCCTGGTGGCGCCGCAGCTCACGGGCGTACGACCGGTGCCGACCGACCGCGTAGCCGATCGTCCAGACCAGGCCGGAGACCAGGCCGAGCAGGAACGCCCGGTCGAAGACCGGTACGACTGCCGCCGGTACCACCAGGGTCACGCCGAGCGCCGTCAACGCGACCGACCGCCGGCACGTGACTGCCACCAGGTACAGGGCGAACCAGGCCGGCAGCAGGCTCTGGTACGGCCAGCGCAGGGCCAGCAGTACGACCAGCGCGACCGCCAGTGTGACCACCGGGAGTCGACGGCGTACCGCGAGCGCGAGGCACAGGACCGTGATCGCGGCGAGCCCCAGCGGTACCGGCACGCCGGCCGGGTGCCGCAGGAACGCGACGGAGAGGGCCGGGGCGTACCCGGTCGCGACAAGACAGTCCAGCACGAGCCAGTGGACCGGCCGCAGTCGCTTGATCAACGGTGGCCGTGGCTCGGTGGACATCGCCACAGCGCTGGACATAACCACAGCGTAGAGCGCTGCACCGCGGTCGGGCCTCGGCCGCGAGGCGTACCCCCGGCGGTAGATGCCCGGCCCCGGCGGCGGTCGCGTCGCCCCGCAAGGCCAGCTGGAAGACCTGTCTGGCGGCAGACGACGGGGACCGGGTCGGGCCGGCAGCCTGACCTCCGACAGCACGCTGCCGCGAATCGGGGGAGCCGATGATCAGAGTCGAGGAACTCACCAGGCGTTACCGCACCACGCTGGCCGTGGACCGACTGTCCTTCGAGGTGGGCACCGGTCGGGTCACCGGATTTCTCGGGCCCAACGGGGCCGGCAAGTCGACCACCATGCGGATGATCCTCGGGCTGGACACCCCGACCGCGGGTCGCGCGACGGTCGCCGGCCGGCCGTACCGGTCGCTGCGCCAACCGCTGCGGGAGGTGGGCGCGCTACTGGACGCCGGTGCCGTACCCGGGGGCCGGAGTGCCCGCAACCACCTGCGGTTCCTTGCGGCGAGCAACGGCCTGGACCGCGGTCGGGTCGACGAGGTGCTCGAAGCTACCGGCCTGACCGGTGTCGCGGGCAAGCGCGTCGGCGGATTCTCCCTCGGCATGAAGCAGCGGCTGGGAATCGCCGCGGCGCTGCTCGGCGACCCGCCGGTGCTGATGTTCGACGAACCGGTCAACGGGCTCGATCCGGAGGGAATCCTCTGGATCCGACGGTTGATGAAGTCGCTCGCCGCGCAGGGTCGGACCGTGTTCGTGTCCAGCCACCTGATGAGCGAGCTGGCGCTCACCGCCGATCATCTGATTGTGATCGGCCGCGGCCGGTTGGTCGCCGACACCGACCTGGCCGGATTCATCCGCCGCAGTGCCCTGAACGACGTGCTGGTCCGCTCGCCGGACAGCGGCCGGCTCGCCGGCCTGCTCGCGGCGCGGGGTGCCGGCGTGGTCGCCGAACCCGACGGGGCGCTGGCGGTCACCGGTCTGACCGCACCCGACATCAGCCAACTCGCCGCCACCCACGGGATCGCGGTGTACGAGCTTGCCCAACGGCAGGCATCACTGGAAGAGGCGTACATGAAGCTCACCGACAACGCGGTCGAGTACCGGGCCCTGCCTCCCGATAGCGAGCCTCCCGGCAGCGCGGCCCCGACCGGCTCAGGCCCCGGCGCAACGGCCGGCTCCGTGCCTGCCGCCGGAAAGGACGGCCGGCGATGACCATTTTCCGGGGGGTACTCACGGCCGAGTGGATCAAACTGCGGTCGGTGCGTTCGACCTACGTCACGATGCTGTGCGCGCTGGCGCTCGGGGTCGGCGACGCGATCCTGAACGCGTCCTCGATCGCGCACGCCTGGCCCACGATGAGCGCGCAGGACCGGCTGACGTTCGATCCGGTGGGTGCCGCGCTGGACGGGCTCAGTTTCGGTGTACTCGCGTTCGGTGTCCTCGGGGTGCTCGCGGTCAGCACCGAGTACGGCACCGGCCTGATCCGCACGACGCTCACCGCGGTACCGCGACGCGGCACCGTGTACGCCGCGAAAGCCCTGGTGGTTGCCGGGTTGACGCTGGTCCTGGGCGAGCTGTTCGCGCTGGTCACGTTCTTCGTCGGTCAGGCGATGCTGTCGAGCGCACACCTCGACGTAGGCCTCAACGATCCGGCCGTGCTGCGTGCCGTGTCCAGCGCCGGGCTGTACCTGTGCGTCGTCGCGATGGTCGGGTTCGGGCTCGGCGCGCTCATCCGGCACAGCGCCGGCGCGATCGCCGCCATGTTCGGGCTGCTGTTCCTCGCGTACGGGGTCGGGCGTGCGCTGGAGAGCTGGTCGTTCGTACCGTCCCGGCTGGTCCTCACCAACGCTGCCGAGGTGGTGGCCCAGGTGCACGCGTCGGCACCGCAGCCGCGGCTGCCCTCGCTCGGACTGGCCTATCTCGATCTCGCGATGTACCTGGTGGTGCTGCTCACCGTGGGGGTCTGGCGCGCGTCCCGGGACGCGTGACGAGCGGCCGGGCCGGTGGCCCCGACCCTCACGCCCGGTCCTCTCGGTGGTGGCGCGTCGGCTAACTGACCGGACCGGCCGGCGGCAGCATCGACCGGCGATACTCGCCCGGGGCCAGCTCGTACGCCCGCTTGAAGACGCGGCTGAACGTCGCCGGGTCGGGGAACCCCCAGCGCGCACCGATCGCCGCCACGCTCCGGTCGGCCAGCGTCCGGTCGGCCAGCTCGGTCCGGCACCGCTGCAGCCGGCGCCGCCGGATGAACGCGCCGACCGTCTCCCCGTCCTGCTCGAACAACTGGTGCAGGTACCGCACCGAGATGTGGTGCGCGGCGGCCACCGTGGCGGGGGACAGCTCCGGATCGTGCAGGTGGTCAAGGACAAAGGCTTTGATCTGGTACGTGAGGGCAGCGGTTCTGTTCCGCGTGGAACCGGGCGGCCGCACGTCCGCGACGCCGGCCAGGAACGCGCTGGCCAGCTCGACGGTCGCGGCTCCCAGTTGGCTCAGTTGCGTGGTGGCCAGCGTGGTCGCCTGCTCCGCGAGTCCGTGCAGGAAGGTACGAAGAATCGCGCCGGTGCCGTACTCGCTGGGCAGCCGCCGGGCCACCAGGCTGCCCAGCGCGTGTTCGGACACCACGGTCGCGCGGTGCGGCAGGTGCACCATGACCAGTTGGGCCCGGCCGGCGAGCACGTTCGAGTCGAACGGTCGGGAGGTGTTGTAGAGCACCAGGTCCCCGGCCCGCAGGTAGGTCTCGCTGCGGTCCTGTTGCAGCCAGAAGGCGCCGCCGGTCACCAGGGTCAGCTCCCACAGTTCCGGGTCGGACGACTGGATCAGCCGGCGGGTACGGGTGGACCGTAGCTCGGAGAACTCGAGCATCGACACCTGCACCTGGCCGAGTTCCAGGGCCGCGGCGCAAGCGCGGAAATCGGCTGCGTGATCGCTGGAGATCCTGGTCGGGATCAGCTCGCGGGCGGTCAGGTCGTGCCACCAGTCGAAGCGTTCGGCTGCCGGCACATCGCGGCTATTCAGCACGATCATGATGGCTGGAGGCTAGGTCACGAGCGGGCTGCCGGGCACCTTATATCCCGGTATGTGGCCGCGGCATATCCCGGTATATGGCCGCGGCCGGACAGCCGCTCCCGACCCCAGCGGGCTGGCCGTGGCCGCCTTCGCCGGCTTCGGCTACCAGAACAACGTCGGCTGTGTCGGCCAGTACGAGGGCGGCAACGTCGACTGGCCGGTCCGCTCGCACTACTGGGGCAGCTGCCCGTAGATCGCGGGTGCGACACGGCCGGGGCCGGGGCCCGGTACCGACGTGACGGTGCCGGGCCCGCCCGCTCCCGCAACCGTTCTCGCGCTGTACGTTCCGCGCTATCGTGCTCGAAATCGCACGGTACCGGTCATATGTGCGCGTACCCGTGGGAGGACCGTCGTGTTCGCTCCGCGTCCTGTGTCCCCGCCGTCCCGGCTCCGCTTCCGCCTGCGGTACCGGCTGCGCTATCGCCTCTTGGTGCCGCTCGTCGTACTCGCGACGGCCGCTCTGACGGCTCCGGCCGCGGCTGCTGTCCCGGCGACCGCGCGGCCCGGGAGTGATCGCTCGACCGTGGCCGTGACCAGCCAGCACATCGCCGTACCCGGGTACTTTCCGTCCTGGTTGTCGCCGACCTGGTCCACCGCGATCACCCAGGTGACGACCGGCGCGCCGGCGGTCGGGCAGCTCGTGCTGAACCCGGCGTCGGGCCCGGGCGACCAGGCGGACCCGGTGTTCACCGCTGCCATCGCGCAGGCCGACTCGGCCGGGGTGGCCGCGGTCGGTTACGTGGCGACCGGCTACCTCACCCAGCGCACGATCGGCGAGATCGAGGCGGACATCGACGACTGGTACCGGCTCTACGGCGCGGCCGGGCTCGACGGCATCTTCTTCGACGAGGCGAGCAACAACTGTTCGGTCGCCAGCGGTTACCAGACCCTCTACTCGTACGTGAAGTCGCCGCATCCGGCCGCGACCGTGGTGACCAACCAGGGCACGGACACTCCCGACTGCTATCTCGGCGCGGCCGACCTGCTCATCACGTTCGAGGGCGGCTACAGCGCCTATCAGGGCCACACCCCGTCCAGCACCGGCAGTTACGCCTGGCAGGTCAATCCCGCGAACAGCAACAGGATCGAACACCTTGTCTACGGTACGAGCGGAGCAGCGTTGCCCGACGCGATAGCGCTGAGCCGGAGCCGTAACGCGGGTTGGATCTACTTCACGCCGCGGGGTCTGGTGGACAACCCGTGGGCGGCCATCCCGGAGGGCTCGTACTGGTGGGACCAGGTCGACGAAGCGGCCGCGATTCCGCCCCGGCCGTGCGTGTCGAGCTGGTGGGCCGGTACGACCGGCGACGTGGTCACGTTCGGCCTGAGCAGCACCGCCGGCAGCGGATTCCAGCGGGTGTACGTCGACGCCGACCGCAGCGCCGCGACCGGTTTCACGGGCGTACCGGGGTTGGGTGCGGACTACCTGATCGAGGGCGGCAGCTTGTACAGGTCGTCCGCCAACGGTTCCGGCTGGAACTGGGGGTCGGCTCCGATCGCGAGTACCCCCGCGGCGGTTGTCGGTTTCGGCTACCGGTGGACGGTGCCGCGCGCCGCCTTCTCCGGAGTGCCGGTGACGAGCGCGGGCGCGAGGCTCGCGTTCCAGGTCCAGTCGGGCGGCACGATCGCGACCTCACCGGTGTACCAGCAGCCCGGCGACCCGGGTGGGCCCGTCAACGACGTGGCCGTCGGGTTCGACGCGTCGACCGTGACGTACCGGGCGCGATTCGACGCCGGTTTCACCACCCGCCATGTGTATGTCGACGTGGACAGCTCCACCGGTACCGGCTACGGCGTGAACGGCATCGGCGCCGACTACCTCATCGAGAACAGCACGCTGTACAAGTACGCGGGTCCGAACTGGACCTGGACTCCGGTCGGAGCCGCCGTACCCGCGGTCGCGGGTGACCTGTACACCTGGCAGTTGTCGCGCTCGCCGTACAACTCCTCGGTGCAGCCGTACGCGAATCCGTCCTTCGATCCGTTGGCTCCCGGTCGGGAAAGGGTCGTGTTCGGCGCCAACAACGGCGGCGCGGACACGTTGAGCGCGGTACGTACCGCCGACATCGGTGGCTACGCCCTGCCCTGAGCGTCGGTGCCTACCAGACTCCCGGTACGAGGCGATGGGTTGTCGCCTGGTAGCCGCGGTACTGCTCGCCGAGCACCCGGGTCAGCTCGGACTCCTCGGCCGCGATGCGTGGCAGCAGTCCCAACAGAGGGATGACGGCGCAGCTCGCCAGGAACAGCCAGGTGCCCGCGCCGAGGCCGATTCCCAGGACGATCAGCAGCAGGCCGGTGTACGACGGGTGGCGCACCCAGCGGTACGGGCCGCGCGTGACGACCGCCTGGCCGGCGTCGACCTGGAGATAGGTGCTGAACGATGCGCCGAGCGTCAGTACCGCCCAGGCGCGCACGATCAGGCCCATCCAGATCGCGACGACTCCCGCGGCGGCGAACATCTCCGGTGCGGGGGTGTCCAACGCCGGCACCCAGGTGCGCAGCAGGTTGCCGACAAGGACCGATCCGGCGAGCGACAGGGAGACGATCACGCGCGTACCGCGGTCCTGGCCGAGGCGGACCTTCCGCCGGGCGAGGTCACGTACGAGCAGGACCACTTCGAACGCGAGCCAGCAGTAGATCGACACCAGCACCGGTGTGGACAACGTCATGCGCACGCCTCAACCTAGTCCGCCGGCCAGGCGGCGGTGACCGGTGAACCACTGCCGCGGCGGGGGAGAGAGACGCGGCAGGTTGAGGTCAGCTGACGCACCATCCGTCAGCGACGCATCCGGCGCGCCCGCAGCGCAAGCAGGGCCACCAGCCCGAGCAGCATCGTGCTGCTGACCATCCAACGACGCTGGGCAGCCGTGAGGCCCGGGGACCGCACCGGAGCCTCGGCGCGGTGGTGGACCCGCCGATGCGGCGGTGACGCGGGCGGTACGTGCGCGGCCGGGGTCCGTACCGGCGGTCGCGGTGCCGCGACTTCCGCAGGCCGTACCGCGGAATGGGCCGGAGTCCGGACGGGCGGCGCCGGGGCGGGATGACGCGGCGGCGGAGCGGGTCGCTCCGGCGGCGCTGGAGGCGGCGGCGGTACGGGCCGGGCGCACAGGTGGCCGAGAAGCCCGCCGAGCAGGTGGCAGACCAGGCAGAACGGCCGGAGCACACAGCAGTCGCCATGGCCAGCGGCGGGAGCGGACGGGCTGGGTCGTGGAGGTGTCGCCGCCGCGGACGATCCTCCGACCAGGACAAGGACCACGACCAGGGCCGCGGCCATCGCGGCTGCACCCACGCCATTGACTGTGCGTGACCTTCGACCCGATCCGGGTGTCCGCTTTGAACCCGGCCGCGCCGACACTACTCTCTTGAGTAATCTCGATGTATACGGAGAGTGGCAGTGGTCGTTTACCTCGTGGGCGCCTTGTGGATCGGGCTGGCCTGCATCACGTCCGGTCTTCTCCTCCTTGCCGTCCGGCGCGGCGCGGACCAGGGCAGTCGCAAGGACAACAACGACGTCAACGGCCTCATTTTCGCCATCGTCGGCGTGCTGTACGCGATCGTGGTCGGCTTCGTGGTCACCTCGCAGTGGCAGAACGTCAGCAGCGCCCGGGACGCCGCGCAGCAGGAGGCCAACGGCCTGGTCCGGCTGTACTGGGTGGCCGACGAGTTGCCGGCCGGCCAGCGCGACGACATCCGCGCGCTGTGCGACCGGTACGCCCGCGAGGTCAGCGATGACGAGTGGCCGGACATCCGGCGCGGGGAAGCCACCAGCACGGCCGGACAGTCGATTCTCAGCCGGCTCAGCAGCACGGTGCACGCGCCGACGACCCCCGACGCGCAGGCCGACCGGCTCACCGATGCCTTGGACGAGGTCTTCACCGGTCGCCAGCAGCGGCTCAACCTGTCCCGGCAGAACCTCTCCGGCATGATGTGGTTCGTCATGATCGCCGGTGGCGTGTTCACCGTGGCGCTGAGCTACCTGTTCGGGGTGGACAGCCGCCCCGCGCACCTGATCATGGTGGTGTCGCTGGTCGGCACGATCGGCCTGCTGCTGTACGCCTCGTACCAGTTGCAGTATCCGTTCGGTCCGGCCACCGACCTCGGCCCGGACGCCATGGCGTCGGCGTTGCGGGTATTCGGCGCCGCGCCATGACCTCACGACCGCGGCACGCACAGCCGCCGCCAGCATCCGCGCTGCCGCGGCACGCATAGCCGCCGCTACCCGCGCCGGCCGGCCGCGAGCGCCTGGACGAGGCTCGCCGCACCGGTTCCGCGACCTGACGGCCCCCGCGTTCGAGCCGCGGATCCCGGCGGTACGGCGTACCGGGCCCGCAGCGCGTCCACGTCGTACCGCACGCACGTCTGGTGCCAGCGGAGGATCCCGGCCAGCCAGTACGTCAACTCCTCGACGTGCCGGTCGAGCAGCTGCCGTACCGGCTCGGCCAGCCGGTGCTCGTCGTACAACGCGGGCAGGTCGACGGTCGCCAGGTGCCCGAACTGCTCCATCCGCGCGTTCGCCAGATCAGCGACGATGTTCCGGGCGGTGAACCGGTCGCACCCGAGGAACCGCTCGACGACGAACACCAGGTTGTGCAGCTCGTCCTCGTACTCGATCTCCTTCTGGTACGAGAACAGGTCGTTGAGGAAACAGGCGTAGTCCTGCGCGGCATGGTCGAGCTGCTGGAGCACCCGGGTCGGAAACAGCTCCGCGGGGATGTCCCGCTCGTGGGTCAGCCGGGCCAGGGCCGCGGTCAGGTCGGACCCGAAGGTCGCCCGGCGCATCTCGACGTAGTCGACCGGATCGGGCACGCGATTCTGCGCCTGGTTGGCCAGCTCCCACAGCCAGGCAGCGGTCATCGACAGGACCGCGGTCCGCAACCGGGCCCGCGCGCTGTCGGTCGTCGACGCGGTGGTACGCCGCCACAGGTCGGCCAGCGCGCCCTCCAGCGCGTTGGCCGGCGGTGGTACCGCGTCGGTCGTGCCGAGCGGCATGAACATCGGCAACCGGGCGTGCTGGGCGTACCCGCCGGCCAGGTCGCGACCGCGGCCGTACCGGGCCGGGAAGAGGTCGTCGCCGTACGTGCCCCAGGCGAGCCAGTCGGCGGCGAGGTCGAGCTGCTCCGGGTCGGCGTTCGGGTGGATCATGGCCGCGCAGTGGGCGAGGTCGAACCCGTCGAACAGCGCTGCGGTCCAGACCTCCCCGGCCGGGGTCGCGGCCGTGGGCGGGGTACCGGGTACCGGCTGGAACATGCCGACCTCCTCCGCCCAAGCGCGGCTGTGTGCCCGCGCGCCGGCCAGGTGCGGGCTGGTGCGCACCTGGTACGGCATGAACAGCCGCGGAATCGGCAGGTGGCCGACCACCCGTCCGGTCGGGACATGTGCGTGCTGCGCGAACCGGCGCGCCAGCCCGGTCGACGCCGGAGTCACCCGGGTCGAGGCGGTGCCCAGCCCGGCCGGGGCGAGCGGCAGCACCGGCGCGGTCGACCGGTCGAGCTTGGTGTACCGGCTGGATCGCGCGTGCCACTCGTGCCCGCCGGCCTGCCAGTCCTGCAGTCCCTTGACGTACCTGCCGACCAGGGCCTGCTCGTCGGGCGGCACCGCGTGCCCGGCGAACATGGCCGGCACCTCGGTGAGCGCGGTGTTCTCGAACTGCTGCAACCGCGAGGTGAGCAGCTCGTTGACCAGCTCGGCGGCCGGTTGCGTGTCGATGTCGAGGAAACGCTCGAACACCAGCACGGCGTTGGAGTTCTCCCCCTCCTCGGCCACCTCGCGCTGGTAGGAGAACAGGTCGTTGCGCAGGTGTACGGCGTCGGCGAACGTGTCGCGCAGCACCCGCAGCGGCCGCAGCCCGGCGAGTCGCTCGGGCAGGGCGCCGCCGACCGCGTACTCGACCAGGTTCGCCGACCAGGGCGCGCCGCCGACCCGGCGACGCATTTCGATGTACTCGACCGGGTTCGCGATCCGGTCCTCGGAGATGTTCCGCAGCTCCCACATCGACTCGACCATCAGGTTGTGGGTGCTGGTGGTGAAGCGCCGGCGCCAGTCGTCGGACATCGCCGGTACCGTCCGCGGCCACAGGTCGGCCAGGCCGGCCTCGGCGGGGTTCTCCGGTTCCGGTGCCCGCTGTCCGGGCCCGGTCATGAACCGCGCCAGCCGGTCCAGATGTGCCTGTGCGCCAGCCAGGTCCCGGCTGTATTTGAACAGCTCCAGGAAATGGTCGTCGAAGAAGAACACCCACACGTACCAATCGGTGATCAGGTCCAGCGTCGGCGCGTCGCAGTCCGGATGCGTATACGCGCACATCAGCGCGTAGTTGTTGGTGGTGAGCTTTTCCTGGGTCCAGACCAGCCGGCCGTCGGCGCCGCGGGCATCGAGCATGCCGTGCCGTTGGGCCCATTCATCCGAATGGGCGCGGGCATGCCCCTCGTACGGATTCCGGGAGGCCGGATACGGCAGGTAGAAATCCGGAAGCGTGAACGCCGACATACCGCGACTCCTGGCAACTTCGGGTGGCGCTGACGCTACCGCGAGTGGCTTCGATCCGGTAGCTTTCGGCGCGTGGATCCATAAGTGCACCGGTCACCGGACACGGATCCGCCGGCGCTTGCTGGTCACCACCACTCTTTTCCGCTACGTACGCGCCTATCGGGGGATGCGCGTCCTAGAGAATCGATGGATTTCCATGACTAGTCTCGAAGACACCGGACCGGACGTCGATCTCAACGCCGCCGAACAACAGCGACTGAGCCTCAGTACGGCAGCCGCCCGCAATCTGGCCACGACGACCAAGTCGCAGCCACAGATGCAGGCCATCTCCTCGCGTTGGCTGCTGCGGGTGCTGCCCTGGGTGCAGGTGGTCGGCGGCGCGTACCGGGTCAACCGGCGGCTGACCTGCGTAATCGGCGACGGTTTGGTGTCGTTCACCAACGTCGGCTCGGCGGTGCGCGTCATCCCGAACGACCTGGTCGAGCTGCCGCAACTACGCGGCTTCGAGGATCTGACCGTGCTGACCGCACTGGCGGACCGGTTCGAGCAGCGGGAGTACGCGGCGGGCGACGTGATCGTGACCGCCGGCCAGCCGGTCGACCAGGTCGTCCTGATCGCGCACGGGAAGGTCGACAAGATCGGTGCCGGTGAGTACGGGGACGACACCGTACTGGGGGTGCTGGCCGACGGCGAGTATTTCGGCGAGCAGCTACTCGACGGCGAGTCGCACGAATGGGAATTCACCGCCAAGGCGCTGACCTCGTGCATTGTGCTGAGCCTGCCACGGCGGGCGTTCGAGAATGTGAGCGAGGACGCACCGGAACTCGGCGCGCATATCCGACAAGCGCTTGACACGCCGCGGCGACCGGCCAATAGGCAGGGCGAGGCGGAAGTCGAGTTGGCGTCCGGACACCTCGGAGAACCGGACCTGCCGGGTACGTTCGTCGACTACGAACTGACCCCGCGCGAATACGAGCTGAGCGTCGCGCAGACGATTCTGCGGGTCCACAGCCGGGTCGCCGACCTCTACAACGAACCGATGGACCAGGTCGAACAGCAACTGCGGCTGACCGTCGAGGCGTTGCGCGAGCGGCAGGAACACGAAATGGTGAACAATGCCGACTTCGGCCTGCTCCACAATGTGGACCTCAAACAGCGGATCCACACCCACAGTGGGCCGCCGACCCCGGACGATCTGGACGAGCTGCTGAGCCGGCGCCGCAAGACGCAGTTCCTGTTCGCGCACCCGCACGCCATCGCCGCGTTCGGCCGGGAGTGCAACAAGCGCGGCCTGTACCCGCACACGGTCGAGCTCAACGGCAACCACATCCCGGCATGGCGGGGCGTGCCGCTTCTTCCGTGCAACAAGATCCCGATCTCCGGTACCCGGACGACCTCGATCATCGCGATGCGGACCGGCGAGGCGGACCAGGGAGTGATCGGCCTGCACAAGGCCGGCATCCCGGACGAGTACGAGCCGAGCCTGTCGGTGCGGTTCATGGGCATCAACGACAAGGCCATCATTTCGTACCTGGTCAGTGCCTACTACGCGGTCGCTGTGCTGGTCCCGGACGCGCTCGGCGTACTCGACAATGTGCAGATCGGGGCGGCCCGCAGCTAGCCCTAGCCGAAGACCGGCTCCGGGGCTCCGCTCGTCAGGTGCCGCGCGATGTCGATGCCCATCTTCACCGCGTGGTCCATGTTGCCGATCTCGTACCGCCAGGAGCCGAACCGGCCGCGCGAGTAGATGTTCCGCGCCATCAGCCACGGCTGGACGACCGCGAGCGCGTCGTCCCGGTCGCGGGTGGGCACCGGGTACGCCACGGGCAGGTCCCGCAGGTGCGTCGATACCACCCGCGGCTGGCCGTCGACCAGGCCGCTGCGGCGCAGGCCCTGTTCGACCTGCTCGACGATGCTGCCCCGGTCGACCGGCTTGTGCACGGAGTACGACGTCTCGGTCAGGTAGGCGGAGTAGCGGTCGATCCGGCTGCCGGGCACGTTCGCCGCGGCGTACTTGGCGAAGTTGGTGACCCGGTAGAACGGCACGTCCTGGTCGGGGAAGTAGAACCACGACCGGTCGTCGGCGAGCGGCTGCTCGTACCCGATGCCCACCACCAGTACGCCGTTGCTGCGCAGGCGGGCGGCGGCCCCGCGTACCTCGTCCGGGGCGCTGGTCAGGCTCGCCACGAGTTGCGGCAGCGGCGCCGTGGACACCAGCGCGGAGTACCGCAGTCGCAGGCCACGGTCGGTGTGCACGGTACGTGCGACCGGATCGACCCGCTCCACCCGGTGCCGGTAGCGGATCACGTCCCCGAGGCGCTCGGCGATCCTGCGGTACAACTCGCCGGTGCCGCCCGAGTACGGAAAGCCGAATCGGTTGTTCGGTCCCCAGGCGAGGTCGTCCTCGCGGAACACGACAGTGCGCAGGGCGCGGGCCGCGTCGACCACGCTGACCCGTTCGCCGATCCACCGCGCCGACATCTGCTCCGCCGGATGTGCCCAGACCTTGAAGTTGTACGGGCGCATGAAGTGCCGGGTGATGCCGTCGCCGAACACCGCCCGCATCCACGTACCGAAATCGCTGTCGACCTCGCCGCCGGGGGCCGCGAGCAGCCCGGTCAGGCACTCGTAGCCGACCTCGGGCGGCAGCCGGTGCAGGTTGTTCTGGAACGGGTACGGCACCCACCGGTCGGCGAACCGGATGTACGACGAGCGGTCGTGCCACAGCAGGTCGTCGCCCATCACCTCGGTCAGCAGCCGGTCGAACTCGCCGTAGTGGCTGAAGACGACGTGGCAGCCCCGGTCCCAGGTGAAGCCCGCGGCGTCGAGGTCGGACGATCCGCAACCGCCCGGGGTGGCCGCCTGTTCGAGGACGACGACGTCGCGTCCCTGCGCGACCAGTTCCCGGGCGCAGGCGAGCCCGCACGGTCCGGCGCCGATCACGACGATCGGATCGTTCGCAGTGGTGTTCATGCCGCGCTCACGAGGTGTCGGAAGAAGTCGATGAGTCGGTCCGCGTGATGGTCGAAGGCGAAGGCAGGTCTGGCTTTGACCATCGCGTTGTGGCCGGTCCGGTGCTCGCGTTCGGCTCGCAGCTTGTCGCGCAGGTCCGGTGCGTCGTGGTACGGGATGCCGACGCCGTACCGCTGCGCGAGGCGCTCCACCGCGACGGTGTGGCCGGTGTTGTCCCGGTGGATGAGTGGTAGTCCGGCCGCCGCGTAGGTGCCGATGCGGGCCGGCAGGTTCAGGTCCCTCCACTCGGCCCGGTGCAGATCGCCGTTGTTGACGCTGGTGTGTACGTGACCCCAGCCGGCGTCGTAGCGGGACAGTTCGGCGGTCCACCGCGGCGGCTCCACGGTGGGATGCAGGTGCAGGTACCGCGACTGCCGGTGGGTACCGCTCCAGCTGCTGGCCCAGCGGATGAAGGTACCGCCGTAGAGGTGTACGTGGATGCCGGCGGCGATCAGGTCTGGCAGCGGGTCGAGGAAGACCCGGCCGATGCAGACGGTGTGCGGTTCGCCGTCGGTGTCGGAGAGTTTCGGCGCCCACTGGTCGGTCATCCACTGGGCTCGGGGCTGGTCCCCGTCGAGGATCAGGACGCGATCGTCGGGCAGCTCGGTACCGATGGTGAACTCCAGGTGGCGCCGGTTCTCCGCGGAGATGAAGATCCGCCCGGCACAGCCGGTGAGGATCCGGTGGAGGTCCGGCCAGTACCCCATCTGCATCGCGTGCTCGGGGCTCTCCTTGAACTGGAACGCGACCGGGGCGTCGAAGCCGGCGTCGAGAACTTCCCGGACCAGCGGGATGACCTGCCAGTTGAGCAGCCCGTAGATGATGTCGGGCTTGATCCGGCGTACCTCGGCGCGCCAGTCCTCGTCGTAGAAGACGTCCCGTACCTCGCCGAACGGGAACGGGCCCGCGGTCTCCGAGTAGCTCGGCTGCGGCATCCACAGCCCGTACAGCCGGTGCCCGCGTTCCCGCAGCGCCAGGAACCTGTCGGGGTTGTAGCCGAGCGCGCCCACCAGCAGGATCTTCAGCCCGTCCGGTGCGGACGGCGGTAGGGCGTCGCGGTGCCGGTGTTGACTGCCCGCCGGCGGCCCGTACCGCTCGCCCTCGTCGGCGGCCATGGCGGAGCGGACGGGTTGGAAGTTGAGCCGTTGCTGGTGCGGGACCCGGTAGTACTGCCGGTAGTAGGACAGCCCGTTGTTCAGCTCCAGCGGATCGGACAGGTGCTGTCCCCGGCCGGCGAGAATCTTGTGGTGCTGGTCGGGGTGGTCGCTCCACTCGGTCGTGATCGCACCGGTGTACCCGAACCGGGCTCCGGCGGCGAGCAGGCCGGTCCAGAAGTCGCGTTCGAGGCTGTCGCTGACAAGTTCGTGCCGTTCGGTCCAGCGCACTCCTGCTTCCAGGTCGCGCCGGTGTACCGCCTGCACCAGCGCCAGAAAGTTGCCGCTGTGCAGGGCCAGACCGTCAGGGTCGTCGTCCCGGTCGCGCAGCGCGTTGGCCTCGCACCCAGCGCCGATGTCGTCGCGGAGGGTCGGGGTCGCCCGGAACCGGCGGATCAACTTGCCCGGCGGCGCCTGCCGCCACCGCACCCCGCCGTAGGCCAGGTACACCTCGGGATCCTTGTCGAGCAGGGCTACGGCTCGGGACAGGTGGTCGGCGTCCATCACGTCGTCCGACGGCAGGTAGGCCAGATACCGTCCCCGCGCGTGCGTGGTTGCGGTGTTAAGAGCCGAACCCAGACCCTGATTGTGTACCGAGGTGAAGATCCGGAACCGCTCGTCGGCGTACTCGCGCAGGAGCTGTTCGGTGTTGTCCCGGGATCCGTCGACCACGGCCACCAGTTCCCAATCGGTGAACCGCTGATCGAGCAGGCTGCGTAGCGCCCGCGGCAGAAAGTCCGCCTGCTGGTACGTCGGCATCAGCACCGACACCACCGGTGTACCCGCGTCTCCCGCGCCCACTGTCATCGCTCCTTGATGAGGTGCCGGAAGAAGTCGATGAGTCGGTCGGCGTGGTGGTCGAAGCTGAAAAGCGGACGCGCTGTGACCATCGCGTTGTGTGCGGTCCGGTGCTGACGTTCGTCCTGGAGTTTGTCGTGCAGTTCCTGCGGATCGCGGTACGCAATGCCGACGCCGTACCGCTGTGCGAGTCGCTCCACCGCGACAGCGTGGCCGGTGTTGTCCCGGTGGATCAGGGGGAGTCCGGCGACGGCATAGGTGCCGATCCGGGCCGGCAGGTTCAGGTCGTTCCACTCGGCGCGGCGCACCTCGCCGCCGTTGACGCTGGTGTGTACGTGCCCCCAGCCGGCGTCGTAGCGGGACAGCTCCTCGGTCCACTGTGGAGCTTCCACAGTCGGGTGCAGGTGCAGGTAGCGCGACTGCGCGTGGGAGCTGGACCAGCCGGTCGCCGAGCGGATGAAGTTGCTGCCGTAGAGGTGTACGTGGATGCCGGCGGCCACGAGTTCCGCGAGCGGCTCCATGATGACCCGCCCCATGGAGACGGTGTGCGGCTCGCCGTCGACGTCGGAGAGTTTCGGCGTCCAGTGCTCGGTCATCCACTGGGCTCTCGGCAGGTCCCCGTCGAGGATCAGTACGCGATCGTCGGGTAGGTCGCTACCGATGCCGAACTCCAGATAGCGCCGGTTCTCCTCGGAGATGAAGATCCGCCCGTCGCTGCGGGTGAGTACGTGGCGCAGCGTCGGCCAGTGCCCCAGCTGTACGGCCTGGGTGGGGCTTTCCTTGAGGTGGAACGCGACCGGGGCGTCGAAGCCGGCGTCGAGAACCTCTCGTACCAGCGGGATGACCTGCCAGTTGAGTAGTCCGTAGATGATGTCGGGTTTGATCCGGCGTACCTCGGCGCGCCAGTCCTCGTCGTAGAAGACGTCCCGGATATCGCCGAAGGGGAAGGGACCGGTGCTGTCGAAGAACGGGGGCTTGGGCGACCAGAGGCCGTAGAGGCGATGACCGCGCTCCTGGAAAGCAAGGACCCGCTCCGGGTTGTAGCTCAGGGCGCCGACGAAGAGGATCTTCAACCCGTCGGCCGCGGGCGGCGGCGGCGCGGGCAGTGGCCCGAAGCGCTCGTCTTCGTTCACCGGTACCCCCGAGCGGACCGGCTGGAAGTTGAGCCGTTGCTGGTGCGGGACCCGGTAGTACTGCCGGTAGTAGGACAGCCCGTTGTGTACTGCCAGCGGGTCCGACGGATGCGGTCCGCGGCCGGCGAGGATCTTGTGGTGCTGTTCGGGGTGGTCGCTCCACTCGGTCGTGATCGCGCCGGTGTACCCGAACCGGGCGCCGGCGGCGAGCAGGCCGGTCCAGAAGTCGCGTTCGATGCTGTCGCTGACGAGCTCGTGCCGTTCGGTCCAGCGCACTCCTTCTTCCAGGTCGCGGCGGTGTACCGCCTGGACCAGCGCCAGGAAGTTGCCGCTGTGCAGGGCCAGACCATCAGGGTCGTCGTCCCGGTCGCGCAGCGCGTTGGCCTCGCATCCGGGGCCGATGTCGTCGCGGAGGGTCGGGGTCGCCCGGAACCGGCGGATCAACTTGCCCGGCGGCGCCTGCCGCCACCGCACCCCGCCGTAGGCCAGGTACACCTCGGGATCTTGTTCCAGGACCTCCACGGCTCGGGACAGATGGTCGGCGTCCATCACGTCGTCCGACGGCAGATAGGCCAGATACCGTCCCCGCGCGTGCGTGGTTGCGGTGTTCAGAGCCGAACCCAACCCCTGATTGTGTACCGAGGTGAAGCTCCGGAACCGCTCGTCGGCGTACTCCCGCAGGAGCTGTTCGGTGTTGTCCCGGGATCCGTCGACCACGGCCACCAGTTCCCAATCGGTGAACCGCTGATCGAGCAGGCTGCGTAGCGCCCGCGGCAGAAAAGCCGCCTGTTGGTACGTCGGCATCAGCACCGATACGACCGGTGAGTCGTCCGCGTCCCTTGAGACCGCCACAGGCGTCCTCCCCACCGAACACGAGCCGACGAAGGCGACGGATGTTATCGATGATGGGACATATCGTCCATGCTGCGGCCGCCCGCCGTCCAGGCACTCGACCCGGCCGGACTTTTGTGGGCACGCCGGAGGTCGGGGACGGTGGTCGGCGGGGCCGGTAGCGTCGCGGGGGTGTCCGTGGGTGTCGGGGTCGAGCTGGATGCGCTGCAGGCTGTCGCGGAGGCGGACGGTCGGCAGTGCGTCGCGGGAGCGCTGGTCCTCGACCCGGCCGGGCGGGTGTTCGTACAACGGCGGGGACCGGACCGCCGGTTCCTGCCCGGGTGCTGGGACATCGTCGGCGGGCACGTCGAGGCCGGTGAGTCGATCCTCGATGCGCTCGCGCGGGAGGTCGAGGAAGAGACCGGCTGGCGGGTGGACGGGACGCCCACGCTGGCGTACGTCGCCGACTGGGAGACCAGCGACGGGGGACGACCGCACCGCCGGCGCGAGTTCGACTTCGTCGTCGCGGTGGCCGGTGACCTTGCCCGGCCCCGGCTGGAGTTTCCGAAGCAGGTGGAGTTCCGCTGGCTCGGCCCGGCGGACACGGCGTTGTTGGCGGAGAACCGCGGGCTCGACGGTGGGATGGTCGAGCAGCTGGTCGAGCTGGCCTTCCGGTACGCCCCTTCCGGGCGGTCGACCCATCCACATCTGATCGCGTACGTCGATCCGGCCGTCGCCGGTCGGGTCGAGACGTTGCGGGCGGCCTGGGACCCGGCGATGGCGGCTCAGATAGCCGCGCACGTGACCGTCGCCTATCCGGAGGAGCTCGCCGGGCTGGACCGGGCAGACCTGGATCGGGTCGCGGGCGCGGTGCCGCCGTTCCGGCTGCGGCTGCGTGGCACCGCGGTCGGACCTGACCACTGGGTGTACGTCGAGGTCGACGACCTGGACGGCGGCTGGCGGCACCTTCGGCACCAGCTCGTCGGAGGCTCCGACCCAGTGGAGGCGAAACCACACGTGACGCTGGTCCATCCCCGGACGACGAACCGTGGCGACGCGTGTTGGTCGGCGGTCAGGGAGACCGGCTTCGAGGTCGACTTCACGGTCCGCCGGGTGGAGTTCGTCGCGTTCGACGGCGGTACCTGGCCCACCGTGTCGTCGCTGCGGCTGGGCCAAGAACGATCCACATGATGTACAGGAGGCCGACGTGACGGTTGCCGAGGTGACGGTTGCCGAGGTGATGGCCGAGCTGGCCGCGCTCGAGGACCCGAAGATACGCGAGGTGAACAGGAAGCACGGTGACGATCACGGCGTGAACCTCAGCGCGCTGCGCGCGCTCGCGAAGCGACTGAAGACGCAGCAGGAACTCGCGCGTCAGCTCTGGAAGACGGCTGACTCCGCGGCGAGACTGCTGGCGATCCTGATCTGCCGCCCGAAGGCGTTCGAACGGAACGAGCTGGACGTCATGCTGCGCGAGGCGCGTACGCCGAAGGTGCACGACTGGCTGGTGAACTACGTGGTGAAGAAGAACCCGTCCGCCGAAGACCTGCGCCTGGCCTGGTTCGCCGATCCGGATCCGGTGGTCGCGAGCGCCGGCTGGGCGCTGACCACCGAACGGGTGGCCCGCAATCCCGAGGGGCTCGACCTCACCGGACTGCTCGACGTCATCGAGGCGGAGATGAAAGACGCCCCGGCTCGGCTGCAGTGGGCGATGAACCACTGCCTGGCCCAGATCGGGATCGAGCACGCCGAGCACCGCGCCCGTGCGATCGACATCGGTGAGCGCCTGGAGGTGCTCAAGGATTACCCGACGCCGCCGAACTGTACGTCCCCGTTCGCGCCCGTCTGGATCACCGAGCTGGTGCGCCGACAGGGTCACCCGTAGGTCCCTGACCCCGCGCGCGTGCCGAGCTGACGTTCCCGCTGCTCAGCAGTCGAACACCGACCAGCAGAGGTCGTTGCGCAACACCTGGTCGTCGAGTACGAGCTCGCGGATGGCGTCCGGGAGTTGGTCACGCTGCCACTGGCATTCGAGTCGCCCGGCGGCCTCGCTCTCGCCTTCCGGCGCGGCTGCGCGTACGGCCTTGATCGCATAGGCGGCCGCGCCGAGCTCGTGTGCGGCGACGTGGGCGACGGCTCCGGCCTGGCCAGCGGCGTACGCGGCATGTCGGGCCGCACCACGCAGGTCCCGGGCCGCGCCCATCGCATGGCCGCCGGCGGCGCGAGCCTCCATCATCTTCACCTCGCCGCGTACCCAGGCGCGGGCGTGTTCGATCGCCTGGCGCGGTCGTGGGTCCTCGGGCCGAACCGACTTGAACAGGTGAAGGACGTGCTCCGCGCACGAGGCAGCCCACAGGGCGAGGAGCTGGTGGTCCGAATCGGTGAGCGTCCCACCACGGCGGATCGTCACGAAGCGAGGATCCCGGACCTTCGGAAGGATCATGGTGTGGCACTCCTTAGCGGAGGTCAGGGCAGGAGCTCGACGTACCCGTCGGTCCCGTGCACGCGGATCCGCTGCCCGTCGGCGATCAGCCGGGTGGCATCGACCACGCCGACGACGGCCGGCAGGCCGTACTCCCGTGCGATCACCGCGCCGTGGGTCATCAGTCCTCCCACCTCCGTGACCAGGCCCGCGATCGCCACGAACAGGGGCGTCCAGCTCGGGTCGGTGTACGCCGTGACGAGGATGTCGCCCGCTTCGAGATCGGCCTGCGCCATGTCCAGGATGACGCGGGCCCGCCCCTCGATGACCCCGGCGGAGACGGGTAGACCGACCAGGGCACCGGTCGGCACGTCGTCGCGCCGGTACGCCCCGGTGATGGCCTCGCCCTCCGAAGTGAGCACCCGGGGCGGGGTGAGCGCCTGGTACGACGTGAACGCGTCTTTGCGCTGGCGGATGAGCTGGTCATCCACGTGGTTCGTGCGTACGACGTCGTGAAGCTCCTGGAACCTCAGGTAGAAGATGTCTTCCGTCTCCTGAAGCACCTGAGCCTGTACGAGGCGCTCGGCCTCTGCCAGCAGTGCCCGCTTGTACACGAAGTACCGGCTGACCATGCCGTACTTCGGATACTCCCGGTACCCGATGAAGGTCCGTACCCGATCGATCTTCCCTTTGGTCTCTTCTGCTTTCGTCTCGCCGTCCGGCAGGGCGCGCAGGCGCTCCAGCAGCTCCTGCTCCTTCGCCCATGCCTCCTGGCGCCCTTGCTCGAACCGCCGGGGGCCAGCACCCGGCTCGAAGTTCTTGACGTTGCCGAGGATCACGGGCGCGAGCGTGGACGGGCGCTCGCGCCAGCGCGGCCGGGTGAGGTCGATTTCCCCGACGCAGCGCATGCCGTACTTGTCGAGCCACGCCTCGATGGCATCCCGCGCCTCCCGCCCGCCCGGGAGCTTGACCAGCTCGTCCAGGAAGTACTCGCCGTTCCGCTCGCACGCTTCGCGGAAATCCTCGTCCTCGACGTGGTGCAGAAACGCCACCACCTCCGGGTACGGACGGATCACGTCCGCGACGTCCAGGAGCGCCAGGCCCATCTCCGACGTGACGTTGTGGGGAACGGACTGGGTGAGCGTGTCGGCCGCGTTCTTCTCGCCCAGCCACTCACGCAGCTGATCGTTGAGCCACCACGCGGCCTCCATCGCCGACATGAACACCTGATGGCTGCGCGGGTCGAACAGGACCCGCCTCAGCTCCTGCAGGTCCGCCAGGATGAAGTCGAGCAGTGCCGCTCCGGACAACGTCGCGATGTCGCGTTCCGCGGCGGCGACGGAGGCCTCGCTGAGCCGGATCAGCTCGGTGACGATGGCCGGATCGGTCTCGATCGGAGCCGGCGGGCCGCCAGCCGGCGGCCGGGCGGGCTCCTCGTCCGGGCGCGACGGGATGAAGCCGTCGCGTTCGAGGACCGTCCGCAGCGCGTCCCCGATCAGCGGATCGGACCTTCCCGCCATCGCCAGGAGGCTGGTGCGGCTCGCCGGTGAGGCCAGCCTCCCGGTGGCGTCGACGAACAGGCGGCCGCCGGCCTCGGCCACGGGCGCGGGGGTCGTCAGCTGCCAGAAGGAAAGCCCGAGGGGCTTCATCGGGTCGGTCATCATCTGCTGGTGCCCGACGGAGATGTAGACGTGGTTCCCCTCGTCGTCGGCCTCGGGGACCGGGAACAGTGTGGTGATGGGCCGGCTCTGGACGATCTGAAATTCGCCGCCGCTCGTTCCCCACGCCGACGAACCTGAGCCCGATGGTCGCTCCGCAAGCTCCGCGACGTCATCGTCGACCAGGCACCATTCGATGTCCTGGGGGCTGCCGAAATGCGCTTCGATCCGCCGCCCGAGCTGCGCCAGCCGTACGACCTGCGCATCCGTCAGCGCGGGCTGTGCCTGCCGCTCCGGCTCGATCGCCACTTCCCGGGTACCGCCGGCCGGCAGGGCGTGAATGGCGAGCTTCTTGGTGGCGATCGTCCTGGCGACGATCTCACCATCGCGCACCTTGAACACGTCCGCGTTCACCAGACCGGAGACCAGCGCCTCACCGAGGCCGAAGCTGGCGTCCACGGTGGCGACCTTCCGGTTGCCCGTGACCGGATCGGCCGTGAACAGGATGCCGGCCGCCTGCGAGAAAACCAGCTGCTGTACGACCACGGCCATGTGCACCTTCCGGTGGTCGAAGCCGTTCCGCTGGCGGTAGGTCACGGCCCGCTCGGTGAACAGCGACGCCCAGCACCGGCTGACGTGCTGGAGGATCGCGGCCCGGCCCACCACGTTCAGGTACGAATCCTGCTGGCCGGCGAACGAGGCCGTCGGCAGGTCCTCGGCCGTCGCGCTGGATCGCACGGCGTACGCGGCCTGCTCGCCGTACTGGACGAGCGCGCGGGTGACCGCCGCCGCCACCTCGCCCGGAATGGCGATCCCTTCGACGGTACGGCGGAGCTCCACGCTGAGCGTGCGGATCGCCTCCCGGTCATCCGGACCCAGGCGCGACAGCCGATCGAGTTGGTCGTCGATCGCCGGCGCTTCGGCCATGACCCGCCGGAAGGCGTCCGTCGTCACGCAGAACCCAGCCGGCACGCGTACGCCGTCGATCCGCGACAGACCTCCCAGGTGTGCGCCCTTACCGCCAACCAGCGCGACCTGCGTCTCGTCAACCTCGTGCAGGGCAAGTACGTACCGCTCGGTCATCGCGACACCTCCGCGGCAGCCGTATTCCAGCGCCCGTACCGCACCGCCGGTGCCACCCGCGGTCCGTCGCCGCGTCCCCCATCCGTCGACCACAACACACGCACGTCGTGCCCCCCGTTCCTGGTCCGGCCGACGATTCTGCGGTACGACCCGGCTCTTGCCGCAAGTCCCCCGGTGGGCTATACGTTAGAAGTGGCAGGGAGTACAGCTCCTTGCCTTTGCCTTTTGGGTCGTCCGCTGCGGACCCTTCTCGCGAAGCTCGTCCGAGCGATGGGAAGCATCACCGCGGGTCGAGCACGTGCACCCGCAGCGCCGGATGGGTCGCGATCTCCGTCCGGGTGAAGCGTTCCTCTATCCACTGGCCGGCGGCGTAGCGCGTGGTCTGGTCGAGGAAGTGCGGCGAGGCCGGGTTGCCGGATTCCGAGTACAGCAGCAGGGTGCGCGTCGCGGCCCGGCGGCGGTCAGTTGGGTCGCCATCAGGAAGCGGCTCCAACTCCTCAGGACGGCCTTCCTCGGCCGCCCGGTCAGCCGCGACGACGTCCTGAGCGATCTGTAGTGCCTGCCCCAGGAACGCGAGCGACTCCTCAATGCTGGTCATGCCTTCTGACGCAACTTCTCGATGCGTGCGGCGAGGCTCTGGTAGACCGGACGGTCGGACTCCTCCGATAAAACCCCACGACCGACCTGACCAGTTACCTTCCGCGAGGTCCTGATTTCCTGGCGTAGTCGCTGATGTACTTCTCAAACTCGGCTGACACTCGGCCCCGCATTTCTCGATGGGCTTGGAAAGCGCGACAACGCTCGGATTGTTGGCGACCTGCGCTTGAGACGTAGCTGTCCGTGACTTGATCATGATTTCGCCGGTTTGGTGCTCCGACGGGTACAAGCAAATGGTGCGAAGGTTGGAGTGGTCATTCGACCGAGCTGACGTGGTTGAGATGCCTGTACCTTGTCACTCGCAGCCTGGATCCCCGCCGCGCGGGAGGTGCCGACCGACGATGCCTCGGGGAAACCGCATGATCAGCGCGTCGGTATCACGTTCGGTGACCGTCGGCGGGACCACGAGCCAATTTGATCAGCGACGCCGAGATGCCGAATTGCGGACAACCGCTGCTCCAGGGGGTGAGTACGCTGGATGATCTTAGATTCTGCTTACTCGGACCGTTGACCGTTCAGCGCGCTGGGGTGGCACAACCGCTGGGCGGACCGAAGCAGCGGGCTTTGCTCGCGGCGTTGTTGCTGAGCCCGAATCGCCGGGTCGGCTTGTCGCGATTGGCGGCTCTGCTGTGGGAGGTCAGTCCCCAGTCGTGGACGGCGAATCTGCGGACCTACGCGACCGGTTTACGCAAGGTCCTCGCCGATCGGCTCGTCGCTCGGGAGGGCGGCTACGAGCTGGTCGTCGCGGCGGGTGAATCAGACGTCGAACGGTTCGCCGAATTGGTCGCGCGTGGTCGTGGGTCCGCGGCGGCCGGTGAACTCGGGCTCGCCCGGGATTGCTTCGAGGAGGCATTGGGACTGTGGCGCGGCGGTTGCGGCGAGGATCTGGCCCGGGACATGCCGCTGCAGCGGCACCTGCGGGTGCTCGACGAGGAGCGTTTGCGGGTTGTCGAGGACTGTATGCAGATGCGGCTGGAGCTGGGTGAGGGCCAGGCCCCGGTGGTCGCCCTGCGGTCCTTGCTGTCGGATCATCCGACCCGCGAACGGCTGTGGGGCCAGCTGATGACCGCGCTGTACCGCTGCGGTGACGTGAGCGGCGCCCTGGAGGCCTATCGCGACGCTGCCGCGGTGCTGGACGAGCAGCTTGGCGTGCAACCCGGAGCGGAGTTGCGCGAGTTGCAGCAGGCAGTGCTGGTCCGCGATCCGGCACTCGACGCGAGCACCGGCCACCGGGACGCCGCCCAGGACAGCGCTGGGGCCGCTACCGGCGGCGCGTGCGTGGTGCCGCGCCAACTTCCCATGGACAGTCAAGTTCTGCTCGGCAGGGACGCCGAAGTCGACGCCATCCTGACCGTATGTGCTCCGCAGGGCCGGGACCAGGCTCGGCCGGTGGTCGTGGCCCTCGACGGTCAGGGTGGGATCGGCAAGTCCGCGCTCGCACTGCGCGTGGCCCATCGTCTCGCGAGCGAACACCCCGACGGTCAACTGTATGTCGATCTTCAAGGATCGAACACCGGGCTCGAGCCGGTCAGCGAAGCTCAGGTGCTGGCAGCGTTTCTCCGGGCGCTGGGCGACCATCCGACGCACCTGAGCCTGGTGGAGCTGGCAGGCAGGTTCCGCACCGTCGCCGCGGGGCGACGCCTTCTGTTGTTACTGGACAACGCCGCTGACGCGCACCAGCTGGAGTTGTTGTTGCCTGCCGACCCGCAGTGCACGGTGCTGGTGACCAGCAGAAAACGGCTGGTGACACTGGATGCGTCGCTGCGGTTGTCGCTGAACACCTTGCCGGTGCCGGTTGCGTGCGCGGTGCTGGCGGCATTCGGCGGCGACCGGAGTTCGGATGACGGTGCCGATGTCGCCAGGGTGGCGGAGCTGTGCGCGGGACTGCCCCTGGCCCTGCGGATGGCCGCCGCTCGGCTCGCTCTACGCACCGACTGGTCGGCGGCCGACCTCGCCGAGCGACTCGCCGACGACCGACGCAGGCTCGACGAACTCGGCGCCGATCGACTGAGCATGCGCGCCACCGTGGCCGCGACCTACGAAGCTCTGGTGCACGCCGACCAGCACAACGGAGGCGACTCCGCCCGGCTCTTCCGGCTCATGGGTGTCGTTCAGGTACCGAGCTACTCCGACGGACTTCTGGCCGCGCTCGCCGACCTGACCATCAACGACCTCGAACCCGCTGTCCAACGGCTGGTCAGCCTGCATGTCGTCGAGCCTCGCCACGGCCGCTATGCGATGCACGACCTGCTCCGGCTGTTCGCCGCCGAAATCGCCCAGCGCGAGCTGAGCGACCAGGAACGCACCAGTGCGCTCCGTCGCGCCTACTCCTACTACGCCGACGCATCCTGCCGCGCGGCAGACCAGCTCCGACCCGTACGTCTCGACGTGCCCGTCGACCTGCAGCTCTCCCGGAACGCCCCACGGTTGCGCTGTACGTCTGTCGACGATGCCCGGGCCTGGTTCGACGCCGAGCGGGACTCGCTGCTGGCCCTGGCGCACCGGGCCACGGACCATGCGGAACTGGTCGGCAGGCCCGCCATGGCGATCATCGTGACGCTGCTGACGGCGCTGGAGACCGACGGCTGGCTCGGCGATGCCATCACCATCAACGAGGTCATGGTCGAGCTGGCTCGCAGCCAGGCCGATCGCCGGTCCGAAGCACGAGCCTGGACCCAGCTCGCGACGCTGCACCAGCGCGTCGGTGAACCCGCCAGAGCGCGGCAGGACATCCAGCGTGGCATCGAGTTGTACCGGATGACCGACGCCACCCCCGGCCTGGCCAAGGCAATCAACGCGCTCGGTATCTTTCTCACCGAAGCCGGCCGGTTTGTCGAAGGCGAAGCGCAGCTGAGGAAGGCACTCGAACTGTTCCGGAGCGTCGGCAACGATCCGGGCACTGGTCTCGCCTTGAACAGCATCGGCATGAACCTGCGCTGGCGCGGTGAGAACACCTCGGCATTGACGTATCTCGCCGAGAGCCTGGCGGTCCGCCGCGAGCTGGGCGACCGGGTCGGGGAGGTGTACACCCTCATACAGATCGGTTGCGCCTATGCCGACGACGACGTTCTCGATAGTGCGCTGGCCCATTTCGATGATGTGGTCCGCCTGGCTGCCGATATTGGCGCCAGAGACCTCGAACGGCAGGGGCGCATGTACCGGTTGCAGGTCCTGATCAGGCTTGGCCGAATCGCTGACGCGGACGCCGATCTTCATTCTGCGCTCGAATTGTGCCAAGTCACGGGTTACCCGAACGGTCGCCTCCTCGTACGCGCCGCGGCGGCGGCGCCCGACGTCGACCCGGAACGAGCGGCGGCCCTGGCCGCCAATGGCACCATCGCCGGCGCGGGCTGAATGTCGTAGTCCGCCCGCACCGGCGACGCGAACCTCAATGGCTCCAATGAGGTATCAGGTGCAACTGCCTTTGTGTACCCACGCGGTGCAGCTCGTGGTGTAGCACTCGACGTCCCGGTAGCAGGTCCTGTGGTATCGACGGTTGTAGCTGTCACACATGTAGTCGTCGTAGGTGTGCGGGCAGGCGGCGGCGGTAGCCTGAGGCACGATGCGCGCCAGCACCCGGTCGGCGAGAGCGTTCAATTTGCCGGTCATTCAAATCCCTTCATCCCGATCATCGGGCTTGTCATCCGGACACTTCGACGCTACGAAGAGGACCTACAGAAACGCGCCCAAAGGAAATACAGGTTCAGACCTTGCGGATGACCCGGCCGAGCACCCGGTCGAGCGAGTAGAAGCCAGCCGTTCGGGAGTCGACGCTCACCACGGCGCAGTCACCGAGAAGGACAAGCTGACCTGGTGGCACGGTTCCGGCGGACACTGCGGGGACGACGACTGCCGGCACGGTGTTACCGGGGAGAGCCGCCACTCGTTTCAGCACCCAGCGGGTCCGATCCGTCGCGCGAAACGGTCTGGATTGGCTTGCGGAGGCCGAACAGACGACCACGTCACCCTGTTGAAGCCGGCTGGCTCGGATCCGGCGGACCAGCACCCTGTCCCCGGACCGGAACGACGGTTCCATGCTGGTACCCCAGATGGTCACCGCCACGAGTCTGCGTCGGGCCGACAGGATGGCCGTCGCCGCGGCCAACAGCACCGTGGCGACCAGCACACTCCAGATCATGTCGTCGCTCGTTGGTCGGCGTAGCCGGCGGCCTGCCTGCGGAACAGGTTCGCATACACCCCGTTGCCTGCCAGCAGGGCCTGATGATCTCCCACCTCGACCACCTGTCCCCCATCGACGGTGACGATCATGTCGGCGTCCCGCAACGCGCTGAGCCGGTGGGAGATCAGCACACTCGTCTTGCCCCGGCGAAGTTCACGCAACCTGTGGTGCAGTTCGTATTCGGCGTCCGCGTCCAGTCCCGAGCTGGGTTCGTCGAGGATCATGAGGTCACGTCCGTCGCGCAGCATCGCCCGAGCCGTCGCCACCTTCTGCCACTGACCACCGGACAGGAACACCCCGGTCGCCTCGTCGTCGCCCGCGTCGTCGGTGAAATTGCGGCTGAGCAACGTCTGATAGCCGTTCGCAAGCGCCCGGATGGTGGCGTCGACCCCCGCTTTGACCGCCGCGCCTTCGATCCGTTCCTGGTTGCCCATCGCGCCCAGGTCACCGACGCCGATGTTCTCCTCGGCCGACAGGTCGTAACACATGAAGTCCTGGAACACCACGCCGATGCGCGCTCTCAGCTCCGCCACCGGCACCTCCCGCAGGTCGACACCGTCCCACAGGATCGCCCCCTTGGTCGGTTCGTAGAAGCGGCAGAGCAACTTCACCAGCGTGCTTTTGCCCGCACCGTTGCGCCCCACCAGGCCGACCGCGGTACCCGCGGCGATAGTGAGGCTGACCCCCCGCAACACCCATGGCTGATCGTCGCCATAGCGGAACCACACGTCCCGTAGCTCAATGCCTCTCCGCATCCCGGGCAACGTGCACGGTACGGACGGCGCGGCGATATCCGGCGGAGTTTCCTCAATCGCCAGGAAGTGTCCGAACATCACCAGATCGGTGTGCATGTTGCCGAGCGAGGACATGCCTCCGGTCAGGCCCGTGTGGAGGCCCGCGATGGCCGCGACCACCATCGTGATGTCGCCGACCGAGAGTTGCCCGGAGGCTGCCGCGAATCCCACCCAGATCAGCGCGCCCCCGCTGACCACGGCGGCAAGCAGTGCAAGCCAGCCTTGCGTGAGAAGCTGGCTCCGGTCGACGTCGCGGCGCTGCCGGTCGGCGGCCTGACGTTCGGCGAGCATCCGGTCGCCGAACAGCCGGGCGAGCCCGAACAGCCTGATCTCCTTGGCGGCCTGCACCTGGGTCAGCAATCCGCTGTAGAAGAACTCCCGCCGTTCGAGCGGGCTGATCGACCACGTCATCTCGGCACGCCGTCTGCTGATGGCGAGTTCGGCGAACACGGCCGGTACCGCGGCCGCGACCACCACCGCGGTCGCCACCGGACTCACGGCGAGCAGTGACCCGAGGAAGCCCACCGTGACGATGATGCTGCGGCCGATGGACAGCACTCCGGAGACCACCCGGCCGGGAGCCGACGATCCCGAGCTGTCGGCGATGCGTAGCCGGTCGAGAAAGGCTGGGTCTTCGAACCAGCGCAACCCGTCCAGCCCCGCGACCGCGTCGAACAGCCGGGCCCGCGACAAGCGGCTGGTCCTGCGGTCCATCTCGCGCGCGACATAGGCGTCGAGCGGGGCCAGCACACCCACGACCAGACCGCAGATCGCCAGCAGGACCGCGGGCAGGACTATCGAACTGGCCGCGGCGCCGGGTTGCACGAGCCGGTCCAGCAACTGCTTGGTCAACCACGCGGCCGCCACCGGGCTCGATGCCTGGGCCACGGCGGACAGTATTCGACCGAGCATCAGGGCCGGGGCGGCCTGCCAGGCGAGCCAGAGCGCCGATCGAGCCGTGGCCGTCCGGCTCACCGAACGCCTTGGAGGGCAGGCAGTCCGCCGACCCCGGTGGAGGTGGCCGTGACCTGACCGGCCTCGTCGAGCAGGACGACAGTCGGGTAAGAGGCCACCGAGAGCGCGCCGGGCAGTGGATCACCCATCTTTGCCAGCACGACCCTGGCAGTTCCGGCCAGCATGGCGATCTCGTCGGCAACCGTGGCGTCGTCCGTGTCGTCGATGATCACCGCCAGCACCTGCCGCCGGTCGCCGAAACCTCCGGCGAACTCGGCGAAGCGCGGCACCTCGAGTCGGCAGGGTGGGCAGGCCGGCGAGAAGAAGCCGAGGAGCGCTGGGCGGCCCGCCAGATCCGTATCGGAAACCTGCTCCCCGTCAGTGGTCATCGCGCGGAACGACCGCAGCGACCCGCTGATCTCCGGCAGGCCGACCGGGTTCAGTTCAGCGATGCGGTCGCCGTGCGCCCGCAGCCGCCGGATCACCGCGAAGGTGAACACGAGATTGGCGCCGCACAGCAGCGCGAGTACGACAACGGCGGCAACCAGATACTGCACAGCAGCCCTCCACAGCGTCAGTGAGCAGGAGAAAACAGTTCCGCGAGGTAGTCGAACTCGACGACGAACGCCGCTGCGACCAGCCCGACCCCCCACCGCGATCGCCACTCCGGCGCCATGCACGGCCGCGTGCTCAGCCGACCCGGCCACCACGAGTCCGACGATGGCGCCGATGAGCAGCAACGCATTCCGGACCAGACGCCGCGGCCGCAGCGGTTCGCCGGAGCGCCCGAAACAGGCGCACTGTGCGGGAACGCCGCGACGCCACCACCGCGATGCCGCAGCAGAACGCCACCAGCAACCCGGACGCGAGCACCACCCCGACGACGCGGAGCGGCGCGATGCCAACGGTGATCGCGCAGACCAGTTCGGCGCCGACCAGCAGCACCACGGTGCCGCCGACCAATGCCGGCGGCACCAAGCCGAGTTCGCTCACCTGACGCCGGACACGGCCAAACGCACGCAGCTTTTCTCCGCGGCCCAACCGAACACCACGGCACGCAGTCCGTGCACTCCGATACCGACGTATGCCATTCCACCTCGACCCACCCCACGGTTTCCTGCCAGTGAAGGTAGAGCGGTCGGATACAGACAGGGCACATTCGAGATACAGGGCCGCTCCGCCGTCGCGCAGCAGAAAGGAACAGGAATCACCAGTACCGAGTGACGATCCTGTTCCCGTCCTTGTGGTGCCCCCGGCAGGACTCGAACCTGCGACGCCCAACTTAGGAGGTTGGCGCTCTATCCCCTGAGCTACGAGGGCTGGTACGGACTCCGCACCCGGCGGCCGGCAGACACGGCGACCGTCGCGTCGGAGTCTAGACGGCAGTGGCCGGTACCGACTGGCGCGGGTACGGGAGGCATTCGCGCTGGTCAACGGCCTGGTACAAGCTGAGGCCGGCGCCAGGGCAGTGGCGCCGGCCTCAGCTCCGGGGGCAGTTTGGTGCGGTCGGCCGAAAACTCGACTCGTGCCCGAAGCCAGGGCCTCGACTCGTGCCCGAAGCCAGGGCCTCGACTCGGGCCGAAGCCAGAGTCGAGCCCTGGCCGTAGCTCGGCTGCGGCTAGTGCGGTCGGCCGAAGCCGAAGATCGGCTGGCTGTCGATGCTCGCGATCGCCACCGGCTGGCCGTACGTCGACGAGTGGACCATGTTGCCGTTTCCGACGTACATGCCGACGTGGTGGATGTCGCTGTAGAAGAACACGAGATCCCCGGGCGCGAGCGCGCTGCGGCTGATGTGCGCGATCGAGTAGTACTGGTCGGCCGCGTTGTGCGGGAGCGAGACGCCGGCCGCGTTCCACGCCGCCATGGTCAGGCCCGAGCAGTCGTACGAGCCGGGTCCGGAGGCACCCCAGGCGTACGGCTTGCCGAGTTGCGCGTACGCGAAGCGCACGGCCACGCCGGCGGAGCCGGACACGTTCGGGGGCGGACCGTAGTCCGTACGGGTCGAGCTGCGGCTGGCACCGCCGAGCATGTTCTCGAGCCGGTCGACGTCGCGCTGGATCTTGGCCTTCTGCGCGCCGAGCGTCTTCTCCGCGCGGGCCTGCTTGGCCACCAGCGCGTCGATCGACTTCTTCCGTACGTCGAGAGTCGCCTTGGCCTCGTTGAGCCGGCTGATCTGCCGGTTCTGCATCCGCGCGAGTTGGTCCAATGTGGACATCTGCGCGATGAGGGTGGTGGGGGAGCCGCTCTGCAGGAGCGCGTTCATCGCGCTCGCGTGGCCGCCCCGGTACGCCGCGGAAGCGAGCGCGCCGACCTGCGTGGAGATCGCGTCGACCTGCTTCTGCATCGGCGCCAGCTGCTTGTTGAGCTGCGCCGCCTGGGCCCTGCTCTTCTTCAGGTACTCACGGGTCTTGTTGTATTTCTCCACGATCACTTCGAGATCGTTGGAAGCCTTGTCCAGTTGCGCGCTGACATCCGCGGGATCTGCTTGTACCGGCGCGACGGAGACACCGACCGCGACAACGGCGGCCAACGTGCCCACGGCAGCGGCGACAGCGAGCTTGCATAAGGACTTCGGCACGACCTGTGCGGTACGCACGAGTAGCCGGCTCCTTCTTCCTTGCCCGCCTACCGGGTTAGCTGACGGGTTCGGGCGGGAAGAAGTGGGTCGCCCTACCACCTCCCCGACGTGCGGGAGGCGGATTCACCCCACGGGGTGGTTCCCCGGTTCGCGTGTCGTGCGATTCGGCGGTGTCTGCCCGGCGCCACCCGGGTGGGTAGCGACATGCCTGGTAGACGGCACCCAACAGTAGGGAGGGCCCTACGTCGAAGCAAGTCGACGTTCGACGATACGGGCGAGAACTGCGCAGAGTAACAACCAGGTACGTCTATCAGTAGGCGCAGCCGACCATGTGCCTGCGGAAAGTAGCGAAGAAGAAAGCGGAAAGTAATCGGATCGGGTCGGGCATGTCCGGCGTGTCGGCACGACGGCGCGCTGCGGGTGTGGTTAGCACCGGTCCAAACCGTCGCCAACCCGGAACACACCGGCGCGCATCATCGACAAGACCGCGCGCCGTACGCGACGCGCGGCCACGCCACGCGCGGCGGGGAAGCGCGGCTGCACGCGACGCGCGCGTCAGGCCCGGGCGGCGCCAGGCAGCTCCGCGGCCAGCAACTCACCCAGGCGGGGCGAGATTGCCCATCCGTCGACCAGTTCGCGGTACTCGCTGACGAGTTCCGCTGTCGGGGCGGCACCGGTGCGGCGGGCCCGGAGCAGGAGGTTGCGCGGCGTGTGCGCCGAGTCGACGAACTCGACCACGTCCACCCGGTACCCGACCAGCCGCAGCACGGCTGCGCGCAGCGCGTCGGTCAGCACGTCGGCGTACCGCTCCCGCAGGATCCCGTGCCGGGTGAGCATCGAGTAGGGCCGTGGCGGGGTCGACCGGCGCAGTTGGGCCGCCACGTCGTGATGGCAGCACGGCGCGGCGAGCACGTACGGCGCGCGCCAGCCGACCGCCCGGGCCAGCGCGTCGTCGGTCGCGGTGTCGCAGGCGTGCAACGCGAGTACCAGGTCGGCGGCGTCCACCGGAGCCTCGGCGATGGTGCCGGCGACGAACCGCACGCGGTCCGACCAGTCGAGCTTCCCGGCCAGCGCGGCATTGCGTTCGCGCTGGTCCGGCCGTACGTCCACGCCGGTCAGCTCCACGCGCAACCCGCGCCCGGTGGTGAGATACCGGTAGGCGGCGAACGACAGGTACGCGTTGCCGCAGCCGAGGTCGACCACCCGCAGCGGATCGGGCAGCTCGTCGCCGAGCGAGGCGTCCAGCGCGCGCAGGAACGCGTCCACCTGCCGGCGCTTCGCGGCGTTGCCGCCGATCACGTCGTACAGCGGATCGCCCGGGTCGAGCAGGTGCGCCTTGGCCCGATCGTGCGCCGGCGCCGCCCCCGCCGGCCCGCTCGGGCCCGCTCCACCAGGAGAAACAGCGTCACGGTGTACCTGGGCAGCGCCCCGTTTTGTCACGCGCACTTGTACCACCTGCTCGGTGGTGGTGACGTGCCAGTTGCCGAACGGCTCACCGAGCAACTCGTCCACGGTTGCCGGAGCGTCACCGGTCCAGCTCAGATTCCGGGTGTACGGCCGGGACTCGTCGTACACACTCACCTGAAGTCGCGGGCCGTCCTTGAGCGCGACCGGCCGCAGCTCGGCCCGGCGCCACTGTGGCTGGGTGCCGTGCCGCCGGCCGGCCGCGACCGCTCGTACCAGTCGCTCCTGGTCGAGCAGCATCGCGCGGAGCTCGGCCAGCGCCGCATCGATCTGTTCGGGCACGAGTTCCAGCCTCGCACGGCGTCCACCGCGGCCCGCCACGGCCGGCCGGGGTACCGGAGCTACCCGGTCGAGCGCTGCCGGTACGCCCGGGTCTTGTTCCGGTTTCCGCAGACCTCCATCGAGCACCAGCGGCGGGACGAGTTGCGGGACCGGTCGTAGTACGCCGCCTGGCAGTCGTCGGCCGGGCAGAGCTTCATCCGCTGCCACGTCCGGTCGCGGCTGGCCAGCACGATCGCCGCGATGATCTCCGCGAGTACCCCCGCGACTCCTGAATCGGTGGGGCGGAGGGTGACATTTCCGGCGGTGTCCCAGGCCGCGACGAGCCCGATCCTGCTGGCCAGCGCGGTCAGCTCGGACCGGTCGCCGCCGTGGCCGTCGTGGTGTGCGGCCACCTCCTGCCGCAGCGCGGACCGGAGTTCCCGGGCCAGCGTGAGGTCGGCCTCGGTGGCGCTACGGCCGGCGGCCGGAAGCCCGTGCGCGTCGAGCCAGCGGCGGAAGCGGGGTACCGCGTCGAAGTCGTCCTCGTCGGTCTCGACGTCGACCGAGTTCAGGAAGGATTCGACCAGCCGGAGCTGTTCGGGTACGTCCCGCGGCACGCGACCACCCCACAATCGTCAGACACCACTGTATCCCGGTGACCGGTGTCAGCCCGGCGGTGACGCCGCGGGCCGTAGCCGAAGCCGCAGGTCAGTGGATGTTCCGCGCCGCCTCGATGATCTCCTCGTAGGCGCTCGGGTCGTACGAGGAGACGCGCGGGAAGCCCTTGCCGTGCTCGCCGGTCATGCTCATTTCGACGCCCGGGTTGTGCCACTCGGTACCGTCCGGCAGGAACACGTGCGGGCTGCCCGCCACCGCGCCGTCGCTGGCGTTGCGGCACTGCGTGATGACCTCGGCGCGGCCGGCACCGAAGTGCATGCACTTGGTCAGCGCCTTCTCGTCCACCTCGGGGCATGCTTCGGCCACCTCGAGGACGACGGTCAGCATCGAGACGCACCGGCTCTCGGCGAAGAAGGCGGTACGCAGCGCCGCGTCCAGCGCGTCACTCGCGATCAGGCCGCCGACCTCGGGACGCTTGGCGGCCTGTACCGCCTCGAGCGCGAGCAGCGTGGTCACCGGATACGCGTGATCGTTGCCGGTCCACGGCTGCCAACCGAGGCTCGGCTCCAGCGCTCCGATCACCGCGACCTCGGCGTCCACGTGCGGTTTCGGGGTCGGCCGCCCGTTGATCACCTCGAGCGGGAACGCCCGCAGGTCGATGAACACCGACTCCGCGCCCATCCGCTCGCGGGCCCGTCGCAGTCCGTGCAGGGCCAGACCCGCCCACGGGCAACCCACGTCCGCGTACACGGTGATCACACCGGATTCCGGGTTGTACTCCGGGGATCTGCGTGCCACTGGTACCTCCTGCCGGGATTGCCGGCTGACAGCATGCCGGATCACGCACATTTGCGCGTCCTGGGCACACAATGCAGGGGTACGACGCGGAGGTGCGCGATGGACCGACCCACGATCATCGTCGGTTTCGACAGCGACCCGGGTGCGGCGGAAGCACTGCGTTGGGCGCTGGCCGAAGCCGGCCGGCACGACGCCCGGGTGGTGGCGATCTACGCGTACCAGGAGCCGGTCGTGGCCGACGTGCAATTGGTACCGCCCGACGCCGGCTGGCACCTGGACGAGGCGCGCCGCGCGGCGCACGCGTGGCGGGACGCGGTGCTCGCCGAGCTACCCGAGCAACCCGCGGAGCCGGTCGAGGTGCAGGTGCGCGCCGGTCCCGCCGGACCGGCTCTGATCGACGCCGCGGCCGGCGCGTTGATGCTCGTGGTGGGGGCTCGTCAGCAGCCGCTGCTGCACCGGCTCATCCACGGTTCGGTCAGCCGGTACTGCACCAGCCATCCGCCGTGCCCGGTGGTGGCAGTACCCGATCCGCGGGACCGTCCGGCCGCGGTGTCCCGGAGCGCGCCGGGCGCCGGCGCCTGACTCCTGGTCGGCGCTCCCTGTCGGCGCTCCCTGTCGGCACTCCCTGTCGGCACTCCCTTTCGGCGCGGGTGCCTGCCCGCGGCTGCTGCCTCCGTCGGCTGGTCAGCCGATGACGCGGGACTCGCCGACCGCGAGGTCCCACAGGTTCTCGCGCGGCCGACCGGCCGCGTCCCACGCCAGCCGCGCCTCCTCCACCGGCGCGAGCAGCGGCTCGGCGGACAGTACGAAGGTGCCCCAGTGCATCGTGGCCATGTACGTCGCGCCGAGCGTGGCGGTCGCGAGTACCGCTTCCTCCGGGCTCATGTGTACCGGCCGCATGAACCAGCGCGGGAGGTACGCGCCGACCGGCATCAACGCGACGTCGATGCCCGGGTACCGGGCGGCGATCTCGGTGAAGTAGTGGCCGTACCCGGTGTCGCCGGCGAAGTAGATCCGCTGCCCGTCCGGCCCGGTAAGCACCCAACCGCCCCACAGGCTCGCGCAGGTGTCGGTGAGGGTGCGTCGGCTCCAGTGGTGCGACGGCACGAAGTCGAACCGCACCCCGTCCAGGCGTACCGACTTCCACCAGTCGAGCTCGTGCACGTTGGTGAAGCCGCGGCGCCGGAACCACCAGCCGAGCGCACCCGGTACCAGCAGCATGATGCCGCGGGGGAGTCGTCGGATCGTGGGCGCGTCGAGGTGGTCGTAGTGGTTGTGGCTGATCACTACGGCATCCGCCCGTACGTCCGCCCAGTCCACCCCGGGCGGGGTCAGCCGCGGGCGTACCCCCGGGATGCGGTTGGACCAGACCGGGTCGGTCAGTACGGTCAGCCCGCCGATCCGCAGCACGTACGAGGCATGCCCGACCCAGGTGACCGCGGTCTGCGCCGGTGCCACCGATGGCAGCCCGTCGCGACGTACCGGGATCCGGTCCGCGTGACTCGTGTCGGTACGGAACGCGCCCTGCCTGCCGGCTGCCAGCGCCTGTCGCCAACCTGGTACCGGCGCGGTGAGCCGGTTGGAGAACGTGGCCGGCCAGTCGCGGCCGTCGTACGTCCGCCGGCCCCGCTCGATCGCGCGTCGTACCGTCCGCGGGTTGAACATGCCGAGGGCCACAGAGCCTCCTCCGGTCGGTTCGGCGCGGTCGGACTGGTACAAGCATCCACCGGCTCGTCCGGTCACACGGTCGGAACCTGATCCCCCCGGTAGTCTCCGGGAAGGAATCACGAGGGAGACACCATGATCGTCGAAGACGTCATGACCCCGGCCAGCGTCACCGACTCGCCCGACGAGACGTTGCGCGCCGCGGCCCGGCGGATGTGGCAGCAGCAGACCGGATCGCTGCTGATCATGGATGGCGAACGGCTGCTCGGCATCGTGACCGAACGTGACCTGTTGCGTGCGGTGTCCCGTGGTCAGGACATGGAGTCGACCACGGTGCACGAGATCATGACGACCGAACTTCGTACCGTCAGCCCGGACGCCTCCCTGCACGACACCGCGCGACTGATGGCGGTGCACTGGATCAGGCACCTGCCGGTCGTACAGGACGACAAGCTCGTGGGCGTGGTGTCCCAGCGGGATCTGGTCGGCATCCTCGCCGCGTTGGACCCCGATCCGGTCGGGGCGAGCCTGCCGAGCGACGAGCTGGTCCGTACCCGCCGACTTGCCCGGATCGAGCAGGGTGACCTGGACTGACACCCCGGACGGTTGACGAGGAGACGGCGAGATGCACGAGCGGGACGACGATCGTGAAGTGGCCTTCGTCGATGACGACGACCTGCCGATCCTGCCCGACCAGACCAGGGACGACACGGACGAAGGCTGGGGCGAGCGCGGCCGCAGCCGGGACGACGACCGTCGACTGATCGAGGACGTGCCACCGCACTGGTCCTGACCAGTCGCGTCCGGTCGCGTCGTCCCGGCCATTGCTGCTCGTCCGGCCGCCGGCCCCGAGGCTCGTCAGGGTCGCCGCGCGCTTGGACGCCAGTCAGGCCCGGCCGCGCTCGCGAGGAAGCCAGTCAGGACCGGCCGCGCTGGCTCCGAAGCTCGTCGCGGATGTCGGTCAGCAGCAGCACTTCCTCGCTCGGTGCCTCCGGCTCGGGTTCCGCGCCACGCTTGCGACGCTCCGCGAGCCGGTTCATCGGCACGACGACGACCAGGTAGATCACGAGTGCGGTGAGGAGGAACGTGATCACCTGGCTGATGAAGCCGCCGTAGTCGATCACCGCGCCCTTGCCGCTGTTGAGAGTCCACGATCCGCCCATCCGCCGGCCGGGCAGCACCAGCTTCACGAGCGGGTCGACGAACGACTTGATGAACTGGTTGACAACACCGCCGAACGCGGCGCCCATGACGATGCCGACCGCCAGTTCGACGACGCTGCCGCGCATCACGAAGTCTCGGAAACCCTTGAGCACGAACATCTCCCTCGTGTTCCGCCGGAGCGGGAGGACGGACGGGGTAGCGCTGAGCGGCGCGGGTGGTGCGGCGGGCCCAGCGGGGTCGGACAGTAGCGCTGAGCGGCGCGGGGGTAGAGCGGCGGGCCCAGCGGGGTCGGACAGTAGCTGAGTGGCGCGGGGGTGATGCGGCTGCTCAGCGGGGTCGGACTGTAACGCTGAATGGCGCGTCCGTGGGGGCGGCGGCCACCCGTCGCGCCTGCGCCTCGGTCATCGCGAGGTACAGCAATGCCTGGTCGTCCGGACCTGGCGCCGCGGCGAGCACCAGCACGTCAGCCACGGTCACCGCCGCCATGGGCGCATCGGTCTCGCCGGGGTCGGGGACCGCTCCCGGTGTCGGGTGGCCGGCGGCCGGCTCGTCGGGCGCCCCGGCGAGCAGGTCGACCCGGTCGCCAGGCCGGATCATCGCGGTCACCGCCGGATCGGCCAGCCGGACCGGCACCCCGACCTGACCTGCGGGAACAGGAAGCGGCCGGCGCGGATCAGGGCTCGGTGTGCCGGTCGGGGCCTGTCGTCGCTGGCAGTCCACGGCACGCGCACCGGCTCCGCTACCGCCGGAGGTGAGCGCCGTCCCGGCCGCCAGGGCCAGTAACGCGGCAACCAGCGCGGCGCGGAGCAGTGATCCGCGGCGTGGTGCTCGCCAGCGCGGTGGGGCGAGCCGGTCCGGGCGGTGCCAGCCGAGCATGGACAGCTTCACCGAATGTCTCCTCGCCTACGGCTTGATGGGACCCAGACCGTAGGTCGGGAGCCGCCGGGGCGAACAGGTGAAGCCAGCGAAGCTGTGGACAAACCAGGGGGCTGTGGACAGACCGGGACTGTGACAGGCCGGGACTGTGGATCGACCCGGGCTGTGGATCGACCGGGGCTGTGGATCGACCGGCGCTGTGGACGACCGCTCAGGCGGCCGAGGAGCCGGACGACGACGAGGACGACGAAGAAGACCCCGAGGACGAGCCGGACGAGGACGACCCCGAGGACGACGACGAAGACGCGGACGTCGTGGCGGGGGTCGAGCTGGACGAGCTGTCCGAGGACTTCGTCGACGAGCCGTTGCTCGACGAGCTGTCGGACTTCTCCGAGGACTTGCCGGACGATTCGGACTGCTTGGCGCCGGCCCGCGAGTCCGTACGGTAGAAGCCCGAGCCCTTGAACACGATGCCCACCGCCGAGAACTGCTTGCGCAGCCGGCCGTGGCAGGCAGGGCACTCGGTCAGCGGCTCGTCCGAGAAGGACTGGACCGCTTCGAGCTGCTCACCGCACTCGGTGCACGCGTACTGGTAGGTGGGCACTTCTCGCCTCCGCTGGCACTCCACGTCGTCGAGTGCTAATGGTGCGGCATCCGACCGGCCCGCGTCCACTCTGGGCCCATTTCAGGACAGTCTCAATCGTCCATGATCAGAAGTCGACATCAGAAGTAGATGATCAGAAAGGAGCGCCCCGTCGCCTCAAGGAAGTCGCGGAGGACGCGCACGGGAGGTCGCCGCGCGCACGCGCGTACCCGATGGAGATCTTTTAAAAGAGCTCGACCAGGCCGGTGCCGGGCATGATCACCGCGGACACCCGGTGATCGTGCGGCTCGGTCGGCAGGCTGTCCACCAGCTCGCCGTCGTAGAGCAGGGCGATCGCCGGTACCTCGGGACGTACCCGGGCCAGTGCCCGGTCGTACGATCCGCCGCCGCGCCCCAACCGGACTCCGGACCGGTCCACCGCGATGGCCGGTACCACCACGGCGGTCGCCAACGTGATCGCCTCGACCCCGAGCCGGCGACCGGTCGGTTCGAGAAGCCGGCCGGCGCGACGCACCGAATCGGGACCGTTGTACTCCGCCCAGTTCAGGTCGCCGTCCGGCAACAGGACCGGCAGCAGTACGTGACCGCCGAGGCCGAGCAGCACGTCCGGCAGTTCGCGACTGCCCGGCTCGGAGCCGAGCGGTACGTACGCGGCGATCACCGCGGCGTGTGGACGTACCGCGTCGCACACCGCATCGAGAACAGCGGCGTCGGCAGCCTTCCGGGCGGCACCGCGAAGAAGTCGCCGACTAGTCAGAATTCTGGTCCGTACGGCCGATTTGTCGGTCGAAACGCTCATCTCGCGGCTTCCCAACCGGCAGAGTGAGGCGGTACCACCATCCGCTGTGACAGCATCGCATCAGAGGTACCGGGGTGATCCGTACCTCGGCCGGTGCAACTCATCCGCGACGGCCGAGTGGGTCACGGTACAGCAGGCTGCACACCGGGTTCCCGGGGAGGACGGGTGACATTGCGCGCGCGGCTCACCGCCGCGTTCCTCGCCGTTGTCCTCGGTCCGGTCATGGTGGGCGCCGTGTTCGTCGGCATCACGGTCGGCTCCGTCACCCGGCACCAGGCGGTGCAACAACTCGACCTCGGCGCGACGACGGTACGCACGACGATCGATGCGCAGTGTCGCCAGTTGCGGGCTGCCGCGGAGATGGCCGCCGTGCTGTACGACACGGTCCGGACACCGCAGGCCATCGCCACCGTGGTGCGGCGTGAACTCGCCGCCGTGGTGCAACTGCAGAACACCCGCGGGCAGATGGTCGCCTCGACCGGCGTGCTCCCCGAACCGTGGGCGGACTGCGCCGGCCCGTCCACCGGCGAGGGCGACGATCCGGGCAAGGTCGCGATCCGCGGCGGTACCGGTCCGGCCCGCGCGCTGGCCGCCCGGGTGCAGCTGCGTGACCCACGCGGCGTGTTGATCGGCTACTCGGTGGCGGCCGTACCGGTGGACGTCAGCCTGATCCAGCGCGTCTCGGCTGCCGCCGGCGTGAACGTCACGATGCTCGCGGACGACGGCGAGTCCATCTCCACCGTGGAAGGTGACCAGGGGTCGATCGCCGGCCTCGCGCGCCAGTTGCGCGGCGCCGGACTGCGCGAGACCGAGGCGGGGGAGTACGTCCGCACCGTGCAGCCGCAGACCGGCCAACCGCTGTGGCTCGCGCTGTCCACCGACCCCTCCAATTCGCCCGCCCTGTACGCGGTCCTCGTCGCCGTGGTGGTGATCGCCGGGCTGCTCGCGATCGTGGCGGCCTGGTGGCTGGCCAGGTCCACCACGCAACCGCTCGCGGAACTGTCCGGCGCGGCCGAGCGGGTCGCCGGGGGCGATCTGAACGCGCGGGTACCGGTACGGTCCCGGGACGAAGTCGGCAAGCTCGCCACCACGTTCAACCGGATGACCCGGGAAACGCAGGCGTACGTGGCCGCGCTCACCGCCAGCCGGGACCAGTTGCGCGGCAACCTCGGCCTGCTCGGTGACACCCTGTCCAGCTCCCACGACCAGCAGCGGATTCTCGAGGTCCTGTTGCAGACCGCGATGGCCGCGACCGGCGCGCAGGCCGGGGTGGTGCTGCTGGTCGACCAGGAGAGCTCCTATCCGGCTGTACTCACCGGGCGATGCGCCGCGGGACTCGACGGCAGCGGCGTACCGGTGGAGCGGATGCGGCTGCGGGTCGGCGAGGGGCTGCTCGGCGCGGTGGCGGCCAGTGGCGAACCCCGCCGCGGCCGGGTGGACCGGGAAGGCCCGCGGCTGTCCGAGCACGAGCCGCGCTGTCGTACGTACATCGCCGTACCGTTCTCCGGTGCCGGCGGGAACGAGGACGACGAGCCGAACGCGCAGCCCGCGGGTGGCCTGCTCGGTGTGCTCGCCCTGTACGACCGGCTCGGGCAGGACGACTTCGACGACGCCGACCTGGTCACGTTGCGTACCTTCGCCGGGCAGGTCGCGGTCGCCGTGGACAACGTGATCGCGCACGAGAAGGTCAAGCGGCTGTCCATCACCGACTCGCTGACCGGCCTGTGGAACTACCGGCACCTGCGGGACTCGCTGCGCCGCGAGACCGAGCGGGCCGGCCGGTTCGACCGGCTGCTGTGCGTACTCGCGCTGGATCTGGACCGGTTCAAGGACGTCAACGACAACCACGGCCATCCGGCCGGGGACGCGGTACTGGCCGCGGTCGGGAAGCGGATCAAGGCGGAGATCCGCGAGGTGGATCTCGCGTTCCGGCAGGGCGGCGAGGAGTTCGTGGCGCTGCTGCCGGAGACCGACGCGGCCGGCGGCGAACGGGTCGCGGAGCGGCTGTGCCGGGCCATCCGCACCATGCCGGTCCGGCTCGAACCGGGGTACGGCACGCGCGTGCCGCCGCTGATCCCGATCACCGTCTCGATTGGTATCGCGGTGTACCCGGATCACGGCACCAGCGACCAGGAGGTGCTGGAGGCGGCCGACGACGCGTTGTACGCGGCGAAGGCGTCCGGGCGGGACACCTGGCGGGTGGCCGGCCCCACCTCGGCCCGCCGCGGCGGGGCGCTGCGCGGACCGGTCGCCGGACTGCCGGACCTGGGGGCTGTCGGCGGCAACGGACCCGTCCGGCCGGACCCGGATGGCGTCGGCCCGACGCCGGTCGCGGACCTGCCGCACCCGTCCGGCGAGCCCGGCGACGGTGGCCCGCCGGGAGCGCCGGAGCCGGGGATCGACTCCCCGGGCGGCGACGGGTCGCCACCGGCGCCCGGGACGCCGCGGGCCACCGCGAGCGGCGGCGCGCCGCAACGCCCACGACCGCCCCGACAGACCCGCGGCGGCTAGTCTCGCTGCATGTCAGAGCACGCAACCGCCGAGGCCCGCCAACGTCGGCGTGCCACCAAGGCGGTCATTCCGGCCGCTGGACTCGCCACCCGGTTCCTGCCCGCGAGCAAGGCGGTACCCAAGGAGCTGTTTCCGGTGGTGGACCAGCCGGCGCTGCAGTACATCGTGGAGGAGGCCGCAGGCGCCGGCATCACCGACGTACTGCTGATCACCGGCCGGGGCAAGAGCTCGATGGTCGACCATTTCGACCGCCGGCCGGACCTGGAGATGGTGCTCGAGAACAAGGGCGACACCGACCGGCTCGAGGCGGTCCGACGACCGGGCGACCTGGTCGCCATCCACAGCTCCCGCCAGCAGGAGCCGCTCGGGCTCGGCCACGCGGTCGGCTGCGCGGAGGACCACGTCGGCACCTCGCCGTTCGCGGTGATGCTCGGTGACGACCTGATCGACGAGCGGGACCCGCTGCTGACCACGATGCTCGACCTCCAGGAGGAGACCGGCGGCATCGTGCTGGCGCTCATCGAGGTGCCGTGGGACGAGGTCCACAAGTACGGCGTGGCATCGGTCGAGGAGACCGATCGACCCGACGTGGTGCGCATCCGGGCGCTGGTGGAGAAGCCCAGTCGCGAGGAGGCGCCGAGCAACCTGACCGTGGTCGGCCGGTACGTCCTGCCCGCCGCGATCTTCGACGCGATCCGCCGTACCGAGCCGGGTCGGGGCGGGGAGATCCAGCTGACCGACGCGATGGCACTGCTGCTGGACGGCGGTACCCCGGTGCACGGCGTGGTCTTCCGCGGCCGGCGGTACGACACCGGTGACCCGACCGGTTACCTCAAGGCTGTCGTACAACTCGCCTGCGCCCGGGCCGATCTCGGGCCGGCGTTCCGCGAGTGGCTGCAGCAGTTCGTCGATGACGAGCTACGCAAGCCGGAGTTGGGCTGATGCAGGCGGCTGCCGAGCGCACGCCGCTGGCCGACTACCTGCGCGCCGTGCTCGCCCGGATCAGGCCGCTCCCCTCGCTCGACCTCGACCTGACCCAGGCGTACGGAAACGTGCTGTCCGCGGACGTGTCGGCTCCCGGCCCGCTGCCCGCGTTCGACCATGCCGCGATCGACGGGTACGCGGTCCGGCTGGAGGACGTGATCGGGGCCCGGTCGGACCGGCCGTCGCGACTCAACGTGGTCGGCGACGTGGCCGCGGCGAGCTGGCGGCCGGTGCGCGTGTCGGCCGGTACCTGCCTGTCCGTCGCGGCCGGTGCGCCGTTGCCGGCGGCTGCCGACGCGGTCGTACCGCTGGACTGGACCGATCAGGGCATGGCCAGCGTGGAGGTGTACCAGACCCCCAAACGCGGCCACGGGGTACGCCGGGCCGGGGACGAGATCGCCGCGGGGGCGACGCTCGTCACCGGTGGTACGTACGTGTCCCCGTCGATCGTCGCGCTGCTCGCCGCCGGTGGCGTCGGGCATGTGGTGGTACGCCCGTGCCCGCGCGTGGTGATCGTGGCCACCGGTGACGAGCTGGTGGAGACCGGTCGGGTCAGCCAGCCCGGGCAGGTGGTGGACGTGAACTCGCACGCGCTCACCGCGGCGGCGGTGGAGGCGGGTGCGCTCGCGTACCGGATCGGGATCTGCGACGACGACCCGGAGACGCTGCGGGGCGTACTGGAGGACCAGACGCTGCGCAGCGACCTGATCGTGATCAGCGGCGGTACCGGCACCGGCCCCGGTGACATGGTGCGGCGCATCTTCGGCCGGGACGGCACGGTGCAGTTCACCGAGCTGTCGGTGTACCCGTGCCCGGCGCTCGGGTTCGGCACCGTCGGCGTGGAGGAGGTACCGGTGGTGTGCCTGCCGGGGGATCCCGGTGCGGCACTGATCGGCTTCGAGGTGCTCGCGCGGCCGCTGATCCAGCGGATGGCCGGGGCCGAGCCGGTGTTCCGGCCGAGCGTGAAGGGCCATCTGCTCGAGACGGTTTCCTCCCCGACCGGGCTGCGGGAGTTCCGCCCGGCCCTGATCGCGGAGCGGCGAGGCGGTGGCTACACTGTGCAGCCGTTGGCCGGCGGACCGTACACCCTGTCGGGTCTTGCCGAGGCCAACGGCCTTCTGGTGCTGGGCGAGCGGGTGACCACCGCCGCCGCTGGCTCCACTGTGGACGTTCTGCTCTTCGACCGGCGGAAGTGACCGGCGATGGTGAGCGTCCGGGGCGCCGCGAGGAGAGGTAGCGGGAGAACCGTGTTCGGCACACATCCGGGCTGGCCGGCCACCCTGGTCGACGGCCCGGTCATGATCCGGCCGTACCGCCGGGCTGACGCGGTCGCCTGGTCGGAGGTGCGCCGGGCCAACGAGCGGTGGCTCGCGCCCTGGGAGCCGGAGCCGCCCGGGCCGTGGCAGCTCGTACACAATGCGGCTTCTTTCAGGGTGGTGCAGCGGGAGTTCTCCCGGTCGGCGCGGTCCGGCAGCGCGATGCCGTTCGCGGTCTGTTACGAGGAGCGGTACGTCGGTCAGGTGACCATCGGCAGCATCGTGCGGCGCGCATTCTGCTCGGCGTACGCGGGTTACTGGGTCGACTACCGGTACGCCGGCCGCGGGGTCATCCCGACCGCGCTCGCGCTGGCCGTGGACCACGCGTTCGCCCGCGGCGGGCTGCACCGGGTCGAGGTGAACGTGCGGCCGGAGAACGTGGCGAGTCGCCGGGTGGCCGAGAAGCTCGGTTTCCGCGAGGAGGCGTACCACCACCGGTACCTGCACATCGCCGGTGACTGGCGCGACCACATCGGGTACGCGGTGACCGTCGAGGACGTGTCGGCCGAGGGCGGCTTGTTGGCGCGCTGGCGGCGGACCCGCGGCTGGTAGCTCCGTTCCCACTGCTGGCCTTCCCGCGGCGCCTCGTGGTGCCGGCCGGCCTGCGGTGACTGCTGTCTGTCACGACTTGAATGTCGGATTCTTGCCAGCCATCGATCGACATGATTCTGTGTCGCCGCTGTTCATGACTGATGCGCCAGCGTGGACAGGCGGTCCGGCGGCGGTGTGGCGTCCCGCGGATATGGCGGGCGCCGCTTAACCTCACGTTACGGCTGTGATTTCTGTGACGGGAGAGGTAACCGGTGCCCACGTCGGTGCTCCTCGCCGTCCTCGCCGCGGCGGGACTGCTGGCGCTGGCGCCCGCGCTGGTGCACCGGTACGACGCGACCGAGCGACAGTTTGCGGAGCGGATGTTCTCGACGGCCCGGGTCATCTCCCGGCGCCGGCGACGACGCACCGTGCCCGGAAAGCGCCCGGTCAACCCGCCCAGGTCAGTCCTCGCCGCGCCGCCGGTCGACCCACCGGCGGCGCACCGTTCCCGCTCGGGTTCCCGCCGTGCGGCAGGTCCGGCCCGGGCCCGCGGACGGTCCCGGCCGTCCGGCCCGCCGATGACCGCCGAGCAACGGCGACGTTGGTGGCGGTACCGGCGGCGTCGGGTGCTGCTCGCGCTGCTGGTCCTGACCCTGGTGGAGATCGTCGGGCTGCTGACGATCGGCCCGGGGTTCTGGTACGGCCTGGGCGTGTCCGCGCTGATCCTCGGCCTGTACGTGGTGCACCTGCGGAACCTGGCGCTGGCCGAGCGACGGCTGCGGCGGCTCGCCGCCCGACGGATCGCGATAGCGCGGCGGCACGCGCTCGAGGACGCCCGCGAGCGGGCGCGGGAACGGGCCGCCCGACTGGCCGAGTTGGCAGCCCGCGAGCAGGCGCTACGGCAAGCTCAGGAACGGGAAGCGCGTGCCCGCGAAGCCGCCCGACTGGCCGAACTGGCGTGGGAATCGCAGGTCGAAGACGATCTCCTCGACGGTACGACCGGCCGGCGCGGGCTGCGTGGCCGGCCGTACCAGGCCCGTGCCGTCAACCTCTGACGGGTGAGGGACCACGGCTCCATGACCCCTCTGGGTGCCTGGTAACCTTGCACCCGTTCTGGGGGCTGTAGCGCAGTCCGGTAGCGCACCTCGTTCGCATCGAGGGGGTCAGGGGTTCGAATCCCCTCAGCTCCACAAGGCACGATCGCAAGTACCGAGTCAGAGGCCCTTCCCGGGAGTAACGGGGAGGGCCTCTTTCAGTGAGAGACCGCCGCGCCTGCTCGAGACGAAGTCTCACTGCCGTAAGACAACAATTGCCGAGATACGGTCTCCGTGCGACTCGTCAGTGGCCGGATATTTCCTGAAGCTGCATCGCAATCGGGAGGTGTTAGACAACCGCCGGACTGAAATGGGGCAGTGGCAATGGATTCATCCATTACGCGTATGGATATGCCGTGGATGATTGCGGGCCCTGTCCGTGTGACCGGGGCGCGCCTCCCAATGGCCAATTGACAGGACGCTTTTTCGGGGAAACGATTCAACGATGACGGGGCATAGAGACGACCCGGAATCGTCCGAGTCCCCCGATCCCTTTTCCCTCCGCGAGGAGTGGGACGGCAACGCCGCCGGGACCGGCTCGGCGTCCGGTGCGGGATCGACCAGGCCGATGCCTGAGTCCGACTCGTCCGCAGCCGTGACGGCGGCCGTCGAGGAAACCTCCAAGCGCAAGGTGCGCGGCGTGGTCCGGGACATCAAGGTGCGGACGGATTCGAAGACCCAGAAGGAGAAGCTGACCTTCCGCGTCGAGCGGTACAACGCCAGCGGCAACCGACTGCCGCCCGTGCCGGTCGAAATGAACCGTTACCGCGGTGGGTCGCTGACCGACGGCGACGAAGTGGAGATCGGCGGCCGTTGGTCACACGGCAGTCTGCGCGCTAAGCGCATTCGCAACCTGACGACGTTGGCGGACATCCGCGGCCGCAACGTCGGGTGGGTGAAGTGGGCCGTGGCTGTCCTGGTCGTCCTGGCGCTGGGGGTCGGTGGGTTCGAGGTCTTCAATCTCGTCCGGAACAACGCCCCGAACGCCGACCTCAACGTTGCTGCCGTGAAGCAGTCCGCGCTGCCCAACGCGTCTGACCAGGCGCCCCAGCAGCCGGCCTCCCAGCAGCCAGCCCAGGAGCAGCCGGCGCCCGAGCAGCCGGCGCCTGCCACCACGACCCAGGAGCCGACCCTGCCACAGCAGGTGACGGTGGAGAACGTGGCGGGTCGATCGGTCGGTGAGGCCTCCAATGCCCTCGAGTCGGCGGGGCTGCGGATCACGATCATCGAGGAGCCCGACGAGTCCGTGCCCGCCGGTAGCGTCACCCGCACCGACCCGACACCCGGCACCTCGGTGGACTACAGCAGCCTGGTGAAGATCTACGTGTCGTCCGGCCCCGCCTCGGGGACGTAGGCGGCAGACGATGGCGTCCGGCTCAGTCACCACCGCAAGGCTGGACTACCTCCAGCGGTACGGGCCGGGACCGCAGCAGCTCGCCGGCGGGCCGCGCACCGAGGGCGCGTCGGACACCCGCAGGCTGCTGCGGGTGTACGGCATCGGCCGTCCGGAAAAGGAGCTCGCGCGCTCGTCGGGCCCCGTGCCACGCTGGCGGCCGCCGACCACCGAGCTGATCACCGGCATGTACGGCTACCGCATCCCGTTGGCGTTCTGGGTGCGCGGCACCGCCGAGGGTGCCCACGTCCACCTCGGCACCTGGTCGGCCCGCGACGTACCGCCCTCGGTTCAGGCCCGGCGGCTCGATGTGATCGAGTCGGTGCTGCGCGGGCTGTATCCGGTGGTGGAGCTCGAACCGGCCGCCGCCGAGTCGCGCAGCTGGCCACTCGGCGGCCTCGCGCTCGGGATCCCGGCGCCGCTCGGCCCGGCCGAGGCCGACGGAGCGGCGCCGCTCGACCGGATCGTCCGCTCGCTGACCGGTGCCGAGTGGGCGGCGCTGGTGCTCGCCTATCCCGTCTCCGAGGAGGCGACGAGCGGGATGCGGGACGCGGTCATCAATGAGATGCGCGCCGCGGAGTCGGCTGCGAAGAACGAGCTCGCACCGAGCCCTCTCACCGAGCAGTACGTCGAGCTGCTCCGGTTGACGCTCACCGCCACCGGGGAAGGGCTGGCCACCGGCGCGTGGCGCACGGCGGTGTACCTCGTCGGCGACGAGCACGGCTACCCGCGGCTGGCCAGCGCCTGGCGGAGCGTGATGTCCGGCGAGCGATCGCTACCGGAGCCGGTGCGGGTGTTCGACCGTTCTGAGGTCGACGAGCTGGTGCAGGCGTGGGCACTGCCTGACCAGGGCGGCCCACCGGCGCCCGGGTTCTACCGCCGCCCGTTCGAGTGGCAGACGCTGCTGTCGACCTCGCAGCTGGCGGCGTGTCTGCATCTGCCAGAGCTCGAGGCGCCGGGCTTCACCGTGAACGTCGTGCCGCGTTTCGATGTCGTCGCCAAGCGGTCCGGCGGCGACGGCACCGGGTTGCCGCTCGGCCAGGTGCTGCAGCACGGGCAGCCCACCGCCGGGACCTATGGCGTGACCCTGCGGTCGCTCACCCGGCACGCCTTCGTCGGCGGGCTCACCGGCTCGGGCAAGACCAACACCCTCATGTCGATCCTGCTCGAGGCCACGGCGCAAGGGATCCCGTTCATGGTCCTCGAGCCGGCGAAGACCGAGTACCGCGCGTTGATCGACCACCCGACGCTCGGCCGGCGGATCCGCGTGTTCACCGCGGGTAAGGCCAACGTCGGGCCGTTCGTGCTCAACCCGTTCGAGGTCCCGCCGGGCGTGACCGTGGGCGAACACCTCAACCTGCTGCGTGCCGTGTTCACCGCGTCGTTCGGCATGTGGACCCCGTTGCCGCAGATCCTGGAGCGCTGCCTACACGACGTTTACGTCGACCGCGGCTGGGATCTGCGTACGAACGAGAACCCCCGGTTGTCCCGGCCGGACGAGACGCCGTCCGCCTTCCCCACGCTGTCCGAGCTGATCGCGAAGACCGCCGAAGTGATCCCGGCGCTCGGCTACGACGACAAGGTGACCGGCGACCTCAGGGCGTCGCTGGTGACCCGGCTGGAGTCGCTGCGCCAGGGCGCGAAGGGCGCGATGCTCGACGTCAGCCGGTCCCTGCCGCCTGAGGAGCTCTTCGACCAGCCGGCGGTGGTCGAGCTGGAGGCGCTCGGCGACGCGGGTGACCGCGCGTTCTTCATGGGCCTGCTGCTGATCCGGCTCGCCGAGCACCGACGCTGGCAGGGGCAGCAGCCCGACCTGGTCCACCTGCTTGTGATCGAGGAGGCCCACCGGCTACTGGCCAATGTCGCGACCGGAGCGTCCGAGGAGAGCGCGAACCCGCGCGGTGAGGCGGTCGAGACCTTCTCGAACCTGCTGTCCGAGATCCGTGCCTACGGCCAGGGCGTGATCATCGCCGACCAGGTACCGGTCCGGCTCGCGCCTGACGTCTTGAAGAACACCAACCTCAAGATCGCTCACCGGATCGTGTCGGCGGACGATCGTGCCGCGCTTGCCGGCGCGATGGCGATGGACGACCGGCAGGCAAAGGCGCTCGCCTCGCTCGACGTGGGCGAGGCCGCGATCTTCAGCGGTGGTGACGATGCGCCGCTGCTGGTCCGGATTCCGCTGGTGAAGGACGGCCTGGCGCCGACGCCACCCCCCGACGCGCGGGTACGCGAGCACATGTCGCGCTGGCGCGCCGAGCACGCGTTCGACCGGCTGTTCCTGCCCCAGCCGTTCTGCGCCGACTCGTGCGCGACACCGGTCGCGTGCGCCGCGGCGCGGCGGCTCTGCGACGTCGAGTACGTGCAGCGCCAGCTCGCCCGCACGATCCTGTCGACCATCGGCGAACCGGGCGTGCTGGACCGGATGTGGGACGACCTGGCGACCGTCGTCCGGGCACGCCGGCCGACCACCGTCGCCGAATCCGACCTGCTGCGCGCCTTCGCCGGCCACGGTAGCGACTGGTTCGCCACCCGGCGTGGAGCACAGGGCGCCTGGTCGTACGCGGACACGGATCTGCTGCGCGACCAGCTGCGATCGGCGCTGCTCGCGAAGGCCGCGGGGGCGGGCGCGTCGGCGGAGGTGAGCGCTTTCCGGGCGACGGCCCACCGGTTGCACACGCGCGAGTTCGAGCCCTACCTGGCCTGCGGCCTGGTGTGCGCCGACCGACCGCCGGTCTGTCTGTACCGCTCTGCCGTGGCCGACCTGGTGGCCGGTGGCCGGTACCGGAAGTCCTGGCAGTTGGCCGACGACGCCGACGCCAGGTCGCCGGAGAACACTCGCGAGCTGACCTGGGGGGTCTGCCAGGACGCGGCCTACGAGCTCGTCGAGTTCCCGGACGCCGAGATGCCCGATGCGGCGCGCTCGGCGCTCGGCCTGACCGCGCGTCGTGTCTGCATGTGTTTCGAACAGCAGATGCTCGCCGCCGACACCCGCAAGGTGCCGCGCACGGTTCGAAGGATCACCGACCGCGTACTCATCCAGGCGCGGCTGTAGAGCCGCGACCACCGCCGGAGGAACCCATGCCGACTGACCAACTCGGCGGTAGCGACCAGGCGAACCGGACCGCGTCGGATGCCGATCAGCAGACCCAGCGCGATGGCCGCTTGTCATCGTCCGACGGTCAGGACGCCCTGCGGCCGACCAGCGCGGAACGCCAGGACGCGGCACGGACGCCTCCGGCCAAGTCTGGCGGCGACACACCGCCTGCGGCCAAGGCTGGCGGCGACGAACCGCACCAGCGGCCGGTCGTAGTGGAACAGAGCCCCAATGCCGACCTGCCGCCCCGGCCCGCCGCGGTGCCGGCCGACCAGTCGCCGGGCGGCGGCCCATCAATCACGGAACAACTGGGCGGGATGGGCAGCCCGCTGCGGGCCCCCGACCTCGGCGCCGTCGGCGACGCGCTCGGGGCCGCGAAGGACGCGGCCGGGGGCGTGATCGACGACGTCACCAGCTCAGCCGCGCAGACCTATCACGAGGCCGAGCAGTGGGTGGAGAAGAACGACGAACTGGCCAGCCAGACCCCGGGGTACGACACCCTGAAGGGCATCCTCCAGCACTCCCTGGAGCCCAGCGAGTACCGGCCGAACTTCTACGAGGAGGGGCAGAAGCTGGGCGAGGCGCTCAAGGCCGCCGGCGGAGCCCTGTCGGACGACCCCGCTGTGCGCGCCCAGAGCGAGGACTGGGCCAACCGCGAGGGCGCGGCGGCGTACGCGGGCGTCTTCCCCGCCGGCCCCGAGTTCGCCGCGCGGTTGGCGGAGGGCCTGTACGAGGGCGAAGGCGTCGGCGACGCGGCCGGACACGCCTGGGACGACAGCAAGGAGTACCTGCCCGGCGCCAAAGGCGTCCACGACATCTCCGAGGGCATGGACAAACTCGATCAGGGTGACCGCGAAGGCGGGATCAACCAGATCGTCCGGGGCGCCCAGGAGATCGTCGGCGACGCGGTGAAGATCGCAGCCGTCGTGGAGGGGGTGTCCGGCCTCGGGGCTGGCGCAGCCGGGGGTGCGGCTGCGGCGGGCGAGGGTGCTGGCGTGCGGGGCGCGGCTGCGGCGGGCGAGGGTGCTGGCGTGCGGGGCGCGGCTGCGGCGGGGGAGGGTGCTGGCGTGCGGGGTGCGGCTGCGGCTGGTGAGGGCGGCGCGGCCGCCGGCGAAGGTGGCGTGGTGCGTGGTGCCGGTGCCGCCGGCGAGGGCGGTGGACCGATCACCTCCGAGGCACCGTCAACGCGACCGACCGAGGTCGATTCCGCACCGCCGACGGAGCGCGCTCCCACACCTCCTGCGCATGAGGGCGGCGCCCCTGGAGGCCCGCCCGGCCCGCCGTCGGAGCCCGGCCTCGGCCCCGCTCCCGAGTCCGCGCAACCTCGCGTGACCGTTCCTGGAGACGGCGATCCGGGTTCGGTCGCCCCACCCACGGTCCCAGACCCACCCGAGCCGTCGACCCTCCGAGTACCCGTTCCGGAGAGCCAGGGACCGGACACCATGCCGAGCAACAGTGTGCCGCCGACGTTGCGCAGTCCGGGTGTTGAGCCGCCGACGTTGCGCAGTCCGGGTGTTGAGCCGCCGCCGGAGCCCGTGTCGCCGGAGGGTCCGTCGAGTTCGGGTGAGGGGCCGGGGACGTTGCCGGATCGCGGTGGTCCGCAGGTGCCGGAGTGGACCCCGGGTGGGACGTTGCGCAGTCCGGGAGTGGAGTCAGCGCCGGTTGTGCCATCGGAGAGTCCGCTCGCGCCGGATCAAGGACCGAGCACCTTGCCCGGGCTCGGTACGCCGCCGACGTTGCGCAGTCCGGGTGTTGAGCCGCCGCCCGGGCCCGTGTCGCCGGAGGGTCCGTCGAGTTCGGGTGAGGGGCCCAGGACGGTGCCGGATCCCAGTGGTCCGCAGGTGCCGGAGTGGACGCCGGGTGGGACGTTGCGCAGTCCGGGTGTTGAGCCGCCACCGTCCGGCGGGTTGCTGGACGATGGCTCACCGTCTCGGCCTGGCAATTTGCTGGACGATGGCTCGCCGTCTCGGCCTGGCAATTTGCTGGACGATGGCGCAGCGCCTCGTCCTGGGGATGAATCGCTACCTGACCGTGCGCCCCAGGAGTTGACTCCGACCGAACAGAACCAGGTTATTGAGCGGCTCAACCAGCTCGAAGCGGAAGACCGGGTGTACCAGCGCAATCCGGACGGCTCGCTGGCACGCGGGCCAAACCACACCGCGACGTATACGCCCGAGTATCTGGAGGCCCGGCGCATCCTGAACGACCACGTCAACGCCACAGTCGAACGGGTCGCCGTAGAACGCATCGAGCGCGAGGGCGCGGTCACCGGCTCGGACCGGCCGGTCGGACACGGCGGGGGTGGCGGGCAGAGCGGCCCGGATACCGGCGGTGGTGGGGGCGGCGGTGGTGGGGGCGGGGGCAAGGCCGTCGATTGGAAGCCGACCGCCGGCCAGCCGCCATCCGGCCGGGAGGCCGGTTCGGGTGGCCCCTCGGATCGGTCCGGCGGCTCGTCCCGCAGCGGGCAGACCGGTCCGAACGGACGTGACCGGCCGTCGCTCTAGGAGACCGCTGAGGGGACCGTTCGCCGGGTCTCCGCGGGGTACTTGCCTGTCGACTCCCTGTTGCCTATTCCGCTAGGTTGTCCGGGTTACGGGCCATGTCCGGATTGGCCCACTCAATAGGCGGGGGAACTCTTGAAGTACCGGATCGTAAAACTCGGCGTCATCGCCGCGGCCGCCGCGGCGGCACTGTTCGGCGTGGACGCCGCGTCCGCCGCGTCGGCGGTTGAGCCGTCCGCCGCGGTACCTGCTCAGTGGGCGGAGTTGGCTGTGTCGTCGACGCCCAAGGTCGTCGTACTCGACGCGAGCAGCGGGGCGGTGTTGAGCGTTACTCCGCAGAGCAAGTCGGCGGCGTTGCAAGCGATCACCGTGCACAACCCGTGCAAGAGCGGGGACGCCTGCTGGGTACACAACGCGATCCCCTATGCGGACTACGGCTTTGCCGGCACCGGTACGAAGAACGGCACCTGGTCACAGCGCAACAAGATGTACACGCACTCGCACTCGACCTCGTTCTGCTGGACGCAGTCACCGATCTGCAGCCCGCGGTTCGGCCCGAACTCGGTGATCGGATTCGACCACTATCCGGTCACCGGTACCAGGGTCACGAACTACTCCTAGCGCGGCCCCGGCGCTTGCGCAGCGCGGCGTCGAGGCGGGGACAGACCCGGCGCTCGTACGCCGCTCGCGATCCTCGGGGGTAAGCCCCACGGCATCGACGTAGCGGCGGGTGTCGTCGACATGGTGGCCGGTGCGCGGGTCGATCCGCGCACCGGCCAGCTCGGCTTTGCGCGGCCGACCCGGCCTCGGTCAGCCGTACCGCTGGAAGTCGGCGAGCACTTCTCCGATCGCGTACCTGCCGATCGCGGCCATCTCCGGGTTCGTGTGCTGGTAGTACGGCAGCGCGATCAGTCCCTGGGACAGCGCGCGGCCGCGACCGCGGAGCCAGGTCGCGTCGTCGACCCTGACCGCGGTACGGAACTCCTCCCGCGCCGCCGCCGGTAGCAGCTGCCACGCGATGATCAGGTCGCAGGCCGGGTCTCCCACGCCGGTACAGCCGAAATCGATGACGGCGCTCAGCCGGCCGCCGGCGGTCAGCACGTTGCCGGGCATCAGATCGGCGTGCTGCCACACCGGCGGACCGGTCCACTCCGGCACCGCGAGGGTGGCGTCCCAGGCCGCGGCCGCCGTGCCGGTATCGATCGTGCCGGTCAGTTTGCCGATCGCGGTCCGAGTGGCGGCGTCCTCCGTGGCCAGCGGACCACCGCGGTACGCCGGCGGCGCGTCGGGCAGGTCGATCCGACGGAACGCGGTGACGAACGCGGCCAGGTCGGCGGCGAGCAGGTACGGCTCGGTCAGCTCGCCCGGCAGCACGGTCTCGCCGGGCAGCCAGTTGTACACCGACCAGCGCGACGGGTACGCCACCGTCGGTTCGCCGACCGCGAGCGGTACCGGCACCGGGACCGGGAGCAGCGGCGCGAGCGGCGGCAGCCAGCGCAGGTCCTGATCGAGCCCGTCATCGGCGTCCGGCCGGCGGGGGAGCCGTACCGACTTGTCGGTGCCGAGCCGGTAGATCGTGTTGACCGTGCCGGCCGAGTGGAGCTGCTCGATCGGCAGGTCGGCCCACTGCGGAAACTGCGCGGCGATCAGCCGGCGTACCAGCGCGGCATCGGTGTCGAACTCGTCCTCGTGCATTTTCCCGCTGCTCATGGCGGTACATCCGATGGTGCCGGCAACCCGGGCGTCAACTCATATGCCGGGCGACGGTGAGACCAGCGGAGTTCGCGAGCGTGACCAGGCCGGCCCGCAGCGCCGCGACCTGGGCGTCGGTGAGGTCGCCGAGCAATTCCTCGTCGGTGTCGCGGGCCAGCGCGAGAGCCCGGGACCGCAGCCGGCGTCCGGTCGCGGTCAGCTCGATGATCTGCCGCCGGCGGTCGGCCGGATCGCGCACCCGGGTTACCGCGTCGGCCCGCTCCAGCTCGTCGATCATGTCGACCACGACGCTCGGCGTGACGCCGATGGTCCTGGCCAGCACGAGCTGCGCTTTCGGCGCGTCGGCCAGCAGTTCGAGCACCGCGCAGTGCCGCGGCCGCAGGCCGAGCGGGGCCAGCCGCTCGGCGAACCTTCCGCTCGCGACCTGCCCCAGCTTCGCGAGCAGGAACGACGTCGTGTCTGTCATCGACTCTTCCGCGGCCACGCGCCATACGTTAGCGTAGCCACATGATTCGGATACCGAACAATATGGCGGCCCAACGGGAAGCGCGAGCGGCCGACCAACAAGCGGCGCCGAACCAAGCGGCGCCCGACCAAGCGGCCCCCAATCAAGCGGCCCCCGGACGAGCGCAGCCCACCCGAGCGGTCAGAGTCTTCGCCGGGATCGTGGCGGTCGCATCGGTGCTCGGCTCGGGCTACTTCATCGTGCGGGGCCTGGTCGACCCGGGCGCGCTCGTCCCCGGCGGCGACGCGGAGGCGTCGAGGACCTTCGCCGCGTACATGTCGGCCCGCGGCATCGTGCTCGGCGCCGCGATGATCTGGCTGCTGGCGGTGCGTTCCTGGCGGCCGCTCGGCCTGGTGCTCGCACTCAACGGAGCGGTACAACTCGTCGACGCGGTGATCGGCGCGGCGCACCACGAGGTACCGAACACCGTCGGGCCACTCGTGTTCGCGATCGCGCTGCTGGCGGCGGCTCGTACCCTCGGTGGCCTGCGGCTGGCACCCGGTCGCCACACCGCGGCCACCGCCTAACCAACGTCAACAACGTCCCAGGTCACAACACCTAACCGCGGCCTGGTGCCGCGGCCGGACTACCGCGCCGGCAGCGCGTCGAGATCGACCTGCCAGGTCTGGTTGGCCAGGTACGGCCGGAAGCCGAGTCGCCGGTTGATCGCCAGCATCGGCGCGTTGGAGTCCGCGTTGCCGGTGCGGAGGTCCACGATGTCCGGTCGCTCGTCGAGGATGCGACGCAGCATGGCGGCCTTGAGCCACTTGCCGAGCGAGCGTCCCCGGTACTCCGGCCGCACGATGGTGTTGCGCTGCCAGACCGTCTCGGGCTGGTTGTCGTACCAGTGCACGTCGGTCAACCCGGCCAGCGTGCCGGTGGCGTTGTCGCGTACCGCCAGGGTCCACCGGGTCGTGGTGGCCAGGTCCATCTGCTCGGTGCCGCGGAAGTCCTCGACGTCGCCGACCTCCGGTACCAGCAGCCGCAGCACGTCGACCACCTCGGTGACCAGCTCGTCCGGGCAACGACCGGCAAAACCGATCATGGTGTACGCCGCTGTCGGCGCCGCTGCGAGCCAGTCGTCCAGTACCGACCGGTCCACCTCGGCCGGTACGAGCCGGTTGACGTGCGCGGAATCCACCACCTGTGCGCGGATCCGCTGGCAGAACGCGGCACCGGCCGGGATCCGCTGGTACGTCGTACCGGCCAGTGCGGTCTTGCCGTGTCGTCGGGCCTCCGCCGCGACCTCGGTGAGCAGCGCGGAGCCGAGACCGCGGCGGCGATGGTCCGGCAGTACGCCGAGGTCGACCGCGGGTACCACCGACTCGATCAGGTGGCACTCGGCGACCACGCGTCCGGCGGCGTCCCGGACGAGCCACCACGGCCACACGTCCGCGAAGTCGGGGATGTTCCGCAGCGCCGCGGTCTTCTGCGCCACCGTGGTGGGCCGGTCGTGCGGGTGGGCTTCCGCGTGCAGCACGTTGAAGCACGAGACGTAGCCGGCGATCTGCTCGTCGGTCGCGACGCGGACGCCAGGGATCCGCTCGATCGTGTAACCGGCCGGCGCGGTGCGCGACGCGTCATCGCCCATTGCGGAGATCCCGAAAGGGGTCAGGGAGTGGTCAGCAGCGCGGCCACCTCGGTGGCCTGCTCCGGGGTCAGCACCGTACGCAGGGTCGCCGCGATCGTCTTCGGGTCCCGCTGGCCGAGGCCGGTGAGTACCGCCTGGGCGATCTCCTGCTCGTCCACCAGGTCCCGGCCGGCGAGCGTGGCCAGGTTCGCCTTTACCGCGATCATGTCCTTGCGCAGCGCGGCGATGTCCGCGGCGGTCGCGGCCAGCCGGAACGGGTGACCCGACACGTCGTTCTCCACCACGGCGTCGCCGGTCCAGAACGCGGCCGACCGCTCGATCAGGGCGCGGAAGTCATTGTCTTTGCGGAGCGGATCGGGCATCTCGTCTCCCTCGATCAGGCCAATCGCGATCAGGTACCGGAGGTAGAGCGGCTTCTTGTCGATGTGCTCGGTGTCCCGGAAGTACGACACGTGGGTGTGGGTGCGGTGCCGGTCGTCACCGGTGTCGCGGATCTTCAGCCGGTCCCAGCGCTTCACCTCGTCGCCGTCCAGGCTGTAGATGATTTCCCGGATCGCCTGCGTATCGGCGGTCTGCGCCTTCGCCTGTTCGACCAGCCACGCGCTCATGGTGCGCAGATTGTGGGTTCTGCCGGCGACCTGTTTGCTGAACGTGCCGATGTCCAGGGCGGCGGCCGCGTCGGTCAGGCCGTTCCTGTCCCGGGACGATTCGACGACGGAGTACGAGCCGGAAATCAACTGGTTCCTGCCCGGATGGTAGGAGTCGCCGTTCTCGGCGTGGTCGGTATCGCCCTGAATGCCCAGCGCGTTCAGCGGGATGCCGAGGTGCTCGTGCAGCAGCGCGCGCACGTCCAGCAGATTCTGCGGGTTGAAAGTCATCGCGACTCCTGTGTCTATCCGTACAGGGTCGCTTGTCCGATCAGCTGACCAGGTGAGTTTGGGCTGGTAGTCGGCCGTTCGGCCACGTTGGGGCCGGCTGTTCGCCCCGGTCGGTTCAGCCTGGCGGCGGCGGGGAGACCAGCCTTATCCGGTACGGGCTTTCCAGCGGCAGCCGCGCTTCCCGCTCGTCCCGCGACATCTTCTGGCTCTTGTGCAGCCACGCGGCGGTCACCTGGGTACGGCGGTAGTTGCGCTGCAGCACTCCGATGTACACCGTGCTGATGTAGTTGGTTTCCAGGTCGTTGCGCATCGAGACGGTGACCACGCCGTCGGCGGTCGGGTACCAGCGGACCGCCTGGACGATCTCGGCGGCCGCCTTCGGTCGTTCGGTCGGATGGTGCCGCAGGTACAACCGGCTCCACGCGATCGACGGCGGCGACAGCGCGTCCTGTGCCAAGGCGTCCGAGTAGACCCAGTGCGCCGCGACGAGCACCGGCACCACGACCGCGAGCCGTGAGACCAGGTACCACCAGTCCGGCGGCGAGCCCAGGCCGAAGGCCGGCGGCGACTCCCGCTCGACCGCCGGCAGTGCGCCGTGCCGGGCCGCGCTCAACGCGACCGCACCCAGCCCCACCAGCGCCAGGATCATCGACGCGTGCAGGCATTTGGTGAAGTAGTAGCTGGTCCCGCCGCTGACCTGCCACTGGTACGAGCCGACGACCGCGCTCACCGCCAGCGACACCACGAGCAGGGTGCCGATCGACTGGGCCACCCGGTGCCGGCGCGCCGGTCCGAGCAGGCTCACCGCGATCGTGCCCGCGCACAGCAGCACCAGTACCGACAGGTTCAACGGGATCACGCCGCCGAACGCGAGTACCGCGGTGGACACGTCCACCCGCGCGTTCACCAGCGGCGGCACGGCGGCCGCGGCGCCGGCGACCACCATCGTCACGGCCACCATCCGGCGGTTGTCCCGCAACTCGGCCCGGTACCGCAGCAGCCACTGCACCACCGCGGCCAGCGCGATCGGCAGCCACAGGTAGTACGTGAACGACACCGCGGCGAGCAGTGCGGCCACCACCAGCGCCTGTTCGTGTACGCCCTTGATCGGTCGGGCCGTGATCGCGGCCAGCATCGCCAGAGCGGCTAGTCCCGCGATCTCCGAGGTGAAGCCCTGCAGGAAGATCGTGGCCGGTCCGTCGAAGGCCAGGTACGTCACGACCGCGGCGAGCACCGGTGCGGCTGTCGCCGGGTGCAGGTGCCGACCCGCGATCCGGCGCAGCGACCAGATCACCGCCGCGGCCAGGAAAACCTGAACCCCGATGTGGTACCAGAGGAAATGCTGCATCGCGGTCAGCGGCGATGCCACGTCGCCGGAGGAGCGCACGAAGCTCTCCAGCACCGCGAACGTCAGGTGGGTGCCCTGCGGGTACGTGCTGAACCCGTCGGCCAGGTACGTCTGCGCGGCGTCCGGCCGCAGGAACGCGTACCCGCCACCGAGCCGGATGCTGTCGAAGAGCATGAAGTGCCGGGCGACGTCCTCGCCGTACACCACCAGGGCCAGGTCCCCGGCGAGATCACGGTCCCGGAACGGCCACCAGAACAGCAGCCCGGCCAGCGCGATCGCCGGCGCCACCACGAGGTCCACCCAGGACACCAGCCGGGGCAGCCGGGGCCGGCGACCCAGGCCGACCGCGAGGAGCGTCAGCGCGGACAGCGCGGTGCCGGCGATCGGTACCGGCTGCAGGTGCCACGGCCAGACCGACAGGACGAGCCCGCCCACACAGACCGCGCCGAGCAGGACGCCGATGGCGAGCATGAGCCGGTCGAGCAGAGTGGTACCGCCCCGCAGCAGCGTGGCCACCACCAGCACGATCAGCGGCGGCAGCAGCCAGTCGGCGCCGAACAGGTGGGTGACCAGCGGTACCAGCCAGGAAGCCACGATCCCGGCCACCGCGACGACCCGCCGGTCCGGCCAGGAGCCGGTCGGACCCGCGGGTCTCGGTTCGGGTGGGGGCGCGTCCTGTCCGCCGCCCGGCTGCCCCGGCGCTGCTGGCTGGGCGTCCGGTTCGCGGACCGGTGCGTGCTGCCGGAGTGTTGTCAACGCCTTCCGCTCCGTCAGGGGTCTCTGCTGGTACCGAATCTGACGGTAACGGCAGCAGGTTGCGGCTGCGTGTGTGGGGGATAACCGGTCGGCGCGGGTCGCGCTGGGGCCGTGCCGGCGCAGTGCCGGGGCAACGCTGAGGGCGGCCACCACACGGTGACCGCCCTCAGGTGGACTCTCGGCCGCGGAGCGCTCAGTTCAGCGCGGTCGGCCGGGAGGTCAAAGTTGCGACGCCGCCGCGGCGATGTCGCCCGCGAACGCGCTGACCTGCGCGTACACGCCCGGGTAGCCCGGCTCGGCGCAGCCCTGGCCCCAGCTCACGATGCCGACCTGGAGTCCGGCGCTGTTCAGCATCGGGCCACCGGAGTCGCCCTGGCAGGTGTCCACGCCGCCCTGGTCGAACCCGGCGCAGATCTCGACGGCCGGGTTCAGCTCGCCGCCGTACGAAGCCTGGCAGCTCGCGTCGTCGACGAACGGCACCTGGGCCTTGAGCAGGATGTCGGAGCCCCAGCCGCCTTCACTGGTGGCGCCCCAACCCATGATGTCGAACGTGCCGGAGTCGCCCGAACCGTCCGTCGCCAGGCTGATCGTGGGCAGGTTCAGGTTGTGGTCGAGCTTGATCAGCGCCCAGTCGGCGGCAGTCGTCGACGTGTGCACGTAGGTGGACTGCGCGGTGACGCCACCGCTGTTCAGGTCGTTCGTGCCACCGAGCGCCTCGATGCTGCTGTCGGGGCCGGTGCCGCCGACGCAGTGCGCGGCGGTGAGTACGAGGTCTGCGCGGTAGAGGGAGCCGCCGCAGCCCATGGACAGGTGGATCATGAACGGGAACTCGCCGTCGGCGGCGGGGGTGCCGCCTACGACACCTTGCGGGCCGTCGACGCTAGCGGGAGAGGCAACCGCGGTGCTGGACGCGGGGATGGCCAGCGCGGCGCCGAGCAGGACAGTACCGGCGAGCTTCAGCAGCCGCCGGTGGGAGAAGCGGGACATTGGTCCTCCCCAGGGGTGTAAATGGTGATGTACACCCTAAGGGCAATTAGAGAAAATGTGAGCCCTTCTCGGAGGAGAAGTACAAAAAAGTCTGATGTGTCCGAAAGATTCCGCCGAGCCCTCCCGACCTCGGCGAACCCGGGTTCTCGACCGGCGGTGTCGTACCCGGCGCGTCTGATCGCACGAAGCCGGGCACCGTCACGCGAAACGCGGGGCACGATCGGAGGGACCGGCAGGGCCCGCCCGAGGAGGTACCGCATGACCGACCAAGCCGCCATCGACCAAGCCGCCACCGGCCAAGCCGCCACCGGCAGCGCAGCCATCGACAACCCAGCCATCGAGGCCGAGCGGGACCGGATCCGGGAGACGTACCTGCGGCCGGAGGGCAGCCGACCGCAGTCGTCGGCGCGCGGCGTACACCATGTCGCTCTGCTGTCGTCCGACGTGGAGCGGACGGTGCGGTTCTACCAGGGAGTGCTCGAGTTCCCGCTGACCGAGATCTTCGAGAACCGCGACTACAAAGGGTCGAACCACTTCTTCTTCGACCTGGGCAACGGCAACCTGATCGCGTTCTTCGACTTCCCGGGACTCGACCTCGGGCCGTACGCCGAGGTGCTCGGCGGGCTGCACCACCTGGCCATCTCGGTCGAGCCGGAGCGGTGGGAGAAGCTGCGGTCCAATCTGGACGCCGCGGGCGTGCCGTACCAGCGGGAGAGCGGCACCTCGATCTACTTCACCGATCCCGACGGGGCGCGGGTGGAGCTGATCGCCGACCCGCTCGGCGAGATGTACGGCAGCAAGGTCCTGTAACGGCTGCCCTGGGGCGGCGGGTCCGGTACGACGAAGCGGGCCGCGACCGGATGACCGGCCACGGCCCGCGCTGTCGGAAAAGGTGCCGTCAGTCCGAACGGGACCGCACGATCAGGTCGGCCAGCAGCGCCACCGAGGCGATGATCAGGCCGGTCACGATCAGCAGCATCGCGTTCGTGGTGATGCGGAAGAAGTAGATGCTCACGTCCACGATCGCCTTGACCACGCCCACGCCGATCAGGGTGAGCGCCAGCGGCATCAGCACCTTGATCGGGTTGAAGTACATGACCATCCGGAGCACCTGCAGGATGTACCGGTAGGCGTCCCGGACGAAGTGGAACTTCGACGTACCGGCGCGCTTCGCGTAGTCGATCGGCAGGTAGTCGACGGTGTGCTGATTCGACAGGAACGCCAGCGTGATCGTGGTGACGCAGGAGAACCCGGGCGGCAGCAGCCGCAGGTACGGCAGCGACACGTCGCGGCGGAACGCCCGCAGGCCGGAGTTCAGGTCCGGAATCTTGGTACCGGCGAGCACCTCGGCCACCTTGCGGATGGTCCACTTGGCCGGCACCCGGAGGAACTTGTAGGTGCCCTGCTCACTGGTGCGCGCGCCGACGACCTGATCGGTGTGCGGGTGGTCGTGCAGGTAGTGCACGAACTCCGGGATCCGGTCGTTCGGGTACGTCATGTCCGCGTCGGTCCACACCACGATCCGGCCGTACGCCTCGGTGGTGCCGATCCGGCGGGCGGTACCGGAGCCGCCGTTGCGGCTGAACGGCATCAACCGCATCTTCGGGAAGCGCGGCAGCGCGTCAGTCAGTACGGCGAGCGTGTTGTCCGTGGACTTGTCGTCGATGACGAGCAGCTCGTACGAGTAAGGACTGCTCTCCATCACCGCGGTGATGCGTTCGATCTCGGCCAGTACGTGGTCCTGCTCGTTGTAGCAGGGCAGCACGACCGTCACGTCCAGGCTGCCGGGACCCGGCGGGGACGCGAGCGGCTGGCCGGACGGGTCGGGGCTGCCGCCGGTCACGCTGTCGTGGCGGACCGGTCCGGGCCGGTCGGGCGCCGTCGACGCGCCGGAGGAAGCAGTGGGTGCGGAGGTCGCGGCCGGGGCCGTCTGCTGTTCGGTCTTCATCGCCTCAGGTGTGGGTCGTGGCCAAACATGATCGTCAGCACTGTCATGAGCATTGGTCGTTCATGATCATTAGTACTGTCCGGGCAGGGCGAGCTTAACCGGTCGGCTCAGACGCCGTTCGGCCACCACGGAAGGTGTCCGTCGGGTCGGCTCCCGGTGATCTCCTCGAGGTCTGCCGCCGGCTGCGCCGCCACCACCACTCGCCGCCGACCAGGCCCAGCAGGACCAGCGCGGTCAGGCCGGACAGCCAGCCACCGGCGTTGTGGTACGGCGCGGTGTAGTGCAGTCGTACGGTGTGCTCCCCGGCCGGCACCGCGACGGTGACCACGCCCTGGTCGGCGGCGAGCAGCGGCGTCGACCTGCCATCCACGGTCGCCGACCAGCCGTGCTGGAGCGCGTCGGAGACGACCAGGTAACCGGCGCCCTCGGCGGCCACCGTCGCCTCGATCGCGTCGAAACCGTCCTCGGTGATCCGCACCTGCGCGGGCCGGCCGTCGGCCCGCGCCGCCGGTGCGTCCAGTACCACCTGGTCGTCGCGCAGGCTGCCGCCGGCCACCAGCGCGGTGCGCTTGTCGGCGTCCGGCTCGACCACCGAGGTCGACGCCCAGCGCACCCGGGGCAACGCGTTCAGCCGCTGCCACACCACCGCCGAGCCGGCGTACACCAGCCGCAGCCCGTCGCCGGGATCGGTGATCGTGTCCAGCGCCGGTACGCCGGACCTGCCGGCCACCCGGAGTGGACCGGTGGCGTGCAGGGTCAGCGTGGCCGAGGTCGCGGTACCGGCCGGCACCTGCTCGGCGGCCAGCGGAATCGTGAACGGTCCGGCCGCCAGGTCCTTGAGCAGCCGACTCTCGGTCGCGACCACCGTGCCGGACCCGTCGCGCAGGCTCAGCTCGAGCCGCGCCGTCGCGGTCACCGGCGGCAGCGGCTCCACCGCGGTGATCCCGATCCCGCGCAGCGGTCCGCCGGCCAGCGGTACCACCACCGGATCGTCCGGCTGGATCGTCGTCACCGAGCCGTCGGTCTGGGCCGGATGCGGCGTACCGAACATCGCGCCCGGGCTGGTGACGAAGAACCGGGTACCGAGCCGGTCCAGCACCGGACTGGTGGCCGCCTCCGGAGTGGCGGAGAAGTCCAGGTACGTCGGGTAGAGGCCCTGGGCACCCGGTACCGCCCGGACCATCGTGCCGAACCGCTCGTCCTCGAACGAGTGCCCGGTGAGCGCGCGCATCCGCCGCGGCAGGTCGGCACCGAACGGCATGGTTCCCCAGGTACCGGCGAAGCGCTCGTGGCCGAGGTGACCGGCCAGGTACATCTGCACGTCGGTGACCGGATAGAAGGTGTCCCGGTCGGCCCGCGGCCAGTACGGCCGGACCAGGCTCAACGCCTGTACCGCGATGAGCAGCGGCAACAGCGCGGCCGCGCCGAACCGGACCAGGCCGGTACGCCGTCCGAACGGCCCGTCTGCCAGCGCGCCGCGGTCGTGCCGCCCGGTGGCGGACGGATGCGAGCGGTACAGCACGACCACACACACCAGCGCGAGCGCGACCAGCCCGAAGCCGATCAGCATCTGCACGTTCAGGTGCTGGACCCGGTCCACCCCGTCGTGCCGGGCCGCGTTCGCCGCGTACGCCTCCCGCCGGGCGTTTCGCCAGGCCAGGCCGCCGACCAGCGCGGCGACCAGCCACACCGCGACGGCGTACCCGCGGCCCAGCTGTCGGGCCCGCCCGGTGGCGGTACTGCGCCGGCCGGAGAGCAGCAGCTCCAGCCCGACCGCGGCCAGCGTGGCGAGCAGGAAGCCGAGCACGCTGCGGGCCCGGCCGATGAAGTTGTCCGAGAACAGCACCGGCAGCTTCTGCAGCAGCGCGAGCGGCGGCCCGCCGACGTAGATCACCAGCACGGCCGCGCCGGTCATCGCGATCAGGAACAGCCACACCCCGCGCGGCAGCGCGGACCGGCCGGCCCGGGCCATCACGGTCGCGGTGAGCACCAGTACCAGCGCGGCGGCGCCCAGGTACGACAGCGACTCGACGAAGTTGATCGACAGGTACCAGTACGGCGTGCGGTTCGGGTTCACCCCGCCGAGGGCGTACGGCGCGATCGCGGTGACCAGGCTGGACAGCGACAGGTTGTCGCTCGGGGCCTGCTGCCGGCCGCGGATCAGCGAGTTCGACAGGAACTCGACGAACGGCAGGAGCTGCACCGCGGCCAGGCACACCGCCCCGATCGCGGCCGCGCCGCCGGCCAGGATCAGGCCGATCCGCCGCCGCCAGTCGCCGGTGTACTCGGCGAAGACCCGGACCAGCAGGTACGGCACTGCGATGGTGAGCGTGTACCCGACGATCGCCGGGAAGCCGCCGAGGATCATCGCGGCCAGGGAGAGGCACAGCAGTACCGCGTCGCGCGGTCGGCGCTGCTGTACCAGCCGTTCGATCGCCCAGAACACTGCGGGAATGAACGCGGCCACCTTGGTCTGCGGCCAGTTCGTCCAGGTGATGAGGAACGCGCTCGCGGCGAACACCAGACCACCGGTCACCGCGGCCGGTCGGCCGAGCTTGATCCGGCGCAGGTACAGGAAGCAGCCACCGGCCGCGACGAGAATCTCCAGCAGCTTCGCGTACCCCGGCGCGAGCCAGCCGGGCAGCAGATAGAACGGAAGGGAGATCGGGTTGGCGACCGCGTACCCGGGCGTGGCCGCGAGTGGTACCCCGCCGACCATGTACGGGTTCCACTGGGCGAACTCCCCGTGCCGTACCCCGTCGGCGAACAGCAGCAGGTTCGGGATCGCGCCGTCCCAGGTGTCGTCCAGGTAGTTGTTCTGCACCTGGGTACCGGCGAATCCGGCGTTGACGTAGGGCACCCGGGTGACCAACTCGTCGGTACCGGCGAACACGCTCAGGCCGAGCAGCGGCGAGCCGATGCCGTACAACGCGAACAGGGCCAGCGCGGCCAGCGTGACCACGGTCAGTGCCCGGGGGCGACGGCTCCGGTCGGGATCGTCCGGCTCGGGCTCATAGGCCGGCGCCGGCTCCGCGTTACCCGGTCGCCAGGGGCCGTCCGGTCGAGTGGCGCCCACGGCCCCGCCGACGGGGTCGGCGCCGGTACCGGGGTCGCCGGTCGGCTCCGACGGACCGGCCGAGGCGCTGTCGACGGCGGTGGTTTCTGGCTTGGTCATCGGATCCCGTATCGCTGTGGGCCGCTGGGCCGCAACACGAAGACGGCAACGGCCGGCGCCCGGCGGCCAGGGTCGGCGCCGATGCTCGGGTCGTTGCCTTGCTGTCCGGCCGCAGCCTACGCCCTGCCCGGCGCGGACCGGGGACGGGTGAACGGAGCGCACATCCGTGCTATCCGCACAGTGGCCGCCGGCCGTACGCCGGACCGGGGCTCGGCTACCCTGTCGTGGTGCATTGGCTCGCGTTCGGTACGTATGACGTCGAACGACACCCGCGGATCGGCGCCATCATCGAGGGGCTCCGCACGCAGGGTGACGACGTCGTCGAGGTCAACGAGCCGCTTCCGCTGGACACCGCGGGGCGGGTCGCGATCCTCCGGCAGCCCTGGCGGCTGCCGGTGCTCGCCGGTCAACTGCTGCGCTGCTGGACGGTGATCACGGCCCGGGCGATCCGGCAGCGCCGGACCCACCGCCCGGACGCGATCGTGGTGGGGTACCTGGGCCATTTCGACGTGCGACTGGCCCGGCTGCTGTTCCGGCGTACCCCCATCGTGCTCGATCATCTGGCCTCGGCGGCCGGGATCGGGCGGGACCGGGCCCTCGCCGGGTCGGCGGGCCTCAAGACCCGGCTGCTGCAGTGGATCGACGACGGTGCGCTGCGGGCGGCCGACGTGATCGTGGTGGACACCGCCGAGCAGCTGGCCACCCTCGCGCCCGAGTTCGCGGACAAGGCGGTGGTCGCGCCGGTCGGCGCCACCGAGCCGTGGTTCGCGGTCGGCCGGCGCGCGGACGGCACGCGGGACGCCGGGACCGACCGGTCAATACCGCTGCGAGCCATCTTCGTCGGGCTGTTCACGCCGCTGCACGGCACGCCGACGCTCGGCGCCGCGCTGGCCGAGCTGGCCGCCGACGAGCGGATCGAAGTGACCATGGTCGGTACCGGCCAGGACTACGCCGCCTGCTGTGAGCTCGCCGCCGGCAACCCGCGGGTCACCTGGCTGGACTGGGTACCGGGGGAGAAGCTGCCGGAGCTGGTGGCCGGGCACGACGTGTCCCTCGGTATCTTCGGCACCACCGACAAGGCGCTGCGGGTGGTGCCGACCAAGGTGTACCAGGGTGCGGCCGCCGGCTGTGCCATCCTGACGTCCGACACCCCACCGCAGCGGTATGCGCTCGGGGACGCCGCGGAGTTCGTACCACCGGGAGACCCCGGCGCGTTGGCGTCGGCGCTGCGCCGGCTCGCCGACGACCGGCCGGCGCTGGCGAAGACCCGTACGGCGGCCAGAGAACTGGCTGTCGACCGGTTCACCGCCGGCGCGATCGTGCGGGGGATCCGGGAACGCGCACAGGCTTTGTGCGGTACCGCAACGGAGCGGGCCGGCCACGAGTGATCCGGCGCTCCGTCGGCGCCCGGCCGGCGGCCGAGCCGCTGACTGACAACAGTGCTAGATCGACAGTGCTAGACGACAGCGACAGACGACAGCGACAGACGACAGTGTGCGACCGGAGCACGGTCGCGGTAGAACTACAGCGCCGCCGACAAAGGCCCCGCCAGTAAAGCCCCGCCAATAAGCAACCAGGACCGAGAGAAGGACGCAGGTCATGATCGACCAAGCAAGCCCGCCGCTGGCGCCCCGTGCCAGTCTCCGGTGGTCTGTGGTCAAGCGGCTCGTGGACGAGCTCAACCCCACCGACATTCTCGAGCTCGGCTGCGGGCTGGGCGGCTTCGGCACCCGGCTGGCGCAGGGCCGCACGTACACGGCCGCCGAGCCGGACGACGAGTGCTGGCAGGTCGCGCATGACCGGATCACCGCGCACGGCGGGACGGTGATCCACGGCGACCACAACAAGGTGCCCGAGGGCAAGCAGTACGGCCTGGTCTGCGCCTTCGAGGTGCTCGAGCACATCTCCGACGACGCCGCCGCTCTGGCCGAGTGGGTACCGCTGGTCAAGCCGGGCGGGCACATCCTGCTGTCGGTACCGGCCGACCCGACCCGGTTCGGTCCGTCCGACACGCTGGCCGGGCACTTCCGCCGGTACACCGCGGAGGAGCTGACCGCGCGCCTGACCGAGGCCGGCTGCACCGACGTGCGGATCATCCACTACGGGTGGCCGCTGGCGTACATCCTCGACACGGTGCGCAACCAGCTGGCCAGCCGTAGCATGCACCTGCGCGGCGACACCGAGGCCGAGCGCACCGCCGGCTCGGGTCGGCTGTTCCAGCCCCGGCGCAAGCTGTCCGGCGCGGTGATCAAGGCCGGGGTCGCCCCGTTCGCGGTCATCCAGCGGGCGTTCCCGAGTCGCGGTCCGGCGCTGGTCGCGGTGGCCCGGCGACCGGAAACCGCCTGACCGCACAGCCCGACGAGAGCGGGGCCCGGCCGAGTTGGCCGGGCCCCGCTTCGTGTGTCGACAGCGGCGTCAGCGCGGGTGGTCGGCCTGGGCCCGCCGGCGTACCGCCGGGATGTGCTGGATGGCGGCCATGCCGATGTCGACGACGGCCAGGACGATCCGCGACACCAGCGCGACCACCACCGCGGCCGGGGCCGGGATGACGGTGCTGAACGTGACGATCAGAGCGGTATCCCGGACCCCGAGCCCGCTGGGCAGCAGCGCGAGCAGCCCGAGCGAGTAGCCGAGCGCGTACCCGCCGATCGCCACCGGGATCGACCGGCCCGGAGTACCGCCGACGCTGACGATCAGCAGCCAGGCGTGCAGGCCGAGCATGGCCCAGCCGACCAGCTGCCAGCCGGCCGCGGTGAGCAGGCCGCGCAGGGTCGGCGGCCGGGGCAGCGGCGGGCGGCGCAGCACCTTGAGCGCGATGTTCATCAGCCGGCCCAGCACGGCCGGGTGCAGCATCGCCAGCAGCGCCGGGATCGCCACCAGCGCCCACCAGAACCGGCGCGCGATGTCCGGCGCGCCGAGCACCAGCGTCACCGCGGCAACCTGCAGACCGACCGTGGTGGACACCGCGATGGCCAGTACACCGCCGGCGAGGGAGGTACGCCGGGGCACGTTCAGCTCCCGGGTCAGCTCCATCTGACTGGCGATCGACCAGATCGCGCCGGGCAGGTACTTGCCGAGCTGGCTCAGGAAGAACACCCGGGCGGCGGCCGGTACCGACATCGGCGCGCCGAGGTCGGCCAGTACCGCCCGCCACACCATCAGCCCGGCGAGGATGGCGAGGATCGCGGGTACGAACGACGCGGCCACAGTCCACGGCGACAGGTCGGACAGCGCCGAGCCGAGCTTGGCCCAGTTGCGGGCGATGGCGCCGACCGCGAACACGAGCATCACGAGCAGCAGCGCGTTGCGGAGGATGGACCGCCAGCGCGGCACCCGGGGGGCGGCCGGGGTGCCGGTGCCCGTGCTCGGCTCGGTCATGTCCCCCGGTGGCGGCGCGGTCGAGGTTTCAGACATGGTCGTCGGCTGTCATGAAGATCCCGTTTGTGGTAGGGCCGTGCCCGACGGGGCACTATATCCAGCGACCGCCGAGCCACATCCGGGCGTACCAGTCCGCGTACGGCATCCGGTCGCCGACGTACAGCGGATAGAAGTAGGCGAAGCACAGCGCGACGATCGCCAGGTACACCCCGGCGGCCATGGCGCCGACCAGTCGCCGTTCGTACGAGGCGAGCCGGTCGCCGATGATCATGCCCAGTACCAGGGTCACCGCGAGTACCAGGAACGGCTCGCTCGGCAGCGCGTAGAAATAGAACATCGTCCGGTGGCCGAAGGCGAACCACGGCACGATGCCCATCGCCGCGCCGGCCAGGATCGCCCAGGCTCGCCAGTCGCGGCGCGCGATCGCCTGCCACGCGGTACCGAACAGCGCCGGAATGAACGACCACCAGAGCACGGGCGTACCGAGCAGGATGACCTCGGCCGCGCACTGGCTCGAGCCGCACGGACCGTCGCCGGAGTAGTAGTACGCCACCGGCCGGCCGAGCAGCAGCCACTGCCACGGCCACGAGCGGTACGCGTGCGGCGAGTCCAGGTTGGTGTGGAACTTCAGGATGTCCCGGTGGTACTGCACGAGATTGATCAACGAGCCGATCACCGGTGGCTCACTGTCGCCCCGGTCGCGCAACCAGTGCCGGTCCCAGCCCTGGTCGGTGGCGAGCCAGCCGGTCCAGGTGGCCAGGTAGGTGAGCATGGTGAGTCCGACGAACACGGCGATCCAGCCGAGCTCGTCCAGCACGGTGTCCCGCCACCAGTGGGGCACTCCAGCGGCCCGCCGGGCACCCGCCTCCCACACCACGATCAGCACCACGAACGCGATCAGGTACCACACCGCGCTCCACTTGACGCCGAGCGCGAGGCCGGTACAGGCGGCCGCGGCGAACCGCCACCAGGGCCATTCCGCGCGGGTACGGCGGGGCCGCGACGTCGCCGGGTCGAGCCCGCCCTCCAGCGCGCGCAACCAGCGCCGGCGGCTCACCTCCCGGTCGATCACCAGGCAGGCGAACGCGGCGAGCACGAACAGCAGCAGGAAGATGTCGAGCAGCGCCACCCGGCTGGACACGAAGTGCATGCCGTCGAGCGTCATCAACAGGCCGGCGGCGGCGCCGAGCAGCGTGGACCGGAACATCCGGCGGGCCAGCCGGATCACGATCACGATCGACGCGACCCCGGCGACCAGCGCCGCGATCCGCCAGCCGAACTCGTTGTACCCGAAGATCCACTCGCCGAGCCCGATCAGCCACTTGCCGAGTGGCGGGTGTACCACGTACGAGCCGCTGTTGGTTTTGGCGTCCCACTCGACGGCATGACCGATCAGGTCATGCGCGTCTTTCGCGTAGTACACCTCGTCGAAGATCTTGCCCTTCGGGTGGGCGAGCCCGACGAACCGCAGGATCGTGGCGATGGCCGCCACCCCGATGGTGATCCACCACGACCGGGCTTTGTCGGTCGGCATCGGCGGCGCGAGCCGGCGACGCACCGGGTCGGGCACCTCCGCACGAGGCACCCCGTCGCCGGGGCTGCTGTCACTGACCGGGTCGACCACCGTCACCGCTGCTGGCACCAGGCGATCGTAGGCTGTGGCCGCACCGTGTGGTGTTCGCATTGCGAAGCCCAGTGACAATGCGTCCTTTCGCGGACGCGGAGAGCGATAGTGGTCTCCGGCGCGTCGCGCCCGACAACGGCGCGACACAACGGCGCGACACAACGGCGCGACACAACGGCGCGACACAATGGCGCACGCCAGCGACGGCGCGAGGCGCGGCGACACAGCGGCCACCGGCCGAGGGGGAGCGATGGCGACGGGACGGCTCGTACTAGCCGGGGCACCGCTGGGGAATCCGGCCGACGCCAGCCCCCGACTGCGCGCCGCACTGGCCGCCGCGGACGTGGTCGCGGCCGAGGACACCCGCCGGCTGGCCCGGCTCGCCCGGGATCTGGACGTCACGATCACCGGCCGGGTGGTGTCCTACTTCGCCGGCAACGAGCACCGCCGTACCCCCGAACTGGCCGACGCACTGGCCGGCGGCGCGACCGTCCTGGTGATCACCGACGGCGGCATGCCGAGCGTGTCCGACCCGGGATATCAGCTGGTCAGCGCGGCGATCGAGGCCGGCGTCGAGGTCACCGCGGTGCCCGGTCCGACCGCGGTGACCACCGCACTGGCGATGTCCGGCCTGCCCTGCGAGCGGTTCTGCTTCGACGGGTTCCTGCCCCGCAAGCCGGCCGAGCGCCGGTCCCGGCTGGCGGAGTTGGCCGGCGACCCCCGCACGGTGGTGTTCTTCGAGGCGCCGCACCGGATCGCGGCGGCCGTGGACGCGCTGGTCGACGCGTTCGGCCCGGACCGGCCGGCCGCCCTCTGCCGGGAGCTGACCAAGGAGTACGAGCAGGTCCGGCGCGGCACGCTGGCAGAGCTCGCCGCCGGCATCGCGGCCGACCCGCCGCGCGGGGAGATCACGCTGGTGGTGGCCGGTGCGCCGCCCCGTTCGGCGGAGCCGCTGGACGAGGCGGACCTCGCCGCCGCCGTGGCCGGACGCCAGGCGGATGGCCTCAGTCGCCGGGACGCCGTCGCCGCGGTCGCGGTGGAACTCGGGGTGCCCAGGCGGCGGGTGTACGACGCGGCCATCCGCGCATTGGGCTCCTGAGCGGGGCTAGAGCCCGAGCAGGTGGGCGAGCAGGTACGCCTCGGTACCGGCCAGCCCGACCGAGAAGAACACGGTGCCGCCGGCCGGCGCCCGGGCCGCGAGGTCGGCGTCGGTCAGCAGTTCGGGCATGCGCCGAGGGTGCCAGACCTGGGATTCGGCTCGCGGGCCACGGCCGGGCGGGTAAGCATGGGACGGGAGCGATCGAGGAGGACCGGATGCGGCAGCGGAGGCTCGGCCGGCTGGGACACTCCAGCTCGGTACTGATCTATGGTGCGGCGGCGCTGGCCGAGGTCAGTCAGGACGTGGCGGACGAGGCGATCCAGCAGGTGCTGGACGCGGGCATCAACCACATCGACGTGGCCGCCGGGTACGGCGACGCGGAGCTGCGGCTGGGGCCGCGGATGGGGGAGATCCGGGACCGGATCTTCCTGGCCACCAAGACCGGCGAGCGGTCGGCGGACGCGGCGTACCGGCAGATCAACGCATCTCTCGAACGGCTCCGGACCGACCGGGTGGACCTGCTGCAACTGCACGCGATCGGCGACCTGGCCGAGCTCGACCGGGCCACCGGTCGCGGCGGGGCGCTGGAGGCGGCCGTGCGGGCCCGGGACGAGGGGCTGATCGGGGCGATCGGCATCACCGGCCACGGTCACGAGGCACCGGCCACCCATCTGGAGGCCCTGCGGCGGTTCCCGTTCGACACGGTGCTGACCCCGCTGAACTACCGGCTGAGCCAGCGCGCCGACTACTGGAGCGACTACCAGGCGCTGGTGGCCGAGGTACAGCGCCAGGATGCCGGGCTGATGATCATCAAGAGCGTGGCCCGGCGGAACTGGCCGGAGGATGCCGAGCAGCGGTATACGACCTGGTACGAGCCGCTGGACGAGCAGGAGTCCATCACCGCCGCGGTCGCCTGGGTGCTGGCCCGGGAGGAGGTCACCGGCATCGCGACCGCTGGCGAGGTACGGCTACTGGGCATGATGATCAACGCCGAGCGCGAGTCCGCCGGCACGTCACCCGACGACGCCGCACAGACCCTTGATCGGGTACCGGACTACAGCTCGCCGTTCATCCGCGTCCCGTTCTGACGGCGGGGGCGCTATTGAGAACGGCGCGGTCCCCTTGACGAGGGCGCGTCGCCTTGAAGTAGCGGCGCGCTACCAGGCGATGGCGAGCATGCCGGCGGTGAGCAGGGCCGGGCCGAGCAGGCTCACTCCGATCACGCCGTACCGGGCTCCGCCGCGCAGCCGCCAGGCGCCACTGGACGCCGCGATGGCGAACCCGCACAGCAGTACCAGCGCGAGTCCGACCCCCCAGCGCAGGTGCAGGCCACTCTCGGTACCCGCGTAGGCGAGCTTGGCGTCCGCGGACACCATCCGCGCGGCCACCGCGCTGCCGGCCCTGCGAGCCGAGGTGGGCGCGGCGGTCAGTCCGACCGAGCCGACCACATAGCGGTCGCCGGCCGCGACGAACCGGCCGACACAGCGCTGCCCGACGCCGTCCCCGGTACACCGGGTGACCGTGACCGTGCCGCGGTCACCGTGCCCGAGGTCGAGCCAGAGCGGCTCCGCGCTGACCCAGGCGAAGAACGTGGCGGCGAGCGCGAACACGACGAGGAAGGGCAGGCCGGCCGCGGGCCGGCGCGGTGCCTTCGGCGGGCGGGCCAGCCGTACCGGAGAGGACCGGGCCTGTCGGTTCTGCCCGTTGCCGTGCGGACCCGCGCCGGGCTGGCCGGAGTCCGGCCACAGCGGAAACTCGGCCAGATCCGGCATGCGGTCCGGCGCGGCGATCCGGACCGGCTCGGCCATCCGGACCGGCTCAGGGAGCCTGGCCGGCTCGGTGGCCGCGGCCTCGGGCGGGTCCGGGGCGAGGTCTGTGCCCGGAGACGGCGAATCCGCCGCAGTGTCGTGCTCCGCGGCGCGCAGGGCGTGCTTCCCCTCACCGTGACCGGTCATCCCACCATCGTGAGGCCGGGCCGCTCCGGTCGGTGTGCGCCGCGCCGACACACCGTTGACATCCGGGCCACCCGTGGCAGGTGCCGGCCTGGCCCGGGAGGTCCGGGGCTACCCGCGCGCGAAACCGGCGGCGTGAGGTGCCACGCCGCCGGCTTCAGGCTGTGCCGGTCGCGCCCTACGGCGCCACCGGCGCGGGTTCACCCCGAGCGGGCGGGTCGGCGGGCTCGTCGGCCGCCAGCCGCTCCCGCTCCGACCTGCTCTTGCCCCACCAGAGGTACAGCACCGGCACCACGAACAGGTTCAGCAGCGTCGAGGTGACCAGGCCACCGAGGATCACGATCGCCATCGGGTGCTCGATCTCCTGGCCGGGCAGCTCCCCGAGCGCCACCAGCGGTACCAGCGCCAGCCCGGTGGCGAGCGTGGTCATCAGGATCGGGCGCAGCCGGTCCTTGGATCCGCGCAGTACGAGCTGTGGACCGAACTTCTCACCCTCGTGCTGCTCCAGATGCTGGTAGTGGCTTATCAGCAGGATGCCGTTCCGGGCGGCGATACCCAGCACGGTGAGGAAGCCGACCAGCGAGCCGAGCGAGATGATCCCGCCGGTGGCGAACGCGGCCAGGATTCCTCCGACCAGCGCGGCCGGCAGCGCGACGAACGACAGCATCGCCAGCCGCCAACTGCCGTACGACACGACCAGGAGTAACAGGATGAGCAACGCGGCACCGAGCGAGAAGGTCAACAACCTGCGCTGGGCCTGCTGCCGCTCCTGGTACTGACCGATCAGCTTCGCGCCGTACCCGCGCGGCAGGGCGATGTCGTCGAGCTGCTGCTCGATCTCCTGCGCCACCGAGCCGAGGTCGCGCCCCTCTACGTTCGCGCCCACGTCGATGTACCGGGTGCCGGCGTCGTGGAACACGGCGTTCGGGGTCGGTTTCACGGCCACGTTGGCCACGTCGCGAAGCTGTACCCGCTTGCCACTGGGTGTGTCGATGGGCAACTGCTCGATGTCGCTGACGTTCTGCCGGGTCTCCGGCGTACTCCACACCTGGATGTCGTACGCCTTGCCGTCCCGGAAGATGTCGCCGACCTCTTCGCCGGCCATGATCGTGGCGGCCGCGCGGCGTACGTCACCCGGTTTGAGTCCGTACCTGTGGGCGGCCGCGAGGTCTACCTCGACCTCGACCTGCGGGATGTCCACCAGCAGTTCGGTGTGCTGGTCGATCACGCCGGCCGTGTCAGCCATGATCTGCTCGATCGACTCGGCGTGTTCTCGCAGGGTCTCCAGGTTGTCGCCGGTCACCCGCACGATGATCGCGTCGCTCTCCCCGGTCAACACCTCCTCCGTGCGTTCCTTCAGATACGTCTGCACGTCACGGAACAGCCCGGGATACCCGTCGACCACCTCCTGGATGGCCTCGATCGTCGTGTCGTAGTCGACCTTCTCCGAGATGGTGATCCACATTTCGCCGAAGTTGACGCCGGACACCTCTTCGCCGAGCAGCGCGGTACCGATGTGCGCGCCGAACGCCTCCACCCCGGGGATCTCCTGGATCTCCGCGCTCGCCCGCTGGACGATCCGCGCCTCCTCGATCTGCGACGTACTCGGGTCGCTGACGAAGTGCATCAGGAAGCTGCGTTCCTTGAACGTCGGGAACAGGTCCTGGCCGAAGGCGGGAACCGTCGCGATGCCGGCGACCGCGACGATCGCGAGCGTGGCGAACGCGGCGGTGGGGCGCTTGACGGCCCGGCCGAGCAGCCCGCCGTACCCGCGGTGCAGCACCCGCACCAGCGGCGAGTCACGCCGCTCGATCTGCGACCGGTGCAGCATCAGCAGCGCGAGAGCCGGGGTCACGGTCAGCGCGACGAGCAGCGACGCCAACACCGCCAAGGTGTACGCCAGCGCGAGTGGTCGGAAGAACGCACTGGTCAGGCCCTCGAGGAAGAACACCGGAGCGGTCGCGGCCACGATGATCAGGGTGGCGTACACGATCGGTCCGCGAACCTCCATCGAGGCGTCGAGGATGATGGCGGCGGTGGACCGGGTGCTGCCGGAGCGGCGAGCCTCCCGGAGTCTTCGCACGATGTTCTCGACATCGATGATGGCATCGTCCACCACCACCCCGACCGCGATCACCAATCCGGCCAGGATCATCGTATTTATCGATGATCCGAGCGCGTGCAGGATCAGTAGCGCGGACAGCAGGGACAGTGGGATCGCCACCACGCTGATCAGCGCGGTCCGCCACTCGAACAGGAACGCGATCAACACCAGGATCACCAGTACGCAGCCCAGTAGCAGGGCCCGGGTGAGGTTGTCGATCGCCGTCTCGATGAAGTTCGCCGGCTTGAAGATGTTCGTCTCGACCTGGATACCGGTGAGTCCCGGCTGCAGGTCGCGCAGCGCCTCTTCGACGCCACGGGTGACCTCGAGCGTGTTCGCCCACGGCAGCTTCTCGATGATGAGCATCAGCCCTGGACCGCCGTTGATCACCGCGTCGCCGGCCAGCGGCTGGTGACCCTCCACCACGTCCGCCACCTGGTCGAGGCGCAGCGCCTGTCCGTTGCGGTTGGTGACCGTGACCTTGGCCAGGTCGGCCGGCGTCCGGATCGGCAGCACCGGGTGGACGTCCATCCGCTGGTTCGGGGTGTCGATGATGCCGCCGGTCCCGATCAGCGAGCCCTCGGCGAACTGCAGCAGCCCGACATCCAGCGCGTCCGCGGTGGTTTCCATGACGTCGTCCAGTGCGACGTCATGCTTGGCCATCCGTTTCGGGTCGACCTGTACCTGCATCATCTGCAGTTGCTCGCCCCAGATCGGGATGTTCGCCACCCCCGGCACCTGCAGCAGCCGGGCCCGGATCGTCCAGTAGGAGATCATCGACAGCTGCATCTGGTTGATCGACTCGGACGTGAGTCCGATCTTCATCACCCGCCGCGTCGACGACAGCGGGGCGAGCATCAGCGGTGGACCGGCCCAGCTCGGCAGCGTGGTGGTCACCGAGGCGAACCGCTCCTGGATCTGCTGGCGGGCTGTCAGCAGATCCGTACCCGGCTTGAAGATGAGCATGATCGAGGACAGCTGCTGTACCGATTTGGATCGCATGTCGTCGAGGTCGGGTACGCCCTGGAGCGCTTCTTCCATCGGTACCGTGACGAGGGACTCCACCTCGGTCGCGGACAGGCCGAGAGCGGGCGTCTGGATTTCGACGCTCGGCGGGGCGAACTCCGGAAAGACGTCCACCGGCGAGTTGTTGAGCTGCAGGATTCCGAAGAACATCAGCCCCGAAGCGATCGCAACCACAAGGGCGCGGAACCTGAGGCTCGAGCCGATCATCCAACGCATCATGGCCGCAGCCGTCCCTACCTAGTCGTCGAAACGTGATCCACCGAATAGAGCCGGTCCCTGCGGGTCAGTAGGCGTCATTCACTGACGCCGACCTCGGTTCCGTACAGCTCAGGAGCTCCCACCGTCACCACAGCGGTACCGGCCGGCGGACCCACGGTCAGGAAAGCGGTGTCCGATGTGACGTGGTCGATGGTGATCGGGGCACGCACGAACACGTTCGTCTCCGGGCTCGTGTACACCCACGACGCGCCCGACCGGTCGTAGAACACCGCCGCGTAGGGAACGCTGGTCATCGCCTTCGGGCCCGCGGCCGCGTCCACGACCGTCGCGGTCTTGAGCCCCAGACGCCGCACGCCGTCGGCGGTGACCGTCACCTTGCTCAGGTCGGTGCCCTCGATGACCTCGGCCACGCTCGGTTCGTCGATGGCCGGTTCCTCTGAACTTGAGTGGGCGATGCTCGCGAGTCCGCCAACGCCGACACCGATGCCGACGATGAGCAGCGCTGCGACGACCCATCGGACCAGTTGCGCTTTGGAGAGACCTCTCATGGCTGACACGACCTTCACTCGGCAGGCTGGGGGACTGGCATGGCGTGTCGCGGGGCGGTCGGCCCCTGATCCGGATCGGCGGCGGTGTCGCCGCGATCCCGGCGGGTACCGAACCGGAGGTACAGCGCCGGTACCACGAACAGGCAGAACAGGGTGGAGGTGACCAGGCCGCCGAGCATCACCACGGCCAGCGGCCGCACGATCTCCTGGCCGGGGACGTTGCCGACCACGATCACGCCGACCAGCGCGCCCGCGATCGCCAGCGTCGAGATGGCGATGGGTACGAGGCGTTCCCGGGCACCGGCGAGGACGAGTTCGAGGCCGGAAGTCTCGCTGGCCTCCTCGTCCAGCCGCTGGTACGTCCGGACCAGGCCGATGCCCTGCCGGACGGCCAGACCCAGCACCGCGAACAACCCGGCGATCGAGCCGAGGCTGAACGTGCCGTCCACGATCATCGCCGCGAGCGTCCCGCCGGCGAGCGCCATCGGCACCGTCAGGGTGAACGCGGTGGCCAGCCGCCAGCTGGAGAACGCGGCCTGGAGCAGCAGGAACACGGCGATGATGGCGGCAATCGCGAGGATGATCGCGCGCCGTCGGGTGTCGGTCTGCTGGGTGTAGTCACCGATCACCTCGGCGTGGTACTCCAGCGGGAACTGCACGCTGCGCAGGCTGGCCTTGACGTCCTCGGCGACGGCCTCAGCGTTGCGGCCCTGGACGTCGGCGACCACGTCCACCCGGCGGGACACGCCGTCGTGCCGGATGGTGGTCGGGTTCGGCTTGATCCGCACGTCGGCGACGTCCTTGAGGCGGATCTGCCGGCCACCGCTGGCGTCGATGAGCAGGTTGCCCAGGCTGTTGATGTTGTTGCGCAGCGCCGGGTCTCCCCACACCACCACGTCGAAGACCTTTTCCTCTTCGAACAGGTTGCCGGCGATGATGCCGGACAGCAGGGTGGCGGCGGCCCGCCGTACGTCGCCCGGCTTGATGCCGAGCTGCTCGGCCTTGGCGAGGTTGACCTCGACCTCAACGGTCGGCTGCTCGGTTTCCGTGTCGATCGTGGCGGTGCCGATGCCGTCGATGCGGCCGAGCATCGTCCGGATCTCCTCGGCCTTGTCGCGCATGACGCCCATGTCCTGGCCGTACACGCGGACTACCAGGTCGCCCCGGCTGCCGGTCTGTGCCTCCCGGAGCCGATCGGCCGGGTAGGTCTGCAGGTCGTGGCTGAGTCCCGGGTACCCGTCGATGATCTTCCGGATCGTCTTGATGGTCTTGTCGTAGTCCGCGTCGGGGTTCATCGTGACCCAGAGCTGGCCGGAGTTGACGTCGACGACCTGGTCGGCGGTGATCGCCCGGCCGATGTGCGCGCCGACGTTGTCGACCCCGGGTACCCCGTTGAGTTCCCTGGTCACCGCAGCGGTGATCCGCACCATTTCCTGCTGGGACGTACTGGCCGCGGTGTTCCACTGGATCAGCAGGTTCCGGTCCTGTAGCGCCGGTATGAGGGTCCAGCCGCTGAGCAGTTGCGGTACGACCGCGATTCCCACGGCCAGGACCGCACCCACCATGAGCAGCGCTCCGCTCGGCCGCCGCGCGGTCCGGTTCAGAGCCCGTCCGTACCAGCCCTGCAGCCGGCGTACCACCGGGGAGTCCGCTCGCGCGCTGTCCGACCGGTTCAGCAGGAACAGGGCGAGTGCCGGGGTCACGGTCAGTGCCACCAGGAACGAGGCGAGCACCGCCAGGATGTACGAGATCGCCAGTGGCCGGAGGAAGGCGCCGGTCACGCCACCGAAGAACAGCAGCGGGGCCATCACGGCCAGGACGATCAGGGTGGCGTACAGCATCGGTCCCCGTGCCTCGACCGCAGCCTCGCCGATCATCGCCATGGTGGACTTCTCGGTACCGGTCTCGCGTTGCTCCCGTAGTCGTCGCCTTATGTTCGCCACATCAGCGACGGCATCGTCGATGACCACGCCCAGCGCGATCACCAGACCGGCCAGCATCACGGTGTTGAACGCGGCTCCCAGCAGGTACAGCACGAGCGCGGCGGTGATCAGCGACAGTGGAATCGCCACCAGGCTGATCAGGCCGGTGCGCCAGTCGAGGAACAGCGCGCCGAGCAGCACCATCAGCAGGATCAGTCCGATGATCAGCGACAGCGCGACATTGTCGATGGCCGACTCGACGAAGGTGGTGGGCCGGAAGACCTCGGTGTTGACCGTGATGCCGGACAGGCCGGGGCGCAGTTCAGCGAACGCGTCCTGCACGTCCTTGCTGATCTGGGCGGAGTTGGCGCCCGGGAGCTTCTCGATCACCAGCATCAGGCCGGGTCCGCCGTCGACGACGGCGTCGCCGATCAATGGCTGGTGGTCCTCGACCACGTTCGCCACGTCGCCGAGCCGCAGCTCGCCACCGGGCCGGTCGGCGGTGTCCTCGACGGTCACCTTGGCCAGGTCACCGGACGTACGGATCGGCGAGATGTGCTGGATCGAGAGCCGCTGGTTGGAGGTGTCGACGAAGCCGCCGGTACCCGGGGTGGACGCCTCGACGAAGCTCAGTGGCGACACCCAGAGCGCGTTGCCGGTTGTGGTGAGCACCTGGTCGAGCGAGATGCCGTACTTGCGCAGCCGGGCCGGGTCGACCTGTACCTGGAGCTGGCGCTCGCGCATGCCCCAGATGGCGACGTTCGCGACGCCGGCGATGCCGGTCAGCTTCGGCTTGATCCGCCAGCGGGCCAGCACCGACATCTCGATCAGGGACAGATCCTCGGAGGAGAGGCCGACCATCATCACCCGGTTGGTCGAGGACAACGGTTGCAGCATCACCGGCGGCTTGGACACGTGTGGCAGTCCGGGCGCCTGGTTCAGCCGCTCCGACACGAGCTGTCGGGCCTTCATGATGTCGGTGCCGGGCTCGAAGACGAGCTCCACCGAGGACTCCCCGGTGACCGACTCGGACCGGATCTGCTTCGTCCACGGCACGCCGTTGAGCAGGTCCTGCTCCATCGGCACGGTGACGAGCTGTTCGACCTCGGCGGCGGACAGCCCCAGCGCCTCGGTCTGCACCTCGATCGTGGGCGGGGTGAACTCCGGGAAGGCGTCCGCCGGCATCGATCGGATCTGCACGACGCCGAAGACCATCAGGACGGCTGCGATCGGAATCACCAGCAGTCGGAACTTCAGGCTCGAGCCGATAATCCAGCGCATCATTACGGGGCCCCCGTGAAGTGGCGATCGGACCGCGAGTTCACCAGCCAGAATTGGCGGGCAGCACCTATTAGGTAATGCCTACCTGCCAGCCTCGCCGTTGTGTGGACAGTTCTCGTACAGAGCCGTGGGTCTCTTAGAGAAGTCTTAGTTACTAGCGGTAGCGTGCGCGCCGAGTGCCGCTCGGGCAAGACTCGGCAATTACCGGCCGGTACCGTAAAAGAGCATTACGGACCGATTTTGCGTTAGTCATGATGCCGACAGTTCGCGCTCGGTGAACTGGACAAGTGGAGCTTGACCGAAAATAGGGGCGCGGCTCGACGGTGCCGTGAGTCGAATCCACAGGCGGGTAAAGTCATCGCATTGCGCCCGGCTGGCCACGATCCATGCGACCACGTTGCGATTCTTGCGCAATTCTTCACCGGTGCTCCGGCTGTTTCGGGTCAACAATCCGGCAGCTGCTTGACAGCGGGTGGACATAGGTGACAGTGAATACCAGCAATCGCTCGTGCCGGGATGTAGGCCGGCCCCAGTCGCTTGCGGCGTCCGGTGACCGGGCGTCCAGGTGAGCGATAGCCGTCAAAAGGCCCGGATGCTCAGGGGTCGCACAACGTGCGGTCGGCATGTTTCCACTCGAGCGTAGTTGGGGGTGCGCAGAAATGGACCTCAGTGCATTCGACCGGTCGCGGACCCGACGGGTCGTGCTGGCCGGCGTCAGCGCTTTGATGCTGTTCGGCGGAATGGGCGCGGCACCCGCCTCAGCGGTGTCGACGGCTTCCGGTGGGGCCGCGGGCGCTCCGGTGGGCGGTTGTGACCCGGTCGCACCGTTCGCGGCGCTGACCTTCTCCCACCCGACCCGGATCGACAACCGTTTCCTGCCACAGGCGGCCGGCACCCGGTACACCCTGACCGGCGTGGTCGACGACGGCGACGGGCCGGTGCCGCACACCGTGGTCACCACGATCACCGACCTGACCAAGGTGATCAACGGGGTAACCACCCGGGCGTTCGTGGATCTGGACTACACCGACGGCGAGCTGGTCGAGGCCGAGTTGGCGTTCCAGGCGCAGGACGACACCGGACGGGTGTGGAACCTCGGCGAGTATCCGGAGGAGTACGAGGACGGCGTGTTCGCCGGCGCGCCGAGCACCTGGATCGCCGGGCTGTCCAGCGCCCGCGCCGGGCTGCACATGCGTGCCCACCCGCGGACCGGCACCAGCCGGTACCTGCAGGGACTGGCGTCGAAGATCGACTTCCTGGACTGCGGCAAGGTGATCAGCACCGGGGGGCACCTGTGCGTCAAGTCGGGCTGCTACCAGAACGTGCTGGTCGTCGACGAGAACAGTCCGCTCGATCCGGAGGGCGGACACCAGCGGAAGTTCTACGCGCCCGGCATCGGCAACATCAAGGTCACCGCGGTCGAGGATCCGATGGGCGAGACGCTCGAGCTGACCAGGATCGCCCACCTCGGTCCGGACGCGATGAGTGACGCCCGGGACGTCGCGTTCGCACTGGAGCGGCGGGCGTACCGGGTGAGCACGGTGTACCAGCACACGCCGCCGATGCACCGCTGACCGGACTCGCGAGCGGCCCGGATCCGGATACCGGTATCCGGACCGCTCGCGGCACCGGCGGCCAACGGCTGACCTCCGGCTGGGCTCGCGGGGGCCGACCCGACATGGCCTAGGCTGGGCGGTCGTGAGCAGCGTCCTTACCGCAGTCGCCTGGCCATACGCGAACGGCCCGCGACACATCGGTCACGTGTCCGGCTTCGGCGTACCGTCCGACGTGTTCAGTCGGTACATGCGGATGGCCGGCCACGACGTACTGATGGTCTCCGGTACCGACGAGCACGGCACCCCGATCCTGGTGCAGGCCGAGCAGGAGGGGGTCAGCCCGCAGGAGCTGGCCGACCGGTACAACCGGGTGATCGTGCAGGATCTGGCCGCGTTGGGCCTGTCGTACGACCTGTTCACCAGGACCACGACCCGCAACCACTACGCGGTCGCGCAGGAGCTGTTCCGCACGCTGCACCGCAACGGGTACATGATCGAGCAGACCACCAAGGGCGCGATCAGCCCGTCCACCGGTCGTACCCTGCCCGACCGGTACATCGAAGGCACCTGCCCGATCTGCGGGTACGACGGTGCCCGCGGCGACCAGTGCGACAACTGCGGCAACCAGCTCGACCCGGTGGAGTTGCGGAATCCGCGCAGCCGGATCAACGGTGAGGTGCCGAAGTTCATCGAGACGCAGCACTTCTTCCTCGACCTGCCGGCGCTGGCCGACGCGCTGGGTACGTGGCTGCAGACCCGTACCGACTGGCGTCCGAACGTGCTGAAGTTCTCGCTGAACCTGCTCGACGACGTACGCCCGCGGGCGATGACCCGGGACATCGACTGGGGCGTGCCGGTACCGCTGCCGGGCTGGGAGGGCAACTCCAGCAAGCGGCTGTACGTCTGGTTCGACGCGGTCATCGGCTACCTGTCGGCGTCGATCGAGTGGGCCCGACGCAGCGGTGACGCCGACGCCTGGCGGCGCTGGTGGTGCGAGCCGGACGCCCAGTCGTACTACTTCATGGGCAAGGACAACATCACCTTCCACGCGCAGATCTGGCCGGCCGAGCTGTTGGGGTACGCCGGCCGCGGCGCCAAGGGCGGACAGCCCGGCCAGTACGGCGAGCTGAACCTGCCCACCGAGGTGGTCTCCAGCGAGTTCCTGACCATGGAGGGGCGCAAGTTCTCCTCGTCCCGCAACGTGGTCATCTACGTGCGCGACTTCCTGTCCCGGTACGACCCGGACGCGCTGCGGTACTTCATCTCGGTCGCCGGTCCGGAGAACCAGGACACCGACTTCACCTGGGCCGAGTTCCTCCGCCGCAACAACGACGAGCTGGTCGCCGGTTGGGGCAACCTGGTCAACCGCTCGGTGTCGATGGGTGCCCGGTACTTCGGCAGGATTCCGCCGGCCGGCGAGCTGACTCCCGCCGATCAGGCGCTGCTGGCCGCCACCAGGACCGGGTTCGACACGGTCGGTGAGCTGCTCCGCCGGCACCGCCAGAAGGCCGCGATCGGCGAGGCGATGCGGGTGGTGGGCGAGGCGAACAAGTACGTGTCCGAGTCAGCGCCGTGGAAGCTCAGCGACGACCCGGACCGGCAGGCCACCGTGCTGAACACCGCGCTGCAGGCGGTCAGCGACTGCAACACCATGCTCGCGCCGTTCCTGCCGCACGCCGCCCAGAGCGTGCACGAGCTGCTCGGCGGGAAGGGCACGTTCGCGCCGTTGCCGCAGGTCCAGGAGGTGGACGACCTGGACGGCGGATCCGCGTACCCGGTGCTGACCGGCGACTACGCGACCGACGCGGCCCGGTGGGAGTCCCAGGGGCTCGCCGTCGGTACCGAGCTGGCCAAGCCGACCCCGATCTTCCGCAAGCTCGACCCGTCGATCGTGGACGAGGAGCTCGCCCGGCTGGAACAGCAGGGCTGACCATGGCGCTGCGCCAGGGCGACCCGGCTGAGTCCAATCCCACGGCTCGTTCTCCGCGTCTGCCTGACGGCCGACGCGGAGAACCGCCATCAGAGCCCATGCCCACGGCTCGTTCTCCGCGTCTGCCTGACGGCCGACGCGGAGAACCGCCATCAGAGCCCACGCCCACGGCTCGTTCTCCGCGTCTGCCTGACGGCCGACGCGGAGAACCGCCATCAGCGCCCCCGCCGCTCGCGGTGGCGGTGCTCGACAGCCACACCCACCTGGACATGCAGGACCCGTCGCCGGCGGAGGTGGCGAGCAAAGCCGCCGCGGTCGGGGTGGACCGGCTGGTGCAGGTCGGTACCGACGTGGCCTCGTCGACCTGGAGCGCGGACGTCGCCGACGAGCATGAGGCGATCGTGGCCACGGTTGCGCTGCACCCGAACGACGCGCCGCGGTTGGGCGACGCGCTGGACGTGGCGCTGCGCGAGATCGAGGCGCTGGCCGGCCGGGACCGGGTACGCGGCATCGGCGAGACCGGACTGGACTTCTTCCGTACCGGCGACGACGGCCGGGCGCTGCAGGAGCACTCGTTCCGGGTACACATCGCGATCGCCAAGCGGTTCGGCAAGGCGCTGGTGATCCACGACCGGGACGCGCACGCCGACGTGTTCCGGGTTCTCGACGACGAGGGCGCGCCGGACGTGGTGGTGTTCCACTGCTTCTCCGGTGACGCGGAAATGGCAAAGCGCTGCGCGGAGCGGGGCTTCATCGCGAGCTTCGCCGGCAACGTCACCTTCTCCAACGCCGGTGACCTGCGGGATGCCGCCGCGGTCATGCCGGCCGACCTGATCCTGGTGGAGACCGACGCGCCGTTCCTCACCCCGATGCCGTACCGCGGCCGGCCGAACGCGCCGTACCTGGTGCCGCTGACCGTGCGGGCCCTGGCCGAGGTACGCGGGGAGCCCGTCGACGACCTGTGCGCGGCGATCTCGGCGACCGGTGAGCGCGTGTTCGGTCCCTGGCGGTGAGCCTGCTCGGCGCCGCGGAGATCAGAGCGCTGGCCGCCGGGCTGGCGCTGTCCCCGACCAAGTCGCTCGGCCAGAACTTCGTGGTGGACGCGAACACGGTCCGTCGGATCGTCCGGGCCGCCGAGCTGCGGCCGGACGACGTGACGCTGGAGGTCGGCCCCGGCCTCGGCTCGCTCACCCTGGCGCTGCTGCCAGCCTGTTCGCGGGTGTACGCGGTGGAGATCGACCAGCGCCTGGCCGGCCTGCTGCCCTCCACTGTGGACTCGCACGCGCCGGAGCTGGCCGGTCGGCTCGAGGTGGTCGCCGCGGACGCGTTGCGGCTGTCCGCCGCCGACCTGCCCGGGCCGGCACCGACCGCGCTGGTGGCGAACCTGCCGTACAACGTGGCCGTGCCGGTGCTGCTGCACCTGCTCGCGCTGCTGCCGTCGCTGGCCACCGGGCTGGTCATGGTGCAGTCCGAGGTGGCCGACCGGCTCGTGGCCGGACCGGGCTCGCGGGTGTACGGGGTGCCCAGCGCCAAGCTCGCCTGGTACGCGACCGCGCGCCGGATCGGACCGGTGCCGCGCAGTGTCTTCTGGCCGGTACCCAATGTGGATTCGGGTCTGGTGGCGTTCACCCGGCGGAGCGCGCCGGTCGCCACCGGAGTGGGTCGGGAGGCGGTGTTCGCGGTCATCGACGCGGCGTTCGCGCAGCGGCGCAAGACGCTGCGGGCGGCGCTCGCGGGGTGGGCCGGTGGGCCGGACCTGGCCGAGCAGACGCTGCGCAAGGCGGGGGTCGAGCCCATCGCCCGGGGTGAATCGCTCACCATAGAACAGTTCGCGGCGATCGCCGGCGCGGAAGGAGGCGGGTCGCGATGACCGATCCGGTCGAGGCCGAGGACGCCGATCGGCTGGCGCTGGCCGAATCCAGCTCGGTCCGGGTACGGGTGCCCGCCAAGATCAACCTGCACCTGTCGGTGGGCCCGCTCCGGTCCGACGGCTACCACGAGCTGGCCACGGTGTACCACGCCGTGTCGCTGTACGACGAGCTGACCGTCAACCGCGCCGACGGCCTGAGCCTCGCGGTCGCCGGACTCGACGCCGACCAGGTACCGACCGGCCCGGACAACCTGGTGCTCCGGGCGGTACACGCGCTGGCCGAGCGCACCGGCATCGACCCGAAGGTACGGCTGCACCTGTACAAGCACATCCCGATCGCGGCCGGGCTGGCCGGTGGCAGCGCGGACGCGGCCGCCGCGCTGGTCGGCTGCGACGCGCTGTGGGGGACCGGGCTGTCCCGGGACGAACTGGCCAAGGTCGCCGCGACGGTGGGCAGCGACGCGCCGTTCCTGGTACTCGGCGGTACCGCGCTCGGCACCGGCCGCGGCGAGGTGGTCAGCCCGGTACTCGCGGTCGGCTCGTGGCAGTGGGTGATCGCGATCGCCGACCAGGGGCTGTACACGCCGGAGGTGTACGGCGAACTCGACCGGCTCCGTGACGTCGGCCGGGCCGGCACCCCGGCCGGTACCCCGGACCGCCTGCTCGCGGCGCTCCGCCAGCACGATCCGGCGGTACTGGCCGGCGCGCTCGCCAACGACCTGGCCCCGGCCGCGATCTCGCTGCGGCCGGGGTTGCGCCGTACGCTCCGCGCCGGCATGGAGGAGGGGGCGCTCGCCGGCATCGTGTCCGGCTCCGGTCCGACCTGCCTGTTCCTGGCCCGGGACGACGAGCACGCCGCGCTGCTCGCGGCCCGGCTGGCCGGCCGGGGAGTGTGCCGCACGCTGCGGGTGGCCACCGGTCCGGTACCCGGTGCCCGGGTGGTCGCGTGAACATCGTCAACCTGGACCGGGTCAGCAAGGCGTACCCGGTCGGCGTACTGCTCGACGAGGTGTCGATCGGGTTGGACGAGGCCGACCGGGTGGGGGTGGTCGGGCGTAACGGCGCGGGGAAGACCACCCTGCTCCGGCTGCTGACCAAGCTCGGTGAGCCGGACTCGGGCCGGGTGACCCACCGGCGCGGGCTGCGCGTCGGCTACCTGCCGCAGGTGGTCGCGCTCACGCCCACCGCGACGGTACGGGACGTGGTGCTCGGTACCGCCTGGCTCGGCGAGGGCTTCGGCGCGGTACACGAGTGGGCCGGCGACGCGACCGTGCGGGGCGTACTCGACGGGCTCGGGGTGGCCGAGGATCTGGACGCACCGGTGGGGCCGATGTCCGGCGGGGAGCGGCGCCGGGTCGCGCTGGCCGCGCTGCTGGTACGCCCGGCCGACCTGCTGGTACTGGACGAGCCGACCAACCACCTCGACGTGGCCGGGGTGTCCTGGCTGGCCGGCTGGCTGGTACAACACCCGGCCGCGCTGGCCGTGGTGACGCACGACCGGTGGTTCCTGGACGCGGTGTGCTCGCGTACCTGGGAGGTCGCCGACGGGGCGGTACGCGCGTACGAGGGCGGGTACGCGGCCTGGACCCTCGCCCGCGCCGAGCGGGAACGGGTGGCCGCGGCCACCGAGGCGCGCCGGCAGAACCTGCTGCGCAAGGAGCTGGCGTGGCTGCGCCGCGGCCCGCCGGCGCGTACCTCCAAGCCGCGGTTCCGGATCGACGCGGCGAACGCGCTGATCTCCGACGTGCCGCCGCCGCGGGACACCGTGTCGCTGCACAAGCTCGCCACCGCGCGGCTGGGCAGGCAGGTGTACGACCTGGAAGACATCACCGTACGGGTGCCGGACCGGTCCACCTCAGGCGAGCGGACGCTCCTCGACGACGTGACGTGGCGGGTCGGGCCGGGGGACCGGATCGGGCTGCTCGGCGCGAACGGCGCGGGCAAGACCACGCTGCTGCGGCTGCTGGTCGGTGAGCGCCGCCCGGACGCCGGGCGGGTCGGCGTCGGCAGCACGGTACGGCCGGCGTACCTGTCCCAGGACGTCACCGAGCTCCCGGCCGAGCTGCGCGTGCTGGAGGCGGTCGAGGAGGTGGCCCGGCGCGTCCGGTTCGGCGACCGGGAGCTCAACGCGAGCCAGCTGGCCGAGATGTTCGGCTTCGCCGGGGACCGGCTGTGGACCCCGGTCGCGGAGCTGTCCGGCGGCGAGCGGCGGCGACTTCAGCTGCTGCGGCTGTTGGCCGGTGAGCCGAACGTGCTGCTGCTCGACGAGCCCACCAACGATCTGGACATCGACACCCTGGCCGCGCTGGAGGATCTGCTCGACTCGTGGCCGGGCACGCTGATCGTGGCCAGTCACGACCGGTACCTCATCGAACGGGTCTGCGACTCGGTGGCGGCGCTGCTCGGCGACGGCCAGCTGGCCGCGCTGCCCGGTGGGGTGGAGGACTACCTGGCGCGCCGGGCCGGGGTCGAGGCCGCTCCGGCGACCCTCCCGCCACCCGCGCGGGAGCCCGGCCGCAACGGCGGCGAGCCGGCCGGGTTGTCCGCCGGAGAGGTCCGGTCCGGCCGCAAGGAGCTGGCCCGGCTGGAGCGGGAGCTGACCCGGCTGCAGCGCCGCGAGGAGAAGCTGCACGCACAGCTCGCCGAGCACGCGACCGACTACGAGAAGCTGACCGGCCTCAACGCCGAGCTGGCCGCGGTACACGCGGAGCGCGAGTCGACCGAGGAAGCCTGGCTCGCCCTCGCCGAACAGGTCGAACAGGTCACCTGAGCGGTGCCGTCAGGCGTCTGGTGCGGTCAGGCGTCTGGTGCCGTCAGGCGTCTGGAAAGTCAGGCGTCGCTGGACCGGGCCCAGAGGTTGATGCCGGACTCCACCGCGTACCGGTCGAGCTCGGCGAGCTCGTCGTCGGTGAGGTCCAGCCGGTCCAGCGCGGCCACGTTCTGCTCCAACTGCTCGACGCTGCTGGCGCCGATCAGCACGCTGGTCACCCGCTCGTCCCGCAGCGCCCAGGCCAACGCGAGCTGGGCCAGCGACTGGCCGCGCCGGCCGGCGAGCTCGTTCAGCGCCCGGATCCTGCTCATCCGGTCGTCGGTGAGCAGGTCCGGGGAGAGCGAGGTGTCCCGGGAGGCGCGCGATCCGGCCGGGATCCCGGCCAGGTACTTGTCGGTCAACATGCCCTGCGCGAGCGGGGAGAACGCGATGCAACCGGCGCCCTCGTCGGCCAGGGTGTCGAGCAGGCCGTCCTCGATCCAGCGGTTCAGCATCGAGTAGGACGGCTGGTGGATCAGCAGCGGTACCCCGGCGTCCCGCAGGATCGCGGCCGCCTCGCGGGTGTGCTCCGGGGAGTACGACGAGATCCCGGCGTACAGCGCGCGGCCGGACCGTACCGCCGTGACAAGCGCGCCGATCGTCTCCTCGAGCGGGGTCCGCGGGTCGTACCGGTGCGAGTAGAAGATGTCGACGTAGTCCAGTCCCATCCGCTTGAGCGACTGGTCGAGGCTGGCCAGCAGGTACTTGCGCGAGCCCCACTCACCGTACGGCCCGGGCCACATGTCGTACCCGGCCTTGGTCGAGATGAGCAGCTCATCCCGGTACGCCCGGAAGTCCTCGGCGTACAACCGACCGAAGTTGGTCTCGGCCGAGCCGTACGGCGGGCCGTAGTTGTTGGCCAGGTCGAAGTGCGTGATGCCGAGGTCGAAGGCGCGCCGCAGGATCGCCCGCTGGGTGTCGATCGGCCGGTCGTCGCCGAAGTTGTGCCACAGGCCGAGCGAGACGAGCGGCAGGTGCAGCCCGCTCCGCCCGCACCGGCGGTAGGTCATCCGGTCGTACCGTTGCGCGGCCGCCTGGTAGCTCACGATCTGCAGATCCTGCCACCGGCGGAAAGCCGCTGCCGGTCGAATCCGCCGGGGTCTCCGGTGCGGTCGCGGCGGCGTACGCAAGAATCGTCGGCACCTGTACCGACAAGCTCGCCCTGAGGGGATCCCATGGTCCTGCACCTGCCCGTCAACCACCGGCTTCGTGGGATGTACCGGACGCTCGCCACCCTGGCCGGCCTGTTCGTACTGATCTTCGGGATCATCGGCTTCGTACAGACCCGCGGGATGGACACGTTCGACCTGCACGGCGAGCGGGTGCTGGGGCTGAGCACCAATCCCGGCTTCGCGATCCTGTCGGTGATCGTCGGCGCCGTGGTGGTGGTCGCCACTCTCGTCGGTCGCAACATCGACGTCATGGTCAACTTCGTGGCCGGGTCGATCTTCTGGCTGGCCGGCCTGTCCATGCTGGCGCTGCTGCGTACCGACCTGAACCTGCTGGCGTTCTCGGTGACGAACTGCGTGGTCTCGTTCGTGATCGGGCTGTTCATCTTCACCGAGGCGTTGTACGGCCGGATCGACCGCTCCGGTTCGGCGGGCGAGCGGTCCCGCGATGACGACCGGGAGCCGGCCGCCCACTGACCTGCGGCCGGCCAGCTCAGGGTGCTCAGCTTGGCGTGACGGCCGGCCGCTCGCTGTTCGGGCGGACGGCCTCGGAACGGGACGGCAGCGTCGGGGCCGCCTCCAGATTGGACAGCCCGTTCCAGGCCAGGTTCACCAGGTGCGCGGCGACCGTCTCGCGATCCGGCTGGCGCGCCTCCAGCCACCACCGGCCAGCCAGCGCCACCATCCCGACCAGTGCCTGGGAGTACAGCTCGGCCAGCTTCGGGTCGAACCCGCGGCCGGAGAACTCCGCGGCCAGGATGTGCTCGGCCTGGTGGGCGACGTCGTTGAGGATGCTGGAGAAGTTGCCGGTGGTGGACATGACCGGCGAGTCGCGGACCAGCACCCGGAACCCGTCGGTCTCCGCCTCGATGTAGTCGAGCAGCGTGAGCGCGGCCTGTTCGAGCAGTTCCCGCGGGTGGCCACCGGTCAGCGCGCCGGTGATGCGGTCGAGCAGTCGGTTGACCTCCCGGTCGACGACGACCGCGTACAGGCCTTCCTTGCCGCCGAAGTGCCCGTACACCACCGGCTTGGAGACCTTGGCCCGGGCCGCGATCTCCTCGATGCTGGTCGCGTCGAAGCCGCGTTCGGCGAACAGTTGGCGGGCGATGGCGAGCAGTTGCTCGCGACGCTCGGCGGCGGACATCCGCACCCGACCTGCCGGTCTTCCGTTAGTCCGTCGCCGTTCTGACCCGCCCCCGTCGTTCACCGGGTCATAGTGTCAGAGCCGGTTCTCGCGTCGCCGGTCGCCGCTGTCGCGGGCTTCGGCTGGACGAGTTTGGCGGCGAGTCGTTCTGGCTTCGGCCAGCGCACGTCGTGCACCCAGCCGCACTTCTCGAAGAACCAGATGATCCGGGCCGACGTGTCGATCTGGCCGGGCAGGGCGCCGTGCCGGGCGGACGTGGGCTCGGCGTGGTGCAGGTTGTGCCAGCTCTCACCGAACGAGAGCAGCGCGAGCGGCCAGACGTTGGCGGCGCGGTCGCCGTCGCGGGTCTCGAACGGGTGCTCGCCGACCACGTGGCAGACCGAGTTGACCGACCAGGTGATGTGGTGCAGGAAGGCGACGCGGACGAGGCCACCCCAGAAGAACGCGGACAGCGCGCCCTGCCAGGACATCGTCACCAGACCGCCGATCGCGGCCGGCGCGAGCAGCGAGAACACGACGAGAGGCAGGAACAGCCGGTCGACCCGCTGGATGTCGCGGTCGGCGACCAGATCGGGGGCGAACCGCGCCCGGTTGGTCAGCTCGCGCTTGAACAGCCAGCCGCAGTGCGCGAAGAACAGACCCTTCGCTACTCCGCCGACGCTCTCCCCGTAGCGCCACGGCGAGTGCGGGTCGCCCTCCCGGTCGCTGTACGCGTGGTGCCGCCGGTGGTCGGCGACCCACTGGGTGACCGAGCCCTGGATCGACAGCGAGCCACAGACCGACAGCAGTACCCGCAGCCAGCGGTTGGCCTTGAACGCGCCGTGGGTGAGATAGCGGTGGAAGCCGATCGTCACGCCGAACCCGGACACGTTGTAGAAGACCACCGCGATCGCGATGTCCAACCAGGACAGTCCCCAGCCCCACATCACCGGGATGGCGGCGACCAGGGCCAGGAACGGGATGACCACGAAGGCCCACAGCGCGATCTGTGCCGCCTTGGACTGGTTCGGCTCGAGCATCGGCTTGCCGCCGCCTCGACTCTGGTCACCTTCCGCCGTGGCGGAAGCCGTCGAGGTTTCCGTCTGACGGTCGAGCACCGGACTGGACTGGCTTGGTGTCATCTGCGCCTCGCTCGGTCGGACGGGCAGTTAGCGGGCTCACCTCGGCGAACTCCCACGCTTCATTACGCTTACGTCACCGTAACCTACGCAACCGTAAGTTGCCACCGGAACGGCTGGTAACCAGGCGATCGCGGGAGGGGTCGGCAGTCGCCCGAGCGCTGGTACCGGATGGCATTGGCCCGCCTCCGCGGCGAGGTGGAATGATGTCGGGTGACCGATCGGCCGTGGTGTAATTGGCAGCACAAGTGGTTTTGGTCCACTATGTCCGGGTTCGAGTCCTGGCGGCCGAGCTTTCCCGTCGTGCGCTCCGTGCGAGAATCGGCGCTTCCGTGATCCCGTCCGGTCGCCGGTGACTGCTGCTGTCGGTTGACCGGCTCAACGCGGGCACGGACTCCCTGCCCCGGAGCACCCGGAGCACCCGCAGCACCTCGGAGCGTCCTTGAGCCAGCCGCAGACCCCTCCACCCGACCCGGCCCGGGAGTCGTCGTTCTGGCGCACTCTCCCCGGCGTGATGACCGCGGTCGCCGCGATGATCACCGCTCTGGTCGGCGCCGCCGCTTTCCTCTACCAGGTGGCCGGTCCGGACGACGGGCACGGGGCGGTGGACGAAAACCCGCCCGCGACGCGCCGGACGCTCAACCATCCGCCGACCGGCGGCTCCGACTCCGGCGACGCGGACCCCGCCCGCCCGCTCGACCTGTTGTTCACCAACGACGGGGTGGACCTCGACGCGGACCCGCCGGTGTCGGCGCCGGAGGTGGCTCCCGACATGGACATCTACGACGGAGACGGTTCGATCGAGAGCTACCCGATCTGGCACGGGTTGGCGCGCTGGAGCCAGCCGGGCACGCCGAGTCGGGACGACTGCGTGACCCTGCTGCGCGACTTCGCCATCGAGGACGCGCCGTTCACCCGGGGCAGCGCATTCTGCGTACGGACCCGGGGACAGCGGCACTACGCGTTCGTGCAGTTCGTCGCGCAGGTGGAGGGCGGCTGGCGGATCCGCGGCACGATCTGGCCCGGCGACGTCTAGCCGCGGGTCCGGCTCGCGACCGGCGGTCGGCAGCTGCTGGCGGCGCTGGTCGGCGACGTCCGGCGCGGCGTTGTCGGGCTGGGGGTTGCCGGCCGGGAGTAGCCGGTCGAGTACGCCGCGCACGGTGTAACGCATCGGTCAGGCCGGTCACCGGCCCGCTGGCACCCGGACAGGTCCGCGGTGGTTAGCATGAGCGCGTCGCCTCGGCACCGCCGACCGGACGACCAGGCCACCGGGCCGCCGGCCGCAGCGCGCGGCGGATCGGGTCAGCTGAAAACGACCGCACCTGGGAAGGAACTGCGGGTGAGCCAGGCGCTACCGCGCACGGTCGTCGTTCTCGCCGCCGGTGAGGGCAAGCGGATGCGTTCCGCGTTGCCGAAGATGCTCCATCCACTTCTCGGCCGCACGCTGCTCGGTCATGTACTGGCCGCCGCCGCACCGCTCGGCGCCCAGCGCACGCTGGTCGTGGTCGGCCGGGGCGCGGACCAGGTGACCGCACATGTGGCCGAGGTGGCACCGGCCGCGCAGCCGGTACTGCAGGCCGAACAGCGCGGCACCGGGCACGCGGTACGGACCGCGCTGGCGGCCGCCGCCGACCTCACCGGCACCGTCGTGGTACTCAACGGCGATGCGCCGCTGGTACGCCCGGAGACCCTGACCGCGCTGGTCGACGCGCACGAGTCGGCCGGTCGCGCGGCCACCGTGCTGACCGCCGAGGTACCGGACCCGACCGGACTGGGCCGGATCATCCGAGCCGGCCAGAGGCCTGCCGGTGAGAGTGCGGCTGGTGAGAGTGCGGCCGGTCCGGTACAGGCGATCGTCGAGGAGCGGGACGCGACCGTCGAACAGCGCCGGATCAGGGAGATCAACAGCGGTACCTTCGCGTTCGACGCCGACCTGCTCGAAGCCGCGCTGAACAAGCTCGGTACCGACAACGACCAGGGCGAGGAGTACCTCACCGACGTGATCGGGCTGCTCGTCGGCGACGGTCACCAGGTCGGGGCGTACACCGCGGCGGATCCGAGCGAGACGCTCGGCTGCAACGACCGGGTCGAACTCGCGCGGCTGCGCGTCCTGCTCAGGGACCGGATCAACGAGTCCTGGATGCGCGCCGGCGTCACCATGCTCGACCCCGGTACCACCTGGGTGGAGACCGGTGTGGTGCTCGGGCCGGACGTGCTGCTGCACCCGAACGTCCAGTTGCAGGGGGCCACCGAGGTGGCCGGCGGGGCCCAGGTGGGTCCGGACACCACGCTGGTCGACACCACGGTCGGCGCCGGTTCGGTGGTCGTACGCGCGCACTGCGTGAGCGCCGAGATCGGCCCGGACTGCACCATCGGGCCGTACGCCTACCTGCGCCCGGGTACCCGGCTGGCGGGCAAGGTGAAGATCGGCACGTACGTGGAGACGAAGAACGCCGGAATCGGTACCGGCAGCAAGGTGCCGCACCTGTCCTATGTCGGCGACGCCACCATCGGCGAGGGTACGAACATCGGTGCGGCCACCGTGTTCGTCAACTACGACGGGGTGCACAAGAACCACACGGTGATCGGCAGTCATGCCCGTACCGGCGCGGACAACATGTTCGTCGCTCCGGTCGAGGTGGGGGACGGCGCGTACACCGCGGCCGGCAGCGTGATCATCAAGGACGTACCGCCCGGCGCACTCGCCGTGGCGCGGGGGCTTCAGCGCAACGTCGCCGGCTGGGTGCAGCGGCGGCGGGCGGGGACCAGGGCCGCCGAGGCGGCGGCCGCCGCCACCGAGCGGGCCGCGGCGGTGGATCCGGGGGCCGACCCGGAGCGTGCCGCGGCGGGAGAACCGGACCAGCGGCGTGACACTGGTGGGGACGACACGCAGGTGTAGCCGGCGGGTCACACCGCCGGTCAACCGGGCAGGACGGCAGCCTGACCGGTACGGGCTACGAGGGGGAGCAGGAAGAGCCTCATGGGCAGCATCGTCGCGGAGAACCGCAAGTCACTGATGCTCTTCTCCGGTCGGGCGTTTCCCGCGCTCGCCGACGAGATCGGTGAGACGCTCGGCGTGGCACCGACTCCCAGCGACTCGTACGACTTCGCCAACGGCGAGATTTTCGTGCGCTTCAAGGAGTCCGTACGGGGCTCGGACGCGTTCGTCGTGCAGAGCATGACCAACCCGATCAACGAGTGGCTGATGGAATCGTTGATCATGGTGGACGCGCTCAAGCGCGGGTCGGCCAAGCGGATCACCGTGGTGCTGCCGTTCTATCCGTACGCCCGGCAGGACAAGAAGCACCGCGGCCGGGAGCCGATCTCGGCCCGGCTGATCGCGGACCTGTACCGCACCGCCGGAGCCGACCGGATCCTCACCGTGGACCTGCACACCGCGCAGATCCAGGGGTTCTTCGACGGCCCGGTGGACCACCTGTTCGCGCTGCCGCTGCTGGCCGAGTACGTCGAGCAGCGGTACGCCGGCCGGCCGATGGCCGTGGTCGCGCCGGACTCCGGCCGGGTACGGGTGGCCGAGCGCTGGACCGATCGGCTCGGCGGTTGCCCGCTGGCGTTCATCCACAAGACCCGCGACCCGATGGTGCCCAACCAGGTGGTGGCCAACCGGGTGGTCGGCGAGGTCGAAGGCCGGGTGTGCGTGATCGTGGACGACATGATCGACACCGCGAGCACGATCTCGAAGGCGGCCGACGCGCTGTTCGAGGCGGGCGCGGCCGAGGTCATCTGTGCCGCCACCCACGGCATCCTGTCCGACCCGGCCACCGAGCGGTTGAAGAACAGCCGGATCAGCGAGGTCGTACTGACCAATACGCTGCCGATCCCGGCCGAGAAGCAGCTCGACAAGATCACCCTGCTGTCGATCGCGCCCCTGGTGGCCCGGGCGATCCGGGAGGTCTTCGACGACGGCTCGGTGACCACGCTGTTCGGCGGCCTGTCCGGGTGACCGAAGCGGGTCCCGCCCACGCCTGGCGGGTCGTACCGATCACCCGGCGGTACGCCAAGCAGATCGCGCAGTGGCGGTACCCGCCGCCGTACCACGGCTACCAGATGTCCGCGAACAGCCTGCCGGTACTGCTGGAGCCCGCGAACGCCTACCACGTACTGGTGGACCCGGCCGAGAAGCTGATCGGATTCTGCTGTTTCGGCCAGGACGCCCGGGTGCCGGGTGGCCACCGGGTCGGCTGGTACGACGGGACCGCGCTGGACGTGGGGCTCGGCATGCGCCCCGACCTCACCGGCCAGGGCCACGGTCGGGAATTCCTGGACGTCATACTGCGGCACGCCGCCCGCGCGTACGCCCCGGCCGGCTTCCGGCTCACCGTGGCCACCTTCAACGAACGGGCCCGCCGGCTGTACCGCAACGCCGGCTTCACTGAGCTGGATCGATGTGTCAGTCCGGCCGGCAACGGATCGGTCGAATTCGTCCTGATGCGGCGTCCGACCGGAGATGCCGGGCAGTGGCGCCCCGGGCCCAACGCGGCGGCTCCGGAGCGCTAGACTATTTCGGTTGCCACGGCGAGGGTGCCCCTGCGGGCCCGTGATCGACGCGGTGTCCCGGGCGTGTCGCCCGCCGCCCCGGCCGCCGCAGCCACCGAGTCGCTACTGCCACGCAACTAGATGCTTTTGAGGAGTACTCCCGTGTCCGAGGTACGTATCAGCGCTGAGCCCCGCACCGAGTTCGGCAAGGGCGGTGCTCGCCGTACCCGGCGGGCCGGCAAGATCCCGGCCGTGCTGTACGGGCACGGCGAGAAGCCGAAGCACATCGCGCTGCCGGCCCGCGAGTTCGCCGCGGCGCTCCGGCACGGCGGTGCCAACCAGCTGTTCCAGATCGAGCTGGGTGACGGTGCCAACCAGCTGGCCCTGGCCAAGGCGCTGCAGCGGGACCCGATCAAGGACACCATCGACCACGTCGACCTGCTGCTCGTGCGCATCGGCGAGAAGGTGACCGTGGAGATCCCGGTGCTGCTCGTCGGCGAGCTCGCCAAGGGCAGCGACGGCCTGATCGTGCAGGACATCAACACGCTGACCGTGAACGCCGAGGCGACCCACCTGCCCGACCGCGTCGAGGTGTCGATCGAGGGCATGGACGTCGGCGAGCACGTGGCCGCGAAGGACGTACCGCTGCCCGAGGGCTCGGAGCTGGTCACCGACCCGGGCGCGAGCGTCGTCACGATCGTTGCCGCGCCGAGTGCCGCGCAGCTCGAGGCCGACCTGTCCGTGGCCGAGGCCGAGGCCGGCATCGAGAAGACCGCGCCCGAGCAGCCCGAAGCAGCGGCCGAGGCCGATGCCGAGGCGGAGCGGGTCGAGGCCTGATCCGTCACGCTGCGCGTGCGGTGGCCTTGGCGGACCAGTAGACAACCGGATACCGAGATGGCCGACGGCGAACCGTACCTCGTCGTCGGCCTCGGTAATCCGGGCCCGAAGTACGCGGCGAACCGGCACAACGTCGGCTTCATGGTGGTCGACGAGCTGGCCGGCCGGATCGGTGCCCGGTTCAGCCGGCAGGGGCGGGTGCAGGCGGTCAGCGGTGAGGGTCGGCTCGGTGGCCCGGGTGGCGCCCGCCTCGTACTGGCCAAGCCCCAGTCGTACATGAACCTGTCCGGTGGCCCGGTCAGCGGCCTGGTCAACTTCTACAAGGTGCCGCTGGACCGGCTCGTGGTCGTGTACGACGAGCTGGACCTGCCGTATGGCGTGCTGCGCCTCAAGTCCGGTGGCGGCGAGGCGGGGCACAACGGCGTGCGCTCGATCTCCAAGTCCCTCTCGAGCCGGGACTACCTGCGACTCCGGTTCGGGATCGGCCGGCCGCCCGGACGCCAGGAGGGGGCCGACTACGTGCTCAGGGACTTCTCCGCGGCGGAGCGGAAGGATCTCGGGTACCACGTGGACCGGGCCGCCGATGCGATCGAGAGCGTCATCGAACGAGGTCTGGAAGCGACACAGAATGTCTTTCACACCAGCTGAGCACGTACCGCCGACGGGTCACGGATCCGGCCGGTTCCCGTAGCCGCGGGCGACCGCGGCTCGGCCGCGGACTCGTCGGGTGGCCAGCGCGCAGCACATAGAGGGCATATCATGCCCAGTCACGGGGATGGTTGGTCCGCCCACCGGCGCCGCTTCTGTTGACGCCTCCGGCTGGGCTGGCGAAATCGGACAAGATCGTAACTTTATGTAATGACAGCGCTGTTGAGGCCGATCTTGTACGGGGCAGCCATGCATAGAACAGACTGAATGGCTCGGGTGGAATCCGACATCGGTGACCTATGGCGGATTCTTCCAGGTTTCGCTGTCAGCGATGCGACAGGCTGACCTAGGTCATTAGACAGAACGCTGGCGCGAAGTAGCCCGATCAACCAGGGTCTGTTCAGCGAGTAAACCGCGACAACAGCACATCTGTATTGGCCGTGATACTCCGCGAACGTTGCGCGTTGTCACGATCGCGACGATCGAGGAGATGAAGGGGGTTACGTGACTGCGGTAGAGGCCGTCCGCGAACTACGTGATCTCGAGGATCAGGGACTGGTCGGTACCGCGGACTTTCGGCTGGGGCGGGCACGTCGGGCGCGTACCGCCCGTTGTGCCTGGGAAGCACGTTACGTCCGCACACTGATAGTGACCGACCTACTGGTCGGGTTGCTCGCCGCGGCGGTCGCGTTCGGGGTCCGCTTCGGTGCCGATGTCACGCAGTACAACCAGGGATACCTGCTCCTGTCCACGATCCTGCCGTTTGCCTGGGTCGCGGCGTTGGCGATGAACCGTGCCTACGAGGCCCGGCACCTGTTCGTCGGTACCGACGAGTACCAGCGGGTCTTCCGCACCGGGCTCGCGCTCACCGCCGCGATGGCGGTCGTGTCGTACGCGTTCGACGTACGGCTGTCCCGCGGGTACGTGGTGATCGGCCTGCCACTGGCGACGCTGACCTGTGTGCTCACCCGGTACCTGCTGCGCCGCCGGCTGCACAACGCCCGGCACACCGGCCGGTTCATGCGCCGCGTGGTGGTCGTCGGGCACGAGCGGGCGGTCGCGCACCTGACCCGTCAGCTCCGCCGGGACCGGTACCACGGTCTCGACGTGGTCGGCGCCTGCCTGCCGATCGGGCAGGGCGACCAGGGCGGTCGGGTACGCGGCGTCGACCTGCCGGTATCGGGCAGCTTCGACAGCGTGTGGGGTGCGGTCGAGGTGTCCGCGGCCGACACCGTGGTGGTGCTGTCCTGCCCCGAGCTCGACGGGCTCGCGCTGCGCCGACTGGCCTGGCAGCTCGAGCGCGAGGAAGTCGACCTGATCGTGGCCAGCGCGTTGATCGACGTCGCCGGTGACCGGACCACTATCCGCCCGGTGGACGGGCTGCCGATGCTCCATGTTGAGCATGCCCGGATGTCCGGGGCGGCACGGGTGGTCAAGGAACTGGTGGACCGGATCGGCGCGCTTGTCCTGCTGGCCGTCTTCGGCCCGCTCCTGATCGCGCTCGCGCTGCTGATCAAGCGGGGTTCGCCCGGACCGGTGCTGTTCAAGCAGACCCGGGTCGGACGGTACGGCCGGGAGTTCCGGATGATGAAGTTCCGGACCATGTACACCGACGCCGAAGCGCGGTTGAACGAGCTGAAGCATCTCAACGAGAGCGACGGCGTCCTGTTCAAGATGCGCAACGATCCCCGGGTCACCCCGGTCGGTCGGCTGCTGCGCAAGTTCTCCCTGGACGAGCTGCCGCAACTGCTCAACGTGCTCCGTGGCGACATGTCGCTGGTGGGCCCGCGCCCGCCGATTCCTTCCGAGGTCGCCCTGTACCCGGACGACATGCGCCGGCGGTTCGTGGTCAAGCCCGGCCTGACCGGCCTGTGGCAGGTGTCCGGCCGAGCCGACCTGTCCTGGGAGGACAGCATCCGGCTGGACCTGCGCTACGTCGAGAACTGGTCACTCACCCTCGACCTCGTCATCCTGCTGCGTACGCTCGCCGCGGTCTGGCGTGGAGCGGGGGCCTATTGAGTGCCCGGACCACCAAGCTCTGGAAGCGCCCCGCGGCTCGTCGCGTCCGGCGCCCGCGCTAGCGGCGAAGCGCGACAGTACCGATCGGATCTCCGCCGGCCCGGCCGACGACTGGCGGCGCTACCGGCTTGCCGCTGACCGTCCCGCGGTGCCGGGGTGACCGCGATCGCCCGACCGTCGCCGGAACCCGGCTGATCCACCAGCACGTTCGTAGACAAGGCACTCGATGGCGATGGAGAGACGATGACGGCAGCACGTCCCCCGGTACCGGCTCAGGATGGGCCGGCGCCGGCCGACGACAGCGCGTTCGCCCGGTGGCTGGCCGGTCGGGCCGGCGAGGCGCTGCTCGCGCTGCGGTCGGAGCACGGGTTCGCCGACCCGGCTGCGTTGCGCGCGGCCGGCGACCAGGGCTCGCAGGCGGTACTCGCCGCCGAGCTGGCCCGGTGGCGACCGGACGACGCGGTGCTGAGCGAGGAGGCCGCGGACGATCCGGCCCGCCTCGACGCCGACCGGGTGTGGATCATCGACCCGCTGGACGGCACCCGTGAGTTCGCCGAAGAGGGCCGTTCCGACTGGGCGGTACACGTCGCGCTGTGGCAGCGCCACGACGGCGGGCCCGGCAACGGTGGACCGCCGGCCGGCGACGGAGCCGGAGGGCTTGTGGTGGGGGCGGTGGCGCTGCCGGCACAGGGCGTGACGCTCGCCACGGACCAGGTCCCGGCGTACCCGGCCGAGCACCCCGGCCCGATCCGGCTGGTGGCCAGTCGGACCCGGCCACCGCAGTTCCTCACCGATCTGGCCGCCAAGCTGGGCGCGGACATCGTTCCGATGGGTTCGGCCGGCGCGAAGATGGCCGCGGTCGTCCAAGGTCAAGTCGACGCGTACGTCCACGCCGGCGGCCAGTACGAGTGGGACTCCGCCGCGCCGGTCGCGGTGGCGCTCGCCACAGGACTGTTTGCATCTCGGGTGGATGGCGGCACGCTGGTTTACAACCGGCCCAACCCGAGGCTCCCCGATGTGGTCGTGTGCCGACACGAGCTGAGGGCCGGATTGCTCGACGCGCTCGCCGAGCTCGGTGTTGGCCGGGAAGAGACATGACGCGGCCCGAACCGTCCCCGAGGTCGTGGCGGCCGGCGGACTCGCTCACCGGCCGGGCGGTTACCGCCAGCGGCTGTACGAACCAGACACAGGAGAGCGGACGATGACTTCTGAGCACCCGCGAAGCGCCGATTACCGGGTTTCCCACCTCGATGCGCTGGAAGCGGAGAGCATCTACGTCATCCGTGAGGTCATGGCCGAATTCGACCGACCGGTGCTGCTGTTCTCCGGCGGCAAGGATTCCATCGTCATGCTCAGGCTCGCCGAAAAGGCGTTCTGGCCGGCGCGCATTCCGTTCCCGGTGATGCATGTGGACACCGGGCAGAATTTCGCCGAGGTGCTCGAATTCCGGGACCGCCGGGTCGCCGAGCTGGAGATCCAGCTCGTCGTGGCCAGCGTCCAGGACGCGATCGACCGCGGTCTGGTGGTCGAACCGCCGAGCGGGATGCGTAACCCGATCCAGACACCGGTGCTGTTGGAGGCGGTGGAGAAGTACCGCTTCGACGCGCTGTTCGGCGGGGCCCGCCGGGACGAGGAGAAGGCCCGGGCCAAGGAGCGGGTGTTCAGCTTCCGGGACGAGTTCGGCCAGTGGGACCCGAAGAACCAGCGTCCGGAACTGTGGTCGTTGTACAACGCGAAGGTCCATCCGGGGGAGTCGATCCGGGTGTTCCCGCTGTCCAACTGGACCGAGCTCGACGTGTGGCACTACATCGCGCGGGAAAACATCGCGCTGCCCGGGATCTACTTCGCGCACGAGCGCGAGGTGCTCGAACGGGACGGCATGTTGTACGCGGTGAACGAGTTCATCCAGCCGCGCGACGACGAGCAGGTCTTCATCGAGCAGGTGCGGTACCGCACCGTCGGCGACGCCACCTGTACGGCCGCGGTGAAGTCCGACGCCGACACCATCGAGAAGGTCATCGCGGATGTCGCGAGCACCCGGGTCACCGAGCGGGGCGCGACCCGTGGCGACGACAAGGTGAGCGAGGCGGCGATGGAGGACCGGAAGCGGCAGGGGTACTTCTAGTGACCCGGGCGCATTCCTGGACCTCGCCAAGCAACCGCCGAAGCTCGTGGACGGGACACTGACATGGACCTGCTTCGATTCGCTACCGCCGGCAGCGTGGACGACGGCAAGAGCACGCTGATCGGGCGGCTGTTGTACGACTCGAAGGCGATCTTCGAGGATCAGCTCGCCGCGGTCGAGGCCACCAGCCGGGCCCGTGGCGACGACTACACCAACCTGGCGCTGCTCACCGACGGCCTGCGTGCCGAGCGGGAACAGGGCATCACGATCGACGTGGCGTACCGGTACTTCGCCACGCCGCGGCGGAAGTTCATCATCGCCGACACCCCCGGGCACATCCAGTACACCCGCAACATGGTGACCGGTGCGTCCACCGCCGACCTGGCCCTGATCCTGGTGGACGCGCGCAACGGACTGGTCGAGCAGTCCCGCCGGCACGCGTTCCTGTGTTCGTTGCTGCGGGTGCCGCACATGGTCCTGTGCGTGAACAAGATGGACCTGGTGGACTGGTCGCAGGAGGTGTTCGAGCGGATCAGCAGCGAGTTCACCTCGTTCGCCGCCAAGCTCGACGTACCGGACCTGGAAGTCATCCCGATCTCCGCGTTGAAGGGCGACAACGTGGTGACCCGCTCGGCGAAGTCACCGTGGTACGAGGGGCCCTCGCTGCTGCACCACCTCGAGCACGTACACATCGCGTCCGACCGCAACCTGGTGGACGTACGGTTCCCGGTGCAGTGCGTGATCCGGCCGCAGTCGGCCCGGATGCCGGATTACCGCGGGTACGCCGGACAGGTCGCGAGCGGCGTACTGAAGCCCGGTGACGAGGTGATGGTGCTGCCGAGCGGCTTCACCACCACGATCCGGTCGATCGACACCGCGGACGGTCCGGTGACCGAGGCGTACCCGCCGATGTCGGTGACGATCCGGCTCGCCGACGAGCTCGACGTGTCGCGTGGCGACCTCATCTGCCGGCCGAACAACGCGCCGCAGGCCTCCCAGGACATCGAGGCGATGATCTGCTGGATGGACGAGCAGCGGCCGTTGCGCCCCGGCATCAAGTACACGATCAAGCACACCACCCACACCGCCCGGGCGGTCGTCCGCGACCTGCACTACCGGCTCGACGTGAACACGCTGCACCGGCACGAGGACGCCGGTTCGCTGTCGCTGAACGAGATCGGGCGGATCCGGATGCGGACCACCAAGGCGCTGCTGTGCGACGAGTACCGCCGCAACCGCACCACCGGTGGCTTCATCGTGATCGACGAGTCGACGAACCGTACCGTCGGCGCGGGGATCATCGTCGACGCCGACTGACCCGGCGCCGCTCCCGGCCCGACCACGCCCCCATCCACCTCCGACGCGACTGCCTGCGCGGATGGTGCGGTGGGGCCGTGATTGCGTTGTCCAGCGACTGACGACAATGCGACAGTCCCGGGTCGTGCGGCCGGGGGCCGATCGACCATGAAAGGACAGTTGTCGCCTGCCTGTCCAGCCCCTGCGCGCTTAACGCCAGCTGTCAATCACGAACCGGCAACAATATTGTCACTTTACAAGGAATGGTACTAATCGGCTAAGTGATCTAGGCTGGCAACTATGCGTCGCAGGTCGCGCGACCACGGAATTCTGGCCGATGCCGGGTTGTTGCTGGTGGCCGGCCTGATCGCCGGGATGGTTGTCGCCGCGGCGTTGTTTCCCGCCGTAGCGCTCGCCGGTCTGGGCGCGAAAACCAGCAGTGAACGGTTCGACGAGCTACCCAGCTCGTTGGCGATCCCGCCGCTGCCGGAAACCACGGACGTCTTCGCCGCCGACGGTCACACCCTGATTACCTCGTTCTACGAGGAGAACCGTCACGATGTGCCGATTACCGCGGTCGCACCGCTGATGCAGAAGGCGGTGGTCGCGGCCGAGGACGCCCGCTTCTACCAGCACCACGGCGTGGACTTCAAGGGCATGGTGCGCGCCTTCGTGGCGAACAACCAGTCCGGCCGGGTCTCCGAGGGCGCGTCGACACTCACCATGCAGTACGTACGAAACGTGCTGGTGTATTCGGCGAAGAATGCCGAAGAGGTGCAGGCCGCGACGGAGAAGACGGCAGACCGGAAACTGCGGGAAATCCGCTTTGCGATCGGCCTGGAAAAGCAGCTGACCAAAGACGAGATTCTCGAGCGATATCTCAACATCGCATATTTCGGCCATCAGACCTATGGCGTCTGGGCCGCGAGTCAGGTCTATTTCGGCAAGGCCCCGGCATCGTTGACGATGACCGAAGCGGCGACCCTGGCCGGTCTGGTGAAAGCGCCCAGTGATTTCGATCCGGCCGGTGTCGATACGAGCGCCGCGCTGGACCGGCGGAACTGGGTCATCGACCGGATGGTCGAGCAGGAATATGTAACCGGCGAGGAAGCGATCACCGCCAAGCAGCAGCCGATCACGCTGCGCCTGCGGCCACGGCCCAACGAATGCGTGTCGGTTACGCCCAAGCACAACGACTGGGGCTTCTTCTGCGACTACTTCAAGGAGTGGTGGCGCGCGCAGCCGATGTTCGGCGACACCACGACCGAACGCGAGCAGAAGCTCCGCCGGGGCGGCTTCCGGATCGTGACCACGCTGGACCCGGGGATCCAGGCCGCCGCCCAGCGGCACATTCTCGAACGTGAATCAAAGTCGAGCCAGTACGCGTTCGGCATGGTCGTCGTCGAACCCGGTTCCGGCCGGATCAAGGCGATGGCGGTGAACCGGAACTACAGCCTCGACCAGCGCCACAACGGCGCCAACACCGAGCCGGCGAAACGGGCCCGGGGGATCAAGGGCAACTACCCGAATACGGTGAATCCGCTGCTCTCCGGCGGGACCGGGTTGCCCGGCTACCAGGCCGGTTCGACCTTCAAGATGTTCACCCTGCTCGCCGCCCTGGACCGGGGCATCTCGATGGATACCAGCATCTACGCGCCGGCCCGGTACAAGTCCAAGGTGTTCTTCGGAGAGGCGACCGGCAACTCGTCCTGCGGGGGCATGTGGTGCCCGCAGAACGCGAGCAACGCGATGACCGGCAGCCAGAACCTCTGGTCCGGCTTCGGCAAGTCGGTCAACACCTTCTTCGCGCAGCTCATCGAGCGGGTCGGTGCCGCCAACGCGGTACGGATGGCGGAACGGGTCGGCCTGCACTGGCGCGACTCGGTGGACCGGCACCAGGCGACCGTGCCGGGCGCGACCCGGCAGTGGGGTGCGTTCACCCTCGGCGTGGCCAACACGGTGCCGCTGGAGATGGCCAACGCGTACGCCACCGTGGCGGCCCAGGGCAAGTACTGCGCGCCGCTGCCGGTGCTGTCCATCACGGACGTCGCGGGCAAGCCGGTCAAGGTGGGGCCGACGTGCCACCAGGCGGTACGACAGTCGGTGGCCCGCGCCGCCACGGATGTGGCCCGCTGCCCGGTGAACAACAAGCCGTTCTACGGGTCCTGCGGCGGCTGGAGCACCGCACCTCAGGTCGGCGGGATCGTCGGTCGTCCGGTGGCGGGGAAGACCGGTACGACTGACAACACCCGGGCCGCGTGGTTTGTCGGATTCACCCCGCAATTGGCCGCCGCGTCATTCTTCGCCGATCCGGATAACCCGTTCCACGCGGTCGGCGATTGGCAGTCGAACAAACCGATCGAGGCGGTTGCGCTGACCCTGCGGGATGGCTCGCGCGGTAAACGGGTGGTCAATTTCGCACCCGAGCCGAGGAGCATCGCGTACGGGCGGGACGGCCAGTTCAGTGGCGCAGCGGCAGCGCCGCGTTCGGACCACAGTTCGCGCGCCGGTTCGGACCGGGACCATCCGGCTGACTCGCCGCAGCCGCCGGCGCGTCGCCGCGGCCGGGGCCACTGAGCCGTCCGTACCCATTGATCCAGGTCAGGCCGCCCCGACGCTCGGTGCGAGCCGCCGGCACCCGGCGACGTGGCAGAGCCGCGAGCGGTCGCCGCAACCGCGCCGGCACCCGGTACGCGCCGGGTGGGAACGCCGCCATCGAGGTAGCGCGCCGGAGCGCGTGATCGACGCCGTAGCCGGCCCGGTCCCGCTAAGCTGATCATTCCCGGACCCGGGCACTGGCCTTATCGCGGTGCCCACGTTGCGATTCCCCCAGACGACGCAGACTTACCCAAATCGCGCTGCCAAATATTTAGCTGAAATGTGCCTTAATTCGATCTTTCCTTGCCACCACTGTGGCGGGACATGCTGTTTCATGGGCTAGCGCCCGATGGGCCGGCCCGGTTAGCGCCGCGGCAGCACATCGGGAGCACACAAAGCGATCGTCAGCTGTTGGCCGTCCCCGACCGCAGTGGGCGACCGATCCGTTTGTGGGAGTGTTCGCGGTGTGGCGTTCGGCGCGTCGCGTCGTGGTAGCGGGGCACTCCCCCCGACGCAAGGAGCGAAGTGCAGCTCTCCTCCACCCACCCCCTCCCCTCCCTCGCCGACCCCCCGACCCACCGCGCCGACTTTGGTGATGGGCGCGGCCCGACACCGCCCGGCGGCCCCCGGAAGGGCCGAGGCCAGCATGTCGCGCCGCCACCCCGTCGGCGGCCACGTCGGTTGCGGCGCCTGGCGCTCGTGTTCGGCATGGTGTTGGCCGTCAGCGGTGTCGGCAGCGGCGCGTTCGTCGTGTGGGGCAACACGTCCACCGGCAGCGAGTTGCAGACCATGACCGTTGGCGCGGCCGAGGACACCTATGTCATGGCCGAGTACCCCTGGGCGCACAACGGCGACGACGCCAAGCTCACCGCGAGCAACCGGTCGAGCCTGCACACCCGTACGTACCTGAAGTTCCAGGTACCGGAGCTGCCGGCGGGCGCCGAGATCCAGTCGGTACAGCTCGTCACGGACTCCGACCGGAACCAGCCCGGGCGGGTTGACCTGCACCAGGTACTGGACACCGCCTGGTCCGAGCGGGACGTCGTGTACCCGCGGGCCCCGGTGGTCGGCTCCACGCTGACGACCGCGACGGTCACGAAGGCGCGGACCAAGCAGCTGTCCTGGGACCTGACCGGCCTGGTGACCGGCGCGGGCGTGTTCTCGTTCGCGGTGGTGAACCCGACCGACGACTCGGTCGCCACCATGTACTCCTCGGAGCACGGCACCGACGGTCCACGACTGGTGATCAGCTGGCAGGCCAACGGTGACCCGACCGCACAGCCGACGGCCACCGGTACCGCGACGATCGGGCCCGGCCCGACTCCGACCGGTACGCCCACGGTGAAGCCGACCCAGACCGTGGCCCCGCTGCCTCCGGGCGGCGAGACCCTGCCGGGCGCGAGCATCGAGGTGCGCTCCGGTGAGTCGTGGGATCAGGCGATAGCACGCGCCGACAAGACGTACGGCCCGCTGCGCGCGGTACGGGTGTTCTACCCGGGCCTGCCGGCGAACTGGCCGGGTCGCGCCGGCAGCGTGAACCGTACCGTCGTGGTGTCGTTCAAGGCCTCGCCGCGGGACGTGATCGCCGGCAAGCAGGACTCGTACCTGCGCAACTGGTTCGCGAACGCGCCCAAGGACCGGGACATCTACTGGGTGTACTACCACGAGCCCGAGGACAACATCGAAAACGGTGAGTTCAACGCGACCGACTACCGGGCTGCCTGGCGTCGGATCGCCGGCATGGCCGACCAGGCGGGCAACCCGCGCCTGCGCGCCACGCTTACCCTGATGTGCTGGTCGTTGTCGAAGAACTCGCACCGCAACTGGAAGGACTACTACGCGGGCGACGACGTGATCGACGTACTCGGCTGGGACTGCTACAACTCCGGCATCCACAAGAACAAGTACGGCGAGGCGGCCAACATCTTCGGTCCGGCCGTCGAGGCCTCCCGTTCGGTCGGCAAGCCGTTCGGGATCGCGGAGACCGGCAGTCTGCTGGTCAAGGGTGACAGTGGTTCCGGACGGGCCGCGTGGATCCGCTCGGTAGCCGACTACCTGACCAACCAGGGCGCGGCCTGGGTGACGTACTTCGACGTCATGCTGCGGGCCAGCAACGATTACCGGTTGATCGACGGAGCGAGCCAGAGCGCATGGCGCAGCTGGTGCGTCAACTACGCGAAGTACTAACCGCGATAAGTACCAACTACGCGAGGTACCACCTACGCGAAGTACCAGGGAGAACAGCGGTCACAGAGCCGGCGCGCACCGAAAGGTGCGCGCCGGCTCTGTGTGCCTGAGGTCAGTGCGTCGAGTGGCGCGGGCCGAGCCGCTCAGATACCGCGGCCGCGGGCGTGCAGCCCGGCCAGTACCCGGTCGGCTCCGACGAGCCGGCTCGCCACGGCCAGGGCGAGGTACGCCCGCGCCTCCCGCGGCGAGTGCCGCAGCGTGCGCCGGGCCCACCGTACGGCCGCGCGCCGTTCACCCATGGCGGCGTGCGCGAACGCGATCTGGCCGGTCACCCGGGCCTCGCCCCGCGGCTCGGTGGCGAACTCCGGGTACCGGGTGAGCAGCCACTGCAGCGCCGTGGCGATGGTCTCCCAGCGGCGGGCGAAGTAGGACCGCTTGTGCCAGCGCACCCGGACGTACACCTCAGGAAGGTTGAGCAGTGGCCCCCGGCGGGCGGCCCGCAGCAGGAGTTCGTAGTCCTCCGCGTAGCTGCCCGGGATCTGCTCGTCGACCAGCCCGATGCCGTCCACCAGCGCGATCCGGCGGAACAGGAACGTGGACGGGTGCAGCTCGGTCAGCCGGCTGCGCAGCAGGTGGGCGAGTTCGACCCGGCGCTGGTCCAGCGGCCGGTCCACCTCGACGTCGTCGTAGCAGATCCGTACCCCGCAGCAGACCAGCTCGGCGTCGGGATTGGCGGCGAGCGCGGCGACCTGGGCGGTCAGCTTGCCGGGCAGCCACACGTCGTCGTCGTCGCAGAAGGCGACCAGGTCTCCCTTGGCGGCCAGGATGCCCGCGTTGCGGGCGCCGGCCAGGCCGGGCGCGCGGTCGTTGGTGATCACCTGTACCGACCGGGACGCGTTGTCCCGGACCAGCGAGGTGTCCGGCACGCTCTGGTCGTGCACAACGATCGTGGTGATCTCACCCGGGTAGTCCTGGCCGATGATCGCGTCCAGGGTGCCGCGGAGCAGCTCGGGCCGGTCGCGGGTGGGCACCACCACGGTGACGCTCGGGGCCGGCACGGGCTTGTTCATGCATCCTCCTGGAGCGGGTGCGGCCGGGTGCTGAGGTCGCCACCGCGCCGTAGATAGCCGTACCGCATCGCCAGCGGCAGGGTCAGGCTGGCCACCAATCGGCGGCTGCCGGCGGCCATGGCCGACCGCCAGGCCAGGTCCGGCCTGATCCGCAGCGGCCCGCCGGCGAACCGCAACGGGTTGCCGGCCACGGTGTGCGCGGCCGGCAGGCCGTCCGGCAACTCGAGCCCGGTGCCGACCCCGTCAGGGGTACCGGGGGTGCCGGCGGTGACGTCGCGCAGCCCGGCGTGCCGCCCGGTCGGGTCGGGGGACAGGCCGGCGAACTCGCGTACCAGCGCCAGCTCCCGGAGCGGGTCGGCGGTCAGATCCTCGTAGCGCAGCCGGTGTACCGGTACGCCGCGACGGTCCAGCAGATGGAAGGCCGCGTTCTGGGTGTTCCACAGCGCGGCCACGCCGACCGGGGAGTACCGCGGCATGTACGCCTCGGCGTCGGCGACCTCGGGCCGGCGTACCTGCTTGCTCCAGGAGTACGTCACGCCCCGGCTGTCCCGCACCAGGTGTACTACCCGCAGGTCCAGATCGTGCGCCCAGCGCAGCGCGAACGCGAGCGAGGCGTGCTTGGACGTGTCGACCACGACGCTCGCGCCGGACACCTCCAGCGCGGCCGCGTAGATCCGGGTGTACAGGTCGGCGTACTCCTCGATGGTCGACCGCACGCCCGGGCCGAGCCGGCGGCGGGCCAGTCGCGGGATGTGCCGGGTCCGGTCCACCGCGGACTTGAGCGCGAGGACCTTGGCCGGGTCGATCTGGTCCCAGCCGCCGAACGCGACCCGTCCGACCTTCTCCCAGAACGGGCACTCGGCGAAGAGCTCGCCGCAGCCGCACCGCTCGTTCGCGAGCAGGCCGCGCTCCCACAGGTGTACGACCTCGCCGACCGGGCACACCGCCGGGCTGGCCGCCAGGAGCAGCTCCAACAGGGTGGAGCCGCTACGGCCGAGGCCGCCGACGAACAGCACCCGTGGCGTGTCCGGCGCGTCCGAGCGGCCGGGCGGAGGCAGCCGGCGGGCCGCTGCCAGCCCGTCGATGACCTCGCCCACCCGGGCCACCGCGGCCCGCCGGCTCTGCTCGGCGTCGTGCGCCGCGTCCAGGCGGTACCGGCCGGGATCGGCCAGTCCGGCGTCCAGCGCGGCGGTGAACTCGCTCTCGTCCTCGCACAGCCGGACCATGCCGGCCGCGCCGAGGCGACGGGAGAACAGTTGCTGGTGGTTGTCGACGTGCTCGTCCCGGGCGGGATCCCGGGGTACCACGATCGGCAGGTTCCGGTGCCGGCGCGCCTCGGTGATGGTGGCCGGACCGCCGTGGCAGACCACGAGCGTCGCGTCCGCCATCGCCTGCTGCAGCCCGGAGTGATCGAGGAACTCGCACGCGCCGGGCAGGCCCGGTGCGGTGGAGGTGCCGTACTGGACGACCAGCCGCGGTGGCCGCGGCTGCGCGTCGTACCACCGGCGCAGCCAGTCCATCAGCCGGTCGAACCGGTGGACGTCGGTACCGACCACGACCAGCACCAGTGGCTGCTGCCCGTCCTCGGGAGCCGCGCTCACAGGAGAGTCCCGACGACGGTGGCACGCGGGTACGAGCGCAACTGCTCTTCCCACTGGACCAGCATCGCGGACAGGAACGGCCGGCACAGCCGCGCGGTGAGGGTGGGCGAGTCGAGCCGGTCGTACACCTCGATGTACACCGTGGGAATGCGCCGAAGCCGGGCCAGCGCCACGAACGGCAGGGCGACGCCGGCGCCCGTGGTGATCACCGCGTCCACCTTCTCCCGCCGGAGCAGTTTCATTGCTAATACGGCATTCCGGACCAGGTTGCGGATATTGCGCGTGGTCGGATGGTGCGCCCAGACCACCTGCTCCCCGGCCAGCAGCGAAACCGCGTCGGTGGTGTCGAAGGTGACCCACAACCGGTCCCGCGTCGACCACCACGGTTCGAGCGCCAGCAGCTGGGCCAGGTGCCCGCCGCTGGAGCCGACCAGCAGCACCCGGCGCGCGCCCTGGCGTGCCCGATCCACCGGCATCGGCACTCCTCCCAGCTGGACGTTGGCCTGCGACTTTCCAGAGGAAAGCTGGATATGTGCAAGCCAGCGAAGGTTAGCGTGAAGAGACTGATCTCCGGCTCCGAGGTTCATTCATATGACACTTTTCGTCGACCTGCCGACAACCTTTGGGCGACCGTGTACCCGCTGCGTAGACTCCCGGCGCACGGCCAGGGGTGATCGCGCCGGTCGACCAGCGTGAGGCCGCCGACCGGCCCAGGTGGCCGGCCGATCGGCCCGGTAGTCGAGCCGTGCGGGTCTGGTGACAGCCGGCGAACGAGGGAGTGCCAGGTGGTTCAGCCGGGTCCGCCGGTGCGGGTGCTGTACGTCGGCGGCGTGCCGCGCAGCGGTTCGACGCTCGCGGATCTGATGATCGGGCAGCTGCCCGCGCACGTCGGCGTGGGCGAGCTGTACTACCTGTGGCAGAACGGCCCCCGGCAGAACGTCACCTGCGCGTGCGGGGAGCGGTTCACCGACTGCCCGTTCTGGACCGAGGTGGGCGCGCGGGCGTACGGCGGCTGGTCGGCCGCGCCGGTGGACGAGGTACTCGCGCTGCAGCGGCGGGTGGACCGGACCGCCCGGATACCGCGCCTGATCGCCCCGACCGGCTCGTTCGGTACGGCGGCACGCCGGTACACCGAGATCCTGACCGCCCTGTACCGCGGGATCGCGGACACCGCCGGCGCGACCGTGGTGGTCGACTCGTCCAAGCGCCCGTCGCTGGGTTTCGCGCTGCGGCGCGCGCCGGGCGTACGACTCGGTATCGCGCACGTGGTGCGCGACCCGCGCGGCGTGGCCTACTCCTGGAGCAAGACGGTGAAGCTGCCGGCCGGGGCGTCGCACCGTACCGAGATGCCGCGCTGGTCCACCGGTACGGTCGCCCGCCGCTGGGTGACCGTGAACGCGTCCATCGCGGCGCTGGCCCGGCTCGGGGTACCGCGGGTGGTGGTCCGGTACGAGGACCTGGTCCGCGACCCGGCCACGGAACTGATCAGGGTCGCCGCCCTGCACGACGTGGCGGTACGCCCGGACGAGCTGGACTTCCTGTCCGACGGCGGGGTACGCCCGGCCGCGTCGCACACGATCGCGGGTAGCCGGATCCGGCTGTCCACCGGTGTGATGACGCTGCGGGTGGACGAGGAGTGGCGGCGGTCGCTGCCGCCCGGTCGCCGCCGGTTCGTCGCCGCGGCGACGGCGATGTCGAGGTGGCGCTATGGCTACCGCTGACGCGACGAATGGAGCAGACGTGGTGGATTCCGCCGGTACCGGCCCCGGACCGGAGGCGGTCGAAGCCGGCTCCGGTGGCGCCCCGGCCGGTCGGGTGACCGTTCTCTACGTGGGCGGCATGCCGCGCAGCGGCTCCACTCTGCTCGACCTGATGCTCGGCCAGCTGCGCGGGCACTGCGACGTCGGGGAGCTGTTCTACCTCTGGCAGTCCGGAGTCGAGCGGAACCTGCGGTGCGCCTGCGGCCAGGAGTTCGACGCCTGCCCGTTCTGGCGGGAGGTGGGGGACCGGGCGTACGGCGGGTGGGCCGCGGTCGACCTGGCCGAGATCAAGGCGCTGCAGCGGGCCGTGGACGCCACCGGCCGGCTGCCGCTGCTGGGGATGGGGCGGGTGCTGCGCGGTCACCAGCAGAAGCTGGACCGGTACACCGACCTCATCACCCGGCTGTACCGGGCGGTCGCCGAGGTGGCCGGTACCCCGGTGGTGGTCGACTCGACCAAGCGGCCCTCGCTGGCGTACATCCTGCGCCGGGCCCCGGGCATCGACCTGCGGCTGGTGCACATCCTGCGCGATCCGCGCGGGGTGGCGTACTCGTGGAGCCGGGCGGTCGAGGTGCCCGAGGGCGCCGGGCCGCGCAGTCACATGAAGGTCCGCTCGCCGGTACAGATCGGCCGCCGCTGGGTCACCGTGAACGTCATGATCGCGTGGCTGCGCCGGCTGGGCGTACCGACCGTGCGGCTGCGGTACGAGGATCTCGTCTCCGACCCGCGTACCGAGCTGGCCCGGGTGGCCGCGCTGACCGCCGACGTGACCGGCCCGGTGCCGCTGGACTTCCTGACCGAGGACGGGCTCGCGCTGGGCTCGTCGCACACCGTCGCCGGCGGCCGGATCAGGATGCGTACCGGCACGATGAAGCTCGAGTTGGACGAGAAGTGGCGGCGGGACTACGCGCCGGGGCGCCGTCGCTTCGTCGCCGCGGTCACCTGGCCGCTGCGGCGGCGGTACGGCTACCGCTGACCGGGCGTGGCCGTCCGAGAGGTCAGTACTGCGCGGCCAGCGCCGCGTCGAGCCGGTCCAGCACCCGCGCGTCGTCGAACTTGCGGCCGAAGTGCGCCCCGCTGGCCAGCGCCCGCGGCACGTCGTCGAGCTTGAGCACCCGGGGATGGTTGTACCGGCTGCCGGTGAAGTCGAAATACCGCTTGCAGTCCGGTACCAGCGTGAATCGGCCCGAGTTGACCAGGATGGTCTGGAAGATCGCCTCCTCCGGCGAGAGCGTGTGCCGGAAGTGCCCGACCACGTCCGGCCGGTTGCGGCAGAACTCGCGCAGGTGCGCGGCGGCCGGCCAGCGCAGCGACGAGTAGGCCGAACCGCCGTACAGGGTGAAGTCCGGGCCGAACGGCGCGCGCACCCGCCGGCCGAGCACCAGGCCGTACGACGTGTGCAGCCGGAGCAGCGGTTGTACCCGGTTGAGCGCCTGGGCCGGCCGCAGCAGGGCGCGCATCCGGGGGGACAGCCGGGCCAGCCGGACGTGCCGGAAGTAGTAGCGCGAGGTCGCCTTGCGGGCCCCCCAGTGGCTGTCGGCACCCAGCGCCGGCCAGTACTCCATGAACCCGTCGACACCTGTCGCGGCCGCCGCGGCGTACTCCGCCTCGATGTGCGCCAACGGTCGCAATGGGTAGTCCTGGCCGGTCAGGTTGACGAACCAGTCCACCTCGATGCCTTGGTCCACCAGCCAGTCCAGGCCGGCCAGGTACCGGTCGACGTGGCTGAAGTCGCCGTACCCGCCGCGGTGCAGACTGACCTCGACGCCCGGTAGGGCGCGCAGCGTGGGCAGGTCCAATGCTTCGCCGGCGGCGTCATGGCTGATGTGCACGATGCTGTCCGGGCTACCGGCCTTTACTGTCTTGACCAGGCGGTTCAGTTGGCCCGTCGACCGATGACTCTGGATGTGATAACACACGCGCACACGCCACATCCTTCGTCAGTCCGGTCCCACACCGGCCCACCTGGCGGGAAGATAATCCCTGTACCGTCGGATCTACGACTAGATACGGCAGTCGACGCTGTCAACGGCGATGATCGTCTAACCAGCCGAAGCCGGGCCGAGAGGAAGAGCGGGACTCAGGCTAATGCATTCTGCTAGCTATTCAGACAGGTCCGGCGAGACAACGCGCACGCTCAGCGACTACCTTGGCTGGCTCCGTCGGCGCTGGTGGATTCTGCTGGTCGGCGCAATGGCCGGGCTCTTCGCGGCGATCGCGATTACCGCGATTCAGCCGCGGAGCTATACCGCGACCACATCGGTGCTGGTACGGCAGGTGGGGCCGGACACCTCGGCCCGGGTGAACCTCGATACCGAGGCGCAACTGGTCCACTCGGCGGTCGTCGCGAGCCAGGCGAAACAGCTGATGCGCAGTTCCGAGACGACCACCGATCTGCTCGACGCCGTCTCGGTGCAGGTACCCCCGAACAGCCAGGTGCTGGAGGTGGCGTACGAGGCGAGCAAGCCCGAGGCGTCGCAGGCCGGCTCGCACGCGTTCGCGCAGGCGTACCTGGACGTGCGCGCGGCGACCGCGAAGCGCAACCTGGACACGCAGGTGGCCGCGCTGCGCCAGCAGATCGCCGATCTCAACAAGCAGCTGACCCCGCTGGCCGGCAAGCTCGGCACGCTGCCGGCGAACTCGCCGGAGCGGCAACGCGCCGAGGCGGAGCTGGGCGTGCTGACCAACCAGCTGTCCAGCCTGAACAGCCGGCTGAGCCCGCTGCTGGCCACCACGGTCGACCCGGGCGCGATCATCTCCGACGCGACCCTGCCCACCAAGCCGACCTCGCCGAACAAGATGCTGAACCTGGCCAGTGGCCTGGGCGCCGGCCTCCTGCTCGGCTTCGCGCTCGCCCTGCTGCTGGACCGGTTGGACACCCGGGTGCGGCGGGTACGCGACCTGGAAGAGCGGATCGGGCTACAGGTACTTCTCGCGGTGCCGGGCAAGCGCGCCACTCCGGCGCTGCTGCCGCCGCACCATCCGGCCTCCCGCGAGTTGGGCCGATTGCGCAACGTACTGCTGACCACCATCGGCGATCCGGCCAGTCACCATCTCGGTGCCGGACCGATGGAGGGCGAGGAAGGGCAACGGCTGCTGGTCACCGCCGCCTCGTCCGGTGACGCGTCCGGTTTCGTGGTCGCCAACCTCGCCGCCGCGTTCGCCCGGTCCGGCCGGCAGGTCGCGGTGCTGTGCACCACGCCGTCGAACGCGGTCGCGGCGCTGCTCGGCGTGACCGCCCGTACCGGCCTGGCCGACGTACTGCGGCACGACATGCCGGCGCTGAGCGCGCTGGCCCCGGTACCGGACTTCCCGCGGCTGCGGGTGATGGTGCCGGGCAACCTCGACCCGGACTCCGAGCTTCCGGTATCCGGCCTGCTCGAGGTCGTACACGAGCTGTCCGCCCGGTTCGACCACGTGGTGGTGGAGACCGGACCGCCCAGTACGGCGGTGGAGGCACAGGCACTCGCCCCGCACATGCACGCGGTACTGCTGGTGGCCGAGAGCCGGCGTACCCGTACCGAGGACGTGGTGGTCGCACTGCAGCAGTTCGACCAGGTACACGCACCGGTGGCCGGCGCGGTACTGGTGCCGTTCCTCGGCCGCGGCAAGTTCGGCGACGACTACGTGTCGCCGGTCGGGCCGCCGCCGAAGTCGCCGCCGCCGGTACGGCCGCCGGCCGACGTGCCGACCGCGCCGGCGCCCCGGGACCGGGAACCGGCCCGGGAGGCCGCTCCGGCCGCCACCGCACGGGGTACCGCCCGCGCGCCCAAGGCACCCGGCGACTCGACCATGATCCTGCCGAAGATGCCCGAGGCGGGTCCGTCCCGCGGGGTGGCCCGGCCGGTCGGCGGCAGTGAGGTGCCACCGGGCGGTTGGCCCAGCGCGGACGACCCGAGCGCCCAGCTCGCGCCGCCCCGGTCACCCGACTCGTACGGCTACCTGCACGACGTGATGTCCGACCGGGACCTCCCGGGCGACCGCAGCAACGGCTCGGACCTGCGGCGGCCGGGTGATTTCGGCGGCCGTGGCTTCGGCCCGCGCGAGGAGCAGGTGTGATCCGTGGCGGACGTCGCGTCGTACCGCTGATCGCCGTCGGGATCATCGCCGCGGTCCTCGCCGGCTGTGGCGGGAAGGGTGGCGGCGGCAACAAGGCGGGTCGCGACATCGATCTCGGCCCGCTGCCGACGTCATCCCCGGTCACCCCGTCACCGACCGGTCCGGTACTCCCGCTGACCGGTGACGTCGGCTCGGAGGCGACCGCGGTACGACCCGCGGTCGCGGTGCCGATCGCGATCTCCGGAAGCACCGCCCCGGTCGGGTTGGGCACGGCTGACCTGGTGTACCAGGAGTTCGCCGAGGGTGGACTGCAACGGCTGATCGCGGTGTACCAGTCCCGCGATGCCGCCCGGGTCGGCCCGATCGGTGAGCCGCGGCCGGCCGACATCAAGACCCTTGCCGTACTCAAGCCGGTGTACGGGCACGGTGCCGGAGTCGACTCGATCGTGCGCCAGATCGCGACCGCGGAACTGCCCGCGGTGTCGAGTGCGGAGCATCCCGAGGCGTTCTCCGGCGGGTACACCTCCACCCAGGCGCTGGCCCGACTCGGCCGGTCCGTGACCGCGCCGCCCGCGGTGTTCACCTTCGCCGAGACCGGCGACGACCTGGCCACCGCCGGGAACGGGCTGGCGAGCCTGCTCGCGATCACCGCCCCCGGTCGACCGACCCAGACCTGGCGGTACGACCAGGGCACCCGGGCCTGGCAGACCACCTTCAACGGTGTCGCCCTGGCGGTGTCCACCGTGGTCGTGCTGACCATGCCGTACAAGGTGCTGAGCCTGCGGCGTCCGGCCCGGAGCCTGCCCGACGCCGAGATCAACGGTGCCGGTCCCGCTCTGGCGGTATCCGGCGGCCAGTCCGCGCGGGGCAGCTGGTCGAAGCCGGGCACGAAGCTGCTGTGCAACGTCATCGACACCGGCGGCTATCCGATGCGGTTCGCGCCCGGTGCCAGCTGGATCGTCTACGCTCCGCCGCACACCACCGTCACGGTGCGGTGACCATGCGGGTCAACAACGACACCTCGTTCGGAAGTGCTCCGATCGGTACGTCGCGCCCCATGCTGGCCGACCCGGCGGCGGTCGCCAACTCGCTGGCCGTACCGCGCCGGCGGATCCTGCACTGGTCCTGGTCGCTGCCGCCCGGCTGGCCGCTGTCCGTGCTGCTCATCTTCTATCCACTGTGGTGGGCGCTGGGCATGCCGGTGGTGCTGTACGCGCTGATCGCGATTCCGATGGCGGTGTCGCTGTTCCGCCGGCCGCGGATCTCGTTCCCGCCCGCATTCATGCTGTGGGCGGTACTGCTGGTGTGGGTGGCGCTGTCCGGCCTGATGCTCGGTCAGGTCGCGCCGGACACCCTGCCGCCATCCGGCTCGGGCCGCTACTTCGGTTTCGGCATCCGGGTGGTCAACTATCTCGCGCTGACGATCATCATGTTGTACGTCGGCAACCTGTCCGAACGGGAACTGCCGAAGCTGCGGATAGTCCGGCTGCTGAGCTGGATGGCCCTGGTCACGGTCGTCGGCGGTTGGGTCGGCGCACTGGCACCGGGACTGCACTTCGACTCGCCGATGGAACAGATCCTGCCCAAGTTCATCTCCGGGTACGACTTCGTGCAGAAGCTCGTACACGTCGAGGTGGCCCAGGTACAGGACGTGTTCGGCGGTGACTCGGCACAGCCACGCCCATCCGCGCCGTTCGAGTACACCAATACCTGGGGCCAGAACATCGGCATCCTGCTGATCTGGTTCGTGGTCGGCTGGGCCTTGTACGGCTCGCTGGTACGCAAGATCTTCGCCGGGGTCGTGATCGCCGCCGCGATCTTCCCGATCGTGTACTCCCTGAACCGGGGCCTGTGGGTCGGGCTGGGCGTGGCCGCGGTGTACGTGGCGCTCCGGCTGGCGGTACGGGGTCGGATGGCGGTACTGGGCGGCCTGCTCGCGGTCACCGGTCTGCTCGCGTTGACGATCCTGGCCACCCCGTTCGGCGCGCTGATCAACGAACGGATCGCGCACGGGCACAGCGACGACATCCGCAGCACCCTGAACGCGGCCGCGGTACAGGCGGCGGTCAGCTCACCGGTGCTGGGGTACGGCGCGGGCCGGGCCCTGATCGGCAGCAACCGGTCCATCGCGATCGGCAAGTCGGCCGACTGCCCGCAGTGCGGCAACCGGTTGATCGGCAGCGACGGCCAGGTGTGGCTGCTGCTCGTGTCCCAGGGCTTCGTCGGGGCCTTCTGCTACCTGGGCTTCTTCGCCTGGCTGGTCTGGCGGTACCGGCACGACCATAGTCCGATCGGCATCGCCGGCAGCTTGACGATGCTGTTGATGATCTTCTTCTCGTTCTTCTACGGATCGCTGAACTCCACCCTTTCCTACGGCCTGATCGCGGCCGCCCTGCTCTGGCGGAACAACACCGACCCGGCGCCGCCGCCCCCGATGGACGAGGCGGACGGGGAACTGGCCGACGGCGCACCCGGACGGCTGCGCGCGGACCGGCGACCGGGCTGGCGGCTCACCGGCGACGCGTGGTCCGAGCGGGACCACCGACCGGGGCCGGCCGGCAACCGGCGCTCGCCTCTCGGCGCCGGCCAGCGCGGTCCGGCGGAGCCGTTGTCCGGCGCCGGTACCGGGGCCGGGGCACCGGGCTCCGTACCCGGTGACGAGATCTGGCGGAACCGCCAGCCACCCAGCCGCTCACATCCTGTCCGACGAACGGCTCCGCGGAGTTGGCGATGAACGAACCAGATGCTCGTGCCGATTACCTGGCCGAGCTGGTCGGGCTGTTGTGGCCGGAGCATGGCCGGCTGGCCCGGGCCGGACTGCGGCCCGGCCGCAGCGTGACCGAGGCGTACCACGTGGTGCCCTCGGCCGACCGGCCGCGGCTGCTGGTACCGGCCGGCTCGGCCCGCGCCGCGGCCAGCGCGGTACTGCACGCGGTCGAGCCGACCGGAGGTCGGGACCGGTTCCGGCGGCGTGCGCTCGCGGCCGCGTTCCGGTTGGGGGTACGCGGAGCCACCGTCGGCGCGCTGTTCTTCCGGGACCGGGTGAAGGTGACCGCAGCCGCGGTACGGGGCCCGGGCGAGGAGACCGCCGAAGCCGAACAGTCGCTGGTCGACCTGCTCGGCGGGGTGCTGGGACAACCGGTACACCTGGCCGTACACCTCGGACCGGCGCGGGCCAACCGCAAGCCGGTGGTGGTCGTCCTCGCGGCCGACGGCACCGTGCTGGCCTACGCGAAGCTCGGCATCAACCCGCTCACCCGGTCGCTGGTGGTGGCCGAGGGGGAGGCGCTGGCGAAGCTGAACACGGTGAGCCTGGACCGGATCAAGGTGGCCGACGTACTGCACCGGGGCCGCTGGAACGGCCACGACCTGCTCGTACAGCGGGCGCTCCCGGTCTGGCAGCCGCGGGCCGAACCGGAGGCGGCCGCCGAGGGCCAACTCGGCGCGATGCTGGCCGTGGCCGGAGCCTTCGGGATCCGCCGGGGCCGGCTGGCCGGCAGCGGGTACGCCGCCCGGCTGACCGCCGCCACCGCACAGGTCGCCGACCGGACCGGGGAAGCCCGTTCGGCCGCGGCCGAACGGCTCGCGGACGCCCTGCGCACCCTGCTCGAACGCGACCCGGTACTCCCGTTCGGGTGCTGGCACGGCGACTGGAACAGCGGCAACACCGCGGTCCTCGACGACGGCCGGGTGCTGGTGTGGGACTGGGAGCGGTTCGATCCGGACGTGCCCATCGGGTTCGACGCGCTGCACCGGTCGCTGCAGGTGGGCATCACCCGGCAGGGCATCACCCCGGTCGAGGCGGCCCGCCAGCTGATCGGCGACTCGGTCGAGCTGCTCGCCCCGTTCGGCGTCACGCCGACCGAGACCAGTTTTGTGACCGCGCTGTACCTGATCGAGCTGGGCACCCGGTACCTGCAGGATCGGCAGGCCGAGGCCGGCGCGCGGGTCGGTCGGGTGGACGAGTGGCTGTTGCCCGCGCTCGGCAGCCTGCCGGCGCTGCACGCCATACCGACGGGCGGGCGCAACGGAGCGCCGACCGCGAGGAAAGGGAACTGATGGCACGGACGACGGTGAAGACCCGGGCGCGGCGGGCGGTGCGGTCGGTGACCCGCACGGTCGGTCGGCTGACCGCCGGCCAGCGGCTGATGCCCGGCTTCCTCATCGTGGGCGCGCAACGCTGCGGCACCACGTCGCTGTTCAAGACGCTGAGCCAGCATCCGGCCGTACTGCCGGCGGTGCTGCACAAGGGCGTGCACTACTTCGACACCGGGTACGACGAGGGCCTCGACTGGTACCTCGGGCACTTCCCGACCCAGCGGCGGGCCGCGGAGGTGCAGCGCCGGTACGGGACGCAGGCGATCACCGGTGAGTCGAGCCCGTACTACATGTTCCATCCGCTCGCGGCACAGCGGATCGCGCACGACCTGCCTGAGGTGAAGCTGCTGGTGCTGCTGCGCGACCCGGTGGAACGGGCGTACTCGGCGCACACCCACGAGTCGGCGCGCGGCTTCGAGTCCGAGCCGTTCGAACGGGCGCTCGAGCTCGAGCCGGTACGCGTCGCCGGCGAGAAGGAGAAGATGCTGGCCGACCCGGGGTACGAGTCGCAGCACTGGCAGCACAACGCGTACGTCACCCGCGGCCAGTACGTCGAACAGCTCGAGCACCTGGCGTCGGTGTTCGGCCGGGACCGGATGCACGTGGTCGACTCGGACGAGTTCTTCGCCGAGCCCCGGCCGGCGTTCGACGAGGTGTGCGAGTTCCTCGACCTGCCGCGCTGGCCCGACATCACCTTCGGGCAGCACAACGCCCGCCCCCGCTCGGCCATGCCGGCCGAGCTGCGGGACCGGCTCGACGCACATTTCCGGCCGTACGACGAGCGGCTGGCGGCCTGGTGGGGCCGGACCCCGTCGTGGCGCCGGTGACCGCGGCAGACCTCACGGACCGGCCGGGCGGGCGGCAGCCCGGGGACAGGCAGGGCGCCGGAAACCTGGGCGGCGCGGCCCGGCACAGCGTGCTGAACCTGCTCGGCGTGGCGGTTGCCGCGGTACTCGGGTTCGCCCTCAACGTGGTCGTCACCCGTGCCTGGTCGAAGCCGGACGCCGGCTTGTTCTTCTCCGCCACCAGCGCGTTCATGCTGCTGTTGACCGGCTCCCGGCTCGGTACCGGAGTGGGCAGCGTCTACTTCGTCAGCCGGTACCGGGCGCTCGGCCGGATCGACCGGCTCCGCGCGTCGCTGATCTCCGGCGTGGTACCCGTGCTGCTGGTCGGTTGTGTACTGGCGGTGGCCGGGTACCTCGCGACGCCCTGGCTGGCCGATCTGATCACCCGGCGGGGCGGGCCGCAGGTGGAGAACGCGCTGCGGGTTCTGGTGGTGTTCCTGCCGGTCGCGGCGCTCGGCGATGTGGCCCTGTCGGCGTGCCGCGGCTTCGGCCGGATGCGACCGCTGATCACGATCGACCGGATCGGCCGGCCGATCGCGCAGTTCGCCGGGGTGCTCCTGGTGGCCCTGGCAGGGCTTTCCGCGTCGTTCGCGCTGCCGTTGGCCTGGGTGCTGCCGTACCTGCCGGCCGGGATCGTGGCCGCGTTCTGGCTGGCGGTCATGGTGCGCCGGGCGGAGCGGTCGGCCGGCGTGGTGCCCGTACCGGCCCGGTCCGAGCTCGGCCCGTACTGGCGGTACACCGGTCCCCGCGCGGCCGGCAGCGTCGCCCAGATGACCGTGCAGCGGCTGGACATCGTGCTGGTAGGCGCGCTGCGAGGGCTGTCCGAGGCGGCGGTGTACGCGGCGGCGACCCGGTTCATGGTGTTCGGCCAGTTGAGCGCGCAGGCGCTGTCCACCGCGGTACAGCACCGGTTCGCCGACCTGCTGGCCCGTGACGACCGGGCCGGGGCCGGCCGGCTGTACCAGACCGTCACCGCCTGGCTGGTGCTCATCACCTGGCCGTTGTACCTGGTCTTCGCGATCTTCGCGAACGAGCTGCTGAAGCTGTTCGGCGACGGGTACAACGAGGGCCGCTCGGTCACCGTGCTGCTGGCGCTGACCATGCTGGTCGCCACCGCCTGCGGCATGGTCGACGAGATGCTGAACATGGCCGGAAAGACCGCGTTGACGTTCATCAACGCGATGCTCGGACTGGTCGTGAACGTCAGCCTGAACCTGTTGCTGATCCCCGAGTGGGGCATGCTCGGTGCTGCCATCGCCTGGTCGGCCACCCGGCTGGTCACCAACCTGGTACCGGTGACCCAGCTCGCGGTCACCCTCAAGCTGCACCCGTTCGGTCGCGGCACCCTGCTCGCCGCCCTGCTGTCGGCCGCCTGCTTCGGCGTACCCCCGTTGGCCGGCCGGCTGATGATCGACGACTCGCTACCGGTGCTGATCGCGTCCACGCTGATCGGTGGCCTGGTGTACCTCGCCGGCCTGTGGCACTGGCGCCGGGCGTTCGACCTGGGCGCGCTGCGGGCGATGCGCCGGCGACCGAAACAGGCTGTGGACGCTAGCTAGTAGGGCGGTTGCCCTGGCGGCCGAGGTAGCCGTACCGGATGAGTCCCGGCAGGGTGAGCGCGGTGACCGCGGCGCGGTCGGTGCGCCGCATGCCGGTCCGCCACGCGTCGTCGACCCGGAGTTGCTGAGGCCCGGTACGGATCCGCGACGGGTTGCCCCACACGCTGTGGTCGAGGTCGAGGGTGACCGAGCCGTCGTCGATGAAGTCCAGGTCGGAGTCGGTGTACGACACGTCGAGGAAGTCCAGCAGCCGTCGGGCGATCCCGGCCGGGTCGGCGACGAAGTCCTCGTACCGGACGACGCTCCGCGGTACCCGCAGCATGGCGAGCGCGTCGAACAGGGCGTTGTACAGCATCCAGTCGGCGGCGCTGCGTACCGGCGGGAACCGGCGCATCGCGTTGCCGTCGAAGTCCTCCCGGGCGAGCTGCTTGGTCCACGAGTAGCACACGCCCTGTGCCGACCGGACCAGGTGGATCACCCGCAGGTCCAGTCCGGGGGTACGCCGGCGCAGGTACGCCGAGCTGGGCAGCTTCGAGTTGTCCAGCACCACGGTGGCGCCGGACACATCCCGGACCGCGGTGAACACGCGCGCCATGATCCCGGCGTACTCGGTCAGGTCGCGGCCGTACCGGCCGGCGGCGCGGGTGAGGACCATCCGGGGTACCGCGCGGTTGCGCTCGACTCGCCGGCGCAGCTTGTCGATCCGGGTGGCGTCCACCGCGTCCCAGCCACCGAAGGCCTGCTGGCCGACCTTCTGCCAGAACGGGCAGTCGTGGAAGGCCGAGCCGCAGGAGCAGAGCCTGTTGTTCCGTACGCTCTGGTTCCACAGGTAACAGATCTCACCGACATGGACGACGCCCGGCACCTGCCCGAGAACGCGACACAGTAGCGTGGAGCCGCTGCGACCGATACCTCCGACATAGCCCACCCGAACCGGACTGCTCATCACACCGAGTTTCTCCCCGGCCGAGGGTTGCGTGCGCGTTGGATCGTCGGATCGATGGTAGGACACGGCGGAAGGATATCCACGGACAAGCCCACCCGTGCCTGTCCGGAGTGTGACAGACGTACCTAGGTGGCATTTGATCCGGTCAACCTTGGTGCAGGCGCGCCGATGTACAGGTTGGCGACGTACCGGTTCGGCGACGTACAGGTTCGGCGACGTCCCGGTTCGGCGACGTACAGGTTCGGCGACGTACAGGTTTCAGACAGGTTCGGCGGCAGAGGAGCTGGCAAACGTGGGGCGCAGGGTGGGACGGACGGGGGGACTGGCGGCTCTGCTGGTGCTGACGCTGGTCGTCGCCGGCTGCACCGGTGGAGGCAAGGGAAAGAACGCGAAATCCACTCCCGAGCTGCCGATCGGCAGCAGCGCCTCGGTGCCCGGCGCGCCCGGCCCGTACTCGACCACCGGCCGCGGCCCGCAACCGCCCGGTGACGGCGTCTGGCTCGGTGCCTGGGTCAAACCGGACGCGCTGACCCCGACCGGTCGGCTGACCGCGTTCGACGACTTCGAGGACCAGGCCGGCCGACAGCTCCCGATCGCGCACATCTTCCACGACTGGACCGACGAGTTCCCCACCCAGAACGACGAGATCTTCGTCCAGCAGCAGAAACTGCTCCTGATCTCCTGGTCGGGCACCGACACCCGGTCGATCACCTCCGGGGTGTACGACTCGCTGATCCGGTCCCGCGCCCGCGGCGTCAAGGACCTGGGCGTACCGGTGCTGCTGCGGTTCCGGTGGGAGATGGACCGGCCGAACCTGGCGGCGAGCGTGCACTCGCCGCAGGACTACGTGGCCGCCTGGAAGCACGTACGGAAGATCTTCACCGACGAACACGCGACCAACGCCGGGTGGGTGTGGTGCCCGCACGTACGCGGGTTCGTCGAGCCGGGGCGCAACGCCGCCGCGTACTACCCGGGTGACGACCAGGTCGACTACCTGTGCGCGGACGTGTACGCCGGGCGCGACTTCGACGGTTTCGCCGCGCAGCTCAATGAGTTCATGCCGTTCGCGCAGAAGCACCCGCGCCCGATCATCATCGGCGAGCTCGGCGTGACCGACCGCGGCGACATCTCCAAGCGGGTGGCCTGGCTGCGCGAGGTGCGCACTTATACGAAGGCGCACCCGCAGATCAAGGGCCTGGTGTACTTCGCCGCCAAACAGTCCGGGACGCCGGTGTACGACACCACGTTCGCGGACGATCCGCACAGCCAGGCGGCATTCCGCGAGCTGGCCGCGGATCCGTATTTCGCCGCCCGCGCGCCTCAATAGCGAGTACGTCCACAGCCTTTACCGCTCGGTGAACTGGCCGGGCGGTACCGCTATGCCCGATGTATCGCCGCTATGCGCCTCCGGCCTCGTTGTCCTATACCGGATCATCCGATGCCTACCTGTCCCTCTCCGTGATGCGCTGTACCCGTAAATGCCGGATCGATCCGCTCGACCGATTCAGCCACGGGGGCATGTCATGGTCGGGGCATCGCGCGCTGGCCGGCTTGTGCTGGCCGGAATTCTGACCGATCGTCGTGAGCGCCGGAAATTACCGGTGCCGACGACCCGACGCGGATTGCGCCGGCTGGACCCGCGCATCCGACAACCGATATTCGTGCTCGGCGCGCCGCGTTCGGGCACGTCGTTTCTGGGGCGTTGTATCGCGGCGTTGCCGGACGTCTCGTACCACTTCGAGCCCCGGCTCACCAAGGCCTTGGCCCGCGATGTCTATGAGGGGCGTCGCCCGGTGGATCGCGCCGGGCGGTACTTCCGCGGCTATTACGGGACGCTGCTGCTGCTCGCCGGGCATGGCGGCCTGAGCTTCGCCGAGAAGGACCCGGAGAACTGCTTCATCGTGCCGTTCCTTGCCGCCACCTTTCCGGACGCGGTGTTTGTGCACGTCATCAGAGACGGTCGCGATGTGGCCGTCTCGCACGCCGCGAAACCGTGGCTGGCCGCTACCTCGGCCGGCCTCCGGCGTCGTGGCCGCAGCGGCAATGCCTGGGGGCCGCATCCGCGGTTCTGGGTGGAGCCGCACCGTCACGAGGAGTTCAGCACCGTCTCCGACCTCGCCCGTTCGGCCTGGATGTGGCGCCGGTTCACGTCGTCGGCCCTGGATCACCTCGCCGCGCTCGCGCCGGGGCGGTTCCTGGAGGTGCGGTACGAGGAGATGGTGCGTGCGCCCGCGCAGGCCGCCGAGCGGATGGCCGACTTCCTGCCGAACCGCGGCGACGCCGCCCGGGATGCCCTCCGGTCGGCGTTCGGGCAGGCCCGGTCGGACTCGGTAGGGCGGTGGCGCACGGCGCTGACGCGGCCTCAGCTGGTCGACATCGACCGGCACGCCGGGGAACTGCTCGAGCGACTCGGCTACGCCGGCATGAGCCGGACCACGGTCGCGCAGGTCGCGCCGGTACCGGGTCCCGCCGACTGAACAAAAAGGGCGAGTAGCCGATTACGTAAAATCACCAATCAATTACGTTCTGTCATTCCATTAGCGCGCTCCGGCGCCTCCGCCACGTCGATTTGCGGCGTGGTTTTGTCGGAACCGCGCGCATTTACTCCGAATCCGGCTCGGCACAAGTCGGAAAGCTGACGGACCGATTGCCGAGTCGGATGATATTTACCCGTAGTCACCTGCGGTCTTGTTAGGAACGAGATCCCCCCGCGTCGATCTCTGAGGCGACGCACCCCTGGAGTATGGAGGCTGTCCGTGGGTCAGTGGAAACGTCCGTTGTTCGCCGTGGTGGTGGCGGCTGGGACAGCATTGTCGCTGGTCGCGGCGGCGCCGATGGCGCAGGCGGTGCAGGCGGCACACGATCGTGTCGTGTCCGCGGTGCCCGGCGAGAACTCGCCGAACATTCAAGACGGTGCGACTCATACGATCGTCGAGATTGGCAACAAAGTCATTCTCGGTGGCAACTTTACGAAGGTCGCGAATCGTGGCACCGGTCAGCCGATTGTCACGCGTAACCGGATTCTCGCGTACGACCGGATCTCCGGTCTGCTCGACACCAGCTTCGTACCGACGGTCGACGGCGATGTCGAGACCGCCATTCCCGGACCCACCGCCAATACCGTTCTGATCGGCGGCAAGTTCAACAACGTGAACGGCACGGCGCGCAAGTCGGTGGCGCTGCTGAACACCACCAATGGCGCGCTGGTCACCAGTTTCGTACCGCCGGCCTTCAATGGCCTGGTCAACCGGGCGGTGCTGCGCGGCAACCGGCTCTTCCTGGGTGGCACGTTCACCAAGGTGGCCAGCCAGAACCACGCCGGGCTGGCCGCGCTGAACGCGACCACCGGCGCGGTCGACAACTTCGTCCAGATCCAGATCGCCGGGCACCACAACTACAACGGCACCGGCGCCCAGGCCGCCGTTCAGGTCGACTCGTTCGACGTCACCCCGGACGCCAGCCAGCTGGTCATGATCGGCAACTTCAAGACGGTCAACGGGCTGCCCCGTGACCAGATCGCCGTACTCGACCTCACCGGCGCCAGCGCGGTGGTGCGGAGCAACTGGAACACCCTGCGGTACACCCCGGCCTGTGCGCGCGGTGCTTTCGACTCGTACATGCGGGATGTCGACCTCAGCCCGGACGGCAGCTACTTCGTCGTCGTCGCGACCGGTGCCCACTTCGGCGGGACCCTGTGCGACACCGCCAGCCGGTGGAACCTCGCCGACAGCGGCTCGGACGTACAGCCGCGGTGGATCGACGACGCGGGCGGCGACACGCTGCTCTCGGTCGCGATCACCGGTACCGCCGTATACGTCGGCGGGCACCCGCGCTGGATGAACAACCCGAACGGCGCGGACTCCCCGGGTGCCGGTGCGGTCGCCCGCCCCGGACTCGCGGCGCTGGACCCGGTGAGCGGCCTGCCGTTCACCTGGAACCCGGGCCGTAACCCGCGTGGGGCCGGGGCCGCCGCGCTGCACGCCAGTGCGAACGGCCTGTACGTCGGGTCGGACACCATCTGGATCGGGAACCACAAGTACAAGCGCGGCAAGATCGCGTTCTTCCCGGTCAACGGTGGTGCGGTACCGCCGCCCACCACCACCCCGCAACTGCCCGCCAAGGTGTACCAGGGCTCGCTGACCTCGCGGACGTACAACGGCACCACCGCGGGTGCTCCGGTCGGGGTACCCAACCCGGACGGCACCAACTGGGCGCTGACGCGGGGCGCGTTCATGGTCGGGGGCACGTTGTTCTACGGCCGTACCGACCAGACCTTCGTCAAGCGGAGCTTCAACGGCACCACGTTCGGCTCGGTGGCGACGGTCGACCCGTACCACGACCCGCTCTGGGACAACGTGGCCACCGGTAGCGGGCCTGCCGGCCAGACCTACCGCGGTACCACGGTCGGCTACTACGCCGAGCTGCCCAACGTCACCGGCGCCTTCTTCGACGGTGGGCGGTTGTACTACTCGCTGTCCGGCCAGAGCGGACTGTTCTACCGCTTGTTCAACCCGGAGAGCGGCATCATCGGCGGCACCAAGTTCACGGTGTCCGGCGCGACCGGCTTCACCAACACCAGCGGGCTGTTCCTCTCCGGCGGCAACCTCTACCGGGCCGACCAGTCCAACGGGAACCTGCTCCGGATGAGCTTCGCCGGCGGGGTCGTCGGTGGGTCGACCCTGGTCAGCGGACCCGGGGTCGACGGTGCCAACTGGCAGAACATGAGGTTCCTCGCTCCGTAACGATCGATTCCCGGTTTGTCCGGGTCCAGTGAGAGGCGGGTCGGCCGCAATGCCGCGGCCGACCCGCCATCACTTTTCTCAAGATCGCGACTTCCGCGGTTTCACCGAATCCCTGCACGCCGGCTCCCGGTCGGCACATCCCTCAGCTGGAGGCTGACCGTGGGTCACCTGAAGCGTTCGTTGGCATTACTCGTGGCGGCAGCCGCGACCGGCTTATCGCTGGTCGTGATCGCCCCAGCGGCGCAGGCCGTACAGACACCACAGGATCGGGTGGTCTCCGCGATACCCGGTGAGAACTCGCCGAATATCCAGGATGGCGCCGTACATTCCATCGCGGAGGTCGGTACCAAGGTCATCCTCGGCGGAAACTTCACCAAGGTGGCCAATCGCGCGACTGGTTCTCCAATCGTCACCAGGAACCGGATTCTCGCGTACACCCGGACCACCGGCGTGCTCGACACGAGTTTCGTACCGGCGGTCAACGGCAATGTCGAGGCAATCGTGCCCGGCCCGGCCGCCAATACCGCATTCATCGTCGGTACCTTCAGCACCGTCAACGGCACGGCGCGCAAGTCGGTGGCGCTGCTGAACACCACCAATGGCGCACTCGTCCCAGGCTTCGTACCGGCGGTCGTCAACGGCGCGGTCAACGACGCGGTGCTGCGCGGCAACCGGCTCTACCTCGGCGGCAGCTTCACCAAGGTGGCCAACCAGAACCACGCCGGGCTGGCCGCGCTGAACGCGACCACCGGCGCGGTCGACAACTTCGTCCAGACCCAGATCGCCGGGCACCACAACTGGGCCGGCAGCGGCGCGAAGGGCGCGGTACAGGTCGACTCGTTCGACATCACCCCGGACGCCAGCCGGTTGATCATGATCGGCAACTTCAAGACGGTCAACGGGCTGCCGCGCGACCAGATCGCGATGCTGGACCTGACCGGAGCCAGCGCGGTCGTGAAGGCGGACTGGAACACCCTGGGGTACACGCCGGCGTGCGCCAGCGGCGCCTTCGACTCGTACATGCGGGACGTGGACGCCAGCCCGGACGGTACGTACTTCGCGGTGGTCGCGACGGGCGCCCACTTCGGCGGAACGCTGTGTGACACCGCTACCCGCTGGCAGTTCTCCGACGTCGGCTCGGACGTGCAGCCGCGCTGGATCGACGACGCCGGCGGCGACACGCTGCTGTCGGTCGCAATCACCGGTACCGCCATCTACGTGGGCGGGCACCAGCGCTGGATGAACAACCCGAACGGTGCGGACTCGGCCGGCGCGGGTGCGGTCGGACGGGCCGGGATCGCGGCGTTGGACCCGGTCAGCGGCCTGCCGTTCAGCTGGAACCCGGGCCGCAACCCGCGTGGTGCCGGTGCCGGTGCGCTGTACGCGACCGCGAACGGCCTGTACGTCGGGTCGGACACCGCCTGGATCGGGAACAACAAGTACAAGCGCGGCAAGATCGCGTTCTTCCCGCTGGCTGGTGGCGCGGTGCCGCCGTCCTCGGCGACGCCACAACTGCCCGCCAAGGCGTACCAGAGCACGCAGTCGAACTTCCTCTACCGGATCAACGCCGGCGGCCCGACGGTCAACGCGACCGACGGTGGTCCGGCCTGGCAGGCGGACGACAGCGATGACAGCGGGTTCCGCAACTCCGGCAGCAGTACCGCCGGATTCGACCCGGTCGGCAGCGTGGACGGCACGGTGGCGGCGGGTGCCCCGGCGGCGATCTTCACCGACGAGCGGTGGGACGCCGGAGACGACCCGGAGATGCACTGGGGCTTCCCGGTGCCGGCCGGTACCTCGATCACCGTGCGGCTGTACCTGGCCAACCGGTACGACGGCACCGCCGGGGTCGGTCAGCGCGTGTTCGACGTGGCGCTGGACGGCACCACGGTGCTCGACGACTACGACATCGTGGCTGACGTGGGCCACAACGTCGGCACCATGAAGTCGTACTCGATCACCAGTGACGGCACGGTCGATCTCGACTTCGGCCACGTCGTGGAGAATCCGCTGGTCGACGCGATCGAGATCGTCAGGAACGGGCCGCCGGCCGACCCGACCGCGCTGACCGTGCGCACCTACAACGGCACCACCGCCGGTCCGGCCACTCCGGTCGGCAACCCGGACGGCACCAACTGGTCGTCGACCCGCGGTGCGTTCCTGGTCGGCGGCACGCTGTTCTACGGCCGTACCGACCAGACCTTCGTCAAGCGGAGCTTCAACGGCACCGCGTTCGGCGTACCGGCGGCGGTCGACCCGTACCACGACCCGCTGTGGGACAACGTGGGCACCGGTACCGCCGGACAAACCTATCGCGGCGTGACCGTCGGCTACTACGCCGAGCTGCCCGCGGTGACCGGCGCCTTCTACTCCGCCACCGGCACGACTGCCGGCCGGATGTACTACTCGCTGGCCGGCCAGAGCGGGCTGTACTGGCGCTGGTTCAACCCGGAGAACGGGGTCGTCGGCGGTGACCGGTTCGAGGTCTCCGGGGCGACTGGATTCGCCGGTACCAGTGGGCTGTTCCTGTCCGGCACCGACCTGTACCGGATCGACCAGGCCACCGGCAACCTGTCCCGGATCGACTTCACCGGTGGCGCGGTCGGCCCGGCGGTGCTGGTGAGCGGGCCGGGCGTCGACGGTGTCGACTGGCGTCCGGGGCTGGTCTTCCTCGGGCCGGCGTAGATCAACCAGGGTCGATGGCGGGGGCGCCTGAGCGCGCCCCGCCGTCGGCCCGACCGGCCAATTGTCCGGGCGCGGTCGAATTAGCCGTGACGTGGCATTTGACGGCCGTGGGTCATTCATTGAAAAGCAAATCGCGGAGGCGTCGGGAAGCTGACTCGACAGGTACCGGAACGGTCGACAGCGACAGTGGCCGAAATGCGGTCTTGTATAAGCAGTTCCCCTCGAGCCGGCCGCAGGGTCGGCACATCCCTCATGCATGGAGGCTGACCGTGGGTCAGTGGAAGCGTTCCTTCCCGACGCTTGCCTGCGTGGCCGCGACCCTGGCGACCGCCATGGTCGCAATGCCGGCTGCGCAGGCTGTACAGGCGCCACACGACCGAGTCGTGGGGGCGGTACCCGGACAGAATTCGCCCAATGTCCAGGATGGAAATGTCAAGGCAATCGCCGAGGTAGGAAACAAGATTATTCTCGGCGGCAACTTCACCCAGGTCGCCAATCGCGGCAGCGGCTCGCCAATTGTCGCGCGTAAATACATTCTCGCGTACGACAAGACCACCGGCGATGTGGACCCGGCATTCGTACCGGTCCTCGACGACGAGGTCTTCTCCGCTATTCCGGGACCGACGCCGGACAGCGTGTACATCGCCGGAAAGTTCAACAACGTCAACGGGGTGGCCCGTAAGTCGGTCGCGCTGCTGGACACCAACACCGGCGCGCTGGTGACCACGTTCAAGCCGCCGGCGTTCAACGGCCTGGCCAACGACCTGGTCCTGCGCGGCAGCCGGCTCTACGTCGGCGGCGCCTTCACCAAGGTGGCCAGCCTCAACCACAACGGCCTGACCAGCCTGAACGCCACTAACGGCAAGATCGACGCGTTCGTGAACACGCAGATCGCCGGGCACCACAACTGGAACGGGACCGGCGCCAAGGCGGCCGTACAGGTGGACGCGTTCGACATCACCCCGGACGGCGCCACGCTGATCATGATCGGCAACTTCAAGACGGTCGACGGGCTGCCCCGGGACCAGATCGCCATGCTGGACCTGACCGGCGCCTCGGCCGTGGTCAAGTCGACCTGGGCGACGACCCGGTACACCCCGCCCTGCGCGCGCAGCGCCTTCGACTCGTACGTGCGGGATGTCGACATCAGCCCGGACGGCTCGTACTTCGTCGTGGTCTCCACCGGAGCGCACGTCGCCGGCACCCTGTGCGACACCACGGCCCGCTGGAACTTCGCCGACACCGGCTCGGACGTGCAGCCGCGCTGGATCGACGACGCGGGCGGCGACACCTCCCTGGCGGTCGCGGTCACCGGCACCGCCGTGTACGTCGGCGGGCACATGCGCTGGCTGAACAACCCGAACGGCGCGGACTCCCCGGGTGCCGGTGCGGTGGCCCGTCCGGGCCTCGCCTCGCTGGACCCGGTGAGCGGCCTGCCGTTCAGCTGGAACCCCGGCCGGGACCCGCGCGGGTTCGGCGCGGACGTACTGCTCGCCACCCCGTCCGGCCTGTACGTCGGGATGGACACCGAGTGGATCGGCACCCACACCTACCGCCGCGGCAAGATCGCGTTCTTCCCGCTCGCGGACGGTGCGGTACCGCCGCCCACGACCACCCCGCAACTGCCCGGCAAGGTGTACCAGGGCGGGCTGAGCAACGTGATGTACCGCGTCAACGTCGGTGGCCCCGCGTTGAGCGCGATCGGTGGCGGCCCGGCCTGGCTGGCGGACAACACCGACCCGAGCCCGTACCGCGGGCCCGGCAGCACGATCGGCAACTACACGGCCGTCGGTTCGGTGGATTCCACCGTGCCGAGCACCACGCCGACCAGCCTGTTCAGCTCTGAGCGGTGGGACGGGGCGCCGGCACCGGACATGCACTGGGGCTTCCCGGCGGCGGTCGGTACCCAGCTCGACGTGCGGCTGTACTTCGCCAACCGGTACGCCGGCACCGGGACTGTCGGCAAGCGGAAGTTCAACGTGGCGCTCGACGGCACCACGGTGCTGAGCAACTTCGACATCGTGGCGACCACCGGCCACAACCGCGGCACGATGAAGTCGTTCACGATCACCAGCGACGGTTCGGTCGACATCGACTTCAGCCGGATCATCGAGAACCCGCTGATCGACGGCATCGAGATCGTCAGGTCGGGCCCGGCGCCGGACCCGACCGGGCTGTCGGCACGGGCGTACGACGGCACCACGGCGGGCGCGGCGACCCCGGTCGCCAACCCGGACGCGACCAACTGGTCGACGGTCAGGGGAGCCTTCCTGGTCGGCGGCACGCTGTTCTACGGCAGGACCGACCAGACGTTCTGGAAGCGGTCGTTCGACGGCACCTCGTTCGGTACCCCGGCCCAGGTCGACCCGTACCACGACCCGATCTGGGACAACGTCATCACTGGTAGCGGGCCGACCGGCCAGACCTACCGCGGTACCACGACCGGCTACTACGCCGAGCTGCCCAGTGTGACCGGCGCGTTCTTCACCGGTGGCCGGCTGTACTACTCGCTGTCCGGCCAGAGCGGACTGTTCTACCGCTTGTTCAACCCGGAGAGCGGCATCATCGGCGGGGCGAAGTTCACCGTCACCGGTGCCACCGGCTTCACCGGTACCGCCGGGCTGTTCGGGTCCGGCACCAACCTGTACCGGATCGACCAGGCCACCGGGAACCTGTACCGGATGGACTTCACCGGCGGGGTGGTGGGCGCTCCGGCGCTCATCGGCGGGCCCACGGTGGACGGCACGGACTGGCGGTCCACGCTGGTGTTCCTCGGCTCATAGCGGGATCCACCGGTCGATGACCGGTGGTGCACGAGGCGGCCGCGCCTTGACCAAGGGCGCGGCCGCCGTGTTGTCCCACCTCGGTGTGTGGAGTGTTTTCGCAGGTGGCAACCGGTGCCGATGAAGACCGGTGGTGGGCGAGGTCACGCAATTCCTCGGTCCAGCAGCCGACAAAAGACTTCACACAAAACCAATCGGTGAGATAGGAAAAGAAGATGGACACAGCACTCGCGCTGGCCGGCTTCTTCGTCGGGGTGGTCGTTGGCCTCACCGGCATGGGCGGCGGCGCGCTGATGACCCCGGTGCTCGTGATCTTCTTCGGCATCCCGCCGCTCGCCGCGGTCTCCAACGACCTCGTGGTGAGCGCGGTGATGAAGCCGGTCGGCGGGCTGGTGCACATGCGCCGCGGCACGGTCAACCGGCGGCTCGTCGGCTGGCTGTGCCTGGGCAGCGTGCCCAGCGCCTTCTGCGGCGTGCTGCTGGCCCGGGCACTCGGCCAGGGTGAGCAGGTCCAGGAGGTCATCAAGATCGCGCTGGGGGTGGCGCTGCTGCTGGCCGCCACCGGCCTGATGGTCAAGGCGTACCTGGCGATGCTGGACCGGGCCCGCCGGCGGCGGCTGCGCGCCGACGACCCGGCCGCGGCCCTGGCCGCGGACGCCGGCAGGTCCGCCATCCGGATCCGCCCGGTGCCCACGGTCATCATCGGTGTACTGGGCGGGCTGGTGGTCGGCATGACCTCGGTCGGGTCCGGCTCGCTGATCATCATCTCGCTGATCGCGCTGTACCCGGCGCTGAAGGCGAACGACCTGGTCGGTACCGACCTGGTCCAGGCGGTACCGCTGGTCACCTCGGCCGCGATCGCGCACATCGCGTTCGGCGACTTCCGGCCCGGCCTGACCGCGGCGCTGCTGATCGGCTCGATTCCGGGCGTGTTCGTCGGTGCCCAGCTGTCCTCCCGGCTGCCCAGCGGGCTGGTCCGGCGGGCCCTCGCGCTGGTGCTGCTGGCCAGCGGGCTCAAGCTGTTCGGCGTCTCCAACCTCACCATGATCGCCGTGCTCAGCACGATCGTGGTGGCCGGCCCGCCGCTGTGGATGTGGGCCCGCAAGCGGCACGGACTGCCCGCGCTGGCCCGGTCGGAACCGCACGAAGCCGAGCCGCAGCAGCTCGCCGCGCCGGCCTCGCAGGCGGCCTGAGCCTCAGGCCCCGAGCGAGCGGGCCAGCACCGGGAGCACCCAGGAGTCGATCGCGCCGAGCCGGGCGCCGGCCTGCTTCTGCCCGTCCGCGAGGTACCGGGCCGCGATGTCGATCAGGTAGAGCTGCGCGGTCAACCGGGCCACCCCGTTCGTCACCCCGAACGGGGCGAGCAGCCGGGGCGCCTCGTCCAGCGCGTCCACCGCCGCCTTGGCCGGGGAGATGCCGCGCAGCACGATCGCGGTCTGCAGCCAGAAGTGCACCGCGTCGAAACCCAGCGGAACCCCGACGGTGTACCGCTCCCAGTCCCAGATCAGCAGCGAGTCCGCCGCGGTCGCCATGTTCCACGGCACCCAGTCGCCGTGCCAACCGCCGTACTCCAGGTCCGCGACCGCGGCCCCGGACACCAACTGGTGCGCGGCGCTGGCCAGGGCCGCCCCGTCCGGCGTACCGGCCACCGCGTCCAGCCGGCTGCGCAGCCGGTACCAGTAGGTGCCGTCGGCCAGCCTGGCCCGCCAGGTACCGGAGACCCGGGCCAGCGCGTTCATCGCCGCGGCCAGCCGTCCCGGACCGAGCGGATGGCGCTGGTTGGCCACCGGTAGGGCCGACTGCACCAGCACCTCGTGCCCCTGCCAGCCACCCGCGTGCAGTACCCGCGGAATCCGCAGCTGCGGCAGGTTGGCCACCGACAGCGCACGCAGCGCCTCGATCTCGGTACGTACCAGCGCGCGGGTCTTGTCGGTGGTACCGACCTTCGCGAAGCCGAGCGGGTTGCCGGTGCGGGACAGCAGCCCGAGTACCGGCTTGCGGTTGGCCCGGTCCATCCCGACCAGTACCGACAGCGCGAGCGTGGCCCGCAGCTCGGCGTGCAGGTACTTGTCGATGTAGTCGGCGTCGGTCGGCCCGTACACCTTGATCCGGTCCCGCAGCAGCACCCGGCCGCCGGCGCCGGAGCGCAGTGCGGTGGCCGCGGCGTCCCGCTTGAGCCGGGCGATCCGGGACTCCGGGTCCCGGTACTGCGCGACCGCGGCGCTCGCCACCTGGCGGGACCGGGCCGGTACCAGCAGGCGCGGCCGGCGGGCGTCGGGTACCGCGATGTACTCGGCCACGGTGGCGAAACCGGACGGCCGTCGTACCCCGGACTCGGGTAACGCGACGACACACGGTTCGGGATAGAGCCGCGGCAGGACTTCCACCAGGTACGCCGCGCGATGGTCTGCGGTCGGAGCGGTGCCGGAGTGCTGCTGCGCGTCGTGCGCGGCGGTCATCCCGCTTCCTCCTCACATGCTGTTGTTGTGCAACCGCTGAACCTTCATGCACGGCTCGTGCACCGGACTGCGTCACGCAACCCGGTAAGACCGCCATTGAACCGTCCGCCCCGCCGTGGGCGGTATCAGGCGCCGCCGGCCGGAATGAGCCCGGTGTGGTTGTGCCGACGCGTACAGTATCGCGATCAGCCGATCAATGCCCCGGCGGAGCGAGCTGTTCCCACCGACCGGAAAGGCCGGTTCCGGGGTCAGGCGCCGCGGACGAGCCGGGTGTCCGAGCCGCCGCGCGGTTCCAGCCAGCCGTTCGCGGTCAGGTGGTCCACCACCGCCGCGACCGCGTCGTCGATCGTCATGGTCGACGTGTCCACCACGAGATCGGCGTCGGTCGGCGCCTCGTACGGGTCGGAAATCCCGGTGAACGACGGAATGGTGCCGGCCCGCGCCTTGGCGTACAGGCCCTTGCGGTCCCGCTGCTCACACACCTCGAGCGGGGTCGCCACGTACACCAGGACGTGATCCGCGCCCACGGCCTGCGCGTACTCCCGGACCGCCCGCCGGCTGCTCTGGTACGGCGCGATCGGGCAGCACAGCGCGACCCCGCCGTGCCGGGCCGCCTCGGCGGCGACGAACCCGATCCGGCGTATGTTCAGCTCCCGGTCCTCCTTGGAGAAGGTCAACCCGGCCGAGAGCATCCGGCGTACCACGTCACCGTCGAGCAGCGTGACCGAGCGCTCGCCGCTCTCCAGCAGTACGTCGTGCAGGCCCCGGGCGATCGTCGACTTGCCCGAGCCGGACAGGCCGGTGAGCAGCACCACCAGTCCGCGTTCCCGGCGCGGCGGGCGCGCCCGCCGCATTTCCCGGGCCACCGCAGGCGGGGTGTGCCACTCCGGCAACGGGGAGCCGCGGTCGAGCAGGTCGTCGATCTCGGCGGTCGTCATCGCGGTACGCCGGTGCCGCGGCGGGATGTCGTCCAGCGGCCGCCACTGGCCGTCCCGGATGTCGTACGCCAGCTCGCGCGGTACCACCACCCGGATGCCGCCACTGACCGGCAGGCCGGTGGAGAGCAGGTGGGTCACGCCGTACGCCTTGGCCACCCTGGCGCGCAGCAGCCCGTCCCGGATCTCGTCGCCGCGGGAGCTCAGCGGTACCGCCACGATGGTGGCCGACGGCATCCGGTCCCGGGCCGCGAGTACGGACCGGACGACCGTTTCCGGCGGCAGGCCGGTCGGGCTGGCGTCGGAGATCGGGATCAGCACCAGTACGTGACTGGCCAGGGTGCGGGCGGCGTGCGCGATCTGGGCCAGCTGCGGTCGGTGCAGCGGCTGGCTCGCGATCACGCCGAGCACCCGGCCGGGCGGCAGGACCGCGTTGACCTCGGTCGGCCCCCAGCGCATCTTGCGGAACGCGCCGTGCGCGGGTTCGGCGAGCCGGCGTACCGGACCGCCCAGGTAGGACCGGCCGTTGCGGGACGGCCAGAGGTCGGTCGCCTCGACCGCGGCCACCGGAGCACCCTCCGGGTCGGTCAGCACCAGTACCCGGCGGACCGGGGCGTCCAGTTCGAGCTGTTCGGCGATCGCGGCCGGCACCTCGAGGGTCACCGGTACCGGCCAGTCGGAACCGTCGGCGAGCTTGCCGCGCTGCTGTACGGCGGTCATGTCCGCCTGGCCCATGAAACCGGTCAGCGGTGTGTACGCCCCGGACAGCAGCAGCTCGAGATCGGCGAGCTCGTGCTGGCGCGGCGTGTACGTCGGCGCGTCACGCAGCACCTCCTCGGGCAGTACCCACTCGGACATCGCACCCCCGGGTCTGACCAGCCGAGCTGGCTGGAAACAGCGCTCAGTGCCCACAGTCTTCCAGCCGGCCCGGACCCGGTGAAGACGGGTCGCCGCCCGGGTCGGCATGCCGACCGTCGGCCGGCACTCAGCCGGTGTTGCGCATCCCGGCCGCGATCCCGTTCACCGTGGTCAGCAGCGCCCGCTCGAGCTGCGGGTCGGGGTCGGCGCCGGCCCGGCGGTACCGCCCCAGCAGGGATACCTGCAGGTGGTGCAGGGGTTCCAGGTAGGTGTCGCGGACCGCGAGGGTGCGCTGGAGCACCGGTTGCGCGTCCAGCAGCCGCGCCTCACCGGTGATCGCCAGTACCTCGGCGACGGTCCGGTCGTACTCGGCCACGATCTCGTCGAACAGCGGGTGCAGGGACTGATCGGCCAGTTCGGTGACGTACCGCCGGGCGATGGCGAGATCGGTCTTGGCCAGCATCATGCCCACGTTCGACAGGAACGTGCCGAAGAAGTGCCAGCGCCGGTACATCTCCACCAGTACCGGCCCGAGCCCCGCGGTACGGGCGGCGGCGAGACCGGTGCCCACGCCGTACCAGCCGGGAACGATCTGCCTGGACTGGGTCCAGCCGAACACCCACGGGATCGCCCGCAGGCCGGCGAGCCCGGCCCGGGAGTCCGGCCGCTTCGCCGGCCGGGAGCCGATGTTCAGCGCGCCGAGCAGCGCGGTCGGCGTGCAGGCCCAGAAGTACTCCGGCAGCCGCGGATGCTCGACCAGCCGGCGGTACGCCCCGAACGCGCTGTCCGACACCGAGGTCATCGCCGCGTCCCACACCTCCAGTGCCTCGGCCGGCTGCCGGGGTGCGGTGTGCAGCAGCGCCCCGCGCAGCACCGCGGCCACGGTCAGCTCCAGGTTCTCCCGGGCCAGCGCCGGCAGCGCGTACTTGTCGGAGATGACCTCGCCCTGCTCGGTGACCTTGATCGCGCCGTCGAGGGTGCCCCACGGCTGGGCCAGGATCGCCTCGTGCGTCGGGCCGCCGCCGCGGCCCACCGCGCCGCCCCGGCCGTGGAACAGCCGCAGCCGTACGCCGTGCTTGGCCGCGGTGTCGCGTAGCGCGCGCTGCGCCCGGTGGATGGCCCACTGGCTGGTGGTGATGCCGGCCTCCTTGTTCGAGTCGGAGTAGCCGAGCATCACCTCCTGTACGTCCCCGCGCCCCGCGACGATCGCCCGGTACGCGTCGATGCCGAGCAGCCGGTCGAGCAGGTCGCCGCCGGCGTCGAGTTCCGCGACGGTCTCCAGCAGCGGTACGAAGCCGATCCGGGACCGTCCACTGTGCAGATCCACCAGGCCGGCTTCGCGGGCCAGTACGACCGCGGCCAACACGTCGTCGACGCCGCGGGTCATCGAGACGATGTAGCTCTCCACCACGTCCGACCCGAACCGTCGCTGGGCCTGCCGGATGGCGCCGAACACGTCAGCGGTACGCCGGCCCGCCTCGTCCAGCGGTGTGTCCGGAGTGGACAGTGGCCGCCGGCTGTCCAGTTCCGCGGTGAGCAGCTCGGTCCGCTGCTCGCGCGCCAGCGCCGCGTACCCGCCGGGCACCTCACCGACCAGGTCGTACAGCTGGGCCAGCGCACCGTGGTGCGCGTCCGCGTGCTCCCGCACGTCCATGGTGGCCAGCTGCAACCCGAACGCGGAGACGGTACGGATCGCGTCGGCGAGCCGCCCGGAGGCGACCAGATCCGCGCTGTGGCCGGCCAGCGACTGCCGCATCAACTCCAGATCGGCGATCAGCTCCGTACCGTCGGCATAGTCCTGGCCCGGCCGGTGGGGCGAGTCGGCCGCGAGCCGCTGCCGGGTGTTGGCCAGCTTCACCTTCACGCAGCGGGACTTGAGCCGGTAGGGCTCCTCGGCGTTGACCCGGCGGAACCGGGCCGGCAGCTCGGGCAGCGCGGCCAGGTCGGCGGCGAGACTCGCGGCCAGTTCGGGGGATACCGCGCGCAGCCGCTGGGACACCGACAGGTCCTCGATCAGCGCGTCGACGGCCCGCTCCGCGGCCCGGATGCCGTGCTCGTGCTGGAGCAGCAGCACGTCCCGGGTGACCTCCGGCGTCACGTACGGGTTGCCGTCCCGGTCCCCGCCGATCCAGGTGCCGAACGTGAGCGGTCGGGCCCGGTCCGGCAGCGCCGCACCGAGGTCCGCGAGCGTGGCGGCCAGGTCGCCGAGCACCTGTGGCGCCGCGTCGGCGTACAGGTCGGCCAGGTAGTACACCGCGTTGCGCGCCTCGTCGGTCGGATCCGGCCGGTTGGTGCGGATCTCGTCCGTCTGCCAGATCAGGTCCACCAGTTCGGCCAGCCGGCGGTCGGTACGGGCGGTGGCCGGCTGCCCGGTCAGCGCCGCCTGTGCGGCCTCGCTGTCGAGCAGGTCGGCGATGCCGCGCAGCTTGGTCAGGATGGAGCGGCGGGACGCCTCGGTCGGGTGCGCGGTGAACACCGGCCGGACCGCCAGCCGGGCCGCGGCCTGGTCGATCTCCGCGCTGCTCACCCCGCGCTCGCGGATCAGTTGCGCGGCCCGGTCCAGCCAGCCGCCCTCGGCCGCCCGGCGCCGGCGCAGCTCGGCGGCGCGGTGTACCTGCTCGGTGATGTTGGCCAGATGGAAGTAGGTGGCGAACGCTCGGGCCAGCTTGATTCCGGTCGCCACGTCCAGCCCGGCCAGTCTGGTGGCCGCTCCGGTGCCCTCGGCCCGGACCAGCGCCCGGACCTCCTCGACCAGGTCGAGCAGGGGCTGCCCCTCCTGGCGTACCAGGGTCTGGCCGAGCAGCGTGCCCAGCCGCCGGATGTCGGCGCGGAGCGCGGCGTCGGGGTCCGATCGGCCGGTCACGTTCACCCCCTCGGACGGGTCTGCCCGGCCACTGGTGGCCGACGTCGCTGTCCGGGTCCGGTGTGATCGTAGCCAGCCACGCCCCGCCCACCCGCCGGGTTGGCGCCTTCGGGGTGGCCCCGAGCGGGAACCCGGGTGATCTCAGGGTCGGATCGGTGCGATGCCTGATCCACCGGCGGCCCCCGGCAACTAGCGTCAAGGCGTGCCCATCATCAGCACGCATGGCCTGACCATGCGTTACCCCAACCGGGTGACCGCGCTCGACGACCTCACGGTCGCGGTCGAGCCCGGCATCATCGGTCTGGTCGGCGCCAACGGCGCCGGCAAATCGACCCTCATCAAGATCCTGCTCGGCCTGCTCGCGCCCACCGCCGGCTCGGTCCAGGTACTCGACATCGATCCGCGCTCGGAAGGCGACCAGGTACGCGCCCGGGTCGGCTACATGCCCGAGCACGACTGCCTGCCGGCCGACGTGTCGGCCGCCGAGTTCGTCACGCATCTCGCCCAGGTCAGCGGCCTGCCGCGGACCGCCGCGCGGGAACGCGCCTCGGAGACGCTGCGACATGTCGGCCTGTACGAGGAGCGGTACCGGCAGATCGGTGGCTACTCCACCGGCATGCGGCAGCGGGTCAAGCTCGCTCAGGCCCTGGTACACGATCCGGATCTGGTCCTGTTGGACGAGCCGACGAACGGGCTGGACCCGGCCGGTCGGGACGCGATGCTCACGCTGATCGCGCGGATCGGTACCGAGTTCGGCATCTCGGTGGTGGTCTGCTCGCACCTGCTCGGCGAGGTGGAGCGGATCTGCACGTCGCTGGTCGCGATCGAGGCCGGCCGGCTGCTGCGTACCGCCGACCTGTCCACCATGACGCGCAAGCAGGACGTACTGGCCGTGGAGGTGGACGAGGGGACCGAAGAACTGGCGGCCCGGCTGGAGACGCTCGGGCTGACGCTGCGCCAGGCCGGCCAGACGCTGCTGGTACGCCTCGACGGCGAGGAGACGTACGACGTGATCCGGGACGCGGTCGCCGAACTGGACCTGCCGCTGCACCGGCTGGACCTGCGCCGGCACCAGGTGGCCGAACTGTTCCGCGACGAGCCCGAGCTCGCCCTCGGAGGTGTCTCGTGACGACGCCGCAGACCACCGGTGCGATCCACGACATCGGCTACCAGCGGTACACCGGTGCCCGGCTCGGTCGCTGGTACTCGGTCCGCTCGCTGTACTTCTACAGCCTGCGTACCGCGTTCGGCCTCGGCCGCAGCGGCAAGGCGAAGACCTTCCCGATCGGCGTACTGGCTCTGACCACCCTGGTCGCGGTCGTGCTGACCGTGATCCGGTCGCAGACCGACACGGTGGCGCTGGCGTACCGGGACTTCCCGCAGGCGGTCGCGATCCTGCAGATCATCTTCCTGGCCGCGATCGCCCCCGAGCTGGTCTCCCGGGACCGGCGGAACGCCGTACTGCCGCTGTACTTCTCCCGGCCGCTGCTCCGCGACGACTACGCGCTGGCCAAACTCGCCGCGCTCGCGTCGGCGCTGTTCATCGTGCTGTTCGCGCCGATGCTGCTGATGTTCGTCGGCGCGGTGTTCTCCACCGGCCGGGGCCTGCACGGGGCCTGGGACGAGTTCCTGGACTTCGCGCCCGGGGTCGCGACCGCGGCGGTGTTCGGCCTGGTACTCGCCTCGATCGCGCTGTTCGTGGCGTCATTGGCGGCGCGGCGCAGCTTCGCGGCCGGGGCGATCGTGACGTTGTTCCTGGTCACCGTGCCGGTCAGTGGGGTGCTGTCGGTACTTCCGTCCGACGTCGCCCACGAGCTGTCCGGACTGGCCAACCCGGTCGACCTGGTCAACCGCGCGTGTCGGTGGGCGTTCGGTGCACCGACCAAGTACCTGGACTGGTGGTACGGCCCGCTGTACGTGGTCGCCGCGGTGTTCCTGTTCGCGCTCGCGACCGGGCTGCTGTTCCGGCGCTACCGGAAGGTGGGGGTGTAGGTGAGGCCGAGGAGTGCAGCGGAGCGGAGCCCCGCAGTGACGAACGAAGGAAGAACAGTGGCCGCGGTCGAACTCACCAACGTGTCCCGCTGGTACGGCAACGTGGTGGCGGTCAACGACATCACGATGACCCTGGGCACCGGCGTGACCGGCCTGCTCGGGCCGAACGGCGCGGGCAAGACCACGTTGCTGCACATGCTGGCCGGGTTCCTGGCGCCGTCGCGCGGCACGATCACGGTGGCCGGTGCGCCGGCCTGGCGGAACCCGTCGGTGTACCGGACGATCGGGCTGGTCACCGAGCGGGAGGCGGTGCACGGTTTCCTGTCCGGTTGGGAGTTCGTGCTGGCCAACGCGAAGATGCACCGGATGACCGATCCGGTCGGGGCGGCCCGGCGGGCGATGGAGACGGTCGACCTGGTCGACGCCCAGCACCGGCGGATCGAGACGTACTCCAAGGGCATGCGGCAACGGGCCCGGGTGGCCGCCGCGCTGGTGCACGATCCGGCGGTGCTGCTGCTGGACGAGCCGTTCAACGGGATGGACCCGCGGCAGCGGCTGCACATGATGGACCTGCTGCACGAGATGGCGGACGCCGGTCGCACGGTGCTGTTCAGCTCGCACATCCTGGAGGAGGTCGAGCAGCTGTCCGGCACCGTGCAGGTGATGGTGGCCGGCCGGCTGGCCGCTTCCGGCGACTACCGCCAGATCCGGCGGCTGATGACCAACCGGCCGCACGTGTTCATGATCCGGTCCAGCGACGACCGCAAACTCGCGGTCGCGCTGATGGCCGAACGCTCGGTGGCCAGCGTCGACCTCGGTTCCGGTGGCGGGGCCAACCCCGTGACGCCCGCGGTGGGCCGGGGACCGATCGGCGCGACGGCCGCCGTGGCGGTCGCTCCCGGTCTGCAGGTACGAGCGAGTGACTACGGCTCGTTCACCCGCGCTCTGGCCAAGGTGGCCCGGGCCGAACAGATACGGATCCACGTACTGCAGCCGTCCGATGAATCCCTGGAAAGCGTCTTCTCGTACCTGGTGGCGTCATGACCCCTCTCGTCAATCTCACGATCGCGCGCATCACGTTGCGCGGACTGCTCGGCCGGCGGCGGTCATTGCTGCTGATTCCGTTGCCGTTGCTGCTGGTCGGGCTCGCGGTGCTCTGTCGGGCCGGCGGTGTGGAGGTCACCGACTGGGGGCCGGTACTGCTCAACGGGCTCGGGATCGCGGTGGTGCTGCCGCTCACCGCGCTGATCATCGGTACCAGCGTGATCGGCTCGGAGATCGACGACGGCACGGTGGTGCACATCCTCACCAAGCCGTTGCCACGGCGCGAGATCGTCCTGTCCAAGCTGGTGGTGGCGTTCGGGGTTACCGCGCCGGTCGTTGCCGTGCCGATGTTCGTCGCCGGGCTCGTCGCCGGCTCGACCAAGCTGGCGATCGCGCTCGCCGTCGGGTGTGTGGTGGGCAGCCTCGCGTACAGCGCGGTGTTCCTGGCGCTGAGCCTCCTCACCCGGCGCGCGGTACTGGCCGGCCTGGCGTACGTACTGCTGTGGGAGGGGCTGCTCGGCAACCTGCTGGACGGCAGCGCGGTGCTGAGTGTCCAGCAGTACACGGTGACCATGGTCGACCGGATGAACGACACCGGCCTGCTCACCGGGACGGTGTCGCTGCCGGTGGCGGTGGTGATGAGCGTGGCGTTCATCGTGGCCGGTACGGCGCTCGCGATCGAGCGGCTCCGCTCGTTCAGCCTGGCCGGCGACACCAGCTGATCCGCTGAGGACGCAGAGGGCGGGCCGCCGAGGGGGCGGCCCGCCCTCCCGCTGTCCGTTTTGGCTTGGTGGGCTGGGCGGTCGGGACACGCCGATAGGCGTACGGCGTGTCGTGACCACTCGCCCCACCAAGCGCGGCGGGGTGGGTCCGGCGGCGTCCGGCGGTGCTGGCTGCCTATCGCGCCTGCTCCGGTCGTACCCCCGGCGTAGGGTGGATTTTCTACCCCCCGCCTCCGGCGTCTTGGGGGTTTCTAGCGTGTATGCGTGTACAGGAGTGACTGATCATGAAGCTCGCCGGGCTCACCTCGGCCGCGCTCGCTGACCCCGCCCTAGCCCGGGCCCGCGACCTGGCCCGCGCCGGCGCGGTCGAGTCGGCCCGGCTGGACCTGACCGCGCCGCCGGCGCTGCGCCCGTTCGTCGTGGCCGCGCTGGCCGGCGACGTCGACCCGGGTGACCCGACGGCGGGTGGCGCCGGGCGCCCGGTGCTGGCGGTCACCGCGACCAGCCGGGAGGCGGACGACCTGGCCGCGGCGGTGTCCAGCCTGCTGCCGCCCGAGCAGGTGGTGGTGTACCCGGCCTGGGAGACGCTGCCGCACGAGCGGCTGTCCCCGCGCAGCGACACGGTCGGCCGGCGGCTGGCCGTACTGCGCCGGCTGGCCCATCCGGAGCCCGGCGACCCGGTACGCGGCCCGATCCGGGTGATCGTGGCGCCGGTACGCAGCCTGTTGCAGCCACAGCTGGCCGGGCTGGGCGACCTGGCACCGGTGGAGCTGGTCAACGGCGGTACCGCCGATCTCGGCGAGGTGTCCCGGCGGCTCGCGGACATCGCGTACCACCGGGTCGACCTGGTCACCTCCCGCGGCGAGTTCGCGGTACGCGGCGGCATCCTCGACGTGTTCCCGCCCACCGAGGAGCACCCGATCCGGGTGGAGTTCTGGGGCGACGAGGTCACCGAGCTGCGCTACTTCTCGGTCGCCGACCAGCGGTCGCTGGAGCCGGCCGACCGGCTCTGGGCGCCGCCGTGCCGGGAGTTGCTGCTGACCCCGGAGGTACGCGCCCGCGCGGCTGAGCTGGCGCAACGGCACCCGATGCTCGCCGAGATGCTGGACAAGCTGGCCGAGGGAATCCCGGTCGAAGGCATGGAGTCGCTCACCCCGGCGCTGCTGCCGGAGCCGGGCACCCACGTCGAGGGGACCGGGCCGCGGCTCGAGCTGCTGGTCAACTGCCTGTCGCCCGGTACCCACGTGGTGCTGTGCGACCCGGAGCGGATCCGTACCCGCGCGCACGACCTGGTCGCCACCAGCGAGGAGTTCCTGCAGGCCAGTTGGGCGGCGGCCGCGGCCGGCGGGAAGGCCCCGATCGACCTGGGCGCGGCGGCGTTCCGCAGTCTCGCCGAGGTCGGTCAGACCGCGGCGGACCTCGGCCTGGCCTGGTGGTCGGTGAGCCCGTTCGGTACCACCGAAGCCACGCCCGCGATCCGCACCATCGACGACGAGTTGGCCGAGCTCGATCCGGAGCTGACCCCGCGGGTGGGGCCGGACATCGAGGACAGCCTGGCGTTGGCGACCTCGGCCGAGCCTGTTCCGCTGTACCACGGAGACACCGACAAGGTGGTCGCCGACCTCAACGGGTGGGTGGCGGCCGGCTGGCGGGTGGCGCTGGTTTTCGAGGCGCACGGCCCGGCGCAACGCGCGATCGAGGTGCTGCGCGATGCCGACCTCGGCGCATCCTTGCTGGAACGGATCTCCACGGTACCGGCGACCGGCGCGGTGACCGTCGGCTGCGGCGTGCTGAGCCGCGGCTTCGTCCTGCCGCCGACCGGTAACGCGCCCGGGTTCGCGCTCGTGACCGGCGACGACGTGACCGGCGGTCGCGGTTCGTCCACCCGGGACATGCGCAAGATGCCGAGCCGGCGGCGCAACACGATCGACCCGCTGGAGCTGCGGCCCGGCGACTACGTCGTACACGAACAGCACGGCATCGGCCAGTACATCGAGATGACCCAGCGCACCGTGGCCGGCGCCCAGCGGGAATACCTCGTACTCGAGTACGCCCCGAGCAAGCGGGGCCAGCCCGGCGACCGGCTGTACGTGCCGACCGACCAGCTCGACCAGCTCACCAAGTACGTCGGCGGCGAGCACCCGACCGTGCACCGGATGGGCGGTACCGACTGGCAGAAGGCCAAGGGCCGGGCCCGCAAGGCGGTACGCGAGATCGCGGCCCAGCTGATCCGGTTGTACGCCGCGCGGCAGGCGTCCGAGGGGTACGCGTTCGGCCCGGACACGCCGTGGCAGCGGGAGCTGGAGGACGCCTTCCCGTACACCGAGACGCCGGATCAGTTGGCCGCCATCGACGAGGTGAAGACCGACATGCAGCGGTCGATCCCGATGGATCGGCTGATCTGCGGTGACGTCGGCTACGGCAAGACCGAGATCGCGGTGCGGGCCGCCTTCAAGGCGGTACAGGACGGCAAGCAGGTGGCGATCCTGGTGCCGACCACGCTGCTCGCGCAGCAGCACATGAACACGTTCGCCGAGCGGATGGGCCAGTTTCCGGTACAGCTGCGCAGCCTGTCCCGGTTCAGCACCCCGCGCGAGACCGAGGAGACCCTGAGCAAGATCACCGACGGTACCGCCGACATCGTCATCGGTACCCACCGGCTGCTGCAGCCGACCACCCGGTTCAAGCAGCTCGGCCTGGTGATCGTGGACGAGGAGCAGCGGTTCGGGGTCGAGCACAAGGAGTACCTCAAGGCGCTGCGCGCGCACGTGGACGTACTGACCATGTCCGCCACGCCGATCCCGCGAACCCTGGAGATGGCGATCACCGGCATCCGCGAGATGTCCACCATCGCCACCCCGCCGGAGGAGCGGCACCCGGTGCTCACCTTCGTCGGGGCGTACGACGACCGGCAGGTGACCGCCGCGATCCGCCGCGAGCTGCTCCGTGACGGCCAGGTGTTCTACCTGCACAACCGGGTCGAGTCGATCGAGAAGGCGGCGCGCCGGATCCGCGAGCTGGTACCCGAGGCCCGGGTCGCGGTCGGCCACGGGCAGATGGGCGAGGACGCGCTCGAGAAGGTGATGCTCGGCTTCTGGGAGCGGGACTTCGACGTACTGGTCTGTACCACCATCGTGGAGTCCGGCCTGGACATCCCGAACGCGAACACCCTGATCGTGGAGCGCGCCGACCTGCTCGGACTGTCCCAGCTGCACCAGATCCGGGGCCGGGTGGGCCGGGCGCGGGAACGGGCGTACGCCTACTTCCTGTTCCCCGGGGAGAAGCCGCTGACCGAACACGCGCACGAGCGGCTGGCCACCATCGCCCAGCACTCCGAGCTCGGCGCCGGTATGTACGTGGCGATGAAGGACCTGGAGATCCGCGGTGCCGGCAACCTGCTCGGCGGTGAGCAGTCCGGCCACATCGAGGGCGTCGGCTTCGACCTGTACGTACGGATGGTCGGCGAAGCCGTGCAGTCGTTCAAAGGCGAGGAGTCGGAGATCCCGACCGAGGTCAAGATCGACCTGCCGGTGGACGCGCACATCCCGCACTCGTACATCGGGGTCGAGCGGCTGCGACTGGAGATGTACCGCAAGCTCGCCGAGGTACGCGACGCAGCCGCGCTGGACGAGGTACTGGCCGAGCTGACCGACCGGTACGGCGAGCCGCCGGACCAGGTGGCGAACCTGATCGCGGTGGCCCGGTTCCGGCTCTTCGCCCGGCTGTACGGGCTGACCGAGGTGTCGCTGCAGGGGCGCAACCTGCGGTTCAGCCCGATGCCGCTGCCCGAGTCGAAGCAGCTGCGGCTGTCCCGGCTGTACCCGAACGCGGTGTACAAGGCGAACCTGGACACGGTGAGCGTGCCGCGACCGACCGGGAGCGGCCGGGTGCCCGGGCGACTGGCCGCCGAGCCGATGCGCGACACGGCCCTGCTGGACTGGTGCCGGGACCTCATCACCGGGGTACTGGACCAGCCCGCACTCGCCGCGGCCCGCTCCTGACCCGCCGGGGGACGGGCCTGATCCGCCGGGGGTACGGGCCTGACCCGCCGGTCAACGCCCTCGCCGCGCGTGAGAAAGTTGCGCCGGCAGGACTCTCTTGGACCTGGAGGACAGCACCCGTGAGCACGTCTGACCTCGCCCGTCCCCGGCGCGTCCGGGTGCTGATCGCGCTGGCCCTGGCCGTGGTGGTCGGGGTCGGCCTGACCGGCTGCCGGGTCCAGTCCGGTACCGCGGTGTTCGTCAGCGGCACCCGGATCAGCACCGACGAGGTCGAGCGCACTCTGGACGAGGTGCCGGACCAGGTCATCGACCAGCTGCAGAACAAGTTCGGCTCGGCCCGCCAGGAGATCGTCCGGGCGTACGTGATGCGCGAGATCGCCCGCCGGGTCTGCGACGAGCGGCACATCCGGGTACCCGGCCAGGACTTCCAGAGCCTGGCGAAGCAGATCGGGGTGTCCGCGGACAGCAACCTGGTCCGGGTACTCGCGGAGTCCTCCGGATACCTCAACGCGCTGGCCGGTTCGCTCTCCCCGCAGCAGCCGTCCCCGGCCGACCTGCACGAGGTGTTCGACTCGCTGGTAGATGCCGGCGCCGTTCCGCCCGGTACGCCGTTCGCGCAGGTGCAGAGCCAGCTCGACATTCCGGCACTGCGTAACGCGGTGGCGCTGCGGAAGGTACTGCGCGACGCGGTGAAGAAGTACGACGTCGAGGTCAACCCGCGGTACCGCGTCGCCGCCTATCCGGTGCCGGTGTCGTACGGCCAGGTCAGCGGGGCGGTCACGGTGCCGCTCGGAGATGCCGCGGACAGCTTCGTGCGTACCCCCGACAACGACAAGCCGTCCACCGGACCGGGCGCGGGCGCGAACACCGGGCCGTGACCGGCCGGATCGTCCTGCTCGTCACCTCACCCCGGCTTCCGGCCGGACTGCTGAGCGCGCAGGCCTGGGACCTGGTACGAACCGCGCCGGTGTACGCGGCGGTCGAGTCGCCGCAGGTCGCCGCGCTGCGCGCGGTCGGAGTCGACGTACACCTGACCGGTGAGAGCCCGGCCGACCAGTCGAATGCCCTGCTCGCGGCGGCCGAGACCGACGGCACCGGGGATGGTGAGAGCCCGGCCGTGGTCTGGCTGTCCGGGCCGGACGGCGACGAGACGCTGGCCCGCGAGCTCGGCCGGCGGCTGATCGGCCGGTCGGGTGCGGAACTCGAGGTGCTGTACGGGTCGTGGGATCCGCCCGGCGCCCGGCTGCTCGACGTGGTGACCGTGATGGATCGGCTGCGGTCGCCCGGTGGCTGCCCGTGGGATGCCGAACAGACGCACGAGTCGCTCGCCCAGTACCTGATCGAGGAAACGTACGAGGCGTACGACGCGCTGTCCGACGGCGACCTCGACGCGCTCCGCGAGGAGCTCGGCGACGTGCTGCTGCAGGTGGCCTTCCACGCCCGGCTGGCCGAGGAGCGGCCCGAGGACGAGCGCTGGTCGATCGACGACGTGGCCGGGGCGCTGGTGGACAAGCTGGTACGCCGGCATCCGCACGTCTTCGGCACGGTCGCGGTCACCGGAGCCGACGAGGTACACGCGAACTGGGAAGAGATCAAGCGGGCCGAGAAGCAGCGCGGCTCGGCGATGGACGGCATCGCCCGGTCCCAGCCGGCGCTGGCGCTGGCCGCGAAGTTCCTGTCCCGCGCGGAGCGGGCCGGGGTGCCGGTCGCCCCGCCGGCGGCCGGCCCGGCCGGCGTGACCGTTGAGCCGACCGACGAACGCGCCCTGGGTGCGGCGCTGCTCGCGATGGTCGCCGCCGGGCACGGCCGGGGCCTGGACGCCGAGGCCGCGCTGCGCCGGGCCGCGCTGGAGTACGCGGATGCGGTCCGTGCCGCCGAAGGGCGGACGGCACCGGAGCCCGGCACCGACGCCGCTACGGCCGGACCGCCGGGTCCACCGCACGAATACTGATCGCGGGCCCGTCGCATTTCGCCGCATTCCGATGTGGTGCCCCATTCCGCCGTGTTACGACCGGCCACTTGCTGTGCATGGAGTCCTGACCTTCGGGTACGAAGACCTTCAGGTAGGGGACTCTCGGGTAGGAGACTTTCAGGTACGAGCCGCTACAGGTGGGCAGCCGGTGGGAGGCTTGTGCAGGGGAGGGGGCACACATGGGGGAGGAACTCGACGCCAGCCGGTTGCGCGACGGGAACACAGCTCATGCCGTGGCGTCCCGGTACCGGCTTCGCCGTCGTCCGCTCGGTCAGGTCGTGTCCGGCCCGCCGCGACGGCGTTCCGGCTGGTCGGCTCAGCTCGGCCGGTCCCCGATCCACGATGCCGGTAGGACATTGCGCTCGGTCCGCGCGGCGCCCGGTTTCCGTCCGGCCGCCGCGCTGCTCGCGGTAGCGCTGGTCGGGTACGGAGTAGGCCGCTGGCTGCGCCGGACCCTGCGCCGATAGCGCCGCCACCGTCCACCCACAGAGCTACCGCGTCGCCGCGGGTAGACCAGGGCGACCAGAGGATTCCCGCACGGTTACCAAGGAGAGTTGACCACCATGTCGATAACGCTTCCGAACCGCCGGAAGGGCCGCGCCGCCGGTGCGGACCCGGGCGGCCAGGATCCGGGTTCCGCCGCGTCGTCCCGGGCCGCCTCCGACCACGACAAGCCGATCGGTGACCTGGCGAAGGACATCCTCGATGACCTCTCCAGCCTGTTCCGCCAGGAGGTCGCGCTCGCCAAAGCCGAACTCAAGGTGGAGGCGATCAAAGCCGGCAAGGGCGCCGGCATGTTCGGGGTCGCGGCTTTCGCCGGCTACATGTTCCTGGTGCTGGCGAGCTTCGCGGCCGCGTTCGGGCTGGGCAGCCTGATCGGCCTCGGCTGGGCAACGCTGATCGTCGGCGGAGTGTGGGGTCTGATCGCCCTCGTGCTCGCATTGACCGGCGGCCGGATCATGCGGACCATCTCGCCGGCCCCGAAGCAGACCATCGAGACACTCAAGGAGGACGTGGAATGGGCGAAAAACCTAAGGAACTGACGCCGGACGAGATCCGGGCGCGGATCGCGGACACCCGTGACCAGTTGGCCGCCGACATCAACCGGCTGGCCGCCCGGACCAGCCCGCGACAGATCGCCAAGAGTCGGATCCGCGCCCTGGTCGGCAAGGTGCGGCCCGGACGCAAGCGCGGCAAGCGGGAGGCCGATCCAGACGGGTCGGCGGAACGCACCGCGGCACTGGCCGGCCAGACCCGACTGATGCTGTGGGTCGGCGGGGTCGGCGCGATGGCGGCCGGCCTGGCGCTCGCCTGGGTCATCCCGCAACGGAGTCATCGGTGATCGGAGCCGGGTCGGCACTGCGCCGATTCGACACCTACCAGCAGCGGCGCCGCTGGCTCGGCTTTCCGATCGCCGTCGTCCGCAAGTTCACCGAAGATCAGGCGGGCAACCTCGCCGCCCTGATCGCCTACTACGCGTTCTTCTCCTTCTTCCCGCTGCTCCTCGTGCTGGTCACCGGCCTCGGCTTCGTCATGGCCGGACACCCCGAGGTGGAGCGACGGGTGCTCGACTCCGTGCTCAACCAGTTCCCGGTGATCGGGGACCAACTCAGCTACACCGGCCGGCGCCTGACCGGTAACGGGCTCGGCCTGGCGGTCGGTATCGTCGGCGCGCTCTGGGGCGGGCTGAAGGTCGTCAACGCCGTACAGATAGCCATGAACACGGTCTGGCAGGTGGCCATGACCGACCGGCCCAACATCGCGGTACGGAGCCTGCGCAGTGTCGTACTGCTGCTGGTACTCGGCGTCGGGGTGCTGTTCACGACCGTGGTGAACGTGTCCTCGGCCGGCGCCTCGTCATACGGCTGGGCACTCGGCTCCGGCGTACGCGGGGCAGCCATCGCGCTCACGCTGGCCGCCAACATCGGCTTGTACGTGATCGCGTACAAGATGCTGACCGTGCACGAGCTGACCTGGCGGGACGTGTTGCCGGGCGCGATACCGGCCGGGATCGCCTGGCAGTTGCTGCAGCTCGTCGGCGGGTACTACGTGGCCAGCACGTTGCGCGGCGCGACTACCACGTACGGCACGTTCGCCATCGTCATCGGCCTGCTCACCTGGTTCGCCCTGCTGGGCAATCTCACCGTGCTCGGCGCCGAGCTGAACGTGGTACGCAAGCTGCGGCTCTGGCCGCGGTCGCTGGTGCAGCCGCCCCGTACCGAGGCCGATGTGGCCGCGTACGACGGCTATGCCGAGACCCAGCGGTTCCAGCCGGACCAGCGGATCTCGGTCCGCTTCGTGCCGACCCCGGCCGACACAGATCCGGACGGCGCCGAGCCGACCGACGCAGATCCGGACGGCGCCGAGCCGGACGACGCAGATCGAGACGACACAGATCCGGACGACGCAGATCCGGCCGAGGCCGAGCCGGACGACGCGGCTCCGGTGGCCCCGGACAGCACGGTGCCGGCGGCCGAACCGGACGAGGCGCCGCAGGCGGGGGCGGGAGCCGGCCGCTCCCGGTCGTGACCCGGTAGCGTCAACCGGCATGTCCGCTGAGTTCACGCCGATCGCTAACCGCATCGTCGACGCCCTGCTCGAAGCCGACCCCACGCTGGCGTACGAGGCCGGAGACCACCGGTTCGACGAGCTGCTGCCCGACTACTCGCCGGGCGCGGTGGCCGATCGGGTGCCGATGCTGCGTGAGGCGGCGCACGTACTGTCCCAGGTGGACGAGGACGAGCTGGCGCCGGAGGAACGGGTCGACCACGCGATGCTCGGCAACGCGGTCGACGCCGAACTGTTCGAGCTGACCGAGGTGCGCTCGCACGAGTGGGATCCGCTGCGGTACAACCCCGGCAATCTGCTGTACGGGCTGCTCGCCCGGGACTTCGCGCCGCTGCCCGAGCGGATGCGGGCGGTGGTCGCCCGGCTGACCGCGCTGCCGGACGTACTGGCCACCGCGCGGGTGGTCCTCACGGACTGCCCGGCGGTACACGTGGAAACCGCGATCGGGCAGTTCACCGGCACCGCGGCGCTGATCCGGGACGAGCTGTCCCGGATGCTCGCCGACACGCCGGACCTGGCCCGGCAGGTCGAGCCGGCGCAGCGGCAGGCGGTCGCGGCGGTGCAGGAGTTCGTCGACTGGCTGCGGGCACGACAGGGCCAGCCCGGTCGGGATCCGCGGTTGGGCCGGCTGGTGTGGGAAGCCAAGCTCTGGCACACCCTCGACACCGAGCTGACCGCGGCCGAGGTGCTGCGCCGGGCGTACGACAACCTGGACCGGCTGACCGCCGAGCTGCGCGAGGCGGCCGCCAAGCTCGACGGCGGTACGGCGGACGATGCCGGGGTACGGCGGGCACTCGGCCGGCTGGCCGAGCAGCACCCGGACAACGGGACGATCGTGCGGCTGGCCGAGGTCGCGTTGGACGAGACAACCGCTTTCGTACGAGACCACGAGTTGGTCTCGCTGGTACCGGACCCGTGCGTGATCCAGGAGATGCCGGAGTTCGCGCGCGGTGTCGCGGTCGCGTACTGCGAGGCACCGGGGCCGCTGGAGACCGTGGACCTGCCGACCTTCTACGCGATCTCGCCGACTCCGGCGGACTGGCCGGCGGATCGGGTCGAGTCGTTCTACCGCGAGTACAACGACCACATGATGCGCAACATGACCGTGCACGAGGCGATGCCCGGCCACTTCCTGCAGCTCGCGCATGCCCGCCGGTACACCGGATCGTCCCGGGTACGGGCGGCGTGGGCCAGTGGCACGTTCACCGAGGGGTGGGCGGTGTACGCCGAGGAAATGATGGTCGAGTACGGATTCGGCGGGCTCCCGGTACGGATGCAGCAGCTCAAGACGCAGTTGCGGTCGACCATCAACGCGATCCTGGATCAACTGGTGCACTGCGAGAACCTGTCCGAACCGGACGGTATGGCGCTGATGGTCGAGCGCGGCTACCAGGAGGAAGGCGAGGCGGCCGGCAAGTGGCGCCGCGCGCTGATGACCTCAACGCAGCTCTCCACGTACTTCGTCGGCTACACCGAGGTCGCCGCGATCGCCGCGGACCGGCCGGAGGGGATCAACCTGCGCGACTGGCACGACTCGATGCTGGCGCACGGCTCGCCGGCGCCCCGGCATCTGCGGAGCCTGCTGCTCGGCTGACTCATCGATCCAGACGTGACGGCGCCGACTCGTACAAACGAGCCGGCGCCGTCATCTGCGTGCGGATATGACTAGTTCGGAAGGTCGAACGTCCCCGCCTGTACCGCCGTTTGGAACGCGGTCCAGGCGACTGGGCTGTATCTGATGATCGGCCCATGCGGGTCCTTGGAATCACGTAATGCAATGTACTGGCCGTCGTGCGCCACCTCGACGCATTGGCCCTCAACGCCACACCGGCTCGAACGCAGCCAGGTTGCGGGCGCATCGCTGTCCGTCGTCATGTCCCTCCAATGTGAACGGTGCCCAAGTGGCTTATGGGGCCATCAAGCTGGGCGATGGACCTACTTGTTAAGCATCGGGAGGCGACCGTGGCTTGTGGCGCTGGTCGTGGTCGATGCGTCGGCTTGTGCGCCCGCCGGTTCGCGACTGGGATCACAGGGTCGCTTCCGCGCGTCGGATGAGGTCGATGGATTCGGCGCGACCAAGGGCCAGCTGCGCGAGCCTCTCGAAGACCTGCTGGAATTCGGCGACCTTTTCCTGATTCCGCCAGAGCAAGGTCGCCTCGCTGAAACTCTCCATGTATAGCACGTCGGGATCTGCTTGGGCCTCGAACTCCAGAAGGGTGAAGCCCCCTGGTAGGCCGGGGTGTGCACCGGCGCTGAAGGGAACGATGCGAGGATCGACGTGGCCGGCTTCCGCCGCATCGACAATGACTGATAGTTGTTTGCGCATCCGCTCGGGGCCACCGATCTGCTGGCGGATCGCGGCCTCACCGACAAGCGCGATGATTTCCGGATGATCTTCGCGGTGCTGAAGATGTCCCTGGCGCTTCATCCGTATTTCAACGAGGTTCTCAACATGCTTGGTGGATAACCGCGCGGGTCCACCTTTGGTAATTATTTCGCGAGCGTATTCCTCGGTTTGCAGCAGCGCCGGCAGGATTAGGGGGCACCAAATACGGATTGCCCCTGCCTCGTCCTCGTAGCCGATATAGTCGGCGTATTGCTTGGTGAGCATTGCCGGCTCGTAGTCGGCCCACCAGGACCTGTGCGTGCGCGATTCCTTTGCCAGGTCAAGCATCGTCTTAACGTGTGTCGCGTCAGTGATCCCGTACAGTTCCAGGAGAACTTTCAGGTCATTGGTGGAGATGCCGACCTTGCCGTTCTCGATCCGGATCACCTTCGACAGCGACCAGTCCATCCGGTCCGCGACCTGATCCTGGCTCAACCCGAGCGCGTCCCGCGCCTGGCGCAGTTCGCGTCGCAGGCGCCGGCGGAGGTTGGGCTGTACCGCTGGCATGAGTCGTCGATCTCCGGCAGGGGCAGGCGAGCCGGTCAGGTGCCAACTAGCTACATGGCAGTTAGACACCAGGCTAACTGCGCTGTTGCGCAGGATGCTATCGGCTTCCGGCGTACTGGCTACCCCATGACAGCACGACATGCCGCACCTTTCGGTACGGCATGTCGCTGGCGCTGTTCGTCCGGCTGCGCCCCTACCGCGCGGCCGCGCGGGTCAGGCGGTCACCGCCAGGGCGTCGTGCCCGTTCTCGTAGGCCTCGTACGACCGGAGAACCGCCCGGCTGACCTGACCGAACACCCGTGCGTTGCTGGTACGGAACAGAACCTTGTCGTGCCCCTGGTACTCCGCGACGAGCTCGTAGACCTGGCGCCGGAATCCGCCCACTGCCGGGCTGGAGGTCGCCTGGAGGTACTTCAGTTCCTGGATCCGGTAGCAGCGGCCGTACACGGACAGGAATTCCCTGGTGACGGTCACGCCGTCGCGGTCGTAGTAGGTTCGCAGCGTCTTCAAGATCCTCATTGCTCGGCCCCCTTGCTGGGGATGCCAAGCCGTGCCGTTGGGGCTGGTCGGGGCGACCTTGCCCGAGTAGCATCTGACCAGCCCCTACGGTTCCCGGCTGGACCGGTTAGGGACTCTCGGAACGGCATTCAGTGGTCGCTGGGTGCCGTTCGTTATGCGCTGATGCTGCTGTTGCGAGGGGCCCTCATCTCGAAGTGTGAGGCCCGCAATCCCCGGAGGCAAGTGGCTATCTGCCATGTGGCGTTTGGAAAGCTAGCTAGTTGACCAAGGGCTGATCGCCCGGGGTCTATACGCCGGGTGTCCTGGCTGCTAGAGGCACCTGCGCAGAACTTTCCGCCGCGCTGCGCTGGGTCCCGGAATTCTTTCGCCACCGGAAAATCATCCGATCAACGGAGGTCCTCCGGGGCGGTGCGAGGCGGCGGCGACTCCGGCGGGGGCGCGAGGCGGCGTCAGCTCGGCCGGAGGGGCGCGGCGGCGGCTACTCCGGCGGGGTGCGGGGCGGCGTCAGCTCGGCCGGAGGGGCGCGGCGGCGGCTACTCCGGCGGTGCGGGGCGGTGTCAGCTCGGCCGGGGCAGGCGGAGCCGCCCACCAGACGACGGGTCAGCCGCCGGCCGTCACGGCGTCGACCAGCCAACGGGACATCGTGAACGGCGCGGGGATCCGCTCCGGCAGCGCGTCGACCGGGAACCAGCGGCCCTCCGCGAGCTCCGTCCCGTCCACCGCGATCTCGCCGGCCCGCCACCGGGCCAGGAATCCCACCAGCAGGCCGCCGGGTCCGGTCACCGCCCAGGGCTGGCTGCCGAAGTACCGCAGGTCGTCGAGCTCCAGTCCGATCTCTTCCCAGACCTCGCGGCGTACCGCGTCCTCGAGCGTTTCGCCGGCCTCGACGAACCCGGCCACCACCGCCCAACCGCCCCCGGGGCTGACCGCATGGCGTACCAGCAGCACCTCACCCGGCCGCGAGATGCCGACCAGTACCGCGGGGGAGAGCTGCGGAAACACCTGCCGCTCGCACGAGGCGCACCGGCGGGCCGGATGATCGGGTACGTCGGTGAGCGGCCCGGCGCAGCTACCGCAGTACCGGGTGTTGCGGCGCCAGCTGATCAACTGCAGGGCGCGGGCCGCGATCGAGGCGTACGGCCCCTCGGTGTGCGCCAGTACCGACCGCCAGGAACTCGGCTGGAAGGTCCCGGGCAGGTCGTCGGAGGTCACCTCGACGGCCCACACCGGGCGACCGTCGAACTCCCCGACGAACACCCGGTCGTGATCGCCGGGCAGGTCCCGTACCAGCGGAAACCGGAACGTGTCCGGCCCGGTCAGCAGCTTGCCGCCGGTCACGCCCAGACAGAGATCACCGGGCTCCGGTGCGCCGGCCGGATCCGGCGTCACGCCGAACCTCAGGTTGGACGGCAGGCCGCGCCGGGGCGTGGTCACCGGGGTGACTGGTCGCGCACGTCGGTGATCCGGGCACCGGCCGGTGGCCCGAACGCGTCCGCGGCGGCAGCGTCCCGTACGTACCGGGTGAGCCGCAGGTCGATCCGGGTCCCGTCCACGCTGCCGGAGAAGCTGCCGAGCACCCCGTCGGCGGTGATGCAGGCGTCGAAGTCGGGGTTCGGCGCGGACCGGGTGTCGGTGACGCGCACGCAGCTCGCCGGGCGCCCGGCGATCCGGGTGTCGCGGGTCGCGACCGCCGCGTCCGGATCGAGCGCAGCCGCGGTGAGCAGGGTCAGCACCCGGGTCGGCGGTACGAAGCCCCGCCCACCGGCTTCGCCCAGGGCGGTCACGTCGGCCTGGTTCCCGGGGTCCATCGCCGGGCGCAGCTCGCAGCTGCCGTCCACACACGCGGTGACCGCATCGTGGGTGAGCACGTACCGGCCGGTCGGAAACAGGTACGCCACGCGGAGCGGATCCTGCGCCTGCACGACCGTGGTCCTGGCCCCGCCGGGGGCGGTGTAGTCCGCCGTGTACGTGTCGTCCGACGCCTGATCCAGCCGGCTGGCAAGGGCGTTCACGGTCCCGGCCCGGTCCACGGTGCGCTGCGTGGCGTCGACCGCGGAGCACGCGCCGGTGGCCGCGAGCGCCGCGATCAGGACCGCCCCGGCCAGCGCCGTCCGGCCGACGCCGGGTCGGGCGCTCCGGGCGGTTCTGCCACCTGTGTACCCGATACGCATGTCGACCAGCCTAGGGGTGACGCGGGTGCGGCCGGCGAGCCGGCTCGGCCCTGGTCAGCTCGGCTCGCTACCCTCGGTGGACCAGCGGTCCAGCTCGCTCCGGTGCCCGGTTCGCGACTGTCAGACCAGCACGGTTACAGCTGACACGTACAGGTGACTCGAGGAACGAGGCCAAGTGGCGACCATCGAAGGCATAGTGGCGCGCGAGATTCTGGACTCGCGGGGGAACCCGACGATCGAGGTCGAGGTCGGCCTGGACGACGGCACGATCGCCCGCGCGGCGGTACCGTCCGGAGCCTCCACCGGGCAGTTCGAGGCGCTGGAACTGCGCGACGGCGACGACCGCCGGTACGCCGGTAGGGGCGTGGCCAAGGCGGTGGAGAACGTCACCACGATCGCCGACGAGTTGGTCGGGCACGAGGCGAGCGAGCAGCGGCTGATCGACCAGGTGATGCTCGAGCTGGACGGTACGGCCGACAAGAGCCGGCTCGGCGCGAACGCGATCCTCGGGGTATCCCTCGCGGTGGCCCGCGCGGCCGCGGACTCGGCCGGCCTGCCGCTGTTCCGCTACCTCGGCGGACCGAACGCGCACCTGCTGCCGGTACCGATGCTGAACATCCTCAACGGTGGCGCGCACGCCGACAGCAACGTCGACGTACAGGAGTTCATGATCGCGCCGGTCGGGGCGCCGACGTTCGCCGAGGCGCTTCGCTGGGGCGCCGAGGTGTACCACTCGTTGAAGAAGGTGCTGCACAGCAAGGGGCTGGCCACCGGCCTCGGCGACGAGGGCGGCTTCGCGCCGAACCTCGGCGCCAACCGGGACGCGTTGGACCTGATCGCGACCGCGGTGGACGCGGCCGGCTTCGACCTCGGTACCGACATCGCGCTCGCCCTCGACGTCGCGGCCAGCGAGTTCTACCGCGACGGCGGCTACCAGTTCGAGGGCTCGAGCCGGACCGCCGCCGAAATGACCGGGTACTACGTCGGGCTGCTCGACGCGTACCCGATCGTGTCGATCGAGGATCCGCTGGCCGAGGAGGACTGGGCCGGCTGGGCCGAGCTGACCGCGGAGCTCGGTGGCCGGGTGCAGATCGTCGGCGACGACCTGTTCGTCACCAACCCGGAGCGGATCGCCCGCGGCATCAACGACAGCGCCGCCAACGCGCTGCTGGTGAAGGTCAACCAGATCGGCTCGCTGACCGAGACGCTGGACGCGGTGGACCTGGCCCACCGCAACGCGTTCCGCTGCATGATGAGCCACCGGTCCGGCGAGACCGAGGACACCACGATCGCGGACCTGGCGGTCGCGACCGGCTGTGGACAGCTCAAGGCCGGCGCGCCGGCCCGGTCCGAGCGGGTGGCGAAGTACAACCAGCTGCTGCGGATCGAGGAGGAGCTGGACGACGCGGCCCGGTACGCCGGAGTCGACGCGTTCCCCCGGCACACGACGCACGGCTGACCTGCGATGGCGCAGCGGCGGACACCCAGCGGCCAGGGGCCGGCGCGTCGACCCGGAACCGAGCAGCGGGGTACGTCCCGCCGGTCCACGTCGACCGCGCGCGGCGCGTCCGGGTCGACCGGGCGCGGTGCGGCGAGCAGCGCCGGCCGGTCCGCCAGCCGTCCGGCGAGCGCACGTCGCGCGGCAGCCGCCGGTGGCGCGCAGCGCACCCGGGCGCCACGGCCACGGGGCCGCTTCACCGGGCGCGCGGCGGTACTCGCGCTGGTCCTGTCCGCGCTGGTCCTCGCGTACGCCTATCCGGTCCGTACCTACCTCGACCAGCGCGCCGAGATCAGCCAGCTCAAGCAGGACCAGCAGGCGCAGCGGCGACGGATCGCCGGACTGGAGCAGGAGCGAGCCAAGTGGAACGACCCGGAGTACGTGCGGGCGCAGGCGCGCAGCCGGCTGCAGTACGTCCGGCCGGGTGAGGTGGCGTACGTGATCGTGTCCGACCCGGCCGGTGCCGCGCGGGACAACCCGGGTGCCGGCAGGTCCCGCGCGAGTGACAGTGGCCCCTGGTACGGCCGGCTCTGGTCGAGCGTGCAGGCGGCGGATCAGCCCACAACGAAGTGAGCGGACGAGTGCGGGACGAACTATCGCCGCCGGTGCGGGAACCGGCCGGACCGGACGACCTCGCGGTGGTGGCCGAGCAGCTCGGCCGGCCGCCGCGAGGCACCCGGATGGTGGCGCACCGGTGCCCGTGCGGGCTGCCGGACGTGGTGGAGACGACGCCGCGGCTGCCGGACGGCACCCCCTTTCCGACGCTGTACTACCTGACCTGCCCCCGTGCGGCCAGCGCGGTGAGCCGGCTCGAGTCGGGCGGCGCGATGCGCCCGATGACCGAACGGCTCGCCACCGATCCCGAGCTGGCCGGGCAGTACGCCGACGCGCACGCGGACTACCTGCGGCGGCGCGAGGAGATCGGCGTCGTACCGGAGATCGCCGGGGTGTCCGCCGGTGGCATGCCGAAGCGGGTCAAGTGCCTGCACGTACACCTGGCGCACGCGCTGGCCACCGGCCCGGGTACCAACCCGTTCGGGGACGAGACGCTGGACCTGGTGGAGCCCTGGTGGACCGCCGGCCCGTGTGTCGCGCCGCCAGCCGCCTCGCTCCAAGCCGCCTCGCTCCAAGCCGCCTCGCTCCAAGCCGCCTCGCGCCCAGCAGGCGAGTCCTCGACGGCCTCGCTCCCAGCAGGCGGGTCCACGACAGCCTCGCTGTCGGAAGGCGCCGATACCCCGGCGGCGGAGGACGGTCGATGACCCGGGTGGCCGCGATCGACTGCGGTACCAACTCGATCCGGCTGTTGATCGCCGACGTGTCCGGCGACGAACTGGTCGACGTGGTCCGGGACATGCGCATCGTCCGGCTCGGGCAGGGCGTGGACCGTACCGGCCGGCTGGCTCCCGAGGCGATCGAACGGACCGGTCAGGCGCTCGCCGGTTACACCGAGCAGATCCGCGCGCACGGCGCGACCAAGGTACGGATGGTGGCCACCAGCGCGAGTCGGGACGCGTCCAACGCGGAGGACTTCGTCCGGATGGTGCGCGCGGTGCTCGGCGCCGATCCCGAGGTGATCACCGGGTACGCCGAGGCGCACCTGTCGTTCGTCGGCGCGGTACGCGGACTGCCGGCGGCGACCCCGCCGTACCTGGTGGCCGACATCGGCGGCGGCTCCACCGAGCTGGTCCTCGGAGAAGTCGACGTCGCGTCCGCGACCAGCGTGGACGTCGGATGCGTCCGGATGACCGAGCGGCACCTGCACGGCGATCCGCCGACCGCGATGGAGATCGCGGCCGCCGAGACGGACATCCGGACCGCCATCGACCGCGGCCTCGACGCGATCGGACGAGACGCGGTCGGGCGAGAGACTGGCGGGCGAGAGACTGGCGGGCGAGACGCGGGCGGACGAGACGCGGTCGGGCGAGACGCCCTGACCGGCACCCTGGTCGGGCTGGCCGGTTCGGTCACCACCGTCGCCGCTCTCGCGATGGGGCTGCCGGAGTACGACTCGAGCCGGATCCACCACTCCCGCATCTCGTACGACGACGTGGCGAAGGTGACCGCCGGGCTGCTCGCCGCCACCCGTACCGAGCGGCTGGCGCTACCGGTCATGCACCCCGGTCGGGCGGACGTGATCGCCGCCGGCGCACTCGTACTCCGGATACTGATGGAGCAGGCCGGCGCCACCTCGGTGATCGCCAGCGAGCACGACATCCTCGACGGCATCGCCTGGTCACTGGCGTGACCACGGGGAGGGCCGGATGACCAGCGCTTTCGTGCCGCCCGGTACCGGCTGGCCCGGTGACCCGGCGCACGCCGGTACCCCCGTGGCCGCCGATGCCGGCGCGGTGCGCGAGCTGGCCGCGGGGGCCGGGGAGCTGGAGCAGCTGGATGCCCGGGTGTCGGTGTGCCGGGCCTGCCCGCGACTGGTCGAGTGGCGGGAAGAGGTGGCCCTGACCCGGCGGGCTGCGTTCGCCGACCAGGAATACTGGGGCCGCCCGGCGCCCGGGTTCGGCCCGCCGGACGCGCCCATCGTCATTCTCGGATTGGCGCCGGCCGCGCACGGTGCGAACCGTACCGGCCGGGTGTTCACCGGCGACCGATCCGGTGACGTGCTGTACGCCGCGCTGCACCGGGCCGGGCTGGCGAACCAGCCGACGAGCGTGAGTGCGGACGACGGACTGCGGCTGTGGCACACCCGCATCGTCGCGGCCGTACGGTGCGCGCCACCGGCGAACAAGCCGACGCCCGGTGAACGGGACACCTGCGCGCCCTGGTTGGTGCGCGAACTGGAGCTGTTGCGGCCGTCGGCGCGGGTGGTCGTGGCGCTCGGGGCGTTCGCCTGGGCCAGCTACTGGCCGGCGGCCGTGGCCGCGCTGGGGGAGCAGCCACCGAAACCGCGCCCGGTCTTCGGGCACGGTGCGGAGCATCGGGGCGCAACCGTAACGTTGCTCGGTTGTTACCACGTGAGCCAACAGAACACATTCACAGGTCGGCTCACGCCGGCCATGCTGGACGGCATACTGGCCCGCGCCAGGGCGGTGGCGGGCCTGTAGGGACACCGGCCGCGGGGCGCCGAGCGCGTCGCCGGCGTATCGGGCCGCGCAGGGGGGAGAGCCGGTGGCCAAGTGGTCCGCCATGGGTCGCGTGGACGGCCGCCGGGCGGTGCGCTGGGTCGCGCCGGTGGTGGCGGTCGTGATCCTGCTGCTGGCCACCGCGGCGGCCGCCTCGATGACCAGCCCGGACGTCACCGACCTGCCGTTCGCGCACGGGCAGTACCGGCCCTTTGAAGGGGGGCCACCGAAGGACTCGCCGGCACCACACGACCCCGAGCCGCCGGTCGTCGCAGCGCCGGACGAACCGATGCCGCTGTGGATCCCCGGCGTGATCATCGGCGTGCTGCTCGCCGCCTACGTGGCGATCACGGTGTACCTGATGCTCAGCATCCGGGATTCGGTACGGATGCGGCGGCGGCCGAAGCCGGAGGAAGAGGAGCCGGAGCCGACCTCCACCGGAGCCTCGGTCGAGGAGGTACGGATCGCGGTCGAGGCCGGTCTGGACGAACTGATCGACGAGTCCGACCCGAGGCGCGCCACCATCGCCTGCTGGCTGCGGCTGGAGGCGACGGCGGCCCGGGCCGGTAGCCCGCGACTGGTCTCGGACACGCCGGCCGACCTGGTGGCGCGGATGCTCGCGGAGCACATCCCGGCCGGTACGACCGCGGCGCGGATGCTCGACCAGTTGGCCACCGCGTACCGGTCGGCCCGGTACGCCCCGCACGAGGTGGACGAGTCGACCCGACAGCTGGCCCGGGATGCGCTGGAACGGCTCCGCGCCGAGCTGACCGCCGGGTCGCGGGTGCTCGCCGGTACGCCATCGGGTGCCACACCGGACAGACCCGCGGGCCGGGCCACCCGCCGCGGTAGGGGCCAGCGCTGATGGCCACCTACTACGGCGACATGATGCGGCCCGGCAAACGCGATCCGATCCTCAAGCCGTACCGGCCGACGGATGTCACGATCGGGTGGCTCGGTCTCATGGCGCTGGTGTCGTTCCTGCTGGGCGGGGCGATCTTCGCGCTCCTCCGGCTGATCCGCGTCGGCCTGCCGCTACCCCTGATCGCCGGGTTGATCTTCGCCGCCATCGTGGCCCGGCGGATCACCTACGCGGTGCACGGGCCGCCGGTACCGCTGCCGGTGCCGCCGCTGTCGCCCACCACCGAGCTGTCCGACCGGCCGTTCGCCGAGGTGGTTCGCTGGGAGGACCGGCTCGCCTGGACGCATGACGAGGCGCTCCGGTTCTCCCGTACGGTCCGACCGGCGGTGAGCCGGATCGTCGAGGAGCGACTGCGGCAGCGGCACGGGATCGGGCTGGACTCCGATCGCGCGCCGGCCCTGCTCGGCCCGGACCTGCACGGCTTTCTGACCGGTACCAGGCACGAAGCCCCCGGACCCGATGTGTTCGGCGCGCTTGTCGAACGGATGGAGAACCTGTGAGTGGAATGACCGGGGACGCCGCGTCCGCCGCCCCGTCCGCGTCGGCTCCCGACAGTACGGCCGCGCCGGGACTGGCGGTGGAGCCGTTGCCGTTGGCCGAGGTCAGCCGCCTGGCCCGGCAGGTACTCGACGCGGTCGGCACGGTCGTGGTCGGCAAGCGCGACTCGCTCGAGCTGGTGCTCGCCGGCATCCTGGCCGGCGGGCACGTGCTGCTGGAGGACCTGCCCGGGCTGGGCAAGACGCTGACCGCGCGCTCGTTCGCGCAGGCGCTCGGCATCGAGTTCCGCCGGCTGCAGTTCACCCCCGACCTGCTGCCGGCCGACGTGACCGGCTCGTTCCTCTACGACCAGCGCAACGGCGACTTCGCCTTCCGCGCCGGCCCGGTGTTCACCAACCTGCTGCTCGCCGACGAGATCAACCGGACCCCGCCGAAGACGCAGGCCGCGCTGCTGGAGGCGATGCAGGAGAAGCAGGTCTCGGTCGAGGGCACCACGTACCGGCTGGACCCGCCCGTTCCACGTGCTGGCCACCGCCAACCCGATCGAGTACGAGGGCACCTACCCGCTGCCCGAGGCCCAGCTCGACCGGTTCCTGCTGCGGGTGTCGTTCGGCTACCCGACCGCGACGAGGAGTGGGTCGGTGCTGCAGCGGCGGATGGCCCGCCGGCAGGAGGAGGCCGAGCTGGCGCCGGTCGTCGACGCGCCCACGCTGCTGGGCATGCAGGCGGCGCTGGAGGACGTCGCGGTGGAGGACTCGATCGGCCGCTACATCGTGCAGCTCGACCGCGGCCACCCGTGACCACTCGCAGGTGCTGGTCGGCGCCTCGCCGCGTGGCTCGCTGGCGCTGCTGCTGCTGGCCCGGGCCAGGGCCGCGCTGGCCGGCCGGGACTACGTGGTCCCCGAGGACGTCAAGGAGGTGGCGGTGCCGGCGCTGGCGCACCGGATCACGCTGCGGCCGGAGATGTGGCTGCGCCGGGTCGACCCGGCCTCCGTGGTCGACGAGGTGCTGGACAGCACACCCGCGCCGGCCAGCGGCGTGCTCCCGACGTACCAGCCGGGCGCCGCCGGCACCCCTGACGGCACCGGCACCGATCCCGGTACCGCAGCCGCTCCGAGCGGGTCGGAGTCCACCGCGGACCCGTACAAGTTCACCGCGCGACCCGGAGGCCGGCACTGACCGCGCCACTGTTCGGCGGAGGCAAGCGACCCGGCCGGACGGGCATCCGGGACGATGACGACGTCACCGACCGGGTCGAGCGCGCGCCGCATCCGGACTCCCGCACGTACGACTGGGTGCCGACCCGGGCGCTGCGCCGGGCGGTCGGGCTGGTCACCGTCCTGCTGATCGTCGGGGTGACCCTCGGCCGGATCGATCTGGTGGTGCTGGCGCGCCGTTCGCGCTCGGCACCGCGTGGGCCTGCGCCGGCGGCCGTCCGAGTTGCCGGTGACGACGCTCGCGCTGACGGACACGATCACCGGCGAGGGCGGGCCGCTGCGCGGCGCGATCACCGTCGGCAACCCGAACGACGTACCGCTCGACCTGGTCGTGGTCCGCAGCCGCGCTTCGCCGTTGGCTCGTGTTCGAGCGCGGCATGGGGGCCGTACGCGGCGCCGGTGGCCGCGGACGCGCTGGCCGACGTCGAACTGCACGGCGATGCCGCCGCGGTGGGGCCGGCACGCGGTCGGGCCGGCGTCGGTCAGGCGGTCGCCTGCGACGGCCTGCTGGCCAGCCGGCCGATGCGGGTCGAGCGGTACCCATGCGGGTGTACCCGTCACCGAGCCGTTCGAGGCGGCCGAGGCGATGCCGCGGGCGGCCGGCCTGGTCGGTACGCACCGGTCCCGCCGGCCGGGCGAGGGCGGCGAGCTGGCCGGGGTGCGCCCGTTCGCGCCCGGCGACCGGCTGCGCCGGGTCGACTGGCGGGTGTCGCTGCGCACCCGGCAGCTGCACGTGGCGCCACCCTGTCCGACCGCGACGCCGAGGTGGTGCTGCTGCTCGACGTGCTGCACGAGGCCGGCCGGTCGGGCGGGATGCACGGCGCGGCCGCGGTGCTCGACACCACGGTCCGGGCGGCGGCCGGCATCGCCGAGCACTACCTGCACCGCGGCGACCGGGTGTCGCTGCTGGAGTACGGACCGCGGCGCGGCGGCTGCGCCCGGCCAGCGGGCGCCGGCAGTACCTGACCGCGCTGGAGTGGCTGCTCGACGTGATGGTGCTGCCCACCGGCGTGGAGCCGGGAGCCCGGCTGCTCGGCCCGTCGATGCTGCCGCCGAACGCGCTGGTCGTGGTGCTGACCCCGCTGGTGGACGAGCGCAGCGCGGCGATGCTGGCCCGGCTGGCCCGGGCCGGGCGGTTCGTGGTCGCGGTCGACACGCTGGCGCCCGCTACCCGGCCGGAGCGCAGCAGCGAGTGGACCGACGTGGCGTACCGGGTGTGGCGGCTGGACCGGGAGAACATGATCGGGCGGCTGCGCGAGCACGGCGTGCCGGTGGTCGCCTGGGCCGGCGCCGGCAGCCTCGACCTGGTGCTGCGGGACGTGGCCCGGATGGCCTCCGCCCCGAAGGCGATGCTCCGGTGAGCGCGAGGAGTGCCGCGGAGCAAGCCCCGCAGTCGCGAACGAATGTGGCATCGGTGAGCGCGAGGAGTGCCGCGGAGCAAGCCCCGCAGTCGCGAACGAAGGCGGCATCGGTGAGCGCGAGGAGTGCCGCGGAGCAAGCCCCGCAGTCGCGAACGAAGGCGGCACCGTGAGCACCGGCCTTTCTCCGACGGCGAGCCGCGTGATGATCCGGTTGCGGCGGCTGCACCGGTTCGGCCAGCGGGTCCGGGTCGGGCCCGCGCTGGTGCGCACGACCGCGGTCGCGGCCGGTACCGCCGCGCTGCTGGTGCCGATGCCGCCACCGCTGATGTCCGGTGCGATGGTGGCATTCGCCGTCGTGGTCGCGACCCTGGCGGCCGCGCTGCCCCGCTCGACCCTGGTCACCGTGCTGGAGGTGGTCTCGGTCGTCGAGTGGGTGGCGCACAGCCTGCTGTACGGCTACGCGGTGTCGCTCGCCCAGCTGATCGCGCTCACCGCGGTGCTGTACCTGCACCACACCACGTCCGCGCTGGCGGCGGTACTGCCGATCGACGCGGTGTCCGCGCCGACCGTGCTGCTCGGTTGGCTGGGCCGCACGCTGGCCGTCGTCGTGCTGTCCGTGGTGCTGGGCCTGCTCGCGCTCTCGATTCCGCGGCTGGTCGGCGGCGCGCCGTCGCTGTGGGCGCCGCTGCTCGGGCTGGCCACCGCGATCGGGGTGGCTTTTGTCATCGCGTACGAGCTGCACCGGCGCGACTCGTGACCCGTCGGCCGCGATCGATGCGAGGGGTCGCGCGGGTACGACTACGGTGGGCGCGGGTGGCAGCGCGTACCTGAGCTGGCCGGTCGCGCCCTGGTGCGCGGCTTCGCCTCTCCGGGGATACCCCGGGGACGTACGGTGTGGTTCACATCGCGTCACATGCGCGTCGCCGCATTTCATGCGGGCGTGCGCAGGTACGACAGGAAAGGGTCGGGGCGCGCTGCCGCCGTCACCACAGCCGCCGTCACCAGAGCCACCGCACCCAGGCCACTCCCGCACAGAGAGCTGCGCCACCCACGCCATGACCGAGCCGCAGGACCCGCAGCCGCAGGACCCGGAGCCGCAAGGCCCCGAGCCGCAGGACCCCGAGCCGCAGGACCCGCAGCCGCAGGGTCCCGACCCGCACGGCCGGCGGCTGCTGCGCGCCGTACTCGATCAACTCGGTGGCCTGCCCGATCCGTCCGGTGACCGGCCGGCGGATGACGACGAGCCGCTGGGCCGGGCCGCGGAGTCGGTGGCCGGCGCACTGGCGGACAGCTTCCTGGCCGGCGACTGGAGCCGCGCCGGGCTGCTGGACAGTGGCGCGCACGTACTCGGCGCCCGGCGGCTGTGGCTGCGCCGGCTGGTCGACCGGGTGCTCGCCGGGTACCACCGGGCTCCGACAGACCGGCCCCGCGAGCTGGCCGCGTTCGTACTGGCCGACCCGGTGTACCGGGCCACTGTGCGGGCCGGCCGGCAGCGACCGCGACACCGACCGCGCGCGGTCGCCCGGCAGGCGGTGCCGACCCGTACCGTCCGGCGACCGTGGCCGGTGCCGCGGCTGGACGACGTCGCCGCGGTCGCGGATTTCCTCGGCCTGACCGACGCCGAGCTCGACTGGTTCGCCGACCGGCGGTCGCTGGAGCGACGGGTGGCGAGCGAGCGGCTGCGGCACTACCGGTACCGGTGGATCCCGAAGCGCTCCGGCGCCCGGCTGCTGGAGGTGCCGAAGCCGCGGCTCAAGGCGTTGCAGCGCCGGTTGCTGCGGGAGCTGGTCGGCCTCATTCCGACCCATCCGGCGGTACACGGGTTCGTGCCGAACCGGTCGGTGCACACGTACGCGGCGGCGCACGCCGGCCGGGCCATGGTCGCCCGGATCGACCTGGCCGGCTTCTTCGCCTCGGTCACGGCGGGTCGGGTGTACGGGATCTTCCGGACGGCCGGCTACCCGGAGCCGGTCGCGCACACGCTCACCGGGCTGGTCACGGTCGCCACCCCGGCATCGGTGCTGGCCACTCCGGCGGCGGCCGCGGCCGGCTGGACCCAGCGGCGCCGGCTGGCCCGACCGCACCTGCCGCAGGGCGCGCCCACCTCACCGGCGCTGGCGAACCTCTGCGGGTACCGGCTGGACTGCCGGATGGCCGGGCTGGCGGACGCGTTCACGCTCCGCTACACCCGGTACGCCGACGATCTGGCCCTGTCCGGGCCGGTCAGCGCGGTGTTCCCGGCGCTGACGCTGCTGGCTGCCATCGCGGCGGACGAGGGGTTCCAGATCAACGAGGCGAAGACCCGGCTGCGCGGCCGGAGCGACCGGCAGCTGATCGGCGGGCTGGTGGTGAACGTGCGCCCGGCGGCACCCCGGGACGAGTACGACCGGCTCCGCGCGATCCTGCACAACGCCGCCCGTACCGGTCCGGATGCGCAGAACCGGGACGGCCATCCGGACTTCCGCGGTCACCTGCTCGGCCGGATCGGCTGGCTCGGGCAGGACCATCCGGCCCGGGCGGCGCGGCTGCGTGCCGCCTTCGACCGGATCGAGTGGTAAGCCGCGTCACCTCTGTGCCGCCACGCGGGCAACCGGCGTACCCGAGGGCTAGCGTGGGATGCATGAGGCCGCATCGGATCCTCGTCATCGGCGCTGGTCACGTGGGGTTCTACGTGGCCCACCGGCTATCGAAGAAACTACGGGCGGGCGAGGCCGAGGTGATCGTCGTCGACCCGCAACCGCACATGACGTACCAGCCGTTCCTGCCCGAAGCGGCGGCCGGCAGCATCGAGCCGCGGCACGCGATCGTGCCGTTGCGCCGGATCCTGCGCAAGCACTGCACCGTACTGGCCGGCGAGGTGACCGGGATCGAGCACGCCCGCCGGGTGGCGACGGTACGGCCGATCGCCGGACCGGTGCGGGAGGTCGAGTACGACAGCATCGTGGTGGCGCCCGGCTCGGTGGCCCGTACCCTGCCCATTCCGGGCCTGCGTGAATGCGCGGTCGGGTTCAAGGGCGTCGGCGAGGCGATCTGGCTGCGCAACCGGGTGCTCGAGCGGCTCGACATCGCGGCCACCACGCTCGACCCGGCGGTACGCCGGCGCGCGCTCACGTTCGTGACCATCGGCGGCGGGTACGCCGGTATCGAGGCGCTGGCCGAACTGGAGGACATGGCCCGCGACGCGATCCGGTACTACCCGGAGCTGCACGCGAAGGACATGCGCTGGGTGCTGATCGAGGCGACCCAGCGGATCCTGCCCGAGGTCGACCCGGACATGGGCGCGTACACGGTGCACCAGCTGCTGCGCCGCGGCTTGGACATCCGGCTCAACACGAAGCTCGAGTCCTGTGTGGACGGTCATGTGGTGATGTCGGACGGCGACGAGTTCGACGCGGACACGATCGTCTGGACCGCCGGGGTGAAGGCGCACCCCATGCTCGGTCACACCGACCTGCCGCGCGACTCCAGGGGGCGGGCCACCTGCCTGCCCACGCTGCAGGTGGTGGGACCGGACGGGGCGGTCGTCGACGGCGCCTGGAGTGCCGGCGACTGCGCCGCGGTACCGGATCTCACCGCGGAGCCCGGCACGATGTGCGCCCCGAGCGCCCAACACGCGGTACGTCAGGCCAGGCGGCTGGCGGACAACCTGATGGCGCTGCTGCGCGGCAAGCAGCCCACCGAGTACCGGCACAAGTACGTCGGCAGTGTGGCGAGCCTCGGCCTGTACAAGGGAGTGGCCCAGGTGTACGGGTTCAAGCTCAAGGGCTTCCCGGCCTGGTTCATGCACCGGACGTACCACATGAGCCGGATCCCGACGACGAACCGGAAGATCCGGGTGCTGGCCGACTGGACGCTGGCCCTGTTCTTACGCCGGGAGGCGGTGTCGCTCGGCGAGCTGCACCAGCCGCGGGACAGCTTCACGCAGGTCACCTCGACCTGACCGAACCCGCTGGTCGGGTGTGCGACGGGGTCAGCCGGCCGGCTGGTGCGACGGGGCGGTCGCCTCGACGTCGGTGGCCCACTCGTCCGCCCACCGCGACAGTGCGTCCACCGCTTCGCCCAGCGCCTGCCCCTTGGCGGTCAGCGTGTACTCGATGCGGGCCGGACCGCACACCGTGCGCAGCACGATGCCTTCGGTCTCCAGTTCCTTCAACCGCTCCGAGAGCAACCGGTCGGACAGGCCGGGCACGACCGCGGCGATCTCGCCGAACCGCTTCTTCCCGGCGAGCAGGGCGCGCACCACCGCACCGGTCCAACGCCGACCGATGATCTCCACCGCGTGGTGGAACCGCGGACAGAACGGGGTGAGTGCCACACCACCGACGTTAACCGGGACAAGCAACACCCCCGGAGTGACCGAGTTGTCCGCTCGGCTCGTCCCGCACCGGTGTACCTGGAAGGCTGGGCTGATGACCGACGAGGTGGATGTCGTCGTACTGGGTTTGGGCGTCGGCGGCGAGGAGGTGGCCGGCCGGCTCGCCGAAGCGGGGCTGAACGTGGTCGGCATCGAGCATCGGCTGGTCGGTGGTGAGTGCCCGTACTGGGGCTGCGTGCCGTCCAAGATGATGATCCGGGCGGCGAACGCGCTGGCTGAGGCGCGGCGGCTGGACGAGCTCGCCGGACACGCCGAGGTACGCCCGGACTGGGCGCCGGTGGCGAACCGGATCCGGTACGAGGCGACCGACGAGTGGGACGACCGGGCCGCCGTCGAGCGGTTCGTCGACAAGGGCGGCCGGTTCATCCGCGGTACCGGGCGGCTCGTCGCCCCGGACCGGGTGCGGGTCGGCGAGGACGACTCCGCCACCGAGTTCCGCGCCCGCCGCGGAATCGTGATCGCCGCTGGTACCGAGCCCGCGGTACCGCCGATCGAGGGGCTGGCCGGCACGCCGTACTGGACGAACCGGGAGGCGATCGAGGCGACCGAACCGCCCGGGTCGCTGGTCGTGCTCGGCGGCGGCGCGATCGGGTTGGAACTTGCCCAGGCGTACTCCCGGTTCGGCGCGGACGTGACCGTGCTGGAGGCGCTGGACCGGCTGCTCGCGACGGAGGAGCCGGAGGCGTCCGAGCTGGTCGAGCGGGTACTGACGGCGGACGGGCTGACCATCCGTACCGGGGTCAAGGTCACCGGCGTACAGCACGACGGAGCGGCCTTCACGGTCACCGGATCGGACGGGCAGCCGGTGGTGGCCGAGCGGCTGCTGGTGGCGACCGGTCGTCGTACCAGCCTGGAGTCGCTCGGGGCGGCCGCCGCGGGGCTCGATCCGCAGGCCCGGTTCGTCGAGGTGGACGAGTGGCTGCGGGCCGGCGAGCGGCTCTGGGCGGTCGGGGACATCACCGGCAAGGGCCAGTTCACCCACGTCGCCATGTACCAGGCCGACGTGGTGGTACGCGACATCCTCGACCAGGGCGGCCCGCCGGCCGACTACCGCGCTTTACCTCGGGTCACGTTCACCGATCCGGAGGTCGGGGCGGTCGGACTCACCGAGGCGCAGGCGGTCGAGCGCGGCATCCGGGTGCGTACCGGCGTCACCGACCTGCCCAGTTCGAGCCGGGGCTGGATCCACAAGACCGGCAACGACGGGCTGATCAAGGTGGTCGAGGACGCCGATCGCGGGGTGCTGGTGGGGGCGACTTCGGCCGGCCCGGCCGGTGGCGAGGTGCTGTCCGGACTCGCGGTGGCGGTACACGCCGAGGTGCCGGTCGAACGGCTGGCCCAGATGATGTACGCCTACCCGACGTTCCATCGGGCGATCTCGGCCGCATTGTCTGATCTTGACCGGTCCGAGGGCCATGTCCTGACGTAATGGAGGATACCGGGCTGCGTACCGGTCGATAGCGTGGCTGTGCGCCCGGGTGGTGGAAGAGGCAGACACGGCCGCCTTAAAAGCGGCTGCCGGAAGGCGTGCGGGTTCGAGCCCCGCTCCGGGCACCAATCGTCACATACGGCTACTGCTGGGCCGGCAGGAACCGGCGCGCGCCGGCGTACTCGTCCGCGTACCGGTGATCGGCTACCTTCACGATCTCGACGCCGCTCTCCACAGTGGACGAGTTGATCGGCGCGTCGATCTCGTAGCCGTCCCCGATGTACATGCCGACGTGGTGCACCCGGCCGGTACCGCCGTCGTGCGCGTAGAAGACCAGATCGCCCGCCTGGAGCTGGTCGTCGGCAACCGGCTGGCCGGCGTCGAACTGGTCCTGCGCGTCGCGCGGGATGGTGATCCCGTACCGCTGGTAGACGGTGTGCGTGAAGCCGGAGCAGTCGAACCCGTACGCCGACGTACCGGCCCACAGGTAGGGCAGCCCGACGAACAGCTCGGCGGTAGCGGCCAGGTCCGCGCCGGTGGGCGGTGGAACAGCCGAATCCGAGGTGTACACCCGTGCCTCAGCGCTCGACAGCCACTCGTTCCCGTCGTCCGGGGTGGCTACCTGGATCGCGTCGCCGTGCTGCCGGAGTACCGGAAGCCGGGTGTTGATGCTCAACTCGAGGTGTCGACGGGTCAGCCGCTGGTCGTCGTACAACCAGCTGGTCGGGCTCGTCACCAGCGCGAACGGCCGCCCGTCGTACCTGGCCAGCCGCTGGTTGTCGGTGAGTTGCGTGCGCGGCAGCCATCCCGGGTAGCCGCGCGGGTCGCGCGGGGTCGGCTGACCGGCCACGGCCACCTGGACCCAGTCGCCGGACTCGGCCAGTACGGTGACCCGCCGGCCGTAGAGCGCCTGCGTCTCCAGGTGCCCGACCAGCCACAACCGGTCGGACAGCGTCATGCTCGCGGTCCAGGTGCGCAGGTCGACCGGGTTGCCGGTGGCCGGCGCGTCGAGGTCGCGGGCGATGTCCGGCGCGGTCCACAGGGTGGCGACCGAGACGTCCACGTACGCGGTGTCGGCCCGGGTGCTCGATCCGGCCGTCTCGGCGGCGCTGGCCTCGGCCGGGGTCGGTCGGGTGCTGGCTCCGGCCGGGGCAGCGGCCGAGAGGACCGGGAGGGCAGACATCGCCAACAGCAGGAACGCCGCCGCGGGACCGTGGAAACGAGACCGGACCAATGGATTCTCCGTCACCAGTCGTGCCGACTTGTCAGATTTCCGCCAGCCGGTACCCGCTGAGGATGTAAGAGAAAAATCGTAGCATTCGGGCTGTTCAACGAGCCGCGATGCGGAGGCGCCGGGGGGTGCCCGCTCGAACGGGCTCGGTGGTCGTCGCGGTGGGGGGAAGCATTGATGGTCGAGGTACGTCGAGCGCGGCCCGCGGACATTTCCCGGGTGTACGAGATCATCGCCGGCTGTACCGAATGGCTGCACCAGCGCGGCATCACCGAGCAGTGGCTGGAGCCGTTGCCCCGGTCGGTCCTGGTGGTGGAGGCGGCCGCCGGGCGGCTGTACGTGGCGACCGGTGACGTGCCTGGCGGGGGAGCGGACGGCGACAACGCGACCGCGGGCGCGGCGGCCGGAGCCGACCGGATCGTCGGCGCCTTCCGGCTGGACTGGGCCGAACCGGCGGTCTGGCCGGACGCGGCCGACGACGCCGGCTACCTGAACACCCTCGTCGTGGACCGCGCGCTGCCCCGGGCGGGGCTCGGCGGCGCGATGCTCGACGGCGCCGCCGATGTCGTCCGCGCGGCCGGCCGGCAGTGGCTGCGGCTCGACTGCTGGGCCGGGAACGTCCCGTTGGCGCGGTACTACTCGCGACTGGGCTTCCGTGATCGCGGCGTGGTACCAGAGAGCGACGGCGACCGGCACTGGCTCACCCGGCGGTTCGAGCGGTCAGTACTGGTGCAACCGGCCAGGTCGGAGCAACGGGCCGGGTCGGAGCGACGGGCCGGGGTGGAGCGACGGGCCGGGGTGGAGCGACCGGCCGGGGTGGAGCTGCCGGTCGGCGGGCAGGGCGGGCAGCCGTGAGCTGACGACCTGCTGTCGATCACCTGCCTCCGGACTGTCGAGTCGGCAACGTGACTCGGCCGGTGTCCGGACCTGTCCGCCACGGCGGGGTCGATGACCTGTCTGTCGTCGGTGTGCTGGTCGTCGGGCGATACGCTGGACAGGAGCGGTCGGCGGCGCCGTCTGGTGTCGTCCGGATCGCGTGTCATGCCTGTCTGGGAGGCAGCGTTGAAGAGCTCCAACCCCGTGCTCGGCCGCTTGCTGCAGGACACGTCCCGCGGCCGCGTCGCGGCACCGCAGGGTCAGGGTTACGGCTACTCCGGAGCGCCGCAGGGCTACGGCCAGCCCGGGTATGCCGGTACGCAGAGTTACCCCGGTGTCGGTGCGCCCCCGCGGGTAGAGCCGATGACCGCGGACGACGTGGTGATCCGCACCATCGGCCTGCTCGCCATCACCGGCGTGGTCGGTGCGGTCAGCTGGATCATGCTGCGGGACGGCAGTCCGGTGACCGCGGTCGCGCTGATCGGCTCGATGATCGCCGGCCTGGTGCTCGGCCTGGTCGTGTCGTTCGCCCGGATCACCAACCCGATCCCGATGGTGGCGTACGCCGCGGTCGAGGGCGTACTGCTCGGCGTGGTCAGCCGCTGGTTCGAGACCGAGTACCCCGGAATCGTGCTGCAGGCGGTCGTCGCCACGTTCGGCGTGTTCGCCGGCATGGCCGTGCTGTACAAGTTCAAGGTGCTGCGGGCCACGCCCAAGTTCGCCCGGTTCGTGATCGGCGCGCTGATCGGCGTGGTCGCGCTGAGCCTGCTGAACATGGTGCTGTACATGTTCGGCAAGAACCTCGGCATCATCGACTACGGCGTGACCGGCGACAAGGTCGGCTGGATGCCGATCGTGTTCAGCCTGGTCTGCATCGGGGTCGGCGCGCTCACGTTCATCCTCGACTTCGCGGCGGTCGAAGAAGGGGTACGAGCGGGACTGCCCCGCAAGTACGCCTGGTACTGCGCGTTCGGCCTGCTGGTCGGCCTGATCTTCCTGTACTGGCAGATCCTGCGGCTGCTCGGTTACCTGCGGCGGTGACCGCTGCTCGCCGGTTCGCGATCGTGCCGGTGGAGCCCCGGTGACGTCCGTGGAGTTCCGCGCCGAGGTGGACCGGCTGGTACGACGACTGGTGCAGTGGACGCCGTCCAAGTGGGCGGCGTCCACCGCGTCCGGCCCCAGTCGCGCCGAGCAGGTACACGCGCTCGTGCAGCGACTCGCGGATCTCGCCGCCGACGCGGAAGGTCAGCCACGCCGGCCGGTACCCCGGCTGGAGAACGATCTCGCGCTGCCCGATCAGGTACGGGTACTGGCCGACGACCTGATCGCGGCGGCCGGCGAGACGGTTCCGCGGGAAGCCGGCGACGCGGTCACCGCGGCCCGCCGGTCGCTCTAGTCGGGCTCGCGCCGCTGGATCAGCGGGACGGTACCGAGCGGGCCGCCTCGTACACCGCCGGATAGAGCGCGTGTGCCCAGATGCGGTAGCCGTCCGTGGACGGATGGAAACCGTCGTGGCAGTACGTGCCGGCGTCGGCGCGGAACACCGCACCGGTGCGCTCGGCCAGGTCGACCAGGATGCCGCCGGCCTCCCGTACCGCCGCCTTCTGCGCGTCCGCGATCCGCTGGCCGAACCAGCCGACGATGCCGCGCAGCGGATAGCCGATGGCCCGGGCCGCGCCCAGGTCCGGGCAGGTGCCGACGACCACCGCGACGCCGGCCTCGTCGAGCCGGTGTACCGCCTCGGCGAGGTGGTGTGCGGCGTCGGCCGGCCGGCCGGCGTGGGTGGCGTCGATCGCGCCGACCAGGATGACCGCCACGTCCGGCCGGTGCCCGACCAGGGCGCGGGACACCTGGGTACCGAGGTCGGTGGACCGGCTCCCGGACACCGCCACGCTGGACAGCTCGACCCGGCGGCCGGTCGCGGCGAGCAGCACGCCCAGTTGCCCGCCGACCGACTCGTCAACGGTGTGGACCCCGACTCCGGCCGCGGTGGAATCGCCGAGCATCACCATGCGTACCAGTGGTCGGCCCGACTCGCCGAAGGTCGCGCGCATGCCGGGACCGATCTCGCCTCTGGCGTACCGCCTCATCCGGGCCGCGACGATCTCCACCGCGACCACTCCGACGATGCTGGCTCCAGCCACGGCGACACCGGCGAGCATGCCGCGACCGAGCAGGCGGACGGTTTCCGTAGCGCTCACCGATCCTCCCGGGTCGCCGTTGTGAACCCGCTTTGTTCCACTGTGCCAGGATCTGCGCCGCCTGGCATCGTCGGCACGGGTCCACTCCGGTGGCGGTTGGCCATGATCATGGCCACCGCCGGCTCCCGCGAGGGCTCCGATCAGGCGCTGAGCGACCTCGTCGAGGAGTCCTCGAGGTCCCGCTGGAGCGCCGCCGGGCCTCCGTTCGCCGGTGCGTCCCGGCTCGTGTCCGCCGGAGTGTCCGGGTCCACCGGTCGGGCGGTCAGCATGCGTACCCGCTGGCGCAACTGGACCAGCCGGTGCCACCTGTTCCGCTGGTGACCGCCGGCCTCCTCCGCGGGTACTCCGGCCGCGGAGACCTCGGTACCGGCGTGCTCGGCCGCGACCGCGGCCGCGAACGGCAGCGAGTGGACATCCGGGTGGGCGGCCCGCTCGGCCGGGACGCCGAGCTCTGCCGGCGCACCGGCGGCCGCGGCCAGGGTCGGCAGGATCGCCGCCGCGGCAGCCGCGTACCCGTGCGCCGAGGGGTGGAACAGGTCGGCGCTGAACATCCGGTCCGGCGCGGCGATGAACTCTGCGCCGAGCAGATCCCCGAGGGAGACGGTACGGCCGCCGGCCGCCACCACCGAGACGGTCTGCGCGGTCGCCAGTTGCCGGCTCCACTGTCTGGTCAACCAGCGCAGCGGCGGCCGGATGGGCTGCACCGTACCGAGGTCGGGGCAGGTACCGACGACCACCGCGGTCCCTACAGCGCGTAACCGGCGTACCGCCTCGGTGAGATGCCCGACCGCGATTCCGGTCCGTACCCGGTGGGTCACGTCGTTGACGCCGATCAGGATGACCGCGACATCGGGCCGGGCGGACAACGCCCTGGTCACCTGGGTGCTGAGGTGCTCGCTCTGGGCTCCGACCACGGCCGGGCAGACCAGTTCCACCGGCCGTCGCATGATGTCGGCCAGCCCCGCGGCGAGCAGCGCGCCCGGGGTTTCGCGGGGCAGGTCGACGCCCATCCCGGCAGCGGACGAGTCGCCGAGCATGGCAAACGTCAGCGGTGCGCCGGTGTACTCGGCGCCGTACCGGCCGTCGCAGGCCGGTGGCGGATGGTCCGGGGGACGGATCGCGCGTCGCGCCAATTTCGCCTCGCCGACCAGGACACCGGTCAGCAGCGCGCCGGCCAGTCCCAGGCTCCCGCCCCCGTACGCGGCTGCCGTGGCGACCCAACGAGTTCTGGAACTCTTCGTCATCGGCGCCTCCTCCGCAGTGCCGAGGCTAACGGGACTGTTTCCGATCATCGAGCAACGCGGACACCCGCCAGCCTGATCGTCAACGATCCGTCACATCGGCGACCGTCGAATACCCTCTATTGAGCATTCCTAGTCCCCGGTTTCCACAAGCCCCCGCAAGGCGCCGCAAGACACCGCAAGGTCCCGCAGAACCGCGGGAAGTCTCCGAGACGAACCCGCGGCCGGTCAGCTGGTTTTTCGCCGGCCGGCTCATCCGGAGTTGTCCGGACCGGCGTGCGATACATCCATCCGGACCACCACCCGCTGTTCCCGCTCCATTGCCGCGCGGTAGTCGTCCCAGTCCGGATGCTCACCGGTAACCCGTCGGTAGTAGTCGACCAGCGGGTCCATCGCGTCGGGCAGGTCGAGGATTTCCACCTCTCCGCTCACCTGGATCCACCGTCCGTAGAAGCCGTCCGGCAGTACGCACAGCCAGGCCCGCGGGTCGCGGCGCAGGTTCTTCGTCTTGTACGCGGTCTGCCGGGTGCTGATGACCACTCGTCCGGCATCGTCGACCGCGGCCAGCACCGGGCTCAGCTGGGGCGTGCCGTCGGACCGCATCGTGGCCAGTACACACCGGTGTTGCTCGCGGATCACCGCGCGTGCCTCGTCTAGCTCCATATCCGGCATCCTGCCCTTCGCCAGGCTGTCGCCGGGCGGTGCCCCGTCGACGTACCAGCGGTCGATTCGGATGCTGCCGCACCTGGTTGGTGTCCCGATCGTGGATGATCAGGGCCAGCGCCGGGCACCATGGGTGGAAGCGAACGAGCCGGAGGTGGCCGGGATGGCTGGTGTACCAAGGCGACGTGGTGCGTACGTCGCGTTGTGGCGGGCGTTGACCTCGAGTGTTCGACGCGGCAGTCCGGGTCTGGGGGAACGGCTCCGGGCGGTACCCCGGATGCTCCGGGCCTCGCGGCGCGGCGAGTACGACGGGCTGACCACGAGCCGGGCCGGACTCATGGCGTTGGCCGCGGTGTATGTGGTGTCGCCCATCGACCTCGTGCCGGAGGGCCTGCTGCTGTTGCTCGGCCTCGCCGACGACGCGGTGGTGGTGGCCTGGCTGGCCGGTGCGCTCCTGGACGAGACCGAGCGGTTCATCGCCTGGGAGAAGGCACGGCAGAACGTGATCAACGGCCAGGTGCTGCACTGACCCCGCCGGTGACGCTCGCCCTGCCAGAGACGCTCGGCCCCGCCGGTGACCCTCGGCCCGCCGGTGACGCTCGGCCGACAGCAGACGTCGGACGGTTGCCGTCCGGCTGCCGGGACACGGTGGCTATACCGGGCGAAGTAGGCTGCCGGGCAGGTGATCCGCGTGACCCGCGGCCAGGCAGAAGGGCACAACGGCGTGCACTATTACGAGTCCGTCGTCGATCTGATCGGCAACACGCCACTGGTCAAGCTCAACAGCGTCACCGATGGTGCCGCTGCGACCTTGCTGGCCAAGGTGGAGTACTTCAACCCCGGCGGCAGCGTGAAGGATCGCATCGCGCTGCGCATGATCGAGGATGCCGAGCGCGCCGGGCTGATCGCTCCGGGCGGCACGATCGTCGAGCCGACCAGCGGTAACACCGGGGTCGGGCTGGCGCTGGTGGCCCAGCGACGCGGGTACAAGTGCGTGTTCGTCTGCCCGGACAAGGTCAGCCAGGACAAGATCAACGTGCTCAAGGCGTACGGCGCGGAGGTCGTGGTCTGCCCGACCGCGGTCGCGCCGGAGGACCCCCGGTCGTACTACAACGTGTCCGACCGGCTGGCCAAGGAGATCCCCGGCGCCTGGAAGCCGAACCAGTACGCCAACCCGGCCAACCCGCGGTCGCACTACGAGACGACCGGTCCGGAGTTGTGGGAGCAGACCGACGGCCGGATCACGCACTTCGTCGCCGGGGTCGGCACCGGCGGAACCATCTCCGGGGTCGGCCGGTACCTCAAGGAAGCCAGCCAGGGCAGGGCCGGCGGTCCGGTGAAGATCATCGGCGCGGACCCGGAGGGCTCGGTCTACTCCGGCGGCACCGGCCGGCCGTACCTGGTCGAAGGCGTCGGCGAGGACTTCTGGCCGGACACCTACGACCGGGGCGTGTGCGACGAGATCATCCCGGTCTCCGACTCCGACTCGTTCGACCTGACCCGGCGGCTCGCGGCCGAGGAGGGGCTGCTGGTCGGCGGCTCCTGCGGCATGGCGGCCGTGGCCGCGATCGAGGTGGCCCGCAAGGCGTCTCCGGACGACATCGTCGTGGTACTGCTGCCGGACGGCGGTCGGGGGTACCTGTCGAAGATCTTCAACGACGAGTGGATGGCGCACTACGGCTTCCTGCGTACCGGCGGGCCGGAGCTGTCCGTCGGCGACGTGCTGGCCCGCAAGGACAGCGGCATGCCCGAGCTCGTGCACGTACATCCGACCGAGACCATCCGGGACGCCATCGACGTGCTGCGGGAGTACCACGTCAGCCAGATGCCGGTGGTCAAGGCGGAACCCCCGCTGGTCGTCGCCGAGGTGGTCGGTTCGGTGGCCGAGCGACACCTGCTGGACGCGCTGTTCTCCGGCCGCGCGCACCTGCACGACCCGATCGAGCGGCACATGTCCGAGGCGCTGCCGATGATCGGGGCGGGCCAGCCAGTGAGCGAAGCGGTGACTCTGCTGGAGAAGCACGACGCCGCGCTGGTGCTGTACAACGGCAAGCCGCGCGGCATCCTCACCCGGCAGGACCTGCTCGCCCACCTGTCCAGCTGAGCTGTCAGCCGTCCACGCGCGCGTCCAGCTCGGTCGGTACGGCCACCACGTCGACGTACGCGCCGCGGCGCAGCACGGTGGCCGCTACCCGGGTGCCGATGGCCGGTCCGAGCATCAGCCGCTGGATGTCCCGGGCACCCTGTACCGGCCGGCCACCAGCGCTGACCAGGATGTCGCCCAGGTACAGGCCGGCATGCGCGGCCGGGCTGCCCGGTACCACTTCGACCAGTCGCAACCCCTTGCGCTGGTCGAGCCGTGCGGCGACGGCCGGGGGCAGCGGTACCGGCACGCCGGCCACGCCGAGCCAGGCCCGCCGTACCCGACCGTGCGACATCAGCTCGGAGATGATCCAACGGGTGGTCGGGTTGACCGGTACGGCGAGCCCCAGGCCGTAACCGGCGATCGCGGTGTTGATCCCGATCACCCGGCCGGCCGGATCGGCCAGCGCGCCACCGGAGTTTCCCGGGTTGAGTGCCGCGTCGGTCTGGATCACGTCGTCGATCAGGCGGATGTGCCGCCCGTCGTGCGCCGGCAGCGATCGGCCGAGCGCGCTGACCACGCCCGCGGTCACCGAGCCGGCCAGCCCCAGCGGGTTGCCGACCGCCACCACGAGCTGCCCGATCCGCAGCCGGTCGGCGTCGCCGAGCTCGACGGGCGGTGCGGCGGTGGTGCGGCTGCGCAGTACCGCCAGGTCGGACAGCGGATCGGCGCCCACCACGTCGAATCTCGCCTCGGTGCCGTCGCTGAACTCCGCCATCCCGGCGTCGGCGGAGGTCACCACGTGCGCGCTGGTCAGCAGGAACCCGTCGTCGGTGAACACCACCGCGGATCCGGAGCCGGCGTTGCGGGGGGTCCGCACCCGCACGCTCACCACGCTCGGCAGGATCCGCTCGGCCACCTTGGAGACAATTCGGCTGTACGTGTCCAGAGCCGCCCCGTCGTCTGGCAAGCCCACATCGTCGCTGGTCAGGTCACTGGTCAGGTCACTGGGCTCGAGCGGTTCACCGGGCCCGCCAGTATCGTGCTCGCTCATGTCGGGGCCAACGCCATAACGATGGCGATCGATGTCTGCGGCACTTACGCCAGGAGCGAACCGCCAGCGCCACGGCCGTCCACCGGCAGCCGGGCGAGCCGGCGCGGAGCGAGCGAATGACCGGAGAGCGGTGGACATGATCGACGGGGCGGCCGATCGGCTGATCGACCCGGAGCACGCCGACCTGCTCAGCCGTACCGCGCTCGGTGGTCGGGCGATCGTCCGGGCGGAGCGGCTGTCCGGCGGGTACTCCACCGACAACGTGCTGCTCCACCTCGCCGACGGGCAGTCGGTGGTGCTGCGGCGGTACCGGCAGCGCAACACCTGCACGCTGGAAGCCGCGCTGGCCGCACGGGTCGCCGGCTCGGTACCGGTGCCGGAGGTCTGGTACGCCGACCCGACCGGCGCGCTGCTCGGCGAACCGGTGCTGTTGAGCGCCTTCGTACCAGGGACCCTGCTGAGCCAGGTGCTGGACAGTGCGCACCCGGCCGACGCCGAGGAACTGGGGCTGGTCGTCGGAGCGACGCTGGCGGCGGTACACGCGATCCGGTTCGAACGGCCGGGCTTCTTCGCCGACCTCGCCCCCGAGCCGGCCACGAACCACGAGCCGGCCACGAACCCCGAGCCGGCCACGAACCCCGAGCCGGCCACGAACCCCGAGCCGGCCACGAACCCCGAGCCGGCCACGAACCCCGAGCCGGCTACGAGCCCCGAGCCGGCCACGAACCCCGAGCCGGCCAGGAGCGCCGAGCCGGCCTCGAACCCCGACGCGGCCAGGAGCGCCGAGCCGGCCTCGAACCCCGACCCCGCTGACCTGGTCCCGGAGCCGATGCCCGGTGGCTTCGGGCTCGCCGCGTTCGCCGACCAGTGCCTGCGTACCGGCAACGCGGGCAGCGCGTTCGACGCCGCTGACCAGGACCGGCTGCGCCGGTTGGCGACCGCGGCCGAGCCGTTGATCGAGCGGACCGCGGGCGAACGGTCGCTCGTGCACTCCGACTTCAACGGCAAGAACATCCTGGTCGAACGGCGGCCCGAGGGCTGGGTAGTGACAGGGGTGCTGGACTGGGAGTTCGCGTTCGCCGGTTCGGGGCTGGTGGACCTGGGCAACATGCTGCGGTTCGCCGCCGAGTTGCCGCCGCCGTTCATCGAGGCATTTCCGCGGGGGTACGCCCGGGCAGGTGGCGAGCTGATCCCGGACTGGCGGGAGGTGAGCCAGGCGCTGGACCTGTACGCACTGTTCGACTTCCTGACCCGGCCGCCGGAGCATCCGTTTTTCGGCCGGGCGGTCCAGCTGCTTCGCCAGCGCCTGGCCACCTGGTAACCGCGCTTCTGCCGCCGGTACGCAAAGCCACGGGGTCAGCCTTCGGCGAGCGGGCTGAACTGGATGGCGGCGAGTCGCCATTCGCCCTGCTGGTCCACCCAGACCTGGCTCACCCGCACCGCGAGCGCGACCTCGTCGTCGCCGTGCGTGGCCCTGTTTCGCTGGAGGTCCCGCACGATCGCGGTCCGGTCGTACACCTGGATGTCCAGCTCGCTGGTGTCGAGCTGGTGGTACCGGAACTTCCCGTGCCGGCCGATCCACTGCTCCTTGGTGAGTACGAATCCCTTCGGCCCGATCGACTGGAAGTCGGGCGCGATGAGCCGCTCCAGCGTCTCCCGGTCGCCGGCCAACTCGGCCCGGTCGAACTCGTTCTGCAGGTCGCGGATGGTGTCCTGGACGGTGGTCACGACTCCTCCTGGTGATCGGTGCGCCGGTTCGGGTTGAACGCGCGCTCGAGCTTGTGCCCGGCGAGCTGGCCGCCGTCGATCGGCAGCATCACGCCGGTGATGAACGCGGACTGGTCCGAGCAGAGCCACAGCACCGCGTCGGCGACTTCGCCGGCCTGCCCGATCCGCCGCATCGGCGTGGACTCGGCGGCCCGCTGCCGGGCTTCCTCCGGGGCGCCGGCGAGGCCGTCGGTCAGGATCGGCCCGGGCGCGACCACGTTGATCCGGATGCCGTGATCGGCATACTCCAGCGCCGCGGCCTTGGTCAGGCCGATGATCCCGGCCTTCGCGGCGGTGTACGTCGACAGCAGGCTGGTGCCCCGCGCGCCGGCGACCGAGGCCATGTTCACGATCGCTCCGCCACCGGTGCGGAGCATCGCTGTGATCTGGTACTTCATGCCGAGGAACGTCCCTCGGATGTTGGTACGGATGCCGCGGTCGAAGTCCTCTACGTCGATGTCGGCGAGGGGCGCCGGGCGTGGGCCGTCGGTGGCGTTGTTGAACGCGGCGTCCAACCGGCCGTACTCCCGCACGGTCCGACGCACCAGGTTCTCCATCGACGCCGCGTCGCCGACATCGGTCGGTACGGCGAGCGCCTCGCCGCCGGCCGCCCGGATCCGCTCGACCACGTCGGCCAGCTTCTGCTCCCGGCGCGCCGCGACCACCACCGCGGCACCCGCTCGCGCGAACGCCTCCGCGGTGACCGCGCCGATGCCCTGGCTGGCTCCGGCCACGATCGCGACCTTCCCGGACATGGGTCGCTGTCCTGCAATGTGTTCAGTCATAAATCATTCATAGCATGAACGATTAAGGAATGCTACCGTTCCCCGCATGAGTGATCCGGACAAACGCGCGGGCACGCCGGAGCCTGGCCGGAACGCGAAGAACCGGCCGGCATCCGGCCGGAACGCGGAGGACCGGCCGGCATCCGGTCGGGGCGCGGGGGACGGGCCGACGTCCAGTCGAGACGCGGAGGGCCGGCCGGAAGCTGGCCGGGGCGCGGGAGACGGGCCGGCAGACGGTGCACGCCCGCTCGACCGGCCGGGTGGTGCGGCTGGGGTGGTGTTCCTGCTGACGCAGGTCGGCGCGCTGGCCGCGATGAGGTTCGCCGAGCGGCTGGCTCCGCACGGCCTCTCACCCGCACACGTCGGCCTGCTCCGGGCGATCGACGCCGAGCCGGGCCGTTCCCAGCAGGCGGTGTCCCGCCAGCTCGGGATCCTGCCGAGCCGCCTGGTCGCGCTGGTCGACGAGGCGGAGAGCGCGGACCTGGTGGAGCGCCGGCGCAACAGCAGCGACCGGCGCAACTACTCGTTGTACCTCACCGATACGGGCGCGAAGCGGCTGCGCGACCTGTTCCGGATAGCGCAGGCGAACGGCGCGGACTTCCTGGAGCCGCTGGATGATCAGGAGCGCGTGGAGCTCGGCCGGCTGCTCGGTCGCCTGGTCGAGCACCACGGCATGACTCCGGGCGTACACCCGGGCTATGGCGCGATGAGTCGGCGGTCGGCCGCCGGCCCGGGCGCGGGCTGACCGGCCGCGGTCACCCCACGGTACGGAGCGGCTCGGTTGTCGCCGGCTCGGTTGTCGCCGGCTCGGTTGTCGCCGGCTCGAGTGTCGCCGGCTCGGTTGTCGCGGGCTCGGGTGTGGCGAGCCCGGTCAGCATGGCCCGGTTGGTCGATGTCCACTGTGCGCTGTCCCGGATCCGTACCCCGTCGTGGACCGCGATGCGGTTCCGGCCGGTGCGTTTCGCGTGGTGCAGGGCCTCGTCGGCGCGGTTGAACAGCTCGTCCTGGCTCTCCCGGCCGTCCCACGACGCCATCCCGATCGAGCAGGTCTGACCCCGGACCACCACCGCGCGGAGCTCTTCCAGGAGCGCTTCGGCGGCGAGCTCGCGGGTGTTCGGCAGCAGCACGGTGAACTCCTCACCGCCGTACCGGGCGAGGAAGGCGCGACCACCGAGCAGGCCGCTCCAGGCCAGCGTCGTCTCCCGGAGTACCTGATCGCCCATGACGTGACCGTGTGTGTCGTTGAACTCCTTGAAGTGGTCGAAGTCCAGCACCGCCACGACCAGGGGCCAGTCATGGGCGCGTACGGCCGCGAACGCCCGGGACAGCTCGTGGTCCCAGGTACGTCGGTTTCCCACGCCGGTGAGGCTGTCGTGCCGGGCCTGGGTGGAGAGCTGGACCGTCTGCGCGTGCAACACGCGGAGCAGCCCGGAGATCCGGACCAGCACCAGTGCGACACCGACGAGACCGCCGATGGTGATCACAAAGGACCCGCCGGAGTGGCCGGTGAGGTGCTCCAACTGGTCGGTGATCGGGGCCAGTGCGAGGGCCACGCCGAGCAGGGCGAGCCGGGCGGGTGTCATCCGCTCCGGCCGGGCCGGGGTCGGGTCGGCGAGCTGATCCACCGATGGATGCAGCGCGGAGAAGCCGATGAGCAGGTAGACGATCAGGTAGATGATGTCGAGCCAGGCCGGATACTCGACCCCGCCGGCCACGCTCAGTAGGTACTGCACGTCGATCAGCAGCAGCAACGCCAGTGCGGTGGACAGGGACCAGAACGACAGGCTCCGTGCGACGCCGCCGGTGAACAGTCGGACCAGGGCGGCGAACAGGATCAGGTCCCCGACCGGGTACGCGGCCGCTAGCACCTGGCTGAACACGGTCTCGCCGCCGCCCTGCGCGACCGGTATCACGACGAACACGGCGCCGAGCACGGCGAAGCCGGTACTGATGATCGCGGCGTCCAGGAACGCGGCCCGGTCCCGACCGTGGCGGCGTCCCCGGATCAGCCAGATGAGCCCGAGCGCGACCACGGGATACCGCGCCAGGTACAGCGCGTCGGCGGCCGACGGATACGGCGCGATATGGAGTACGAAGTCGTAGATCACCCAGAGGATGTCGCCGCCGAGGTACAGGAGCTGACCGGCCGCCAGCGCGATCCAGACCCGTCGACGGGCACCCCGGGCGAAGACCGCGCCGAGCACCGACATCGTCACGCCGACGGCCGCCACCAGCAGGTAGCCGACGTTGCCGACCCAGTCGGTAGGCGCGAAGACGTACCCGACGCCGCCCAGCACACCGAGGCCGAGCAAGGCCACGGAGAGGCGCCGACGGAGGGTGTCCACGTATGCCTCGTCGGCCGGTACGGGAGCGGCCTGAGACATGCTCACCGGGCCGGCCCGCCAAGCGGCGACCTTCACCCGATCGGACGATGGGAAGGCCGGTCGCTCGGCGCCGGATATCTACCGATGTGATGGGCTATCGCGGGGTCCGGGCCTGCCCCGGGTCTTGCGCCGGCTTAGTCGGCCTTGGCCACGCCGATCGGGCAGCTCATGCCGTTCGGCCCGATGTTGCAGTACCCGCCGGGGTTCTTGTGCAGGTACTGCTGGTGGTAGTCCTCGGCGTAGTAGTAGTCGCCCAGCGGCCCGATGAACGTGGTGATCTCGCCGTACCCGGCGGACTTCACCACCGGCGCGAACTCGTCGCGACTGTGCTCGGCGGCCTTCTGCTGCTCCGGGGAGGTCGTGTAGATGGTCGACCGGTACTGGGTGCCGATGTCGTTGCCCTGGCGCATGCCCTGGGTCGGGTCGTGGTTCTCCCAGAAGAGCTTCAGCAGCTGCTCGTACGTCACCTTCGCCGGGTCGTACACGACCTGCACCACCTCGGCGTGACCGGTGAGGCCGCTGCAGACCTCCTCGTACCCGGGGTTCGGGGTGCTGCCGCCGGCGTAACCGACCGAGGTGGAGTACACCCCGGGCAGCTGCCAGAACATCCGCTCCGCGCCCCAGAAGCAGCCCATCCCGAACACCGCGATTTCGGTACCGGTCGGCCACGGGCCGGCCAGCGGGGTACCGAGGACCGCATGCGCGGCCGGTACCGGCATCGGCTCGTCCCGGCCGGGCAGCGCCTTATCGGAGCTCGGAAGGTCGATCTTGCGACGGCTGAAGATCACGGCCACTCCTCGGGTACCGGGGGAACCCGTCCAGTCTCCCTCGCCACCGGGGAAACGTCTGCTCGTGCTCCCGGAACCGCGCCCGTGATCCCGGAACCCGCCCGTCGTCCCGTTCCGCGGGGGCGCGGCGTGCGGTCCGGCCGCCGTACGATGCGCCAACTGTGCACATTCGTCGCGGTACGCGCGGGGCATGAGCGTTTGCCTTGACGAAGCTGTTCAGAACACGCTAGGAACGAACATCTACGAGCATGTTGTGCGCAGTACCGCGTCAAGATTGCGCGGTGCGAAGCCCCCACGGAGATCCCGCGCGGATACCTCGCGCAGACCCGGTACACGTCGTACCGGAACAGCACGGAGAGGCAGGCAGGAGTGAAGCGACGCATCCTCGCGACCGTGGCCGTCGGCCTGGCGGCCGCGCTCGCCGCCGCCGGCTGCGGTTCGGACGTCGGTTCCGGAGGCAGTGGCGAGAAGACCACGATCAAGTTCATCGCCGCGCAGTACAGCGACGCCAGCCAGGCGTACTGGAAGGACCTGGTGTCCCGGTTCGAGAAGGAGAACTCGGACATCCACGTGGACCTTCAGGTCATCGACTGGAACACGCTGCTGCAGCAGGCGCCGACGATGATCCAGACCCGGTCCTACCCGGACATCCTCAACTACAACGACTTTTCCGCGTACGCCAAGGCTGACCTGCTGTACCCGGTCGACGAGGTGATGGACTCGGACCTGCAGGGCGAGTTCGTCGACACGTTCACCGACAAGGCCAAGCTGGACGGCAAGCAGTACGGCATCCCGTTCATCGCCAGCGCCCGTTCGCTCGCGTACAACAAGGACATCTTCGCCAAGATCGGTGAGACCGATCCGCCGAAGACCTGGGCGGACCTGGAGCGGATCGCCAAGAAGGCCCAGGCCAAGGGCTTCTACGGGTACGGTCTGCCGCTCGGTTCGGAAGAGGCGCAGGCCGAGTTCTCGCTGTGGATGTGGAACGGCGGCGGGGACTGGAAGTCCGGCGACAAGTGGACGATCAACAGCCAGGAGAACGTCGACGCGCTGAACTTCATGCGCAAGCTCGCCAACACCGACAAGGCGACCGAGCCCAACCCGGGCAAGACCAACCGCAGTGACGGCGTGTGGCAGCAGTTCTCGCAGGGCAAGGTCGCGATGTGCGCGATCATGGCGCACGGCACCTTCATCAACGAGTACATGAAGGACCCGAAGTTCAAGTGGGCCGCGTCGCCGTTCCCGACCAAGGAGGCCAGCGGCCAGAGCACCACGCTCGGGGTGCAGGACTTCCTGATGGCGTTCAAGAAGGGCAAGAACGCCGAGGCGGTCAAGAAGTTCCTCGCGTTCTTCTACCAGAAGGACAACTACGTCAAGTTCAACACCGGTGAGGGCTTCCTGCCGGTCACCAAGTCCGCGCAGGACGAGATGAGCGCCGACCCGGTCATCAAGGCCGGTGTCGACCTGCTGCCGAGCGCCAAGTTCGCGCCGGTGGACGATCCGAAATGGACGGACGTGGCCGCGGCCACCCGCAACCAGCTGGGTACCGCAATGGATCCGCGCAAGGACCCGAAGAAGGTGCTCGACGCCCTGCAGAAGGTCGCCGAGGGCTGATCTCGCGTAGCGGTGGGCCCCGGGTTGGTTACCGGGGCCCACCGCTGCTGTACGACATCCTCTCGACGAAGCGGCACGACCCCGATGGATCAGCACCACCCGAGATAGACCAGCGCCGGACCGACTGTGATGAGGCGAACGTGAGCGAGACCGTCTCCACGCCCGCCGTCGAGGGCTCCTCGACTCCGACCCCGGCGGAACCCGGTCGGGCAAAGTCCCGCCGCCGGCCCGCGCACGGGGCCCGCCGGTTCGAGGCGATCGCCTGGCTCGGTCCGGCGGTCGTACTGATCGCGTTGATCATCGCGTACCCGGCGTACGAGATGATCCGCACGTCGTTCCTGAGCGTGTCCAGCATCGGGCTGGCCGAGGGGTACAACGGCTTCCGCAACTACTCGACGCTGTTCGGCGAGAGCGCGTTCGGCGGCGTCATCGGGCACACGGTCATCTGGGTACTGCTCGTCGTCGGCATCACGATCGTCGCGTCGCTCGCGATCGCCCAGTTCCTGAACAAGCGCTTCGCCGGCCGCCGGTTCGTCCGGTGGGCGTTGATCGTGCCGTGGGCGTCCTCGCTGGTGATGACCTCCACCGTCTGGCGCTACATCCTCGAGTACGACTACGGGCCGCTGAACCGGCTGTTCATGGACCTGAACATCATCGACGCGCCGGTCGACTGGTACAAGGAGACGTCCACCGCGCTGTGGGCGCTGATCTTCATCGGCATCGTGGTGTCGATCCCGTTCACCACGTACGTGTTCCTCGCCGGCCTGCAGACCGTGCCGGCCGACGTGTACGAAGCGGCCGCGATCGACGGGGCCGGCAACTGGCAGACGTACTGGCGGGTCACCCTCCCGCTGCTGCGGCCGCAGCTCGTGGTCGCGGTCGTGCTCAACACGATCTACGTGTTCAACTCGTTCCCGATCATCTGGGTGATCACCGGCAACATCCCGGGCAACGACACCGACACGACGATCACCTTCATGTACAAGATCGCCTTCCGGGCCCAGCTCGACCCCGGCGAGGCGGCCGCGCTGTCCGTGGTGAACGTGCTGTTCCTGATCGCGCTGGTGCTGTTCTACGTGCGCCGGACCCGGTTCGGCGACAGCGGCGAGGCGGAGGTGGTGGCCGAGGGCGGCGGTCCGGTGTCGCGGGCGCTGGCCCCGGTCGGCGCCGGCGTGGGCCGCGCGGTCGCGGCGGTGCTGGCACCGGTGGGCCGGGTGCTCGCCCCGGTCGGTCGCGCGGTGAGCGCGGCCTGGCGACCGGTACGCCCGGTCGGCCTGCCGGTGATCGGCGCGGTGGTCGCGCTGTTCTTCCTGGCGCCGTACCTGGTGATGTTCCTCGGCGCGCTCAAGGACGACGCGGACCTGTTCCACATCCCGGCGACCTACCTGCCGTCCGAGGCGCACTGGTCCAACTTCGTCGAGGTGTGGAACAAGATCCCATTGCTGGCGTACCTGCGGGCCAGCCTGATCATCGCGCTGGTGTCGACCGCGATCGTGCTGCTCGTGTCGTTGCCGGCGGCGTACTTCACCGCCCGGTACCGGTTCCGCGGCCGGCGCGCGTTCCTCACCCTGGTACTGGTCACCCAGATGTTCGCGCCGGTGGCGCTGGTGGTCGGCCTGTACCGGGAGTTCGTGGTCGCGGACGCGATCATCGGTACGGTCGACCCGTCCGCGCACGCGGTGAACTCCTACTGGGGCATCATCCTGGTCAACTCCGCGTTCAACCTGGCCTTCTCGATCTGGATCCTGAACGGCTACTTCGCGTCGATCCCGAAGGACATCGAGGAAGCCGCGATGATCGACGGGCTGGGCCGGTTCCGGGCCATGGTGCGGGTGGTGCTGCCACTGGCCAAGCCGGGCATCGTGACCGCGGTGATCTTCACGTTCATCCAGGTGTGGAACGAGTTCGTGGTCGCGTTGACGCTGTTCAACGACCCGACCAGCGACAAGGCCACGCTCACCGTGGGAATCCAGCAGTTCGTCGGGCTGTACAAGACGCAGTACCAGTACCTGTTCGTCGGCTCGCTGATCGGGATCGTCCCGGTGGTGGTGCTGTTCGCGCTGATCGAGCGGTACCTGGTCTCCGGTCTCACCGCCGGCAGCGTCAAGTAGGGGCCGTCGTCTACCGACCCAGGGCTTCCCGGATCCGGGTGGCGTAGTCGGCCGCCTCCTCGTCCGAGGCGTACTTGTGCCGCGGCCAGAAGAACCCGCGCAGGCCGTCCTTGCGGCGCCTCGGCACCACGTGTACGTGCAGGTGCGGCACGCTCTGGCTGATCTTGTTGTTCGCGGCCACGAAGGTACCGTCGGCGCCCAGGCCGACCTCGACGGCGCGGGCGATCCGCTGCACCGCGCCGAAGAACGGGGCCAGCCCGTCGGGTGGCAGGTCGAGCAGGGTGTCCCGGTGGTCGCGGGGCACGACCAGGGTGTGCCCGGGGAACACCGGCCGGGTGTCGAGAAAGGCGACGGCCTCCGGTTCGTCCAGCACCAGCTGTGCCGGGACGGCGCGAGCGACGATTTCGCAGAATATGCAATCCGCCACGTCGCTGACCCTACGACCCGTTTGGCAACCGTGCCGCGTTAGCCTTCGCGGATGACGTCTGCCCATGCGCACGGCTCGTCGGACCCGGCCGCTGGCGCGCCCCGGTCCGACCCGCCAAGGTACGGCTTCGAGACTCTGGCCATCCACGCCGGCCAGGAGCCCGACCCGAACAACGGCGCGGTCATCCCACCGATCTACCAGACGTCCACCTATGCGCAGGACCAGGTCGGGGCGCCGCGGCAGGGCTACGAGTACAGCCGTACCGCCAACCCGACCCGGACCGCGCTGGAGGAGTGCCTGGCCGCGCTGGAGGGTGGGCGCCGGGCGTTCGCGTTCGCCTCCGGCATGGCGGCCGAGGACACGCTGCTGCGTACCGTCTGCCGGCCCGGTGATCACGTGGTCATCCCGAACGACGCGTACGGCGGCACCTACCGGTTGTTCGCCCAGGTGGCCGAGCGCTGGGGCCTGTCCTGGACCGCGGCACCGGTCACCGACGTGGACGCGGTACGGGCCGCGATGACCGACCGTACGTCGGTGATCTGGTGCGAGACGCCGACCAATCCGCTGCTCGGTATCGCCGACATCGCGCAACTCGCGCAGCTCGCGCACGAGCGGCAGGCGCTGCTCGTGGTGGACAACACGTTCGCCTCGCCGTACCTGCAGCAGCCGCTCACGCTCGGCGCGGACGTGACGGTCAACTCGACCACCAAGTACATCGGCGGCCACTCCGACGTGATCGGCGGCGCGCTGGCGGTGGCGGACGCCGAACTGGCCGACCGGCTGGCGTACCACTCCAACGCGATGGGCGCGATCGGTGGCCCGTTCGACGCCTGGCTGACCCTGCGCGGCATCAAGACGCTGGCCGTACGCATGGAGAAGCACTGCGACAACGCCGAGCGGATCGCCGCCTATCTCGCGCAGCACCGCGCGGTGTCGCAGGTGCTGTACCCCGGGCTTCCGGACCACCCCGGGCACGAGGTCGCGGCCAAGCAGATGCGCCGGTTCGGCGGCATCGTGAGCTTCCGCGCGGCCGGCGGTGCGCGGGCCGCGATCGACGCGTGCAACCGGGCGAAGTTGTTCATCCTGGGCGAGTCGCTCGGCGGGGTCGAGTCGTTGATCGAGCATCCCGGCCGGATGACGCACGCGTCGGCGGCGGGGTCCCCGTTGGAGGTTCCGGCGGACCTGGTCCGGCTGTCGGTCGGCATCGAGAGCGTCGAGGATCTGCTCGCCGATCTGGACCAGGCACTGCGCTAGTTCGTTACCCGCGCGCCGGTCGGCATGCGGCGGTTCGTTACCCGTGCGTCCATTGGCATGCGGCCGGTTCATTTCCCGCGCGTCCGTTGGCGTGCGGGCGGTTCATTTCCCGCGCGTCCGTTGGCGTGCGGGCGGTTCATTTCCCGCGCGCCCGTTGGCGTGCGGCCGGCGACGGTGGTGAGATCAGGCTGCGACGGCAGCCGGTACTCCACCGTGTCGCCGGCCGCGACAACACAGCCGGGGTGAGCCCGCGTATCCGGTGGTGGCAACGCGTCCGGAAGGGACGAGGCATGACCTGGGTCGGCGCCAGCGCTCTGGACATCAGTCGAGCGGTACGGCGGGGTGACACCTCCGCCGGTGAGGTGGTCGACGAGCACCTCACCTACCTGCGTCGGGTCGACGGCGAGGTCGGCGCTTTCCGGTCGGTACGCAGCATCCCGGCGCTGGAGGAAGCCGCCGCCGTCGACGAGATGCCGGACCTCGCCGCGCTGCCACTGGCCGGGGTACCGGTCGCGGTCAAGGAGAACCTGGCGATCGTGGGGGAGCGCACCCAGTACGGGTCCGCGGCGACCATGCGCGCGGTCGCCGAGCGGGACCACGAGGTGGTACGCCGGTTGCGCGGTGCCGGTGCGATCGTGGTCGGCCAGTCGCGGATGCCCGAGCTCGGCGTGTTCGCGGTCACCGACGACGACGACGTGATCACCCGCAACCCGTGGCGGCTGGACCGTACCGCCGGTGGCTCGTCCGGTGGCTCGGCCGCGGCGGTGGCGAGCGGGATGGTGCCACTGGCACTGGGCAACGACGGGCTCGGCTCGGTACGGATCCCGGCGGCCTGCTGCGGCCTGATCGGCGTCAAGCCGGGGCGCGGTCTGGTACCCGCGCAGATCAGCGACAACGACTGGTTCGGCCTGGTGGAGAACGGGGTGCTGGCCACCACGGTCGCGGACGCCACGGTCGGGCTCGCGGCACTCGCCGGCGTACAGCGGTTCGAACTGCCCGAGCCGGACCGGCTCACCTTCGCGGTGTCCCTGCGCAGCCCGGTGCTCGGCGTGACCGCCGATACCGACGCGGTCAGCGCGGTGCAGACAGTGGTACGCGCGCTCGTCACGGCCGGCCACTCGGCCCGGGCTCACGAGGTGTCGTACCCGCTGCGGCTCGGGCTCGCCGGCTTCGCCACCTGGGCGGCCGCCACCCGGGCCGACGCGGAGCCGTTCGACCGGTCCGCGCTGCAGCCGCGCAACCGCCGGCACGCCACCCTCGGCCGGCTCGCGGAAGCGGCGGGCCTGGTACGCGAGGTGGACCGGCAGCGCTGGCGGGAACGCGCCGAGGAGTTCTTCGCCGACGGGATCGACGTACTCGTGACGCCGGCCCTGGCCACCGCACCGCCGCGGGCGATCGCCTGGTCGCAACGCGGCTGGTTGGCCAACCTGCTCGCCAGCGTGCGGTACGCGCCGTACGCGGCGCCGTGGAATCTGGCCGGGCTGCCGGCGATGGCAGTACCGGCCGGAGCGCGCCGGGACGGCCTGCCGGCCGCGGTTCAGTTGGTCGGGCCGCCCGGCAGCGAGTGGCTGCTGCTGGCCGTGGCCGCGCACATCGAATCGGCGCTGCCGTGGCGGCGGCTGGCCCCGGGCTGGCCACGCCCGGACGATGCGCGGAGCATCAGCCAGACGGCGTGACCGGCCCGGCCGTCCCGGTCAGCTGAACGGCTTGACCACCATGAAGATCGCGATCACCACGAACAGCAGGCTCACCAGCCCGCTCACCATGGCGATCCGGCCGTACGCCGAGTCCAGCCGGGCCTTGGCGGCGAAGTCGGCCCCGGTCGCGGTCACGCTGGTCGGCTCGCCGGCCGTACCGTCGGCCGGCTGGGCGGTCGTCCCAGCGGTTTCTCCGGCGGGTTCGGTGGCGACCGGCGTGGCCCGCCCGGCAGCCGCGTCCGGGCCGAGTACACCGGACCCGAGGATCGCGCCGATCCGCCGCATGGTCGGTACCAGCACGGCCAGGATCAACACGATCGCGATGATGTACAGCGTCATCGAGATCGTGATCCAGGTGCTCCCGAAGTCGTACCGGGAACTGGTCGGGATGATCGCGAGTCCGAACAGGAACACGGCGAGCGAGCCGAGCCCGTAGAACAGCGTCTGTCGGGTGTGGTCGCGCAGTACGGACGCGTCCCGGTGCCGGACCGCGCGCAGCGCGGTCATCGGCGCGGCGACCAACGGGCCGATGATGAAGATCGCGGTCAACACGTGCAGCGTGACAAGGAACTTGTGCATGGCGTCAGGGTACGGAACCGCGGCCTCGTACGGGGATCAGGTGGTCGGCGGTCCGAGCGCCAGTTCGACCGCCTGCTCGGCGGTGTCGGCCTGCAACAGCTCGTCGTCCACCGGGCGCCCGTCCGCGCCGGCCAACCGCCAGCCGCGCAGGTTCACCACCCGCTTGCCCATCTTCCGGGCGAGCGCCAGCTCGGACAGCGTGCCCCAGCTACCGCCGATCGCGATCACCGCGGCACCGGAGCGGACCACCACCGCGTTGCGCGCCTCACCCATGCCGGTGGCCACCACGACGGTGAGGTACTGGTTGCCGCAGGCCGGGTCGTCGCCGGGCAGTACCCCGACGCTGACCCCGCCGGCCGAGCGGGCGCCGGCGGCCGCGGCCGCCATCACCCCGCGTCCACCGCCACACACGACCGTGGCGCCGCGGTGGGCAAGTGCCTTGCCCACCGAGTAGCCGAGTTCGCGAAGCTCGTCCGAGGCCTCGGCCGGGCCGATCACCGCAACCTGGAGCACCATGGTCCGATCGTCCCAGCCGCGCCGGGGCGGCACGGCCGATTCCCGTCGCTCGTCACCCGGTGTACCCGTCGGCGTGCCGGGTGAAGTCGAGGCAGCGCGGGGTTCCCGGGGGTGGCACGATCGCCCCATGGGATCAGCAGCCCCACCAGCAACGTCGCTGGTGACGCTCCAGGACGTGCGGGCAGCTCGCGAGCTGCTCACCGGCGTCGTCCGGGCCACGCCGCTCGAGCCGGCCCGGCCGCTCAGCGACCGGCTCGGCGGCCAGGTGTACATCAAGTGCGAGAACCTGCAGCGTGCCGGCTCTTTCAAGGTCCGTGGAGCGTATGTCCGGATCGCCCGACTCTCTCCGGCGGAGCGCGCCCGGGGCGTGGTGGCCGCGAGCGCGGGCAACCACGCGCAGGGGGTGGCGCTGGCGAGCGAGCTGCTGGGCATCAAGTCGACCGTGTTCATGCCGGCCGCGGCACCGTTGCCCAAGGTCGTCGCGACCCGGGGGTACGGCGCGCAGGTCGAGCTGGTCGGGGACACCGTCGACGAGTCGCTGGTGGCCGCGGAGGAGTTCGCCGGGCGTACCGGCGCGGTGGTCATCCACCCGTTCGACCACCCGGACGTGATCGCCGGGCAGGGCACGGTGGCGCTGGAGATCCTCGAGCAGTGCCCGGAGGTGGGCACGATCCTGGTCGGCGTCGGTGGCGGCGGGCTGGTGTCCGGCGTGGCCGTGGCGGCGAAGGCGCTGCGACCCGACGTCGAGGTGTACGGCGTACAGGCCGCCGGTGCGGCCGCGTTCCCGCCGTCCCTGCGCGCCGGTGAGCCGGTACGACTGCCCAGCTACTCGACCATCGCCGACGGGATGGCCGTCGGTCGCCCCGGTGACCTCACGTACCAGCACGTCAGCCGCCTGGTGGACGACGTGATCACGGTGTCGGACGAGGACATCTCCCGGGCCCTGCTGCTCCTGCTGGAGCGGAGCAAGATGCTGGTCGAGCCGGCGGGTGCGGCCGGGGTCGCCGCGATCCTCGCCGGCGAGGTGGCGTTCCGGCCGCCGGTGGTGGCGCTGCTCTCCGGCGGCAACATCGATCCGCTGCTGCTGGGCAAGGTGATCGAGCACGGGCTCGCGGCGGCCGGTCGGTACGTCCGCTTCACCGTCCGCTTCGCCGACCGGCCGGGACAGCTGTGCTCGCTGCTGACCATGGTTGCCGAGCGCGGCGGCAACGTGGTGGACGTGCTGCACCAGCGACGCGATCCGCAACTGCGGATGGGCGAGGTCGAGGTGGTCCTGTCGGTGGAGACGCGCGGCGCGGAACACTCCGACCAGCTCGTCACGGCGCTGCGGGCGGGCGGCTTCCAGCTCCGGTTCGGCAGCCGCTGACGGGGCCTGCTACGCCGAGCGGCCGGCGCGTCGGCGCCGGCCGCGGTCGAACGTTTTCCGGGTCAGCCATTGAACGGCTCGAACTCGACGATCTTCACCTTGATCTCGGCACCGCTCGGCGCCGTGTAGGTCACCGTGTCACCGGGCCGGCGCCCCAGGATCGACTGTCCGAGCGCCGACTCCGGGCTGTACACGGTCAGGTCGGTGGTGGACGAGATCTCCCGGGAACCGAGCAGGAACCGCTCGGTCTCGTCCGGGTCCGCGTCGAACTGGATGGTCACCACCATCCCCGGCGCCACCACCGCGCTGGTCGGCGCGTCGCCGACCTTCGCGCCGCGCAACAGTTCCTGCAGGTACCGAATGCGCGCCTCGACCTTGCCCTGCTCCTCCTTGGCGGCGTGGTAGCCGCCGTTCTCCCGCAGGTCGCCCTCTTCGCGTCGCTCGTTGATCTCGGCAGCGATAACCGGCCGGTTGGCGATGTGCTCGTCGAGCTCAGCCTTCAGCCGGTCATGCGCGTCCTGCGACAGCCAGGTGACGGCTGACTCGCGGTCGGTGGGGGACACAGGATCTCCTCCGGATGTACAGGGGATTTGGACTACAAAGCTACCAGCGGTGTTGCACGTGCTTGCGGAGCGCAGTCGTCGGCGCTAGCGCGGTGCGGCGTCTCCGTCCGCCGCTACGCAGCCGAACACCTCGCCGATCACCGGTCTCCGGCTGGTGGCCAACGTGTACGTCACCGCGACATCGGTGGCGTCCGGACCACCGCTGGGCACCGGGACCTCGGCCCGGCCGACCTCCTCGCCGCTGCGGGTGCGGGCCCGGACGATGCAGGTCGCTGCCTTGCCGGCCGGCTTGTACAGCCGGAACGTCACCACGATCTGCTCGTCCGTGACGCCGGAGTACGACTCTACCGTCGCGGTATAGGCGTTCTCGCCGTACTTGCCGTACATGTTGACGGCGATCATGACGCCCACGCCCAGCACGGCGGTGAACAGCACAGCCAGCACCCAGCGGGAAGCGCGACGGGGCTCCCGGCGGCGCCCGTACCGGCCGGCCGGGAACTGTGGCCCGGGGCTGGTCGGTGCATGGGTGGTGCTGGTCACGTCCGGCATCCTCGTGGTTTCGTCGGTGTGGTCGGCAACAATTCATCATCGCAGTGGCGTCCCGGTCGCCGCACGAGGGTGACATGCGCAATCGTCGGCGGCCGCGAGAAGATGGAACCTTCACCAGCGTACGAGGAGAGCAACGGTGCCCACCGACCTGCGCCTGATGGCCGTGCACGCCCACCCCGACGACGAGTCCAGCAAGGGTGCCGCCACGATGGCCCGGTACGTCCGGGAAGGCGTCGAGGTGTTGGTGGTTACCTGCACCGGCGGTGAGCGCGGCGACGTGCTCAACCCGAAGCTGGACCGGCCGGAGGTGTGGCGGGACCTGCCCGAGATCCGGCGCCGGGAGATGGCCGAGGCGCGCGAGATCCTCGGCGTACGCCAGGCCTGGCTCGGCTTCGTCGACTCCGGCTACGTGGAGAACTACACCTCGGTGGAGGTGGACCGGGACAAGCTGCCGGAGGACGCGTTCGTACTGGAGCCGCTGGAGGTCGCGGCGGCCCCGCTGGTCCGGTTGATGCGGGAGTTCAAGCCCCAGGTCGTCACCACCTACGACGAGGAGGGCGGCTATCCGCACCCCGACCACGTCATGTGCCACCGGGTGTCGCTGGCGGCGTTCGAGGCGGCCGGCGACCCGGACCGGTACCGCGAGTTCGGCGAGGCCTGGCAGCCGCTGAAGCTCTACTACCACATGTCGTTCACCAGATCCCGGTTCGAGCTGCTGCACGAGGCGATGCTGGCGGCCGGTCTGGAGTCGCCGTACACCGAGGCGATGTCCGACTGGGACTGGAGCCGCGACAAGGGACACCGAATCACCACCCGGGTGCCATGCGGGGAATACTTCCCGCTCCGCGACGACGCGCTGCGCGCGCATGCGACCCAGGTCGACCCGGACGGCAACTGGTTCCGGGTGCCGCTGGAGATCCAGCAGAAGGCGTGGCCGACCGAGGACTACGAGCTGGCCCGCTCCATGGTCGACAGCAAGCTGCCCGAGGACGACCTGTTCGCCGGCATCCGGGAGCTGGCCCGTACCAGCTAGGTCGACACCTCGCGGGCACCACCCCCGTCGGCCCTAGCCCGGCGAGGGGCGCGGGCGGCCCGCGTCCGCGATCCGGCCGCGGCGTACGGTGGAGCCGATGCCGGCCCGGCGGCCGGCGTCGGGAGGTCTGTGGAGATGTCGTTGCTCGCCACCAACAACTTCGGCGACACCCGGAGCGGCGGTCTGGCCGGTCCACTCGCGCTGTTCATCATCGTGCTGCTCGCGGTGGCGACCATCCTGCTCATCCGCAACATGAACAGCCGGCTGCGCCGGCTGCCGGATCGTTTTCCAGCTCAGCCGACGTCGGGTTCGCAACAGCAACCGTCGGAGGGGTTCCCGGACCAGGCCGGGGCACGGCAGGATCACTCGCACCGGGATCTTCCGTATCAGGGTGGGGCGAGCGGTGACGACGGTGGGGAAGGACGGCGCGGGTCGGCGAACGACGCGTCGTAGCCTGCCGTCCCCCGATCACCAGCCCCGCGGGTATCACCACCGCCGTGGGTGTGGCACTGGCCATCCTCATTTTCGAGTCCCCGACGATCCGACCACCGTTACCCTCGGTGCCGGGTGGAACAGGGTTCCCCCTCCGTATCGAGGAGAGGGGGTGGGCCGGCCATGCGCGAGTGGACTTGGGACTGAACGGCAAGCGCAGAGCCGGAAGTACGGCGTCGTGCCGCGGTCAGGGACCCGGCGCGGGTCGACTGGTGACGGGAGCGGTCCGGCCGCGACGAGTTGTTGCCGCGTTACCCAACGTGGCAACCGCCGCGGCCGGGTCGCTTCGTCCGGTTGTCGGGAGTACGCGGACCAGCCGACAGATCGATTGCTGGGCGGTTATACGCACCGGCCGCGCAGGCTAAGATACGGCCGCTCGGTCGCGCGTTCGCGGCTCCAGTCCGGCCGCCAGGTTCCGCCCCCGCGGCTGCCCGACCGGCGGGCGGAAGGAGGCGCGGCATGACGACCGTACGCGCCGACCTCGCCACGATGCCCCGCCGGCTGCGGCTGCTCGTCGGCGCGGTGATCACGGCCGGCGTGCTCGCGGTCGTGACCGGTGTGGTCCTCTCCGACGATCCGCCGGTACTGACCGCGTTCGCCGCCGTGGTGGGCCTCGCCGCGATCGCGCAGACGATGGGCATCGGCATGCGCATCGGCAGCGAGCGGGTCCTCCTGGTCTGGGGCGATGCGGTACTCGTGCTCGCCCTGTGGCTGTTGCCGCCCGGCTATCTCGCCGCCGCGGTCGCCCTCGGCGTGCTGATCGGCAAGCTGGCCGGCCGCCGGCCACTGGTCAAGGTCGCCTACAACACGGCCGCGCTGGCCGTCGCGTCGGCGGGCGCGGTCGGCGCGGTGACGGCGCTCGGCGGAGTGGCGCACACGTCGCCGCTGCGGCCGGAGTCGGTGGCCGTCCTGTGCGTCGGAGCCGCGGTCTACACGGTGGTGTCGGCGATCCTCACCGCTGTCGTGGTCGCGTTCGCGCAGGGCAGCCCGGTGCTGCAGGTGGCGGTACAGGGCAGCGGCGTCAAGATCCTCATGCTCATCGGTAACGTTGCCGCCGGGCTCACCGTGGTGGCGCTGGGCATCGCCGACGCCCGGTGGCTGGTCGGCGTACCACCGCTGCTCTGGCTGCTGCACGAGGTGTACCAGGCCCGGGTGCGTACCGACGACGAGCGACGGACCTGGCAGGACCTGGCCAACGCCACCCACCGGCTGAACCGGCTGGACGAGCAGACCCTGGTCGAGGCGGCGGTACGCGGCGCGCTGCGGTTGTTCTCCCCGGACGCGGTCGAGCTGGTGGTGGCCAACGGCTCCGCCCCCACCGGGAACGCCTCCACCACCAGGGAATATGTCGGCCTGCCGGACGGCGGGGTCACGGAAAAGACCGGCCCCGGTGCGGTACTCCCGGGCGGCAACACGGAGTGTCGACCACTGGTGGTCGGCGACGAGCGGGTCGGTGAGCTGCGGCTGCTGTTCCGCCGGCCGGTACCCCTGGGCGAACGGTCCCACCTCGCCCTGTCCGCGTACGCCGACGCGCTGGCGGTGGCCCTGCAGAACGCGGCCGCGCACGGCCAGCTGCGGACGATGGCCGAGCGCAAGGCGTTCGAGGCCGAGCACGACGAGCTGACCGCGCTGGTCAACCGGTCCAGGCTGCTGGAGTGCGGCGACCAGTCGCTGCGTACGTTGGCCGACTCCGGCCGGGCCGCCGACGTGGCCCTGCTGCTGCTCGACCTGGACCACTTCAAGGACGTCAACGACACCCTCGGGCACGCCGCCGGCGACGAGCTGCTGCGGGCCGAGGCGGCCCGGCTGGAGCGGGCTACCGCGCCCGGCGAGCTGCTCGCCCGGCTCGGTGGCGACGAGTTCGCGCTGTTGATCACCACGGTGCCGGAGAGCGCCCCGGCGGTGGACCGGGCGGTGTCGCGGGCCCGTGAGCTCGCGGCCGAGCTGGCCCAGCCGATCGAGGTGGCCGGCATCGTGCTCTCGATCGAGGTGTCCATCGGGGTCGTCGTCGCGACCGCCGGTTCCTGCGACATGACCGAGCTGCTCAGGCGCGCCGATGTGGCCATGTACCAGGTGAAACGGGCCGGCGGCACGGTCGCCGTGTACGACCCGGGCAAGGACGCCACCAGCACCGACCGGCTGGCCCTGCTGGCCGAGCTGCGGGAGGCTCTGGACGCTGGCGACCAGCTGGTACTGGCCATGCAGCCGGCCGTGGACCTGGTCACCGGGGGTCCGACCGGGGTGGAGGCGCTGGTCCGCTGGCAGCACCCGCGCCGTGGACTGCTGCAGCCGGGCGAGTTCATCGCGGTGGTGGAGCAGAGCGAGCTGGTCGGCCCGTTCACCCGGTACGTGCTGAACGAGGCGCTGTCGGTGACCGCGGGCTGGGCCGCGGAGGGGCTGAACGTACCGGTCGCGGTGAACCTGTCCGCCCGCAGCCTGCTGGACCGCCGGCTGCCCGGCGACATCGCCGAGTTGCTCGGCCGGCACCGGGTACCGCCCGAGCGGTTGGTACTGGAGATCACCGAGACCGTGATGATGACCGAGCTGGACATCATCGACGACGTACTGGCCGCCCTGCGCCGGCTCGGCGTGCAGTTGGCCGTCGACGACTTCGGTACCGGCTACTCGTCGCTGACGTTCCTGGCCCGGTTCCCGGTCGACGAGGTGAAGGTCGACCAGGGCTTCGTCACCCGGATGGCGGACTCGCCGGAAGCGGCCGCGATCGTGCGTACCACCGTGGAGCTGGCCCGGGCACTGGACCTGCGGGTGGTGGCCGAGGGCGTGGAGACGGCGGAGCAGCGGGAGACGCTGACCGCGATCGGCTGTACCGCCGGGCAGGGCTTCCACTTCTTCCCGCCGATGCCGGTCGAGCGCACCGGCAAGGTGCTCTGGACTCTCCGCCGGGCGGCGGAGGCCCGCGGCGCCCAGGTGATTCCGCTGACCGGCCGGGCCACGCCGTCGCGCCGTCCCGAGCCCGGTCGCTGACGGCCCGCGGCCGGCCGGCGCCGTCGAGCACCGTCCGCCCGGCCAGGCCGGGGACGCGGCCTGACCGGGGCCGCCGTTGATGGTTGAGGATGGAGTCATGGCCAACCGTCTTGCCGAGGCGACCAGCCCGTACCTCCAGCAGCACAAGGACAACCCGGTCGACTGGTGGCAGTGGGGACCGGAGGCGTTCGCCGAGGCCCGGCGGCGGGACGTACCGCTGTTCATCTCGGTCGGGTACGCCGCCTGCCACTGGTGCCACGTGATGGCGCACGAGTCGTTCGACGATCCGGCGGTGGCCGGGGTGATCAACGAGTACACGGTGCCGGTCAAGGTGGACCGCGAGGAGCGTCCCGACGTGGACGCGGTGTACATGACCGCGACCCAGGCGATGACCGGCCAGGGCGGCTGGCCGATGAGCGTGTTCGCCACGCCGGACGGGGAGCCGTTCCTGGCCGGTACGTACTTCCCGCCGCAGCAGTTCGTCCGGTTGCTGCGCCAGATCGCCGCGGCCTGGGAGCAGCAACGCGACGCGGTGCTCCGGCAGGGGCGGGCCGTGGTGGACGCGCTCGCCGGCGCTGCCGCGCCGCCGTCCGGGGCGGGTGCGCCGCCGACGGCAGAGCTGCTGGACGAGGCGGCCGGCCGGCTCGCCACCGAGCACGACCGTCGGCACGGCGGTTTCGGCGGGGCGCCGAAGTTCCCGCCGTCGATGGTGCTGGAGTTCCTGCTCCGCCGGTACGCCCGCACCGGCGACGCAACGAGCCTGCAGGTGGTACGGCACACCTGTGAGCGGATGGCCCGGGGCGGGATGTACGACCAGCTCGCCGGCGGCTTCGCCCGCTACTCGGTGGACGAGCGCTGGCTTGTACCGCACTTCGAGAAGATGCTGTACGACAACGCGCTGCTGCTCCGCGCGTACACCCATCTGTGGCGGGCGACCGGTGATCCGCTGGCCGGGCGGGTGGCCGCCGAGACGGTGGGGTTCCTGCTCACCGACCTGCGTACCGAACAGGGCGGGTTCGCCTCCGCGCTGGACGCGGACACCGACGGCGTCGAGGGCGCGACCTACGTGTGGACGCCGGAGCAGCTGACCGAGGTACTGGGCGACGACGACGGCCGGTGGGCCGCGGAGCTGCTCGAGGTGACCGCCGAGGGCACCTTCGAGGAGGGCGCGAGCGTACTTCAGCTGCCGGTCGATCCGGACGACCCGGGGCGGTGGGACCGGGTCCGGGCGGCGCTGCTGGCCGCGCGCCGGCAGCGGCCGCAGCCGGCGCGGGACGACAAGGTGGTGGCTGCCTGGAACGGCCTGGCGATCTCGGCCCTCGCCGAGTACGCCGCCATCGCACCGGCACTGGCGGGATCGGGCACCACGCCGGCGCCTGACGACGGATCGCGCGTCACCGAGTTGGCGGCGCAGGCGGCGCGCGCCGCGGTCGCGGCCGGCGAGCTGCTGGCCGGGCTGCACCAGGTCGACGGGCGGCTGCGCCGGGTGTCCCGGGCCGGACGGGTGGGGGAGCCGTGCGGCGTGCTGGAGGACTACGGCTGCGTCGCCGAGGCGTACTGCCTGCTGCATCAGTTGACCGGCGAGGGTCGGTGGCTGGCGTTGGCAGGCTCGCTGCTGGACAGCGCGCTGACGCATTTCCCGGCCGGTGGCGGTGCCTTCTACGACACCGCGGACGACGCCGAGCAGCTGGTCAGCCGGCCACAGGACCCCACCGACAACGCCACCCCGTCCGGTGCGTCCGCGCTGGCCGGCGCGTTGGTCAGCTATGCGGCGCTGGCCGGGTCGGGGCGGCACCGGGAGGTCGCCGACGCCGCGTTGGGCCGGGTGGCGCAGATCATCGGCCGGTATCCGCGGTTCGCCGGGTGGGCGGCGGCGGTGGCCGAGGCAAGCCTGGCCGGGCCGCGGCAGGTTGCCGTGGTGGGCGGCGGGGCGGCTGCCGACGCGTTGCGCGCGGCGGCCTGGCGGTCCACCTCCCCGGGTGCCGTGGTGGTCGCCGGGGTACCGGACGCCACCGACGTTCCGTTGCTGGCCGACCGGCCGCTGGTGGGCGGGGAGCCCGCCGCGTACGTGTGCCAGGGGTTCGTCTGCGACCGTCCGGTCACCGGGGTCGAGGAGCTGGCCGCGCAGCTGTCCGACTGAGCCGGACGGACATCACCTGTCAGCGCGACACCTGGCGGTGCCACGGACGGCAAGCTGCTGACCTGTACCGATGGTCGCGTCTGTCCGTTCTGCCTCGCCAGTTGTAGTCACTTGACTACGATTTGTCATCTCTGTACGAGATGGAGATGACTCTTGATGGCCGGCATAGCCGCATATTTTGGACCCGACCCCCGCCAACTCGACTCTCTCGCGCAAGGCCTCGCTCCGCGCGGCGACTTCGCCGCCACCTGGCGCCGCGACCAGCTCGGACTCGCGGTCCGCGGGGCCATCCCGGTGGTCTACACCGGGGCGTACGGCACCGGTGTGGTGGTGGACGGCGTGACCGAACCGACCACCCTGCTGGCCCGGTACACCGAACACGGTCCGGCCGCGCTGCTGCCGACCGGCAACAGCACCGAGGCGTACGCGCTGGTACTCGCCGACGCGGTGCAGGGCACGCTGGTACTGGCCCGCAGCGGCGACGGGCCACCGCTGCACTACGCGGTGGTGGACGGCGCGGTACTCATCGGCTCCGAGCCCGGCACTCTGCTCGCCGCGGGCGTACCGGCCGAACCCGACCCGATCACGGTCGACCGGTTCCTCGGTACCGGCGCCTGCGACGATACCGAGCGCACCTTCTTCGCGGAGATCCGGCGGGTACTTCCCGGCTCGGTACTGGAGATCACCGAGGCGGGACTGCGGCAGGTGCCGGTGCCCGCGGCGCGCTCGGGCGGCGTACCGGCTCCGCTCGCGTTGGGCTGGGCGGCCCGGCAGGGCCGGGTGGGGGTCCGGTTCGGCCAGGGCATCGCCGGTGCCGCGCTGCTCGGCGTCGCGTTCGTCCGGCCCGACAGGCCCAACCCGTTGCCGGTGTACTCGGCGACCTTCCCGCCCCTCGACACCGGTGAGGACGAGTACGTCGGCCGGCTGCTCGGGGCGATGCCGGAGGGAGCTGTCGCCGCGAAGGCGGTACCGGTCGGCGCCGCGGACGTGGTGCGCGGCCTGGCCCACTTCCTCATCGACCTCGGTGAGCCGGTACCTCATCCGGCCGGCTTCGTCATGTGGGCGACCGCCCGCGAGGCGGCCGGTGAGGTGGACATCCTGCTCGATCCGGCGGGGGTGGACGGACTGCTCGGCGGGGTGACCGAGCCGCCCCCGCGCGGCGGCGCCCGGGTGCCGGCGCAGCTCGACCGGCCGGCGGAGCAGCCGGCCGCGATCCTGGCGCCGGGCACGATCGCGCGACTGGCCGACCGGGTCACCAGCCGGTTCGGCGTGTCGTTGCGGCTGCCGTACCGCGACGTCGGCGACACCGGGACCAAGCTGCTGCGGGAACTCGCCGAGCTGGTCCGGCGCAGCCTGCCGCCGGAGGCGGCCCGGAACGCGGAAGGGGTACGCCGGTGCACCCCGACCAGGGAACTGCTGCTCGGGCTCGCCGACCGGGTGGTGGCGACCTTCCTGTCCGACCGGTTCGCCCGCCGGCCGTGGGCCGACCCCCGGGCCGCGCTGGCCGGCTTCGCCGACCTGGTGGCCGGCCGCCGCCAGGACGCCGAGACGTTCTGGCGGCTGTACATCCTGGAGCACTGGCTGCGGGTGGTGGTCGAGCCGCAGCAGGCCGGCGGTACCCGCGAGCCGGTCGGCGCCGGATCCGGCCGGGGCGTCACCGTGGACGTGGACGGCTCGCGCTGGTTGCGCCTCCCGGTGTTCACGCCGGCGCCGGTCGAGGCCGACCTGCTGACCGATGCGATCGGCTGGCACGTCGCGGAGATCGCCCGTACCGCGGCCGCGGATCGGCGGTGCCAGTTCGAGCAGCCGTGGTACCTGGTGGTCGCCGCCGAAGCGGTCGCGGTGGCGCAGGGTCGCGCGTACCCGTCCGTGTCGCGCCGGCCGGGATGGTGGGCGCGCCGACTCAGCCGGTACGACCGGTCGGCGACCGGCGTGCAGCGCGCGATCGACCGGTACGGCGTGCTCCGGTTGCTGGTGGCGGCGGTCACCGGCCGGTTGACCCGGTTGGTACAGCGGCTTGATGTCGGGTCCGGTCCAGCGACCGTCACGGCCACCTTGGCCGGCGTCGGCCACTCCGGCTTCACCGACGGCTGGCCGACCGGCCGGGTGTACAACCCGATCAGTGCCTCGGCCAGTACCGGCCCGGAGGATGCCGACCGGGTTGCCGCCGACCTGTTCGCCACCGTGCTGTCGATGCTGCCGCCGGCTGCCGCGGCGACCCTGCACGGGTGCGCGGTGGTCGCGACCGGTCCCGAGGGGACCACCGTGTACGGCCGGACCGGTGACCGGACCGACGAGTTCTACGCCGTGATCGGCGCGGACGACGCCCTCGGGTACCCGCCGGACCGCGCGCCGGTGGCGATCGTGATCAGGGCCGACGCGGGCGCAGAGGGAGGCGGGACCGACGGAGGGTTGGAGCCGGTCCGTTCCGTGGATGGCCCGGCCGGGGCCGAGGCTGTGGAGCCGGCGGTCGGGTCGCGTGCGCCGGTGGCCGGCGACATTCCGGCGCGGCGGCAGGCGGGAAGCAGGGCGCCTCAGCTCCCGGTACACCGGACGCTGGCCCTGCTCCGCCGCTGAGTCCTGGCCGGGCCGGGCCTCGCCACCGCGCGGTTCGCTGTGCGACGCAGCCCCGCTCGCTCGGCGTCGCCCGGTTGCCGCCGCCCCTCGATACGACGCGGGCCGGTGTTCGCGCTGAGCGGATTGTCGATGCATCTGTAGTGGTGTAATCATGTAAGCAACACGATGGAGGCCTGGGGAGGCAGTAGATGAGAGCGGGCAAGCACGGACCGCCATGGATGTTCCGCGGCGGTTGGGGACGAGGTGGCGGTTGGGGTCGGGGGCAGCAGTCCGACCTGCCACCGGCGGACGATGTCGCCGCCTGGGTGGCCGGACGGGTGCCGGACGACTGGTTCACCGAAGCGCCGGAGGTGGCGGTCGACCGGGACGAGGTGCTCATCGTCGGGCGGATCGCCGAGCCCGAGGTCGGGGCGGACGCGTCGGACGCTGACCGGGCGGCCGCGGAGAGCGGCCGGATCGCGCGGTTCCGGGAGCAGACCCGGGAGGCGCGGATCGAGATCGCCGAGCAGCTCCAGCACAAGTACCAGCGGAAGGCGAGCTGGGGCGCGCTCTGCGGATCGAGCCAGGAGCTGTTCACCACGATGTCCGTGCCGGTGATGACGCGGCTGCGGCAGCCCGAGCGGCAGGTGCTCGACACCCTGGTCAGCTCGGGTGTGGCCAGGTCCCGGTCGGACGCGCTGGCCTGGTGTGTGCGGCTGGTCGGGGAGAACGCCGAGCAGTGGCTCGACGACCTCCGGCAGGCGATGTCCTCGGTGGACGAGCTGCGGCGCCAGGGGCCGGATCTGGGCTGACCCCCGGCGCGCTGGCTGCTCGCAATGGCGCGCGCAGGTAGCGCGGTCGCGAAAGCAAGTAGCGCGCTGGCGAGAGCACGCAGCGCGGTAGCGAGCACAGGTAGCAAGTGGCCGGCGACCGGATAGTCGCCGGCCACGACCGCGTCATGACCGACGGATACCCCGTCCTGCGGTACCGCCGCGGCTGCGATCCTGAGCTGCGAGCCGACCGCAACGTGCGTAACGTAAGGGTTGCGCAGCGGCACTGTTCCCCGTGTTGAGCCTCCCCGGGACACCGGAGCGCTCGCTATCGGCGCAGGTAACGCGCTCGCGCGGTTCTTGTGCATATTTTCACAAGGGGTGAGGGCGCCGCCCGCCGCGCGGGGATTTAGGCTGTGTGGAACCCCAACGTGTCCCACGTCACTGTGGCCTACCCGTGTTTGGCCCAATAACGGTCGGTTTCCCGATCTCGAGGAGAAGGTGTCATGAGCGCTCCGGCGACGGTTCCAGGTCTCGACCATCCCCCGACGACGCATTCCGGGCTGGTCACCTGGGTCCGGGAGGTCGCCGAGCTCACCACTCCCGACCGGGTCGTCTGGGTGGACGGATCGGACGAGGAGTGGACGCGGCTCACCGACGAGCTCGTCGAGGCGGGCACGCTGGTACGACTGAACGACGAGAAGAAGCCGAACTCGTTCTGGGCGCGTACCGACCCGACCGACGTGGCGCGGGTCGAGGAGCGTACGTACATCTGTTCCGCGACACCGGACGGAGCCGGTCCGACCAACAACTGGATGGCTCCGGACGAGATGAAGCAGAAGATGACGGAGCTGTACCGCGGCAGCATGCGCGGGCGCACCATGTACGTCATCCCGTTCTGCATGGGGCCGCTCAGCGCCGAGAAGCCGATGTACGGCGTGGAGATCACCGACTCCGCGTACGTGGTCGCCTCGATGCGGATCATGACCCGGATGGGCGCCAAGATCCTCGAGCGGCTGACCGAGGACGACGCGAAGTTCGTACCGTGCCTGCACTCGATCGGTGCTCCGCTCGAGCCGGGGCAGCAGGACGTGGCCTGGCCGTGCAACGACACCAAGTACATCTCGCACTTCCCCGACACCCGCGAGATCTGGTCGTTCGGCTCCGGGTACGGCGGCAACTCCCTGCTCGGCAAGAAGTGCTACTCGCTGCGGATCGCGTCGGCCATGGCCCGGGACGAGGGTTGGATGGCCGAGCACATGCTGATCCTGAAGCTGACCAGCCCCGAGCAGAAGACGTACTACATCACCGCCGCGTTCCCGTCCGCGTGTGGCAAGACCAACCTGGCCATGCTCGAGCCGACCATCCCGGGCTGGAAGGTCGAGACGCTCGGCGACGACATCGCCTGGCTGCGGTTCGGTGACGACGGCCGGCTGTACGCGGTGAACCCCGAGTACGGCTTCTTCGGCGTCGCCCCGGGTACCGGCTGGAAGACCAACCCGAACGCGATGCGCACCATCGAGCGCGGCAACTCGATGTTCACCAACGTGGCGCTCACCGACGACGGCGACGTCTGGTGGGAGGGGTACTCGAAGGAGGCCCCGGCACACCTGACCGACTGGAAGGGCCGGGACTGGACGCCGGACTCCGACGAGCTGTCCTCGCACCCGAACTCCCGGTTCTGCACGCCGATCAACCAGTGCCCGATCGTCGCGCCGGAGTACGAGGACCCGAACGGCGTACCGATCTCCGCCGTGCTCTTCGGCGGCCGTCGCGCGAACACCGTGCCGCTGGTGACCGAGGCGCGGGACTGGAACCACGGCGTGTACCTGGGCGCGACGCTGTCCAGCGAGACCACCGCCGCCGCGACCGGGAAGGTCGGGGTGGTCCGGCGCGACCCGATGGCCATGCTCCCGTTCATCGGGTACAACGCCGGCGACTACTTCCGGCACTGGATCGAGATGGGCAAGGGCGCCGGGGAAGGTGCCGGCGACCCCGCCAAGCTGCCGAAGATCTTCTACGTCAACTGGTTCCGGCGCGATGCCGACGGCGGGTTCATCTGGCCGGGCTTCGGCGAGAACAGCCGGGTGCTCAAGTGGGTCATCGAGCGGCTGGAAGGCGAGGCCGCCGCGGTGGAGACGCCGATCGGCCTGGTACCGACCCCGGAGGCGATCGACACCGACGGTCTGGACCTGACCGACGAGGAGCTGGCCGTCGCGCTCGCCGTCGACGCGGAGGAGTGGAAGGCCGAGGTACCGCAGGTCCAGGAGTGGTTCGACAAGTTCGGCGACAAGCTGCCCGGCGTGCTGTGGGCCGAACTCGACGCGCTCCGGGCCCGCCTCGGGATGGACTGACCCGGGCGGTCGCGCCGGGCCACCGTAAACCGGCCCGGCGCGGCTGGCCGCGGTGACCGGCCCGGCGCGGCCGGCGCGTCCACCGGTCCGGCGCGGGCTGGTTGCGGCCGGACCGGCGGGTCACACATGAGAATCCGCTCCATCGGGTAGATCCGGACCGGGTCGGCACCACGACGACCGATCCGGGGAGGGTTCATGCCGCGGCTGGTCCGGCTTCTCGCCGTTCTCTGCGTGGCGACCGGCCTGGTGTCGGCCGCCGTCGACCTCGGCTATGCGCTGCTGTACTTCCGGGGTGAGCTGCACACCGCGGCCGCCGGCGGTGGTTTCGCGGTCGCGGTACGCGCCGGTTGGGCCGTGGTCCGGGCGTACGCGCTGGCGGTGCTGCCGCGCCGGATCGCCCGGCGCAAGCCGGGGGCGCGGCCGGTCGCGGCCGTACTCGCGCTGTCCGCCGCGTTCGGGGTGGTCCGGCTGGCCTGGATCGCCCGTACCCCGGACGGGATCCGGGCTCTGTTGATCACCGGTTCGGTGCTGGTGGTGGTACTGGCCGCCGCGGTCATCGTGCTGCTGACCCGGCCGGTCGTCACCGAGCACCTGACCCCGCCGCCCGGGCCCGACACCGGCTCCCGCTGGACCCGGCGCGGCGCGGACCGGCCGATCTGGGTGGCCGCCGCGGGGTACCTGGCGCTGTGGCTGGTACCGCTGACCGCGGTGCCGTTCCTGGTGGCCACCGGTGCGGTGTTCGGCGACCGGTCGGCCGAGCTGGGCCTGCTCGGGGCCGCGGTGACCGTACCCATCCTGCTGTTCTGGCTCGGCCTGCTGCTCGTGCTGTACCTGGTGGTGCCGTACTCGGTGCTGGCGCTGACGTTCGGCTTCCGGGCGGGACGGTGGCCGGTACTGGCCGGCGCGCTGGTGGCCCTGGCCACCCAACCGCTGCTGTGCCTGCTGCTGCTCGGCCCGGACAGCCTGCTGACCGACGGGTTGCCGCTCGCCGCGGTCGCCGGCATCATCGTGTACGGCCTGACCGGGCACCGCAGCGCGCGGGACTACTTCAGCCGATCGGCTCGATCCACCGCCCCGGTCGCCTGACCGGCCCTTGCGCTAACCCTGCCACCGATCCGAAAACCTTCCGTCGATCGGCACGCTCGGTTAGCCTCCCGGCAGCGCCGGCCGTAGGCCCGCGCCTCCCACCCTTGCTGGAGGTGCAGATTGAGCACACCCCTGAATCGTCGGATCCGCGCGGTCGGGGCCGCCGGCGTGGCGGCCGCGGTCACCGCCGCCCTGCTCAGCCTCGCCGGCCCGGCCCAAGCCGCGCCGCAGGCCGGGTTGGAGCTGGTAGCGGTACGACATTCCCAGCTCGCCACGCACTACTGGTACCGGCAGACCTACGGCGGGCACGAGGTGCTCGGGGGCTACTACGCGAAGCACGTCGACACCCGTACCGGTGCGGTGGCGGTGCAGGACGGACGGCGTACGGTAACCGGCCTGGACAGCCCGAACGCGGCGGTGAGCAAGGAAAAGGCGGTCATCGCGGCGTGGAAGGGCGCCGGCGACACGGTGCAGGGCACGGAGCTGGTGGTACTGCCCGGCAGCACCGCGAAGCTCGCCTGGTCGGTACGGACCGGTAGCGACGCGGGCGCGGCGCGCACCCTGGTCGACGCCGGCAACGGCGCGGTGCTGCGGGTCGACGACCTGGTCAAGCACGAGACCGGCACCGGTCAGGTGTTCAACCCGAACGCCGTGGTGACCCTGCAGAACGAGGGCCTGACCGACCAGAACAACGCCAACTACGCGGCCATCAAGGCGGCGTACAAGACGGTCACGCTGACCAACCTCAACGCCGGCGGGAAGCTGCGCGGGACGTACGCCTACAACGCGAACCCGAACGGCAAGCAGGTCACCTCGTCGACCAGGACGTTCAAGTACAACCGTTCGCAGGCCGGTTTCGAGCAGACGATGGCGTACTTCCACCTCACCGAGGCGCAGAAGTACATCCACAGCATCGGCTTCACCGATGTCAACAGCGAGCCGCAGAACTTCAAGACGGTCGGCCTGACCGACGACAACTCGTTCTACGAGCCGGCCAAGGACCAGATCACGTACGGCACCGGCGGTGTCGACGACGCCGAGGACGCCGAGGTGATCTGGCACGAGTACGGGCACGCGATCCAGGACGCCCAGGTGCCCGGCTTCGGCTCCAGCGAGGAGGGTGGCGCGATCGGTGAGGGCTTCGGCGACTACTGGGCCTTCACCATGTCGATACCGGTGAGTGCGGCCACCGCCAAGACTCCACTGGCCTGTATCGCCGACTGGGACGCGGTCTCGTACACCAGCGGCACGCCGCACTGCCTGCGGCGGGTGGACGGTACGAAGGTCTACCCGGCCGACGCCGACGGTGAGGTGCACGACGACGGCGAGATCTGGTCCCGGGCCCTGTTCGACATCCACGGCGCCCTCGGCCGGACCAAGGCCAACACGGTGATCCTGGAGGCGCAGTTCAGCTATGCGCCGGACACCTCGTTCGCGGAAGCCGCGCAGGCGACCGTGGCGACGGCGCAGACGCTCTACGGCGCCGCGGCCGCGAACTCGGTCCAGCAGGCGTTCCACGCCCGCGGGATCCTCTAGCTCCAGCGGTTGTCGGCCGGCGGCGCCCATCGGGCACCGCCGGCCGACGCGTATCCCGGCCCGGTGCCGCGTCGGATCCGGCGCGACGACCGGGCCGCGGCGCACCGGCCGGTCGGGCCCCGCTCACGGGTATGCCGGCGGCTACCCGTCGGGCGTACTGTGGCGAGTCGTGGGCCTGCCGAGACTCCTGTACACGCTCTATGAGCAGCGACTGCGCGCTGGTCTGGCCGGCGCGCCCCGCCCGCGACACGTCGGGGTGATGCTCGACGGCAACCGGCGGTGGGCCAAGGCGATGGGGTACGACGACCCCAATGAGGGCCACCGCGCCGGGGCGGCCAATGTCGAGCAGCTGCTGCGCTGGTGCGACGAGGCCGGCATCGAGCACGTCACCCTGTGGCTGCTGTCCACGGACAACCTGACCCGGCCCGCGGCCGAACTCGAGCCGCTGCTGCGGATCATCGAGAAGCTGGTCACCGAGCTGGCCGCCGACGGCCTGCCGTGGCGGCTGCGGATGGTCGGCGCGCTGGACACCCTGCCGGCCCAGACCTCGGTCGCGCTCAAGGACGCCGCCGAGCGCACCCGCGGCCGGTCCGGGGGCGCTCAGGTCAACATCGCGGTGGGGTACGGCGGCCGGCGCGAGATCGCCGACGCGGTCCGCTCGCTGCTCCAGCAGCACGCCCGCGCCGGTACCTCGATCGAGGAACTGGCCGAGGTGCTCGACGTGGACCACATCTCCGAGCACCTGTACACCCGTGGCCAGCCCGATCCGGATCTGGTGATCCGTACCAGTGGCGAGCAGCGGCTGTCCGGCTTCCTGCTCTGGCAGAGCGCGCACTCGGAGTTCTACTTCTGCGAGGCGCACTGGCCGGACTTCCGGCATGTCGACTTTCTGCGGGCACTGCGCTCGTACGCCAGTCGGCAGCGCCGGTACGGAGCCTGACTCCGCACGTCAGGCGGTACGTGGGGAACGATGTCCACGAATGAGACTTTTTTCCGCTCGGGGTGTCGCTCACTGGCAACCCCGGCTTCTCGCCGCTAGCGTCATTGACGTGGCGCGGGGATCTCCCGCCCGCCCGGGAGGCCCGGATGGTGAGCATGCAGCCATGGGACCGGCACCCGGCCCCAGGTGGCCGGGAACCGGTAGGCCCCGGACGTGGGCGCGGAGGTGCACGCCCGCTGGAGCAGGCCCGTGACCACACGCCGTACTACTCCCGCTTCGTCCCCCACCGGTGCTGACAGCGGCGCTTCCGCGGAGGAGCCCGCTGCCTCATCGGTACCGGCCGGTACCCGGCGCCGCGCGACCCGTCGCGCTCCGGATCCGGCCCGCCGGACATTCGTGATCGACACCTCGGTACTTCTCTCCGACCCGGCCGCGTTCCTGCGCTTCGACGAGCACGAGGTCGTCCTGCCGTTGGTCGTGATCAGCGAACTGGAGGGCAAGCGGCACCATCCCGAACTCGGCTGGTTCGCCCGGCAGTCGTTGCGCCTGCTCGACGACATCCGGGTACGGCACGGCCGGCTCGACGCGCCACTGCCGATCAACGAGGCGGGCGGCACCGTACAGGTGGAGCTGAACCACGCCGATCCCGAGGTCCTGCCGTACGGCTTCCGGGCCGACACCAACGACGCCCGGATCCTGGCGGTGGCGCTCGCGCTGAGCGCCGAGGGGCGCGCGGTCACGCTGGTGACCAAGGACATGCCGCTGCGGGTCAAGGCCGCGTCGGTCGGCCTGGCCGCGGACGAGTACCGGCACGGTCAGGCGAGCGATCCGACCTGGACCGGGATGGCAGAGCTGGAGCTCACCGACGAGGAGATGGGCCGGCTGTACGGCGACGAGCAGCTGGACCTGCCCGCGGCCCGGGACCTGCCCTGTCATACCGGGCTGCGGCTGCTGTCCGGGCGCGGCTCGGCGCTGGGTCGGGTACGCCCGGACAAGCTGGTCCAGCTGGCCCGCGGTGACCGGGAGGCGTTCGGCATCCACGGCCGGTCCGCGGAGCAGCGGATCGCGCTCGACCTGCTGCTCGACGACAGCGTCGGGATCATCTCGCTGGGCGGTCGTGCTGGTACCGGCAAGTCGGCGCTCGCGCTGTGCGCGGGCCTGGAGCAGGTGATGGAGCGGCGCGCGCACAAGAAGGTCGTGGTGTTCCGCCCGTTGTACGCCGTGGGTGGTCAGGACCTCGGCTACCTGCCGGGCAACGAGGCGGACAAGATGTCGCCGTGGGCGCAGGCGGTGTTCGACACGCTCGGCGCGCTGGTCAGCGAGGCCGTGGTCGAGGAGGTACTCGATCGCGGCATGCTCGAGGTGCTGCCGCTGACCCATATCCGGGGCCGCAGCCTGCACGACGCCTTCGTGATCGTGGACGAGGCGCAGTCGCTGGAGCGCAACGTGCTGCTGACCGTGCTGTCGCGGATCGGTACCGGATCCCGGGTGGTGCTCACGCACGACGTGGCGCAACGCGACAACCTGCGGGTCGGTCGGCACGACGGGGTGACCGCGGTGATCGAGGCCCTGAAGGGTCACCCTCTGTTCGCGCACGTCACGCTTCTGCGGTCGGAACGGTCCCAGATCGCCGAAGTGGTGACCGACCTGCTCGGGGATCTCACCCCCTGATCGAAGGGCATACACCACATCGACTGTCGATTCGGCTGCTATCCCGCCGCGGGGACGTGACAAAACACACGTTCCCTGCGGCTGGGGTGGCAGCCGACGGCTGACTACGCAATGGTGTACAGCCGAGTGCCTGTGTGCTTTTCGGCCGGTGTCGTGTCACTGGTTGACCGGATCCCTTAGCCGGGACATGTCCGGTACCGGTGGATGCGACCGCCACCTCAACGGGTGGTCTTCCCCGAGGTCGAGGTACACCCCGCTGTGTCGGGTTGCGCATTCGCGGCGAGTACGGCGGAGTCTTTGCCGTGCCTGCTGTGCCCTGTCCGCGACGAAAGGGACCTAGCGCGTGAACCGGATCGCCACTCGGGTGTCCATCCGCGCATTCGCTGTTTTCGTACTCGTGATGGGTGTGGTCGCCGGCGTCTACCTGAGCGTCGGTGACCCATCGGGTCGTCCGTTGGCCGGCCAACGGGAGGCGGCATCGGTCGGGCTGGGTGGTCCCGGCGCGGCCGAGGAGGTCTCCCAGCGCAAGCAGGCCGCCAACGACGCGTACCGCCGGCAACTGTTGCAGGACGCGAGCCGGAGCGCGGCCCGTGCGGCCGCGCAGAAGGCGGCTGAGGCGGGCGAGTCAGCCGCCCAGCGGGCCAAGGCGGCGAACGCCGCCGCGAACCCGTCGGGCGGGGGAACCATCCCGATCCCGGCGTCCTGCAAGGAGTTCACCGGTAACCCGGCCGTCGCCTGCGCGATTCTTCCCCAGTTCGGCTTCGGCATCGAGCAGATGTCCTGCCTGGTGCCGTTGTGGAACAAGGAGAGTGGCTGGAACCCGCACGCCGGCAACGCCTCCGGGGCGTACGGCATCCCGCAGGCACTGCCCGGCGACAAGATGGCCCAGTACGGCGACGACTGGGCGGACAACCCGGTGACCCAGATCAAGTGGGGTCTGAGCTACATCAAGGGTCGGTACAACGATCCTTGTGGTGCCTGGGACACCTGGCAGGCCAACGGGTGGTACTAGAAATCGCCTGACACGAGCCGATAGCGAATGTGGCGGCTGGCCGGACTCAGGTCCGGCCAGCCGCTCTTTCTTACCCGGCCGTTTCCGTCCGGCCAGTGCCTTCGTGCCGGGCCGCCGCTTTCGCGCCGGGCCGTCTTCGTACCCAATCCGCGGGGTGGATCGGCCAGCCGCTGGTCGCGCCGACCGCGCCCTGGTACCAACGAGGGGTGACCAGCGACCGCACCCGTACCGAACCGGCCGACCAGCTGACCTTCGGCACCGAGCCGTTCTACGCCGCCATCGGCCGCGCCTTCATCACGATGTGCGCGGCCATTCCGTTGCTCTGGCTGATCGAGGCCGTCGACTACCTGGCCGGGCACAGCATCGACGCGCAGGGCGGAATCCACCCGCGCCACGTCGACGGCCTGGACGGGATCGTGCTCGCCCCGTTCCTGCACGCGAGCCTCGCCCACCTGGCCAGCAACAGCGTGCCGCTGGTGCTGCTCGGTACCTTCGTACTCGCCGGCCAACCGCGCCGGTTCCTGGTCGTCACTGTGTTCGTCGCGTTGATCAGCGGTATCACGGTCTGGCTGTTCGGCGATCCCAACTCGATCGTGGTGGGCGCCAGCGGCGTGATCTTCGGGTACCTCGGCTACCTGTTCCTGCACGGCATCGTCGACCGACGGCTGTGGAGCCTGGCCGCCGCGGTGCTGGCCGCACTCCTGTTCGGCTGGCAGATCATCGGCGTACTCCCGGGCGATCCGCAGGTCTCCTGGCAGGGCCACCTGGGCGGGCTGGTCGCCGGCCTGGTCGCGGCCGTGGTGTTCCGGCGGCGCAAGCCCCGCGCCGCGGCGCTCGACGGGCCGCCGAACCTGACCCTGCCGCCCTTGACCTGATCCGGTCAGCGGTCGCGCAGCGCGGCGGCCAGTTCGTCGCCGGTCGGCGGGTCGGCACCGGCGCGGGTACAGGTGATCGCGGCCGCCGTCGTCATGGCGGTGAGGATCCCGGTCAGCTCGTCGCCGGTGAGGCCGGTGAGGCGCCCGGTGGCCGGGTCACCGAGCAGGTCCCGCCGGTACAACTCGGCCAGCAGGGCACCCATCGCGGTGTCACCCGCGCCGATCGTGTCGGCGACCTCCACCGGTACCGCGGGTACGGCCACCCGGGTCGTGCGGGTGAACGCCACCGCACCGTGCCCGCCGAGAGTCAGTACGACCAGTTGCGGCCCGCCGCCGATGCCGAGCCAGTCGGCCGCGACCTGCTCCGGCGGGGTGCCGGGGTAGGCCGCCGCGAGATCCTCGTCGCTCACCTTGATCAGGTGAGCCAGCCGGCACAGCCGGTCCAACCGGTGCCGGGCCGCGGGCAGGCCGCCGTCGAGCCTGTCCAGCGCGGCCGGCCGCAGGTTCGGGTCGAACGAGACGACCAGCTCGCCGCGTACCCGCGCGACCAGCCGTTCCAGCGCGCTCGCGCCCGGTTCCACGAACGCGGCCAGCGACCCGACGTGCAGCGCGGCGACGGCCACGTCGGCCGTCGCGTCGCCGGGCAGTGGCGGCAGTTCGGACTCCCGCCAGCCGAAGTCGGCGGCACCGTTGAGCCAGAAGTCGTACTCGGCCCGGCCGGCATCGTCCAACGTGACCAGCGCGAGCGTGGACGGATCGCCGGACGGTACGAGGTATTGCGGGTCGACTCCCGCGTCGACCAGTCGGACACGTACCCGCCGGCCGAAGTCGTCCGCGCCCAACCGGGCGAGCATCCGGACCGGTACGCCGAGCCGGGCGACCGTCACCGCGATGTTCGCCGGACCCCCGCCGAGTACCGGCCGGATCAGCCCGTCAGCCGCGGGTACCAGATCGACGACGCTCTCGCCGGCGACGACGATCGCGCGCCGGCCGGGTGAGGTCACGCCTCGTCGAGTGGCTGGCCGTCGAAGTCGATGAGTGAGTACGCCCGCAGCTTCGCCAGCTGGTGGTAGCTGTCGATGACCCGGATCGTGCCGCTCTTGGAGCGCATCACGATCGACTGCGTGGTCGCGCCGCCGGCCCGGTACCGCACGCCGCGCAGCAGGCTTCCCTCGGTCACGCCGGTCGCGCAGAAGAAGATGTTGTCGCCGGATACCAGGTCGTCGGTGTCGAGTACCCGGTCGAGGTCGTGCCCGGCGTCGATGGCCTTCTGCCGCTCCTCGTCGTCGCGCGGCCAGAGCCGGGCCTGCAGGGCGCCGCCCAGGCACTTGAGCGCGCACGCGGCGATGATGCCTTCGGGGGTACCGCCGATGCCCATCAGTACGTCGATGCCGCTGCCCTCACGCGCCGCCGCGATCGCACCGGCCACGTCGCCGTCGCTGACGAAGTGCACCCGCGCGCCGGCATCCCGGATCTCACGTACCAGTTCCTGGTGCCGGGCCCGGTCGAGGATCATCACGTTCACGTCGGACACCGCGGAGTTCTTCACCTTCGCGATCCGGCGCAGGTTCTCCGCCGCCGGTGCGGTGATGTCGATGCAGTCGACACAGTCCGGACCGACCGCGAGTTTCTCCATGTAGAACACCGCGGACGGGTCGAACATCGCGTTGCGCTCGGCTACCGCGAGTACCGCGATCGCGTTCGGCATTCCTTTGCTCATCAGGGTCGTACCGTCGACCGGGTCGACCGCGACGTCCACGGCCGGCCCGGTGCCGTCGCCGACCTCTTCGCCGTTGTACAGCATCGGGGCGTTGTCTTTTTCGCCCTCGCCGATGACCACGACGCCGCGCATCGGGATCGAGTTGATCAGCAGCCGCATCGCGTCCACCGCGGCCTGGTCGCCGCCCTCCTTGTCGCCGCGACCGACCCACCGGCCGGCGGCCATCGCGGCGGCCTCGGTCACCCGGACCAGGTCCAACGCGAGGTTCCGGTCCAGGCCCTCGGTGCGGCGCGACCGGGTGGAGCCCTCCGGTGCGGTCGAAGTCGGAGCAGCCATCTCGTCCCCCTCGTGTTGGCGGGCCTCGGCGTCGACCGCGCGATGCCGGAGCAGAACCGGTCGCCCAGCGGCGGACGCCACCATGCGGGAATCCTTCCAGACCCGGTGGACTATCGCGCGAACAGTGCCAACTGCGACGCCCGGCTGGTGCCGTCGGTCAGCCCGAACGGTGTCCCTGGTCAACCCGGCGGGGATCGCCGATGCGCGGTCGGCGAGGATGGCACCGTGGCTACCCCGAGCAGCGCCGGCACCCGGCCCGATCCGCCGGCCGGACCGGCTGCGGCGACGCCGCGGCCGACCGGTGGCCGCTCGGTGCGGGACATGGCTTTGTCGATGCTCGTGCTGCTGCTGCCGATCTTCGGGGCCATCTGGCTGTGGCAGTTCCTCAGCTCGGGCAACGACGCGACGGTGGTCGACCCGGCGCCGGTGCTTGCCGAGGCCAGCACCGCCGACCGGTTCCCGGTGGCGGAACCGACCGGCCTGGCCTCCGGCTGGCGCGCCACCAGCGCGACCCTCGACCATGGCGACGGCGGTTTGACGATCCGCATCGGGTACCTCACGCCGGACGACGACGGCGTCCTGCTGCTGCAGAGTGACCTGTCGTCGGAGAAACTGCTCCCCGCCGAGTTGGGCGCCCAGGCCCGCCCGGACGGAACCGTCGCGATCAGCGGCAAGGACTGGCAGGTGTACGCCGCGCGCGACGGTGAACGCGCCCTGGTGTTGCTGGAGCCGCGGCGCACGATCGTGGTCATCGGGCGGGTACCGGACCGCGAGTTGCGGGCGCTGGCCGGCGCGCTGCGCTGACCGCGGGATTGTTGTAGGTCGGCTGGTCAGCTGCCGGATTCGTCGGCGGGTGCCTGGCGGGCCGCGTCCAACCGCTGCCGCGCGCCGTCGAGCCAGGACTGGCAGATGTCGGCGAGCCGCTCGCCGCGTTCCCACAGCGCCAGCGAGTCCTCGAGCGAGGTACCGCCGGCCTCGAGCCGCTCGACCACCGTGGCCAGCTCGGCCCGGGCCTGCTCGTAACTGAGCTGATTCTGCCCGCCTGTCGGGTCTGTCCCTTTGCTGGCGCGTGACCGGCTGGTTCCCTTTGCGGTTTTCTCGTCGCTCATCGGGACGACACCTTACGGTCGTGGTGATCCTCGGGTCCTGACCGGTCCTCCGGCCCCGGTGGATCAGGTGTGGCTGCTCCGGCGTCATCGCTGGCGCCGGACCAGCCCGCCGCGTCGCCAGTGCCGTCGGCGCCGCCGGGGCCGGCAACATTGTCGCCGCCCTCGGGGCCGGCCAGGTCGTCGCGGCCCATGCCGCCGCCGGCGGGGCCGGCCAGGTCGACGCCATCCGAAGGGCCGGCCGAACCCGGCTCGTCCGCGGTTGCTCCCAGCTCACCTTCGGCCAGGCGCAGTCGCAGCTTCGCGCCGGCACGTACGTCTGCCGGCCGCCGGACCACCGCGCCGTCGGTGGCCCGCTGCACCACCGCGTACCCCCGGTCGAGAGTGGCCGCGGGGGACAGGGCGCGCAGCCGTGCCCGGAGGTGGCCGAGGTCCCCGTGCCCCTGGTCGAGCCGGTGCCCGACGTACCGACGGGCCCGGTCGAGTAGCGACGACACCTCGGTCGCCCGCGCCTCGACCAGCACCAACGGCCGGGCCAGCACCGGCCGGGACCGGATGGCGTCGAGCCGGTGCTGCTCGCGGTCGAGCATCGTGTCGACGGCTCGTACCAACCGGCGCCGGGCCACCTCGATCGTGCGGCGCTCCTCCACCAGGTCCGGTACCAGCCGTTTCGCCGCGTCGGTCGGTGTGGAGGCGCGTACATCCGCGACGAAGTCGACCAGCGGCGTGTCCGTCTCGTGGCCGACGGCGCTGATCAGGGGAGTACGGCAGGCGAACACCGCCCGGCACAGCGCCTCATCCGAGAACGGCAACAGGTCCTCCATGCTGCCGCCGCCCCGGGCCAGCACGATCACGTCCACGGCCGGATCCCGGTCGAGTGCCGCGATCGCGTCGATCATCTCCGGTACCGCGGTCGGGCCCTGTACCGGCACGTTGATCACCTCGAACGCGACGGCGGGCCAGCGCCGGCGCGCGTTGCTCAGCACGTCCCGTTCGGCCGCGCTGGCCCGCCCGGTGATCAGGCCCACCCGGTGCGGCAGGAACGGCAGGGCACGTTTGTACTCCCGGTCGAAGAGCCCTTCGGCGGCGAGCAGCTTCTTCAGCCGCTCCAGCCGGGCCAGCAGCTCGCCGAGACCGACCTGCCGCAGTTCGTCCGCGCGCAGCGACAGGGTGCCGCGGGCGGCGTAGAACTCGGGCTTGGCGTGCACCACGATCCGGGCGCCTTCGCGTAGCGGCGGCTCGCAGTCGTCGTACACCTCCCGCCAGCAGGTCACCGGCAGGCTGATGTCGGCGGACGGGTCGCGCAGGGTGAGGAAAACCGTGCTGGCGCCGGGACGGCGGGTGACCTGCGCGATCTGGCCCTCCACCCAGACCCAGCCGAGCCTGTTGATCCACCCGCTGATCTTCTGGCTGACCACCCGGACCGGCCACGGCTCCAGCGCCGAGGTCCGGTCGCCGGCCGGCGCCGCGCCGCTGGCCGACTGCGCGGTGCCGGCTGGCGCATTGCGCGCTGGCCCGCTGCCGGCTGGCCCGCTGCCGGAAGGGCCGCTGCCGGAAGGGCCGGAGTGGCCCGCCTGGCCGCGGCCCGATCGTGTCAGGTCAGTCACACCGGCAGCTTACGGAGCAGGTCCGACATCCAAGGGTGTGCCGCGGCTCCGCGTACCATGGCCGCGTGCCCGAGACAGTGAAACGCGTTCTGCTCGCCAAGCCCCGTGGTTACTGCGCGGGGGTCGATCGCGCGGTCGAAACGGTCGAGAAGGCACTCGAGCTGTACGGCGCGCCGATCTATGTACGCAAGCAGATCGTGCACAACAAGCATGTCGTCGCCACCCTCGAGCGCAAGGGCGCGATCTTCGTGGAGGAGAACGCGGAGGTGCCCGAGGGCGCCACCGTGGTCTTCTCCGCGCACGGCGTCGCGCCGGAGGTGTACGACCAGGCCCGGGAGCGCAACCTGCGGGCGATCGACGCCACCTGCCCGTTGGTGACGAAGGTGCACCAGGAGGCCCGGCGGTACGCCGCGGACCAGTACGACATCCTGCTGATTGGGCACGAAGGCCACGAGGAGGTCATCGGCACGATGGGTGAGGCGCCGGGTCGGATCCACCTGGTGGACGGGCCGGACGACGTGGCGAACGTGCGGGTCAAGGATCCGAGCAGGGTCGTCTGGCTGTCCCAGACCACGCTGTCGGTGGACGAGACCATGCAGACCGTCGGCCGGCTGTCGGAGCAGTTCCCGGCGCTGGAGTCGCCCCCGAGCGACGACATCTGCTACGCCACCTCCAACCGGCAGGAGTCGGTCAAGGAGATCGCCCGCGAGTGTGACGTGGTGATCGTGGTCGGCTCGCAGAACTCGTCCAACTCGCAGCGGCTGCGCGAGGTCGCGGTCGACGCCGGGGCGCGCGCGGCGTATCTGGTCGACTATGCCGACGAGATCGACGACGAGTGGCTCACCGGTGCTACCACGGTCGGCCTCACCTCTGGCGCGTCCGTACCGGAGGACCTGGTCAGCGAGGTGCTCGAGTACCTGGCCGCGCGCGGGTACGACACGGTCGAGGAGATCACCACCGCCCAGGAGCGGCTGATCTTCTCGCTGCCGCAGGAGCTCAAGCGCGACATGCGCGCCGCGGCCAAGCGCCAGAGCGCCGCCGGGGAGTAGCGCCGGCGGCCAGCCCGCCCGGCCGCGCGCCCCAGTGACCGACGCGCGTGGTCCTTAGTGTCCGGCCGCGCGCCGCCCTTAGTGCCCCGCCGCGCGCCGTCCTTAGTGCCCCGCCGCGCGCCGTCCTTAGTGCCCCGCCGCGCGCCGGGAATCCGCGTCGAACGTCGTCGGTCGATCCTCGAACGCGACCAGCGCGGACTGCTCGCTGGCCACCAGCTCCGGCGCCTGCAGTTGCCGCGGCACGATCTCGACCTGCGGCGGGGTCGCCAGCTCCTCCGCCGAGGAGACGCTTCCGGCGATCCCGAGGTCGGCGAACTTGCGGGCGGTCACCAGCACCCGGCTCTCCATCGAGCCGATCGCCTTGTTGTACGAGTGGACCGCGCCCTGCAGTGAACCGCCCACCTTCGCCAGGTGGGAGCCCATGGTGGCGAGCCGGCCGTACAGCTCCCGGCCCAGCGTGTGTACCTCGGCGGCATTGCGCGCGAGCGCCTCCTGTCGCCAGGTGTACGCGACCGTGCGGAGCATCGCCACCAGCGTGGCCGGGGTGGCGAGTACGACGTTGCGGGCGAAGGCGTACTCGAGCAGGGAGGCATCGCGCTGCAGCGCGACGTCGAGGAACGGATCGGCCGGCACGAACAGGACCACGAACTCCGGCGTGAAGCTGAACGCCTCCCAGTATCTTTTGTGGCCCAGCTGGTCGACGTGTGCGCGCAGGTGCTTGGCGTGCGCGTCCAGGTGCGCGAGTCGGGTCCGCTCGTCCCGCGCCTCCATCGCCTCCAGGTACGCGTTGAAGGGCACCTTCGCGTCGACCACGACGTGCCGGCCACCGGCCAGCCGGACCAGCAGATCCGGCCGTACCACAGCGGTGTCGGTGGAGCTGGTCACCTGCTCGTCGAAGTCGCAGTGTTCGAGCATGCCGGCCGCCTCGATGATGCGGCGGAGCTGGTGCTCGCCCCAGCGGCCGCGCACCTGCGGGGCGCGCAACGCGGCCACCAGTTGGCTGGTCTCGGTGCGCAGCCGGTCCGAGACCGCCTGCGACTCGCGCACCTGGGCGCGCAGCTCGGCATACGCCCCGATCCGGCTGCGCTCCAGCTCGGCGAGCTGAGCTTCGTACCGCGACAGGCTCTCCTTGAGCGGCTCGACCAGGTGCGCGACCGCTCCGCTCTGCTCCCGGGCGGCGTCATGGGACAGCACCCGCAGCGACTGCTCCAGCCGTTGCTCGCCTTCCCGCATCGCCTGCAGCCGGGCGGACAACCCGGCCACGTCCGCCGCCGACCGGCCGCGCGCTGCCAGCCAGCCGATCACCGCTCCGGCGGACAGGCAGATCACGGCGACGAGCAGCACGGCTAGGAGATCCATATCGCCGAGAATGCATGGCCGGTACGACGAAATCACGTTGCCCCGCCGCGCCGGCCGCCGTCGTGTCCCCGCGGAACGGGGCCGCTCGGGTGGCCACCGGTGGATGCCGGTTACCGGGTACCGTTTCCCGTATGGACCCGGTAAGCCTCGTTCTCCTTGTCGTCCTCGTCGGCGGCGTGGCCGGTGGCGGCGTGCTCTGGCAGCGTTCCCGGCAGCAGCGCGCCGCGCGCCAGCTGGCCGACGCCCGCGAAGAGGCACAGCGGTGGTACGAGCGGCTCGGCGGCCAGGTGATGAACCTCGCCCCGAACGACGACGCGGCGGTGAAGCAGGCGCTGGTGGACGCCGGTGAGCGGTACAACGCCGCGGGCAGCCAACTGGAGCGCTCCACCACGGCACGGCAGTTCGAGCTGGCCGGCTACACCGCGCTGGAGGGCTTGTACTACGCACGCGCGGCTCGTACCGCGATGGGTCTCGATCCGGGTCCGGAGCTGCCGCCGATGCCGGGCCAGCGCAACGCCGGCACGCTGACCAAGGACCGCGAGGTCGAGGTGCAGGGCCACGCGTACAAGGCGAGCCCTCGCCCGGGCGGCGAGACGCCGTACTACTACCCCGGTGGCATGGTGGCCGGGCGGCCGGTGCCGGGCGGTTGGTACAGCGAGCCCTGGTGGAAGACCGCGCTGGTGGCCGGCGCCTGGGGGGTCGGCAGCGTGCTGCTGTTCGACGCGTTGTTCAGTCCCGCCTTCGGCGCCGGCGGGTACGACTCCGGCTTCGCCGACGGCGTCGAGTACGCCGACGACCACGACGGTGGCGACGGCGGCGGTGACGGGGGAGACGGTGGGGACAGCGGCGGTGATGGCGGGGACTATGGCGGCGACGGTGGGGACTACGGCGGCGACTTCGGTGGCGACAGCAGCGGCTTCGACTTCGGCGGCGGTGATTTCGGCGGGGGCGACTTCGGCGGCGGGGACTTCGGAGGCTTCTAGCCCCTGCGCGGCTCGACCGAGCCGGGCCCGGCCGCGCTGAGCCTGACCGCGCTGAGCCTGACCGCGTCGGGTGCGGCCGCGCCGTGCCGGATCCGCGTGGCGGCGCCGGTGTTCTCCCAGCGGGCCGCGGGCCTCGCCGCGACCCGGCCGGATCCGGAGGCTAGAACGCGCAGGCGACGATCAGCTCCGGTGCCGTACCGGGCCTGATGTCCAGCCGGATGATCCGGCCGGCCGCGCGCAGGTCGTCCACCACGGCAGCCACCCGCTCGGCGTCCTCCTCCGGCGCGAGCACCTCGGCCAGCGGAATCTCCGCACGCATCGACAGCTTGCGCTCGGACTTGGCTCGTCGTACCTGCCTGATCGCCTCGCTCGCGGCCGCCAGTACGGCCGGCTCGCCTCCGCGGGCGAGCTCGCCCGGAGCGGGCCACGGCGCCCGGTGCACCGAGCCGTACCGCCACCAGGACCAGATCTCCTCGGTCACGTACGGCAGGAACGGCGCGAACAGTCGCAACTGGACGGACAGGGCGAGGGTGAGCGCGGCCCGCGCCGAAGCGGCTCCGTCCAGCCCGCGGGTACCGTACGCGCGCTCCTTCACCAGTTCCAGGTAGTCGTCGCAGAACGTCCAGAAGAATCGTTCGGTGGCGTCCAGCGCGCCGGTGTGGTCGTACGCCTCGAACGCGGCGGTGGCGTCGGTGAGCACAGTGGACAGTTCGGCGAGCATGGCCAGGTCGAGCGGCGCGGTCACGTCGGCCGCGGCCACACTCCGGGAACCGGCCGCGGCAACACTCCGGGAACCGGCCGCGGCCACACTCCGGGAACCGGCCGCGGCAACACTCCGCGGACCGGCCGCGGACCTGCTCCGGCCGTCGGCCGCGACACCGGTGTCCCCGGCCGCGGCGGTGCCGTCGTCGCTGATCGGCTGCTCGGTCAGGCCCAGGACGAACTTCGCGGCGTTCAGCAGTTTCGTCGCGAGCCGCCGGCCGATCCGCACCTGGTTGGGGTCGAAGGCCAGGTCCGCGCCCGGCCGGCCGGTGGCGGCCCAGTACCGCACCGCGTCCGAGCCGTACTGGTCCAGCACGTCCATCGGGGTGACCACGTTCCCCCGGGACTTGGACATCTTCTTCCGGTCCGGGTCGAGGATCCAGCCGGAGATCACCGCGTCCCGCCACGGCAGCACGCCGAACTCCAGGTGGCTGCGCACGATCGTGGAGAACAGCCAGGTACGGATGATCTCGTGTGCCTGCGGTCGCAGGTCCATCGGGAACACCCGGCCGAACAGGTCCGGATCGCGCTCCCAACCGCCGGCGATCAACGGGGTGAGCGACGAGGTCGCCCAGGTGTCCATCACGTCCGGGTCGGCGACGAAGCCGCCGGGGTGGCCGCGCTGGAACTCGGCGTACCCCTCCGGCACGTCGGCGGACGGGTCGACCGGCAGCCGGCTCTCGGCCGGTAGCAGCGGCCGGTCGAAGCGCGGCTCGCCGTCGTCGTCCAGCGGGTACCACACCGGGATCGGCACGCCGAAGTACCGCTGCCGGCTGATCAGCCAGTCGCTGGTGAGCCCCTCGACCCAGTGCTCGTACCGCCGGCGCATGTGGCCCGGCACCCAGTGCAGCTCGCGGCCGCGGGCCAGCACCTCGGCCCGCCGGTCGTCGTCGCGGCCGCCGTTGCGCAGGTACCACTGGCGGGTGCTGATGATCTCCAGTGGCGTGTCGCCGTACTCGTAGAACTTCACCGGATGGGTCACCGGGCGCGGGTCGCCGGCGAGCTCACCGGACTCCCGCAGCATCGTGACGATCTCCTCGCGGGCCTCGACGACGCTGCGGCCGCCCAGCCGGGCGTACGCGAAAACCGGCTTGTGGGGAGGCCAGCTCCGGCGGCGGTTCCGGCAGCAGGCGGCCGGACCGGCCGACCACGCCGCGGGTCGGCAACTTCAGCTCGCGCCACCAGATCACGTCGGTGAGGTCGCCGAACGTGCACACCATCGCGATTCCGGTGCCCTTGTCCGGATCGGCGAGCGGATGCGGGTACACCGGCACCTCGACGCCGAACAGCGGCGTACGCACCCGCTCACCGACCAGGTCGGCGTACCGCCCGTCGTCCGGATGGCAGACCAGCGCCACGCAGGCTGGCAGCAGCTCCGGCCGGGTGGTGTCCACGTACACCGGCTCACCGGTCGGTCCGTCGTGCTCCGGGTCGGTGGGGTCCTCACCCGCCGTGACCCGGTGAAAGGCCAGCCGGTGGTACGCCCCGGGCAGGTCACGGTCGACCAGCTCGGCTTGGGCGATGGCGGTACCGAACGAGGTGTCCCAGATCGACGGCCCGTCCGCGGCGTACAACTCGCCCCGGGCCAGGTTCCGCAGGAACGCGCGCTGGCTCGCCCGGCGCGACTCGACCCCGATCGTGGTGTACGAGTGGGACCAGTCGGCGGACAGCCCGATCCGGCGCCACACCTGCTCGTACGCCTGCTCGTCCTGCGCGGACAGCCGTTCACACAGCTCGATGAAGTTGCGCCGGGACACCGGGATGTCCTCTCCCCTGCGCCCGCCGCCCCCGCTGCGCGGCGGCTCGTAGTCGGGCAGGTAGTGCAGGGTCGGGTCGCACCGCACCCCGAAGTAGTTCTGTACCCGGCGCTCGGTCGGCAGCCCGTTGTCGTCCCAACCCATCGGGTAGAACACCGCTTTGCCGCGCATCCGGTGGTACCGGGCGACCAGATCGGTGTGGGTGTACGAGAAGACGTGCCCGATGTGCAGCGAACCGGACGCGGTCAGCGGCGGGGTGTCGATCGCGTATACCTCCGACCGGCTCCGGGTCCGGTCGAAGGCGTACGTGTCGTCCTGCTGCCAGCGGCGCGCCCACTTGTCCTCGAGCCCGTCGAGCGACGGGCGGTCGGGCAGGCGGGCGGCGCGCGGCCGCGCCAGTTCGGTCATGGGCCTCTCCCGGGTCGCCTGGGGCGATGCTACGAAGCGATCTGTGCGGACACGACCGCTTTAGATCGGATCCGGGCAGGTCAGAACCCGGGAGGGAACCCCACAGAAGGGGACAACTGGTGCCGGGTCGAGGGTCGTGGCGCAGGCGGTCCGGCGCCGATTCAGCCATCCCCGTGTGGCTTTCCATCAGTTAGTGTGCGACTACCGGCCCGCTCCTCGGGGTCGGGGTGCGCGAGCCGGCACACGGCTCCCGTGGCGTGGCGGTGGACCACCCTCCCTCGGGGCTGGGACTGCCGCCCGGGCGCCACATTGCCGGGAAGGGTGGCGTGCCCGATGTCGGTCGGGGATCCGGGTGTCGTCCATACCCCCGCGATGGACGACACCCCCGCGATGGACGACACCCCCGCGATGGACGACACCCCCGCGATGGACGACACAGCTGGTGCGGCGGGCACCGCCGCGGCGGGGTTCAGCGTGGCCGGCGAAACGGCGGGGGCGCCTCGACCGACCGGTCCGCGTACGTTCGACATCGCCTCGTTCTCGCTGTCCGACACGGTCGCCTGCGGGGCCGGCGTGCGGGAGGCCGCGCGATCCGCCTCGACGTTGCCGGCCGGAGCCGCCGCCGTGACCCGGTACCTGCGGGACACCCTGTCCGACCCGGCCGGTGACCCGGCCTGCGTGCTGGTCCGGCTCTACGTCAGCAGCCGGTACGAACACCTCGCCGCGGATGCGCGGGACCAGGTGCGTCAGAGCCTGCCCGCCGAGCAGGTACGGCCGGACCTGCGTTGCCTGTCCCTGCTCGGCTCCGCCGGAGAGGATCCGGATTGGTCGGATCCGGCGAACGCACGGCGGCACCGGACGATTCCGCTGCCCAGCGTCGACGCGGTACAGATGGCTCCGCTCGCGTCCGCGCTGCTCGACGCGCTCGGGGTCGATCTCCCGGCAGCGGTCAGCGGGGAGCCGGCCGACCAGCCGGCCAACTTCGGGGTCTTCCACGTCGCCGACGCGGTCGGCAGCCCGCAGGTACCCGGGCAGGGTTTCGTGGCCGACCGGGGCATCCGGTCCGTGATCGGCTTCGGTGGCGCGCTGCCGGACAACGAGTTCTTCGTCGTCCTGATCTTCTGCCGGGTGGCGGTACCCGCCGCCGCGGCCGCGCAGTTCCGGGCGGTCGCGGTGAACGCCCGGTTGGGCCTGCTGGAGGCCATGCCCGGACCCACCAACGGCGGCTCGGCCGCACCGTCGGGGCCGGCCGTGCTCCCTTCGCCGGTGACTGGCGGCGGCGCGAGGCCGGATACGGTCCGGCTCGCCCGAACGGCCCGTGAGGAGGCGCTGACCGACCTCGTCCAGGTACTGGAGGCGACCTGCGGGGAGCAGGCGTTCCGGCTGGAACAGGCGGTCGACGACCTCAGCCGTACCCGGGACGAGCTGATCGGCTCCGAGCGCCGGCTGCGCGAGCAGGCGTCCGTGGTGGAGACCCTGTACGACGTGGGCACCCAGCTGTCCGCCGAACTGGATCTCGAACGGCTGGTACAGCACGCCACCGACGCGGCGACCCGACTGACCGGGGCCGCGTTCGGCTCGTTCTTCTACAACGTGATCGACAACGCCGGCGAGTCGTACATGCTCTACACGCTGTCCGGCGCTCCGCTCGAGGCGTTCTCGAAGTTTCCGATGCCGCGCAACACCGAGGTGTTCGACGCGACGTTCAGCGGTAGCGGCATCGTGCGGTCCGCCGACATCCGGCTCGACCGCCGGTACGGCAAGAACGACCCGTACTACGGGACGCCGCCCGGGCACCTCCCGGTGGTGAGCTATCTGGCGGTACCGGTGATCAGCCCGTCCGGTGAGGTGCTCGGCGGGTTCTTCTTCGGGCACCCCGACACCGACGTGTTCACCGAGCGGCACGAGCGGCTGGCCGCCGGAGTGGCCGTACACGCGGCGATCGCGCTGGACAACGCGGGCCTGTACCGGCGGGAGCGGGACGCCGCACTCGAACTGCAGCGCAGCCTGTTGCCCAAGCTGCCGACCGTCGCGGGAGTGGATCTCGCCTCCCGGTACATTCCCGGCGCCCGTGGGCTGCACGTGGGCGGCGACTGGGTCGACGTGATCTCGCTGCCGGCCGGCCGTACCGCTTTCGTGGTCGGTGACGTGATGGGCAAGGGCATCCGCGCGGCCGCGGTGATGGGCCAGCTGCGCACGGCGGTACGCGCGTACGCCGCGATGGACCTGGCGCCGACCCGGATCATGCGGCAGCTGGACGACCTGGTCGAGTCGTTGCCGGGGCTGCAGATGGCCACCTGTGTGTACGCCGTACACGATCCGATCGAGCAGACCCTGGTCATGGCGAACGCCGGGCACCTGCCGCCGGTGCTCCTCGGTACCGACGGCGAGGTGCGGTTCTGTGAGGACCGGCTGGGTCCGCCGCTCGGCGTCGGCGACGTCCCGTTCACCTCCTGCGAGCTTCCGTTCAAGCCCGGTGAGGCGCTGCTGCTCTACACCGACGGCCTGATCGAACGGCACGGCCGGGCGGTCGAGGCCGGGATGGCGCGGCTGGCCGACCAGCTCCGTACGCTCGCCGGCGCGGTCGACTCGGAGCCTCCGACCATCAGCGGGGACGAGCTGATCGACCAGTTGATCGACGGCGACGCGCACGACGACACCGCGGTGCTGTTCGCGCGTACCGCCCGAGCCGGGGCGCCGCGCAGCGCGAGCATCTGGTTGGAGCCGACGTCGAGGTCGGTGGGCGTGGCCAGGCGCTTCACCGCGGACACGCTCAGCCGCTGGGGCATGCCCGGCTTCGCCTGGTCGGCCGCCGCGGTCGCCGACGAGTTGGTGGCCAACGCGATCCAGCACGCCGGTACCAAGCTGCGGCTGCGGCTGTACCGGCTCGGTGAGGCGCTCGGCGTGGACGTGACCGACTACGACGTGCGGCTGCCGCGGCTGGTGTCGGCGAGCGACCAGGACGAGAACCATCGGGGACTGCTGGTCGTACAGTCCATCGCCAGTCGTTGGGGTGCCCGCATCCAGCCGGACGGCAAGTTGGTGTGGGCGGAGATCGACGAGGCCGCCGTGGAATCCAGGGGCGACCCGATACTGGACGGGTTGACCGGTGGGGTGCGGCATACCGACTCGGGGCGGGAGAAGCGATGACCAGCGATCCTGGCTATGCGGTCGACGCGGATGGCGAGCAGCTCGAGCTGTCCATCGACACCCGCGCCGACGGACCTGACCTGATCGCCGCGATCGCCGGTCAGATCGACTACCACACCGCCGGGGACATCCGGGAGAAGCTGCTCGATCCGGCCTCGGACCCGGACGTCGGCCGGCTCGTCCTCGACCTGTCCGGGGTCGGGTTCTGCGACTCCAGCGGCCTGGGTGCGCTGATCGCGCTGCACAAGGCGCGGCTGGTGACCGGCAAACCGCTGGTGCTTACGAAGGTACGGCCCACGTTGCGGCACCTGCTCCGGCTCACCAACCTCGAGCAGGTGTTCACGCTCACCGAGTCCGACTGAGCGTCGCGGCCGGCGCCGGCCTTTCCGGAAGGCGCGGCCGGTTCCAGCCGCCCGGCCGACGCGGTCGGGTCCAGCCTTCGTCCGGCGCCGCCGGGGCGCCGGCCGGAGCCACGACGACGCGGCCCGGCCGTCGTCCGTCAGACCAGGCTGTCGGCCCATTGCTGGTGCAGGGTGGCGTACCGGCCGCCGCCGCCGATCAGCTGCTCCGGCGTACCGTCCTCAACGATCTCGCCGGAGTCGAGCACCAGTACCCGGTCCGCGATCTCCACTGTGGACAACCGGTGCGCGATCACGATCGCGGTCCGTTCGGACAGGATCGTGCGCAGCGCCCGCTGTACGAGTCGTTCGCTCGGGATGTCCAGTGAGCTGGTCGCCTCGTCCAGGATCAGTACCGCGGGATCGGCCAGGAAGGCCCGGGCGAACGCGACGAGCTGGCGCTGGCCGGCGGACAGCCGACCACCGCGCTTGCGCACCTCGGTGTCGTACCCGAGCGGGAGTGCCGTGATGAACTCGTGCGCGCCGATCGCCCGGGCGGCCCGCTCGATCTCCTCCCGGCTCGCGCCGGGCCGGCCGAACTCGATGTTCTCCGCGACCGTGCCGGAGAACAGGAAGTTCTCCTGGGTCACCATCACCACGGCCCGGCGCAGGTCGTCCTCGGCCAGTTCGCGCAGGTCGATCCCGTCGAGTCGGACGGTACCGCCGGTCGGGTCGTAGAACCGGGCGACCAGCTTGGCGATCGTGGTCTTGCCGGCACCGGTGGCACCGACGACCGCGAGGGTCTGCCCGGCCGGGATCGTGAGGTCGAGCCGGGGCAGCACCAGCAGGTCCTCGCGGTACCCGAACTGGGTGTGCTCGAAGCGCAGCTCGCCGCGGGCGGCCGGCAGCGGCCGCGGTCGCGCCGGCTCCGGCACCCCGGGCTTCTCGTCGAGTACGCCGGCCAGCTTCTCCAGCGCCGCGGTCGCCGACTGCAGCGAGTTGTAGAACATCGACAGGTCCTGCATCGGCTCGAAGAACCGGCGCAGGTACAGCACGAACGCGGCCAGTACGCCGACCTCGGTCTGGCCGTGCATGACCCGCCAGCCGCCGTAGGTCAGTACCACCGCGACGGTCACGTTGCCGATCACCTTGATGCCCGGCGAGAAGATCGCGATGAGCCGGAACGCGGTGCGGTTGGCCCGCATGTACCGGTTGTTGACGGCCTCGAAGATCTCCTGGTTGCGGGGCTCGCGGCGGAACGCCTGGACCGCGCGTACCCCACCGAGGGATTCGACGAAGTGCACGATGACCAGCGCGACGGCCTCCCGGGTGCGCCGGTACGCGATCGCGGAGTTGCGCCGGAACCAGGCCGAGAGCCACAGCAGGAACGGGAAGCACAACAGCGTGACCAGCGCCAACGGCCAGTCCAGGACGAGCAGGATGCCGGCGACGCTGACCACCGACAGCCCGGCCAGTACCAGGTCGTCGATCCCGCCGTCGACCAGTTCGCCGATCGCGTCCATGTCGGAGGTCAGCCGGGAGATCATCCGGCCGGAGGTGTACCGCTCGTGGAACGCCAGCGACAGCCGCTGGAAGTGGTCGAACACCCGCTTGCGCAGGTCGAGCAGCAGGCCCTGGCCGATCCGGCCGCTGGCCACGAGGAAGCCGCGCTTGGTCAGGTACTCGGTGAGGGCGGCGACCGCGAACACCACGCCGATGACGAACAGCGTGCTGTAGTCGTCGTTCGCGACGATCGGCGGGATGCCCCGGTCGATGCCCTGCTGGACCAGGTACGGCCCGGCCATGCCGGCGGCGTTCTGCACCAGCAGCAGGAACACGGCCCAGCCGAGCAGCCGGCGGTGTGGCCGCAGCAGCGAGCCGAGCAGCCGCCGGCTGTGCGAGCGCAACCGCAGCTGTGCGGACTGCCCGGGGCCTTCGGCGGCGGAGCGTTCGGCATCCTCCTCGGCGGCCAGGCCACGCCAGGCGGTGACGTCGATACCGTCGCCGCCGTTCATCCAGTCGTACCGCTCGGACCGGCCCGGCTCGCGCCGGCTCCCGTCGGCCCGGCGCGGGCCACCGGGCGGGTACGCGTCCGAACCGGGGATGCGCGGGTCGGGCGCCGGTGCCCGGGTCTGCGGCTCGACGTTCATCGGGCGGCCACCCCCTGTCCGGAGAGTTCGTCGGCGGACTGGGACAGCACCGCGCGGTACTCCGGCACGGTGGCCAGCAGTTCGGAGTGGGTACCGATCGCGCTGATCCGACCGCCGGACAGCAGCGCCACCCGGTCGGCCAGCGCGACCGTGGACGGCCGGTGTACCACCAGCAGCGCGGTGGTACCGGCGAGCACCCGCGCCAGCGCCTCCTCCACCAGCGCCTCGGTGTGTACGTCCAGCGCGGACAGCGGGTCGTCGAGGACCAGCACCTTCGGTCGTACGACCACGGCCCGGGCCAGCGCGAGTCGCTGTCGCTGGCCGCCGGAAAGCGACAGGCCCTGCTCACCGACCCGGGTGTCCAGCCCCCAGGGCAGGTCGTACACGAACTCGGCCTGGGACACCCGCAGCGCCTCGGCGATGTCGCCGTCGCTCGCGTCCGGGCGGCCGAGGGTGAGGTTCTCCCGCACGCTCATGGAGAACAGGGTCGGCTCCTCGAACGCGGTACACACCACGGTGCGCAGCGAGTCGAGCGTGTAGTCGCGGACATCGCGGCCGTCCAACCGCACGGTGCCGGCGGTCACGTCGTACAGCCGCGGCACGAGGGAGACCATCGTGGTCTTGCCGGAGCCGGTCACACCGACCACGGCGAGCGTCTCGCCCGGTCGTACCTCCAGGTCGACCTCGTGCAGTATCTCGGCGTCCGAGTCGGGGTACCGGAAGCCCACCCGTTCGAAGGTGACGTGGCCGCGGATCGAGTCCCGGCTGGCCACGGTCGCGCCCGGCCGGTCGACGATCGACGGCTCGGTGTCGAACACGTCGTACACCCGGTCGGCCGCGGTCATCGCCTCCTGCCCGTTGGCGAGGATCCAGCCGAGCGCCTCGACCGGCCAGATCAGCATCAGCTGGAGCGATACGAAGGCGACCAGCTCACCCAGGGTCAACCGGTCACGGCTCACCGCGATCGCGCCGACCACCACGATGGTCCCCAGGTTCAGCGTCGGTACCAGGTCGAACAGCGCCCAGAACCTGGCGACCAGGCGAGCCTTGGTGACCGCGGTGTCGTGCAGCGTGCGCGCGTCGCCGGCGAACCGGCGGTTGAGGAACCGCCGCCGGCCGAACGCGCGGGTGACCCGGATTCCGTGTGCGGACTCCTCGATCAGGGTGGCCAGGTCGCCCTGCTGGTCCTGCATCACCCGGGACATGATCAGGTACCGCCGGGCGAAGCTGCGGGACAGCAGCACCAGCGGTACGGCGCTCACCGCGACGAGCAGGCCGAGCGGCCAGTACAGGTGGATCAGCAGCGCCACCACGACCGCGTAGGTCGAGATGTTGATGAGCAGGAAGAGCAGTCCGAACGAGAGGAACCGGCGGATCACGCTCAGGTCGGTGGTGACCCTGGACAGCAGCTGGCCGGACTGCCAGCGGTCGTGGAAGGCGATCGGGAGCCGCTGCATGTGCGCGTACAGGTCGTCCCGGATGGACGCCTCCATGCCCAGCGAGGCGTTCGACTGGATCCACCGGCGGACGAAGATCAGGCCGGCCTCGGCCAGCCCCAGTGCGAGCGCGATCAGGCCGAACAGCGGAAGGCCGGCCTCGTCGCCGTGCTTGATCGGCCCGTCGATGACCTTGCCGAACACCAGCGGCACCACGATGCTGGTGCCCACCGCGCCGCCGCCGGCCACCAGCATGGTGACCATCTGTCCCGCGTACGGCCGGAGGTAGTGGCGCAGCCGCCAGAGGTTGTGCAGGGCGTGCGGTCGGGGTTTCACCGGCGCCACCGGGGCGGTCGATTCGAGTGGTTTGCCGGGTTCGTCGACAGGCTGTGTTTCGGCTGGTTGTGTCTCACTTTGCGGGGAGGCGGAATCATGTGACGGCACTACCTGACCGTAACCGCCGACACCGACAGAACTCTTGTCAATTTCCGCACACTGAACGCGTCGTCCATGCCGCCGAGCCTGCAACGTCAAGTCGGGTTGAGGTCAAGCGCGAGCCGGGCGGTGAGGCTCGTGACGGGCGCCGGGGCTAGTGAGCGGCCGCTTCGTGGTCGAGCAGCCAGCGCTTGACCGGGGTGCCCCAGCGGAACCCGCCGAGGCTGCCGTCCGAGCGGAGCACCCGGTGGCACGGCACGAACAGCGCGGCCGCGTTGCGGGCGCAGGCGCCGGCGGCGGCCCGGACCGCGGCCGGGCGGCCGGCCAGCGCGGCGTACTCGGTGTAGCTGACCGGCTGCCCGGGCGGCACCTTGCGCAGCACGTCCCACGAGTGCACCAGGAACTCGCCGGACACCTGTCGTACCGGGATTCCGTCGATGGCACCGAGGTCGCCGTCGTGGTAGTGGAGCACGGCCCGGCTGAACTCACCGAGGTCGGCCCGCTCGACCGGCGTCGTGGTCGATCGCAGGCTCGGGTGTACCAGCGGGAGCAGCGCGTCGAGCTCGTCGGTCCAGCCGCTGGCCAGCACCTCGTCGTCGGTGGCGAGAATCGTGAACGGTCCGATGGGCGTAGGTACGGTCGTGCGGTACATCACGTCAGCCTCCATTGGTACTGATGCGGGCGGCGGCGTGCCGCCAGAGCCGGATCACGGCGTACGACCGCCACGGTCGCCAGGCTTGCGCCCGGTCGGACAGGTCAGCGGGCCGGTCCGGTATCCCGAGCGCGGCCGCGCCCTTACGTACGCCCAGGTCGGTCGGTAGGAACACGTCCGGGTCGCCGAGCGCCCGGAGCGCGACATAGTCGGCGGTCCACGGCCCGACGCCGGGTACGGCGAGCAGTGCCGCGGTCACCTCGGACCGGTCCGCGCCGCCGTCGAGCGGCAGGTCACCGGCGGCCACCATGGCGGCGACCGTACGGAGCGAGGTCCGACGGGCGGCCGGCATCGGCAGCAGCTCGTCCGGTGCCCCGGCGACCGCTTCCGCGCTCGGGAACGTGTGGGTGAGTGTGCCGTCCGCGGCCGGCAGCGCGTCGCCCGCGGCTATCGCCAGCCGTGACAGGACGGTGCGTACCGCGGCCACCGAGATCTGCTGACCCACGATCGCGCGGCAGACCATTTCAAAGCCGTCCACGGTACGGGGGAGCCGTACCCCCGGATGCTTGGCGACCTCGGCGGCGAGTGCCGGATCGGCGGCGAGTACCGCGTCGACGGCGGTCGGATCCGCGTCCAGGTCGAACAGTCGCCGGCACCGGGCCACCGCCGGCCCGAGATCGCGCAGGTCGGCCAGGCGGAGCGTGGCCTCGACGTGCTCGGGCAGCGGGCGGATGGCCGCGACGCCGAAGCCGTGCGGCAGCCGCAGTGCGCGCCGGTAGGCCCCGTCCGCGACCTCTTCCACACCGGGCAACGCGCGCGCGGCGAGAAACTCCAGCAGCACCGGCGCGTCCAGGGGTGGCCGGTACGCCAGTCGCAGCGTGATCGTGGTCCACCCGGTACCGGTCTCGGCCGGCCGGTTCCCGCGACGGCGCCTGGCCGCGGCGGTCCGTAGCCCGGACGGAGTGTGGGCGAAGATCTCCCGCACCGTGTCGTTGAACTGGCGGACGCTGCCGAAGCCGGCGGCGAACGCGATCTCGGCCAGGCCCAGGTCGGTGGTCTCGATCAGGATCCGGGCGGTCTGCGCGCGCTGTGCCCGGGCCAGTGCGAGTGGTCCGGCGCCCACCTCGGTGGTGAGCATCCGGTGCAGGTGCCGCTCGGTGTACCCGAGCCGGCTGGCGAGGCCCGGCACCCCGCCCCGGTCGATCTCGCCGTCGGCGATCAGCCGCATCGCCCGCCCGACCACGTCGGCGCGGACATCCCAGTCCGGCGAGCCGGGCGCGGCGTCGGGCCGGCAGCGCAGGCAGGCGCGGAACCCGGACCGCTGCGCGGCGGCGGCGGACGGGTAGAACCGGACGTTGCGTCGCTGCGGCGTCATGGCCGGGCAGCTCGGCCGGCAGTAGATGTGGGTGGAGGTGACCGCCGTGACGAACCAGCCGTCGAACCGTTCGTCGCGGCTCGCCACGGCGCGGTAGCAGGTCTCGAACTCCGGTATCGGGCTCACGCTGTCGATCCTGACAGCCCACCGGGCCGGAAGCTCGCGGGTTTCGGACACGACGGCCAGTTGCTGGGAGCGCCACTGGTGACCCTAGAAGCCCGGCTGTCCCGGGCTACCGGACCGCGCTGCGAGATCGTCGCCTTCCCGGGGTGACCGGACGCTCGGACGCGCCCGGGATCACCATTCGGTACGCACGTAGACTGGCCGGCCGTGAGCCTCACCATCGGCATCGTCGGCCTGCCCAACGTCGGCAAGAGCACCCTGTTCAACGCATTGACGCGCAACAACGTCCTGGCCGAGAACTATCCGTTCGCGACCATCGAGCCCAACGTCGGTGTGGTGGGGGTGCCGGACCCGCGGCTGGACGTGCTGAGCCGGGTCTTCGAGTCGGCCCGTACGGTGCCGGCGACCGTGACGTTCGTGGACATCGCCGGCCTGGTCAAGGGCGCCAGCGAGGGTCAGGGGCTCGGCAACAAGTTCCTCGCCAACATCCGCGAGGCGAACGCGATCTGCCAGGTGATCCGGGCCTTCCACGACCCGGACGTCGCGCACGTGGACGGGCGGGTGGCGCCGGCCGACGACATCGCCACGATCAACACCGAGCTGATCCTGGCCGACCTGCAGACCATCGACCGGGCGCTGCCGCGGTTGGCCAAGGAATCCCGGATGGTCAAGGACAAGCAGCCGGTCGTGGCCGCGGTGGAACGGGCCCGCGAGGTGCTCGACGGCGGGCAGACGGTGTTCGCGGCCGGGCTCGACCTGGAGCCGCTGCGGGATCTCCAACTGCTGACCGCCAAGCCGTTCCTGTACGTCTTCAACGTCGACGAGGAGCAGCTCACCGACGCCGCCACCCGGGAGGAGCTGGCCAAGCTGGTAGCCCCGGCAGAGGCGATCTTCCTGGACGCGAAGATCGAGTCGGAGCTGATCGAACTGCCGCCGGACGAGGCGCTGGAGCTGCTGCAGTCGGTGGGCCAGGAGGAGTCCGGCCTCGACCAGCTTGCCCGGGTCGGGTTCAGCACGCTGGGGCTGCAGACGTTCCTCACCGCCGGCCCGAAGGAGTCCCGGGCCTGGACGATCCGCCGCGGCGCCACCGCGCCGGAGGCCGCCGGCGCGATCCACACCGACTTCCAGCGCGGCTTCATCAAGGCCGAGATCGTCTCGTACGAGGACGTGGTCGCGGCCGGGTCGATGGCCGAGGCGCGCTCGCGCGGCAAGGCACGCATCGAGGGCAAGGACTACGTCATGTCCGACGGTGACGTGGTCGAGTTCCGCTTCAACGTCTGACGCCGTCCAGCTCCGCGAGCTCATCCTCGCTGAGCTGCTGCCGAAGCCTGCCGTACGCGTCGAGCGCCTGAAGTACAGCCGGCCACAGCAGGTCATCGCGTCCCCACGCGGGATCGATGATCGTCACCTGGTGGGAGTTGGCCAGCGCCTGTGCCAGCTCGTACGAACAGGTGCCGGCCCAGAGCTGGACGATCTCCCCGACTCCGACGCTCATGCCGGCCCCGGTGTACGCCCGGCCGCCGTCGCGGGAGACCGGAAGGTCCACCGGAACGTCGACTCCCGGCGGATACACCAGGCAGATCAGCTCCGTCGCCAGACAGGCGGCTTCCAGTACCTCGGCGGTCCGTGCGTCGCAGAATCCCGATACCGCGGCGCGCTGCAGCCACGAGCCGCGAACCTCGCCGGGTTGGGAGAACTCGGTGGCGAAGCCGGCACGGTTCATTGCCGCCAGCGCCGGCACGAGCGACGCGGTCTCGTGGTCGGGCCGGTAACCACCGTTGTTCGGCCCGCCGTACCTGAGCTGACCCTCGAGCCATTGCGCGGTCAGGTCCCCGAGGCCGCGAATGGTGGTTATCTCGCGCCAGGCCGCTACCTCGGCGGGATCCGGCTGTTCGTCATCCATACCTCGATTGTCGGATCGGGGTCTGACACTTCATGACAACCCCTCTGGTACCAGTGGCGATGACTCCCCGTAACTGAACTCTGTGCGTATCGTTATGCCGGTGTCTACGGGTAGAGCCTAGGAACGGGGTACGGAATCGTGCTGTCGCATGTCTTCGGGCGGCGTGGCCGGCAGATCGGCCGCCACTACCGCACCCTGGTTGTCGCCGCGACGGTGTTGCTCGGGGTCGCCTCCGGCCTGACGCTCGGCTGGAGCGGCGCGGCGGCCGCGACGCCCGGTGGCTACTACCCGTCCATACGGACGCTGACGGACGGGGACCCCGTGGTGACGGGGGTGAGCCCGGTGAACGGACCAGCCGCCGGCGGCACCCAGGTGACGATCACCGGGTCCGCGTTCACCGGGACGACCGCGGTCCACTTCGGCACGGTCGAGGCCACGTACAACTCGGACAGCCTGACCGACACGACGATCGTGGCGACCAGCCCGGCCCACGCGGCGGGGCTGGTGAACGTCACGGTGACAACCGGGGACGGCACCTCCACGACCTCGATGGCATCCCAGTTCACGTACCTGCCCAATGAGGATCCGGCGTTCACCGATGCGGCGGCGAACACCGAGCAGACGATCTCCGTGGGAGATCCGCTGGATGCGGTGGTAGCCGCCGATGGCGACGAGGACACGCTGACCTACTCGCTGAGCACCGGCACGGTGCCGGCCGGCATCACGCTCGAGGACGACGGCAGCTTCACCGGCGAGGCGACCACGGCCGGCGACACGACCGCGCACATCACGGTCGAGGACGGCAACGGGGGTACCGACGAGACCACCCTCGTGGTACATGTCCTCACCGGGCCGACACTGGACATCTACGGTGGCGATCAGGTGTCGGTCGGCAACGCCGCGCCGCCGATCGCGGGTACCACCGACGCGCCGGACGGCAGCACGGTGACCGTGACGATCCGGCAGCAGGCCCTGCTGGACGGCCACCAGACCGAGACGGCCACGGTGCAGGACGGCAAGTGGACGGTCACTCCCGACCCGCGTCTGGCCGACGACGCGCAGTACACCGTCAAGGCCAAGGTCGTCGACGCGGACACGCAGGCCAGCGCGACCGATGAGCAGACGCTGATCATCGACCCGACATTGAGCCAGTCGGAGTTCACCAGCGCCGTCGGCCCGGCTATCCAGCACATTGACGTGGACGTACCAGCGGGCGGCACGTTGACCCTCGTCGATCTGGACGGCTTCGAGGTCCCCCAGATCGTCATCGACGGGCGGGGCACGTACAGCGCGGATCAGGATGCCGAGCAGGTGACGTTCACACCGACAATCGGTGTCGCCGGAGACGTCGGCGCGATCACCTTCCGGGTCACCAACTCCGACGGCGAGTCGGTGGACCGCGGGTACGCCCTGATGGTGCTGGAGCCGCCGGTGCCCACCGCGCCCGCCCTGGAGACGTCGGCGGCGGGTGGCCAGTCGGTCACCGTCACGGTGCCGCCCGCTGGCTCGGTGACCCTGCTCGACCCGGCTTCCCACGCGGTGACCAGCTGGACCATCCCGGACGTCGGCAGCTACACGTTGGTCGGCGGGCAGGCGCCTGTCGCCGCGCCCGCCGCCGCCCAGGTCCGGGCGGTCGGTCCGACCAGTTCCACCGCCACGATCACGTTCACGCCGGTCGACAGCTTCGCCGGTACTGCGCCCGCGGTCCGGTACCGCATCACCGACTCCTTCGGGCAGTCCGCCATCGGGCAGTACACCGCGACGGTCACCGGCGGTGCGGCCATCCCCGTCACGGGGTCACCGGTCGCCCGTACCGCGCTGGTCGGAGTGGTGCTGATCGCGCTCGGGGCGGTGTTCCTCGCGCCCCGCCGGCGCTCGTGGCTGCGCCTCAAGGCCTCGTCGCTGCCGCTGAAGGCACGCTGGCGCGGCCTGACGGGCAGGGCGTAGCGCGGTCAGGCGTCGGTGACGACCCGGTAGGCGTCCTCGATCCGGGCGGCGAGCGCCACCTCGGTGGTGGTCACCGGGCCGCCGTCGATGGCGCGCACCCGGATGTGGGTACTGCCGTCCACCCGCTTGATGTCCGGGCGAAGTCGCATGGCGTCCGCGTACACCTTGACGCGCTCGGTCAGGTCGCGGTGCTGCCCGTCGTTGAGCGGAAGTCTTCGGTGCAACTCGTGCGAGTCGCCAGTCCAGCCGTTGAGTCGTGCGAGTGCGTCTCGCAGTATCTCTTCGCTGAACCTCGTCATACGCGTACCTCCGGGGCGGACCGGTGTGATCAACGCTGACCAGCCGGTCGCCTGGTTTCATGGCCAGTGGCACGAGTCTCCCCGTTACCATCCTGTGATGTCCAGGCTCACTTTTCCGACGAAAGGTACGGATCGTGACGACGCACGGCGGGAATTCGAGCGGCATCTGGCACTCTTGAGCGCCGTGTACAACGAACCGACCGGGCGTGGCCCGCACTCCGACGTCGACCATCCGCTGGTGCCCGTACAGCAGCAGAGGGGCGACGGCTCCACCATGCCCGTACCCGCGCCGGTTGGCAGCCCCGACAGCGGCCCGGCCGCGCCGGTAGCGGACGAGCCGGCCGGTGCCCCGGCATCACCCGACGGCGAGTCGGAACCACCGAGAGTGATCGTGGGGGCGGCCATCATCTCTGCCGGCCGGGTACTCGCCGGGGCGCGGTCGGAGCCCCCGGCGATGGCCGGCATGTGGGAGTTCCCGGGCGGCAAGGTCGAGCCGGGGGAGTCCGAGCACGAAGCGCTGATCCGGGAGTGCGTCGAGGAGTTGGGCGTACAGATCGAGATCGGCGACCGGATCGGTACGGACGTGCTGCTCCGGCACGGTCGGGCCGTACTCCGGCTGTTCGCGGCGCGACTGGTGGGCGGGGAGCCGCAGCCGTACGACCACGCGGAACTGCGCTGGCTCGGCATCGACGAGTTGGACGACGTGCCGTGGCTGCCGGCCGACGCCCCGTTGGTACGCGCGCTGCGCCCGATCCTCGACCACAGTGACAACGGAGACCGCGGCGACCCCGGAAACCACAGCGCCAGTAGCGGCCCCAGCGACCACGGTGGAGGTGGCCCGGACGATGATCCGCCGCACGACCGGTAGAAACGCCGGTAGGAACTCCGGTGGAAGGGATAGTGGACCGACCGGTGAACCGACCTACCCGGAGCTGGGCGCCACCAGGGACGGCCAACTGCCGGCCGGCTACTCGCACCTGCGACGGCGTACCCGGGTCGGCGACGGGCCGGCGGCGTTCACCGCGGTCGCCGACGGGCTGATGCGCTGGGACGTGCTGCGCGGGGCGGGTCTGCGGGTGAGCGCGTCCGACCAGCGGGTGCGCCGGGGCGCGTACGTGGTGTCCAGCGTCGGATTCGGCGGGCTGCGGCTGCCGGCTCCGTGCCGGGTCGTGTGGACGGTCGAGCAGGACCGGCGGGTCGGCTTCGGCTACGGCACGCTGCCCGGACATCCGGAGTCTGGCGAGGAGGCGTTCGTAGTCGAGCGGGACGACACCGACGCGGTCTGGTTCACCGTCACGTCGTTCAGCCGGCCGGCCCGGTGGTACTCCCGGCTCGGTTCACCGATCCTGCGCCTCGGCGTACGAGTGATCACCCGCCGGTACCTCAGTGCCGCCCGCCGGTTGGCGGGCGGCACCTGAGCCTGATTCGGTAGCTACTCGCTCCGGCCGGCCGACGCGTCCGAGGAGACAGCTTCGGCGGACGACGGGTCGGCGCCGCGACGGAAGATCTTCCGCCCGAGCCACACCAGCGGGTCGTACTTGTTGTCGACCACGCGCTCCTTCATCGGGATGATCGCGTTGTCGGTGATCTTGATGTGCTCGGGGCAGACCTCGGTACAGCACTTGGTGATGTTGCAGAGCCCGAGGCCCTGGCTCGCCTGCGCGAACTCCTTGCGGTCGTCGTTGGCGTCGAGCGGGTGCATGTCCAGCTCGGCGGCCCGGATGAACAGCCGCGGCCCGGAGAAGGCGGGCTTGTTCTCCTCGTGGTCACGTACGACGTGGCAGGTGTTCTGGCACAGGAAGCACTCGATGCACTTGCGGAACTCCTGCGAGCGCTCCACGTCGACCTGCTGCATCCGGTACTCGCCCGGCGCGACCCCCGGCGGCGGTGCGAAGGCCGGCATCTCGCGCGCCTTCTCGTAGTTGAAGGACACGTCGGTGACCAGGTCGCGGATGACCGGGAAGGTACGCAGCGGGGTGACCGTGACGGTCTCGTCCGCGGCGAACACGTTCATCCGGGTCATGCACATCAGCCGTGGCTTGCCGTTGATCTCGGCCGAGCACGAGCCGCACTTGCCGGCCTTGCAGTTCCACCGGACCGCGAGATCGGGAGCGTCGGTCGCCTGCAGCCGATGTACCACGTCGAGGACCACTTCGCCCTCGTTGACCTCGACGTCGAAGTCGGTCAGCTCACCGGCCGAGTCGTCGCCACGCCAAATCCGGAAGCGGCGCATCGTACCCATCTACTTCTCGCCCTTCTGGTCCGTGCCGGTACCGGCGGGAACGGCCGCGGCGGCCTCACCCCCGACGGCGGCATCGAACTCCGCCAGCTCCTCGTCGGTCAGGTACTTGCCGAGCTCGGCCCGGTCGAACAGCTGCATCAGCTCGGCCGGCATGGTCGGTACCGGCTTGCGGGTGATGGTGACGCCGCTGCTCCCAGGGCCGTTATCGACCGAGCAGATCAGGTTCAGCTTGCGCCACTTCGGATCCATGCCGGGGTGGTCCTCGCGGGTGTGCCCGCCGCGGCTCTCGGTCCGCTCCAGCGCCGCCTTCGCCACGCACTCACTGACCAGCAGCATGTTGCGCAGGTCCAGCGCGGTGTGCCAGCTCGGGTTGTACCGCCGGCCACCGATCGCGCCCACCTTGTTGACCCGATCGGCGAGCCCGACCAGCTTCTCGATCGCCTCGGTCAGCTCGCCTTCCCGCCGGATGATGCCGACCAGCTCGTGCATCATCTGCTGCAGCTCGCTCTGCAGCGCGAACGGGTTCTCGCCACCCTCGTTGGCGAACGGGGCCAGCGCCGACTCGGTCGCCGCGGCCAGCATCTGCTCGGTCACCGCCGGGCGACTGGCCAGCCCGTCGGCGTACGCGGCGGCGGACTCACCGGCGCGCTTGCCGAACACCAGCAGGTCGGACAGCGAGTTGCCGCCGAGCCGGTTCGAGCCGTGCATGCCGCCGGACGACTCACCGGCCGCGAACAGGCCGGCGACCGCGGCGGCCCCGGTGTCCGGGTCCACCTCGACGCCACCCATCACGTAGTGGCAGGTGGGCCCGACCTCCATCGGCTCGGCCGTGATGTCCACGTCGGCCAGTTCCTTGAACTGGTGGTGCATGGACGGCAGCCGCTTGTGGATGAACTCGGCCGAACGGCGGGACGCGATGTCCAGGAAGACGCCGCCCCGGGGTGAGCCGCGACCGGCCTTGACCTCGGAGTTGATCGCCCGGGCGACCTCGTCGCGGGGGAGCAGCTCAGGTGGTCGCCGGTTGTGGTCCGGATCCTCGTACCACCGGTCGGCTTCCTCTTCGGTCTCCGCGTACTGCTTGCGGAACACGTCCGGCACGTAGTCGAACATGAACCGCTTGCCGTCGGAGTTGCGCAGCACGCCACCGTCACCGCGTACCGACTCGGTCACCAGGATGCCGCGTACCGACGGCGGCCAGACCATGCCGGTCGGGTGGAACTGGACGAACTCCATGTTGACCAGCGTGCCGCCAGCGCGCAGCGCGAGTGCGTGCCCGTCCCCGGTGTACTCCCAGGAGTTGCTGGTGACCTGGAAGGACTTGCCGATACCGCCGGTCGCGATCACCACCGCGGGCGCCTCGAACAGCACGAACTCGCCGCTCTCCCGGTAGTACCCGAAAGCACCGGCGACCTTCCGGTCGTCGCCCTCGCCGTCGAGCAGCAGTTCGGTGACCGTGCACTCGGCGAAGACCTGCAGCCGGGCTTCGTACTCCCCGGTCACCGCCTTGTCCTCCTGCTGGAGGGAGACGACCTTCTGCTGCAGGGTACGGATGAGCTCCAGCCCGGTGCGGTCGCCGACGTGCGCGAGCCGGGGGTACTCGTGGCCGCCGAAGTTGCGCTGGCTGATCCTCCCGTCCGGGGTCCGGTCGAACAGCGCGCCGTAGGTCTCCAGCTCCCAGATCCGGTCCGGGGCCTCCTTGGCGTGCAGCTCGGCCATCCGCCAGTGGTTGAGGAACTTTCCGCCGCGCATGGTGTCCCGGAAGTGCACCATCCAGTTGTCGTTGGGGTTCATGTTCCCCATCGCCGCGGCGGCGCCACCCTCGGCCATCACCGTGTGCGCCTTGCCGAACAGCGACTTGCACACGATCGCGGTGCGCTTGCCGGCGAGCCGGGCCTCGATCGCGGCGCGCAGTCCGGCGCCACCGGCGCCGATCACCACGACGTCGAAGGAGTGCCGCTCGATCTCAGTCATCGTCTCGGTCACCTCGGTCACAGCAGCCATCAGTGGTAGAAGCGCAGGTCGGAGATGGTGCCAGCGGACACCAGTCCGATGTACGCATCCGTGATCGCCAGGGTCAGCAGGGTGATCCACGCCAGCTGCATGTGCTTGGCGTTCAGCGTGGAGATCCGCAGCCACATCCAGTACCGGATCGGATGCTTGGAGAAGTGGTTCAGCCGCCCGCCCATGAGGCTCCGGCAGGAGTGGCAGGACAGCGTGTACGCCCAGAGCAGCAGCACGTTGACCAGCAGGATGACGTTGCCCAGGCCGAAGCCGAACCCGCCGCCCTTGCCGTGGAACGCGACGATCGCGTCGTACGTGTTGATGAGCGAGATCACGAACGCGGCGTAGAAGAAGTACCGGTGCGAGTTCTGGATGACCAGCGGGAACCGCGTCTCACCGGTGTACTTCTTGTGCGGCTCGGCGACCGCGCACGCCGGCGGGGACAGCCAGAACGACCGGTAGTACGCCCGCCGGTAGTAGTAACAGGTGAGCCGGAAGCCGAGCAGGAACGGCAGGCTCACCGCCGCCAGCGGGAACAGCGGCGGGAACTTCGGCAGTACCTCGCCGAAGTGGCTGGAGCCGGGTACGCAGCTCTCGGACAGGCAGGGGGACGAGAACGGGGTGAGGTAGTGGTAGTCCTCGACCCAGTAGTACTTCTGGGTGGCCGTCCGGATCACCGCGTACAGCACCCAGGCGGTCAGTCCGAGAACTGTCAGTAGCGGGGGAAGCCACCAGCGGTCGGTACGCAGAGTGCGGGCCGCGATCGCGGCCCGCGCCTTGGCACCGGCCGGTTGCGTCGGCTCCGTTGCCGTGGTTGTCATCGCGCTATTGCTCCCTGATGGAATGCGCAGCCAATGGCGTCGCGTTGCCGGTACCGGTCGCATGGCGTTACCGGATCGGCCGCGCCGCGTTCACACGCGTGCACACGTTACGCCGCGCCGACCTGACGTGGTGCGCAGGGAGTCGCGGCTGTGACGTCGCAGGTCCGGAGCGCGTGGCCGGCCCGGCACCGGGCAAACCGGGCGCCCGCACGGCCGGTCCGGCCCGCCCGACCTGAACAGATCCGATGGGGTACGCCCGGAGTACAGCGTTTTATACCGTTCTGGGTGGAGTGGGTCAGCCGGTCGCGCCGCCGGCTCGGGGATCAGCCGGTCGCGCCGCCGGCTCGGGGATCAGCCGGCCGCGCCGCCGGTGAACTGCCAGCTGTCGAGGTGTACCGCTGGCGCGGTCCAGAACGTGCCTTCCCAGGTGTACGGCACGGTTAGCGCGTACCCGCCGATCCCGCGCACCGCACCCGGGCCGAGGGCTCCCGGGTACGACTGGGTGAAGCGCAGGTTGTGCACCGGGCGTACCACCTCGCCCTGCTCGATCAGCCACAGCCCGTTGCGGGTCAGGCCGGTCACCACCAGGGTCCGCGGGTCCAGCACCCGGGTGTACCAGAGGTCGCCGACCAGCAGCCCCCGTTCGACTCCGGCCACCAGCGCCGCGGTCGCGCGGTCCGCCGCCACCGGATCGGTCGGCGGCGCGCTGACCGGTGCGGACTCCCCGGCCCGCGGGTCGAGCCGGAGCCGCCCGCTGAACGGGCCGATCGGGTCGTTGCCGATCACGGCGTAGCCGGTGCTGGCGAGGCCCAGCCGGGCGGCCCAGTGCCGGTCGGTCGCCACCGCGGTACTGCGCCCGGCGGTGACCATCGCGACCCGGTGCCGCGGCGTGCCCTCCGCGTCGAACGGCAGCCCCAGCGCGTACGGATCGGCGGCGTCGTCGACCAGGGTCACCGACGGGTCGAGCTGCCCCGCGCCGAGCGTCACGAAGGACCGGCCCTCCGCGGTCGCCTTGCCGTTGAAGCCGAACCGGCTGACCTGGGCGAGCAGGTCGGCGACCGCGGTCGGTTCGAGCACCACCTCGTACCGGCCGGGAGCCAACGCGACCGCACCGGCGCCGGCCCGCGCCTTGCCGGCCGCGCGGGCGCCCAACGCGGCGCCATCCACATCGGCCAGTCGTACCGCGGCCACCCGGCCGATGCCCTCGGACTCGCCGGTACTGGCCACGCCATCCACGGCCGCGACGCTCGACCGGCCGGTGACCGCGTGCCCGGCCGAGTTGGCGAACGCGGCGGTGGTGCCGGCGGTACGGCAGTATCCGGCGGTACGCAGGTCGCCGGCCGCGTGGATGAACGCGCGTACCACCGCGGCCCGGTCGGCCGGCTCGGCGGCGGCGGTGGCCGGGTCGCAGTTGCCCGGTCCGCCCGGCGCGGTGGGTGCGGTGAGGCCGGCCCAGGCCGGGTCGGGTGGTTGTACCCGAGCCGCGGCCACGGTGCGTTCGACCAGCTCGCGCAGTCCGTCGCGGCTGATGCGGGTGCTCACGCCGGTCGCGGTCCGGCCGTCGGTGTGCAGCCGGAGCCGCACCGTGCTCGTGCCGGCCTCCACGTTCTGGTGGATCGCCGAGTTGGCGAACCGCGTGAGCGCCTGGGTGCCGGTCAGCACCAGCGCCTCGGCCTCGGCGGTCGGCCCGGCGATGGCCCCGGCCAGGTCGAGCAGCTCCGCTGCCAGCCGGGCCACCCGCTCCGTGGTGGGCTCGGCCGGGGCGGCGGTCACCCGCGTACCCCCACCCGGACGTCCCGGAAGCGCGCCGGCGCGGCCGGGTGACCCGCGTGGCCGACCTGCAGCGGCTGGCCCTTGCCGCAGTTCGGGGTGCCCCACGGCTCGTGTTCGGCGCCGCCGGCGAGCATGTCCATGGACCGCCAGAAAACCGGACCGATGCCGGTGTACGTGGGGTTGCGCAGCATCCGGCCGCGCCTGCCGCGCTTGATCTCCCAGCCGATCTCGCAGCCGAACTGGAAGTTCAGCCGCTTGTCGTCGATCGACCAGGATCGGTTGCTGTCCATGTACACCCCCTCGTCGGTGGCGGCGATGATCTCCTCCAGCGAGTGAGGTCCGGGCAGCAGCCCGACGGTGGTCATCCGGACCATCGGCAGTCGGGCCCAACCGTCGGACCGGACGCTGCCGGCATAGTCGAGACCGGCGGCCGCGGCCGAGTCGCGACCGGCCAGTACGCCCACCCAGACGCCGTCGCGCACGATGTCCCGGCAGGCCGCCGGGGTGCCCTCGTCGTCGTACCCGAACGAGCCGAACGCGCCCGGGATGGTCGGGTCGGCGGTGATGGTCATCAGCTCCGAGCCGTACCGCAGCGAGCCGAGCTGGGCCAGGTCGAGCCAGGACGTGCCCGCGTACCCGGCCTCCCAGCCGAGGATCCGGTCCAGTTCCACGGCGTGCCCGACCGACTCGTGGATCTGCAACGCGAGCTGCTCGGCACCGAGTACGAGCGTGGTCGTACCGGCCGGGCAGACCGGCGCGGTGAGCAGCGCCCGGGCCTCGTCGGCCACCCGGGCGGCGTGTTCGACCAGGTCCAGTCCGAGCACCAGCTCCCAGCCGGCTGTGCCGTACTGGCCGCGCCCGCACGGATAGCTGCGCCGCTGGGTCTCGCCGTCGCCCACCGCGGTGGCGCTGATGCCGCCGCCGCATTCGCGGGTCCGCTGCTCGATCCGGTGGCCGGCGCTGGACACCAGGTACTTGTGCGTGTCCCAGGCGGCGTACTGCGCCTCGGCGATGTCCGCGCCGTGCCCGCGCATCCGCGACGTGGCCGTGACCAGCAGGTTCGCCTTGTCCGTCAGCGGTACGCCGAGCGGGTCGATCCGGCACCGGCTGGACCACTCGGCCACCACCGGCGCTAGCTCGACCAGTCCCAGTGGCGGACCCGGTACCGCGGCGCCGGCCCGCGCGATCGCCGCGGCCCGGGCGCCGGCCGTCGCCGCCGCGGCCGGGGTCGGCTCGGGTACCGCGGCGAAGCCCCAGGAGGAGCCGAGCAGGGCGCGTACGCCGAGCCCGACGCTCTCGGTCTGGGTGAGGTCGTCGATGTCCCCGTCCCGGGCCGACATCGACTCGTACCGCTGGTGCATGACGCGGGCGTCGGCGTACCGGGCACCGGCACTGATCGCCGCGTCGACCGCCGCCTCGGCGAGCTCGAACGCCGTCACCGTCCCCGGCTCACTCGGCCCGGTGCTCGGCAGCCAGCGCGGCGATCTTGCCGGCCAGCGCGGTATCCCGCTCGGTGAGCCCGCCGGCGTCGTGACTGACCAGCGTGAACGTCACGTTCCGCCACCGGATGTCGATGTCCGGGTGGTGGTTCGCCGCCTCCGCCTGCCTGGCCACCGCGACCACCAGCGCGATGGCGGACGGAAAGTCCGGCGCGGCGTAGGTACGGCTGATTCCGCTGGTACCGCCCGACCAACCGGGCAGGTCCCGGAGGCTCGTGGCCACCTCGTCAGCGGATAGTAGGGTTCCCATCGCCTCACCGTGCGATGCGGCCGGGCACCGGTGCAACACGCAAGGTAGGTCCGAATTGCCTCGCAAGACGGAGGAACCTGCGGTTCCCGGGCCCGGCGACGCAAACATTTGGGGCAAAACGGTGCGACACAGCAAGGGTTTCAGAACCACTTGGTACCGCGTGACGCACTTGTTATCAGACTGATGCGCCTAGGCGTTCATCCGGCGCCAATCGCTCGCTAGTTTCGCGTCGAGCCGGGGAGACGTCTGCGATGCCTGGGTCTCCGGAGGGAGCAAGATCAAATGAGCGATAGCCCGCCGAGTAGTGGCGTTGACAGGTCATCTTCGGAGGCCTTTTCCGGCGGAGCCGGCGGCGTCGCCGTCAGCGCGTCGCCAGCCGGTGACGGCGACGGACTGGTCGTCGAGGAGCGCAAGGCGATTGTCGGGCGTTCACCCGGGCAGCTCGCCTGGCTCCGGCTCAGGCGGGACCGGGTCGCCTCGGTCAGTGCGGTGACCTTGGTGATCTTCTTCGTGCTCGCCGTCACCGCGCCGCTGATCCAGGCGGTGTACGGCAAGGGCGCGACCGAGCGGTTCGCCGACAAGCTCGACGCCTACGGCTATCCGCTCGGTTATGCCGGCGGCATCAACGGCACGCACTGGTTCGGCCTCGAGCCGGGCATCGGGCGTGACGTGTTCATGCAGCTGATCTACGGGATGCGCACCTCGTTGTTCGTGGCGTTCGCGTCCGCGTTGGTGACGATCGCGATCGGCATCCTGATCGGCATCGCGGCCGGCTACGCCGGCGGCGTCTGGGACGTCGTCATCAACTGGCTCATCGACTTCGTACTGGCGTTCCCGTTCCTGATCTTCTGTCTCGCCGCCATTCCGGTGATCACCAACCGGTTGTACGGCGTCGACGAGGTGCCCTCGCTGTTCCGGGTGTTCCTCATCATCTCGGTGTTCGCGATGTTCAGCTGGACGTACACCGCGCGGCTCATCCGTGGTCAGGTGCTCTCGCTGCGGGAACGCGAGTTCGTCGAGGCCGCCCGCGCCGCCGGTGCCGGAACGGGGCACATCCTGTTCCGCCAGCTGCTGCCGAACATCTGGGCGCCGATCCTGGTCGTCTTCTCACTCAACGTGCCGGCCTTCATCACGGCTGAGGCTGCACTGTCATTCCTCAACATCGGCGTAGTGGAGCCGACGCCGGACCTCGGCCGCATGATCTTCGACAGTACGAAGTATCTGCAGACCGACCCGGCTTACACCTTGTTCCCCGGGATCACGATCTTCATTCTCGTTCTCGCCTTCAACCTTTTCGGCGATTCACTGCGAGACGCGCTTGATCCACGATCGTCCCGGTAGCCATACACATACCCATGTCGTTCGGCGCCTATCGGGCAGAGGGAGCCCGAGCCGGACAGGGAAGGAGACAAAATCGTGCGACGCACCTGGGGGGCACTGACTATCGGTGCTCTCGCAGTCGCTCTCGCCGCTTCGGGCTGCAGTAGCAACACTGGCAGCGACACCGGAAGTGGCGGGCGCGGCGGAGAGTCGAAGCAGCAGGGCGGTATCTCCAAGGACCCGAAGGACTCGCAGGGTCCGGCCAAGAAGCCGGAAGGCGCGCAGTCCGGCGGCACGGTGACCATCGTGCAGCAGGCGGACTTCGAGCACCTCGACCCCGCTCGGAACTACGTCACCAACCAGCAGGAGGCCATGGGCCTCGTGTACCGGCAGCTGACGCAGTTCAAGGACGACGGTGGCGGCAACCTGCTGCTCGTCGGTGACATGGCCACGGACGCCGGCAAGGACGTGTCCGACGGCAAGTGCACCAAGTGGGAGTACACCCTCAAGGACGGCCTGAAGTACGAGGACGGTACGGACGTCAAGGCGGCCGACGTCGCCTACGGCGTTGCCCGTGCGTTCTCGCCGGACCTGGCCGAGGGCCCGCACTACATCCAGCAGTGGCTGGCCGACGACATCGCCTACAACAAGACCTACAAGGGTCCCTACAACGGCGGCGGCGACGTCCCACCGGGCGTCGAGGTGAGTGGCGACAAGACCATCACCTTCACGTTCCCGAAGCCGCACTGTGACATGCCGTTCGCGGCCGCGATGGCCACGAGCTCCGCGGTGCCGAAGTCGAAGGACACCAAGACCGAGTACGACCTGCGTCCGTTCGGCAACGGCCCGTACAAGATCAAGACCCACAAGAAGGACACCGAGCTCACGCTCGAGCGCAACCAGTACTGGGACCCGAAGACCGACCCGATCCGGAACAACTTCCCGGACGCGTGGAACTTCACCTTCGGCCTGGACGACACCCAGCAGAACGAGCGCCTGCTCGCCGACAACGGTGCCGACCAGTCCACGATCAGCTGGGCGAACGTACCGCCGGAGCTGCTTCCGAAGGTGACCAACGACGCCAACGCCAAGAAGCGGGTCGTCGAGGGCGCCACCCAGTTCCTGTGGGTCGTCAACATCAACATGCAGCGGGTCAAGGACCTCAACGTCCGCAAGGCGCTGAACCTGGCCATGGACAAGCAGGGCATGCTGCAGGTGCTCGGTGGCCCGGCCGCGGGTTCCATCGCCACCACGCTGATGTCGCCGACCACCATCGGCTACAAGAAGTACGACGCCTTCCCGTCGGCACCCTCGGGTGACGCAGCCAAGGCGAAGCAGCTGCTGGGTGGCAAGACCGTCAAGCTCACCTACGGCTACAGCAACACGCCGCGTCGGCAGAAGCAGGCCGCGATCGTGAAGGAAAGCCTCGAGAAGGCTGGCTTCCAGATCGCCCTGAACCCGATCGACCCGGCGCAGTACTACACGGTTCTGGGTCGTAAGGACAACCCGTACGACATCTACCTGACCGGCTGGGGCTCCGACTGGCCGAGCGGTTCCACGATCATCCCGCCGCTGTACGACGGGCGCTCGATCGTGCCGCAGGGTAACCAGAACTACTCGTACATCAACGAGAGCGAGCTCAACTCCGAGATCGACCGGATCTCCGCTCTGCCGGCCGACGAGGCCACCGCTGAGTGGGCGAAGCTCGACGAGATGATCATGACCAAGTGGGCACCGGTTGTGCCGATCTACAACGACAAGAACTTCACGCTTGTCGGCTCCAAGATCGGCGGTTACTTCCTGAGTGACTCGTACGGTCTGACCCATCTGTGGTCGATGTTCGTCAAGAAGTAGGTAGGAAATCTCGGGGTGGCCGCGCAAGCGGCCACCCCGAGATCCCGCAATATCCGAGTCGTACTGCTGAGGTGAGTGATGGTCCGGTTCCTCGTGAAGCGGCTGCTGATATCGATCTTCACGATGTTCATGGTCAGCGTGGCAACGTTTGGCCTGTTCTTCGCGGTACCGACGAGCCCGGCGTTCGTCATGTGCGGCAAGCAGTGCGACGCGAACCAGATCAAGCAGACCGAGCAGCGGCTCGGCCTCAGCGATCCGCTCGTCGTGCAGTACGGCAAGTTCGTCAAGGGTGTCTTCGTCGGCCGTACCTACGGCGAGGGTGAGCTCGCCCGGGAGTGCGCCGCGCCCTGCCTGGGCTACTCGTTCCGCTCCAACGAGCCGGTGACGGACATCATCAAGCGCACCCTGCCGGTGACGGTGAGCATCGTCATCGGGTCAGCGATTCTCTGGCTAGGCATCGGCATCACCCTCGGCATGATCTCAGCGCTGAGACGCGGCACCTTGTTCGACAAGACAGCCATCACCGTTTCGTTGGCCGGCGCGTCGATGCAGGTGTACTTCCTCGGCCTGATCCTGCTGTTGATCTTCGTGTACGGCTTCGACCTCCTACCATCGCCGAGCTACACGTCTCCGTTCGATAATCCGCTGCACTGGATGCAGGGCATGATCCTGCCCTGGATCACCCTCGGTTTCCTGAACTCCGCGACCTACGCGCGGCTGTCCAGGGCGCAGATGCTGGAGACCCTGTCCGAGGACTACATCCGGACCGCTCGCGCGAAGGGCCTGACCAAGGGCAGGGTGTACGGCCGGCACGCGCTCCGCGCCGCGATCACCCCGATCGTCACGATCGCCGGACTCGACCTGGGGGTCTATCTCGGCGGAACGTTCATCACCGAGACCGTGTTCAGCCTCAACGGACTCGGAAAGACGGCGGTAGACGCCGTTACGTTCCTCAACCTGCCGATCGTGATGGCGACGGTCCTGTTGGCCGCCGTGTTCATCATCGTCATGAACATCATCGTCGACGTCCTGTACTCCGTTATCGACCCGAGAGTCCGGCTCAGCTAGCCCGGCTCTGGTCGTTGGGAATGGCGTTCGTCCGTTCGGGGTCCGCCCTGGACTGCCCGCTGACCAGCCACTAATCCATCTGGTGGCTGGTCAGCCCTGTCCGCGGACGTCGCGGCGGCGCTGGGCCCGGTGATCGGCTGTACGGGGGTAACACAGTGACGGCATCTCGCGTCAAACTGAGCTGAGCAAGGAGATGGCCCCGGGCCCGCCCGGGACGGAAGAGAGAGAAGGAATAGTGACTGCTTCGACATCGCCGGTGGAGGTCGCGCCGGTCTTGGAGGGCCCGCCGTACCTGGAGGTGAAGAACCTCAGCGTCCAGTTCGGGACGGAGGACGGTGTGGTCCGCGCCGTCGACGGTGTTTCCTTCTCGCTTCCCCGAGGGCGCACACTCGGCATCGTCGGTGAGTCCGGCTCCGGCAAGAGCGTGACCAGCCTCGCCGTGCTGGGGCTGCACAACCGGGCTCGGACCCGCATCACCGGCGAGATCCTGGTGAACGGCCGCGACATCGTCACCATGGAAGACGACGAGATCCGCAAGCTCCGCGGCCGGGACATCTCGATGATCTTCCAGGACCCGCTGTCCGCCCTGCACCCGTACTACACGATCGGTCGTCAGATCTCCGAGGCGTACCGGGTGCACCACAACGTGTCGAAGGCCGTGGCGCGGACCCGCACGATCGAGATGCTCGACCGGGTCGGGATCCCGCAGCCGCAGCGCCGGGCCGACCAGTACCCGCACGAGTTCTCCGGCGGTATGCGGCAGCGCGCCATGATCGCGATGTCCCTGGTCAACGACCCGGACCTGTTGATCGCCGACGAGCCCACCACCGCGCTCGACGTGACCGTGCAGGCGCAGATCCTGGACCTGCTCGAGGACCTCCAGCGGGAGTTCAACTCCGCGATCATCATCATCACCCACGACCTGGGCGTGGTCAGCCAGGTCGCCGACGAGGTACTGGTGATGTACGGCGGACGGGCCGTCGAGTTCGGCACAGTCGAGCAGGTGCTCCGCCGGCCGCAGCACCCGTACACCTGGGGACTGCTCTCCTGCGTGCCGTCGCTGTACGGTGACGCCGAAGAGGACCTGCTGCCGATCCCGGGCAACCCGCCGAGCCTGATCAACCTGCCGGCCGGATGTGCGTTCCACCCGCGCTGCCGGTACGCGATGCTCGGCGGCGGCCCGTGCGACGTGGAGATCCCGCTGCTCCTGCCCACGACCGCGACCGACGACGAGGGGCACGTGGTGGCCTGCCACCTGCCGGAGACCCAGCGGAACGCGATCTTCGAAGATGAGATCGCGAGTGCATGCGGGAGTGGCCCAGTGACCGAGACGGTACAAGTGCCGGGCAGCCAGCCCGTGGCGGGCACGGCCGCTGAGACCCCCGGTGACCCGCTGCTCCGGGTCGAGGGCCTGACCAAGCACTTCCCGGTTCGCCAGGGCATGTTCGGCTCGGCCGGCCTGGTGCGCGCGGTCGACGGCATCGACTTCACGTCAACCGGGGCGAGACGCTCGGTCTGGTCGGCGAGTCCGGGTGTGGCAAGACGACCACCGGTCGCATGCTCGTCAGGCTGATCGAGGCCACCGCGGGTAAGATCACCTTCGAAGGCCGCGACATCACCAAGCTCAACCGGGGCCAGATGCGTCCGCTCCGGCAGGACATGCAGATCATCTTCCAGGACCCGTACTCGTCGCTGAACCCGCGGCACACGGTCGGCAAGATCATCGCGATGCCGCTGGAGGTCAACGGGCTCAACCCGCCCGGCGGGGTACGCAAGCGGGTGCAGGAGCTGCTGGAGATCGTCGGGCTGAACCCGGAGCACTACAACCGGTACCCGCACGAGTTCTCCGGCGGCCAGCGGCAGCGCATCGGCATCGCCCGCGCGCTGGCGCTGCGACCCAAGCTGATCGTGGCCGACGAGCCGGTGTCCGCGCTCGACGTGTCGATCCAGGCGCAGGTCGTCAACCTGCTGCGGGACCTGCAGCGCGACTTCGACCTGGCCTTCGTGTTCATCGCGCACGACCTGGCGGTGGTACGACACTTCTGCCAGCGCGTCGCGGTCATGTACCTCGGCAAGGTCGTCGAGATGGGCACCCGCCAGCAGATCTACGAGATCCCGGCGCACCCGTACACCCGGGCGCTGCTCTCGGCCGTACCGGACGTCACGAAGCTCGGTACCCAGGACAGCAAGCGGATCCGGCTCGAAGGGCGACGTGCCGACGCCGCTGAACCCCCCGTCCGGCTGCCGCTTCCGTACCCGGTGCTGGAAGGCCCAGGAAAAGTGCGCGGTGGAAGAGCCGCCACTGCTCCAGATCGGTACCGGCCAGAAGGTCGCCTGTCACTTCCCGGAGACCGGCCCGCTGAACTGACGAACCGCACCACCGCGATCGGCACCGTGGCAGCGCCGGGGGAGCAGCACAAGCTCCCCGCGCCGCCGCGGTGCCGATCTGCGTGACCGCTTCTTCGGGTCCCGCCGCCCGGCAGACCGTACGTTAGTGCGAAAGATTTCCGTTTTGCCCGGTCCGCTGAAGGTTTCTTCCGTCCGATCGGAATCGTCTTGTTGCCGGGCTGTGATTCGTCGTACCGCCGTTGCGGTTACGTTGCTGCGAACAGCTACCGGATCGGGCATTTGCCGACGTGTCTTCGGGATGCCGGGGCCGGGGCCGCATGGAGGAGCAGGAGGGAATCGAGTATGCGACCACGGGTGGCAATCGCCGCCGCGGGCGCCCTGGTTATCGTCGCCTCGCTTGGCGCCTGTAGCCAGAACAAGGGCACCGAGACGGAGAGCAAGCAGCAGAGCGCGACAAAGGGGTCGATCGCGACCGACCCGAAGGACTCGATGGGTCCGGCCAAGGAGATCCCGGGCGCCAAGAAGGGCGGCACGCTCTACTACCTGCTCGAGTCCGACTACGAGCACCTGGACCCGGCGCGTGACTACGTGGTGAACTCCATGGCGGCCGGCGAGCTCATGCTTCGTACGCTGACCATGTTCAAGGAGGACGGGTCCGGCAAGCTGGTGCTCGTCGGAGACCTGGCCGAGACCCCGGGTACGGACGTCAACAAGGACTGCAAGACCTGGGAATACAAGATCAAGAAGGGCATCAAGTACGAGGACGGCACCGAGGTCAAGGCCGCGGACGTCGCGTACGGCATCGCCCGGTCGTACTCCCCGGAGCTGTCCGAGGGCGCGCACTACATCAACCAGTGGCTCGCCGACGACGTCGTCTACAACAAGACGTACAAGGGTCCCTACAACGGTGGCGCGGACACCCCGCCCGGCTTGACCGTGAAGGACGACTACACCCTCGAGTTCGCGTTCAAGAAGGCGCACTGCGACATGCCGTTCGCGGCGTCGATGCCGGGCAGCACGGCAGTGCCGAAGTCGAAGGACACGAAGACCGAGTACGACCTGCGCCCGTTCTCCAGCGGCCCGTACAAGGTCAAGGAGTACAAGAAGGGCACGTCCCTCACGCTGGTCCGCAACGAGTTCTGGGACCCGAAGACGGATCCGGTCCGGCACAACTACTTCGACCAGTTTGTCGCGCAGATCGGACCGGACTCGGTCCAGCAGTCCGAGCGGATTCTGGCCAGCAACGGCGTCGACCAGTACGCGATCGCTGACGCGAACGTGCCGGGAGAGGTCATCCCGAAGGTCACCAAGGACTCCGCGGCGATGAAGCGGACCATCCAGGACTACACGCCGTTCGTGACCTACCTGGACATCAACACCCAGCGGGTCAAGGACCTGAAGGTCCGTCGGGCCCTGCAGTACGCGGTGGACCGCGCCGGTTACCTGCAGGCCAGTGGTGGCCCGCTGGTGGGTGAGCCGGCCTCCACGATCGAGTCGCCGCTGACCATCGGCTACTCGAAGTACGACGCCTACCCGACCAAGGCGACCGGCGACCCGGCCAAGGCCAAGGAACTGCTCGGCGGCCAGAGCCCGAAGCTGGTGTACGGCTACTCCAACACGGATCTGGGGCAGAAGCGTGCCGCGGTGATGAAGGAGAGCCTGGAGAAGGCCGGCTTCAAGATCGTGCTGCAGGCGATCGACTCGTCGACGTACTACGACAAGATCGGCGAGAAGGGCAACCCGTACGACCTGTACCTGAACACGTGGGCAGCGGACTGGCCGAGTGGCGCGACGGTTCTCCCGCCGCTGTTCGACGGCCGGACCGTCGCTCCGCGCGGCAACAACGTGTACTCGTACTTCAACGATGACTCGATCAACTCCGAGATCGACCGGATCTCGAACATGGACGCGGCCTCGGCCGCGCCTGAGTGGTCGAAGCTCGACAAGAAGATCATCACCGACTTCTCGCCGGTGGTACCGGTCATCTACGTCAAGAACTTCGAACTGACCGGCAAGAAGGTCAACGGAGTCATCTTGTCCGCGGTGCTGGGTAACGTCGTCTTCTACAACGCATACCTGAGCTAGAAGACCGCGTGAACGGTGGCCGGGTCGCAGTCGCGACCCGGCCACCGCCGCGTCCGGCCCATCTCATCGGACATCGGCGGGCTGGCTGCCGATTCCACGGACGAGCGCCGAGGTCAGCGGACGAGCGCCGAGGTCGGCGGACGAGCGCCGAGGTCAGCGGACGAGCGCCGAGGTCAGCGGACGAGCGCCGACGTCGGCGGGCCAGCCGATTCAACGGCCGGGCGCCGACCGTCAGCGGGCCAGCGCCGACCGTCAGCGGGCGAGCGCGGTGCGGAGGAAGTCCAGCTCGATGGTGAGCAGACCGGCCCCGGCCGCCTGACTCATGTGCGTGATCCCGGACAGCGGTACCACCTGGTGTGGCCGGGCGGCCGCGGTGAGCGCGGCGGACAGCCGCAGCGTGTGCGCCACCACCACGTTGTCGTCCGCGAGCCCGTGGATCAGCAGCAGCGGCCGGGACAGCGTCGAGGCCTCGGTCAGCAGGTTGTGGTGCGCGTACACGTCCGGCTCGTCCACCGGTAGGCCCAGGTACCGCTCGGTGTACGCGGTGTCGTACAGGGCCCAGTCGACGACCGGGGCACCGGCGACCGCGGCGTGGTACACGTCCGGCCGGCGCAGTACCGCGAGCGCGGCCAGCCACCCGCCGTACGACCAGCCGCGGATGGCCACCCGTTCCAGGTCGAGATCCGGATGCTTCGGTACCAGCGCGGCGAGGGCGTCGACCTGGTCGCCGAGTACCACGTCCGCCATCCGACGGTGGATCGCCTTCTCGTACGTGGGGGAGACGCCGGGAGTGCCGCGGTTGTCGATCACCACCACCCCGAAGCCGTGGTCGGCCCACCATTGCCGCTCCAGCCACACCGACCGGGCCGCCAGTACGTCCTGATGGTGCGGGCCGCCGTAGATGTCCACGAGTACCGGCAGCCGCCGTCCGGCGACGTGCCCGCGCGGGTACAGCACACCGGTCGGCAGCCGGCGGTCGGTCACCCGCGCGAGTACCGGCCGTGGCGCGTACGGCGGATCCGCGGCGTACGACGCGATCAGGTGCTCGGTGTCGCCCGCGCGTACGGTCACCCGGCTGCCCGCGTGGTCGAGTGATGCCGCGGCCACCACCAGGGTGGCGCCACCGGCTTCGCCGACGTGCCAGCCGGCGGCCGTGGTCAACCGTTCCGCGTGCGGCACCGAGCCGGCGGACAGCCGCACCCGGTACAGATGTTGCTCGCTCGGCTCCGCCTCGCTCGCCTGTACCAGCAGGTCCGTTCCGCCGTCCGACCGGTTCGACGCGATGAGTCCGGCGAGCCGCCGGACATACAGGGATGCCGGGGTGAGCAGGCTGCCGTCCGCGAACAGGCAGCGGGCGTCGCCGTTCTCGCCCGCGCCGGCGCGCAGGTCGCCGGAGACCACCACCCGGCCGTCCGGCAGGTACGCGGGGGTGCCCGGCACCAGCTCGATCCAGCGTGGGTCGGCCAGCTCGGCGTGTACCCGCACCTCACCGGTGCGCGGATCGAGCGCGAGTACCAGGCCGTGCCGCTGGTCGCGCCGCAGCACGGTGAGCAGCGCGCCGGCCTGTTCGGTCCAGTCGACGCCGACCAGGTACGGGTAGGTCTCCCGGTCCCAGTACACGTCCACCCAGGACCCGTCGAACTCGAGCACATGCAGCGTGACCTGCGCGTTGGTGGTACCGGCGGCCGGGTACGAGATCTGTTCGGGAGCGCGTTCCGGATTGGCCGGATCGGACACGTACCACCGCTGCACCCGGGCGGTGTCCACCCGGGCGGCGAGGATCCGCTCGCCGTCCGGCGCCCACCAGAAGCCGCGGTACCGGTCGAACTCCTCGGCCGCGATGAAGTCCGCCAGGCCCCAGGTGACGCCCTCTTCGCCGGCCAGTACCGCGTCGGTGCCGTCGGCCGCGAGCACGTGCAGGGCGCCACCGGTGACGTACCCGATCCGCTGGCCGGTCGGGTCCAACCGCGGGTCGACCGCCGGACCCGCGGTGGCCAGTTCGGCGACCGCGCCGGTCCGCAGGTCGGCGCGGAACAGCCGTCCGTCGGCCGCGAAGGTGGCCACCGCGCCGTCCCGGTCGGTCGCGTAGGAGCCGATGCCCGAGGTGGCCAGCCGCATCCGTTCCCGCAGCGCCCGCTCCTCGGCCGGAGATCCCGTTTCCTGCGCGGCGTCACCGTCGGCCGGGGCTGACGCTATTCCGGCGGGAGCCGGCGGCGCCGCCGCCAACAGGTTGGCCGGATCGGCGATCAGCCGCTCGGCGCCGGTCGCCACGTCGAGCACCCACAGCCGGTCGACCTGGTCCTCCGGGCCGGCCGAGCGGAGGAAGATCACCCGCTCGCCGTCCGCGGACACGGTCACCGTGCGCGGTGCGCCACAGCGGAATCCGCGGGTACGCGCGGCGACTGCCGGAAAGTCGCCGTCCCTTGACTGGCTCACTCCGGCATCCTCTCAGGTTCCGGTACCCGATGATCGGTTCAGAATCATCGGTCCGGCCGGCCCGGACCCGTCACGTCGCCGGCCCGGGTCACCTTTCCGGCGCCGTCGCCGGTCAGGTGCGGGAGCCGCGTAGGGTTCGGATGTGGTCGATCAATCGATGAGCACTGACATCCGGTACGACCGGGACCGGCCTGCCGACCGGCGGATGGTACTGGTACACGCCCATCCGGACGACGAGGCGATCGGTACCGGCGCGACGATGGCGCGGTACGTGGCCGAGGGCGCGCACGTCACGCTGGTCACCTGCACGCTCGGCGAGGAAGGCGAGATCCACCTCCCCGAGATCGAGCAGCTGGCCGCGGATCAGGCCGACCAGCTCGGCGGGTACCGGATCCACGAGCTGGCGACCGCGTGCGCGGCGCTGGGAGTGACCGACTACCGGTTGCTCGGCGGCGCCGGCCGGTACCGGGACTCCGGCATGATGGGCACCCCCAGCAACGAGCACCCGCGCGCGTTCTGGGGCGCCGACCTCGACGAGGCGGCCGGCCATCTCGTCCGGATCCTGCGCGAGGTACGCCCGCAGGTGGTGGTCACGTACGACGAGAACGGCTTCTACGGTCATCCGGACCACATCCAGGCACACCGGGTCGCGATGCGGGCAGTGGAGCTTGCCGCGCAACCGGACGTACTGCCCGACGCCGGCGAGCCGTGGCAGGTGTCGAAGGTGTACTGGACCGCGGTGGCGCGCAGCATGCTCGCGGCGAGCATCGAGCGGTTCCGCGGCGCCGAGGGCAACCCGTTCGGCGACATCGAGCGGGCCGAGGACCTGCCGTTCGGCAGCCCGGACGAGGAGATCGCGGCGGCGGTCGACGGCTCGAAGTACGCGGCCGCCAAGACCGCCTCGCTGCGCGCCCACGCCAGCCAGATTCCGCCGACGTCCTGGCTGTTGACGCTGGCCGGTAGCGACGGGAACGGACCGATCGGGGTGGAGTGCTTCCGGCTGGTCGCCGGCACCCGCGGCCCCGCCGGTGGCGTCAACGGCTGGGAGGACGACCTGTTCGCCGGCCTCGACACCGACTCCGGCGGCCTCGACTCCGACTCCGGTGGCGCCGGCTCCGACGCCGGGCTGACGGCGTCCGCCGAGTGAGCGCGTCCCGCACCCGCGAGTCCGACCCGGCGGCCGGGGATGCCGTGCCGCCGGGAGGCGGGGTGTCCCGGCCGGGCTCCGAGCCGACCGACCGCGGATCCTCCGCCGCAGCCGCCTGGGCCGTCGTCACCGACCGGATGTTGCGGGTGGTCGGCGGCGTGTTCGGGGTGTGGGCCGCGGTACTGGCCGCCACCGTGGAGTCGTTCCTGGTACCGCTGCGGGTGGCCGGCCACCGGGTGCCGGCCGCGATCCTGCTCGCGGTCGTGGCCAACGTGGTGCTCGCCTGGTACATGCGGGAAGCCACCGGCAGCCGGCTCGCGACCCTGCTACCCGGACTGGTCTGGTTCGTCGTCACGGTGCCGATGGGCAGCCGTACCGATGAGGGGGATCTCATCCTCACCGGCGACAACTGGGTGTCGCTGAGCCTGCTCCTGGTCGGCGCGGGCTCGGTCGCGCTCGGTGTGTTCCTGGCGATCGGCCGGCGTCCACGGGCCGAGCGTCCGCTCCCGTCAACGCTGGGCCGCTGAGCGGTCCGGCCCGCCGCCGCCGGCGCGGGTCGCCGGCCGTCGCGGCGCTGCTGGCCGGGCGGCCGCGGATCGCCGCTGACCGTCGGCTCCCGCGAAGCTGCGCCGGACTCTACGATTCCGGTGCGTACAGCTGGGAGGGGCGACGATGACAACCCGATGGATGCCGGTGGGCGTACTGACCCTGGCGTTGTTCGTGATCAACGTGATCGCGCGACTGATTGTCCGGTTCACGATCGCCGATCCGGACGATCAGTTCCTGGTAGGCCTGTACGCGATCATCGCGATGGTTCTGGTGTCGATCGTGGCCGGATTCTGGTGGACCCGGCGGTACCCCACCGTTCGGGTGATCGGTGAGGTGGGACTCGCGCTGCTGGTCGGCTGCCTGCTGGCCGTACTGGTCGGGCCGCTCACCGCTGGTGACAGCCCGTTCGCCAGCGGCGCCGGCCTGTTCTTCCGGCAACTCGGGCTCGCCGTGGTACTCACCGCCGCCGGCGGTCTGGTCGGCATGCTCGTGGTGATGATGTTCGGCTGGGACACCAAGAGCCGGGCGTTCCAACGGGCGGCCGACTACTACAAGAAGCGTCCCGCGCGCCGGTAGGCGGCTCGAGCCCCGACGGGTGGCTCACCTGGCGGCTGGCGCCATATGTACCACGTACTCATGGTGGTGCTGGAAGCCGAGTCGCCGGTACAGCGCGGCGGCGGCCTCGTTGCCCCGCTGCACCTGCAGGTACATCCGGCTGGTGCCCTGTTCCGCGGCCCAGCCGGCCAGCGCGCTCATCAGCAGCCGGGCGAAGCCGCGCCGCCGGTACTCCGGTACCACTTCCACCCCGGAGACCCCGGTCCAGTCGCTGTCTGAGGGGTCGCCACCGCCCGCTGGGCCGCCGCCTGCCAGGCCGCCGCCGGCCGCGCCGCGTCCGATCGCCACCAGCCGGCCGTCGGCGTACCCGGAGACGAAGGTCACCCGCGGCGGGCCGGTGAGCAGCCGTACCGCCTGATCCGGCACCTGTGCCCCGCGGGCTCGGGCCATCGCCGCGAGCCACGGTTCGTCCGGTCGGTCGGCCAGCCTGATCTCCAGCTCGTCCGGTACCGGGTCGGCGGCCGGCAACTGGTCGACCGGCGCGACCAGTACGTCGATCGTCTGCAGGTACGGCCAGCCGCGCCGGCCCAGTTCGGCGGCCAGCTCTCCGCCCGGGCCGCCGGTCAGCGGCCGGGGCAGGTGGAGCCCTGGCCGGATCCCGTGCCCGGCGTACCAGTCGACGGTTCTGTCCAGCGCCTCGTGCAGCGGTACGCCCGGATCGCCCAGCACCAGCGCGGTGTTGCCGCGCACGCTCCAGCCCCCGGTGGCCCGCAGCAGCCAGTCGCCGATCCACTCGGTGTGTGACGCTGGCCACCCGGCCGCGGCGGCTCGCTCGAGCACCTCCACGCTGGCCCGGGAGGCGCGCCGTGGCGGCCGGGGCGGTACCGGTTTGGCCGCCACGATCACCTCGTGCGGAATGGCCACCTCGGTACCGTTGGCATCGCGTACGACCAGTTCAGTGGCCTCATACCGGGACAACTCACCGATCACGTCGGTGTACAGCGGCCGGCCCGCGCGCTGTCCGACGACCCGCCGTACGACCACGCGCTGGCCCACGTGTGCAGATGTGAGCATCAGTTTCCCGTTACTGGTGATGTGATGCGGGTACCGGCCCATGGCCCTGGGCTTCCAATGTAGCCAGGGCGGGATACTAGGCTTGCCGTCGGTCAGCCGTGCCGGTTGGCGCGGGTGGTCTCGGTGGACGGCGCGAGTCGACCGAGCATGTGTGGCGCGAGTCGACCGAGTACTGCGGAGAGGAAGGCCCCGTGACTTACGTCATCGCTGAGCCCTGTGTCGATGTACTCGACCGGGCGTGCGTCGAGGAATGCCCCGTGGACTGCATCTACGAGGGCAACCGGATGCTGTACATCCACCCCGACGAGTGCGTGGACTGCGGTGCCTGCGAGCCGGTGTGTCCCGTCGAGGCGATCTTCTACGAGGACGACACGCCCGAGCAGTGGCGCGAGTACTACAACGCCAACGTCGAGTTCTTCGACGATCTCGGCTCTCCCGGCGGCGCCTCCAAGCTGGGCAAGGTCGACAAGGACCACCCGCTGGTGGCCGCGCTGCCACCGCGGGAAGAAGCGCACTGACCCGCGCACCAGGTACCGGTCCGGCGGCACGGCTGCCGGACTTCCCCTGGGATGTGCTCGCCCCGTACGCGGAGCGGGCCCGGGCCCATCCGGACGGCGCGGTCGAGTTGTCCATGGGTACCCCGGTGGATTCCGTACCGGAGCTGGTCCAGCGCGCGCTGGCCGGTGCCGCGGATTCACCCGGGTACCCGCTGACCGCCGGCAGTCCGGCGCTGCGGTCGGCGATCGGGGCCTGGGTGTCCCGGCGGTGCCGGGGCGGCGCTCCGGCCACCCTCGGGGTACTCCCCACGATCGGGTCGAAGGAGCTGGTCGGCTCGCTGCCGGCCGCGCTCGGGCTCGGCCCCGGCGACACCGTGCTCTCCCCGGCGCTCGGCTATCCGACGTACCAGGTCGGCGCGGTACTGGCCGGCGCACGGTGGACCGGGTCCGACTCCCTGACCGCGGTCGGCCCGGCCCGGGTACGCCTGGTCTGGCTGAACTCGCCGAGCAACCCGACCGGCCGGGTACTGCCGGTCAGCCACCTGCGGAAGGTGGTCGACTGGGCCCGGGAACGGGGCGCGATCGTGGTCAGCGACGAGTGCTATCTCGAGCTCGGCTGGGACGTGCAGCCCGTCTCGGTGCTCGACCCGGCCGTCTGCGGTGCCGACCCGACCGGGCTGCTGGCCGTGCACTCGCTGTCCAAGCGGTCCAACCTGGCCGGCTACCGGGCCGGCTTCGTCGCCGGCGATCCGGCGTTGATCGGCGAGTTGCTGACCGTACGAAAGCACGCCGGCATGATCATGCCCGCGCCGGTACAGGCTGCCATGGTCGCGGCCCTGGGCGACGAGGCGCACGTGGCCGAGCAGCGGGACCGGTACGCGCGGCGGCGGACCGTGCTGAAGGTGGCGCTGGAGCGGGCCGGCTTCCGGGTGGACCACTCCGAGGCCGGGCTGTACCTGTGGGCGACCCGGGACGAGGACTGCTGGTCCACGGTCGGCTGGCTGGCCGAGCGCGGCATCCTGGTCGCGCCCGGGACGTTCTACGGCCCGACCGGCAGCCGGCATGTGCGGGTCGCGCTGACCGCCTCCGACGACCGGGTCGCCGCGGCGGTGGCGCGCCTGAGCTGACCCGCGCCGGCCTGCCGTGGCATGGGCGCGAAGCAGCTAGGCTGGGTGACATGACCGCGCGCCAGACCAGCATGTGCCGGCCCCGTTGGGGCCGGACCTGAGCGCGCGACGCGACTGAGACAACTCCGGGCCCCCGACCAGGGGCCCGTTATCGTGTGTCCGGCACGGGCTCCTGCGAACTTCCCACGAAGGAGCCACCGTGACCGATCGCCACTACCTGACCACGCCGATCTACTACGTCAACGACGCCCCGCACCTGGGGCACGCTTACACCACCGTGATCGCCGACGCGTTGGCCCGCTGGTACCGGCTGGCCGGAGCCGAGGTGAAGCTGCTCACCGGTACCGACGAGCACGGGCTCAAGGTGGCGCGCGCGGCCGCCGAGCACGGGGTCAACCCGCGCGAGTGGGCGGATCGCACCGTGGTCCGCTTCACCGACGCCTGGCGGCAACTCGACATCAGCAACGACGACTTCATCCGTACCACCGAGCCCCGGCATGTCCATGCCGCCACGCACTTCCTGCAGACCGTGTACGACAACGGGTACATCCGGCTCGGGGAGTACGCCGGCTCGTACTGCGTGTCCTGCGAGGCGTACTACACCGACGCCGACCTGGTCGACGGTGCCTGTCCGATCCACCGGCGGCCGGTCGAGCTCGTGACCGAGCAGAACTACTTCTTCCGGCTGTCCGAGTTCGGCGACCGGCTGCTCGACCACTACGCCCGACATCCGGACTTCGTCCGGCCGGCGGCCCGCCGCAACGAGGCGATCGGCTTCATCAAGCAGGGCCTGGAGGACTTCTCGATCTCGCGTACCTCGCTGGACTGGGGCATCCCGCTGCCGTGGGACCAGCGGCACGTCACGTACGTCTGGTTCGACGCGCTCACCAACTACCTGACCGCGATCGGGTACCCCGACGCCGGGTACGAGCGCTGGTGGCCGGCGGTACACCACATCATCGGCAAGGACATCGTCCGGTTCCATTGCGTGTACTGGCCGGCGATGCTGCTGGCCGCCGGACTCGAGCCGCCGGCGCGGGTGAGCGCGCACGGGTTCCTGCTGCTGGGCGGGGAGAAGATGGCCAAGAGCCGGCTCGGCGCCGTCGCTCCGGCCGACCTGATCGCCGAGTTCGGCGTCGACGGGCTGCGGTACCACCTGCTGCGTGACGTTCCGTTCGGCCCGGACGGCGAGTTCTCGTACGAGGGGCTGCTGGCCCGGTACAACACCGATCTGGCCAATGGTCTGGGCAACCTGCTGGCCCGGGTGGTGAAGCTCGTCCAGCGCCGGTGCGGGGGTACCGCCCCGCCGCCGCGGCCGGACAGTGAGCTGCGGGCGGCCGCGGCGAGCGTGGCGGACGAGGCCGCCCAGGCGTGGGCCGCCGGTCAACCGTCGGTGGCGCTGGCCGCGACCTGGCGGTTGGTACGCCAGACCAACGCGCACCTGGAAGCCGCCGAGCCGTGGAAGGCCCTGCCGGGGCCGGCCGGGGACGCGGTGCTCGGTGACGCCCTGGAGGCGCTGCGGATCGTGGCGATCCTGGCGCAGCCGGCGGTACCGGACGCCGCGGCCGAGGTGTGGCGGCGGATCGGGCTGGTCGGTACGCCCGAGCAGGCCCGGGTGCCGGCGGACCTGGACTGGGCCGGTCATCCGGGCGGGGTGCCGGTGGTCGCCGGCCCGTCCCTGTTCCCCCGCCTCGGCTGAGGCGTCAGCGTGGGGCCGGTGCCCGTGGGCGCCGGCCCCACGCCGGCGTTGCGAGGGCCGTGGGCGCCGGCCCCACGCCGGCGTTGCGAGGGTCAGTCGTTGCTGTGCAGGGCCTCGTTGAGCGCCACCGAACCGACCGCCCGCGGTACCGCCTCGAGGGTGCCGGTCACCGAGTTGCGCCGGTACAGCAGGCCGTTCCTGCCGGACAGCGTGGCCGCCTTGACCACCGAGCCGTCCGGGAGGGTCACCTTCGAGCCGGCGGTCACGTAACAGCCGGCCTCCACCACGCAGTCGTCGCCGAGCGAGATGCCGATGCCCGCGTTGGCGCCGACCAGGCAGCGCTGGCCGACCTTGACGACCTCCTGGCCGCCACCGGACAGGGTGCCCATGACCGACGCGCCACCGCCGATGTCAGAGCCCTCGCCGACCACCACCCCGGCGGAGATCCGGCCCTCGACCATCGAGGCGCCGAGGGTGCCGGCGTTGAAGTTCACGAAGCCCTCGTGCATCACGGTGGTACCGGCGGCGAGATGCGCGCCGAGGCGCACCCGGTCGGCGTCGGCGATGCGTACCCCGCTCGGCGTCACGTAGTCGGTCATCCGGGGGAACTTGTCGATCCCGTACACCGTGAGCCGCCGGCCGCCCATCCGCTCGGCCAGCCGCAGCTCGTCCACCCGCTCCGGCGGGCAGGCGCCGGCCGAGGTCCAGGCGATGTTCGGCAGTACCCCGAAGATGCCGTCGAGGTTGGCGCCGTGCGGTGCGACCAACCGGTGCGAGAGCAGGTGCAGCCGCAGGTAGGCGTCGAACGCGTCCACCGGTGGCTCGGCCAGCGAGTTGACCACCACGGAGACGCCGGCGGTACGCAGGCCCGGCAGCGGCCGCTGGCCGAGAACCTCCGGTGGCAGGCCGAACCGTACCGCCGTCACTGACAGTGGAAGTGGAGTCGACTCAGGGAGATCGGCCTCGGGTGGCTTTCCCAGACCCAGCCGCTCCGCCGGGTACCAGGTGTCGAGCACCTGACCGGTGGCGGTGACGGTAGCCAGTCCCAGACCCCAGGCGCCGGTAGTTTCGGTCACGGTAGGTCACCGTACCGCGAGGATGGCTGCGCGCGGGTACGTCAGCCGACGGCCCACCGGCCGGCCGGACACACGCGCACTAATGTGCTGGTACGTGGCTACTTTCAGCGAGGACGTTCTGGCCGATCCGGTGGCGCTCACCCGGGCGTTGGTGGATGTGGAGTCCGTGTCCGGCGACGAGCGGGAGCTCGCCGACGGCGTGGAACAGGCGCTGCGCGGGCGGCCCGGACTGCGGGTGGATCGGTTGAGCAACACCGTTGTCGCACGTACCGCGGCCGGCCGCGACCGCCGGGTCGTGCTCGCCGGGCACCTGGACACCGTGCCGGTCGCCGACAACCTTCCGTCCACTGTGGACGGCGACGTGATGTACGGCTGCGGTACCTCCGACATGAAGTCCGGAACCGCGATCGCGCTGCACCTGGCCGCGACCGTGGACGAGCCGCGGTACGACGTGACGTACCTGTTCTACGAGTGCGAGGAGATCGAGGCCGAGCGCAACGGTCTCACCCTGCTCAGTCGCGAGCACCCGGACTGGCTGGCCGCGGACTTCGCGGTACTTCTCGAGCCCACGTACGGGTTCGTGGAAGCCGGCTGCCAGGGCACCATGCGGATGCTCGTGCGTACCACCGGTCGACGCTCCCACTCGGCGCGCAGTTGGCACGGCGTGAACGCGATCCACCTCGCCGGCGACGTGCTGGACCGGTTGCGGAAGTACACCCCCCGCACCGTGGACCTCGACGGCTGCGAGTACCGGGAGGGGCTCAACGCGGTACGGATCTCCGGGGGGGTTGCCAGCAACGTCATTCCGGACGCCTGCACGGTGGAGGTGAACTTCCGGTTCGCGCCGGACCGTACGCAGGACGGAGCCGAGGCGCATCTGCGCGAGGTCTTCGACGGGTTCCAGGTCGAGCTGGCCGACTCCGCGCCCGGCGCGCTGCCCGGACTGACCGCGCCCGCGGCGGCCACGTTCATCGCCGCGGTCGGCAGCAAGCCGCGGGCGAAGCAGGGCTGGACCGACGTGGCCCGGTTCGCCAGCCTCGGCATTCCCGCGCTCAACTACGGCCCGGGCGATCCGAACCTGGCGCACACCCGGGAGGAGCACGTCGAGCTCCCGCGCATCCGCGAAGGAGCGGATGTGGTCCGGCGCTGGCTCACCACGCCGGCCTGACCACCGCGTCCCCGCCGCCACCAAGCTTCCGCATCCGCGCGGGCCCGAAGCCGTGCCGCGCCCGCTCCCGCGCTGAACAGCACAGATACGGTGTGGTCATGGATAGTTACGTGTCACCCGATGCTACGGAGGGTGACCAGAGTGAAGCCGATCGCCGGCGTGCCGGGGGAGAGGTGTACCGGGAGCGTCCGGTCCACCACCACGGGCGCGCGGCCCGGACCAGCGGCTCGACGTACGACCAGCGGCTGCTCGACTCGCGCGGGCCGGCCGACTGGGTACACACCGACCCCTGGCGGGTGCTGCGGATCCAGTCCGAGTTCGTGGAGGGCTTCGGCGCGCTGGCCGAACTCGGCCCGGCCGTATCGGTGTTCGGTTCGGCCCGGGCGAAGCCCGGCAGCGAGGACTACACGCTGGCGGAGAACCTGGGCGCGGCACTGGTCCGGGCCGGTTTCGGAGTGATCACCGGCGGTGGCCCCGGCGTCATGGAGGCGGCCAACAAGGGTGCCGCCGGCGCCGGCGGCGTCTCGGTCGGGCTCGGCATCGAGCTGCCGTTCGAGCAGGGCATCAACGAGTGGGTCGACCTCGGCGTCAACTTCCGGTACTTCTTCGTACGCAAGACGATGTTCGTCAAGTACGCCCAGGCGTTCTGTGTACTGCCCGGCGGCTTCGGCACCATGGACGAGCTGTTCGAGGCGTTGACGCTGGTACAGACCGGCAAGGTCACGCGCTTCCCGGTGGTACTGCTGCGCGCGGCGTACTGGCGTGGGCTGCTCGACTGGGTACGCGACGCGATGGTGGCCGAGGGCAAGATCAATCCAGCCGACCTCGACCTGATCAGCGTCACCGATGACGTGGACGAGGCGGTCGCGCACATCATCGAGGTCGACCAGGCGTTGGCCCGGGAGCACCGGTCGGCCGAGCAGGCCGCCGACCAGCCACCCGTCGAAGGCTGACCGAGTTGGCCGCGATCTGCGTGTTCTGCGCCTCGTCCACCGCTGTCGATCCCCGGTACCTGGAGTTGGCCGACGCGCTCGGTACGGAGCTCGGCCGGCGCGGTCACACGCTGGTGTCCGGTGGCGGTCGGGTGTCGATGATGGGCGCCGTCGCGGTCGCGGCCCGGGCGGCGGGTGCCCGCACCATCGGGGTCATCCCGCGGGTGCTGTACGACTGGGAGGTCGCCGACACCGCCGCGGACGAGCTGGTCGTGGTGTCGGACATGGCCGAGCGCAAGTCGGTGATGATGGCGAAGGCGGACGCCTTCATCACCCTGCCCGGCGGTCTCGGCACCTTGGACGAGCTGTTCGAGGTGTGGACGACCGGCTCGATCGGGCTGCACAGCAAGCCGGTGGTGCTGCTCGATCCGGACGGCTTCTTCGGCTCCCTGCGGCAGTGGCTGGACGGTCTGCGGGCGGCCGGCTTCGTCCGGGACGACGCGATGGAGCTGCTGATCGAGGCGCGATCGGTGCCGCAGGCGGTGGACCTGGCCGAGCGGGCTTCCGATGCCCGCTGAGCCCCCCGCCCGGTCCGCGCATGCGGGCGCAGTGGAGCGGTCGGGGACCGTCGGTCAGGCCAACCCGCGACGGGCCTTCGCGGGGGGCCGGTGTCCGCGGATCGAAGCCACCATGTCCAGGGCCTGCCGGGTCTGGCCCACGTTGTGTACCCGGAACACCCGGGCGCCCAGCCACGCCGACACCGCGGTCGCGGCGAGGGTACCGGGTAGCCGCTGGTCGACCGGCAGGTCGAGGGTCTCCCCGACGAAGTCCTTGTTCGACAGCGCGACCAGTACCGGCCAGCCGGTACCGACCAGCTCGTCCAGCCGCCGGGTCAGCTCCAGTGAGTGGTACGTGTTCTTGCCGAAGTCGTGCGTCGGGTCGATCAGGACGCCGTCCGGGCGTACCCCGGCCGCGACCGCACGGTCGGCCAGCCCGCACACCGTGTCGATCACGTCGGCGACCACGTCGTCGTACGCGACCCGGTGCGGATCGGTACGCGGCGGCAGCCCACCGGTGTGGCTGCACACCAGACCCGCGCCGTACCGGCCGGCGACCGCGGCCAGTTCCGGTTCGGCTCCGGCCCAGGTGTCGTTGATCAGGTCCGCACCGGCCGCGCACACCTCGTCGGCCACCGCCGCCCGCCAGGTGTCCACGCTGATCACGAGCTCGGGGTACCGCTCGCGTACCGCGGTCACCGTGCCCACCACCCGGCGCAGCTCCTCGTCCACGCTGACCTCGTCGCCGTAGCCCGCGCGTACGCCACCGATGTCGACGATGTCCGCGCCGGCGGCGACCGCGGCATCGACGGCGGCGAGTGCGGCGTCGGTCCGGTACGTCGCGCCGCGGTCGTAGAACGAGTCGGGCGTGCGGTTCACGATCGCCATGACAGCCAGGTCACCCGGCTCGAACACCCGATCGCGCAGCCGTAGCGCCCGCTGCTCGGGCTGATCCACTACCGAACCTCCGGATGTCCGCATGAGCTGTCCGAAACCGGTACCCGGGTCGAACCGGCCTGCTCAGCGTGCCACGATTCCGGTATGGCCACGTTCCTCCTGTACCTGGTGGTGGCGCTCGTCGCCGCCGGCATCGTGTTCGGTGTCGCCGTGCTGATCCTGGATCGGGACTCGGGACTCGCGCCGGCCGAGCCGGATGACCAGGTCCGCGCGCTGCCCACCACCCGCCCGCTGATCGAGTCGGACGTGGCGGCGCTGCGGTTCGACACCGCGATCCGGGGTTACCGGATGGCGCAGGTCGACCAGTCGCTGGCCCGGCTCGGCTACGACCTGGGCTACAAGGAGGAGCTGATCCACGCGCTCGAGGCCGAGGTCCAGGCGTTGCGGGACGGCCGCGCCGAGGACGCGGACGAGCTGGCCCGGGCCCGCGAGGCGGCGGTGGTCGGTGCCAGCCAGGGTGCCGTGGCACCGTTCGACCCAACCGGAGACCCCGCAGGTGTACCGGAGGACGAAGCCGCCGATCCGGACCAGCCGGCCGCGGGTCCCGCTGACAGTTCCGGTGACGACGCGGCCACCGGCGACGCGGCCACCGGCGACGCGGCCACCAGCGGTTCCGCGTCCGGCGGCCCGCCGACGAACGACGATCCGCGGAGGGAGAACGAGGCGCTGGCGCCGCCGCGATGACCGAGGCCGCGACGGACAGTTCCGCGCCGGTCACGGCGGTGGAGACCACGCCGACCGGCCTGGTGATCGGTACCGACGGGGCCGGTCGTTGCCCGTGGGCGTATGGCACGCCGGACTACCTCGCGTACCACGACACCGAGTGGGGCCAGTTGGTACAGGGCGACGACGCCCTGTTCGAGCGGCTGAGCCTGGAGGCGTTCCAGTCCGGCCTGTCGTGGATCACGATCCTGCGCAAGCGGCCGGCGTTCCGGGCCGCGTTCGCCGGGTTCCGGATCGAGAAGGTCGCCGCGTTCGGACCGGACGACGCGGCCCGGCTGCTGACCGATCCGGGGATCGTCCGGAACCGTGCCAAGATCGACGCCACCATCGCGAACGCCCGCGCCGCGCTCGACCTGCCGGACGGGCTGGCCGCGCTGCTGTGGTCGTACGCGCCGGCCGCCCGGCCGCGACCGGCCCGGATCGCGGATGTGCCGGCTACCTCGGCGGAGTCGATCGCCCTGGCCAAGGACCTGCGCAAGTGCGGTTTCCGGTTCGTCGGTCCGACCACCGCGTACGCGCTGATGCAGGCCACCGGCATGGTGGACGACCACCTCGCCGGTTGCGTCGCCGCACCGACCCGCTGAGCCGCCGGCGGCCCTGCCTTCGCGCGGTCCTGCCCCCTCGCGGTCCTGACTCCGCGCGGTCCTGACTCCGCGCGGTCCTGCCTCCGCGCGGCCCCTGCCTCCGCCGCTGAGCCCCCGGCCGGACGCCACGCCCCGGTGTGGCCCGGGACGGTCGCCATGATGGGATGGGCAGCCATGGCGTGCTGGCTGGTGATGGTTCCGGGCGAGCGGTACCGGACGGAGCGGTGGTACCTCCACGAGACGTTGGAACTCGCCGCGGAACCGGTTCGGGCGCTGGCTGCCGGAGACCGCACGGTGCTGGTGGCCGCCGGTACCGAGCCGGTCGTCTTCGGCCTCGGTGTGGTGGTCGGCGGTACCGGCGACGACACCTCCGATCCGGACGACCCGGATGCCGCCGGCAGCGGCGACGACCTGCTCGCGATCAGGTACACCCACCGGCTGCTCGACACGCCGGTACCGCTGGCGGACACCGAGCTGGTGGACCTCGCGCCGGCCGGGTCGGTGCCGGTACCGCTGCCGCCCGAGACCTACCAGGCGGTACTCGCGCGGGTCGAACGAGCCACCGCGGTACTGCCCGCGCGACCATGGCTGGTGAGCCTGGACCTGCCGATCGAGGCGTCCTCGCCGGCCGAGGCGGTACGCAGCTTCTGGACCTACGTCACGCAGCTCGGGCCGGCCGAGTTGCCGGTGTTCGTGGCCCCGGCCGACGACGAGCTGGCGATGCAGGCGTACGTGCAGGGCGAGCTGACCGAGCTCGACCCGGAAGAGGACGAGTAGCCGTCACTTCCCGGCCTCGCCCGCACCTCCCGGTCAGCCACTTTCCGGGAGACCCTCACTTGCCGGTGAAGACCGGCTTCTGCTTCGCCACGAACGCTGCCGTGGCGGCCCGGTGATCATCGCTGGTACCGCAGGTGGTCTGCGCGTGCGCCTCGACCGCCAGCGCGTCCGCGAGGTTCCCCGAAGCGCCGGCCATGAGTTCGCGCTTGAGCTGCCCGTACGCCAGCGTGGGTCCGGCCGCGAGCCGGGCGGCGAGTTCCTGGGCGGCGGGGAGCACCTGCTCGTCGTCGTCCACCAGGGTGGTGAGCAGCCCGAGCCGGTGCGCCTCGGCCGCGGCCACCGGCTGCGCGAGCAGCACCAGCTCCATCGCCTTGGCGTAGCCGACCAGTCGCGGCAGCGACCAGGACACGCCGGTGTCCCCGGCCAGCGCCACGTTCGCGAACGCGAGCAGGAACTTCGTGCCCGGGCCGCCGATCCGCAGGTCGGACAGGAACGCGAGGGAGGCGCCGGCGCCGGCGGCGGTCCCGCGTACCGCCGCGATCACCGGCTTGGGCATGGTGGCCAGCCGCTCCGCGATCGGGTTGTAGTGCTCGACCACCGTGACCAGCGGGTTCGTACTGTTCGTGGCCAGCATGTCGAGGTGTTCGCGCAGGTCCTGACCGGCGCAGAAGCCACGGCCGGCGCCGGTCAGGACGACCGCGCGGCATGCCGGGTCGACCGCCAGCTCGCCGAGCGTGTCCCGCAGCGCCTCCTTGAGCGCGACGTCCAGCGAGTTCAGCGACTCGGGCCGGTCCAGGGTGAGCGTGACGACGCCATCGGTGCGGTCCACGCGCAGTGGGCTGGTCACGAGCGCACCATCCTTTCGCTCTTGTCGGCGGGAAGTCTTCTGTCGGCCGGAGGTCGCTTGTCGGCGGGGAGTCGTCTGTCGGCCGGAAGCTCAGCATGCAGGCAGCGATCCACGTACCGGTCGGCGGGCCGGCGCAGCCGGCCGGCGTGCTCGTCGAAGAAGGCGGCCGCGGCGGTGCCCGGCCAACCGTCCGGCAACAGCTCCGCGGGCAGTTGCGGATCGCGGAACAGGAACCGGCGCCACGCGTGTACCAACTGGCAGCGTGCCGAATACGCGTCCTCGTCGCTGGTCTGGCCGGTCACCGCGGCCACTACCGGGGTCAGCTCGGTGACGAACTCGTCGTACGCCCGCGCCAGCGCCGGCAGGTCCCAGGCCCGCTCGACCAGGCCGGTCGCGCCCTTCGTACCGGCCGCGTGCTCGGCGGTGAACCGCTCGGCGCGTACCCCCGCCTCGGTCAGCAGCCCGGTCACCTCGCCGGCCGGGCGGGGAGCCACCCAGGTGGAGCCGTCGAGGGCGCCGTAGCCGAGGAAGGCGAGATCGGCGGCGAGCCGGGCCCGGGCGGTACGGCCGGCCGGCAGCTCGACCACGATCAGGTCGAACCGGTTGTTCCAGGTGTGCTGGCCGGTGCGGTAGATCCGGCGGGCCGCGTCGTCCAGCCGGCGTACCGCGCGCGTGGTCAGCGCGTACCCTCGTCCGGACCGCAGTCGTACCGGGCGCAGCCAGCCCTGACGCACCATCCGGGACACCGCGGTGCGTACGGCCGGCGCGCCGACTCCCAGCGGCGCGAGCAGCCGGACCAGCGCGGCGACCGGCGCCTCGCCGCCCCGGGAGCGGAGGTAGTCGCCGTACACATCGAAGAGCGCCGACCGGGCCTGCACGAGCGTGAGTGTGACACTTTCCTTCCAGATCGGCTAGAAGTTGTCACATTCCGGCGGGGCGGGTTTGGGTCAGGCAACGCTCATCAGGGAAAATCATGGACTGGCAGTGAACGTTGTTCAGTCAAGCGCGCGGCCCACTCGCCTCCAGGCGCGGGATCAAGCTCCTGAATAGCGTCCAGTTACTCGCCGCGGACCTGCAGGCCGGCCGGTCCACGGCGCAGAAACTCACGAACGGCCGCGGGACTCCGCGGAACGAGTCGAGGGGAGACAAGATGGCGGCCATGAAGCCGCGGACGGGTGACGGTCCGCTGGAGGTCACCAAGGAGGGCCGAGGCATCGTCATGCGCGTCCCGCTGGAAGGCGGTGGCCGGCTCGTCGTTGAGATGACACCGGACGAGGCGAACGCGCTGGGTGATGCGCTGAAGGCCGCGGCGGGCTGACCGCCTCGGGTGACCGGGGCAGCCGGCTGACGGCACTGTGGGCGCGCCACCCGACGGGTGCGGGTCCGGCATGGTGCCCGGCGGCTCCGGACGTCGGGGGAGTCCCATAACGACACAAGAACATGTATCGCCTGACCGGCCCCGGCGTCGCGGTACGCGACGCCGGGGCCGGAACGTTTCGCGGCGTCAGGAGGCACCGGTGACCCTGCTCGATGTCCGGCTCGGCAGTACGCCCGAGGACCCGGAGGTACTCGCGCTGGTGGTGCACGCTCCCGGCGGTGCCGCCGGGCGGGAACCGGACGACACCGCAGACACCGCCGGCCCGGCCGGCGGCGGAGATGACGACCCCGGGGCCCGGATCGGCTACTCCGCCGCGGAACTGTCACCGGACCTGACGACCGCACTGGAAGCCTTCCTGCCGGACCTCCGGCACCCGGCCAAGGCCGGCAAGGTGCACACCCTGCCCCGACCGGGTCAACAGCCGCAGCGCGTGGTGCTGGTCGGGGTCGGGGACGGCGGCGACGGGGACTGGCGGGCCGCCGGCGCCGGGCTCGTCCGCGGGGTGGCCCGGTCGGCTCTCACCATCGCGGTACCGGCCGACACCCCGGAAGCGTCGGTCGGCGCGCTGATCGAGGGCGCGCTGCTCGCCTCGTACCGGTACCGGCTGGTACCCGAGCCGGATGACGCCGCGCCCCGGCCGACCGAGCTCACCATCGCCGTAGCCGACCCGGACCGGTACGCCGGTGCCCTGGACCGGGCCCGGATCCGCGCAGAGGTCACCTGTATCGCCCGCGACCTGACGAACACGCCGGCCGCGGACAAGTCGCCGGGAGTGCTGGCCGAGCAGGTGTGCGCGCTGGCCGAGGCGGACCGGATCGGGGTGCAGGTACGCGAGCCCGAGCAGTTGGCCCGGGACGGCTTCGGCGGGATCGTCGCGGTGGGCGGCGGCTCCGCGCGGGGACCCCGGCTGGTCGAGCTGCGGTGGCAGCCCGAATCAGCGACCCGGCACGTCGTACTCGTCGGCAAGGGCATCACGTTCGACACCGGCGGGCTGTGCATCAAGAAGCGCGACGGCATGCTGCTGATGCGCAAGGACATGGGTGGCGCGGCCTCGGTCGCGGCCACCGTGATCGGCGCGGCCCGACTGAACCTGCCGGTACGGGTGACCGCGCTGCTGCCGCTGGCCGACAACATGGTCAGCGGCGACGCGTACCGCCCGGGTGACGTGGTACGCCACTACGGCGGCATCACCAGCGAGGTACACAACACCGACGCCGAGGGCCGGATGGTGCTCGCCGACGCGCTGGCGTACGCCGCCGCCCACCTCGAGCCGGACGTGCTGGTGGACGTCGCGACCCTCACCGGTGCGGTGAAGGTGTCGTTGGGCAAGCGCACCGCCGCGCTGCTGAGCCAGAACGACACGCTGGCCGACCAGTTCCGGCGCGCCGCCGAGGCGGCCGGTGAACGGGTCTGGCGGATGCCGCTCGCGGACGACTACCGCGAGCTGCTCGACAGCGACATCGCCGACCTGACCAACGTGCCGCCCACCGGCAACGCCAGCACGCTGCTCGCCGCGCTGTTCCTGCGCGAGTTCACCGGGGACTACACCGACCGCTGGGTACACCTGGACATGTCCGCCCCGGCCTGGTCGGACAAGACCGATCGGGAACTGACCAAGGGCGCGACCGGCTGGGGCGTGCGCACCCTGCTGAACTGGCTGGAGACCGTCCCGGCCTGACCGGACCGCCGAATCTGCCCGCGGTCAGGCCACGTTCCGCTTTCCGGTGCCCGCGGAGACCGGTACCCCGCGCCAGCCGAGCGCCGTCTTCGCGAAGTACGACCACCAGCCGACCTGTGGCCCGTACCGGGCCCGCACCGCGTCGACCGGAGTGCCCGGCCCGTACAGCGTCGAGATCACGTCGGCGAACTGGGCCATCTCGACCGGTACGTGATCGGGCCGGCCCAGCACCCGCAGCAGGATCGCCGACGCGGTGAACTCGCCGATTCCGCGGATGCCCCGCAGCGCGGCTCGTACCTCCTCGTACGGCGCGGTGTAGAGCCACTCCTCGTCCAGTCGGGCCAGCCCTCGAGCCGCGGCGGCGAGATAGTCCGTCTGCCGCGGGTTGCCGGTGTACTCCGCGAGCTGGTCCGGCCCGAGCTCGGTCAGCCGGTCCAGCGACGGGAAGGCGACGTGCGCAGTGCCGTCGACGCTCAACGGGGCGCCGTAGCGGGCCGCCAACCGCCGCTTGCGGCTGCCGGCGATCCGCTGCGCGGTGCGCTGGGTCAGTACGAAATAGCTCACGCCTTCGGCCAGCGTGGCGAACCGGACCTGGTGCAGGCCGGCGGTGAGCTCCAGCACCGGTGCCATCGCCGGATCGTCCGCCGCGACGGTGAGGAACGGCGTGAGATCGTCGTCCAGGCTCAGCCACCGCCGCACCGACCGCTCGATCGCGGTCACCTCGCCCGGGGTGAGCCGGTCGGCCGCGTAGACCTCCAGCGCCACGCCGGGCTTCCCGTCCGGCCGCACCGAGACGTCCACCACCACCGCCTCGTCGGTCGATCCGGGCCGGGGGAGCGCCTTGCGTACCGACGCCTCGGCCAGGCACTGCTCGCCCGCGCACGGCGCGAATCCGCCCAGCGCCCGCAGCGACTGGCGCAGATCGAACGGCATCGTGGCCGGTAGGAGCGCCCGGTGCTGGCAGGTGCCCACCGGAGTCGCGGCCTCGGTCGACAGGTCGGGCAGCGGTCGTGACGTGGTCATGCCGCCCACCCTGGACCCCGGGTGCGACAGTTCTCGGGGTTGGCGGTCGGACTACCGACGGACGGCCAGGCCGACCGTGGTGACCAGCCCGGACACGCCGACCGCGGTGAACAGGTAGCCGGCCGCGCCGTCCCCCAGCCACGGCCGCAGGGCGAACCAGCCGGCGATGATCGCCAGCCCGGCGATGCCGGCGTACGCGCTCTCCGCCCGGCTGTCGCTGAGCCGGAGCTTGCGGTCCACCGCCGGTACCAGGGTTGCCGCGCCCCACGCCGCGCCCACCAGTGCCGCACCGAGCGTGCCGCGCCAGCCCGGGGCGCCCGGGAAACCGGCCACCCACACGCCGAACCACAGCGCGGAGAGGCTGAGCCCGACGCCGAGCACGGTCCGCCCGGCGGTACGCGCAACCGGTTCGGGTTTGCTGGTCCTGCCCCCGGCGCCACGGGACGCACCGCCACGACCGGCCGGCTGCGCGCCGACCCGCGTACCGGCCACCGGTCGACGACCGCGGCCGCTCATGCCGCCGCCTCGTGTCGGTCGGACAGCTCGCTCACGCCAGGCTCCGGTAGAGCTGGACCGTACGCACGGCGATCGCCTCCCAGCCGAACTCCGCCACCGCCCGGATCCGACCGGCGGCTCCCATCGCCTCGGCCCGGGCCGGGTCACGGACCAGCGCGTTCAGCGCCTCCGCCAGCGCCACCTCGTACCCGGTCGGGTCGTCCGGGGAATAGTGCACCAACAGCCCGGTCTTCCCGTCGTCGACCACCTCGGGGATCCCGCCCACATCGCTGGCGACCACCGCGGTCTGGCAGGCCATCGCCTCCAGGTTCACGATGCCGAGCGGCTCGTACACCGACGGGCAGCAGAACGCGGTGGCGTGGCTGAGCAGCGCGATCACGTCGTCGCGGGGCAGCATCGTGTCGAGCCAGACGACGTCGCCGCCGCGGTCGGCGCGCAGCTCGTCGATCGCCGCGGCGACCTCGGCGCCGATCTCCGGCGTGTCCGGTGCCGACGCGGCGAGTACGAGCTGTACGCCCTTGTCCAGCCGGGTGGCGGCGCGCAGCAGGTGCGGCAGCCCCTTCTGCCGGGTGATCCGCCCGACGTAGAGCAGGTACGGCCGGTCCGCGTCGATACCGTGGTTGACCAGCACCTCCGTGCTCGGGTCCGGGCGGTACAAGCTGGTGTCGATGCCGTTGTGGATCACGTGCACCCGGTGCGGGTCGACGTTCGGGTAGGCGTCGAGCACGTCGTTGCGCATGCCGGCGCTGACCGCGACGATCGCGTCGGCCGACTCGTACCCGGTCCGCTCGGCCCAACTCGACAGGGCGTACCCGCCGCCGAGCTGCTCCGCCTTCCACGGCCGCAGCGGCTCCAGCGAGTGCGCGGTCAGTACGTGCGGCACGTCGTACAGCAGCTTGCTCAGGTGCCCGGCGAGGTTGGTGTACCAGGTGTGCGAATGCACCAGCTCCGGCGGTCCGGCGCCCTCAGCGGTACCGCCGCCCGCCGCCGTCGCCCCGCCGACGCCGGCCGTCATCTGCAGGTCGATGGAGAGCGTCCGCAGCGCCGCGTTGGCACCGGCCACTTCGGCGCCGGGCGTGTACCCCCGGGCGTCCGCGCGGTCGGCGCCGAAACAGTGCACGTCCACGTCGACCAGCCGCCGCAACTCCTGGACGAGGAAATCGACGTGTACGCCGGCGCCGCCGTAGATGTCCGGCGGGTACTCGTTGGTCAGGACGGCCACACGCATGACGTCACCCTATGGGTCGCGCTGCGGAGCCCGCCGGGGCCAACGACGATACGTCCTCGTTAACAGTGCTCATGGACGCTGCTCAGGACGCCCGGGGCCATTAGTCTCACAACATGCGCAGGGGCGATCCACGGATCCTGACCATCGTGCTCGCCGGTGGTGAGGGCAAACGCCTCATGCCCCTGACCGCGGATCGGGCAAAGCCGGCAGTTCCGTTCGGCGGGCAGTACCGGCTGGTGGATTTTGTCCTGTCGAATCTGGTGAACGCGGGATATTTGAAAATCTGCGTGCTCACCCAGTACAAGTCGCATTCGCTGGACCGGCACGTCACGTCCACCTGGCGGATGAACTCGATGCTCGGGCAGTACATCACCCCGGTGCCGGCGCAGCAGCGGCTCGGCCCGCGCTGGTACACCGGCTCCGCCGACGCGATCTACCAGTCGCTGAACCTGGTGTACGACGAGCAGCCGGAGTACATCGTCGTGTTCGGTGCCGACCACGTGTACCGGATGGACCCGCGGCAGATGGTCGCCCAGCACATCGAGTCCGGCGCCGGCGTCACGGTCGCGGGCATCCGGGTACCGCGCGAGGAGGCCCGCGCCTTCGGCGTCATCGAGGCCGGCGAGGACGGCGTCACGATCAACGGATTCCTGGAGAAGCCGGCGCAGCCGCCGGGTGTACCGGACGATCCGGACGTCTCGTACGCGTCGATGGGAAACTACGTGTTCACCGCGGACGTGCTGATCGAGGCGCTGCGACTGGACGCCGAAGACCCCGCCAGCGCGCACGACATGGGCGGCAACATCATTCCGCTGCTGGTCGGCAAGGGCATGGCGGCGGTGTACGACTTCGACCGCAATGACGTACCGGGCGCCACCGAGCGGGACCGGGCGTACTGGCGGGACGTCGGCACCGTGGACGCGTACTACGAGTCGCACATGGACCTGGTGTCGGTACAGCCGATCTTCAACCTGTACAACGCGGAGTGGCCGATCCGCACCCACATCCCGCCGCAGCCGCCGGCCAAGTTCGTGCTGGGCGGCCGGGCGTACGAGTCACTCGTCTGCAACGGCAGCATCGTCACCGGTACGGTCGCCCGCTCGGTACTCGCGCCCAGCGTCGAGGTGGAGGACGGCGCCTGGGTCGAGGAATCGGTGCTGATGCCGGGGGTACGGGTGGGCCGCGGCGCGGTGGTACGCAACGCGATCCTGGACAAGCACGTGATCGTGCCGGACGGCGCCCGGCTCGGGGTGGACCACGACGCCGACCGCGAGCTGTACAAGGTCACGGACAGCGGCATCGTGGTGCTGGGCAAGGGCGAACGGGTCCGCACCCCCCGCTGAGCAGCCGAGTTGAGAACGCTGTCAGGCGGCGGCTGGGCCCGCCGCAGGCCGGCAAGTGCGCTAGCGCTTGATTGCGCAGAGGAGTCCGTCACCGACCGACAGCAGCGCGGGCAGCCACTCGTCGGCGTCCCGGACGGCCTTGGCCACCTCCCGCAACGCCACCGACTCGTGGTCGCGGGCGGCCGGATCAGGGACCTTTCCGCCGTACAGGGCGTTGTTGATCACCAGCGCTCCGCCCGGCCGGAGCAGCCGCAGGGCTTCGACAATGCACTGGGTGTACTCGGTCTTGTCGCCGTCGAGGAAGACCAGGTCGTACACCCCGTCGGCGAGCCGGGGCAGCACGTCGAGCGCGCGGCCGGCGATGATCCTGGTCCGCGACGGCGCGAACCCGGCCTCCGCGAACGACTGCCGGGCCAGCCGCTGGTACTCCGGTTCAAGATCGATCGTGGTCAGGATGCCGTCCGTGCGCATGCCGCGCAGCAGCCAGACGCCGCTCACGCCGGTACCGGTGCCGACCTCCACCACGGATTTGGCCCCGACCGCGGCGGCCAGCAACCGCAGCGCCGCGCCACCGCCGGACTCCAGCGGTGGGATGCCGAACTCGCCTGCCCGGGCCCGCGCTGTTTGCAGCACGGCGTCCTCGGGGATGTACGACTCGGTGAACTCTCTGGTGCTCGACGCGAGACTTGTCACGGCTACGCACCTCCTCCTCGTCGGTCCGCTCAGCCTAGGCAACAAGACCGGGCCAGACGCGGAGGCGCCGGGTGTGCCGCGGCGTGTAATCCTGGAGGGGACACCCGCGGCCGGAGTAGATCTTCGCGCTGTCGGCGCCAGGTGAGCACACGGTGACCTCTCTGGGGCTCGCTGAAGAGGAGTAGCTGAGCGTGACCTACGCAGGCAACGCCGCCGGGTATCCCGGCGCGGGTCCGGGGCTGGCTGGCCAACCGGCACCGACCGCGCCACCCGGCCCCGGGCCGGACCCCAACGGGCGTCCCGCGGCGCCGGCCAGCCAGGGCTCGCCGTGGTGGGCCAGCAACGCGGCCACCGACCCGTGGCGGGACCCGTACGCGCGCGCGGTCGTGGTACAGCAGGCCAACGGCTCCGCCGGGCCACCCCTGGAGCCGCTCCCGCCGATCGCACCGACCGGTTACGGGCCACGTCGGAGCCTCGGCTTCGTACTGGTGCTGGCGAGCACGATCGCGCTGGTCGCCGGCCTGCTCGGTGGCGCCCTCGGTTACGTGGCCGCGGCCCGTACCCGGGCCGGAAGCCTCGGTACCGCCGACGGCAGCACCGCCGATGCCGCCCAGCGCAAGCCGGAATCGGTGGCCGGGGTGGTCGCCGGCGTGATGCCGAGCGTGGTGACCGTGCTGATCGAGTCGGACAGCCGGCAGGGCAACGGCTCCGGCTTCGTCATCTCCTCCGACGGGTACATCCTCACCAACGATCATGTGGCCGAAGCCGCCTCGGGCGGCACGCTCCGGGTGGTGTTCAGCGACGGCACGGTGGTACCGGCCAAGGTGTCCGGCACCGATCCCGAGTCCGATCTGGCCGTGCTCAAGGTGGACCGCAGCGGTTCGGCGGCGGTGCGCTTCGGCGACTCCGACCGGGCCGCGGTGGGCGATCCGGTGCTGGCCATCGGCGCTCCGCTGGGCCTGCAGAACACCGTGACGTACGGGATCATCAGCGCGCTGGACCGGCCGGTGAAGACCGGCGAGGACGGTGGGCAGACCGCGTACCTGGCCGCGATCCAGACCGACGCGGCGATCAACCCGGGTAACTCCGGTGGCCCGCTGATCGACGGTGCCGGCCGGGTGGTCGGGGTCAACTCGGCCATCGCCACGTTCCCCGGCTCGGACGGCAAGGGCGGCAACATCGGTCTCGGCTTCGCCATCCCGATCAACCAGGCCCGGCGGGTGGCGCAGGACATCATCTCCACCGGTCGGGCGCGGCGCACCGTCATCGGGGCGACGCTGGACACCGAGTTCACCAGCGTCACCGGTGGCGTACGGCTGCAGCACGTGGAGCCCGGCGGTCCGGCGGCCCGGGCCGGGCTGCACGACGGCGACGTGGTGACGAGGTTCGACAGCCGGGTGTTGTCGGACTCGGTGGACCTGGTCGCGCTGATCCGGAAGAACGCGCCGGGCACGGTGGTGCCGGTCGAGTACACCCGCAACGGCGCGCGCCGCTCGGCCGAGATCACCCTCGCGGCGGACGCCAAGTAACACGGCCGCCAGGTAGCGCGGACGTCGAGCAACGGGCGCCGAGCAGCGCGGACGCCGGTGATCCGCCGGGCGCGGATCTTTGCCGCCGGCCGCCCTTCCGCGACACCCCCGTGGTGGCCGTAAGCTTCGGGGATCGGTTCGGCGCGCGCGGAGGAGCACGGATGTTCGACAGCGTGGGGTGGGGTGAAGTCATCCCGCTGGTGCTGATCGGCCTGTTCATCTTCGGCCCGGACCGGCTGCCGAAGATGATCAGCGACGGCGTCAAGATGCTGCGCACGTTGCGCACGATGGCCCGCAACGCGACCGGTGACCTGTCCCGGGAGTTGGGCACCAATATCGAGTTGGAAGACCTGAACCCGAGGACTTTTGTACGCAAGCACGTGCTGAGCGAGGAGGACGAGCAGCTCCTCCGCCGGCCGTTCCAGGAGTTGTACGACGACGTTCAGGATGTACAAGCCAACCTGACCGACTCGGGCCCGAACGGCGCGAACGGTTCCGGCGCGCGGTCCGGCGGCAAGCCGGCGGTACCGACCCAGTCGACGAATCGGCAGGCCGGCGCGCGACCGAGGTACGACACCGACGCCACCTGAGAGATCCCCGCTGTTCTACGGTGCTGCCTACGTGTAGCTAGATGGGCACGTACCGTAATGCCGGACGTTGAACTCCGGAGGGGGGATCGCGTGCTCAAGCGAGCGGTACAGCGGGGAGGAAAGATCAAGCTGACGTTCAGCCTGCCCGAGGAGGACCCACCGGGCGTGGTCAGCGTGGTCGGCAGTTTCAACGGCTGGAAGCCCGGCCAGCACGAGTTGGTACCCCGGCGGGACAACACGCGGAGCGTGTCCATCACCCTGCCCCCGGGCGAGCACCGGTTCCGGTATCTGGCCAGCGGCGGCATCTGGTTCGACGACACGCACGCGGACGAGATCGACGAGTACGGCAGCGTCGTCCGGGTCTAGCGACGCGTTCCGCCGGCTCAGGTCGGGCGGGCCGGCTCGGGCGCGGTGCTTCGGTGCCGTCGCGGCGAGGTCAGGACCGCGCCGGCTGCAGGCCGAGCGGCTTGCCGACCAGGCTGGACCGGCGTACCGCGAGCCGGTCCGCGATCGGCGCGAGCGCGACCGCGGCCGGCGAGTCCGGATCGGTCAGCACGATCGGGGTACCGGCGTCGCCGGCCTCGCGGACCGGGTGTCCAGCGGGATCTGGCCCAGCAGCGGTACCTGCGGCACCGACCGTCCGGGTCAGCGCGGCGGACACCGCGGCGCCACCGCCGGCCCCGAACACCTCCATCCGCGACCCGTCCGGCAGCTCCAGCCAGGACATGTTCTCGATCACGCCGACCAGCCGCTGGTGGGTCTGCAGGGCGATCGCGCCGGCCCGCTCGGCCACCTCGGCGGCGGCCGTCTGCGGGCGTGGTCACGACCAGGATCTCCGCGTTCGGTACGAGCTGGGCCAACGAGATCGCCACGTCGCCGGTGCCGGGCGGCAGGTCGAGCAGCAGGACGTCGAGGTCGCCCCAGTACACGTCGGCGAGGAACTGCTGCAGCGCCCGGTGCAGCATCGGGCCGCGCCACACCACGGCCGCGTTCCCCTTGGTGAACATGCCGATCGAGATGACCTTCACGCCGTGCGCCTGCGGCGGCATGATCATGTCTTCGACCTGGGTCGGCCGGTCGTCGACGCCGAGCATCCGCGGCACCGAGTGGCCGTAGATGTCCGCGTCGACCACCCCGACGTCGAGCCCGCGCGCGGCCAGGGCCGCGGCCAGGTTGACCGTGACGCTCGACTTGCCCACGCCGCCCTTGCCGCTGAGCGATCGCGTACACCCGGGTCCGGGAGCCCGGCTGGGCGAACGGGATGACCGGCTCGGCGCCGGCGCCCGCACGCCGCGCAGCGACTGCTGCAGTCCGCGCCGCTGCTCGTCGGTCATCACGCCGAAGTCGACGGTCACGCCGGTGACCTCCGGCACGCTCCGTGACCGCCGCGGTGATGTCGGTGCGCAGCTTGTCCCTCAGCGGGCAGCCGGCGACGGTGAGCAGCATGCTCGACCTCGACCGACCCGTCGGGCGCTACCTCGACCGACTGACCATGCCGAGCTCGGTGATCGGCCGGCGGATCTCCGGGTCGTCCACGCGCTCGAGCGCGGCGCGGACGGCGGCCTCGGTATCCGAAGTGGGTCGGGTGGGCATGCGGCCAATGCTACGAGGGCGTCCGGCGTTCCCCGCTCACCCGGGTAGGTGCCGCCGCTCACCGGTCGGCGTACCCGCCCCCGCGCCGGGCCATGTCCGTGCGCCGGGTGCCGCGGCCCGGCCTGTCCGTGCGCCGCGTCCGGGCTGTCTGTGCGCCGTGTGCCGCGCCCGGGCCTGTCCACAGCCGCACGGTCTGTCCACAAGCCGGCGGCGGGGTCTTCATATTGGCATATCTGGCGGCGGGCGCGACCTATTGGATTGCGGTTTCGCTCGGACTTTGAGGAGAGACCCGAATGGCGGGCGTGAACAAGGTGATCCTGGTGGGCAACCTCGGCCGGGATCCGGAGGTGCGGCGCCTGGGCAATGGCGAGCCGGTGGTGAACCTGCGGGTGGCCACGTCCGAGAATCTGGAAGGACAAGGGACGGCGAGCGCAAGGAAAAGACCGAATGGCACTCGGTGGTGATCTTCAACGAGAACCTGGGCCGGGTGGCGAAGTACTACCTGAAGAAGGGCTCGAAGGTTTATCTCGAGGGCCAGCTCCAAACGCGCAAATGGACGGACCAGAGCGGGGGAGAACTATACTACCGAGGTGGTGCTGCAGCGCTTCCGCGGCGAGCTGCATTCTCGACAGCCGGGCGGCGGCGGCGGAGGTGGCGGCTAGCGGCGACTATTATGGCGAGCGGCGAATTTGGCGGCGGCGCATCCGCGCCAGCCGCTCGCGCCGGCCCCAGGCCTTCGACTCCGAACTGGACGACGATATCCCGTTCTGACGTCTAGTTCCTTCGGCTTGTCCTTGAGCGCCGCGAGGACGGCGAACGGCCCGGCCTCCGCCTCGCTCTTCACGCCGGCTTCCTTGAGCGCCGCTTCCGCTTCCGACGCGCGTGGAAAAGGGTCGAGCGCCAGCGCCAGGCTCTCGCGCGACCGCCTGCCGACATCGATCGCGCCGCCCGTGAGAACATCATATCGAGATCCTGCTCGCCGAGCTCGACCTCCTCATCCGGCTGCTCCGGGCCGGCGGCTCGGGAACAGAACCACGATCGCCTCGTCGATCTCCGCCGCCACCGGATCGCCGCTGGCGACGCAGGCTGGATCACCCGGCTCTGAACGGCCGGACAGCGTGACCGTCTCGCCTTCGCGGCTCAGGCTGACCTCGGCCGCCAGCGCATCGAGCGCGAGGAACCCGAAACGCCGCGCCAGCGCCGCCCGCTCCTCGCCGTCGGCTTCGATCGACAGCGCGCGCGGTGAGGCACCCAGCGTATCGGCGCTCAGTCGCGACTGAACTCTGGCTGCGTCATGGCGTCGGCAATTCACCGCGCGTCAACGCGCCGATTCGGTCGCTGCAAGCGCCGCGCGGAATGTTCCAGCCGGCCGCGACCCGGGAGACGGCTTCCGGCGAGGGCGGAGCCCCACGGAAGATGTTGCGCTCCACCGCCTCGGCGGCTCCCGGTCCGCCGCCGCGCGCATGGCGTTGAGGCGTCCGCCCAGGGCCCCCATCATCCGCCCGACATGCTTGCCGACGACATAGTCGCCGATGCCGATCTCCCGCAGGCTCGATCCATGTCCTCGATAAACAATTCGGTGACCAGTCTCGAGGGCTCTTTACCTGCTTCGCCCTCCGCCTCGAGCCGCAGAAGCAACAGCGCCACGAAGCGTCGCGATCATGTCGAAGCGGCCGTCGATCGTATCCGGAACGCCGCCGTCGCGATACCATGACGGGTCACGGCCGGCCGCGACGATCCCCCGGTAGGGCAGGTCGAGCGCCTCGCCGGCCGGGGTGCCGAATATGCGTGAATCAGGGACAAGCCGTTTTTTCCAACTGACTGGGCGGGTTGCGCCGGTCGGGCGATGTTCATATTGGGAGGGCTGTCAAGGCCGCCTGGCCGCCGATGATCGGGGCGCGGGAGATAAGCGAAATCTCATGCCCAGGTTGAACATTGACGGTCCCGATCCTCGGCGCGGCGGCGGCGGCGGGCCTGCTCGGCGGCTGCACCCGGATCGCCGGCCAGCAGGGCTATATCATCGACGACACGCTGATCGCCGCGATGCAGCCCGGCGTCGACAATCGGGATTCGGTCGTCGGGACGATCGGCCGGCCCAGCTTCACCGGCCAGTTCGAGGCCGACCGCGACTGGTATTATGTCTCGCGCAACACCCGCCAGCTCGCCTTTCAGATGCCGCGCCCAAGCGGCAGACGGTGCTGCATGTCCGCTTCGACCCAACGGCAATGTCGAGCGGGTCGACCGCACCGGCCTGGAGCTGGCCGCGAACATCGCCCGTCGGGCGACGAGACGCCGACCCTCGGCCGCGAGCGCGGCCTGTTCGAGGAGCTGTTCGGCAATATCGGCGGCGTCGGCTCCCCGGCCAGCGCGGCCAGACCGCCGACAACCCGCACTAGCCTAGCCGGCCCGGCTAGCGGACGATGTCGCCCGCCGCGAGCACCGCCAGCGTCACCAGATCCGAGGCGGTCGAGCTCATCGCCGCGATCTGCACCGGCTTCTCCATGCCGACCAGCATCGGCCCGATCACCGCGTCGCCGCCCAGCTCGCGCAGCAGCTTGGCCGAGATATTGGCGGACTGCAGCCCGGGCATGACCAGGACGTTGGCCGGCCCGTTCAGGCGCATGAACGGATAGAGCTTCTGCAGCTCCGGATCGAGCGCCGTGTCCGGCGACATCTCGCCCTCATATTCGAAATCGACATCCTCGCGCGCGTCCATGATCTTCACCGCGTCGCGGATCTGCTCGAGGAACTGCCCTCGGGATTGCCGAAATTGGAATAAGACAGGAAGGCGACGCGCGGCTCGTGGCCCATGCGGCGGGCGACGCCGGCGGTCTGGATCGCGATATCGGCCAGCTGCTCGCCGCTCGGCCGTTCGGTCACCGTCGTGTCGGCGATGAACACGGTGTGGCTCTTGCCGACCATCAGGTGGATGCCGAAGGCGTCACGGCCGGCCTTGGGCTCGAGCACCAGGCGGATCTGGCGGAAGCTCTGCGCGTAGGGCCGGGTGACGCCGGTGATCATCACGTCCGCCTCGCCCATCGCCAGCAGCAGCGAGGCGAAGATGTTGCGGTCCTGGTTGACCATCCGCTCCAGCTCGCGGTGCATGTAGCCGCGCCGCTGCAGCCGCTGATAGAGGATAGTCGACCATCTCCGGCACGCGCGGTAGTTGCGGCTGTTGCGACCTCGAAGGCGCCGGATCGTCGACGCCGAGCTCGCGCAGCCGGTCGTGGACGTCGTCGCGGCCGACCAGCACCGGCGTGCCGTAGCCGCCGTCGCGGAAGGCGATCGCGGCGCGCAGCACGACTTCCTCTTCGCCCTCGGCGAACAGCACCCGGCGCGGATTGGCGCGCGCCGCCTCATAGGCGAGGGTGAGCACCGAGGTGGTCGGGTTGAGCCGGGCGCGCAGCGCGGTGCGATAGGCCTCCATGTCCTCGATCGGCTGCGTGCGACGCCCGAGTCCATCGCCGCCTTAGCGACCGCCGCGGGACGATCTCCATCAGCCGCGGATCGAACGGCGCGGGGATGATGTATTCGGGGCCGAAGCTGTGCGCCTTGCCGCCATAGGCCGCGGCGACCTCCTCTGGCACCTGCTGGCGGGCGAGCTCGGCGAGCGCCTGCGCGGCGGCGATCTTCATCTCCTCGTTGATCGTCGTCGCCCGGACGTCGAGCGCGCCGCGGAAGATGAACGGGAAGCCGAGCACGTTGTTGACCTGGTTCGGATAGTCGGAGCGGCCGGTGGCGACGATCGCGTCGGGGCGCGCGGCCTTGGCTTCGGGCGGGTATCTCCGGATCGGGATTGGCCATCGCGAAGATGATCGGCTGCGGCGCCATCTTGTCGACCCATTCGGGCTTCAACGCGCCCGCCGCGGATAGGCCCAGGAACACGTCCGCGCCCTTCAGCGCTTCTTCGAGCGTGCGCGCTTCGGTCGGCCGCATGCGCGCTCTTCCACTGGTCCACCCCTTCGCGCCCCGGATAGATCGACGCCCTTCCGGTCGCAGACGTGACTTGTCGTGCGTCACGCCCATCGCCTTGATCAGCGCGGTGCAGGCGAACGCCGAGGCGCCGGCCCCGTTGACCACCATCTTGACGTCCTTGAGCTCGCGCCCGGTCAGATGACAGGCGTTGATCAGGCCGGCGGCGGCGATGATCGCGGTGCCGTGCTGGTCGTCGTGCATGATCGGGATGTTCATCACGACGGGGCTGAGGTGGGCGCCCGACACCGGCCCGACGGCGAGGATGATGGCGGCCAGCGCGGCGGCCGTGGCCGCGGCGTTCTCGAGGAGCTGGAGGCCGATGTCGCCCGGCGACAGCCGCTGGGCGGCGATGCCGGATCCGACTACGGCCATGGTCAGGAGCGCGGTGCCGAGGAGCTCGGCGCAGGCCCGGCGCCCGAGCGGGTTCACCTCGCCAACCGGACTCACCTCAGCAGCAGCGCGCGGCCGACTCGGGCGCAGCGGCGCAGCACAGGACACCGTCGTCCGGGGCGCCATCATCCTGTGTCACAGTGCGCAGCCGGCCGGCGGGCATCTCGACGTCGGACAGGACGGTGTAGATCTCCCACGGCTCCCCGTCGGGGGCGTCGACCCACACCTTGTCCTGGACGGCGTAGCAGCAGGACACCTGGTCCTCGGCGGCCGTGGCCAGGCCCTCGGCTCCGAGCCGGGCCGCGGCGGAGGCGACCTCGCCGGTGCTCTCCACCTCGACGCCCAGGTGGTTGAGCGTGCCGGCGCCCGCCACCCCTTCGATCAGGACCAGCTTCAGGGGCGGCTCGGCGATGGCGAAGTTGGCGTAGCCGGGGCGGCGCTTGGCCGGCTCGGTTGCGAACAGCTTCGAATAGAACGCCACCGCGGCGTCGATGTCGGAGACGTTCAGGGCCAGCTGCACTCGTGACACGGCGACCTCCACGGATTCACGTACGTCGATCAATCGATGGTGACAGATGTATCGACACGTGTCAATGCGAGGGCGCTCGCAGCGGGCGTGGCCGTCTGCTGTACATTGACTGACGTCGATCTATCGTACCGCGAGGTGGTTATGACGACGGGTGTGCGTGCGCCGCTGCCGCTGCTGGAGGAGTGCTGCCCGGCGGTGCTGTCGACTCCGTTGTCGGAGGCGCAGGCGGGCGAGCTGGCGGCCGCCTTCGCGGTGCTGGCCGACCCCGCCCGGCTGCGGCTGCTCAGCCTGCTGGCTTCCGCGTCGGCCGGCGAGGCGTGCGTCTGCGAGCTGGTCGAGCCCCTCGAGCGCTCCCAGCCCACCGTGTCCCACCACCTCAAGATCCTCGTCGACGCCGGCCTGATCGTGGGCGAGAAGCGGGGCCGCTGGGTCTGGTACCGGGTCGTGCCCGAGACGCTCGCCCAGCTCCGAGGCGTGCTGGCATAGAGACCAACCTGACGGCGCTGACGTGGGAGGAGGTCGACGCCCGGCGCCTGGCCCGGAACCACCTCACCGTGCCGGCCGCGGCAGATGACCTCCTGGGCGTCGTTCGCCGGGCGTGTGGCATCCAGGCGCAGGTGCTGTCGGCGGCCGAGCTGGCCCTCAGCGCCCGCATTCCCGACCTGCGGGTTGCCGACGTCAGGACCGCGCTGTGGGAGCGGCGGTCGCTGGTCAAGGTCCACGGTCTCCGCTCGACCATCCACCTGGTGGGGGCCGACGACGTCGGGTTGCACATGGCCGCCATGCGCGCCCATCCGTGGGGGCGCGACGGCGCCTGGCTGAGGTTCCACGGTCTCGACCCGGCCGGGGCCGGGCCGCTGCTCGACGCCATCGGCGACGCCCTCGACCGCCGCCAGCTCACGCGCGAGGAGCTGGCTGTCGAGGTGGCGGCCGGGCCGGCGAGTGGGCGCTCGAGCCGATGCGGTCGAACTGGGGGTCGCTGCTGGCTCCCGCGGCGTTCGCCGGGCTCCTCTGCTTCGGCCCGAGCCGCGGCGCCAAGGTCACCTTCGTCCGCCTCGACCAGTGGATCGACGGGTGGGAGGAGCTCGATCCCGAGGCGTCGATGGTGGAGGTCGTCCGGCGCTTCTTCATCTCCTATGGGCCGGCCAGCGACGCCGACGTCGCCGCCTGGCTGGGCATGCGATCGGCCGACGCCCGCCCGTTCCTCGACGCCCTTCGTCCCGAGTTGGCCCAGGTCACCGTGGGCGGCCGACCCGGATGGTGCCTCGCCGCCGACCTCGACTCGACGGCGGACGAACCTGCGGCCGTGCCGACCTTGCGGCTCCTGCCCCAGTACGACAGCTACGTCCTCGGCCACCGCCAGCGCGACAGGCTTGTCCCGCCGGCTGCCAAGGCCCGAATCGCCGCCGATCCCAAGGGCCGGCTGGAACACGTGGTCGGAGTGTCGACGATGCTCGTCGACGGCGTGGTCGGCGGCATCTGGAAGCGGGCGAAGCGGGGCCGGAGGTTGGAAATCACCGTCGACCCCACGACCGGCCTGTCTCCCGCCCACCTTGAGCTCCTCGACCGGGAGGTCGACAGGATCGCCGCCTTCCTCGGCGTCGAGACGACCCTGGTGCGCTAGTCGACTCGGGTGAGCGTGGCTCGGAGGTGGTGGGTGAGGGGCATGCCGACGGCGGCCATGGCGATCTCGTAGGTCAGCGTGTCGCCGTCGAGCGTGTAGCGACGGCGGATGGCGTCGATGACCTTGGCCGACGGGTCCGGGCCATGGCGTGGGTGTCGAGGTCGAGGTGGCCGTCGCCCAGCGTGCCGACCGCCACCTCGACCGTCCCGAAGTTGTGGGCCAGGACCAGCTCGACTCCCTCCCCCACGGAGCGGAGGAAGCCGGACTCGGCGTGGCGTGGCTGCCCGGCGTCGTCCCGGGCCCGCGCCCTGAGGCTTCCCGGGCTTGCTGGAACGCCGGGGCGGTCGGGCTGGCGCCGGTGCCTTCTCGACCTCGCTCTTCGGTGCCGGCGAGTCGGCGCGCCAGAGCTTCTTGTTGCCCTGCTTGTCGAAGTCGAACTCCGGATCGTCTCCCAGCTCCCGCAGCACATTTCCGACTCGCTGCTGGAACGCAGCCTCCGAGGCCCCGCCGCCGTTCAATGCCCGCGCGATGTCCGCGCCGCTTGAACCGGGGTGCTCCCGGATGTAGGACTTGACTTCGTCCCTGAAGGCTTCGACCTCCTCGCGCGACGGGCGCGGCTGCTTAGCTGGTTTCGTCGGCGGTGGTGGTGAAGCGCCGGCGCCGTTCAACGCGGGCGGCGACGCGATCGCGCGGAGGCCCAGCTGGTGGTCCTCAACCTTCTTCTCCTCGATCAGCTCCCCGAGCGCCTGTGCGATCTGCCGGGACGAGAGGCTCGTGTGCTCCTCGATCTCGCTGCGCTCGACGTATCCGCCGATGTCCTCGAGCAGGCGCCAGACGATCAGGCGGGGCACCTCGGTCATGGTGGCGCTCATCGTCCGACCCTCGTCTTTCCGAGCGGAAGCTCGATCGGGTTACCGACGAGTCGACGCCGGCGCCACTGCCGCCAGCGCCAGCGGACGTGACGGATGGTCGGTGGGGCGAAGGCGAGCGCGACGGGGATGCCGAGCAGGGCTAGTAGGGCGGGGTTGACGCTCATCCGCGCGCCTCTGTCGTCGGGCGGTCCTTGCCCCAGCGCTGCATTTCGTCAGCCAGGGCGCGGACATCCCGAACCGCCTTCGCGAACCCCTTGCTCTGCCGCTTTGAGTGAGGCGCGAGCAGCAGAGTGTCGAGCTGGTCGCGGATCACGCGGAACTGCCGCTCTGCGACCTTGCACGCGTCGGCGACGCCCTCCTCGTAGATCCCGGGGCGAGCGCGATCGGCCTCCACCTGCGTCTCGTGGATCCCCTCGCGCTTTCCGCCCTCCCACTGCTGGCGCATCAGGTAGTCGAGGGTGCTCGCGGAGAGGCCACACTGGTCGCTCACGGGCGTGTCGATGTAGCCGACTTTGCCGTAGCGAAGAGCCTCGTCGCCGCCGTAGCGGCCGACCGGCAGGAGTCGCCCCTCGCCCGCCACCTACGCCACCGCCTCGAAGTTCAGCCGGATCTCGCCCGACCAGCCCTTGACCGAGGACCAGCGGATGCCGCGGATCAGGTTGTTGTCGACGAGCGAGTGCAGGGCGCCGTTTAGGGCGCGCTCCGATAGACCGGCGTGGAGCTGGAGCTCCTCGGGGTCGAGGCGGACTCGGCCGTGGCGGTCGGTCTCGGCGACGAGCGTTACGAGCGCCGCCTTGTCGGCGAGGCTCACCTGACGATGACCCAGGGCCCAGGACAGTTTCTCCTTCACGCTCACTCCACTGCACCTCCGTGCTCGTTGGTTGCGGGACTCGGTGAAGGCGGGCGAGGGCGGCGGAAGCCGCGGCCGGGGATGAAGCGCCGGCGGGGGGCGGGGTCGTGGCCGGCGAGGCGCTCGGCTTCGGCGGCGTCCTCTTCGGCGAACTTTCGCTCCTGCTCGATCCACTCGAGCTCGGCGGCAACCGGGCCGTCGGGGTAGTGCTCGTCGTACTCGGCGCGCCGGCGGGCGATGCGCTGTTCGCGGGTGAGCTCGGCCATTCAGCCGTGTCCGATTCGGTCGCGGCGGAGGTGGAGCTCGTCCGTGGCGCTCGAGCGGAAGACGTGGCCGGCGGCGCAGCGGGCGGTGCCGTCGGCGATCAGCGTCATCGGCACGAGGCAGTGGGGGCACTTAGCGACCGGCGGTGCGATCGGCTCGCGGCGGAGGGCGGCGGGGGTCACGGCGCCAGCCCGACGCCGAGCAGGACAGCGGCGATCAGCACCGCCACGCCGAAGCAGACGAGGCAGAGCGTGCCGATCAGGGCGTAGTAGAGGAGGTCGCCAAGCTTCATGCGGCCGCGGGCTCCTCGTCGGACCTCTGCCGATCGACGTGGTCCTCGAGGGCTCGGCGGATCTCCCAGGAGAGCGGTCGTTCGCCGTCATCGGCGAGCTGGCGGAGGGCCTGATCGGTCTCTTCAGAGATCAGGACGGTGGTGCGAACCAGGGTCGGGCGCTTGTCCTTCGTGTCCATTGCGCGTAAGCTAGCACGCACATATGACGCAACTACAAATCACGGAAGACCACTTCGCGCAATTTGCGTCGCAGATGGCACGAAACCCTCATACGCTCGCCGCGTTCCGAGAGCTAATGGACGATGCCGAGCGGCGACAGGAGATCAGCGCCAGGATCAAAGCGCTCAGAGAGCGGCGGGGGCTCACCCAGCCGCAGGTCGCCGAGCGCCTCGGCATGGCGTCAAAGCTCCGGACCTACCAGAACTGGGAGCTCGGTGGAGGGACCAGCCACGACAACTACGAGCGTCTCGCCGAGATCCTCGGGGTCTCCTATGACTACCTCCTCACCGGAGCCGAGTCCTCGCCGCCCGCCGACGACATCCTGGCTCGGCTCGACGCAGGGGCTAGCGAAGCGGCCGGATTACGGGAAGCTGTCGAGGCCCTTCGGGAGGAGCTGCGCGCGACGAGGACTGAACTGCTCGCAGAGATCGGGAAGGTGCGCGCGGCTCAAGCAGCTCCGTCAGCGACTCGACGGCCCTCCCGACGTAGCTCGGGATCGAAGCGCAGTTAGCCAGATGGCGCGCCCAGAAGATCAGGTTCCCGACAATCTCCTCTTCGGTGTACGGCTCCGGCTCCTGCCGAGTCTGCCCCTCAATCACGGTTCGGACACTCCATCTCGCGCCGCCCCTTCGTGTCTCCCATGCAGCGCGCGCCGCCCGTGATCCTCGAGGGCGGAACCTATGTTCAGTGGCGGACAGAAGCATGAGCGAGCTCGACGAGGTGCGGCAAATGCTCGAAGTTCAGCAGGCGGCGATTTCTGTTCGCGGTGTATCTCGCAGTGACCAAGGAGAGTCAGACTTTGACGGTGGGATTGTCGCTCTTCCAGGGTGATCGCAATGTGCAGTTCGGCCAGCAGGCGGCGGCGGGACTGCTCGGCATCGCACCGGTCTACGTATTGGCGCTGGCGGCGCAGCGGTACCTGGTGGGCGGGCTTGCGACGGGTGCCACCAAGTGAGCGCCGTTGAGCTGGTGGGCATCACGAAGTCCTACGGTGACGGCGCGGTGGTCGACGACGTGAGCCTGTCCCTGCCCGATGGTTCGTTGACGGTGCTGGTCGGACCGTCGGGCTGCGGAAAGTCGACGACCCTGCGGATCTTGGCGGGTCTGGAATCGGCAGACAGCGGCACGGTGCACATCGGCGACCGCGACGTCACGGCAGCCACCCCGAGGCAGCGCGACGTGGCGATGGTGTTCCAGAACTACGCCCTGTACCCACAGTTGAGCGTCGCGGGCAACATCGCGTTCCCGCTCCGCAACGCCGGGGTCGCCAAAGACGTTGCCGCACAACGCGCTCATGAGGCTGCCGAGCGCGTCGGCATCACGAAACTGCTCGACCGCAAGCCGCGCCAGCTGTCCGGCGGCCAGCAGCAGCGGGTGGCGATCGCACGCGCCCTGGTGCGCACGCCGTCGGTGTTCCTCTTCGACGAGCCGTTGAGCAACCTCGACGCCAAGCTGCGGGTGGAGTTGCGGTCCGAGATTCGGCGGCTGCAACAGGAACTCGGCATCACCGCGCTCTACGTCACCCACGACCAGGAGGAGGCGATGACCATCGCCGACCAGCTGGTGGTGCTCAACGCCGGCCGGATCGAGCAGCGTGGGACGCCGCACGACCTCTACCGGACCCCGGCCAACACGTTCGTCGCCGGCTTCATCGGGTCGCCGACCGCCAATCTGATCCGAGGCCGGATCGACGGGGGATCCTTCGAGGCCGAGGGCATTCGCTGGGATCGTCACCGGTCCCGATCGGCCGGCCGTCACCGTCGCGGTGCGACCCGAGGACGTGCTGGTGCGACCGGACGGCGACGGTGCTGGGCGCTTCGAACTGGTCGAATTGCTCGGTCCCCGATACGTCTTCATCATCACGCTCGGCGAGCAGCGACTGACCGCCGTCGTGGAGGATGCCGAGGTGGCGCGCTGGGCACGACCGCCGGTACCCGGTGATGGCGTCACCGTGACGGTCCGGCCAGACCGCCTGCACCTGTTCGACGAGGGCTCGGGCGACCGACTGCCTGCCGCATAACAATCTGAGGGCGGCGATACCGTGGCCCTCGCCATTCTTCGTGAAGGAGCACCAATGCCACGCACCCCTTGGATCACGCTGCCCGATGCGCTCGAGTTCGAGAAGTGGGATGCGACGGCCGCCGACGTCGCCACTGTCCTGGCCGCCGACGCGTTGGCCCGCGACCGCGCCAACGAGCAGCCCACCGCCGAACTCAAACTCCTCAAGGAGTCAGGTCTGGTCGACCTGCTCATCCCGGCCGAGTACGGCGGCCACGGCGGACATTGGAGCACCGCGCTGCGGGCGGTCCGCATCCTCTCCCGCGCGGACGCGTCCATCGCGCAGATCCTGGCCTACCACTACGTCAACCACGCAGGCATCGTCTTCTTCGGCGATCCGGCACGCTGGCCGCACTGGTTCCAGGCCTCCGCTGCCGGGCACTGGCTGTGGGGCGATTCCGTCAACCCGATCGACCCCGACCTGGCGTTGACCGCCGACGGCGCTGGATACCGGCTCGACGGCCGCAAGCGCTACTCCACTGGCGCGTCCACCGGCGACGTCACGCTGGTGATGGCAGCCGAGCAGGGCCACGACCGGATCCTCGCGTGTGGTCATCGATCACGAAAGGGCCGGGGTGCGGTTCGTCGACGACTGGGATGCGTTGGGGCAGCGGCTCTCGGCGAGCGGCTCAGTCGAGTTCGACAGTGTCGCGGTCGCGACGTCCGACGTGCTCGGCGTCGTCGGCGAGGAACCGTATTCGACTCTGGTGACGCCGGGCATTCAACTGGCGTTCGGCAATCTCTATCTCGGCATCGCGCAGGGCGCCCTGCAGAAGGCCCGTCAGCTCACCCTGGATCGACGGGGAGCCTGGCTGCTCAGCAACGCCGAGCACTATTCGCGAGATCCGCTGGTGCAGAGGGTGTTCGGAGAGCTGGTGTCGCGGGTGGCAGCGGTTGAAGCCCTCGCCGACCACTGGAACGCCCGCTACGACCTGGTGATCACCCGCGGCTCGGACGTCACCGCGGCCGACCGCGCCGAGGTGGAGATCGGCATTGCCCAACTGAAGGTGGTGTCCACCGAGACTGCCCTCGAGGTGGCTCAGCGCGTGTACGAGGTCACCGGCACCAGCTCAGTGCGCAGCGACATAGGGCTGGATCTCTACTGGCGCAACATCCGTACCCATTCACTGCACGATCCGATCGACTACAAGAAGATCGAGGTCGGCGCCAACTTCCTCACCGGGGACGTGCAGCCCATCACGCTCTACACCTGAGTCTGCCGTCGCCGCAGCACCTTCCGCACCGAGGCTTCAACTGGTGGCATGGGTGGACTTCGTCGAGTCGGTGTTGTCGTCGGTGTGGGTGGACTTTGTCGACTCGGTCTTGTCCTCGGTGTGGGTTGAGGTGGTAGCGGGTTTGGTGTTGTCGCTGGTGTGGGTGGAAGTGGTGGCGGGCTTGGTGTTGTCGTCGGTGTGGGTGGATGTGGTCGCGGGTTTCGTGGTGTCCCCGGTCTGAGTGGACGTGGACGTCGTTGACTCGGTGTTGTCCGTCGCGCCGGACTCTGGGGCGGTGTTGTCAGGCGTCTTGGGTGATTCAACGGTGGTGTCGACGGAGGTCGCATGAGGCTCGTCCGCGACAGCACTTTGAGGCGTGCGGGCCTCGATCGACTGGGCGGCTTTTTCGACGGACCCAGCTGTGTCCGTCGCCAACGGTGTTGCGTTCGAAGCGGATGACTTCTGGGTCGCCGCTGATGCGGGAACATTGAGAGTCAACGCCGTTGAAATGGCGGCGGCAGCGGTGGACGTCACGCCTGGAAGCTCGGTGGTCACGCCCGTGGATCCCGGCGGCACAGTGATCGGCTCGGCTTTGGCGGGTGGCCCTCCAAAGTTGCTTGCAATGGCGCCGACAAGTGCCGTGACGACGCTGACGGGGATGTTGACGAGGCCCGGAACGACATACAGAAGTGCCGCGACAGGACCTCCCGATTCGTACGCTTGACCGAGCCCAGTCACAAAGGCTTGGACCGCGGGAAGTTCAAGACCGAAGGCTGTGCGGGTGAGCTTGGAGGAGGTGACTACCCACTGGCCGTTGACCTTCTCGTAGGTATCGGCATAGTGGCCATAGCCATGGATCGTGACAAGGCCGGCAATGGAGAGCCTGTCCTGCATCGTCCACACGGCACTGGCAGTCGTATCGGACGTCAGGTCGATCTGCGGGTCGTAACCTTGATGGCGGGTATTGATCAAACTGAGCGTCAACGCTGTGAAAGCGATGAACGAATCGCGGTTGGGGAACAAGGGCCCCAGCGAGCCCGTGGTGTCTATCACGGCGCCGGGAGCGAAGAGCTGGCGAAGGGCAAGCCAGTTCTTGCTATCGACATCATTGAAGTACGTCGACTTGAGTAGTTGCAACGCTGCCCTCTCGGCGTCCGGGTCCGTAACGCTTGCAAGCGGCGAAACAGTCAATACCACTGAGGAAGTCGGACCTACAGGCGCAGCGTGGGCTGTCGGGGCGACCCCGGCCCCGATGCCGATTGCGGCAGCGGCGCCGAATGCGATCGCGGTGCGCAGCACGCGTCGTTCACCCGACGTGGCACGGCAGCGACTGTCGCGTTCGTCCTTGCAGATCATTTGCTGTCCTTATTGAGTAGGCATTCACTTACCGTCCAGAGTCGACGGTTGTTCTGGCAGACCGAGCGAGCGGCTCTGCGCTCCGTCGATGGAAACTTCACCGGTGCCAACGACGGTCAACCCCAACAGGCAGAGACGGGACTACGGGCACGACAACTTGTGGACGAGCCCGTGGCCCGAACTGATCGGCCCGTAAACACCCTCAGCAGAGATCGTGAGCGTATCGAATATTCGAAGAGTAAGAGTTGACTATTTGAATAGTAGTATCGCGGGATCGGTGAGTCAAGGAGCGCCAGTCCCGCTCCAGGCCAACTTCCTCACCGAAGACGTGCAGCCCATCACGCTCTGCACCTGAGATTTCGTGCTTACGCCTTCGGCCCGATGAACTCATCGAGGCGGGCGGTCGCGGCCTTGCGGTAGATGGAGACGATGTACTTCGTAGAGCGGGTCCATGGGATCTCGAGGTGATCGAGGGCGGCCGTGAACAGGCCGATGATGTCCTCCGACCGGTTCGAGAAGTGGTACCGGATGCTCATGACCCCGCGATCATTGGCGACGACGCGGCAGCCGTCGCTCTCGATCAGTCCGCGGACGAACGCTTCGGTCTCCTCGTAGACGATGGCTTCCTGCCATGGCTCGAGTCGGATCGGCCTGCTGTGCTTCCGGCCGGGGCCGTGCTGTGGAAAGAGGCACGGCCAGTGCTTGGAGAAGAGTGAGACGTCCACACACCGTTCTTTACGCTGCACGACTGTCGCGTGTTGCCCTGGCATCAGGGCGTCGATCGCTTCGCAGCAGCGAGCGATGATCGCGGGGTATTGCGTAGCGCACGTGACACGGAGACGCCAGACTCGGCCTTGATGCGAGATGTAACCGTCACCGAGGTACATACCGAGCAAGTACGAGTACGGTGCAACCGGAAGTTCGCTGAAGTCGTGGTCGATCGCGCAGATTGATGAGCCTCCCGGGGTTCTCGGTAGGACTTGCGGCCGACGCCGCAGGTCCCGCACGGTGGTCCGAGGCAAGCCCGTCTGCCGTGCAATCGCACAGTTGTTCATGCCCGCAGCGATGAGTCGCTGAACCTCGTTGAACTCCTCCAAGGACCTCACGTCATGCCCCCCGCCGCCCCGATGTCTCCAAACTAGAGTCGGCTGCCGACAAATTCGGTGGGCGATTCACGCGGTAGGATCAGCACGCTGCGGGCGTGATGTAACTGGCAGGCATGCGGGCTTTAGGTGCCCGTGCTCGAGAGAGCGTGTGGGTTCGAGTCCCACCGCCCGCACTCATTTCAGCTGAATGTCCTCGCGTGCGATGGGGGCGGCGCAGCGGTCGCAGCTGAGTATCGGTTTGAGCTCGTGGTCGCACAGCGTGTGGGTCAGGTGGATGTCTGACTCATTGGGGTCGAGCCAGCGTTGACCCCAGGTGAGCATCGCGAGTGGGAGCTGATAAAGGTCGAGTCCTCGTTCGGTGAGCCGGTACTCGTGGCGAACCGGCCAATCGCCGTACGGCGCTGCGACGAGGATCCCCTGGTCCACGAGGCGACGCAGCCGGCCCGACAGAATGTTTGGCGCGATGGCGAGGTTTTGTTGGAAGTCATCGAATCGGCGGGTCCCGAAGAAGGCCTCTCGAATGAGCAGGCTGGTCCAGCGGTCACCCATGACGCCGAGGGTTCGACCGATCGAACACGTTCGGTTCCGTTCCAGCAGAGACAGATTGGGTGTGCGCCGTCGTTGGCTCAACCGGGGTGATGCGGTGAAGGGGCCGGGTCTCCAGGCAGTGACGTGACTAGCGGAAATTACCTCTCGGCAGTTGTCACATCGCAGTACCGCCTCGAGCGGTTGGCCGCAGCCAACGTGAATCGCCGGGGTTGGACGCGAGCGTCCCTCGAAGTACCACCGGTCACTCCAGCGCATCGCGACCATCAGGCAGATGAGGAAGTCGCGGCCGCTCTCGGTGGGGTGGTATTCGGGCCCGGACGCCCGAGGGTGCTCGGTGAGCAGGCCGCCAGAAGTGAGTTGCCGCAGGCGCGCAGCCAGGGTTGAGCGGGCGACGCCCAGTCGGGCCTGGAACTGGGAGAACCGACAAACGTCATAGAGCACGGATTCCCGCATGACCAACCATGACCACGCGTCTCCCACGACCTCACCGGTGCGATAGATCGAGTCGAGGTCGACGGCGAGGGCCTGACCTACTCGATCGCTGCTCATGGTCCGACCGATCATAGAGTGTCTCTCTAAACAAGACACTTGCATAAGAAGACCATAGTCGATAACGTCGGCCAATCGTGTCCAGCCCAGATCGAGGAGTCGCTCATGTCTGATCACCCGTCGCCGTCCGGCAAGCTGATCGTGAGTCGAGAGGGGCCGGTCACGACGATCACGTTGAATCGTCCGGGGTGCCACAACGCGCTCGATCGCGAGTTGTCGGCTGAGCTCAACGCCGCGGTCAAGGACATCTCCGTCGACCGGGAATGTCGCGTCGTGATCCTTCGCGGGGCCGGCGACACGTTCTGCGCTGGCGATGACATCAAGGAGTTCAACGATTGGGGCCCTGACGATTTCGTCTGGCAGGTCCGGATGTATCAGGACACCGTCAACGTGATCGACGACATGGTGCCCGTCACGATCGCTGCCGTCGACGGTGTGTGCACGGGCGGCGGGCTGGAGCTCACCTTGGTGTGCGATTTCGTGGTGGCCACCAACCGCTCTCGGTGGGGCATGCCGGAGATCAACTGGGACATCACCCCTGGCTGGGGTGGTACCGCGAAGATCGCCAAATTCGCCGGCCGTCGAAAGGCCAAGGAGTGGAACCTCATTGGCGCCATGTTCAGTGCTGCGGTCGCAGAACGCCACAACCTCATCAACCGGCTATGCGAACCAGAACTGCTCGATCACGAGGTCGACGCACTCGTCGAGGTCATGCTGGCCAAAAACCCAGCCACGGTGCAGGTTACGAAGTACTTCCTCGACAAGGGCGCCGACCTCGACCTGGCGAACAGCATGATCTTCGAAGTCGCACCGCCTCGTCAGCTCGAACGGCAAGGCATCGCCGACTTCGTCGAGAAGGGCACGCGTGACCAGCGACGCAAGCTGGTCATGGACTTCTGGCAAGACTGAACGCCCCTCGGTCGAGTGCTCAGTTCTCGGTGATGAGTTTCCCCGCGTGTTCGAGCAGGCTCACCGCGGCGGCGTGCAGGAAATCGCCCGTCGCCTTGTCGGCCTGTCCAGCGCAGGCGCGGGCATGCGTGCCCTCCAGAACGATGCCGAGCTTGTAGGCGGCGAGGACCTCGAACCACGGCAGGGCGGTCAGGTCGCGACCGGTGACGTCCTGGTACCTCGCGACGAGTTCGTCGCGAGTCGGGAAGCCGGACGACGGCTCGATGGTCAGGATGGCGGCGGCGCGCTCATCGACGGGCCAGGTGGTGAGCAACCAGCCCAGGTCGAGCAGCGGATCACCGATCGTGGCCATCTCCCAGTCGACGACGGCAGCCAGCTCCGGTCCTGACGGTGAGAACAGCACATTGGCGAGGTGGAAGTCGCCATGTACGAGCCCGGGCTGCCAGGTCGACGGTCGGTTGCGGTCCAGCCTTCGGGCGACCGCGTCGACACCGGAGAGTTCCGAGCCCTTGTAGCCGGGAAGCTCGCGGTAGCTCTTCAATTGGGATTGCCAACGCGCGGACTGCCTTTCGAGATAGCCCTCCCGGCGCCCGAGGTCCCCGATCCCTGCGGCATCGACGTCCACCTGGGACATCGCCGCGGCGGCGTCCACCATGGACAAACCCATCTGATGCCGGATCGCTGGATCGTCGCGGTGTGGTGCCGGCAGCCCGCTGGCGGGATTGAATCCGTCGACCGGCTCCACCAGGTAGAACGCGCAGCCGAGTACGTCGACGTCACCGCACGCGGCGATCAAACCCGGGTGGGGGACAGGCGAACCACGAAGCGCCGCAAGCACACGCGCCTCTCGGCGCATCGTCTCGTCACTCTTGGCGCGCTTGTGGATCGGCGGCCGTCGCAGCACGTAGGCGCGCCCGCCGCGACGGAACCTCAGCAGGATGTTCTGCGTTCCATCGGCGGGCCGCTCGACGCCGGTGATCGGGCCGCTGGGCAGCCCCTGCTCGTCCATCCAAGTGGCTGAGCCGCGTACCCGCAGTCGGCAGGTAATTTTCGCCACGCCTGACGGTCCATGTCGGCAGGACGGCGCAGGCACGATGAGCGCCTGCGTACGTGCGTAGCCACGGTGAGGTGGGCACGGATGGCAGAACGGGGGAGCGTCGGCAGGCTCCGGTGCCGATGCTGAACCACCCAATGCGCCGGAGCAAAGACCAGAAGTGAAATAAGTTGCGCGAGAGGCGATCACGAAATCGCGACCAACCTCTCACCGATGTCGGCAACTTCAGCCGCATCTTCAAACAGGCATCCGGCGTCAGTCCCAGTAGTGTGCTGGCGGCAAGTCGCCGCTCTGAACCAGTAGTCCCGCCCAGCTGAGTTCTCTGGTCGCTCGCGGTCGCGGTGTCGCCCCTGTCTGCGTCAAGCGCGACTGTGGCTGCGGTAACCCTCGGGCGAGAGATCCAGCCCTCGTCGATCGCGCACCCCGGCGCGAGTCACGCTCAAACACTGCCGGACGGCGCGGCCCGGGATCGAGTGCCGCAGATGACGCGCGCCGGCGGTTCGGAGGAGACGAGTTCGGCCACTAGGTGTGCCCGGAGCTTGCGAACCAGTCGTTGGTTGACGTAGCCCTTGTCCGTTGTCTCTCCAAGGTCGATATCGGGTGGCTCAGACAGGATGAGCAGGCGCCGCACGACTTGCGAGGAACCCCCTCCGGCGGCGGCCTGCCCGTCGAGGGCCGCCGAGAGTTCGGCGCGCAGACGGGTGTCGGGCGTACCGTCCGCCGACACCCGGTGGGCATGGCTGGGGTGAATCCAGACCAGCGCGGCGAGAAATTCGCCGCCCTCGCCACACATGACGGCGTCTTGGATCAAGCCGTTCATCGCCGAGATGAGCTGAGGCCGAACGAGTCCCACGGTGACGAACGTTCCGGTGGAAAGTTTGAAGTTCTCCGAAATTCGCCCCGAGAAGATCAGTCCCTTGTTCGGGTCGGCCGGGTCCGCCAGCGTCACCGCATCACCAGTGCGCAAGTACCCGTCTCGATCGAATAGTGCCTCATCGAGATCGGTACGCCCGTGATAACCCGGTGTCACGTTGGGCCCGCGCAGCCGCAGCTCGTACTTGCCCTCGCTCGGAACCAGTTTCAGCGTCACCCCGGGCAGCGGAACACCGATCGTGTCACTGCGGGTCATGGCGAAGTGCGCCGATGTGGCGGCCGGCGCTGTCTCGGTCATTCCCCACGAGGTGGTCGGGCGCATGGCTGAGCCGTACCGTTCGGCGAGCACACGGAGCCGATCCAGATGCTGTTGGGGCAGCGCCGCGGCGGCGAACACCGCCACCCGCAGCCGCGAGAAGAACCGTTCGGCCAGCGCGGAATCGGCCTCAAGATGAGGCAACAGTGCCGAATACCCGGCAGGCACGTTGAAGTACAGAGTCGGGGACACCTCGGCGAGGTTGGCGATGGTCCGACCGATCAGCTGTGGTGCTGGACGGCCGTCATCGATCCAGAGGCTCCCGCCGTTGACGATCACCATGTTGACGTTGTGATTACCACCGAAGGTGTGACTCCACGGCAGCCAGTCGAGGATCACCGGCGGCTCGTCCTGCAGGAAGGGCCACACCTGCCGCATCTGCTGCTGGTTGGCTGCGAGCATGCCGTGGGTGTTGATCACTCCCTTCGGCATGCCGGTGGACCCGGACGTGAACATGATCTTGGCGACCGTGTCGTCGCTATTCGTTGCCAACGAGGGCAGCGGCGTCGTGGGCACCGACTCGATCTCGGCGAGCGGTGTCAGACCCGGCACGGTGCCCGCAGCGGTCAGCACCAGGCCGACCTCGCCGACGACGGGCAGAATGCGGGCGTAGTCGTCGTTCTCGGCGAAGACAGCCGCGGGATTGGTTGCTGCGATGATGTGGCGCAGCTTGGCGAAATCCGTGCTCTGCAGAGAATAGGCTGCACTGACCGGCACGATCGGGCTGGCTAGTGCGTATCCGGCCAGGGTGACCAGCAGGTGGGCAATGCTGTTGTGGGACACGATCAGTATTGGTCTACCGGCGACGCCGCGGTCGAGCAGGCCCTGGCTGATCCGCCCCACCCGTTCGCCGGCCTCGCCCCATGTCAGCTTCGACCAGCCGTGTTGGCCGCGTTCGGCGACCAGCAGGCGGTCGGGGTGTTGCGCACAACGGTCGAAGAAAGTTGCCAGCACATCGGGCTTGGCCCGGTCGTCGAGTGGTTGACGGCAGGTGAGGAGCAGCGAACCGTCGGGGAGGTGTTCGGCTGAGATGTCGGGGTCGGCAAAGGGTGCGGTAGTCATCTAGATCGCTGCCTGGATCGGCGGGTAGTGGTCAATCGCGCGCCGGATGTCGCGGCGACGAAAGGTCGCTCGGTCCATGACCGGACGCAGCAGCCCGGTGGCCTTGGCGATCGGCAGGAAGGCGCCAGGGATGACGACCTGGTCCTTGCGCTGTTCGATGGCACCGATGATCCCTGAGACCACCGAATCGATGGGTATTGGTGTGAAGGGTCCCCTGAAGTCGCCCCAGATCGCACGCGTCACCGGATCTTCGAGCGCCTCGGCGATCATGGGTGTCTTGAAGAACGCCGGATGGACGCTGGTCACGGATACCCCGGACTCACGCAACTCGACCCGCAATGAGTTGCACAGTGCCAACACGGCGGCCTTGCTGGCGGCGTAACTCCCGTGCAGCGGTGAGTGCACGAAACTGGCCATCGATGCGATGGCGGTGAGCTGACCTCCGGTGTCGGCGACATAGGGCAGGGCGGCCCTGAAGGTCCGCCACACACCGGTGAGATTGACGTCGATCACTTTCTCCCAGCTCTCTTCCGCAGTGGAGGTCAGGGTGCCCCAGACGTTTCCGATCCCGGCGGCCGCGATGACCACGTCGATGCGGCCGAAGTGTTTCGATGTGCAGGCCATGGCCTGCTCCACTGATTCCAGGCTGCGCACGTCGACGGAGGTGCCCCACGCGACGCGGGTGCCGCCGAGTTCGTGGGCCAGCCGTTCGGCGGCGCCGCCGTCGAGGTCGAGCAGTGCCACGTTGGCTTTACGCTCGCGCAGTTTGGTGGCCAACGCCACGCCAAGGCCTCCGGTGGCGCCGGTGATCGCTATTGTGCGTCCTGCTACGGCGAAGGTCATCAGGTCGTCGCCTCCAATGTCGGGGGTGGTAGGGGAGTCCTGTTGCCCGCCAACGGAACATGGTGGCTGAGGAACTGGATCTGATCGGAGACCAGTTGCTCGAAGGCGGCGCCGTCGTAGATGTCGAAATGTCCTTCGGCGTACAGCCGGATATCGCCCTGGGGGGCCTTCTCCAGGTACTGCAGTGTGGCGTCCGCAGGCGCGACGGAGTCCTCGCTGCAGACACACGCCAGCAGCGGGCAGCGGACTTTCGCGGCGTTGCGTCCCGGCCGGTATCGGATCACTTGCAGTGCCACGCGTGCCGCGACTTCGTTGCGCCACTCGATATTCGGTGGAACCATTGCCGCCATCGCCGGCGCCGCGTCTGGGGCCGTCATCATGGCCACCGAACCGGGCACGCCAACGATCGGCAGCATCACCGGTGGTCGGCCGGCGATGCACGCGGCAACATCGGCGACGGCACGCATCCCCACCCGCAGAGCATGCAGCCGATCCATGGCCAGCACCGACACCAGGCCATCGGTAAACGGGCATTGGGCGACCACGGCGGCGATATCCGAATCGCGAGAGGCGGCGGACAGTACATGTCCGCCACTGAACGAGCTGCCCCACAACACGATACGTTCGGCGTCGACGTCGCGGCGACTGCGAGCGAACGCTATGGCGGCGGCCCAGTCGGCCAGTTGTCTTTGGACGTCCAGCAATTGGCGCGGTTCACCGTCACTGACGCCGAAGTGTCGGTAGTCGAAGACCAGACACGCGTATCCGGCCGCGCGGAATCGTTCGGCGTAGGCATCCAGTCGCATTTCCCGGATGCCGCCGAAACCGTGGGCCATGACGATGATCGGCGCCGGGGTCGTGGCGTTCGGTAGGTATAGCCACGCTCGGCATGTGACGCCCGCAGAGGCGAACTCGACGTCGAGTCGCGCGGTGCTGTTCGGCCCGGTCATGATGCGGTGGCGGCAGCAGGCTGCCCGACGAGGTCGAGCGCGATGTCGACGATCATGTCCTCCTGCCCGCCGACGAGTCCGCGCCGGCCGACTTCGAGCAGCAGTGTGCGGGCGTCGATGCCGTAGATGCGCGCGGCCGTTCTCGGCATGGCGCAGGAAGGACGAGTAGACGCCGGCGTAGCCGAGTGTGAGGGTTTCGCGGTCGACTTGAACCGGCCGGTCCCGCAGCGGGCGGACGAGGTCGTCGGCGGCGTCCTGGAGCGCGAAGAGATCGCAGCCGTGCTCCCAGCTGCAGGAGATTGGCGACCGCGACGAACGCTTCGATCGGGGCAGTTTCCTGCCCCCGCGCCCTGGCCGGCCAGCGACGCGTCCACTCGGGTGACGCCTTCCTCGACGGCGACCACGGAGTTGGCCACCGACAGTGACAGGTTCTCGTGGGCGTGGATGCCGATCTGGGTGCCGGGGTCCAGGACGTCCCGGTAGGCGCGGACGCGTTCGCGAACGCCGTCCATGTCAGCCGGCCGCCGGAGTCGGTGACGTAGACACAATGCGCGCCGTAGGACTCCATCAGCTTGGCCTGCTCGGCGAGCTGCGCGGGCGGCGGCCATGTGGCTCATCATCAGGAAGCCTGAGACGTCCATGCCGAGTTCGCGCGCCGTCGGATGTGTTGGGCGGAGATGTCGGCCTCGGTGCAGTGGGTGGCGATCCGCACCGAGCGGACCCCGAGGGCGTAGGCGTGGCGCAGCTCGGCGATGGTGCCGATGCCGGGCAGCAGCAGGGTGGTCAGCACGCGCAGTGCGACTGCTGTCGGCGGCGGCCTCGATCCACTCCCAGTCGGTGTGGCTGCCGGGGCCGTAGTTGAGCTGATCCGCCGGCCAGGCCGTCGCCGTGGGCGACCTCGATCGCATCGACGCCGGCCGCGTCGAGTGCGCCGGCGATCCGGGCCACGTCGTCGGGCTGATGCGGTGCCGGATGGCGTGCATGCCGTCGCGCAGCGTGACGTCCTGGACGTAGAGCGTCGGGTCATCGGCGTGCCACCGACATGCCTCGGGTCGGTGCGTGGTGCGGCGGGCGATGCGCCTCGGCGACCCGCAGGGCGGCCGAGGTCATGATGTCGAGGTTGCCGGCGTAGGCGGGCAGGTAGTGGGCGGCTCCCTCGACCTCGAGGAACACCGACACCTGGGTGGTCACCGGGGGAGCCGGCGGCGCAGCAGGGTGTGGACGGGTTCGTCGGGTTCGATGGGCGTGAACTGCACCTGCTGCTTGAGCCGGTAGCCGGGCACGTACTCGGCGACGTCGGCGGCCATCTCGTCGACCGAGTCGCGGATCGCGTCGTGGTCGGCGTCGCCGATCAGGCAGAACACGGTGTCCCGCATGATCAGGGGCGGTTCGGCGGGATTGAGGACGATGATCGCCTTGCCGCGCGGCGGCGCCGCCCACCGACTCGATCGCCGCGAGGTGGTTTCGGTGAACTCGTCGATGTTGGCCCGGGTGCCGGGCCCGGCCGACTTCGAGGCGATGGAGGCGACGATCTCGGCGTAGGGCACCGGCGTGACCGCTGACACCGCGGCGACGATCGGGATGGTGGCCTGGCCGCCGCAGGTGACCATGTTGACGTTGCGTGCGCCGTCGTCGAGGCGCTGGTCCAGGTTGACCGGCGGGACGACGTACGGGCCGATGGCCGCCGGTGTCAGGTCGATCAGGCGTCTTGCCGTACGGCGCGAGGCGCTGCGGCGTTCGCGACGTGCGCCTTGGCGGAGGTGGCGTCGAAGACGATCCCGATGTCGTCGAAGCCGGCCATCGCGATCAGGCCGTCGACGCCGTCGTGGGTGGCGGGCACCTTCAGGCGGCGGCGCGCGCCAGCCCGTCGGAGTGCGGCGTCGATGCCGACCATCGCGGCCATCTTCCAGGGTGTCGGAGAGCGCGCAGGATCTTGAACATCAGGTCGGTGCCGATGTTGCCGGAGCCGATGACGGCCACCTTGGTCTTGCGTCATCCTTGGTCCTCGGGCTCCTTGGGGTGAGAACGTCGCGGACACCGCGCCGCAGGCGCGAGATCGTCGGCGCGGATACGGTGGTCCCGGGCGGCGCCGGGACCATCGGACCCAGGGCCCCGGAGAGCATGACCTGGCCGGCGCGCAGCGGGTCCCGAACTCGCGGCGGTGCGGGCCAGCCAGGGCAGCGCGTCGAGGGGGTCGCCCAGGCAGGCGCGTGCCGTCGCCCTCGGAGACCAGCGTGATCGTCGGCGTACATCTGCATCGTCACCTCCCGCGGCTCGAACGTCGCCAGCGTGACCCGGTGCTCGCCGAGGACGAACAGGCCGCTGGAGGCGTTGTCGGCGACGGTGTCGGCGATCGTGATGTCCCAGTCGGCGACCCGGCTGTCGACGATCTCCAGCGCGGCGACGGCGTAGTCGACCGCGGCCCGGACCTGCTCGACGGTCGAGGTCTCGGCGTCGAGGTCCGGCCCGAGGACGAAGGCGATCTCCGCCTCCACCTTGGGCTGGAGCAGCCGTTCGCGAGGGCACCTGCGGTCGAGATCGGTGACGTCCATGTCGGCGAAGAGCACGCCGAAGTCGGGCTGGTCGACGCCGAGTTGCTGCTGCACCGCCGGCGATGTCAGGCCGATCTTGCGGCCGACCACTTCGCCGCCCGGCGGCGCAGTCGGCGCGCGACGATCTCCTGCTGGACGGCGTAGGCGAGGCCGATGTCGGCGCCGCCGATGAGATGTCGCACGGGAGAAATCGGGCTGCCGGTGTCAGTGGCGACGGTCAGGAGGTCGGCCACCTCGGTGACGAGGGCAGCACTGCTCTGCAGGGTCATCGAGGGGCCTCCGTCAGTTGCGCGGTCGCCACCGCGAATCCGGCGATCCAGGCCGGAATCGGTTCGTAGAAACGCAGATCCATCGTGTAGCTGCCGACGGCGGCCAGCGATGCGAAGGCGGCGATCCAGGTGCGGACCTCATGGGCGGATCCGCCGCCCTCGGCGGCCATTGCCTCGGTGGTCCAGGTGTCGAACTCGCCGAGGGGGCCGTGCTCGAGCAGGTCGAGAAACCTGTTGTCCCAGCCCGGGTTGATGGGGATCATCGTCGTGCCGCCGGCCGCATACTGCCGGCCGGCCTCGATCACCCGCCCCTCGCCACGGGTGCGCTGCTCAGGCGTCGGCGGGTGACCCTCGATCAGGGCATCGGCGACCTTCGGCGGGGCGCCGTCGAGCACCGGGACCGGCGGATCGTGGGAAAGGCCTCCGGAGGCAAGGAAGAGCACGCGTCGGTCGAGATCGATGGCGGCTTGACCAACGGCGGTGCCCAGGGCGCGAATCCGTGCGACGGGGCACAGTGGTGTGGCGACACCGTTGACGAAAACCGGCACCACGGGGACCCGGTCGATACCCCCGAAGAGCGCCTCCAGGGGTTGGGCGAAGCCATGATCGACGGTCATCCGCGCCGAGACGGTCAGGTCGACACCGCGCTGGAGCACACCCTCGGCGATGCGGCGGGCGGCGTCGGCGTCGACGGACAGTGGTCCCGGCCGACGAATCGAAGTCGCCGACCGCATGCGCTTCGGTGCCCAGACAGAAGGGCGGCATCTCCTTGTAGAAGAAGCCGTTGTAATGATCGGGCGCGTAGAGCACCACCAGATCGGGGTCGAAGTCAGCGATGAAAGCCCGCGCGGCGTCGATTGCTGCGTCGACCCGGCCGAGGGTCTCGGGGTCGGGGTCGTTCTTACCGATGAGCGGCGAGTGTGACAGGCCAACTACGGCGGCGGTCATGCAGATACCTCAGTTCTCGGACGACGGATGGATGACGACCTTGCCCATGACGTCGCCGTCGAGCATCAGCTGAAAACCCTTGTGAATTTCGGTAAGTGGCAACGTCCGGTCGATGACCGGCCGGGTTCCGGTGGCGTCGAGCAACCGCAGCAGCGCATCGAGTTCGGCACGCGTGGCTCCCGTGGACCCCAGAATTCTCAACTGCAGGTAGAAGATGCGTCCCAGGTCTGCCGGCGGATTCATCCCGGTGGTGGCGCCGGCGACCACGACGGTGCCGCCCGGGCGCACCGACTTCAGCGAGTGCGACCAGGTGGCTTCACCGACTGTCTCGATGACGACGTCGACCCGTTCGGGCAGTCGTTCCCCGCTGGGCACTGCTTCCCGCGCGCCCCAACTCAGCGCTTCGGTGCGTTTGGCCTCGCTTCGACTGGTGGCGTAGACGACGGCGCCCGCGGCCGACGCGAGTTTGATGGCGGCCGAGGACACCCCGCCGCCGACGCCCTGCACCAGGACACGGTCGCCGGCCTTGATGTTGGCCTGGGTGAACAACATTCGGTAGGCGGTCGTCCACGCCACCGGCAGACAAGCCGCCTCATCGAAGGCGAGCCAGGTCGGCATGGCGACGAGGTTGCGCCGCGGCACCGAGATGTACTCGGCGAATCCGCCATTGTGCCGTTCGGTCAGCAGCGCACGATTGGGGTCCAGTGTCTCGTCGCCGCGGCCGGCGTCCGGGTCGGCGATGACCGGATGAACGATCACCGGATTGCCGTCCTCGTCGTACCCCGACACATCACAGCCGAGCACCATCGGCAAGCGTTCTGCGGGATGCCCGACACCGCGCAGGGTCCACAGGTCGTGCATGTTCAGCGCCGAGGCCGCCACCCGCACCACGGCCCATCCCGGCCGGGGCTGCGGTTTCGGCACATCGCGGAGCTTGAGCCCCTCCAGGGGGTCATGTGGATTCTGTGAGACAGCGACTGCGGCAAGCACATCGTCAACGTTGGGGGTGGCGTGCGTCGATTCACAGTCGGTGTGCCGTTGTGCGAAACGATCGCTGGAATTCGTTGGGCGACCAGAGTTGTGTGGCCCGCATGACTTCCACCATGCAGCCGGGCGCTGGGGGCCACTGCACTCACGTCGCCGCCGAGCACGACGCTACGACGTCCCGCTGAACTCCAGCGCACTGTCGACGTGTCGGGTCTCGTCGACGCCGACGGTGGGCTGCTGGACCGCGCGTTGTTCACCGATGAACTGATCTACCGGCAGGAGCAGCGGCGGATCTTCGCCACCCACTGGCTGTTTCTCGCCCATACCGACCAGTTCCACAAGCCCGGCGACTTCTTCACCACCTATATGGGTGAGGACCCGGTGATCGTCACGATGGACAAGAACCGCAAGATCCGGGCGTTTCTGAACTCGTGCCGGCACCGGGGCGTGCGGGTTTGCCGTGCGGAGACCGGCGCCACCCGCAGCTTCACCTGCACGTACCACGGGTGGGCGTATGACCTGGAGGGCAAGTTGATCAGCATCCCGAACAAGGAGGGCTACCCCGACACTTTCCAGGCCGGCGACTGGGGTTTGGTCGAGGTGCCGAACGTGGACTCCTACCACGGGTTGATCTTCGGCAACTGGGATCCCGGCGCAAGTAGCTTGCATGACGCGCTGGGCGGGATGACCTGGTACTTGGACGCGATGCTCGACCACGACCCGGAAGGCACCGTCGTCGTCGGCGGCGTGGAGAAATGGGTGGTGGAGGGCAACTGGAAGCTCGCCGCCGAACAGGCCGCCAGCGACTGGTACCACGTGAACATGAGCCACGGCTCGGCACTGACGGTGCTGGCGGGTGGGAAGCCCAAGGCCGAAATGGTGCACCGCACCGGACGGCAGTACGTCGACCCGAGGGGGCACGGGCACGGCTTCCCGGTGCATCCACGCAACCGGTTCGACGCCCAGACCGTGCACGAGTGGATGGACTACGCCGCTCTGCGGCTGCGGCTGGGCGACGAACGCGTGGAAGGCCCGTTGACGACCGGGCACGGCACGGTGTTCCCGAACTTCTCCTACCTGCCGGTCAACGGGTCGATTCGGGTGTCGCACCCGAAAGGACCTGACCAGATGGAGGTCTGGGCGTGGTGCATCTTGGACAAGTCGATGCCCGAGCACGTGCGGGAGGCGCAGCGCCTCTACAACCTGCGCACCTTCGGTCCCAGCGGAATCTTCGAACAGGACGACGGTGAGAACTGGAGTGAGGCGCAGGCCATCTCGCACGGATTCATCACGAACTCCGTCCAGCTGAACTATCAGATGGGGCTGGGATCCGAACGCGAAGACGGGCGCCACCCCGGAATGACCAGTGAGCTCTACAGCGATGCCGCCGCGCGCTCGTTCTACGCCCACTGGCGTGACCTGATGAACACCCCGGCGTGGCACGAACGCAAGGCCGCCGATGAGTGAGGGCATCCGCGTCGCCGCCGTCGCCGACATCCCCGAAGGCGAGGGCATCGTCGTCGCACGGTCGATCACCGGCACCGACGACGACGTGGCTCTGCTGCGCGACGACGACGGCAGCGTGTGGGCACTGGACAACACCTGCACCCACGCCGAGGCCTCGCTGGCCGAGGGGTGGGTCGAGGACGGTCAGGTCGAGTGCCCACTGCACTCCAGCAAGTTCTGTCTCAAGACCGGTGCGGTCGACGGTCTGCCGGCCACCAAGGACGCCCGCCCGCACCGGGTCGAGGTGCGCGACGGCCAGGTCTTCCTCTATCCGGGAGAGAGACCCTGATGACCGCATCGGCCGGATCGCGGTCGTCGGAGGTGGTGTCGGCGGCGTGAGTGTCATCGCGGCGCTGCGGGCCGGCGGCTTCGACGGGGACGTCGTTCTGATCGATGAAGGGGAGTTCCCCTATGACCGGCCCCCTCTGTCGAAGGCCTACTTGGCCGGTGATGTCGAACCTGAAGAGCATTGCCCTGCAGCCTCCGGAGTGGTTCGACGACCACCGCGTGCAGTTGATGGTCACACAGCTCGGTGGCGGCGCTGCGGCCCGGTCTGGGTGTGGTCGAGCTCGCCGACGGCAGCGCTGTCCGGGCGAACAAGGTCGTGCTCGCAACCGGAGGTCACGCGTTTCGGCCACCGATCCCGGGAGCCGACAGCACCGCGGGTGCACACGCTGCGTAGCGCCCAGGACGCAGACCGACTGCGGACCGCACTGGTGCCCGGCTGCGCGCCTGCTGATCGTCGGTGCGGGCTTGATCGGCGCCGAAGTTGCTTCCACGGCATGCATCTGGGATGCGATGTCACGCTCGTCGACCCGGTCGCGGCGCCGCTGGCCGCCGTGGTCGGTGACGAGGTCGCGTCGTGGTTGCACGGCATGCACACCGCCCACGGTGCCACGGTGCTGCGCGGTGTCGTCGAGTCGTTCCAGGACTCGCCTGGCGGGATCGTCGCCGCTGTCCTGGCCGGCGCCGAGCCGCGGGTGTTCGACGCGGTCGTGCTGGCCGTTGGGATGGCACCGGCGACCTCAGTGGCTCGTGACGCCGGTCTGACGGTAGACGGCGGCATCGTCGTCGACCCGATGCAGGTGACGTCGAATCCGGCGGTCCTCGCGGTCGGCGATGTCGCACGCACCCGTGCCGGCGGTGTCCCGCAGCACCGCAGCGAGCACTGGGAGGCGGCCCAGCACGACGCACAGCGCGCGGCCGCGACGATCCTCGGCGCGCCACCGCCAGCTGCCGGCGCGTCCTGGTTCTGGACCGACCGGTACGGGACACACGTCGAGGTCGTCGGAAACCTCGCTGGTGCTGACGAGTTCGCGTCCCGGGGTCGCCTTGGTGAGCAGCCCTACGCGTGCTTCGGATTGCGTGGCGGGCGGGTTGCCGGAGCTGTGGCGGTCGACGACTCCGCGTCCGTTCGGGCCGCGCGCCGAATGATCGACCGCGGCATCACGGTATCCGCGGCCGAACTGGCCGATCGATCGGTAGACCTACGCAGGCTGATCAAACGATGACGACGACACGGAGAGTACGCACATGACCAGCGCGGCAACGATATTGGCCAACATCGACGGTGCGCGGCGGGCCAGCCACGACATTCACTTCCAGGTCGAGCAGTTCTACTACACCGAGGCTGAGTTGCTCGACGACGGACGCTTCACCGACTGGCTCGATCTGTTGGCCGACGACCTCGACTACTGGATGCCCACCAGAACCAACCGGTTGCGTCGCCAACAGGCGCTGTCGATCTCGGCACGGGGCGAGGCCGCGTTCTACGACGAGACCAAGGAGAGTCTGGCCTGGCGGATCCGCCGGTTCGATTCCGGCATGGCCTGGGCCGAGGACCCGCCCTCGCGGACCCGGCACCTGGTCACCAACGTCGTGGTGCACCATGTCGATTCGGATCAGGGGAGTGGCTCTGATCTCGCCGCCCGCTCGGCGTTCCTGGTGTATCGCAACCGCCTCGAACGCGAAGAGAACGTGTTCGCGGGGTGCCGCACCGACATCCTGCGTCGCAGCCCCGACGGCGGGTTGAAGGTCGCCCGCAGAGTCATCCTGCTCGACCAAAGCGTCCTGCTGGCCAAGAACATCTCCACCTTCTTCTGAATCGACGAGCTTCCTTCCGAACCGACGAGTGAAAGGACGTGCCGGTGGCCAGCACGGAATTCGACACTGAGATCGACGAAATGCCCACGCTGCTCACGCGGACGGTAACCACCTCCTACGGGGACATCGCCATGGCGGAGATTGGCGAGGGACCCGTCCTGGTCATGTTGCACGGCGGCGGGCCGGGAGCCTCCGGGGTCAGCAACTATCATCAGAACTTGCCTGCGCTGGCCAAGAGGTTCCGGGTCCTACTGCCCGATCAGCCCGGGTTCGGCGGCAGCTACCGCCCCACCGAGGCCGACCTCGACGCGCAGTCGATCACCCAGATCTCGGTCGGCGCGCTGTTCGAGGCGCTCGACGCCCTCGGTGTCGACCGGTTTCACCTGCTGGGCAACAGCCTTGGCGGCGCGGCGGCCATCGCGATGGCACAAGCGCAACCGGATCGGATCACTGGACTGGTGCTGATGGCCCCCGGGGGTGGCTGGCTGCCGTTCGGCCCGACTCCGACCGAGGGGCAAAAAGAGATGTTCCGGTACTACAACGGTGCTGGACCCAGCGAGAAGAAGATGTCCAACTTCATCCGCGCCATGGTCTTCGACCACAAGCAGTTCGGCGACGACGTCGTCAAGGCGCGGTACGAGGCATCGCTGGACCCCAGTCACATCGAGTTCTATCACCGGTACAACGCTGCTTTCGGCAAGCGGCACGGTATGGATCCGCTGTGGCGCGATCTGCACAAGATCACCGCGCCCACCCTGCTGCTGTGGGGCCGTGATGACCGCACCATCACCCTCGACGGATCTCAGATCATGCTCAAACAGATCCGCAACGTGCAGCTGCACGTGTTCGGCAACTGCGGGCACTGGGTGCAGCTGGAGCGTCAGCGCGATTTCGAACTGCTGGTGGCGCAGTTCCTGACGGAGTTGCGATGACAGGCTGGCTGCAGGGATACGTTGCGCTGATCACCGGCGGGGGTACCGGGATCGGGCGGGCCGTCGCCGAACGATTCATTGCCGAGGGCGCCTCGGTCACCATCCTCGGTCGCGACCCCGACGCGTTGCACGCCGCCATTGAGGCCAGCGCCGATCCGGCCAAGCTGCATGCGATCAGCGCGGACGTGCGCGATTCGGAGGAGCTGCATCGCGCGGTCGACGAGACCGTTGACCGTTTCGGCAAGCTCGACACGCTGGTGGCCAACGCCGGGATCTGGGATTACCAACGGCAGCTGACCCGGATGACCGGCGCGCAGCTCAGTGCGACCTTCGATGAGCTGTTCGCCATCAACGTCAAGGGTTATCTGCTGGCCGCTGAGGCAGCGTGGCGCGAGCTGGTCAAGACCCGCGGCAGCATCGTGATGACCTTGTCCAACGCCTCGTTTTACGTCAATGGCGGCGGGCCGATCTACACGGCCAGCAAGCATGCGTGCCTCGGGCTGATGCGTGAGCTCGCATACGAATTGGCGCCCAAAGTCCGCGTCAACGGCGTGGCCTGTGGGGCGATGAACACGGAGTTGCGCGGGCCGGCGGCCCTGGACATGCAGGACCGCACACTGGCGGCGTCCTTTGCGAAGAAGAAACCGGATGATCCGCCGCCACCAATCCCGCTGTACGACTCGAGCACCGATCCCCAAGATTTCACCGGATCCTACGTTCTGCTGGCCAGCCGCGAGCAGAGCGGACCCATTACCGGACAAGCGATTTCGGTCGACGGCGGTATCGGCGTGCGGGGGTTCGCTTCTGCTGCTGGAGGTGACCACCTGTGAAGCGGGTGTCGCTGGACTTGGGGCCAGGGTGGACGGTCACACCCGGAGCGAAAGACGTCCTCGACATCATCCGCCGTGATGACGACGGCGAGTGCCTCGAGGCGGTGGCCAGGTATGCCAGTGGCGGTCCTCTGCGCGACGCCTACCCGGTGGGTGCCCACGATGTCGAGATTCGGATCTCACGCCGACTCCAGCCCTCATCTCGGCTGACCGTCTTCCTCGACGAACTCGGCGTCGCGATCCTGGCCGCAGACCGAGCCTGCCGGCGTGTTGTCGTTGCTGTTGCACCTGATGACCTGGCCGCGATCTCGGCGGCGGAGTCGGTGGGCTTTCGCCACGTCGTCGACGTCGACGTTCCCGGTGAGGAGTTGAGTCTGCTTGTCCGAGAACCGGAGTGGGCGACTCAGGTGGACGCCGACCTCGATCGAGTGCCAGACACCTGATCACCCATTGCGGTGAGACAGGCTCATTGTCCGGGAGGCGGAAGCGCACACACGCCGCAAGCTGTGCGTGAGCGGACGAAGGTCGGCGGACAAGGGGACCGACACCGACAACGCGGCGATCGGTAGCCCGCTGCGGCCGAACACCGGTGCCGCAACGCAGCCCAACCCCGGGCGGCTCTCCTCGCGCTCGGTCGCCACGCCCTCGCGTCGCACGCGATTGAGCGCACGCGCCAGCTCGTTGCGATCAGTGATCGAGTGAGCAGTGAGCGCGGTGAGCGGGATGTTGGTAAACTGTTCCACCGCAGCGGGGTCATATGCCAACAAGACCTTGCCGACGGCAGTGCAATGCGCGGGTAGGCGCCCGCCGATGCGTGACGGCGCAACCGCGTTGCGATGTCCGTACAGTTTGGCCAGGTAGACGACATCGGTACCGTGCAACATCGCGAGGTGCACTGTCTGGTGATTCGCTTCGAACAGTTCGGTAACGAAAGGCATCAGCTGGTCTCGCACCCGCTCGTGTCCCGGCGGGTACACCGCCAGGCCCAGTTCGTGTAACCGGGAGCCCAGTCGATAGTTGGTGCCGATGCGTTCCACCATGGCGTTGCGCTCCAGCATCCCCAACACGCGGTAGGCGGTCGATTTGCTCAGGCCTGCGCGCCGGGCGAGTTCGCTGACACCGACACCGGTGCTGGCCTCGTCTCCGAATGCAATCAGCAGGCTAAAGGCCTTGTCGACGGCGGCTCTGTCGTCGCGCACTGAGTCGAGTACGGCTGTCATGGAGCTCCTCCAAGTGGCGTGTGACGGGATCGCAAACAACGGTCAGTGCAACGGGTTTGACGCGGAGACATGGTTAGGCCAACATGAGGCCACCATCGACGTTGAACGCCGATCCGGTGATGTTCCGAGCCTTTTTGGAGGCCAGGAAGGCCACCATGTCGCCGATGTCATCGGTGGTCTGGAGCCGGCCGAGCGGGATCGAGGAAAGAAAGCCGTCCCAACCGTCTTCGAAGCTGAGGCCCTTGAGTCCGCTGAACTCTTCGACCACCTTGACGTGCAAATCGGTGGCCACGATGCCGGGGTGGACGGAGTTGACGGTGATGTCGTACTGGGCGAGTTCGGCTGCAAGGCTCTGAGTCATGCCGACGATGGCGAACTTCGATGCCGAGTAGGGCGCGACCAGGGCGATGCCTCGTTGGCCGCAGATCGACGACATGTTGATGATGCTGCCGCCGCGCTGCTCGATGAGGGCCGGCAGAAGTGCCCGAGTCGTCGTGAAGGTGCCCCGCACGTTGATCGACATCAGGAGGTCGAATTCCTCATCGGTCACGTCAGTGGTGTTGCGGGCTCCGATGTTCATACCCGCGTTGTTGACGAGGATGTCGACCCGACCGTATTCGCGCGATACCCTCGACGCTAATTCATTGGCAGAGGCTGAGTCCCGGACGTCGAGGTGGACGCCGAGTGAGTCGGTTGGCAGTTCGTCGGCTCGCTTTTGAGCGGCTGTGAGATCGATGTCGGCGATGACGATGTTCGCACCCTCGTCGCTCAACTTCTGCGCACAGGCCAGGCCTATGCCGTTGGCGCCGCCGGTGATGACAGCCACCTTGCCGTCAAGATCAGACACGAGTGTTTCCTTTCGTCGGCGATGGGCGGAATTCATGGCAGTGATGCGAACGACGGGCCCGTTAAACAGGTGAGGGGCTCCAAAGTCCGCCGTCATCGCGCTGTTTCAGCATGACCGGGAGCATTACCTCGGTCATGGCCCCACCGGTGCCCCACTGGTCCTGGGTGTCAGAACGCATCGGGTCGTATGTCGTTGGCTCCCAAGTGGCCTCGTCAACGAGTTCGAGTTCGGTCGTGTATTCGATCACGTTGTCCAGGGGATCGAGGAAGTAGGAGAACGTGTTGTCGCCGGCGCCGTGGCGACCCGGGCCCCACAGCGGCCGGTAGCCACTGCGAATCATCCGGCCCGTGCCCCGCATGTACTCGTCGAGCCCACGCATCTCGAACGAGATGTGGTTCAACGACGTGGACGGCGCCTGTGAGATCGCCAGAATGTGATGCTGCGAACTGCTGCGCATGAAGCACATCAGATCGCCCAACCAGTCCGACAATCGGAATCCTAGATGCGTTTCGTAGAACGCCTTGGTCTTGTGGACGTCCGTCGAATTGATCACGACGTGGCTGAGCTTGCGCGGTATCGACTCCCGCTCCTCGAGCAATCGGAACGGGCGCTGCTCCACGTCCGCAGACACCTCGATGAGACGGCCGTCCAGGTCGAAGAACCGAAGGCCGTACCCACCTCCCGGGGTCGTCAACACCGCCGGCTCGCGATCGATCTTCACCCCTGCCCGTCCCAACCGCTCAGCCAAGAGGTCGACCTCACCGGTCGACTCCGCCGCGAACGCAATCAGCTCGAGACGCTTCAGTCGGTCCTCTCGTACGCGCAGGATGTAGTGCTCTGGATCAGCGGGCGTTCCGAAGAACGTCACCCCCGAATCGCTGCAATCGGCAGTAGACCCCACACCTTCGTGTAGAACTCGACAGCCTGGTCATAGTTCGGCACGGCAAGACCGACATGCCGCAGATGCGTGATCGGACTGAACGCGGAAGCCATCGGTGAACTCCTCACCTCTTAACTGCATCCCGGGTGGGACGCCGTTGAAGTAACGGTAGTGGCGCCAATCACGTGGCACCAACAATGCTTGGCGATGCTTTGTTATCGATCCGATCAATCCATGGCCTACCATCAGCCCATGGATCTTCGACAGGTCGATCTGAACCTGCTCGTGGCGTTCGACGTGCTCATGACCGAGCAGAATGTGACCGCAGCTGCCCGCAGACTTTCGGTCGGACAGTCGGCGATGAGCTCGACACTGTCGAGATTGCGGGCGTTGCTCGACGATCCGGTGCTCGAGCGCCGGGGCCGGACCATGTTCCCGACTCCGCTGGCGGAGGCACTCGTAGTTCCGGTACGAGAGGCACTGAGCCGATTCAATTCGATTCTGACCGAACCGCCCGTCTTCGACCCTGAACGGGACCGTCGCAGCTTCACCGTGATGGCGAGTGAGTACGCCGCCCTGGCCGTGCTCCAGCCGCTACTGGTCGAGCTACGCAATGCAGCGCCGCACGTCGAGCTGCGCATCCAACCGGTTTCTGCGACCTTCCTCGACGACATGACAGCCGACACCGTGGATCTGACGATCGTTCCGCTGGCCGCCGACTCGATCAACGATTCCTTCGGTTACCAGACGCTGTACAGCGACCCCTACGTCATCGCCGTTGATGCGGCCAACCCATTGGTCTCGAACGAGATCACCCTCGAACAGTTTTCGTCGCTGCCCTATCTCGCAAGCAGCAACGGGCATGCCCCCACGCTCGTCGAGACGCAATTGGACCGACTCGGCATTCCGCGGCGCCTGGAGGTGACGACGGGTTTCGGCATTGCCCCATTCCTGCTGCGCGACACCCCACTCGTCACCATTCTTCCTGCCAGTTTGGCGTCGACGGTCGCCGAGGGCGCGCGGTTGAAGGTGCTCACGCCACCCATGGCGCTGGAGCCAATGGTCGAGGCCATGGTCTGGGCGGACCGGAACGACGACGACCCCAGCCATCGCTGGCTCCGAGAACGGCTCGTCGACATCACCTCCCGGAAAACGTGGTCTCCGATGCCGGGCGTCGCGCGGTGAATAGGCCGATCGCGTCCAAAACCGGCTCTTCGCCACACCCTTCTCTGGCACAGCTGGGCCGTGTCGATCTCAACTTGCTGGTCGCGTTCGAGGCGTTGATGTCCGAACGGAGCGTCACCGGGGCGGCCGCGCGCCTGATGATCGGACAATCTGCGATGAGCTCGACCCTGGCGCGGCTGCGCAGGCTCTTCAAGGATCCAATTCTGGTGCGGCAGGGCCGAACGATGATCGCCACCCCACTCGCGAACGCACTGACCAGCTCGGTGAGCAGCACGTTGGCCGAACTCCAGGTGACGTTGTCCTCCCTGGGCTCGTTCGACCCGAAGGTCGACGAGCATGCGTTTTCTGTGGTCGCCAGTGATTTCGCGGCGGCCGCGCTTCTTCACCCGCTGCTGGTCGAGATCTCGTCGACGTACCCGAACATCCGTGTGCAGATTCGAACGGTCTCGATTGACATTCCCGCTGAGATGCTGCGCGGACGCGTCGACGTGATCGTGCTGCCTCGAGAGGTCATCTCGTCGTTCCCCGCTCTCTGGAGAGACGACGTCCGTCGCGAGGTGCTCTATCGCGATCGCTACGTGCTGGCTGCCGATGCCGCCAACCGCGCGGTCCGTTCGGCGATGACGGTCGAGGAGTTCAGCGCCATGCCCTACCTTGCGGCAACCTTCGAGGACGGGCGGCCCTCTTTGGGGGACACGAACCTCGATGTCCTAGGCATACCGCGCAGAGTCGAGGTCAGTACCAGTATCGCCGTGGCCCCATTCATGTTGCGCGACACCACATTGGTGACGCTGATCCCGCGGACACTTGCGACACGCATGGCCAAGGCCGCCAATCTGCAGTTCATCGATCCACCCATGCAGCTGGAGCCGATCACCGAAACGCTCATCTGGCTGCGCCGCCTCGACGGGGACCCTGCCCAGGCGTGGTTCCGTGACCGACTGCGGACGCAGGCAGCCAAACTGGTGGCTACGCCTTAGCGCTGATTGCGCGCGTCAGGCCGGGTTGCGGCCGATGAAGAACTCGCGGAGCGGGTCCATGGACGGGTCGAGCCCGGAGTCGGTGAGACCCTTTCGCAGAGCAAGCATTTGACCGTCGTGAATTCGTTGGGTGGGCTGACGCAGCGGACCACCGTTGTATCCCTGTAGCCAGCCCTGGAACTTCCATGCCTGGCGGTTGATGAACGCGCCACCATTCAGCGACGGCGCCAGGGCTGCCTTCGCCTTGCGCGCGGGATGCGTCTGCCAAAACAGTTCGGCGGCATCATCATTCTTGCCGTCAGCGAGCAGGCTCATGACCCGCGGAATGATGGGGCCGTAGAACTCGTGGTCACTGGTTGCCGAGAGCTGGATGGGGATGATTTGTGAAAGCGGGATCAGATCGGCCTCGATGGGCACGGAGATGACGACTTCGTCGCCGAATAGACGGTGGCACTCGATGATTCCCTGGATGTAGGGAAACCCGCCTTCAGCTTTGATGACGGCGATGTTGGGGCAGTCGTCGAGTAGGCGACGGATGAGGCGGCTGGGGATGTCCGACGGGTGGATTCGCGGGCTGAAGCCCCACAGGTACATCGGGAAGACGATGACGGCGAGATCGGTGGCGTCGCACACCGCCTTCGTGTAGTCGTAGATCTCCTGCTCAGTCTCTGGATAGAAGTTCGGCGGGTACGACAGCAGCACGAGATCTGCGCCGGCCTCCTCGGCGCCCCGAACGGCCTCGATGTTGTCGGCGAGGGTGCTCCAGCTTCCGTGGTGCACGACGACCAGGTCCCTGCCGGCCTCATCGCGGACGATGCGCAGGAATTCCAGGTATTCGGGCAGGGTGATGTTGACCTCGGAGACGCCCAGCGTCCCGAGGAAGCCGTGCTCCTTCGCCAGACGGATGTCGTGGCGGATGCCTGCCTCGTTGAGGGATTTCAGGTCGCTCGTGAACGACGGGATGGTGCAGTTGACGGCGCCGATGAGCTTCTCGCGGGCCCATTCGCGGGCCTCGGTACGGGTGTAAGCAGCCATGGTTCTTCCTCTCGGGGGTCGTTCAAGGGCGAAGTTGTTTGTCCGGGAAGCGATTTCTACAACGCTCCAGCGCCCTCCCAGGCGAGGTACTTCATTTCCATGTACTCGTCGATCCCATAGACCGATCCTTCTCGGCCCAGACCCGACTGCTTCACGCCACCGAAGGGCGCGATCTCGTTGGAGATGAGGCCGGTGTTGATGCCGATCATTCCCGCCTCGAGGGCCGCGCTGACCCGCCACGTCCGTTCAGCGTCGCGAGTGAAGAGGTATGCGGCCAGCCCGAACTCGGTGTCGTTGGCCATGCGGATCGCATCGGACTCGTCCTCGAACCGGATGAGCGGGGTCACGGGCCCGAATGTCTCCTCGCGGGTGATGCGCATCGTGGAGTCGACATCGGCCAGAACCGTCGGTTCAAAGAACAAGCCGCCGCGATCGTGACGCCGACCGCCGCAGAGCACGCGCGCACCCAGGCTGGCCGCGTCGGCCACGTGCTCCTCGACCTTCGTGACCGCGTCGACGTCGATGAGCGGACCCTGCTGGACACCTGCGTCGAATCCGTCGCCGACCACAAGGTCGCTGACCTTGCGTGTCAACGCTTCGGCGAACCGATCATAGATCCCCGACTGGACATAGACCCGGTTGGCGCTGATGCAGGCCTGGCCCGTATTGCGGTACTTGGTGGCGATTGCGCCGGCGACCGCCTGATCGAGATCGGCATCGTCGAAGACGAGGACCGGCGCGTTGCCGCCGAGCTCCATCGAGGTCTTCTTGACGGTTTCCGCCGCTTGGGCGAGCAGGAGGCGACCCACCTCGGTCGAGCCGGTGAAACTGACCTTGCGGACGATGGGGTTGGCAGTCAGGACCGGACCGATTTCGCGGGCATCGCCGACCACGATGCTGAGCACTCCAGCCGGCACGCCGGCTCGTTCAGCGAGCTCGGCGAGGGCCAGTGCTGTCAGCGGCGTCTGCTCGGCGGGCTTGACCACCATCGTGCATCCGGCGGCGAGTCCGGGTGCAGCCTTGCGAGTGATCATGGCGGCGGGGAAGTTCCACGGTGTGATGGCAGCGCACACGCCAATCGCCTCCCTGAGCACTACGACTCGTCGCGACGACTCGGGTGCGGGAAAGATATCGCCGCGCACGCGTTTGGCCTCCTCGCCGAACCACTCGATGAAGGACGCCGCATAGTTCATCTCGCTTACGGCCTCGGCCAGGGGCTTGCCCTCTTCGAGAACGATGAGCCGCGCCAGGTCCTCGGTGTTGTCGCGGACCAGCTCGAACCATCGACGCATGACCTTTGAACGCTCTTTGCCGGAGAGCCCGCGCCAGGCGGGCAACGCGCGCTGGGCAGCCTCGACGGCGAGCTGAGTCTCGTCCGCGCCGGCCGACGGCAGATCGGCGATCGGTTCGCCGGTGGACGGATTGTGCACGACGAGCCGTTCGCCGCCGTCGCGGGTAAGCCACTGCCCGTCGACGTAGGAGGACGACCTGACCAGCAATGGGTCGGCGAGACCGAGGCTAGATCCCTGCGAGGTCATCTGAGAAGTCATGGCTGCGCCTCTATTTCTGGACGGGGGGGATCGAGACGGGGAGCGGGACTCCGCGTCCAAGGCGTCGGGCCTCGGCCAGACACATGGCTGCTACGGCGATGTCCTGCACGGCTGAGCCCACCGACTTGTACACCAGGATTTGGTCGCTACTCGTGCGGCCCGGATGCCGGCCCGCCACGAGGTCTGCCAGTGAGATGGTCTTCGATCCGAGATCGACGCCGGCTGCTTTGGCTGCCAACGCATCCCCGGTGTCGTGCAGAACCTCATCGACCATGTCAGCGACGATGAGCTCAGCGCGAACCAGTAGCTCGACGTCGACCTCGCGTTGTTCGGGGAGGGTCGATCCGACGGATACAACGGTGGTTCCGGGCCGGAGCCACGCACCACGGACGGTGGGTGATTCGTCGCGCGAACGGGCCGCACAGATCACCAGGTTGGCTGCGCCGACTGCACTCTCGGCATCTTGGGCAGCGCTCAAGGGCAGTTCCAGATCATCCAGATCCGCGACGAACCGAGACCGGCTCTCCGCACGGGGACTCCAGACGCTGACCGAGGACAGGGCGCGTGCCGCCGTTATGGCGCGAAGGTGCTTCCTGGCCTCGAAGCCAGAGCCGATGACGGCAACGTCGAGGTCACCGGGGCTTGCCAGGAGGTCAGCGGCGACCGCCGAGGTCGCGGCGGTGCGGAACCCGGTGATCGACTGACCGTCCATCAGAGCCACGAGCTCAGCGGTGTGCTCGTCGAACAAGGGAATCAGGTAGGACACCTGACGGGTCTTCATGGACGCCGCAATGAGTTTGGCGCCCATGAGACCGTTGTCCGCAGATACCCCGGTGAGCGTCCGAAGCCAGCTGCCGTCACCGCGAGCCATCGAACGTTCGGGGTAGCGGGAGTCTGCGACATCGCCGGCATACGCAACGCGGAGTGCATCGATTGCCGGTGCCCAGCCGAATGAATCTCGGACGGCCTGGTCGTCGAGCAATAGCGTCAATGGATCCACCTCGTCGGGGTTTGGGCATCCGCGATCACGGATAACGCGGGAGACCCGCTGCGCCAACGTCAGGCTAGGACGCCGCTGCGAGCCGCGACAAACGATTCTCGTGAATGCTCGACCATCGACGACATCGATACCGCGCGCGGATCCGGGCTCCCTCGACGCTGGCGCGAGTGCGATCTTCCATCGATGACATCAATTGTCGGGCATCGAAAGTTACGCCTTCCGGCACTGTGATGGCGGTCATACGATGGGTCCACCATCACGAGCGTCACCTTGATCCGCCCGGTGCTTGCAAGGAGTTACATGACTGTCATCACGCCCACCATTGCCCCGGAAGTCTCTCGGATCCTCGACCGTGTCGAGACGGAGCTCGAGGAACATCGGGTACCGGCCGAGATCTGGAACAACGACGCGATCTTCCGCGCCGAACTGGACCAGGTCTTCGGCACTTGCTGGGTCTTCGTCGCGCACGAGAGCGAAATCCCCACGGCTGGTGACTTCGTCCAGCGCCGCATCGGCCTCGATCCGGTGATCGTCACGCGCGACGGCACCGGTGGGATCAACGTGTTGTCCAACTACTGCCGCCACCGCGGCACCCAGGTATGCCAGACCGACACCGGGAATTCGCGCTTCTTCAAATGCCCGTACCACGGCTGGACATACTCCAACAACGGCGACCTCGTCGGCACGCCTCACATGCGCGAGGCGTACGGAACGCGGCTGGACCCGAAGGAATGGGGTTTGAAGAGGGCCCCACGGGTCGACGTCCGGTCCGGCTTCATCTTCGCGTCGCTAGCGCAGGAAGGTCCCTCGCTCGACGAGTATCTGGGCGGGGGAGGCTGGATGCTCGACATCCTGGTGAACTTGGCACCCGGCGGTGTGAAGGTGGCGGGGCCGCCCGAGCGGTATCAAGTCAATGCGGACTGGAAGGCCGGCGCCGAGAACTTCTCCGGTGATGCCTACCATGCCGACAGTTTGCACTGGAGTAACGAAGAGGTGCAGATGATCCAGGGGCTGGGGGCCAACGCGGAGATGATGCATGCCTACGAACTTGGCAACGGCCACGCGACGATCGGCTTTCCATGGGCGAAGGTCGGTCTGCCGCTGTGGGGCTATTCACCAGAGACCGCCGCTCAGTTCGACCTCTCGGTCCTCGACGACGCTCAGCGGTACGTCCTCGAGACCAACCCGCCGACGATTGGCACCATCTTCCCGAACTTCAGTTACATCCGCGTCGGCTCCCCTACCCTTCCGGGCGGCCCTCCGGCGGTCGTCACCTCTATCCGGGTGTGGCAGCCGATCGCGCCGGGAAAGATGGAGTTGTGGAATTGGCAGTTCGTCTACGAGTGCCAAAGCGATCAGGAGAAGCTCGATTCCTATGTGACGGGACAGTTGACCTTCGGATCCGCCGGTAACTTTGAAACGGACGACACCGTCGCCTGGGAGGGCGCCGCTCGCGCGGCGAAGAGCGCGTGGATGCAACGCGAGAATTTGAGCTTCAACTTCGAGCAGGCCGGTCGAACCACGGTCGACGTCACGCCCGACCCCGACTATCACGGTCCAGGCATCAAGCGCCCCACCGGCTTTGGGGAACTCACTCAGCTGAATTTCTACCGGCATTGGCTTGCCGTCATGCGTGGCGACGTATCATCCACGACGACCGACGGGCGCCATTCGCGATGAACATCATCGACACGACCGAGCACGCGCCACCAGCTGTGCACCAGAGCCCCCTGGCGGATACCGAACTGCAAAACATCGCGACTCAATTCCTGGCTCTCGAATCGAAGTTGCTCGATGAGGCTCGCGAGGAAGACTGGTATCAGCTTCTGGATCCCGAACTGCTGTACGTGATCCCGATCAGGCAGGCGACCGAGCAGCGATCGGACGAGGTCGATCGCGCCGCGTTCCGGGTCCGCGACACCCTGGCCCACGTACGTCTACGCATCGACCGCCTGAGCACTGGCAACGCCTACTCGGAGATTCCGCCCTCGCGCACGATGCGTCTGGTCGGGTCGGTCTTGGCCCGACAGACCGACCGAGACGACGTCATTGCCGTCTCGAGCGCCGTGCTGCTCTATCGACAGCGTGGGATCGATCCGCACTTCGACCTCATCCCTTACCGGCGCAACGACGAACTCCGCATCACGGCTGATGGGCCACGACTCCTGTCCCGGGAGATCCTCTTGACCGAAGTGGCGATCGCCACTCCCAACCTCGGACTGTTTCTGTGAGCAAGGGATCACTTCGATGAGTGACGAGACCGTGGTCCGGCTGGACGAGGTCCGGTGTCGTTCCTACGGGATCTGCGTGAGCATCTTGCCCGATGTCTTCGATCTTCCCCCAGACGCCAAGTCGGCAGTCCTGCTGCGTCGCGAGGTCGATTCCGATGACGTCGAAGATCTCGAGGAAGCAGTACGGGCGTGCCCGGCCCAAGCCATCCTTCCAAGGTTCCGGTCCGACGTGACGGCCGCGCTGAAGGAGACCGACAACGTCGTAGTGGTCGGAGCGTCAGCGGCAGGCTTGGCGGCCGCAGATGGACTACGTGAAGGCGGGTTCGAAGGTTCGATCACGGTCCTGGGCTCAGAGCTGCACCATCCCTACGATCGTCCGACGCTGTCGAAGGGTCTGCTGCTCGGGCGTGGCGAGCCGGAGCTGCTCGAGCTTCGCTCGGCAGAGCGAATCAGGGAGAACCGGATCACTCTTCTGCTCGGGCACCAAGCAGTCGGTCTCGACATCGATCGCAAATTCGTGATCACCAACCACGGTGAGACGCTGCCGTGGGACGCCGTGGTTCTGGCGTGTGGTGGTCGTGCCCGGGCGCTTACGACGGTCGAAGGTGAAGCGCTTCCGGTGCTCCGCACACCGGACGATCTCCGAGCCCTGCGACGAGCCGCTGCCCGCCACGGAGACGTGACCGTCGTCGGCGCGGGGCTCATCGGCCTCGAGATCGCAGCAGGACTCAGCGCCCACGGCGTGTCCATCACGGTCCTGCACGACACCGAGCGCCCCATGGACGGCATCGTCGGGCCCGAGCTCGGCCAGGTGATCTCCGACCTGCACTCCAAACACGGTGTGCGGTTGACGGATGTCGAGTGCCGTCACATCCGTGACGGGTGAACTGGGCGCCTACACACTTCATCTGGTGGACGGCTCGACCCATCAGACGCCCTACGTAGTCGTTGGCATCGGGGTCGACCCCGACGTGGATTGGCTTCTCGACTCGGGTGTCGCGTTGGACGGAGGTGTCCTCACCGACGCGGCAGGTCGAACCAACGTGCCCGGAGTGTGGGCGGCCGGTGACGTCGCCCGCTCCGACTCACCCCATGTTCGGTGAGCCGCTGCGCATCGAGCACTGGACACACGCCGTCGAGAAGGGCAGGCACGTCGGGCTCAACGTCGCGCGCGGCACCGAAGAGCCCTTCGGCGGCGTGCCCTACTTCTGGAGCGATCAGTTCGGACGCCGGTTCCATAGCTACGGGCGGCGGCGCCCCGGTGACGAGATCTTCGTCGCGGAGGGATCGCTGACCACTGATGAATTCCTGGTCCTGTTCGGCCGGGACAATGAATTCCACGCCGTCTTCGCTAGCGGGCTGTCACGGTCGCTGCGCGGCTATCGCAAACTTCTCGCACGAGGCGGCACCTGGCACGACGCCCTCGATCTGGCGCACGCGTCAAACCCCGACCTGGCGCATTCAGCCGCCCGTTGATCGGTGTCGGCAATCCCCGCGCACCACATCCCCTTGAAAGGACTGCAGAAATGCAACTGCTCGATGACCACGTCGTTCTCATCACCGGCTCCGGCTCCGGTCTCGGACTCGGCATCGCCCGGCACTTCCGGGACGAGGGCGCGACGCTGGCACTGTTCGAGTACGACGAATCAAAAGTCGCGACGCTCCGAGAAGAGTTCGGCGACGACGTGCTGGTGGTACAGGGCGACGTCCGCAGCATCTCCGACCTGACGCGTTGCCGCGACGAGATCGTCGGGCGCTTCGGCCGGCTGACGACGATCGTTGGAGCCCAGGGCATCTGGGACGGCAACGTGCGATTGGCCGACATCCCGGTGGAGCGTGTCGACACCCTCCTCGACGAAGTCTTCAGTATCAACGTCAAGGGCTACGTCCTGACCGCACGGATCTTCCTCGACCTGCTCGAGGCCGAAGGGGGTGCTGTCGTGTTGACCTGTTCGCAGGCGGCGTTCGCCGCCGACGGGGGAGGAGTGGCCTACACCGCGAGCAAGGGTGCCATTCGCGCCCTGGTCAATCAGATGTCCTTCGAGTTCGCACCCCGAGTCCGCGTCAACGCGGTTGCACCGACCGGTATCGCGAACAGTCAGCTGCGCGGACCTGCCGCACTCGATCTGCAGAATTCCCTACAGTCCGACATCCCGGCGGACGCCTTCCGGCAGCAATTCGAGTGGCTCGCTCCGCTTCAGCACATGCCCTCTCCAGAGGAATACGGCCCGCTCTACGCGTTCCTGGCGTCACGACACAACAGGGTCATGACCGGGCAGACGGTACTGGCGGATTCGGGCTCCCTGAACCGGGCACTGATCAGCATCGGCGAACTGATCGCCACGATGCCCGGCGCCTAAACGCCCCCACCCAGTACAGCCGAGATAGCAAGCAGCAGAAAGAGACTCATGTTCGAATACTTCCCGGGCAACTACGTCTGGAACATGTCCGTGGTAGGCGCCATGAACTCCGGCGGCCGGATCGACGAGGTCGACCGCGCTTGCCGCCCGTTGCTCGAGGCGGCGAAAGCCGGTAGTGATGCCGGCACGGGCGAGTTCCTGAAGGTCTGGACCGACCTCACGGATTCGCTGGTGGAGTCGGCTCGGGCCGCGGAGGAGGCGGGCCACGATCGGACCGCCGGCGGGATCTATGCCCGTGCCACGAATTATCTGTGCACCGCCGAGCGGATGCTCTCCGCGGGTCACCCCGACCGCGTGTCCATCTACCGCCGGGTGATGGAGCTGGCTCAGAAGGGATTCGACCTCCGAGACCACAGCATCACCCGAGTTGCCATCCCCTTCGAGGACACGACACTGCCCGGCTATTTCTCGGCGGCACCGGCGACGTCGGACGGGCCGGCTCCGGTCATCATGCTCATCAACGGCCTGGACTCGACCAAGGAGCACATGTACATCTCGGGATTCTGGGCCGAGTTGGCAGATCGGGGTATTTCGTGTCTCATGCTCGACCAACCCGGCTCCGGGGAGGCGCTTCGGCTACAAGGTCTGATCGCACGTCGCGAGTCCGAGACCTGGGCCAGCTGGGTCGTCGACTGGCTGACGGCAAGAGATGACGTCGACACCGCCCGGATGGGGGTCGTGGGCTGGTCGTTGGGCGGCTATTACTCACCTCGGGTCGCGGCCTTCGAGAAGCGCTTCGCCCTGTGCGTCGCCTGGGGAGCCAACCACAACTGGGGTGCCGTGCAGCGGCGTCGGCTCGACCGCGAGGGCGAGCACCCGGTGCCGCACTACTGGGACCATGTCAAATGGGTCTGGGGCTACGACGATCTCGACGAGTTCATCGAGTTCGCCGACTCGATTCACCTCGATGGCGTCGTCGAGAAGATCACGGTGCCGTTCCTGATCGTGCACGGCGAGAATGACCGGCAAATTCCCCTGGAGTATGCACATCGGTCCTATGAGCAGGCGGTGAACGCACCCTCTCGTGAGCTTCGTATCTTCACCGCGCAGGAGGGGGGTGCGGAGCATATCGGGATCGACGACCTCCCCCGAGTCGGTACCTACATCGCTGATTGGGTCACCGACGCCTTCGCGGCCATGGTCCCGCAACCGACTGGTTAGCACCCTGGCCAGCCAATCGCATTGTCCGCCAATCAATCCGGTGAGGATCCCACATGCTCGACACCAACGCCGTTGCCGAGGCTCGCGCCGTCGACACGAACAGTCCCTTCTACAGCCCCGTCGCCGAAGCGGCTATCGCCGAAGCCGCATCGCGCTGCTCCAACTGGGGACGGTGGGGCGACGACGACGCACTGGGCACCATGAACTTTCTCGATGACACGAAGCGAGTCGAGGGTGCCTCCAGAATTCGTCGGGGCGCTGCCTTCTCACTCGCCCAGAGCTTCGACGCAAACGGCCCCCAGCACGGCTGGCGAAAGCGCAACAATCCGGTGCACACCATGTTGGTCAGCGGCCTCGACGCTGAATTCGGTGCACCCGAACTCCCGCACGGCTTCGGCGGGAGCGATGACTACGTGGTCATGCCGCTGCAGGCCTCGACCCAGTGGGACGGGCTGGGCCACATCTTCGACCACGGTGTCGCTTACAACGGACGTCCCGCCTCCAAGGTCGTCACCAGCGAGGGTGATCTTCTGACGGGCATCGAGACCGTGGCCGACCGCATAGCAGGGCGCGGCGTCCTCCTCGATGTTGGTCGCGCGCTCAGGGAAGACGGGGAGCTGCCCGACGGTTACGCGATCACCGTCGAGGACCTGGAGAACACCATCTCCGCGCAAGGGGAGTCGTCCGTCGTCGGGCGTGGCGACATCATGCTCGTCCGCACCGGTCAGCTGTCCCGGGTCCGTCGCGACGGATGGGGCAGCTACGCCGGCGGTGACGCTCCCGGGTTGTCCTTCGCGACCGCCGGTTGGCTCCACGACCGGGAGATCGCCGGGATCGCCACCGACACCTGGGGTTTCGAAGTCCGCCCCAACGAATTCGTGAACGCCTTCCAACCGCTGCACCAGGTCGTGATCCCGCACATGGGGCTCTTCATCGGAGAGATGTGGGATCTCGACAAACTTGCCGCAGACTGCGCCTCCGATGGAATCTTCGACTTCTTCTTGACCGCCGCGCCCATCCCGGTGACCGGCGCCGTCGGCGCGCCGGTCAACCCCATCGCGATCAAGTGACTCGCCCGGCCGGCTGAACCCACCAACACGACAGGAGCTTCACCCATGCGTTTCGCCACGTGGGTTCAGGATGGTCAGATCACGACCGGCGTCGCCAGCGACGACGGCCTACACGCGTTCGACCATCAAATTACGATCTTCGAACTCGTTCGCGCCGGACTCCCGGTCGCGTCCGAAGCCGGGGCCGCCGCACTGGGTAGACGTCCCGTCGATCTCGCTGCGGTGCGATTGCTCCCGCCGATAGAGCCCCCCACCGTCCGTGACTTTGCAGCTTTCGAAGAGCACCTGGATGGGGTCACTCGATCGATGTCGGCTGCTGCCGAGGTAGAGCCCGAGTGGTACAAGCGGCCAGTCTTTTACTTCAGCAATCCCTACGCGATGATCGGCGCCCATGACGACGTGGCCGTCCCACCGGGATGCCAGGTTTTGGACTACGAACTCGAGGTCGCAGCCGTCGTGTCGCGGGACGGAACGTCCGTCGCACCGGCCGAGGCTCGCGACTACATCTTCGGCTACACGATCTTCAACGACTGGTCGGCCCGAGACCTCCAAGCGGGGGAGATGAAGGTCGGCCTCGGCCCGGCCAAGGGCAAGGATTTCGCTACCACGCTCGGGCCGTTCCTCGTCACGGCCGATGAACTCGATCCCCTTCTGACCGCCGACGGCCTGTTGGACCTCGACGGGACTGTTTCGGTGAATGGCACAGTCATTGGCCGGGACAACCTGCGAAACATGAGCTGGTCGTTCGACGAGCTTCTGGCCCAAGCGTCACGCGGGACGTGGGTCAGGGCCGGGGACGTTCTCGGGTCCGGAACGCTGGGAAATGGAGGGTGCCTCGCGGAGTTGTGGGGCCGTTCCGGTGAGCGCACGCCGCAACCGCTCCAGCCCGGGGACGTGGTCGAGATGACGGTTGCGACACTCGGCACTATCCGCAATACCGTCGTGCAGGGCACGGGCGCGCCGCCGATCCGCGAGGCCCGTCGACACGACTGGAAAGCGCAGCGCCGCAACGGAGTTAGTCCTCGGAATTAGCGGTACAGCGCAGCCAATTCGGGATCGAGAGCAGCGGTAGCGATCCCAGACATTCGAATCCGCCTGTCACACAACAAAATAACCACACCATCGCCGACGGCGGCTCCCTTGGGCTGTCCGCCATCGGCCGGTTCCTCTGTGCCGTGACGCAGGAAACCGCTTGCTACCCATGAAAATCAGAACAAGACCAGAGGAACGACATGAAGCGAGTTTTGATCTCCGCGGTCAACCAAATCATACAAGATGCCGGCGGGTGCGCACAGCGTCCGCTACGCGCCAACGTGTCGCGCTGGCGATTCGGCTTGCGAGGCGCGCTGGTGAGCGCCATGACCGTCGCCGTGACGGTCATGACATGCCTGGTGATCGGGCACCATCCTGTCGCGACCGCGGATGAGGATTGCCCACCGAACACCGGTTACCAACCGGAATGTCAGTATCGGCCGTTCTACACCCCCCCGAACCCACTCCCCGCCGGGGCGCCCGGTGACCTCATCCGCACCGAACCCTCGCGCATCGCGTTGGATCCCGCCGGCCACGGCAAGTATTCGGGCACGGGAACGCGCATCATGTACCAAAGCATCGACGGCCGCGGCCAACCGGTCGCCGTCACGGGCACCTACTTCGAGCCTGACCGGCCGTGGCCGGGCAGCGGTCCACGCCCACTCATCGCATTGGCGCCCTGGACGCAAGGCCTCGGCGATCAGTGCGCCATCTCCCGCATGATCAGCGAAGGCGGCATGCATTACGGCGGTTACCTCGATTTCAACTTCTACTTCGAAGAGGGATTCCCGGCGACGCTGCTGGACCGCGGATTCGCTCTCGTCGTCACGGACTACCAAGGCGTCGGCACCTACGGCCCGCCTACCGCAGGAATCCGAATCCCCACCGCGCACGCGGTGATCGACTCCGCGCGAGCGGCCAAGCGGCTGCCCGGCACGTCGCTCGATCCTCATGGGCCCGTGGCATTCTGGGGATACGGTCCGGGTGGGCAAGCGGCAGGAGCAGCTGTCGAAATGGCACCCAGTTACGCGCCCGAAATCAACATCGTCGGAGCCTGGCTCGGCGCACCGATCGCCGATTACGCGCTGTACGCGGACTACGCCGATGGCTCGATGCTGGCTGGCACCATGGGCTTTGCACTCAACGCCTTCATGGCGGCGTTCCCCGAAGCCGAGCCGGGCCTGATGTCTACCCTGACCCCGCGAGGCGTCGACTTCATCCAGAAGACCCGTTATAGCTGCACCGACGAAAGCATCATGAAGTTCATGTTCCGGCACCTACAGCCGTACTTCAACCAGGACTACCACCAGATCCTCGCTTCGGAGCCGATCAAGTCCGCATTGGCCGCTCAACGACTGGGATCTCTGAAGCCGCAAGCTCCGGTGCAGATCGACATCAATCGATGGGACCCGCTCTTCCCCTGGGTTGGCGCAAGGCAACTGGCCGCGGACTGGTGTGCCCAGGGCGCCGATGTCGAGTTCTGGACCAATGAGCAACCGCCGTTTCTCAACAAGACGGCAACCAACACCATGCTGACGTACTTCGTCGAAGGTGAGCGTGGTATTCAGTGGGTCACCGATCGGTTCAACGGACTGCCGACCACGCCGAACTGCCAGGCACTGCCGCCTGTCGATGCTGGATGACGGGGCGGGCAAGGCGGCGTTGGCCTTGCATTCGCAGGCACCTCCGTGGGAACGAGACGGGCCCGGCCATCGCCATCTTGGAGCTTCCGTAGTCGAACTCGGTTGCGCAATAGGTCTATTGAAAACCGAGACTCCGCGGATGGTTCATTTCGACTGAACGTGTCCACGGAGGCCATGGGCAACTTTCGAAGGGCATGGGCAATGGTGAACGCCTCTGACAGGGAACAGCGAATATGGTTAGGCGTGGCGGCGTTGATCGCGATCTGCGCGATCGTATCGGGTGCGCTCATCCTGCATTGGGGACATCGGGGGCCACGCAGTGACTGCGATGTGGTCGGCGACATGACACGTCAGTGGAACTCAGATGTGGCTCCGTCAAGGACGGCGCTATCGATTAACCCGTCCCAGCGCGAAGCCGTGCTGGTCGGCGCCGAACCCGAAGAATCATTCAGTTACGTGCTGCGAGCGTCGACCCGAGACCTGTCGTCCCGGTCGATCCAAAGTGCTCTCAACACATGGGCTGACGGCCTTGCTCAGAGGGCCCAAACTCGACGCGACGCCATACGGCTGACTCCCACTCTCGCCACGCCGGACTACGGGCCCGCGTTCACTCAGGCATCGAACGACATAAGTACGGCCGCGAGAGAACTCTCGCAAGAATGCCCCACTGCGGAACTCCCGCGCGCACTTCCGGATTGAGGGTTGGGCGCGCCGCCATTTCAGGACCCGTCCAATCGTTACACAGGTGTTCACGGTGGCGCCGCTGCCTGCGCCGATTTGCTCGTCAACAACGTCCCCGTCGACGAAGGCACGTTCAGCCCCACGGCCGTCGCGGCTTCGGCTGGAGTGGCCAATTCCGACGCTCCGGCGCATGCAACGGGTTCGCAGACGTTGGCCGGCGGCTTGCGCGCCCCGCAGTTGTCGCGAGTTCCCCGGCGGGGTTGACGGTGCAGGAGCTCGCCGAGGCGATCAACGTGCATCGCAGCATCGCGGCCCGACTGGTTTCGACGCTCGGTGACTTCCATTTTGTCAGCCGTGATCCCGACAACAGGTACCGAGCCGCGGGTGGGCTCACCGCGTTGGCTCGCAACGTGTATGCCGGGATGCGCGACGTCGCGATTCCCGTGATGCACGGCCTCGCCGATCGGGTGGGATCAAGCATCGCCCTCTTCGTCGAGGAGGGGCGAGATGCGGTTGCGGTTTGTGTGGCGATCAGTGCGCCGAAGGACGTCATCGACTCCTCGGTCGACGCGATGCGTGCCGCGGCGGCCGACGTGAATGCGCTCCTTCGGTGAGTCGTCTAGCAGTGTGACGCGGCGCGTGTCCGCTCTTGACGACGGTCCGCGTCCAGGTATCGATTTCGTCGATGGTCGAGCATTCACGGTGACTGTTTCTCGCGAATCGCAGGTCGTCCTAGCCTGATGTTGACGCAAGGCCAAAGGTCGCCCTAGGTGAATGATGGAGGACCGCATGACCGGCGATGACGACGAGTCGCTTCGCGCGATTCAGACAGTCGGCCTGGTGGAAACCGTTCTGCCCCAACCGACTCTGCACCACATTATGCGGTTGGTCAACAGCGCCGGCAACGTGCTGCTGGTCAACGATCCCGCCACGACCGAATCCGGCTGGGGACGCAAACACGGATTCATCCAGCCGGAGGTGGACCGCGCGCTGCTCAACGGTCTGAGGCGATTCGACGAGGTGGTGGTTTTGTACGGTCACAGCGTCTTCGAGGTGGCCGAGGACGAGGAGTCGGTGACCGTCAGGGCACGGGTGAAGAGCGCAGACGGATCGACCGCGGAGCGATGCGGGCGGGCCCGTTATCTCGTCGGTTGCGACGGGGGCAAGTCCCCTACTCGCAAGCGATTGGGCATCGGATGCGACGGGCATTCGCCATCGACACGATGGCTGGTCGTCGACCCTTCGCGGTGCGCGAGTTCGACTTGGCGAGGTCTGCGCAACGCGCAGACCAAACGTGGCAATCGATGCTGATTCCGCCGACCGGCGGCCAATGAGAACTAGGTCTAAAGAAGGGATTTCGTCATGACGGACTCAATCGAATGCTTCAACCCGTTGAACCAGACCTCCACCGCCGATCCGCATGAGGCCATGCGGGCGTCGCGAAGGAAGGCCCCCGTCGCCCAGGTCAGCGACTATCTGTACACCGCGAACACGGACACTGAGGTTCGTGAGGTGTTCGCGGATACGGAAAGATTCTCCAACCGCGGGAACTTCACGTTGGGTCCCGACGACCTTCAACTTCCGATCGCTGTGATCACCACCGCGGATCCGCCCGTGCATACAGAACTTCGTGCGCGATTGCTGAAGGACCTCGGCCCGGCGCGGCTGCGGAAGCTGAGGCCGAAGGTCGATGACATCGTCAGGGAAGCCGTCGACGCGCTTCCGACCTCCGGTGAGGTGGACTTGTACGAGAGGTACGCGCATGTGATACCCGCGGCCGTCCTGTACGCGCTGATCGGAATTCCCCGGTCGGCCTGGAAAGAGGTTCAGACGTGGTCGGATGTCGTCGTCGGCGCCCTGCCAGGACCGGCACACGAGCTGCCCGAATTCGGCTCTCTGATTGGCTATTTGACTCAGCTCGCCAACGAGCGGCGGGCCCGTTCAGATGAACGCCACGAAGACGTGTTGGACAACCTGTGCTTCGCGGATGTCTCGGAGAGGGAGATGTCCGTGCTCGAGATCACGATGCACATCTTCCAACTCGTAGTCGCCGCGACGGATACAACGCGTGCACTCATCGCCAACTGCCTCTACCGGCTACTGGAGAAGCGCTCGCAGTGGGAGGCACTGAAGGCGGACCGTTCGCTGTTGCCGAACGCCATAGAAGAGTCGCTACGCCTCGACGCGCCGGCTCAGTTCATGGTCCGTTCGGTACTCGAGGACGTCGTCGTCGGCACGTGCCCGGTCGAACGCGGGAAGAAGCTGTATTTGAACATCGCGTCGGCCAACCAGGACGAACAACGTTGGGGCGAGGACTCCCGAGACTATCGTGTCGATCGACCTAATGCTGTAGGGCACTTGGCGTTCGGGCGTGGAATACACGCTTGCATCGGCGCTCCGCTGGCCAGGATCGAGGCCCAAACTGCCGTTGGGGCGCTGCTCGATCGATATCCCGATCTGACGTTGGTCAACGGCGCCACATGGATGAAACAACCGACGGCGCTCATCAGAAGCGTCGGATCGGTACCTGTATCGCTGGATGGCCCGCCGAGGGAAGGGAAGCCTTGAGGATCGAACTCGACCGCACACGCTGTGAAGGCCACGCCTTATGCGAGGCCGCCGCGCCAGCGTCATTCTCCGTCGACGATGACGGGAACTTGACCGTCCTCAAAGAGGAGGTCTCAGCAGGAGATGAGAACGATGTGCACGCCGCAGTGCTCAGCTGTCCCGTCGCCGCGTTGAAGCTGACGTGACGTCACATCACTGGGGGCCGGGTACGTCCCAGGCAATCTCAAGCGAGTACAGACCGTAGATCAGCATTGACGGAATCCAAATGGGCGGAGCGGCATTGCGGAGCCGCAAGTTAGGGACGCGCGCTAAAAGGCGGTCGACGGCGACGCGTGTCTAGAGCCGTGCGAGTGAGGCGCCGATGCAGTAGTGAATCCCTTTGCCGGGTACTATCCTTGGCCTGAAACACGCAATAATGTTGCACCAGATGCAATTCCGCTCGACTGGCGGAGGGGCAATATTCGAAACGCGCAGTATTCGTTTGGCCATCCAGGCCAATCTGGGAGGCCATGCAGCCGTCCGTCTGGGCACGGGGCGGAGCTACCGCCACGACACGGCATCGGACAGGCTGGCTCAGGTCGTCGCGGCGCGCGATCGTGACCGCACCGAACTTCCTTAGGACAAGAAGCGATTGGCCCGACTCGAGATTCCCGTCCTGCTCGTGCACGGAGTGCAGGACGTCGTGATTCCCGTCTCGCGCACGTGGGAACTGCTCAACGTCATCCCCCACGCCGACGCACACACCTTCAGTCGTTGTGGGCACTGGTCCCAGGTCGAGCGCGCCGAGGAGTTCAACGAGGTGATCGGCGGCTACCTGGCCCGGCACGGTCTGGCCCGCCCGACCGTGACGCGTGCTCCCGCCCAGGGGTTGGTCTGCATGTCGCATACTCCGCTGCTGCAGCACGCCGAACCGCCAGCCCACGTCATCGCGGCGGTCACCGCGGCGTTCGATCAAACCCGCCACTTCGTTCATTCGTTCGCACCCGACCTGATCGTCAACATCGGACCCGACCACTACAACGGGTTCTTCTACGATCTGATGCCGCCGTACTGCGTGGGGTACCACGCCCACGGGGTCGGCGACTTCGGCTCCTACGCCGGCGCGCTCGACGTGCCCGATCTGGTCGAAGACCCTGGCTCACTTCGTCATCGGCCGCGGGATCGATCTGGCCGTCTCGCGCGACATGAGAATCGATCACGGAGCCGTTCAGCCCTTGGAGATCCTGTTCGACGCGAACCCCGCCGCTGTGCCCGTCATCCCCGTGTTCGTCAATTCCGTTGCCAAGCCGTTGGTCACGACGGGCCACGCCTTCATCGCACTAGCCGACCTGCGAAACTCCCTGAATCCAACGCCGGCACAGCACTTTCGTCGATTCTTTGATCGAGCCAAGGAGCTGATTGGACAGTAGTGTGCGTGGCTGTCCGAGGCCAAAGACAAAAATGAGGGCGGGGCCCGGCCTGGCCATCGGCCGGGCCGGCCCCCGCTTCTCGTCAGATGCTGTCGTTGACCAGTTCGGCGGCGGTGACGACGTCTTGCAGCATCGAGACCTCTTCCTCGTCGAGGCGAGCCGTTCGAGATCGACTCCCGTCTCTGCGGGTGCAGCCGTCATCGGGTGAGCAGCGCGGGATCGTCGTTGCCGACGGCATGCTCGAGCACTTCGGCGTAACGCGCACGGGCGTCGGCGCGGCGGGTGGGTAGATGTGCAGTGGGGAACAGGCCCGGCGCGGCAACGCGATCACGGAGGAGTTCGCGGGCGAGGGTGATCTTGTGCACCTCGGTCGGACCGTCCGCCAACCCCATCACCTCGGAGCCGAGCAGCATTGCCGCGAGCGGCATTTCGTGGACACACCGAGCGCGCCGTGCAGGTGCAGTGCGCGCTGCGCCACGTCGTGCAGCACCTTCGGCATGGCGATCTTGACGGCGGCGATGTCCTTGCGCACGGCGCGGTAGTCCTGATGCTTGTCGATCAGCCATGCGGTGCGCAGCACCAGAAGGCGGAACTGCTCCATCTCGATCCAGCTGTCGGCGATCTTCTCCTGGGTCATCTGGAAGGTGGCCAAGGTGCCGGCCCTGGTCTGGCGGGAGACCGCGCGCTCACACATCATGTCGAACGCCTGCCGAACCAGTGCGATCGTGCGCATCGCGTGATGGATCCGGCCGCCGCCCAGCCGCGTCTGCGCGATGGCGAAGGCCGCGCCCTCGTCGCCGAGCAGGTTCTCCGCAGGCACCCGCATGTTCTCGAACCGCAGATACGAGTGCGAGCTGTGTTCTTCGCCAGGGGCGTGCAGGTCGCGCACGATCTCCAGTCCCGGTGTTCCGGCGGGCACCAGGAACATCGACATTCCTTGATGCGCAGCCACTTCGGTGTTGCTCACGACCATGACGATGAAGAACGCCGCTGACGAGGCATTGGAGGCGAACCACTTCTCGCCATTGATCACCCACTCGTCGCCGTCGCGGGTGGCGCGGGTCCGAAAGAGCGTCGGGTCGGCACCGGCATGCGGTTCGGTCATCGCGTAGCAGGAGGAGATCTCGCCTGCCAGCAGCGGGCGCAGGAACCGCTCCTTCTGGGCGGGGCTGCCGAAGTGCGCGAGGATCTCGGCATTGCCCGAGTCCGGAGCCTGGCAGCCGAAGATCGTTGGCGCCCATCGGGAACGGCCGAGGATCTCGTTCATCAGGGCCAGCTTCAACTGACCGTAGCCCGGTCCGCCGAGTTCGGGACCGAGATGACAGGCCCACAGTCCGCGGTCCTTGACCTGCTGCTGCAGCGGTCGCACCAGCGACGCGGCGACCTGATCGGTCTTGTCCGCGGTATCGCCGAGCACGTGGTCCAACGGTTCGACTTCGTCTCGGACGAACGCGTCGATCCAGTCCAGTTCGCGTTGAAAGTCCGGGTCGGTCTCAAAGTCCCATGCCACTGTGCGCTCCCGTCACGTGTAATGCGGATCAACTTGTGATTTAATGTGGTCGCATCAATCAAGCTAGCACGAACGGTGGGTCGTGAACACGTCGGTGGCCGGGCAGGACACGCGAAGCCGGCTAATCACCGCGGCTGAACGGCTATTCGCGGAGCGTGGGGTCGATGCGGTCTCGCTCAACGAGATCAACCGCGCCGCCGGGCAACGCAACGCCAGCGCCCTGCAGTACCACTTCGGGGACCGCGCGGGCCTGCTGAAGGCCGTCCTCGACAAGCACGGGCCCGACGTCGACGCGCGCCGTGACGTGCTGCTTCAGCAGTACCGGGATGCCGGGCAAGCCGACTTGCGTGCACTGGCCGCTGCGCTGGTCCTGCCGCTGGCGGCGAAGCTGTCGGACCCCGACGGTGGCCGCGAGTACCTGAGGATCTACGCCGAACTGGTCAATCGTCCGGACCCGCAGTTCGACGTTCTCATGAACGAGGTCATCGGTACCGGCATCCTGACCTGGCGCGAACTGGTCGACCCGCTGCTCAGCAGGGAGTCCACCGAGATCTTCCACACCCGCTTCGCGGCGATCCGCTTCACGCACGTCGAACTGGCCGCCCGCGCGGCCGGGCAGCCGCGAGCCGATGACCGGCTGTTCACCAGCAGGCTCATCGACTTGGTCGCAGCCGTGCTGGCGACTCCGGTATCCGAGCAGACGACGGAACTACTGCGCCAACGCAATTCGCGCCGACGAACAGAGGCGCCTCGCTAGCGACTCTCAGAGCCGAAACAGCTGCTGCGCGTTGCGGTGGCCGATCTTGTCCCGGTCTGCCGGGCTGATCGGAGCCTCCGCCAGGAACTTCGCATGCTCCACCGGGTCGCCGAAGGGGTAGTCGCTGGAGAACATGATGCGATCGGCGCCGAACACCTGCAGCGCGCACAGCAGCGGTGGCGTCGTGATGTACCCGCAGATGGTGATGTGCACGTGTTCACGGACGACGTCGGCCACCGACTTGGCGCCCGGGTTGGCCTTGCCCAGCACGGCGTCGGCCCGCATCAGGGAGAACGGCAGGTTCTCGCCCATGTGCCCAACGACGACCTGCAGCTGGGGATGGCGGTCGAAGACCCCGGTGGCGGCGAGTCGCAGCACGTGCAGGCCGGTCTCGGCGTGCCACCCCCATGCGGCCGTGCCAAGCGCCCTAGCCGTCTGTTCGGGTAGTCCGCCGAAGTACACGTCGGCGACCTCCGGCGGGGGATACGTGGGATGCAGGTAGATCGGAACGTCGAGTTCTGCGATGGCTGCGAGCAATTCGTCGAACTCGGGGGCGTCGAGGAACCGTCCGTGGGTGTGCCCGTTGATGACCACTCCGCAGAATCCCAGCTCGGTGATCGCTCGCTTGGCCTCCACGATCGCCGCGTGCCGGGTCCTGCGTGGGCAGACTGGCCAGCGCGTTGAAACGGTCTGGATGGGCTGCAACGGCGTCGGCGCAGCGGTCGTTGAGTTGCCTGCTGAGATCGACGGCGTGCTCGGCGGCTACCTGCTGGGATCCCGGCGCGACGACCGACAAGACCTGCATGCCGATGCCCGCTTCGTCCATCACCCGCAACCGCTCGTCGCCGACCTCGATCAGTTTCGCGGTTATCGCGTCCGGCATTGGTGACATCGACGACACCCGTTCGACGAGGTCTGCGGGTAGCACGTGTTCTTCGAGAGCGATCAATGCGGTCATTACTCCAGCTAAGCATTGGCATGTGTGAAGTCAATGGCGGCTAGCTGCCAACTTCCTGCCGCATCTCGCCGAATTCTGCCCCAGGGTCGTGACCTCGACCCGTGGACAGCCACCAGGCAAATCTCGGCGACGGACATGAAAGGCGCCGAGTCATGCCTATGGTCACAAGGCGACGGTCGTTCGGCACCGTCATTGACGTGTGACGCAGAACGAAGGATCCGGACGTGTTGGTGCACCTGCAGCTCGACGGATCGCCTGCGAAGGTATCGAGCCATGCGCGAGATCTGGCGGAGCTGGGTTGCGACGGGGTGTTTACCTTCGAGGGGCAGCACGACGCCTTCTTCCCGTTGGTGGTCGCGGCCGCCGACACCGACCTCGAACTGATGACGAACGTGGCCATCGCGGGTCCCCGCAGCCCACTGCATCTTGCCCATGCGGCCTACGATCTCCAGGTCTACAGCCGGGGCCGATTTCGGCTCGGCCTTGGTTCGCAGATCAGGGTGCACATCGAGAAGCGGTACGGCAGTCAATGGGGCAGTCCGGCCAGGCGGCTGTCGGAGCAGGTGGCCGCGGTCAAGGCGATCTTCGCTGCATGGGAAGGCAAGTCGCGCCTGGACTTTCGCGGCGAGTTCTTCACTCACACCTTGATGCCGCCCAACTTCAACCCCGGCCCCAATCCGTTCGGGCCGCCGCCGATCCTGATGGGTGCGCTGGGTCCGGTCATGACCCGGGCGGCCGCCCAAGTTGCCGACGGCTTGTTGGTGATGCCGTTCAACAGTGCCCGCCACCTCGCCGAGCGCACCGCGCCCGCACTCACCGAGGGCCTTCGCCGGTCGGGGCGGCAATCGGCCGATCTTCGAGTCATCGCGCAGGCCATGGTGGCCGTGGGCCGCACCGACGAGGAACTGGCGGTTGCGGTCGACGCGGTCGCACGGCTGATCGCGTTCTACGGGTCGACGCCCGCCTATGTGCCCGTGCTCGAGGTCGAAGGATGGGCGGACTTGCAGCCCAAGCTCAACGAGCTGTCCAAGAAGGGAGCCTTCAGTGAGATGCGCGCGTTGATCACCGAACCGATGGTGCGCACGATCGGGATCGTCGGCACACCCGAGCAGTGTGCGGCCGAGATCGTCGATCGGTTCGGCGCGATGAGTGACGAAGTCTGTTGCTACTTCCCGGGTTACACGCCTCGGAATGAGCACGTCGCGGACTTGGTCGCCGCCTTGCACGGCTCGGCGCGCTGATGTCTCCCGACTTGACGGTCGACGTCGGCGACGGCGTCGCCATACTGACGCTGAACCGGCCGGACCACCGCAATGCCTACACCGGCGAGATGGGCGCATTGCTCAGCCAGGCGTACCGCAGCTGCGACGATGACGACGACGTGCGGGCGATCGTGCTCACCGGTGCCGGCACGGCGTTCTGCGCGGGCGCCGACTTCTCCGACGATGCCGACCCCTTCGACTCACCCGACGACGCCGCTCGCTTCACCGCGTCGCCGATCGACCCTGCGGCCTTCGAGTTGCGGACTCCGGTCATCGCTGCGGTCAATGGACACGCAATCGGGATCGGATTGACGCTGGCGCTGCAGGCCGACATTCGGATCGTCGCGCAGGACGCGAAATACGGCGTCGTTCAGGTGCGCAGGGGAGTCATCCCCGACTGCATGTCGCACTGGACGCTGACCCGCATCGCCGGTGCGGCCGTCGCAGCCGAAATGCTGCTCACCGGAAGGACGTTCGACGGCGCGGAGGCAGTTGCGCAGGGTATCGCATCACGCGCGGTGCCCGCGGCCGAAGTACTGGATCAGGCGATGGAGATCGCACGCGACATCGCCGTCAACGTGGCACCGATGTCGGCGGCGCTGAGCAAGCGGCTGCTGTGGGACAGCCTGACCAACGGATACTCCGCACGCCAGGTCGCGTGGATGGAGACCCAACTGCATCACCGCGTGATGGGCACCGACGATGCGCGCGAAGGCGTCGCCGCGTTCCTGGACCGTCGGGCACCCCGGTGGAATGGATCGGTCTCCCGTGATTGGGCCGAACTGCCGGAGCCGTGAAAGCGGAATGCCCATGGACGGGCGGGTGACGCTCCGCGTCGCCAACTAGTACGCCATGTGCCGAACCGCCGCGGGCGATCACCTCCCCGAGGACAATCTGTCTGATAGCCCGACAGCGTGGCGTTATACTCGTCGGCAGAACTCGGTCCCAACGTTGGTGCGCGGAACCGAGCCGGCATTCTCAAGGAGGCCTCGTGTCGGTCGTTGTGCTGACCACCGGTGGCACGATCGGCAGCGCCCGCGGGCGCGACGGCCGCGTCGCGCCCATCGACCGTGGACGTGATGCGGTGCGTTCCTTCGTTGATCCGGAGGCGCTGGTCCGGAATGTCATGGCGGTGGATTCGTCGGCGATGTCGTTGTCGCGGATGGTCACCATCCGCGGCGCGGTCACCGAGGCGCTCGACGATCCTCACGTCGAGGGTGTGGTCGTGCTGCACGGCACGGACACCCTCGAGGACACCGCGATGTTCCTAGACCTGTTTCACAACGATCCGCGCCCCGTCGTCGTAACGGGCGCCCAGCGTCCGGCGGACCATTCCGACCCCGATGGCCCGCATAACGTGAAAGTCGCCATCGAGACGGCGCGCCGAGTGGACGCCCGCGACCGGGGCGTGCTCATCGTCTTCGGCGATCGGATTTTTCCGGCACGCGGAACCCGAAAGGTTCACACCACCCGACTTGACGGCTTCGAGCATTACCTCCCCGCCACCGAAGGTCCTCGAGCAACCCTGCCCTGGCGTCCGGACGTCGCCCATACCCGCGTCGACACGGTCGCGCTGTATCCCGGCGCCGACCGCGCCCACATCGAGGCCAGCGTCGCCGCCGGAGCACGTGGCATCGTTCTGGACGCGATGGGATCTGGCAACGCCAACCCGAACATCCTTGCCGCAGTCCAGCATTGCACAGACAGCGGCATCGCCGTCGTGGTCACCAGCCGCGTTCCCGACGGTGTCGTCGAACCGATCTACGGCGGCCACGGCGGCGGTCATGACCTGGTCAGGGCCGGTGCGATCGTTTCGCCCTGGCTGCGTGCTGAGCAGGCGAGAATCATGCTGATCGCGCTGCTCGCCGGCGGCGCCGACCACCGGCGGATGCTGAGCGCTTTCGTCGACGTCGTCGGCATCGGTGACCTGCGTTCAGTGTGTGGTCAGACGTAGTTTCGCAATGCTGGTGCGCCTTGTTGACAGCCCGTGATCGTCGCGGGCACTGTGGTGAGTGTGAACCTGCCCGATAGGTGGACAGATCGTCCTGGTCTGATCTTGCGCCGCAATGCCGCCGAGTCGGTGTTCGAGGATCTGCGCGAAGCCATCGAAAACGGCGACCTGCCAATCGGGTTCAAGCTGCCGCCCGAGTCCGCCCTCGCTGAGCGTTACGGCGTCAGCCGGTCGGTGATCCGCGAGGCGTTGCGCTCCTGCCAGACCCTGGGGCTGACGTCGACCAAGACCGGTTCGGGCACGGTGGTCGTTTCGTCACACCCGGCCTCGCCGCGGTACGGCAAGTTCTCGGCCCGTGACCTCATCGAAGCCCGTCCGTACATCGAGGTGCCTGCCGCCGGCTGGGCGGCCCGCCGACGCACCGAAGCCCAGCTAGCCAACCTCACCCGCACCAACGACGAAATGCAGACCGAAACCGACCCCGCGCGATGGATACAACTCGACAGCCAGTTCCACCTCGGCATCGCACAGGCCTCCGGAAACGAGGTCTTCGCCACCGTCGTCGCCGCCATTCGCGACGCGCTCACCGAGCAGTCCCGCTTGCTCAACGCGAGCATCGCCCAGCGCCGCGGGGCGTCCAATGTCGAGCACGGCAGGGTCCTCGAGGCGATCGCTTCTGGTGACTTCGCCGACGCCAGCGATTGCATGCGCCAGCACCTCGACAAGGTCGAAGACGCCGTCACCAAGCTCACCGGATCCCCCGCCACATCCTGACCGGTCACCCGACTCACGGGTGATCGCAACTATGTCTTGACTCCGAACGTGACGACTGCCACACTCAGCGAGCAAGCTGTCTGACAGCCAGGCAGCCAGTCCAATTTGAAGACGATAGGAACTTGATGGCCGCGCTGCCCAGCACTTCCGATCCGACCACGTCCAAGACCGCCAGCGACCTCCTCACCCGCGAAGACGAGGGCTATCACAAGGGCCTCAAGCCCCGCCAGCTGCAGATGATCGCGATCGGCGGCGCCATCGGGACCGGGCTGTTCCTTGGCGCAGGCGGTCGGCTCGCGTCCGCCGGACCCGGCCTGTTCATCGTCTACGGGGTCTGCGGAATCTTCGTGTTCCTCATCCTGCGGGCGCTGGGCGAACTGGTGCTGCACCGTCCTTCGTCGGGGTCGTTCGTGTCCTATGCGCGGGAATTCTTCGGCGAGAAGGCGGCTTACGCCGTCGGCTGGCTGTACTTCCTGAACTGGGCAATGACCTCGATCGTCGACACCACCGCGATCGCCACCTACTTCCACTTCTGGAAGGGATTCAACGTCGTCCCGCAATGGGCCCTCGCGCTGATCGCGTTGCTCGTGGTGTTGTCGGTCAACATGATCTCGGTGAAGTGGTTCGGCGAGATGGAGTTCTGGGCGGCGCTGATCAAGGTCGTCGCCCTGATGACGTTCCTCGTCGCCGGCACGATCTTCCTGGCCGGTCGCTACAAGATCGAGGGTCAGAGCACCGGATTGAGCATCTTGAACCAGCATGGCGGGTTGTTCCCCACCGGGGCGCTTCCACTGCTGATCGTTACATCGGGCGTGGTATTCGCCTATGCCGCAGTCGAACTAGTCGGCACGGCGGCGGGCGAGACGGCAGAGCCGGAGAAGATCATGCCCCGGGCGATCAATTCGGTGGTCGCACGCATCGCCATCTTCTACATCGGGTCGGTCGCTCTGCTAGCGCTGCTGCTGCCCTACACCGCCTACAAGGCCGGCGTGAGCCCGTTCGTCACGTTCTTCTCCAAGATCGGCTTCGACGGCGCCGGCGACCTGATGAACATCGTGGTCCTCACTGCCGCGTTCTCGAGCCTGAACGCCGGGCTGTATTCGACGGGCCGGATCCTGCGATCGATGGCGATGAACGGCAGCGCCCCGAAGTTCGCCGCACAGATGTCGAAAAGAGGTGTGCCGTATGGCGGGATCCTGTTGACGTGTTTCATCTGCCTGTTCGGCGTCGCGCTCAACGCCTTCGTTCCGGGCCAGGCCTTCGAGATCGTGCTCAACATGGCCGCGCTGGGCATCATCGCCTCGTGGGCGACGATCGTCCTGTGCCAACTGCGGTTCGTCAAGATGACCAATGCCGGACTCATGCAACGCCCGAAGTTCCGGATGCCCTTCACGCCGTATAGCGGCTACCTCACCCTGGTGTTCCTGGTCGCCGTGCTGGTGCTGATGGCCTTCGACGCACCGATCGGGACCTGGACGGTCGGAATGCTCGTGGTCCTCATCCCGATGTTGATCGGCGGTTGGTATTTGGTGCGCGGGCGCGTGCTGGCCCTGGCCCAGGAGCGAATGGGTTACACCGGCGAATTCCCCGTCATCGCTAACAGGCCGATCGACCCCGACAACCGACTTGGATGAGGTGCACGTGAACACGCGAATCGAACACGATCTGCTGGGAACCAAAGAGGTTCCATCACAGGCGTATTGGGGAGTACACACTGCACGCGCGGTCGAGAACTTTCCGATCACGGGTACCAGCATCGGACGTTACGCGGACCTGATCGCCGCCCTGGCCGTGGTGAAGCAGGCCGCCGCACGAACCAACGCGGACCTCGGATTACTCGCCACTGCGCGGGCTCAGGCGATTGAGGCGGCCTGCGAGGAGATCCGCGCGGGGCGCCTCGCCGACCAGTTCGTCGTCGACGTCATCCAGGGCGGGGCGGGAACGTCGACCAACATGAACGCCAACGAGGTCATATGCAACCGCGCCCTGCAGATCATGGGCCACCACCCCGGTGAGTACCAGTACCTGCACCCGGCCGATCACGTGAACATGAGCCAGTCCACAAACGACGTGTATCCGACCGCGCTGCGGCTCGCCACCATCACCGCGTGCGACGGACTCGACGCCGCCTTGGGTGAGTTGGTCGCAGCGTTCGAGGAGAAGGCGATGGCGTTCGAGACGATTGTGAAGATCGGCCGCACGCAGCTTCAGGACGCCGTGCCGATGACGCTCGGTCAGGAGATGCTCGGCTACGCAGTCACTCTCGGCGAAGACCGCCTGCGCCTGGCTGAGTCGACGGCGCTGCTGCACGAGATCAACATGGGCGCCACCGCGATCGGCACCAGGCTCAATGCGCCGCCCGGTTACGTCGACGCGGTATGCCAACACTTGCGCGTGATCACCGGTCGCCCATTCACAACGTCGGTCAACCTCATCGAGGCAACCCAGGACACCGGCGCGTTCGTGCACGTGTCCGGTGTTCTCAAACGGATCGCGATCAAGTTGTCGAAGATCTGCAACGACCTTCGGCTGCTGTCATCTGGGCCGCGCGCCGGTCTGCATGAGATCAATCTGCCAGCGGTGCAGGCGGGTTCGAGCATCATGCCAGGCAAGGTCAACCCAGTGATTCCCGAGGTGGTCACCCAAGTCTGCTACGCCGTGATCGGCAACGACCTGACGATCACCATGGCCGCCGAAGCGGGCCAGTTGCAGCTCAATGCATTCGAACCGATCATCGCGCGCTCACTGTTCGACAGCGTCGGACAGCTCACCGCGGCTTGCGGTGTGCTGGCCACCCGCTGCGTGCGAGGGATCACTCCTAACATTGCGACCATGGCTGGCCACGTCGACGTGTCGATCGGGCTTGCCACCGCGCTCAATCCCTTTCTTGGGTACGCCAAAGCCTCCGAGATCGCCCGGGAAGCACTGGCCACCGATCGCGGCGTCGCCGACATCGCTCTCGAGCGGGGCTACCTGTCTGAGGCGCAGCTGCGGCATCTTCTTGCTCCGGAACGCCTGGCCAACCTCTCACTCGAAGCCAATCCCGACGTCGGCGACCTAGCCGTCAGCTCGACATAGCCATGTCACGGACAGCCGCAGGCCGCGGAAGCCCTTCGCAGAGAGGTGATTCAATGACCCGCAACCGATACGCCGCCAAACCGCCGCTATACGGAATGGTGATGGTCTTTCTCGCCATGACGATCGTCGCCGTCACCGCGTACCTACACATCGGGTGGTGGTCCATCCTCGGCTACGCCGTTGCCGCGGTGATCGCCGTGGCCGGTTTCGCGCTGGCGTTCCGCGACATGTCCTGAGCAGCGCGTGGCGACGCTGTGCACGTCTTGCCACGCTCGTAGCGATCCGTGGAGAAGTGCTGATCGCAACGTGCTCGGTCGATGGCATAAGTAATCAATGATGTAATCATCCTGTCGCGCTGTGGGTTTGGATCGTCCAATTCAAGGAACCACTGTCCGTCGCTAACCTTCGCTGCCGGAGATAGCGTGCGATGTCGGTAGACATGGAGCGGCCCTCTGAGCAAACGGCTTCTGTGGGACAGCCTGATCAACCAGCACTCCGCACGTCAGGTCGCGTGGATGGAGACCCAACTGCATCACCGTGTGATGGGCACCGGCGACGCGCGCGAAGGCGTCGCCGCGCTCCTGGACCGTCGTCCTCCCCGGTGGAATGGATCGGTCTCACGTGATTGGGCCGAGCCACCGGAGCCGTTACGCTGTCAGAACAACTAGTACGCAATGCGTAGTATATTGGTTGAGAAAGCGTACTAGGAGGCAGCGTCGTTGAGTCTGGGGTCGCGGTGAAGCGCTACCTGAACTCGACGTTCTCGGCCCTTGGCGTACGTGACTATCGTCGGTTCGCGGTCGGGCAGGCGATCTCGGTCAGCGGCACCTGGATGCAGAAACTCGCCCAGGCATGGTTGGTGCTCGAGCTGACGAACTCACCTCTGCTGCTCGGCGTCACGGTGGCCATGCAGCAGCTTCCGACCCTGTTGTTCACCACGGTCGGGGGAGCTCTCGCGGATCGTTTCGACAAGCGCACGATTCTGCTGTGGATGGCCGTCGGCGCGACGATGCCTGCGCTGGCCATCGGGGTGCTCGTCCAACTGCACCTCGTCCAGGTCTGGATCGTGTTGCTGGCAGCGCTGATTCAAGGCCTCTTCGACGCGGTGGAGAAGCCTGCCCGGCTGACCGTCGTCAACGACATCGCCACGCCGGCGACGCTGACCAACGCCGTCATGTTCAACGGCATCATCCAGGACAGCGGCAAGGTCGCAGGCCCCGCGATCGCAGGAATCCTGATCGCTTCGGTCGGCATCTCGGCGGCCTTCTTCATCAACGCGCTTTCCTACCTGCCGGTCATCGTGGCCCTGCTGCTGATCAAGCCGCACGTGCCCGTCGGCCCCGTCGCCACCTTCAAGGCCATGGGAAACCTCACCGGGACGCTGCGTTATGTCGCCGGGCGTCCCAAACTGGCCGCCGCGCTCGCGCTGATGACGGTGGCTGGGTCTACTCGCCTACAACTGGAACGTCTTGCTACCCACCCTGACCCGTGACGTGTTCCACGGCGACGCGCGCATCGTCGGGGTTCGCCTTCACCAGCATGGGCCTCGGGGCCGTGCTGGGCGGGGTGGCCCTCGCCGGCTTCCTCAAACCGGGCTCGCGCAGGTTGATCATCAACGGATGCGTCTTCGCTGCCTTCCTGATCCTCCTCGGGTTGGCGCCAACCCTTGGCGTCGCCTATGTGGTGCTGTTCGGGGTCGGCGCATTCAGCGTGACGTTCCGGGCGACGGCCACGGCACTGCTCCAGCTCTACGCGGACCCTCAGATGCGGGGCCGAGTCATTTCTCTGCTCGTCCTGGCCACCGCGGGTACCACGCCGATCGGCGGCCCCATCATCGGTTGGATCTGCGAGCACGCCAGCCCGCGCATCGCCTGCATGGTCGGTGGGTTCGGCACGGCCCTGGCTGCGCTGGCGTGTCTCGTCTACCTGCGGTCGAAGCACCCAGCGGCGCAACGGGATTACGAGAGTGCGACCAGTCGCTCGAGCGATGGCAGCGCGGCGAAGATGGCAAGCCGATCGTCCTCGGAGAGCCGCCCGACCTGATGGGCCAGGAATTCGTTCGCACGCTGACGGGACGCCGCCAGTAGATCGTGGCCGTGGGCGGTGATGACCACCACGAAACTCCGTCCGTCGTCGGGGTCGACCCTGCGCTCCAGGTAGTCCGTCTCCTCCAGCCTGGCCACCAGGCGGGTCACCGACGACTTGCTGATCTGCTCGCGCCGCGCCAGGTCGCCGACCCGCAGAGGGCCGTGTCGTTGAATGGTGGACAGCGCCGAGATCTGGGACATCGTGAGCTCGGTCTGGGACCGTTTGCGCAACTTCCTCGTCAGTCGGAGGCTGACGTCCTGAAGCGCGGCGACCTCGTCTGCGTGGACTACCGCGGCCGGTTGCGTTGGAGTTGGACACCTGCACAGAGTAGTACGGTCGTGCAACCATTTCGGGGATTCGCCGGCCGGGTCGGTGTGACGAACGGAATCCCTGATCGCGGCCCGAGGTTGCAGCTACAGTTCTCTCCCTACGCGACTGGAGGTCGGCGGATGCAGGTTGGTGTGGTGTTCCCTCAGACGGAATTGGGTGGCGACGTCGGTGCGGTGCGCGCCTACGGCGAACACGTAGAGGCTCTGGGATATCGACACATACTGGCGTTCGACCACGTCGTCGGCGCCGACCCGGTGGTCCACTCCGGCTGGAACGGCCCCTACGACGTGCACACCACATTCCACGAGCCGATGGTGTTGTTCGGCTTCCTCGCCGGCGTGACGCGCACGCTCGAATTCGTCACCGGCGTGATCATCCTCCCGCAGCGCCAGACCGTCCTGGTCGCCAAGCAAGCCGCCGAGGTTGATCTCCTGTCGTCGGGCCGGTTTCGGCTCGGTGTCGGCATCGGCTGGAACACCGTCGAATACGAAGCACTCGGTGAGGACTTCGGCAATCGCGGCAAGCGGTCGGAGGAACAGATCGAGTTGATGCGCAGGCTGTGGACCGAACAGTCGATGACGTTCGACGGCAAGTACCACACCGTCACCGGTGCCGGCCTTGCGCCGCTGCCGGTGCAACGTCCGATTCCGGTGTGGATCGGCGCCAATTCGACACGCGGCCTTGAGCGAGCGGGCCGGATGGCCGACGGCTGGTTCCCGATGATCGTGCCGGGCCCTGCGCTCGACGCAGCGCGTGCAGTGGTGGATCAAGCCGCCGTGGATGCGGGTCGGGACCCGAAGGACATCGGCATGGAGGCGTGGGTCAAGTGGCAGGGCAGCGCCGATGACGTCGTCACCAAGGTGGACAAGTGGGCCGCGGTCGGCGCTTCCCACATCTCGATCAACACCATGGGTGCCGGCCTGAAGACGGTCGACGACCACCTGGCCGCGTTGACCGCGGTGGCCGAGGCTCTCCCGAAAGCCTAAGGGCGATCTAGATCATGTCGTTCTTGGTCAGCCACCGCATCACCGGCCAGCCGATGAATACCGGCAGCCAGCAGGTCAGCACGCGGTAGAGCAGCACCGACGGCACCGCGATCGCCGCGGGCAGTCCGAACGCTGCCAGGCCACCGATCAACGCCGCCTCGACGGCACCGACGCCGCCCGGGGTGGGTGCCGCCGAGGCGAGCGTCCCGCCGATCATCGTGACGACCGTGACGGTGACGAACGTCGTGTCACCGCCGAACGCCTCGATGCTGGCCCACAGCGCCAAGGCTGCACCGAGAGTCGTTGCGGCACAACCAAGGATGATCAGCCCAAGTCGCTTGGGTTCGCGGGCGAGCTTGACGAGGTCGCTGCCCACCTCCTTCAGGCGGGGGCGGACCGCCGTCGCCAGCCAGTGGCGTCCCTTCGGCACGAACGTGAACGCGCCGACGACACCGAGCGCCGCGCCCGCGGCCAGGTAGAGCACCGTGGTCGACGGCACGAAGTGCGACAGGTCCGCCGACGCACCGGCCACCGCGGTGAAGAAGATCAGCAGCGCGACGTGGGTGATCACCTGGACCGTCTGCTGCAGCGCCACCGCGGCGGTGGCGCGCAGCGCGCCGAGCCCGGACTTCTGCAGGAACCTGGTGCTGAGCGCGAGACCGCCGACGCCGGCCGGTGTGGTGGTGGCGGCGAACGTGTTGGCCACCTGCATGATGGTCAGGTTCCGGAAGCTCACCGACTCCGACGCGCACGCCCAGAGTGCTGCCGCCGCACCGACATACGTCAGCGCCGACACCGTCAGTCCCAGCAGGGCCCACCACCAGTTCGCCGTGCTCAGTTCGGCGAAGAACGCGGGCACGGTGCTGATGAACGGGTACGCGACGTAGACCAGCGCGACCAGCAGCACCAGTTGGATGAGTTGGTAGCGGGTGAACCTGGTGATCGTCTCGGCGTGGATCTGGTCGGCGCCGGTCTGCCGCTTCACCTCGTCGCGGGTCGCCGACATCACGGTCTTGGCGTCGCGTGACCGACTCCCGGAGTCGTTGCGGCATGGCCGATTTCGTCAGTCTGCTCGACGCCGCGAGCACCGCGTCCGTGCCGAAGGTCTCGATCGCCGCGGTGACCGCCGGCCCTGCGCCGTAGATCGCGCTCGTCGTCACGAGCAGCTGGGCGACGTCGGCCTGCAGCTGGACGTTCGTCGCGCCGTACTCGGCGTTGCCGAAGCCGCCGAACAGCACCTTGCCGTCCTCGACGGTGATCTCGCGGCTGCGGAGATCGCCGTGGGAGATCAGGTGTTCGTGCAGGACGCCGAGTGACTCCCACACCCGGGCGGCGGGGATCTCGCGTCGTCGATCGGTGTTCCGCGCGCAGGAGTGTGGGCGTGCAACATCCAGCCGCGGTCGAGCGCGGCCACCGCCACCGTCGTGGTGTTGGCCACGCCGGCGTCGCCGATCGCGATCGCCATGAGACGCCCGGTGCTCGACGGAGCGGCGCATGGACGTCTGCAGGGGAGCGGTTTCGTCGTTGCGCAGCGACAGCTTTCGCCAGAGTTGGCGCAGGGCGCCGCCGCTGCGTTGGTTCGGTCCGTACAGCTCGATGACGACGTGGCGCCGCGCGCGTCGTCGGTCTCCGCCGAGAGAATCAGCGGACCCGGGCCCGCGGGCCGCACCACCGCCATCCGGCACACCGCGACCCGCCGGCGTTCCAGCGCGCGGACCGCCCCGGCCGAGCGGCACCTCCAGAGCCGGGGTGCCGACCAGCAGCACGGTCAGCGCCCCGAGGAACCAGCCGACGGACAGCCCGAGCAGTGAGCGCGCGGGGACGACGGCACTGACGACGAGGTGGATCGGCACGAAGGCGAGCAGCAGCGCCCACCACCACCGCCGCCATCGAGCGGGCAACCAGGGGCCCGACACCGTGAGGACGGCGGCGAGCATCGCGATCCATCGCGGGTCGTCGAGGAACTGCGACAGCAACGTGTTGAGCCGGTCGGACAGATCGAAGTGCCATTGCGGCGCGGCGATGCCGTTGGCGGTGATCGACAGGGCGAGTACGGCGCTCAGCCCGGCCGCGGCGTACGCGCCGAGCAGCTTCCACTGCCTGCTCATGATCAGGCCGATCAGGATCGCGAACGGCAGCGCCAGGATCGCGATGCCGTACACCAGATACACGACGTTGGACTGGGTGGGCGTCAGCACTCCGACGATGCCGGATATCGACTTCTCCAGCGCGACCCAGTCGTTGCGGGTGATCAGCGAGCTGGTGATGACGGCGGCGAGGACCACCGTCGCGACGCACCAGGCGCAGGATGTCGTTGGTCCGCCGGGCGAGCGGTTGCAGCAAGCTGCCCGAAACGGCGACTTCGCGCCCGTCGACTCGCATGTACCAAGGATCTCCGGATCGGCGCCGCGTCTGCGCGACGGTTCGGGACAACCTATCGGGACAACGGCCGCCGAAGGGCGCCAACACGGTCATTGACCGGCACCTGCATCAGCCAGCCAGCGCGGGGCGCAAGAACTCGCCGGACACCCTGACCGCGGGTTCGGAGGTGTCGCCGCCGACCACGAGCGTCGCGAAGGCGATGTCGCCGACGATCCCGGCGAACCAGCCGTGCGAATGGGTGTTGTCGCCGAACTCGGCGGTACCGGTCTTGCCGCCGAGGCCGTCGATGTCGCGCAGTTCCGTCGCCGTTCCCTCGGTCACGGTCAGGCGCATCATCGCGCGCAGGCTGTCCACGATCGCGGGCGGAATCTGTTCCGACGGAGTGTCGGCTGGTGGTCTTCTCGTCGACGACGAGAGTCGGTGCGATCGTCGACCCATGCCCGAGGCTGGCCTCGGCGACGGCCAGCCCGAACGGGCTGACGGTGACGGTGCCTTGCCCGATTCCGTTCTCCACCCGCTGCGCCGGAGTGTCCGCGTTCGGGACCCGGCCGGTCACCGTGGTGAGGCCGGGGATGACGTAGTCGACGCCGATCCCGAACAGCTTCGCCATGTTCGGAAGCGCGTCGGCGGGCAGCTTGTCGGCCAGCGCCGCCATCGTCGTGTTGCAGGAGTGCGAGAACGCCGATGACAAGGGCACCGTGCCGAGGTCGAACTCGTCCTCGTTGGGGATGGTGCGGTTCTCGATGGTGACTCGGCCCGGGCATGCCTCCGGCGTATCGGGTGTGGCCAGTCCGGCCTGCATCGCCGCGGCGGTGGTGATGGTCTTGAACGTCGAACCCGGCGGGTACACGCCGGTGAAGCGCGATGGGTCCCTGCGCGTTGGCGGCCGGATTCTGCGCGGCCGCCAGAATGCCGCCGGTGGCGGGGGAGATCGCGACCAGCACCGTCGGCCGGGGTTCGGTGGCGACGGCCTGCTGGGCGAGCAGTTGCAGCCGGGTGTCGAGCGTCGTGCGGATCGGCTTGGTGTCGCCGGGCGGTGTCGTGGCCAGCGCCTCGGTGGGCGCGCCCTTGTCGTCGACCAGGTTCACCGACCAACCGGCGGTCGCGTCGATCGCCTTCTGCCACAACGCCTGCAGGCCGTCGATGGCGGGCGAGGACAGGTCGGGATTCGCGGTGAGCAACGCACCCTGCTCGTTCACCGTGACGCCTGGAATCTGTGCCAGTTGGTCCTTGACCTGCGCCAGGTCCTGCTCCCGCAGCTTGATCACCGTGACGGTGTCGTCCTGCGGTGGCGTTGAACTGGTCGTTGATCGACGCGGCCGTCGTGGTGTCGTCGAACTGCCGCACGGCCGCGGCCAGTGCGTCGGCGGAGGCGAGGTGGGCGCGCGCGAGGTTGACCACGCCGATGGTCTGCCAGGACAGCAGGGGCTGGCCGTCGCGATCGACGACCGGGGTGAGGAAGTTCTTGTCGTCGCTGAACTGGAATGTCATGCCGGGCCGCAACTTGGGGTGCAGCACCTCCGGCGACCACTGGACGTGCCAGTCGTCGCCTGCCTTGACGGCCGTCGCGTCGGCCTCGTAGGCGAAGGTGCGCCCCGGCCCGAAGGACCACGTGTAGTCGAGCTTGGCGGTGGGGTTGTCGTCGCCCGCTGCGACGACGTTGACGGCCACCGTCGCGTCCTTGCCCATGCCGTCGAACATCGCCGAGATCACCGGTGTGGCGGCGCGCGGAGTCGCTGGTGCTCGCCGCCGCGGCGCCGGCGTCCCGGCGTTGCAGCGCGTCGGCAAACGCGTGAAACGCGTCTTCGGGCCCGCTGCTGGAGAACAGCGAACAACCGGTCGAGCCGAGAACGAGCACACAGATCAGAACGGACAGCACGAAACGTCGAGTCATGGCATCTCGAGGTAACCACGAATGGCGTTCCCGGTGCCAAACGGCCGTGCTGATCAGCGTGTCGCTCGGTTGCAACGGGCTAGCGCGGTGGTCCGAGGATCACGTTGCCGAACTTCTCCGACGCCTCCGCCATTCGCTCGGCGGATATCTCGAAGCCGTCCGGTCGCGGTGTGGACTTGTCGCGGCCGGCAAAGCGGAACATGCCCTCGATGCCTGCCGGAGTGTTGATCATGAGGAGGTCCGCTCGCTTCGAGGTGATGCGGTAGGCATGGGGAACGTCCTTGGGCAGGTAGACGATTCCGCCCTCGGACAGCTCCATCTCCTCGTCGTCACACCACAGCAGTGCCGTGCCCTTGATGAGCATGAAGACCTCGTCTTCGCGGGTGTGCTTGTGATACGGGGGAGCCTCACCCTCGCTCACGTCGAACCGCCCAATCATCAACTGTCCGTTGGTTGCCTTGCCGTCCAACAGGATCGCCAGGGTGCCGCCGTCCAGCCATTCCAGCTGTTGTTGTTGGTCGGGTTGGGCAAGGTAGGCCATGCTCATCTGAGTCTCCCGTCTACATCCAGCCGCCGGCCGCGTCCACGGTCGAGCCGGCATGCGCCTCAGTCTCACACGACCGGGATTGATTCGGTTTGATCGGTCGATGCCGGGCCTCTACAGCCCTAGCCGTCCCAGCACCCGGCGCCGAAATCACGTTCATCGAACGCCCGGCGCGTGGCGTGGTGTCAGGCCCGGGCCCACACCACCTTCAGTTCGTCGCGGTCGCCGAAGTGCTCCAGATGGCGGCCGACGACGTCCTCGAAGGTGGCGATCGTGTCGTTCGCCGATCGGATCTCGATGAGCAGCGCCGAGGGTGACGAGGTCAGCGTCACGTGTGCCGCCTCGCCCATGGCCAACGTCCCCGATCCGGTTGCCTCGTCCCACGTGCCGACCGCCTTGCGGCCCAGGTGCGACACCAACTGCTTGCCGTAACGCGGGGCACGCTCGGTGGCCACCGTCGCGATGCTCGTCACCTCTGACATGTCGTTCTCACTTTCACTCGTTGACGACTTGGATCGACCGCCGCAGGCGAAGGCCAGCACGGCGAGGGTGCTCGCACAGACCATGACGATCGCCGCGGGGACGGCTGTGTGCTCGCCGGAGATGCTCACCAGGGGAGTGACGGCAGCGGCCAGCGCGAACTGCGTCGCGCCGAGTGCCGCCGACGCCGTGCCTGCTGCGCGGCGGGCCGCGCCGAGCGCCAGTGCGGTGGTGTTGCCGAACACCAAGCCCATGCTGGCCATCGTCACCAACAGTGGCAGGGCGAGCCAGCCCGCGGCGACACCCGATGTCGCCAACACGAGCAACACCACGGTGGCGCACATGCCCAGGACGAGACCGATTCCGGCCAGACGACGGACGTCGTGTCGGACCGGTAAGGCGTGCCGAGAGCCGCGCTCGTGCTCAGCAGCGCAAGGGCATTCACGCCGAACATCGCGCCGTACTCATCGGCGCTGAGCCCCATCATCGTTTGGTAGATGAAGGGCGATGCGGAGATGTAGGCCATCATCGTGGCGAATGCCAGGCAGAATGCCGCGGCGTGGCCGAGGTAGGTCCGACTCGTCAGATCGCGCAGCGGTGATCCCAACGCAATCCGTGACGATCGCAGTTCGGCGCGCCGTCGCTCGGTGTGCGTCTCCCGCACGATCGACAGCACCGCGAGGAGCATCAGCGTCGAGAGGGCGAGGATGACGGCCAGTGCCCCGCGCCATCCGATGGGTGCGACGAGGAATCCGCCAGCCAACGGTGCGATGACCGGGGCAACCCCGCCGACGATCATCATCAGGCTGAATGCGCGTGCGGCGGCCTTGCCCGCTGCGAGGTCGGAGATGATGGCCCTTCCGATCACCATGCCGGCCGCGCCCGCGACACCCTGCAGGAACCGCGCTCCGATCAGTACCTCGACGGTGGGCGCGAAGACGGTGGCGGCACTGGCCAATACGCATACCGCGGCGCCGACCAGCAGCGGGCGCACCCGGCCGAAGCGGTCGGACAACGGGCCGAAGATCAACTGTCCGAAGGCGAGGCCCAACAGGAACGCCGTCAGCGTGAGCTGGATGGCCGTCGCCGAAGTGTCGAGGTCGGCCACCATCGTTGGGAACGCGGGCAGATACAGATCGGTCGCGAAGGGCGCCACCGCCGAGAGCAGTGCCAGTGTCACCAGCAGGGTCCCGGTAATGGTCCGCTCGCCTGCGGGCCGAGTGGGCGCGTCCAGGGCCGTCGTCACGCACTACCTCCAGATGATTATCAAATGATAGTTATCAACGTACAACAATCGCGGTAGGGTTGGGAAGTATGTATGAGGGCGATGATCGTCACACCGACGACCGCATGGCGGACCTGGCCGACCTGATCCTGGCGCTCGCCCGCACCATCAGCACCGAGACGCATCTGGATGAGCAGGTCGTAGACCTGACCGCGACCGAGGTCAACGTCATGCGCTTCGTCGATCGGCATCCCGGTGCATCGCCCACCGCAGTGGCGGCTGCCACCGGTATGCAGCGCAGCAACCTCAGCCGCGCCGTGCGCGCACTGGAGGCGAAGGGTCTGGTCGAGAGGTCTACCGGCGGGGACGACGCACGGCATGCCCGGTTGAACCCGACGCCGCGCGCCGAGGCCAATCTTCGACGGCTGAAGGCCAACTGGTCGCGTCTGTTGGGCAACGCCGGCGCCGACCGGCGCAACCTCGATCCGACGTTGAGAATGCTGCGCGAGCTCGAAGCCGGCCTGTCGGCCGACCGGTCAAGCTCAGCGTGAAACTCTTGGCACGCCGACTACAACCCGAGCCGCCCCAACATCCGCCGCACGAATCCCGGCTCGTGCACCGGGGGCTGCCGATCGGCGTAGGGCCACGGGTTGTGGCGCTCTGGTACCGCCGACGCCCGCGACTGCTTGAGTCTCATCCGCAGGTGCTGCCGCAGCTCGTGCAGGCCGGGATCGGTCCAGCGGTTGTCCGCCTCGATCGCATCGGCGGTCAGGTCGTAGAGCTCCCACTGGTCGTCGAGCGGATCGGTCCGATAGGCGTCGCCGCCCTTGCCGTTGGCGGCCAGATGGCGCACGCCCGGCTCGGTCCAGGTGGCCGGATCGTCGAAGGTGCGGACGAGCTTCCACAGGTGCCCCGCAGAGCCGGGCGCTTCGGATTCCTCGACCCGCACGACCAACCCCTCGAAGTTGGCCGCGACGTTGGCGGGAACCTTGATGCGTAGCGGCGCAGGCGGATTCACCGTCCGACCCAACTGACGTGCCGTCGCCGAGGCGCCCGTGTCGCCCTCGAGCACGTTGTCGCGCGTCATCAGGTAGACCGCCCGACCCTCGTCGGCAGTCCCGCCGTCCACCACCGGCATCAGGTCGCGCCCCGGCAGCGGATGCACCTCGGAGAAGGACTCGGCCAGCTCGGCGGCCACGGCGTCGACGTCCACTCCTGCCGCCCCGAGCAGCGTCGGCACCAGGTCGACGTGCGACGTCGGCGCGGTTACCAGCCGAGGCGCGGTGGCGCCGTCACCGATGCGGGCGATGGTGAACGGCACCCTGGTCGCTTCGTCGTAGAGGTTGAACCACTTCTGGTGCAGTCCGCCGTGCGCTCCGAGGAGCTCGCCGTGGTCGGAGGTGCGCACCAATACCGCGTGTTGCGATCCGCCTTCCGTGACCGCCCGGCGGACCCGGTCGATCGGCGCGTCGACCTCGGCATGCAGCCGGTAGTACAGGTCGCGATAGCGCTGCAGGTTGCGCCGGTAGCTGCGGCTGACGATCCGCGCCGGGCCGTAACCGGAGTAGTACGCCTCGCGGAACGCGACCTGCGCGGCCGGCTTGGTGGCCAAGTCCTCGTCGGCGGTCGGCGCCGCAGGCACGGGCGGCGGATCCAGCGGCGAGGCTGTAAAGGGTTGCGCCGCAGCCATGCTGGGAACAGCACGATGTCGTGCGGGTTGACGAAGCTGGCGACCAGGAGGAAGGGACGTAGCGCGTCCTGGTCACCGGCGCGGCGTCGCGCGTACCGGTCCTCGAGCCATGCCACCACCCGGTCGGCGATCAACGGGTCGCGGCGGAAACCGCTGTTGGACAGCAACGCCCCATGCGGTTCGGGTCCCACCCAGCCGGAGAAGCCGTACGGGGCAAGCGGATCCGCGTCGATGTATCGTTGTACGGCCGCCGGGTCGATCACGCCGTCGTCGTCATTGGTGGCTAGTGACTCGCCGGTGGCCGGATCTTCGAGATCGGCGTGCGAGATGTGCCACTTGCCGTCGTAGTGGGTGTCGTAGCCGGCGGCGCGGAACCAGTTGCCAAGGGTCGGCACCTCGCCGGCGCGCAGCCAGCGCAGCCGGGAGTCGTCGAAACGCTTGCCGATGCCGTCGGTTTGGGTGACGCCGTGCAGGTCGGGGTACTGGCCGGTGAAGATCGTCGGGCGGCTGGGTACGCATGCCAGCGAGCCGGTGTAGTGACGGCCGAAGGTCACCCCGTGTTCGTCGAACCAGCGGCGACCGGTCAACGTGCGGTGACGCCATGCCTTCACGTCGGCGGACTCGTACGGCGGCTCCGCGCGCTCCTCGTCGGTCATGACGATGACGATGTCCGGCTGTTCGGTCACGGAGTCCTCCAATTGACGGCGCTGCTCACCGTCATCAAAGTAGCCCCAGCGGCTCGTCCTACGACGCGCTCTTGGCCACCTGCAACGTTGCCCGATACCGCTCGAGGGGAATGGCGTCGTCTGGGGTCTGCGGATACGGCTCGAGCGACAACAGCTTGATTGCGTATTCACCGACCTGAGCCGTCTGCACGTTCTGGCCTGGAGCCGGATTGGTGTTGAACGCCAACGTCTTTGGCGGGCTTCGGCGGCCTGCACGACTGACGGCGATCCGGGCCTGCCCGGTCCACACGCATTCCACCTGCGCTGGACAACGCGAGTCCTCCAGCACCTCGTCGAACTGGATGCGCAGCCCCTCGCCGGCGATCACCGCGTCCTGCCCGCCGGCTAGCGCGAACGCCTCGTTCAGATGGAACTCGACGTCGTCGGCGCGTGCCTCCTTGGCGTGCTGGCAGCCCATCAGCGCCAGCGCCACGACCGTCGCCACCAGCCATATTCGGATCATTCGGCCAACCTAATCGGCGCTGTCCGCACTCATGGCAAACCGGACCAACTCGACTCATCGCTCGACAACCTTGGGTTGTCGATGAGACGCCGACAACCTAAGGTTGTCGCATGGCTGATTTTCCGACTTCGATGGACAACTTGATCCACTACGTGGAGCGGCTACACCCCGATGGCGGGCCGCTGGACTACGTCGGCGAAGCGATGACGGTGTCATCCCTGCTCACTGATCAGGCCGACGCCCTGCTGGGCCACTTCGTCAACCGCGCACGACGATCTGGGCAGTCCTGGACCGAGATCGGAGCGCGAATGGGGGTGTCGAAGCAGGCGGTGCGGAAGCGATTCGTGCCGCAGTGGGACGGCTCGGACCCGATCCCGCAAGGCAAGCTGTTCTCGCGATTCACCCTGTACACGCGCCGGGCACTTCTCGTCGCCGATGCGATGGCACGGCAGGCCGGAACGACCCGCATCGATGCCGCAGACATGGCAGCAGCACTGCTCAGCGAGCCCGACGGTCTCGCCGTCAAAATCATCACCGACACCGGCATCGCCAGCGAGGACATGCACGCCGCGCTCGGCACCTCCACGGCGTCCTGCGACACCGAGCCGACGGCACCCAGATTGCAAGCACTGCAGTTCACCGAAGACGCGATGGCGGTACTGCGGAGCACGCATGCTGCCACACTTCGGCTGGGGCACAACTACGTCGGCACCGAACACCTCCTACTGGGCATCCTGTCCGCTGAAGGCACGACTGCAAGCACGCTGACGACACTGGGCCTCGACGCCGCACTGGTGGAGCGCGCGATCAACGACGAGGTGGCACGAATCCAGGCCGATCGCGGCCTGCAGAGCAGAGCGAAACACCTCGATGACGACGGCTCTTGGGACGCCGTATCCCGCCAAGTTGCGGGTTGGCGACGAGGTCCGGCTCGTGTCGCCGGCCAGCCCGCCCAACCGAGACGACGTTCTTCAGACCCAGCGCACACTCGAAGGCTGGGGGCTTGATGTGAGCCTTGGCGACAACGTCTTTCGCCAGTACGGATACCTGGCCGGCACGGACGAAGAGCGCCTCGGTGACCTGAACAGTGCACTCCGCGATCCCTCAGTGCGTGCCATCGTCGCGACGCGAGGTGGCAAGGGCGCGTACCGTATCGCCGACCAGTTGGACTTCGACGCTGCACGAAACGACCCGAAGTTCCTCGTCGGATTCAGCGACATCACCATTCTCCACATGAGCCTGTGGAGACACAGCAAGGTCGTCGGGCTCCACGGAGCTCTCTACGTCGACGAAGTCACCGGCTCGATCTCGCATCGCGGCAGTGAGACCCTCCGCGCAGCTCTCATGGACGCCCGGGCCGACGACGATCACGGCCCGCGACGACGACCACACCGCCCAGCTGACGACAAGCGGGACGGCCCGCGGTCCCCTTCTCGGAGGCAATCTCGACATGATCGCCACCGCGGCGGGCTGGGCACTGCCCGATCTCCGTGGAGCAATTCTCTTCATAGAAGCCGTCGATCTCTACCTCGGACATGTGGACCGACAGCTCACGATGTTGCGCAAAGCAGGTCATCTTGACGGGGTCAATGGCGTTGCCATTGGCCAGTTCACCAAGTTCAATCCCAGCAAGGGCGTAACGATCGTCAGCCTGCTGCGAGACCACCTGTCGCGGTTGGACGTTCCGATTCTCGGAGGATTGCCACTGGGCCACGGAGAGCACCCCGCGACCGTGCCACTAGGGGCAGTGGCGACTCTGGACGCGACGGCCAATACCCTGACGGTCGAGTGACGATGCGAGACAACGGTATCAAGACCGCCGAGCAGGAACGTGACCTGTTCGTTCAGCGCATCCGTTTCCCGCTCGGCGACGAAGTCGTCGCTGGCGGCGACTCTGCCTGCGAATCCGTCGAGCAGCAGCAGGATCCACTCGGCGAGCCGTTCGGCGTCCATGTCGGTGCGGACGGCACCGATCCCGTTGGGCGGCGCGCACGCTGGATTGCAGTCCGGCACGGGCGGCCTCGTCGTCGGCACGCAGCGCGCGGGCGATCTCAGGCCGGTGGGTGAGCCCACCGACGACGGAGATGAACCCAGCGGCACGGCGGTCTCGCAGACCGGATACGGCGTGCTCGACGTAGTCGAATAGCACGCGTCGGGGATCGGACGCATCGGCCGACTGCTCGAAGAACTCGCGGGTCTCGGTCGTGCCGTGTTCGAGGATCGCCACCAGCAGTGCGTCCTTCGTGGGGAAGTAGTGAAAGAACGTGCCCGATCCGATACCCGCGGTGCGGCAGATGACCGCGGTGGTGGCTCCGGCGTAGCCGTGCTCGGCGAAGGCCGTCAAACCGGCGTCGATGATGACGAGGCGGCGGGCGCGGTATCGCTGCGGGTCGACTGGGGCGGGGCACCGCTACATCCTAGTTAATAGAGTGGCTACTCTGATAATGTCGCGGCATGGATTCGACCAGGCGGGCGGTGGTCGTACTCTTCGTCCTCGCCCCGGTGATGGGGGAGGTGGTCGGCGCTTCGTTGCGGTTGAGTTCCTTCGCTCAGCCGCTGCGCGTTCTGGGCATCGTGTGCTTCTACGGCGCTGGGGTGGTGCTGATCCACGAGATCGCGCAACGGCTGCGTCTGTCCGCGTGGGGTGTCGTGTTGCTCGGATGCGCCTTCGCGCTCGTCGAGGAGGGCCTTGCCCTGCAGACCATCTTCAACCCGATCGGCATGGACGGGGAGGCGGTGTACGGCAACGCCTTCGGGGTCAATTGGTTCTGGGCCGTCGTCGTGTCCGGGTATCACGTCGTGTGGAGCGTGCTTGGTACCCATCGCGGTAGTCCATCTCGTCTTTCCGCGCAGCCGCCATTCGCCGTGGCTGGCCCGGCGCACCGCTGGTGCGCTCGTGGCCGTATTCGCCTGCGGGGCCGCCATCTTCATGCTGATCTCGTATCTTCGATCCGACTTCCGGCTGTCCTGGGTGCACGCCGCCGCCACGATCGTCGTGACGGCGGGGCTGGTCTTGGCGGCAACGTTGTGCACGGGCCATGACCGTGTGCCGTCGGCAGCACGCGGCCCCGGCCTCACGGTCGTGGGTCTGTTCGGGTTGGTGGCGGGTACCGGCTGGTTCGGGTTGTTCCTGGTCGCCTTCATCGGCGGTCCGGTCTCGTTCGCGTGGTGGACCGCCGGGGCTTTGTCGTTCGCAGCCGCTGCGGCGCTGGTGCTTCGACGGTGGACCCGGCGGCAATGGACACCGCGACACCAACTCGTCCTGTGCTTCGGCGCGGCCATGTCAGCCGGACTCTTCGGGCTGCTGCTGGTCGCCCTTGACGGAAACCCCGCGAATACCGCGTTTCAATGCGCCGTTATCGCCGCGGTCGCCGCCGCCTACGTCTGGTTGGACCGGCGACTGGCCCTCCAGTCGAGCCTTAGAATTTACTTAGAGAAACCTTAAGTTTCTTATTATTGACGTACACTCCAACTGAGGTCGCGTCGGAGCATTGCTGCGACCTCGCGACGAGGAGGTGCGGATGCGACGGCTCGGCGATCAAGCGGTTGTCTTGGGCGCAGGCATGGCTGGCTTGCTTGCCGCCGGTGTGCTTTCGGAGTTCTTCGACACGGTCACCGTGGTCGAGCGGGACCAGTTGCCCGTTCGGCCCCTGCCGCGCAGGGGGATTCGGCAAGGCGCACATTTGCACAGCCTATTGAGCCGCGGCACGCACACGCTTGAATACCTCTTTCCCGGGATCCTCGACGAACTCGTCGCGGACGGTGCCAACGTCCTCGACGACGGTGACCTGTCGCGGATCGACGCGCGCTTCGGTCGGTATGGATTCAACCGCTCGCAGAAGCTCGCGAATCCGGAGGCGCTGGTCATCTACCTGGCGAGCCGGCCGTTCGTGGAGTTCCACGTCCGGCGCCGCGTCCAGGCTCTCGGCAATGTGAGATTCCTCGACGACCACGACGTGGTGGAGCCGATCGCCGCCACCCCGGACCGCGTCACGGGCGTCCGGCTGGTCGACCGCGCCACCGGTGATGACACGCCATTGAACGCCGATCTGGTGGTCGACGCCATGGGGCGGGCCGCACGCACGCCGGCCTTCCTCGAAGGACTCGGCTACGGCCGGCCGGCAGAACAGCGCTCCACCGCCCATGCGACCTACTCGAGTCAGTTGCTGCACGTCCCCGACGGCGCGATGACCGAGAGAATGGTGTTCTTTCAGGGCAATTCGACGCGCGGTGGGTTGGCGGCCTACGAGGACGGCGCGTGGATGCTGACGGCGGGCCGCTTGGCCATCGACACCGATCCGCCGACCGACTTCGCCGGCATGATGGGACTCGTCGAGCAGATCGTGCCACCCCACGTTCTGGCCGCACTCCGATCGGCGCAGCCCATTGGTGACGTGGCCGTCTTCCGTTACACCGGCGCCGCGTGGAGACGCTACGACAAGATGGCTCGCTTTCCCGAGGGACTCCTGGTCATCGGCGATGCATTGTGCAGCCTGAACCCCATCTACGGCCAGGGCATGACGATGGCCGGGTTGGAAGCCCTTGCGCTGCAAGACCATCTACTCCGCGGGGATGCGCCCCCCCAGCGATTCTTCAGCGACGCGGCCAAGTACATCGGGCCGACGTGGGCGATGAATCAGGCCAACGACCGCGAGTCGTCACGCGTGCACGGCCGGCGTTCACTGTCGAGGCGACTGAAGAATTGGGGCGTGAACCAGACGCTGAAGGCCGCCGAGAACGACATCGTGATCACCGAACGCCTGTTGCGAGTGGCCCACCTCGTCGACCCGCCCAGTCGACTCAAGGATCCGGCCCTGCTCGGGCGAGCGGTACTGGCCAACATCCGGCACGGGCGGGCCGAGGCAGTGCAGACGCCAGGCGCGACACCGCGTCTCACGCAGTCGGTCGAACGCGCGCAGGGTCGACCAGTGACGCGGGATCAGTCGCTGGCGGGTAGGGGCTTGGCTTCCTTGATGGCCAGCGGGGTCTCGCCGACGCACAGTGTGCCCTTGCCCGCCTTGGTCACCAGCACCTCCGCGCCGGTGTCGTCGACGTAGCGCTTGCCCATCAGGTTGCCCTCGGACAGTGCGGGATCGATGGTGCAGGTCGGACGTCACCCCCGGGTCTGCTGAGCCGATCAGCACCATGGGTGCTCCGCCTGCGCGCAGGTCGTCGAGGCTGTCGGCGCTGCGCACCACGATCACCTGGGTGTCGCATACCTGGCTCTGCAGGCGGCTGCCGTTCTTGATCATGCTGGCTCCTTGGTCTGTTCGCCGGTCAACTCGGCGACGAGTTCGCGGCGCAGCACCTTGCCGGTCGCGTTGGTGGGCAGTTCGTCGCGGAACACCACTCGGTCGGGCGTGCGGGATCCGCGGAGTTGGCCGCGGACGTATTCGCGCAGTTCGTGCGGGTCCGGCGTGGTGCCGGTGCGGGGAACCACCACCGCGACGATGGTCTGGCCCCATTCGGAATCTTCGACGCCGACGACCACGCACTCGCGCACGGCGGGATGCTCGACGAGCACGTCCTCGATCTCTGCGGGGGCGATGTTCTCGCCGCCGCGGATGATGGTGTCGTCCGAGCGTCCGCCGATGAAGAGGTAGCCGTCGGCGTCGAGCGACGCGACGTCCTTGGTGGGGAACCAGCCGTTGGCGTCGAGCACGGAACCGATGCCCGTGTAGCGGCCCGATACCTGTTCTCCGCGGACGAACAACTCACCGGTCTCGTTCGGCCCGAGCAGAGTTCCGTCGTCGGCGCGGATCTGCACCTCGATGCCTGGCACCGTTTGACCGACCGAGCCCAGTCGCCGCACGACGGTGTCGTCGGATGCGGACAGCGCGGCGCGGTGGTCGTCGGGGGTGAGCACGGCGATGGTGGAACTCGTCTCGGTGAGGCCGTAGGCGTTGACGAACCCGACGTCGGGTAGCAGCGAGAGCGCCTTGCGCACCAGGGGCAGTGCCACCTTCGAGCCGCCGTACGCCAGCGTCCGCAGCGTGGGTAGCGCGACCTTCTCGGTGTCGAGCACGGTGACGATGCGGTCGAGCATGGTGGGCACGACAGTGGCCGAGGTGACGCCCTCATCGCCGACCAGACGTACCCATGCGGAGGCATCGAAGTGCCTCAGGTACACCATCTTTCGGCCAGCATACAAATTCGACAGCGCCGCTCCAACACCGGCGATGTGGTAGGGCGGCACGCAGATGAGCGCGGCGTCATCGGGGTTGGCGGAATCGAACTCCACCGTTCCGGTGACGTAGCTGGTCAGATTGTTGTGGGTGAGCTCGACGGCCTTTGGCTGCGACGTGGTGCCGGAGGTAAAGAGCACCACGGCGACCGCGTCGGGGTCGGCGAACTCCACGACGGGTTCGGCGGCGCGGGCCGCGGTGACGAATTCCGTCGAGCCGATGACCCGGTAGCCGTCGCCGACCGCGTCGCGAAACTCGTCGTCGACGACCACCAGTGGGTCGGGCAGGCGGTCGATCAGTGCGCGCAGGCCGTCGGTGGACAGCCGGTAGTTCAGTGGCGTCATCGGCACCGTGGCGCGTGCCGCGGAGAACAGCAGCAGCGGCAGCATTGCGCCACCGGTGCCAACGTAGACGACGTGCCGGGCGGTCGATGAGGCGATCACGCCGGCTCCGCCGTCGGCGAGTGCGCTCAAATCTGCTGCGGTAAGCCGGGTGTCGTCGGAGACGACGGCCGTCCGGTGCGGATCGGCCGACGCGGCAGCTTCTTTGGCCATCTCCAGCAGCAACGAGATGCTCATCTCTCGTCGCTCACTTCGGCGGGAACCGCAGCGCGCCGTCGAGGCGGATGATCTCGCCGTTGAGATAGTCGTTCTCGACGATGCTCTGAGCCAGCTGCGCGTACTCGGTCGAACGGCCCATCCGCTTGGGGAACGGCACCTGCGGGCCCCAGTACTGCTCGAGTTGATCGCCCGCCTTGTCCGTAGGCCGGGGTATTGATGGTGCCGGGGGCGATGGTGACGACGCGGATGCCCAGCGGCGATAGGTCGCGCGCAGCGACGAGTGTCATGCCCAGCACCCCGCCCTTGGCGGCCGCGTAGGGCAGCTGCCCGATCTGGCCCTCGTAGCCGGCGATCGAGGCGGTGTTGACGATCACGCCGCGGGCACCCTCCTCGAGTGGCTCGGACCTGGCGATCGCGGCCGCCGACAGCCGCATCACGTTGAACACCGCGGTCAGATAGAACTTGATGGTCGTTTCGAAGGCTGTCCATGCCCAGCGGGGAACCGTCCTTGCCGACCAGACGCCCGGCGGCGGCCGGCCCGCCGTGCGTGTCGATCGAGATGCGCAGCGGCCCAAGGGATTCCGCCTCGGCGATCGCGGCGAGCACGGATTCCTCGGAGGTGGCGTCGGTCTGCACGTAGCGCACACCGAGCTCGCTCTCGAGCGCCTTGCCCTTGTCATCGGCCATGTCCGCCACGACCACCTTGGCGCCTGCGGCGTGCAGGCGACGGACCGTCGCCTCGCCAAGTCCGCCCGCGCCGCCGACGACGATCGCTGAATTGCCTTCGATCTGCATGTGATTCCATTCTTGCAACTGATACTCTTGAATTGAGAGAATATCATTCTCCGCCGGTCGAGAGAAGTGAGTCCTTCGTTGCCTGAAGCCGTCATCGTTTCCGCCCTGCGCACCCCGATCGGCACCGCGATCAAGGGGACCCTGCGCGACACCGACGCCTATACCCTCGCCGATCACGTGGTGAGCGCCGCCGCGGCCGAACTCAAACCCGCTCAGATCGACGACGTGATCCTGGGCGAAGGGCTGTACGGCGGCGGCGTGATCGCGCGCCATGCCGCCGTCACGGCCGGCCTGACCATGGTGCCGGGCCTTGCGATGAACCGCCACTGCGCTGCTGGTCAGGCCGCAGTGCAGAGCGCTGCAGCCAGCATCCGCGCGGGAATGGATCAGCTGATCATCGCGGGCGGAGTGAACTCCGCGTCGACGACGCCGCGTTTCACCCGAGTGGTGGATGGTGAAACGGTGGGCTGGTTCCCGCCGACCCACCCCGACCGCCCCGACGCACCCAATATGGACATGTCGATCACCGTCGGTTGGAACGCGGCGGTCCGGGCCGGGGTATCCCGCCGGGACATGGACGAATGGGCGCTCGGCTCGCACCGCAAGGCGATCGCGGCGATCGACGAGGGCCGCTTCAAGGAAGAGATCCACCCGATCGATACTCCTCACGGCGTATTCGACACCGACGAACATCCCCGCCGTGACACCAACATTGAGAGGCTGTCCTCCCTCAAGGTGCTGCACCCCGAGATCGACGGCTTCTCCATCACGGCAGGCAACGCCTCTGGTGTCAACGACGGCGCCGCCGCGCTCGTCATCGCCAGCGACCGTCTCGGGCTGCCCGCGCTGGGCACCGTGAAGTCGTGGGCGTCGGTCGGCGTCGACCCTGCGTTCACGGGTCTGGCGCCCGTCGAGGCGATCCCGAAGGCGCTGAAGCGCGCCGGCCTCGCCATCTCCGACGTCGACCTCTTCGAGATCAACGAGGCGTTCGCGGCCATGTGCGTGGCGACCATCAACATGCTCGACCTCGACCCCGAGATCGTCAACGTGAGCGGCAGCGGCTGCTCGCTCGGCCACCCCGTGGCGGCGACCGGCGCGCGGATGCTCGTCACCCTCGTGCACGAATTGCGAAGGCGCGGCGGCGGTATCGGCGTGGCCGCGATGTGTGCCGGCGGCGGGATGGGGTCGGCGACGGTCATCGAGGTACCGGCGGCCTGACCGAGATGCAGACTCACCGCAGCGATGACGATCGAGGACCTCGTCGCGGGCCCGCGGCGGATCGATCGACCCCCGCACTGACGTCACTCTCCGAAGAATAGAGTCCGAAACATGGCTGACTACCGCTTCGTCACGTACGAGACCCTCGACGAGGGCACCATCGCCCGGATCATGCTCAACCGACCCGACCAGCGCAATGCACAGCAGCGCGGTCTCCTCGTCGAGCTCAACGAAGCATTTCTGGAAGCGGAGGCCGATGACGACGTCCGTGTCGTGATCCTCGGCGGCAACGGCCCGATGTTCTCCTCCGGCCACGACCTTGGCTCCAAACAGTCGATGTCGGAGTACACCCCGGGCCCCGATCAGCACCCCAGCTACGCCGTGAACGGCGCGACGCGCGAGGGCGCCGAGAAGCTGATGCTGCAGGAGTGGCACCACTTCTTCGAGAACACCCGCCGCTGGCGCAATCTGCGCAAGATCACCGTCGCTCAGGTGCACGGTGAGGTGTATGCCGCCGCGCTGATGCTGATGTGGTCCTGCGACCTGATCGTCGCCGCGGAGGGCACCCGCTTCGCCGACGTCGTCGGCACCCGGCTGGGCATGTGCGGCGTCGAGTACTTCGCCCACCCGTGGGAGTTCGGGGCGCGAAAGACCAAGGAGCTCATGCTCACCGGCGATTCGCTGTCGGTGGACGAGGCTCATGCGCTCGGCATGGTGTCGAAGGTGTTCCCCGCCGACGAGCTGGCAGACCGCACGTTGGAGTTCGCCCGCCGCATCGCCAAGGTACCCACGATGGCGGCGCTGTTGATCAAGGAATCGGTCAACCAGACCCAGGACAACCAAGGCTTTCACAACGCGCTCAACGCCTGCTTCACGCTGCACCAGCTCAACCACAGCCACTGGTCGCAGGTGCACGGTGGCGGGTTCCCCGTCGCGAACGAGTCCGACGGCGTGCCCAACTGGCGGGAGGCGCCGCCGGTGGTCAACGCCGTCAAGGACAAGGTCAGAGCCGACGGCTGACGGCCAACCCGCTTCGTGCGTTGGGATAGCACCTACGCACACGAAGTTCGAGAGCGGCGCGCCACCACCGCTATCTCAACGCCGCTTGGTCAGAGCCGACGGCTGACGGCCAATCCCGCGCGATAGCCAAACACCATGGCGGGCCCAAGGGTTCCGCCCGCGCCGCCGTACGCCTTGCCCGTCACGCCGGCCATCGCGTTGCCCGCGGCATAGAGCCCGACGATCGGCTCGCCACTGACGTGCAGTATCTGGCCGTCGCCATCGGTGCGCGGCCCGCCCTTGGTGCCCATGGCGCCGACCGTGACGGGTACCGCGAAGTACGGTGCAGTGTCGATCCGCCCGAGAGTCTGCAACGCCGGCGTCGCAGCCGAGTTGTCACCCCAGTAGCCATCGTAAGCGCTTGAGCCACGGCCGAAGTCGGGATCTGTCTCGCTGCCGACGTGGTGGTTCCACGCATCGATGGTGCGCGCCAGTCCGTCGGGATCGATGCCGGTCTTCGTGCTCAGCTCGGCCAGGTCGTCGGACTTGCAGTACCAGTCGGGTACCTCGCCGTCGGGCTCGACGCCGAGGAAGCCGTACTTCTTCAGATGCAGGGCGTCGAAGACGATCCAGGCCGGATCGTTGAGATACCCGAAGCGTGGATCGAGATGGTGGAACGGCCCGGCCATCGAGTTGTACTCGCCTGCCTCGTTCAGGAATCGCCTGCCGGCCCGGTTGACGATGATGCTTCGTGGGCGGGTGCGTTCCAGGCGCACGCTGCGGCTGCGCTGGTGCCCGTCGATGGTGTCACCGGGGATCTGCACGATCGGTACCCACCAGGCCTCGCCCATGTTGGCCAGATCCGCGCCGTGCGCCATCGCCATGCGAAGGCCGTCGCCGGTGTTGTTCGGCGGGGAGACCGGGCCGTGCATGGGTCCGCGCAGATACGCCTCGACCAGTTTCGGGTCCCACTCGAAGCCGCCGGTAGCGAGCACGACGCCGCCGCGGGCACGCACGCGAAGCTCCATGCCGTCGAGTTCGATTCGCACTCCGGCGATGACGCCGTCGACCGCCAGCAGCTCCACCGCGCGGGCTCCGGTGGTCGGTACCACGCCGAGATCGAGGAGGCCCTTGAGCAGACCGGCCACCAATGCCGTGCCTGCGACGCAGAAGTCGCCGTCGGCGTCATCGACCGACGCGTGGATTCGGGCGCGGGTCTCGGCGTCGAGGCCGACGTTGCTGAAGTCGACCGGGAAGGACGTGATGCGCTCGCCCCAGTCGCCGAGGCGGGCGAGGTCGAACGGCTTTGCGTTCAGAGAGCGGCCGCCCGATGGCCGTCCGCCGGGCAGCTCGGGCTTGTAATCGGGGAAGCCCTCGGCGATCTCGAACTGCAACTCGCTGTGTGTCTCGACGAAGTCGAGCATCTCGGGTCCGGTGCGTACGAACGTCTCGACGAGCTCGGCGTCCATCGCGCCCAGCGACTGCGCCTCGAGATAACGCATCGCGTCGTCCACCGTGAGTTCGCCGTCGGGCGAGCGCTGGTGGGCCGGAATCCACACGATGCCGCCCGACACCGCCGTGGTGCCGCCGACGGTGTCGGACTTCTCGTAGACGGCCACCGACGCGCCGCCCGCCGCTGCGGTCAGCGCGGCGGTCAGGCCCGCGCCGCCACTGCCGAGCACGACCACGTCGACAACGACATCCCATTCGTCCACCGGATTGAGCACGCCTGCAGTCCCTTTCGTTAGCCAAGGATTTCGGACAGCCGCCTGGCCGCCGTGATGACCGCGTCGCGGCCGTCCATGAGGACGTCCTTGCGGTGCGAGATGAGGTTGATGCACGTCGCCGGCGAGGGCGGCCTGCGGTGCACCGGAACGGCCAGCCCGTAGGTGTCGGGCTCGATCTCGCCATGCGTGATCACCCACCCCTGTTCGCGGGTGAGCGGCACCAGATCACGCTCGCCGGGCCGCGGCGCCATGCTGGCCAATAGCGCTACGCCCGCCGCGCCTCGATCGAGCGGATACCGGCTGCCCTCGTGGAACGAGAGTTGGTAGAAGATCAGCGTCGGCACGATCACTGCCACCGACACCTGTTGATCGCCCTCGGCGACGAGAAGTGACACCGTCGCGCCGAGATCGTCGGCGAGTGTGCGCAGCGTCGACACGCTCAGCTGCCGCAGGTTGTTGTCGAAGGACGCGCCGAGCACCGCCAGTGCGGCAGCGGGCCGGTACCGCCCGTCCTCGCCCTTCACGACGTAGCGGCGCTGCGCGAGCGTGGACAGAAGTCGGTAGGCGATCGTGCGGTGCACGCCGACATGGTCGGCGACCTGCTGCGCGGTCATTCCCGTCGAAGAACTCGACACTGCCTGCAGCGCCGACAGACCCCTGGCCAGGGTCTGTGATCCCGGCGCCAGTCGATCGGGCGCGCCGCGCTCGTCCTTGCCGTTCTCCTTGACAGACGTCATTGAGAGAAGGATGCTCTATCTGAAGTGCACATTAGTGAGCGATATTAGCACTTCTTGATTCGCGTTAGAAGAGAATGCACATTTCCACCACCGACGGAGAGAGGGCATGAATGGCTGAGTCCTCAGCGTTCGAGAGCGTCTGGAGTGACCTCCAGGGCGTCCCGTTCTCGCAGGGCTTCCTCGACGCGGCGGGAGTGCGGACCCGCTATCTGCACGCGGGGGACGCCAGCAAGCCGACGCTGGTGCTGCTGCACGGATCGGGCGGCCACGCCGAGGCGTACGTGCGCAATCTCGAGGCGCACGCCGAGCACTTCTCGACGTGGTCGATCGACATGCTCGGCCACGGCTACACCGACAAGCCCGGGCATCCGCTCGAAGTGCGGCACTACGTCGACCATCTCTTGGCGGTGTTCGACGCCATCGGCGCGGAGCGCGTGCACCTTTCGGGTGAGTCCCTGGGCGGCTGGGTGGCCGCCCGCGCCGCATCCGACCATCCCGACCGCATCGACCGGCTGGTGCTCAACACCGCGGGCGGTTCGCAGGCCGACCCCGAGGTGATGAAGCGCATCATCACGCTGTCCATGGCCGCCGCCGAGAACCCGTCCTGGGAGACCGTGCAGGCGCGGATCAAGTGGCTGATGGCCGACAAGACCAAGGACTACGACGACATCGTCGCGAGTCGGCAGCGGGTGTACCGCCAGCCTGGTTTCGTCTCGGCGATGAGCGACATCATGGCGCTGCAGGACCCCGAGATCCGCGCGCGAAACCTGCTCGGGCCCAAGGAGTACGGCGCCATCACCGCTCCCACGCTGGTGCTGTGGACCAGCGACGACCCCACCGCCGACGTCAGCGAGGGCAGTCGCATCGCGTCCATGATCCCCGGCGCACGTTTCGAGGTGATGCCCGGCTGCGGCCACTGGCCCCAGTACGAGGACGCCAAGACGTTCAATGCCTTGCACGTCGACTTCCTGCTGGATCGGCGATGAGCGCTCGCGCGAAGGAGCATGAGGCTCGGAACAGGTCGGCATGAGCGCTCGCGCGAAGAGCAGAGGTCGGTGACATGACGCGACAGGTGGATGTCTTGATCGTCGGCGCAGGCCCTGTGGGTCTCACGTTGGCGAACGTTCTCGGTCTGCAGGGTGTCTCAGACCCTCGTGGTCGATGAACGCGACTCCCTGATCGACTATCCGCGCGGGGTCGGGCTGGACGACGAGGCACTGCGGACGTTTCAGGGGATCGGCGTCGTGGAGCACGTCCTGCCGCACACCGTGCCCAACCAGATTCTGCGGTTCTTCGACCGCAACCGTCGGCTGCTCGCCGAGATGGCCCCTCCTGACGCGCGTTTCGGTTGGCCCAAGCGCAACGGCTTCGTCCAGCCGATGGTCGACGCCGAACTTCTTCGCGGACTCGACCGCTTCGACAGCGTCGAGGTGGCCTGGAACGCCCGGATGGAATCCTGCGAAGAGACCGCCGACGGAGTGACGGTCGGGATCGCCGGAGCACCGTCGACCGTCACCGCGCGCTATGTCGTCGGCTGCGATGGTGGCCGCAGCGCCACGCGGAGCCTGGCCGGAATCACCTTCGAGGGCACCACCTCGGCTACGCGGTGGCTGGTCATCGATCTCGCCACCGATCCACTAGGGCACCCCAACAGCGAGGTCGGCGCCGATCCGGCCCGGCCATACGCCTCGATCTCGATCGCGCACGGAATTCGCCGGTTCGAGTTCATGATTCACGCCGACGAGACCGACGAACAAGTCGAGCGGCCGGAGTTCATCGCCCGCATGCTGGCGCCCTTCGTGCCACATCCCGAGCGGGTCGACGTGATCCGGCACCGGGTGTACACCCACCACTCGCGCATCGCGGGGGCGTTCCGCAAGGGCCGCATCCTGCTGGCTGGCGACGCCGCCCACCTGATGCCGGTATGGCAGGGGCAGGGTTACAACAGCGGCATCCGCGACGCGGCCAACCTCGGCTGGAAGCTGGCCGCCGTGGTCACCGGTCAGGCCGGCGACGCTCTGCTGGACACCTACGACGCCGAGCGGCGCAAGCACGCCCGCGCCATGATCGACCTGTCGACCATGGTCGGGCGCGTCATCTCGCCGACCAACGCTCGCGTAGCGGCGTTGCGCGACGGTGTGATTCGCGCCGCCTCCGTGGTGCCGACGTTGAAGCGCTACGTGCTGGAGATGCGATTCAAGCCGATGCCCCGGTACGACCAGGGTGCGGTCGCCCACCTCGAGCCGCGGTCGGCCACCTCGCCGACGGGAACGTTGTTCATCCAGCCCCGCGTCGACACCCGTGACGCCCAGAACGTTCTCCTCGACGACGTGATCGGCCCCGGGTTCGCCGTGCTCAGCTGGAACAACAACCCGCGCATCCTGCTCGGCGACGCGCGCGTTCGAACGGTGGAAGGCGTTGGGGGCCAAGTTCGTCGCCGCCAGGCCGCTGACCCAGCTGCACTGGACCGGGCACGACGACGCCGAGGTCACGATCGTCGGCGACCGCACCGGCGCGCTGAAGTCGTTCTTCGACGCCCATGCAGAGTCCGTTCTGTTCCTTCGACCCGACCGGTGCATCGCCGGGGCGTGCATCGCTCAGCTCGCTCCCGAGTTGAGCAACTCACTCTTCGACGTCCTGTGTCTAACTCAGGGAGGAAACGATTTCCATGGTCGCCGCGACCGAGATAGCGCTGTGCTGCATGTCGCACAGCCCGCTGCTGAATCTGCCGGGACCGTCACCAGAGCTCCTTGAGGACATCGATGCTGCCCTGTCGGACGCGCGTGATTTCGTGCGCGCCTTCGATCCCGAGCTCGTCGTGATCTTCTCGCCCGACCACTACAACGGATTCTTCTACCGGCTCATGCCGCCGTTCTGCATCGGCACCGCGGCGACCGGGGTTGGCGACTACGGCACGTACGCCGGACCGCTGACGGTGCCCGAGGACATCGCCACCGCGATGTGCAGAGGCACTGTGGGAGACCGGCGTCGACGTGGCGATCTCGTCCAGCATGGACGTCGACCACGGCACCGTCCAGCCGCTGCAGACGCTGTTCGGTGACATCGAATCCGTCCCCGTGATCCCGATCTTCATCAACTCGGTGGCCACGCCGTTGGGCCCGATCAAGCGGGCGCGTGCGCTCGGCACGGCCGTCGGCGACTTCCTGGCCACGCTGGGCAAGCGCGTACTGATCGTGGGTTCCGGTGGGCTGTCGCACGACCCGCCGGTGCCGACCCTGGCGACGGCACCTCCTGCGGCGCTGGGCCGCATCGTGCATGGCGAGCCCATCTCCACCGAACAGCGGGCCGCCCGGCAGACTGCGGTGATCGCCGCGGCGCACGACTTCGCGCACGGCCAGAGCCCGTTGCGCCCGCTCAACCCCGACTGGGACCAGGCACTGCTCGAACTCCTCGACACCAACCGGGTCGCCGACGTCGACGGTTGGACCAACGCGTGGATCGCCGCCGAGGCGGGCAACTCCGCGCACGAGATCCGCACCTGGATCGCGGCGTTCGCGGCGCTGGCGGCGCAAGGGCCGTACGAGACGAAGCAGCGGTACTACCGCGCGGCGCCCGAGTTGATCGCCGGATTCGCGGTCCGGACGGCGGTGACGATGAGCGCTGCGCGAAGAGCGAGGGCCGAAGTGACCGGCCAGGCCTTCGACCACGAGGTCGACGTCCTCGTCGTCGGTTCCGGCGGTGGCGGGATGACCGCCGCGCTCAAGGCCGACGCCGAAGGTTTCGACACGCTGGTGGTCGAGAAGTCGCCCCAGTTCGGGGGTTCCACCGCGCTGTCGGGTGGCGGCATCTGGGTACCCGGCGCGCCCTCGCAACGGCGGGCGGGCTACTCGCCGCCGCCGGATGGCACGTTCGAGTATCTCAAGCAGATCACCGACGGACTGGTCAGCGATGCGCGTCTGCGGCAGTACGTCGACGCCGCACCGGAGATGATGGAGTTCCTGGAGACGACGAGCCCGTGGTTCGAATTCGTCTGGAAGCCCGGCTATGCCGACTACTACCCCGAGCTGCCCGGCGGCTCCGAACGCGGCAGCACGATCAACGTGCCCGAGATCGACCTGCGCAAGCTGGGCGACGAGGAGCGCAACCTGCTGACCCCGTTGGCGATGGCGCCCAAGGGGATCTGGTTCGCACCGAAGGATCTGCGGCTCTTCTACCAGGTTCGGCAGTCACTGGCGCGGCAAGGCCGTGCTGCTCAAACTCATCTGGCGGATGGTTCCGGGCGCGGGTGTTCGGCGACCGGATGGCGGCCATCGGTCAGTCGCTGATGGCGCGGATGCGGCTGGCGTTGAGGGACCAGGGCATTCCGCTGTGGCTGGACGCGCCGATGACCGAATTGATCACCGACGTCGACGGAAGGATCGTCGGCGCCGTCGTCGAACGCGACGGCACGCCACAGCGGATCCGGGCCCGGCGCGGTGTCATCCTGGCAACTGGTGGGTTCGACCACGACATGGCCTGGCGCCGTCAGCATCTGCCCGAACTCGAGAAGGACTGGAGCTTCGGCAATCCCGCCGCCATGGGCGACGGCATCCGGGCGGGGGAGAAGGTCGGCGGAGCCACCGACCTCCTCGACGAGGCGTGGTGGTTCCCCGCCATCTGCTGGCCCGACGGCCGGCTGCAGTTCATGCTCAACGAACGGATGATGCCGTCGCAGTTCGTCGTCAACGGCGCAGGCCAGCGGTTCATCAACGAGGCTGCGCCCTACATGGACTTCGCGCACGCGATGATCGACGGTCAGCGCTCGGGTGTCGCGCACATTCCGTGCTGGCTGGTCACCGACATCCGGTCGTTCCACCGCTACGTGGTCGCCGGGCACCTGCCGATTCCGAAGGTGCCGTTCGCGCCGGTGCCGACCGGGCGGAAGGTGCCGAAGGCCTGGCTGGAATCCGGTGTTGTCAAGCAGGGCAACAGCTTCGAGGAACTCGCCGCCGAGATCGGGGTACCCGCCGACCAGTTGCGCCGGACCGCGGAGCGGTTCAACGAACTGGCGCGCAAGGGCCACGACGACGACTTCAACCGCGGCGACAGCGCCTACGACAACTACTACGGCGACCCGACCCTGCCCAACCCGAATCTGCATCCGCTCGGTGCCGCCGCCCTACTACGCCTTTCAGATCATCCTCGGCGACCTGGGCACCTCGGGTGGACTGCGCACCGACGAGTTCGCTCGCGTGCTGCGCGAAGACGACTCGGTGATCGACGGCCTGTACGCGACCGGCAACACCGCCGCGGCCGTGATGGGCCGCAGCTACGCCGGTGCCGGCGCGACCATCGGGCCGGCCATGGCATTCGGATACGTGGCCGCCAAGCACATCGCCGAGGCGGAAGCCGTCGACCAAACCGACAGCCCCACTGAAAGTTCCAAAGAATCCACGCCCAAAACCTTTCGGAGGTAATGATGAAGATCTCACTGTTCTACGAGTTCGCCCTGCCGCGCCCGTGGTCCGACAGCGACGAGTACCAGATGTTTCAGGACGGGCTCGACGAGGTCGAACTCGCTGACAAGGCGGGCTTCTCGACCGTATGGCTGACCGAGCACCACTTCCTCGAGGAATACTGTCACTCCACTGCACCGGAGATGTTCCTGGCCGCGGCCAGCCAGCGCACCAAGGACATCCGCTTGGGGTTCGGCATCATGCATCTGCCGCCCGCCGTCAATCACCCGGCCCGCGTCGCCGAGCGGGTGTCCACGCTGGATCTGATGTCGGGCGGTCGCGTCGAGTTCGGCACCGGTGAGTCGTCGTCGGTCGGTGAGCTCGGCGGGTTCAACATCGACCCGGCCGACAAGCGCGGGCAATGGGAGGAAGCTCTCGAGGTCGCGATCCGGTGCATGGTCGAGGAGCCCTTCACCGGGTTCAAGGGACAACACATCGAGATGCCCGCTCGCAACGTCATCCCGAAGCCGATGCAGCGGCCGCACCCGCCCGTCTGGGTGGCGTGCACCCGCCCGTTGTCAGTGCAGATGGCAGCGCAGAAGGCCATCGGCGCACTGAGTTTCGCCTACACCGGGCCGGGTCCGCTCAAGGAGCGGGTGGACGGCTATTACAGGGAGCTGGAGGAGAAGGGTTCACCGGTCACGCCGCTGATGAATCCCAACATCCTGGCGATCGGCGGTGACCTGTCGATGATGGTCGCCAAGACCGACGAGCAGGCCGTCCAGCGGCTGGGGGTCGGCGGCGGGTTCTTCTCGTTCGGCATCATGCACTACTACATGACCGGTATGCACACCCCCGGCCGCACCGGTGTGTGGGAGCGCTACCTCGACGAAGTGAAGGCCGACCCGACGCTGGCCTATGGGCCCGGCCGTGGCGCGATCGGCTCACCGGACACCGTCCGCGAATTCCTGCGTGGCTACGAGGAAAGCGGCGTCGACGAGATCATCCTGCTGCTCAACCCGCGCAGTCACGAGGGCACGATGGAGTCCCTCGAGCTGATGGGCCGCGAGGTGCTGCCCGAGTTCATCGAGCGCGACGAGAAGGCGGTGGCGGCCAAGGCCAAGCGGCTCGAGCCGGTGCTGGAGAAGCTGGAGAAGCGGCGCGAGGTGTCCACGGCCCCCGAATTCGACGAGGACTACTCCTTCGGTGGCTTGCCGACCGGGCAGGGCGGGAAGTTCACCTCCAGCGAGATTCCCGAGGCGATGGCCGAGATCAACGAGGGCAGGGTCCGCGCGGCGCAGGTCGAGAAGGAAGCGCGAGAGGCGGCGGGCTGAGCCCGTGGGACAGATCTCTGGAGAGTTCGCCGATCTGATGAGCTACGCGGGTCGGCGCGTGGTGGTGACCGGCTGTGCTTCGGGGATCGGCGCGGCAGTGGTGGGCCAGCTGACCGAACTCGGCGCCAACGTCGTCGGGCTCGACATCCGGCCGCCCGAGGGCGGGATCGACGAGTTTCACCACGTCGACCTCTCCGATCCGGCGTCGATCGACGCCGCGGTCGCGGGCATCGGAGGCGAGGTGGACTCACTGTTCAACGTCGCCGGAGTGTCCTCGGGCATTGGCGATTCGGTACTCGTGGTCAAGATCAACTTCCTCGGCACACGGCACCTCACCGAGGCGCTCTCGCCCCGGATGCCGTCCGGGTCGTCGATCGTCAGCGTGTCGTCGCTGGCGGCCTCCGGCTACGCCGAGAACATGCAGGAGGTTGCGGGTCTGCTCAACACCCGCACCTTCGCCGAGGGGGTGGACTGGTGCCACGACCATCCCGACGCACACGCCGACGGTGGCTACCGGCTGGCCAAGGAGGCGATCGTCTTGTACGCCATGCGCAGTGCCGTCCCGCTGGGTTCGCGGGGGATCCGGATCAACTGCACGGGACCCGGCGTGACCGAGACGCCGATCCTGGACCAACTGCGGACCAGGTACGGCCAGGACTACTTGGACGGCATCCCGAAACCGCTGGGCCGGGTCTCCAACCCGGCCGAGCAGGCGGCCGCGCTGGTCTTCCTCAACAGCCGCGGCGCCGGCTACGTCACCGGGCAGGTGCTCTGGGTCGACGGCGGCAACCTCGCCAGCCGTGTGGCAGCAACTCTGGAGGGATCCGCATCATGGCCAGCCTGAACGACTTTCGGCGCGTCGGCGACGAAGTCCGCAACTGGGGACGCTGGGGTGACGACGACGAGCTGGGCACGCTGAACTTCATCACCGCCGAGAAGGTCGCCGCGGCAGCCGGTCTGGTCAAGCACGGCAAGGTGTTTCCGCTCGGCGTCGACTTCGGCTCGTCGGGACCGCAAGGGGCGTTCCAGTTCCGGCAGAACCCGGTCCACGTGATGACGGTCGACGGGGGTGACGCGGACACGCTGATCAAGTACGGACCTTCGTGGTTGCGCAACACCGTCGCGACCGAACTCAGCGGGTTCTTCGCGGACAACCCGTTTCGCTTCAACGACGACATGATCATCATGCCGCTGCAGGCCGCCACCCAGTGGGATGCGCTGTCGCACGTGTACTACGAGGACAAGCTCTACAACGGTTTCCCGGCGAGTTCGGTGACCAGCCTCGGCGCCTACTACTGTGGCATCGACAAGGTCGACGTCAAGGGCATCACGTCGCGAGGCGTGTTGCTCGACGTGGTTCGCCATCGCGGTGCGGCGACGTTCTGCGAGCACGGCGAACCGATCACTCCCGGCGAACTCGACGACGTCGCTCGCGCCCAGGGCGTGACGATCGAACGCGGTGACATCGTGCTCGTCCGAACCGGTTGGTGGGCAAGGTTTCTGGAGAACCGCGACGGCGCCGAGCCGGGAGCCGGACTGGACTGGACGTGTGCATCGTGGCTGCACGACCACGAAGTGGCGGCGGTGGCAGCGGACAACCTGATGGTCGAGGACCCGGTGTCGGGCATCGACGGCACGTTCCTGCCAATGCACATGTTGTGCCTACGCGACATGGGACTGATGCTCGGTGAGTACTGGGACCTGAATGCATTGTCCGACGACTGTGCGGCCGACGGAGTGTATGAGTTCCAGCTCGTCGCCCCGCCGCTGCGGGTAACCGGCGCCGTCGGCGCCCCATTGAATCCGATCGCAATGAAGTGAGCGCTGACATGACTTCTACCACGAACAAACCGCTTGTCGTCGGCATCGGCGGCACGCTGCGGGCGAACTCGTCCACCGAACGCGCACTGCGAGCGTGCCTTTCGGCTGTGGAACGACAGGGGGGCCGGACGCTGCTGTATTGCGGCGACGACATCGACCTGCCGATGTACAACCCGCACGACACCGAGCGCACGGAGAAGGCGACGGCGATGGTGACAGCGCTGCGCGACGCCGACGCGGTGGTCGTTGGCTCACCCGGATACCACGGCGGGGTGTCGGGTCTGGTGAAGAATGCGTTGGACTACATCGAGGACCTCCGCGCGGATGATCGGGTCTACCTCGACAACACACCGTGGGGCTGCATCAGTTGCGCCTTCGGGTGGCAGGCTGCGGTCGGCACGCTGGGCCAGTTGCGGGTGATCGGCCATGCACTGCGTGCGTGGCCCACACCGCTTGGCGTGGCCATCAACTCGGCGGACCGGATCTGGGACGAGGCAGGGACGTTGGTGGACGTGGCCGTCGGCGGCCAGCTCGACATGCTCGCCACGCAACTGATCATGGGCGCGCGTCTGGTAGAACGCCCTGTGGCCGTGCATCCCTGATCTGCGTCCCGTGCCGGGCTGATCGTCCATCGACGCCTGCGAGGCCATTCGACCATTTGGAGAATGCAGTTCTCCATTTTGGGAAATTCCAGTATCGTCTGAACCGTGGAGTACGAGCGCAGGTCCGTCGTCGTGGATGGCCTCAGTACCGGCTATCTCGAGGCCGGTGCGGGTGAGCCGGTCGTCCTGCTGCACGGCGGCGAGTTCGGGGCCAGCGCGGAACTCGGGTGGGAACGCACCGTGGGCGCGCTTGCCGGACGGTACCGAGTGCTGGCACCCGACATGTTGGGCTACGGGAACTCCGCGAAGGTCCTCGACTTCGTCGACGGTCGGGGAATGCGGATCCGGCACGTCGCCCGGTTCTGCGCGCTGATGGGGATAGCGAGTGCGCACTTCGTCGGGAACTCGATGGGCGCGATCAACCTTCTGGTGGATGCGACCTCGGGGAGTCCGGTGCTGCCGGTCCGCACCCTGACCCTGATCTGCGGCGGCGGCGAGATCCAGAGCAGCGAGCACACCAACGCCCTCTACGAGTACGACGCCAGTTTCGAGGCCATGCGCCGCATCGTCACGGCGCTGTTCTGCGATCCCGCCTACGCCGTCGACGAGGACTACGTGCGGCGGCGCCACGAGTCGAGCACCGCGCCCGGCGCGTGGGAGGCGATCGCCGCGGCGCGGTTCCGCAGGCCCGGTGCGACCCCGCCAACCACCCCGTCTGCCGCTCGCGCCTACGAGCGCATCACCGTTCCGACGCTGGTGATCGAGGGAGCAGGGGACAAGTTGCTGCCACCGGGTTGGGCCGCCGACATCGCGGGCCGGATTTCCCAAGGGCGCTCGGCCGTGGTCGATGGCGCCGGCCACTGCCCCCAGATCGAACGACCGGACATCGTCAACGAATTGCTACTGGGCTTTCTCGACGAGAACTCTGCGCAATGAGTAACAAGCGAGAAGCGGAGCGCGATCGCGCATGAGTAATGAGTTGGCAGGCAAGGTCGCGATCGTCACCGGCGGCGCCTCGGGCATCGGCCGCGGCACCGTCGAGAGGTTGCTCGCCGAGGGCGCCAAGGTGGTGATCGCCGACGTGCAACGCGAACTCGGTGAGGCCCTGGCCGCAGACTCGGGCGACGATGCGATCTTCCACTACACCGACGTCGGCGAGCAGGCCCAGGTTGGTCAAGTCGTTGACGCCGCGGTCGAGAAGTTTGGCGGCCTGCACGTCATGGTGAACAACGCCGGGATGTCCAGCCCGATGCGGCGGGGGCTCTTCGAGGAGGATTTCGAGGAGTTCGACCGGGTAATGCGGGTGAACCTGCTCGGCGTGATGGCGGGCACGCGGGATGCGGCGCGGCACATGGCCACGGCGGGTGGCGGGTCGATCATCAACATCTCCTCGATCGGCGGCGTTCAGCCCGGCGGCGGCGTGCCGGTCTACCGGGCGTCCAAGGCCGCCGTCATCCACTTCAGCAAGTCCGCCGCAATCGAGTTGGCGCAGTACGAGGTTCGGGTGAATTGCATTGCACCGGGCAACATCCCGACCCCGCTGCTCAAGTCGGCGGCGACCGACGAGGACCGTGAACGGATCGAGCAATTCGAGGTGCGGATGCGCCAGCGGATGCGCGACGACCGACCGCTCAAGCGCGAGGGCACGGCCGACGACATCGCCGAGGCGGTGCTCTATTACGCAGGAGATCGGTCGCGCTATGTCACCGGCACGCTGCTCCCGGTCGACGGCGGCACGGTGGCGGGCAAAGTGATGCCGCCGCGCCGATCGAGGCCCGAGTCAGCGGACCCAACAAATTAAATCAAGCGCTTGACTTAAACTGGAGATCGGCGTTGACTGAGACAATGACTGCAGCCAGACCCCTGCAGACCGACCGCGCCAGCATCACCCGCGACGCGATTCTCACCGCTGCTGAACGCCTTTACGCCGAGCATGGCGTCTTCGCGGTATCGAATCGGCAGGTGAGTGAAGCCGCGGGACAGGGCAACAACGCGGCGGTCGGCTATCACTTCGGTACGAAGACCGACCTGGTCCGGGCGATCGAGCAGCGCCACCGCGAGCCGATCGAGACGCTTCGGCAACGCATGGTGGCCGCGACCGACGAGTCCACCGGCATGCGGGGCTGGGTGGCTTGCCTGGTATGCCCGCTCACCGACCACCTCGCCGACCTGGGCAATCCGACGTGGTACGCCCGGTTCGCCGCGCAGGTCATGACCGACCCCACTTATCACGGCATCGTGGTCAAGGATGCGCTGAGTTCACAGTCGCTCGTACAGGTCGTCGACGGCATCAACCGATGCCTGCCCGACCTGCCGCCCGACATCCGCTACGAGCGCAACATCATGGCGCGAAATCTGTTGATGCACAGCACTGCCGACCGCGAGCGGGCGCTCGCCAACGGGGCATTCGTGGCCCGCACGTCATGGCGGGCAGCCGGGTCAGGGCTGATCGACGCGATCGTCGGCATGTGGCTGGCGCCCGTCACGTCGGAGGACGACCCGGCGTGAAGGTGACAGTGGATCAAGACAAGTGCGTGTCGTCGGGGCAGTGCGTGCTCAATGCGATCGACGTGTTCGACCAGCGAGATGACGACGGAGTCGTCGTCCTGTTGATCGAGAACCCCGGCCCCGAGCTGGCGGACGATACCCGCAACGCCGCGGCGGCCTGCCCAGCCTTTGCAATCGACATCGAGGAATGACGGAGGTGGCATGTCCGACATCGTGATCAACGCCCCAGGGACGCAGCCCGAGGTGGCCGCAGACATCCCCGAATACCCGATGGAGCGGTCGGCCCGCTGCCCGTTCGCACCGCCGCCGGAGGTGCTCGAACTGGGCTCGGTCGCACCCCTGTCCCGGGTGCGCATCTGGGATGGCAGTACGCCGTGGCTGATCACGGGTCACGAAGTGGCGCGGGAACTCTTCACCGATTCCCGGGTGAGCGTCGACGACCGACGCTCGGGCTTCCCGCACTGGAATGAGATGATGGTGTCCACGGTCAACAAGCGACCGCGGTCGGTGTTCACCTCGGATGCCGAGGAACACACCCGGTTCCGCCGGATGTTGTCCAAGCCCTTCACCTTCAGGCGCGTCGAGGGGCTGCGGCCTGCGATCCAAAAGATCACCGATGAGCACATCGATGCGATCCTGGCCGGCCCGCAGCCTGCCGAACTCGTCGCCGCGCTGGCATTGCCAGTCCCGACGCTGGTGATCAGCGAAATGCTCGGCGTCCCTTACGAAGACCACGAGTTCTTCCAGCACCATGCGAACGTCGGCCTCGACCGGTACGCCAAGGCCGAAGACACCATGACCAAGGGCATGAGCCTGTCGAAGTACCTCTGCGACCTCGTCGAGGCCAAGATGGCGAATCCAGCCGAGGATGCCGTCTCCGATCTGGCCGAGCGCGTGACGGCCGGTGAGATCGACGTCAAGGAGGCTGCCCAATTGGGCACCGGCCTCCTGATCGCCGGACACGAGACGACGGCCAACATGATCGGCATCGGCGTACTTGCGCTGCTGCAGAACCCCGAACAGGCTGCGCTGCTGAGCAATACCACCGACCCCAAGGTCATCGCCAACGCGGTGGAAGAGCTGATGCGCTATCTGTCGATCGTTCAGAATGGCCAGCGTCGCGTCGCCACCGACGACATCGAGATCGCCGGTCAGACCATCCGCGGTGGCGACGGAATCATCATCGATCTGGCACCAGCCAACTGGGATCCGGCCGCGTACCCCCAGCCGGACTCGCTCGATCTGAGCCGCGACACCGGCCAACAGCTTGGTTTCGGCTATGGGCGCCACCAATGCGTCGGTCAACAGCTGGCGCGCGCCGAGCTTCAGATCGTGTTCCACACGTTGTTCCGGCGCATCCCCACGTTGCGCCTCGCGGCCCCGTTCGAGGAGATCCCGTTCAAGCACGATCGCCTCGCCTACGGCGTCTACGAACTTCCGGTGACTTGGTAGTCACCGAACAGCCCTGCCGTTCAGCCCGATTGGAGCACCTACGATGAGTACTCAAGCCGCCCCGTCAACGCTCTATCCGCCGGAAGGCTGGGGAGCCCCGAAGGACCGACACGGGCACGCTTCGGCGCACGCGAGGAGCAAAGGTGGCGTGGCCACCGTTGTCGGGCTGCCCGCGGGCACCGAGGTCTTCTCGGCCGACAACCACATCTCGGTGGCCGACGACATCTTCTACGAGCGCTTCCCGGAGGAGCTCAAGGACAAGGCGCCGCGGATCTGGTACGAGGACGGCGCGTACATGGTGGGCCGCAAGGGCCAGTCGTTCCTACCAGGGGACTTCAGCCGTGTGCTGATGCAGTACGACGACCTCGCAGGCGCCGCGACCAACGACATCGAGGCGAGGATCCGCGAGCTGGCGGACGACGGCATCGACAAGGAGCTGGCCTTCCCGAACGCGGTGTTGGCGCTGTTCCACTTTCCAGACAAGGACGTGCGGGAGCGCGTCTTCCGCATCTACAACGAGTACATGGCCGAACTGCAGGAACGTTCGAATGGCCACTTCTACGGTGTCGGCCTGATCAACTGGTGGGACGCACGAGGTGCCCGGCGCACACTCACCGAGCTCAAGTCGATGGGGCTCAAGACATTCCTGTTGCCCTTGAACCCCGGTAAGGACGACGACGGCAACGTCATCGACTTCGGCAGTCGGGCCATCGACCCGGTGTGGGACGAGATCGAGGCGGCCGGTCTGCCCGTCACGCACCACATCGGCGAGACCCCGCCGAAGACGCCGTGCGAGGTCAACAGTGTCGTAGTCGGCATGATGGTCAACGTCGATTCGTTCCGTGAACAATTCGCCAAGTACATCTTCTCCGGCATCCTGGATCGCCACCCGTCGCTGCAGGTCGGCTGGTTCGAGGGTGGGATCGCCTGGGTCCCAACGGCCCTGCAGGACGCCGAACACCTGCTCGCGTCCTACCGGCACATGTTCTCCCACCAGCTGGAGCACGACATCCGGTACTACTGGGACACCCACATGAGCGCATCGTTCATGGTGGATCCCCTTGGGCTGCGGCTGATCGACCAAATCGGGGTGGACAAGGTGATGTGGTCGTCGGACTATCCGCACAACGAGAGCACGTTCGGCTACTCCGAGAAGTCGTTGGCGGCCGTCGTCGAGGCGGTCGGTCCCGAGAACGCCCAGAAGATCGTCAGCAGCAACGTCAAACGCTTCCTGGGCATCTGAGGATCGAGATGACGACATTTCTTGAGCACGATGCTGCTCTGCTCGATATTCCCGAGTTGCCCGACCACGGCCGCATGTACCGCGAAATCGGAGCGCGACTCCGCTCGGTAATGAAGGAAAAGGGCGTCGACGCCCTGGTCCTCCTCGGTAACGGCAACGTGGTCTACGCGACGGGTGCCAGTTGGCCGCTGCTCGATGCCGGGCTCTCCCACGTGGAGCGTCCGGTGACCATCGTGCTAGCCGATGACGAGCATCCACACCTGTACATGCCGTTCCGGGAGGGTGCCGCCTGGGAGACCGAGCTACCCGCCGACCACGTACACGGCCCGCTGTATCTCGAATTCGACGAGGGCGTCCGACATTTCGCCAAGATCCTCGCCGACCTCGTCCCGTCGGGTGCGAACATCGCCGTCGACGAGATGACCGGTGCGATGCGCAACGCGGGCGCCCGGCTGTTTCCCGCCGGACCGCCGTCGGATGCCGCCCTGGTGGTGGGTCCGGCCAAACTGGTGAAGACCCCCGATCAGATCTCGTGCATCCGCAAGGCATGCCGAATCACCGAGCAAGCAGTCACCGAAGTGCAGAAGGCGCTAGTGCCGGGTGTGCGTCAGATCGACCTGTCGGCACAGTTCGTGCGGCGGGCATTCGAACTCGGCGCCACCGCGAACATGCTCGAAGCCATCTGGCAGGTGATGCCCAACTCGAAGGCCGAGGGCGTCTGGACCACCACCGGTGATCTGGCTTTGCCACTGTTGACCACCGAGCGTGCGCTGGCCAAGGGCGATGTGTTGTGGACCGACGTCAGCATCACCTATGAGGGGTACTGCTCGGACTTCGGCCGCACCTGGGTGGTGGGTCAGGAGCCGACCGCCCGCCAGCAGGACCAATACCAGCAGTGGCGGACCATTCTCGGCGCCGTGTTGGCCGTGACCAAGGCGGGCGCGACGTGCGGGGACCTGGCCCGCGCCGCGATTGCTGCGGCCGGTGGCCGCAAACCGTGGCTGCCGCACTTCTATCTGGGGCATGGCATCGGCACCAATGCCGCCGAAATGCCCATGATCGGAACCGATCTCGGGCAGGAGTTCGACGACAATTTCGTGTTCCCGGCCGGGATGCTGCTGGTGTTGGAGCCAGTGATCTGGGAGGACGGCACTGGCGGATACCGAAGTGAGGAGATCGTGGTCATCACCGAGGGTGGCTTCACGCCACTCACCAATTATTCCTACGCTCCGTACGGTGGCATCTGATGGCCGACGAGATCGTGCCCGATGGTCTGGAACTGCGTACCGGGCGACGCGCCCGCGCCCTGGCCCAGATGGACGCCTACGACCTCGACATCCTGGTGCTCGGGCGGCAGGCCAATGTCCGTTACGTGACCGGGGCGCCGCAGCTTTGGGTAGCAGGCACGCGACCCTTCGCGCCGATCTGTGTGCTGGTACGCGCCACCGGCGCAATCCACCTCAACAGCAGCTGGGACGAGGGCATCCCCGAGGAGATCGGGCACGACCACCTCTACGGGCTGGCGTGGAATCCGATGACCTTGATTGACGTGCTGAAGAACATCGACGGCGCTGCCAAGGCCCGCCGGGTCGGAACCGACGCGCTCTCACCGACGTTCGGACAGCTGCTGCCGATCGCGTTCCCGAACGCCGAGATCGTCGACGGCGAACTGGCCATGCGTATTGCACGACGGATCAAGACGCCTGAGGAGATCACGGCACTACGCAACGCGGCCCGGGTGGCCCAAGCCGGTCTCGTCGCAGCGCTTTCCGAGTTGGCACCCGGCATCACCGAGCAATCGTTGACTGGCTCCATGCTCGAGGCGATGGCCGCAGGCGGAGTCAGCACGTCGGCCACCCAGGACGGGGCGTGGATCACCTCTCGGGCGCATCCGTGGCGGCAGGGGCCCAGGGACTGCCGGGTCGCAGTCGGTGATCTGGTGGCCCTCGCCTCCGGTGCACTCGCTGACGGCTATGTGGGCGAGGTAGGCCGCACCTTCCCCGTGGGCGAGGTCCCAGGCTCCGACGAGTTGTACTCGCGTTCTAATGCATTGTGGCGCAATCTGATCAATGCTTGCCGTCCTGGCGCCGCGGCTAGTGACCTACTCGAGGCGTACGAAGCCGCGGGCGAGCCGCTGCCCCCGATACCTGTCGCGCACGGCCTTGGCCTCGGGTTCGATCCACCCGTGGTGTCGCCCGACCTCCCGGAGACGGCTGCCGAGGACCGCTTCGACCCGGGCACGGTGATTGCGGTGACCGGATACGTCTGGGAGCAGGGAGTCGGCGCGATCTACCAACGCGACGCGGTGTTGATCACCGACGCCGGGCCCGAGGTGTTGACGACCAGTCCCTTGCGGGGTCGCCAGGACACCGTCGTGACGAGCTGAAAGAGCACCGTTGTCCGACAAGAAGCGGCCTTCCGCCGAGGAGATCATCCTCTACGCGAAGGACCCGAAGACCAAGATCGCAACCATCACGTTCAACCGACCCGAGTACCTCAACGCGCCGACGTCGGATGCCCGGTTGCGCTATGCCGACGTCCTGCGGGCCGCCTCGGTGGACAACGACGTGAAGGTCGTGGTGATCCGCGGGGTCGGAGACGATCTCGGGAGCGGCGCTGATCTGCCCGAGTTCATGGAGGGCGTCGACGAACCCGAGAAGCGTCTGCGCGAACTAAGGGTCGAAGGCATGGACGTCGACTACCCGCCCAAGGGCTCGTTCCGCAACGGCGCGACCATCAGTGCGTGGTATGCCAACGTGCAGGCGGGAAACCGCCCGCTGCAAGAGCTCAAGAAGATCAGCATCGTCGAGGCCAAGGGCTACTGCTACGGCTGGCACTTCTACCAGTGCGCCGACGCCGATCTGGTGATCTCGTCCGACGACGCGTTGTTCGGTCACCCGTCCTTCCGTTACTACGGTTGGGGCCCGCGGATGTGGACCTGGGTGCAGATGATGGGACTGCGGAAGTTTCAGGAGATGGTCTTCACCGGACGACCGTTTACCGCCGAGGACATGGAGAAGTGCAACTTCCTCAACAAGGTGGTGACCCGGGACCAACTCGAGGCCGAGACCGAGAAGTACGCGCTGGCGTGCGCCCGCAACCGTCCCGTCGACACCGTCTTCATGCAGAAGATGTTCTTCGAGATCTACAAGCAGCACCAGGGTGAGTACATGGGCAGCCTGCTATCGGCGTTCTTCGAGTCGATGGGCAGTGGCGTTACCTCCGACCGCACCGATGACTTCGACATGCACGAGGCCATCGGCAGCGGTCTGGCCGCCTCGGTCAACGACAACGACGGCAAATTTCCGCCCGACTTCCGGCTCAGCAAGAAGAACCGCAAGAAGCCGAGATAGACACCGGCCGCGTCATGACATCACCGCTGAGTGGATACACACGTCGTCGACCTCTCGAGTGGAATCGCAGGTGCGTACTGCACCAAGATCCTCGCTGACGGCGGAGCTGACGTCGTGAAGGTCGAAGCACCGGAAGGTGATCCGCTACGCGGCTGGTCGGCGTCGGGAGCCTCGATCCCACCTGGTGCGGACGGTGCGCTGTTCAGCTTCCTGGCGTGTTCGAAGCAGAGCGTAGTGGTCGACCCGCACGACGGGGCAGACGTCGCGATGGTCGAACGTCTGCTGGCGTCTGCCGATGCGGTGGTGTGGTCGCAGGGATCCTCTGTCGCCGAATGTGATTCGCTGACACCGCGGGAGATTCACCGCCGGTATCCACATCTGATCGTCACGGCAATAACACCGTTCGGGCTGGACGGGCCATGGCACGATCGGCCAGCCACGGAGTTCACCCTTCAAGCTTGGTCGGGCGGGGCGATCGGCATCGGGCGCGGATCACAGGACAGGGCGCCGGTTTACGTCGGAGGTCAGGTGGGGGACTGGATCGCGGGTGCGTACGCCGCGGCCATGGCCATGGCGTTCAGGGCCCGCGCACTGCGCGACGGGCACGGGGAACTCATCGACTTGTCGATGCTGGAGACCCAGATCCTCGGCCTCACCTACTATCCCGTGACGTTCTTCGAGATGCTCGGCCGGCCGTGGCGTACCGAACGCAGGCCCACCGTGCCCGGGGTGGCGCAGGCACAGGACGGCCTGGTCGCGCTTGGCTGCGGCACTGCCCAGCAATGGTTCGATCTTTGCGCGATGGCGGGTCACGATGAGTGGATCGACGAGGCCTCCGAACTGACCATCACCGAACAGGCCAACCTGCACGCCGCTGAACTCTACGAGTGGTTGCGCCACCAGAAGGTCGACGACGTTCGCGACCTCGCGTCGGCGTTCCGCATCCCCAACTCGCCGGTGGGCAACGGCGAGAACGTCACGACGATGGACCATTTCGTCGAACGCAACGCCTTCACGACGAACCCGCGGGACGGTTTCGTTCAGCCGAACCATCCCTATCGGCTCGATGGCGCCACGCTTCGCTGCGCCACGTCTGCGCCGCGGCTCGGCGAACACACCCACATCCACCGCGGCCAGGCGTTGCCGCCTCGCCCGACGCCGACGGGCACGGCGGACCGTGATCGGTTGCCGTTCAGCGGCCTTCGCGTGCTCGACATGACGACCTTCTGGGCGGGACCGTCCTGCACCCACATGCTCGGCATGCTCGGAGCGGAACTGATCCACCTGGAGTCCACCTCCCGTCCGGACGGCACACGACTGATCGCGGGTATCCCGGCAACGGAGAGCCAGTGGTGGGAGAAATCGCCGATCTTCTCGGCGCTGAACACGAACAAGTTGAGCCTGACGCTGGACTTTCAGACCGAGCGTGGCCGGGACTTGCTCCGGCGGTTGATCTCGACCTGCGACGTCATCGTGGAAAACTTCACGCCGCGAGTGATCGATCAGTTGGGGCTGGACTTCGACTCGGTCCGGGCGCTGCGTGACGACATCGTCATGGTGCGGATGCCCGGTTTCGGGCTCGATGGGCCGTGGCGCGACAACCCCGCGTTCGCCTACATCATCGAGGACGCGTCCGGTCTGAGTTGGCTCACCGGCTATTCCGATCGCAACCCCTACGAGCCGTACTCGGTGGGCGATGCCAATGCCGGCGTGCACGCGTTCAACGCTCTGCAGTTGGCGCTCGAGCACCGGCGACGCACGGGGGAGGCGGTGCTCGTCGAGGCCGCCATGGTGGATGCGGCGCTCAACGTCGCGGCCGAGCAGGTGATCGAACACTCCGCCTACGGATCTCTGCTGCAGCGCGCGGGCAACCGCGGCCCGCTGGCGGCGCCGCAGAATCTCTACCGGTGCGCGGACGTCGACGAGTTCGACCGCGCAGACTGCTGGGTCGCCGTCGCCGTGACCTCGGATGTGCAGTGGGAGGCGTTGCGGGACGCGATCGGACGACCCGAGTGGGCGATGGCTCCGGAACTGGCCCACGATGCCGGACGTCGGGTGCATCACGACCTGATCGACGAACAGCTGGCGGCGTGGTGCCTGCCGCGAACCGGCGACGCCATTGTCGAAACGCTGTGGGCCGCGGGCGTTCCGGTGGGCAAGGTGATGCAGCCGCACCGCCAGACCGAACTGCCGCAGCTACGTCATCGGGGCTTCTTCGAACACGTGGGTCACCCGGTGAACATGGCGGCGCCGCACAGTACCCTGCCGGTCAACCTGTCGAATGGGCCCGAGCACTTTCATCGCCGGGCCGCGCCGCTGTTGGGTGAGCACAACCACCAACTGCTCGGCCAGCTCGGACTGACCTCCGAGGAGATCGCCGCCCTGGAGGACGACGGTGTCATCGGCACGGCTCCCGCCATCGGTGGTCGCCGCAAGGCGGCCCGTTAGGTCGGCGTCTTGCCGGGTACCCGTTGCGGGTCTCTCCTGCGCGGCTAGATTGGAGAGACTGTCGTCAAAGGAGCCGAGTCATGACCACCACCGTTTCCGCTCAGCCCGTGTACCAGGTCGTCAACCCGGCGACCGGCGCGGCCGGCGAGGCATTCGATTTCGCCACCGATGCCGAGGTCGAGGCGACCCTGGCCGCCTCTGCCGAGGCCTACCTGGCGTGGCGGGACGTGCCGATCGCGGAGCGCGCCAAGGTCGTGGCGCGGCTGGGGGAGCTCTTCAAGGAGCATGCCGACCGGCTCGGCGCCATCGCGACGGAGGAGATGGGCAAGCCGCTTCCCGAGGCCGTTGGCGAGGCCGACTTCTGCGGCGACATCTTCGACTACTTCGCCACCGAGGGGCCGACGCTGGCGTCCTCGCAGGAGATCAAGACGTTCTCCGCTGGCAAGGCCTTCGTGCAGAAGCTCCCGATCGGACCCCTGCTGGGCATCATGCCGTGGAACTACCCCTTCTACCAGATCGCGCGATTCGCCGCGCCAAACCTGGTGTTGGGCAACACGATCCTGCTCAAGCATGCAGAATCCGTGCCGAAGTCGGCGCTGGCCGTTCAGGAGCTCATGGACCAAGCCGGGGTGCCGTCGGGGGTGTATCAGAACATCTTCGCCTCATACGCGCAGGTGGAGCAGATCATCGGCGACCGCCGCATCGTCGGCGTCTCGCTGACCGGCTCGGAGCGGGCCGGCTCAGTGGTGGGGGCCATCGCGGGCAAGAATCTCAAGAAGTGCGTGCTCGAGCTCGGCGGGTCCGACGCATACGTGGTGCTGGACTCCGATGACGTGAAGGCATCAGCGGATCTGGCGTGGGACACCAGGATTGGCAACACCGGTCAGGCCTGCAACTCGAACAAGCGGATGATCGTCAACAGCGCCATCTACGACGGTTTCGTCGGGCGGCTCGTCGAGCGCGCCAAGGACCTGAAGGCGGGCGACCCGGCCGAAGCGGCTGAGGGCACCTTCGCGCCGCTGTCGTCGCGCAAGGCCGCCGAGATTCTGCACGAGCAGGTTCAGGACGCCGTCGCCAAGGGCGCGACCCTGCACGCAGGCGGTGTGCTGAGCGATGGTCCTGCCGCCTACTACTCGCCCGCGGTGCTGACCGGCATCACCCCCGAGATGCGCGCGTATCGCGAAGAGTTGTTCGGTCCCGTCGCCGTGGTGTACTCGATCACCAGCGACGAAGAGGCATTGACGCTGGCCAACGACTCCGACTACGGCCTGGGCGGCGCAGTGTTCAGCACCGATCGGGAGCGGGCGGAGAAGATCGCGCAGCGGCTCGAGTCGGGCATGTCCAACGTCAACGCCCCGGCCAACGAAGGGCAAGAAGTGCCGTTCGGTGGCGTCAAGCGCAGCGGGTTCGGACGTGAACTTGGCCCGCTGGGGATGGACGAATTCGTCAACAAGCGGCTGTACTACGTCGCCGACTGACGGTACCGAATCGATCGGCTACTTCAGGCAGCTTCCCGCGTCGATCGGCAGGGTCACGCCCGTTAGGTAACGACCCTCGTCCGAGGCGAAGAACAGTACGGCGTTGCTGATGTCGCGGGCCTCAACCCACGGGATCGGCAGCGTGTGGAACATCTGGCAGATCGGCGCCATGTCGTCCGGGCCGGGGTTCTCCAGGTCCGGACGGAACATCTTGAAGGTTGCGTCGTTGAGGATCATGTCGGTGCTGACATGCGTTGGGTGCACCGAGTTGACCCGAATCATGTGGTGGCCCAACTCCACGGCGAAGGTGCGCATCAGACCGACGACGCCGTGCTTGGCGGCGACGTAGTGTCCGCAGTGCGGATAGGCCTTGAGTCCCCCGACTGAGCTGGTGAGGATGATCGATCCTCCGTTGCCGCCCGCGATCAGATGGGGGACAGCGGCTTTCACGGTCTTCCACACCCCGCCGAGGTTGATGTCGATCATGTCGTTCCAGTCGTCTTCACTGGTCTGGTCCAGCGTGTCGCCACCATTGCCGATGCCCGCGTTGGCGACGATGATGTCGAGGCGGCCGAGCTGTTCGACGCCGTTGTCCACCGCTGCCTTGAGGCCGGCATAATCCCGGACGTCCACCTCGGCGGTGACGATGCGTCGGTTGAGACCCTTGACCAGGTCGGCGGTCTCGGCCAGGTCTTCCGGAGTCGACGGTGGAATGCCACCCTCGGCGACGACGGGCTTGCACACGTCGATCGCGATGATGTCAGCGCCCTCCTCCGCCAGACGCACCGCGTGACTGCGACCTTGGCCGCGCGCAGCTCCGGTGATGAATGCGACCTTGCCTTCTACACGCCCTGTCATGTGCGACCTCTGTTCTCGTGTGACACCCGGATGCTGTGCACTTGCTCAGCACTCTGTCATCGCTAGGCCCTTCGTGTCAACGGCGCACCCGACACCACCCGCGCCGCTTGTACTTTGGGCTCACGTCGGTCGACAAGCGCCGAAGGTGTGCCGGATCGGTTGGTCATCGTTCAGTTCGGTATGCGCAGCAGCGCTTCTTGGGCGTACGACGCAACCAACACGCCGTCGTGAGTGAGGATGTCGCCTCGCCCGAAGGTGCGGCCGTGCGCCAGCAGTGGGCAGTGCTGACGCAATAGGAGCCACTGGTCGGTCACGAACGGCTGGTGGAACCAGATGGTGTGGGTGGTGACCGCGGAGGTGAACTGGGTGCCGTTGCCAGTTTGGCTGAGTCCTTCGAGCGGGCGCAGCGCCGTCCCGATCAGCGTCAGGTCGGTGGCATAGGCGGCGAGCGCGGGTGCGAGATCGGACTCCGTGGGTGGGGTGCGCATCCACAGCTCGAACTCGGGTGGGCCCGTCGTGGTCGCGTTGAGATCATCGGTGGCCCGCGTTTCCCAGGGGATCAGGTCGAGTGGAACCTCGTGCTCGGGCCCGGGAATCGACCCGACCGGCTCTACGGTCTGCAGCGCCGGTCCGTCCTCGGTTGCGTGCAGGGAGACCGAAGCAGTGCCGATCGGGCCCTTGCTCTGCGTCGCGATGATCGACAGGGTCGCGAACGACCTGCCCTCGTGGTGGCGGATCACCTCGTAATCAATGGGTTCGTCGGAGCGGCCTTCCCGTGGGAACACCGCGTGCAGCGACTTCACGGATTTGTCGGGACAGCTCAGCGAAGCCGCTCTAGCGAACTGGGCCAGTAGTTGTCCACCGAACACTCGGTGATAGTCGAGATGCTGGTTGCGCGCCGTGAAGCGGGTGGCGGACGGTGCCGCATCGAACCTTAGACATGCGAGGAGGTCGGACCAGAGATCGGGCACGCGCTGAGTGTAGGCAAAGTTCTACCGACGCGAGAACGTAATTCTCGCCTAGCTGGCGGCGAATCCGTTGGCGCAGAAGTCCCACACTTCGCTGGCCTCGATGGGCTGCACTCCTGCATCGTCCGATCCGCTGGATTGCGCAACGAACATCACCGTCTGCATGGTCATCATGGCCATCCGCGTGGGATCGATGCCGGGTCGCAGCTTGCCGGCTTCGGAGGCGTCCTCCATCAGCTCGGTGAGCAGCACCAACAGGGGTGCATGGGCAGTCTTGACCTCAGAAGGGTGTGATACCAACAGACGTGGAGCGAAGTCGGTGAACAGGGGCCGCCTTGCCACGGGGTCCGGACGCGACGACTCGAAGAGCAGTTCGATCGGCGACCTTCAGCCGCTCGATGGGATCGGACTGGCCGGCCGTAGCGGCGCGGATCTGATCGGCCGACCGGCTGAGCGCATCCTCGAACAACGCAAGAAGCAGTTCGTGCTTGCCGTCGAATTGCAGGTAGAAGCTCCGCAGCGACTGGCGAGAGCGGTCGACGACCTCTTGCACGGTGAAATCCGTGCTGCCGTTCTCGATGATGATCGCCTGGGCAGCGTCGAGGAACCGCTGCACCCGTTGTGCGGCGCGCAGTTTCGCCGTCTTGATCGAGCGTTCGACCGCGCGTTGCTTCCACGCGGGTTCTGCGCTGGGGCTGCTCACCAGCTGCTCCGAGGCAGGCCGATTGGGGAGAACATGTATGAACTGTACCGGAGGACGCTTGGGCATTGCGGTCGTAGACCCCCTCGCAGCCACCGTGTCTGAGATTATAACTATCTTGAGTTGAGAATAGTATTCTCAAAAGCGCTAATGCGAAAGTCCTACATGGAGGGATCCATTCCGGCGATCCGCCATCTACCGCTGAGCCCGCGCCCGTCGTCGGTCGAGTCCTCGATTCACGCAACACCACGATTTGCGGCATTCGACCGTCGGTGGAGGTTGATTCTCCAACTATGAGAGGATAGTTTTCACATACAGAGAACATGGCTCGGAGTGGGTAGTCGAGTGCCGATCCGAAGGATGCGAACGTGAACAAAGACGACATGGTCCTGATCAGCGTGGATGACCACATCATCGAGCCGCCCGACATGTTCAAGAACCATCTGTCGGCGAAGTACCGCGACGATGCACCGCGATTGGTGCACAATCCCGACGGATCGGACACCTGGCAGTTCCGCGACATCGTGATTCCGAACGTGGCACTCAACGCGGTCGCAGGTCGACCGAAGGAAGAGTACGGCTTGGAACCGCAGGGGCTCGATGAGATCCGCAAGGGATGTTTCGACCCCGCGGAGCGGGTCAAGGACATGAATGCCGGTGGAGTGTTGGCCACCATGAACTTCCCCTCGTTCCCGGGTTTCGCCGGTCGCTTGTTCGTCACCGATGACGCGGATTTCTCACTTGCACTGGTGCAGGCGTACAACGACTGGCACATCGACGAGTGGTGCGGAGCGCATCCGGGCCGGTTCATTCCCATGGCGCTGCCTGCGATCTGGGATGCCGAACTGTGCGCCCAGGAGGTACGGAGGGTGTCGAAGAAGGGTGTGCACTCGCTGACATTCACCGAAAATCCTGCAGCGCTGGGGTTTCCGAGTTTCCACAGCGACTACTGGACGCCCCTGTGGAAGGCGCTGGTGGATACCGAGACGGTGATGAACGTGCACATCGGATCGTCCGGGAAGCTGTCGATCCCGGCACCTGATAGCCCGATGGACGTGATGATCACCCTGCAGCCGATGAACATCGTGCAAGCGGCCGCGGACCTGTTGTGGTCCAAGCCGATCAAGGACTACCCGGACCTGAAGATCGCCCTGTCCGAGGGTGGCACCGGCTGGATTCCGTACTTCCTGGAGCGGGTGGATCGCACCTACGACATGCATTCGACGTGGACCCATCAGGATTTCGGCGGAAAGCTGCCCAGCGAGGTGTTCCGCGACCACTTCATGACGTGTTTCATCTCCGATCCCGTCGGGGTCAAACTGCGTCACGAGATCGGCGTGGACAACATCTGCTGGGAGATGGACTACCCGCACTCGGATTCGATGTGGCCGGGAGCGCCCGAGGAACTGGCCGCGGTGTTCGACACCTACGACGTGGCCGACGATGAGATCGACAAGATGACCCATCTCAACGCGATGAAGCTCTACCATTTCGAGCCGTTCAAGCACATCCCAAGGGATCAGGCCACGGTCGGGGCACTGCGCAAGGCTGCCGAAGGGCACGACGTCTCCGTTCAGGCGCTCAGCAAGCACGACAAGGCAGGCCCGAGCTTCGAGGAGTTTCGCCTCCAACGCCAAGCGATGAGCGGCGCCGAGGACTAACCACGCTCCAAGGCCCGCGCACAGGCGGCTGACCTCGTCACGGCAGACTCGGAGGACAGCGTCGGATCGGAGCCAGAGCATGCGCGAAACCGTCATCGTCGGAGCAGTGCGAACCCCCGTCGGTAAACGCAATGGCGGCCTGTCCGACCAGCACGCCGCCGACCTGTCCGCCGTGGTCCTCGCCGAGCTCGCCGAACGGACCGGCGTCGACCCCGACCTGATCGACGACGTGGTGTGGGGTTGCGTGTCGCAGGTCGGCGACCAGTCGAGCAACATCGGCCGCTGGGCGGTGCTCGCCGCCGGATGGCCCGAACACATCCCAGGCACCACGATCAACCGGGCCTGCGGATCGAGCCAGCAGGCGCTCGACTTCGCCGTGCAGGGGGTGATGTCCGGCCAGCAGGACGTCGTCGTCGCGGGTGGCGTGGAGGTGATGAGCCGGGTGCCGCTCGGCGCGGCGCGGACCACCGGTATGCCGTATGGACCGAAAGTGCTTGCCCGGTACGATGATTTCTCGTTCAATCAGGGCCTCTCGGCCGAGATGATCGCCAAGAAGTGGAACCTGTCCCGGACCCGTCTCGACGAGTACTCCGCGCAATCGCACGAACGGGCCGCCGCCGCGCAGGACTCCGGTGCCTTCATCGACCAGATCGTCCCGGTCTTCACCGAAGGTGACGTGGTGACGATCGACGAGGGCATCCGTCGCGGCACCACCGTCGAGAAACTCGGCGCGCTCAAGCCCGCCTTCACCGACGACGGTGTCATCCACGCGGGCAACTCGTCGCAGATCTCCGACGGCGCCGCCGCGCTGTTGGTGATGACGACCGAGAACGCGATCCAACTGGGTCTGACGCCGCTGGTCCGCTACCGCGCAGGCGCGGTCACCGGTGCCGACCCGGTGCTGATGCTCACCGGCCCCATCCCTGCCACCCAGAAGGTGTTGCACAAGTCCGGCGTTGGCCTCGACGAGGTCGGCGTGTTCGAGGTCAACGAAGCATTCGCGCCGGTGCCGTTGGCCTGGTTGGCCGAGACCGGTGCCGACGAGGCCCTGCTCAACCCGCTGGGCGGGGCGATCGCCCTCGGTCATCCGCTCGGTGCTTCTGGCGCGGTGCTGATGACCCGGATGATTCACCACATGCGCGACAACGGGATTCGCTACGGCTTGCAGACCATGTGCGAGGGTGGCGGTACGGCCAACGCTACGGTCGTCGAGCTCATGAGCTAGCAGGGCCGTAGAGAACTTTCGAAGGGGGGCGCCATGCGCCGGGATCTGTTCACCGAGGACCACGAGGCGTTCCGCGAGCTCGCCCGCGACTTCGTCGACAAGGAGGTGGTTCCGCACTATCCCGAGTGGGAGAAGGGCGGACGGATGCCCCGCGAGGTGTTCAAGCAGATGGGCGAGCTCGGCATGCTCGGGGTGGCGATCCCCGAGGAGTATGGCGGTGGCGGCACGTCTGACTACCGCTACAACGTCGTCATGCAGGAGGAAGCGGCGCGCGCCCTGGTCACGCTGTCGACGGTGCGCACCCAGCTCGAGGTGATCCTGCCGTACTTCCTGCACTACGCGAACGCCGAACAACGCGAACGCTGGTTCCCGGGACTCGCCGCGGGCACGCTGCTCACCGCCATCGCGATGACCGAGCCGGGAACCGGCTCCGACCTGGCGGGCATGCGTACCACCGCGGTGCGCGACGGCGACGACTTCATCATCAACGGAGCCAAGACCTTCATCACCGGCGGCATGCAGGCCGACCTGGTGATCGTGGTCGCCCGCACGGCCACCGATGCCGACAACCGGCGCAAGGGACTCACCCTGTTCGTCGTCGAGGACGGCATGGCGGGCTTCACGCGGGGTCGCGAGCTGGAGAAGATGGGCTGCAAGGTGCAAGACACCGCCGAACTGTCGTTCGTCGACGTCCGCGTGCCGGCAGCCAACATGCTGGGGGAGGAGGGCGAGGCGTTCGGCTACCTCGGCCACAACCTGCCGCAGGAGCGCCTCACCGTGGCCGTCGGATCGGTCTCTCAGGCACGGTCCGCGATCACCGCGGCGATCGAGTACACCAAGGGCCGCAAGGCATTCGGCACACCCGTTGCGTCATTCCAGAACACCAAGTTCGAACTCGCCGCGTGCTCGACGGAGGTCGAGGCGGCCCAGGCGATGCTCGACCGCGCGGTCACCCTGCACGTCGAGGGCGAGCTCTCGCCCGCCGACGCGGCACGGGTGAAGTTGTTCTGCACCGAGATGCAGCAGCGCGTGATCGACCGCTGCCTACAGCTCTTCGGCGGCTACGGCTACATGATGGAGTACCCGATCGCCCGGCTGTACACGGACGCCAGGGTGGCACGCATCTACGCCGGGACCAGCGAGGTCATGAAGGTGATCATCGCCAAGTCTCTCGGCCTCTAGGATTTCTCGACCCACGGCTGACCAGCCAACTTGACGGGCGTCAAAAAAGAGCATCACTGAGACCCTTGTCACAGCGCCCAAACCTACCTACTGTATGTTCACTAGGTTGGTTTGATCTAAGGAGTCCTGTGTCCGCTCGAGAGTCTCCGCGGCCGTACGCGACGCTGCTCGCCAAGGGAGATGACCGCAAGCAGCGGATCCTCGCGGTCGCCGAGCGCCTGCTCGCGCGCCACGGCTGGCGCAATACCTCGCTGGCTCAGATCGCCAAGGAGGCCGGTGTCAGCTCGGCCGGGCTGCTGCATCACTTCGAGTCCAAGGAGCAGCTGCTCAACGCCGTGCTCGATGCCCGCGACGATGACGACAACCTGCACGCCGACCGTTCCGGCGATCTCGTCACCGAGGTCTGCCGGGCGGCCGAGCGGTTTCGTCGTGCGCCCGAACTCGTCGGCACGTTCACCGTCCTGTTGATCGAGAACATCGCGCCCGACGCCCCCCTGCACGACCGCCTACTGCGACGGCAGCGCGCTGCCGTCGACATCCTCGCCGGCCTGATCGCAGACGGTCAGCGGGACGGCCGATACCGCCAAGACTTCGATCCGGCCATCAAGGCCGTCGAGATCCTCGCTTTTGCCAATGGAATGGAGACCGCATGGTTACTCGATCCTTCGATTCCCCTCGCCGACGTGTTCAAGGGGTACGGGGAGTCTCTCGCCCGCGACTTCCAGCCGGTGACGGCGGCAACGTCGAAGGCGGACCTGACATGAGATACCGCCTCGACGTGGTCGCCTACAGCGTGCCCGAGGTGGTGAAGTTCGCCGGTGGCTGGTTGGTCGACCGCGTGATGGCCGGCTGGGCCGTCACCGTGCTCATCCCCGCCGACGAGGACACCAGGCCGCTGGAGATCCTCGGCGTCCAGACCTTCGACCTGGAGTCGGCGCTCGAGATGGGCGCCGATCGTCCGCACCCGCAGACCGTCGCGGTAGCCTCGGTCTCTTCGCTAGCGACCTGCGGGTACGTCAGGGCGTGCTCGACGCGCTCGACCACGGACTGACCGAGGTGACGCTGTGGGGCGAGCAGTGCCCGGAGGAGCTCGACGACACCGTTGGGGTGGTGCGACATCAGTTGAGCGCGGCGGCCCGCGCCTTCAAGGCGCAGGCACTGGTGGCAGCCGATGACCCGGAGGCCGGGTTCGTCGGTGACTGCGAGACGTTCAGCTGCGGGATGATGGTCCGCCCCTCGGTGGCCGCAGATCTGATTCCCGCCAGCTGAAGGAATTCGACGGGCTCACGGGGTGTCGTCACGCCCGCGTGGCGGGTGACCAGAGCAGCGACCAAGCAACTACCGCGACGATATGGCGGTAGTCTGCGCATTGTCCACGCTTGGCATTTGCGCAGGAGATAGTCATGACCGCTTCGTCTCCGCCCACTCGACGGGTGGTGGACATCATCGAGTTCCTCGCCGAACGTCGTGCCGTATCCACACGACTCAGCGACATCGTGCAGGCCTTGGGTCTCAACCAGGCAACGGCCCACACCATCTTGAAGGAACTCGTCGAAACAGGCTGGGTTACACGTGATCCGGTCGACAAGACGTTCTCGGTCGGCGGCGCCTTGGTTCGGCTTGCCAGGCACATCGATGGCTCTCCATCCGTTGCGCACTCCGCCCACGCGGCTGCCGTGGCCGCCGCAGCCGCGACAGGCTACGCAGCGTCTGTCTCCGAGCGCGCCGGCGACCAGTTGGTAATCACTACGTTCATCGCTGGGAGCGACACCCCTTGGACGGCTACGGCCGGTGATCGAGTGCCATTCGCTGCACCGTTCGGGATGGCGTTCGCCGCATGGGAACCGCCAGACGAGCGCCGCGACTGGATGCGGCGAAGCGGCGTCACCAGCCGCGCCTTCGAGGCGCAGCTAGTGACGCAACTCGATGCCACCCGCGAGCAGGGGTTCAGCGTGGAACGGCTGAGCCCCGAGATGGCCTCGGCGATACCCGTCATGACCAGAATTCAGGCTGAGACGCTCTCGGACTCCGTGAACGATCACCTCGGCGAGGTCCTACTTGAATTGACCGGCACCCCAACGATTCCGACGGGTGTAGGCAGTAAACGAGGACACTACGTCGGGGCCATCGCGGCCCCCGTCTTCAACCAACTCGGACGTGTCACCCACAACATCTGTGTTCACCCGTTCACCGCCTTGCCGCCCCGTAAATTGCAGCAGGTGGGGCGGGACCTCGTGCGGGCGGCCGCGGCGATCGAACCGCATGCGTAGTTGAACGAACCGCCCGCCCGGTGCTTTGGCTAGCCGGTGATCGCCTTGACCTTGGCGGCGACGTCCAGGAGGGAAGCGTTCGCCTGGATGACCGTGTTGTCCTTGGGATCGATCAGATCGATGCGGGTGCGGGTGAGCTTGGAGTCCTTGACCACCCAGTTGCCGTTGACCTTCACGTAGTGGTCGTTGTAGTGGCCATAGCCGTGCACGCCGAGAACGCCGCCGAAGACCAGCACGTCCTCCAACGTCCATAGGCCGGCGGCAGTCGTCGCGGACGTCAGCTTGATATGCGGGTCGGAGCCCTGGTGGTGCGTGGTGGCGCCACCGAGCGTGAGCTTCAGGAAGGCGATGAACGGGTCCCTGCCGTAGAAGATGGGCCCGGCGCTGCACAAGGTGTCCTCCACGACGTCGGGAGCGAGGAGATTGCTGAGACCCGTCCAGTTCTTGGCATCGATGTTCGAGAAGTAGGTCGCTTTGAGTGTCTTGATCGCATCGACCTCGGGACCCGCATCGTCGCCGGGCGACGTGAAGCCGCACAGACTCGGAAGCGGCAGCACCGGGTCGGCGCTGGCGATCGGGGCGGTAACTCCACCCAGCAGTATCGTCGCTGCGCTCAAAGCGATAGCGGCGCGCAACAGGTAGCGCTCGCTTGAGCTGGCCAACGACCGACGGCTGGTTCCTACGGACATGTATTTTCTCCTCATTGAGTGGGACTACTTCGAATTGACTGCGGATGAACGACTTTCATGAACGCTTGCGGGGCCCACGGCCGTTATGGAGGCCGCTCCGTGGCGAAGAACCGGGCCGCCTTGCGTATCGATTCCTCGACGGGCCGCGGCCTCCAACCCAATTCGCGCTGGGCCTTACTGCCGTCCAGTGGTGACATGAGTTGCGCCATCCGTATGCCGACTGCGGCGAACGGTAGGTCGCGCCGGAGCAATCGCGCGGCGACGTCATTGATCCGCGCAGCGGCCATCAACAGTGGCAGAGGCAGCTTGATGCGCGGCGGCTTGCGGCCTACCGCGCTTGCCGCAACTCGATGAACCTCACCGTTGCTCATGTAGCGATCGGTCACGATGTAGCGCTCGCCGTTCCGCCCACGTTCGGCCGCCAATAACATTGCGCGAGCGGCATCTTCGATGCCCACGACCTCCGCACTGAAGCCGAAGTAGAAGGGGAACCGGCCTGTTGCCACCCGCGCGATCAGCGACCCGTGCGGCGTGGGCTGCCAGTCAGCTGGTCCGTAAGTCGTCGAGATGCACAACGCCACGGCCGGCAAGCCCTTCTCTCGCGCGTACCGCATCACCATGCGTTCGGCGGCTACGCGTGACTCGATGTAGGCGCCGCCCGCTGTCCAGTTGTGTGGATCTTCCTCTGTGACCGGTCTGCCGTCGGTTCTGACCGCGAGGGTGCCCGTCGTGCTGGTGAACACGAACCGGTGCAGGTTTGCCTCGACTGCGGCGTCGAGGACATGCTTCAGTCCCTCGACGTTGGTGCGGAACAGTGGCGTCGGGTCACGCAGCCACATTCGCGCGTCGACCACGCAGTAATAGACGACGTCGCATCCGCTCATCGCGACACGTAGTGCCGCATCGTCGAAGACGTCGCCGTAGCAGTACTCCACGTCCAAGTCGTCGATCGCGCGGGTGGAGCTCGTACGCCGCAGCATGACCCGGACGCGTTCACCGGCCTCGACGAGTTGGCGAGTTACGTGGCTGCCAAGGAACCCGCTTGCGCCAATCACCAGTTTCGTAGGACTTGCCATGCCGGCCTCGGTCTCGGTCTTCAAAAGTTGATAGCTCTCTCGCAACGCATCTCGGTACTCGCAACGGCAATTCGTCTGGTCGAACCAGCTGTCGGACGAACGTCCATGGGACTGCATGGCACGTTCGACACTCGAATCGGCGGCCGCGGGGAGCTTCGGTCAACGTTGAGTATTCGACATAGACCATCGAATAATCAATATTATGAGATTTTCCCGCGTGTCTGGTCGATCCGTGGCGATCAACGGCTGCTCAGGCAAGCTCTGATCAGTGCCAAGGCGTTGACGGCACGCCGCCCCGGCGTTATGTTTCCTATATTCGAACCAGCAAGTCGAATAATTGACACCGACCGCGCGTCGGGTTGCCACCGTGGGGGTGATCGTGAGCTCTGAGACTGGTGGGACTTCCGGGTCGGGGGTGATCACCGACGCTGCGATCATGCGCGAGGTCGAGGCGATCAAAGTCTTGAAGGCGCGTTATTGCCGGTATCTGGATGCCAAGGATTGGGGGCGATGGCGCAGCATCTTCGCCGACGACTTCGTTGGCGACACCTCGGAGTCGGGAGGCGAAATCATCACCGGAGCTGATGCGTTCGTTGCCTACACCCAGCGCCATCTCGGCAAGCGCTCCCGAGGGACAGTCCACCAGGTACATGCCCCGGAGATCGAGCTGACATCCGCCACGACCGCCACGGGTGTGTGGGCACTGCAAGACGTCGTTCGCATCGGGCTCGGGCTGAACTTATTGGGCTACGGCCACTATCACGAGAACTACGTGAAGGTAGCCGGACGCTGGTACCTGGGCCGGTCCAAGTTGACCCGATTGCGCGAGGACATCTTCAATCCGTTCTTTTCACTGCGGATCTCGCCGAGTCTTCGCGATGCCGGAAGCGCTCTCGCGCGAAGAAGGTCGACATGACGAACGACATCCTGGTTACGGGTGCCTTCGGGCAAGTCGGCAGCCGCACCACCGAGTTGCTGCTCTCGCGCGGACATACCGTCATCGCCACCGATCAAGGTGGCGAACGCGTGGTACGGGTAGCGAATGAACTTGCCCGTCAACAGCATCCGGGTACGTTGAAGATTGCCTACGCGGATCTGCTCGACGAAACGGCCATCTCCGACTTGGTGGCACTACACCGACCCGACGCCATCCTGCACCTCGCAGGAATCCTTGCTCCGTTGGCATACCGGAATCCTCGACTCGCCCGCGCCGTCAACGTCGACGGGACCGCCAACCTGGTGCGGGCCGCGCAGTCACTTGCGGTACTTCCCTTCGTCGTTTTCGCGTCCAGCGCTGCGGTGTACGGGTCGCGAAATCCTGCACACGAACCCGAACGCATAACCTCGCAGACACCACTGCGCCCCGTCGACCACTATGGCGAAGACAAAGTGATCGCTGAAGGCGTGATCAGGGACAGTGGCCTGCCTCATGTCTTGTTGCGATTGGGTGGTGTCATCTCGCCCGCCGGCACATCCGGCCTCAACGTCGACCACCTAGTGATGATGCGAGCCCTGCCGGGCGACAATCAAATGCACACAGTCGACGCGCGTGACGTCGCAACGGCTTTCGCGAACGCCGTCGACCGCCGCCACGCAGTCGACGGCAAGGCCTTGCCCGTCGCTGGAAATCACACGCATCTGCACACTTACCGCGAGGTCGAGGACGACATCCTCGAAGCGGTCGGAGTGGGACGCCTCGGCCCGAGGGCCAGTCTGCCGGGGGATAGGTCCGATGACCGCGGCTGGGGACCTACGGGACTGTTCGACACCACTGAATCCCAGGCTCTGCTGAGCTATCACGACCACGACTGGTCGGACACCGTCGCCTGGGTCGCACAATCACAGCCCCGATACCTTCGAAGGGCCCTTCGCGTTGCGGGACCAATCCTGCGTCCTGCGATGCTCGCCACCCTGGTAGTCCAGCGCAAGGTCGAGCGTCGCGGCGCTTATGCCAACCCGTGGAGATTCATCGCCGGCAAGTACGGCACCGACGTGTTGGCACACGGTGATCGGTCACCACGACAATGAGCGGTGACGTGGATCGGGCGCGATATCGCCTTGACGTGGTGGGCGCGGACGTGGCCGCAGTCGTCACGAGCATAGGGGGGTGGATCGTCGACCGTGCGCTGTCTGGCTGGGACGTCCGAGTGCTCCTTGCCGAGTGCAGCGATGACATCCCGCTTCGGATCCTGGGCGCTTCTGCCCATGACCTCTGTTCCACATTGGCTTCGGCTTCAGCCGCGGCGCGTCCAGATGCGTTCGCCGTTGCCGCTGCGCTGTTCCGGGACGACACGCTCATTCGATATCGAATCGCTAAAGCCCTGCGCCACTGCAAAAATGACGTCACGGTTTGGCCGGAACACGGGCAGGGTGATCACCTGGCCGCACGAGGAACGGTAGAGCATCAGCTCAGCCACGCCGCCATTGCGTTCAAGACACGGGCGTTGCTCGCCCTCGATTTCTCGCCGGAAGCTGTGGCACCGGTCGAGGTCGTCCACGTCGATGGCGAACGATGGGACGTTCGAGATGGCGCGGTGACCCGGTTCAACAGATCCGATGCCGACTTCGCCGGACATCGATCGAGCACGACGGCGAACATTCGCCGATGACCCAGAGCGAAGGGATCTTGCGCAGGACGCTACGCTCTACTTACGCGCGTAACCATACAGATTCTGCCCTAGCTGCACAGCTAGACGGTTGCCAACGACTGACGGCATCGCGTTGCTCCGTCCCGGAGCGGCCCGGCGAAAGGATGAAGGACAATGAGTAGCACCATCGGCATTGATTCTCCGGTCGAAAGCCCTGCTTCTGGCATCATTCCGGTCTTCAACCCCTCCACCGAGGAGCTGATCGCGGAGGTTGCCGATTCCGATCAGGCGACTGTCGACGCGGCGGTGGCGCGAGCCCGCGAGACATTTGAATCCGGTGCCTGGCGCAAGCTGCCCGCAGCGCACCGCGCCGAGATACTCTTTCGCGCCGCCGACATCATCAGGAAGCGCAGCGACGAACTCGCCGAACTCGAGTCGCGCAACAACGGCATGACCGCGATGGGCGCGCAGCAGATCATCAAGGTCGCAAACGAGATGCTCATCTACTACGCCGGCTGGGTCGGCAAGATCCACGGCGAGTCGGCACCCCTGGTGTCCGACGGCCTGCTCGGCCACTTCGAGAGCTATCACACCTATACCCAGCTGGAGCCGGTCGGCGTCGTCGGCCTCATCATTCCCTGGAACGGCCCCTTCTTCGTCGCGATGCTCAAGGTCGCGCCGGCGCTCGCCGCGGGCTGCAGCGTCGTTCTCAAGCCCGCCGAGGAAACACCGCTGACCGCACTGAAATTGGAGGAGATCTTCCGCGAGGCGGGCCTGCCCGACGGTGTCGTGAACGTCATCACCGGCTACGGCGAGACCACCGGTGCTGCGCTCACCGCACATCCCGACGTCGACAAGATCGCGTTCACCGGGTCGACGGAGGTCGGACGGCTCATCGTCAAGGCGGCCGCAGGCAACCTCAAGCGCCTGACACTCGAGCTCGGCGGCAAGTCACCGCTGATCATGTTCGACGACGCCAACCTCGACAAGGCGATCATGGGCGCGGGCATGGGCCTGCTCGCCGGGTCTGGGCAGAATTGTTCCTGCACCTCGCGCATCTACGTCCAGCGCGGCATCTACGACCAGGTCGTCGACGGGCTCGCCGCCTTCGCTCAGATGCTGCCGATGGGCGGCAACGATGATCCCAATTCCGTTCTCGGCCCGCTGATCAGCGAGAAGCAGCGCACACGCGTGGAAGGCATCGTCAACGACGGCGTGGCCGGCGGCGCGCAAGTGATCACTGGCGGCAAGCCGATGGACCGCCGGGGCTACTTCTACGAGGCGACGATCGTCACCAACACCACGCCTGACATGCGCCTCATCCGCGAGGAGATCTTCGGGCCGGTCGGCTGTGTGATCCCGTTCGACGAAGAGGAGGAGGCGCATCGCCGCCGCCAACGACACGGAGTACGGGCTCGCCGGAGCCATCTGGACCGAGAACCTCAGCCGTGCCCATCGCGTCGTGAACGAGCTACGCGGAGGCCAGATCTGGGTGAACTCCGCACTCGCAGCCGACCCCTCGATGCCGATCTGCGGGCACAAGCAGTCGGGCTGGGGCGGCGAGCGCGGCAAGAAGGGCCTCGAGGCGTACTTCAACACCAAGTCGGTCTACATCAGCCTCTGATCGGCGCCATCGAGAGCTGTCCGGAACGAACCATCGGACGACGCTTGGGCCGAATCCGAACACCGACAAGGAGATTCACCGTGCCGAAGGGTTACGTGATCATCACCGAGGATGTCAGGGACCCAGCCGGCATGGCCGAATACGGCAAGCTGGCAAGGCGGGCGATGGGCGGGGCCAACATCTTGTCCGTCGATCAGAAGCCAGAGGTGATCGAGGGTGTTTGGCACGGCAGTCAGACCGTTGTGCTCGAGTTCGAATCCGTTGAGGCGGCGCGGGACTGGTACTACTCCGACGACTACCAGGCGGCCGCGAAGGTCCGACGAGGCGCGGCCGATTGCAACGGGGTCATCGTCTCCGGCCTCTAGGTCCTCGTCAGTCGCGGATCGCGATGGCCTGGCGCGGACACTGCCGCACGGCCTCGCGTACCTGTTCTTCGTTCTCGGGCGTCACGTCGTCGACGAGTACGTGCAGGAAGTCCTGATCGTCGAGGTCGAACACCTCCGGGATGATGCCCATGCACACCCCGTTGCTCTCGCAGAGGCCGAAGTCGACGTCGATCTTCTGTGTCATCGCAACACCTTTACTGGCACCTTGTGAAATCCCGCGACGTTCTGCATGTGCACCTTCTCCAAACGGTCGTAGTCGACCTCGTAGCGCGGCATGAAGTCCAGCAGATGCTCCAGCGCAGCGGCGCTCTCCATTCGGGCCAGCGCCGCGCCCAGACAGCTGTGGATCCCGTAGCCGAGTCCGAGATTCTGCGCCTGCGAGCGGTCCCGGTCGATGTCGAACGTCTCGCCGTCGGTGAAGGCGTCGGGGTCGCGGTTGGCCGAGGCGCCCATCAGGAACACCGCCTTACCGGCGGGGATGGTGCCGCTGGGAACCGTCACTCCTTCAACGTGTAGCGGACGTTGTACTGCACGGGGCCGACATAGCGCAGTAGTTCCTCCACGGCGTCGGGGATCTTGCCGCGGTCGTCGAGCAGTTTCTGCCACTGATCGGGGTGCTCCGCGAAGATCACCACGGCGCTGCCTACCAGCTTGGTAACGGTTTCGGCCCCGCACCGCCGAGAAGGGTGGTGAAACCGGCGATCTCGATGTCGTCGAGGCTGCGCATCTCCCCGTTCTCGCAGGGAATCCGGGCGGCGATGAGCCGGCTGATCATGTCGTCCTGCGGGTTCACCCGCCGCTCCTGCACCAGGCCGTAGTAGTACATCCCGGAGTCGATGGTGGCCTGCATGTTCTCGTTCGTTGTAATCGAGCTGTCCGGGCTCGCGTTGCAGGCTGGTGTCGATCCAACGCCGAACCTGCTGACGAAAGTCCTCGGGCACTCCTGCCATCCGGGTGATGACCTCGACCGGGAACGGGCCGGAGAAGTCCTGGACGACATCGAAATCGTCCGGATCGGCCCTGCTGAGGTAGTGCTGAATCAACTCGATCACAGTCTCCTTCTGCGACTGGATCGCTCGCGGAGTAAACGCCTTGTTGAGCAGGCTGCGCATGTGGCGGTGATCGGGCGGGTCCATGAAGATGATCGACTTCTGCGGCACCTCGCCCGCGCGCACCATGGCGAGGTCGCACCCGCGGGCAGACGAGAACGACTCGTGGTCCTTGAACGCCGCAGCCACGTCTTCGTGACGGGTGAGGGCGTAGAAGTCCTCCGCCTCGTCGTAGTAGAGGGGCGCTTCCTCGCGCATTCGCGCGTACATCTCGTACGGATTGGCGAAGTACTCCCGCGAAACGGGGCTGAACACCAGTTTGGGCTTGGTCACTGCATCCTCCTCGGTGTAGAGGTCAGGACAGGTATCATTACGAATGATCCAGAAAGTGTAACGTCAGTAGTATGCACCCTCGACGGGCGAAAAGCCGTGAATCACCGTCCGTTGCAACCATTTGCCTACGTAGAGCCGTTCCGAATGCCTGCGGTCGCCACCGTGTCCAGAAGACCCAGGTCGACGCCGAGTTCCGCGACCGTTTCGCGGACGACTGCCAGGTCCTTGCCGATGAACTCGCCGACCTTCGAGATGAAGGCCGAAGCCGACCCCGTCGCGGCGATGCTGCTCAGGGCCCGGCTGCCGGCACTGCCGTGTGACAACGCGTCGAGCAGAGCCGCTTCCTCGATGCCGAGGCCGCCACCGAGACGGACCGCTTCGGCGACCAGGCCGATTTGCGCGGCGAACAACGTGTTGTTGACCAACTTCACCAGTTGTCCCGACCCGGTTGGTCCGACGTGCAGGATGGGGTCTGCGTAACAGGCCAGAGCCGGCCGGGCGCGTTCGACGGCGTCGTCGTCGCCGCCAACGAACACGGTGATCCGCCCCGCCGCGACGTCATGCGGCCCGCCGCTCACGGGTGCGTCGAGGATCCCGATCCCGTCGGCCCGTCCGGCGAGGTCGCGGGCGGTGGTCGGGCTCCCGGTGGTGTGCAGGACCAACACCGAACCCGGCCGCATCGCGGCGAGCAGCCCATCGTCGATGCAGGCCCGTCTGACCTGCTCGTCGGTGAAGACGCAGACCACGACGACGTCGGCGCCACTGGCGGTTTCGGCGATCTCGCCAACGGCCCGTGCGCCCAGTTCGGCTACCGTCAAACGACTTTCAGCGGTCCGCCCGAGTGCCCGAACGTCGTGGCCGCCATCGACGAGGCGACGCACCATTGGCGCTCCCATGCGCCCGGCGCCGACGAATCCGACACGCATCAGCGACTGTGATCCATGAGTGTGAGGGCGGTGTCGGCCGCGGTGAACGCCGAACCCTCCGTCGCAGACGCCTTCGCCGCGAGGTGGGCCGCGTGTCGGACGTCCTTCTGTAGCAACGCTCCCGCGATCGGTGCAAGCTTGTCGAGGCTGCCGCCGAACATCGTGATGCTGTTGACCGCCTTGCTGGTGGCCGATCCGCGGCTGAGTACCTCGCAAAGCCGGTCCCGGGGAACGCCGAGTGACTCGCCGAGTTCGAGGACGCTCATCGCACTGCCGAGGTTCGCACTGAACAGCAGATTGTTGAGGATCTTGGTGACCTGGCCGCTTCCGAGAGGGCCGAGGTGCACGATCGGATCGGCGTACGTTGCGAAGACCGGCCGGCACTTCTCCACGTCGGGCTCATCCCCACCGACCATGACGAGCAGCGTGCCATCGGCCGCCGCTTGTCCACCGCCGCTGACGGGCGCATCGATGACCGAAATGCCCTTGTCCGCAGCCAACTTGGCGATCTCCCGGCAGGTCTCGGGGTGCACGGTGCTATGGATGGCGATGATGCCGCCCGGAGCCATCCCGGCGAGCACGCCGGCATCTCCTTCGAGGACGTGCTTGACGTCGTCGTCGCCGACGACGCACAGGCAGACCAGATCGCTGGCCGCGCCCAGTTCGGCAGGCGACGCGGCGAGCTTCGCCACGGTGTCGGCGTACGGCTCGACCGAGGCGGACCTGCGCGCCCACAGCGTCAGCTCGTAGCCCCCTTCGACGATCCGCCGCGCCATCGGCGCGCCCTGACTGCCCAGTCCGATGAAACCGACGCGCATCAACCCGCCTCCACTTCGACATCCATGCCCTCGCGGGCGATCACGCATTCGTCGACGAACGACAACATGGCACTATCATCCCCCGGTCGCTGCGCTCCTGCCCGCCGAACTCATTCCCCGGGTCGCTGCGCTCCTGCCCGCCGAACTCACGACTCGGTCCGCAGCAACATCGCCCCGCTCGGGGTCAACCCACCGCTGCTCACGACGGCGACCTGGGCGCCGGCGACCTGCCGTTCACCCGCCTCCCCGCGCAACTGGGTCACCGCCTCGTGAATCAGGCCCATGCCGTGGGTCCGGCCGTGCGACAGCTGGCCGCCGTGGGTGTTGAGCGGGATCAAGCCGTCGCGGGCGATGTTCTTGCCGCCGTCGAGGAAGTCCCTCGCCTCACCGATGCCGCAGAAGCCGAGTGCCTCGAGCCAGGTCAGGCAGTTGAAGCTGAATCCGTCGTACAGCTCGGCGACGTCGACGTCGCTGGGCCGCAACGACGTTCGGGTCCACAGGTGCGCCGCCTGACCGAGTACCTGCGGTTCGTGCGTCAGCGTGGTCTGGTCCCAGTCGAGGCGTTCGATGATCTGGGTGCCGACCGCTTCGAAGAACACCGGCGGCTTGGCCAGGTCACGTGCTGCGTCCACGGCCGACACGATCACGGCCACCGCGCCATCGCACGGCACGTCGCAGTCGTAGAGCCCGAACGGCGTGGTGATCATTCGCGCACTCAGGTAGTCGTCCATGGTCATCGGATCGCGGTAGATGGCGGTCGGGTTGAGTGCGGCGTTGGCGCGTTGGTTGAGCGCGATCCAGCCCAGCGTCTCCCGGGTGGTGCCGTAGCGGTCGAAGTGTCGCTGTGCGTTGAGCGCCAGGGTGTGGGCCGCCGACGTGGCGCCGAACGGAAGCTGCCAGCTGGTGGTGCGCGCTCCTCCCGGCGGGGTGAGCTTGCCCTCCTTCATCAACTGGCCGAACGTCGCCTCCCAGAGGGTGCGGAAGCACAGCACGTGCCTGGCCATCCCGGTGGCGACGGCCATCATCGCCGCGATCACCGAACCGCCGGGACCGAAGGTGTCCATTCCGCCGTTGATCCACGTCGGCTTCAGCCCGAGCGCGCCCTCGAGTGCGCTCACGCCGCCCTCGCCCATGCCCGCGATGTCGATGCCCGGATAGGTGGATAGTCCGTCGATGTCGTCCAGCGTCAGTCCGGCATCGGCGACGGCGGCCTCGCAGGCCTCGATCGTCAGCGACAACGGTGGGACCATCAGCCGGCGGCCGAGCCGGGACGCGCCGACGCCGGTGATCGCCGAGTGCTCCTCGAACTTCTGGGTGGTGAGCATCGGCCGGACGTGCTTGCCGAAGTCCTCGGGCTTGATCTCGTCGACGGGGAGTGCGGCGGTCTGCGTCGGGTCGGTCGCGGGTTTGAACAACGGCAGCCACACGTCCGCGACGTGGGCGAAGACGACCTCGACCGGCTGGCCGAGCTCGAGATCGTCGGGATCGCACTCGACGATGTTGGTAGTCAACCGGACTCGGGGATCCTCGGCGATGGCGACCTGGGCGATGACGTAGGGCGGCGGCAGGTCGGGGAAGCCGAACCGGTGATTGACGGTGAATGCCGAGAGCGCGCCCTTGCCGGAGACGGCGCGCACGCCGATGTCGTGACTGCGGCAGTACCGGCAGATGGGAGCTGGGGGATGGATCAGAGACTGGCAGCTACGGCATTCCTGCAGTCGCAGTATGGCCGTCGGCTCCCGAGGTCCAGAAGTACTCGTTCTGGAGGGTGAGCTGAGGCAGTGGGCGTCCCGGCACGTCGGACAATTCGGCTCCCTGGTTTCGCTAAGGCGTTGCACTGTCGGGAATGTCGGGAGTTGCGGGTGTCGCGGTACTGCTCGCGCCGTTCGACGCGTCGCTCATCTCGATGATCGCGTGGACCGGGCAGTCCAATAGCGCGCGCTTCACGGCATCGTGTGCGGGCTCGGGAACCGAGCCGTTGCCGATCAGTGAGGCATAGCCCCAGTCGTCCAGCGAGAAGTAATCGGGAGCGTGCTTCGCGCAGATCCCGAAGCCGTCGCACAGTGTCCGATCCAGCCGAATCCTCATGACGTGGCCCTCCACTTCGTAGGGCCGCAGCGCGCTGTACGCGCCCGTGCTGCAGGAGTCGCAGGTGCCGTCGAGGTGACTCGCTACCAGCTGTGGGAACCGAAGCAGCAGGCTAGCTGCGATGTTGGTGGCCGCATCCAATGTTGCGCAGGCGCCGCGACCCCGCAGCACCACCGACCACCGCGCCAGCCTGGCCAAGTCATCAGCGGTGGCCACACCGTCGCGCAGAGCCCCGGTGACGGCCGACATCGCTGCTGTGCCGTTGAAGCACGATCCGCACTGGCTGGCGTTCTCCCGGTCGAAGTACGCCATCACGGCAGCCGCCACCGCCACCGGACAGTCGTCGGTGATCAAGGCGACGGCACCACATCCGAGCCCGCTGCCCAGTCCGCGCATCGTCTCGTGATCGAGAGTGGCGTCGAGTACGTTCCGATTCAACAGTCCGGCAAAGTAGCCGCCCATCAGGACACCGGAGAGTTGATCCTTCGAAACGCCATGCAGGGCAAGAAGGTCAACGAATGGCACTCCGTATGGCACTTCGTAGAGGGCAGCGGGCCGGCCGGCGCCGGTGACCGTGGCGAGGAAGGTTCCCGGTGAGGCCACGGTGCCCTGCGGCGCGGAACGCTTCGGCACCGTGCCGTTGCAGATAGGGCAGATTGGCCAGCGTCTCGACGTTGCTCACCAGCGTCGGACAGCCGTCGACGCCATGCTCGAATGGGCGCGGAGGCTTGTCGGTCGGCTTGGCCGGTCCTCCGTTGATGGCCCGGACGGCGGCGGTTTCCTCGCCGGCGACGTAACCGGCGGCCACGGAGACCACGGTGATCGCGGGACCGTCGGCGGGCGTCTCGTCCACTGCGGCTTCGATGGCGCGTGCCGCGTCCGGGTCGGATACGTAGACGAAAGCGCGTCCGGCGGCCACGATTTGCGCGGCCAGTCGCACTCCGTCGACCACGAGGTGCGGCCGGTGGCGCAGCAGCCACCTGTCCTTGACCGACGCAGGTTCGCCCTCCTCGCCGTTGGCGACGACGACCGTTTCACGGCCCGTCCGCCCCGCGTCTCGGACCGTGCGCAACTTGACCGCGAGGGGAAACGCCGCACCTCCACGCCCGAGCAGGCCGCCGCGGTCGACCTCGGCGAGCAACTCGTCCGGGTCGGCGAGAGCCTGATAGCCGCCCGCGCGGACGTACTCGGCGCAGCCCTCGCGCTGGTCGGTCAGCCGCAGCAGGCGTGGGACCGTACCCGGCCAGGCGGCAACGGTCAGCGTGGTGGCCGTTGGCGGCGCAGCAGTGTTCATCGCTGCTCTTTCTGGCCGTTCCGGCCACTGGATAGGCTGGCGGGCATGAGAACTGCGGTGGTGCGAGTCGACGTCGACCCGGCGGCGGTGCTCGTGCCTGCCCAACTGACTGAGGGCATGGCCATCCTGTCCCGGTTGGCCGGCGACGTCGGGGTGCAGGTCATTGCCGCCGATCTGGCAGGGTTGCCGCGCGGCAGGCGGCAGGTCGAGGTGCTCGTCGCGGGCGATGACCCTGCTGAATTGGAGCAGAAGGCAATCGACTTGTGCGCCAAGGCATTCGGAGTGTTCGGCGTAACCCCGTCGGTGGGGGTGCTCACGTATGTCAGCCGGGGAACCGATGACGACGCGAACGGGGTGCTTGCCGGCCTCGGACTGCGCGGCGACATCGAACGCCGTCCCGGTGACGAGGGTTGGGACGTGGTGACGGTGACGCTGCGCAAGGCGGACCTCGAACGGGTTCCGGAAAGTCGCGTGCACACCGCGTTGGAAGCCTCGCTCAACTGCGAGGTACGCATCGTCACCGTATGAGCTGGCATCAGAGCCCGATATTCTTCGCGCAAGCGGCTCATCAACGCCTCAGGAAGTCCAGAATCGGGGGCGCGGCCTGCACCCACGTGTCGAACAGGTTGAAACGCTTGACCTTGCCCGAGGCGACTGTCCTCGGTCGCGCGTTCCCATGCATCCTCGGGCCACGGCGGATCGATGAGCGTCGATCCCTTGATCAGGCAGCTGATCTCCAGCGAGGTGCGCTTGGGATGGTCCCAATCGTTCTCGCCACCGCGAATGATCAACGTGGGAACCGTGATATCGGCGAACATTCCGTCCTCGACGCCGGGAATCGTCTGCCCAGGCTTCGGTACGAAGGCGTTCAGCCAGCGCATCATCACCTTGAGGAACTCGTCGGCATCGAGGGCGAGGAGCCGTTGCTCGTTGTCCGGGTTCTGTTCAATGCGCTCGCGCCATTCCTTGAGTCCGAGTAGACCGTTGATGCCCTTCCAACGGACTGCCTGGATGGTCGGTATCACGTAATGACCGGCGAGCGCCAGCGATCCGTAGATGCCGCCGACGATGTTCCACACGACGAGGTTGGTGACGAGTTCGGGATAGAGCATCGTGAACAGCATCGAGTCTCGGGCGCCGCCGGACCCACCGGCGATGATGCAGGGTCCGATGTCGAGTGCGGTGACCAAGCCGCTCAGCGTCTCGGCCCGCATGTGGGACTCGCTGTAGCCGTAGAACTGCACGTCGGAGGCTCCACAGTTGGGACGATCCCACAGCAACACTCGGTAGCCGCCGTCGACGAGCGCCTCGGCCAACGGGCGCAACCCGGGAATCTCCTTGCTGAAGCGCCCGCCGGGGGTCAGCGCAATGAGATCGCCGGTCTCGCCGAGGATCTCGTACACGACGTTGCCGCCGTTGATCTCGATCTTCGTGGAAGTCAACACTTCTCCTGTGCGATCAGGCCATCACCAGAACGTCGTCGCCGACGACCCGGACGGGGTAGGTGCGGATACTCCACTCCGGCTTGACCGCGGTGGTCCCCGTCGCGAGCTCGAACCCCCATTGGTGCCAGGGGCAGTAGATGAATTCCTGGTCGCGAACCATTGCTGCATCGCCGGCCACGTCGTCGACGACGGTACGGCCGCGGGTCCTGCCCGAGCACAGGGGACCACCTTCGTGCGGACAGTAGTTCGCGATGGCGTAGAAGGTGCCGTTGACGTTGTAGACACCGACCCCGTGTCGTCCGATCGGAACCAGTTTGTGTGTACCGGAGGGGATTTCGTCGACAGTGGCCACGATGTGTTCGCGTCCCTGTGCAAGTCGGGGCGGCTTGGGGTTCGATGTCACCTGTCAGAACACCCGGACCTGGCCCTCAAGCACCGGCACGGTATCCGGCAGCTTGTAGGTTTCGAGCCCATTGCGGAACATGATGGCTTCGCGGGCGTGCTCGGGTAGGTGCTTGACCAGCCATCGAGGATCATCGAATGTCCAGTGCGGGTAGTCCGAGCTGTAGAGCAGGATCTTCTCGCATTCCATCCACTCGAACGCTCGGCTGAGTTCGGTCTTGTCCTCCGGATAGTCCAGCGGCTGGGTGGTGAACTTGATGTGATCCTTGACGTACTCGGACGGTTTGCGCTTGATGTCCATCCACGACTTGCGCTTGGCGTAGATGGCATCCATCCGCCACATCAGCGGCAGGATCCAGGTGAATGCGTGTTCGATGAACACGATCTTCAACGTGGGGTGGCGGTCGAACGTGCCGTCGAAGATCAAGCTCATCACTTGGTTCGCCGCCAACAGTGAGTAGGTGACCATGAAGTCGTGGTTGTAGCTCGGCAGCCCTACCGGCGGGATGGGCAGCGTCTCGAAGGCGCCGCGGGAGAGGTGACAACTGACCGGCATGTCGTACTTCGTGGCCGCCGCCCAAATCGGGTCGTAGCTCGGGTCGCCCCACGACGGCCGCGGCTCGGCCTTGATCAGGATCTGCGACATGTATGGGTGTTCGGCCCACTTCTCGATCTCGAGGACCGCGCCGACCGGATCCTCGATGGCGATGCAGATGGACCCGCGCCAGCGCTCGTGCCAGTTGTTGTGGCTGTCGAGCCAGTGGTTGGCCAGCCAGGAATTGGTGGCGATGCAATAGGCCTGGGTGGCTTCCGCCAGGCGGGATTCGCCATGGGTGGGCTCCAGGATCGCGATGTCGGAGCCCGCCTCCATGATGAGCTGCCGCAGCGCCATATCTGGGTCGCTGCAGGCGAATTCACCACCGGGCGGGAAGCTGTCGACCCGCATCGCGTAGGAGTGGGCATAGTCGGGGGCGTCGTAATAGATCTGGTCACCCACCGCATGATTGGTGAAGTACTTGCTGCGCCACGGCTCCGGGATGTACTGCGCCAGCTGCCCACGCTTGGGCATCGGGTGGACATCGGAGTCGACGCATCGCACGGCGATCCGTTCGGCGGCAGGCACTCTCGGGTTGGCTGACGTACTCGTCATGATGTGCTCCCTGCTATCCCTCTACTTTGCGGTACTGACGGACGGAATGGCTGGGCTCTTGATGTCGTACAGCTCGGCGGCATTTCGCCAGCACAGCTTGTCGCGCTGCTCGGCGGTATAGCTACTGGGAACCGTCAACTCGTTGCAGTCCCAATGCGGGTAGCTCGAGCCGAACATCGTCATGTCGTCCTTGCCGGTGAAGCCCATCCACTCGCCTGCGAAGTCGGTGTCACCCGGCCCGTCGAGGCTGCCCTGCACGAAGTAGACGTGGCCGGGCAGGTAGTCGCTGGGCATCTTCGGTGCCCATGGCGTCTGCTCCAGATGAGGACGGCCGAAGCAGTCCATTCGCCACATGAATGGGGTCAGCATGTCCCCGGCGCCGTCGGCCCAGACGAACTTCAGCGTCGGTGTCCGTTCGAAGACACCCTCGGCGATCATGTTCATCAAGTGGTACAGGTAGTTCAGCGACATGAAGCTCAGGTACTGCTCGTAGGTGCGCGTCTTTCCGCTGGGCGTTGGAGGGAACGCGATGCCCGCCCCGACCTCGATGTGCACGGCCACAGGCAGATTCGCCTCCGCTGCGGCGTCCCACAACGGCCAGAACTGCGGCTTGCCGTAGAGCTCGCGGGACTGCAGCGGGATGCCGATCTGCACCACCCGCGGGTGGTCGGAGTACTTCGCGATCTCGCGCAATGCACCCGTGATGTCGTCGGGGTCGACCCGGATGGTGCCGCGGAATCGGTCGCCGAACTCGCCGTCGAGCCAGCGGGTCACCATCATCTCGTTGTGTGCCGCGGCGATGGCGGTGCCAAGGTGGCGGTCCGGCATGATTCCGCGAGTCATCGGGTGCAGGATCGCGATGTCGACGCCGCGCTTGGTGAACAGTTCCTCGGCTACGAGTGCCGGGTCCGATCCGGGGTATTGGCGGTCGGGTCCCTTGCTGCCCTTGATGTATTCGCCGCCGGGTGCGCCGTACCAGTCCATCTCGTAATCGGGGAAGCCGCGACTGCGGAACGGCTCGCGCATGAAGGTCTGGCGCAGGTCCTTGTTGGACTGACAGAAGATGTGCACGCTGGCGTCGATGACGGGCGTCATGGTGGTGTTCCCAAACCCGTCACTGTGTTGCCTCACCGAGATCCGTCCTTGTGGTGTTCGACCGGCCGAGGGCGCCGCTGGCAGTCATTCCAGTGTAGATCTTAGTTCTTTATTCGCAAGAACTAGATTCTCTTATGATCAACGAAACCACACGGCGGTGGAAGTAGCTGCTGGCACACCGCGGTGTGGACCTGCGAGGTCAACCTCCTAATTATCGCCGGGAAATTAACCTGTCGATTATGAGAATGCTATTCTCCAGTGAACCAGACCAAGTGACGCAGGAGGCAGTCGGATGCTGTTGGAGTTCGATGCTGATCAGCGGCTATGGCAGGAGACGGCGCGCGACGCGATCGGCAAGCAGTGCCCGCCGTCGCTGGTCCGCAGTGTGGCCGAGGATGGCGCTGACCCGGCACCGTTGTGGCAGCTCTACGTCGACGCCGGATGGACCGAGCTCACCGATCCCGAGAACGCCGTCGAGCTCGCGATCGTGCTGGAGGAGTTGGGCCGTGCCACCGACCCGACGCCGTTCCTCGCCACGTTGACGCAGTTCGCGCCGCTCGTCGGTGACCGCTTCGATCCGCAACGTTCGGGCACGGCCGTATATGGCGGCGTCACCGCGTCCCGCGATGCCGACGGCTGGATCCTCGACGGCAGCGCCCGTCACGTTCTCGACGGCGATCGGGCCGAGCGTCTCGCAGTGGTGACCGCGGCCGGTGTGTTCGTGGTCGACGCCGCAGCGGCGACCAGACGGCGCACCGCGATATTCGACCCGGTGCTGCACGTCGCGGAGGTTGGATTCGACCGGCTGCACGTACCCGAGTCCGACCGGCTCGTCGTCGATGCGGAGCGGGCACGGCACCTGGCGCTCACCGGCATGGCGATCACCACGGTCGGTGCGTGTCAAAGGGTCCTCGATCTGGTACTCGATCACGTGAAGAGCCGCTACCAGTTCGGCGTGCCGATCGGGTCCTTTCAGGCCGTGCAGCACAAGGCAGCGGACATGCACGTCGCGATCGAACGCGCGCGTGCGCTGTCCTACTTCGCTGCGCTGACCATCGCCGCTGACGACCCCCGCAGGCGACTGGCCGCCGCGATGGCCAAGGCGTCGGCGGGCGAATGCCAGGCCCTGGTCTTCCGCAATGGCCTGCAGCTGTTCGGGGCCATGGGCTTCACCTGGGAGAACGACCTTCAGTTCGCCCTCAAGCGGGCAAAGGCCGGCGAGCACATGCTCGGCGGCGCAGCCGAGCATCGCGCACTCATCGCCGACGAGTACAGGGACCAATGATGCAACTGACCTTCGATTCCGACGTCGAGGAATTTCGCGCCGAGTTCATCGCATTCCTCGAGCAGCACCTGCCCACCGCGGAGGAGACGCTGGAACGACCCCGTTCGGTCTCGCACATGCCGCAGTGGGCGCGGGACTGGCAGCGCCTGCTATTCGACAACGGCTGGCTGTTGCCGGCGCAGCCGCCGGAGTTCGGCGGTCGCAACGCATCGGTGCTACAGCAGTACGTGCACCTCGAGGAGCTGTGCAAGCGCCGCATCTATCACAGCTTCAACCCCCAGGGTGTCAACATCATTGCGGCATCACTGATCACGTTCGGCACCGACGAGCAGAAGCATCGGTGGGCCGTGCCCGTGCTGCGCGGCGAGCTCACCGCCTCCCTCGGTATGAGTGAGCCGAGTGCCGGTTCCGATCTGGCAGGGCTGCGCACCCGGGCGGTCCGCGACGGGGACCACTTCGTCGTCAACGGTCAGAAGGTCTGGACGTCGGGCGCCCATGACGCCGACTTCCTCCTGACGTTCGTGCGCACCGACCCCGACGCGCCGAAGCACGAGGGCATCAGCGTGCTGATCATCCCCACCGACCTCGACGGTGTGGTGCGCCGTCCGTTCGCCGACCTGTGCGGCCAGGAGCACGAGGACTTCAACGAGGTCTTCTTCACCGACGTCGCCGTTCCCGCCGAGAACCTCGTCGGCCCGCTCAACCAGGGTTGGCGGGTCGCCAACGGGTCGCTGGGGCACGAGCGAACCATGATGTGGCTCAACTTCGCCGACCGGATCGCGAACACGATCTCCGACTTCGCGCCTGTCACGCCCCTTGAGCGCGACCAATACGCGACGCATCGTCATGGATTACCACGCGCTGCGGGCGATGGGCTCGATCTCGTTGGCCAAGGCAGCCCGTGGCGAGGTGGACGTCGCCGCCGTGTCGGTGCTGAAACTCTTTGGTTCCGAGGCGGAGATGAGCGCGTCGAGCAACGCCCTGACCGCGGCGGGTGCCGACGGATTGGCCCACCCGTCGACGACCGGGCCCTATGCGCACATGAACCTCGATCACTACTTCAGCAGCTGGTTCGAGCGCTTCGCGCGCAGCTTCGGGGGCACCATTGCCGGTGGCACCTCGGAGATCCAGCGAAACATCATCGCCCAACGCGTGCTGGGGTTGCCCCGACCCTGAGCTGCGATTTGGGCGCGCAAATCCGCGCCCAGCGCGGTTGAGCGCGCCCAAATCGCAAGGCGGACGGGGTCAGTCGATGACGACGGCGTCCTTGTGTTCGGTGATGGGCCTGGCCGGCCCCTGCTCGTCGCAGATCCGCTGTAGCTTCTCCAGCGTCTCGTCGAGGCCCGGGCCCAGTCGCTTGCCGGGGGTGAAGGTGGCCGGCAGGTGCTTCATGCCCTGGATGACGCCGATGCTCTCGTAGTGTTCGGCCCCTTCGGGGTCACACGTGTAGTCGGGCATCCGGTCCAGTACCGCAGTCACCATCGACTTGAAGACGGTGCGCGCTACGTTGGAACCCACGCAGCGGTGCACACCGATTCCGAAGCTGAAGTGCCGGTTGCCCTTACGGTCGAGTATCACCTTGTTGGGCTCGTCGAACACCGAGGGGTCGCGGTTGGCCATCGCCCAGGAGAGCCAGAGGCGCTCGCCTTCCTTGAACTGATGGCCGTCGACCTCGAAGTCATCGGCGAAGGTTCGGCCGTCACCGGGCGCGGGTGTGTAGAACCGAAGGAACTCCTCGGTCGCGGGGTCGAGCAACGTCGCTCGTTCGCGGCTGAGCAACTCGCGTTGGTCCGGATTCTCGGACAGCCACTCCAGTGCGTGCGCGGTGAGCGCGGTGGTGGTGTCGAATCCGCCGCCGATGATCAACCCCAGATTTCCCAAGATCTCCAGGTCGGGCGCGGGCTCGCCGTCGATGCGCAACTGCAGCAGGGCGTTGACCAAACCGGGGCGCGGATTCTCCCTGATCTCCATCATCGTGTTGATGATGTCGATGCCCATCCGCCGATTCATCTCGGCAACGCGTGGGGCGTCGGGAGAGTGTTCCGGAGTGGATACGCTGGCGTGGGCCGGCTCGCTGTAGATCAACCACTTGTTCAGCTCGATGCCCATCATCGCCAGCGTGAGCACCGCAGGGGCGATGTTGGCCAGGTCGTCGACGAAGTCGATCCGGCCCGATTCGATCTTCTCGTCGATGGCCGCTCGCACGATCTCGTCGACGAACGGCCGCCACCGCTTGATCGCCGCGGGGGAGAGGTACGGGTTGAGCGCCCCGCGGTAGGTGCTGTGGTCTGGCTCGTCCATCTCCAGGATGCCGCCGCGCACGACGGTGGCGCGTTGGCCCTTGGGAATGGTTATTCCCTGGTAGCCCTTGCGCTCTCCGTGCAGGTCGTGATCGTTGGATATCACTGGGCAACGGGCCAGTTCGAACACTTCCTTGCTGCCCGCGGCGACCCAGTGCCCGTTGTAGGCGTCGGTCCACGCCATCGGGCATTTCGCGTGCATCTCCTCGGTGATCTCGAGGAACTGGTCGCGGTACTCCGGGGTGTGGCGGTCGAAATGGTATCGGTTCTTCTTGCGTTCGTCGTCGGTCGCGACACCATCGTCGGCGCTTCGCACGCGCGGCTCATCGCTGTCGAAGGTCACGGCTTTGTCTCCCTGTGGTTTTGAGTGCAAAGTCATTCGATGACGATGGCCTGCTCGGGACACGAGTGGGCAGCTTCCTTGACGGCATCCTCTTCCGCAGCGGGAACCACCGCCGAAACCGGTGAGGCGTGACCGTCGACATCATCGAGTTCGAATGAATCGGGCGCGATCATCGAACACAGCGTGTGGCCCTGGCAGCGTTGTCCGTCAACCGAAACCTTCACAAGCGCAAACCTTTCCGATCAGACGTGGTAGTCGTACCACTTCAGGTAGCCGCCGCCGTCGACTCGCATCTGCATCCCGGTCACGTAGCGCGCTTCGTCGGAGGCGAGGAACAGGATCATGTTGCTGATGTCCACCGGCTCGACGTAGGGGATCTTCATCGCTTGCTGAATTCCGAAGACCGGCTCGGCATCTGCGCGGGTGGGGTTCTCGAGGTCTGGCCGGAACGACCGGTACATCGGCGGGCTCTGCAGCATGTCGGTGTTGCAGTTCGTCGGGTGGACGACGTTGGCGCGAATTCCGCGTGGCGCCAGGTGGGTCGCCAAGTCGTACACATAGCCGGAGAGAGCACGTTTGGAGGTCAGATACGCCACGCCGCCGAGGTCGGTACCTGGATTGTCCACCTTGGCGGTGTCCATCAGTGCGGCCGTGGAACCGGTGGCGATGATCGAGGCCCCCTCCGCGAGATGTGGCAGTGCCACCTGAATCGCGTTGATGGTGCCGACCAGATTGGTGTTGATCACGTCGCACCAGGCGTCGATCTGAGGTTCGCCCTTCATGCCCGCGACACCGGCTTGAGCCACCACGATGTCCAGCCGACCGAGCTCGGCGATGCCGTTCTCCAGTGCTGTCTTGAGCTCGCTGGCAATCCGCACGTCGGCCTGTGCCGTGAAGATGCGCTGGCCCGTCTTCTCGACGAACTGTGCCGTCTCCTGGAGATCTTCCGGCGTTGCCATGGGGTAGCCGATGGACGCGACGTCCTCGCACAGGTCGACGGCGATGATGTCGGCGCCCTCTTCGGCCAACCTGATCGCGTGGCTGCGGCCCTGCCCGCGGGCGGCCCCGGTAATGAATGCAACCTTGCCCTCAACGCGTCCCACTTGTCGTCCTCTCATGTGCCTGATCGGCGGTTGGGTGGTGCGCTCGGCGCCGTTTCCTACGGGCGTCCTGCTGTACCGTACCGGATGGCAAGAATAATGCTTTCAATACTGAGAATCATACTCTCACAGCGTGGTGCCTTACAAGATCCGAGGGCGCTCATCTGCGGCGGGCAGAAATCCGACATCGATCGCCACCTCGCATGACTAGGTCACCTACGCTTCCTTGTGTTCTCATCATGCGAATGTATGATTTGCCGTTGATGAGAATGAAGTTTCCATCAAGGCGAAGGAGTGTGGATGTCGGAGACGTCGACGGTCACGGGTGACGGGCAGGCGGGGTCGGGTTCAGACCCGTCCCACAGGCCCCCCGACCGGCGCATGCTGATCAACGGGAAACTCGTCGAGACGCAGCGCACGTTTCCCTCGATCAACCCCGCCACCGGCGAGGTGATGGGGTACGCGCCGGACGGCACCGTCGCCGACGCGGAGGCAGCCGCCGCGGCCGCCCGCAAGGCGTTCGACACGTCGTCGTGGGCCACCGACGTCGACCTGCGAATCCATTGTCTCGAGCAGTTTCATCGTGCGCTGATCGACCACCGCGACGAACTGGCCGCGCTGACCACTGCCGAGGTGGGCGCCACGCCTGCCTTGCTCGCCGGAGCCCAGCTCGACCAACCCATCGAGATCGTCCGTTACTACGCCGAACTTCTGAAGACCTTTCCGATGACCGAGGACCTCGGGAACATCGAGAGCCGCGGCATGCAGCACCACCGCTGGGTGGAGAAGGAAGCCGCGGGTGTGGTGGCAGCGATCGTCGCCTACAACTACCCCAATCAGCTCGCGCTCGCGAAGCTGGCCCCGGCGCTCGCAGCGGGCTGCACGGTGGTGCTCAAGGGCGCCCCGGACACCCCACTCGTCACGCTTGCCCTCGGCGAGCTGATCGCCAACCACACCGACATCCCCGCCGGCGTGGTCAACGTGCTGAGCTCGACTGATCCCGACGTCGGGGCCGTCCTGACCACCAGCCCCGACGTCGACATGATCACCTTCACCGGCTCGACGTCGACCGGGCGACGCATCATGGCGGCGGCCAGCGACACGCTCAAGCGAGTATTCCTCGAACTCGGCGGAAAATCCGCCGCAGTCGTGCTCGACGACGCCGACTTCGGCACTGCCGCACTCTTTTCCGCGTTCAGCATGGTGACGCACGCCGGCCAGGGTTGTGCGCTGACGTCGCGCGTCCTGGTGCCGCGCAAGCACCATGACGAGCTCGTCGAGATGATCAAGACCAACTTCTCGTACGTGCGCTACGGCGACCCGACCGATCCCACGACCTACATGGGCCCGCTGATCAGCGCGCGCCAGCGCGACAAGGTCGACGCCATGGTCCAGCGGGCGGTCGAGGCGGGCGCCACCCTCGTCACGGGTGGGGAGAAGAAGGACCCCGGCTACTTCTATACCCCGACGCTGCTGACGGACGTCGATCCCGACAGCGAGATCGCGCAGGAGGAGGTGTTCGGGCCGGTGCTGGTCGTCATCGCCTACGACGACGACGACGATGCCGTCCGGATCGCCAACAACTCGATCTATGGGCTCTCGGGTGCAGTGTTCGGTAGCGAGGAGCGCGCGCTCGCCGTGGCCCGTCGGATCCGCACCGGCACCTTCTCGATCAACGGCGGCAACTACTTCAGCGCCGACACCCCGTTCGGTGGATACAAGCAATCGGGCATCGGCAGGGAGATGGGTGCGGCCGGCCTCGAGGAGTTCTTCGAGCGGAAGACCCTCGCCACGGTGGTCGGCTGATGAGTGCCCGCGAAGGAGGAGACGTCAGTGAGTAAGCCGCTGGAAGGGATCCGCGTTCTCGAAGTCGCGATGTACGGGTTCGTCCCGTCCGCAGGCGCCGTGCTTGCCGAGTGGGGCGCCGACGTCATCAAGGTCGAACACGCCGTCAACGGTGACCCGCAGCGCGGGCTGCGGCAGACTGGTCCGCTTCGCGTCGAGGGCGACCCCAACCCCAATATCGAGCACGCCAACCGGGGCAAGCGCAGCGTCGGACTCGACGTATCGAAGCCCGATGGTCGCGAGGTGCTGCTGAAACTCGCGCGCCGGGCCGACGTGTTCCTGACCAGCTTCCTGCCGGGGCACCGCAGGAAGTTCGGCATCGACGTCGACGACATCCGCGCGGTGAACCCGAAGATCGTCTACGCCAGGGGAAGCGCGCTCGGCCCGCGAGGCATCGAATCGGAGAAGGGCGGCTACGACATGACCGCCTTCTGGTGTCGTGCAGGCACCGCCGCCACCATCACTCCGCCGGGCATAGCAGGCATGATCGGCCCGCCGGGACCGGCCTACGGCGACACCATCTCCGGCACCAACCTCGCAGGCGGCATCGCGGCCGCCCTCCTCAAACGCGAGCGGACGGGTGAGCCGTCCACGGTCGACGTGTCGCTGCTCGGCAGTGGGCTGTGGGCGATGGGGCACACCGTCGCGCTGACCTCGCACCTCAATCAGCTCATGGTCCAGGCGCCGCCCGGCGTACACGGCTCGCCGATCAATCCGCTTGTCGGCGTTTATGAAACCAAGGACAATCGCTACATCTCGCTGGTCATGATGCAGCCGCAGAAGTTCTGGGCCGACGTGTGCCGGCACATCGACCGCGAGGATCTGATCTCCGACCCGCGGTTCGCGACGGTCGAGTCGATCGCCGAACACACCGCCGATGCCGTCGAAATCCTCCGTCAGGTGATCGGCGCGCGCACACTGCCGGAATGGAGCGAGCGCTTCGCCACGCTGGCCGGACCGTGGGCACCGGTTCAGGACACGCTGCAAGCGGCCGACGACGCGCAGGTTCGCGCGAACGAATACATCGTCAGGGCAGGCGAACTAGAGCTGGTGGCGAACCCCGTGCAGTTCGACGTCACCGCCCCACATACGGGCCCGGCGCCCGCATTCGCCGCACAAACCGACGAGGTACTCGAAGAACTCGGCCTAGACTGGGACGCCATCATCGCGCTCAAGACCTCCGGCGCCGTCACCTAGTGCTGGGGAGGATCTGATGCCCAACGTCGCCGCCATCGGCACCTACCTACCGTGCTGGGGTACCTCGGCACGGCGGCTCGTCGGTGACGACGAGGACGCCATCACGATGGCCGTCGAGGCGGGTCGCGCCGCGCTGCAGCCTGGTGCCGGCGTCGAACGGGTGGTCCTGGTGAGCCGGAACTTCCCGCTTCTGGAAAGCAGCAATGCAGCCGTCCTGCTTGCGGGCCTCGGGCTGGATCCAGAACTCGAGGTCGATGAACGCATCGGTGGCGCGCCCGCCACGCTCGACGCGGTCAGCTCGGCGCGGCCGCGCACGCTCATCATCGGTGCGGACCTCGAACCAGCAGGCGCCGCAGCGTTATTGACCGCAGAGGACGGCCTGCGCGTGCGCACCGCCGCCCGCGTAGTGCGCAGCCTGCCAGTGCGTACGCGCAACACCGCCGGCGCCGTGCACGATTACGGCGACCCGCGACTGCTGCACGAGCGCGGCCTCATTGCCTCGCTGGCGGCTGCTTGGCTGGACACCCCTGCAGCGGTCGCCGGCGTCGATCACGACCGCGCCAACGACCTGTGCGTTGGCGATCCGCCTCGGTTGCCAACGACCGGCGCGAGCTCGAGCCTGTTCGCATTGGCCGGGATGGCCGAGGCCGGGATCACCGGGCCCCTCGTCGCCGTCGAACAGGCCAGCCTGTCTGGGATCACGGTCAGCGGAGGTACCGCGAGCGTCCACCGCCGCGAGCCCGCAGCGCGGGAAATGCCGGCAGGCGTCTACACCGACGGCGCCCAGATACCCATTTCACTGGCCGCCTACGAGCGGGCATTCGAGGCCAAGACCCGCTGGGAGGCAGGCAAGTTCGACGACAGCGACGAACTCGACTTCCCGCCGCGGTACCGGGTTGCCGATGACGGTGACCTCGCCACGCAGTACGACCTGGTGCCGTTGCCGCGGCTGGGCACCGTCTACACCGAGACGACCGTGCACATGGCGGTGCCGGGGCTGCGCACGCCCTACTCGCTGGTGCTCGTCGAGCTCGACGACGTCGACGTCCGTGCCCTGGTGAAGGTCACCGGTGCCGATCCCGGCTCCGTGGCGATCGGGGACCGCGGCCGGCTGACGCTGCGGCGGGTAGCCATGCGGTCGGGAGTTCCCGATTACAGCTACATGTTCGAACCCGAGTCCGTGTCGCGAGGTGCCGCGTGAGGAACGTTGCCATCGTCGGTGCCGGCATGACGCCGTTCGGCGAACACTTCGCCCTCGGTATCAAGGACCTACTACCGATGGCGTTCGCCGAATGCGCGGCGAGCGTCGACAAGGGCATCGACAAGCACGACCTGCAGGCCGCCTGGTTCGGCGCGATGGGCACCGCGGACGGCTCCCCGTCCGGCAACCTTGCCGACTCGTTGGGCCTGCCCGACCTTCCGGTCACCCGGGTGGAGAACTCCTGCGCCACCGGTAACGACGCCGTTCGCAATGCGCTATTCGGGGTTGCTTCAGGAGCTTTCGACGTCGCCCTCGTCATGGGCGCGGACAAGCTTCGGGACACCACGTCGGCGGACATGCTGTGGGAGTGGGAGGCCATGGCCCGCGACATGGCCTGGGACTACCCGCTCGGCGTGGTGTCGCCCGCAGGCTTCGCCCTGCACGTGAACCGATACCTTCACGAGTCGCCGGCGACCCGCGAACACATGGCGATGGTCGCGGTGAAGAATCACCGCCACGGAGTCAACAATCCGAAGGCGCGCTTGCGGTTCGAGATCACCATGGAGCAGGCGCTGGCCGCACCGACCGTCGTCACGCCGTTCGGCCTCTACGACTGTGCGCCGCAAAGTGACGGCGCCGCGGCGCTCGTCATCGTCGGCGAGGAGCGTGGTGGATCGCTTCACGGACCGTCCGGTGTGGATCCGTGGTGTGGGCTTGGGCCTGGATTCGGTGATGCACCAACACAAACGGGACTTGACCACCTTTCCGGCGACGATCCGTGCGGCAAAGCAGGCCTTCGGCATGGCGGGCATGACGCCTGCTGACGTGGACGTCGCCGAAGTTCATGACTTCTTCACCGGCATCGAGCTGATCAGCTACGAAGATCTCGGCTTCGCCGAACGGTTCGGCGGATACAAGCTCGTCGAAGCGGAGGTGACCACCGTCGGTGGCTCGCTGCCCGTCAATCCCAGCGGCGGTTTGAAGACAAAGGGCCACCCACCCGGTGCCACCGGTGTGGCACAGTGCGTCGAGCTGTTCCAGCAACTCCGCGGTGAGGCCGTGAATCAGGTCGACGGCGCACGGATCGCCTTGGCGCACAACATTGGCGGTCCGACGGCGGTCTCGGCTGTCACCATTTTGGAAGGACCCCAGGGCAAATGACGGCTGAGACGGCTGAGGAACAGGAGCGCTGGTCGCCGCGTCTTGCGTTGCGCGGGTTCTGACAGGGCCGATGCGAGCCGTCGGTGGGCTCTTCGCGATGGGCTTGGACGCGGTGAAGTTCGCCTTCGTTCGGCCGTTCCAGTGGCGGGAGTTCTTGGAGCAGTGCTGGTTCGTGGCGAAGGTGTCGCTGGCGCCGACTCTGCTGGTCGCGATTCCGTTCACGGTGTTGGTGAGCTTCACGCTCAACATCCTGCTGCGCGAACTCGGCGCGGCGGATCTCTCGGGTGCCGGTGCGGCGTTCGGCGCGGTGACCCAGGTGGGCCCGATCGTGACGGTGCTGATCGTGGCCGGCGCGGGTGCTACGGCGATGTGCGCCGATCTGGGCTCGCGCACCATCCGCGAGGAGATCGACGCGATGGAAGTGCTTGGCATCAATCCGGTGCAGCGGTTGGTGACGCCGCGCATGCTGGCGTCGGGTCTGGTGGCGCTGTTGCTGAACAGCCTGGTCGTCATCATCGGCATCCTGGGCGGCTACTTCTTCTCGGTATTCATCCAGGACGTGAACCCCGGTGCGTTCGCCGCGGGTATCACCCTGCTGACCGGCGTGCCCGAAGTGGCCATCTCGTGCGTCAAGGCGGCGCTGTTCGGGTTGATCGCCGGTCTGGTGGCCTGCTACCGGGGCCTCACGATCACCGGTGGTGGCGCAAAGGCGGTGGGCAACGCGGTGAACGAGACGGTGGTGTACGCGTTCATGGCGCTATTCGTGATCAACGTGGTCGTCACGGCCATCGGCATCCGATTGACGAGCTAGGCGCATGGGCACAGTGGCGACGTTGCGGGGTGCCTACCCCCGTGTAGCAGCACATTTCGGTAGGCCGGTCTCCCTGTTGGGACGAATTGGGGATCACACCCTGTTCTACGGACGCGCGCTAGGGGGAACGCCGCACGCCTTGGTGCACTTCCGCCGGGAGATCATCCGGCTGATCGCCGAAATCTCGATGGGTGCAGGTACCTTGGCGATGATCGGCGGCACCGTGGTGATCGTCGGGTTCCTCACCCTGGCCACCGGCGGTGTACTGGCCATCCAGGGGTACAGCTCGCTGGGCAACATCGGGATCGAAGCATTGACCGGGTTCTTGTCGGCATTCATCAACGTGCGCATCGCGGCACCGGTGATCGCGGGCATCGGGCTGGCAGCCACGTTCGGTGCAGGAGTGACCGCGCAGCTGGGTGCGATGCGGATCAACGAGGAGATCGACGCTTTGGAGTCGATGGCGATCCGGCCCATTGAATATCTGGTCAGCACCCGCATCGTGGCTGGGATGATCGCGATCACCCCGCTGTACTCGATCGCGGTCATCCTGTCCTTCGTCGCATCGCGGTTCACCACCGTGATGTTGCTCGGCCAGTCCGGCGGACTCTACGACCACTACTTCAACACCTTCCTCAACCCGATCGACCTGCTGTGGTCGTTCCTTCAGGCGGTGCTGATGGCGTTGGCCATCCTGCTGATCCACACCTACTTCGGTTACTTCGCCACCGGCGGCCCGTCCGGAGTGGGCGCGGCGGTCGGCAACGCAATACGCACCTCACTGGTCGTCGTCGTCTCGGTGACGCTGCTGGTATCCCTGTCCATCTACGGCTCCAACGGCAACTTCAACCTGTCGGGCTAGGAAACGACTTGACCACGAACAAGGGACCCGGCCCAATCCACCGGTCCGAAACCACCAGTGCGGCAACGTCGGTGGCGGCATCCTCCGGTAAGCACTTCGGAGTGCGCCACTACGCGCGCCAGCTTGCGGGATTCGGCATGGTCGCCGTCATCACCCTGATCGTGGCATTGGCAGTTGCGTTGTTCCGGGGCACCTTCACCCCTACGGTGCCCGTCACGGTGCTCACCGACCGCGCCGGACTGGTGATGAACCCCGATGCGAAGGTCAAGCTGAATGGTGTCCAGGTCGGCAAGGTCGACTCAATCGAAGAGCGGGCCGACGGGACGGCCGCGTTGCACTTGGCGATGGATCCCGGGCAGCTGCACCTCATTCCGGCCAACGTCACCGTCGACATTGCGTCGTCGACGGTGTTCGGCGCCAAGTTCGTGGAAATGAGTCGGCCCGCCGACCCGTCGTCGCAGCCACTGCGACTGGGACAGGTGCTTCAAGGCGAACACGTCACCGTGGAGATCAATACCGTGTTCCAGCAGCTCACCCGCGTCCTGAACAAGATCGATCCGGTCAAACTGAACGAAACCCTCGGCGCTCTTTCGTCTGCATTCGGCGGACGCGGGGAACGAATGGGCCAGGCGTTGTCCGACTTCGATGCTCTACTGGCGAAACTGGAGCCCAGCCTGCCCAACCTGTCCCGTGACCTCGAGTCCACCGCCGCTGTGAGCAATGCCTACGGGGATGCCGCTCCGGATCTCCTACGGATCGTGGACAACTCGACGAAGATCGGCGACAGCATCGTCGACGAGCAGGAGAATCTCGACGCATTCCTGGTCAGCTCAATCGGTTTGGCCGACATCGGCAACGACGTCGTCGGGAGCAACCGGCCGGCGCTGAGCAATGTGCTTCGTCTGCTGGTTCCGACCACCAATCTGCTCTCCGAATACTCGCCGGCACTGACCTGCACGCTCGGCGGAATGATGTTCATGCTGAATCAGCCGCCGTCCCCGGATCCCGGTATCGCGGTCGACGTCTCGTTCACGCTCGGCATCGATCGTTACCGGTATCCGTCGAACCTGCCAAAGGTGGCGGCAAAGGGTGCTCCAAACTGCATGGGCCTGCCTGACATCGGATTCAGCAACCGCTCGAAATTCCTCGTCACCGACGTCGGTGCCAATCCGTGGCAGTACGGCAATCAGGGCATCTTGCTCAACACCGACGGTCTCAAGCAAATGTTGTTCGGACCATTGGACGGCCCGCCACGCAACAGCGCGCAGATCGGACAGCCGGGATGACCCGTACAACAGGCACACTCATCAAGTTCGCGGTCTTCGCGACCGTGATGACGGTGCTCACCGCGCTTCTGTTCGTGGCGTTCGGCCAATACCGCAGCGGTGCCACCTCCGCCTACTCGGCGGTGTTCGGCGACGCGTCGCGGCTCGAAGGCGGCGACTCCGTGCGGGTCGCCGGCGTTCGCGTGGGCACCGTCAAAAGCGTATCGCTGCAACCAGACAAGACGGTCGTAGTCGATTTCGATACCGATCGCAACATCGTGCTGACCACGGGCACCAAGGCCGCCGTGCGCTATCTGAACCTCACCGGCGATCGCTTCCTGGAGCTGCTCGACGGCCCGGGGTCAACCAGGGTGATGCCTGCCGGCTCGCAAATCCCGCAGGACCGCACCGCGAGTGCACTCGACCTCGACCTGTTGCTTGGTGGCCTGCGCCCGGTGATCCAGGGGCTCAACCCCACGGATGTCAATGCGTTGACGGGCTCACTGATCCAGATCCTGCAGGGCCAGGGCGACACGTTGGACTCATTGCTGAGCAAGTCGTCGTCGTTCTCGAACACCTTGGCCGACAACAGCGAGGTCGTCCAACAACTGATCGACAACCTCAACTCGGTGGTCGGCACGCTGGCCAAGGACGGCGACAAGTTCTCCGGAACCATTGATGGTCTGGAGCGATTGATCAGCGGCCTGTCGCAGGATCGCGATCCGATCGGCACTGCGATCACCTCCCTTGACAACGGCACCGGGTCCATCGCGAGTCTGCTCACCGACGCGCGCCCGCCGTTGAAGGCCACAATCGATCAGCTGAATCGAATGGCAACCCTGATCGACGACGACAAGGCGACCCTCGACGTAGGCCTGCAGAAGGCGCCCGAGAACTTCCGCAAGCTAGCTCGGATGGGTTCCTACGGCAGTTGGATCATGTACTACATCTGCGGGCTGTCGGTCCGTGTCACCGATCTGCAGGGCCGGACCGCGGTCTTCCCGATGATCAAACAAGAAGGCGGGAGGTGCGGAGAGCCCTAATGCTCAAGTACCGCGGATTCAATCTGACCAGGGCGGGTGTGATCGGCACCGTGCTGATGGTGCTCGTCATCGCCATCGGACTGCAGCCCGACCAGTTGGTGCAATTGGCCACCTCGGTGCGCCATAAGGCGCTCTTCACCGAGGCCGGCGGCATCGCCGTCGGCAACGACGTAACACTGTCCGGCATCAAAGTCGGCTCCGTCAGCGAGGTGTCGCTGCGCAACGGCGACGCTCAGATCACATTCACGACCGAGGGCAAGTACCCGTTGGGCTCGCTGACCACTGCGCACATCCGTACGGGCTCGCTGCTCGGCGAGCGGATATTGGCCTTGGAGTCCGACGGCAGTGGATCCTTGGCGCAGTCAGAGGTGATCCCGACATCGCGCACCTCGTCGCCATATTCCCTCACCGATGCCGTCAGCGACCTGACCACCAACACGGCCGGTACCGACACGGGGTCGCTGAACCAGTCGCTGGACACGCTGTCGGCGACCATCGACCAACTCGCGCCACGGCTCGGGCCGGCCTTCGACGGCCTTAGCCGGTTGTCGCGGTCGATCAACAGTCGCAACGAGAACCTGGCCAGCCTGCTCAAGAGCGCCGGCGATGTCACCGGTGTGCTGGCTCAGCGCAGCGACCAGCTAAATACCTTGATCCTCAACGCCAATGATCTGTTCGGCGTACTCAACGATCGGCGCGATGCCCTCGTTGACTTGCTGGCCAACACCGCGGCGGTGTCTCAACAGCTCATCGGCCTGGTGGCGGACAATGAGAAACAACTAGCCCCCACACTGCAGCGGCTCAACTCGGTGACTGAGGTGCTGGAGAAGAACCGTGACAACATCGCCAACGCCCTTCCCAACATCAAGAAGTTCATGCTGGCGTCCGGCGAGACCCTGGCCAACGGTCCGTTCTACAACGCGTACGTCCCGAACCTGAGCCCAGCTCAGACCCTGCAGCCGTTCCTCGACTACGCCTTCGGATTCCGGCGCGGTGTCGACGCAGGCAAGCCGCCCGACAACGCGGGACCGCGCGCCGAACTGCCGCTGCCCTACAACGGTATTCCTGGAGGGTCTCGCTGATGGGCCGCATACGTTTGACGAAGGGGCTGGCGGTGGGCCTGGTCGCGCTACTGCTCGTGGGCGGCGCATTCCTGGCGCGGCAGGTCTACTTCGGTCCGAGAACCGTCTTCGCCCTGTTCACCTCCGCCACCGGTGTCTACCCCGGCGACGACGTCAGGGTGTCCGGCGTCAAGGTCGGCACGATCGAGACCATCACCCCGGAGGGCACCCAGACCAGAGTCACCCTGAAAGTCAACAAGGCCGTACCAGTCCCTGCGGATGCCAAGGCGGTAATCGTGGCGCAGAACTTGGTTGCTGCGCGCTACGTGCAGCTGACGCCCGCCTACCGCTCCAGCGGTCCGACGCTCTCCGACAACGCAGTAATCCCGTTGGACCACACCGCAATTCCCGTCGAATGGGATGAGGTCAAGGCTCAGCTCATGCGGTTGGCCACCGACCTCGGTCCGCAGAGCGGAGTCTCGGGTACCTCGGTGTCCCGCTTCATCGACAGCGCAGCCAACGCAATGGACGGCAACGGCGAGAAGCTGCGCAAGACCATCTCCGAACTCTCCGGCGTGGCCCGCATCTTCGCCGAGGGAAGCGGCAACATCGTCGACGTCATCAAGAACCTGCAGAAATTCGTAACCGCACTGCGGGACAGCAACGAGCAGGTCGTGGCGTTCCAGAACCGCCTGGCGACGCTCAGCAGCGTCATCGACGGCAGTCGCTCAGACCTCGATGCGGCTTTGAAGAATCTTTCGGTGGCCGTCGTGGAAGTACAACGGTTCGTCGCGGGCACCCGCGATCAGACCTCCGAACAGGTGCAGCGGTTGGCGAATGTCACGCAGAACCTCGTAGACCACAAGATCGACGTCGAGAACATCCTGCACATCGCGCCGAACGCATTCGCCAACGGCTACAACATCTACAACCCGGACACGGGCAGCGCAGTGGGTCAGTTCGTGTTGAACAACTTCTCCAACCCGGTGGAGTTCATCTGCGGCGCGATCGGGGCGATCGAGAACACGACGGCGCCGGAGACCGCGAAACTGTGCTCGCAGTACATGGGCCCGGCGTTGCGGCTGCTGAACTTCAACTACCTGCCGTTCCCACTCACGCCGTACCTGATGCCCTCGGCGAACCCGGAGAATATTCTCTACTCGGAACCGAACCTCGCGCCCGGTGCCGGCGGACCGGTGCCGGGAGTGCCGGAGATCCCGCCCACCATCTCCGCGTACGACGGCGTGGCCCCAGGGCCGCCACCCTTCACGGGCCGCCCGCCAGGAACGCCACCGCCGGGAGCGCAGCAGATGCTTCCTGGTGCACCGCCGATCGTCGAGCCCAACGTCGCGGCCAACGTCTCGGACATGCTCAACCCGGCGGGTGCGCCACCGGGCCCGCCACTACCGGCCGAGGCACCCCCCGGTCCGGCACCCGAAGCTGGGACACCACCCGCATGACCGCCAAGAACTCCCTACGCCTGGCCATAGCCGCCGGCTCCTGTGTTGCGTTGGCGACCAGTGGATGCGCCTTTCAAGGTGTCAATTCGCTGCCACTGCCCGGCGCAGTCGGCCGCGGATCGGACGCAGGCGTGTACCACGTCGAAATCGCGAACGTGGCCCAGTTGGAACCGAATTCGCCGGTGATGATGAACGACGTCATCGTGGGAAGTGTGCGCAACATCGCTGTCAAGGACTGGCATGCCGATGTCGAGTTCTCCGTCGAGGCCGGCGTGGTCGTGCCGGCCAACGCAATGGCCAGCATCGGGCAGACCAGCCTGCTGGGTTCGATGCACTTGGCCGTCGATCCACAGATGGGGCAACCCCCGAGGGGAGAGCTGCCATTGGGTGCGACGATTCCGCTGAACGACTCATCCACGTACCCGACGACCGAGCAGACGCTGTCTTCGCTTGCGGCCGTGGTAAATGGCGGCGGGCTCGGTCAGATCGGCGACGTCATCCACAACTTCAGTGCTGCAGTCAACGGCCGCGACGGCGACATCCGAGATCTGATCACCCGGCTGGACAACTTCGTCGGCACCCTGGACGCGCAGCGCGACAACATCGTCTCGTCGATCCAGGGATTGAACAAGTTGGCATCGACATTCGCCGGGCAACGTGACGTCATCACGCGGGCGCTGGACCGTCTCCCGCCCGCACTGGACGTGTTGATCAAGGAACGGCCACGGCTGACGACAGCGCTGCAGAAGCTCGGCACGTTCAGCGACACCGCGAACCAGCTCGTCAACGATTCGCAGGCAGATCTGGTGACCAACCTGCACAATCTGGAACCCGCGATCAAGGCGCTCGCCGACGTGGGCCCAGATCTCGCATCCGTTCTGGAATTCGCCCTGCACTTTCCGTTGCCCCAGGGCCTCATCGATCGCGGGATCCGCGGCGACTACTACAACCTGTTCGCAACCGTCGACTTGACGATCCCCCGGTTGAAGCACTCCCTGCTCCTCGGCACGCGCTGGGAGCAGGAAGGCTCGCAAAATGTTCCCGCGCCCGGTGATCCGTGGTACATGAACTACACGTACGACCCACTGAAGTCCGGCGTCAATCCGCCACCGCCTGGCGCGTTCCCACCGGCCCCCGATACTCCGCCACCGGCGGACGCCCCACCACCGGTTACGGCTGACGTGGGTCCGATCCTTCCGGTGACGCCACCAGCACCGCTCAACATGCCCGGCGGCCCGGCGCAAGCCGTCTCACCGGTAGCTGCACCCGGTGGCCCAATATTCGCGGGACCCTATGCGGCTCAGCCGACTTCGCCGGAGCAACCTCCGGCGGCCCTACCGGCGCCGACGACTGGAGGTGGCGGATAATGCTCACACGATTCGTCCGGACCCAGCTGATCATCTTCACGATCGCCTCGATCGTCGGTGTGACGGTCATGCTGTTTGCCTACATCCAGGTGCCGACACTGCTTGGGCTCGGCCGCATCACCGTCAAGGTGGAATTGCCTGCGACCGGAGGCGTCTACCAGTTCAGCAACGTCACCTATCGCGGTTCGCAGATCGGCAAGGTGATGTCGGTGGCGCTGACCGACAAGGGTGCCGAGGCCACCTTGTCGCTGGATCGTTCGCCGAAGGTCCCCGCCAACCTCCAGGCGCAGGTCCGCAGCATGTCGGCAGTGGGCGAGCTGTACGTGGATCTGCTGCCGCGCACGGACTCGCCGCCGTACCTGCAAGACGGCTCGGTGATCGCGATGTCGGACACCACCATCCCGCAGCAGGTCGGTCCGATGCTGGATCAGGTCAGCGCGCTGGTCGACACCATCCCGAAGGACAAACTGAGCCAAGTGCTCGACGAATCATTCAACGCCTTCAACGGCACCGGCTACGACTTTGGTTCGCTGCTGGACTCCGCGTCGACGATCAGTCGGGATGCCAACGCGGTTTCGGATCAAGCGCGCACACTGATCGACGACGCCGTTCCATTCCTCGACGCGCAGGCGCAGACCACCGATTCGATCCGGACGTGGGCAGCCAGCCTGGCCGGCATCACCGGCCAGGTGGCCGACAATGACCCGCAACTCCGGTCGATCCTGCAGAATGGTCCGGGCTTCGCGCAGGAGACCTCCCGGCTGCTCGACCAGCTGAAGCCCACTTTGCCCGTGCTGCTGGCGAATCTGAGTACCATCGGACAGATTGCGGTGACCTACAACGCGTCGCTCCGGCAGATACTGGTGCTGCTTCCGCCGTATGTCGCCCAGCTCGAGACGTACGCGCCGACCAACAGCCCGACGGGTATGCCGAATGGCGAGTTCTCGATAGGTCTCAGTGACCCGCCGGCGTGCACGGTGGGATTCTTGCCTCCATCGGCATGGCGCTCACCAGCGGACACGACCGTTGTCGACACCCCGGACAACCTCTACTGCAAACTTCCGCAGGACTCGCCGATCAATGTGCGGGGTGCGCGAAACTACCCGTGCATGGAACATCCCGGCAAGCGGGCGCCCTCGGTCGAATTGTGCAACGACCCCTTGGGATTTCAGCCGATCGCGCAGCGGCAACATGCAACCGGCCCCTATCCGCTGGACCCCAACCTGATCGCGCAGGGCGTTCCGCCCGACTCTCGGGTGTTGCCGGATTCCAACATCTATGGACCGATCGAGGGCACCCCATTGCCGGAGGGAGTGACCGCACCGGCAGGCGCGGCCCCAGCACCGTCGCCGCCAGCCACCTACCCGGGCATGGGACCAGGGCCGCTGCTGCCGGGGCAGCCGATATACGAGACGCCACCGGTTCCGTCGCAAGCGGCCCCACCCTCACCCGATCCGGCCGCCGTACCGTTGGCTCCCGCCGATTTGCCGGGGGCAACCGAAATACCGACACCGCCCGGTGCCGAGACGGTGCCACCGGCCGCCGCGCCGAGCGCGTTCAACGGCAGTCCATCGTCGGGTCCGTCCGTGGCCGTTGCGAAGTACAACCCGCGAACGGGGGAGTACACCACCAGTGACGGCAAGCTGTACCGCCAGGGCAACCTCACCACGACACCGAAGTCGTGGGAGGACCTGATGCCCACCTAGCAGTTCGGCCCACGAAATCGGCCGCGGCATTGCCCGTGGCCGATTTCGTTGTCGCCGAGAGTGTTTCGGAGCTACAGCTTCGTCATGTAGAACGGCATTCTAACGGCCGGCCACTGGTTGCGCCCGCACGAGCCGCTCGGTCCAGTCGTGAAATTCTCGCCTGCGTACTCGGATGCGGTGCGGTCGAAAAGGCCATCGGCACCTACTGGATAGAGCTTGTAGATCTGCAGGCCCTCGATGGGCGTGCCGTCGGCGCAGAACCGCCAAGCTGGTAGCACGCGCTTTACGTACCACAGGCCGTTGGTCGTGTAGATCGGCGCGCTCCAGCCTTGATCACTGGTCACGGTGCCGGCGCAAGCGGTGGGCGCGGTGCACGACGTGGCGACGGTCCAGGTGCTTCGCTCCGAGGGTTGCTCTTGGTAGCGCTCGTTGCTTTTGGCCCACTCCCCGTTGGAGGAAGTGGCGTACGTTCCGTTGATGCCCGATGGGCCGTCGGCGCGCGCAGGCCCGGCGAAATTGAGGGCAGCCGCTGTCGCCACGACAATGATCGCCGCGCCCGCTGTCACCTTGGAGGCTGACATGAAGCTTCTCCCTAGGATGGTAATAGCCCTCTCAATAATCGAGAATAACAGTATCGGACGCGCTTTCGTAAGTGATCGAACGAGTAGGCCCACGCCAGCGGGGCCGCCGCCGAGAACTCGATCTACCCCTCGCCGCCCCTCGAGTGCCGTGTGCTGTGCGCAGGTCCGTCAAGCTATGTTCTCTAAAATAGAGAGTTTTGTTCTCATCTGTGCGAAGGTAGTGCAGTGCGTGCGATCGTGGTTGTGACAGCGTCAGCGATCGTTGCCGGCATGATGGTGGCGGCACCGGCGAGTGCGGGGCCGCAGACGTGCAATGATGCGTTCTGCGTTCCGGGCATCGCCCCGAACGTCGTCTTGGGCGCGGCGTGCGACAACCCAAGCTATTTCGTCTTCGGAACCACGTCTTGGGGTCGGCTGGTGTTCTGCGGGTCGCCGCGCAGGAAGGCGCCGAGATGGTTCCGCTCCCCGCCGATGGCCGGTGTCCGGGACGAGAACAGCTCCTGCGCTGGACAGTTGGACTTCGTGGCGCAGGCGCCGGATGGCTTGTTCCTGAGCTGTGTGCCGATGAACGGCGAGTCACTCTGGCGTCGCGGAGACGCCTGAGTCGCGCCGCAACTACCAGCTGCGGATCGAGCAGAGCGCGCCCTTGGGGCCGCTGTTGGTCTTGACGACGACACCGTCTACTGCGAGTTCGCAGTTGAACCCCGGGGTTGGAAAATCCGGTGACTCGCCGCTCTGGACCACGACCATTGCCCAGGAGTCCGGATCGACGAGCATGGCGTCGAACACCCAGGGCTTGTCCGGTGCTACGTCGGCGTCCGCCCGCGGGCTGAACACGTAGGGATCGTGGCTGTAGTCGGAGAACACTGCCGGGTCGGTGTCGCGATAGTAAATGTGTGCGAAGTATGGGGCATCCGCGGTAACGGTGTACTGGACATGGTGAAGTACGGGATCGTCGGCAGGCGCAGGCGGCGCGACAGCGATGGCGCTACCAACTAGGGCCAGCAGGATCGCGCTCGTGAAGGAGAAGCGCATCGGTCACATCCTCGTCAGCCAGAACGGATAAGTAAGCGCGCCACCGGATGCACCGTCGCATCCCACATCGAACGAAGACACCATTTCGCCGGCGAGTGTGGTTGCGTCCCAGGTGTATACATCGCGGGTCGGAATCACCGGCCCGTAGTAGATGTCGCCGCAGCGGAGGCCGAAGGGGTCGTCGACCGTCATGGTGTAGTGCCCGTTGACCAGGAATGCCTCGGCGTTGATGTTTGCGGCTTTCGCGATCGGTTGAGGGATGGTGATGACGTTCATGCACTCGGCCGTCTTGGCGTCATGGTGCAGGCATGCCCTCGCCGACCACACCCAGGTGTGAAAGTCTCGGCGATCCGGGATGTGCACGTCGTAGTTGCCGTAGTACATCGCCGACGCGGGCGGGGAAAGGGCCACCGTTGCCGCGCACACGAGCACGCCACTCATCACGATGAACTTCACGAGGTTCCTTCCGCGGCGCGGCATTGCATGGCTGAGCATAAAACAGATCAGGCTCCACGACGCCGAATTTTAGAATCTCATCTTCATTGGGGAGAGGGTGATTCTTCAAAATCGAGAGTAACACCGTGAAGCTTTTCGCCTCGGCGGTATCCCTTCGGATGTCCCACCCGATGGCGGGAGACGGAATTAGGATCGGACATGCTGGGCAACTGCCTAGCATGGCGTCCTGTTTCGTCTAGGACGGATTCAGCGAAGGAGAGTTGCGATGGCATCGGACCGGAGAATCGCGGGCCCGGACGCCAAGAACCGCGGCGTGCTGCTCGACGCGGCCGAGGAACTGATGCTCGAAGACGGATACGCCGCGGTGACGTCGCGGCGGGTCGCCGACCGGGCAGGCCTCAAGCCCCAACTGGTGCACTACTACTTCCGGGGGATGGACGAGATGTTCATCGAGGTGTTTCGTCGACGCGCCAAGCAGGGGCTCGAGGATCAAGCGAAGGCACTCGACTCGGCGCAGCCGCTGTGGGCGCTCTGGGACTTCGGCACCGACCCCGCGGCGATCCGGCTGACGATGGAGTTCATGGGCCTGGCCAACCATCGCAAGGAGTTGCGCGCGGAGATCGCCTTCTACGCCGAACGGTTTCGTGAGCAGCAGGTCGCTGCGATTACGGCGGCGATACAGCGGTACGGATACGAGGTGGCGGACGTGCCGCCGGTGGTCTGGGCGGTGTTCGCGACGAGTGTCTCGCACATGCTGGTCATGGAGCAGGAACTCGGCATGTCGGCCGGGCATGCCGAGATGCTGGCCTTCTGCGAGGAATGGTTGCGACTTCTGGAAGGCGATCGGGTGCCGGTGGTGACCTCGGCATCGGCCTGACGTAGGACGGTTCTTCACCTGCGATATTGGCATTACCCGTTTCAGAGAATAGCATCACCGCGACAGCCCACGACTGCCGGAGGTGCGTACTCAGTCCATGCAGCAGCCCACCCGACACTCGATTGGCTCCTCGAATCGCCACGCTCCCGCCCGGGGTATCCCAGTCGAGCTGATCGAACGGTACGAACAAGCGGGCTGGTGGACGCCGGAGACGATCGGCGAGCTCGTGGCGCGGGGCCTTGCCGCGAGCGCCGATACGGAGTTCCACGTGCACTCCGTGCAGCGACCTTGGTCCGGCACGTTCCGCGACGTCGAGGTCGTGGCGCGCCGGCTCGCAGCGGGGCTACGCAAGCGGGGAGTCGGCCCTGGCGACGTGGTGGCGGTGCAGTTGCCGAACTGGATGGAGGCCGCGGCGACATTCTGGGCGTCGGCCTTCCTTGGCGCCGTCGTCGTGCCGATCGTGCACGTCTACGGGCGCAAGGAAGTGGGATACATCCTCGCGACTGCCAAGCCGCGTGTCTTCGTCACGACCGCGGGGTTCGACCGCATGACGTTCCATCCCGACCTGTCTGCCGACGTCGAGATCGTTGGCCTGGTCGGTGACGACTTCGACGAGCTGCTCGACGACGAGCCGATGACCGGCACGCTTGCCGTGGACGCTGCCGCCCCTGCGCTGATCGCGTTCACCTCCGGCACGACCCGCGATCCCAAGGGCGTCGTGCACAGCCACCAGACACTGGGCTTCGAAACCCGTCAGCTGCTGACGAACTATCCGTCGGATCGTGGCAGGCAGCTCACCGCCACGCCGGTCGGTCACTTCATCGGGATGCTCAGCGCGTTCCTGATACCCGTGCTGGAAGGCGCGCCGATCGACCTCGTCGACGTGTGGAATCCCGGCAAGGTGCTGGCCATGATGAAGTCCGACGGCCTGTCGATCGCCGGTGGGCCACCGTATTTCGTCACCAGCCTGCTCGACCACCCCGACTGCACGGACGATCACCGAAAGCTGCTCACCACCGTCGGGCTTGGCGGTTCCACGGTGCCCGCCGCGGTGACCCGGCGCCTCGCTGACATGGGTGTCTTCGTGTTCCGTTCGTACGGCAGCACCGAGCACCCGTCCATCACCGGGTCGGGCCCCGACGCGCCGGAAGACAAGCGGCTCTACACCGACGGAAACGCCCGCCCCGGGGTCGAGATCAAACTCGCCGATGACGGCGAGATCCTCAGCCGCGGGCCGGACCTGTGCCTCGGCTACCTCGATCCCGAGTTGACTGCCACGGCCTTCGACGACGACGGCTGGTACCACACCGGTGACGTCGGGGTGTTCGATGACGACGGCTATTTGACGATCACCGACCGCAAGGCCGACGTCATCATCCGCGGCGGCGAGAACATCAGCGCGCTCGAAGACGAGGAAGTGCTGCTGACCATGCCGCAAGTGGCCGAGGCGGTGGTGGTGGCCGCCCCCGACGAGCGTCTCGGCGAGCGGGTGGTGGCAGTACTGCGGACCAAGAGTGGACATGACATGCCGACGCTCGATCAGGTGCGTGTGCACTTCGAGGAGGCCGGCGTTGCCCGGCAGAAGTGGCCCGAGGAACTGCACGAGGTGGAGGACTTTCCGCGCACGGCAAGCGGCAAGGTGCAGAAGTTCGCGGTGCGGCACGGGATTGCCACCTGCCAACTATGAGAATATGATTCTCTCAATACGAAAAGGAGTTACTTCATGTCGTCGCTTTCCTCGAAGGTCGATATCCCGTTTCCGCTGTTCGACGCGGACAACCATCTCTACGAGCCCGAGGAGGCGCTGACCAAGTACCTGCCACCGGAGTACAAGGACGTCGTCCAGTACGTCCAGGTCAACGGCCGCACCAAGATTGCGTTGCGCGGCCAGATCAGCAACTACATCCCCAACCCCACCTTCTCGGTGGTCGCGAAGCCGGGTGCGTGGGAGGAGTACTTCAAGTTCGGCAATCCGGAGGGAAAGAGCCGCCGCGAGCTGTTCGGGGACCCGATGGAGTCGATCCCGGCGTTCCACCAGCCTGCTCCGCGCCTCGAGCTGATGGACGAACTGGGCCTGGACCGGACCCTGATGTTTCCGACTCTGGCCAGTCTGGTCGAGGAGCGGCTGCGTGACGATCCACTCGCGATCCACGTCATCGTGCATGCGCTGAACGAGTGGCTCGACGACGTTTGGGGGTTCAACTACAAGAACCGCATCTTCACCACTCCCGTCATCACTCTGCCGATCGTCGAGAAGGCCATCGAGGAGCTGGACTGGGCAGTCAAGCGCGGTGCGCGTTGCATCCTGATCCGCCCGGCGCCGGTCCCCGGTTTCCGTGGGCCGCGGTCGTTCGCGCTGCCCGAGTTCGACCCGTTCTGGCAGAAGTGCGTCGAGTACGACGTGTTGGTCGCGATGCATTCCTCGGACAGCGGCTACTCGCGCTACACCTCCGAGTGGGACGGCGCCGCCCAGGAGATGCTGCCGTTCCAGACCAATGCGATGCAGATGATCAACGAATGGCGTCCGGTTCAGGATGCGGTGGCGTCCTGGGTGATTCACGGCGCGCTGTTCCGTTTCCCGACGCTGAAGGTCGCGGTCATCGAGGCAGGGTCCAAGTGGATGTTCCCGTTGCTCGACAACATGGCCGACGTCTGGAAGAAGGCTCCAGAGGCGTTCCCGAGCAATCCGATCGAGGAAATCAAGAACCGCATCCACGTCAGCCCCTTCTACGAGGAGGGCATCGACGATCTGATCGGTCTGATCGGCGTGGACCGCGTGCTCTACGGTTCCGACTACCCGCACCCGGAGGGGCTGGCCCAGCCGACCCACTACATCGGTGCGCTGGAGCATCTCTCCGCCGAGGACCAGGCGAAGATCATGGGCGGCAACCTCAGCCGACTCGTCACGGTATGAGCTACCGGTAACCCCGGAACTGCACCGGTTTGCGCTGGACGCTGGTACGGCTAGAAGACAGTGTTTCCGCAGCTTGCGCGGCAATATCGGGAGGGTTTACGGATAAGGTATGGTCGGTTTGATGGCGGATTCCGCAAATGCCGTTCTCGCGGTTTGGGGTGGTTTACGGATGGACAGGAGGTCGCATGTCGCCTAGACAGCAAACCTCGTCCGTGCGCAACGGCGATGCCGGGGACCACGAGAGCGAAATCGGCATCGACATACCGACCACCCGCGACGAGGTTCTCGCGCTGGCCGACGAGGCCGAGGCGGAGGCCGCTGAAGCCGAGGCCATCGCCGCCGCCGCCAGCGCCAGGGCGCGTGCCGCCCGGCTGCGTAGGAAGGCAGCGGCGGTAGTAGAAGCGGAAACGGTCACCGAGTCGGCCGAGATCGAGGAGACCGCAGCGGTCGAGGTCGATGAGCCGACGGCGCCTGAGATCACCGACGTCGCTGAGGAAACCGCTCGGCGCCGCCGGCTCCGCCGGCCCGGACTGAAGGCGCTCGCCGCAACACTGGTGGTCGTGCTGTCGCTCGGTCTGCTGGGCGTCAGTGGCTGGATGATGTGGCAACACCGCCAGAACGTCGCCGAACAGCAGCGGTCGGCGGAGTTCTCCGCAGCAGCCCGGCAGGGTGTCGTGACGTTGATGTCGCTGAACTTCAACCACGCCAAGGACGACGTGCAGCGCATCATCGACAACACCACGGGCGACTTCAAGAAGGACTTCGAGGGGACGGCAGGCGACTTCACCAAGGTGGCCCAGGACTCGAAGGTGATCACCGAGGCCACCGTCAACTCCACTGCCGTGCAGTCGATGACCCGGGACACCGCCACCGTCCTGGTTGCCGTGAGCACCCGCGTCTCCAACGTGGCCAGCAAGGACCAGGCTCCTCGGTCGTGGCGGCTCAGCGTGGACGTCGCCCGCGACGGCGGCCAAATCAAACTGGCGAAAGTCGAGTTCGTGCCGTGACCGATGAAGTGACGGACGACGTGATCGACTCGGCGATCGACGATGACATCCAATACGAGGAAGCCGCTGACACCGACGAGGCGCTGCAACGCCGCCCGGCACTCAAGCGCCTGCTGGTGCCGCTCGTGCTCGCGGTGCTGCTCCTCGCCTCGGCCGGGTTGGGCTCCTGGGCGTACTTGACCCAGTTCCGTCCCGATCAGCAGACCGATGCCGCCGTAGCCGCCGAAACGATCAAGGCGGCCTCCGACGGAAGCGTGGCGCTGTTGTCGTACACGCCGGAGACGCTGGACAAGGACTTCGCCACCGCGAAGACCCACCTCACCGGCGACTTCCTGGACTACTACACGAAGTTCACCACGGACGTCGTCACCCCTGCGGCCAAACAGAAGTCGGTCAAGACGTCGGCGGCCGTCGTCCGCGCGGCGGTCTCCGAGTTGAAGCCCGACTCGGCGATGGTGCTGGTCTTCCTCAATCAGTCGACCACCAGCAAGGACAACGTCGACGGCTCCTACACCGCGAGCGCAGTGAAGGTGGGTTTGAGCAAGGTGAACGGCGCCTGGCTGATCTCTGCGTTCGACCCGGTCTAACCCCCGCGTCGGCCCTGCCTTGCTGGTTGTCTACGCGATCTAGGGTCGAGCTGACGTGCCGGATCTGACTATCCCGTCCCCTAGTGGTGTGACGGACGCCCGCACGCTGCGACCGTAGTAGTCATCCGTTGGATGGCACTGAAGAGCATGTGGCTTGTACCGACTTCGCACGAGTGCTGAGGTCAAGAGCGATGTCGAAGAACATGTCTTCCTGGCCGCCGACCATTCCGCGCCGACCCGCCTCTTCGCGCAGAATGCGGGCGTCGAGATCGAAGCGTACGGCCGCCGACTCGGCGTGGTGCAGGACAGAACCGAAGTCTGGAGATCGATGACCGACGACATCGCTGACACGTTCGTTCGGCACATAAGCCACGGCTGCCACGGTCGCTGTTACGACCTTGGGCCCGATGTCTTCGGGCCGGATAAGGCGTGGTGTCGAATCGGCGGTGACCGGGGAGTCGTCCCAGGAACTGGAGCCAGATGCGCGCATCGGTGAGCAGAGTTGTCCCGAATTGGCCCTGCAGCTGATCCCGATCAGTCGTCCGCAATTACCAGGTTCAGCCCGCCAACTGCTGACTGAGAAGCTTGAACTCCTTTGTGATCACCTTGGCCAAACCGCCGCTTGACGGTCCGGTCAGCCAGATTTCGAGTGCCCGCATGAAGGTCAGCCGGGCGACGGCAGCCAAGAGATTGCAGGCTTCGTCGGGGGCGCGTTTGCCACGGCGAGTGGCAATCGCCTGCGCGAGTGCTTGGATGTTCTCCTGCTGACGGTCGTGCTCGAGGCCGCGCAGCGTCGGCGAAGAGGCCAGCGACCGAACGAACAACAGCAGCGACTGGCGTCGGCGTTCAAGGCGAGGAGCTTGGCTGCTCATGGCGGCACAGAGGGCGTCGAGGTCACTGGATGACTTTGGCTGACGCGGTAGTTCCTCGGCATACGACTGAACCCAGTCGTGCTCACCGAAGAACAGCAGCGACTCCTTGGTGGGGAAATAGCGAAAGAACGTGCGTGCCGAGACACCGGCCTTGTCTGCGATCTCCTCGGTGGTCGTTGCGTCGTAACCTTGCGTGGCGAACAGTTTGAGTGCGGCGTCGCTGAGCGCGCGCGCGGTTTGGTTCTTGTGCTTGTCACGCAATGACGGTGCCCGGGTGATCGTCTTCGTCGGAGGCACCGCTTCTCTCCCTGGCCATGGACTGCCATCGAAATGTCCGGCACAGCGTAGCTCGTGGCCGGGCCATTCGGGGTTCGACACCGCGCATGGTTTGACACCATAATTGCCCGGCCGTAATCTGTCACACGACTGCCATATGGGCAGCAGAGTGACACATCCATCGTCGCCGGCTCTGCCGGCGGAGGGTGACGTCGTTCATACCGCACACGTTGGGATGTGATGCAGCATCGCCATCGGCGAAGTAGCTGAATACGCGCATCTGAATGACGCTGACGTCGAAGCAATCGCATCGTCGCTGGACCGGATCCGCCGCGACGTTGAGTCGTCGCTCGGTACTGCGGACCGCGCATACATCAAGCGCGCCATACATTTTCAGCGGTCACTCGAAATCGCAGCCCGGTTGACGATTTTTGCCTGCAGAGGCAAGCCGGGATGGACGGTCGGCACTCTGGCATTGCTTGCGTCGAAGTGCATCGAGAACATGGAGCTCGGCCACAACATCAGCCACGGGCAGTGGGATTGGATGAACGACCCGGAGATCCACTCCAACACCTGGGAGTGGGACATGGTGAGCCCGTCGTCGCAATGGCGTTACTCCCACAACTACCGGCACCACGTATTCACCAACGTGATTGGGATGGACGACGACCTCGGCTTTGGCGTCATACGCGTGAGCCGCGACCAGGAGTGGAAGCCGGGCTATCTGTGGGCGCCGTTGCGGGCGCTCGGGCTGTCCATCGGCTTCGAGTGGGGGATGGCGTTGCACAACCTCGCCGCGGAGCAAAGGGATCAACCGAGCGACGAGGCCAAGACAGCTCTCAAACGAGCTATGTTCCGCAAGATGGGTCGTCAGGCCGCCAAGGATTATCTGTTCTATCCCGCGCTCAGCGGACGTGGCTTTCTGCGGACGTTCTGCGCGAATCTCATCGCCGCCGGCTTCCGCAACGTGTGGGCCTACATCGTGATCGTGTGTGGGCACTTCGCCGACGGCGCGGAGAAGTTCAATCCAGTTGTCGTGGAGCATGAAACGAAGCCGGAGTGGTACCTGCGGCAGCTGCTGGGAACCGCGAATTTCGACGCCGGCCCCGTCCTGAGGTTCATGAGTGGAAACCTCTGCTACCAAATCGAGCACCACCTGTTCCCCGATCTGCCGAGCAACAGGTATCCCGAGATTTCGGTGCGAGTGCGTGCGATACTCGCCGAGTACGACCTGCCGTATACGACGGGGCCATTGATTCGGCAGTATTGGTACACCGTGCGCACGATCTGCAAGCTCTCGCTGCCGGATCGATTCCTGACGGCGACCTCTCATGACGCGCTGGAGACGGCCTCGGAAGAAAAGTTCAGGGCCGCGCCTATGTATCCCCGGGTGTTCGGCATACACGACGTCGGAGCACGGAAACGCGGGTTGGGTACCGCGATCACAGACGGCGCGGGGCAGCGGATGAAACGAGGCTGGCGTTGGCGTTGGTCCGCGATTCACGGTCAGGATTCGACGCCCAATGTGGATGACATCATGAATGCGTGACCGCATCGCCGCGTCGAATTGCCATGCAGGCAGCAGGATGACGGCGTCGGTCATCGGTGGCTGGGCCGGCGGTGACGGGTTCGCCGCGCCGTCGCCGACGCCCGTGATATCTCGGCCGGCCGCTTCGTATTGAGCTAGGCGTGGCGAGCTACGGCCAGCTTGTCCCGCAACGTGATGGACGCCAAGACCCCACCGTCGCAGGCGATGTCGATGCCGGTGAGGTAGCCGGCCTTGTCGCTGGCACAGAATGCCAGTAGTTCCGCGACTTCGTCTGGCCTGCCGAACCGTTTGAGTGCGGCGTATTCCAGCATTGCTCCAGAGCCGGCCTGCTCCTCCAGCCTGCCCATCTCGGTATCGATCGAACCCGGAGAGACTGAGACGATGCGTGCACCCCGACTTCCGAACCTGGCTGCCTGGGACCTGCTGTACCACAACACGAAACACTTGCTAAGGGAATACGCTAGGCCTGGGCGGAGTCGTTTCGGTGCGACGCTGCACGCGGACAACATCTTCGACATGAAGACGTCCTCGTCCCGCAACGCATCCTTGAAGCGCCTCTTGGGGATGAGAACCTCGGGAAACATGTACGCCGCCATGGATGCGACGTTGACAATCGCGGACCCCTCTCCCAAAAGCGGGTAGAAGGATTCGTTGATGTAAACCGTGCCGAGCGCATTGATCCGCATGATGCGTTCGGCGGCACCCATGCTCGGGCTTACCCCTGCGCTGTGAATGACCGAAGCGACCGTACCGAGGGCCGCAGACGTGTCGACCAACTCGGCAACGGACGTCCGATCGGTGATGTCACACGTGACCGCCTTGCACTCGATGTCGAGGCTCTCTAGCTCCGTAGCGGCAGCGTCGAGTCGATCCTGACTGACATCGCAAATTACGACGAAGTGATCCCGTCCCACGATCTTCGCTGCGGCAAGCCCCATGCCGCCCGCGCCGCCGGTGATGACAGAAACTGTGCGCATCGTTCGACCCTCCTCATCGACGGTTTGACGCCCTACGTGGCGATGTCGGCGAGCGCGGATGCGGTGTTCAGGTCGGCATAGGCGGCCGAGTATCGCTGCGCCAGGGCTAAGGCGATGTCGGGGCGCTGCCATAGTTCGCCGGCGCTGGCCGTGCACAACCAGATGGTCAGGCCGTGAGCGACCGACGCCCGATATCGCAACCAAATCTCGTCCATAGTTGGCATCTCGTCAGCGGGTAACGCGAGTGCGTCGCGGTATTCCGCGAGTAGGGTGCGCTCGTTTTGCCGGCGGTCCTCGATGGTGAGCGCGCCTTGGAGGAAGTAGCCGACGTCCAGCGACCAGTTGCCACGGCGCGCCACCTGCCAGTCGAGGAATCCGACGTCGCCGCTGGGCGTCATGTAGGTATTGCCGATGTGGGGATCACCGTGCAGCAGGGTCTGCGGTGATGCCGAAAGTGTGTGGATGTAGGGCTTCCAGATCAACTCGACGAGATGCTCGATCGTCAACGACATCACTTCGTCGGGCGCATCGTCGCCAAGCCGTTCGAGTGCGGCGGGCAGTGGCGCGTACTGCATTCCGTCCCATGGGACGAACGGTTCGAGCCATCCAAGCGCGGGGTTGCGCAGCACACGTTCACCCCAGTACGAGCCGTGCAACCGACCCAGCCCGCGGACAGCAGCAGCGGCTTGCTCGACCGTCATCGGCCGCGTGGCGTCGCGCGGGTCGGCTCCGCGCGCGGTGAGGTCCTCCATGACCATGACGAAGTCGTACTCGTCTTCGTCGATCAGAGCGGCGTAGACGACCGGGTGTTCGAGGGGTAAGTCCACGCCCGACGTGAACAGTCGCGGCTCGTGGAACATGCCGCTAGTCATGCGGATGAGTTCCTTGTGCTCTGGGTCGGCGGCCTTCACGAAGACCGTCGCCGGGCCGCTGCCGTCCGAATACGTCAAGCCCAACCGGGCCCGTCGGTTCGTGCCGTCGTCGCGCATGTCGACGGTGACCGCCGCGACGGTGGCACCGGGGTGACGGCCCGATAGTGCCGTCGACATCCAGTCCGGCGTGATCTCGTCCCAACTCTTGGGCACCTTCAACGAAAGCGTGGTCACCAACGGGTCCTTTCTCCGCGCCGAGAACATGCTGTGGCAGGTTACGACACGCAACGTGTCGTTTCCTATTCGACCACACCAGAGCCGCTTCGTCCAGAGCCAGTCGGCCAGATTGCCCGCGCGTCGCCGCCGGACAGCCCTGGACCTTCTAAGCTCTCGGAATGCCCGAGCGCGGCGGCAGGCCACGAGACGCCCAGTTGGACAGGGCCATCCTCGAGGCCACCCGAGAACTCCTCACCGTCGACAGCTATTCAGAGCTGTCGATGGAAAGCGTGGCGGCCCATGCGCAGGTAGGAAAGAAGACGGTGTACCGGCGGTGGCCGTCCAAGGCTCCGTTGGTGGCCGAGGCCGTGCTGGAAGCGTATGGACGCGGCGGAACGTTCGGCGTTCCCGACACGGGAGATATCCGGGCGGACCTGCAAGCGTGGCTGGCCGAGCACGCCGAGTTCATCGGTGAACTCTCGAACGCGGCACTGATTCGGGCACTCATCGCTGCGGCTGCGTCGAATCCGTCGGACCAAGATGCCCTCTACGAACGGCTCACCGCGCCACAGCACGCCGGATTGATGACGCGACTGCGCGGTGCCGCCGAGCAGGGCGAGTTCCGCCACGACGCCGACCTCCCAGCAGTAGCCACGGCACTCATCGGCACCTTGCTGTTGCAGGTGTTGACGCACACGGCAACAAGCAATGAACCTGGCACACGGTTCGACGGGCTCCTGGATGTCTTGCTCAAAGGCGTGTCCGCGCCGTAAAGGTGTTCCCCTCTGAGGTCCAAGCCCGCCTGCCAATCGGCGCCCGCAGCGATCTGCGCGCCGAGGGCGTAGGCACGACGAGGCCTGCGGAAACCTTTCGATTCGGATTGCGCGTCGTGTCGCTGAAACATATTGCTGCGCAGGAGAATGGGATCCCCGTGGACCGCTCACATCACAGGGCCGAACCGTCGGTCGTGGCCACCGCACCCGCGACGGCTCCCTCGGCACTGCGTGCGACGACCACGATGAGTGGTCCGTACGGTGGCCGCCACTCACTGTGCGGGTGCCGGTAGAGAGTCCTTTTCCAGATCGTCGAGAGGGTCCGTCACACCTGCGGCCAAGCAGAAGTCGGTCAAGACGTCCGCGGCCGTCGTCCGTGCGGCGGTCGCCGAGTTGAAGCCCGACTCGGCGATGGTGCTGGTCTTTCTGAATCAGTCCACCACCAGCAAGGACAACGTCGACGGCTCCTACACCGCGAGCGCCGTGAAGGTGGGTCTCAAGAAGATCAACGACGCCTGGCTCATCTCGGCGTTCGACCCGGTGTAGCACCGGCGTCGAGCCTCTCGGGGCGTTGGGCAGAATCGCACCATGGCACCTTCGTCGAAGCCCGTCGACCTCGTCCTGTCGGGCGGCGGCGTCAAGGGCGTCGGCCTCGTCGGTGCGGTCGTCGCATTGATGGACGCCGGTTACCTGCCGCAGCGGGTGTCGGGCACGTCGGCGGGCTCGATCGTCGGCGCGGTCGTCGCGGCAGCCGCCCAGACCGATGAGATGACCGGCGCGCAGGTGAAAGAGCTTGCGCTGCAATTGGACTACAAAAAATTCCTCGATCCCGGTGTGGTGGAACGCGTGCCGCTGCTCGGCCCGTCGCTGGCCCTGGTCCGAGGATCCGGCATCTACAAGGGGGACTACGCCCACGACTGGGTCCGCGACCAACTGCGCAGCCTCGGCGTGACGACGTTTGGCGATCTCGCCGTCGACGATGACGAACTGCCACCAGAGCAGCGCTACCGCCTGGTGGTCACCGTCGCCGACGTCACCACCGGCCAACTGGTGCGGCTGCCGTGGGACTACCGGCGGGTCTACGGCCTCGACCCCGACGACCAGCTCGTCGCCGACGCCGTACGCGCCTCGATGGCCATCCCGTTCTACTTCCGCCCGGTCCCGCTGACCAGCGCTGCAGGCCGCACCTCGACGCTGGTCGACGGAGGGCTGTTGTCGAACTTCCCGATCGACTCACTCGACCGCAACGACGGCGAAGCGCCACGCTGGCCGAGTTTCGGTGTCACGGTGTTGCCCAACCTGCCGGACGGCAACGACAAGGTGATCCCCGCGCTCGCCGCGCTGCGACTGCTGGGGCCGACGCATCTGCTGGAGGACGTCATCACGACCGCACTGGTCGGCCGGGACCAGACGTACCTGAATCAACCGTGGGTGAATGCCCGTGCGATCCGGGTGGATTCGACCGACGTCGGGTTCCTCGACTTCGACATCACCGACGACCAGGTGGAGGCGCTCTACGCCAACGGCTATGAGGCGGCCGAACGGTTCCTCACCACCTGGAACTGGTCGGCGTACCTGCGCAGGTTCCGCTGATGAACCTCGCCGCCATCGTGCCGCTGCCTCCCACCGTGCACGCCGCGGCCTTCGCCACCGTCGCGGGGGAGGTGACGCTGGTTCGCGTCGTGCGCGCGCTGCTCGGGCCGGTGCCCGCGTCGGGGATCGTCGTCGTTGCCGACGAATCGCTGGTGGCAGAGGCACGCGCGTGCCTCGACGCGGCCGGGCTGTCGGCGGTAGCGGTGATCGCCGCCGGTGCGCCGGGTACGCGGCGTCAGTGCCTGGTAACCGCCGTCGAACACCTTGGCCGCCAACCTCATCCGGCGTCGCACGTGCTGGTCCACGATCACCGGCATCCGCTCGCCCCGATCGACGTGACCGAGCGCGTGGTCGCCGGGCTGCGCGAGGGGCATCCGATCGTCGTGCCCGTGCTGCCGATGACCGACACGGTCAAGGTCGTCGACGACCGCGGCGCGGTGGCCGGCACGGTCGATCGCACCGCGCTGCGGACGGTCCAGTACCCCCGCGGCTACCAGAGCGCGGTGCTGGCCCAATCGATCACCGGCGACGCCGACGAATTCGCCGCGGCATTGGCCGCGGGCACGCCGATCGCGACGGTGGACGGTGATGCCGACGCGTTCGCCGCCGAATTGCCCACCGACGCACCACTACTCGATGCGATCAGCGCGACGCATCATCCCGGCTGACTCGGATCGCCGCAGCAGGTGCGCGGCCACCCTCACGTCGTCGGCGAAGGTGACCTTCAGATTCGCCCGCGCGCCGGGGAACACGTGCACGTCGACGTCGGTGAACTGCTGGATGCACGACGAGGTGTCGGTGCCGTCGAAGCCCTCCTCCTCGGCGGCGAGGTACGCGGCGAGTAGCGGCACTCGCGCGGAACGCCTGCGGGGTCTGCACCCGCATCAGGATGTGGTCGCCTGCCGTCGAGATGCGGCCGTCCAGCGTCGGCGCTGACCACGTCACCGGCGGGCAGTGCGGGCACCGCGCCGCCGAATTCGCGCGCGGTCGCCAACGCGGTGCGCATCAACTCCGGCCCGGCCAGCGGCCGCGCGGCGTCGTGGATCAGCACCACGTCGACGTCGCCCGATTCGATGTCGGCGGCCAGATACCGCAGCACGTTGAGCTCCGAACCGTGCCTGGTGTCGGCGCCTTCGACGAGTTCCACGGTGGCCCAACCGAGCTCGGTGTCGAGCATGCGTTCGGCAAGCTCGCGCTCGCCGCGGCGGAAGACCAGCACCGTGCGGTCGATCTCGGTCGTGCGCGCAACCGCGTCCACCGACCACGACACCATGCTCCGGCCGGCCAGCGGCAGATACGCCTTGTTGCCGTCGGCGCCGACGCGCGTGCCCATACCCGCGGCAAGCACGACACCGACCGCTCCCGGCGCTGCAGGCATCCGCTCACGCTAGCGCGCCGACACCAAGGGTCACCTGCCAGGAGGAGTTTTCCGAGACCCGGCGTGACAAGAACGTGGCGGGCTTATCGTCGACCCGGTACGGTCACCGCCGTCGAGAAAGGACGGGGCCCCGTGAACGAGCCTGACCACCAACCAGAGCCCCCACGGCCAGCGGTGCGCGCGCATCGCCTGCGCCGCATGACGGGCCGCGACCCCCACGAACAACACCGGGTGGCGACGCCGCTGGAACTTCTCTTCGACCTGACGTTCGTCATCGCCTTCGGCATCGCGGCGTCGCAGTTCTCGCACCTGCTCGTCACCGGCCACGTCGGTGCCGGGCTCACGGCCTTCCTGTTCGCGACGTTCGCGGTCTGCTGGGCGTGGATCAACTTCACCTGGTTCGCGTCGGCGTACGACACCGACGACTGGATCTACCGCCTGATGACGATGATGCAGATGGTCGGCGTGCTGATCCTCGCGCTCGGCCTTCCGCCGTTCTTCGCCTCCATCGAGCACGGGGAGCACGTGGACAACACGGTGCTGGTCGCCGGCTACGTGGTGATGCGAATCGCGTTGGTGGGGCAGTGGTTACGGGCCGCCCACCAGGATCCCGAACATCGGGCATCCTGCCTGACCTATGCGACCGTCGTGAGTGCCGTGCAGGTCGGCTGGATCGGCACGATCTTCGTGCACGCACCGGTGGCGATCTCCTTGACGATCTGGGTGCTGCTGGCCTGCGCGGAGATGTTCGGCCCGTGGCTCGCCGAGAGCCGCGGCGGCACGCCGTGGCATGCCCATCACATCGCCGAGCGGTACAGCCTGCTCGCGATCATCGCGCTCGGTGAGGGCGTCGTCGGCACCGTCGCGTCGCTGACCGCCGTGGTGGAGGAACACGGCTGGAGCACCGACGCGATCCTTCTCGTCGATCGCAGGCACCGGCCTCACCTTCGGCATGTGGTGGGTGTACTTCGTGGTGCCCGCCGCCGACCTCCTGCACGCCCGCCGCGAGGCGTCCTTCCCGTTCGGCTACGTGCACTTGGCCGTGTTCGCGGCGATCGTCGGCCACCGGCGCGGGCCTGCACACCGCCGCCTACTACGTGGAAGGACACTCCGAGCTCGGCGTGATGGGCACCGTCTTCGCGGTGGCGGTCCCCGTCGGGGTCTACATCGCCTTGATCTACCTGATCTACGGGATGCTGGTGCGCAGCTGGGATGTGCTGCATTTCTGGCTGTTGGCGCTCACCGCGGCCGTATTGGTGATCGCCGTCCTGCTCGCGTGGGTCGGCGTGTCCATGGCGATATGCCTGTTGGTCGTCACGCTGGCGCCCGCGGTCACCGTGGTGGGCTTCGAAGTGACGCGGCCATCAGCACGCCGCGCAGGCTCTTGCGAAACGCATCGCCGACACCAGCTAGCCGCGCGGCTCAGCCCCTCTCGAAGGTCTCCAGCAGCGAGCGCTCCTGCTCGGCCTTCATCAGGGCGCGAGCCTTCTTGCGGGTGATCAGGATCCCGACGACGGCCAGAATCCAGATGACGTATTGCACGGTCCATGCCAGCCGGAACGACTCGAACGAGTATCCGCCTGCCGTGCCGAGGATCACGCCAACGGCCTGCATCACCACGAGCGAGGCGAGGTATCCGCCCATGTTGACCATGCCCTGGGCAGAGCCCAGCGTGGCGCTGGGGTTGAACGTCCGCGCGAAGTCCATCCCCACCATCGACCCCGGGCCGCCGATCGAGATGACCACGATGAGGACCACCAGCAGCCAGAGCGGCGCGCGGTGCGGAAGGGCGAGCACCACGGTCCACACCAGGGCGTTGCTCGCGATGATCGCCAGCACCACCCATGACCGCCGGTGCGGCTGGCGGCCGGTGAAGATGCCGATCGCGATGCCGGCGAAGATGGCGGCGACGACGGAGATGGTCAGCAATGCGCCCGCGACACCGACGGACTGCCCCTGGGCCACCGTCAGGTAGGGAACACCCCACATCAGGGCGAAGACCGTGACGGAGAACTGGGTGCCCATGTGGGTGAAGAAGCCGAGCCGGGTGCCGGGCCGCAGCCACACCGTCTTCAGGCTGGCAAGGGTGGCGCGGGCTGACATCGTCTCGGTCGCGACGACACGGCCGTGCGGACCGTCCTTGACCACAGCCAGCACCAGCACCATCGCCAGCACGCCGAGCGCGGACACCGAGACGTAGGCGGTTGCCCAGGTGGTCCCGGTGAGCAGGGCCAGGAACGGCAGTGCAGAGAGCACCTGACCGAGCTGGCCGGAGATGCCGGTGATCTGAGTCAGCAGCGGCACCCGCTTCGGCGGAAACCAGTGCGGCACCAGGCGCATCACGGAGATGAAGGTGAAGGCGTCGCCCAGTCCGACGACGGCGCGCGCCCCGATCGCCACGGGCAGCGACGTCGTCAACGCGAGGGTGAGCTGGCCGATGGCCATCAGCGCGGCGCCTGCGGCGATCAGCGCTCGCGACCCGAAGCGGTCGAGCAACACGCCTGCCGGAATCTGAGCGGCGGCGTACACCACGACCTGCAGCACGACGAACGTCGACAGCACGCCAGGGCTGGCACCGAACCGCTCGGCGGCGTTCAGCCCGGAGACGCCGAGCGTCGTGCGGTCAAGCACGGCGACGATGTAGGCCAGCAGCCCCGTCGCCCAGATGATCCAGGCACGCACTCGGTCAATCGTCGCGCATGGCGGCCTCCGAAGGCCAATCGATTTCAGAAAGTTGCACCAACGATGAACTCTCGCAAACTTCGAGTCAGGTCTACAGTGTGCCTATGCGGTGTTCTGGACCGCGCAGCGACAGAGCTCTGACCTGCGCTTTGAGCGAGCTGTGGGTTGGCTGAGTACCGGCTGGGGGCGCTCGCCAAGGCGTCGGGAGTCAGCGCCCGCAACATTCGGGCCTACCGCGAACGCGGTCTGCTCGATCCGCCGCGCCGTGACGGACGGTCGGCCATCTACGGCGATCATCACCTTGATCAGTTGGCGGTCATCAGCGATCTGCTGCGGCGGGGCTTCCACTCCGCGCACATCGCCGAGTTCTTCGCCACCGTCCGTGACGGCGACGACCTGGCCGACCACCTCGGCCTGCGGCGGGCGATCTTCGGCCGCGACGGCGACCGGGGTCCCGAGGCGCCCTGACGTGTCAGATCCTGGTGGTGGCCGGGTCGCCGCCGAACCGCTGCGCGAGCCACACCGGGATGATCGCCAGCACGGTCAGTGCGGCGGCCACCACGTTGATCACGGGCGCCTGGTTGGGGCGGAAGAGGTTTCCGAAGATCCAGATCGGCAGGGTCTGCACGCTCGGTCCCGCGGTGAACGTGGTCACGACGATTTCGTCGAAGCTGAGCGCGAAGGCCAGGATCGCACCGGCGACCAGGGCGCCGCGCATCATCGGAAACGTCACGTAGCGGAACGTCTGCCACGACGAGGCGCCAAGGTCGGAGGAGGCGTCCTCGAGGGCGGTGCCGAGCCTGCGCAGTCGGGCCTGGGTGTTGTTGAAGACGATGACGATGCAGAACGTGGCGTGTCCGATGATCACCGTCGCCAGCCCGAGCGTGATGCCGAGCGCCGAGGTGAACGTCGCGTTGAGCGCGATGCCGGTGACGATGCCGGGCAACGTGATCGGCAGCACCACCAGGAAGCTGACGGTGTTGCGGCCGAAGAAGTCATACCGTTGCACCGCGAACGCCGCCATGGTGCCCAGCACCAGGGCGATCGCGGTGGCGCCGACACCGACCACCGCGGAGTTCGCCAACGACTTCCACATCCCGCTGCTGCCCGCGGCGTCCGCCCACCAGTCCAGGGTGAATCCGGTCGGCGGAAACGCGAACGTGCGCGACGCGTTGAAGGCGTTGACGACGACGAGAAGCATTGGCGCGTAGAGGAATACCAGCACCATCACGGCCCAGGCTCGGGCCACGCGGCGAACGCCCGTCGGACAGCATCAGACGTTCTCCAGCGCGCCCGTGCGCCGCATCGCGAGCAGGTACAGCACGATCGCGGCCAGCGGGATGATCGACAGCGCGGCGGCCAACGGCTGGTTGTTCGCGGTGACGAGCTGTCCGTAGATGATGTTGCCGAGCAGCTGCGTCTTGCCGCCGACGATGGTGACGGCGATGTAGTCGCCGAGCGACAGCGAGAAGGTGAAGATCGACCCCGCGGCGATGCCGGGAAACACCAACGGCGCGACCACCATTCGCAACGTCGAGACGTCGGACGCGCCGAGGTCGGAGCTCGCGTCGATCGAGCGAGTCGGGGACGCGCTCGAACGCCGCGAACACCGGGATGATCATGTACGGCAACCACAGATAGGTCAGCGTGACGATGGTGGCGATCAGGCCGTAGCCGGGGCTGTATCCGGTGGCCCACGCCAGCGGGCCCTCCGGGGAGAACAACATCCGCCACGCGTACGCCTTGACCAGGTAGCTGGCCCACAGCGGGGTCGTCACCGCCACGACGAGCGCCAGCCGCATGCGTGGTGACGCGATCTTGGCCATGTACAGGGCCAACGGCACCGCCAGTACCGCGCAGAGGACCGTGACCACCAGCGCCACCCCGACGGTGCGCAGCGTCACCGTCCTGAACACCTCGTCGGTCAACACCCTGGTGATGTTGTCGCCGGTGACGGTGTGCACCACCGCACCGGTGAACGAGTTGGTGGTCCAGAACGCCGAGACCAGCAGTACGACAAGCGAACCCAGGTAGGCGACCGCCAGCCAGGTCAGCGGCGGCACCAGCAGGAACGCCAGGCCGAACCGCCTGCGGGGCGACGCCGCGGGCGGTGTGGCCGTCAGTCCGTCGCTTGGCGCCAACCGTCACCCCTTGATCTGCTGCCACTTGTCGACCCACTCGTCGTAGGCCGTGCAGTTGTCGCCGCTGCCGTCGACGCACTGCTTCTGGGGCGTGGTCCAGTAGTGGATCTCGGCGGCGTACTTCTCATCGGTCGCGTGGTAGATGTCGCAGAAGTCCTTCTCGGCTGGTGAACTCGCACGCCTTCGTCTGGGCGGGCGCCTCACCGAAGTACTCGGCCACTTGGGCATTCACCTTCGGTGAGGTGATCCAGTCCATCCACTTGTACATGCAGTTGGGGTGGGCGGCCTTCGCCGCGACCATCCAGGTGTCCGACCACCCCGTGGAACCCTCCTTCGGCAGCACGGTGTTCACCTGGACCTTGTTCTCGGCGCCGATCGTGTTGGCGATCACCTGCCACGTCGTGCCGATCACCGAGGTGCCGGACTCGAACGCCTGCACCTCCTTGGTGTAGTCCGACCAGTACTCGCTGATGTTCTCCCGCTGCGCCTTGAGCAGCTCGACGGCGGCATCGAGCTGTGCGCTCGTCAGCGAGTACGGATCCTTGATGCCCAACTCCGGCTTCGTCTTCGACAGATAGAGCGCGGCGTCGGCGATGTAGATCGGCGAGTCGTACGCCGTCACCTTGCCCTTGTACTTGCTCGCCTCGTCGAACACCGAGGCCCACGAGTTCGGGGCGTCGTGCACGACGCCGATGTTGTACATCAGCAGGTTGGCGCCCCAGCCGTGCGGAATGCCGTACATCTGGCCGTCGACCGAGTTCCACGGCTTGTCCTTGAGGAACGGCGAGATCGTCGCGTAGTTGGGCACCAGTGCGGTGTTGACCGGCGCGACGTCGCCGGCGTAGATCAGCCGCAGCGTCGCGTCACCCGACGCCGAAACCCCGTCGTACTGGCCGCTTCTCATCAACTGCACCATCTCGTCGGACGTGTTGCCGAGCTTGACGTTGACCTTGCAGCCGGATTCCTTCTCGAACGGCGTCACCCAGTCGACCGCCGGGTCGTTGGACCCGTTCTCGGCGTAACCGGCCCACGCGATGAGGTTGAGTTCGCCCTCGCCGTTGCCCACCGCGCTGAGCGGTTCCAGCTTCGGCGGAGCCTGGCCGGTCCCGCCGGAGCGTGTCCGAGCTCGAACAGGCGACCACCAGGGCCGCGCACGCGGCGAGGGTGAGACCGAGTCGCACGAGAGTGGGTTTCATGGTGGTGCTCCTGTCAGTTGGATCAGCCGTCCAGGTCGTGGACGGCACTTTCCTTCCACGCCAAGGTGATTGGCGCGCCGTGATCGACGTTCGGGGGTAGCCAGGTGCTCGCGGTGAGGACCGTGGCGGTCAGGGTGACACCGGGTGGGGCGTGCGCGACGATCCGGGTCGTTGGTCCGGCGTAGATGACTTCGGACACCGTCGCCTCGACCGTTCGCACGCCGGGCACGGCGTCGGTGTCCGGTGCGAAGACGGCGATGCGCTCGGGCCGGATCGGCGAACAGGCCCGGCCTGCCGACGAGTGCGTCGGCCGCGGCGCCGTCGAGTACGTTCGCGGTCCCGACGAAGTCGGCGACGAAGCGGTTGGCCGGCTTCTCGTAGACGTCCCTGGCCCTGCCCACCTGTTCGATGCGGCCGTCGTTGAACACGGCGAGGCGGTCGCACAGGGTGAGCGCCTCGTCCTGGTCGTGGGTGACGATGACGAACGTGATGCCGACCTCGCGCTGGATGGCCTTCAGTTCCACTTGCATCTGCTCGCGCAGCTTGAGGTCGAGCGCGCCGAGGGGTTCGTCGAGCAGCAGCACGCGCGGCCGTCCGACCAGGGCCCTGGCCAATGCGACGCGTTGACGCTGCCCGCCCGACAACTGGTCCGGGCGGCGCGGAGCCTGAGCGGTGAGCCGCACCATGTCGAGTGCGTCGGCGGTGCGGCGCCGCCGTTCGGCCCTGGCCACGCCGCGCACCTTGAGCCCGTACTCGACGTTCTGGGCCACCGTCATGTGGGGGAACAGCGCGTACTCCTGGAACACGGTGTTGACGTCACGCGTGCGGGCCGGCCACGAGGTGACGTCCACCCCGCCGAGCCGGATGGTGCCCGCGGTTGGCTGCTCGAAGCCCGCGATCATGCGCAGCACGGTGGTCTTGCCGGACCCGGAGGGGCCCAGGATCGCGAACAGTTCGCCGTCCTCGACGGTGAGATCGGCACCGTCGACCGCGACGACGCCGTGGTTGCCGCGTTCGTGGAACACCTTGCGGACGCCGATCAACTCGATCTGCGCTGCCCCCTGGGCGGTCGCGCTCGTCCTTGTCCCTTTAGAAGACGGCGCCCCTTGAGAAGACGGCCCGTCGGATGACACGGTGGCGGTCCCGGAATCCGGCCCAGCAGGCATGGCGAGAATCGTATGGATCGGTGGGTCGAACTGCAGCCCAAAGTATGGATTTCGAATGAAACCGGTGTTTCACCGACTGTTTCCGTCTCGGCTGCCTTGGGCACGCAGTCCAGAAACTTGATACCACTGTGACCAGTGGCGCTGGTGAGAATATTGAGGTAGCTGTCATACCCTGAGGTACATGTCGATTTCCCGGCGCGACGTACTCAAGTACGCCGCCGCCGCGCCGGCCGTGCTCGGTCTGGGCGGCACGTTGGCAGCGGTCTCCGCAACGACGGGTGCGCCGTCGGCGTCCGCGGCACCCCTTGGCATCCTGCTCGACTACGCGGCCGGGGTGATCAAGGCATCCGACATCCGCGCGGCGGGAGCTGCGGGTGCCATCAGGTACGTCTCCGACCGCCGCCCAGGCGGTCAGTGGATGCTCGGCAAGCCCATCCAGCTACCGGAGGCCCGCGACCTCTACCAGAGCGGGCTGAAGATCGTGTCCTGCTACCAGTACGGCAAGCAGGACACCGCCGACTGGCTCGGCGGCCAGAACGCAGGCGTGCAGCACGCCAAGCGGGGCTGGCAGTTGCACGTCGCCGCAGGTGGGTCCTATGGCGCACCGATCTACGCCTCGATCGACGACGACCCGTCGTTTGACCAGTACAAGCAGCAGGTCGTGCCCTACTTGAAGGCTTGGGAGTCGGTCCTCGGGCGTCAGCGCGTGGGGGTCTACGCCAATTCGAAGACGATCGACTGGGCACTGCAAGACGGCATCGGCGCGTACTTCTGGCAACACAACTGGGGATCGCCCAAGGGATTCACCCATCCCGCGGCGCACCTGCACCAGGTCGAGATCGACAAGCAGAGTGTCGGCGGTGTCGGCGTCGACATCAATCACGTCCTGAAGCCGCAGTTCGGGCAGTGGGACTAAGACTTACTGACCGGTAAGTTTTGGCAGCAAACAATTGGGCCGCGGCCGGTCCGATGGGTAGACACATCGGGCGATGTTGTCGCGTCGCGCGAGGCGGCGACGATCCCGTCGACGACCGAGAATTTCTACATAACGATTCGGTAACAATACTGCCTTGATCTGCGCTGTTGTTGCTACTCGACCGTAACCACGCGCATGCAGGACGTTTGTCCCGGAAGACTCGCGGCCCGCCGGAAGCCTGCGTTACGCAATAGGTGGTTACCCGTGCGTAGAACTCGCCAGTAACCATTTGGGGGCAGAAAATGGTCCTGGCTCTCATGACACTCTTATGGGGCTGACCCGTCCGCTGGACCGCCCGGGAGGGCAGTCCGGCCGCACTCCTCAACGCCCGAGGAGACGAGACCGGAGCCAGCGAGATTCGACGCCGAATCGCACGACCCCGCATGCGAGCGGGGCCGAGCCGCCGAGACGACAAGCCTGCAGACGAGCGATACGCGCCCAGCGCACCGAGGAGATGGACAAGACGTGACGATCAATGAGCAGAACCGAGTTTCCACCGGCCGCAAGGACGCAGGCGACACTTCCTCGACCGCTGACCGGCGCGCACGCGCTGGTCGACCTGCTCAACGCCGGCGAACCGTATGCCGTCGCGTTCGGCGGGCAGGGTGGCAACTGGCTGGAGAACCTCGAAGAGCTGATCAGCTCGGCGGGCATCGAATCCGAGCTGAGCGAGGTCGTCGGCGAGGCCGAACTTCTGCTGGAGCCCGTCGCCCGCGAGCTCGTGGTGGTCCGGCCGATCGGCTTCCAGCCGATGCAGTGGGTGCGCGCGCTGGCCGCCGACGAGCCGCTGCCCACGTCCAAGCAGCTCACGACGGCCGCGATCTCCGGCCCCGGCATCCTGCTGGCGCAGATGGCCGCCATTCGCGCCGTGAAGCGTCAGGGGCTCGATCTTGATGGCACGCCTCCCGTGGCCATGGCCGGTCACTCACAGGGCACCATGGCCTGCGAATCGCTCAAGGCCAACGGGACCCGCGACGCCGAGCTGCTGGCGCTGCTGCAGCTGATCGGCGCGGCGGGGTCGCTGGTGTCGCGGCGTCGGGGCATGGTCGGGCGCGGCGACAAGTCGCCGATGGTTTCGGTGACCAATGCCGATCCGGATCGCATCGCCGAACTGCTCGAGGACTTCTCCACCGACGTACGCACGGTGCTGCCGCCGGTGCTGTCGATCCGCAACGGCCGCCGGTCGGTCGTCATCACCGGCACCCCGGAACAGCTGGCCCGGTTCGAGCTGTACTGCAGCAAGATCACCGAGAAGGAAGAAGCCGAGCGCAAGAACAAGCTGCGCGGTGGGGCCGTGTTCTCTCCGGTCTTCCACAGCGTGCAGGTCGAGGTCGGCTTCCACACCCCACGGCTCGCTGACGGCGTCGATCTCGTCGACCGCTGGGCAGCCAAGTGCGGTATCGATGCCGAGCTCGCCCACGACATGACCGAGTCGATCTTCGTGCGGCCCATCGACTGGGTCGCCGAGGTCGAGCGGCTGCACCAGGCTGGTGCGCGCTGGATCATCGATCTGGGCCCCAGCGACACCGTCACGCGGTTGACCGCACCGATCATCCGTGGGCTCGGCGTCGGCATCGTCGCCGCGGCGACCCGCGCCGGACAGCGCAACCTGTTCACCGTCGGTGCGGCACCCGAGGTCGCGCCCGCATGGTCGAGCTATGCGCCGTCGGTCGTCACGCTGCCCGACGGCTCGGTCAAGCTCTCGACCAAGTTCACCCGCCTCACCGGACGCTCGCCGATCCTGCTTGCCGGCATGACGCCGACCACTGTCGACGCCAAGATCGTCGCCGCTGCGGCCAACGCAGGGCACTGGGCCGAGCTCGCCGGTGGCGGCCAGGTCACCGAACCCATCTTCGACGCGCGCATCGAGGAGTTGACCCAACTTCTCGAGCCGGGCCGCGCCATCCAGTTCAACACGCTGTTCCTCGACCCGTACCTGTGGAAGTTGCAGGTCGGCGGAAAGCGCTTGGTGCAGAAGGCCCGTCAGTCCGGTGCGCCGATCGACGGCGTGGTGGTCAGCGCGGGCATTCCCGAGCTCGAGGAGGCCGTCGACCTGATCGACGAACTCAACGAGATCGGCATCACCCACGTGGTGTTCAAGCCGGGCACCGTTGAGCAGATCAAGTCCGTCATCAAGATCGCCGCCGAGGTCCCCAGCCGCGAGGTCATCGTCCACATCGAGGGTGGCCGCGCCGGCGGGCACCATTCGTGGGAAGACCTCGACGACCTGCTGGTGTCGACGTACGGCGATCTGCGCAAGCTCTCCAACATCACCGTGTGCGTTGGTGGCGGCATCGGCACCCCCGAGCGCGCCGCGGAGTACCTGTCCGGCCGCTGGGCCGCGCGCTACGGCTTCCCCGACATGCCGGTCGACGGCATCCTGGTCGGCACCGCGGCGATGGCCGCCCTCGAGTCGACGACGTCGCCCGCGGTCAAGCAGCTGCTGGTCGACACCAACGGCACCGCCCAGTGGATCGGTGCAGGAAAGGCCCAGGGCGGCATGGCTTCCAGCCGTAGCCAGCTGGGCGCCGACATCCACGAGATCGACAACTCCGCGTCGCGGTGCGGCCGGCTGCTCGACGAGGTCGCAGGCGACGCCGACGCGGTCGCCGAACGGCGCGACGAGATCATCGCCGCAATGGCCGGTACCGCCAAGCCGTACTTCGGCGACGTCGCCGACATGACCTACCTGCAGTGGCTGCAGCGCTACGTCGAGCTGGCGATCGGCGACGGCGACAGCACTGCCGACACCGCCGCGCCTGGCAGCCCGTGGCTGGCCGACACCTGGCGCGACCGGTTCGAGGAGATGCTCAAGCGGGCCGAGGCCCGGCTGCATCCCGCGGACTCCGGCCCGATCGAGACGCTGTACGGCGTCGACGCCGAAGGTGAAGCGCTGCTTGAGGATCCGCAGCGGCGCCATCACCGAGCTGCTGGCGAGCTACCCGGACGCGGAGACCGTCAAGCTGCATCCCGCCGACGTGCCGTTCTTCGTCACGCTGTGCAAGACGCTTGGCAAGCCGGTCAACTTCGTGCCCGTCATCGACAAGGACGTCCGGCGCTGGTGGCGCAGTGACTCGCTGTGGCAGGCACACGACGCGCGCTACTCGGCCGACGAGGTGTGCATCATTCCCGGCACGGAGGCCGTCGCGGGCATCACCCGCGTCGACGAGCCGGTCGGTGAGTTGCTCGACCGGTTCGAGCAGGCGTCCATCGATGACGTGATCGCGTCCGGCGCCCAGCCTCTCGCCGTGATGTCCCGCCGTCAGGCCCGCGTCGACGTCACCGGCCCGCTGGCCGTCGTTCTCGACTCGCCCGACGTGCTGTGGGCCGGCCGCACCGCGATCAACCCGGTGCACCGCATTGGTGAGCCGAGCGAGTGGCAGGTCAACGAAAACCGTTCTGCGACACACCCGTCGACGGGTGCGCGCCTGGAACTGGCCGGCGAACACGTCATGTTGTCGCGTTCCGCTGTCCGACATCTGGATCACCATCCGGTTCACCCTGCCCACCGCCACGGTCGACGGTGGCATGCCCGTCGTCACCACCGAGGACGCGTCGGCCGCGATGCGCGCCGTATTGGCGATCGCCGCGGGCGTCGAGGGCCCGGAAGCCCTGCCGCAGGTGACCAACGACAGCACCACCGTCACGGTCTCCTGGGATCCGGAAGAGGTCGCCGACCACACCGGCGTCACCGCGACGTTCGGCGCACCACTGGCGCCCGGCCTGACGCTGGTGCCGGACGCACTGGTCGGCAGCTGCTGGCCCGCCGTGTTCTCCGTCATCGGTGCAGCAGTCACCGACGCCGGCTTCCCCGTCGTGGAGGGCCTGCTGAGCCTGGTGCACCTCGACCACGCGGCGCACCTGCTCGCGCCGATGCCCAAGATCGCGGCCGAATTGAGCGTCACCGCAACGGCTTCGCCTGCCGTCGACACCGAGGTCGGCCGCGTTGTGCCGGTCGAGGTGACCATCTCCGATGCGGACGGCACCGTGCTGGCGAAGTCTGCAGGAGCGGTTCGCCATTCGCGGCCGCACCGGCGCCCTCGCGTTGGCCGATCCGGAGCGTGCCGGTGGAGCGATCACCGACAACGCCACCGACACGCCGCGCCGCCGGCGCCGCGACGTCACCGTCGCCGCGCCGACCGACATGAGCGCGTTCGCCGTGGTGTCCGGTGACCACAACCCGATCCACACCGACCGGGCCGCCGCACTGCTCGCCGGGCTGAAATCGCCCATCGTGCACGGCATGTGGCTGTCTGCTGCCGCGCAGCACGTCGTCACCGCAACCGACGGAAGGGCCACCCCGCCCGCACGCCTGGTCGGCTGGACCTCCCGCTTCCTCGGCATGGTCATGCCCGGCGACGACATCGACTTCCGCGTCGACCGCGTCGGCATCGACCGCGGCGCGGAGATCATCGAGGTCACCGCCAAGGTCGGCACCGATCTGGTGATGTCGGCGACGGCCCAGCTGGCCGCACCGAAGACGGTGTACGCGTTCCCGGGCCAGGGCATTCAGTACAAGGGCATGGGCATGGAGGTCCGCGGCCGGTCCAAGGCCGCCCGCAAGGTGTGGGACGTCGCCGACAAGTTCACCCGCGAAACCCTTGGTTTCTCGGTGCTTCACGTGGTCAGGGACAACCCGACCGGCCTGATCGCCAGCGGCGTGCACTACCACCACCCCGAGGGCGTGCTGTACCTGACGCAGTTCACCCAGGTCGCCATGGCGACGGTGGCTGCCGCCCAGGTCGAGGAGATGCGCGAGCAGGGTGCGTTCGTCGAGGACGCGATCGCCTGCGGTCACTCCGTCGGTGAATACACCGCGCTGGCATGCGTTTCCGGCGTGTACCCGCTGGAGGCACTGCTGGAGGTGGTGTTCCACCGCGGCAGCAAGATGCACGACATCGTCCCGCGCGACGAGCACGGCCGCTCCAACTACCGGCTCGCCGCGATCCGGCCGTCGCAGATCGATCTCCCCGATGACGACGTGCCTGCGTTCATCGACGAGATCGCCGAGCGCACCGGCGAATTCCTGCAGATCGTGAACTACAACCTTCGTGGCTCGCAGTACGCCATCGCGGGCACGGTGCGCGGTCTCGAGGTGCTCGAGGAAGAGGTCGAGAAGCGCCGCGAGATATCCGGCGGCAAGCGGTCGTTCATCCTGGTGCCCGGCATCGACGTGCCGTTCCACTCGTCCGTGCTGCGGGTCGGCGTCGCCGACTTCCGGCGCTCGCTGGAGCGGGTCATGCCGCGCGACGCGGATCCCGATCTGCTCGTCGGCCGCTACGTCCCGAACCTGGTGCCGCGCCCGTTCACGTTGGATCGCGACTTCATCCAGGAGATTCGCGATCTGGTGCCCGCCGAGCCGCTCGACGAGGTACTCGCCGACTACGACACCTGGCGCAACGAGCGGCCGACCGAGCTGTGCCGCAAGATCGTCATCGAACTGCTGGCCTGGCAGTTCGCCAGCCCGGTGCGCTGGATCGAGACCCAGGACCTGCTCTTCATCGAGGAGGCCGCAGGCGGACTCGGGATCGAGCGGTTCGTCGAGATCGGTGTGAAGTCCGCACCGACCGTCGCCGGACTGGCCACGAATACGCTGAAGCTGCCGGAGTATTCGCACAACACCACCGAGGTGCTCAACTCCGAGCGCGACGCTGCGGTGCTGTTTGCCACCGATACCGATCCGGAGCCCGAGGACGACGCCGCTGCAGGCGACGACACGCCGGCACCGGTTGCGGAGGCCGCAGCGGTGCAGGCCGCGCCGGCTCCCGCTGCGGCCGCACCGAGTGGTGGGCCGCGTCCTGATGACATCGGGTTCGACGCTGCCGATGCCACGCTCGCGCTCGTCGCCCTCTCGGCGAAGATGCGCATCGACCAGATCGAGTCGCTGGACTCCATCGAGTCGATCACCGACGGTGCGTCGTCACGACGCAACCAGCTGCTGGTGGACCTCGGTTCGGAGCTCAACCTCGGCGCGATCGACGGAGCGGCCGAAGCCGACCTGGCCGGGCTCAAGGCTCAGGTCACCAAGCTGGCCCGCACGTACAAGCCTTATGGGCCCGTGCTTTCCGATGCGATCAACGATCAGCTGCGCACGGTGCTCGGCCCCTCCGGCAAGCGGCCCGCCGCGATCGCCGAACGCGTCACCAAGACGTGGGAACTGGGCGAGGGCTGGGCGAAGCACGTCATCGTCGAGGTCGCACTCGGCACCCGTGAGGGCAACAGCGTGCGCGGTGGCTCGCTCGGCGGGCTGCACGAGGGTGCACTGGCCGACGCGGGCACGGTGGACAAGGTCGTCGACGGGGCGGTCGCCGCGGTCGCGGCCCGCAAGGGCATCGCGGTGTCGCTGCCGTCGTCGGGCGCCGTTGGCGGCGGCGTGGTGGACTCCGCCGCGCTGACCGAGTTCGCCGAGCAGGTCACCGGTCGCGATGGCGTGCTCGCCTCGACGGCACGGTTGATCCTCGGCCAGCTGGGCCTCGACAACCAGGTCAGTGCGCCCGAGTCGGTCAACGACACCGAGCTGATCGACCTCGTTACCGCCGAATTGGGTTCGGACTGGCCGCGTTTGGTGGCACCGACGTTCGACGGCCGCAAGGCGGTGCTGTTCGACGACCGTTGGGCCAGTGCCCGCGAGGACCTCGCGAAGCTGTGGCTGATGGACGAAGGCGACATCGACACCGACTGGCCGCGTCTCTCGGAGCGCTTCGAAGGCGCCGGACACGTCGTCGCCACGCAGGCGAACTGGTGGCAGGGCAGGGCTCTGGCCGCGGGTCGCAACGTCCACGCGTCGCTGTTCGGACGCGCGGCGGCCGGTGCGGAGAACCCCGCCAGGGGCCGCTACGCCGACGAGATCGCCGTGGTGACGGGTGCCTCCAAGGGCTCGATCGCCGCGTCCGTCGCAGCGCAGTTGCTCGATGGGGGAGCGACCGTCATCGCCACCACGTCCAAGCTGGACGACGACCGGTTGGCGTTCTACCGGACGCTCTACCGCGACAGCGCCCGGTTCGGTGGCCAGCTGTGGGTGGTGCCCGCGAACATGGCCTCCTACAACGACATCGACGCGCTCGTCGACTGGGTCGGCAACGAGCAGACCGAAACCCTCGGGCCGCAAGCGGTCCACCTCAAGGACGCCCTGACGCCGACGCTGCTGTTCCCGTTCGCGGCGCCGCGCGTGGCGGGTGACCTGTCAGAGGCGGGTTCGCGCTCCGAGATGGAGATGAAGGTTCTGCTGTGGGCCGTGCAGCGGCTGATCGGTGGCCTGTCGCACATCGGCTCCGAGCGCGACATCGCCTCGCGGCTGCACGTCGTGCTGCCCGGTTCGCCGAACCGCGGCATGTTCGGTGGTGACGGCGCCTACGGTGAGGCCAAGTCGGCACTGGATGCGGTGGTAACCCGCTGGAAGGCCGAATCATCGTGGGCGCAGCGGGTTTCGCTGGCGCACGCGCTGATCGGCTGGACCAAGGGCACCGGCCTGATGGGGCACAACGACGCCATCGTCGGCGCCGTCGAAGAGGCGGGTGTGACCACCTACTCGACCGAGCAGATGGCATCGATGCTGCTCGACCTGTGCGACATCGAATCCAAGGTGGCCGCCGCGCGTGAACCTCTGCACAAGGACCTGACCGGCGGTCTCGGCGAGATCGACATCGACATGGCCGAACTGGCCGCCAAGGCGCGCGAGGAGATGGCCGCCGAGGCACCTGCGGACGACGAGGTGGACGTCGAGACCATCCGGGCGCTGCCATCGCCTCCGCGTGGCTATGCCGCGGCGCCGCCGCCGGTTTGGGACGACCTCGACGTCGATCCCGCCGACCTGGTGGTGATCGTCAGCGGTGCCGAGCTCGGGCCCTACGGTTCGTCGCGCACCCGCTTCGAGATGGAGGTCTCCGGCGAGCTGTCGGCGGCAGGCGTGCTCGAGTTGGCATGGACCACGGGGCTGGTGAAGTGGGAGGACGACCCGAAGCCGGGTTGGTACGACACGCAGTCCGGCGACTTGGTCGACGAGGGCGAGCTGGTCGAGCGCTACCACGACGTCGTCGTCGATCGAGTCGGCATCCGCGAGTTCGTCGACGACGGCGCGATCGATGCCGATCATGCAGCGCCGCTGCTGGTTTCGGTCTTCCTCGACAAGGACTTCACCTTCGTGGTGTCGTCGGAGGCGGACGCGCGTGGGTTCGCTCAGTTCGATCCCGAGCACACCGTCATCTCACCGCTGCCCGACAGCACCGACTGGCAGGTCACGCGCAAGGCCGGCACCGAGATCCGGGTGCCGCGCAAGGTGAAGATGTCGCGCACCGTCGGTGCGCAGATTCCCACCGGCTTCGATCCGAGCGTCTACGGCGTGAGCCCGGACATGATGAGCTCGATCGACCGCGTTGCACTGTGGAACCTGGTCACGACCGTCGACGCATTCCTGTCGGCCGGATTCTCGCCGAACGAGCTGATGCGTTGGGTGCACCCGAGTTTGGTGGCAAGCACGCAGGGCACCGGCATGGGTGGACTGACGTCCATGCAGACGATGTACCACGGCAATCTGCTTGGGCCAGAACAAGCCCAACGACATCCTGCAAGAGGTGCTGCCGAACGTCTTCGCGGGCCACGTCGTTCAGTCGTACGTCGGCAGCTACGGCGCGATGATCCATCCGGTCGCGGCGTGCGCGACGGCTGCGGTGTCCGTCGAGGAGGGCGTCGACAAGATCCGCCTCGGCAAGGCCGAGTTCGTGGTCACGGGCGGCTACGACGACCTCACGTTGGAGGCCGTCACCGGCTTCGGCGACATGTCGGCAACCGCCGAGACCGAGGTCATGCGCGCCAAGGGCATCAGCGATTCGAAGTTCTCCCGGGCCAACGATCGGCGCAGGCTTGGCTTCGTCGAGTCGCAGGGCGGCGGGACCATCCTGCTGACCCGCGGTGACCTGGCGGTCAAGATGGGCTTGCCGGTGCTGGCGGTGGTCGCCTACGCCTCGTCGTTCGGCGACGGCGTGCACACGTCGATCCCCGCCCCGGGCCTCGGTGCTCTGGGTGCGGGCCGCGGTGGCAAGGATTCGCAGCTGTCGCGCTCGCTGGCGAAGCTGGGTGTCAGTGCCGACGACATCGCGGTGATCTCCAAGCACGACACGTCGACGCTGGCCAACGATCCCAACGAGTCCGAGCTGCACGAGCGGCTCGCGGCGTCGATGGGCCGGTCGAAGGGTGCGCCGCTGTTCGTGGTCAGCCAGAAGAGCCTGACCGGTCACGCCAAGGGTGGTGCCGCTGCCTTCCAGATGATGGGGCTGTGCCAGATCATGCGCGACGGCGTCATCCCGCCGAACCGCAGCCTGGACTGCGTCGACGACGAATTGTCGGGCGCCGCTCACCTGGTGTGGGTCCGCGAGACCCTGCACCTGGGCGAGAAGTTCCCGCTGAAGGCAGGTCTGGTGACCAGCCTTGGCTTCGGGCACGTGTCCGGTCTGGTGGCGCTGGTGCACCCGGAGGCGTTCCTGGCGGCCGTCGATCCGGCAGAGCGCGACGACTACAAGCAGCGGGCCAACGCCCGCGTGCTCGAGGGTCAGCGCAGGCTGGCGTCTGCGATCGCGGGTGGCCCCGCGCTCTACGAGCGACCGGCCGACCGACGGTTCGGCCACGACTCGCCCGAGAAGCGGCAGGAGGCCGACATGTTGCTCGACGCAGACGTCGCGGCTCGGCGAGGACGGCCGGTACTCGCGATGAGCGGATGCGGTCTGGGCTAGCGTTCGTCGCATGAGCATCGTCGGGGTCGGCATCGACCTGGTCTCCATTCAGGACTTCGCCGAGCAGGTGGATCAACCGGGAACGGTCTTCGCGGAGACGTTCACGCCGGGTGAGCGCCGCGACGCCGCGGACAAGAGTTCGTCGGCGGCGCGGCACCTCGCGGCGCGGTGGGCGGCCAAGGAAGCCGTGATCAAGGCGTGGTCTGGTTCGCGGTTCTCGAAGCGCCCGATGCTGCCCGAGGGCATCCACCGCGACATCGAGATCGTCACGGACATGTGGGGACGCCCGCGGGTGCGCCTCTCCGGTGCGATCGGCGAGCACCTGAAGGACATCACGATCCATCTGTCGCTGACCCACGACGGCGACACCGCCGCTGCGGTGGCGGTGCTGGAGTCCACCGGCTAGCCCTCGGCTCCTCCGCGAGCGCGCGTGTCAGCGGGCGACACGCCGTGCGCAGACAAGAGTTTGCGCGCGCTCGCGCACAGCGAGAAGCGACTAACCTCGGCTCCAGTGAGTGATCTCGTCGCCCGTGTCCGCGAGGTGCTGCCATCCGTGCGCGCCGATCTCGAGGATCTCGTCCGCATCCAATCGGTGTGGGCCGACCCGGCCCGCCACGACGAGGTGCGGCGCAGCGCCGATGCGGTGTCAAAGCTGTTGTCCGGCGCTGGCTTCGGTGACGTGCGCATCGTCAGCGAGGGCGGCGCGCCCGCGGTCATCGCACGGCATCCCGGCACCTCCCGGCGCGCCGACCGTGCTGCTGTACGCCCACCACGACGTGCAGCCGGAGGGCGACCCGTCGCAGTGGGCGTCGCCGCCGTTCGAGCCGACCGAACGCGACGGCCGGCTCTACGGTCGCGGCACCGCCGACGACAAGGCAGGCATCGCAACGCATCTGGCCGCCTTCCGGGCGCACGGCGGCAATCCGCCGGTCGGTGTGACGGTGTTCGTCGAGGGCGAGGAGGAGTCCGGGTCGCCATCACTGGGGGCGCTTCTCGACGCGCACCGCGACCTGCTTGCCGCCGACGTCATCGTGATCGCCGACTCCGACAACTGGAGTACCGAGATCCCGTCGCTCACGGTGTCGCTGCGCGGCTTGGCCGACTGCGTCGTCGAGGTCGCCACGCTCGACCACGGCTTGCACTCCGGCATGTGGGGCGGTGTGGTGCCCGACGCGCTGAGTGTGCTGGTGCGTGTGCTTGCCAGCCTGCACGACGACGACGGAAACGTTGCGGTGGCCGGTCTGCACGAGGGCTCGGCGGCCGACGTCGACTACCCACCCGACCGGGTCCGGAACGAGTCCGGCTTGCTCGACGGCGTCGGCGAGATCGGCTCCGGCTCGGTGGTGCAGCGGCTGTGGGCCAAACCGGCGATCACCGTCATCGGCATCGACACCACACCGATCGCATCGTCGTCGAACACGCTGATTCCGCGGGCGCGGGCCAAGGTCAGCATGCGGGTGGCCCCCGGCGGAGACGCACGGGCACATCTGGACGCGCTGACGCGGCACCTCGAGGCGCATGCGCCGTGGGGCGCCAAGGTGACGGTGACGCCTGGCGACGTCGGGCAGCCGTATGCGATCGACGCGAGCGGCCCGGTGTACGACGCCGCGCGCGCCGCGTTCCGGCAGGCGTGGGGGACCGACGCCATCGACATGGGGGTCGGCGGATCCATCCCGTTCATCGCCGCGTTCGCCGACGCCTATCCGGAGGCCAAGATCCTGGTGACCGGCGTCGAGGACCCCGCAACGCAGGCGCACAGCATCGACGAGAGCCTGCACCTCGGCGTGCTGGAGCGCGCGGCCATCACCGAGGCGCTGCTGTTGGAGAAGCTCGGCGGTTAGACCAGACCGAGATGTCGCGGCGCAGCTTGGCGACGTGGCCGGTGGCCTTGACGTTGTACTGCGCGACCTCGATCTTGCCCGTCTCGTCGACCACGAACGTCGAGCGGATCACGCCCTGAACCGTCTTGCCGTACATCATCTTCTCGCCGAAGGCTCCCCAGGCGGTCAGCACCTCGCGGTCGGGATCGGACAGCAGCGGGAACGTCAGCCCCTCGGCATCACGGAACTTGGCGAGCTTCGCGGGCTTGTCCGGCGAGATGCCGATGACGTCGAGGCCGGCGTCGTTGAGTGGGGCCAGGCTGTCGCGGAAGTCGCAGGCCTGCTTGGTGCAGCCGGGGGTGGACGCGGCGGGGTAGAAGTAGACGATCACCTTGCGGCCCTTGTAGTCGCTCAGCTCCACCGTGTTGCCGTCGGCGTCGGGCAGGCTGAAGGCGGGCGCTTTGTCGCCCACCGCGAGACGAGGGGTCGGTGGCATGCGTGTGTGTCCCTTCGGTCGGCCGGCGCGCCGGATCGCTGCTGGCCTGAACTAGGGTAGTTCGGCAAGGCAGTGACGCGAGTTGGAGGGGTTGACGTGGCGGACCGGGATCCGGACAGCATCAAGCAGGACATCAACCAGGCTCGCGATCAGTTGGCGTCGACCGTGGATGCCCTGGCCGAGCGGGCGAATCCCCGCAGGATCGCCGACGATGCCAAGGCGGGCGTGGTGCAGTTCGTCACGAAGCCAGCGGTGGCGATATCCCTGGCGGGCATCGGCACCCTCGTCGTCGTGCTGGTGATACGCCGTATCAGGCGGCGCTGAGCCGCTCGGTCAGCGACGGCGGCGAGGCCGGAACCAGTCGGTGGACCACCGACTGGGCGGGTTTGCGGTGCGGCCAAGCCTGCTGCAGCTGTAGACCGTCACGACACATTGCGAGGTTGCCTCATCATCGTCGTCCAGGCTCGGTGAGGTCGCGGTCAGCGATGCGCTCGTGATCGTCATCAGCTAAGACCTCCGTTCCTCTCCTGGCCATCCCGACGGACTGGCGTTCGTTGTTCGCTAGCTAATCACAGCCTAGCAGCTGTACCCCGATTTGCACTGGTCGAAACTCGGCGGGCCTCGATCCTTCACATCTTCCGCTACCCGCGGTCTCGATACTTGCAACCAGGGCAAAACTGACACGTACGCCGATTTCAGCACATTATGGGACGGCGCTCCGGCGATCTCGGCAAGAATTTACGATATCGTCAATCGTATTGATGCGAAGGTTGCTGGAATTGTGCGTTCGGCACGGAGTTCGACGTCGGAGCGATGATTGTCGCTTGCGCGGAGGCCGCGAACGGAAAGTCGGATTAATACTGTCGCAAACGTCAATTCTTATTCTGATGCAATGGATGTGACGGCGGTCACGCGTGGTTCGTTGGTCGTCGCCACCAAATATCCGACGGGGTCGATCAAGGTGTTCGCAATTCGGCTCGGCGTGGCCGTCCCCGAAGGCCTGAATTCTTCGCGCTGGTGTGACTCAATTCATCGTCGCAACGCCGAAGTGTGCACCTCTCGACGTGCCGTCGAGGGCCTCACCTCCGACGACCGGTCCGGCTCGCGCAGCGTTGGGCGATCTAGATGACTGCAATCGATATCAGCAATTTAAGCGGGTTGCCTTTTGGGCGATCTCGACGACCACACTCAAAGCCATTCCTCGGCACCGCCGAGCTCGTTCGTACGGCGCACAGTTGAGGGTGGCGTATCCGGCGATCAAGATCACCGGTAATTCGGCACGGGTGCCATCGGTGGAGTGACGGGTGTCGTCGTCGATGCGGCGCAACTCGTCGTGAATCCAACGCGAATGCAATGGTACACGAAGCGCCGTTGCCCGTGGGTCCGGCCATTGCACCGCCCAGGGGTTTCACCGGCGTCAATGCACCGCGGAAAACGGCGGCGATGGCGGCCAGCTCGAACCCGGGACGTCGCGGTCAGGGTCCGACCGCGGGGGCCGAAATCCCAACGGTCGGCGGCTCGATCCGCCGCCGGCCGAGCCGGTCCAGACTTTGAGTGCGCCGTCAGGGTTTCGAACCCCGGACCCGCTGATTAAGAGTCAGCTGCTCTACCAACTGAGCTAACGGCGCGCGTGAGAGACAATAACAGGCCCCGCCGCGCAGATGAAAATTGCTTGGCCGGCGGCGCGAGGCAGCGCGCATGGTCACACCCGACTCCCAGGTTGCCCTTAGACTTACCGGCAAGTAGTCGATCGTCTTATCCAGTCCTAGTCGTGAGGTGGAGCGAAGCATGTGGCAGGTCAACTCGATGGCCCGTCCGCGTCGGAAGTCCGTGGTGGCGGCGCTGCTACTGGTACCTGCAGTGGTCTTCGGGATCAGCGCCTGCAACAGTGCGCCCGCCGCTCCACCGCAACCTCAGACCATCACCGACAAGGGCACCCCGTTCGGTGACCTGTTGGTGCCGAAGCTCACCGCCTCGGTCACCGACGGTGCGGTCGGCGTCACGGTCGACGCACCCGTGACGGTTGGCGCCGAGGACGGCGTGCTCGGCGCCGTCACGATGACCGACGACGAAGGCACGCCCGTCGTGGGCCGACTGAGCCCCGACGGGCTGACGTGGACCACCATCGACCCCCTCGGCTACAACGAGCGCTACACGCTCAACGCGCAGTCGCTCGGTCTCGGCGGAATCGCCAGCAGGTCGATGACGTTCGAGACCCACTCGCCCGAGAACCTGACGATGCCCTACCTGCTTCCCGGTGACGGCGAGGTCGTCGGGGTTGGGCAGCCCGTGGCGGTCCGGTTCGACGAGAACATCCCGAACCGTCTCGCGGCGGAGAAGGCGATCACGGTCACCACCAACCCGCCCGTCGAAGGCGCGTTCTACTGGCTGAGCAACCGCGAAGTGCGTTGGCGTCCACAGAATTACTGGAAGCCGGGCACCACGGTCGACGTGGCGGTGAACACCTACGGCGTCGATCTGGGCGACGGGCTGTTCGGCCAGGAGAACGTCACGACGCACTTCACCATCGGTGACGAGATCATCGCCACCGCGGACGACGACACCAAGACGCTGACCATCCGGCGCAACGGCGAGGTCATCAAGACCATGCCGATCTCGATGGGCAAGAGCAGCACGCCGACCGACAACGGCACCTACATCATCGGGGACCGGTTCTCGCACCTGGTGATGGATTCCTCGACCTACGGTGTGCCGACGAACTCGCCCAACGGATACCGCACCGAGGTGGACTGGGCCACGCAGATGTCCTACAGCGGCATCTACGTGCACGGAGCGCCCTGGTCGGTGGGCAGCCAGGGCTATAGCAATGTCAGCCACGGCTGCCTCAACGTGAGCACCAGCAACGCGCGGTGGTTCTACGAGAACACCAAGCGGGGCGACGTCGTTCTCGTCGCGAACACCGTCGGCTCGACGCTGCCCGGCACGGATGGTCTCGGCGACTGGAACGTGCCGTGGGATCAGTGGAAGGCCGGCAACGCCAACGTCTGACCTGGATGACGAAAACGGGCCTGCGCGCACTTGGCGGCAGGCCCGTTTCGTTTTTCTGGGGTGGCTGACGGGGCTCGAACCCGCGACATCCAGGATCACAACCTGGTGCTCTACCAGCTGAACTACAGCCACCATTGCTGCCGAGCCGGTGGGCTTTGCAGCGTCGTCGATCTTAGCCGGTCGGACCGCCCGTGGCCGAATCGATTGGCTCCGGATCTTCGCGTGGCGGGCCCAGTTCGGCAGCCACCGCGGCGATGTCGCTGGTCGAGGGCCCAGGCGGGGTCACGAACGCGGTCTGCCGGTAGTACTTCAGCTCACGGATCGACTCGTGAATGTCGGCGAGCGCCCGGTGGGCCAGGCCCTTCTCCGGCTGGCCGAAGTAGATCCGCGGATACCACCGCCTGCACAGTTCCTTGATCGAGCTGACGTCGATCATGCGGTAGTGCAGGTAGTTGTCCAGCGCAGGCATGTCACGGGCGATGAATCCGCGGTCGGTGCCGATCGAATTGCCCGCCAGCGGCGCCGTGTTCGGCTGTTTGACGTGCTTGCGGATGTAGTCGAGCACCAGCTGCTTCGGCCTCGGCCAGCTCCACGGTCGACGCCCGCACCTCCTCGGTGAGGCCCGACTTGGAGTGCATCTTCGCGACGACGTCGGCCATGCCGTCCAGCGCCGCGTCGTCGGCGTGAATCACCACGTCGACGCCCTCGCCCAGGATGTTGAGCTCACCGTCGGTGACCAACGCCGCGATCTCGATGAGCCGATCGGACCCAGTGTCCAGCCCGGTCATCTCGCAGTCGATCCACACCAGTTCGTCGCGCACAGCGTTAAACAGTATTCGCAGTGCCGACAATCCCCCGCAAGCGGGGAGGTGCCCCCAGGCTCCCCACACCCACCGGGACGCGGGTTCGGCAAGTAGTCTCTGCCGCATGACAACCGAATCGACAGCCACCCCCGCGCAGCAGATCGCCGCTGGTTACGCCGTCGGAGGCCAGGCGTTGGAGCTCGGCACCGTCGTCGTGGACGGCGTCGTCGACCCGACCGCCCAGGTTCGCATCCCACTGGCCACCGTGAACCGCCACGGCCTGGTCGCCGGCGCCACCGGCACGGGCAAGACGAAGTCGCTGCAGGTGATCGCCGAGCAGCTGTCGGCGGCCGGGGTGCCAGTGGTCATGGCCGACGTCAAGGGCGATCTGTCCGGGCTGGCGCAACCGGGTGTCGCCAATGACAAGACCACCCAGCGCGCCACCGACACCGGCGACAGCTGGACACCCACCGCGTTCCCGGTGGAGTTCCTGTCGCTCGGCACCGAGGGCGTCGGGGTTCCCGTGCGCGCCACCATCACCAGCTTCGGGCCCATTCTGCTGTCGAAGGTGTTGGGGCTCAACGCGACTCAGGAGTCGACGCTGGGTCTGATCTTCCACTGGGCGGATCAGAAGGGGCTGTTGCTGCTCGATCTCAAGGACCTGCGCGCCGTCATCCAGTTCCTGACCAGTGACGAGGGCAAGCCGGAGCTCAAGAACCTTGGGCGCGGTGTCGCCGACCACGGCGGGCGTCATCCTGCGCGCGCTGGTCAACCTGGAGGCCGAGGGCGCCGACACCTTCTTCGGCGAGCCCGAACTCGAGCCGAAGGACCTGATGCGGCTCGACGCGCAGGGCCGCGGCGTCATCACGCTGCTGGAGCTGGGCGCGCAGGCGGCCAGGCCGGTGATGTTCTCGACGTTCCTGATGTGGGTGCTCGCCGACCTGTTCACCGAGCTGCCCGAGATCGGTGACGTCGACAAGCCCAAGCTGGTGTTCTTCTTCGACGAGGCGCACCTGCTGTTCACCGACGCCTCGAAGGCGTTCCTCGAGCAGGTCGAGCAGACCGTCAAGCTGATCCGCTCCAAGGGCGTCGGCGTGTTCTTCTGCACCCAGTTGCCCACCGACGTGCCCAACAACGTGCTGTCGCAGTTGGGCGCCCGCATCCAGCACGCGCTGCGCGCCTTCACGCCCGACGATCAGAAGGCGCTGACCAAGACGGTGCGCACCTACCCGAAGACCGACGTCTACGACCTGGAGTCGGCCCTGACGTCGCTGGGCATCGGCGAGGCCATCGTGACGGTGCTCTCCGAGACCGGCGCCCCGACGCCGGTGGCGTGGACCAGGATGCGCGCTCCGCGGTCGCTGATGGGCACGATCGGCGACGACGCGATCGCCGCGGCGGCCAAGGCGTCGCCACTGCAGGCCGAGTACGGCCAGACCGTCGACCGCGAGTCCGCCTACGAGCGACTCACCGCCAAGGTGGCGGCCGCGCCTGCGCCGACCGACGCGCTGCCGCCGCCGGTGTCCACCGGCGGGCTCGAGGTCCAGGGCCGGGTGAAGACGCCGGACGCCGTCGAAGGTCCGGGAATCGTCACCGAGGCGCTGCAGAGCTCGGCGTTCAAGAGCTTCCTGCGATCGGCGGCCACGGTCGCGGGCCGCGAGATCACCCGCAGCATCTTCGGCACGGGTCGCCGCCGCCGCTAGTCGCCGCGGCACTCAGCCCATCGCCGAGATCTGCGTCCACGGTCGTGCAATGCGCGGCGATCACGACCCCTGTGCAGATCTCGCGAGCCGAAGCGCGTTAGTCGCCGCCGAGCTTCTTGTAGACGGCGCCCACGATCGGCGAGACGATCGACCGCGGCGCGTAGCCGCTCGCGACCGACATCGCCTTGGACGTCACGCCGGGCACCACGCGCATCTTGTTGCGGTCCAGCCCGTCCAGCGAGATCTTCGCGGTGTACTCCGTCGAGATCCACAGGAAGTCGGGGATGATCCGCTCGACGAGCGACTGCTCGTGCTCGGCAGGCAGCGTCTCGCGCACGGGTCCCGGCGCCAACACCGTCACGTGGATGCCCTGCTTCTTCACCTCGCCGCGCAGCGACTCGCTGAACGTGTTGACGAACGCCTTCGACGCGGCGTAGGTGGCGTTGTTGGGGATCGGCGAGTTACCCGCCGCCGAGCCGGAGATCAGAATCCCGCCGGCCCGGCGCGCGACCATCCCCGGCAGCACGGCGAGGACGAGGTCGTGCACGCCCAGCACGTTCAGCTGAACCTGCTCCTTCTCGTCGGCCGGGTCGAGGCTGGCCACCGGACCGAACGTGGCGGTGCCGGCGTTGGCGCACAGGATCGAGACGTTGCGGGTGGCCAGTTCGTCGCACAGCTTCGCGCGGTCGTCGGGGTCGGCCAGGTCGGCGGCCCGCACTTCGACGGTGACGCCGTAGCGCTCGGTCAGCTTGGCGGCCAGCGCGGCCAGCACCTCCTCGCGGCGGGCGGTGAGGATCAGATGATGCCCGCGGGCGGCGAGCTCGGCGGCCAGCGCCTCGCCGATGTTCTGCGAGGCGCCGGTGACCACCGCGCGGGCGTGGGGACTGGGAGCGGGTACTGGCATGGGGCCAATCGTAGGGACCAATAGAGTGCAGACATGAGCAGCCCCGGGTGTGGATACCCACACTCAGGGGCGGTCCCGGGTGGTGGCCTGGGCGTTGTGGGACACCGGCGCCACGGGCGTGAACGCCATCGTCGTGACGTTCGTCTTCTCCGTCTATCTCACCGGCCAGGTCGGCGCGGGCATGCCGGGGCCCACCACGCCCACTGCGTTGCTCGGCTACGCGCTGACGGGCGCCGGGCTGGTGGTCGCGGTGCTCGCCCCGGCGACGGGGGTGTGGGTCGACGCCGCCCACCGCAGACGCCCGGTGCTGGCCGTGCTGACCGGCGTGGTGGTGGTCCTGACCGCGTCGATGAGCTTGATCCGTGCCGACGCCGACTACCTCTGGCCCGGTTTGATCTTGCTCGCGTCGACGGCGGCGTGCAGCGACCTGGCCACGGTGCCCTACAACGCCATGCTCCGTGATCTGTCGACGCCGGAGACGTCGGGCCGGATCTCTGGATCTGGTTTGGCAGCAGGCTATTTCGGCAGTGTCCTGCTCCTGCTGCTGGTCTACCTCGGCTTGATCTCCGGGCGACGGTGCCACCCGCGGCCTGCTGGGGATTCCGGCCGACGACGGCTGGCCCGTGCGCTCGGCGATGCTGCTCGCCGCCGCCTGGTTCGCGCTGTTCGCGTTGCCGTTGCTCGCTCACCGGACGGAATGCTGCCCGGGAGGAAGTCCGGGCCCAGATCGGCTTCTTCGGCGCGTACCGCAAGCTGTGGGCGGAGCTCACCGACCAGTGGCGCCGCGACCACAACATCGTCTACTACCTGGCTGCCAGTGCGGTCTTCCGCGACGGGCTGACGGGCGTGTTCACGTTCGGGGCGGTGCTCGGTGTGACGGTGTACGGGGTGTCGCAGGCCGACGTCCTGCTGTTCGGTGTGTGCGCCTGCGTGATCGCCGCGATCGGCGCGGTGATCGGTGGCCTGCTCGACGACCGCATCGGATCCAAGCTCGTCATCGTCGGCTCGCTTGAGCGCCATGATCGTCACGGGCACTCGTCCTGATGACCCTCGACGGTCCCGCGTCGTTCTGGGTCTGCGGGCTGCTGCTGTGCCTGTTCGTCGGACCGACCCAGTCGTCGGCGCGGACGCAGATGCTGCGGATGTCGACCGAGGGCAAGGAGGGCGTGGCGTTCGGGCTGTACACCACGACGGGGCGTGCGGCGTCATTCCTGGCGCCGTGGTTCTTCGGGACGTTCATCGCGGTGTTCGGAGCGGACCGCGCGGGGTTGGGCGGGATCTGCGCGGTGCTCGCCGCTCGGTCTGGTGGCGATGATCGCGGTGCGGACGCCGGGCCGGCAGCCGGTCTAACCCAGCGCGCTGCAGATCGTCAGGCCCGATCCGGTGCGCTGCTGAATCTGCGTGCCGCCCAGCGTGATCGAGCAGGTGACCTCGCGGCCGACGTTGATGATGCTGACACTCGCCGACTGGTTGGCCGGCTTGGCCAACTCGACTTCCTTGCTCCACGGCAGCATCACGTTGAACTCGGTCTGCAGTAGGCCGCCGACGTCGACGTAGGTGATGTTGATCGCCCGGCCCGACCCGGCCACGTCATAGACCACCGTCTCGGTCTCGCCAGGTGTCGTCGATTCGCCGGGAGGGATGGTGGCCGACGGCGGCGCTGGGGCGATGCTGCGCGTGGTGGTCGGCGTCCGGCTGGTGGTGGTGGACGGGGTGGGGAAGTTCGGCTCGAGCGGCGCGGGCGGTGGCGCCATGACGGTGTCCTGCTGCGAGCTGTTCACGATCACCAGTGCGATCACCAGACCGATGACGACCAACACCGAGATCGCCGCCAGCACCCACAGCCACAGCCGCGGTCCGCGGCCGTTCGGGTTGGGCGGCTCGGGGGGCGCGCCGCCGGGGGGATACGGCCGTCCGTACTGGTCCGTCGCGTTGGGGTCGTAGCCATACGGCGGCAGCTGCTGGGTGGGGTTCGACGACGGCAGCGGCTGATAGTACGACCCCATCGGCGCCTGATTCGAATACGCCGGATCGGTGTAGCCGGGGTTGCCATAGGGCAGCGGCTGCGTCGGATCCGGGACATCGCGGCGTTGCGAATCGGTCATTCCCACCTCATGGCTGCAGGGTACCCGCGCGAATACCGGGACCGCGGGTACGCGACGGTCGACGCTCGTCGGCTACCGACCCGCTGACGAGCAAATTCTCGCCGCTGGGTTTAGCCAAATTGTCGCCGGGGTAATTCAAGATCACGCCCGCAGGGGCGCCCTCAACCAAGGAGGCCGACATGCGAGGTGGCGGAATCATCGGAGTCGTCGTACTGGTCTGGCTGTTGATCGGTGTGGTTGCCGCGTATCAGCGTGACTACTTCAAGACGGCTGAGAACAGTTGTGCCACGGCGGGAACCATTGCGCTGACCGTCGTTGCCGGTCCGCTGAACTACGCCGGGGTCAACCCGAAGGTAGCGAACTGCAACATTCCCGAGCCGAGTCAGTAACCGCCCGGTTCTGAATCCCAATTACGAAGGAAGGTCGTCATGATCGCCATTGGAGCCATTTTGCTCATCCTGGGACTCATCTTCAGCGTTCCGATCCTCACCTACATCGGTGTGGTCGCACTCGTCATCGGTGCGGTGTTCTGGCTACTGGGTGCGGCCGGGCACGCGGTCGGCGGCAGGAAGGTCTGGTACTAACCTCGCTCGGCCGAGCCGAGTGCAGCCACGGTCATCGCGCGCAGCACAGCGCGCGATGACCGTGCTGTCTCGGCGGCGGTGACCTGCTTGACGCTGTGCGGGGTGGAGTTCAGCAGCCCGAAGATGGCGTGGGCCATGAGTCGGGCGTCCCCTTCGCCGAGCGTCGGATCGAGGTCACGCTGGACCTGCACCCAGATCTCGACGTACTGGCGCTGCGACTTGCGGACCTGACGCTTCGCCGGAGACGGGAAGATGACCGAGGTCGCGGTCCTGGATCCGGATCAGGTCGGATTCGCCGAGCGCGAAGTCCAGGTGGAAGTCGATCAGTCCGTCGAGGGCGTCGGCAGGGGTTTGCGCGCCGTCGACGACGTCCCTGGCGCCCGCGAGCAGCCGGGTGCTGATGCCGACCAGCAGTTCGACCAGCAGCGCTTCCTTGTTGGGGAAGTGTCGGTAGATCGCGGGCCCGCTCACCCCTGCCGCAGCACCGATGTCCTCGAGTCGGACGGCGAGGAATCCGCGTTCGGCGACCAACCGCTCGGCGGCGGCGATGAGCTGTGACCGGCGATCCGACTTGGCCTTGCTGCGTCGCGTCTCGGCAGGAGTCGTCGTGGCCATTCCGGCCTCCCTCCCGATGGTGGACATTTCGGTTAATCGTCACTAACATACCATCAGTTAGTCATGATTAACTCAAACGGACGGGTTCTGTGATGTCTACGCGGGTATCGCATCGCGAGCAGCATCTGGCGTTGGTCGAGCAGCTGCGCTCCAAGCTGGCCACCGCCGTCGCTCGGAGGGTCGGCCGGCTCCAGGGAGCGCCACGTCAGCCGCGGCAAGCTGCTGCCGCGCGACCGCGTCGACGGCCTACTCGACCCGGGCAGCCCATTCCTCGAGCTGGCACCGTTGGCCGCGGACGGCATGTACGACGACGAGTGCCCCGGCGCCGGAATGATCGCAGGCATCGGCCGGGTGTCTGGGCCGCGAATGCATGATCGTGGCGAACGATGCGACCGTCAAGGGCGGCACCTACTACCCGATCACCGTCAAGAAACACCTTCGCGCACAAGAGATCGCGGGCCAGAACCGGTTGCCGTGCATCTACCTCGTCGACTCCGGCGGCGCGTTCCTGCCGCGCCAGGACGAGGTGTTCCCCGACCGCGAGCACTTCGGCCGGATCTTCTTCAACCAGGCCAACCTCAGCGCGCAGGGCATCCCGCAGATCGCCGCCGTGCTCGGATCCTGCACCGCGGGTGGCGCATACGTGCCCGCCATGAGCGACGAGGCCGTCATCGTCCGCAACCAGGGCACCATCTTCCTGGGTGGGCCCCCGCTGGTGAAGGCCGCGACCGGCGAGGTCGTGACGGCCGAGGACCTCGGCGGCGGCGACCTGCATTCCAAGGTCTCCGGCGTCACCGACCACCTCGCGCACGACGACCGCGACGCGCTTGCGCATCGTGCGACGCATCGTCGCGACCCTGGGCCCGCGGACCGCGACGCCGTGGGACGTGCACGCCGACGGTCGAGCCGATCGCCGACCAGACCGAGCTGTACGACGTGGTGCCCATCGACTCGAGGGTGCCCTACGACGTCCACGAGGTGATCACGCGCATCGTCGATGGCGGCGACTTCGCCGAGTTCAAGGCCGAGTACGGCACGACGCTGGTCACCGGCTTCGCCCGCATCCACGGCCACCCGGTGGGCATCGTCGCCAACAACGGGGTGCTGTTCGGCGAATCCGCGGTCAAGGGCGCGCATTTCATCGAGCTGTGCGACAAGCGGTCAGGTACCGCTGCTGTTCCTGCAGAACATCGCCGGGTTCATGGTGGGCCGCGACTACGAGGCGGGCGGCATCGCCAAGCACGGCGCCAAGATGGTCACCGCCGTCGCGTGCGCGCGGGTGCCCAAGCTGACCGTGGTGATCGGCGGCTCCTACGGCGCGGGCAACTACTCGATGTGCGGCCGGGCGTATTCGCCGCGGTTCCTGTGGATGTGGCCGAACGCCAGGATCTCGGTGATGGGTGGCGAGCAGGCCGCATCGGTGCTCGCCACGGTCCGCGGCGACATGACCGCCGGAGGAGGAAGAGGCGTTCAAGGCGCCGATCCGCGAGCAGTACGAGCACCAGGGCAACCCGTACTACTCCACCGCGCGGCTCTGGGACGACGGTGTCATCGATCCCGCCGACACCAGAACCGTGGTGGGGCTGGCACTTTCGGTCGTCGCGCAGGCTCCGCTGGAGCCGGTGTCCTACGGCGTCTTCAGGATGTGACCGATGACTTCGACGCTGGGCGAGCGGAGCGACGGATGTTCGATACAGTTCTGGTCGCCAACCGCGGCGAGATCGCGGTGCGGGTGATCCGCACGTTGCGCGACATGGGCATTCGTTCGGTCGCCGTCTACAGCGATGCCGACGCAAGCGCGCGGCACGTGGCCGAGGCCGACGTCGCGGTCGCGTATCGGTCCCGCGCCGGCACGGCAGAGCTATCTGAACATCGCCGCGGTCGTCGACGCTGCGCGTCCGCACTGGCGCGCAGGCCGTCCACCCCGGCTACGGATTCCTCTCGGAGAACGCCGAATTCGCGGCCGCGCTGGACCGCGCGGGCATCGTGTTCATCGGACCGCCCGCGCGCGCCATCGCACACCATGGGCGACAAGATCGCCGCCAAGGCCGCCGTGTCGGCGTTCGGCGTGCCCGTGGTGCCCGGCATCTCCCGGCCCGGGCCTCACCGACGCCGACTTGATCGCCGGCGCCGACCGAGGTCGGCTATCCCGGTCCTGGTCAAACCGTCAGCCGGTGGCGGCGGCAAGGGCATGCGCATGGTCGAGCGGCCGGCCGACCTACCGGCCGCCCTGGTCTCCGCGCGCCGCGAATCGGCCGCGGCGTTCGGCGACGACACGCTGTTCCTGGAACGATTCGTGTTGGTGCCCAGGCACATCGAGGTGCAGGTGCTCGCCGACGGCCACGGCAACGTCGTCCATCTCGGCGAGCGCGAGTGCAGCCTGCAACGCCGGCACCAGAAGGTCATCGAAGAGGCGCCATCGCCGCTGCTGGACCCGGCGACCCGGGCCCGCATCGGCGCCGCCGCCTGCGACACCGCCCGCAGCGTCGACTACGTCGGTGCCGGAACCGTCGAGTTCATCGTCGGTCCGCGGACCGAGTCCCGACGAGTTCTTCTTCATGGAGATGAACACCCGACTGCAGGTCGAGCATCCCGTGACGGAGATGGTGACCGGCGTCGACCTCGTCGAACTCCAGGTGCGCATCGCAGCGGGGGAGAAGTTGCCCATCGCGCAGGACGACGTCGTGATGACGGGGCACGCCATCGAAGCCCGGGTCTACGCAGAAGATCCCGCCCGTGACTTCCTGCCCACCGGCGGCGACGTGATCGAGGTGATCGAACCCGTCACGGAGCCGGTGTGCGGGTCGATTCGGGCATCTCCGCAGGCACCGTGGTCGGCAGCGACTACGACCCGATGCTGGCCAAGGTGATCGCCCACGGCGCCGACCGGGCCGCGGCGCTGCGGGGTCTCGACCGTGCGCTCGCGCAGACCGCGGTGCTCGGCGTGCGTCACCAACGTCGACTTCCTGCGCTTCCTGCTCGCCGACCCCGACGTCGCCGCGGGCCGCCTCGACACCGGCCTGCTGGACCGACGGGTCGGCGATTTCACGCCGCCTTCGGCCGGCGACGACGAGTTCGCCGCCGCTGCGGCATACCGGTGGCTGCGACCCTGGCAGGCGGCCGCGGGCGACCCGTGGTCGACGCCGACGGGATGGCGGATGGGCGAGGCGCGCGGCGACCGTGCTTCGCCTGCGGTCGGGGGAGCGCACCGACCACGTCCACATCGTCGGCACCCCGCAGGCGGCCACCGTGCACCGTCGAAGGCGGTGAAACCCGGCTCGCTGACAGCAGCTCTCGATGGTGACGCGTTGACGGTCACTCTCGACGGTCTGCGGGCCCAATACCGGGTCGCCGATTCGGGTCGCCAGATCTGGCTGGCCGGGGACGACGGCGTCGTCGTGGTCGAAGAGGTGCACGAGCCACCGGTGCGGCCCGACGACGAGCACAGCGGCGACGCCGAACTCGTCAGCCCGATGCCCGGATCGGTGGTGGCCATCGGCGTCAGCGACGGTGACAGGTCACCGCAGGCACCGTCGTCGTCACCGTCGAGGCGATGAAGATGGAACACCAACTGTCCGCGCCGGTCGACGGCGCCGTCGAACTACTCGTCGCCGTCGGCGACCAGGTCAAGGTGGGCCAGACGCTGGCCCGGATCACCGTTTCAACCGAGGAGGCTCACGTCATGAGCGACTTTCTGTCCACCGGCACCCTGCCGATCACTACGAGCAGCTGGCCAAGACCGTCCGCGACTTCGCCCAGAGCGTCGTCGCGCCCGGTCGCCGCCAAACACGACGCCGAGCACTCCTTCCCGTACGAAGTGGTCGCGGGGATGGCCGACATGGGGCTGTTCGGCCTGCCGTTCCCCGAGGAGTACGGCGGCATGGGCGGCGACTACTTCGCGCTGTGCCTGGCGCTCGAGGAACTCGGCAAGGTCGACCAGAGCGTCGCCATCACCCTGGAGGCCGGGGTGTCGCTGGGCGCGATGCCGGTGTACCGCTTCGGCAACGAGGCGCAGAAGCAGGAGTGGCTGCCGCTGCTGGCCAGCGGCAAGGCGCTCGGCGCGTTCGGGCTGACCGAGGCAGGCGGTGGCACCGACGCCGGCGCCACCAAGACCACCGCGAAGCTCGACGACGGGCCACTGGATCATCAACGGCTCCAAGCAGTTCATCACCAACTCCGGCACCGACATCACCAAGCTGGTGACCGTCACCGCGGTCACCGGGGAGACCGGACGGCAAGAAGGAGATCTCGTCGATCCTGGTGCCCGTGCCGACGGAGGGCTTCACCGCCGAACCGGCGTACAACAAGGTCGGCTGGAACGCCTCGGACACCCACCCGCTGAGCTTCGACGACGTCCGGGTGCCGCAGGAGAACCTGCTTGGCGAGCGTGGCCGCGGCTACGCCAACTTCCTGCGGATCCTCGACGAGGGCCGGATCGCGATCGCGGCGCTGTCCGTCGGTGCCGCCCAGGGTTGTGTCGACGAATGCGTCAAGTACGCCAAGGAACGCCAGGCGTTCGGCGCGGCGATCGGCACGTACCAGGCCATCGCGTTCAAGATCGCCCGCATGGAGGCCCGCGCGCACGTCGCCCGCACGGCCTACTACGACGCCGCCGCGCTGATGCTGGCGGGCAAGCCGTTCAAGAAGGCCGCCTCGATCGCCAAGCTGGTGGCCAGCGAGGCCGCGATGGACAATTCCCGGGACGCCACCCAGGTGTTCGGCGGCTACGGCTTCATGAACGAGTACCCGGTCGCCAGGCACTACCGCGACAGCAAGATCCTCGAGATCGGCGAAGGGACAACGGAAGTGCAGTTGATGCTGATCGCGCGGGAAGCTGGCCTGTGACTCGGAAGCAGAGTCGACAAGAAGGTCATCGTCCAGCGCGGCCTGTGGTTCGAGGAGCTCGAGCCCGGCGTGCTCTACCAGCACCGCCCCGGCCGCACCATCACCGAGGCCGACAACGTGCTGTTCACCACGCTGACGATGAACACCCAGGCCCTGCACCTGGACGCCGCGTTCGCCGATGCGCAGCCGCCGTTCCATCAGCGGCTGGTCAACTCGATGTTCACGCTGTCCACGCTGGTCGGCCTCTCGGTGGCACAGCTGACGCAAGGCACCATCGTCGGCAACCTCGGATTCGGCGAGGTGGCGTTCCCCAAGCCGCTGTTCCACGGCGACACGCTGTACGCCGAGACCGAGGTCACCGACAAGCGGGAGTCCAAGAGCCGCCCCGGCGAGGGTATCGTCACGTTCGCCCACACCGGGCGCAACCAGCATGGTGACATCGTCGCGACCGCGTCCCGAAAGACGATGGTGCGCAAGCGCCCCGCTGACGTCCAGGAGTCGTGATGGCGCTGACGCAGACCGGTCCCGGCTGGCTGTTCTGCCCCGCCGACCGTCCGGAACGCTTCGAAAAGGCAGCCGCCGCAGCCGATGTGGTCATCCTCGATCTCGAGGACGGGGTGGCGGCCAAGGACCGGGAGGCCGCGCGCGCCGCGCTGATCGACACGCCGCTCGACCCCAGCCGGACCGTGGTGCGGATCAATCCGGCCACCACCGCCGACCACGAACTCGACCTCGAGGCGTTGGCGCGCACGGCGTACACCACCGTGATGCTGGCCAAGACCGAGTCCGCCGAGCAGGTCGCCGCACTTGGCTCCGCTGGACGTCGTGGTGTTGATCGAGACGCCGCTGGCCGCGTTGGTCGGTCGCCGAACTGGTGCGGGTCGACAACGCGTTCGCCGTCATGTGGGGCGCCGAGGACCTGTTCGCCGTGCTCGGCGGCACCGTCGAACCGCAACGCCGACGGCAGCTACCGCGACGTGGCCAAGCACGTGCGGTCGCAGACGTTGTTGGCAGCCAAGGCGTACGGGCGCATGGCGCTGGACTCGGTGTACCTCGACATCAAGGACCTCGACGGTCTGCGCGCGGAGGTCGACGACGCGGTGGCGGTCGGATTCGACGCCAAGGTGGCCATCCACCCGACCCAGGTCGCGGTCATCCGGGCCGGCTATGCCCCGACCGACGAGCAGGTGCGGTGGGCGCGACACGTGCTCGACATGGCCCGAAGTGCACGCGGCGTCTTCCAGTTCGAAGGCATAATGGTAGATGCCCCAGTGCTGCGGCGGGCAGAGCGCATCGTCGCGTTAGCGCCTCACCCCGGCAGCTAACGGACAAGCCTCCCACCAGAGGTTTTGCTCTTAACGCCTCCGCGCTGAGCACCTCAGTCGTCTGACGGCGCAACATGCCGTCGGTGACCCAAGGAGGCGGTATGGCTGGGTCCATTGCGGCACCCTCGGCGATGAGCGTCGAGCTGGAGCCGATCCAACTGGTGGCCCCCGACGGGACGCCCACCGCCGAAACCCGATACCGCCGAGACCTCCCGCCCGAGACGCTGGCCTGGCTCTACGAGTCGATGGTCGTCACCCGCGAGCTGGACACGGAGTTCGTGAACCTGCAACGCCAGGGCGAGCTGGCGCTGTTCGCGGGGTCCCGCGGCCAGGAGGCCGCGCAGATCGGTGCGGCGGCGTGTCTACGCAAGACCGATTGGCTGTTCCCGCAATACCGTGAGCTCGGCGCGTTGCTGGTGCGGGGCATCAACCCCGCCCAGATGGGCGCGGTGTGGCGGGGCCGATGGCACGGCGGGCTCGAATTCACCAAGAAGTGCTGTGCTCCCATCGCGATTCCGATCGGCACCCACGGCCTGCATGCCGTCGGTGCGGCGATGGCCGCCCAGCGGCTCGGTGAGGACTCCGTCACCGTGGCGTTCCTCGGCGACGGCGCGACGTCGGAAGGCGACGTGCACGAGGCACTGAACCTGGCGACGGTGTTCGCGGTGCCCTGCGTGTTCTTCGTGCAGAACAACCAGTGGGCCATCTCGCTGCCGGTGGACCGCCAGCAGGCGGGACCGTCGATCGCGCACCGGGCGATCGGCTACGGGATGCCAGGGATTCGAGTGGACGGCAACGACGTACTGGCCTGCTACGCGGTGATGGAAGAGGCCGCCGAGCGGGCCCGCCGCGGCGGCGGCCCGACCCTGATCGAGGCGGTCACCTACCGGATGGGGCCACACACTACGTCCGACGACCCGACGCGCTACCGCTCCGACGACGAGCTGGACCATTGGCGCGCGAGGGATCCGATCGACCGCTACCGCGTCTACCTTCAGGAAGCCGGAGTGTGGACGGAGCGACTCGAGGAGCGGGTGAGGACCCGATCGCACCGCATGCGGGCCGAGCTCCGTGACGCCATGATCAACACCCCCGACGTCGACGTCGCCGAGGTCTTCGACGCGGTGTACCACGACATCACGCCCGAACTCGCCCGCCAACGCGACCAACTGGCAGCGGAATTGGCGAAGGAGGCGTGAGATGACTCAAATAGTCGAACGGCAATCGTTGAATGGTGACGACTCCCAGGAACCCTTCGTGACCAGCGTGCCGATCGCCACCGATATGACCATGTCGAAGGCGATCAACCGGGCACTGCACGACGCGATGGTCGCCGATGATCGGGTGCTGGTGTTCGGCGAGGACGTCGCGCGGCTCGGCGGAGTGTTCCGGGTGACCGAGGGACTCACCGAGACATTCGGCGACGGAAGGTGTTTCGACACGCCGCTGGCGGAGTCCGCCATCATCGGCATCGCCATCGGCATGGCGATCCGCGGGTTCGTGCCGGTACCCGAGATTCAGTTCGACGGCTTCGCCGCGCCTGCGTTCGATCAGATCGTCAGCCACCTGGCCAAGTACCGGATGCGGACCCGCGGCGACGTCGACATGCCGGTGACCATCCGCATCCCGTCGTTCGGCGGAATCGGTGCGGTCGAACATCATTCGGAATCCACCGAGACCTACTGGCTGCACACCGCGGGCTTGAAGGTGGTGGTGCCGTCGACGCCGTCGGATGCCTACTGGCTGCTGCGCTACGCCATCGCCGACCGGGACCCGGTGATCTTCCTCGAGCCCAAGCGCCGCTACTGGGGACGCGGGCTCGTCGACACCTCCGCGCCGGGGGAACCGATCGGACGGGCCGCGATCCGGCGGGCCGGCGACGACGTCACGGTGATCACCTACGGCTCGCTGGTCGCCACCGCCTTGAGTGCCGCCGAGTCGGCCGAATACGACCTGGAGGTCGTCGACCTGCGATCGCTGAACCCCCTCGACTTCGACACGATTGCGGCGTCGGTGCGCAAGACGGGGCGGGTCGTGGTGATGCACGAGGGTCCGCGGACGCTGGGCTTCGGGGCCGAACTGGCCGCGCGCATCTCCGAGGAGTTGTTCTACGACCTCGAGGCACCGGTGTTGCGCGCCACGGGATTCGACACCCCGTATCCGCCGGCCCGACTCGAGAAACTCTGGCTGCCCGGCGTCGACAGGCTGCTCGACTGCGTTGAACAGGCGATGAGCCAGCCATGACCGGCGACGGCGTTCAGGAGTTCCTGGTGCCGGACCTCGGCGAGGGCCTTGAGGAGGCCACAGTCACCAGCTGGCAGGTTGCGGTGGGCGACGAGGTGGCGCTCAACCAGGTGTTGTGCACGGTGGAGACCAACAAGGCCGAGGTGGAGATCCCCAGCCCGTATGCCGGCCGGATCGTCGCACTGGGCGGCGCCGAGGGCGAGACGTTGGCCGTGGGCGCGCCGTTGGTGCGCATCGCCAGCACGAACACCGTGGTCCGCAAGCCGGTGCTCGTCGGCTACGGCACCGACGACGCGATGGACGGTTCCCGACGGCGCCCAAGGGCCAAGCCGCCCGTGCGCAAACTCGCGGCCGAACTGCACGTCGACATGGCCTCCGTCGCACCGGGTTCCGGGCCGGACGGCATCGTCACCCGCGATGACGTACTCGCCGCGGTGGAAGCGCCCAGCCAGGACGACGCGCGTGTCTCGGGTGTCCGATTGGAGATGGCCCGACGAATGGCGTTGTCGCGCAGGGAGATCCCCGACGCCCATGCGTCCGTTCAGGTCGACGGTTCAGCGCTGCTGCGGTTGCGGGACAAGCTGGGTGAGGCCAGCGCCGAGCCGATCACGCCGTTCGTGCTGACGCTGCGGCTGTTGACGGTGGCACTGGGTCATCATCCGGTGCTCAACTCCACCTGGATCGACACCGTCGACGGCCCACGCATCCACGTCCACCCCACCGTGCACCTCGGCATCGGCGTTGCCGCGCCGAGAGGACTGCTGGTACCCGTCGTGCCCGACGCACCGGCCAAGACCACCCGTGAACTCGCGGCGGCGGTCAGCAGGCTCGTCGCAGATGCGCGGGCAGGCACACTCAAACCCACGGAGCTGCAGGGCTCGACGTTCACGGTGTCCAACTTCGGGGCGCTCGGCCTCGACGAGGGCGTTCCCGTGATCAACCACCCCGAAGCCGCGATCCTCGGCATCGGATCGCTGAAGCCGCGGGCAGTGGTCGTCGACGGCGACGTGGTCGCCCGTCCCACGATGACGCTGACGTGCGCCTTCGATCACCGCGTCGCCGACGGCGCCCAGGTGGCCGCGTTCCTCGGCGAGCTGAGGGATCTGATCGAGTCGCCCGAGGTGGCCCTCCTCGACCTCTAACTCCCCGCGATTCGTGCACCCGCAGTGGCGCGCGACGCCGCAACTGCGGGTGCACGAGCCGCGGGTGTTAGCGGCGCTGGGCGGCGGCCAGTCGCGCGGCGAACTCGGGGGACTCGATGGACCTGGCCTGCGGACCGATCTCGACGTCGACGGCGATCCGGTGCTGCTCGGTATCGACCGTGCCGGGGTTGGCGGTGGCCCGCATGGACGCCTTGGTCGCAATCACCACGTCGCGCGGTGCCGCTGCGGGGCCGGCCGCGAGCTCGCGTGCTGCCGCCACCGGGTCGTCGGCCACCTGCAGGGCCAGCCCGTGCCGCACCGCGGCGTCCGCGTCGAACCGCATGCCGAACAGCAGCGATGCCCGCGCCACCTGCGGGCCGACCGCCCGCTGCAACATCCACGTCGCGCCGCCGCCGGGGTGGATGCCGAGTTTCTGGAACCTCGGATCGAACAATGCCGCCGGGCCCGCGATGCGCACGTCGGCGGCCAGCGCCAGGTTCAGCCCGGCGCCGACGGCCGGGCCGTTGACCGCCGCGATGGTCGGCAGCGAGCAGTTCGCGACGGCCAGGAAGCCGTCGTAGATCACCCGGAGGCCGTCTTCGGCCGCGGCGCCAAGGGCCGTGAGGTTGGCACCCGCACAGAACGCCTTGCCCGCGCCGGTGACGATCACCGCATGCACGCCGGGGTCGGCCTCGGCCGCGTCGACGGCCGCGCGAAGCGCCGCGGAGATCTCGGTCGTGACCGCGTTGCGGCGGTCGGGGTCATTGACGGTGATGAGTGCGACGCGGTCCTCGACCTGCGTCAGTACCAGATCGGACACGGGTCAAGGCTAGTGTCCGGACAGGTCGTGGACCACCGAGGCACCCCTAGCCCATCGGCATGTCGGGCATCGGCGCGTTGCAACGATCCCGGAAGTCGGCTGCGGCCTGCCTGACACCCTTCAGTTCGTCGCGCGCCTGTGGGTTGGCTTGCATGTACGCCTGGATGTCCGACCGCATCTCCTCTCTTGACTTGCCCTTGAGGCCGGTGAAGAAGTTGTTCACGTCGGGATGGGTGAAGAGGTAGGCGGACGTCCCCGCAGACACGCCGGACATGACGCCTGCGAGGTCGGCGGCCGTGCAGTTCGGCGGGTCAGCGGCGGCCGTCGCCGCGCTGCCTGCGAGCAGTGAGCCCGCGATCGCGGTGGCGGACATGACGCCTCGTACTGATTTCAACATGGTCAGCTCCTTCGTTGAATGATGTTCCGACACAGTGGATACGGTCACCGCGGTCCGATGCCGCCGCCTCCGCCACCGGGGCGTCCCGGGAAGATGCCGCCTCCGCCAGGAGGTCGCGGGTTGAGGTCGATGTCGATACCCCAGCCGTCGTCGCAGTACCAGGGGTCGGCGCAGTAACCCGGGTAGGCCGGCCCAGCGATCGGCGCATCGGGTCCGCCGCCGCGGACCGTGCCCTGGGCACACACGGTGGCTGCACCTGCGCCGGAGCAATCCGCCGAGGCCGGTGAAGCGACGGTGACGGCGATTGGCGTCAACGCCACGGCAATTCCCAAAATCAGGTTGCACTGTCTCAATTGCATGGCAGTTCCCTCCGCTGTGTGGCGGCCCGCCGCATCCACGCTGCCCGACAACGCACCGGAACCGCTATGGGCGGAGCCTAAATCCACCCCATTGAAAGCGGAGGAAAATTCACAATTGTTCAAGATCGGGATGTAATTGCGATCGAAAGAATTTCGCCCGGCGTGGTCGTTGTGTGAGTAGGCGGACAATGCCAAATTCCCTCTGTGGGGGCGTAATCGGTGTCTACTGTGAAGATCACTCGACATCCGCATGAGGGAGCCGACATGTCGACGAAAGATCAGGATTGGGCCAAACCGGCGGCCGTGGCAATTCCCGAAGGGGGTTACTTTGAAGTGGAGAGGGGGCGGTACGGCCCGGTGTTTCCGCGCACTCCGGCGTGCTATGGATTTTCGATCATCGCCTAGGTCAAGGAGGGTCGCGAGGACGCGATCCGCGAACACGGCAAGACCATCCAGGCAGCGATCACCGAAACGCCGGAGTTCCTCGCTCCACTACGACTGCATTACCTCCGCTGGGTGCTCTTCGACTATCGGCGATGGCTTGACCTTTCAATACCAAGGCATCTTCGACACCGACTTCGACAAATACACCGAGGACGCCGTGCAGCTGTTCGGTCAGAGCGGCATAAACACGGTGTTCACCAACCTCGAAGGCTTCCCAGAAGATTGGAAGGAGAATCCGGCCTCCTTCGTGAAGTTCGTGCGCGAGCACCACTTCCCCAGCTTTCTGGAATACGGCGAGTACCCGTACGTGACCGCCGATGAGATCAAGAAGGCGCTTCGGCTCAAGGCCGCGTTCTCCGACATGCTCGACCAGATGCAGTGAGTCCGCCGGAAATCACAGCTGATGCTTGAGTTCGACGATATCCAGCACATCCTGCTGACCCGCACCCCCGCGATGACGGGACGCTACGAGTTTCTGTCGTTCGGCAACCCGGCCGGCGGGCGCACGTGGCTGTCATTGCTGATCGATCGCGTCGATTCGGCCACGGAGGCGATCGCCGGGATGGACAGCTCTCAACGCTGGATCACGCTGGCGTTCACCTTCAATGGCCTTCGGGCGCTCGGAGTGCCCGATGCGTCGCTGGCCAGCTTCCCCGATGCGTTCCGCGAAGGCATGGCCGCCCGCGCCGACATCCTCGGTGACACCGGGGCCAGTCACCCGGACAACTGGGTGGGCGAGCTTGCGAGCGAGGACTTGCATGCCATCGCGATCCTGTTCGCGCGCACCGACGAAGAACACCGCCGGTGTATCGGAGTGTACGACCAGCTGATTGTCCGGTGCGATGGTGTGCGAAGCCTGTCGTTCCTCGATCTGAACGCGACGCCGCCATTCAACTATGCCCATGACCACTTCGGCTTTCGCGATCGGCTGTCGCAGCCGGTGATGAAGGGCTCGGGTGAAGACCCGACGCCGGGCTCGGGAGATCCGTTGCAGCCGGGGGAGTTCATCCTTGGATATCCGGATGAAGACGGTCAACCGGCCAACCTGCCCCAGCCCGAGGAGTTGTCGCGCGACGGAAGCTATATGGCCTATCGACGGCTGGAGGAACACGTCGGCGCGTTCCGCGACTATCTGCGCGAGAACTCCGAAACGCCGGGTGGTGCCGATTTGCTTGCCGCGAAGTTCATGGGTCGATGGCGCAGTGGCGCGCCGCTGGTGTTGGCTCCCGATCGGGACGATCCCGAACTGGGAGCCGATCCCCTTCGCAACAACGACTTCAACTACAAGGAGATGGACCGCTCGGATATGCGTGCCCACTGGGATCGCACGCTCGGCGGCTGAATCCCCGCGGCACGGCGCACTACATGAATCGCCGCCGGATGATCCGCCGCGGCGCGACCTATGGTCCAGCTCTGCCCGATGGTGCGCCGGACGACGGTGTGGACCGCGGCATCGCCGCGTTCATCATCTGTGCCGACCTGGTGCGCCAGTTCGAGTTCGCGCAGAACGTCTGGATCAACGACAAGACGTTCCACGAACTCGGCAACGAACACGACCCCATCTGCGGAACTCAGAACGGAACCCTCGACTTCACCGTTCCCAGACGTCCGATTCGCAAGGTGCACAAGGGAATACCGGCGTTTACGACCCTGAAGGGTGGCGCGTACTTCTTCCTGCCGGGTCTCGACGGGCTGCGCTATCTCGCGTCGCTCGCCAATTGAAGGACCAATCATGACTGCACTGTCGGGAGCCCGGACCTACAACCAGACCCATGTCGGCCGACCGCACGACGACCGCCGGCGCGTCAGCATCTACTGGACGTGGAGTTATCCCTGGGAGTCACAACGGGATCCGGCGGAGGTCTACAACCGTTTCTCGACGATCACCGAGGTGCGCAACGTCGCATGGCCGGCCTACGAGACCCCGGAGTACGACGCCGCGAACTTCCTTCAGGGGATCGCCGGGACAATTGGAATTGTTCCACCGGTCCACCCTGGACTTTCAGGCATTGGCAGGGGAGGTCACCGGTCATCCGGTGGCGGTCTTCCAACGCATCGACCAGGCAGGCTGCAAACAGCTCATCGACGAACGCATCCTGGACGACACCGACACCCTCATGGTGTTCGGACTCGACCATCTGCTGTCCGAACAGGAGGCCGTGCCGGAGGAGATCGCTGCGATGGAGGAGTGGCTCAAGCAGGAAGGCAAGTGCCTGCTGTTGGCGCCTCACCACGACGTCGGCTTCACCGACGACTTCGCCCAACGCCAGGTCGAGTACGAGCACCACGGTGATCGGTTGGTGCCAAGACAACAGCGCTTCGGTGAGTGCACGCGCTCGTTGATGAAGGCGCTGGAGGTCCCGGTGCACAACACGTGGGGAGCTGCGGCCTGCGGTCGTCGAAGGTGGCAACGACATCGCGCCGCTCACCGGTTTCCGAGATCTGGACAATGCTCGGCTGCTCGACAACGTCACCACCTTCAACTTCCACCCGCATCTGCCGCACTATGCGCTGACGGCGCCGGAAGGCGATGGTCTACGGGTGCTCGGGCGCCAACGCGTCGATCCGAACCGGCCGCATCCGTTCACCGAGGCAGGCAACACCGAGTTCAACGCGCTGATCTGGATGCCACCGTCGGGCCCGCGCGCCGGCGACATCGTTCTGATCGATTCGACGCACTTCACGACGTTGTTCGGCGGCACGGACAGCCTGCGGAATCTCTGGCACAACCTGGCGACGATGGTCAAGTAACCCCACCGTTTCCGTGGGGCGAACGCTACCTGGACCACCGAAGCAGGTAGCGGTAGTAGAGCTTGCGTCGGATCACCGCACCGGGGAGCACCTCGGCCGTGGTCCGGCGGATCGTGCGCAGCGACTCGCGCGGTTCGGCGAGGGTGACGCCGATGTCGGATGTGTCGCCGTGCAGAAGGTCACCCAGCGCAACCGCGGGCAGGCAGCACGCCGACCACACCCAATCCCACGCCGACTCGTTGGCGGACAGCCCCACGACCGCGATCTCGCCGGAGGGCGTCAACACCTCGCGGGCGCGCGCCAGGGTGGTGCGCAGGTCCATGTGATGCAGGCTGGCCACGAACGTGACGAGGTCGAATCGCCGCGACCCCGGATCGAAGTCCTCGAAGGACGTGCGCGAGATCTGGACGTTCTCGACGTCGGCGACGCGTTCGACGGCGCGCTCGGCCGTCGCGGGGTCGGGCTCGATGCCCGTCACCGACCGCGACACCTGGGCGAGGCGTTGCGCGAGAAGCCCGTCGCCACAGCCCACGTCAAGCACGTCGCCGCGGTGCGTGGCCGCGAGGCCCACCAGCGATGGGTGGTAGGCGGTGTTGTGGTTCCAGTAGTCGCCGGCGGCTGCGGTCTCCATGCCTTCGACTGTGCCAGCCCGGCGGCCCTTAGTAGGGGAGCGACAGTGGCAGCCCGAAGACCGGAAGCACGTTGTTGTCGAAGCGGGTGATGCCGCTGATCTGCTCACCGGTCAGGGTGAGGACTAGCAGACCGGCCCCGTGGCGGACGCCACCACCAGGAGAGGGAAGGTAGGCGCCGAATGCCGGCTGACCGTTTGCGCGCGTGGGCACTAGGTGATACCTCCGGCTTGGTGTCATCACGTGGGCGTAGAAACGGGCGACGACGTCGCGGCCATGGTATTCGAGGGGAATCGGCGGCATGGAGACGCGGACGTCGGCGGTGAGCAACTCGACGAGGGCATCGATGTCGCCGGACTGGTACGCGCGCACGAACCTTGCCACCAACGCCTTTTCGGCGGGAGAGTCGGGAGCAGGTGGGGTTTCACGCTCGCTGGTCGTCGGCAGACGGAGTTGCAGAGTGGTGCGTGCCCGCTTGAGGGCGCTGTTGACTGATTCGACGCTCGAACCGAGCATGTCGGCGACCTCGCTGGCGCGGTAACCGAGGACCTCGCGCAAGATGAGCACGGCGCGTTGGCGCGCAGGCAGCACCTGAAGTGCGGTCACGAACGCCAACGAGATGGCTTCGGTTTGTTCGTAGCGGGCCTCCGGACCCAGTGGCACGACCTCCGACCCATGCAACAGAGTGTCGGGATAGGGTTCGAGCCAAGCGATTTCACCAAACCCAGTCGGCTCCGGCAGTTCAAGCGCGGCGATGTCCCACTCCTTGGTCGGGCGTCGGCTGGCCGAGCGCAATGCATTGAGGCATTGATTGGTCGCGATCCGGTAGAGCCAGGTGCGCATCGAGGAGCGTCCCTCGAACCCGTCAAGACCTCGCCAGGCCGCCAGCAGCGTGTCCTGCACCGCATCCTCGGCGTCCTGAAATGACCCGAGCATCCGGTAGCTGTGCACCAGAAGCTCTCCCCGGTGCGGTTCCGTCAACTCGCGGAACGCCGCACCGTCCCCGGCACGCGCCCTGAACATCAGATCAGTTGTCGCCACGGCCACCATTCCATTGCATCTCGGTGCTCGCCTTCCTAGTCCACTCGTCATACAGACACCCGTCGATGAGAAAACTGGGCGCTTGGAGCGGGCCCAATTTCTCTGCGCCGTGGTGCCTACACCTTCGACGGTTCGGAAATCACGAGACGAGGAGGCGGTATGACGATCGCAGGGAAGACAGTTTTGGTGACCGGAGCCAATCGTGGCATCGGAGCGGCGTTGGTCCAGGAAGCGTTGAGTAGGGGCGCCAAACACGTGTACGCCGGTACGCGACGACCCCTGGACCGCCGCGACGGCCGTGTCACACCCGTGCCCCTGGATGTGACCGATCCTGCACAGATTCAGGCCGCGGCCGAGCGAGTCGACTCCCTCGACATCCTGGTCAACAACGCCGGCATTTCGGTCTACGACGACCTGAGCGACCGTACTGTCCTTGAACAGGCTCTGGCCGTCAATCTCTTTGGCACATACGGTGTTACTCAGGCGTTCCTGCCATTGCTGACCTCGGCACGCGGAGCCGTCGTCAACGTGTTGTCGGTGGCGGCTTGGGCCGCCATCCCAGTCATTCCGGCCTACTCGGTGTCCAAGGCGGCCGCCTTCTCCCTTTCTCAATCTCTCCGCGCGCTGGTCGCCGGACGTGGCGTGAGCGTGCATGCCGTGATGACTGGTCCCGTGGACACCGATATGTCCCGAGGCCTCGACATCCCAAAGGCCGCGCCGGAATCGGTGGCGCGCGCGATCTTCGACGGAGTGCAGAACGGGGAGGAGGACATCTTTCCCGATGCGATGTCGGCGGCGATGGCCGAGGGCTGGCGCAACGGCGCCGCCAAGGCCCTCGAACGCCAGTACGCGGGACTCGTGGCGGCCGCGCCAGCGCAGTAGCCGCGCAGCAATCCCATTGATCGAGAACGGAAGGGGAACATGATGAGTGAGTCATCGCCGGCGAAGACGATGGTGGTCGGCGCCAGCAGGGGATTGGGGCGCGGGATCGCCGTTGCGTTCGCGGAGGCCGGCGCTCCGGTCGTCGCGGTCGCCCGCACCGCCTCAGCGCTGGACGAGCTGGCCGCAACCAGCGTGAACATTCACGGCGAAGTCGCCGATGCCGCCGACCCAACGGCGGCGTGGGCCTTGCTGGACCAGTATGAGCCGCAGAATCTCATCCTGGTCGCCGGCGCCAATCCAGTGATGCGACCGCTGCAGCACCAGACGTGGGAGACGTTCTCGGCCAACTGGAATGTCGACGTCAAGATCGCGTTCACCTGGGTGCGCGAGGCACTACTCAAGCCGCTGCCCCCTGGCAGCCGGGTCGTGGTGGTGAGCAGCGGAGCCGCGATCAACGGGTCACCCGTCAGCGGCGGGTACGCAGGGGCCAAGGCCACTCAGCGGTTCATCGCTGGGTATGCCAACGACGAGTCGGGCCGCGCCGACCTGGGCATCACCTTCACGGCGGTCATGCCGAGGATGACTCCCTTCGGCGGCGTCGGACGGCGCGGAGTCCGGGCATACGCGGCCCGTACCGGGCAGACCGAGGAGGCCTACCTGCAGCAACTCGGGGAACCATTGACGCCCGAAACGGCAGGCAACGCCGTCGTGGACCTGGCCCGCAAGGATCCAGAGTCGCTGACCTCGGGATACCTGCTCACCGGAGCCGGCCTGCAGGCACTGCCATGACGTCGCCCCTGGCGCTCAGCCCGCCGCGTTGGGCCGCAACGGAGGGCAGCGGCCCTCGGCGTCGGTGGCCAGTTCGAAGTGCCAGTTCTCGTTGGCGTAGATCTGGCACAAGCCAAACTGCGCGCCGTTGCGGATGAGCCACTCCGATGCGCCGTTGCCCGCGATGTCCACCGCTTCGCCGACCACGTGCCTGGACGTCTCGGGCGATGCGACGAACTGCTGCGCCATCGCGACGCTGCCGTACCGGCGAACGGCGTCGTCGAACAGGCGCTGCTGGAATCCCTTCGACCGCCAACCCGACGTGATCGTGATGCCGACGCCCTGGGCCTGTGCGCTGCGGGTGGCGTCCTGGACGGCCTTGAGCAGTGCCGGGTCGAGCAGCGCAAGGATCTGACTCGAGGCGTCGAACGGGCTGAGCGTGGTGTTGTCGGGCAGGTAACCGCTCCAGGAGTCGGTCGCCCCGCCGCCGACGGAAAGCGCATCGTCGGTGGCAGGCGACGCATCGGCGGTCGTGGACGGACCGATCGTCGGGTCGGCCGCGGCCACCCCCGATGTGACGGAGGCGAGCACGACGATGGCCGTCGCCAGTGCCACGACGAACAACCGGCGGGTCACGGCGCGTGCCTCCTGGTCGGCCAGCAGACGCCGGCGATCGGCGTCTCGTGCCTAGTCTCCCCGACGCCCGCGGACCGTAGCGTCGGCAGGTCCTGCGCTGAGCGCAGACAGCATGGCCGCGCCTTAGTCCGTAGGTTCTCCCCGCGGTAATCGCGCCTCGAAGGACTCGATCGCTCCGCTGCGGTCAAGTGCCACGATGTCGAGGCCGAATTCCGTCAGCCATCTGTCGATCTGGCCTGTATGCGGGATGTCTCCGAACACCCCGATGCGACGCGACATTGCGATCACGGCGTCCTGGCGGGGCCCGCGGCCCCTAACGCATGACGTCCCCCGCAGCGTCCCCCTGGCTTCAGTACGCGAGTGAGCTCGCCCAGCGCGGCGCGCGGGTCGGGCAGGCAGTGCAGCCCGTTGTAGGTGATGCACAGGTCAAAGCTGTTGTCCGTAGGGCCGGCAGCGGATCAGCACCCGACCTTCCCGCTCTGCCACGGCTTGGACCGCGGGTCGCATCTCCGAAGGCACCGGCTGACCCGACATCCGTTCGGCGACCGCCATCATCACCAGGACCGACATCCGGGAGGCACTGTTGGAGTCGGCACTGGTCGAGTTCGGCGCCAAGGGCTTCGACGGCGCGTCGACGCGTGCGATCGCGGCGCGCGTTCAGGCGCACCAGCCGCAGATCAACTATCACTTCGAGTCGAAGACGGCGCTGTGGACGGCAGCCGTCGACCACCTGTTCGGGTTGTTGGGGGAGGCATTCGAAGGCGTCATTCCCGCGGAGTCGATCGAGGTTGACGTGCAGACGTTCGCCACCGGATTTGCCGATGGGATACGCCGATTCGTGAGATTCGCCGCGGAGCACCCCGAGCTAAACCAAATCATGGCGCACGAGGGCACGGCGCCGAGTGACAGGTTGACCTGGATGACTAAAACCCACGTGAAGCCATTCTTCGACGGCATTCGCCCGGGGTGGCAGACACTGCGTGCCGCCGGCGTCGCCGCGCCCATCGACGACGAGATCGTCTACTACGTATTGATCGGCGCAGCCTCACTGCCCTATGTGAACGCCTCCGAGGTCCGTCTGCTTACCGGCCGAGACCCTAAGAGCACCAACTGGATCGACGCGCATGCCAACGGATTGGTGGCCATCCTTCTGCCCGGACTGGCCGCAGGCGCAGCCTGATTTCGTCACCGACCAAGGCCGGGTGACGCCAAATCAGAGATGTGGGTACTTGCGGGCAGCAGACTCGGCGAACTGGTCCAGCTCCGGAAGGTTGACCACGATCGGATCCGGGTCCGAACGGGTGACGACCCAGACGGTCGGGTTGTCAGCGGATCCGTTGATCTCCTGGTGCACCGTATGCGGGGGAATGAAGACGAAGTCCCCCGGACCCGCTTCGACGATGTGCTCGAGATGGTCGCCCCACCGGTATCTCGCTGTGCCTTCGAGCACGTACAGGATCGTCTCTTGGTCGCCGTGATGGTGCGCGCCTGTCGCGGCGCCGGGTTGCACGGTGGTGAGGAATGCACTCAGCACCTTGGCGTCGGGATTGCGGCTGTCGAATGCGACCTGCCGGAACAGTCCTGAGGTCTGCGCGGTGTCGTTCGAGAGTTGGTCACGCCGAACGATGCGAACCGAAGGTTTGTCGACCATAGTTCCCAGAATCGCGTTTCGCGGCACCAGTTGTCATTGGTGCTGACTGCAAATTTCCGTTAGCGAACACCCACTACCCGGCTGTCCGGTGACGGGCCGGCTACTGGCTTGAGGAGCCCGTTGCCGGTGATCAGCGGGAGATCCAGCGCCGACAGCAGGCCGGGCGCAGAGGCGGCGACCGCCGGGATCGCGTTCACCATCCGGGATGCGCCTGCCATGCGGGCTCCCAGATCGTGGTCGTGGTTCTCGGCCAGTTCGAGTTCACAGCGGATGCTCGGTGATCCCTCGATCTCGACGCGATAGGCGCCACGGCCCGACGCGCCGCCATGGCCGAGGTCGTTCGGCGCGATGGCGATGCTGGGCTGCGGCCACTCCGGTGCGAAGTCGTCGCGCGTGCGGGTGACGTGGTCGACGACGAATGTCGGCTTGCCGTCGACGCATCCGGTGAGTGTCGAGCGCATCGCGGCGATGGCGGCAAATTCCGGAGGTTTGCCGAATCCCAGGATTTCGTAGACGGCGTCGTGGTCCGGGTAGGTGGCGTAGTTGAACATCTCGGTGACGTGAATCGTGTCGATGTTCCGGGAGATTCCCGACAATGCCAGCGGGAGAATGTCATTGGCGAAGCCGGTGTCGATCCCCGGGTGAAGAACGAGCTTCCGCCAGCCAATGCGGCGTCCCGAAGCGGACCGGTGAACGCCGCGTCGACGGCATCGGGATAGACCAGTGGCACCACCGAGCAGGACACTACGTCCTTGCCTGACCGCAGGATTCGCACCATGTCATCGAGGGCCTCGAAGACGCGGAGGTTGCCTGCCGCCGCGTAGACCACCACTTCGGCGTCACCGGTGAGCAAATCGGCCGGATCCTGGCTGGCGATCACGCCCACCGGTTCGATTCCGCAGAGTTCGCCTGCGTCGCGGCCTGCCTTGGCGTCGCTGTGCACGACGAGGTGGACGAGTTCCAACTCGGGGTGGTCGATCACTGCGCGCAGTGCAATGACCCCCATGGATCCCGGACCCAGATGCCCACCTTGATTGTCATTTCTCTCCTATTATTAGGATGCCTATAACGAGTATTTGGACGCATAGTAGGGAGGTGATCGTGGGCAAGTCAACGCCGAAGTCACCACCAACCCGCCGTGCGATGGACGTGGTTGAGGCACTGGCGGATTCGACCGACGGGTACACGTCGGCCGAACTGGCCAGGCGGTGTGGCATCACCACGTCGACGTGCGCACTGGTGCTGGCTGAGCTGGAGCAACGCGGCTGGGTGGCCCGTTACGACGACCGCAGATACGGGCTGGGCAGCGGCTTGTTCGGCCTGGTGCACGGCTTGCGTAAACAGTTTCCGCTGCTCGACCGCGGACGCGAAGCACTTATGGGCCTGCACGTGCGCCTCGGCGCGGGCTGCTCGATGTCCAAGATCGGCGACCGGCATCTGACCACCGTCGACACCGTCGGGCATGCCACCGACGGTGAGCATGCGACTGGTCATCGCTTCCCGATCGATCCGCCGTTCGGTTTGGTGGCGATGGCGTGGCGCGACGAGGTCGCCGTCGCGAACTGGCTCCAGCGCGTCACGCCGCGGTTGACCCAGACCGACATCGAGGAACACCGCTGGGTACTCGACGATATCCGGCAGCGTGGCTATGGAGCCTGGCGTTTCGACGACACCTCCTCGTCGCTGCACGATCGCCTCGTCGGTCTTCTCGCTTCGCTGGAACCTGCCACATCAGTGACGCGACAACTGAGCACCCTGATGACCATGGTCACCCTGCAGTCGGTGACTCGAACGCTGGAAACAGAGCTGGTCACGGCAGAATTCGTGGTCTTGCCGATCTTCGGAACCAGCGGTCAGCCCGAGTACCAGATCGAGATCCACCTTGGCCGCACAGACGGGCTGACGCTCGGTGAGCTCGATGCCGCCCTGCGGTCCGCCCAAGATCTCTTGGCTCCGGGGGTGGTGTAACCCCAGGTCTAACCCGGCTGGTCCATCGTCGCCAACGGCACCGACGACTCGCTGATACGCGGGATGGCCGGGCCGATCATCGTCGCGTCGAGGATCTCCCCGACGAAGGCGCCGGCCGCGCGAAGCGCCATGCCGCGTGGGAAGGGCTATCCCGCCCGGACGCCCTTCTCGACCCGCTCGCCGAGGTTCACGTCTACGTTGCGAAAGTACTCGAAGGCGCGTTCGAGTACCGGCTCGGAAACGCCGTCCAGCAGGTGCCCGACGATGTTGTCCACCAACCGATCCCGCTCCTCGTCGTTCATGACCTCGCGGACCAGGGTGCCGGCCTGGCCCCAATCGTCGTCCTCGGCGCGCAACGTGTAGGCGGTGCGCACCATGTCCCCGTCGGTATGCCAGCCGGACGGCTGGCCGTAGCGTTCGACGTCGGCGCGGGGGCCGCCCTTGGAGTTTGGCGAATACACCGGGTCGCTGGCCAACTGATACCGCATGTGGCCCGCCGTGCTGTAACCGTGCACCGGCGACGTGGGCGCGTTTACCGGCAATTGGTTGTAGTTCGAGCCGATGCGGTAGCGCTGCGCGTCGGGGTAGGCGAACATCCGGCCAAGCAGCATCTTGTCCGGGCTTGCGCCGATCCCCGGCACCAGATTGCTTGGCGCCCAAGCGCCCTGCTCGATCTGACTGTGGTTGTCGGTGGGGTTGCGATCCAGCGTCAGCCGGCCCACCTCGATCAGTGGATAGTCGCCGTGCGGCCACACCTTGGTCAGGTCGAATGGGTTGAACCGGTAGGTCTTGGCGTCCTCGAAGGGCATGATCTGCATCTTCAGCGTCCAGCTCGGGTGGTTCCCGCGCTTGATCGCCTCGAACAGATCCCGGGTGTGATAGTCGGTGTCGACCGAAACCAGCGCGTTGGCCTCGGACTGCGTCAGGTTCTCGATGCCCTGATCGGTGATGAAGTGATACCGCACCCAGGACCGCTCGCCGGCGGCGTTGATCCACATGAAGGTGTGCCCGCTGTAGAGGTTCATGTGTCGCCAGCTGCGTGGGATGCCGCGATCGCCCATCAGCCAGGTGACCTGGTGCGCCGACTCCGGGGACAGCGTCCAGAAGTCCCACTGCATGTCGTGATCGCGAAGGTTGTTGTCGGCGCGGCGTTTTTGCGATCGGATGAAACTTGGGAATTTCAACGGATCACGGAGGAAGAACACCGGGGTGTCGTTGCCGACGATGTCGTAGTTACCCTCGGCGGTGTAGAACTTCAGCGCGAAGCCGCGCGGGTCACGCCACGTGTCTGGGCTGCCGCGCTCTCCGGCCACCGTCGAGAACCGGATCACCGTCTCGGTGATGGTGCCGGGTTGAAACACCGCCGCCTTGGTGAAGGCGCTGACGTCCTTGGTCACTTCGAACCGGCCGAATGCACCAGACCCCTTGGCGTGCGGCTGGCGTTCGGGCACCCGTTCGCGGTTGAACTGCGCCAGCTGCTCGATCAGGTAGTGATCATGCAGCAGAATCGGGCCGTCCGGACCGATGGTCAGCGAGTGCTCATCGCTCTCGATCGGGATGCCTGCATCCGTCGTGGTCGGCAGCGGTCGTGTCATCGTCGTTCCTTCGTTGGTGGGTTGGACTGTTGGACCTGCGGGCTAGGCGTGTTTGCGCAAGTCGTCCGGCCACTGCCGGAGCGGATGCACGTGATGGCGTTGTGCGGCTTGGCTTGCCCGGATACCCATTTGGTGTCGCAGCTCCGGATGCGTCAGCAGCCGCACCACCGCGGCAGTCATCGCCGACACGTCTCCGGGCGCGTAGAGCAGCCCAGCGCTGTAGGGCATCACCAGCGCAGCGGTCGCCGGGCTGGCGGACGCCACGACGGCTCGGCCGGCGGCCATCGTCTCCTCGAGCGCGCTCAACGTCGACGCGGGACTCGGAATCACGAGGTCGGCGTCGGCGAGCTGCTCCGATCGCTGCGGCCCGGCACAGTCATCGATCAGGATCAGTCGCGTGTGCAGCCTGCGCTCGGCGGCGCGTCTGACGACCAGGCTGCGCCGCGCGCCCTCGCCCAGCAACACCAATCGTGTCCAGCACGTCGGCTGAACGAGCGCGAACATCGCGGCCAGCTGTTGGGCGTGCTCGAGATCGTCGAACGGTCCGGCGGCGACGATGGTGGCCAGGTCGGGCACGCCGACCGTGGACCGCGACTGCCGGCAGCTCAGCGCCCCGGCCCGCGCCACCAGGCGGCTCATCGGTCTGCCCTGTTGAGTGCGAGGAACATGACACCGGCCGCGATCCCGGCGAGCGCCTGCGCGACCAGATACACCCACAACGTCGACCAGGCGAACATGCCCATCGCGGCAGCCCCGAGCGTCACCGCCGGGTTGAAGGCACCGCCAGAGATGGCTCCGACTGCGACCGCGCCTGCCACGACCGTGAATCCGATCGCCAGGCCGTAGAACGAATTGTCCCGGTGGTCCTCGCTGGTGGCCACGTTGAGTACCACGTAGCAGAGGGCGAAGGTGAACAGTAGCTCAACGACGAACGCCGCCAACATCGTTCGGCCGTTCAGCATCAACGTCGCGCCGACCGCCGCGTGCGCCGGGTCGACGATCGTGCGCACGACCACCGCTGCCAGTAGCCCGGCACCGAGCTGTGCGACCCAGTAGCCGACCGCCTCGTGCAGCGTGATTCGTCGACGCACCAGGACCGCGATCGTCACGGCTGGGTTGTAGTGGCCGCCGGATAGGTGAGCGCCGGCGTAGATCATCACCATCAGGACCGCCCCAATGCCCAGCGGGGCGAACGGGCTGCCGCTCCCGACGGCGGCGCCGACGGTGAACACCAGAAAGAAGGTGCCGATCGCCTCGACGGCGTACTTCACACTCGACCGGGGTCCGGTCACGGCGCCTGGCGCCGACTCACCGGCGATGACACCGGCTATGGATTGTGGTGTGGCTGTTTGCATGGCCTCTACGATCACCGCGACGGCGGCCGGTGTCGTCGAGGCTGGTGCCCATCTACAACCCCAGCCAGCCCTACCTCCCGCATACCGGCCAGCTGCAATCGGCACGCTCAGGCGGCGGTCGCGTGTGCACAGTGGTCGCGACACGCTGACCGCTTACAGCTGGCAGCCATACCGCGGGTACCGCTGACAGGAGCCCGCAACGGGTGTCAGCGGTGGCGACAGCGATCGGTTCGACCGCGACCATGGCAAGGGTAGGACGACAGATTGGGAGAACGACGTGACGACCACCACGTTGACCGTCACGGCCGCGTCACCACATGGCACGCGCACGAAGGTTGGCAGGCCATGACGACGAGCGATACTGAACTGCATAGCGGTGCTGAGCATCCCGCGACGGAACCGCATGCACTCAACGTGACCGGCCGACTCAACTGGTTGCGCGCCGGAGTCCTTGGGGCCAACGACGGCATCGTATCCACCGCTGGCCTGGTGGTAGGCGTTGCGGGGGCTACCGCCGCAAGGGAGGTGATCTTCACCGCCGGGATGGCCGGTCTGGTCGCCGGAGCAGTGTCGATGGCCCTCGGCGAATACGTCTCGGTCAGCACGCAGCGCGATAGTCAGCGAGCCCTGTTGCAGCAGGAATGTCAAGAGCTCCGCGACACCCCGGAAGCCGAACTGCGAGAACTGACGGCGCTTTACGCGGCTAAGGGCCTGAGCCCACGAACGGCACGCACGGTCGCTGAGGAGCTGACATCGCACGACGCCCTCGCCGCCCATGTCGACGTCGAATTGGGCATCAACCCTGACGATCTGTCCGACCCCTGGCAGGCGGCATTGTCATCCGCCGTCGCGTTCACCGCTGGAGCGGTCATTCCGCTCATCGCGATCCTGCTTCCGCCGGCCAGCGCCCGCGTCCCCGTCGCGTTCTTCTCGGTGTTGTTGGCATTGGTGGTGACTGGAACGGTCAGCGGCATCCTCAGCCGCGCCAACAAGACTCGTGCGGTCCTTCGCGTCGTGCTCGGTGGAGCAGTTGCAATGCTCGTCACCTACGGCATCGGTCAGATGGTGGGTGCGCCACGGTGACGACGCCGAGCGGTGTTCGTTCCCAGGAACTCCACATCTTCGAGAATTACCCTCACATGTGCGGTCAAGTCTCCATCGATCGGTCCGAGCCGGCGTCCTGCTGCGGAGCAGCTTGCCTGCACCTGGCTGGCCGTCACCCGCGCCGGATCTCGCGATCGGCAGCCGTCACGTTGATGCGGAACTAGGTCCGCCGCCGATGCGCGCCCGCCTCCTCACTTGGTTGCTTCGTCCGAAGACCCCGCCCCTCTGGCTGGGTCTGGTGGTCGCCGTCTCGTTCATCGTCGTGGAGACGGCTGTCGTCATCCAGCTCAAGCAGATGGCTCCCATGAGTGCGTTCGGGGTCGTGTACCTGCTCGGCGTCCTCGTGGTGTCAACGGTGTGGGGCTTCGGGGTCTCTGCGGCGACCTCGGTGGCGAGCGCCCTGGCCTTCGACTACTTCCGAGACTGGCCGGCCGCCTTCGGCTTCGGCGCCGACGACTGGGCGGTGATAGGTGTCTGGTTGATGGTGACGTTGATCGCGAACACGCTGGCGTTTCTGGTGCGGGCACTGGTGGTCGAGTTGGATGAGCGCCGCGGCGAAGCCGAGCGAAGTCGTGATCAGCTGCGGGCGCTGGCGGAACTGCAGTCCGCGTTGCGACGGGTCGCGACGCAGGTCGCACGCGGGGCCACCCCGTCCGAGGTGTTCAACGCGGTGGCGGGAGAGTTGGCGCGCTGTCTGGGTACGCCTCATTCGACATTGGTGCGTTTCGACGCCGACGGCGGCTCGGTCCTGCTGGCCACTCACGACGACCGTGGGCAACGGATGCCGCTGGGCATTCGGTTTGAGCCCGATGGCGACAACGTCGCGGCGATGGTCTTTCGCACGGGCGGCGCGGCACGGATGGACAGCCACGACGACGTTGCCGGTCCGGCCGCTGCAATGATCCGTGCGGTAGGTCTCCATTCGGGAGTTGGGGCGCCGATCATCGTAGACGGACGAGTGTGGGGCGCTGCCATCGTGGGTGCGTCGCAACGCGATCCGTTGCCCGCCGACACCGAGTCCCGGCTGGGGGATTTCGCGGATCTGGTGGCAACCGCGATCGCCAACGCCGAGACCCGCGCCCAGCTCACCGCATCTCGGGCCCGGATCGTCTCCGCGGGCGATGAGGCCAGACGTCGCTTCGAACGCGATCTGCACGACGGCGCCCAACAGCGGCTGGTCTCGCTGGGGCTCAAACTGCGGGCCGCAGAAGCCGCCGTGCCAACCGAACTCGGGTCGCTGCGACTGCAGATGTCGGAGATGGTCGACGGTTTGGTCGACGTCTCCAAGGACCTCCAGGACATATCCCGCGGCATTCATCCAGCGGTTCTCTCGCGAGGTGGGTTGGTTCCTGCGCTCAAGACTCTTGCTCGCCGCTCGACCGTTCCCGTCGCGCTCGATCTCGGTGTGGAGGGCCGGCTGCCCGACTCCACGGAGGTCGCCGCGTACTACGTCGTCGCGGAATCGCTGACGAACGCCGCCAAGCACGCGCAAGCCTCCGAGGTGACGGTGAAGGTGGATACCGACGGGGCCGACTTGCGTCTGTGCATTCGAGACGACGGGGCGGGTGGCGCCGACTCACATGGGGGATCGGGACTCGTCGGTCTTCGAGACCGTGTCGAGGCGCTCGGCGGACGCCTGCTGGTGTCCAGCCCGGTCGGCAGTGGCACGTCACTGGTGGCGACGATTCCGCTGCGCTGCAATGAATAACCAGCTTGCGACGGCATCGTCGGCTCGTCGCTACCGGGCGTTGCCGATCGACTGGTTCGTGGGTTCGGCAACGGGTGGCACCGACCGGAGGTGTTCCCATACCTTGTTGGACCGCACGGTGTCGAGGCGGTAGTCGGTGACACGGGTGTCGTAGAGCCTTTCGGTGAGGCGACTGGCAGCCGAGACGGGATCGCTTGGGTCCAGCGCGATTTCACCGCGGCTGTTGGCGCGGCCGACGACCACCCCGACCAGGTCCTGGTTGAGGTAGCGCGTCAACTCCTGGAACTGGGCGACCACGCCGACGGTGGCGCCCTGGTAGCTCTCCTCGCAGGAGATGAGCACGCCCACCTTCTTGTTCATGATGCCGTCGATGACCAGTTCCTGCTGGGGCGCGCTGTTGGCGGTGTAGCAGAACAGCCGGTCGAACACGGTCTTGAGCCGGCCGGGCATTCCGTAGAAGTACAGCGGCATGGAGTAGACGATGCCGTCGGCGGGCAGCATCTTCTCCAGGAGGAGTTCGGCGTAGCGGTCGTCCAGCGAACAGAGGCGATCGGACGCGCGACGGCATCGCCTGCAGTTGTCCAGCATCCGCTCGACGTAGTCGGCGAGGTAGACGTGCTCCACATCGTGCCCGGCCGAGTGGGCGCCGTCGACGGCGGCGCGGGCGAGCAGGTCGGAGTTGCCGTCGTCCCTGGCGCTTGCGCTGATGACGAGTGTCTGCATTCTGTTCTCCATGATGAAAGGCTTTTTCACTTGGCGGCAAGGGGCTGTGGTGCGGTGGCCGCTAGGCGGGTGCGCCGCCGCGCAGCGTGGATCGGCGGATGTTCAACTCGGTGGGGACGACGACGGCTTCTTGGGCAGGCGTGCGGCCCTCGACCAGGTCGATGAGCAGTGCCACGGCGATGCCGCCGATGGTCCTCGGGTGGCAGACGATGCCCGTCACCTCGGGGGTGGTGAGGTTGAAGATGCTGCTGTCGACACAGCTGCACAGACCCAGATCGCGCGGCAGGTCCAGCCCGAGCGCGCTCGCCTCGTGCAGCACGTCGAGCGCGATGTCCTCCGAGCCCGCATAGATCGCATCGGGTGGGTCGGATTCGGAAAGCAGGGTGCGCAGCGCGGCCTTCGCGGAGTCTCCAGTACCCGTTTCCACGGTGCGCACGGGGATGCCGTGGGTCTGCGCGAACGTGGTGTAGGCGTCGATCACGTCGCGGGTGTAGGACCGGGCACGGTCGGTGATCATGGCTGCCGGGCGGCGATAACCCTGGGCCCAAAGGTGTTCCAGCGCAACCAGTGCAGCGGCGCGGTGGTCGTTGTCGACGACGTAGCGGTTCGGGTTCACCCCGGCCGTACGGCCCGCGGTGACCACGGGGTGCGCCTTGACCCAGCTCGGATCCAGCAGGCCCTCGTCGCCGTGGGGGTCGACGATGATGGCGCCGTCGACGGCGAAGGCATTGATCGCGGCGGGTGCGATTCCCGGCGGGGTGAGCACCAGAGCGTAGCCACGCTTGCCTGCCTCCTCGGAGGCCCCGTTGAGCACTTCGAGGAAGTACTCGGAATTCGGGATGAGCATGCTCGATTGGCTGGTCGAGTCGAACGGAGCGATCTGAATCGCCAGGGTGCGGCTCTTGTTGGTGACCAGTTGCTGGGCGTGGACGTTGGCCTGGTAGCCGAGTTCGGTGGCGACCTCGAGCACGCGCTGGCGCGTCCGTTCGCCGATCCGCCCCTGGTTGCTCAGGGCGTGGGAGACGGTGGTGAGGGAGACGCCTGCGGCCGCGGCGACGTCGCGGATGGTGACAGCCACCTCGACCTCCTCTATGAACTGCCGTTCCATGATGTCAGAACACGGGGCGGTGACCATCGTCAGACCCGCCGCGTCGACGGGTCGGGTTGGCGCGGGGCGAATAGCTCCGCCGGCTCGGGAAACACCCGCAGGGCCAGGGGATAGAGGATGGCGGCGACGATGCCCGCGGCGAGGAATCCGGTGTCGAGTCCGCCGAGCAGTTCGGCGCCGGGCGAGGTGAACCACCCGTTGTTGGTGAACAGCAGCCCGCAGGCGAAGGCGATGCCCCACACTCCGACGCCGACGTAGTTGAGGCCACCGGTGAACCAGTACACACCGCCCTTCTCGCCGCGGTTGAACACCTGAAGGTCGTCGGTGGGTAGTAACCGCCCCGGTGGAAGTGGCCGATGGTCAGAATGACGATCCAGGGGATCGACGAGCAGGCCAGTAGCGCGAGGAAGACCGCAACCCCGCCAGCGATGGCGGAGTAGAAGTGTCCGACGTACACCAGGACGGTGGCGATGAGGCAGGCCAGCAGCGTGGCCTGCACCCGGTTGAGCTTGGGGATGATCGCCGAGGTGTCCAAACCCGTTCCGTAGGTGTTGATCACGGCCTGCGCCATGCCCGAGGCAAGCCCGACGTAGATCAGGGCGGGAATGAACCACAGCGGTGCGGCATTCACCAATGCCAGCACGTAGGAGGTATCGGCATCGGGAATTGCGTTGGAGTACAACACCACCGATGTGAACACGCCCCACATGAACGGGCCGCCCATGCCGAACATGCCGCCGAGGAACAGCGCGCGCACGATCGATCCGTCCGGATGTAGCTTGGGGGAGATGTGCCGGGTCCAGTCGCCGGCGTAGGGGCCATAGGACGCCACCGTCGAGGCGCACAGCAAGGCTGACAACAACCAGGCCGCCGACAACGAGCCGAGGGCGTAGCTGCCCGTTCCGGGGTAGCTCGGGTCGAAATGTGCACCGTAGACGAACAATCCGACGATCAGGCACGCGCCCGCGGTGGGGATCATGATCTTCTGACAGAACACCATGCTCGAATGCCCAAGCACCGAGACCACCGTCACGACCACCGAGAGGATCGCGTAGGCGGCCAGCCGGACGGGACCGGTGTCGGTGAGGCCGAGATAACGGGTGAGGGCACCGGCGAGGGCGTCGCCGCCGGTCCAGATGCTCAGCGCCGCAAAGGCTACCGATGCGGAGGCCTCGAGGATCGAACCGATGAGCCGCCCCGCGACACCGAAGAACGCGCCGGACGACACCGGATTGTTGGTGCCACTGCGGGGACCCATCAGCCCGGTCGGCGCCAGCAGTGCGGCACCGACTGCGGAGCCGACGACGACTGCGCTGGCCGCCTGCCACCAGCTCAGCCCGAAGCTGACGGGAAACCAGCCGATGATGATCACGCTGAAGGTCAGCGATCCGCCGAAGAGGATGTTGCCGAGGTTTCGTGGTGACGATCGACGCTCGTCTTCGGGGATGTACTCGACGCCGTACCGTTCGATCCGGCCTGCCCGGTCCTTGTGCACGGGGGATGGCGCCGCCGGCGCGTCGACGCGGGGAGCGACTTTGGCTCGCATGCTCGGGTTCATGTTCGTTGCCTCAGGTTAGTTTCCGTGAATGAGCCAGCGGAATGGCTCGAGATGGCGGTCATCGCTGGCGATGAGTGCTTCTGGGTGCCACTGCACACCGAGCACCCCTGGCGCTTCGACGGCCTCGACGATGCCGTCGTGGGCCCACGCGGTGGCGGTCAGCAGTGCGCCGACCTCTCGGATCGCTTGGTGGTGATGGGAATTGACGTCGCAGAGGGTGGCCAGTGCCGCCTCGGCGACCGAGCCGACGTTGGCCTTGATGCCGTGCCGCAACGTGGCGTAACCGCGGTCGTGACTCTCGTCGAGGTGACCGTGGTAGCCCTCGGCAGTCAGGTCCTGGATCAGCGAGCCTCCAGTGGCCACCGCGATGAGCTGGGCTCCCCGGCATACGCCGAGAACCCGCTTGCCGGCGTGGTGCGCCGCGCGAAAGGCCCGCAGTTCCATGCGGTCGCGTTTGCGGTCGACGGAGTCCAGCGTGGTGCGCACGCTCTCGCCGTACTCCGAGGGGTGCACGTCGCCACCGCCCGAGAGCAGCAGCGCGTCGACGCGGCCGAGCGCTTCGTCGACGCCCTCCGAGTCGCCAAGGGCGGTCGGCAGCAGCAGGGGCACGCCGCCGGCGGCGAGCACCGCCGCGGTGAACGCCGACACCACGTCCGGGCTCTCCGTCGGACCCGTGGTGATACCGATGACGGTCATAGGTTCAGCAGGTAGGTGTCGCGTTCGGCGTCGCTGACCTGACCATGGCTGCGCTGCCACTCGTTGCGCTTCATCTCGACGTAGTCCGTGACGAAGGCTTCGTGAAAGACCTGACGGGTCAGGGGATCTGCGTCGAACGCCTCGATCGCGTCGATGAGGGTGCGTGGCAGCACGTCGATGGAGTCGTCGGTGTAGGACACCACGTCTTCGGGCTTGCCGGGGTCGATGCCGTCGCGGATGCCCTCCAGTCCCGCGGCGAGCATGAATGCCGCGGTCAGGTAGGTGTTGGCCGCGGAGTCGACGCTGCGGTTCTCGATGGCAGGGCGGTTGGCGGGCAGGCGCAGCATGCAGGACCGGTTGTTGTGGCCGTAGCTGATCTTGGTTGGGGCCCAGGAGAAGTTCCCGTCGGCCAGCCGGGGCACCAACCGGCGATACGAGTTGGTGGTGGGGTTCGACAGCGCCGCCAGTGCGCGAGCGTGCTTCAGGATGCCGCCTGCGAAGTGCAAGGCCTCCTTGCGCCATCCGGTGTTGCCGGTTCCGGTCTTGAACACGTTCTCGCCGGTGTTGCGGTCTTCGAGGCTCATGTTGAAGTGCGAACCGGAGCCCCACAGTTCGGCGAAGGGCTTGGGCATGAAGGTGGCCAGCATGCCGGTTTCCTTGGCTGCCTGTTTGACGAGCAGACGGAACAACGTCATCTTGTCGGCCGCTTCGATCACCTCGGCGTGCGCGAAGTCGAATTCGTACTGCCCCTCGCCGCCCTCGGCGTCGAAGCTGAACAAGCCGAAGTCGAGCTGGTTCATGTAGTCGACGACCCGGTCGAGGAAGGGCATGGCGTCGAGGGCGACCTCGAGATCGTATGCGGGCGTTGGTTGCAGCGACCCGCTGATGTCGATGGGCTCGAGGCGACCCGCCCTGATCGACTCGGGCTTGAACACGTAGAACTCGGGTTCGATACCGAGCTGGCAGACGTAGCCCATCTCGGCGGCTTCGGCGACCTGGCGTTTGAGGACCGACCGGGGACAGAGCGCGAAGGGTTCCCGTCCACCCATCGACATGTCGGCGACCATCCAGGCGAAGCGGTTGTCCCACGGCAAGACCTGCAGGGTGCTCGCGTCGGCGACGCCGACGACCTCGTCCTCGACCGGATTCATCTGGCCGATCCCGCCCATTCCCCGCGGGGTGTACCGTTCCGATCCGGCCAGCAGATTCGGAAGATGGTCGATGGGAACGATTTTCGACTTCGGTCTGCCTTGCACGTCGATCCAGCATCCGACGGCGTACTTGACGCCCTGCTTGGCGAGGCCGTCGGCGATTCCGGCGTGGTCTTCGGAGATGGGCGTGACGGTGTCCATTGTTTCCTTCTTTCTGGTGGGGGGTGATTCAGGCGCGCAGAGCGGCGCTTGCGTCGACGAAGGGTTGGTGCGGGGCGCGGGCCAGTCCTGCACCGATCTGGCCGCCATGGGCTCCTGCGATGCCGATGTCCATCACCGGGGTGATGCCGGTCCGCGCGACGTCGTGCACGTCGATACCCGTTGGGGAGCCACGGAAGTCGAGGAACGGCAGGGTGAACAGCCGGCTCTCGGAGCGGGTGATCTCGTACATCTGGGTGTTGAAGCGGATCATGTTCTCGACGCCGCCCTGGTAGTCCTGCAGGGTGAACGCCGCGGTCTGGGCGAAGGCACCGAGCCCGCAGACCTCGGTGATGATGCTCTCGCCGCCCATGAACTGAGCGTCGTCGATGGTATGGCCGTCGGTGAGCTTGTAGTGCTCGAATCGGGGCAGGGGACCGGTGAACCATCGCTCGCCAAGCCCGGAGACCTGAATGCCGAACTGGCTGCAGGACATGGCCATTGACGTGACGACCGACGAGCCTGCGATGTTGACCATCCGGAGGGACATGACCTTCGCCGCGGCCATCGCCGGACGCAGGAAGAAGTAGTCGCCCGCGGTCAGGTAGGCAACCAGTTCGGCAACGGCCTCCCCGCCGGAGGCGATGGTGGGCACGATCTCGCGCAGCAGCAAGAGCGATGCCGAGGTGTTGCGGCTGTGCAGCTCGTCGCCCTGGCGCAGCGCCCGTTGCATGATCGGCAGCAGGCCGATGGGACCGCGCCGGCGGATCGCTTGGCCAAGAGCCGGTCCGATGGTGTCGGCGAGGAAGTGCAGGTTGGCGCGGACCGCGTCGTCCCAGACGCCGTAGTTCAGCCGGCTTGGCGTTTCGCCTTCGAACAGCGTGCAGAAGGCCCGCTGGCCATCGGTGGCGTCCTCGACGACGACGACGGGCATCGACGCCGAGGTGACGCCGGCCAGCGAGCCCACGCAGTCGTGGTCCTGGCACCCCTCGACCGTGACCTCGCCGCTGTCGAGTGCGCGGGCGGCAGCGGCCAGGTCCGCCGCGAGACCCTCGTAGACGACGCTGCCAAGGATCGCGCGGCGTTGTCCGCCGGTGTACTCGGGCCACGGCATGGTGGGACCCGAGGTGAGCACCAGATCGCGGCGCATGCCGGGGATGACGTCGAGCGCCGTGGCGACGTCGACCAATTGCGGTTGGGCGGCGTAGAAGCGATCGAGCGCGAGTTCGTTGGCGGCGGCCGTGACGTTATTGGGGCCAGCGGTGTCCGATGTCGCGTTCTCGGGTGTTGCGGTGGTCAGCATGGGACCTCCAATTGCTAAAAGGTTTTGGCAGATGTGCAGGTTGGTAGAAACCAGTTGATAAAACGTTTTGTCAGATGATGCACCTCACACTCGGAGGTGTCAAGCAATCCAGCGCGGCAACCGTGCGACGCGCACCGTCAGCCTGCGGTCAGCGCGCCCCGGGCAACCGCAACAGCAGTCGCGCACCGCGCAACGGGCTGGCCCCCAAGGATGCGGTGCCGCCGTGCAACTCGGCCTGCTGTGCAACGAGTGCGAGCCCAAGACCGGAGCCCGACCGGGAGGCGGTGGTACCTCGAGAGAAGCGCTCGAAGACCTCGGCGCGCTCCTCCTCGGGTACTCCGGCGCCGTTGTCGTCGACGGCGATCTCCACTCCCTCGGCGGAACTGATTGCGCTGAGCTGGATTTCGGTGGCATCACCATGCTTGACGGCGTTGGCGATGGCGTTGTCGATGACGAGTCGCAGGCCTGCTGGAAGCCCCACCATCAGCACGCTCGGCGAGGGCACCAGCGAGACGTGCAGTGAGGGATAGGTGTGCTGCGCGTCGTGAGCTGCGCGGTCCAGCAGCTCGGTGATGTCGAAGGGGACGAAGTCGTCGACGGTGGTCAGTTCGCCCTGTGCGAGGCGTTCCAGCGCCGTCAGCGTCGCCTCGATCCTGCTCTGGGTACGGATGACGTCGCCGAGCACCTCCTTGCGTTGCTCGTCGGGTAACTCCAAGGTGGCACAGCACTTCCAGGTTGGTGCGCATCGCGGTCAGCGGGGTACGGAGCTCGTGCGAGGCGACCGCGGCGAAGTCGCGGGCCGATTCCAGCGCCGCCTTGGTGCGCTGCTGCTCACTGCCGATGCGGGCCAGCATCCCCTCGACGGCTTCGGCGATCTCCACGGCCTCTTGCACCCCGCGGACCTGGACTTCGTCGGGATTGGACTGGGCATTGATGGCGCGCGCCTGCTGGGCCAGCAGCCGGAACGGGTTGATCATGATCAGCCACATCACCCACCCGACCAAGACGGTGCCGACGATGACGCCACCGCAAATCAGCAGCACCCGCAGGTGCTGGGCGTCGATCCGACGTTGGGCCTCGGCCACCGGCGCACCGAGCGCGATCGTGGCCCGACCAGCCGTGAAGGTCCGCACCCGGTACTCGACGCCGTTGATCGTGGTGTTGGCGTAGCCGCTGTCGAACAGGGGCAGCGTGATGTCGCTGGGCACCGACACGGTCGTGCCTCGCCACGCGGGCGGTGCGCACCAGGCTGCCGTCCGGCATGGGCTCCTCGGCGGTGGTCTGTTGCGCGCTGCTGAGCAGCGAACTGATGTCGCCAAGCCCGCTCACCGAATCCAGGCGCCGGTCGAGCTGGCTGTACTGCTCGTTGGTGACGCCGATCCACACCCAGGTGCCAAGGGTGATGACCGTAACGACGACGGCGAGCGCCGAGATCACGACGATGGTGCGCAGCGACAGCACCCGCATCGGCAGCCTCAACAGCCGGTACACCCGATCCTCTGGCGCCACTACTGAGCTCGTGGCACGAAGCCAACGCCGGTCGTGGAATCAACGTCCATGAGTCCATCGTGCCCGATGTCTAACGGTTGATCCTGCGCTCAGGGCTGTCGACACTCGATCATCGTGACCCTGGACGCAGAGTCAACGGGGAGGTCGGCGCCGGTCGAACGAACGCGCCATCAGCTCCCATAAACCAGGACCAGCGCCATCTGAACTGCGGTCGCGAGGACCGCGACGCGCAGGTCATGGCGCCGGGCGGCGACGAGGGCGCCCACCGAGATCGCGCCCGTGACGGCGGACAGGACCATGGACGCGTCGCGTGGGCGGTCGACTATCCATTGCTCCTCGCCAAGCATTGCGCGAGTCGCCCACGCCAGGTCGTTGGCGGGTTTGGGGAAAACCACTGGGTTGACGGCGAGCCAAGCTGCGACCAGTACGACATCGCGGCGCCGCCGCGTCCACACCGGAACCAGGACCAGCGGCGTACTCGCCCAGCGCGTCCACGCACTCCACGGATTCGACTGCCTGGCGAACATCGCGTGCGGAGGCGCGCCACCGTCGATGAATCGCCCATGGGATCTCCTTCCGCGTATGGGTCACCCTGCCAGCGGCGAACCCGCGACGTCCACCAGATCAGGTGAATAGCGGCTGGGCGATGTAGTGACCCTCTTCGGGTGCGGGAGGAATCGCGAAGATCGCCGAGCCGACGTGGCGGATGTACTCGTTGAGGAGGTCGTGCGCGCCGAGCCGGGTCTGAATCCGGACGAAGTGCTGCGGGTCGTTCTGATAGGAGATGAACAACAGCCCGGCGTTGAGCTCACCGTCGGCGTCGAGACCGTCGGTGTAGTTGTAGCTCCTGCGCCGAATCATGATGCCGTCGTTGTTCTCCCGTGCGGCAAGGGCGACGTGCGACAGCGGGTCGATGACCGGGTCGCCAGCCCCGTCGCGGGCCGCGAAGTCGGGGGTGTCGAATTCGGCGCTCCCGGTCAGTGGGGAGCCTTCCTGCTTGTGCCGCCCGAAGATCTGCTGCTGGTTGCCGACGCGGTCGGTGTCCCACGTTTCCAGCAGCGTTCTGATCTTGCGGACCACCTGATAGGTGCCGCCGTTCATCCACGGCTGATCGCCGCCCGAGACCCAGACGTATCGCGAGTACTCGTCGCTGGTGGCGATGTTGCGAGTCCCGTCCTTGAACCCCAGCAGGTTTCGTGGCGTCTGCTGACCGGGACCGGCCGAGGCTCGGCCGAAGCCGAGCACCGCCCAGCGACGGCGAGACGATGCTGCGGCCGAGCCGCGCCAGGTTGCGCACCGCGTGGTAGCAGACCTGCGGATCGTCGGCGCAGGCCTGCACGCTGAGGTCGCCGCCGGTGAACTTGGGATCGAGGGTGTCGCCGTTGAGCGGCGGCAGCGGCGAGAACAGCGCCGGCTTGTGCGACGCCAGGCCGAACCGCTCGCCGAACACCGAAGGGCCGAGCCCGATCGTCACGGTCAAGCTGGCCGGGCTCAGCCCGAAGGCCTCACCGGTGTCGCCGGGAGGCTGGACCTCGACGCCCGGTTGCACCGAGCCGACGGGCACGCCCTGTTGGAGCACCGCGGCTGCGGCCGACCATCGGGCCAGCAGGGTCTGCAACGACGTCCGGGTCGCTGCGTCGGCGAACGTGAACGTCATGAAGACGCTGTGACGTTGTGGCGGAGTGTCTATGCCGCCTTGGTGGCCCTGCCCGTAGAACGGGTAGCTGCCGTGCAGGTCGACGACGTCGTCGACGTCGGGCGACGACGCCATCGCCATGCCTGCGGCGCCCCCTGCGGCCGCACCGAGGGCAGCGCCGCCAAGTCCCGCCCACAGTGCGCCGGAGAGCATTCCGCGCCGGGACACCCCCGGCGAGGCGGCGTGCCCGGCGCGCCTGCCAGTGGTGTCCGGTTCGATGTCGTCGGTCGTCATCAGGTGGCCGAGACCACCTTCTGGGCGACGGTGGACAGGCTTTCGTGCAGCGGTTGGATCACCGCGGTCAGCTTGGCCGCGTCGGCCGCACGCACCGCAGGTGTGTACACCTGGTAGCCGCCGAGCGCTGCCGCGTCCCGGTAGCCGTCGAGCGTGGTCAGTACCGTCTGGAACTGCTGGTCCAGCTGCGTCACCAGGTTGGCGTCGATCTTCTGCAGACCAGGCCGCAGCGAGGCGTAAGCCTGTTGTGCGCCTTCGACATTGCCGGCGAAGTCCACCAGGTCGATATGGCTGAAGTTCTCCTCCTCGCCGTTGATCTTCGTGTTCTGCACCTCTTCGATCAGATCGGCGGCGCCGTTGGCGAGATCCTCCGGCTTGTACTGCAGCGGCCCGACGACGCCGACGAGTTTGCCGACGTTGCCGACCAATTCGGTGCTGAGCGCCTTCGTGGCGGGCGTGATGGCCCCCTTCCATCCGCGCCCTGCCAGAGGTCGCGTTCGATGGCGTGGAAGCCCTTCCAGCCCACCTTGTCGTCCACCGGGGTCGACTGCCGCATGTCGATGAGGTAGTCGAGGTTGCCCGCGTTGTCGTCGACCGCGAAGCCGGGGATGACGAACCCTCCGACGCTCGACTCGGCCCGCTCGTAGAACGGCCGAGCCTTGGCGTAGGCGGCCTTTGCGGCCTCGACGTTGCCCGACTGGACGGCCGCGTCGAGCGCCTTGACCGATCGTGTTCAGCTGGTTGACCTGGTCGACCACGTACGCCGAATAGTCCTTCGTGCCCTTGGCTCAGGATCGTCTGCACGGTTCCGGTGGGCGCCGCGGGCGCCTGGCCCGTGACGGTGAAGTCGAGATACTCCGATCCCGCACCCGGGCAGTACACCTTGTACTTTCCGCCGTCGAGGGTGACGGTGAACGAGACCGGATCGAGGCCGGGCGCCAGGTTCTCCTTCTCCCCGACGATGCGCTGATCCTTCAACAACTCCATCTCGGTGATACCGGGTGCGCTGGCGTTGGTCACCGTGAAGGTGACCGGCCCGGCGGGCACCGTGGCGGAGTCCAGCGAGCAGGTGTCCTTCCCGGCATCGTTGGCCAGCGTCACGTTCACCGCCTTGACGCCGTTGGCGGCGCTCGAGCTTGCGCCTGCGCTGCTCGGGAGTGCTCTTGGCGGCATCCGTGCTCGAACTGCACGCCGTGAGCCGAAAGTGCCAGCGCCGCAGCCGCGACCGGCACGGCCAGCCAGACATTACGAGACAACGATCTCGTCTCGCCTCGGTAGTTCACCATGATGTCGTTGTTTCCCTTTTCTCTTCGGAGTTTGGCGGCCACCGCGGACCGCAACGCACGAGGGGCCACGGCGACCGCGCCCAGCACGATCGGGAGCCACACCGTCCACAGCGTGCGTTCCCTTCGGTCGTTGGCAGCACTGGGTGATCTGCGCCGCGGTCGCCGCGTCGTCGGAGGGCGCGGTGGCCCAGTCGGTGTCGAGACCGCCGACGCTGACGACCTTCGGGCGTGGACAGGCCGCCACCACTGAGCATCGCCACCCGGGTACTGGTGCCCTCGGCCGCAACGACGTCGTCACCGTGGGCGAGCACGGTGTAGACGGTGCTGGCACTCCACTTCGCGTCGAACGGTCCCGGCGTGCGCGCGCTTCCCAAGCCCGACGGGCAGACGGCCGCCGGTCAGTTGTGCCAGTTCGCCGAGGTCGATCGGGGTGGTGGTGACGCCGGGGTCGGCGGGGACCTTCGCCTGCAGACGGTGACGTCGACGCCGTCGATCGTCTGCCGACCCGCGTCGTCGAGCCGGATCGTGCTGATCCTCGCCGCCGGGACCGGTGACGCGTCAGTGTGCGAAACGCCCCGTCCGGTGCCGACCGTGACGGTCGTGGCGCGTCCGCCGGCGGTGCTGACCGCCCTGGTCGGCCCCGGCGAATCGGTGCCGCCGGCCGGAATGAACACGGCCATCGCCGCTGCTGCCGCTGCGAGTCCCGCCGTGGTGCACACCAGGATTCGGCGTTTCGCGACGGGCCCCGGTGCGAGCCGGGCCGGCCACAGGAACACGATCAGCACGGGCACCGCATAGAGGAGCCAGCCGAGTACTTCGACCAGGCGCGGATCGGGAGGAACTCCGAACATCCCCGTGATCAACGCGCCGAGAACGGATTTCGCGGGTATCCAGGCCGAGAGGTCGAATGCCCTCTGCTGTCCGATGGTGATCCAGCCCGCCTCGTGCGCCGTCCGCAGACTGCTCATCACCAGACCGGCGGCGATGAACACCAGAAACACGCCGGTGATGCGGAAGAACCGGCCCAGATTGAGTTTGAGACTGCCGAAGTAGATCCCTGCGCCCACGGCGATCGCTACGCGCGATGCCTGCCACGCCGCCGAGCACGGCGAACCACCGACTGCCGTGCGTCGCCTGGGCGGCCGCCAGCAGGAAGACCGCGGTTTCGAAGCCCTCCTTGAGCACGGCGAGGAATGCCATGACCGCAAGCGCGAACGCTCCGCCGCTGTTGATCGCCTGTGCCGCTTCCCGCTCCAGTTCGCCCTTCATCCGAAAGGCGTTGCGGTTCATCCAGATGATCATCGTGGTCACGAAGACCACGGCGATCGCGCCGATGACGGTCTCCAGCATCTCCTGCTGCCGTTGCGGCAGCGAGGCGGACACGACCTCCAGCCCCACGCCGACCGCGATGCTGATGACGACGGCCAATCCGACGCCGATGAACATCGGGCGTACGGGCTTGCCGTTCCGTTTGAGGAAGGCGCCGACGATGCTGACGATGAGCGTGGCTTCGAGACCTTCGCGCAGCCCGATGAGGAACGTGCCAACGAAGATGCCCTGCACGTCTCTCCCGTCACCTCAGGCCGACGGCCACTGAACCCCGGCCCTGGGTAAGGCTAGGCTTACCGGTGCCCGCGGGACAGGCTCGTGGGCACTTGCCCAGGCAACTCACAGCGATCCTCACAGCGTCCGCCGGTTTGCAAACGTCGGCGAGGTCAGCCGTGGTCAGCGAGGAGTTCAGCTGTCTGCGAGGCGGTTTCACGGCAACGGTCCGGCCGCCGGACCATCAAGCCCGAGATGGCCCGCGCGATCGTGGAGAGTCTTGCGGTAGGTAACGTACTGATCCAAGCCCGGGCGCACGCCGGCTGGAAGGGCCCGACATGAAACGACGACTACCGAGCAGGCACGACCTCGCGCCGTTGATGCAGTTCAAGAAGCCCGAGTTCGACGCCAAGAAGCGCAGGCTCGACAAGGCGCTGACGATCGAGGACCTGCGCCGCATCGCCAAGCGACGCACCCCCCGTGCCGCGTTCGACTACACCGACGGGTCGGCGGAAGCGGAGTTGTCCATCGCACGCGCCCGGCAGGCGTTCGAGGACATCGAGTTCCACCCGGCCATCCTGCGGGACGTGTCGGAGGTCAACACCGGCCGGGACGTCCTTGGCGCACCGGTCGCCATGCCCTTCGGCATCGCGCCCACCGGGTTCACCCGGATGATGCACACCGAAGGCGAGATCGCGGGCGCTCACGCTGCCGCACGGGCAGGCATCCCGTTCACGCTGTCGACCATGGGTACCACTTCCATCGAGGACGTCAAGGCGGCGAACCCACTCGGCCGCAACTGGTTTCAGCTGTACATGTGGAAGGACCGCGACCGCTCGATGGCGCTCGTCGAACGCGCCGCCGCCGCGGGATACGACACGCTGCTGGTCACGGTCGACGTCCCGGTCGCGGGCGCGCGGCTGCGTGACAAGCGCAACGGCATGTCGATCCCCCCGGCGCTAACGCTGCGCACCGTCGCCAACGCGCTGCCCCGGCCGCAGTGGTGGATCGACTTCCTCACCACCGAGCCGCTGGCCTTCGCATCGCTGGACCGGTGGTCGGGGACGGTCGCCGAACTGCTGGACACCATGTTCGACCCCACGGTCACGTTCGACGACCTGGCCTGGATCAAGTCGCAGTGGCCGGGCAAATTCGTGGTGAAGGGCATCCAGACGGTGGCCGATGCGCGTGCGGTCACCGACCTGGGCGTCGACGGCATCGTGCTGTCCAATCACGGTGGGCGGCAACTCGATCGAGCCCCCATCCCGTTCCACCTGTTGCCCGCGGTTGCCACGGAGGTGGGCAGTGACGTCGAGATTCTGCTGGACACCGGGATCATGTCGGGTGCCGACATGGTGGCTGCCATCGCGATGGGCGCGCGGTTCACAATGATCGGACGCGCCTACCTGTACGGGTTGATGGCCGGTGGTGAGGCCGGTGTGGATCGCGCCATCGAGATCCTGTCCGGTCAGGTGGAGCGGACCATGCGGCTGCTCGGAGTGACGTGCCTCGACGAGCTGACCCCGGCGCACGTCACGCAACTGACGCGGTTTGCACCGCGCCCGAGGTCGTAGGTCCCGTGGCAGTCGTGGGAATCCGTCGACCGCGACGTGATGGTCGCTACTTGATGGTGTAGCCGCCGTCGACCACGAGGTCGGCGCCGTTCACCATGGCAGCGGCATCGGAGGCGAGAAAGATCGCGGCTGCAGCTATCTCGTCCGGGTAAGCGAACCTGCCAACGGGGATCAGCTTCTTCAGCGCGTCGCCCTTCGGGTTGTCCCACGCCTTGATCCCGAGGTCGGTGAGCACGACGGTGGGGGAGATGGTGTTGACGCGGATCCCTCGCGGCGCCCACTCTGCGGCGAGCACCTTGGACAGCCCGACGACGCCGAACTTCGATGCGCAGTAGGCCACGTGCTGGTCGAGCGCGACGGTGGCGGCCTGCGACGCCATGTTGACGATGACACCGCGGCCGGCCGAGAGCATGTGCCGTCCGACGGACTGGCACATCAGGAAGGTGCCCTTGAGGTTGATCGCGATGGTGGCGTCCCAGTCCGAGAGCGATAGGTCCTCGGCGGGCGCAAGCCTGGCGATTCCGGCGCTGTTCACCAGCAGGTCGATGCGACCGAACTCGGCGACGACGGCATCGACCGTCCGGGTGACGTCGTCGGGATCGCTGACGTTGCAGGCGAATCCACGGCTCCCGGACAGTCCGGCGGCCAGTTCGGCCGCGCCTGCCTCGTCGAGGTCGACCGCGGCGATCGTGGCGCCCTTGCTCGAGTACGCCGCCGCGATGGCCGCGCCGATGCCAGATGCCGCGCCGGTAACCAGCGCGACCTTGTCGTCGAGCCGGAAGCCGAAGTCCACCTTGGGCTCTGACACGTCGTCGATCCTCTCCATTCGGGTCAATCGAGCACCGCGGCTGCGATGTCGGTATCGGTGATCACGGATGACACCAAGCCCGAACGCAGTACCGCACGCGTGGCTGCGATCTTCTCGGGACCGGTGGACAGGGCGATCCGGGTGGGGATCGCGCGCAGCACGGCCTCGTCGATACCCATCCGGCGGTCGTCGAGCCCTGCGATGCGGCCGCCGTCGTCGTCCAGTAGTAGGGCACAGGTTTCGGCGACGACGCCTGCCGCAGCCAGAGTCGCTGCCTCCGCTTCGGACAGCGACCCGTGCACCTGCGATGCGCCAGGCCGCCATGCGCCAACGGACACGATGGCGCAGCTGACCTTTTCGTGGTGCGCGACGGTTTCGCGAATCTGCGGGTTCTCCCTGAGGCTGTCGGCAGTCCGCGCGTCGGGCACCACCAGCGGTGCGTACAGAGGCCATGACCTGCCACCGCTGACTTCGCTGATCCGCCGGACCAGGTCGACGCCGCTGTGGGTGATGGCGCCCGCCATGCCGGTGAGTTGCACGACGTCGCACCGCGGTAGCGACGTTAGGTGCGGCGCGATGTGGGTCAGTGTGCGCCCGCAGTCCACGCCGATGACGTCCCCGTCGCGCAGGATCGATTGCAGCAGTTCGGCCATCGCCGTGGCGACCGCGTCGATGCGGTCCGCGGTATTGGTGGTCTCGCCGGCGATGGCATAGGCGTGTTCTAGCGCATAGCGCTTTTGCAGTGCCGCGGACAGTTCGACGTCGATGGAGCCCGGATTGTGGATCTTGATCTGCACCATGCCGGATTCGATCGCCTCGTCGAGCATGCGGGTGACCTTGAACCGGGAAAGCCCGAACTCCTCGGCGATCTGGATCCGGGTGCGGCCATCGAGGTAATAGCGCCGCGCGATCACCGCCCGCTGGAACAACTCATCTGGTCCCACGCTGCATCCGGCCCCTTCGGCTCCGCTCCGCCCAGCTGCTGCACGTATGTGCAGACTCATTGACATGTGAGCATAGGCGTTGCATGATCCACGTCACAACGACATCTGAGCGTCTGTTCCGACATGTGAGCGTTGTGCCGGAAATCGGAAATCGGAGATCGAGCAGGACCAGGGCCCCGTGCAAGTTCCACCACTGCAGTCCACGAGACGAAATCACATAGGAGATGACAGATGAGACTGGGAACGAAGATGTTCGCGGTTGCCTCGGCCACCGCGCTCGGGCTCGGGATGACGGCCTGTGGAGCCGGTGATACGGAGGCCAACAAGGACACCACCCGGATCGGCGTGACGGTGTACGACATGAGCTCGTTCATCACCGCAGGCAAGGAGGGGATGGACGCCTACGCCAAGGCCAACAACATCGAGCTGGTGTGGAACTCGGCCAACAACGACGTGTCCACGCAGGCCAGCCAGGTCGACTCGTTGATCAACCAGGGCGTCAAGGCGATCATCGTCGTTCCGGTGCAAGCGGACTCGCTGGCACCTCAGGTCGCCTCGGCCAAGGAGAAGGGCATCCCGCTGCTGGCCGTCAACGCCGCGCTGGAAACCCCTGACCTGGCGGGAAACGTGCAGCCCGATGACGTGGCGGCCGGTGCGCAGGAGATGCAGATGATGGCCGACAAGCTGGGCGGCAAGGGCAACATCGTCGTCCTGCAGGGCCCGCTCGGTGGATCAGGCGAGATCAACCGCGGCAAGGGCATCGACCAGGTGCTGGCCAAGTACCCCGACATCAAGGTGCTCGCCAAGGACACCGCCAACTGGAAGCGCGACGAAGCGGTCAACAAGATGAAGAACTGGATCTCCAGCTTCGGGCCCCAGATCAACGGCGTGGTGGCGCAAAACGACGACATGGGCCTCGGCGCGCTCCAGGCGCTGAAGGAAGCCAACCGGACCGACGTGCCGATCGTCGGCATCGACGGCATCGAGGACGGCCTGAACGCCGTCAAGAGTGGTGAATTCATCGGCACCTCACTGCAGAACGGCACCGTCGAACTGTCCGCAGGACTCGCCGTCGCCAACGCATTGGTCAAGGGCGAGAAGGTCAAGACCGATCCGATCTACATCATGCCCGCCATCACCAAGGCCAACGTCGACGTCGCGATCCAGCACGTCGTCACCGAGCGGCAGAAGTTCCTCGACGGTCTGGTGACCCTGACCCAGGACAATCTCAAGACCGGCGACATCGCCTACGAGGGCATCCCGGGGCAGACCAAGTCCTGACCGGAGTGCATCAACGAGGTTGCGGCTAAAAGACCCTCGTTTGCTCGCTGAGCGTGTACCCGTGCGTGACGAGTGAGTTCTCGGCACAGATGTCCACTACAACACCCATTTTCGTAGATGGAGAATTGACGGTCGCGTCGCCAGATTCGACACGCCGCACGCATCCCAGGAAACTTCGTCGGGTCGGCCAGTATCTGTAGCGACACAGACTGTGAGCTGTTATCCGACACGAACCTGGGGTAAGAGAGTGCTCCCGAGAAGACGTCGGCGGCCTGGCCGCCGCCTCTGGACGGTTGCCACCGCGATGGTGGTGGCGCTGGTGTGCACCATCGCAGTCAGCACCGAACTCTTGAGTTCCCGTCCGCGCGAGGTCATCGCGGTCGTCGCAGGCTCCATCGACCCGGCGCCGTCGACGATCGCCGTCGCCGACTCCGACGTCTACGGGATGACACAGGCCGACGTGGACAAGACGATGGATGCGATTCGGGCGACCAACGCCCGAGCGGTGCGGCTGCTGATCCCATGGGCCGGAGTGGAGGCCACTCAGGGCCAGCTCGACTGGAGCACGGTCGACAAGACGGTGAACTCCGCTGCCGCCAGGCAATTGGCGGTCGTCGGCGTCGTGAACTCCTCACCCATGTGGGCGGTCGCGCCCGGTGGGCAGTATTTGAGCGGCCGGCCGGCGTCGCCGGCCATCTACGGGGACTTCGTGGCCAAGGTCGCCTCGCGTTACCGGGGAAAGATTGCCGCGCTCGAGATTTGGAACGAACCCAACGGAATCCAGTTCTACACGCCGGCACCCGATCCCGCCGGCTACGTCGACCTCCTGAAGGCGAGCTACGCCAAGATCAAGACGGTCGATCCGTCGATCGTCGTCCTCGGAGGATCGTTGGGCTCGATCGCCGACAACGGTGCGGCGACGATCAGTCCACCGAAGTTCCTGACTCAGATGTACGCCGCCGGTGCGAAGGGGTACTTCGACGCGCTGGCATTCCACCCATACCACTACACCACGAAGTTCGGCGACGGCGGGCAGTACGACGGTGAACCCCTTCAACAATTGATGGCGATGCGAAACACCATGGTGGCCAACGGCGATGGCGACAGGAAGATCTGGTCGACAGAGTACGGCGAACCGTCGTCGCTGGGCGGGAACGCGCAGCAGAACGCGTTCGTCACCGACATGCTGACCAAGTGGCGGGAGTTGCCCTACACCGGGCCGATGTTCATTTACACCACACGCGACGGGCAGTCGGGCGGCTTCAATGCCATCGACACCTTCGGCTTGTTGCGTACTGATTGGACTCCCAAGCCGGCTTTGCAGACCGTGCAGTCAGCGGCGAGTGGCAGTCTCGCCACGTCTGCTGAATTTCAGCGCTTCTCGACGGTGACCGACCCGAGCCTGGGTACGGCGTTGAGTCCGGTGTACAAGGTCAAGGCGCAGAACTGGGCCCAGATCAGAACAGCCGCCGTCGTGTACGAGACGGCGTCGGGCTTCGTCACGTCGCCACTGCCGGTCGCTCAGAAGGCCGGCCTCTACGGGACGATGCCGCTCACTCCATTCGCCAACGGCTATCAGAACTTCGACATGTACGACGGTGTGCGGGTCTGGTATTCACCGGCCACCGGTGCCCACTCGGCGCGCAAGGTGATCTACGACGCGTGGACTCCGGCGCTCGGCCTGGCGATCACCGACATGACCGGTGGCGGGCTCGGGAATCGGTGCGACTTCGAGAACGGCTCCATCTCGTGGTCGCCCTTGGGCGGTGCACAGGTGACCTTCAAGAATGGCCAGACCCCGACCACCACGCCAACCACTCCGCCGACGACCCCGCCGACGACGCCGCCGACAACTCCGCCGACAACTCCGCCGACAACCCCTGGTGGGCCGACGGACCCGGGACAGCCAGGTCCGCAGAACCCCGTGACTGCCGTGCTGGCATTCCTACTGTCGATCATCGGAGGGCTCGGCGGGGCCGCACCTCACTGACACAGCCCTGAGCGCAATCTCAACGCAAGTGTGGTGAGCGTCAGACGAGCGAGAGGGTAACGGGGCCGCCCGTCGCGTCGACGCGGGTGAGTACGTTGGCAGGAACGCGGAACACTCGTCCCGGTGATGCGGGCCATGGCAAGGTCTTCGTGGCGACGACCTTGCCGTCTTGGCGCACCCGGATCCGCGGGATGCGGACCAGCGTGTCCGTCCACAGCAGCAACCGGTTCCGGGCAGGCGCACGGTCGTGGGGCCGCAGGATGCCCGGCGAGATCCACCGCAGCGGCGATTCCACCTGTAGCCGAACACCTTCGGTGATGCTTGGTGCCCCGTCGAGGTAGTCGCGCACGGTGTGAGCGACGTGTGCGCCATCGAGTGCGGCGATGTCGGCGGTGTCCACCGGGTGGCACAGGTTTCCTGCGGCGAACACCCCGTCGCGTCCGGTGCGCAGGGCGGTGTCGACGAGTGGGCCCAAGGTCTTGCCATCCATGGGAAGCCCGGCGGATCGGGCGAGTTCGTGGTCTGGGATCCAGTCACCGGTGAGAACGAGGGTGTCGCACTCCACGATTCGGCGGGTGCGGGTGTCGAGGTCTTCGATCTCGACGGCCTGTAGCGCGGGCTTGCCGATGATGCGCACCAGCCGGGTGCGCGTGGCGACGTCCACGCCGAGCAGTGGGGACTTCCCGGCGATGTTGAACACGCCGTATGACTCGGGGCTCGGGTAGGTGGTGGTCATGAGTTCCGTTCGGCAGCCGGCGTGTTTGAGCGTCAACACTGCTGACCAGCTGACCAGTTCGGCACCGACCACCACCGCTCGCCTGCCGACGGTTCGGTGGTGCAGGTGCACCAGGCTCTGCAGCTGGCCGGTGGTGTAGATCCCGGAGGTGCGGTCACCCGGGATCAGCCGGGCGGACCTCGGCCGTTCGCGAGCGCCGGTGGCCAGCACGACTGCGCGGGCGTCCACCCGCAGGCGGCCCTGCGGGGACGTCACCTCGAGGGACCGGTCGCCATGCCAGCCGGTCACCATGGCCTCGGTGAGGACGTGCGCCCCCGCCGCACTGGCCTTGCTCACCAGTTTGCGCGCGTAGGCGGGCCCGCTGACGAACCTCTTCATGTCCCGGATGCCATAGCCGAGATGGTCACTGTGGCGGGGGATTCCACCGGCATGGGTCTCGCGTTCCAGGACGGTGACCTCGAGACTGCGATCCTTGGCCAGCTCGGCGGCGGCGGTCAGTCCTGCGGGCCCGCCGCCGATGATGGCGACGTCGGTCTTCATCAGAGGCCTCGACTCTCCACGAGATCCTGCACCTCGGCGCCACAGTAGAAGCCTTGGCAGCGGCCGTTCATGACACGGGTGCGCCGGCGCAGGCCGTCCAGGCTGCACGGCGGGATGACCGACGCGAAGGCATCGCGGACCTCCCCGGCCGTGACCCGCTCGCAGAAGCAGACGATCTTGCCGTAGGCCGCATCTGCCGCGATGGCCTCACCGTCCTGGTAGGGCCTGATGAACGCCTCGCCGATGTTCGGCATCCGGGGCGGGGCAGGCAGTTCGGGCTTGGCGGCGAGACGCACGCCTGCGTCTTCGAGCAGGCCGTGCACGTGCTCGGCGATGGCCATCCCTGCGGTCAACCCTGTCGAACGGATGCCCCCGATGAGCAGATAGCGCTGTGCGGGGTCGGCCTCGATGAGGTAGTCGCCGTGGTCGATGGCGGCGCGCAGCCCGGAGTATGCGGCGGTGACTTCCTCGGCCAGTAGTTTCGGCATCAGTTGGCTGCCCTTGGACAGCAGGAACTCGAACCCGGCCTCGGAAGTGCCTGTGGCGGTGCGGTCGTCGAGGTCTTCGGCGGTGGGGCCGAGCATGACGTTGCCGTAGATGGTCGGGCTGACCAACACGCCCTTGCCCACCGCGGACGGAACCGGAAGGACGATCTTGTCGACCAGCGGGCGGGCCAGCTTGTCGTAGACGAGCAACTCGCCGCGGCGCGGGGTGACGGTGAAGCGTGCGAAGCCGAACTCGCGGTCAAGAATGTCGGCGCCGAGGCCCGCCGCGTTGACGACCCATCGTGCTACGACGGGGCCTGCGCTGGTGTGCACGGTGGTGGCGACGGCGCCGACGTCTACCCCGCGGACCTCGTGGTCGAGCAACAGTGTGGCACCGCGATTCACGGCGTCCGTAGCCAGTGCCAGGTTGGTGGTCCAGGTGCAGATGATGGATTCGTCGGGCACCGTCAGCCCGCCGAGCGCGCCGCCGCCCAGATCGGGCACCTGTTGGTACACCGTTGGGGCGTCGACGATTTCGCAATGCTGGTAGCCGTTTGCCCCGGCCTTGGCCTGCAAGGTGGGCAATGCCGCGAGTTGCTCGGCGTCCCAGGCGACCAGCAGCGCGCCGGTGTGTTCGACCGGGATGCCGGTCTGCCGGGCGTAGTCGGACAGCATTTGGTAGCCGCGGCTGACCATGCGTGATTCCAGCGTGCCGGGTTTGGCGTCGAAGCCGGTATGCAGGATGGCGGTATTCGCCTTGCTGGTGCCGTCGCCGACATCGGAGCGCGCGTCGAGCAACGCCACCGAGAGTTGGCAGCCCGCCAGGTCGCGCGCCACGGCCGATCCGACGATGCCTGCCCCGATGACGACGACGTCGTACGTCACGGTGTCGCCCGCGGTGGGAACGTCGCAGACGCCAAAGTGCGCCAGGCGGCGCGGAATTCCGTTGCGCGATCCGGGCTCCACTGCGGTTCGTAGGTCGACGACGGCTGCCAGGGCGCTGAAACGTTCGCGATTCCGCGGCCAGGGTCCAGGCTCAATTCGGCGAGTGCAGCAGCGCCGAGGGCGGTGGCGTGCGGAGACGGGTACACGTCGATCGGCATCTGCAGGATGGAGGCGGTGGCCTGCATGAGGACGCGCGACTGGGTCAGGCCGCCGTCGACGCGCAACCGCGTCAACGGGGCGCCGGCGTCGCGCGCGACGGCCGACACCAGTTCGGCGACTTGAGCGGCGATGCCCTCGAGGACGGCCAGCACCAGGTGTTCGCGTCCGGTGGACAGCGTCATGCCCGAGAGGGTCGCGGTGGCATCGGAGCGCCACCACGGCGCGGCCAGCCCGGCCAGCGCGGGCACGCACAACACGCCGGCGCTGTCGGTTGCTGCGACCTCGTCGAGGTCCGTGGCGCTGGCGATCACCCCGAGTGACGTCAGCCACCTGACCGCCGATGCGGCGGTGTAGACCTGTCCGTCGGTGCAGTACACGGCCGTGTCTCCGGTGCGCCATGCCACCGAGGACGTCAGGCCGTACTGCGAGTGGACCGCCGTCGTGCCGGTGTTGGCCAACAGGAATGCTCCGGTTCCGAAGGTGCACTTGGCCATCCCTGGCGTCAGGCAGCCTTCTGCGAGCAGCGCGGCCTGCTGGTCGACGACGAGACCGCCGACGGCGACGTCCCCTCCGAAGGCGTTGGTGGTGCCGACGATCTGATCGTTGGACACGATGTCGGGCAGTGGCTCGCCGTCCAGCCCGAACAATCCGAGCAGTGTTCTGTTCCACTGCAGTTCGTCGATGTCCAGTACTAGCGATCGGCTGGCGGTGGACACGTCGGTGACGAACGCCCCAGTCAACTGGTGAATCAGCCAGGTGTCCGACGTCGTCACGACCCCGGCCGTCTCGAGATTGCGGCGCAGCCATGCCATCTTCGGTGCCGAGAAGTACGGGTCGAGTACCAGGCCGGTGCGCTCGGCGATGAACTCGGTGTGGGCTGCCAGGTCGGCGCAGATGCTCTCCGCGCGGCGGTCCTGCCAGACGATGGCGGGGGTCAACGGGCGCCCGGTGTCCCGGTCCCACGCCATCACGGTTTCGCCCTGGTTGGCCAGTGACACGGCGCGGATTGGCCTGGCGGCCATGGCAATCGCGCGCCGACCGACGTCCAACACCGATTCGAGCATCTCGACGGGATCCTGCTCGACGCCGCCGCCCGGCAGGTAGCGGGGATTGATCGCGGTCTCGGCAATCCCGACGATCCCATCGTCGGGGTCGAGCACCACGGCCTTGGTACCCGACGTGCCCTGATCGATGGCGAGGACGGCCATCACGCGCCACGCAGGTCGGTGAGTTCGGGCGAAACGATGATGCCGCCGGCATCGGCGATGGCGTGGGAAAGATTCTCGGGGACAGTGGAATTAGTGATGATGCCGTCCAGCGCGGATAGTGCGCACACCCGGTGCGGCGACACGCGGCCCAGCTTCGCGGAATCGGCCAACGCGTAGCTGCGGGCGCTGTTGGCGATGATGGTCGTCTTCACGTGCACCTCGTCGAGGTGGAAGTCGGTCAGTCCGACGTCGGCTGCGACGCCGCCGGATCCGAGGAAGGCGATGTCGGCATACAGGTCGGCGAAGAACGCCGTGGCGTGGGCGTTGGCGCAGGAAAGGTCGCCGCCGCGAACCCGACCGCCGCACACCAGCAATTCGATCCCCGGCCGGTCCGCCAGTTCGGTGGCGACCAGCAGCGATGGGGTGGCGACGGTGCCGCGGAAGTCTTGCGGGATCGCCCTGGCTACCTCGACGGCCGTGGTGCCGATGTCGATCACCACCGTCTGCCCGTTGCGTAGCAGTTGCACGGCCGCGCGGGCCAGCGTCGCCTTCGCGTCGCGATCTGCCGTCGACCGCACGGTGAACGATGGCTCTTCACCCGAACCCCGCGTGGCGGCGGTGGCGGCACCACCATGAACCCGGCGGATGAGGCCGCGTTCCTCGAGGACGGCCAGGTCACGGCGCACCGTCTCGGCCGATACGGCGAGCAGCGCGACCAGCGCTTCCGTGCTCACCACGCCCGCGGAGGCAACCGCCTCGGTGATGGCGCCATGGCGTTCTACCGGCAGCACGGCGCCAACTCGTCTGTGGATTGCTGACTGCGCATGCCCGTAAGTGTGGATTGTTGACTGACAGCAGTCAACCGGCATCGGCAATGCTGCGCCACGGCTGACCACGAGCAGCCCCAAAGCGGCACGAGTGAGCGGTCGCCCCGAATACGCGACGACCGCGCTACTCGGCACGCTCGTTACAGCGGGATCCAGATTCCGAAGAAGTAGAAGCCCCAACCGTTTTGGCCCTGATCCCATATTGGGGTCTCGTTGTAGCCCCAGTAGTTGATCGGTCCTTGGTTCCATATTCCGCCCGGGGGAGGGAACGGTCCGCCCCACCCGGCCCGCGGCGGCGCTCCCCAGCCCCACGGCGCTGCTCCATCGCCCCACGGCTGACCGCGGAATCCTCTGAAGGCGTCATCGGGCCGCTGGCCGAAGTCGCCTGGACCACCGGGCCCGCGGAAGTCGCCGGGGCCGCGGTCGTCGCCCGGACCACCCGGTCCACGGTTGTCCCCGGGACCGCGGAAGTCACCGGGGCCGCGGTCGTCGCCGGGACCACCCGGGCCGCCGGGCCCGCGGAAGTCGCCCGGACCACCGGGGCCACCAGGTCCGCGGTTGTCACCGGGACCACCCTGACCCTGCGGCGGGCCTCCGGGACCCTGATGAGGGCCGCCGGGCCCCTGTCCTCCGCCTTGGCAGATCGGCGGCATACAACCGCCGCCGCCTCCACCGCCGCCCGGTGCCGCATACGCCACTCCCGAACCGGCCCCGATCAGGGCCAGTCCCACGCTGCCAGCGAGAGAAACTCCCGCGATGGCCTTCTTGAGGTTCACCGTGTTACTCCTAGGTCCGGAGGCATTCGCTCCGGTTCATCCCGACAGCCCGACGTTAGGTAGCTGGCCTTTGATTCGTCCCTGTGCCCGCTGTTAGCCAGCTGTGCGGCGCAGTGAACCTGCTGTTGAACAATCATTTTCGGCTTTAGGGTTGGGCTCGTCGGGCACCGCTCGTGTGCGCGTCATCCGATTGGCCGAGTCCGATCTCGACGCCCAGCGGTCCGGGCGGAGGGGGTGACGGCGACGGTGACGGTCGACGGGCCAAGCGGCCAAAGCTGTCCCGACGGCACTCGTCACTCGGCGGTACTGACATGGTCGGGGGAGCTGCTGGCTCACTCGCGTAGCGGCCAGCGCCGCTGAAAGCTGATCAGTCGATGTAGATGACGTAGGTTCCGTCGTCGTCGCGCGATACCGAGGACTCATCGGTGTTGACCCAAACGCGGGGGTCGTCCTGTCCGCCTAGGTATGCGTTCTGCAAGCCGCCCCCGGGCTGCATGTACACCGACCACTGCTCCCCGGACCCCAGCGCGGACGCGACGGTCACGACTTCTGTGCCATCGGCGCGGCGGATCGACAGGGTATGGGCGTTGATGTCCTGTTCGGACATCTCCACTTCGTCGTCGGCGAGCTCTTGGTCTGAGACCAACGCTGCTAGTTCGTCATCAGGGCTTGGCTGGTCGTCATGCACGAAACCCAACGCTACCAACGGGCAGGCTACGAACCGGCTGCTGTTCGCTGTGTGAGCCACGTCACGCATTGTGATGTGGCTCACGGCACCGCTTCTCCGTACCATTAGAAATGTTGGTAGGACCATTCAAAGGCAGGACCTTGGATGGGTTCAGCCCTTGGCGTGTCCACGATTGCGGTCCGTAGAGCCGCAATTGCGTTGCCCACCAATCGCGATGGAGTATCTCGGAGGTCGAAATGTACAAGTCCATCAAGCCGATCGCCGCCGGAGAAGGCGTTGCCGCACTGCTGGCACTGGACTGAGCGCTGCCACGGAGGCGGCGTGTTCGGTCGGCATGTCAGCCGCGGCGGTACTGCCGGAGACACCATGACGCTGAGCCCCGACGCGACGACGCTCGAGACCGCATCGTTCGTACCGGCGAAGAAGGCCGAAGTCCCGTGCGGATTCGCCCAAAGCGGAGGCTGCTGACGGAGACGGTGCGGCTCTACCCGATCAGTCCCCCAGCACCGACGATGCCGAAAGACTGGTCGGTGTGGTCGATTTCGGGCTCCAACGAGCTGTGCTCGCTGTCGAGCAGGAACCGGAGTATGAACTCGTGGGAGGTCGCGAGGTGCGCGCGGGTCAAGTCGGCCGCGGCGTTCGCGTCGCCTCGGCTCACTGCCTCGTAGATGCCGCGGTGTTCGTCGTGGAGGTGGTCCATGTCGCCGAACACCCCGACGTGCAGGTAGAGGTAGCGATCGGTGAGTCTGCGCAGCTGCTCGGTGATCTGGATCATCCGCGGGCGGTTGCCGCGGGTGTAGACGAGCGCGTGGAATTCGGTGTTGCACTCCAACCACTGCACCGGCGCGATACCCGACTCCATCCGCTCGAGGAGCACCTTCATCTGGGTGAGTTCGGCGCGACCGACGTTGGGTACGGCGAGTCGGGTCAGCAACGGCTCCACCGCCTCACGCAGCTCATAGAGTTCCTGTAGCTCCGCGACCGACAGCCGCCGCACCACGGCGGTGGTGGCACTGACGTCGACCAGCCCTTCGCTGGCCAGCGCCTGCAGGGCGTCGCGGGCGGGCATGCGGCTGACGTCGTACTCCTGGGCGAGCCGGTGCTGCGACAGCCGGGTGCCCGGCCGCAGTTCGCCGCTCAACATCCGTTGGCGCAGGTCCCGGGTGACTCGGCCAGCGGCTGATTCTCCTGCCATGTGCCCTCATTTGCTCACGGTGCGACAGCGCGGACGCCGGTCTGCGGTTCCGGCAACGTGAGTCTAGCGAAGGCCGGTATCCCTTGCGTTCTAGATCACAGCTGTCTACGGTCATCGGTATACCGATTATGAATTCGGTATACCGAATTGGGAGACTGCATCGCGATGACCTTGACTGCCACCTTCGCCACCGGCGAAGACCGTCGACCGCCACTGCCCACCGGACTGCTCATCGGCGGTCGCATCGTCGAAGGACGGGCCGCCCCGATTGCGGTGACCAATCCCGCGACGGGGGAGGTCTTCACCGAGGTGTCGGGTGCCGACGAAGAGGACATCGACGACGCCGTCCGAAACGCGCACGACACCTTCCGCAACGGTTCGTGGCGCACGATGCCCATTCAGGACCGCGCGAAACTGATCAACCGGTTCGCCGACGGCATCGACGCGCGGATGGCCGAGCTCTACGAACTCGAAACCATGAACAACGGCCGCCCGATCACCGAGACCAAGGCGCAGATCACGCGGCTGTCCGAGTGGTACCGGTACAACGCCGCGCTGCTGCTCGCCGACCGGACCTCGGTGGTACCGCTGCGCGGCGACTACCACGCCTACACCAGCCGATTCCCGCTCGGCGTCGTCGGCATCCTGTCGTCGTTCAACCACCCCATGATGATCGCCTCCAAGAGTCTCGCGCCTGCCTTGGCGACCGGAAACACCGTGGTGCTCAAGCCTTCTGAGCAGACGCCTCTGACCGCACTGATGCTCGGCCAGATCGCGCTCGAGGCAGGCATCCCGGCCGGGGTGCTCAACGTCACCCCAGGACTCGGCCCGACGGCGGGCGCGGCGCTGACCGCACACCCACTGGTCAAGAAGGCCGTCTTCACCGGCGGCACCGAACCCGGCCGGGCCATCGCGATCGCGACCGCCCAGCGGTTCGCCAAGGCGACCCTGGAGCTGGGCGGCAAGTCGCCGGTACTGATCTTCGACGACACCCCGATCGACGTGGCTGCACGCGGTGCGGCCTTCGGTGGCTTCGTCGGAGCGGGCCAGACCTGCATCGCAGGCAGCAGGCTGCTGATTCAGCGGACCATCTACGACGACGTCGTCGCCGAACTCTCAAAGCTCGCCGCGACCATCAGGATCGGCGATCCGGCGGACCCGAGAACCCAGCTCGGGCCGGTCATCTCGAAGCGCGCCCAGGACCGGATCCTCGGCTACGTCGACAGCGCACTGGCAGAGGGCGCGCGGATCGCCGCGGGCGGACACGCGGCCCAGGTACCTGGGCTGCCCGGCGGCTTCTTCATCGAGCCGACGGTGCTTGCCGACGTCACCAACGAGATGCGCGTCGCCCGCGAGGAGATCTTCGGCCCCGTGGTCGTCGCCATCCCCTTCGAGGACGAGGCGCACGCCGTGGAACTGGCCAACGACTCGGACTTCGGGCTTGGCTCGTCCATCTGGACGCGCGACGTGGCGCGGGCCCACCGCGTCGCGGCTGCGCTGGAGACCGGGATGGTGTGGGTCAACGACCACCACCGGCTCGACCCGTCGTCGCCGTGGGGCGGGGTCCGCGAAAGCGGCGTCGGCAGGGAAGGCGGCTGGGAGTCGTTCAACGACTTCACGAATGTCCGTGCGGTCACCGTCCGCACCGCGCCCGACGACGTCGACTGGTATGGCGGCGTCGCGACGGATCGGCTGAACTGACATGGGCGAACTGGCGTTCTCGACCCCCGCCGACGGCGTCATCGACGTGGTGATCGACCGGCCGCCGGACAACCTTCTGACGGTCGGGCTCTGCGCCGAACTCACCGAACTGCTGCTGTCCCCGCCGCCCGGCGCCCACGTGTTGCGCCTGCGGGCCGCCGGTGAGGTGTTCTGTCTGGGTCGGGAACGGGCAGGCAGCACCCCGGCGGAGCTGCGCGCGGAGACCCGGACATTGGTGAGCCTGCATCGGGCGCTGCGGGACACACCGCTGGTCACCGTCGCCGAGGTGAACGGTGACGCCGCCGGCTTCGGCGTCGGGGTATTGGCGGCTTGCGATGTGGCAGTGGCGGTTTCGGGTGCTTCGCTGTGGTTCCCCGAAGTGGGCATCGACCTGGCGCCCGCCCTCGTGCTGGCGTGGCTGCCGCGCATCGTGGGTGAACGGCAGGCCTTCTGGCTGACCGCCACCGGTGAAGCCATCAGCGCCGCACGCGCCATGGAGCTGGGCCTGCTCAACGAGGTCGTCAGTTCCCCGGAGTCGCTCGCAAAGGACGTGCAGGCACGCGTTGACGCGCTGCGGACCCGGAACCCGCGCATTCACGGCGAGATCAAGGACATGCTGCGGGCGTTCCGGCCCCTGGACGAGGACCAAGCGCTCGAACTCAGCGTCGACCGGCTCGTCGTCGGTGCGCTGCGCCGCGGCGAATCCGTCACCCCAACCGAATAGTCCCGAGCACGCTGGCAATTGGCGAAGGAGCCAACGATGACCACTGCCCCCAACGGCACCGAAGAGTCCTGGCATTCGGGCATCAGTCGCTACCAGTGGAGCGTCCTGGTCGCGACCACCCTCGGCTGGGGGCTGGATGGATTCGACTACAGCCTGTTCACCCAGGTTGCCGGACCCGCGACCACTGAGCTGCTGGGCCACCCGTCCACCTTCCACAGCGGTCTGGCCGTCACGGTGTTCCTCACCGGCTGGGCCGTCGGGGCAATCCTGTTCGGTGCGATCGCCGACTACGTCGGCCGGGTCCGCGTCCTGATAACCGGCGTCCTGCTGTTCTCGGTCTTCACCGCGCTGTCGGTGGTGGTGGTGAACTACGCCGAGTTCGTGACGTTCCGGTTCATCGCCGGCATCGGCTCCGGCGTCGAACTTCCGATCGGCGCGGCGCTGGTGGCCGAGGCCTGGTCGAGCAGCCGGCACCGGGCCAAGGCCAGCGGCGTCATGATGTCCGGGTTGGCGCTCGGCGCGCTGGGCGCCGCGGTCGTCTACAACTTCGTCGGCCACCTGGGCTGGCGGTGGACCATGGCGTTCGGCCTCATCCCGGCGCTACTGGTGCTCTTCATCCGGCGCAACGTGCACGAGCCGGAGACCATGGCCGAGGTGAAGGCGACCAGGGCCAGGCGAAGGGCGGAGCGCGCCGCCGGCGCCGCCAGGCAAAGCACCGACCGGTTCGTCCTCACCCAGTTGTTCACCCCGCCAATGCTGCGGACCACGATGGCGTGCACGCTGATCTGTGTCGGCGCGCTGTTCGCCTTCTGGGGCGTCAGCACCTGGACCCCGCAGAACATCCGCGCCGTCGTCGCCGCCGACGGCCTGACGGACGCCGCGGCAGTCACTGCCGTCGCCTGGGGCACCGCGATGCTGAACATCGGCGGCGCTATCGGCTACGCGAGCTGGGGCTTCATCGCCGACAAGATCGGCAGGAAGAACACCTACGTGATGAGCCTGGTGGTCGGACTCGGCGCCGTGTGCGCGCTCTACCCGTTCGCCGACACCTACGCCATGTACATGTGGCTGCTGCCCGTCGTCGGGTTCGGCGTATTCGGCGTGCTCGCCGGCAATTCCGTGTACTTCCCCGAGCTCTTCGGCCCGTCCGTGCGGGCGTCGGCGATGGCGGTCACCAACAGCATTGGCCGGCTGTGCACCGCCGCGGGCCCGCTCGTCGCGGGGGCGATCGCGACGGGGTGGTTCGGCGGCAGCATCGGAATGGCGACCACCGTCATCTCCGCGCTGATGGTCATCGCGTTCCTCGGCCTGGCATTCCTGCCCGAGACCCACGGCCGCTTCCTCCATACCGAAGTCGAGAAGGAATCCGCCCACGCAGCGCCGAAGGCGGAGTCGCCGATAGCCGCTGAGCCACCGGGGCTGCCTCGGTGACTCTCATCTATCGGGGCCGTGGGCACAATCTTGGGCTCCGTTTTCATCGACGTCTGACGGCGACGAGCCTGATTTGGTTGCACCCAAAACGATTGCACTCCCGGCCAATAACGCTGCGGGAGCGGGCGATCCCACCTCGGCGACCCCAAAGGCCCCAAACGGAAAACCCGAACCCAAGGCAGGTTCAGGGCTATTCCGATGTCCTGAGACGTCACACGCGGCAATGCACCTCTGACAGCGCCCCCGGCAGGGATCGAACCTGCGGCCAACCGCTTAGAAGGCGGTTGCTCTATCCGCTGAGCTACGGGGGCCAGCGCACTTACCCTACAAAGCCGAAGTTTGGTCGCCAAAGTTCGTGCCGACTTGCCCGCGTCAGCCATCCGAAGCCACCCGCATATAAGGCCACGTGCCATCGGGCGGCGGACTAGCGTGGAGACAGCATTTTGGCGACCAGGAGGAGAGCGAAACGCGATGAGCGACGTGCCGGAGTTGGACGCGGCCGGACTTCCCGAGGAGCTGAGTGCGTTCGACCAGTTGATGCACCGCGGGGAGGCCAATCCGCGCACCCGTTCGGGGATCATGGGCGTCGAGCTGCTCGACAGCACGCCCGACTGGGACCGCTTCCGCGCCCGGTTCGAGAACGCCTCGCGCAAGGTGCTTCGGCTGCGGCAGAAGGTCGTCATGCCGACGTTGCCGACGGCGGCGCCGCGCTGGGTGGTCGACCCCGACTTCAACCTCGACTTCCACGTCCGCCGGGTCCGGGTGCCCGCGCCTGGCACGCTGCGCGAGGTCCTCGATCTCGCCGAGCTCGCCGTGCAATCCCCGATGGACATCTCCCGCCCGCTGTGGACGGCGACGCTCGTCGAGGGCCTCGCCGACGGCCGCGCCGCCACGATGCTGCACCTGAGCCACGCCGTCACCGACGGTGTGGGCAGCGTCGAGATGTTCGCCAACATCTACGACCTCGAGCGCGATCCCGCGCCGCCGGCGCAAGCGCCGCTGCCGATTCCGCAGGACCTGACGCCCAACGACCTGATGCGCCAGGGCTTCAACCGGCTGCCCGGCTCCATCGCCGGCGGCATCCTCGGGGCGCTCGGGGGAGCGGCGCACGTGATCGGCCGGGTGGTCCGCGACCCCGTCTCCGCCGTCGGCGGCGTCGTCGACTACGCCACGGTCCAGCCAACGGGTGATGGCGCCGGTCGCCGAGTCGTCGCCGCTGCTGCGCCGCCGCAGCCTGACGACGCGCACCGAGGCGATCGACATCAAGCTCAGCGACCTGCACAAGGCGGCGAAGGCGGCCGGTGGCTCGATCAACGACGCCTACCTCGCCGGCCTGTGCGGGGCGCTTCGGCTCTACCACGAAGCCAAGGGCATCCCCATCGAGGCGTTGCCGATGGCCGTGCCGGTCAACCTGCGCTCGGACTCCGATCCGGCGGGCGGGAACCGCTTCGCCGGCGTGAACCTCGCGGCGCCGGTCGGCGTCGTCGACCCCGCCACGCGCATCCAGAAGGTCCGCGCGCAGATGACCAGCAGGCGCGAGGAACGCGCGATGGACATGGTCGGTGTCGATGGCGCCGGTGATCAGCCTGCTGCCCGACGCCATTCTCGAGAGCGTTGCCGGATCGATCGTCAACACCGACGTGCAGGCCAGCAACGTGGCCCTCTACCCCGGCGACACCTTCGTGGCGGGTTCGAAGATCTTGCGGCACTACGGGGTTGGGCCGTTGCCCGGTGTCGCGATGATGGCAGTGCTGATCTCGCGCACCGGCTACTGCACCATCACCACCCGCTACGACAGGGCGGCCATCACCGACCCCGAGCTGTTCGCCCGCTGCCTGCTGGCCGGCTTCGACGAGGTCCTCGCCCTCGGCGGCGACGGACGGTCGGTCCCGGCGTCGTTCACGCAGGGCCCCAGCGAATCGTCCTCCACCTCGCCCAATGGGAGTGCCGCGCAATGAGTTCGCAGAATGGACAGCCCGCGCGTCGCGGTGACAAGCGCATCGCCCGTCTGCCCGGTTCGATCGCCGAGATCGAGGCCAGCCCGCCGGGGCCGGAGGTCGGCGCCTTCTTCGACCTCGACGGCACCCTGGTCGCCGGGTTCACCGGCGTCCTCATGACGCGGGATCGGTTGCGCCGCGGGCAGATGGGCGTCGGCGAGTTCATCGGCATGGTGCAGGCCGGACTCAACCACCAGCTCGGCCGCTCGGAGTTCGAGGACCTGATCGGCAAGGGCGCCCGCATGCTGCACGGCAACTCCCTGAGCGACCTCGACGAACTGGGCGAGCGGCTGTTCGTCCAGCACGTGCAGAGCCGGATCTACCCCGAGATGCGCGGCCATGGTGCGCGCCCACATGGCCCGCGGTCACACCGTCGTGCTGAGTTCGTCGGCGCTGACCGTTCAGGTCGACCCCGTGGCCCGGTTCCTCGGCATCGACAACGTGCTCTCCAACAAGTTCGAGACCGATGACGACGGCCTGATCACCGGCGAAGTCGCCAGGCCGATCATCTGGGGGCCGGGCAAGGCGAGGGCCGTCCAGGCGTTCGCCGCCAAGAACGGCATCGACCTGGCGGACAGCTACTTCTACGCCGACGGCGACGAAGACGTCGCGCTGATGTATCTCGTCGGCAACCCGCGGCCGACCAACCCGGCCGGGAAGCTGGCCGCCGTCGCCGCCAAGCGGGGCTGGCCGATCCTGCGGTTCACCAGCCGCAGCGGCAGCAGCCCGGTGTCGCAGCTGCGCACCGTTGCCGGCATCGCGTCGATGGTGCCGGTCGCCGCCGGCGCCCTCGGGGTCGGGCTGCTGACCGGCAACCGGCGCACCGGCGTCAACTTCTTCACCTCGCAGTGGAGTCGGCTGCTGATGACGACGATCGGCATCGACACTGAACGTCCTCGGTGAAGAGAACCTCACCGCCCAGCGGCCTGCGGTCTTCATCTTCAACCACCGCAACCAGGCCGACCCGCTCATCGCGGGCAAGCTGGTCAGCGACAACTTCACCTCGGTCGGCAAGAAGGAACTCGAGAAGGACCCCATCATGGGGACCATCGGAAAGGTGATGGACGCCGCGTTCATCGACCGCGACGATCCGAAGGCCGCGATCGAGAGTCTGCGCAAGATCGAAGAGCTTGCGCGCAAGGGCCTTTCGGTCCTGATCGCGCCGGAGGGCACCCGTCTGGACACCACCGAGGTCGGTCCGTTCAAGAAGGGGCCGTTCCGGATCGCGATGTCGGCCGGAATCCCGATCGTGCCCATCGTGATCCGCAACGCCGAGGTGATCGCCGAGCGCAACTCCAGCACCTTCAATCCGGGCACCGTCGACGTCGCGGTGTTCCCGCCGATCCCGGTCGACGACTGGACGACCGAGAACCTGGAGGAGCGCATCGCCGAGGTGCGCCAGCTCTACCTCGACACGTTGAAGGACTGGCCGCACGACGAGCTGCCCGACGTGCCCCTCTACGCCAGGGTCGCGAAGGCGCCGGCCAAGAAGGCCGCGGCGAAGAAGTCGCCCGCCAAGAAGGCCCCCGCCAAGGCACCGGCCAAGAAGGCCGCCGCCAAGAAGACGCCGGCCAAGAAGGCTCCCGCGAAGAAGGCTGCCGCCCAGGCGAATCCGGCCAAGGCTCCGGGTAGCGGCGTCACGAAGGGCCGCAAGTGAAGGGACCCGAGGAGGGTCTGACGAGCTTCAGCCCGACGGACGACGCGCTGGTCCTGGCGTCGGTGTCCTCGCCGGCCGAACGCGAAATGCTCGACCGCTGGCTCGCGGAGCAGCGGCAACGGCACCCGGACGCGCGCATCGAGGTGCTGCAGCTGCCCGCCGACGACGACCCGCCGCCCGCGGTGCTGGCCCGGCTCGTCGAGCTCCTCGAGGCCGACGACGACCGGTCGGTGGTCCCGGTGCGGGTGTTCTGGGTGCCCGGCGGTCTGCCCACCCGGTCCAAGGTGGTGTCCCTGATCTCCGGGCGGGACACCTACCGGCCGCCGGAGTTGCTGCAGCGCGGCATTCTTCGGAAGGACCCGTCGCGCGCCCGCGTGGTCGCCGGCGAACCGGCGAAGGTCTCCGAACTGCGGCAGCAGTGGAGCGACACCACCGTCGCCGAGAACCCACGCGACTTCGCGCGCTTCGTGATCCGCCGGGCCATCCTGGCGATCGAACGGGTCGAGTTGCGCCTCCTGGGGCCCGAGTACAAGTCGCCGCGGCTGGTCAAGCCGGAGATGCTGGCGTCCAGCGGTTTCGCGCGGGCCTGGAGAACATCCCCGGCGCCACCCTGGAAGACGCGGGCAAGATGCTCGACGAACTCGCGACCGGCTGGAGCCGGTTCTCGGTCGACCTCATCCCCACCTTGGGCCGCGCCATCTTCAGCAGGGGATTCGACCCCAACGTCGACTACGACCGCGCCGAGATCGAGGCGATGCGAGGCGCTCTGGAGGATCATCCGGCGGTGCTGCTGTTCTCGCACCGGTCCTACCTCGACGGCGTGATCGTGCCCGTCGCGATGCAGGAGAACCGGCTGCCGCCGGTCCACACCTTCGCCGGTATCAACCTGTCGTTCGGCTTCATGGGACCGCTGATGCGCCGCTCGGGCGCCATCTTCATCCGCCGCAAGCTCGACGACCCGCTCTACAAGTACGTGCTCAGGCAGTTCGTCGGCTACATCGTCGAGAAGCGGTTCAACCTCAGCTGGTCCATCGAGGGCACCCGCTCGCGCACCGGAAAGATGTTGCCGCCCAAGCTCGGACTGCTCAGCTACGTCGCCGACGCCTACCTCGACGGCCGCAGCGACGACATTCTGCTGCAGCCGGTGTCGATCAGCTTCGACCAGCTGCACGAGACCGCCGAGTACGCGGCCTATGCGCGCGGCGGCGAGAAGACTCCCGAGGGCCTCTCCTGGCTGTACAACTTCATCAAGGCCCAGGGCGACCGCAACTTCGGCAAGATCTACGTCCGGTTCCCCGAGGCGGTGTCGATGCGCGAGTATCTCGGCGAGCCGCACGGAGCGATGGCCGAAGACGAAGCCGCCAAACGCCTTGCGATGCAGAAGATGGCCTTCGAGGTCGCATGGCGCATCCTGCGAGCCACCCCGGTCAACGCGACCGCCTTGGTGTCGGCGCTGCTGCTGACCACGCGCGGCGTCGCGCTGACCCTCGACCAGCTGCACCACACCCTGCAGGACTCACTGGACTACCTGGAGCGCAAGCAGACGCCGATGACCAACAGCGCGCTGCGGCTGCGCACCCTCGACGGGGTCCGCGCCGCGGTCGACGCGCTGTCCAACGGGCACCCGATCACCCGGGTGGACGGCGGCCGGGAACCGGTGTGGCGCATCGCCCCCGAGAACGAACACGAGGCGGCGTTCTACCGGAACACCGTGATCGACGCGTTCCTGGAGACCTCGATCGTCGACCTGGCGCTCGCCCACGCGGAGCACGCCGACGGCGACCGGCTCGAGGCGTTCTGGGCGCAGGCGATGCGGCTGCGCGATCTGCTGAAGTTCGACTTCTACTTCGCCGATTCGGCGGCATTCCGCGAGCACATCGCCGAGGAGATGTCGTGGTTCGACGACTGGGAGGACAACGTCGCGGCCGGCGGCGAGCGGATCAACGCGATGCTGCGGGCCAAGCGTCCGCTGATCGCCGGTGCCATGCTGCGGCCCTTCTTCGAGGCCTACGAGATCGTCGCCGACGTACTGCGGGACGCGGCTCCCGACATCGGCGAGAAGGAACTGACCCAGCTGGCCCTTGGCGTCGGCCGCCAGTACGTCGCGCAGGACCGGGTGCGCAGCAACGAAGCGGTGTCGGCGCTGCTGTTCGCCACCGCCCGCCAGGTGGCCGCCGACCAGCATCTGCTCGAACCCGCGGCCGACCTCGCCGAACGGCGGGAGGCGTTCGTCGCCGAACTGCGCGGCATCCTGCGCGACATGGCCGAGGTCGAGCAGATCTCGCGGAGCAGTTCGCCCAACGCGAGTGGCCAGGCGCTCGGCGGGCGGCGGCTGATCGGGCGGTCGCAGCGCCGCCATACGCTGTTGGCATGACGACGGTCGCGTCTCCGGTGCGCAACGCACGTACCGCCGCGGTGTGGCCGGTGCTCGTCGGGGTCGGACTGCTGGCGGGCGTCACCGCCGCGGGCATCGCCGGGCTGTCGCTGGCCGACGCGCTGACCGCCACCGGATTGCCCGATCCCGGACCCGTGACCAGCTACGGGCTGCCGTTCGTCCGGGCCGCGGGCGAGATCGCGGCCGTCGTGGCGGTCGGATCGTTCCTGCTGGCGGCGTTCCTGGTGCCGCCGCAGTCCAACGGCGTCCTCGACGTGTCGGGCTACCGCGCGCTGCGGGTCGGCACGTTCGCGTCGGGCGTCTGGGCGGTGTGCGCGGCGCTGCTGGTGCCGCTGACCGTCTCCGACGTCACCGGGCAGCCGCTGGCGAGCAGGCTCAGCCCGGCGGACGTCTGGTCGGTCGCCGGGCTGATCGAGACCGCGGGCACCTGGCGGTGGACGGCGCTGCTCGCGGCCATCGTCACGGTGATCAGCATCCCGGTGCTGCGCTGGTCGTGGACGCCGCTGCTGTTCGCCGGCTCGCTGGCCACCCTGCTCCCGCTCGCGCTGACCGGTCACTCGTCGGCCGGCGGCTCGCACGACCTGGCCACCAACAGCCTGCTCATCCACCTGATCGCCGGCGCGGTGTGGGCCGGTGGCCTGCTGGCGCTGCTGGTACACGCCATGCGTGGCGGCGCGCACGCCGACCTTGCCGCGCGGCGGTTCTCCGCGGTCGCGCTGTGGTGCTTCGTCGCGATGGCGCTGTCCGGCGTCGTCAACGCGTTCGTCCGAATCAGGCCCGGCGACCTGCTCAGCAGCGGCTACGGCTGGCTGATCATCGCCAAGACGGTCGCGCTGTGCACGCTCGGCGTCATCGGCTGGCAGCAGCGACGCCGCGGCGTGGCCGCGCTGGCGGCAGATCCCGACGACCGGCGGCCGCTGATCCGGCTGGCGCTGATCGAGGCGGTGGTCTTCGGTCTGACGTTCGGCATCGCCGTCGCGCTCGGCCGCACCCCGCCACCGCCGCCGCCGATCTACAACCCGTCGATCCCGGCGATCGAGATCGGCTACGACTTCGCCGGCCCGCCGACGCTGGCGCGGGTCCTGTTCGACTGGCGGTTCGACCTGATCTTCGGCACCGCCGCCATCGTCTTCGCCGCGCTGTACCTGGTCGGGGTGCGCCGCCTGCGCCGCCGCGGGGACGCCTGGCCGACCGGCCGGATCGTCGCCTGGCTGTGTGGATGCGCGGTGCTGCTGTTCGCGACGTCATCGGGCGTCGGCCGCTACATGCCCGCGATGTTCAGCATGCACATGGCCGCCCACATGCTGCTGTCGATGCTGGTGCCCGTGCTGCTGGTGCTCGGTGCGCCCGTCACGCCTGGCGCTGCGCGCGTTGCCCGCCGCCGGGCGCGCCGATCCGCCGGGCCCGCGGGAATGGCTGCTGGCGGCGCTGCACAGCCGGGTGTCGAAGTTCCTGACCAACCCGATCGTCGCGACGGTGCTGTTCGTCGCGGGCTTCTACGGCCTGTACTTCGGCGGCATCTTCGACGCGGCGGCGGGCAGCCACGCCGCGCACCTTGCGATGAACCTGCACTTCCTGCTGACCGGCTACCTCTTCTACTGGGTGGTCATCGGAGTCGACCCGACGCCGCGGCCGATCCCGCCGCTGGCGAAGCTGGGCGTGGTGTTCGCCTCGCTGCCGCTGCACGCGTTCTTCGGCGTGCTGCTGATGGGCAGCGCAGGTCGTGCTGGCAGGCAGCTTCTACGAGTCGCTGAAGCTGTACTGGCACACCGATCTCATCGGCGACCAACGCCTCGGCGGCGGAATCGCCTGGGCGGCAGGCGAAATCCCGCTGGTGCTGGTGATGATCGCGCTGCTGATCCAGTGGACGCCGCAGCGACCGACGCGACGCCAAACGGCTCGACCGCGCCGCCGACCGCGACGACGACGCCGACCTGGCGGCCTACAACGCGATGCTGGCCGAGATGGCGGAGCGCGACGCGGGGTCGCGCTACGCCGAGGCACGGTTGTCAACGCATCGCCCCGAGAAGGGGCGGCAACATGCGGTGCGTTCGGCGGTTGGTGTGAGTCGCGTCAGCCGACCGCGCCCGCAGCGACCGCCGCCGCCCAGCCACCGAAGTGGCTGATGTCGGCGCCCGCGTCGGCGGCGCCGCCGTCACACCCGAACGAGGTTCGCCAGGTGCCGTCGTCGAACTCGACCTTGCCGAGTTGCATCGGGGCGGGCAGCGCGGCAAGGAAGCGGCCGAGCGCCGCGGGGGAGAGCAGCCACCGGTGCGCCTTCAATGCGGTACCGCCGCGAGTCGGGCACCCGCGTGATCGCAGGCTTGGGCGGCGTCGTCGGCAGCAGCGTCATCCGGTAACGCGCGGACGTGGTCAACTCGCCCGCCCAGCGGGCGCCGACGTCGGTGAGCTGATGCACCAGCGGCCCGCCCCGCAGATGCGCGCCGAACACCACGAGCTCGGTGACGTCCGCGGCGGCCAGCGGCCAAACATCCACCGGCGCTTCGACTCCCGACGCCAGCGCTGCGACGTCGAGTGCGACCGCGTCGTCGAACGCGCGGGCCAGCACGGTGACGCCGAACTGGGCGTCGCCCGCCATACCCGCGGGCACCGACACCGCGCACATGTCGAAGAGGTTGCAGAAGTTCGTGTAGGTGCCCATCCGGGAGTTCACCCCGACGGGATCGGCGGCGACCTCGGCGAGGCTCGGATGCATCGGCGCCGTGGGCACCAGCAACGCGTCGACGCCGTCGAGGGACGCCAACGCCACGGTGCGCAGCCGCTGCACCTCGCGGCGGTCGCGGACCAGCTGGTGTGCGGGGATGTCGCGCGCCGCCGTGACGATCCGGCCCACCGTGGGATCGACCGTGGCATCCGGGTGGGCATCGATGAATTCGCCTACGGCCGCGTATCTTTCGCTGACCAGGGCGCCGTCGTAGAGCAGCTTGGCGGCGGCCAGGAACGGTGCGAAGTCGACGGTGACGACGCGGGCCCCGGCGTCGGTCAGCGCGCCGACCGAGGCGTCGAACGCGGCGCGCCACACGCCGTCGAGCCCGGGGAGCTCGGAGGGCACGGCGACGACGGGATTGGGCGGGGCCGCGAGCTTCACGTCGGCCGGCCACGGACGCTGCGGCGCACCTGCGGCCATCACGCCCATCGCGCGGTTGGCGACCTCCAGGTCGCGGGCGAAGATCGTGACGCAGTCATAGGATTCGCACGCAGGCACGACGCCGTCGGTGCTGACGACACCGACGGTCGGCTTGATGCCGACGATGCCCTGCAGGCCTGCGGGTACCCGTCCCGATCCCGCGGTGTCGGTGCCGATCGCGATGTCGGCCTCGCCGCTGGCCACCGCCACCGCCGAACCCGAACTCGAGCCGCCGCTGATGTAGTCGGGGCGGCGGCTGTCGGGCACCGCGCCGTAGGGCGACCGGGTGCCCACCAGCCCGGTGGCGAACTGGTCGAGATTGGTCTTGCCGACGACGACGGCGCCCGCCGCGCGCAGCGCCGCCACCGAGGCGGCGTCGTGGTCGGGACGGTAGGCGAACTCGGGGCAACCCGCGGTCGTCGGCAGCCCCGCGACGTCGACGTTGTCCTTCACCGCCAGCCTGAGCCCGGCGAGCGCGCCGTCGCCGAGCCGATTCCGAGCGACTTCGGCCTCGACGTCGGCGTCGTCGCGGCGACTGATCCACACCGTCATGGCGCCAAACCTAGCGGCCGATAGGTATACCCGCATGTCCACAGAGCCGAATTCATCCACAGCCCGCGGTCGAGACCGGCCGCCGTCGGCTGCGGCGTCAGCCCACGCCAGGTAAATGGACCCGTCGATGGCATCCGCGTCGTCGCAGTCAGAGAGGAATCAGCCATGTTCGAGACACCCTTCACCATCGTCGGGAACATCGTCACCGATCCGGTGCATCGCCGCGTGGGCGAGCATGTCGTCGTCAATTTCCGCGTCGCGAGCAATTCGCGCCGACGCACCGCAGAAGGAACCTGGGAGCACGGCGAATCGTTGTTCGTCTCGGTCAGCTGCTGGAACCGCCTCGTCAGCGGCGTGGGACACCTGGTCAAGGGCGATCCCGTGATCGTCGTGGGGCAGGTCCACACCAGCGAGTACGACGACCGCGAAGGCGTCCGGCGCGCTTCGATCGAGGTGCGGGCCACCGCAGTGGGACCGGATCTCGCCCGCAGCACGGTCCGGCTCGAACGGCTCAGGCGATCGACCGATGAGCAGGCAGTCGACGCGTCCGACGAGGTCGCCGACTCGCCAGACGACGACGTGGCCGATCCGGATTCCGACGAACCGGTCGACGGACTGCCACTGACGGCATAGCACCTGACGGCCACGCCTAGGATGGTTCGCGGCAGTGCGACTACCTCCCGTCGCTGCGCTCGCCCCAGGGTTTGATACCCCGTCGCTGCGCTCGCCCCGGGTGCGACACCCCCGTCGCTGCGCTCGCCACAACCAGTCCACGAAAGGCATCCAACGGCATGGCCGAATTCATCTACACGATGCGGAAGGTCCGCAAGGCGCACGGCGACAAGGTGATCCTTGACGACGTCACCCTGAACTTCCTTCCGGGCGCGAAGATCGGCGTCGTCGGCCCCAACGGGGCGGGCAAGTCGAGCGTCTTGCGGATCATGGCCGGCCTGGACATCGCCAACAACGGCGACGCATTCATTGCGCCAGGAGCCACGGTCGGCATCCTGATGCAGGAGCCGCAGCTCGACGAGGACAAGACCGTCCGCGAGAACGTCGAGGAGGGTGTGCCGATCAAGGCGAAGCTGAATCGGTACAACGAGGTCGCCGAGCTGATGGCCACCGACTACACCGACGAGCTGATGGAGGAGATGGGCCAGCTGCAAGAGGAGCTGGACGCGGCCGACGCGTGGGACCTCGACTCGAAGCTCGAGCAGGCGATGGATGCGTTGCGCTGCCCGCCGCCCGACGAGCCCGTCACCCACCTGTCCGGTGGCGAGAAGCGGCGCGTGGCGCTGTGCAAGCTGCTGCTCTCGGAGCCCGACCTCCTGCTGCTCGACGAACCGACCAACCATCTGGACGCCGAGAGCGTGCTGTGGCTGGAGAAGCACCTGGCCGACTACAAGGGCGCGATCCTCGCCGTCACCCACGACCGGTACTTCCTCGACAACGTCGCCGAGTGGATCCTCGAGCTCGATCGCGGTCGGGCCTATCCCTACGAGGGCAACTATTCGACCTACCTGGAGAAGAAGGCCGAGCGCCTCACCCTGCAGGGCCGCAAGGACCAGAAACTGCAGAAGCGTCTGGTGGAGGAGCTGGCCTGGGTGCGCTCCGGCGCCAAGGCCAGGCAGGCCAAGAACAAGGCCCGCCTCGGCCGGTACGAGGAGATGGTTGCCGAGGCGGAGAAGACCCGCAAGCTCGACTTCGAGGAGATCCAGATCCCGACCGGCCCGCGATTGGGCAACCAGGTCGTGGACGTGGCCAACCTCGACAAGGGCTTCGACGGTCGGATCCTGATCAAGGACCTGTCCTTCACGCTGCCGCGCAACGGCATCGTCGGCGTCATCGGCCCCAACGGTGTCGGCAAGACCACGCTGTTCAAGACGATCGTCGGGCTCGAGGAGCCCGACAGCGGCATCGTCAAGGTCGGCGAGACCGTCAAACTGAGCTACGTCGACCAGAACCGCGGCGGCATCGACCCGAAGAAGAACGTCTGGGAGGTCGTCTCCGACGGCTTGGACTACATCGAGGTCGGCCAGAACGAGGTGCCGTCGCGGGCCTACGTCTCCGCTTTCGGGTTCAAGGGTCCCGATCAGCAGAAGCCGGCAGGAGTGCTGTCCGGTGGTGAGCGCAACCGGCTGAATCTGGCGTTGACGCTCAAGGAGGGCGGGAACCTCATCCTGCTCGACGAGCCCACCAACGACCTGGACGTCGAGACGCTCAGCTCGCTGGAGAACGCTCTGCAGCAGTTCCCGGGGTGCGCTGTGGTCATCTCCCACGATCGCTGGTTCCTGGACCGCACCTGCACGCACATCCTGGCGTGGGAGGGCGACGACGACAACGAGGCCAAGTGGTTCTGGTTCGAGGGCAACTTCGGCGGCTACGAAGAGAACAAGCTGCAGCGGCTGGGTGCCGACGCCGCCCGTCCGCACCGGGTCACCCACCGAAGGCTGACGCGCGACTAATTATTCGGGGGAAGATCCGCGCGACCCGGGGGGCTACTAGTGTCGCTCCTGCGTGCCAGCGCCGGTGCGCAGCTGTGAGTCAGGAGCAATCGGCATGACGGTGAATCCGAGCGGCGAAGACTTCAACGGATCTGCCAATACGACGGTGTTGCACAAGGACGCCAACGCCAAACTCGCCAGGGCGTATCTGCAGACCTATCAGGGGCCGCACGGTGATGCGCCTTCCGCCGATTCGGCGATCACGGCGCCCGTCGACCAATCGGTCATGGGCAGGCTGGTGTCGCCGGGTCTGCTGACTGCTCACAGCCGTCTTGGCGGGCAGCGCAGGATCGGTGAGACGAAGGTCGCGGTGTACGGCGCCGACGACGCGGGGGGTTTCGGGCCAGCGCTTCAGCTGGTCACCGACCAGAGCCAGATGCTGATGGACTCCGTCACGGTGTTGCTGCACCGGCAGGGCGTCGCATACGTCGCGATCATGAATCCCACGTTCCGGGTGCGCCGCGATTCGTCGGGTCAACTGGTCGACATGTGGCCCGCCGCCGACCCCGACGCACCCCACGACGGCGTCGACGAGACGTGGATCCACGTCGCGCTGTCCCCGTCGGCGGACACCCGAGTGGTGGCCGAGGCGGCCGAGACGCTGCCCCACGTGCTCGCCGACGCACGGCAGGTGGCCGTCGACTCGGCCGCACTGAATGCCACCCTGGTCGGTCTGGCCAACGCGCTGGACGCCGACCGCACCGGGCTCTTCCCGAGCTACGACCGCCGCGACGTCGCCGCACTGTTGCGCTGGCTCGCCGACGGCCACTTCGTCCTGCTGGGCTATCAGCGCTGCGCGGTGCGCGACGGCGAGGCGTCGGTCGACCCGGCCAGCCGCCTGGGTGTGCTCCGGTTGCGCACCGACGTGTTCCCGCAGCTGACCGGTCCGGACGATCTGCTGGTGCTCGCACAGGCCACGATGCCCAGCTTCCTGCGCTACGGCGCGTATCCATACATCGTGGTCGTCCGCGAGAACCACGGCGGGCAGGGCCAGGCCGTGGAGCACCGGTTCGTCGGGCTGTTCACCGTGGCTGCGACGAACGCCAACGTGCTCGAGATCCCGCTGATCTCTCGGCGCGTCCACGAAGCCCTGGCATTGGCGCAGGGCGACCCAAGCCACCCCGGCCAGCTGATGCTCGACATCATCCAGACCATCCCGCGCTCGGAGCTCTTCGCGCTCAGCGCCCGCGATCTGCTGGAGATGGCAAGGGCGGTGGTCGATCTCGGCTCGCGGCGGCGCGCGCTGCTGTTCCTGCGGGCCGATCAGCTCGCCCACTTCGTGTCGCGCCCTGGTGTACCTGCCGCGCGACCGCTACACCACCGCGGTCCGACTCGAGATGCAGGACATCCTGGTTCGCGAGCTCGGCGGCGTGAGCATCGAGTACACCGCGCGGGTCAGCGAATCTCCTTGGGCGGTAGTGCACTTCACCGTTCGGCTGCCTGCGGGATCACGTCCTGCCGACATCGATACGTCGCTGGTCAACGAGTCCCGGATCCAGAACCTGCTGACCGAGGCCGCCCGCACCTGGGGCGACCGCCTGATCGGCGCGGTGAAGACGGGATCGATCGGCCAGGCCGCCGCCGAGCACTACTCCACTGCGTTCCCCGAGGTCTACAAGCAGGCCTTCGCCCCGCGGACGCCATCGGCGACATCGCGATCATCGAAGAGCTGCAAGACAACTCGGTCAAGCTGGTGTTCTCCGAAGGCGAGGAGGGCCAGGCCGCGCTGCTCACCTGGTACCTGGGCGGACGGTCGGCGTCCCTGAGCGAGTTGCTGCCGATGCTGCAGTCGATGGGCGTCGTGGTGCTCGAGGAGCGGCCCTTCACCGTGACCCGGCCCGACGGCCTGCCGGTGTGGATCTACCAGTTCAAGATCGCCCTGCGGCAGGCGATCGCCGAAGAGCACGACGCCGCGGCGCGCGAGGCCACCGCAGCCCGGTTCGCCGATGCCGTCACCGCCATCTGGCAGGGCCGCGCCGAAATCGACCGGTTCAACGAGTTGGTGTTGCGGGCGGGACTGACCTGGCAGCAGGTGACCGTGCTGCGCAGCTACGCAAAGTACCTGCGGCAGGCCGGTTTTCCATACAGCCAGTCGCTCGTCGAGACGGTGGTCAACGACAACCCGCACACGGCACGCTCCCTGGTCGAATTGTTCGAGGCACTCTTCGACCCCTCGGAGGATGCCGATCACGACGCATCCGCCGCGGCGGCCGCCGTCGCCGCCGACATCGACGCGTTGGTCAGCCTGGACACCGACCGGGTGCTGCGGGCGTTCGCCTCCATGATCCAGGCCACGCTGCGCACCAACTACTTCGTCACCAGGCCCGGTTCGGCACGTGAGCAGAACGTGCTCTCGGTCAAGGTCAACCCCGGCCTGATCGACGAATTGCCGCTGCCCCGGCCCAAGTTCGAGATCTTCGTGTACTCACCGCGAGTGGAGGGCGTGCACCTGCGGTTCGGTTACGTCGCGCGCGGCGGCCTGCGGTGGTCGGACCGTCGGGAGGACTTCCGCACCGAGATCCTCGGGCTGGTCAAGGCACAGGCCGTGAAGAACGCCGTCATCGTGCCGGTCGGCGCCAAGGGCGGCTTCGTACTCAAGTCGCCGCCCGCTCCCACCGGGGACGCGGCCGCCGACCGCGACGCCCAGCGCGCCGAGGGCGTGGCCTGCTACCGGCTGTTCATCAGCGGCCTCCTCGACATCACCGACAACGTCGACACCGCCAGCGGTGCAGTCGTCGCGCCCGCCGGCGTCGTCCGTCGGGACGGGGATGACGCCTACCTCGTCGTCGCCGCGGACAAGGGCACCGCCACCTTCTCCGACATCGCCAACGACGTCGCCAAGTCCTACGGGTTCTGGCTGGGCGACGCCTTCGCCTCCGGTGGGTCGGTGGGCTACGACCACAAGGCGATGGGCATCACGGCCAAGGGCGCCTGGGAATCGGTGAAGCGGCACTTCCGCGAGATGGGCATCGACACCCAGTCCGAGGACTTCATCGTCACCGGCGTCGGCGACATGAGTGGTGACGTGTTCGGCAACGGCATGCTGCTGTCCAAGCACATCCGGCTGATCGCGGCCTTCGATCACCGGCACATCTTCCTCGATCCCGATCCCGACGCCGCCAGCTCGTGGGTCGAGCGCAAGCGGATGTTCGAGCTGCCGCGGTCCAGCTGGGACGACTACGACCGCGCGCTGATCAGCGAGGGCGGCGGCGTGTTCAGCAGGGAGGCCAAGTCGATCCCGATCAGTCCGCAGGTGCGCGAGGCCCTGGCCCTGCCCGCCGACGCCACCGAGATGACGCCGCCAGCCCTGATGAAGGCGATCATGCTGGCGCCGACGGACCTGTTCTGGAACGGCGGCATCGGCACCTACATCAAGGCGGAGACCGAATCGGACGCCGACGTGGGTGACCGCGCCAACGACTCGGTGCGGGTGAACGGAAACCAGATGCGCGCCAAGGTGATCGGCGAGGGCGGCAACCTCGGCGTGACGCAGCGCGGGCGCATCGAGTTCGAATTGGCCGGCGGACACGTCAACACCGACGCACTGGACAACTCGGCCGGCGTCGACTGCTCCGACCACGAGGTCAACATCAAGATCCTGGTCGACTCGCTGGTCACCGCGGGCAAGGTGAGCGCCGAAGAGCGGACCGATCTGTTGATGTCGATGACCGACGAGGTCGGGCTGCTGGTGCTCGAGGACAACGCCGCCCAGAACGACCTGATGGGCACCAGCCGGGCCAACGCCGCCAGCCTGCTCACCGTGCATGCCCGCCAGATCAAGCAACTGGTCACCGAACGCGGCCTCAACCGCGAACTCGAGGCGCTCCCGGCGGAGAAGGAGATCCGCAGGCGCACCGAGGTGGGCGTCGGCCTGACCTCACCCGAACTCGTCGACGCTGATGGCGCACGTGAAGCTGGCGCTGAAGGACGAGCTGCTGGCCGGCGAACTTCCCGATCAGGAGGTGTTCGCCGCGCGGCTGCCCGAGTACTTCCCGCATCAGCTGCGCGACCGCTTCGGCCCCGAGATCCGCACGCACCAGCTGCGTCGGGAGATCGTCACGACCATGCTGGTCAACGACCTCGTCGACACCGCGGGGATCAGCTACGCCTACCGCGTCTGCGAGGACGTCGGCGTCGGACCGGTCGATGCGGTGCGCGCGTACGTCGCCACCGACGAGATCTTCAAGGTCGGTGACGTGTGGCGGCAGATCAGGGCCGTGGGCGACGCCGGAGCGCCGGTCGCGGTGACCGACCGGATGACGTTGGATCTGCGTCGCCTGATCGACCGCGCCGGCCGCTGGCTGCTCAACTACCGCCCGCAGCCGCTGGCGGTTGGCGCGGAGGTCAACCGGTTCGCCGCGAAGGTGGCCGACCTGACGCCGCGGATGTCGGAGTGGCTGCGCGGCGACGACCGCGCCATCGTCGCCAAGGAATCGGATGAGTTCGTCGCACAAGGCGTTCCCGAGGACCTGGCGATGATGGTCGCGACCGGGCTGTATCAGTACAGCCTGCTCGACGTCATCGACATCGCCGACATCGCCGACCGCGAGCCGCGTCGAGGTGGCGGACACCTACTTCACGCTGATGGATCACCTTGGCGCCGACGCCCTGCTCACGGCGATTTCGCGGCTGGCCCGCGATGACCGTTGGCATTCGTTGGCGCGCTTGGCGATTCGCGACGACATCTACGGGTCGCTGCGCGCACTGTGCTTCGACGTGCTGGCCGTCGGCGAACCCGACGAGACCGGCGAGCAGAAGATCGAGGAATGGGAGCTGACGAACAGTTCCCGCGTGGCGCGGGCGCGTCGCACGCTCGACCGAGATCTACGAGGACGGCGAGAAGGACCTGGCGACGCTGTCGGTGGCCGCACGCCAGATCCGCAGCATGACGAGGACGAGCGGAACGGGCACCACCGGGTGACGGATGAGCCGCTTGCGCAAGAACAGACGGCTCAGAACGGTTCGTCACGCCGGTGCCGGTGCGCTGGTCCGACATCGACATGTACCAGCACGTCAACCACGCGACGATGGTGACCATCCTCGAAGAGGCGCGCGTCCCGTTCCTGGCCAAGCCGTTCGCCGATGACTTCGTCACCACCGGGCTGCTGATCGCCGAGGTCAAGGTGACCTACAAGGGTCAGCTGCGGCTCGGGGATTCGCCACTGCAGGTGACGATTTGGGTGAGCCGGCTGCGGGCGGTCGACTTCACGCTCGGCTACGAGGTGCGCTCGGTGCTCGCCGATCCGGACTCCAAGCCCGCGGTCATCGGCGAGAGTCAATTGGCGGCATTCGACATCGAGGAGCAGAAGCTGGTGCGGTTGGCCCCGCACCACCGGGAGTATCTGCAGCGCTACCAGCGGTGAGTTCCAGTGGCCAGGAGCGCGGCCTGTGGCTCGACGATGCCGTACACCGAGAAGACCTGAGCGCCTTCGTCGATGCCGCGTTGCGTCTCGACGACTCCAGCGTGATCCGGTTGAGGGAACGCCCTGGCGGGCAGGTGGTGGCCTGGCTCGCCACCGGATTCGACGTGCTCGCCAGCCGCGTCGTCGGCGGTCGGGTTCGTCCGGCCGACCTCTCCGCAGGGGCCGACGCGCTGGCGCGTGCGCTGCCCGCAGATGGACCGCTCGGGTTACGTGGATCCCGGATTCGCGATGGACTCCGCGTGGCGCGGTGCGCTGCCACCGGACAGCGGGTTCGTCCACCTCGACGACGTGCCCGCCCGGGCGGTTCTCGACCTCGCGCAACGTGGGGTCGCATTGGCCAAGGAGCACAGCAGCTCGCACGGCCCGCCAGCGTCGTTGCTGGAGCAGGAGGTCGTCGCCGTCCGTTCCGGCGATACCGAAGTCGGCATTCCCATGCGATGTGTATTCGCCTTGACCGCAATGGGATTCCTGCCGCAATCGACAAGCAAGGGCGATGAATTCGCGCCGGAGTCGGTGGCGGCCGACGAGGTGGTGCGGGTGCGGGTGCTGCCGGCCTGGCTGCGCATCGACGCCCGGTTCGGCACGCGTCTACCGCCGCCGCGGCGACCCCGCCGTGGTGCTGCGCTAGCGGATCCAGGCCGCGGCGTTGGGCGGCAGCTGCGCCATCCGCCACCGCGTCGCTGGTGAGCAGCACCTCGCCGTCGGGCAACGGCACGGGCCCGGTGCCTGCGTTGAGTACGCACACCATGCCGTCGGCGCACGCGGAACGCCAGCGCACCCTCCGGCGCGTCGAGCCAGTCGACACCGTCGCCGAGATCCGCCTCGGCCATGGCGCAATTCGATGGCCCGGCGAAACAGCGACAGCGTCGAACCGGGTACGCCGTCCTGCTTCTCGACCGTCAACTCCGACCAGTCCGGCGGCATCGGCAGCCAGGTGTCCGCGGTGTCGGAGAATCCGAACGGCGGGCGTCTCGCCCGACCACGGCATCGGCACCCGGCAGCCGTCGCGTCCGCGTTCCTGGTGTCCGGACCGCTCCCAGGTGGGATCCTGCAGCACCTCGTCGGGCAGGTCGACGTTCGGCAGGCCCAACTCCTCGCCGTTGTAGACGAACACCGCCCCCGGTAGCGCCAGCATCACCAGCGCCATCGCCTTGGCTCGCGCCAGTCCCACCGCGCCGCCCCCGTAGCGGCTGACTTCGCGCTCGACGTCGTGATTGGACAGGCACCACGTTGGCGGCGAGTCGGCGAGTTCGGCTGCGGCCAAGGAGTTCTCGATGGCCTCCCGAACTCCGGCCGCATCGAACTTCGCCCGCACCAGCCGAAAGTTGAACCCGAGGTGCAGCTCGTCGGGACGCAGATACTTGGCGAAGTCGCCGTTGTCGAAGACCCAGATCTCGCCGATCGTGACGGCGTCGGGGTAATCGTTGAGCACGCGTGCGGATGCCGCGATGGATCTCGTGCACCCCGTCGTGGTTGAACCGAGGATCGTCGTCATCGAGGGTGAGCATCGGGAGGTTGGGGTTCTTCATGTCCGGCAATCCGGGCGGTTTGGCCATGCCGTGCGCGACGTCGATGCGGAATCCGTCAACGCCCCGGTCCAGCCAGAACCGCAGCGTCTTCTCCAGGTCGTCGAAGACCTCGGGGTTCTCCCAGTTGAGGTCCGGCTGCTCGGCGTCGAACAGGTGCAGGTACCACTGGCCGGGGTTGCCGTCGGGCTCCACGACCCGCGTCCACGCCGGGCCGCCGAACACCGACACCCAGTTGTTCGGCGGATGCAGGCCGCCGGGGCCCGCGTCCGTCGCGGAAGATGTAGCGCTCGCGCTGGGTGCTGCCAGGGCCGGCCGCCAGCGCGGCCTGGAACCACGGATGCCGCGAGCTGCTGTGGTTGGGGACGAGATCCATCGTGATCTTGATGCCGCGGGCGTGCGCCGCCTCGATCAGGCGGTCCAGTGCGCCGATGCCGCCGAACAGCGGGTCGACGTCGCGCGGGTCGGCGACGTCGTAACCGTGATCGGCCATCGGCGACACCATCACCGGGTTCAGCCACAGCGCGTCGACGCCGAGAGCAGCTCAGATAGTCGAGTCCGGCGGTCACTCCATCGAGATCGCCGACACCGTCACCGTTGCTGTCCCGAAACGATCGCGGATACACCTGGTAGAAGACGGCGCGGGACCACCACGCCTCGCGGGATTGGTCACGGCCGCACATCATGCCAAATCAAAACGTCGAGTTGACCATCGATTGGGCGGCCATCTCCAGGTACTGCAACAAGGCCCGGCGATGCTCGTCGTCGAGTGTCTCGGCGTCGATTTCGGCGATCGCGGTGTGCATGCAACGCAGCCAGGCGTCGCGCTCCAGGAAGCCGATCGTGAACGGCGCGTGCCGCATCCGCAGCCGCGGGTGGCCGCGCTGATCGGAGTACGTGCGCGGCCCACCCCAGTACTGCTCGAGGAACATCCGCAGTCGCTCCTCGGCGCCGTCGAAGTCGTCGGGCGGGTATATCGGGCGCAGGATCTCGTCCTCGCGCACCAGTTGGTAGAACCGCGACACGATGGCGTGAAAGGTCTCGGCGCCACCGATCTCCTCGTAGAACGACCGCTGAACGTCTGTCACCAGCACCATTGTCCCCTCACTGGTGCGGCGACGCCTCGGCAAAGGCAGTACCCGTCACCCTGCGTTCACCAGACTGACCAGCGAACACGGTAAGAATTGTCGTGCAGTCGGCTCCGATCCGTGGTGGACTGTTTCTTCGGAGGACGTATGTCGCAGCGAAAGAGTCGCGGCCACCGACAACTCGGGACCGCGGTGGGCCTAACCGGCCCGTCGATCGGTCCTGCTCAGACGCCGTCTCTGCACAGTGCAGAGCCGGGTCCACCCAGCAACCAGGCGTCCATCTGGGGACGTCGCCGGGTGCTTCTGCTCAACTCCACCTACGAACCGTTGACCGCCCTGCCCGTCCGGCGTGCTGTGATCATGCTGATGTGCGGCAAGGCCGACGTCGTCCACGACGACCCGTCCGGTCCGATCATCCACTCAGCCACCCGCACGATCCACGTGCCCTCGGTGATCCGGCTGCGTTCCTTCGTGCGGGTGCCCTACCGCGCCCGCGTCCCGATGACGCGGGCAGCGCTCATGCACCGCGACCGGTTCCGCTGCGCCTACTGCGGCGGCAAGGCCGACACCGTCGACCACGTGGTGCCGCGCAGCCGCGGCGGCGACCACTCCTGGGAGAACTGCGTGGCCGCCTGCGCGACGTGCAACCACCGCAAGGCCGACCACATGCTCTCCGACCTGGGCTGGTCGCTGCGGTCGATGCCCCTGCCGCCCAAGGGACAGCACTGGCGGCTGCTGTCGTCGGTCAAGGAACTCGACCCCGCCTGGGTGCGATACCTGGGTGAAGGCGCGGCCTGAGTGGTGATTGCGATACGGTTTGCATCGTGAGCACAGCCTTGGCCCATTCGCTGATGGGCGGCGTTCCGCTGCTGGTCCTGTTGGTGTTGATCGCGTTGATCTGGTCCCGCAAGGGCCCCCATCCGGCGACGTACAAATTGTCCGAGGAATGGACGCACGCCCCGATCCTGTGGGCAGCCGACGAACCCGCCGACCACGGCCATGGTGGCCATGGTTCGCATCTGACCGTGGGAGGTGGCGCAAGTGGCAAGTGGTGAGGTCGCGAAGGTCGTCGATCCGACAACCTGCCGTACGGCTACGCCGTCACGAACAGCGGGCGGATCTCCGGTGTCACCGAGCCTGGTGATCTGTCGGTGCACTACCCGTTCTCGGTCAAGGATCTCGTCGTCCTCGACGACGCGCTGAAGTACGGGTCGCGGGGCTCGAAGGCCCGCTTCGCGGTGTACCTCGGCGACCTCGGTGAGGACACCGCCGCCACCGCCCGCGACATCCTGGCCAAGGTGCCGACGCCCGACAACGCGGTGCTGCTCGCGGTCTCGCCGAACCAGAAGGCCATCGAGGTCGTCTACGGCGCTGAGGTCAAGGGCCGCGGCATCGAGGAGGCGGCTCCGCTGGGCGTCTCGGCCGCTGCCGCGTCGTTCAAGGAGGGCAACCTCATCGACGGACTGATCAGCGCCGTGCGGGTGCTGTCCGCCGGCGTCGCACCTGCCTGACGGTCTCTTCGCGCAAAAAGAAGTCCCTGTCGTCAACGGTTCGCGTTGACTACAGGGACTACTTTCTGTGCGGACGGGCTTTGGTAAGCCGCCGCGTCACTGCTCTTCGTCGTGCCGCTGGGCGATCGCCAGCAGCTCTTCACGAATCGTCGAATCGGGAAGGGCGTAGATCCGCGCGTAGAGGCGGCGCCGGTTGATGCTGCGCGTCAGGTCTGCGCGGAACTGCGTGATCGACATCTTTCTTTCTCCTCTGTTGTGCTCTGGATCACAGAGCATTGGTTGCTGTGTGCTGGCCGACACGGGGATCACCCATTCGGCCGACTCTTTGATTGTTCGTGTTAAATCGATGTAAATCAAGCTGTGACGTGTGAGATTGCGCTCACGTCGGGCGCGACGGGCAGCCTGTGGAGCCCGAATTCCGGCGCCGACGACGCGTTGACGTTGAGCGGCAGGAATGTTTGCTGGCGGTGGCCGGCTAGGCCAGGAGTTCGGCCCGGATCCGGACGTACCGCTCCAGGAAGGCCCGCTCGTCGAGGCGCTTGCGGCGCAGCCAGCCGGTCACCTCGTCGTTGCACTTGCTCGCATTGCACGAGGCGCACGCGGGCACGACGTTGTCCAGGGTGTACCGGCCGCCGCGCGAGATGGCCATGACGCAGTCGCGTTGCAGCGGGCCGTCGGTCGCACCGCAGTAGGCGCAGCCGTCCCACGCGACCTTGATCGCCGCCCATTCCTCGGGGGTGAGGTCGTTGACGACGGCGGCGACGCGCCGCTTACGCCTGCGGGCCGCGCGCGCCCTGCGACTGTTCGTGGCCGGCATCGCACAATTTTGTGGCGCGAGCGTGCACGAATGCTGCTAGTTGGACGGCGTGTCGCCCTCTAACACGCGCGCCGCGCGGAGAAGGGGCGTGGCGTCAGGCGATGTCGAAAGCCCGCGCCCGCAGCGCCCGCTCCACGCCCGCACGGCCCTCGATCACCAGCCGGTGCAGGGCGGGTGGCACGTCGCCCGCCAGGAAGGCATCCGCCGCGTCGAGGCCGGCCTGGCTGACGTCCCACGACGGGTACAGGCCGATCACGACGGTCTGCGCGACCTCGCTGGACCGTCGCTCCCACACGCCGGCGATCACGTCGAAGTACTTCGCCGTGAACGGCGCCAGCAGCGCGGCCTGGCCGGGCTGCACGAAGCCGCTGACGATCGCGCGGGTGGTGATGTTGGCGAGCGTGTCGTCCTCGATGACCTGCTGCCAGGCGGCCTCCTTGACCGCCGCCTGCGGCCGGGCCGCCGACGCCGCGGCGGCGTTGCGCTTGCCCGCCGCGGTCGGGTCGCGCTGCGCCTCGGCGTCGATGAACGGCGTCGCGATGTCCGTCCTCGTCGATGTCGCCGCCGGCGGCCAGCGCGGTGACGATGCGCCACCGCAGATCGGTGTCGACGGTCAGGCCGGCCAGACCGAGCTCGGCCGGGTCGGTGTCCAGCAGGGCCGCCAGCACGGCGGTGTGCCGCAACGACAGCGCCGACGTGCACAGCGCGTTGACGTAGGCCAGCTGATGATCCGAGCCCGGCCTCGGCGCCGCGGGCCAGTTCCAGCAGCCGGTCGCGCGAACGCGGGCCAGCCCTGCGAGCACGCCCAGTCCGGGTCGGCGTAGGAGTTCAGCGCGGTCTGCGCCTGCAGCAGCAGGCGTTGCGCCACACCGACTTCGGTCTCGGCGTGCACGCCGCCCTCGACCAGCGCCACGAAGTCGCGGGCCTTCATCTCGGCGTCGCGGGTCATCTCCCATGCCGCCGACCACGCCAGCGTGCGGGGCAGCGAATCGGCGATGTCGGCGATGCGGGTCAGCACCGTCTGCAGCGACTCGGGGTCGAGCCGCAGCGAGCAGTACGTCAGGTCGTCGTCGTTGACCAGGATCAGCTTGCCCCGCGAAACACCCTGCAGCGCAGGCACTTCGGTCGTCGGACCCGTCGACGTCGAGTTCCTCGCGGTGCACGCGCACCAACTTGCCCGACGCCGTCGTCGTCGTAGATGCCGACGGCCAGCCGGTGCACGCGGGTCTCGCCGGCGCCGGGCGCGGCGCCGCTCTGGCTGATCGCGAAGCGGGTGAACTTCGCCGTCACCGTCGACGTCGAAGTCGGCGCGCAGCGTGTTCAGGCCGGTGGTCTTGAGCCACTGCTGGCCCCACTGCGACAGGTCGCGGCCCGACGACTTCTCCAGCGCGCCAAGCAGATCACCGAACGTGGCGTTGGCGAAGGCGTGGTCGCGGAAGTAGTCGCGCAGGCCGGCCAGGAACGCCTCGAGCCCGACGTAGGCCACCAGCTGCTTGAGCACGCTGGCGCCCTTGGCGTAGGTGATGCCGTCGAAGTTCACCTCGACGGCGTGCAGGTCGGGGATGTCGGCGGCGACGGGGTGCGTCGACGGCAGCTGATCCTGCCGGTAGGCCCACGACTTCTCGACGTTGGCGAACGTCGTCCACGCCTGCTTGTACTCGGTGGCCTCGGCCTGGCACAGCACCGAGGCGAACGTCGCGAACGACTCGTTGAGCCACAGGTCGTCCCACCACTGCATGGTGACCAGGTCGCCGAACCACATGTGCGCCATCTCGTGCAGCACCGTCTCGGCGCGCCGCTCGTAGCTGTACCGCGTGACCTTGCTGACCGGAAGACGTAGTCCTCGAGGAACGTCACCGCGCCGGCGTTCTCCATGGCGCCCGCGTTGAACTCGGGCACGAACAGCTGGTCGTACTTGCCGAAAGCGTATGGCACGCCGAAGTTCTGGTGATAGAACCCGAAGCCCTGCTTGGTCTCGGTGAACAGCCGCTCGGCGTCCATGAACTCCGCGAGCGACCCGCGGCAGAAGATGCCGAGCGGGATCTCGCCGTGCTCGTCGGAGTACACGTCGTCCCAGCGCGCGTACGGGCCCGGCGATGAGGGCGACCAGGTAGGTGCTCATCCGCGGCGTGGTCGCGAAGGTGTGCACGGACTCGTTGCCGGACGGCTCGTCGGACACCGTGGCGCCGTTGGAGATCACCTGCCAGTGCGCGGGCGCGGTGACGCGTGACGTCGAACGTCGCCTTCAGGTCGGGCTGGTCGAAGCACGCGAACATCCGCTTGGCGTCGGCGGTTTCGAACTGGGAGTACAGGTACACCTCGTCGTCGACGGGGTCGACGAAGCGGTGCAGGCCCTCACCGGTGTTGGAGTAGCAGGCAGTCGGCCTCGACGACGACGACGTTGTGCTCGGCCAGGCCGACGAGCGGGACGCCGGTGGACTCGTCGTACGCCGGAGACGTCGATCGTCGACGCCGTTGAGCGTCGCGCTGTGAATGGCGTCGGCGGCGATGTCGATGACGGTGTCCGCGCCGGCGAGCGCGCCGAACTCGACGGTCGTGGTCGACCGGAAGGTGCGTTCGCCGGGGGCGCCGTCGCCGTCGGTGAGATCGAGCACGATGCGGTAGGTGTCGACGGTGACGAGCGCCGCGCGCTCGGCGGCCTGGTCGCGGGTTAGGTTGGGAAGTGCCACGTCGAACAACCCTAGACGCCGGTCGGGAACATAGTCCGGGCGTGCGATAGTTGTGCTGAACGGAGCTCTGTCCCACTGCCTGCCGAGAGGATTTGACGAATGGCCGAGAAGGCCCAAAAGACGTAGCCGGTTTCTGGTTCGACCCGCTGTGCCCGTGGTGCTGGATCACCTCCCGCTGGATTCTGGAGGTCGAGAAGGTGCGCGACATCGAGGTCGAACTTCCACGTCATGAGCCTCGCCGTGCTCAACGAGGGCCGCGACCTGCCCGACGAGTACCGGGAGATGATGAAGACAGGCCTGGGGCCCGGTCCGCGTCGCGATCGCCGCCGAGCAGGCCAAGGGCCCCGAGATCCTCGCGCCGCTGTACACGGCGATGGGCACCCGGATCCACAACGAGGGCTATCGAGAATTCGACTCCGACTTCAGTCAAGTGATCAGCGGAGTCGCTCGAGGAGGTCGGACTGCCCGCCGAGCTGGCCGAGGCCGCCACCAGCGACAAGTTCGACGACGCGCTGCGCAAGAGCCACCACGCGGGCATGGACGCGGTCGGCGACGACGTCGGCACGCCCGACCATCCACGTCAACGGCGTCGGCGTTCTTCGGCCCGGTGCTCTCGCGCATCCCGCGCGGCGAGGAAGCGGGCAAGCTGTGGGACGCGTCGGTGATCTTCGCCGGCATATCCCCACTTCTTCGAGCTCAAGCGCACGCGGCACGAGTCGCCCGAGTTCGACTGACGTCGGCGGGTCGTCTCGGGATGACGCCCTGGGAACGGCCGTAGACGACAATCACCGGTTGTGACCGAACCGAAGGGCGGCAGAGCACGCCGAGTGTGGCAGTCGGTGCGCAAGGAGACGCCGGGGGCGCTCAGCGACCCCGATTCGCACGACGACGTCGAAGTGGCTGCGATGCTCCGCGAACTGGGCATCGCGCTGCTCGAGGTTGAACAACCCACCCAGTTGGTCGCGGGGCGGCTCGTCAACATCGGCGCCCAGTACACGCGCGAGAAGGTCCGCGTCGTGGCACTGCCGACTGCGCTGGTCGTTCAGGTCGGTTCCGTCGGCTACGAGGTCGAGGTGTCCAACCGGTCGACGATCCAGCTCGACCTGGCGGGCCGCATCGACGACATCGCCGACCTCGCATCCGTCGGCGCCATCACTCCCGCCGATGCGGTCGCGGCGGTCGCGGCCGCGCGCACGATGCAACCGCGCTTCGGTCCCGTCGCTCACCGTCATCGCGTACGCCGTCACCACCGTCGGCTTCGGGATGGTCATCAATCCGACGTGGGCGGCGCTCCCGGCGTACGCGTTCCTGGGGCTGGTGGTCGGCGCCGTGGTCCTGTTGGGCCGGCCGTTCCCCGCGCTCAACCCCATCCTGCCCACGCTCTCGGCGGCGTTGATCACCGTCCTTGCCACCTGGTTCGTCGCCGACGCAGCCAACGACGGCCTGCTGCGGGTGATCAGCCCGCCGTTGGTCGCGATGCTCCCCGGCATGTCGTTGACGATCGGCTCGATGGAGCTGGCGAGCTCCGAGATCGTCGCGGGCGCGAGCCGGCTCATCTACGGGGTGACGCAGTTGATGCTCCTGGTCTTCGGTGTGGCGCTGGGCATGCACATCGCGGGACGGGTTGCGGCGCAAGACCCCTCACCCCAAATGGGGGACTGGGCGCTGTACGTGGCGATCGTCGTGGTCGCCGTGGGTCTCTACGTGTACCTGTCCGCGCCGAAGGGGTCGCTGTTCTGGCTGATGGCCGCCATCGGTGTTGCGCTCATCGGCCAGCAGATCGGCGGTCTGGCCCTGCCCGCGTCCTATAGCGGGGCGGTCGGCGCGTTCCTCGTCGTCCCGTTCGCCATGTTGGCCTCGCGCATCAAGAGCTCGCCCGCCGCGATCGTGATGATGCTGGCGGCGTTCTGGGCCCTGGTGCCCGGTGCGCTGAGCTTCGTCTCGTTGAGCGAAGCCGCAACCGGTGGTCCCGCCACTCTCAACACCCTCGGCACGACGGTCGCCGCGATCTTCTCGATCGCCCTGGGCACGTTGGCTGGATTCAGCGTTTTCCACACGTTCAACCGACCGACGCAAACCCGCTAATCGGCGATTCCGGTTGCGAGCGCGCGCACCGCAGACAACGGTGTACCCATGACAGCGACCGAGCCCACCACCGACGGCACCTACCGCGACCGGATCGTTGCCGTCGAGCCCGGCGGCAACGAGTTCATCGCCGAGGCCGATCGGCACGGCAAGCCCAGTCAGCTGTTCTGGACGTGGACGTCGCCGAACCTCGAGTTCGCGACGATCTTCGTCGGCATGCTGGCCGTCGCTCGCCTTCGGCATGAGCTTCTGGCAGGCCGTCGCGGGCATCGTGATCGGCACCGGTCTCGGCGCGCTGGCGCACTACTTCCTGTCCGCGCGCGGCCCGCTGCACGGCGTGCCGCAGATGGTGCTGGGCCGGATGGCGTTCGGCTTCAAGGGCAACGCCGTGCCCGCGGTGCTGATGTCGGTGACCGCAGGCGTCGGCTGGTTCGCCACCAACAGCGTCAGCGGCGCGTACGCGCTGGTCGACGCTGTTCGGCATCGGACCGCTGGTCGGCCTGATCATCATCGTGCTGCTGCAGACCGCGTTCGCCTTCTTCGGGCACAACCTGGTGCAGGCCTTCGAGAAGTACTCGTTCCCGGTGCTGGCCGTCATCTTCATCGCCGCATCGGTCGCGATCTTCATGCACGCGGATCTCGGGGCACCCGTCGGAGCCGGCGGGGTCGGCGGACTCGGCGGCTTCCTGCTCACCGTCGGCACCTCATTCGGCTACGCCGCGGGCTGGACGCCGTACGCCGCGGACTACACCCGCTACCTGCCGTCGACGGTGTCGACCGCCCGCACGGGCCTGTTCGCCTCCTCCGGTCTGTTCATCTCGTGCTTCGTCCTCGAGGTCGTCGGCGCTGCATCGGTGACCA
>CAVUMR010000002.1:0-2981547 GCA_963742715.1 uncultured Actinomycetota bacterium | reverse complement strand
GAGGACCTGACGGAACCCACCAATAGCGGTATAATGGCGGCCAACCGTATGGAGGACTGCGCCATGGACGGAGCCGGTCACACCGCGCGGCATCAACCACCTCGTGCTCAACGTCCGCGACATCGAGGAGTCGCACCGCTTCTGGACGGAGATCGTGGGCTTCCAGCAAGGTCGGCCAGCTGACGCCGACCAGCCGATCGGCCGAACCCGCCCAAGATGCGCTTCTACTCGGGCGTCCGCGAGGACGGCACCAGCCATCACCACGACGTCGCCCTGGTCGAGAACCGCGACCTGCCGGCGCCGCCCGACGAACTGGGCGATGTTCGGCATGCCGGTGCGCGGTGAACCATATCGCCATCACGATGCCGAGCGCGCGAGGCCTGGCTGGAGCACCTCACCTACCTGCAGAACAAGGGCGTGAAGTTCGACCGCCGGGTCGAGCACGGCATGACCCACAGCCTCTACATCCACGATCCCAACGGCTACGGCGTCGAGTTCGTCTACGACCTGCCCAAGGAAGTCTGGCAGGGCGACATCAACGCCGCGCTCGAACTATCGTGAAGGTCCTGCCGACCGAGGGCGCCGAGGCGCTCGACGACCGCACGCAGGGCATCCCGACCTTCAACGAAGGAAGCGCGCGCCAGGCCGAGGTCGCCGGCCGCCTCAGCCCTTCGGACGTCAGGCCCTTGTAGACGGCCTCGGCGATCGGCAGCAACTCGTCGCGCCCTGCCGTTGCCGTCACGGCGAAACCGAAGCCTTGGTCGATCCAGGCGAAGGTCGCGGCATCGCCTTCCTGCTGGAAGCGGAAGGCTGTCTCGGTGCCGTCGGCGGCGCGCACATAGACCGGTAGGCGTTTGCCGCTCGCGTCCTCGTAGATCAGCTGCGCGGCGGCGGCGCTGCCGGCCGGGCGCAGCCGTCCGCCCATCAGGCGATAGCCGAACGCGGCCAGATCGGGAGCCGCGAGCTGCCGCCCGAGCCGCTTCGACAGCCACCGGAGGAGATGCGCTTCCTGGGCGACGCTGACTTCAACCGGGTGCGCCACCTCGACGACGAACGTCCGGTAGGCCGCGATCGCGTTGTGGGCGACCGTCGTGCGCTGCGCGGTGGCCGTTTCGTCAGCGGCTCAAGCCGTTCCCGAACCAGCCGCCGCCGCCGCCGATGCACGAACATCGCGCAGCGCGCCGCGGCCGCCAGGCGACGCCGCGACCAGCGGCGCGCGCCGAGCCGCCTGAATATTGGCGATCCGCAACCGCGGGGGTACCGGCTCCGGCGAATTTTCCGTCGAGGGGGGAATGCAAGCTCGCGCGTTGCTGGCGCTCCAGCGCGACCGCGCCGCGATCTCCGGATGACCCGCGAGATAGGCCTCTACGGCCGTCAGGCGCGGCTCGGCGAGGCGCCCGTCGACGAAGGCTTGCAACTCTTCCTCGCCGATGGGCGGGGCGCCGCCGGTCATTTCACTCTCCGAACCAGCGCGCGCGGCCGTCTCGACGAGCGCACGCAGTCGTTGCCGGGCACGCGAAAGGCGCGACATCACGCGCGCCGACTGGCACGTCGAGCATGCGCGCCGCATCGTCGTAGGAAAGATCCTCGACGCCGATCAGCAGCAGCACCGACTTCTGTTCTTCCGGAAGATAGTCGAGGGCCGTGAGCACGTCCTGGGCCTCGAGACGCGCGCCTCCTGGTCCGCGGGCGTGCCGATCGGTTCTCGTCTCGTCGATCGCCACTTCGATGCCGTGCCGGCGCCCCGACCGATAGGCATCTGAGATAGCAGGTTGTGCATGATGGCGAAGAGCCAGGCGCGCAGGTCGCCGCCGGCGCTGCCAGAGGTGACTAGCGGGACAGCGCGCGCTCGAGCGTGTCCTGCACCAAGTCATCCGCCGCGGTCGCGGTCGCGGACGAGCGCGCGCGCATAGCGGCGGAGGCTGGGATCAGCGGACGATGAGGGCTGTCGTCCATGGCGTCGCATCGCGTCAAGGCGCGGCTCAGCCGGCGCGCTGCGGCTGTCAGGCTTGGCGACGTGCCACACGTCGTTGACGTTGTCGCCGGTGGTGTCGCCGGCCTTCTGGTCCTTGACCAGGTGTAGAGCGGCTTGCCCTTGTAGGCCCACTGCTTGCTGCCGTCGTCGCGGGTGACGACCGTCTAGTCGCCCTCGCCTTGGCATCGGCGGTGGCCATCAGCGGCGGCCACTTGGTGGCGCAAGGGCCGTTGCAGGCGCTCTTGCCGCCGGCGTCCTTGTCGAAGGTGTAGAGCGTCATGCCTTTTGCATCGACGAGTATGCCGCCTTTGACGGTTGGCAGGATCGGCGGCATAAGCCGCAGCCCGGCGGTGCCGAGCACGAGCGCGAAAAGAGCCGTGGTGCAAGATCGCTTTGAGCATGAAAGTTCCTCCTTGGGTCGTTGTTTGACCCTGGAAGAGACGCCGGGCGTGGTGGCTTATTCCGCGGACCGCGAAATTATTTCCTCATCCGCAAAGACAGGCCGCGTGTGGGAGGAACATCAAGCCTCCCCTCAACGAGCGAGGCGGGAGGACGACATGATCAGCGCGTTGGCTCTTTGTTCCTGATGATCGCGGCCGCCCACCCCGGCGCTGGCACAACAGAATGTGCGTGTGCCGGTCGAGAGCAGCGGCCGGACGATCGAACTCGCCGCCCAGCTCTACCATCCTCAAGCGGCGCGGGACCGCTCTCCCGGCGGTGGCGATGTTCCATGGCTGCGGCGGCCCCGGTCAGAAAACGCCCGCATGGCCCGGGCTGCTTGCCTCCTGGGGGTACGAAACGCTCGCCGTCGACAGTTTCTCGGCCCGCAAGCTCACCGATGTATGCGGCAAGCACTGGCCGACGCAAGCGGATGCCGAGGCGCGCGCGCGCGATATCGATGCGGCGCTGCACTCGGCTTAGGAGCCAGAAATCCGTCGATCCGGCGCGCAGTGGCCTTCATGGGTTATTCCTACGGCGGCGGGCGCGGCGATGCTGCGCGCTTTCACCGCCCACGACCGCTCCTCAAGCTCGCCGGCCGGCGCGCGCGGCGATCCCGGCCTATCCCGATCGTGGGCTGGCCGAGGCGATGGGCCCGATGCTCGGGCCGCGCCAGCCAGCGATGTTCGCCATGGGCGCGCTCGACGACTGGACCTCGGTCCGCCAATGCCAGGCGCGGATCGACCGATCGTCGCTCGACCGCGACCTGGTCGAGACGAATGTCTACCCGGGCGCGCATCACAGCTTCGACGCGCTCGGCTTGCTGGTGCGCTCCCTCGCCGGCGTCGGCAACCGCAGTAGCCCGGCGGCTGCTGCGGCGCGCATTACGGCGCGAACGAGGCCGGCATGGAAGGCGTTCGTCGAGGACGTGAAGGCGTTCCTTGCCCGGGTATTCGCACGATGACGATCTGGCACTGCCACATCGCCATGCGCTCGACGGCAAGATCGCCCGTGCCGATGGATCGTTCGACTGGCTGGAGCGTGCCCGAAGTGCGGTGGCGCGATGACCACCTACAACCGCAATGGCGTGCAGATCGAACAGTGCCACACCTGCCGGGGGATCTTCCTCGACCACGGCGAGCTCGAGCACCTCAGCACGATGGAGTCGCAGTGGGCGCAGCCCGCCCCGTACATGCAGGGCGGACACCACGGCGGCGGGCACTACGGCGGTCACTACGGCCACCGCAAGCACAAGAGCATGATGCACATGCTCTTCTCGTCCTGACTCCTGCTGTTCTGCCTTTCCGACACCGATCCATCCGCCCGCTGACCGACGACACGCTGTACGGATTCGGTCAGCGGGCGGATGACCAAGCGGGCGGATGACCTTGTAGGTACGGGCTTGGCGGGGCGTGGATTGGCGGGGTGCCGCCCCGCCAACCCGCGCCCGCCAGTCACCCCGAGCTACGGCCGGACCTCGTAGACGATGTTGAACGGGGTACGCGCCGCCTCCCGGAACCGGGTGAAGCCGGCGTCGGTGACCACGCGGCGGATCAGCGCCGCGACCGGCCTGCGCCCCGAGCGCGTACCCACCGGACTGGGACAGCGCGTTCGGCACGCACAGGAACGTGGAGAACGAGTAGTACACCCGGCCGACCGGGTTGAGGTTCTCGGCGACGGTGTCGCCGGCCGCCGGCTCCACCACCATCCAGGTGCCGTCCGGCGCCAGCGACTCCCGGACGTGCCGGGCGGCGGCCAGCGGGTCGCCCATGTCGTGCAGGCAGTCGAACGTGGTGACCAGGTCGTACCCGGCGCCGGTGAACGTCTGCGCCGACTCGGCCTCGAACGTGATCCGGCCGTTCAGTCCGGCGTCGGCGCCGCGCTTGCGGGCCAGCTCGATCGACTCCGGGTGGTAGTCCGAGCCGGTGAACGAGGACTCCTTGTACTCGGTGGCCATCAGCACGGTCGACGCGCCGAGCCCGCAGCCGATGTCGGCCACCTTGGCGCCGGAGCGCAGCTTGTCCTCCACGCCCTCCAGTGCCGGCATCCAGCTCGAGATCAGGTTCCCGATGTACCCCGGGCGGAAGAACCGCTCGCAGCCGGTGAACACCTCTTCGTCGTGCTCGTGCCAGCCCATCCCGGCACCGGTGCGGAACGCCTCGATGATCTGCGGCTCGGCCTTCATGCTGCCCAGCGCCAACTGGAACGCGCCCGGCACGAACACCGCGCCGTCCGGGTTGGTCAGCGCGAACGCCTGCTCCTCGGTCAGCGAGTACGTGTCGGTCGCCGGCTCGTACTCGACGTAGCCGCCGGCCGCCTGGCCGCGCAGCCACTCCTCCACGTACCGGGCGTCGGTGCTGGTACGCCGGGCCAGCTCCTCCGCCCGCGCCGGTGACTCGGCCAGCGCCTGGTACAGCCCGAGCTTGTCGCCGATCACCACGTTGCCGGCCGCGATCGTGGCGCCGAGGTCGGTGACGAACTGGTGCAGGAATTCGGTTGAGCTTGTCTTCGTTGATGGCCATGTCCGGGTCCCCCTCCGAGGTGTACCGGCGCGCCTACGCCGGTACGGGGAGCCTGTCGCCCGCCACTGCAGTCGGCTTGCACCCGCGACCGTCGCAACCGGGCCTGAACTGCAATGCCAGTGCAACGGGGGTACGCAGACTGACCTGCGGAGAAGGGGGGCGGTCATGCGCGCTCGGCAGCCGGACCTGGAGGGGTACCTCGACCGCGACGGCGTCAAGATCGGCTACGAGGTGTTCGGCAGCGGTGAGCCGACCGTGGTACTCGCGCCGACCTGGGCGATCGTCGACTCGCGGTTCTGGAAGGCGCAGGTCCCGTACCTGGCCCGGCACTTCCGGGTGATCACGCTCGACCCGCGCGGCAACGGCCGGTCCGACCGCCCGGACAACGCCGAGGCGTACGCCGACACCGAGTACGCCGACGACCTGATCGCGGTACTGGACGAGCTGGGGGTCGAGCAGGCGGTACTGGTCGGGTTGTGTACCGGCGCCTGGTGGTCGTTCATCGCGGCCAGCCGGCACCCGGAGCGGGTCGCCGGTATCGCCGCGATCGCGCCGACCGCGCCGCACCTCACGCCGCCCCGGCCGGAGCGCACCGTGCACTCGTTCGACGACGTGCTGAACACGGACGAGGGCTGGGCCAAGGACAACCGGCACTACTGGCAGCGCGACTACGCCGGCTACGTCAAGTTCTTCTTCGACACGGTGATCAGCGAGCCGCACTCCAGCATGCAGCGCGAGGACGCGCTCGGCTGGGGCCTGCAGACCAATGCCGAGACTCTGCTCCGTACCGTCACGACTCAGATCTGTGTCGCGGACCGGGCCGGGACCGAGGCGCTGCTGCGCGGCATCCGGTGTCCGGTGTTGACCATCGAGGGCGAGGAGGACCGGTGCCTGCCGGGGCCGCGGATGGCGCGGATCGGCGAGCTCGTCGGGGCCGAGCGGGTGCTGCTGGCCGGCGCCGGGCACCTGCCGAACACCCGGGAGCCGGTGGTGGTGAACCGGCTGCTGCGCGAGTTCATCGCCAGGTTCGCGCCGGCGCGGGACACCGCGGCGCGGGCGAGTAGCGCGCGGCAGGGCGCCGCCGAGCCGGCGCGGGGGAGCGGACCGCGGCGCTGGACCCGGCCGCTGGACCGGCCGCGGCGCGTGCTGTACCTGTCCTCCCCGATCGGCCTGGGTCACGCGCAACGCGACCTGGCCATCGCCGACGCGCTGCGCCGGCAGCGCCCGGACGTACAGGTGGACTGGTTGGCCCAGCATCCGGTGACCGAGGTGCTGGCCGGCCGCGGCGAGCGGGTACACCCGGCGTCGGCGTTCCTGGCCAACGAGTCCGGCCACATCGAGGCCGAGTCGGGCGAGCACGACCTGCACGCCTTCCAGGCGATCCGGCGGATGGACGAGATCCTGGTCGCCAACTTCATGGTCTTCGCCGACCTGGTCGAACGGGAGCACTACGACCTGTGGGTGGGCGACGAGGCGTGGGACGTCGACTACTTCCTGCACGAGAATCCGGAGCTCAAGCGCACCCCGTACGCGTGGATGACGGATTTCGTGGGGTGGTTGCCGATGCCGGACGGCGGTACCGCCGAGAGCGGGCTGACCGCGGACTACAACGCCGAGATGGTCGAGCAGATCGAGCGGTACCCGCGGCTGCGGGACCGGGCGGTGTTCGTCGGCAACCCGGACGACGTGGTACCGGACGGGCTCGGCCCGGACCTGCCCACGATCCGCGACTGGACCAGCCGGCACTTCGCGTTCTCCGGTTACGTGACCGGCTTCTCGCCGATCGACGCGGACGGCCGCGCCGAGCTCCGGGCGGAACTCGGGTACCGGCCGGACGAGCAGATCTGCCTGGTCACGGTCGGCGGCTCCGGCGTGGGCAGCTCGCTGCTGCGCCGGGTCATCGACGCGTACCCGCTGGCCAGAGAGCTGATGCCGGCACTGCGGATGATCGTGGTGGCCGGGCCGCGGATCGACCCGGAGGCACTGTCCGCGCCGGACGGGGTCGAGCTCCGGGGGTACGTGCCGGAGCTGCACCGCCAGCTCGCCGCCTGCGACATCGCGGTGGTACAGGGCGGCCTGAGCACCACCATGGAGTTGACCGCGCACGGCCGGCCGTTCCTGTACGTACCGCTGCGGCACCACTTCGAGCAGAACTTCCACGTACGCCAGCGGCTGGCGAACTACCGGGCCGGGCGCTGCGTGGACTACGCGGACACCGGACCGGAGGCGCTGGCAGCGGCGATGGCCGAGGAGCTGCGCCGTACCGTCGACTACCGCCCGGTGGAGACCGACGGCGCGGACCGGGCGGCGGCCCTGCTGTCCGAGCTGTTCTGACCGTGCCCTCCCGGCTCGGCGGAGCGGGGCGGCGGTGTTCCTGAGCGCGGCGGTGTTCCCGAGCGCGGCGGTGTTCCTGACGGCGGTGGGCAGGCCGCCCCGTACCGGGTGGACAGCTCGGTGGCGCGGGCGGCCAGCCGACGGCCCCGGTCGGTCTCGCCGAGCTGTACCGCGCACTCGCCGGCGACCACGGACGCGCGCACGATCGAGGTGACCCAGCCGGTGCGTTCCGCCGCGGCGAGCAGTGGCGTGACGATCTCCTCGGCGCGCGCCGGCTCGCCCCGGTCCAGCCAGGCCCGGCACACCGACAGGTAGCTGTCCGTGCCGTAGATCCACGCCGAGCCGGCCGGTACCGTGATCGCCCGGATCAGCCGGTCCGCCTCGGTCAGTACCTCCAATGAGCCGGTCGCCTCGGCCAGCGGCGCGACACAGCTGAGCCGGTACGCCTCCGGATAGTGCTGGTCATCGCTGGCCAGTACCGGTTCGAGCAGCTCGGCCGCCTCCGCCCGGGCGCCCACCTCCAGCAGCGTGGTGGCCTGCAGCGCGGCCGTGTTGGCCCGCCACCAGGCGTGCGTGGTCCGCACCTCCAGCGCCTGCCGGCCGTACCGGAGCGCCTCGTCGTACCGGCCGCGCAGCCGGGCCAGCCAGCCGAGGTGGGCGACCAGCCAGGAGTCGAAGTTGGTGTACCCGCTGCGCCGGTTGACCGCGAGCGCGTCGGTGATCCGGGCCTCGGCGGTCGACCAGTCGGCGACCGCGACCGCGGAGAACGCCGACTCGAACACGCACCACTGCAGCCGCCACAGGTCGCCGAGCTGGCGCAGCGACGGCTCCAGGTCGGTGAGCAGCGGGGTCAGTTCGGCGATCTCCCCGAGGTACGCGTACCCGGTCTTCAGCCCGTCCAGCGCGGCCGCGAGGGCGGCCGGATCGCCGGACGCCCGGGCCGCGGTGACCGCCTGCTGGGCGTACGCCACGCCGAGATCGAACCGGAGCTGGTTGCAGCTGACTACGGCCAGCCAGGCGAGCACGTCGGCCTCGACCGCGCGGTCCCCGAGCGTCTCGGCCAGCCGCAGGCTGTCGGTCAGGTACGGCAGGCAGTCGGTCATCGGGTGCCCGCGCCCGGCCCAGGCGGTACCGGCGTACTCGCGCAGCGCGAGCATCTCCAGCCGCCGGTCGCCGGTGGTACGGGCCAGCGTCATCGCGGCGGCGTGGTCGGCGAGCGCCTGCTGGTAGTTGGCGAGCGTCTCCCGCACCCGGCCGCGGGCCAGCCGGGCCCGGCCCTCGACCTCCGCGTCACCCGCGCTGGCGGCCGCGGCGAGCGCCTGGTCGAGCAGCCGTTCGGCGTCCCCGGCGGCGTACCGGCGCTGAGCCCGTTCACCGGCCAGCAGCCAACCCCGGGCCGCCCGGGTCCAGTCCTCCGCGGCAGCCGCGTGTGCCGCCATCGCCTCCGGGTTGTCGATCAGCAGGTCGGCCGCGCGCCGGTGGTACACCAGCCGGGTCGGTGCCGGGGTCGTCTCGTACAGCACCTGCTGGATCAGATCGTTGGCGAACTCGTACGACCGGCCGGCCACGACCACCAGCCGGGACGGCAGCAGCCGCGCGAGACGACGGGCGGTGTCCGACGCGGACAGGTCGAGCAACCCGCCGATGGTGGGCGGATCGAACGAGGGTCCGAGTACGGCCGCGGCGCGCAGCAGTTCGTCCGCGTCCGGCCCGGCCCGTCGTACCCGGGCCAGCACCGCGGCCTGGAGCGTCTCCGGTACGCCGGCCTCCCCGGTGACGAGCCCGTGCAGCGTCTCCACCACGAACAGGGTGTGTCCACGGGTACGCCGCTCGATCTGCTCGACCAGCTCCGCGTGCTCGCCCTGTCCGGCGCGCTCGGCCAGCCCGGACCGTTCGGCCAGCCGGCCGATCGCGGCGGCGCCGAGCGGACCCAGCTCGACCACGTACGTGTGGGACGGGGTCGACGGGTCGCTGGTGGGCGGCTCGCCGGTGCGGGCCGGATGCGACGGGCCCAGCCGGCTCAGCGCGTCCGCGCCCTCGTCCGCCCGGAGCGTCGCGACCGCCAGCAGCCGGCTGTTCGCGGCCTGCCGGGTGAGGTAGTGCAGCAGTTCGAGGGTGGCGACGCCGGCGTTGTGCAGGTCGTCGAGCACCAGCAGTACCGGTCGGGTGCCGGACAACCGGCGCAGGAACGTGGTCACCGCGTCGTACGCCCGGCGCCGCTCCATGTCCGGGCTGCCGTGGTCGCGGGCGGCGGCCGCGAGCACCGTGCCGAACTCCGGGACCAGCGCGGCCAGCGCGTCGGCCCGGTCGCCGGCGGCTTCCCGCAACGCGTCCGGCGGCAGGCCGGTCACCACCGGGGTGATCGCCTCGACCAGCGGTTGCAGGAACAGCGACCGCTCGGTCTCGTAGCACCGGGCGTGCAGCACCATCGCGCCGGTCGCCGCGGCGAGCCGGGCCACCTCGGTGGCCAACCGGGTCTTGCCGATCCCGGCTTCGCCGGTGATGAGCACGGTCGCCGGCCGGCCCGCGACCGCCTCCGACCAGGCGTCGGAGAACCAGGCCAGCTCCGCGTCCCGGCCGACGAAACCGCCGTCCCGGCCGGCCGCTGGCTCGGCCCGCGCTACTGGCCCGGTCCGCGCCGCTGGTTCGGCCCGCGCTGCCGGCCCGGTCTGCGCCGCTGGCCCGGCCTGCGCTGCTGATCCGGCCTGCGCTGCTGATCCGGCCTGCGCTGCTGATCCGGCCTGCGCCGTCTGCCCGGCCGGCCCGGTCCGGGGTACCGAGTCCTGCAGGATCGACAGGTGCAGCTCCCGGGTGGCGGGCGCGGGATCGGCGCCCAGCTCCTCGGCCAGTGCCGCGCGCAGCCGCTCGTACGCCTGGAGTGCCCGGGCCGGTTCGCCGGCCAACCGGTGCGCGCGCATCAACAGCCGGTACGCCGACTCGTCGAACGGGTCGGCGGTCACGGCCGCCTCCGCGGCGAGTCGAGCGGCGGCCGGATCACCGGTGTCCACCGCGGCGGCGGCGGTGGCGTGCCGGGTACGGCGGGCCAGCTCGGTGAGCTGCCGTCGAGCCGGATCGGCCCAGTCCGCGTACGCGTCCTCGTCCAGTACGCCATCGGCGGTGAGCAGGCGCGCCGCCCGTGCCGCGGCCACCGAGGCGAGCGCCGGCCGGCCCACGGCGAGTTCTGCCTCCGCCTCGCGTACCAGCGCGGCGGTGACCGAGAGATCGGTCCGTACCGCGGTCTCGGCACCGAGCCGGTAGCCGTCCCGCCCGCCACTGAGTACCCCCGCGCCGAGCGCCCCGCGCAACCTGCTGACCAGCGTCGCGACGTTCTCGGCCGGATGCCGCGGCGGCGTGCCCCGCCACAGCACCTCGATGATCCGATCGGTCGGTACCCGGCGCCCCGGCTCGACCGCCAGCAGCGCCAGCAGCGTGCGCGCCTTGCGGCTGCCGATCTCGACCGCGGGTACCTCGCGACCGTCCAGCACGACCGCCAACGTGCCCACCAGCCGGATGAGCACCGGCGCGGCAGCGCCCGGGCCGGTTTCGCCGCCCATGATCACCCGCGGCACCTGCCGCCGACCGTCAGGGCCGGCGTACGAGCTGCGAAAGGGCTGCTGCGCATGCTGCCTTTGGTACGCCCGATGGCCAGCGACGTCTATCGGGTATGCGGCTCCACTGCGTCCTGACCTGAACCGATCAGGCGGATTCGTCGCCCCTGGTCGGCGGGACCGTCACACCGCAGCCGGCCGCCCTACCCGGCCGCTCTCTTCGAGGACCTGGCCGGGCGGTGACGAGGAGCGCCGGTCAGACGGCACCGACCTCACGCCACCCCCGCCCGAACGCGGTGAGCCGCTGCAGCTCGACGCGCGCCTGCCGCTCGTCGTTGCACGGAATGTATTCGTACCGATCGCCGGGGCCGACGTGCTCGACCGACCACCGGCCCTTGTCCTCCCGGAGCCGCACCCGCTCCCGCGCCATCGATCCCCACGCGCCGTTCCACCAACTCTCGACTACCTGCATGAACGCAGGCTATCGAACATATGTTCGAATCCTCTACCGCCCATCCGGGTGACATGGGCAACGATGGCGCGCGCCGCTGCGAGGCCGACACGATCGCCCTGCCCCGACCCCGGCGGGCCGGGGTCGGGCCGGTGCCGATGACGATCGAACGGGCCGAGCCGGGCGGCGTAAACTCGTCGCCCGGCCGACAGCGGCACGCCGACCGCTCACGCTGTGCGCGGCTCCGTGGCGCCCCGATCGGCACGCGATGAGCGCGGTATAGCGGGGGCGCCGATCGGCTGGGGATGAACGGGAGATGCTCGGGAAAAGTAAGTACGCGGACGTGAAACTGATACGCGCGTGAATGGGTCTTCACTGCATTCCGAACTGGATTTCCCGCACGATTCCGGTCAACCCGCCCGGGAAAGTCGCGAGGCTTTCGGAATTTCGTCGCTCAGAGGTACAGCCCGTTTCCGGTGTGTACTCAGGTTGGTCGCGCGGGGGCGAAGCGCACAATCATGGGATGACCGACGACCCGCAGGAGCGGCTGCGACGACTGTGCCTGTCCCTGCCGGAGGTGACCGAGCGGCTGAGCCACGGCGAGCCGACCTGGTTCGTCCGGGACAAGAAGACCTTCGTGATGTACACCGACCACCATCACGACGACCGGCTCGGCTTCTGGTGCGCGGCGCCGGCCGGCGCCCAGGAGGCGCTGGTGTCGAGCGCTCCCGACCGCTACTTCGTGCCGCCGTACGTCGGGCACCGGGGCTGGCTGGGCGTACGCCTGGACGTGCCGGTCGACTGGGCGGAGGTGGCCGAGGTCGTCGTCGACGCCTACCGCGCGATCGCGCCCAAGCGGCTGTTGGCGCGGCTCGACGAGGAGCTCGCCGCCCGCGAGCGGGCCGGTCAGCCGTGATAGGCCCGGTTCTCGTTCGGCACCATGATCCACAGCGCGAGGTAGACCACGAACTGGGGGCCGGGCAGCAGGCAGGACAGGACGAACAGCAGCCGCACCATGCCGGCCGACAGGCCGAACCGGCGGCCGAGTCCGGCGCACACTCCGGCGATCCAGCGGCCTTCCTGCGGGCGGCTCAAGGTAGCCATCTCGTCACTCCTCCGTCGACGCTCCGTCGGCGCCGGCACCATTCACGGTAGGCATCGCGGCCGGGTCGGGCATCCGGGGAGAAACCTGATTTCGTACCGACCCCGCACCTAAGGGTGGCCGGCGCGCAACGGCCGGCCGTGAGCTCGTACGGTCGGCGACCTTAATCCGGTCCATCGCCCCGGAGTACGCATTGACCGCCGGTTTTGCCCGATGTATCCGCACTTTGCCGACTCGACTCAACGCATTGGCCGCTATAGATTTCTACCGGTCGAACAGCACACAGCGTGTTAGTGCGGGGGTATGACAGGCTGTTGTTTCTCATTACTGATTGTCGATAGGTGTGGTCACGCATCGGGCTGGAATGTACGCCGAGCGCAACATCGCCGAGATCGTCCCTTTCGCCCTGTGAATAAGGTCCGCGCAGGCCACCATCCGGCGGCAGGAGGTGAGCGGATCCGACCAGTCGCCACCAGTCCGCTGCCGCCACCGATCACACCGCGGGTGTGGTCACGCCTGACAGTACGGAGGAGCGATGGCCGAGATGCGGTACCCCGCTGTTCACGCGGGCGGGCAGAGCGCATCGGCGAGCACGCATGAGTGAGGCGGTGTCCGTGACCGTCCCCGCGGACGGGACCGCGCAGCCGTGGGTGGTGCCGGCCTCGTACGCCCAGGAGCGGGTGTGGTTCGCCAGCCAGGTCGCCCAGGACGTACCCGTGTACCACATCGTCGACCACTTCCGGCTGCCGTACGCCGTGCCGGCCGAGACCATCACCGCCGCGATCGCCCAGATCGTCGACCGGCACGAGACGCTGCGCACCTCGTTCCGGGTCGAGGACGGGGCCCTGATGCAGGCCGTGTACCCCCGGGTCGAGTGGACGCTCGAACAGCTCGACATGAGCGACGAGCCGGAGGACGTACAGGAGCACCGCATCGCCGGGATCATCGAGCGGCTCGCGTACGACGAGATCCCGCTCGACCGCGCGCCGCTGTGGCGGGCGTGCCTGATCAAACGCGGCGAGGCGATGTGGTGGCTGCTGTTCGCGGCGCACCACGCGGTCGTCGACGCGGCTTCCGGACTGAACATCCGCGCGGAGTTGAACGAGACCTGTGCCGCGCTGGCGCACGGCCGTCCGGCCCGGTTGCCGGAGCTGGCCACCCAGTACGCCGACTTCGCGGTCTGGCAACGGGACCGGCTCAGCGGCGGGCCGCTCGACGACCTGCTGACCTACTGGCGTACCCGGCTCGCCGGCCTGCCCGCGGTGCACGCGGTACCGACCGACCGGCCGCGGCCGGCGGAGCGCACCTTCGGCGGGGCGGACGTGGTGTTCACGTTCCCGGACGAGGTGGTCGCGCGGCTGGCCGGCCTGACCCGGCAGACCGCGGCGACGCCCTTCATGGTGCTGCTCGCCGGGTACGCCGCGCTGCTGCACCGGCTCTCCGGCGAGCACGACCTCCCGGTCGGGGTACCGGTGGCCGGCCGGGACCGGCCGGAGCTGCAGCCGCTGATCGGCATGTTCGTCAACATGATCGTGCTGCGGCTGGACGTGTCCGGTGACCCGACCTTCACCGAGCTGGTCGAACGGATCCGTACGGTTGCGCTGGAAGCCTGGGACCACCAGGAGATGCCGTTCCAGAAGCTGGTGGAGGAGCTCGCCGACCGGCGCGATCCGGCCGTCCCCGCTGTACCAGCTCGGCTTCAACTACCTGCCCACCACCGGCTTCGGCGGTACCTCGAACACGGCCGAGGACGACCTGATGCTGGAGGTCGCCACCAACTTCGGCCGGCTGGAGTACAACACCGCGCTGTTCGACGCGGACACCGCGCGGGCGTTGGCCGACGGGTACGTCGAGCTCATCACGGTGGCCGCGGCGGCGCCCGGGACCCGGGTGTCCGCGCTGCCGGTCCCGGCCGGCCTGCTGTCGAAACGGACGCCTACCGGCCCGGACCGCGGGTCGCCGGCCGGCCCGGACAGCGCGCCGCCGGCCGGCCCGGACAGCGGGTCGCCCGCCGGCGACGCCAGGATCTACGTCGCGCCGCGTACCACCGCGGAAGAACTGGTCGCCGAGGTGTGGGCCGAGGTGCTCGGGGTCGAGCGGGTCGGCGCGCTGGACGACTTCTTCGACCTGGGCGGTCATTCGCTGCTCGCGCTGCGGGTGATCGGCCGGCTCGCCGTGGTGGCCGAGATCGACCTGCCGATCCAGGCGTTCTTCGCCGACACGACGGTGGCCGGCGTAGCGGCCGAGCTGGAGCGGCTGCTCACCGCCGAGATCGACGAGCTCACCGAGGACGAGGCTCGGCGCCTACTGGACGACGACGGGAGACTGGCGTGACCGCGGTAGACGGTTCGCCGACCAGCGGCGGCACTCCGCTGGAGGCCGCCGCCACGGTCACCGGAACCGGCGGCGGCACCGTCCCGCTGGGACCCGCCACGGTCACCGGGACCGGCGGCACCGCTCCGATAGAGGCGGTCCCCGCGCAGGCTGCCCCCGCGCAGGCTGCCCCCGCGCAGGCTGCCCCCGCGCAGGCGGTCCCCGCGCAGGCGGTCCCCACGCAGGCCGTCTCCACGCAGGCCGTCTCCACGCAGGCGGTCCCCACGCAGGCCGTCTCCACGCAGGCCACCGGTCTCGAGCCGGTCGCCGGCGGTGAGCCGGCCCGGTCCGACGCCAAACGGGCGCTGCTGGAGCGCCGGCTCAAGCGCACCACCGCGGTACGCCGGGGCATCGACCGCCGGCCGTCCGGATCCGCTCCTCCGCTGTCGTACGCGCAGGAGCGGTTGTGGTTCATGGAGCAGTTCGCCCCCGGCACCTCGGCGTACGGCGTGCCGCTGCTGCTCCGGCTCGGCCCGGGGTTCGACGCCGACGCGATGGTGACCGCGCTGAGTGAGCTGACCGCCCGGCACGAGAGCCTGCGGATGCGCTTTCCGTCCACAGAGGACGGACGGCCGACCGTGGTGGTGGAGCCGGTCGGGGTGGTACCGCTGCCGGTGGTCGACGTGCCGGACGAGCGCGCGGCCCAGGCGCGGTTGGCGGCGGACGCGGCCCGCCCGTTCGACCTGGCCGCCGGCCCGCTGCTGCGGGTCGAGGTGCTCCGGGTGGGCGGATCCGGAGCCGATGGGCCGACCGCGAGCGCCGCCGATCACATCGTGCTGATCGACCTGCACCACATCGTGACCGACGGCTGGTCCAACGAGACGCTGCTGGCCGAGCTGGCCGAGTTGTACCGCGCGTACCGCGACGGCCGGCCGCACACCCTCGGCCCGGCGCCGGTGCGGTATGGCGACTTCGCCGGGTGGCAACGGGCCCGGATGGACGGGCCGGGTGCCCAGCGGGACCTGACCTACTGGCTCGGGCAACTCGCCGGGGTACCCGCGCTGGAGCTGCCGACCGACGCACCGCGCCCGGCCACGCAGACCTTCGACGGCGCGTCGCACCGGTTCCGGCTGGACAACGCGCTGGTCACCGGGCTGACCGAGCTGGGCCGCACGCACCGGGCGACGCTGTTCATGACGCTGCTGGCCGGATACTGCGCGCTGCTCGGCCGGTACTCCGGACAGACCGACTTCGCGGTCGGCTCGCCGGTGGCCGGCCGGTCGCACCCGGACCTGGACGGCGTGATCGGCATGTTCGTCAACATGCTGCCGCTGCGCGCCGAGCTGGCCGGCGACCCGACCGGTGCAGGGCTGGTCGAGCGTACCCGGGAGACGGTCTTCGCCGCGCTGGACCACCAGGAGGTCCCGTTCGAGAAGGTCATCAACGACCTGGGCGTGGTCCGCGACGTGAGCCGCCCGGCGCTGTTCCAGGCCATGTTCGTCCTGCAGAACTACGACCAGCCGGGCCGCGCCGACGCGGTCGGGATCGGCACCGACATCGGCTGGAAGCCGGTGGACCTGCCGGCCACCCGGTTCGACCTGGAGCTGCACGCGTACACCGGGACCGACGGGCTGGAGTGCCGGTTCGTGTACAACACCGCGCTGTTCTCGCCGGACACGATGGCACGGATGGCGGCCCACCTGCAGACCCTGTTGCGGGACCTGGTGGCGCACCCGGAGCGCCGGCTGTCCGAGCTGCGGCTGCTCGGTGGCGCCGAGCAGGCGCTGATCTCCGCGTGGAACGCCACCGATGCCCCGCGCCGGGTGGGCGCGACGCTGCCCGGGCTGGTGGCCGACCAGGCGCTGCGGTCGCCGGACGCGGTGGCCGTGCTGGACGAGCAGAGCCAGCTCACGTACGCCGAACTCGACCGGGCCGCGAACCGGGTCGCGCACCGGCTGCGGGCCGAGGGGGTCGGTGCCGGCTCGATCGTCGCGGTCTGCGCGGAGCGGTCGGTCGAGCTGGTCACCGCGCTGCTCGGCGTGGTCAAGGCCGGCGCGGCGTACCTGCCGCTCGATCCGGACTATCCGGCCGACCGGCTCGCGTACATGCTCGACGACTCCGGCGCGCGGGTGGTGCTGACGCAGTCGCGGCTGACCGCCCGGCTGCCCGGGACGGCCACCGGCGCGATGCCGGCCGGCCGCCCGGGGACCGGCCCGACGACGTTGCTGCTGGACGACGCGGTCACCTGGGCCGACCAGCCGGACACCGCGCCGTCGCAGCGGGTGTCCGAGGAGGCAGCCGCGTACCTGATCTACACCTCCGGCTCGACCGGCCGGCCGAAGGGCGTACTGAACGCCCACCGCGGCATCGTCAACCGGCTCGACTGGATGCAGGAGCTGTTCGGCCTCGGCGCCGACGACGTCGTACTGCAGAAGACCCCGGCCAGTTTCGACGTGTCGGTGTGGGAGTTCTTCTGGCCGCTGATCACCGGCGCCCGGCTGGTGCTGGCCAGGCCCGGCGGCCAGAAGGACCCGTCGTACCTGCGCGAGGCTGATCGAGTCGTACGGCGTGACCACGGTGCACTTCGTACCGTCGATGCTGCACGCCTTCCTCGCCGACCTGTCCGAGGAAGGCGGGTCGACCGGTACGCCGTCGTGCGGGAGCCTGCGCCGGATCGTGTGCAGCGGCGAGGAGCTGCCGGCGGCACTGGCCCGCCGCTGCGTGGCCGTGCTGCCCGCCGCGGAGCTGCACAACCTGTACGGCCCGACCGAGGCCGCGGTCGACGTGACCGCGTGGCGGTGCGAGCCGGACAGCCTGACCGGCCTGGCCCGGGTGCCGATCGGCGCGCCGGTACGCAATACGCAGGTGCGGATCCTGGACCGCGGCATGCGCCCGGTACCGATCGGTGCGGCCGGCGAGCTGCACATCGGCGGCGTACAGGCTGGCCCGCGGCTACCACCGGCGACCGGAGCTGACCGCCGAGCGGTTCGTGCCGGACCCGTTCGGCCCGGCCGGCTCCCGGCTGTACGCCACCGGCGACCTGGCGCGCTGGCGGCCGGACGGCACGGTGGAGTTCCTCGGCCGCATCGACGGCCAGGTCAAGCTGCGCGGACTGCGCATCGAGCTGGGCGAGATCGAGGCCGCGCTGCGTGACCAGGTGGGCGTGCGGGACGCCGCGGTGGCGATCAAGGAGACCAGTCCGGGCGACAAGCGCATCATCGGGTACGTCGTGCCGACCGGGTCGGGATCGGTGGCGGACCTGGCCCCGCTGGACGTGACCGCGCTGCGGGACGAGCTCAAGCGCCGGCTGCCCGACTACATGGTGCCGTCCGCGTTCGTACCGCTGGACGCGCTGCCGCTGTCGCCGAGCGGCAAGCTCGACCGCAAGGCGCTGCCGCAACCCGAGCCGGCGGTACGGGCCGCCACCGAGCTGACCGAGCCGCGCACCCGGATCGAGCGGGCGGTCGCGGAGATCTGGCGCGAGGTGCTCGGGCTGGACACGCTCGGCATCGACGACGACTTCTTCGACCCTCGGCGGCCACTCACTGCTCGCCACCCAGGTGGTGGCCAAGCTGCGCAAGGTGACCGAGGGCACCGGCCAGCGGGTCGGGGTGATGGACCTGTTCAGCCACCCCACGGTGCGCGGGCTGGCCGAGCTGATCGAGGCACCGGACGACCGGCGGTCCCCGGCAGCTGCTGTACGAGCTGACCAAGGCGATCCCGCCGCAGCAGCGGGTCTGCTCGTACGTGTGCGTGCCGTACGGCGGCGGTTCCGCGGTCGTGTACCAGCCGATCGCCGACGCGATGCCGGCCGGGCACACGCTGTACTCGGTCGCGATTCCCGGCCACGACCTCGGGTTGGACGAGTCGTCGTTGCCATTCCTCGAGCTCGCCGCCCGGTGTGTGGACGAGATCGTGGAGCGGGTGTCCGGGCCGCTGGCGCTGTACGGGCACTGCGGCGTCGGCTGGCGCGCTGATCACCGAGATCGCCCGCCGGCTGGAGGCGGCCGGCCGGCCGCTGGAGGCGGTCTACGTCGGCGCCAACTTCCCGTACGCCCGGCCGAAGGGGCTGCTCGCCCGGGTACACGGCTGGCTGGACGACCTGGAGAGCAACCGGCACCACGCCAACTGGCTCAAGGGTCTCGGCGTGGACATGGACGAGATCGAGCCGGAGCAGGCCGACAAGATCATCAGCAACATGCGGCAGGACGGTCGCAGCGCCGAGGAGCACTACACCGAGCTGATGGAGGCGGACACCCCCAAGCTGTCCGCGCCGATCATCTCGGTGGTCGGGGAGCGCGACACGATCACCGACTACTACCAGGAGCGGTACCGGGAGTGGAGCTTCCTCACCGGTACCACCGCGGTCGTGGTGCTGGACGAGGCCGGCCACTACTTCATCAAGTACCGGGCCGCCGAGGTGGTGGAGATCATCACCCGTACCCACCCGGCCATCGCCGCGGAGTCCGAAGCGGAGCTGCCGGCGCGGCCGAAGTCGGACCAGGCCGCGGACGAGCCGGCACCGACCTGGTGGCTGCACAAGGTGACCCGGCACGACCGGTCCGGCGACCGGGACCGGGTGGCCGAGCCGAGCATGCGCCGGTTCCTGACCATCTCGGCCGGGCAGCTCGTCTCCACCGCCGGCTCGGCGCTCACCGCCTGGGCGATCCCGATCTGGGTGTACCAGGCGACCGGGTCGCTGATGTGGTTCGGCGTACTGGGCGTGCTCGCGTTCCTGCCGATGATCGTGGCGCTGCCGTTCGCCGGGGCGGTGGCCGACCGTACCGACCGGCGCCGGGTCATCATGACCGCGGGCTGCATCGCCGGCGCGGTCGAGCTGGGCTTCGGCATCGCGCTGTGGACCGACCACGCCACGTTGGCACTGGTGTACCTGGTGGTGGTGGCGATCGGCTTCGCCGGCACGTTCCAGCGCATCGCGTTCGTCTCCGCGATCCCGCAACTGGTGCCCAAGCGGTACCTCGGCCACGCCAACGGCGTCGCGCAGCTCATCAACGGCGTGGCGCTGCTGTTCGTACCGCTGCTCGCGGCCGGGCTGCTGGCCGCGATCGGGCTGCGCGGCATCCTGCTGATCGACATCGCCAGCTACACGTTCGCGATCGGCGTACTCGCGGTCACCCGGTTCCCGGACATGATGGGCCGGCGCCGGCGCGAACCGTTCTGGACCGAGGTGCTCGGCGGCTGGCGGATTTCCTGGGGCAACCGCTCGTTCCGGGCGATGCTGCTGTTCTTCGCGGTGAGCAACCTGCTGCTCGCCACCCCGCTGCTGATGATCCCGCCGCTGGTACTCGCGTTCGGCGGCACCGTACAGGTGGGGCAGGTCGCGTTCGCCGAGGCGATCGGCGGGGTGGCCGGCGGGCTGTTGATGGCCGTGTGGGGCGGGCCGGCGCGCAAGCGGATGCTCGCGATCATGTACTGCATCGATCGCCCTCGGCGCCGCGGTCGCGGTGACCGGCCTGCGGCCGAACCTGCTGGTGATCCTGGCCGGCGTGTTCGGTACGTACCTGATCCTCGGCGTGCTCAACGCGATCTACTTCTCGATCATCCAGGTGAAGGTGCCGGCCCGGTTCCACGGTCGGGTGGTCGCGCTGAACCAGACCATCGCGTGGTCGACGTTCCCGCTCGGGTTCGCGCTGCTCGCACCGGTCAGCGGCGCGTTGCTGGAGCCGCTGCTGGCCCGGGACGGGGCGCTGGCCGGCACGGTCGGCGTGGTGGTCGGTACCGGACCGGGTCGGGGCATCGGCTTCGGGTACGTCGTGTTCGGGGTCGCGATCATGCTCAACGTCGCGGTGGCGCTGTCGATCCGCCGGCTGACCCGGCTGGACAGCGAGTTGCCGGACGCGCTACCGGATGATCTGGTGGGCGTACAGGCGCTGGCCGAGCGGGTGCCGCCCCGCCGATCGTGGAGAAGGTGCCGGGAGCCGGCGCGAAGGTCGTACCGGTGGACCGGTCCGACTGCGACGCGAGCGACAGCGCGGTCGCCGTGGTGGGAGCAGGGGTGCGGGGGAGTGACTGAACACAACGGCGCGGCGTGTGGCGGATCGGGTGCCGACTCGGCGGCGTTCTGGCGGGAGTTCCTGGCCGGGCACAACGTGACCCGGCTGCCGCGCTGGCCGGCCCGGCTCCCCGGCGGGGCAACCGAGCCGCCGGCGACTGAGCTGCCGGCGACCGAGCCGCCGGTGACCGAGCCGCCGGTGACCGAGCCGCCCGGCGGGTACGTCCGCGAGGTGCGGTTCGACCGCGCTTCGGTGGACGCGCTGGCGGCGTCGCTCGGGGTGGCGGTGCGGCACGTACTGCTCGCCGCGCACCTGCGGGTGCTCGCGCTGCTGACCGGCGAGCCGGACGTGACCACCGGGGTGCGGGTCGCCGAGGTGGCCGGACCGGTGCCGGTGCGGCTGCGGTTGGCCGGCGGGTCGTGGCGGGACCTGATCGCGGCGGCGTGCGCCACCGGCGCCCGGATCACCCCGCACGCGCACCATCCGTTCGCCGACCGCGGACCACAGGCCGACGGGCCGAGTGTCGACGGGCCGAATGTCGACGGGGCACTGTTCGACACGGTGCTGGCGATGGACCCGACCGGCGACCTCGACGCGCCGCTGACCGTGGAGGTGCGACCCGGCGCGCTGGCGCTGCGGTACGACCCGACCGCGTTCGACGCCGCGCACGTGGACCGGATCGGCGGGTACCTGGTACGCGCGCTCACCGCCCTGACCGCCGATCCGGACGCGCGGTACACCGAGGTCGACCTGCTCTCGACGCAGGAGCGCGAGCACCTGATCCACGGCCGGCCGGGGCCGGTTCGGGAGTTGCCGCCGCAGCGGTTCCACCAGTTGTTCGCGGCCCGCGCGCACGCTCATCCGGACCAGGTCGCGATCGACCACAGTGGACAGACCTGGAGCTACGACCGGCTCCGGCGTACCGCGAACCGGATCGCGCACGCGCTGCTCGCCGAGGGACTCGCGGCCGAGGACGTGGTCGCGGTCGCCACCGGGCGCAACCCGTACTGGCTCGCCTCGATCATCGGCATCTTCGCCGCCGGTGGGGCGTACCTGCCGATCGAGCCGGCGTACCCGGCCGCGCGGATCTCCACGCTGCTGTCGCAGAGCGGCTGCCGGCTGGTACTGACCGACCCGGCCAGTGCCGACTGCCTGGCCGACGTACCCGAGGCGACGCCGCTGTCGATCGACCGGATCCTGGCCGGCGACGGGCCTGACCACGACCCCGAGGTGGAGGTACGCGCCGACCAGCTCGCGTACCTGTACTTCACCTCCGGCTCCACCGGGCAGCCCAAGGGCGCCATGTGCGAGCACCTCGGCATGGTCAACCACCTGACCGCGAAGGTGCACGACTTCGGGCTCGGCCCGGACGACGTGGTGGTGTGCAACGCTCAGCCGTCGTTCGACATCTCGCTGTGGCAGCTCATCGCGCCACTGGTCGTGGGCGGTCGTACCGCGATCGTGGACCGGGACGACATCCTCGACGTACGCCGGTTCGTCGACCGGATCGTCACCTCCGGCGCGACCGTGCTGCAGCTGGTCCCGTCGTACCTGGACGTGCTGCTCCGGCACCTGGAACAGGGCCGCGCGGACGGCCGGCCGCGCGGGTTCGGCCGGCTGCGCTACGTCTGCGTGACCGGCGAGGCGATCAGCAAACCGCTGGTCAACCGGTTCTTCGCGCAGTTCCCCGGGCTCAGGCTCGTCAACGCGTACGGCGCGACCGAAGCCTCGGACGACACCACCCACGAGGTGATGTCGGAGCCGCCGGCGGAGGAGCTGGTGCCGGTCGGTACGCCCGTGAACAACGTGACCGTGTACGTGCTGGGGCCCGGCGACACGCTGCTGCCGCTCGGCTCGGTCGGCGAGATCGCGTTCTCCGGCGTGTGCGTCGGGCGCGGGTACATCAACGATCCGGTCCGTACCGCCGAGGCGTTCGCGGACGACCCGTTCCGGCCGGGGGAGCGGATGTACCGCACCGGCGACTTCGGCCGGTGGCTGCCCAGCGGCACGCTGGAGTTCCATGGCCGCCGGGACGAGCAGGTTAAGCTCCACGGCATTCGGATCGAGCTGGGCGAGGTCGAGGCGCGGCTGTTGGAGCACCCGCGGGTGCGCTCCGGCTGCGTGGTGGTCACTCCGCTGCCCGGCATCGGCAAGAGCCTCGTCGGCTTCTACTCGTCCTCCGGCGCGGAGCCCGCGCTGTCCGCCGAGGAGCTGCGGGAACACCTGGCCGAGGCGCTGCCGGCGACCGCGGTGCCGGCCCGGCTGTACCCGATCGACGAGCTGCCGCTGACCGCGAACGGCAAGGTGGACAAGCGGGCGCTGATCGCGCGGGCGCAGCAGACCGCGGCACCCGCGCCGACGGCGAGCCCGGGCGGGCTGGCGACCGACACCGAGCGGCGGATCGCGGCGGCCTGGGCGCAGGCGCTGGACCGGCCGGAGGACGCGATCGGCCGGGACGACCACTTCTTCGACCTGGGCGGCAGCTCACTGTCCGCGCTGCGGGTGATCGCGGCGCTGGACGGACTGGTGTCGCTGGACGCGCTGATGCGTACCCCCGTGCTCGCCGACCTGGCCGCGGCGGCTGACGGCACCGGTGAGCGGGAGGCCGACGGCGGCCTGCTCCGGCTTCTCGCCGGACCGGCCGAGGGCGCGGCGTGGGCGCTGGTGTGCGCGCCGTACGCGGCCGGCACCGCGATGAACTTCCAGGCGCTGGCCGCGGAGCTGGCCGACCGCGACCCGACCGTGGCTGTGTACGCGGTCCAGCCGCCCGGCCACGACCTCGGCCGGCGCTCCGAAGCCCTGCTCGAGGTGGACGAGCTGGCCAAGCTGGTCGCGGACGAGGTGGCCGGCGCGGTACCGGCGCCGGTGCTGCTGTGGGGCCACTGCGCCGGGGTCCCGGTCGCGCTTGAGTGCGCGCGGCTGCTCGGCGACCAGGCGCGGCACGTGTTCGTGGCCGCCCGACTGCCGGAGTCCGACGCCGAGCTGACCCGGGAGATCGCCGCCGTGGTGGCCGCCGCCGACGCGGAGCTCGTGGCGGATCTCGTCGGCGACGGCGGGCTGGACACCCTCGCCGCCGCGGACCTCAGCCCCGCCGACCAGGCGTTCGTCGGCCGGGTGTACCGGCATGACACGCGCGCGGCCAACCAGTACCTGCTCGACGCGGTGCACCCGTGGAGCGAGCACCGGCTCGACTGCCCGGCGACCGTGGTCGTGTCGACCGACGATCCGCTGACCGCCGGGTACGCCGGCCGGTGGGACGGCTGGCGGCCGTTCGTACCGCACCTCGAGCTGGCCGAGGTGGACGGCGGCGGGCACCTGTTCCCGCGTACCCGACCGGTCGAGACGGCTGAGCTGATCCTGCGGGTACGGCCGGCCCGGCGATGACCGAGGCAGGCGGCCCCCTCACCGGGCGGATCAACGCGGTACCGAGCGAGCTCTGGCACGACGAGGTACTCGCGCCGCAGTTCGGGTACGAGGTGCGCTGCCTGCTGCCGTGGTACGTGGCGATCGAGAAGGTACTGCTGCTGGAGTACCGCCGGATGGGGCTCACCGACCAGGCGACCGCGGCCGCCATGGCGGCTCGACTGTCCGAAGTGGACTCGGATCTCCTACAAGCGGATCCGGCCGCGAACCTGTCGGACATCGCGTTCGCGATCGAGCGGCACGTCGCGTCCGGGCCGGTACCCCCGTTCCCGGCCTGGCACGTCGACCGCAGCCGCAACGACCTGCAAGCCTGCGCGCAGCTGTTGTACGCCCGCGGTCAGGTCGTCGACCTGGCCCTGGCGCTGGTCACGTTCGGGCAGCTCGTGGCCGGGCTGGCCGGTCGTACCGCCGAGCTGCCGATGCCCGGGTACACCCACCTGCAGGCGGCACAGGTGGTCACCCCCGGCTTCTACCTCAGCGCGCTGTCCGCCGAGACCCTGCGCACGCTGCGCCGGCTGCGGCTGACGTACACCGAGATGGACGCCTGCCCGCTCGGTGCCGGCGCGATGGCCGGGCAGGAGCTGGACTGGGACCTTCAGCGGATGGCTTCGCTGCTTGGTTTCCTGAAACCCGCGTCGCACGCGCTGGCGGCGGTCGCCTCCCGCGGCTGGGCCCTGTCGGTGGCCGGCGACCTCTCCGGGTACGGGGTGGCGCTGAGCCGGTTCGCCACCGACCTGATGGCCTGGGGGAGCGGCGCGTACGGATTTGTTGACCTGCCCGACGAGTTGTCCGGCATCTCCTCGGCGATGCCGCAGAAGAAGAACTTCCCGATCCTGGAGCGGATCCGCGGCCGTACCGCGCACCTGACCACGTTCGCGCTGGACCTCGCGCTCGGCCAGCGGAACACCCCGTACGCGAACATGGTCGAGGTCTCCAAGGAGGCCGGCACCTACCTGCGCACCCTGTTCGACACGCTCCGGTCGGTACTCGCGCTGTTCAGCACGGTGGTCGAGCACCTGGAGTTCCGGGCCGGGGCGATGCGCGAGGCGTGCGAGCGGGACTACCTGGGCGGCTTCAGCCTGGCTAACCTGTTGACGCTGCGTGCCGGCGTACCGTGGCGCACCGCCCAGGTGATCGCCGGCCGGTACGTGGTCGCGGCGACCGGCCGCGGGTTGCCGCCCGGCCGGCCGGACGGCGCGCTGCTGGCCGAGGTCGCGGCCGCGCAGGGGCACCGGGTCGACCAGCCGGAAGACCTGCTGGCCGAGGCGTTCAGCGTGGACGGCGCATTGCTGGCCAAGCAGTCGCCGGGGTCGGCCAACCCGAAGGCGGTGCGTGAGCTGCTGGCCGGGCAGGAGCGCGAGTTCACCGAGCTGGCCGGCTGGTGGTCGGACCGGCGGGCCGCGGCGGACGCGGTACCGGCCATGATCGACAGCGAGTTCGACCCCAGGACCGGCCCAGCGGGAGGTGCGCGATAGCCCTGACCATGGTCGCCCGGCGGGTCGGCGTGGACGTGCGCGCCGGTACCGACACCGCGTTCGGCACCTTCGGTGAGCTGTTGCAGGGCATGCTGCCCGACGGCACCGACTTTCTCGTCACGTTCCCGATCGCTCGCGCCGCGAACGCGTGGTTCCGGCTCGAGCCGAGCGGCCCGGTACGGGTCTTCCCGTCGCACAAGGGCAAGGCGCTGCGGCTGACCGAGATGCTGCTCGCCGACGCCGGCGTAGCCGGCGGCGGCACCCTGGTGCTCGACAGCGACCTGCCGGTGGGCAAGGGACTGGCCAGTTCTTCGGCGGATCTGGTGGCCACCGCCCGGGCCGTCGGAGGGGTACTCGGGCTCGACACGTCACCGGCGGCGCTGGAGGGCTGGCTGCGCCAGATCGAACCCACCGACGGCGTGATGTACCCGGGCGTGGTGGCGTTCGAGCACCGCAACGTGCGGCTGCGCGGGTACCTCGGCACGCTGCCGCAGCTGACCGTGCTGGCCGTGGACGAGGGCGGGCAGGTCGACACGGTCGCGTTCAACCACCGGCCCAAGCCGTACGCGCGGGCCGACCGGTCCGAGTACGCCCGGCTGCTGGCGGACCTGTCCGACGCGGTCGCGGCCGGCGACCTGGCCACGGTCGGAGCCATCGCCACCCGCAGCGCGGTGCTCAACCAGCAGCTCCAGCCGAAGCGGAACCTCGACGAGTTGGGCCGGATCGCCCGGGAGGTGGGTGCGCTGGGGGTGGTCTGCGCCCACTCCGGCACCATGATCGGCATCCTGTTGGCCGACGACGATCCGGAGTACGTGCCGCGGCTCGCCGTCGCGCGGGAGGCGTGTGCCGCGCTGTTCGGCACCGTGTCGATCTTCCGTTCGCTCACGTTCGGCACCGGGTCCGCCACCGGCGGGACCGGACCGGTAGACCGGGACGCTGGGGGTCCACGCGGTGCGATTTGACGGGCTGATCGACGCGGTCGGGCACACCCCGCTGATCCGGCTGCGGTTGCCGGCCGCCCCCGGCGTCGAGGTGTACGCCAAGCTCGAACTGCAGAACCTGTTCGCGATGAAGGACCGGGTGGCCAAGCAGGTGATCCTGCACGCCCGCCAGACCGGCGAGCTGGCCGAGGGCGCGCCGATCATCGAGAGCTCGTCCGGCACGATGGCGCTCGGGTTGGCGCTGGTCGGGCGGCACCTGGGCCATCCGGTACACATCGTCACCGACCCGCGGATCGACCCGATCACGCTGGCCAAGCTGGAGTTCCTCGGCTGCTCGGTACACGTCGTCGAGGCGATGACCAGCCAGGGCTGGCAGAGCGCCCGGTTGGAGCGGCTGGCCGAGCTGATCGCCGACCTGGACGGGGCGTTCTGGCCGCGCCAGTACACCAACCCGCAGAACCCGATGGCGTACGCGGCGCTCGCGGCCGAACTCCGCGAGGAGCTCGGCGCGTTCGACACGCTGGTCGGCGCGGTGGGCAGCGGTGGCTCGCTGTGCGGGACGGCCAGGGCGGCGCGCGCCGAGCTGCCCGACCTGCGGGTGGTGGGCGTCGACTGCGTGGGCAGCGCGCTGTTCGCCCAGCCGGACTGGCCGCAGCGGCGGCAGAGCGGGCTCGGCAACAGCCTGCAGCCGGAGAACCTCGACTACCTGCTGCTCGACGAGGTGCACTGGCTCAACGACGACGAGGCGTTCGAGGCGACCCGACGACTCGCCGCCGAGCAGCAGTTGTTCGCCGGCAACACCTCCGGCTCGGTGTACCGGGTGCTGACCCATCTGGCCGTGACCGCGGCGCCGGGCAGCCGGATCGTCGGCATCCTGCCGGACCGGGGCGACCGGTACACCGACAGCGTCTACCGGTCGGTGTCCGGGCCGGTCGCGGACACCCCGACCGAGGTGCCCGTACGGCACCGCGGTGACCTCCTGGTCGTACGCCCGGCTCGGCGCGGACCGGCCGCGGCTGCTGTTCGTCGAGTCGAACACCACCGGCACCGGGATGCTCGCGCTGCGTACCGCCGCGCGGCTCGGACTGGTACCGGTGTTCCTGACCTCCCGGCCGGAGCGGTACCTGGGGCTGTCCGACGTACGCTGCGAGATCGTCCGGTGCGACACGAACAGTCCGGCCGCGCTGCGCGCGGCCGTGCGGGCGCAGGCGGCCGGGCACCGGCTGGCCGGGATCACCACGACCAGTGAGTTCTACCTGGTACCGGTGGCGGAGCTGGCCGATTCGCTGGGGCTGCCGGGGAATCCGGCCGAGGCGATGGCGACCTGCCGGAACAAGGCGCGGACCCGACAGGCGCTGCGTACCGGCGGCGTGCCGCAGCCCCGGTTCGGTACCGTCACCGACGTGTCCACTGTGGACTCCGGGCTGGACGCGGTACTGGCCGAGGTCGGGCTGCCGTGCGTGGTCAAGCCGGCCGACGACTCGGGCTCGAACGACGTACTGCTGTGCGACACCCCGGCCGAGGTGGCCGCGCACGCGGCCCGGGTGCTGGCGGTCCGGACGAACGTGCGGGACCAGCCGACCGCCGGTACCGCGCTGGTCGAGGAGTACGCCGAGGGACCGGAACTGTCGGTCGAGCTGTTCAGTGTGGACGGTCAGGCCAGTTGCGTCGGGATCACCCAGAAGTGGGTGACCGGGCTGCCGTACTTCGTCGAGTACCAGCACATCTTCCCGGCCGAGCTGCCCGAGGGGACCGCGGCCGACCTGGTCGCCGCCGCCGGCCAGGCGTTGAAGGCGACCGGTTTCGAGCGCGGCGCGAGCCACCTGGAGGTCAAGCTGACCCCGGCCGGCGCGTCTTCTGGTGCGGCCCCGCCGGGCAACGCACCGGACGCAGCCGCGCGGGTCAGCGTGATCGAGATCAACGCGCGGCTGGCCGGCGGCATGATCCCCGAGCTGGTCCGGCTGGCCACCGGCATCGACCTGCTGGAGCAGCAGTTGCGGGCGGCCGCCGGGTTGCCGGTGACGCTGACCCCGACCCGGTCCCGGTACGCCGGCATCCGGTTCCTGCTGTCGCCGGCGGACGGGCGGCTGGCCGCGATCACCGGGCTCGACGCGGCGCGGCACGTTCCCGGGGTGGACCGGGTGACCGTGACCGCGGTACCGGGGGCGGAGGTGCGCCGGCCGCGCAACGCGTACGACCGGCTCGGTTACGTGATCGCGCTGGGCGCGTCGTACCCGGACGTGGAGCAGGCGCTCGCCGCCGCCGTGGCACACCTCGAGGTGGTCGTGGAAGACATAGCGGAGGACGCCGCTGTCGACCGGGCGGAGGACGCCGCGGTGGACCGGGCGGAGGATGCCGCGGTGGACCGGGCGGAGAACGCCGTGGAGGACAGGGTGGAGGGCGCCCGGTGAGGATCGAGTTACGCAGTGACACGTTCACCCAGCCGGACGAGGCGATGCGGGCCGCGATGATGGCCGCGCCCCTCGGCGACGACGTGTACGGCGAAGACCCGACCGTGAACAGGCTGGAGCGGCTCGCCGCCGACCGGCTCGGCAAGGAGGCCGGCTGCCTGATGCCGAGCGGCACGATGGCGAACCTGGCCGCGCTGATGGCGCATTCGCCCCGCGGCAGCAAGGTGCTGGTCGGCAACGAGTCGGACATCTACCTGTACGAGGCGCATGGCGCGAGCGTGTGCGGCGGCATCGGGTACGAGCCGATCCGCAACCAGCCGGACGGCACCCTCGCGCTGTCCGATCTCGAGGCCGGCTTCCCGGAGGACGACGACGATCCGCAGTTCGCGCTGGTCTCGCTGATCTGCCTGGAGAACACCCAGAACCGCTGTGGCGGGGTGATCCTGCCGCTGGACTACCAGGCTTCGGTCGCCGCGTTCGCGGCCGAGCGGGGCGTGCCGGTACATCTGGACGGGGCAAGGATCTTCAACGCGGCGGTGGGCCTCGGCGTACCGGTCGCCGACGTCGCCCGGGCCGCGGACTCGGTGCAGTTCTGCCTGTCCAAGGGGCTGTCCGCGCCGATCGGCTCGATGTTGGTGGGGAGTGCCGCGTTCATCGACCGGGCGCGGCGGATCCGGAAGATGCTCGGCGGCGGGATGCGCCAGGCCGGGCTGGTCGCCGCGGCCGGGATCGTGGCCCTGGACACCGCCACCGACCGGCTGGCCGTCGACCACGAGAACGCCCGCCGGCTCGCGGCCGGACTGGCCGGGATCGACGGCATCGAGCTGGCCGCGCCGGTGAGTACCAACATCCTGCTGTTCCGGGTCGACCACCCGCGGTTCGACTGGACGACGGTCGTCGACGCGGCCGCCGCGGCGGGGGTCGCGATGGCCGGGTTCGGGCACGGCCGGATCCGCGCGGTCACCCATTCCGGCGTAACCGCCGCCGAGGTGGACCGGGTGGTTGACATCATCAGGGAAGTACTGGCCGGTGCGCCGCCCGCGACCCCGCGGGTGGCCGAAGGAGTGCGTACGTGAACCTGCGGAGCGTCCAGAGCGGCGACGGGCCGGTAACCGTCGGCGCTGACGGAGCCGACGACCCGGCCAGCTGGATCGGCCGGTACGGCGGTGACCTGCGCGCGCTGCTGCACGAGCACGGCGCGGTGCTGGTCACCGGCCTGGGGGTGCGGTCCGCGCAGGCGCTCGCCGAGGTACGGGACGCGTTCGGAGCCAAGCCCGCGGACCTGCGGGAGCAGTTCGCCGCCCGGTCCGAGTTCGGCGCCGGGGTGTACAGCTCGCCGGAGTGGGCGCCCGACCGGGAGATGTGCCTGCACCACGAGCAGAGCTACGCGGTCACCTTCCCGGGACTGCTGCTGATGGCCTGCGTCAGTACCCCGGACACCGGTGGCGCGACCCTGCTCGGCGACACCCGGCAGGTGATCGAGCACCTGCCCGCCGAGCTGGTGTCCCGGTTCCGCGAACAGGGCTGGCTGCTGGTCCGCAACTTCCGGCCGTACTTCGGGCTGTCCTGGTCGGATGCGTACGGGCACGACACCCCGACCGCGGTCGAGCACTACTGCGCGGTCAACGTGATCGGCTGCCAGTGGCAACGGGACGGGACGCTGCACACCGCGCAGCGCCGGGCCGCGATCGTGCGGCATCCGGTGACCGGGCAGGAGTGCTGGTTCAACCAGATCGCGTTCTTCAGCCAGTGGAGCATCGACGTCACCGAGCGGGACATCCTGCTCAAGACGTTCGGGCCGAGCGGGATTCCGTTCAACACGGCGTACGGCAACGGCGAGACGTTCAGCGCCGACGAATTCACCAGCCTGCTCGACGGGTACGACGCGGTGCTGCGGCGGGTCCAGTGGGAGGCCGGCGACCTGCTGCTGGTGGACAACCTGCTCACCGCGCACGGGCGCGAGCCGTACACCGGTGACCGGGAGATCCTGGTGGCGCTGGCCGATCCGGTGGAGCTCAACCAGTGCGTACCGACCGTGCCCGCCCTGCCCGGACCGGCGCAGTGACCGAGGCGCCGGCGGACGCCGACTCCGGCCCCTTGCACCCCGACCCCGACCCCGATCCCGACACCGGTACCGGCACCGGCGCGGTGCCGGGCACCGTGGCGACGCCCCGGCGCCGGTGGCCGGTGCGGGTCGCGATCGCACTGCTGGTCGTGGTGGTGCTGCTCGCCGCCGCCGACCTCGGCGCCGGCTGGTACTTCTCCAACCAGGTGATCACGGTCGAGCACACCACCACGTATCCGGTGACGGTGCGCGCGGTCGGCGGCGGCAGGGTCATCCTGTCCCGGACCGACGACACGGTGCTGCCCGGCACCTACGGGCTGGCGTGGAAGGGCGGGCACGCGGTCGTCGGCGAGGTGCTGACCAGCAACGACACCCAGGTCGTCCGTACGATCGGCTCGCTCGAGGGCAGCCTGGCCGCCGGCGACAAGGTCCGGATCGACGACAAGGTGTACGTGGACAACCCGCGCACCGGCCGCGGCCTGGACTACGACGACGTGCTGGTGACCGGAGACCTGGGCAACTTCCCGGCCTGGTACGTGCCGGGCGCCGGTGGCCAGGCGGGACGCAACACCTGGGTGATCGCGGTACACGGGCGGGGCGGCAGCCGTACCGAGGTGCTCCGCGCGCTGCCGGCGCTGCACGCCGCCGGCCTGCCGGTACTCGCGATCACCTACCGGAACGACGTGGGCGCACCGGCCGGTCCGGACGGTCGGTACCACCTGGGCGACACCGAGTGGCAGGAGGTGGCCGCGGCCGTCCGGTACGCCCGCGGCCACGGTGCCACCGACGTGGTGCTGTACGGCTGGTCGATGGGGGGCGCGGTGGTGATGACCGCGCTGCGCCGGATGCCGGACGCGGCGGAGCTGGTGCGCGCGGTGATCCTCGACTGCCCGGTCACCGACTGGCGGTCCACCCTGGAGGTGCAGGCCGACGACCGCGGGTTGCCGGGGGTGCTCACCGCCACCGCGGAGTGGCTGGTGGAGCGGCGCGTCGACCTGGACCTCGACGACCTCGACCAGCGCCGGTTCACCGGTCGGCTACGCACCCCGGTCCTGCTGTACCTCGACCTGGACGACGACTACGTCGGTGCGCAGCCGACCCTCGACTTCGCCGCGGCGCGACCGGACCTGGTCACGCTGGTGACCACCACCGGCGGCGGGCACACCCGGTCCTGGAACGTGTCGCCGGCGAAGTACGACTCGACGCTCGCCGCGTTCCTGACCGCCCACCTGCCGGCGCCGGTGCCCGCCCGGTAAGGCGAGCCGCGCTACTCGGCCAGGCTGTCCTCGGCCACCACCGGCGCCATCTGCGGCTCGCCCCGGCCGAGCCGGGTACGGGCGCTGAACATCCTGCCGCGCGCCTGGTGTACCGGCGCGAAGTTCATCATTCCGGTCGGCTTCATGTCGTCGTAGATCGCCTCCATGCCGCCGCGCATGAAGTACGTCTCGTGCCAGAAGCCGGTACCGGCGGAGTCGCGCAGGAAGTCCTTCCACCACTGCTGGTGCGGCAACTCCCGGGTCCAGCGCTCCAGCGCGTCCAGGTCCCGCCAGTACTGGCGCATCCCGACATGCGGCGGCAGCAGCGAGAACACCATGTTCTCGTGCAGCAGCAGGCCGTCCGGTTTGGTGGCCACCATCTGCTGGATCTGCTTGCCGGTGGCGAGCAGCTTGCCCACGCCACCGAACGTGCGTACCCGCATGCCGAGGTAGATCACGACCAGGTCCGGATATCCGGACAGGTCGACGGTCTGTCGGTTGACCCGTACCCGCGGTTGCGACATGGTGCCCTCCCCATCTGCGTCGCCGGACGCTACCACCGGTCGGTACGGGCGGTTGGCCCGTCCCGGGGCTGTTTGCGGTGGCGCGTTTCCCGCGGCTGACCTCGACGTTTGCCGGTCGCGGTCCCGGCGCCGGGCTTACGATCCGATCGATGCCGCCGGTGATGTTCACCTGGTGGTCAGGCACAGTCGATCAATGACCGGGGAGGGACCGAGCATGAACGGTCGTGTGGTGCATTTCGAGATCCCGGCTGACGATCTGAGCCGGGCGCAGACGTTCTACCAGGACGCGTTCGGCTGGAACATCAACACGATGCCGGAGCTGCAGTACGCCATGGTCAGTACCACGCCGACCGACGATTCCGGTATGCCCACCGAGCCGGGCGGGATCAACGGCGGGATGCTGAAGCGGCAGATGCCGATCATGAACCCGGTTGTCACCATCAATGTGGATGACATGGACGCGGCGATGAAGCGGGTGGAGGAACTGGGCGGCAAGTGCCTGGGCGACAAGGCCGCTGTCGGCGACATGGGATATGCCGCGTACTTCACCGACACCGAGGGGAACACGCTGGGCTTGTGGCAGAACATGCCCAGCTAGCCGACCTGCGAGAGCTGCTCGGAATGCGGTAGTCGAGCGAGAGTGACCGGCCCGGACGCATGCCGTCCGGGCCGGTCGGGTTTCGGCCCGGACGTGCTGCCGCGGGCTGGGTCGCGGGCGAACCGTGACATTCGGCTGGACGGTCGTACCGACGCGCCGAACGGCGGATTCCATTTCCTGTCCCGGACTTAGAATTCGACGGTGCGCAGGCACGGCGTGGTATCCGGTGGGCATGGTTTCGGCGTGACCGACCATGTCTGCTGGCTGTACGGCACCCACGCCAGATTCCTGGACGCGGCAACGGAATTCCTCGCCGACGGGCTGGCCGCCGGGGAGCGGCTCATGTACACCAGTGCGCGGTCATTGCCCGCTATGCGCGCCGAGCTCGCCGGTATCCCCGACGCCGATCGGCTGCTCGACGACGGCGGGCTGCTGTTGTGCTCCCTTTCGGACATGTACGACCCGGCCGGCGCGGCCGAGCCGGAGCGCGAGTTCGCCGCCTGGGCGCAGGCGGGCGAGCAGGCGGTACGGGACGGGTACCGGGGGCTGCGGAGTGTCTCCGACGCGACCGAGCTCGTCGTCTCCCCGCAGCGTCGTACCGCGCAGGTGCGGCTCGAGCACCTTGCCGAGCAGTACCTGGCCACCGGGCATCCGATAGCCGCCATGTGCGCGTACGACCGGCAGCGGCTCGGCGACGAGACGGTCTCCGACGTGGCCGCGATGCACCCGCTGGTACACGGTCCGGGCACGTTCGCCGAGCGCCGCTTGTACTTCGACGAGGGTCGGCTGGTGCTCGCCGGTGCCGTCGACCACTTCAGTACCGACCAGTTGGCCCGGCTGCTGGCGGCCTGCCACCGGGACGGTACCGAGGTGATCCTGGACGTGGGCGAGCTCGAGTTCATCGACGCGCGCGGACTGTTCGTGCTGGCCCGGTGGGGTCGGCAGCTCGCGGACAACGGCGGCAGCCTGCGGATCGAGCACGCGTCCGGGGTGATGCGCCGGGCCTGGGAAGCACTGAACTTCCACCGGTCGCCCGGGGTGATCCTGGCCGGTGCCGCGGCCTGAGGCGCTGTCGTCGGGGGTCCGCTTACCACCGCGCTGACGGTTCTGGCGCCGCTGGTACGCGGGTACTCTGACCGGGTGCCCCGTTATGAGTACCGTTGCCGCGCCTGCGGGACCAGTTTCGAGCTGTCGCGCCCGATGAGTGAGTCCGCCGCGCCGGCATCGTGCCCGGATGGGCACGACGACACCGTGAAGTTGCTGTCCACCGTCGCCTTCGGCGGCGGTAGCGGCGGCGGCGGAGGTGCGCCGGCGCCGTCCGGTGGGGGCTGTTGCGGCGGCGGCTGCGGCTGCGGCTGACCGCGCGGGTGTGACCGCGCGGGTCCGACCGGGTGCCCGCGAGTAGCTCCACGGACACCCGGTCGATTCGCTGCCCAGCGCCGGTCCCCGGCCAGCGGCCAATCCGGGCTTCCGCCCGGTTTTCGGCTTCCGCCGGGTTCGGCTACCGGCCGTTCTCGCTACCGGTCGGTCTCGCTACCGGTCGGTCTCGCTAGCGGCGGTTGAGTCGCGGCGCGACCACACCCAGACCGATCATGCCGACGCCGAGCAGCAGGTGCAGCCAGTTGTCGGCCGAGTTGAGCGGTACGAAGTTGGCCTGGCTGTCGCTGTCGATCACCAGTCCGTAGAGCCACAGCACCAGGTAGATGGCGCCGCCGCCGACCAGGTACAGCCGGGACCAGGCGGCGTTACGGGCCAGCACCAGGCCGGCCACGCCGAACAGCAGATGTACCGCGTTGTGCAGGATCGACACCTGGAAGATGCCGAGCAGTTCGGCATCGGTGTGGTGTCCGGCGAACTGCAGGTCGCCGACGTTCGTGGTGATACCGGGGATGAAGCCCAGCACCCCGACGAGTAGGAACACCGCGCCGACCGTGGCGGCGAGCATGCTGATCAACGGCCGCCGGGTCGCAGCCGACGCGTGTAGAGCTTCGGCCATGAGACGAACCTCCCGTGGAGGGAACGCCGGGTGCGCCGGGACCGGCAGGCGGTCACGGCGTACCGAGGACGTTCGACGTACGAATTCCAGACGTGGGGGATTCGTCGCGCGGCTCGTACCGGATGGGTCCCGAGCCGATCCAATTTATCCGGGCCTCACTCCGGGTCGAGATAGATCCGGATCGTCAGCAGTTCGGTGGCCAGTGCCCTGCCCAGCGCCTTGTCCCACTGGTGCGGCAGTGACCGGGACCGGGCCACCGGGTCGTCGTCCGGCAGGATCGTGGCCCGACCGGTCCGCCACCGGCGCCCGACCTTCACCCGTACCCGCGGATCAGCGGCGAGGTTGCGCACGTAGTCGGCCTGCCGGCCGTGCGAGGCCACCAGCCAGAACGTGTCCCCGTCCAGGCCGTTGCCCACCGGCGTCTGGCGTGGCCGGCCGGTACGTCGACCGGTCGTCTCCAACAGCGCGAACGCGGACGGGGCCAGGTTGTGCCGGAGCCCGAACCGGGTCGCGGCGTTGCTGAGCCGCTCGAGTCGGGTGATCAGGTAGTACCGGCGGGACCGGTTGTGCCTGTCCCGGCGGGCGCTCATGTCGGGTCGTCCATCGTCAGCCCCAGTTCGGTGTCGAGGAATCGGCCGACGTCCGCGGCCTCGGCTGCGACAAGAGGTACCAGCTCCGGATCGAGCGGCTCGAACGGCGCTACCACGACCTGTCCACCGGCGCGCTCGCGGCGCAGTCGCCACCGGCCGACCACCCGTCCGTCCACCAGCACGGCCGGATGGATCAGGCCGCCGCCAGCCTGGATCCTTTTCGCGTACCGGGGATCGAGCACCGTACCGCGGTCGGCGTACCCGAGCAGGTAGGTGTCGAACGCGCCGAGCAGGCGTACCACCGGTTCGGCAGGCGGTTCTGGTGGGGTATCGGCCGGCTGTTCGGTGGCCGGCGCGAACAGCCCGGTCGCGATCTCCCGCAGCTCGTCGCGTACCAACTCGACGCCGCGCCGGGCGGTACCGATCGGCAGCCCCGACCAGGCGGCGAGGTCCCGGAAACCCGCCGGGCCGTACCCGCGCAGGTACCGCCGGGTCAGCTCGGCCAGCGCCGCGTCGCCGTCCAGTGGCGGGCCGGCGGGTTTCGGCAGCCACTCGTCGAGCAGCACGTACCCCGGCTCGTCCCGGTCGAGCTCCGGCCCCCGGCACAGCACGCCGTGGGCCGCGGCGTACCCGATCAGGTGTGCGGGTGCCTGACCGCGCTGGTCGACGGCTATGCCCTGGTGGACGAGGCGACCGACCAGCTCCGCCCGGGACAGCGGGCCGGCACCGGACAGCACCTCCGGGATCGCGGCGAGGGCGCGGGCGCAGGTGTCCTCGTCCAGCCCGAGCTGGCGCCGTCGCCGGGCACCGGCGGCCGCGTTGCGCGTCCCGAACAGGTTCAGCATCCAGCGCACGTCGTCGGCGGCCACCAGGTGCAGGGTTCCGCGCATCAGCCAGGTGCGGACCACCGACCGCTCGTCGCCGGCGCGTCGTACCCCCCTCGCGGTGGTGCCGCTGCTGCGGACCCGTACCCCCAGCCGGGCCGCACTTGTGTCCTGGGCCTGCAGCCCAGCAACGTGCGCGACCACGGCGGCGGCGGGGTTGACCGGCCGGTCGGCGAGCCATTGCGACCGCAGCCGCCAGGTCAGCACCGCTGGATCATGGGACACAGCCACCGACCGTACTGCCCGCGTGGCCGGCGCCGGATCGGGCGGCCGTCACAACGAGGCCATTGATTTGGGTGATCTGTCCGGAATCGCCGCTCCGACACACCGTCTAAATGGTGCAAATAATAATAAGAAAGAGAAATACCGCCGCACCGTGGAAAGCCTCCATCACTACTGATAGCGATCACTAAAACAAGTATTTCTTGTTACGGGGGGAATTGGCTAATATCGGGCTCCCTTCGGGTCTTGAAAGGAGCCCCCCGTGGCCCGTTCCCTTCGCGTGAGACGTGCCGGTGTGGTGTTGTTCGCCGTGCTGGCCGTCGTGTTCTCGCTCGTCAGTACGTCGGCGAATGCCCCCGCCGCGCGCGCTGACAGCACGATCCAGGTGGCGGCAACGCTGCACCTGTTCGACCTCGAGTGCGGCGACAAGGACGACGACTGGGGTTCGGACGAGCCCTACATCAACATCAACGGCCAGCGCGTCTGGGAGGCCGGCAACTTCGACAACAACGACATCGAGTTCCTCGACCTCCGGTTCGGGTTCAACGACACCATCAACGTCCAGATCTGGGAGGACGACGGTGGCCTGACCGGCGGTGACGACAAGATGGCCGAGTGGACCATCACCGCCGCCGAGATCGGCACCGGCCTGGTGCGGGTGCAGACGACTGAAAATCAGGCCGGCTGGTACTTCCTCCGGTACGCCGTGGAGGCGGCGTGAGCCCCCGTCGCCTGCTCGCCGCGACCGCGGCCGGACTGATCGCGGTCGGACTGTCCCTGTCCGGCGGTACCCCGGTGCAGGCCGGCGCACCGGCGAAGTCCGAGCCTGTCCTGCAGGCCGCGCGGCTGCACATCGTGAAGATCCACTGCATCGACCGCAACGACTTCGTCGGCTCGGACGAGCCGTACATCAACCTCAACGGCCAGCGGCTCTGGTCCGGCAGCAACGTCGACATCGGCGACGAGGAAAGCGTTGAGCTCTGGTACGACTTCAACGACCTGGTCACCATGACGTTGATGGAGGACGACGGCGGCGCGGCCGGCGACGACGACAAGATGGGCGAGTGGTACGTCTTCTCCGGTGAGGCCGGCAGCGGCGTGAAGTTCGTGTACAGCCAGTGGACCGACGGCTACTACTCGGTCTGGTACGAGGTCGTCTGACCCGTCCCGGCTATCCGTCACAGCCGATCCATCACCAAGGCTGATCCGTCACCGCTGATCTCTTCACCAATGGTGATCGCCCACGCTGATCCGGCCGGCCCGTCTGGGTCGGCCGGATCCTTGTCTCAGGCGCGGCCGTAGACCGGGACGTGTGCCCCGCTCACGTGCGTCGCCTCGGGGGAGCACAGGTAGTGGACGGTTTCGGCGATCTCCGCCGGACGTACCCACTTGCTGTGGTCCGCGTCGGGCTGGCCCGCCCGGTTGCCCGGGGTGTCGATCACGCTCGGCAGGATCGCGTTGGTACGGATGCCGTCGTCGGTGTACTCGGCCGCGAGCACGTCGACGAACGCGAGTACCGCGGCTTTCGCGGTGATGTACCCGGCCGCGCCACTGAACGCCCGGACCGCCGCCCGGCTGGACACGCAGACGATCGCGCCGCCGCCACCGTCGATCAGGTGTGGCACGGCGTACTGGCAGACCAGATAGGTCGGGCGCAGGTTCAGCCGGAACTGCGCCTCGAAGTGGTCGACCGGAGTCTCGTGTACCCGGCCCTCGGCGGCGTAGCCGCCGACCAGGTTCACCACCGCCGCCAGCGGCGCGGACGGGTCGTTCGCGGCCACGTCCACGCAGTGCGACACCGAGTCCGGCTCGAACAGGTCGGACCGGACCAGCTCCAGCCGCGGGTGCTCGACCACCCGGCGCAGTTCCGCCTCGACCAGCCAGGGCACCACGACCCGCCAGCCCGAGTCGAGGAACCGCGCGGTCACGGCCGCGCCGAGTCCTCCGGTGCCGCCGGTGATCAGAGCCGTACCTGGCATGGCAATAAACCTCTCGACGACCTGCTCGCACACCGCTGCTGGGCGCGATCCACTTCCGCGGTGCCCCGCTGACCGGATCACTGTGCCATCCGACCGGTGGCCCGCGCTCGAAGACCGCTGCACGCCCGGCTGGTGCGCGTGCCGGGTCGGCGCTGTGCGGGTCGGTCAGTACCCGCCGCCTCCGCCGCCACCTCCACTGCCGCCCCCGCCGCCGACCAGCGCGACAAGAACGACAACGGCCACAACCACGAGTACGACCGCGACGGCGATCCAGATGCCGGTGCGGCGGGGGTTCGCAGTAGCCATGAGTCCGCCTCCGCACCCGACGGTAGTCTTCCCGCGCGCTTTCGCCGAGGTACGAGGGGACTGGATGCCTGCCTACGTCATTTCGGAGGTCACCGTCCTCGACGAGGAACTCGCCGCCACCTACCGCGAGCTGGCCGCTGCCTCCATCGCCCGGTACCAGGGCCGCTACCTGACCCGTGGCCTGCGGCCGGAAGCCGTCGAAGGCGACTGGCCCCCGGACGCCCGGCTGATCGTCGTCGAGTTCCCGGATCTGGAGACGGCGCACCGGTGGTACTCCTCGCCCGAGTACGCCCGCGCACTCGACGTACGGGCGACCGCGCTGCACCGGCGGCTGCTGTTCGTCGGCGGTGCGACGCCCACCCCCGGTCCGTGACCTACCGGTCCCAGTCGGCCGGTCGCAGTGCCGGCAGTGGCCGGGTCGCCGGACCTTGCAGCACGGCGCCGTCCGGCGCGAACCGGGACGCGTGGCACGGGCAGTCCCAGGACCGTTCCGCGTCGTTCCACCTGACCAGGCAACCCAGGTGGGTACACCGCGCCGAGACCGTGTGCAGTCGCCCCTCGGGGTCCCGGTACGCCGCGACCGGTCGGGTGCCGCATTGGGCGACCGTGGCCTGACCGGGCTCCAGCCGCTGTGGATCGTCCGCCCGCAACGCGGCGAGCCGGTCGCCGACGAAGTGCCGGGCCACGGTGAGGTTGTCCATCACCACCCCCTTGGCCGCTTGCACCACGTCGGTCCGGTTCGGGTCGTACAAGCTGGTCCAGGGGCTCTCGACGCCGGTGATGAGGTCGGTGAGCAGCAGTCCGGCCAGCGTCCCGTTGGTCATTCCCCAGGCCGCGAACCCGGTGCCGACCCAGACGTGCCGGGCCATCGGGTGGTACCGGCCGATGTACGGCAGCCCGTCCGGGGTACTCAGGTCGTGCGCCGACCAGCGGTAGGTGCGGTCGGTGAGGCCGAGCCGTCGCTCGGCCCACTCGGCCAGCCGGGCGTACCGCCGCTCCACATCCGACTGTGCGCCGGTGCGGTAGTGCTCGCCGCCCACCAGCAGCAGTCGCTGCCCGTCCGGGAGCGGGGCGGTGCGCACCGAGTGGCCGGTGTCGGCGGCCAGGTAGGTACCGGCCGGGACGGGGCCTGTCGGGACAGGGCCTGCCGGCGCCGGTCCGGCCACCACCAGGTCCCGGGTGGGCGACAGGCGGCCGAAGAACAGGCCCCGGTCGAACACCGGATAGTGCGTGGCGACGACCACGTCCCGGGCCCGCAACTCGCCGAGGGTGGTACCGACGGTGCACGGGTCGCCCTCGGCCAGGCTGGTCGCCCGTACCCCGGTCAGCACCTCGCCGCCCGACTCGGCGATCCGGTCGACCAGGTACAGCAGCCAGCGCCGCGGATGGAACTGGGCCTGCCCGGTGAACCGCACCGCGCCGGCGACCGGGTAGGGCAGGTCGAGCGAGTCGAGGTACGACGCGGGCAGGTCGCAGTCGCCGGCCGCCGCCGCCTCCGCCCGCAACTCGGACACCCGGGCCTCGTCCTCCACGTACACGTGCGTGTCGACCGTCTCCCAGTCGCAGTCCGCGTCCGGTGCGCGCGCGGCCAGCCAGCCGAGTGCCGCGAGCTGACTCTGCCCGTACGCCCGGGCGGTGTCCGCGCCGAACCGCTGGGTCAGCCGGCGGTAGACGAGCCCGTGCTGGGCGGTCACCTTCGCGGTCGTGTTGCCGGTGGTCGAGGCTCCGATCGGTCCCGGCTCGACCACCGCCACCGACAGTCCACGTTCGGCCAGCAGGTACGCCGTGGTCAGCCCGGTGATGCCGCCGCCGAGCACCGCCACGTCGACCGAGTCCGGTTGCCGGGTGGCCGGGGCCGGTCCGGTGGGTGTGCTCTCCAGCCAGTACGACGAGGTCATGCCCGCGCTCTTACCCGACGTCAGCGCTGGTGACACCCCACCGCCGGGTCGGGTTCAGTGCCGGCGGTGCAGGATCCGGCGGTGCCGGCGTACCGCCGCTTCTGGAGCCGCCGGACTCGACCGGGCCAGCAGCGCGACGCCGTAGCCGGCGACCGCCGCCATCGCGACCGCGACGACCCCGCCGAGCAGGCCGGCGTTGTACCGCTCACCGAGCAGGGCCAGCCCGATCGCGCTGGCCGCGACCGGGTTCGCGATGGTGGCGGTGGCCAGCGGCGCGCCCAGGCCGGACCGGTACGAGGTCTGCGAGAGCAGCAGCCCGGCGGTGGCGAGACCGGCGACCACGACCGCGGCACCGATGCCGACGCTGGTCAGGCTGCCGCCCATGGCGGCCACGACCACGGTCTGGGTGAGTGCGGAGGCGACCCCGAACGCGATGCCGGACGCGGCGGCGAAACACAGCCCACGCAGTACCGAGCTATGCAGTCGGGTGCCGGCGACGGTCAGCGCGGTGACCACGGCTGTCGCCACGATCGCCACGATCACGACCTGCGCGGTGGACAGGCTGTCCGCCGGTACCGCGGCCGCGGTCAGCGACAGCAGGCCGACCAGCCCGACGACCGTGGCGAGGGCGCCCCACCACTCGTGCGCGGAGACCCGGCGACCGACAGTGACGGCCGCGAGGGGCAGGGACAGCACCAGGGTGAGCGCGCCGAGTGGCTGTACCACGGTCAGCGGCCCGTACCGCAGCGCGCCAACATGCAGCACGCCGCCGGCGACGTTGAGCCCGACCGCCAACCACCACCGGCCCCGGCGTACCGCGGTCAACGACGCTGACCAGCTAGGCAGCCGCGCGGCGACCTGTTCCTGGGTCACCGCGGCCATCGCGTAACAGCCGGCTGACGCGAACGACAGCAGTACCGCGAGCGATACGCCGTTCACCCGGTAGGCCGATCACAGCCTCCGGCGCACCGCCATGCCGGGACACCCCCCGTACTCGCCCCCATGGCGATCACCGTACGGCAGCGACCAGCCATCGGTGGCCATCGACACCGGTACGGCCGGCGGCTCGGCTCGGGCGATATGCGCACCTTGCCCACACTCCGGGGAAACCCGACCCATGAGCAACAGAGTTTGTACACAGCGTGCCCCTCCCGTGCGGACATCGATGGCGAAAGATGGGCAGCGTGTACCGGTCGCCATCGCGGCCGGACCGGGAGGGGGAACAGCATGCCTGGTATCCGTTTCACCCGGCCGGGTCATCGACGACTCGCGCCGGCCGCTGCCGTCTTCGCCGGGATGGCGTTGGTCCTGACTGTCGGCGGCCCATCCAGTGCCGCACCGCAGGGCCGGTCGCCGAGGCCGTGGTTCGCCGAGCACAAGATCGCGGTGGCCAAGGAGAAGGCCCAGCGGATGGCCGGTCTCACCACCGACGCACGCGACGAGGGCGGCGAGTCCGAGGACATCATGGAGCAGGCCGACCAGTACGCCGAGGCGCGTACCTCCCCCGGGGTTGTCGCACCCGGTGCGTACGGGGCGGCCTGGGCGCAACTGCGGTCGATGGCCTCGACCGGCGGCGGTTGGGGTCACGTGACCGGCCTGCCGTACGACGCCGACGACCCCCGCTACCGCGACATCAACTCCAACTCGTCCGGCGGCGCCGGCCGGGTGACCGGGCGGATGACCGGAATGGCGGCCGACAACGCCGGCAACGTCTACGCCGGTGGTGCCGACGGCGGGGTGTTCCGTTCCACCGTGGGCGGCGGTCACTGGACCTCGATCGCGGACGCGCTGCCGACACTGTCCACCGGGGACCTGCAGCTCGATCCGGCCGGCCGGCTGTGGTACGCCACCGGTGAGGCCAACACCGGCGCGACCGCGTTCGTCGGTACCGGCGTGTACGTGCTGGCCGACCCGCGGCACCACACCTTCGGACCGGGCAACCGGGTCGGCGGTGCCGAGCTGGAGAGTACGACGATCAACGCACTGCGGTTCGCCGCCGGCACCGTATGGGCGGCCACCAGCCGCGGCGTGTGGACGCACTCGACCAGCACCCTGTCCGGGCCGTGGCACCTCGAGTTCGCGCCCAACCCGGACTACCTGCCGGGCGGCCCGCTGGACGCCGACCCGAACGCGCCGTACAAGAACATCACCAGCGACATCGCGATCGCCCGCAACGACCCGACGAAGGTCATGCTCGCCGTGGGTTGGCGCAGCGGGGACGACTACAACGGCTTCTACCGCAAGGTCGGCGGCGCCTGGCAACGGGTGACGAGCCTCGGTGACCTGCCCACCGATCCGATGAACGTGGGCAACGTGACGTTCGCGCGCTCCGCCGACGGGTCGCGGTACTACGCGATCGACCAGTCGCCGGACCAGCTCGCCAACAACCCGGACAGCAACCTCAAGGGCATCTACGTGTCGAAGTCCGGCTCGCCGTTCGGCCCGTGGACCCTGATCGCCGACTACCAGAAGCTGGCCGTGGCCGGTTCGGCGCTCAACCAACCGGGCTTCAAGCCGGGGGTACAGGCCTGGTACAACCAGTTCCTCCAGGTCGACCCGACCAACCCCGATCACGTGTACGCCGGGCTGGAAGAGGTCTTCGAGACCAGCGACGGCGGTACGAACTGGATCACGCCGGGGCCGTACTGGAACTTCTTCTTCCCGTGCTGGAACATCGATCCGTCCAAGCAGACCGGCGACTGCCACCAGACCATCCACCCGGACCAGCACTCGGTCGCGGTCGGTACGTACCACGGCAAGCGCTACCTGTACGTGGGTGACGACGGCGGCCTGTACCGCCGGCCGGTCGCCGGTCACGTCGACGCGGACGGGCACGGCACCGACTGGCTGCCGCTCAACGACGGCACGCTCGACACCCTGCAGTACTACTCGGTCGGCATCGGCCGTGACCGCGGTGGCGTGGCGGTCACCGGTGGCCTGCAGGACAACGGTCAGTCGATCCTGCGGCCGGGTGACCGGGTGATGGGCTCGAACTTCGGCGGCGACGGCGGCGACAGCTTCGCCGACCCGGGCAAGGGCTGCAACATCGCGCAGGAGTACGTCTTCCTGGCCATCGCGGTGACCAACAACTGCGCGGTCAACGACGGTGCGTGGGTCGACGACCCGTCGAAGGCGACCTCGTACAACGTCCCCCCGCCGGACAGCGCGGACGGGTTGGCCCGGTTCATCGCGCCGTTCAGCTACGACCCGAAGAAGGTCAGCCGGTGGGTTGCCGGCGGCCAGCACGTGTGGGTACAGAACCACGGCTTCGGGATCCGCAGCGGGGACGAGTGGACGTCGGTGTACGACCTCGGTGACGGTCACGTGGCCAGCGCGGTCGCGGTCAGCGGCGGCACGGCGTACGTGGGCTGGTGCGGCCCGTGCAACAACCAGGGCTTCACCCGCGGCATCGCGGTCGGTCGTACCGACGGCACCGGCTGGCACCAGTTGAACCTGCCGATCGACGGCACGGTGCCGAACCGGTACGTGTCCGGCCTGGCCATCGACCCGCACAACGGCAGCCACGTGTACGCCGCGATCAACGGGTTCTCCCGGAAGTGGACCGAGGGCCCCGGGGCCGGTATCGGCCACATCTTCGAGTCCCGGGATGCCGGGGCGCATTGGCGGGACCTCTCGGCGAACCTGCCGGACGTACCGGCCAACTCGGTCGTCCTGCTGCCGAATGGCGGACTGGCCCTCGGTACCGACCTCGCGGTGTTCTACCGGCCGGCCAACGCCAACAACTGGAAGGTGCTCGGGCGGGGTCTGCCCACCACCGCGGTACTCCAGCTGCGTACCGGCCCGAACGGCACGCTCTACGCGGCCACCCATGGGCGCGGTATCCGGTCGTTCAACCTGAACAACCTCTAGTCAGTACGGCCTCTAGTCAGTACGGCCTCTAGGAAGTACGGCCTCTAGGAAGTGCGCGGGGTGCCGGTCGTGTCACGGACCGGCCGGCGCCCCGCGGCTCGCCGGTGAGCCGGCTGGCGCGGGCCGGCTGATCGCGATCAGCTCGCTGTCGGGCGGCTGCGCCGCAGCGAGGCGATCGCGCTGAGCGTCCCGACCGCGACCACCGCGGCGATCACCGGTACGGACACGCCCCAGCCGACCTGCTCGACGGCGAGCGCGAGTGCCGGTGGGGACAGCAGTCCGGCCACGCTGCCCAGCTGGGTGAGCACACCGTTGGCGGCCGCCACCTGCGCGGCTCCACCGGCGACCGCCGGCAGTGCGGCGAACACACCGGACACCGCGACTCCGTTGACCACCATCAGGAGGGCCGCGCTGCCGACGCTCGGCAGCGCCGGCCCGCCGATCAGGAAGGTCCCGGCCGCCGCGGCCGGGATCACCGCGGCCGCCGGCAGTAGTCGCCCGGCGGCGACGCCGCGGTGCAGGAACGCGCTGGACACCGCGCTGCCGACCAGGCTGCCGGCGGCCGCGACAGAGGTGGCGAGGCCGGCGGCCGTGGCGGTCAGGCCGCGCTCGTCGGCCAGGTACGCCGGCAGTACCGCGAGAATCGCGACTCCGACGTTCGCCATCAGCGCGAACCCGATCGCGAGCAGCCAGACCGGGCGGCTGGACAAGGCGGTACCGACCGGTGCTCTGTCGAGCGGCACGGCATCGAGCGTGGCGCCTGCCGGGACCGGACTGCCCGCTGGGACCGGATCTCCCGGGACCGGGTCGCCGGCCGACAACAGGTAGTGGCACGCGAGCGCCAGTACCAGCGCGGTCACCGCCACGCCACCGAGCCACCAGCGCCAGCCGTACCGGGCGGTCAGGCCACCGAGCGCCGCGGCGACCGAGAGCCCGGCCGGGATGGCCGCGCCCCACAGGGCCAGCAGCGCGTTCCGGGCGCCGCCCCGTACCAGTGCGGTGATCAGGGCCGGTCCGAGAATCACCACGCCGAGGAAGCCGAGCCCCTCCACCAGCCGCAGCGCGAACAGCAGCCAGGCGGTACCGGCCATCGACTCCGCCAACCCGGCCACGCCGAGCAGCAGCAGACAGCCGACGAGCAGCCGGTCCGCGGCATGTCGCGCCGCCCACACGCCGAGCGGTACCGCCGCGACCGCGGCCACCAGCGTCAGCAGTGAGGTCAGTGCCGCGACACCGGCCAGCGACAGCCGGAAGTCAGTACGGATCGCGTCGATGTACGGGGTGAACTTGCCCAGGCACACCGCTGCCAACAGGCCCGTGAACAGGACCAGTACGGCCGCGCGGGTGCCGGTCCAGGCACGGTGGGTCAGCTCGTCAGAGGACGTCACGAGGCGCGGAAACGGCGCAGGCGCAGGCTGTTGGTCACCACGAAGACAGACGATAGGGCCATGGCGGCGCCGGCGATCAACGGACTTAACAGCCCGGCGGCGGCCAGCGGCAGGGCTGCCACGTTGTACGCGAAGGCCCAGAACAGGTTGCCCTTGATGACCGCGAGGGTACGGCGGGAGAGCCGGATCGCGTCGACGGTCGCGCGCAGGTCGTCGCGTACCAGGGTGAGGTCACTCGCCTCGATCGCCACGTCGGTGCCGGTGCCCATCGCGATGCCGAGGTCGGCCTGTGCCAGCGCGGCGGCGTCGTTCACCCCGTCGCCCACCATGGCCACCACCCGGCCGTCGGCCTGCAACCGGCGTACCACCTCGACCTTGCCGGCCGGCAGCACTTCGGCGATGACGTCTCCAGCCGCGCTGTCGGCGGCGCCACCGATGCCCACCTCGGCCGCGATCGCGCCGGCCGCCCGGGCGTTGTCGCCGGTCAGCAGCACCGGGCGCAGTCCGAGCTGGCGCAGTTCGGCGATCGCCAGCGCGCTGGTCGGTCGTACCGTGTCGGCGATCACCAGCAGCCCGCCGACCGCGCCGTCCCAGCCGACCGCGATCGCGGTACGCCCGGACGACTCGGCCCGGTCCCGGGCGGCGGCGAGCCGCTCGTCCAGCGGCAGCGTCCACTCCTCGGCCAGCCAGGAGGCCCGGCCGGCGACCACCGCGTGTCCGTCCACTGTGCCGTGTACGCCGAGGCCGCGGGTGGCGGTGAAGTCGGTGACCGGGGGCAGGTCGGCGCCGAGCCGTTCGGTCGCGCCGTCGGCGACCGCCCGGGCGATCGGGTGCTCGGCGGCGTGCTCCACCGCGCCGGCCAGCCGCAGCAGCTCGTCCGGGTCCACCCCGTCCGCGGGTACCACCTCGACCAACCGCATCCGGCCGCTGGTCACCGTGCCGGTCTTGTCCAGCACGATCGTGTCCACCCGGCGGGTCGACTCGAGAATCTGCGGTCCCTTGATGAGCACGCCCAACTGCGCGCCCCGGCCGGTGCCCACCAGCAGCGCCGTCGGCGTGGCCAGGCCGAGGGCACACGGGCAGGCGATGATGAGTACGGCCACGGCCGCGGTGAACGCCGCTTCGAGCCCCGCGCCGGTGAGCAGCCAGCCGGCGAGGGTGGCGATCGCGAGCAGGATGACCACCGGTACGAACACCGCGGAGATCCGGTCGGCGAGCCGTTGTACCGGTGCCTTCCCGGACTGCGCCTCGGTCACCAACCGCGCCATCTGCGCGAGTTGCGTGTCGGTGCCGATCTGGGTGGCGCGTACCACCAGCCGCCCGCCGGCGTTCACGGTGGCGCCGACCACTAGGTCGCCAGGTCCGACCTCGACCGGTACCGGCTCCCCGGTCAGCAGGCTGGTGTCGACCGCGGAGGAGCCGTCGACCACCCGGCCGTCGGTGGCGATCTTCTCGCCGGGTCGTACGACGAACTCGTCGCCGACCGCGAGCCGCTCGACCGGTACCCGCTCCTCCCGACCGTTGCGCAGCACCGCCACGTCCTTGGCGCCCAGCTCGAGCAGCGCGCGCAGCGCGGCACCGGACCGGCGCTTGGCCCGGGCCTCGAAGTACCGCCCGGCCAGGATCAGCACGGTCACCACGGCGGCGACCTCGAGATACAGGTCCTGGCCACCGGTCCGGCTCGGTACCAGCGAGAAGCTCATCCGGGTGCCGGTCATGCCGGCGTCGCCGAGGAACAGCGCGTACACCGACCAACCGAACGCGGCGAGCACCCCGACGCTGATCAGCGTGTCCATGGTGGCCGCGCGATGGCGCAGGTTGACCCAGGCGGCCCGGTGGAACGGCCAGGCGCCCCAGACCGCCACCGGTGCGGCAAGGGTGAGGGAGAGCCACTGCCAGTTGTCGAACTGCAGCGGGCGGACCATCGCCAGCAGCAGTACCGGCGCGGCCAGTACGGCGGAGACGACCAGCCGCTGCCGCAGCGGCGCGGTCTCGTCGTCAGTGGCCGCGGCCGGCTCGTCCACCGGCGGTGCGGGTCGAACCGCGGTGTACCCGGTCGCCTCGACGGTGGCGATGGCGTCGTCGGCGGTCAGGTCGTGGGGGAGTACGACGTGCGCGGTCTCGGTGGCGTAGTTGACGCTCGCCGCGACCCCGGGCATCCGGTTGAGCTTCTTCTCGATCCGGGCGGCACAGGACGCGCAGGTCATGCCGCCGATCCGCAACTCCACCGCGACCGTGCCGCCGGGGTCGACGGCCGGCGCGGTGGCTGGCGACCCGGTACCGGTTCGTTCGGTCATGGCGACGGCTGCACCAGGACGTAGCCCGCCTCGTCCACCGCGTCCCGGACGGCGGCCGGCTCCAGTGGGGCCTGGCTGTCTACGGTCACCGTCGAGTCGCCACCGGCGACCAGGTCGACCACGACCGCGGTCACGCCGGGCAGGTTCGAGAGCTCCTCGGTCACCGCGGTCACGCAGTGCCCGCAGGTCATCCCGGAAACGGTGTAGGTGCCGGTTGCCATCGAGCTGGTCCTCCTCTGGCTGTCGGCCCGGGCGGGGCCGTTGCGGGTCGTCGGTCGTGTTGTCCGCGGTGGCGCGGGCGCCGGCTACGGGTCTTCGCTGCGAGCGCGCGGGCGGCGCGGGCGCCGGTCAGGAGCGGACCAGCCGGCCGATCGCGTCGGACGCCTCGCGTACCTTCGCGTCCGCCTCGGCGCCGCCCTGCCGGACGGCATCGGCGACACAGTGCGACAGGTGGTCCTCCAGCAACTCCAGCGCCACCGCCTGCAGCGCCTTGGTCGCGGCGGACACCTGGGTCAGTACGTCGATGCAGTACGTGTCGCTCTCGACCATGCGGTGCAGCCCGCGGACCTGACCCTCGATCCGGCGGAGCCGCTTGAGCACGGCCTCCTTGTTGTCGATGTATCCGGTCACCGCACCTCCCTCGCTACCCGACTATACCCCTACCGGGTATGCGCGCGACCCCCTACCCGGTATGCGCGCGACCCCCTGCCGGGTATGCGCACGCACGGGACAGGTGCCCGCCCGCTCCCGACTACCTCGAGTGGCTACGCAGGGCGCACCCACCCGCAGGCCCGGGAAATTGTCGGCATACCGACGATCCGTTCAGGCCGGCAGAGCTGTACCGGTTTCGACCGGATTCATCGACCCGTACCAGGATGAAAGGGCGCCGCAAAGTGGATCGGTGCCGGTCGATCGGTTGACGCCGGCTGACCGATCGCTTGATCGCGCAGGGTGATCGTCCTGGACACGATGACCGCACCGGTGGCGGTTCTGCTCTCGCCACCGGCACCCGTACCCCTTCGGGAAGGTCGTCGGATGTTGCGCCGCAGGCTTCGAACCATCGTGATTCCGGCTGTCGCCGCCATCCTGGTCGCGCTCGGCCTCGGCTCGGTACCGCCGGTGGCCGCGTCCACCACCGCGCCGCAGGCCGCGGCCGCCGAACCGTGCGGGCTGATCAGCGCCAAGCTCGTACCGAGCTGCGGTGCCTGGTGGGGGATCGCCACCCGGCCGCAGTCGTACGCCCAGCTCGCGCACCTGGAAGGCGAGATGGGGCGCAAGTTCGACACGTACTACGAGTTCCACATCATCGGCGACACCATGCCCAACGCGGGCGAACGGCAGGCCGTCGCCGAGGGTCGGATGCTGCACGTGAACCTGGAGACCACGAAGTACTCCTGGGCCCAGGTCGCCAACGGGGTGGCCGACGCCAAGATCCGGGTACAGGCGCAGGGCATCGCCAGCCTGCACAAGCAGGTGTTCATCAACTTCGACCACGAGCCGGACGCGGCCAAGAAGGCGGTACGCGGTACCCCGGCGCAGTTCGTCGCGGCGTTCCGGCACGTACACGACCTGTTCCTCGCGGCCGGTGCCACCAACACCGTGTGGATGTGGGTCACCACCGGCTGGAAGTCGAACTTCAACCGGCTGCTCGCGCTGTACCCCGGCAACGACGTGGTCGACTGGATCAGCTGGGAGGCGTACACCGAGGTGGGCTGCGGTACCCATCCGGTGCTCGGTACCGCCGCGTCGTTCAAGAAGAACGTGACCCCGATGTACAACTGGCTGCACACCACGGGTGCCGCCGGCGGCATCGACGCGACCAAGCCGATCATGATCAGCGAGTACGGCGCGACGTACAACACGCCGGATCCGAACGTGACGGCCAACTGGTACAAGGGCATCCCGACCGCGTTGAGGACGAACTTCCCGCACATCAAGGCCGTACAGAAGTGGGACATCCTCGGCAACTGCCGGTACAACATCGACACCGACCCGGTCATCACCGAGGCGGTACGGGTGGCCGGCAGCGATCCGTACGTGAACCAGCCGCGCAGTCCGCTGCCGTAGACAGCAGTCCGCTGCCGTAGGTAGTCGAAGGCGCTCCCGTCCGGCGGGCCGCGTCCACGTACCGGCCCGTCGCGTAGCACCATGGGCGACGGGCCGGTAAGTGCACGTCGAGCACCGTGCCCAGACAAGGGGGGACGGGTGGACGCGACCGAGGAACGGCTGGCCACGGCGCTGGCGTTCGTGCAGCCGCACCTGCCGGCGCCACCGGCGCGGGTGCTGGAGATCGGCTGCGGCAGCCGGGGCGGGTTCGTACCGACGCTGAACGCGGCCGGATATCAGGCGCTGGGGGTGGATCCGGAGGCGCCGGAGGGGCCGGAGTTCCGTCAGGTACCGATCGAGGAGTACGAACCGGACGAGCCGGTACACGCGGTGATCGCCAGCGCTTCGCTGCACCACGTCGCGGACCTGGCGAAGGTACGGGAGCGGATCGAGCAGGCGCTGCTGCCCGGTGGCACGCTGGTCGTGCTCGAGTGGGCGTGGGAGCGGATGGACGCGGCGACCGCGCGCTGGTGCTTCGCCCGGGTCGGGTTGCCGGAGGACGAGGAGCATCCCGGCTGGCTGCACTGGCAGCGGGAGCAGTGGATGGAGTCCGGCCAGCCGTGGGAGCAGTACCTGCACGCCTGGGCCGCCGAGGACGGCATGCACCCCGGCGAGCAGGTCATCGCGGCGCTGGACGCCGGATTCGACCGCCGGTTGTACGAGTTCGGCCCGCACTTCCATCCGCACCTCGCGGAGATGACCGAGGCGGACGAGCTGGCCGCGATCGAGGACGGCAACATCCAGGCGACCGGCATCCGGTACGTCGCGATCCGCCGCTGACGCGGACGGTTCTGGCTCCGACGGTCGGGGGGCCGTTCGGCCGTTCATCGCTGACCGTTCGGTCAGGAAGGCTCTGACCTGGTGTGACGTGCGATACGGAACGGTTCCGTTTCGGAAGCAGGCGTGGCTAGACTCTCGTTTGTTTACGGGACCGTTCCGTATCAATACCGTTCCGCATCAACACCGTTCCGTATCAACCGGAGGAACATTGCCTGCCTCAGCAGACACCGGACATCCACGGCGCTGGACGATCCTCGGCGTCATGGTCGTCTCCCTGCTCGTGGTGGTCCTGGACAACACGATCCTGAACGTGGCGTTGAAGACCATCGCCGACCCGCGCCATGGCCTGGGCGCGAGCCAGAGTGAGCTCGAATGGGCCATCAACTCGTACACCCTCGTCTTCGCCGGCCTGCTGTTCACCGCCGGCATCCTGGGTGACCGGATCGGTCGCAAGCGCATGCTGCTGATCGGCATGCTGCTGTTCGGCCTCGCGTCGCTGGCCTCGGCGTACGCGCACGATCCCGGCCAGCTGATCGCGGCCCGCGCCCTGATGGGGCTCGGCGGCGCGGCGATCATGCCGGCCACCCTGTCGATCATCTCCAACGTCTTCGACCCGCGGGAGCGGGCCACCGCCATCGGCGTGTGGGCCGGCGCGGTGGGTCTCGCCGTCGCGATCGGACCGGTCGCCGGCGGCGCGCTGCTCGAGCACTTCTGGTGGGGCTCGGTCTTCCTGGTCAACGTGCCGGTCGTACTGGTCGGCGTGATCGCGATCCTGGCCCTGGTACCGGAATCGCGGGATCCCAGGCCCGGGCGGATCGACCTGGTCGGGGTGCTGCTGTCCATCGCCGGTCTGGGCCTGCTCGTGTACGGCATCATCACCGGCGGTGAGTCCGGCGACTGGGGCGCGCCGAAGGTCTGGGGCAGCACCGCGGCCGGCGTGCTCATCCTGGCCGGTTTCATCTGGTACGAGCGGCGCATCGACCATCCGGCGCTGGACGTCGGGCTGTTCCGCAACCCGCGGTTCGCCGCCGCTGTCGGCGCGGTCGGACTGGTCTTCTTCGCCGCGATGGGCGTGATGTTCTTCGGCGCCTTCTACCTGCAGCTGGTCCGGGGGTACTCGCCGCTGCAGACCGGCCTGATGTTCCTGCCGTTCGCCGCGGCGCAGCTGATCTTCGCGCCGCGCAGCGCCAAGCTGGTCCGGCAGTACGGGCCGAAGGCGGTCTGCACCGTCGGCATGCTGCTGCTCGCGGTCGCGCTCGGTGCGTTCGCGTTCATCGGCGCGGACACCCCGATCTGGGTGCTGTGGCTGGTGTTCTTCATCCAGGGCGTCGGCATGGCCAACGTGATGCCGCCGACCACCGAGTCGATCATGTCCTCGCTGCCGCGGGAGAAGGCCGGCGTCGGCTCGGCGGTCAGCAACACCATCCGCCAGGTCGGCGGGGCGCTCGGCGTCGCGGTCATCGGATCGCTGCTTTCGCAGGTGTACCGGACTGAGATCACCAGCCACCTGTCCGGGCTGCCCGCGCCCGCGCGGGAAGCCGCGCAGGAGTCGATCGCGGCCACGTACGCGGTGGCCACCCGGCTCGGTCCGGCCGGTGACGCGCTACTCGGACCGGCCAACGACTCCTTCGTCACCGCGATGCACTGGGCGGCTGTGCTGTCCGCGCTGATCGCGCTGGTGGGCATGGGTGCGGTACTGCGGTGGCTGCCGCGGCACTCGTTGCAGCACCCGCACCTGGGGCCGGACGGTCCCGGCCAGCCGGGTCCGGCCGGCACGCCGCAGGACGACGCGGCGGCGCTGGCCACACCCGCGGGCGCACCGGTACCGGCCCCGCGCCGGTCCGATGGCCCTCTGGTCGAAATCCAGTAGGTTGCCCGACAATGGGTGATGTGACGACCACCACCGCTCCGCGGCCGCCAGGGCGGCCGCGGAGCGCCCGGGCCGATGAAGCCATCATCGACGCTGTTCTGGACCTGCTCGCCGACGGTACGACCGTCGAGGCGCTGTCCATCGAGGCGGTCGCGGCCAAGGCCGGGGTCGGCAAGGCCACCATCTACCGCCGCTGGTCGCACAAGGACGCGCTGGTCGTCGACGCGATCGCCTCGCTCAAGGGCGGGATTCCGGTACCCGGGGGCGAGTCGGTCCGTGATGACCTGGTCATGCTGATGCGGTTGGCCGCCGAGGGCGGCGACGACCCGCGGGCCCGTCGGATCATGCCGTGCCTGCTCCCTGAGCTGCAGCGCGGCGGCAAGCTGCGGGACCAGTACATGGAGCTGATCGACCGCCGGCGGGAGGTGACCCGCTCCGTGCTGCGCCGCGGGATCAGCGCCGGAGAGCTGCGGTCGGACCTCGACATCGAGCTGACCGCGGCCGTGCTCAGTTCGGTCGTGGTGATGAACATGGTCGGCGCGTCGCCGCACCTGGACTCCACCGGCCTGGCCGAGCGGGTCGTCGACACAGTGCTCCGCGGCATTCTCGCCTGACCCGGCCCTGCCCTGCGCGGCTCTCCCGGGTGCGGCCGTACCCCCGCCGACCAGCACAGACCCGAACGGCGAGTCCGGTGCGGGTGACCGGTGCCTGCGGTGGCAGCCGTTAAGGTACGGCGATGCGGGCCCCCGGTACGGACGACGAGAGCGAGTCGCTGCTCGGCTACGGGCACAGCGTCGACCCGCACGTCCGGCGGTTGCGCCAGCGGGCCTGGTCGGACCGGCTGCGGGAGAGCCTGCTGTTCCTGCCCGCCGTCCTACTCGTCGCCGCGGCGGTGGTGGAGCAGGGGCTGGCCGCGGTGGACCGCTCGGCCAGTGGGTACACCGGTCCGCTGAGCCTGCCGCCGGACGCCGCCGTGGCCCTGCTGGCGACGGTCGCCGGCGCCACCATCACCACCGCCGGAACGGTGTTCTCGCTACTGGTGATCTCGCTGCAACTGGCCAGCGGGCAGTTCTCGCCGCGGGTGCTGCGGACCTACGGCCGGGACCGGTTCGGCCAGTTGCTGGTCGGCCTGCTGCTCGCCACGTTCGCCTTCTGCGTACTGGCGCTGACCCATGTGGACACCGCGGCCGACCACGCGCCCCGGCTCACCATGCTCGGCTCGGTACTGCTCGCGTTCGCGTCGATCCTGGCCATCGTCGCGTACCTCAACCGGCTCACCCGCAACCAGTACGTCGGCCGGATCATGCAGCGGATCAGCGCGGAGACGTTGACGCTGGTACGTGAGCTGCCGTACGGCTCGCGGATCGGCCAGCGGGTGGGCGAACCGGTCGAGGCACCCGACCTGACCGAGCTCGGTGAACCGCTGGTGGTACTCGCGCACGCCAGCGGCTGGGTACAGCAGATCAGCCGGCGGGCGGTGTCTGGAGCCGTACCCCCGGGCAGCGTGGTCCGGGTCGAAACCCGGGTCGGCGCGTACCTGGTCGCCGAGACGCCGCTGGTGACGATCTGGCCGCGGCCCGAACCGGCGGCCGTCCAGCGGGTCGCCGGACAGGTCGGCGAGGCGGTCATCGTCGGGGTCAGTCGCACCATGCAGCAGGACATCGACTTCGGCCTGCGGCAGCTCAACGACATCACGTTGCGGGCGCTGTCCGCCGCGGTCAACGACCCGACCACGGCGATCGAGGGAATCCTGTGGATCTCCTCGATCATGCGGCCGCTGTTGTCCGCCGAGCTGCCTCCGCAGGCGGTACGCGACGAGGCCGGCCGGGTACTGCTCACCCCTTGGGACCTCGACCACGCCGAGTACGTCCGACACGCGTTCGACCAGTTGCGCCGGTACGCCAGCACGCATCCGGAGGTACTGCTGGCGTTGCTGCGCACGATCCGGATGCTGCGGGCCGCCTGCGTGGTCAGCGGTGGCCGGCCACTGGCGCAGGCGGCGCTGGACGCGCAGGTCGGGGCGGTGCTGCACGAAGCGGCGGCGGCCGGACTGTCCGATGAGGACCTCGACCGACTCCGTACCGCGGTCGCCCCGGCCGTGTCGGCGTAGGTCGCGTCGGTGCCGGTCGCGCCAGTGCCGGTCGCCTCGGCGTAGGTCGCGTCGGTGCCGGTCGCGTCGGTGCCGGTCGCGTCGGTGCCGCTCGCGTCGCCAGCGCCGAGCGGGATCATGCGGCGATTCGTGGGCCATGCCACATGTGTTTCAGCGCACGTTGTCCGATCGCCCGGCGGCATTGCGAAAAGCACGGTTTGCGGCCCGGTGCTGACGGCATTTGTCCGTTTCAATGTGTCTGTCTGTACATAAGTCGGGCGTGAGTTGTACCCAATCGCCCTAATGCATTTGCCCGGTACCCCTAAGGGTTTCGGACAGAAAACCAGTGCGTAATCCCGATGTGCCAACCTGATCGCAGGCCGATGATGGGGGCCGGTCCAGGGGGAGTGGAATGTCGATCGGGGTACACACATGACCAGGCACGTTGCTGGATGGATCACGCATCGCCGGATCAAGTACGCGGTGATCGTCTTCTGGGTGATCATCGCCGGCCTGGCCGGCCCGCTGTCCAGCAAGCTGACCGGCGCGCAGCAGAACGACGCGAAGACGTGGCTTCCGGGCAGCGCCGAGTCCACCCAGGCGCTCGACGTGCAGGCGAGCTTCCAGTCGCCGGACACCATCCCGGCGGTACTCGTCTACGAGCGGTCGTCCGGGTTCACCGACGCGGACCAGGCTAAGGTCGCCGAGGACGCGAAGACCTTCGCGAGACTGTCCGATCTGGACGGCCAGGTGGTCGGTCCGATCCTGGACGACCAGACCAGTCCGCGGGCCGCGCAGATCATCATCCCGCTCAACCTCGGTCCGGACGGCTGGAACAAGGCCGCTGACGTGGTCGCCGACATGAAGGACACCGCGAAGGACGGCGCGGACGGCATGGCCGTGCACGTCACCGGTCCGGCCGGTAGCGCGGCCGACTCCAGCGCGGCGTTCGAGGGCATCGACAGCACGCTGCTGCTCGCCACCGTCGCGGTCGTCGTGGTGATCCTGCTGTTCACGTACCGCAGTCCGGTGTTGTGGCTGCTACCGGTCATCTCGGCCGGCATCGCGCTCACCAGCGCCCAAGCGGTCATCTACCTGTTGGCGAAGTACGCCGACCTCACCGTGAACGCGCAGAGTGCCGGCATCCTGACCGTGCTCGTCTTCGGCGCGGGGACGGACTATGCCCTGCTGCTGGTCGCCCGATATCGGGAAGAGCTGCGCCGGCACGCGGACCGGCACGAGGCGATGGCGGTCGCCCTGCACCGGGCCGGCCCGGCGATCATCGCCAGCGCCGCCACGGTCGCGATCGGCATGCTCTGCCTGCTGTTCGCCGAGACCAACGCGACGAGCGGCCTCGGTCCGGTCGCGGCGATCGGCATCCTCGTGGGCCTCGCCGCCATGCTGACGCTGCTGCCGGCGCTGATGGTCACCATGGGCCGGTGGGTCTTCTGGCCGGTGCGCCCGAAGTTCGGCACGGCCGAGCCGACCGACACCGGGATGTGGGCGAAGGTCGGCGGCGGGATCGCCCGCCGGCCGCGCACCACCTGGATCGCCACCACTCTCGCGCTCGGCGCGATGGCGGTCGGGCTGGTCCAGCTGGACGCGACCGGCCTGACCAACAAGGAGTCGTTCCGCGGCCACCCGGACTCCATCGTCGGCGAGGAGGTCGTGAGCAAGTACTTCAACGCCGGTGCGGGCAGCCCCGTCGTGGTGGTGGCCAAGGCGGACCGGGCCGCCGCGGTACGGGAGGCGTTCGCCTCGACGCGCGGCATCGACAGCGCGAGCGTCTCCGAGCCGGTGGCCAAGGACGGCACCGCGTTCATCCAGGGCACGCTGACCGATCCGGCCGACAGCAAGGCCGCGTTCGACACCGTGGACCGGGTCCGGGACCGGGTGCACGCGGTATCCGGTGCGGACGCGCTGGTCGGTGGTACCACCGCCATCAACGTCGACGTACAACGGGCGGCGCAGCACGACCGGAACCTGATCATCCCGATCGTGCTGGCCGTGGTGCTCCTCATCCTGGCGCTGCTGCTGCGCGCCGTGGTGGCGCCGATCGTGCTGGTCGCGACCGTCGTACTGTCCTTCGCCGCCGCGCTCGGCACGAGCGCACTGGTGTTCGGGCACGTGTTCCACTTCGGCGGCGCCGACTCGTCGCTCCCGCTGTTCGTGTTCGTCTTCCTGGTCGCCCTGGGCATCGACTACAACATCTTCCTGATGACCCGGGTACGGGAGGAGACCGCCAAGTACGGCACCAAGCGGGCGGCCCGGATCGGGTTGGCGGCCACCGGCGGCGTCATCACCTCGGCCGGACTGGTGCTCGCCGGTACCTTCGCGGTGCTGGGCACGCTGCCGCTCATCGCGTTCGCCGAGATCGGATTCGCGGTGGCGTTCGGCGTCCTGCTCGACACGATCGTGGTCCGCTCGATCCTGGTGACCGCGCTGAACCTCGACATCGGGCGGTACATGTGGTGGCCGGGCGCGTTGTCCCGCCGGCACGACGAGATCTCGCCGGCGGCGGCACCGGAGGAGCCCGAGGAGCTGACCGACGCCCCGACCGGCGCCACGGTTGGCTAGCGGGCGCACTTTCGGCTGGCGGGGTCGGCCAGCAAGGCATGAGGTGAGTGGGGAGGGCCGATGGCCCTCCCCACTCGCGTTACCCGGACTGTGTTGGTCGCCGGAGCTGAGCGACCGGCGCTAGGCGGCCTGGTCCAGCGTGCGGAGGGTCGCCCGGCGCAGCTCGTCGAGGTCGGCGCCGTGGTCGACCAGGATGCGGGCGGCCAGCCCGTTGCCCTCCCGGAGCAGGCCGAGAAGGATGTGCTCCGAGCCGATCCAGTCGTGATGCAGGCGCACCGCCTCCCGCAGGGCGAGGCCGAGCACCTTGCGCGACCGCGGCGAGAACCGGGACCGTGGGCCGCGCCGGCGGCGGAACAGGCCGCCGGCGCGCGCCTGCGAGTTGGCCAGGGCGCCCGGTCCGAACGACTCCTCGATGCGGGCGACCACGGTGTCGAGGTCGATCCCGATCGTGCGCAGCGCGTCGGCGTCGGCGTCGCTCAGCAGCTTGGTGTCGGGCCCGGCCGGGCCGCCGATCGCGGCCACGACCTGCTCGCGGTCGACGCCGGCCGCGCGCAGCACCTGGCTCGCGCCGCCGGCTTCCTCGTCGAGCAGGCCGAGCAGCAGGTGTTCGGTGCCGATGGCGGGGCTGTGGGCACTCTCGGCCGCGGCCTTCGCCATGACGACGACGCGGCGGGCGGTGATGGTGAAACGCTCGAACATCTAGTCCTCCCGTGGGTCCCGGGCCGGGCGGCGACCGGCGTACTTCTTGTGCACTGCCTGCTTGCTGATCTCGAGCGCGTCCGCGATCTCCTGCCAGGACCAGCCCTGCCGGCGGGCGTTGTCCACCTGGAGTCCCTCGAGGGTCTCGGCCAGCCGACGCAACGCCAGGGCGGCGCGGAGGCCGACCGTGGCGTCGGCGCTGCTGGCCGCCGCGGCGAGATCCGTTGCGTCACTCATGTCGTCAACCATAGTTGACGCCACCCGGTTCGTCAATAAAAGTTGACGATGACTCGACATTGTCGGTGTCAATGGAGGTTGACAGATCGGGGTACGCCGGGCGTCGTTGACGGTCCTGCTTACCGCGCCTACGTTCGACCCATGTCGGTGCTGTCTGACCTGGTGGATGCTCTCAACCGTGGTGCCGTCGAGGTCGTCGACCTCACCGCGCCGCTGCACTCCGGTACGCCGATCCTGCAGTTACCCGAACCGTTCGGTAACACGGTCCGGTTCCAGCTCGAGGAGATCAGCCGGTACGACGAGCGCGGCCCGGCGTGGTACTGGAACGACATCCACACCGGGGAGCACACCGGTACGCACTTCGACGCGCCGGTGCACTGGGTGACCGGACAGGGCGGCGACGACGTGTCGCAGGTACCGCCGCGGCGGCTCATCGCGTCCGCGGTCGTACTCGACGCCGTCGACCGGGTACGGGAGAACCCGGACTTCCTGCTCGAGGTGGACGACGTACGGGCCTGGGAAGCCGAACACGGGCCGCTGCCGGACGGCGGCTGGCTGCTGTACCGCACCGGCTGGGATGTCCGCGGTGAGGACGACGACGCGTTCCTGAACGCGGGGCGGACCCCGGGCATCTCCATCGAGTGCGCGAAGTGGCTGGCCGAGGAGGCGCCGATCATCGGCGTCGGGGTCGAGACGGTCGGTACCGACGCCGGCGCGGCGCACTCGTTCGACCCGCCGTTCCCGTGCCACTCGTTCCTGCTCGGCGCCAACAAGTACGGGCTGACCCAGCTGCGCAACCTGGACCGGTTGCCGGTCCGCGGCGCGCTGGTGGTGGCCTCGCCGCTGCCGATCGTGGGCGGCTCCGGCAGCCCGTGCCGGGTGCTGGCCCTGATCGAGCCCTGAGGCCGCGGCGGGCGACTCCTGAGACCGCGGCGGCCGACCCCCGGAGGGCGCGGCGCCCGCCGCCGGTCGCGACCGCCGTCCGGCGCGGTCCGCCGAGGGCCGCCGCTGCCCGCCGCCCGCCGCCAGCCGCCGGGGATCGTCAGAACGGGTACTGCCGCGGCTCCGTCTGCAGCGTCACCCACCGCAGTTCGGTGAACGCGTCGATGCCGGCGTGCCCGCCGAACCGGCCGTACCCGCTCGCCTTCACCCCGCCGAACGGCATCTGCGCCTCGTCGTGCACGGTCGGGCCGTTGACGTGGGTGATGCCGAAGTCGAGCCGCTTGGCCACCCGCAGCCCGCGCGCCGCGTCCCGGGTGAACACGGCCGAGGACAGGCCGTACTCGGTGTCGTTGGCGGCCTCGACCGCCTCCTCCTCGTCGGACACCCGGGTGATCGTGACCGCCGGGCCGAAGATCTCGTCGCGGAAGATCCGCATGTCCCGGGTGACGTTGTCGAGGATCACCGCGGGGAGGATCGTGCCGGTGTCGTCACCGCGTACCGAGTCGCCGGACAGCACGGTCGCACCCGCGGACACCGCCTCCTCGACCAGCGCGCGGAGGTGCTCGACGGTCGGTTTGCCGATCACCGAGCCGAGTACGACCTCCTCCTTGCGCGGGTCGCCACACGGCAGGCTCCGCGCCTTGGCCAGGAACAGCGCGACGAACTCGTCCGCCACCGCCTCGTGCACGATGATCCGTTCGGTCGACATGCACACGTGCCCCTGGTTGATGAACGCGCCGAACGCCGCGGCCTGTACCGCCGCGTCGAGATCCGCGTCGTCGAGTACCAGGAACGGAGCCTTGCCGCCGAGCTCGAGTACAACCGGCTTGAGGTACCGGCCGCACACCTCCGCCATGATCCGGCCGACCCGGGTGGAGCCGGTGAAGTTGACCCGTCGTACCGCCGGGTGCGCGATCACCGCCTCGGTGATCTCCGCGGCGTCCTGCGGGGCGTGCGTGATGAAGTTGACGACGCCATCACCGAGGCCCGACTCGATCAGCACCTCGGCGACCAGCGCATGCGTGGCCGGGGACAGCTCCGAGCCGCGCAACACGACGGTGTTCCCGACGGCCAGCGGGGTCGCCACCGCGCGTACGGCCAGAATCACCGGCGCGTTCCACGGCGCCATGCCGAACACCACGCCGGCCGGCTGCCGGTACCCCATGGCGAGGCTGCCGGGTACGTCCGAAGGAATGACCTGGCCGGTGACCTGGGTGGTGAGTGAGGCAGCCTCGCGCAGCATGCTGGCCGCCAGGTGGACGTTGAAGCCGGCCCAGCCGCCGGTGGCGCCGCACTCGGCCGCCATCCGCTCGGCGAAACTGTCCACACTGGACTCCAGCCGGTCAGCGGCCGCGAGCAGCTTGGTCCGGCGCTCGTTCGGCGGCGTCTCCGCCCAGCTGCCGAACGCCGCGGCGGCCGCCTCGACCGCGCGATCGGCATCGTCGCGGCTCGCCGCCGGGCTGGTGGTGACCACCTCGCCGCCGACCGGATTGGCCCGGTCGAACGTCCGCCCGTCACTCGCCGCGAGTCGCTCGTTGCCGATCAGCAGGCTGGTGTCGAACACGGCGGGCCCCCAAGGCGTTTGGTGGGAAGACATCCCGAGTCTTGCCCGCGGCGACCGGCATTCCAACAGGTAGACGGCTGGTCCGGCCGGTGAACGGTGGATCCGCTGCGGTGAATGGCCCGGATTGTCGCTCGGTAGCCGACAGATCACCACGTCTCGCCAATTCGGTCGACGGCATCCGGCGCGTTTGCCAACCTGGGGCGGGCGCCGGAGATCACGTCGGGCGCGGGCCGGGGGGACAGCGCGGGCCGGGGGGACAGATGGACCTGCACGAATATTCGCGGTGCGACGCGGTCGGCCTGCGCGAGCTGATCGCCGCCGGCGAGGTCAGCGCGACCGAGGTCGAGTCGGTCGCCCGGCAGGCACTTGACCTGGTGAACCCGGCCGTCAACGGCCTGGCGATACCACCGTTCTCGCCGGCCCTGGAGCATGCCGGCGACGGGCCGTTCGCCGGGGTGCCGTTCCTGATCAAGGACTGCGCGCCGATGGCCCGCGGCGTGCCGTTCTTCTGCGGCAGCCGCGCCATCCGGGGCGCGGTGGCCGATCACGACAGCGAGCTGATGAGCCGGTTCCGGGCGGCCGGCCTGGTCACGCTCGGCCTGACCGCCGCGCCGGAGCTGGCCATCAGCTTCGCCACCGAGCCGCTGCGGACCGGCCCGACCCGCAACCCGTGGGACCTCGACCGGGGGGTGGGCGGCTCGAGTGGTGGTGCCGCCGCGCTGGTCGCCGCCGGCGCGGTGCCGGTCGCCCACGCGAACGACGGCGCCGGCTCGGTCCGGATACCCGCGTCGTGTTGCGGCCTGGTGGGTCTCAAACCCAGTCGCGGGCGTACGCCGTGCGGCCCCGACATCAGCGAAGCGGCCTTCGGCGCGTCCGTCGAGTTCGCGCTGACCCGTACCGTCCGGGATGCCGCGCACCTGCTTGACGCGGTACACGGGCCCGCGGTCGGCGACAAGTACACCGCGCCACCGCCGGCCGGCCGGTACGTCGACGAGGTGGGTCGCGACACCGGCCCGCTGCGGGTGGCCGTGACCACGACCGCCTGGTCCGGCGTGGCCGTGGACGCTGAGGTGGCCGCGGCGGCGGTCGAGGTCGGCCGGACGCTCGAGAGCATGGGCAATGTCGTCACCGAGGCGACTCCGGCGGTCGACTGGCCGGTCGTGCTGCTCGGTGCGCGGGCCAACCTCACCGCGCTGGCGGCACCGTTCCTGCTGGCGCCCCGGCAACCCGACCCGGACCGGATGGAGGCGGTGTCCGCGCGGCTGCTGCGGGAGGCGTCCGCGGTACCGGCGCTGGACCTGTTCGCGCAGCTCGACGCGCAGAACCGGGTGACCCGTACGGTCGGGGCGTTCTTCACCGGGTACGACCTGCTGGTCACGCCGACTCTCGGGCAACTGCCGGCGCCGCACGGCACGCTGCGGCAGGACGATCCGGCGCACACCCCGGAGAGCTGGCTCGAGTCGATCTTCGAGTACGGGCCGTTCACCGTGCTGTTCAACATCTCGGGTCAGCCCGCGATCAGCCTGCCGCTCGGCCAGAGCCGGACCGGCCTGCCGATCGGCGTGCAGCTTGTCGCTCCGTACGCCCGCGAAGATCTGCTCTTCCGGGTTGCCTCGCGGCTTGAGCAGGTCATGCCGTGGCGGGACCGGACGCCTCCGGTCTTCGCGGGAGCGTCCGCGGCCACGCCCGGTGGCGGCTGACCGGCGCGCCGCGGGACGGTCCGCGCGCCGGCCACGGGCGGAGATCGCGGTGCTGACGGAGCGTGGCGACTCGTCCCGTTTCTACGGGGATATCCGCGAATCCACATACGTAACGTATTGGGGTCGACACCCGATGTATCCGTATGCAAGTCTGCGACGCACGTCGGCTGACAGGGGTTTGCGCGATGACGGACGCCGCCCAGTACCAGGTGCATGACCTGCGCGTCGACGTCACCACGGGGGCGGATCCCCATCCACTGCTGGACGAGCTGCGGGCGGCCGGTCCGGTGCAGCGGGTACGGATGGCCGAGCTCGAGGCCTGGCTCATCACCGGGTACGACGAGGCGCTGGCCGCGCTCGCGGATCGGCGGCTGGACCTCGCACCGCTGCCGGCCGCGGCGGATCCGTTCGAGAGCGCGAGCCTTCGCGCGGTGGGCTCGTCGTTGTTCCATCCGCGGCGGGTACAGAGCGTGGTGCCCCGGATCGTGCGGATCGCCGACGACCTGGTCGACGCGATCGCACCGGCCGGGCGCGCGGAGCTCGTGTCGGAGCTGGCCGAGCCGCTCGCGTTCGGAGCGATCTGTGAGGTACTCGCGGTACCCGCCACGCTGCGCGCGGACTTCCGCCGCGCCGCCGGTATGCCGGGGTGTTGCCCGGTACGGGATCCGCACGCGCCGCCCGGCTCGTCTCCCGGTGCGACGTCGGGCTCGGGGTTCGGTTCGGTCACCGGCGGTGGCGCGCTTCGTGAACTGTTCGGCGCCCTGCTGCGCGACCGCGGCTCGCGCCTAGGCGAGGAAGTGGCGGCAGCTCTGCATCCCGCACCGCGACCGACCGATTTGCATCCGGCACCGCGACCGGCCCACGCCGAGGTGGCGGCCGTGCTGGCGGCCCTGCTGACGGCCGGGTACTCGGTGACGGCGAGCCTCATCGGCAACGCGTTGTCGCAGGTGCTCAGCCACCCGACCGAACTGGCCGCGCTGTGCGCCGATCCGGATCTGGTGCCGGCCGCGGTCGAGGAACTGCTGCGGTTCGCCGGCCCGATGACCGTCGGCATCGGACGGTCCGCCCTGGAAGACATCGAGATCGATGGGGTACGGATCGCAGCCGGTGAACTGATCGTGATCTCCATTGCCGCGGCCAACCGTGATCCGGCCCGGTTCGACCGGCCGGAGTTGTTCGAAGTGAGCCGTCGGTACAACCCGCACCTCGGCTTCGGGCATGGCGACCACGGGTGCCTCGGGGCGCCGCTCGCGCGGGCCGTGCTCGCCCTGTCGGTGGGCACCCTGGTGCATCGGTTCCCCGGGGTGGCCCTCGCTGTGCCGGTGGGCGCGATCGGTGGTCGCGGCGGACCATTGCGAGCGCCTGTTGCGCTGCCGGTAACGTTTCCGCACTGAACCGGGGCTGGGCAACGAGCTGCTCGGCGTCCGGTGCGACTTCGCCTGCTGCTGGAGGGATTCCGGCGCTTGTCGCCAGTCCGCGCACCTCTGTGGATATCCGGTCCGGGCGGGGCGAGAGTGTCATACCCCCGGCATAGGTTCGGTCCATGTTCGAGCGGGGGACGATGCCAGCCGAGGTGGCTGAGCCGTCCCCGCGTGCGCCGGTCTCCGCCCCGGACCTGGCCGCCGTCTCTGGCGTCAGCACAGCAATGGCTCACCGGACAACTAGTCCGGAGTGGACTGGACCAGTGACCGCGCCAGTCGACCCGGCCGGTCCACAACGGCACGACCTTTCGCACGCGTCGCTGCCGGCCGAGGATGGGGCTCCGAGCCGGGTGTTGACCGAGACGTTGGCTCGGCTGCCTGCCGGCCCGGAGCTGGCGGCGGTCCTCGCGGGAGTTGACCGGTCCAGGCTGAACGGGCATGACCTGGTGCTGGTGATGCGGGCGTGGGCTAGGCAGGTCGCGCATGACCAGGCCCAGTTGCTGGCCACGATGGTCGAGTTGGTGCACTGCCCACCCGGCGGACCTGACGCCCCGGTCGCGCGCACCTCGGCAGTGAGCGAGTTCGCGACGGTCGAGATCGCGGCCGCACTGGCGTGGACCCGGCACGCCACCGACGCCCAGGTGTCGCTGGCGCAGGCGCTGGTCGAGCGGCTCCCCGCCGTCCACGCCGCCCTCACGACCGGGGCGATCGACCTGGCGAAGGCGCGGGTGTTGGAGCAGGAAACCAACGCCCTGTCGGAACCCGCTGCCCGGCAGAGCTGCGACGAGATCCTGTCGGAGGCGCCGGCGTTGACGACCGGCCAGCTCCGCGCCAAGCTCCGCCGCCTCGTCCTCGCAGCCGACCCCGAAGCTGCCGGGCTGCGCGAGCAGGAGGCGGTGCGCTCCCGGCGGGTGTACGCGGGGCTCGATCCGGATGGCACCGCCTCGATCAGCGTCCTCGGCCTGCCTGCTGTCCGCGCCACCGCCGCGATGGAGCGCGTCGACGCCATCGCGGCCGCCGCGCACCGCGGCGGTGACCTGCGCACCATGGATCAACTGCGCGCCGACACCATCCTGGACCTCCTCGACGGCACCCGCACCGGACCGCTACCCGCTCCGCGCAAGGGCGTGGTCGAGCTGACCGTTCCACTGGCCACCCTGATGGGCTGGACCGACGAACCCGGACACCTGCACGGCTGGGGACCGGTACTCGCTGACATCACCCGGCAGACCGTCGCGCAGCTCCCGGACAGCATCTGGCGGTTCAGCACCCTCGACCGCCACGGCCGGCTCGTGGCCCACGGCACCACCCGGCGCCGCCCCACCGCCCGCGTCGATGCGTTCGTCCGCGCCCGCGACGTCACCTGCCGGGGACCCGGCTGTCGCGCACCAGCCGGTCGATGCGACCTCGACCACACCATCCCGTACGCCGACAACGGCCCCACCCGGCCGAACAACCTCGGCGCCCTGTGCCGGTACCACCACCGGGCCAAACACAAAGGTGGTTGGAAACTCCGACAGATCCAACCGGGCGTCTTCTACTGGACCAGCCCCCACGGGCACCACTACACCGCCCGGCCGGACCGGGCCGATGCACGCCCGCCCCCGGACGGTTGATGTCAAGCATTGACTCCCCGTCGACGGCAAAGCTCGCGCGCGGCGGGTGATCCCCGCACCTCGACACAAGGTCGGCGGCTACGACCCAACCCCACGGTTCGTGCGCGTATCCCGGAGCCGTCAGGTCAGCTCGCGGGATCGGCGGTTGGCGGGGCGCTGCTCGTCCCGTACGGCGGCGCGAACAGTACGAGCAGGCTCAGCTCCTCCTCGATGTCGGTCCACTGGTGCCGCTCCCGCGCGGGTACGAACACGACCGCGCCGGGACCGAGTTGAGCGGTACCCGAGTCGCAGACCAGGGTGGCGCGACCGGAGCACACCACGTAGATCTCGTCCTCGGTGTGCGGCTGCTGATCGTCCACGCCGCCCGCGGGCAGCGAGTAGGTACCCACGCTCAGGTGCTTGCTGCGCAGTTGCTCGACCCAGTGGGTCGGCGCGTCGAGTGGCTCGGTGTACCGGCCGGCGTCCGCGATCACCTGCATGCCCTGCCGTCCCCTCTGTCAGGTGGTGAACCGACGGCTCACCGATCGCCGGTTGACGGTACGTCCTGGTGGTCGCAGGTGTGTCAGGAGAAGGCACGGTCGCGTCGCGGCGACGGAAGTCGAGATGACCGGCGGACTATTCTCAAGGGATCGGTTGCTATTCCGGAGAATTAACCGCCGACGTGCCGTCGATAACTATCAGAAGCTCGTGTGGGAGCAAGAGGACCTTCGCGTCATGCGCCTTCCGGTACCAAAAGTGATGGGCCCCCCGTTGCAGCGGAAGGCCCATCGATCCCTTGAGCCGGCACCCGTCGCACGAAAGGCGAAACCTGCTCATAGGGAGCTCGCGGCGCAAACACCGGTTCAGCGCAGTTTGCGACGTCGACTTGAGCAGAATACCCACCGGCACGTTGGCCTGTCTCCCTGATGCGCGAGTCTGCGGTGACGATCCCGCTGGTAGGCGCTTCGGACAGTGGGTCCAATGATCGGCATGAGCGTGTCGCGAATGGAAATACACTGCGGTATGGCCGGATGATCGGCTAGGCGCATCAACCCCAACCACCGCTGGGCTCTTCGGGCGGGTCCGACTACATCGATATGTTTCGTGATCGGGCTACGCGCGTCCCGCTCCGAGGGTAGACATGGAAGTACAGACTGCCCTTCGGTTGCAGCCGGAGGCAGTCGGTCCCACATTTCAACAATGCCGGTACCCGTCGCAGGCCAGCCACTGTTCGTGGTGGCGCGCTGAAAAGGAAAGACCCATGGCCCGATCAGCCGGATCGGCTGCGTCCCGCACTCAGGACGCACCGGATGTCCCATACCCACGGTACGCCCCTCTCTGGCTCGTCTGGACACTCACGGTCGGGTTGACCCTCTCGGTCGCTCTGAACATGGCGTTCGGCGCGGGACTGCTCACCTGGATCGACGACGGGGATCTCCCGGGGGCGATCCAGGCGGGCGCCGGAGGATTCGTCACCACGCTCGTATTCGCCGTAGCTGTCGTCAGCCTGGTCGTGGCGTGGATCAGAAAACGCTGACCGCGCGATCTTGAGAGTCCCCAGGCCGCGCCAACCAGCGCCGGTAGGCGTCCCGCATGCCCCGCAAGCGGCGCGCCGGCAGTGTCGCGCCGGCATGTGTCGCGCCGCGACGGCCTGACCTGGGCATGCGCCGCCACCGCACCGATCAGCGACGGGTATGCGCCGAGCTGAGTGGGGCCGGCACGCATCGGCGACCGGCGTCACGCTGTGCCCGCGTGCGCGGCGCCGGTGGGGGCAGTGTCGACCGGCGGCCCGCGGCGCGTCGGCGGTCAGGCCTGGTTGCGGTGTACCCGACCAGTTGCGTTGTACCCGACCAAATGTCCGCCATGTGTTGACATCCGCCAGGTGCGTGGTTAATTTCACCTCAGCATTGTTTAGGAAACTTTACTAAATGATGTCCGGGCGGGTGAGGAGGGCTCATGCAGCGGTGGAGACTCACACAGCGATCGGCGGCCGCTCCGGAATGGCCGTGGCGGTCGAGGCGGCAAGCCGGGCCCACGACGGCTGCCAGCGATCCGCTGTGGCGCGAGGGCGCGTCGAGGACCGGCCAGGCGATCCGCGATGGTGCGCCTACGAACAGCGCCAGCGACCCGCTGCGGCGCGGTGGCGTACCGACCCGGCGCCCTACGGGTCGCGGCCTGCGGGTCGCGCGGAACCTGATCGCGGCCGGCATCGTCGCGGGCGCGGCAACCGCCGTCGGTCTGGCGATCACCGCACCGGCGAACGCGGCGCTGCCCAGCAACTGGTACGCGTCCGCGCCGTACCTGATGCCGGTGTCCAACAACCCGCCCGACCCCGTGCAGGTGATGGCCGCGAGCGGCCAGAAGGCGTTCCAGCTCGCGTTCATCCTGGCGCCCAACGGCGGCGGTTGTACTCCGACCTGGGACGGCACCGCGCCGGTCGGCTCCGACACGGCGGTACTCGCGGTGGTCAACCAGATCCGGGCCAACGGCGGTGACGTGTCGGTGTCCACCGGTGGGTACGGCGGTACCAAGCTCGGCCAGACCTGCGGCACCCCGGCCGCGACCGCGGCGGCGTACCAGCAGGTGGTCGACAAGTACGGACTGCACGCGATCGATCTGGACCTGGAGGAGCCCGAGTACGAGGACTCCACCGCGATCGCCAACGAGCTCGGGGCCGCGCAGATCCTGCAGCGCGACAACCCCGGGATGTACATCTCGATCACGATGCCCGGTACCACGTCCGGCACCGGCTGGTTCGGCCAGCAGTTGATGAACCAGGCGAAGTCGATCGGCTTCACCCCCAACAACTACTCGATCATGCCGTTCGACGGTGGCTTCAACGGCTCGGGCGCGCAGATCAGTGCGCTGGAGGCGTTCCACGGGCTGCTGACGTCGACGTTCGGTTGGGACAGCGCGACCGCGTACGCCCACGAGGGCGTGTCGATGATGAACGGCCGGTCGGACGCGGGGGAGTACTTCTACCAGTCCGACTTCGAGGCGGTGCTCAACTACGCCACCGGCCACGGGCTCGCCCGGTACACCTACTGGTCTGTGAACCGGGATCGGCAGTGCGCCGATCCGAACCAGCCGACCACGTCGGGCACCTGCTCGAGCGTGCCGCAGACCCCGTGGGAGTTCACCACATTCACCGCCCGGTTCGCCGGCGCCACCCCGCCGACCACACCGCCCACCACGCCACCGACGACCCCGCCCGGCGGCTGCCCGGCGGCCTGGAACTCCGCCACGGCGTACGTCGGCGGCTCGGAGGTCTCCTACAACAACCACAAGTGGCGGGCGAAATGGTGGACGCAGGCCGAGGTACCGGGCACCACGGACGTCTGGGTGGACGAAGGCTCGTGCGTGGGAGGCGTGCGATGAGGCTCAGCAGGCTGTCCGCCGCGGCGACCGCGGTGCTCGTACCGGCCGCGCTCGCGCTCGCCGCGGTCAACCTCGGCCCGGCAGCACCGGCCCAGGCGGCGAGCAGCGGCGGCGTGCGGTTCGCCTATTACGACCAGTGGAGCGTCTACGGCAACGCGTTCTCTCCGAAGGATCTCGACACCCGCGGCATCGCGGGCAAGCTCGACTTCCTGATCTACGACTTCGAGAACATCGACCCGGTGAACCTGACCTGCTTCGAAGCCACCAAGGGGGCGTCGCAGGACGAGAACAACCCGAACGCCGGGGACGGCGCGGGCGACGCGTACGCCGACTACCAGAAGACGTACGACGCGGCGACCAGTGTGGACGGTGTCGCGGACACCTGGAACCAGCCGCTGGTCGGTACCTTCAACCAGCTGCGCAAACTCAAGGCGCGGCATCCGAACCTGAAGATCCTGGCGAGCCTCGGCGGCTGGACCTACTCGAAGTACTTCTCCGACGCGGCCGCCACCGCGAGCAGCCGGCAACGGCTGGTCAGCTCCTGCGTCGACATGTTCATCAAGGGCGATCTTCCGGTACAGGGCGGCTTCGGCGGCCCCGGCACCGCGGCCGGGATCTTCGACGGGTTCGACATCGACTGGGAGTACCCGGGTACCGCCGGTCACGTCGGCAACCACTACGGGCCGCAGGACACCGCCAACTTCACCGCGCTGCTAGCCGAGTTCCGCGGCGAGCTCGACGCGTTCGGCAGCGCCAACGGCCGCCGGATGTACCTGACCGCGGCGGTACCGTCCGGCCAGGACAAGATCGCGAAGCTCGAGACAGACCGGATCGGGCAGTACCTCGACTACGCCAATCTCATGTCGTACGACATGCACGGCGCGTGGGACAGCCAGGGGCCGACCAACCTGCAGGCCCCGATCTTCGACTCGCCGAACGATCCCAGTTCGCCGATTCCGCCGGGCTCGGAGAGGTACACGATCGACAACTCGGTCAAGGCCTGGACGGAGGGGGATCCGGCGTACGGCATCCCGGGCGGCTTCCCGGCCAGCAAGCTCAACCTCGGCTTCCCGTTCTACTACCGCGGCTGGTCCGGGGTCGCGGCCGGTGGCAACCACGGGCTGTACCAGTCCGCGTCCGGCCCGTCGAGTGCGCGGCCGCTCAGCCAGGTCGCCGGGACCGCGTACTACAAGGAGCTGACCGGGCTCGTCGACAACCCGTCGACGACGTTCTTCGACCCGGTCACCCAGTCTGCCTGGTTCCACAACGGCAGCGAGTTCTTCACCGGCGACTCGAAGCAGTCGATCAAGGTCAAGGTCGACTACCTGCACTGCAAGGGGCTGGCCGGCGCGATGATGTTCTCGCTGCTCGATCTGGACCCCGGCACCACCCTGCTGAACGAGCTGGTCAGCGACCTGGCCGGCAGCGCGTCGAGCTGCCCGGCCCCATCGACCCCGCCGTCCACGCCACCCACCGACCCGCCAGGCACGCCGACCACACCGCCGCCGGGCGGCGACTGCACCGCACCGGAGTGGAATTCTTCGACGGCGTACGTGGGTGGCTCCGAGGTCTCGTACCACGGGCACACCTGGCGGGCGAAGTGGTGGACCCAGGCTGAGGTACCGGGCACCACGGACGTCTGGGTGGATGAGGGCGCCTGCTAGCCCTGCCGTACCTGGTCCGGGGTGCGGCGGCGGCCCCGGACCAGTTCGACCATCGAGGCCAGGCCGAACACCACCGCGACCACGAGACCGGCCACCTGCAGCACGCTGCCGGCGAAGATCGTCGCCGCGCCCGGGTCGCCGAGCTGGTCCCGGAAGTTCGGCGCGAGCACCCCGCCGACGCTGATGAACAGCGTGGCCAGCATGGCGAGCGCCAGCAGCCACCGCCACGGCGCGAGCAGGAACACCACGGCCGCGGCGGTCAGGATCACCAGGCCGGGCGGTACCACCGGATAGTCGGCGCCGCCGATGATCTGCACCGGGATGGCCAGGGCCGCGACCGCGAGGCCGGTGGCCGTGATCCTGCGCCTGGTGGATGACGTGACGTGCCAGCCGCTCATGTGCTGTCCCCTCTGTCGGATCTGTCGCGTCATTGTCGGCAGGAGGGGCCGCGACAAGCGTCGTACCGGGAGCGGCTCTTCCGGTACGTCCGCTGCCGTAGAGAGGACCGCCGCGGTACGGCAGGCGCGGTACGGCGAGCGCCGACGAGCGTGGTCAGGCGAGCGTGGTCAGGCAAGCGTGGTCAGGCGGGCGGGGTCAGCCCGGCGCGCCCGGCGGTACGAACGGCAGGTCGGCCGGCGGGCCGGACTCGATCAGCCGCCACAGCGCGTCCGTGTCCAGGTACTGCTCGACCAGGTCACCGGCCAGGTCGACGGTACGTTCACGCACGCGCTGGAAGTTCGTGTCGGGCGCCACGGCGAAGCCGGGGCGCCCGGCCAACCGCGCGGCCACGGTCAGGAATGCGCGGCGGAACTCGTCGTGCTCGAAGATGCCGTGCCAGTGCGTACCGAAAACAGCACCCGATCGGGCACCCTCCATGCTCCCCGAGCCGGCTGCGCCTGCCGTGCTTTCCGGGCCGGCTCCACCTCCGGGCAGGCCGTCCACCCGACGGAACAGCTCCGCACAGTCGGTGGCCGTCACGCGACCGTGGTGGATCTCGTAGCCGCCGACCGGTACGCCATCGGCTGTTTTCTTGCGCGGCTCGTCCCGCCCGATCGCGTCCCGCAGCCCGGCCGGACCGCCATCGAAGGTCCCGGACGGCAACGCGAGCGTCTTGTCGGCCGCGAACGTCACCTCGACGGGCAGCAGCCCGAGTCCTTCGACCGTGCCGGCGCGACTCTCCACGGTGTCGTGGATCGCCCGGCCGAGCATCTGGAACCCGCCGCAGATCCCGATCAGCGGCTTGCCGGCGGCGGCATGCGTGACCAGTGCGTCGGCGAGCCCGGACCCGCGCAGCCAGCGCAGGTCGTCCACGGTCGCCTTGCTGCCGGGCAGCACCACCAGGTCGGCGTCAGCGATCTCGGCCGGTTCGACGGTCAGCCGTACCCGGACCCCCGGCTCGGTGGCCAGCGCCTCGGCGTCGGTCGCGTTGGAGATGCGCGGCAGCCGGACCACGGCCACCCGCAGCCACTCGGTGCCGTGCGGCGGACCGGGCCGGCCGAGCACCTGGCCGTACGCCAGCGCGTCCTCCGCGTCCAGCCACAGGTCGAGCTGCCAGGGGAGTACGCCGTAGGTCGGCCGCCCGGTCAGGTCACGCAGCATGCCCAGCCCCGGTGCGAGCAGGTCGGGATCGCCGCGGAACTTGTTGATGACAAAGCCCGCCACCAGCGCCTGATCCGCCGGTGACAGCAGCGCCAGGCTGCCGAACAGCGAGGCGAACACGCCGCCCCGGTCGATGTCGGCGACCACGATCACCGGCAGGTGCGCCGGGCGGGCCAGCCCGAGATTGACGTAGTCGTGCGCGCGCAGGTTGATCTCGGTCAGGCTGCCGGCACCCTCGCAGACCACCACGTCGTACTCGGCGCGCAGCCCGGCCAGCGTGTCCTGCACGGTTCGCGCCAGCGTGGGTCTCAGCTGGCGGAAGTCGAGCCCGCCCGCGCCGACCGTGCCGATCGACTGTCCTAACAGGACAACCTGGCTGGAGTTGTCGGCGCCGGGCTTGAGCAGTACCGGGTTGAACCGCACGCTCGGCGCCAACCCGCAGGCGACCGCCTGCAACGCCTGCGCCCGGCCGAGTTCCCCGGCCCGCCATCCGCCCTGCCGGCCGCCCTGCCCGTTGCTCTGCCCGCTGCTCTGGTCGCCGGACCGGTCGACGAGCCGCTCGACCGCGACCGTCGAGTTGTTCGACATGTTCTGCGCCTTGAACGGCGCGACCCTCACGCCCCGGCGGTACAGCCAGCGGCAGATGCCGGCGGTAAGCACGCTCTTCCCGGCGTCCGACGTGGTACCGGCGACGAGCAGTGCGCGTGGTGCGTCCGGCCTGGTCACCGCCCGACTCTATGAGCTGGTGCCGCGCGTCCCGGCGCTGGACCGGCGTGCTCGGCAGGCCGCCGCCCGATCTCGATGGGCCCAGGTGGTGAGGGACGCAGTGGTTGAGGGACGCAGAGGTGAGGGGGACGCAGAGGTGAGGGGGACGCAGAGGTGAGGGGGACGCAGAGGTGAGGGGGACGCAGAGGTTGATGGACTCAGACGGTTGAGACCTCTCGGGGCAAAAGACACAATACAGACGTCAACGTCCATCGATGTCCTGACAGCTCAGCCGCCCGCCGGACGGCACCAGGCGACCGCAACGCTCCACGGTCGCTGCCGCAGTCCCGACCTTCCGTCCCGTCGTTGAAGGAGACTCGCGTGACCGCTCCCGTGCTCCGTCGCACCGGCGCCAGCCGGTTCGTCCGCAACCTGAGCCTCGCCGCGCTGCTGGCCGCGTTGTTCGCCGGCTTCGTCGCGCCGACCGCCGCGGCCGCCTCGGTCGCCGCGCCATCCGCCCCGACCATCACGTCCGTACACGACTACTGCGACCTGTCCGGCTGCGACGACGCGCTCGACGCCTACTACGGCTGGGACGACCTCGGCTGGCCGACCAACCGGACCTGGTACTACTGGGGCGACGGCCTCTACAACTTCTCCGGCGGGGTGTACAAGAACCTCGAAGGTGAACTGCCGGCCGGCGACCACTTCCAGGAGTACGACGTGTATCCGCGGGACGAGGGCGCTCCCCGGGACGCGCACCGGATCATCCTCGACGTGGACACCGGCGACTGCTGGTACTCCCCGGACCACTACAGCAACTTCTACGAGATCGTCTGAGCGGTCCCGGCGCTGGTCGGGCGGCCGTGGCCGTCCGACCAGCGGAACCGGCGAGAATGGGCCCGTGAACCGAGGTGACCGCGGGTCCGACCCGGAGCTTCCGGCCTGGCTGGAGCTCCGTACCGACACCGAACCGGCCGACGTCGAGGCCCGGTCGGTCTCCGGAGCCGACTGCCGCACCCGCGTCGGGCTGATCCGCGCCCTGTCCCGGGCGTTGAGTTTCCCGGCGTACGCAGGGGAGAACTGGGACGCGGTAGCGGACTGTCTCACCGACGTGGTGTGGCCAGCCGGCGCCGCCGGGGGACCGGCCGCCGCACCCGGCCCGCTCGTCATCGAGGTGTACGAGGCCGCAGAACTCCTGGTAAACGAGGCGCCCGCGCAGCTCGCCACGTTCCTGCGACTCCTGGACGAGATCGCCCGCGCCGCCGGTACCGGTTGGCCGAGCCCGCCCGCGCCCGGGCTGCGGCTGGTGCTGCGCTGTCCCGAGCCGGATCTGCCGTCGCTGCGCGACCGGGTGCGCGCCGCCTGGCCGGGACCGGCCGGTACGTAAGACCCGGCGGCGCCGGACCGGCCGGGGTATGGACCAGCCGGGACGTGAGACCAGCCGTGCCGTCAGACCAGCCGTGCCGTGAGACCAGCCGGGCCGTGAGACCAGCCGGGCCCGGAGACCGGCACTCACCGATGCCCCGCATCCGGCCGGATGCCGCAAAAGGTGTCACGATCGACAGGTTCCGATGGTCTGTACGCCGGATTGGAGCCGGGCGATGACGGTGGCGAACCGGATCCCGCTGACCCCGCTGGGCTTCCTCGACCGGGCGGCCGAGGTGTATCCGGACCGGGTCGGCGTGGTGACCGGGCTGGGTGAGCAGGTCGGCTACCCGGACCTGCACCGGCACGCCACCCGCCTGGCCGACCGGCTCGCCACGGCCGGCGCCGGTACCGACAGTCGGGTCGCCGTTCTCGCGCCGAACGATCTGCCACTGCTGGCCGCACACTTCGGCGTACCGGCCTCCGGTGCCGCGCTGGTCGCGCTGAACACCCGCTTGGCCGCGCCGGAGTACCACTACATCCTCAACCACTCCGAGAGCCGGCTGCTGATCGTCGACGCGGAACTGGCCGGCCGGCTGGGTCCGGGACTGCGCGACGCGGTACCGGGACTGCGAACGGTCCTGCAGGTCGGCGGCTCCGCGCTCGCGGCCGGGGTGGACGGCGACTACGACGAATGGCTGGCAGAGGGGCAGCCGGCCGAACGGCTGCGGCCGCCGTCGGACGAGGACGCGCCGATCTCGGTGAACTACACCAGCGGTACAACCGGTCGGCCGAAGGGCGTCGTCTACACCCACCGCGGCGCCCACCTGGCCGCGCTCGGGGTGGCCCAGCAGCTGGGTCTCAACCCCGATTCGGTGTACCTGTGGACGCTGCCGATGTTCCACTGCAACGGCTGGAGCTGCACCTGGGCGGTGACCGCGGCCGCGGCCACCCATGTGTGCCAGCGCCGGTTCGACGCCGACGACGCGATCGAGCTGATCGAGCGGTACGGGGTGACCCACTTCTGCGGGGCGCCGGTGGTGCTCAACTCGATCGCGAGCGCTCCCCGCGCCGGTGACGTGTCCTTCTCCCGCGCGGTCACCACCGCGGTCGGCGGCGCGCCCCCGAGCCCGACCGTGATCGCCCGGGCGGCCGCGATGAACATGAACGTCATCCACCTGTACGGGTTGACCGAGACGTACGGACCGGCGCTGGTCTGCGAGCCGCAGCCGTCCTGGGATGGACTGGACGTGGGGGAGCTGGCCGTACGTACCGCCCGGCAGGGAGTACGCACGATGCATGTCGACGGGGCGCGGGTGGTCGACGAGCACCTGTCCGACGTACCGGCCGACGGCAGCACGGTCGGGGAGATCGTGGTCCGCTCGAACACCGTGATGGCCGGGTACCTGCACGACGAGCCGGCCACCCGGGAGGCGTTCCGGGGCGGCTGGTTCCACACCGGTGACCTCGCGGTACGGCACCCGGACGGTTATGTCGAGGTACGGGACCGGGCCAAGGACATCATCATCTCGGGCGGCGAGAACATCTCCTCGATCGAGGTGGAGAACGTGCTGGTCGCCCATCCGGCCGTGGTGGAGGCCGCGGTCGTCGCCACCGTGCACGAGAAGTGGGGCGAGGTACCGGTCGCCTTCGTCGCCACCCGGCCCGACAGCCCGGTCGAGGCGGCGGAACTGATCGCCTGGGTACGGGACCGCATCGCCCATTTCAAGGCGCCGCACCAGGTGCATTTCGGCGAGCTGCCGAAGACGTCTACCGGAAAGATCCGCAAGCACGAGCTCCGCGACCGGGTCCGCGACCGCCGGGCGGAGTAGCCCCGACGACCGGCTGCGGTTCGCCGGCACTCCGCGGGCCGGCCGGACGGCTCCGGTGACGGTGGGCCAAGTGGCGGTCGGACGGCTCCGGTGACGGTGGGCCAAGTGGCGGTCGGACGGCTCCGGTGACGGTGGGCCAAGTGGCGGTCGGTCGGTTTTGTGGCGCTATCGAAGCTTTCTCCCGGCCGACCAGAAAATCCCACGAACAATGCGTCCGGCGCATCCTGATCGTATGTCGCGTGCGCCGGAAACAGCCTTTTACAAACTCCTTGCCCAGTGTCAAAGAACACCTTTATAGATCGTCAAGACATTGATGGTTTGGCATGCATTAGAGCGGGCATCCAGGCGCTTTCCAAACAGTCAAGCAACCGGGGGTCGCGCCGAATTCGGCGCGGATGTTGCGATCGATAGGGGGATCACGTGAGTCAGAGCACAACTCCAGGAAACATCGGCGAGTCCACATCCAAGCCGTCGCCCCGCCCGGCGTCGAAGGCGGACGCCGCTCGCGAGCAGGCCAGGGAGGTCGGCCAGGGCGCGACCCAGGCTGGCAGTCAGGTGGCGCAGACGGCCGTCGAGCAGGGCAAGGAGCTCGCCGCGGAGGCGGGTCGGCAGACCCGCAACCTCGCCGCGGAGGCACGTAGCCAGGTGCACGGTCAAGCGGCTGCCCAGCAGCGGCGGGCGGCGAGCGGGTTGCACGGCCTCGGCGACGAGTTGGAGTCCATGGCCCGTCAGGGTGGACAGTCCGGACTCGCGTCCGAACTGGTGGCCCAGGCGGCGGACCGGAGCCACCGGTTCGCCGGGTGGCTGGAACAGCGCGAGCCCGGCTCGGTGCTCGACGAGGTCCGTTCAGTCGCCCGTCGGCACCCCGGCGCCTTCCTGGCCGGGGCGGCTGTCGCCGGCGTCGTATTCGGTCGACTGACCAGGGGAGCGGTGGCCGCGGGCTCCAACGGGGACTCCGGCACCGGACGGGACGGGGACACCTCGGCCCGCTGGGACGGGGACACCTCCGCCCGCTGGGACGGGGACACCGGGGCACGCCGGTACGACGACGGCATCGACGACCCGGATGGCTCGGCCCTGTACCGCAGCACCTCCGCGGCAGCGCCGGCGACCGCGCCGACCGTGACGCCGGAGTACACCGACGGCTGGTCGAGCGGGGAGCGGCTGTGAGTACGACGACACCGACCGGCGGCTACCGGGATCCGGCATCCGACACGGCAGACAGGTCGATCGGGGACCTGCTCGGTGAGATCACCCGCGACATGTCGACCTTGATGCGGCAGGAGGTCGCGCTCGCCAAGGCGGAGGTACGTCAGGAGGCGACCAAAGCCGGGTCGGCGGCCGGCATGTTCGGCGGCGCCGCCATCGCCGGGTACATGGTGCTGCTTTTCGCTTCCATCGCCGTGTGGTGGGGGCTGTCCAACGTGATGGACGGCGGCTGGGCCGCGCTGATTGTGGCGGCCGTGTGGGCCGTTGTCGGAGGTGTCCTATTCATGCTCGCCCGCAGTCGACTTCAGGCCGTCCGTGGGTTGCGGCAGACGGCGGACACCGTCAAAGAGATTCCAGACGCGTTGAAGGGACACTGAAAGAAATGACAACGAGCAATGATCCCGACGTCATCCGCCGGGACATAGAGCAGACCCGGGACGAGTTGAGTACCGACGTCAACGCGCTGACCGACAAGGTGAGCCCCGGCCGGATCGTGAGCCGGCGGACCGAGCGGGTCAAGACCGGGCTGCGCGGCATGAAGGACAAGGTCATGGGCAGCTCCGACGCCCCCGGCCGGACCACCGGCTCGACCATGTCGATGATTTCGGACCGCACCTCGGACGCGGCCGGCACGGTCGGCAGCACCGCCTCCTCCGCCGCGCGAACCGTGGGGGACACGGTGTCGTCGGCTGCCAGCACGGTCAGTGACGCGGCCACGTCGGCGCCGGCGAAGGTACGCGAGCAGGCGCAGGGCAACCCGCTCGCGGCCGGGCTGATCGTGTTCGGCCTGGGGTGGCTGGTCTCCTCGCTGCTGCCGCCGAGCCGGGCCGAGCAGCAGGTGGCCGGACAGCTCAAGGAGAAGCTGAGCGAGCACACCGACACGATCAAGCAGGAGGCCGGTCAGCTCGCCCGGGAGATGCAGGACAACCTGCGCGAGCCGGCACAGCAGGCGGTGGACTCGGTGCGCTCGACCGCCGGTGACGCGGCGGACGAGGTCCGGGACGAAGGCAAGTCCGCGGTACAGGACGTGCGGGGTCAGGCGCGGCAGGCGCAGGAGGAGGTCCAGAAGCACTGATCTGAGGGGGGGTGGGCCGGCGGCCGGGTTGTGGTCGCCGGCCCATCGTTGCGTATTGCCTGTACTGGCCTTACAGGGTTACCGCCATCCTGCGGTCGACGCCGGTCCCGTACACCGGATGCAGGCCGCGGATGTGCACCTCATGGACGAGAATCTCGGCCCGGTACAGGCGGAACGCCTCCGGCGGACGCAGCTCGGCGGCGGGGAACGGCTGCTGTTCCGGAAACCGGGCCCGGCAGGCGACCTCGACGTGCTGGTCGAGTTCGTGGTCGGGGATCCGCGCCGCGCGACCGGTCAGGTACACCGCCTGAGCCGAGCCGATCGGCGCGGTGGAGTCGAAGATGACCATGTTGACGTCGGGGCGTTCCTCGATGTTCCGCGAGTGGTGCGTGTCCGGCGAGGAGATCCAGTAGACGACGTGGTAGCCGGCCGGAGCGAAGTAGACCGGCGACACCCGGGGCCGGCCGTCCGGGTCGATCGTGCCGAGGACCAGGTACCGGTTGGTGTCGATCAGCTCCCGGGCGATCGCATCGGGTTCCGGCCAGTCCGTCATCGTCGCCCCCCGGTCCGGCGCCGCGTTGGCGCTGGCCCGAGCCGGGTCGGCTACCGGTGCTGCTGCGCGTACGCGTACGCCTGCTGCTCCTGCCACGCGGTCTGCTGGCGGGCGACCTCATCGTCGCACCCGTCGTCGCGTCGCAGGTCGAGACCGGCCGCCCGGATGACGCCTTCGGCGTTGTCATGGCTGGGGCACATCCACGGGCTGTGGCAGGCGCTGCACACCAGGTCGCCCCGGTCGGCGACCGGCCGGTGCTGCAGGACGATTCGTTGCGCGGTCGTGGCGAGTGTGCCCTTCGGGGGGATGATCGGTGCATTCATGAGGGGTCCCTGCTGGGGGTCGCTGGCGCATCGGACAGATCAGCTGTGCTGTTGGCACGCATGGTCAGGCCCTTGCCGCTGACGAGCTGTCGACCAGTTGCCGGACGCTGGTCGTGGATCGGCAGCACTTCCACTCGTCGGTGCCGGGCGAGTCGCTGGGATGAGTCGGGCGGGCGGGTTGAGTCTGCTGGCCGGCATGAGCCGGGTGGCCGGGATGAATCGAACGGGTGGGACGGGTCGCGCGCCGGTCCGGCAGGCCGTCCGGGTCCGGTTGGCGGTCGAGTCCCGGATCGAAGATGGCGGTACCGGAGTTCGCGCTCTTCGCCCGGTACATCGCCGCATCGGCGCGACGCAGGATCTCGCCGAGCGGAGTGGGCCGGTGCGCCGGCGCGAGGCCGATGGAGGTGCTGATCCGGACCGTGTACCCGGCGGTGGAGATGGGCGCGGCGACCGCCTCCACGAGTTTGCGCGCGGACCATTCCAGCAGTGCCGCGTCGACACTCGGCGGGGTGAACAACAGCGCGAATTCGTCACCGCCGAGCCGGGCCACCAGCTTCGCCGGCAGCGCCGCCTCCAGCCGGTGCGCGATTGCCGTGAGTACCTTGTCGCCGACGGCATGCCCCAATGAATCATTGACCCGCTTGAAGTCGTCCAGGTCGATCATTGCCGCGACCACCACGTCGGGACCGGTGGCATCCGCGCCGGGCAATCCGTCGCCGGCCACTGTGTGGCCGGCCAGTTCACGGCCGGGCATTTCGCGGCCGGGCATTTCGTCGGTCGCGGCTCCGGCGAGTTCGGCTTCGCCCAGGCGGTAGAAGCCGCGACGGTTGAGCAGGCCGGTGAGTGGATCGTGCTCGGCCCGGTGGCGCTCGACGGCGCATTCCCGTTGGAGGTCGGCGACCGCCAGCTCGGCCCGCCGCAGCCGATATCGGAGACGGAGCCCGGCGCCAACGCCAGCGACCGCGACGACGTTCGCGGCAACTGTCAGTGGATCCATGCGGGTCCTTCGCGTCGATGAGGCCGCCCAAGCAACCTGATCTGCGCAGGGGTCGCTACGGCCCGGTGGATGGACCGGTCATGCGGGCGGCGGCGACCGGCCAGTCCGTATTGAGGTCGCGTTTTGCGGTTCCGTTTCTGTGAAGCACAGATTACGAACCGCCGATGTCCTTGACAACCCGCGATGCCAGAAAAGTTCCCGGCCGTAGGGCTGTGGCGAGGGGTTCGAGCGGGGCTTCGGCGCGGTTCGACCGGGGTTCGGCGGTCGCGGCTTCGGTACGGCATGGGGACACCGTGCACCCTTACCGCTACCGCTTGTAAGCTAGGTACGCGCCTTGAGACAGGCGATAGAAGAAGATCCCCCGGGGTGGCCGCCCCGGGGGATCCGCCTTTTTCTACCGCTGGCTACAGGTCGTACCGGCCGGCCTTCACGTCACCGAGAAAGGCCGAGAAGACGGTCCTGGGCACGACGTGCGCGCCGAGGTCCGGAGACCTGCTGTCCCGTACGGCCGCCACTTCGGGCAGATTGGCCGCGACTTCAACACAGCCAGTGTTCGCGCCATTACTTTTAGTCGCCTTGTGCCATTTCGCTTGAGACAGGTCGAACATTCTCACTCCAATGATTCGGCTAAATGCTTGAGTTGGGCGGCGGTCGCGGTGGTGTCCAGCGCTTCGTTGCGTATCCGGCTGAACAGCACGGCATATGCGTCCACCTCGCCCTTGGTGCTCACCTCCTCCATGGCTGCGTCGTTCTCCAGGTAGGCCAGGCTCGGTTCGTCACCTGGGAAGTCGAAGATGCTGATCAGACTGCTCATCCCAGGGTGTGGCCCGTCGGCGAACCGCAACATCCGCAGCTCGATGTCCGGTTTACCGCCCATCTGTCGCAGGTGTTCGAGCTGGGCCCGCCGCTGTGCCGGGGTACCCCAGCGGTACCGCAACGACGCCTCGGTGATCACCGCGACCAGGGTCGGCCGCTTGTCGGCGTCCCGGTCGAGGATCTGCTGGCGCCGCAGTCGCGCCTCCAGTGCCCGCTCGCGCCAGTTGGCCGGCTGGGTACCGACCCGCATGAGTGCCTGGATGTAGTCCGGCGTCTGCAACAGGCCGGGGAGCACCAGCGGCATGTACACGTAGATTCGGGTCGCGTCGGACTCGTACCCCGGATATTCGCTGTCCCCGAATACGTCCCCGTAATCGCGCCACCAGGTGCGGGCGCGGGCGAGTACGGCCAGGTGCTCGAGTTCCTCGCGGTCCTTCTCGCTCGCCCCGTAGATGCGGAGCAGATCCCGGATGTCACTCAACTCCGGGCGGCGCCACACATTGGCTTCGAACCTGCCGACCTTGCCGCGCCCCCAGTTCAACTTGTCGCAGACCTGGTTGGCGGTATAGCCGCTCTTGACCCGGAGTTCGTTGAGGCGACGCGAGAGTCGGCGCTTGGCCACGGTCGTGCCGTACTCCGCGGTCACCGAGTCCTCCTTGACAAGACGTGACACCCAGCATAGTGCCTTTTCAAATTGTGATTCACAAAGCTCGCCGTGAGCAACAGGATACCGATCGTGGCGCTATGGCATCGACGTACCTGAATGCGCGCACGGACCGGACCGGGACCGGCGGTACCGAGGCGGATCAGCCGGCCGCGGCATCGAACTCGCCGTTCTTCACGCCGTCGAGGAAGCAGTCCCATTCGTGGTGGTCGTACACGAGAATCCGACCGGCCGGGTCACCAGCGACCCGCAGCAACACCCAGCCCTGGCCTCTGGCCTGCACGAACGCCACCTCGATGCCGCCCTGCTCGGTACCGGACCGCTGCCACGACTGGGCGTCCGGGTCGATCCCCAGTTCGTCGACGGTCGGCTTGCCCTCCATCGCCACGATCTCCTTAGTGAGACGGTCGCTCAGGCCAACGGCTCTGTGGCGACGGGTCAGGGCTTGCGCGCCACCGCGGCGTAGAACCAGCGGGAGCCGTCGTCGTCGGCCGCCACCGGATCGTCCGCGCCCCACTCGCCCACATAGGTGACCTTGGGTCCGGCACCCTCGTACGGCGGGACGATCTCCAGTCCGGTGAAGAACCGTTCGACCTCCGCGCGGGTACGCCATTCGCCGGGGGTCGGGGTGGTCGCGTACACCTGCCGGACCGCGTCGGTGATGCGCTGCGCCTGGTGGTCCGAGGTCGGTGCGGACAGGACCAGGTACGACCCGGACGGGACCGCGTCGAGGTAGCGCGCGACGGTGCCCCACGGGTCGTCGTCGGGCATCAGGCACTGGGTCACGGAGACCATCAACAGGCACACCGGCTCGGCGAAGTCGATGATCCGGCGCGTCTCCGGGTGGTCCAGGATCCCGTCCGGCTGCCGGAGGTCGCCCTCGATCACCGTGGCCCCGGGCGTACCGGCGAGCATCGCCTGTCCCCGGGTGATCACCAGCGGGTCGATGTCGACGTAGACGACCCGACCGTCCGAACGCTCCTCGGCGACGACCTCGTGCGTGTTGCGCTGGGTCGGCAGCCCGGCGCCGATGTCGATGAACTGGCGGACGCCGTACTCGGCCGCGATCCGTTTGACCGCCCGCTGCAGGAAGCCCCGGTTGGCCCAGGCGGCGTCGATGATGTCCGGCATCACCGCCTTGATCTGCTCGACCGCCGCGCGGTCCGCCGGGCTGTTCGCGGTGCCGCCGAGGTAGTAGTCGTACATGCCGGCTACGAACGGTCGGTCCCGCCGCTGCGACTCGTCCATCAATGTCTCCAGAACGCCTGCTCTTCGAGGGCCGGCTGGAATCCGGGCGACGCCGTTTCAGGGTGCCGCTCCATGGCCATGCGTCCCGGACCGCCAACCCTCCGGCAACATCAACAGTCTGTCATGCGACCCGTGATCGACTTGGACCCGGACACACCCGGCGCTCCGCTCGCGCATCGACTGATCCGGCTGCGTACGTCGGCCGCCTCGGGCACCCCGAGAGCGGTGTACACCGCCAGCGCGTCCTGCCAGCCGGCCGCGGCGGCGGACAGTTCGCCCAGGTCGCAATGGCTTCGCGCGATGCCGTCCAGAGCGCGACCCGCCTCGAACCGGTTCGCGGTGTCGTCGGCCACCAGCAGCGCAGACTCGTGCGCCGCCCGGGCCGATCGCGGGCGTCCCGCCGCACGCAGCGTCATGCCGAGGTCGTTGAGCACCTCCGCCTGTACCAACCGGTCGCCGATCTCGAGGCTGATCGCCAACGCGCGCCGGTGGTGCTCCAGCGCGGCGACGTACCGGGCCGAGCAGCGGTACCACCAGCCCAACCGGTTCAGCGTGCCCGCTTCGCCGGCCCGGTCGCCGAACTCGCAGCACATCCGCAGCGCCCGGTGCAGCTGCCGGCCGGCCTCGGCGCGACGGCCGAGCCGCAGGTTCACCACGCCCAGGTTCTCCAGCGCGCCGCACTCCCACACCCGCTCGGCGACCTCCCGGCTGACCCGCAGGCCGCGGCCGAGGTGCGCCAACGCCTCCGGATACCGACCCAGCCGGCAGTACGTCGCGCCGAGATAGTTCAACGCGCGGATCTCACCGGTACGGTCGCCGAGCCGCTCGTGCAGCCGCAGCGCGCGGCGGAAGCACCGGATCGCGGTCTGGTACCGGCCGAGCGTCGCGTACACCGCGCCGCTGTTGCCGGTGCTGCGGCTCGCGCCGATCTGGTCCCCGCTGGTCGTCGCGAGGTGCAGCGCGCGCCGGAGGTACCGCAGCGCCGCCTGGTGCTCGCCGCGCCGGCTGTGTACGACGCCGAGCATGTTCAGGATGGCCACCACGGCGGCCGGTTCCCGGTCCGGATCGCGCAGCCGCAGCGCGTGCGCGAGCAGGTCGAGCGCCTCGTCGATCCGATCCAACCGATGGCACACCTGGCCGAGGTCGCCGAGCGCGCGGGCCAGCGCGGTCGCGTCGCCGGTCTCCTCGGCCACCGCGCGGGCGTGCTGGTGCAGCTGGTACGCCTCGCTGTACCGGCCGCCGACGAGCAGGTGCCGGTGCAGCGCGGTGGCCAGCGGCCCGACGTACCGGGGCGGCCCGTGCCGGGCGGTGTGCGCGAGTACCGCGATGAGGTTCGGCAACTCCGCGTCCAGCCAGGACTGGGCAGCCGCCGGATCCACCGGCGGCTGGCCCGTCTCGACCGCTGGGCTGTCCGGCGACGCCTCGACCGGCGGCGGTACCGCCAGAGTGTCGCGCTCGTACGGAAACCGGGTCCGCGCGGCCACCACCGCCCGGTGCAGGTAGTGGTCGAACAGCCGGGTGAGGGCGGCGTCCCGATCGCGTGGGTCGTCCCGGTGCAGGGCCAGCTCCGCGGCGTACGCGCGCAGCAGGTCGTGCATGCCGTACCGCCCGGAGCCGGCCGGCAGCAACAGGTGCGCGCCGGACAACAGGGCCAGCAGCCGACCGGCCGTGGTCGGGTCCACCCCGGCCAGCGCGGCCACCGCGTACCGGTCGACATCCTGGCCGGGGTGCAGGCCGAGCAGCCGGAACACCCGGGCGGCCGGTTCGGTGAGCTGCTGGTACGACCAGGAGAAGACCGCGCGTACCGCGGTGTCGGGATCGCCGCCGGCGTCCAGCCGGTCCAGCCGTACCCGCCGGTCGGTCAGCTCGGCGGCGAGCCCGGCGAGCGTGTCGTCCGGCCGGCTCGCCGCGAGTTCGGCCGCGACGCGCAGCGCGAGCGGCAGGTGCGCGCAGTACGCCGCGAGCGTCCGGGCACCGCGCGGCTCGTCGTCCACCCGGGTACCGACCAGCGCACGGAGCAGTTCGGCGGCGGCCCCGTCGTCGAGTAACTCCAGCCGTACCCGGCGGGCGCCCTCCCGCGCCACCAGGCCGGCCAGGTCGTTCCGGCTGGTTACCAGCACCGCGGTGTGCGGGTCACCGGGCAGCAGCGGCCGGACCTGCTCGGCGGAGGCCGCGTTGTCCAGTACGAGAAGCAGCGGGCGGCCAGCCGTCAGCGTGCGGTACCGGGCGGTGAGTTCGGTCAGGCCGGCCGGAACCGCGCCGCCGCCCGGTGTTGCGCTGCCGGGTGTTGCGCTGCCCGGTGGTGCGGCACCCGACAGGGAGAGCTCCCGGACCAGGCAGGACAGCGCCCGTACCGGCGAGAGCGGTTCACCGGGGCCGTGGCCGCGCAGGTCGAGGTACAGGCAGCCGGCCGGGAACCGGTCGGTACGCCGGTACGCCCAGTGCACCGCGAGCGCGGTCTTGCCGACTCCGGCGGTACCGGTGACCACGCAGACCGGTACGGCGTGCGGGGTGCGGGCCATCGCGTCGTCCAACGCGGCGAGTTCGGTGGCCCGCCCGACGAATGCCACCGGTCCGGGCGGCAACTGCCGGGGCGGCCGCCACACCGCCGTCCCGGTCGCCGCGGTCTGTACAACCGGCGGCCCAGCCGGCGGTGGTACCGGCGCCCTGGCCGATACCGCGGCCTCGAGGCCGGGATCGTCGCGGAGCATGCGGTCGCGCAGGAGCCGGCTCTCCGGGCTCGGTCCGACGCCGAGTTCGTCGTCCAGCAGCCGGGCCAGATTCCGGTACGCGGTCAGCGCGTCGGCCCGCCGCCCGCTGCGGTACAACGCGGTCATCCGCTGCCGCCAGAGCCGTTCCCGCAGTCCGAACTGATCGGTCAGCCGGTCCAGTTCGGCCACCAGTTCCGCGTGCCGGCCCAGCAGCAGCCGCGCCTCGACGCTGTCCTCCAGGACGTCCAGCCGGCGGTCCTCCAGGACCCGCACCTCGGGCTCGACGATCCGCGGTACCGCGAGCCCGTCGAGTACCGGGCCGCGCCACAGGTCCAGGGCGCCCAGCAACGAGTCGACCGCGGCCGCGTACCGACCGGCGGCGAGCAGGTGCCGGCCCTGGTCGGCGTACCGGTCGAACCGCAGCGCGTCGAGGCTGTCCGGGCCGACCCGCAGTACGTACCCGCCGCGGGCCGTCGCCTCGATCGCGATGCGGTCGCGTGGCGTGTCGGGTGCGGCGGGGGATCGGCCGCTGGCGGCGGGAGAGCGGTCGGCAGCGGGAGAGGGGAGGGCGGGAGAGCGGCCGGATGGAGAGCCCAGGGCGAACAGCCGGCGCAGGTCGGCCAGGTACGACCGGAGGTTCGCGGCCGCCGACGCGGGAGGCGCACCGTCCCACAGCCCGGTGACGATCCAGTCGGCGCGGACCACCACGTTCGGCCGCAGCGCCAGCATGGCCAGGAGTCGCCGACCCATCCGCCGTCGAGGCGACAGCGGCTCGTCATTTTGCCGGATCTCCAGCGATCCGAGAATCCGCAGCTCCATGCGGCCCCCGAAGACCGAAATCGGCCCGAGTGTATCGATGTGGGTGCATGTCTTACAACGGCTTGCATACGTTTCCGTATGCGCATCCGCGCGCTCCGTAACCGGATGATCCGGCGGTCCCATTCCCATCCGCGAGGAGGAACGACATGCCCGACACCGCACGGATCAACGAGGTCGCGCTGGATCTGCTCAGCGACCAGGCAAGCCCGGCCGGCCCGCTGTACGCCAGCGGCCAGTACGCCGAGGCGGACATGATCATCGCCGCCATCCGTACCGACCAGTGCGGCACGGTGTGCTCCGGGTCGTGGCCCTACTCCTGCTGCTGATCCGGGCCGGTGTCCACTCCTGACACCGGTGACCTCGACGCCCCGCTGGGCTGCCTGTCCGCGCCGGCACTTGCCGGCCTGGCAGCCCAGTTGGGTGCGGTCACCGGCCTCGCCGAGTCCGAGCAGCTCGCCCTGCACCGGGCCGCGGCCGCGCGGCTGCGCGACACGCTGCGGCGCAAGCTCGTCCGGGTACTGGTGCTCGAACTCAACGCCGCCCGGCTCGCCGGCGCGCTGACCGGTCCCGATCCGGCCGCCCGGTGGGCGGAGTTCATCGCGCACGCGAGTACCCCGGAATTCTGGTCCAGCCGGTCCGGGCGGTACCCGACCATGCTGGACCGGATCCATCGGGTGATCGACGCCCAGTGCGCGGCCGCGGTTGCGCTGGCCGAGCGGTTCACCGCGGATCGGGACGCGCTCGCGGTACTGCTGGACACCGCACCGGGCGAGCTGCTCGAGGTACGGCTCGGCTCCGGCGACAGCCACCGCGGCGGGTACACGGTCGCCACCCTGCGCTGCGCCGGCGGGACCGTGATGTACAAGCCGCACCCGGTCACCGTGGACGCCGCCCTGGCCCGGCTGCTGGCCGGGATCCTGCCGGACGAGCCGCCGGCCACCCGGATCCGGGTACCGGACGTGCTGCCCCGGGACGGGTACGGCTGGACCGCCCACGTCGCGCACCGGTACTGCGCGGACGCCAGCGAGCTGCGCGCCTTCTATCGCGGCATCGGCCACTGGCTCGCGGTGATGCGCCTGCTCGGCGGCAGCGACCTGCACGCCGAGAACCTCATCGCCTGCGGACCCGTACCGGTCGTGGTCGACTGCGAGACGCTGTTCACCCCGCACCTGCCCGCGCCGCCCACCGGCCGCGGCGTCGCCGCCGACACCGCCGCCGCCATGGTCGCCGCATCCGTCCTGCGTACCGGCCTGCTGCCCGGGCGCGGACTCGCGCTCGGCTGGCGCGGCGTGGACGCCTCCGGTGCCGGCGCGCTGCCCGGTGAGCAGCCGGTCGGGGAGATTCCGGTGCTGCTCGACGCCGGTACCGACCAGGCCCGGATCGGGCTCGGCCCGGCCCAGCTGCCGCCGACGGCCAACCATCCGACCGCGGAGCCCGTGCTCGACCGGTACTGGGAGCACGTACTGACCGGCTTCGACGAGCTGCACGGCCGGCTGGTCACGCTGGGCGCCGGCGGGCGGCTCGAGCCGTTGCTGGCCGGGTTCGCCGGTACGCCGGTGCGGGTGGTGCTGCGCGCCACCGAGGTGTATGCCGAGCTCGGGCGGATGTTGTGGCACCCGGCCTCGCTGCACGACGAACCGGCCGCGGTACGGCGTGCCGGGCAGCTGCTCGAACTGCAGGGCGAGCACCGGCCCGGGATTCCGGACGACCCGGCGGTGATCGCGGCCGAGATCGCCGACCTGCTCGGCGACGACGTGCCGTACTTCAGCACCACCCCGGCGAGCGGGCGGTTGGCCGGCCCGGGCGGTACCTGGTGGGGCGAGCCGATCGATCTGGTCGCCGACGCGGTCGCCCGCTGGCGTACCGGCAACCTCCGACTGGACCGTCAGGTGATCCAGGCCGCACTGGTCAGTGCCTACCTCAACGAGGGCGGCGGCGCGGCGGACTCGCACCGGATGACGGTGCGCCCCACCGGTACCGGGCTGGACCGGCGCCGGCGGGACGTTGCCGCCGCGTTGGTGGCGCGGTTGGCCGGCGCGGCGACCCGCGGCGACGACGGGACGGTCACCTGGATCGCGCCGGTGCTCAGCCAGACCGGCTGGGCGGTACAACCGCTCGGCCCGGACCTGTACGGCGGGCTCGCCGGCATGGCGGTGCTGCTCGCGGCGTACCAGCGGGAGGCAGCGGCCGGCCGGGCGACTCCGGTACCGGCCGTGGCGGACCTGCTTGCCGGCACGCTGCGCACGATGCGGGCCGAGGAGGACTACTCGGCCCGGCAACGGCGGGACACGGCCGCGCCGCAGCGCCCCGACCCACCGGGCGGGTACGTCGGGCTCGGCTCCCGGATCACCGGTTGGCTCCTGCTGGACCGGCTCGGCGCCGGCGGCGGCGACGCGGTCGACCGGGCGGTCGCGCTGGCCGCCGAGGTGCCGGCCGCGATCGAGGCGGACGGGCAGTGCGACCTGCTGGTCGGTACGGCCGGGGTGATCGTGCCGCTGCTCGAGCTGGCCGACCGTACCGGCGACAAGCGCTGGGTACAGGTGGCCGCCGCGGCCGGCGACCGGCTCGCCAGTGCCGCGCAGGTCACGAACGGGCGGGCGCGCTGGTTGACCGCCGGCTCACCCCGCGGCCTCGGTGGGTTCGCGCACGGCGCCACCGGGATGGGCTGGGCGTTGTACCGGCTGGCCGAGGCGACCGTGCGGGGCGACCTCGACCGGCTGGCCCGGGCGGCGTTCGACTTCGAGGAGAGCCTGTGGGTACCGGCCGAGGGTGGTTGGCGGGACCTGCGCAACGCCGACTTCGTCGCCGCCGCGTGGTGCCACGGCTCGGGCGGGATCGGGCTGGTGGCGGCCGACCTCCTCAGCCGCGCCGGGGCCGCCGACGCTGACGCCGAGCGGTACCGGGACCGGCTGCGGCGGGCCGTGGCGCACTGCTGGCGGGTCGGTACCGGCTGGACCCACACGCTGTGCCACGGCGACTTCGGCAATGCCGAGCTGGTCGAGGCGGCCATCGCGGCCGGGGTCGGGCCGCCCGGGCTGGATCGGGACGAGCTGCACGCGCACCTGATCAGCGGCGTGGAGCAGCACGGGGCGGTCAGTGGACTGGCCCGGGACGTCTTCGCGCCCGGCCTGCTCGCCGGTACCGGCGGCATGGTGTACCAGCTGCTCCGGATGCATCCGGATGCCGAGCTGCCGTCGGTCCTGCTGCCCGGGCTGGAACAGGGCCGACTTGAACAGGCCCGACTGGAACAGGACCGGCGGGAACAGACCGGCCGGAACAGGGCCGGCTCGGGCAGAGCAGCCGGCCGGTACCGGAGGGGGTGAGCTGAGCTGAGCGACGAGGAACTCGCGTCGGCGTACTGGTTCCTGGAGGCGCCGGACGAGCGCACCGGCGGGCTGTGGCAGCTGATCCGGCAGCTGCCCTGGGCGACCCGACCGGTGATCGGCGCGATCCGGCGGGCGGCACCGGTACCGGCCGCGACCATCGTCGGGTTGCAGCTGGCCAGCGGGGCGGCGTCCACCTTCGGGCTGCTGGCCACCACCGGCGTACTGCAGCAGCTGCTCACCGCCGGCCCGACCGCCGAGCGGGTGCTCGCCGCGCTGCCCGCGCTGGCGCTGGTGGCGGGCGCGTACACGGTGCGCGGCGGGATGGACACCGGGGTCGCCCTCGCGCAGGCCCGGGTGGTGCCGGCGGTACGCCGGGCGGCCGAGGAGCGGCTGGTGGACGCGAGCCTGTCGGTACCGCTGAGCGCGTTCGACGATCCGACCTTCCACGACCGGATGCTGCGGGCCCACGACCGCGGCCTGTTCCACCTCGAACAGTCCACCGACAACATCGTCGAGCTGATCGGCTCGCTGCTCGCGGTGGCGGCGGCCGCGGTGGGCCTGGCCGTACTGGCGCCGGTACTGCTGCCGGTCCTGCTGCTGGGTGTGCTCTTCAACGGCTGGGCGGTGCTGCGCGCGGCCCGGCTCGGGTACGCCTGGCGGCGGCGCACCGTCACGCTGTTCCGGCGGATCCGGCTGATCACCGAGCTGGCCACCGCGCGCAAGCCGGCCGCGGAGATCCGGGCCTGCCAGGCCGGGAACTTCGTGCTCGGCGAGTACCGGACCGTCGCCGACCGGTACCGGGACCAGGAGATCGCGGTGGGTCGGCGGCAGGCCGGTACCCGCGCGGTCGGCCAGGCCCTCGCCGGGGTCGGCATCGCGGCCACGTACGTCGCGCTCGGCGTGCTGCTGAATCTCGGCTGGATCCCGCTGGCGGTCGCCGGTACCGCGGTGATCGCGATCCGGGCCGCGAGCGGAGCGCTGACCCGGCTCGTGGTGGCGTCCAATCAGCTGTTCGAGCAGGGCCTGTACGTGGGCGACTACCAGGACTTCCTGGCCGACGCGGCGCGGCGCAGCCGGCGTGCGGAGCCGGGCCGGCCCGCGGTCACGCCGGCCCGGATCAGCCTGCACGACGTGACCTTCCGCTATCCGGGCAGCCCGGACGGGGTGGCCGCGCTGCGCGACATCAGCCTCGACCTGCACGCCGGTGAAACCGTCGCGCTCGTCGGGGAGAACGGGTCCGGCAAGACGACGCTGGCCAAGCTGCTCGCCGGGCTGTACCAGCCGACCTCGGGCCGGATCTGCTGGGACGGGCAGGATCTCGCCGAACTGGATCCGCGGGGCGTCGCCGACCGGGTCGTGATGGTGCTGCAGGACCCGGTGCGCTGGCCGCACGACGCGCGTACCAACGTGCGGCTCGGCCGGTACGACCGGATCGATCCGGACGAGGTGGCGCTGCGCGCGGCGGCCCGTCAGTCCCGCGCCGACGAGGTGGTGGCCGGGCTGCCGTACGGCTGGAACACGTTGCTGTCCAAGGACTTCCGCGGCGGGCAGGAGCTGTCCGGCGGGCAGTGGCAGCGGCTGGCGGTGGCGCGCGGGCTGTACCGGGACGCGCCGGTGCTGATCTGGGACGAGCCGACCGCGCCGCTGGACGCGAAGGCGGAGTTCGCGGTGTACGAGTCGCTCCGGGAGATCGCCGACGGTCGTACCGTCGTGCTGATCACGCACCGGTTGGCGAGCGTCCGGCACGCCGACCGCATCTACCTGTTGCACGAGGGCGAACTCGTCGAGCAGGGCAGCCACGCCGAGCTGCTCGCGGAACGGGGCCGCTACGCCGAGCTGTACGAGCTGCAGTCGCGGATGTACGACCTGAGCGGGTCCGATAATGATGATTCGTCCCGGCAGCCGCTGGAGGTCTGATGCGCCGGTATCTCAGCTGGGCGGTATGCCTGGCCCTGCTCGTTCCGGCGCTGCCCGCGGTGCTGCCCGACCAACCGGCGTACGCCGGGATCGACAGCCAGCAACTCGGCGCCCGGTACGACGCGGGCGGTTCGACGATCACGTTCCGGGTGTACTCGTCGGCGGCGACCAGGATCGCGGTGTACCTCTACGACGCCCCGACCGGCGCGTCGGAGACGTCCAGCGCGGTGCTGACCAAGGGCAGCGGCAACGTGTGGTCGGCCACGGTGCCGGCGCCGGGCGGCACGGTGTACTACGGCTATCGCGCCTGGGGCCCGAACTGGCCGTACGACCCGTCCTGGACTCCCGGAACCGGTGCCGGCTTCGGTGCCGACGTGGACGCGAACGGCAACCGGTTCAACCCGAACAAGCTGCTGCTCGACCCGTACGCCCGCGAGGTCAGCCACGACCCGCTCACCCCGGCGCAGACCGACCGCACGGTGTACGCCAGCGGCCCGTCGTACCGGACTGTCGACAGTGGACCGAAGGCGCCGAAGGGGATCGTGCTCGGCACCGACGGTACCTCCACCGGCAGCAAGCCGACCCGCGCGCTGAAGGACGACATCGTCGACGAGGTACACCTGCGCGGGTTGACCCGCAACGACGCCGGGATTCCGGCCGCCGACCGGGGCACCTACAAGGGGGCCGGCGAGAAGGCCGGCTACCTCGCCGCGCTCGGAGTGACCGCGGTGGAGTTCCTGCCGGTACAGGAGGCCCAGAACGACACCAACGACGTCGACCCGACCAGTACCAGCGGCGACAACTACTGGGACTACGACCCGCTGAACTACTTCTCGCCCAACCGCCGGTACGCCGCCGACCAGAGCCCGGGCGGGCCGACGCGCGAGTTCAAGACGATGGTCAAGGCGTTCCACGACGCCGGGATCAAGGTCTTCATGGACGTCGTCTACAACCACACCGGTGAGGGCGGGCCGTGGAACTCCGGCGACAGGAACACCTACTCGGTGCTGTCGTTCCGCGGGCTGGACAACCCGACGTACTACTCGCTGACCGCTGACCGGCAGAGCCCGTGGGACAACACCGGGGTCGGCGGCAACGTCAACACGTACAACCCGACCACCCAGAACCTGATCGTCGACTCGCTGGCGTACTGGCGGGACACGATGGGGGTGGACGGGTTCCGGCACGATCTGGCCGCGGTACTTGGCAACACCTGCCAGCACGGCTGCTTCTCGTACTCCGCGAGTGACCCGAACACGGCGCTGCGCCGGATCGTCGCGGAGCTGCCGGCGCGGCCGGCAGGTGGCGGCAGCGGTACCGACTGGATCGCCGAGCCGTGGGCCATCGGCAGCGGCACCTACCAGGTGGGCAACTTCCCGCCCGGCTGGTCGGAGTGGAACGGCGTCTTCCGGGACACGCTGCGGCGGGACCAGAACAAGTTGGGCGTCGACAACGTCACGCCGGGGGAGTTGGCCACCCGGTTCGCCGGCTCGTCCGACCTGTACGGGGACGACGGTCGCAAGCCGTCCGCCTCGATCAACTTCATGGTCGCGCACGACGGGTTCACGCTGCACGACCTGTACGCCTGCGACGCGAAGGACAACGGGCAGTCCTGGCCGTACGGCCCGTCCGACGGCGGCTCGGACGACAACCTGTCCTGGGACCAGGGCGGCGTGGCCGCCGACCAGCGCAAAGCCGCGCGGAACGGGTTCGCGCTCCTGCTGCTGTCGGCCGGTACCCCGATGATGACCGGCGGCGACGAGACGCTGCGCGGGCTGCGCTGCAACAACAACCCGTACAACCTGGACTCGTCGGCGAACTGGCTCGGCTACACGCCGGACAGCGACCAGGCCACCTTCTTCACCTACACCCAGCGACTCATCGCGTTCCGCAGGGCGCACTCCGCGCTCCGGCCGGCGAACTTCTACTCCGCGGCCGACGGCAACGGCAACGGGCTCGGCCAGCTGGCCTGGTTCACCCCGGCCGGTGGTACTCCGGACTCCGCCTACTGGAGCAATCCGGCCAACCACGCGCTCGGCTGGCGACTGGACGGCACCGAGCTCGGCGACCCGGCGTCCGCGCTGTACATCGGGTACAACGGCTGGTCCGGCGATGTCACGTTCACCCTGCCGGCGGCACCGGCCGGGAAGCAGTGGTACCGGGTGACCGACACGTCGACCTGGGCGGAAGGTCCGGATCAGGTGGCCCAGCCCGGCACGGAGGCGCTGCTCGGCCCGGGCGGTACGACCTACGCGCTGCACGGCCGGGCCGTGCTCCTGCTGATCGCCAAGTAGCCGCCCGATCGCCAAGTAGCCGCCGGTCGGCGCGCGGGTCGGCGAGCGGCGCGGGGCAGTAGTGCGGCTCATCCGTTCGGACCGGAGCCGGGCGCACGTCTTGACACGAGCGTGGGAGCGCTACCACGCTGCTGTGTGAGCGCTCCCACGCGTGGTCCGGCACCTGGCCGGATCGGTGCCGGCGCCCCGCCGGATCGCGCGCTCACCCATGAGAGGGGTCCGCAATGAGCCTCACCTCGCGCCGCCGGAGGCTGGCGGCGGTCGCACTCGGCCTGGTCGCCGTGCTGGGCGCGGGCACGGCCTGCGGCGGGTCCGACAGCGGCGGCAGCGGCGGCAAGGTCACGCTGACGGTGAACCTGTTCGGCCAGTTCGGCTACGAAGACCTGTACAAGCAGTACGAGAAGAGCCACCCCAACGTCAAGATCATCGAGCGTGGTACCGGCGCCCAGCTGGGCGACTACACCACCAAGCTGACCCAATGGCTGGCCGCCGGCAAGGGCGCCGGTGACGTGGTGGCCCTCGAAGAGGGCATCATCACCCAGTTCAAGGCGCAGCCGCAGAACTTCGTCGACCTGAACAGGTACGGCGGCTCCTCGCTGTCCGGCAACTTCCTGGACTGGAAGTGGAAGCAGGGCCAGACCGCCGACGGCAAGCAGCTCATCGGTCTCGGTACCGACGTGGGCAGCATGGCGATGTGCTACCGCAAGGACCTGTTCGGCAAGGCCGGGCTGCCGACCGAACGGGACGCGGTGTCCGCACTGTGGCCCAGCTGGGACGCGTACATCACCACCGGGGAGAAGTTCACCGCCGCCAAGACCGGGGCGAAGTTCCTCGACGCCGGCTCCAACACGTACAACACGATCCTGATGCAGACCGCCGGCGCCGGCCCCGGCTACACCTACTTCGACAACAGCGGCACGCTCGTGATCAACGACAACGCCGCGGTCAAGCAGGCGTACGACCTGACCCTGAAGATGATCGACAAGGGTCTTTCCGCCGGGTACAAGGCCTTCTCCGACCAGTGGACCGCGGCGTTCAAGCAGGGCAAGTTCGCCACCATCGCCTGCCCGGCCTGGATGCTCGGGGTCATCGAGGGCAACGCCGGCCCGGCCAACGCGAACAAGTGGGACGTCGCCGCGGTACCCGGTGGCGGCGGCAACTGGGGCGGCTCGTTCCTGTCCGTACCCAAGCAGAGCAAGCACCCCAAGGAAGCCGCTGAGCTGGTGAAGTTCCTGACCAGCCCGCAGGGCCAGATCGCCGCGTTCAAGGCCAAGAACACCCTGCCGTCCTCGCCCCAGGCACTGGGCGACCCGGCGGTGAAGGACGCGACCAACGTGTACTTCAGCAACGCTCCGGTCGGGCAGGTCTTCGCCCAGGGCGCGAGCGCGCTGAAGCCGGTCTTCCTCGGGCCGAAGAACCAGGCGGTACGCGACGCGGTGGAGAACACGCTGCTCGCCGTACAGCAGGGGCAGCTCGACGCGGGCAAGGCCTGGGACAAGGCCGCCAAGGACGGCGAACAGGCCGCGAGCTGACATGACACTGCACGTCGACGCGACCCCGGGCCGGCCGGCCGCCACGCCGCCGGCCGACCCGGGGCTGCCCGGCCGCGGTACCGAGCCCCGGCACGCGGCGCCGAAGCAGCGGCCCGCCGGCCGGCACTGGCTGACCAGACTCGACGTGCGGACCGCGCCGTACCTGTTCGTCGCCCCGTTCTTCGTGCTGTTCGCGATCTTCGGGGTCTACCCGCTCGGGTACACGCTGTGGGTCTCGCTGCACGACTGGCCGCTGCTCGGCGAGCACTCGTTCGTCGGCCTCGACAACTACACCAAGCTGTTCTCCGACGAGCTGTTCTGGAACGCGGTCGGCAACACCGCCGCCATCTTCGTCATCGCGACCGTTCCGCAGCTGGCCATCGCGCTGGGTCTGGCCAGCCTGCTCAACCGCAGGTTGCGCGCCCGCACGCTGTTCCGGATGGGCATCATCATCCCGCTGGCCACCTCGGTGGCGGCGGTGGCGATCGTGTTCAACCAGCTGTACAGCCGGGACTTCGGCCTGATCAACTACGTGCTCGGTGGACTCGGCGTCGACCAGAACATCGACTGGCAGGCGCACAGCTGGTCGTCCTGGATCGCCATCGCGACCATGGTCGACTGGCGCTGGACCGGGTACAACGCGCTGATCTACCTGGCCGCGATGCAGGCCATCCCGGGCGACCTGTACGAGTCGGCGGCACTGGACGGGGCGTCGGCGTGGCGGCAGTTCCGGTCCATCACCGTGCCGCTGCTCCGGCCGACCATCCTGTTCACCGTCGTGATCTCCACGATCGGCGGATTCCAGCTGTTCACCGAGCCGCTGCTGTTCAACAGCGGGGCGAACGCCATCTCCGGCGGCTCGCTGCGGCAGTTCCAGACCGTCGCGGAGTACGTCTACGAGAACGCGTTCACCAGGTTCGAGTACGGCTACGCCGCGGCCGTCGCCTGGATGTTGTTCCTGCTGGTAGTGGTCGCCTCGGTGATCAACTACCTGCTCGTCCGGCGGATCAACTCGGTGGGTCCGCGATGACCCTGGTAGCTCCCCCCGCCAAACCCCCCGGCACGCGCCGCGCCGCCCGTCGGAGCCGGGTGGAGACCGCGACCGGAACGGCATCCCCGCTGGTGTACGGCACGCTCATCCTGGCCGGGCTGCTCTCGCTGTTCCCGATCTACTGGATGTTCGTCATCGCCACCCGGCGCAACGACTCCATCGGCGCGACCCCGCCGCCACTGCTGCCCGGCGGCGAGCTGGGCGGGAACGTACGCCGGTTGCTCGACAACGCCGACGCCAACTTCCTCAAGGGGCTGGTCAACTCGGTGATCGTGTCCGGCTGCGTGACCATCTCGGTCGTACTGTTCAGCTCGCTGGCCGGATTCGCGTTCGCCAAGCTGCGGTTCCGCGGCCGCAACGCGCTGCTGCTCAGCGTCATCGGCACCATGTGCGTACCGGTACAGCTGGGCATCATCCCGCTGTACATCCTGATGGCGAAGCTCGGTTGGACCGGCACCCTGCAGGCGGTGATCGTGCCGTTCCTGGTCTCCGGGTTCGGCGTGTTCATGATGCGCCAGTACGCCAGTCAGGCCGTGTCCGACGAGCTGATCGAGGCGGCCCGGATGGACGGCTGCTCCACGCTGCGCATCTTCGTCAGTGTGGTACTGCCGGCGGTACGACCGGCCGCGGCGGTCCTCGGCCTGTTCACGTTCATGCAGACGTGGAACGAGTTCTTCTGGCCGTACGCGGTGCTCAACCAGGAGAACCCGACCGTGCAGTTGTCGCTGGCCCAACTGTCCAACGGCTATTTCCAGGACTACTCCCAGGTGTTCGCCGGTACCGCCCTGGCCACGGTGCCGTTGCTGCTGGTCTTCATCGTGTTCGGTCGCCAGATCATCGGCGGGATCATGGAAGGTGCGCTGAAGGCGTGACCACGAACCTGAGCACCTCCACCGCGTCCACTGGGTCCCCCGTGTCCACCGGGCCCACCGTGTCCACCGGGCCTACCGCGTCCACCGGGTCCACCGCGTCCACCGGGCCCACCGCGTCCACCGGGTCCACCGCGGCCGCGGCGCTGGTGTCGTTCCCGCCCGGGTTCCGGTGGGGAGTGGCCAGCTCGGCGTACCAGCTGGAAGGCGCGGTGTCGGCCGACGGCCGCGGGCCGAGCGTGTGGGACACGTTCAGCCACACGCCCGGTCGGGTGGTCGGCGGCGACCACGGCGACGTGGCGGTCGACCACTACCACCGGTACCGCGCGGATGTCGCGATGATGGCCGGGCTCGGCATCCAGGCGTACCGGTTCTCGGTGTCCTGGTCGCGGGTGCAGCCGACCGGTTCCGGCCGGGTGAACGGGCCGGGGCTGGACTTCTACCGCCGGCTCGTCGACGAGCTGCTGGCCAACGGCATCGAGCCGTGGCTCACCCTGTACCACTGGGACCTGCCGCAGGCGCTCGAGGACGCGGGCGGCTGGCCGGCCCGGGACACCGCGGCCCGGTTCGCCGAGTACGCCGCGATCGTGCACGACGCGCTGGGCGACCGGGTGACCCAGTGGACAACCCAGAACGAACCGTGGTGCGCGGCCTTCCTCGGCTACGCCTCCGGCGAGCACGCGCCCGGGCGGCGCGACCCCGGCGCCGCCGTCCGGGCCGCCCACCACCTGCTGCTCGGTCACGGGCTCGCCACCCAGGCCATGCGGGCGCAGCGGCGGGACACCCGGATCGGGATCACCGTCAACCTGTACCCGGTCGATCCGGCCACGCCCACCGGGGCGGACCGGCGGGCCGCGCGGCTCATCGACGGGCTGCAGAACCGGCTCTTCCTCGATCCGGTGCTGCTCGGGCGGTACCCGGCGGACGTGCTCGACGACCTGCGCCCGGTGAGCGACCTGAGCCATATCCGCTCCGGCGACCTCGAGATCATCTCCGCGCCGCTGGACCTGCTCGGCGTCAACTACTACTCGCGGCACGTCGTCGCGGCGGACCAGCGCGGGCCGGACGCGCCGCCGCTACCCGGCAGTACCGCCGCGCCGACCGACACCGGGTCGCCCTGGGTGGTCGGCGGCTCCACCCGGTTCCTCCAGCGGGGCGGTCCGGTCACCAGCATGGGCTGGGAGATCGACGGCCCCGGCCTCGCCGAGCTGCTCTGCCGGCTGCACCGGGAGTACCCGGCCGTCCGGCTGTACGTGACCGAGAACGGGGCGGCCTTCGACGACTCGATCGGGCCGGACGGTGAGGTGTCCGATCCCGGCCGGATCGGCTACCTCGACACCCACCTGCGCGCCTGTGCCGAGGCGATCGCGGCCGGGGTACCGCTGGGCGGCTACTTCGCCTGGTCGCTGATGGACAACTTCGAGTGGGCCTGGGGGTACGACAAGCGGTTCGGACTGGTGTACGTGGACTACCCGACCCAGCGGCGCATCCCGAAGGCAAGCGCGCGGTGGTACGCCGACGCGATCCGGCGCAACGGGCTGCCCGCCGCGCCGGGGGCCACCGAAGGGTGACCAGACGGGGACAATGGGGCGGTCCGGACGCTGGCGGAGGTGTCGTAGGGGGGTGACCGGTGGCCGTACGGCAGGGCCGGTCCTCCAACCGGCCGACGGTGGACGCGGTGGCGGCCGCGGCCGGCGTGTCCCGGGGCACCGTGTCGCGGGTGATCAACGACTCGCCCCGGGTGAGCCCGCAGGCGCGCGAGGCCGTACATCGGGCGATCGCCGAACTCGGCTACGTACCGAACCGGGCGGCCCGGTCGCTGGTGACCCAACGCACCGACACGGTGGCGTTGGTCGTCTCGGAATCGGAGGAACGGTTCTTCGGTGAGCCGTTCTTCGCCGGCATCGTCCGGGGCGTGAGCGCCGAGCTGTCCGGTACCGACCTGCAGCTCCTGGTCGCGGTGGCCCAGTCGGCCGCCGAGCACGAGCGGCTGGAGCACTACCTGACCAGCCAGCACGTCGACGGCGTACTCCTACTGTCGCTGCACGGCCGGGATCCGTTGCCGGAACGGCTGGAGCGGCGTGGCGTACCGACCGTCCTGTGTGGACGGCCAACGGGGTACCAGCCGGTCAGCTATGTGGACGCGGACAACGCGGGCGGAGCCCGGCAGGCGGTCGGGTACCTGATCGAGCGGGGCCGCCGGCGGATCGCCACCATCGCGGGCCCGGCCGACATGGAGGTCGGCCACCAGCGGCTGACCGGGTACTCCGACGCGCTGCGCGCCGGTGGCCTGCCGTACCGCGCCGAGCTGGTCGCGCCGGGGGACTTCAGCGAGCCGAGCGGGGCCGCTGGAATGCGCGCGCTGCTGGACCGGGTACCGGACCTCGATGCGGTGTTCGCCGCCTCGGACCCGATGGCGTTCGGCGCGATGCGGGTGCTCCGGAAGCGTGGCCTGCGGGTACCGGACGACGTGGCGGTGATCGGCTTCGACGATTCGCCGCTGGCGCCGCATGCCGCGCCGCCGCTCACCACGGTGCACCAGCCGGTTGCCGAGCTGGGGCGGCAGATGACCCGGCTGCTGGTGGAGCGGGTACGCGGCGAAGCGGCCGAACCGGCCGTCATCCTCGGTACGAACCTGGTGGTGCGGGAGTCCGCCTGACCGCCGCCGGCTGCCTGGTGCGACCGCGCCGCGGCCAGGTGCGCGTCCGAGAGGTTCGCCGCGCCTCTCGGCGGAAAATTCCGGGTGATCCCGGCGAGGCTAATCCAAGGTAAGTACTAATAGCCCGTTTTGTATAGAAGGAGACTTATGGCGGTGAAAGAAACGGATAGTAATGGTCATCTACCGCAAAGGTAATACTTCTGGTTAAGCGTGTTAGTGGCTACGATGAGCCGCCCCCGATGAAATGCCGGAAGGAGCCCCTGGTGGCGCGTTTAGTCACTATTCGAAATGGCGTGGTGGCAATAGCCGTACTCGCCCTGGTCTTCACGTTCGTAACTGTCGCCGCCACGCCCCGGGCGGCTCACGCCGAAGGGCTGCAGGTAGTAGCCCAGCTCCACCTTCTCGACCTGGAGAGCACCGATCAGGAGGACGACTACGGCTCGGACGAGGCGTACCTCACGGTCAACGGCCAGAAGGTCTGGGAGACCGACAACTTCGACCCCCGCGACATCCGCCTGGTCGACTTCCGGTTCAACTTCGACGAGGTTGTCACCGTGGAGGCCTGGGAGGACGACGGCGGTCTGACCGGCGGCGATGACCACATGGGCACCTGGTACATGTGGGCCGCCGAGACCGGCCAGGGCGTCAAGACCGTACAGACCCAGGAGCAGGCCGGCACCTGGAAGCTGCGCTACGAGGTGGTGACGCCGTGAGCACTCGACTCAGCCGGGCGATCCGGCTCACCGTGGCCACCGCGCTCACCCTGCTGGTCGGCGGCCTGGTACTGACCGGTCCCGCCCCGGCGCAGGCCAAGGGCGAGAACCTCACCGTGCCGGCGACCCTGCACATCATCTACATCCGCTGCAACGAGCAGGACGACCAGTGGGGCTCGGACGAGCCGTACATCACGATCAACGGCCAGCGGGTCTGGGAAGCCGGGAACGTGGACGCGCTCGACTACGTCAACGTCGAGATCAACGTCCCGTTCGACGACCAGGTCAACGTCCAGCTCTGGGAGGACGACGGCGGCCTGTCCGGCGGCGACGACCTGATGGGCAACTGGTACATGTGGGCCGGTGAGGCCGGTTCCGGCCAGCACACGGTCGACAGCCAGTACACCTCCGGCTGGTACTGGTTCCACTACGAGGTCATCTGACCTTTCGTCGCCCCGTTCAGCAGTGTCCGGCCGGTCCCGGTTCTCCGGGGCCGGCCGGCACCGTCTTTCCGCCGCCCTGCTCCGACACCCGCGGCTTGGCAGAATGAGCCGATCGACCGGCCCGTCCGGGGCTTTCGCGCGCGGCAGGCCGAGCGGCTGAGCGGCGCGGCAGGCTGAGCGGCGGGAAAGGCGGTGAGGGATGCCGGCTGAGCGCACGACCGGTCCGGCTCGGCCGACCCTGGAGGAGGTGGCCGCCCGCGCCGGTGTCGGCCGCGGCACCGTGTCCCGCGTTGTCAACAACTCGCCGCGGGTCAGCCCGCACGCGCGCGAGGCGGTGCAACGGGCGATCGAGGAACTGGGCTACGTGCCCAACCGGGCGGCCCGCACGCTGGTCACGAACCGCACCGACTCGATCGCGCTGGTGGTCTCGGAGTCGGGGGAGCGGTTCTTCGCCGAACCGTTCTTCGCCGGGATCGTGCGCGCCATCAGCGCCGAGCTCGCCGGTACCGGGCTGCAGTTGCTGCTCGCCATCGCCCAGTCGGCCGAGGAACGGCAGCGGCTCGAGCGGCACCTGACCCGGCAGCACGTGGACGGTGTACTGCTCGTCTCGCTGCACGGCGACGATCCGCTGCCACGCCGGCTCGAGGAGCAGGGCATGCCGACCGTACTGGGCGGTCGCCCCACCGGACCCGAGCCGGTGAGCTATGTGGACGCGGACAACCGCGGCGGCGCCCGCACCGCGGTGTCGTACCTGGCCAGCAAGGGCCGGCGGCACATCGGTACGGTCGCCGGCCCGCGCGACATGGCGGTCGGCATCGACCGGTTGGAGGGATACTTCGACGGCCTGCGGGCGGCCGGACTGCCGGTCGACGAGCGGTACGTCGCGTACGGCGACTTCTCCCAGGACAGTGGCGCGGCCGGGGCCAGGGAGTTGCTGGGCCGGTGTACGGACCTGGACGCGGTCTTCGCGGCGTCCGACCCGATGGCGGTCGGTGCCCTCCGCGAGCTGCACGCGGCCGGACTCCGGGTACCGGACGACATCGCCCTGGTGGGCTTCGACGACTCGCCGGTCGCCCTGCACACCGACCCGCCGCTCACCACCCTGCACCAGCCGGTGGACGAGATGGGCCGGGCCATGGTCGAGCTGCTGCTCGCCCGGATCCGCGGCGGTGAGGTGCCCCGGCCGAGGATCACGCTCGGTACCGAACTCGTTGTCCGCGGCTCGGCGTGACCAGCTCGCCGGTCGCCGGGATCGCGGCCGGTTCTGCCGACCGGTACACCATCCGCCTGGTCTTGACGAGCAGCAGCACGGCGATCAGTGCGAAGGCCGCGTTGCCCAGCCATCGCACCGGGTCGCCCGGCTCGACCAGCCAGGTCAGCACGAAGCCGAGCCAGGCGTAGGTGGGCAGCGCGCCGGCCACCAGCGCGAACCGGTGTCGCGGACCCCACCCGTGGCGGCGGGACAGCCAACCGATGAGCATGGCAGCTGTACCGAGGAGCAGAACGCCGAAAATCACGCCGGCCCAGTCTTCCGGCCGGGCGACAAACGCGTTCGCGGCAACGAAGGCGCCGAGGCCGACCTGCCACGGTCGGGGAAGCCAGCCGTCCCGTGCAGCGGTGCCGGTACGGATCGCGAAGGCGACGCCGATCAGGAGTAGCGCGATGCCCGCCACGCTGGCCAACTGTGCGGGTGAGGCCATGAAGTGTTCGGTACGGCGGAGCTCGTCGAACAGAACCAGGCAACCGGCGACATAGAGGCCGGCGGTGAGGAACAGGCCGGTACGACCGAGCCACGGCGTTTCCCGCCGGCGCGGGGTGAGCAGCTCGACAATCGCGATCGGGATGCCGATGCTCCAGACGATGTGCCCGATGGTGAACGCCATCGCGTCGTAGCCGGTGATACCGAGAGCCGGAATCGCGGTGGCACCGGAGAAGTCGACGTCGGCGATGCCCGGGTTGAACAGCGACTGGTCGACCAGCCCCTCCTCGATCACGCCGTACGCCGCGGCGAGCAGGAATATCGTCGGCCAGCCGCGACCGCTGCGCCGTACCACCTCGCGAATCAGCAATGCGCCGCCGCCGTACATCGGTACGAGAAATGGCAACGCCGGGAGGAGTCGGGCCGAGACGTTGCCCAGCAGGAATTCGCCGACCCAGGGCGCGAGTATCAGCAGGCCGATGGCCGGGGCGATCCGCTTGATGAATGCAGAGGTCATGTCCGCATTAGACGGCTGCCGGCGGTGCCGGTGAATACGATCGGCCGCCTATTGGCCGCTCGGCATCGAGCTTTCGACCAGAGCCTCTGCGCGTCGGATGAACCGTCGACCAAAGTCGATGGGGGCGGTCGACCTTTGCCGGCTGTTCGGTGCTGCCCTACGTGCGACGCTGGGTCGAACCCCCCGCCCGACCACGCGAGATGGAATGTGATGGCTGACAGACCGACCGCGGACAGCTACGGCACGACAGTCCTGGCGCTGTCGGCCACCGACCGGCTGATCACGCTGGTCGGGCTGCCGTCGCTGGGGCTGCTGCTCGGGCTGGTGCTGCCGCCGTTCGCGCGCTGGGCCATCGGACTGTCCGTCGGGCTGCCGCTGCGGCCGCTGTTCCGGCTGTTCGCCAGCGTGGACCAGCCGTGGGAGGCGGTCGCCTGCGCGGCCGGCGGCCTGACGATCGGACTCACGGTGGCGTACGTAGCGGTCCGGCAGTCGACGACGATCACGCTGACCGACACGCTGCTGCGGATCGACCGCGACGACCGGACCCAGACGATCGCGCGGGTCGACGCGACCGCGGTGTTCCTCGACGGCCGCAAGCTCGTCGTACTGGACCGCGAGTCCCGCCAGCTCCTGCGGGAAATTCACGACGTGTCGCCGGTCGCGCTGGCAGCCGCGTTCCGGGAGCACGGGTACCCGTGGCGGGACGAGGATCCGTTCGCCGAGCTGTACCAGCGCTGGAGTCCCGGTACTCCCGAGCTGCCGGCCGCGGTCGACGCGGTGCTGGCCGCCCGCGAGGTGGCGCTGAAGAAGAAGGCGCACCGGGAGATCCGTGACCTGCGCGACGCGGTGGCGAACCTCGGCTTCGTGGTACGCGACGACGGGTCGCAGCAGTTCTGGCGCCCGCTCGTGCGGTCATGACCCGTTCCGTCCCGGCACCCGCCGCCCCGTCGCCGACCAGCGCCACGTCGGCGACCAGCGCCACGTCTCCCACCGGCGACGCGGGCGAGGGGACGGGTCGGTCGGTCGGCGACCGGTTCGTCGATCTTGTCTGGATCGTCGCCGCACTCGTGGTCGCGCTGCTCGTGGCCGAAGACGCGGAGATCGCCGGGCGGGTCACCGGCGACGAGTTGTTCCTGGCGGTGGTGCTGGCCGGTGTGGGCTGTGTCGCGCTGTGGTGGCGGCGCCGGTACCCGGTCGGGGTCGCGCTGGCGCTGGTCCCGCTCGCCGCGGTCAGTGAACTGACCGGCGCGGCGGTGCTGATCGCGGTCGGCACCGTGGCGATGTACCGGCGTTGGCAGGTGACCGTGGCGGTCGCCGCCGCGCACGCGCTGGCCGTGGTGCCGTACTCGATTCTCCGGCCCGACCCGGAGCTCACCGTGCCGGGCACCAACGCGGTGGGCGTGGCGCTGTTGTCGATCGCGGTCGCGGTGGGATCGGTGCTGCGCTCGCGGCGGGAGCTGGTGGTCTCGCTGCGGGAGCGCGCGGCCCGGGCCGAGGCGGAGGCGCGGTCCCGCGCCGACCAGTTGCGCGCCGAGGAGCGGCAGCGCATCGCGCGCGAGATGCATGACGTGCTCGCACACCGGATCTCGCTGGTCAGCCTGCACGCCGGCGCGTTGGAGATCCGGCCGGACCTGTCCAGCGAGGAGGTGGCGCGGGCCGCCGGCACCATCCGGGCCAGCGCCCATCAGGCGTTGGAGGACCTGCGCGAGATCCTCGGCGTACTGCGTGCCGGCGACGGTGTTGGCGATGCCGCTGGTCCTGGCGGTTTCGGCGATGGCGGCGTCCGGCCGCAGCCGAGCCTGGCCGACCTCGACGAGCTGGTCGCGGAGTGCCGGTCGGCCGGTACCACGGTTGCGGTCGACAACCGGTTGCCCGCGGCTCCGGCGCCACCATCGGTGAGCCGCACGGCGTACCGGATCGTGCAGGAGGCGCTGACCAACGCGGGCAAGCACGCGCCTGGCGCTTCGGTGTGGCTCGAGTTGGACGGTGGACCGGCCGGTGAGCTGCACGTTCACGTACGCAACCGGCTCGCGGCCGCTGGGGCGTCGACGATTCCGGGGGCCCGGTCCGGGCTGGTTGGCCTGGCCGAGCGGGTGAGTCTCGCCGGCGGCCGGCTGGATCATGGCGTACGGCGCGGCGCGGACGGGCAGGTCACGTTCGACCTGGAAGCCTGGTTGCCGTGGCCGACCTGATCCGGGTGCTGCTGGTGGACGACGACCCGCTGGTGCGGGTCGGCCTGTCGCTCGTGCTCGGCGCGGACGAGGGCATCACGGTGGTGGGGGAGGCGGCCAACGGCGCCGAGGCGATCGAGGCCGCCGGCCGGCTGCACCCGGATGTCGTACTCATGGACATCCGGATGCCCGGCATGGACGGTCTGACCGCCACCGGGGCACTGCGCGCACCCGGCGCCGGTGCGGTTGAGGCTGGCGTTGCTGGCGCGGTCGACGGCGGACCGGCCGACGACAACGCGCACCGGCCCGCGGTCATCGTGCTCACCACGTTCGACACCGACGAGCACATCGTCCGCGCGTTGCGCGCCGGCGCGAACGGCTTCCTGCTCAAGGACACCCCACCCCAACAGATCATTGATTCGGTACGGCGCGTCGCCGCCGGAGAATCAATGCTGTCGCCGGCGGTACTGACCCGACTGATCGCGCACGTCGCGCACGGCGGGAGCCGCGACGCGCGCAACGACCGGGCCGAGCTGGCACGAATCGCGCTGGACCAGCTCACCGAACGGGAGCGGGAAGTCGCGTTGTCGGTCGGTGCCGGAAAGTCGAACGCGGACATCGGTACCGAGCTGTACATGAGTACCGCGACCGTCAAGGCGTACGTCTCGCGAATCCTCACCAAGCTCGACTGCGCCAACCGGGTACAGGTGGCGATCCTCGTACACGAGGCGAACAACTAACCAGAGGTGGCGCGCGTTCGAGTTCCTCCACCACTTCACACGAGAATCGAGATCAAGGTATGGACACCCTCACCGTTACCTTGGCGAAGGTCTTGCAGCCAACAGGGAGACCTTCGGTGTAGCCGTCCTTGTTATCGACGATGTCGGCCAGCTTCGTTGTGCAGCCTTGATCGCCAATCACGGCCACCATGGTCAAATTGAAGGGCAGCTCATCGGTGGAGTCTCCGAGAGGCTTGTCTACTGCCGACCACTTGTCTCCAACAACCATCGCCTGCTGATCGACGGTGTAGCCGCCGTCATAGTCCAGGATCCAGATCGTGTTCGGCCCTAGGGACGAGACTTTTCCGCGGGCGATGAAGCCATTCAAGTTGGAAACGTTGGTGCCGTCCATCGGATAATCGAGGGTGGCTGAAGGGCCCGGTGGACTTGGCGGTGGCCCGGTAGATGGAGCGCCAGAGGTGGAAGGAGCTCCGCTCGGACGAGGTGGGTCGGACGTTCTCGGCGATTTGACGAGTGCAATGAGTGGCGCGGCTACGAGTAGGGCGCCGATCGCTATGACTACTAATTCCACTGGGCCTGCTACGGAGACATTGAAGATCTTGAATATTGACTGGTTTGGGTCGCCAGTATTTGACTTAGAGGTAAATAGACGAATGAGTCCAACCAGCATGAGGACCGCGCCCATGCCCACAGAAACGAAGGCAAGTGTCTTCATGGACTGGTCCCTCCGAGCAAGGTGTTGGGTCGCCGGCGATGATCGGCCGATGTTGTCCGTCGGCGGGCACAAGCTAAGAAAACCACTGGGCAGCCATTGAAGCGACATGGCTGTCTGATCCATAGCGTGTCAGTTATGTGACATGTCAGCGCTCGAATGGATCACGCCTGTGTGTTCAAGGTTAAACGCGAAAAGTGTAAGTCGTCCAAGCCGAACTTGTCGGGTCCGGCATTGTCGCTCGTCGGCGCGGGATCTACCCGTCGGTGGCGGCGAGCTGGTACCCCTCGGATTGCAGCGTGAACAATTCGGCGTACCGGCCACCGGCGGCCATCAATTCGTCGTGGGTACCGGTTTCCACGACCTGACCGGCGTCGAGAACGAGAATCGTGTCGGCGTCCCGGAGAGTGTTCAACCGGTGCGAGATGAGCAGGCTGAGCCGGCCGGTACGGAGGTCGCTGAGCCGCTTGTGCAGGGCGTACTCGGCCTCGGCGTCCATCCCTGAGGTCGGCTCGTCGAGGATCAGCACGTCCGCGTCGTCCCGCAGGAATCCCCGGGCGACCGCGATCCGCTGCCACTGGCCACCGGACAGGGAGGCGGCCCGGCCGCCTTCCTCGTCGGTCGGGAAGATCCGGGTCAGCAGCGTCGAGTACCCGCGGGGCAGGTCAGAGATCGTCTCGTCGACGCCGGCGAACGCGGCGGCCTGCCGGATGCGGTCGAGGTTGCCCAGGTCGGACACGCGGCCGACGCCGATGTTGTCGGCCGCGGAGAAGTCGTACGTCATGAAGTCCTGGAAGACCGCGGTGGTGCGGGCGCGTAACTGGGCCGGGTCGAGTTCGGCGATGTCCACGCCGTCCCAGCGGATGCATCCGCGCTGCGGCTCGTACATCCGGCACAGCAGTTTCACCATCGTCGTCTTGCCGGCGCCGTTGAGTCCGACCAGTCCGACCGCGGCCCGGGCGGACAGCCGGCAGCTCACCCCGCGCAGCACCCACGGCAGGTCCTCGTCGTACTTGAACCACACGTCGTCGAACTCGATGCCGCTGGTCAGCGGGGTCACGTCCCGCCCGGTGACCGTCTCGACCGGGTCCTCCGCCACGGCGAGGTAGTGGTGGAACAGCAGCAGCGACCGGTACGCGTTGGAGATCTGTTCGGTTGCCCCGCCGGACGCGGCATGCAGCGCGATCAGGGCGGCGAGCAGCACGGTGACGTCGCCGACCGAGAGCTGGCCGCGGACCGCGAGGTAGGCCGCGGCGGATACGCCGGCCAGGGTGACGACCGCGCCGAGCAGGCCGATCGTGAGTTCCAGCCGCGCCGCGGTCCGGTCGACCCGGGCCTCGGCCGCGTTGGCGGAGTGCAGGTCGCGGAGCATCCGCTTGGTCAGGAACTCGCCGAGCCCGAACAGGCGTACCTCCTTCGCGGCGCGCACGTCGGTGGTGAGCAACCGGTACGAGATCTGCCGGCGCTGGTAGACGGTGACCTCGTTGAGGAGCTCGGCGCGGTGGCGGGCCAGTCGCAGCTGCAGCAGTGCGGTCGGTACCGCCGCGGCCACCACGACCAGCACCAGCCAGGGGAACAGGACCAGCAGCGTCGCCACGAATCCGACCGCGGTGATCACGGCCTCGATCAGGCTGATCCCCGAGCCGAGCACCTCCTGCGGAACGGTGTCGCCGGACTGCTCGGCGATCCGGAGCCGGTCCAGGGTGTCCGGGTTCTCGAACTGCGCCAGCCCGGGGTAGGCGTTCACCCGGCGGAACAGCCTGGTCTGTACCTCGGTGCGGACGTTGCGGTGCAGCACTCCCTGCAGGTACATCTCGCCGGCACTCGCGACCTTGAGCGCCAGGCCGGCCACGACCAGCGTGGCGACGCAGGCGGCCAGCGTGGTCCGCGACGCCGACCCGCCCTTGGTCAGCTCGTCCAGCAGCACCTTGGTCGTCCAGGCCGAGACGACGGGTACCAGCCCGCCGACCACGGTCAGCGCCAGCACAGCCAGGAGCTGGCGTGGTGAGGCGGACCAGCCGAGCCGGATCGCCGCGCCTGCCCAGCGCAGGACCGTCCGCGGGCCGGCCCGCTCAACCGTGATCACTAGGTGCGCGCCGGCTGCCCAGCCGAGACCAGTACGTCGGACAGCCCGTGGCCGGACGCGCGGACCACCCCGTTGCCGGCCACGAGCACCGCCGGGAACTCCTGGATTTCGAACGCGTCGGCGATCGGGCCGTCGTCCGGCTCCTCGACCACGATGGTGTTCCCGGCCAGCGCGGAGACCATGGCGGAGCGCCGCTCCGGTGCGCCGACGACCACCACGATCGGTTGGCTCGACTGGGTCGGGCCCAGGTCGCGCAGCGCGGGCAGCTGGTCGTGGCAGGCCGCGCAGTCGGTGGAGAGCATCGCGAAGACGCGGTTGGCCCCGGACAGGTCGTCCTTGCTGACCGGCACGCCGTCGACAGAGGTCGCGGAGAACTCCGGGATCGGGGTACCGGGGTCGGGCAGCCCACCGTCGGACACCGACAGGTACTTGTCGACCCGGGCGGTGATGTCCCGGATGCGGCGGGCCAGCACGACCACGAGGCCGAGAGCGGACAGCGCTACCAGCGCGATGAGCGCGAGCGCGATGGACAGGATGACGATGGCCGGTCTCCCTCCGGGGTACGACGGGCCGGACCAGTGGTGCGGTCCGACCCGTCGCGACTGTCTCTCAGGCGTTGCTCAGTGCCTGTGGCGGCTGCTCAGGCTGTCGCGGGTCCTCAGTAGTTGTCGCAGTTGTTCGGGCAGCCGAAGCCCCACGACGTGCAGACCTTGCCACCTGGGCACTGCTTGCAGCAACGCTTGCCCTTGGAGCTGCTCTTCTCGCACCAGCCGGTCGTGCAGGCCCGCGCCTTTGCCGACGGCAGGAGCCTCTCGAGGATAGTGGTCCCGACCCGTCCGATTGATTGACGCATCTGACATCCTTTCGTCCGGAATGAGCAGATGTGGAGCAGGCTGCCAGTGACCGGTACGCCGGTCAAGGTTGCCGTGAATTGTTGCCGTGGCCTCTGCTTGGCGCGTTTTCCCTTGTCACGGCGTTACTCGCGGGTACTTCCGGTCGAGTTTCCGGTTCCGCGGTGAATAGGCTGGACAGGGCAGCCCAAAGGAATCATGACGCGGTTGGCGATCCTGATTCGTGTGAATTAATCCCGGCGGACGGTACAAAGCTGTCGCTCCCGCTGACGGCCGCGGTGCTGGCTACACTCCGGCGACATGACCGGGTACTTCGACGCCGTCGAGCGAGCCCAGCTCAGTGATCTGCTCGACGAGCTCGGTCCGCAGGCGCCGACCCTCCTTGAGCCGTGGACGACCCGCGATCTCGTCGCACACCTGATCCTCCGTGAGCGCGACCACCTCGCCGGCCCCGGCCTGGTCCTGCCCGGCGCGTGGAGCCGCTTCGCGGAACGACGCAGAAGAGCGCTCGCGCTCAAGGACTTCGGCTGGCTCACCGGGGCGTTCCGCTCGGGGCCGCCGCCAGGTTTCTTCCGCATCGGCTGGGTGCGTCGGGTGCCCACCCTCAACGAGTTCTTCGTCCACCACGAGGACGTACGCCGGGCCAACGGTCTCGGTCCGCGGACCAACGAGCACGCGATGGACGAGGCCCTGTGGCGCAACGTCACTCGCGCGCGCTGGTACCTGGCCCGGCGACTGCGCGGCGCGGGGCTCGAGCTCGCGTGGGCAGGGACCGATCGGGCCGTTCGAGCACGGCGGGGGGAACCGACCGCTCGCATCGAGGGAACCCCGGGCGAACTGCTGCTCTACCTCTTCGGCCGGCAGAGTGCGGCACAGGTCGAGGTGAGCGGAGCTGACGCGGCGATCGAAGCCGTACGGCGCGCCCGATTCGGCATGTAGCAGCCGTTCCGGGTCCCGCCCCGCCGATCCACCTACGGGTAGCTGTGGACCGCGGCTTCGGAGATGCGTTCGGCCATCGCCGAGATCGTCATGACCGGGTGGAAGCCGATCGAGCTGGGAATCACCGAGCCGTCCGCGACGAACAGGCCGGGATAGCCGTGTACCTGGCCCTGCGGCGATACCACGCCGTCGGCGGGGGAGTCGGCGACCCGGCAGCCGCCCAGTGGGTGCACGGTGATGATCCGGCGGAACGCCGACCAGGTGACGAGGCTCGCGACGGTGCCGCCGTACCCCTCGCCGACCTCGGCCATCGCGGCTTCCATCCGGGCGATCAGCGGCTTGTTCTCCCGCTCGTACGCCCACCGGATGTCGAGTCTGCCGCGCTTGAGGCGGGCGGTACCGCCGGCGTTGTCCCGGCCGATCGCGAACAGGTTGGTCAGGTGGGCGGCGTTGCCGGCGTGCGCGCCGGGGAACCGGGCCGGCTTGGACAGCAGGCCCTTGCGCATGGCCCAGCGCAGGAGGCCGCCGAGTCGGGGCCACAGGATCGGGGCGAGCGGCCGGAGCCAGCGGGCGTTGGTCTGGCCGAGCGAGGCCAGTACCTCCATTACCGGCTTGTTGAACGTCGGTGCGGCCATGGTGAAGTGCGGCTGCTCGTCGAAGTACCGGATCACCGAGGTCACGTCGGGGCCGCGCCACGGTTCGAGGTCGAGAGTCGCGTTCTGTACCGAGCCGAGGAAGTCGCCGTTTCCGGAGAAGCCCCGGCCGAGCGCGGGGCTCAGCCGCGGCAGCAGTCCGGCCGCGCTGCTGCGCAGCAGCAACTCGTTGGTACCGAGGGTGCCGGCGGACAGTACGACCCGCGCCCCGGCCACCTCGGTGACGGTGCCGTCGGACAGGTCGCGGTACACCACGGAGTAGCCGTGGTCGTGATCCGGTCGCACGTACAGCGCCTGCGCGCCGGTACGGACGACGGCACCGAGTTCCTCGGCGCGGGCGAGGTACGTCAGGTCCATGCTGCGCTTCGCGCCGAACTGGCAGCCGAACTCGCACTCGGCGACGAACTGGCAGGTGGCCTGGGTCGAGCCGGGCGGCTGGCGCCAGCTGACCGCCTCGTCCGGGTCGAACACCTCGCGGCCGAGCTTGTCGGCGATGGCCCGGTAGGCGTCCCGCTTCGGCAGCGCCACGTCGAGCGGTACCGGGCTGACCCCGAGCATCCCGGCCACCCGGTCGTAGTACGGATCGAGCGACTGCCTGGTGATCGACGCCGGCCAGCGCGGATCGTCGAACACCACCGGGTCCGGCCGGATGTGGATGTTCGCGTAGATCAGCGACCCGCCGCCGACGCCGCTCGCCGCGACCACCCCGATGCCGGAGAAGAACCGCAGGTCGTACAGGCCGCGCGAGTTCCGTCGCCGCGGATAGTCCCAGAGCAGCGTGTCCACGTCGGTCACGTCGCGGGGGAACTCGCCGGGCCGGTACCGGCGGCCGCGTTCGAGTACCAGCACCGACCTGCCGGCCTCGGCGAGCCGGAGCGCGGCGATCGACCCGCCGAAGCCGGAGCCGACGATGACCGCGTCGAACCGTTCGGTGCTCATGACGGCCGCCCTCCGACGCTCGTCACGGACCGCCGTCCGATGCTCATGACGGCCGCCCTCCGACGCTCGTCACGGACCGCCGCGCGATGCTCATGACGGGCGCCGGCCGATGGAGTACCGACCCGGGGCGAGGATGCCGTGCGGATCGACCGCGGACTTCATCGTGTCGAGCATCCGGTGCAGCGCCGCGGACGCGCCGAGGATGCGTTCGCCGTACCAGACGCTGGTGCGGTACTGCTGGTAGCCGGCTGCCAGCGTCTCCGACGCGAGCTCGTCGTACAGCCCGGGCATCCGCGCGCACTGGTCCGGGTCTTCCCGGTCGTAGAACAGCTCGATCAACCCGAGGGTGGTACGGGGATTGACCATGATGTACGTGATGGAGAAGTCGAACCCGTGCCGGGCGAAGATCGGCGCGCACAGGTCGGCGAGCGCGCGGGTGTGCGTGCCGGTCAGCGGCGACACCACCGCCATCCAGGTCAGCCCGGCACCGTCCCGCCCCGGATCCACATCGGAGGTCGGCCGCGGCCGCCGGGACTTGAAGTAGGCGAACGTGACGATCCGCTCGCCGGGAATCCCGCGCAGCACGTCGAACAGCGCCGGGATCAGGGCCAGCTTCTCCGCCGAGGCGTGCGTGACCGCGGCCAGCAGCCGGGTCAGCCCGGGTACCCGGCCGAACGACCGCCACCGGTCCGCGAGCCAGCCGAGCAGCGACACGCCGCGCACCCCGAACACCTGCACCCGGCCGTACCGCCCGAGCGCCCGGCGCACCTCCCGGGCGGCCAGCCGCACCTGCCGGTGACTGCCGTACAGCCCACCGGTCACAGTCCACGGCGCGACCCGGTACCGGTCCCGCAACCCGGCCAGGGCCTGCGGAGACAGTGTGGTCGCGCCGTCGAGCTGGTCGTACGGGAACTGGGTGAGCTGGGCGAGGAACATGACGTCGTTGACCAGGTGCACGTTTCTGCGCAGCACCCCGCGCAGCGCCAGCTCCCGGATCGCGTCCACGGCCGGCGCCAGGCCCCGGTCGTCGCCCACCTCGCAGATGAAGCACTTCACCGCCGCCGGCGCCGGCATCAGCCACACCCCGGCCCTGGTGACGATGCCGAAGTTGGACTGGCTGAACAGCCCTTCCAGGTACGGGCCGGTGCCCCACTTGTACGTGTGCCAGCTCAGCGAGTCGGGCGGCCCGCCGCCGGTGCGCACGGTCTCCCCGGTCGGCAGTACCACCTCGAGCCCGCACAGGTTGCCGAAGTGGTCCCAGGCCGGGGTGTACCCGACGCCCCGCTCCAGCGCGTTGCCGATCACGCTGCCCTGCGGCGTCGAGTCGGTGCAGTCGGCCCACAGCCGGCTGCCGGTCGACCGCAGGTGCGCGTTGAGCTCCTCCTGGGTGACGCCCGGCTCGATCACGGCGTAGGCGAGTTCCTCGTTGACCTCGAGGATCCGGTTCATCCGGTCCAGCAGCAGCACGATCGCGTGCTCGCCGAGCGGCATGTGCGCGCCGTAGCCCCAGTTCTTTCCCTTGCTGTACGGCCAGACCGCGAGCCCGAACTCGGTCGCGACCCGCAGCACCTCGGCCACCTGCTCGGCGGTACCGGGGTAGATGACCGCGAGCGGAAGCTGGTGGAACTGGCTGGTGTCCTTGGCGTGCGCTTCCCGTTCCGCCGCGGCGGTGAGCACGTACCCGGCGCCGATGACGGTACGCAGCCGCTCCAGTTCACCGTCGACCGTCCTGGCGATGTCGGTGCTCACGGCGACTCCAGGTGCCGCACGATCAGCGGGTACACGTCGTAGGAGGCGCGCTTGCCGAAGATGCAGTCGATGTGGCCGTAGTTGGGAATCAGGTACCGGTGGTAGAGCCGGCTACCGTTGCGCTCCCGCAGCGCCTGGTACGTCAGCTCGGTGCTCTCCGGCTTGAAGCACTGGTTCTCCGCACCGTGGATGAACGTGATCGGAATGGCCATCCGGTCGAGGTGCGGAAGGTACACGTCGTCGCCGTCGAAATTCACCACCTTTCCCGCCCGTACCATCGAGGCAAGGTGTTCGAAAGCCCGCATGTTGGCGGCGCCGAACATCTCGTGCAGGCCGTACTCGTGGGTGGCCGGGTTGAGTTGGTCGTGCTCGTAGAGCAGCGAGTACATGAACGAGATCCGGTGGCAGGCCGCGTTGTTGCAGTGCTCCTCGGCCTCGGTCGGATAGAACCGCAGGGCCCGGTCGTACAGCCGCTCCCACCAGCCCTCGTCGCTTTCGGCGTCACTGGTCAGTGAGTGGATGCCGAGCTTGTCGAGCAGCTGCGGCACGTGCAGTCCGGACTTGAGCCGGGTCGCCGTCGACGCCACCACGTGCGGACCGATCTGCGAGCAGATCGCCGACCGTACCCCGCGCAGGCCGGCCAGCATCGCCATCACGAACGTGGTCGAGCCGAAGCAGTGCGCGACGACCTGCACCGACTCGGCCCCGGTGAGCCGGCGTACCGCGTCCACGGCGGCCGGATAGTCGTACGTCGCGACGTCGTCGCCGGAGAACTGGGCGGCCGACGCGGGCAGATCGATGCTGGCCCGGAAGTCCAGCAGCCACACGTCGAACCCGTGCGCGCACAGGTACTCGAGCAGGTTGGTCTCGATCGTGTCGATCGTGAAGATCCGGCTCGACACCCCGAGCCCGTGGCTGACCAGCACCGGGCCCTTGTCGCCGGCGTGATAGCGGGTCAGGAGCAGGTCGACCCCGTCGGCGGTACGGAACGGATGCAGCTGCGGCGCGGGCACCCGCAGCGGCCGCTTCTTGCGCGGCGGTGCGTCCCGGTGGAACAGGACCGGCTCGGCGAACACGCCGCCGTACACCTCGTACAGCACCCCGGCGAAGTACTGGCCGAACCGCGCGGTGGCGTTCAGCCGCTCGACGGCGCTGCCGGCGTTGGTGGCCCGCATCGTCTTGAGCTGCTTGACGAAGTCGTCCGGCGCGATGCGCAGGATGCCGCGCGCCACGACGTCGCCGCTCTCGTCGTCACCGGCGTACACCGTGACGTACAGCGTGGTGGTGTCCGGCCACTGGTCGAGACCGCGGTCGTCCCGGATCGTCTTGAACCCGGTGAACAGGTACCGCTCCCCGGCCTCGGTGGTCAGCGCCATCCGGTACCGCATCAGCTTGGTGTCGGGGTGTTCCGGGTCGGCCACGAACAGGTTGAACACGCCGCGGTTCGCGGTGATCGGGTCCGGCGACAGCATCGGTGCCCGGACCGTGCCGACCATCCGCGCCTCGTGCGCCGGATCGGTGATCATCCGGTCCACGTCGTCGGAGACGATCGTGAGGGTGAACTCGAACGGCGAGTTGCCCAGTCGACCCGCCTCGGCGGCCGCCTGGTAGTCGTCGGTCGGGCTGGCGGCGATGTACCCGCGCATGGTCTCGGTGAACTCGATGCCCGGCTTGGCCTGCGCGGCCGGTGCGATCGGCGCCGACGGCAGCGCGTAGTCGATCGTCCAGCCGCGGTCGGCGGCCAGCAGCGCGCAGGTGCGCTCGGCCAGCGCCGAGATCGTGAGCAGCGGGTTCAACCCGAGCGAACGCGGAATCACCGAGCCGTCGGCGACGTACAGCCCCTCGTACACCTCGGTCCCGGCGGTACCGGCGAACACCTGGCCCTTGTGGTTGACCACCCCGTCGTCGGCGTCGGCTCCCATCGGGCAGCCGCCCAGCGGGTGTACCGAGACGAGCTTGGTGCCGAGCAACTGGTTCCAGATCGGGTCCCGCAGGTACGTGGCGCCGAGCGGGATCGAGGCGCTGCGCAGCAGCATGTCGATGGCGTTGAAGATCGGCTTGCGGCCAACGCCCGACCAGCGGGTACGCAACCGGTCGTGCTCCAGGACCAGCTCGCCGTCCCCGTCGTCGTGCCCCATCACCAGGTAGGTCTGGGTGTTGCGGGTCGCTCCCTGGTACGGGCCGCGGACCAGGCTCTCCAGCTCGCGGCGGGCCTCGGCGACGAGGTCCATCGGGCCGTCGATGTCCACGCCTTCCAGCCGGGACACGGTGGCGAAGATCCTCGGCAGCAGCGCGGCGATGCCACTGGGCAGCGCGCCTTCCTCGATCACGACGCCGTCGGCGAACTCGCCCTGCGCGCGGGTGTCGATGACGCCGGTGATGGTGGGGCCGACCGGCTCGTCATGGTCGGCGTACGAACCGCCCCGGCCGATGCCGTCGATCTCGGTCTCGCCGTTGTAGCCGAACGCCAGTACGTCGGCGTTGCCGGAGAACCGCCTGCCCAGCAGCGTGGACAGCGGCAGGCCGCGCTCCCGCGACCGGAGCAGCAGCTCGGTCGAGCCGAGCGTGCCGGCCGCGATCACGACCAGGTCGGCCGAGACCGTCGCCTCGGGCGCGTCGAACCGCTCCCGGCCGGTGTCGAGCAGCTGGTAGTGCACCAGCCAGCGGCCGTTCTGCCGTTGCACCGACCGGGCCGACACCTTCGTGAAGATCTTGGCGCCGTGGTTGTGCGCGTCCGGCAGGTAGTTCATCAGGACCGTGTTCTTCGCGCCCTGGTTGCAGCCCGCGACGCAGTCCCCGCACATCGAACAGGCCTGCTGGTGTACGCCGACGTGGTTGATGCCGTCGTCGAACGTGACGTTGATCGGCGGCCGGTAGAACTCCCCGCCGACCGACTTGGCCGACCGGCTGAGCGCGTCGAGCTTGTGCAGGTCGTACCGCTCGGGCAGGGGAGCGGGCCGCAGCATCTCACGCACCCGCTGGTACCCGGCCTGCAGCAGCCCGTCCGCGTCGGCCCGTACCTCGGCCGGCCAGATCGTGTCGCCGAAGACCCGCGGGTCGGCTTCCAGCGAGACGTTCGCGTTCACCAGCGAGGTACCGCCGAGCCCGCAGCCGACGAACACGTCGATGTCGTCGTTCAGGCGCAGGTCGTACAGGCCTGTGCGCGAACCGGTGTGGTGCCGCGGCGCGTCGATCTGGAACTCGTGCGAGACCTCGAGCGGGTTGTCCGGGTAGTCCCCGGGCTGCAGTTCCTTGCCGCGCTCGAGCAGGCACACGGACCGGCCCGCGCGGGCCAGCCGGGACGCCGCGATGCCGCCCCCGTACCCCGACCCGATCACGACGACCTCGTAGTGGTCGTCAATATCCGTTATCGGGGATGAAAGGCGCACACTCATTGCGGAACCTCCAGGCACCATGGAAATCGACGCGCATTGGTATCTGGTCTGGGTCGATTCGCCGGGCACGAGCGGAATGGTCAGTGCTCGGGTTATCGGCGTCTGTTCGAGGGTGTCCGGCGCCCTGGATGCGTTTGCCGGATGGGCCGTGACTTTACGCCGAAAGCGGGGCACGCAATGTAGTTATTCCGTCGAACAGTGCGGTGGGCCGGATTCCGCGGGGCGCGCGTGGTCGGCGCGGTGTCCGCGCGGACCCGGTGCCGGCGGCTGCCCGGTCAGTCGACCGGATCGGTCAGCCGACCGTTGTCGCTGGTCAGAGACGTAACCGGTCGAGTTTTCGCGGGGGTGCACCGATCCGTCGACGCGCCGCCCGCTACGCCGGAATGCGGCCGGACGATATTCGCCGGCTTCCCGCGGAAGCGGTTGCCTGTCCGGAAATCGACAGCGCCCCGTTGGCCGTGAAAGTGGCAGCGCACCGGCCGCGAAAGGCGGCATTCGGTACCTGCGGTAAGAGGCGGCAGTGGCGTGCGGATCGGTACGACGCCGTGCGGTGATCAATAGAGTTCCGAATGTCGGCTGGACGACCCGGAACGCGTCCGGTGTCGCCCGCCGGTACGGTGCGACCGCTATTTCGGGTGGACCGGCTCTCCGGCCGAGGCCAGTACACCGGACAGGCTGTTTCCCGCGGCCGTGACCACACCGTTGCCGGCCATGATCAGCGCGGGGAAGTCCTGGATGCCGAAGCTGCCGGCGATCGGCCCGCCGCCATTCTCCTCGACCACCACGGCGCGTCCGGACAGTGCGGAAACCATGTCCTTGCGGGCGTCGTCCGGTCCGATGACCACGACGATCGGCTGCGGCGACTCGCCCCGGTCGAGGTCGCGGAGCACCGGGACCTGGTCGCGGCAGGCGCCGCAGTCGGTGGTCAGCAGGGCGAGGATGCGATCGGCGCCGGAGAAGTCGTCTTCGCTGACCGGAACGCCGTCGACCGAGGTCCCGGCGAAACTCGGGAGCGGTCTGCCGCTGGGAGGCAGGCCGCCGTCCAGCCGGGGCAGGAATACGTTCATCCGCTCGGTGACGTCGCGGAGCCTCCGCGCGAGCACGAGGACCAGCCCGAAGGCGGCAAGCGCTACCAGCGCGACGAACGCGGCGGCGATCGACAGGATGACGATGACCGGTCTCCCTCCGGAACGTCGGGTCGGACCATGCGGCCCGACCCGACTACTCAGGTGGCGGTTCCGTTCCGCCCTACTGACCGGCCGTCAGTAGCCGCGGCAGCTGTTGGTGCAGCCGGAGTTCTTCGGCGCGCACATCTTCACGCCGCCGGTGCACATCTTGCAGCAGCGGTTGTTCGTGTGGTCGCAGTAGGGCGGGGTGCAGGCCTGGGCGCGGGCCGTCGGGAGCAGCGTTTCCATGATCGAGGAGCCGAGCCGGCGAATTCTGATCACGTAAGGTCCCTTTCCCGGTACGAAGTCAGGTGGGGAGCAGGCGTCCCGCGGGCCCAGGGGCCGGTCAGGATGCTCTGCCTGGCGGAACGCGTCGGGCCGGACCGCGGCCCGACCCGACGCGGCTACTCAGTGGTTGCCGCGGTTCCGCGGGCGATGCGGTGCGGGTGGCTCAGAAGCCGAAGCAGTTGTCGGCGCAGCCGGAACCCCTCGAGGCGCAGATCTTCACGCCGCCGGTACACATCTTGCAGCAGCGGTTCTTCGCGTGGTCGCAGTAGCCCGGGGTGCAAGCCTGGGCGCGCGCCGTCGGGAGCAGCGTTTCCATGATCGAGGAGCCGATCCGGCGGAATGTCCTCATGTGATGTTCCCTTCCCGAGAAATCGATTGGGAGCAGGCTCTCAGCAGCCCCGCGAACCGGTCAAGGTTGCGTTGTGTGGTTACCGGTGTCGTCGCTGGTAGGGCTCCGAAGCAACCGTTAATTTCCACTAATCGATCATTAGCAATGCCGCGGTTCTCTGGATATCCGCGTCGGATCGCGCCGCACTGGTGTCGATTCGCGGCCGTACCCGCGTGAATTTGTTCCGCTCGCCGGGCCGGCCGCGGTGGGCGGTTTCGCGCGTACACTCCGCCCTCGTGCGAGCAACCACGATGATCCTGGCCGGGCTGGCGGTGGCCGGCGTGGCACTGGTGCTGGCCAGACTCGCACTGCTGGTGGTCCGGGTCGACGGCCCGAGCATGGTGCCGACGTTCCAACCGGGCGACGCGGTACTGACCGTCCGCCGCCAGCTGCGGCGCCGTGTCCGCCGCGGCGACGTCGTGGTCTGCCGGCGCCCGGCGGGCAGACCGGGGCCGGACTCGTACCTGATCAAGCGGGTCGTCGCGATCGCCGGCGACCCGACGCCGCCAGGCGACGAGCGCGCCGGCGAGCTCATCGGACCCGGCCAGGTGTACGTGCGGGGAGACAGCGACCGCAGCCTCGACTCGCGCATCTTCGGCCCGATCCCGCTCGACCACGTGATCGGTCACGTGGTCGCCCGGCTGACGCCGGGGCGTACCGCGTTGTCAGTCGAGGAGCGGAACGAATAGGTTCGGCCGGTGCGGTATCTGGACGTGGCCTGCCGACTGTTGATCGGCATCGTTTTCGCGGTAGCTGTGGTCGGCAAGCTGGTCGGCCGGGACGCGTTTCCCGCGTTCGTACGCTCGCTGGTGCAGATGAAGGTGGTGCCCGACCGCGTCGCCGGGGTCGCGGCGCGGGCATCGGTGGTGACCGAGCTGCTCATCGTCGTACTGCTGGCGGTGCCGCTGCGGTGGACGGCTGCGGTGGGTTTCGTGCTCGCGGCCGGCCTGCTCCTGGTCTTCGGCGGCGCGATCGCGCTGAGCCTCCGGCACGGCAACCGGGCGCCGTGCCGGTGCTTCGGTGCGTCGGCCACCCCGCTCGGGACGCGGCATCTCGTCCGGAACGGGTTGCTGGTGATGATCGCGCTGGTCGGTCTGGCCGGCACGCTGGCCTCCGGCGGAGTCGAGTTGGCCGGTGTGCTGCTCGCCGCCGGTACCGGGCTCGTGGTGGGCCTGATCATGACCGCGTACGACGACATCGCCGAGTTGCTTCGCCCGAGCCGGTAGCGCCGCTGGCCGAATCCCGGTCGGCGGTGTCGGACGTCGCCGCTACGTTGGGCCCCATGAGACGACGCGTGCCGCTGACCGGCGGGGAGAAGGAAAGCCTGTACGTCGCGCTCGACCGGCACCGCGACGTGGTGCTGTGGAAGCTCGACGGGCTCGACGAGGAGCAGGCCCGGCGGCCGATGACGCCGACCGGTACCAGCCTGCTCGGGCTGGTCAAGCACCTGGCCAGCGTCGAGTACGGCTGGTTCTGCGAAACGTTCGGCCGGCCCGCCGATACGAGGTTCGACGCGGACGATCCGGAAGCGGACATGCGCGCGACGCCGGACGAGACGATCGCGGACATCGTGGCGTACTACCGCCGTGCCCGCGCCGCCGCCGACGAGGTGATCGCCGAGCTCGGCCTCGAGGACACCGGCACCTCGTGGACGGGCGAGACCGTCACCATGCGCTGGGTGCTGATCCACATGGTCGAGGAGACCGCCCGGCACGCCGGCCACCTGGACATCCTGCGGGAGCTCGTCGACGGCGCGACCGGCGACCACCCGGGCGACTGACCGTTGCCGCCGCCCGGCCGGGTCGATGCTGGCGGGTTTCAGACCTCGCGTGGCGTCAACGGGTGTCGCCGACCCGGCCGGCACGACTCGCCCCATCGGCGGCACTACGTGCAGGTCAGCGTGCGTACCAGTTCCTGCGCGGTCGACCAGTCCTGTGCGGGTGACTGCCACTGCAGGTAGTACAGCTTCAGCACACCCGACTCCAGATGCAGCGTCGGGTACGCGATGAACTTGCCGGGATCGGAGAACAGCGTCTGCTGGGTCGACCATCCGCCGGTGGCCAGGTTCATCGACACGACGATGTCTTCCTGCGAGGTCGGCGACACGACCAGGATCGTCGAATGCGCCGTGTCCACGTACGCGTTCGGCTGCCAGTTGAACGGCTGTCCGGTCTCGATGTCGTCCGACGCCCCACCGAGCGCGGGTGACGTCCAGTCGCCGCCCTTGTACTTGTACCAGGGCGACACGTGGCCGGCCTGTGCCGCGGCGACGACGTCCGCGAGCGGTGCCCGTACCGAGATCAGCGAGTGCGCCACCGGACCCTGCGGCGTGTGCACCCAGTCCGTCGACATCAGGTACAGGTAGCCGTCGCCGAGGTTGATGATGTTCGGCGTGTCGATGTTGATCGTCCACCGAGGATCCGCCTTCGCCTCGGTCAGCGTCTCCTGCGGCGTCATCACCGCGCCCAGGTACGTCGTCTGCCTGGTCGCCGAATTGAACAGGCCGAGCCCGACCGTCGTGTAGAACGGCACCGGGCTGCCGCTCACGAGCGGGTTTTCCAGGTGGATCGTCTGCAGGTACAGGCCGTTCACCAGCGTGAGCGGCCCACCGCCGGCGTAGTCGTAGCCCTTGTTCGTCGGAACGTTCAGGATCGGCTTCTTCGCCAGGACCGACTGTCCCTTGGTGGTGAACTGCTGCTGCTGGATCGCGCCGGTGCCGCCGGCGTTTCCGGTGGCCGTCATGCCGCCGGTCCCGTAGAACCCCGGCTGCGTGTCCGGCCACACCGTCAGGCCGAGGCTCGCCCGCTGGGCGGCCGAGTACACCACCGACGGGGCGGACACACCGCAGGTCAGCGGTCCCGCGACCGTCCGTTGCGCGTGCCCGCTCAACGACGCGTACGTGTGCCCGCCCGACGCGCATCCCGCCAACAGCAGCACGCTCAGCACACCGGTGATTGCCCGCAACGTCGTGCCCCCGCGCATGCCTGACACCGGCCCCCCACTTGAAGATCGCCCGCCGAGTGGACCACCCTCTCACTCCGCCCTGCGGCGGCCGGCGCCGGGCGCTGACTGGTCCGGCGCCGAGCCGGGCGTCGGGCCGGCCACGGGTTGCGGGGAGTCCACCCGCCCAGCCTGGGAGTGGGCGTTTCGGCCGTCAGGAGCTCGTGAGGATGACGAGCTGCTGGGTCGCCCGGGTCATCGCGACATAGCGGTCGACCGCTCCTTCGATGCCGTCGCCGAACTCGTCCGGGTCGACGAGGACGACCAGGTCGAACTCGAGCCCCTTCGACAGCTCCGGGGTCAGCGACCGGACCCGGGGCGTCGCCCGGATCGGCTCCTCGTCGAGGGGGCCAGCGCTGATGACGCAGCCGATCCCGTCGGCATGCGCGGCGAGCCAGGTGTCGAGGATCCGGCCCAGCTCCGTGGCGGCTCCGTGTACGACGGGGACGTCGGTACCGCGGATGGAGGTCGGCACGTTGGCGTCCGGGAGTACGGCCCGGATGACCGGCTCGGCTTCGGCCATGACCTCTTCCGGCGTCCGGTAGTTGATGCGGAGTGTTGCCAGGTTGATCCGGTCGAGCCCGATCCGCTTGAGCCGCTCCTGCCACGACTCGGTGAACCCGTGCCGGGCCTGGGCACGGTCCCCGACGATGGTGAAGCTCCGGGACGGGCAGCGGAGCAGCAGCATCTGCCACTCCGCGTCGGTCAGCTCCTGGGCCTCGTCCACCACGATGTGTGCGAACGGGCCGGCCAGCGGCTCCGGGTCGACGTCCGGCAGTACGTCCTCGTTGACCAGTACGTCGCGCAGGTCCTGCTGGCGCAGGCTCGTCACCAGGCCCTCGCCGTCGTAGTCGGCCGCGATGAGGTCGTCGATGACCTGGGCCATCTGCTCCCGTTGGGTGGCGACCGCGGCTTTCCGGCGACGGTTGACCCGCGACACCTCCGGGTCACCGAGACGTTGTCGCGCCGCGTCCAGCAGCGGCAGGTCGGAGATCGTCCACGCCCGGGGGTCGCCGCGTTGCAGCGTCTTGACCTCGTCGGGCTGGAGCCAGGGAGCGCACATGCGCAGGTAGGCCGGTACCGACCACAGGTCCCCGACGAGGTCGGCCGCGTCGATCAGCGGCCACGCCCGGTTGAAGGTCGTGAGCAGCTCCCTGTTCTGCAGCAGCGACTTGCGGAGCAGGTTCTCCGGGGCGTCGCCGGCATGTCTGTCCACCAGGATCGTGAGCAGCTCCTCCCAGATCTGGTCGCGCGCCACGTTGTGCGGGGTGCCGGGGTCCGGTACGTCGAACGCCTCGGCCCAGTCGGCCGCGCTCAGCCGGATCTCGGACCAGGGGGTCTCGACCGTCATCGTCTCGGTGGGCGGCTCCTCGTAGAACCGCACGGCCGGCTCGATCGCCTTCACCAGCTCCGCGGACGACTTCAGCCGGGCCACGTCCGGGTCGGCCTCGATCCCGGCCGCGGGTCCTTCGGCGACGAGGTCCCGCAGGGTGCAGGTCTGCACGCCCTCCTCGCCGAGGCTGGGCAGGACGTCGGAGACGTACGCCAGGTAGGGCTGGTGCGGCCCGACGAACAGCACGCCGCCCTGGCGGTGACCGAGCCGAGGGTCGGAGTAGAGCAGGTAGGCGGTGCGGTGCAGGGCGACGACGGTCTTGCCGGTACCCGGACCACCGTCGACGACGAGAGCACCGCGGGATCCCGCGCGGATGATCGCGTCCTGGTCGGCCTGGATGGTGCCGAGCACGTCCCGCATCCGGGGCGACCGGCCGGTGCCCAGGCTGGCGATGAAGGCGGACTGGTCGTCGAGCGCGGCGTGCCCGACCATCCCGTCGGAGGTGAACACCTCGTCCCAGTAGTCGCTGATCCGGCCGCGGGTCCAGCGGTACCGGCGTCGACTGGTCAGCCCCATCGGGTTGGCGTGGGTCGCTCCGAAGAACGGCTCAGCGGTGGGGGAGCGCCAGTCGTACAGCAGCCGGCGACCCGTGCTGTCGGTGAGGCCGAGTCGTCCGATGTACACCGGCTCGGGGTGGTCCGCGCTGACCATGTGTCCGAGGCACAGGTCCAGCCCGAACCGGCGCAGGGTACGCAGGCGCGCGGTCAGCCGGTACACCTCCAGGTCCCGGTCCATCCGCTCCTGCGGGCGGCCTGCGCCGTGCGGCGCCTTGCGTTCGGCTTCGAGGCGTTCGGTCAGGTCGGCGATCGACCGCTCGATGCTCTCCGCGATGGCCGCGAAGTGCTGCTCGTCGCCGGCGATCAGCGTGGGGTCGGCCTTGGGGGCGAGGTGGTCGGGAAGGTCAAACGCGCTCATGGCACAACTCCGAAAAAACGATGCCCCGGGTTCGCGGGCGTGCTGCCGCCGCTCCCGCCGGAGACCGGTCGGGCCTGGACGGCCCTCCCTGCCAGGTCCGTGGACGGTCGGGCTCAGGGCTCAGACCCTTTCCCGGCTCACCGCGTCGACCAGCAGTTTCGCGGCCACCGCCGCCCCGTCGCTGCGGACCGTGCCGGCCACGGCGGATGCTCGTGCCCGGGTCCGGGGTTCCAGTGCCGTGCTGAGCGCGGCCGACAGGGACTCGGTGGTCGGGGTCGGACCGTCGTGCGCCACCCCGATGCCGAGCTCGGCCACCCGGCCGGCGAAGTACGGCTGGTCCGCCATCTGCGGTACCACGACCTGAGGGGCGCCGGTCCGGGTGGCAGTGGTGGTGGTGCCCGCACCGCCGTGGTGCACGACGGCGGCCACCCGACGGAACAACGCGTGGTGGTTCGCCTCGCCGACCGCGAAGCAGTCGTCCTGGTCGTCGATCAGGGCGAGGTCGGCCCAGCCGCGGGACACGAGTACCCGACAGCCCTGGGCGCGGACCGCCTCGACCGCCACCCGGGCGACGTCGGCCGGGGCGGGCATGCTGCCGAAGCCCACGTACACCGGTGGCGTGCCGGCGTCCAGGAAGGCCTCCAGCTCGGCCGGGAGCGGGCGCTCGTCCGGGAGGATCCACGCGCCGGTCTGTACGACGTCGAGGTCGGCCGGCTCGCGCCACGGTGCCAGCACCGGGTCCGCCGCCAGCCACGGCCGGTCGGTGTGGACGTGGTCGCGGACGTTGTCCACCGGCGGCAGGCCGATCGAGGCCCGGTGGCCGTTGAGCACCTCGCCGAACATCGCGTTGAAGTGCTTAATGTGCAGGTCGTTCAGCTCCTGGCTGTCGGTGATGTCCGGTGGGATCGGCCGGCCCGGCAACGGCTGCGGCCGGTGGTGCGGCGACGGCAGGAAGATCGGGCAGTACGCCGCGAACACGTACCGGGTGCCCAACTTCTCCGCCACCGACCGCACGCTGGCCGCGACCGGGAACAAACCGGTCGCTACGAGGACATCGCAGTCCTCGGCCACCGCCGGGAGCTTGGCGAACTGTTCGGCGATCAGCGCGGCCTGGATCCGGGGTACGTCCGCCGGCGTCGGCCGTGCGCCGTCCAGCAGTTGGCGTACCGGGATGCCCAGCGGCTCGTGTGGTACGCCGGCGTCAGCCAGCCGCTCCGAGCAGTCCGGCGGCGCGCACACCAGCGCCTCCGCGCCGAGCGCTTGCAACGCCACCGCCAGTCCCACCAGTGGTTCGACGTCCCCTCGTCCCCCGTACGTCGACAACAACACGCGCACGCGCTACCCCCCGTATATGCAGGTACTGGCTTCGGCCGGTGATTCTGCGGCACGACCGGGGCCTTGCCGCAAGTCCCCCTGTGCGCTATATGTTGAAAGTGGAAGGAGTGCGTCTCTCCTTCCACCTTCTTTTTCTGTCCGCTCTCGACGGGCAATCTCCTCCTCGCGAGCCGTTCACCACATCCCGCGGGGTAGGGCGGTCAGGCCGACTTGCGGCTCAGCTCCAGCCCGGCGTGCCGGGCGCGGCTGGCGGTGGCCGTTGCCAGGAACGCGGCGAAGTCGACCGGCGCCAGCGGGTGGGCGAGGTGGTAGCCCTGGACGACGTCGCAGCCGATCTGACGCAGCGCCGTAAGCGTCGGACTGTCCTCGACGCCCTCGGCGACCACTTCCATGCCCAGGTTGTGGCCGAGCTCGACCAGCGACTCCACCAGCACGTGATTGTTGTGATCGGTGGCCATGTCGCGCACGAAGGAGCGATCGAGCTTCAGCTCGTCGATCGGCAGGATCTTCAGGTAGGCCATGGAGGAGTAGCCGGTACCGAAGTCGTCGATCGCCGTCTTCACGTTCATCGCGCGGATCCGACGAAGGACGTCGATCGCCTGCTCCGGGTCGGCCATGACGGTGTTCTCGGTGATCTCGATGCACAACAGCTCCCCGGGTACGCCCGCGGTCGCCAGCGCTTCCGCGACGGTGTCCGGGAAGGTGGGATCGAGCAGGCACCGGGTGGACACGTTGACCGCGACCGGCACCGGATTCCCGGTGAGGTGCCAGGTCCGGGCCTGGGCCAGGGCACGGGCCAGCACGTACGCGGTGAACCGGTGGATCAGGTTCGTGCCTTCCAGTACCGGGATGAAGATGGCCGGTCCGAGCAGGCCGCGGGTGGGGTGCCGCCAGCGTGCCAACGCCTCGGCTCCCACGAGTTCACCGGTAGCGGTGGAGATCTTCGGCTGGTAGTGCAGCTCGATCTCGTTGCTGTCGAGGGCGCGGCGGAGGGCGCCGAGCAGGCTGAGCCGGTCGGCGGCGTGCTGGGTCGCGTCCGGATCGAAGCGGGTGAGACCGAGGCGGTTCACCTTTGCCTGGTACATGGCCGCGTCGGCCTCCCGGATCACCACGTCGGTGTCCTGCTCGGTCCTGGCCGTGGCGATGCCCACGCTTACCTCGATGTCGAGCGTGACGCCCTCGATGTCGAACGTCTTGTTGAGCGCGTCGACGATCCGTTGGGCGAGGTGCTCTCCCCGGGTGGGGTCCGCGTCGGTGATCAGCACGGCGAACTCGTCGCCGCCGAAGCGCGCCACGGTGTCCTGCTCGCGCAGGCAGGCACGCAGCCGGTTCGCGGTCTCGATGAGCAGGAGGTCGCCGACGTCGTGTCCGAACGTGTCGTTGACGCCCTTGAACCCGTCCAGGTCCAGGATCAGCAGGGTCGGCTGCTGACCGCCCGCCTGGGCGACCTGTACCGATTGGGCCATCCGGAGGGAGAAGAGCCGCCTGTTGGGCAGGCCGGTGAGCGCGTCGTGGTGGGCGTGGTGGGCCAGCGCCGCGCTCAAGGTGGTCTCGACGCTGCGTGCCGTCTCGTGCAGCTTCCAGTTGACCAGGGCACCCACGGCGGACGCGGCGAACAATCCGGCGTGGATCGCCGCCCACCGCCACGGACTCGCCTGCGCGGCGTGGTGGTTGTAGACGTCGGAACTGTTCAGCGTGCCGAGCAGACCGTGCTGAATGAGGACATAGCCGACAGCCAGGCCGAACGGCACCCAGTTCTCGTACAGCGCCACGACCGGCACCATCACGAAGAACAGGAAGTGAGCCTCGATGGCCCCGCCGGCGAGATGGACGATCACGCCGGAGGTGACCATCAGGCCCAGGCTCGCGATGGAGCTGCGTACCGGCCGTCCGAGGCGCGGCCACCAGGCCAGCGCCGCCAGGATCAGCGGCAGCAGCGCCTCTCTGAGCGAGGTGACGAGAGGGAAACCGCGCAGCAGGCCGAAGATGGGAATGCCTGCGGCCTGAACGGCGAGGACGACGACCACCCACCGGTGCCGGGACGTCCAGGCGTGCAGCGGGAGCGCCTCACCCTTCGGCAGCCAGGACAGGGCCGAAGGTATGAAGTGCTGCCGCAGGGGCGGGTCAGCCCCTGCCAGCGACACCTGGGCGATGCGCATCAGACACAACCTCCGTGGCTACCGGCCGACGACGACCGATGGCCGAATGAGGGCGACATCTTCACATCGACAGCCATCGGCCGGACCTGAGCAAGGTCATGTGCGGAACAGGAGGCCGCCGGGCTCGCCGGTCAGCGCCCGCGGTTCATCAGGCCGCTCTGGTAGGCGATGACCACCGCCTGGGCCCGGTCCCGGGCGCCGATCTTGGCCAGGATCCGCTTGACGTGGGTCTTGGCGGTCGACTCGGCGATCGTCAGCAGCCCGGCGAGCTCGCCGTTCGAGTAGCCCGCGGCGATCAGATGCAGCACCTGGGTCTCCCGGTCGGTCAGTTCGGCCAGGCGTCGCGCGGTCTCCGGGGACGGCGTACCGGCACCGGGCTCGGCCCCGGACAGCTCGACGAAGCGGTGTACGAGCTCGCGGGTCACGGCCGGGTCGACCAGCGCGTCGCCGGCCGCGATCGTGTGTACCGCCTCGATCAGCCGCTCCGGCGAGGCGCGTTTGAGCAGGAACCCGCTGGCACCGGCGCGCAGCGCTCCCCACACGTACTCATCCTGGGGAAATGTGGTGAGCACCAGGACGTGCGCCGCGAGCCCGGCCCCGACGATGCGTCGGGTGGCTTCGATGCCGTCGATGCCCGGCATCCGGACGTCCATCAGCACAACATCCGGGGCGAGCGAACGACACAGCTCGACCGCCCGCAACCCGTCGCCGGCCTCCCCCACCACCTCGATGCCCTCGGCGCTGCCGAGCACCACCGCCACTCCGGCCCGCAGCAGCGTGTCGTCGTCGGCTACGAGCACCCGGACGGTCACGGCAGCGGGAGCACGGCCCGCACCCGGAACCCGCCCCGGTCACCCCCTCCGTGTTCCAGGCTGCCGCCGAACAGGGCCACCCGCTCCCGGATGCCGACCAGGCCACGGCCGGGGACATAGCCGTCCGGCGCGCCCCGCCCGTCGTCGCGGACCTCGACCTCAAGGGCACCACCGGCATGGCGTACCGAGACGTTGGCCGAACCGGCCTGCCCGTGTTTGAGCGCGTTCGTGAGGGCCTCCTGGATGATCCGGTATGCGGTGAGGCTCATGCTCCGGCTCGCCGGGTCGCCATCGAGCTCGCCGTCGACCTCGATGGTGACCCGGATACCGGCGTGGCCCATCCGCCGTACCAGGTCCGGCAGGTGTGGCAGCCCGGCCGCGTCCGGTAGCGCCGCCGCTTCCGGGATGCCTGCCGCGACTGGCAGCCCCGCCGCTGGGCCGGTGTCGATCGCGGCGTCCGGCGTGCCCGCCGCGTCGGCTCCCGTCCGCCCGTCCTGGCGCAGGATGCCGAGCACCCGGTCGAGCTCGCCGAGCGCGTCCCGTCCGGTGCTCTCCACGCTGGACAGCAGCTCCCGGCTCTGGGCCGGATCCCGGTCGAGGACCCGACGGGCGGCACCGGCCTGGACCACCATCAGGTTGACGGTGTGCCCGATGAGGTCGTGCAGCTCGCGGGCGATCCGGGCGCGTTCCTCGACGATGGCCTGGTGCCGCCGCAGGTGCTCGGACGCCTGCTGCGCCTCCCGACGGCGGGCCGTGCTGTACCCCAGTGCCCAGGCGAGCAGCCAGGAGAACAGCACGCCCGCCGGCGCGAGCAGCGACGACGAGCCGAGGCCGGCGAAGTACGCGGCTACCCCCGCGACGACCAGCGGCGGCGCGAACCAGGCGTGCCGGCGATCGGCGTGCAGGCCCAACGAGTACAGACCGATCAGGTTGGCGTACGGCGACACCGGGCTCGGCTCGACGAACAGCGCCTCGACCGACAACGCCGCCGAGCCGAGCAGGTATCCCGTCACCGGTGCCCGCCGCCGCAGCGCCAACCCGGCCGCGACGAGCACGCTCAGCACCGCCGCCAGCGGTACCCGGTCGCGGGCCAGACCCGCGCCGGTCCGCTCGATGAGCATGCCGGCCAGGAACACGGCGCCGAGTGCTCCGTCGGCCGCGACCGCGGGCACCCGCCGGTACCGGTCGCGAAGTGCCCGAAGCCCACCCATTGCCGCTTCTGACCTCCCGCTTCCGGTCTCCGGCTCGACGGTCTCCGGCTCGACGGTCTCCGGCTCCACGGTCTCCGGCTCGACGGTCTCCGGCTCTTGATCTCAGACGGTAGGCCGCGGGACAGCCGCGTGGCGTCGTCCGAAGGAGGTGTTCCGGGATACCCCCGCGGGGGGACGCGCCCGGTGGGGAGCGGCCATAGCGTCCGGTCCGACCCATCCGCACGCCTTCCTGGAGCCGGACATGACCACTCTCGCCGCGGCACCGACACGATCGACTATTCGGCAGTACACCCGACTCCAGGTGCTGGCCGTCTGGGCGGCGGCGGCCGTACCGATGGGGATCGGGGCGTGGGTGGTGGCCCCGGTTCTCGCCGGCGCGACCACCGGCCGGCGGTTCGCCGAGACCCTCATCGCGGTGTTCGCCGCGGGGCTGATCTGGCAGTTCGTGCTCGTCGCCGGGCTGGTCGGGTACGAGCAGCGGAGCCTGCGCTGGACCCGGGTACGGGACGCGCTGTGGCTGAATCCGCCCACGGACGCGACCGGCCGGCGGGGCGGTCGCGTCTGGCTGTGGGCCCTCGTACTCGTCGGCTGCTTCGGGTTGGTGGAGTTCGCGCCGATCGACCCGGCCGTACCGGCGAGCCGCGATCTGGGCACGTTCCTCGAGTCGACCGACGGGCAGGCGACGCTGCGGGACAACTGGGGGCTGCTCGCGCTGATCGTGGTGCTGTGCCTGTTCAACACGGTCCTCGGCGAGGAGCTGCTGTTCCGGGGTCTGTTGCTGCCCCGCATGCGCGACGCGTTCGGCCGGGCCGACTGGCTCGTGAACGGCCTGATCTTCGGCCTGTACCACCTGCACCAACCGTGGTCGATGCCGACCGCTGTCGTCACCGGCGCGATGGCCGCCTACGCCACCGGCCGGCTGCGCAGCGCCTGGTTGGGCATCATCGCCCACTCCGCGCAGAGCGTCCTGATCATCGCTCTCAGCGTCGCGGTGGTCCTGTCCTGACAGCGCCGGGGTGCCGGGACCGCGGGGTCACCGGCTCCCGCGGTGCCGCGCCGGGTCGGGTCGGGTCGGGACCAGCTCAAACGAGCCGGGCGCCGGGGTCAGTCCGTCGGCTTGCTGACGACGCCGCCGCCCTGCCAGGTTGACCACGGCACATTCCAGTCGCCGTAGCCGTCCCACGAGGGCATCGGCGCGCCGCCGGTGTTGGTGTACGTGACCACGTCGCCGACCTGCGAAAACTGGAAGAACCACTTGGCGTCGCCGACGTTGAGGTTGGTACAGCCGTGCGAGGTCGAGCGGACCCCGATGTTGCCGCCGTTCCACTCCGCCGCGTGGACGTACTCGCCGGAGTTGGTCACGCGTACCGACCACGGCACGATCAGGTTGTACGGGTCGGCCGGGTTGTCGCCGACCATCCGTACCGCACCCTCGGCCCGCAACTTCCCGGTCTTCGGGTCGTTCTCGCCCTTCTGCATGACCACCTTGGTACCGCTGTGCGTGGGCGCGGTCGCCTTCCCGCAGGAGGTGGGCATGGTCCGTACCGTGGCTCCGTCGGCGGTGACCGTCATCCGCTCCGCGGAGCAGTCCACAGTGGACACATGCGCGGCACCGGTGGAGATGGCCAGGGTCAGGCTGTCGTCGAACACCAGGCCCGGTCCGGCGCTTTCGCCCTCCACCGGCAGGTCGACGTTGATCTTCGCGTGTGCCGGCCAGTACTGCTCAGGCCGGTAGTGCGCCTCCATCGCCTGGTCGGAGCGGCCGGACTTCTGGAAGTACCAGGCGCCGTCCGCCGGCTGGTCGTTGATCGTGACCTTGACCGCTTTGGTGAACGCGGTCGCGTCGGTGATCGCGCGGTTGAAGTACGCGATGATCGGCATGCCCACGCCGTACACACTGTTGTCGCCCTGCAGCAGCGACACGTGTACCGGCTTCCCGGTCGGCCGCGGGGCGGCCTGCAGGGTGCCGGAGCCGGTCGTCCTGTCGGACGAGGGGCTGTCCTTGCCACCGGACGAGCAGGCCGACACCAGCAGTCCGGCCAGCGCCACCGCTATCACGCCGAGCCGGCGTAGCCGGGTGCGCCGACCGGATCGAGCCACATCTGTACCAGTCATCGAGGGGCCTCACTGCTGGGCCGGCAGGTGGACCGGACCAGCGTCGCCGGGTGCTTCATGCGCCCGCCAGGCGTCCGGCGGGCTGCCTCCAGCCTACGAAGGCGGCCCGAGGCCGGCCAGGTGGGCGGTTTTGCCCTGATACCGGCCCGCCTCGCCGACCCGGGTCCGGATCCACCAACGTCGACCGGGTCCGGGTCCATGGCGTCGACCGGCTCACATTCCGAAATCGGCGATACGACTCCCGCCCGGATCCTGGCAATCTTCATTCACGTCGAGCGGTCGACACATCGCGCGCGTTAATCGCGTTCCTGGTGCCATCCGAACGGGGATTATGAACTGAACCCGCTGACGGTCACCCGCGATCGGGCTGACATTATCGCGGGTCCTCTGTAGAGCTTGCGCTTACCTCCATTCTTCGAGCACTCGCGAATCGTTCACTGTCGGCAGTTGAGCGCAAATCAGACCCATTCCTGGTGTACCTCCGGAGCGATGTGGACAACCGCCACAGCACCTGGTGCCTGCCGGGTAGTGCCGAACCGGTTCGATGCCGTGCGACAAGGAAAGTGAAGAGAATTCAGCTGTTGAAAACCCGCGTTGACCTTGATGTTTGTCACGAAATTGCCGCGGCGCCGGGGCGTCGCAGGCTGAGCTGACCGCGGCTACGGGGGAGTGGGCGCTTCCGTCAGTGAACCCCCGATCGGTCGGTGGCTCGCCGCCGCTCGGCCCGACCCGCCGGCCGGGCGACCACGGGCCGGAGCGCCACCAGCCGGCGGTTGGGTCGCCGACCCGTCGAGATCTGAAATGTGGCCAGAAAACAGACATAGCGCCCGAACGGTCGTCCTGGATCATCGTCAATGCGGACGATCCGAGCACCCCCGCCGACGACCGCGGCATCGTGCTTCCTTGATCAGGTCGCGGGCTGCCGCGGACGCGGAATGTCGGTCCGGTTGTCATTGCCAGTCAATTACCTCAGGAATACGTCGTGCGCCAGGCGGCAATAGATTACCGGTCGCGAGCGCCGAATTGCCGGTCGGATCGACGAATTGACGCTAGGGCCGCCGGATGATACGGGCGGACGGATCGCCGCCATGTGCCACTGTCGTGGCCGACTCGTGACCAGACCCGTGTCGGAATGCCGCGACCTGCGCCTCGGCGGTATTCCCGCAGGTAGTCGTACCGTTGAGCGGCCTCATTCCAGCCAGTCCGAGAACTGTTTCACCTGGTCGGAGCGGTGACGATTCAGCCGGTGTTTCCGGATGGCGCGACTGCGTGGTGCGTCCGCGTGCCCGCTCCACATTGACGGCACTGGCGAGTACCGCTAATTTGGCATGGCCCAGAGGACGGACCGTTCCGATCCGGGGTTTGTCGACCCCGGCCGGCGCGGCCTGTGCTCGATGCCCGAACAATCGATTTCAGCAATGTGACCAGCGCGTTTTCCATATTCCGAGCTACCTCGACCGAGTCAGCGACCCCCACCGATACGCGCACCTCCGGTTGGCCGACGGAACACCCTTGGCGACCGGCGATTGCGCCTGTCTCGTGCGCCATCCCCCGGTGGTCGCTGCGCTACCGCCCAGTGCGGTACCGCCCAGCAACGCGCGTACCGCCCAGCAACCGGAAGGGGAACCTGTGACCGCAGCGGCGTTCGTCGGAGCCGTCGGTGCTCTGCTCGCCGGTGTGCTGCTGTGCGCCGGGATGGCGACCCTCGCCGTACCGGCACACCTGAGCCGCGGGATCGGGGACCTGTTCCCGGCGGCGCGGGCACGAGCGGTACCGCTCGCCCGCGCGGTGGCGGTGATCGAGCTCGCTACCGCGCTCGCCCTGTCCATCCCCGCGGTACGTGGGGTGGGTGCCGTCGCCGGACTGGTGCTCGGTGCCGCGCTCGCCGCGGCCGGTGTCGTCGCCGCGACCCGTACGTCCGGCTCGCCCGGTGGCTGGTTCGGCCGCGCGGCGAGCAGGCCGCCGGGGGTGCGCGACCTGGCGCTCGGACTCGTACTCGCCGTGCTGTCGGCGCTGCTGTGGCGGGACGGCTCGGACGGGTGGGCCGCGCATCGGGAGCTGCCCGTGCTGGTCGCGGCCGCGGTAGCGGTGGTACTGGCCGGATGGCTGTACCGGGACATGATCAGAGACTTGTGCCGCCCGCTCGGGTTGCCTGCCCGCCGGGTTCCGAGATGAGGAGTAGCGGCTGATGCTCTACGTGCTCGCATTCGTCGTGCTGCTGGTGGCAGCCGCGGTGGTCACGCTGTTCGCCATGCTCGGGGAGCTGTACACCCGGCTCACCCCGGCCGAGGCGACCCCGTCGGTACAGGAGGCGAAGCTCGGGCAGCGACCCGACACCTGGCCGAAGGAACTGTCCCGGCTGGCGTCCGCCGCGGACGGGGTGTTGCTGGTGCTGAGCACCTCCTGCGCCAGCTGCGCCAGCGTCGCCGGGCAGCTGCGCGACCGGTTCGACCCGGTGGCCGGCTACACGACGGCGGTGGCGCTGTCCACCAACGATCACGGACGCGCCGAGGCGTTCATGCGGGAGCACGGACTGCCCGCGGAGTCGGTCTACGTGGACTTCGGCGGGGACTGGGTCACCGGGGCGTTCGGTGTGCAGACCAGCCCCTCGGCGCTGTTCCTGCGTGATGGCGAGTTGACCTCGGCACTGGTGTTCACCGACGTCGCGGCCCTTCAGGACGCGGTCGTATCGGCTGAGCAGACCGACTGACAACCAGCGTTCCGACGACCAAGGAGGCGGCATGACAGCTCCAAAATCCCAGGAAGGCAAAGGCCTAGGGCGGCGCAAGCTCCTCACCCGGCTCGGTGTGGGTGGGCTTGCCGTGGCGGCCGCGACGTTCGGCGGTGCCAAGGCCGCGTACGCTGCCAGCTGCGGGTGCTGCAACCTCGCACACTGCCCGCCGAACATCGCGTACCAGTCCTGCATGTCGAGCGCGGCCTACTCGTGGCGCTGCTACTACTCCAACGGCGGCATCCCGTGGCAGTGCCAGTGCTGTGAGACCTCGGGCAACTCCCACTCGGCGTACGCCTGCTGGCCGCAGTAGGGATTGTCACGTGACGGTCTGGGTGGTCATGGGCGTGGCCGGAGCACTCCTGCAGGTACTGAGTCCTTGAGGCCTGTCCATGGCTGGGGTCGCCGGCCCGATGTTGCAGCGGAGCCGCGCAGGCGGTGCCCGCTTCCTGGCCGGACTCGCGCTAGGCGGTGCCTGCGCGGGGCTGGTGCTGGCGGTACCGGTGTATCTGGTCGGCCGTTTCGTCGGTCAGTTCCTGCCGGAACCGGTCCGGGTCGGGATGGTGGTCGCCATCGCCATGGCGTTCGCCGTCGCGGACCTGGCCGGCCGGACGCCGCACGTGTGGCGTCAGGTGCCGCAGCAGCTGGTTCGGTCGATGTCGCCGGGCGCCCTCGGGCTGACCTGGGGCTTCGACCTGGGCCTGCTCGTGACCACCCAGAAAACGTCATCGCTGCTGTGGGTGTCCATCGTCGCGGTGACCCTGCTGGATCCGGGGCTGGCACCCGGCGCCCTGGTGGCCTTCAGCCTGATCGCCACGGCCGGGATCGTCATCTTGAGCATGACCATGTGGGCCATGGCGATGGAAGGGCAGCGGGGTTGGACATGGATACGACGCGTTCGCCGGGTGACCGGAGCGACGATCCTGGCCGCGGGTCTGGGCACGATCCTCGTTTCGGTCCTCGGATAGCCCCGACGTTCACCCTCGATCCGTCCGGCGGGCAGGTGATGATCACCCGCTTCGAGTGCCCGGGCCTGCTGGCCATGGTGGTCATCGTGCTGCTCCACGACTGGATCAAACGGCAGGTGGCTCGCCGTACCGAGGGCTACCTCGGCGCGACGATGCTGCGCGACTGGCGTAACCGCACGGTGCTGAGCATGTCGCTGTGGCGGGACATCGACAGCGTCTACTCGATGGGCAACGTGCCGCTGCACATCCGCGGTTCGCGGCTGCCGGCCCGCCTCGGCATCCGTACCCGCGCCGGCGTTTTCTGCTACGCCGGCGACTGGCGGCAGGTGATGTTCGGCGCCGGCCAGCCCAAGCCTTCGCCACTGGATTCCCTCAACACCGGTCGATCAGAAAGGTAGGAACGCCACATGCCCCAGCACGCCGATCGCGGCCTGCTCGTCGTCCACGACGAGGCCGACGGAACGACATCCCTGTCGATCTGCGCCAAGGTGGTCGATGGCAAGCCGACCAATGTGTACGCCCAGTACCACCGTGCCCAGCAGGTGGTGATCGACGACGACGTCGCGCTGACCCGGCACGGCGCCACCCGGTACACCAAGGAGATCGTCGAGGTGACCGGTCAGCTCGACGGAGTGGTCAACGTACGCCACCCGCGGTACACCGACCAGCCGTAGTCGTACCGCCCGACCGGGTGGGGTGCTCCAGGATTCTGGAGTACCCCATCCGGCTTTTTTGGGGTTTCGCCGGCGCTGCGGAGTTCAGGGCGGTGGAAGGACCACGCCGAACCCGCGACGGGCGAGTTTGAGCAGCACCGCTCCCGGCGCCGTCAGTTCGAGTACCCGCGCGGCGCAGAGCCGCTCCAGTTCGGCGAGCACGGACGCGTACCGGTCCGGGTCGACCCGGCGGGCCCGGTCCAGTGCCCTCGCGTTGAGCCACACCTTCGCCCGCGCCTCGGCCAGGAACCGCCGGCTCGCGGCGCGGTTGGCCGGGCGGAGCAGCCGGTCCAGCAGCGTCACCTTCGACACCGCGCCCAACTCGGCGTCCTCCGCGCCGACCCGGGCCTGCAACACCGAGTCGACGTGGCGGTGGTCCGCCTCCCGCCGGCGCAGCACCTCCGGATCGTCGAAGTCGGCCGGGCTGATCACCGCGACCAGGGCCTGCGGCAGGTCGTAGTTGATGTGCGCGTTCAGCCCGAACAGCACATGGCGCAGCGGCGGCAGGTCGGGCTGGTCACGGGCCGTGTCGAAGGCGACCCGCCAGGGCCCCGACACCGGGACGCCGCGCTGGTCCGCTTCCAGGGCTTCGAGGTAGAGGCCGGCGAACACGAGGTCCCACCGGCTGACCCAGTCGTCGTCGGTGAACCCGCCGCGCGCCACCTCGTCCGCGACCGCCTGGGTGGTCCGCAGGTATGTGGCGTGGAAGAAGCGCCGGGCGTCCTGGTGGGCCTCGAGCGCGGCCAGGTCCGTGCGCATCCGTACCAGCAGGCTGTCGATGCTCTCGTACCCCATCGTCGCCCGTCCCTGCCACCCGCCGCGGCTGGATGCGGTTGCCGCGGCTGGACCAGTCGATCATCAGCCCGTAGCGGAGTCGCCGCCGGGCCCTGTCGGTGCCACGCCTACGAAGAGTGGACCAGAGAATGTCGTACCGCGTCGGCGGTTGCCCGCACACCTCAGGTCGGACGTCGGCTTGCCGACTATCACTGCATGAGCTCTCTACCGCCGGAGTCGTCCACGGTGAGGTCCGTGACGGATGCCGTCGACGGTGTCCTCGTCGACCCCACCGCGGTACGTCCGTCCGGTGACCGTCTCGCCCAGCGCAGCCGCGTGGCCGGCCTCGGCGTGGTCGTGGTCCTGCTCGCAGTGAGCCTGTTCGCGGTGTGGTCCTCGCAGGCCACCGCGACGGCCGCGTCCATGGCCGGTCACGCGAGTCGACTCTCTGACGACTATGCCGCCGCGGCCCGGGCGGTTGCGGCCGAAGAGTCCCTGGAGCGTAAGTACCGGCTGGAACCGGGCCCGGAGGTACAGACCCGGTACGACGCCGCGGTCGTCGACCTGCAGTCCGCCCTGGATCGGGTACACGTCCATGGCGGCGCCACCGACCGGGCTCTGGTCGACCGGATCCGGGTACGGCACGAAAGCTATCTGGACGCGATCAGGCGCATGTTCGCGGCGGTCGACGCGGGCGACACGCCCGCGTCTCTCCGGATCGACACAGATGAGGTCGACCCTTCCTTCGCCGCGATCGAACAAGCGGTCGTCCACGAGGAGGCGGCACATCACGACACGATGCTGCGGCAACTCCGGCACCTGGAGCTGGTGGAGTCCCGGACGAGCCGGTTGACCCCGGCGGTGTTCCTGCTCGGACTCCTGCTGGTGGCGCTGTTGAGCCTGACCGTCCGCGGCCATCGCCGGTTGCTCGTCACCGAACGGGCCCGGGCGGTCCACGACTCGCTGCATGACGCGCTCACCGGCCTGCCCAACCGCACCCTGCTCGCCGATCGCTTCGATCAGGCGCTGGCCATCGCCAAGCGAACCAACAGCACCGCAGCCCTGCTGCTGATCGATCTCGACCGGTTCAAGGAAGTCAACGACACCTTCGGCCATCACTACGGCGACGAGTTGCTCACCCAGGTGGGACCACGCCTACGCGCTGCCCTGCGCGACAGTGACACCGTCGCCCGTCTCGGTGGCGACGAGTTCGCGGTGCTGCTACCGGACATCGCCGGAACCGATGCCGCGATCGCGGTCGCCGAGAAGCTGCGCCAGACCCTCGATGCGCCGTTCCCCGTGGAGGGCATCGACCTCGACCTGGAGGCCAGCATCGGAGTGGTGCTGTCCGGCCACCACGGTGAGGACGCGACCACCCTCCTGCAGCGCGCCGACATCGCGATGTACGTGGCCAAAACCAAGAATCTCGGCGTGTTCGCCTACGACCCGGAGCTGGACCGGCATTCGCCGGCGCGGTTGGCACTGCTCGGCGACCTGCGGCGCGCACTGGAGCGCGACGAGTTGGTACTGCACTATCAGCCCAAGGTCAGCGTCAGCAGCGGCGAGGTCGTCGGCGCGGAGGCGCTGGTGCGATGGCAGCATCCGACCCGGGGCCTGGTCTTCCCCGACGATTTCATTCCCGTCGCCGAACACACAGGATTGATCGGTACGTTGACCCATTACGTCCTCGACACCGCGGTGGCGCAGGCCCGCACCTGGGCCGATACCGGCCGGCCGCTGGCGGTATCGGTCAACCTGTCCGCGCGGAACCTGCTCGACGATGGACTGGCCGACCAGGTCGCGGCGATCCTGGCAGCACACGAGGTTCCGGCGGCACTGTTGGAGCTCGAGGTCACCGAAACGGCGATCATGACCGAGCCCGTCCGGGCGCGCCGGGTCCTCGGGCGCCTCGCCAGCCTCGGCGTACGGATCTCCATCGACGACTTCGGTGCCGGTTACACCAGCCTCGGGCAGCTCAAGACGCTGCCGATCAACGAGTTGAAAATCGATCGCTCATTCGTCATGACGATGATGGACATCCCGAGCGACGCGCTCATCGTCCACAGTGTCATCGATCTCGGACACAACCTCGGACTGACCATCGTCGCCGAGGGCGTGGAAACCGAGGACGCGTTGACGACCCTCGCCGGGTTCGGGTGCGACATCGCCCAGGGCTACCAGATCTGCCGTCCAGCCGCGATCGACGCCTTCGACACATGGCGGGACGGCCATCTCGCCGTCGCAGTCTCACCCGTACACCTGGTCGGGTAACGACCGCCGCCGTCGGGCCGGTGAACACCGCGTCCGGTCTCGATTCACGTGCGTGATGATGAGTGGATGACCGACGAGGTGCTGGCCGATCAGGTTGGCTACTACCGGCGCCGTGCGGGCGAGTACGACGAGACGGCGTACGGCGATGTCACGAAGGCGCGTACGCGTATCGCGCGACTGGTCGCCCAGCTGCGGCCGTCCGGGAAGGTGTTGGAGATCGCCTGCGGTACCGGCTTGTGGACGGAGGCGCTTGCCGGGGCGGCTGACACGGTGACGGCGATCGATACGGCACCAGAGGCGATCGAGATCGCGCGTCAGCGCGTGCCGCCGGCGAAAGTCACCTTCGAGGTCGCCGACGTGTTCTCGTGGACGACCTCGGACCGGTACGACGTCGTCTTCTTCTCGGCGTGGCTGTCGCATGTACCGATGAGCCGGTTCGAGCAGTTCTGGCAGATTGTTCGGCGTCTCCTGGCCGTACGCGGGCGGGTGTTGTTCATCGACGAACACATCGAGGTGCGTGACAAGGAAACCTATGTCGCGGGTCTGGACGAGATCGTCGAGCGCGAGCTGCGTGATGGCGAGAAGTTCCGCATCATCAAGAACTTCGTGGACCCGGAGCGGCTCGAGGGCCGGCTGCGCGCGATGGGCTGGAATTGCGCGATTCGCCGGGATGGCGACGACTGGATCTGGGGCGAGGCGCGACCCGCCGGAGCCGAGCATGGTGTTCGGTGATCGGATGCGGGAGATCGTTGCCCGAGTCGGCTGGCCGGGGCGCCGCATGGTGGGGGACGACGGCGCGTCCGCCGCGTGGCTGCTGGTCCAGCACTCCGATACGGACCCCGGGTTCAGCGCTGCTGTCTGGAGCTGATGACCGCGGCCAAGGACCGTGGCGACGTGTCCGCGATCGACTGGGCCTACCTCACCGACCGGGGTCGCTCGTGCCGAGGGCCGTGCTCAGGTCTACGGCACCCAGGTCCACGACCGTGGTGACGGCCAGGTTGAGGTCCAGGAGATGACCAACCCGGATCAGGTGGACGAACGGCGCGCCGAGGTTGGGCTCGGCCCGATCGCCGAGTACCTGGCCAGCTTCACGTCTAGCAGGTGAGCCGCTTTGCGTTGCGCGGTACAAGCCGGGAAAAGCAGAAACCGGACGAGGAGGCCGACGACTCCACGTCCGGTGACGGTGTTTGCGATGCTTGGAGTGCCCTCGACAGGATTCGAACCTGCGCACACGGCTCCGGAGGCCGATGCTCTATCCCCTGAGCTACGAGGGCTTGTGAACGAGCGCAAGAGTAACAGGTACGGAGACGCTCAGATCGCAGGGTAGGCGCCGCCGGGCCGCCCCGGATGGAGCGGCCCGGGACGCGCGCTACAGCGGCTTCGCGTGCAGCCGGGTCAACAGGTCACGCAGCGCGTTGATCTCGTACGCCTGACCGGTTTTGATGGTGTTGGCGAGTGCTCGTACCTGGTCGTCGTGGCCCTGCGTGAGCAGCCCTTCGGCCATGTGTACGCCGCCGAGATGGTGGCGGATCATGAGCTGGCAGAACAGGATGTCGACGGTGCGACCCTTGGCTGCCCGCAGTTTCGCCAGCTCGGCGGTGGACGCCATGCCGGGCATCCGGCCATCCGACTGCAGCGCCGAGGTGCCCTCCGGCATCCAGGCCATGGCTGGCGTGCTGGAGGTCGGCTGGAGCTCCCAGTTGCGCAGCCAGGTGCCCATGATCCCGATCTGCGCCTGCTGGGTCAGTGCGATGTCGTAGCCGAGCTGCCGGACCTCCGGCAGCGTCGCCTTCTGGTACGCGATCATGCCCATCGCCACGGCCTGGGCGTGGTGGATGGCCATGTCGCGGGCGAATCCTGCCTCCGCCGAACTGTCGGTCGGATGGGTCGGCCTGGTGATGAAGTATCCGGCGCTGTAGCCGACGGCGACGCCGACCAGCACGGCCAGTGCGGCGACCAGGGCGACGACCCGTCGTACCGAGCGGATGCTCCGGGGCGGTGGTGCCTCGGGTTCATCCGACTCGTCGCCGAGCAGGTCGTCTATCAGGTCACCCTCGTCATTGATGGTCGTTCGCTCAGTCACGGATCATTCGTACCTTCCGTAAGCTGCCCGCCCTCGATGGGGCATTCCTGACTGCGGCGGCCAAGGGGAGGGGCAGCCCTGCGTCCAGGTTCGGGCGCGTGGAATCTGGCCGCCGCCGGCTGCGTCAGTCGTGAATCAGCATGGCGCGGTGTACCGGCCGCCGCCACGGTTTGTCCAGGCTGCAACCGAACAGTGAAGATCACCGGGAGCGCCACGCGAGAGCCGCGCGCGTGGCAGAGCGGCGCCCGAGGCAGAGCGGCGCCCGAGGCAGAGCGGTGCCCGAGACACAGCCCCGGACACGACACAGCCCCGGTGGCCCGCGGTAAACGGACCGTCGGGGCTGGTCGGCAGCGTCAGGGCTAGTTGCCCGGTGGCATGCCGCCACCCTGGGTGCCATTGCCCTGGCTGGTGTCCTGTGGCGTGGTCCCGGTGGTGGTGTTGCCGCCGGAGCAGGACGCGCCCGGCTCCTGGCTCGCGTTCCCACGGCCGGTGGAGATGAACTTGTCGATCCGCTCGTCGTCGGCCTTGTCGACCTTCAGCTGGATGCCCCAGACCTGGATCGAGATGGGCTTGTCGAGCCCCGGGTACGGGCTCATGAACGTGTAGTCCTGGCCGCTGACCTTCTTGGACAGGGCCGTGATCTGGTCCTTCGGCAGGCCCGGGCGGTACGTGATCCAGACCGCGCCGTGCTCCAGCGAGTGCACCGCGTGCTCGTTCGGGATCTGCGCGTTGTACACGTCGCCGCTGCAGTTCTGCCACAGCGGGTTGTGGTCGCCACCGACCGGGGGAGTCGTCTGGTACTTCAGCGGACCCTGCTTGTGGTTGCGGGTCAGCCAGCTCACCTTGTCCTTGCGGAAGTCATGTACCCCAGAGATCTTGTCGATCTTGTCTTCCCAGGTCGGCGGCTTGCGGGTGGACGCCCAGGCCGTGTACCCGATGATCGCGACCGCGGCGACCCCGACGGCGGTGAACATCGCGATGGTGCCCCAGGGTCGCGCCGAGGCGACCTTGACCGGCGCGACCGGACGGCGGCCCTTGCCACCCTTGCCGCCACCGCCCCGGCCCGGGCCGGATCCGCCGCGTCCGCCGCCGCCCCCGCGGGCGCCGGTCTTGGCAGCGGCGGTGGACTTACCGCCGGCCTTGCCGCGCTCGCCGGGTTTGCCCCCGGCCGAAGGCCGCTCGGGACGGCGGGAACCACCGGTGTGGCTGGTGCTCATGCTCATCGCGCATCCGGTCCAGTCAGAGTCGAAGGGAGGGATCAGTCAGAGTCGAAGGGAGGGATCAGTCGGAGTCGAAGGGAGGGATTCAGACAGTCGGGAAGGGTTGCCGCAACTGATCAGGAGGGTGATCAGGATTGCGGTGAATCGGCAGGTGATGGGCGTCTCGCAGGGTGGTGACCGGTCGGGCCGCCACGAAAGTAACGACTGTACCCCCGTTAGCATGGCCGGGTGACTCCCGCCAGCCTCGCCGAGGCCGTGCTCGCGGCCGCACGCAGCGTGTTTGCCGCCCACGGTATGGACCCCGACGCCCTGCCCGCCAGCACGCCCGTCGAGCGCCCCCGCAACCCTGAGCACGGCGACTACGCGACGAACCTCGCCCTTCAGGTGTCCCGGAAGATCGGCGTGCCGCCGCGGGAGCTGGCCGGCTGGCTGGCCGCCGAAATCGCCGCCACCCCGGGCGTGGCCAGCACCGACGTGGCCGGCCCCGGATTCGTGAACATCCGGCTGGAGACCGCCGCCGTCGGCGAGCTGGCCCGCACCGTGGTGACGGCCGGCCGGGAGTACGGCCGGAGCGAGGTGTTCGCCGGCAGCAAGCTCAACCTGGAGTTCGTCTCGGCGAACCCGACCGGTCCGGTACACATCGGTGCGGTCCGGTGGGCCGCGGTCGGCGACGCGCTCGCGCGGGTGCTGCGCGCGGCCGGCGCGGAGGTCACCACCGAGTACTACTTCAACGACGCCGGCTCCCAGGTCACCCGGTTCGCCCGCACCCTGTACGAGGTCGCGCTGGGCCGGCCGGTGCCGGCCGACGGGTACCACGGTGACTACGTCACCGAGATCGCCGAGGCGGTGCTGGTCAAGCGGCCGGAGATCGCCACGCTGCCCGAGGACCAGGCCGTCGAGCTGTGCCGGATCGAGGGCGTCGGACTGATGTTCGACGAGATCAAGTCGTCCCTCGCCGAGTTCGGCGTCCATTTCGACGTGTACTTCAACGAGAAGGACCTGCACGACCGGGGCGAGTTGCAAGCAGCACTGCGCCGGCTCCAAACACACGGCAGCGTGTACGAGGCCGATGGTGCGGTGTGGGTCCGCACGTCCGACTACGGTGACGACAAGGACCGGCCGATCCGCAAGTCCGACGGCGAGTGGACGTACTTCGCCGCCGACTGCGCGTACTACCTCGACAAACGGTCCCGTGGCTTCGACCGCGCGGTGATCATGCTCGGTGCCGACCACCACGGTTATGTGGGCCGGCTGCGGGCGATGGTGTCCTGCTTCGGCGACGATCCGGACCAGACCCTCGAGATCCTGATCGGGCAGATGGTGAACCTGGTCCGGGACGGGCAGCCGGTACGACTGTCCAAGCGGGCCGGCGACCTGGTACTGCTCGCCGACATGGTGACCGCGCTCGGCACCGACGCGGCCCGGTACGCGCTGGCCCGGTACTCCGCCGACTCGAACATCGACCTCGACCTCGACCTGTGGACCCGGCGTACCCAGGACAACCCGGTGTACTACGTGCAGTACGCGCACGCCCGGATCGCCTCGCTGCTGCGTAACGCCGGCGAGCTGGGGATCGAGCGCGGCGAGCTGGACGCCGGGCTGCTGACCCACGAGCGGGAAGGCGACCTGGTCAAGGCGCTCGGTGAGTTCCCGGAGATCGTGGCGACCGCGGCCGAGCTGCGCCAGCCGCACCGGATCGCGCGGTACCTGGAGACGCTCGCCGGTACGTACCACCGGTTCTATGACGCCTGCCGGGTACTGCCGATGGGCGACGAGTCGGCGACGCCGCTGACCCACGCCCGGCTGTGGCTGGTCGAAGCCACCCGGGTGGTGCTCGCCAACGGCCTCGGCATGCTCGGGGTGTCCGCCCCCGAACGGATGTAGGTGCGCGCTCACGAGGCCGGTGCGCTGCACGCCGACATCGGCTACCCCGGACCGGCCTGGCTCCGCGAGCCCACCGACGTCAACGCGCTGTTGCCGGGGCTGTGGCCGGCGACGGTACGCCGGGACGCGGCCGGGGCGCTCGAGGTCGGCGGCATCGACGTGGCCAGCCTCGCCGGTGAGTACGGCACGCCGACGTACGTACTGGACGAGGCGGACTTCCGGGCCCGGGCCCGGGCGTACGCGGACGCGTTCGCGGCCGCGGTCCCGGGCAGCGCCGTGTACTACGCGGGCAAGGCCTTCCTGTGCCGGGCGGTCGCGACCTGGATCGCCGAGGAGGGCCTGTGCCTCGACGTCTGCTCCGGCGGTGAGCTGGCCACCGCGCTCGCGGCCGGTTTTCCGGCCGAACGGATCGGGCTGCACGGCAACAACAAGTCGCTCGACGAGCTGACCCGCGCGGTCGACGCCGGGATCGGTCGGGTGATTGTCGACTCGTTCGAGGAGATCGACCGGCTCGCCGCGGTCGCCGCCGACCGAGGTGTGCGGGTACCGGTGCTGGTACGGGTGACGGTCGGCGTCGAGGCGCACACGCACGAGTACATCGCCACCGCGCACGAGGACCAGAAGTTCGGCTTCTCGATGGCGCCGCGGCCGGGTGGGGCGTCCGGTACCGCCCGCGGTGCCCATCGGGCCGGCGACGACGCGTCCGGCACCGCCCGCGGCCCGGTCGACGCGGACAGCGGCGGTGCCGGCGAGGCAGGTGGCGGCAGTGCCGCCGAGGCGGCGGTGGCCCGGGTGCTGGCCAGCGACTGGCTCGAGCTGCGCGGCCTGCACTCGCACATCGGGTCGCAGATCTTCGACACGTCCGCCTTCGAGATCTCCGCCCGCCGGGTGCTCGGCCTGCAGGCGGCGGTCCGGGACCGGTACGGCGTCGAGCTGCCCGAACTGGACCTCGGCGGCGGCTTCGGCATCGCGTACACGACCCAGGACGATCCGCTCGCGCCGGCCGAGATCGCCGCCAGTCTCGCCAAGATCATCGCGCACGAATGCGCGGCGTACCAGCTCGCCGTCCCGCGCCTGTCCGTCGAGCCGGGCCGGGCCGTCGCCGGTCCCTCGATGTTCACGTTGTACGAGGTGGGCACGGTCAAGGACGTGGACGGCATCCGTACCTATCTGAGCGTGGACGGCGGGATGAGCGACAACATCCGCACCGCGCTGTACGACGCGTCGTACTCGGCCACGCTCGCCTCCCGTACCTCCGACGCGGCACCGATCCTGGCCCGAATCGTCGGCAAGCACTGCGAGGCAGGTGACATCGTGGTGCGGGACGAGTTCCTGCCGGCCGATGTCGCGCCCGGGGATCTCGTCGCGGTACCCGGCACCGGGGCGTACTGCCGGAGCATGGCCAGCAACTACAACCACGTACCGCGGCCACCGGTGATCGCGGTGGCGAACGGTACGGCACGGGTCCTGCTCCGGCGGGAGACGGAGGACGACCTGCTCCGGCTGGACGTGGGCTGACCGTGTCGACCGGCGGTGCCGCCGGGGCGGCACATCGGGGCGGATGGACGGGGGATGGCGCGTGGCGGACCCGTTGAGGATCGCCCTGCTCGGCTGCGGCACGGTCGGCAGCGAGGTTGTACGGCTGCTGCACGAGCAGGCCGGCGACCTGGCCGCCCGGATCGGCGCGCCACTGGAGCTGGTCGGCATCGCGGTACGCCGGCCGGACCGCGACCGCGGCGAGCTGCCGGTACCCGCGCACCTGTTCACCGCGGACGCGATGGGCCTGGTCAAGCGGGACGACGTGGACATCGTGGTGGAGGTGGTCGGCGGGCTGGAGCCGGCCCGGGGCTGGCTGCTCGAGGCGCTGCGGTCCGGCCGCAGCGTGGTGACCGCGAACAAAGCGCTGCTGGCCGAGGACGGCGCGGCGCTGGACGACGCGGCCGCGGCCGGTGGTGCCGACCTGTACTACGAGGCCGCGGTCGCCGGCGCGATTCCGCTGCTCCGGCCGCTGCGCGAGTCACTGCACGGGGACCGGGTGACCCGGGTGACCGGCATCGTGAACGGTACGACGAACTACATCCTGTCCCAGATGGACGCCACCGGCGCCGGCTTCTCCGAGGCGCTCGACCAGGCCACCGCCCTCGGGTACGCCGAAGCCGATCCGACCGCCGATGTGGACGGCTTCGACGCGGCCGCGAAGGCCGCCATCCTCGCCTCGCTGGCCTTTCACACCCGGGTGACCGCGGCCGACGTGTACCGGGAGGGGATCACCGAGATCACCGCCGCCGACATGACCGCCGCGCAGGAGATGGGCTGCACGATCAAGCTGCTCTGCCTGGCCTCACAGACCGAGGACGCCGCCGGCGGCAGCGTCTCGGTGCGGGTACATCCGGCGATGATCCCGCGCAGCCATCCGCTCGCCGCGGTCGGCGGCGCGTTCAACGCGGTGTTCGTGGAGAGCATGGCCGCGGGTGACCTGATGTTCTACGGCCAGGGCGCGGGCGGTGCGCCGACGGCCAGCGCGGTACTCGGCGACCTGGTCGCGGTGGCCCGCAACCGGCTCGCGGGTCGCCGGCTGCCGGCCGAGTCGACCTATGCCGACCTGCGGATCCGGCCGATGGACGAGGTACTGACCCGCTATCACGTATCGCTGGACGTGGCCGACCGGGCCGGCGTACTGGCCGCGGTCGCCGGCGTGTTCGCCGAGCACGGCGTGAGTATCCAGACGGTACGACAGGAGGGGCGCGGCGAGGACGCGCTGCTGGTGATCGTCACGCACCGGGCGCCGGAGGCGGCACTGCGGGCGACCGTCGACGCGATGCGCGGACTCGACATCGTCCGGGACGTGGCGCGGGTGATGCGGGTGGAAGGTGACTAGCCCCGGCGCCGGCCGTACCTGGCGCGGCGTCATCCACGAGTACGCCGACCGGCTGCCGGTCACCGATACCACTCCGGTGATCACGCTGCACGAGGGCGGTACCCCGCTGCTGCCCGCGCCGGAGCTGTCCCGGCGTACCGGCTGCGACGTGTACCTCAAGGTCGAGGGGGCGAACCCGACCGGCTCGTTCAAGGACCGCGGCATGACCGTGGCGATCTCCCGCGCGGTGGAGACCGGCGCGAAGGCGATCATCTGCGCGTCCACCGGCAACACCGCCGCGTCCGCCGCGGCGTACGCCGCCCGGGCCGGCGTGACCTGTGCGGTGCTCGTCCCGTCCGGGAAGATCGCGCTCGGCAAGCTGGCCCAGGGACTGGTGCACGGCGCCAGGTTGCTGCAGGTCGACGGCAACTTCGACGACTGCCTGACGCTGGCCGGCAAGCTCTCCCAGGACTATCCGGTGGCGCTGGTCAACTCGGTCAACCCGGACCGGATCGAGGGGCAGAAGACCGCCGCGTTCGAGATCGTGTCCGCGCTCGGGGACGCACCGGACGTGCACTGCCTGCCGGTCGGCAACGCGGGCAACATCACCGCGTACTGGCGGGGGTACGTCGAGGACCACACCGCCGGCAACGCGAGCCTGCGGCCGCGGATGTTCGGGTTCCAGGCGCACGGCGCGGCCCCGATCGTGCGCGGCGAGGTGGTACGCGAGCCGCAGACGATCGCCACCGCGATCCGGATCGGCAACCCGGCGAGCTGGACCAAGGCGCTGGCCGCGCGGGACGAGTCCGGCGGCTCGATCACCGCGGTCACCGACCGGGACATCCTGCGGGCGTACCGGCTGCTGGCCCGTACCGAAGGCGTGTTCGTCGAGCTGGCCAGCGCGGCCAGCGTGGCCGGCCTGCTGCTGGTGGCCGAGGCGGGCGAGGTACGGGCCGGCGAGACCGTGGTGTGCACGGTCACCGGGCACGGCCTGAAGGATCCGGACTGGGCGGTCGCCACCGCGCCGGCACCGGTCACCATCCCGGTGGACGCGCACGCGGCCGCCCGCGCCCTCGACCTGGCCTGAGTCCGGCCCGGCGGGCGCGGTCGCCTGGTCTCGCCGGTCGCCGGTCGCCAGTCGCCCCGGTCGCCTGGTCGCCCCGGTCGCCCGTTGGAGGGCGGACACGGAACTGGCCGGGCTCCCGCGAGGGGAACCCGGCCAGCCCGGTTGGAGCGGTACCGACTAGCTGGCTACGCCGTACACGGCGACCTCGACGGAGTCGACGAAGTCACACCCGGAGAACGCGCCCGGGCAGGTCCCGCCCGAGTCCATCACCTGGGTACCGAGCATGGTGTAGCGGACGTACTGCACGCCGGTGGTACCGGCGGTCAGCGGTACGACCACCATGTGGCCGCGGTCGGCGAGGCCGAAGTGACCGGTCGCCCCGACCGTGAAGGTGGTGCCGTCCTGCGACGTCTCCACCTTGTAGTCACCGGTCGACGCGCTGCCCCCGTCGCCACAGGTGGCGGTCGGGTTGATCTGCAGCTCGGCGATGTCCACCGCGGCCGGCAACTTGATGGTGGCGAACTTCGGCGTCATGCCGGGCGGAGTCGGCGTGTTCGGCGGCTCCACCGCGGTGCTGACGCCACTGCCCTGCGACTGGTCGATCAGCGCCGCAGCGCCACAGCCGAACGGGTCACCGTCCTGCGTGTTGTTGGCGGCGATCGTGCCGCCGCCGGATGACGCCGCCCAGTCGCGACGCAGCGACCAGTCGACAGCGTTCGGGTGCGACCCGACCGACACCGTCTGGCTGACCCGGTCGAAGCCCGGGCCCACCGCGAACACCTTCGGGTACGTCCCGGCGATGATGCCGTCGATCTCGTAGGTGCCGTCCGCGGCGGTCACCGCGGCGTAGTCACCGGCGAAACCGGAGGCGTGCCCACCGAACGCGACCGTGGCACCCGCGATCGGGTCGCCGCTGTCGCTGTCGGTCACCGTTCCGGAAAGGGAACCGGTCGGGGTACCGGCCGGCGGCGGAGTGTTGAAGTCCTCGGCCGGCTGGGTGTCGTCACCGTCGTTGGCACCGGCGAAGTAGCCCATGCCGCGCTTGGCGAAGACCTTCCAGATGTTCTTGTGCGCCTTGCCGTTCTCCAGCACCAGGTCGGCCTGCAGGATGGCGTTACGCATGTCCAGGAACGACGGGTTGGCCGGAGCCAGCTCCATCGCCCGGGTGACCAGACCCTCGGCCTTGCCGGAGCTGATCGCCTTGCGCAGGTCCCACAGGGTCTCGGCCCAGATCTCACCGTCGGCGTGGACCTCGGGCCCACCACCGCTGATCAGACCGAAGTCGCCGTAGGTGTAGCCACCCGCGCCGGCGTCCGGGGTACCGGGGCACTTGGTCGAGGTGCTACCCACCGGGCAGTCCAGCGGCTGGCTACGGATCAGGTCCTGGTCCGCCCCGACGTACGCGCCGACCCGCAGGTCGCCCGCGGCCGCGGTGTCGGTCAGGTAGCCCTGCTTGACCAGGAAGTCGGTCCCGTACCAGTCGCCCCAGGCCTCACCCATCGAGCCGGCCTGCAGGTTGCCCAGCGTGGACACGCCATTGGCGTCGACGACCAGCCGGTTCGACAGACCGTGGGTGTACTCGTGGTAGACGATGTCGCCGTCGTACGAGCCCATGGTCGGCAGGAACGGGTCGGTGGGGTCGCCCGGCGTGTGCCACAGGTACATCTGCATCCGTGGCGGGGTGCCGTCCGGCGGGGTGCCGAAGTTGGCGTTGTCCAGGTGGTTGCCGTCGGGCAGGCCGTCGGCGGTGTCGGCACCGTCGAGGTTCTCGCCCTGTACCGCGTCACCGTCGACTGCCTCGAAGTTGCCGGCGGACCGGGTGAACCCGATCGGTGCCGCGCGGAGGTGGTCGTGGTACTTGCCGATGAAGTACATCAGCTGTACGGCGGACGGCTTGGCGTTGGCCTGCCACGAGTCCGGCGTCTCCGGGTCCCACAGGCACGGGAACGCCGACGAGCAGTCCGGGCTCGAGTTGAACGTGGTGACGTTGTAGACGAACGAGTGCGATCCGCTCGGCCCGACCTCTTCGCCCGGCTGCGCGGTGTTGTCGTCGTTCACGTCGTTGTACACGTGCGCGACGTTGCCGGCCAGGCGCGGCGAGCCGCTCGGCAGCCAGCTCGTCGGCAGGTTCACCACGTGCGGAGTACCGCCCTTGGGCGCGCCGATGTAGTTGTCGACGACCTTGGCGTTGTCGTGCTGGACGAGGTCGCGCCGGTACAGCACGCGGCCGGTCTGCGCGTCCAGGACGTGCAGGTACATCTGCGACTTCGACGGCGAGGTGATCGTCTGCCACGCGATCCGCGGACCGTTGATCGTGGTGAAGACGACCTTCTTGGCCTGGTCTCCACCGCTGAACGTGGTGGTGGAGCCGGAGGCCTTCGCCGAGGCGGACTTCGGCGTGGCGAAGACGTCCTCGATGGCCGCGTTGCGGGCGGCCGAAGCGGACAGCTTGGCGGCGCCGACCGAGCTCGGCAGGTTGGCAACGGGGGAGCCCTGGATGCTGATCAGGGAGCCGTTCGGGGCGACGTTCGCCTTGAGCCCGTTGCCGAACACCGCGACGCCACCCACCGACTGTACGAACGACAGGTGGTGGATGCCGGCGATGTCGGTGTAGTCCTTGCGCAGGCTCAGCCGAGCGATGTCGCCGCTGGCCAGGCCGAAGGTGGTCGCGTGCGCGCGCAGGTAGCCGAGCGCGACGTCAGCCGGCTTGGCGTTGCTCGCGCCGGTCAGGAACCCGTCGGTGCGGGCGACCTGGCGTGGGGTGCGGGTGAGTGGATCGATGTCGACGATGCCCTCGGTACCGAGGCTGCGGCGGAGCTCCGTCATGCCGCTGGCCGGCTTGGCGGCCATCGCGGCGCGCCGCTGCTGCAGTACCGGCTTGATCATCTCATCGGAACGTGCGTCGTAGTCTGCCTTCTGCTCGCCGGACGTCGCCTTGCTACCCGACGCGAACGGTGAGTCTGGTGATGACTTGGCTTGCGCACTCCCTGGACCGGTCACCGCGGCAACCACCGCGACGATCCCGACCGACGCGAGCAGTACGCGTCGGAGGGTGAATCGTTGCGATGCGCGGGCCGAAGGGTGTGGCGAGGGTGCTGGCATGGGCAATCCCCCTCGAACGGGCCCATGGGCGCCTTGTGGCGCCCCGAGCGGCAGCGTGCCCTGCCGAACGCGTTGTGCGCAAGACCTCGCACTGGGACAACTATCAATTGAGGGAAAACGCGAGGGTCCGACCCGGAATAGGTCACCGCGAGCCGGACGGGGCTTGTCGCATTCCTGACACCAATTCGTTATCCGGCGAGCGCGGTGGTCGCCGGTATTCGCCGCTCAGCACTGGAGTCCTGCAATGTTGCCGCTGCTCGGACCGGGTGTGACCGGCGATCCCGGGGGCGGATCCGGGTCGCTCCGGGTGGTGCCGCACCATTCTGGGAGTGACCACGCGGCGACCAATACAGTCTCTGGACGCCATTGTGTACCGGCCGGATCGTCGGATAGTCACCGTGCTACCAATTCGTCCGGTCGCGGCGCGGAGTTATGGGGCGGAAATGCGTCTGACTTGTCCGGATGTGTGATGTTCGGATGACCGGCAACGGACCCACATTCATCCGGGTACCGGTCCGGGTGCGCGCGCCGGCGACGAGCGCCAACCTCGGGCCCGGCTTCGACGCGCTCGGCCTGGCCCTGGCCTGGTACGACGAGCTCGAGGCGCGGGTGACCGACGGCGGGGTCACCGTCGAGGTGGCCGGGGAGGGCGCCGGGCTGTTGCCGACCGACGAAGCGCACCTGGTGGTACGCGCCTGCCTCGCCGGATTCGACGCGTTGGGCGGCCGGCCGGCCGGGCTCGCGGTGCGCTGCGTCAACCGGATCCCGCACGCGCGCGGGTTGGGATCGTCGTCGGCCGCCATCGTGGCCGGCGTCCTCGCGGCCCGCGCGCTGGTCGAGCGGGGCGCCGAAAAGCTGGACCAGGCGGGCGTACTGCGACTCGCGGCCGATCTGGAGGGCCATCCGGACAACGTCGCGGCATGCCTGTTGGGCGGCCTGACCATCGCCTGGACCGGTGCGGGCGGCGCCGAGGCGGTACGGCTGGAACCGGACAGCCGGCTCCGCGTGGTCGCGTTCGTACCGGCCGAGCGCAGCCTCACCGCCGAGGCGAGGCGGCTGCTGCCCGGGCAGGTGCCGCATCCGGACGCGGCCGCCAACGCCGGCCGGGCTGCGCTGCTGGTACACGCGCTGACCGCCGAGCCGTCGCTGCTGTTGCCGGCCACCGAGGACCGGCTGCACCAGGAGTACCGGGCACCGGCGATGCTGGCCTCGATCGCGCTGGTCCGGCGGCTGCGCGCGGCGGGCGTACCGGCGGTGGTCAGCGGTGCCGGCCCGACCGTGCTGGCGCTCGTACCGCCGGAGTACGACCCGACCGGGCCGGTACCGGCGGGCTTCACGGTATTCCCGCTGGTAGTCGACCGGAGCGGCGCTTGCGTCCTCGACTGAGCGTGGTACGGAGTGCGGCCTGGGTCACATCTACGACACGCGGGAACACGCCGAGCGCTGGCCCTGTTGCCGCAGGTAGGCCACGTTGACTACGCTAGGCCCAGGTACAACCGCCCACGCGCGCGATCTCCGCAGGGCAAGCATTCCTATTTCGGCTATTCAGCCAGCGCGGCATACCGCCGCACTCCCACGGGTCGCACGCCGACAGCAGGCGCAGCCTCGGAAGCTTCCGTAGCTATGCCCAGCTGTCCGGTTGTCCGTACCCCCGCGGCATGACACGCGGGGAGTCGCACCGGCCGCCGGCTGATGTAGCGCGATGTCACGCGCTGCCGGCGACCATATCGAGGGAAGGATCCCATTGAGCGAAACCACCGAGCTGAAGTCGGGTGTCACCGACTCCGCAGTCGAACCTGAGGGCGACGCGGCGGCAGCCGCCGGTGCCGTACGGCGTCGGCGTTCGGGTAGCGGCCTGCAGTCGATGTTGCTGCCGGAGCTGCAGACCCTCGCCACTTCGCTCGGCATCTCCGGTACCGCCCGGATGCGTAAGGGCGAGTTGGTCGCGGCGATCTCCGCGGCCCAGGGCGGAGGGATTTCAGACGTGAGTACAAACGGTTCGGACGCAGGGTCGTGGGAGTCGCCGGCCGAGGAGCGGAGCGGATCCGCGCCGGTCGGTACTGGTGCCCCGGCCCAGGAGGTCACCGCCGCCCCGGTCGGGATCACACCCGCCGCGGCACCGGCCGACACCGCTCCGGTGGGCGCACTCAACGGCGGACGCGGCGGATCCGGTGAGTTCGGCCAGGTGAGCAACCCGGCCGGCACCGGCAGTCCGGCGCCGCAGGGTGTGGGTACCGACGAGCAGCCGGCCCTGCCCGGCACCGAGCCGACGATCGAGCGGGCTCCCCGGCGGGCCACCCGCCCGGCCGGCCCGCCGCCGTCGGTGAGCACCGACGGCGGACCGGTCGCCACCGAGCCCGCGGCGCATGCCGCGGCGCCCTCGGGGACGTCGGAGTCGACCGGCAGCGAGCCGGTGAGTGGCGGACAGCCGACGGCCGGTTCTGACCGGACCGCCGCGCCCGCGGCTGGCGAGCGGACCGGGGCGACCGCGACCGCGCCCACCGACACCGCGCCCACCGACACCGCGCAGACCGGCACCGCGCCCACGGACACCGCGCAGTCCGGCACCGCTCGCACGGACACCGCGCAGACCGATACCGCGGAGACCGGCAACGCGCAGACCGACGCCCCGACCCGCGGTGGTCGGTCCGGTGGCCGGCACGGCGAGCGTGACCGCGGCCGGGACCGGCAGGACCGCGGTGACCGCGGCGGTGCCGACCAGTCCGATCGCGGCGGCAGTGACCGCGGTGGCAGTGACCGCGGCGGGAACGAGCGCGGCGGCAGCGACCGGGGCGAGCGCGCGGAGCGGGGCGACCGCAGCGGCGGCCGGGACCGCAACAACGAGCGCGGCGACCGCAACAACGAGCGCAACGACCGCAACAGCGAGCGCGGCAACGACCGCAACAGTGACCGGTCGAACGACCGGAACGACCGGTCCAACGATCGGGATGACGACGACGGCGACGCTGGTAGCCGCCGCCGGCGCGGCCGGTTCCGGGACCGCAGCCGGCGGGGCCGCGACCGGGGTGCCGAGAACGAGCCGGTGGTGGCCGACGACGACGTGCTCGTCCCGGTCGCCGGCATCCTGGACGTGCTGGACAACTACGCGTTCATCCGTACCTCCGGCTACCTGGCCGGGCAGAACGACGTGTACGTGTCGATGTCGCAGGTACGCAAGAACGGCCTGCGCCGCGGTGACGCGGTGACCGGCGCGGTACGCCAGCCGCGCGAGGGCGAGCAGCGGCGGGACAAGTACAACCCGTTGGTACGACTCGACACGATCAACGGGATGGACCCGGACGAGGCCAAGCGCCGGCCCGAGTTCTACAAGCTCACTCCGCTGTACCCGCAGGAGCGGCTGCGGCTGGAGACCGAGCCGCACATGCTGACGACTCGGGTCATCGACCTGGTCACCCCGATCGGCAAGGGGCAGCGGGCGCTGATCGTGAGCCCGCCCAAGGCCGGTAAGACGATGGTGCTGCAGTCGCTGGCCAACGGGATCACGCACAACAACCCGGAGTGCCACCTCATGGTCGTACTCGTCGACGAGCGGCCGGAAGAGGTCACCGACATGCAGCGGTCGGTGAAGGGCGAGGTCATCGCCTCCACCTTCGACCGCCCGCCGTCGGACCACACCACCGTCGCGGAGCTGTCCATCGAACGGGCCAAGCGGCTGGTCGAGTTGGGGCACGACGTGGTCGTACTGCTCGACTCGATCACCCGGCTCGGTCGGGCGTACAACCTGGCCGCGCCGGCCAGCGGCCGGATCCTGTCCGGCGGTATCGACTCGACCGCGCTGTACCCGCCGAAGCGGTTCCTGGGTGCGGCCCGGAACATCGAGAACGGCGGCTCCCTGACGATCATCGCCACCGCGCTGGTCGAGACCGGATCCACCATGGACACGGTCATCTTCGAGGAGTTCAAGGGCACCGGTAACTCCGAGCTCAAGCTGGACCGCAAGATCGCCGACAAGCGGGTGTTCCCGGCCGTCGACATCGACGCCTCCGGTACCCGTAAGGAGGAGATCCTGCTGGCGCCGGACGAGCTCGGCATCGTGCACAAGCTGCGCCGGGTGCTGCACGCGCTCGACTCGCAGCAGGGGTTGGACCTGCTCCTGGACAAGCTCAAGGAGACCAAGACCAACGCCGAGTTCCTGATGCAGATCGCGAAGACGACGCCCGGAGAGTGACAGGTCGGGGCCGACGCCGCCCGGCGGCGTCGACCCCAACCGGACCTACGCGCACGGCTCGTCGGACTCGACCGCGTGACCGCGGCCGGGTCCGACCGCCATCGGATGCCCGGCGCAGTCGGGCCGAGGGAATTGCACCGCCGGATCAGGCGTTCAGCTGGTCTGGCACACTGATACCCCTGCGCCGACCGGCAGATCCGGACGGCAGGTTCCGGTTCACGCCCGGGCGTACGCGCCCATGGCGACCCGGCGACCGTCGAAGAGAGGACACACCATGAGGCCCGGCATTCACCCGGACTACGTGAGCACCGACGTGACGTGCTCCTGCGGCAACACCTTCACCACCCGCAGCACCGCCAAGAGCGGCTCCATCCACGTGGAGACCTGCTCGGCGTGCCACCCGTTCTACACCGGCAAGCAGCGCATTCTGGACACCGGTGGTCGGGTCGCGCGGTTCCAGCAGAAGTACGCCAAGGCGGCTGCCGCCAAGAAGCAGTCCGGCAAGTAGCTTTTTCCAGCGGCGCCTGGACGGTCCTTCCGAGGATCGTCCAGGCGCCGCTTCCATGTCCGTGCACGCCGGGTGTGCTGCACGTTCAACGGGTCTGCCCGAGGAGGGTCCATGCGCGGGGGCACCGTTCCGCGGTCCGGCGACAGCCGGTTGTCCGGCCTGCTCGCCGAGTACACCGAGCTGGAGGGCAAGCTCGCCGACCCGGCCATCCACGCCGACCAGGGCGTGGCCCGCAAGATCGGCCGCCGGTACGCCGAGCTCGGCCCGATCGTGCGTACCGCCCGGGAGCTCGACAGCGCCCGCGAGGACCTGACCGCGGCCAAGGAACTGGCCGCTGAGGACGCCGGCTTCGCCGCCGAGGCGGAGCAGCTCACCGAGACGATCGAGCACCTGGAGGAGCGGCTCGCCGAGTTGCTCGCTCCGCGCGACCCGAACGACAGCAAGGACGTGATCCTCGAGATCAAGGCCGGTGAGGGCGGCGAGGAGTCGGCGCTGTTCGCCGGTGACCTGCTCCGGATGTACCTGCGCTATGCCGAACGGCACGGTTGGCAGGCGGAGATCATCGGCTCGGAGGAAACCGACCTTGGTGGCCAGAAGGACGTCTCGGTGGCGATCAAGACCCGGGGCGTACCCGAGGGCGGCAACGGAGTCTGGTTCCGGCTCAAGTTCGAGGGCGGCGTACACCGGGTGCAGCGGGTACCGGTGACCGAGTCACAGGGGCGCATCCACACGTCCGCGGCCGGTGTGCTCGTACTGCCGGAGGTCGAGGACCCGGCCGAGGTCGACCTCAGCCCGGCGGATCTGCGCATCGACGTGTACCGGTCGTCCGGTCCCGGCGGGCAGAGCGTCAACACGACCGACTCGGCGGTACGCATCACCCATCTGCCCACCGGCATCGTGGTGTCGTGCCAGAACGAGAAGTCGCAGCTGCAGAACAAGGAACAGGCGCTACGGATCCTGCGCGCCCGGCTGCTCGCGGCGGCAGAGGAGGAGGCCGCGGCCGCGGCCGGGGACGCGCGCCGGTCGCAGGTACGTACCGTCGACCGCTCGGAACGGATCCGCACGTACAACTTTCCGCAGAACCGGATCACCGATCACCGGATCGGCTTCACCGCGTACAACCTGGATCAGGTTCTCGACGGTGACCTGGACGCGGTGCTGGGCGCGCTGGCCGAGGCCGACCTGCGGGCCCGGCTCGCCGGCGACGACCACCTGTCCCGGCCCTGACGGCCCGGGCCCGGCGGTGCGCCGGGCCCGAAGAAGGAGTCTCAGGCCGGGCTCTGCTCGACGAGGTAGAGCCGGTTGCCGTCCGGGTCGCACATCGAGAACATCGGCGGTACGCCGGGCCAGCGCATGACCTCCGGGTCGACCTCGACGCCGCGGGCGCTCAGGTCGGCGTGGTCGGCCCCGGCGTCGGCGGTGCTGAGCCGGATACCGGTGTCCACCCCGGCCGGAGACCCCTCGTGCGCGGGCGCGAGCGCGATGGTGGTCGTCGCGCCGGCCGGCGCCACCTCGACCCAACGCTGTCCCTCGCCGAAGGTGGCGTCCATCCGCTTCTCGAAGCCCAGCGTGTCGACGTAGAACGCGAGCGCGCGGTCGTGGTCGGCGACCGGTACGGCGATCGTCGCCATCCCGATGATCCGGGTCCTGGTCTGTTCGGTCATGTCGTCCTCCTGTAGCCGGGTGCTGCACTAAGGACCGGTGGCGCCGGCGAAACTCATCGGTGCGGACCTGCCCAGTTGACACGCGTGGGCGGGCTCGGCGGGCCGAATCCGGAAACCGCGCCGCGGGTTGGGCCGCCGCGCCGTCAACCGGCGGCGACGGGCGAGGGAGCCTACGAGGCCCGGGCGGCGTGCTTGGCCTGCAGCATCGCCCGGTCGGCCGCCTCGAAGGCTGTGTTGATGCCGGTCCGGACGTCCAGCTCCGCCCAGCCGATGGTGGCCGACAGGGCGGTACCGGGCACCAGCGCGTCCCAGTCCTCCGAGGTGATCGCGCTGGACACCCGCCGGCCGATCTCGTACGCCTCCGGCAACGTGGTCGCGGGCAGTACCACCACGAACTCGTCACCGCCGAAGCGGGCGACGAAGTCGCCGCGCCGCATCACCCGGGCCAGGATCGCGGCCACCCGCTGCAGCACCAGGTCGCCGGACAGGTGCCCGTGCGCGGTGTTGACCGACTTGAACGCGTCGAGGTCGAGCACGCCCAGTACGGCCTGCTCGCCCCGGCGCGCCATGGTGTCGACGTGGTGCTCGAGATGCCGCCGGTTCGGCAGTCCGGTCAGCGGATCGGTGAGCGCCTCGTCGGCGTACCGGGCGACCGTGCGGCGCAGGTCCTCGTGGTCGATGCGGGCCGCGACTCCGTCGATGAACAGGTCGCGCAGCCGGTCCGCGGACTGCGCGACGATGCGGAACGCCTCCCGGTCGGCGGCGTGCGCGGCCGCTCCGTCGCCGGCCGCCGCGTGCGCGATGGCCCGCAGTCGCGGTACCTCGGCCGCCCCGAGGGTGCGCGGATCCACCGCGGCGTGCCCCAGTCTGGACAGCGCCTCGGCCGGTCGCCCCTCGTTGATCGAGGTGCAGGCCTCGGACAGCAGGAGCAGGTCGATGATCTCCGGGTGGCTCTCGCCCCGGGTGGTGAACAACGGCCGCGGATCGAGCTCGGTGGGCACCCCGAGGGCGGCCAGCCGGACGATCGCATAGCCCAGGTACGGCAGGTCGATCGCGGGCAGCGCCTCGGCCGAGGCGTCGGTCGGCCGGCCGGCCAGCGGCGTGAGCACGTCCCGCAGGACCCGCACGCAGCCGTCGCTGTCGCCGCGGTGGTCGAGCGACACGGCCAGCCGTACCCGGATCTCCGGGATCACGTACTCGCTGGCCGGTAATCCGGCCGACGCCGCGACCTCGCGGCACTTGTCCAGCGCGCCGAGCGCGTGACCGTGGAAGCCGATGTACGAATACGCGATCGCGAGGTCGACCCAGGAGTCCGCGGCCACGATGTCGGGGCGTTCCACCGTGCCGAGCGCCCGCGAGCTGCGTACCAGGTGGGATACGCACCGGTCGAGGGATCCGTCGAGGTAGGCCACCCAGGCGGCCAGCGCGTGCAGTTCACCGAACAGGCTCGGCTCCGGGAACGACCGCAGCGCGTCGAAAGCCTGGTCGACCAGGGCCGGACACTCGCCCATCCGGCCCAGGTTGATCGTGCAACCCAGCCGCATGAGCAGGGCACGGACGATCGTGTACGGATCGGTGGATTCCGCCCCGATGGACTCGGCGAGCTGCAGCGCCTCGGCGGATCGGCCGGCGCGGATCAGGCGCCGTATGTCACCGAAGTCTGCTCTGCCGTCCGCGCTGGACCCGGCATCCGGCCACGCCACGCCGCGTCCTCCCTCCAGCGCCAGTGCGGCCCGTGCCGATGGTGCTGGCCCTCGTACCGACAGTTCCGGCCGCTGTACCGATGATTATGGTGTGCTGCGTCCATCCGATCCGACCGGCCCGCTCGATAGCAGGGGTGACGTGACCCGCCGTCCGGTACGCGCCGTACTGGCCGCCGCCGTGGACACGCTCACCGCGGCCGGTACGCCGAGCCCGCGGGCCGACGCCGAACTGCTCGCCTGTCACGTCCTGGGCGTGCCGCGTAACCGGTTGCCGCTGGTCAGCGGCTTCGATCCGGACCAGCTCGGTACGTTCACCGCGTTGGTGGACCGCCGGACCCGGCACGAGCCGGTGCAGCACCTGATCGGCACCGCCGCGTTCCGCTACCTGGAGCTGGCGGTGGGACCGGGGGTGTTCGTACCGCGGCCGGAGACCGAGCTGCTGGTCGACTGGGCGCTCGCCGCACTGCGGGCGGTGTCCGGTCGGGCGGTGGTGGTGGACCTGTGCGCCGGCTCCGGTGCCATCGCGCTCGCCGTCGCGCAGGAGGCCGCCGCATCAGGCGGAAACCCGGTCGAGGTGTACGCGGTGGAGCGCGAACCGGCCGCACTGGTCTGGCTGCGGCGCAACGCGGCGGGTACGGCTGTGCGAGTGGTGGCCGGGGACGCGACCGACCCGGCGGTACTGGCAGACCTGGACGGCACGGTGGACCTGGTGCTGTCCAACCCGCCGTACCTCCCATCGGGGGTTGCCGACGAGCTGCCGATGGAGGTCGTCGGATATGACCCGCACACCGCCCTGTACGCCGGAGCCGACGGGCTGGCCGTGATCGGCCCGGTGGCCGTCCGGGCGGCCACGCTGCTGCGCCCCGGCGGGGGGTTCGGGGTCGAGCACGACGACACGCACGGCACCTCGGTACCCCGGCTCCTCGCCGCGGACGACCGGTGGCGGGACGTGACCGAGCACCGCGACCTGGCTGGCCGGCCACGGTTCTGTACCGCCCGGCGGTGCTGACGGCCCCCCACCGACCGGCGGCGGGTCCGCGAACCCGTGAGGCTGCCGCCACCTGGCAGCGCCCGGCCGGGTGGGTGTAAGACTCACGACGTGATGCTCTACGACTGCCGGATGCTCGCCGACCGTGACGCCGGAATCGCCGCGGCCGTTGAGGCGGTCCGCGCCGGCCAGCTGGTGGTACTGCCCACCGACACCGTGTACGGCATCGGTGCCGACGCGTTCGCCCCGGACGCGGTCGCGGCGCTGCTGCGGGCCAAGGGCCGCGGGCGGGACATGCCGCCACCGGTGCTGATCGGTTCCCGGGCCACCCTGGACGGGCTGGTGCTGTCGGTACCTCCGGCAGCCCGCGACCTGGCCGACGCGTTCTGGCCGGGGCCGCTGACCCTGATCCTGGAGCACGCGCCGAGTCTGACCTGGGATCTCGGCGACACCGACGGCACGGTCGCGGTCCGGATGCCGCTGCATCCGGTGGCGCTGGAGCTGCTGCGCGAGACCGGCCCGATGGCGGTGTCCAGCGCCAACCGCACCGGGCAGCCGTCGGCGGCCGCCGCGTCCGAGGCACAGGACCAGCTCGGCTCCGCCGTCAGCGTGTACCTGGAGTCCGGACCGGTACCGGACCCGGTGCCGTCGACCATCGTGGACCTCGCCGGCGACCAGCCGCGGGTACTCCGGCAGGGGGCGCTGCCGCTGGCCAAGCTGCGTGACGTGGTACCGAACCTCGCCACCGACGAGGAGAGCTAGTGCCCGGCCCGTTCTCCGTACTGCACGTGTGCATGGGCAACATCTGCCGGTCGCCGATGGGCGAGCGGCTGCTGCTGGCCCGGCTCCGGGACGCGGTCGGCGACCGGGCCGACCAGTTGGTACACAGTCACAGCGCCGGTACCGGCGGCTGGCATGCCGGTGAGCCGATGAACCCGCCGGCCGCCCGTCAGGTGGTGGCCCGCGGCGGTGAACCGGCCGGTTTCGCCGCCCACCAGCTCCGCGGCGCGGATGTGGACCGGGCCGACCTGATCCTCACCGCCACCGTCGAGCAGGTCGGGTACGTGCTGGACCTGCGGGACGACGCCGCGTCCCGGACGTTCGTGGTGGGCGAGTTCGGCCGGCTGCTCGCGGACCTCACCGGCGACCCGGCGCTCGCGGACCTGCCGCCGTACGAGCCGACCGTGGCGGCGGTACACGCCCGCGGGGTCGCGCTGGTGGCGGCGGTGGACCGGTTGCGCGCCGGGGAGCCGGCCCGGCCCGAGGACGAGCTGGACGACCCGTGGGGACTCGGCGACACGTACTTCGGGCAGGTCGCCGACGAACTGGAGCGGCACCTGCGACCGCTGGTCGCCGCCCTCACCGCCGGCAGTACCGGATCACAGGTGGAGTTGATACACCGAGCGTGACGATCCGCGGGTGTACCAGGGTGGGTTCGCGGACGGTCCTCGGAACGGTCGGCCCGCTGGCGTAGCGCGACCCCCGACCGGTCACCGGACCGACCCGACCCGTGGCGGTCGCCGGGCAGGTCGCGGCCTTGGTCGGTAAGCACCGGTCGGGCTCGCGTGACTAGTCAGCGGCGGTGCTGTACAGGCCGGTGCGAGTGCCGCCGGACAGCCCTTGTGAGCAGGGCGGTTACCCCCTCGACCCGGCTGAAAGACAGTCGCAGAGCGTGTGATAGCGTCCCTCTCGTCCAGCTCTGGTGGGTCGACCGGTGGCCAGTCCGCATAAGCGGAATGCGACCGGTCGGTTTGGTACAGAGCGGCGGTACGAGTGATCTGTCATCCCCGACAACTTGAGGAAGTCGAGTATGCGGAAGCGGCGACCGCGGTATCGGGCCTGACCCACGTGGAGCAACGACAGCTCGGCGTGTGGGGGCTGGTCACCATGGGAGCGACAATGGTCGGCTCTCTGGTCGGCGGCCTGGTGATCGGACTACTGGTCGATCACAGCCTGGATACCAGTCCGCTTTTCGCGCTCGTCGGACTCGCGCTCGGCATCGTCGGCGCTGCGGTGAGCCTCTCACTGCGAGTGCGCCGTTACCTGAAGAGCTAGACAGCGCCGGAGGAGCCGGCAGAGCCGGATCGGCTGGCACCACGCGGGCCAGCCGGTACGACCGAGCCAGCCGGTACAACGCGCCAGGGAGGAAGTCGGTGAACGAAGGTACGGCCGCCCCGCCGGTACCGATGCATGCGGCGGCGAACCTGCGGCGGTCCATGCTGGTGTCGGCGCCGGTCGGTGCCGTCGCGGTGCTGATCCTGGCGTTGACCGGGCACCTGCTCGCCGGACTGTTCGTGCTGGTCGGCCTCGGGCTCGGCATGCTCAACAGCTGGCTGGTGCAGCGCGCGGTGGTCCGGTACGCCGGCAGCGAAGCGGGCAACCGGCGGCGCCGGTTCGTCCTCGGTGTGTTCAGTCGACTCGGGCTGATCACGCTGGTCGCGCTCGCGATCGTGCTGCTGGTCCGGCCGGACGGCCTGGGCGTGCTCGGCGGGCTGGCGATCTTCCAGTTGCTGATGCTCGGCAGCGCGTCGATGCCGCTGATCAAGGAGCTGCGTAAAGCATGAGCGTGCCTCTCGCTGAAGGGACCATCAAGGTCGGCGAGCACAACACCGCGACCTTCGCCGGTCTGACCTTCAACCTGGACACCATCTGGGCGACCGCGATCGCCGGCCTGGTCGTGATCGTCTTCGGGCTGTGGATCAGCCGACGGATCACCAGCGGGGTGCCGTCCGGCGCGCAGCTGACGTGGGAGACCGTGATCGGCTCCATCGAGGACCAGGTCGAGTCGTCGATCGGGCGCAAGGTGGCCCCGTTCGTCGTACCGCTCGCGGTGACCCTGTTCTTCTTCATCCTCTTCGCGAACTGGCTCGAACTCATCCCGACCGAGTTCAGCAGCGGCGACAGTGAATTCCACCTGCTGCCGTCACCCACCGCCGACGTGAACCTGACGTACGCGATGGCGCTGCTGGTGATCGGCTGGATGCATACCACCGGAGTGCGGAAGAAGGGTTGGAAGAAGTACTTCGCGCACTTCTTCCAGCCCAACCCGTTGCTGTTCCCGATCAACCTCATCGAGGAGATCGTCAAGCCGTTCACGCTGGCACTCCGGCTTTTCGGCAACATCCTCTCCGGCGGCATCATGATCGCCGTGATCGGGTTGCTGCCGATCTATGTGCTCTGGGCGCCGAACGCGATCTGGAAGCTGTTCGACATGTTCATCGGCGTCATCCAGGCCTTCATCTTCGCCCTGCTGACGATCCTGTACTTCAGCTTCGCCGTCGGCGGCCAAGAGGAAGGCCACTGAGGACCTCTTCCGTGGACCTCGTTCCGTGTACCTGTACCAAAGCCCTGGGTCCGTCTTGAGATTCGCTAACTCGCTCGGACCCATCGACAAAGGAGAGACATGGCTGTTTCGGATCACGCGGTCCAGCTCGCCGGCGCGTTCGTCGGCGGTGGCCTGGCCCTCGGCGGTGGCGCCATCGGCGCGGCGGTCGGTGACGGTCTCGCCGGTAGCGCGACGATCTCCGGCGTTGCCCGCCAGCCCGAGGCGCAGAGCCGGCTGTTCTCGATCTTCTTCCTGACCGTCGGTCTGGTCGAGGCGATGTACTTCATCAACCTCGCCTTCATGGCCGTCTTCGTGTTCGTCCTCGCTGGGTAACTGCGGACACTGTGATGACCGCCCTGGCTGCCCACACCGTCGTCAACTCCGCGGAGGGTGCCGTGCCAACCGCTGCCAACAACTTCCTGCTGCCCAACGGCACGTTCTTCGTTGAGCTGCTGGCATTCCTGATCATCCTGTTCGTGCTGTACCGGTACGTCGTACCGCCGGTGCAGAAGGCAATGGGCGAGCGTCAGGAGATGATCAGCGCCCAGATCGAGGAGAGCAAGCAGGCCAAGGAGCGGCTGGCCGCTGCCCAGGCCGAGTACGACAAGGCGCTCGCCGAGGCCCGTACGGTGGCCGCGAAGATCCGCGACGTTGCCCGGGCCGAAGGCCAGGCCATCATCGAGGACCTCAAGGCCAAGGCGCAGCGCGAGGCGGACCGCGTGATCGAGCGCGGTCGCGAGCAGCTCGCGGCCGAGCGGGACGCGCTGGCCCGTGAGCTCCGGGCCGACCTCGGTCGGCTGTCGGTCGAGCTGGCCAGCCGGATCGTGGGCGAGTCGCTCGCCGACGAGGAACTCCGGCAGCGCACGGTCGACCGGTTCCTCACCGAGCTGGAAGGTCAGCTCGCCGGGGGTCGACGCTGATGCAGGCGGCGAGCCGTGAGTCCTACACCGCGGTGCTGGACCGGCTGAACAGTTCGAGCCGGAAGGCCAAGGCGGCGGCGGTCCGCAAAATCGCGGACGGTCTCCTCGCCGTGGCGGCTGTGCTCCGTACCGAGCCGCGGCTGCGGCGGGCGCTGGCCGATCCGGCCCGCGCCGGTGCGGATCGCGCCGAGCTGCTCCGGTCGCTGCTCGACGGCAAGATCTCGCCGGAAGCGCTGGACCTGGCCGCCGGCCTGGTCGAGGGCCGCTGGTCGCTGCCGTCGGAGCTGCTCGACGCCACCGAGTTGCTCGGTGTCGAGGCACTGCTGGCCAGCGCCGAGCGCGCCGACACGCTGGGTGACGTCGAGGACGAGCTGTTCCGGTTCGGGCAGGTGGTGAGCGGGGACAACGCGCTCGCCGCCACGCTGGCCGACACGTCGGCGACGGTGGCCCGGCGGGCCGAGCTGGTCCGTTCGCTGCTGGACGGCAAGGCCGACCCGGTGACGGTACGACTCGCCGAACTCGCCGTGGCCGGCTTCGGTGGCCGTGGCCTCGAGGGGTCGCTCAGCCGGCTGACCGAGCTGGCCGCCGGCCGCCAGGACCGGCAGGTCGCCTACGTCACCGTCGCCTCCCCGCTCACCGACGCGGACGAGGAGCGGCTGGCCGACGACCTGGGCCAGATGTACGGTCGGCGCATATCGGTGAAGCTCTCCGTGAAGCCGGACGTGCTCGGCGGCGTGAGCGTTCAGATCGGTCACGACCTGTACGACGGGACGGTGTCCCGCCGGCTCGACGCTGCTCGTACGGCTCTCACCGGCCGGTGATTCGGCCTAATACAGACGCCCAACCCATACAGCGGACGCAGAGCGCTTGAACCGCAAAACCCGGGCAACCGGGCCGGGGTTCTCCAAGAGCGTTTACTGACAGCAAGGGACGAGGACTGCAAAGATGGCCGAGCTGACCATCTCTTCGGACGAGATCCGCAGCGCGCTCGAGCGCTACGTCTCCTCCTATAGCGCGGAGATCACCCGCGAGGAGGTCGGTGTCGTCACCGACGCAGGTGACGGCATCGCCCACGTCGAGGGGTTGCCCTCGACCATGGCCAACGAGCTGCTCGAGTTCGCTGACGGCACGCTCGGCGTCGCGCTGAACCTCGACGTGCGCGAGATCGGTGTCGTGGTGCTCGGCGACTTCGCCGGCATCGAGGAGGGCCAGAAGGTCAAGCGCACCGGCCGGGTGCTCTCCGTACCGGTCGGCGACGCGTTCCTCGGTCGGGTGGTCGACCCGCTCGGCCGGCCGATCGACGGCCTCGGCGAGATCGCCGAAGAGGAGTTCCGCGAGCTGGAACTGCAGGCGCCGAACGTGATGAACCGGCAGCCGGTGAGCGAGGCGCTGCAGACCGGCATCAAGGCCATCGACGCGATGACGCCGATCGGCCGGGGGCAGCGACAGCTGATCATCGGCGACCGGCAGACCGGCAAGACCACGGTCGCCATCGACACGATCATCAACCAGCGGCGCGAGTGGGAGACCGGCGACCCGAAGCGGCAGGTGCGCTGCATCTACGTCGCGGTGGGCCAGAAGGGCACCACGATCGCGTCGGTGAAGAACACGCTGGAAGAGGCCGGCGCGATGGAGTACACGACCATCGTGGCCGCACCCGCCAGCGACCCGGCCGGGTACAAGTACATCGCCCCGTACACCGGCTCGGCCATCGGCCAGCACTGGATGTACAGCGGCAAGCATGTGCTGATCATCTTCGACGACCTGTCCAAGCAGGCCGAGGCGTACCGCGCTGTGTCCCTGCTGCTGCGCCGCCCGCCGGGCCGCGAGGCGTACCCCGGTGACGTGTTCTACCTGCACTCACGGCTGCTGGAGCGCTGCGCGAAGCTGTCCGACGAGCTGGGCGCGGGCTCGATGACCGGTCTGCCGATCATCGAAACCAAGGCCAACGACATCTCCGCGTACATCCCGACCAACGTCATCTCGATCACCGACGGCCAGATCTTCCTGGAGACCGACCTGTTCAACTCGGGCGTCCGGCCGGCGATCAACGTCGGTACCTCGGTGTCCCGGGTCGGTGGTGCCGCGCAGATCAAGGCCATGCGCAAGGTGTCCGGGCGACTGCGGCTGGATCTCGCGCAGTTCCGTGAGCTCGAGGCGTTCGCGGCGTTCGCCTCGGACCTGGACCGGGCCTCGCGCGCGCAGCTGGAGCGCGGTACCCGACTGGTCGAGCTGCTCAAGCAGTCGCAGTCGGCGCCGTTCCCGGTGGCCGAGGAGGTCGTGTCGATCTGGACCGGTACCACCGGCAAGCTCGACGACGTACCGGCCGGCGACGTCCGCCGGTTCGAGGCGGACCTGCTGTCGTACCTCAAGCACTCCCACCCGCAGGTGCTGGAGAGCATCGAGGAGACCGGCCAGTTCAGCGACGAGACCGCGAAGACGCTCGAGGACGCGGTCGCCGACTTCAAGCAGGGCTTCCTGGCCAAGGGCGGCGAGCGCAAGGTCAACGAGCCGGACGAGAAGGCGATGGCCGAGGGCGCCGAGGGCCACGAGTCGGTGCACCGGGTACGACCCAAGTCGGCGGGGAAGTAGTCAATGGCAGGCCAGGTCAGGATTCTTCGACGGCGGATCAAGTCGATCCGTTCGACGAAGAAGATCACCAAGGCCCAGGAGCTCATCGCGACCAGCCGGATTGCCAAGCTCCAGGAGCGGGTGGCGGCGTCCAAGCCGTACGCCGAGGCGATCACCGATGTGGTGACCGCGTTGGCGTCCAGCTCGAACATCGACCACCCACTGCTGGTGGCGCGGGAGCAGGTACGCCGGGCCGGCGTCGTGGTGGTCACCAGCGACCGGGGCATGTGCGGCGGGTACAACGCGAATGTGCTGCGTACCGCCGAGCAGCTGCTGGCCCGCCTCCGCGAGGACGGCGTGGAGCCGGTGGTGTACGTGGTCGGCCGCAAGGGCGTCGGGTACTACCGGTTCCGCGGTCGGGAGATCGCGGAGAGCTGGACCGGCTTCTCCGAGCAGCCCGGCTTCGTGAACGCGCGGGACATCGGCGAAACGCTGATCAACGCGTTCGACGCGGGTGACAACGACGCTGCCAGTGACGAGGGCAGCAGCGGGCCCGGGCTCGACGAGCTGCACATCGTGTACACGCAGTTCCGGTCGTTGATGACCCAGAAGGCGACGGCCACCCGGCTCGCGCCGATGGAAGTCGAGGATGTCTCCGAGGGCACGGTTCCGTCGTACGAGTTCGAGCCGGAGCCGGAAGCGCTGCTCGACGCGTTGCTGCCGAAGTACGTCAACACCCGCATCTACGCGGCGTTGCTGGACTCGGCGGCGAGCGAGTCGGCGTCCCGCCGGCGCGCGATGAAGAGCGCGACCGACAACGCGGAAGAGCTGATCAAGAAGTACACGCGGGACATGAACTCGGCGCGCCAGGCCGATATCACCCAGGAAATCAGCGAGATCGTCGGCGGTGCGAACGCGCTGGCTGCGGCAGGAAGTGATGAGTGATGACTGCGACTGCGATTGAGAACGAGAAGTCGGCCGCCGTCGGTCGCGTCGTCCGGGTCATCGGCCCGGTCGTCGACGCCGAGTTCCCCCGTGACGCGATGCCGGCGATCTACCAGGCACTGCACATCGACATCGAGCTCGGTGGCGAGTCGCGCACGCTGACCCTGGAGGTCGCCCAGCACCTCGGCGACAACATGGTCCGGGCGATCTCCATGCAGCCCACCGACGGTGTGGTGCGCGGTGCCGAGGTGACCGACACCGGTTACCCGATCCGGGTACCGGTCGGCGACGTGACCAAGGGCCACGTCTGGAACGCGATCGGCGAGTGCCTGAACGCCGACATCTCCAAGCTCGAGATCAAGGACCGCTGGGGCATCCACCGGCACGCTCCGGCGTTCGCCGACCTGGAGCCGAAGACCGAGATGCTCGAGACCGGCATCAAGGTGCTCGACCTGCTCACCCCGTACGTCAAGGGCGGCAAGATCGGCCTGTTCGGCGGCGCCGGCGTGGGCAAGACGGTACTGATCCAGGAGATGATCATCCGGGTCGCCAACAACTTCGGCGGCACCTCGGTGTTCGCCGGGGTGGGGGAGCGGACCCGTGAGGGCAACGACCTGATCCTGGAGATGGACGAATCGGGCGTGCTCGCTCGTACCGCCCTGGTGTTCGGCCAGATGGACGAGCCGCCGGGCACCCGGCTCCGGGTGGCGCTGTCCGCGCTGACCATGGCGGAGTACTTCCGGGACGTACAGAACCAGGAAGTGCTGCTGTTCATCGACAACATCTTCCGGTTCACCCAGGCCGGTTCCGAGGTGTCGACCCTGCTCGGCCGGATGCCGTCCGCGGTGGGTTACCAGCCGACGCTGGCCGACGAGATGGGTGAGCTGCAGGAGCGGATCACCTCGGTACGGGGCAAGGCGATCACCTCGATGCAGGCGATCTACGTGCCCGCCGACGACTACACCGACCCGGCGCCGCACACCACCTTCGCCCACCTGGACGCGACCACCAACCTGGAGCGGTCGATCTCCGACAAGGGCATCTACCCGGCCGTGGACCCGCTGGCCTCCACCTCGCGGATCCTGGCGCCGGAGTACGTGGGGCAGGACCACTACACGGTCGCCCGTGAGGTACAGCGGGTCCTGCAGCGGTACAAGGACCTGCAGGACATCATCGCGATCCTCGGTATGGACGAACTGTCCGAAGAGGACAAGATCACGGTGAACCGGGCCCGTCGGATCGAGCGGTTCCTGTCGCAGAACACGTACGCGGCGGAGCGGTTCACCGGCGTGGAGGGGTCGTTCGTACCGGTGAAGGAGACCGTCGAGGCGTTCAAGAAGCTCACCGACGGGGAGTACGACCACTTCCCCGAGCAGGCTTTCTTCATGTGCGGTGGCCTCGAGGACCTGGAGCGCAATGCGCACGAGCTGATGAAGGACGACTAGTACCGTCCTGTCCACTCCGGCCGGTGTCCACAATGGACACCGGCCGGAGTGCGTTCCGGTCCGGGTGCTGGCGGAGTGCGTCCGGCCTTTCCGCGCCCGGTTTCTGGCCCGTCCGGCTGGTCCGCGGCCGGGTGGTCCGGCTCCGGGCGGGAGCGTCGCGGGCTTCTGGCAGGCTGCCGGTATGACTGAGTCGCACCGGCCGAGCGCGTACGTCGCGCGGCTGCCCGTCGGTACCCGGCTGCCGCTCGGGGACCTCGCGCACGACGAGCTGATGCCGTTCGAGGGGGACGTCCAGGTCAAGCCGCTCCAGCCGCCGGTCCTGCCGGAGCCGCCGCGGCGGGGCGAACCCGGCGGCGAGCCGTGCTGGATGTGCGAGCACCCGGACGCGAACGTGATCTGGAACGACGACCACTGGCGGGTCCGTACCTTCGACAAGCCCTCCGGGCTTCCGCTGGTCGCGATGCTGGAGCCGGTTGCGCACGCCGACCTGGACGATCTTCCGATCGAGCTGGCCGCCGAGTGGGGAGTACGCATCCAGCGGGTCGCCGCGGCGATCGGCACGCTCGACGGCATCGGCCGGGTACACGTCAACCGCTGGGGCGACGGCAGCCAGCACCTGCACCTGTGGTTCCTCACCCGGCCGGCCGGCATGTGGCAGCTGCGGGGCGCCTGCCTGGCGCTGTGGGACGACTTCCTGCCAGCGGTACCCGAGGGGGAGTGGCAGGAGAACCGGCGCCGGGTCGCCGCCGCGCTCGCGGCCGGTGGCGGCGTCGCGCGGGTCTGACGGACACATATCTGGTACGAGCGCCGGGATCCGGCCACCTCACCGCACCGGACGAGTCCGCTCCCGGCGCCGGGCGCGCCTCACTCCTGACCAGCCGGTGTCGCGGCCCGGGCACCGGGGCAAGTGCGGCGTATCACCGGAGCCGACCCGACGGTCAGGGCTCTTGCGGTCGGAAGCTAAACTCGGCGACGTTCGCTGTCGTCGCATGAGGAGAGTTCGTGGCGAAGCAGTTGCACGTCGAGCTGGTCGCGGTCGAGGAAAAGGTCTGGACCGGCGACGCGGAGATGCTGGTCGCCCGGACCACCGAAGGCGAGCTCGGCATCCTGCCCAACCACGCGCCGTTGCTCGGCGAGCTGGTTGACCCGGGCACGGTCCGGATCAAGATCACCTCTGGTGACGAGCGGTCCTACCGTGTCAACGGTGGTTTCCTGTCGGTCACCAAGGAAGGTGTGACGGTTCTCGCGGAGACCTGCGAACCCGTCACAGCCGACACCGACTGAGATCCGGGCGGGACGCCGATGCGGATCTTCGAGGCTGTCGGAGTCGGTGTTCTCGTCGTCGTGTGCGTGCTCGGCCTACTGTTTGCCCGCCGTGCACTGTTTGTGCAACTCGGTGGCACGATCGAGATGAGCATCCGGCTTACCGCCCGGATCTCCGGTCGGGGCTGGGCCCCGGGCTTCGGTCGATTCGCCGGCGACGAGTTGCGCTGGTACCGACTGTTCAGCTTCGCCGTACGACCGCGACGCATCCTGTCCCGCAAGGACCTCGCGGTACGGTCCCGCCGCCAGCCGGACGGCACGGAACTCCTCGCGCTTCCCGCGGATTCCGTCGTACTCAGGTGTGCGGCTCGGCAGGACGACGTAGAAGTCGCGATGGCCGAAGGCGCGCTCACCGGCTTTCTCTCCTGGCTTGAGGCCGCCCCTCCCGGGGCGGCCTCAAGCCGTTTCGCGGCCCGCTGACCAGCGGCTCAGCGCTCACCGCGCAAACTCGGCCAGCGACTCAGCGCGCGGGAGCGACCGAACGCTCAGCGCGGCCGGCGCCTTCAGCGGGCGGCGGCGCTGCGGTACCGGCTGATCGCCAGCGGTACGAAGATCGCCAGGATCCCGAGCGACCACAGCAACGCGAGCAGAGCCGGGTGCTCGGCCGGGAACCCGGTGCCCCGGGCCAGACCTGCCGGCGCGTTGCCGAACAGATCACGGCTGGCGAGGATGACCGAGCTGACCGGGTTCCAGTCCGCGACCGGACGCAGCCAGCCGGGCAGCGTGTTCGTCGGGATGAACGCGTTGGACAGGAACGTCAACGGGAACATCCAGATCAGGCCGGCGCTCTGCGCCACCTCCACGCTGCGTACGGACAGCCCGATGGTCGCCGCGATGTAGCTCATCGCGTAGGCGAACAACAGGATCAGTCCGAACCCGGCGGCGGCTTCGAGCACACCGTCCCGGATCCGCCACCCGACCAGCAGCCCGCACAGGGACATCACGATGACCACGATGATGTTGTTCACCAGGTCGCTGGTGGTACGGCCGACCAGCACCGCACTGCGCGACATCGGCAGCGAGCGGAACCGGTCGATGATGCCCTTCTGCAGGTCGTCGGCCAGCCCGATGGCAGTGATGCCCGCGCCGAAGGCCACCGTCTGTACGAAGATGCCGGCCATCAGGTACTCCCGGTAGTTGACCCCGGGAACGTTGATGGCACCGCCGAACACGTACGCGAACAGCAGCACGAACATGATGGGCTGGATCAGCGTGAAGATCAGCAGATCCGGGATGCGCTTGATCTTGATCAGGTTTCGCTTGGCGACCACCGCGCCGTCGGTGATCACATAGGTCAGTGCGGTCATCAGCTCGCTTCCCCCCGACGGCTCGACTTCGCCTTGGCTTTCGCCGCCGCGGCCTCGACACTTTCGTCCTCGGCCTGATGACCGGTGAGCTTCATGAACACGTCATCCAGGGTCGGTCGGCGCACTCCGATGTCCAGTGGGGTGATGCCGCTGGCGTCGAGCTTGCGGACCACCTCGACAAGTGCGGTGACCCCGCTGCTCACCGGCACCACAACCTGCTTGGCCGTCTCATCGATGGTCGGCGTGGTGGTACCGACGGCTTCCAGCACCGAGGCTGCGATCGGCAGTTCCTCGGCGGTGGACACGCCGAGCACCAGGCGCTCCCCACCGGTCTGCCGCTTGAGCTCGTCCGCGGTGCCGTGCGCGATCGCCCGACCGTGGTGGATGACCACGATGTCGTCGGCGAGCCGGTCCGCCTCCTCGAGATACTGCGTGGTCAGCAGCAGGGTGGTGCCCCCGTCGACCAGCTCGCTGATGACGTCCCACATGTTCAGCCGGCCGCGCGGGTCGAGCCCGGTGGTCGGCTCGTCGAGGAACAGCAGCGGCGGCTTGGCCACCAGGGCACCGGCCAGGTCGAGCCGCCGGCGCATGCCGCCGGAGTACGTCTTGACCGGGCGGTCCGCCGCCTCGGCCAGATCGAACTGTTCGAGCAGTTCCCGCGCCCGCTGCCGGGCCTTCGACCGGCCCAGATGGTACAGCCGGCCGATCATGTCGAGGTTTTCGTAACCGGTCAGGTGCTCGTCGACAGCGGCGTACTGCCCGGACAGTCCGATCTTGCCCCGGACCTCCTGGGCGTTGCGGAGTACGTCGAGCCCCCCGACGATCACCCGCCCCTCGTCCGGCCGCAGTAGCGTCGTGAAGATCCGTACGGTCGTCGTCTTGCCCGCGCCGTTGGGCCCCAACAGCCCCAGCACGGTGCCCTCCGGAACGGTCAGGTCGAGACCGTCGAGGGCCTTTACGTCGCCATAGGTCTTGACCAGACCCTCCGCGACGATTGCGTCAGCCATGCTCCCCCCGCAATACGTCAGTCATCAGCCAGAACGGTAGCCGCCGGTACCAATCGGCGGCCATGGATTTCACCCGTGACATCGCCAGACGTCATAATGACATCGGAAGTGACGTCAGCGCAACGCCTGAGAGTGCGGAGTGCTTTCACCGGTCCCCACCCGGTCGCCACAGCACGTCCCCGCCGGGGTTCGCCACCCGGGACAGGATGAACAGCAGATCGGACAGCCGGTTCAGGTACTTCGCCGGCAGGACGCCGGTGTGCTCCGCGTCGACCTCCAGCAGGGCCCAGATCGACCGCTCCGCGCGCCGGGACACCACCCGCGCCTGGTGCAGCAGGGCGGCGCCCGGGGTACCGCCCGGCAGGATGAACGAGTCGAGCTTGGTCAGCCGTTCGTTGAACTCGTCGCACCAGCCCTCGAGCCGGGTCACGTAGTCCTCGGTGACGCGCAACGGCGGATACGGCGGGTCGTCGGACTCCGGGTTGCACAGGTCCGCGCCGACGTCGAACAGGTCGTTCTGCACCTGGGTCAACACGTCGACGACGTCCGCCGGCAGTCCGCCCAGGGCGATGGCGAGACCGATCGCCGCGTTGGTCTCGTCCGAGTCGGCGTACGCGGTGATGCGTGGATGGGTTTTCGGCACCCGGCTTCCGTCGCCCAGAGCGGTGGAGCCGGCATCGCCGGTCTTGGTATAGATGCGGGTCAGGTGTACAGCCACGCGGCCAGCGTACGGGCCGGATCCGACAGTTCCGTCCGGCGCCGGTAGGGCGGCCGCGGCGCGACCGGTGGCCCGGGTACCAGGCCGGACCCATACGATTGCCGGCGTGGAGCTGATCCGGGTCACCGGTGGTGCCCGGTTGGACGGCACCGTGACGGTGAGCGGCGCCAAGAACAGCGCGCTCAAGCTGATGGCCGCGGCACTGCTGGCCGAGGGTCGTACCGTCATCGACAACGCGCCCATGATCACCGACATCGCGATCATGGCCGAGGTGCTCCGCCGGCTGGGCTGCGCGGTCAGCGCCGAGGGCAACGCGATCACCATCGACGCGCCCGCCGAACCGGGCACCGAGGCCGACTACGACCTGGTCCGCCGGTTGCGCGCCTCCATCTGCGTACTCGGACCACTGCTGGCCCGGCGCGGGTACGTCCGGGTGGCCCATCCTGGCGGCGACGCGATCGGCTCCCGCGGGTTGGACATGCACGTCGCCGGGCTGGCCCGGATGGGCGCGGAGATCTCCGGCGAGCACGGGTTCGTGATCGCCCGGGCCGCCCGACTGCGCGGTGCCACCATCTGGTTGGACTTCCCGAGCGTGGGCGCCACCGAGAACATCCTGATGGCCGCCGTACTGGCCAAGGGCACCTCGGTGATCGACAACGCGGCGCGCGAGCCGGAGATCACCGACCTGGCGGCGATGCTCAACGCGATGGGCGCGCGGGTGTCCGGCGCCGGTACCTCGACCATCGAGGTGGAGGGCGTGGACACGCTCAACCCCACCCGGCACAGCACCGTCGGGGACCGGATCGTGGCCGGTACCTGGGCTTTCGGCGCGGTGATGACCAGGGGAGACGTCACCGTACGCGGGGTCGAGCCGAGCTACCTGGAGATCGCCCTGGACAAGCTCGGCAGCGCCGGCGGCACCGTGGACTGGTTGCCGGCCGGCGACTCCGCCGATCACCCCGGGCCCGGTTTCCGGGTACGGATGCACCGCCGGCCGTCCGCGGTCGACGTCGTGACGCTCCCGTTCCCGGGCTTCGCGACCGACCTGCTGCCGATGGCCATCGGGCTCGCGTCGGTGAGCGATGGAGCCTCGTTGATTACCGAGAACATCTTCGACGGACGGTTCATGTTCGTGAACGAGATGTCCCGGCTCGGCGCGGAGATCCGTACCGACGGGCACCACGCCGTGGTACGCGGGCGGGAGCGGTTGTCCAGCGCGCCGGTACGGGCCAGCGACATCCGCGCCGGAGCCGGTCTGGTGATGGCCGGGTTGTGCGCGGACGGGGTGACGGAGGTGAGCCACGTACACCACATCGATCGTGGTTATCCGGGTCTGGTCGAGGATCTGCGCGCGCTCGGCGCGACCGTCGAGCGGGCCGTCGCGCCGGAGGAGCGGTTCGAGATCTGACCCGCCGGGGACCCTTAGCTGGCGCGGCGGATCACGGTGGCGCTGTGGGGTCGGCTGGCAGGGGAGGCGCGCTACTGGGCGGAGCCGGTGAGGCGGCGGGCCCGGTCCAGGTCCTGCTCGAACACCAGCACCCGCACCCCGCCGTTGCGCCCGGCGCCGGTGGTGGACCGGATGCCCGCGTCGGACAGCACCTCGCGGAGTGGCTCGGCCGCCGCGGCGTCGGCCACCACCGTCACGGTGCGCAGCAGTCCGAACCGGTCGTCCTCGGTACCGGCCGCCCGAGCGGCCCGGCGGCCGGCCGGGTGGGCCCGGGGCAACGCCCGGCTGCCCGAACCCGCGGTCGAGGTGGGCCGGGCGGTCGGGGTGGCCGAGCTGCCGGCCTGGTCGGTGCGCTCGTGCCGGGCCTGGTCACTCGGCAGGTCACTGCCGAAGGTCCAGCGCAGCACCAGCGCGAGGCCGGCAACCACGGCGAACGCGACGACGATGCCCATGGCCATCACGTGGCCAGTCTGACAGGTGACGACGGCTGGCGCACCGGCCCGCGGCGCCGGGTTCGGTTGCCGCTAAGGTTCGGCCGGAGGAGCGGTGGCGCCCCTGCCGGGCTCCCCGTCCCAGGTGACGGAATCCGCACTGGAGCAGTTCAACCGGAGAGGGAGAACGATGGCGGGTCGACTCGCGGTCATCGGCGCTGGTCTGATGGGCTCCGGTATCGCCCAGGTGGCGGCCGGGGCCGGCTGGCAGGTTGCCATGCGGGACCTCAACGACCAGGCGCTCGAGCGCGGTCTCAACGCGATCCGGCGCTCGCTCGGAAAGTTCGCCGACAAGGGTGCGATCACCGCCGCGGACGCCGAGGCGGCGCTGGCCCGGATCACCGTCACGACCGACATCGAGGAAGCGGCCGCCGATGCCGATGTGGTGGTCGAGGCGGTGTTCGAACAGATCGACGTGAAGCACGAGGTGTTCCGCGTACTCGACCGGGCGTGCAAGGCCGACGCCGTGCTGGCCACCAACACCTCGGCCATCCCGGTCACCCAGATCGCGGCTGTCACCGAACGACCCGAGTCCGTCGTCGGTACGCACTTCTTTTCTCCGGTACCGATGATGAAGCTCTGTGAGCTGGTCCGGGGGTACAAGACCAGCGACGAGACGCTGGCCCGGGCCCGTACCTTCGCCGAGGAAGCCGGCAAGACCTGTGTGGTCGTCAACCGGGACGTGGCCGGCTTTGTCACCACGCGACTGATCTGCGCGTTCGTGATGGAAGCGGTCGCGCTGGTGGAGAGCGGCGTGGTGAGCGCGGAAGACCTCGACACGGCCTGCAAGCTCGGTTTCGGGCACGTCATGGGCCCGCTCGCCACCACCGACCTGACCGGTCTGGACATCCTGCTGCACGCGGCCAGCAACATCTACAGCGAGACCAAGGACCCGAAGTTCAACCCGCCGGAGCTGCTGCAGCGGATGGTGACCGCCGGCGATCTCGGCCGCAAGGTCGGGCAGGGCTTCTACTCCTACGACAGCTGACCGGCGGGGACGGCCGGTCGCGGGGGTACCGCCGCCACGGTGGCGCGCAACAGCACCAGCACCATCAGGCCGGCGAGAACGTACCCGAAGCCCTGCACGTTCAGCATGGTCATCGCGCCGAGCTGGTCGCCGAGTAGACCGGCGAGCGCCGTACCGACCAGCTTGAGCAGCGACTCGGTGGTGCCGTACGCGCCGAACACGCGGCCGCGGAAGCCGTCGGACACCGCGCTCTGCAGCAGCGTCATCAGGCCGGTACCGAGGATGATGCCCGGTACGCCGACCAGCACGAACAGGACGATCACCGGCAGGATTCCGGTACCCACCCGCGGATAGTTGAAGATCGCCAGGTCGATCGCGCCGAAGACGATCGTGGCGATCCCGATCAGCCGCGCGGGTCGGGCCGTCGGACTGATCCAGCCGGCGGCCAGCCCACCGATGAGCCCGCCCACCGCCTGCGCGGACATCAGCCAGCCGAGCTGCTGCGCGCCCCCGTCGAGCAGCCGGATCACGTACACCACCATCAACACACCCATGACGCCTTCGCCGACGGAGGTGATCGCGGTGAACAGGAAGATGGCCCGCAGCGTCCGGTCCCGCATGATCGTCCGCAGTCCGGCCAGCCACTCGGTGACCGCGTTCCGCCACGGGCCGGTCGCCCCGCCGGCCGCGCCGCCGGCCGCGCCGCCGGTCGTACCGACCGGGTCGGCGGCAGCCCCACCGACCGCGTCGACGGCGGTGCCGGGGGCCGGGACCGCGGCGGGAACAGGGTCCGGAGCCGCACCGGTCGCGGGCGCGTCAGTTGCCGTGTACCGGCCGGTGATCCGGCTGATCAGCAGGGCCGCCACGAGGAAGGTCACGGCATCGAGCACGGCCACCCCGGCCAGCCCGAGCGTGACCGCGGCGAGCCCGCCCACCGCGGGTCCGAGCAGCCGGGCGAGGGTGTTGTTCAGCGAGTTGAGCGCGTTGGCCGCGTACAGCCGATCCGCCGGTACCAGCCGGGGGAGCAGCGCGTTCTCCGCCGGGGCGAAGAGCTGGCCGAGGCTGGATTCGGCGAAGGCCACCGCGGCGACCAGCCACAACTGGTCGGCCGAGTGCACCGCGACCAGCGGTACCAGGGTCGCGGCCTGCAACGCGCTCGCGACGACCATCGTGCGTCGCCGGTCCCACCGGTCGACGAACACGCCGGCCACCGAGCCGAACAGCACCTGCGGCGCCACCCCGGCGAACACGACCACGCTCATCGCCAGCGTCGAGCCGGTCAGCCGGAGCATGTAGATCGGCAGCGCGATGCCGAGCATCCAGTCGCCGATGTACGAGATGAGCCCGGCGAACCAGAGCAGACCGACGTTCCGCTGCCGGAGCAGCTCGAGCTGACGCCATCGCATCACTGTGACACCCCCAGTGAGACGTCATAGTGACATCACTAGAGGCGTCAGTGCAACGTCGGTCCGACGTCCATCTTCCCCGGTTACGCGTGGCCGCCCGTTACGCGTGGCCACCCGTTCCGCGTGGCCGCCCGTTCCGCGTGGCCGCCCGTTCCGCGTGGCCGCCCGTTCCGCGTGGCCGCCCGTTCCGCGTGGCCGCCCGTTACGCGTGGCCGCCCGTTACGTGTGGCCGGCGGGCAGGTCGCCCTGGTCGTCGGGCGGCCGCGCCGACGGCCGGGTCAGGCGTCGTCCCGTTCGGTCCAGCGGAACGTGAGCACGCACAGCACCAGGCCCGCGATCACCCAGGCGCCGAGTACCAGCGCGACCCGGCCGAGCTCCCACTGGTGCGCCACCTCGCGGCCGGCGAACGCGTCCGGCAGGAACACCGAGCGCATGCCCTGGCACATCCACTTGAGCGGGAACAGCGCCGCGATCTGCTGCATCCAGCTCGGCAGGTCGGTGTACACGAAGAAGACCCCGGAGATGAACTGGAGTACCAGCGCGACCGGCGTCACCACCGCGGGGGCGGACCGGCCGCGGCGGGCGACCGACGAGAACGCGATGCCGCACAGCGTGCAGGCGGTGATGCCGAGCAGTCCGACCCAGCCGAACGTCAGCCACCGGCCGGCCGTGGCCGGCGCGGACACGTCGAAGAACAGGATCCCGATCGCGACCAGCACCGCGGTCTCCAGCACGGCGATCGTCAGCACCAGGATGACCTTGCCCAGGAAGTACGACGTCTTGGGCATCGGGGTACCGAGCAGCCGCTTGAGGATGCCCTTGTCGCGCTCCATCGGGATCTGGATGGCCAGCGCCTGGAACCCGGTCGACATCAGGCCGGACGCGATCATGCCGGCCACGAAGTACTGGGTGAACGTCACGCCCGGGGCGATCTTCCCGCTGAACACCGCGCCGAAGATGGCCAGCAGCAGGACCGGGAACACCAGCGTGAACACGACCTCCTCCCGGCCCCGGAGGAACTGCCGCAGCTCGAGCCCGCCGCGCCGGGCACCGATCGCCAGCACGGACCGCCGCCGGCCGGCCGGGCGCTCCGGCACGCGTGCCCCGGTCGCGGGGGTCGTCTCGGTCGCCATCACGCCTGCACCTCTTCCCGGGCCGCGCCGATCCCGTCGCCGGCCGCGGCCGGGGTCCCGTCCGCGCCGGCGCCGATCATCGACAGGTACACGTCCTCCAAAGTGGGGCGGGACACGGTGAGCCCCGGCACCTCCCCGCCGAACCGTTCGCTCAGCTCGGCCACCAACCTGGTCGGGGCGTCCGTGCGCGCGCTGTCCGGCTGCCCGTCCGGCCCGGTCCAACCCACCACGGTCGCCTGGGTGGCCCGGCCGCCCAGCGTGGCCGGTGGCGCCACCTCGGCCAGTTGTCCGCGTACCAGCACGCCGACGCGATCGGCGAGCGCTTCCGCCTCGTGCAGGTAGTGGGTGGTGAGCAGGATCGTGGTACCGCCGCCGGCCAGCGTCCGGATCAGCTCCCAGAACTCCCGGCGCGCCTCCGGGTCGAACCCGGTAGTGGGCTCGTCCAGGAACAGCAGCTCGGGCCGGCCGATGATGCCGAGCGCCACGTCCAGCCGGCGACGCTGCCCGCCGGACAGGTTCTTGGCCCGGGACCGCACCTTCTCGGCCAGACCCACCTGTTCGATCACCCGGTCGGGATCGTCCGCGGCGGGGTAGTACGTCGCGAAGTGGCGCACCACCTCGCCGACGGTCAGCTCGTCGAACTCCCCGGCGGACTGCAGCACGATGCCGATCCGCTCCCGCCAGGCCCGGTCCGCGTGCCGCGGATCGGTGCCCAGCACCTGTACCTCGCCGGCGGTCGGGCGCCGGAATCCCTCCAGCATCTCCACGGTGGTGGTCTTGCCGGCCCCGTTCGGCCCGAGCAGCGCGAACACCTCGCCACGCGGTACCTCGAGCTCCAGCGCGTCGACCGCCACCGTGTCCCGGTACGTCTTGCGCAGGCCGCGTACCCGGATCGCCACATCCTCGGTCATGGATGCAGCTTGGCGGATCCGTGGCGTGCCGGTGCAACCGGCCCGCCGGTACCGGCCGGGCGGCCGGCGACGGCGGCCTCCACCCCGGGTACCCGACCGGACGTCGGCCGTACGGCCGAGGCGCGGCGGCCGGCCCGGATGACGCGAACGGGGGAAAACCCTGAGAGATTTCAGGGCACCAGCCCGGCTGTGCAACCTTTTCGCCGCGGCTAGCGTCTCAGCTAAGAACGGAAGATCCGGGGGGCGATACCGTGGGCGGATCCGCGATAGCGCAGTGTGCAGTGACCGACCTGGTCACGCTCACCGGCCGGATCGACGTCCTGTGCGTCAGCGATGTCCGGGAGCGGCTACACGCCGCGGTCGACACGGGTTCAGGGGTGCTCGTCATCGACCTGTCCGCCGTCGAGACCATCGATGCCACCGGCCTCGGTGTTCTCGTCGGTACGCAGCACCGGGCAGCGCTGGCTGGGCGGCGGGTGATACTGCGGGGTACCCCGCCGAGGTTCGCGCGCCTGCTTCGGGCAACCCGGCTCGACCGGGTCCTCCCAACCGAACAGGTCGCCGCGGCTTGAGCGGTGTGGCGGGCACCAGGGGGCGGTGCCCGCCACACCACTCACCAGTTTCGGTGCGGGCGCCACGCCACCCACCCGGGCCAATGCCCGCCACACCACTCACCAGTTTCGGTGCGGGCGCCACGCCACCCACCCGGGCCAATGCCCGCCACACCACTACCAGATAGTCGCCCGTGGCACTTCTCACCCGGCCGCGTCGTTACTCACGGGTAAACTCCGGTCATCCCCGGACGGGGCTCATCGCCGGGCGGAGCTCAGCTCCGCGGGCGGAGCTGCGGCTCCGGGACGCCGAGCCGGAGGTGCGATGCCGTACCCAGCCAGCCCGGGCGAACGCGACAGGCCCTGGGTGATGCGCACCTACGCGGGACACTCCTCGCCGGCGCGCTCCAACGAGTTGTACCGGCGGAATCTCGCCAAGGGCCAGACCGGGCTCTCTGTCGCGTTCGACCTGCCCACCCAGACCGGGTACGACCCGGACCACGAGCTGGCCGTCGGTGAGGTCGGCCGGGTGGGCGTACCGGTCGCGCACCTCGGTGACATGCGGGCGCTGTTCGACGGCATCCCACTGGCCGAGGCGAACACGTCGATGACCATCAACGCGCCCGCGATGTGGCTGCTCGCGCTCTACGTCACGGTGGCCGAGGAGCACGGCGCGGAGCTCGCGGAGCTGACCGGCACCACCCAGAACGACATCGTCAAGGAGTACCTGTCCCGCGGGACGTACATCTTCCCGCCCGGCCCGTCGCTGCGGCTGACCGCAGACACGATCGCGTACGCGGTGGCCCGGCTGCCGCGCTGGAACCCGGTCAACATCTGCTCGTACCACCTGCAGGAGGCCGGTGCCACGCCGGTACAGGAGGTCGCGTTCGCGCTGGCCACCGCGATCGCGGTACTGGACGAGGTACGCGACTCCGGTCAGGTACCGGCCGAGGACTTCGGCTCGGTGGTGTCGCGCATCTCGTTCTTCGTCAACGCCGGGGTGCGGTTCGTCGAGGAGCTGTGCAAGATGCGCGCGTTCAGCGCGTTGTGGGACGAGATCACCCGCGAGCGGTACGGGATAGCCGACCCGAAGCAGCGACGATTCCGGTACGGCGTGCAGGTCAACTCGCTCGGCCTGACCGAGGCGCAGCCGGAGAACAACGTGCAGCGGATCGTGCTGGAGATGCTCGGCGTGACGCTCTCGCGTGATGCCCGCGCCCGCGCCATCCAGCTGCCCGCCTGGAACGAGGCGCTGGGCCTGCCCCGGCCGTGGGACCAGCAGTGGTCGCTGCGGATGCAGCAGGTACTCGCGTACGAGAGCGACCTGCTCGAATACGGCGACCTGTTCGAAGGCTCCCGGGTGGTCGAGGCGCTGACCAGCGAGATCGCCGGCGAAGCGCGCGCGGAACTGGACCGGGTGCTCGAGCATGGCGGGGTCATCGCCGCGGTCGAGAGCGGGTACCTCAAGAGCCAACTGGTCGCCTCGCTGGCCGAGCGGCGTCGCCGGATCGAGAGCGGCGAGGCGGTGGTGGTCGGGGTCAACCGGTACCCCGAAACCGAGCCGAACCCGCTGCTGGCCGACGGCGCCGCGGCGGTCGAGACGATCGACGCCGGCGGGGAGGAGCACGCCCGGGACGCGGTGCGGGCCTGGCGCGCCGACCGGGACAATGGTGCGGTCACCGACGCGCTGGACCGGTTGCGCGCGGACGCGAAGAACAACGTCAACCTGATGCCCGCCTCGCTCGCCTGCGCCCGGGCCGGCGTGACCACCGGAGAATGGGCCGGGACGCTCCGCGAGGTGTTCGGCGAGTACCGCGCGCCGACCGGCATCGACGCGGCATCGGCGGGCAGCGCGCCGGACGGCAGGCTCGACGCGGTGCGCGCCCGGGTCGCCGACACGGCCGCCCGGCTCGGTGGCCGGGTGCGGCTGCTGGTCGGGAAACCCGGACTGGACGGCCACTCCAACGGCGCGGAGCAGATCGCCGTCCGCGCCCGGGACGCCGGTTTCGAGGTGGTGTACCAGGGGATCCGGCTCACCCCGGCGCAGATCGTGGCGGCCGCGGTGGAGGAGGACGTGGACGTGGTCGGGGTGTCGGTGCTCTCCGGCGCGCACCTGCGCGCGGTACCGGACATCGTGGCCGGGCTGCGCGCCGCCGGGATGGACGAGGTGCCGGTGGTCGTCGGCGGCATCATCCCGGCCGCGGACGCGGAGCGGCTGCGGGCCGACGGGGTGGCCCGGATCTTCACGCCGAAGGACTACGAGCTGACCGACGTGATCGACGAGCTGGTCACCGTGGTACGCCACGCCAACGGCCTCGACTGACGCCGCTCGCGGACCGGCGCAACGGCCCGGCGCGTTTCGCGCGGCGGGCCGCTCGCGCGGTCAGGCCAGCAGGATCGCGAACATGACGCCGCTGCTGGCCAGCCCGACGGCGACGGACAGCACCATCGCCCAGCCGCTGGCCGAGCAGGCGTACCGCTTCAGCCACAGCTGACCGATCGGGATACCGATGAACGGTGCCGCCACCACGCTGAGCTGCGCCACCAGACTCGCCAGCAGGCCGCGGTCGGCACCGTCGCCGAGCGAGAGCATCGCCTTGGCCAGCACCATCAGCAGGACCGCGCCGATCACGCCGGCGACCGCCATCGCGAGCGGCGGCGGCACCGGTGGTACCACGGCGAACTCGCCGCGACGGGCCAGCGCCACGGTACGGGTGGCCCGGTCGAGCATGGCCCGTGCCACCGCGGGATCGGCCGGCGCGTCGCGATCCGGCTCGGGCAACCCGCCGCCGGCCGGACCCCGTCGGCCCGATGCCCGCCGCTGGCCGACCCCGGCCGCCTCCCGCCCGGACACTCCCCGGCGCCCCACCAGGACGCTCAGCTCGTACCAGAGGTGCTCGGCCGTGGCGTCGGTCTCGGCCCGGGCGCGGTGCCGGTCGGTACAGCGCTGTCGGGCCGCCACCAGCGCGGTCTCGGCCGCCGCCACGGTTGCTTCGGCGGTACGGCAGCCGTCCAGGTACGCCCGCTCCACCTCGGCCAGCCCGGACTCCCAGTGCTGGTCGGCCGCGCGCAGGGCGGCCATCGCCGCGCGGTAGTCCGACCGCGGCTCGCCCGGTGCGCTCATCGGGCCGCCTCCCCGTACCCGGGTCGCGCGTCGGCGGTCGCCTCGGTCACGGCGGTGGTGGTGCCGGCCCGGTACGGGATGACCACCTGCGGTACCCGGTGCGCGGCCCGGTCGAAGAACAGCGCCCGCCGTACCCGCGGATACCACGCCGGCCCGCCCACCTGCGGCGACAGTGCGGTCAGCTCGTTGCCGTGCACGTCGAGGGCCAGCCAGCCCCCGATCCCGTCCAGCCGGGCCCCGACCCCGCCCAGGTCCTCCCGCAGCCGGGGCACCGACCGCCACCAGGCGAGCAGGTGTACCCGCAGCTCAGGACCGCGATTGACGAGGGTACGGAGCTGGTCCCGGGCACCAGGACGGGCGCTCACCGCGTCCACCGCGTACAGCACCAGGTAGTGCGGCTCCATCGCCGCGCCCGCCTCCCGCTCGGCCAGGTCGGCCGCGGCCGTGGTGAGCAGAGCGGCCACGCTGTCCCGGTCGTACCAGGTCCCGTCGTGGCCGGCGGTACACAGCTCGTCCACCAGTACCGCGGACGCGGCCACCGCGTCGTCGTCCAGGCACGCCACGCTGAATCGCGCGGTACCGGGCGGATGCTGTCGGGCCAGCGACTCCACCGCGCTGGCCAGTACGTCCACCGCCTCGTCGGACCGGCTGCCGAGTACCGCCAGATTCCGTCCCGGGGTACGGGTGAGCCGGAAGCCGGCCGACCGCCCGGTCACGTCGATCGCCTGTCCGACCAGCGCGACCGGGGCGGCTCCCCGCGCCGCGGCCGGCCGGGACGACGGGGTCAGCGCGACGAACTCCGGCGCGTCGACCAGCCGGGGCACCAGGTCGCCGTCGAACAGGCGGGGTTCCGGCAGGTCGGCCGGGCGCATCCGCCACAGCCGCCGCTGCAGGGCGGTCACGCTGTCGGGGGTACCGGCGTCCGGGATCCGCACGATCCGGTTGGCCGGGGCGGCGCCGGAGTCGGCGTTCACCACCGCGTGGTACCGGGTGATCTCCTCGGCCGCGGTGTTCTGCTCGGCCAGGATGCGGCGGGCCTTGGGCAGGGCGATCCGCAGCGTGAACTGGGCGATCAACGCCGACCGGCCCCACAGTGCCTCGATGCCGGTCACGTCCTGGCTGGCCAGTACCAGATGGATGCCCTGCGACCGACCGCGGCGGGCCAGGTCCTCCAGCAGCCGTACCGCCTGCCCGGCCACGGCGTCCCGGCCGGCGAGCAGTACCTGGAACTCGTCCACCACGGCCACGATCCGCGGCCACCGGCCGGTCGGATCCTCCGCCCGCAACTCGGACAGCTTCACCGCCTCGTGCCACTTGGCCGCCTCCGCCCGCCGGCGCAGCTCCGCGTGCAGGAACTCCAGCAGCGCGATGCCGTACTCCCGGTCGGTGTTGACGTTGATGCCGGCCAGCCGTACCTGCGGCAGCCAGCTCGGGTCCTTGCGGCCGGGGGTGAACTTCGCGAACGACACGCCTTCCTTGAAGTCGAGCAGGTACAGCTCCAGCTCGTCCGGGCCGTACCTGGCCGCCAGCGCGCCGATCCAGGCGTACAGCAGATTGGTCTTGCCTGAACCGGACGGCCCGCCGATCAGCGCGTGTGGCGGCGCGTCCCCCAGCTCGACGGTGACCAGCCGACCGTCGGTGCCCTCGCCGATCGGTGCGACCAGCGCGGTCGCGGACGACTCGGTCCACAGTCGCTCCGGTACCAGGCCGGCGAACGCGGCCGGGGCCGGTCCGGCGGCCACCCGGTCGCCGATCCGGCGGCAGGTCGGGCCGATCAGCTCGGCCGGGGGCGGCGGATCGAGCTGTACCGGGTACGCCTCCCCGGTCAGGCTGGTCCGGGCGCCGGTGGTGCCGGCCGGTAGCTGGATCCGTTCGACTGTCGGGTGTTCGGCCAGGTCGATCCCGCTGGCCACCAGGTGTACGCCGCAGGCCGCGCCGGTACGGACGAGCCGTTCCAACTGCGCCGCCTGGTGCGCGGACAGCTCGGTACTCCCGCCGAGCAGGATCGCGATCCGCCACGGTTCGGGCCGGCGCCCGGTACGCGCGGCCAGCTCCCGGACCGAGCCGTGGTCGCCGGCCAGCACCTGCTCGTTGATCCGGCGGACGTGCTCGACCAGCTCGTCGAGTACCTCGGTCAGCCCGGTCGGCCCGACCGAGGTGAGCAGGCCGGCCGGGGCGAGCGGGGCGAAGCTGGCCAGGCTGCCACCGAGGTGGTCCGGGTCGTAGACGGTGAGCCGGACCGATCCCGGCGGCGCGGTGCCGAGCACGCGGAGCAGTACGGTGCCGATCACGCCAAGCGCCGCCGCCGCCCTCGCGCGGTCCGGCGCGACCACCAGATGACCCTGATCGAGCAGCGGTACCAGCGCGGGCAGCGTTCCGGCGCTGTTCTCCGGAGCGGCGCCGGGCGGTTCCGCGCCGATCCTCGGCTCGGCGCCGGTAGCCGGCTCCGCGGCGGGGATCGTCAACGTACCGATCCGGTAGAGCCCCGGCAGCGCGGCTCCGGCCGACTCGTCCGGCCGCCAGTCCGTCCAGTCGAGGCCGGCCGCGCCGCGGGAGTGCTGGCCGACGAGTTCGGTCAACCGGCCGAGCGCCGTCTGCCGGGCCGACCGCCACGCGGCATCGAGTTCAGCCCGTCGTCGCCTGCGGCGTTCGGCCAGGTCATGACGGGTACGGTCGGCGGCGGCTCGCGCCGCCACGAGCCGGGCCTCGTGCCCGGCCGCCTCATGACGGGCCGCCGCCAGCGCGGCAGTGGCCGAGCCGCGCGCCCGGGCGAGCATCGCGCGTACCTCGGCGACCAGCGAGGTGTACCTATGCCGCACTCGGGTCCCCTGGTTGTCGATCGGCCCCCGGTTGTCGAACGCCCCCCGGTTGCGGATCTTCACCGTGTCGCGGCCGGATCAGGTCGGCCGGCAGCTCGGATTCGCCCAGCTCGGCCAGGAGTGCGGCGAGCAGTACCGGCCAGGTGGACGCGACATCGACCGGATGCGGCGGGGTGTCGGTACGGGTCGGCTGCCGGCACAGCTGCCGGACCAGCCGCTCCGGTACCTCGCCTGGCAGGTGCGGGAGCAGCGACTCCACCCGCGGGCGGCAGACCCGGTCGAGCCGGTCGACATCGGCCGGTCCCGGTGGGTGGCCGAGTAGCCGGGTGGCCAACGCGGTACCGATCGGCCGGGCCAGCCCCGGCAGCCGCAGCCCGAGCGCGGGAGCCGTGGCCATCAACTGGTCCCGGTAGCCGCCCGCGTTATCGTTCCGCGCGAGGCTCACCAGCCGACGCAGGCCCGGTTGATCGTCGGAGTCCATCCCGCCATCAACCTCCGGCTCCGCTGGGTTGAGCGCGCTCCGAGGCGCCGGTCAGCGCGTGTACCCGGGACTGCCACCAGTCGTGCAGCGGGCCGGTACCGGCCGGCGGGCTTCCGGTGCCCGAGGTGCCCGTCGCTGACCGGCCAGGTGCCGGGACAGATGCGGACCGGCCCGCGGGCGCGGCGGCATGGGTACGGCTGACCTGCGGAGCGGCATGCGCCCGCCGCTCGACCACTTCCCGCTTCCGCTCTCCTACCGCCTCGCGCTGCCGGGTCGAGGTGGCCGCGTCCTGCTGCCGCTGCCGAGCGGTCTGGCGGGCGGCCAGCCGGGCCTGCTCCGCGTCGGCCACCAGGCGTTGACGCTCCCGCTCGGCGCTGTTGCGTCCGGCGTGCCGCTGGCGCTCCCGTGCCGTCGCGTCACGTTCGGCGGCTTCCCGGGCGGCGGTATCGCGTTGCCGGTTCCGTTCCTCCTGCGCCTGCCGCCGCTTCGCGGCCTGGGTCGCTTCCTCGGTCGCGGCCGCGGAAGCGCCGCTCGGACCGGGCAGACCGATGGCGGCCAGGTACGTCTCCATCGACTCGCGGGTGGCACCCAGCATGGTGAGGGTCGCGGTGAGCCGTTCGCCCGCCGCGCGGAGCGCGGCCAGGCCGTCCCGCCGGGCGCTTCCGTCCAGGCTCTGCGCGAGCAGCGCTGCCGCGTTCTCGAGCCGGTCCGCGGCGTACAGCAGTTGAGCCATCGGAAGGTCGTCGCCGATCGCGCGCAGTCGTGCGCCGTACTCCTCGACCGTCGACATGAGCTACAGCGTCGCGACGTACAGCTGGGAGTGCCGGACCGCTTCGGCGGTCGCGGCCAGGCAATCGGCCAACTCCTGGTTGGCCTGTGCGAGGGCGGCCTGAGCCGTTTCTATCGACTCGTGGCCGCTGCCCTCGACCGCCACGGCCAGGCACTGCTGCGCCTCGTCGAGCTTCTCGGTGGCCACCCGTACCGCGTCCTGACCCTCCTCCACCTGCTGCAGGGCGGCATCGATCGCGGTCTTTACGTCAGCGACGCTGGCCACGCGTACCTCCTGATGGGCCTCGTGGCCGGGGATCGTAACTCATTGTTATGCCGGCCATCGCGGACTGTGCCACCCCATGATGACAAGGAGGGCAATCCGACACCAGAAATGCCCGGATGTCAGGACGGCCGGGCGGCTTTGGCGACCGCCCTGTCGCGCCGGCGGCGCGCGCGGCGCCGGCGCAACCACACCACCCCGGCGATCATCGCGGCCAGCCCGACGATCACGAGAACCGGTACCAGGATCGCGACCGCGGACAGCGCGAGACTAGTGGCGTCCTCCGCCGCGCTCACGAATGGGGTCGCGGTACCCACGGTCATCGTGTTGACCACCGGTCGCGCGGTCGCCTTGGTCAGGTGCACCATCAGCGCGATAGCGATGCCGACCGCAATCGGCGCCCAGGCGTTGTCCGAGAAGAACGAGGACGGGTCGTTGACCGAGACGGTCTCGGACGTCGACGTGGCGCCGAACACCAGTCCGCCGGCGGTCGGCCGTACCACGGTCTGCAGCACGTCGTTCAGGTGGTCGACGACCGGCACCTTGTCCGCGACCACCTCGACGCTCAGCAGCGCCGCGAGGATCGCGATCACCCAGCCGCTGGTCAACCACCGCCAGTCCGGCGGCAACTGGACCAGTTCGGTGTACCGGGCCAGCACCGCGACCATCAGCATCGGGATGTAGGCGTTCAGTCCGGCGGAGGCGGCCAGACCGGTGCCGGTGAGCGCTTCGAGCATCAGGTTGTCTCCTCGTCCGGCGCTCGAGGGAGGGCGCCGACAGTTCCATTGTGCGCGAGTGGATCCGGACGAACTCTGACCGATCCGGCGGTACGGTTTTCAGATGGGCAGCTACTCCCACGTTCGGGTTTCGACCAGCGGCGCGGCCGACGGTGACACCGACGGCGGCTTTGTCACGATCACGATGGACCGGCCGCAGCGCCGCAACGCGCTGTCGCTCGACCACCTGCGGGAGCTCACCGCGGCGTTCGCCGAGGTCGGCGAGACCGACGCGCGGGGCATCGTGCTGGCCGGTGCGGGCGCGGTCTTCAGCGCCGGGCACGACTTCGCCGACGTGGCCGGAGCGGACCTGGATTCCGTACACGAGCTGCTGACCACCTGCAACGTGCTGTGCCGCACCATCCAGTCGGTACCCCAGGTGGTGATTGCCCGGGTGCACGGGCTGGCGACGGCGGCGGGCTGCCAGCTGGTCGCGACCTGTGATCTCGCGGTGGCCGCCGAGTCGGCCGGATTCTGCGCGCCGGGCGGCAAGGGCGGCTGGTTCTGCCACACGCCGATGGTGCCGATCGCGCGGAACATCGGCCGCAAGCGCGCGATGGAGCTGGCGTTGACCGGCGACGTCATCGACGCGCACACCGCGTACGAGTGGGGCCTGGTGAACCGGGTGGTGCCGGACGAGGAACTGGACAAGGCGGTGTACGAGCTGCTCGACCGCGCGACCCGCGGCAGCCGGTCCAGCAAGTCGATCGGAAAGCTCACGATGTACGCGCAGCTGGACCGGCCGGAAGCGGACGGCTACTCGCTCGCGCTCGAGGTGATGGCGACAACCAGCCAGTCGCCCGAGGCGCAGGAGGGCATCGCCGCGTTCCTGGACAAGCGCCCGCCGAACTGGCCCGCCTGACCATCAACTGACGCTCGGGCAGGGGAAACGCGGACGTCGGCCCGCTCGACGTGGCGCGTGCTGTAGGGATCTGGGGCAACCCCCGCGCGCGTATCGACCTGCTGGCGTTGGCGCTAGCAGGTCGATACGTCGGAACGTGGAGTCGTCCATGCCGGCGCCCGCTGTCCACAGGCGGCCCGGCTGTCCACAGTTGGACGTCGCGCCGGATGACGGGTGAGCCCCTCTCCCGCAGGGTGGCCGCATGACAACGGACGACTGGACAACGGATGAACCGACAACGGATGAACCGACAACGGATGACCGGATAGGTCGCCCGCCCGTGGACGCATTGCCGCTCATTGACTTGTTCCGCACGTTGCGCCGGTTCGCCGGTCTCAGCCAACGCGAGCTGGCCGCCGCTGCCGGCGTGCCGGCGACGACGGTAGGTCGAATCGAGGCTGGTCGCGTCCACGATCCACGCCTTCGCACAGTCGAGCGTCTGGTGCTGGCAGCGGGATGGCGGTTGGCCGCGGTCAGCGACGCAGGCCGGTTACTCGATCTCGATCGGGATCGCGGCTGGCGGGACCGCGGCCAACGCCGGTATCCGGCCCACCTCTACGTGCGGCGGGTCCGGAATCGGTACGACTGGTGGGCAGGACCGCGCCTGGCCAGCTACTGCTTCCCGCCGCCGCATCCCGACTTCACCTTCCGACTTCGGGACACCGAGTGGGAAGAGTGGATCAATTGGCTGGCGGACGCGCGGGCTGATGCGGCGCGAGGCGGGCGGGGGATCGACCCACCGATGCGGGAACGAGTCTTGTCGTTCGACGAGGACTGGCTGACCGGGCAGGACGGCAACCCGTCTCCATCCGTACCCGAGGACGGCGTGAGCGGTGGCGGCGGTACGGGATAGTCTCGCCGCGTGCGGTTGCTCATTGCTCGGTGCACGGTGGACTACGTCGGCCGGCTCACCGCCCACCTGCCCACGGCGGTACGGCTGATCATGGTCAAGGCGGACGGATCGGTGTCCGTGCACGCCGACGACCGGGCGTACAAGCCGTTGAACTGGATGAGCCCGCCGTGCCGGATCGAGGAAGCGCCCGGTGTCTGGCGGGTGATCAACAAGGCCGGCGAGGAGTTGCGCATCACGATCGAGGAGATCGTGCACGAGACATCGTACGAGCTCGGGCTCGATCCGGGTCTGACCAAGGACGGCGTGGAAGCCAACCTGCAGGCGCTGCTGGCGGCCAATCCGACCGCACTGGGCGAGGGCTTCACGCTGGTCCGGCGGGAGTATCCGACCGCGATCGGGCCGGTCGACCTGCTCTGCCGGGACGCATCCGGCGCCACCGTCGCGGTCGAGGTCAAGCGGCGCGGTGAGATCGACGGGGTCGAGCAGCTCACCCGGTACCTGGAGCTACTCGGCCGGGATCCGTTGCTGGCCCCGGTCGCCGGGGTCTTCGCCGCACAGGAGATCAAGCCGCAGGCCCGGGTGCTGGCCACCGACCGGGGCATCCGTTGCGTGACGCTGGACTACCACGCGCTGCGCGGTATCGAGCGGGACGAGCTCACGCTGTTCTAGGTGCGGTCCGTGGCGCCGGCCCGCCTCGCCCTGACCCGCTTAGTCGCGGCGCCGGCTGACCCGCCGAGCCCGGCGCCGGCTGACCGGCTAGCTGTTGTGACCCGGGACGTTGTTGACGTCGGTCAGGCGGTGAGCCGGCTGATGGGTGGTTGTCCGCCGAGGGCGGAGTGGCCGCGTCGAGTGTTGTAGAAGGTCAGGAATCTGTCGAGGGCGCGGTGGCGGGCGGTGTTGCTGGTCCAGGCTCGGGCGTAGGCCCATTCGTGGAGCAGGGTGCGGTTGAATCGTTCGGCTTTGCCGTTGGTCCACGGGCAGCCGGGTTTGGTGAAGCGGCGTTTGACCTGCCAGGCGCTACAGACCCAGCCCCAGTCGGTACCGCGTCGGTAGACCATGGCGTTGTCGGTGAGCACGCGGCGGACCCGGACACCGTGCTGGGTGGCGAACCAGGCCAGTGCCCGGTGCAGGAACCCCGCGCAGGTGTGGTCGCGTTCGTCGGGCAGGGCTTCGCTGTAGGCCAGCCGGGTGTGGTCGTCGATGGCGGTGTGCACGTAGTCGTAGCCGGTCTTGGTGTTCTTGTGCCGGTGGGCTACTGAGACCGCCGCGTCGTGGCCGTGTAGCCGCCACCCTCCGCCGGGCGGGATCCGGCCGAGTTTCTTGACGTCGACGTGGACCAGGTCGCCGGGCTGTGGGTGTTCGTACCGGTTCGCGCTGCGGGGCGCGCTGCGGACCGGCTGCCCGGTGATCGGGTCGACCGTGGCCAGGTGCGCCACCCGGTGGCGGGCCAGGATCCGCCCGACCGTCGAGGGACACAGGCCCAGCTCGGCGGCGAGCACCACCGCGCCGCGGCGGCGCCGCCGCCGGGTGGCCAGCACCCGCTTCTCCACCCGCGCCGGGGTCCGGTTCGGGGTGTGCCGGGGCCGCGAGGACCGGTCGACCAACCCGGCCGGCCCGGCCTCGGCGTGCCGGCGTAGCCACTTGTAGACCGTGGCGCGGGAGATGCCCAGTTGCTCGGCCACCCAGGCCGGCGGCCACCCCGCCGCGACACGTTGCACGATCAGATTGCGGGCGAACAGGTTCGTACGGGCGTTAACGTGAGCCACGAGGACCTCCGCGGTGGGAGCAGATGCCAGACACATCCACTCCGCCCGGAGGTCCTCCCCACTTCAACCCGCCACGCCGTCAACAACCTCCTGGGTTACTACAGCTAGCGCGGCACGGGCTAACGCCGGGAGCGGCCGTGCAGCAGGCGTACCGCGCGCAGCATCAGGTCCTCGTGCCGCTTGCTCCGGCGGAACGAGAGCACCGGCAGCGGGGAACGCATCCGGCGACGTCCGATCGCGCGCGGCCAGGCGAACTCGCGCAGCCCGTCCTCGCCGTGGATGCGGCCGAAGCCGGAGTTGCCGGTACCGCCGAAGGGCAGCGACGGGATACCGGCGAACGACAGCGCGGAGTTCACCGCGACCATGCCGGCGCGCAGCCGCCGCGCGATCGGGACCGCCCGGGCCCGGCCGAACACCGCGGCACCCAGCCCGTACGGCGTGCCGTTGGCCCGGGTCACCGCTTCGTCCACATCGGACACCCGGTTGACCACCAGAGTCGGACCGAAGGTCTCCTCCTGTACCGCCGAGCAGTCCTCCGGTACGTCGACCAGGATCGTCGGGTGGACGTACGGCGGGCGCACCGCGTCCACGCCGCCGACCACCGCACGACCTCCGGCGGCGAGCGCCTCCTCGATGTGTCGCCGGATCACGTCGAGCTGTCCGGGCATGGTGATCGGCCCGACATCGGCGCCCTCGGCGTCGACGGTCAGCCGCGACGCCCGCTCGGTCAGCCGCACGATCAGCGCGTCCGCGACGCTGTCCAGCACATACACCCGCTCGATGCCGACACAGGTCTGGCCGGCGTTGGCCATCGAGCCCCAGATCGCCGCGTCCGCCGCGGCGTCCAGATCGGCGTCCGAATCGACGATCATCGCGTCCTTGCCGCCGCACTCGACCAGCACCGGAGTCAGCGACTCGGCGCACGCGGCCATCACCATTTTTCCGGTACGGGTGGAGCCGGTGAACGCGATCTTGTTCGCGCCGGCACGGCACAGCGCGGCACCGGTCTCGCCCATGCCGTGGACCGCGGTGAACACCGGTGCCTCCGGTACGACCTCGGCGAACGTGGCGGCGAGCCACTGCCCGACCGCCGGGGTGTACTCGCTCGGCTTGAACACCACCGCGTTTCCGGCCGCGAGCGCGTACCCGATCGAACCGATCGGGGTCAGCACCGGGTAGTTCCACGGCCCGATCACACCGACCACGCCGTACGGCTGGTACTCCAGCAGCGCGCCGTACTCCAGCTGCAACAGCGAGGCCCGGGTCCGGCGCAGGCCGAGCACCCGGTTGGCGTTGCGGGCGGCCCAGGCGATGTGGTCGATCGCCCCGACGATCTCGATCATCGCGTCGCCGGGCGGCTTGCCGCCCTCGTCGTGCACCAGTTGGGCCAGCTCGTCTATCCGCTGGGCGAGCAGCGACCGCCAGCGCAGCAGCCGCTGCCGCCGACCGGCGACACCGAGCCCGACCCACCAGCGGCCAGCCTCGGCGGCACGCTCCACGGCGGCGCGCACGGCGGCCTCGTCGGCCACCGGGAAACGCCCGACCTCCGCACCGGACGCCGGGTTCGTGGAGACGAGCTGGCCGTCTTCCAGGACCGGGAGTCCGGGGGTACGGGTGGCCGTCATAGCGCGCCTCCTCGGGGCCGGCGTGCGGCCGGGCAGATCGGGCCGGGCAGGTGCGGCCGGCAGCCTGCTGGAAAGTCTAGAACGCCCCGCTACCCGTCGGTAACGGCGAGGTACTCGGTCATGATCCGGCGCGCCACCTGCTCCGGCGACTGCAGCTCGCCGCGCTCGGCCAGTCCGACGAACCGGCTGTGCTCCGGGAAGTAGCTCTCGCCGCTGGCCCGCAGTACCGCCTGCATCTCGGTGTCGATCACGCCAGGGCTGACGTTGTGCACGGTGACGCTCGGGTCGTCGGCGTACTGCGAGGCGACCGCGTCGAAGAACATCTCGCCACCGGCCTTGCTCGCGCAGTACGTGGCCCACCCGTCGATGACCCGCTTCGCGGCGCCGGACGAGATGAACAGCACCGTGACGGGACGGTCCACCCGCGCGGTCAGGAACGCGTTGGTGAGCAGCATCGGCGCGACCAGGTTCACCTGCATGGTGGTCACCAGCTCGGTCGGATCGAGGGTGCCGATCGCCCCGACCGGGGTCACCGCACCGGCGTTGTGGATCAGTACCGCCGGTTCCACGGTCGGCTCGGCTCCGGCCGGTACCCCCTGATCGGGTGGGTCGCCGGCGGTGAGGAAGGCGGCCAACTCGACCGCGCCGGGCAGCCCTTCCGCCCCGTCCGACAGGTCGGTCGGCCGCAGCACCAGGCGGTCCGGTGCGGCCTGGGCCCGCTGGAGCTGCTCGTCGGTGAAGTGCCGGCCGAGCGCGAGGATCCGGTCGCCGCGCTCGTACAGCTCGTCGAACAGCGCCGCGCCCAGCCCGCGGGACACCCCGGTGATCACCACAGCCGCCATCGGTACCTCCTCCGCTCCCAGGCTAGGCCGGGCGGGCGGTGCTCCACCGCCCCCACCTCCCGCACCAGCGACGCCCCACGGCCCCGTGGGAGACTCGGCCGGACAGTCGGCGGTCCTCGGAGGTTGGCGTGGCGCGGGAAATCAACACGGTCGGCGTGGTCGGCCTGGGCACCATGGGTGCCGGCATCGTCGAGGTTTTCGCGCGTACCGGCCTGGACGTCCTCGCGGTCGAGATCAGCGACCAGGCGGTGGAGCACGGCAAGGGCGTACTGCACGGCTCGGTCGACCGGGCGGTGGCGAAGGGCAAGCTCTCCCCGGAGGACCGGCAGGCGCTGCTGGACCGGGTCACGTTCCGTACCTCGTTGAGCGACCTCGCCCCGGCGGACCTGGTGATCGAGGCGGTACCCGAGCACCTCGACCTCAAGCAGCGGATCTTCGCCGAGCTGGACAAGGTGTGCAAGGACGACGCGATCCTGGCCACCAACACCTCATCGCTGTCGGTCACCGAGATCTCGGTCGCCACCCAGCGGTCCGGGCAGGTGGTCGGGCTGCACTTCTTCAACCCGGCGCCGGTGATGAAGCTGGTCGAGATCATCCGTACCGTCGTCACCGAGGACGAGGTGGTCGAGGACGTCGAGGCGCTGTGCGCCCGGCTCGGCAAGGTCGACGTGACGATCAGCGACCGGGCCGGCTTCATCGCCAACGCGCTGCTGTTCGGGTACCTCAACCACGCGGTCCGGATGTACGAGTCGCACGCGGCGAGCCGGGAGGACATCGACGCCGCGATGAAGCTCGGTTGCGGGCTGCCGATGGGGCCGCTCGCGCTGATGGATCTGATCGGCATCGACACCGCGTACGAGATCCTCGACACGATGTACCGCCGGGGCGGTCGGGACCGCCGGCACGCGCCGGTACCGCTGATCAAGCAGATGGTCACCGCCGGGCTGCTCGGTCGCAAGTCCGGCCGCGGCTTCTACACGTACACCGAGCCCGGTTCTCCGAAGGTGCTGCCGGACGAGCACACCCCGGTCGACGGCGGCGACGGCGGCGGGCAGCCCCGTACCGTCGAGAAGGTCGGGGTGGTCGGGTCCGGCACGATGGCGGCCGGGATCGCGGAGATCATGGCCAAGGCCGGGTACGAGGTCGTGAACGTGACCCGGGGCACGGAGAAGTCGGCCAAGGTGTCCGAGGCGGTCGAGACCTCGATGAACAAGGCGGTACTGCGCGGCAAGCTCGACGACGCGGACCGGGACGCCGCGATCGGCCGGATCACCTCGAGCACCCGGTTGGACGACCTGGCCGACGTCGATCTGGTGATCGAGGCCGTGGTCGAGGAGGTCAGCGTCAAGAAGGCGCTGTTCGCCACGTTCGGCGAGATCTGCAAGCCGGGAGCCGTGCTGGCCACCACCACGTCCAGCCTGCCGGTGATCGAGTGCGCGGTCGCCGCGGACCGGCCGGACGACGTCATCGGCATGCACTTCTTCAACCCGGCGCCGGTCATGCAGCTCGTCGAGGTGGTACGCACGATCCGGTCCGCGCCGGACGCGGTGGCCACCGCCCGCGCGGTGTGCGAACGCGCCGGCAAGCATCCGGTGCTCTCCGGTGACCGGGCCGGGTTCCTGGTCAACTCGATGCTGTTCCCGTACCTGAACGACGCGGTACGGATGCTCGAGGCGAACTACGCGACCGCGGACGACATCGATTACGCGATGAAGCTCGGCTGCGGCTACCCGATGGGCCCGTTCGAGCTGCTGGACGTGATCGGCCTGGACGTGGCGCTGGCCATCCAGCGGCAGCTGTACCTGGAGTTCCGCGAGCCCGGTTTCGCCCCGGCTCCGCTGCTCGAGCACCTGGTGACCGCCGGCTATCTCGGCCGCAAGGCCGGCCGCGGCTTCCGCGACTACCGGCACTGAGTCCGCCCCTGAGCCGGCACTGACGAGGTGGACGCAGAACAGGCGCTGGCCGCCGCGGCGGCGGGCTGACGGGGTACGTCGCCTACCAGCACCTCCGGCTGCCCAGCCGGGTCGGCCCGCCGCGGCGGTCTTCGGGTCGCCCCATACGCTCGGGTACGTGAGTCCCCGCCGCCATCGCCGTCGCGCGGATGCCGTGGGGAAGCCCAGCGAGCAGTCCGCGCGGGGTTTCGACGCGGTCGAGTCCTGGCCGGACGGGCAATGGGTGGTACGCGGGGTGGCGGGCTCGGACAAGACGTACCGCTGCCCGGGCTGCGACCACGAGATCCGGCCGTGGGTGCCGCATGTGGTCGCCTGGCCGGTCGACTCGGGGCTGGACGACCGGCGGCACTGGCACCGGAGCTGCTGGCGGGCCCGCGGCCGCCGGGCACCCCGCCCGATCCGGCCCCGGGACATTCCCCGGTTCTGAGCGGCCGCTCCGCCGGCTCCCGGCAGCGCGAACTGTCGGCGGAGCCGGACGGGTCGGCGCCGGTGCACACGGCTGACCGGCATGGACACCGGGAACCGGTCGCGCGGGGCGCTCCGTCGCGTGCCAGACTGCGGACCCGTGACCGCGATCAGAGCGAACTCGATCCTGCCGGCCCGGCGGGAGGACATCGAGCTGCACACCGCGGACGGGCTGACCCTGGTCGGCGAGCTCGCCGTACCGGAGGATCGCGCTCCGGTCGCGACGCTCGTCTGCCTGCATCCGCTGCCCACCCACGGCGGGATGATGGACAGCCACCTGTACCGCAAGGCGGCGTGGCGGCTGCCCGCACTGGCCGGACTCGCGGTACTGCGGTTCAACACCCGCGGTACCACCAGCCTGCGCGGTACCAGCGAGGGCGCGTTCGACCACGCGGTCGGGGAGCAGTACGACGTGGCCGCCGCGCTGGAGTACGCCGAGTTCGCCGAGCTGCCGGACCTCTGGCTGGTCGGCTGGTCGTTCGGCTCGGAACTCGCGCTGATGTACGGCTGCGACCCGAGCGTGACCGGCGCGATCCTGCTGTCGCCGCCACTCAAACGGGCCGGTCACGAGCAGCTCGCGGTCTGGGCGAAGTCGGGGAAACCGCTGGTCGCGGTGGTACCCGAGTTCGACGACTACCTGCGGCCGGATGCCGCGCGGGAGCGGTTCGCGGCCGTACCGCAGGCCGAGGTGGTCGACGTAGCGGGCGGCAAGCACCTGTGGGTGGGCCACGCGGAGCGGGTACTGGACGAGATCGTCGCGCGGGTGGCACCGGACGCGGCACCGCTGCCGCGCGAGTGGGACGGACCGATGGAGTACGGGGACGCGAGCGCGTACGCCGATCGCACCGTGGCGGCCTTCGCCGATGTACCGGTGTCTGACGGGCCGGCGCCTGCTTCTGAGCAGGTGCTGTCCGACAAGCAGGCGCCGAGCGACCAGCCGGCGCCACTCGAGCCACCGGACTGAGCGCGCCATCTCCCGCGGCCGGCCCGGACCGGCCAAGATGGACCGATGGAGATCGCGTACACCGACACCGGTAGTGGTGTGCCGCTGGTTCTGCTGCACGCGTTTCCGCTGTCCGCCGCGATGTGGGCTGGCCAGCGTGACGCGCTGGCCGGTACCTGCCGGCTGATCCTGCCCGACCAGCGCGGCTTCGGGGCGTCGGTACCGGTCGGCACCGACCCGCCGGACCTCGATCTCGCCGCCGATGACCTGCGCGAGCTGCTGGACCGGCTACGGCTCGATCAGGTGGCGTTGGGCGGGCTGTCGATGGGCGGCTATGTGGCGATGGCCTTTCTCCGCCGGTACCCCGAGCGGGTTTCCGCCCTGATCCTGGCCGACACCAAAGCCTCGCCGGACGCCCCCGAGGCGGCCGAGAACCGACACCGGATCGCGGCAGCGGTGCAGCAGGCCGGCGACAGCGAGCTGCTGGTGACCGAGATGTTGCCGAAGCTGCTCGGCGCCACCACCCGGGAGCGGCGGCCGGAACTGGTGGACGCGGTGACGCGGATGGTCCGGTCCGCGCCGCCGGACGCGGTGGCCTGGGCGCAGCGGGCGATGGCGGCCCGGCCGGCGTCGTTCGACACGATCGCCGCGTTCACCGGGCCGGCGCTCGTCATCGTCGGCGAGGAGGACGCGCTGGCCCCGGTCACGGAGGCGGCCGCGATGGTGTCGGCGTTGCCGACCGCGACGCTGGTCCGCATCCCGGCCGCCGGCCATCTCACCGCGCTGGAGACGCCGGACGAGGTGAGCACGGCGATCCGGGACTTCCTCGCCACCTGACCGGCGTGCGCCGGTTCGCCGGCCGGTGCCGACAAGGGAGCTGGACGGGTGTCCCGGCGAGGGACCTAGACGGTGTCCTGACGGGGGAGTACGACCTCGCGGACGATGAGCTGCACCGCCGCGCAGGCCGGGATCGCCAGCAGGGCGCCGACCACTCCCAGCAGCGACGCGCCGATCAGCACGCTGACGATCGCGGCCAGGTCCGACACGTTCACCGATCGCCGCATCACCCGCGGATAGATGATCCAGTTCTCCAGCTGCTGGTATGCCACGAAGAACACGATCGACGCGATCCCGACCGGGATCGACACGAAGAACGCGACCAGCGTCACCACGACCGCGCCCAGGCTGGCACCGATCTGTGGAATCAGGTCGAGGATCGCGACCACCAGGGCCAGCGCGAACGGATACGGGATGCCGGTGACAAGCATGAAGATCAACGATGTGGTACCGGCGATCCCGGCGATCATCAGTGCGCCGACCACGTACCCGCCGACCCGGCTCAGGATCTCGTCGCCGATCAGCCGGGCCCGGGTGCGCCGTGACCTCGGGACCAGCCGGTACGCCCCCTCGCTGAGCCGGTTGAACGCGGCCAGGAAGTAGAACGTAAGTACCAGCCCGGTGATCAGGTTGAACAGGGTGCTGAACACGACGGTGACGCCGCCCAGCACGCCACCGACCGCCGTAGCGGTGTTGCTACCGGTCAGCCCCGACTTGATCCGGCCGATGAGGTCGTACTGATCGTTGAGGTCGTTGAGCACCTGGTTGCGCTTGAGGCTGTCCAGGTACCCGGGGAGCGCGTCGGCCAGCGCCCCGCCCTGCCGCACGATCGGCGGTACCAGGGCCACGAACGCCCCGACCACGACCAGCAGGGTACCGAGCGCGACCGCGAACACGGCCAGCCCGCGCGGCAGACCCATCCGCTGCAGTCGTACCACCGCCGGGTGCAGTCCGACCGCGATGAACGCGGATACCGCGACCAGCAGGAGTACCGACCAGACGTGGGTGACCGAGATGAACAGGACGTACGCGAGCGCGAGCCCGAGACCGGCGGTGAACGCGCTGAAGAACGGCGACCGTTGCAGCGGCGCGCCCGGCCGGCCGAACCGGCTCGGTGACCGGCCGCTGTCCGCGTCGTCGCTGTCCGAGCCGTCGCTGTCCGAGCCGTCGCTGTCCGAGCCGTCGCTGTTCTGGCCACTACTGTCTGGGTCGCTGCTGCCCGGGCCACCGCTGTCCGAGCTGTCGGTGGCCGGATCGTCGATGGCTGGAGTGTCGATGGCTGGAGTGTCGCCGTCAGGGGTGTGCGGGCCGGTCTCGTCCGGAGCCGGCCCGTACGGCGGTCTGCTCACTCGGCGTCGGGTCGGCCGGCCTGGGTGGCCGGCTGGCGGGCACCTGCGCTCATGCGCTGCTGCGTACCGCCGAGTCGCGCCGGCGAGTCCTCGTCGGCCTGCTCGTCGGTGTCGCGCTCGGTGTCCCGCTCGGTGTCGGGGCGACCCTTGGACGCCGGCGACTTGTCGGGGTTCGCTGGCTCGCTCCCGGTCGTCCCGCCGTTGCTGGTGCCGCCGTTGCCCGGACCGCCGTTGCCCGGACCGCCGTTGCCCGGACCGCCGTTGCCCGGACCGCCGGTGCCGGACCGACGCGACGGGAGTCCTGCCGTCGGCGCGCTGTCCGGGCGGGTCACCTCCGCCGGCGGTGCCTCGTCCGCCGGCTTGGCACCGGTCGTACCACCAGCGGAGGCGGCGGCCGGCTCGGTGGCCGGCGACTCGTCGTCATCGTCGTCGTCGTCGAACAGCGAGCTGCCGGCACCGGTCAACCGGGCCACCACCTCACGCAGCTTGACGATCTCCTGCTTGATCTGGCGGCGGCGCTCGACCAGCGTGGTCACCTGCTTGTGGGCATCGGCCACGATGCGGTCGGCCTGGCTCCGGGCGGTCGCGATGATCGTCTGCGCCTCGCGTCGGGCGTTGTCCACGATCTGCCGGCCGGCGTCCTCCGCCTTCGCCCGCACCTGGTTCGCGTACTGGTCGGCCGCGTACCGGATCTGACCGGCGTTCTGCTCGGCGCTGGCCCGGGTCTGGCGGGCGTGCTGCTCGGCCTCACCGCGCATCTTCGCGTCGTACGCGGTCGCGTCGGCCTTGACCTGCTTGACCTCCGCCTCGGCTCCGGTGCGCAGCTCTGCCGCCTGCTGCTCGGCGGTGGCCCGTACGTTGCGGGCGACCGCCTCGGCCTCGGCGCGGAGCCGGTTGGCGTAGTTGGTGGCGTCCTCGCGTACCCGCTTCGCCTCGGCGACCGCGTTTCCGCGCAACTGCTCGGACTCCACCCGCAGCCGGTTGGCTTCCTTCTCCACCTGTGACCGGATCTGGGCGACGTGCTCCTCGGTGGCGGTACGGAGCTTGGCGGTCTGCTGCTCCGCCTCGCCGACGATCCGTCGGGCCTGCTCGCTCTTGCTGGACAGCTCGGCCTCGACCTTGCGGCGCCGCTCGGTCTCCGCCTTCTCGGCATCCTGCCGGCGGGCGGTGATGGCGGCCTCGCAGTCGCGTCGGACCTGCTCGGCCTGCTCGCGAGCCTCGGTCAGCAACCGGTTGGCCTCGGCCCGCCGATCGGTGACGCTCTGCTCGGCAAGGCGCTTGATCTCCTCGGCCTGGTCCTCGGCCAGCCCCAGGATCTGCTCCACCCGCGGGCCGAGGTGCCGGTACGACGTGTTGCCGTCGGTGGCCGTCCGGCGGCGTAAATCGATCATCTCGCTCTGGTGTTGCTGGATCTGTGCTGCGAGGGTCTGTGCCTGTACGTATGCCTCTTCGCGCTCAGCAGCCATGGTGGCCAGCTCGGCTTCGACCCGGGAGACGTACCGGTCGACCTGCTTGCGGTCATAGCCGCGCAGTACCAGCTCGAAACTCGGGTCGTTGCTCGTCGTGCTGTCGAGGGCAAAGAGATCTTGGTCGCCGCGGTTGGACATGGCACCTATCCTCACACGCAGACATCCCGTCACGCGGGTAATTGGGGCGTGACGGGACGTGCGTTCTTGTTACCTGTAAGTGTCTACTGTGGTCACCGGTTGTTGTCTGGCTGACACCCTCGGGCTGGCGTCGTCGCGCTTGCGTGGGTCCGGCCGGTCGGCCAGCGCCTCGGCGGTCTCGGCGAGCTCCTCGGCCGCCTCGGCGACCTGCTCCACCTTGCGCTCGGCCTGCTGCGCGGTGGCCGCAGCCGCCGAACCGGCTGGCACGATGTTCGCCAGGCCACCGAGCATCTCCCGGAGCTGACCGAGCTGCGCGGTGACCGCGTCCCGCTGGCGGGTCAGCTCCTCGACCTCGCGGCGGGCGGTCTGGGTGGTGAGCTCGGCCTCGGTGCGCGCCTCGCGACATGAGCCGGTGCGCCTCGGCCGCGGGCGTCGCCGAGCGTCTTCTCCGCCAGCGCCTTGGCCTTCTCGACCGTCTCGGTCGCGGTGCGCTCGGACTCGACCCGGCGCGCCTCGGCGCGCTGCTCGATCTCCTTGGCCCGCTCCTCGGCGGCGCGGGCGCGCTGCTCGGCCTCGGCGACCAGCTTCTGGGTCGCGGCGACCGCCGCGGTGTGCCGCTCGGACTCCTCGCGCTCGGCCTTCTCCCGCCGCTCGGCGAGCTCGAGAGCCAGCGCCTGCAGGTCCTTGTCCCGCTTGTCCTTGGCCTCGGCGAAGAGCTTGGTCGCCTCGGCGCGCTTCTCCTCGGCCTCGCGGGCGGCCTTGGCGCGCAGCTGGGTGATCTCCCGCTCGGCGGTGGCGCGCAGCGTCGCGACCTCGCGCTCGACGGTCGCCTTGCAGCTCGGCCACCTCGTGCGCGGTCGCGGTGCGCAGCTGCTTGGTCTCGCGGTCGGCGTCGGCCCGCAGCGTGTCGGCCTCGCGGCGGGCCTGCACCCGCAGCTCGGCGGCCTCGCGCTCGGCGGCGGTGCGCAGCGCCGCCGGCCTCGCGCTCGGCGCGTCGCCTTCATGGCCGGCGGCCTCGGCGCGCGCCTTGTCGGTGATCTCGCGCGCCTCCAGCCGCGCGGCGGACAGGATGCCCTCGGCCTCGCGCTTGGCCTCGGCGCGGTGCTCGTTGGCCTGCTCCTCGGCGAGCCGCAGGATCTGCTCCACGCGGGTGCCGAGACCGGACAGGGTGGGTCGGGTGTTCTCCTCGAGCTGCTTCGTGCTGCTCGGTGAGCTTCTGCTCGACCGAGCCGAGCCGCTGCTCGGACTGGCGCAGCCGGCGCTGGGCGTCGGTCATCCGCTGCTCGGCCTCGGCGCGGGCCGCTCGGACTGGGCCAGGGCCGCGTTCAGCCGCTGAAGGAAGTCGTCGACCTGTGCGCGGTCGTAACCGCGCAGGACGACGGTGAAGTCCGGTTGCGAGTTCGCTTGCTCGAAGAACGTCAGGGAGGGCTGCTGGGGCATTGGGACATACTCGCAGACGGACGGGGGCTTCTCGCAAGACCGTACCTAGGTGTCTCGCGCGGAAAAGCATGGTCAACGGGAAAAAGCATGGGTACCCGCGGCAGTTTCAGAACGTAAGCGCCGCGTATACGCCTTGTCGGGCTTACCCGCGCAGGCTACCAGCGACCAGTACACCCTGCTGTGACCAGATGGCATTCAGACGTACGGAAGGTGCGTACGGCGGTCGGAAGGCGCCGGTCGGGAACCTTGCCTCACTGGCCCCGGAACCGGTTGATCTCGTCGAGATGCCGGGCCCGCAGCTTCGTGGTCGCGTACCCCGAGCCCCTCCTGCGGCGCCAGGCACAGCACGCCGACCTTGCCCTGGTGCAGGTTGCGGTGCACCTCGTAGGCGGCCTGGCCGGCCTGCTCGAGCGGGTACGTCTTGGACAGGGTCGGGTGGATCCGGCCGCGGGCGATCAGCCGGTTGGCCTCCCACGCCTCCCGGTAGTTGGCGAAGTGGCTGCCGATGATCCGCTTGAGGTTCATCCAGAGGTACCGGTTGTCGTACGGTGTGCCAGAAGCCGGAGGTCGACGCGCAGGTGACGATCGTGCCGCCGCGCTTGGCCACGTAGACGCTCGACGCCGAACGTCTCCCGGCCCGGGTGCTCGAACACGATGTCCGGGTCCTCGCCGCCGGTCAGCTCGCGGATCCGCTCGCCGAACCGGCGCCACTCGCCGGTGTCCTGGGTGTGCTCGTCCTTCCAGAACCTGAACTCCTCGGCGGCCCGGTCGATGACCAGCTCGGCGCCCATCCGGCGGCACAGCTCGGCCTTGTCCGGGCTGGACACCACGCACACCGGGATCGCGCCGCCGTTGAGGGCCATCTGGGTGGCGTACGAGCCGAGCCCGCCCGAGGCGCCCCAGATCAGTACGACGTCGCCCTGCTTCATGCTGGCGCCGTGGTGGAGACCAGCTGCCGGTACGCGGTGGAGTTGACCAGCCCGGGGCTGGCCGCCTCCTCCCAGGTCAGGTGGGCCGGCTTCGGCATCAGCTGGTTGGCCTTGACCAGGGCCAGCTCGGCCAGGCCGCCGAAGTTGGTCTCGAAGCCCCAGATCCGCTGCTGCGGGTCGAGCATGGTGTCGTCGTGCCCGGCGGCGTCCTCCAGCTCGACCGACAGGCAGTGCGCGACGACCTCGTCGCCCGGCTTCCACTTGGTCACGCCCGGCGCCGACGCGCAGCACCACGCCGGCCGGCGTCGCGAGCCGACCACGTGGTAGGGCAGGTCGTGCTTGCGGGTGAGGTCGGAGAGCTCGGCCGTACTTCTGCAGGAACTTGAACGTGGAGACCGGCTCGAAGATCGACGTCCACACGGTGTTGTAGTTGATCGCGCTGGCCATCACCGCGATCAGCGCCTCGCCGGGCCCGAGCTCGGGGGTGGGCACCTCCTGCACGTGCAGCGACTTGCGCGGGTCCTTGTCGCTGGTGTCGAGCCCGTCGAACATCTCCGCCTCGTCGGCCCGGACCACCATGCCGCGGTAGCTCGTCCGGCACCGGCAGCGGCCGGCGATCGCGTCGAGCTTGTCGGCGAGGATCGCGTCCGCGGATCTCCTGCACGGCGTACCTCCGCACGGTCGGCCTATGTTACCGGCCAGTGAGACTCTAGGCGATCGGCGGTGCCGGGGCCTGGCGAGCCCCGTTCTCGGCACCCACCGACACCGGCTCGCCGGCTCGCCCGGCCGCTGGCTCGTCGGTCGGCGTGGCCGCGGGCTGGACCAGCTCGATCAGTACGCCGCCGGCGTCCTTCGGGTGCACGAAGTTGATCCGGGAGCCGGCGGTGCCGACGCTTCGGCTCGTCGTAGAGCAGCCGGACCCCGCGCTCGCGCAGCGCCGCGCAGGCGGCGTCGAGTCGAGCCACCGTGTACGCCACCTGCTGCACGCCCGGCCCGACGGGCGAGGAACTTCGGCGATCGTCGAGTCGGGGGACATCGGCGCCAGCAGCTGGATGCATGCTGCCGCCCGGCGTCCGGTCCGACCGCAGCATCGCCTCGTACACGCCCTGTTCGGGATTGGTCTCGCGGTGTACGCAACGCATGCCGAAGGTCTGCTCGTAGAACTCGATCGCCGCGTCCAGGTCGGCTACGGCGACCCCGACGTGGTCGATCCGCAGAATCCCGATCGTCGGTGCTGTGACGGGCTTCATGTCCCCGCTGGCCGGCGCTTTCCATGGCGCTAGTCTGGCGCCTGAACCCCCGTTTAGGAGCCCGACACCGGGCAGCGGGCAATGACATCGATCACCGGAGGCACCTCATGACCGGTTCGGCAACCGGCTCCGTGATCGTCAGCGGCGCCCGTACCCCGATGGGACGGCTGCTCGGCGCCTTCGCCGGATTCCCGGCCACCAAGCTCGGCGGGTCGCGATCAAGGCCGCGCTGGAGCGGGCCGGGGTGGCCCCGGACCAGGTGCAGTACGTGATCATGGGCCAGGTGCTGCAGGCCGGCGCCGGCCAGATGCCCGCCCGCCAGGCCGCGGTCGCGGCCGGCATCCCGATGACGTCCCGGCGCTCACGATCAACAAGGTCTGCCTGTCCGGCCTCGACGCGATCGCGCTGGCCGACCAGCTGATCCGGGCCGGCGAGGTGGACATCGTGGTGGCCGGCGGCATGGAGTCGATGACGCAACGCCCCGCACCTGCTGCACGGGCAGCGCACGGGCTACAAGTACGGCGACGTCACCGTGGTCGACCACATGGCGCTCGACGGCCTCACCGACGCGTACGACCACGTCTCGATGGGCGAGTCGACCGAGCAGCACAACGCCGAAGCTCGGGATCTCGCCGGGAGGAGCAGGACGCGTTCGCGGCGCGCAGCCACCAGCGGGCGGCCGCCGGCGCAGAAGAACGGCGTGTTCGCCGAGGAGATCGCGCCGGTGAGCTGCCGCAGCGGCAGGGCGACCCGATCGTGGTCCGCGACGACGAGGGCATCCGGCCGGACACCACGGCGGAAGTCGCTGGCCAAGCTGCGGCCGGCGTTCCGCAAGGACGGCACCATCACCGCCGGTACCGCCTCGCCGATCTCCGACGGCGCCTGCGCGGTCGTCGTGATGAGCAGGGCCAAGGCCGAGGAGCTGGGGCTGACCTGGCTCGCCGAGATCGGCGCGCACGGCAACGTCGCCGGCCCGGACAACTCGCTGCAGTCGCAGCCGGCCAACGCCATCCAGCAGGCGCTGGACAAGGCCGGCCTGACCGTGGCCGACCTGGACCTGGTCGAGATCAACGAGGCGTTCGCCGCGGTGGCATGCAGTCCATCCGCGACCTGGGCGTCGGCCGACGAGCGTCAACGTCAACGGCGGCGCGATCGCGCTCGGTCACCCGATCGGCATGTCCGGCGCCCGGCTCGCCCTGCACCTCGCGCTGGAGCTGCGCCGGCGCGGCGGCGGGGTCGGCGCGGCCGCGCTGTGCGGCGGCGGCGGGCAGGGCGACGCGCTGATCCTGCGGGTACCGGGGACCACGGCCGGATGAGCGTCACCAGCCTGCGTCGCAGTACCGACGTCGGGCTGCTGGTGACGCGGGCCCGGGAGGGCGATCCGCGGGCGGTGGCCCGGCTGATCACGCTGGTCGAGGACGGCCACCCGGCGTTGCGCGAGGTCGCCGCGGCACTGGCTCCGTACACCGGCACCGCCCGGGTGGTCGGCCTCACCGGCGCGCCCGGCGTGGGCAAGTCGACCACCACGTACGCGCTGGTCGGCGCGCTGCGCGCGAACGGCCAGCGGGTCGGGGTACTCGCCGTCGACCCGTCCTGCCGTTCACCGGCGGGGCGATCCTCGGCGACCGGGTACGGATGCAGGAGCACGCCACCGACCCGGGCGTGTACATCCGCTCGATGTCCTCCCGCGGGCACCTCGGCGGGCTGGCCGCGGCCACCCCGCAGGCGGTACGGGTGCTGGAGGGCGCCGGCTGCGACGTCGTACTGGTGGAGACGGTCGGCGTCGGACAGGCCGAGGTCGAGGTGGCCAGCCTTGCCGACACCACGGTGGTACTGCTCGCGCCGGGCATGGGCGACGCGATCCAGGCGGTCAAGGCCGGCATCCTGGAGATCGCCGACGTCTTCGTGGTGAACAAGGCCGACCGCGACGGTGCCGACCAGACCATCCGGGACATCAAGGCGATGCTCTCGCTGGGCAGCCGGGAGGCGCACGAGTGGCGCCAGCCGATCGTGCGGACCGTCGCCGCCCGCAACGAGGGCATCGACGACGTGCTCGCCGCGATCGGACAAGCACCGTGGCTGGCTGGCCGAACGGGGCCGGTTGGACGAGCGGCGGCAGGCCCGCGCCGCGGCCGAGGTCGAGGCGATCGCGGTCGGCGCGTTGCGGGAGCGGATCGGCGACCTGCACGGCGGGGCGGCGGTGCGATCCCTCTCGGTCAAGGTCGCCGCCGGTGAACTCGACCCGTACGCGGCCGCGGACCTGTTGCTGGCGGGCCTGGAGGCGACCTAGCGCTACCCGCCGGTGCGGCGCGGTGGCGTTACGCCGACCCAACGTATAGACAACGATGGCATCACGACGGCTTTCGGCGGCACGGTCCCGACCAGCACTCTCGGCGCTGGACCGGCCGGGGCGGTAGCTGGTCACGGCGGGGGAGAGGTGGCACGCGGTGGCGGGCTGGGGCGTGACGTTACGGGGTATCCGGTACCGCACCGGCCGCTCACTGGTAGTGCTGGTGCTGGCCGTCGTCGCGACCACAGCCGCGGTACTCGCCCCGGCGTACGCCCGCGCGGCCGAGCAGTCGGTGCTCACCGATGCCCTGCGCGGCGAACCGAGCTACGTCTCCGGCATCACGTTCTCCGGTACCAACACCGCGGCCAATCAGGCGAACCTGACCGAGTTCACCAACGGTACGGTCCAGCCGCTGCTCGACCAGAACCAACGCCTGGCCGGGCTGCTCGGTGCTCCGATCCACGCGGCTCAGGTCCCTACCCAGTTGTCCCACGAGCCCGGCAAGCCACTGGCCCTGCTGGCGTACCGGGACAACGTCTGCGCGCACCTGCGCGTCGTGCAGGGCCGGTGCCCGAGCGGGCCGGACGAGGTGCTGATGAGCTCCCGATCCGCGCGCCGGCACCAGATCGCGCCCGGCCGGCCGATCGACGTGTCCGGGCTGGGGCCGGACCGGCTCGCCCGTACCGATCCGCACCGGCGGGTGATCGTCGGGCTGTACGAGCCGCGTGACCCGAACGAGCCGTACTGGTGGAACGACCTGTACTTCGACGCCCAGCCGGAACCGGTCGACGGCAGCCCGGAACGGCTCGACACGATGTTCGGTGCCGACCTGGCCACGATCAGGGCACTGGACCCGCAGGGCCGGCTGCCGGTGCGGCTGTCGGCCGAGTATCCGCTGCATACCGAGCGGATCGGGCTGACCGACGTCGAGCCGCTACGGCACCAGCTCGATTCGTTGCTGCAGCTCGGCGGTACCACCTTCCTGCCCGGGCTGTTCGACGACGTGGCCGCCGAGCAGCGGTCGGTGCGTACCGCGGTGCCGATCGTCGCGGTACCGCTGGTGCTGCTCTGCTGGTTCGTACTGTTCCTCGTGGTCGCCTCGCTCACCGAGGAGCGTGGGCCGGAGATCGCACTGGCCAAACTGCGCGGGTTCGGGCACGGCGCGGCCACCCGGTTCGGGCTGGGTGAGGCGCTGGTACTGATCGTGCTGGCCGCACCGATCGGGGTCCTGTTCGGGCTGGCCGCCACCGAGCTGGCCGCGCGGATGGTGTTCGCCAGCGGTACCCACGTGCAACCCAGCCTGACCGTGGTCGTGGTGGCGGTACTCGCGCTGGCCGGCGCCGCGGTCGCGGCCGGACTGGCGGCCCGCCGTACCCTCGCGCTCCCGGTCCTGGCGCTGCTGCGGCGGGTGCCGGAGCGTGGCCGCTGGCGCGCGACGGTGGTCGAAGGCGGGGTCATCGCGCTCGCCGCGGCCGCCCTGTACGAGGTGTTCACCAACCGGACAGGGACCCTGTCGCTGCTCGCCGCACCGCTGCTCGCGCTCGTCGGCGGGCTGCTCGCGGCCCGGCTGCTGTCGTGGTGGACGGCCGGCCGGGTCGAGGCCGCCGCCGCCCGGGGCCAGCTGGCCCGGATGCTGTCCGCCGCCCAGCTCGCCCGCCGCCCGGTGGTGGCGCGGATCGTGCTGGTCCTCACCGTCGCGGTGGCGGTACTGACCTTCGGCGCCACCGGCTGGGACGTGGCCGCGTACAACCGGCACCTCCAGGCGGACGCGACGCTCGGCGCGGACCGGGTGTACACGGTGCTCTCGCCGGGTCCGACCCAGCTCATGGACGCGGTCGGCAAGGCCGATCCGACCGGACGCAACGCGATGGCGGTACTGCACACCGAGATCCGGTACGGCGAAGGCTCCGTGTCGGTGCTCGCGGCCGATACGACCAAGCTGCCCGGGGTCGCGCTCTGGCGCGGGCACGACCGCGCGGACCTCACCGCGCTGACCCGCCGGCTGCGACCGGTCCTCGCGCCGCCGATCGTGGTGAAGGGCCCGATCTCGATCGACCTGAACGTCTCGCAGCTGCAGGCGGCCAAACCGTTGCAGGCGGCGGTGGTGGTGGCCACCCCCACCGGCGAGCAGGAGACCTGGTTGCTGGGCGAGCTGACCGCCGGCAAGCACACGTACACCGCCCCGCGCACCTGCCCCACCGGCTGCCGGCTGGTCGGGCTGGGCACCACCCGGTTCCCCGGTGAGTTCGAGGAGGAGACCGCGACCTACCAGGTCACCGGCGTGCGCGACGGCGACCGGGTCATCGACGCGCAGCTCGACCGTACCGACCTGTGGCGGCGCGCGAACGAGCTGCCCGCGACCATCGCGACCACGATCTCCGGCAGCGCCTCCGGCCTTCGGGTGGCGTTCCGCAGCGAGGATCCGCACGACGTGATGCTCACCTACGCGGACGTACCGGCGGCCCTGCCGGTGGTGCTGGCCGGGCCGGCTCCGGCCGACGATCCGACCGTCGACGCGTTCAGCTTCCCCGGCTTCGGCGACGAGCTGCTGAACCTGAGGGTGTCGCAACGGGTCGCCGACCTGCCCCGGATCGGGCGGCACGGGATGCTGTTCGACCTGGATCTCGCCGCCCGGCTGCCGGCCGCGGGCTCCGGCATGACCTCCAACCAGCAGGTGATCTCCGAGGTGTGGGCCGGACCGAACGCGCCGGCCGGCTTCGACCGCGCGCTGGTCGCGGCCGGGCTCCAGGTGGTCAAGACCGAGTCGGTGAGCGGCTACCTGGACAAGCTCAGCCGCGCCGCGCCCGCGCTGGCCCTGCGGCTGTACCTGATCGCCGGAGCCGCCGCCGTCCTGCTCGCCGTCGGCGCGGTGCTGCTCACCGCCTATGTCGGGGTGGACGCCCGGCTGTACGAGCTGGCCGCGCTGTCGGTGGCCGGGGTGCCGAGCCGCACGTTACGGCGCGGCGTGCTCGGTGAGTACGCCGTGCTGCTCGGCCTTCCGCTGGTGGTCGGAGTGGTGGCCGGACTGCTCGGCGCATCGCTGATGCTGCCCTCGATCCCGCTGGTGACCGCGCAGTCCGGCGGACCACCGACGGTGTACCAGTTGGGTCCGGCCTGGGTACCCGGTGCGATCGCGCTGACGCTGGTGGGCTTCGTACTCGCGGTGATGGTGGTACTGCGCATGTTCGCCCGGGCCACCCCGGACCGGCTCCGAGAGGGGGTGCGGTAGCCGATGACGACCGCGGTCAGTACGCACCCGGACGCCGGTGGCCCGGTCGGGGTCACCTGCCGGGGTGTGGTCTTCATCTACCGGCTCGAGGGCTACGACGTGGTGGCCCTGGCCGGCGTGGATCTCGACATCTCGCCCGGTGAGTCGCTGGCGCTGCTCGGACCGTCCGGCTCGGGCAAGTCGACGCTGTTGTCGCTGATGGCCGGGCTGCTCCGGCCCGCCGCCGGCCGGCTGGTCGTCGGCTCGCGCGACGTGTCGAAGTCGACCGCGACCGAGCTGCAGCGGATGCGTTCGACCGATGTGGGCGTGGTGCTGCAAGGCGCGGGGCGCAACCTGCTGCCGTACCTGTCCGTCGCGGAGAACGTCCGGTTCGCCCAGGGCGGGGTGCCGGCGGACCGGCGCGAGGAACTGCCCGCCCCGGACGAGTTGCTGGACGTGGTCGGGCTGGCCGACCGGCGGCGGCAGCGGCCGCCCGAGCTCGCCCCGGGTGAGCGCCAACGGCTCGCGGTCGCCTGCGGCATCGCCAATGGCGCCGGGCTGCTGCTCGCCGACGAGCCGACCAGCCAGTTGGACTCGCACGCGCGGGACGAGGTGCTCGACGCGCTCGGCTCGGTACACCGGGCCGGCCGGACCGTCGTGGTCGTCACCCACGATCCCGAGGTCGGACAGCACATGGGCCGTACGGTGACGATCCGGGACGGCCGGGTGGGCTCGGAAGGGCGACGCGGCGAGGAGTACTCGGTGGTGGGCCGGGACGGGTCGGTACAGCTCCCACCGGATGTCGTCCAGGTGCTGGCGCCGGGCACCCTGCTCCGGGTCGAGTTGGAGGGCGACGGCACGGTACGACTGGTGCCGGCGGATGCCGCGCCGGGTACCGCCGCCATCGCCGCCGCCGCACCTCCTCCGGTCGGCTACGTGTCGTCCGAGCCGGCGCCGGCGATCGATCTGGGGGAGCTTCGGTGAGTGGGCGTCGTCGAGCCGCGCGCGGCGAGCGAAGCGAGGCGAGGGCGTGAGCGAGCGCAGCGAGCGAACCGGGAAGCAGAGTGCGGTGGTGCCTCGCGCCGGCGGCGAGCGAAGCGAGGCGAGGGCGTGAGTAAAGCGTTGATCGTGGACGCGCTGTCGGTGGCGTACCACGGAAACCCGGTGTTGCGCGAGGTGACCGCCGTCGCCGAACCGGGCAAGGTACTGGCTGTGACCGGTCCGTCCGGCGCCGGCAAGACCACGCTGCTGTGGGCGATGGCCGGGCTGGTACCGGCGAGTGGTGGCACGGTGAGCGTGGACAACGAGCGGCTGCGCGACCGGTACCACGCGGTCGAGTCGGGCATCGTGCTGATCCCGCAGGACAACGGCCTCGCCTCGATCCTGACCGCCGAGGAGAACGTGCTGGCCGCGCTGCTGGGTGCTGGCGGCGGCATCGACGAGGTGCCCGCGCGTACCGCCCAGGCGCTGGACCGGCTGGGACTGTCCGGGCAGGCGGGCCAGCTCGTCGAGGAGCTGTCCGGCGGGCAGCAGCAGCGCACCGCGATCGCCCGTGGTCTCGCCATGCGCGCCGAGGTGCTGCTGGCCGACGAGGTGACCAGCGAGCTCGACGCGCAGAACCGGCAGCTGGTGCTGGAGCTGCTGCACGAGGAGGCGTGGCGGGGAGCCGCGGTGGTGTTCGCCACGCACGATCCGGAGGCGGCGGAGAGCTGCGACCTAGAACTGCACCTGCTGGACGGGCAGGCGGAGCTGGTCCGCGGCTGACCCCGTCGCCGGCGCCGCGGCATCACCCCGAGGCGGTAGCCGCGAGGTCCCCGGCGGCCACGCGGTCCCACGGCCGCCGGTGGGAAAGCGGCGGCGATTCGGACGCCGGGGCCGATCCGGGTGTAGGCGGCCTTTCCCGGCGTAGACCGGGCGGGTACCCTCGCCCGAACTCGACACCCTGGGGAGGGGCGATGACCGATACCGGGCCGGAGGCTGACCGGACGGACAGTCCGGGCAGCTCGCCGTGGTCCGTGACGCTGCCACCGAGCGGCGCCACGGACAGCAACGGCACTGGCCCGACGATCGGCTCGGTGCCGGCGGCCGATTCGGCCGCCGGCACCGACACGGAGCCCGGCACCGGCTTGTTCGCACCGAGCGCGCTCATCGACGGGACGATCACGTCCAGCGGCACCTCGAACGGTGCGGGGTCGGCCGGCACGACCAGCTCCGGGTCGCCGGCCACGGCCTCTTCCGCCCTGCCGTCGGCCAGCGCCCTCGGTCTGGTCGACCGCTCGTCGGCTCCGACCGACGAGTCGACGGACCGGTCCACCGACACCGTCGACCGTTCGTCCCGCTCGACCGACGAGCCGCGGTACCGGGCGTCCCGTGCCCGCGGCACGAGCCGCGACGACAGCTCGGCCGACCGGCCCTTCGACGGGTCGGCAGAGCCGGGCGCCATGTCGCCACCGGCCACGGTCACGTCCGGCGCCGCGGGGACCTCGCCGGTCGCCGCCGCCGCACCGGCCGCGTCGCCGGTCTGGGGGAGAGGCAGCACGACGATCGCGGACGAGGTGGTCGAGAAGGTCGCCGGCATCGCCGCGCGCACCATCCCCGGCGTGTACGCGCTGGGTGGCGACGTATCCCGGGCGTTGAGCGGGCTGAAGGAGCGGATCGGCCTCGGCGAAGCTACCGCCGCCCGCGGCGTACGGGTCGAGCTCACCGGTACCAGGGCCGTCGTACACCTGACGATCGTGGTGGAGTACGGGCACAACGTCATGGAGGTCGCGCACGCGGTACGGGCGAGCGTGATCACCGGCGTGGAGACGATGCTGGCCATCGACGTCACCGAGGTCAACATCGTGGTCGACGACGTGCACGTACCGGACGACGACTGAGCCTCCCGAGGCGACCGCGCCGGGTGCACGGCCAGGCTGTCCGGCAGCGGATGCCCGGTAGCGTGCGGTAAGTGAGCAAGCCGCTGAACCTGCCGTTCGACCCGATCGAGAGCGCCGCGGTCCGGTGGGAGCAGTCGTTCGGGCCGAGCCAGGCGATGAAGGTGGCCACCTCGATCATGCGGGTACAGCAGTTGCTGCTGGCCCGGTACGACGACATCCTCCGGCCGTACGAGCTGACCTTCGCCCGGTACGAAGCGCTGGTTCTGCTCGTGTTCAGCCGGCGCGGCGAGTTGCCGATGCGGGTCATCGGCGAGCGGCTCATGGTGCATCCGACCAGCGCGACCAACATCGTCGAGCGGCTGGACCGGCAGGGGTACGTGGTCCGGCGCCGCAACCCGCGCGACGGCCGGGGCGTGCTCGCGGCGGTCACTCCGGCGGGCCGGACCGCGGTCGAGCGGGCCACCGACGACCTGATGGCAGCCGGGTTCGGGCTGGACGCGCTCGGCGCCACCGAGCGGGAGGCGATGTTCGCCGCGTTGCGCCAGGTGCGCCTCGCCGCTGGCGACTTCGCCCAGGATTCCTGAGCGCCCCGCCCGCGCAGCCTCTGCCAGGCTGGGCCCCTGAGGCGACGAACGAGCCGAGCGCTGGGGTGCGAGGCCGAGCGCCCGGCGAGTGAGCAAGGACGCGCCGCGGTCTGCTGCGACGAATTAGTTGGACGTCCTACTATCGAGGTGACGGCTGCACCGTGGCAGCGTCAGGACGGAAGGCAGGGGACGTGGACGCTTCGGAGATCGCCGCCGGACGGCAGCGCTGGCAGCAGCGGTACGACGCCGCCCGCAAGCGCGAGGCGGACTTCACCACCCTGTCCGATCTCGAGGTGGACCCGGTGTACGGGCCGGCCGAGGGCACCGACTTCCCCGGCTTCGAGCGGATCGGCTGGCCGGGCGAATTCCCGTACACCCGCGGCTTGTATCCGACCGGCTACCGCGGCCGCACCTGGACGATCCGGCAGTTCTCCGGGTTCGGCAACGCGAAGCAGACCAACGAGCGGTACAAGATGCTGCTCGGCGCGGGTGGCGGCGGCCTGTCCGTCGCGTTCGACATGCCGACGCTGATGGGCCGCGACTCCGACGACCCGCGCAGCCTCGGTGAGGTCGGGCACTGTGGCGTGGCGATCGACTCCGCCGCCGACATGGACGTGCTCTTCGACGGCATCCCGCTCGCCGAGGTCACCACGTCGATGACCATCTCCGGCCCGGCCGTACCGGTGTTCTGCATGTACCTGGTGGCGGCCGAGCGCCAGGGGGCCGACGTGTCCAGCCTGGACGGCACGCTGCAGACCGACATCTTCAAGGAGTACATCGCGCAGAAGGAGTGGCTGTTCACGCCGGAGCCGCACCTGCGCCTGATCGGCGACCTGATGGAGTACTGCGCGCACGAGATTCCGCGGTACAAGCCACTGTCGGTGTCCGGGTACCACATCCGGGAGGCCGGCTCCACCGCCGCGCAGGAGCTCGCGTTCACGCTCGCCGACGGGTTCGGGTACGTCGAGTTGGGGCTGTCCCGCGGGCTGGACGTGAACCGGTTCGCGCCGGGCCTGTCGTTCTTCTTCGACAGCCACGTCGACTTCTTCGAGGAGATCGCGAAGTTCCGGGCGGCCCGCCGGATCTGGGCCCGGTGGCTGCGCGACGTGTACGGCGCGACCAGCGAGAAGGCGCTGTGGCTCCGGTTCCACACGCAGACCGCCGGGGTGTCGCTGACCGCGCAGCAGCCGGTCAACAACGTGGTCCGTACCGCGATCGAGGCGCTCGCCGCGGTGCTCGGCGGTACCAACTCGCTGCACACGAACGCGCTGGACGAGACGCTCGCGCTGCCCACCGAGGAATCGGCGGAGATCGCGATGCGTACCCAGCAGGTGATCATGGAGGAGACCGGCGTCACCAACGTGGCCGACCCGCTCGGTGGCTCCTGGTACGTCGAAGCCCTGACCGACCGGCTGGAAGCCGAGGCGGAGGCGATCTTCGCCAAGATCATGCAGCTGGGTGGCGGCGACTCCCGGCAGCACGAGATCGGGCCGATGACCTCCGGCATCCTGCGCGGTATCGAGGACGGCTGGTTCACCGGCGAGATCGCCGACGCCGCCTTCACCTACCAGCAGAAGCTGGAGAAGGGCGACAAGAAGATCGTCGGGGTCAACTGCCATACCAGCACGATCAGCCGGGAACTGGAGATCCTGCGGGTCTCGCACGAGGTCGAGCTGACTCAGCGCGACGTGCTCGGTGACCGTCGGTCCGCCCGGGACGACGCGGCTGTCCAGGCGAGCCTCCGCCGGCTCATCGACACCTCCCGTACCAGCGAAAATCTCATTCCGGCGATGCTCGACGCGGCCCGGGTCGAAGCCACCCTGGGCGAGATCTGCGACGCCCTGCGGGCCGAGTGGGGCGAGTACCGGGAGCCGGCCCGGTTCTGACCGGCTGCGCCGCGACACGGCGGTCCGGCGGTCTGCGTCGGACCGCCGGCCGGTCGGCCGGCGACGGTGGTGGGCGGTTACCGCACCGGAAGTGCCAGACTGTCAGCATGACCCAGCAGGACCCCCGTAGCGCCCCTTCGATCTATACACGGGGCGCCGTCGATCTTGGCAGTTACCGGTCCACGCCCGAGCCGGCCGAACCGCCGCCGTCGCAGCAGCCGGCGTCCGACTTCGGCGCCGGTCAGCCGGCCGATGGCGGTGGCGTGTCGTTCGACGTCACCGAAGCCACCTTCCAGACCGAGGTGCTCGAGCGCTCGCTCAACACCCCGGTCGTCGTCGACTTCTGGGCCGAGTGGTGCGGCCCGTGCAAGCAGCTGTCCCCGCTGCTGGAGCGGTTGGCCGCCGAGGCCGACGGCCAGTGGGTGCTGGCCAAGGTCGACGTGGACTCCAACCAGCGGTTGGCGGCCGCCTTCCGGGTGCAGAGCATCCCCACCGTGTACGCGGTGGTCGGCGGTCAGCCGGTGGACGGCTTCGCCGGAGTGATCCCGGAGACGCAACTCCGTCAGTGGCTGGACGCGATCCTGAAGGCGGCCGGTGTCGAGACGCCGGAGCCGGAGACCGACGGCCGCATCATCGACGCGGACGACTACGTCGCGGCCGGTGACCTGGACGAGGCCGAGGCGTTGTACCGGGAGGTGCTGGCCGAGCGGCCGGCCGAGGAACTGGCCCTGTCCGGCCTGGCCCAGGTCGAGTTGCTCCGCCGGGTGCAGCACGTCGACTCGCAGCGGGTGCTGGCCGACGCGCAGGCCCGACCGGACGACGTGGCCGCGCAGACCCTGGCCGCCGACTGCGAGGTGATGGCCGGTGCCGCCGAGGAGGCGTACGCCCGGTTGGTCGGCCTGATCCGGCGCAGCTTCGGCAACGACCGGGAAGCGGCCCGGGCGCACCTGTTGTCGCTGTTCTCCGTGGCCGGGCCGGATGATCCGGCGGTCGCTCGCGCCCGCCGCGACCTGGCCAGCGCGCTCTTCTGACGTGCCCCGCCAATCTCGGCGGACGGAGCACTGATGCCCCGCCGTCTGGCCGTCCTGGACGCGCCGTCGAACCTCGGCCTGCGGCCGCCGTCATCCGGTGCGGTGCCCGGTTGCCTGAAGGCACCCGGCGCGCTGCGGGACCACCAGTTGGTCGCCCGGTTGGCGGCGGACGACGCCGGCTGCGTGACGCCGCCGAGGTACGACCCGGGCGACTGGCGGCCGGGCGACGGCGTGTGCCAGGCCGAGGACATCGCGGCGTACTCCCGCCGGCTCGCCACCCGGATCGGCGGGTTGCTGGACTCCGATCAGGTACCGCTGGTGCTCGGCGGCGACTGCTCGATCCTGTTGGGCTCCGCGTTGGCGTTGCGTCGGCGCGGAGCCGACCAGGGCCTGCGGTACGGCCTGGTGTTCATCGACGGGCACTCGGACTTCCGGCACCCCGGCAATGCCGAGTACGTGGGCGCGGCCGCCGGTGAGGATCTGGCGCTCGCGACCGGCCGGGGCGACGCGGTACTGACCGACATCGACCGGCTGCGGCCGTACCTGCGCAGTCAGGACGTGGTGGTACTCGGTATCCGCGATCACGACGAGTACCGGCTCGACCTGCAGGCGGCTGGCATCGCGTACCGGACCGTGCCGGTACTGCGCGGCGAAGGCATGCCACGCAGTGCCGCCTGGGCCCGCGACGCGCTCGCCGATCTGGCCGGGTACTGGATCCATGTCGACGTCGACGTACTCGACCCGGGCGCCATGCCGGCGGTGGACGCACCCGACCCGGGCGGCATCGGGTACGGCGAGCTGGAGCACCTGCTGGCCGACCTGGTCGCCACACCCGCCTGTCTCGGGCTCGAGGTCACCGTTTTCGATCCCGACTACGACCCGGACGGTACGTACGCCGGAGAAGTCGTGGACGCACTGGTCAGCGGCCTGCGACCGATCTGGTCCGCGGTAGTGGGGGAGCCCGCCGGTACCGCCGGACAGTCCACCACCGCGGCGGTGCTGGCGGCCGAGGACGCGGCGGCGAGCGCCGGCGCCGAGGTGGTGTCGCTCAGCTCGCTGCGCGGGGAGACATCCGGCGACGCGCCTGGATCCGGGGAGGCATCCGGCGCGGAGCTGCCCGCCGAGCAGCCGGCCGGGGAGCTGGCGGGCGAGGAGGCACCCGGCGGGGAGCTACCGGCCGACAAGCTGTCGGCCGAGGAACTCTCAGACGAGCAGGCGGTTGGCCACGAACTGTCGGACGAGGAACCGGCGGACGAGGATCCGGCGGACGAGGATCCGGCGGACGGGGGACCGGCGGATGAGCCGGTCCGGCCGGCGGTCGAGCCGATCGTCGAGGACGAGGAGGCTGCCCCGCCGCCCTGGGCCGGGATGTCGCTCGACTTCGAGCTGGTCCGGGTACACGGCGCGGCGATGGCACTGCGTGACCAGCCGGGAGCGGCCGATGTCCGGCCCGCCGACCCCGGCTCAGCCCCCGGTGGCCGGTGGGCAGCGGACGTAACGCCAGGTGGCGGTGCCGAGGTGGCCGGCTGGTGGGCGGACGACGGGTCGCCGGATGCCGGCGACCCGGAGCCGGGAGCTACCGATGACCCGACCGGCGCGGACTACGACCGGGCCGGGCCGGACCCCGCACACGCCGACCAGGCGGGCCCGGACCGCGCGCCCTCCGAGCAGGATCGCGCCGAGCAGGATCGCGCCGAGCAGGATGGCGCCGAGCAGGATGGCGCCGACCAGGATCGCGCCGGACAGCCCGTCGGGCAGGACGGCCCGGAGGGTGCGGAGTCGAGCGGGCAGCCCGAGCCGGACGACGCAGACAGCGTCGCGTCGCCGGCCGGGAAGGTGTCACCGCTGCGGCCGACGCCGCGCGGGAACCGCAAGCAGCGCCGCCGCAAACCCGGTCGGCGCTGAACCCGCCGGTCTGGATCTACGGAGGCGTCAGCCGGCGAGGGTACGGAGGAACCGCGCCACCGCCGGTGCGGCCGCATCGGCGCCTTCGCCACCGTCCTGGACGAACGCGGCGAACGCCAGATCGCCCTGCCACCCCATGAACCACGCGTGGGTGGCAGGCGGGTCGGCCGATCCGTACTCCGCGGTACCGGTCTTGCCGTACACCGGACCACCCGGTACCCCGGCAAGCAGCTTCCCGGTGCCGTCGGTGACCACTGCGCGCATCAGCGCCCGCAGCGCGGCCAACCGGTCGGCGGCGAGCCGCGGCTGCGACGGGGCCGGCGCGACCGCCGGATCGAGCAGGAGTTTCGGCTGGGTCCACTGACCGCGGCTGACCGCCGCCGCGGCCGCGGCCATCGCGATCGGGCTGACCGTGGTCCTGCCCTGGCCGAAGGTGCTCGCGGCCCGGTCGACCGCGGCAGGCGCGGCCGGCACGCTGCCGCTGTTGACCTCGACGCCGAGCCGCCACGGCACGCCGATGCCCAACTGGCTGGCGGTACCGGTCAGATCGTCCGCGTCGAGTCGGGACGACAGCCCGACGAAGGCGGTGTTGCACGACTCGGCGAAGTCGGTGCGGAACGGTACCGAGCCGAGCGCGAAGTCCTCCGCGTTGTGGAACCGGCGGCCGGACACGGTCGCGTACCGCGGGCAGTCGACCGGGTCGTCCGGGTGCAGCCCCTTGCCGAGCAGTGCGATCGTGCTGACCACCTTGAACGTCGAGCCCGGTGGTACCGAAGCCTCGAAGGCCAGGTTGGTGTTGCCGCCGTCCGGTCCGTTCGCGGCCGCCACCACGGCGCCGGTACTGATCCGGATGGCAACCAGTGCCGCCGATCGGGTCTCCGGCCCGAGCGCGAGGTCGGCGGCCTGCTGTACGCGCTGGTCCAGAGTGGTACGGACCGGAGCGCCCGGTACCGGTTCGGCCCGGTACAGCGTGACCGGCTCGGCGCCTTCGGCGGACAGCAGCACGGTCACGCCCGGCTTGCCGATCAGCTGGTCGTCGTACCGGCGCTGCAGGCCGGACAGCCCGACCAGATCGCCGATGTCGTACCGGCCGGGCGCGGCGTCCGTGAGCTCCTTGGTGACCGGTCCGACACTGCCGAGCAGGGCGCGGGCGAAGGTACGGCTGGGTGACAGCGGCAACGTACCGGTCCGGAACACGGTCCCGTCCAGCCCGTAGATCTGCGGCTTGACCTGGTCGTACTGCTCCTTGCGCAGGGTGATGACGTCCACGAACGCGTCCGGTCGCGCCTGCTTGAGCCGGGCCGGCAGGTCGGCCAGGTTCACGCCGAGCGCCGCCTGCAGGTCGCGGGCGAGCTTCGCCGGATCCGTCACCTGTCGCGGCTCCACCCCGACGTACACCACCGGTCGCCGGACCACGATGGGCCTGCCGGCCCCGTCGCTGATCGGCGCCCGCTCGGCCTGGTCCCGTTCGATGGTCAGCCGGCGACCAGCCGAAAGGCGCGGATGCACGGTGGCCGCGGACCAGTCGACCAGCCACCGGTCATCCTGCTTGACCAGCGAAACCTGGGTCCGGTAGCGCCACGTCCGGCCGGTGCCGACCGGCCAGGTCACCTCCACCGGGGCGGTCGCCCGGTTGTCGGTGGTCCGTACCTCGCCGGCGGCGAGCTTGGGCCGCACCTCGGCGAGGTCGCCGGCCACCGCCCGGTACGCCGCGGCCACGTCGGCGCCGCTGGCGCCGAGGTAGCTCGCCTTGTCCAGCGTTCCGCCCTGCCAGTTCCGCAGGAACCCCGAAAGGGCGGTGCGCGCGCCGTCCGAGCCGGAGCAGCCGGCCACACCGGCCAACGCGAGCACGCATACGGCAGCGGACAGGGCACTCGCGGTTGACCGCGCGCGGCGTGGCATCGGCATTCCCCCCATGGTTCCGGCCCGCCACAATCGTGGCGGGCCGATCCGGCACCATTCTGGGACACGCCGCTGGGGCGGCCAACCAGAATCGGTGGCGCACGGTCCTTGATCCGCCGCCAGGGGTGTCCGGTCCCCGACCCGATCGCCTGATTGATGTGCATTGCCCGGGCACCGTCGTTATCCGGACGGATACCGTCGGCGGTCGGACGGTCAGCCGGCTGGGTCGGGTTAGGCCGGTGGTCCTAGGCTATTGAGGATTGCACCCACGATGTGGTGGGCGAGGGGAGTGGGGCACCCATGGACCGGCGTTCGGCGACGGCGGAGCCTGGCCAAGCGGCACAATCCGGACGGCGCGACAGTGAGCAGCCAGAGCCGGAGCAGGCGACTCCGACGGCCGGATCGGTCGAGCTGCCCGGTGCCGGCGACCGGGACGTGACGGATTCCATCGGTGGCATTCCGGAGATCTCCGCCGACGACGAGTCGGCGACCGAGCTCGACGACGAGGTGGCCCGGGAGCGGTTGCTCGCCGACGCCGCCAGCCACGCCGACGACGACGAGGTACTCGCCGAGCTGATCGAGCTGTACTGGCGGCTGGTGCCGGACGAGGACCTGATCGGGCGTACCCCGCAGGAGCTGTTCGCCGCGACCTGCTCGCACCGCCGACTGGCCGAACAGCGACTGCCCGGGCAACTGCGCCTCGAGGTCTCCACGCCGCCGGGCGAGGGGCACACCGCCATCCAGATCGTGACCGACGACATGCCGTTCCTGGTCGACTCGGTGAACGCGGCGCTGGCCTCCCGCAGCCTCGAGCTGCACATGATGGTGCACCCGCAGGTGGTGGTCCGGCGGGAGGTGATGGGCCAGCTCACCGAGCTGCTGCCGGGCGTCGAACCGGACGATGCCGGGCCGGACGACGTGGTCGAGAGCTGGATGCGCATCGAGGTCGACCGGCAGCAGGACGAAGCCGTGCTGACCGCGCTGCGCAACGACATCCAGCGCGTCCTCACCGACGTACGGGAGGTCGTCGAGGACTGGGAGAAGATGCGGCAGCGGGCGCTGGAACTCTCCGACTTCCTGGAGAGCAGCGGGCGCTCCCTGCCGGTACCGGAGCGCGACATCACCGACGCGACGGCCCTGCTGCGCTGGCTGGCCGACGAACACTTCACCTTCCTCGGCTACCGGGAGTACCGGCTGACCGACGGCGAGGACGACGAGGCCGGCGAGAAGGTGCTGTCCGCGGTGATGGGCACCGGCCTGGGCCTGCTGCGGACCGATCAGCAACAGCCGCGCAGCCTGTCCTCGATGACCCCGGAGGCGTACGCCAAGGCGCTGGAGAAACGCCTGATCATCATCACCAAGGCGAACTCCCGGTCCACCGTGCACCGCACCGCCTACCTCGACTACGTCGGGTTCAAGATGTTCGACTCCGACGGCAACGTCTGCGGGGAGAAGCGCTTCCTGGGGCTGTTCACCTCGGCCGCCTATCTGCACTCGGTGAGCGAGCTGCCGGTGGTACGACGCAAGGTCACCGACGTGATCGAGCGCTCCGGCCTGTCCCCGCGCAGCCACTCCGGCAAGGACCTGATCTCGATCCTGGAGACGTACCCGCGGGACGAGCTGTTCCAGATCACCACCGACCAGCTGTACCGCGCGGTGATGGGGGTACTGCGGCTGGCCGGGCGACGGCAGCTGCGGCTGTTCCTGCGCCGGGACGCCTACGGACGGTTCATCTCCTGCCTGGTGTACCTGCCGCGGGACCGGTTCACCACCCGCAACCGGCTGCGCATCCAGAACACCCTGCTGGACCGGCTGAACGGCATCGGGCTCGACTACACCACCCGGGTCACCGAGGGGCAGCTGGCCCGGATCCACGTGACCGTGCGTACCGACCCGAACAACCCGCCGCGCGAGGTCGACGTCGACGCGATCCAGCACGAGCTGGCCGAGTCGACCCGGCTGTGGGACGACGACTTCCGGCTCACGCTCGAGCGCAAGGTCGGCGACGAGCAGGCCCGCAAGCTGTACGCCCGGTATGTCGACGCGCTGCCGCAGACGTACAAGGACGAGCACCTGCCGTACGAGGCGGTCCAGGACCTGGCCAAGCTCGAGCTGCTGGACGAGCCCGGTGAGCTGGCGATCCACCTGTACCGGCGGCGCAAGAACAACGCCGACTGGCGGTTGAAGGTGTTCCGGTACGGCGAGCCGATGATGCTCTCGGCCGTACTGCCGGTGCTGCACTCGCTCGGCGTACAGGTGTCCGACGAGCGGCCGTACACGGTCAGCCGCGGCGACGGGAACATCTACCTGTACGACTTCGGGTTGATCCCGCCGGAGAACTGCCTGGACATCGCCGACGTGCGGTCCAAAGTGGAGAACGCCTTCTCCACCGCCTGGCGCGGTGAGTCCGAAGTGGACGGATTCAACGAGCTGGTACTCCGGGCCGGACTCACCTGGCGACAGGTCGTGGTGGTACGCGCGTACGCGAAGTACCTGCGGCAGGCCGGCACGGTGTTCAGCCAGGAGTACATGGAGTCCACGTTCATCGCGTACCCGGGCATCGCCGCGCTGCTGGTGGCGCTGTTCGAGACCCGGTTCGACCCGCGGCTGGCGCTGTCCGTGGACGACCGCGAGAAGCAGACGTTCGAGCTGGAAGAGTCGATCGAGCGCGAGCTGGACAAGGTCGCGAGCCTCGACCAGGACCGGATCCTGCGCGGGTACCTCAACCTGATCCTGGCCACCCTGCGCACGAGCTTCTTCCAGCGGGTGTCCAGTGGCGAGGCGGCCGGCCGGCCCAAGCCGTACATCGCGCTCAAGCTCGACCCGCAGCGGATCCCGGAGCTGCCCGCGCCGCGGCCAAAGTTCGAGATCTTCGTGTACTCGCCGAGGTTCGAGGGCGTACACCTGCGGTTCGGTCCGGTGGCGCGCGGCGGCCTGCGCTGGTCCGACCGGCGGGAGGACTTCCGTACCGAAATCCTGGGTCTGGTCAAGGCGCAGATGGTCAAGAACGCGGTGATCGTGCCGGTCGGAGCCAAGGGTGGCTTCGTGCTCAAGCAGGCACCGCAGCCCTCCGACCGCGAGGCGTACCTGGCCGAGGGTATCGCCTGCTACAAGTTGTTCATCTCCAGCCTGCTCGACGTCACCGACAACATCGCCGGCGCGACGGCCGGCGGCTCGGTGGTACCCCCGCCGGACGTGGTCCGCCACGACGGCGACGACACCTACCTGGTGGTGGCGGCGGACAAGGGCACCGCGACCTTCTCCGACCTGGCCAACGAGGTGGCGCTGGCGTACAACTTCTGGCTCGGCGACGCGTTCGCCTCCGGAGGCTCGGTCGGGTACGACCACAAGAAGATGGGCATCACCGCCCGGGGTGCCTGGGAGAGCGTCAAGCGGCACTTCCGCGAGATGGGCATCGACAGCCAGTCGCAGAACTTCACTGCGGTCGGCGTCGGCGACATGTCCGGTGACGTCTTCGGCAACGGCATGCTGTGCAGCGAGCACACCATGCTGGTGGCCGCGTTCGACCACCGGCACATCTTCATCGACCCGACGCCCGACCCGGCCAGCTCGTACGCCGAGCGGCGGCGGTTGTTCGACCTGCCCCGCTCCAGCTGGGACGACTACGACCGCTCGCTGATCAGCGAGGGCGGCGGCGTGTGGCCGCGTACCGCCAAGTCGATCCCGGTGTCCGAGCAGGTACGCGCCGCGCTCGGCATCGGCGACACCGCGGTCACCCGGCTCTCGCCGCCCGAGCTGATCCGGGCGATCCTGCGGGCACCGGTCGACCTGCTGTGGAACGGCGGCATCGGCACCTACGTCAAGGCCAGCACCGAGACCAACGCCGACGTGGGGGACAAGTCCAACGACCCGGTGCGGGTCAACGGCGTCGAGCTGCGGTGCGGCGTGGTAGGCGAGGGCGGCAACCTCGGCCTGACCCAGCACGGGCGGATCGAGTACGCGCTGCGCGGCGGCCAGATGATCGGGGCCGAACGCGAGGCGCACATCAACACCGACTTCATCGACAACACCGCCGGCGTCGACACCTCCGACCACGAGGTGAACATCAAGATCCTGCTCAACCGGGCCATCGCGACCGGTGACCTGGCCGAAGCGGACCGGCCGGTACTGCTGGCCGAGATGACCGACGAGATCGCCCGGCTGGTACTCGGCAACAACTACGAACAGAACGTGGCGCTCGGCAACGCCCGGGCCCAGGCCCGCTCGCTGCTGCCGGTACACCAGCGGCTGATCGCCGACATGGAGAAGGCCGGCCGGCTCGACCGCGAGCTGGAGGCGCTGCCGACCGACGCGGACCTGACCGCCCGGATCGCGGCCGAGCAGGGCCTGACCTCGCCCGAGTTCTCGGTGCTGCTGGCGTACGTCAAGATCATGCTCGAGGACGAGCTGCTCGCCTCGTCGCTGCCGGACGAGGACTGGACCCGGGAGACGCTGCTGGCGTACTTCCCGACCGCGCTGCGCGAGCGGTACGCCGACCGCATGGTCGAGCACCCGCTGCACCGCGAGATCGTCACCACCGAGCTGGTCAACGAGGTGGTCAACCGGGGCGGTACCTCGTTCGTGTACCGCGCCGCGGAGGAGTCCGGCGGTACCCCGGCCGACCTGATCCGGGCGTACGTCGTGGTCCGCGAGGTGTTCGGGCTGCCGGACATCTGGCGCGCGATCGAGTCGCTGGACAACCAGGTACCCACCGAGGGACAGGTGGCGGTGTTCCTGGAGACCCGGCGGCTGCTCGACCGGGCGGTGCGCTGGCTGGTGCAGAACCGGCGGACGCCGGTCGACGTGGAGAGCGAGATCGCCCGGTTCCGGCCCGGAATCACCAAGCTGCTGCCCGAGCTGACCTCGCTGTTCCGCGGGCCGGAGCGGGAGGCGCTGCGCCGACACGTCGAGCGGCTGGTGAAGAAGGGGGTACCGGAGGACATCGCCGACGCGGCCACCCGGGCGCTGTACGGGTTCGGCCTGCTCGACGTGGTCGAGGTCGGGCACACCAGCGGTCGGGATCCGATCGAGGTGGCCGGGGTCTACTACATGCTCTCCGAGCGGTTCAAGGTGGACGACATCCTGGAGCACATCTCCGCGCTGCCGCGGGAGAACCGGTGGCAGTCGCTGGCCCGGATGGCGCTGCGGTACGACCTGTACGCCGCGCTCGCCGCCCTGACCAGCGAGGTGCTGACCACGACCGCGGCGAACCTCACGCCCGAGGCGCGGGTGGACGCGTGGGAGCAGGTGAACGCCGAGACGATCACGCGGGCCAGGAACGCGATCGGCGAGTTCGACGAGTCCCGTGCCGATCTCGCCGCGCTGTCCGTGCTGCTCCGGCAGATCCGTACCGTCGTGCGCGCGTCCGCCCTGAGCGCCAGCGGCTGAGGCTTGACCCTTTTCACCTCCAAGATCGCGGCTTAGTACACGTTGGTGCGAGAGAACTGCGCGTGGCGCGTACCAGACGGTGATCTTGAGCTGAGGTGGCCGCGCCACGATGGGGGCGCGGTGGGTGAGGTGCCCGCCGCGGTGGGATGAGACAGTCTGTGGATAACTGGCCCACCTGTGGACGAGCGGGTGTAATGGGGACGGCTCGTACATGCTGCCTGCGTGCCTTCTCCTGTACCTGCGGCGGGTCGAGTTTCCGAAGCCGGCGGGCTCCGGCTCGTCAACAGCCATGGCCTGTTCACCCGCGCGCACGCGATGTGCTGCGGCTACTCCAGGTATCGGATCCGCCAACGGCTCGACCGTGGCGAATGGCAGGTGGTCCTCGGTCCGGTACTGGCGGCAGCCGGCCGTACGGTCACGCCTGGTCTGCGCGATATCGCGGCCGCGATGGCGCTACCCGACGCGGCACTGAGCGGTCCCTCGGCTGCCCGCATGCACGGCATCTCGGTGTCGGACCGCCGCACGTGGATGACCATCGATCCCTGCCGACGTGATCGGCTCGCGGGTGTACAGATCCGTCGGGAGTCGGTCGATCGGGACGCGATTATGGTGGACGGGATGCTCGTGACCGTGCGCGCGCGTACGGTCATCGACTGCCTGCGGGTACTGCCTGACGGGGATGCCGGTGAGTTCCTCGATCGAGCCCTTCAGCGGCAGTGGATCGTTCTCGAGGAGCTGTTCGCCCGGATCCGTGCCCACTACGGTCGGCACGGCATGCCGCGACTGCTCCGACTGGCTCGTCAGGCAGCGGGTGGCGCATGGTCAGAGGCTGAGCGCCGCCTGCACCGCCTGCTCAGGTCCGCTGGCATCAGCGGGTGGCGCGCCAATCATCCGATTCCCGGAGGTACCGGTCGGCCGATCGCGATCGGCGATGTCGTCTTCGTACGCGCGCACCTGGTAGTCGAGGTCGACGGCCGGGCGTACCACTCGGATCCCGACGCGTTTGGTCGCGACCGGTACCGGCAGAACCAGTTGGTCGCCGCCGGTTGGACAGTGCTCCGGTTCACCTGGGCGGACCTGGTCGAGCGGCCCGACTATGTCGTCGAGTCAATCCGCGCGTTGCTGGCGACCCGTCCTGGCTGAACCTGAGCCACGCGCCTCAAGATCGCGGCTTAGTACACGTTGGTGCGAGAAAACTGCGCGTGGCGCGTACCAAACGGCGATCTTGAGAAGAGGTGAGAGGGGGAAACGCGTCAGCCGACGTAGCGAAGCCAGAGACCGCCGAGCGGCGGCACCTGTACCACCGCGGAGGCCGGCTGGCCGTGCCACGGCATCGTCGCCGCGTCCACGCCGCCGAGGTTGCCCCAGCCGGAGCCGCCGTACTCCTCCGCGTCGGAGTTGACCACCTCGACCCAGCGTCCCGGGTACGGCAGGCCGAGCCGGTAGTTCTGGTGCGGTCCGCCGGCGAAGTTGACCACGCAGGCCAGTACCTCCGGCACGCCTTCGCTGTTCGGCTCCGCGCCGAAGCGCAGGAACGAGAAGGTGTTGCCGGCCGCGTCGTTCGCGTCGATCCAGGCGAACCCGCGCGGGTCGGTGTCCTGGCTCCACAGCGCCGGAGTCTCCCGGTACACCCGGTTCAGGTCGGTGATCAGGCGCTGCACCCCGAGCCGGACCGGGTCGCCGGCGAGGTCCCAGTCGAGCCCGCGCTCCTCGCTCCACTCCCGTTCCGCGGCCAGTTCGGCGCCCATGAACAGCAGCTGCTTGCCCGGATGCGCCCACATGTAGGTCAGCAGGCCGCGCAGGTTGGCGAAGCGTTTCCACTGGTCGCCGGGCAGTTTGCCGAGCAGCGAGCGCTTACCGTGCACCACCTCGTCGTGGCTGATCGGCAGGACGAAGTTCTCACTCCAGGCGTACATCAGCGAGAACGTCATCTGGTGGTGGTGGTACTGCCGGTGGATCGGGTCCTTGGAGACGTACGACAGCGTGTCGTGCATCCAGCCCATGTTCCATTTGAAGCCGAAGCCGAGCCCGCCCAGGTAGGTGGGTCGGGACACGCCCGGCCAGGAGGTGGACTCCTCCGCGATCGTGACCACGCCCGGGTACCGCCGGTACACGGTCGCGTTCATCTCCTGCAGCAGCGCCACCGCGTCCAGGTTCTCCCGGCCGCCGTGCACGTTCGGCAGCCACTCGTCCGCCTTGCGGGAGTAGTCGAGGTAGAGCATCGAGGCGACCGCGTCGACCCGCAGCCCGTCGGCATGGAACTCCTCGCACCAGTACAGGGCGTTCGCGACCAGGAAGTTGCGTACCTCCCGGCGGCCGTAGTCGAACACTAGCGTGCCCCAGTCGGGGTGCTCGCCGCGCCGCCAGTCGGCATGCTCGTACAGCGGGGTGCCGTCGAACCGGGCCAGCGCCCACTCGTCCTTCGGGAAGTGCGCGGGTACCCAGTCGAGGATCACGCCGACGCCGGCCTGGTGCAGCCGGTCGACCAGGTACCGGAAGTCGTCCGGGGAGCCGAACCGGGACGTCGGGGCGTAGTACGAGGTGACCTGGTAGCCCCAGGAGCCGCCGAACGGGTGCTCCATCACCGGCAGGAACTCGACGTGGGTGAAGCCGAGCCGGGTGACGTACTCGACGAGCTGCTCGGCCAGGTCCCGGTAGGACAGGCCGGGCCGCCACGAGCCGAGGTGTACCTCGTAGATCGACATCGGGGACTCGTGCCAGCGCGTCTCCGGCCGGCGCGTCATCCAGTCGCCGTCGCTCCAGGTGTAGTGCGAGTCGACGACGACGGAGGCGGTACGGGGCGGCACCTCGGTACCGGCGGCCATTGGATCGGCCTTCTCCCGCCAACCGCCGTCCGCGCCGAGGATGCGGTACTTGTACCGGGAGCCGGCCCGAGCACCGGGTACGAACAGCTCCCACACGCCGGAGCTGCCCAGCGACCGCATCGGCAGCCCGTCGTACGGCCCCCAGCCGGTGAAGTCGCCGATGACCCGGACTCCACGGGCGCTGGGCGCCCACACCGCGAAGGCCACGCCCGTGACGTCGCCGCCCGGGGTGTCGTACCGCTGGACGTGCGCGCCGAGCACCTGCCACAGCTGCTCGTGCCGGCCCTCGCCGATCAGGTGCAGGTCGGTATCGCCGACGGTGGGCAGCCACCGGTACGGGTCGTCGGTGACGGAGCCGTCCACCTCCACCCGGTAGTCCCCGACCTTGCCGGGCAGCACCGCCTCGTACACGCCGGCCTTGTGCACCTGGCGCATCTCGTGCCGCTTGTCGTCGGCCACGACGGTGACCGAGCCGGCGTGCGCGCGGAGGGTCCGCACCACTGTCCGGCCGTCCACCGGGTGCGCGCCGAGCAGGGCGTGCGGGTCGTGCGTCTCGCCGCGCACCAGCTGCTCGAGCGCGGCCGAGTCGATCGTCACCGCGTCCACCCGACAACCCTATGTGCTGGCAACCTGTCCTGCCCGGCGAGTCGCCGCCATCGGTCCGGCCGGCCGGACCGATGGTGCCGCGGCGGTCGGAACGGGGGTGCCGCGGCGGTCGGAACGGGGGTGCCGCGACGGCCGGCGTCGGGTCGGCGGGCGCCGGGAGGTCTTCGGTGGTACGCAAACCGGGACGAGTTGACCGGGATGCGCGGTCGGAGCCGCGACTTGGTCCCAGGCAGGTACCGCCGGCCGCGCTGCGGCAGCACACTAGGTCATCACGTGTCCCGAGGAGGAGCCGCGATGGGGGAACAGGTCAGCGCGCGAGAGTTCAGCCGGGAAGACCGGGCGCGGTACCGCCGGAAGGTGCGGCGGTGCCTGGACGTGTTCGAGCGGATGCTCACCGAGTCGAGGTTCGACTTCGAACGCCCGATGACCGGGCTGGAGATCGAGCTGAACCTCATCGACTCCGATGCCGATCCGGCGATGGCGAACGAGAAGGTGCTGGACGCGATCGCCGATCCGGAGTTCCAGACCGAACTCGGCCAGTTCAACGTCGAGATCAACGTCAAGCCGCGCCGGTTGACCGGCCAGGGCCTGGCCGACTTCGAGTCCGAGGTGCGGCACAGCCTGAACCACGCCGAGGAGCGGGCCCGGGACGCCGGCGCCAACCTGGTCATGGTCGGCATCCTGCCCACGCTGTACACCAAGCACATGACCTTGGAGAGCCTGACCGCGAACCCGCGGTACAAGCTGCTCAACGAGCAGATCTTCGCCGCCCGCGGCGAGGACCTGTACATCTCGATCGACGGCGTACAACGGCTCGGGACCAGCGCCGACTCGATCGCGCCCGAGGCCGCGTGTACCAGCGTGCAGTTCCACCTGCAGGTCAGCCCGGAGCTGTTCCCGGCGTACTGGAACGCGGCCGAGGCGCTGGCCGGGGCGCAGCTCGCACTCGGCGCGAACTCGCCGTACCTGTTCGGCAAGGAGCTCTGGGCCGAGACCCGGATCGCGCTGTTCGAGCAGGCCACCGACACCAGACCCGAAGAGCTCAAAGCCCAGGGGGTACGCCCGCGGGTGTGGTTCGGCGAGCGCTGGATCACCTCGGTGTTCGACCTGTTCGAGGAGAACATCCGGTACTTCCCGGCGTTGCTGCCGGTGTGTACCGAAGAGGACCCGGTCGAGGTGTACGACCGGGGCGACACGCCCGCACTGTCCGAACTGCGGCTGCACAACGGGACGATCTACCGGTGGAACCGGCCGGTGTACGACGTGTTCCGGGACAAGCCGCACCTGCGGGTGGAGAACCGGGTGCTACCGGCCGGCCCGACCGTGGTCGACATTCTCGCCAACGCGGCGTTCTACTTCGGTGCGATCCGGATGCTCGCCGAGGCGGACCGGCCGATCTGGTCGCAGATGTCGTTCTCGGCCGCCGAGGAGAACTTCCACGCCGGCGCCAAGGACGGCATCAACGCGCGGCAGTACTGGCCGGGCATGGGCACGGTGCCGGCCACCGAACTGGTGCTGCGGCGGCTGCTGCCGCTGGCGCACGAGGGACTGGACCGCTGGGGTGTCGCGCCGGAGATCCGGGACCGGCTGCTCGGCATCATCGAGCAGCGGTGCCTGACCGAGCGCAACGGCGCCTGGTGGCAGACCGAGACGGTACGCCGGCTCGAGGCCGCGGACGTGGACCGGGACAGCGCACTGCACGAGATGACCCTGCGGTACGCGCGGAACATGCACACCAACACGCCCGTACACGAGTGGCCGCTGGACTGAGCCGGAACCCCAACCCCCAACCCCTACCCCGGCCAAGATCGGCTTTTGGTACCCGATGTGTGCAGTCCACTCGCACGGGCGGGCACCAAACCGCGATCTTGGACAGGGCGGGGCGGGGCGGTTCAGTGGGACGCGTAGTGCAGGATCACGTTGTGGATGTGGTGGCTCTTGTCCGAGCCGCGCACCTCCACCTCGTAGGTGTGGGTGCCGACGTGGATCGCGAGCGAGCCGCTGGAGAAGAAGCTCCCCGCCCACGACTTGTTGCTGACCACGCTGACGCCGGACACCTTCGAGTACGGGATGCTGGTGATGGCCACCCGCTTCCCGACGAATGACTTGTCCTGGATGATCACCCGGCGGTCGGTCAGCCCGATGAACCCGGTGCCGACCCCCACCGCGTCGTAGACGGCGATGATCTGCTCGCCGTCGAGCAGCCCACTCTGGACCTGCTGGAGCTGGTCCTTCTTGTCATACACAGCATTGGCCATCGGCGGAGGGTACCGGGCCGGCGGTCAGGTCCCGGTGTGGGCGGCCTCCTGGTCGCGGACCCAGGCGCCGAGCAGGCCGCGGAAGTGCGCGACGAACTGGTCCCGCTCGTGCGCCGGGTAGGTGGCCGTCACGGTGTCCACCAGCAGCTTGTCGAACTCCGCCGAGCGGACCCACTCGTACACCAGCCCGTCGACGTGCCGCAGCCGGGAGGCGCAGAAGTCGTTGTACCGCTCGGTCTCGAAGTGCCGGTCGGCGAGCTCCCGGTAGTGGGCGAGCTTCTCGTCGTACGACAGGTCGGTGCGGTCGCCGATCGCGAAGTACCGCGCGGTCTCCAGGTCGATCCGCGCCTTGCGACCGGTCATCGCACAGAACGCGGTCCACTTGAGCAGCGCGCTCATCGCCCACGGGAAGTAGTAGTGCAGCGAGGTCAGCGCGACATCGGGGCAGGCGTTGGCGTAGTCGATCGGGTGTACGTCGAATCCGCCGGCGTCCGCTACGGCGGAGTCACCGGAACGCGGGTCCGCGGCCCGCCGCCGGATCAGCGTCTCGCACGAGTTGAACTCCCACCGGAAGAACGCGTTCACCAGCCGGGAGATCGTGACGACCTCCATGCCGGTGCCCGGATCGAGGAAGTCGTGGTCCACCGCGTACCGGTCGTGCATCGGCAGCTCCGGCCGGAACCGCATCACCATCGTCTCGGCGCCGATCGACAGCGACCGGGCGAACACGTCGTACCCCTCGATCGACTGCTGCAGGTGCATCAGCCGTTCGCCGGACTCGTCGTACGCGGCGTTCAGCTCGCGGCTGTTCTTCACCCGGGACACGCCGACCCAGGCGCCCCCGTCGTACGGCTTCATGAACAGCGGATAGCCGAGCTTCTCGGCGACCGCGTCCAGGTCGAACGGCCGGTTGTACTTGCTCGCGGTGTACGCGTACCGGGCGTTGTCCAGCGGGTGCTTGAACGGCACCAGCACGGTCTCCGGCACCTTGAGCCCGAGCCGCATCATCGCGCAGTACGCCGCGTGCTTCTCCATCGACTGGAACGTGAACGGGCTGTTCAGCAGGTACACGTCGTCCATCAGCGCGATCTTCTTGAGCCACTCGCGCGGGTGGTAGTACCAGTACGCCAGCCGGTCGATGACCAGCGAGTGCCGGGGCAGGTCGCGCAGGTTGAACGGCTCGATCGTCACCCGCTCGGTCGCCAACCGGTGCTGGTTGCCGGAGCCGTCGACGACGGTACCGAGCCGCCGGGCGAGTGCCTCGAACGCGCGCGGCCAGTCCTCCTCGGTACCGAGCAGCAACCCGACCAGGTGGGTCGTCCCAGACATGCGGTCCTCCTTGGAGTCGGGTGGCGGATCAGCAGAACCGGGGCAGGTGGTGGCCCCACTGGGCGCGCCAGGACGGCCAGTCGTGCGGTACGTCGTGGCCCCACAGGTCCAGCTCGTGCCGGATGCCCTTCTCGGCCAGCAGGCCGGCGACCTGCCGGGTGGAGTCCAGCGAGCCGGTGGTGTCCTCCCACTGGCCCTGCCCGCACACCAGCAGCACGTTCAGCCGGGAGCGGAGCCAGTCGAGGTGGTCACCGTGCAGGTTGCCCAGGTAGTCGACCGGGTTGTTGAAGTACGTCGCGTCGCCGCGCTCACCCCAGCTCCGCCACTTCGACGGGTCGTAGTTGCCGGAGAAGCACATGGCCAGCGGAAACAGGTCGGCACGCTGGCAGGCGAAGTTCAGCGCGTGGTACGCGCCCATCGAGGCGCCGGTGACCGCGATCTCCGCGGTGTCCGACGTGTCGTCGCGAATGTACGGGACGACCTGGTCGACGATCCAGGACCGGTACGCGTCGTGCCGGCGGGCCCGCTCCTCCAGCGGCAGGTGGTTCGCGGCCCAACTCGCCGCGTCGTACGAGTCGACGCAGTACAACTTGACCCGACCGGCCTCGACCAGCCCGCCGACCGCGTCCACCATCCCGTTGTTCGCGAAGTCGTACGCCTTGCCCTGTTCGGACGGGAACACCAGTACCGGCCGGCCCCAGTGGCCGTAGCTGAGCACAGTGCCGGCGGCACCGATCGCCGGCGAGTACAGATCGACCTGCCGCACCCGGTCTCCCTCCCGCGCCCGGTCGAGCGCGTCAGCCCCACATCTTCGACAACAGCTCGATCAGGTACGGATCGAACCCGTCCCGCCACGCCACGTAGTTGTGCGCGTCGGGTACCTCGTGCAGCACCGCGTCGTAACCCTGTTGGCGCAGCTCAGCCGCCATTAGCCGATTGTTGTGCAGGTTCTCCTCAACCAGACCACAGGTCAACACCACTGGCGTGGGCCGTCCCACGGTCCGGTGCACGCCGCGGACGAACCGGGTGACGCGACGGTAGTGGCTGAAACCGCTCTCCATCGCGTCGTGCCGGGGTACGAAGAAGCTGCCCGACTGGCTGAACAGCGCGCCCACCGCACCGGGGTACCGGCGTTGCAGGTGCAGCACGGCCAGCCCGCCGAGGCTCGCGCCCATCGCCACCACCGGGGAGGCGGCCGTACCGAGCCCCCGGTGCAGTCGGGGCAGCACCTCCCGGGCGAGCGCCCGGGCGTACCGCGCCTCGGCGGAGTACCACTGGTTGCGTTGGCCGGGCGCGAGCAGGGCGAGATGGAACGGCGGCACCCGGCCGGTACCGATCGCGGCCCGGGCGAACCGGCTCAGCTCGGCCAACTGGTCGTACTCCGGCCCGTCGTTGGCCACCAGCAGCCGGGTCGCCGGTGGGCCGTCGGCGGCCGGCGACCACACCCGTACCGCGATGTCCGCGTCCAGCGCGTCGGAGGCGTGGATGAACTCGCGCCAGCCGCCCTGGGCCAGGGCCTCCTCGGGCAGGTCCAGCCAGGCCGGCCGGTGGTAGTCGGGGAACTCCGCCACCGACTTCGAGCCGAACGCGCCCGGCGCAGTCCGCGGGTTCGTCGGGTCGAGGATCGTCTCGACGCCGCCGTCGCGGTGCAGCAGCTCGAACTGGTACTCCATCCGCCATACGGCCGGCCGGGCCAACCGCAGCAGCCAGCCCCGCTCGGTGTCGTCGTAGCCGAAGTCGAGCTGGTCGCCCGGTACCCCGAGCTCCTGCCACAGGCGTACCGCGGCCAGCCCGTGATCCGGGTCGGCGAGCCGGAACGTCACCGACTGCTCGTCGGTGACCGGTCCGGCGGCAGCGGGCATCGTCACGGCAGGCAGAGTACCCATGCCCGGGCGGGCAGCCTGGCGGCCGCCGGCGGAATCACTGCTCGACGAGCCGGGCGATCGAGCGCAACGGGATGTGCCGCCACGGCGGCCGGTTGCGCGTCTCGTACAGCGTCTCGTACACGGCCTTGTCCAGCTCGTACGCCCGTAGCAGCACCGGCCAGTCCCGCGGGTCGGTGCCGGACGCCGCGGCGTACCCGGCGCAGAACGCGCCCCGGTTCCGCTCGGCCCACTCCATCGCGCGGTACTCGAGCTGGTGGTCGGCGTTCTCGCCGAGCAGCTGACGGGCGGCGTAGTCGAACGAGCGCAGCATGCCGGCCACGTCCCGCAGCGGGGAGTCCGGGCGTACCCGCTCGGACAGCGACTTCACCGGCTCGCCCTCGAAGTCGATTAACAACCAGGTGGTGAGGGTACGCAGCACCTGGCCCAGGTGCAGGTCGCCGTGGATGCGCTGGATCGGTACCGGCGCGGGTAGCTCGACGACCGCCGTGAACGCCTTGCGCAGCGGTTCGACGAACTCGTCCAGCTCCGGTACCGCCGGCAGGGTGAGGTCCAGCCGGAGCAGCATCTGCTGGGCCAGCTCGGCCAGCTCGGCGCTGGTCAGCTCGCCGGTGCCGAGCGCACGGGCCAGGTCCGCGTGTACCGCCGCGACGGCTTCGCCGAGCCGCTCGGCCTCGGCGGCGAAGTCGCCGCCCACCTCGTCCGCGCGCAGGTCCGCCTCGGCCAGCAGGTCACGCATGCTCGCGGTGGCCATCGCCCAGCCGTCCGCGGCGTTCGCCTCGTACCGGGACAGCATCGCGTGGCTGACCGGCTCGCCGTCGACCTCGCTTTCCACGCCGCCGAGCAGCTCGGCGACGTGGCTGCAACCGAGCCGGTGCAGTGCCCGGTTGACCGCGAGATCCGGATTCTGCCCCGGCGTCACCCGGCGGAACAGTTTGAGGATCAACGACTCGTCGTACACGATGCTGCTGTTGCTCTGCTCGGCGTCGATCACCCGGCTGGGCAGGTTGGTGCGCAGTCGCGCGTCGGCCTCCGGCACGAACCGCACGCCGCCCCGGTCGGCGCCCGAGGCGATCAGTCCGAGTACGGCCGCGGCCAGCTCGTCGTCCCAGATGCCGTCGTAGCCGACCAGCCACCCGCCGTCCGGGCCGGCGACCTCGCCGATCCGCATGTGTTCGAGCCGCTCGGGCAGGTCGCGGCGCCAGCCGACCAGCACCTGGTACCGCTCCGACGCCCCGTCGTCGTACCGCACCTCGACAACCAGTTGGTCCAGCCGCTCCGGATGGTCGTCGCCGTCGTGGCCCCTCTCGTAGAGCGTGACCGCGCGCACCGGCGCCACGCCGGACACCGGGCGGCCCTTACCGGCGAACCACCGCTGCTGTGGCAGCCACCCAGCCAGCGCCCCGGCGAGCTGCGCCGCGGCCGCTCCGGCGGGACCAGCCAGCTGGTCGGTCGTCACTGTTGGCCCTCCGGGGGGACGAGCTGGAACCAGTAGAAGCCGTGCCCGGGCAGGGTGAGCAGGTAGGACAGCTCGCCGATGGCAGGGAACGGCACCCGGCCGGACAGCTCGGTCGGTACGTACCCCTCCCAGTGCCGAAGATTCAGCTCGATCGGCTGCGGGAACCGGGACAGGTTGTTCACGCACAGCACCACGTCGTGGATGTGGGCGGAGTCGTCGTCGCCCGGATCGCTCGGGCCGCGGTACTCGCGCAGGTACGACAGCACCGACGGGTTCGACCCGCCGAGGTCGTCGAAGCTGCCCAGGGCGAACGACGGGTGCTGCCGGCGCACCTCCAGCATCCGGCGGGTCCAGTGCAGCAGCGAGGCGCTGGAGTTGATCTGCGCCTCCACGTTCACCGTCTGGTACCCGTAGAGGTAGTCCATGATCGTCGGCAGGTACAGCCGGCCCGGGTTGGCCTGACTGAAGCCGGCGTTGCGGTCCGGCGACCACTGCATGGGGGTACGCACGCCGTCCCGGTCACCGAGCCAGATGTTGTCGCCCATGCCGATCTCGTCGCCGTAGTACAGCACCGGCGATCCGGGCAGCGACAGCAGCAGCGCGGTGAACAGCTCCAACTGGTTGCGGTCGTTGTCGAGCAGCGGGGCGAGCCGGCGCCGGATGCCGATGTTGGCCCGCATCCGCGGGTCCTTGGCGTACTCCGTGTACATGTAGTCGCGCTCTTCGTCGGTGACCATCTCGAGCGTCAGCTCGTCGTGGTTACGCAGGAAGATGCCCCACTGGCAGCCGTCCGGGATGGCCGGCGTCTGGTCCATGATCTCCGAGATGGGGAACCGGGACTCCCGGCGTACCGCCATGAAGATGCGCGGCATCAGCGGGAAGTGGAACGCCATGTGGCACTCGTCGCCGCTGACGCTTCTCGCCGAAGTACTCCACCACGTCGGCTCGGCCACTGGTTCGCCTCGGCCAGCAGTACCCGGCCGGGGAACTCGTCGTCGATCACCTTGCGCACCCGGCGCAGGAACGCGTGCGTCTCCGGCAGGTTCTCGCAGTTCGTACCCTCCCGTTCGAACAGGTACGGCACCGCGTCCAGCCGGAACCCGTCGATGCCGAGGTCCAGCCAGAACCGCAGGACGTTGAGCATCTCGTCCTGTACCGCCGGGTTGTCGTAGTTCAGGTCCGGCTGGTGGGAGAAGAACCGGTGCCAGTAGAACTGCCGCCGCACCGGGTCGTACGTCCAGTTCGATTCCTCGGTGTCGACGAAGATGATCCGGGCGTCGGTGTAGCTGTCGTCGGTGTCGCTCCACACGTAGAAGTCGCCGTACGGCCCGCTCGGGTCCCGCCGCGACTCGACGGAACCAGGGGTGCTGGTCGGAGGTGTGGTTCATGACCAGGTCGGTGATCACCCGGATGCCCCGCTTGTGCGCCGCGTCGAGCAGCAGCACGAAATCGACGACCGTGCCGAACTCGGGCAGCACCTTGTAGAAGTCGCGGATGTCGTACCCGCCGTCGCGCAGCGGCGAGTCGTAGAACGGCGGCAGCCACAGGCAGTCCACGCCCAGCCATGCAGGTAGTCCAGCTTCGCCACCAGCCCGCGCAGGTCGCCCGAGCCGTCCGCGCTCGAGTCGTAGAACGCGCGTACCAGCACCTCGTAGAAGACCGCCCGTTGGAACCACAGCCGGTCGGCCGGCAGTACCCGCGCGTGCCGGAACTCGTCGGCGCTCGGGTGCTCGACGGTGCCGTCGGCGGTGACGTGCTGCCGTCGTGACTGCACCTGGTGGCTGGGTCGGGCCGACGAGATGGGCGGCGCCGCCCGCGAGGGCGGCGGTGAGACCAGGCGGTCGTACCGGCCGGCTGGCGATGGTGTCGTCAATGGTCCAGTGGGCGTCCCGGGGCCTTTGCTGGACGGGCGGCTATTTGGGGTAAAGCTAATCAGCGGCGGTACTCGAGCAGTGTTCGTGCGGCGGTGTCGGCGGTTGAGGACTGGGCGTGCCGGTAATGGGTGCCGGGACTGGTCAGTGCCGGTGCCGGTGCACCGTGAAGACGTGCGCCGGCTCGACATGGGGATCGAGCCGGACCGCGTTGTGCTGGCCCCACTCGTACGTCGCGCCGGTGATCTCGTCCCGCACCGTGAACCGGTCGTGCCAGTCCAAGCCGAGCGCCGGCATGTCCAGCGTCGTGTTGCCCCACTGCACGTTGAACGGGTCGAACGAGCAGATCACCAGCACCGTGTTGCCCGGTCTCCGGATCCCGCTTCGACCAGCACAGCAGCGCGTCGTTGTCGATGTCGTGGAAGCGCAGATTGCGCAGCCAGTGCAGGGCCGGATGTGCCCGCCGGATCTCGTTGAGCCGGGTCAGATACGGCGCCAGCGACCGACCCGCGGCCTTCGGCGCCGGCCCAGTCCCGCGGCCGCAGCTCGTACTTCTCGTTGTCGAGGTACTCCTCGCGCCGGGCCGCGGGGTACGTGCTCGAACAGCTCGTAGCCGGAGTACATCCCCCAGGCGGGGACAGCATGCTGGCCAGCACCGCGCGGATCTTGAACATCGGCGGGCCGCCGTGCTGCAGGGTCTCGTGCAGGATGTCCGGCGTGTTGGGCCAGAAGTTCGGCCGCATGTAGTCAGCGCGCGTCGACCAGTTCCTCGCAGTACTCGCGCATCTCCGCTGCCGGTGCGCCAGGTGAAGTACGTGTACGACTGGGTGAAGCCGACCTTGCCGAGCCCGTGCATCATCGCCGGCCGGGTGAACGCCTCGGCCAGGAACAGCACGTCCGGGTCGCTTCGCTTCACCTCGGCGATCAGCCAGTGCCAGAAGTTCACCGGCTTGGTGTGCGGGTTGTCCACCCGGAAGATCTTGATGCCCTGCGCGACCCAGTGCAGGACGATCCGCAGCACCTCGGCCCGGATCCCGGCCGGATCGTTGGTCGAAGTTCAGCGGGTAGATGTCCTGGTACTTCTTCGGCGGGTTCTCCGCGTACGCGATCGAGCCGTCGGCCGCGCTGGTGAACCACTCCGGGTGCTCGGCGACCCACGGGTGGTCCGGCGCGCACTGCAGCGCCAGGTCCAGCGCGACCTCCAGGCCCAGCTCGCCGGCCTTGCGGACGAACGCGTCGAAGTCCTCGAGCGTGCCCAGCTCGCGGGTGGATCGCGTCGTGGCCGCCCTCGGCCGAGCCGATCGCCCACGGCGAGCCGACGTCGTCCGGCTCGGCGACCAGCGCGTTGTTGCGGCCCTTGCGGTTGACCTTGCCGATCGGGTGGATCGGCGGCAGGTAGACGATGTCGAAGCCCATCGCGGCGACGGCCGGCAGCCGCTCGGCCGCGGTCGCGAACGTGCCGTGCACCGGTGGGCTGACCGCGTCCCGGCCGCGATCGGGCGTCCGCCCCCTCCGACCGCGGGAAGAACTCGTACCAGGCCGAGAACAGTGGCCGCCTTGCGGTCGACCCAGATCCGGTACGGGGCGGACCGGGTGACCAGCTCGCGGACCGGGTACTCCCACAGCAGGTCGGCCAGGTCGAGCGCGGGGGACACCCGGTGCGAACGAGGTCCATGTCGGTGTCGCGCGAGCGCCGCGGCCGCGGCGAGTACCCGGCCCGCTCGTCCCGCGGCACGATCGCGCGCGGCCGGGTCAGCACCTCGGCGCCCTCGGCGAGGTCGTTGGCGCAGGTCCTCGAGGCCCTGGCCGGCGTCGATCTTCGCCCGTGACGTTGCGCCACGGTCCGGTACGGATCGCCGAACGCCTCGACGGCGAACGTCCACCGGCCGATCGCGTCCGGCACCAGCCCGGCGTGCCACCGGTCGGTCCCGGGTCGCCCGGCACCATCCGGGTGAACGGCCGGCGCACGCCGTCCGGCCCCTGCCAGACCACGTTGCAGCCCAGCGCGTCGTGGCCTTCCCGGTAGGCCACCGCGGACACCGGCACCAGCTCGCCGACCACCGCTTTCGCCGGGTACCGGCCACAGCTCACGACCGGGGAAATCTGCTCGATGGGGATGCGTCCAGTCATCGAGTACCACGGTATCCAGCCCCGGGTACCGCCGCAGCACGGGCGTCGGGTCCGCGATCTTCACTCCCGGCCGACTGCGCATCAGGTGGGAAACCGCCGGTCAGCCGCTCGTCGTACCAGCTCCCTGCTGCTGTGGCTGGGCTGTCCCGGCCCGCTCGTCGGACCAGCTCCCTGCTGGCTGTGGCTGGGCTGTCCCGGCCCCGCTCGTCGTACCAGCTCCCTGCTGTGGCTGGGTTGTCCCGGCCCTGCCGTTCTCAAGATCCGGACCTGTGCGCAACGAGCCACATTCGGGCCGAAATCCGGTGGCTGCGTGCCCACGACCTCGAGTTTTCATGACCAAGATCCAGGGGTACGGGCAGCCAGCCACACATTTTGCGCGAATTCGCGTGGCTGACTGCCCAATGGTCGGGATCTTGATGCAGGAATCGCGTGGTGGTGGGCAGCCAGCCACACGAATCGGGGCCTGTTGTGGCCCACTGCGCGGAACCGCGGATCTTGATGGTGAGGTGAGCTCAGCCGCGGGCGGCGAGCAGGGCTTCGGCGGCCGCCCGCGCGTTGGACCGGCCCGCGCCGTAGGTCGCCAGGTATGCCCGCGCTCCGGCCGGTCGCCACGCCGGCCAGCCCATCTCGACGACCACGGCCGGGTGCCGCGCGACCAGCCGCTCGATGAAGTCCTGGGCCCAGGCGTACCGGTGGGTGTCCCGGGTGACGACGACCACCGGCCGTCCGTCCAGCCCCGGCAGCTCTGCCTCGGTCGCCGCGTCGCCGACCCCGACCGTCACCCGTACGGCAGTGCTGCCGTTGAGGTAGCCGTCCAGCCCCCAGGGCACCGCGCCGACCGCGATGGTGGACGGGGAGACGAGTTGTACGACCAGCCGGTGCCGCAGGTCGGGCAGCTCGCCGTCGACCAGCAGGGCCCGCCGCGCCGCGTCCAGGCCGAGCTCGGCCGGCGCGACCCCGGCCACCGGCGCGGACGCTGTCGCGGCGAGTCGGTCGACCCGCGCGGCGGCCTCCTCCAGCCGGCGTTTCGGCAGGTCGCCGGCTTGTACCGCGGCGACGATCTCGGCCGCGATGGCTTCGACCAGCGCCTCGTCCACCTGGGCGCCGATGCACAGCAGGTCGGCGCCGGCGGCCAGCGCCAGCACCGCGGCCGCCGGCGATCCCGCCGGCGGCCACCGCTGGCGCCCTTCATCTCCAGCGCGTCGGTGATGATCGCGCCGCCGAAGCCGTACTCGCCGCGCAGCAGGTCGGTCAGCGCCGGCGCGGCTGAAGGTGGCCGGCTCGTCGCCGGTCAGCGCGGGCACCCGGATGTGCGCGGTCATGATCGCCTGGTCGCCGGCGGCGACCGCCGCCGCGAACGGCGGCAGGTCCCGGTCGCGCAGCACGTCCAGCGGCGCGTCCACCGTGGGCAGTTCGAGGTGCGAGTCGGCGACGGTGGCGCCGTGGCCGGGGAAGTGCTTGGCGCAGGCGGCGACGCCGGCCGCCTGCAGGCCGGCGACCGCGGCGGCGGCGTGCCGGGCGACCAGGGCCGGGTCGGCGCCGAACGAGCGGGTGCCGATGATCGGGTTGTCGTCGGCGGTGTTCACGTCGACGGTCGGCGCCAGGTCGACGTTGATGCCGAGCGCGGCCAGGTCGGCGCCGATCGCGCGCGTACACCGTCGCGGGTCAGGCCGCGATCGTCGACCGCGCCGAGCGCGGCGTTGCCCGGGTACGGGCTGCCGGTGCGGTGCGCCAGCCGGGTGACGTCGCCGCCCTCCTCGTCGATCGCCACGACGGCCCCGTCGCGGGCGTCCCGCAGCTGCCCGACCAGGCCCGCCAGTTGGGCCGGGCTGTCCACGTTGTAGCCGAACAGGACGATGCCGCCGAGCCCGTCGGCGAGCAGCCGGCGGGCCCAGTCGGGCGCGGTGTGGCCGGGCGCGGAGGCGAGCAGGGTGCGCAGCGCGAGCGCCCGCAACGAGTGGTCGGTCACGTAACTCATCCCTTCACCGCTCCCGCGGTCAGTCCGGTCACGACATGACGCTGGATCAGCACGAAGAAGATCACCACCGGCAATGACATCAGGGTGGCACCGGCCATCAACGCGCCGGCATTGGTACCGCGGGCGGTGATGAAGTAGACGAGCCACACCGGCAGCGTCTCCTTGCCCTGGTCGGACAGCAGGATGTACGCCATCACGTACTCGTTCCACGCCTGGATCAGCGCGAACACCGAGGTGGCGACCAGCCCGGGGAACACCAGCGGGAGGACGATCCGATAGAACGCACCGGTGCGCGAGCAGCCGTCCACCATCGCCGCGTCCTCCAGCTCGCGCGGCACGTTCACCACGAAACCGCGCAGCGTCCAGATGGAGAACGGCAGTACGAACGTGAGATACGTGAGCACCACGCCGGCCAGCCGGTTGACCAGGTCCACCTGGTTGAGAGTCAGGTACACCGGGATGATCAGCGCGTTGAGCGGCACCATCTGTACGACCACGATCGCGAAGATGAACGCCCGCCGGCCGTAGAACCGGAACCGGGCGATCGCCACCGCGGCGAGGAACGCGAGTACCAGCGCGACCACGGTCACCGTGGCCGCTACCAGCAGGCTGTTGCGTACCGCGTCGAGAAAGTGCGGGGCGCGCACCGCGGTACCGAAGCTGTGCAGCGACAGGTGCGACGGCCAGAACCTCGGCGAGTCGGTGAGGATCTCCTCGGGCGGCTTGAGGGCGGTCAGCACCATCCAGTACACCGGAAAGATCATCACCACGAAGACCGCGACGCCGAGCGTGTTCGCGGCGGCGGTGCCCGCGCGACGGTGGCCGCTCACGACTGGTCTCCCATCCGCAGCCCCTGGCGCAGGTAGAACACGGTGAAGACCAGCAGCATCAGCACGGTCAGCACCGCGATGGTGGCACCCAGGCTGTACTCGTTGACGCTGAACGACTTGGTGAACGAGTAGATGCCGAGCACGTAGTAGTCCGGTTCGGGCTTGCCGGCGCGCGCCACCCACACCTGGTTGAACACCTGGAAGTCCCAGATCACCGACAGGGTGGTGGTGATGACGTAGATCGGCCGCAGCACCGGATAGGTGACGTTGCGAAAGACCTGGACGCTGCCGGCGCCGTCGAGCGCCGCCGCCTCCTCGAGCTCGCGGGGCACCTGCGTGAGTCCCGCGTACAACGTGATCGCGACGAACGGCACCGCGCCCCACACCACGATCGCGGTGATGACCCCGAAACCCTCCAGCGGGTGTACGAACCAGTTGTGCCGCATCAGATCCACGCCGGGCAGCAGGCTGAAGGTCCAGTTCGCCACCCCGAAGCCGACGTCGAACATCCAGGTGAAGACCAGCGTCGCGGCGATCGGCGGCATCGCCCACCCGCAGATCAGGGCGACCGTGATGCAGCGTCCGGCACCACCGGGACACCCGGCGCATGAGCAGCGCGACCAGGGTGGCCAGCACGATCGTTAGCCCGACGTTGACCACGGTGAACGTGACCGTGCGGGCCACCACGTGCCAGAAGAACCCGTCGCCCAGCACGGTCGCGTAGTTGCGCAGCCCGTACCACGGGGGAGTGGCACCGCTGAACAGCTCGCGCTGGGTCAGGTTCTGCAGCGACAGCAGTACCAGTTTGACCAGCGGGTACCCCAGCACTCCCGCGATCACGGCGGTGGCCGGGGCGAGCAGCGCGTACGGCAACAGGCTGCTCCACCCTGCCCTCCGTGGCCGCTGCGGGGCAGCGGCCACGGAGATCGGGATCGGGCTGGCCACCGGCTCGGTGTCGGCCACCGGCGGCGACGTGCGGACGCTCATCCGCTCAGTCGCCGTTGAGGGTCTGTTCGACCTGCTGGTTCATCCGCTTCGCCCCGTCGGCGACGGAGACCTTGCCGGTGACGATGTCGACCAGCCCGTTCTGCAGGACGAAGCTCTTCTCCACCTTCGCCCAGTTGGCGGCGACCGGTACGAACCAGCTGCTCTTCGCCGACGCGGCGAACGGCGCCACGGCCGGATCGCTCAGCGCCCGGTCGAGCAGCGCGGTCGAGTTGGGCACGTTCTTCGCCGCGAGCAGGCCCTGCTGTGCCTTGGTACCGGTGAACTCCTTGATCCACGCGGCCGCCCAGTCGGCGTGCTTGCTCCTGGCCGGGATGGCGAGGTCAGAGCCGCCGGCGAAGGACTGCATGGCCTCGCCGGGCTTGCTGCTCGGCAGCGGGAACACGCCCACCTTGTCCTTGAGCGCCGGGTTGCCGCCGGCGTCCGGTGGGGCGGCCACCGAGCCGGCCTCCCAGCCCAGGCCGTACATCATCGCGACGTGCCCGCGGGCGAACACGGTGTACTGCTGCGGGGTCGCCTCGTCGGTGGTCTTGTCCCCGCGGTACAGCTTCTGCACCAGGTTGTTCCAGCGGGTCAGGCCCTCGATCGCCTCGGGCGAGTCGAGCCCGCCCTGCCAGCGCCCGCCGGACCGGGTGGCGATGTGGCCGCGTGCGTCATTCACGAAAGTCATCGCGGCGTACCAGAACTTGCCGGGCAGGTAGAACGCGGAGAAGTTCTTGTCGCCGCCGAACTTCGCGTTCAACTTGTCGCCGGCGGCCATCAGCTCGTCATAGCTCTTCGGCGTACCGCTGATGCCGGCCTGCGCGAACATGTCCTTGCGGTACACCACGACCCGGCTGCCGGTGTAGTACGGCACGCAGTAGAGCTTGCCGTCGAGCGTGCAGGACGACTGCAGCCCGGTGTTCCACGAGTCGGAGTTCTCGAACACACCCTGGCTCGGGGTCAACTCCCGGAACGCCCCGTTGACCAGGTACGACGCGGTCTCGGTGTCACCCATCTCGACCACGTCCGGGGGCCGGTTGCCGGCCAGCTGGGCGTCGAGCTTGGTCAGGTGGTCGGTCCACTTCTGGTACTGGACGTCGACTTTGACCTTCGGATACTTCGCGTTGAACGCTTTCGTCGCGTCGGCGACCACGGTCGGCCAGCCGGTCTGCGCGTCCTCCTGGAGCCAGACCGTCAGGGTGCCGGTCGCGTTCGCGTCGCCGTCGACGTTCAGCGCGGCGGTACTCCCGCTGCCGGTGTCGTTGCTGTCGCCGCCGCATCCGGCGGTGGCCGCCAGAGCGACCAGGACCGCGGCCGTACCGGCCGCGACCAGGAGTCGATGTCTCATGCGGGCCTCCTATCGATGGCGGTCTTCGCGGGTCGCCGGAGGCGGTCCGCGAGGACGAGCCGTGGGCGTTGGTATCGATGGCGGTCTTCGCGGGTCGCCGGAGGCGGTCCGCGAGGACGAGCCGTGGGCGTTGGTATCGATGGCGGTCTTCGCGGGTCGCCGGAGGCGGTCCGCGAGGACGAGCCGTGGGCATGAGCCCAAGTGCGTGCCGTGCGGCCTGCCGGGACCTGCTTGACCGTAGGCTGGCGGTGTCCTTACCGTTGGCAAACTAATAGGAAACTTTCCTAAAAGCTAGAGGACGAATCGGAATGGGTCGACCGACCGGTCCGGGCACCCCCCGGCTGCTGCGCGCGCTCAACGACCGGGCCGCGCTGGAACTGCTGCTGGCCGGCGGGCCGATGACGCGCGCCCAGATCGGCGAACGCACCGGACTGTCCAAGGTCACCGCGTCGCAGCTGGTGGAGCGGCTCGAACAGCGCGGCCTGGTCGGGCGGGTCGGCGTGGTCGCCGGCGGTCGCGGCCCGAACGCCCAGCTCTACGCGGTGGTACCGGACAGCGCCTACGTGGTCGGGCTGGAGGTCGGGCCGACCCTGGTATCGGCCATGTGCGCGGACATCACCGGCGCCGGTACCGACCGCGTCGAGGTCGCCGCCGATGTCGCCGACGATCCGGTCGGAGTGGTACGCGCCGCGGTCGTGCGCGCGGCCCGACGGGCCCGGGTACCGCTGGAGAAGATCCGGCAGGTAGTCCTCGGTACCCCCGGTGTGGTCGACCCGACCACCGGCGAGATCGCGTTCGCCTGGGATCTGCCGCGCTGGCACCGGGGCCTGCTCGCCGCGCTGCGGGAGGACCTGCGCCGGCCGGTACGGATCTTCAACGACGTCAACCTGGCCGCGATCGCGGAGTACCGGACCGGAGCCGCCCGCGGCATCGACGACTTCGTACTGGTCTGGGCCGACCGCGGGATCGGTCTCGGCATGGTCATCGACGGCCGGCTGCACCAGGGCTCGGCCGGGGCCGCCGGTGAGCTCGGCTACCTGCCGGTACCGGAGCTGCCCGGCGCGACGCACGGGGTCAAGGGCTTCCAGCGGCTGGCCGGCGCCGAGGCGGTCGCCGAGCTGGCCCGGTCGTACCAGCTGCCTGCCGACAGCATGGACGGCACGGCGGCCGGCGCGATCCGGGCCGCGGCGGACGCGGGTGACGCCGGCGCGGCGTTCCTCGGTGAGTTGGCCCACCGGCTGGCCTTCGGTGTGGCGGCCGTCTCAGTGGTGCTCGACCCGACGCTGGTGGTACTCGCCGGCTCGATCGGCCAGGCCGGTGGCCAGGAGCTGGCCCGGCGGGTGGAGGAGGAGGCGCGGGCACTCGCCCCGGTCGTGCTGCCGCGCGTGGTGAGCACGGCGGTACCCGAGGATCCGGTGCTGCGTGGGGCGCTGCTGACGGCTCTGGACGCCGCCCGCGAGGAGGTCTTCGAAGCGGCCACGGAGGCGACCGCGGTGGTCGCGGAATGATCCCGTGACCGGTCGGTGATCTCCCCCTGATCTCCCCCTGATCGTCCCGGATCGACCCGCCCGCCCGTTCCGCTGGGGTGCGACCCGCCGCCGGGTAGCGGGGTAGCTGTCCGACTCCGGTACTGTCCAGTCTCCGTGAGAGCGCTACGTCGGTTCACCGTCCGGGCCACCATGCCCGGGCCGTTGGCCCCGCTGGGTGACCTGGTCACGAATCTCCGCTGGTCATGGCATCCCGCCACGCGGGATCTGTTCGCGAGCGTGGATCCGGAGCTGTGGGAGTCGGTCGAACACGATCCGGTCAAACTGCTCGGCGAGGTGTCGGTCGAACGCCTCGACGAGCTGGCCGGGGACACCGATTTCCTGGCCCGGCTCACCGCCGCGCACACCGATCTGCAGGAGTACCTGAACGAGCCGCGCTGGTACCAGACCCTCGACGAGGGGGCGCCCCGGCTCATCGCGTACTTCTCGCCGGAGTTCGGGGTCACCGAGGTGCTGCCGCAGTACTCCGGTGGCCTGGGCATCCTCGCCGGCGACCATCTCAAGACAGCGAGCGATCTCGGCGTACCGATCCTGGGCGTCGGGCTGCTGTACCGGTCCGGGTACTTCAGCCAGAGCCTCACCCCGGACGGCTGGCAGTCGGAGCACTATCCCGCGCTGGACCCGCACGGGCTGCCGCTGCGGCTGCTCCTGGACGCGGACGGCAACCCGGTACAGGTCGCGGTGGGGCTGCCCGAGGGGCGCACGCTGCGGGCACAGATCTGGCAGGCGTACGTGGGCAGGGTCACCCTGCTGCTGCTCGACAGCGACATCGAGAGCAACGCGCCGACCGAGCGGGTGGTCACCGACCGGCTCTACGGCGGCGGCATCGAGCACCGGCTCTACCAGGAGGTACTGCTCGGCATCGGCGGTATCCGGGCGGTCCGCGCCTGGTGCGCGATCCAGGGCCGGGACGCGCCGGAGGTCTACCACACCAACGAGGGGCACGCCGGCTTCCTCGGGGTCGAGCGGATCCGCGAGCTGGTCGAGGGCGGCGGGCTGGAGTTCGACGCCGCGCAGGAGGTGGTACGCGCCGGCACGGTGTTCACCACCCACACCCCGGTACCGGCCGGCATCGACCGGTTCCCGCGGGACCTGATCGAGCACTTCTTCGGCGGCGCGAACGCGGTACCCGGGGTGCCGGTCGAGCGGGTACTCGAGCTCGGCAGCGAGCCGGACCCTAGCGTGTTCAACATGGCCCACATGGGCCTGCGGCTGGCCCAGCGCTGCAACGGCGTGTCGGTACTGCACGGCCAGGTCAGCCGGGAGATGTTCGCCTCGCTCTGGCCCGGCTTCGAGGTCGACGAGGTGCCGATCGGCTCGGTCACCAACGGGGTACACGCGCAGAGCTGGCTGTCCCGGGACGCGCTGGAACTGGCCGAACGCTCCGGGGTGGACCCGCTGACCAGCCGGGACGACCAGGCGTTCAGCGTGGTCGACAAGCTCGACGACAACGACCTGTGGGAGCTGCGCCGGCGGATGCGGGTCCGGCTGATCGGCGAGGCCCGGCGGCGGCTGCGCGCCTCGTACCTCAACCGCGGTACCACCGAGGCGGAGCTGACCTGGCTCGACGACGCGCTCGACCCGGACGTACTGACCATCGGGTTCGCCCGCCGGGTGCCCAGCTACAAGCGGCTCACGCTGATGCTGCGGGACCGGGACCGGCTCAAGCGGCTGCTGCTCGACCCGAACCGGCCGGTGCAGATCCTGCTCGCCGGCAAGGCGCACCCGGCCGACGACGCGGGCAAGAAGCTGATCCAGGAGATGGTGTGGTTCGCCGACGACCCGGCGGTACGGCACCGGATCGTGTTCCTGCCGGACTACGACATGGAGCTGGCCCGGTACCTGGTCAGCGGCTGTGACGTGTGGCTGAACAACCCGCTGCGGCCGCTGGAGGCGTGCGGTACCTCCGGCATGAAGGCGGCGATGAACGGGGCGTTGAACCTGTCCGTCCGGGACGGCTGGTGGGACGAGCTGGCCGACGGCCAGAACGGTTGGTCGATCCCGAGCGCGAGCGGCGTGATCGATCCGGACCGGCGCGACGACCTCGAGTCGGTGGCCCTGTACGAGCTGCTCGAGTCGCAGGTGGCGCCGCTGTTCTACGACCGGGGTCCGAACGGGGCGCCGGCCCGCTGGGTCGGCATGGTGCGGCACACGCTGCGTACCCTCGGGCCGAAGGTGCTCGCCTCCCGGATGCTGCGGGACTACACCCGGCTGCTGTACATGCCGGCCGCGACCGCGTCCCGCCGGATGAACGTCGACGATCACGCCGCCGCGCGGGAGCTTTCCGCCTGGCGTACCCGGGTGCAGCAGGCCTGGAGCCGGGTGCAGGTCGTACACGTCGAGGCGACCGGTCCCGGCGCCACGCCGGAACTTGGCGCGACCATGCACCTGCTGGCCGAGGTGGAGCTCGCCGGGCTGTCCCCGGACGACGTGGAGGTGCAGGCGTGCTCCGGCCGGGTGGACCCGGTCTCGGACCGGCTGACCGCGGTACGGACCGACTCGATGCGGTACGTCGGCGAGGACCACGGCGCGGCCCGGTTCGAGGTGGATCTCGCGCTGACCCGCGCCGGTGCGTTCGGCTACACCGTGCGGGTGGTACCGCGGCACGAGCTGCTGTCCAACTCGGCCGAGTTGGGCCTGGTCAGCTACGCCTCGTCGGTGCACTGAGCTGGGCAATCGGGGGACTGAACGGGTAACCGGGGAGCCGTGAAGGAAAGCTCCACGTCCGACTGTTATGTCGGAAAGTATTGACTTCACGGCTGCCGCCCGGTAGGGCTAAACCAGACAAGAAGGACGCATCGGTCCATCCGTCCGATCGGTGCGTCACTCGACCTGGGGAGGCCGCTGATGGTTGCCCGCTCGTACCGACTACGCCCCTGGGCGCTGCTCGCCACCGCGGCGCTTCTCGGGCTCGGCCTCGCCGGCCAGCCCGCGGCCGCCGCGCCGGCCACCACCGCCGCGGACCGGCCGGCCGCGACCGCCGATCCCGGCGCGCTGAGCTCCGCCTTCTCCACCGCCGCCCGCCGGTACGACGTACCCCGTGACCTGCTCGTCGCGGTCGGGTACGCGCAGACCCGGCTGAACGGCCATGCCGGCGCACCGAGCCAGGCCGGCGGGTACGGGGTGATGCACCTGGTGCACAGCCCGGTCGCGCACAGCCTGGACGACGCCGCCCGGCTGACCGGTACCTCCGTGGACGCGATCCGCCACGACGACACGCTCAACATCGCCGGTGCCGCCGCGGTGCTCCGGTCGTACGCCGACGAAGCCGGGCTGACCGCGGCGGACCGCGCCGGCCTGGACCGCTGGTACACCCCGGTGGCCCGGCTGGCCGCGGTGACCAGCGACGACGCCGCGCGGTTGTACGCCGACGAGGTCTTCCGGCTGCTCGGCCAGGGCCTCAGCGCCACTACCGCCAGCGGCTGGCCGGTGCGCCTGGCATCGCATCAGGTGAGCCCGGCGCGACCGGCAGCCGTCAAGCAGCCGCGCAGCACCGACTACCCGCCGGCGCACTGGGTGGCGGCGAGCAGCTCGAACCAGACCGCCGCGAACCGGCCGACGACGTACCCGATCCAGTACGTCGTCATCCACGTCACCCAGGAGACCTACGCGGACACCATCGGGATCTTCCAGGACCCGGCCAGCCAGGTCAGCGCGCACTACGTGGTCCGGTCCTCCGACGGCGACATCACCCAGATGGTGCGGGAGAAGAACGTCGCCTGGCACGCCGGCAACTGGAACTACAACACCTGGTCGGTGGGGATCGAGCACGAGGGCTGGGTGGACGACCCGACCTGGTTCACCGAGGCCATGTACCGCGCCTCGGCCGCGTTGACCGCGAACCTCTGCGCCAAGTACGGCATCCCGGTCAACCGGACGCACATCATCGGCCACAGCGAGGTGCCCGGCGCCACGCACACCGACCCCGGGCAGTACTGGGACTGGGCGCACTACATGTCGTTGGTGAAGAGCTGACGCCGTGACCGCCGTCGGGGCGCTGTCGCTTGATCGGCGGCGCCCCGACGAGCACAGCCCGCGCCGCGGCCCGCGCCACCGCCCACCGGGCGGTGACCCGGTCAGCGGGCGGTGACCTGCAGCAGCACGACGTGCCGATCGAGCATTGGTACCGAGGTTCCGGCGGGGATCACGCGATCGTCGCCACCTCCGTCGGCCGCGGTGTCGACGACCAGGCGGTACTCCCGCCCCCACGGCCCGGCCGGCAGCGTGACCTCGACGTCCCCCGGTCCGGCGTGCAGCCACAGCAGGTACGAGTGCCCGGTGATCGGCTCGCCCCGCGGCCCGGTGCCGTGCACCTGGTCGCCGTCGAGGTACATGCCGATGGCCCGGGCCGCCGGCGCGTGCCAGTCCTCCCGGGTCATTTCCCGCCCGTCCGGCCGGAACCAGGTCAGGTCCTTGACGTGGGACCCGTCACCGGTGGGCTCGCCCAGGAAGAACGAGCGCTGTCGCCACACCGGCTCGGTCCGGCGCAGCGCGATCAGTCGCCGGGTCAGGTCCAGTAGCGACTCGTCGACGTCCGACCAGTCCAGCCACGACAGCTCGTTGTCCTGGCAGTACGCGTTGTTGTTGCCGCGCTGGGTACGGCCGAGCTCGTCACCGGCGCAGAGCATCGGCACGCCGGACGACAGCAGCAGGGTGGCCAGGAAGTTGCGTACCTGCCGCCGCCGCGCGGCCAGTACCGACTCGTCGTCGGTGTCACCCTCGACGCCGAAGTTGCTCGACCGGTTGTCGTCGGTACCGTCCCGGTTGCCCTCGCGGTTCGCCTCGTTGTGCTTGTGCTCGTGGCTGACCAGGTCCCGCAGCGTGAAGCCGTCGTGCGCGGTGACGAAGTTGATCGACGCGTACGGCAGCCGCCCGTCGTCGGCGTACAGGTCCGCGGAACCGGTCAGCCGCCAGCCCAGCTCCGCCACGCCGGTCGGCGCACCGCGCCAGAAGTCCCGGATCGCGTCCCGGTAACGCCCGTTCCATTCGGTCCACAGTGGAGGGAATTCGCCGACCTGGTAGCCGCCCTCGCCGATGTCCCACGGCTCGGCGATCAGCTTGACCTGGCTGACGGTCGGATCCTGGTGTACCACGGCCATGAACGCCGACAACCGGTCCACGTCGTGCAGCGACCGCGCCAGCGCGGAGGCGAGGTCGAACCGGAAACCGTCGACCCCCATCTCGTTCACCCAGTACCGCAGCGAGTCCATCACCAGCTGCAGGACGTGCGGCTGCCGCAGGTCGAGGGTGTTGCCGCAGCCGGTGTAGTCGCGGTACCGGCCCGGATTGCCCGGCTCGAGCCGGTAGTACCCCCGGTTGTCGATGCCCTTGTAGGACAGCGCCGGACCGCCCACCCCGCCCTCGGCGGTGTGGTTGTAGACCACGTCGAGGATCACCTCGATGCCGGCCTCGTGCAGCGCCCGCACCATGGTCCGGAACTCCTCGACCTGGCCGCCGGCACCGTCGCCGTTGCGGCAGGCGGCCGAGTAGCGGGCGTCCGGCGCGAAGAAGCCGAGTGAGTTGTACCCCCAGTAGTTGGTCAACCCGTTCGCCGCCAGCGTCGGCTCGGCGATGGAGTGGTGTACCGGCAGCAGCTCGACCGCGGTCAGCCCGAGCCGGCGCAGGTGCTCGATCGCGGCCGGGTGGGCCAGCCCGGCGTACGTGCCGCGCAGCTCCGGCGGGATCTCCGGATGGCGCATCGTGAAGCCGCGGACGTGCAGCTCGTAGATGGTGGTGTCGGCCCAGGGCACCGCCGGTCGCGGGCCGAGCTGCGTGGTACCGGGCGCGATCACCACCGACCTCGGTACGTACGGCGCGGAGTCGGTCGGGTCCGGCTGCTCGGAGTACGGGTCGCCGTCGACGTAGTCGTACAGGCTGCCGGTGTAGTCGACGTCGCCGACATAGGCGCGGGCGTACGGGTCGGCCAGCAGTTTCGCCGGGTTGGCGCGGTACCCCTTTCGCGGGTCCCAGCGGCCGTGCACCCGGTACCCGTAGCGCTGGCCCGGCCGTACGTCGGGCAGCTTGCCGTGCCACACGTGGTACGTGCGGTTCACCAGCGGAATCCGGTGCTCGGTGCCGTCCGGGTCGAACAGGCAGAGCTCGACCGCGCGGGCCACGTCGCTGTAGAGCGCGAAGTTGACTCCGTCGGCATCCGCGGTGGCACCGAGCGGGTACGGGCGACCGGGCCACACCGGGTACGTCGCGTCCGAGCCGGACTGCTGCGCGGCCACCTCGCTCCTTCCACCCGTACCTGTGCCCGTCGTCGCACGATGCGAGCCGGGCGCCGGGAAGATTAACTGAACGGGCCCGGCCAGCCGTGCGTCGGGGCGCGCCGATATCCGTGCGTAACGGCACAGACAGGATCATTCCAGGCGTGAGCCGGGCGCGAGCCCGACCGGATTCCGACAGGCCCGGCGCGCGGTCGGCCAGGGCGCCGGCCGGCCCGGCGTACATGGTTGGATAGCCGCGTGGGCGGACGGCACCGGGTGAAGCAGTCCGTGGACCCGGACGTCGTCATCGATGTCGACAAGGCGAGCGTGGTCCGCGGTGGGGCGCGCCTGTTGCAGGACGTCAGCTGGCGGGTCGAGCTGGACGAGCGGTGGGTCGTCCTCGGCCCGAACGGCGCCGGCAAGACGACCCTGCTGAACATCGCCGCCGCCCGGCTGCACCCGACCCGCGGCACCGCCCAGGTGCTGGGCGAACAGCTCGGCCACACCGACCTGCAGGAGCTGCGCACCCGGGTGGGACTGTGCACGGCAGCGCTGTCCGAGCGCACGCCGGCCGCCGAGACCGTGCACAACGTGGTCGTCACCGCCGCCTGGGGTGTGCTCGGCCGGTTCCGGGAGTCGTACGACGCGGTGGACGAGGTGCGCGCCCGGGCGCTGCTCGACCAGTTCGGCGTGGCCGGCCTCGCCGACCGGCCGTACGGCACGCTGTCCGAGGGCGAGCGCAAGCGGGTACAGATCTGCCGGGCGCTGATGACCGATCCGGAGTTGCTGCTGCTCGACGAGCCGGCCGCCGGACTCGACCTCGGTGGCCGGGAGGACCTGCTGCAGCGGCTCACCGAGCTGGCCGACGATCCGAACGCGCCCACATTGGTGCTGGTCACGCACCATGTGGAGGAGATCCCGCCGGGTTTCAGCCACGCTCTGCTCATGCGGGACGGCGCTACGTTGGCCGCCGGGCTGCTCTCGGACGTGCTGAACCCGGAGAACCTGTCCAAGACGTTCGGCCTGCCGCTGACCGTCGAGGAGACCGCCGGCCGGTACTACGCCCGCGCCGTTTAGTTTTCCCCCGGCTTGCCCGGCGTAGGCTGCGCTGCGGCGATAGCGACCCGGAACCAGGAGGCAGCGTTGGGAGAGTTCGTCCGGCTCGAACGTGGCGACGGCGAGAACGCCGGAATCGGCACGATCCGGCTCGACCGGCCCAAGATGAACGCGCTGAACCGGCAGCTCCAGGAGGAGATCCGGGCCGCAGCCGCCGAGGCCGCCGAGGATCCCGAGGTCAGAGCCGTCGTCGTGTACGGCGGGGAGAAGGTCTTCGCCGCCGGCGCCGACATCAAGGAGATGGCCGGCATGGGGTACGCCGACATGGCGGCCCGGGCGCCCGGCCTGTCCAGCGCGTTCGCCGCGGTGGCCGCGATTCCGAAGCCGGTGGTGGCCGCGATCACCGGGTACGCCCTGGGCGGCGGCTGCGAGCTGGCGCTGTGCTGCGACTGGCGGGTGGCCGCGGACGACGCCAAGATCGGCCAGCCGGAGATCCTGCTCGGCATCATCCCCGGCGCCGGCGGTACCCAGCGGCTGGCCCGACTGGTCGGTCCGGCGCGGGCCAAGGACCTGGTCTTCTCCGGCCGGCACGTGACGGCTGCCGAGGCGGTCGAGATCGGTCTGGTCGACCGGGTGGTACCGGCCGCCGACGTGTACACCGCCGCGTGTGACCTGGTCCGGCCGTACCTGACCGGACCGGCCCAGGCGCTGCGCGCGGCCAAGCTCGCAATCGACGGCGGGCTGGACCGGGACCTGGCCGGGGGACTCGCTTGGGAGAGCCAGCTGTTCGCCGCGCTGTTCGCCACCGATGACCGGCGCGAGGGCATGGACGCGTTCGTGGCCAAGCGCAAGCCCGACTTCACCGGGCGGTGAGCCGGCGATGAGCTGGGCCGAGGTCGAGGCCGCGCGGGACGATCCCAAGCAGGCCAACATCCTGTACCACGACTGGGAAGCCGGTACCTACGACGAGAAGTGGTCCATCTCGTACGACGAGCGCTGCATCGACTACGCGCGGGACCGGTTCTCGTTCATCGCCGGGGAGCACGGCTGGCCGTACCCGACCGCCCTGGAGCTCGGCTCCGGTACCGGCTTCTTCCTGCTGAACCTGATGCAGGCCGGAGTGATCGGCAAGGGGTACGTCACCGACATCTCGCCGGGCATGGTCGAGGTGGCGCTGCGCAACGCGTCGTCCCTGGGACTCGACGTTTCCGGCCGGGTCGCCGACGCCGAGTCGATCCCGTACGAGGACGCCTCCGTCGACCTGGTCGTCGGGCACGCGGTACTGCACCACATCCCGGACGTGGAGGGCGCGTTCCGCGAGGTGTTGCGGGTGCTCAAGCCGGGCGGCCGGTTCGTGTTCGCCGGTGAGCCGACCCGGATCGGGGACTGGTACGCCCGCCGGCTGGGTCGCCTGACCTGGTGGACGACGACGCACCTGACCAGGCTGCCGGGACTTTCGGGTTGGCGCCGGTCGCGGGAGGAGTTGGACGAGTCCAGCGCGGCGGCGGCTCTGGAGGCCGTGGTCGACCTGCACACGTTCGACCCGGGCGAGTTGCGCCGGACCGCGGAGCGGGCCGGTGCGGTGGACGTGACGGTACGCACCGAGGAACTGGCCGCCGCGATGCTCGGCTGGCCGGTGCGTACCTTCGAGTCGGCGGTACCGTCCGAGCGGCTCGGCTGGAACTGGGCGATGTTCGCGTACCGGTCCTGGCAGACGCTGTCCACTGTGGACCGCGCGGTGCTGCGCAGGCTGGTACCGGACCGGTTCTTCTACAACGTGCTCATCACCGGCGTGAAGGAGTAGACCCGCGGTGGACGATGCCGGCCAGCGCCCGGACGTGGTAGCGGAGGTGGACACCCCGCCGGTCTCCGGGCTGGACCCGGCCGGCGAGCTGGACCCTGCCGGCGAGCCGGACCCTGCCGAGGCCGATGCCGGCGAGTCAGCCCCGGCCGACGCTCCGGTGTCCGGGGCGGCGGCCGGGCTCGGCGTGCTGGCCGCCGCGATGGCGCCCGGTGAGTCCGAGCCGGCGGTGCGGCGGGCCTGGCACTACCCCGCGCTGTTCACCGCGGCCGTGCTGGTCACCGCCGTGGTACTGCTGCCCTGTGCGTTCGGGGCGATGTTCGTCGGCGGCGCCTGGGCCGACAACGGCGCGCACCGGCGGATGCCGCAGCTGTGCCCGTTGGTGTCCGGGCCGACGCTCGCGCGGCTGGTGCCTCAGCCGGTCGGTTCCCCACCCGTCGGCGACGACCAGAACCTGGAGTGCCGGTTCACCGGGGCGGCCGGCGACGGGTCGTCGCTGTCGGTACGGGCCAGCCGGTTCGAGCACCGGGGTCCGGTGGCGGCGGGCAAAGCGGCCTCCGTGGCGCTGGCCGATCAGCTGCCCGGCGGGGCGGTGACCGCACGGCGCACCTTGCCCGGCATCGGGGACGAGGCGCTACTGCTGGGCGAGGCGACCGTCTGGTTCCGGCACAGCAACCTGCTGGTGGTCATCGAGCTCAGCGCGCCGGTAACGGCCGGTACCAGCGACGACGTGATCGCCCTGGCGCGACAGGTCGCCGGCGGCCTGTAACCCGGGACTCTTCAGCTCGCGGCGGCGCCGCTGTTCGCGGTGGCGGTGCTGGGTGCGCTATCGGCGCTGGATGCGGTAGCGGTGCTGGGCGCGCTGGCGGGGCTGGGCGCGGCGACCGGCCGGTCGTGCTGGTCGGTGGCCGCCTCGTTCTCCGGCGTACGCGGCCGGCGGGCGCTGACGACCCGGTTCCGGCCGTTGTTCTTCGCCGCGTACAACGCGTGGTCGGCGCGCTGTACCAGATCGCACACGTTGACCGCGTGCTCCGGCAGGACCGCGACGCCGATCGACACGGTGATCGAGGTGCGGGTCGAGTCGGTGACCCAGATCGGATGATCGAGGAACACCCGGCGGACCCGGTCGGCCAGCGCCTCCATCGCCTCGCCGTCGGTGTGCGGGAGGATCATCGCGAACTCCTCGCCGCCGTACCGGGCCACCACGTCGCCGGTACGGGAGAGTTCGGCCAGCCGGCGGGACACCTCGCACAGCACATGGTCGCCGCCGGGATGCCCGTACGTGTCGTTGACCAGCTTGAAGTGGTCGACGTCGAGCAGCAGCAGGCCGAGCGGCTGGTTCTGCCGGTGCGCGCGCTCGCACTCGACCGCGATCGTCTCCTCGAAGAACCGCCGGGTACGCAGCCCGGTCAGCCCGTCGGTCATCGCGGCGAGCCGCTGCAGCCGGACCAGGTTGGTCATCCGCGCGAGTACCAGCAGGTAGATCGCGATGCAGGCGGCCGCGACCACGTGCACGTCGAGCCGCTGCGCGGTGTCGGCCTGGAAGATCAGTACGAACGGCGCGACCAGTGAGGCGATGGCCAGCAGGATCAGCCGCCACATCGTCGCGTCCGGAGTGGCCACCGGTGACCGCTCGTCCAGCCGGCGCATCGACGGGTGCAGCGCGGCCGCGCCGAGCAGCAGGTTGCCGGCCAGCCAGGTCGCGTCCAGGAAGTTGCCGGGGTGGTAGCTGCCGGCCAGTTGCTGCATGGCGTACACCGTGTCGCTGAACATGATGAAGCCGAGGCTCGCGCAGAGCAGGTAGTACGACGTGGTGCGGATGCCGGCCCCGAGCATCAGCCGGGCGGCCACCACGAGCATGAGCAGGTCCATCACCGGATACAGCGTGGAGGCGACCCGGGCCAGCGCCGGTACGCCCGGAGCCACCGCCATCGGCTCGATCAGGAACACCCACGACAGCAGCGCGGCGGCGACCGCGACGATCGCGGCGTCCGCCACGCTCGGCGTGTCCCACTGCGGGGTCCGGCGCCGGATCAGCAGGATCAGCGCGGCGATCAGCAGCGGATAGTGGCTCAGGTACAGGACGTCCGCCGGCGCCGGGTAGCGCTCGTCGCCGAGCAGCAGATGGGTCACGTAGAACGCGATGTCGGCGACCGCGTACACGGCCTGCGAGATCGCCAGCAGCAGCCATGGTCCCCGGTTCACCGGCCGGTGCCGGGCCAGCCCGAGGCACAGCGCGCCGACCGCGGACGTGCTCACCGTGCAGTACACGACGATCCGGGCCGGGCGGGGCACGTCGAGCGCGCCGAGCAGGTAGTAGGCGGCGATGAGCAGGGCACCGGCGACGAGGTACCAGTACCAGGACGGGGCGCGTTTCGCGGTCAGGCCGGCGGCAGACAACGAGGTCACACCGGTGCCTGTGACGGTCATGACCGGGGCCTTTCTGGCTCAGGTGGTTCCGGCGGTCGGTGATTCGTCAGGCGAGTCGGTGAGCGGGTACTCCACCACGTCTTCGTGGGGGCACTAGCGCTCGGACACCAAGGTCAAAACACGACAAGTGGACCGTAAGTGCACGCAGCGTAACATCAGTTCTGATTGCACGCCGCCCTGACTGCTGGGGTCCACCTGCGGAGCCGATCTCCCGACGCGGGTGGCCCGCGGGTAGGTTGCCGACATGCCGTTCCGGCCGCGCCGTGGCCCCCGCGCCGAGAAGGTCATCACCTTAGCCTCGTTGCGATGGGTATGGCGGCACCGCGCGGTGTCGCCGTGGTACCTCGTGCGCTACTGGCGGTTCGCCCGGCTGCGGCTGACCCGGCCGGACGTACACACGAAGGGTTTCGTTTTTCTGGGTCGTGACGTGGAACTGTCCGCGCGGGCCGGGCACGGCCGCATCGTGCTCGGGCGTTGGGTGCACCTCGGCGACCACACCGCACTGCGCGCGCACGAGGGGACGCTGCGGATCGGCGACAAGTGCGTGTTCGGCCAGTACACGACCGTCAACGCGTACCTCGACATCGAGGTCGGCGCGGCCACCCTGGTCGCCGACCGGGTCTACATCGCCGACTTCGACCACGCGATGACCGACCTGGACGTACCGATCAAGGATCAGGGCATCGTGAAGTCGCCGGTGCGGATCGGACCGGACTGCTGGCTCGGTACCAAAGTCACGATCACCCGGGGGGTACGGATCGGCCGCGGCGCGGTGATCGGCGCGAACGCGGTCGTCACCCGCGACGTACCCGATCACGTGGTGGCCGCCGGGGTACCCGCGCGGATCATCCGGGACCGGCGCGCTGCCGGGCCGGCCTCGGGCTCTGCCGGGCCGGACTCCGGGGTGGCGGACGCCTCCGCCGCGGCCGGGCGCGACTTCAGCGGTGTGCTGCGCATCCTAAGCTCGGCAGCGGAACCGACCACGGAGGTGCGGAAATGACCGAGGCCAGCACGCGGATCGAGGGGCACGGCGGCGACCTGGCGCTGGCGGCCCTGCGCGGCGTACGGCGTGACCGAGATGTTCACGCTCTCCGGCGGGCACGTCTTCCCGCTCTACGACGCGGCGCACAAGACCGGCTTCCCGATCTACGACGTGCGGCACGAGCAGTCCGCCGTGTTCGCCGCCGAGGCGGTCGCCAAGCTGCAGCGCCGGCCCGGCCTCGCCGTGCTGACCGCCGGCCCCGGGCGTCACCAACGGCATCTCCGGCGCTGACCAGCGCGCATCTTCAACGCCTCGCCGGTGCTGGTGCTCGGCGGCCGGGCGCCGGCAGTTCCGCTGGGGCTCCGGCAGCCTGCAGGAGATCGACCACGTGCCGCTGGTCGCCCCGGTCACCAAGTACGCCGCCACGGTCGACCGCGACCGACGAGATCCCGGCGCGACCTGCACGCCGCGCTGACCGCCGCGCTGACCGCCGCACCGCGGCCCGGCCTTCCTCGACCTGCCGCTCGAGGTGATCTTCTCGCCGGGCCGAGGCCGACGCTGCCGGCCGCCGCGGCGTCGCCGGTGATCGAGCCCGACCCGGACGAGGTCGCCCGGGCCGGCCGCGCTGCTCGCCGGGGCCGAGCGGCCGGTCATCATCGCCGGCTCCGACGTCTACGCCGGCGACGCGGTCGCCGCGCTGCGGGAGGCGGCCGAGGCGCTGCGGGTGCCGGTGTTCACCAACGGCATGGGCCGCGGCGCGCTGCCGCCCGAGCACCCGCTCGCGTTCGCGCAAGGCCCGCCGCGCCGCGCTCAACGGCGCCGACGTGGTCGTCGTGATCGGCACCCCGCTGGACTTCCGGCTCGGCTTCGGCGACTTCGGCGACGGCGCAGGTCGTGCACATCGTGGACGCGCCGAGCCAGCGCGCCGGCGCACGTCGACACCGGCCGTCGTCGCCGGCCGGTGACCTGCGGCTGATCCTGTCCGGCGCTGGCCGACTACACCGGCGTGCCGGGCCGACCACGAGGAGTGGATCGACCGGCCTGCGCGCCGCCGAGGACGCCGGCCGAAGGCCCGCGACGCCGAGGCGATGGCGGCCGACACCGACCCGATCAAGCCCGCCCGGGTCTACGGCGAGCTGCGCCAGGTGCTCGCCGCCGGACGCGGTGACCATCGGCGACGGCGGCGACTTCGTCTCGTACGCCGGCCGGTATCTCGAGCCCGCCCGGCCCGGCACCTGGCTCGACCCGGGCCCGTACGGCTGCCTCGGCACCGGCATGGGCTACGCGATGGGGGCCCGGGTCACCTACCCGGACCGGCAGGTCTGCGTGCTGATGGGCGACGGCGCGGCCGGCTTCTCGCTGATGGACGTCGAGTCGCTGGTCCGGCAGCAGCTGCCGGTGGTGATCGTGGTCGGCAACAACGGCATCTGGGGCCTGGAGAAGCACCCGATGAAGGCCGATGTACGGCTACGACGTGGCCGCCGACCTGCAGCCCGGCCTGCGGTACGACGACGTGGTGCGCGCGCTCGGCGGCGCCGGCGAGACCGTGGAGAAGGCGGCCGACCTCGGGCCGGCGCTGCAGCCGCGCGTTCGACTCGGGCGTGCCGTACCTGGTCAACGTGCTCACCGACCCGGCCGACGCGTACCCCCGCTCGTCCAACCTGGCCTGAGCCGGGCCTGCCTGAGCGGCGTGCGTTCGACCTGGCCGACTACGAGCGTCGGCTCCGCGGGGGGCCATGCTTCGTCTGCGCGATGCTGGCCGGGGATCCGGACTACCGGCACGAGATCGTGTACTCGTCCGATGAGGCGGTCGCGTTCCTCAACCGGTACCCGACCCTGTACGGCTATGCGCTGGTCGCGCCTCGCGAACACGTGACCGAGGTGACCGGCTCGTTCTCCCGGTCTTCTTTTCTCGGCCTCATGGAGCTTGTCTACGACGTGTCGGAGGCGCTGCGCGCCGTACTGCCGGTCGATCGGGTGTACCTGGCGTCGCTCGGCGCGAACGAAGGTAACGCGCATGTGCACTGGCATGTCGCGCCGTTGCCGCCGGGCGTGCCGTACGACCGGCAGCAGTTCCGGGCGCTGATGGCCGAGGACGGCGTGCTGGATGTACCGCCGGGGGAGCAGGCCGCGCTCGCCGACCGGATCCGCGCCGAGCTGGCGAACCGCCGCACCTGACTGTGCATGTGGTGGCGGCTCGTCCGCCGGTGGTGGCGCCGGCGGCAGACGCAGTGCAGCCTCGACCGCCGCAGGTTGCGGGGTGAGTGGGCGGCGCGGTGCGGGCGTTCGCTGCCGACGTGCCTGGGGCGCACGGCGGCGTTCGTTGCCCGGCCGGATGGCGGCGGATCGGTGGTTGTGAGCGGTGGTGGTCGGTTACGGCGTCGGCGGTGGGCGGGGATCGGGGTTGTCCGCGTGTGCCCGCTGTCCCGGCTGGTGCTGCTCTTTCGCGCACGCCGTGCACTGGGTGTGGTCGGGTCGTTCTGGTTGGACGGTGTAGTGGTGTCCGTGGGGGCTGGTCCAGTGGAAGACGCCGGGCTGGCCCTGGACCAGTGTCCAGCCGCCTTCGTGTTTGGTCCGGTGGTGGGTCCGGCACAGCGCGCCGAGGTTGGCCGGGTGGGTGGGACCGTCCTCCGTATAGGCGACGGTGTGGTCCAGGTCGGTGCGGGTGGCGCATCGGCGGCAGCCGGGGAAGCGGCAGGTGCGGTCGCGGGCGCGGACGAAGGCGTCCATGCGGGTGGTGGGGCGGCGGGTGGTGCCGGCTCCGACGAGGTGTCCGTCGGCGTCGGTGACGCGGTAGCGCCAGGTGACGTTGTGGTGCTGATCGGCGAGGTCGCGGGTGATGTCGGCGGCGATGGGTCCCCATCCGGCCAGCTCACCGGGTTCCTCCGCTAGCCCCATCAGGGTGGTCAGCGGAACGGTCAACTCGATGACGCCTTTACGCGGTCCGGGCAGTGGCCCGGCGATGGTGGTGCCGTCGAGGAGGTCGAGCACGGTGTCGGCGCGCAGCTGGTCGATGGTGCGCAGGTCACCGCCACGGCGGGCGGCGTCGGCGATCGCGTCGATGCGTTCCATCGCGGCGGTGGCGCGTGGCGCGGGAAGCCCGAGGACGCTGATCGACACGGTGCCGTCGAAGTCCAGGCCGGCCAGCACCCGCCGCCGGGTGACTGCTTCGGCTTGTCTGACCCGCGCCGCGTCGGGGTCGACGGTCAACACCAGGCGTTGCAGTTTTGCCCGCAACTGTCCGGTGGTCAGCTGGGGTGCGTCGGGCAGCAGCTGGTCGCAGACGGCGCGGGCCGCGCCCTGGGGTAGCGGGTCGGTTTCGCGGTCGAACACCCGCGCTTTGGCCAGGTCGATCACGCCGGCCGTGAGGGCGGCGTGCACGGCCGGGATGCGACAGGTCAGCGACCAGGCCAGGCCGAGGTGGGTTTCGGCGGCTTGCCGGGTCCAGGTCAACGCCGCGGCTATCTCACAGGAGATGAACTCGTCCGCTTCGCGTGGGGAGGCGCCGGACAGGTCCGGTGCCGGTGGGCAGTCGGCGACCGCGACCAGATCCGCCAGCAGCCGGGCCTGCTCATGCGCGACCTGCCGGGCCTGCGCGCGAAGCACCAGCACCCGGTCATACCCATTCAGAATCGACCGGTCGATGCCTGCCAGCGCGGCACCCAGTGTCGGGCCCGGCGGCAGGTCCGCCAACGCCGCAGGCAGATGCGCGGCCGTCGACTGAACCGCGGCCGGCACACCGACAGCAGCCGGGACAGCGGCACAGGCCGAATCGGCGGCACGGGGAGAGGCAGCGGCAGCGGCTGCGACCGGGGTGGGGGCAGTGACCGGGGTGGGGGCAGCGGCGGGGCGCGACGGGACGGCAGCCACCTCGGCTGGCGTCGTCCCCCGCTCGAACATGCACCGAACCTATGGGAGGGGTACGACAATTCCGCGGGTCCACAGGGGACCATCCACAAAGGATCCATCCAGTCGCGGATTCGGATGAGTCGCCGATCCACGACGCGGTCGAGGGAGCGCCGAAGCGGATACGGGCTGCTGCTCGCGGCGTCGTCGAATCGACGGGCAGCGTCAGGAGGCGGATTCGCCGCCGGAGAGCAGGTTGCCCTCGGGTACCACGATCGGGGGCGGCGGGCCGAGCCCGCCGCGGGCGGCCAACGCCCGTTCCTCGCGCTGCGCCCGGGCGTACGCGGCCACGGTGCGCTCGGCTATCGCCGGCCAGGCGTACCGCTCGGAGACGAGCCGGAGCGCGTTGCGGGTGAGCCGGCGCGCGAGTACCTGGTCGGACAGCAGCCCACTGACCGCGTCCGCGAGAGCGGCCGGATCCTTCGGCGGGAACGTCACGCCGGTGACCCCGGGCTCCACCACCTCGGTGAGTCCACCGGTCGCGGCGACCGCCACCGGCGTACCGACGGCGGCCCCTTCCAGCGCGATCATGCCGAACGGCTCGTAGATGCTGGGAATCACCAGCGCGTCCCCGGCCGCGATCAGGGCCGGCAGCTCGTCCGGGCCGAGGAAGCCGGCGAACGTGACGGTACGACCGAGCCGGCGCCGGCGTACCTCCTCGGCCAGGGGCTCGCCGTACTTGCCGTCGCCGGCCACGACCAGTCGCAGCCCGGGGTGTCGTCGCCGCAGCCGGGGGAACGCCGCGATCAGATCCTGGACACCCTTTTCGTAGACCAGGCGCCCGGCGTACACCAGCAAGGGTCCTGCTCCGGCGAACCGGGCCCGGGCGGCGGCGACCGCGCGCGGCGACGGCCGCCACAGGGTCTCGTCGACCCCGTTCGGGATCACCTCGACCTTGCCGGCCGGCAGGTCGAACAGCCGGGTGATCTCCCAGCGCATGTACCCGGAGCAGGCGAGCACCCGGCGCGACTCGTAGGTGAGCCACCACTCGACCGAGTGGATGCACCGGTTCAGGTCCTTGGGCAGCCAGCCCCGGTGCCGGCCGGCCTCGGTGGCGTGCACGGTGGCGACCAGCGGTACCCCGAGGTGGTGCTTGAGCGTCACGGCGGCGTGGGTGACCAGCCAGTCGTGGCCGTGTACGACCTCGAAGGGCGTGTCGGCGACGGCGCGCAGGGCGGCCCGGATGAGGGCGTGGTTGAACGCCATCGTCCAGGCCAGCAGCGTGTCGGTGGCGAACGGGAACAGCGGCGGGTCCTCCGGCGCGCGGACCACCCGTACCCCGTCGACCACCTCGTCCAGAGCGGCCCCCGGGGCGTGCCGGCTGACCACCGTGACCTGGTGCCCGGCCGCCGCCAGCGCGGTGGCCAGCGCGTGTACGTGCCGGCCGAGCCCACCCACCATGACCGGCGGGTACTCCCAGGACAGCATCAGGACGCGCATCGGACGCGATTCTGCCCTACCGGCCGGTACCGGACGGTGTCAGCCGCCCCGCCCGTGGCGGTCGCCAGTAGGACAGCGGCGGTCGTCAGCAGGACAGCGGCCGGGGCCAGCAGGACAGCGGCCCGGAATCCCCACGGAGAGCGAGGCGACGCCTACCGCTCGCCGATGTCCTGTAGCGGCAGCGACTCCTTCAGGTCGGCCGGCGCGTTCCACTTCTGCGCGGTCGTGCTGCCGCAGGTCGCCACCACGATCTTGCTGACCAGCAGACCTTTCGGATAGAGGTCGGCCGGGCCGGACGGCGCCAGGCAGAAGCCGTACGAGTCGCGGATCCGGTAGCTGGTCGCGTAGTCGCCGGTGTTCCCGTACACCGTCCAGGTCATGTTCAGTGGAAGCGGCCCGGTCGGGCAGACGATCACCTCCACGTACTTGTTGGCCGCGATCGACCCGGGGCTCCGCAGGCAGTACAACGTGCTCGACGGGTTCGTGGTGATCCGGCCGACGCTGGACGGGGCGCCGGGGAGGATGGCCGGAAGCAGCCACTTCTGGTTCCAGCTGACGTTCGTCGGATCCGGCGCCTGCTTGCACGGCCAGGCGATCAGGTAGCCGTAGCTGACCTGGTGCTCGGTCACGTCCAGGCAGCGCCCGAACTGCTGGTAGTTGACCAGCTGGTTCGAGCTCGCGCCGGCCGCGCCGGCGCCGACCGTGGCCTCGGGGTTGAACGTCGCGACGTTGTTGTACGCCTGGTCGCAGGTGGTCCGGCTCAGGATCACGAAGCTCCCCGCCGAGCCCGGGGTCTGCGCGTTGAAGCAGTAGTCGTCGAGCGTGTCGCCGTCCGTGGTGCCCATGAAGTTCGCGCTGTCGTTGATGCTCCACTGCTGCTGCGGCTTGAGTACCGCCGCACACGGCTGGAAGCGCACCACCGCCCCGACGCTGTGCGGCGTACCGGCGTCCAGGCACATCCCGAGCGGATTGGTCACCGTCTTCGAGGAGACCAGGACCAGCGTCAGGTTGTCCTGGTACGCGAGGCGCTGCGACAGGCTGCCGGGTACGCACACCTGCAAGCGCAGCGCGGTGGTGGCCGTCGGAGACGCGGAGCCGGCGTCCATGCACAGGTCGGTGGTGGTGGTCTTGTACACGTGGATCGGTCCGCCCGCGATGTTCTCGTTGGTCGTCCGGAACCGGTAGGTCCCGCGCAACGACCGGCGGGCCACCGTGCCGATCGCCCCGGTCGGCACGTCGGTACCGAGTGAGCGCAGCAGGGCGTACCTGGGCGTGGGGAAGGTGCCGCCGCCCGGCAGGCAGAGGATGTGGTTGGCGGCGACCCACTCGTCCGTCTGGCCGCGCGGGTCGGTCGCGACGTAGTCGATCGTCACCTCGTACCTGGCCACACCACCGTCACCGACCGTGCCGGCGATCGGCCCGCACGGCAGGCCGGCGAGTTTCCCGGTGCCGTCGCCGTTGTTGGCCGCCCGGATGCGGCCGAGCGCCACGTCCAGGCCGGACTGCGCGGCGTGCAGGGCGTGACTGCGCTGGATGTACGCGCGGGTGGAGCGCACCTGGGTGAGCACCACCGGTACCAGGATCGCGGTCAGCATGATCCCGACCAGAGTGAGCATCAGGGCGAGGACGAGCGAGCCGGTGTCGTCGGTCCCGCGGCCGGGGCCACCCGGCCGGATCCGGAGCATCACGGCAACGTCCTCCCTTCCGAGCAGACCGTGGCGGTGACGACGGAGACCGGCGCGTTCAGCGCGGTGAAGGTCACGTACGTCCGCTTCGACCGGGCGTCGGCGCCGGTGCCGCCGGCCTTGGCGGTCAGGTCCAGCCGCAACTGCTGGGACTCGAACTCCGGGTCCGCGACGAAGGTGAACGGCTGGGTCCCGCTGAACCCCGACGCGAGAGGCGCCCACGGGGTGGGGGTCGGCGACCCGGTCGTGACCTTGGTCCAGGTACGGCGCTGCAACTGGACGGTGTCCACGCTCAGGTGCAGCCGCAGCTCCGTACACACGTCCGCACCGGTGTTCGTGGTCAGGTACTCGATGTACGGGTCGGTCCCGACCACGCCCTCCTTGCTGATCGCCGAGGCGTACCGGATCTCCCGGTCCAGCCGCATGAACACGGTGTTGATCTGGGCCTGCGCGGTGGCGGTCGCGTCGTGGCCGTTGACCGCGCGGAACACGCCGATCGCCGCGCTGGTGAACATCACCATGAAGACCGACATGAGCGACATCGCGACCACCACCTCGGCCAGCGTCATCCCGGCGTCGTCGCGGGGGCGCAACCGATCGAGCAACCCTCCGCGGGTACGCCTGGCGCGGTTCACTGGATCTTCCAGACGAAGGTCGCCGATTCGGTTACCAGGCTCGTGGTGTCGGTCACGGTCAGGACAACCGTGTACGTGCCCTTGACCGTCGGGGTACCGGACATCCGGCCGTCGGTCGCGCGGAAGACCAGTCCGGTCGGCAGGCCGGTACGCGACCAGGTGTACACGCCGCTGCCACCGGTGACCGTGGGGATGAAGTTGGTGATCACCTGATTCACCGTGTTGGTGCGCTGCGCGGTCGAACTGGTGATGCCGAGTACCCGCCAGGTCACCGCGCTGGTGTCGGTGGCCCCGGCCTGGTCGGTCACCGTGACGACGGTCGAGAAGCTGCCCGCGGTCGACAGGGTGCCGGCGATCAGTCCGGTCGAGCTGATCGTCAGTCCCGGCGGCAGGCCGGTGGCCGTCCAGCTGTACGGAGTGGTGCCACCGGTGACCGTTGCCTGCCTGCTGATCACGTCGCCGAGCGAGTTGTACAGCACGCCGGCCGGCGCGGTGACGGTCGGCAGCGCGACGACCGCCCAGGTGAAGCCCGCGGTCCCGGCGACGGTGCCGTACGTGTCGATCACCGTGACCACCACCGTGTTGGTACCGACCGCCGTCGGTTTACCGGTGATCTTCCCGGTGGAGCCGATGACCAGGCCGGCCGGCAGTCCGCTCGCGGACCAGGTGTACGGCGGGACGCCGTCGCCCGCGACGAGCTGTAGCGAGACCGTGTAGCCGAGGTCGGTGGTCTGCGCGGCCGGGGTCGAGATGTGCAACGGGAGGACCTGCACGTACCAGAGGAAGGTGGTGGAGTCGTGCAGCCCGAACCCGTCCGTCGCGGTGACCATGACGGTGTACGTGCCACCCGCGGTCGGGGTACCGCTGATCTTGCCGGTGGAGCTGGCCAGCGACATCCCGGGGGTAACGCCGAGATCGTCCAGACGATCGGCGGTGCGCCACCGTTGGTGGCCAGTTGCAGGCTGTCGGCGGTTCCGACCTGGCCGAGCTGGTCCAGCGGGGTGTCCACGACCGGCGGTTGCGCGGTGTCGCTGGGGTTGAAGATCGGGTCGCTGTTGGCGGTACTGATCAGGCTCGAGGTGATGAACGCGCACAGCTGCGCCGCGCAGCGCTTCTCCGGCCAGGTGACCGCGACGACGACCCGGAAGAACTCCACGTAGCCCGGGGCGTGCAGGGCCTCGCAGTCGGTACCGGTGGGCGCCTGCCAGCACCGGCCCACGTACCAGTACTGCTGGTAACGCAGGCCGTTAACGATGATCTCCTTCGGCACCGTGGGCAGCGGCGCGGTCGCCCCCGACCCGGTGGACGCGGTGCTGTCCCAGGCGGTGTCCATGTCGGTCAGGTACGGGGCGATGCCGGCGGTCGGCACCCCGTGCTGGGCGTCGGCCCACTGCACCTCGGAGCTGGTCTTGTCCCGGTCGGCCGCGACCGTGGAGCCCTCCAACGCGTGCGCCCGCTCGGTGCCGTCGTCGGCGAGCTGGACCGCGATCTGCCGGCCGCTCTGCTGGCTGGTGATCGAGATGCTGGCGACGAAGAACGCGGACAGGGCGGTCATCACGATGGTCAGCACGGTGATCGCCACCAGTACCTCGATCAGCGTGAAGCCGCTGTCGGGGCCGGGTCGCGTCGCCCGCCGGACGAGGCCGGGCGCGCGGTGTCGTCCACCGGCCCGCATGCGCCCTCCCGACCTGCTCCGGCGGGACGATCCCGCCCGGTGATCCATCTGTCCCGTACCGTCCCGGCTACTTCGGCGCGTTGGCGCCGGCACCGGCCGGGGTCGCCGGGGCTGTCGGGGTCGCCGGGGTCTTCTTGGTGCCGCTCGGTGCCGCGACGAAGGCGTCCAGTCGGAGGTTGAGGCCGACCTTGCCGGTGAGCGACACGCTCGTCCCGGCCGGCGCAGCCGCCATGCTGCTGATCAGCACGGCCCGCGGTTGTACCCGCTGCAACTGGTCGAGGAAGGCGCCCAGGGCGGTAACGGTTCCGGCCGCGGTGAGGGTGATCGGCAGCGAGTACGTCTCGGCGGTGGTGGCGGTGCCGGTGACCTGGTTCGGGGAGCCGACGATCAGTCCGTCCACCGATACGCCGGCCGCCGAGCCGGCCGCCTGCAGCTCGCGCAGGAAGTCGGACAACCCGGCCGTGGTCGGCAGCGCCTCCCGATGCCGGGCGAGCTCCGCCTGGTACGCGGCGATGTTCTCGTTCTGGTCGTGCAACTGGCTGAGCCGGTGCCGCAGCGCCGAACCGCGCAGCTCAGCGGCGGCGGTGTCGTCCCGCAGGCTGGCCGTGTGTCCGTGCTGCGGGCTGACGAACCCGAACCATCCGACGACCACCAGCGCGATCGCGGCGACCGCCCCGCTGGACAGCCAGAACCGGTTGTTGATCCGCATCAGTCGGTCCCTCCGTCAGCCGTCGTCGGCGAGTACCGGCCGCCGAGCGCGGCGGTGGTGATGTCCAGCCGGACGGTGAAGTGGAGGGTTCCGCCGTCGACGCTGGCGCCGCCGAGCAGCGGATGCGCGAGCCCGGTGATCGTGGCGACGCTGTCCACGTACGCGGCCACGGCCGCCTTGCTGGGGCCGGTGCCGGTGACGGTGACCGTGCCCACCGGTCGCGCGTCGGAGCCCTCGATGAACTGCGAGAACGACTGGTCCGGTCCGGCGACTCCGGTGGCGTCGGACAGCGCGCCGGTCACGTCGGTGAGTACGACCCCTCCGGTCGCCGCCGCCCGTAGCGACGACAGCAGGCTCGACCAGCGGAGATCCTCGGCGAGCAGGGTGGCGAGCTGACCGGAGATCGCGGTCGACTGGGTCTGGATCCCCACCAGGTCGGCGTAGGCGTCCTGCTGCTTGGCCAGCTGTTGGGCGGTCCGCTCGGTGGCGCGCAGGTCGCTGCGGGCCACCGAGGTCTGGTACCGCGCGGCGGCGTACCAGCCGGTGAGCACGACGAGAAGCACGACGAGCGCGGCCAGTACGGCCCGACGGGTCTTGCGGCTGCGCCGGCTCTCGATGATCTCGACCGGCAACAGGTTCGCCGAGATGGTGACGATGCGGTACGGGTCGGCGGTGACCGTGGTCAGCTCAGCAACCTTCACTACGGTGTTCATCACGCGGCTCCGAGGGTCAGGCCGATGGGGACCGCGGCCGAGAAGCGGAACGGGTCGAGGGCTGCCTGCTTGCCGCGCCGGATCTCCCGTACCCGGGCCAGCGGATCCGCGGTGATGACCTCGACGCTGAGTTGTTCGGCGAGGAGCTCGCCCAGCCCGGGAAGCAACGAGCCTCCGCCGGTCAGCGCGATCCGGGCCACCCGACTGCCCCGTTCGGTCGCGGACAGGTACATGAACGAGGTACGGATCTCGTTGAGCAGCGGCTTGAGGGCGTCCCGTACCACCTCCGCCGTCTCCACGTCCTCTTCGAGGTTCACCCCGATCCGGCGCTTGAGGGACTCGGCTTCCGTCGTCGTGGTGGCCAGCCGGTTCGCGATGGTGGTGGTGATGTCCTGGCCGCCCCGGGGGATGGAGCGCACGATCAGCGGTACCCCGTCGAGGTGTACCACCACGCTGGTCACGTCCGCGCCGATGTACACGATCGCCTCGACCGTGGAGTCCAACTTGGACAGTGCGCGGAGCAGGGCGAGCGAGCCGAGGTCCACCCGTACGACGTGCAGCCTGGCCCGCTCGATCGGCTGCACGGTGCTGCGTACCGCGTCCTTGGGCGCCGCGATCAGCAGCCCGCGCACCTTCTCCTTCTGGCCCGGGTCCTCCAACGGGTAGAAGTCCAGCAGCGCGCGTTCGACCGGCAGCGGCAGCACGTCGCGTACCTGGAACGGCAGAGCCTTGCGCAGCTCCCGCATCGGCAGGTTCGTCACCGACATCTCGCGTACCACGCTCTGCGGGTTGGTGATGCCGACGATCACGTCCCTGGTACGGAATCCCGCGTTCGACCACAGGTTCTTCAGCGCCTGGGTCACCGCCCGCTCGTCCACGATGATGCCGGCGCTGACCGCACCGGCGGGGACCGGCGTACGGCCGGCGTTGGTGATGACCACACCCTCCTTGCCGCGGGTGGTCTCCACCGCACGGATGAACACCGAGCCGATGTCCAGTCCGATCAGCGTTCCGCCGGCCATGGGTGCTCCCTCGATAGGTGGTGCGGTGCGGTGCGGTGCGGTGCGGTGCGGTGCGGTGCGGTGCGGTGCGGTGCGGTGCGGTGTGGTGCGGTGCGGTGCGGTGCGGTGCGGTGCGGTGCGGTGCGATGCGGTGCGGTGCGCAAGGCTGGCCCGAGAAGGTCAGGTGGTGAACAGGAAGGTCGAGCCGTACCAGCGCGACACCGGCCCGGCGACGAACACCGCGAGCAGCGCGCCGGCCAGCATGGCCGGACCGAACGGGATGGCCGTACGGCGGTCGGCGCGCCGGGTGGCCAGCAGGGCGACGCCGGCGATACCGCCGAGCAGGAACCCGGCGCCGGCGCCGACCAGCACCGAACTCCAGCCGAGCCAGCCGAGGTACAGCCCCAGCAGGCCGGCCAGCTTGACGTCGCCGAAGCCCATGCCACCCGGCCGCAGCACGGCCAGGAGCAGGTAGAACGTGGACAGCGCCGCCATCGCGACCAGACTCCGGGCGGCCGACCACCAGTCCGACCCGGTCACCGCCGGGAGGGCCAGCAGCAGGCCGGCCACCAGGTACGACGGCAGCACGATCGCGTCCGGCAGCCGCTTGACGTCGAGGTCGATGGCGGCGAGCGCGACCGCGATCGCGGTCAGGTACAGGTACGCCGGAAGTGCCGCGGTGGCGCCGAAGTGGGCCGTGACCGCCACGAACAGCGCCGCGGTGACCAGTTCGACCAACGGGTACCGCATGCCGATCGGTGCCCGGCAGGCCGCGCACCGGCCGCGCAGTACGAGCCAGCTCAGCACCGGCACGTTGTGCCACGGCCGCAGCGCGGTCGCGCAGGACGGGCAGCGCGAGCCGGGACGCAGCAGCGACTCGCCCCGCGGTACCCGGTGGATCACCACGTTCGCGAACGAGCCGACCGCGAGACCGAGTACGCCGGCCAGCACGAGCAGCGGGACCATCACGACTGTCCTCTCTGGAACACAGACCCAGGACCACCGCGCCGGTAGCGGTCGCGCGAGCGACCGCTACCGGCTCAGCCAAGGACGATCAGCTGGCGACGATCTTGCCGGTGGCGCTGTTGTAGGTGTACGTCGTCGTGGTGTTCGTGTTGGTCACCGCGACGGTGAACCCGGTGGCGGCGACCTTCGTGTACACGAGGACGTTGCCGGTCGAGATGTTGATCTGCTGGTTCGCCCCGGGAGCGCAGGTCACCGCGCCGCTCGCCGGTACCACGTCGGTGTCGGCCGGGTAGGAGTTGCCCCGCTCGGTGTAGCACTGCTCGATCGCGATCACCGCGTTGCGGACGTCGGACTGGGCCGACTTCTTCTCCGCGCCCTTGCGGTAGTTCAGGTACAGCGGGATCGCGATCGCGACGAGAACGCCGATGATGACGACGACGACGAGCAGTTCGATCAGGGTGAAGCCGCGGTCGCCGTCCGCGCGCCTCGCCCGCATCGTGCGGATTGCGTTGTGCATGAAATGCCTCCTGGGACTTGTAACGGTTGGGACGGCGGTCGGACCGACGGCCCGACAGGCGACCGGGGGGAGCCCCCACCGGTCAGGTCTTCGTGCGTGCGGAAGGCTGCTGGGGCGCCGGACGGGCGCCGGCGCGGTGGGGCGCCGGACGGGCGCCGGACGAGTGGGGCGCCGGGTGGGCGGCGGCGCGGTGCCGCGCGGCGCGTTCACTGGGTGCCTTCGATGCTCTGGTAGATGGTGAACATCGGCAGGTACAGGCAGACCACCATCGAGCCGACGATCACGCCCATGACCAGCACCATGATCGGTTCGATCGAGGCGGTCAGGGACTCCGCGGCGCTGTCGACCTCGCGGTCGTAGAAGTCGGCGATCTTGTCCAGCATCTGGCTGATCTGGCCGGACTCCTCGCCGACCTCCATCATCTGCCGGACCATCTGCGGAAAGACCTTGTGCCGGATCAGCGGCGCGGACATCGGCTGCCCGTCCCGTACCGACTCGCGCATGTCGCTGGTGATGGCGGCGATCACCGCGTTGCCGGTGGTCGCGCCCACCACGTCGAGGGCCTGCATCACCGGTACGCCGACGCCCAGCAGGGTGCCGAGGTTACGGGAGAACCGGCTGATCGCGATCTTGGTGAACAGCGGCCCGAAGACCGGCAGCCGGAGTTTGCGCCCGTCGAACCACAGCCGCACCCGGGGCCGGCGGCGCAGTGCCTGCCGCATCGCCACGGTGCTGCCGATGGCGATCGCGAGGAACAGCGGTCCCGACCACAGCAGGGTGTGGCTGGTCGAGACGACGATCTGCGTCGGCAGCGGCAGCTGGCCACCGAGCTGCGTGAACATCTTCTCGAAGATCGGCACGATGAAGATCAGTACCGCGGTGATCATCAGCCCGCTGAAGCCCAGCACGATCACCGGGTACGTGAGCGCGCTCTTGATCTTGCCGCGCAGGGTCGCGTCCTTCTCCAGGTTCGTGGCGACCCGGTCCAGCGCGTCGTCGAGGAAGCCACCGGTCTCACCGGCGTGGATCATGGCGACCATCAGGCTCGGGAAGACCCGGTCGTGCCGGCTGAGCGCGGCCGAGAGGGACACCCCGGCCTCCACGTCGAGGCGTACCTCGGAGATGGCCGTACCGAGCTGCGGCTTGGTGGTCTGGTCCTCCAGTACGCCGAGGGAGCGCAGCAACGACATGCCCGAGTTGGTCATGGTGGCGAACTGGCGGGCGAAGACCGCGAGGTCCTTCAGGGTGGTACGCCCGGACAGGCCCGGGATCGTCACGTTCCGGCGCAGACCCTCGCCGGCCGCCTTGATCGACACCGGTGACATGCCCTGCTGGCGCAGCAGCGCGGCGGCCGCGCCGGTGTTGGCGGCGTTGACCCGACCCTTGCCGCGCTTGCCGGTGTGGTCGATCGTCTCGTAGTCGAAGGCGAGCATCGCTGGCATCGCGTCACCGCCGCCCGACGAGGCGCTGGAACTCCTCGGTCGAATGACAGAGTTCGAGCGCCTGGTCGATGGTGATGATCTGCTCGCGGAACCGCTCGGTCAGGTGCTGGTCGAACGAGAGCATCCCGTCGCTGGCGCCCGCCTGCATGAACGACGGGATCTGGTGGTTCTTGCCTTCCCGGATGAGATTCCGGATCGCCGTGGTGGCGGTCATGATCTCGACGATGACCGTCCGGCCGGCACCGTCCGCGCGCGGACACAGCGCCTGGGTGACCACCGCCTGCAGGGCGGTCGAGAGCTGGGACCGGATCTGCTGCTGGTGGTGCGGCGGGAAGATGTCGATGATCCGGTCGATCGTCTGGGCCGCGCTCTGGGTGTGCAGGGTGGCGAGCACGAGGTGGCCGGTCTCGGCGGCGGTGAGCGCGATCGAGGTGGTCTCCAGGTCGCGCAGCTCGCCGACCAGGATGATGTCCGGGTCCTGCCGCAGCGCGTGCTTGAGCGCGGTCGAGAACGACTTGGTGTCCACCCCCACCTCACGCTGGTTGACCAGCGACCGCTTATGCGGGTGGAGGAACTCGATCGGGTCCTCGATCGTCACGATGTGCGCCGCGCGGTTCTGGTTGGCCAGATCGAGCAGGGCCGCGAGCGTGGTGGTCTTGCCGGAGCCGGTGGGCCCGGTGACCAGCACCAGGCCACGGGGAAGTTGGGCGAACCGGGCCACCGACTGGGGTACGCCGAGCTCGTCCAGCGACAGGATGGTGTGCGGGATGGCGCGGAACACGCCGCCGTAGGACCCGCGCTGGGCGAACAGGTTGACCCGGAACCGGGACACCCCTTCGACGCTGTACGCGAAGTCGAGCTCGAGTCTGCGCTCGAACTGGGCCCACTGCTCCCCGGTGACCGCGGACCGCAGCAGCGCCTCGGTCTCGGCCGGCTTGAGTCGCTGGTGGCCGGGCAGGCTGCGCAGCAGACCGTGTACCCGCATGGTCGGCGGTGCGGCGACGGTGAGGTGCAGGTCCGAGCCGTGCGCCTCGACCAGGGCGGCGAGCATCTCGTCCAGGTGCGCGCGTCGCTCGGTCCGGTCGCCGGTCATGACCGGGCGGTGCGGTTTGTGCGCGGTCTCCACGAACAGTCTCCCCCCGGTCGTCATCACTGGATCCGGTACGTCGGCGCGCGGGAACGCGGCAGCCGGCCCGCCGGATCGCGGCCGATGCCGCGACGTCAAGCGATGTCAAACAGGTATTTCGGCAGCCGGAGCCGGCAACTGAGGAAAAGGCGTCGGAATCACTGCCGGCGGCCGTGCGCGGCCGGCCCCGGGTCGCCCGGGTCACACCGCGACACGGAGCACCTCCTGTACCGAGGTGAGTCCGCTGGTCGCCTTCGCCAGACCGTCGATCCGCAGGTCGAGCATTCCTTCGGCGGTGGCAGCCTGGGACACCTCGTGCGCGGACACCCGTTGTACCGTCAGGCGCTCGATCTCCTCGGATACCGGCATCACCTCGTGCAGGGCGATCCGGCCCCGGTATCCGGTTCCCGAGCAGGTACGGCAGCCCACCGGCCGCCAGAGCAGTGTCGGCGGCGGCAACCCGCTGACCAGCCATCTGGCGGCGGTCAGGTCGGCGTCGGTCGGGACGTACTCCTCCTTGCACCAGTCGCACAGCCGTCGGGCCAGTCGCTGGGCGAGTACACAGTCGACCGAGGAGCCGACCAGGAACGGTTCGATGCCCATCTCGATCAGTCGCGTCACCGCGCTCGGCGCGTCGTTGGTGTGCAGGGTGGACAGCACGAGGTGACCGGTGAGCGCCGCCTCCACCGCCAGGTGCGCGGTGACCCGGTCCCGGATCTCCCCGATCAGCACGATGTCCGGGTCGGACCGCAGGATCGCCGGCAGTACCGCGGCGAAGGTCAGGCCGGCCTTGTGGTTGACCTGCACCTGGTTGACGCCAGGCAGCCGGTACTCCACCGGGTCCTCGACCGTGATGATGTTGACCGTCGGCTTGCTGATCTGGGCGAGCGTGGCGTAGAGGGTGGTCGACTTGCCCGAGCCGGTCGGTCCGGTCACCAGCAGCATGCCGTGCGGCTTGGTGAACGAGGTGGAGAACCGTTCGTAGTTGGCCGCGGTGAACCCGAGCTTCCGTACGTCCAGGTCGATGCCGCTGGTGTCGAGCACCCGCAGCACGATCTTCTCGCCCCAGACCGTCGGCAGGGTGGCGGTACGCAGGTCGACCGCGCGGCCGGCGATGTTCGCGGTGATCCGGCCGTTCTGCGGTACCCGCCGCTCGGTGATGTCGATGTTCGACATGATCTTGATGCGGGAGATCAGGGCGGACTGTACGGCCTTGGGCACCGTGTCGAGTTCGTGCAGCACTCCGTCGATCCGGTACCGGACCCGCATGTCGTGCTCGGTCGGCTCGAGGTGCAGGTCGGACGCCCGGTTCTGGATCGCCTGCTCGATCAGCGAGTTCACGTACCGCACGATCGGCGCGTCCTCGGCCACCGCGGTCAGCGTGGCGCTGGCCGGCACCGGGTCGGACCGCAGGCTGGCCGCGATGCCGCCGAGGTCGTTGTCCTCGCGCTGCAGCCGGTCGATGACCTTGCGGAGCTCGCTGCGGGCCACCACGACCGGCCGGACCACCATGCCGGTAACGGCCCGGATGTCGTCGAGCGCCATGACGTCACCGGGATCGCTGAGGCCGATGACTATCTCGTTGCCCATCATCGCGAGGCCGACGACCCGGTGCCGCAGCATCAGCGCGAGTGGGATCTTGGCCACCGCCGCCGCGTCGATCGGGTACCCGACCAGGTCAACGCTCTTCATCCCGTACGCGTCCGCGGACGCCTCGGTGAGCTCGGTCTCGGTACACACGTGGTCGTTGATCAGGATGTCCCGGATCGACCGGCCGGTGCGCTCGGCTTCCCCGATCGCGCGATCGACGGTCACTGGATCCGCGCCACGCTTCTTGAGCGCGTCGAGCAGCGGAAGAAATGTCGTATACATCGTGGGTACCCATCGGACGCGGAGCCGGCGAACTGAGCCGTATCCACGGCCGATGTCCGCCCGGCCGTTATCCGGGTGACACGGCGGCCGGCGCGTGTTGAGCTACCGCTCGTGACGATGCTCGACGGGTCCGCGCGGGCCAGGGCCTACCGGGACGCCTACGACAGGCTCCGCGGCCACGTTCCCGACCCGGCGCCGGAGGGGATGCGGATCGACGCGGACGGACCGGTGCTTCGGCTCTACGGCACGCCCGGTTTCGCCGGGATCGTGTACTCCCACCTCGGCGGCCTGACCGGAGTCGCCCTGGACGCCTTCATCGCCCGCCAGGTCGCCTTCTTCGCCGAACGGGGCGAGAAGTTCGAGTGGAAGTACCACGCCCACGACGCGCCGGCCGACCTGCCCGAGCGCCTCGTCGCGGCCGGCTTCGCGCCGGACGATACGGAGACCGTGCTGGTCGGCGAGGCGGCCGAGCTCGCCGTCGACGCGCTACCGCCGCCAGGGGTACGGCTGCGTGAGGTCACCTCGCGAGTCGACTTCGAGCGGATCGAGGCGCTGGAGTCCGAGGTGTGGGCAGAGGACCGCAGCCACCTCGCGGACATGCTGGCCGGCGAGCACGCGGCCGATCCGGACGCGCTGCTCGTGGTCGTGGCCGAAGCCGGTGCCGATCCGGACGAGGACGATGATCCGGGCCGCGTGGTGTCGGCCGGCTGGCTCCGGTACGAGACCGGTACCGAGTTCGCCTCGCTGTGGGGCGGCTCGACCCTCGAGGCGTGGCGCAAGCGCGGCATCTACCGCGCGCTCGTGGCGTACCGGGCCCGGCGCGCGGTCGAGCGCGGCTACCGGTACCTGCAGGTGGACGCGTCCGACGACAGCCGGCCGATCCTCACCCGGCTCGGGCTGCTGCCGATCGCCACCACGGTGCCGTACATGTGGCACCCGCCGCGCTGAACGGGCTGGCACCGCCGCGCTGAGCGGGCTGGCCCGCGCGGTCGGGGCGGCTCAGCCGTCCACCCAGCCGTGGCTGCGGGCCAGCCCCAGCATCCGCTGGCGTACGTCGACGACCTGGCCGGCCGACAGGCTCGGGATCGAGGTCACCAGCGCCTCGGTGACCTCGGCGAGGAACACCCGCTCGGTCAGTACGTCGCACAGGCCGTCGTCCTCCTCGGCAACCGGGGAGGCGCCGGCGGCCGGGGAGGCGCCGGTCGACGGAACGGCGCCGGCCGACGGGGAGGCGCCGGTAGACGGGGCCGCGGCGGTCTCGGGTTCGGCGTTGTCCGGCGCGGCCACCGGACCGCCGGCCGGGGCAGAGCCGGCCGGGGCAGAGCCGGCCGGGGCAGAGCCGGCCGGGGCAGAGCCGGCCGGGGCAGAGCTGGCCGGGGCAGAGCCGGCCGGGGTGGCGGCGGCCGGGTCGGCGAGCGTCGCGCCGTTGCGGATCACCCGGGCGGTCAGCGCCTTCGGGCCGCGGTCGCTCTGTACCGCCTCGAACTCGACCGGCACGCCGGGCGCGAGTACCCACTTCTCGCTGCCCAGCGCGTTGGCGTGTACGAACACGTCCTCGCCGCCGTCGTCCGGGGCGATGAACCCGTAGCCCCGTACCTCGTCGAACCGCACCACCCGACCAGTGAGCATCCGTTCCACCTCTTTCCGCACGCCCGCGCTGCTACCGCGCACCGTCGACGCAACCGCCGCCCCGGCCGTCGGATGGCGGAAACCCGCCACCCGGGGCGAAAGGACGGCAACCAGTGTGGCACCCGCCGGGGGTCTCGGCATCCGTACCGGTGCCGGCGCCGGACCGTTCGGCGTGACCAGCCGGGCCGATCCGCCGGCGCGCCCCGCTGACCGCGCGGACGGGGCCACCGACCAGGCCGGAGTGTTTGATACGGCGCGTGAGTGCGGGGGATGATGCCGATCACCGAGGGTACGTTTTGTCCGCCGCGGAGGGCTGCCATTCCGGTCATCGAGGTCGAACACCTCCACAAGCGCTACGGCGAGGTGATCGCCGTGGACGACGTCTCGTTCACGGTCGAGCGGGGGGAGATCTTCGGCATCGTCGGGCCCGACGGTGCCGGCAAGACCACGATGGTCGAGTGCGCGCTGGGGCTGCGCCACGCCGACCGCGGCACGTTGCGGGTACTCGGAGTCGATCCGGTCCGGGACCGGGCGGTGATCCAGCGACGGGTCGGCGCCGCGCTGCAGACCAGCGAACTGCCGCCGAAGCTGCGGGTCCGGGAGGCGCTCGACCTGTACCGCTCCTTCTACCGCCAGCACGCGAACCTGGATCAGCTGATGTCCGACCTCGGCCTGACCGCTGCTCGGAAGATGCCGTTCCACCGGCTCTCCGGTGCGCAGCGGCAGCGGCTGTCGGTGGCGCTGGCCATGGTCGGCGATCCGGAGATCGCGATCCTCGACGAGCTCACCACCGGCCTCGACCCGCAGGGTCGGCTGGACACCTGGGAACTGGTCGAGCGGATCCGCGACCGTGGCGTGACGGTCGTACTGGTCACCCAGTTCCGGGACGAGGCCGAGCAGCTCTGCGACCGGCTGGCGGTCATCGACCGGGGCCGGGTGTCGGCCGTCGACACCCCGGAAGGGCTGCGTGGGTGGGGGAAATGAGTCGTGCCGCGCCGGCCGCTTCCCTCAAGGCGGACGGCCGGCCGCCGATGGGCTGGTCGTGCGTACCAGAGCGTGGTGGATCTTCCTGGCGGCAGGCGCGGTGGCTATCGGCGCCTACCTCCTGATGCCCGCCGGCTGGCCCCAGCTCTGGATGGATGCCGCCATCGGTCTGTCCGGCGCGGCCGCGATCGCGGTCGGCGCCCTGTGGCACCGCCCGCGCAGCGTGTCGGTGTGGTGGTTCCTCGCCATCGGCCTGCTGTTCGAGAGCCTCGGCGACCCGATCTACTCGTACCAGGTACTGGCGTTCGACGCGGCCGACCCGTTCCCGTCGGTGGCTGACCTCCCGTACCTGCTCGGTGCCCTGTTCATCGCGATCGGCCTGGTACGGCTGATCCGCGCGCGTACCGGCTGGGACCGGCCCGGGCTCATCGACGCGACCGTGGTGGCGGCCGGTACCGGACTGCTGGCCTGGGTGTTCGTCATGGCGCCAGCCGCCGGGGACACCCACCTGACCCTGCTCGGCCAGGTGGTGTCGCTGGCGTACCCGATCTGGGATGTGCTGTTCCTCGCCATCCTGGTCCGGCTGCTGGCCGGTGCCGGTGTCCGGGTACCCGCGTTACGACTGCTGGCGGCCGCGTCCATGATGTGGCTGGCGATGGATGTCGCGTACGCGGTGCTGCTGCACTCGGGCACGTACAGCCAGGGCGACTACGTGAGCGTGCTGTGGATCCTCGGCTTCGTGACGTTCGGCGCGGCCGCGCTGCATCCGTCCATGGCCGAACTGGCGCAGCCCGCCGGGTCCCGGGCGCCGCGGTTCACCCGACGCCGGCTGGTATCGCTCACCAGCGTTTCGCTCATCGCCCCGATGCTGCTGTTGTGCCAGACGGCCCTCTCCGACGGCCAGGTCGACGGAGTGGCCATCGGCATCGCCTCCGCGGTGCTGTTCATCCTGGTCGTGCTGCGGATGGCCGGCCTGGTCCGGCAGGTGGAGGAACAGGCGGCCCAATTGTCCGTACTGGCGCGCAACGACAGCCTTACCGGTGTGCCGAACCGGCGCTCGTGGGAGATCGAGCTGCCGGTCGCGATCGACCGGGCCCGGCGGGACGGCAATCCGCTGTCCGTCGCGCTGATCGACCTCGACCATTTCAAGCGCTTCAACGACGAGTACGGCCATCAGGCCGGCGACCGGCTGCTGCGGGCCGCGACCGCGGCGTGGACGACCGCGCTGCGCAGTACCGACATTCTCTGCCGGTACGGCGGCGAGGAGTTCAGCGTGCTGCTACCCGACTCCACTCCGGCCGAGGCGACCGAGGTGCTGGAGCGGCTGCGCGCGGCGACGCCGCTGGCGCAGACCTTCTCGGCCGGGGTGACCTGCTGGGACGGTCAGGAGAGTTCCGACGAGCTGGTCGGGCGCGCGGACCGCGGCATGTACGCGGCGAAGGATGCCGGCCGGGACCGGATCCTCACCGACGGGCGACCAACGGTCGTACCGATCGCCTCGTAGTCGGGCCCGGACTTCCGCCGCCGTGCGGCGCCGGCGCTACAGCGGGATGTTGCCGTGGTGGCCGCGACCGGCCGGGGCCGCGGCCAGCGCCTCGGCCACCCGCCGGCGGGTGTGCTCCGGCGGGATGATCTCGTCCACCACGCCGAGGCCGACCGCCCGCTCCACCGAGCCGGCGAGCGCGCGGTGCTCGTCGATCAGTACCGCCCGCAGCGCTTCCCGCTCCTCGTCCGAGCCGGCCGCGGCGAGCTTCTTGCGGTGCAGCACGTTCACCGCCGCCTCGGCGCCCATCACCGACACCTCCGACCCGGGCCAGGCGAACACCGCCGTGGCGCCGAGCGAGCGGGAGTTCATCGCGATGTACGCGCCGCCGTACGACTTGCGCGTGATCAACGTGACCCGCGGTACCACCGCCTCGGCGAACGCGTGCAGCAGCTTCGCGCCCCGGCGTACCACGCCGCCCCACTCCTGACCGACGCCCGGCAGGTACCCGGGCACGTCCACGACCACCACCAGCGGTACCCCGAACGAGTCGCACAGCCGGACGAACCGTGCGGTCTTCTCCGCCGACAGGCTGTCCAGGCAGCCGCCCTTGCGGATCGGGTTGCTGGCGATCACGCCGACCGCGCGGCCGGCCAGCCGGCCGTACCCGATGACCACGTTCGGCGCCCACTTGGCCTGCAGCTCGTCGAACCCGTCGCCGGCCTCGCCGGACGCCGGGTCCAGGATCGCCCGGATCAGCGGCCGTACGTCGTACGCCCGGCGCCTGGCCTCGGGGAGCAGTGCGGTCAGGTCCTGGTTGTCCGGCAGGTCGCTCGCGTCGAACCGGCCGGGCCGGTTGAAGATGCTGGTGATCCGGCGCGCCCGGACGTACGCGTCGGCTTCCGAACTCGCCGTGACGTGGGCGACGCCGGAGCGGCGGCCGTGCGGGTCGGGACCGCCGAGGCTCTCCATGTCGATCTGTTCGCCGGTGACGCTGCGGACCACGTCCGGCCCGGTGACGAACACCCGCCCGGCCGGCGCCATGATCACCAGGTCGGTCAGCGCGGGACCGTAGGCGGCCGCCCCGGCGGCCGGTCCGAGCACCACCGAGATCTGCGGTACCCGTCCGGAGGCGCGGGTCATCGCGGCGAACATCTGGCCGACGCCGTCCATCGACTCGACCCCGTCGGCGAGCTTCGCGCCACCGGAGTGCCACAGCCCGATGACCGGGCACCGGCTGTGTACGGCGGTGTCGATCGCGGTCACGATCCGGCCGGCCCCGGCCGCGCCGAGCGCGCCGCCCATCACCCGCGCGTCGGTGCAGTACGCGACGACCGGAGCGCCGTTGACCCGGCCCCGTACCGCGCACACCTCACCGGCTTCCGCGTGCGGCAGCGGGCTCAGCGAACCTTCGTCCAGCAGGCGGGACAGCCGTACCAGCGGGGACCGGGGATCGACCTCGGGTTCCTCCGCGACCTCCCTCGCGACCTCCGTCGCGACGGCGATGCCGGTAGCTGCGGCCAGAGCAGTCATTCCGTCTCCACTGCAGGGGTACGGCCGACCGGTGTCGCCGGCCGGTACGGCAAGGGAAAACTCCCGTATCCGGCGGATCGCCGGGTACCCCTAGCCATCCCCTAACCGGGCGGCCGGCGGGTGCGTACGGCTACGGCCTGCGCAGCGGGCGCAGCGCGGAGCCCCAGGCCACCACCTGGTCGAGCATGGTGCCCAGCGTTCCCTCGTGGTGTGCGCCCGGCTGGAAGCTGGTGAAGTTGACGAAGTCGGTGAACAGCGACAAGGCCACCTGGGACCGTACGGTCGCCACGCCGACCTGGCCGAGCACCAGGCGCAGGTGCTCGACCGCGCTGGTACCTCCGGTGGTGCCGTAGCTGACGAACCCGGCCGCCTTGTCCACCCACTCCTGGTGCAGGAAGTCGATCGCGTTCTTCAGTACGGCCGGCGCGGAGTGGTTGTACTCCGGGGTCACGAACACGAACGCGTCGAGGGCCGCGATCCGCGCCGCCCACGTGCGGGTGTGCGGCTGGGTGTACCGCCCCATCGACGGGGGCAGCGGCTCGTCCAGGTGCGGCAGCCGGTACTCGGCCAGGTCCACGAGCTCCACGGTCGCGTCCGCGCGCTTGGCCGCGATGTCGTGTACCCAGCGGGCGACCGCGTCGGCCTTCCGGCCGGGGCGGGTGCTGCCCATGATGACGCCGATCGTGATCATGCGGGCTTCCTTTCAGGGTCGGTGCCGGCCGTGTGCGGGGCCGGTGCGGCGAGGTGGCGGGCGAGCTGGACGGCGCCGAACAGCGAGGACAGCCCGCCGAGCGCCGCGGCGGCCACCGGCGGCGGGGGATGCCCGGGCCGGCCGAGCGTGCGGGCTTCCGCGGCGACGCGGGGTACGAAGCCGGGCAGCCCGGTGGCGAAGCCGCCACCGATGATCGCGACGGTCGGGTGGAGCAGCTCGCCGAGGCTGACCACCGCCGCGGCCAGCGCGGCGCAGGTCTCGGTGACCGCGGCGACCGCCCACGCCTCGCCGTCCCGCCAGCCGTCCCGGAGCTGCCCGAAGTCGACGTCCCGGCCGGCCTGCCCGGCGGCCCGGCGCAGGGTGGCGGGGCCGGACGCCACCGCCTGCAGGCACCCCCGGCGACCGCAGACGCATACCGGGCCGGACCGGTCCACGACGATGTGCCCCACCTCGCACGAGCCACGGCCGGCCCCGGGGCGGGACCGACCGTCCAGCACGATTCCGCCGCCGATCCCGGTGCCGACGCCCAGGTACACGATGTCGTCCCGGCCGGCGTGCCGGGCCTCGGCCAACGCGGCGAGGTCACCGTCGTCGGCGAACCCGGCCGGGGCGCCGGCGGCCACCGCGTCGAGCAGCCGGCGTAGGTCCAGGCCGGTCCACTGTGGACGGCTCGGCCACGCGGTCACAATTCCGTCCGGGGCGACGGTGGCCGGCATGGCGATGCCGACCGCGTCGATCGTGCCCGGCCAGCGTTCACGCAGGGCCGCCACCTCGGCGCCCAGCAGCGCGAGGTCGGCTGCCGCGTCGTGGGCGCCCCGGCCGGCGGCCCGACTGGCGGCCCGACTGGCGGCCCGGTCGGCGGCCGCCGGCCAGCCGATGCTGTGCTGGTGCGTCGGGACGCCGGCGGCCTCGGCCCGCAGCGCGACCTTGGTACCGCCGACGTCGATGCCCAGATAGCCGATGACGGCCTCCCGCGCTCGCCTGGCCGGAGCTCAGAGCGTCAGCGCGTGCAGGACCGCGAGCGCGGCGGCCGCGACGCCGAAGGCGATCGGTGTGCCGATCTCGTTCATGCCGTCCTTCGCCCGCGCGTGCAGGACCGTCGCGCCGACCATCTGCGCCATCAGGCCGACCGCGGCGGCGATACCGAGCGGCGCCCAGACCAGGCCGATCAGGAAGCCGACCACGGCGGAGAGCTCGAGCACGCCGAGCAGCGGAATCGTCCGGTCGGAGACACCGAGATGGACGAGCCGGTCGTGCATCTGCTTCTGGCCGGACAGTTTCGGAATGGCGACGGCGAGCAGCACGACGGAGAGAATCGCGGTCAGGGCGTAAATGGGAATGCGCACGGTCGTCCTTTCAGGGCATTTCTGGTACCGGTGTCAATAGCGCGACTGTCAGTAGCGCGGCTGTCAATAGCGCGACGCTGCGCCCGCTCGGGTCAATAGCGTGCCGGCCTTCACGGTGCCGGTTCCGGAATGGTGGCGACCAGGGCCCGGGCGGCGAGCCGGTAGCCCAGCGCGCCGAGCCCGACAATGACGCCGCTGGCCAGCGGAGCGATGACCGACTCATGCCGGAACTGCTCGCGCGCCCACACGTTCGACAGGTGGACCTCGATCCACGGTCGCGGGTAGTTGGCGAGCGCGTCCCGCAGGCTCCAGCCGGCGATCATCAGCGCGCCCGGGTTCACGATCGCGCCGACCGTCGCGTAGCTGTCCTGGATGGCGCGGATCAGCGCGCCCTCGCATTCGTCCTGTACGGACAGCACCTTCCAGCCGCGCTCCGCGATCTCTTCGCCGACCGCCTGCTCGATGTCGGCGAGCGTGTCGGTGCCGTACACGTCCGGCTCGCGCTGGCCGAGAATGCCCAGGTTCGGACCGTTCAACAGCAGTACCTCGGACAATGTGCCACCTCGCGGGATCCGGCGGACCGGCGCCGGCACGGGGCAGGCGCGCGGCGCCCGGCCCTCGCCGGAAGCGGTCCGGGGAGTAGCAGGTGCGCCCGCCGCGGTCCGGCCGGCGCTGCGTGCGGCAGTTCTAGCACGGATAAAGCGGGACGGGTCACCGGAAGTGTCGCGACCTGCGATTAAGGGGTCCCTAGGGGCTGATAAGGGGAGGCTCGCCGCTCGGCGGCTCCACTAGCGTCCGTCTCGCTGACGGTGCCTGCCCTCGGGCGGTGTCCCGCGTGCGCCGGCCGGAGGTCGCTGGCGCCGAGTGAATACGCGGGACCGGCGCCGGGTGAATACGCGAGAACAGCAGTACGCGAGGACCGCCTTTTCTGCTCGGCGTAGGAAGTTGGGAAACCATGACGGGTCAACCATCGAAGACGCTGGAATTCCCCGAGTGGCCGCAATTCGGCGACCAGGAGCGTACCGGCCTGATCCGCGCTCTCGAACAGGGCCAATGGTGGCGGATGGGCGGCAGTGAGGTCGTCACGTTCGAAGCCGAGTTCGGCGCGTACCACGGCTCCGAATACGCGCTCGCGGTCACCAACGGCACGCACGCGCTCGAGGTCGCGCTGGAGGTGCTGGGCGTCGGCCCCGGTACCGAGGTGATCGTGCCGGCGTTCACGTTCATCTCGTCGTCGCTCGCCGCGCAGCGCCTCGGTGCGGTGGCGGTACCGGTGGACGTGGACCTCACCACGTACTGCATGGACCCGACCGCGGTACAGGCGGCGATCACCGACCGGACGAAGGTGATCATGCCGGTGCACATGGCCGGCCAGTTCGCCGACATGGACGCGCTGACCAAGATCGCCGCGGACGCCGGAGTGGAGCTCCTGCAGGACGCCGCGCACGCGCACGGCGCGCAGTGGCAGGGCAAGCGGGTCGGCGAGCTCGGCTCGGTCGCCGCGTTCAGCTTCCAGAACGGCAAGCTGATGACCGCCGGTGAAGGCGGCGCGGTGCTGTTCCCGGACGCCGGCCGGTACGAAGAGGCGTTCCTGCGGCACAGCTGCGGCCGGCCGCGCACCGACCGGGGCTACTTCCACCAGACGACCGGTTCGAATTACCGGATGAACGAGTTCTCCGCCGCCGTACTGCGCGGTCAACTGTCCCGGTTGGACGGACAGATCACGGTGCGCGAGGAGCGCTGGCGGCTGCTCGCGAGCCTGCTCGCCGACGTGCCCGGGGTGGTACCGCAGGGCCGCGACGACCGGGGCAACCGGAATCCGCACTACATGGCGATGTTCCGGGTGCCCGGGATCGGCGAGGAGCGCCGGTGGGCGGTCGTCGACCAGCTGATCGCCCGCGGCGTACCGGCGTTCGTGGCGTTCCGCGCGATCTACCGCTGCGACGGCTTCTGGGCCGCCGGCGGCCCGGACGAGTCGGTCGAGCAGCTCGCGGCCCGCTGCCCGAACGTCGAGCTGATCCACTCCGACTGCATCTGGCTGCACCACCGCACGCTGCTCGGCACCGAGCAGCAGATGCACGACATCGCCACCGTGCTGGCCGAGACGCTCGCCGGATGACCGCCGGGCAGCGCGCCGGCAGCTCCGACGGTGCGCCGATCCGGGTGGCGGTGGTCGGGCTCGGCTGGGCCGGGCGGCAGATCTGGCTGCCCAGGCTGGCCGCCAACCCGGCGTACCGGGTGGTCGCGGTCGTCGACCCGGACCGGGTGACCCGCGCCGAACTGCTCGGTGCCGGCGGGCTCGGTGCCGGCGGGCTTGGTGATGGTGGGATCGGTGACGGTGGGATCGGTACCGGTGGGATCGGTGCCGGTGGGATCGGTGACGGTGGGATCGGTGACGGTGTCGCCGGCTACGACAACGTCGACGAGCTGCCGGCCGAACTGGTCGACCTGGCGGTCGTCGCGGTGCCGAATCATCTGCACGCCACGATCGCGTCCCGGCTGCTCCGGCGCGGCATCGCGGTGTTCCTGGAGAAGCCGGTGTGCCTGTCCTCCCGGGAGACGCTGCAGCTCGCGGCCGCCGAACGGGACGGCGGCGCGGTGCTGCTGGCCGGCAGCGCGGCCCGGTACCGGGCGGACGTGCAGACTCTGTGCGAGGTGGCCGGCACGCTCGGCCGGATCCGGCACGTGGACGTCGGCTGGGTCCGGGCCCGCGGCGTACCGGGTGCCGGCGGGTGGTTCACCCAGCGCCGGCTCGCCGGTGGCGGCGTACTGGTCGACCTCGGCTGGCATCTGCTCGACACGGTGCTGCCGCTGCTCGGCCCGGGCCGCATCGAGCAGGTGATCGGCAGCGTCTCCGACGACTTCATCAACGACGGCAGCCACCAGGCAGCCTGGCGCGGGGACGACTCGGTGGACACCCGTACCAGCGATGTCGAGGACACCGTGCGCGCGTTCCTGGTCACCGAACACGGTGTGTCCGCGGCGGTACACGCGAGCTGGGCGTCGCACGTCGCCCGGGACACCACCACGATCACGGTGGAGGGCAGCGCCGGTACCGCGCGTCTGCGCTGCACGTTCGGGTTCAGTCCGAACCGGGACCCGGAACCGGTACTCACCCGTACCTGCGGCGGCCATACGGTCACCATTCCGCTGCCGGCCGAGCCGATCGGCGCCGAGTACGGCCGGCAGCTCGACGCGCTCCCCGCGCTGCTCGCCGACCCGGCCAGCCGGGGCGCCACCATCGCCGAGGCCCGCCAGACGGTCCGGATCATCGAGCGGGTCTACAGCTCCGCTCGCCTTGCGCAGCCCCGCCGCCAGGACGTGCTGGCGGGTGAGCCCGCCCGGTGAGACCCACCGGCAGGTCGTCCGTGTCGCCCAGGGAGCCCGTATGAGTTCGCTGATCTCCGAGCCGTTGGCCGCCGGTACCGGGCCGCGGTACCGCGCGGTCGTGTTCGACCTGGACGGCGTCGTGGTGGACAGCTCGGCGGTGATGCGGGAAGCGTTCAGCATCGCGTACGCCGAGGTGATCGGCGACGGGCAGGCGCCGTTCGAGGAGTACAGCCGGCACCTCGGCCGGTACTTCCCGGACATCATGCGGATCATGGGCCTGCCGCTGGAGCTGGAGGAGCCGTTCGTCCGGGAGAGCTACCGGCTGGCGCACCGGGTACCGCTGTTCGACGGGGTACCGGAGCTGCTGCGTGGCCTGCGCGACAACGGCATCCGGCTGGCCATCGCCACCGGCAAGGCCGGTGACCGGGCCCGCTCCCTGCTCGACCTGCTCGGCGTGCTCGACCTGTTCGACCACGTGATCGGCTCGGACGAGGTGCCCCGGCCGAAGCCGGCCCCGGACATCGTGCTGCGTGCGCTGGAGCTGCTCGGCGCGCCGGCCGACGGCGCGATGATGGTCGGCGACGCGGTGACCGACCTGGCCAGCGGCCGGGATGCCGGCGTGACGACGGTCGCCGCGCTGTGGGGCGACTGCGACGAGGTGGCCATGCTCGCCGCCGACCCCGACGTGGTGGTGCGCGCGCCGGCCGAACTGCTCGCGCTGTGCCCCGGGGTCATGGCCGCGGACCCGGCTTAACCCGCTCCCGCTCTCCACACAATCACGCTGCCTCCCTGCTCTTCTTGCGCTTTCTCGCGTGCCGCGAGCCCCGGTTCTGCTTCGCGCTCCGCGTTGCGACAAGCCCGCTGCGTCCTCGTCCCCGCCACCAGTGCCGTCGCTCGCACCCGCCGCGCTTCCCTCGCCAATCGCCCTTCCTTGCGTACGCGTATCCGAATTCGATATTGCGTCCGTCTTTTGTGGACGGTCCTGTCCGGGCGGTCCGTAAGTGTCGGACCCCCCTCATATGGTCGTTTCGTGGAAGAGCGGGGGGCACAGCGCGCGGCGGCCGGTTCGGCTGCGGTCGTGCCGCGTCCCGCCGCGGGCGTTGATCCGGCCGAGTTGGAAGTGCGGGTGTCGGACCTGCCGCTTGCGGCGAAATCGCGCACACGGACGCGCCCCGCGCCGACCGCGACGCCGGCGGTTGCGGCGTTGGCCGATCTCCCACCCGGTCTCGGATTGGCCGGCGCGCTGGCCCTCCTGGATCGTTCCGGGCTGACCGGCTATGACCGGGTGCTGGTGCTGCGGGCCACCCACCGGCAGGTGGCGCACTACCAGGCCATGCTGCTGTCGGACATGGTCGCGGTCGGCGAATGCGAACTAGCCGCCGAACTCGATCCCGAAGCGGCGGCGGAGTTCTTTCCCGACGAGATCGCCGCCGCCCTGGCCTGGACCCGCGGCACCGCCGCAGGACAGCTGAACCTCGGCTGGTCGTTGACCCGGCGACTCCCGGCGGTGCACGCCGCGCTCTGGTGCGGGCTGATCGACCTGCCGAAAGCCAGGGTGTTCTGCCGGGAAACGGTGGCGTTGCACGAGTCGGCCGCCCGGGTCGTGTGCGGGCGGGTCCTGCCCGATGCGCCCCGGTTGACCACCCGGCAGTTGAAGGATCGGCTGCAGCGCGAGGTGCTGGTCATCGACGCCGACGCGGCGGCGGTGCGGGAGCGGGACGCGATCGCCGGCCGGCGAGTTTGGCATGAACGGGAGTCCGACGGCACCGCCACCATCACCCTGCTCGGCCTGCCCGCGGATCGGGCCGCGGCTGCGATGGAACGCGTGGATGCGATCGCCCGCACCGCGAGCCTCACCGGTGACCCGAGAACGTTGGACCAGGTGCGCGTGGACACGGTGCTCGATCTGCTCGACGGCGGCAGCATCCTCGAGCCGCACCCCACACCGCGCAAGGGAGTGGTGGACCTGCGGGTGCCGCTCACTACGCTGCTGGGCTTATCTGAGGAGCCGGGTGAGTTTGCCCGGCTGGGGTCCCGTCGCGGCGACCTTGGCGCGGAAGATCGCCGACGAGCGGGCCAGCGGCGCGCTGCTGCGCTACACGTTGACGGGCGATGACGGCGCAGTGATCGCGCATGGGAACCTGCGGCGGCCACCCGGCTGGCTCGACCGGTTCATCCGCGCCCGCGATGTCACCTGCCGCTTCCCCGGCTGCATCCGCCGCGCCGAACACGCGGATGTCGATCACACCATCGCCTGGGAAGCCGACGGTAAGACCGTGCCAGGCAACCTGAGTGTGCTCTGCCGCAAGCATCACCGCGCCAAACACGAGGGCGGCTGGGACAAGCGCCAATCCCACGGCGGGCGGATCGACTGGACCAGCCCCCACGGTCACGACTACGCCGTCCGACCCCACCGATCCGAGCCGCTGCTCGCCCAACCACTCAGGACCACCCACAACACCGGACCACCAGAAGAAGGCGCAGAGACGGGTGACCCCCGTCCGCCACCGTTCTAAGTGGATCTCTGGGACGGGGGGTGGGCCGCGCGGCCGGGCAGGTGCGCGGCCGGGCTGGTACGTGGTCGGACTGGTGCGTGGCCGGGCGGGGGTTGGCCGCCGGGTGGGTGCCTGGCCTGGCTGCTGCGCGGCCGGGGCCGGCTTGGCGCCGGGGGAGTAGCGCCGGGGGAGTAGCGCCGGGGGAGTAGCGGCGGGCGGTCAGGCGGCCACGTCGCCGGCGGCCATGCTGGCCAGCGCCTCGAGCACGATCGCCTCGTCCACCCCGGTCACCAGTTCCGGGCCGTCCGGGCCGTCGAGTACGAACGCGAGCCCGGACGTCGCCTTCTTGTCCAGCCGCATCAGCCCGACCAGGGACGCGCGGTCGACTCCGGCCGGCAGGGTGGTGGCCAGGCCGTAATGGGCGACGACCTCCTCGTGTACCGCCACCCTGGCGTCGTCGATGCGACCGAGCAGGCCGGCCAGCCGGCCGGCGAACACGGTACCGATCCCAACCGCCTCGCCGTGCCGCAGCGCGAAGTCGGTGGCCCGCTCCAGCGCGTGCCCGAGTGTGTGGCCGTAGTTCAGGATGTGCCGCAGCCCGGCGTCCCGTTCGTCCGCCGCCACCACGGACGCCTTGAGCGCCACGCAGGCGGCGATCTGCTCGTGGGTGGGCAGGCCCCGCAGCTCGCCGGCCCCGATGAAGTGGGCGCGGGCGATCTCGCCGCAGCCGTTCACCCACTCCCGCGGTGGCAGCGTGGACAGGTAGTCGGTGTCGCACAGCACGGCCCGCGGCTGCCAGTACACGCCGACCAGGTTCTTGCCGTGCGGCAGGTTGACCGCGGTCTTCCCGCCGACGCTCGCGTCCACCTGCGCGAGCAGCGAGGTCGGCAGGTGGATGACGGAGATGCCCCGGTGGTACAGGCCGGCGGCGAGCCCCACCACGTCGGTGGTGGTACCGCCCCCGCACGAGACCACCACGTCGGCCCGGGACAGGCCGAAGTCCGCGAACGCCCGGCACAGCTCCTCGACCGTGGCGAGCGTCTTGTCCTCCTCGCCGTCGCGGGCCGGTACGACCAGCCGGGGTACCCCCGGATCCGGCGTCCAGTCCGCCGGCCGCGCCGACACGACCACGGCGCGCCGCGCCCCGAGCTGCCGTACGAACTCCGGTAATCGGTGCCGCACCCCCGCCCCGATGAGCACCGGGTACGCGCGGTCGCCCAGCGCCACCTCGACCTGGACGGTGCCGGTACCGGTGGAGGCGCCGGTACCGGCGGACGTGTCGACCGGGCCGGTCGGACCGGTCGAGGTCGGTGGGCGGGACATGGCGGTCGGTACCTCCGGGCATCGCTCCTGCGCCAGGCTCAGCCGCAGCGCCATCGCGGCCAGCCCGGCCACGTCGGCGGGGATGCCGAGCCGGCGGTGCGTCGCCTCGGCGTGGTGGAACAGCAGGTGACCGAGCGATCGTAGGCCGGCCCCTCCCGGCGGGCCGGCGACCGCGGTCACGGTGCCCAGGTACGACTGCCACGCGGCCGCGAACGTCGCCGGCATCGCCAACTCCAGCGCGGTGAGCACGATCTTCTCCGCCCGCGCGTCCGCCTCCGCGGCGAGCTCGCGCCGGTGCGCCGGGCTGAGCGCGCGGACCTGCTCCCGCCAGAACAGGAACAGGAACCCGAGCCGGTCGTTCGGGGGCAGCAGCTCGACGAGGTGCCGCAGGTGCAGCACCGCGACCGGAAGCTCGAGGTCCGGGTACCACTCGCCGGCACCGAACAGGGTGAGCGCCAGTTCGCTCGCGGCAACCGCCAGCGGACCGCCGTGCGCCGCGTCCGGTACCGCGTACGAGTCGTGCACCTCCACCGTGGCCGGGCACCGGTCGCCGCTCCCGCACAGCTGACCGGCCAGGTCGCCGAGTACCGGCTGGGTCGCGTGGAAGCCGAGGTCCAGGTACGGCCGCGGCGCCTCGTCGCACCGCTCGAAGAACCAGCTGCCCTGCCGGTCGTACCGCCGCAGCTGTTCGACCAGCGCGGGCACGACGGTGGTCAACACCTCGACGGCGTTGTCGTGCGCGGATCTACCGGCCGGGCTGACCAGGCGAGCGAACAACCACGATCGTTCCAACGCTGGTCACCTCGAAATGGCGGGCATTCGACGGACGTGCGCAGTGGTCGAAACCGGGCCCAATCATCCGGCGACCGCTGCTGTGATCGCGACGGGGCGGATGGCAAATAGGGACGGCATAGGGGTTTGACAGGGGTACGGCAAACGACCGGGCGCTCGGAAGACTTGGCGCGTCATGGCGGCCGGTTCCTCCGCCTGCGGCCCTTCCGGCGGAGCGGGATTCGCGCACGAGGTGTCGCGCCCGAGGTGCGCCGCCCCCGCGGACGGATGTGGTGCATGTTTCGCAGCGATCTGATCCAGCCGTTGCCCGACATCCTCGAAGCGCATGCGGCCCGGCACGGCGGCAAGGTCGCGTTCCGGGACGCCTCGACCACGGTCACGTACGCGGAACTGGCGGCCCGCACCCGTCGGCTGGCCGGGCACCTCGCCGGGCTCGGCGTGTCCCGCGGCGACCGGGTCGCGCTGTACGCCGGCAACCGGGTGGAGATGGTCGAGGGGTACCTGGCCTGCTGCCGGGCCGCCGCGATCGGCGTACCGCTGAACCCCCGCTGCACCGACGCCGAGCTCGGCTACCTGCTGGACGACTCCGGCGCCCGGGTGCTCGTGACCGACCCGGACCACGCCGGCCAGGCGCTGCGGATGCGGGCGGACCGGCCGGACCTGCGCGTGATCGTCACCGGCGACGGGCCGGTCGACCCCGCCGCGACCGCTTACCGCGACCTGGTCGACACCGAGCCCGGTACGCCCGCGCGGGACGACCTGGGTCTGGACGAGGTCGCCTGGATCCTCTACACGTCGGGCACCACCGGCGAGCCGAAAGGGGTGCGGTCCAGCCAGCGCAACTGCCTGTGGTCGGTGGCCTCCTGCTACGTACCGATCCCCGGGCTGTCGCCGGAGGACCGGGTGGTGTGGCCGCTGCCGCTGTTCCACAGCCTGTCCCACATCGGCTGTGTGCTGAGCGTGACCGCGGTCGGCGCCAGCGCGCGGATCGTGGACGGGCTGTCCGCCGACGACGTGCTGGACGCGGTACGCGCCGACGAGGCCACCTATCTGGCCGGGGTGCCGGCGCTGTACCACCACCTGGTGACCGCCGCCCGGCAGTCCGGCTTCGACACGCCGCACCTGCGGATGTGCCTGGTCGGCGGGGCGATCACCACGGCCGCGCTGCGCCGGTCGTTCGAGTCGGTGTTCGACGCGCCGCTGCTGGACGCCTACGGCAGTACCGAGACCTGCGGCTCGATCGCGATCACCCGCCCGGACGCGCCTCGGGTGGAGGGGTCGTGCGGGCTGCCGGTGCCCGGCCTGGAGCTGCGGCTGGTCGACCCGGACACCGGACTCGACGCGGGTACCGGCGCCGAGGGCGAGGTGTGGGTCCGCGGCCCGAGCGTGATGGCCGGGTACCACGGGCAGCCGGACGCCACCGCGGTCGCGCTGGTCGACGGCTGGTACCGCACCGGCGACCTGGCCCGCGCCGACGACGCCGGCAACCTGACCGTCACCGGGCGGATCAAGGACCTGATCATCCGGGGTGGGGAGAACATCCACCCGGTCGAGGTCGAGGACGTGCTGCGCGCGGTACCGGGGGTCGCCGACGTGGCGGTCGCCGGGCGGCCGCACGACGTACTGGGCGAGGTGCCGGTCGGCTACGTGGTGCCGGGGCCGGACGGTTTCGACCCGGACGCCGCGCTCGCCGCCTGCCGGGAGAAGCTGTCGTACTTCAAGGTGCCGGCGCAGCTGTACGAGATCGCCGAGGTGCCGCGCACCGCGTCCGGCAAGGTGGCGCGCCGGCTGCTGATCGAACGCGACGCGCGGCTGGTCGCGGTGGGCGCGCTGGCCGCCGACGAGGCGCCGGCACGGCCGGCCGCGCCGGACGCGGAGCGGGCCGCCGCGCTGGCCGCCCGGCTCGCCGGGCTGACCGCCGGGGAGCAGGCGCACGAGGTACTCGACCTGGTCCGCACGGCCACCGCCGCGGTGGCCGGGCTCGCCGACCGGCATGCGGTACCGGCCGTCCGCGCCTTCAAGGAGCTGGGCTTCACGTCGGTCACCGCGGTCGCGCTGCGCGACGAGCTGACCCGGCGTACCGGGGTACGGCTGCCCGCCACGGCCGCGTTCGATCATCCGAACCCGGCGGCACTCGCCCGGCTGCTCGGCGACCGGCTGCTCGGACGTACCCCCGCGGCTGTCGAACCGGAAGCGGCCCGGACCGGCGGCGGGGACGAGCCGATCGCGATCGTCGCGATGGCCTGCCGGCTGCCCGGCGGCGTGTCGTCACCGGAGGACCTGTGGCGGCTGCTGGCCGAGGAGCGCGCCGGGCTCGGCGACTTCCCGACCGACCGCGGCTGGGACCTGGACACGCTGTTCGCCGACGACCCGGACCGGTCCGGTACCTCGTACGTGCGCACCGGCGGGTTCCTGGCCGACGCGGGCGGGTTCGACGCGGCGCTGTTCGGCATCAGCCCGCGGGAGGCGCTCGCCACCGACCCGCAGCAGCGGCTGGTCCTGGAGACCGCGTGGGAGCTGCTGGAACGGGCCGGCATCGACCCGACCTCGCTGCGCGGCGCGGACGCGGGCGTGTTCACCGGCGTCATGCACCACGACTACGCGGCGCGGGTGCGGCAACCACCGCCGGGCACCGAGGGATACCTGGGCGTCGGTACCGCCGGCAGCGTGGTGTCCGGTCGGGTGGCGTACACGCTCGGGCTGGAAGGGCCGGCCGTCACGGTCGACACCGCGTGCTCGTCGTCGCTGGTCGCGGTACACCTGGCCGCGCAGTCGCTGCGCGGCGGCGAGTGCGACCTGGCGCTCGCCGGCGGGGTGACCGTGATGGGCACCCCGCAGGCGTTCGTGGAGTTCAGCCGGCAGCGCGGGCTCGCGCCGGACGGCCGGTGCAAGGCGTTCGCGGCCGGCGCGGACGGTACCGGCTGGTCCGAGGGGGTCGGGCTGCTCCTGCTGGAGCGGCTGTCCGACGCGCTCGCCGCCGGGCATCCGGTGCTCGCGGTGCTGCGCGGCTCGGCGGTGAACTCCGACGGCGCGAGCAACGGGCTGACCGCGCCGAACGGCCCGTCCCAGGAGCGGGTGATCCGGCGCGCGCTGGCCAACGCCGGGCTGTCCGCCGCCGACGTGGACGCGGTGGAGGCGCACGGGACCGGTACCGCGCTGGGCGATCCGATCGAGGCGCAGGCGCTGCTCGCCACCTACGGCGCCGCGCCGGAGCGGACCGAACCGCTGTGGCTCGGGTCGCTGAAGTCGAACCTCGGGCACGCGCAGGCGGCCGCCGGGGTGGCCGGCGTGATCAAGATGGTGCTCGCGCTGCGACACGGCGTGCTGCCCCGCACTCTGCACGTGGACGCGCCGACCGGCGAGGTGGACTGGGACGCCGGCGACGTCGCGCTGCTGACCGAGGCGCGGGCGTGGCCGGCTTCCGACCGGCCGCGCCGGGCCGGGGTGTCCGCGTTCGGGATCTCCGGCACCAACGCGCATGTGATCGTCCAGGAGGCGCCGCCGGTTCGGGCCGCACCGGCCGCACCGGAGCCGGCGCGGGCGCCCCGGCACCCGGTGCCGTGGCTGCTGTCGGCGGCCACCGAGCCGGCGCTGCGCGCCAAGGCGGGCCAACTGCTGTCCCATCTGGACGCTGCCGGGCTGGAGGCCGCCGCGGGGATGGCCGACGTGGCGTTCTCGCTGGCCACCACCCGGGCTCCGCTCGACCACCGGGCCGCCGTCGCCGCCGGCGATCCGGTCGCCGTCCGGGGCGGGCTGGCCGCGCTGGCCGCCGGCGAACCGGCCACGGGCCTCGTCACCGGCCGGCCGGTGGACGGGCGGCTGGCGCTGCTGTTCGGCGGACAGGGCAGCCAGCGGCCGGGCATGGGGCGCGACCTGTACGACGCGTACCCGGTGTTCGCGACCGCGTTCGACGCGGCCTGCGCCGAGCTGGACCGGTGCCTCGACGGGCACGTCCCGCACCCGGTCGCCGCCGTGGTGTTCGCCGCGGACGACTCGCTCGAGGCGGCGCTGCTCGACCAGACGGTGTACACCCAGACCGGACTGTTCGCGGTCGAGGTGGCGCTGTACCGGCTGCTCGAATCGTGGGGCGTACGCCCGGACTACCTGCTCGGCCACTCCATCGGGGAGCTGGCCGCGGCGCACGTGGCCGGCGTGTTCGACCTCGCCGACGCGGCCGCGCTGGTCACCGCGCGGGCCTGGCTGATGCAACGGCTACCGCCCGGTGGCGCGATGGTCGCGGTGGAGGCGACCGAGGACGAGGTGTCCGGGTACCTCACCGACCGGGTGAACCTGGCCGGGGTGAACGGGCCGACCTCGGTGGTGCTGTCCGGGGACGAGGACGCCGTACTCGCGGTCGCGGAGGCGCTGCGCGCGGACGGGCGGCGGACCAGCCGGCTGCGTGTGTCGCACGCCTTCCACTCGGTACGGATGGAACCGATGCTCGCGGAGTTCCGCGAGGCGGCCGCGGGCATCGCGTACCGGCCGCCGGCGGTACCGGTGATCTCCAACCTGACCGGTCGGGTGGCCGACCCGGCCCGGCTCGGTACCGCCGACTACTGGGTCGAGCACGTCCGGCACGCGGTGCGGTTCGCCGACGGGGTACGCGCCCTGGACGAGCTGGGCGTGACCACGTTCGTCGAGCTCGGGCCGGGCGGCGTGCTGAGCGCGCTGGGCGCGCAGTGCCTGCCGGAGGCCGCCTTCGTACCGGCCATCCGGCGCCCCGGTACCGAGCCGGACGCGCTGGTGGACGCGATCGCGCGGCTGCACGTGCGCGGTACCGCGATCGACTGGGCGGCGTTCTTCGCCGGTACCGGCGCCCGCCGGGTCGACCTGCCCACGTACCCGTTCCAGCACCAGCACTACTGGCTGCCGCCGTCGGACGAGCCGGCCGCCGCGACCGACCGGCCCCGGCTGCTCGCGGTGGAGTGGCAGCCGGCGCGGCGCACGGCCGGCGCCGGCGAGTTGCCGGCGGTACTGCGGGTGCCCGACGGCGACCCGGCCGAGCCGGTACCGGCGCGCGCGTCCCGGATCGGGCTGGAGGTACTGGCCGCGGTACGGGACCGGCTGCGCGACTCGGACTCCGAGGCGCCGCTGGTGGTCGCGGTACGGGCCGGCGACCCGGTACACGCGCCGGTGTCCGGGCTGGTCCGCGCGGCCCAGGCCGAGCATCCCGGCCGGCTGGTGCTGGTCGCGGCCGGCGACCTCGACGGTACCGACGACGCGACGATCGCGGCCGCCGCCGCGGCGTACCCGGACGAGCCGCACCTGGAGCTGCGGGACGGGCGCGGGTACGTGCCGCGGCTGCGCCCGGTCGCGCCGGCCGCCCCCGCCCGCGCGCCGGGGCTGGCCGGCGGCACGGTGCTGGCTGGCGGCACAGTGCTGGTGACCGGCGGTACCGGCGGCATCGGCCGGTGGATCGCCGAGCACCTGGCCACCGCGTACGAGGTCGCCGAGGTCGTACTGGTCAGCCGCTCCGGCCGCCGGTCGGAGTGGATGGACGAGCTCGCGGCCACCGGCTGCGCCGTACACCTGGTGAATGCCGATGTGGCCGACCGGGCCGCGCTGGCCGCGGTGATCGGGTCGGTCGGCGACCGCCTGGTCGGGGTGGTGCACGCGGCCGGGGTGACCGACGACGCGCTGCTCGCCGACCTGACCCCCGAGCAGTGGGAGCGGGTACTGCGGCCGAAGGTGACCGGCGGGTGGCACCTGCACGAGCTGACCGCCGGGCTGGACCTGGCCGCGTTCGTGCTGTTCTCCTCGGCCTCGGCCACGTTCGGCAGCCCCGGCCAGGCCAACTACGCGGCCGCGAACGCGTTCCTCGACGCGCTGGCCCGGTACCGGCGCGACGCCGGACTGCCGGCCACCTCGCTGGCCTGGGGGCTGTGGGCGGAGCTGCGGGGGATGGCCGGCCGGCTGCGCGACGCGGACCTGCACCGGCTGGCCCGTGCCGGCACGCTGCCGCTGGAGGTCGAGCCGGGCCTCGCGCTGTTCGACGCGGCGCTGCGCGCGGACCGGCCGGAACTGGTCCCGATCCGGCTGGACCTGGCCGCGGTCCGGGCCGGCGGCGCGGTGCCCGCGCTGCTGCGGGCGCTGGTGCCCGCGCCGCCGACCCCGCCCTACCAGCCGACCCCGCCCTACCAGCCGGTCCCGCCCGGTCAGCCGGAGCCGGCGAGCGGGTTCGCCGGCCGGCTGGCCGCCGCACCCGACCCGGACGCGGTACTGCTCGACCTGGTCCGGACCCACGCCGCGACCGTGCTCGGGCACGCCGGCACGGACGCGGTCGAGCCGGGGCGGCCGTTCAAGGACCTCGGCTTCGACTCGCTGATGTCGGTGGAGCTCGCCAACCGGCTCTCCGCCGCGACCGGGGTACGGCTCGCCCCGACCGTGGTCTACAACCACCCGAGCCCGCAGGCGCTCGCCGGGCACCTGCGGACCGAGCTGCTCGGCGCGACCGCTGACCAGCCGGGCGCCGTGCCGGCGGCGGTCGCCGCGGCGACCGGCACGCCGCCGACCGCGGACGAGCCGATCGCGATCGTCGCGATGGCCTGCCGGTTCCCGGGCGGCATCGACACACCCCAGCAGTTGTGGCAGCTGCTGGAAGCCGAGGCGGATGTGGTGGGGGACCTGCCCACCGACCGCGGCTGGGCGCTGGACGAGCTGTACGACCCGGAGCGCGGCCAGGCCGGTACCTCCTACGTCCGCTCCGGTGGTTTCCTCGCCGGGATCGCCGACTTCGACGCCGGGTTCTTCGGCATCAGCCCGCGCGAGGCGCTCGCCATGGACCCGCAGCACCGGCTGCTGCTGGAGACCTCGTGGGAGGCGCTGGAGCGGGCCGGGGTCAACCCGCGCGGGCTGCGCGGCAGCCGCACCGGGGTGTTCGCCGGTACCCACGGGCAGGACTACGCGCCGGCCACGTCCGGCGGGCTGCGCTCGGACGACGGGGCGGTGACCGCCGACGAGGGGCACCTGCTCACCGGTACCGCGGCCAGCGTGCTGTCCGGCCGGGTCGCGTACACGCTCGGTCTGGAGGGTCCGGCGGTCACCGTGGACACCGCGTGCTCGGCGTCGCTGGTCGCTCTGCACCTGGCCGCGCAGGCGCTGCGGCAGGGTGACTGCGACCTGGCGCTGGCCGGCGGGGTGTCGGTGATGTCCTCGCCGTCCGGGCTGATCGGGTTCAGCCGGCAGCAGGGGCTCGCCGCGGACGGCCGGTGCAAGGCGTTCGCCGAGGCCGCCGACGGGTTCGGGCTGTCCGAGGGCGCCGGCGTGGTCGTGGTGGAGCGGCTCTCCGACGCCCGCCGGTACGGGCACCAGGTGCTGGCGCTGGTCCGCGGCTCCGCGGTCAACTCCGACGGCGCGTCCAACGGCCTGACCGCGCCGAACGGCCCGTCCCAGGAGCGGGTGATCCGGCGCGCGCTGGCCAACGCCGGGCTGGCCGTCACCGACGTGGACGCGGTGGAGGCGCACGGCACCGGCACCAACCTCGGCGACCCGATCGAGGCCGAGGCGATCCTCGCCACCTACGGCCAGCGGCCGGCCGACACGCCGGTACTGCTCGGATCGGTGAAGTCCAACCTCGGCCACACCCAGGCCGCGGCCGGCGTGGCCGGCGTGATCAAGATGGTGCTGGCCATGCGGTACGGCCGGCTGCCCCGCACCCTGCACGTGGACGCGCCCAGCTCCCGGGTGGACTGGGCGTCCGGCGCGGTGGCGCTGCTCACCGAGGCGCGACCGTGGCCGGCCGCCGGCCGGCCGCGTCGGGCCGGGGTGTCGTCGTTCGGGATCTCCGGCACGAACGCGCACGTGGTGCTGGAGGCGCCGGCGACCATTCCCGGCGCGCCGAAAGCGGACGGCGCCGCACCGGGACCGCTGCCGTGGCTGCTGTCCGCGCGTACCCCCGAGGCGCTGGCCGGGCAGGCCCGCCGGCTGCGCGCACACCTGGCCGACAGACCGGATCAGCGCCCGCTCGACGTGGCGTACTCGCTGCACGCCACCCGGGCCGCGTTCGAGTCGCGGGCCGTGCTGCTCGGCGACGACACCGCCGGGGTCGGCGCCGCCCTGGACGCGCTCGCCGACGGCGGTCGCCACCCGAACCTGTTCCGCGGTACGACCGAAGCGGCCGGACGCGTGGTGCTGGTGTTCCCCGGCCAGGGCTCCCAGTGGGTCGGCATGGGCCGCGAGCTGCTCGACACCGAGCCGGTGTTCGCCGCCCGGATGGCCGACTGCGACGCCGCGTTCGCCCCGCACACCGGCTGGTCGGTGCTGGACGTACTGCGCGAGCGGCCCGGCGTACCGTCGCTGGACCGGGACGTGGCGGTACAGCCCGCGCTGTTCGCGGTGATGGTGTCGCTGGCCGCGCTGTGGCGGTCGTACGGCCTGCGCCCCGGCGCGGTGGTCGGCCACTCCCAGGGTGAGCTCGCCGCGGCCTGCGTCGCCGGTGCGCTCTCGCTCGATGACGCGGCGAAGCTGGTCGCGCTGCGCAGCCAGGCCCTGCAGACCCTGGCCCGGGCCGGGGACGGTGCGATGGCGTCGATCCCGCTGCCTATCGACCAGGTGTCCGAGCTGATCGCCCGGTGGGGCGACCAGCTGTCGATCGCCGCGGTCAACGGGCCGGCGGCGGTGGCCGTGTCGGGCGACCGGGGCGCGATCGAGACGCTCATCTCCGAACTGGTCGGGCAGGGCATCCGGGCCAGGCGCATCCCGATCGAGTACGCGTCCCACTCCGCCCAGGTGGAGCGGGTCCGCGACGGCGTAACCGGCGCGCTGACCCACCTCGAACCAGGCGCGGCGAGCATCCCGTTCTTCTCCACGGTGGACGTCCGCTGGATGGCCGCGGAGGAGCTGGCCGGCGACTACTGGTACCGCAACCTGCGGCAGCCGGTGGAGTTCATGCGGTCGGTGCGGGCCCTGGCCGAGCAGGGGTACGACACGTTCCTCGAGTGCGGCGCGCACCCGGTACTCGGCATGAACATCGAGGAGACCCTGCAGGACCGGGACGCCCCGGTGGTGGTGGTCGGCACCCTCGCGCGGGACAACGGCGGCCGGTCCCGGTTCCTGGCCGCGGCCGCGCAACTGCACGTACGAGGCGTGGAGCTGGACTGGCGGCCGGCGCTGCGCGGCGGGCAGCCGGTGGAGCTGCCCACGTACGCCTTCGAGCACCGCCGGTACTGGCCGGGCGCCGCGTCGACCGGTACCGCCGGCATCTCCGCCGCCGGACTCGACCCGGCCGGGCACCCGCTGCTGGGCGCGTCCGCACCGCTGGCCGACGGCGGGCACCTGTTCACCAGCCGGCTGTCCACCTCGTCGCACCCGTGGCTGGCCGACCACGAGGTGCAGGGCCGGATCCTGGTGCCCGGTACCGCGCTGGTCGAGCTGTGCCTGCGCGCCGGCGACCAGCTCGGCTGCCCACTGCTGGACGAGCTGATCATCGAGGCGCCGCTGGTCGTACCGGCGGACGGGGCGGTACACCTACAGCTCACCGCGACCGGGCCGGACGAGGCCGGCCGGGGCCGGGTCGGCATCCACTCCCGGCCGGCGGCCACTCCGGACGCGCCGTGGGTACGGCACGGCCACGCCACGCTGTCCGCCGGCTCGGTACCGCCGGCCACCGACGACTGGGCCGCCTGGCCGCCGCCCGGCGCGGTACCGGCCGACCTGTCCGGCTTCTACGCCGGCCTGGCGGCCGACGGGTTCGGCTACGGCCCGACGTTCCGTGGCCTGGCGGCGGTGTGGACCCGCGACGACGAGGTGTACGCCGAGGTCGAGCTGCCCGCCGCGACCGCGGCCGGGTACGGCCTGCACCCGGCCCTGTTCGACGGCGCCCTGCACGCCGCGCACTTCACCGGCCTCACCGAGGGCGGTACCGACCTGCTGCTGCCGTTCGTGTGGACCGGGGTGGCGCTGCACGCGGTGGGCGCCACCAGGCTGCGGGTCCGGGTGGCCCGGACCGGGCAGCACGCGATCACGGTCAGCATGGCCGACGCAGCCGGTACGCCGGTCGCCGACGTGGCGTCGCTGGCGCTGCGCCCCACCTCGTCCAGCGAGCTCGAGGGAACCGGTGACGCCGCGCTGTACCGGCTGGCCTGGACGCCGCTGCCGGCCCCGGACGACGCCCCCGACACGACCGCCGACGCGGTGGTGGCCGTGATCGAACCCGGCCCCGACGGCACGCTGCCGGACCGTACCCGGCGGGCCACCGGACAGGCGCTGGAGCTGCTCCAGTCCTGGCTGGCCGAGCCCCGGGACGAGTCGACCCGGCTGGTGCTGGTCACGCACGGCGCGGTCGGCGTACACGGCACCGCCGAGGTCGCCGACCCGGCCGCCGCGGCGGTGTGGGGACTGGTCCGGTCCGCGCAGTCCGAGCATCCCGGCCGGTTCGTGCTGCTCGACACCGAGCCTGGAGAAGGCGCTGCTCCGGGAGAAGGCGCTGCTCCGGGAGAGGGCACTGCTCCTGGAGAAGGCGCTGGTGCCGCCGTGCCGGCCGCGCTGCTCGCCGCGGTGCTCGGCACCGGCGAGCCGCAGATCGCGGTGCGCGGCGGCGAGCTGTACGCGCCCCGGCTGGCCCGGCCGGACGCCGCCGTCACGCTCACCCCGCCGCCGGAGCCGGCCTGGCGGCTGGACTGCCCGGTGCGGGGCAGCCTGGAGAACCTGGCGCTGGTACCGACCGACGCCGCGGACACCCCGCTCGCCCCCGGTGAGGTGCGGGTCGAACTGCGCGCCGCCGGCGTCAACTTCCGGGACGTACTCAACGCGCTCGGGCTGTACCCCGGCGACGCCGGTCCGCCCGGCGGCGAGGGCGCGGGCGTGGTGACCGAGGTCGGATCCGGCGTCACCGACCTGCGCCCCGGCGACCGGGTGTTCGGCGTGTTCGTCGGCTGCTTCGGGCCGGTCGCGGTCACCGATCGGCGGCTGCTCGCCCCGATGCCGGCCGGCTGGACGTTCGTACAGGCCGCCGCCGTACCGGTGGTGTACCTGACCGCGTACCACGGGCTGGTCAACCTGGCCGCGCTGCGCCCTGGCGAGTCGGTGCTGGTACACGCCGCGGCCGGCGGCGTCGGTATGGCCGCGGTACAGCTGGCGAAGCAGCTCGGCGCGGAGGTGTACGCGACCGCGAGCCCCGGCAAGTGGCCGGCGCTGGCTGCGCTGGGCGTACCGGCCGCCAACGTCGCCTCGTCCCGCACCCTCGACTTCGAGACGGCGTTCCTCGCCGGTACCCGCGGGCGCGGCGTGGACGTGGTGCTCAACTCGCTGGCCCGCGAGTTCGTCGACGCGTCGCTGCGGTTGTTGCCGGGCGGCGGCCGGTTCGTCGAGATGGGCAAGACCGACCCGCGCGACCCGGACGACATCGCGGCCCGGTACCCGGGCGTGGCCTACCAGGCGTACGACCTGACCACGGTCGATCCGGACCTGCTCCAGCACATGCTCCTCGAGCTGGTACGGCTGTTCGAGGCGGGCGCGCTCGCGCCGATGCCGGTACAGACCTGGGACGTGCGGCAGGCGCCGGAGGCGTTCCGGTACATCAGCCAGGCCCGGCACATCGGCAAGGTGGTGCTGACCATGCCGCGCCGGTGGGACCCGGACGGCACGGTGCTGATCACCGGCGGTACCGGCCTGCTCGGCGGCCTGGTGGCGCGGCGTCTGGTCGCCGGCCACGGCGTACACCACCTGCTGTTGGCGAGCCGGCGCGGGCCGGACGCGCCCGGCGCGGCGGAACTGGTCGCGGAGCTCGCGGACCTCGGCGCCGAGGTGACCGTCGTCGCCGCCGACGTGGCCGACCGGGGCGCGGTGGCCGGCGTGCTCGCCGCGGTACCGGCCGAGCACCCGCTGACCGCGGTCGTCCACGTCGCCGGGGCGCTCGACGACGGGGTGGTGGCCGCGCAGACGCCGCGGCGGCTGGACACCGTGTTCCGGCCGAAGGTGGACGCGGCCTGGCAGCTGCACGAGCTGACCCGCGACGCCGACCTCGCCGGGTTTGTGCTGTTCTCCTCCGGCGCCGGCGTGTTCGGCGTGCCCGGCCAGGCCAACTACGCGGCCGCCAACGCGTTCCTCGACGCGCTCGCCCAGCACCGGCGCACCAGCGGCCTCGCCGCCCAGTCGTACGCCTGGGGCCGGTGGGAGCAGGCCAGCGAGCTGACCGGCCAGCTCGGCTCGACGGACCGGAGCCGGGCCGCCCGGGACGGGCAGCGTGCACTCGCCACCGGTACCGGACTGGCCCTGTTCGACGCCGGCCTGGCCACCCCGGACCCGCTGCTGGTGCCGACCGTCGTGGACCTGCGCGACGTACCGGACCGGTCGGTACCGCCGGTGCTGCGCGGCCTCGCCGGGCCCCGCCGCGCTCCCGGTGACCGCGCTTTCGGTGACCGGGCTTTCGGTGACCGGGCTTTCGGTGACCGCGCTTTCGCCGACCGGGCGGTCGCCGACGGCGGTACGCCCGCGGCCGGTCGCGGTGGACTCGCCGGCCGGCTCGCCGGACTGGCCGAACAGGACCAGGCGGCGCTGCTGCTGGACCTGGTACGGGCCGAAGCGGCGACCGTGCTCGGCCACGCCGGTTCCGAGGCGATCAAGCCCACCCGCCCGTTCGCCGACCTGGGTATCGACTCGCTCACCGCGGTGGAACTGCGCAACCGGCTGGGCGAGGCCACCGGGCAGCGGCTGCCCGCCACCCTGGTGTTCGACTACCCGGACCCGACCGCGCTGGCCCGGTACCTGCGGGACCAGCTCGCCCCGGCCGCGGCCGCGCCGGCCCGGTCGCCGATCCTGGCCCTGCTGGAGAGCCTGGAGCGGACCGTCACCGAGACGGTCGCCGATCCGCAGCTGCACGGCCAGGTCGCGGCCCGGCTGGAGGTGCTGGTCGGCAAGTGGCGTACGGCCCGCGGCGCCTCGTCGACCGACGGCGACATCGACGCCGACCTCGATCTCGACCAGGCCAGCGACGACGAGATCTTCAACCTCATCGATACCGAACTCGGGCTGTGATGACGATGTCTCCGCCGCCCGTATCCGGACCCGGACGCAGCCGCGGCCCGCGCCCGGAACCACCAGCGAGGACGTGATGCCGATGGTGACGACCGACGTACTGATCGTGGGCTACGGCCCGGTGGGGCAGCTGCTCACCATCCTGCTGGCCGAGCGCGGCCTGACCGTCACCGCGGTGGAGCGGCACACCGCCCCGTACACGAGGCCCCGCGCCGTGTCGTACGACGGTGAGGCGGCCCGCATCCTCGCCTCGGTCGGGGTCGGCGACGCGATGGCCGCGGTCACCGAATCATCCGGCGAGTACATCTGGCGCAACGGCTTCGGCCGGACTCTGCTGCACGCCAAGACCCTCGACACCAGCCCCACCGGGTGGCCCGACTCGACGTCGTTCTACCAGCCGGGGCTGGAAGGCGTGCTGGCCGCCCGGGGCGCGGAGTTCGACCAGGTGACCGTGCTGCGCGGGCACGAGGTGACCGGCCTGACCGACCACGGCGACCACGTTGAGGTGAGCGTGCTCGCCGACGGCGACCAGCAGACCCACACCGCCCGGTGGGTGGTCGGCTGCGACGGCGGGAACAGCTTCGTCCGCAAGCACCTCGGCGCCACCTCGACCGACCTCGACTTCACCCACGACTGGCTGATCTGCGACGTGGTGCCGAACGAGCCGCGCGAGTTCAAGCCGAACAACCTGCAGGTGTGCGACACCGCGCGACCCCGTACCGCGGTCTCCGCCGGCCCCGGGCACCGCCGCTGGGAGTTCATGCGGGTACCGGGGGAGAGCCTGGAGGAGTTCAACACCGAGGCGAGCGTGTGGCGGCTGCTCGGCCTGTTCGACATCACGCCGGACAACGCCACGCTGGAACGGTTCAACGTGTACACCACCCAGGCGTGCTACGCCGACACCTGGCGTACCGGCCGGATCCTCCTCGCCGGCGACGCCGCGCACGTCATGCCCCCGTTCATGGGCCAGGGCATGAGCTGCGGCTTCCGGGACGCCATCAATCTCGCCTGGAAGCTGGACCTGGTACATCGCGGCCTCGCCGCGGCGGCGCTGCTCGACACGTACGAGGTCGAGCGCCGGGCGCACGTACAGCACGCGATCACCATGTCGATGAACTCGGGCAAGGTGATCTGCGAGACCGACCAGAAGGCGGCGGCCGGCCGGGACGCGGTCATGCTCGCCGCGCTGCGCCGCCGGTCCCGGCAGAAGCAGGTGCGGTCGCTGCTGGAGCCGATCGTGGACGGGGTGCTGTACCGGTTGCCCGACGGCACCGCCGGGCCGGGCGCCGGCGATCCGGTGCCGCAGGGCCGGGTCACCGTGGGAGACCGGACCGACCGTTTCGACCAGGTGGTCGGCACCGGCTTCATGCTGCTCAGCACCGAGCCGATCGCGCCGGACCCGTACCTGACCTCGCTGGGCACGCGCACCGTGCAGGTCGTACCGGCCGGCACCGAGCCCGCCGCCGGCGTCGTGGTCGACGAGGACGACGTGTACCTGCCCTACCTCGCCGCGCACCAGGCCGTCGCGGTCCTGGTCCGACCCGACTTCTACGTGTTCGGCGTCGCGCCGGACCCGGCCGGTGTCAGCACCCTCGCCGACGAGCTGCGCCGGCAGGTGGCCGAGGCCTAGCGGGACAGGGCGGTGGAGATCGTGCGGAGGATCGGGGCCTGGTGCTGGGCCAGGAAGAAGTGCCCACCGGCGTACACGTTGAGGTCGAACGCGCCCGTGGTGTGCTCCGACCAGGCCTTCGCCTCCTCGACCGTGGTCTTCGGATCGTTGTCGCCGGTGAACACGGTGATCGGGCAGGACAGCGGTGGGCCCGGGCGGTACTCGTACGTCTCGGCGGCGCGGTAGTCGCTGCGGATCGCCGGCAGCGCGAGGCGCAGCAGCTCCTCGTCGCCGAGGATCGCCGGGTCGGTACCGCTGAGCTTCTTCACGTCCGCCAGCAGGCCGTCGTCGTCGAGCAGGTGCACGGTCTCGTGCCGGTACCGCGACGGCGCGCGCCGGCCGGACGCGAACAGGTGCGTCGGTGTACCGCCGGTCTCCGTCTCGATCAGCCGCGCCAGCTCGAAGCCGAGGCTCGCACCCATGCTGTGCCCGAAGATCGCGATCGGCTCGTCCAACCAGGGCTTGAGCACGTCGTGTACCTGGCCGGCCAGCTCGTGCAGGTTGTCGACGCACTTCTCCTGCCGACGGTCCTGGCGACCGGGGTACTGGATCGCGAGGACGTCGATCGCGGCCGACAGGGACGTGGCCGACAGGGACCGCGACACCGGGAAGTAGAAGCTCGCCGAGCCACCGGCGTGGGGCAGGCAGACCAGGCGCGGGCTGCCGGCCGGGGCCGGATGGTATCGCCGCACCCACAATCCGTTGTCGGCGTCTCGCGTGCTCATCGTGGCGCGGATCCTTCCGGGCGGGATGGCGTCGACCTTGCTGACGACTCGACGCTAGTACGGCCGATCCACCGCCAACTCCCCACCACCGCGTGCTGCCACCCCTACCGTACGCAGGGCGGTTAGGGGTTGTCCGGGCCGCTCCGGCCGCCATAACTTCGCCCGCACATGGGGACGATTGTGCCTGCCGGATGACCTGTGTTCCCCATCGCGATGGGCTGGGTTGATGGACAACGAGGACAAGCTTCGGGAGTACCTGAAGAGGGTCACCACCGACCTGCGGCGGACCCGGCAGCAGCTTCGCGACCTTGAGGAGCAGGCGCAGCAGCCGATCGCGATCGTCGGTATGGCGTGCCGGTTCCCGGGCGGCGTCCGGTCCCCGGAGGACCTGTGGGACCTGGTGTCCCGGGGCGGCGACGCGATCTCCGGCTTCCCCGCCGACCGGGGCTGGGACACCGAGGCGCTGTACGACCCGGAGCAGACCCGCAAAGGCACCTCCTGTGTACGCGAGGGCGGGTTCCTGTACGACGCGGCCGAGTTCGACCCGCGGTTCTTCGAGATCTCGCCGCGCGAGGCGCTGGCGATGGACCCGCAGCAGCGGCTGCTGCTGGAAACGTCCTGGGAGGCGTTCGAGCGGGCCGGCATCGATCCGCTCGGGCTGCGGGGCGCCGCGGTCGGCGTGTTCGCCGGGCTGGCCCACAGCAACTACGCAGCCCAGACCACGTCTGCGCCGGACGGCGTGGTCGACTACCTCGGGCTGGGCGCGGCCGACAGCATCGCGTCCGGCCGGGTGGCGTACACCTTCGGCTTCGAAGGTCCGGCCGTGTCCGTCGACACCGCCTGTTCGGCGTCGCTGGTGGCGCTGCACCTGGCCGCGCAGTCGCTGCGCGCCGGCGAGTGCGACCTGGCCCTGGCCGGCGGGGTCACGGTGCTGCCGACCCCGGCCGTGTTCGTCGACTTCACCCGGCAGGGGAACCTGTCCCGGTCGGCCCGGTGCAAGCCGTTCGCCGAGGCGGCGGACGGCACCTCGTTGGCCGAAGGCGTCGGGATGCTGCTCGTGCAGCGGCTGTCCGACGCGCTGCGGGACGGCCGGCGGGTGTTGGCTGTGGTGCGCGGGACGGCGGTGAACTCCGACGGCGCGTCGAACGGGCTGACCGCACCCAACGGACCGTCCCAGCAGCGGGTGATCCGCGCCGCGCTGGCCAGCGCCCGACTCGCACCGTCCGATGTGGACGTTGTCGAAGCCCATGGCACCGGTACGACGCTGGGCGATCCGATCGAGGCGCAGGCGCTGTTGGCGACGTACGGCCAGGACCGGCCGGCCGACCGGCCGCTGCTGATCGGCTCGGTCAAGTCGAACCTCGGCCACCCGCAGTCCGCCGCCGGGGTGGCCGGAGTCATCAAGATGGTGCAGGCCATGGCACATGGCATGGTGCCGGCGTCACTGCACGTGGACGAGGCGTCGTCGCGGGTGGACTGGTCCGCCGGCGCGGTCGCCATCGTGCGGGAGGCGACGCCGTGGCCGGCGGCGGACCGGCCGCGCCGGGCCGGAGTGTCCTCGTTCGGGATCAGCGGTACCAACGCGCACGTGATCGTCGAGGCGCCCGAGCCGGCGGCGCCGCGAGTCGCGGCCGGGTCGTTTGCGGGGCCGGTGCCGTGGTTGGTGTCGGCGCGGTCGGCGGCGGGACTGGCGGCGCAGGCAGCGCGACTGACCGAGTTCGTACGGGCGGAGCAGCCCGAGGCTTCGCCGGCAGACGTGGCGTGGTCGCTGGCCACGTCGCGGGCGGCGCTGGAGCACCGGGCGGTCGTGGTCGGTTCGGACCGGGAGTCCCTGCTGGCCGGGCTGCGCGCACTGGTCGTCGGGGAGCCGGCACCCGGCCTGGTGACCGGGGTGGCCGGGCGTGGTCCGGTGGCGTTCCTGTTCTCCGGGCAGGGGTCCCAGCGGATCGGCATGGGCCGCGGGCTGTACGAGGCGTTTCCGGTGTACGCGGCGGCGTTCGATGAGGTGTGTGCGGAGTTCGAGGGGCTGTCCGACGCGCTCGACTCGGAGCTGATCGACCAGACGCGGTACACCCAGCCCGGATTGTTCGCTATCGAGGTGGCGCTGTTCCGTCTCCTCGAGTCGCTCGGCGTCGCGCCGGATTTCGTGGCCGGGCACTCCATTGGTGAGCTCGCGGCGGCGCATGTCGCCGGGGTGTTCTCGCTGCGTGAGGCGTGCACGTTGGTGGCGGCGCGCGGCCGGTTGATGCAGGCGCTGCCCGCCGGCGGGGCGATGCTCGCGGTGGCCGCCGATGAGGCTGCGGTATGCGAGTCACTGGTCGACGGGGTCGACGTCGCGGCGGTGAACGGCCCGGCTGCCTGCGTGGTATCCGGATCGGTGGATGCCGTCGACGCGGTCGAGGCGGTCTGGACAGACCGCGGCGTGCGGACCAAGCGGTTGACGGTCAGCCACGCGTTCCACTCCGCGCTGATGGAGCCGATGCTCGCCGACTTCGCGGCGGCGCTGGCCGGGATCTCGTTCAGCGAGCCGTCGATTCCGCTGGTGTCGAACCTGACCGGCGCGCTGGCCGGCGACGACGTGTGCACTCCGGAGTACTGGGTGCGGCATGTCCGGGAGGCGGTGCGGTTCGGCGACGGGGTGGCGTACCTGTGCGAGCAGGGCGTCGGCACGTTCGTCGAGGTGGGGCCGGACGCGACGTTGACCGCGCTGGCGCAGGACATCGCTCCTGAGGCGGTGTTCGCGGCCACCCAACGCCGCGACCGGGACGAGGCGCAGGTTCTGGTGTCGGCGTTGGGGCTGCTGCACGCGACCGGTACCGAGGTGGACTGGCGCGCCTATCTCGGCGACGGCCACCAGACTGTCGACCTGCCCACGTACGCGTTCGCGCGCGAGCGGTACTGGCTCGACGCCGGCGCGTCCACCGGCGCGGATCTGGCCGGACTCGGGCTGCGTACCACCGACCACGCGCTGTTGACCGCAGAGGTCACGTCGGCCGCGGACGGCGTACGGACCTTCGGCGCGCGACTGTCGGTACAAGCGCAGCCGTGGCTCGCCGACCACCTTGTGTGGGGCTCAGTCGTGGTACCGGGTGCCGCGCTGGTCGAACTCGCGCTGCACGCCGCCGGTCGGGTCGGCTGCGACGGGCTGGACGAACTGACCCTGGAAGCGCCGCTGGTACTGCGCGAGCAGGGGGCGGTCGCGGTACAGGTGGGCGTCGGGGCGCCGGACGACGCCGGTCGCCGCCGCCTCGCCATTCACTCCCGGCCGGCCGCCGACCCGCACGCGGACTGGGTGCGGCACGCCGAGGGACTGGTGGCCGGGTCCGGCCCGGCGGCCGCGGTGACACCGGTCGAGTGGCCGCCGCCCGCCGCGGAACCGGTCGACGTGGCCGCCCTCTACGACGAGCTGGCCCGGCTCGGCGTCGACTACGGGCCGGCGTTCCACGGGCTGCGGTCGGCGTGGCGTGCCGGCGGCGAGGTGTACGCCGAGGTGGCGCTGCCGGACGGCGTACCGGCCGACCGGCTCGGCATCCATCCCGCGCTGCTCGACGCCGCGCTGCACGTGGTGGGCCTGGTGGACGGCGCGGACCAGCGGGACGGCGACGCCGGGGTACGGCTGCCGTTCGCGTGGACCGGCGTGACGCTGTCCCGTACCGGGGCCACCGCGCTGCGGGTGCGCGCGAGCCGAGCCGACGGGGGAGTAGCGCTCGAGCTCACCGACCCGACCGGCGCGCCCGTCGCGCGGGTGCGGTCGCTGGCGTCCCGGCCGGTCAGCGCCGAGCAGTTGCGGGCCGGCGGCGGGTCCGACCAGCCGCTCTACGAGCTGCTCTGGACTCCGGTACCCCCGCCGGATCATGGCGCGACCGGAGTCGTCGACCTCGGCGGCGGGACCGGCCTGGCCACGACGGCGTTGCCGGGGTTGGCAGACGTGCCGGCCACCGGCGCGCAGTTCGTGCTGGTCGGCGCGGCCCCGCTCGACGACGCGGTGCCGGACGGCGTGCGGACGCGGCTCGGCGAGGTGCTGGCCGTGCTGCGGGAGTGGTTGGCCGACGAGCGGTACGACGGCCGTCGGCTGGTCGTGGTCACCCGCGGCGGCGTCGACGGCTCGGATCTCGCCGCGGCCGCGGTGGGGGGCCTGGTCCGCTCGGCCCAGTCCGAACATCCGGACCGGTTCGTACTGGTGGACACCGACGGCACCGCCGACGCCCCGCTGCTCGCCCGGGCACTGGCCACCGGCGAGCCGCAGCTCGCGGTACACGACGGAAAGATCCTGCTGCCACGGCTGGCGCGGGCCGCGACCGGCCCGGCGGACAGCGCCGAGCTCGAACCCGACGGAACGGTGCTGGTCACCGGCGGCACCGGCGCGCTGGGTGGCCTGGTGGCCCGGCACCTGGTCGGCGCGCACAAGGTACGCCACCTGCTGCTGGCCAGCCGGCGCGGCGCGCGGGCGCCCGGCGCGACCGAGCTGCGGGCGGAGTTGGAGGCGCTCGGGGCCGAGGTGCGGTTCGTCGCGTGCGATGTGTCCGACCGGGAGGCGGTGGCGGAGTTGGTGGCCGGGGTTCCGGCGGCGCATCCGCTGACCGGTGTGGTGCATGCCGCCGGCGTGCTCGACGACGCGGTGGTCACCGCTCTGACCCCGGACCGGATCGATGGGGTACTGCGGGGCAAGGCTGACGCCGCCTGGCATCTGCACGAGTTGACGCGGCACCTCGACCTGTCGATGTTCGTACTGTTCTCGTCGGTCGCCGGCGTGCTCGGTGGGCCCGGGCAGGGCAACTACGCCGCGGCCAACGCTTTCCTGGACGGGCTGGCGCGGCAGCGGCGGGCCGCCGGGCTGGCCGGCACCTCGCTCGCCTGGGGGGTGTGGGAGCCGGCCGGCGGGATGACCGGCGACTTCGGCGCCGCGCAGCGGCAGCGGATGGCGCGGCACGGCATCGCGCCGCTGACCAGCGCGGACGGGCTGGCGTTGTTCGACACCGGGGTCCGCGACGATCGTCCGGTGGTGGTGCCGGTCCGGCTGGACCTGCCCGAGCTGCACCGGCAGGCCGCCGCGGGCCAGCTGGTCGCGCCGCTGCGTGGGCTGGTGCGGACCTCCGCCCGCCGAGCCGCCGCCGACGGGCTGTCATTGGCCGACCGGCTCGCCTCGGCCAGCGCCGAGGATCGGCAGCGGGTGGTGACCGAGGCGGTGATCGGTCGGGTGGTCGAGGTGCTGGGCTACGCCTCGACCGACGCGGTGCGACCGGACCACACCTTCACCGAACTCGGGTTCGACTCGTTGACCGCGGTGGAGCTGCGCAACCAGCTCACCGCGGCGACCGGGCTCCGGCTGCCGGCCACGTTGATCTTCGATTACCCGACGCCCCGCGCACTCGCCGACCACCTGCGCACCGAGCTGCTCGCGGAGAAGTCCGTCACTGCGCTGGCGGCGCTGGAGGAGCTCACCAAGGTCGAGTCGGTCCTGCGCTCGGTATCGCCCGACGACGCCGAGCGCGGCGCGGTGGCCGAACGGATCCGGGACCTGCTCTCGCTGTGGACGCACGCGGAGCCGGAGTCGGACGGCGCCCCGGCGAGCCTGGAGTCGGCGTCCGCCGAGGAGATCTTCAGCGTCCTCGACGAACTGGCCACGAGCTGAGTCGCATGGTCCCGACGCGGAACCCACACACGGAGCGGTCGCATGCCCACTGAGGCCGAATTTCTGGACTACCTGCGGCGTGCCACCACCGACCTGCGTGACGCGCGCAAACGGATCCGGGAACTGGAGGCCAAGGACCGCGAGCCGATCGCGATCGTCGGGATGGCGTGCCGGTATCCCGGTGGGGTTCGGTCGCCGGAGGAGCTGTGGGAGCTGGTCGCGAACGGGCGGGACGGCGTTACCGGTTTCCCGACCGACCGGGGTTGGGATCTTGAGGAGTTGTACGACCCGTCCGGTTCGCGCCGTGGCACGTCGTACACGAATCAGGGTGGCTTCCTGCACGACGCGGCGGAGTTCGATCCCGCGTTCTTCGGCATCTCGCCGCGTGAGGCGTTGGCGATGGATCCGCAGCAGCGGTTGCTGCTGGAGATCTCGTGGGAGGCGATCGAGTACGGCCGGATCGATCCGCACTCGTTGCGCGGCGGTCGGGTGGGCGTGTTCGCCGGTCTCATGTACCACAACTACGCGGCCGGTCGCGGTGACGTCCCGGAGGCCGTGGCCAGCTTCCTCGGTGGCGGTGCGGCGAGCAGCGTGCTGTCCGGGCGGGTGGCGTACACGTTCGGGTTCGAGGGGCCGGCGGTAACGGTCGACACGGCGTGTTCGTCGTCGCTGGTGGCGTTGCACCTGGCGGTGCAGGCGCTCCGCAACGGCGAGTGTGACCTGGCGCTGGCCGGCGGGGTGACGGTCATGTACACCCCGGAGACCTTCATCGACTTCTCCCGACAGCGGGGCCTGGCCGCGGACGGCCGGTGCAAGTCGTTCTCGGACGCGGCGGACGGTACCGGCTGGTCCGAGGGCGCCGGGGTGCTGCTGGTGCAGCGGCTCTCCGACGCTCTGGCCGCGAGGCGTCGGGTGTTGGCGGTGGTGCGCGGCAGTGCGGTGAACCAGGACGGGGCAAGCAACGGGTTGACCGCGCCGAACGGGCCGTCCCAGCAGCGGGTGATCCGGCAGGCGCTGGCGAACGCGCGGCTGGTCACCGGCGAGATCGACGCGGTGGAGGCGCACGGCACCGGTACGGTCCTCGGCGATCCGATCGAGGCGCAGGCGCTGCTGGCTGTGTACGGCGCGGACCGGCCGGCGGATCGGCCGCTGTTGCTCGGCTCGATCAAGTCCAACCTCGGCCACACGCAGGCGGCCGCGGGCGTGGCCGGCGTGATGAAGATGGTGCTGGCGATGCGGCACGGGGTGGTCCCGGCGTCGCTGCACGTGGACGAGCCGTCGTCGCATGTGGACTGGTCGGCCGGTGCGGTAGCTCTCGCGCGGGAGGCGACGCCGTGGCCGGTGGTGGATCGGCCGCGGCGGGCGGCGGTGTCGTCGTTCGGGATTTCCGGCACTAACGCGCATGTCGTTCTCGAGGCCGCACCCGAGCCTGATCTTGATGGTGAGCCGGGGTCAGTGGTGGCCGGGGGGCTCCTTGCGGTGTTGGTGTCGGCACGGTCGTCGGCGGCGCTGGCTGGTCAGGCGAACCGGTGGGCCGGTTGGTTGGCCGAGCGTCCCGCGGTGGACGCGGCGGAGGTGGCGTGGTCGTCGGCGGTGTCGCGGGCGGTGTTGGATCACCGGGCGGTGGTGCTCGCCTCGGATCGGGACGAGTTGTTGGCCGGGTTGCGGGCGGTGGCAGGCGGTGAGCCGTCCGGTGCCGTGGTGTCCGGGGTGGCGGTTGAGCGTGGTCCGGTGGCGTTCCTGTTTTCCGGGCAGGGTGCGCAGCGTGCCGGGATGGGCCGGGAACTGTACGAGGCGTTTCCGGTGTTCGCGGCGGCGTTCGATGAGGTGTGTGACCGGTTCGACGGGCTGGCCGAGGCGCTCGATTCGGAGCTGATCGATCAGACCCAGCACACCCAGCCGGGGTTGTTCGCGGTCGAGGTGGCGCTGTTCCGGCTGCTGTCCTCGCTCGGGGTACGGCCGGACTTCGTGGCCGGGCATTCCATCGGCGAGATCACCGCCGCGCACGTCGCCGGGGTGTTGTCGCTGGAGGATGCGTGCACGCTGGTCGCGGCGCGGGGCCGCCTGATGCAGGCGCTACCCGCGGGCGGGGCGATGCTCGCGGTCGCGGCCGACGAGTCTGCGGTATGCGAGTCCCTGGTTGACGGCGCCGACCTCGCCGCGGTCAACGGCCCGACCGCCTGCGTCGTATCCGGATCGGTGGACGCCGTCGACGAGATTGAGGCGGCTTGGACCGGAAAAGGTGTGCGGACCAAGCGGTTGACCGTGAGCCATGCGTTCCATTCGGCGTTGATGGAGCCGATGCTCGCTTCCTTCGAGGCTGCGCTGGCCGGGATCTCGTTCAGCGAGCCGTCGATCCCGCTGGTGTCGAACCTGACCGGCGCGCTTGCCGGCGACGACGTGTGCACCCCGGACTACTGGGTGCGGCACGTACGGGAGGCGGTCCGGTTCGGCGACGGCGTTGCCGCGTTGCGGACTGCCGGGGTTCGGACGTTCGTGGAGGTCGGGCCGTCCGGGGTGCTGACCCCACTGGTGACCGACCAGGTAACCGACGCGGTAAATGACGTGCTGGCGGTACCGGTGCTGCGCAAGGACCGGCCAGAACCGGTTGCGCTGCTCGCCGGTCTGGCCGAGCTGCACGTGTCCGGAGTGGCGGTGGACTGGCCGGCGTACCACCGGCAGGTCGGGGTCGCGGGTCGGTTGGTGGACCTGCCCACGTACGCCTTCCAACGCCAGCGGTACTGGCTCGACCTCGGTACGCCCGGTGGCGTCGACGGCGCCGGACTGGGGCTGCGGCGGGTGGAGCACCCGCTGCTGTCCGCCGAGGTGGCTTCGACCGCCGAGGACGTACGGATCTTCGGCACCCGGTTGTCGCTGGAGACGATGCCGTGGCTCGCGGACCACGCCGTGTGGGACACGGTCGTGGTGCCCGGTGCCGCGCTGATCGAGCTCGCGCTGCACGCGGCGGCCGAGGTCGGCTGCGACGCGGTCGAGGAGCTGACCCTGGAGGCGCCGCTGGTGCTGTCCGAGGAGCACGCGGTCGCCGTACAGGTGAGCGTCGGGCCGCCCGACGACGGTGGCCGGCGCCGGGTGGTGGTGCTGTCCCGTCCAGCGACCGACCGTACCGGCGCGTGGACCCGGCATGCCGAAGGTGTGGTAGGCGTTGCCGCGGCTCCGGCGGGTGTCGATCCGCTGTCCGGACCGTGGCCGCCGGCGGAGGCGGAGCCGGTGGACGTGGCGGGGCGCTACGACGAGCTGTCCCGGCTCGGTCTGGACTACGGGCCGGCATTCCGCGGGTTGCGGTCCGCGTGGCGGCTGGGCGACGAGGTGTACGCCGAGGTCGCGTTGCCGGACGGGGTCTCGGCGGACGGGTTCGGCTTGCACCCGGCGTTGCTGGACGCGGCGCTGCACGCGGTGGAGTTGGACGGGGAAGGCGCCGGGGACAGCGAGGTACGGCTGCCGTTCTCGTGGACCGGTGTGACGCTGTCCGTGGCGGGCGCCACCGCGCTGCGGGTGCGGGTGGTTCGTACGAGCAGCGGTGTCGCACTGGACCTGGCCGATCCGGAGGGTCGTCCGGTCGCGCGGGTGGACGCGCTGGCCACCCGACCGGTTGACGCGGAACAGCTGCGTCCCGCCTCCGACCGCCCGCTGTACGACGTGGAGTGGTCACCGGTGTCGTTGCCCGGGGCCGGGGTGTCGGGTGTGGTGGGGCTGGGTGAGTCACTGGTCGTGACGGCGGTGGTGGACGGCCTGGCCGCGGCGGGGGACGCGCCATGGGTGGTGCATCCGGTACCGGCTGGATCGGGTCCGGTACCGGCGGACACGCGGGCGCGGCTCGGCGAGGTGCTGGCCGTGCTGCGGGAGTGGCTGGCCGACGAGCGGTACGACGGCCGCCGGCTGGTCGTGATGACCCGGGGTGCGGTCGACGGTGCGGACCTGGCGGGAGCCGCGGTATGGGGTCTGGTGCGATCGGCGCAGGCAGAACATCCGGGCCGGTTCGTGCTGGGGGAGGTGGATGCGGGCTGTGATCCGGCCACGTTCGCCGCTGCGCTGGCGACCGGGGAGCCGCAGTTCGTCGTACGGGACGGGCAGGTTCTGGTGCCGCGACTGGTGCCGGCGGCAGGCGGCGTGGACGGGGTGGAGGTGGACCCGGCCGGGACGGTGTTGGTGACCGGTGCGTCGGGTGCGCTGGGTGGCCTGGTGGCCCGGCACCTGGTGGTCGCGCACAAGGTACGGCAGCTGGTGTTGGTGAGCCGGCGCGGCGCGCAGGCGCCCGGCGCGGCTGAGCTGCGGGCGGAGTTGGAGGCGCTCGGGGCCGAGGTGCGGTTCGTCGGGTGCGACGTGTCCGACCGGGACGCGGTGGCGGAGTTGGTGGCCGGGGTTCCGGCGGCGCATCCGCTGACCGGTGTGGTGCATGCCGCCGGCGTGCTCGACGACGCGGTGGTCACCGCTCTGACCCAGGACCGGATCGATGGGGTACTGCGGGGCAAGGCTGACGCCGCCTGGCATCTGCACGAGTTGACGCGGCACCTCGACCTGTCGATGTTCGTGCTGTTCTCGTCGGTCGCCGGCGTGCTCGGTGGGCCCGGGCAGGGCAACTACGCCGCCGCGAACGCGTTCGTGGACGCGTTGGCGTGCCGGCGTCGGGCGGCGGGGTTGCCGGCGACGTCGATGGCGTGGGGGTTGTGGGAGCCGGTGAGTGGCATGACCGGCGAGCTGACCGTCGCGCAGCGGCAGCGGATGGCGCGGCACGGCATCGTCGGGATGTCGGCGGACGAGGGCCTGGCGCTGTTCGACGCGGGGCTGGGCGAGCGGCCGGTGGTGGTGGCGGCGCGCTGGGACCGGTCCGCGCTGGCCCGACAGGCCGAGGCAGGGCAGTTGCCGGTGGTGCTGCGGGGGTTGGTGCGGACCCGGCCGCGGCGGGCGGCCGCCGGTGCGGCCGGGCCCGGGTCGCTGCGGGACCGGCTGGCGTCGGTGGCGGTGGAGGATCGGCCGCGAGTGGTGACCGAGGCGGTGATCGGTCGGGTGGTCGAGGTGCTGGGCTACGCGTCGACCGACGCGGTACGCCCGGACCACACCTTCACCGAACTCGGGTTCGACTCGTTGACCGCGGTGGAGCTGCGCAACCAGCTCACCGCGACGACCGGGCTCCGGCTGCCGGCCACGTTGATCTTCGATTACCCGACGCCCCGCGCGCTCGCCGACGTGCTGACCGGGCAGCTGTCGGATCACCAGACCAACCAGCCTGTACTGGCGGAGCTGGACCGGCTGGAGGCGGTGTTCGCCGCGACCTCCGCCGACGACCTGCGGGCGCTGAGCGCCGATGACGAGACGCACGCGCTGGTCGGTCAGCGGCTCAAGGCACTGATGTCCCGCTGGGAGGCGGCCCGAGCGCAGGCCACCCCCGCGGTGACGGAGCTCCTCGATGAGGCGAGCGACGACGAGCTCTTCGCATTCATCGACAAGAAGCTCGGCTCGTCCTGATCGGCCCGCCATGAGCCACGACCGGCGGGCCGGCGCCCCGCGAAGCCGACAGCTTGTCAACCAACGCGACAGGTGACCATCGATGGCGAACGAAGACAGGCTCCGCGAGTACCTCAAGCGCGTCACCGCTGAGCTGCACGAGACCAGTGAGCGACTGCGGGCAGCCGACGAGCGGAACCACGAACCCATCGCGATCGTCGGGATGGCGTGCCGGTATCCCGGTGGGGTTCGCTCGCCGGAGGACCTTTGGGAGCTGGTCGCGAACGGACGGGACGGCGTTACCGGTTTCCCAATCGACCGGGGTTGGAATCTTGAGGAGTTGTACGACCCGTCCGGTTCGCGCCGTGGCACGTCGTACACGAATCAGGGTGGCTTCCTGCACGACGCCGGCGACTTCGACGCCGAGCTGTTCAAGGTGTCGCCGTACGAGGCATCCGCCATGGATCCGCAGCAGCGGTTGCTGCTGGAGATCTCGTGGGAGGCGATCGAGCACGGCCGGATCGATCCGCACTCGTTGCGCGGCGGTCGGGTGGGCGTGTTCGCCGGTCTCATGTACCACAACTACGCGGCCGGCCTGGGCGAGGTGCCGGAGGTCATCGAGGGCTTCATCGGTACCGGTACCGCGAGCAGCGTGCTGTCCGGGCGGGTGGCCTTCACGTTCGGGTTCGAGGGGCCGGCGGTAACGGTCGACACGGCGTGTTCGTCGTCGCTGGTGGCGTTGCACCTGGCGGCGCAGGCGCTGCGGGCCGGGGAGTGCGACCTGGCGCTGGCCGGCGGGGTGACGGTGATGTGCACCCCGGAGACGTTCATCGACTTCTCCCGGCAGCGGGGCCTGGCCGCGGACGGGCGGTGCAAGTCGTTCTCGGACGCGGCGGACGGTACCGGCTGGTCCGAGGGAGCCGGGGTGCTGCTGGTGCAGCGGCTCTCCGACGCTCTGGCCGCGGGGCGTCGGGTGTTGGCGGTGGTGCGCGGCTCGGCGGTGAACCAGGACGGTGCGTCGAACGGGTTGACCGCGCCGAACGGGCCGAGTCAGCAGCGGGTGATCCGGCAGGCGCTGGCGAACGCGCGGCTGGTCACCGGCGAGATCGACGCGGTGGAGGCGCACGGCACCGGTACGGTCCTCGGTGATCCGATCGAGGCGCAGGCGCTGCTCGCGACGTATGGGCAGGACCGGCCGGCGGATCGGCCGCTGTTGCTGGGTTCGGTCAAGTCGAACCTCGGGCACACGCAGGCGGCGGCCGGGGTCGCGGGCGTGATGAAGATGGTGCTGGCGATGCGGCACGGGGTGGTCCCGGCGTCGCTGCACGTGGACGAGCCGTCGTCGCATGTGGACTGGTCGGCCGGTGCGGTAGCTCTCGCGCGGGAGGCGACGCCGTGGCCGGTGGTGGATCGGCCGCGGCGGGCGGCGGTGTCGTCGTTCGGGATTTCCGGCACTAACGCGCATGTCGTTCTCGAGGGTGCGCCTGAATTCGCCGAGCCGGTCACTGACGAATCGGGTGCGACCGGGTCGGGGGCGCCGCTTGCGGTGCTGGTGTCGGCACGGTCGTCGGCGGCGCTGGCTGGTCAGGCGAACCGGTGGGCCGGTTGGTTGGCCGAGCGTCCCGCGGTGGACGCGGCGGAGGTGGCGTGGTCGTCGGCGGTGTCGCGGGCGGTGTTGGATCACCGGGCGGTGGTGCTCGCCTCGGATCGGGATGAGCTGTTGGCCGGGTTGCGGGCGGTGGCAGGCGGTGAGCCGTCCGGTGCCGTGGTGTCCGGGGTTGCCGTTGAGCGTGGTCCGGTGGCGTTCCTGTTTTCCGGGCAGGGTGCGCAGCGTGCCGGGATGGGCCGGGAACTGGCGGCGGCGTTTCCGGTGTTCGCGGCGGCGTTCGATGAGGTGTGTGACCGGTTCGACGGGCTGGCCGAGGCGCTCGATTCGGAGCTGATCGACCAGACCCGGTACACCCAGGCGGGGTTGTTCGCGGTGGAGGTGGCGCTGTTCCGGCTGCTGTCCTCGCTGGGGGTGCGACCGGACTTCGTGGCCGGGCACTCCATCGGCGAGATCACCGCCGCGCACGTCGCCGGGGTGTTGTCGCTGGACGATGCGTGCACGCTGGTCGCGGCGCGGGGCCGCCTGATGCAGGCGCTACCGGCGGGCGGGGCGATGCTCGCGGTCGCGGCCGACGAGTCTGCGGTATGCGAGTCCCTGGTTGACGGCGCCGACCTCGCCGCGGTCAACGGCCCGGCCGCCTGCGTCGTATCCGGATCGGCGGATGCGGTCGCGGCAGTGGAATCGGTGTGGACCGGAAAAGGCGTGCGGACCAAGCGGTTGACGGTCAGCCATGCGTTCCATTCGGCGTTGATGGAGCCGATGCTCGCTTCCTTCGAGGCTGCGCTGGCCGGGATCTCGTTCAGCGAGCCGTCGATCCCGCTGGTGTCGAACCTGACCGGTGGCCTGGTCTCGGCCGAGGTGACGCGGCCGGGCTACTGGGTGCGGCACGTACGGGAGGCGGTGCGGTTCGGCGACGGCGTTGCCGCGTTGCGGACTGCCGGCGTTCGGACGTTCGTGGAGGTCGGGCCGTCCGGGGTGCTGACCCCACTGGTGACCGACCAGGTAACCGACGCGGTAAATGACGTGCTGGCGGTACCGGTGCTGCGCAAGGACCGGCCAGAACCGGTTGCGCTGCTCGCCGGTCTGGCCGAGCTGCACGTGTCCGGAGTGGCGGTGGACTGGCCGGCGTACCACCGGCAGGTCGGGGTCGCGGGTCGGTTGGTGGACCTGCCCACGTACGCCTTCCAACGCCAGCGGTACTGGCTCAGCCCGGCCCGTACCGGCGCATCGGCCGTCGGGGCCGCGTCGGCGGGCGAGGAGCAGTTCTGGCGGGCGGTGGAGGACGAGGACGTCGCCGCCGTGGCCGACACGCTGGCCGTGAGCTCCCGCGACTCCCTCGACGCGGTCGTCCCGGCGCTGGCCGCCTGGCGCCGCGAGCGGTCCGTCGAGGCGAGCCTCGACTCCTGGCGGTACCGCGTCACCTGGCAGCCGCTCGGTGACGACGACCCGCGGCCCCGTACCGGTGCGTGCCTGCTCGTCGTACCGGACGATCCGACCGGCAGTCCCGGAGCCGACGCGTGGACCGCGGCGCTGTCCGGCGAGGACGTACTGACCGTGTCCGTGGCTGCCGGCACCGGCCGTGACGAGCTCGCCGCCCGACTCGCCGACGCCGTACGCGCGGCAACCCGGCCGGTGAACACCGTGCTCTGCCTGCTCGGCCTCGACCGGCGCGAACACCCCGGGCACGCCACCGTGCCAGCCGCGCTCGCCGGCACGGTCACCCTCGTCCAGGCGCTCGGCGACAGCCGGATCGCCGCACCCGTCTGGCTCGCCACCTGCGGCGCCGTCTCCACCGGACCCAACGATCCGGTACGCCACCCCGAGCAGGCCATGCTGTGGGGCCTCGCCGGGGTGCTGCGCGCGGAACAGCCACCTCGCTGGGGCGGCATCCTGGACCTGCCGGAGGTACCGGACGCCCGGGCGCTCGACCGGCTCGCGGCGACCGTCTTCGGCAGCGGTACCGAGGACAACGTCGCGATCCGCCCGACCGGCCGGTACGCCCGCCGCCTGCGGCCCGCCCCGTATCGCCGACGCCCCGGGGCCGCGGCCGGCCGCCCTGCCTGGCCGTACCGCGGCACGGTCCTGATCACCGGCGGTACCGGTGCGCTCGGTCAGCGGGTCGCCCGCACCCTCGCCGCAGCCGGAGCCGAGCACCTGCTGCTGGTCAGTCGCCGTGGACCGGCGGCCCCCGGTGCCGACTCGCTGGCCCAGGAGCTGGGCGATGCCGGCGCCCGGGTGACCGTCGCGGCCTGCGACGTCGCGGACCGGTCCGCGGTCGCCGAGCTGCTCCGGACCGTACCGGAGGACTGCCCGCTGACCGCGGTGCTGCACACCGCGGCGGTGCTCGACGACGCGCTGCTGGACGGGCTGGCCGTCGAGCAGCTCGCCGTCGCGCTGCGCGCCAAGGCCGCCGCGGCGCGCAACCTGGACGAGCTGACCCGCGACGCCGACCTGTCGGCCTTCGTCCTCTTCTCGTCGTTCGCGGGCGTGTTCGGCGGCGCCGGACAGGGCAACTACGCCCCGGGCAACGCGTTCCTCGACGCGCTCGCCGAGCGGCGACGCGCCGACGGGCTGCCGGCCACCTCGATCGCCTGGGGACTGTGGGCCGACGGGGGCGTCAGCGCCGGTGACTTCGAGACCCGGACCGCGCGCCGGGGGTTCGGCGCCATGCCGCCGGACATCGCGGTCCGCGCGCTGTTCCAGGCCGTCGAACGCGACGAGACGACCGTCGTGGTCGCCGACGTCGACTGGGACCGGGTGGCCGGCGAGGGTCGGCCGGATCCGCTGGTACGCGATCTGCTGCCCGCCGCCCCGGCCGGGATCGCGGCACCCGGCCGTGGCGACGCGCCGGCTGTCGTGGCCCGGCTCGCCGGGGCCAGCCGGTCCGAACAGCTGCGCGGACTGTCGCAGTTGGTCCGCGCTCAGGTCGCCGCGGTGCTCGGACACCCGTCGGCCGAGGCGGTACCGGCTGAACGGACCTTCGGGGACCTCGGGTTCACCTCGCTCACCGCGGTGGAGCTGCGGAACCAGCTGCACGCGGCCACCGGTCTGGTAGTGCCCAGCACGCTGGCGTTCGACTATCCGACCTGTGCCGCCGTCGCCGGGTACCTGCACGGGGAGCTGTTCGGGCAGGCCGCGGCCGCGCCGGTCGCCGCGACCGTCGCCGCGTCGTACGACGACCGGATCGCGATCGTCGGCATGGCCTGCCGGTTCCCCGGTGGCGTGCGCAACCCGGCCGAGCTGTGGGAGCTGCTCGCCGGCGGTACCGACGCGATCTCCGCGTTCCCCACTAACCGGGGCTGGGACCTCGACTCGCTGGTCCACCCCGACCCCGACCACCCCGGCTCCTCGTACGTGACCGAGGGCGGTTTCCTGTACGACGCGGGCGGCTTCGACGCGGAGTTCTTCGGGATCTCGCCGCGTGAGGCGTTGGCGATGGATCCGCAGCAGCGGTTGCTACTCGAGACCTCGTGGGAGGCGATCGAGGCGGCCGGCATCGATCCGCTCTCACTGCGCGGTGCGCCGGTCGGGGTGTTCGCCGGTACGAACGGCCAGGACTTCGGCGGCGTGGTACGCGACGCCGGCGACGAGCTCGCCGGGTACGGCGCGACCGGGGTGTCGGCCAGTGTGCTGTCCGGGCGGGTGGCGTACGCGTTCGGGCTGGAAGGCCCAGCGGTCACCGTGGATACGGCGTGTTCGTCGTCGCTGGTGGCGCTGCACCTCGCGGCGCGGTCGTTGCAGTCCGGCGAGTGTGACCTCGCCCTGGCCGGTGGGGTCACCGTGATGACGACCCCCGGGGCGTTCGTCGAGTTCAGCCGGCAGCGCGGGCTGGCCGCGGACGGCCGGTGCAAGGCCTTCGCGGACGGCGCGGACGGCACCGGGTGGGGCGAGGGTGTCGGCGTGCTGTTGGTGCAGCGGCTCTCCGACGCTGTCGCGGCCGGCCGTCGCGTACTCGCGGTGGTGCGTGGCAGCGCGGTGAACCAGGACGGTGCGTCGAACGGGTTGACCGCGCCGAACGGTCCGAGCCAGCAGCGGGTGATCCGGCAGGCGCTGGCGAACGCTGGGTTGTCCACTGTGGACGTCGACGCGGTCGAGGCGCACGGCACCGGTACCGCGCTGGGCGATCCGATCGAAGCGCAGGCGCTGCTCGCCACGTACGGGCAGGACCGGCCGGCGGACCGGCCGGCGCTGGTCGGGTCGGTCAAGTCGAACCTCGGTCACACGCAGGCCGCCGCCGGGGTAGCGGGCGTGATGAAAATGATCATGGCGATGCGGTACGGGGTGGTGCCGCCGTCATTGCATGTGGGCGAGCCGTCGTCGCACGTGGACTGGTCGTCGGGTGCGGTGTCGGTGGTGACGGAGGCGACGCCGTGGCCGGTGCTGGACAGGCCGCGGCGGGCGGCGGTGTCGTCGTTCGGGATCAGCGGTACGAACGCGCACGTCGTTCTCGAGGGTGCGCCGGAGTCAGCCGAGCCGGTCCTCGACCAGCCAGTCCTCGACGAGCCGGTCCTCGACGAGTCGTGCCAGGTGCTGCTGCCCTGGCCGGTGTCCGGCCGGTCGGCCCGTGGGTTGGCCGGCCAGGCGGCGCGGCTGGCCGACGCGGTGCCGGCGCTGCCCCCCGTGGACGTGGCGTGGTCGCTCGCGACGGCGCGGGCCGCGCTGGAGCACCGGGCGGTCGTGCTCGGTACCGGTCTGAACGAGCTCGTCACCGGCCTGGACGCGGTATCGGCCGGGCAGGACGTACCCGAGGTGATCTCGGACGTCGCGGCCGAGCGTGGTCCGATGGCGTTCCTGTTCTCCGGTCAGGGTGCGCAGCGGGTCGGGATGGGCCGTGAGCTGTACGAGGCGTTCCCGGTGTTCGCGGCGGCGTTCGATGAGGTGTGTGACCGGTTCGACGGGCTGTCCGAGGCGCTCGACTCGGACCTGATCGACCAGACCCAGTACACCCAGCCGGGGTTGTTCGCGGTCGAGGTCGCGCTGTGCCGCCTCCTCTCGTCCTTCGGCGTGGCACCGGATTTCGTGGCGGGGCATTCGATCGGTGAGATCACCGCTGCCCATGTGGCCGGGGTGTTCTCGTTGGACGACGCGTGCACGTTGGTCGCGGCGCGGGGCCGCCTGATGCAGGCGCTGCCCGCCGGCGGGGCCATGCTCGCGGTCGCGGCCGACGAGACTGCGGTACGGGACAGCCTGGTCGACGGCGCGGATCTGGCCGCGGTGAACGGTCCGTCGGCGTGCGTGGTATCCGGATCGGCGGATGCCGTCGCGGCAGTGGAATCGGTGTGGACCGCAAAAGGTGTGCGGACCAAGCGGTTGACGGTCAGCCACGCGTTCCACTCCGCGTTGATGGAGCCGATGCTCGCTTCCTTCGAGGCGGAGCTGGCCGGGATCGAGTTCCACCCGCCGTCGATCCCGCTGGTGTCGAACCTGACCGGGGCGCTTGCCGGCGACGACGTGTGCACTCCGGACTACTGGGTGCGGCACGTACGGGAGACGGTCCGGTTCGCCGACGGGGTCGGCGCGCTTCGGGACGCCGGCGTGGACACGTTCGTCGAGGTCGGCCCGGACGCGGTGTTGACCCCGATGATGGGGGAGTCCGCGGCGGGGGCGCTGTGCGTGGCGACGCTGCGGCGCGGGCGGGAGGACGTGCGGTCGGCGGTGTCCGCGCTGGCTCGGCTGTACGTGTCCGGGGTAGCGGTGGACTGGGTCGCGTACCTCCGGCAGGCCGGGGCGGCGGGTCGGTTGGTGGACCTGCCCACGTACGCCTTCCAGCACGACTGGTTCTGGCCGGTGCCGAGCACGTCGACGGCCAGGACCGGTCTGGAGCAGCACGCGGTGGACCAGCGGTTCTGGGACGCCGTGGAGCGTGCGGACCTGTCGGAGTTGGGCGCGGCGGACGTCGACGAGCCGGTCGGGGCGGTGCTGCCGCGTTTGGTGGAGTGGCGCCGGCGGGCGGAGCGGGAGCAGACCGTCGACTCCTGGCGGTACCGGGAGCGCTGGGTACGGCTGGACGAGGTCCCGCGTCCGGTGTTGTCCGGCGACTGGCTGGTGGTGGTACCGCCTGCCGACGCCGATGGTGGTCTGGTCGCTGAGGTGACCGGCGGGATGGAGCGCGCCGGTGCCCGGGTCCGCGTGGTGGAGCTGGACCTCGCGGGACTGGACTGCGAGGCCGCGGCCGCGCTGTTGTCCGGCATCGACGGGTCGGCAGGGGTGGTGTGTCTGGCGCCGGCCGGTGTACCGGTGGACGACCCGGCCGGTATCGGGCTGGTCAGCGGTCTGACGGGTCTGGTGCAGGGGCTGGTCGCGGCGGGGTTCGGTGGGCGGTTGTGGTGTGTGACGCGGGGTGGGGTTTCGGTGGGCGGCTCGGACCGGATCGCGGACGTCGGTGCGGGCCTGGTGTGGGGGTTCGGTCGGACCGTGGGCCTGGAGTTGCCCCGATTGTGGGGTGGTCTGGTCGACGTGCCGACGGACGGCGTGGTCGGCGCCGCGGTGGCCGGGGTGTTGTCCGGCGGTGACGAGGACCAGGTAGCGGTGCGGGCGTCGGGGGTGTTCGGCCGGCGGTTGGTGCGGGCGGCCGCGGTACCGGCGGGTCCGGTGGCGTTGTCGGGAACCGTGGTGGTGACGGGCGGCACCGGTGCGTTGGGTGGCCGGGTGGCTCGGTGGGCGGTGCAGCGGGGTGCGGAGCACGTGGTGCTGATGTCGCGGCGGGGTGCGGATGCGCCGGGCGCCGCGGAGCTGGTAGCGGAGCTGACCGCGTCCGGGGCCCGGGCGTCGGTGGTGGCGTGCGACGTGGCGGATCGGGTCGCGGTGGCGGGTCTCGCCGACGAGTTGGCGGCTGCCGGGGACGTGGTCCGGGCGGTGGTACACGCGGCCGGGGTGGCGGAGTCGACGCCGTTGTTGGAGGTGGATCCGGCCGAGGTGGCCGAGGTCCAGCGCGCCAAGGTCGGCGGCGCGGTGGTGTTGGCGGAGGTGTTCGGGGATCGGGAGTTGGACGCGTTCGTGTTGTTCTCGTCCATCGCGGGAGTGTGGGGCTCGGCCGGGCAGGCGGTGTACGCGGCGGCGAGTGGGTTCCTGGACGGGCTGGCGGCGTGGCGGCGGCAGCGGGGATTGGTGGCGACGAGCGCCGCGTGGGGTCCGTGGGGCGAGGTGGGAATGGCGGCGGGGGCGGTGTCGGAGGGTCTGGCGCGGCGCGGCCTGGTCGGGATGGAGCCGGGCATGGCGGTGCTCGCGTTGGAGCGGGCGGTGGCAGGTGGGGACGGCGCAGTGGTGGTGGCGGACGTGGACTGGGCCCGGTTCGTCGGGTCGTTCACGGCGTTGCGGCCCAGCGCGTTGTTCGGCGACCTGCCGGAGGCGCGGGCCGCGCTCGCCGAGCCCGGTCCGGACAGGGCGCCCAACGGCCACGAGTCGGCGCTGGCGGGAGCCCTCGCCGGACTGTCCCCGGCCGAACACGAAGTTGCGCTCGTCGACCTCGTCCGCTCCCAGGCCGCCACGGTTCTCGGGCACGGCTCGGCCGACCCGGTTCCGGCCGACCGCGCGTTCCAGCGGTTGGGCTTCGACTCGTTGACCGCGGTGGAGCTGCGCAACCGGCTCACCACCGAAACCGGCCTGAAGCTGCCCGCCACGCTGGTCTTCGACTACCCGACCCCGGCCGATCTGGGCCGGTACCTCTCCGGTGAACTGCTCGGCCGGAGCCGACCGGTACCGGTCGTGACGCGGGTCGCCGTGCGCGACGACGACCCGATCGCGATCGTCGGGATGGCCTGCCGGCTGCCGGGGAACGTGCGTACCGCCGAGGACCTGTGGCAGCTGCTCGTCGAGGGCCGGGACGGCATCTCCGACTTCCCGCTGGACCGCGGCTGGGACCGGCACCCCGACGGCGTGGCGTCGAGCGCTCAGTTCGTCCGGTTGGGCGGTTTCCTGTACGACGCGGGTGGCTTCGACGCGGAGTTCTTCGGGATCTCGCCGCGTGAGGCGTTGGCGATGGATCCGCAGCAGCGGCTGCTGCTGGAAGTGTCGTGGGAGGCGATCGAGACCGCCGGGATGGACCCGACCAGCCTGAAGGGCAGCCGGGTCGGAGTGTTCGCCGGCGCGGGGTACCAGGGATACGCCGCCGGCTCGATCGGTCGGGTGGAGGAGGTCGGCGGCCATCTGCTCACCGGCAACGCCACCAGCGTGCTGTCCGGCCGGGTGGCGTACTCGTTCGGCTTCGAGGGCCCGGCGCTCACGGTCGACACGGCGTGTTCGTCGTCGCTGGTGGCGCTGCACCTCGCGGCGCGGTCGTTGCGGTCCGGCGAATGCGACCTGGCGCTGGCCGGTGGAGTCACCGTGATGGCCACCCCGGGCACATTCGCCGAGTTCGCCCGGCAGGGTGGCTTGGCCGCGGACGGCCGGTGCAAGTCGTTCTCGGACGCGGCGGACGGTACCGGCTGGTCCGAGGGGGTCGGCATGGTGCTGGTGCAGCGGCTCTCCGACGCTGTCGCGGCCGGCCGGCGCGTCCTCGCCGTGGTACGGGGCAGCGCGGTGAACCAGGACGGGGCGAGCAACGGTCTGACCGCGCCGAACGGCCCTGCGCAGCAGCGGGTGATCCGGGAGGCCCTGGCCTCGGCTGACCTGTCCACCGCGGAGGTGGATGTGGTCGAGGCGCACGGGACCGGGACCGCGCTGGGTGATCCGATCGAGGCGCAGGCGCTGCTCGCCACGTACGGGCAGGATCGGCCGGCGGATCGGCCACTGCTGCTGGGTTCGGTCAAGTCGAACCTCGGGCACACGCAGGCGGCGGCCGGCGTGGCCGGTGTGATCAAGCTGGTGCTGGCGATGCGGCACGGGGTGGTGCCGGCGTCGTTGCACGTGGCCGAGCCGTCGTCGCAGGTGGACTGGTCGACCGGTGCGGTGTCGCTGGTGACCGAGGCGGCAGCGTGGCCGGAGACCGGCCGCCCACGGCGGGCCGCGGTGTCCTCGTTCGGGATCAGCGGTACCAACGCGCACGTGATTCTCGAGGAGGCGCTCAAACCCGTCGATCCGCGCGGCTTGTCGGACCCTGCCGCTGTCCCAGCAGCCCGATCCGACCGCGATCAGTGGGAGGCTCCTGGCCCACGCCAAGGGCGACCGGGCGTCCCGCACGGCACCGAGGAGGCTTCTCCGCCGGGCAGCGACGAGACGCCCGCGGCTACGCCCGCGATCGTTCCGGTTGTGCTCTCCGCGCACACCGCGCCAGCCCTGGCCGCCCAGGCCACCCGGTGGGCGGAGTGGTTGTCCGCGGGCGCACCGCTCCGACTCGCCGATGTGGCGTTCTCGGCTGCGACCGCCCGCGCCGTGCTGGAGCACCGCGCGGTCATCACGGCCGTCGACCGGGAGGAACTGCTGGCCGGCGTACAGGCGCTGGCCAGCGGCGAGGCGGCTCCGGGGGTGGTGTCCGGCGTCGCGGAGAAGCGTGGTCCGGTGGCGTTCCTGTTCTCCGGGCAGGGGTCGCAGCGCGCCGGGATGGGCCTCGGGTTGTACGAGGCGTTTCCGGTGTTCGCGGCGGCGTTCGATGAGGTGTGTGCGGAGTTTGACGGGCTGTCCGACGCGCTCGATTCGGAGCTGATCGACCAGACGCGGTACACGCAGCCGGGGTTGTTCGCGGTGGAGGTGGCGCTGTTCCGGCTGCTGTCCTCGCTGGGAGTGCGGCCGGATTTCGTGGCCGGGCACTCCATTGGTGAGATCGCGGCGGCGCATGTGGCCGGGGTGTTGTCGCTGCGTGATGCGTGCACGTTGGTGGCGGCGCGGGGCCGGTTGATGCAGGCGCTGCCGGCCGGCGGGGCGATGCTCGCGGTGGCCGCTGACGAGGCGGCGGTACGCGAGTCACTGGTCGACGGGGTCGACATCGCCGCGGTCAACGGACCGTCGGCGTGCGTGGTATCCGGATCGGCGGATGCCGTAGCAAACGTCGAGGCGGTGTGGACCGGAAAAGGTGTGCGGACCAAGCGGTTGACGGTCAGCCACGCGTTCCACTCGGCGCTGATGGAGCCGATGCTCGCCGACTTCGCGGCGGCGCTGGACGGGATCGAGTTCCAGCCTCCGAGCATTCCGCTGGTGTCGAACCTGACCGGCGGCTTGGTCTCCGACGAGGTGGCGCGACCGGGCTACTGGGTGCGGCATGTCCGGGAGGCGGTGCGGTTCGGCGACGGGGTGGCGTACCTGTGCGAGCAGGGCGTCGGCACGTTCGTCGAGGTGGGGCCGGACGCGACGTTGACCGCGCTGGCGCAGGACATCGCTCCTGAGGCGGTGTTCGCGGCCACTCAACGGCGGGACCGGGACGAGGCGCAGGTTCTGGTGTCGGCGTTGGGGCTGCTGCACGCGACCGGTACCGAGGTGGACTGGCGCGCCTATCTCGGCGACGGCCACCGGACCGTCGACCTGCCCACCTACGCGTTCGACCACCAGCGGTACTGGCTGGAGGACCCCGAGCCGGCCCCGGCCGGCGGGACCTCCGCGGCAGCGGACGAAAGGTTCTGGGCGGCGGTAGCGGGTGCGGATCTGTCGGTGTTGGGCGCGGACTGCGCGGTAGACGCCGACGAGCCGGTGGGAGTGGTGTTGCCGCGGCTGGCGGAGTGGCGGCGGCGGGCGGAGCGGGAGGCGACAGTCGACTCCTGGCGGTACCGGGAGAGCTGGGTACGGCTGGACGACGTGCCCGCCCCGGCATTGTCCGGTGACTGGCTCGTGCTCGTACCGCAGGGCGATGCCGGTGATGCGTCGGTCGCTGAGCTGGCCGGCGGGATGGAGCGCGCCGGTGCCCGGATCCGCACGATGGAGGTCGAGCTCGCGGGGCTGGATCGCGCGGCCGCGACAGCGCTGTTGTCCGGCATCGACGGGTTGACGGGAGTGGTGTGTCTGGCGCCGGCCGGTGTACCGGTGGACGACCCGGCCGGTGTCGGGCTGGTCAGCGGTCTGATGGGTCTGGTGCAGGGGCTGGCGGCGGCCGGGTTCGGTGGGCGGTTGTGGTGGGTGACGCGGGGTGGGGTGTCGGTGGGCGGCTCGGACCGGCTCGTGGACCCTGCCGCGGGTCTGGTGTGGGGGCTTGGTCGGGTGGTGGCTCTGGAGCTGCCGGGGCTGTGGGGTGGCCTGGTCGACGTGCCGGCGGACGGCGTGGCCGGTGCTGCGGTGGCCGGGGTGTTGTCCGGGTGTGGTGAGGATCAGGTGGCGGTGCGGTCCTCGGGGCTGTTCGGCCGGCGGTTGGTGCGGGCGGTCGCGGGTCCGGCGGGCCCGGTGGGTCCGGTGGCGTTGTCGGGCACCGTGGTGGTGACCGGTGGTACGGGCGGGTTGGGCGGTCGGGTGGCGCGGTGGGCGGTGCAGCGGGGCGCGGACCACGTGGTGCTGATGTCGCGGCGGGGTGCGGACGCGCCTGGTGCCTCGGAGCTGGTAGCGGAGCTGACCGCGTCCGGCGCCCGGGCGTCGGTGGTGGCGTGCGACGTCGCGGACCGTGGCGCGGTGGAGGCGCTGGCGGCGGAGCTCGTTGCGGCCGGTGAGGTGGTACGGGGAGTGGTGCACGCGGCCGGGATCCCGGAGTCGACGCCGTTGCTGGAGGTGGATCCGGCAGAGGTGGCCGAGGTCCAGCGCGCCAAGGTCGGCGGCGCGGTGGTGTTGGCGGAGGTGTTCGGGGATCGGGAGTTGGACGCGTTCGTGTTGTTCTCGTCGATCGCGGGGGTGTGGGGCTCGGCGGGGCAGGCGGTGTACGCGGCGGGAAATGCGTTCCTGGACGCGTTGGCGGTGTGGCGGCGGCAGCGGGGGTTGGCGGCGACAAGTGTGGCGTGGGGTCCATGGGGCGAGGTGGGGATGGCTGTCGGGGCGGTGTCGGAGGGTCTTGCGCGGCGTGGGCTGGTGGGGATGGATCCGGGCTTGGCGGTGGCGGGGCTGGAGCGGGCGGTGGTGGGCGGGGACGTGTCGGTGGTGGTGGCGGATGTGGACTGGGCCCGGTTCGTCGGGTCGTTCACCGCGTTGCGGTCGAGCGTGTTGTTCGCCGAGTTGCCGGAGGCACAGTCCGCCCTCACCGCGCAGGACACCGCTGCCGCGACCGCCCCGGACGAGTCGGCCGGGTTGCGCGGGCGGTTGGCGGAGGCGGGTGCGGCCGACCGCAACCGGATCCTGCTCGACCTGGTCCGCGAGGCGGCGGCGGCCGTGTTGGGCCACCGCACCACCAGCGGCATCAAGCCCGCGCGCGGCTTCCTCGAGCTGGGCTTCGACTCGTTGACCGCGGTGGAGCTGCGCAACCGGCTCACCACCGAAACCGGCCTGAAGCTACCCACCACGCTGGTCTTCGACTACCCCACCCCCGCCGACCTCGCCAGCTACCTCGCGGCGGGGCTGGTCCCCGACGAGCCGGTAGTGCCCGTGGTGTCGGAGGTCGACAAGCTCGATCGGCTGCTCACCTCGCTGCCGGCCGACCACGCCGACGCCGCCGAGGTCACCAAGCGGCTCGAGGACCTCGTACTGCGCTGGCGGGCGGCCCACGCACCCGAGGTGCCCGCTCCGGCGCCGGTACTCGACGGGGAGTTGGCGGACGCGACCCAGGACGAGATCTTCGAAATCATCCAGCGGGAGTTCGGCAAGAAGTAACGCCGCAGGTAGCGGCCTAGGGGTCCCGGTCGGTCGACTAGGGGTCGCTCCCGCGCGTACACCGTCCCTATTGTCGGATCTCGGCCCCGTAGCCGGTGGCGCCTCGACCCGGTGGGCGGGAGCTCGTCGGCGGCACGCGGTGCCGGATCGACGGGAGGTACGTACGCGTGGCGGGAGCCCGCCCCCAGTTGGTCGCCATCAGCGACCTGCATGTGATCTATGCCGAGAACCGGGCCATCGTCGAGGGTCTGCGTCCCGAGCATGACGGTGACTGGCTCATCGTCGCCGGCGACGTCGGCGAGCTGACCGCCGACATCGAGTGGGCGCTGGGCCTGCTCAGCCAGCGGTTCGCGAAGGTGATCTGGGCGCCTGGCAACCACGAGCTGTGGACGCCGCGGGAGGATCCGGTCCAGTTCCGCGGCGAGGTGCGCTACCAGTACCTGGTCGAGCTGTGCCGACGCCTCGGCGTGGTGACGCCGGAGGACCCGTACCCGATCTGGGACCCACACGGCGATCCGGTACTCGTCGCTCCGCTGTTTCTGCTGTACGACTACACGTTCCGGCCGGTCGGTACGTACACCAAGGAGCAGGCGCTGGCCCGTGCCCACGAGGTCGGGGTGGTGTGTACCGACGAGTTCCTGCTGCATTCCGACCCGTACCCCACCCGGGACGCGTGGTGCCGGATACGCGTACGCCAGACCCACGACCGGCTGACCGCCGAACGCAACGGCCTGCCCACCGTTCTGGTCAACCACTTCCCGCTTGTACGGGAGCCGACCAGGATCCTCCGCTCGCCGGAATTCGCGCAATGGTGCGGAACCGAGGCGACGGCCGACTGGCACCGCACCTTCCAGGCGCGGGTCGCGGTGTACGGGCACCTGCACATCCCGCGGACCACCTGGTACGACGGCGTCCGGTTCGAGGAGGTCTCGGTCGGCTATCCGCGCGAGTGGCGGCGGCGCACCCGGCCGCCCGGCGGGCTCCGCCGCATCCTGCCGGTCACCGAACCGCTCGCCGGCCAGCGCTGTTAGGCCGGGTCCTGACGATCGTCCACCGGCCCTCGCCTGACGCCCCGTATCCGGCCCGGAAGCCGGGAACCGGCCCTGCGAAACGCCCCTCCGAACAGGCCCGATATGAGGGGTCCGCTAGGGGTTGGGCCGTCCCCGAGCCGCTCAGTAGCGTCCACTCGCGGTGGCGAGTGCCTGCCGGCATGCGGAAACGACGGTGACGTACCGGAGGGTTGGCGTTTTGTCGTACTGAGCTGCAGCGGATGTGAATCCCGCGCCCGGCGCGGAATTCACGCAGGTAATTGGCCGGTAATTCCATAGACAGGTAGCTCGTTCGCTGGTGGATGTTCCGCCTCTCCAACGACGTACCGGCGTGTCGGCGATGTCGTCTCCAGCGAATGTGACGGGTCCAGATTCGGTGCCGAGCTCCGAGTGGGTAGGTCATGGCGGACGAACAGAAGCTCCTCGAACATCTCAAGTGGATGACCGGCGAGCTTCGCCAGGCGCACCAGCGCCTGCACGAGATGGAGAACGGGGAGCCCGAGCCGGTCGCGATAGTCGGGATGGCCTGCCGCTACCCCGGCGGGGTGTCGTCCCCCGACGACCTGTGGGACCTCGTATCGGCCGGCGGTGACGCCACCAGCACCTTCCCGACCGACCGCGGTTGGGACCTGGACCGGCTGTACGACCCGGACGCCGATCACGCCGGCACCTCGTACAGCAACCGCGGCGGCTTCCTCCGCGACGCCGGGGACTTCGACGCCGGCCTGTTCGGTATCTCGCCGCGGGAAGCCCTGGCCATGGACCCGCAGCAGCGGCTGCTGCTGGAAACCACCTGGGAGGTCTTCGAGCGGGCCGGCGTGCCGGCCACGTCGCTGCGCGGTACCCGGACCGGCGTGTTCGTCGGTACCGCGGGTCAGGACTACGTCTCGATCCTGCGCCGCCAGCCCGCCGAGGTAGAGGGCTACATGCTCACCGGTACCGCGGCGAGCGTGATCTCCGGCCGGCTCGCGTACACCTTCGGGCTGGAAGGCCCCGCGGTGACGGTGGACACGGCGTGCTCGTCGTCGCTGGTCGCCCTGCATCTCGCGGTGCAGGCGCTGCGCGAGGACGAGTGCGCGCTCGCGGTGGCGGGCGGCGTGTCGGTGATGACCACCCCCGGCGCGTTCGTCGAGTTCAGCCGGCAGCGCGGCCTCGCTTCGGACGGCCGGTGCAAGGCGTTCTCCGCGGCCGCGGACGGTACCGGCTGGTCCGAGGGCGTCGGGGTACTGCTGTTGGAGCGGTTGTCCGACGCCCTGGCCGCGGGGCGTCGGGTGCTGGCGGTGGTGCGCGGTACGGCGGTCAACCAGGACGGGGCGAGCAGCGGCCTGACGGCGCCGAACGGGCCGTCGCAGCAGCGGGTGATCCGGGGTGCGTTGGAGAACGCCCGCCTCACCACCGCGGACGTCGACGCGGTCGAGGCGCACGGCACCGGCACCACCCTCGGCGATCCGATCGAGGCACAGGCACTGCTGGCGACGTACGGGCAGGACCGGCCGGCGGAGCGTCCGGTGCTGCTGGGTTCCATCAAGTCGAACCTCGGGCACACGCAGGCCGCGGCCGGAGTCGCCGGTCTGATAAAGATGATCTTCGCGATGCGGTACGGGACGGTGCCGGCGTCGTTGCACGTGGGCGAGCCGTCGCCGCACGTGGACTGGTCTGCGGGGGCGTTGTCGCTGGTCACCGAGGCGACGCCGTGGCCGGCCGTGGATCGGCCGCGCCGCGCCGCGGTGTCCTCGTTCGGCATGAGCGGCACCAATGCTCATGTGATTCTCGAGGAGGCATCGGCGTGGGAGGCTGTTTCCCCACGCCAGGGCCGACCGGGTGCGGGTGTCCCGCAGGGCACGGATGAGGCCCCGCCGGACGGGGTGATCGCGCCGGCGGGTCCGGAGCGCGAGCTTCCGGCCGTACCCGTGGTGCTCTCCGCCGCCAACCCACTAGCGCTGCGGGCCCAGGCCGGCAGGTGGGCGGACTGGCTCGACGACGACGATTCGATCCGGCTGCCCGACGTGGGCTTCTCCTCGGTCGTGTCCCGCGCCCTGCTCGACCACCGGGCGGTGCTGCTCGCCTCGGACCGGGACGAGCTGCTGGCCGGATTGCGGGCGGTGGCGGGCGGTGAGCCGTCCGGTGCCGTGGTGTCCGGGGTTGCGGTCGAGCGTGGTCCGGTGGCGTTCCTGTTCTCCGGTCAGGGTGCGCAGCGGGTCGGGATGGGCCGTTCGCTGTACGAGGCGTTTCCGGTGTTCGCGGCGGCGTTCGATGAGGTGTGCGACCGGTTCGACGGGCTGTCCGAGGCGCTCGATTCGGAGCTGATCGATCAGACGCAGTACACCCAGCCGGGGTTGTTCGCGGTCGAGGTGGCGTTGTTCCGCCTCCTCTCGTCCTTTGGCGTGGCGCCGGATTTCGTGGCCGGGCATTCGATCGGGGAGATCGCGGCGGCGCATGTCGCGGGCGTGTTCTCGCTGGACGATGCGTGCACGCTGGTCGCGGCGCGGGGTCGGCTGATGCAGGCGCTGCCGTCGGGTGGCGCCATGGTGGCGGTGGCCGCGCCGGAGGACGAGGTCCGCGCCTCGCTGGTCGACGGGGCGGACCTCGCCGCGGTCAACGGGCCCGCTGCCTGCGTCGTATCCGGATCGGCGGACGCAGTCGCGCACGTTGAGGCGGTGTGGGCTGAGCGCGGCGTGCGGACGAAGCGGTTGACGGTCAGCCACGCGTTCCACTCCGCGCTGATGGAGCCGATGCTCGCTTCCTTCGCGACGGAGCTGGCCGGGATCTCGTTCAGCGAGCCGTCGATCCCGCTGGTGTCGAACCTGACCGGTGGCCTGGTCTCGGCCGAGGTGACGCGGCCGGACTACTGGGTGCGGCACGTACGCGAGACGGTTCGGTTCGCCGACGGGATCGGCGCGCTTCGGGACGCCGGCGTGGACACGTTCGTCGAGGTCGGGCCATCCGGTGTACTGACCGCGCTGGCCGAGGAGATCCTGGCCGAACAAGACCCCGCCGACGGCGACGAGCAGCCCATCGCCGTGTCGACGTCCCGCCGCGACCGACCGGAGCATGGCGCACTGCTGGCAGCTCTGGCCGAGCTGTCGGTGAACGGCCTTCCGGTGGAGTGGACAGCCCTGTACGAGGGCTCCGGCGCGGTACGGATCGAGCTGCCGACCTACGCCTTCCAGCGGGAACGCTACTGGCCGGCGGTCGAGTCGTGGCGTACCGAAGACCTCTCGGGTGCTGGTCTGGGAGTGGCCGGCCACCCGCTGTTGGGCGCCGCGGTGCGGTTGGCCGGTGGTGACGGGGTGGTGCTGACCGGTCGGCTGTCGGTGGGTTCGCACGGCTGGCTGGCCGACCACGTGGTGGCCGGCGCCACGGTGGTGCCCGGTACCGCGCTGGTGGAGCTGGTCGTACGCGCCGGCGACGAGGTGGGGGCGTCGGCGGTGCGGGAGCTGGCCGTGGTGGCTCCGTTGGTACTGCCGGAACACGGCGGAGTCCGGGTCCAGGTACGGGTCGGCGTGGCGGACGACTCGGGGTGCCGGGTCGTGACCGTGCATTCGCAGCCGGAGGAGGTTGCGGACGACGACTGGACGTTGCACGCGGAAGGGCTGGTCGCGGTCGCGGACGACGCCCCGGTCGAGACGCCGGGCGAGTGGCCGCCGTCGGCCGCTGCGGAGATCGAGCTCGCGGGATGGTACGAGCGACTGGCCGACCTCGGGCTGCCCTACGGGCCGGCGTTCCGCGGGTTGCGGCGGCTGTGGCAGGCGCAGGACGAGGCGTACGCCGAGGTGGCGTTGCCGGAGCAGGCGTTGGCGGACGCCGGTGCGTTCGGGTTGCACCCGGCGCTGTTGGACGCCGCGCTGCATCCGGTCGCCGCGCTGCTCGGCGACGCGACCTCCGGGCCGATCGTGCCGTTCGCGTTCACCGGCGTTCGGCTGCACGCGGCCGGCGCTCGTACCTTGCGCGTGCGGCTGACCCGTACCGCCGGCAGCACAGTGCGGCTCGTGGCGGTGGACGAGTCCGGGGCGCCGGTGGTGTCGATCGACTCGGTGGTACTGCGCGAGACGATGGCCGGCGAACTGGCCGCCGAGGTGGTCGCCGCCCGGTCCATGTTCGAGGTCGCGTGGCGGTTGGAGCAGGTCGAGCCGGCCGAGCCTTCCGCGGATTGGGCGGTGCTCGGTGGTACCGCGGGGGCCGGGGTGGCTCGGCTGTTCCCGGATGTACCGGGTCTGGTGGCGGCGGTACGGGCCGGGGAGCCGGCGCCGTCGGTGGCGATCCTGACGGTATGCCCGACCGACCAGGCCAGCACGGCCGGTACCGGTGAGCTTCCCGACCGGACCCGGTTGGTGGTCGCGGAGGCGCTGGCTGCGTTGCAGGCGTGGCTCGGCGCGGAGGAGTTGACGGATTCGCGGCTGGTCGTGCTGACCCGCGGCGCGGTGGTGGCCGACCCGGGTGACCTCGTGTCCGACGTGGCTGGTGCCGCGGTGTGGGGTCTGGTGCGGTCCGCGATCTCCGAACATCCGGGCCGGTTCGTACTGGTCGACGCGGCCGCGGAGGCCGGGCCGGTTGGTGCACTCGGCGGTGCGGTGGCGGCTGTGGTGGCGGCTGGCCTGGGCGAGGCGGCACTGCGCGGTTCCGGGGTCTGGGCGTCGCGCCTGGTGCGGGCCGGTGCGTCCGGTGAGTTGACGTTGCCGGCGGGTGCGGGCTGGTGCGTGGGAGTGGCCGAGGCGGGCGGTTCGCTCGACGGGATCGGGGTGGTACCGGTGGCGTCGCCCGCGGTGGGCGCCACCGGCGTACGGGTGGCGGTCCGCGCGGCCGGGGTGAACTTCCGGGACGTGCTGATCGGCCTGGGGATGTACCCGGATCCGGACGCGGTGATGGGTTCCGAGGGCGCTGGGGTGGTGCTGGAGGTCGGCCCCGAGGTGGAGGGGCTGGCGGTCGGCGACCGGGTGCTGGGGATCTTCGAGCCGGGGTTCGGGCCCGAGGTGGTCACCGACGCTGCGCGGTTGGCGCGAATCCCGGACGGCTGGTCGTTCGCCGAAGCGGCCTCGGTACCGGTGGTGTTCCTGACCGCGTTCTACGCGCTGCGTGACGTGGCCGAGGTACGCGCCGGCGAGTCGGTGCTGGTGCACGCGGCCGCCGGCGGGGTGGGGATGGCGGCGGTACAGCTGGCCCACGCCTGGGGTTTGACGGTGTACGCCACGGCGAGTCCGGCGAAGTGGGAGGTCGTCGAGGCGCTCGGCGTACCGCGGGAGCGGATCGCGTCGTCGCGGACCACCGGGTTCGAGCAGACCTTCCGGGATGCCACCGCGGGCGCCGGCGTGGACGTGGTGCTCGACGCGCTGGCCGGTGAGTTCGTCGATGCCGGGCTGCGGTTGCTGGGGCCGGGTGGCCGGTTCGTGGAGCTGGGCAAGTCGGACCTGCGTGACCCCGGTGCGGTCGCGGACAACCACCCAGGGGTGGTGTATTCGGCGTTCGATCTGGGCCGGGTCGACGGTGCCCGGATCGGGCAGATGCTGGCCGAGTTGATGGACCTGTTCGCGACCGGGCAGCTGAACCTGCTGCCGGTACGGACCTGGGAGCTGGGTCGGGTTTCCGAGGCGCTGCGGTTCATGTCGCAGGCCCGGCATGTCGGCAAGGTCGTACTGCGCATCCCCGCGCCGCTGGATCCGCAGGGTGCGGTGCTGGTGACCGGGGGGTCCGGCGTGTTGGCCGGGGTGTTCGCCCGGCACCTGGTGACCAACCGTGGCGTACGGCGGCTGGTGCTGGCCGCCCGACGGAGCCCCGGCGAGTTCCCGGAGTACGCCGCGCTGGTGGCCGAGTTGGAGCGCCACGGCGCCGAGGTCACGACGGTGACCGCCGACGTGTCCGACTCCCACCAGGCTAAGGCGTTGGTGGCCGGGATCGACGGGATGACCGCGGTCGTCCACACCGCCGGGGTGATCGACGACGGCGTCGTCACGGCACTGAGCCCGGACCGGCTCGCGGCGGTATTCGCGCCGAAGGTCGACGCGGCGTGGTGGCTGCACGAGGCGACCCGGCACCTGGATCTGGCCGCGTTCGCGGTGTTCTCCTCGCTCGCCGGCACGCTCGGCAGCCCGGGGCAGGGCAACTACGCGGCAGCGAACGCGTTCCTCGACGCGCTGGCGGTTCACCGGCAGCAGCACGGCCTGCCCGCGACCAGCCTGTCCTGGGGGCCATGGGCCAGCGCGTCCGCCATGACCGCCGGCCTCGACACCGCGGACCTGTCCCGGATGGGCCGGGCCGGGATGACCGCCCTGGACCCGGCGACGGGTACGGCGCTGTTCGACACCGCGACCGCCGGCGCCGCGCCGGTACCGGTGCTGGCCCGGCTGCGGCCCACCGCCGGCGCCGGGGTGCCGTGGCTGCTCCGCGAGCTCGCCGGCGGAGCGGGTGGACCCGGCCGCGCCGGGCGGCGGCAGGCCGGTACGCGTCCCGCCGGCGACGCGGACGGGTGGGCATCCCGGTTGGTCGGGCTACCGGCCGGCGACGGGGTACGGCTGCTGGCCGAGCTGGTGTGCGAGCAGGCGGCGCTGGTGCTCGGGCACGGCTCGGTGGAGGCCGTCGCGCCGGGTCGACCGTTCAAGGACCTGGGGTTCGACTCGCTGTCCTCGGTCGAGCTGCGGAACCGGCTGGCGGCGGCGAGCGGACTGCGGCTGCCGGCGACGCTGGTGTTCGACTACCCGACTCCGGCGCGGTTGGCCGGGTTCCTGCACCAGCAGCTTGCCCCACACCTCCCGGTCGGGGTGCCCGCCGCCGGCGCGGTGACGCCACAGCCGCGGGCCGGCGGTGGATACGCCGACGAGCCGATCGCGATCGTCGGGATGGCCTGCCGGTACCCCGGTCGGGTGTCCAGCCCGGACGACCTGTGGCGGCTGGTCGCCGACGGCGTGGACGCGGTCGGTCCGTTCCCCGCCGACCGCGGCTGGAACCTCGACCGGCTCTACGACGCGGACACTCCCGGCGGGTCGACCACCGGCCAGGGCGGGTTCCTGTACGACGCCGCCGAGTTCGACGCCGCGTTCTTCGGCATCTCGCCCCGCGAAGCCCTCGCGATGGACCCGCAGCAGCGGCTGCTGCTGGAAACCACCTGGGAGGCGTTCGAACACGCCGGTATCGATCCGGCTACCGCGTCGACCGACACCGGCGTGTTCATCGGCGCCGCGTCGTCCGGGTACGCCACCGGTGACGCCGAACTCGACGGCCTGCATGGTCACCTGCTCACCGGTACCGCCGGCAGCGTCGCCTCCGGCCGCATCGCGTACACCTTCGGGTTGGAAGGCCCCGCCGTCACCGTCGACACCGCGTGCTCGTCGTCGCTGGTGGCGCTGCACCTGGCCGCGCAGGCGCTACACAACGGCGAGTGCGACCTCGCCCTCGCCGGCGGCGCCGCCGTCATGGCCAACCCGGGCATGTTCTCCGAGTTCTCCCGGCAGGGCGGCCTGGCCACCGACGGCCGGTGCAAGTCGTTCGCCGCCGCCGCCGACGGCACCGGCTGGGGCGAAGGCGTCGGCATCCTGCTCGTCCAACGACTCTCCGACGCCCGACGCGACAACCGCCGCATCTTCGCCGTCATCCGCGGCTCCGCGGTCAACCAGGACGGCGCGTCCAACGGCCTGACCGCGCCGAACGGTCCATCCCAGCAGCGCGTCATCACCCACGCCCTCTCCGCCGCCGGCCTGTCGCCCACCGACGTCGACGCGGTCGAGGCGCACGGCACCGGTACCACTCTCGGGGACCCGATCGAGGCGCAGGCGCTGCTGGCCACCTATGGGCAGGAGCGGCCCGCGGACCGGCCACTGCTGCTCGGCTCGATCAAGTCGAACATCGGCCACACCCAGTCGGCGGCCGGCGTGGCCGGCGTCATCAAGATCGTGCAGGCGCTGCGGCACAGCCAGCTCCCGCCGACGCTGCACGTGGACGAGCCGTCGCCGCACGTCGACTGGACCGCGGGAAGCATCCGGCTCCTCACCGAGCCCACCCCGTGGCCGGCCACGGACCGGCCCCGCCGTGCGGCTGTGTCCTCGTTCGGGATCAGCGGCACCAACGCACATGTGGTGATCGAGGAGCCGCCGGCCGCCGCCGAGACCGCCGCCCGGCCGATCGGCGCCGACGGACCCGGCCTGGTGACCCCGGCAGCGGTACCGCTCGTCATGTCCGGGCGCGGCTCCGCCGCGGTGGCGGATCAGGCGCGCCGGATCGTCGAGCGGATCGCCGCCGAGCCGGAGCTCGACCTGGTCGACCTCGCCTTCTCGCTCGCCACGACCAGGGCGCACCACCCGTACCGTCGGGTGGCCGTGGTCGCCGACCGGGACGGCGCGCTGGCCCAGCTCACCGCGCTGGCGGACGAGACCACCGGCCGTACCAGCGCCGACGACGCGCCGAAGGTCGTGTTCGTCTTCCCCGGCCAGGGGTCGCAGTGGGCCGGGATGGCGCTCGACCTGCTCGACTCCTCGCCGGTGTTCCGGCAGCGGATGGACGAGTGCGCCGCCGAACTCGCGCGGCATGTCGACTGGTCGCCGCGGGACGTACTGTGCGGTGCTCCCGGCGCCCCGCCGCTGGACCGCGTCGACGTGGTACAGCCGCTGCTGTTCTCGGTGATGGTGTCGCTCGCCGAGGTGTGGCGGTCCTGCGGGGTCCTACCGGCCGCGGTCATCGGCCACTCGCAGGGCGAGATCGCGGCCGCCTGCGCGGTCGGTGCCCTGTCGCTGGCTGACGCGGTACGACTCGTCGTGTCCCGCAGCCGCGCGCTGCTGCGGCTCTCGGGCCGCGGCGGCATGGTGTCGGTACCGCTGTCCGCCACCGACACCGAACAGCTCATCGCACCGTGGGCCGGCCGGATCTCCGTCGCGGCGCTGAACGGTGCCGAGGTGACCGTCGTGTCCGGCGACCTCGACGCGGTCACCGAACTGCTCGCCACCTGTACCGAGCGGGAGCTCCGGGCCAAGCAGATCTCCGTGGACTACGCGTCGCACTGCGGCCACATCGACGCGGTACGGGACGAGCTCGCGGCCGGACTCGGCACGATCGCGCCCCGCTCCACCGAGGTCGCGTTCCACTCCACGGTCACCGCGGGCGTGCTCGACACCGCGGAACTCGACGCCGACTACTGGTACCGGAACCTGCGCCAGCCGGTACAGCTGGCTCCGGTTCTCGGGGCCGCGATCGACGCCGGGTACCGGATGTTCGTCGAGGTCAGCCCGCACCCGGTGCTGAAGGTCGTGGTCTCCGACGCGCTCGACCGGGCCGGACGCCAGGACACCGGCGTGGTGGTGGGTTCGCTGCGCCGCGACGCCGACGGGCGTACCGAGCTGCTGTCCGCATTGGGCGGGCTGTACGCCGGTGGCCTGCCGGTCGACTGGGCGCGCGCGTTCGCCGGCTCCGGCGGGAAGCGGATAGACCTGCCGACGTACCCGTTCCAGCGCCAGCGGTTCTGGCCGGCCGGCGCGGGCGCCACCGATGTGTCCGGCGCCGGACTGGGCGCCGCGGGCCATCCGCTCCTGGGCGCGGCGGTACGGCTGGCCGGTGGCGACGGGGTGGTGCTGACCGGTCGGCTGTCGGTCGGGTCGCACGGCTGGCTGGCCGACCACGCGGTGTCCGGCTCGGTCCTGGTGCCGGGTACGGCGCTGGTGGAGCTGGTGGTACGCGCGGGCGACGAGGTCGGCGCGACGGTGCTCGACGAGCTGGCGGTGGTGGCGCCGCTCCGGCTGCCGGAGTCGGGCGCCGTGCGGGTGCAGGTACGGGTGACGGATGCGGACGAGCAGGGCCACCGCCCGGTGACCGTGCATTCCCAGCCCGAGGACGCGGCTGACGACGAGTGGACGCTGCACGCCGAGGGCTCGCTGTCGGCGGATGGCGGGCAGGCGCCGGATGCCGACCTGACCGCGTGGCCGCCGGCCGGCGCTGATGAGGTCGAGGTCGACGGCTGGTACGAGGGCATGGCCGCGGCCGGGCTGTCGTACGGGCCGATGTTCCAGGGACTGCGCCGGGTGTGGCGCGCCGGGGACGACGTGTTCGCCGAGGTCGCGCTGCCGGCCGGTACCGCGTTGGCCGGAGGCTCGTTCGGGATGCATCCGGCGCTGCTGGACGCGGCTCTGCACCCGACGGCGCTGCTGGAGCCGGCGCCCGACTCGGGGCCACGGGTCCCGTTCGCGTTCTCCGGCGTACGGGTGCACGCGGTAGGCGCCGACGCGCTGCGGGTGCGACTGTCGCGGGCCGGTGAGGGCGTACGGCTGTTCGCGGCGGACGAGTCGGGGGCGCCGGTGGTGTCCGTCGAGTCGGTCGTACTGCGCGAGCTGACCTCGATGGAGCGGGCCGCCGAGCAGGCTGCGGCGCGGTCGCTGTTCGAGCTGGTCTGGCGTCCCGAGGTAGTGGAGCCGGCCGAGCCTTCCGCGGATTGGGCGGTGCTCGGTGATACCGCGGTGGCCGGGGTGGCTCGGCTGTTCCCGGATGTACCGGGCCTGGTGGCGGCGGTGCGGGCGGGGGAGCCGGCGCCGTCGGTGGTGCTCCTGCCGGTCGGCCCGACCAGCGCCGACGGTACCGGTGAGCTTCCCGACCGGACCCGGTCGGTGGTGGCGGATGTGTTGGGTGCGTTGCAGGCGTGGCTGGGCGCGGAGGAGTTGGCGGATTCGCGGCTGGTCGCGGCCACCCGCGGTGCGGTGGTCGCGGAGTCCGGTGATGTGGTGACGGACGTGGTCGGTGGTGCGGTGTGGGGGCTGCTGCGGTCGGTACGCGCCGAGCACCCGGGTCGGGTGACGCTGGTCGACGTCGCACCTGACGGAGCACTGACCGGCTCCGACCTGGCAGGCGTGATCGCCGGCGGCCTGGACGAGGCGGCGGTACGCGCCAGCGGCGTGTTCGCGCCGCGGCTCACCCGCACCGGTGCCTCCGGTGAGTTGGAGTTGCCGGTGGGTGTGGGTTGGTCGGTCGGGGTGGTGGAGTCGGGTCGGTTGGACGGCGTGGGTGTGGTGCCGGCCGGCAAGGCGTCCGGGAAGGCGGCCGGGAAGGCGGCTGGGCGGGCGGGTCGGTTGCGGGCTGGTCAGGTGCGGGTCGGGGTGCGGGCGGCGGGGGTGAACTTTCGGGATGTGTTGATCGGGTTGGGGATGTATCCGGATCCGGGTGCGGTGATGGGTTCTGAGGGTGCGGGGGTGGTGCTGGAGGTCGGGCCGCGGGTGGAGGGGTTGGCGGTCGGTGACCGGGTGTTGGGGATGTTTGAGCCGGGGTTCGCTGCGGAGGCGGTGACCGAGGCGGTGCGGTTGGCGCGGGTTCCGGATGGGTGGTCGTTCGCGCAGGCGGCGTCGGTGCCGGTGGTGTTTCTGACCGCGTTTTACGCGCTGCGTGATGTGGCCGCGGTGCGCGCGGGTGAGTCGGTGTTGGTGCATGCGGCCGCGGGTGGGGTGGGGATGGCGGCGGTGCAGCTGGCCCAGGCGTGGGGTTTGACGGTGTACGCGACGGCGTCGCCGGCGAAGTGGGGCGCGGTGGAGGCGCTCGGTGTGCCGCGGGAGCGGATCGCGTCGTCGCGGACGACGGAGTTCGAGCAGACCTTCCGGGAGGCGACCGGCGGCGCCGGGGTGGATGTGGTGCTCGACGCGTTGGCGGGGGAGTTCGTCGATGCCGGGCTGCGGCTGGTGCGCCCGGGTGGCCGGTTCGTGGAGCTGGGCAAGTCGGATCTGCGTGACCCCGGTGCGGTCGCGGGCAGCCACCCAGGGGTGGTGTATTCGGCGTTCGATCTGGGCCGGGTGGATGGTGCCCGGATCGGGGCGATGCTGGCCGAGTTGATGGGCATGTTCGCCGCTGGGCAGTTGAACCTGCTGCCGGTGCGGGTGTGGGAGGTGCGGCAGGCGCAGCAGGCGTTGCGGTTCATGTCGCAGGCCCGGCATGTCGGCAAGGTGGTACTGCGTATCCCCGCTCCGCTCGATCGGGATGGTGCGGTGCTGGTGACCGGGGGGTCCGGCGTGTTGGCGGGGGCGTTCGCCCGCCACCTGGTCGCCCAGCACGGGGTGCGGCGGATCGTGCTGGCCGCGCGCCGTGGCCCGGCCGAGGTGGAGTCCTATGCCGCGCTGGTGGCCGAGCTGACCGAGGCCGGCGCCGAGGTGACCACGGTGGCCGCGGATGTGGCCGATCCGGTTCAGGTGAGGGCGTTGGTGGCTGGGATCGATGGGTTGACCGCGGTCGTTCACACCGCCGGGGTGATCGATGACGGTGTTGTCACGGCGCTGTCTCCGGATCGGTTGGCCAGTGTGTTCGCGCCGAAGGTGGATGCGGCGTGGTGGCTGCACGAGGCGACCCGGGATCTGGATCTGGCCGCGTTCGTGGTGTTCTCCTCGATCGCCGGCACGCTTGGTAGTCCGGGGCAGGGCAACTACGCCGCCGCCAACTCCTTCCTGGACGTGCTCGCGGCGTACCGGCAGCAGCACGGCCTGCCCGCGACCAGCCTGGCCTGGGGCCTATGGGCCGAACAGAGCGCGATGACCAGGCAGCTGACCAGCGCCGACCACCGCAAGACGCTCCGGTCCGGCAGCGCGCCGCTGACCAGCGAGCAGGGCGTCGCACTGTTCGACCTCGCGCAGCACCACAGCGCCGCGTACCTGGCCGCGATGAACCTCCGCCCGTCCGCGGTCGCCCGCGCCGGCGAGGTGCCCGCGCTGTTCCGCGAGCTGGTCCGCGGTCCCGCGACGCGCCGGCGGGTCAGGCAGGACTCCGGTGAGCGGTCGATGGCGCAGCGGCTCGCCGCGCTCAGTCCGGTCGAGCGGAAGAGCCAACTCCTCGACCTGGTCGCCGCGAACGTGGCCGGCGTCCTCGGTCACCAGTCCGCCGACGCGGTCGACCCGACCCGACCGTTCAAGGAACTCGGCTTCGACTCGCTGACCTCGGTCGAGCTGCGCAACCGGCTCGCCGCGACCACCGGCCTCCGGCTGCCGGCCACGCTCGTCTTCGACTACCCCACTCCGGTCGTACTCGCGGACTTCCTGGACCAGCAGCTCGGCGGCCGCAACGCGCCCGCGGTGCGGGAGCCCGTCGGCGGACCGGCGGTCGATCCGGCCGAACCGATCGCGATCATCGGCATGGCCTGCCGCTACCCGGGCGGGGTCCAGTCCCCTGAGGACCTCTGGCGCCTGGTGGAGCAGGGCACCGACGCGATCGCACCGTTCCCGACCGACCGCGGCTGGGATCTCGGCACCCTCCAACCGCTCGACGCGGACGGTCACCAGCCGCCCGGCGAAGGCGGCTTCCTCTACGACGCCGCGGACTTCGACGCCGCGTTCTTCGGCATCAACCCGCGGGAAGCCCTCGCGATGGACCCGCAGCAGCGGCTGCTGCTGGAGACCAGCTGGGAGGCGTTCGAGCGGGCCGGCATCGATCCGCACTCGGCCCGCGGAAGCAACACCGGGGTGTACGTCGGCCTGATCTACCACGACTACGCGTCGGCGGCCGCCGGTACCTCCGACGAACTCGACGGGTACGTCGGCAACGGCAGTGCCGGCAGCGTCGCGTCCGGACGGGTCGCCTACCTGTTCGGGCTGGAAGGTCCCGCGGTCACGGTCGACACGGCGTGCTCGTCGTCGCTGGTCGCGCTGCACCTCGCCGCGCAGGCGCTGCGCCAGAACGAGTGCGGCATGGCCCTCGCCGGTGGTGTCACGGTCATGTCCACGCCGGGCATGCTCGCCGAGTTCTCCCGCCAGCGCGGGCTGTCCGCGGACGGCCGGTGCAAGGCCTTCAGCGCCGAAGCCGACGGCACCGGTTTCGCCGAAGGCATCGGAGTGCTGCTGCTGGAGCGACTCTCCGACGCCGTACGCAACGGGCGCCGGGTCCTCGCGGTGGTACGTGGATCGGCGGTGAACCAGGACGGTGCGAGCAGTGGGTTGACCGCGCCGAACGGGCCGAGCCAGCAGCGGGTGATCCGGGCGGCGCTGGCGAACGCCCGGTTGGCGCCGGCCGAAGTGGACGTGGTGGAGGCGCACGGCACCGGCACCGCGTTGGGTGATCCGATCGAGGCGCAGGCGCTGCTCGCCACGTACGGGCAGGACCGGCCGTCGGAGCGGCCGGTGGTGGTCGGATCGGTCAAGTCGAACATCGGGCACACCCAGGCGGCCGCGGGCGTGGCTGGCGTGATCAAGATGGTGCTCGCCATGCGGCACGGCGTCGTACCGGCGTCGTTGCATGTCGATGAGCCGTCGCCGCACGTGGACTGGTCCGCCGGCGCGCTGGCGCTGGCCCGCGAGGCGACGCCGTGGCCTCCCGTCGACGACCGGCCGCGACGCGCCGCGGTCTCCTCGTTCGGGATCTCCGGCACCAACGTGCATGTGATCGTCGAGGACGCATCGGCGTGGGAGGCTTCTGGCCCACACCAGGGCCGACCGGATCACGGCATCGAGGCGGCGCCGGAGTCGAGCCATCCGGAAGCCGACGGGACCGCCGATCGGCTCGGCGACCCCGCCACGCTGCCCTGCGTGATCTCCGCACGTACCGAGGCGGCGCTGCGGGACCAGGCCCGACGGCTGGCCCGGCTGGTCGACAGCGACCCCCGGGCGACCGTCGCGGACGTGAGCCGGGCGCTCGCGGTGTCCCGAGCCAGCTTCGAACACCGGGCGGTGCTGCTGCTGCCGGACCGGCAGAGCCTGCTGGCCGCGCTCGACGCGATCGCCGACGACCGCCCCTCCCCGGTCGCCGTCCGTGGCGTGGCGCGCCCCGGCAAGCTCGCGTTCCTGTTCTCCGGTCAGGGTGCGCAGCGGGTCGGGATGGGCCGTGAGCTGTACGAGGCGTTTCCGGTGTTCGCGGCGGCGTTCGATGAGGTGTGTGACCGGTTCGACGGGCTGCGGGAGGCGCTGGATTCGGAGCTGATCGGTCAGACGCAGTTCACCCAGGCGGGGTTGTTCGCGGTCGAGGTGGCGCTGTTCCGGCTGTTGGAGTCGTTCGGGGTGGCGCCGGATTTCGTGGCGGGTCATTCGATCGGGGAGATCACCGCGGCGTATGTGGCGGGGATGTTCTCGCTGGACGATGCGTGCACGCTGGTCGCGGCGCGCGGCCGCCTGATGCAGGCGCTGCCGCAGGGCGGGGCGATGCTCGCGGTGGCCGCCGATGAGGATGCGGTACGCGGGGCGCTGGTTGACGGCGTGGATGTCGCGGCGGTGAACGGGCCGGCCGCTGTTGTCGTATCCGGTTCGGCGGATGCCGTCGAGCGGGTCGAGGCGGTCTGGGCCGAGAAGGGCGTGCGGACGAAGCGGTTGACGGTCAGCCATGCGTTCCATTCGGCGTTGATGGAGCCGATGCTGGCCGAGTTCGCGGCGGTGCTGGCCGGGATCGGGTTCCGCCGGCCGTTGTTGCCGATCGTGTCGAACTTGACCGGTGAGCTGGTCTCGGACGAGGTGACGCGGCCGGACTACTGGGTGCGGCACGTCCGCGAAACGGTCCGCTTCGGCGACGGCATCGCCTGCCTGTGGCGGCGCAACGTGCGCACGTTCCTCGAAGTAGGACCGACCGGCGTGCTGATCGGACCGGCTCAGGACTGCCTGCCCGACGGTACCGCCGACGCGGCAGTGGTGCCCGCGCTGCGCAAGGACCGGCCCGAGCCGCAGGCGCTGCTCACCGCACTTGCCGAGCTGTACACGCACGGGGAACAGGTCGACTGGCCGGCCATCACGGGCGGCGCCGGCCGGCCGCCGCTCGACCTGCCGACGTACCCGTTCCAGCGCCAGCGGTACTGGCCGGCGGGGCTCGGACGTACCGGTGACGTGTCCGGCGCGGGGCTGGTACCGGCCGGACACCCGCTGCTGGGAGCGGTCGTACCGGTCGCCTCCGACGGTGTCGTACTGACCGGGCGGGTGTCCCTCGCGGCGCAGCCGTGGCTCGCCGACCACGTCATCGCCGGCTCGGTTCTGGTGCCGGGTACGGCGCTGGTCGAGCTGGTCGTACGCGCCGGCGACGAGGTCGGCGCGACGGTACTGCGCGAGCTGACCGTGGTCGCGCCGGTGGTACTGCGCGACGGCGCGACCCGGGTGCAGGTGCGCGTCGAGGCAGCCGACGCCGCCGGCGACCGACCGGTGACGGTGTCCTCGCAGCCGGTGGACGGCGGCGACTGGACGCTGCACGCCGAGGGATCGCTCGCGGCGGACTCCCGGCCCGAGCCGGCCGAGGGGCTCACCACCTGGCCGCCGACCAACGGCGAGGAGATGGACCTGACCGGCTGGTACGAGGGCATGGCCGCGGCCGGGCTGTCGTACGGGCCGATGTTCCAGGGACTGCGCCGGGTGTGGCGCGCCGGCGAAGACGTGTACGCCGAGGTCGCCCTGCCCGCCGGCGCGCTCGCGGAGGCCGGCTCGTTCGGGATGCATCCGGCGCTGCTGGACGCGGCACTGCACCCGATCGGCCTGCTCGACGCCGGTACCGGGCCGCGGGTCCCGTTCGTGTTCAGCGCGGTACGGGTGCACGCGGTCGGCGCCCGGGTACTGCGGGTGCGGCTGTCCCGGGCCGGCGACGGCGTACGGCTGTTCGCCGCGGACGAGTCCGGCGCGCCGGTCGTATCGATCGACTCGCTGGTACTGCGCGAGTTCTCGCCGGCCGACGCGAACATCGACCGCTCGCTCTACCGGGTCGCCTGGCAGCTGGAGCAGGTCGAACCGGCAACCCCGGCCGCGGACTGGGCAGTGCTCGGCGACGCGCCGGTGGACGGGGTGTCGCGCCGGTTCGTCACGGTGGCGGACGCCGTCGCGGCGGTACGGGCCGGTGAGCCGGTACCACCGGTGCTGGTGCTGTCCGCGCGCGCCGACCGGTCCGGCGACGTACCGGGTGCGGTGCTGTCCGGTGCCAGCGGTGTGCTCGACGCGGTACAGGCCTGGCTCGGTGCGGAGGAGTTGGCGGATTCGCGGCTGGTCGCGGCCACCCGCGGTGCGGTGGTCGCGGAGTCCGGTGATGTGGTGACGGACGTGGCCGGTGGCGCGGTGTGGGGGCTGCTGCGGTCGGTACGCGCCGAGCACCCGGGCCGGGTGACGCTGGTCGACGTCGCACCCGACGGAGCACTGACCGGCTCCGACCTGGCAGGCGTGATCGCCGGCGGCCTGGACGAGGCGGCGGTACGCGCCAGCGGCGTGTTCGCGCCGCGGCTCACCCGCACCGGCGCCTCCGGTGAGTTGGCGTTGCCGGTGGGTGTGGGTTGGTCGGTCGGGGTGGTGGAGTCGGGTCGGTTGGACGGCGTGGGTGTGGTGCCGGCCGGCAAGGCGTCCGGGAAGGCGGCCGGGAAGGCGGCTGGGCGGGCGGGTCGGTTGCGGGCTGGTCAGGTGCGGGTCGGGGTGCGGGCGGCGGGGGTGAACTTTCGGGATGTGTTGATCGGGTTGGGGATGTATCCGGATCCGGGTGCGGTGATGGGTTCTGAGGGTGCGGGGGTGGTGCTGGAGGTCGGGCCGCGGGTGGAGGGGTTGGCGGTCGGTGACCGGGTGTTGGGGATGTTTGAGCCGGGGTTCGCTGCGGAGGCGGTGACCGAGGCGGTGCGGTTGGCGCGGGTTCCGGATGGGTGGTCGTTGGCGCAGGCGGCGTCGGTGCCGGTGGTGTTTCTGACCGCGTTTTACGCGCTGCGGGATGTGGCCGCGGTGCGCGCGGGTGAGTCGGTGTTGGTGCATGCGGCCGCGGGTGGGGTGGGGATGGCGGCGGTGCAGCTGGCCCAGGCGTGGGGTTTGACGGTGTACGCGACGGCGTCGCCGGCGAAGTGGGGCGCGGTGGAGGCGCTCGGTGTGCCGCGGGAGCGGATCGCGTCGTCGCGGACGACGGAGTTCGAGCAGACCTTCCGGGAGGCGACCGGCGGCGCCGGGGTGGATGTGGTGCTCGACGCGTTGGCGGGGGAGTTCGTCGATGCCGGGTTGCGGTTGGTGCGCCCGGGTGGCCGGTTCGTGGAGCTGGGCAAGTCGGATCTGCGTGACCCCGGTGCGGTCGCGGACAACCACCCAGGGGTCCGGTATTCGGCGTTCGATCTGGGTCGGGTGGATGGTGCCCGGATCGGGGCGATGCTGGCCGAGTTGATGGGCATGTTCGCGACCGGGCAGTTGACTGTGTTGCCGGTGCGGGTGTGGGAGGTGCGGCAGGCGCAGCAGGCGTTGCGGTTCATGTCGCAGGCCCGGCATGTGGGCAAGGTGGTGCTGCGTATCCCGGCTCCGCTCGATCGGGATGGTGCGGTGCTGGTGACCGGGGGGTCCGGCGTGTTGGCCGGGGTGTTCGCCCGACACCTGGTTGTCCAGCGCGGGGTGCGGCGGATCGTGCTGGCCGCGCGCCGTGGCCCGGCCGAGGTGGGGTCCTATGCCGCGCTGGTGGCCGAGCTGGAGAGCCACGGCGCCGAGGTGACCACGGTGGCCGCGGATGTGGCCGATCCGGTTCAGGTGAGGGCGTTGGTGGCTGGGATCGACGGGTTGACCGCGGTCGTCCACACCGCCGGGGTGATCGATGACGGTGTTGTCACGGCGCTGTCTCCGGATCGGTTGGCCAGTGTGTTCGCGCCGAAGGTGGATGCGGCGTGGTGGCTGCACGAGGCGACCCGGGATCTGGATCTGGCCGCGTTCGTGGTGTTCTCCTCGATCGCCGGCACGCTCGGTAGTCCGGGGCAGGGCAACTACGCCGCCGCCAACAGTTTCCTCGATGTGCTCGCGGCGTACCGGCAGCAGCACGGCCTGCCCGCGACCAGCCTGGCCTGGGGCCTATGGGCCGAACAGAGCGCGATGACCGCCGGGCTGGGCGCCACCGAGCTGTCCCGGATGGGGCGGGGCGGGATGACCGGCCTGGACGCGGTGACCGGTACCGCGCTGTTCGACACCGCGATCACCGACGCCGCACCCACCACGGTGGCGGCCCGGCTGCGGATCACCGGCGGCGGCGCGGTGCCGTGGCTGCTCCGCGAGCTCGCCGGCGGAGCAGGCGGAGCAGGTGGAGCGGGCGGACCCGGCCGCGCCGGCCGGCGGCAGGCCGGTCAGCTTTCCGCGGGCGGTACGAACGGATGGGCATCGGAACTGGCCGGGTTGTCCGACAGCGACGCGGTCCGGCTGCTGTCCGGGCTGGTGTGCGAACAGGCCGCGATGGTGCTCGGGCACGGCTCAGCCGAGGCTGTCGCGCCAGGTCGACCGTTCAAGGACCTCGGGTTCGATTCGCTGACCTCGGTCGAGCTGCGCAACCGGCTCGCCGCGGCCACCGGGCTGCGACTGCCGGCGACGCTCGTATTCGACTACCCGACCCCGGCGCGGCTCGCCGACTACCTGCACCCGCGGCTGACCGGTGGCACCGCGGCAGTGGCCGGCGCTACCCGGACGATCCCCGCCGGTGGCTCGACCGAACCCGTGGTGATCGTGGGCATGGCCTGCCGGTACCCGGGCGGCATCGCCAGTCCGGACGACCTGTGGGAGCTGGTCGCGGCCGGGCGGGACGGCATCGGCGGGTTCCCCACCGACCGCGGCTGGGACCTCGACCGGCTGTACGACCCGGACACGCCGGGCGGGTCGACCACCACCCGGGGCGGGTTCCTCGCCGACGCGGCCGGGTTCGACGCCGGGTTCTTCGGCATCTCCCCTCGCGAAGCGCTCGCGATGGACCCGCAGCAGCGGCTGCTGCTGGAGACCACCTGGGAGGCGTTCGAGCACGCCGGTATCACCCCCGGACAGGCGACCGGTACCGGCGTGTTCATCGGCGCCGCGTCGAACGGGTACGCGACCAACGGCAGCGGCGACGTGGACGGCCTGGCCGGGCACCTGCTCACCGGTACCACGGGCAGTGTTGTGTCCGGGCGGATCGCGTACACCTTCGGGTTGGAAGGCCCCGCCGTCACGGTCGACACGGCGTGCTCGTCGTCGCTGGTGGCGCTGCACCTGGCCGCTCAGGCGCTGCGCAACGGCGAGTGCGACCTTGCCGTCGCGGGCGGCGCGACCGTGATGGCCACACCGGGCATGTTCTCCGAGTTCTCCCGGCAGGGTGGGCTGGCGCCGGACGGGCGGTGCAAGTCGTTCGCCGCCGGCGCCGACGGCACTGGCTGGGGTGAGGGCGCCGGGGTGCTGCTGGTCGAGCGGCTCTCCGACGCGCAGCGCAACGGCCACCGCATCCTCGCGGTGCTCCGCGGCTCCGCGGTCAACTCCGATGGCGCGTCCAACGGGCTGACCGCCCCCAACGGCCCCGCCCAGCAGCGCGTCATCGTCCAGGCGCTGGCGAACGCCGGTCTGTCCACTATGGATATCGACGCCGTCGAGGCGCACGGCACCGGCACCACTCTCGGCGATCCGATCGAGGCGCAGGCGCTGCTGGCCACCTACGGCCAGGACCGCCCCGCCGACCGGCCGCTGCTGCTCGGCTCGATCAAGTCCAACATCGGCCACACCCAGACCGCCGCCGGCGCGGCCGGGGTCATCAAGATGATCATGGCGATGCGGTACGGCATGCTCCCGCCGACCCTGCACGTGGACGAACCGTCGCCGCACGTCGACTGGACCGAGGGAAGCGTCAGCCTCCTCACCGAGCCGACCCCGTGGCCCGCCACGGACCGGCCGCGCCGGGCCGCCGTCTCGTCGTTCGGGATCAGCGGCACCAACGCGCATGTCGTCCTCGAAGAGCCGGCGCGCCTGGAAGTACCGGCACGCCTGGAGGAACCGGCCGCGGGAGGTGCGCCGGAGCTGGTGCCGGTGCTGCTGTCCGCGCACGACGAGCAGGCGCTCGCGGCCCTGGCGTCGCGGTGGGCCGACCGGATCGGCGCTGCTGAGGTTCGTACCGTCGACGTGGGTTGGTCTTCGGTGGTCTCGCGGGCGGTGCTGGAGCATCGCGCGGTGCTGCTGGGCGACCGGGACGAGCTCGTCGCCGGGGCGCGGGCGCTGGCCGCGTCCGGCGCCGCCCCGACCCTGGTGCGCGGCTCGGCCCGGCCGGCGACGGTCGCGTTCTCTTTCTCCGGCCAGGGCGCGCAGCGCGCCGGCATGGGCCGCGAGCTCTATGGAAGCTTCGCCGCGTTCGCGCAGGCCCTGGACGAGGTATGCGCCGCGTTGGACGAGCATCTCCCACAACCGTTGCGGCAGGTGCTGTTCGCCGAGGCCGGTACCCCCGAGGCCGACCTGCTCGACCAGACCCAGTTCACCCAGGCCGGGCTGTTCGCGGTCGAGGTGGCGCTGTTCCGGCTGCTCGAGTCGTTCGGCGTGCAGCCGGACCTCCTCGCCGGGCACTCCATCGGCGAGATCGCCGCCGCGTACGTGGCCGGCGTGTTCTCGCTGCCGGACGCGTGCGCGCTGGTCGCGGCCCGCGGCCGCCTCATGCAGGCGCTGCCGCCGGGCGGGGCGATGCTCGCGGTGGCCGCGGACGAGTCGGCGGTACGCGATTCGCTGGTTGACGGGCTGGATGTCGCCGCGGTCAACGGCCCTTCGTCGGTCGTCGTATCCGGATCAGTGGACGCCGTGGCGGCGGCAGAGGCGGTCTGGGCGGAGAAGGGCGTGCGGACGAAGCGGTTGACGGTCAGCCACGCCTTCCACTCGGCGCTGATGGAGCCGATGCTGGACGACTTCGCGGTCGCGCTGAAGGGCGTGGAGTTCCGCGAGCCGATGCTGCCGATCGTGACCAACCTGACCGGTGTACCGGCCGGCGCCGGCGAGCTGACCAATCCGGACTACTGGGTGCGGCAGGTACGGGCGGCGGTGCGGTTCGGCGACAGCGTGTCGTACCTGCGCGACCAGGGCGTGAACACGTTCGTCGAGGTGGGGCCGACCGGCGTACTGACCGCGCTGGTACGGGACGGCGCGGCGTCCGAAGACGTGTGCGTACCGGTGCTGCGCAAGGACCGGCCGGAGGCGGCGGCGTTCCTGTCCGCGCTGGCGGAGCTGCACGTCAGCGGTACCGCTGTGCGCTGGGAGCAGTACTTCGCCGGATCCGGCGCGCGGGTCGTCGAGTTGCCCACGTACGCGTTCCAGCACGAGCGGTACTGGCTGGAGCCGGCGAAGCCGACCGCGGCTGTCGGGTCGGCCGAGGACGAGGACTTCTGGTCGGCGGTGGAGCGGGCGGATGTCGGGGCGCTGGCCGAGGTGGTCGGTGCGGAGGCGGTCGACGGTGCGGGTGGCGCGGAGGTGTTGGGTTCGGTGCTGCCGGTGCTGTCGTCGTGGCGCCGGTTGCGGGTCGAGCGTCGGGTGGTGGACGGGTGGTCGTACCGGGTGGCGTGGCGCCGCGTCCCGGAGCCGGCGGTCGACGCCGGCCCGGGTGGGGTGTGGCTGGTGGTGGTCCCGGAGGGAGTACCGGGCGCTGAGCCGGTGGCCGAGGGTGTTGCCGGGGCGTTGGGTGCGGATCGGGTGGTGCGGCTGGTCGTGGATCCGGCCGCTGGGACGGATCTGGCGGTGGCGGTTGGCGGGGCGTTGGGTGACGCCGAGGTGGCCGGGGTGGTGTCCCTGCTGGGGCTGGCCGACGCGTGGGTGTGTGCCGGCTTGTCGGTGGGTGCGGCGGCGACGGTGCGGTTGGTGCGGGCGTTGGTGGATCGCGGGGTGGGCGGTCGGTGGTGGGCGGTGACGCGGGGTGCGGTGGCGGTGGACGGCTCGGAGACGGTGTCCAGCGTTGGTCAGGGCGGGCTGTGGGGTCTGGGTCGGGTGGTGGGGTTGGAGTTGCCGGACCGGTGGGGTGGCCTGCTGGACCTGCCGGTCGACCTGCCCGGTGACGGTGCCGGTGGCGGGATGGACGACTGGTGGCGGCGGGTGGCCGGGGTGCTGGTCGCGGGTGGGGTCGAGGACCAGGTCGCGGTGCGCGGGTCCGGGCTGTGGGTGCGGCGGGTGGTGCCCGCCGCCGACGCCCCGGCCGAACCGGCAGCCCGGCCGCCGGTGTCGGAGCCGGCTGTCCGGCCGACGCTGTCGGCGAACGCGGGGGAGCTGGCCTGGCGGCCGCGCGGGACGGTGCTGATCACCGGCGGTACCGGTGCGTTGGGTGCGCAGGTGGCGCGGTGGGTGGCCGAGCAGGGCGCCGAGCGGGTGGTGTTGACGTCCCGGCGTGGGTTGGCGGCCGGTGGTGCCGCCGAACTGCGCGATGAGCTGGTCGCGTCGGGCGTGGCGTGCATGGTGGTCGCCTGCGACGTATCTGATCGCGCCGCGGTCGCTGAGTTGATCGCCGGGTTGGACAGCGACGGTGGGCCGGCGTTGTCCGCGGTGGTACACACCGCCGGCGTGATGCGGATCCAGCCGGTGACCGACAGCAGCGTGACCGACCTGATCGACGTGGTGGCCGGCAAGGCCGCCGGTGCGGTGTGGCTCGACGAGGTACTGGCCGACCGGCCACTGGACGCGTTCGTGCTGTTCTCGTCCATCGCCGGGGTCTGGGGCTCCGGTGGTCAGGCCGGATACGCCCTGGCAAACGCCGCGTTGGACGCGGTCGCGGCCAGGCGGCGTGCCCGGGGTCTGGCCGCGACCAGCGTGGCCTGGGGCGCCTGGGCGGAGAGCGGCATGGCGACCACGGACGAGACCCGCGAGCTGCTGGCCCGGCGCGGGCTGCGGCCGATGCGACCGGACGCGGCGCTGGCCGCGCTGCGACAGGCGGTCGAGCAGGACCTGACCGGCCCGATCGTGGCCGACGTGGACTGGGCCGCGTTCGCACCGGCGTACGCCTCGGCCCGGCCCCGGCCACTGCTGGACGAGATCCCGGACGCGGCAGCCGCGGTGGCGGCGGCGCCGGCCGACTCCAGTGCCGACACGGCCGCCGCGCTGCGGCAGCACCTGCTCGCGCTCCCCGCCGCCGAGCAGCAGCGGCACCTCGTCGACCTGGTACGCGGGCACGCGGCCGCGGCGCTGGGGCACCCGTCCACCGACAAGGTCAAGCCGACCCGGGCGTTCAAGGAGCTCGGGTTCGACTCGCTGACCGCGGTCGAACTGCGCAGCCGGCTCACCGCCGCGACCGGGCTGGCGCTGCCGGCCACCCTGGTCTTCGACCACCCCAACCCGACCGCCGTCGCCGAACACCTGCACCAGGCGCTGGTACCCGAGACCGAACGCGGCGAGCCGGCCGACCCGACCGAGGTCGCGGTACGGCAGGCGTTGGCGACCATCCCGCTGGCCCGGATGCGGGAGGCCGGCCTGCTGGACCTGCTGCTGACGCTGACCAACGGCGACAGCGCGGACGCCGGATCCGGCGGCGCGGACGTCGACTCCATCGACGAGATGGACGCCGACACCCTCATCAAGCTGGCGCTCGACGGCACCGAATCCTGACCATGTCGCACGTACGGAGCTTGTGATGGCTACGCCTGCAGACCAGCCCGCCAAGGTCGTCGAGGCGCTCCGCGCGTCGCTGAAGGAGACCAGCCGCCTCAAGCAGCTCAACCAGCAGCTCACCGCGGCGGCCCGGGAGCCGATCGCGATCGTGGCGATGGCGTGCCGGTACCCCGGCGGCATCACGTCGCCGGAGGAACTGTGGGACCTGGTCGCGTCCGGCGGTGACGCCATCGGCCCGTTCCCCACCAACCGCGGCTGGGACCTGGACAACCTGTACGACCCGGACGCCGACCAGCACGGCAGCTCGGTGACCCGCGAGGGCGGCTTCCTGTACGACGCGGGCGAGTTCGACCCGGCGTTCTTCGGCATCCATCCGCGCGAGGCGCTCGCGATGGATCCGCAGCAGCGGCTGCTGCTCGAGACGAGCTGGGAGACGTTCGAGCGGGCCGGGATCGCGCCAGGTTCGGTACGCGGGCAGAAGGTCGGCGTGTTCGTCGGTACCGCGGCCAACGGATATGGCATCGGGGACCGGGGCGACGCCGAGGGAGTCGACGAGGCGTACCTGCTGACCGGCAGCGTGACCAGCGTGGTGTCCGGCCGGGTGTCGTACGCGCTCGGGCTGGAAGGTCCCGCGGTCACGGTCGACACCGCCTGCTCGTCGTCGCTGGTCGCGCTGCACCTCGCCTGCCAGGCGCTGCGACAGGGCGAGTTCGAGCTCGCGCTCGCCGGCGGGGTCACGATCATGGCCACGCCCAGCGCGTTCGTCGGCTTCTCCCGGCAGCGCGGGCTCGCGCCGGACGGCCGGTGCAAGTCGTTCGCGGGCGGGGCGGACGGTACCGGCTGGGGCGAGGGCGCCGGCCTGCTGCTGGTGGAGCGGCTGTCCGACGCGCAGCGCAACGGCCACCCGATCCTCGCCGTGGTACGCGGCAGCGCGATCAACCAGGACGGGGCGTCCAACGGGCTGGCCGCCCCGAACGGGCCGAGCCAGCAGCGGGTGATCCGGCAGGCGCTGGCCGGGGCCGACCTGTCCCCGGCGGACGTCGACGCGGTGGAGGCGCACGGCACCGGTACCACCCTGGGCGACCCGATCGAGGCGCAGGCGCTGCTCGCCACCTACGGCCAGGAGCGCGGCGGCGAGCCGCTGTGGCTCGGCTCGATCAAGTCGAACATCGGGCACACGCAGTCGGCCGCCGGGGTGGCCGGCGTGATCAAGATGGTGATGGCGCTGCGGCACGGCGTACTGCCGGCGACGCTGCACGTGGACGAGCCGTCGCCGCACATCGACTGGTCGTCCGGCGCGGTGTCGCTGCTGACCGAGCGGCGCGAGTGGCCGGCAGTCGACCGGCCGCGCCGGGCCGCGGTGTCGTCGTTCGGGATCTCCGGTACCAATGCCCACGTTCTGCTCGAGGAGGCGTCGGCACCGGCCACGGCACCAGCCGGGCCAACCGCGGCGTCGGCTGAGTCGACCGAACCGGCTGAGTCGGTCGAGCCCGCGGCGCCGGCGCTGGTGCCGGTGCTGCTGTCCGCGCGGGACGCGTCCGCGGTACCCGCCCAGGCGGCCCGCTGGGCGGACCACATCGAGGCGACTGACCTCCGTACCGCAGACGTGGGTTGGTCTTCGGTGGTGTCGCGGACGGCGCTGGACCACCGGGCGGTGGTGCTGGCGAGCGACCGGGCGGACCTGCTCGCCGGCTTGCGCGCGGTGGCGGCCGGGACGCCCGCGGCGGGCGTGGTGTCGGGTCCGGCGGGCGACCGCGGGCCGGTGGCGTTCCTGTTCTCCGGCCAGGGCGCGCAGCGGGCCGGCATGGGCCGCGAGCTCTACGAAGCCTTCCCGGTCTACGCGGCCGCGCTGGACGAGCTGTGCGCGCACCTGGACCCGCGGCTGCCGCGACCGCTGACGGACGTGCTGTTCGCCGAGGCCGGCAGCCCGGAGGCGGAGCTGCTGGACCAGACCCTGTTCACCCAGGCCGGGCTGTTCGCGGTCGAGGTGGCGCTGTTCCGGCTGCTCGAGTCGTGGGGGGTCCGCCCGGACTTCGTCACCGGCCACTCGCTCGGTGAGCTTGCCGCCGCCCACGTGTCGGGCGTGCTGTCGCTGCCGGACGCGTGCGCGGTGGTCGCCGAGCGCGGCCGCCTCATGCAGGCACTGCCCGCCGGCGGGGCGATGCTCGCGGTGGCCGCTGACGAGTCTGCGGTACGGGAGTCCCTGTCGGGCTACGAGGGTCGGGTCGACATCGCGGCGGTGAACGGTCCGGCCGCGGTGGTCGTGTCGGGCGAGGCGGACGCGGTCGCCGAGGTCGAGGCGGAGTGGACCCGGCGCGGGATCCGCAACACCCAGCTCCGGATCAGCCTCGCGTCGCACAGCCCGCTGACCGAGCCGATGCTCGACGACTTCGCCGCCGTACTGGCCGGGGTCGAGTTCCGCGAGCCGACGATCCCGCTGGTGTCGAACGTGACCGGGGCGCTGGCCGGCGCGGGCGAGGTGACGGGCGCGGACTACTGGGTGCGGCATGTCCGCGGGGCGGTGCGGTTCGGCGACGGGTTGGCGTGCCTGCGGGCGCTGGGCGTGGACACGTTCGTCGAGGTGGGGCCGAGCGGCGTACTGGCCGCGATGGCCCAGGAGGTGTCGGCGGCCGCGGCCCCGGAGGATGCGGCGGCCGGGGCCGTGGTGACCGTACCGGCGCTGCGCAAGGACCGGCCGGAGGTCGCCGCGTACCTGTCCGCGCTGGCCGAGCTGCACGTCAGCGGCGTCGCCGTCGACTGGTCCGTGGCGTTCGACCACACCGGCGCGGTACGGGTGGACCTACCCACGTACGCGTTCCAGCGCGAGTGGTTCTGGCCCGAGCGGATGGTTCCCGCGGCGGCCGGACCGGTCAGCCCGGACGTGGTGGACGTCGAGTTTTGGTCGGCGGTGGAGCGGGCGGATGTCGGGGCGCTGGCCGAGGTGGTCGGTGCGGAGGCGGTCGACGGTGCGGGTGGCGCGGAGGTGTTGGGTTCGGTGCTGCCGGTGCTGTCGTCGTGGCGCCGGTTGCGGGTCGAGCGTCGGGTGGTGGACGGGTGGTCGTACCGGGTGGCGTGGCGCCGCGTCCCGGAGCCGGCGGTCGACGCTGGCCCGGGTGGGGTGTGGCTGGTGGTGGTCCCGGAGGGAGTACCGGGCGCTGAGCCGGTGGCCGAGGGTGTTGCCGGGGCGTTGGGTGCGGATCGGGTGGTGCGGCTGGTCGTGGACCCGGCCGCTGGGACGGGCTTCGCGGAGCAGGTCGGCGAGGTGTTGGGTGACGCCGAGGTGGCGGGGGTGGTGTCCCTGCTGGGGTTGGCGGATGGCTGGGTGTCGGGGTGTGCCGGCTTGTCGGTGGGTGCGGCGGCGACGGTGCGGTTGGTGCGGGCGTTGGTGGATCGCGGGGTGGGCGGTCGGTGGTGGGCGGTGACGCGGGGTGCGGTGGCGGTGGACGGCTCGGAGACGGTGTCCAGCGTTGGTCAGGGCGGGCTGTGGGGTCTGGGTCGGGTGGTGGGGTTGGAGTTGCCGGACCGGTGGGGTGGCCTGCTGGACCTGCCGGTCGACCTGCCCGGTGACGGTGCCGGTGGCGGGATCGACGACTGGTGGCGGCGGGTGGCCGGGGTGCTGGTCGCGGGTGGGGTCGAGGACCAGGTCGCGGTGCGCGGGTCCGGGCTGTGGGTGCGGCGGGTGGTGCCCGCCGCCGACGCCCCGGCCGAGCCGGCAGCCCAGGCCGGTGCGGCGGCCTGGCGGCCGCGCGGGACGGTGCTGATCACCGGCGGTACCGGGGCGCTGGGCGCGCAGGTGGCGCGGTGGGTGGCCGAGCAGGGCGCCGAGCGGGTGGTGTTGACGTCCCGGCGTGGGTTGGCCGCCGGTGGTGCCGCCGAACTGCGCGATGAGCTGATCGCGTCGGGCGTGGCGTGCATGGTGGTCGCCTGCGACGTGGCGGACCGCGCCGCGGTCGCCGAGTTGATCGCCGGGTTGGACAGCGACGGTGGGCCGGCGCTGTCCGCGGTGGTACACACGGCCGGCGTGATGCGGCTGCAGCCGCTGGTGGACACCGGTACCGACGATCTGGTCGAGGTGGTCGGCGGCAAGGCCGCTGGCGCGGTGTGGCTCGACGAGGTACTGGCCGGCCGGCCACTGGACGCGTTCGTGCTGTTCTCGTCGATCTCCGGGGTGTGGGGCTCGGGCGGTCAGGCCGGGTACGCCCTGGCAAACGCGGTACTGGACGCGGTGGCCGCGTCCCGCCGGGCCCGCGGCCTGGCCGCGACGAGCGTCTCCTGGGGCGCCTGGGGCGAGGGTGGCATGGCCACCACCGAGCAGGCCCGGGAACTGCTGGCCCGGCGCGGGCTGCTGCCGATGGCGCCGCGGGTCGCCCTGACCGCGATGCGGCAGGCGGTCGAGCACGGTTACGCCTGCCCGATCGTCGCGGACGTGGACTGGGCCGCGTTCGCACCGGCGTACGCGTCGGCCCGGCCCCGGCCACTGCTGGACGAGATCCCCCAGGCGCGCGCGGCGATCACCGCGGCGCCCGCCGACGCCGCGACCGACGCCTCCGGGGCGCTGCGGCGTGAGCTGCTCGGACTGCCGGCCGCCGAACAGCAGCGGCAGCTGACCGAGCTGGTACGCGGGCACGCGGCGGCGGTGTTGGGGCACCCGTCCACCGACAAGGTCAAGCCGGCCCGGGCGTTCAAGGAGCTCGGCTTCGACTCGCTGACCGCGGTCGAACTGCGCAGCCGGCTCACCGCCGGTACCGGGCTGGCGCTGCCGGCCACCCTGGTCTTCGACCACCCGAACCCGACCGCCGTCGCCAACCACCTGGCCATGCTGCTCAACCTGAACGAGATCGATCCGGTGGCCACCTGGACCCGGACCGGTCCGGTGGACGGCGACCCGATCGTGATCGTCGGGATGAGCTGCCGCTATCCGGGCGGCGTGGCCAGCCCCGAGGACCTGTGGGACCTGGTCGCGACCGGCCGCGAGGGCATCGGCGAGTTCCCCGCCGACCGGCACTGGGACTTCGACCAGCTGCTAGCCACCGACGCGGACGGCTCACCGGTCTCACACGCCCGCGAGGGCGGCTTCGTCGACGACGCGGCCGGCTTCGACGCGACGTTCTTCGGTATCTCGCCGCGCGAGGCGATGGCGATGGACCCGCAGCAGCGGCTGCTGCTCGAAGCGTCCTGGGAGGCCATCGAACGGGCCGGGATCGCGGTCGAGTCGCTGCACGGTACCCAGACCGGGGTGTTCGTCGGGGCGTCCCCGTCCGGGTACGGCTCGCTCGACGCGGCACCGGAGTTCGACGGGTACCGGCTCACCGGCGGTGCGCACAGCGTCATCTCCGGGCGGGTGGCGTACACGTTCGGGCTGGAAGGTCCGGCGGTCACGGTCGACACCGCGTGCTCGTCGTCGCTGGTCGCGCTGCACCTGGCGGTACAGGCGCTGCGGTCCGGCGAGTGCGACCTGGCGATCGCCGGCGGCGTGACCGTGATGGTCACCCCGGGCGCGTTCGTGGAGTTCTCCCGGCAGCGCGGCCTGGCACTCGACGGCCGGTGCAAGTCGTTCGCGGCGAGCGCGGACGGTACCGGCTGGGGCGAGGGCGTCGGCGTGCTGCTGGTGCAGCGCCTCTCGGACGCTGTCGCGGCCGGCCGTCGCGTCCTCGCGGTGGTGCGCGGCTCGGCGGTGAACCAGGACGGTGCGAGCAACGGGTTGACCGCGCCGAACGGGCCGAGCCAGCAGCGGGTGATCCGGCAGGCGCTGGCGAGCGCCGGATTGTCCACTGTGGACGTAGACGCGGTGGAGGCGCACGGTACCGGTACCACGCTGGGTGACCCGATCGAGGCGCAGGCGCTGCTCGCCACCTACGGCCAGGAGCGGGACGGCGAGCCGCTGTGGCTCGGCTCGATCAAGTCGAACATCGGCCACACCCAGGCGGCCGCCGGTGTGGCCGGCGTGATCAAGATGGTGCTCGCCATCGAGCACGGGGAGCTGCCGCCGACGCTGCACGTGGACGAGCCCACGCCACATGTGGACTGGTCCGCCGGCGCGGTGTCGCTGCTCACCGAGGGCCGCCCGTGGCCGGCCGTCGACCGGCCGCGGCGCGCGGCGGTGTCGTCGTTCGGGGTGAGCGGTACCAACGCGCACATCATCGTCGAGCAACCTTCCGCGGTCCCCGCCGTACCCAGCGCCCACGGGACTGATCGGGCGGTGCCGGTACTGCTGTCCGCCGGGTCGCCGGAGGCGCTGACCACGCAGGCCGGGCGCTGGGCCGAGCTGCTGGCGGCCGACCCGGAGGTACAACTGGCCGAGTTCGGCTGGTCCTCGGTGGTGTCCCGGTCGGCGCTGGAGCACCGCGCGGTCCTCCAGGTGGGGGACCGGGACGACCTGCTGGCGGCGCTGCGGGCGCTGGCGGCCGGGACGCCCGCGTCCGGCGCGGTGACCGGGGTCGCGGCCGACCGCGGTCCGGTCGCGTTCCTGTTCTCCGGGCAGGGTGCGCAGCGGGTCGGGATGGGCCGTGAGCTGTACGAGGCGTTTCCGGTGTTCGCGGCGGCGTTCGATGAGGTGTGTGACCGGTTCGACGGGTTGCGGGAGGCGCTCGACTCGGAGCTGATCGATCAGACGCAGCACACCCAGGCGGGGTTGTTCGCGATCGAGGTCGCGCTGTTCCGGCTGTTGGAGTCGTTCGGGGTGGCGCCGGATTTCGTGGCGGGTCATTCGATCGGGGAGATCACCGCGGCGTATGTGGCGGGGATGTTCTCGCTGGACGATGCGTGCACGCTGGTCGCGGCGCGCGGCCGCCTGATGCAGGCGCTGCCGCAGGGCGGGGCGATGCTCGCGGTCGCGGCCGATGAGGATGCGGTACGCGGGGCGCTGGTTGACGGCGTGGATGTCGCGGCGGTGAACGGGCCGGCCGCTGTTGTCGTATCCGGTTCGGCGGATGCCGTCGAGCGGGTCGAGGCGGTCTGGGCCGAGAAGGGCGTGCGGACGAAGCGGTTGACGGTCAGCCACGCGTTCCATTCGGCGTTGATGGAGCCGATGCTGGCCGAGTTCGCGGCGGTGCTGGCCGGGATCGAGTTCCGCCGGCCGTTGTTGCCGATCGTGTCCAACCTGACCGGTGAGCTGGTCTCGGACGAGGTGACGCGGCCGGACTACTGGGTGCGGCACGTCCGCGAAACGGTCCGCTTCGCCGACGGGATCGCGACCCTGCGTGCACAGGGCGTCGAGACGTTCCTCGAGGTCGGGCCGAGCGGCGTACTGACCGCGCTGGTCGACGACGTGCTGGCAAGCGACGCCGCCGCGGTCGTGGCCGTACCGGTGCTGCGGCGGGACCGGCCGGAGCCGGCCGCGTTCGGCAACGCGCTTTCCGAGCTGTACGTCGCCGGGCACCGGGTCGCCTGGCGTGAGTGGTACACCGGCGGGTCCGGTGCCGTACCGCCGGCCGTCGTGGACCTGCCGACGTACCCGTTCGAGCGGCAGCGGTACTGGCTGGCACCGGCCGGCCGGCAGGTGGATGTCTCGAGCGCCGGGCTGGGCGTGGCCGGGCACCCGCTGCTGTCCGCCACCGTGCGGCTGGCCGGCGACGACCTGGTGGTACTCACCGGCAGGCTGTCGCTGTCGGCCCAGCCGTGGCTCGCCGACCACGTGGTCGCCGGCACCGTGCTGGTGCCCGGTACCGCGCTGGTGGAGCTGGTGGTACGCGCCGGCGACGAGGTCGGTGCACCGGTGGTACGCGACCTGACCCTGTCCTCGCCGCTCGCGCTCGGCCCGGCCGGTGGCGCGCGGGTACAGGTGCGGGTCGGTGCCCCGGACGCCGCCGGTTGCCGGCCGGTCACGGTGTACTCGCAGCCGGAGGACGACCCGGATGGCGACTGGACGGCGCACGGCGAGGGCGTGCTGCAGGCGCCGGACGCGACCGCGCCCACTGTGGACGGATCCTGGCCGCCAGCCGGCGGTACCGCCGTGGACGTGGACGGCTGGTACGAGGGCGTGGCCGGCTACGGGCTCGCGTACGGACCGGCGTTCCAGGGACTGCGCGGGCTGTGGCGATCCGGCGACGACGTGTACGCCGAGGTCGAGCTGCCGGACGACGCTGCCACCGAGGCCGGCTCGTACGGCGTACACCCGGCGCTGCTCGATGCCGCGCTGCACCCGATCGGCCTGCTGCCCGCCGGTGCAGGCGAGGGCGACGGGCCCCGGGTGGCGTTCGCGTTCTCCGGGGTGCGGGTGCACGCGGTCGGCGCCCGGGCGCTACGGGTGCGGCTGACCGCCACCGGTGACGGAGTGCGGCTCGTCGCCGTCGACCCCGCCGGCGCGCCGGTGGTGTCGGTCGACTCGGTGGTACTGCGCGAGCTGACCTCCGCCGCGACCGCGTCCGCGCAGGTGGCGGCCCGGTCGCTGTTCGAGGTGGCCTGGTTGCCGGAGCAGGTGCCGGTGGTGGCGGACGCGCCTGCGTTCGAGGTGCTGCGGGTGCCGTCCGCGGAGTCGCCGCAGGACGTACGGGCGGTTGTGGCGGACGTGCTGGCCCGGGTGCAGGAGTGGCTGGCGACCGACGCGGACGCGCCGCTGGTCGTGGTCACGCAGGCTGGCGATTTGGCCGGTGCGGCGGTGGCCGGGTTGGTGCGGTCGGCGCAGTCCGAGCAGCCCGGCCGGTTGGTGCTGGTCGATGGCGATCCGGACGATGCGATCCTCGACGCCATTGTGGCTGCCGGGTTGGCGCAGGCGCGGGTACGAGACGGCGAGGTCACGGTGCCGCGGCTGGTCCGCGCGACCGCCGGTGACGCGGCCCCGTCGGTCGGTGCCGGGACCGTGCTCGTCACGGGCGGCACCGGTGCGTTGGGTGCGCTGGTGGCCGAGCACCTGGTCCGGGCGTACGGCGTGCGGGAGTTGGTGTTGGCGTCGCGGCGGGGTCCGGAGGCGCCGGGCGCGGCCGTGTTGACCGAGCGGCTGGCCGGGTTGGGCGCTGAGGTGCGGGTGGTGGCGTGTGACCTGACCGATCGGGACGCAGTACACGCGCTGGTCGGGGGCATCACGGCCACCACCCGGCTGGCCGGTGTCGTGCACACCGCCGGCGTACTGGACGACGGTGTGGTGACCGCGCTGACCGCCGAGCGGCTCACGGGCGTACTCAAGCCGAAGGTGGACGCCGCCTGGCACCTGCACGAGGCGACGGCCGGGACCGACCTGGACCTGTTCGTGCTGTTCTCGTCCACGGCCGGGGTGTTCGGCGCGCCCGGGCAAGCGAGCTACGCGGCCGGGAACGCGTTCCTCGACGCGCTGGCCGAGCACCGGCGCGCAACGGGATTGCCCGCGCTGTCGCTCGCCTGGGGCCTGTGGGACACCGAGAACGCCGGCATGTCCGGCTCGGTAGCGGCCCGGGACCGGGCCCGGATCAACCGCGCCGGCTTCGCCGCGATCACCCCCGACGTGGGTACCGCGCTGCTCGACGCCGCACTCGCGGCCGGGCCCGCAACGCTCGTACCGGTCGTGCTGGACCTGCCCGCGCTGCGCCGGGCGGCCGCCGCCACCGGGGTGCCGGACCTGCTTCGCACGATCGTCGGTCCGGTCACCACCCGCCGGCAGGCGGCGCACGCGGCCGCCGACAGCGGCTGGGCGGCCCGGCTGGCCGCGATGGCGCCCGACGACGCCCACGCCGAGATCGCGTTGCTGGTACGCGGGCTGGTCGCGCAGGTGCTTGGGCACGGCAGCGCGGACGCGGTACCGGCCGATCGGGCGTTCCGCGAGCTCGGCTTCGATTCGCTGACCGCGGTGGACCTGCGCAACCGGATCAACCAGGCGACCGGGCTGCGGTTGGCGTCCACGTTGGTGTTCGACTACCCGACGCCGGCGGTACTGGCCGATCACGTGTACGAGCAGGTGTCCGGTGAGGTGGCCGGACCGGCAACCATCGCGGTGGCGAGCCGCGACGACGAGCCGATCGCGATCGTCGGCATGGCCTGCCGGTACCCGGGTGGCATCGCCAGCCCGCAGGACCTGTGGCGACTCGTCGCCGAGGGGCGCGACGGCATCGGCGAGTTCCCCACCGACCGGGGCTGGGACCTCGACGGCCTGTTCCACCCGGACCCCGACCACCCGGGTACGTCGTACTCCGACCGGGGCGGATTCCTGCACGGCGCGGCCGACTTCGACCCGGCGTTCTTCGGGATCTCGCCGCGTGAGGCGTTGGCGATGGACCCGCAGCAGCGGCTGCTGCTGGAGGTGTCCTGGGAGGCGTTCGAGTCGGCCGGAGTGGACCCGTCCGGGGTACGCGGCTCACGTACCGGCGTGTTCGCCGGCGTGATGTACCACGACTACGCGGCGGGCATGACCGACGTACCGGACGGGGTGGCCGGCTATCTCGGCACCGGTACGTCCGGCAGCGTGGTGTCCGGGCGCGTCGCGTACACCTTCGGGCTGGAAGGCCCCGCGGTTACGGTCGACACCGCGTGCTCGTCGTCGCTGGTGGCGCTGCACCTGGCCGTACAGGCGCTGCGGGGTGGCGAGTGCGACCTGGCGCTCGCCGGCGGCGTGACCGTGATGGCGACCCCGGGCACGTTCATCGAGTTCAGCCGGCAGCGCGGGCTCGCCGCCGACGGCCGGTGCAAGTCGTTCGCCGCGGGCGCGGACGGCACCGGCTGGTCCGAGGGTGTCGGCGTGCTGCTGGTGCAGCGGCTCTCGGACGCGGTCGCGGCCGGCCGGCGGGTGCTCGCGGTGGTGCGCGGCAGTGCGATCAACCAGGACGGGGCAAGCAACGGGTTGACCGCGCCGAACGGGCCGAGCCAGCAGCGGGTGATCCGGCAGGCGCTGGCGAGTGCCGGTCTGTCCACCGCGGACGTGGACGCGGTGGAGGCGCACGGTACGGGTACCGCGCTGGGTGACCCGATCGAGGCGCAGGCGCTGCTCGCGACCTACGGCCAGGAGCGGCGGGACGGCGAGCCGCTGTGGCTCGGCTCGATCAAGTCCAACCTCGGGCACACGCAGGCCGCCGCCGGGGCCGCCGGGATCATCAAAATGATCATGGCCATGCGGTACGGCGTGCTGCCGGCCACGCTGCACGTGGACGAGCCGACCCCGCATGTGGACTGGTCCGCCGGGGACGTGTCGCTGCTGACCGAGGCGCGGCCGTGGCCATCGGTGGACCGGCCACGGCGGGCCGCGGTGTCCTCGTTCGGCGTGAGCGGCACGAACGCCCATGTCGTTATCGAGCAGCCCGCGCCGGCCGTGCCGGCGTCGACGGGCGAGCCGCCGGCGGCGGTGCCGGTGCTGCTGTCGGCTCGGAGCGAAGCCGCGCTGGCCGGTCAGGCCGGGCGCTGGGCGGACTGGCTGGACAGCGAGCCGGAGCCGGCGCTCGCCGAGGTGGCCTGGTCGTCGGTGGCGTCCCGGGCCGTGCTGGAGCACCGCGCGGTCGTCCGGGCCGGTGACCGCGGCGAGTTGATCGCCGGGCTGCGCGCGCTCGCCGCGGGTGAGCCGGCGACCGGGGTCGTGACCGGCGCGGCCGCCCCGCGCGGCCGGTACGCGATGCTGTTCTCCGGCCAGGGCGCGCAGCGCGCCGGGATGGGCAGGGCGCTCTACGCCGAGTTCGGGGTGTTCGCCGCCGCCCTCGACGAGGTGTGCGCGGCCCTCGACCCGCACCTCCCGCAGCCGATGAAGGAGGTGCTGTTCGCGCCGGACGGTACGCCGGAGGCGGACCTGCTGGATCAGACCCAGTTCACCCAGGCGGGCCTGTTCGCGGTCGAGGTCGCGCTGTTCCGGCTGCTCGAGTCGTTCGGCGCCAGCCCGGACGCGCTCGCCGGCCACTCGATCGGCGAGCTGACCGCCGCCTACGTGGCCGGCGTCTTCCCGTTGGAGGACGCCTGCGCGCTGGTCGCCGCGCGCGGCCGGCTGATGCAGGCACTGCCCGCCGGCGGCGCGATGCTCGCGGTGGCCGCCCCGGAGGATGCGGTACGGGAGACCCTGGTCGACGGGGTGGACCTGGCTGCCGTGAACAGCCCGGCCGCGTGCGTGGTGTCCGGACCAGCGGACGCGGTCGCGGCGGTCGAGGCGGTGTGGACCGACCAGGGTGTACGGACCAGGCGGTTGACGGTCAGCCACGCGTTCCACTCCGCGCTGATGGAGCCGATGCTCGACGAGTTCCGTGCGGTCGCGGCGGGGCTGCGGTACCGGCCGCCGCTGCTGCCGGTGATCTCGAACGTGACCGGCGCGGTGGCCGAACCGGCCGAGCTCTGTACCCCGGCCTACTGGGTACGGCACGTACGGGAAGCCGTCCGGTTCGCCGACGGTGTGGCGTGCCTGCGCGCACAGGGCGTGGACACGTTCGTCGAGGTCGGGCCCAGCGGCGTACTGACCGCGCTGGTCGACGACGTGCTGGCCGGCGAGGCCGGCACTCTGGCCGTGCCGGCGCTGCGCCGGGACCGGCCGGAGGCCGAGGCGCTGCTGGACGCGCTCGCCGTACTGCACGCGTCCGGGGCGCCGGTGCACTGGCGCGAGTGGTTCGGCGACGGCCGCCCGGGCGTGGTCGAGCTCCCCACGTACGCGTTCCAGCACGAGAAGTTCTGGCTGCGGCCGGCCGGCCGGCTGGCCGACGTGTCCGGCGCTGGCTTGTCGCCGGCCGGGCATCCGCTGCTCGGCGCGACCGTGTCGGTGGCCGAGGACGACGTGGTGGTCCTCACCGGCAGGCTGTCGGTGAGCTCGCACCCGTGGCTCGCCGACCACGCGGTGTCCGGCGCCGTACTGGTGCCCGGTACCGCGCTGGTGGAGCTTGCGGTACGCGCCGGCGACGAGGTCGGCGCGGCGACGCTCGAGGAGTTGACGCTGGCGGCACCCCTGGTGCTGACCGCGGGCAGCGCGGTACGGGTACAGGTGCGGGTCGGTGCGTCCGACGGCACCGGGCGCTGGCCGGTCGGGGTGTACTCGCAGCCGGCCGACGGCGCCGGTGAATGGATCCAGCACGCCGAGGGTGTGCTCAGCACCGCGCAGCCCGACGACGCCGTCACCGGTCTCGCGACCTGGCCGGCGCCGGGCGCGGTCGAGGTGGGCATCGACGGCTGGTACGACGCGCTCGCCGAGCTGGGGTTGGTGTACGGCCCGACGTTCCGCGGGCTGCGTCGGGTGTGGCGGGCCGGTGACGAGGTGTACGCCGAGGTGACGCTGCCGGACGACGCCGGTGCTGACGCGTTCGCGGTACATCCGGCGCTGCTCGACGCCGCGCTGCACCCGATCGGGTTGCTGATCGATGACGGTTCGTCGGCGGTTCGGGTGCCGTTCGCGTTCTCCGGGGTGCGGGTGCACGCGGCCGGAGCGGCGTCGCTGCGGGTGCGGCTGTCCCGCGCGGGCGAGGCGGTCCGGCTGCTGGCCGCTGACGAGTCCGGTACGCCGGTGGTGTCGGTCGAGTCGCTGGTGCTGCGCGAGTTCGCGCCGGCCGACGCCGGTACGGCCGCGGTGGGCCGGTCGCTGTTCGAGCTGGTGTGGCAGCCGCAGCAGGTATCGGCAGTGGCGGACGCGCCTGCGTTCGAGGTGCTGCGGGTGCCGTCCACGGAGTCGCCGCAGGACGTACGGGCGGTCGTGGCGGACGTGCTGGGCCGGGTGCAGGAGTGGCTGGCGACCGACGCGGACGCGCCGCTGGTCGTGGTCACGCAGGCTGGCGATTTGGCCGGTGCGGCGGTGACCGGGTTGGTGCGGTCGGCGCAGTCCGAGCAGCCCGGCCGGTTGGTGCTGGTGGATGGCGAGCCGGACGACGCGACGCTGGCGGCCGTTGTGGTTGCCGGGTTGGCGCAGGCGCGGGTACGGGACGGTGAGGTCACGGTGCCTCGGCTGGTCCGCGTGACCGCCGGTGACGCGGTCCCGTCGATCGGTGCCGGGGCGGTGCTGATCACTGGTGGTACCGGGGCGTTGGGCGCGCTGGTGGCCGAGCACCTTGTCCGGGCGTACGGGGTGCGGGAGTTGGTGTTGGCGTCGCGGCGTGGTCCGGAGGCGCCGGGCGCGGCCGCGTTGACCGACCGGCTGGTTGAGTTGGGCGCGGACGTGCGGCTGGTGGCGTGTGACCTGACCGACCGGGACGCGGTACACGCGCTGGTCGGCGAGATCACCGGCCGGGGCCGGCTGGCGGGTGTGGTGCACACCGCCGGCGTGTTGGACGACGGTGTGGTGACGGCACTGACCGCCGAGCGGCTCGCCGGCGTACTCAAGCCGAAGGTGGACGCCGCGTGGCACCTGCACGAGGCGACGGCCGGGACTGACCTGGACCTGTTCGTGTTGTTCTCGTCGGTGGCCGGCGTGATCGGGTCGCCGGGGCAGGCGAGTTACGCGGCCGGCAACGCCTACCTCGACGCACTGGCGGCCCATCGCCATGAGCGAGGACTGCCTGCGAGCTCGCTGGCCTGGGGCTTGTGGGACACCGGTGCGGCCGGCATGGGCGGCACCAGTGGCGCGACCGGCAGGCCCCGATCGGGCGTCGCCGCGATCACCCCCGACGTCGGGCTGGCCCTGTTCGACGCGGCGCTGGCCAACGGCGCGCCCGCGCTGGCGCCGGTCGTGCTCGACGTACCCGCGCTGCGTGCGGCCGCGGCGTCGGCCGGCGTACCGGAGGTGCTGCGTGCGCTGGTCGGCCCGGTGGCCAACCGGCGGCAGGTCGGCGGTACCTGGGCCGCGCGCCTCGCGGGCCGCTCCGCCGACGAGGCGCGCACCGAGATCGCGTTGCTGGTACGCGGGCTGGTCGCGCAGGTGCTCGGGCACGGCAGCGCGGACGCGGTACCGGCCGACCGGGCGTTCCGCGAGCTCGGGTTCGACTCGCTGACCGCGGTGGACCTGCGCAACCGGATCAACCAGGCGACCGGGCTGCGGTTGGCGTCCACGCTGGTGTTCGACTACCCGACCCCGGCCGTGCTTGCCGAGCACCTGTACGAGCAGGTGTCCGGTGAGGTGGCCGGGCCGGCAACCATCGCGGTGGCGAGCCGCGACGACGAGCCGATCGCGATCGTCGGCATGGCCTGCCGGTACCCCGGCGGCGTGGAGGACCCGCAGCAGCTGTGGGAGCTGCTGGTGCGCGGCGAGGACGCGATCTCCGAGTTCCCCGCCGACCGTGGCTGGGACCTCGATCGGCTCTATGACCCCGATCCGGACAACGCCGGTACCTCGTACACCCGGCACGGTGGCTTCCTCGACCGGGCAGCCGAGTTCGATCCCGGGTTCTTCGGGATCTCACCACGTGAGGCGCTGGCGATGGATCCGCAGCAGCGGTTGCTGCTGGAGTCGTCGTGGGAGGCGTTCGAGTCGGCCGGGGTGGATCCGGCGGCCGTGCGGGGCAGCCGTACCGGTGTGTTCGCCGGCGTGATGTACCACGACTATGCCTCCGGCACCCTGGACCTGCCGGACGGCGTCGCCGGATACGTGGGCATGGGGACCTCGGGCAGCGTCGCGTCCGGGCGGGTGGCGTACACCTTCGGGCTGGAGGGCCCCGCGGTCACGGTGGACACTGCCTGTTCGTCGTCGCTGGTCGCGCTGCACCTCGCCGCGCAGGCGCTGCGGGCCGGGGAGTGCGATCTGGCTCTGGCCGGCGGCGTGACCGTGATGGCCACGCCGGGCACGTTCATCGAGTTCTCCCGGCAACGGGGCCTGTCCGCGGATGGCCGGTGCAAGTCGTTTGCCGCGGGCGCGGACGGTACCGGCTGGTCCGAGGGGGTCGGGATGCTGCTGGTGCAGCGGCTCTCGGACGCGGTCGCGGCCGGCCGGCGGGTGCTCGCGGTGGTGCGGGGGAGCGCGGTCAACCAGGACGGCGCAAGCAACGGGTTGACCGCGCCGAACGGGCCGAGCCAGCAGCGGGTGATCCGGCAGGCGCTGGCGAGTGCCGGTCTGTCCACCGCGGACATCGATGCGGTGGAGGCGCACGGTACGGGTACCACGCTGGGCGATCCGATCGAGGCGCAGGCGCTGCTCGCCACCTACGGCCAGGACCGACCGGGCGAGCCGCTGTGGCTGGGCTCGATCAAGTCCAACCTGGGTCACACCCAGGCCGCCGCCGGGGTCGCCGGGGTCATCAAAATGATCATGGCGATGCGGTACGGGACGCTGCCCGCCACGCTGCACGTGGACGAGCCGACCCCGCACGTGGACTGGTCCGCGGGCGCGGTGGAACTGCTCACCGAGGGCCGGCCGTGGCCTTCGGTGGACCGGCCACGGCGGGCCGCGGTGTCCTCGTTCGGCGTGAGCGGCACGAACGCGCACGTCGTCATCGAGCAGCCGCCCGCCGCCACGCCGGCCGCTGCCACGCCGCCCGCCGCCACACCGGCCGCTGACACGCCGGCCGCTGACACGCCGGCCACTGCCACGCCGGCCATCGGCCAGCCGGCCGAGCCGCGCCGGCTTCCGCTGGTACCGCTGCTGCTCTCGGCCAAGGCCGACGGCGCGCTGGCGGCCCAGGCCGGCCGCTACGCCGGTCGGCTCGCCGACCGCGACGACCATCGGCTGCTCGACCTCGGCTGGTCGTCGGTGGTGTCCCGCTCCCTGCTGGACCACCGCGCGGTGCTGCTCGTCCGGGATCGCGACGAGCTCGCCTCCGCCGTGGACGCGCTGGCCGCGGGCCGGCCGGCGAGCAGCGTGGTGTCCGGCCACGCGACCGAGCGCGGGCCGGTGGCGTTCCTGTTCTCCGGGCAGGGGGCGCAGCAGGCCGGGATGGGTCGGGAGCTGTACCAGGCGTTCCCGGTGTTCGCGCAGGCGTTGGACGAGGTGTGCGCCGCGCTGGACCCGCACCTGCCGCGGCCGCTGCGGGACGTGCTTTTCGCGCCGGACGGTACGCCGGAGGCGGACCTGCTGGATCAGACGCAGTTCACCCAGCCGGGGCTGTTCGCGATCGAGGTGGCGCTGTTCCGGCTGCTCGAGTCGCTCGGCGTACAGCCGGACGCGGTGGCCGGTCACTCCATCGGTGAGTTGACGGCGGCGTACGTGGCCGGGGTGTGGTCGCTCGTGGACGCGGCGGCGGTGGTCGCGGCGCGCGGCCGCCTCATGCAGGCGCTGCCCGCGGGTGGGGCGATGCTCGCGGTCGCGGCCGCCGAGGAAGCGGTACAGGAAAGCCTGGTCGACGGCGTCGATATCGCCGCGGTGAACGGGCCGGCCGCTGTCGTCGTATCCGGTTCGGCCGGTGCCGTCGAGCGGGTCGAGGCGGTCTGGGCTGAGCGCGGCGTGCGGACCAAGCGGCTCACGGTCAGCCACGCGTTCCACTCGGCGCTGATGGAGCCGATACTCGACGAGTTCGGTGCGGCGCTGGCCGGGGTGGAGTTCCGCCGGCCGCTGTTGCCGATTGTGTCGAACCTGACCGGTGAGCTGGTCTCGGACGAGGTGACGCGGCCGGACTACTGGGTGCGGCACGTGCGGGAGGCGGTCCGGTTCGCGGACGGCGTGCGGGCTCTGCACGGCCAGGGCTACGACACTTTCGTCGAGGTCGGGCCGAGCGGTGTACTGACCCCGCTGGTTACCGACACGCTGACCGGCCCGGATGACGTACTGACGGTGTCCGCGCTGCGCAAGGACCGGCCGGAGCCGGCCGCGTTGCTCGCCGGCCTGGCCGAGTTGCACGTCGCCGGGGTACCGGTGGCGTGGCGCGAGTGGTACGCCGGCACCGACGCGACGGTCGTGGACCTGCCGACGTACCCGTTCCAGCGCGAGCGGTACTGGCTGCTCCCCACCGGTCTGCCGGCAGACGTGTCCAGCGCCGGCCTCGGTACCGCCGATCACCCGTTGCTCGGTGCCGCGGTACGGCTGGCCGCTGGTGACGGTGTGATCCTGACCGGCCGCCTGTCGCTCGGTACCCACTCGTGGCTGGCCGACCACGTGGTCGCCGGTTCGGTCGTGGTACCCGGCACGGTCCTGGTCGAGCTGGTGGTGCGGGCCGGCGACGAGCTGGGCGCACCGGTGGTACGCGAGCTGACCGTGGTGGCGCCGTTGGCGCTGCCGCCCCGCGGCGGAGTCCGGGTACAGGTGCGCGTGGCCGAGCCGGACGAGTCCGGGGCGCGCCCGGTGACCGTGCACTCGCAGCCGGAGGACGCGGCCGACGACGACTGGACCCTGCACGCCGAGGGGCTGCTCGAGCCGGACGGCGTACAGCCTGCCGATCCGGGACTGGCCGCGTGGCCGCCGGCCGGCGGTACCGCCGTGGACGTCGACGGGTGGTACGACGGGCTCGCCGCGGCCGGGCTGAGCTACGGGCCGCTGTTCCAGGGCGTACAGCGGATGTGGCGGGCCGGCGACGAGGTGTACGCCGAGGTGACGCTGCCGGACGACGCCGGTGCTGACGCGTTCGCGGTACATCCGGCGCTGCTGGACGCCGCGCTGCATCCGATCGCACTGCTGCGGGAGGGAGACGGCGGCGGGGCCAGGATCCCGTTCGCGTTCTCCGGGGTGCGGGTGCACGCGGCCGGCGCGGCGTCGTTGCGGGTGCGGCTGTCCCGGGCGGGCGAGGCGGTCCGGCTGCTGGCCGCTGACGAGTCCGGGGCGCCGGTGGTGTCGGTCGAGTCGCTGGTGCTGCGCGAGTTCGCGCCGGCGGACGCCGGTACCGCCGAGGTGGGCCGGTCGCTGTTCGAGGTGGTGTGGCAGCCGGAGCAGATGCCGGCGGTCGCGGACGCGCCTGCGTTCGAGGTGCTGCGGGTGCCGTCGGCGGAGTCGCCGGAGGACGTGCGGTCGGTTGTGGCGGGCGTGCTGGTCCGGGTGCAGGAGTGGCTGGCCGTCGAATCGGACGCGCCGCTGGTGGTGGTGACCGGGGCTGGTGAGCTGGCCGGTGCGGCGGTGGCCGGGTTGGTGCGGTCGGCGCAGTCCGAGCAGCCCGGCCGGTTGGTGCTGGTGGATGGCGATCCGGACGACGCGACGCTGAAGTCCATTGTGGTTGCCGGGTTGGCGCAGGCGCGGGTACGGGACGGCGAGGTCACCGTGCCTCGGCTGGTCCGCGCCACTAGTAGCGGTGACGTGCCGGCGCTCGGCGACGGCGCGGTGCTGATCACGGGTGGTACCGGTGCGTTGGGTGCGCTGGTGGCCGAGCACCTGGTCCGCGCGTACGGCGTGCGGGACCTGGTGTTGGCGTCGCGGCGGGGTTCGGACGCGCCGGGCGCGGCCGCGTTGACCGACCGGCTGGCCGGGTTGGGCGCGGACGTGCGGCTGGTGGCGTGTGACCTGACCGATCGGGACGCGGTACACGCGCTGGTCGGGGGCATCACGGCCACCACCCGGCTGGCCGGAGTCGTGCACACCGCCGGCGTACTCGACGACGGTGTGGTGACGGCACTGACCGCCGAGCGGCTCACGGGCGTACTGAAGCCAAAGGTCGATGCTTCGTGGTGGCTGCATGAGGCGACCAGCGGCCTGGACCTGGATGTGTTCGTGCTGTTCTCGTCGGCCGCGGGGGTGCTGGGTGCGCCCGGGCAGGCGAGCTACGCGGCCGGCAACGCGTTCCTCGACGCGCTGGCCGGGCACCGGTGGGCACACGGGCTGCCGGCGCTGTCGCTCGCGTGGGGGCTGTGGGACACCGGCGCCGACGGCATGGGCAGCGCCACCGGCGCGACCGGCAAGCCCCGGGCAGGCTTCGGCGCCATCACCCCGGAGCTCGGGCTGGGCCTGTTCGACGCGGCGCTGGCCAACGGCGCTCCGGCGCTGGTACCCGTGGTGCTCGACCTGCCCGCGCTGCGGGCGGCCGTGGCCGCGGGCGGGGCGCCGGACATCCTCCGGAACCTGGTCGGTCCGCTGGCGTCCCGTCGGCAGGCGGCGCGCGCGGCGGCGGGCAGCGGTTGGGCGGAGCGGCTGGCCGCGCTGTCCGCGGAGGATGGCCGCGCCGAGGTGGGCCTGCTCGTCCGCGGGCTGGTCGCACAGGTGCTCGGGCACGGCAGCGCCGACGCGGTACCGGCCGACCGCGCGTTCCGCGAGCTCGGCTTCGACTCGCTGACCGCGGTGGACCTGCGCAACCGGATCAACCAGGCGATCGGGCTGCGGCTGGCGTCGACCCTGGTGTTCGACTACCCGACCCCGGCGGTACTGGCCGACCACGTCTACGAGCAGCTCTCCGGAACGGTCGCCGCGGCCGCCGCGATCACCGGTGGGCGGGGCGGCACCGACGAGCCGATCGCGATCGTCGGCATGGCCTGCCGGTACCCCGGCGGCGTGGCGGACCCGCAGCAGCTGTGGGAGCTGCTCGCGGCCGGTGGCGACGGCATCGACGAGTTCCCCACCGACCGTGGCTGGGACCTCGACCGGCTGTTCCACGCCGATCCGGACCACTCCGGCACCTCGTACGCGACGCAGGGCGGCTTCCTCTACGACGCGGCCGACTTCGACCCGGCGTTCTTCGGGATCTCGCCGCGGGAAGCCCTGGCGATGGACCCGCAGCAGCGACTGCTGCTGGAGACGAGCTGGGAGGCGTTCGAGTCGGCGGGGCTCGACCCGGCGCGACTGCGCGGCAGCCGTACCGGCGTGTTCGCCGGCGTGATGTACCACGACTACGCGTTCCGCCTGGTCGACCTGCCGGACGAGGTCGAGGGGTACATCGGCACCGGTACGTCCGGCAGCGTCTTCTCCGGGCGCATCTCGTACACCTTCGGGCTGGAGGGGCCGGCGGTCACCGTCGACACCGCGTGCTCGTCGTCGCTGGTGGCGCTGCACCTGGCCGTACAGGCGCTGCGGTCCGGCGAGTGTGACCTGGCGTTGGCCGGCGGCGTGACCGTGATGGCCACCCCCGGCCCGTTCATCGAGTTCAGCCGGCAGCGCGGGTTGGCGCCGGACGGCCGGTGCAAGTCGTTCGCCGCCTCGGCCGACGGGGCCGGCTGGTCCGAGGGCGTCGGCGTACTGCTGGTGCAGCGGCTCTCCGACGCGGTCGCGGCCGGTCGACGCGTTCTCGCGGTGGTGCGCGGCTCGGCGGTGAACCAGGACGGGGCAAGCAACGGGTTGACCGCGCCGAACGGGCCGAGCCAGCAGCGGGTGATCCGGCAGGCGCTGGCGAGTGCCGGTCTGTCCACCGCGGACATCGATGCGGTGGAGGCGCACGGCACCGGTACCGCGCTGGGTGACCCGATCGAGGCGCAGGCGCTGCTCGCGACCTACGGCCAGGAGCGGCGGGACGGCGAGCCGCTGTGGCTCGGCTCGATCAAGTCGAACCTGGGTCACACGCAGGCCGCCGCCGGGGCCGCCGGGATCATCAAAATGATCATGGCCATGCGGCACGGTGAGCTGCCGGCCACCCTGCACGTGGACGAGCCGACCCCACACGTGGACTGGTCGGCCGGCGAGGTGGAGCTGCTCACCGAGTCCCGGCCATGGCCGGCGACCGACCGGCCGCGCCGCGCTGCGGTGTCGTCATTCGGGATCAGCGGAACCAACGCGCATGTCGTCATCGAGGAGGCGCCCGCGGGCAGCACGGAGCCGGTGGACCAGGGGCCCGACCGGATCGTGCCGGTGCTGCTGTCGGCCCGTACCGACGGGGCGCTCGCCGGCCAGGCGGCGCGCTGGGCGGACCGGTTGGCCGGCGACGAGTCGCCGCGGCCGGTCGACGTGGGCCTGTCGTCGCTGGTGTCGCGATCCGCGCTGGAGCACCGCGCGGTGGTACTCGCCGACAGCCGGGACACCCTGCTGGCGCGGCTGCGCGCGCTCGGTCGCGGCGAGCCGGTCGCCGGCGTACTGACCGGGGTCGTGGACCGGCCCGGTCCGGTCGCGTTCCTGTTCTCCGGCCAGGGTGCGCAGCGGGCCGCGATGGGCCTTTCGTTGTACAGGGTGTTTCCGGTGTTCGCGGCCGCGTTCGACGAGGTGTGCGCGGGGTTCGACGGTCTGCGCGACGCGCTGGACTCCGAGCTGATCGATCAGACGCAGTACACCCAGGCGGGTCTGTTCGCGGTCGAGGTGGCGCTGTTCCGGCTGCTGGAGTCGTTCGGCGTCGCGCCGGACTTCGTGGCCGGCCACTCGATCGGCGAGGTCGCCGCCGCGCACGTCGCCGGGGTGTTCTCGCTGGACGACGCGTGCACGCTGGTCGCGGCGCGCGGCCGGCTGATGCAGGCGCTGCCCGCCGGCGGGGCGATGCTCGCCGTGGCCGCTGACGAGGATGCGGTACGGGAGTCCCTGGTCGACGGCGTGGACGTCGCCGCGGTGAACGGACCGTCGTCCGTCGTGGTATCCGGATCGGCGGATGCCGTAGCCGCGGTCGAGGCGGCCTGGACAGACCGCGGCGTCCGGACCAAGCGGTTGACGGTCAGCCACGCGTTCCACTCCGCGCTGATGGAGCCGATGCTCGACGACTTCGCGGCCGCTCTCGGCGGCATCGAGTTCCGCGAGCCGCTGCTCCCGCTGGTGTCGAACCTGACCGGCGCGCTGGCCGAGCCCGGCGAGGTGACCTGCCCGGACTACTGGGTGCGGCATGTCCGCGAGGCGGTCCGGTTCGGCGACGGCATCGGCGCCCTGCGCGAGCAGGGGGTCGGCACGTTCGTCGAGGTCGGGCCGAGCGGTGTACTGACCGCGTTGGTGCGCGAAGCGCTGCCGGACACCGACCTGACCGCGCTCGCGGTACTGCATCGGGACCGGCCCGAGCCGACCGCCGTACTGACCGCGCTGGCCGAGCTGCACGTACGAGGTCACCGGGTGGACTGGACCGACCTGGTCCGGGGCGGCCGGCCGGTCGAGCTGCCCACGTACGCGTTCCAGCGGCAGCGGTTCTGGCCGCAGCCGGCCCGTACCGCCCCGGCCGCGAGCGCGGAGGCGACCGACGCCGACTTCTGGTCGGCCGTCGAGACCGGCGACGTGGCCGACCTGGCCGCCCGGCTCGGGCTCGGCGACGAGCCTGGAGTGCTCGACGCGCTGCGCCCGGCCGTACCGGTGCTCTCCTCCTGGTGGCGGACCCGACGCCAGGCGGCCGCACTGGACGACTGGTCCTACCGGGCGGTCTGGGAGCCGGTCCGGCCGACCGGCCGGATCACCGGCCGCTGGCTGGTGGTCAGCGCCGGTGACGACGGCGGGATCGCTGGCGTGCTGGCCGACGCCGGCGCGGACGTCGACACGCTGGCGGTGGCCGAGCCCGACCGGCACGCGATCGGCACCGCGCTGCGCGAGCTGGGCGGTGCCGGCTGGACCGGCGTGGCCTGCGTGCTCCGGTCCGACGGCGGCGCACCGCCGGCCGCCGGCGCGGCGCTGGTGCTGGCGCTGGTGCAGGCGCTCGGCGACACCAACCTGCCCGGCCGGGTGTGGTGCGTGACCCAGGCCGCGGTGCCGGTCGGCACCGGCGAGCCGGTGGCCGAGGTGTGGTCCTCGCTCGCCTGGGGGCTCGGCCGGGTGGCCGCGCTGGAGCAGCCGGGCCGGTGGGGCGGCCTGATCGACCTGCCCGCGCGACCGGCCCGGTTGACCCGCAAGGTCGGCCGCGCGGTAGCCGAACACCTGGTCGCGGTAGTGGCAGACGGCGGCGAGGACCAGGTCGCGATCCGGCGGGCCGGCGCGTTCGCCCGCCGGCTGGAGCCGGCGCCGGTCCCGGCCGATACCGGCTGGCGGCCGACCGGCACGGTGCTGGTGACCGGCGGTACCGGCGCGGTCGGCGCACACCTGGCCCACTGGCTGCTGCGCGAAGGGGCCGGACAGGTCGTACTGGCGTCCCGGCGTGGCGCCGAGGCGCCCGGTGCCGCGGCGCTGCTCGACGAGCTGACCGAACTGGGTACGGCGCGGATCGTCGCGTGCGACGTGAGCGACGCCGACGCGGTACGCGCGCTGGTGTCCGACCTGCCCGAGCTGACCGCGGTGGTACACGCGGCCGGGGTGGCCGGCGAGCCGATGCCGCTGCCCGACACCGGGCTGGCCGCGCTGGAGCGCACGATCGCCGGCAAGGCGCTCGGCGCGGTACACCTGGACCGGGCCACCCGGGATCGCGACCTGCAGGCGTTCGTGCTGGTCAGCTCGATCGCCGGCGTGTGGGGCAGCGGCGGGCAGGCCGGCTACGCGGCTGCCAACGCGGTGCTCGACGCGATCGTCGCGGACCGGCGGGCGGCCGGCCTGCCCGCCACCGCGCTGGCGTACGGCCCATGGGCCGGCGACGGCATGGCCGGCGACGCGGCGGACGCGATGCGCCGGCGCGGGCTGGTACCGCTCGCGCCTACCGCCGCCGCCGAGGCGCTCGGCCGGTGGGTCAACGCGCCCGAGCCGGCGCCGGTGATCGCGGAGGTGGACTGGCCGGCATTCGTCGCCACGTTCACCGCGCTGCGACCGGCGCCCCTGTTCGACCGGCTCGCGCCAGCACCGGCCGAGGAGCCGTCCAGCTCCGCGGACACCGGCGGGATCCGGGCGCGGCTCGCCGCGCTGCCGGCCGGCAACCGGGAAGCGGTACTGGTCGACCTGGTACGCGGACAGGCGGCCGCGGTGCTCGGCCACCCCTCCACCGACCAGGTACCGGCCACCCGCGCGTTCCGGGATCTCGGCTTCGACTCGCTGGCCGCGGTACAGCTGCGGGATTCTCTGGTGCAGGCGACCGGCCTGGCGCTGCCGCCGACGGTGGTGTTCGACCACCCGTCCGCGGCGGAGCTGGCCCGGTTCGTGCTGGCCGAGCTGACCGGCGGCGCGGACGACGACCCGGCGGCGGTGGTTGCCCGGCCGGCGGCGGACGAGCCGATCGCGATCGTGTCGATGGGCTGCCGGTTCCCCGGCGGCGCGTCCACCCCGGAGCAGCTCTGGCAGCTGCTCGCGGACAGCGTGGACGCGGTGTCGCCGATGCCGACCGACCGCGGCTGGGACCTCGACGCGATGTTCGACACCGATCCGGAGCGGGTCGGTACCAGCTACACCCGGTTCGGCGGCTTCCTGTCCGACGTGGCCGGGTTCGACGCCGGGTTCTTCGGGATCAGCCCACGTGAGGCGCTGGCGATGGACCCGCAGCAACGGCTGCTGCTGCACACCACCTGGGAGGTGTTCGAGCGCGCCGGGATCGACCCGCAGGCGTTGCGCGGCTCGTCCACCGGCGTGTTCGTCGGTACCAACGGGCAGGACTACGCCACCCTGCTGCTCGGCGCCCGGGACCAGGTCGAGGGCTACCAGGCCACCGGCAACGGCGCGTCGGTCGTGTCCGGCCGGTTGTCGTACACGTTCGGCCTGCACGGGCCCGCCGTCACGGTGGACACCGCGTGCTCGTCGTCGCTGGTCGCGATGCACCTCGCCGCGCAGGCGCTGCGTACCGGCGAGTGCGACCTGGCGGTGGCCGGCGGCGTGACCGTGATGTCGACGCCGGGCGCGTTCCTGGAGTTCTCCCGGCAGCGCGGGCTCGCGCCGGACGGCCGGTGCAAGTCGTTCGCCGCGGCGGCCGACGGTACCGGCTGGGGCGAGGGCGTCGGCATGCTGCTGCTGCAGCGGCTGTCCGATGCCCAGCGCGACGGGCGCCGGATTCTCGCGGTGCTCCGCGGCAGCGCGGTGAACCAGGACGGGGCGTCCAACGGGCTGACCGCGCCGAACGGCCCGGCGCAGCAGCGGGTGATCCGGCAGGCGCTGGCCAACGCGCGGCTCACCCCGTCCGACATCGACGCGATCGAGGCGCACGGCACCGGTACCACGCTGGGCGACCCGATCGAGGCGCAGGCGCTGCTCGCGGTGTACGGCCCGGACCGGCCGGTCGAGCGGCCACTGTGGCTCGGTTCGGTGAAGTCGAACGTCGGGCACACCCAGGCGGCGGCCGGCGTAGCCAGCGTGATCAAGATGGTGCTCGCGCTGCAGCACGAGACGCTGCCGGCAACCCTGCACGTGGACGAGCCGTCGCCGCACGTGGACTGGTCGTCCGGCGCCCTGGCCCTGCTGACCAAGGCCGAGCCCTGGACGGCCGGCGGGCAGGTCCGCCGGGCCGGGGTGTCGTCGTTCGGGATCAGCGGCACCAACGCGCACCTCATCATCGAGGAGGCATCGGCGTGGGAGGCTCCTGTCCCACGCCAGGGCCGACCGGGTGCGGGTGCCTCGCATGGCACTGAGGAGGCATCGGCGTGGGAGGCTCCTGTCCCACGCCAGGGCCGACCGGGTGCGGGTGCCCCGCATGGCACTGAGGAAGCATCAGCGGCGGACACCGGCGCGGGCGGGCCGGGTGGCGACGGCGGGGCGCCGGTGCCGTGGCTGCTGTCCGCGGCCAGCCCGGCGGCGCTGCGTACCCAGGCCGACCGGTTGGCCCACCACGTCGGCGGTCCGCCGGCGGCGGCGGTGGGCTGGGCGCTGGCGACCGGCCGGGCCCACCTCCACCACCGAGCGGTCATCGTGGCCGCGGACGCGGCGGGCCGGGTGGAGGCGCTGCGTGCGCTGGCCGCCGGCGAGTCCGCGCCGGAGCTGATCACCGGCGCGCACGGCGGCGGGCCGGTCGCGTTCCTGTTCTCCGGTCAGGGCGCGCAGCGGGCCGGCATGGGACGCGCCCTCGCGGCCGCTTTCCCGGCGTTCGCCGCCGCGCTCGACGAGGTCTGCGCGGGATTGGACGGGCAGCTCCCGCACCCGTTGCGGGACGTACTGTTCGCCGAGGCCGGTACCCCCGAGGCTGAGCTGCTCGACCAGACCCGGTACACGCAGGCCGGCCTGTTCGCGGTCGAGGTGGCGCTGTACCGGCTGCTGGAGTCGTGGGGGATCCGGCCGGACTTCCTCGCCGGCCACTCCATCGGTGAGGTCGTCGCCGCGCACGTCGCGGGCGTGTTCTCGCTGGACGACGCGTGCACGCTGGTGGCGGCGCGGGGCCGCCTGATGCAGGCACTGCCGGCCGGCGGGGCGATGCTGGCGGTGGCCGCCCCGGAGGATGCGGTACGGGACAGCCTGGCCGCCGGGGTGGACGTCGCCGCGGTGAACGGGCCGTCGTCCGTCGTCGTATCTGGACCAGTGGACGCCGTAGCCGCGGTCGAGGCGGCCTGGACCGACAAGACCGTGCGGACCAAGCGGTTGACGGTCAGCCACGCGTTCCACTCCGCGCTGATGGAGCCGATGCTCGCGTCGTTCGCCGATGCGCTCGCCGGCATCGAGTTCCACCCGCCCGCCGTACCGCTGGTCTCGAACCTGACCGGGGAGCTCGCCGGGAGCGCGATCCGCACGCCCGGCTACTGGGTACGGCACGTGCGCGAGGCGGTCCGGTTCGGCGACGGCATCGGCTGCCTGTACGAGCAGGGTGTCCGGCGCTTCGTCGAGGTCGGCCCGCACAGCGTGCTGGCCGCGATGACCGCGGACGCGCTGCCGGCCGACGACGACGCCACCACCACGGTCGCGGTGCTGCGGGCCGGCCAGGACGAGCCGGCCACCGCTCTGGCCGCGGCCGGCACGCTGCACACCGTCGGGGTACCGGTGGACTGGTCCGCGGTGTTGACCCAGGTCGCCGGCGCGCGGCCGGAGCCGCGCCAGTTGCCGCCGCTGCCCACGTACCCGTTCCAGACCCAGCGGTTCTGGCCGGCGTTGAGCGCACCGGTGACCGCGGCCGACCCGGCCGACGCGCAGTTCTGGCAGGCCGTGTCCGCCGGTGACCTGGACCGGCTGGGCCTCGACGGCAGCCGTCCACTGGTCGAGCTGCTGCCCGAGCTGGACACCTGGCGGCAGCGGCAGCGCCGGGACAGCACCATCGACAGCTGGCGCTACCAGGTGGTGTGGACCGAGCGGCAGGTGGCCGCCGGGGACACCGCGCGGGACTGGCTGCTGGTCGCACCGGACGGGCACCCGGTCGACCTGGTGGCCGCGGCGCTGGCCAGCGGCGGCGGGACGGTGCACACCGCGGCGGTACCCGCCGGGACGGTCACCACCGAGGAGCTGGCCGGGCTGATCGCGACGCACCAGCCGGCCGCGGTCCTGTCCCTGCTGGCACTGGACGAGACCGCCCACCCCGAGCACCCCGGGCTGACCACGGGGCTCGCCGCCAACCTGGCGCTGGTGCAGGCGCACGTCGGCCTGACCGGCGTCCCGGTGCCGCTCTGGTTGGGCACCGCCGGCGCCGTCGCCACCGGTGCCGATGAGGGGGTACGCCCGGAGCAGGCGGCCACCTGGGGACTCGGCCTCGCGGCCGCGCTGGAACACCCGCAGCACCTGGGCGGGCTGGTCGACCTGCCGGCCGGTACCCCGGACGGATACGACCGGCTGCTCGCCGCGGTGTCCAATGTCGACGGTGAAGACCAGATCGCGGTACGCGGCTCCGGCACGTACCTCCGGCGGCTGGTCCGGCACCCCGGCGGATCCGGGTCCGGCGGCTACCAGCCGGACGGCACCGTACTGGTCAGCGGCGCGGGCACCATCGCCGAGCACGTCACCGCGTGGCTGCGCACCGAGGGGGCGACCGCACTGCCGGCCGACGCACCGGCCCCGGTCGAGCCGGACGGGCCGCCGGTCACCGCGCTGGTGCACGCGGCCGGGCCGACCGGTACCGCGCCGATCGCCGAGCTGACCCTGGCCGAGTTCGCCGCCGACCTGGCGGCCACGGTGGGGGAGGCGGCCCGGTACGCGGATGCCGACCACACCGTGGTGCTCTGCTCGTCCATCTCGGGCGTCTGGGGCTCGGGTGGCCGGTCCGGCCAGGCGGCCGGCGACGCGCTGCTCACCGCGCTCGCCACCAACCGGGCCCGGCGGGGACTGCCGGTCGCCTCGGTCGCGTGGGGACCGTGGGAGGGCAGCGCCGATCCGGCCGGCCTCGCGCAGCTGCGCCGTCGCGGCCTCGCCGGCATGGCGCCGGAACTGGCCGTCACCGCGCTGGCCCGGGCGGTCGAGGACGGCGAGTCGATGGTCGTGGCCGACGTGCGGTGGGACGCGTTCGTACCCGCCTTCACCTCGATGCGGCCGCGGCCACTGCTCGCCGAGCTGCCCGAGGCGCGGGAAGCGCTCGCCGCGGAGGCGACCGAGGCGGTCAGCGAGGAGGCCGCGGCGGCGCTGGCCGAGCGGCTCCGTCCGCTGGGCGACGCCGAGCGGGACGCGGTGCTGGTGGAGCTGGTCACCGCGCAGGCGGCCGCGGTGCTCGGCCACGGTACGGCCGGAGAGTTGGCACCCACCCGGGCGTTCCGGGAGGTCGGCTTCGACTCGATGACCGCGGTCGAGCTGCGCAACCGGCTCCGCGCCGCGACCGGAGTGGCGATGCCGGCGAGCGTGGTGTTCGACTACCCGACCCCGGCCGCGCTGGCCCGGCACCTGCGCACCGCGATCGTCGAGCACGGCGCCAACCCGGCAACGTCGGTACTGGCCGAACTGGAAAAGCTCGACAACATATTCTCCGCGGCCGCGCCGGACCAGCTCACGCGGCAGAAGTTGCTGGTCCAAATGCAGGCGTTCATCGCTCGTTGGGGCGATGACCGTGGCGGTGTCGAATCGGTTTCGGTGACGCAAACTCTGGCTGGTGCGAGCGATTCTGAGATATTCGAATTCATTCAGCGCGAGTTGGGTGGCCCGGGCGCCGATCCGGACCTGGCCAGGTGATGTCGCCTGGCCAGCTCCGGGGCGCGCGCAACGCCGCTGGTACCGCCCGTGACGTGGCCCGTAGCCCCGGCTTCCTAGGGGCTCCGGTAGGGGCGAGCTAGGGGTTGTGACCGTCGTCGCCGGACAATTACGGTCCTCCGGTACGACCGGCTTTGGGTCGGCGCTGTGACGCTGCTAATTCTGCTATTCCTGTTGTTCATGGTCGGCTGAATGGTGTGTTGTATCGCGGCTCGAGGTGTCGGAGACGGTTTTAGCCGCCTTGTTGTTCCGGCCCCGAAGAGGTGGCGCTGATGGCGACTGAGGAAACTCTCCGGGAGTATCTGAAATGGGTGACGGCAGACCTTCACCAGACCAAGCGGAAGCTCACCGAGCTTGAAACCGCGCAGCGCGAGCCGATCGCGATCGTCGGCATCGGCTGCCGTTTCGCCGGTGGGGTCCGGTCCCCGGAGGACCTCTGGCAGCTCGTGTCGTCCGGCGCCGACGCGATCTCCGACTTCCCGTCCGACCGTGGCTGGGATCTGACCCGGCTGTTCCACCCGGACCCGGACCACCCCGGCACGTCATACGTCACCCAGGGCGCGTTCGTCGACGGCGCGGCCGACTTCGACCCGGGGTTCTTCGGCATCTCGCCGCGCGAAGCGCTCGGCATGGACCCGCAGCAGCGGCTGCTGCTCGAGACCGCCTGGGAGGCGTTCGAGTACGCCGGCATCGACCCGGCCGCGCTGGCCGGACAGCAGATCGGCGTGTACGCGAGTACCACTGGCCAGGACTATGTCGGGCTGCTGCAGAACGCCCCGCCGGGCGTCGAGGGCTACGTGCTGACCGGTACCGCGGCGAGCGTGGTGTCCGGCCGCATCTCGTACGTACTCGGGTTGGAGGGCCCGGCGGTGTCGGTCGACACTGCCTGTTCGTCGTCGCTGGTCGCGCTGCATCTCGCCTGCCACGCGCTGCGGCAGGGGGAGTGCACCCTCGCGCTGGCCGGCGGCGCGACCATCATGTCCACCCCGTCGGCGTTCGTCGGGTTCAGCCGCCAGCGCGGGCTCGCGGTCGACGGCCGGTGCAAGCCGTTCGCCGCGGCCGCGGACGGTACCGCCTGGGGCGAGGGCGTCGGGCTGGTACTGGTCGAGCGGCTGAGCGACGCGCAGCGGCTCGGGCACGAGGTACTCGCGGTGGTCCGCGGTTCCGCGGTGAACCAGGATGGCGCGTCGAACGGGTTGACCGCCCCGAACGGGCCGTCGCAGCAGCGGGTGATCCTGCAGGCGCTGGCCAGCGCCCGGCTCTCGCCCGAGCAGGTCGACGTGGTGGAGGCGCACGGCACCGGTACCAACCTGGGCGACCCGATCGAGGCGACCGCGCTGCTCGCGACGTACGGCCAGGGGCGGCCGGCGGACAAGCCGCTGCGGCTCGGCTCGATCAAGTCGAACATCGCGCACACCCAGGCCGCCGCCGGGGTAGCCGGCGTGATCAAGCTGGTACTGGCGCTGCGGCACAACACGGTGCCGGCGACCCTGCACGTGGACGAGCCGACCCCGCATGTGGACTGGTCGGCCGGCTCGGTGTCGCTGGCCACCGAACCGGTGCCGTGGCCAGCCGGCGAGCAGCCGCGTCGGGCCGCCGTCTCCTCGTTCGGCATGAGCGGCACGAACGCGCACGTGATCATCGAGGAGGCGCCCGAGGCACCGGAGCCACCTGATGCGGCGCCGGAGGTCGCGGCACCGGCTGGCGCCGCGGTGATCGAGGCGGCCGGGCTGGTACCGGTGCTGGTGTCCGCGCGGGACACCCGATCGCTGCGCCAGCAGGCCGCGCGCTGGGCCGACGCGGTCGCGGCCGACGACGGGTCGTCGCTGGCGGATCTCGGCTGGTCCTCGGTGACCACCCGGTCCGCGCTGGAGAGCCGGGCGGTGCTGCTCGCCGCCGACCGTGACTCGCTGCTGGACGGCCTGCGCGCGCTGGCCGCTGGCACGCCGGCACCCGGTCTGGTCACCGCGGTAGGTAGGGCCGGCACCGGCCCGGTCGCGTTCCTGTTCTCGGGTCAGGGTGCGCAGCGGGCCGGCATGGGCCGCGGGCTGTACGAGGCGTTTCCGGTGTTCGCGGCGGCGTTCGACGAGGTGTGCGCGCAGTTCGACGGGCTGTCCGACGCGCTCGACTCGGACCTGATCGACCAGACGCGGTACACCCAGGCCGGATTGTTCGCTATCGAGGTGGCGCTGTTCCGTCTCCTCGAGTCGCTCGGCGTCGCGCCGGATTTCGTGGCCGGGCACTCCATTGGTGAGCTCGCGGCGGCGCATGTCGCCGGGGTGTTCTCGCTGCGTGATGCGTGCACGTTGGTGGCGGCGCGGGGCCGCCTGATGCAGGCGCTGCCCGCTGGCGGGGCGATGCTCGCGGTGGCCGCGGACGAGGCTGCGGTACGCGAGTCGCTGGTCGACGGGGTCGACATCGCGGCGGTGAACGGACCTGCCGCTGTTGTGGTATCCGGATCGGCGGATGCCGTCGCAAACGTCGAGGCGGTCTGGACAGACCGCGGCGTGCGGACCAAGCGGTTGACGGTCAGCCACGCGTTCCACTCCGCGCTGATGGAGCCGATGCTGGCTGAGTTCCGCGCGGCTTTGGACGGGATCGAGTTCCAGCCACCGACCATCCCGCTGGTGTCGAACCTGACCGGGGAACTGGCCGGCGACGACGTGTGCACCCCGGAGTACTGGGTGCGGCACGTTCGCGAAGCGGTCCGGTTCGGCGACGGGGTTGCCGCGTTGCGGGCGGCCGGGGTTCGGACGTTTGTGGAGGTCGGACCGACCGGCACGCTGACCCCGCTGGTCCGGGACGCGCTGTCCACTCTGGACGGATCGGCGCCGGACGACGCCGAGAGCGCTCCGGCGGTCGCGGTGTCGCTGCTGCGCCGGGATCGGGACGAACCCGGGTCGGCGTTCACCGCGTTGGCCGAGCTGCACGTCGCCGGCGTACGGGTCGACTGGACGGCGCTGTACGCCGGCGCGGACGTGCACCGGGTACGGCTACCCCGCTACGTGTTCAGCCGCCAGCGGTACTGGCCGGACACGCCCGAGCCGGTGGCGGCGCCGGGGGAGAGCGTCGCCGACGCGGAGTTCTGGACCGCGGTCGAACATGCCGACGTCGAGGCGCTCCGCGCCGAGTTCGGCACCACCGCCGGTACGGACGATCCGGTCGAGACCCTGCTGCCCGCGCTGCCGGTGCTCGCCTCCTGGCGCCGCGCCAGGCAGCAGCGCACGGTCGCCGACGGCTGGTCGTACACCGTCAGCTGGAAGCAGGTCGAGGTCGGCGAGGGTGACCGGCCGAGCGGCCGCTGGCTCGCGGTGCTGCCGGGTCAGGACACACCGGCCTGGACCGGCGGGGTCCTGGACGCGCTCGGCGGTGCCGGGGCGCGGGTCGTGCCGGTCCAGGTGGACGAGCTGGACCGGGCCGCGCTGGTCGACCGGATCCGCGCCGGTGCCGGCGACGAGCCGTTCGACGGCGTGCTGGTCGCCCTGGCCGGCCAGGACCGGCTGTTGCCCGACCACCCCGGCGTGACCGCCGGTACCGCGACCGCGCTGCTGGTCGCCCAGGCGCTGGCCGACCTCGACCTGGTCGCCCCGATCTGGTGCCTGACCAGTGGCGCGGTGGCCGCCCGCCCGGGCGACCAGGTGGACCACCCGCTGCAGGCGCTGGTCTGGGGCCTCGGCCGCGCGGCCGCGGTGGAGCAGCCGCACCGGTGGGGCGGGCTCGCCGACCTGCCGGCCGAACCGGGCGCCGCGGCGCTGCGGCGGCTGCTCGGCGTGCTCTCCGGCGCGACCGGTGAGGACCAGGTCGCGATCCGGGACAGCAGCGTGTGGGGGCGCCGGCTGGTACCGGCCGCCGCGGCTGGGCCGGCCGACCAGGACTGGTGGTCCGGCGGCACCGTCCTCATCACCGGCGGCACCGGTGCGCTCGGTGGACACGTGACCCGCTGGTTGCTCGACCGCGGCGCCCGGCGCGTGGTACTGGTGAGCCGGCGCGGTGCGGAGGCGCCCGGACTGAAGCCGCTGCTCGACGAGTACGGCGCGCGGGTCAGCGCCGCGGCCTGCGACATGACCGACCGGGCCGCGGTCGCGGCACTGGTCGACTCGCTGCCGGAGCTGACCGCGGTCGTACACGCCGCCGGTACCGACCAGCTGACCCCACTCACCGACACGACCCTGGACGAGTTCTCGCGGGTGATCGCCGGCAAGGTGGTCGGCGCGCTGCACCTGGACGACTGCCTGTCCGGCCGTACCCTCGACGCCTTCCTGCTTTTCTCGTCGATCTCCGGCGTCTGGGGCAGCGCCGGCCAGTGCGCGTACGGCGCCGGCAACTCGATGCTGGACGCGCTGGCCGCGCACCGGCGCGCGCGCGGGCTGGCCGCGACCGCGGTGTCCTGGACCGCCTGGGGCGGCGAGGACGGCATGGCCGCCAAGAACGCGGCCGTCGAGCAGCTGCGCCGGATGGGCCTGCCGGTGATCGCGCCGGACCGCGCACTGGTCGCGTTGGACCTGGCGATGCGTCGGCCCGAGCCGTGCGTCACCGTCGCCGACGTCGACTGGAGCCGGTTCCACCCGGCCTTCACCATGCTGCGGCCCAGCCCGCTGCTGTCCGAGCTGCCGCAGGTGCGGGCGCTCGCCGAGGCGGAGGCCGCGCCGGCAACCTCCGGCGGCCCGCCGGACCTGCTCGCGCACCTCGCTCCGCTGACCGCCGCCGAGCAGGACCGCGAACTGCTCGCGCTGGTCCACGCGCAGGCCTCGGTGGTACTCGGGCACGCGTCCGCCGATGACGTGCGCGGCCGGCCGTTCGCCGACCTGGGCTTCGACTCGCTCACCGCGGTGGACTTCCGTACCCGGCTGAACGAGGCGACCGGGCTGCGGCTGCCGTCCACGCTGGTGTTCGACTACCCCACCCCGGCCGTGCTGGCCCGGTACCTGCGGGAGACCGCGTTCGGTGCCTCGGTCGAGCCGGACCGGGGGACGGTCGCGGCGGTGGCCACCGGCGACGACCCGATCGCGATCGTCGGCATGGCCTGCCGGTACCCGGGCGGGGTCACCGGTCCGGAGGACTTCTGGCGGCTGGTGGAGACCGGTACCGACGCGATCTCCGGCTTCCCCACCAACCGCGGCTGGGACGTCCACCTCGACGCGGCGTACACCCCGGCCGGCGGGTTCGTCGACGGCGTACCGGACTTCGATCCGGCGTTCTTCGGCATCTCGCCGCGGGAAGCCCTGGCCATGGATCCGCAGCAGCGGCTCGCCCTGGAGATCGCCTGGGAGACGTTCGAGCGCGCCGGCGTGGACGTCACCTCGCTGCACGGCAGCCGTACCGGCGTGTTCGTCGGCGCGTCGGCGTCCGGGTATGGCGGCGGGGTCACCGAGGTACCGGAGGGCACCGAGGGGTACCTGATGACCGGCGGCGCGCACAGCGTGATCTCCGGCCGGGTGGCGTACGCGCTCGGCTTCGAAGGCCCGGCCCTGACCGTGGACACCGCGTGCTCGTCGTCGCTGGTGGCGTTGCATCTGGCCGCGCAGGCGCTGCGCAACGGCGAGTGCGACCTGGCGCTGGCCGGCGGCGTGGCGGTGATGGGTACGCCGGACACGTTCGCCGACTTCGCCCGGCAGGGCGGCCTGGCCGGCGACGGGCGGTGCAAGTCGTTCGCGGACGCCGCGGACGGCACCGGCTGGTCGGAGGGCGTCGGGATGCTGCTGCTGCAGCGGCTCTCGGACGCGGTCGCCGCCGGCCGGCGCGTCTACGCGGTGGTGCGGGGCAGCGCGGTCAACTCCGACGGTGCGTCCAACGGGCTCACCGCGCCCAACGGCCCGTCCCAGCAGCGGGTGATCCGGGCCGCGCTGGCCGCCAGCGGACTGGCCACCGCGGACGTCGACGCGGTCGAGGCGCACGGCACCGGTACCACGCTGGGCGATCCGATCGAGGCGCAGGCGCTGCTGGCCACCTACGGCCAGGACCGGCCGGCGGACCGGCCACTGCTGCTGGGTTCGATCAAGTCGAACCTCGGCCACACCCAGGCAGCCGCGGGCGTGGCCGGCGTGATCAAGATGGTGCTGGCGATGCGGCACGGCCTGGTGCCGGCCTCGCTGCACGTCGACCGGCCGTCGACCCATGTGGACTGGTCGGCCGGCGCGGTCACGCTGGTGACCCGGCCGACGCCGTGGCCGGAGGTGGACCGTCCGCGCCGGGCCGCGGTGTCGTCGTTCGGCATCAGCGGTACCAACGCGCATGTCATCGTCGAGGCGCCATCGGAGCCATCGGAGCCATCGGAGCCGGCCGATCCGGCAGCCTCGGCGGCGCCGGGGCTTGACGCGGTGCCGTGGCTGGTGTCGGCCCGGTCCCCGCAGGCCCTCACCGCGCAGGCGGACCGGCTCGGCCGGTACGTCCGCGACCGGGCGGACCTCACCGTCGCCGACGTCGCGTGGTCGCTGGCCACCACCCGGCCGGCCCTGGAACAGCGCACGGTCGTGATCGGCGCGGACCGCGACGAGCTGCTCGCCGGACTCGCCGATCTGGCTGGCCACGGGGTGGTCTCCGGTACCGCCGGCGCCGGCCTGCTGGGCATGTTGTTCACCGGCCAGGGTGCGCAGCGGGTCGGGATGGGCCGTTCGCTGTACAAGGCGTTTCCGGTGTTCGCGGCGGCGTTCGACGAGGTGTGCGACCGGTTCGACGGGTTGCGGGAGGCGCTCGATTCGGAGCTGATCGATCAGACGCAACACGCCCAGGCGGGGTTGTTCGCGGTCGAGGTGGCGCTGTTCCGCCTCCTCTCGTCCTTTGGCGTGGTGCCGGATTTCGTGGCCGGGCATTCGATCGGGGAGATCGCGGCGGCGCATGTCGCGGGCGTGTTCTCGCTGGACGATGCGTGCACGCTGGTGGCGGCGCGCGGTCGGCTGATGCAGGCGCTGCCGTCGGGCGGGGCGATGGTCGCGGTCGCGGCCGACGAGTCTGCGGTACGGGACTCGCTGGTCGACGGGGTCGACATCGCGGCAGTGAACGGACCTGCCGCTGTCGTCGTGTCCGGATCGGCGGATGCCGTCGCCGCGGTGGAGGCGGCCTGGGCCGAGAACGGCGTGCGGACCAAGCGGTTGACGGTCAGCCACGCGTTCCACTCCGCGCTGATGGAGCCGATGCTCGCTTCCTTCGAGGCGGCGCTGGCCGGAATCGAGTTCCACCGGCCGTCGATCCCGCTGGTGTCGAACCTGACCGGTGAGCTGGCCGGGGACGACGTCGGCACCCCCGGCTACTGGGTACGGCATGTGCGGGAGGCGGTCCGGTTCGCCGACGGCGTGGCCTGCCTGTACCGCCTTGGTGTGCGCACGTTCCTCGAGGTCGGCCCGGACGCCACGCTCACCGCGCTCGCCCAGGACAGCGTGCCGGACGACGGCGCCCGGTTCGTTCCCGCGCTGCGCCGTGACCAGCCGGAGGTACGCGCCGCGGCCACCGCGCTGGCCGGGTTGTACGTGACCGGTGTACCGGTGGACTGGCCGGCGTACCTGCGGCACGCGGTTCCCGACGCGCACACCGTGGACCTGCCCACGTACGCGTTCCAGCGGCAGCGCTACTGGTTCGAGCGGACCGCGGACAGCCGGGCCGGGCTGCCGGCGGCCGGTCTCGACGAGGCGGACCACCCACTGCTCAGCGCGGTCGCCGAACTCCCGGACGGGGACGGGGTACTGGCGACCGGCCGGGTGTCGCTGGCCACCCACCCGTGGCTGGCCGACCACGCGGTGCTGGGCACCGTGCTGCTGCCCGGTACCGCTCTGCTCGAACTCGCGTCCTGGACCGGCCGGTACGCCGACGCCGCCACGGTCACCGAACTCACCCTGCAGGCGCCCCTGGTCATCCCGCCGGAAGGCGCGGTGGACCTGCGGGTACGGGTCGGTGCGGCGGCCGCCGACGGCACCCACCCGGTCTCCATCCACTCCCGTACGGTCGAGCCGGACGCACTGCCCGGCGCGCAGCCGGACTGGCAGCGGCACGCCGCCGGCCTGCTGTCCGGGACCGCGGCCATCCCGGTACCGGCGGCGACCGCGTGGCCACCGGCCGGCGCCGAACCGGTGCCGGTGGACGCCCTGTACCCCCAGCTCGCCAGCCAGGGCTACCACTACGGCCCGGTGTTCCAGGCGCTGCGGGCCGCCTGGCGGTCCGGCGACGACCTGTACGCCGAGGTCGCGCTGGCCGCCGACGCGAGCACCGGCAACCGGGCGTTCTCGCTGCATCCCGCGCTGCTCGACGCGGCGCTGCACACGATCGGCGCGGACGCCGCACACCGCGCCGGCGCGGACCCCGACGGAGCCGACGGGTCGCGACCCGGGCTGCCGTTCGCCTGGACCGGCGTGACGATCCGGCCCACCCGCGCCACCGAGCTGCGGGTGACGCTCACTCCGTCCGGCTCGGGCGCGGTCGCGCTCACCGTCACCGACACCGCCGGCGGGTTCGTCGCGTCGGTCGACGGGCTGGTCCTGCGTACGGTGTCCGCCGACCAGCTCGACACCGCCCGGCGCGCGGCCAGCCGGTCGCTGTACGGCGTCGACTGGGTGCCGGCCCCGACCGGCGGCACGGCCGGTACCCCACCACGGCTGGTCGCCCTCGACGGCAGCGCGCCGTGGCCGGACAGCGGAATCGCGTCGTACCCCGACATCGCGGCGCTGGTAGCGGCGGTGCGGGACGGCACCGCGAACCCGGACGCCGTGGTCACCTGTTTCGCCGGCGACGACGGCGAGCTGGACCCGGTCGGAGCGGCCCACCGGCGCAGCCACCGGATCCTCGGCCTGGTGCGGCAGTGGCTGGACGCGGACCCGCTGGCCGCCGCCCGGCTGGTCGTGGTGACCCGCGGTGCGGTCCGGGTCGAGGACGGCGACAGCGTCGACGACCTGCCCGGTGCCACCGTGTGGGGGCTGCTGCGCTCGGCCCAGTCCGAGCACCCGAACCGGATCGTGCTGGTCGACACCGACCGGCTGCCCGCGACCGCGGAACTGCTGCCCGCCGTACTGGCCGCCCGGGAGCCGCAGGTCGCGGTGCGTGGCGGACAGCTGCGGGTGCCGCGGCTGGCCCGCCTCGGCCCGCCGCCACTGGACCGGTTCCCGGCACTGGCCGGCGGTACCGTCCTGGTCACCGGTGCCACCGGTGGCCTCGGCCGGCTGGTCGCCCGGCAGTTGGTCACCGAGCACGAGGTACGCCACCTGCTGCTGGTGGGCCGCCGCGGCGCCGCCGCGGACGGCATGGCCGAACTCGTCGCCGAGCTGGCCGAGCTGGGCGCCACCGCACGCGTCGTCGCCGCCGACGTCGCCGACCGGGAGGCGCTGGCCGCGCTGCTCGACGAGGTACCGGCCGACGCGCCGCTGACCGGCGTGGTGCACGCGGCCGGGGTGCTCGACGACGGCGTCGTCTCGGCGCTCACGCCGGAGCGGGTGGACACGGTGTTCGCCCCGAAGGTGGACGCCGCCTGGCACCTGCACCAGCTGACCGAGAAGCTGGACCTGGCCGCGTTCGTGATGTTCTCCTCCGCGTCCGGCATCATCGGCGGTCCCGGCCAGGCCAACTACGCCGCCGCGAACGCCTTCCTCGACGCGCTCGCCGGGTACCGGCGGGCCCGTGGCCTACCGGCCACCTCGTTGGCGTGGGGGCCGTGGGCCGTCGACTCCGCGATGTCCGGGCAGCGCGGTCGGGCGGACGAGCAGCGCCTCGCGCGCGGCGGATTCGTCGCGTTCGGTGCCGACGAGGGGATCGCGCTGTTCAGCCAGGGGCTGTGCTTCCCCGATCCGCTCGTCGTACCGATCACCCTGGACGTGGCCGGGCTCGGCCAGCTGGGCGCCGGGGTACCGCCGGTGCTGCGGTCGCTGGTACGCACGCCGGCGCCGGCGGACGCGGCCACCGACGGGGCGGGCGAGTCGAACCTGCGTGAGGTGCTCGCCGCCACTCCCGAGGCGGACCGCGACAAGGTGCTGTCCGACCTGGTCCGTACCCACGCGGCGGCCGTACTCGGGTACGGCTCGATGCGGGCGATCGACGCGAACCGCGGCTTCGTCGAGCTGGGCTTCGACTCGCTGACCGCGGTCGAGTTCCGCAACCGGCTCGGCGCGGTGACCGGCCTGCGGCTGCCCTCGACGCTGATCTTCGACCGGCCCACCACAACCACGCTGGTCGACTACCTGCGCACCGAACTGCTCGCGGAGAAGTCGGTGAGCGCCCTGTCGGTGCTGGGCGACCTCGCCAAGGTCGAGGCGGTCCTGCGGTCGGTGTCGCCCGAGGACGCCGACCGCGGCGCGGTGGCCGGACGACTCCGTGACCTGCTCTCGCTGTGGACCAACGCCGAACGGGAGCCGGACCCGGCCGACAGCGCGGCGCGCCTGGAGTCGGCGTCGGCGGAGGAGATCTTCAGCGTGCTCGACGACGAGCTCGGAACGGGCTGAGCCGGGATGGTTTCCACGCGGAACGCAGACACGGAGCGGTTGCATGCCGACTGAGTCCGAATTCCTCGACTACCTGCGGCGGGCCACCGCCGAGCTGAAGGACGCCCGCAAGCGGGTGCGGGAGCTGGAGGCGAAGGACCGCGAGCCGATCGCGATCGTCGGCATGGCCTGCCGGTACCCGGGCGGCATCTCCACCCCGGACGACCTGTGGCAGCTGGTGGCCGAACAGCGCGACGGCATCGGTGAGTTCCCCACCGACCGCGGCTGGGACCTGGAACGCCTGTTCAACCCCGACCCTGACAACCCCGGCACCTCGTACGCGAGCCGGGGCGGCTTCCTGTACGACGCGGCCGAGTTCGACCCCGGGTTCTTCGGGATCTCGCCGCGTGAGGCGCTGGCGGTGGATCCGCAGCAGCGGTTGCTGCTGGAGACGTCGTGGGAAGCGTTCGAGTCGGCCGGGGTGGATCCGGCGCGCTTACGGGGCAGCCGCACCGGAGTGTTCGCCGGGGTGATGTACCACGACTACGCCTCGCGGCTGCTCGACCTGCCGGAAGGCGTCGAGGGGTACATCGGTACCGGCAACTCCGGCAGCGTGGTGTCCGGCCGCATCGCGTACACGTTCGGGCTGGAGGGCCCCGCGGTCACGGTCGACACCGCGTGCTCGTCGTCGCTGGTCGCGCTGCACCTGGCCGTACAGGCGCTGCGCAACGGCGAGTGCGACCTGGCTCTCGCCGGCGGCGTGACCGTGATGGCCACCCCCGGTACGTTCGCCGAGTTCTCCCGCCAGCGCGGGCTCGCCCGCGACGGCCGGTGCAAGTCGTTCGCCGCGGCCGCGGACGGTACCGGCTGGTCCGAGGGCGTCGGGATGCTGCTGGTGCAGCGGCTCTCGGACGCTGTCGCGGCCGGGCACCGGGTGCTCGCGGTGGTACGCGGCAGCGCCGTCAACCAGGACGGCGCGTCCAGCGCGCTCACCACGCCGAACGGGCCTTCGCAGGAGCGGGTGATCCGGCAGGCGCTGGCCAACGCCCGGCTGTCGCCGGCCGATGTGGATGTGGTGGAGGCGCACGGCACCGGCACGGTGCTCGGCGACCCGATCGAGGCGCAGGCGCTGCTCGCCACCTACGGGCAGGACCGGCCGGACGGCCAGCCGCTGTGGCTGGGCTCGATCAAGTCGAACCTGGGCCACACCCAGGCCGCCGCCGGCGCCGCCGGACTGATCAAGATGATCCAGGCGATGCGGTACGGGACGCTGCCCGCCACCTTGCACGTGGACGAGCCGACCCCGCACGTGGACTGGTCCGCCGGTGAGGTGTCGCTGCTGACCGAGGCCCGGCCGTGGTCGTCGCAGGATCGGCCCCGCCGGGCCGCGGTGTCCTCGTTCGGGATCTCCGGCACGAACGCCCACGTCGTCATCGAGGAGCCGCCACCGGTCGAGGCACCGGCAGCGGCGGACGAACCACCGGTGCGGGTTCCGGTGTTGGTGTCGGCGCGTACCGGGCCGGCGCTCGGCGCGCAGGCGGCCCGTTGGGCGGACTGGCTTGGTGCCAACCCGGACGTGCCGCTGCGCGACGTCGCGTGGACCTCGGTGGCGTACCGCCCGGTGCTGGAGCACCGGGCTGTCGTGACGGCCGGCGACCGGGACGAGCTGGTGGCCGCGCTGCGGGCGGTCGCGGCGGGTGAGCCGGCGACGGGTGTGGTGACCGGCGCCGCGGCCCAGGGCACTCCGCTCGCGTTCCTGTTCTCCGGGCAGGGGTCCCAGCGCCGCGGCATGGGCCGTTCACTCGCGGCGGCGTTTCCGGTGTTCGCGGCGGCGTTCGACGAGGTGTGCGCGGAGTTCGACGGGCTGTCCGACGCGCTCGACTCGGAGCTGATCGACCAGACCCAGTACACCCAGCCGGGGTTGTTCGCGGTCGAGGTGGCGCTGTTTCGGCTGCTGTCCTCGTTGGGGGTGCGGCCGGATTTCGTGGCGGGGCATTCGATCGGTGAGATCGCGGCGGCGCAGGTCGCCGGGGTGTTCTCGCTGCGCGATGCGTGCACGTTGGTGGCGGCGCGGGGCCGGCTGATGCAGGCGCTGCCGGCCGGCGGGGCGATGCTCGCGGTGGCCGCTGACGAGGCTGCGGTACGCGAGTCACTCGTCGACGGGGTCGACATCGCGGCGGTGAACGGACCGGCCGCTGTCGTCGTATCCGGATCCGCGGATGCCGTCGACGCGGTCGAGGCGGTTTGGCAGGAGCGCGGCGCCCGGACCAAGCGGTTGACGGTCAGCCACGCGTTCCACTCCGCGCTGATGGAGCCGATGCTCGGCGAGTTCCGCGCGGCGCTGGCCGGGATCTCGTTCAGCGAGCCGTCGATCCCGCTGGTGTCGAACCTGACCGGGGAGCTTGCCGGCGACGAGGTGACGCGGCCGGAGTACTGGGTGCGGCACGTCCGGGAGGCGGTGCGGTTCGGCGACGGGATCGCGACCCTGCGCGAGCAGGGGGTGGACACGTTCGTCGAGGTCGGACCGGGCGGCGTGCTGACCGCGTTGGTCGACGGCGCGGCGTCCGACGACGTGGTCGCGGTACCGGCGCTGCGCAAGGACCGGGACGAGCCGGCCGCGCTGCTGGCCGCGCTCTCCGAGCTGTACGTGACCGGCGCACCGGTCGACTGGACGGCGTACCACGACGGCACCGGAGCTGGCCGCGTCGACCTGCCCACCTACGCGTTCCAGCACGAGCGGTACTGGCTGCAGCCGGCCGGCCGCCTGGTGGACGTCTCCGGCGCCGGGCTCGGTGCCGCCGGCCACCCGCTGCTCGGCGCCGCGGTATCGGTCGCCGGCGAGGACATGGTCGTACTGACCGGACGACTGTCGCTCGGTACCCACCCGTGGCTCGCCGACCATGCGGTATCCGGGGTGGTGCTGGTCCCGGGTACGGCGCTGGTCGAGCTCGCGGTACGGGCCGGCGACGAGGTCGGCGCGTCGGTGGTACGGGAGTTGATGCTGGCCGCCCCGCTCGTGCTGCCGGCGCACGGTGGCGTCCGGGTGCAGGTACGGGTGGGCCCGGCGGACGGCTCCGGGGCTCGTACCGTCACGGTGCACTCGCAGCCCGAGGAGGGCGGCGACGGGTCCTGGCTCCAGCACGCGGAAGGTCTGGTCGCGGCCGATCCCGTCGAGGCAGGCGACCCGGACGGCTCCGCCGAACCGCTGGTCGCGTGGCCGCCGGTCCACGCGGCCGAACAGGAGCTCGACGGCTGGTACGAGGGCATGGCCGAGGTCGGCCTGGCGTACGGCCCGACGTTCCAGGGGCTGCGGCGGGTGTGGCGGGCCGGTGACGAGGTGTACGCCGAGGTGGCGCTGCCGGAGGACGCGGACGCCGGCTCGTTCGGGGTACATCCCGCGCTGCTGGACGCGGCGCTGCACGCGATCCCGCTGCTGGCCGGCGCGGTCGGCTCGGCGGCGCCCCAGGTGCCGTTCGCATTCACCGGCGTACGGGTGCACGCGGCCGGAGCCGCGTCGCTGCGGGTGCGGCTGACCCGCCGGGACGGTGGCGTGCGGGTGGTCGCGGCCGACGAGTCCGGTACGCCGGTGGTGTCGATCGACTCGCTGGTACTACGCGAGACCAGCGGTACCGGTGTGCGCACCGCCCTGGCCGGCCGGTCGCTGTTCGAGCTGGTGTGGCAGCCGCGGCAGGTGCCGGCGGTGGCGGACGCGCCGGCGTTCGAGGTGCTGCGGGTGCCGTCCGCGGAGTCGCCGCAGGACGTGCGGTCGGTCGTGGCGGACGTGCTCGGCCGGGTACAGGAGTGGCTGGCGACCGACGCGGACGCGCCACTGGTCGTGGTGACCGGGGCTGGCGAGCTGGCCGGTGCGGCGGTGACCGGGTTGGTGCGGTCGGCGCAGTCCGAGCAGCCCGGCCGGTTGGTGCTGGTCGATGGCGATCCGGACGACGCGACGCTGGCGGCCATTGTGGCTGCCGGGTTGGCGCAGGCGCGGGTACGGGACGGTGAGGTCACGGTGCCGCGGCTGGTCCGTGCGACCGCCGGTGACGCGGTCCCGTCGATCGGTGCCGGGGCGGTGCTGATCACTGGCGGTACCGGGGCGTTGGGTGCGCTGGTGGCCGAGCATCTGGTCCGGGCGTACGGCGTGCGGGAGTTGGTGTTGGCGTCGCGGCGGGGCCCGGAGGCGCCGGGCGCGGCGGTGTTGACCGAGCGGCTGGCCGGGTGGGGCGCTGAGGTGCGGGTGGTGGCGTGTGACCTGACCGATCGGGACGCGGTACACGCGCTGGTCGGCGAGATCACCGGCCGGGGCCGGTTGGCCGGTGTGGTGCACACCGCCGGCGTACTGGACGACGGCGTCGTGTCCGCGCTGACCGCCGAGCGGCTGACCGGCGTACTCAAGCCGAAGGTGGACGCCGCCTGGCACCTGCACGAGGCGACGGCCGGGACTGACCTGGACCTGTTCGTGTTGTTCTCGTCGGTGGCCGGCGTGATCGGGTCGCCGGGGCAGGCGAGTTACGCGGCGGGCAACGCCTACCTGGACGCGCTGGCGGCCCATCGGCAGGAGCGGGGACTGCCTGCGAGCTCGCTGGCGTGGGGGCTGTGGGACACCGGTGCGGATGGCATGGGCGGCACCAGTGGCGCGAGCGGCAGGCCCCGATCGGGCGTCGCCGCGATCACCGCCGACGTCGGGCTGGCCCTGTTCGACGCGGCGCTGGCCAACGGTGCGCCCGCGCTGGCGCCGGTCGTGCTCGACGTACCCGCGCTGCGCGCCGCCGCGGCGTCGGCCGGCGTACCGGAGGTGCTGACCGGGCTGGTCGGCCCGGTCGCGGTACGGCGGCAGGTGACCGCGGCCGGTGGCGGCTGGTCCGCACGGCTGGCCGGCAGGTCCCCGGACGAGGCGACGACCGAGATCGGACTGCTGGTACGCGGGTTGGTCGCGCAGGTGCTCGGGCACGGCAGCGCCGACGCGGTACCGGCCGACCGGGCGTTCCGCGACCTCGGCTTCGACTCGCTGACCGCGGTCGAGCTGCGCAACCGGCTCAACGCACGCGACCGGGCTGCGACTGCCGTCGACCCTGGTCTTCGACTACCCGACGCCGGCGGTACTGGCCGCCCACGTGCACGAGCAGCTCGCCGGAACGCGTCGCCACCGGCTGCGCGGTCGGCGGCGGCCACGAGCAGCGACGAGCCGATCGCGATCGTCGGCATGGCCTGCCGGTACCCCGGCGGGGTGGAGGACCCGGAGGAGCTGTGGGACCTGCTCGCCGCGGGCGGGGACGGCATCTCCGGTTCCCGTCCGACCGCGGCTGGGATCTCGACCGGCTGTACGACCCGGACCCGGACCACCCCGGCACCTCGTACGCGACCGCAGGGCGGCTTCCTGCACGACGCGGCCGACTTCGACCCGGCGTTCTTCGGCATCTCGCCGCGGGAGGCCCTGGCGATGGACCCGCAGCACCGGCTGCTGCTCGAGACGTCGTGGGAGGCGTTCGAGCGCGCCGGGCTCGACCCGGTGGGGCTGCGCGGCAGCCGTACCGGCGTGTTCGCCGGCGCGATGTACCACGACTACGCGTCCCGGCTGATGGAGACGCCCGACGACGTCGAGGGGTACCTCGGCACCGGCAACTCGGGCAGCGTGCTGTCCGGCCGGGTGGCGTACACCTTCGGGCTGGAAGGACCCGCGGTCAGCGTCGACACCGCGTGCTCGTCGTCGCTGGTCGCGCTGCACCTGGCGGTACAGGCGCTGCGGGCCGGGGAGTGCGACCTGGCGCTCGCCGGCGGCGTGACCGTGATGGCCACGCCGGGCACGTTCATCGAGTTCTCCCGGCAGCGCGGTCTGGCCGCGGACGGCCGGTGCAAGTCCTTCGCCGCGGGCGCGGACGGCACCGGCTGGTCCGAAGGCGTCGGGATGCTGCTGGTGCAGCGGCTCTCGGACGCGGTCGCGGCCGGGCATCGCGTCCTCGCCGTGGTGCGGGGGAGCGCGGTCAACCAGGACGGTGCAAGCAACGGGCTGACCGCCCCGAACGGACCGTCCCAGCAGCGGGTGATCCGGCAGGCGCTGGCGAACGCGCGGCTCACCCCGGCCGACGTGGACGCGGTGGAGGCGCACGGCACCGGCACGGCGCTCGGCGACCCGATCGAGGCGCAGGCGCTGCTCGCGACCTACGGCCAGGACCGACCGGGCGAGCCGCTGTGGCTCGGCTCGATCAAGTCGAACATCGGTCACACGCAGGCCGCCGCCGGGGTCGCCGGAGTCATCAAGATGATCATGGCGATGCGGTACGGCGTGCTGCCGGCGCACGCTGCACGTGGACGAGCCGACCCCGCACGTGGACTGGTCGGCGGGCGCGGTGGAGCTGCTCACCGAAGCGCGGCCGTGGCCGGCGGCCGACCGACCCCGCCGGGCCGCGGTGTCCTCGTTCGGGATCAGCGGCACCAACGCGCACGTCGTCATCGAGTCGCCGAAGCAGTCGCCGGTCCCGGCGCCGGTCGCACCAGACCCAGCCGACCGGTCCGGGGGACCCGGGGCCGCCGAGCGGCCCGCCGCGCTCGTGCTGTCCGCGGTGGACGACGCCGCGCTCGCCGGCCAGGCCGCCCGGCTCGGTGGCTGGCTGGCCCGGCACCCGGAGGTCACCCCGGCCGAGGTCGGGCACGCCCTGGTCACCACCCGCTCCACGTTCGACCGCCGGGCGGTAGTCACCGGCGCCGACCGGGCCGAACTGGCGCGTGGACTGGACGCGCTCGCGCGCGGCGAGGCCGCTCCCGGCGTGACCGTCGGTACCGCGGATCGGACCGGCGCACCGGTGTTCGTGTTCTCCGGCCAGGGCTCGCAGTGGGCCGGCATGGCGGTCGAGCTGCTCGACTCCGCGCCGGTGTTCGCCGACGCGATCGCCGGGTGCGAGCGGGCCCTCGAGCCGTGGGTCGACTGGTCGCTGACCGACGTACTGCGCGGCGCGGCCGGCGCGCCCGGGCTGTCCACCGCGGCCGTGGTCCAGCCGGTGCTGTGGGCGGTGATGGTCTCGCTCGCCGAGCTGTGGAGCTCGCTGGGCGTACGGCCGGCCGCCGTGGTCGGCCACTCGCAAGGTGAGATCGCCGCCGCCTGCGTGGCCGGTGCACTGTCCATTGAGGACGCCGCTCGGGTGGTCGCGCTGCGCAGCCAGGCACTGGCCGAGCTGTCCGGCTCCGGCGGGATGGTGTCGGTGGGGCTGCCCGCCGAGCAGGTCGCCGAGCGGCTGCGGGCGTTCACCGGTCGGCTGTCCGTTGCCGTGGTCAACAGCCCCACCTCCGTGGTGGTGGCCGGTGAGCTCGCCGCCCTGGACGAGCTGGTCGCCGCGTGCGCCGCGGAAGACATCCGGACCAAGCGCATCGACGTGGACTACGCCTCGCACTCGCCGCAGGTCGAGGCGCTCCGCGACCGGCTGGCCGAGCTGCTGGCCGAGGTCGCCCCGCGCCCGGGCAGCGTGCCGTTCTACTCCACCGTCACCGGCGGGCTGCTCGAGCCGACCGGGCTCGACGCCGACTACTGGTACCGCAACCTGCGCGAGCCGGTCGGGTTCGAGCAGGCCGTCCGCCACCTGCTCGACGCCGACCAGCAGGTGTTCCTGGAGCTCAGCCCGCATCCGGTACTGACGATGGCGGTGCAGGAGACCGCCGAAGCGGCCGGCCGCACCGCGCTCGCGGTCGGCACGCTGCGCCGCGACGACGGCGGCTGGTCGCGGCTGCTCGCCGCCGCCGCGGAACTGCACGTGCGCGGTGTACCGGTGGACTGGACCGCCGTCCACGGTCCGCGGTCCGGTACGCCGATCGAGCTGCCCACCTACGCGTTCCACCGGCAGCGGTACTGGCCGGAGGCGCCGGTGCCGTCCACGGCCGGTACCGGTGTGGAGGATCCGGCCGACCGCCGGTTCTGGGAGGCGGTCGAACAGGTCGACGCCGAGTCACTGGCGGTCGCCATGCGGCTCGACGGCGACGCGGACCTGTCGTCGCTGCGGGACGCGCTGCCGGTGCTGTCGTCCTGGCGCCGGCGCCGCCGGGACGAGTCCACCGTGGACTCCTGGCGGTACCGGATCCGGTGGCAGCCGCTGACCGTGACCGGCACTCCGGCCCTGGCCGGACGTTGGCTGCTGGTGGTCCCGGCCGGGTACGCCGAACAGGATCTCGTCGTCGAGGCCGGTCAGGCGCTGGCCGAGCACGGCGCCGAGGTGGTCCGGCTGACCGTGACGGGCGCCGGTGCGCCCGCGCCGGACGACGAAGGCGGCACGGCCGCCGATCGGGCCGCGCTGGCCGCGGCGCTGGGCCGGTACGAGGAGCTGGACGGCGTACTGTCCCTGCTCGCCCTCGACGAGCAGCCCCATCCGGACGCCCCGGTCGTACCGGCCGGACTCGCGGCCACCGTCGCGCTGGTGCAGGCACTCGGCGACGCCGGCCACCCCGCGCCGCTGTGGTGCGCGACGAGTGGCGCGGTGTCCACCGGCCGGGCCGACCCGCTGACCCGACCGGGCCAGGCCCCGACCTGGGGGCTCGGCCGGGTCGCGAGCCTCGAGCACCCGGACCGGTGGGGCGGGCTGGTGGACCTGCCGGACCGGCTGGACGGTCGGGCCCGCGGCCGGTTGGCCGCCGCGCTCACCGGCACGGACCACGAGGACCAGGTCGCGGTACGCCAGTCGGGTCTGTTCACCCGGCGACTGGTGCGGGCGACGGACCGGGCCGCGGCGGCCGGGGCCGGCTGGCAGCCCGGCGGCACCGTGCTGGTCACCGGCGGGTTGGGTTCGCTCGGCGCGCACGTGGCCCGGTGGCTGGCCCGCGAAGGCGCCGGGCACCTCGTGCTGACCAGCCGCCAGGGCGCCGCCGCGCCGGGTGCGGCGGAGCTGGAGGCCGAGCTGACCGCCGCCGGAGCCCTGGTGACGATCGCCGCCTGCGACGTCGCCGCGGCCGGCGCGCTGTCCGCGCTGTCCGAGCAGCTGACCGCCGACGGGGTACGGATCACCGCCGTCTTCCACGCGGCCGGGGTGCCGCACGCCGGCCCGATCGACGGCACCGGGGTCGCGGAGCTGGCCGCCGCGCTGCGGGCCAAGGTGGCCGGCGCGGCGAACCTGGACGCGCTGTTCGGCGACGTCGACGCGTTCGTGCTGTTCTCCTCCGGCGCCGGCGTGTGGGGCGGCGGCTACCAGGCGGGGTACGCCGCCGGCAACGCCTACCTGGACGCGCTGGCCGAGCAGCGCAGGTCCCGTGGCCAGGCCGGACTCGCGGTCGCCTGGGGCGCCTGGGACGGCGGCGGCATGATGGACGACGCCGCCGCCGCCGAGCAGATGCTGCGCTCCGGGATCCGGCCGATGGCCCCGGAACTGGCCGTCTCCGCGCTGGCCCAGGCGCTGGAGCAGGGCGAGACCACGCTCGCGGTGGCCGACATCGCCTGGGACCGGTTCCTGCGGACGTACACGCTGGCCCGACCGCGACCGCTGATCTCCGGGCTCGCCGACGTGCGGCGCATCCTGGCCGCCGACGAGGCGCGGGTGGACGACGTTCCCGCCGGTTCGCCGCTGCGCACCCGGCTGGCCGGGCTATCCGCGGGGGAACGGCACCGCACCCTGCTGGAGCTCGTCCGCGGGCAGGCCGCCGCCGTGCTCCGGCATCCCAACACCGATGCGGTACCGGCCGACCGGGCGTTCCGTGAACTCGGCTTCGACTCGCTGAGCGCGGTCGAGCTGCGCAACCGGCTCGGGGACGCCACCGGGGTGGCGCTGCCGACCACGCTGGTGTTCGACCATCCGAACCCGACGCTGCTCGCGGAGTACCTGACGTCGGTCCTGCTCGGCGACGAGGCGGCCGGGCCGGACCGGGCACCGGGTACGAGGGTGCGCGCCACCGACCCGGACGAGCCGATCGCGATCGTGGCGATGAGCTGCCGGTACCCGGGCGGGGTGGCGAGCCCGGAGGACCTGTGGCAGCTGGTGGCCGAGGGCCGGGACGCGATCGCCGGCTTCCCGACCGACCGGGGCTGGCAGCTGGACTCGCTGTACCACCCGGATCCGGACCACCACGGCACCTCGTACGTCCGGGAAGGCGGCTTCGTCCACGACGCGGGCGACTTCGACCCGGAGCTGTTCGGCATCTCGCCGCGGGAAGCCCTGGTGATGGACCCGCAGCAGCGGCTGCTGCTGGAGACCTGCTGGGAGCTGTTCGAGCGGGCCGGTACCGCGCCGGCCGCGCTGCGCGGCAGCTCCACCGGGGTGTTCGTCGGTACCAACGGGCAGGACTACGCGACGCTGCTGATGGCGGCGACCGTGCAGACCGAGGGGTACCAGGCCACCAGCAACGTGGCCGCGGTCGTGTCCGGCCGGCTGGCGTACACGTTCGGGCTGCAGGGGCCGGCGGTCAGCGTCGACACCGCGTGCTCGTCGTCGCTGGTCGCGCTGCACCTGGCCGCCCAGTCGCTGCGGGCCGGGGAGTGCGATCTCGCGGTGGCCGGCGGCGTGACCGTGATGGCCACGCCCGGCGCGTTCCTGGAGTTCTCCCGGCAGCGCGGGCTCGCCGCCGACGGGCGGTGCAAGTCGTTCGCCGGGGCCGCGGACGGTACCGGCTGGGGCGAGGGCGTCGGGCTGCTGCTGCTCCAGCGGCTGAGCGACGCGGTTGCCGCCGGCCGCACCGTACTGGCCGTGGTACGCGGCAGCGCGGTCAACCAGGACGGCGCGTCGAACGGGCTGACCGCGCCGAACGGACCGGCGCAGCAGCGGGTGATCCGGGCCGCGCTCGCGAACGCCGGCCTGACCGGCGCGGACGTGGACGTGGTGGACGGGCACGGGACCGGTACCACGCTCGGCGACCCGATCGAGGCACAGGCGCTGCTCGCCACCTACGGGCAGGACCGGCCGGCGGACCGGCCGCTGCTGCTCGGCTCGATCAAGTCGAACATCGGGCACACCCAGGCCGCGGCGGGCGTGTCCGGCGTGATCAAGATGGCGATGGCGCTCAACCACGACACGCTGCCGCCGACCCTGCACGTGGACGAGCCGACCCCGCACGTGGACTGGGGATCCGGCGCGGTGTCGCTGCTCACGCGGGCGCAGCCGTGGCCCGAGGTGGACCGGCCGCGGCGGGCGGCGGTGTCGTCGTTCGGGGTGAGCGGCACGAACGTGCACGTCATCCTCCAGCAGGCGCCGGCGGTGGAGAGCGCCGCGCCGGCCGTCGAACCGGCGCCGGCCGCTGGGCCAGTGCCGGCCGTTGAACCGGCGCCGGGTCCGCTGCCGTGGCTGGTGTCCGGCGGTACCGAGCCGGCGCTGCGGGCACAGGCCGGCCGCCTCGCCGAGTGGAGCGCCGACGCCGCGGCCACCGCGGAGCAGATCGCGTACAGCCTGGCCACCGGCCGTTCGCACCTGTGGCAGCGCGCGGCCGTGCTGGCCGGCGACCGGGACGGGTACCTGGCCGGGCTGCGCGCACTCGCGGCCGGGCAGTCCGCTCCGGGCGTGGTACGCGGCGCCGCCGCCTCCGGTGGTGCGCTCGCCGTACTGTTCTCCGGCCAGGGGGCGCAGCGCGCCGGCATGGGCCGCGAGCTGTACGAGACCTCCGGCGTGTTCGCCGCGGCGCTGGACGAGGCCTGCCAGTACCTCGACGAGCACCTGCCGCGGCCGCTGCGGTCGGTGCTGTTCGCCGAGGAGGGGTCGGCCGAGGCGGAGCTGCTGGACCAGACCGCGTTCACCCAGGCCGCGCTGTTCGCGGTCGAGGTGGCGCTGTACCGGCTGGTCGAGTCGTGGGGGATCGTGCCGGACTTCGTCGCCGGCCACTCCATCGGCGAGCTGACCGCCGCGTACGTGGCCGGCGTGTTCTCGCTGGCCGACGCGTGCGCGCTGGTGGGGCACCGGGGCCGGCTGATGCAGGCGCTGCCGGCCGGCGGGGCGATGCTCGCGGTCGCCGCACCCGAGGCGGAGGTACGCGCGGAACTGGTCGACGGCGTCGACCTCGCGGCCGCCAACGGCCCGTCCGCCTGCGTGGTGTCCGGAGCCGCGGACGCGGTCGCGGAGCTGGAGACGGTCTGGCAGGAGCGCGGCGTACGGACCCGGCGGCTGCGGGTCAGCCACGCGTTCCACAGCCCGCTGCTCGAGCCGATGCTCGACGCGTTCGGCGCCGCGATCGCGACTCTGGAGTACCAGCCGCCGCGCATCCCGGTGGTGTCCAACGTGACCGGCGCGGTGGTCGACCCCGAGCTGATCGGTACCGCCGGATACTGGGTCCGGCACGCGCGGGAGACCGTCCGGTTCGCCGACTCGATCGGGCACCTGCACGCCCAGGGCGTCACGTCGTACCTGGAGATAGGCCCGGACACGGTGCTCACCGCACTCGCCGCCGAGGTACTGCCGGACGGCGCCACCACGGTCGCGGTACGCCGGCCCGGGCAGAGCGAACGTACCGGTCTGCTCACCGCGGTCGCCGCCCTGCACTGTGCCGGCCGGCCGGTGGACTGGCCGGCGGTACTGCCTGCCGCGGCGCCGGTGCGGCTCCCCACGTACACCTTCCAGCACCAGAGGTTCTGGCCGACGCTGGACGCCCGTCCGGCGGCGGCCGGGGCGGGCGGCGCCGGCGACGACGCGTTCTGGCGGGCGGTGGACGCGAACGACAGCGGCGCGCTGGCCGAGCGGCTCGGCGTGGACCCGGACCGGCCGCTGCGGGACCTGCTCCCGGCGCTCGCCGGCTGGCGCCGGCAGCACGAGCAGGACACGCTGATCGACCGCTGGCGGTACGAGATCACCTGGCGGCCATACACCGCGACCGCCGGCTCGGCGGCCGGGGACTGGCTGCTCGTCACCAGCCCGGCGGTCGACCCGACCTGGCTGGAGTCGCTGCTCGCCGCGCACGGCGGCTCGGTCCGCACGCTCACCGTGGAGCCGGCCACGGCCACCCGGGAAGCGCTCGCCGAGGAGTTGGCCGGCGCGGCCCGGGTGGTGTCGCTGCTGGCGCTGGACGAGCGGCCGCGGCCCGAGCACCCGGCGGTACCGGCGGGCCTGGCCGGCAACCTGGCGCTGATCCAGGCGGTGACGGCGGACCCGGCCGCGCCGGCGCGGCTGTGGCTGCTCACCGGGCAGGCCGTCGCCGTGCGCCCGGACGAGGAACTGGTCAACCCCGGGCAGGCCACCACCTGGGGGCTCGGCGTGGTCACCGCGCTGGAGCACCCGCAGCACTGGGGCGGGCTGGTCGACCTGCCCGCCGAGCTGGACGACGTCGCCGGCACGCACCTCGTCCAGGCGCTCACCAACCCCGACCACGAGGACCAGCTCGCGGTCCGGTCCGGCGGCGCGTACGTACGACGACTGGCCCGGGCCGGGCAGACGCCTGCCGGGGCGGCCGGCTGGCAGCCGCACGGCACCGTGCTCATCACCGGCGGCACCGGGGCGCTCGGCCGCCAGTTGGCCAGCTGGTTCGTCCGCCACGGCGCGCAGCGGCTGGTGCTGCTGAGCCGGCGCGGCCCGGACGCGCCCGGCGCCGGCGACACCGCCGAACAGCTGCGCGCGCTCGGCGCCGAGGTGGACGTACTGGCCTGCGACCTCGCCGATCCGGACGCGGTGGCCGGGCTGGTCGCCCGGCTGCGGGCGGACGGCGTGACCGTGCACGCGGTGGTACACGCGGCCGGGGTCGGCCGGCTCAACCCGGTCGCCGCCGTGTCGGCCACCGAACTGGCCGACGTGGTGTCCGGCAAGATCGCCGGCGCCCGGCACCTGGACGAGCTGCTCGACCCGGAGCCGCTCGAAGCGGTCGTGTACTTCTCCTCGATCGCCGGGGTGTGGGGCGTCGGCGACCACGGCGCGTACGCCGCCGGCAACGCCTTCCTCGACGCGTGGGCGCGGCACCGGCGATCCGGTGTGCGGCCCGGCACCCGGATCGTGTCGGTGGCGTGGGGGCCGTGGGCCGGCGGCGGAATGGTCACCGACGCGGCCGCGGTGGCGATGAGCCGGCGCGGCGTCACGCTGCTCGAACCCGAAGCGGCGCTGGCGTCGCTGGGCGCCGCGCTCGCCGGCGGGCCGACCGTGCTCACCGTCGCCGACGTGGACTGGTCGCGGTTCGCGCCGGTGTTCGCCTCGGCCCGACCGCGGCCGCTGATCGGCGACCTACCCGAGGTGGCCGAGCTGGACCGGGCCGCCGCCAGTGCCGCCGAGGACGGCGAACAGGTGGCACTGGAGCTGCGCAAACGGCTGGCCGAACTGTCCGACGCCGACCAGCTCCGGCTGCTGGTGGACCTGATCCGGTCGGCCGGCGCCGAGGTGCTCGGCCACGACCGGCCGCTGGACCGCGGCCGGCCGTTCCGGGACATCGGCTTCGACTCGCTGACCGCGGTCGAACTGCGTGGCCGGCTGGCCGCGCTCACCGGGCTCACCCCGGCCAGCTCCGTGGTGTTCGACTACCCGACCCCGGTCGCGCTGGCCGAACACCTCCGCGACCAGCTGGTCAGCGAGGCATCGGTGGAGGCGCTGCCGACCATCGAGGAACTCGACCGGCTGGAGAGCGCGCTGGCGCTGCGGGAACGCGACGACCTCGGCCGGGTCCGGATCACCCTGCGCCTGCAGAACCTGCTCGAACGCCTCAACGGCCCGGACCAGGCGGGCGGTACCACCGCGGTGGCGGACCGGTTGCGGGAGGCGACCAACGAAGAACTGTTCGACCTGGTGGACAAGGACCTCGGACTGTCCTGAATGGCGCGTCGTACCGGCTGGACGAGAGAGCTCGGAGAGGGAACGGGACTGCGATGGCGGATGAACAGCGGCTACGCGAGTACCTGACGCGGGTCATCGCCGAGCTGCAGCAGACCCGCCAGCGGCTGCGCGAGGTCACCTCCGAGGAGTCCGAGCCGGTCGCGATCGTGTCGATGAGCTGCCGGTACCCGGGCGGTGTGAACTCGCCCGAGGACCTGTGGACGCTGGTGGCCGAGGGCCGGGACGCGATCGGCGAGTTCCCGTCCGACCGCGGGTGGGACCTGGGCCGGCTGTACCACTCCGACCCGGACAACCCGGGTACCTCGTACACCGCGTCCGGTGGCTTCCTGTACGACGCGGCGCAGTTCGACGCCGCGCTGTTCGGCATCTCGCCGCGCGAGGCGCAGGCGATGGACCCGCAGCAGCGGCTGCTGCTCGAGGTGACCTGGGAGCTGTTCGAGCGGGCCGGGATCGCGCCGCTGTCGTTGCGCGGCAGCCGCACCGGCGCGTTCGTCGGTACCTCCGGCCAGGACTACGCGGCGGTGCTGCACCGCGCCCCCGGTGTCGAGGGGTACGTGCTGACCGGCAGCGCGGCGAGCGTGGTGTCCGGCCGGCTGGCGTACACGTTCGGGCTGGAAGGTCCGACGCTCACCGTGGACACCGCCTGCTCGTCCGCCTCGGTGGCGGTACACCTGGCCTGCCAGGCGCTGCGCCAGGGCGAGTGCACGATGGCGCTGGCCGGCGGTGCGACCGTGCTGGCCACCCCCGGGCCGTTCGTCGAGTTCTCCCGGCAGCGCGGCCTGGCCGCGGACGGCCGGTGCAAGTCGTTCGCCGCGGCCGCGGACGGTACCGGCTGGTCCGAGGGCGTCGGGATGGTGCTGCTGGAGCGGCTCAGTGACGCGCAGCGACTCGGCCACCCGATCCACGCGGTGATCCGCAGCTCGGCGGTGAACCAGGACGGGGCGTCGAACGGGCTGACCGCGCCGAACGGTCCGGCACAGCAGCGGGTGATCCGGCAGGCGCTCGCCGGTGCCCGGCTGACCCCGGCAGACGTGGACGTGGTGGAGGCGCACGGTACCGGCACCGTGCTGGGTGACCCGATCGAGGCGCAGGCGCTGCTCGCCACGTACGGCCGGCACCGGCCGGCCGAGCAGCCGCTGCTGCTCGGGTCGATCAAGTCGAACATCGGTCACACCCAGGCGGCCGCCGGGGTCGCCGGCATCATCAAGATGGCGATGGCGATGCGGCACGGGGTGGTGCCGGCGTCCCTCCATCTCGACGAGCCGACCCCGCACGTCGATTGGTCTTCCGGCGCGGTGTCGCTGCTCACCGAGGCACGGCCGTGGCCGCAGGTGGACCGGCCGCGCCGGGCCGCGGTGTCGTCGTTCGGGATGAGCGGCACCAACACGCACCTCGTCCTGCAGCAGCCCGACCCCGGCGCGCCGGCACCGCCCGCCGGCGCGCCCGCCGCAGAGCCGGCGGCGAGCCCCTTGCAGCCGGTACCCGTGCTGCTGTCCGGCAAGACCGGGGCGGCGCTGCGCGCCCAGGCGGACCGGTGGTCGGCGGTGCTGGGTGACGGGGAGGTCCCGGTCGCCGACGTGGCGTGGACGTCGGCGGTGGGCCGGGCCGCGCTGGAACACCGGGCGGTGGTGCTGGCGGCCGACCGCGACGACCTGCTTGCCGGCCTGGCCGCGGTGGCATCCGGCACCTCCACGACCAGCGTGGTGTCCGGACTGGCGACCGAGCGCGGCGGCACCGCGTTCCTGTTCTCCGGCCAGGGGTCGCAGCGCGCCGGCATGGGCCGCGGGCTGTACGAGGCGTTTCCGGTGTTCGCGGCGGCGTTCGATGAGGTGTGCGCGCAGTTCGACGGGCTGTCCGACGCGCTCGACTCGGAGTTGATCGACCAGACGCGGTACACCCAGCCGGGTCTGTTCGCGGTCGAGGTGGCGCTGTTCCGCCTCCTGTCTTCGCTCGGCGTGGCGCCGGATTTCGTGGCCGGGCATTCGATCGGGGAGATCGCCGCGGCGCATGTCGCCGGCGTGTTCTCGCTGCGGGATGCGTGCACGTTGGTGGCGGCGCGGGGCCGGCTGATGCAGGCGCTGCCCGCCGGCGGGGCGATGCTCGCGGTGGCCGCCGACGAGGGGGCGGTACGCGAGTCGCTCGTCGACGGGGTCGACATCGCGGCAATCAACGGACCTGCCGCTGTCGTCATATCCGGATCCGCGGATGCCGTAGCAAAGGTCGAGGCGGTCTGGGTCGGGCGCGGCGTACGGACCAGGCGGTTGACGGTCAGCCACGCGTTCCACTCCGCGCTGATGGAGCCGATGCTCGGTGAGTTCGCGGCGGCGCTGGAGGGGATCGAGTTCCAGCCACCGAGCATCTCGCTGGTGTCGAACCTGACCGGTGGCCTGGTCTCCGATGAGGTAACCCAGCCGGACTACTGGGTGCGGCACGTACGCGAGGCGGTCCGGTTCGCCGCCGGCGTCGAGACGCTGCGCGCCAACGGGGTGGACACCTTCCTCGAACTCGGGCCGGACACCGTGCTCGCGACCATGGCGGTGGAGACGGCCGGCGATCCGGACGTGATCGCCGGGTCCACCGGCCGGCGGGACCGGCCCGAGGTCGACGCGCTGCTCGACGCGCTCGCCCGGCTGCACGTCCGCGGCGTACCGGTCGGCTGGGACGCACTCCTGGCCGGTCGCGGCGGCGCGCTCACCGCGCTGCCCACGTACCCGTTCGAGCACCAGCACTACTGGGTCGACCTAACCGCCGCGCCCGCGGTCGAGCACCCCGGCGGCGAGGCGACCGCGCTGGACCGGCGGTTCTGGGACGCGGTCGAACGTGAGGACCTGGCCGCGCTGCTCGACACGCTGGCCATCGAGGATCCGGACGGGTCGATCGGAGCGGCCCTCCCGCTGCTCGCCGGCTGGCGTCGCCAGCGGCAGGAACAATCCGTGATCGACGGCTGGCGGTACCGGATCGACTGGGCGACGCTCCCGATCCCGCCCAGCCGACCGCTGGCCGGCGACTGGCTGCTCGTCACGCCCGCCGGCCAGCCCGGCGCCGACGTGGCGGCCGCGCTCACCGCCGCCGGCGCCGCCGTGACCACCGTCGAGGTCGACAGCGGCGCCGACCGGGCCGCGCTGGCGGCGCGCCTGCGGGCACTCGGCGACGTGTCCGGGGTCGTCTCGCTGCTCGCCGCCGACACCACCATCACCGCCGGGCTGCCGCGTGGCCTCGCCAGCACGCTCGCGCTGGTGCAGGCGCTCGGCGACGCCCCGGTCGACGCGCCGTTGTGGCTGGTCACCCGCGGCGCGGTCGCCGCCACCGGGTACGACCGGATCGGCAGCCCGGAACAGGCCGCCGCGTGGGGGCTCGGCCGGGTGGTCAGCCTGGAGGCGCCGCACCGGTGGGGCGGGCTGATCGACGTACCGGAGGCCCTGGACGACCGGACCGGTGCCCGACTGTGCGCGCTGCTCGCCGGCGCGGGTGTGCCCGAGGACCAGCTCGCGGTGCGGCCGTCCGGCGTGTTCGCCCGCCGGCTGGTCCGCGCCGGGGTGGCCGACCGGCCACCGGCCCGCCGCTGGACCCCGCGCGGCACCGCGCTGATCACCGGCGGCACCGGCGGGCTCGGCGCGCGCGCCGCCCGCTGGCTCGCCGCCAACGGCGCCGAGCATCTGGTGCTGGTCAGCCGCCGCGGCCCGGACGCCCCCGGCGCCCAGGCCCTCGCCGACGAGCTGACCGCGCACGGCACGCGGGTCACCATCGCCGCCTGCGACGTCGCCGACCGCACCGCGCTGGCCTCCCTGATCGAGGGGGTACGGGCCGGCGGAGACGAGTTCCGCGCGGTCCTGCACACCGCCGGCGTCGCGCAGACCACCCCGCTGATGGACGTACCGCCGGAAGGGCTCGGCGCGGTCGCGGGCGCCAAGGTGGCCGGTGCCCGGCACCTCGCGGAGCTGTTCGCCGGCGCGGAGCTGGACGCGTTCGTGCTGTACGCCTCGATTGCCGGCGTGTGGGGCAGCGGTGGGCAGGTGGCGTACGCGGCCGGCAACGCTTACCTCGACGCGCTGGCGGCACAGCTGCGCGCGGCGGGCCGCGTGGCCACCTCGATCGCCTGGGGGCCGTGGTCCGACGGCGGCATGACGGGCGCCGGTTCCGAGCAGGAGCTGCGCCGCCGCGGCGTGCCCGCGATCGAGCCGACGCTCGCGATGACCGCCCTGCAGCAGGCGCTCGACCACGACGACACGTGCGTGACCGTCGCCGACGTGGAGTGGGCGCGGTTCGCGCCGGCGTACGCGTCGGCCCGGCCCCGACCGCTGCTCGACGGGGTACCGGAGGCACGGCGCGCGCTCGACGCCGGCGTACCGGCCGACGACGCCACCGACGACGGGCCGGCCGCGGAGCTGCGCCGGCATTTGCGCTCGCTCGGTCCGGCGGCCCGGGTGGACGCGCTGACCACGCTGGTACGGGGACTCGCGGCCGAGGTGCTCGGGCACGCCGGTGGCGCGGACGCGGTACCGGCCGGCACCGCGTTCCGCGACCTCGGCTTCGACTCGCTGACCGCGGTCGAGTTCCGCAACCGGCTGGTCGCCACGACCGGCCGGCCGCTGCCGACCACGCTGGTCTTCGACTACCCGACGCCGGTCGTCCTGGCCGGTCACGTCGACCAGGAGCTGTTCGGCGGTACGGCCGGCGGTCCGCTGGCGCCGTCGGTGGGGTCCGCACCGGTGGACGACGATCCGATCGCGATCGTCGCGATGGCCTGCCGGTACCCCGGCGACGTCGCCAATCCGGACGACCTGTGGGAGCTGCTGTCCGAGGGGCGGGACGCCATCACGCCGTTCCCGGACAACCGCGGCTGGGACCTCGGCTCGCTGTACGACCCGGACCCGGAGCACCCGGGCACCACGTACGCCAACCAGGGCGGCTTCCTGTACGACGCGGACCGGTTCGACGCCGGCTTCTTCGGGATCTCGCCGCGGGAGGCGGTGGCGATGGATCCGCAGCAGCGGCTGTTGCTGGAGACGTCGTGGGAGGTGGTGGAGCGGGCCGGGATCGATCCGGTCCGGCTGCGCGGGTCGCGTACCGGGGTGTTCGTCGGTACCAACGGCCAGGACTACAGCGCGCTGTCCATGCTCGCGGCCGAGGAGACGGAGGGGTTCGCCGGTACCGGGAACGCGGCGAGTGTGGTGTCGGGTCGGGTGGCGTACGCGCTCGGGTTGGAAGGCCCCGCGGTGTCGGTGGATACGGCGTGTTCGTCGTCGCTGGTGGCGCTGCATCTGGCGGCGCAGGCGTTGCGGTCGGGTGAGTGCGATCTTGCTCTCGCGGGTGGTGTGACCGTGATGGCGACTCCGGGGTTGTTCGTGGAGTTTTCCCGCCAGCGGGGGTTGTCGCCGGATGGGCGGTGTCGGGCGTTCGCGGCGTCGGCGGACGGTACCGGTTGGGGTGAGGGTGTCGGGGTGCTGCTGGTGCAGCGGCTGTCCGACGCTCGTCGTGAGGGTCGGGACGTGCTGGCGGTGTTGCGGGGCAGCGCGGTGAACCAGGACGGGGCGAGCAACGGGTTGACCGCGCCGAACGGTCCGTCGCAGCAGCGGGTGATCCGGCAAGCACTCGCGGCCGGCGGTCTGACCGGCGCGGACGTGGACGTGGTGGAGGCGCACGGGACCGGTACCACGCTGGGGGATCCGATCGAGGCGCAGGCGCTGCTCGCCACCTACGGCCAGGAGCGGCGCGGTGAGCCGCTCTGGCTCGGCTCCATCAAGTCGAACCTGGGCCACACGCAGGCGGCTGCCGGGGTGGCCGGAGTCATCAAGATGGTGCTGGCGATGCGGCACGGCGTACTGCCGCCGACCCTGCACGTGGACGAGCCGACCCCGCACGTGGACTGGTCCGCCGGCGAGGTCCGGCTGGTGACCGAGGTACGGGACTGGCCGGCGGCCGACCGGCCGCGGCGGGCGGCGGTGTCGTCGTTCGGGATCTCCGGTACGAACGCGCACGTGATTCTCGAGGAGGCATCGGCGTGGGAGGCTTCTGGCCCACGCCAGGGCCGACCGGGTGCGGGTGTCCCGCATGGCATCGCGTCGCCGTCGCCGTCGCCGTCGCCGTCGCCGTCGCCGTCGTCGTCGCCGTCGTCGTCGTCGTCGCCCGCTGCCGCGGCGGTGGAGTCCGGGCCGACGGGGCTGGTGGACGCGCCGGTGGTGGTGTGGCCGGTGTCGGCGCGGTCGGAGCGGGCCCTGTCCGGTCAGGTGTCGCGGTTGGCGTCGTGGGTGTCGGATCAGGACTGCGATCCCGCGCGGGTTGCGTGGTCGCTGGTGGGCAACCGGTCGGTGTTCGAACGGCGGCTCGCGGTCGTCGGCTCCTCCTGGTCGGAGTTGGTCGCCGGGTTGGCGGCCGCCGCGTCCGGTGCGCCGGCGACCAATGTCGTCACCGGCGCCGCGACCAGTGCGGGCGAGGCGGTGTGGCTCTTCCCGGGTCAGGGCGGTCAGTCGGTGGGGATGGCGGCCGGACTGGTGGGCCGGTGTGCGGTGTTCGACGCCGCACTGGCCGAGTGCCAGCGCGCGTTGGCGCCGTGGGTCGACCTCGATCTGGTGGCGCTGCTGACTTCCGACGACGAGGCGTGGCTGGACCGGGTGGAGTTGGTGCAGCCGGCGCTGTGGGCGGTGGGGGTGTCGCTGGCCCGGGTGTGGGAGTCGGTCGGGGTCACGCCGGGTGTGGTGATCGGCCATTCGCAGGGTGAGATCGCCGCGGCGTGTGTGGCCGGGGTGCTCTCGGTCGAGGACGCGGCGCGGGTGGTGGCGCTGCGGGCGAAGGCGCTGGCGAGTCTGGCTGGCACGGGCGCGATGGCCTCGGTCGAGGCACCGGTCGAGGCGGTCGAACAAGCGCTGGTCGACGGGGCGGGGATCGCGGCGGTCAACGGGCCGGGCCAGGTGGTGATCTCCGGAGTGCCGGACGCGGTGGCGCAGGTGGTGGAGGCGTTCGTCGCCAAGGACGTCCGGGCGAAGCTGATCGCGGTGGACTACGCGTCGCATTCGGCGGCGGTGGACGAGGTGGCCGAGGAGATCCGGACCGGACTCGACGGGATCACCCCACGGGCCGGCCACGCGCGGATCGTGTCCACGCTGACCGGGGACTGGATCGACGGCGCGGACCTGGGTCCGGACTACTGGGTGGACAACCTGCGCAACACGGTGCGGTTCGACGCCGCGGTGCGTACCGCGGTCGCGTCCGGGGCGCGGGCGTTCATCGAGGTGTCGCCGCATCCGGTACTCGGGCTGCCGGTCACCGCGATCCTCGACGACACCGGTACCACCGGGCAGGTGCTCGGCACGCTGCGCCGCGGCGAGGACGACCCGACGAGACTGCTGACCAGCATCGCGCAGGCGCACTGCGCCGGGCTGCCGGTCGACTACCGGCGGGTGCTCGCCCCGGCCGGCACCGTGGAGCTACCCACCTACGCGTTCCAGCGCGACCGGTTCTGGCTGGACGCCGGCCGGCGCCGTACTCAGGACCTCGGCTCGGCCGGGCTGCGCGACGCCGGCCACCCGCTGCTCGGCGCGGCGGTACGGATGGCCGACGACGACACTGTGGTGCTGACCGGTCGGCTGTCCACCCGTACCCACCCGTGGCTCGCCGACCATGACGTGGCCGGGACCGTGATCGTGCCCGGTACCGCGCTGCTCGACCTGGTGGTGCGTGGAGCGGACGAGGTGGGCGCCGCCCAGGTGGCCGACCTCACGCTCACCAGCCCGCTGGTACTGCCGGCAACTGCCGCCGTGCAGGTACAGGTACGGGTGGGCACGCCGGACGAGTCGGGGGACCGGCCGGTCTCCGTGCACTCGCGACCGGAGGACAGCGACGACGACGAGTGGATCCGGCACGCGGACGGGCTGCTCGCCGAGGTACCCGCACCCGCCGGTGACGCACTGGTCGAGTGGCCACCGGCCGGCGCCACCGAGCTCGAGTTCGACCCGGACACCTGGTACGAGGAGTTGGCCGGGCGCGGCGTCGGGTACGGCCCGGCGTTCCGCGGCCTGCGCCGGGTGTGGCACCGCGACCGCGAGGCGTACGCCGAGGTGGTACTCCCGGAGCAGGCCGATCCGGCCGGCTTCGCGGTACACCCGGCGCTGCTCGACGCCGCCCTGCACGCGACCGGCGTGGCGCCGCTGTTCGACGCGGCCGGGGAGCCCGGCGGCCGGATGCCGTTCGCCTGGACCGGTGTCGCGCTGGAGGCGCAGGGCGCGACCCGGCTGCGGGTGCGGCTGACGGTCACCGGCACCGACACGGTGGCGGTCACGCTGGCGGACGCGACCGGGCAGCCGGTCGGGTCCGTCGAGGCGTTGGCGTTCCGGCCGATGTCGGCGCAGGACACCGCGCCGGGGTCCGCGGTACAGCGCAACTCGCTGTTCCACCTGGACTGGGTTGCCGCGGCGGCGGAGGCGGACGCCCCGGCCGGCCGCTGGGTGGTCCTCGGCGCCGACCCCGCCACGGTCGCGGCGGACCCGGCCACGGTCGCGGCGGACCCGGCCATGGTCGCGGCGGCCCCGGCCACGGTCGCGGCGGACCCGGCCACGGTCGCGGCGCGACTGGCCGCCGCCGGCCTGGACGTAGGCCGGCACGCCGACCTGCCCGCGCTGGTCGCCGCGCTGGACGACGGCGCCCCGGTACCGGACCTGGTGCTGGACCTGCACCACGGGGACGCCGACCCGGCCGGCCTGGTGCCGGCGGCACACGCGAGCGCGCACCGCGCGCTCGGCACCGCGCAGCAGTGGCTGGACGAGCCCCGATTCGGCGCGGCCCGGCTGGTGTTCGTCACCGCCGGCGCGGTCGGCGCCGCACCCGGCGAGGCGCCCCGCGACCTCGCCGCCAGCACGCTCTGGGGCCTGATCCGGTCCGCCCAGTCGGAGAACCCGGGCCGGTTCGTGCTGCTCGACACCGACCACACCGAGGCGTCGACCCGGGCGCTGCCGGCCGCGGTCGGCTCGACCGAACCGCAGCTCGCGCTGCGCGACGGGACCGCGCTGGCCCCCCGGCTGGCCCGCGCCCGGGACGCGGTCACCGTGCCCGCGCCGCCCGGCGACGAGCCGTGGCGCCTGGACGTCACCAGCAAGGGCACCCTGGACAACCTCGCGCTCGTACCGTGCCCGGAGGCGGCCGCACCGCTGCCGGACGGGCACGTCCGGGTGGCGCTCAAGGCGTCCGGGCTGAACTTCCGGGACGTCGTACTGGCCCTCGGCATGGTGCCTGACCAGCAGGTACTCGGCAACGAGGGTGCTGGCGTGGTGACCGAGGTCGGGCCGGACGTCGCCGACCTGGCGCCGGGCGACCGGGTCATGGGCATCTTCTCCGGCTCGTTCGCCCCGGTCGCCGTCACCGACCGGCGGCTGGTCACCCGCATCCCGGACGGCTGGTCGTACGCGGAGGCGGCGGCCGTACCGGTGGTCTTCCTCACCGCGTACTACGGGCTGGTCGACCTGGCCGGGCTCACGCGGGGCGAGACCGTGCTGATCCACGCCGCGGCCGGCGGCGTCGGGATGGCCGCGGTACAGCTCGCGCGTCACTTCGGCGCGGAGGTGTACGGCACCGCGAGCCCCGGCAAGTGGCCGGCGCTGCGGGACACCGGCTTCGACGACGCGCACCTCGCCTCGTCGCGCAGCCTGGACTTCGTCGACGAGGTCCGGGCCGGTACCGGCGGGCGCGGCGTGGACGTGGTGCTGAACGCGCTGGCCGGCGAGTACGTCGACGCGTCGCTGCGAACGCTGGCCCCGGGCGGCCGGTTCGTGGAGCTGGGCAAGACCGACAAGCGCGACCCGGTACGGGTTGCCGAGGAGCACCCGGGCGTCACGTACCAGGTGTTCGACCTGATCGAGGCCGGGCACGACCGGATCGGCGCGATGCTCGACGAGCTGATGGGGCTGTTCGCGCAGGGCGTGTTGCGACCGTTGCCACGGCGGGCCTGGGATGTGCGCCGGGCTCCGGAGGCGTTCCGGTTCCTCAGCCAGGCCCGGCACGTCGGCAAGCTGTCGCTGACCATCCCGGCGGCGCCGCGCCTCGACGGCACCGTGCTGGTCACCGGCGCCACCGGCACCCTCGGCGCGCTGATGTCCCGGCACCTGGTGGACGTACACGGGGCGCGGAACCTGCTGCTGGTCAGCCGGCGCGGCCCGGATGCCGACGGCGCGGACGACCTGCTCGCCGACCTGAAGGCGCGCGGCGCGGACGTGTCGATCGTGTCCTGCGACCTGGCCGACTACGACGCCGTCACCGACCTCGTGTCCACAGTGGACCGGGATCGGCCGCTCACCGCGGTGGTACACGCCGCCGGGGTGCTCGACGACGGCGTCATCGCCTCGCTCACCCCGGACCGGCTCGACGCGGTACTGCGACCCAAGGTCGACGCGGCCTGGAACCTGCACCGCGCCACGGCCGGCCTCGACCTGTCCGCGTTCGTGCTGTTCTCCGCGGCGGCCGGCGTGTTCGGCGGCCCCGGGCAGGGCAACTACGCCGCCGGCAACGCGTTCCTCGACGCGCTGGCCGAGCATCGGCGCTGGCTCGGCCAGCCCGCCGTGTCGATCGCCTGGGGGCGGTGGGCGCAGGCCAGCGGCATGACCGGGCACCTGGCCGCGGACGACCTGCGCCGACTCAGCCGCGGCGGCATGGGCGCACTGTCCACTCCGGACGCGCTCGCGCTGTTCGACGCGGCGTGGCGGTCCGAACGGCCGGTCGTGGTGCCGGCCCGGCTCATCACCGACGGGACCCGCGCGCCGGTACCCCCGCTGCTGGCGAACCTGGTGCGGCGGGCGGGGCGCCGGGCGGCGGCCGGGGCCGGCGAACCGGACGGCCAGGCTTTCCTGGCCGCGCTGCGTGCCCTGTCCGGCGACAAGCGGGACCGGGCCGTGCAGGACCTGGTGGGGTCGCACGTCGCGGTGGTGCTCGGGCACGGCGACCCGGCCACCATCGAGCCGACCCGGGCGTTCCGGGAGCTGGGGTTCGACTCGCTCACCGCGGTCGAGCTGCGCAACCGGCTCGGCGCCGCGACCGGGCTCCGGCTGCCGGCGACCGTCGTGTTCGACCACCCCACTCCGGTCGCGCTCGCCGCGTACCTGCTCGCCCAGCTCGCCCCGGACGCGGCCCCGACCCGGCCGGCGGCCGGCGCGGACCTGGACCGGCTGGAGGCGGCGCTCACCGGGCTCGACCCGGCCGGCGACGACCTGCGGCGGCTCACCGACCGGCTGCGTGCACTGGTCGACCGGCTGGACGACCTGCGGGCCGGCGCCGACGGCGACGACGACCTCGACTCGGCGACCGCCGACAACATCTTCGACCTGATCGACCGCGAACTGGAGACCTCGTGAGCGGCAGCCGTACAGACCTGACCGGCCCGGGGAGGTGGACGCGATGAGCGGCGAGGAAGAGAAGTACGTCGAGTACCTCAAGCGCACCACCGCCGAGTTGCGCCGTACCCGCCGGCGGCTGCGCGAGCTGGAGGACCGGGAGTACGAGCCGATCGCGATCGTCGGCATGGCCTGCCGGTACCCGGGCGGGGTGGCGAGCCCGGAGGAGCTGTGGCAGCTCGTCGAGGGCGGCATCGACGGCATCGCGGCATTCCCGGACGACCGGGGCTGGGACGTCGAGCGGCTGTACCACCCGGACCCGGACCACCCGGGCACCAGCTACGTCCGGGAGGGCGGGTTCCTCTACGACGCCGGCGACTTCGACGCCGAACTGTTCGGCATCTCGCCGCGCGAGGCACTCGCGATGGACCCGCAGCAGCGGCTGCTGCTGGAGACCAGCTGGGAGGCGTTCGAACGGGCCGGGCTGCCGATGACGGCGGTGCGGGGCAGCCGTACCGGGGTGTTCGTCGGTGCCGCGTCGCACGGCTACGACAGCGTGATGGCGCAGGCGGAGAGCGCCGAAGGGCACCTGCTCACCGGCAACGCCACCAGCGTGATCTCCGGCCGGGTGTCGTACACGCTCGGGCTGGAGGGCCCGGCCGTCACCGTCGACACCGCGTGCTCGTCATCGCTGGTCGCGGTACACCTGGCCGCGCAGGCGCTGCGCCAGGGCGACTGCGAGCTGGCGCTGGCCGGCGGCGTGACGGTGATGCCGACGCCGGCCGTGTTCGTCGGCTTCTCCCGGCAGCGCGGCCTGGCTGCGGACGGCCGGTGCAAGGCGTTCGCCGCCGGCGCGGACGGCACCAACTGGTCCGAGGGCGCCGGCATCCTGCTACTGCAGCGGCTCGGCGACGCGCAGCGGGCCGGTCGCCCGATCCTCGCGGTGGTACGCGGCTCGGCGGTGAACCAGGACGGCGCGTCGAACGGGTTGAGCGCGCCGCACGGCCCGTCCCAGGAGCGGGTGATCCGGCAGGCGCTGGACAACGCCCGACTCGCACCGTCCGAGGTGGACGTGGTGGAGGCGCACGGCACCGGCACCGCGCTCGGCGATCCGATCGAGGCGCAGGCGTTGCTCGCCACGTACGGCCAGGACCGGGCCGAGCCCCTGTACCTCGGCTCGATCAAGTCGAACGTCGGCCACACCCAGGCGGCCGCCGGGGTGGCCGGCGTGATCAAGATGGTGGAGGCGATCCGGCACCGGACCCTGCCGCCGACCCTGCATGTGGACGAGCCGACCCCGCACGTGGACTGGTCGGCCGGCGCGGTGTCGCTGCTGACCGAGGCGCGGCCCTGGCCCGAGGTGGACCGCCCGCTGCGCGCCGGGGTGTCGTCGTTCGGGGTTTCCGGCACCAACGCGCATGTCCTGCTTGAGGGCGCGCCCGAGGAGCCGTCGGTCGAGGAGGCCGGCCCGGTGCGGGTGGTCCCGTTGGCTCCGGTCGTGGTGTCCGCGAGGTCCGCGCCGGCCCTGGCCGCGCAGGCGTCGCGGTGGGCGTCGTGGCTGACAACCGCCGATGGGGTACGTCCGGGAGATGTCGGCTGGTCGTCGGTGGCCGGTCGGTCGGTGCTGGAGCACCGGGCGGTGGTCGCGGCGGCGGACCGGGACGAGTTGCTGGCCGGGCTTCGGGCGCTGGCGTCGGGTACGCCGGCTGCTTCGGTGGTGTCCGGGGTGGCCGGTCGGCGCGGTCAGATCGCGTTCCTGTTCTCCGGGCAGGGGTCCCAGCGCCGCGGCATGGGCCGTTCACTTGCGGCGGCGTTTCCGGTGTTCGCGGCGGCGTTCGATGAGGTGTGCGACCGGTTCGACGGGCTGGCCGAGGCGCTCGATTCGGAGCTGATCGACCAGACCCAGTACACCCAGGCGGGGTTGTTCGCGGTCGAGGTGGCGCTGTTCCGGCTGCTGTCCTCGCTGGGGGTGCGGCCGGATTTCGTGGCGGGGCACTCCATCGGCGAGATCACCGCCGCGCACGTCGCCGGGGTGTTGTCGCTGGAGGATGCGTGCACGCTGGTGGCGGCGCGGGGCCGGTTGATGCAGGCGCTACCCGCGGGCGGGGCGATGCTCGCGGTCGCGGCCGACGAGTCTGCGGTATGCGAGTCCCTGGTTGACGGCGCCGACCTCGCCGCGGTCAACGGCCCGGCCGCCTGCGTCGTATCCGGATCCGCGGATGCCGTAGCGGCAGTGGAATCGGTGTGGACCGGAAAAGGCGTGCGGACCAAGCGGTTGACGGTCAGCCATGCGTTCCATTCGGCGTTGATGGAGCCGATGCTCGCTTCCTTCGAGGCTGCGCTGGCCGGGATCTCGTTCAGCGAGCCGTCGATCCCGCTGGTGTCGAACCTGACCGGTGGCCTGGTCTCGGCCGAGGTGACGTGGCCGGACTACTGGGTGCGGCACATACGCGAGGCGGTCCGGTTCGGCGACGGAATCGCGACCCTGCGCGAGCAGGGGGTCGACACGTTCGTCGAGGTCGGACCGGGCGGCGTGCTCGCCGCGCTGGTTCCAGGTGACGTGACCGCGGTACCGGCGCTACGCAAGGACCGGGACGAGCCGGCCGCGCTGCTGGCCGCGCTGTCCGAGCTGTACGTGACCGGTCGGTCGGTGGACTGGACGGCGTACTACGACGGCACCGACGCCCACCGCGTCGACCTGCCCACCTACGCGTTCCAACGCGCGCGGTACTGGCCCGAGCTCACCGGGCCGGCCGGCACCGCCGTACCGGCCGCGGACGGCGAGTTCTGGGCCGCGGTCGAAGCCGGCGACGTGTCCGGGCTCGCCGCGCGCGTGGGCGCCGAGGACGACACCGCGGTGGTGGAGGCGCTGCGCCCGGCGGTACCGGTGCTGTCGTCCTGGTGGAAGGCGCGGCAGCGCGCGGCGGTCGTGGACGGTTGGTCGTACCGGGTGGCCTGGGAGCGGATACGCCCGTCCGGCGTCATGTCCGGCCGCTGGCTGGTGGCGAGCGGCGGCGACGACGGCGGAGTGGCCGGGATGCTGGCCGCCGCCGGCGCGACCGTGGACACGCTGACCGTCGCCGATCCGGACCGGGCCGAGCTGGCCGCGCGACTGGCCGAGGTGAGCCCGCTGGGCTGGACCGGGGTGGTGTGCGTCGCGCCGGCCGAGGACGCGCCGGTAGCCGGCTCGGCGGCCACGCCGACCGGTGCCGCGTTGGCGCTCGCGCTGGTACAGGCGCTCGGTGACGCCGCCCTCCCGGGGCGGATGTGGTGCGTGACCCGGGCCGCGCTGCCGGTGGTCGCCGGCGAGGAGGCCGGCGACCTGTGGGGCTCGGTGCTGTGGGGGCTCGGCCGTGTGGTCGCGCTGGAGCAGCCGGACCGCTGGGGCGGCGTGGTCGACCTGCCGGCCGGGTCCGGCCCGCGGATCGGCACCGACCTCGCCGCGGTACTCGCCGACGGGGCGGAGAACCAGGTCGCGGTACGCCGGGACGGCGTGTACGCGCGCCGGCTGGTACCCGCGCCGGCCCCGGTACAGCCGGGCTGGCGGCCCACCGGGACGGTACTGGTGACCGGCGGTACCGGGGCGCTCGGCGGCCACGTGGCGCGCTGGCTGCTGCGCGAGGGCGCCGGCGAGGTGGTACTGGTGTCCCGCCGCGGCGTCGACGCACCGGGCGCGCGCGAGCTGGCCGAGGAACTGGGCGGACGGGTCCGGATCGCCGCCTGCGACGTGACCGACGCGGCGGCGGTACGCGCGCTGGTCGACGAGCTGTCCGAGCTCACCGCGGTGGTACACGCGGCCGGGGTGGTCGACGACGGCGTGCTGGACTGCCTGGACGTGGCCCGGCTCGACGGCGTACTGGGGGTCAAGGCGTGCGCCGCGCAGGTGCTGCACGAGGCCACCGCCGACCGGAACCTGGACGCGTTCGTGCTGTTCTCCTCGCTCGCCGGGGTGATCGGCAGCGCCGGTCAGGGCAACTACGCGGCCGGCAACGCGTACCTCGACGCGTTCGCCGCGTGGCGCCGGGCCCAGCAGCTGCCGGCGACCGCGATCGCCTGGGGCGCCTGGGGCGAGGCGGGGATGGCCGCGGCCGACCCGCTGCTCGCCGCGCGGCTGTCCCGCGGCGGCATCAACCCGTTGCCGGCCGGCGAGGCGATCACCGCGCTGGGCCGGCTGGTCAACACGGGGGAGCCGGCCGTGACGGTCGCCGACGTGGACTGGGCCCGGCTGGCCCGGTCCTGGAGCGCCACCCGGGCGACCGCGCTGATCAGCAAGCTGCCCGGGGTACCGGCGGAACCGGCGAGCCCGGTCCGGGCGGTGGTCGTCGGCCGGTCGCTGGCGGCGCTCACCGAGCTGGTCCGCGGCCAGGCCGCGGCGGCCCTCGGCTACCCGACCGGGCAGCCGCTGCCCGAGCGGACGTTCCGGGACCTGGGCTTCGACTCGTTGACCGCGGTGGAGCTGCGCAACCGGCTGACCGCCGAGACCGGCATGGCGCTGCCCGCGACGCTGGTCTTCGACTATCCGACCGTGCCGGAGCTCGCGGCCCACCTGCACCGGCTCGGCTCCGGTGAGAGCGTCGGCGCTGTCGCCGACGCCGACGCGGCGGCGACCGCCGAGCCGGTGGTGGTCGTGTCGATGGGCTGCCGGTTCCCTGGCGGCGTGGCCAGCCCCGAGCAGCTGTGGGAGCTGGTCGCGAGCGGCACCGACGCGATGACCGCGATGCCCGGCGACCGGGGCTGGAACCTGCACGACCTGTTCCATCCGGACCCGGACCACCCGGGCAGCAGCTACGTACGCGAGGGCGGGTTCGTCACCGGTGCGGGCGAGTTCGACCCGGCGTTCTTCGGCATCAGCCCGCGCGAAGCGGTCGCGATGGACCCACAGCAGCGGCTGCTGCTGGAGACCTGCTGGGAGACGTTCGAGCGGGCCCGGCTCGACCCGACCGCGCTGCGCGGCAGCCGTACCGGGGTGTTCGTCGGTACCAACGGGCAGGACTACGGCACCCTGCTGATGGCCGCCGGTGACGGGGACGAGAACTACCTGGCCACCGGCAACTCGGCGAGCGTCATCTCCGGCCGGGTGGCGTACACGTTCGGCCTGCACGGGCCGGCGGTCACGGTGGACACCGCGTGCTCGTCGTCGCTGGTCGCGCTGCACCTGGCCGCGCAGGCGCTGCGCCAGGGCGAGTGTGACCTGGCGCTCGCCGGCGGCGTGACCGTGATGGGTACCCCCGGCATCTTCATCGGCTTCTCCCGGCAGCGCGGGCTCGCGGCCGACGGCCGGTGCAAGCCGTTCGCGGCGGCCGCGGACGGTACCGGCTGGGGCGAGGGTGCCGGGGTGCTGCTGCTGCAGCGGCTGTCCGACGCGGTGCGCGACGGCAACCCGGTCCTCGCCGTGGTCAGCGGCTCCGCGGTGAACCAGGACGGCGCGTCGAACGGGCTGACCGCGCCGAACGGGCCGGCGCAGCAGCGGGTGATCCGGCAGGCGCTGGCGAACGCCGGGGTGTCCGCCGCCGAGGTGGACGCCGTCGAGGCGCACGGCACCGGCACCACGCTCGGCGACCCGATCGAGGCGCAGGCGTTGCTCGCCACCTACGGCCAGGACCGGCCGGCCGACCGGCCACTGTGGCTGGGGTCGATCAAGTCGAACCTCGGCCACACCCAGGCCGCCGCCGGGGTCGCCGGCATCATCAAAATGATCATGGCGATGCGGTACGGCGTGCTCCCGCCGACGCTGCACGTGGACGAGCCGACCCCGCACGTGGACTGGTCGGCGGGCGCGGTGTCGCTGTTGACCGAGGCGCGGCCGTGGGAGCCGGTCGGTGGTACCCGCCGGGCCGGAGTCTCCTCGTTCGGCATCAGCGGCACCAACGTGCACGTGATCCTCCAACAGGACGCGCGCGTCGTGCCGGCCGTCGGCGTTGACGACCGGCCCGAGCAGCCGGAGCCGGCCGGGCCGCTGCCCTGGGTACTGTCCGGCGCGACCCGGCAGGCGCTCACCGACCGGGCCCACGACCTGCTCGCCCGGGTCGGGGTCGGCGGAGAGAACGACCGGGACCTGGCGTACTCGCTGGCCACCACCCGCGCCACGCACGAGCACCGCGCGGTGGTCGTGGCCGGTGGCCGGGACGAGCTGGTTGACGCGCTCACCGCACTGGTCGCCGGGGAGCCGTCCGGTACCACCGTGTCCGGCGTCGCGGTCGCCCCCGGCGAGGTCGCGTTCGTGTTCCCCGGCCAGGGGGCGCAGTGGGCCGGCATGGCCGCCGAGCTGCTCGACACCGCGCCGGCGTTCGCGGAGAAGGTGCACGAGTGCGCCGCCGCGCTCACCCCGCACGTCGACTGGTCGCTGCTGGACGTACTGCGCGGCGCGCCCGACGCCCCGGCACTGGACCGGGTCGACGTGGTGCAGCCGACCCTGTTCGCGGTGAGCGTGGCGCTGGCCGCGCTCTGGCAGGAGTTCGGGGTACGCCCGTCCGCCGTGGTCGGTCACTCCCAGGGCGAGATCGCCGCGGCGTACGTCGCCGGGGCGCTGTCACTGGCCGACGCGGCCGCGGTGGTGGCGCTGCGCAGCCGCGTGATCGCCGGGATCGCTGGCGACGGCGGCATGGTGTCGGTGGCCGCCACCGCGGGCGAGGTCACCGCGGAGCTCAAGGCCTGGGACGGCCGGCTGTCGCTGGCCGCGGTCAACGGCCCGAACTCCGTGGTGGTGTCCGGCGACAGCGCGGCCCTGGACGAGCTGATGTCCACCTACACCGCGCGGGACGTGCGGGTACGCCGCATCCAGGTGGACTACGCCTCGCACTCGGCCCAGATGGAGCAGCTCGAGGCGCCGTTGCGCGAACTGCTCGCCGGCATCGCGCCGCGTACCAGTGACATCCGGTTCTTCTCCACAGTGGACGGTGACTGGCTGGACACGGCCGCGCTCGACGGCGGCTACTGGTATCGCAACCTACGCCGGACGGTCGGCTTCGACGCCGCGGTCCGCGCCGTCGCCGGCGCCGGCTACCACACGTTCGTCGAGGCCAGCCCGCACCCGGTGCTGACCATGGCGGTGCAGGAGAGCGCCGAACTCGGCGCGGACGGCGCGCCGGTCACGGTCACCGGCAGCCTCCGCCGGGACGAGGGCGGGCTGGACCGGTTCCTCGCCTCGGTGGCCCAGGTCTTCGCCGGCGGTACCCGGGTGGACTGGCGGCCGGCGTTCGGCCCCGGCGGCCGGCGGGTGGAGCTGCCCACCTACCCGTTCCAGCGGCAGCTGTACTGGCCGAAGCCCGGCACCGGCGCGATCGGCGCGGTGCCGTCGGCGGCGGTCGAGCCGGACGAGGTGGACGCCCGGTTCTGGGCCGCGGTGGAGGCCGAGGACCTGCCCGCGCTGGCCGGCGAGCTGGCCGGGGGAGCCGACGCCGAGGCGTCGCTGCCCGAGCAGGCGCTGGCCGAGGTGCTGCCCGCGCTCGGTGCGTGGCGGCGCCAGCGCCGGGACGGCGCGCTGGTGGACTCCTGGCGGTACCGGGACAGCTGGCAGCCGCTGCCGGACCGGACCGCGCCGCGGGCATCCGGTACCTGGTGGCTGGTCACCGATCCGGCCACCCCGGCCGGGATAGCGGCCGGGTGCCGGGAAGCCCTCGAAGCGTGCGGGGCGGCGGTGTCCGAGGTCGTGCTGGACGGCGACCGCGCCGCTCTTGCCGGGCGGGTGAGCGAGCTCGCCGGTGCGGCCGGCATCGTCTCGCTGCTGGCCCTGACCGAGACCGCGCACCCGGCATACCCGGCGGTGCCGCACGGCTTCGCCGGCACCGTGACGCTGGTCCAGGCGCTCGGCGACGCCGGCGTCAAGGCGCCGCTGTGGTGCCTGACCCGGGGCGCCGTGTCGACCGGATCGGACGACCAGCTGACCAACCCGATCCAGCAATTGGCCTGGGGCTTCGGCCGGGTCGCCGCGCTGGAGCACCCGGAGCGCTGGGGCGGCCTGATCGACCTGCCGGCCACCCCGTCCGACGGGTTGGACGACGCCGGGCGACGCCGGCTCGGCGCCATCCTCACCGGCGACGGCCTCGAGGACCAGGTCGCGCTGCGGGCGGTCGGGGCGTACGGCCGGCGGCTGGTGCGCGCACCGCTCGCCGGAGCGCGGCCGGCCCGGGCCTGGCGGCCGTCCGGCACCGCGCTGGTGACCGGCGGGACCGGCGCGCTCGGTGGGCACATGGCCCGCTGGCTCGCCGGCAACGGTGCCGAGCACGTCGTACTGGTCAGCCGGCGCGGCAACCAGGCCGACGGCATCGCGGAACTGGAGGCCGAGCTGGTCGCGCTCGGCGCGCGGGTGACCGTGGCCGCGTGCGACGCGTCGGACCGGGTCGCCCTGGCCGCCGTGATCGACGACCTGCCCGACCTCACCACGGTGGTGCATACCGCGGCGGTACTGGACGACTCGGTCGTGTCGTCGCTGACCCTCGACCAGATCGACTTCGCGCTGCGGGCCAAGGTCACCGCCGCGATCAACCTGCACGAGCTGACCCGTGACCGCGACCTGTCCGCGTTCATCCTGTTCTCCTCGTTCGCCGGTACGGTCGGCAGCTCCGGTGTGGGCAACTACGCGCCGGGCAACGCGTACCTCAACGCGCTGGCCCAGCACCGCCGCGGGCTCGGCCTGGCGGCCACCTCGATCGCCTGGGGCGCCTGGGGCGGCGGCGGCATGGCCGAGGGCGACTTCGGTCGCATGCTGAACCGGCACGGCGCGCCGGAGATGGCGCCACACCTCGCCGTGAGCGCCCTGCAGCAGGCGCTCGACCACGACGAGCCGTTCCTGACCGTCGCGAACATCTCCTGGGAGCGGTTCCTCGTCGCGTTCACCGCCACCCGGCCCGGACCGCTGATCTCCGAGATCCCGGACGTACAGCGGCTGCGGGCCAGCAAGGGGGTACCGGCCGAGGCCGCCGAGGACGCCACACCGGCCGGCGCGCTGGCCCGCCTCTCCGCGCCGGAGCGGCAGCGTGCCCTGCTCGACCTGGTCCGGGACCAGGCCGCGACCGTGCTCAAGTACCCGGCCGCCGAGTCGGTCGACCCGAACCACGCGTTCCGGGACCTCGGCTTCGACTCGGTCACCGCCGTGGAGCTGCGCAACCGGCTCGCGTCCGGTACCGGCCTGCGCCTGCCGGTCACGCTGGTGTTCGACTACCCCACCCCTACCGCGCTGGCCCGGCACCTGGACACCGAACTGTTCGGCGGTACGGCCGCGGCACCGGTGGCGGCGGCGGTGGGTTCCGCACCGGTGGACGACGATCCGATCGCGATCGTCGCGATGGCGTGCCGGTTCCCGGGCGGCTCCAGCGATCCGGACCGGTTCTGGCAACTGCTCGCCGACGGCCGGGACGCGGTGTCCGAGCTGCCCGGCGACCGGGGCTGGGACGTCGACTCGTTCTACCACCCGGACCCCGACCGCACCGGCACGTCGTACGTGCGGACCGGCTCGTTCCTGTACGACGCGGCCGAGTTCGACGCCGCGTTCTTCGGGATCTCGCCGCGGGAGGCGGTGGCGATGGATCCGCAGCAGCGGCTGCTGCTGGAGACGTCGTGGGAGGCGGTGGAGCGGGCCGGGATCGACCCGGTCCGGCTGCGCGGGTCGCGTACCGGGGTGTTCGTCGGTACCAACGGCCAGGACTACGGCACGTTGCTGATGGTGTCCGGGGAGGAGACCGAGGGGTTCGCCGGTACCGGGAACGCGGCGAGTGTGGTGTCGGGTCGGGTGGCGTACGCGCTCGGGTTGGAAGGCCCCGCGGTGTCGGTGGATACGGCGTGTTCGTCGTCGCTGGTGGCGCTGCATCTGGCGGCGCAGGCGCTGCGAAGTGGTGAGTGCGATCTTGCTCTCGCGGGTGGCGTGACGGTGATGGCGACTCCGGGGTTGTTCGTGGAGTTTTCCCGCCAGCGGGGGTTGTCGGCGGATGGGCGGTGTCGGGCGTTCGCGGCGTCGGCGGACGGTACCGGTTGGGGTGAGGGTGTCGGGGTGCTGCTGGTGCAGCGGCTGTCCGACGCTCGTCGTGAGGGTCGGGACGTGCTGGCGGTGCTGCGGGGCAGCGCGGTGAATCAGGACGGTGCGAGCAACGGGTTGACCGCGCCGAACGGTCCGTCGCAGCAGCGGGTGATCCGGCAAGCACTCGCGGCCGGCGGTCTGACCGGCGCGGACGTGGACGTGGTGGAAGCGCACGGGACCGGTACCACGCTGGGGGATCCGATCGAGGCGCAGGCGTTGATCGCGACCTACGGCCAGGACCGGCCTTCGGACCGGCCGGTGCTGGTCGGGTCGGTCAAGTCGAACATCGGTCACACCCAGGCGGCTGCCGGAGTGGCTGGTCTGATCAAGATGGTGCTGGCGATGCGGCACGGGATCGTGCCGCCGTCGCTGCACATCGACGAGCCGACCCCGCACGTCGAGTGGGACGCCGGCGCGCTGGCGCTGGCGACCGAGTTGACGCCGTGGCCCGCGGTGGAGGGCCGGCCGCGGCGGGCGGCGGTGTCCTCGTTCGGGATCTCCGGCACGAACGCGCACGTGATCATCGAGTCGCCGGCGTCGTCCGCGGCGGCTGCGCCCGCCGCTGCGCCCGACGCGGCGGCCGCAGACGCGGTGGAGGCGGAGCCGGTGTCGTCGGGGCTCCTCGACGCGCCGGTGACCGTGTGGCCGGTGTCGGCGCGGTCCGAGCGGGCGCTGTCCGGTCAGGCCGCCAGGCTGGCGGCCTGGGCCCGCGGCCGGGACGGCGACCCCGCCCGGGTCGCGTCTTCCCTGGTGGCTGGTCGGCCGTCGTTCGAACGGCGGCTCGCGGTCGTCGGCGACTCGTGGCCGGAGTTGGTCGCGGGTCTGGACGCGGCCGCATCCGGTACCCCTGCCGCCAATGTCGTGTCCGGAGTGGCGGCCGGCGTCGCCGCCGACAGCCTGGTGTGGCTGTTCCCGGGTCAGGGTGGCCAGTCGGCCGGGATGGCCGCCGGCCTGGTAGGGCGGTGCCCGGTGTTCGACGCCGCGCTCGCCGAATGCCAGGCGGAGCTGGGCCGCTGGATCGACATCGACCTCGCCGCCCTGCTGACCGGTGACGCCCAGGACTGGCTCGATCGGGTGGACCTGGTGCAGCCCGCACTGTGGGCAGTAGGGGTAGGACTCGCCCAGGTGTGGGAGGCAGTGGGGGTTGTTCCGGGTGTAGTCATCGGCCACTCGCAGGGTGAGATCGCGGGGGCGGCGGTGGCGGGAGTGCTCTCGATGGCGGACGCGGCACGGGTGGTCGGACTCCGAGCGAAGGCGCTCGCGAGTCTGGCCGGCACGGGCGCGATGGCCTCGATCGAGGCGTCGGCCGCCCAGGTCGAGGCGGTGCTGCCGGCCGGTGCCGGGATCGCCGCGGTCAACGGCCCCGGCCAGGTGGTCATCTCCGGGGTGCCGGACGCGGTCGCCGAGGTGGTCGCCGCGTTCGTCGAGCAGGACCTCCGCGCCAAGCTGATCCCGGTGGACTACGCGTCCCACTCCGCCGCCGTGGACCAGGTGGCGGACGAGATCCGCCGCGGACTCGACGGGATCACGCCGCGGACCGGCCGCGCCCGGATCGTCTCCACGCTGACCGGCGACTGGATCGACGGCGCGGACCTCGGCCCCGACTACTGGGTGCGCAACCTGCGCCAACCGGTGCGGTTCGACCAGGCCGTCCGTACCGCGGTTGCGGACGGCGCCCGCGCGTTCATCGAGGTGTCGCCGCATCCGGTGTTGGGCATGCCGGTCACCGCGATCCTCGACGACACCGGTACCACCGGGCAGGTGCTGGGCACGCTGCGGCGCGGCGAGGACGACCCCACGAGGCTGCTGACCAGCCTGGCGCAGGCGCACTGCGCCGGGCTGCCGGTCGACTACGCGACGATCGTGCCGAGCAAGCCCGCTGTCGCGCTGCCTACGTACGCGTTCGACCGGCAGCACTTCTGGCCGACCGCCACCCGCGGGCCGGCCAGCGCGCAGACCGGTGCCGATGCGACGTTCTGGGCGGCGGTGGAGAGCGAGGATCTCGACGCGCTCGCGGCGCTCACCGCCACCGAGTCGCTCGACGTACTGGCGCCGGCGTTGCCGGTGCTCGCCTCCTGGCGCCGCCAGCAACGGGACCGCTCCGCCCTGGACGACCTGCGCTACCGCAGCGTGTGGCAGCCGCTGGCCGGCGTACCGGACCCGCACCTGACCGGCACCTGGCTCGTGGTCGGGGCCGAAGGTACCGGCGGGACGGCGGCCGCGGCGCGGCGGGAACTGGAGCAGCGTGGCGCTACGACCCGGCTCGTACTGCTGCCGGACGAGCTGGCCGGGCGCGCCGACCGGGCCGAGCTCGCCGACCTGCTGCGCGGTGGCGAGCCGGACGACGAGTCGAACGGCGAGCCGGTCGACGGCGTGCTCTCGCTGCTCGCTCTCGACACCGACCGCCCCGAGGTCACGCTGGCGCTCATCCAGGCGCTCGGCGACGCGCAGGTACCCGGACCGCTGTGGTGCCTGACCCGGGGCGCCGCGATCACGGTCAAGGGAGACCGGACGGTACGGCCGGCACAGTCCCTGGTCTGGGGTCTCGGTCGGGTGGCCGCGCTGGAGCACCCGGAGCGCTGGGGCGGGCTGGTCGACGTACCGGACACCCTCGACACCTTCACCTGGGACCTGGTGTGCGCCGCGGTGCGCGGCATCGACAGCGAGGACCAGCTCGCGGTCGACGGGGCCGGACTGCACGTACGCCGGCTGGTCCGGGCACCCGGCGGGCAGTCGGCCCGCGACACATTCCACGGTGACCTGCTCGGCGACGGCACCGTGCTGGTTACCGGCGGTACCGGCGCGCTCGGCGCCGAGGTCGCGCGGTGGCTCGCCCGGCACGGCGCCGCGCACCTGCTGCTGGTCAGTCGGCAGGGTCCGGACGCCCCCGGGGCGAAGGAACTCGACGCCGAGCTGACCGAGGCGGGCACCACGGTCACCGTCACCGCCTGCGACGTGACCGACCGGAACGCGCTGGCCGCGCTGCTGGATGGCGTACCGGACCTCACCGGGGTGGTACACGCGGCCGGGGTGCTCGACGACGGCATCATCGACGGGCTCGACCCGGAGCGGCTCGCCGCCGCGCTGCGGCCGAAGGTGACCGGCGCGGCGAACCTGCACGAGCTGACCGCGGGCCGGGAGCTGACCGCGTTCGTGCTGTTCTCCGCGATGGCCGGGCAGCTCGGCGCCGCGGGGCAGGCCAGTTACGCCGCCGCGAACGCGTACCTGGACGGGCTCGCCGAAGCCCGGCGGGCCAGTGGGCTGCCGGCGACCTCGGTCGCCTGGGGACCGTGGCAGGCCGGCGGCATGGCCGCGACCGACGAGGCGGTGGACGAACGGCGGCGACGCAACGGCGTCGACCTGCTCTCCACCGAACTGGCGCTCTCCGCGCTCGGCCGGTGCGTAGCCCGTGGCGACGCCGCGACGATGGTGGCGCACATCGACTGGAGCCAGTTCGCGCCGGGCTTCGTCGCGGTCCGCCGCAGCCAGCTCATCACCGGTGTACCGGAGGCCGGTACCGCCGTCGAGCAGCGCGCCGGTGACGCGGCGGCCGGTTCGCCGGAGGCGCTCGCCGCGCTGCTCGCCGACCAGACCGACGCCGAACGCGACGCCACCCTCGTGGACCTGGTGCGGGGCCACGCCGCGGCGGTGCTCGGGCATCCGTCGGCGGACGCGGTCGAGCCGGAGCGGGCCTTCCGCGAGCTGGGCTTCGACTCGCTCACCGCGGTCGAGCTGCGTAACCGGCTCACCGCCGCGACCGGGGTACGGCTGCCCACCACGGTGGTGTTCGACTACCCGACCGCCGCCGCGCTGGCCGGATACGTCAAGGCCGCGCTCGTGGACGGCGGGCTCGCGGCGTCCACCACGGTGTTCGGCGAGCTGGACAGGCTCGAGTCGGCGCTGGCGACGTCCACGCCGGACCGCAGCGCCCGGCTGCGGCTCACCTCCCGGCTCCAGGCCCTGCTCGCCGCGCTCAACGAGACCGACGCGGCCGCGGGCGCCTCGGTCGCGGACAAGCTCACTGACGCCACCCCGGACGAGGTCTTCGACTTCATCGACCGCGAGCTGGGGGTGCTCTGACATGGCAGCGCGCGGTACGACTCCGCGCGCCCCCGAGCCGGGGCGGCGCAGCGGGACGACCGGTACCACGGAGAGGTTGGCAGCCCATGGCTGACGAGGCGAAGCTGCTCGAGTACCTGAAGCGGGTGACCGCCGACCTGCACCAGGTACGGCAGCGGTTGCGCGAGGTGGAGGCCGGCGAACAGGAGCCGGTCGCCATCGTGTCGATGGCCTGCCGCTTTCCCGGCGGGGTACGCAGCCCCGAGGACCTGTGGAAACTCGTGGACGCCGGGCGGGACGCGATCACCGCGTTCCCGGACGACCGCGGCTGGGGCGACTCGCTCTACGACGCCGACCCCGACCAGACCGGCACCTCGTACACCGGGCAGGGCGGGTTCGTCGAGGGCATGGCCGACTTCGACCCGGGCTTCTTCGCGATCTCCCCGCGCGAAGCCCTGGCCATGGATCCGCAGCAGCGCTGGCTGCTGGAGACGAGCTGGGAGGTGCTGGAGCGGGCCGGGATCGACCCGGCGTCGCTGCGCGGCAGCCAGACCGGAGTGTTCGCCGGCAGTACCGGCACCGATTACGGCACGGTGCTGATGGGCGCGGCGCAGGGCCTCGAAGGGCACCTGATGACCGGCAACGCCGGCAGCGTCATCTCCGGTCGGATCGCGTACACGTTCGGGCTGGAGGGCCCGGCCGTGACGGTGGACACCGCGTGCTCGTCGTCGCTGGTCGCGCTGCACCTGGCCGCGCAGGCGCTGCGGCAGCAGGAGTGCACGCTCGCGCTGGTCTCCGGCGTGACCGCGATGTGTACGCCGGCCGCGTTCATCGAGTTCTCCCGGCAGCGCGGGCTCGCCACCGACGGCCGGTGCAAGGCGTTCGCGGCGGCCGCGGACGGTACCGGCTGGTCCGAGGGCGTCGGGGTGCTGCTGCTCGAACGCCTGGTCGACGCCCGTCGCAACGGCCACCCCATCCTGGCGGTGGTACGCGGCTCGGCGGTGAACCAGGACGGGGCCTCGAACGGGCTGAGCGCGCCCAACGGGCCGAGCCAGCAGCGGGTGATCCAGCAGGCGCTGTCCAACGCGGGACTCGCACCGTCCGAAGTGGACGTGGTAGAGGCACATGGCACCGGTACCACGCTGGGCGATCCGATCGAGGCGCAGGCGTTGCTCGCCACGTACGGCCAGGACCGGCCGGCGGACCGGCCGCTGTACCTCGGCTCGATCAAGTCGAACATCGGGCACGCACAGGCCGCGGCGGGCGTCGCCGGCGTGATCAAGATGGTCATGGCGATGCGGCACGGCGTCGCCCCGGCCACCCTGCACGTGGACGAGCCGACCCCGCACGTGGACTGGTCGGCCGGCGCGGTGTCGCTGCTGACCGAGGCGCGGCCCTGGCCGGAGGTGGACCGGCCGCGCCGGGCCGGCATCTCCTCGTTCGGGGTGTCGGGCACCAACGTGCACACCGTGATCGAGTCGGCGCCCGAGGAGCCGTCGGTCGAGGAGGCCGGCCCGGCGCGGGTGGTTCCGCTGGCTCCGGTCGTGGTGTCCGCGAGGTCCGCGCCGGCCCTGGCCGCACAGGCGTCGCGGTGGGCGTCGTGGCTGGCAGAGGCCGATGGGGTACGTCCGGGAGATGTCGGCTGGTCGTCGGTGGCCGGTCGGTCGGTGCTGGAGCATCGGGCGGTGGTCGCGGCGGCGGACCTGGACGAGTTGCTGTCCGGGCTGCGCGCGCTGGCCGACGGGTCACCCGCGGCCGGGGTCGTCACCGGCACCGCTGGCCGGCGCGGTCCGACCGCGTTCCTGTTCTCCGGGCAGGGGTCGCAGCGCGCCGGCATGGGCCTCGGGCTGTACGAGGCGTTTCCGGTGTTCGCGGCGGCGTTCGATGAGGTGTGCGCGGGGTTCGACGGGCTGTCCGACGCGCTCGATTCGGAGCTGATCGACCAGACGCGGTACACCCAGGCGGGGTTGTTCGCGGTGGAGGTGGCGCTGTTTCGGCTGCTGTCCTCGTTGGGGGTGCGGCCGGATTTCGTGGCGGGGCATTCGATCGGTGAGATCGCGGCGGCGCATGTGGCCGGGGTGTTGTCGCTGCGTGATGCGTGCACGTTGGTGGCGGCGCGGGGCCGGTTGATGCAGGCGCTGCCGGCCGGCGGGGCGATGCTCGCGGTGGCCGCTGACGAGGCTGCGGTACGCGAGTCACTGGTCGACGGGGTCGACGTCGCGGCGGTGAACGGACCGTCGGCGTGCGTGGTATCCGGATCGGCGGATGCCGTCGACGCGGTCGAGGCGGTTTGGCAGGAGCGCGGCGTGCGGACCAAGCGGTTGACGGTCAGCCACGCGTTCCACTCCGCGCTGATGGAGCCGATGCTCGGCGAGTTCCGCGCGGCGCTGGCCGGGATCTCGTTCAGCGAGCCGTCGATCCCGCTGGTGTCGAACCTGACCGGGGAGCTTGCCGGCGACGAGGTGACGCGGCCGGAGTACTGGGTGCGGCACGTACGGGAGGCGGTGCGGTTCGGCGACGGGATCGCGACCCTGCGCGAGCAGGGCGTCGGCACGTTCGTCGAGGTGGGACCCGGTGGCGTGCTGTCCGCGCTGGTACCCGAGGCCGACGGCGTGACCGCGGTACCGGCGCTGCGCAAAGACCGGGACGAGCCGGCCGCGCTGCTGGCAGCGCTGTCCGAGCTGTATGTGACCGGTCGGTCGGTGGACTGGACGGCGTACTACGACGGCACCGGAGCCCACCGCGTCGACCTGCCCCCCTACGCGTTCGAGCACGAGCGCTACTGGCCGCCGGCCGGTACCGGCTGGACCGGCGACGTGACCGCGGTCGGGCTGCGGGCCGCGGGACACCCGCTGCTCGGCGCCGCGCTCGGCGTCGCGCACGAGGACGGCTTCCTGTTCACCGGCCGGCTGTCCCGGCAGACCCACCCGTGGATCACCGACCACGTCGTGTTCGACACTGTGCTGCTGCCCGGCACCGGCTTCGTCGAGCTCGCGGTACAGGCCGGTGCGCACGTCGGCGCCGAGCACCTGCGGGAGCTGACCCTGGAGGCACCGCTGATCCTGCCGGAGAGCGGTGGGGTGGACCTCCAGCTGTGGGTCGGGCCACCGGACGACGCCGGCTGCCGGTCGGTGTCGCTGCACTCGCAGGTGAGCGGCGCGACCGGCCCGTCCGGCCAGGCCAGCCCGGACGACGCGACGGCCGGTACCTGGACCCGCAACGCCAGCGGCGTGCTCGCCACCGGGCCGGCGACCCCGGCCGACCCGCCGCCCTGGTCCGACCTCGCCACCTGGCCACCGGCGGACGCGACCCCGGTGGACACCTCCGACCTGTACGGCAACCTCGCCGCCCAGGGGTACGACTACGGCGACTCGTTCATCGCGCTGCAGCGGGCCTGGCGGCGCGGCGACGACCTGTTCGCCGACCTGGTCATGCCGGACCCGCCGGCCGGCGAGGCCGAGTCGTACGGCCTGCACCCGGTGCTGCTCGACGCGGCGTTGCACACGCTCGGGCTGACCGTGCCCGCGCCGACAGCGGGGGACGCCGCCGCGCCGGCAGGCTACGGCCGGCTGCCGTTCTCCTGGAACGACGTGACCCTGCACTCCACCGGCGCCGCGGCGGCCCGGGTACGGGTGTCGCAGACCGGTACCGACAGCGTGTCGCTGCTGGTCGGCGACGTGACCGGGGCGCCGGTCGCCACGGTCGGCTCGCTGGTGCTGCGGCCGGTCTCGGCCGAGCAGCTGCGGGTCGCCGGCGGCGACACCGAGTCGCTGTACCGGCTGGACTGGGCGCCGCTGCCGATCCCCACCGGTGCCGCCGCGCCGGACTGGGCGGTCATCGGCGACAGCGCGCTGGCCGCGACGGTCGGCATCGAGGCGCACGACGAGCTGTCCGAGCTGTCCGCGCTGGACCACCCCCCGGCCGTGGTGCTCGCCGGAGTACCGGCGCTCCCGGCGGACTCCACCGACGTACCGGCCGCGGTCGCCGCGGTCGGCCACCAGGTACTCGCGCTGCTGCAGCAGTGGCTCGCCGACGACCGGTACACCGGCTCACGGTTGGTGCTCGTCACCCGTGGCGCGGTCGCCGCCGGCCCGGACGCGAGCCCGATCGATCTGGCCGCGGCCACCGTGCTCGGCCTGGTTCGGTCCGCCCAGTCGGAGAACCCGGACCGGTTCGTCCTGCTGGACCTGGGGCCGGCCGGCGTCGATGCTCCGGCCAGCACCGTGGATCCGGCGCTGATCGCCGCCGCCCTGGACACCGACGAGCCGCAGCTCGCGATCCGGGACGGTGTCGTGTTCGGTGCCCGGCTGGTCCGCGCGCCCGCGCCAGCCGAACCGGCCGACTCGCCGTTCGACGCCACCGGCACCGTGCTGGTCACCGGCGCCACCGGCACCCTCGGCCAGCTGATGAGCCGGCACCTGGTCACCGAGCACGGAGTACGCCACCTGATCCTGACCAGCCGGCGCGGCCGGGACGCGGCCGGCGTCCCCGAACTCTGCGCGGAGCTGGGCGACCTCGGCGCCACGGTCACCGTCGCCGCCTGCGACCTGGCCGATCGGGCCGCCGTCGCCGACCTGCTCGCCGGCATCCCCTCCGACCACCCGCTGACCGCGATCATCCACGCGGCCGGCGTACGCGACGACGGCGTCATCGGCTCGCTCACCCCGGAACGGATGGATGGGGTACTGCGGCCCAAGGTCGACGCCGCCTGGCACCTGCACGAGCTGACCGCCGACCTCGGCGTCACGGCGTTCGTGTCGTACTCGTCGCTGGCCGCCACCGCCGGAGGCCCCGGCCAGGGCAACTACGCCGCGGCGAACGCGTTCCTGGACGGGCTCGCGGAGTACCGCCGGGCCCGAGGACTGTCCGCGCTCACGCTCGCCTGGGGTTTGTGGGCGGACCGGTCCGGCATGACCACCGAACTCGACGACGTACACCTGAACCGGATCTCCCGCTCCGGCGTGTCGGCGATGCCGGCCGAGGAGGGGCTGGCCCTGTTCGACGCGGCCTGCCGTACCACCGAGGCCGCGCTGGTGCCGGCCCGGCTCGACCTGGCCGCGATGCGGCAGCAGTTCGCCGGTGGCACCGTGCCGGCGCTGTACCGCGCGCTGATCCGGCAGCCGGCCCGGCCGGCCGCGGCGCGCGGCGGCGAGTCGCTGGTCGCCCAGCTCGCCGCGCTGAGCGAGCTCGACCGGGCGAAGGCGCTGGTCGAGATCGTGCGTGGCCAGGCCGCCGCGGTGCTCGGCTACCCGGACCCGGGCGCGATCGAGCCCGGGCGCGCCTTCAACGAGCTGGGCTTCGACTCGCTCACCGCGGTGGAGATGCGCAACCGGCTGAACGGCGCGTTCGGCATGCGGCTGCCGGCCACGCTGGTCTTCGACTACCCGACCCCGGCCGACCTGGCCACCTTCCTCGGCACCGAGATCGCCGGTACCCCCGTGCCGGTCCGCCCCACCACGGCGGTGGCGGTCGGCGACGACGAGCCGCTCGCCATCATCGGCATGTCCTGCCGGTTGCCCGGCGGCGTGTGGTCGCCGGACGACCTGTGGCGGCTGGTGATCGACGGGGTCGACGCGATCGGCGACCTGCCCCGTGACCGCGGCTGGGACCTCGACTCGCTGTACAGCCCGGACCCGGACCAGAGCGGCACCTTCTACGCCCGCGGCGGCGGCTTCATCACCGGCGCGGACCAGTTCGACGCGGACTTCTTCGGCATCTCGCCGCGGGAGGCGCTCGCCATGGATCCGCAGCAGCGGCTGCTGTTGGAGACCACCTGGGAGGCGTTCGAGTCGGCCGGCATCCCGCCGGCGACCGTGCGCGGCAGCGCCACCGGCGTGTTCGTGGGTACCTCCGGGCAGGACTACGGCTCGCTGCTGCCGTTCGCGCCGGAGGGGGTCGAGGGGTACGGGCTGACCGGCATCACCGGCAGCGTGCTGTCCGGTCGCCTCGCGTACACGTTCGGGCTGGAAGGGCCGGCGGTGTCGCTGGACACCGCGTGCTCGTCCTCGCTCGTGGCGCTGCACTGGGCCGGCCAGGCGCTGCGCCGGGGCGAGTGCGACCTGGCGCTGGCCGGTGGCGTGATGGTGATGGCCACGCCCACCGCGTTCGTCGAGTTCAGCCGGCAGCGCGGCCTCGCACCGGACGGCCGGTGCAAGTCGTTCGCCGAGTCTGCGGACGGTACCGGGTGGTCCGAGGGTGTCGGGGTGCTGCTGGTGCAGCGGCTCTCGGACGCGATGCGGGACGGCCGGCAGGTTCTCGCGGTGGTGCGCGGGTCGGCGGTGAATCAGGACGGTGCGAGCAACGGGTTGACCGCGCCGAATGGTCCGTCGCAGCAGCGGGTGATCCGGGCGGCGCTCGCGGCCGGCGGTCTGACCGGCGCGGATGTGGACGTGGTGGAGGCGCACGGGACCGGTACCACGCTGGGGGATCCGATCGAGGCGCAGGCGCTGATCGCGACGTACGGCGCGGAGCGTCCGGCGGACAACCCGCTGCTCATCGGGTCGATCAAGTCGAACATCGGGCACGCCCAGGCGGCTGCCGGCGTGGCGGGCGTGATCAAGCTCGTACAGGCGATGCGGCACGGCATGGTGCCGCCGTCGCTGCACATCGAGGAGCCGTCGTCCCATGTGGACTGGTCGTCTGGCGCGGTGGCGCTGGTGACCGAGCCCACTGCGTGGCCTTCGGTGGATGGCCGGCCGCGTCGGGCGGCGGTGTCGTCGTTCGGGATCTCCGGCACGAACGCGCACGTGATTCTCGAGGAGGCGTCGGCGTGGGAGGCTTCTGGCCCACGCCAGGGCCGACCGGGTGCGGGTGTCCCGCATGGCATCGAGTCGCCGTCGCCGTCGCCGTCGTCGTCGTCGCCGTTGCCCGCTGCCGCGGCGGTGGAGTCCGGGCCGACGGGGCTGGTGGACGCGCCGGTGAGTGTGTGGCCGGTGTCGGCGCGGTCGGAGCGGGCCCTGTCCGGTCAGGTGTCGCGGTTGGCGGCGTGGACCGGTGGCCGGGATGAGGATCCGGCCGCGGTGGCGTGGTCGCTGGTGGCGGGCCGGTCGTCGTTCGAGCGGCGGCTCGCGGTCGTCGGCTCCTCCTGGTCGGAGTTGGTCGCCGGGTTGGCGGCCGCCGCGTCCGGTGCGCCGGCGACCAATGTGGTCACCGGCGCCGCGACCAGTGCGGGCGAGGTGGTGTGGCTGTTCCCGGGTCAGGGTGGTCAGTCGGTGCGGATGGCCGCGGGTCTGGTCGGGCGGTGTGCGGTGTTCGACGCCGCACTGGCCGAGTGCCAGCGCGCGTTGGCGCCGTGGGTCGAGCTCGATGTCGCGGCGCTGCTGACCGGCCGCGATGAGGCGTGGCTGGACCGGGTGGAGCTGGTGCAGCCGGCGCTGTGGGCGGTCGGGGTGTCCCTGGCGGCGGTGTGGCGCCAGGTGGGGGTCGCGCCGGGTGTGGTGATCGGGCATTCGCAGGGTGAGATCGCCGCGGCGTGTGTGGCCGGGGTGCTGTCGGTCGAGGACGCGGCGCGGGTGGTGGCGCTGCGGGCGAAGGCGCTGGCGAGTCTGGCCGGCACGGGCGCGATGGCGTCGGTCGAGGCGTCGGCGTCGCAGGTCGAGCCGCAGTTGCCGGACGGGGTTGGCATCGCCGCGGTCAACGGGCCGGGCCAGGTGGTGATCTCCGGGCTGCCGGACGCGGTGGCGCAGGTGGTGGAGGCGTTCGTCGCCAAGGACGTCCGGGCGAAGATCATCCCGGTGGACTACGCGTCGCATTCCGCGGCGGTGGACGAGGTGGCGGAGGAGATCCGGGCCGGACTCGAGGGCATCACCCCACGGGCCGGGACAGCGCGGATGGTGTCCACGTTGACCGGAGAGGTCATCGACGGGGAAGAGTTGACGCCGGACTACTGGGTGGAGAACCTGCGCAACACGGTCGAGTTCGACGCCGCGATCCGTACCGCGGTCGCGTCCGGGGCGCGGGCGTTCATCGAGGTGTCGCCGCATCCGGTACTCGGGCTGCCGGTGACCGCGATCCTCGACGACACCGGTACCACCGGGCAGGTGCTGGGCACGCTGCGCCGCGGCGAGGACGACCCGACGAGACTGCTGACCAGCATCGCGCAGGCGCACTGCGCCGGGCTGCCGGTCGACTACCGGCGGGTGCTCGCCCCGGCCGGCACCGTGGAGCTACCCACGTACGCGTTCGACCACCAGCGCTACTGGTTCGACATCCCCACCCAGCGGCCGCACGACCTCGGCTCGGCCGGGCTGCGCGACGCCGGCCACCCGCTGCTGTCGGCCGCGGTCACGTTCCCGGACAGCGACCGCATGGTCTTCACCGGCCGGCTGTCCGTACAGAGCCACCCGTGGCTCGGCGAGCACCGGGTGATGGGCACGATCCTGCTGCCCGGTACCGCGTTCGTGGAGCTCGCGATGTACGGCGGGGAGCGCTCCGGCTGTCCGCGCGTGGACGAGTTGACGCTGCTCGCGCCGCTGATCGTGCCGGAGCCCGGCGCCCTGCAGGTACAGCTCGTGGTGAGCGAGCGCGACGAGGACGGCCGCCGGACCGTACAGCTGTACTCCCGGCCGCACCGGGACGGCGCGGACGAGCTCGGCACCGACGACCTGTGGACGTGCCACGCCACCGGGCTGCTCGCGCCGGCCGAGCCGACCGGTACCCAACTGCCGTTCGACCTGGGCGTGTGGCCCCCCGCCGGGGCGGTACGGGTCGACAGCGACGACTTCTACGCCGGCATCGAGGCGACCGTGTTCGGGTACGGCCCGGCATTCCGCGGCCTGCGCGCGGCGTGGACCCGCGGCGAGGAGGTGTTCGCCGAGGTCGAACTGCCCGGCGACTACCGGGACTCGGCCGGCCGGTTCGGCGTACACCCGGCGCTGCTCGACGGCGCGCTGCAGGCCATGTCGATCGGCGGGTACCTCGGCCGGATGGGCGACGGCGGCGACCCGACCGTGCCACGGCTGCCGTTCGCCTGGACCGGGGTGTCGCTGTACGCGACCGGACCCGGCGCGCTGCGGGTCCGGCTGGCGCCGGCGGGGGAGACCGGGGTGGCGTTCCAGGTCGCGGACGCGACCGGCGCCCCGGTGGTACAGGTCGACTCGCTGATCATGCGGCGGGTGTCCGCCGACTCGCTCGACGCGGCGAGGTCCGGCCGGTACGACTCGCTGTACACGCTGGAGTGGCCGCAGCTGCCGGTGCCGACCGCGCCGGTGACCGCGCGCTGGGTGGTACTCGGCGCGGACGATCCGGCGCTCAGCGCCGCGTGCGAGTCGGCCGGGGCGCGCATCCGTACCGACCTCGACCTGAACTCGATCGGCGACCTGCTGGCCGGCGGCGAGCCGGCACCGGAGCTGGTGATCGTGCCGGTCAGCTCGCTCAGCGCGGGCGTCAACACCGACGACGAGCTTCCCGCCGATGCCCGTGGTACCAGTGGAAACACGCTGACCGCACTGAAGTCGTGGCTGGCCGACGAACGGTTCACCGACACCCGGCTGGTGCTGGTCACCCGCAACGCGGTCGCGGTACCCGGCCAGCACCAGGTGAACCTGCGGCAGGCGCCGGTGTGGGGCCTGGTCCGCTCGGTACAGACCGAGCACCCCGGCCGGTGCCACCTGCTCGACCTGGACGACGACCACGGTTCCCGAACGATGCTCGCCGCCGCGCTGGCCTCCGGGGAACCGCAGCTGGCACTGCGGTCGGGCCGGGTACACGCACCGCGGCTCGGCCGGGTGCCGGGCAACGTCGAGACGCTGCCGGACGGGCTCGACCCGGACGGCACGGTGCTCATCACCGGCGGTACCGGCACCCTCGGCCGGACGATCGCCCGGCACCTGGTCGCCGCGCACGGCGTACACCATCTGCTGCTCGTGAGCCGGACCGGCGCGGAGGCCGACGGCGCACCGGAACTGGTCGCGGAGCTGGGCGAACTCGGTGCCACCGTCACCGTGGCCGGCTGCGACGCCGCCGACCCGGACGCGCTGGCAGCGCTGCTGGCGGCCATCCCGCCCGACCACCCGCTCACCGCCGTGGTGCACGCCGCCGGTGTGCTCGACGACGGCGTGGTCGACGCGATGACACCGGACCGGCTGGACGAGGTCGCCCGACCGAAGATCGACGCCGCCTGGCACCTGCACCGGCTCACCGCGAGCGCGGACCTCGCCGCGTTCGTGCTGTTCTCCTCGGCCGCCGGCACGCTCGGCAGCGCCGGGCAGTCCAACTACGCCGCGGCCAACGCGTTCCTGGACGCGCTCGCCGCGCACCGGCGCCGCCGCGGGCTGCCCGCGGTGTCGCTCGCATGGGGACTGTGGGAGCAGGCCAGCGGCATGACCGGGCATCTGGCCGACACCGACGTGCGCCGGATGGCCGAGCAGGGCGCGGTACGGCTGCCCACCCAGCAGGCGCTCGCCCTGTTCGACACGGCCTGGCGACTCGACCTGCCGGTGGCGGTGCCGGTCCGGCTGGACGCCACCGCGCTGCGGGCGCAGGCCGAGGCAGGCGTGCTGCCGCCGCTGCTGCGTGGCCTGGTACGCGTGCCGATCCGCCGGTCGATGGACACCAGTGCCCGGGCCGGCGGCGTCACGCTGGCGCAGCGCCTCGCCGGGCTGGCCGAGCCGGAGCGCCGCAAGGTCGTACTCGACGTGGTGCGCGCGAACATCGCGGCCGTGCTCGGACACGCCTCGGCCGAGGCGGTCGAGCCGGGCCGGCTGTTCACCGAACTCGGCTTCGACTCGCTGACCGCGGTCGACCTGCGCAACCGGCTGAACGCGCTGTCCGGGCTGCGGCTGCCGGCAACGCTGGTCTTCGACTACCCCACCCCGGCCGCGCTCGCGGACCGGCTCGCCGGGCAGATCGCCGCGGACGCGGCGCCGTCCACCCAGCCGCTGTTCAGCGGACTGGACACGGTGGCGGCGCTGCTGACCACGGTGCCGCTGGACGCCGCGGCCCGGATCCGGTTGAGCAGCCGGCTGCAGGACCTGTTGGCCAAGGTGTCCGACACCGCGGACAGCCGGGTCGCGGCCGCGGACGCGCCCGATCTCGACGAGGCCAGCGACGACGAGGTCTTCGACTTCATCACCAACGAGCTCGGGATCTCGTGACGCCCGCGTTCAGCACTGTGGAGGGCACCCGATGAGCGACGACAAGCTGCGGTACTTCCTCAAGCGGGTGACCGCCGACCTGCACGAGACCCGGCAGAAGCTGCAGGCCGCCGAGGAGCGGGACAACGAGCCGCTGGCGATCGTGTCGATGGCGTGCCGGTTCCCGGGTGGGGTGCGGTCACCGGAGGACCTGTGGGAGCTGCTGGCCTCCGGTACCGACGCGCTGGCCGAGTTCCCGGATGACCGCGGCTGGGACCTGGACTCCCTGTACGACCCGGACCCGAACAAGCCGGGCAAGAGCTACACCCGGGTCGGCGGTTTCCTCGACCGGGCCGGTGACTTCGACCCGGGCCTGTTCGGCATCTCGCCGCGGGAAGCGCTCGCGATGGACCCGCAGCAGCGACTGCTGCTGGAGACGTCCTGGGAGGCGATCGAACGGGCCCGGATCGATCCGCAGTCGCTGCGCGGCAGCCAGACCGGCGTGTTCGTCGGGGTCAGTACCTCCAACTACGGCATGGGCGTGGCCGAGGTACCCGAGGGCGTCGACCTGTACCTCGGCACCGGCAACACCACCAGCGTCGCGTCCGGCCGGATCTCGTTCACCCTCGGCCTGAACGGGCCGGCCGTCACCGTCGACACGGCCTGCTCGTCGTCGCTGGTCGCGCTGCACCTGGCCGTACAGGCGATCCGGCGCGGCGAGTGCGACCTGGCGCTGGCCGGCGGCGTCACGGTGATGGCCACCCCCGGGGTGTTCGTGGTGTTCTCCCGGCAGCGCGGCAACTCCGTCGACGGCCGGTGCAAGGCGTTCGCGGCCGGGGCCGACGGCACCGGCTGGGGCGAAGGCGGCGGCGTCTTCGTGGTCGAAAAGCTTGCCGATGCGGTACGCAACGGGCATCCGGTGCTGGCGGTGATCCGCGGCAGCGCGCTCAACCAGGACGGTGCGTCGAACGGCCTGACCGCCCCGAACGGTCCGGCGCAGGAGCGGGTGATCCGCGCGGCCCTCGCGGACGCCGGGCTGACCAGCGCGGACGTCGACCTGGTGGAGGCGCACGGGACCGGCACCGTGCTGGGCGATCCGATCGAGGCGCAGGCGCTGCTCGCCACGTACGGGCAGGACCGGCCGGCGGACCAGCCGCTGTGGCTCGGTTCGGTCAAGTCGAACATCGGGCACACCCAGACCGCGGCCGGTGTGGCCGGCGTGGTGAAGATGGTGCTGTCCCTGCAGCACGGCGTCATGCCGCAGACGCTGCACATCGACGCGCCGTCGACGCACGTCGACTGGTCGGCCGGCGCGGTATCGCTGCTGTCCGAGGCGCGGGACTGGCCGGCGGCCGACCGGCCGCGGTGCGGCGGGGTCTCGTCGTTCGGGGTGAGCGGCACCAACGCTCACGTGATCTTCCAGGAGTACCGGCCGGCCGACTCCGCGGACGGCGAGCCGGCCGAGCCGGTGGAGGAGCCCGCGACCACCGGGCTGGTGGACGCGCCGGTGGTGGTGTGGCCGGTGTCGGCGCGGTCCGACCGTGCCCTGTCCGGTCAGGTGTCGCGGCTGGCGGCGTGGGCGTCGGATCAGGACTGCGATCCCGCGCGGGTTGCGTGGTCGCTGGTGGGCAACCGGTCGGTGTTCGAACGCCGGCTCGCGGTCGTCGGCGACTCGTGGTCGGAGCTGACCGCCGGACTGGAGGCGGCCGCGTCGGGGATGCCCGACGGCAGCGTGGTGTCCGGGGTGGCCGGGGCGCTGACCGGCGACGGGCTGGCGTGGCTCTTCCCGGGTCAGGGCGGTCAGTCGGTGGGGATGGCGGCCGGACTGGTGGGCCGGTGTGCGGTCTTCGACGCCGCACTGGCCGAGTGCCAGCGCGCGTTGGCGCCGTGGGTCGAGCTCGATCTGGTGACGCTGCTGACTTCCGACGACGAGGCGTGGCTGGACCGGGTGGACCTGGTGCAGCCGGCGCTGTGGGCGGTCGGGGTCAGCCTGGCCCGGGTGTGGGAGTCGGTCGGGGTCACGCCGGGTGTGGTGATCGGCCATTCGCAGGGTGAGATCGCCGCGGCGTGTGTGGCCGGGGTGCTGTCGGTCGAGGACGCGGCGCGGGTGGTCGCGCTACGCGCGAAGGCGCTGGCCCGGTTGGCCGGCACGGGCGCGATGGCGTCGGTCGAGGCGTCGGCGTCGCAGGTCGAGCCGCAGTTGCCGGACGGTGTTGGCATCGCCGCGGTCAACGGGCCGGGCCAGGTGGTGATCTCCGGGCTGCCGGACGCGGTGGCGCAGGTGGTGGAGGCGTTCGTCGCCAAGGACGTCCGGGCGAAGATCATCCCGGTGGACTACGCGTCGCATTCCGCGGCGGTGGACGAGGTGGCCGAGGAGATCCGGGCCGGACTCGACGGCATCACCCCCCGGGCCGGCCACGCGAGGATCGTCTCCACGCTGACCGGAGAGGTCATCGACGGGGAAGAGTTGACGCCGGACTACTGGGTGGACAACCTGCGCCGGCAGGTCCGCTTCGACCCGGCGGTGCGTACCGCGATCGGCGCGGGGTGCCGGGCGTTCATCGAGGTGTCGCCGCATCCGGTACTCGGGCTGCCGGTGACCGCGATCCTGGACGACACCGGTACCACCGGGCAGGTGCTGGGCACGCTGCGGCGCGGCGAGGACGACCCGACGAGACTGCTGACCAGCCTCGCGCAGGCGCACTGCGCCGGGCTGCCGGTCGACTACCGGCGGGTGCTCGCCCCGGCCGCGAGCGTGGATCTGCCCACGTACGCGTTCGACTACGAGCGGTTCTGGCTGGACGGGACCCCGTCGGTCGCGGACAACGCTGGTGGGCCAGCCGCCGCCGACCCGGTGGACCTCCGGTTCTGGGCCGCGGTCGAAAGCGAGGACCTCGACGCGCTGGCCGGCACGCTCGCCAGCGACGACACCCCGGCGGCCAGTGTCGCCGAGACCCTCGCGCCGGCGTTGCCGGTGCTCGCCAGCTGGCGGCGCGGTCGCCGCCGTCAGTCCACTCTGGACAGCTGGCGGTACCAGGACACCTGGAAGCCGCTGACCGGTGTCTCCAGCCCCGGCATGGCCGGTACCTGGCTCGTCGTCAGCTCCGACAGCGAGATCGTCGACCCGTGGCAGGACGCCTGCCTCGACGCGTTCGCGCGGGCCGGTGCGTCCGTCGTACCGGTCACGGTCGCGGAGAGCGAGACCGACCGGGACGCGATCGGCAAGTACCTTCAGCAGGCTCTTGCTCCCACCGCGGGCGGCGGCGACGGGCCGGCCGAGACCGCCCCCGACGTCGCCGGCGTGGTGTCGTTGCTCGCCTTCGACGAGCAGGTGCATCCGGTGTTCCCGTCGGTGCCGACCGGCTTCGCCGGCACCGTCGCGCTGGTCCAGGCGATGGGCGACCTCGGCCTGCGCGCGCCACTGTGGGCGGTCACCTCCGGAGCCGCCTCGGTCGGCATGTTCGACCTGCTCCGCTCGCCCGAACAGGCGCTGATCTGGGGCTTCGGCCGGGTCGTCGCACTGGAGCACCCGGAGCGCTGGGGCGGCGTCGTGGACCTGCCCGAGGCGGTCGAGGAATCCTCCGCCGACCTGCTCGTCGCGGCCATCACCGGCGCCGGCGACGAGGACCAGCTCGCGGTACGGGCCAACGGGTTGCTCGGCCGGCGGCTCACCCGGGTACCGCTCGGCGCCGCGCAACCGCAGAACGAGTGGCGACCGTCGGGTACCGCGCTGGTCACCGGCGGTACCGGCGCGCTCGGCGGCCACGCCGCCCGCTGGCTCGCCCGTACCGGCGCGGAGCACATCCTCATCGCCAGCCGCAGCGGACCGGCCGCACCCGGCGCGGACGAGCTGGCCGCCGAACTCGAGGAGCTCGGCGCGCGGGTCACGATCGCCGAGTGCGACGCGTCCGACCGGGACGCGCTGGAGGCGTTGATCGCGGCGATCCCCGCGGACTGTCCGCTCCGTACGGTCGTGCACGCGTCCGCGGTACTGGACGACTCGATGATCAACTCGCTGACGCTCGAGCAGGTCGAGACGGTACTGCAGGCGAAGGTCGACGTGGCGCTCAACCTGCACGAGCTCACCCAGGAGCACGAGCTGACCGCGTTCATCATGTTCTCCTCGTTCGCCGGTACGGTCGCGAGCTCGGGCGTCGGCAACTACGCGCCGAGCAACGCCTACCTCGACGCGCTGGCCCAGCACCGGCGCGGGCTCGGGCTGCCCGCCCTGTCGGTCGCCTGGGGCGCCTGGGCGGGCGGCGGCATGGCCGAAGGCCCGTTCGGCGAGCTGCTCAACCGGCACGGCGTACCGGAGATGCCACCGGAGTCCACCCTCGCCGCCCTGCAGCAGGCGCTGGAGCACAACGAGACGTTCCTGACCATCGCCGACATCGCCTGGGAGCGGTTCTACACCGCGTTCACCGCGACCCGCCCGTCCCCGCTCATCTCGGACCTCCCGGAGGTACGGCGGCTGCGTACCGCCCAGTCCGGGCCGGAGGACGACGCCGCCGGCCCGGCGAGCATCACCGACCGGCTCGGCGGGCTGGCCGCGCCCGACCGGTACGCCGCGGTCCTCGACATCGTGCGCAGCCAGGTCGCGGCCGTGCTCAAGTACCCGTCCGCCGACGCGGTGGACGACCAGCGGGCGTTCCGCGAGCTGGGGTTCGACTCGGTGACCGCGGTCGAGCTGCGCAACCGGCTCGGCACGATCACCGGCGTCGCGCTACCGGTCACGCTCGTGTTCGACTACCCGACCCCGACCACCCTGGCCGAGTACCTGTACGCGGAGCTCGGCCCGGGCGACTCGGTGACTCCTGCCGTGGTACTCGACGAACTGGACCGGATCGCGGCCGAGCTGGACGTGGTGGCCGCCGACGAGGCGGCTCGGATGCGGGCGACCGTACGGCTCCAGTCGATGTTGTCCCGGCTCAGCCAGGACGCGGGCGGGGCCGCCGGCGGAGGCGGGCTCGGCGGCCAGCTCGACGGCGCCAGCGATGACGAACTGTTCGCGATGGTGGACCAGGACCTCGGTATCTCCTGACCTCGCACCGGGCCCTCTGAAGAAACGGCGCACCCATGTCCAACGAAGACAAGCTCCGCGACTACCTCAAGCGGGTCATGGCGGACCTGCACGACACCCGCCGCCGGCTGTCCGAGGCGCAGTCGCAGGAGTTGGAGCCGGTCGCGATCGTGGCGATGAGCTGCCGGCTGCCCGGCGGGGTGCGCAACCCGGACGACCTGTGGGAGCTGCTGGTCGACGGCCGGGACGCGGTCACGCCGTTCCCGGACGACCGTGGCTGGGACACCGAGCGGCTCTACGATCCGGACCCGGACACCCCCGGCACCTCGTACGCCCGGGAGGGCGGTTTCCTCGACGACGCCGGCGACTTCGACCCGGCCTTCTTCGGCATCTCGCCGCGCGAAGCGCTGGCCATGGATCCGCAGCAGCGGCTGCTGCTGGAGACCTCGTGGGAGGCGTTCGAGTCCGCCGGCATCGACCCGACCGGGCTGCGCGGCTCCCGTACCGGCGTGTTCATCGGTACCAACGGTCAGGATTACGGGCCGCTGCTGATGATGTCGCCGGACGGCGACGACGGCCACTCCATCACCGGCAACGCGGCGGCCGTGGTGTCCGGCCGGATTTCCTACACCCTCGGCCTGGAGGGCCCGGCGCTGTCCGTCGACACCGCCTGCTCGTCGTCGCTGGTCGCGATGCATCTGGCTGTACACGCGCTGCGCGCGCGGGAATGCGAGCTGGCCCTGGCCGGCGGTGTGACCGTGATGGCCACCCCCGGGCTGTTCGTGGGATCGAGCCGGCAGCGGGCGCTGTCCCCGGACGGCCGGTGCAAGTCGTTCGCGGCCAGCGCGGACGGCGCCGGTTTCGCTGAAGGCGTCGGGCTGCTGCTGCTCCAGCGCCTGACCGACGCGGTGCGGGACGGCCGGCGGATTCTCGCGATCCTGCGCGGGTCGGCGGTGAACCAGGACGGTGCGTCGAACGGGTTGACCGCACCGAACGGTCCGTCGCAGCAGCGGGTGATCCGGGCGGCGCTGGCGTCGGCGCGGCTGGGCGTGGCAGATGTGGACGTGGTGGAGGCGCACGGCACCGGCACTACTCTCGGCGATCCGATCGAGGCGCAGGCGCTGTTGGCGACGTACGGCCAGGACCGGCCGGTGGACCGGCCGGTGCTGGTGGGAGCGGTCAAGTCGAACATCGGTCACGCGCAGGCGGCGGCCGGTGTCGCGGGCGTGATCAAGATGGTGCTGGCGATGCGACACGGGCTCGTACCGGCATCGCTGCACATCGACGAACCGACGCCGCATGTGGACTGGTCGACCGGCGCGGTGGCTCTCGCGCGCGAGCTGACCCCGTGGCCGGACACGGGGGACCGGCCGCGCCGGGCCGGCGTGTCGTCGTTCGGCATCTCCGGCACGAACGTCCACGTGATCGTCGAGGAGGCATCGGCGTGGGAGGCTTCTGGCCCACGCCAGGGCCGACCGGGTGCGGGTGTCCCGCATGGCACGGAGGAGGCAACCGACTCCGTCGATTCGCACGACGGATCCGACCGCGACCTGCCGCTGGTTCCGGTGGTGGTGTCGGCGCGTACCGGGCCGGCGCTCGGCGCGCAGGCGGCCCGCTGGGCGGACTGGCTCAGCGCCAACCCGGACGTACCGCTGCGCGACGTCGCGTGGACGTCGGTGGCGCACCGGGCGCTGCTGGAACACCGGGCCGTGGTGACCGCGGCGGACCACGCCGAGTTGCTGGCCGGGCTGCGCGCGGTGGCCGCGGAGGGTCCGGCCGCCGGGGTCGTGTCCGGGGTGGCCGGCCGCCGTACTCCGGTGGCGTTCCTGTTCTCCGGGCAGGGGTCGCAGCGCCGCAGCATGGGCAGCGGGCTGTACGAGGCGTTTCCGGTGTTCGCGGCGGCGTTCGATGAGGTGTGCGCGCAGTTCGACGGGCTGTCCGACGCGCTCGACTCGGACCTGATCGACCAGACGCAGTACACCCAGCCCGGATTGTTCGCGGTGGAGGTGGCGCTGTTCCGGCTGCTGTCCTCGCTGGGAGTGCGGCCGGATTTCGTGGCCGGGCACTCCATTGGTGAGATCGCGGCGGCGCATGTGGCCGGGGTGTTGTCGCTGCGTGATGCGTGCACGTTGGTGGCGGCGCGGGGCCGGTTGATGCAGGCGCTGCCGGCCGGCGGGGCGATGCTCGCGGTGGCCGCTGACGAGGCGGCGGTACGCGAGTCACTGGTCGACGGGGTCGACATCGCCGCGGTCAACGGACCGTCGGCGTGCGTGGTATCCGGATCGGCGGATGCCGTAGCAAACGTCGAGGCGGTGTGGACCGGAAAAGGTGTGCGGACCAAGCGGTTGACGGTCAGCCACGCGTTCCACTCGGCGCTGATGGAGCCGATGCTCGCCGACTTCGCGGCGGCGCTGGACGGGATCGAGTTCCAGCCTCCGAGCATTCCGCTGGTGTCGAACCTGACCGGCGGCTTGGTCTCCGACGAGGTGGCGCGACCGGGCTACTGGGTGCGGCATGTCCGGGAGGCGGTGCGGTTCGGCGACGGGGTGGCGTACCTGTGCGAGCAGGGCGTCGGCACGTTCGTCGAGGTGGGGCCGGACGCGACGTTGACCGCGCTGGCGCAGGACATCGCTCCTGAGGCGGTGTTCGCGGCCACTCAACGGCGGGACCGGGACGAGGCGCAGGTTCTGGTGTCGGCGTTGGGGCTGCTGCACGCGACCGGTACCGAGGTGGACTGGCGCGCCTATCTCGGCGACGGCCACCGGACCGTCGACCTGCCCACCTACGCGTTCGACCACCAGCGGTACTGGCCCGCCCCGCCGGAGTTCCTGACCGCGGCGCCGGCCGAGCCGGACAGCGACACCTGGCACTATCGGATCGCCTGGCCGCCACTACCGGACGTACCGCCCGGCGAGTTGACCGGTACCTGGCTGGTACTGCTGCCGGAGCTGCTCGCGGAGCACCCGGTGGCCGGCTGCTGCGTGGAGGCGATCGACGCGGCCGGTGCCCGGGCGGTGACCGTCGCCGTCGACTCCGCTGAACGCGCCACGCTCGGCCGTCTGCTCCGCGCCGCGGCCGCCGGAGAGCCGCCCGCCGGGGTGTTGTCGCTGCTCGCACTGGACGACCGGACCGATCCGGAGCACCCGGCCGCGCCGGTGGCCGCGAGCGCCACCGCGGCCCTGATGCAGGCGCTGGCCGAGGCCGGCATCGATGCGCCGGTATGGTGCGCGACCCGGGGCGCGGTGGCGACCGGGCCGGCCGATCCGGCGCCCGACCCGGGGCAGGCCGCCGCCTGGGGGCTCGGCCGGGCAGTGGCCCTGGAACACCCCACCCGCTGGGGCGGGCTGATCGACCTGCCGCAGCGGCTCGACGCACCGGCCGGTGCCGCGCTCGCCGCGGTGCTCGCCGGAGTCGCCGGACCGGAGCGGCTGACCGAGGACCAGGTCGCGATCCGCGACTCCCGCGTCTGTGTCCGCCGGCTGGTCCGGGTCACCCCGCCGGCCGCCGGGCCGGACGGTCTCCGGTTGCGCGGCACCGTGGTCGTCACCGGTGGCACCGGCGCGCTCGGCGGTCACGTGGCCCGGTGGGCGGCCCGGTCCGGCGCCGAGCAGCTGCTGCTGCTCAGCCGGCGCGGCGCCGACGCGCCGGGCGCCGCCGAGCTGTGCGCCGAGCTCGCCGACCTCGGCGTTCGGGTCACGGTCGAACGGTGCGACGTCGCCGACCGCGACGACCTGGCCCGGGCGCTCGACGCGGTACCAGCCGAGCTGCCGGTCCGGACGATCGTGCACACGGCGGCGGTACTCGACGACGGCATCGTCGACACGCTGACCGCAGGACGACTGCACACCGTGGCGACGCCCAAGAGCGCTGCCGCCGAGCACCTGCACGAGCTGACCGCCGGCCTGGAGCTGGACGCGTTCGTCCTGTTCTCGTCGTTCGCCGGTACCTCGGGCAACGCCGGCCAGGGCGCGTACGGCGCGGCCAACGCCTACCTCGACGCGCTGGCAGAGCGGCGGCGCGCGGCCGGGCTGCCAGCGACGTCGATCGCGTGGGGCGCGTGGCACGGCGCCGGCCTGGCGGGCGACGACGAGCGGACGCGGCAGCGGCTGCGTCGCGGCGGCATGGTCGGCATGGCACCGGAGCTCGCGGTCGAGGCGATGGCGCGGGTACTGGCCGGTGGCGACGCAACCACGGTCATCGCCGACCTCGACTGGGCCCGGTTCGCGCCGGCCTTCGCGGCGATCCGACCGAGCCCGTTCCTCAGCGACCTGCCCGAGGTACGCGAGGTCGCCCGCGCCGCCGCCGCCGAGGCCGCGGAGCGGACGGCGGACCGGTCGTCCCGGGCCGGCCGGCTGTTGGCCCTGTCCCCCGCCGAGCGTGCCGACGCGCTGCGCGGCCTGGTCCGGGAGTGCGCCGCGACGGCGCTCGGCTACGCCGGTGCCGACGACATCCCGGCCGACCGGTCGTTCCGGGACCTCGGCCTGGACTCGCTCACCGCGGTCGACCTGCGCAACCACCTCGGCGCGGCGACCGACCTGACGCTGCCGGCCACGCTGGCGTTCGACTATCCGAACGCCACCGCGCTCGCCGACCACCTGGACACCCTGCTCACCGGCGCGGAGCTGGTACCGGCCGGCCCGGCGGTCGCCACCGGCGCCGTGGACGAACCGATCGCGATCGTGGCGATGAGCTGCCGGTACCCCGGCGGGGCGGAGACCCCGGAGCAGCTCTGGCAGCTGCTCGCCGCCGGCGTGGACGCGATCGGGGAGTTCCCCACCGATCGCGGGTGGGACCTCGACCGGCTCTTCGACGACGACCCGGAGCGGGAGGGCACCAGCTACGTCCGGCACGGCGGCTTCGCGACCGGGGTGACCGACTTCGACGCCGGGTTCTTCGGCATCTCGCCGCGTGAAGCCCTGGCCATGGATCCGCAGCAGCGGCTGCTGCTGGAGAGCACCTGGGAGCTGTTCGAACGGGCCGGCCTCGACCCGCATGCGCTGCGCGGCAGCCGTACCGGCGTGTTCATCGGTACCAACGATCAGGACTACCGCAGCCTGGTGGTCGGCGTCGAAGGCACCGAGGGTCACCTGATGACCGGCAACTCGGCCAGCCTGCTGTCCGGCCGGCTGTCCTACGTGTTCGGGCTGGAAGGCCCGTCGGTGTCGGTGGACACCGCGTGCTCGGCGTCGCTGGTCGCGCTGCACTCGGCCTGCCAGGCACTGCGCCAGTCGGACTGCGACCTCGCGCTGGTCGGCGGCGCGACCGTGCTGGCCACCCCGAGCGTGTTCGTCGGGTTCAGCCACCAGCGCGGGTTGGCGCCGGACGGCCGGATCAAGGCGTTCGCCGACAGCGCGGACGGCACCAGCTGGGGCGAGGGGGTCGGGCTGCTGCTCGTGGAGCGGCTGTCTGACGCGCTGGCCGCCCGCCATCCGGTGCTCGCGGTGATCCGCGGCAGCGCGATCAACTCCGACGGCGCGAGCAACGGGCTCACCGCCCCGAACGGTCCGTCCCAGCAGCGGGTCATCCGGCAGGCGCTGGCCAACGCCGGGCTGTCCGCCGCTGACGTGGACGCGGTGGAGGCGCACGGCACCGGTACCACGCTGGGCGATCCGATCGAGGCGCAGGCGCTGCTCGCCACGTACGGCCAGGAGCGGGACGGCGACGAGCCGCTGTGGGTGGGTTCGATCAAGTCGAACATCGGCCACACCCAGGCCGCGGCCGGAGTCGCCGGAATCATCAAGATGGTGCTGGCCCTCCGGCACGGGTACCTGCCGAAGACGCTGCACGTCGACCGGCCCAGCAGCGAGGTGGACTGGACGGCCGGGGCGGTGGAGGTGCTCGTCGACGGCCGGGCGTGGCCCGAGCTGGACCGGCCGCGCCGGGCCGCGGTGTCGTCGTTCGGAATCAGCGGCGCCAACGCGCACGTGATCGTCGAGGAGGCATCGGCGGGGGAGGACGCCGAGCCGGTCGAGGAGCCCGCGGAGCCGACCGTGCGGCTGCCGGTGGTACCGGTGCCGCTGTCCGCGCGGACCGGGCCGGCGCTCGCCGCCCAGGCGCACGGCTGGCTGGACCGGCTCAGCAGCCCGGAGGAGCTCGCCGTACCGGACCTGGGCTGGTCGGCCGCCAGCACCCGGGCCGCACTGGAGCACCGCGCCGTGATCCTCGCCGGCGATCGGGCCGAGCTGCGGGCCGGGCTGCGGGCACTTGCCGACGGGGACAGCGTCCCCACCGTGGTCACCGGCGCGGTGGCGTCGCGGGCCAAGCTCGCCTACCTGTTCTCCGGTGGCGGCGCCCAGCACGTCGGCATGGGGCGCGAGCTGTACCGGACCTTCCCGGTGTACGCGGCGGCATTCGACGACGTGTGCGCGCACCTCGATCCGCTCCTGCCGCGGCCGCTGGCCGAGGCGCTCGAGGACCCGGAGCTGGTCGACCAGATCTGGTACCTCCAGACCGGCCTGTTCGCCGTGGAGGTGGCGCTGTACCGGCTGCTCGAACACTGGGGCATCCGGCCCGACGTACTCGCCGGCCACTCGCTCGGGGAACTGACCGCCGCGCACGTCGCGGGGGTGTTGTCGCTCGCCGACGCGGCCACCCTGGTGGCGGCTCGCGGCCGACTCATGCAGGCCCTGCCGCCCGGCGGCGCGATGCTCGCCATCGGCGCGCCCGAGGATGCCGTACGGGAGACCCTGCACGGGCTCGACCGGGTGTCGATCGGCGCGGTCAACGGTCCGGGGTCCGTGGTGGTCTCCGGTGCCGTGGAGGCGGTCGACGAGCTGGAGCGAACCTGGACCGCCCGCGGTGCCCGGGTCAAGCGGCTGGTGGTGAGCATCGCCTCGCACAGCCCGCTGATGGAGCCGATGCTCGACGAGTTCGCCGCGGTGGCGGCCGGACTGGACTTCCAGCCGCCGGCCGTACCGATCGTGTCGAACGTGACCGGCCGGGTGGCCGACCCCGCCGAGCTGTGTACCCCCGGCTACTGGGTGCGGCACACCCGGGAAGCCGTGCGGTTCGCCGACGGGGTACGGGCGCTGCACGACCTCGGCGTCACGGCGTACCTGGAGATCGGGCCGGTCGGGGTGCTCACCGCGATGGCCCAGGACGTGCTCGCGACCGTCGCGGTATCCCGGCCGCCGGTGACCGTGCCCGCGCTGCGCAAGGACCTGACCGAGCCGGAGGCACTGCTGCGCGCCGTGGCCGCCCTGCACGTACACGGGCGCAGCCCCGACTGGTCGGCGGTGTACGCCGGTACCGGCGCGCAGCGGGTGGACCTGCCGACGTACCGGTTCGACCGGCAGCGGTACTGGCCGGAGCTGCGGCCGTGGGTGCTGCCCGAGGTCGACGAGGCGACCAGCCTGGAGCGCCGGTTCTGGGACGCGGTCGAGGGCGAGGATGTCGACTGGCTCTCCGAGGCGCTGGCCGTGGACCGGGACCGGCCGCTGCGGGACGTGTTGCCGGCGCTCACCGCGTGGCGACGACGCGGCCGGGAACGCTCCATGGTGGAGGCGGCGCGGTACCGGCCGGTGTGGCGGGCGGTCGACCCGGGCACCGGCACGCCGGACGGCCGGTGGCTCATCGTGGTACCCGAAGAGCTGGCTGGTGACCCGGCGGTGGACGCCGGGTCGGCGGCGCTCGGCGCCGACGCGGCCGTGCTGCCGATCGACACCACCGCGGATGCCGAGGAACTCGCCGACACGCTGCGCGCGGCGGTGGTCGACGCGGGTCCGCTCGCCGGCGTGCTGTCGCTGCTCGGGTTGGACGACGCGCCGCACGCCGAGCATCCGGCGATCACCTGCGGCCTTGCCGCCACCGTCGCGTTGCTGCAGGAGCTGACCGACGCCGAGTCGACCGCCCGGCTCTGGTGCGCGACCCGCGGCGCGGTCTCCACCGGGCCGGACGATCCGCTGACCGCACCGCGGCAGGCGATGCTGTGGGGGCTCGGTCGGGTGGCCGCGCTGGAACAGTCCCAGCGCTGGGGCGGCCTGGTGGACCTGCCCCCCGACGGGCCGGCCGCCCACGAGCTCGCCGCCGACCGGCTCGCCGCCATTCTGGCGGGGTCGGAGGACCAGGTGGCGGTACGCGTGGACGGGGTGCGCGTCCGGCGGCTGGAACCGGCCGGCAGCACGGCCGACGGCACCCCGTGGCGGCCCCGCGGCACGGTTCTGATCACCGGCGGCGTCGGCGCGCTCGGCGGCCACGTGGCCCGCTGGGTGGCCGGCAACGGCGCCGAACGGGTCGTACTGACCAGCCGTCGCGGGCTGGACACGCCCGGCGCGGCCGAACTGCGCGACGAGATCACCGCGCTCGGTACCGACTGTGTGGTGGCCCCGTGCGACGCGGCCGACCGGGACGCGATGGCCCGGCTGCTCGCCGAGCTGGCCGACGACGGGCCCGCGCTGCGCGCGGTGGTGCACGCGGCCGGCGTCAGCGAGGTGGTACTGCTGGCCGAGACGACCCTGGAGGACGTCGCGTACGTGGCCGCGCCGAAGACGCTCGGTGCGTCGTACCTGGATGAGCTGCTCGACGGCGTGGAGCTGGACGCGTTCGTCCTGTTCTCCTCGATCGCCAGCGTCTGGGGCAGCGGTGGCCAGGGGGCGTACGCGGCGGGCAACGCGTACCTGGACGCGCTGGCCGAGCAGCGCCGCGCGCGCGGCCTGCCGGCGACCTCGATCGCCTGGGGGCCATGGCCCGAGTCCGGCATGTACGCCGACGACGCGATCGAGCAGCTGCGCCGCCGCGGCCTGCGGGTGCTACCGGCTCCGGTGCAGCTCGCCGCGCTGCAGCGCGCGCTCGACCTGGCCGACGTCTGCGTCACGGTCGCCAACGTGGACTGGTCCCTGTTCCACCCGCTGTTCACCGCGATCCGGCCGAGTCCCCTGCTGAGCGAGCTGCCCGCGGTACAGGCGCTGGCGGTCGGCGAACTGGCGGCCCCGGTCGAGGCCGTCGCGGCAGCCGACGAGCTGCGCCGACGGTTGCGGGCGCTGCCCGCCGAGGAACGGCGCTGGGCGCTGCTCGACATCGTGCGTACGGACGCGGCGAAGGTGTTGGGCCACACCGGGCCGCGCGCCGACGAGTCGATCCAGCCCGACCGCGGGTTCCTGGCTCTCGGCTTCGACTCGCTCACCGCGGTCGAACTGCGCAACATGCTGGTGGCGGAGCTCGGGCAGCACCTGCCCACCACGGTGATCTTCGACTATCCGACGCCGGAGCTGCTGGCCGACCACCTGAACGCCGAGCTGTTCGGCGATATCGGGCCGGCCGGCTCCGGGTCTGCGGGCGCTGGGGCGGCGGGCTCCGGGTCGGCCGACGACGAGTCGGTGCGCCGGGTGCTGGCGGGCATCCCGGTCGACCAACTCCGGGCGGCCGGCCTGCTCGACCAGCTGCTCGCGTTGGCCGCCGCCGGTGCACCGCAGGCCGGACCGGACGAGCCCGTCGCCGCGGCGGCGAACATCTCCGAGCTCGACGTGGCGGACCTGGTGAAGCTGGCCCTCGAGGGCTCCGACTCGTGACTCGTCGACAGGGAGGCCGCCGATGAGTGTGTCGCTGGACGAGGTGGTCGGCGCACTGCGCGCGGCGCTGGTCGACAACCAGAAGCTGAAGCAGGAGAACCAGCGGTTGGCCGGTGCCGCCACCGAACCGATCGCGATCGTCGGGATGGCCTGCCGGTACCCGGGCGGCGTGCGGTCCCCGGAGGACCTGTGGCGGCTGGTCGACAGCGGTACCGACGCGGTCGGCCCGTTCCCCGCCGACCGCGGCTGGGACGTCGACGCGCTGTACGACCCGGACCCGGGCCGGCGCGGCGCCTCGTACGTGGTGGAGGGCGGTTTCCTGGATGGTGCCGGGGACTTCGATCCGGACTTCTTCGGCATCTCGCCGCGCGAGGCGCTCGCGATGGACCCGCAGCAGCGGCTGCTGCTGGAGACCGCGTGGGAGGCGTTCGAACGGGCCGGGGTGAACCCGCTGGCCCGCCGCGGCGCGGCCACCGGGGTGTACGTGGCGACCAGCGGCCAGGACTACTCCGCGCTACTGGCCGGCGTGACCGACGGGGTCGAGGGGTACCTGGGCACCGGCAACGCCGCCGCGGTCGCGTCCGGGCGGATCTCGTACGCGCTGGGACTGGAGGGCCCCGCGGTCACCGTGGACACCGCCTGTTCGTCGTCGCTGGTAGCGCTGCACCTGGCCTGCCAGGCGGTACGCGCCGGCGAGTGCACCCTGGCCCTCGCCGGCGGGGTCGCGGTGATGGCCACGCCGACCGCGTTCGTGGAGTTCAGCCGGCAGCGCGGACTGGCCACCAACGGCCGGTGCAAGTCGTTCGCCGCCGCCGCGGACGGCACCGGCTGGGCCGAGGGTGTCGGCATGCTGCTGGTGGAGCGGCTGGCCGACGCGCAGGCCGCCGGACATCCGGTGCTCGCCGTGGTCCGCGGCAGCGCGGTGAACCAGGACGGCGCGAGCAGCGGGCTGACCGCGCCCAACGGGCCGGCCCAGCAGCGGGTCATCAAGCAGGCGCTCGCGAGCGGCAACCTCACCGCCGCCGACGTTGACGCGGTGGAGGCGCATGGCACCGGTACCACGCTGGGTGACCCGATCGAGGCGCAGGCGCTGCTCGCCACCTACGGTGCCGGTCCCGACCGGGCCGAGCCGTTGTGGCTCGGCTCGATCAAGTCGAACATCGGGCACAGCCAGGCGGCTGCCGGGGTGGCCGGGGTCATCAAGATGGTGCAGGCGATGCGGTACGGCGTGCTGCCGGCCACGCTGCATGTGGACGAACCGACCCCGCACGTCGACTGGTCGGCGGGCGCGGTGGAGCTGTTGACGGCGGCGCGACCGTGGCCCCGGGCGGACCGGCCCCGGCGGGCCGGGGTGTCCGCGTTCGGCATCGGCGGCACGAACGCGCATGTGATCGTCGAGGAGGCATCGGCGTGGGACGTCGGCTCCGACCCGGCTCCGGCGTCCGCCTGTCGGCTCATGCCCTGGGTGCTGTCGGCGCGGTCGGCGGAGGCGCTGCCGGCGCAGGCCGAACGGCTGCTCGCCTGGTTGGACGCGCACCCCGACCTGGACCCGGTCGACGTCGGGTATTCGCTCGCCACCACCCGTGCGCTGCTGCCGCACCGTGCCGTCGTGGTCGGGACCGGCCGCGACGAGCTGCGCTCCGGGCTGCACGCGCTGGTCGGCGCGGACGGGGCCGGACACGTGCTCCGCGGGGTGGCGCGGCCGGCCGGCCGGCTCGCGTTCATGTTCACCGGTCAGGGCGCGCAACGGCCCGGCATGGGGCGGGAGTGGTACCGCGCCTTTCCGGCGTTCGCCGCCGCGTTCGACGACGTGGTGACCGCGCTGGACCCGCACCTGTCCCGGCCGCTGCGCGACGTGGCGTTCGCCGAGCCGGGCACTGCCGAAGCGGCGCTGCTCGACCAGACCGAGTTCACCCAGGCCGCCCTGTTCGCGGTCGAGGTGGCGCTGTACCGGCTCGTCACCGGTTGGGGGCTGCGGCCGCAGTACCTGCTCGGCCACTCGATCGGTGAGCTCGCCGCCGCGCACGTGGCCGGGGTGCTGTCGCTGCCGGACGCGGCCGCGCTGGTCGCCGCGCGCGGCCGGCTGATGCAGGCGCTGCCGGACGGTGGCGCGATGGTGTCGGTACGCGCGTCCCGGGACGAGGTGGCCGGTCACATCGGCGAGCGGGTGTCCCTCGCCGCGGTCAACGGCCCGGAGTCGGTGGTGCTCTCCGGGGACGAGCCGGCGGTGCTGGCCGCGGCCGGGCAGCTCGCCACGGCCGGCCGGCAGACCCGGCGGCTCCGGGTGAGCCACGCCTTCCACTCCGCCCGGATGGACGCCATGCTGGACGACTTCCGGGCCGTGGCGGCGGGCCTGACCTACGCCAAACCGACCATCCCGATCGTGTCCAACGTGACCGGCGAGGTGATCGCCGACGGCGAGATCACCGACCCGGAGCACTGGGTACGGCACGTGCGGAGCACCGTCCGGTTCGCCGACGGGATACGGACCCTGCATGAGGCGGGGGTGGCCACCTTCCTCGAGCTGGGGCCGGACGCGCCGCTCACCGCGATGGCCCGCGACTGCCTGGCCGGGATGGACCCGGCGGGATTCGTGCCGGCGGCGCGCCGGGACCGGCCGGAGTCCGCCACGCTGCTGCTCGCAGTGGCCGCCGTGGACCTCCGTGGCGGTGGAGTCGACTGGTCCGCGCTGTTCGACTCCGAACCGGTAGGTGGCGGCCCTCGTCGGGTGGACCTACCCACCTACGCCTTCCGCCACCAGCGGTTCTGGCCGCCGCCGCCCCGGTTTCCCTTCGGCCCGCCGGCCGGAGCCGACCCGTCCGAGCTGCTCCCGGCGCCCGCCGCACCGGATACGGCGGACCCCGTTGGCACAGCGGACCCGGCCGGCACAGCGGACCTGGCCGGCACGGTGGACCCGGCCGGCACAGCGGACCGGGCCGGCACGCTGGCCGCGCGGCTGTCCGGCCGGCCGGCCGCGGACCAGCACCAGCTGCTGCTCGACGCGGTTCGCGGCCATGTCGCCGCCGTACTCGGACATGCGTCTCCGGCCGGGATCGCGCCGGACCGGGACTTCCTGGAGCTGGGTTTCGACTCGCTGACCGCGCTCGAGCTGCGCGACGCGTTGCGGGCGGAGACCGGCGCCGAGCTGTCCGCCACGCTGCTGTTCGACCACCCCACGCCGGACGCGCTGGCCCGGCACCTGGCCGAGGTGATGCCCGAGGTCGCCGCCGGCGGTGTGTACGCGCCGGCGAGCACCGGGGGAATCCTCGGTGGCCTGTTCCGCGAGTCGCGGTCCCGCGGGAACACCGACGAGTACGCCGAGCTGCTGGTCAAGCTGGCCCAGTTCCGGCCGACCTTCACCGGGCCGGAGGACCTCGCCGCACCGGCCGCGATCCTCCAACTGGCCGAGGGCGGCGACGCGCCGCCGCTGCTGTGCTGCTGCACGATGTCGCTGCTGTCCGGGCCGCACGAGTACGCCCGGCTCGCGGCCGGTTTCCGCGGGCTGCGTGACGTGTACGCGCTGCCGAACCCCGGCTTCGCCGCCGGCGAGGACCTGCCCGCCGACCTCGACGCGCTCCTGCGGGTACACGTCGACACGGTTCTGCGCACCGTCGGCGACGGGCCGTTCCTGCTGGCCGGCCACTCCGGTGGCGCGATCGTCGCCAACGTTCTCGCCGAGGCGCTCGAGCGGGCCGGCCACCCGGCGGCCGGAGTCGTGCTGATGGACGCCTACCCGACCGACAGCGAGGTGCTCGGCCAGTGGATCCCGCACCTGCTCGACGGCATGATCGACCGGGACAGCGCGTACACGCCGATGGACGACCAGCGGACCACCGCCTGGGCCGGCTACATCCCGTTCTTCGCGCACTGGCGCCCCGCCCCGGTACAGGCGCCGACCCTGCTGGTCCGGGCGGGTGAGCCGTTGGGGGAGTGGACCGGGGACGGCGACTGGCGGGCGTCCTGGCCGTATCCGCACGAGGTGCTCGACGCACCCGGCGACCACTTCACGATGGTCGCCGAGCGCGGCGCCGAACTCGCCGCGGTACTGCACGACCGGCTGCGGCGGGCCGGCCGGTAGACCGTGTCGGCGCAGTGCCCCCTAACGGGCCGAGAACCGGCCCCTATCCAGGGCCTTTCCTCTATCCGGTCACCAGTCGGGACGGGAGCATGACACCGTGAACGAGGCAGTGGTGGTAACGGAGCTGGTCAAGACGTACCAGCCGAAGATGCCCCCGGCGGTGGACGGGCTGAGCTTCTCCGTCGGCGCCGGCGAGGTGTTCGGTCTGCTCGGCCCCAACGGTGCCGGGAAGACCACCACGATCGGCGTGGCGACGACCCGGGTCCGGGCCACGGCCGGGACGGTCACGGTCTGCGGTACCGACGTGATCTCGCAGCCCGCGGCGGCCCGCCAACTGCTCGCCGTGGTACCGCAGCGGATCAACCTCGACCGGGCTCTGACGGTGCGGCAGAACCTGCTGTTCCACGCGTCGTACCACCGGATGCCCCGGCAGGACCGGATCCGCCGGGCGGACGAGCTGCTCGAGCAGATGGGGCTGACCGACTTCGCCAAGTCCAAAGTGGACTTCCTGTCCGGTGGCCTGACCCAGCGCGTGATGATCGCCCGCGCCCTGATGCACCGGCCCCGCGTGCTGTTCCTGGACGAGCCGTCCGCGGGACTGGATCCGCAGTCCCGGCTGTTCGTACACGACCGGATCGCCGAGTTGCGGGCGGCCGGCGTCACGGTCGTGGTGACCACGCACGACATGGACGAGGCGGAGAAGCTGTGCGACCGGGTCGGCATCATCGACCACGGCAAGCTGCTCACCCTGGACACGCCGGCCGCGCTGACCAAGACCCTGCCCGGCAGCACCACGGTCACCATCGGCGTCGCGCTGGGCACCGGCACCGCCGAAGAGGTGCAAGAAGCCCTGGCCGCTGTACCGGACGTGGAGCGGGTCGAGCAGATCGCCACCGGACCGGCGGGCGGGATGCCGATGCTCCCGTTCCCGATGCCGGTACCGATGCCGATGCCACCCGGGCCCGGCGGCGGTGGTGCGTCGGATGATCCGGCCGCGCAGTTCCGCCTGTACACCGCGTCCCAGCCGGCCAACGCGATCCCGCTCGCCCTGAAGGTGCTCGCGGATCTCGGCTGCGAGGTGCGGGACCTCAGCATCGGCCAGCCGAGCCTGGAGGACGTGTTCATCCACCTGACCGGAAGGGACCTGCGGTGACCGCCATCGCGTCCGTACCGTCCACGGACCGCCAGCCGTCGTTGACGGTCGGCGCCGCGCGCCAGGCCGCCACGTTCGGTGCGGTGCTGTGGCGGGACATGTTCGTCACCACCCGGGAGCTCGGCTCGTACCTCACCCAGGTCTTCATCATGCCGCTGGGCATGCTGCTGATTTTCGGAAAGGTACTGGCGAACCTGGGGTACGCGACGGACAACTTCGCCGCCGTGCTGCTGCCCGGCGTGGTGGCCATGAACGCGTTCGTCATCGGGCTGGAGAACACCGCGCTGCCGCTGGTGATGGACTTCTCGTTCAGCCGCGAGATCGAGGACCGGCTGCTGTCCCCGATGTCCATGCCGCTGGTGGCGCTCGAGAAGGTCCTGTTCGGCGCGCTGCGCGGGCTGGTCGCCGGGCTGCTGATGATCCCGGTCGGGATGCTGCTACTGGGCGTGACCTGGCCGTGGTCGGCGCTGCTGCCGGTGACCGCGGTACTGCTGCTCGGTGCCCTGGTGGGCGCGGCGCTCGGTCTCGTGTTCGGCACCCTCGTGCCGCCGCACCGCATCCAGATCATGTTCACGGTGGCCCTGACCCCACTGATGTTCACCGGCGCCACCCAGTTCCCGCTGCGCCAGATCGGCGACCTGCGGTGGTTGCAGGTGCTGTGCGCGGCCAACCCGATGAGCTACGTCAGTGAGGCCACCCGCGCGATCGTCCAACCGGCCGGGGTGGTGTCCGTCCCGCTGTGGACAGACGTCGCGGTGCTCTCCGCCACGCTGGTCGTGGCCACCGCGATCGGGGTGCGCGGGTTCGTCCGCCGGGCGATGGACTGAGGGGCAGGCGCAGGCATGACCGGCGACGGCAGGGTTCTCATCGCGTGCTCGCACAGCTCCGGCCTGATCAACCCGCTGCTCACCATCGCCGGTGAGCTCAAGCGACGCGGCACCCGCGACGTTTGGTTCGCCTCCACCGACGAGCGCCGCGCCGACATCGAGTCGCTGCCCGGCAGCGGCGACGTGCGGTTCGCCTCGATGGGGCCGAGCAACCCGGCCGTGTCGCCGGACGGTTGGGACGACGAGACGCTGCGGAGAATGTCGTCCGGCTCGAGGCTGGAGAACTACGCCGCCTACATCGAGCAGTCGGTCGACTACGACTACATGGACCGGCTGTACCAGGGCTGCCTGGCCGAGATCGACCGGACCCGCCCGACCCTGGGGGTGGTGGACTCGTTCGCGTCGTGGGGCATGGACGCGATGATGACCCGCGGCGTGCCGTTCCTGATCAGCGTGTCGCTGCCGCCGTCGAACTTCCTCCAGGACATGCTTCCGATGCGGTACCCGACGCCGATGTCCGGGCTACCGCTGGACATGACGCCGGCACAGCAGTCGGCCAACGGCCGGTTCCGGAAGCAACTGCTGCAGGTGCTGCTGGAGCCGGCGTTGCTCGCGAAGAGCATGGCCGCGGTACAGGCCCGCCAGGCCGCCGGCATCCGCAACGCCGCCGTCCAACCGTCGGTCTACGCCCAGGCCGCGGTCGGGCTCATGGCGTACACCGTGTTCGGGTTCGAATTCCCGTTCTCCACCGCGCCGAAGACGCTGCGGATGTTCGGTCCGATGGTGCCGGTGGACCTCAAGCCGCGCGACGACGGCAGCGAGCTGGCGCGCTGGCTCGACGCGCACGACTCGGTGGTGTACGTCGGGTTCGGCACGATCATGCGGCCGACCGCCGCGCAGGTCGCCGCCATCGTCGACGTGGCGGCGCGGCTTGCGCCGGCCCATCAGGTGCTGTGGAAGCTGCCGGCCGACCGGCACCACCTGTTGCCGGCGGACCTGCCCGGGAACCTGCGGATCGAGTCATGGCTGCCGTCGCAGCTCGAGGTGCTCGCGCACCCGCACGTGCGGGTCTTCTTCAACCACGGCGCCGCGAACGGCATCCACGAGGGCCTCTACTTCGACAAGCCGCAGCTGGTGATGCCGTTCTGGCTGGACTGCCACGACGGGGCGGTACGCGCGGTCAGCAGTGGCGCGGCGCTCGCCGTCGAGCACGGCGACGACCTGGACGTGGCGGACATCAGTGACAAGCTCGACCGGCTGCTGACCGACGAGTCGTACCGGCGGTGCGCCGCGCAGTGGGGTCAGCGGATGCGCGACGCCGGCGGAGTGGTTGCCGCCGCGGACCTCATCCTCGAGCAGCGCGACGCGGCCACCCGAACCCCCTAGCCGTACCCGAGGGTGGGGATCAGGACGCTTCCACCCGCTCGGCCCGGGTCTCCTCCGGCATCGCCTCGGCGTACGCGATCAGCCGGGTCGGCAGGTCGGAACGGCGCTTGACCTGCAACTTGCGGTACACCCGGGTGAGGTGCTGCTCCACGGTGCTCACCGTGATGTAGAGCTTGCTGGAGATCTGCCGGTTGGTGTGGCCCAGCGCGGCCAGCGCCGCGACCCGCCGTTCTGCTTCGCTCAGGCCGTCGTCCGGCTCGTTCGCCTGTGCCTCGGTGGTCGGCGACACGCCGGCGCTGGGCTCGCGCCGGAGCAGCCGCTGAGCCAGCACGGTCGCGCCGGAGTCCTGCGCGAGCTGGTACGCCCGGCGGCTGAGCAGCCGGGCCCGGGCCGAGTGGCCGACCCGCTGCAGCACCTGACCGGTGTCCCCGAGCGCGCGGGCCAGCTCCACCCGGTCGCCACAGGACTGGAGCAGGTTGACCGCCTCGGACAGCAGCGCCCGGCGCTGGTCCGGCCCGGCCGTGGCGGCGAGCAGCCGCAGCGTCCGGCCCCGGGTGCGGTCGTCGACGCCGTGCGGGCAGCGCAGCTGCTCCTGCAGCAGCGCGGCGGCCTGCGCCTTGTTGCCCAGGCTGAGCTGTACCCGGGCCAGCTCCAGCCGCCACGGCACCAGACCGGCCACGTCGATGCCCCACTCGCGCATCAGCTCACCGCACCGGCGCAGGTCGTTGGCGGCCGCGTGGGAGCGGTCCGCGGCGAGGTGGTGCCGGCCGCGTGCGGCGAGGTAGTGCAGCCCGAGCGGGGTACGGAACATGCCGGCCGGGATCGGCTGGGACAGCCACCGGTCCGCTTCGGCGTATCGGCCGGACTCGGTGGCGCAGGTGATCAGCGTGGCCAGCGGGCCGGCGATCGCCACGCCCCAGGCCTGCGCCGGGATCTCCTTCAGCGCGGCGTGCGCGTGCTGCTGGGCGGCGGCGAGGTCGCCCAGCCGGATCGCCGCCTCGGCCCGGATCGCGCGGAGCACCGCCTGCCAGATCGGCGAGTGCCGCACCGACGGCCGGTCCAGCAGCAGGTCGATCCAGACCGCGACCCGGTCCGGGCGGCCGGCGTAGAGCAGGGCGATCAGCGGCGCGGTGAGCAGCCCGATCGCGCCGTCGTCGGTGTTGTGCCGCTGGATGACCGGCTCGGCGGCGGCCACCCCGTCGTGGTCGGCGGACGGCATGAGGGCGGCCGCGAGCACGGTCATGGCCTGCAGTGCCGGGTTGCCGACGGCCGGGGTCGCGCCGGGACGGCCGGTCTGGCTGGCCGCGTCCCGGATCCCGCGTAACTGCTCGGGGTGGGATAAGGACACCAGCAGCTGGAGCATCCGGTGTCCGGCGGTGGCCGCCCCACTGGCGTCGTCGGCGGCCGCGCCGGTGAGCGCCTCGGTGGCCTCCTCGACCCGTCCCTGCCAGAGCAGGTACGGCACGATGGACTGGGCCTCGCGCGCGGACCAGCCGTCCGACCGCGCGGTCTCCAGCAGTTCGTCCAGGTGCGGGTCGGCGGCCAGCGGGTTCACCTGCCAGCGGGCACTGACCAGCATCGCGTTGGTGGCCGTACGCTCCTCGCCATCGAGGTCGGCCCGGCCGACCAGGCGCAGGCAGGAGCCGGCCACGTCCGGCCGGCCCATGGCGAGTGCGCGCTCGGCCGCCTCGTGCAGCACCCGGACCACCCAGGGGTCCTCGGCCCAGTCGGAGGCGACCAGGTGCTCGGCGATCACGCTCGGTTCGGCGCCCTGCTCGTGCAGCACCTGCGCCGCCCGCCGGTGTAAGCCACACCGGTCGTCGGCCGGGAGGTCACCGAGTACGGACCGGAGAATGCGCGCATGCCGGAGCTGGTCGGCGTGCACCAGGCCCGAGGTGCGTAACACCCGCACGGCCTGTACGACGTACTCCGGCGGGACCTCGAGCACCTGCCCGAGCAGCTCCGGTCGCGCGGGCCGGTCCAGCACGGCGAGCGCCTGCGCGATGCGTCGTACCCCCGGCTCGTGCCGGTACAGGCAGCCGAGTACCGCCTGGCCGAACGTGTCACCGCTGTGCGGCGCCTCCCACTGGTCCGAGTCGTCCGCCCCGGACATCCGCTCGTCGAGGTACGCGCGGGCCAGCAGCGGGCTCCCGCCGGTGACCGACAGGCAGCGCTCGGACACCTGCTCGGCGGCGGCCGGGTCCAGGTCGCCACCGGCGAGCTCGACGATCGCGGCCTTGGTCAGCGGCGGTAACGCGATCCGGGAGAAGTACGGCTGGCTCAGCAGCTCCGCGCGGAACACCGGGTGCGGCGGCCGGAGCATCGACGACTCGGTGAGCACCACCATGATCTGCGTGTACCGCAGCCGCCGGACCAGATAGAGCAGGGCGTGCAGCGACGCCACGTCGGCGTGGTGCACGTCGTCGATGGCGAGCACCAGCGGGCCGTCGTCGGTCAGCTCGAGCAGCGCGGTGAACAGCCCGTGCAGGACCTTCGCCCGCGCGTGCTCGCTGGCCCGCAGGTGCTCCGGGGTCTCGTCGCCGGGCTCGGGCAGCGGTACCGCGAACGCCGGATCCCGCGTCAGGCTCTCGATCCGGGCCAGCGGCTCACTGGCCAGTCGGGCGCTGTCGAAAAGCTGCGCGATCAGCCCAAAAGGGAGATTTCGTTCGACCCGGGAGCCGATCGCGCTCAACACCTGACCGCCGTCGCCGGTTACGTACGCGCGAAACGCCTCGAGGAGCGAGGTCTTTCCACTGCCGACCGCACCGGTCACCAGAGTGACGTGCCCGCGCTGCTGCTGTCCGCAGTGGAGAAACGCTGTGCGAAGGCGCGCGAACTGTTCTTCTCGCTGCACCAGAACCACGCGCGTTAGCCCCTCTCGTGCCCGATACCGTAGAATGACCATACGGTTGCGCCGCGTAATTGGCGCCGTCCACGATCCGCAGTTGGCTGACTCATAGAACTGCTATAAGGCTGAGCCGGACTGCCGGTGGACATTCATGCGGTATTTCTCTCTGCCTATGACACGACTTTAACGTTTGGGCTCAGAGTTTGGCACCGGCCGGAACGAAGCGTCAACGGCTGCTCACCCCACCGTTTTGCTGCCAATGCTCGTGTTCCGAGCTGATCTTAGGGGTTGACTTGCCCCATCTAGGGGTTTAGCACGTCAGGTCAAGACGACCACCTGGGAAACACATCGTGACGTACCGCTACGTGCCGGGTGGCGATGCAATCATCGGCGACCAGTGGCCTGCGCCCCGCCGCGTCCGGTGCACTGAAGTATCGCGGCCGGTGGAGGCTCGCGGTCGGTGGAGGCTCGCGGTCGGCACCCGCTCGGGTGCGCGGTTGGGCTGACGGCGTACGGGCGGGGTCCGGATCCCACCCGGCCGGCCGCCAGGCTGCCTCCGCTTGGCCCGCCCCCGCCTGGCCCGCCCCGCCCCTGCCTGGCCCGCCCGCCCTCGTTGGGGCGCGTACCGCCAGCCGTGGACGGTGCGCAGCTCGCCGGGCGGCTGCCCTGGCGGTGGCCATGGCGCAGCGGATTCGGGGCTTTTCCGAATCGATCATGAATATGCCGGACCCGGCCGCGCCGACCATATGGTCGGTCGCCACCGGGCGCATATTCCGCACATCGGGCGACCTGCCTGGCAGTTGAGCCGGATACGCCCTGACTACGGCCGCTTGTCGCATCCGAAACCCTCTGCCCACCCGGATGAGCAGAACGGTCGGCGTAGCGGCGGAGGCGCGGTTTCCCGGTACGGCCGTACCGTATCTTTGCCGCAGGTCGTCGCCGGCTCGGGGTTCCCGGGCACCCATCCGGCCGTACCACGGCCGGCGGGCGACAACCGATTCCTCGCCATCTTCGCGTCGAATGGAGCAGGCGCGAGGGCGGTTTGGGGGGTAGTGACCCGCGCGGTCTATTCGCGTATTTCGATGCGTTCAGCGCCCTGCCGGTCCCCGCCAACCGAGTTGTCTCGGATGTCGGACAGGCCGGCCGGCGGCTTCTCGTGGCGGCAGCAACCTGCCTGGTCAGGGGCGTGCGGAGATCGGTTCGGTGCCCGAACCGGCTGTGTCCGGCCGCGGACGGAGTGCGATGTGGGTTTCGTTTCGGCCGGGTTCGACAATGGGGCGGCCGCCTCCGGGCAGGTCCGTTCGTCGCGCAGTGCGACGGTCTGCCCCGGCCCCATAGGGGTCGGGCAGACCGCGCGCCGCGGTCGCATTTCGGTGGCATTGGTCACGTCGCCAATGATGAAATTGCCTTTTTACCGACGCTGACGACTCCGGGGAAATTCCATGTGCAAAGGCGGTCCCGCAAAGCATGACATGGTGAGCGCTCCCATCACTGAATAGCGGAACGCGCCGATCCGATCGCGGGTGCGCCGGCAGCCGGGAAACGAAAATCCGGGAGTGGAGTTTTGCTGGCCCCGAAGGTCGCAAATCGGCCGCGTGTTTTCGTTGGCTGGGGACGTCGTTATTCAACCGTGACCTAGCGTGGCGGACACGGTGATCGAGAATGCCGGCGACCGCGATTCGGTGGGATCAATCGCGACCGGATGGAGCGGGGAAAGCCGCGGCGTGACGGTGCGGACCGCACAGGTGTGCAACTCGGGTGGGGTGCAAGCCGCGGCCCGACCGTCGGCGGGGACGAATTGCTAACGATAGGTAAGAAATGCCCGGGATGGCCGCTTGCCACCACCCGGGCATTCGCGCGATCAAATGAGAAACACCTCACACGTCCACCCAGCCGTGGCTGCGGGCCAGCCCCAGCATCCGCTGGCGTACGTCGACGACCTGGCCGGCCGACAGGCTCGGGATCGAGGTCACCAGCGCCTCGGTGACCTCGGCGAGGAACACCCGCTCGGTCAGTACGTCGCACAGGCCGTCGTCGTCCTCGGCAACCGGGGAGGCGCCGGCGGCCGGGGAGGCACTGGCGGCCGGGGAGGCACTGGCGGCCGGGGAGGCACTGGCGGCCGGGGAGGCGCCGGTAGACGGGGCCGCGGCGGTCTCGGGTTCGGCGTTGTCCGGCGCGGCCACCGGACCGCCGGCCGGGGCAGAGCCGGCCGGGGCAGAGCCGGCCGGGGCAGAGCTGGCCGGGGCAGAGCCGGACGGGGTGGCGGCGGCCGGATCGGCGAGCGTCGCGCCGTTGCGGATCACCCGGGCGGTCAGCGCCTTCGGGCCGCGGTCGCTCTGTACCGCCTCGAACTCGACCGGCACGCCGGGCGCGAGTACCCACTTCTCGCTGCCCAGCGCGTTGGCGTGTACGAACACGTCCTCGCCGCCGTCGTCCGGGGCGATGAACCCGTAGCCCCGTACCTCGTCGAACCGCACCACCCGACCAGTGAGCATCCGATGCACACCTCTCTCCACCTACATCACCTACATCCGCGCGTCCGCCCAACTCGCCGGGCCGCTTCGACGCCACCGCCGTACCCGCGGCCCGGGGGCCACAGAACGCCGACCAGTGTGGCGACAGGTGCGGATACCGAGGGACCCGTAGGTCACCCCTAGCGGATCGCCCGCGGACGCCCCGGCGCCCGGCCCCGGACCGGTACGGCGACCGCGGCACCGCGGCCGGTCATAGGATCGCCGCCGTGCTGGAGCGGATTCTGCCCCCCGAGGTCGAGGTAGCCGAGGCGTACGACGACCCGGCCGATGTCACGCTGTTCGCCGAGGAGGAGGCGTACATCGCGCGCTCGGTGGACAAGCGCCGACGCGAGTTCACCACCGTCCGGCACTGTGCCCGGACCGCGCTGGCGCGGCTCGGCCTGCCGGCGGTACCGATCGCGCCGGGCGAGCGGGGCGCGCCGCGGTGGCCGGCCGGCGTGGTCGGCAGCATGACGCACTGCGCGGGGTACCGGGCCGCCGCGATCGCGCTGGCGCGCGACGTACTGACCGTCGGCGTCGACGCGGAGCCACACGAGCCGCTGCCGGACGGGGTGTTCGAGGCGATCGCGCTCGATACCGAACGCGACCGGACCGAGCGGTACGCCGCCGGCCGACCGGACGTGTGCTGGGACCGGCTGTTGTTCAGCGCCAAGGAGTCGGTGTACAAGGCGTGGTTCCCGCTCACCGGCCGGTTCCTCGACTTCACCGAGGCGGAGATGGTGATCGATCCGGGGACCGGAACGTTCCGGGCCCGGCTGCTGGTACCCGCGCCGGTCGTGGCCGGGCAGCGGCTGGACGGCTTCACCGGCCGGTACACCGTGCGGAACGGTCTTGTGCTGTCCGCGATCAGCGTGCCGGCCGGCACCGGAGGCCGCGCCGCGGCGGACGCCGGGTCGAGCGCGACGGCGGTGGACGGGTCGAGCGCGACGGCGGCGAGCGGCGGTCCCGCGGACGTGGCCTCCTGACCGGCCGCCCGGCCGTGCCGGTGCGCGCGGTGATCTTCGACCTGGACGGGGTGCTGATCGACAGCCTGCAGGTCGCCAGGGACGCGTTCGCGGTCGCGTACGGGGAGGTGGTCGGCCCGGGCGAGCCGCCGGTCGACGAGTACGTCCGGCACCCCGGCCGCCGGCTGGCGGACGTGCTGCGGATCATGCGGCTGCCGGCGGCGATGGAGGCGCCGTTCGTCCGGGAGAGCTACCGGTTGGCGGACCGGGTGGCGCCGGTGCCCGGAATCGTCGACCTGCTGCGGACGCTGCGCTCGCGCGGGCTGGTGCTCGCGGTGGCCACCGGCAAGGACGGCGCGCGGGCCCGGTCGCTGCTCGACCAGCTCGCGATCCGGTCGGTGTTCGCGCACGTCATCGGCTCCGACGAGGTCCCGGTGCCGAAACCCGCGCCGGACATCGTGCGCCGCGCGCTGGACCTGCTTCAGGTGCCGGCTGCCGCGGCGGTACTGGTCGGCGACGCGGTGCCGGATCTGGTCAGCGCCCGCCGGGCCGGCGTGGCCACGGTCGCGGCGCTGTGGGGCGAGTCGGACGAGACCACCCTGCGCGCCGCGCGACCCGACCACGTCGCGGGTACACCGGCCGCGCTGCTGGACATCCTGTCGGAGCTGGCCGCAGGTTGACGCAGAGCCAACTCGGTACCGGTCGCCCAGGTGACTTCACGCCGCCTGCGCCCCCTGTTCTGGGCGGTTAGCACCTATTCCGTGGGTGATAGGTTGATACGTGGCGTGAGTACGGGGGATGATACCGGTCACTGAGGGTGCGGGCTCTCCGCGCCGTACCTCCATCTTGATCAACGGGTGCCGGTCAGCATCCGTTCGTACCCGCACGGAGGCCGCCATTCCGGTCATCGAGGTCGAGCACCTCCACAAGCGCTACCGCGACGTGATCGCCGTCGAGGACGTCTCGTTCACGGTCGAGGCGGGCGAGATCTTCGGCATCCTCGGCCCCAACGGGGCGGGCAAGACCACCACGGTCGAGTGCGTGCAGGGTCTGCGCCGCGCCGACCGGGGCACGCTGCGGGTGCTCGGGCTGGACCCGGTCGCCGACCGGGGCGAGATCCGGCAGCGGGTCGGGGCGCAGCTCCAGGAGAGCCAGCTGCCGGACAAGCTGCGGGTCCGGGAGGCGCTGGACCTCTACCGCTCGTTCTACCGCAAGAAGGCCGACATCGATCAGCTGCTGTCCGACCTCGGCCTGGCCGCACAGCGGAACACCGCGTTCCACAAGCTGTCCGGCGGCCAGAAGCAACGACTGTCGGTGGCCCTCGCGCTGGTCGGCGATCCGGAGATCGCGATCCTCGACGAGCTGACCACCGGGCTGGACCCGCAGGGCCGACGGGACACCTGGGACCTGGTCGAACGGATCCGCGACCGCGGCGTGACCGTCGTGCTGGTCACCCACTTCATGGACGAGGCCGAGCGGCTGTGTGACCGGCTCGCCATCATCGATCGGGGCCGGGTCGTCGCGATCGACAGCCCGGAGGGCCTGCTGGACCGGATCACCACCGAGCACCGGGTCCGGTTCCGGCCGTCCAAGCCGTTCGAGGACCACGTGCTGACCGACCTGCGGGAGGTGACCGGACTCAGCCGCGACGGCGGGGAGGTGCTCGTCACCGGAACCGAGGAGGTGCTGCAGGCCGTGTCGGCCGCGATGGCCGCGCAGCAGGTGTCGATGAAGGGATTGCGGGTCGAGCAGCCCAACCTCGACGACGCGTTCGTATCGCTGACCGGTCGCTCCCACGCCGTCGAGGAGCCCCAGCCCGAGGGGAGTACCTCATGAGCGCGCTGCCGAAGCTGATCGCGGTCGAGGTGAAGCTGTTCCTGCGCGAGCCCGTCTCGCTGTTCTTCGTGTTCGTACTGCCGATCGGCCTGATGCTGGTGTTCGGCCTGCCGCAGCGCGGCAGCGCGGGCGGTGGCACCGGGCAGCACGCCCAGGTGACGTTCCTGCCGGCGCTCGCGTTGGCCCTGTCCATCGGCATGCTCGCGCTGTTCACCCTGCCGATGGGGCTCGGCGTCTATCGCGAGCGCGGGGTGCTGCGCCGGCTCGCGACGACCCCGGTACATCCCGGCCTGCTGCTCGCCGCCCAGGTCGCGGTCAACCTCATCATGGGGGTGCTGGGCGCGGCGGCCACCGCGGTCGGGGTACGGCTGCTGCTCGACCAGCCGGGGCCGGCGAACGTACCGGCGTTCGCGCTGACCTTCGCGTTGAGCATCGCCTGCCTGTTCGCGATCGGCCTGCTCATCGCGGCGCTGGCGCCATCGGCCCGGGCGGCACAGTCGATCGGGCCGGCGCTGTTCTTCCCGCTGCTGTTCCTGGCCGGGGCGTGGCTGCCGCGGGAGCAGATGCCGGCGCTACTGGGCAAGATCGGCGAGTTCTCGCCGCTCGGCGCCACCGTGGACACGCTGGGCGCCGCGTGGGCGGGGCACGCCCCGCAGGTGTCGCAGCTGATCGCGATGGCGGTCATGGCGGTGATCGGGGCGCTGCTGTCCAGCCGGTTCTTCCGCTGGGAGTAGCCGAGCCCGAAGACCCGTGAGGGGGCGGCAGCGCAGTGCGTTGCCGCCCCGGTGTTTGTGCTGGTAGGGGTGGGATTAAGGGTTGGCGGCCACCGGTGGCGTGGCTAGCGTCGGCGACACGGCCAGGCGATGGAGGTCGCGCCATGAGTGATTTCGCCGATCAAGCTGACCGCCGGACGGGTGGGACGGTCGTCAACGCCGACGACCACGGCCGTCCGTACGCCGACACCGAACCGTTCGCCGGGGCGGACGGTCGCGCCGTGGACGCGATCCTGGAGGGCGGCCCGGTGAGCCTGCCGGCCGAACTGCGCGTCCGCCAGGTGTCCGGGGACGCGGAGACCATCAAGGTCCGCCACTACGGCGGGTACGAACACTTCGATCGGGACTGCGCCGCGGCCGCGTCACCGGCCGTGTTCCGCTGGACCGGCCGCACCGCGATCGCCGAGTAGCCGACCCCGCCGTCTCATCCGCGCTCCACCGCGGTGGCGAGCAGCCCGAGCGGTGGCGAGCCGAGCTCGAGCAGCGCGGCGTGGAACCGGGGCAGGTCGAAGCCGGCGCCCCAGCGGGACCGGGCCAGCTCGCGTACCTCCTGGATGGCCAGCTTGCCCCAGGTGTACCGGCCGTATGTCGGGTCGAAGGTGGCACGCTGCGCCTCGGCCAGCGCGGCCGGGCCGCGCAGGAACGCGTCGTCGCTGAACCGGCGGGCCGCTTCGGGCACGGTCAGGGCTCCGGTGTGTACGCCGATGGCGCACACCAACCGGGACACCCGTACCAGCGCTTCGAGCGCCACGCCGATGGCGAACCGCGGATCGTCGGCGTGGAAGCCCTCCTCCAGCGCGACCTCCTCGACGTAGTGCGCCCAGCCCTCCACGAACGCCTCGCCGATCAGCGCCTTGCGTACGTCACCCGGTGCGTGCCGCAGCGCCCGGCCGTGGGAGAAGTGGCCGGGGGCCACCTCGTGCAGGGTGATCGCCGGCAGGGTGGCCCGGCTGAACACGGCCAGCCAGTCCTTCTGTTCCCGCCGCGGCCAGGACGGATCCGGCGGCGTGACGTGGTACCAGCTCGGCGCGTCCGGCTCGTACGGCGCGGCCCAGCCCATCATCGCCATCGCCCACCGGCGGGACTCCGGGGCGGGACCGACCAGGCATTCGCCGTCCAGGTACGGGACGAGCCGGTGTTCGGCGGTCCAGTCCATCACCTCGGCGGTGAGCGTACGGGCCTCGACCAGTACGCCCTCGGCGTCCGCGTGGTCGGCCTGCAGAGTCGCGACCGTGTCCACAGTGGACTTCTTCGGGGTCAGCCGGCGGCAGGACTCGTCGAGCAGCCCGCGCAGCCGGCCGCACTCGGCCTCCGCCCGGTTCGCGAGCACGGTCAGGTCCACCGGCGTCGCCTCGGCCGCGGCCAGCAGCCGGGTCAGCGCCGGCCCGCCGAGCGCCGCCGACGGGTCGCCGTTGTTGGCAGCGTGTACCAGGTGCGCCACCAGGCGGGCCTGCGCGGCCCGGGCCCGCGCGCCGGCGTCGCGATCGTCCGGTTCGATCTGGCTGGCCAGGCCGCGGGCCGCGGACAGGGTCGCCTGGGCCACCGGCGCGGGTACCCGGTCCAGCGCGGCCACCGCCGCGTCCACCACGTCCGGCCACTGCAGCAGGTGCTTGCGGCGGGCCTGGGCGCGCTCGTCGGCCGGCGTGTACGCGCGGTCGTAGCAGGACAGGTCGAGGTTGGCCACGTGGTACAGCGGGTTGCTGCGGTGCAGCGCGAGCTCGCCGTACTGCACCCGGATCGACTCCGCCGCGGCGGTCGCCTGCGCCTCGTCGTGCGGGTCGGCGTACGGGCCGGCGGCGGCGGTCGCCGTGCACAGCGCGGCCAGCGCGCGGTCGACGCCGGACGGGGACAGGTCCTGCACGGTGCCGTCGTACTCGTGCCGACCCACGGCCTCCCGGGCGGCGGGGATCATCAGGTCGCAAAGAGCGCGCAGCCGTACATCCATTTGCGACTCAACCTAACCCGTTCCGCCGCATCCCGCCGTTCGGTCGGACGCCGGGGGAGCCGGCACCAGCCGCGCGACGGGTCCAGCGCCGGACGGGTCCAGCGCCGGACGGGTCCAGCGCCGGACGGGTCCAGCGCCGGACGGGGTCCGGCGCCGGACGGGTCTAGCGGCGGGTACCGACCGCGATCAGGTCCAGCGACCGGTCCAGCGCCCGCGCGGACACGTCGAAGTCGGTGGCGGTCACCGAGGCGACGGCCGCGCGCAGCTCCGCCGGCCACTCCTCGGCCGGTACGTCGAGCTGCGCGCCCACCAGGTCGTGGCCGTACCGCCGGCGGCTCCACTCGTCCAGCTCGCGTACCCGTGCTCCGGCGTGCAGTCCGACCAGCCGGTCCAGCCGGAACCACGGCGCCAGCAGCTCGGCCAGTTCGTCGGCCGCGAACTCGCGCGTGTGGTATGCGTTGCACGGCCGGTCGCGCACCGGGTCGTACCCGGGGGAGAAGGTCAACCGGTTCGGGGTGGACACCGCGAACCGGCCGCCGGGGCGCAGGAGCCGGGCGCACTCGGCCACGTACCCCCGCTGGTCCCACAGGTGTTCGACCACCTGGAGGCTGACCACGGCATCGAACGCGGCGGTGGTGAACGGGGTGGCCACCACGTTGCCGCGTACGGCGGCGACCCGGGGGTACCGGCGGGCGAGGTGCGCGACCGCGGTCGGGTCGTAGTCGAGCGCCACCACCCGCGCGCCGGCCTCGGCCAGCAGCGCGGCACCGTACCCCTCGCCGGCGCCCGCCTCGAGAACGGCGCCCGCCGTGACAGCCGTGTCCGGGACCAGCCCCGGCAGGGCGAGGTAGGCGGCCTCGTGTCGCCGGAACCAGTAGTTCTCGTGCGCGATGCCGGGCAGGGTGCGCTCCCCGGTGAGGGTGAGCGCCGGTGCTGAGGTCACCGGTACATGATGCCGGTACGTGACGGCCGGTTGCCGGGTCGTCGAGCCCCGGCCCGTCGCGGGTCCTACGCTGAGCCGGGGTCAGGGCTCCGTGGGACAGCTCACCGCTGGACAAGCCCACGATCGGTGCTCGCTACTTGCTAGTAACCTCTAGCCGGTGGCCAACCCCACAGGTAGTGAGGTTGACCCCGCCGGGCCGCTTGGGAAGGCTCTGCGGAGGAATTGGCTGAACGTCCGTTCAGGAGGTCGTGCGCAGCGATGAATATCGTCGTCCTGGTCAAGCAGGTGCCGGACTCCAACACGGAGCGTGCGCTGAAGTCCGATGACAACACCGTCGACCGCGGCTCGGCCAACAACGTGATCAACGAGATGGACGAGTACGCCATCGAAGAGGCCCTCAAGTTGCAGGAGGCCAACGGTGGCACGGTCACGATCCTCACCATGGGGCCGCAGCAGGCGTCCGAGTCGATCCGCAAGTCGCTGTCGATGGGTCCGGACGGGGCGGTGCACGTCACCGACGACGCCCTGCACGGCTCGTGCGCGCTGGCCACCTCCAAGGTGCTCGCCGCCGCCCTCGGTACCGTCGAGTGGGACCTCATCCTGTGCGGCGCGGAATCCACCGACGGCCGGGTACAGGTGATCCCGCACATGATCGCCGAGCGGCTCGGGGTCGCGGCGCTGACCGGCGCGCGCAAGCTCACCGTGGACGGCGACACGTACACGGTCGAGCGGCAGACCGACGAGGGCTACGAGGTGGTGCAGGCCACCGGCAAGGCTGTCGTGTCCGTCTGGGACACGATCAACGAGCCGCGCTACCCCTCCTTCAAGGGCATCATGGCGGCGAAGAAGAAGCCGGTCACCACGCTGTCGCTGGGTGATCTCGGCATCCCGGCCGACGAGGTCGGCCACGCCGGAGCCAGCAGCGAGGTCGTCGAGTTCGCGCCGCGCCCGGTCCGTACCGCCGGGGTCACGGTCACCGACGAGGGCGAGGGCGGCGCGAAGCTGGTCGAATTCCTCGCCAGCGAAAAGTTCGTCTGAGCCCCAGGGTCTGACCAGCGCTGCGGTCGCACTAGCGGAAGGAACACGGCAGAGATGGCTGAGGTTCTCGTCGTCGTCGAAACCACCGGGACGGGCGACAGCTCGGGCCTGAAGAAGGTCTCCCTGGAGATGCTGACGATCGCCCGCGGGCTGGGCGAACCGGCGGCGGTCGTACTCGGCGCCCCCGGCACCACCGACGCGGTCGCCGACCGGCTCGGTGAGTTCGGCGCGCAGCGGATCTACGTCGCGGAGAGCGACGACCTGTCCGGCTACCTGGTCGCGCCCAAGGCCGAGCTGCTGGCCGCGCTGGTCAAGGACAAGCAGCCCGCCGCGGTACTGCTGGCCGGCTCCCAGGAGGGCAAGGAGATCGCCGGCCGGCTCGCGGTCAAGCTGGACAACGGCCTGCTGACCGACGTGTCCGCGGTGGACGCCGACGGTACGGCGACCCAGGTGGTGTTCGCCGGCGCGACCATCGCGCGGTCCCGGGTCACCCGCGGTCTTCCGCTGCTCACCGTGCGGCCGAACTCCGTCACCCCGGAGCCGGCCGCGGCGAGCGCCGAGCGGGAAACCGTCCAGGTGTCGGTGTCGGACGCCGCGAAGGCCGCCAAGGTGCTGGACCGGGTGGTCGAGCAGAAGGGCTCCCGCCCGGAGCTGACCGAGGCGTCGGTGGTGATCTCCGGCGGTCGCGGCGTCGGCAGCGCCGACAACTTCAAGCTGATCGAGAGCCTGGCCGACTCGCTCGGCGGCGCGGTCGGCGCGTCCCGGGCAGCCACCGACTCCGGCTTCTACCCGCACCAGTTCCAGGTCGGGCAGACCGGCAAGACCGTCTCGCCGCAGCTGTACGTCGCGGTCGGCATCTCCGGCGCGATCCAGCACCGGGCCGGCATGCAGACCTCGAAGACGATCGTCGCGATCAACAAGGACAGCGAGGCGCCCATCTTCGAGCTGGCCGACTTCGGTGTCGTCGGCGACCTGTTCAAGGTGGTACCGCAGGCCGTCGAGGAGATCAACAAGCGCAAGAGCTGAACCCGCACCCCCTCACCGTGGCGCGCCGCGGCCGGCCTGTCCCCGCCGGCCGCCTGTCGTCGCGCCACCCCGCCCCCTCGGAGGTTCGACAGTGTCCACTGAATCGGTCGTCGCCCGGCGCATTGTGCTGGCCGATCTGGTGCCCGGCTCGCTGGTCCGGGATGCCGTGCTGGTGCTCGCCGGCGCGGGACTGACCGGCCTGGCCGCCCAGGTGTCCATCCCGCTCGGCGAGATCAGCCCGGTGCCGGTCACCGGGCAGACCTTCGCGGTCCTGCTGGCCGGTGCCGCGCTCGGCCCGCTGCGTGGCCTGGCCAGCATGCTGCTGTACCTGCTCGCGGGAGTGGCCGGGGTGCCGTGGTTCGCCGGTGGCGAGTCCGGCGCCGGCGGTCCCGCGTTCGGCTACCTGATCGGCTTCGTCGTGGCCGGCGCGATCGTCGGCGAGCTGGCCCGTCGCGGCGGCGACCGGACCCCGGTACGCACGGTCGCGACGATGGTGCTCGGCAACCTCGCGATCTACGCCTTCGGCGTCGGTTGGCTGATCACCGTCACCGGCATGACCCCGGGTGACGCGCTGTACAAGGGCGCGGTGATCTTCTTCATCGGCGACGCCATCAAGATCGCGCTCGCGGCCGGGCTCCTGCCGGGCAGCTGGCGGTTGGTACAGAAGCTCTCCAAGTAGGCCGTTCGAACGGTGGCCGGCGCGGGTGACAGCCCGCGCCGGCCACCGTCGTCTATGTCGGGGCCGGCAGCAGCCCTTGCCAGCGGCGCCGGGCCGATCCGGTACCGGTCCGGATAGGCTGGCGGCTGATGGTGTACCTGGATCACGCCGCCACCACCCCGATGCTTCCCGAGGCGCTCGACACGTACGTCTCGGTGGCACGTGAGGTGGGCAATGCGTCGTCGCTGCACGCCAGTGGCCGGCAGGCCCGACGCCTGGTCGAGGAGGCGCGGGAGCGGATCGCCGCCGCGCTGGGTGCCCGGCCGAGCGAGGTCGTGTTCACCAGCGGAGGGACCGAGAGCGACAACCTCGCCGTCAAGGGTGTCTTCTGGGCCCGGCAGGCGGCGGATCCCCGCCGTACCCGGGTGCTCGCCGCGTGCACCGAGCACCACGCCGTACTCGACTCGGTGCACTGGCTCGGCGACCACGCCGGCGCGACCATCGAGTGGCTGCCGGTCGACCCGCTCGGTCGGCTGGCCCCGGACACGCTCGCAAAGGCGATAGCCGCGCACCCGGACGAGGTCGCGCTGGCCACCGTGATGTGGGCGAACAACGAGGTGGGCACGGTACAACCGATCGCCGAGCTGGCCGTGATCACGCGGCAGGCGGGCGTGGTGTTCCACACCGACGCGGTACAGGCCGTCGGCCAGGTACCGGTCGACTTCGCCCGCGCCGGGCTCGACGCGATGACCGTCACCGGGCACAAGCTCGGTGGGCCGGTCGGCGTCGGCGCGCTGGTACTCGGCCGGCAGGTCGACTGCACGCCGCTGCTGCACGGCGGCGGGCAGGAGCGGGACGTACGCTCCGGCACCCTCGACGTGCCCGGCATCGCCGCCTTCGCGGTCGCCGTCGAGCTCGCGGTGAAGGCGCAGCAGGAGTACACGGTGCGGGTCACCGCGCTGCGGGACGAACTGATCGCGCGGGTACGCGAAACCGTGCCGGACGTGGTGCTCAACGGCGACCCGACCAACCGGCTGCCCGGCAACGCGCACCTGTCGTTCCCCGGCTGCGAGGGGGACGCGCTGCTCATGCTGCTCGACGCGCAGGGCATCGAGTGCTCCACCGGCTCGGCCTGTTCGGCCGGGGTGGCGCAGCCCAGCCACGTACTGCTCGCGCTGGGCGCCGACGACGTACGGGCCCGCTCGTCGCTGCGCTTCTCGCTCGGCCGTACCTCCACCCAGCAGGACGTGGACGCGCTGGTCGCCGCGCTGCCGGCGGCGGTGGAACGGGCCCGTCGCGCCGGGGCGGTGAGCCGCCGGTGAGGGTGCTCGCGGCGATGTCCGGCGGGGTGGACTCCGCCGTCGCGGCCGCCCGCGCCGTCGAGGCAGGGCATGACGTGACAGGGGTACATCTGGCCCTGGCGCGCAACCCGCAGACGTACCGGTCGGGCGCGCGTGGCTGTTGCACGCTCGAGGACGCGCGGGACGCCCGGCGGGCCGCGGACGTGATCGGCATTCCGTTCTACGTGTGGGATCTGGCCGAGGAGTTCCACGACAACGTCGTGGACGACTTCGTGGCCGAGTACGCGGCCGGCCGTACCCCCAATCCGTGCCTGCGCTGCAACGAGAAGATCAAGTTCGCCGCGGTGCTGGACCGGGCCGTGGCCCTGGGCTTCGACGCGGTGGTGACCGGGCATCACGCGCGGCTGGTGGACGGTCAGCTGAGGCGCTCGGTCGACCTCGGCAAGGACCAGTCGTACGTGCTGGCTGTCCTCACCGGCGACCAGTTGCGCGGCGCGATGTTCCCGCTCGGCGAGTGGACCAAGACGCGGGTACGCGCCGAGGCGGCGGAGCGCGGCCTCGCCGTCGCGGACAAGCCCGACTCGCACGACATCTGCTTCATCGCCGACGGCGACACCCGCGGGTTCCTGGCCAAGCGCCTCGGTGAGCAGCCCGGCGACATCGTCGACGCGGACACCGGCGCGGTACTGGGCCAGCACACCGGGGCGTACGCGTACACGGTCGGCCAGCGGCGCGGGCTCGCGCTCGGGCGACCCGCGCCGGACGGGAAGCCGCGGTACGTCCTGTCCGTCACGCCGGTCAGCAACACGGTCACCGTGGGCAGCGCCGAGGCGCTGGAGGTGGACGTGGTGCAGGGCGCGCGACCGGTGTGGCCGGCCGGTACGGCGCCCGCCGGTACGTTCGACTGCGAGCTGCAGTTGCGTGCGCACGGCGCGACCGTGCCGGCCACCGTCGAGGTGCATCCCGACTCGGTGGTCGCCCGGCTGCACCGGCCGGCCCGTGGTGTCGCGCCCGGTCAGGCGCTCGTCATGTACCGCCCGGACCCGGCCGGTGACCTGGTGCTCGGCTCCGCCACGATCACCTCTGCCACGCGCGGGTGAATCACTCGCTACGGTGATGCTGACCGCTGTAGCTGATCTCTACGCTTACCGCGTCCGGAGTTGACCATGGTCGAGCAGGATGCCAGGCGCGAGGGGGAGGCCAGGATGAGTGCGCAGCCGGTTGAGCACAACGCGCCCGACGACCTTTCCGAACTCCTCGATCTCATCGCCAACGCTCCGGATGACGGATACCGGTACGAGATCCTGAGCGGAGAGCTGGTTGTGAACCCCCCTGCCACCTGGCGGCACGAGAAGCTGGTCCACCGGCTCGAGAAGGTGATTCTTCGCGCGCTGCCATCCGGGTGGGAGATCTACGGCAACTCGGGCTACACAGTCGCTGGGGAACACATCGTGCCGGACCTCGCAGTGTTGGACTCCGAACTGCCAGATGTGGATCAGCAATGGGGGGAGGCACCGCTCCAGCTGGTGGTCGAGGTCGAATCCATCAGCACGAAGCGTCAGGACCGGCTGGTCAAGTCTCAGGCGTACGCCCGGCAGGGGATCCCCGCGTACTGGCGGGTCGAGCGCTCCGGGGTGACGCACGTGCACACCCGACCGCGGCCGGACGGCACCTGGGACGAAGTGGTTACCGCCCGGCCGGGGGAGTCGGTGACGGTCAAGGAACCGTTCGAGATCACGCTGATCCCGGACGAGTGGATCTAGGCGCTACTCGACTGGGTCGTTCGGGTCGTCGGGTGCTGGGCCGCCGACCCAGACCGTCTTGACGTTGCAGAACTCGCGGATGCCGTGCGAGGACAGCTCCCGGCCGTACCCGCTGCGCTTGACGCCACCGAACGGCAGGTCCGGGTACGAGGTGACCATCCCGTTGACGAACACCGCGCCCGCCTCCAGCTCGGTGATGAACCGCTCCTGCTCGGCCGGATCGTTGCTCCACGCGTTCGCGCCGAGCCCGAAGCTGGTCGCGTTCGCCAGCGCGATCGCCTCGTCCAGGCTGCCCACCCGGTACAGCGACGCGACCGGCCCGAAGACCTCCTCGCCGAACAGCTTCATCTCCGGGGTGATGTCGGTGATGACGGTCGGCTCGTAGTACCAGCCGGGCAGGTCCGGGCTGACCCCGCCGCAGAGCACCCGGGCGCCACGGCCGACCGCCTCGGCGACCAGCTCCTCCACGTCGTCGCGGCCCTGCTCGGTCGCCAGCGGCCCCACGTCGGTCGCCTCGTCCATCGGGTCGCCCACCGTGAGCGCCGCCATCCGGGCCACGAACTTCTCGGTGAACTCGTCGTACACGTCGGTGTGCACGATGAACCGCTTGGCCGCGATGCAGGACTGGCCGTTGTTCTGCACCCGCGCGGTGATCGCGGTCTGCGCGCACGCCTCGAGGTCGGCCGACGGCATCACCACGTACGGGTCGCTGCCACCCAGCTCCAGCACGGTCTTCTTCACCTCGTCGGCCGCGATCGCGCCGACCGAACGGCCGGCCGGCTCGCTGCCGGTCAGCGTCGCCGCGGCCACCCGCGGGTCACGCAGTACCGCCTCGACCTGCTTGTTGCCGATCAGCAGGGTCTGGAAGGCGCCGGTCGGGAAGCCGGCCCGGGTGAACAGCTCACCGAGGTACAGCGCGGTCTGCGGCACGTTCGACGCGTGCTTGAGCAGCCCGACGTTGCCCGCCATCAGCGCGGGAGCGGCGAACCTGACCACCTGCCAGAGCGGGAAGTTCCACGGCATCACGGCGAGGATCACGCCGAGCGGCTGGTACCGGACGAAGGCCCGGCGCGCGTTCACCGCGTCCGCGTCGGCCGCCTCGTCGGCCAGGAACGCCTCGGCGTTGTCGGCGTAGAACCGCATCGCCTTGGCGCACTTACCCGCCTCGGCCCGCGCCGCCACGATCGTCTTGCCCATCTCGGTGGTCATCATCCGGGCCACCTCGTCCTGCTCCTTGTCGAGCAGGTCGGCGGCCGCGTACAGCCAGGCCGCGCGCTGGCCGAAGCTCACCGTCCGGTAGTCGCGGAACGTCTCGGCCGCCCGCTCGACGCACTCGCGTACCGCGTCGTCGTCGAGTGGCTCGTAGGTCCGCAGGGTCTCACCGGTCGCCGGATTCACCGTCGCAATCGCCATGACCTCTCCCTTACCGCGTGTACCGCCGATCATGCTCCGTTTCCGGCCCGGGCGGGTCGGCGGCACCGGTAGTGTGCGCGCTCGTGACCGGTACACCATCATCCACCGGGCCGGAGACCAGCGGCGCTGCCCGACCGGACGGCGCGCCCTGGCCGGCCGGTTCCGCCACCGGAATCGGGTCGCTGCCCGGCACCGACCCGGACGAAGCGCTGCGGCTGGTCTTCGGCGAACTGCCGGACTTTCCGTACCTGCCGGAATTGCCCGACCGTGGCCCGGGCGCGGAGCTGACCGGTCGTACCGCCGGGCTGCTGGTGGGCATGCCGGTCGAGTTGTACGCCGCGCGCTGGCGGCTGGCCAGCCGGCCCGGTCGGGACCTGCGGCGTACCGGCGACCTGCTGGCCCGGGACCTGGACGCGCTGCTGGACGTGGCCGACGGGTACACCGGCGTGGTGAAGGTCGCCGCGGGCGGCCCGTGGACGCTGGCGGCGGTACTGGAGCTGCCGGTCGGCGGCCGGGTGCTGCGGGACGCCGGCGCGGTACGGGACCTGACCGAGTCGCTCGCCGAAGGACTGCGCGAGCACGTCGCCCAGGTGGCCGCGCGGGTACCGGCCGGCCGGGTGCTGCTGCAACTCGACGAGCCGTCGCTGCCGGCGGTACTGGCCGGGCACATCGCCACCGAGAGTGGGCTCGGCGTGCTGCGCGCGCCCGAGGAGTCCGTGGCCGAACAGGCGCTGCGCACCGTGATCGAGACCGTCGGGGTGCCGGTCGTGGTGCACTGCTGCGCGCCGTCGGTACCGGTCGGGCTGATCCGCGCGGCCGGCGCCGTCGGGGTGTCGGTGGACTTCGACGTGTACCCGGGTGCGAACGCGGCCGCGCTGGACGAGCTGGGGGAGGCGCTGGACGCGGGGTTCGGGCTGCTCGCCGGCGTCGTACCCGCGACCGGGTCGGACAAGCCGGCGGACAGCGCCGGCCCGGCGGCGCGGATAAGCGAACTGTGGCATCGCCTCGGGTTTCCGCTGGCCAGGCTGCCCGAGCAGGTGGTGGTGACGCCGGCGTGCGGGATGGCCGGGGCCACCCCCGACTACGCGCGCGCCGCGATGGTCACCTGCCGGGAAGCGGCCCGGCGACTCCAGGATCAGGCCGCGGAGTGACGCGCGGCCGCCGGTCCGGACCTCACGCCGGGGCCGGCACCTCCGGCAGCCGCGCGATCGCGTCCCGGACCTGCTCGTCGGAGAGCTCGTGGTCGACCAGGTCGCCGGCGAGATAGGCGCCGTAGGCGGCCAGGTCGAGCAGCCCGTGACCGCACAGCGCGGTGAGGATCACCTTCTCCTCGCCGGACTCCCGGCACCGCAGCGCCTCCTCGATGCAGGCCGCCAGCGCGTGCGTCGGCTCCGGCGCGGGCACGATGCCCTCGGTACGCGCGAACCGTACGCCCGCTTCGAAGCACTCCCGCTGCGTCTTCGCCACCGCCTCCATCAGGCCCAGCTCGTACACATGGGAGATCAGCGGCGACATGCCGTGGTACCGCAACCCGCCGGCGTGGATCGGGTCCGGAATGAAGTCGTGGCCGAGGGTGTGCATCTTCATCAGCGGGGTCATCCCGGCCGTGTCGCCGAAGTCGTACGCGTAGGTGCCCTTGGTCAGCGACGGGCAGGACGCCGGCTCCACCGCCCGGATCGTCACGTCGGTACGGCCGGCGAGCTTGTCCCGCAGGAACGGGAACATCAGCCCGCCGAAGTTGGAGCCGCCGCCGGTACAGCCGACGATCAGGTCCGGGGTGAGCCCGATCTTGGCGAACTGGAGCAGCGCCTCCTCGCCGATGATCGTCTGGTGCAGCAGCACGTGGTTGAGCACGCTGCCCAGCGCGTAGTTCGTGTCCGCGGCGCCACCGGCCACCTCGACGGCCTCACTGATCGCGATGCCGAGACTGCCCGGCGAGTCCGGGTGCTCGGCCAGTACCTTGCGGCCGGCCGCGGTCAGGTCCGACGGCGACGGGTGGATCACCCCGCCGAACGTCTCGATCATGATCTTGCGGTACGGCTTCTGGTCGTAGCTCGCCCGTACCTGCCACACCTCGCAGTCGAGCCCGAACTGCGCGCAGGCGAACGCGAGCGCGGTGCCCCACTGGCCGGCGCCGGTCTCGGTGGTGAGCCGCCGGATACCGGCCTGCGCGTTGTAGTAGGCCTGCGCGACCGCGGTGTTCGGCTTGTGCGAGCCGGCCGGCGAGCCGCCCTCGTACTTGTAGAAGATCTTCGCCGGGGTACCGAGGGCGCGCTCCAACCGGTGCGCCCGGTACAACGGGGACGGCCGCCACAGCCGGTACACGTCGAGCACCTCGTCCGGGATGTCGATGTACCGCTCGGTCGACACCTCCTGGCCGATCAGCGCCATCGGGAACAGCGGCGCGAGATCGTCCGGCCCGATCGGCTGCAACGTGCCCGGGTGCAGCACCGGTGGCGGCGGGCTCGGCAGGTCGGCGAGCACGTTGTACCACCGCCTGGGCAGCTCGGACTCGTCCAGCGTGATCTTGGTCGGTTGTGTCGCGGACCCAGCCATCGAGCACCTCCACTGCGGGGCGACCTGGTGCCGACGTTAGTGCCATCGTGGCCGTCGGTCAGGCGACCTGCGCTCTTGGTGCCCCGAGCATCCGATCCAGTTCGGCGGCGAGCATCCGGTCCAGGTCGGTGGCGGACATCGGCCGGGCGAAGTAGAACCCCTGGCCGTACCGGCAACCCATGGCGCGCAGCGCCTCCGCCTGCTCCGGGGTCTCGATGCCCTCGGCCACCGTGGTGAGGCCGAGGCTGTCGCCGAGCTGCACGATCGTGCGGGTGAACGTCCGGTGGTACCCGATGGCGGGGTCGGCGGTGCCGGTCACGCTGGTGAAGCTGCGATCGATCTTGAGTACGTCGGCGGGCAGGTGGCGCAGGTAGGACAGCGACGAGTACCCGGTGCCGAAGTCGTCGATCGCGATCCGGATGCCGTGCTTGCGCAACCGCGCCAGCTGACCGGTGACCAGGTCGATCTCCGCGCTGGTGGTGGCGACCAGCACGGTCTCGGTGATCTCGACCGACAGCGCGGCGCCCGGCAGGTCGTTGGCGGCCATGACGGCGAACAGCTTGTCGGTGAAGTCGGGTTCGGTCAGCTGCCGGCCGGACACGTTCACCGCGACGGACAGGCCGTACCGGGGGTACCACTCCCGGGCGGTGGCGCAGGCCTCGTTGATGACCCAGTCACCGATCGGCACGATCTGGCCGGACTCCTCCGCCACCGGGATGAAGTCGTCCGGCGGTACCGGCCGGCCCCCGGTCGGCTGCCACCGCAGCAGCGCCTCGACCGAGCTGATCCGGCCGGTGGCCAGCTCGACGACCGGCTGGTAGTTCAGCGTGAACTCGTCGGCGGCGAGCGCGCGGCGCAACTGCGCGGCGAGCCGGGCCTGGTTGCGCCGGGCAATGCGCAGCGGCTGCTGGAAGGCGACGACCTGGTCCCGGCCGCGGTCCTTCGCCGCGGCGAGGGCGAGCTCCGTGTCGCGCATCGCGGTCACCGGCGTCGTCGTACCGGCGCCGATGGCCCGTACCCCGATGCTCGCGGTCACGTAGATCTCGTGCCGGTTCACCCGGTACGGGTCGCGCAGCAGCACCAGCAGCTGGTTCGCGAAGGCGTACGCCTGCTCGGCACCGACGTGCTCCTGGAGCATCGCGAACTGGTCGCCGTCGACCCGGGCCAGCATCTCGCCGCCGGTCACCCTGGTACGCAGGCGGCTCACCACGTCGAGCAGCAGCTCGTCGCCGACGCTGCGCCCGTACGCGTCGTTGATGTCGGAGTAGCCGTCGAGACCGACCAGTACCAGGGCGTGGGTACCGTCGTCGCCGGGCTGGCTGAGCGTGGTCTCCAGGCGTTCCAGCAGCGTGGCCCGGTTGGGCAGGCCGGTGAGCGGGTCGTACGCGGCGCGCCGGGTGAGCTGGCGGGCCAGTGCCGCGCCCTCCCGGCGGGTGGCCCCGAGCACCGCCGCGGCCTCGTCGAGTCGCTCGGTACGCCGCCGCGCCACCCCGGCGAGCTGCCCGGTCCGTACCAGCCCCAGCACGGTGACCAGGCCGGTGACCAGCGCGAGTACGACGATCGACAGGGTGCTCCGGTGGGTGATGCCGAGGTATCCGAACTCGGCCGGGGCGAGGGTCGAGAGCAGCGCGAACGCCACCAGTCGTCGGGTGGTCAGCACCTGGTCCGGTGCGGTGATCCGGTCGTACCGGGCGGCCATCGACGGGTGCAGTGCGGCCGCGCCGATCAGCAGGTACGCCAGCGACCAGCAGACCGCGGTGACCACCCCGGGTAGCGGATCGCTGGTGGCCAGGTGCCGCAGGAACAGGCTGTCCGCGACCAGCATCGCCACCAGTCCGGCGACCAGGAGCAGCAGGGCCGGCGTGCGCAACCGCGCGTGGATCAGCGCCCGGACGATGCCGGCCAGTACCACCGTGTTGCCGATGGCGTAGCCGAGCCCGGTGAGCAGCAGCGAACGGGACAGCTCCGGGTTGGCGAGCATCGGTACCACCACGAACACCCAGTACAGGCCGGCCAGCGTCCCGGTCACGATGGTCAGGTCCAGCAGGTCGCCGTTGCGCTCGCGTTTCGGCCTCGGTACCAGGGCCCAGAGTCCCGCCGCGAACAGCGGGTACGCCGCGGCGAACGGGAGGTCGAGCAGCGACGGCATCGCCGGTGGACTGCCGGTGCGCAGCTCGTACGCGGTCCGGCCGAAGAAGCCGAGCGCGACCGCGAAGCCGCCGGCGGCGACGAGCTGCCAGGCCCGCCGCGAGTCCGGCCGGTAGCGCCGGATGCCGGCCAGGCCGGCCGCCATCATCGAGCAGACCAGGGCCAGGAACACCGTCCGGCCGAGCCGCTGCGGCAGCACCGCCATGCTCGCCGACGCGGCCAGCCAGCTGATGATGTACGTCAGCCAGCCCGCGATCCGAAGGTCCGGAGCGAAACCCCAACCCGTCGGGGGTACCGGGCCGGCGGGGTGCGCGCGGAGCGGGGCGTCGAGGGGACCGGTGGGGTGTCCGGCGCCGTTGTGCCCGGCGTCGATGTGCCCGGCGTCGGGGTGTGCGGCGTCGGGGTGTGCGGCGTCGGGGTGTCCGGCATCGGGGTGTGCGGCGGTGCGGTGTCCGGTGCCGTTGTGCCCGGTTTCCGGGGTCAGGTGGCTCGGGTCGGTCATCCCACCTGCCTTCCTCAGCCGACGCGGGAAGCGGCCGCCCTCGCACTATCCGATTCGCCGGGCGCAAGATCTGGTGTGGATCCGGTGCAGCTCGGGTGCCGACCTCAGCACCGGACCGGGGTGCCGGCCGCCCCGCCGCCGCCGGGCCGGGGAGTCCCCGGGTGGCCGGCCGCCGCCGGGCCGGGGAGTCCCCGGGTGGCCCGCCGCCGCCGGGCCGGGGAGTGCAGTGGGCCCTGCGGATGGTGCGGCCGCCCCGGCCGGCCCATTTCCGGCCGGCTGCCAGGCGGGATGTCGGCGGTGCCGGCTAGGTTGCGGGTGGATCGAGGGGCACGATTGCGGCCGGGAGTGTGCTGACCGGCTCGTGCCGGCCGGGGACGCGGAAGGGGTTGGGCGCGGTGAGTGAGGACGTCTTTGCGGAGACCCCGACCGCGGCGCAGCAGGCGCAGGCCGGCGCCGAGCCGCCGGCCGAGGCCCGCGAGCGGCACGCCCAGCTCGCCCAGGAGATCGAGGAGCACCGCTACCGCTACTACGTGCTCGACTCACCGGTCGTCACCGACGGCGAGTTCGACCGGTTGCTGCGCGACCTGGAAGCCATCGAGGACGAGTTCCCGGCCCTGCGCACCCCGGACTCGCCGACCCAGAAGGTGGCCGGCACCTATGCCACCCAGTTCACCCCGGTCGCGCACGCCGAGCGGATGCTCAGCCTGGACAACGCGTTCGACGACGAGGAACTGGACGCCTGGGCGGCCCGGATCGAACGGGATGCCGGTGGTCCGGTCACCTACCTGTGCGAGCTGAAGGTGGACGGCCTGGCGGTCAATCTCACCTATACCAACGGCCGGCTGACCTGCGGCGCGACCCGCGGTGACGGGCGTACCGGCGAGGACGTCACGCCGAATGTCCGCGCGGTCAAGGACGTACCGGACCGGCTCACCGGTACCGACGAGTTCCCGGTGCCGGAGCTGCTCGAGGTACGCGGCGAGGTGTTCTTCCCGGTGGAGCTGTTCGGCGAGCTCAACGCGCAGCTGGTCGAGCAGGGCAAGGCGCCGTTCGCGAACCCGCGCAACACCGCCGCCGGCTCGCTCCGGCAGAAGGATCCGCGCATCACCGCGTCCCGGCAGCTGCACCTGGTGGTACACGGGATCGGCGCGCTGCGGGGCTTCGCCGCGACCCGGCAGTCCGAGGCGTACCGGGCGCTCGCCGCCTGGGGCCTGCCCACCTCCAAGCGGTGGAGCGTGGTGTCCACCATGGCCGAGGTGCGGGAGTTCATCGCGCACTACGCCGAGCACCGGCACGACGTCGAGCACGAGATCGACGGTGTGGTCATCAAGATCGACGAGGTGTCGGTACAACGCCGGCTCGGCTCCACCAGCCGGGCACCGCGCTGGGCGATCGCCTTCAAGTACCCGCCGGAGGAGGTCACCACCAAGCTGCTCGACATCAAGGTGAACGTCGGGCGCACCGGCCGGGTCACCCCGTACGCGGAGCTGGAGCCGGTACGGGTGGCCGGCTCCACGGTCGCGTACGCGACGCTGCACAACGCGCACGAGGTCGAGCGCAAGGGCGTGCTGATCGGCGACACGGTGGTGGTACGCAAGGCGGGCGACGTGATCCCCGAGATCGCTCGGGCCGGTCGCCGACCTGCGCCCCGACGACGCGCGCGAGTTCGAGATGCCGACCCACTGCCCGGAGTGCGGCTCCGAACTGCGGCCGGAGAAGGAAGCCGACGCCGACATCCGCTGCCCCAACAGCCGGTCCTGCCCGGCCCAGTTGCGGGAGCGGCTGTTCCACCTGGCCGGCCGCGGCGGGTTCGACATCGAGGTGCTCGGCTACAAGGCCGGCGTCGCGCTGCTCGAATCCGGCGAGATCAGCGACGAGGGCGACCTGTTCGATGTGGACGAAGAGACGCTCAAGCGGGTCGACTTCTTCGTCAACAAGGACGGCACGCTCGGCGCGAACGGCGTGAAGCTGCTGGCCAACCTGGTCGAGGCCAAGAGCCGTCCGTTGTGGCGGGTGCTGGTGGCGCTGTCCATCCGGCACGTCGGGCCGACCGCCGCGCAGGCGCTGGCCCGCGAGTTCGGCTCGATCGACCGGATGTTCGCGGCCAGCGAGGAGGAGCTGGCGGCGGTCGACGGCGTGGGTCCGACGATCGCGGTCGCCGTCCGCGACTGGTTCGAGGTGGACTGGCACCGCGAGGTCGTGGAGAAATGGCGGGCCTCGGGGGTACGCCTCGCGGAGGAGCGGTCCGATTCCGGCCCCCGGCCGCTCGAGGGCCTGACCGTGGTGGTGACCGGTTCGCTCAGCCGGTACTCCCGGGACCAGGCGACCGAGGCGATCCAGAACCGCGGCGGGAAGGTCACCAGCGGCGTGTCGAAGAAGACCGGTTTCGTCGTGGTGGGCGAGACGCCGGGCTCCAAGTACGACAAGGCGGTACAGCTCAAGGTGCCGATCCTGGATGAGGACGGCCTGGACGTGCTGCTCGACCAGGGTCCGGACGCCGCTCGCGCGGTCGCCAAGGTCGAGGAGTAGGGCGCCGGCCGGTTCCCGTTGTCGGGCGATGGCCGGGTCCCCGCGCGCCGTCGTCGCGATATCGCGCTTTATGTCGGGTGTCCCCCCATCGGGCACCGCTCACGGTCATACTCCGGTGTGCGCGTCACCGCCCATTTGTGACGTCGTTGTGAAGAACGGGACGCGACGCCCGCACTGCGGGTCGCGGGGGAAGGACGCCGTCATCGGGGGGTGCACGGCGCCGTAGCCGACACGTCGGCTGACGTCTGAAGGGGGTGGCATGGAGCCGACGTCGCTGCGCAACTCGGCGCCGCCCGGACACGAGTGGGCGTTCTTCGGTTACGTCGTGGCGGTCAGCCTCGCCGGGGCCGCGGTCACCGCCGGGGCACTGGCCGGCTTCCTCGGCGCGCAGACCGAGCCGGTACTGATCTCCTCGGCCGGGCTGTCCGCGGTACCGCCGGCGTTCTGGCTGATGGCCGTGTTCGCCGCGGCCGCCGACGCCCGACCGCTGTCCACGTCCGGGTTGCGGCAATCCGTCGCGGTATACCCGTCGATCTGCTTCAGCTTCGCGATCCTGCTGGTCTGGGGGCTCGGGCCGGCGATCGCGGTACAGACGGTCGCGGCCGGCGTGGCGTGCTGGCGGCTGCGCTCCACGTTCTGGCGGGCGCTGTTCAACATCTCGCAGTACGCGCTGGCGCTCGCCGCGGCCAGCGGGGCCATCGCCGCGTCCGGACTGTCCTGCTGCTCGCCGGAGGTACGACCCGGGTTGCGCGAGGCAACCGTCGTGGTGGCCGCGGCCGCCGCCTGGTTCGCCACCAGCCACGGTCTGGTCTCCACCGCTGTGTGGCTGCGGTTCGGCGGATCCTGGTTGCGGGCGATCGTGCGGTCGGTCGGCTACGAGGTGCTCGCCACCGGGGCGTTGCTGCTGCTCGCGCCGCTGCTCGCCATCGCGGCGGAGTTCAGCGTCTGGCTCATCCCGCTGATCGTGGTACCGCTGTACGCGGTGTACCGGACCGCGCGGCTGTCCGCCGAACAGGAACGGTTGGTACTGCTCGACCCGCTCACCGGCCTGGCCAACCGCAAGGCACTGGAGAACGAGGTGGCGGCCGGGATCGCGGCACAGCTCGAACGGGAGGCGGACGGTCAGCGGGACTGCCGGCTGGCCCTGGCCGTACTCGACCTCGACCGGTTCAAGCAGGTCAACGACGCGCTCGGGCACGGCGTCGGCGACCGGCTGCTGGTGGAGGTCGGCGAACGGTTGAAGGCGCGGGTACGCCCGGGGGATCTCGTCGTCCGGCTCGGCGGTGACGAGTTCGCCGTGCTGTTGCGCCAGGTCAGCGATGTGGCCGAGCCGTGCCGGCTGTCCGAGGGGCTCGCCGCGGCGCTGGTCGATCCGGTGTACCTGGACGGGATGCCGCTGGACGTGTTCGGCTCGATCGGCATCGCCGTGTACCCCGACCACGGCGAGGACTTCGACACCCTGCTGCGGCACGCCGATGTCGCCATGTACGACGCCAAGACCCACAACAGCGGCGTCGCCGTGTACGACCCGGCCCAGGACCACAACTCGATCGAGCGGCTGAGCCTGCTGGCCGACCTGCGCCGGGCGCTGGAGAGCGCGGACGGCGGCGGGATCAGCGTGTACTACCAGCCGCAAGTGGCTGCCCTCTCCGGGGAGGTGGTCGGCGTCGAGGCGCTGCTGCGCTGGCGACACCCCGAGCTCGGCCCGGTCTCGCCGGAAGAGCTGATCCGGGCCGCGGAGCACACCGCCGTGATGCGGCTGCTCACCTATCGCGTACTGGACGAGGTGATCGACCAGTTGGCCGAGTGGGCCCGGGCCGGGATCAGCCTGCGCGCATCGGTCAACGTCAGCGTGCGGGACCTGCACACCACCGACCTGGTCGACCGGTTGGCGGCCCGGCTGGCCGAGTCCGCGGTACGCCCGGCGCACCTGCAACTGGAGATCACCGAGGGCGCCCTGATGGCCGACCCGCGGCGGGTGTTGGCGACGCTGCACCGGCTCGACCGGCTCGGTGTGGCCATCGTCCCTGGACGACTTCGGCACCGGCTACTCGTCGATGCAGCACCTGCGCCGGCTGCCGCTGTCCGAGGTCAAGATCGACCGGTCGTTCGTGCTCGGGATGGCCACGGACGCCGACGACGCCGCGATCGTCCGGTCGATCATCGAGCTGGCCGGCGCGCTCGGCCTGCGGGTGGTCGCCGAGGGGGTCGAGGACGCCCGTACCTGGCGGGTCGCCTCACGCGGCCAGGGCTGCCATGTGGCGCAGGGCTGGTTCTACGCGGCCCCGATGTCGGCCGCCGAGCTAACCGCGTGGCTCGGTACCCGTCGGCTGTCGCGGACCGGGCGGCACCGCGCGGACGGTGGCTCGTACTGGTCCCGCCCGCGCCCGGCCGATCACCGCGCCCGGCCCGGACCGGTACCGACCCGGGCCGGCCGGCCACGGCCGCCCGCGCAGCCGGCGGCCCTGCCCGGTCCGGCGGCGTTGCCCGCTGTCGGGAGCGACGTGCTCGACGGTCCGGCGATCGACGGCACGGTGCTCGACAGCTCGGCAATCGACGGCGCGGTACTCGACGGTCCGGTAATCGACGGCGCTGTGCTCGACGGCGCTGTGCTCGACGGCGCGGTACTCGACGGCGCGGTGCTCGACGGTTCGGCGATCAACGGCACGGTGGTCGACGGTTCGGCGATCAACGGCACGGTGCTCGACGGGACCGGACACCAGGTCCGGGTCGCGGGTCCGCCGGACCCACGGCGTGACCGGTGACCCGTCGGTCGGTCAACGGCTGAGCGCTCGTTGCGTCGAATCCGGCGCGACCGGCCCCGTGTCGGCGGCCGACGTCACGACGCGATTCCGGCCGTCGGCCTTCGCCGCGTAAAGGGCGGCGTCGGCCCGGGTCACCAGGTCGGCCAGATCCCCGTCCTGACTACTGGCACAGCCGGCGCTGACGGTGATCGTGATCTCGCCGTCGATCACCGGTACCGGGGTGGCGCTCACCGCCACCCTGACCCGCTCGGCGGTGGTGGCCGCGTCGACCGGACCGGTCATCGGCAGGATCACCAGGAACTCCTCGCCGCCCCAGCGCCCGACGACGTCCTCACCTCGCACCTGGGCGGTCATCCGCCGGCAGAACTCCTGGAGTACCAGGTCGCCACCGGGGTGACCCGCGGTGTCGTTGACCTGCTTGAAGTGGTCGATGTCGAACATGATCACCGAGGTCGGGTGACCGTGGCGGGGCGTCACGGCCGCGAGCCGGGTCAGCTCGGCGGCGATGTGCCGGCGGTTGTACGTACCGGTCAGGGCGTCGGTACGGCTCAGCCCGTCGAGTTCGGCGTTGCGCTCGCGCAGCTGGTCCTGCAGCCGCTTGACCCGTACCGCGCCGCCCACCCGGGCCAGCAGTTCCGCCTGTTCGAACGGCTTCTTCAGGTAGTCGTGGGCGCCGGCCCGCAACCCCTCCACCATGTCGACGGTGCCGGTCCGGCCGGTCAGGAACACCACCGGGATGTCGGTGAGGGCCGGGTCGGCTTTGAGCCGGGCGAGCACCTGATGCCCGTTCAGGCCCGGCATCTCGATGTCGAGCAGCACCGCGTCCGGGCTGACCTCGGCGCATCTGGCCAGCGCGCTCCGGCCGTCGGCGGCTTCGACCACCCGGTAGCCCTCGTCCTCGAGTTGGCTGCGTACCACCGCCCGGATCACCAGTGAGTCCTCGGCGACCAGGATCGTCGCCGGCGTGTTCACAACCGCTCCAGGAAGGCGGCCGGGTCGGCGATGAGCACCAGGTCGTCGCCGCGGTGGAAGGTACCGCTGAACCAGCCGTGCTCCTGGCCGGTCGGCGCGGGGCCGACCTCGTTCGACGGCAGCCGGTGCAGGCCGGTGACCTCCTCGACCAGGAGTCCGTACGCGTGCGCGCCGGAGCTCACCACCAGTACCTGACCGCTGCCGGGACCGAGGGTGGTCAGCACGCTCAGCGGCGGTTCTCCGGGCAGGATGCCGGCCACGTCCGGATGGGCGCCGGGCAGCGGCACCAGACCGTCGGCCAGCCGTACCGACACGGTGGACTCGACCGGCATGGCGAACGCGCCATGCCGGGTGCGGAAGCAGACGACGGTCTTCATGGTGCGATGGCCTGACCCTTCTCGGTAAGGAACCGGTGCAGCTCGGCGACCTGGTAGCTGCCCGTGGTGGCGCCCAGGAGCGACGGGTCGGCGTGGTCGAGCGCGGCGCGGGCGGAGCGGAATGCCCGGCGGGCGGCTTGATGATCACCGGCCGACTCCAGCGCCAGGCCCAGATGCAGATGGGCCTGCGGGTTGTCGGGCTCGGTGTAGGCCCACCGGCGGAACGCGATCACGGCGCCGGCCGGGTCGCCGGCCCGCAGCGCATGCAGCCCGGCCTCGGCCGGTGCCGGACTGCCGGCCCCGGCTGCCGGCTCCGGGGCCGTGGCGGCGCGGGCGGGTCGAGCCCGGCGGACGGGCTCGACCGCGGGCGGTGGGCCGGCGGGACGAGGCGGCGGGGGCGCGGTCGACTTCTGCGCGCGGGAGCGGTAGACGAACGCGTCGTCCAACGCGACCGCCTCGAAGCGGTCGGTGATGTGCCAGATCGTCTCGGCCGAGCCGACGAACAGGTACGTGCCGGCCGGCACGACGTCGGCCAGCGACGTCAGGAAGGCCCGGGCGTGCTCGGGGGTGAAGTAGATCAGCACGTTGCGGCAGAAGACGACCTGGCAACGCGCCGCCTCGGCCGGAATCGGATCGAGCAGGTTGTGCTGGTGTACGACGACCTTCTTGCGTACCGCCTCGGTGACCTGCCAGCCGCGCCCGGCCGCCGACAGGTGCGCCGCCTGGCGTTGCGGGGACAGGCCGCGGATCTCCCGGCCGGTGTAGCGGCCCGCGGCGGTGCGGTTCACCGCCCCGGTCGAGACGTCGGTGGCCAGTACGTGCCCGGCCCGGCCCTGCTCGGCGAGCACCATCGCCAGGCTGTACGGCTCCTGGCCGTTGGCCGAGGCGGCGCACCAGATCCGTACCGCCCCGGGGATCGTCGGAAGAACCCGGTCGACGAGCGCGCCGAACTGCTCGGGGTGGCGGAAGAACCCGGTCTCCTGCACGGTCACCCGGTCGAACAGGTCCTGGACGGCCACCCGGTCGCCGGCCAGCGTGTCGACGTACTGCCGGGCGGTCATCGTCCGGTCGGCGGCTGCATCGAGCACGCAGCGGCGGAGCCGCGAGCGCATCGACGGCTCGGCCCGCAGTCCGAGCAGGCCGCCCAGCAGCACCGTGATCCGGTCGAGGTCGGGTGGCGTCAGCTCGACCGTCACACCATCACCTCGCGGGCGAGCTTCAGGATCCGCTCGGCGATGTCCGGCAACGGCAGCACGTGATCGACAGCGCCCAGCCGGCAGGCCGCCTGCGGCATGCCGTACACGGCGCAGCTGGCCTCGTCCTGCGCGATCGTGCGGGCTCCCCGCCGGCGCATCGCCAGCAGCCCACGGGCGCCGTCCTCGCCCATGCCGGTGAGCAACACCCCGACCGACGGCAGCCCGGTCAGCTCGGATACCGAGGCAAACAGCTCGTTCACCGACGGGCGGTGCAGCGACGCCGGCTCCGCGTTGAGCTCCAGCCGTAGTCCCGGTCGCAACCGCAGGTGTACGCCGCCCGGACTGATGTAGACCCGGCCGGGCCGTACCACCTGCCCGGTGACGGCCTGCTCGACCGGCAGCGCCGAGACCCGGGCCATCCACTTCACCAGGCCGGGGATGAACTCGGCGTGGATGTGCTGTACCACCAGCACCGACGCGGTGAGGCCGGCGAAGCCGGCGAGCACGGTGGCCAGGGCCGCCGGACCACCGGTGGAGGCGCCGATGGCGACCACGGCCGGTGCGCCGGGCAGCCCGGTGGCCGAGCCGCGGGACGCAGCGGTGGATGGGCCGCCGGGCATCGGTCGCGACGACGGCTGGCTGGCCCGCCGGCGGCGCTGGATGATCACGTGGACCCGACTGATGGTGCGTACGCTGCGCCGCAGCTCGTGCTCCTCGGTCTCGGTCCACCGGGCCGGTTTGGGCAGCGCGAGTACCGCGCCCGCGGCCAGTGCCTCGATCGCCGCGGTCGAGGCGCCGTGCTGGACCGTCGAGGAGAGCACCAGGATCGGTGTCGGGGTAGCCGCCATGATCCGTTCGAGGGCGTACTGGCCGCCCCCGTCGGGGATGTTCAGGTCCAGCGTGACCACGTCCGGCCGGAGCCGGGCCACCAGCTCGATGGCTTCCGGGGCGGTGGTCGCCTCGCCGACCACGGTGATGTCGTGCTGGTGTTCCAGCATCCCGACCAGGTGGGCCCGCTGGACCAGGGAATCCTCGACGATCACCACCCGTACCGGCGCGGCGGTCACGATCGCCCGCCCAACACCCGGTCGACCGCGCTGAGCAGGGCCTTCTCGTCGAAGGCGCTCTTGACGATGTAGCCGTCCGCGCCTGCTTCCAACCCGCGCCGTCGGTCGGCGTCACTGGCCAGCGAGGTCAGGATGAGTACCGCGACGTTGGCCAGCGCCGGGCGGGCCCGGATCTGTTCGGTGAGGGTGAACCCGTCCATTCTCGGCATCTCGACATCGGTCAGCACCAGGTCGGGTACGTGTTCGGCGAGTTGGCTGAGCGCGTCGACGCCGTCGCCGGCCAGCGCCACCTCGAACCCGGCCCGCTCCAGGATCGATCGCTGGAGCTCCCGCACGGTCAGGGCGTCGTCGACGACGAGGACCCGCCCGGAGTGCCGTGGTACCGGGGACGCCGTGGTGGCGGCGCCGGTCGCCGGCAGCAGGTGGCGGGCCTGCTCGATCATGCCCGGTACGTCGAGCAGGAACAGGATCGAGCCGTCCGGCTCGACGCTCACCCCGGACACCACCCCCAGGGGCGGTACCAGCGGACTGAGGCCCTTGACCGCGACGTCCCGCTGGCCGATCACCTCGGCGACCCGGAACGCGTACCGGCCGGCCGAGTCGTTCACCACGACCAGGATTCCCGCCGCGGTCGCCGACGGCAGCGCGAGTACCTCCGCGAGGTCGCAGATGGCGACCGACTGCCCGTCGAGCAGCAGCGACCGACGCCCTTCGGTGTGGATCTCCTGACCGGTCGCCTCCGGTCGGGCCAGCACGATCTGGTGCATCGACACGGCGAACCGCTGCCCGGCGACCTCCACCAGCAGGCACCGCAGTACGGCCAGCGTCACCGGTACCACGATCCGGAACTCGCAGCCGCCGCCTGGCTCGGAGCGCACCTCGACCCGGCCGCGGGCGGCGTTGACATTGGCCCGTACCACGTCGAGGCCGACGCCGCGGCCGGAGATGTCGGTCACGAACCGGGAGGTCGACAGGCCGGACTCGAAGATCAGCTGGAGCGCGTCGTCGTCGCTCATGGCGCCGGAGTCGATGCCGAGGTTGGCCGCCGCCTTCTGCCGTACCCGCTCCACGTCGATCCCGGGCCCGTCATCGGTCACCACGATGATGACCTCCGAGCCGAGTTGCATGGCGTGCAGGCGGACGGTCGCCTGCGCCGGCTTGCCCGCCGCCACCCGCTCCGCCGCGGTCTCGACGCCGTGGTCGACCGCGTTGCGTACCAGGTGCAGCAGCGCGTCGGAAAGCTGCTGAAGGACGCCGCGGTCGAGTTCGGTGGTGCCGCCCAGCACCTCCCACCGGACGTCCTTGCCGAGGCTGCGGGCGGTGTCGCGGACGGCACGGTGGAGCTGGTCGGTGATGCCCGCCACCGGCACCATCCGGGTACGCATGGCGACGTCCTGGAGTTGGTTGAGGAGCACGGACAGCTCGCTGTACCCGGCGACACTGGCCGGCTCGACGGCCAACCGCTCACTGAGCATGCGGCCGTTGCGCAGGTGGGCCGCGGCTGTCTCGCTCACCAGCCGGATCAGTTCGTCCAACCGCTCCAGCGGTACCGCGATCGTGCTCGGCAGCTCGCGGCCCGGTACCGCGGTCGCCGGGGGAGTCACCGGATCGGCCGGCGGTGCGGCCACCGGGGCCGGCTCGGCCGAGAACGCCACGGCGAGCTGGAGCAGCGCCGGGTGGTCGCCGGTACCGGCGGTGAGGTCTCCTCCCACCGCGCGCCAGGTGAGGGCGGCCAGCCCGTCGATGCCGGCGAGCAGGGCGTCCACGATCTCCGGCGTACAGGTGGTGCGCGCCGACCGCAGCTCCTCCAGGTACGCCTCGACCTCGTGCGCGTACGCGCCGACGCTGTCGAAGCCGACAACTCCGGCGGAGCCCTTGATGGTGTGTACCTCGCGGAAGATCTCGCCGATGAGAGCCAGTGCGGCCGGGGTGCCCGGTACGGCCCCCTCGAGCTCGATCACCAACTGGCCGAGCCGGCTGAGCCGGGCCTCGGCCTCCTCGGCGAACAGCGCCCGGAAGGCCTCGGCCCCCTTGACCGTCATCGGATGAGCCGCTCGACGTCGAGCAGTACGGCGATGTGGCCGTCGACGGCGTACCGCCCGTCGGTCCCGTGCAGCTCGCTCGGCCCGACGTGGTCGACCAGTTCGGCGATGTGCGGCAGGCCGTCGACGGCGAGCGCCGCACGGCCGCGGGCGGTCTGCACCACGGCGGCGAACGCGGCCGTACGGCCCGGGCCGAGGCCCAACAGGGCGGTGGTGTCGAACAGCGGCACCACCTCACCGCGCAGGTTGATCATGCCGACGATCGACTGCGGTGCGGTGGGGAGCCTGGTCGGCCGGGGTCCGGCCACCACCTCCCGGACGAGCCGGGCCGGTACGGCGTAGTGATCGTTCCCCAGCGGCAGCAGCAGCGCCGGCAGGGGTGGGGCCGTCACAGCAGGCTTTCGCGCCGGGCGCCGGCCGCGCTGGACTCCAGGTGGCCGGCCAGCTGGGCGAGGTCGCCCGCCGCGGACGCGATCTGCTGGGCCGTGACGGAGACCTGCCGGCTGGCGTCGGTCAGCTGCTCCATGGTCTCGACCACCTGGGAGGTGGCCAGCCGCTGCTGCTGGGTGGTCAGCCGGACCTGCCCGGTGGCGTCGGTGACGTCTTCCAGCAGGCCGAGGCCGGCCTGCATCTGCTTGGCCCCCTTCTCCATGGCCATGACGCTGGCGTTGGTCTCGTCCCGCACCGCGGCGACGATGGTGGCGATGTTGCCGGCCGAGGCCTTGGACCGCTCGGCCAGCCGGCGGACCTCCTCGGCCACCACGGCGAAGCCGCGGCCCTCCTCACCGGCCCGGGCGGCTTCGATCGCGGCGTTGAGGGCGAGCAGGTTCGTCTGGTCCGCGATCTCGTTGATCAGGTCCAGCAGCCCGTCGATGTCCTGAACCCGCCCGGCCAGTGCCAACGTGCGGTCGGACGACGTCTGGATGTCGGACTCGGCCTGTTCCAGCCCGTCCTTGGTGTCGGCCGTCTGGCGGGCCATCGCGTCGACGGTGTCGGCGATGGCGACCGACGCCCGGGCCAGTTCCTCGGTGGTGGCCGAGGCCTCGGTGATGGCGGCCGCCTGCTGGGTCGTGGTGGCGGCCAGCTCGTCGGAGGACGCCGAGAGCTCCGCGGCCGATCGGGTCACTTCCTGACCGGCCGAGGAGACCTGGCCGATCAGGCCTTCGCAGGTGTCCAGCATCGCGTTGAGCGAGGTGCCGAGGGCCACCAGCTCCTGTGCGCCGGCCGGTTCGACCCTGGCTCCCAGTGCGCCGGTGGTGACCTGTCGGGCCACCTCGGTCAGCCGGCGCAGCGGGCGGTTGGTACGCCAGGCGAAGGTCACCGAGAAGGCGAGCGCGAGGAGAGTGCCGAGCCCGACCAGCAGCAGCGCCCGCCTGCGTACCTGTGCCACCGGCGCCAGCACCAGTTCGGTGGACTCCTGGGCCAGCACCGTCCAGTCGAGTTCGTCGATGACGTCGAATCCCGCGATGACGTCGTTGCCGTGCAGGTCCTGGTACGCGCGATGGCCGATCGTCTCCGGCGGGCCGGAGGCGGCGGCGCGGGTACCGGCGTTGTCGACCCTGGTGGACAGGGCGCCGGACTCGATCAGGGCGGCGTCCGAGGCCACCTCGCCGGTGGAGGTGGCGTAGATCAGGACGCCGTCCGCACCGACCACCACGACCTCGCTGCCGCGGTCAAGTTCGGGATTGAGGAGGGGGGCGAGTACGGAGCTGCTGAGCCGGCCGACCACGACCCCGACGGGCGCGCCGTGACTGTCCAGCACCGGCTGCGCGATGATCCACTCGAACCGCTGGTCCGTTTCGTCGTACACCGGTGAGGTCAGCACCTCCTGGCCGGACGCGGCCGTGCGGAACCACGCGTCGCCGGCTGGGTCGATGTGCTCGGGCCGGCTGGCGGACAGTACGCGACCAGCCAGATCGTCAACCTCGATCACCGAGTACGCCTCGACCGCCTCGTGGATGTCGGTGACGAGGCCGACCAGCGCGCCCCGGCCGGGGTGGTCGGCGGCCTGGGCGGCGATCACGTGCAGGTCGCCCCGGCGGTCGGTGGTGAACGCCTCCGTACGCAGAGCCACGGCCCGGGCCAGCGCCTCGCCCTTGTCCTCGGCGGCGGCGGTGAGGCTGGCGGACGACTCCGAGGTCAGCACGATGGCGAGCGCGAACATCATCGGCAGCGTGGCTACCAGGATCCCGGCGGCCAGCCGTACGGCGAAGCGTCCGGTGAGTCCACGCCCCAGGCGCCGGGTCCGGTTCCGGGACGCGTCCCCGGGTTGGCCGGGAGCCGCTGGAGCACCTGCTTTAACACCCATGCCCCGGCCACTCGGCAGAAAGCGTCCGGTTCTGAGGGAATCCGCGCTCCGGTACGGCGGGTCGGCCCCGGGACCCTCGCGGGCTGCCCGCGGCAACCGGTTCGAGGGCTCGCCGGCCGGATTGCCCCGTCGGTGACGTCGGTGCCACCCGGCCGCAATAGACTCGCCCGGGTCACCCGGCGCGTGCCAGGCTCGCGGTGAGGCGTCCGGCCCGTACCGGGCACCCGCGGTGGGTCGTCCGGCCGGTGCCGGGCAGCCGGTCGACGGCCCGGGTCGGACACCTCGTGCCGGCTCGCCCGGCCATCTCCGCGGGTCCTACGGCAGCTGTACCGGGCCGCAAATAGTTGATCAAGGGAGCAGTCGATGTCCGCCATCTCCCGCGAGGAGGTCGCGCATCTCGCGCGCCTGTCGCGGCTCGCCGTCACCGAGGAGGAGCTCGACACGTTCGCCGGCCAGCTCGACGTGATCCTCCAGTCGGTCGCGCGGGTCGGCGAGGTCACCGCCGCGGACATCCCGCCGACCTCGCACTCGGTGCCGCTGACGAACGTGCTGCGCGAGGACGTGCCGCGGCCGTGCCTCGACCGGGACGACGCGCTGGCCGGCGCGCCGGACGGCCGAGGACGACCGGTTCCGGGTGCCGCGGATCCTGGACGAGGAGGCGTGAGCATGGCCGACACCGGTGCCGAACTGACTACCCGGACCGCGGCCGAGCTCGCCGCGCTGGTCGCGTCGGGGAGGTCTCCGCGGTCGAGGTCACGCGGGCGCATCTCGACCGGATCGCCGCGGTCGACGACCGGGTGCACGCGTTCCTGCACGTCGACGCCGACGGCGCGCTCGCCGCGGCAGCCGCGGTGGACGAGCGACGCGCGGCCGGGGAGCCGCTCGGCCCGCTGGCCGGGGTGCCGGTCGCGGTCAAGGACGTGCTGGCCACCCGGGGCGTGCCGACCACCGCGGGCTCGAAGATCCTCGAGGGCTGGCGCCCGCCGTACGACGCGACGATCGTGCGAGCGGCTGCGCGCGGCCGGCACGGTGATCCTCGGCAAGACCAACATGGACGAGTTCGCGATGGGCTCGTCCACCGAGTACTCGGCCTACGGCCCGACGCACAACCCGTGGGACCTGGGCCGCATCCCGGGCGGCTCGCGGCGGCGGCAGCGCGGCCGCGGTGGCCGGCGTACGAGGCGCCGCTGGCGATCGGCACCGACACCGGCGGCTCGATCCGGCAGCCCGGCGCGGTCACCGGCACGGTCGGCGCGAAGCCGACCTACGGCGGCACCTCCCGGTACGGCCTGATCGCCTTCTCGTCCTCGCTGGACACCCCCGGCCCGTGCGCGCGTACGGTGCTCGACGCCGCACTGCTGCACGAGGTGATCGCCGGGCACGACCCGCGCGACTCGACCTCGATCCCGCAGCCGGTGCCGCCGGTCGTCGAGGCGGCCCGGCGCGGTGCCGCCGGCGACCTGACCGGCGTGCGGCTCGGGCCTGGTCACGCGAGTTCGCCGGCGAGGGCGCCGAGCCGGGCGTGATGGCGGCGTTCCGCGAGGCGGTCGACGCGCTGGCCAAGCTCGGCGCCGAGGTGGTCGAGGTGTCCTGCCCGCACTTCGAGTACGCGCTGCCGGCCTACTACCTGATCGCGCCGAGCGAGTGCTCGTCCAACCTGGCCCGGTTCGACGGCGTCCGGTACGGCCTGCGGGTCGGCGACGACGGCGATGCGCTCGCTGGAGGAGGTCATGTCGCTGACCCGGGAGGCCGGCTTCGGCCCCGAGGTCAAGCGCCGGATCATGCTCGGCACGTACGCGCTGTCCACCGGCTACTACGACGCCTACTACGGCCAGGCGCAGAAGGTGCGCACGCTGATCACGCGGGACTTCACCGCGGCGTTCGAGCAGGTCGACGTGCTGGTCTCGCCGACCACGCCGTTCGTGGCGTTCCCGTTCGGCGCGCGCACCTCCGACCCGTACCAGATGTACCTGGCCGACCTGTTCACGATCCCGACCAACCTGTACGGCGGGCCGGCGATCTCGGTGCCGTGCGGGCTGTCCGAGGGGCTGCCGGTCGGGTTGCAGGTGATGGCGCCGACCATGGCCGACGACCGGATGTACCGGGTCGCCGCCGCGCTGGAGTCCGCCGTCGGGACCCGCGCCTGACCGACCAGGCGCCGGAGATCTCGGAGGCCGTGAAGTGACCACCCTGACCCTGCCCAGCTACGACGACGTGCTCACCCGCTACGAGCCGGTGATCGGGCTGGAGACGCACGTCGAGCTGGGCACGAAGACCAAGATGTTCTGCGGCTGCCCGACCGAGTTCGGTGCCGAGCCGAACACCCAGGTGTGCCCGGTGTGCCTGGGCCTGCCCGGCGCGCTGCCGGTGGCCAACAAGGCCGCCATCGAGGCGACCATCCGGATCGGCCTGGCGCTCAACTGCTCGATCGCGACCTGGTGCCGGTTCGCGCGGAAGAACTACTTCTACCCGGACATGCCGAAGAACTTCCAGATCAGCCAGTACGACGAGCCGCTGTGCGTCGACGGCTACCTCGACGTCGAGGTCGACGGCGAGCGGGGCGACCAGGGTCCGCATCGGTATCGAGCGGGTGCACCTGGAGGAGGACACCGGCAAGACGCTGCACGTCGGCGGCGCCACCGGCCGCATCCACGGCGCGACCGAGTCGCTGGTCGACTACAACCGGGCCGGCATCCCGCTGGTCGAGATCGTCACCAAGCCGGTCCCGGGCATCGGCGCGCTGGCGCCGGAGGTGGCCCGGGCGTACGTCACCGAGCTGCGCGACGTCATCCGCGCGCTGGACGTCTCCGACGTGCGGATGGAGCAGGGCTCGCTGCGCTGCGACGTGAACACCTCGCTGAACCTGCCGGGCGAGCGAGTGGGGCACCCGTACCGAGACCAAGAACGTCAACTCGCTGCGCAGCGTCGAGCGCGCGGTCCGCGTCGGAGATCATCCGGCAGGCCGCCGTGCTCGACGCGGGCGGCCGGATCATCCAGGAGACCCGGCACTTCCACGAGGACACCGGCGACACCACGTCCGGGCCGCAGCAAGGAGACCGCGACCGACTACCGGTACTTCCCGGAGCCCGACCTGGTGCCGCTCGCGCCGGACCCGGCGTGGGTGGCGGAGCTGAAGGCGGCCCTGCCGGAGCTGCCGGCGTGCACCGGCGGGTCCGGCTGCAGGCCGAGTGGGGCCTGTCCGACCTGGACATGCAGTCGGTGACCAACGCCGGCGCGGTCGAGCTGATCGAGGAGACCGTCGCGGCCGGCGCGACGCCGGAGGCGGCCCGCAAGTGGTGGCTGGGCGAGCTGGCCCGCCGCGCCAACGAGACCGGTGTCGAGCTGGCCGCGCTCGGCGTCACCCCGGCGCAGGTCGCCGAGCTGCAGAGGCTGGTCGACGCCGGCAAGCTCAACGACAAGCTGGCCCGTACCGTGCTGGAGGGCGTCGTGGCCGGCGAGGGCGCCCGGCCGCAGGTCATGGCCGCCCGCGGGCTGGAGGTCGTCTCCGACACCGGCGCGCTCACCGCGGCCGTCGACGAGGCGATCGCGGCGAACCCGGACGTCGCGGAGAAGATCCGCGACGGCAAGGTCGCCGCGGCCGGCGCGCTGGTCGGCGCGGTCATGAAGACCACCCGCGGCCAGGCGGACGCCAAGACGGTCCGCGAGCTGATCCTGTCCCGCCTCGGGGCGAGCTGACCCGCCCGGCTCAGCGGCCGGTAGCGGAGGGACTGCTGGACGGGGTGGCGCCGCGCGGGCCGGTGCCACCCGAGCTGCCGCCGTCGGTGCCGGCCGGTGGACTGCTCGACGGGGTGGGCCGTACCGCGTCGTCAACGATGTGCCGCTCGAGCGTCACCTCGGAACGGCCGGTACCGCCGACGGTGATGTGTCGTACGCCTGCAGCAGCTTGTCCGGCCCGAAGTAGAGGACCGACATCTCCAGCGGCAGCGGGCCGTCGTCCTTCTCCAGGCCACGCAGCCCGGCACCGCCGGTCGAGCCCTCCACCTGCAGAAACGTACCGTTCGGCAGGGTGCGGACCTGGCGGGAGTGGGTGTGCCCGGCCAGTACCAGCGGGCAACTGCCGTCCAGCGGCAGGGCGGCGGCCGGGTCGTGTACCAGCCCGATGTCCACCGGGAGCTTGTTCGCCCTGATCCGCCGGGCCAGCGCCTCGCCGGTCGCGGTGAGACCCCGGCCGGCCAACTGGGCGTCCTTGGAGTTCGCCGGCGACGACTCCTTGTCCGGGGTGAACCGCGGGTCCCCGATGCCGGCGAACGTCAGCCCGCGCACGGTCGGACCTCGTCGTCGAGTACCACGGCGCCCGCGTCCCGCACCGCCGCCTCGGTCGCCAGCGAGTCGTGGTTGCCCCGGACGTAGACGTACGGGACGTCCAGCCGTGCGACGTTGTCGACGTACCGGTCCTCCTGGCTGGAGCCCCAGTCGACGATGTCGCCGGTGTCCACCACGATGTCGATGCCGAACTGCTGTACGACGGTCGCGGATCACGTCCCACGAGCTCGGGTTCAGGTGCAGGTCGGACACGTGCAGCACCTTGGTCGTACCGTCCGACGGCTCGTACACCGGCAGCGTCGACACCGTGGTGTAGAGCTCACTCACGTTGCGTACCAGCCGCTGCAGTTCGGCGCTGTACTCGTCGTACCGGCTGGCGATCCGCCGCGCGTTACCCACGACGGTGGGCGCGTTGACCAGGAGTCCCTCGTACCGCGGCTCCTCGATGGCCTGCGGGTGCAGGGTCGAGCCGGTCCACACCGCGGTACCGCCGAGGACGCACAGGGCGGTCACGCCGGCCCAGGCGGTGGTCTTCATCCGGCGGAAGATCAGCGCGGCCAGTACCAGCGCGCCCAGCAGAGCCGCGCCGGTCGACTGGACCACCAGTCGGGTGATCCCGCGCTGTACGTCGTCGATCGCGCTGGCACTGGCGTTGGCGATGCCGCTCGGGTCGGCGACGAGCTGCTCGGTGCGCCGCTGGTCCAGTGAGCCGAGCCGTACCGACAGGTGCGCCGGACCGTCGTGGCTGTTCACGATCAGCGAGCCGAGCGGCGGCATCGACACGTCGGTGTCCCCGGACCACGAGGGCTGGACGGAGAAACTGGCCTGGAACGGGCCGACGTCCTGCGGGGTGGTACCACCGACCAGCAGCCCCAGCACGATGCCGACCAGCGAGACCGCCACCACCGCGACGCCGTACCCCGCGCCGCGGCCGATGCGCCGCCAGTGCGCGTGGATGACCGCGTGTCCGAGGTGGCTGAGCGCGTGTCCGGTCCGGCCCAGCGCGTGTGCCGCCGGCCGCAGCGCGTGGCCGGCCGGCCCGATCGCGTGGCGTGCCCGGCCGACCGCGTGGCCGGCGGTGCTGAAGGTGTGCCCGACCGTACCGATCGCGCGACCCGTACCCTGCCGGACCTGGTGCAGCGTGAGTCGCGCCCGGCGCAGCCGGTGCCCCGTGTGGCCAGCGTCCGGCCCGGTGTGGCTGGCGTCCGGCCCGGTGTGGCTGGCGTCCGGCCCGGTGTGGCTGGCGTCCGGCCCGGTGTGGCTGGCGTCGGCCCCGGTGTGGTCAGCGTCCGGCCCGGTCGGGTCCGGCTCGCTGCGCGGGGCGTCGGACATTCGTCCATCTTCCCCTGCGCCGCGAGGAGCCCGTCCCGCGGCGCCCGCCGGTACCCGAAAACTGGTTGTTCGCGCTGGTCAGCGCGTCGGGTGGCCGGCCGGCCCGCACGCGGCGGCGCGATGCACCGGCGCGGAGCCTAGCGGGCCAGCGGCCGGTCAGCTCTTGCCGGCGCCACCGCTGCCGGACAGCGTGATCCGCAGGATCCTGTCGTCCTCCGGCTTGGGAGTGCCGCGTCCGTCCTTGTTCGATGTGCTCACCCACAACGTCCCGTCCGGGGCGCGGATCACGGTGCGCAGCCGACCGTACTGGCCGACCAGCGCCGCGGCCGGTGCGCCGAGCGTGCCGCCTCGTCCGTTGAGCTGCACGAGCCACAGCCGTTCGCCCTTGAGGCAGCCGACGACGAGCATGTTCTCCACGATCGCCACGCCGCTGCAGGACGCCTCGGCCGGCTTCCAGGCCACGATCGGGTCCACGAACTTCGGGTTGTGCGCGATGCCCTCGGTCGTCGGCCAGCCGTAGTTCTTCCCGGCCTGGATCAGGTTCAACTCGTCCCAGGTGTTCTGGCCGTACTCGGTCGCGTACAGCCGTTTCTGCCGGTCCCAGGCGAGACCCTGCACGTTGCGGTGGCCGTACGAGTAGATCAGCGAGTTCGGGAACGGGTTGCCCGGCGCCGGCTTCCCGGCCGGCGTCATCCGGAGGATCTTCCCGGCCAGGTTCCCCCGGTCCTGCGAGCGTGCCCGATCCGAGCCGTCGCCGGTACTGGCGTACAGGTAGCCGTCCGGGCCGAAGGCGAGCCGGCCGCCGTTGTGGATGCCGGAGTGCGGGATGCCGGTGACGATCGGCTGCGGGGCACCGCCGAGGCGCAGTTTCGCGATCCGGTTGTCGGTCGCGGTCGAGTAGTAGACGAAGACGGTCTTGTCCTGCGCGTACTTCGGGGAGACCGCGATGCCGAGCAGGCCGCCCTCGCCCGCCGGTACCGCCTGGTCGATCGTCTGTACCGGCGTCACCCGGCCGTTGTGCGGGTCGATCTTGAGGATCCGCTTGCTGTCCCGCTCGGTGACCAGCGCGGTGTCGTCCGGCAGGAAGGCGATGCCCCACGGCACGGCCAGGTTCTTGGCGATCACCTGGGCGGCCGCCCCGCCCTCGTCGTCTCCACTCGCCGATGGCGACGACGCGGACGGCGTCGGCAGCTGGGGCGGTGAGCCGGTCTCGTCGTCGCTCGGCGGCCCGAACGCGCAGCCGGCGACCACGAACACCGCGATCAGCGCGACCGCGGCCCGCCAACTGCTGGCCGCTGTCGGGTACCGGTCCGGTGTGTGCCGGTCCGGGGTAATGGCCGCCTGGGTGCCCGTAGCCCGTCTCACCCGGCCAAGGCTAACGCCGGTCGATCAGTGGGTTCCGATCCCGTGACCGAGTCGCAGCCCGGCCGGGCGGGTTTGCGGACAAACCACCCGCCCGCCGGCCCGGTGTGGAGCCTGCCAACCGCCGGCCGACCGCCGGCCGGGACCCCGCCTACCGGCCCGGCGGACCGCCGGAACGGTCCTGGCCTGTGGATTCGGGTGACCGTGCCGCTGCCGGCCGACCCGACCGTGGCTATCGTCGGATGCCGTGAAGGCGTGGATACCGCACCAGGCTGGCCGCTCGCTGCTCGGCGCGATTCCGGACGGCGTGACGATCGAGGTGTACGACGGCGTCGCCGAGCATCCCTCGGCCGGCGCCGGGGTCGAGTTCTGGGTACCGCCGTTCCTGTCCAACCACGAGGTGCTCACCACCCTGGACCGGCTGCCGGACCTGCGGGTGATCCAGCTGATGAGCGCGGGCGCGGACGTGTGGACCGGGCGTACCCCGGCCGGGGTCACGCTGTGCGATGCCCGCGGCGTGCACTCGTCGTCGACCGCGGAGTGGGCGGCTACCGCGATCCTCGCGTACGTCCGGGACTTCCCGCGCTTCATCCGCGCGCAGGCCGAGCGGGAGTGGGCCTACCGGCGTACGGACGAGCTGGCCGGCAAGCGGATACTCGTCGTCGGCGCCGGCGCGATCGGCGAGGCGCTGTGCGACCGGCTCGCTCCGTTCGACGTCGAGCTGGTCCGGTCGGCGCGGCGGGCCCGCCCGGGCGTACACGGGGTGGACGAGCTGCCCGAACTGCTGCCGCAGGCCGATGTCGTGGTGGTGATCGTCCCGCTCACCGACGCCACCCGCGGCATGGTGGACGCGAAGTTCCTGGCCCGGATGCGCGACGGGGCGCTGCTGGTGAACGCGGCCCGGGGCCCGGTGGTGGACACCGACGCGCTGGTCGCGGAGCTGCGTACCGGCCGGATCGGCGCCGCGATGGACGTCACCGAGCCCGAGCCGCTGCCGTCCGACCATCCACTGTGGACCATGCCGAACGTGCTGCTCAGTCCGCATGTGGCCGGTTCGGTCAGCGGATTCCCGCGGCGGGCGTACCAGCTGATCTCCGAGCAGTTGCGGCGGTATGTGGCTGGCGAACCCGTGATCAACGTGGTGTCCGACGGATACTGACGCCCCACCCGCGCTGCCCCACCGCACTGGCCCCACCCGCACTGGCCCACCCGCACTGGCCCCACCGGCGCCGGCCGGCTGGCGTGGAGTCGGCGTCAGCTCCGCTTGCCGGAGGGCGCGCCGTTCGCCGCTTCGCTGTCCTTCGCCGCGCTCTCCTCGGCGGTTCCGCCACCGTCGCCGTCGCCGTCGGCCGGCTCGGTGCGGGCGGTGTCGGTGGCTGCGCTGGAGTCGCCGTCGGCGACCAGGTCGGCGTGCTTCACCTCGTGCCCGCCGGCTTCGACCAGCCGGCTGAGGCCGTCCGTGCTCACGCCCGGCAGCCGGACCCGGCCGCCATCGGCGAGTACGACGCTGACCTGCCGTCCCCGGCTCGCGAAACCCTGCACCTCGGACCAGGGGATCCGCCGGCTGCCGAGCAGGGCCCGAACGGTGAGCCCGGCGGAGTCGGCGTCCACGCCGGCCCGTACCGACCAGGCGACGACCGCGGCCGGTACCAGCAGGATCGGGGCCAGGTACCAGCGCGCGGCGGCCAGCGGCAGGGCGCCGAGAAACGCCACCACGCCGGCGATCGGTACCGCGACGTTGAACCGGAACCGCACCATCGTCTTTCGCGCCACGCTCCCGATCGTGCCACCCGCCGCCGTAGCCCGCGCTGGTGCCCCGGTGGAGCGTGGCCCCTCGGCACCGCGTACCTGGGCGCCGCGCGGTGCGTGGATCACACCGGCGGGCGCTGGCACGATCAGCGCATGACGTTCAGCGCCGATGACGGCAACGCGGTCCTCGCCCACCACTTCGCGCCCTGGGTACGCGAGCTGGGGTTGTCCGTGGAGCGGATGGACGGGCGGGGCGCGGTACTGCGGCTGCCCTGGTCGGACCGGCTGGCCCGGGAGGGTGGCGCGCTGTCCGGGCAGGCGCTCATGGCGGCCGCGGACACCGCGACGGTGATCGCGCTCAGCGCGCGCCGGGGCGAGTACTTCCCGATGACCACGGTGTCCCAGTCGGTCACCTTCCAGCGGCCGGTGCTCGGCGCCGATGTACTGGTCGACGCGCAGGTCTCCAAGATCGGCCGTACCCTGGCCTTCGTCGAGGTGACGATGACCCCGGACGGTGCCACCGAGCCGAGCGCCCGGGCGAGCACGGTGTACGCGGTACTCGGATGACCCGGCCGGCGCGCGCGACGAGCGGTCCCGAGGAGCGGATGTGACGTCAGAAGCGGTACGGCTGGTCGGCCGCGAGGTCCAGCTCGTCGCGCGACCGGTCGGTGAGCCGAAGCCGACCGACTTCGCGCTGGTCGAGCGGCCCGTCCCGGTACCGGTCGACGGGCAGGTGCTGGTGCGCAACCTGTTCCTGTCGGTGGACCCGTACATGCGCGGCCGGATGCGGGACGTCCCGTCGTACGTACCGCCGTACCAGGTCGGTGCCGTGATGACCGGTGGCGCGGTCGGCGAGGTGATCGAATCCCGCGCGGAGTCGCACGCGTCCGCGCCGGCCGTGGGCGACCTGGTGGTGCACGACCTCGGCTGGCGGGAGTACGCGGTCGCGGACGCGAAGGCGTTCCGGCGGGTCGAGCCGAACGTCCCGCCGTCGGTGTACCTGGGCGTGCTCGGCATGCCGGGACTCACCGCGTACGTCGGCGTGACCGAGATAGCCGCGCTGCGGGCTGGCGAGGTCTTCTTCGTCTCCGGTGCGGCCGGCGCGGTCGGCAGCCTGGCCGGCCAGATCGCCAAGCTGCGGGGAGCGTCCCGGGTCATCGGCTCGGCCGGGTCCGCCGACAAGGTGCGGTACGTGCGGGACGAGCTCGGCTTCGACGCCGCGTTCAACTACCGGGACGGACCGGTTGCCGAGCAACTCGACGCCGCGGCGCCGGACGGCATCGACGTGTACTTCGACAACGTCGGCGGGGATCACCTGCAGGCTGCGATCGGCGCGATGAAGCTGCGCGGACGGGTCGCGATGTGCGGCTCGATCTCCGGGTACAACAAGGAGTCCGGTGCTCCCGGCCCGAAGAACCTGGGGCTCGCGGTGGGCCGCCGGCTCACGCTGCGCGGGTTCCTGGTCTTCGACCACTACGACCTGCAGCCACGCTTCCTCGACGAGGTGGGCGGCTGGGTACGCGAGGGCCGGCTGCGCTACCGGGAGACCGTGGTGGACGGGATCGAGCACGCTGCCGACGCGTTCATCGGCATGCTCCGCGGCGAGAACGTCGGCAAGATGCTCGTCCGCGTCGGCTGACGCGCCCCAACCAACGCGCGCCAGCAAGCGACGCAGCCACTGGTAGAGCGCCTAGTCGACCTTGCGGTAGGCGCCGTCGCTGGCCGAGGTCGCCATCGAGGCGTACGCACGCAGCGCCTTGGAGACTGTCCGGTCCCGGTCCACCGGGGTGTACGGCGTCTCCCGAGCCTCCTGCACGGCCCGCCGGCGGTCGAGCTCGGCATCCGGTACCAGCAGCGAGATCGTCCGCGCCGGAATGTCGATGGCGATGTCGTCGCCGTCTTCCACCAGCGCGATCAGTCCACCCGCGGCCCCCTCCGGGGAGACGTGCCCGATCGACAGCCCGCTGGTACCCCCGGAGAATCGACCATCGGTGACCAGCGCGCACACCGTGCCCAGTCCCCGCCCCTTGAGGAACGAGGTGGGGTACAGCATCTCCTGCATCCCCGGTCCGCCGCGCGGTCCCTCGTACCGGATGACCACCACGTCGCCGGGGGAGATCTTCTTGCCGAGGATGCCCTCGACGGCCTGCTCCTGGGACTCGAACACGACGGCCGGGCCGTGGAACCGGAAGACCTCCTCGGGTACGCCCGCGGTCTTCACCACGCAGCCGTCCGGCGCGAGATTGCCGAACAGAATCGCCAACCCACCATCGGCGGTGTACGCGTGCGCGACGTCCCGGATGCAACCGTCGGCGGCGTCGGTGTCCAGCCGGTCCCACCGGTTCGTGGTGGAGAACGGCTCGGTGGTGCGCACCCCGCCGGGCGCGGCGTGGAACAGCTCGACCGCCTCGGGAGAGGGGTCGGCGGCCCGGATGTCCCAGCGGTCCAGCCACTCGTCCAGCGACTGCGCGTGTACGGCGTGCACGTCGCGGTGCAGCAGCCCGCCCCGGTGCAGCTCACCGAGGATCGCCGGGATGCCGCCGGCCCGGTGTACGTCCTCCATATGAAAAATCCGGCCCGGGCCGGCTGGAGATGGGGCGACCTTCGCCACGCACGGCACCCGCCGGGACACCGCGTCGATGTCCTGTACGTGGAACTCCAGCTCGGCCTCGCGGGCCGCGGCGAGCAGGTGCAGCACCGTGTTGGTCGAGCCGCCCATCGCGACGTCGAGTGCCACCGCGTTCTCGAACGCCGGCCGGGAGCAGATCGACCGGGGCAGCACCGAGTCGTCGTCCTTGTCGTAGTACCGCTGCGCCAGCTCGACCACGAGGCGGCCGGCCCGCTCGAACAGCGCCCGGCGGGCGCCGTGGGTGGCGAGCGTGGAGCCGTTGCCCGGCAGCGCCAGGCCGATCGCCTCGGTCAGGCAGTTCATCGAGTTCGCGGTGAACATGCCGGAGCAGGATCCGCAGGTGGGGCAGGCGGACCGTTCGATCTCGGCGAGCTGGTCGTCGGACACCGACTCGTCCGCGGACGCGGTCATCGCGTCGATCAGGTCGATCCGGGAGTGGACCACCCCCTCGATGGCGACCGTCTTGCCGGCCTCCATCGGCCCGCCGGAGACGAACACGGTCGGGATGTTCAGCCGCAGCGCGGCCATCAACATGCCAGGGGTGATCTTGTCGCAGTTCGAGATGCAGACCAACGCGTCGGCGCAGTGCGCGTTGACCATGTACTCGACCGAGTCGGCGATCAGCTCGCGGCTGGGCAGCGAGTAGAGCATTCCGCCGTGCCCCATCGCGATGCCGTCGTCGACCGCGATCGTGTTGAACTCCTTCGCCACGCCGCCGGCCTCGGCCACCGCGTCGGCGACCAGTCGGCCGAGATCGCGCAGGTGCACGTGTCCGGGTACGAACTGGGTGAAGCTGTTCGCCACCGCGACGATCGGCTTGCCGAAGTCGCCGTCGGTCATTCCGGTGGCGCGCCACAGCGCGCGGGCACCGGCCATGTTCCGTCCGTGTGTCGTGGTCTTCGACCGCAGCTCAGGCATGGTGCCCAGTCTGGCACTGTGACCTGCGGGCGCATCTCGGTACGCGATCCGCGGTCTCACCGCGTGGGACAAGTTGACTCACCGCGTGAGATGAGCGAGAGTGGGCCCGTGCTTACCCAGAGCCTGCGTGCCTACCTGACCGAGGTAGTACTTACCTAGCGCACCGCGTGTTTCTCAGCGGTGCGCAGCCCCGTGCGATCCAGCACGCGGGCTTTTTTGTTGCCCGGAATCGACTGTCCGTTTGCGGCCGGCGACGGGCCGCGTGACTCAATCTGACCGTCTCGAACATCGGATCGGCCTGACATGACGAAACCAGGAAGCCCACCAGACAACCGGCCGCGGCCCGGGCCGCCGCCGGGCGAGACCCCGGTGACCGGCGCGCAGGCGTTGATCGCGGCGCTCGAGGCGCTCCGCGTCGAGGTCGTATTCGGCATTCCGGGCGGCGCGATCCTGCCGGCGTACGACCCGTTGTTCGACTCCACCTCGATCCGGCACATCCTGGTCCGGCACGAGCAGGGCGCGGGGCACGCCGCGCAGGGGTACGCCCAGGCCACCGGCCGGGTCGGCGTCTGCATCGCCACCTCCGGGCCGGGCGCGACCAACCTGGTCACCGCGATCGCGGACGCGTACATGGACTCGGTACCGCTGGTCGCCATCACCGGTCAGGTCTCGAGGAGCCTGATCGGCACCGATGGGTTCCAGGAAGCCGACATCTGCGGCATCACGATGCCGATCATCAAGCACAGCTACCTGGTCCAGTCCGCCGAGGAACTGCCCCGGATCGTGGCCGAGGCGTTCCACCTGGCCAGTACCGGCCGGCCGGGTCCGGTGCTGGTGGACATCCCGAAGGACGTGCTGCAGGCGAAGACGAAGTTCAGCTGGCCGCCGAGCCTGGACCTGCCCGGGTACCGGCCGACGCTGCACCCGCACGGCAAGCAGATCCGGGAGGCGGCCCGGCTGATGACGACCCGGCGCCGGCCGGTGCTGTACGTCGGGGGCGGGGTGCTCAAGGCGCGGGCGACCGCGGAGCTGCGCCGGCTGGCCGAGCTGACCGGCATTCCGGTGGTGACCACGCTGATGGCCCGGGGCGCGTTCCCGGACAGCCACCTCCAGCACCTGGGCATGCCGGGCATGCACGGCAGCGTCGGCGCCGTGTACGCGCTGCAACGCTCCGACCTGATCGTGGCGCTCGGGGCCAGGTTCGACGACCGGGTGACCGGCAAGCTGGACAGCTTCGCGCCCGGCGCGACCGTGGTACACGCGGACATCGACCCGGCCGAGATCGGCAAGAACCGGACCGCGGACGTACCGATCGTGGGGGACGCCCGGCATGTCCTGGTCGAGCTGATCGCGGCGGTCGAGGCCGAGCACACCGCCGGGCACCGGGCCGAGCTGACCGGCTGGTGGAGCCAGCTCGACGACATCCGCGGCCGGTACCCGCTGGGCTGGGAGGAGCCGTCGGACGGCACGCTGGCCCCGCAGTACGTGGTGAAGCGGCTGGGCGAGCTGGTCGGACCCGAGGGGGTGTACGTGGCCGGAGTCGGCCAGCACCAGATGTGGGCCAGCCAGTTCATCGGGTACGAGCACCCGCACACCTGGATCAACTCCGGCGGCCTGGGCACGATGGGCTTCGCGGTACCGGCCGCGATGGGCGCCAAGGTGGGCCGGCCGGACGCGGCGGTGTGGGCGATCGACGGCGACGGCTGCTTCCAGATGACCAACCAGGAGCTCGCCACCTGTGCCCTGGAAGGCATCCCGATCAAGGTCGCCGTGATCAACAACGGCAATCTCGGCATGGTGCGGCAGTGGCAGACGCTGTTCTACTCCGAGCGGTACAGCCAGACCGACCTCGGTACCCACAAGCACCGGATCCCCGACTTCGTGAAGCTGGCCGAGGCGTTCGGCTGCATCGGGCTGCGCTGCGAGTCGGCCGACGACGTGGACAAGACGATCGCGGCGGCGATGGAGATCAACGACGTACCGGTGGTGATCGACTTCGTGGTCGGCAAGGACGCGATGGTCTGGCCGATGGTGGCCGCCGGTACCAGCAATGACGAGATCATGTTCGCCCGCGGGGTGCGGCCGAGCTTCGAGGAAGACGACATCTGATGAGCAGGCACACGCTGTCCGTGCTGGTGGAGAACAAGCCCGGGGTACTGGCCCGGGTCGCCGGGCTGTTCAGCCGGCGCGGCTTCAACATCGACTCGCTCGCGGTCGGGGAGACCGAACAGCCCGGCATCTCCCGCATCACGATCGTGGTCAACGTCGAGGACTCGCCGCTGGAGCAGGTCACCAAGCAGCTGAACAAGCTGATCAACGTACTGAAGATCGTGGAGTTGGAGCCGGGCAGCGCGGTACAACGTGAGCTGCTGCTGGTCAAGGTGCGTGCCGACCTGCAGACCCGCTCGCATGTACTGGAGACCGTGCAGCTGTTCCGGGCCAAGGTGGTGGACGTGTCGACCGACGCGGTGACCATCGAGGCGACCGGTACCGACGACAAGTTGGCCGCGCTGCTGCGGGTGCTGGAGCCGTTCGGCATCAAGGAGATGGTGCAGTCCGGCGTGGTCGCGGTGGGCCGGGGCTCGCGTTCCATCACCAGCCCCACGCTCCGCGCAACGGCCTGACCCACTGTGTGATTCGAGAGGAAGATCGATGACCGCCCAGGTGTACTACGACGATGACGCGGATCTTTCGCTGGTGCAGGACCGCGCGGTGGCCGTGCTCGGGTACGGCAGCCAGGGGCACGCGCACGCGTTGAGCCTGCGCGACTCGGGGGTTGATGTCCGGGTCGGGCTGCCGGAGGGCTCGAAGAGCCGGGCCAAGGCGAGCGACGAGGGGCTGCGCGTGACGACGCCGGCCGAGGCGGCAGCCGAGGCCGACCTGATCATGATGCTGGCGCCGGACACCGTGCAGCGCACCCTGTACGCCGAGCACGTCGCGCCGAGCCTGACCCGCGGCAAGGCGCTGTTCTTCGGGCACGGCTTCAACATCCGGTACGGCTTCATCACCGCACCGTCCGATGTGGACGTCGCGATGGTGGCGCCGAAGGGCCCGGGGCATCTGGTCCGCCGGCAGTTCGTCGACGGCAAGGGCGTACCGGTGCTGGTCGCGGTGGAGCAGGACGCGTCGGGGCAGGCGTTCCCGCTCGCGCTGTCGTACGCCCGCGCGATCGGCGGTACCCGGGCCGGCGCGATCCGCACCTCGTTCACCGAGGAGACCGAGACCGACCTGTTCGGCGAGCAGGCGGTGCTCTGCGGCGGTGCGTCCGCGCTGGTACAGGCCGGGTTCGAAGTACTGACCGAGGCCGGGTACGCGCCGGAGATCGCCTACTTCGAGTGCCTGCACGAGCTCAAGCTGATCGTCGACCTGATGTACGAGGGCGGCATCGCCCGGATGCGCTACTCGGTGTCCGACACCGCGGAGTACGGCGACTACGTCTCCGGTCCGCGGGTGGTCGACCAGCGGGTGAAGGACGAGATGAGGCAGGTACTCACCGAGATCCAGGACGGCACGTTCGCCCGGAACTGGATCGCCGAGGACGACGCCGGCCGGCCGAACTTCAGCAAGTACCGGGAAGCCGCGGCCGAGCATCCGATCGAGGTGGTCGGCAAGCGGTTGCGCGGCATGATGAGCTGGGTGGACCGGCCGATCACCGAAACCGCCTGACACCACGCGGTGGCGGGCCGGCGTCGCCGGCCCGCCCTACCCGTGCGATGGATAGTCCGGCGAGTGCCGGCCGACGAAGTCCCGTCCGAACGCCCGCAGTCGACGGCGCCGCGCGATGAGCCGGTTGGTACGCCGGCGGGTGTGCCGGCCGACCCGGCGCGGGCGCCGGCGCAGTCGTACCGCCGGGATCCGCCGTACCTTCGCCGGTGGCCGGTCGGCGATCCACTCGCGGTTGCGCAGCAGCAGCCAGCGCCTGGCCAGCCGGGTACGCAGCAACCCGAGCATCAGCCCGGCCAGTAACGCGAAGATCAGCCAGACGGCGAACGTCACCAGGTCGACGAAGGTGCCCTGGCTCAACCGGATTCCGCTGGACACGGTGGCCACGAACGTGACCAGCGCGATGAACAGTGCCGGCAGCGGGGTACCGCGGCGCACCAGCCAGACCGCGGCCAGCACACACATCGCGGTGAGCCCGAGCGTGCTGAGCGACAGCAGTCCGCCGAGCAGAGTGGACCGGTTGGTCAGATCGGCGAACAGCGAGCCGGCGGTTACCAGGAGTGGCAGAGTGAGCAGGGCACACAGCACCGCCGCCCCGATTACCGGTCCGGGTGCGTCACCGGCTGGCCGGATAGGCGAGGTGGCCGGCTGGAAGACCTTGACCGGGCGGAGGGAAGCGACGACAGACCGCAGCGCGATCTCGTCGGACACGCTGCTCTGCCGGCCTCCGCGGAAGCCGGTCCTGGTCGCGCCGGCCGTACCGGCGTCCGGTGCGTCTCCGGGCGCCAGGCCCTCCGCGCCGTTCTGGAGGGGGCTGTCCGTCCGGCTACGCTGATCACCCAGCGTCACGGCACATACCTTTCGAGTGAGTGCCTGAGGCGATGGTATCGGCGCCCGAGCCTACCGGCCGTCCGGGGTATCGACGAATGTCAAAGGGAAACAGTCGCGGCACCCGCGGCCAGGTCGGCGTTGATCGATGCGAGGTTGCGCGTTTCGCGCCGCCGACCGCGCGGATTCGGCCCGGGCGGGTCGATCATGTCTCCCCGGTACGCCCGGCGGGTCTTCTGATCTGCGTGCCCGGGTCTTCTCGATTGACGAGGGTCACGTGTGATGTTCGCCGGCCGCTTCGGGGTGAGCAGCACCCGCCGCGCCGGTACGCATACCATCGGCTGAGGTCACCCGGGGCGCAGCGCGGCGCCCAGCGTTCGTTGATCGAGAAGCGTTAATTCGACTGAATTTCAGATCCGGCCCGCGAAGACATTCGTCCGCGGCACCTGGCGGATCATTCGACGTGACACGAGGAATGTATGAGCCTGCCGATAGAACGCCCCATCGTGCTGATCGCCGAGGAGTTGGCACCAGCGGCGATCGACGTACTGACCGACGAATTCGACGTACGGCATGTGGACGGTACCGACCGGCCCGCATTGCTGGCCGCGCTGGCCGACGCGGACGCGGTACTGGTGCGCAGCGCCACCCGGATGGACGCGGAGGCATTCGCGGCGGCGACCCGGCTCAAGGTGGTCGCGCGCGCCGGGGTCGGGCTCGACAACGTGGAGGTACCGGCGGCCACCGCGCGCGGCGTGATGGTGGTCAACGCGCCGACGTCGAACATCATCAGCGCCGCCGAGCAGGCGGTCGCGCTGCTGCTGGCGTGTGCGCGCAACACCGCCTCGGCCAACTCGTCGCTGAAGTCGGGGGAGTGGAAGCGATCCCGGTACACCGGCGTGGAGCTGGCCGGCAAGACCGTCGGCATCGTCGGCCTGGGCCGCATCGGCATCCTGTTCGCGCAGCGCATGGCCGCGTTCGACACCAAGCTCATCGCGTACGACCCGTACATCCAGCCGGCCCGGGCGGCGCAGCTGGGGGTGCGGCTGACCACCCTCGAGGAGTTGCTCGGCGAGAGCGACTTCATCTCCATCCACCTGCCGAAGACGCCGGAGACCGCCGGCCTGATCGGCGAGAAGGAACTGGGCCTGGTCAAGCCGGGCGTGCGGATCGTCAACGCGGCCCGCGGCGGGTTGGTCGACGAGCACGCACTTGCCGCCGCGCTGGCCGACGGCCGGGTGGCCGCGGCCGGGATCGACGTGTTCTCCACCGAGCCGTGTACCGACTCGCCCCTGTTCGGCTTCGAGCAGGTCGTCGTCACCCCGCACCTGGGCGCGTCGACCGCGGAGGCACAGGACAAGGCCGGTCTCGCGGTGGCCCGCAGCGTACGACTGGCGCTGCGTGGCGAGTTCGTACCGGACGCGGTGAACGTGCAGGCCGGTGGCGTCGTACACGAGGACGTCCGGCCGCTGCTGTCGCTGGCCGAGAAACTCGGCCGGATCTTCACCGCGATCGCGGACGGGGTGGCCGCCCAGGTGACCGTGACGGTACGCGGCGAGGTGGTCGAACACGACGTGTCCGTGGTGGCGCTCGCGGCCACCAAGGGCCTGTTCGCGGACATCGCGGACGCCCCGGTGACCTATGTGAACGCGCCGCTGCTCGCGGCCGAGCGCGGCGTCGGCGTCGAGCTGGTGACCACTGTGGACAGTCCGGACTACCACCTGCTGGTGTCGGTACGCGGCGCGATGCCGGACGGGCGCACCGTGTCGGTGTCCGGCACGGTCACCGCGGCGGTACGCGCGGCGGAGAAGCTGACCGAGATCGACGGCTTCGACGTGGACCTGTCCCCGGACGGGAACCTGGTCTTCTTCCACTACACCGACCGTCCCGGGGTGGTCGGCATCCTGGGCGGCATGCTCGGCGACGCCGGCATCAACATCGCGGCGATGCAGGTGGCCCGGAAGGCCGCCGGTGGTACCGCGCTGATGGCGGTGACCCCGGACACCCCGATCCCGGCCAACCTGTTGGCCACCGCGGCACGGGCGATCGGTGCGCCACGGGCGAGCGCGGTCGACCTGACCGAGGAGTGAGGCGTCGCCCGACGGTGCGGTCGCTGACCGACCTGTAGCCGCCGCACCGTCCGTGATGATTTTGGGCCGGAGCGGCGGTCCGCCGCCGGTGATCCGGGGCGGGAGCCGGCAGTTCCGGGCGAGCTGGAGATCGTCTGCCGGCTCACCGCTTCGCCCGCTTCATCACCTGGTGAGGCATTCGCGACCCGGGTTATCGCGATCTATGGACACTCTGCGATGTTTGCTGCTTGCGCTGCGTCGCCGTACTCGCTAGCGTTGGTGTCGGCTACAGAGCGGTTACGTCCGGCCCGCCGGATTCTCCCCCGGATGGCTGGTCTTGCCGAGTAATCGCTGAGTTGCCTGCACCCCCCTGGCGCGGCGCCAACCCCCGCGTTCGCGCTCTTAAAGCGGCCCCCGCGACCTGGCCGCGGTCGCGGGGGCCGCGCCATATCCACCACCCGCGCGACCTCCACTACGCGCGCCGCACCCACCACCCGCGCCGGATCCACCCGCGCGACATCTCCTACGCGCGCCGCATCCACCCGCGCGCTCCACCACCCGCGCCGCACCCACCACCCGCGCCGGATCCACCCGCGCGACATCGCCAACGTGCGGCGCACCCACCACGCGCGAACTCCACCGCCGCGTCGGCTCTGTCGCCGAACGCCTGCGGCCCCCGGCACCGCAGGGAACGTGCCAATCCGGATGCGCGGCTAGCCTGACCGGGTATCCGACCCTGCGGAGGTGGCGGTGACCCGACTCGCGGTCATTCCCGGCGACGGCATCGGCGGCGAGGTCGTCGCCGAGGCGCGCAAGGTACTCGACGCGGTGCTTCCCGGCGTGGAGGCGACCGAGTACGACCTGGGCGCCGGCCGTTATCACCGCACCGGCGAGGTGCTGCCCGACAGCGTGCTCACCGAGCTGGCCGGTCACGACGCGATCCTGCTGGGTGCGGTCGGCGATCCGACCGTGCCTCCGGGCGTACTCGAGCGCGGGTTGTTACTCAGGCTGCGGTTCACCTTCGACCAGTACGTGAACCTGCGCCCCGCCCGGCTCTGGCCGGGAGTGGCCAGCCCGCTCGCCGGAGTGAAGCCGGGAGAGATCGACATGGTGGTGGTACGGGAGGGCACCGAGGGGCTGTACTGCGGCTCCGGCGGTGTGTTGCGCCGCGGTACCGCCGGCGAGGTGGCCACCGAGGAGAGCCTGAACACCCGGCACGGCGTACAACGGGTGATCGCCGACGCGTTCACCCGCGCGCAGGCGCGTGAGCGGCGCAAGCTCACCCTCGTACACAAGACGAATGTCCTGGTCCACGCCGGTGACCTGTGGGCCCGGACGTTTGCCGAGCTGGCGGCGGCGCATCCGGACGTGGAGACCGAGTATCAGCACGTCGACGCGGCGGCGATGTTCCTGGTGACCAACCCGCAGCGGTACGACGTGGTCGTCACCGACAACCTGTTCGGCGACATCCTCACCGACATCGCGGCCGCTGTCACCGGCGGTATCGGCATGGCCGCGAGCGGCAACATCAACCCCGACCGGATGTACCCGTCGATGTTCGAACCGGTACACGGTTCGGCGCCGGACATCGCCGGTACCGGGGTGGCGGATCCGGCCGCGGCGATCCTGTCAGTGGCGCTGCTGCTCGACCACCTCGGTCATGCCGAGGCCGCGCAACGCGTCGAGGAGTCGGTCGGCGCGGAAGTCGCGTCGCGCGGACGGGGTGCGCCGGTACGTACTGTGGAGGTAGGCGACCGGATCGCGGCTCGGGTCGCCGGCTGACCATGGCCCGCGGATCCGTTACCTGGTCGAAATGCCCGATCTATGACAGGGCGATAAGTTGCAGCACATCGGTGGTAGTCGGACGGACTGGAGGCCCAGGCAGATGAGCGGCGGTGAGATCCTCGACTTCGAGATTCGCCCGACACCGAACCCGGTATCCGATGCAGAACGGGCGACGATGCTCGTCGACCCGGGCTTCGGGCGCATCTTCACAGATCACATGATCACGATCCGGTACGCCGAGGGGAAGGATTGGTACGAGCCGCGGCTCGAGCCGTTCGGGCCGATCCCGTTGTCCCCCGCGACCGCTGCCCTGCACTACGCGCAGGAGATCTTCGAGGGGCTGAAGGCGTACGAGACGCCCGACGGCGGGGTGGCGCTGTTCCGGCCGCAGGCCAACGTGCGGCGGATGCAGCAGACCGCCGAACGGTTGGCGATGCCGGCGATACCGGAGGAGCTGTTCCTCGAATCGCTGCGGCTGCTGGTGTCCACCGACCGCGGCTGGCTGCCGACCCAGCCGGAGGCCAGCCTCTACCTGCGCCCGTTCATGTTCGCCACCGAGGTGTTCCTCGGCGTGAAGCCGTCGTCGGAGTACATGTTCTGCGTGATCGCGTCGCCGGTCGGCCCGTACTTCCGGTCCGGCGTGAAGCCGGTGACCGTGTGGCTGTCCGAGCAGTACGCGCGGGCCGGACTCGGCGGCACCGGTGCGGCGAAGTGCGCCGGCAACTACGCGGCCAGCCTGGTGGCGCAGGCGGAGGCGCTCGCGGCCGGCTGCGATCAGGTGGTGTTCCTCGACGCGGCGGAGCGACGCTGGATCGAGGAGCTCGGCGGGATGAACGTCTTCTTCGTGTACGGCTCGGGCGAGCCGGGACAGACGACGTTGGTGACGCCGCCACTGAACGGCACGATCCTGCCCGGCATCACCCGCGACTCGGTGATCCAACTGGCCGGGCACCTGGGCTACGCCGTGGAGGAGCGTCCGTACTCCATCGACGAGTGGCGCGCGGATGCCGCGAGCGGACAACTGCGGGAGAGCTTCGCCTGCGGTACCGCCGCGGTACTGACGCCGATCGGTCGGATCCGTTCCACCGACGGTGAGTTCGCGGCCGGCGCGGATGCCAACGGCCCGGTCACCACCCGGTTGCGTACGACGCTGCTCGACATCCAGCACGGCCGCGGCGAGGACCCGTTCGGCTGGGTACACCGGCTCAGCTGACCGGGGGACCGCCAGGCCGGGAGTCAACTCCGGGCGTCAGTGCCGGGTAAGGAACGAGCCGCGCGCGGTGGCGCAGTCGTCCGTCCGGCTGATCATTAGGGCCTGTTCGCCCGGTGTCCGCGGCGGAGCCCCTTGGGCATCCTTGGTCGGGTGGAGCGGACGTGGCGGAAGAGACTCAAGCGACTGACCAGCGCGCGGCGGGATGACCCGCTGACCGCACTGGCGGAACTCGGCACGGGCATATACATGGTGCACTGGCCTGCCGTCAGTCGGCGTGGGGCCATCGACTAGATCGGTGTGGGCCAACACGGGCCGGTGGGCGTAGAGCCCGCCGGCCCGTTGCCTGGCCCTGGGTGGGATACGAAGAGGCTGGCAGGCTGCGCCTGCCGGTCTCTTCGTGTCTACGGATCTCCTACCGGTGCTGGTGCTGGTGCTGGTGCTGGTGCTGGTGCTGGTGCTGGGCGCGGACTGCGGGTGCCGGCTGCCGGGTTGCCGTTGCCAGCGCCCAGTTGCGGGCCCGGGCTGCCGCTGACGTCGCCGGTGCCGGCTGCGGGTCGGGAGCCGATGCCGGAAAAATACCCGGACATAACGGTATCTTTCGATCAACCTTCAAAATGAGTGTCGCATTTTCGGCCACGATCAATTAGTGTCTGAGGCGCGCGGTCATCGAAATTTATTGGCCGTGCCGGTTTCTATTATCCCGATTCCGCCTATTTTCAGGCGAATTCTGCGGGCTGTACAACCATTCCTTCGTGGGTACTGTGAGCCGCGGTCGTGTTGTTTCGACATCGACCGCCGCCGAGTTCAATCCCCTCGTGTGCTGGAGGAATGTGTCATGTCGCGCTATGAGTGGGGTCAAACGCACCCTGGTATCGAGCGCCTCGAAAAGGCTGTGGACGATGCACGAGTCCGCGTGGTGACGCACCCGCTCTATGCGAGCCTCGATAATCACGGCGCGATCGTGACGTTCATGGAACATCACGTATTCGCGGTCTGGGACTTCATGTCCCTGCTCAAGTCCCTCCAGCGCAACCTGACCTGCGTCGAGGTGCCCTGGGTACCGTCCGGCCCGACCGGCAGCCGTCGCCTGATCAACGACATCGTGCTGGTCGAGGAGAGCGACGAGCTGGGCGGCGGGTTCATCAGCCACTTCGAGTTGTACGTCAACGGTATGGCCGAAGCCGGCGCGAACACCGGCACCATCAACGGGTTCATCGACCTGCTCCGGGAGGGCCGGCCGGTACCGCTGGCGGTCAAGGAAGCCGGCGTGCCCGGCCCGGCCGCCGAGTTCGTGGCGAACACCTGGGACTACATCGACAACGCCCCGGTCCACCGCCAGGCGGCCGCGTTCGCGTTCGGTCGCGAGGACCTGATCCCGGAGATGTTCCAGCAGGTCGTCGATGTCAACGAGACGCAAGGGAACCGGTTCAACACGTTCGTCGACTATCTCGAACGGCACATCGAGGTGGACGGCGAGGAGCACACCCCGATGGCCATGCAGATGCTGGCCGACCTGTGCGGCAACGACGATCTCAAGTGGCAGCAGTGCGCGGACACGATCAACGGCGCGCTCGAGGCCCGCTCCCGGCTGTGGGACGGCATCCTCGCCGCGATCCGGGTCAACGCCACCAGCTGAACTGACGGGGGTTTCCGGGAAGGCCGGTGCGGTCGCTCCACCGGCAACGACAGGTGGTCGACCGAGCTGGCCTCCCGGACCAGTCATCCCAACATCTGGTATCGCATTTCCGGAAACTGGGCGGCAGTGTCAGGCTGCGAGCCATGGAGCACGTCCTGACCAGCACGATTATTGGCACCTAGCGCGCACCGCATCCGCCGTGCGCGCAGACCTCCCGCGATTGCGGGAGGTCTTTTCGTTTCTGCCGGAAGTCACCGCCCAGCTATCCCGCGAGGGGACACCCCATGACCGCCAACCAGCCGGTACCCGCCGAGTTCCACGTGTTCGACACGACCCTGCGGGACGGCGCCCAGCGCGAGGGGATCAGCTTCTCCGTCGCGGACAAGCTCGCTATCGCGCGGCTGCTCGACTCGTACGGCGTCGGGTTCATCGAGGGCGGTTGGCCGGGTGCGTTGCCGTCGGACACCGAGTTCTTCGCCCGCGCGCGTACCGAGCTGGACCTGAAGCACGCACAGCTCGTCGCGTTCGGGGCGACCCGCAAGCCCGGCGCGCAGGTAGACCGTGATCCGCAGGTACAAGCGCTGTTGGAGGCACAGACGCCGGTCGTCTGCCTGGTCGCCAAGTCGGACGTACGACACGTGGAACGGGCGCTGCGGACCACCCGGGAGGAGAACCTGGCCATGGTCGCCGACACGGTCGGCTATCTGGTGGCCGAAGGGCGCCGGGTGTTCGTCGACTGCGAGCACTTCTTCGACGGGTACACCTGCGATCCGGTCTATGCCACCGCGGTGCTGTCCACCGCGCTGCGCGCCGGCGCCGACGTCGGCGTCATGTGTGACACGAACGGCGGGATGCTGCCGAACGGCGTGAGCCGCGTGGTCGCCGAGGTGCGGCAGCGGCTCGCCGACGACGGCGTGCCCGCACGGCTGGGCATCCACTGCCAGGACGACACCGGGTGCGCGGTCGCCAACACCCTGGCCGCGGTCGACGCCGGGGTCATGCAGGTGCAGTGCACCGCCAACGGGTACGGCGAGCGGGTCGGCAACGCGGACCTGTTCGCGGTCACCGGCAACCTCGCCACCAAGCTGGGCATGCGGGTCCTGCCGGACGGCTGCCTGGAACAGATGATGCGCGTCTCGCACGCCATCGCCGAGATCGCCAACCTTGCCCCGGCAACCCACCAGGCGTACGTCGGGTCCAGCGCCTTCGCCCACAAGGCGGGGCTGCACGCGAGCGCGATCAAGGTCGACCCGGACCTGTACAACCATGTCGACGCCCGGGTCGTCGGCAACGACATGCGGATCCTGGTGACCGAGCTGGCCGGCCGGGCCAGCATCGAGCTCAAGAGCCGCGAGCTCGGCATCGACCTGGCCGACCAGCCGGACGCGCTCAACCGGGTCACCGGTCGGGTCAAGGAGCTGGAGGCGGCCGGCTGGTCGTTCGAGGCCGCGGACGCGTCGTTCGAGCTGCTGGTCCGCGCCCAGACCGAGGGACCGGTCGGCCGGCCCTTCTCACTCGAGTCGTACCGCGTGATCGTCGAGCACCGCGAGGACGGCGCGGTGGTCAGCGAGGGCACGGTCAAGGTGCGGGTACGCGGCGAGCGGGTGATCGCCACCGCCGAGGGCAACGGGCCGGTGAACGCGCTGGACGAGGCGCTGCGGGTGGCGCTGCTGCGGTTCTATCCGGAGCTGCGGTCGGTCGAGCTGGCCGACTACAAGGTGCGGATCCTGGCCGGCAGCCACGGCACCGGCGCGGTCACCCGGGTACTGGTGGAGACCCGCGACGGCGACCGCGAGTGGACCACCGTGGGAGTACACGAGAACGTGGTCGAGGCGAGCTGGCACGCGCTGGTGGACTCGCTCACGTACGCGCTGCGTCCAGCCCCGGTAGGCGCCTGACCGCCGCGGGCGGCCGCGCGCCTTCCGCGCGGAGTCGGGCGCTTTCCGCGATGAGCCGGGCGCGCAACGGTTCGGCGCGCTCGGCGAAACCGCGCTGCGCGGCGGCGTACCCGGCCCGGCCCTCCGGCGTCTCGATCGGCACCGGCGGGTACCCGAGCTCGGCGAGATCGTACGGAGACGCGCGCATGTCCAGCACCCGGATGTCGTACGCCAGCGCGAAACAGTCCGCGACGAGCTCCGAGGGGATGAGCGGAGACAGCTTGTACGCCCACTTGTACAGATCCATGTTCGCGTGCAGGCAGCCCGGCTGCTCGTGCGCGGTCTGGGTCTCCCGGCTCGGCTGTACCACATTCAGCGGCCGGGCCGCCGAGGTGAAGAACCGGAACGCGTCGAAGTGGGTACAGCGGACCCCCCGCTCGTCCACCACCCGCGCCACCGCCGCCGGCGACAACCGCAGCGGTATGGCCGCGTGCCGTACCTCGTTGGCGGACAGCCGGTACACCATCGCCCACTCGTGCAGGCCGAAGCAGCCGTACTGGCCCGGCCGCCCGGTGGTGGCACTGAGCAGCGTGTGTACCAGGTCGAGAAGCGACCGTCGCCGTGCGATCAGCGGTGCCGCGTCGAGGGTCACCGCGCTGTCGACGGCGTGGTAGCCGGTACCGAGCTCGCCGGCGGCCGTGACCGGATCCGCCGCCGCCAACCGCACCCCCGCGCCCGGATGCCAGCGGCGCAGCCGGGCCGGCCGGTACGAGTAGTAGGTGAACAGGAAGTCCTCGACCGGATGCGACTCGCCGCGTCGCTGCCGCTCCCGGTGCGGCGTGATCCAGCCGTCCACCCGCCGCTGATGGGCGGCGCGGCGGTGCCGCCAGTCGTCTTCGGCGAGGACCGGCTGTGCGGTGGTGGGGGTGGCGACCATGGCCCGTCCAGTGTGCCAACCGGCCGGCCGGTGCGCCCCGGGCGGTGTCGGCCGGTTCGGCCCGGGTGTCACGACGGGGCGTAGACCCGGCCGTCGCGGCTGGCCGCACCGGTGCCGACCAGGGCGTCCAGCGCCTGTCGCGCCCGCGGCACCGGCCACCCGAATGCCCGGCCGACCTCGGCCGGGGTCGCCTCGAGCACGGTGTCGAGCAGCCGGCTCGCGGCGCGCTGGTCGTCCGCCCGGCCGCCGACGTCGAACAGCCGGCAGGTGAGGTCCACCACGACCGCCGGCCAGCCGGCCCGCTGGGTCGAGACGCCCCGGGCGCTCACCAGCAGGAGTCGCTGCAGCTCGGTCAGCCCGCGGTCGTACCGGTACTTGTTGCCGATCAGGGCGCGCAGCTCGGCCGACGGCAGCGGCCCGGTGAGCAGCGCCTCGGCGATCCGGCGCGCCTCCGGGGACAGGTCGAAGCCGGCCGCGTCGTCCAGCTCGCCGACGCCCGGATAGAGCGCGGTCAGCAGGTCCAGGGACAGGAACGAGGCTCGGCCGTACGCGAGCTTGCCGGCCCAGGCGAGCCCACGCTCGGGCAGCTCGTCCTTCCAGGTCCAGACCCGCTGCTCGTTGTCGTTCATGCCGGTGGCGAACGGCTCGGTCTCGTCGTCCGCGACCGCCTCCCACAGCGACGGCACGACCGCGCGTTCGGCCGGGAACAGCACCGCCAGGCCGACATCCGCCAGGAACTCGCCGGCCTGCTCCACGGTGCGCACCCCGGCACCGACCCGCCACCGCTCCGCCCGCGCCTCACCCAGTTGACTCACGTCCCAATCATGGCGGTCGGGTGTGACGGGTTGGGCCCGACCAGGGCGGGCCGTCACGCAGCGAGACGGTGGCGACTAGATTCAACCCCGAAGCGGCCAGGCACGCGGGCAAGGCGTGCGGATAGATCGTCTGGGAGGCAGCCCGTTGCGTATCGCGCGTTTCGCCCATCCCGCGGGGATGTCGTTCGGTGCCGTGGAGGGGGAGCTCGGCGCCGGACCGGAGGCGCTCACCATCGCCCAGATCTCCGGGCACCCGTTCGGCCGGATCACGTTCAGTGGTGAACGGTGGGCACTCGCCGATGTCCGGCTGCTGTCGCCGATCCTGCCCAGCAAGGTGGTCTGCGTCGGCCGGAACTACGCCGAGCACGCGGCCGAGCACGGCTCCGAGGTACCGGCCGAGCCGCTGCTGTTCCTCAAGCCGTCCACCTCGGTGATCGGCCCCGGCGACTCGATCAAGCTGCCGCCGCAGTCGCGTCAGGTCGAGCACGAGGCCGAACTCGCGGTGGTGATCGGCGCCCCCGGTGCCCGCCGGGCCGACCGGTCCCACGCGAGCGCGGCGATCTTCGGGTACACCTGCGCCAACGACGTCACCGCCCGCGACCTGCAACGCTCCGACGGGCAGTGGACCCGGGCCAAGGGTTTCGACTCGTTCTGCCCGCTCGGCCCGTGGATCGACACCGTGGCCGACGTCTCCGACCTCGAGGTCCGGTGTGAGGTCAACGAGGAAGTGCGGCAGCTCGGCCGTACCAAAGACATGATCTTCGATGTTCCGACCCTGGTGTCGTACATCTCGCATGTGATGACGCTGCTGCCCGGCGACGTGATCCTCACCGGTACCCCGGCCGGGGTCAGCCCGATCATGGCCGGTGACACCGTCGAGGTGAGCGTCGCGGGAATCGGCACGCTGACGAACCCGGTGGTGACTCTTGACTGAGCTGAATGACGGCGGCGTCGCTGAGTTGGCGGATCGCGGCCCGGCCGAGGTGCGGGCGCGTTTCTCGCCCTCGCCGACCGGCATGCCGCACGTGGGCCTGTTGCGGACCGCGCTGTTCAACTGGGTGTACGCGCGGCACACCGGCGGGAAGCTGATCTTCCGGATCGAGGACACCGACGCGAGCCGCGACTCCGAGGAGAGCTACCGCCAGCTGGTCGACGCGCTCCGCTGGGCCGGCCTGGACTGGGACGAGGGCCCCGAGGTCGGCGGGCCGTACGCGCCGTACCGGCAGAGCGAGCGGCGTGAGGTGTACGCAGACGTGGCCACCCGGCTGTTGGCTGCCGGCCACGCGTACGAGGCGTACTCGACCGCCGAGGAGGTCGAGGCCCGGCACCGCGCGGCCGGTCGGGACCCCAAGCTCGGCTACGACAACTTCGACCGCGACCTCACCGACGCGGACCGGGAGCGGTACCGCGCCGAGGGGCGCCAGCCGGTGCTCCGGCTGCGGATGCCGGCCGAGGACCTCAGCTGGAACGACCTGGTACGCGGCCAGATCACGTACACCGCCGGCAGCGTGCCCGACTTCGTCATCGTGCGCGCCACCGGCGACCCGTTGTACACGCTGGTCAACCCGGTCGACGACGCGCTGATGCGGGTCACGCACGTACTGCGCGGCGAGGATCTGTTGCCCAGCACGCCCCGGCAGCTGGCGTTGTACCGCGCCCTGGCCGACATCGGCATCGGTACCGGCCCGCCGGCGTTCGCGCACCTGCCGCTGGTGGTGGACGAGAAGAACCGCAAGCTGTCCAAGCGGGATCCGCGGATGGACCTGTTCGCCTACCGCCGGGCCGGGTACCTGCCCGAAGGCCTGATCAACTATCTCGCGCTGCTCGGCTGGTCGATCGCGCCGGATCGGGACGTGTTCAGCGTCGCGGAGCTGGTCGAGGCGTTCGAGCTGTCCAAGGTGGTACGCAACGCGGCCCGGTTCGACGTGCGCAAGATGGAGGCGATCAACGCCGCGCACATCCGGCTGCTGCCCGCCGCCGAGCTGGCCGAGCGGCTGCTGCCGTACCTGGCCTCCGCCGGCCTGGTGGCCGAGCCGGCCACGGACGCGGAACGGGCGGTGGTGGCCGCGGCCGCGCCGCTGGTACAGGAGCGGATGACCACCCTGTCGCAGGGCGTGGAGATGCTCGCGTTCCTGTTCACGTCGGAGGAGAAGTTCGCGCCGGAGCCGGACAGCGCGGCGAAGGCGCTCGGCCCGGACGCGGCACCGGTACTCGCCGCCGGGCTGGACGCGCTGTCGGCGGTGTCGGACTGGCGCGCCGAGCCGATCGAGACCGCGCTCAAGACCGCACTGGTCGACGGGCTCGGCCTCAAGCCGCGCAAGGCGTTCGCGCCGATCCGGGTCGGGGTCACCGGACGTACCGTCTCGCCACCGTTGTACGAGTCGTTGGAACTGCTCGGCCGGGACCGTACGTTGAGTCGGCTGCGCGCGGCCGCGGAACAGCGGTGAACCGGCCGGGAGGAGCGTTTTCCCTGGTACGACGGGGAACTGGGTGCGATTTGGTCGGGCCTGAAGCGATCAGGTAAAGTTCATCCCCGGTGCGAACGAGCACCGATGGGGTATGGGGTAATTGGCAGCCCGACTGGTTCTGGCCCAGTTAGTCTAGGTTCGAGTCCTGGTACCCCAGCGGCGTACGCCAAGGTGCCGATGCGGTACTTTCGCCGCTCAGCCATTCATCCCAGGAATGGCGCAACACGGCATGTAGCTCAGCAAGGCCCCGTCGTCTAGTGGCCCAGGACGCCGCCCTCTCAAGGCGGTAGCGCCGGTTCGAATCCGGTCGGGGCTACATCGCCTTACCGCGGCCCTCGTCGATCTCGACGGGGGCCGCGGTGCTTTCCAGGCTCAAGCGGCCCGACGTCCAACCGGGGCTAGAGACCGGACAGGCGCTGGCCGCCTCGTACCACCGCCATCGCGTGCCGGTCACCCGGGCGGCGGCCGAGCCGTTCGATCGGCCCGGACACGCTGACCGCCGCGATGACCCGGCCGGTGCGGTCGCGCACCGGGGCGGACACGCTGGCCACGCCTGCCTCCCGCTCGGCCACGCTCTGCGCCCAGCCGCGTCGCCGCACCTCGGCGAGGGTGCGGGCGGTGAACTTGCAGCGGGGGAGCAGCGGCAGGACCGCCTCCGGCGGTTCCCAGGCCAGCAGCACCTGAGCGGCCGAGCCAGCCGTCATCGGTAGTACGGCGCCGACCGGCACGGTGTCCCGCAGTCCGCTGACCCGCTCGGCGGCGGCCACGCAGACCCGCTCGTCGGCCCGCCGGAGATAGAGCTGTGCGCTCTCGCCGGTCTGGTCGCGGAGGTGCGCGAGCACCGGTTCGGCGGCGGTGAGCAGTACGTCCGGCGCGGCATTGGCCAACTCGCCGAGCCGGGGCCCGGGCCGCCACCGGCCGTGCTGGTCGCGGACCAGCAGCCGATGCGACTCCAACGCCTGGGCCAGCCGGTGCGCGGTGGCCCGCGGCAGCCTCGTCCGTTCCACCAGTTCGGCCAGGCTGGCGCCCTCCACACAGGCGTCGAGGATGACAACAGCCTTGTCGAGAACGCCTACGCCGCTGATACTCTGTCCCACGAGACGAAACATACCTCCCATAATCCGGGAAAGTCCATATGGTGGGAGCGGATTGAGATGCCGCGCACACTCGCGGAAAAGGTCTGGGACGAGCATGTCGTCCGGTCGGCGCCCGACGAGCCCGACCTGCTGTACATCGACCTGCACCTGTTGCACGAGGTGACCAGCCCGCAGGCGTTCGACGGGCTGCGGCTCGCCGGCCGGCCGGTGCGCCGCCCGGACCTGTCGGTGGCGACCGAGGACCACAACACCCCGACCGACACCCTGACCCGGATCAGCGACCCAGTGTCCGCCACCCAGCTTGAGACCCTGCGCCGCAACTGCGACGAGTTCGGCATCCGACTGCATCCGCTGGGCGACGCCGAGCAGGGCATCGTGCACGTGATCTCGCCGCAGTTGGGCCTCACCCAACCCGGCATGACGATCGTCTGCGGTGACTCGCACACGGCCACCCACGGCGCATTCGGCGCGCTGGCCTTCGGCATCGGTACCTCCGAGGTCGAGCACGTACTCGCCACCCAGACGCTCCGGCAGGCGCGGCCGCGCACGATGGCGGTGACCGCGACCGGTACGCCCGCTCCCGGGGTGACCGCCAAGGACCTGACCCTCGCGCTGATCGCGCAGGTCGGTACCGGTCGCGGGCGCGGTCACGTCGTGGAGTACCGGGGCGAGGCGTTCGAGGCGCTGTCGATGGAAGGCCGGATGACGGTCGCCAACATGTCCATCGAGTGGGGCGCCAAAGCCGGCATGTTCGCGCCGGACGACACCACGTTCGACTATCTCGACGGGCGACCGCACGCGCCCACCGGCGCTGCCTGGGAGCAGGCCCTGGAGTACTGGCGGAGCCTGCGTACCGACGACGAGGCGTCGTACGACACCGAGGTCACGTTGGACGCGGGAGCTGTCTCGCCGTTCGTGACCTGGGGTACCAATCCGAGCCAGGGCGTACCGCTGGATGCCGCGGTACCGGATCCCGGCTCGTTCGCCGACCCGCAGGACCGCGCGGCCGCGGAGCGGGCCCTGACGTACATGGCGCTGCGTCCCGGTACCGCGCTGCGGGACGTACCGGTGGACGTGGTGTTCGTCGGCTCCTGCACCAACGGCCGGATCGAGGACCTGCGCGCGGCCGCCGAGGTGCTGCGTGGCCGGAAGGTACAGCCGGGCGTGCGGATGATGGTGGTGCCCGGCTCGGCGCGGGTACGTGCGCAGGCCGAGACCGAGGGGCTGGACACCGTGTTCACCGCCGCCGGCGCGGAGTGGCGGTTCGCCGGCTGCTCGATGTGCCTGGGCATGAATCCGGACAAGCTGGCGCCGGGGGCCCGGGCGGCGTCCACCTCCAACCGCAACTTCGAGGGGCGGCAGGGTCCGGGCGGTCGTACCCACCTGGTGTCACCGCCGGTGGCAGCCGCGACCGCGGTGCTCGGCCACCTGGCCGCGCCGTCCGATCTGTGAGCAGCCCGAGCGGCCGAAGCGGAGGCACAGCCATGGAGACATTCACGCTGCACACCGGCCGGGCGGTACCGCTGCGCCGTTCCAATGTGGACACGGACCAGATCATCCCGGCCGAGTACCTCAAGCGGGTCAGCCGGACCGGATTCGCCGATGGCCTGTTCAGCGCCTGGCGGGCCGACCCGGAGTTCGTGCTCAACCAGCCGGAGTACGCCGGCGCCACGATCTTGATCGCCGGGCCGGACTTCGGCACCGGCTCGTCCCGGGAGCACGCGGTCTGGGCGCTGCAGGACCACGGCTTCCGGTCGGTACTGGCGCCCCGGTTCGGCGACATCTTCCGGGGGAATGCGCTCGGTCGCGGTCTGCTGCCGGTCGAGGTACCGCTGGACGCGGTCGAGCGGCTGTGGGCGGCGGTCGAGGCGGACCCCGGTACCGAGCTGACGGTCGACCTGACGGCCCGGGAAGTACGCGGTGCCGGCGAGATCATCCCGTTCCCGCTGGACGAGTTCAGCCGCTGGCGGCTGATGGAGGGCCTCGACGACGTCGGTCTGACACTCCGGTCGACGAATGAGATCGAGCGGTACGAGCACACCCGCGCGGCCTGGCTGCCGCGCACCCTCCCGGTCCGCGTCTAGCCGATCGGGGGCACTCCCACCCACCGCGTCGCGGTGTATCCGGATCCGTTGCACCGCAACGGATCCGGCTCCGCGTGCGCTCCCGGGACCGGTCCGAGCGGCTCGCGCCGGGCCTCTCCGGCGGCCCGATCCGGGCACTTTCCGGTGGTCCGCGGCCGCTCCGAAACCGTTGAGACACAACCAAAACTGCAGGCCAGATGTTTGTGCGCAGCGATTTCGCGGCATACCGTCCGCAGAGACGGCCAAGGGCCATCGCAATCGGGAGGGAACAGTGAACAAGGCGGAGCTCGTTGAGGCACTCTCAAGTCGCCTGGGGGACAAGAGGGCCGCAACCTCGGCGCTCGACGCCGTGCTGGAGGAGATCCAGCGCGCTGTCAGCAAGGGCGTCAAGGTCTCGATCGCCGGGTTCGGCGTGTTCGAGAAGCGCGTACGTGGGGCGCGCACGGCTCGTAACCCGCGCACCGGGGAAGCAGTGAAGGTCAAGAAGACGTCGGTACCGGCGTTCCGCGCCGGGCAGAGCTTCAAGGATGTGGTCTCGGGGGCGAAGAAGATCACCACACCGAAGAAGACGACGGTCAAGAAGGCCACGGCCACGAAGGCGACGGCCAAGAAGACCACCGGCACGGCGAAGGCGACCAAGGCGCCGGCAACCCGTGCGTCCAGCACGCGTGCGACGACCACGCGGTCGACCAGCACGCGTACGACCGCGTCCAAGTCCGGGCGGCCGGCGGCCAAGACCACGGCCAAGAAGACCACCGCGCGGAAGACCACGACGGCCAAGAAGACCACGGCCACCAAGACCGCTCGGAAGACTGCCGCGAAGAAGCGGTAGCCGCCACGAGACAGGCAGGCGCTTGACCGGTACGGCCGGTCGGGCGCCTGTCTGGTGTCCGGGGGCCTGCGGCGCGGCGCGGGCGGTGCGCTATCCGGCCGTGGACGCGGTGGCCGGCGCGCCGGTACTGCCCGAGCTCGACGCGGTGAGGGTCAGCAGGTCCGCCGCGACCAGCACGGTCCCGGCGAAGGACAGCACCCACGCGGAGCCCTTCGGCGTGCGTACCGTCGGCACCGGCAGGTCGTCGGTGTCGGCGATCAGCGCCACCACGTCCGGGATCACGCCGCCCTGGCTGCACACCACGGTGGTGCCGCGCAGCGATGCCAGGTGGCGTACCCGCTCGGCGGCCCGCTCAGGATTCCGCTCGTGCGCGTCCTCGTCGAAGATCCCGTCCGCCTCCACCGACATGGACAGCTTGGCGGCGAGCGGGCGTACCGTCTGCACGCACCGGCGCGGGGTCGCGCTGGAGATCCGGTCCGGGGCGTACCAGGCCAGCAGTTCGGCCAGCTCGATCGCCTGCTGCTCGCCGGCCGGCTCCAGTGGCCGCGTCACGTCGATGCCGGGCCACTCACTGCGCTCGCCGGCGAGCCCGTGGCGCAGCAGCAGGACCCGGGCGGTCTCCTTCGGGCGGGCCGCGAACGCGCGTACCAGTTCCTGGTCGCGCTGGTAGCTCAGCAGCTTCAGGGCGGGCTCGAGCGCGACCCAGCGCACTCCGTCCACCTCCCTGTTGGGCGTGAACTCACCGTCCGTCGCCCGCATCGTCCAGTAGTCGACGACCTTGGTGGCGGTCTCCCCCTCGGACGGCGCGGGCACCCGGTAACTGACCTTCGCCAGCCGGGCGCCGACCACCGGGCGTACCCCCGTCTCCTCCAGGACCTCGCGGCAGGCGGCGGCGAGCGGATGCTCGGCGGACTCCAGCTTGCCCTTGGGCAGGGACCAGTCATCGTGCCGCGGCCGGTGCACGACGGCGAACTGCAGCTCCCCGTCGTGATCGCGCCACAGCACGCCACCCGCCGCCCGGATCGTCGTCATACCGGCAACCACTCCGTCTTGCCGCGCTTGGTCGCCCGGCGCCACGCGACGGCGAACTCGGCCCGCGCCATCGCGGTACGGGCATGCTCACGCTCGACCAGCCTGCCGACGGTGACCGCGAGCGCACCACCGGACCGCGTCGTTGCCGCGAGGTCGAGCCAGGTCTGTGCGGCCACCACCGCGTCCTGGTGCTCGCCGAGGCAGTCCTGTACCCCGGCCAGTGCCTTGCCGAGCTTCTTCGCGGGCCGCCCGGCCACCGCGGCGACCGCTTCCGCGGCGTACCGGGCCCGCTTGGCGCGGATCCGCACCGCGTGCCAGTCCGCGTCCGGCCGGTCGACGGTCAGCCGGTGTACGTCCTTGACCAGCGTGCGCCACGGCTTGGCCACCAGCGCGGGAAGCACGTCCGCCGCCGGTCGGGTCGCCTCCGGCGTCAGCGCCGGCTCCCGCGCCGCGTCGACGAGACTGTCGAGCAACCGCGCGTACCGGGCACCGCGCAGCGTCTCGTCCAGGGTGGCCAACGCGGCCGACTGGCGTTTGACCAGCACCGCGTCGAGCCGGTCCAGCGCCGCGCGGTCCAACCGGGCCAGCTCCGGGCTGCCGCCGGTCGCGGGCGCGCTCACCGCGGCGAGGCGCGCGCGCAGCACCTCCGCGTCCCGGCCGCCGCCGAGAACCGTGCCCAGCCACTTGAGCTCGGTCCGCAGTGGTGCGGCCCAGTCACCGGCCAGCAGCGGCCCGAACGTACGCAGGTCGGCGCGCAACCGCCGGCAGCCGACCCGCATCTGGTGTACCGGGGTGTCATCCGGAAGTTCCGCGTCCAGGCGTACCAGCGGATCGGCGCCGATCAGCCGGGCGGCGCCGTCGCGCAGGGCGGCGGTGATGAGGTCGGCGGCGGTGGCATCGGGCCGGTGTGCCGGCGGCGCGGGCAGGTCGGCCGGCTGCCTGGCCCGGTCGCCCAGGGCCCGGATGTGCTTGGGTACGAACTCGCCGGCGGTGGCCCCGGCCGCGGTCAGTACGGCTTCCACCCGGTCGAGCAGCTTGCGGGTACCGCCCTTGCGCTCCACTTCGAGCTCGCGGAACGAGTTGGTGGTGCGCTGGCCGTCGAGCACGCTGACCGTGTCGTCGACCAGTTCGGCCAGCACCGTCCCGTCCGCGTCGCGCAGCTCGTACGCGTGCCGCACGCTGCGCATGGTGGCGGCCGGGAGCAGCGGGGCGCCGCGGCTGAACGCGGTGACCAGTGCGGTCAGCCGGTCCGGCACCGTGGTCGCCGGACCGGGCGCGGTGATCTCGTGTCGTACCGTCTGCTCGCCGGTGGGGAGCTTGACGGTCCACGGCTCGGCCGATTCGCCGCTGCGGTACCGCAGGGACACGCCGGCCCGGGCCAACCGCAGGTCGGCGGTGTCGTAGTAGGTGGCGCGCAGGCTGGCCGGCTGCCGTTCGACGATCCGGCCGCCGTCCGGTACGCATCCGGCGAGATCGGGCAGCGTGAACAGCCGCCCCACCTCGTACTTGCGCTCCTCCTCAAGCATCGCAGCAGACTCTAGCGATCGATCATGGTCTCAGCCCGCCCGCACTATCCGGCGCAACAGGGCGTCCTGGACGTGCATCAGCGGCTGGCCGCCGTCCTCGGCGTCGCTGTCGTCGCCGTCGCGGTGGTGCCAGGATCCGTCCGCGCTGAGTTCCCAGGCGTCGACGTCGTCGGCCATGCCCAGCTCCAGCACCCGGAGGAGCTCGGCGCGCGGCTCCGGCTGGGTGACCCGTACCAGCGCCTCCACCCGGCGGTCGAGGTTGCGGTGCATCAGGTCGGCCGAGCCGAGCCAGAGTTCGGCGTCGTCGTCCGCGCCGAACCGGAACACCCGGGAGTGTTCGAGGAACCGGCCCAGGATCGAGCGGACCCGGATCGTCTCGGACAGCCCCGGTACCCCCGGCCGCAGCGCGCAGATTCCGCGCACGTTCACGTCGACCCGTACGCCGGCGCGGCTGGCCCGGTACAGCGCGTCGATGACGTCCTCGTCCACCACCGCGTTGATCTTCAGTTGTACCAGCGCGGGCCGGCCGGCCTGAGCTTCGGCGATCTGCCGGTGGATCCGCTCGATGATGCCGGCGCGGATGCCGTGCGGGGCGACCAGCAGCCGCCGGTACCCGGTGTGCCGGCTGTACCCGGTCAGCACGTTGAACAGGTCGGTGGCGTCGGCGCCCACGTCGGGATCCGCGGTGAACAGGCCGAAGTCCTCGTAGATGCGGGCGGTACGCGGGTTGTAGTTGCCGGTGCCGATGTGGCAGTACCGCCGGATCTGGCCGCCTTCCGCGCGTACCACCAGCGCGACCTTGCAGTGCGTCTTCAAGCCGACCAGCCCGTACATGACGTGGCAGCCGGCCTGTTCCAGCTGCCGCGCCCAGCTGATGTTGGCCTCCTCGTCCCACCGGGCCTTGATCTCCACCACTGCCACCACCTGCTTGCCCGCCTGTGCCGCGTCCACCAGCGCGCCGATGACGGGGGAGTCGCCGGAGGTGCGGTACAGGGTCTGCTTGATGGCCAGTACGTGCGGGTCGGCGGCGGCCTGCTCGATGAACCGCTGCACGCTGGTGGAGAACGAGTGGTACGGGTGGTGCACCAGGATGTCGCCTTCGCGCAGCGTGGCGAACACGCTCTTCGGGGTCTCACCTTCGGCGAACTGCGGATGCGTCGCCGGTACGAAGGACGGGTCCTTGAGGTCGGGTCGGTCCACCGCGTCGTAGATCTGCCACAGCGCGGCGAGGTCCAGCAGTCCGGGCACCCGCAGTACGTCGTGCGCGGCCACGTCGAGCTCGCGACAGAGCAGCTCGAGTACGTGTTCGGAGATGGTGGACGCGACCTCGAGTCGTACCGGTGGGCCGAACCGGCGCCGCGCCAGCTCCCGTTCGAGCGCCTGCAGCAGGTCCTCGTCCCGGTCCTCCTCCACCTCCAGGTCGGCGTTGCGGGTGACCCGGAACAGGTGGTGCTCGACCACCCGCATGCCCGGGAACAGCTGCGCGAGGTGGGCCGCGATGAGCTCCTCGACCGGCAGGAACGACGCGGCCCGGGGACTGCGACCGGCCGCGGCGACCGCGACGAACCGGGGCACGTTGTTCGGCACCTTCACCCGGGCGAACCGCTCGGCTCCCGGGCCGTCCGGCGCGCGTACCAGCACCGCGAGGTTCAGCGACAGTCCGGAGATGTACGGGAACGGGTGCGCCGGGTCGACCGCCAGCGGGGTGAGCACCGGGAAGATCTGGTTGGTGAAGTAGTCCCGCAGCCGAGCCTGCTCGTCCTCGCCGAGCTCGGACCACGACACGATCCGGATGTCCTCGGCGGCGAGCGCCGGGGCGACCTCCGCGGCGAAGGAGTGCGCGTGCCGGGCGACCAGCTGGCTCGACCGGTCGGCGATCAGTTCGAGCTGCTCGCGCGGGGACAGCCCGTCGACCCGCGCCACGGTGAGTCCGGTGGCGATCCGGCGCTTGAGCCCCGCCACCCGGAGCATGTAGAACTCGTCGAGGTTGTTGGCGAAGATCGCGATGTACTTGGCCCGCTCGAGCAGTCGCTGGCGGCGGTCCTCGGCCATCGACAGCACCCGGGAGTTGAAGTCGAGCCAGGACAGCTCGCGGTTGAGGAACCGGCCGTCCGGCAGCGGCTCGTCATCGCCACGGGGACTGCCAGCGGGGTCGTCGCCGGGTCCGGTGCGCGCCGGCGGTTCGGCCGCGGCCGGGGCCGCCGGTGTGCTGGCTTCGACCGGGTGCGGCTCGGTCTGGCCGGTCGCGGTGGCGGTCTGGCCGGTCGCGGTGGTGGTTTCGGTGTCCACGTCGGCTCCGGCCGGGGTGTCCACGACGTCTGAAGTGCCCCTCGCCGTCCCGGTGTCGGCGGCCGCGGACACCGGCGACCGGGTGGTGGTAGCGGGCACCGCTCTGCTCCGGTCGGGGGTCACCACCACATCATGACGCGCCATTGATGAACATAGGGTGAACAGCGCGAACGTTGCCGCTACGGCAGTGTTGGAAGAGTCACCCGCACGATCGCGCCAGCCGCGTCGGTCTCCAGCCGCAGCCGCTGGCCGAGCCGCAGGTGCCGCAGCCCGGAGGCGTCGAAGGCGGCTGCGCCGAACGCCACCTCGGTACCGTCGTCGAGCAGCACCGCGCCGTCGCGGCTGTCCGGGTCGTACCAGGCCACCGTGCCCTGCATGGCTGCACCGTACCCGCCGCGGCCGCGCCACCGGGCCTGGCCGTACCGTCCCGCGCGGCGCCGGCCGGGAATGCCGCCGCCGGGCAGATTTCGGTCGCGTCGAGGGCCGGCGCCGGAAAGGATCGTCGTATGTCCAAGCCGTGGATGCTCGACGAGTTGGCGCACGCCGGTCCGGAACACCTCGACCCCGGGTTCGTGTCGGGGTTCGACCGCAAGCAGGGGCACCCCGATCCGGCCGGGGACCTCGCGGCGTTCGCCGACCTCGGCCTGACCGGCGGGTCGACCGTGCTGGACCTGGCCGCCGGTACCGGCCAGTTCACCCTCGCCGCGGCCCGCCGGTTCCGGCACGTCACGGCCGTCGACGTGTCCGCGGCAATGCTCGACCTGCTGCGCGAGCGGGTGGCCGGCGCCGGGTTGGACAACGTGACCTGTGTACAGGGCGGCTTCCTCAGCTACCCGCGGGCCGGTGCGCCGGTCGACGGCGTGTACACCCGCCACGGCCTGCACCAGTTGCCGGACTTCTGGAAGGCGATCGCGCTGGACCGGATCGCCGGGATGCTGCGGCCGGGCGGGGTGCTGCTGCTGCGGGACCTGGTGTACGACTTCCAGCCGGCCGAGGCGGACGAGGTGTTCGACGAGTGGCTGGCCGGCGCGTCCGCCGATCCCGCCCAGGGGTACACCAGCGCGGACTATGCCGAGCACATCCGTACCGAGCACAGCACGTTCCGGTGGCTGCTCGAGCCGATGCTCGCCGCGGCCGGGTTCGAGATCGTGTCCGCGCACTTCCAGGGGCGGCTCTACGGGGCGTACACCTGCCGGAAGACCTGACCGCCCGCGGTCGCCCCGGCCCGCGCAGTCCACCCGCCGGCGACAGGCTCACCCCCGGCAGGCGGGGCTGTCCAGCAGCGCGGCGCTGTGCGACCCGAGGCCGAAGGCGCTCGCGGCCGCGAGGTCGGCCGGGGTGTCCACGTCCCGCCGCAGCCCCGGCCAGTCGCCGGTGAGGGCCACCGCTCCCGAGGCCGCGTGCGCGACCGCCGAGCCCGGCCCGAACCGGGGCGCCACCGGTACGCCGGGCGCGGCGGTGAGCAGCGTGGTGCCCGCGCCGGTCGTGTCGGCGACGTAGCAACGAGGTGCCGCACCGGCCGCGTCGAGCGCGTCGAGGAGCTCGGCGGTACGCAGCGCGGGCAGGTCGGCCGCGAGCGCGGCGATCCCGGCCGCCGGCCACCGTTCGGCGGCGACCGCGGCGCCATGTCGTACCGCCGCGTTGAGTCCGGCGTCCGGACGGTCCGTCACGGCGTGCGCGTCGTACCCGGCGAGCAGGTCCCGTACCTCCGGATCGTCGGTGACGACGAGCACCCGGTACGCCCGGCAGGCGGCACTGATCGTGTCGGCGACCAGCGCGAGGGCGAGGCGGTGATGGACCGGGGCGGGGACCGCGCCACGGAGCCGGGATTTGGCCAGCGTCAGCCGCTTGACCGGCATCACGATCGACCAATCCCGCACCTCGCCATCCTCGCGCACGATCGGCGACAATCACCCGCGCCGGGGGGCGGCCTGCGCCCGTCGACTGTGCTCACAGGCGGGGTGGCAGGCATGATGCGACTGGTACCGGTCGGACAGGGGAGGGTGCAGTGGCACGGCGGAGACTCGGATTCTGGTTGCGCTTCGCGGTGTGCGCACTCAAGCCACCCCTCATCGTGCTCACCCGGCGTGACTGGCGGGGCATGGAGAACGTCCCGAAGACGGGCGGCGCGATCCTCGTCGTGAACCACACCTCGCACGCCGATCCGTTCACCGCGGCGCACTACATCTACGACTCCGGCCGCGACCCGCGGTTCCTCGCCAAGTCGACGCTGTTCCCGATTCCGCTGATCGGCCGGGTGCTGCGGGGCGCCGGACAGATCCCGGTATATCGGGGTACCAGCGACGCGGTGAAGTCGCTCTCCGCCGCGATCGAGGCGGTCAAGGCCGGCGAAGCGGTGATCATCTACCCGGAGGGCACGCTGACCCGGGACCGCAACCTGTGGCCGATGCGCGGCAAGACCGGCGTGGCGCGGCTGTGGCTCGCCACCGGGGCGCCGGTCATCCCGGTCGCCCAGTGGGGATCGGAGCGGATCTACCACCCGATCACCAAGCGGCTGCGGTTGTGGCCGAAGATCCCGGTCACCGTCGTCGCCGGGCCGCCGATCGACCTGGAGCACTGGCGCGAGGTGCCGCAGAACACGGCGAACCTGTACGGGATCACCGAGGAGATCATGTTCCGGCTGCGGGACATGGTCGCCGAGATCCGCGGGGAGACTCCCCCGGAGGAGTTGCACCAACCGGGCGGCGGCAGGCCGAGCGGACAGGCGGTTGCCGATGCGGACTGAGATCAGGCGGGTCGCCGTGCTGGGCGCCGGATCGTGGGGGACCACCCTCGCCAAGGTGCTCGCCGACGCGGGCCGGGACGTGACCGTGTGGGCGCGCCGGGCGGAGGTGGCCGCGTCCATCCGGGACGATCACGTCAACCCCGACTACCTGCCGGACCTGCGCCTGCCGGAACAGATCACCGCGACCACCGATCCGGCCGCGGCGCTGGGTGGCGCGGACCTGGTCGTGCTCGCCGTACCCAGCCAGACCCTGCGGGAAAATCTCGCCGCCGTGGCCGAGCACATCGGCCGGGACGCCACCCTGGTCAGCCTGATGAAGGGCATCGAATTGGGTACGTCGCTGCGGATGAGCGAGGTGGTGGTCGAGGTCGCCGGCGTGGAGCCGGGGCGGGTGGCGGTGTTGACCGGCCCGAACCTGGCCCGCGAGATAGCCGTCGAGCAGCCGACCGCGACCGTGATCGCGTGCGAGGACCCGACCCGGGCGGCGCAGGTACAGCACGCGGTGGCGACGCCGTACTTCCGGCCGTACACCAATCTGGATGTGATCGGTTGTGAACTCGGCGGCGCGGTGAAGAACGTGATCGCGCTGGCCTACGGCATGGCCACCGGCATGAAGCTCGGGGACAACACGAAGGCGACGTTGATCACCCGGGGGCTGGCCGAGACCGCCCGGCTGGGCAGCAAGCTCGGCGCCGACCCGATGACGTTCTCCGGGCTGGCCGGGCTGGGTGACCTGGTCGCGACCTGCTCGTCGCCGCTGTCCCGCAACCGCACCTTCGGCGCCCACCTGGGCCGGGGCGAGACGCTGGTCGAGGCGCAGGAGGCGACCCGGCAGACGGCCGAGGGGGTCAAGAGCTGCCTGGCGATCCGGGATCTGGCCCGGTCCCAGGGGGTCGAGATGCCGATCACCGAGCAGGTCGAGCGGGTGTGCCACGAGGGAGTGTCGCCGGCCGAGGCGCTGCGCGAGCTGATGAGCCGCGACATGAAGCCGGAATGACCGGCTCCGTCCCCGGCGCCGCCGCCTCATCCCGCTCCGACGGCGCGGGTGGGTCGGACGCGGACGGCGGGTTCGGCGACTCGACCCGGTGCGTCCGGGCCGGCCTGCCCGATCCGGTACCCGGCGAACCGCTGCTGCCGGGGCCGGTGTTCGCCGCGCCGTACCACCTCGATCCGGACGGTTTCGTCAAGGGCGCGACCGGCTACGGCCGGGACCACAACGCGACGATCGACCGGCTGGAGGAGGCGATCGGCGGTCTGGAGGGCGGCCTGTGCCTGGTGTTCGCCTCCGGGATGGCGGCGATCTCCGCGGTCGTTCTGGCCGGTCTCGAGCCCGGTGACACCGTGCTGCTGCCGTCGGACGGCTACTACCAGACCCGCACCCTGGCCAAGGCAGCCCTGGCCCCGCGCGGGGTCACCGTCCGCCTGGTCCCCACGGCCGGCCCCTATCCGGACCTTTCGGGGGTACGGATGGTGCTGCTGGAAACTCCCGCGAATCCCGGCCTCGACGTGTGCGACATCGCGGCGCTCTGCTCGTCGGCCCACGGCGCTTCTGCTCACGGCGTTTCTGCGCACGGTGCTTCTGCGCTCGGCGCTTCTGCGCACGGTGCTTCTGCGCACGGCGCTTCTGCTGACGGCGCTTCTGTTCACCGCGCTTCTGTTCACCGCGCCGGCACGACCGTGGTGGTGGACAACACGACCGCGACACCGCTCGGCCAGCAGCCGCTGTCGCTCGGCGCGGATCTCGTGGTGGCCAGCGGTACCAAGGCGCTCACCGGCCACTCGGACGTGCTGCTCGGGTACGTCGCGACGCGCGACTCCGACACGTTGGATCGGCTGCGGGAGTGGCGGTCGCTGACCGGTGCGGTACCCGGCCCGTTCGAGGCATGGTTGGCGCACCGGTCGCTCGGCACCCTCGCGCTACGGCTCGCGCGGCAGTCGGCGAACGCGGCCGCGGTCGCGAGCCTGCTGGCCGCGCGGCCGGAGGTGACCGGACTGCGCTGGCCCGGCCTGCCGGGCGACCCGGCGTACGACGTCGCGTCCCGGCAGCTGCGCCGGATTCCCGGAGTGGTGACGTTCCAACTCGACTCGGCCGCGCGGGTGTCCCGGTTCCTGCGAGCCGCACGACTCGTGTACGCCGCGACCAGCTTCGGTGGGCTGCACACGACCGCGGACCGGCGCGAGCAGTGGGGCGACCCGGTGCCGCCCGGGCTCGTACGCCTGTCCTGCGGCTGCGAGGACACCGCCGACCTGCTCGCCGACCTCACCGCCGCGCTCGACGCCGCACACGCGTAATTCTTTCCCCGTCTCCCTCAAGATCGCGGATTGGCGCACGGTCTGCGCACTTGAGTGCATCCGACGTGTACCAAACGATGATCTTGGGTGTTCGGGTGGTGGCGTTGACGGCTGCGTCGGCAGAATCCGACGTCTCAATGTCTCTTACATAAGGACATCAGGCGCCGTGCCGGCTAGCTCTGTCTCTTAATTGGAGACAGAGAGTGAAGATGATCTACGAGACGCCGTCGCTCGGACTCGGTGACGTGGCCGTGCTGGACGAGATCCACGACATGCGCCGAGAGCTTGCCGCGATGCTGCGGGTGCCTCGGCGCTGGCAGGGTGGCCTCCGCAGGACGATGCTCGCCCGCGCGATCCGCGGTTCCAACAGCATCGAGGGGTACGTCGTGGACGAGGACGATGCGGCTGCCGCTCTCGACGACGAGGAGCCGCTCGGCGCCGACGAGCGTACGTTCGCCGAGATCCGGGGTTATCGACACGCGCTGGGGTTCGTCCTGCAGCTGGCTGGTGATCCGCACTTCGCCATCGACGCCTCGGGGCTGCGCGGAATGCACTACATGATGCTCGCCCATGACCTGGCCAAGAGCCCCGGCCAGTACCGCACCGGCCCGATCTTCGTGCAGGACGACCGGACCGACCGCCGGGTATACGAGGGTCCCGACGCGGAACTCGTGCCAGCACTCATGGAGGCGCTAGCCACCAGGCTTCGCCACGAGCCGGAGGTCGATCCGATCGTGCGCGCGGCGATGGCCCATCTCAACCTGGTGATGATCCATCCGTTCAGGGATGGCAACGGCCGGATGGCGCGTGCCCTGCAGACCCTCGTGCTGTCCCGGGAGGCCATCGTCGAGCCGGCATTTTTCAGCATCGAGGAGTGGCTCGGGCGCAGCACCGACGACTACTACCGGATCCTGCTCGTCACCGGCCAAGGCGAATGGCGCCCGAAGAACGACGCCGGTCTCTGGGTCTCGTTCAACCTGCGGGCGCATCACATGCAGGCGCAGACCGTGGCGCAACGGGTCGACGAGGTGTCTGCGGTTTGGCAGGAACTGGATGAGCTGACCGCCGAACACCAGCTCCCGGACCGCGTGACCGGCTTGCTGTACGAGGCGGTCCTGGGTTACCGGCTACGGCGCAGCGGCTACATCAAGTTGTCCGGTGTGGAGCAACGCACCGCCACCCGTGATCTCGCGACCCTGACTGATCTCGGCCTGCTGCGGGCGACCGGTGAGCGGCGTGGTCGCCGGTATGTGGCTGCCAAGCCCCTCATGGAGGTGCGTGAACGCTGCCGCGAAAACCGGCGACCCGTTTCCGACCCGTACCCGTGGATGACGACCCAACTGCACGCCATGGCAGAAGCGGCCAGCTACGGGTAGGCCGAGGGCGAGCAGCGGCTGGCCCGCCAACACGGTCCCGACCGCGTCGCCACGGTGCGCGCGACTCTCGCCGCGATGGCCGGCGACCCGGGCTCGGGCGTACACGCGCAACTGCGTGGTTTGTACCTGTAGGAGACCGCTGCCACGTTGCCCGGACACCTCAGGGGTGGGGCACGACCGGGTAGATCCGCGCGATGCCGGCGCCGTTGACCGAGCAGACCTGGAGTGCTGCCGGGGCGTACAGCGGTGTCGTCTGGTCCGGTGGATAGACGCGCACCCTGGCGACCGGTACGGCCGTGCACTGGTCGGGCGGATAGTTCGTGACGTTCACCAGCAGGAGTACGGCCTGCGCCGTCCCGCCGGGAGGCACCGTGACCGGCGCGGACGGTCGACCGGTCCACTGCGCGGGCACGTTCACCTGGGTACCGGACGAGGTGAGGAACGAGACGCCGGGGTGGCCGTACATCGTGCAGGCCCGACCGGACGCGTTGGTGAACACGATGAGCTTGCCGAGGTGCCCGGACGGGCTGTCGGTGACGCCCACGCTGACGCGCAACTGCCCGGAGGTACACCGGCCGGGTGATGGCTTGGCGGACGGGCTGGAGCCGGCCGCGGGCGAATGGCTGGACTGCGAGGAGGCCGGCGACCTCGTTGGTACCGGGGACGGCGCCGCGGAGGTGGGCGCCGCGGCCGTCGGTCCCGGTTCGACCTCGTGGGAGACCGGCAGGGTACGGACCAGACCGGCCGCACCGGTGGCCAGGATCAGCACCGTCGCGGCGACGCCGGTCGTCTTCAACCAGCGGCGGCGGCGGGCCGAGCGGCTGATCCGCTCGAAGTCGCCGGGCTGCGGCGACAACGGTTCGACCGGCCGGGCGGCCAGCCACTCGTCGAAGGGATCGCGCGGGTCAGTCATGGCTGCCGTCCAGTTCTATGCGGAGCCGCGCCCTCGCCTGGTGCAGGTCCGATTTGACAGTGCCTTCGGGGCGCCCGACTGCGTCGGCCACCTCGTGGATGGACAGGCCGGCGAGGTAGTGCAGCACGACAGCCATCCGCTGGTGCCGGGGAAGAGGCTCGAGCAGGGCACGGAGTTGCAGGTCGCTGTCCGGCGCGGCTGCCCGCTCGTCCTGCGCTCCGGCGGCCACGGTGCGCAGAGCCACCCGCTCCCGGCTGGTTCGTCGCCAGCGGTCGCGGACCAGGTTGGTGGCGATCTTGTAGAGATAGGCGCGTGGATCGTCCGGGCGCGACCAGTGCGACATCAGCCGGGTGAACGCCTCGGACGCGATCTCGTGCGCGGTCTGGTCGTCGTCGACCATGCGCCGGACCCATCCGGCCAGCGTGGGATAGGTGGCGAGGTACAACTCCCGCCACGCGACCCGTTCGTCGACTGAGCGTGCCACGCTCGGCCCCCCGACCCGGATACCCGGCGCGGTCATGGACCGCTGAGCCCAGTGTGGGCCGCGACCGGCCCGGAGGCCGGACGCAACCGATGCATTGCGTACGTCATGACAGTCCAGCCATCGAAGGGACGGCACCGGTGGGTGTCGCCTCCTATGACGCGCACCGGGCGGATCGGTTGAGCTTCTTCCGGCAACTTCGGGTCCTCACGGTCCTCCGCCCCTCCCGACTTGGTTGGGTAAATGATCATCGCAACGCGCTCGCTACCGGCGTGTCGCGAACCATTGCCCAACCACGTGGGAACAGGGCTGGCCGCCTATTCGAGATCGGGCTGAGGGTGTCCGAGAATCGTGGCGACGACATCGTCGAGCGGCGCTGCGTCATCGCTGCTTCAGGCGTGGACAGTTGGGTGCCTTATATTGCATGTCGCGTAGTTGAGGCACGACACGCCTGAAATCCGGCTGCTTGGGATTTGCCTGGCTGCCCATTCACAGTTTGGTTCGTGCCGGGTAAGCCAAGATCTGAAGTGAACTGGCTGCCGGTCACACCTAGCAGCCTAATGAAGGCGCGCATGCCCGGTTGGAGGAGACGTGTGGGAACTGGTGAAATGGGCAGCTGACGACGGCTGGCCGCGTGTTCTGCGGTTTCTGGTAGCGCTCCTCGGTGTGGCTGTCGTTGTTGGTTTGTGGCGCCTGTTGGTCCGCTAACGGCGCACTCGACGTGGACGTGGGCGGACACCATTGCGGCATTAGCCGGCTTGGTATTACCGGCAAGGCTGCCCGACAATTCCGCTCATGTCTGCTTTGCAGTGATCCCACTCGACCGGCGCCCAATCGACCCTTTGCGTAATCCACGCTTCAATCGTCAGGTATCAGCGCATGGCCCGGACTTGCCGCCGTTCGCTGGTACAAAGATTCGGGGACCGGCTAGTTGCGGTCCACCCATCACGGGGAGAGGAAAATGGATAGGAATCTGGCAGACAGGTTGATAGCCGGCGTTGGTGAGGATCGGACTGATACCGGAATCGTCGTTGAGTCGACTCACCAACCAGTTGGAGGGCCGGGCGGCAAAGTGATGCCGCCGACCTATCCGGACGGTCCGTATCTGACCGAGAAGCGCTGGATCGACGGCACTCCCAAGGACACGGTCGTGATCGATCAAGTGCCGTCCCAGGCCAACCGGATCGAGGAGGCGCTGGGCCGTGCGCACGAGCGCGGCAAGCTGGACCTGCCAATCTTCGAGCTGGCGATGCCGAAGATCCCCGGGGCGCCCCGGTTAACGTCCCTCGACTTCCCACATCGGTACGCCGACGCCTATCTCCGGGACAGTGAGATCGACGGCGTCCGGTTCGACAAGAGCGATGTCGGTCAGGCGATCCGCGCCGCGACCGTCGAGGACGTGCGCCCGCTGTACCTTCGCGAGCCCTGCTCATTGCTGTTCGGGGCGTGGGACTCGCACCGAAAGGGGCGCTGGCCGAAGTTCGCCCGGCTGTACACATCGATGATGTTCGGCATCGAGCCGGTCATCGGTGATCGACGGGGCGGCCGGATGGATCCGGTGAACCTGAAAGGCGCCGTCGACGACAAGACGAAGGCGGAGGGTGACTGGCAGTACCACGCCGAGGGTACGAAGGCGAGGGGCACGAAGCTCAGCGAGATCGGTCACGGCAACATCGCGCCGAACCCCTCGCACGGCGGTGTGACGGTCGCGGTGATTCGGCGGCAGGCGTGGATCTCTTTTGCCGGGTTGGAGCGCCTGCGCTTCGGTGACGCGTCAGAGGAAGCGAGCCAACTGGCTCGGGCAGCGCTCGCCGCCTTGGCGCTGGCCGGAGACCGGCTCGCATTCGGACGGCCGTCGATCTGGCTCCGGTCCGGTTGCGACCTGACCCGCACCTCAGAGGTCCTCGCGTTCGAGCGGGACGGTGGGGACCGGGAGTCGTTCGACTGTGACGCGGCAGGCGCGCTGGACCTGTTCCATGAGCTGCGGGATCGCGCCGAGCGGGCGGGCCTGCCGATGGCCCACGACACGATCACCGTGACGCCGACAGCGCAACTCGCTACCGCGATCGAGTTCTCCCTGACTCAAGCCATCGACGCGGGAGAGTAGGGCCGGTGGCACTGACCTTGATCGTCCGGCTCCGGGCCGAACGGTACGACGCTGCCGCACTCCGGCCATCCGAGGCGGAGTGGCCGCCCCATCCGGCCCGCTTGTTCTGCGCTCTGGTCGCGTCCGCGACCGAGCCCGCGGACTGGGAAGCGCTGCGTTGGCTGGAGGCGCAGCCTCCGCCAGACGTGCACTCCGCCATGGATCACACTGATACGACTGCCAGCGGTTTCGTCGTGACCAACAGCATCGAGGCCAAGGGGAAGAGCCAGACCTGGCCTGGCCGCATCAACGGATTCAAGCAACGCGCCTCTGTGTCGCCGGCAAGCGACCGGTTCGCGATCTGTTGGCCGTCGGCAGAGCCGGACGACGCGACCTTGGGTCGGATCCTGAGGCTCGCCAGGCGGGTGCCGTACCTCGGCCGGTCGACTTGTCCGGCCGAGGTGAGTGTCGTGCCGTCGACTCCCGAGCCGGACTCATCCTGGCAACAGTGGCGACCCACCACGCTCGGCGCGGCGCGATCCGAGGAACTGCGAGTGCCCTTTTCCGGGTACACGGACACCTTGCGGGACACCTACGCGCAAGGGGGCCGGGCCTGGGAGGTTGGCCGCACCCTTGCGTACGCGCCGTACGACGACAGGACTTCGGCGGCCGGAGCCGATTCTCCGGTCGCATCCCCGTACTCCGATCTACTGATATTCGCCATCGAGCGCCCATCCGTGCCGGTAAGCGGCGATCGGCTGCTCAGCATCACCGATGCGCTGCGGCAGGCCGTCATCAGTCGGGTGCCGGATCCGGTGCCGGCGCAGGTATGCGGGCACGGCGCGGACGGCCGTCCACATGTCGCATACCTCGCTTTGCTCGATGTCGGTTTCCGGTATTCGGACGGGCACATTCTCGGTGTGGGGGTCGCGGTGCCGGACGGCCTTACTCGAGCCGATCGGCTGGCTCTGCTGCGATCGATCGCGCATCCGGACCACCCACTGCGGGAGCTGTCTGCCGGCAGGATCCGACTTGGCCTGCGGTATGCGGATGGGACGCCTGTCACGCGAGGACTCATGCCCGATCGATGGATCGCGGTCCGAGGCGGCGGCGCCCGGACCTGGGTCACCGCGACGCCCGTGATGCTTGATCGTTTCTCCAGCGCTGATCAGGTACCGGCCACGGTGGCGACGGCGGTCTGCACCGCGGGTCTGCCGGAGCCGGAGTCGGTGGAGATCCTGCCTGGCGCTGTGCCGGCCGGGGCTGTGTATCTACCGAGGCGGGGGACCATTCCGCCCAATCGACCGCGGCGACCGATGGTTCATTGCCGCATCACCTTCGCGCGTCCGGTGCTCGGTCCGATCCTCGTCGGTGCCCTTCGCTACCTCGGTTGCGGAGTCTTCGTCCCCGACTGGTGGAAACGGAGCGGTGACCTCAGCCGCCAGCTGGCCGACGTCGGCGACCCGTACGGGGGTCGAGATGCTGACCGTTGATGACTTCCGCCGCTTTGTGGCCGAGGTCCACGGAGGCCGAAAGCCATTTCCGTGGCAGGTGGCGTTGTTGGAGTCCACTCTCGCGGCGGGATGCTGGCCAGGCGTCATCGATGTTCCGACCGGCCTAGGCAAGACCTCCGTGCTGGACGTCGCGGTGTTTCTTGCCGCGATGCGGCGCGATCTCGGCCGCCGTCGGATGTTCTTCGTGGTGGACCGCCGGATCGTGGTCGATGAGGCGTACGAGCACGCGAAGTGCCTGGCCGATGCTCTTGACGGGCACGGCGGCGATCAGCACGCAGGGCCGGTCTCCCAATGTGTCGCCGAAGCTCTACGGCGCGGGGATGACGGGCCCGTCCTGGAGGTCGCCCGAATGCGGGGAGGGGTCACCTGGGACTGGTTGTGGCTGGAGCGGCCTGACCGGTACGCGATCGTGACCGGGACGGTCGACCAGATTGGCAGCCGGCTGCTGTTCCGCGGCTATGGCGTCACCGACTACGCACGCAGCATCGACGCCGCGCTTGTCGGCACCGACAGCTTGATCGTGGTGGACGAGGCACATCTGGCCGAGGCGCTGACTACCACGCTGACGAGTGGGCAGGAGGTGGATCAGCAGACGCGCGACACCGATGGTCGGCACGATCAGGTCAGACCTCCGGTGCTTGTAACCATGTCGGCGACTTCGGCGGACACGGCAGCGGACGGCCGGTGGGTGCATCGGATCAGCGCGGCTGACGAGGTTGATCCGACCGCCGGCAAGCGCCTCCGCGCGGCAAAACGGATGCGGTTGGTAGAGGTGAAGGCCACCCGCACGACGGCCGCCACCGCGGTGCCGGAGGCATTGGCCTCGATCGCCAGCAAGCTTGCTGTGAGTCCGGACTCGGGCCAGGTCGTCGGGGTCGTCGTGAATACCGTGGCCCGGGCACGCGAAGTGTTCACCCGGTTGGGATCCGAGGTCGAATCGATCCTGCTCACCGGCCGGATCCGGCCAGTTGATCGCGACCGGCTGCTGGGCCTGCATTACCGGAGAATCGGTGTCAGCCGCACCCGTGAAGGCACGCCGATGATTGTCGTCGCCACGCAGACGATCGAGGTCGGCGCGAACGTCGATTTCGATGCGCTGGTCACGGAGTCGGCTCCGCTGCCGAACCTCGTGCAACGACTCGGACGCCTCAATCGGCTCGGTGGCTCCGACGACGCACCGGCCTTCGTCGTTCAGGACAGCACGGTTGACGACGACGATCCGGTGTACGGACCAGCACGGCTCGCGACGTGGACCTGGTTAGCCACGCTGACCGATCCGGTTCGGGGCGACGCGCGGCTGAATCCGACGACGCTCATCGGTGGACTCGATGTCTCGCCTGCGGCTCTGCGTGCCCTGGTGGCGGTGGCTGACTCCGCCGAGCTCCGGCCTGTCCAGCCCTGCCCGCCTGTCCTGACCGCTGCGACCTTGGACTGCTGGGCGCGTACCTCGCCTGCGCCGCACCCGGATCCGCCGGTTGCGCCATATCTGCATGGCATCGACACCGACGTCAGACCGGACGTGACCGTCGTGTGGCGATCTGGCCTCGACCTGGATCGGCCGGATCGCTGGCGGCCGACCGTGGATCTACTCCCGCCGGTCTCGGGCGAGGGCCTGGCCGTCCCGATTGGCGCCGTTCGTCGTTGGTTGCTGGCGGCCCAGGTCGACCCGCAGGCATCCGACCAGGAGAACCGGCCGGGCGCGGATGGTCCCGACGACGACGTAACGCCTGCGCGAGCGGTCAAGCGGGCACGACTCGACGATGGCCGCGTTGCCGTCCTGCGATACCGGTCATCGGGGGATGCGGAGCTCGTCGATCCCGGACGGCTCCGTCCCGGCGATCTCATCGTCGTGCCGGGTGAGTACGGCGGGTCCGACCAGTTCGGGTGGCACCCAGCCGACGGCGAGCCGGTGCACGATGTCGCCGATCTGGCGTGGCGACGTGGCGGGCCGGCAATCCGGCTCGGTCCGGGTCTGAAGAGGGCGCTGGCCTGGCATGACGAACGGCTGGTCGAGGATCCTCCGACCGTCGCGGCGCTCTCGGCCCTGCTGGCCCAGGCGGTCGCGGACACGGAGGCGCGACAGCCTAGCCGGGAGCGTTCCTACTGCGTGCTCGTGGACGACCTATGCGAGGCGATCGGACGCACCGATGCCGATCTCAGCAAGCGGCTGCGTGCGCTCAGCAGGGGGTTGAGGGTCTCGCTCGGGCACCAGCTTGACGAGACCACCGATACGTTCTGGTCACCGGGTTACGACGTGCTGTTGACCGCGAAGAAGAATCTGCCGGCTGAGGAGCGTACCCCTGGCGGCACCTCGTCGAGCCCTGACCGGCGCCAGATCCAGCTCGATGGGCATCAGGAAGCCGTGGCCGATCGTGCTGCCGAGTTCGCCAGCAATCTCGAGCTGTCGGACCACCTGGTCCGCTCCGTCCGGATGGCAGCCCGTTGGCACGACGAGGGCAAACGAGACCCGCGATTCCAGGCGATGCTCCATGGCGGTGAAGGGGAAGGGTGGCGCGCCGAGCTGGGGGAGCTGCTCGCCAAATCGGGGATGGATCCCGCTGACCGGCGTGGCTTTCGGACGGCGCTGCGGGGATCCGGCTATCCGCCCGGTGGCCGGCACGAAGCGCTGTCGGCGCAAATCGCGGCGATGTACCTCAGCCACGATGGTCTTGGAGCTGGGCTCGACGCCGAGTTGGTCGTGCATCTGGTAGCTAGCCATCACGGGCGCAGCCGACCCCTGCTTCCGCCCGTCGTCGATGCGAATCCCGTAGAGGTGCCCGTCTCCGACGCCCTGTTGACCAGCGACCACGCAGTGGACTGGGAGGCGCCGGCGCGGTTCGAGCGCCTTCATCGAAAGTACGGGCGGTGGGGCCTCGCTTTGCTGGAGTCGGTGGTGCGGTTAGCCGATATCTGGTGTTCAAAGCGGGATGAGTGCGCCGATGACACGGGTGGACCCGTCGAAGACACCGCGACTGGCGCCGGACGGGAGCGGGTCGATGTACGCAATTGAACTGCCCGCCCTCGACGGCCGGCTCCCACTCGGTTTCCTCGCTGCCCTCGGCGTCCTGCGTCTGTTGGCTGACGAGGCCAGAGCGGACGTTCGGCTGTCGTTCTCCGACGTGACCGGATGCGCGGTCCTGCACGGCGACTACCGCGGTAGCGACGAGATCGCGCGGGAGCTGCAACGGGTGATGGAGTCAATCCCGCCGGACGGCGTGCTTCCAGGTGTTCCGGCCGACTTCCCGCTCTCGAAGTCGGGTGCCGCCGGGAGCGATCCCATGCGCGTATTGCGGACCGACTTTGCGAAGCTGACAGCGCAGGTTGCCGAACGCGGCGAGGAGGCGAGCCGGTGGTTGTCGGTGCTCGTCACCGATCTGGCGGCTGATAACAACGGGCGCGTTGCGCTCACCCCGTTCGCCGCACCGAGCGGTCAGCAGACCGTTCGGTCCTTCTTCGAGAAGCCCCTGTCTGCGGTACGTGGCGAGCCAAACCGGCTGGCCGAGGCTCTGCAGAGCTGGCGGCGAGTGGATGGCAACACCGGGGAGTATCTCGATCATCGTGTGCTGAGAAGCGCTGCGGACCACCCGATGGGGAGGTCGCTTGAGGTCGGCGTGCCAGGAGCTACCTGGCTGGCGATCATGGCGCTTCCGCTACTTCGGCTGGGTGGTGACGGCGCTCGATGGTTCGCGACGTTGTGGCATCGGGTGCCGGGACGTCGGCAGCAAGTGATGGTGTGGCCCCTATGGGGGCAACCGCTTGAGGTGGACGCGGTGCGGGTGTTGATCGAGCACCCGGTGCTGCGTCCTCAGCTGACCGACGGAACGTTGACTCTTCAGGCAGCCCGGTGCCGTGCACTCGGTGTGTTTCAGGCGGCTGCCGCCGAGCGGCAGCAGGTGCGGGGACGAAACTTCGCCGGGGTTCTGGCGCCAACCCCCATCCGGCTTGCCGAAGCGGACCGCGCTCGTGGACCCGGGTGAATCCGTGCCGGCGCTGGTGCCGGCACGGATGGTCAACGAGTTCTCGTACTGCCCGAGGTTGTTCTTTCTGGAGTGGGTTCAGGCGCGCTGGGCGGGTAACGACGACACCGCCCAGGGCCAGTTCGTGCATCGGGCCGTGGACACGCCGGTCGGCCGAGTCGTCCCGCCGGACACCGATGGCGCGATGCGGGCAACGTCGGTGACGCTGGCTTCAACGCGGCTAGGTGTGATTGCCACGATCGACCTCGTCGAGGGGCGCGGTGGCGAGGTGCGACCCGTTGACACGAAGAAGGGCGCGCCGCCGGACAATCCTCAGCACTCGTGGGAGCCGGAGCGGGTTCAACTGTGCCTGCAGGGCCTGTTGCTCAGGGAGGCCGGCTACGCGTGTACCGAAGGTGTTCTGTATTTCGCCGAGACCCGCGAACGTGTCGTCATCGAGTTTGACGATGAGTTGATCATGCGAACCGACGCCCTGGTCGCCGAGCTGCGAACAGTGGCTGCTCGGGACGATGCGCCGCCTCCGTTGGAGGACAGCCCGAAATGCCCGCGATGCTCGCTCGTCGGGATCTGCCTGCCGGACGAGACAAATGCGCTCATGGGTCGGCAGGAGCTGCCGTTGCGTCGGCTCATGCCACGCGATCCACAGAGCCGACCGTTGTATGTATCGGAGCCCGGCGCGACGGTCGCGCGAAACGGCGGGCGCGTGGAGGTGCGGCGAAAGGGTGATGTGCTGGGCTCCACGCGACTGATCGACGTCTCGCAGGTGTGCGTCTACGGCAATGTCCAGGTGACCACGCAACTCCTGCGCGAACTGTTCTGGCGCGAGGTGCCGGTCTGCTGGTTCAGCTACGGGGGCTGGCTGAGTGGATTCGCCGAAGGGCTGCCGTCGAAGCACGTCGAGCTTCGACGGCGTCAGGTAGCCATCGCGCACTCCGGTGGGCTAACCGTCGCAAAGGCGCTGGTGGAGGGCAAAATCCGCAACGCGCGGACGATGCTGCGTCGCAATGCACGGGACCGTCCTGTCGCGACCCTCGACCAACTCCAGGCTCTTGTGCCGTCCGTGCGTCGGGCCGTGTCAACGGGGGAACTCCTCGGCTGCGAGGGCACTGCGGCGCGCCTGTATTTCGAGAGATTTCCGCTGATGCTGCGGGAAGACCTCCAGCTGCCGGGCCGGGCGTTCGGCTGGGATGGGCGCAACCGGCGTCCGCCACGAGACGCGGTGAATTGCCTGCTCTCCTTCGTGTACGCCCTGATGGTCAAGGATCTCGTGGCGACGACTGTCGCGGTCGGGTTTGATCCGTACCTCGGCTTCTATCACCGGCCAAGATTTGGCCGACCAGCCCTGGCGCTGGACCTCGCCGAGGAGTTCCGTCCGATTCTTGGTGACTCGGTCGTGATCGGTCTTATCAATAACGGGGAGATCCGCGAGGAGCACTTCGTTGTGCGGGCCGCCGGCGTGGCACTCACATCGGACGGACGCAAGACGGTAATCCGAGCGTACGAACGGCGCATGGATAGCGAGGTGCGGCATCCTCTGTTCGGTTACCGAGTGACCTATCGCCGACTCCTTGAGGTGCAGACCCGGATCCTCGCCGCGTACGTCCTCGGTGAGGTACCCGCCTATCAAGCCTTCGTGACCCGGTGATGGCATGGCCGCCAGACGCCGGTATCTCGTCGCCTACGACATTCGCCATCCGAAACGCCTCCGCTTGGTACACCGTGCGATGCAGGGATATGGCGAACCGCTTCAGTATTCCGTATTTGTCTGCGACCTTTCGCTGGCTGAGAAAGGCGCGATGCAACTCCATGTCGGCAGCATCATCGACCATCGGGCCGACAGCATTGTGATTGTGAACCTCGGCAAGCCCGATAAGGACGGAATTCTTCGGTTCGAGTACATGGGAGTCCATCGACCACTGCCCACCCGCGGGCCCACGATCATCTAACTGCGAGAGGACAGATCCACAGCGACCACGCGAAGACCGGTCGAACGCCGCTGACCTGCATGTTCGTACCTTGACACCTCCACAGTGATCCCTCAGTCCTCCGTCCGACGGGACCAGTCGTCCTGATCTACGATGATGCAGGTCAGGTGGCGTTTTCCGGCGTAGCTCTCATGCCGGCTTTCCAGCCGGCACTCCATTGCGGCATCACGACGGCGGACGAGGCGACCGAGGGTTCGACTCATGCCGGCTTTCCAGCCGGCACTCCATTGCGGCAACCAATACCTGCGGCCCCAGCGCGACCACCGCCGCGAGCTCATGCCGGCTTTCCAGCCGGCACTCCATTGCGGCGGTCAGGTAGGTCACGTCGCCGGAGGCGGTGACGGTGAAGCTCATGCCGGCTTTCCAGCCGGCACTCCATTGCGGCGTGGCGATGGGGATCACTCCCTCTCGAATGAGCCCCACCTCATGCCGGCTTTCCAGCCGGCACTCCATTGCGGCGGGCAAAAAAGCCCCCACGGAAGGAACCCCCGAAATGGGCTCATGCCGGCTTTCCAGCCGGCACTCCATTGCGGCGTCGGCCGAGGGTGGTGGTGGTACCGGGGGCGCGTCGCGCTCCTCATGCCGGCTTTCCAGCCGGCACTCCATTGCGGCGGGCATCCGCCAGCCGGCGGTGCGCTTGCGCTGGACTCATGCCGGCTTTCCAGCCGGCACTCCATTGCGGCACCGACAGCGTGAACGTGTTCGCCGGTTCCATTCCACGGCTCATGCCGGCTTTCCAGCCGGCACTCCATTGCGGCTACGTCCGAAGGTAGGGCACGAACGGCAGGGAATCACTCATGCCGGCTTTCCAGCCGGCACTCCATTGCGGCGAGACAATCGCCCGCAAAACCTGCGGTACCAACGCGCTCTCATGCCGGCTTTCCAGCCGGCACTCCATTGCGGCAACGGCATCACGGTCCGAGGTAGTATCGATGTCTTGTTGCTCATGCCGGCTTTCCAGCCGGCACTCCATTGCGGCGGGCATCACGTATGCGGCCGTGGTGGGCGCGACCGCAGCTCATGCCGGCTTTCCAGCCGGCACTCCATTGCGGCGAGGAATCCGGCGCGGGACTTTACCCGGCGTTGTGCCGCCTCATGCCGGCTTTCCAGCCGGCACTCCATTGCGGCCCCTTGCCTGGAGGTAGGTACCCATGTCGCTGTCGCACTCATGCCGGCTTTCCAGCCGGCACTCCATTGCGGCGGTCAGGTCGTGGTTGAGTCCGGTGGCTATCCGAATGGCACCGCTCATGCCGGCTTTCCAGCCGGCACTCCATTGCGGCAGCGCGTGGTCGTACGGCTGGGGGACCGTCCCGTCGGCGAGCTCATGCCGGCTTTCCAGCCGGCACTCCATTGCGGCTGCTCGAGCGCCACGGTGTGCCCCTCGGTCGCTGGCTCATGCCGGCTTTCCAGCCGGCACTCCATTGCGGCGGCATAGCTGGCTCCCTGCGCTGGCGGTCTGGTCGCGAGGCTCATGCCGGCTTTCCAGCCGGCACTCCATTGCGGCGCGCATCTTCGCGCGCCACCTGTCGTGGTGTCCGCCCTCATGCCGGCTTTCCAGCCGGCACTCCATTGCGGCGTAGGAATCTCGCCCACGATGGGGCGCGACTCCATGTCTCATGCCGGCTTTCCAGCCGGCACTCCATTGCGGCATCTAGGGGATCGGTGGGGCCCGCCGGGTGGCTTCGCCCGGCTCATGCCGGCTTTCCAGCCGGCACTCCATTGCGGCTATCGGATCCTCTGGGCGATCGCCATCATCGCGTTTCTGCTCATGCCGGCTTTCCAGCCGGCACTCCATTGCGGCTGCACCAGTCCGGTAAGAGCGTCGAAGTCATCCAGGCTCATGCCGGCTTTCCAGCCGGCACTCCATTGCGGCAGCACCAGCTGGTCGTCATCGGTGGGAGTGAACGGCGCTCATGCCGGCTTTCCAGCCGGCACTCCATTGCGGCACCATCTGCGCGTTGCGGATCGGCCCGGCAGCCTTACTCATGCCGGCTTTCCAGCCGGCACTCCATTGCGGCTGCGGCGCTCCCGTACGGCGTCCTCGGTCATTGCGACTCATGCCGGCTTTCCAGCCGGCACTCCATTGCGGCACCCTGTCGAAGGGTAAGTCGCGGCGGCGGATCGACGCACTCATGCCGGCTTTCCAGCCGGCACTCCATTGCGGCCGCATCAACGGCCGCCGGTTCGACAAGCCCGGCATCGGCTCATGCCGGCTTTCCAGCCGGCACTCCATTGCGGCGTGGATATGGCGATCGCATGACGACGACGGACCAGCCTCATGCCGGCTTTCCAGCCGGCACTCCATTGTGAGGATGCGCCTGGTCCGGTCGTGCGATCGAAGTCGCATTTGCTTTCGGGTCTGCGTCTATCCCGAAGAGGGAAAGTGATCGCCGCTCATCGAGCGTTCCGTGCGCGAGCGACGCGCCAACGGAGGTAGCCAGAGCAGTCGGGTCGCGCCGGCATGCCCGTGGACCGACAGCACATCATCGATGTCGTCCCAGATCGAGAACTGGTGGATACCGGTGCGGACGCCACGCCAGCGGGTGACGGCACGGCCGTCAGCGAAGGCGACGCCCCATGCGACCAAACCGAGTCCGGAGAGTCCACCCAGATCCCGATCGCGGTGTAGAGCGAACAGCCGAGGAAGGTCGGAGAACACGCCGCGATCTGGACCTTGCTCGGCGGCGATCATGCAGGCCGCCGATGCAATGGCTTTGGCGCAGGCCGGTCTGCGGTGATGTCCCGGGTGCGGGCCGGCGTGGTGAAGGCGAGCCGAAAGCCCGCTTGAGCTAGCCGGCGACCAAGGCATGGATACGACTGCTCCGGACAGTTCCGGCACTGCCCGTCGGGTCCCGGCCGGTGATTCGTCGCAAGTCGCACTGCCAAACGCCACATCAGTGGATCAGCTACCTCCGATGGGGGATCGTTCTGCGCCATCTGCCGCGCCAACCCGGTCACCCCGGACTCCCTCCGGTCCGCCTCCGCTTCACGGAAGCTGAATGGACGGCACCGAAGTGGGCGGGTTTCGTCTAGCCGCCCCGATGGAAGCGTGGGCCGCGCCCGGCACCCGCTCCGGTGCCTGGTTCAGGCGGGACGGCGCGGTGCCACGCGGTGCTGGGGAGATAGGGAAACCGCGCCGTCCCGATGTGACCGCCTGACAACCAGGCCGTAGCGGTGCACACACAGAACGTAGGTGCGCGTTAGCTGGGTGGTGGTGCACAGCGGCACCACTTGTTCTTGAAGCTTCAGTCCGGTACGCCGACCCGCTCACAAAGGCCGCGCAACTCGGGACCACCCGCAGCGGCGCGCGCTCGCTGCAGGAGTGATCGTGCGGTCTCCCGGACCAGCGAGGATGCCCGCACCCGGACCGGCGCTAGCCGCTCGGCGGTGAGCAACATCCGGACCGCCTCGCGGTCGTGCCGAGTCCGGGCCAGCGCCCGTGCGGTGTCGGTGTAGTAACCGACCTGACGACTAACCGTCAGTCCGGCGGCGGCGGGATTGGTGCGCCGCGCGATCTCCACCGCTCGACCGGGCTCCCCGCCGTCGACCTCCATCGAAATCCACCAGCAGTTGATGTTCGTCGGCCCGAAGTTGAGCCCAAGAGCGTGGCTGTCGCCGGTCCGCTCAGCGATCGCCGTCGCCTCGTTCACATGCGTCGCGCACGCATCCTTGCGCCCCATCGCGTACGAGGCGAAGGCGGCCGTCATGTGGAGTTGACCGAGCACCTCCGGCGCGGCGTGCTGGCCCTGGTGCCGCGCCAGTTGCGTGGCCTCGCGTTCGGCAAGGCTCAATGCGCGCGCGTACGAACCACAACCGGTGGCCGCGTGCGCACGGCTCCAGGCGGCCAGTCCAAGCATCACTGGATCTTCGAGTAGTTCCGCCGCCTGATGGCCGCGTTCCGCGGCAAGCCACGCATCGGTGGGGTATCCGACGTACCGCACGATGAACGAGGCATGGTCGACCGTCCGGATGAGCACCCGTAGCGCTCGCGCCCGATCCGGCCCGTGCGTCGCGGCGTGCAATTCCCGGAGCAGTCCGGGCAGGATTCGCGCCGCTCCGGTGTAGTCGCACCGAAGGCGAAGGTCTCCGACGAGGGCCGCGTCGCGTTCAAGCTCAGCTAGCGGTCGAGGCTCACAACTGGCTGCCTCGGCGATGTCCGTTTCGATGATCGTCTGGGTGATTCCCTGTACCGCGGACTGGGCCGCCGCGGTCTCCCGGTCGGTCGGGGTGGCGGGTTGTTGTGCGAGGTCGGTGACCGAGCATTCGAGGGCCGTGGCGATGGTCGAGAGCAGGAAGCGGTTGTCCGCACTCATCAGCCCCCGCTCGACGCGGGACCAGGTGGTGTGACTGATTCCGGCGCGGCTCGCGGCATGCCGGATGCTCCAGCCGTGCAGGCGACGCCGTGCCTCGATCCGCTCACCGATACTCGCGTCCCGCGCCGCCATCCGGCCCATCGCACCCCCATCCGGAACCTGTAGTCATGCTGCCACAAACCGTACCTATGACCGGCCGCGTGATCGGTCGGGTGCCTGGACACAACCACCCGCAACGCCGGGCCCGGTCATACCGTCGGAAGCGCCGCAGGCGCGACGGTCGTCGCACTCGGTGACCATGTTCGGGCTTCGCGCTGAGTGACGTTCGCCGTCCAGCTGCCAAGCCGACGTTCGGCGACCGCGGGAAGCCCCGGCCTGAAACGGCCGGTATGGTCGGCCGCGTGAGTAGCCCACGGAAGGTCCGGGTAGCCGTCCTGTTCGGTGGTCGGAGCCCGGAGCACCCCATCTCCTGCCTCAGCGCCGGCAGCATCATCGGTGCTCTGGAGCCGGACGAGTTCGAGGTGGTCCCGGTCGGGATCACCCGCGGCGGGCAGTGGGTGCTCACGACCGGTGACCCTGCCCAGCTGGCGATCGAGGGTCGACGCTTACCGGAGGTGACGGCCGGTGCGGGTACCTCGGTCATGCTGCCGGCCGACCCGACCGGGCACGGGCTGGTCACGCTGGACGCCAGCAAGGGCGCGGCCGTGCTGTCCGAGGTGGACGTCGTGTTCCCGGTGCTGCACGGGCGGTACGGCGAGGACGGCACCGTGCAGGGGCTGCTGGAGATGGCCGGCGTGCCGTACGTCGGAGCCGGCGTGTTCGCGTCCGCGGCCGCGATGGACAAGGAGTTCACCAAGAAGCTGCTTGCCGTGGAGGGGCTGCCGAGCGGGGAGTACGCCGTGCTCCGCCCCGGCGTCGAGCTGTCCGCGGCCGATCGGGACCGGCTCGGGCTGCCGGTGTTCGTCAAGCCGTCCCGGGCCGGCTCGTCCATCGGCATCACCCGCATCACCGACTGGTCGGCGCTGGAGAACGCGATCGCCGCGGCCCGGGAGATCGACCCGAAAGTGCTGGTCGAGACGGCATTCTCCGGGGTACGCGAGGTCGAGTGCGGGGTTATCGAGGGGGAGACCGGCGGGGCGCCGGAGGCGAGCCTGCCGGCCGAGATCCGCATGGTCGGCGAGCACAGCTGGTACGACTTCGAGGCCAAGTACCTCGACGACGCGTCCGAGTTCGACATCCCGCCGCGACTCCCGGATCACGTCATCGCGACGATCCAGGAGATGGCCTGCCGCGCCTTCACCGCACTGGACTGCACCGGACTGGCCCGGGTCGACTTCTTCGTCACCCCGGAGCTGGACGTGTACGTCAACGAGATCAACACGATGCCCGGCTTCACGTCGATCTCGATGTACCCGCGGATGTGGGCGGCCAGCGGCCTGGACTACCCGAAGCTGGTCTCCCGGCTGGTCCGCTCCGCCCTACGCCGCGGCGCCAGCCCGAAATAGGGCCGGCCGCGAAACAGGGCCGGCCGCGAAACAAAGCCGGCCCGAAACAGAGCCGGCCACGGAACAGAGCCGGCCGCGAAACAGAGCCGGCCGCGAAACAGAGCCGGCCGGCAAACAGCCCGGGAGGACGACCGGACCACCCTCAGCCGTGTGCGCAGCCGAACGGCGGCTTGGGCAGCGACCGGACCGAGCCGGCGATGATCGTGGACAGCGGTGACAGCCACTCCGCGGCCTGGCCGAGAGCCTTCGGCACCGTGATCGCGACCGGTACCTCGCGGTCCACCGTGGTCCACACGGTCGCGTCATCCCGCTCGGCCGGGTGGTAGCAGGTACCCGAGATCACGTACACCTGGTCATCGAGCGGATAGCGCACGGCCGGTACGCCGCAGGCCACCCGCACCGGCGGCTCGCCGTACGCCGCGTTCTGCTCGGCACCGGCGGTCACCGGTCGACGCTTCGCCTCCCGTACCGAATCAGGCAGTTGGGAAAGCAGCGCGCGGCAGGCGATGGTGGCGCCGGCGGACAGAGCTGGCGCTGGCATCGACACCGGGGTGGTCGGCTGCGGCCCGGCCGGCGTCGGTGAGCCGGAGGGCTCGGGCGATGCGCCGCCGAAGCCGCCCAGCAGCCAGAACACGAGCACGCCGGCGAGGAGGGCGACGGGCGCGGCGATCAGCGCGGCCAGTCCGGCAGCGCGGCGCGCGGTGGGATCCGGCACGGTCCTACAGGTGGACGACCGAGCAGGTCAGCGTGCGGGTGATGCCCGATACCGCCTGCACCTTGCTCACCACCATTTTGCCCAGCTCGTCCACGTTTCGCGCCTCGGTGAGCACGACCACGTCATAGGGTCCGGTTACCGCGTCGACCCGGGCGACACCCGCGATGTCCTTGATCGCCGTGGCCACGTCACGCGCCTTGCCGACCTCGGTCTGGATGAGGATGTACGCCTGGACCACGACACGCTCCTTTGCCCGTCCCCGATCCGCTGCCATCGACCCGAGCCGGACGCCGTACCGATGATCCGGAGCCGGGTAGGAAGAGAACGTACCGCACACCGATCACGACACCGCGTGTGCTGCCGGACATGATTGCAGGCAGCGGCGTTGCCGTGGGGGCGAGCCGGGCGGGCCGGCGACCGGACGAGAGGGCAGCGCATGACGGTCGGAAGTACGGGCGAGTTCGACCTCATCGCCCGGATCACCGCGCGACTCGGCGCCGGGGCGGCCTGTCTGGTCGGGCCGGGCGACGACGCGGCCGTGGTGACCGCGCCGGACGGACGGGTGGTGGCGAGTACGGACGTGCTGGTCGACGGCCGGCATTTCCGCCGGGACTGGTCCAGCGCCACCGACATCGGGCACCGCGCGGCAGCCGCCAACCTGGCCGACATCGTCGCGATGGGCGCCACTCCGACCGCGTTGCTGGTGTGCCTGTGCTGCCCGCCCGACCTGGACGCTGGCTGGACCGAGCAACTCGCGGACGGGCTGTCGGCCGAGGCCGCGCTGGTCGGCGCCGCGGTGGTCGGTGGCGACGTGTCGGCCAGTCCGACCCTCACCATCGCGGTCACCGCGCTCGGCGACCTGGCCGGTGGGCGACCGGTGCTGCGCTCCGGCGCGCGTACCGGCGACGTGGTCGCGGTCGCCGGCCGGCTCGGTTAGGCCGCCGCCGGGTACGCCGTGCTGTCCCACGGCTTCCGGTCGCCGCGCGCGCTGGTCGAGGCGTACGCGCGCCCGCTTCCGCCCTATCCGGCCGGTCCGGCCGCGGCCCGGGCCGGCGCCACCGCGATGATCGACGTGTCCGACGGCCTGGTCTCCGACCTGGGCCACATCGCGACGGCCAGCGGGGTCGGCATCGACCTGCGCCGGGACGCGTTCGTGGTGCCCGAGCAGTTGCGCGACATCGCGACCGCGTTGAGCGTCGACCCGCACCCGTGGCTGCTCGCCGGCGGTGACGACCACGCGCTCGCGGCCACCTTCCCGGCCGGTACCGCCCTGCCGGACGGCTGGCAGGTGATCGGCGCGGTACAGCCCGGCACCGGCGTGACCGTCGACGGCGAGGCGTACACCGGCCCGGGTGGCTGGGATCACTTCCGCACCTGATACCCGGCTGACCCGCGCTGGCGGCTGTCGTATCGTGCCCGCCGTGGATGTCGCGAACACGTCGTTGACCATCACGCCGACCCCGTACGACCATCCGGTCGCGAGTCAGCTCATCGCCGCCACCCTTGCCGACCTCAGCGAACGGTACGGCGGGCCCGGCGACGAGAGCCCGGTCGACCCGGCCGCGTTCGCACCGCCGGGCGGGCTGTTCCTGGTCGCGTACCTCGACGGCACCCCGGTCGGCTGCGGTGCCTGGCGGTCGTACGGGGAGGACGCGGCGGAGATCAAGCGGATGTACACCGCGCCGGCCGTGCGCGGCCGGGGAGTGGCCCGCGCGGTACTGGCCGAGCTGGAGAACACGGCGCGCAGCGCCGGCAAGCGGCGGATGGTGCTGGAGACCGGCTGGCTGCAGCCGGAGGCGATCGCGATGTACGAGCGGTGCGGCTACCAGCGGATTCCGGACTTCGGCTACTACCGGAATCACCAGGGCGTGCACTCGTTCGGCCGGGAGCTCTAGCGGGTCGTCCAGCGCGTTTCTCAGTACGGCCGGCTCTCTGCGCGGCCGGCTCTCTGCGCGGCCGGCTCTCTGCGCGGCCGGCTCCCTGCGGGGCGACTCCCCTGGCGCGCGGCGGCGGATTCTCCAAACGCACAGTGCACAGCGAACCGCCGGGCGATGTTCCGCCCGGCGGTTCGGCTTACGTCAGTTGTCCGGCCGCGTCCGAGGCCTGGTGGCCCGGCGCCGCCGAGGAGTTACGCGCGGGCGACCTTGCCCGCCTTGATGCACGAGGTGCAGACCTGCATGCGCCGACGGGTACCGCCGACCTCAGCGTGCACTGTCTGGATGTTCGGGTTCCACCGGCGGTTGGTACGCCGGTGCGAGTGGGACACGTTGTGGCCGAAACCGGGCCTCTTGCCACAGACGTCGCACACGCTGGCCACGGGTCGTCTCCTGATTGGCTTACCGGTCGGTGCGGTGCCGGGCCGGTCCGTTGCAGATCTGATCTCTCGCCGCTCTGGCGCCCTCGGCACTCGTCCGCCGAGGCAACCCGAACAGGGTACCCGACCGGCCGATCCAGGCGCCAAACGCCCCGTGGATGGCGGCCGTCGCGGACCACGCCACCAGGGTGATCCGCGGTGTCGGACCGCACAGCTACGCTCGCAGCGTGTTGGACGGCAGGGTCTCCGCTCACCTCGACGCTGACGTGGCGCGACGCTGGTGCGCGGCCGGGCTGAGCGCGCTGCGCCGGCACCAGAAAGAGATCGACGAGCTGAATGTGTACCCGGTGCCCGACGGCGACACCGGCACCAACCTCGTGCTCACCATGACAGCGGCGCACGAGGCGCTGGCCGACGAACCCGCAGACCGGCTCGGTGGCGTACTGCGGTGCATGGCGCGGGCCGCCCTGCTCGGCGCGCGCGGAAACTCCGGTGTGATCGTCGCGCAGTTGCTCCGCGGGCTCGCCGACTCCCTGCGCGAGGAGTCCAGCGCGGGTGGCCACCGGTTCGCCGCTGCTCTCGACCGGGCCGCCGACGCCGGTTACGCCGCGGTCGCCGAGCCGGTCGAGGGCACCGTGCTGACCGTCGCCCGAGCCGCGGCCGTGGCCGCGCGCGACGCCGGTACGGACGAGCTGGTGGCCGTGGTGCGCGCGGCGGCGGGCGCGGCGGAGCGGGCGCTCGCCCGTACGCCCGAGCAGCTGCCGGCGCTGGCCACGGCCGGTGTCGTCGACGCCGGTGGCCGGGGGCTCGTGGTGCTGCTCGACGCCCTGGTGGCGGTCGTCACCGGCGAGGCCTCCCACGAGACCGAGGCCTCCCATGAGACCGAGGCCTCCCATGAGACCGACGCGGCCGGCACCGCCGCGGAGGCAACCAGCGCGCCAGCGAGCCATAACGGCGGCCAGCACGAGTCGTCCGGGTACGGCTACGAGGTGCAGTACCTGCTCGACGCTCCGGACAGCGCGATCGGGCAGCTCCGGGAAGCCCTGGCCGCGCTGGGCGACTCGCTGGTGATCATCGGTACCGGTACCGACACCGCAGAGGACACCGGCACCGCGGAGGAAACCGGCACCGCTGGGAACCAGGGCACCGCACCGACCTGGAACGTGCACGTACACGTCGATGACGTCGGCGCCGCCATCGAGGCCGGCGTCGAGGCCGGCCGGCCGCACCGCATCTCCGTCACCCGGTTCGCCGACCAGGTCGAGGCCAACGCCCGCCCGGCCGGTGCCCACAGTCATCCGGAAGCCGCCGGGCGCAGCGCGCACAGCGACGCGGAGCTTGCGGCGTCCGGGCCGGCCGGAGCACCCGCGTCGAGCCCCGACGGGTTCGATCCGGACGCGCGCGCGGTCGTGGTGGTCGCACCCGGTCCCGGTCTGGCCGCGTTGCTCGGCGCCGAGGGCGCCACGGTGGTGACCGGCAGCGCCGGGAACCGGCCGTCCACCGCCCACCTGCTCGACGCGATCCGGGCCACCCGCGCCGGTCACGTCGTGGTACTCCCGAATGACCGCGACGTCCGGGCGGTAGCCGACCTGGCCGCCGGTGAGGCCCGGGCGGACGGTGTCACGGTCAGCGTGATCCCGACCCGCTCGCCGGTGCAGGCGCTGGCCGCGCTGGCGGTACGCGATACCTCCCGCCGGTTCTCCGACGACGTGATCGCGATGGCGGAGGCGGCCGGCGCCTGCCGGTACGCCGAGATCACCGTCGCCTCCCGGGAAGCGTTGACCATCGCCGGTCGGTGCCGGCCCGGCGACGTGTTGGGGCTGGTGGAGGACGAGGTGGTGCTGGTCGGGGCCGACCTGGTCGGCAGCAGCGTCGACCTGCTGGACCGGCTGCTGGCCGGCGGTGGGGAACTGGTCACGCTGGTGATCGGCGAGCAGGCCCCGGCCGAGTTGCGCGAGACGCTCGAACGGCAGCTCGCGCGCCGCTGGCCGTTCGTCGAGGTGCAGGTGTACGACGGTGGGCAGCCGCATTACCCACTGCTGGTGGGGGTGGAGTAGCCGCGATGGCGAACCTGCAGACACCGCTGCGTGCCGTGGTCGGGGAGACCACCGCGAAGGCGCTGGGGGAGGCGCTGAAACTGCGTACGGTCGGGGATCTGCTCTGGCACTTCCCCCGCCGGCATGTCGAACGCGGTGAGCACACCGACCTGTCCTCGCTGGCCGTCGGCGAGTACGTCACCGTGATGGCCGAGATCAAGGCCGTCAACAAGCGGACAATGCGGCAGCGCCGCGGCAGCCTCCTCGAGATAGTGGTCAGCGACGGCCGGCGCTCGCTGAGCCTGACGTTCTTCAACCAGTCATGGCGCGACCGTGAGCTGCGCGTCGGCCGGTGGGGCCTGTTCGCCGGCAAGGTGAGCGTGTACCGGGGCAAGCGGCAACTGAACAGCCCGGACTACCGGCTGTTCCCGGATTCGGTTCCGGACCCGGACTCGCCACAGGCGGCGGAGGAGCTCGAAGAGTTCGCCGGGGCGCTCGTACCGGTGTACTCGATCACCGCGGCGATCAAGACCTGGGTGGTCGCCAAGGCGGTACGGGTCGCGCTGGACACGCTCGAGCCGCTGCCGGATCCGCTGCCGTCCGGTCTACGGGCCCGGCGCAATCTGGTCGACCTGCACACCGCGCTGCGGAACATCCACCGGCCGGAAACCCGCGAGGACCTGGCCAAGGCCCGCCGCCGGCTCAAGTGGGACGAGGCGTTCGCGCTGCAAGTCACGCTCGTACAGCGGAAAGTGCGCTCGGCCGACTGGCCGGCCAAGCCGCGTCCGGGCCGGGACGACGGCCTGCTGGCCGCGTTCGAGAAGCGGCTGCCGTTCACGCTGACCGACGGGCAGCGCGAGGTCGGTGACGCGGTGGCGGCCGACCTCGCGGTGGCGCACCCGATGCACCGGTTGCTGCAGGGCGAGGTCGGTTCCGGCAAGACCGTGGTGGCGCTGCGCGCGATGCTGCAGGTGGTCGACTCGGGCGGTCAGGCCGCGCTGCTCGCGCCCACCGAGGTGCTCGCCACCCAGCACTACCGGAGCGTGGCCGACCTGCTCGGACCGCTCGGCCGGGCCGGCGAGCTCGACGGCGCCGCGGACGGCACCCGGGTCACCCTGCTGACCGGGTCGCTCGGCTCGGCCGCCCGGCGCCGGGTGCTCGCCGAGATCGCCGACGGTACGGCCGGCATCGTGGTCGGCACGCACGCACTGCTGTACGAGTCGGTGGAGTTCCGCGATCTCGGCCTGGTGGTGGTGGACGAGCAGCACCGGTTCGGCGTGGAGCAGCGGGACGCGCTGCGCGACAAGGCCGACTTCCCGCCGCACGTACTGGTGATGACCGCGACCCCGATCCCGCGCACGGTCGCCATGACGGTGTACGGCGACCTCGAGGTGAGCGCGCTGACCGAGTTGCCGCGGGGCCGGTCGCCGATCACCAGCTTCGTGGTACCGACCGGCGAGGAGCGCTGGCTCGCCCGCGCCTGGCAGCGGCTCCGCGAAGAGGTCAAGGGCGGCCATCAGGCGTACGTCGTGTGCCCCCGGATCGGCGAGACGGCCGCGCCGGACGACGTCGGGGAGCTGGTCCGCTCGATCCTCGACAGCGACCCGGACGCGGAGGAGCCGCAGCGACCGCCGCTGTCCGTGCTCGACATCGCGCCGATGCTGGCCGAGGGGCCGCTGCACGACCTGCGGATCGGGGTACTGCACGGGCGGCTGCCGGCGGACGAGAAGGACGCCGTGATGAGCGAGTTCGCCGCCGGCCGGCTCGACGCGCTGGTCGCCACCACGGTGGTGGAGGTCGGCGTCGACGTACCGAACGCCACGATGATGGTGGTGATGGACGCCGACCGGTTCGGGGTGTCCCAGCTGCACCAGCTCCGGGGCCGGGTCGGCCGGGGCGTCGCGCCCGGGCTGTGCCTGCTGGTCACCGACGCCGCGGAGGGTACGCCCGCGCGGGAGCGGCTGGAGGCGGTCGCCTGCACGCTGGACGGGTTCCGGCTGGCCGAGCTGGATCTGGAGCAGCGTCGGGAGGGGGACGTGCTCGGCGCCGTACAGTCCGGCCGGCAGTCCCACATCAAACTGCTGTCCCTGCTCCGGGACGCCGACCTGATCGGTGAGGCGCGGATCGAGGCGATCGAGCTGGTCGAGGCCGATCCGGAGTTGACCGGACATCCGCTGCTCGCCGACACGGTGGCCGCGCTGGTCACCGAGGAGCGCGCGGAGTACCTGGAAAAGGGCTGACCTCCTCCACCAGCGCCGGATGGCGCGGGTCGTCGCAGCGCACCACCGTGTCCGCGACCCGCTCCGGATCGACCTCCTCGGTGTACCGGGCGTACGCCGGCAACGTCCAGGCCAGCTCCGGGTCGCTGCGCCGGGCCAGCGCCGCGGCCGACATGGACAGGTGCACGGTGTACTCGACCGGCAGGTACCGGCCGAGCAGCAGGTGCCCGTCGAGCAGCAGTACCGCGCGGTCCGGCGCCTGCTCGTACTCCGCGCGGGTGGCCCGGTCGAGCTCCGGGTCCCACAGCGACGGCAGGTACCGGCCGGTCCCGTCCGGGCCGAGCGGATCGAGCAGCTCCCGGGTCAGCCCGCCGGTGTCGAGCCAGTCGTCGTAGTACGAGTCCGGATCGTGCCGGCCGTACTCCAGCCGGAGCGACGCGGCGCGCAGGAACGAGCCGGCGGACACCCGCAGCGGCGGCCGGCCACGCAACCGGAGCGGATCGACCAGCGCGTCGGCGAGGTGTCCCGGCCGGGCCGGCGGTGGCCCGTCGACGACCACGCGTACCGCGGCGCCAGCCGCGGCCGGCAGCGCGTCGATCCGCTCGGCCAGCTCGTCGACGAGCAGCTCGGGGGTGACCGGTCGTACCCGCATCCGGTCCATGATGCCCGCGCCGGCACAATCGTGCGGTGACCCGGATCATCAGCGGGGAGTACGGCGGGCGGCGCCTCGCCGTGCCCGCCGGCCGCGACACGCGGCCCACCTCCGACCGGGTACGGGAAGCGTTGTTCAGCGCGCTGACCAGCGCGATCGACCTGGACGGCGCGCGGGTGGCGGACCTGTACGCCGGCTCCGGCGCGGTCGGGCTGGAGGCGGCGTCCCGGGGCGCGGCACACGTACTGCTGGTGGAATCCGAGCGGCGGGCGGCCCAGGTGATCCGGCGCAACCTCGCGACCCTCGGCGTGGCGGACCGGGCGGAGCTGCGGCCGGTACCGGTCGAGCAGGTCGTCGCGCAGCCGGCTGCCCAGCCGTACGACGTGGTGTTCGTCGACCCGCCGTACGCGGTACCGGACAGCGCGGTCGCGGACGTGCTGACCGGCCTGGTCGAGCACGGGTGGCTGGCCCCGGAGGCGCTGGTGGTGGTCGAGCGCGGTACCCGGTCCGGCGAGTTCGGTTGGGTGACCGGCATCCTTCCGGTGCGCTCTCGGCAGTACGGCGAGACCGCCCTTTGGTACGGTCGCGCATCGTGAAGCGTGCGGTGTGCCCCGGCTCCTTCGATCCGGTCACCAATGGACACCTCGACATCGTCGGTCGGGCCAGCCGGCTGTACGACGAGGTGGTGGTCGCGGTGTTCGTCAACCAGACCAAGGCAGGCGTGTTCACCATCGAGGAACGCATGGACATGCTGCGCGAGGTGACGTCGGAGTACCCGAATGTCCGGGTCGACTCGTTCCAGGGGCTGGTCGTCGACTACTGCCGGCGGAACGGCATCTCGGTGATCGTGAAGGGTCTCCGGGCGGTCAGCGACTTCGACTACGAGCTGCAGATGGCCCAGATGAACCATGGGCTGGCCGGGATCGAGACCCTGTTCATGCCGACCAACCCGTTGTACTCCTTCCTGTCGTCGAGCCTGGTCAAGGACGTGGTGAAGTGGGGCGGCGACATCACCCCGCACGTACCTGACGTGGTCGCCAGCCAGTTGGTCGCCCGGCTCGGCGGCGTGGAGGCCGGCTGACCGCTCGGCCGGGTGCGCGCGGGCGCCGGTGCGGACCGCCGGGCCGTCGTGGTCCGGAGTCCGAGCGGTGCCCGAGCTGTCCGGATGTGACCCGATCGGCGCCGAAACGGCGCGGCCGCAATGCCCGCCCACGATGATCGAACCCGCCGACACTCGGCGGGGCAGCGGCCTGAGTTCAACCTGACGCTGACACACTTCTGGCAGACACCTTGCTCGGCAGTGCCTTCTGCCAGGAGGTTGCTGAGTACCGCGGCGGGTGCCGCGATTTATTTCAGGGGAGCGTGAACGGGGTGGACCCGCTCGACCGTATCGACGAGATCCTCGCCTATGTCGAGGCAGCCCGGTCGGTGCCGATGTCGCGCAACTGCATGATGGACCGGGCCGAGTTGATGGCGATGCTCGAGGAACTGCGGGGTGAGCTGCCGATCGAGGTACGCCGCTCGCAGGCCCTGCTCGACGAGCGCGACAAGATCATCGCGGCCGGCCAGCATGAGGCGCAGCGCATCATCGCCGAAGGTGAGGCCGAACACGCCAGGCTGGTCTCGGCCAACGAGATCACGGTATCCGCCGAGCATGAGGGCAACCGGATCGTGGCGGAATCGCGGGACGAGGCGCAGCGCCTGCGGGAGGAGGTCGAGGCGTACGTCGACACGACCCTGTCCAACTTCGAGCGGGTGCTGCACCGGGCGATCAGTACGATCGAGCGCGGCCGGGACAAGATGCACACGCTCCGGGAGATCGGCACCTTCACCCCGGACGACAACGAAGGGCCCCTGCCGTTCTGACCGGCCGGAGCCGGATCGACGCACACGGTGCCGATTCGACGGTCCTCGCGCTGCTCAGGTAACCTGCAACGTCGGCCTGATCCGGCCGGATCCGACTGTGCTTCCGCCGGGATCTCCGCCAACCTCCACCGAACCTCCACCGAGCCTTTCGCCGAGAGATGAAGCAAACTCCCAGCTCGCAGCCTGATCCCCGGTCGCCGCTGGTCCTCGATACCCGGGACCTGCCGCGTCAACCGGGTGCGATGCGTGCGGTCGATCGGGCGGTCCCCGCGCCGGCCGACCTCGGGCTGGAGATGATCGGGGTGCCGGCCGGTGCCGAGCTCAACCTCGCCGTACGGCTGGAGTGGGTGTCCGAGGGCGTGCTGGTCACCGGCACGGTCACCGGCCCGCTGTCCGGCGAGTGCGGTCGCTGCCTGCGCCCGATCAACGTGAGCCGCGAGTTCGGCGTCCAGGAGCTGTTCGTCTACCCGAACAGCGCGACCGACGAGACCACCGACGAAGACGAGATCGGCCGGTTGCAGGACGACCTGATCGACCTGGAACCGACCGTGCGGGACGCCGTGGTGCTCGCGCTGCCGGCCAACCCGCTGTGCCGAGCCGACTGCCCGGGGTTGTGCCCGGACTGCGGCGAACACTGGGACGAACTGCCCGACGACCACAGTCACGAGCAGCTCGACCCGCGCTGGGCGGCCCTGGGCGAGCTGGCCGCACCGGGCGAACGGCCCCGGGACTGGCGCCCGGAGAGCTGACCGCACCGGCCGCCCGTCCCGACCGCACCACCCCCGAACCAGCACCAGCCTGACCACCGAGCCCGTTGATCACCAGCGGGAACGCACCGAAGGAGAACTACAGTGGCCGTCCCGAAGCGCCGGATGTCCCGGAGCAACACCCGGTCCCGTCGGTCTCAGTGGAAGACCTCCGCGGTTTCCACGGTGCCGTGCCCGCAGTGCAAGTCGCCCAAGCTGCCGCACGCCGCGTGCAGCGTGTGCGGCACGTACAACGGTCGCCAGGTCCTGGAGGTCTGAGCCTCGGCTCAGATCCGCTGATCCGGTGACGAGATCCGAGCGGCGTGCCGCGCGGATCGCCGTCGACCTCCTCGGCGGGGACGGAGCCCCCGCCGTCGTGGTTGGCGGCGCTCAGGATGCGCTGACCGCCGATCCCGACCTGCAGGTGCTGCTCGTCGGCCCCGACCGGGGTACGACCGAGTGGCTCGCCGGGCTGCCCGCGGGCCTGCGTGACCGGATCGACCGGATGAACACCGAGACCGCCGCGCAGTGCGCTCGCGCGGCGGTCGACTGTGTGTCCGGCGGGCGGGCCGACGCGATCGTGTCGGCCGGCTCGACCGGTACGAGCGTGGCGGCCGCGGTCGCCGGGTTCGGCCGGCTGCCGGGGGTACCGCGACCGGCGCTGGCGGTGATCATCCCGGCCGGGGCGGGTCCGGTGGTACTGCTCGATGTGGGCGCCTCACCCGAGGTCGAGGCGGTCGAGCTGTGCCAGCACGCCCACCTCGGCGCGGCGTACGCGAACGTGATGCTCGGGCTGGCCGAGCCGCGGGTCGGGCTGATGTCCATCGGCGCCGAGGATGGCAAGGGCGACCGGCTGCGGCTGGCCGCGGCCGGTTGGCTGGCCAGCCACGAGCTGGCCGCCGGCGGCCGGTACGTGGGCAACGTGGAAGGGCACGACGTGCCGCTCGGCACCCGGGCCGATGTCGTGATCACGGACGGGTTCACCGGTAACGTGCTGCTCAAGGGCATGGAAGGATCAGTCGCGCTGGCCGGCGGCGGCGTCCCGACCAGCGTCGCGCCCCGGGCCGCCATGCTGCTGGGGGTGCTCGGCACGGTGGTGGTGTGCCACGGTGCCGCATCCGTGGCCGACCTCGCGTCGGGGGTCGCGTTGGCGGCAAGCGCGGTCCGCGCCGACCTGACCAGTCGGGTCGGTACGGGATACCAGGACGTGCAGGAGCAGGGGAATCAGGCCGCGGCCGGGGCCCGGCTCGCCCATCAGCAGGAGGTGTACCGGTGAAGCGTCCTCCGGTGACCCATCTCGAGGCCGCGGTCGGTGTGGCGCTCGAGCCGGAGCTGCTCGAGCGGGCGCTGACCCACCGGTCGTACGCGTACGAGAACGGCGGGCTGCCCACCAACGAGCGGCTGGAGTTTCTCGGCGACTCGGTCCTCGGGCTGGTCATCACCACCGCGTTGTACCGGGACCACCCGGACCTGCCGGAGGGGCAGCTGGCCAAGCTGCGGGCCAGCGTGGTCAACATGCGGGCGCTCGCCGAGGTGGCCCGCCACCTCGGGCCGGCCGGGCTCGGGCAGTACACGCTGCTCGGCAAGGGTGAGGAGGCCACCGGCGGCCGGGACAAGGCCAGCATCCTGGCCGACACGCTCGAGGCGCTGCTCGGCGCGATCTACCTGCAGCACGGTCTGGACGTGGCGGCACAGGTCATCCACCGGCTGTTCGACGAGGTGATGCGGGACGCGGCCAAGCGCGGCGCCGGGCTGGACTGGAAGACCAGCCTGCAGGAGCTCACCGCGACCCTGGCCCTCGGCGTACCGGAGTACCGGGTCGAGGAGGCCGGCCCGGACCATGCCAAGACGTTCACCGCCTGGGCGGTGGTCACCAGGGAGCGGTTCGGCCCGGGGGACGGCCGCAGCAAGAAGGAGGCGGAGCAGCGCGCGGCCGAGACCGCCTGGCGCGAGCTGACCCGCCGCGCCGAGCAGGCGCTCACGGTGGCCGAGTCGACCCAACCAGCTGAGGTCACCGCACCGGCTGAGCCGGCGCAACCGGCCGGGGCGGGCTCGTCCGCGCCGGGCCTGACGTGACCGGGGCCAACCTGGATGCCGCGCTGGCCGGCAGTGAGGCGCGCGCCGAGACCGACCGCGGCGACAGCGCCACCGACAGCGCCACCGAGACCGACAGTGCCGCCGAAACTGACAGCGACAGCGACAGCGACACCGACAGCGCCGCCGAGAGCGACCCCGAGGCGGATTCCGGGGCTGATGGGGCTGCCGCGGGTGGCGACGCGGCCACCGCCGGCCCGCCGGCCGCCGCACCGGTTCGCGATTCCCGTTGGGTACGGCTGCGCCGCCGGCTGCTGATCGACCTGGGCGTACCACTCGGGCTGTACGCCGCCACCCGGGTCGTACAGCTGGGCCTCATCGCGCTGCTGGAGAAACCGGACACGTCGGTACGCAAGCGGCTGCTGATCTGGGACGCGGGCTGGTTCGTCCGGGTCGCGCGGGACGGCTACGAGCAGGGGTACAGCTATCTCGACGGCGAGCTGACCGGAAACGGTCTCGCGTTCTTCCCGGCGTACCCGCTGGCGATCCGGGGCGGGGCGGCGCTCGGGCTGTCCCACGAGACCTCGGCGCTGGCGGTGGCCTGGGGGTCCGGCGCCGTGGCCGCGGTGCTGCTGTGCCTGCTCGGCACCCGGCTGTACGACCGGCGGGTCGGGCTCGCGCTCACCGTGCTGTTCGGGGCGCAGCCGCTCGCGGTGGTGCTGTCGATGGGGTACAGCGAGGCGCTGTTCACCGCCTTCGTGGCCGCGTCGCTGCTCGCCCTGCACCGGCGCGCCTGGCTGCTGGCCGGCGCGTTCGGCTTCCTCGCCGGCATGACCCGGTCCACCGGACTCGCGCTCGCGGCCGCGATCAGCGGGTACGCGCTCTGGCGGATCTGGCGGGAGCGCCGGGAACCGGACGTACCGGTCATCCGGCCACTGCTCGCGGCCGCGCTCGGACTGGTCGCGGCGCCGCTGTACTGGCTGTGGGTGGGCTTGCGGGTCGGCGACATCGACGGCTGGTTCCGGATCCAGCAGATCGGCTGGGGGTCCCGCTGGGACTTCGGCGCGGAGTCGGCCCGGTTCGTGGCCAGGACGCTGCGCGCCGGCGACGGGTTCGTACCGGTGAGCATCGCGCTGCTGCTGGTGTTCGCGGTCGTGGCGACCGTGGTCGCGCTGCTCCAGCGCACCTGGCTGCCGCTGTCGCTGTACGGGCTGCTGTCGATGGCGCTGCTGCTCGGCTCGGCCGGCTACTACCACTCCAAGCCGCGCCTGCTGGTACCGGTGATCCTGCTGCTCATGCCGTTCGCGGTCGCGCTCGGCCGGGCCCGGCCACGGGTGGCGATCCCGGTGCTGGCCGGCGTCACGCTGCTCGGCTGCTGGTACGGCGCGTACATGGTCGCGGTCTGGCCGTACACGATCTGATGCCAGAACTTCCCGAGGTGGAGACGGTCCGGCGCGGCCTGCAGATGTGGGTGGCCGGGCGCACCGTGGCGAGCGTCGAGGTACGGCATCCGCGGGCGATCCGCCGGCACGCGCCCGGGGCGGAGCACTTCGCGGTACTGCTCACCGGTCGTACCGTCACCACGGTGCGGCGCCGCGGCAAGTACCTGTGGCTCCCGCTGGACAGTGGCGACGCGCTGCTCGGGCACCTCGGCATGTCCGGTCAGCTGGTGCTGCAGCCGCCCGGTACGCCGGACGAGACGCATCTGCGGGTGCGGCTCACGTTCACCGACGACGGGCCTGAGCTGCGGTTCGTGGACCAGCGCACGTTCGGCGGGCTGTCCGTGTCGCCCGGTGGCGCCGAGCTGCCGGCCGAGATCGCGCACATCGCCCGGGACCCGATGGACCCGGAGTTCGACGACGAGAAGTTCGCGGCCGCGGTACGCCGCCGCCAGACCGGGATCAAGCGCGCGCTGCTGGACCAGAGCCTGATCTCCGGGGTCGGCAACATCTACGCGGACGAGGCGCTGTGGCGGTCCCGGCTGCACTGGGCCCGGCCGACCGAGACGCTCACCCGGCCGGGGCTGCGGCGGCTGCTCTCGGACGTACGGGACGTGCTCGGCGAGGCCATGCACGCGGGCGGTACCAGCTTCGACGCGTTGTACGTCAACGTGAACGGCGAGAGCGGCTACTTCGACCGGTCGCTGAACGTGTACGGCCGGGAGAACGAGCCGTGCCCGCGCTGCGGTACCGCGATCCGCCGCGACCCGTTCATGAACCGCTCGTCGTACAGCTGCCCGCGGTGCCAGCCGCGGCCGCGGCGAGCCCGGTATTGACCGCCGTCTCTTTCCCTCGGGCCGCGAAACCGGCCGGCCCGGACGCCAGGGTCCAGCCAGCGGGAATCCTGTACCACATGGCGGCAGGGCCAGCGTGGATTTGGTCACACTCCGCAGTGTTGCCTCCGGGCGTACACCTGGCCGGTGACTCGTTGATCGACTGCGCCGCGCCGGCCGCCTAGGATTTCGGTACGTGACGACCGACGACGCACCCGTGCGGCTCACCGTGTCCATCCGCGGCCGCGTCCAGGGTGTGGGTTTCCGCTGGTGGACGCGGTCGAAGGCGCTCGAGCTGGAGCTTGCCGGCTGGGCCCGCAACCTCGCCGACGGACGGGTCGAGGTGGTCGCCGAGGGCCCGTCCAGTCGGTGTCGAGCTTTGCTGGAGGCGCTGCGTGGGCCCGGTGCGCCGGGCCGGGTCGACGCGGTCGTGGAGCGATTCGAGCAGCCGAGGGGCGATATTCACGGATTCGTGACCGGCTAACCAACAGAGCGTTACGGTAGCGGTAAACCCGGTTGACCGACGGCGGTACGGGACCCGACCTGGCGAGTCGCCCGTGACTGTCCGGCGGCGAAGTTGAGTCGGACGGGCTCATGTCGTGCTTGACGTCGCCGGGTGAACGGCACAGTATGTGGAGGTCGCCAATCGCACCCAAGAGTGCTGATCATGCTAATTCCTCGATCACACCAGGGTGCGCTCTGGCCAGCCACCCGGCGACGCATTCGCAAGGAGACACAATGGCGAAAGCCCTCTATGGCCATGTCGGCAACGCGCCCGACCGGCGCATGCTCGACGAGGTTACCCGTCTGCGCGCCCGGGTGCGGGACCTGGAGTTCGAGGTTGCTCGACTCCGCGCCGACAACGACCGCTTGACCGCAGCTATGAGTCACGACGAGGAGCTGCTCCGGATCGGCGAGCCGGCGCTCACCTGACCGCGCCCAGACGCTCCGCATCGCGCGCCGGCCCCATCGGTGTCGGCGCGCAAGACTGTCCGGGGCGCTTGTCGTAAAACGCGCGTCGACCCTCAAATGGGTCGGCGCGTCCGGCTGTCCGGGGTCTGTCGCATTCCGGCGGCGAGGCTGGTATCGCGCGGCGCTGCGCGGTGACTTCCGGGTGCCGGGGTAATCTGCCGGGGAGGCCCTTCCCTCGCCGTCGGACCATTCCGCTGGTCTGATCTGTTGGACCGGAGTGCCGGCCCGGCACGGGCTCGACGGTGTAGGCCGCACCACCCGACGCCGCTGCACTCCATCGACGACCCGGAGAGCTGTGCACCTGAAGAGCCTGACGTTGAAGGGGTTCAAATCCTTCTCGTCCGCGACCACTCTGAGGCTGGAGCCAGGCATCACCTGCGTGGTGGGGCCGAACGGCTCGGGCAAGTCCAACGTCGTCGACGCGATCGCCTGGGTACTCGGCGAGCAGGGCGCCAAGGCGCTGCGCGGCGGCAAGATGGACGACGTGATCTTCGCCGGTACGTCCGGTCGGGCACCACTCGGACGGGCCGAGGTCACGTTGACCATCGACAACTCCGACGGCGCGCTGCCGATCGACTACACCGAGGTCTCGATCACCCGGCGGCTGTTCCGCACCGGTGACAGCGAGTACGAGATCAACGGCTCGGGCTGCCGGCTGCTGGACATCCAGGAGCTGCTGTCCGACTCCGGGATCGGCCGGGAGATGCACGTCATCGTCGGGCAGGGGCAGCTCGACGGGGTACTGCACGCCAAGCCCGAGGACCGGCGCGGGTTCATCGAGGAAGCGGCCGGTGTCCTCAAGCACCGCAAGCGCAAGGAGAAGGCGCTCCGCAAGCTCGACGCGATGCAGGCCAACCTCACCCGGGTCGCCGACCTGACCGCGGAGCTGCGGCGTCAGCTCAAGCCCCTGGGCAAGCAGGCCGAGATCGCCCGCCGGGCCGCCGGCATCCAGGCCGACCTGCGCGACGCCCGGCTGCGGCTGCTCGCCGACGACCTGACCAACCTGCGCGGCGCGCTCGACCGGGAGGTCGCCGACCAGGAGGCGGTACGGGTCCACAAGGAGCGGGTGGAGACCGAGTACACCGAGGTGCAGAGCCGGCTCGCCGGGCTGGAGGCGCAGCTCGCCGCGGACGCGCCGATCCTCGCCCGGGCGCAGGAGACCTGGTACCGGCTGTCCACGCTGGAGGAGCGGCTGCGCTCCACCGCACAGCTCGCCACCGAGCGGCTGCGGCACCTGTCCGCCCAACCCGACGACGAGCGCCCCGGCCGCGATCCGGAGCAGTTGGACCGGGAAGCCGAGGCGGTACGCGAGCAGGAGTCCGAGCTGCGCGAGGCGCTCGAGGACGACCAGTACCGCCTGGCCGAAGCGGTGGAACGGCGGCAGCAACTCGAAACCGAGCTGACCGCGGCCGAGCGGGCACTGGTGGCCGCGGTCAAGGCGGTGGCCGACCGGCGGGAGGGGCTGGCGACGCTGGCCGGCCAGGTGAACGCGCTGCGCAGCCGATCCAGCGCCGCCGGCGAGGAGATCGCCCGGCTCGCCACCGCGGTCACCGATGCCCGCGCCCGGGCCGACCAGGCGCGCGGCGACTACGAAGAAGTCGCCGCCGAGGCCGGCGGGCTGGACGAGGGCAAGGACGAGCTGGACGAACGGCACGAGGTCGCCGTACTGGCGCTGGAGACCGCCGCCGAGAAGGTCGCCGAGCTGGCCGACTCGGTCCGTACCGCCGAGCGCGAGGCGACCGAGTGGAAGGCCCGCGAGGAGGCTCTCTCGCTCGGGCTGCGCCGCAAGGACGGAGCCGCCGCGCTGCTCGCCGCGACCGACCGGCTGCCCGGCATGCTGGGCAGCGTGGCTGCGCTGCTCACCGTGCAGCCGGGATACGAGGCCGCGCTGGCCGCCGCCCTCGGCGGCCTCGCGGACGCCGTCGTGGTCGGCGACTACCAGACCGCGGTCGATGCCGTACAACTGCTCAAGGACGACGAGGAAGGCCGGGCGGCGGTGCTGCTCGCCGGCGCGCCGAGTGTCGACGGGCGGCCGACCTGGCCGGTACTGCCGGACGGGGCGCGCTGGGCGCTGGACGTGGTGACCGCACCGGACGAGCTGCGCGGCGCGCTGTCCCGGGCGCTGGAGCGGGTCGCGCTGGTACCCGATCTCGCCACCGCGCAGCGGCTCACCGCGGCTGACCCGGCGGCACGCGCGGTCACCCCGGACGGCGACCTGGTGGGCGCGGCCTGGCTGGTCGGCGGCTCCGCGGACGCGCCGAGCGTGATCGAGATCCAGGCGGCGGTGGAGGAGGCCCGGGACAACCGGACCACGGCCGAGCGCAGCCTGGCCCGGTACACCGCGCAGCTCACCGAGGCCAAGGCCGAAGAGACCTCCCGCAAGGCCGCGGTGGAGGCGGCGCGGGCCGAGCGGCAGAAGTCGGCCGCGAAGATCAACGCGATGGCCGAGCGGCTGGCCGGACTCAACGCCGCGATGCGGTCGGCCGAGGCGGAAGCCGACCGGCTCACCGCGGCCAGGGACAAGGCGCAGGCCGCCCGGGATACCGACGTCGCCGGCCTCGCCGACCTGGAGGAACGGCTCCGGCTGGCCGAGTCGACCCCGCTGGACGAGGACCCGTCCACCGACGAGCGGGACCGGCTGGCCGCCTCGGTCGGGCAGTCCCGGCAGAACGAGATGGAGGTGCGGCTCGCGGTCCGTACCGCCGAAGAACGGGTGCGCGCGCTGACCGGCCGGGCCGAGGCGCTGGCTCGGCAGGCCCGGCAGGAACGCGCTGCCCGGGAACGCGCGGCCGCCCGCCGTACCGCCCGGGAGCGCGGCGCGATCGTGGCCCGCGCGGTCATGCTCGGCGCACAGACCGCACTGGCCCACATCGCGGTGTCGATGCGGCAGGCCGCCGCCGAGCGGGACGCGGTACAGCAGGCCCGGGCCGCCCGGGAGAGCGAACAGCTCGACGTACGCAAGCGGGCCAAGGAACTGGGCGCCGAGACCGAGCGGCTGACCAGCGCGATGTACCGGGACGAGGTCGCCCGCGCCGAGCAGCGGATGCGGATCGAGCAGCTCGAGGCGAAGGCGGCCGAGGACTTCGGTATCTCGGAGAGCGTGCTGCTCGCCGAGTACGGGCCGGACCAGCCGGTACCGCCGACCGCGGCCGAAGTCGCGGAAGCCGAGGCGGCCGGGAAGCCGGTACCGGAGCCCAAGCCGTACGACCGGGCGGTACAGGAGAAGCGCGGTGCCCGGGCCGAACGGGAGCTGACCCTGCTCGGCAAGGTCAACCCGCTCGCGCTGGAGGAGTTCGCGGCGCTGGAGGAGCGGTACAAGTTCCTCTCCGACCAGCTCGAAGACATCAAGGCGACCCGGCGGGACCTGCTGACCGTGGTCAAGGACGTGGACGACCGGATCCTCGAGGTGTTCACCAGCGCGTACGAGGACACCGCGCGCGAGTTCGAGCAGGTCTTCGCCACCCTGTTCCCCGGCGGTGAGGGCCGGCTGGTGCTGACCGACCCGGACGACCCGCTGACCACCGGCATCGAGGTCGAGGCGCGCCCGCCCGGCAAGAAGATCAAGCGGCTGTCGCTGCTGTCCGGCGGCGAGCGGTCGTTGACCGCGGTCGCGCTGCTGGTGGCGATCTTCCGCGCCCGGCCCAGCCCGTTCTACGTGATGGACGAGGTGGAGGCGGCGCTGGACGACGTCAACCTGGGCCGGCTGCTGGTGCTGATGGAGCAGCTGCGCGAGCGCAGCCAGCTCATCGTCGTCACCCACCAGAAGCGGACCATGGAGATCGCCGACGCGCTGTACGGCGTGAGCATGCGCGGCGGCGTCACCCAGGTGATCAGCCAGCGGCTGCGCGAGCGGGAGACGGTGTGACCCAGCCACGGATGGTGGCGCGGCGCGAGCGGGAGACGGTGTGACCCAGCCACGGATGGTGGCGCGGCGCGAGCGGGAGACGGTGTGACCGGGCGGGATCGGGCCGAGGCGCTGCTGCTGGACTTCGACGGGGTGCTCCGCCGGTTCGACCCCGCGCACGCGACCGCGGTCGCGCAGCGGTACGACCTGCCCGCCGACCTCGTTCCGGCGACCGCGTTCGAGCCGTCCCGGCTGCGCGCCGCGGTGACCGGTGCGACCACGCACGACGACTGGCTGGCCGGCATCGTGGACGGGCTCGTCGCGGCCGGTGTCGACGCCGAGCGTGCCGGCGCGGCGGTAGCGGACTGGTCCGGGTACCGGGGCGAGGTGGACGAAGGCGTACTCGCGTTCGTGCGCGAGGTACGGGCCGCCGGGGTCCCGGTCGCGCTGGCCAGCAACGCGACCGACCGGCTGGACGCGGATCTGGCCGCGCTCGGGCTGTCCGGCGAGGTGGACGCGGTGGTCAACTCATCCGCGTTGGGCCACGCGAAACCGTCCGCCGAGTTCTTCACCGCGGGTTGCCGGGCAGTCGGCGTACCCACCGAGCGGTGCCTGCTCCTCGACGACAGCGAACGCCACGTACGCGGTGCGCGGGCGGCCGGGCTGATCGCGCTGCGGTACCTCGGGCCCACCGACCTGCGGTACGCGCGGGCAGCGCTGCGCTCATCCGCCGCCTGAGGTCAGCTCGACCTCGGCCAGCGGTACCAACCGGCCGGGACCGTCGGCTGTGGTCGCCTCGGTACCGGCGAGCGTGACCCGGCCGGCCCGCCCGTCCAGGTGCAGTAGTCCCAGCGCGTTGCCGAAGTGCGGGCCGGCCACCTTCTCCCAGTCGAGCGGGGGCGCCGGTACCCCGGCCAGTCGGCACAGCAGCGTGCCCGCCGCCGCCATCGGCCGGCTCCAGCCGACCCGGAATCCGACCCGCATCGCGTGCGGGGTGTCGTTGTGGATCGGCGAGCAGGTCAGCTGGTACACCCGGCTGCTGACGTCGACCGGCAGGTGGGCCGCGGCCACGTACGAATGGTGCACGTCGCCGGAGAGCACGCTGATCGTCGCCGGCGGACGCGGCGTGTGCCGGCCCCGCGCCACCTCGGTGATCAACCCGCCGAGCGATTCGAACGAGTCCCGGAACGCGGCCCAATGCTCCAGGTCACCGGACTGGCGCAGCCACTCCGACGCCCGGGCCACTGGCCGGTGCGGTGACTCGCACAGCCGCTCGTTCCACGCCTCGAGCTTGTGGATCGCCGGGGCGAGCAGCCACGGCAGCGACGTCCCGATCACCAGGTGGTCGTAGTCGCCGTCGAGCTGGTCGCGCAGCCAGGCCCAGTCGGCGGTCGGCAGGATCTGCCGGGCACCCGGCTCCAGCAACCGGCTGCACCGGGCGTCCAGCACGATCGCCCGGGTACGGCCGACATCGAGCCGGTAGCTCCACCGGGGCGCGAGTACCGCGGTGGACGGATCGGTGCCGTCGGCCCGCAGCGCCAGCTCGGTCAGTACCTCGGTGGCATCGTCGGCCGCGCACACCGCCGCGAAGACCGGATCGCTCTCCAGCTCGTCCGGGGACAGGTTGCCCAGGTGCTGGTAGATCCAGTACGACGCGAGCGCGCCGATGATCCGGGTACGCCACCACGGCTGCGCCTCGATGTGCCGGCGCCACGGCGCCGAGGTGTTCCAGTCGTCCACCACCTCGTGGTCGTCGAAGATCATCGCGCTCGGTACGGTCGACAGCAGCCAGCGGATCTCCGGGTCCGTCCACGACTCGTGGTACAGCCGGGTGTAGTCCTCGAAGTCACCGGCCTGAGCGGCCTGAGCGGTACGAGCGGCCTGAGCGGCCTGAGCGGTACGGCGGCGCCGGCGACGGAAGTGGCGCCGATTCGGCTCGGACACCTCGTCCGCGTACACCTGGTCGCCGAGCAGCAGCAGCGAGTCCGGCCACTCGGCGGAGTCGGCGTCGATCCGCCCGGCCAGGGACACCGCGTAGCAGTCCAGCGCGTCCGGCGGGAAGGTGCCGTTCAGCGCGTACGGGCTCGACTGCCGGCACGACCCGAACACCAGCCGTACCCCCTGGTCGGGGTGCAGGGTGCGGATCCGGCTCGGTGGAAACCGGGAGTGCGGCGGCGGCCACACCAGGGTGCCGTCGAGTCGCACCTGGTACCGCTGCGCCGAGGCGGGCGGCAGCCCGGACAGTACGACCATCGCGTAGTGGTGGCCGAACGCGGTGAAGGTGCCGGCCCGGCCGCCCGCGCCGGAGTCGGTGCTGATCTCCACCTGACACCGGCCGTCGGTCTCCAGCCAGACGGTCGCGCGGTCACCGGCTACCCGTCGCAGGGCCGGCCCGAGCAGGAGCCGCGCCATCAACACCTCCTCGTGTCCGGCCCCGAGCCGATGGATGCCGTAAGAGCCGATGGATGCCGTAAGAGCCGATGGATGCCGTAAGAGCCGATGGATGCGGTATGAGCCGACGGATGCGGTAAGAGCCTACGGATGCCGTGAATCGGCCGCCCCATCGTGCTAGGCGCCGGTCCGGCAGTCCACCGACGGGCTCAGGTACGGGCTCAGGTACGCAGGTGCAACCGGACCCTGGCCCCGCCACCCGGGTCGTTGCTCGCGTCGGCAGTACCGCCGTGCGCCTCCGCGACGGCCTTGACGATGGCCAGGCCGAGGCCGGCGCCGGGCCCCTCCTCGATCCGCCTACCGTCGACCCGCTCGCCATCGACCCGCTCGCCGGTCACCTGTTCGCCGTGCGGTCCGTCGACGGACCGGATCGCCGGGCCGCGGGTGAACGGCTCGAACACGGTGGTCAGCAGCGGGCCGTGGAAACCGGGGCCGTCGTCGTGTACGTCGATCACGACACCGTCCGGCTGCGGATCGGCGGTCACGCTGACCGTGCCCCGACCGTGCCGCAGCGCGTTCTCGACCAGGTTCTGTACCGCCTGGCGCACCCGTAGCGGGTCGAGCAGGAGCAGCTGATCGGGAGCCTGCGTAGTGATGCGTCGGTCGATCCGGGCCGCCCGGGCCCGCAACGGGTCGACCGCCTCCTCCAGCAGCGTGGGCAGGTGGGTCGGCGTGCGGCGCAACGGCAGCCGGCCCTGCCGGACCCGGGCCAGGACCAGCAGATCCTCCGAGAGCTGGACCAGCCGGTCGGTCTCCACCGCCGCGCTGGTCACGGTCCGGCGCAGCTCGGCGGCGTTCCGCGGCCGGGTCAGCGCCAGGTCGAGCTCCGCTTTGAGGATGGCCAGCGGCGTGCGCAGTTCGTGACTGGCGTCGTCGACGAACCGGTGCTCGCGCTCGAGGGCGCCGTGCAGCCGGGCGAGCAGGTCGTTCAGCGTGGTGGCCAGCCGGCTCAGCTCGTCACCGGTGGCCGGCACCGGGAGCCTGGCCCACGGATCCACATCGGACAGTTCGGCGGCCCGGCGACGGATGCGTTCCACCGGACGCAGCGCGGCACCGGCCAGCGCCCAGCCCGCGACCGAAGCCAGCACCAGGCCGACCGGACCGGCGATCGCGTACACGGCGAGCAGTTGACGCAACGCGTCCCGGCGGTCGCCCAGCGTCTCGCCCACCACCACCAGCCCGGGCTGGCCACCCACCCGGGTCGGTACGACCAGCAGCCGGGTGCCGTCGTTGTCCTCGGTCGGCTCCCGGGTGAGCAGCGTCGGCCCGGTGATGGCATCCGCCTCGGCCGGCGAGATCAGCGCCGTCTTGGCGATCGCCGGGGTGCTGTCGAGGATGCTTCCGTGAGCGTCCAGGACCTGCGTGAACACCTCGTCCGGGTCGGCGAAGCGGAGCCCGCCGCCCAGCGGGGTGTCGGGGCTCGCGGCCAGCGCCCCGGTCAGCGCGTCCGCCCGGGCGCCGAGGCTGCGGTCGATCCCGTTCAACAGCTCGCCGGCCACCCGCAGGTAGATGAACCCGCCCAGGGCCAGCAACATGACGGCCATCGCGACGGCGAACGCCGCGGTCAGTCGGGCCCGCAGCGACAGTCGCAGTCGGTCAGGGCGCGGCACGGTCATCCCAGATCCGGTACCCGGCGCCCCGGACGGTCACCAGCGACTGCCGGTCGAACGGCCGGTCGATCTTCGCCCGCAGGTACCCGATGTAGACGTCGACCACGTTGGAGTCCGACTCGAACGCGAAGTCCCAGACCTGCTCGATCAACTGCCGGCGGGACAGTACCCGTCCCGGCTGCCGCATGAAGCACTCCAGCAGGGCGAACTCCCGGGTGGTCAGGGACAGCGGGGTGTCGCCCCGGCATACCTGCCGGGTGGCCGGGTCGAGGGACAGGTCGCCGACGGCCAGTACCGCGGGCCTCTCCCGGCCGCCGCGCCGGGCCAGCGCCCGCAGCCGGGCCAGCAGTTCCGGGAACGCGAACGGCTTGGTCAGGTAGTCGTCGGCGCCGAGATCGAGGCCGTTGACCCGATCCGGTACCGAGTCGCGCGCGGTCAGCAGCAGCACCGGTACCCAGTGACCGGATTTGCGCAGCGTGCCGAGCACGGTCAGGCCGTCGATGCCGGGCAGCATGATGTCGAGTACGACCGCCGCGTAGGCGTGTTCGCCGACCAGCCAGACGGCGTCCTCGCCGTTGCCGGCCACGTCCACCGCGAACCCGTTCTCGGTCAGCCCCCGACGCAGGACCGAGGCCATGGCCGGCTCATCCTCGACGACCAGCACCCGCATCCGCGATCACCTGCCCCTGCTCCACCGTAGCGACGCCCGGTCAGTCGCCGGCCCGATGAGCCGCGCGCCATCGGCCCGGCCGCGCCAGCGCACGCCGCGTCATCCGGACCGGCGCGTCCGGGCCCGCAGCCCGAGTACGACCAGCCCGAGCAGCACCGGTACGGCGATCGAGACCGGCAGCGCGCCCCCGGCCGAGAAGGTCCGGCGGGTGGCGATCTTCAGGTGTACCGACGGGCTGACCACGAGTTGTCCGCGACCGCCCGTGGTGGCGCCGTTGGGCAGCAGTACGACGTACGCGTCGAAACTGCCCGGATTGACCGCCTGGATCTGCCACGTCACGGTGGTACGCGCGCCCGGTTCGAGCGGGCCGACGTCCTTCGACCGGCTGTCCGACCAGTCCTCGGGGTCCACGTACACGTCGTGGGTCAGGCTCGCCACGTTGAGGTGGGCGAGGTACGGCTCGGTGCGGGTCGTACCGGGGTTGGTGATCTCGGTACGGATGGAGAACGTGTCCCCGAGGGTGGCGTTGACCTGGTTCCGGTCGACGCCGATACCGGGGTCCGCGACCGCCGCGCCGGGCAGTACTCCCGCGAGCACCACTCCGACCAGCACGGCCAGGAGTGCGAGTGACCGCTTCATCCCTCACTCCCTCCCTCGCGCAACCGGATGATCCGTTCCGCCGTGATGATCAGGATGGCCGGCAGTACGACCGCGGCCAGCGACGGTGAGAGCAGGTACGACAGGTCCCGGGTGATCCCACGCCCGCCGACCAGTACCCCACCGAGGTAGTGCAGTCCGGCGGTGATCGGGTTGATCCGGATGAGCAGCTCGCCCAGGTTGCCCTGCTGGGCGCCGGCCGGCAGTTGGGTCGGGGCGAACAGGGCGAGCAGCACGAACAGGCTCACCGCCAGGCTGACCCGGTTCGAGCCGGTGTTCGCGCTGACCAGCAGCCCGAACCCGACCAGGGCGACGGCCAGCAGGCTGCCCACCAGGGCACCGAGCCCGAGGGCCGGGCCGACCACCGAGACGCCGCTGCCGAGCACCCACACGTACGGGACGGTCACCACGAGCATGGCGAACCACAGCGACAGCGCGGCGGTGAGCTTGCCCAGCGCGATGCTGCGGCGGGATGCCGGGGTGAGCAGCAGGCTCTCCAGCGTTCCGCGTTCCCGCTCGCCGCTGATCGCGTCCGCGCCGACCACCAGCGCCATCAGGCACCCCAGCGTCACTGCGGTCTGCAGTACCAGGTTCACCGCTTCCCGCTGTTCCAGGAAGTTGAGCACCTTGTTCGTACCGGCCAGATAGGTGACCACGCTGAGCATCACGCTGAACGCGAACGTCAGGGTCGGGCCGCGACCGCTCAGCCACAGGTCGCGGCACTCCTGGCCGGCAACCACGCGCCAGCCGGGGCTCTCCCGGACAGTGGCCGGAGCCGGAGCTCGTACCTCGGCGACTGTGGTCATCGGTCCTCCCGCTGCGTCATGGCCAGGAATGCCTCGCCCAGGCTGGTACCGCCGGCGTCGAAGGACAGCAGCGGTACGCCCGCGTCGAGTACCGCACGGAGCGCGGCCGCCATCGGGTCGGCCGCACCGGCGGTCGCCACGGCACGGTCAGCCGCGCGGCGGATCACGATCACGTCACCGCGCCCGTTCGGCGGTTCGAGGTGTACGTCCGGTACCCGCGTGAGCACGTCCCGGGCGCGGGAGAGGTGATCGGCCGGTACCCGCAGCGATCCGGTACGGGATGCCTCGATGCCCCGGATCGCCTCGTCCACCGAGCCGGCGAACACGGTCCGGCCGCGATCGAGGATCAGTACCCGGCCGCAGACTTCCTCCACCTCGGGCAGGGCGTGGGTGCTCAGTACGACGGTCGCGCCACGTTCGGCCGCGATGTTCCGGACGATGTCGAGCATCCGGCGCTGTCCGGCCGGGTCGAGTCCCAACGTGGGCTCGTCCAGGAACACCACCGCCGGGTCGTTGACCAGGCTCCGGGCGATACCGAGTCGTTGCCGCATGCCCCGGCTGTACGTGGAGATCCGGGATCCGGCCCGTTCGGTCAGCCCCACGTCGGCGAGCAGCCGGTCGGCGACCCGCTCGGCGTCGGTACGAGGCAGCCCGAACAGCCGGGCGTGATACCGGAGGTACTCCCGGCCGGTCTGGTGCCGGGGATAGCCGCCGCTCTCGGGCAGTACCCCGATCCGTTGCCGGATCTCCACCGGACGCGACGACGGGATCCCGGTCACCGAGAAGGTGCCACTGGTGGCCGGCAGCATCGTCGTGAGCAGCCGGATCGCCGTCGTCTTGCCGGCCCCGTTGGGCCCGAGCAGGCCGACCACTTCGCCGTGTCCGGCGGTGAAGCTGAGGTCGGCGACGGCCATCCGGGTGCCGTAGCGCTTCTGGAGCTGGACGGCTTCGACGGTGACGGTCACGGGTTCACGTCCCTCCTGCCGAGCGGAGAACCCCTTACGCGCTGACGGACCTGGTGTCCGCGGTGTTCTCTCGCATGGTCGGCCAGCGGGATGAGAGAAGGCTAAGACGGCCGGCGGTACTGACCAGCCCATGTGTCGGGAGTTCATCGGACGAGTGCGACCGATGCCGACAAGGGCAGACGAGTCCGGCTGCCGGACCGCGTGCCAACAGCCGCGGCCGGCCGGGCTGACGGCACCCGCGACGGGTACCAGCAGCCGACCCGCCGGGGATGGCGGGCTGCCGGCCGGACCCCATCTGCCAGGATCAGCCCATGGACACCGCCGTCATCGCGATCGTGGTCATCGTCGTCGTCGCCCTCATCGGGGCGCTGGCGCTGGTCGCCCCGCGGCTGCGCCGTGGCGGACGTGACAGCACGGCCGTCCGGCCCGGTGCGCGGCCGGCGGAGCAGGCCACACCGCCGGGGGTGCAGCCGGCCACCGGCCTGGACGCGGCCGAGGCGGCGGCCGCGCCGGTCGAGCTGGTGCCGCCGGGCGCCGTGGTGGAGACGCCCGAGCCCACCGCGGGTCGGCTGGTCCGGCTGCGGGCCCGCCTCGCCGGCTCGCAGAACCTGCTCGGCCGCGGCCTGCTCACCCTGCTGGCCCGGGACCGGCTCGACGAGGACGTCTGGGAAGAGATCGAGGACACCCTGATCAGGGCGGATGTCGGCGTCGAGGCCACCGCCGACATCGTGGCGCGGCTGCGGGAGCGCACCCGGGTGCTCGGTACCCGGTCCCCGGCCGAGCTGCGGGAACTGCTGACGGACGAGCTGGTCAGCGCGCTCGAGCCGAAGTTGGACCGGACCCTGCGGGCCAGCCCGGTCGACGGTCGGCCGGCGGTGATCCTGGTGGTGGGGGTCAACGGTTCGGGCAAAACGACCACCTGTGGCAAGATCGCCCGGGTGCTCGTCGCGGATGGACACACGGTGCTGCTCGGTGCCGCGGACACGTTCCGGGCGGCCGCCACCGACCAGCTCGCCACCTGGGCGGAGCGGGTCGGTGCCCAGGTCGTACGCGGCAAGGAAGGCCAGGACCCGGCGAGCGTGGCGTTCGAGGCGGTACGTCAGGGCGGCGAAGCCGGGGTGGACAGCATCCTGATCGACACCGCCGGCCGGCTGCAGAACAAGGTCGGCCTGATGGACGAGCTGGGCAAGGTCAAGCGGGTGGTGGAGAAACAGAGCCAGGTGGACGAGACGCTGCTCGTACTCGACGCCACCACCGGCCAGAACGGGCTCGCCCAGGCGCAGGTCTTCACCGAGGTCGTCGACGTCACCGGCGTGGTACTCACCAAGCTGGACGGCACCGCGAAGGGCGGCATCGTCATCGCGGTACAACGCAGACTCGGCATCCCGGTCAAGCTTGTCGGGCTCGGCGAGGGCCCGGACGATCTGGCACCGTTCCAACCGGACCAGTTCGTCGAGGCTCTGCTCGGAAGCGCGTAAGGATGGACCAGCACTCCTCGGTACCGCATAAGGGTTGGGTGTGACGCAGCAGGAGATCCCCCTCCGGGGCGGCAACACCTCGACGGTCGTACGCGTGGGCGACACGGTGCGACGCAACGCCGGACCGTGGACGCCGGCGGTACACGGGCTGCTCAACCATCTCGAACGGGTCGGTTTCACCGGTGCCCCGCACGCGCTCGGCATCGACGAGCAGGGCCGTGAGGTGCTGTCGTACCTCGAGGGCGAATGCGGCGAGTACCCGTTGGCGCCGCACTGGGTGACCGACGAGGCGCTGGTGACGGTGGCCAGGATGCTGCGGATGTTCCACGACTCGCAGTACGGGTTCGCCCCGCCGCCGACCGCGGTGTGGCGCTCGTTCGGACCTCCGCCGCCGGACACCGAGGTGGTGTGCCACCACGACGCCGCTCCGCACAACGTGATCTGGCGCCCGGACGGCACCCTCGCGCTGATCGACTTCGACCTGGCCAGCCCGGGTTCGCGGATCTACGACGTGGCGTACGCGGCGTGGACCTGGGTGCCGCTGTTCTCCGACCGCGACTCGTACACGCTCGGCTGGAAGCGACCGAACCGGCCGCGCCGGCTGCGGCTGTTCGCGGACGCGTACGGGCTCACCCCGCGGGACCGGCACCGGTTGATCCGCGTGATCCGCAAGCGCATCGTGGACCACGTCGAGGGCATCCGGCGGATGGCCGCGGCCGGCGAGCCGGCCTTCGTCCGGATCGTCCACAAGGGACATCTGCGTCGGCCGATGCGGGACCTGCGGCTGATCGAACACGAGCGCAGCATCCTGGAGTACGCGCTGCGCTGAGCTGGGTCGGGGTGACACCCGCGCGGGTTCAGATGCGGTGCGGGCGCCGGCCCTGGCCGGACGACTCCGGTTCCTGCTTCAGCATTGTGATCGTCCCGTCCGACTCCAGGTACGCCACCCGCACGTGCTCGAAACTCTCGATGTCGTTGCGCCGCAGCTCCATCTCCAGTTCCGCCAGCGTGACCAGCTCCCGGCGCATGTTGCGGCGCAGCAGCCGGCCGTTCTCGATCAGCTTCAGCTTCGGCGGACGCAGGAACCGGGCGGCCACCGGTACGTGGTACGCCAGCCAGTCGATCGACCAGGCCCAGCCGATGATCGTGCCGACCAGCAGCAGGCCCTCCGGTACCGACTGGTAGTCCCCGGCCATCCCGTTCTGCGCGGCATCGGCGATCAGTACGACCACCAGCAGGTCGTTCACGCCGAGGCTGCCGATCTCGCGGCGCAGGATCAGCCGCATCAGCGCGAACAGCACCAGGTACATCACGGTGCCGCGAATGAGGATCTCCACGATCGAGCCGCTCGGTACGAACAGCTGGGACCAATGCACGCTCATGCCGCCGCCTCGCTGCGCTCGGCGCCGTCATGAGACAGGTGCGCACTGTGTTGGATGATTCGCTCGCTGCGCTCGCTCATGCCGCCGCCTCGCTGCGCTCGGCGCCGTCATGAGACAGGTGCGCACTGTGCTGGATGGTTCGCTCGCTGCGCTTGCTCATGCCGCCGCCTCGCTGCGCTCGGCGCCGTCATGAGGCAGGTGCGCACTGTGTTGGATGATTCGCTCGCTGCGCTCGCTCATGCCGCCTCCTCCGGTACGCCGCGATCATGCCTGGTGGGGGCCCGGCGCGCGGCGTCGGCGGCGGTCAGCCGGGAGACTGCCGGCCAAGCCAGGCCAGCACCGCGAGCACCCGCCGGTGGTGCTCGTCGCCGTCGGCGAGACCGAGCTTGGCCAGGATGCTGCTGACGTGGGTCTCCACAGTGCGGTCGGTCAGCCACAGCCGGCGGGCGATGCCCAGGTTGGTGCGACCCTCGGCCATCAGCCCGAGCACCTCCCGCTCGCGCGCGGTCAGCCCGGCGAGCGGATCGTCCCGGCGCGGGATGAGCAGCCCCGCGACCACTTCCGGGTCGAGTGCCGAACCGCCCGCGGCGACCCGGCGCAGCGCGTCGAGGAAGTCCTCGACGTCGAACACCCGGTCCTTGAGCAGGTAGCCGAAGTAGCCGCGGGTCACCAGCTCCACCGAGTGCCGCGTCTCCAGATGCTGGGAGAGCAGAACGATGCCCAGCCGTGGGTCGGCATCCCGCAGCCGGCGGGCGGCGCGGGCGCCGTCGTCGGTGCGGTCCGGCGGCATCCGGATGTCGATGATGGCGAGGTCGGGCCGCTCCGCCTGCACGACGGACACCAGGGTCGGCGCGTCCCCGGCCAGGCCGACGATCTCGTGTCCGGCGTCGACCAGCAGGCGGCTCAGTCCCTCCCGGAACAGCGCGGCGTCCTCACCGATCACGATGCGCATGGCAGGGCCGCCTCCACCACGGTGCCCTGGCCGAGCGGGCTGTGCACCCGCAGCGTGCCGCCCAGCGCGGCGACCCGGTCGGCGATTCCGGAGCGCGCGGGCAGGGTCGCGCCGCCGCGACCGTCGTCCCGGACGCTGATCAGCAACCGGCCGTCCGCCCGGGTGACGGTGAGCCCGATCCGCGCCGCGGTGGCGTGCTTGACGGCGTTGGTGATCGCCTCGCTGACCACGTAGTACGCGGTGGTGGCGACGTCGTCCGGCAGCCGGTCGGCACACACCTGCAACTCGACCGCGATCGGCACGGTACGGACCAGCTCGGTCAGCGCGGCGTCGAGACCGTCGTCGAGCCGGCCCGGGCGCAGCCCGTAGGCGATCTTGCGCAGTTCGGCCAGAGCGGTACCCAGTTCCGCGACACCCTGGTCGAGCAGCCCGTTGACGTCCACCGTGCCGTCGTCGAGGTGTCGTTGCGCGAGCCGGAACGCCATGCCGAGCGAGACCAGCCGCTGCTGCGCGCCATCGTGCAGGTCCCGTTCGAGCTTCCGGCGCTCCTCGTACGAGGCCTGGACCAGCCGCACCCGGCTGGACTCCACCTCGCGCAGCGCCCGGGCCACCTCCAGCCGCAGCCGCACCACCTCGACCAGGGTGGCGGCCGACGCGGCGACCTGCCGCAGCAGCTCCGGTCGTACCGCGGCGGAGCCGGGCCGCAGCACGCCGATCTCCCGACCGCCCAGGCGGACCGGGACCGCACCCGCCGGCTCGACCGGCGCGCCGTCGGCGTCGACGTATCCGTGCGTACCGGGGACCTGGAAGCCGATCCGGAGAGCGGGGTCACGCAGCGCGGTTCGCAGCGTGCCTTCGAGGCGCTCCGGGCTGGCCAGGCCGGAGCGGGTGTCCAGGCTCAGCCTCTCGATCGCCGCCAGCGCCGCCCGCCGGGCCGGGTACAGCCGGCGGTCGACCCCCCGCTGGAGCCTGGTGCGCAGTGGGGCCAGCGCGATCGCGCACATTGCGGTCGCGCCGGCCGCGACGATGCTCGAGCCCCGGCCGAACAGCACGCCGCCGACGACGGAGCTGACCGCGTAGATCCCCACGAGCACCGCGCTGACCAGGCCGTACGTGACAGTCGCGGCGAGGGCCTTATCGATGTCGTACAGGTCGTGACGCAGCACCGCGACCGCGGTCGCCACCGGAACGCCGACCAGTCCGACCAGCCCGATGCCGGCGCTCACCCACAGCGGCCGGCCCCAGAGCATGATCTCGAGCAGGCACCCCAGCGGGTAGAGCGGGATGGCGGTGCCGGCCAGGGCCAGCCACGTGATCTGGGCCCGGCGGATCCGGTCGGACCGGCGGTACCGCACGACCAGGGAGGCCGCACACGCCAGCACCAGCAGCAGCTCGAGCGCGAACGCGACGAGCGCCACCAGTTGCAGCGGTATCGGCAGCGCCGGCCACGGTCGCTGGAGCTGACCCAGCGGCGCGCGGAACGGTGTGGTGTCGAACGCGGTGCCGAGATGGTCGATCGCCCCGCAGACGACGAGCGTCGGCGGGATCCACCGCCACCGCGGGCCGGGCAGGGCCCCGTCCGGGAAGTACAGCAGCAGCAGAGCGATCGTGACGATGATCCACGTGGCGCTCTGGTCGGTCAGCGCCGCGAGCCAGCGCAGTGCCGACAGGTCCGCCGGCCGTCGCTCCGCGAGGTACCACCAGCCGACGTCCCGGGCGGCGTTCACGGACACGGTGAACCCCACCAGGGTCAGCAACGGGCCGACCAGGTTGCGCGGGCGGCGGCGGGTGATGATCACGCCGAGTACCGACGAGGCGGGGGCGACGCTGAGGCCGAGGGCGAGAGCGACCAGCGTGCCGCGCACCGGCGAGAGCACCGTCAGCACCGCGGCGAAAGCCAGTGCCGCCCCGCTGACCAGGGACGTTGCCGGCGCCAGCCGCCGCGGCCAGTCCATACCGGCACTCTACGACCGAGCCGGCGCCAGCGGCTCCGTACTGGCACGGATCGACGGTTCCGAACCAGCACCCGGCCCGGTCCGGCGCTGGCACCGATGGCCGGTGGGCTGGGGATTCATACGGTCATGTCGTTGCCACAGCAGTCCCGTCCGAGGAGGAACCCATGGCTACCGTGACGTCCCCAGCCAGGACCGCTCCAGCGGTCGCCCCCGCCGGTATCAGCCGGGCGCGGGCCGTGATCGTCGCCGCCCTGTTGACCCTGGGCGCCGTCGCGGTGGCCGCGATGGTGCTCTGGCAGCCGTGGGGGGAGCGGAACCAGCTCGGCTACGGCGACATCGCCCCGCACCGCGACGCCGCCTGGCTCGGCCTGCTCATCGACGGCATCGGCGTCGCCACGCTCGGCATCGCGCTCGGGATCGCCACCTGCATGCTGGTCACCGCCCGCGGCTCCGCGTGGGCCAACACCGGCGCGGTGCTGGCCGGGTTCGGTGGCGTGGTGTCCTGCGCCGGCTCCGTGGCCTTCGGCGCGTTCGCCTGGTACGCGACCGCCACCGCGGCCATCCCGACCGGTTCGGGTACCGACCTGATGGCCTACGTCGACGACAACCGCGGACACCTGCTGGCGCTGGAGATGGTCGGGTTCCTGATGACCACGCTGGGTTCGCTGGTGCTGATGGTCGCCCTCTGGCGCGGCCGGGCCGTGCCCCGCTGGCTGCCGATCGGCTACCTGGTGCTGACCGCCGGCCTGTTCACGCTCTCCGGCGTCGTACTGGACGCGGTGCAGGCGATCCAGACGCTGAGCCTGCTGGTCGTCGCGTTCCAGGTGCTGCGGCTCCGCGGCCGGTCCGCCGTGCGCGCCGGGTAGGAGCCGGCCCTCCCGCGGCCCCGGCGTTCGCGCCGGGGCCGCCGCGTTGGTTCACCAGCCCGAAACACGGCGGCACGCACCTGTAACGCAGCGCGCGGCCAGGTGAAACACCCGGCCGGCAGAGTCGTCGCCGTCCGGCCCGCACGGCAGCGTCGCCACCGGGGCCGATCCACCGGTACGAGGGGAGACCCCCGTGATCGACTCGGGCGACACGGCCTGGGTGCTCGCCAGCAGTGCCCTGGTGCTGCTGATGACACCCGGCCTCGCGTTCTTCTACGGCGGGATGGTGCGCGCGAAAAGCGTGCTGAACATGCTCATGATGAGCTTCTCGACGATCGCGCTGGTCAGCGTGCTGTGGGTGCTGTACGGGTTCACGCTCGCCTTCGGCCCGGACGGGTACGCCGGCCTGGTCGGCAACCTCGACTTCGCCGGGCTGAAGTCCACCCTGACCGCACTCACCGGCGCTGAGGGCGACCGCATCCCGCTGCTCGCGTTCGCCGCCTTCCAGCTCATGTTCGCGGTCATCACCCCGGCGTTGATCTCGGGCGCGATCGCCGACCGGGCCCGGTTCGCCGGCTGGCTGCTGTTCGTCGGGCTGTGGGTGACGCTGGTGTACTTCCCGGTCGCGCACTGGGTGTTCTTCTTCGACGGCGGCCACGGCGGCTGGATCGGTGACCGGCTCGGTGCGCTGGACTTCGCCGGCGGCACCGCGGTGCACGTCAACGCCGGCGCCGCCGCCCTGGCGCTGGCACTGGTGCTGGGCCGGCGGATCGGCTGGCACGGCCGGCCCGCCGATGCCGCGCACTTCCGGCCGCACAACCAGCCGCTGGTCCTGCTCGGCGCCGGGCTGCTGTGGTTCGGCTGGTTCGGCTTCAACGCCGGCTCGGCCCTGGCCGCCAACGGGCTGTCCGCGATCGCGTTCCTGAACACGCAGGTGGCGACCGCGGCCGCGCTGCTCGGCTGGATCGTGGTGGAGCGGCTGCGGGACGGCCACGCGACCACGCTCGGCGCGGCCTCCGGCGCGGTCGCCGGGCTGGTCGGCATCACGCCGGCCTGCGCCGCGGTGAACCCGTTCGGCGCGGTACTGCTGGGCCTGGTCACCGGGGCGGTGTGCGCGCTCGCGGTCGGGCTGAAGTACCGGCTCGGCTTCGACGACTCGCTCGACGTCGTGGGCGTACACCTGGTCGGTGGCGCGGTCGGCTCGCTGCTGATCGGCCTGCTGGCCACGGCCACCGTGACCGGCGGGGCCGAGGGTCTGTTGTACGGGGGCGGGCTGGCGCAGCTCGGCAGGCAGGCACTCGCGGTCGGGGCGGTCGGGGCGTACTCGTTCGGGCTGTCCTGGCTGCTCGGCATGCTGGTCGACCGTACGGTCGGGTTCCGGTTGGATCCCGACGCGGAGGTTGCCGGCGTGGACACCACCGAACACGCGGAGAGCGGTTACGACCTGGCCGGGCTCGCCGGGGCGGTCCGGCCGGCCCCGCCGGTTCCCGCTCCCCGCGGCGAGCCGGTCGGCGCCGGCAGCGGCCGGCACTGAGGCCGCCGGCGGCGCACTACCCGGTCGGACGGCGGGCGGACCGCCGCCTGACCGGGCAGCCGGTGCGGCCCGCCCGCTACTCTCGACAGGGGCTCGCACGCCCTTGTCGGGTGCGGGTCGCGCCCGATTCCGCCACCACCTGACACCTGAGGACCTGCCGACGTGTTCGACACGCTTTCCGACCGGCTCTCCGGAATCTTCAGCCAGCTCCGTGGCAAGGGCCGGTTGTCCGACGCCGACATCGACGCGACCGCGCGGGAGATCCGGCTCGCCCTGCTCGAAGCCGACGTCGCGCTCGCGGTGGTCAAGGGCTTCATCGCCCGGATCAAGGAGCGTGCCCGCGGTTCGGAGGTGTCCGGCGCGCTGAATCCGGCCCAGCAGGTCATCAAGATCGTGCACGAGGAACTGGTCGCGATCCTGGGCGGCGAGGCGCGGCGGCTGGAGTTCGCCAAGCAGCCACCGACCGTGATCCTGTTGGCCGGACTGCAGGGTGCTGGTAAGACGACGCTCGCCGGCAAGCTCGGCCGCTGGCTGCGCGAGCAGGGGCACCAGCCGTTGCTGGTGGCCGCCGACCTGCAGCGCCCCAATGCCGTCGGGCAGCTCCAGGTGGTCGGCGAGCGGGCCGGTGTCGAGGTGTACGCGCCGGAGCCCGGCAGTGGAGTGGGCGACCCCGTGCAGGTGGCCCGGGGCTCGATCGAGCACGCCCGCCGGTCCATGCGGGACATCGTGATCGTGGACACCGCCGGCCGGCTCGGGGTGGACGCCGAGATGATGGCGCAGGCGGCCGCGATCCGGGACGCGGTACAGCCGGACGAGATCCTGTTCGTCATCGACGCGATGATCGGTCAGGACGCGGTGGCCACGGCCGAGGCGTTCCGCGACGGCGTCGGCATCACCGGTGTCGTACTGGCCAAGCTGGACGGCGACTCCCGCGGTGGCGCCGCGCTGTCGGTACGTGAGGTCACCGGCCAGCCGATCATGTTCGCCTCACTCGGCGAGAAGCTCGACGAGTTCGACGTCTTCTACCCCGAGCGGATGGCGTCCCGCATCCTCGGCATGGGCGATGTCCTCACCCTGATCGAGCAGGCCGAGAAGGTCTTCGAGGCCGATCAGCAGGAAAAGATGGCCGCCAAGATGCTCGGCGGCGACAACTTCACGCTGGAGGACTTCCTCGAGCAGCTCCTCGCGGTACGCCGGATGGGCCCGATCGGCAACATCCTCGGGATGATGCCCGGGATGGGCCAGTTCAAGGACCAGATCGCCCAGGTCGACGACAAGCACCTGGACCGGGTGACCGCGATCATCCGCTCGATGACGCCGCAGGAGCGGTCCAACCCGAAGGTCATCAACGGCTCCCGGCGGGTACGCATCGCCAACGGCTCGGGTACCACGGTGACCGACGTCAACCAACTGCTCGACCGGTTCACCGACGCCCAGAAGATGATGAAGCAGATGGGCGGCATGATGGGCCTGCCCGGTCGGCGGAAGGCGACGAAGTCGCCGAAGAACAAGCGCAAGGGCAAGAAGGGCGGCGGCGGTGGCGGCCGGCAGAAGCCGCGGGTTCCCGGCGGGCTGCCAGCCGGTATGCAGGGCCTGCCCGGTGAGATCACCGGTTTCCCGGGGATGCCGAACGCCGGCTCGGACGGTGAGGAGTCCGGTGCGGCCGGGCTGCCTTCCGGCTTCGAGATGCCCAAGATCGACCTGTCGAAATACGGCAAGCGCAAGGACTGAGCCGGTGGCCGCGGGAAGTCGTGATCACATTGCCGGCTGAGCTGTCCTGATACCGACTGACCGCGGCGGTCGGCGGCCTCAGGATTGTCCGGGTGAGTACCGCAGACGACCCGAGTAACGGTTCGGACACAAACCGTTCGGATGACCACAATGGGCCGCCTATTTCGTACCGTCAAAGTATGGTTTTTCGGCTCGGCCGCTGGCGTGGACGCCACGCCATTGGCGTGCGGGTCGCCCTGGTGGGCGCGGTGGTCGCCGTTGGCGCTGGTGTAGCGCTCGCGGCGTTCGTGCCTGTGGCTCCCGCGGCCGAGGCCGGTTACGCCGGCGACTATTACGTCGCCCTTGGCGACTCCCTGTCGGTTGGCGTCCAGCCTCGGGTGGGCGCCGTTCGTGTCCGCGCGGAAACCACCGAGTCGTATCCGAGGCAGCTCACCGCCGCGATGACCAGCCAGCACCGGCCGCTGCGGCTGGTGCCGTTCGGCTGCTCGGGCGCCACCAGCACGGAGCTGCTGCGCGGTGGGCGGTGCGGTTACGCGGGGGCCCGCTCCCAGTTGGGCGCGGCCGAGCGGTTCATGGCGCTGCATCGCCGTCAGGTCCGGTTCATCACCCTCGACATCGGTATCAACGACATCAACCCGTGCCTGCGCGGCAACCGGATCAACGACGCGTGCGTCGCGCGCGGGCTGGCCGCGGTACGCCGCAACCTCCCGGTGATCTTCACCCGGCTGCGGGCCGCCGCGCCGACCGCGCGGGTGGCCGCGATGACGTACTACGACCCCAAGCTCGGGCTGTGGATCGGCAGCCCGGCCGGCCAGGCCTTCGCGGCGCGCACGCTGTCGGTCTTCAGCGCGCTCAATCAGGTGATCGTGAGTACCGCGCAGGCGCGGGGTGTCCTGATCGCCGACGTGGCCGGGGAGTACGAGACCAGCAACTTCATCGACACCGACACGGTGTCGGGCGACCGGGTGGTGCCCCGTGCGGTGGCCCGGGTCTGCGAGTGGACCTGGATGTGCGCGCCCGCGCCGGCCGGTCCGGACATCCACGCGAACAAGGCCGGGTACGCCACCATGGCGCGCGCCTTCCGCACCGCCCTGTCCTGACGGCGCTCACGCCGCGGTCCTGGGTCTCCACGCGACGGTCTCTTCAGAGCGCTCCGCGCTGTCCTGTCCTAGGGTCTTCTTCCGGGTGGCCGGGTGGCCGGGTGGCCGGGTGGCCGGGTGGCCGGGTGGCCGGGTGGCCGGGTGGCCGGGTGGCCGGGTGGCCGGGTGGCCGGCACGGGAGCGGAGGATCTTCGATGGCGCTGCACGTGCGCGGGGTGCTGCTACCCGACGACGAGGTGCGGGACCTGTATCTCGACGGTGACCGGGTGACGTTCGAGCCGGTGCCCGGCGCCGAGACGATCGCGCGATCGGGGTTCGTCCTGCCCGGCCTGGTGGACGCGCACTGCCACATCGGCATCATGCCCGGCGGGTTCGCCGCGGAGCACCTCGATGACGTACGCGGGCAGGCTTTCGTCGACCGGGACGCGGGCGTACTGGCGCTGCGGGACGCCGGCTCGCCGTACCCGTACCCCCAACTCGACGACGACCCGGACGTGCCTCGACTGGCCCGCGCCGGCCGGCATCTCGCGGCGCCCAAGCGCTACCTGCGCGGCATCGGGATCGAGTGCTCCCCGCAGGAGCTGCCGGCGGCCGCGGCCGAGCAGGCGAAGGCCGGCAACGGGTGGGTCAAACTGGTCGGCGACTGGATCGACCGGTCCACCGGCGACCTCGCGCCGTCGTTCGACTTCGCCACCGTCCAGGCGGCGGTCAGCGCGGCACACGACGCCGGCGCCAGGGTCGCGGTACACACGTTCGGCGAGGAGGCGGTCGCGGAGCTGGTCCGCGCCGGGGTCGACTCGATCGAGCACGGCACCGGCCTGTCCCCGTCGCTGATCGACGAGCTGGCGACCCGCGGCACCGCGCTGGTGCCCACGATGATCAACATCGAGGAGTTCGGCGGCATCGCGGCACAGGCCGAGGAGAAGTTTCCCGGGTACGCCGCGCACATGCGCGCGCTGCAGGCCGGGTTCCCGGCCGTGGTCGCGGCCGCGTGCGAGGCGGGCGTGCCGATCTACGTCGGTACCGACGCCGGCGGCGGGATCGGGCACGGCCTGGTCGCGACCGAGATGCTGCTGCTCGCGTCGAAGGGCGGGATGTCGGCGCAGGACGTGCTCGCGGCCGGATCGTGGCGGGGCCGCGACTGGCTCGGCTTCGCCGGCCTGGTCGAGGGCGGCCCCGCCGATCTCGTCGTGTACGACCGGGATCCGCGCCAGGACCTGACCGTGCTGCACGAGCCGTCCCGGATCGTCCTGCGCGGCCGGGTGGTGCGCTGACCCGTGCTGGGCGCGGGCGGTCCGGCCGACCCGCCTAGGATGTGCGGTCATGGCACGAGTGCTCACCCCACAGGCCGAGGACTTCCCTCGCTGGTATCAGGACGTCATCGCCAAAGCCGAGCTGGCCGACAACGGGCCGGTGCGCGGCACGATGGTGATCCGACCGGTCGGGTACGCCCTGTGGGAGCGGACCCAGGCCGAGATGGACGCGCGGATCAAGGCGTGCGGCGCGCAGAACGCCTACTTCCCGTTGTTCATCCCGGAGTCGTACCTGCGCCGCGAGGCGGAGCACGTCGAGGGCTTCTCGCCGGAGCTGGCGGTGGTGACGCACGGCGGCGGCAAGCTGCTGGACGAGCCGATCGTGGTACGCCCGACCAGCGAGACCGTGATCGGCGAGTTCATGGCCAAGTGGGTGCAGAGCTACCGGGACCTGCCGCTGCTGCTCAACCAGTGGGCGAACGTGGTCCGCTGGGAGCTTCGGCCGCGGATCTTCCTGCGTACCTCGGAGTTCCTCTGGCAGGAGGGGCACACCGCGCACGCCACCGAGGACGACGCGCGCGGGTACGCCCGGCGGATCCTGCACGAGGCGTACGAGGACTTCATGGTGCAGATCCTCGCCATGCCGCTGGTGGTGGGGCGCAAGACCGCGCGGGAGCGGTTCGCCGGCGCGACCAACACGTACACCCTCGAAGGCATGATGCGCGACGGCAAGGCGCTGCAGATGGGCACCAGCCACGAGCTGGGCCAGAACTTCGCCCGCGCGTTCGACATCGAGTTCTCCAGCGCGTCCGGCTCGCGCGAGCTGGCCTGGACCACGTCCTGGGGATCGTCGACCCGGATGGTCGGCGGGCTGATCATGTGCCACGGCGACGACAACGGCCTGCGGGTGCCGCCGCGACTCGCGCCGATCCAGGCGTACGTCATGATCGTCAAAGCTGGCGACGGGGTCGCCGAGGCGGCCGGCAAGCTGCACGACCAGCTGCGGGATGCCGGCGTGCGGGTCGCCCTGGACGATCGGGTCGACACCCCCTTCGGCCGCCGGGCCGTCGACGCCGAGCTCAAGGGTTATCCGGTACGGCTGGAAGTCGGCCCGCGCGATCTCGCCACCGGCAACGTGACGCTGGCGCGGCGGGTGCCCGGTACCAAGACGCCGGTCGCACTGGATGCCGTGGTCTCCGCGGTCACGTCCGCGCTGGCCGAGGACCAGCAGTCCCTCTACGACGAGGCGTTGTCGTTCCGCGAGTCCCGTACCGCCGCGGTCACCTCACTGGACGAGGCGGTGGAGGCGTCCGCCACCGGTTGGGCGACGCTGCCGTGGTCGACCGTCGGTACCGAGGGGGAGAAGACCCTCAACGAGCAGGGCGTGACCGTGCGGTGCCTGGTACGGGCCGACGGCTCGGTACCGGACAGCGAGGACGAGCCGGACCTCGTCGCATACGTGGGCCGCGCTTACTGATGCCCGCGCCCGCCGCGGACCGCTGGCCCACCGGTGCCACGGTGCTCGTCCGGCACGTCCGCGCCGGCAAGCTGCGGCTGGCGCTGCCGACCGTCGTCATCGCCGACCGGCCCGACGGGCTGGCCCTGTGGGTGCCGCCTCGGTCGCCGGGCATGCGCCGGCGGCTCGCAGACGGTCGTCGGCTCCGCGACGCTCCGCTGCACGAACGGTTCCTGCTGCCGCGCGGCGAGCCGGAGCCCGATCCGTGGCGCGGTCCGGGGATCGTGATGTTCGTACCGCCGGCCGAGGATTGGTCGGTGTGGTTCTTCTTCAACGACGACGGCTCGTTCCGCGGCTGGTACGGCAACCTCGAGCGCCGGCACGTCCGCTGGTCCGCCGACGGCGTGTTCGGCGTGGACACCGCGGACCACGCGCTGGACGTATGGGTCGAGCCGGACCGGTCCTGGGAGTGGAAGGACGAGGACGAGTTCGCCGAGGCGACCGGCCTGCCCGGATACTGGACCGCCGACGAGGCGGTCGGGATCCGGGCCGCGGGGGAGCGGCTGATCAAGCTCGCGGAGGCGGGAGACTTTCCGTTCGACGGCACCTGGTGCGACTTCCGGCCGGACCAGTCCTGGCCGTTGCCGCAGCTCCCGGCCGGTTGGGACCGTCCACGCGTCGGCGCGTAGCGCCTCTCCACGGCGGTTCAGTGCCGCCAGCTGCCGGCCGCGGCGGCTTCATGATGTGGCAGCGCGCAGAGGCGTGTCGCGCCTCCCGCGCGCACGCGGCGTTCCGTGATTTGTACCTGTGCGATCGCGCAGCGACGTGTCGGCGCTCCGCGCGCGGCGCCTCCATGATCCGCACCTGTGCGCCCGCGCAGCGACGTGTCGGCCGCGCCGGCGCACCCCGCGTTCCGTGATCCGCACCTGTGCGAGCGCGCAGAGGCGTGTCGCGCCTCCCGCGCGCACGCGGCGTTCCGTGATTCGCACCTTGCGGCCGCGGAGAGGTGTGGCGCCGCGCCCGCGCGCCCCGCGTTCCGTGTTTCGCACCTGTGCGCCCGCGCAGAGGCGTGTCGGCCGCGCAGCGGCGCACCGCGGCGTCTCCATGATCCGCACCCTTGCGCAGTGAGCCACAAACAGGGTGAAAACCTGTGGCTGCCTGCCCACGACCACCGGTTTTCTGACCGAAGATCCGCAGTGGTGGGCAGCCAGCACCTCTAATTCGGCGAATTCGGGTGGCTCCCTGCCCAATGGTCTGGATCTTGCGCAGAAATCGCGCACTGGTGGGCAGTCAGCCACACATTTCAGGAGCATTTGTGGCTCAGTGCGTCCAGGCCCGGATCTTGAAGCCGCGACCCGTCCACAAGGCTCCGGTGATCGACAGACCCGGTGATTCGCAGAACCGGTGATTCGCAGAACCGGTGATTCGCAGAACCGGTGATCGACAGAACCCGGTGATCCGCAGACCCCAGTGATCCGCAGACCCCGGTGATCCGCAGACCCCGGTGATCGACCGAACCGGTGATCAGAACGGATCACCGATGATCCAGAGCACCTGCCCGTCAATAGCCGTCACGAGTTGTCCACAACAGCTGTGGTTGTCCACAGTTCGGCCGTGGTGCCCTGGTCCGATGGAGCGGCCGCGGCCAGGGTCGTACGGGTGAACGCAAAGCTCAGGCGACTCGTCGACCAGCACGGTGGTGCGGTCCGCAGACCCGATGCGGTGCGGGCGGTACGACGTCGGGTGCTCGAGCACGCGACCACGACCGGCGCGTTGCTACGGCTGTTTCCGCAGGTGTACGTCACGGCCGACCGGCAGCACGAAGACGACGTGCGGTTCCGGGCAGCGCTGGCGTACGCCGGGCGGTTCTCGGCGTTGAGTCACCTCAGCGCGCTCGCGGTGTGGCAACTGCCGGGTGGGACAGCTCTACCGGTGCACGTCACCACGCCACATTCCGTGCGGCGTCGCAGTCGACCGGGGGTCGTCGTACATCGGCGGGGCAGCTTCGACCTCGACGTCGACACCGTGCTGCGGCGGGGACTGCGAGTCGTCAGGTTGGAACATTCCCTGATCGAGAGCTGGCCGTTGCTGCCCGCCGAGACTCGGCGCGCGCCGCTCATCCAGGCGGTGTCCGATCGCCTGACCACACCGGAACGGGTCCGCGCCGTACTGGATCTGATGCCCACCGCCAGCGGTCGGCGTGACGTGATCAGACTGGTCAACCTGCTCGACGCCGGCTGTCACAGCGCGCTCGAGCTGTGGGGGTACGACCGCGTCTTCCGGGGTCCGGAGTTCCGCGACCTGCGCCGGCAGGTGCCGGTGCGACTCGGCGAGCGGACCGTCTACCTCGACCTGTACGCCGAGCGGGAGCGGGTGGACATCGAGCTGGACGGGGAGCGTTGGCACACCGGTCCGGACGACCGGGAGCGGGACGCGCGCCGGGATGCGGCTCTCGCCGCTCGCGGGATCATGGTGGTCCGGTTCAGCCACCGCCGGCTGCACGACGAACCGGATGGGGTACGCCGCGAGGTGCTCGACATCCTGTCGAGCCGGCGCTGACGGCTGCCTGGGTAGCGGAATCCAACCGGGCCGTGAACAGAGGCGGCGCCACTCCCGTGGGAATGGCGCCACCCCTCGGCGCCGCCCCCTCAAGCAGACGCCGTTCCCCCCGGTGTGCGCGGTGCCGCTCCTTCGAACGGTGCCGCGTCCCCCGGTTGTGTGCGGTGCCACTCCCCTCGAGTGGTACCGCGTCCCCCTGATGTGAGCGGCGCCGCCGGCCCCCCGGCGGCGCCGCACCCCCCGATGCGCGCGGTGCCGCCCCCTCTCAGCCGGCGCCACACGCCCCCGTCATGGGCGGCGGCACCCGCTCAACTGCCGCCGCCGTGCCGTTATGAACGGTGTCTTCCCTGGTACGTGCCCGGTCGGGCGTGAGCGGCGGCGATCATCCAGATGGCCAGATGGGATCGGCTCCAGGCGGTCAGCACCCTTGACCGGTGCCGGGCGCCCCGAAGGACCTGGCCGCCGTTGAGCCGGGATGGTGCCGCGCCGTCGGCTCGCAGGTCGAGGCAGCGCTGGTACACGGTCTCGGCCAGAATGAAGCGCTCCCAGGTACTGCGTCGGGACCCAGCGGCAGACGACTGCCGGTGGGATCCCGATGCCGCCATCACGTCACGAACGAGCTCGTCGGCGAGGCGCGGGTTGCCGAGCAAACGCATGCTCAACTGTCGCAGTGGGAGGGTCTCGTGGTCGGGCCGTGCCTCGTCGGCCGGGAGCGTCGCGTTCTGGGCGAACATCGCGTTGTCGGCGAACATCGCGTTGTCGGCGAGCGCGGCGTTGTCGGCGAGCGCGGCGTTGTCGGCGAGCGCCGCGGCATCGAGCGGCGGTGAGCTGTCCGGGGCCGAGGTCCAATCGGGTGCTGCCGGTTGGTCCTGCACGGCCGGTGGGGACGGGCGACCTGAGACGGAACGGGCCCAGTAGCGACCCGCGGTGCGGGCTCGGGGGATTTGAGCGCTTGCATCCATGGCGACCCCGGTGGGATGTATGCGCGATACCTAGAGACATATCAGCTACCGGGGTCTGGGGCAGCACGGTCACTGTACGCGCGAGACGTGCGTGAATCGAGATGCGCGCGAGTTATGTGGGCTAATATCCGAATAGGCGGTATCGCGGTCGCGTCATACTCCCGCCGACCACAGTCGGTCCGCCGACAGCGCCGGCCGCGCGGCCCGCTGGTAGGACGACACTTTCGAAAATGCCTGCTCGGAGGGGCGGCAGAACGGGACGTAGACAAGACTGGCGGGATAAGCCCTTGCCGGACGCTCAGGATGAACCGGCCGACGACCGGCTGGTTCGCGGTCGCCGGTGGTTGGGTGTCGACCATGTCCGGGTGTAATCCTTCAGTTAGCGGAAACGGGTAACGCGGGCATGGTCTCCGGTGGCATGACCCTGGTGCTCGATCAGCTCGCGGCCAACGGTGGCCTCCACGGGCCGGGCGATTCGGCACTCCGGTGCGCATTGGCGCTCAACGTCGATGGTGTCGCCCTCAATGTGCTGGCCGAGCGGAATGGCCGGCAGGGCGGAGGGGAGTTGGTGTGGTACGCCAACACCACCTGCGCCCGGCTGGACGAGATCCAGTTCACCCTCGGCGAGGGTCCGACCGTGGAAGCCGCGGCGGGGGAGTTCGTGCTGGAGGCTGATCTCGCTCAGCCGACCCGGCCGCGGTCACCGGCGTTCACGGCCGCGATGGCCGACTTGGGGGTGGCCGCGGTGTTCGCGATGCCGCTGCACATCGGGGCAATCCGCCTGGGCGTGTTCACGGTGTACCGGATCATGGCCGGCTCACTCACCGAGGAGGAGTTCGCCGACGCACTCACGTTCGTGGACGCCGCGACCGCACTGATGATCGATTCCGCGGACGGTCACCGGCCTGTGGAGGTACCCCGGTGGTTGTCGGATCCACCGGCAGGCAATCGCACCGCCGTACACCAGGCGACCGGCATGATCAGCGTGCAACTCGGCGTCGGTCTGCAGGAGGCCCTGGTACGACTCCGCGCGCACGCGTTCCGGCACGACCGGCCCCTACACGACGTCGCGCGGGACGTGGTGGCACGGCGTCTGCGCTTCGAATAGCACTCATTGGCACTGGAATGTGCCTGCACGCAAGGAGGCCGCACATGGCTGCCAATAACGATCAACGGCTCGTACAAACCTTCGTCGAGCTTGCCGACACGCTCGTCGACGATTTCGACGTGATCGACTTTCTGCACATTCTCACCAGTCGCTGTGTCGAGCTGCTCGGTGCCGCCGCGGCCGGGCTCATGCTCGCCGACCATCAGGGCCAGCTCCGGGTGGCTGCCGCTTCGATGGAGAAGGCGCGGGTCCTCGAACTGTTCGAATTGCAGGTGGACGAGGGCCCGTGTCTGGAGTGCTATCGGACCGGTCGGCCGGTGATCAACACCACCCTGGAGCAGGCGGCCGGCCGCTGGCCACAGTTCGCCCAGCGGGTCGATGCGGCGGGATTCCGATCGGTGGACGCGCTGCCGATGCGGCTGCGCAGCGACGTGATCGGTGCGCTCAACATCTTCCGGACCGAACCCGATCCGCTGTCAGCGGAGCTGTTGACGCTTGGTCAGGCGCTGGCCGACATCGCGACCATCTCGCTGTTGCAGCAGCGTGCGATGCGTCAGCGCGAGCTCGTCGCCGAGCAGCTGCAGGCGGCTCTGACCAGCAGGATTGTCATCGAGCAGGCCAAGGGAATCCTCGCCGAGCGCTCCGGCAGCGATGTCGACCAGGCGTTCGCGATCATGCGCTCGTTCGCCCGGTCACACAACCGCCGCCTGTCCGACATCGCCCGCGAGATCATCGACGGGACCGGCGACGGCCGGTTGCTGACGATGGGTCAGGCACCGACGGTCGCCGCGGACGAGGCGGCCGGCGGCCAACCCGGCGCCGGCTGACGGGTGGAGAGCGACCTGACCTGACGGCCGCCGGGTCGCTCGCGCGGTTTCCGGCGTACGGGACAGGTCAGGTGGCCGGTTGGGTACGCATCGTTGTCTCGCCGACGCTGTGCAGATGGCGGAGCACCTGGACGTACGAGGCCAGCGCGCTGGTCTCCACATAGCGGATGCCCCGTTCGGCACAGAAGCCACGCACCACTCTCTGTGCGCGGCGCAGGCTCGGGCGTGGCATGTTCGGGAACAGGTGGTGCTCGATCTGGTAGTTCAGGCCTCCGAGGACGAAGTCGGTCAGCCGGCTGCCACGTACGTTTCGTGAGGTCAGCACCTGTCGGCGCAGGAAGTCCCGGGCCTCGTCGGCGGTCAGCATCGGCATGCCCTTGTGGTTCGGCGCGAACGACATGCCGAGGTACAGCCCGAACAGGCCCTGATGTACGACGACGAAGACCAGCGCCTTGAGCGGCGACAGCACCAGGAACACCGCGGCCAGATAGCCGACGGTGTTGAACAGGATCAGCAGCAGTTCGGTGCGCCGGTACGCCTGTCCCCGGCCGGTACGGCGGGTGAGCATCTGGATGCTGGTCACCCGCAGGCTCAGCGCCTCCAGCAGCAGCATGGGGAAGAACAGGTACGCCTGGTTCAGCGTGATGAGACGCCCGAAGCCCCGTCGACGCGACGCTTCGTCAGCGGTGTACACCAGTGCCCCCGGTGCCACATCGGGGTCCTTGCCGACGTCGTTGGGGTGGGCGTGGTGCCGGTTGTGCTTGTCCACCCACCAGCCGTAGCTCATACCGAGCACGAGGTTGCCGTGGAGCAGGCCCAGTACGTCGCTGGCGCGACCGGTCCGGAAGATCTGCTTGTGGCCGGCGTCGTGACCCATGAACGCCACCTGCGTGAACGCGACCGCCAGGTAACCGGCGAGGAGCAGCGACCACCAGGAGTCCCCGACCAGGACGAAGGCGAGGCAGCCGGCGCCGAGCAGTACCGCGTTCATCGCGATCTTCAGCGTGTAATAGGCGGGATGTCGGTTGAGCAGGCCGGCCTGCTTCACCCGCCTCGATAGTTCGGCGAAATCACTGCCCCGGGTGACACCCACGGGTGTGTTCAACTCGGCTGTTGTCATCGCTCCTACTCACGGACCTAGTGACTGGTGTGCCGCCTGGGTCCGGAGCGTCACGATGACCCTGGTGAGGGAATCTGCCGCGTGGTCTGGACGCGACCGGGTCACCTCAACCATAGCCGCGACCGGTTGGGACTGCCTGGTCTGACCGTCCACGCCGGCCGGATCGCCAGCCACGACAGCTGTTCCGCGGCCGGGCTACGGTCGAGTAAATGGCGCGGCTGAATCTGGCTCCACGGTGGATGTGCAGCGCTGATGATCCTGAAAGGCTCATTTCGAGCGGTTCGGATTCCGCTCATCACCCTGGCTCGGACGTACCCGGCGAAGGATCTTGGAAAGGAGCCTGCGGTGGGACGCGCACTGTTCATCAATGTGATCTTGCGTGGCGGCAAGCTTGACGGGCAACTGCTCCAGGTACGCGCCAATGACGACGGTCAGGCGCCGCAGATCGGTGTTTTCGACTGGTACGACGGCGGCGGCGTTCAGCGCGAGCGGCATCGGTACCGGCGGGCGGGAAGTTATGACTCCGGTTACTACTACGACTATGTCGGCGCGGAGCCGAGCGTCGAGGAGCCCGCGGTCCTTCGGCCGTGAGCGTCGGCGGTCCGCCCGCTCCCGGTGGTCGCACCACTCGTACCGGTGGCCGTGTCGCCCGATCTACGGGCTGGTTCGTCGGTAACCTGGCTCGTCTGGCACAATGACACGCTGAATCGGCACGCGTTCGGACCCTCTCGCCGGCGCGCGGCCAGTCAGCCGAGCAACCGCGGTCACTCCCCACGTGGCCCGCGGCACGCTCACCCGAAGCACCCAAGACTTCAGGAGCGAGCACAACCGTGGCCGTACGCATTCGGCTCATGCGGATGGGCAAAATCCGCACGCCGCAGTACCGCATTGTCGTCGCCGACTCCCGGACCAAGCGGGACGGGCGCGCCATCGAGTACATCGGGAGGTACCACCCGAAGGAGGACCCCTCGTTCATCGAGGTGAACTCCGAGCGGGCCCAGCACTGGCTGTCCGTCGGCGCGCAGCCGAGCGAGGCGGTCCAGGCGATCCTTTCCCGGACCGGCGACTGGCAGAAGTTCAAGGGCCTGCCCGCGCCGCCGCCGCTGCTGGTCGCGGCGCCCAAGCAGGACAAGCAGGCGCTGTACGAGGCCGAGGCCAAGGCGGCCGGCGGTCTCGCCGAGACCGAGGCGAAGCCGGAGAAGAAGCGACCGGCCAAGAAGTCCGCTGCCGACAAGGCCGAGAAGGCTGACAAGGCCGAGAAGGCTGACAAGCCTGAGAAGGCTGACAAGGCCGAGAAGGCTGACAAGCCTGAGAAGGCTGACAAGGCCGAGAAGGCTGACAAGCCGGCAAAGGCCGCGGCCAAGGCCGAGAAGCCGGCCGACGCGGCGGCCGAGACCGCGGCGGACGGCGAGGCTAAGGGCAAGGCCAAGGCGGCGAAGGCCGGCGACAAGCCGGCTGACCAGGAGGGGAAGGCCGGTGCGGACGCCGGCTCGGACTCCTGAGGTGCTCCGGCCCGCGCTCGAGCACCTGGTCCGCGGCATCGTCGGCCACCCCGACGACGTGCGGGTACGGCTGGTCAACTCGCGGAAGGGTCGCCGGCTCGAGATCCGGGTGCACCCTGAGGATCTTGGTACCGTGATCGGCCGCGGCGGCCGCACCGCGAGGGCGCTGCGCCAGGTCGTCTCGTCCGTCGGTGGGCGGGGCGTGCGGGTCGAGATCGTCGACAGCTACTGAGGGTCGGTTGCGCACCGAAGGCGACACCATGCAGCTGACCGTCGGACAGGTGATCCGGGCGCACGGTATCCGGGGCGAGGTCCTGGTGGACGTGCGGACGGATGATCCGGGTGAACGTTTCACGGCCGGATCGGTGCTGAGCACCGATCCGGCCGATGCCGGTCCACTGACCATCGAGTACGCCCGCGGTCACGTCACCGGCGGCAAGCCGCGACTCATCGTGGCCTTCGACGGGGTACTCGACCGGGACGCCGCGGAGGAGCTGCGCGGCGTACGGCTGGTTGTCGACGTGGACGAGTTGACCGTGTCGGACGATCCCGACGAGTTCCACGACCAGCACCTGCTCGGGCTGGCGGTGGTCACCGAGGCGGGGGAGCGGATCGGCGAGGTGGTGCGCATCCAGCACGCACCGGCCAGCGACCTGCTGGTGGTACGGCTCGCCGACCGGCGCGAGGCGCTCGTACCGTTCGTCCGCGCGATCGTGCCGGAGGTCGACGTGGCCGGCGGTCGGATCGTCGTCACCCCACCCGGCGGGCTGTTCGACCTGTAAGCGGCTCCCCGGGCGACAGCCGGTAGCGGCTCTCGCCGGTGGTGGCCGAGTAAGCGGCCCGGTGGCCGAGTAGGCGGCCCGGTGGCCGAGTAGGCGGCCCGGTGGCCGAGTAAGCGGCCCGGCGACCGGGAACGGCTCGCCACCAGGGCGGCCCGACCTGAGGCAGGGGCCCGTGCGCGTTGATGTCATCACGATCTTCCCGGAGTACCTGAGCCCGCTCGAACTGTCCCTGCTCGGTCGGGCCCGCGAGACCGGGCAGCTCGACCTGCGGATCCACGACCTCCGGACCTGGACGCACGACGTACACCGGACCGTGGACGACACTCCGTACGGCGGCGGGCCGGGCATGGTGATGCGGCCCGAGCCGTGGGGAGAGGCGCTGGACGCGCTGGTACCCGCCGATGCCCCGCCGCCGCGGCTGCTGGTACCGACCCCGGCCGGCGTGCCGTTCACCCAGCGGCTCGCCGCCGAACTCGCCACCGAGCCGTGGCTGGTGTTCGGCTGCGGCCGGTACGAGGGCATCGACCAGCGGGTACTGGACGAAGCGGCCGGTCGGATGCCGGTGACCGAGGTTTCGCTCGGTGACTTCGTCGTGTTCGGTGGCGAGGTCGCGGTACTCGCGATCATGGAAGCGGTGACCCGGTTGCTGCCCGGCGTACTCGGCAACGCGGACTCGCTCGTCGAGGAGTCGCACGCGGCGGGACTGCTGGAGGCGCCGTTGTACACCAAACCGGCCAGCTGGCGAGGGCACGAGGTGCCGGCGGTACTGCGGTCCGGCGACCACGCCAAGCAGGCTCTGTGGCGCCGGCAGCAGGCCCTGTTGCGTACCGCCGCGCGGCGGCCGGACATGCTGGCCGCGCTGCCCGCCGAGGAACTGGACAAGCGGGACCGGGACGTCCTGGCGGGGGGCGGATTTCAGGTACGCCCGGACGGTGTGGCAGAGTAGTGGGGTTGCCGCGGACGCACCGAGTCCGCCGCCGTAGATCTGATCCCTAAACCGATCCGGCGCATTTCGCGCGCCTTGAGCCCTGAGGAAGCAGTGCCATGAACACGCTGGACGCTCTGGACGCCCAGTCGCAGCGGGCCGACCTCCCGGACTTCCGGCCCGGCGACACGCTCAAGGTGCACGTGCGGGTGGTTGAGGGTAACCGGTCCCGGATTCAGGTTTTCCAGGGAACGGTGATCCGGCGCCAGGGCTCCGGCCTGCGCGAGACCTTCACCATCCGCAAGATCAGCTTCGGGGTTGGCGTGGAGCGGACGTTCCCGATCAACAGCCCGGTGCTCGACCGGATCGAGGTCGCCGCCCGCGGCCTGGTGCGCCGCGCCAAGCTGTACTACCTGCGCGACCTGCGCGGCAAGAAGGCGAAGATCAAGGAGCGTCGGGACAAGCCGGCCAGCTGATCCGTGCGGGCGGTCGGACCGGCCGCCCCGCTGGTTCAAGGGCCGGTTCCGTCGTACGCCAGACCGGCCCGTCCTATCTGTCGCTTTAGCGGTAGTTCGTCACCCAGGGTGATTCTGTTGTCGTCCGCCCAGGTGACCCGCGTGGCTGAACCCGTCTAGGCTCTGCCGGTGATGGACGGGGTAACGGACGACGAATCCGACGATCGCGACGCCAGAGGTCGGCGCGGCCGCGAATACGGCCGCCCCCGGCGTCCGATGCCGTCGCGTGGTGGATCATCTCCGCCGCCCGGGTACCCGAGCGCATGGTCGCAGGACGCCCCGAGCGCCAATCCCTACTGGGACGAGCCTGTTCGAAGCCCGGACCCGGATCCGTACCGGGCCGCCGCGTCCGGCTACCCGGCGCCTTCCCGGCCGGAGGTCGAGCCGGACGGCTGGGGCGAGTCATCCGGCTGGAGCGAGCCCACCGGCCCGAGACCAGCACCCGAACCGGGTACCTACCGCAGCACCCGCGCCGGCCGGCCCGAGCCGCAGCCCGGCCCCCGACCAGGACGTCAACCCGGTCCGCGGCCGGACCCGGGGATCGGCCGGCAACCCGCGGCAGAGACCAGCCACCAGTCCGACTACGACGTCCAGTCCGGCCGTGGTGCCGGCGGATACCCGGGGCGGTCCGAGCCGCAGACGTACCCCGGCCAGCGGTCCGACGCATCCGACCAGTCCGGCGCGGTCGCCCGTGCCGGTGCCGCTGAGCCGCGGACCCGGACCGGAGCTACCGGCAGTACCGCCCCTCGGGAGCGGGTGTTCGGCCGGCGCCGGCACATGCCGCTCTGGCAGGAGCTGCCGCTGCTGATCATCATCGCGTTCTGTCTCGCGGTACTGATCCGCACCTTCCTGCTGCAGGCGTTCTTCATCCCGTCCGGCTCGATGGAGAACACGCTGGCGGTCGGTGACCGGGTACTGGTGAACAAGGTCGTCTACGACGTACGCGCGCCGAAGCGGGGCGAGGTGGTGGTGTTCCGCGGTACCGACCGCTGGGCGCCCGAGCACGTAGCACCGCCACCGTCCAGCGTGGTGGGCCGGGTGGCGAGAAACCTCGGTGACCTGGTCGGGATCAGCCAACCCGGGCAGAAGGACTTCATCAAGCGGGTGGTCGGACTGCCCGGCGACATCGTGGCGTGCTGCGACGTCAAGGGCCGGGTCACCGTCAACGGGTACCCCCTGGCGGAGACCTACATTTTCGAGAACTCCCCGGTGGACGTACCGCCGGACGCGCACGAATGCCGGTCCCGCCGGTTCGATCCGGTGACCGTGCCGGAGGGTCAGATCTTCGTCATGGGAGACCACCGGCTGGTGTCCCAGGACGCCCGGTGCCAGGGGCCGGTACCGATCGACAACATCATCGGCCGGGCATTCCTGGTGCTCTGGCCGGCCGGCCACTGGTCGACCCTTCCCGCGCCGGACACCTTCGCGGGCGTACCCAAGCCGATCGCCTTCGGCGACCCGTCCGTCGACCGACCGGATAGGCGACCGTCCGGTGGCGGCCTGGTCGCGGTCGCCTGGCTCCTCCCGTACCCCATGATCAGGCCGGCGTTCCGACGTGCGGTGCGGCGGCGACGGCGGGCCCGCCGAGCGGGCTGACCGGCCGGCGGGAGGCGGGCCGGCCGGGGCGCGGTCCGCACCGGTACGTACCGGACGCGGAAAAATGACGGAATTGCCAGGTGCGTTGTGACCCGCGATGGTGGCGCGCTCAGGTTGGCATCGTAGGCTGCCTGCTGTGACCGAAACGCAGCCGAAGCGCCGCAGCTCATTCTGGCGCGAGATCCCGATCCTCGTCGTTGTCGCGGTCGTCGTCGCCATCGTGGTGCGCGCCTTCGTGCTGCAGACGTTCTACATTCCATCCGAGTCGATGGAGCACACGCTCAACATCAATGACCGGGTGCTGGTCAATAAGGTCGTGTATCACTTCCGGGAGCCGCATCGCGGCGAGGTCATCGTTTTCACCTCACCGGTGTCCTGGCGTACCGATCCCAATGAAACCGATTTCATCAAGCGGATCATCGCTACCGCCGGTGACCGGGTGGTCTGCTGCGACAGCCAGCACCGGCTGACGATCAATGGGCGTTCCCTGTCCGAGCCGTACATCTACAAGGACGGCAACGGCGTCAGTGACCCGGCGAGCGAGGCCCCGTTCGACATCACCGTGCCGGCGGGCCGGCTGTGGGTGATGGGCGACCACCGCTCCCACTCCGGCGACTCGCGGGAGCAGTTCCTGCGCACCCGGGATGTCAACACCTCGACGATCGCCGAGGACGCGGTGGTCGGACGGGCATTCGTGCTGTTCTGGCCGGTTGGCCGGATGAGCCTGTTGTCGGTGCCGGACTCGTACAGCGGAATCCCGGATCGCGGCTGACCGCGGTCGGCCCGGCGCGGATGCGCCGAACCCGCGCCGCCTGCCGTCCCCGTCCGGCGCGAGCGGCACCGTAGGCTGACAGGGTCATGCCCACTGCCAACTCCCGACCCGACGCGATCATGCGCCGCGCCGCGCGGGTGCTTCTCCTCGACGGCGCCGGCCGGGTGCTGCTGCTGCGCGGATGCGATCCGGCCGAGCCGGCGGTGCGGTACTGGTTCACCGTCGGCGGCGGACTGGATCCGGGCGAGACCCTCGCACAGGCGGCTGCCCGGGAGCTGTACGAGGAGACCGGCCTGCGGGTGCGGGTCGACGAGCTCGGCGAGCCGGTCTGGCAGGACGTGACCGAGTTCGGCTTCGACGGCCGGTGGTACCGCCAGGAGCAGGACTTCTACGTCGTACAGGTCGACCGGTGGCAGGTCAGTACGGCCAACTTCGACACGTACGAGCACGCCACCGTCGACGAGCACCGGTGGTGGTCGCCGGACGAGCTGGAGGTCACCGCGGAGACGTACTATCCGGCCGAGCTGCCCACCCTGGTACGGCACGCCCTCGGTGCCGGACCGGCCCCGACCCGGCTCGTCCCGCCGGCTGGCGGGGAGGACTGATGCTCTCTCCGTACCGCACCGTGTTGCGCCGCGAAGCCGGCCTGTACGCGATGGAGCAGGCGCTGCGCCGGCGCGGGTTCCGGTGGATCGCCGGCGCGGACGAGGCCGGTCGTGGCGCGTGTGCCGGCCCGCTGGTGGTGGCCGCCGTCGCGTTGCCCGATGGTCGGCGGGGTGAGGTACCGGGGCTGGCCGACTCGAAGCTGCTCACCCCGGCGGCCCGCGAGCGGGTCTACGAAGAGGTACTCGCGCGTGCTCTCGGCCACGCCGTGGTGGTCCTGCCACCGGGCGAGGTCGACCGGCGTGGCCTGCACGTGTGCAACCTGGCCGGGATGCGGCGGGCGCTGGCCCGGCTTCCGCTGGTACCCGACTACGTGCTGACCGACGGCTTTCCGGTGGACGGCCTGGGTGTACCCGGCCTGGCGGTGTGGAAGGGCGACCAGGTGGCCGCGTGTGTGGCGGCCGCGAGTGTGCTCGCCAAGGTGACCCGGGACCGGATGATGCGCGAGCTGCACGACGAGTGGCCGATGTACGGCTTCGACGAGCACAAGGGGTACGTCACGACGGAGCATTCCGCGGCCCTCGGCCTGCACGGCCCCTGCCCGGAGCACCGGTTCTCGTACATCAACGTGGCCGCCGCGGCCGGCCGTCCGTGCGCCGGTGGCCGGTACGCCCGCCCGCTGGGTGGCCCGGTCCGGTTGCGGGCCCCAGCGGATGATCGTCCGCCCGGCCCGGTGCCGGCCGATCTTGAGCCGGCAGCTGGCTCCGATGACTCCTCCGGCGCCGGCGAGCCGACGCCGGACCCGGCCTTGACCAGGGCTGACACCCCTCCAGGTGGCGGTAGCCCGGTCCGGCAGGGCAGGCTCGACCTGGTGTCGGGTGCCGGGATTCTCAGCGCCGGCGGCGTGGGCGACAATGGTGCCATGGAAGGCGGGGCGGAATGAGCGCGGAGGATCTCGAGAAGTACGAGACCGAGATGGAGCTGCAGCTCTATCGGGAGTATCGGGACATCGTCCGCCAGTTCTCCTACGTCGTGGAAACCGAGCGGCGTTTCTATCTCGCAAACTCCGTGGATCTGCATGTCCGGAACACCGACAGCGAGGTGTATTTCGAGGTCGAAATGCACGACGCGTGGGTGTGGGACATGTATCGTCCGGCCCGCTTCGTGAAGAACGTACGGGTAATGACGTTCAAGGACGTCAACATCGAGGAGTTGGAGAAGCCCGACATCTCGCTGCCGAATGACGCGACCTTCGGGACCTGATCCGCGTCGAGCCGGGCCGCTTCGCCCGCCCGGTCGCCCTGCCACCTGGCTGCCCTGTCTTACGCCGGCCCGTCCCGTTCGGCCAGTCGGCGGTGTCTCTCCTGCCCTTGCTCGGCCTGGCGGGTCGCTCACCCAGCCCGCCCTGTTCGGCCCGGTCGCCCGTCCGCTGTCGCGCGCCCGTTCGGGGCGGGCCGGGTTGGACAGCGGCGAGTCGGGTAGATGATCGGGTATGACCGACGAACCCGAACGCAGCCATCGTGACGACGTGCCTCCCGGCACCGCTCCGATCGCCCCGGTGATGCCGGGCACCTCTGACGCGGCCGAACCGGTGCAGGGCATCCACCGGCCGGATACCGGCCCGGGTGGCAAGGACATCGACGAATCCGAGCCGCCGTTGGCCAACCGGTCACGAACCGCTCGCGGTCCCGACTCCGAAGATCGGCGCAGCGTGCTCGGCTAGGACCCAGCCGCCGCAGCGGGGTCGGCGGGCACGTCCGCCACGCAGCGGCGACCGTCGGACGGCGGCGTCCGTCAGGCTGCGGCTCTCTAGCCAGCGGCGCTGCCCACGGCCGACGCACAACTGAATCGCCAGCGCAACCTTGTCCACAACCGCCGTCCCTATCCACAGGGCGGCGGTTGTGGACTTCTTCGTCTCTCCGTTGGACGGCAGGGTCCTGGTCCGAGCGCTCAATGCGAGCGCCGGTTCGCGTAGAGGTGCGGCCGAGTGGTGGACCAGAGAACGGAGGGTGTCGATGCCTGCCCCACCGAAACGGGCCAAGGACGCGGTCGGCGCATATGGCGAGCGGGTGGCACTGCGGCACCTTCTCGATGACGGCATGGTCGTGCTGGCCCGCAACTGGCGATGTCGCGACGGCGAGATCGACATCATCGCGAGAGACGGTGACGCGCTCGTCTTCTGCGAGGTGAAGACCAGGCGCAGCATCGAGTACGGTCTGCCGGCCGAGGCTGTCGTCACGGCCAAGGTGCGGCGACTGCGCCGCCTCGCGACCCAATGGATCGACCTGGCCGACACGCACGCCCCGGAAATCCGCTTCGACGTCCTTTCCGTACGCCCGCAACGCACCGGCGCGGCCAGCGTCGAGCACCTCCGGGACGCGTTCTGATGGCGTACGCGCGGGTGTTGTCAGTGGGTCTGGTCGGGGTCGACGGGCATCTGGTCGAGGTCGAGGCGGATCTGTCCCGTGGCCTGCCCGGGCTGGTCGTGTCCGGGCTGCCCGACGCGGCCGTGTCGGAGGCCCGGGACCGGGTCCGCGCCGCGATCCTCAACTCCGGCGCGTCGTGGCCGTCGCGCCGGATCACGGTCAACCTGCTGCCGGCGTCGCTGCCCAAGCACGGCTCCGGGTTCGACATCGCGGTCGCCGCCGCGGTCCTGTGCGCGGACCAGGCCGTGCCCGAGGCCGCCCTGCGCGGCGTGGCGCTGTTCGGCGAGCTGGGCCTGGATGGGCAGGTCCGATCGGTACGTGGAGTGCTGCCCGCGGTACTGGCGGCGGCGCGGGCCGGAGTGGCCAGGGTGGTGGTGCCGATAGCGAACGCCCGGGAGGCCGCGCTGGTGCCGGGCGTACACGTCGCCGGAGTCGACACGCTGCGCCGGTTGCTGGCCTTCCTCCGCGGCGAAGCCGAGCTGGCCGACCCGCCGGCACAGCCGGACCCGCTGCCCGATCCGACCCGCGACCTCAGTGACGTGGTCGGGCAGGAACGCGGCCGGCGCGCCCTCGAGGTGGCCGCCGCCGGTGGACACAACCTCGCGTACTTCGGACCACCTGGAGCAGGGAAGACGATGCTGGCCGAAAGGCTGTCGTCCATCCTGCCGACGCTGGACGACACCGAGGCGCTCGAGGTGACCGCGGTGCATTCGGTCGCCGGCGTACTGGCGCCGGGCGCGCCACTGTTGCGCCGCCCGCCGTACCAGGCACCGCACCACACCGCGACCGTGGCCGCGCTGGTCGGTGGCGGCAGCACTCTGGCCCGACCGGGCGCTCTGTCGTTGGCGCATCGAGGCGTGCTCTTTCTCGACGAGGCGCCGGAGTTCTCGCCTGCCGTGCTGGACGCCCTCCGGGAGCCGTTGGAGCACGGCGAGGTACGGATCGCCCGTTCGGGTGGGATCACCCGTTATCCAGCACAGGTGCAGCTGGTGATCGCGGCCAACCCGTGCCCCTGTGCCAGTGCCGCGGGGGACGAGAGCTGCACGTGTACGAGGCTGGCCCGCCGGCGGTACCTCGGTCGGTTGTCCGGGCCGCTGCTGGACCGGGTCGACCTGCAGGTCGAGTTGCTGCCGGTACGGGCTGCCGCGCTGGTGACCGAGCTGGTCAGCCAGGAGCGGTCGGCGCTGGTGGCGCGGCGGGTCGCCGAAGCACGAGCAGCCGCGGCGGCCCGTTGGGCGACCGCGGCCACTCGAGCGATCGGGTCGCCGCTTACGGCGCTCGCGATGGTGGGCGCCGACGGGCTTGTCGTACCAGCCCACTCGTCCGCCGCGACCGCACCGGTGAGCGTGGCCGTAGGGCCCCCGGGCGGCTCGACTCCGGAGCCGCCGCGCTGGCGTACCAACGCCTCGGTGCCCGGTCACGTGCTTCGCACCCCGCCCTGGCGACTACCCCGCGAGGTGTCCTGGCCGGTCGAACGCGCGGTGGACCAGGGCGTGCTGTCCGCGCGGGGCTTCGACCGCGTTCTGCGGGCCGCGTGGACGCTGGCCGATCTGGCCGGTCGGGACCGGCCGGATCTCGGCGACGTATCGGAGGCCATCGAGTTGCGACTGCGGAGGGCAGGGTGAACATGGACGAAACGACGCTGGCGAGAGTCGCGCTATCGCATCTGGTCGAGCCCGGAAACCGGATCCTCGGCCGGCTGGTACACGAGGCAGGTCCGGTCGCGGTGCTGGATCAGCTGGTACGCGGTCTCGCGCCGAAGAAACTGCAGAAGGTGGCCGCCGCGCGGCTCGCCGAACTCGATCCGGTACGGACAGCCGAGGAGGCGGTCGCACACACGGTTCGACTCGGCGCGCGCCTGCTGACGCCGGAGGAGGCCGAGTGGCCGGCGCGCCTGGCCGACCTGCGCGACGTGGACTCTCCTGACGACGAGAACACGATGCCGCCGTTGTGCCTGTGGGTACGAGGCCACGGGCACCTCGCCGAGCTCCTCGATCGTGCGGTGTCGGTGGTCGGCGCGCGGGCGGCCACTTCGTACGGCAAGCATGTCGCCACCGAGTTCGGCTACGGCCTGGCGGATCGCGGCTGGACCGTGGTGTCCGGTGGCGCGTACGGCATCGACTCCGCGGCCCACCGTGGCGCGCTGGCCGCGGGAGGCGTGACGGTGGCGGTACTCGCCTCAGGCGTGGACGTGGCGTACCCGGTGGGCAACACCAACCTGTTCGAGCGCATCGTCGAGGAGGGTCTGCTCGTCAGCGAGTGGCCGCCGGGAGCGCGTCCACAGCGGCACCGCTTCCTGGTCCGCAACCGCGTCATCGCGGCCGCGACCCGCGGCACCGTCATTGTCGAGGCGGCCGCACGCAGCGGCGCGAAGCAGACCGCCCGCCGCGCCCTCGACCTGGGCCGGCCGCTCATGGCGGTACCGGGTCCGGTCACCTCGGCGATGAGCGTCGGTGCGCACTCGTTCCTGCGGGAGGAGCGCGCCCGCCTGGTGACCCGGGCAGCCGACGTCATCGAGGAGGTGGGGCGCATCGGCGAGGAGTTGGCCATGCCGGTACGTGGACCCGAGACGATCCGCGACGGGTTGGACCCGATGTCCGCGCAGGTACTCGATGCGGTGCCGCGTCGCGCTGTGCCGCTCGAGCGGATCGCGGCGGAGGCCGGCATCGCGCCGACGGATGCCCGTCGAAGCCTGCCGGTACTCACGCTGCTCGGACTGGTCGAGCAGACCGCCGGGGGATACCGGCTTACCGATCGCGCCCGGGTCAGGGTCCCGGCGGCCAGCCCGCCGCGGGTCAGGTGATCTTCAGCGGCCTGGCTGGTGGTCCGGCGTCATCCAGTCGTCGCTGGTCGGGTGGGCGCGGTCGTCGGTGGTTCTGCCCCCGGCGGTCGCCGGCCGCACTGCCGCTGGCATTCCGGTCGGGCAGCGGCGCGCCGGCTTGACGTTGCCGCCGGCCAGCCGCACGTTCAAGGCATGTCGCGACGCGCCGGGCAGCAGTCGGCTGCCGTGCTCTACGAGAGCCTGCCGGAGGCGTCGCAGGATGCCCTCGACCGGTTCGCGCGGCACCTGGCCAGTGAACGCAACCGGTCCGCGCACACGATCCGGGCGTACCTGGGTGATGTCGCGTCACTCCTGGATCACGCGTCCAGGCTCGGTCGGACGGACCTCGGTGCGCTCGACCTGACCGCGTTGCGGAGTTGGCTCGCGCGGATGCGTACCACCGGCTCGGCCCGTACCACGCTGGCGCGGCGGGCGGCCGCGGCCCGTACGTTCTGCCGCTGGGCGCACGCCGACGGACTGCTCGAGCGTGATCCCGGCCTGCTCCTGGCTAGTCCGAAGCCACATCGGGACCTGCCGGAGGTACTCCGCGCCGACGAAGCCGTCGACCTGGCGGCGGCAGCCACGGAATCGGATCCGATCGGACTACGCGACCGCGTGGTCATCGAGTTGCTGTACGCCTCCGGTATCCGGGTGGGTGAACTGTGCGGGCTGGATGTCGACGACGTGGACCGGTCCCGCCGGGTCGTACGGGTCTTCGGAAAGGGCTCGAAGGAGCGGACCGTTCCGTACGGCGTACCCGCCGAAACAGCCCTGGGCGGGTACCTCGACCACGGCCGGCCCGCCCTCGCCAGGTCCGACAGTGGTCCGGCCCTGTTGCTGGGTGCTCGCGGTCGCCGGCTCGATCCACGATCGGTGCGGCGGATCCTCGCGGTACTGGCCGAGCAGGCCGGAGTACCGCAGGTCGCACCGCACATGCTGCGTCACTCCGCGGCCACCCACATGTTGGAGGGCGGCGCGGACCTGCGGGCGGTACAGGAGCTGCTCGGTCACGCTTCGCTCGCCACCACGCAGGTGTACACCCACGTGTCGGTGGAGCGGCTCCGCGAGGTGTACCGGCAGGCACATCCGCGCGCCTGACCGGCAGTGCCCTCGTGCCGGTAGCACAGTACGGCGGCCGTCGTGCCGGTGGCTCGGCCGGACGGTCGGCGTGGCGAGCCGCCCTACGTCATGATCAAAGGATGAAGGTGTGCGCGGCTGTGGCATTACCGCTGGTGGTGAGCGTGCATTGACTGATCCACGTCCCCACTCGAGACCCACCGGGACTCCCGACGTGCCGGCGGCGATGCCCGGGGCGCGGCTGCTCTTCTCGCTCGACCCGGCGGTGGCCCACCTGAATCACGGGTCCTACGGTGCCGTTCCGATCTCCGTCCAACGGGCGCAACAGCGCCTGCGGGACGAGATGGAGAACAATCCCATGCGGTTCTTCGGCCGTAGCCTGGCGGAGCGGCTCACGCATACCCGCGAGCACGTGGCCAGGTTTCTCGACGCTGATCCGTCGTGCGCCGCGTTCGTCCCGAACACCACCACCGGCATCACCGTCGCGCTCGATTCGGTCCAGCTCCAGGCCGGCGACGAGGTGGTCACCACCGATCACGCGTACGGCGCGGTGGACTTCGGGGTGCAGCGCCGGTGCGCCGAGACCGGCGCGGTACCGGTGCGGGTTCCGCTGCCGTTGACGCCGTCCGACGACGAGGTGCTGGCCGCGCTCGAGGCGGCTCTGACCGACCGCACCAGACTCGTCGTCGTCGACCAGATCACGTCGTTGACCGCGCGCCTGTTCCCGGTGGCGGAGATCGTCGCGTTGATGCGCGACCGCGGCGTACCGGTGGTCGTCGACGCGGCGCACGTACCGGGCATGCTGCCGGCGCAGGTGTCGTCCATCGGCGCCGATTTCTGGGTCGGGAACCTGCACAAGTGGGCGTTCGCGGCGCGCGGTACCGCGGTGCTGGCGGTCGGTACCCGATGGCGCGGGCGGATGCGCACCCTCGTCGAGTCCTGGCTTCGCCCCGACGGCTATCCGGGCGCGGTCGAGTACCACGGAACCGACGACTACACCGCCTGGCTCGCCGCTCCGGCCGCCCTTTACGCGCTTCGTGCACTCGGCGAGACCGTCGTACGCGAGCACAACACGCGCCTGGTCCGGTTCGGTCAGCACCTCGTCGCGACAGCGCTGGATGCGGAGGTGAGCCGGCTCGCTCCACCAGGACACCTGAGCATGGCGGTCATCCCGCTACCGGCCGGCGTGGCAGCCACCGAACCGGCTGCCCGCGAGCTCCGTGAGCGGATCTCCCAGCAGCTCGATGTCGAGGTCGCGGTCAGTGCCTGGCAGGGCCAGGGCCTGCTCCGGCTCTCGGCGCACGTGTACAACCGGCCGGAAGACTATGAGCGGCTTGCCGACGGGCTTGGGTCGCTGCTGGCTCACGGCTGACCGCCGTCGAGCGGCAACAGCCGCACCCGGAGGCGGCCGAGCAGGGACAACGGGTCCAGATAGGTCTCGCCGCGCCGTAGTCCCCAGTGCAGACAGGTGTCCACCGGGCAACCGGGGTGGCCGGCGAGGAGTCGACCGATCGGGTCGCCGGCGCGCACCGCGTCACCGGTCCGCACCAAGGGCTGAACCGGCTGGTACGTGGTGCGCAGGCCGCCGGCGTGCAGGACGCTCACCACGCCCTGACCGGCGATGACGCCGGCGAAGTAGACCGTGCCGGGACCGGCCGAGCGCACCGTCTGGCCGGGCGTGCCGGCCAGGTCGACACCGCGGTGGCCGGGCAACCATGGCTCCGGCGGCGGCGTGAAGCCGCGCACCACCTGTGGCGAACTGTCCAACGGCCAGCGGAATCCGGCGCCGACCGTGCGCTGACCTGCGGCGTCCGGGCGATCGGGTACCGGCGCGCCGGCGGCTGTCGCGCTGCCGAGTACCAGTACGGCGACCAGCAGAGCGCTCAGCATCAGCGGCACCCTGATCAGTCGACCGCGCCACGGACGCGCGTCGCGACGCCGCTGTACGCCGCACCACCGATACGCGCCGCGACCCGCATTCGCGCCGTGACCCGGACTCGTGCCGTGACCCGGATTCGCGCCCGGCCACGGACGCTGCCGCCCGAGACGTGTCGACGTGGGTCCGGACGCGTGACGGCCGCGAGGGCGGCGGCGGAAGAGAGACACGGGCAGACCGTGCCGCGGTGCCTGCGTGCGGGGAAGCCGCGTCGACCTGACCTGTGGATAAGTGGGGCCACTGTGGACAACGGCGGAACGACCGACCCGCCGGCCGGCGCCGACAGCGCTGCCACCCATACACCGCCACGCGACAAGCCACCATGCGACAGCGCCGGCGTCCGGCAGCGCCGCCATCGAACAGCGCCGCCACGCGACAGCGCCGCCATCGAGCAGCGCCGCCATCGAGCAGCGCCGCCACGCGACAGCGCCGCCGCCAGACAATGTGCCGCCGCCTCAGCGACACCCGCACCCCTACAAACCCTGTTACACAGCGGATTTGTGTCGCTGCGATGTGGATCGATCTGGACGCGAAACGAGTCCACGTCGACACGGAGCGTCATATATCGACAATTCTCGATCAGAACGGCTCATGTGCTGGCGTTGCGGCCGGAGGATCCCCTAGCGTGCCGGAGCGTGGGGAGCCACCGCCAGGACCATCCTGATTCCACCGGGTTCCAGTACCTGAACTCCGACCCGGCCTACCGTGACGCTGGGTACCAGCAGCAGCAGCCGGATGTGCCCTACCCGGAACCTGACGGGCAGTACGACGCGGGTGGCGACTGGCGCACCTGGATTGCCAACGACGTCGAACATGGCGCTCGGTATCCCGAGGGCGCCGATCAGCCGGACCAGCGGGCCGACGAGTCGCAGTATCCGGACGACGTCCAGCGCCACCGGGTGGTACGGCTGGAACTTGGCGGCCTCGGTGCCGCCTCGGGCCGGGACGATCCGCCAGCGCCCACCAACGGCGGTCCTACTTTCCCGCCGCACCTGGCGGACGCCGAGGGAGTCGATCCGTCCACCGCTAGCCTCGGGGTCATGCCGGACGATCTCCGCGGTGCGTCAGAGCCGCCACCCACCGGTTGGCCACACAGCGGTCCTCCCGGTTCACCGAGCGGCCCGCAGACCGGCCCGCAGACCGGTCCGCAGACCGGTCCGCCGACCGGTCCGCCGACCGGTCCGCCCGGTGCCGGACCAGGCATGTCGTGGCCGCCGGGTGGTCCGGTCACCCCGTCCGGGCCGCCGGTGATGCACATTCCCGAGTACTCGCAGGCGGTACCGCCGGGTGGTGGCCCGATGCCGGCCGACGGTCAGCACCTGACCGAGCAGCTCAACCGGCAACTGCCACCGCCCGGACAGGTCAGCGGACAGCAGGGAGACAACGCCGTGTACCGCGCTGGAAAGCCCGGCCTGGCCGCCCTCGCCGCCGCCGGGGCGGCGGTGCTCGCGCTCCCGGCCGTGGTGTTGCTGATCCGGTCGCTGTTCAGCACGGCGGTCAACCCGTCTGGTGTTGCCACCAGCATCCTGCTGATCATCGGACTGCCGCTGCTCGGGGCGGGCCTGTACGCCGTGCTGGGTGGCCGGCTCCCGCACCGGGAACGGGAAGGATTCGGCGCGCTGCTGCGCCCGCCGCTCACTCTCCTGGTGGTGGGTCTGGTGCTGCTGCTCGCGGCCGGCCTGGCGGCGGGCTGAGCCCAGCCCGGGCCGCGGCCGGCCGGCGCAGACCAGGCCGTACACTGGGGCCTTGGCGACCACCACAGGTGGTCGACCTCGCGCGCCCTCCCTACCGTTCGCTCCGGCGAGGCGGCAGGGCGGCGGCCTCCCTGGTCCCGCACTCGGTGCGGGCACCGTCCGGCCGGCGATCGGGCGCCAGGGCCGCGACCGACCGGCTGCGGCGACAAACCAGGGAAATGCGGGCACGGCCCCGCATGGAAGGAATTGAGACCATGGCCGTCGTCACCATGCGTCAGCTGCTGGAGAGCGGTGTCCACTTCGGGCACCAGACCCGGCGCTGGAACCCGAAGATGAAGCGCTTCATCTTCACCGAGCGCAACGGCATCTACATCATCGACCTGCGCCAGACGCTCGACTACATCGAGAAGGCGTACGAGTTCATCAGCGCACGGTCGCCGAGGGTGGCGCATCCTGTTCGTCGGCACCAAGAAGCAGGCCCAGGAGGCCATCGCCGAGCAGGCGCAGCCGGGTCGGCATGCCGTACGTCAACCACCGCTGGCTGGGCGGCATGCTGACCAACTTCCAGACCGGTGTACAAGCGGCTGCAGCGGATGAAGGAGCTGGAGGCGCTCGAGCAGACCGGCACCGCGCAGGGCCTACACCAAGAAGGAGACCCTGCAGCTCTCACGCGGCAGAAGGAGCAAGCTGACGCGCACCCTCGGCGGCCTGCGCGACATGCAGAAGCATCCCGGCCGCGGTGTGGATCGTCGACACGAAGAAGGAGCACATCGCCGTCGACGAGGCCCGCAAGCTGGGCATCCCGGTGATCGCCGTGCTGGACACCAACTGCGACCCGGACGAGGTCGACTTCCCGATCCCGGGCAACGACGACGCGATCCGTTCGGCCGCGCTGCTGACCCGGGTGGTCGCGGACGCGGTCGCCGACGGTCTGATCGCGCGCTCCGGCAAGCGCTGCGTGGCAGCGACGAGAAGCCGGAGCCGGGCGTGGTCGGCGCGGACGAGCCGCTGGCCGAGTGGGAGCGCGAGCTGCTCGAGGGCACGGCAGGAGCAGGTTGCCGCAGCCGCCGCCCCGGGCACCGGCGAACCGGCCGCACAGTCCTGATCTGAATCCCCGCGCCCGGCTCAGGCCGGGCGTGGGGATCAGGCTGTCCCGCCCGGTGCCGGGTCCGCTCCGAGCGACCGGGATTTCAGGTACCGGCGAGAGCGGCCCGAGACCAGCACCGATACCAGCACCGAAGTGGACGAGAGAGAGTCATGGCTAACTTCACCGCCGCGGACGTCAAGAAGCTCCGCGACCTCACCGGCGCCGGCATGATGGACTGCAAGAAGGCGCTCATCGAGGCCGACGGCGACTTCGACAAGGCCGTCGAGATCCTGCGGGTCAAGGGCGCCAAGGACGTCGGCAAGCGGGCCGGCCGTACCGCCGCCAACGGCCTGGTCGCCCACTCCGGCAACGCGCTGCTCGAGCTCAACTGCGAGACCGACTTCGTGGCCAAGAACGCCGCTTCATCGCGCTTGGCGCAGCAGCTCGTCGAGCACGGCGACGCGACCCGGCCGGCCGACGTCGGACGCGCTGCTCGCCTCGACGCTCGACGGCACGCGTACCGTCGCCGCCACCTGGTCGAGGAGGCGTCCGCCAAGATCGGCGAGAAGCTGGTGCTCAACCGGTTCGCCGTGCTCGACGGCACCGGTCGCGGTCTACATGCACCGCAAGAGCCAGGACCTGCCGCCGCAGGTCGGCGTGCTGGTCGAGTACACCGGCAAGACCGACGAGGCGGCTGACGCGGACGCCCGCGGCGTCGGCATGCAGATCGCCGCGATGCGCCCGAAGTACCTGACCCGCGACGAGGTGCCGGCCGAGGTGGTCGAGTCCGAGCGGCGGATCGCCGAGCAGACCGCCCGCGAGGAGGGCAAGCCCGAGGCAGGCCCTGCCGAAGATCGTCGAGGGTCGGGTCAACGCGTTCTTCAAGGACTTCGTCCTGCTCGAGCAGGCGTCGGTCGCCGGACAAGAAGAAGACGGTCAAGCAGGTGCTCGCCGAGGCCGGCATCGACGTGACCCGGTTCGTCCGGTTCGAGGTCGGCCAGGCCTGAGCCGGTTCGATCGGCCACGCCAGGTTCGAGCGCGGCTGAGCCGGACCGGGCGCCGCGGCTGACCGGACGGGCGACTCAGCGCGGACCGCACGACCGGTGCTACCGGTACAGCGACACTCGATCGGCACTGCCAGTGGCGTTCCACGATGCGGCCGGCCTCAGCGGCGGTAGCTCGTCGGCGGTATCCAGCCGGCGCCAGCGGCCGGTGTCGGATGACGGAGCGGGCAGCCGGGATCGCGACGTACACCGGCGCAGGTCGCGTGCTGGTACGTAACGGCGGACGGCGGATGGATGGCGGACACGGTGACGAGTCGCGCGTCCGGAGGTGCTCGCAATGGCCGCGGAGGCGCCGTCCGCGGGTGGTGCTCAAGCTCTCCGGCGAGGTCTTCGGCGGCGGCGCGGATCGGCGTCGACCCGGATGTGGTCGCAGGCCTCGCCCGCCAGATCGCCACGGTCGTCGCGCCGGGGCGTGCAGGTCGCCGTCGTGGTCGGCGGCGGCAACTTCTTCCGCGGCGCCGAGCTGCAGAAGCGCGGCATGGACCGGGCCCGCGCCGACTACATGGGCATGCTCGGCACCGTGATGAACTGCCTCGCGCTGCAGGACTTCCTGGAGAAGGAGGGCATCGAGACCCGGGTGCAGACCGCGATCACGATGGCCCAGGTCGCCGAGCCGTACATTCCCCGCTGCGCGCGATCCGGCACCTGGAGAAGGGCCGGGTCGTGATCTTCGGCGCCGGCGCCGGGATGCCGTACTTCTCCACCGACACGGTCGCCGCCCAGCGCGCGCTGGAGATCCGCGCCGACGTGGTGCTGATGAGCAAGAACGGCGTCGACGGCGTCTACACGGCGGATCCCGCGCACCGACCCGGCCGCCACGCAAGCTGGACCGGATCACCTTCGGGGAGGCGCTGCGCCGGGGCCTGCGGGTGGCCGACGCGGCGGCGTTCAGCCTCTGCATGGAGAACGGCTGCCGATGCTGGTGTTCGGCGCGGAGGGCGACGACACCATCGATCCGGGCGGTCAGCGGCGAGAAGATCGGCACGCTCATCACCGCCGCGGATCCGGCGGTGGGCGGGGAGTAGCCGGCGGGTTTGCGCCAGGCCGGATACTTACCGTCGGAGCCGTGACGACCCGCACCACGCAGCACCGCGATCGGCAGCCTGAAGGAGGCGACGACCCAGGTGATCGACGAGACACTCCTCGAAGCCGAGGAGAAGATGGAACGGGCGATCGAGCACGCCAAGGAGGAGTTCGCGACGATCCGGACCGGTCGAGCGACCGCCGCCATGTTCTCGAAGATCGTCATCGACTACTACGGCTCGCCCACGCCGCTGACGCAGATGGCCTCGGTCGTCCGTTCCCGAGCCGCGGATGGCGATCATCAAGCCGTACGACGCCTCCCAGCTCGAGGCCATGGAGAAGGCGATCCGCGACTCCGACCTGGGCGTCAACCCGAACAACGAGGGCACCCAGCTCCGGATCGTGCTGCCGCAGATGACCGAGGAGCGGCGGCGCGAGATGGTCAAGGTCGCCCGGCACAAGGGCGAGGAAGCCAAGGTCGCGATCCGCAACGTGCGCCGCAAGGCCAAGGAAGAGCTCGACCGGATCGTCAAGGACGGCGAGTCCGGCGAGGACGAGGGCCGCCGCGCCGAGAAGGAGCTGGACGACCTGACCCACAAGTACGTGGCGCACGTTGACGAACTCGTCAAGCACAAGGAAGCCGAGCTGCTCGAGGTCTGATGACGACTGCCGATCCACCGAGCTCCGGGGAGATCCCGTACGAGGGGCCAGGCGCGTGGCAGTGGGCGCGGCGCGATGACGCCGGGCCCGATCCGTACGGTGACGAGCGGTACCACGATCCGTACGGTGGATCGGCACCTCGACCGCCTACCCCGCCGAGCCCCACGCCGCCACCGCCTGCTCCGGGATATGGCGGCTACCAGCCGTATGACGGCTACGGATCGTCGACGGGCTATGAGCAGTCAGCAAGCTACGAGCAGTCCGCCAGCTACGAGCAGCGCACGGGCTATGGCCAGCCGGCAGGCTATGAACAGCCGGCCAGCTACGACCAGCCCACGGGCTATGGCCAGCCGGCGAGCTACGAGCAGCAGACGGGCTACCAGCAGCAGACGGGCTACCAGCAGCAGTCGAGCCATCAGCCCACGAGCTACGGGCAGCCCAGCGGGTACGGCGGCCAGTCCAGCGCCCAGGGGTCTCCCTACGACCCTGACGAGCCGGAAACCGCCGACTTCCCGCGCGGCAGCTGGTTCAACATCGGTGCCCGGCACGACCCACTGCAGGGCGACTACGCGGGATCGGTGGGCGGCGGCTACGACCCTCCGGCCGAGGAGCCGACCGGGAACCTGTACGCGCCGCGGGTCGAGGAGCCGACGGGGAACCTGTACCCGCCGTCCGGTGGCTACGCGGGATCGTCGGGCGGCTACGACTCTCCCGCCGAGGAACCGACGGGGAACCTGTACGCGCCGCGGGTCGGGGAACGCCCGGTTCAACCCGAGCCGGCCGACCCTGAGCCGGCCGCGAAACCGTCGCGTTCCCGGCAGTACTCCTGGGATCGCGACCCGGAGCCGGACGACGGCCGGCCACCGCCGGATCCCTGGGCGGACGTCTACCGGCTGGAGTCACCGGCCGGAGCGGCCGTCGCTCCACCCGGGTACGGCTGGACCGTCCCGACCGGGACGGACGCCGCGGCCGAGCCGCCGACCGGCGCGCCGGTGGCGCCGCGGCGACCGCCCGGCCGCCGCAGCCGACGGGGTGCTCCGGCCGCCCGGCTCGACGAGCCGACGGGCGAGCTGAGCCAGCCGCCGGTCCAACCGGATCGCGCCCTGACGGATACCGCGGCCGTACCGGTCGCGCCCGCCGGCGGACCTGCTGCCGGGCTCCCGCCTGTGACCGGGCCGACGCCGACCGCCCCCGGTGTGTTGCCCGCCACCGGTACCACGGTTCCGACCGAACCGGCGCCCGCGCCGGGGCCGAAGGCCGGTCGCAACCTGCCCGCGGCCATCGGCGTGGGAGTGGGCCTCGGTACCGTCGTCATCGCCTCCCTGTTCATCTGGCGGCCCGCGTTCCTCGTCGTGCTGGCCCTCGGGGTACTGGTCGGCATCTGGGAGATGGTGCGCGCGGTCGAGCCCGTGGAGGCGCGTCCACCACTGGTACCGCTGCTGGTGGGTGGCGCCGCGATGGTGTCGGCGGCCTGGTTCGGTGGGCTCGAGTCGCTCGGGCTGGCGCTGGTGTTCACGGTCGTCGCGACGCTCATCTGGCGACTGCCGGACGGTCCGGTCGGGTACCAGCGGGACGTGACCGCGGCTGCGCTTATCGCGGCGTACGTGCCGTTCCTGGGCGCCTTCGGCGCGCTGCTGCTGGTACCGGACGACGGCCACCTGCGCGTGTTGTTGACCGTCGCCACCGTGGTGTGCAGCGATACCGGCGGGTACGTGGCCGGCGTGTTTTTCGGAAAGCACCCGATGGCGCCGACAGTGAGTCCGAAGAAGTCCTGGGAGGGATTCGCGGGATCGGTGTTGGCGTGCGCCATCGGTGGCGCGCTGATGCTGTACTTCGTACTGGACGTCGCGCCGTGGCGCGGAGCGATATTCGGAATCGCGTTGGCGGGAGCCGCCACTCTTGGCGATCTATGTGAGTCGCTACTCAAGCGAGATTTGAGCATTAAGGATATGGGCCATATTTTGCCTGGTCACGGGGGTGTGATGGATCGACTGGACTCAATGCTCGTGGCCGCGCCGGTTGCGTTTGTGTTGCTTTCTGTGTTAGCTCCCATTACAGCGTGAAGCCACTCGCCCGAACGGTACGCCGGGGGCCGGAGGAGCCCTGGAGGCGTGGGAGACTTGCAGACGTCATGACCTCTGTACCGCTGATAGCTGAGCCGCGTGCCAGGACCGACCGCCGGTCGTTGCCTCCGCGGCATCTCGCCGACCTCGACATGCCGGCCCGTCGGGCTGCCGCTGTCGCGCTCGGCGAGCCCGCGTACCGGGCCGTCCAGTTGTCCGGCCATTACTTCGGTCGGCTGGTCGCCGACCCGTCGGACATGACCGACCTGCCCGCCGCGACGCGCGCCCGGCTCGGCAGCGAACTGCTTCCGCAACTGCTTACTCCGGTACGCGAGGTCAGCTGCGACGACGGCGCCACCCACAAGACCCTGTGGCGGCTGCACGACGGCGCGCTGGTGGAGAGCGTGCTGATGGCGTACCCCGACCGGGTCACCGCCTGCGTGTCGTCGCAGGCGGGCTGCGGCATGGCGTGCCCGTTCTGCGCCACCGGCCAGGCCGGGCTGACCCGCAACCTGTCGACCGCGGAGATCGTCGACCAGGTCGTGGCCGCGGCCCGTACGGCAGCCTCCGGTCGCATGTCGGGTTTCCGACAGGCACCGCGGCGACTGTCCCATGTGGTGTTCATGGGCATGGGTGAGCCGCTGGCCAACTACCAACGGGTGATCGACGCGGTACGCAGGATCACCGACCCGGCGCCGGAGGGCGCTCGGCCTGTCGCAACGACATGTCACGGTCTCGACAGTGGGCCTGGTGCCCGCGATGCGCCGCATGATGGAGGAGAAACTGCAGGTCACGCTGGCTGTCTCGCTGCACGCACCAGATGATGAGCTACGCGAATGAGCTGGTTCCGGTCAACCAGCGCTGGAAGGTAGCCGAGGTTCTCGACGCCGCGTGGGAGTACGCGGCCCGGACGGGGCGGCGGGTGTCGATCGAGTACGCCATGATCAGGGACGTGAACGATCAGCCGTGGCGGGCCGACCTGCTCGGTCGTCTGCTCGTCCGGGCGGCTGGCGCACGTGAACCTCATCCCGCTCAACCCGACCCCGGGCAGTCGCTGGGACGCGAGCCCGAAGCCGGTCGAGCGTGAGTTCGTCCGGCGGCTGCGCTGCGGCCGGCGTGCCGACTACGGTCCGAGACACCCGAGGACGGGAGATCGACGGCGCGTGTGGACAGCTCGCTGCTGCGGAGGTGGGGGAGTGACCAGTCACGGTCAGCGTTTCCGGCGACGGGCGCTGCGTCGCGGCTACAAGGTCGATGAGGTCGACTCCTTCCTTGACCGGGTCGAGGCCACTCTGGCCGGCACCCGCTCGGTTCGCCGGTGAGCGCGCAAGAGGTCCACGACGTCGTGTTCCGCGTCCGGTTCGGCGGGTACGACGAGTGGCAGGTCGACCTGCACCTCGACCGGGTCGAGCGGCAGCTCGCCGAGCTGGAGGAGAGCGGGATGCTCGGGCGGGCGCCCGAGCCGCCGGCGCTGCCCAGCCGCGAACCGCGGCCGATGCCGATGCGGGACGACCGGCCGATGCCGCCACCGCGGGACGAGCGCGGCATGCCGCTGCGCGAGGACCGGCCGATGCCGCCACGCGACGAGCGTCACCTGCCGCCGCCCCGGGAAGAACGCGCCATGCCGCTGCGCGAGGAGCGCGCGATGCCGCTGCGCGAGGACCGCGGTATGCCATTGCGCGAAGAGCGCGCGATGCCGCTGCGTGAGGAGCGCCCGATGGCGCCGCGCGGCGACGACCGGCAATCCGGCCCGGTCGGACCGCCCCGGGTGGCCCGTCCGATGCCGCCGGGCATGCCGGTACCTCCGGTCAGCGGCCCTCCCGTGAGCGGTCCACCAGTGAGTGGCCCACCGGTCAGCGGTCCCCCGATGGGCGCGCCGCCCGGACCGCCGCCGCGCCGGCCGATGCAGGAGGACAACTTCACCCAGCAGCTGCCCCCGATCGCGTCGGGGTTCGAGCCGGGTCGGCACGGCAAGCCCGACATGACCTCCGAGATACCGGCCGCGGACTCGCCGTTCATGCCGGACGACATCCACCGGCTCGAGCAGTTGCGGCGTACCTTCCAGCAGCGCCGGTTCGGCAGCGGGTACGACCCGACCCAGGTCAACCGGCTCTTCGACGCGATCGCGGCCACCATGGCCGGTCGCTCCGCCGTGCCGGTGACCGACGGCGAGCTCGATCCGGGACAGTTCAGCCTGGTACAGGGTGGATTGTTCGAAGCCGAGGTCGACAACGCGCTGCGTGAGGTGCGGGACCTGTTCGCCCGCCGCGGCGTGGCCCGCTGAGCCTCGTCCGCCCGCAGGGCCACGGGTTCAGGAGGCTCGCGATCCGCGGGCTCGCGATCCGTGGTCTCGCGGTCGGCCGGCATAGTCCGGCGGCCCGCTGAGTCCCGTCTCGCGGTGGCCCGCAGGGTCGATGGCGCGGTCAGCCGGGCGCGGGTGCGCCGGGATGCATCGCGGGCGGTGCCGACAATGGCGCGGTTAAGAAGGCGCTCCTGGCAAACAGCCCGGTCAAGGGCGCCGACGGCGCGGTTAACAACGGGCGCGGCCAACAAATAGTGCGGCCCAACAAAGGGCGCGGCCAGCAAAGGGGCGCGGCCAACAAAGGGGGCGCGGCCAGCAAAGGGGCGCGGCCAACAAAGGGCGCCAGGGCGCTGGCGATAAGCGGCACGCGAGAAGCGCCGCGACAAAATGCGCCGGTGACGAGGTCCGGTCACCGGGCGCGGGTCGGTCCAGCGGCTAGGACTTCAGTCCGTTCTTGCGGAGCAGCCAGTCAGCGATGAGTACGCCGACGATCAACGCCGCGACGCCGACCAGGTACAGGTCCTCGATGTGGCCCTTGTGATTGCCGAACAGCATCGCGAGCAGCAGCAGGACCGTGATGATCGCACCAGCGCGGGCAAGTCTTCGGATGCCCTGGCTTGTGCTGGTCGGGCGAGGTGACTTCCTCAGATGGTGTACCAGCCACGTTCGGTCCTTCCCGTGCGCTCGCTGGCGCTTAGTGTGGCACGCCCACGGGTACGTCGATCGAGCGACCCGGCGGGCACGCCGACCGCGGCCGGCTGCCGGCCCACACGACCGCCGGACCGGCCGCACCGGCGCCACGCTCCGCTGCGGTAGCGTCTGGCGGGTACCCGGCCCGCCTTGTCGAGGCCGCCGTCCGCGCCGTGCGCACGCTCCGCCGACGCAGCAGACGCGATGGACGTTTGATAGACACCAGACGATCAGGAAGGACCGCACCGTGCGACTGACCGGCACCGGCCACGCGAGCATGCGGATCGACACCGCCGCGGGCAGCATCCTGTGCGACCCGTGGGTCAACCCGGCGTACTTCGCGTCGTGGTTCCCGTTCCCGGACAACTCCCAGCTCGACTGGGAGCCGCTCGGCCACGTCGACTACCTGTACGTGTCGCACCTGCACCGGGACCACTTCGACGCGAAGCACCTGACGGAGCGGTCATCTCGAAGGCGACCCGTGCTGCTGCCGGAGTACCCGACCAGCCGAGCTCGAGGACGAGCTGCGCGAGCTCGGCTTCACCAGCTTCCTCAAGACGACCACGAACGAGGTGCATCGAGCTCGACGGCGGCCTGAAGGTGATGATCCAGGCGCTGACCGCGCCGACCGACGGCCCGATCGGCGACTCGTCGCTGTGGGTCGAGCACGACGGCGTACGGCTGCTCAACCAGAACGACGCCCGCCCGACCGACCTGACCATCGTTCGCCGAGCTGGGCCACGTGCACGCGCACATGCTGCAGTTCTCCGGCGCGATCTGGTACCCGATGGTCTACGAGCTGCCGCAGCGCGGCGAAGACGGCGTTCGGCAAGCAGAAGCGCGACCGCCAGTTCGACCGCACCTGGCGCTACATCGACGACCTGAAGGCGCTCGCACGTCTTCCCGATCGCCGGCCCGCCGTGCTTCCTCGACGACGAGTTGTGGCAGTTCAACGACATCTTCGGCGACGAGGGCAACATCTTCCCCGACCAGCAGGTGTTCATCGACCGACTACGCCAAGGTCGGCGGCGACAACGGCGTGCTGCTGCTGCCGGGCAGCGTCGGCCGAGCTCACCGCGGACGGCTGCCCGACCACGCCACCCGGTGCCGGACGTACGCGTTCTTCGCGAACAAGGAAGAGCACCTGCGAGGCGTACGCGCGAGCGGCAAGCGGCCGGTCATCGCGGCCGAGAAGGCGTCCTGGCGGCACCCGGAGATCGACGTGCTGGCCGAGATGAAGCAGCGGCATCGAGCCGCTGCTGGACGAGTCGATCTACATCGCGGCCGGGGTCGGCGGGCCGGTGCGGTTCGACCTGGTCGGCTACGACGGCGAGTCGGTCGAGTCGATCGTGGTCGACTTCCCCGGCAAGGAGGTCCGGCCGTACGCGGACGAGAAGGTGCGGTACCGGTTCCGCACCGAGCGCGCGCTGGTCGAGCACCTGCTGCACATCGACGAGGTCGACTGGGTCAACTCGCTGTTCCTGTCCTGCCGCTTCTCGGCGGCGCGGATCGGCCAGTACAACGAGTTCGTCTACGCGTTCTTCAAGTGCCTGTCCGAGGAGCGGCTCAAGTACGCCGAGGGCTGGTACGACGAGCAGAAGCCGGACGCCGAGGACATCAAGCTGGGCGACTGGATGGTGCAGCGGCGCTGCCCGCACCTGAAGGCCGACCTGACCCGGTTCGGCATCGTCGACGACGGTGTACTGACCTGCCAGCTGCACGGCTGGAAGTTCGACCTGGCGACCGGCCGCTGCCTCACCAGCGTCGGCCACGGGATCCGGTCCCGGCGCGCCGACGAGCCCGCTCCGGTGGTACCCGACCAGTCGGGCTGACCCGCGCGGCCACCGCTGGTGAGGTCGAGACGGGCCGGGGCCGGGTTGATACGGCTGGCGGTGATCCGGCGATCAGAGCCGCAGGTCCCGCGCGATCCGGTCGAGTTCGGCGGTGAACAGGTGCTCGCCGTCGCTGAGCGCGAACGACAGGTGTCCGAAGACCTCCATGGTCACCGCGCCGTACAGCCGCATCCAGCAGGACAGGTACACGTAGACCGCCTCGGCCGGCAGTACGCCGCCGAGGGTGGCGCCGAAGGCGTCGAGCTGGTCGCGGAGCGCCGGGTGCAGCCGCTCCGGATCGGGCGTGGGAAACCGGTGCCGCTGCCACAGCTGGACGAACAGGTCGGCGAACAGCGCGCCGAACCGGCGCCCGGCCTGATCCGGCAGCGCCTCGACGCCGCCCTCGACAAGATCGGATCCGAGCGGCGCCTCGGCGCGGGACGACGCAGTGCGGTGGACACCGAGCACCGGGCTGCCGAAGACCGCCGCGAACTCGGCCGGATGCTCGATGGCCCAGGCCCGGAACGCGTGGCTGGCCGTGTTGAGCCGCCGGCCGATCGCGTCGGCCGGCAACGGCCGCATGGCCTGCTCCAACGCGCCCCGGAGTTCGTCGTACAGGTCGGCCACCAGCGCCCCGATCAGCGCGTCCAGGCTCGGGAAGTAGCGGTACAGCGCGGGCGCGGTCAGCCCCAGCTCGCGGGCGATCGCGCGCAACGAGATCCCGGCCGGGCCGTCCCGTACCAGTTGCCGGCGCGCGGTCTGGACGATCTCGGCGACCAGCTCTGCCCGCGGCCGGCTCCGCCGGCCGGTCGTCCCGGTCACCGGGCACCTCCGTAAACAGTGTTAGCTCCGGCTCAGCGTAACGGCCGGCCAGGCGGGTAGCGGCCGGGCGCTTGATGGCCAGGCGCTTGACGGCCGGGCGTTAATGGCCAGGCGGGCAACCTCCGGGCCGGGCGCGGCGGATCAGGCCGGCAGGCTGTCGGCCAGTTCGAACGCTTCGGCGGCGGCGGGTCGCAGTGCCTGCGCCCAGTCCCGGACCAGGGTCGCGCGGGTACGCCGGGCGAGCAGATCGTCCACTTCGAGCGCGCCCTCGGCGAGCACGCCGTACAGCAGCTCCACGCCGAGTACCGGCACCCCGGGTACCGCCGGGCGCAGCAGCGCCGGATCGCGGTCGGCCAGCGCGGCGACCACCGGAGCTTCCGTCCCGTACCTGCTGACCAGTCGACTCGGCGCCGCGACCCGGCGCAGGGCGCCCCGTCCGGCCGCGCCCACCAGCGGCAGGTCGGCGGTACGGCAGTCGCCGCAGCGCAGCGCGTACCCCCGGACCGCCTGGTCGACCGCGTCCGCGGCCATCCGGCGGTACGTGGTGAGCTTGCCCCCGACGACGGTCAGGAGCCGGTCGCCCCGGTCGATCACGACGTGCCGCCGGGACAGGTCGGCGGTACGGGAGTCCGGGTCCCGACCGGCCACCAGCGGCCGCATCCCGGCGAACGTACCGACCACGTCCGCGCGGTCGACCGGTACGGCAAGCGCCCGGCTCAGTACGTCGAGCAGGAATCCGATGTCACCGGCGTCGGCGGTCACCGCATCGGGTACCGGTCCGGACACCGGGTCGTCGGTGAGTCCGATGTAGACAGTGCTGTCCTGCTGGGGGAGCGCGAATACGAACCGGTTCCGCTCACCCGGTACCGGCACGTTCAGTCCGGCGCGCAGGTCGCCGAGGACGCCGGCCGGTACCACCAGGTGTACGCCCCGGCTGGGCCGTAGCGCGACGGCCGGATCGAGCGCTCCGGCCCACACGCCGGTGGCGTTGATGACAGCCCGGGCGGTGAACTCGAACCGTTCACCGGTGCGGTGGTCGTGGGCGGTGATCCGGCCGCCGTCGACCCGGTCCACCGCGCACCGGGTGACGATCCGGGCACCCAGCCCGGCGGCGGTACGCGCGATCGCGACGACCAACCGGGCGTCGTCGACGAGTTGGCCGTCCCAGTGCTCGACCGCGCCGGCCAGGCCGGTCGGCCGCAGCCCCGGCGCGAGCACCCGCGCCTCGGTCGCGGTCACCCGGCGCGGGCCGGGCAGCACGCCGCTGCGGGTGCCGGTGAACCGGCGCATCCCGTCGGCCACGTGTACCGCGAGCGTGGCCAACGTGCCGTGGCCGCTGCCGAAACCGCGGCCGTACGGGGTGAGGAACGGCAGCGGCCGGACCAGGTGCGGCGCGGTACGCCGGAACAGCACCGCCCGTTCGGCCGCGGATTCCCAGGCCAGTCCGACATCGCCACCGGCCAGGTAGCGCAGCCCGCCGTGGATGAGCTTGCTGGACGCGCTGCTCGTACCGGCGGCGAGATCGGTACGTTCCAGCAGCGCCACCGACAGCCCGCGCGACGCCGCGTCCAGCGCCACCCCGGCACCGACCACCCCGCCGCCGATCACCGCGACGTCCACGGTGCGCCCATCGGTGAGCGCGGCCAGGTCGCGATCCCGCCGGGCCCGGTCCAGCCGACTGCGGTACCCCGGCGCGGTCATGGCGCGAGGTACCGGTCGAGAAGCAGGCGCAGCTCGGCGTGTACCAGCTCCGGTTCGGCTTCCTTGGCCAGTACCCGGGCGCCGTACACGAACGCCTGCAGTACCAGCAGCAGCACCCAGCTGGCCGCCTCGCCGTCCAGTGGCCGGATCGAGCCGTCCTCGCGGCCGGCGGCCAGCAGGTCGGCGAGGTGCTCGCGTACCAGCCGGTGGCTCGAGCCGGAGCGCTCCAGCAGGTACGGCAGCAGCACTTCCGGGTCGACCTCCACCAGCCGGGCGAACAGCGGGTCGGCGGCCAGCCGGTCGACGCCCTCGACCGCCACCACGACCAGTTGCTGCCGGGCGGTACCGGTGCCCGCGGTGCCGGCCACCAGCTCGCCGAGCAGCCGCTCGACCTCCCGGGTGAGCAGCGCGACCAGCAGCGCCTCCACGTCCCGGAACCGCCGGTACAGCGTCATCCGGCTGATGCCGGCGCGGCGGGCGACGTCGGTGGCGGTGGCCCGCCGCACGCCGACCTGCATGACCAGGTCCCGAGCGGCATCGAGGATCATCGATTCGAGGTGGCCACCCGGCTCCGGCTCCGGCGGTCCGCCGTGGGCCGGGAGTGGAGCGTTACGAATAGACGTCACATGTCACACTGTATCGATGACCGAGCCGTCGCACGAGGACCGGCAGCCGATCTGGTACGGCTGGGCAGCCCCGGCCGACCGTCCGGCCACTCCACCGGCCGCGCTGGCGTACCTGGCCCGCACGTTGGGGATCGACCTGGATCGGGCGAGCCCGGTGGTGAAGTCGGCCGATATCGCGCTGCCCGCGCCGGCGCTGCCGGACGGAGTGCTGGATCGGCTGGCGAACGCGATCGGCGCGCAGTGGGTGAGCACCACCGCGGAGAGCCGGATCCGGCACGCCGCCGGCCGGGGGTACCTCGACCTGGTCCGGCTGCGCCGCGGTGACCTGCGGTACGCCCCGGACGCGGTGCTGTCCCCGGCGGTACCGGCCGAGATCAACGACGTGCTCGCGGTCTGCGCCGAGCACGGGGTCGCGGTCATCCCGTTCGGCGGCGGCACCAGCGTGGTCGGCGGCGTCACGCCGGTGAGCCGGCCGGCGGTGGCGCTCGACCTGGGCCGGCTCGACCGGCTGGTCGAGGTGGACCCGGTGTCGATGACCGCGACGCTGCAGGCCGGCATGCGCGGCCCGGAGGTGGAGCAGGCACTGCGGGCGCACGGGTTCACCCTCGGTCACTTCCCGCAGAGCTTCCGCTACTCCACCGTCGGCGGCTGGCTCGCCACCCGGTCGGCCGGGCAGGCATCCGCCGGGTACGGCCGGGCCGACGACCTGGTGGTCGGCCTGCGCTGTGCCACCCCAGTGGGTGAGCTGGTGCTCGGCCGCGGTCCTGCCAGCGCGGCCGGACCGCGGCTGCTCGACCTGCTGGTGGGCTCCGAGGGCGTGTACGGCGTGATCACCGAGGCGACCGTGGTGGTCCGGCCGGCGCCGGAGCACACCCGGTACGAGGGCTGGTCGTTCCCGGACCTGCCCACCGGTATCGCGGCCTTCCGCGCGCTGGCCCAACGGCTCGGCCCGGGGGTGATGCCGGACGTGTGCCGGCTGTCCGACCCGGCCGAGACGCAGGCGTCGGTACTGCTGGCCGGTGCCGGTCGGGCCGCCCGGGCGTACCTGGCCCTGCGCGGTCACCGGCACGGTTGCCGGGCAGTCCTCGGCTGGGAGGGCACCGGCGGTGAGGTGGGCTGGCGCCGGCGGGCCGCGGTACGACTGATCCGGGAGCACGGTGGCACCCCGCTGGGTACCGCGCCGGGGCGGGCCTGGCTGCACGGCCGGTACGACGCGCCGTACCTGCGGGACACGCTGCTCGATCATGGCGTACTGGCCGAGACGGTGGAGACCGCGACGAGCTGGTCCCAGCTGCCCCTGTTGTACGAGCGGATCCGCACCGCGCTGACGACCGCGCTGGGCGAGCGCGCGCTGGTACTCACGCACGTGTCGCACCTGTACCGCTCCGGCGCGTCGCTCTACACCACGGTGCTGGCCGAGCAGGACGCCGACGATCCGGTCGGCCAGTGGACGAAGGCCAAGCGCGCGGTCACGGACGCGATCATGGCCGGCGGCGGCACGCTCACCCATCATCACGCGGTGGGCGCCGATCACGCCGCCTGGCTGCCGGCCGAGGTGGGGGAGGTGGGCATGACCGCGCTGCGGGCGGTCAAGCAGGCGCTCGACCCGGCCGGCGTGCTCAATCCGGGCGTGCTGCTGCCCGACGCCGCCGGATCCCGCCCGACCGGCGGCACTCCAACGGGTGGTACGGACACCGTCGAGGTCGGGCGGAAGGGTCAGCGCAGAGCCGGCCGCTGACAGCTGGCTCCAGCGGTACTGGACAATGACGCCATGTCGCCGCGGGACGTCGTACTGCTGGGCTCGACCGGTTCGATCGGCACCCAGGCCATCGATGTCATCCAGCGCAATCCGGACCAGTTCCGGGTGGTCGCCATCGCCGGTGGCGGCGGCAACGTCGAGCTGCTCGCCGAACAGGCGCTCGCGCTGGACGTGGACGCGGTCGCGGTCGCCCGGTCCAGCGTCGTACAGGATCTGCAGTTGGCCTTCTACGCCGAGGCGCAGCGGCGGGGGTACAGCTTCGGTGGGTTCCGCATCCCGAAGATCCTGGCCGGACCGCAGGCCGCCACCGAGCTGGCCGAATGGCCCTGTGACCTGGTGCTCAACGGGATCACCGGATCGGTCGGGCTGGGTCCGACCCTGGCCGCGCTGCGGGCCGGCCGGACGCTCGCGCTGGCCAACAAGGAATCGCTGGTCGCGGCTGGTTCGCTGGTACGCAAGCTGGCGAAACCGGGGCAGATCGTGCCGGTCGACTCCGAGCACAGCGCGCTGGCCCAGTGCCTGCGCGGCGGGCGGGCGACCGAGGTGCGCAAGCTGGTACTGACCGCGAGCGGCGGACCGTTCCGCGGTCGTACCCGGGCGGAGCTGGCCGGGGTCACCGCGGCCGATGCGCTGGCCCACCCCACCTGGGACATGGGTCCGGTGGTGACGATCAACTCGGCCACGCTGGTGAACAAGGGGCTCGAACTGATCGAGGCGCACGAGCTGTTCGACCTGCCGTACGACCGGATCGACGTGGTCGTACACCCGCAGTCGATCGTGCATTCGATGGTCGAGTTCACCGACGGCTCCACGCTCGCCCAGGTCAGCCCACCGGACATGCGGCTGCCGATCGCGCTGGCCCTCGGCTGGCCGGACCGGGTCGCGGACGCGGCACCGGCGATGGACTGGTCGACGGCGCACAGCTGGCAGTTCGAGCCGCTGGACGACGAGGCGTTCCCGGCGGTACGGGTGGCCCGGGAAGCCGGTCGGGCCGGCCGGTGCCGGCCGGCGATCTACAACGCCGCGAACGAGGAATGCGTGGCCGCGTTCCTGGCCGGCCGGCTGCCTTTCACCCGGATCGTGGACCTGATCAGCCGGGCCCTCGCGGAAGCACCCGACTTCGATGAACCAGGTACCGTCGAAGAAGTCGCCGCCGCCGAATCCTGGGCGCGGCATCGGATCGGCGAGCTGCTCGCGGCGCACCAGGAGGACAGCTGATGGCGTACGTGCTCGGGGTCGTGCTTTTCGCCCTTGGCATCTTCATCTCCGTGTGCGTGCACGAAGCCGGCCACATGGGCACGGCGAAGCTGTTCGGGATGAAGGTCACCCGGTACTTCGCCGGCTTCGGACCCACTCTCTGGTCGTTCCGGCGCGGCGAGACCGAGTACGGCCTCAAGGCGATCCCGGCCGGTGGCTTCGTCAAGATCGTCGGGATGACGCCGCTGGAGGAAGAGGAAGAGGAGGTCGGGCCCGAGGACCAGAAGCGGGTGTTCTGGCGCAAGCCGCTCTGGCAGCGCACGATCGTGCTGGTCGCCGGCTCGGTCACCCACTTCATCATCGGGTTCATCCTGCTGTGGATCACCGCCTCGTTCGTCGGCATTCCGAACGCGCCGGACGGTTCGACCCCGGCGTCCCGCGCCGAGATCAGCGACATCGCGCCCTGTGTGGTCACCCAGTGGCAGGTCGACCCGGACAGCAAGACGTTGCGCGGCTGCCAGGACAGCGACCCGCGCAGCCCCGCCGCCGCGGCCGGACTGCGCAGCGGAGACGTGATCACCGCGGTGAACGGCGTACCGGTGAGCAACTGGAACGGGTTCATCCACGAGGTACGCGGCCGGGCCGGTGAGCCGCTCACCATCGTGCTCGAGCGCGATGGTGAACAGCGCACCGTACAGACCCCGCCGTTGCCGGCCGCGCAGCGGCCGAAGCTGGACGTGGACAAGGCCGACGCGGACATCGAGGAAGCCGATCTCGAGCCGGTCGGCACGCTCGGAGTGGGCAGCGCACTGATCATCAAGGTCGGCCCGGTGCAGGGCCTGCCGACCGCGGTGAGCTATCTCGGCAACACGTTCACCGGTACGTTCCACGCGATCGGCAAGTTCCCGGAGAAGGTGCCGAGGCTGTTCACCGCGCTGTCCGGCGGGGAACGCGACGTGGAGACGCCGATCAGCGTGGTCGGCGCCAGCCGACTCGGCGGCGAGACGGTGCAGTTCGGCGCCTGGTTCGTGTTCCTGCTGCTGCTCGCCCAACTGAACATCTTCGTCGGGATCTTCAACCTGTTCCCGCTGCTGCCGCTCGACGGTGGACACATCGCCGTCGCCTGGTTCGAACGGGTCCGGTCGTGGTGGTACGCCCGTCGCGGCCGGCCGGATCCGGGCCGGGTGGACTATCTCAAGCTGATGCCGATCACGTACGCCGTGGTGATCATCTTCGGTGGGCTCACGCTGCTCACCGTCGCCGCGGACATCGTCAACCCGATCACCTTCCAGTGACCGTCGCCGGGCAGCGGCGCCTGGCCCGATCACGGGACACACGACAACATCGAGTGAGGCTCTTCCAGTGACCACAGTCGGACTTGGCATGCCCGCGGTACCGCCGCCGAAGCTCGCCGACACGCGAAAGTCCCGGCAGATCATGGTCGGCGACATTCCGGTCGGTGGTGGCGCGCCGGTCAGCGTGCAGTCGATGACGACCACGGTGACCGCGGACATCAACTCGACGCTGCAGCAGATCGCCGAGCTCACCGCGAGCGGCTGCCAGATCGTCCGGGTCGCGGTACCCAGCCAGGACGACGCGGACGCGCTGCCCACCATCGCGCGCAAGTCGCAGATCCCGGTCATCGCCGATATCCACTTCCAGCCGAAGTACGTCTTCGCCGCGATCGACGCGGGGTGCGCCGCGGTACGGGTGAACCCGGGCAACATCAAACAGTTCGACGACAAGATCGCCGAGATCGCCAAGGCGGCGACGCAGCGCGGTACCCCGATCCGGATCGGCGTCAACGCCGGCTCGCTGGACCCGCGGCTGCTCGCCAAGTACGGCAGGGCGACCGCCGAGGCGCTGGTCGAGAGCGCGTTGTGGGAGTGCTCGCTGTTCGAGGAGCACGGCTTCCGGGACATCAAGATCTCGGTCAAGCACCACGATCCGGTGGTGATGATCCGGGCGTACCGGCAGCTCGCCGAGCAGTGCGACTACCCGCTGCACCTGGGCGTGACCGAGGCCGGTCCGGCGTTCCAGGGCACGGTGAAGTCCGCGGTCGCGTTCGGCGCGCTGCTGGCCGAGGGCATCGGGGACACCATCCGGGTGTCGCTGTCCGCGCCACCGGTCGAGGAGGTCAAGGTCGGGATCGCGATCCTTGAGTCGCTCAGCCTCCGCGAGCGGGGCCTGGAGATCGTGTCCTGTCCGTCCTGCGGTCGGGCCCAGGTCGATGTGTACAAGCTGGCCGAGGAGGTCACCGCCGGGCTCGACGGCCTGCCGGTACCGCTGCGGGTCGCCGTGATGGGCTGCGTGGTGAACGGTCCCGGCGAGGCGCGGGAAGCCGACCTCGGGGTGGCGTCCGGCAACGGCAAGGGCCAGATCTTCGTCAAGGGCAAGGTCGTCCGGACGGTGCCGGAGTCGCAGATCGTGGAGACGCTGATCGCCGAGGCGCTCCGGCTCGCCGACGAGATGGGCGCCGACCTGCCCGAGGAACTGCGCGGGCTGGCGTCGACCGTCGAGGTGCACTGACCGCACTGTCGCGGACTGGTTGCCGGCGGGTTGACCAGCCGTAACAACTCGATTTGTAGTCCGGTTTGGGCTGGGCCGGATTTCCCATGGTCTGGCAGGCTGGAATCGTGCGAGGCCCAGGAGCTCGGTCGTGCTGACCGTACCGGTGCGGTTGCTCGGCGATGCCGACGCGATCGAGGTACGGCAGCTCCTCGACCGGGCCCCGATCGAGGCCGCGCAGGTGGCGGAGCGGGTGTCGGCCGCCGGGCTGGCGTGGTGGCGGACGGGGGCCCGCATCTTCGGGTACGGTCCGCGCGGTCGGCTCGAGTCGCTGTGCTGGGTCGGCGCCAACATCATCCCGGTCGCCGCCACGCCGGCCGCGATCGCGGCGTTCGCCGAGCTCACCCGGGCGGAGAGCCGTCGCTGCTCGTCGATCGTCGGGCCGGCCGATGCGGTACTCGGGCTGTGGGACTCGTTGCGGTCGAGCTGGCCGCCGGCCCGGGAGGTGCGGTCCTGCCAGCCGCTGATGGTGGCCGACACCCCGCCGCAGGTACGACCCGACCCGGCGGTACGGCTGGTCCGGCCGGACGAGGTGAACCTGATGTTCCCGGCCTCGGTTGCCATGTACACCGAGGAGGTCGGGGTCTCTCCGCTGCTGGAGGCGGGCGGCCGGGCGTACCGGGAACGCATCGCCGAGTTGATCCGGTCGCGCCGGTCGTACGCGCGGATCGAGCACGGTGAGGTCGTGTTCAAGGCCGAGCTCGCGGTGGTGACCCGGTACACCGCGCAGATCCAGGGGGTCTGGGTGGCGCCGAAGTACCGTGGCCGCGGACTCGCCACGGCCGGGATCGCCGCGGTGGTGGCGGCCGCGCTGGACCGGGTCGCGCCTACGGTGAGTCTGTACGTGAACGACTTCAATGTGCCGGCGCGTCAGGCGTATGCGCATTGCGGATTCCGAAGCGTGGGAAATTTCGCAACTGTGCTGTTCTGAGCCCCGAAGTTATTAATGCCGATAAATGCGGTATTACGCTGTTGGAAGGACACCCGCCATACCTCGGCGAGCCCCCCGGGTCAAGGGCTTACTTTCCGCCCCGTTACGATCGATAATGCTGTCGATACGTAGAGTAGTCATACGTCAGTGATCGTCGGCGGGCAGGCCCGTGTACGGGGCTTCCACGGGTGCTCGGTAGGGTCCTCCGGCGGTTCCATCGGGGGCAACGGTTGGCGAGGTGAGGCAGATGGGGCGGATCGTCAAGGACGTCGGGGGCGGCGTGGTGAAGCACATCTGGTACCCCGGTGAGAAGTCCGACTGGGTGCGCGCCGGCGTTGCCTTGGGCAGCGGTGTCGGCACCTTCGTGGCGGTCCTCGTCCTGACCGGCAGCCACTTGTGGGCGGTCGTCCTGGGTACCTCGGTCACCGCGACGGTGGCCGGCTTGAACTTCGGTCGGCGGGACGCTCGCGCCCTGCAGAACTTCCCGGACATCACGGCCGCCCGTGGAGCCGCCGTGGTGGACACCGGGCGCGCGATGTGGCGGGCGCTGGTCAAGGGCTTCGGCGCGGCCGGCGCGGCAGTCCTGGTGGCCAACATGTCGGCCACCGGATTCGTCGCCGACTGGATCCTGCCGGTACTGCCGGCGATCGTCGGAGCGCTGGCCCACCAGGGCGGCATGCTCTACGAGCGGATGTCCGCCGACGCGGCCGCCGCTGCCGCCGCGGCGCCACCGCCACCGGCACGCCGGTTGGAGACCGCGCAGGGCTGATCACGTTTTTACCGGGGCCGGACCGCCAGTTGGGCGGTCCGGCCCCGTCGTTGTGGTGGGGCGTACCCACGGTTGCTGCTACAAATCTAGCTTGCTAGCATACTAGACATGATGATGACCACGGGCGACAAAGCCCAGTTCAACGTGTACCTGCCGCGCGAGCTGATCCGGCGGGTGAAGATCGCCTCCATCGACGTGGACTGCTCCCTCTCCCAGTTCGTCGAGGAGGCCCTGCTGGCCCGGCTCGCGCGTGCCGAGCAAGGTTCCGACCAGCGGAAGGAGCAGCGATGATCCGGTTGAGCCCGATGCGGTTCGTGCGCGACGTGCCGGCCTCGATCCGCTTCTACACCGCGCTCGGTTTCGAGGTCGACGTGGTGGGTCGGGTCGGCGGCTGGGCGGAGCTGCGGGTGCCGTCGGCACAGCTCGGCCTGCACGTCGCCGGTGAGGTGGCCCCCCACGTCGACGACCGCGGTCGCGCCTGCTGCGTGCTCAACGTCGATACGGACGAGCCGCTGGAAGAGGTCCGGGAGCGGATGAGGGCGGCCGGGTACGCCGCGGACGACATCCTCGACGAGAACTTCGGCCGGATCTTCTACCTGCGGGATCCGGACGGCATGCTGGTCGGCGTCACCGAACCGGATCGCGAGCTGTACACCTGACCGCGGCGTCACCGGCGACGATCCCGATCGCGAGCGCCACTGGCGGTGGCCGGGGCGATTGTCGGCTACGCTGGCTCGGTGAATTTACATGCACAATCGTGCATAGCAACTCCTGCACTGCGGCCGCGGCCGGCACGTACCGGCGACGTTCCCGGCATCCGGGCGTTGGTCGACCGGTACGTGCCGGACCGGCGGCTGCTGGCCAGGTCGATGGTCACGCTGTACGAGGACGTGCCCGAGTTCCAGGTGGTCGAACAGGACGGGATGGTCGTCGGCTGCGGCGCCCTGCACGTGCTCTGGGAGGACCTGGCCGAGCTCCGTACGCTCGCGGTCGACCCGGACCGGCGCGGCCACGGCATCGGTGACCGGCTGGTGGACACCCTGCTGGCCACCGCGCGCGAGCTGGGCGTGCGGCGGGTGTTCGTACTGACCTTCGAGGTCGACTTCTTCGCCCGGCACGGGTTCACCCGCATCGACGGCACCCCGGTACCACCCGAGGTGTACGCCGAGCTGCTCCGCTCGTATGACGAAGGGGTGGCGGAGTTCCTCGACCTCGAGCGGGTCAAGCCGAACACCCTGGGAAACGCGCGGATGCTGCGCCACCTGTGACGTGCCGGCAACGGCGAGCCGATCGGCGCCGGGCACAAAGTGGCCAGGGCCCAAGAGGTCCGAAGCCGCAGGTCAGCTGACCGATCGGGCAGTAAAGGTCTGGTCGCGCCGGTGTTTCTCGGCGGCATTCATTGACATCCATCCACGGGGCGAACATTATCGGCGCCACGGTGACCTTGGTCACAAATGCTGCGCGTCGGTGCCTCATGGCGCCGCTGAGCGAAGCGAGGTGGCGGCATGAGTGAGCGCAGCGAGCGAATCATGAAGCGCAGTGCGTCGGTGCCTCATGGCGCCGCTGAGCGAAGCGAGGTGGCGGCATGAGTGAGCGCAGCGAGCGAATCATGAAGCGCAGTGCGTCGGTGCCTCATGGCGCCGCTGAGCGAAGCGAGGTGGCGGCATGAGTACTGAACTTAGGCCCAGCGGCCGGCCCGACCGGGACGCGGTGTCCCGCTCCGACGAGGACCGGTTGCGGGAACTCGGGTACACGCAGGAGCTGCGGCGCAGGTTGTCCGGCTTCTCCAACTTCGCCGTCTCGTTCTCGATCATCTCGATTCTGGCCGGCTGTCTGACCTCGTACGGCATCGCCATGACCGCGGGTGGGCCGGCCGCGATCACGCTCGGCTGGCTGCTTGTCGGTGGCATGGTCACGCTCGTCGCACTCTCCATGGCCGAGGTGTGTTCGGCGTACCCGACGGCCGGCGGCTTGTACTGGTGGGCGGCCGCGCTGGCGCGCAAGAACAAGGCCGCGTGGGCCTGGTTCGTCGGCTGGTTCAACTTCCTCGGCGAGGTCGCGGTGACCGCCGCGATCGACTTCGGCGCCGCGACCACCACCGCCGCGTTCTTCAGCCTGACCACCGGCATGGAGGTCACCAAGAACCGGGTCTTCCTGATCTTCCTGGGCATCATCGTGGCGCACGGCCTGCTCAACACGTTCGGCGTGAATCTGGTCAAGCTGCTCTCCGACGTGAGCGCCTGGTGGCACGTGGCCGGCGTCGCGGTGATCGTGGCGATCCTGGCGTTCGTACCGGACCAGCACAAGCCGATCGGCGAGGTGTTCACCGAGACGTTCAACGCCACCGGCTGGACCGGGCCGTTCGCCGCCACGTACGCCCTGATGATCGGCCTGTTGATGGCGCAGTACACATTCACCGGGTACGACGCCAGCGCCCACGTGGCCGAGGAGACCCACGACGCGGCGCGCAGCGCGCCCCGGGGCATCGTGATGTCGGTCGTGGTCTCGCTGGTCGCCGGCTTCCTGCTGCTGGTCGCGGTGACCTGGTCCATCCAGGACTACGAGGCGGAGCGCACCAGCACGCTCGGCTTCCCGCCCGCGCAGATCTTCATCGACGCGGTGGGCAAGAACACCGGTACGTTCCTGCTGTTCATCGCCGTGGTCGCGCAGTTCTTCTGCGGCATGGCGTCGGTGACCGCGAACTCCCGGATGACGTACGCGTTCAGCCGCGACGGCGCCCTGCCCGGCTCGCGCTTCTGGCGCAAGGTGAACCCGCGCAGCGGTACCCCCACGAATTCGGTCTGGTTGTGCGTGACCTGCTCGATCGTGCTGGCGGCGCCGGCGCTGTGGAACACCACCGCCTACCTCGCGGTCACCTCGATCGCGGTGATCGGCCTGTACATCTCCTATGTCACGCCGGTGGCGCTGCGGCTGCTCAACCCCGACTTCGTCCGGGGCCCGTGGCATCTGGGCCGGTGGAGCAGGCCGATCGGGTGGACCGCGGTGGTGTGGGTCGGGTTGATCACGGTGCTGTTCATGCTGCCGCCGGCGTACCCGGTCACCCGCCTGTCGTTCAACTACTCGGTGGTGGCGGTGCTGGTAGTGCTCGGCGGCGCCGGGCTGTGGTGGGTGCTGTCTGCCCGGCACTGGTTCACCGGGCCGCGGATGGCGATGCACGCGATGACCGACCCGAACCCGACCGATCCCGACGGCTCGCCGGCCGCGGCCGGCGACGCGCCCGTCTCTCCCGCGGTCGGCACCCCGCCGCCCGCCCAGCCGGACAGCCCGGAGGCGACCACCCGGTGACCTCGCCGCAGTCCGCATCCACCGGGCTGCCGGCGATGCCGCTGTGGCGACCGATCCGCGGCGGTAACACGTTCGAGTCGACGGTGGAGCGGTTGGCCCAGGCGATCAAGCTCGGCGTGGTCGAGCGTGGTGAGCGGCTGCCGCCCGAGCGCGAGCTGGCCGGGCGGCTGCAGATCAGCCGGGTGACGCTGCGCGAGGCGATCCGGGCACTTCGGGAGGCCGGCTTCGTCGAGTCGCGGCGGGGCCGGTCGGGCGGGACCTTCGTGGTGTACCAGGGCAGCGAGCCGGTCGTCGACGACGCCGACCAGCGGGCGCGGGCGGCCGCGCTGGTGCGCGACATGGGCCCGGACCTCGACGACGCGCTGGAGTTCCGCCGGGTGGTGGAGGCGGGCGCGGCGGCGCTGGCCGCCCGCCGGACCCTGTCCGCGTCCGACCGCCAGCGGCTGGCCGGCCGGCTGCGGGCGTCCCGGGACCGCGACCCGGGCAGCCGCCGGATCAGCGACTCCCGGCTGCACCTGGCGATAGTCGCAGCGAGCGGCTGCCCGTCGCTGGTGGCCGCGGTCAGCGACGTGCAGTTGCGGTTGGACGGGCTGCTGTCGGCGATCCCGGTGCTGCGCCGGAACCTGGACCACTCCGACGAGCAGCACGCCGGAGTGGTGGACGCGATCTTCGCCGGCGCGTCGGACAAGGCGCGGATCACGATGGAGGAACACTGCGACGCGACCGCCGCGCTGCTGCGCGGCCTGCTCGCCTGACCAGCGCATTTGGCACGGGTACCAGACCATTAAGCTGCGGTACAGCCCTGATGGAGGTTCGATGACGGCACGATCGGCGGCGCTCACGCTGGACGACCTGCGCGCGGAGGTCGACGCCGGCGCCATCGACACCGTGGTGCTCGCGGTGACCGACATGCAGGGCCGGCCACAGGGCAAACGGTTCGCGGCCCGGTTCTTCCTGGACGAGGTCGTACCGCACGGCACCGAGGGCTGCAACTACCTGCTCGCCGTGGACGTCGACATGAACACCGTCGACGGGTACGCGATGTCGAGCTGGGAGACCGGGTACGGCGACTTCGAGCTGCGGCCGGATCTCGACACCCTGCGCCGGATGCCCTGGCACGACGGCACCGCGCTGCTGATCGCCGATCTGGCCTGGGGCGACGGTTCGGACGTGGTGGCGAGCCCGCGGCAGATCCTGCGCCGGCAGCTGGACCGGCTGGCCGGGAAGGGGATGGCCGCGTACGTCGGTACCGAGCTGGAGTTCTGCGTCTTCACCGACAGCTACGAGGACGCCTGGCGGCGCGGGTTCCGCGACCTCACCCCGGCCAACCAGTACAACGTCGACTACTCGTTGCTCGGCACCGGCCGGGTCGAGCCGCTGCTGCGCAGGATCCGCAACGACATGACCACCGCCGGCATGGTGGTGGAGAGCGTCAAGGGCGAGTGCAACCTCGGCCAGCACGAGATCGCGTTCCGGTACGACGAAGCCCTCACCACCTGCGACAACCATGTGATCTACAAGCTCGGGGCGAAGGAGATCGCGGCTCAGCAGGGCATGTCGCTGACCTTCATGGCCAAGCCGAACGCGCGGGAGGGCAACTCCTGCCACATCCACTGCTCGCTGCTGTCCACCGACGGAGAGGCGGTACTGGCCGGCACCGGTGGCCATTTGCCCGGCTGGTCGAAGCTGATGGACCGGTTCGTGGCCGGGCAACTCGCCTGCATGCGCGAGTTCACCCTGCTGTTCGCGCCGAACATCAACTCGTACAAGCGGTTCCAGCCCGGCTCGTTCGCCCCGACCGCGCTGCGCTGGGGGCGGGACAACCGCACCTGCGCGGTCCGGGTGGTGGGACACGACGCGGGACTCCGGTTGGAGAGCCGGGTGCCCGGCGGTGACGTGAACCCGTACCTCGCGGTCGCCGGGATGGTGGCCGCCGGGCTGTACGGGATCGAGCACGAGCTGGAGCTGGAGCCGGCGTTCACCGGCAACGCGTACGCCGATGAGACCGCCGAGAAGGTGCCGAGCACGCTGCGGGACGCGCTCGCCGGCTGGGAGTCCAGCGAGGTGGCGGTGGAGGCGTTCGGCAGCGAGGTGGTCGAGCACTACGCCAACTACGCCCGGGTCGAGCTGGCCGCCTACGACGCGGCGGTCACCGACTGGGAGCTGTACCGGGGATTCGAGCGGCTGTGACGGCCGAATCCGCGGTGGTGAACCCGGCGACCGAGGAGGTCATCGCCCGGGTGCCGCTCGCCTCGGTCGAGGTGGCCGACGCCGCGATCGTCCGGGCGGCGGGCGCCTTCGCGGCCTGGCGGGCGGTCGCGCCGGCAGACCGGGCCAGGCTGCTGCGGCGGTTCGCGGCGGTGGTCGACGCGCACGTCGACGAGCTCGCCGGGCTCGAGGTGGCCAACGCCGGTCACACCCTGACCAACGCGCGGTGGGAGGCCGGCGCGGTCCGGGACGTGATCGAGTACTTCGCCGGGGTGCCGGAGCGGCTGTACGGCCGGCAGATCCCGGTCGCCGGTGGCGTCGACGTGACGTTCAGCGAACCGCTCGGCGTGGTGGGCGTGATCGTCCCGTGGAACTTCCCGATGCTGATCGCGAGCTGGGGTTTCGCACCGGCGCTCGCGGCCGGCAACACGGTCGTGGTCAAGCCGGCCGAGGTCACTCCGCTCTCCGCGCTCCGGCTGGCCGAGTTGGCGGTCGAGGCGGGCCTGCCCGAGGGCGTGTTCACCGTGGTGACCGGCTCCGGGTCGGTGGTCGGGCAGCGATTGGTGGACCATCCGGCGGTACGGAAGATCTGCTTCACCGGCTCCACCGAGGTGGGCCGGCGGATCATGGCCGGCTGCGCCAACCAGGTGAAACGGCTCACGCTGGAGTTGGGCGGCAAGAACGCCAACGTGGTGTTCGCCGACGCGGACCTGGCCGAGGCGGCCGCGAAGGCGCCGTACGCGGTGTTCGACAACGCCGGCCAGGACTGTTGCGCCCGGTCCCGCATCCTGGTCGAGGCGCGGGTGTACGAGGACTTCCTGGCCATGCTGGAGCCGGCGGTACGAGCCGTGCGGGTGGGAGATCCCGCCGATCCGGAGACCGAGATGGGCCCGCTCATCTCCGCGTCGCACCGGGCCCACGTCCAGTCCTATGTGGACGGCGCGACGATCGCGTACCGGGGGTCCGCGCCATCCGGCCCGGGCTACTGGTACCCGCCGACCGTGCTCACCGGCGGGTCCGCCGACGACCCGTGCTGGCGCGAGGAGATCTTCGGCCCGGTCGTGTCGGTACTCCCGTTCGCCGACGAAGCCGAGGCGATCGCGCTGGTGAACGACACCGAGTACGGCCTGTCCGGCTCGGTCTGGACCACCGATGTGGCGCGGGCGCTGCGGGTGGCGCGGGCGCTCGAGGTCGGCAACCTGTCGATCAACTCGAACCTGTCGGTGCGGTACAACACCCCGTTCGGCGGCTTCAAGCAGTCCGGGCTGGGTCGCGAGTTGGGACCGGACGCGGTGGCGGCGTTCACCGAGACGAAGAACGTGTTCATCGCCGTACCGGAGCTGATTCCGCCGGCGGGCGGGCGCGACGGCGCCGGGCCGGACGGTAGCGGGCCGGCACAGGGCGGATAGGAGTGTCGATGGCGGGGGAGCGGCTGGCGGACCGGGTCGCCGTGGTGACCGGCGCGGGCAGCGGCATCGGGCTGGCCGCGCTGCGCCGGCTGGCTGCCGAGGGTGCCCGGGTGGTGGCCGTGGACGTCGACCCGACCGCGGGCGCGAAGGCCGCGGCCGAGGTCGACGGCGCGTTCATCGCCACCGACGTCACCGACGCCGAGCAGGTCGCCGCACTGTTCGCGCAGGTGGTGGACGAGTTCGGCCAGGTGGACATCGCGGTCAACAACGCCGGCATCTCGCCGCCGGAGGACGACTCGATCCTGGTCACCGGCATCGAGGTGTGGGAACGGGTACAGCGGGTGAACCTGACCTCGGTGTACCTGTGCTGCCGCGAGGTGATCCCGTACATGCGACGGCAGCACCGCGGCTCGATCATCAACACCGCCTCGTTCGTGGCCGTGCTCGGCGCGGCCACCTCGCAGATCTCGTACACCGCGAGCAAGGGCGGGGTGTTGGCGATGAGCCGGGAGCTCGGCGTCCAGTTCGCCCGGGAGGGAATCCGGGTGAACGCGCTGTGCCCGGGGCCGGTGAACACACCGCTGCTCAGCGAGCTGTTCGCGGCGGATCCGGAGCGGGCGGCCCGCCGGCTGGTACACGTGCCGATGGGCCGGTTCGCCGAGCCGGACGAGATCGCGGCCGCGATCGCGTTCCTGGCCAGCGACGACGCCTCGTTCATCACGGCGTCGACATTTCTGGTCGACGGCGGCATCACGGCGGCCTACGTGACACCGTTGGGAGCGATGTAGGGAGACCCATGCGCCGTCCGGTCATAGGCATCACGTCGTACGTCGAACCCGCCCAGTGGGGGGTCTGGCAGGCGCCGGCCGTGCTGGTGCCGTACGCGTACGTGCAGTCGGTCGAGGAGGCCGGCGGCCGGGCGGTGGTACTGCCCCCGGACGGCCACGACGGGGACGTGATGGACCGGCTGGACGGGCTGATCATCGCCGGCGGCGCGGATGTCGAGCCGGCCCGCTACGGCCAGTCCCCGCATCCGCTGACGTACACCCGGCCGGACCGGGACGCGGGCGAGTTCGCGCTGCTGGCCGCGGCTCTGGCCCGGCGGGCGCCGGTACTGGCGATCTGCCGCGGGATGCAGGTGCTGACCGTCGCGTACGACGGGGTGCTGCACCAGCACCTCCCCGACGTCGTCGGGCACGACAAGCACCAGCCGGAGCCGGGGGTGGTCGGCTGGCACGGCGTCCGGTTCACCCCGGACAGCCTGATCGCGCGGATCGCCGACGGCACCGTGGCGGAGGTCAACAGCTACCACCACCAGGGCATCGCGGACCCCGGCCGGCTCACCGTGACCGGATGGTCGGACGACGGCGTGATCGAGGTGGTCGAGGACCCGTCAATGCCGTTCGTGCTGGGCGTGCAGTGGCACCCGGAGGAACTGGCGGACAGCCGACTGTTCCGGGCGCTGGCCGCGGCCTGCCACCCGGACCGGCCGGCCGGCCAGCGCGAGGGGGCTCCGGGCACTGGATAGGCTCGGGCCATGGCTGTCCGAACCCCGCTCCGCCCCGGCACGCTGTCCGCGTGGCGCGAGGTGCCGTCCCACATTCCGCGGCCGGAGTACGTCGGTAGGAAAGCGCCCAAGCGGCACACCGGGCCGGACGTGCAGCGTCCGGAGATCATCGAGCGGATGCGGCTGGCCGGCAAGCTCGGCGCGCAGGCGCTGGCCGAGGCCGGCCGGGTCATCGCGCCGGGGGTCACCACCGACGAGGTCGACCGGGTGGTGCACGAGTTCCTCTGCGACCACGACGCGTACCCGTCGACCCTGGGCTACAAAGGCTTTCCGAAATCCTGCTGTACCAGCCTGAACGAGGTGATCTGTCACGGCATCCCGGACTCGACGGTGATCGAGGACGGGGACATCGTGAACGTGGACGTCACCGCGTACATCGGCGGCGTACACGGCGACACGAACGCGACGTTCCTGGCCGGGGACGTGTCGGAGGAGGCGCGGCTGCTGGTCGAGCGGACCCGGGAAGCGATGATGCGCGGCATCCGCGCGGTCGTACCGGGCCGACCGGTCAACGCGATCGGCCGGGTGATCGAGTCGTACGCCCGCCGCTTCGGGTACGGCGTGGTGCGTGACTTCACCGGCCACGGCATCGGGGAGACGTTCCATTCCGGGCTGTACGTCCCGCACTACGACCGGCCCGACCTGGACGTGATCATGGAGACCGGCATGACGTTCACGATCGAGCCGATGATCACGCTGGGCACGTACGAGTACGACCTGTGGGCGGACGGCTGGACCGTGGTGACGAAGGACCGCCGGTGGACCGCCCAGTTCGAGCACACGATCCTGGTCACGGACAGCGGGTACGAGATCCTTACCCTGCCGTGACGGAAATGGTCCCGATGTCCCAGCCGTCCGGCGGGCAGCGGTACCGCTTGTGAGGAGATCCAGGTGACCCAGACCAACTCCGACGCGCCGGCCGGTGCGGGTGTCGAGCCCGGCGCCGAGGTACCCGGTGCCGAGGTGCCCGCGGCGTACGACGAGCACCACCACGCGGACGTGTCCGGCGGCTGGCTGCGCGCCGCCACGTTCGGCGCGATGGACGGGTTGGTGACGAACATCTCGCTGATCGCCGGTGTCGGTGGCGGCGGGGTGTCCCGGCACACGATCATCCTCACCGGAGTGGCGGGTCTGGTCGCCGGTGCGATCTCGATGGGGCTCGGCGAGTACACCTCGGTGCGCACCCAGAACGAGCAGGTCGAGCACGAGGTCGCCAAGGAGCGGTACGAGCTGGAGCGGCATCCCGAGGCGGAGGCGGCCGAGCTCGCGGCCATGTGGGAGGAGCGCGGGCTACCCGGCGCGCTGGCCCGGCAGGTCGCGGACGCGCTGTCCGAGAACACCGAGGAGGCCCTTCGGGTACACGCCCGCGAGGAGTTGGGCATCGACCCGCACGAGGTGCCGAGCCCGTGGGTGGCGGCGATCTCCTCGTTCTTCTGCTTCTCGATCGGTGCGCTGATCCCGCTCCTGTCGTACCTCCTCGGCTCCTCCGAGCTGTGGCTGGCACTGGCCATCGGCGGCATCGGCCTGTTCGTCGCCGGTGCGATCGTGTCCCGGTTCACCAACAAGTCGTGGCTGCTCGGTGGCCTGCGCCAACTGATCCTCGGCGGTTTGGCCGCCGGCGCGACCTATCTGGTCGGTACCGCGATCGGCGTCACCGCGGCCGGCTGACGCGCCCGCGCGCGCTGCTTCGCGGTGAGCCGCGCGCGCTGCTTCGCGGTGAGCCGCGCGCGCTGCTTCGCGGTGAGCCGCGCGCGCTGCTTCGCGGTGAGCCGCGCGGTCAGGCGAGCAGGTCGGCCACGGTGCCGTCCACCGGCCGGCCGTGCCGCTCCAGTTCCGCGGCCAGCGCTTCGAGTTTGGTACCCACCTCGGACATGCCGGCCTGACCGAGGCCGGTACGCCGTACCGCGTCCGCGCTGCCCCGGAAGTACGTCCTGGTGAGCAGCCCTTCCACCAGCGCCGCGGCGACCCGTGCCTCGCCGAGCACCAGCACCGCGCCGTCGGTGTCGTACCACTCCGCCAGCCGTACCGCGTTCGCGTGCAGCGATGCGGCGTGACACCACGCCTCGCGGGCCAGCGCGGCGAACTCCCGACCGCCGGTCTCGGCCAGCCGGGAGAGGTGCTCGTCGCGCAGCTTCTCCAGCCAGCTCGTCGGGTCGTGCATCGGCTTGGTGTTCAGGTACTGGTCGGCCGCGAGCGGCCAGGACGTCGACAGCGTGCGGGCGTGCGAGCGGTACTCGTCCGCGCCGATCACACTGAGGTCCACGATGACGCCGTCGATGCGCCGGGTGCCCGGTCTGGGGCCGGTGCCGGGCTTGTACGTCACCACCACCATCTGCACGTTCTGCCCGGCCGCCTCGTCCTCGACGAACGAACCGTGTACGCCGATGGCGAGCACCTCGGCCCGCCACCGCCGCTCCACGGCACTGGCCACGGCATCGGCGACCCGCCAGCGCGGGCTGTCGGGGAGATCGTCTGCAACGGAGTCCGGCACAGCGTGCATTCTGCGGTACGCCGACCGCGGGGTGAACCCCGACGGCGGTAAACCGTTGGCGCGTCACTCGGCGGTCCCGGCTAGCGTGGACGGGCGCCCCGCTCGGGCGCGGTACCCCCGGGAGGACGCACGGTGACAGGGCACGGTCCGGTGGCGGCGGTCATCTTCGACTGGGGCGGCACGCTCACCCCGTGGAAGGCCATCGACGGGCGGTCGTGGTGGCGGATCGCGGCCAGGCTGGTCTCCGCCACGCAGGTGGACGCGGTCGCGTCCGCGCTGACCGCGGCCGACGAGGTGGCGTGGCAGCGGGCCCGGCTGGAGCACCGCAGCGCCACCCTCGAGGAGGTGTTCACCGCGGCCGGCCTCGCCGCGACCCCGGCCGCGTACCAGGCGTTCGACGACGAGTGGGAGCACGCGACGCACCTGGACGAGGATGCGCCGGGGCTGCTGGCCGCGCTGCGCGAGCGCGACATCCGGGTCGGCGTGCTGTCCAACACCACCTGGCCGCGCCGCCGGCATGAGGAGATCTTCGTCCGGGACGGCGTCGCCGATCTCATCGACGGCGCGGTGTACACCTCCGAGATCCCGTGGACCAAGCCGCATCCGGAAGCGTTCCGGGCCGCCATGCGGGCGGTCTCGGTGGACGAGCCGGGCCGCTGCGTGTTCGTCGGCGACCGGCCGTTCGACGACATCTACGGCGCGAAGCAGGCCGGCATGCGGGCGGTGCTGATACCGCACAGCGACATCCCGGACAGCCAGCGCGGGCATACCGAGGGCGAGCCGGATGCGGTGATCGATCGGCTGGCCGACCTGCTGCCGATCGTCGACGGCTGGCGGTAGGGGCTGGCGGTAGGGCACCGACGCCAGCGGTAGCGCGTCGCCGGTCAGGAGCCCGGCAGCGCCACGGTCAGCGGCCGGGTACCGGCCACCCGCCGCCATCGGGTCGCGCGTACCGCGCCGTCGACCATCGCGGCGAGGGCGAACGTCCGCAGCTCGCCGTCGGTATCCGGAAGAACCGCCCGCCACACCGCCACGGCCCGGTCTTCCAGGTACGCCGCGAGCCGCAGCGCGGTCGGGGCGTCGGTCACCGGGAAGGGCAGCAGGTACGCCGGCTCGGCCGGTACCGGTCGGGCGCCCAGCGCGGTCAGCCGTACCACCAGCTGGTCCCGCCGGGTCCGGTGGAGCGCGTCGGCGGCCCGGGCGACGGTAAGGGCCGGTCCGGTCAGGTGCGCGCCGACGACGCCGTAGCCGTACACCGCGGCGTGCTCCGCGCCGAGCGCGTCCTGAAGTCGTGGTACGTCAGCGCCGGTCACGCCGTACTCCATCGGCCCGGCCGGGTCGTACCAGCTGCCCGGCTCATCGCAGCGCCTCGACGTGACTCGCCCGGCAGGCGGTGATCGAGCCGAGGAGCGCGGCGTACCTCCCGGGCAGTGACACGCAGGCGGCGGTGGACTGCCGCTGTGCTTCGCGTTCGGCCGCGGCGAGGGTGTGCAGTACTTCGGCCGGGTCGGGTCCCCCGGTACCCGCCGGCGGGCTGGCCGAGGCGGTACCGGACGGGCTCCCGGTCGGCGTACCGCCCGGCTTGCGCCCGATCGCGGCGAGAAGCGCGGCCACGTGCGCCCGGTGGTCGTCCCGCAGCGGATCCAGCCGGGCGGCCAGCGCGGGCGCCTGGGCGATCGCCGTGTCGTACGTGTCGACCAGGGCTCGGGCCCCGTCCACGAGTACCTCGAGCGGGTGCGGGCTGGGCTCCGGGGTGGGCTCGCCGCCGATCCGGCAGCCGGCCAACGCGCCGGTCGCGAGGGCGCCGGTCGCGCCGAGCCGCAGTACCGCCCGGCGCGGCAGTCCCGCGGTACCGGCCGTGGCGACCGCGCCTGGCACCGGTTGTCGCGGTGCGCCCCCGCCGTGCACGCGCCCTCCCCGTAAGGTGTCAACTCCGGTACCGCGCACGGCGTGTGCTCCGCGGCTGCCTGCCCGGCCGGCCCGGAGGACCGCCGTCGCCGGACCCGTCCGGACAGTCTTGCAGCCGTCGATCCGACCGGTGGAGCTGGCTGTACCCGGCGATCCCGAGCCGGCCGTACCGAACGGCCGTCACGGCGCGTCCGTGGCCGGCTGGCCGCGCCCGGCCACTACGGGGGGTTACGCTCAGCACAGCCGCACCGGGATACCGATGGGGCGGTTGCAGCATGGTTGGAATGGCGTCCGCGCAAGCGAGGGGAGGTGCTGGCCGATGGCGCAACGCAATGGAAGGTCGGGCGTGGCGGCCCAACGGGCCCGCCTGCTCGCGGTGGTGGAGCCGGTGGTCGTCGCAGCCGGCTACGATCTTGAGGATCTGTCCGTGTCCAGGGCCGGTGCCCGCAGCCTGGTGCGCCTGATCGTCGACGCGGACGGCGGGGTGAGCCTCGACGCGGTCGCCGACCTGTCGCACGCCGTGTCGGCCGCGCTGGACGAGGCGGAGAGCGCCGATGGCCAGTTCGGTCTGGTGTCGTACAACCTCGAGGTGAGCTCGCCGGGCGTAGACCGGCCGCTGACCGAGCCACGGCACTGGCGGCGCAACGTCGGCCGGCTGGTCAAGACGCGGGTCGGCGACCAGTCGATCACCGGGCGGTTACTCGCGGCCGACGATGACGGGGTGACACTCGCCGTCGACGCGACCGAGCGACAACTTCGGTACGCGGAGCTCGGCCCCGGCCGGGTGCAGGTCGAGTTCGCCCGGCAGGGCGCGTCGAACGACGAGCACGATGAGAATGACGATGAAGCGATGAACGGGGAGGCGGAGGTATGAACATCGACCTGGCCACCCTCCGCGCACTCGAGCGTGAGCGGGACATTCCGTACGAGACGATCCTCGGCGCGATCGAGACAGCGCTGCTGACCGCGTACCGGCACACCGAGGGCGCCCAGCCGCACGCACGGGTGGAGATCGACCGGCGCACCGGGGTCGCCAACGTGTACGCGCAGGAGCTCGACGCCGAGGGCACGGTGCTGCGGGAGTGGGACGACACCCCGCACGACTTCGGCCGGATCGCCGCGATGACCGCCAAGCAGGTCATCCTGCAGCGGCTGCGGGAAGCCACCGACGAGGTCAACTACGGCGAGTACGTGGGCAAGGAAGGCGACATCGTCGCCGGCATCATCCAGGCGCACGAGGCCCGGGCGGAGAAGGGCATCGTCGTGGTCGACCTGGGCAAGGTCGAGGCGCTGTTGCCGCCGGCCGAGCAGGTGCCCGGCGAGGTGTACGACCACGGGCAGCGGATCAAGTGCGTCGTCGTACATGTGGCCAAGGGCCTGCGCGGCCCGCAGATCACCCTGTCCCGCTCGCACCCGAACCTGGTCAAGCGGCTGTTCGCGCTGGAGGTTCCGGAGATCGCCGACAGTACGGTGGAGATCTCCGCGATCGCGCGGGAAGCCGGCCACCGGACCAAGATCGCCGTACGGTCCGGGGTGCCCGGGGTCAACGCCAAGGGCGCCTGCATCGGCCCGATGGGTACCCGGGTGCGCGCCGTGATGAGCGAGTTGCACGGCGAGAAGATCGACATCATCGACTGGTCGGACGATCCGGCCAGTTTCGTCGGCAACGCGCTGTCGCCGGCTCGGGCGCTGCGGGTCGAGGTACTCGATGCCGAGGCGCGCGCGGCGCGGGTCGTCGTACCCGACTACCAGCTTTCGTTGGCTATCGGCCGGGAAGGGCAGAATGCCCGGCTGGCCGCACGGCTGACCGGTTGGCGCATCGACATCCGTCCGGACACAGAACCCGCTGCCAGCGCGGTCGCCGGAGCCGAGGAAGTGGCCACGGGTGAACCGGGCGCCGCTAGCGCTGGCGCATCGGGGTAGAATCACCGTGGTAGGTCGCGCGCGTCCGGCCCGCATGTGTGTCGGATGCCGGGGGCGTGCGCTAGCCTCCGAGTTGTTACGCGTCGTCGTGGTTGAGCACGAGTCCGGTTTTCGGCTGGTGCCCGATCCCACTCGCAGACAGCCGGGTCGGGGAGCTCATCTGCATCCTGACCTTGCTTGCCTCGCGATGGCGGAGCGCCGTCGCGCCTTCGGGCGCGCGCTGCGCGTCGTCGGAGCCGGTTCCGCCGGCATCGACAGCCGCCAGCTCCGTGAGTTTGTCGAGCGGATAGCGACGACTCAACAACCGGAACCGCCGTCGGTGGGTGCGCATGCGCCCACCCGGGATACGCAAGGTAGGTCGACCGACATGAGCACACGATGAAGTCACTGCAATGAAAAGCAGGCTTCAAGTGCACGAGTGAGGTCGGGCGGGTCCCTGCCCGGCCTCGAGACGAGGAGTGCAGTGGCAGGCAAGGCCCGGGTACATGAGCTCGCCAAAGAGCTCGGGGTCGAGAGCAAGGTTGTTCTCGCCAAACTCAAGGACCTCGGTGAGTTCGTCAAGTCCGCATCGAGCACGGTCGAGGCGCCGGTAGCGCGCCGACTCCGTGAGGTGTTCGTCGCCGGTCAGCAGGCAGCCCCCAAGGCAGCCGATGACAAGCCGTCGCGTCCAGCCGGTAAGAAGGCCGCCGCGCAGGAGGCGACCGAGCAGGTGGAGGCCGCGGCCAAGCCGCGGGTGACCCCCACCGCGGTACCGCCGCGTCGCCCGGCGAAGAAGGCAGCCCCGGCAGAGCCGGCCGTTGCGGCGGCTCCCGCCGCCGCGGAGCTCAAGCCGGCGAGCGCGCACGACATCGAGGTAGCCGCGGCCGAGGCGCGGGCAGCTCAGCTCAAGGCGGACCAGGCCGCCGCGGTGGAAGCCGCGCAGCAGGCCGCCAAGCAGCGTGAGCAGTCCACCCAGGAGCCGCCGGCCGGCGGCGTGACCAGCGCGCCGCGTCCGGGTCCGCAGGCGGTTCCGCCACGGCCCGGACCGCGTCCGGCCACGCCGACCAGGCCGGGGCAGCGCACGCCCGGCCGGCCCGGTGGCAACAACCCGTTCGGGATCAGTCCCGGCAGCGGTGGCGGCGGTCGGCCGGCACCGCCCGGCGGACCGCGTCCGAACCCGGGTTCCATGCCTCCGCGGCCCAACCCGGCATCCATTCCGAACCGGCCCAACCCGGGCATGATGCCGTCGCGTCCGGGTCGCCCGGCGCCTGGCGGCGGCGGTCGCCCGGCCCCCGGCGGGGGTCGTGGCGGCACCGGCACCGGTCGTCCCGGTGGCGGCGCCGGCGGTGGTGGCGGCGGCTTCCGCGGCGGTGGCGGCGGTGGCGGTGGTTTCCGTCCCGGCGGTGGCGGCGGCGGTGGCGGTGGTTACCGCCCCGGTGGTGGCGGCGGCGCGCCCGCCGGGGGCGGTTTCCGTCCCGGTGGTGGCGGTGGTCGTCCCGGCGGCGGTGGTCGCGGCCGTGGTGGCACCGGTGGCGCGTTCGGCCGTCCGGGCGGGCGCCCGGCCAAGGGCCGCAAGTCGAAGAAGCAGCGTAGGCAGGAGTTCGACAACCTGTCCGCGCCGACGATGACGTCCGGCGCGCCGCGCGGTCAGGGCCAGGAGGTCCGGCTGCCTCGCGGTGCGTCCCTGTCGGACTTCGCCGACCGGATCAACGCCAACCCGGGTTCGCTGGTCCAGGAGATGTTCAACCTGGGCGAGATGGTGACGGCGACCCAGTCCTGCAGCGACGACACGCTGCTGCTGCTCGGTGAGCACCTCGGCTACGACGTGCAGATCGTCAGCCCCGAGGACGAGGACCGCGAACTCCTCGCCCGGTTCAACATCGACCTCGACGCCGACGTGGCCGAGGACCGGCTGGTGGTACGCCCGCCGGTGGTCACCGTCATGGGTCACGTCGACCACGGCAAGACCAAGCTGCTGGACGCGATCCGGCAGACCAAGGTGGTCGAGGGCGAGGCCGGCGGCATCACCCAGCACATCGGTGCCTACCAGGCGTATGTCGAGCACGAGGGCCGCCAGCGCGCGGTCACGTTCATCGACACCCCGGGCCACGAGGCGTTCACCGCCATGCGTGCCCGTGGCGCCAAGACCACGGACCTCGTGGTACTGGTGGTCGCCGCTGACGACGGTGTGATGCCGCAGACGATCGAGGCGCTCAACCACGCCAAGGCCGCTGATGTACCGGTCGTGGTCGCGGTGAACAAGATCGACAAGGAAGACGCGAACCCGGACAAGGTCCGGCAGCAGCTGACCGAGTACGGGCTGGTCGCCGAGGAGTACGGCGGCGACACGATGTTCGTGAACATCTCGGCGAAGAGCCGGATCGGCATCGACGAACTGCTCGAGTCGATCCTGCTGGCCGCCGACGCCGCGCTCGAACTGCGGGCTCCGGTGGACGGCCAGGCCCAGGGTGTGGCGATCGAGGCGCACCTCGACCGTGGCCGTGGTCCGGTGGCGACCGTGCTGGTCCAGCGCGGCACGCTGCACGTCGGAGACTCGATCGTCGCCGGCAACGGCTACGGGCGGGTCCGGGCCATGCTGGACGAGAACGGCAACCCGGTCGACGAGGCCGGCCCGTCCCGTCCGGTGCTGGTGCTCGGTCTGACCTCGGTACCGGGAGCGGGCGACACGTTCCTGGCCGCCGACGACGACCGGACGGTCCGGCAGATCGCCGAGCAGCGCCAGGCCCGCAAGCGGGCCGCCGAGATGGCGGCGCGCGGCGGTCGGGTGACGCTGGAGTCGTTGCTGGAGCGGATGAAGGAAGGCGAGAAGGCTTCGCTGGCTCTCATCCTCAAGGGCGACGTGTCCGGTTCGGTGGAGGCCCTGGAAGACGCCCTGGTCAAGATCGAGGTGTCCGACGAGGTCCAGCTGAAGATCATCCACCGTGGCGTGGGTGCGATCACCCAGGACGACGTCAACCTGGCCAGCGCGTCGGACGCGATCATCATCGGGTTCAACGTGCGTACCGCTGAGCGGGTCCGGGACGTGGCCGAGCGCGAAGGCGTGGAGATCCGGTACTACACGGTCATCTACCAGGCCATCGAGGAGATCGAGGCCGCGCTCAAGGGTCTGCTCAAGCCGGAGTACGAAGAGGTCGAGCTGGGCACCGCGGAGGTTCGCGAGGTCTTCCGCTCGTCCCGGTTCGGCAACATCGCCGGCTGTCTCGTCCGGTCCGGGGTCATCCGGCGTAACGCCAAGGCCCGGCTGGTACGCGACGGAGCGGTGGTCGCGGACAACGTCTCGATCGCCTCGTTGCGTCGGTTCAAGGAGGACGCGACCGAGGTCCGGGACGGCTACGAGTGTGGTCTGACCCTCAGCAACTACAACGACATCAAGGTCGACGACGTCATCGAGACGTTCGAGATGCGGGAGAAGCCGAGGGCGTAACAAAGCAGGCGGGCGAGGGTCCGGCCGGTTACGACCGGCCCACGTCCGGGTAGGTAGGTGTCGGCCCCGGCCGCTTGCGGCCGGGGCCGACGCACGCTCAGCTGCGGAGGCGGATCGTGTTCACGGGTACCGCGGTGTTCGACGTGTTGCTGCCGGGCGACTCCAGGTCGCTCAAGGCCAAGCGGGGGTACGTCCGACCGGTACTCGCCGCACTGCGGAAACTGGACGTGGCAGCGGCCGAGGTGGGCGCGCTGGACCGGTACGGGCGCGCCGAGCTCGGAGTGGCCGCGGTCGCTGCCGACGCCGCGCATGTGGGTGCGGTACTGGACGGCTGCGAGCGGATGGTGGCGGGTCGACCGGAACTGGAGCTGCTGTCGGTGCGCCGCCAGCTGTTCGGCGCGGACGACTAGTGCCCGCGCCGGCCGCAGTAGGGTCAGGATTTCAGGGTACGAGACGCGGAGGTGAGTGATGACGGACCCACGGGTGCGCCGCATCGCCGAACGGACCAAAGAGCTGGTAACGGCCGTCCTGCGCAAGCAGGTGAAGGACCCGCGGCTGGGGATGCTCACGGTCACCGACGCGCGGATCACCGCCGACCTGCGCGAGGCGACGATCTTCTACACGGTGTACGGCGACGCCGCTGAGCAGGCCGCTACCGCGGCCGCGCTGGACAGCTCCAACGGCCTGCTGCGCAGCATCGTCGGCAAGCGCCTCGGGCTGCGGTCGGCACCCACCCTGACGTTCATCCGCGACGATGTCACCGAGCACGCCGCGCACATCGAGGAGCTGCTGGCGCAGGCCCGGAACGCGGACGCGGAGGTACAGCGGATCGCCGCGGCGGCACACCATGCCGGCGACCCGCAGCCGTACCGGGAGGAGCCGGCGGGCGGGGACGAGGACCAGGAGTGACGGCGGGTCCGGTCGGTTCCGCCGGTACCTCCGGCTCGACCGGTACCGGGCCGCGGCCGGTGGAGGCCGACTGGAGCCGCGCGGTCGAGGCGATTCGCGGAGCCGACCGGATCCTGCTCGTCTGCCACGTCCAACCGGACGGCGACGCGCTCGGCAGCATGCTCGCCGCCGGGCTGGGGCTGCGCCGGCTGGGCCGCACCGTACAGGCGAGTTTTCCCAGCCCGTACGAGCTGGCGCCGCCGTACGACGAGCTGCCCGGATCGGACCTGCTGGTGCCGCCGGAGTCGGCGTACCCGCGGCCTGACCTGCTGATGACGTTCGACGCGTCCAGTGCCGACCGGTTGGGTGAGCTGGCCGACCGGGTCGGTACCGCGCGGGAGGTGGTGGTCGCCGACCACCACCCGTCGAACACCAGGTTCGGCACGATCCACCTGGTGGACGCGGGCGCCGCCGCGACCGCGGTACTGGTCGACGAGCTGCTGCGCCGGCTCGGCGTCGAGTTGGACCCGGCCATCGCGGAGTGCCTGTACGTCGGCCTGTGTACCGATACCGGCTCGTTCAGGTACCAGGCCACCACGCCGGCGGTGCATGAGCTGGCCGGCCGGCTGCTCGCGACCGGTATCCCGCACCACGAGATCAGCCGGCGGCTGTTCGACAGCCGGCCGTTCGGGGCGCTCGGGGTACTCGCGCAGGCGCTGGACCGCGCGGTGCTGGACCGGGAGGCGGCAGCCGGCCACGGTCTGGTCTGGTCGTACGCCACGCGCGCCGATCTCGACCGGTACGGCCAGCGGCGACAGGTGCTGGAGAGCGTCATCGACATCGTCCGTACCGCGGACGAGGCCGACGTCGCGTGCCTGGCGAAAGAGGTCGGGCCGGGGGAGTGGTCGGTGTCGTTGCGCAGCAAGGGCGCGGTGGACGTGTCGCGGGTGGCGGTCGCGCTGGGCGGCGGCGGTCACCGGTACGCCGCCGGTTTCACCGGGCGCGGCGAGGTGGCCGACGTGGTCGCGGCGGTACGCGCGCAACTGGGCTGACCCCGCCGCTGACCCCGAGCCGGCCGGTTGCCGGTGGCAGAATCCGGCCGTGGACCATCCCCCGGATCTCGCGCCCTCGGATCTCGCGACCCCGGATCTCGCGACCCCGGATCTCGCGACCCCGGATCTCGCGCCCCCGGGCCTCGCGGTCGACGACGGGCGCCGGTGGTGGCGTCCGGCATTCATCGCGCTCGCGTTCGTGCTGCTCGCCGGTGTCGCCGGGTTCTTCCCGTCGTTCTCCTGGCCGGCGTCGCTGACCGTGCTGGCGCTCGGCGGCGGGTTGTTCTGGCTCGGCCTGTCCCGCCGTACCGCGCGTCGGGAGCCGCCGCGCCGGCTCGACCGGGCGGCGGCCTGGTGGCTGGTGCCGTTGCTGCTGGGCGCGTCGGTCGAGCTGACGAACTACCTGTCCGGCTCGGATCCGGGCACCCATCCGACGCTGTCCGGCCTCGCCGATCCGGCGCTGGCGCAGTATCCGCCCCGGGCGGTCGCGTTCCTCGGTTGGCTGGCCGGCTTCTGGGCACTGGCGCGCCGATGAGCCTGTCGTACGCGGTGTCGATCAGCGGCTTCGTACTGGCCGGCGCGCTGGTCGTGCTGCTGGAGGTGCTCGGCCGGCGGGACGGGTCGCGGGTGCCGACGCTCGGCGACCTGTGCGCGTTCGTCATGCGGTACCAGGTCGGCCCGGTACCGATCGTCCGGATCGCGCTGCTCGGCTTCTGGTGGTGGATGGGGTACCACTTCTTCGCCCGCTGACGCCGCTCCCCGGGTGTCCGGCCCGAGTCGCGCGTGTGACCCGCCATCGCGCGTGACCTGCTCTCGCGAGTGACCTGCCACGATGTCGGCGACGTCTCAGTTAGTGGGAATGCTCGCCACTAGTTGGAATTGCCCGGTACCTTCGACAGTGATGCGCGCGGTACTGATCCTTCGCTGCCGCGGCGGGGCCTGACCAGGCTGGCACCCCGTCGCGGAGTGGTGACGCGCTGGCCTTGTTTCCGCCGTACCACAGGCAGGGTCCAGCACCACGGGCAGGTCGATGTTCACCAGAACGTCGACACCTCGGGTCGAGAATCTCATCGGCTCCTTCCTGCCGCTTTGTGTTTCGCGCCGGGCGATCCCCGGATTCGCGGACCGGTACGGCAACCACAGCAGGCACGCCCGCGGGGCGCGGGCGCGTGGTTTCGCAGAGGGAGATCGTGATGGACGACAAGATCAAGGACCTGCAACTGCGGCAACGTGAGCGGGACGAGGCCCGGGCCGAGGCGGCCCGCGCCCTGCAGCGCTCACTGGACCGGCGGTTCTAGGCCGTTTTCCGCGGCCGCGATTTCGAGCGGCCGCACGCGCCAGCTGGACCAGGGCCGGTGGACGGCCCGGCCGGTCGGCGCACCCGGTGAACAGGACATCCCGGCCGGGGCCGGTGGGCAGCAGACGGTACGCCCGCCGGCCCCGGCCGAGGTCTGTGCGCGCACCGCGCGGATCGAGTGACGTAAGGTACTGAACTTAATTCGCTCATTACACAACGATGTGCCAGCATGAGCGGGTGACCACCTCGGCCGCGCCCACTCCGACCGCCGGCAGGATCGCCTCGCTGGCCCTTCCGGCGCTCATCGTGCTGGCCGCCGAGCCGTTGTACCTGCTGGTCGACACGGCGGTGGTGGGTCACCTCGGCCGGATCCCGCTGGGCGCGCTCGCGCTGGGCGGAAACGTGCTGGCGGTGGCCGCGCTGCTCGGCAACTTCCTCGCGTACGGCACTACCGGTCGGGCCGCCCGCCGGTACGGCGCGGGGGACCGGGCCGGCGCGGTCGGCGAGGGCGTACAGGCGTGCTGGCTGGCCGTCGGCTTCGGGGTGGCCTTCATCGTGCTGGCCCAACTGCTGGCCCGGCCGATGGCACAGGCGCTCGCCGGCGGCGGTGACGACGGCACCGAGATCGCCGCCGCGGCCGAACAGTGGTTCCGGGTGGCCAGCCTCGGGGCTCCCGGAATCCTGCTGGCGCTGGCGGGCAACGGCTGGATGCGGGGAGTCCACGACGCCCGGCGGCCGATGTACTACGTGCTCGGCGCGAACGTCGTCTCCGCGATCGCCTGCCCGCTGCTGGTCTACCCGGCCGGTCTCGGGCTGGTCGGCTCCGCGGTCGCCAACGTGGCGGCGCAACTGGTCTCGTCGCTGCTGTTCGTCCGCGCCCTGCTGTCCGAGCGGGTCCCGTTGCGGCCGCGGCCGGCGCTGCTGCTCGCCCAGCTGCGGGTGGGCCGGGACCTGGCGCTGCGGACGCTGTCCATGCAGGCCTGCTTCACCTCGGCCGCCGCCGTCGCGGCCCGGTTCGGCGCGGCCGCGCTCGGCGCCCACCAGATCGCACTCCAGCTGTGGTTCTTCTGCGCGCTGCTGCTCGACGCGGTCGCGATCGCGGCCCAGTCGCTGATCGGCGCCGACCTCGGCGCCGGCCGGGTCGACCTGGCCCGGTACACCGCCCGCCGGGTCGCGGTCGCCGGCGCGATCTGCGGCGTCGCCATCGCGGCGCTCATCGGCGGTACAGCCGGATTTCTGCCCAAGCTGTTCAGCGACGATCCGGAGGTGTACGCGCAGGCCATGGTCGCGTGGCCGTGGTTCGTGGCCATGCAGCCGGCCGCCGGCGTGGTGTTCGCGCTGGACGGCGTGCTGATCGGCGCCGGCGACGTCCGGTACATGCGGAATCTCGCGCTGACCGCGACGCTGGGCGGGTTCCTGCCGGCGATCTGGCTGGCCTACGCCTTCGACCTCGGCCTCGGTGGCGTCTGGGCCGGGCTCACCCTGTTCATTCTGATCCGGCTGGTCGCGATGGTCGCCCGGCTGGTGTCCGGGAAGTGGGCGCTGATCGGCCCACCGGACAGCGACCGATCGGCAACCGGCGCGACCGACGGCTCCGCGGCGCCGGGACCCGGTGCGGCGCAGGCCGGTGGGCCGGCGCCCGGGCAGGTCTGACAGGCTGACCGACCGTGGGTACGACAGGGCTGGTAGTGGTCGACAAACCGGCCGGCATGACCTCGCACGACGTGGTGGCGCGGGTACGCCGCGCGGCCGGCACCCGGCGGGTCGGCCACGGCGGCACGCTCGATCCGATGGCGACCGGGGTGCTCGTGGTCGCGGTCGGCCGGGCCACCCGGCTGCTGAGCTATGTCAGCGGCAGCGACAAGGAGTACCAGGCCACCATCCGGTTGGGACAGTCCACCGTGACCGACGACGCGGAGGGCGACGTCACCGGCGGCACGAGCACCGACGCGTTGACCGAGGCGCAGGTGCGTACCGAGTTGGCCACGCTCACCGGCGCGATCAGCCAGGTGCCGAGTGCGGTCAGCGCGATCAAGGTGGCCGGCCGGCGGGCGTACGCGATGGTCCGCGCGGGCGAGCAGGTGGAGCTCAAGGCGCGGCAGGTACGGGTCGACCGGCTGGAGCTGCACGGGATCTTCCCGCGGCCGGAGGGCCTGCTCGATCTGGACGTGACCGTGGCGTGCTCGGCCGGTACCTACATCCGGGCGCTGGCCCGCGACCTCGGCGCCACCCTCGGCGTCGGCGGGCACCTGACCGCGCTGCGTCGTACCCGGGTCGGCGCGTTCACGCTGGCCGAGGCCGAGGCGCTCGACGCCGTGGTCGACCGGCCGGATCCGGTCACCCTGCCGCTTCCGGACGCGGTGGACCGGTTTTTCGTACGCCGGGAAGTGGACGTCGACGACGCGCGCCGGATCTGCCACGGCAACCCGTTGCCGGCGGCGGGACTGGACGGTACCTACGCGGTCTTCGGCCCCGACGGTGCGGTCCTCGCGCTGGTACGCGAGCGGGACGGGCTGGCCCGGCCGGACGTGGTACTCGCCGACGCGGGCTGACCGCGGTCGGCGCCTAGGCTTCTACCGGGGCAGCGGCGAGTGGAGGTACGGCGTGCAGCGCTGGCGCGGAGTGGACTCGGCCCCGGGCGGCTTCGGCCGTTCGGTCGTCACCATCGGCGTGTTCGACGGGGTACACCGCGGCCACCAGCAGATCATCGGTCAGGCGGTGAGCCGGGCCCGCGCGGCCGGCCTGTCCTCGGTGGTGGTCACGTTCGACCCGCACCCGTCCGAGGTGGTACGACCCGGCAGCCACCCGGCGATCCTCACCGACCAGGCGCGCAAGGCCGAGGTGATCGAGCAGCTGGGCGTGGACGTACTCTGCGTGATCCCGTTCACGCCGGAGTTCAGCCGGCTGCCGCCGGAGACGTTCGTCCACGACGTACTCGTCGAGCACCTGCACGCGGCCCTGGTCGTGGTGGGGGACAACTTCCGGTTCGGGCACAAGGCGGCCGGCGACGTACCGCTGCTGACCGCGCTCGGGCACCGGTTCGGATTCGGCGTGGAGGGCGCGCAGCTGGTCGCCGCCGAGGACACCGTGTTCAGCTCGACGTACATCCGGGCCTGTGTCGACGCCGGTGACGTGGCGGCCGCGGCGGACGCGCTCGGCCGGCCGCACCGGCTGTCCGGAGTGGTGGTCCGGGGCGACCGGCGTGGCCGGCTGCTCGGGTACCCGACCGCGAACCTGCTCACCACGCCGCACGCCGCGTGCCCGGCCGACGGGGTGTACGCGGGCTGGCTGCTGCGGGACAAGGACACCGACCGGCTGCCGGCCGCGATCAGCATCGGCACCAATCCCACCTTCGCCGGCCGGGAGCGCCGGGTGGAGGCGTACGTGCTGGACTTCGACGAGGACCTGTACGGCGAGCGGGTCGCGCTGGACTTCATCGCACGGCTGCGGGAGATGCGCCAGTACGACGACGTCGACGCCCTGGTCGAGCAGATCAAGACCGACGTCTCGCAGACCCGGCAGGTACTGACCCGCGGGTAGAAGGCCTGCTGCGGGCCGGTGCCGGCCTGCTGCTAGCCTGGACGCACGCCGTATACCCGGCGAGGTCTCGGCTGCCTGCACGGCGCCGTGGGTCCGAGACGAACTGACATACCGGCACCGATGAGGAGATTATGGCGCTCGACAGCGCGACGAAGCAGAAGATCCTTTCCGACTACGCCACCGCGGAAGGCGACACTGGTTCGCCCGAGGTGCAGGTGGCGATGCTCACCAAGCGGATCTCGGATCTGACCGAGCATCTCAAGCTGCACAAGCACGATCACCACAGCCGCCGGGGACTGCTGCTGCTGGTCGGCCGACGCCGCCGGCTGCTGAAGTACCTGGCCAAGACGGACATCGAACGGTACCGGGCGCTCCGCGAGCGGCTCGGTCTGCGCCGATAGTCATCCGGGGGAGTGGCCGTGGGCCGCTCCCCCGACTCGTCCGGCCATCGGGGCCGTGACGGGTCACCCCGGCAGGCGGGCAGGGCCCCGCCGGGAGCCAACTCGGTGAGGCCGGTCCTCGGTAGTGGCTTCCGGGAAGCCGCGGTCGTCAACGACCGCAGGCGGACCGGACGCTTCGATCGAAGACCGGCCGCGGAGGAGCTCCCCGCGACCCGGCCCGCCGGGCACGCGCCCGACGCCGGGTTCGCATCAGTAGAGGAGCACTTCGCACCATGACCGAAACGACTCAAGCTGCCCAGGCGGATGCCGGGCATCACGACACCGGTGTACTGGGGACAGACGTCTCCCGCGCCGTGATCGACAACGGCCCGCGCGGCACGCGCGAGGTCATCTTCAGCACCGGTCGGCTGGCCCAGCAGGCCGCCGGCAGCTGCATCGCCCGGCTCGGCGACACGGTGGTGCTCTCGGCCACCACGGCCAGCAAACACCCCAAGGACCAGCTCGACTTCTTCCCGCTGACGGTGGACGTCGAGGAGCGGATGTACGCGGCCGGGCGCATCCCCGGTTCGTTCTTCCGCCGCGAGGGCCGGCCGAGCGAGGAAGCCATCCTGACCTGCCGGTTGACCGACCGGCCGCTGCGCCCGACCTTCACCAAGGGCCTGCGCAACGAGGTACAGGTGGTCGAGACGGTGCTCTCGCTCGACCCGCTGCACCCGTACGACGTGGTCGCCATCAACGCCGCGTCGCTGTCCACCAAGCTCGCCGGGCTGCCGTTCAGCGGTCCGATCGGTGCCACCCGGATGGCGTACGTCGACGGCGGCTGGGTGGCGTTCCCCACCCACGAGGAGCTGGCGACCGCCACCTTCGACATGGTCATCGCCGGCCGGGCGCTCGCCGACGGTGACGTGGCGATCATGATGGTCGAGGCCGAGGCCACCGAGAACGTGGTCGCCCTGGTCGCCGGCGGGGCCCCCGCGCCGACCGAGGAGGTCGTCGCGAGCGGGCTGGAGGCGGCCAAGCCGCACATCGCCGAGCTGTGCCGGGCCCAGGCCGAGCTCGCCGCGGCCGCGGCCAAGCCGGCCGTGGAGTTCCCCGTCTTCATCGACCACGGCGACGACGTGTACGCCGCGGTCGAGCAGCAGGTCGGCGCCGACCTGTCCGACGCGCTGCGGATCGCCGGCAAGCAGGACCGGGAGGCGACCCTCGACAGCATCAAGGAGCGGGCGAAGGAGCTGGTCGGCCCGCAGTTCGAGGGACGCGAGAAGGAGGTCAGCGCCGCCGTCCGGACGCTGACCAAGAAGCTGGTACGCCAGCGCATCCTGCGCGAGCGGGTCCGCATCGACGGTCGCGGCCCGGCCGACATCCGGCCGCTGTCGGCCGAGACGCACATCCTGCCGCGGGTGCACGGCTCGGCGCTGTTCGAGCGGGGCGAGACGCAGATCATGGGCGTCACCACGCTGAACATGCTCCGGCTCGAGCAGACGCTGGACACGCTGTCGCCGAACCGCACCAAGCGGTACATGCACAACTACAACTTCCCGCCGTACTCGACCGGTGAGACCGGCCGGGTGGGTGCGCCGAAGCGCCGTGAGATCGGTCACGGCGCGTTGGCCGAGCGGGCACTGCTGCCGATGCTGCCCAAGCGGGAGGACTTCCCGTACGCGATCCGGCAGGTTTCCGAGGCACTCGGCTCGAACGGTTCCACCTCGATGGGCTCGGTGTGCGCGAGCACGATGAGCCTGCTGTCCGCGGGCGTACCGCTGGCCGCGCCGGTCGCCGGCATCGCGATGGGGCTGGTCTCCGACGAGGTGGACGGCAAGACCGAGTACGTCGCGCTGACCGACATCCTCGGTGCCGAGGACGCCTACGGCGACATGGACTTCAAGGTCGCCGGTACCCGCGAGTTCGTCACCGCGCTGCAGCTCGACACCAAGCTCGACGGCATTCCGTCGGAGGTGCTGGCGGCCGCGCTGCGGCAGGCCCGGGACGCCCGGTTCGCGATCCTGGACGTGATGCACGACGCGATCTCCGGCCCGGCGGCCATGTCGGCGTACGCGCCGCGGGTCACCACGGTCACCGTCCCGGTCGACAAGATCGGCGCGGTCATCGGCCCGAAGGGTCAGATGATCAACGCGATCCAGGACGAGACCGGCGCCGACATCACCATCGAGGACGACGGCACGATCTACATCGGTGCCGCCGACGGCCCCTCCGCCCAGGCGGCGGTGGACCGGATCAACGCGATCGCCAACCCGCAGCTGCCGAAGGTCGGTGACCGGTTCCTCGGCACCGTGGTCAAGACGGCCGCGTTCGGCGCGTTCATCTCGCTGGTACCGGGGCGCGACGGCCTGCTGCACATCTCGAAGCTGGGCGACGGCAAGCGGGTCGACCGGGTCGAGGACCACATCAACGTGGGCGACAAGGTCGAGGTCGAGATCGTCGACGTGGACAACCGCGGCAAGGTGTACCTCGACCTGGTCCGCCCGGACGGCGCACCGGCACCGGCCCGGGACTCGTCCCGGCCGTCCGGCCCGCGTCGGGACCGGGACCGGCCGTCCGGCGACCGCCCGCGCGGCGACCGGCCGTCGGGTGACCGCCCGCGTGGAGACGGGCCGCAGGGCGACGACGCGCCCTCGGACAGTGCCGGCTCGGACGGTGCCGGCTCGGACGGTGAGGAAGGCGACGACGGTCCGCGTCGGCAGCGCCGGCGTCATCGGTGACCGGCCACCCCCACACCCCGCCGGGTGAGCGCACCACCCTGCAGGCGGATCCGCTCGGCGGCACGGTCTGTCGTACCGTGCTGCCGAGCGGCCTGCGGGTCATCACCGAGGCGGTGCCGGCGATGCGCAGCGTGTCGCTCGGCATCTGGGCCGGTGTCGGTTCCCGGGACGAGTCCGGCGAATACGCCGGTGCCTCGCATTTCCTCGAGCACCTGCTGTTCAAGGGCACCGAGCGGCGGTCGGCGCTGCAGATCTCCAGTGAGATCGAGGCGGTCGGCGGGGAGACCAACGCGTTCACCGCGAAGGAATTCACCTGCTACTACGCCCGGGTACTGGATACCGACCTGCCGCTCGCGGTGGACGTGCTGTGCGACGTGATCTCGGCGTCGGTGATCGAACCGGCCGATGTGGAGACCGAGCGCGGGGTGATCCTCGAAGAGATCGCCATGCAGGAGGACGAGCCGGCGGACGAGGTGCACGACCTGCTGGCCCGCGCCTCGTTCGGCGACCATCCGCTGGGCCGGTCGATCTCCGGCACGGTGGACACCATCTCGGCGATGACCCGCGAGCAGATCGTCGAGTTCTACCGCAGCCGGTACACCGCGCCGAACCTGGTGGTGTCGGCGGCCGGCAGTCTCGAGCACGACGAGCTGGTGGCGCTGGTGTCCGCGGCGGTCGAGACCGGTGGCCTGGCCTCCGGTGCGGCCCCGGACACCCGGTTGCCGGCGCCCGCGCCGTTGACCGACCCCCGCACGTTGGTACAGGCCAAGGACACCGAGCAGGCGAACGTGGTACTCGGCTGTGCCGGCCTGTCCCGACAGGACGAGCGCCGGTTCACCCTCGGCGTACTGAACAACTCGCTCGGCGGCGGCATGTCCAGCCGGCTCTTCCAGGAGGTACGGGAGAAGCGCGGACTGGCCTACTCGGTGTACTCGTACAGCTCCGCGTACGACGACGCCGGGTTGTTCGCGGTGTACGCCGGCTGCGCGCCCGGTAAGGCCGACGAGGTACTCGCGATCGTGCGGGACCAGCTCGCCACGGTCGCCGAGCACGGGCTCACCGATGCCGAGGTGGCGCGCGGCAAGGGCATGTTGAAGGGCTCGCTCGTACTCGGGCTCGAGGACACCGGTTCGCGGATGAGCCGGTTGGGCAAGGGCGAGCTGCTGTACGGCGAGATGCTCAGCGTGGACGAGCTGCTCAGCCGGATCGACGCGGTGACCGTGGACGACGTCCGTACGGTGGCCGCGGAGCTGCTCCGGCGGCCGATGTCGCTCGCCGTCATCGGCCCGTTCAACGACCACGATTTCTCCGCGGCGGTGGCCCGCTAGGGTGGCACGGCCGGTGCTTCCCGCGCCGGCCGTGCCCTGCGGCCCGGGCCGCGGGCGGACCGCTGTGAAGGCGAGGCGACAGGTGACGAGCGTGACCGAGGAGACCGCCGAGGCGGCAGCGGCCGGTACCGAGCCGATCCGGGTCGGGGTGCTGGGCGCCAGCGGACGGATGGGCTCCGAGGTGTGCCGGGCCGTGGACGCGGCCGCGGACATGGAGCTCGTCGCCATGGTGGACGTCAGCGACTGGCTGAGCAACGTGCTCGACGCGAGCGCGCAGGTGGTGATCGACTTCACCACGCCGCAGGTGGTCATGGACAACGTCCACTGGTGCGTCGAGCAGGGCGTGTCGATGGTCGTCGGTACCTCCGGGTTCACCCCGGAACGGCTGGACCGGATCCGCGGCTGGCTCGAGCCGAAGCCCCATGTGGGCGTCGTGGTGGCCCCGAACTTCGCCATCGGCGCGGTACTGATGATGGAGTTCGCCGAGCGGGCCGCCCGGTTCTTCACCTCGGCCGAGATCGTCGAGCTGCACCATCCCCACAAGATCGACGCGCCGAGCAGTACCGCCCAGACGACCGCCCGGATGATCGCGGCGGCCCGGGCGGACGCCGGCTACGGCCCGATGCCGGACGCGACCCGGGATTCGCTGGACGGTGCGCGTGGCGCCGCGGTCGACGGCGTACCGGTGCACTCGGTGCGATCCGCCGGGCTGGTGGCCCACCAGGAGGTCCTGTTCGGCGGTGCGGGGGAGACGCTGACCATCCGGCACGACTCGTTCGACCGGGCGTCCTTCATGCCCGGGGTGCTGCTGGCCGCCCGCAAGGTGCTGCACCGGCCCGGACTCACCATGGGCCTCAGCCCGCTGCTCGAGGACTGAGCTCCCGCGTCAGCGGGCGGTCCAGCGCACCAGCGGACGACCGCAGGGCGCGGTCACTCGTCGGCGGTCGCGCCCTCGCCGGCCACCTGGTCCGCGGGATCGACGGTCAGGTCGACGTGCAGCCGTTGCTGGCGTACCACGATGCCGTCCATGTCCAGCCCCCGGACCGCGCCGTCGGTCGCCCAGCCGGTCGAGGCGAGGAACTTGTGGGTGGCCACGTCCCGCTCGAACGCCCAGGCGTACGCGCGCGCGAAGCCGTCGTCGCGCCAGCTCGCGACGGTCGCGGCGAGCAGCCGGCTGCCGTGACCGCGCCGGCCCCACCGCGGTTCGACCAGCAGGTCGGTGAGGGCGCCGGTACCGGTCGGCAAGCCGGTCTCGTCCGGCGCGAGCGCGTCCTCCTCGACCGGGCCGGACGCGGCGAAGCCCACCAGCTCGTCGCGTTCGCCCTGCTCGATGGCGACCAGGACCCGGTGCCGGGGCGACGGCGGAGCGTCGATCGCCTGCTGCCACCGTTCGGTCAGCCACGCCTCGTCGAGTTGGTCGAGCACCTGTGCGGGCACGATCCGGCGGTACGCCGTGCGCCAGGTGGACAGCTGGATCCGCGCGATCTCCGCCGCGTCGGTGTGCCGGGCCGGCCGGACGTACCCGAGAGCCATCCGGCCACCCTATTCAGCCGTTCAGCGCGGCACTCACGCGGCACTCAGCCGGTCGGCGCGGCACTGCCCGGTCGGCGCGGCACTGCCCGGTCGGCGCGGCGGTCAGCCGGTCGACGGGCCCGGCTCGGTGGCCAGGGTGTACCGCACCTCGGGCGCTTCGTACCGGCTGCCGTCGAACTCGAGCACCAGTGGCTGGGTGGCACCGTCGGCGACCCATCCGCACCGTTCGTAGAAGCGGCGGGCGCGGACGTTCGCCGCGAGCACCCACAACCGGACCGGCGACCGCTCGTGCCCGCGGATCCGCCGTACGGTCGCGGCCATCAGCGCCCGACCCACGCCGCGGCCCCATCGGGCCGGCCGTACGTACATCGCGTACAGCTCGCCGATCGCCTCGTCGTAGTCGCCGTCCGGATCGCGGCTGGACAGGCAATCCGGTCCGGACAACCGGTACGGCCCGGACATGCTGAAGCCGAGCACTTCGTCGGGCTGGCCGCCAGCCACCGCGACGAGCATGTCGAACCGGTCGAAGCCGCCCGCTGACCAGGTCTTCTGGCGCCGGTCCCGATCGGCTTCCACGTCCAGGGAGTCCAGGTAGGCGGCCGGCAGCAGGCCCCGGTACCCGTGCTGCCAACCCTCGATCCGGGCGCGCGCGACCCCGCCGAGATCCGCCACGGTCGCCGGCCGTACCACCACCTCGCCCATGTGTTCTTGGTACGTGCCGGTCGGCCCCGCCGTCCACAGGTTTCGTCGGACCGGTCCGCTACGCTGCGCCAACGATCGCGGCCGATCATCGGTCGCACAGGGACCTGAGCCGATCGGATACGAGCCGGTCGGTACGAGCCGGTCGGCACGAGCCGGTCGGTACGAGCCGGTCGGCACGAGCCGACCAACAAGGAGCGCGGCGTGAGCGCGGCGGAGCCGGAGCAGTGGCAGGGTCGGCTTGGCGCCGGCGGTGACGGGTTGCGCGGCAGCGCGCGGCGGCCGCCGGCCGAGTCCTGGGATCTGCCCAACCCGACCACCTGGCTGGTGCTGTCGATCCTGGCCACGATGTGCTGCTGCCTGCCGTTCGGCATCGCCGGCATCGTGTACTCGGCGTTGGCCATGGGGGCGCGCGACCGGGGTGACCTGCACGGGTGGCGGGACAACGTGTCCAAGGCGAAGAGCTGGACGCTCATCGCTTTCGTACTCGGCCTGGTGACGATCGTGCTGTACGCATGTGTGAGGAGCTGAGCCGATGCCCGCCCTGACCGGTGAGCACCTGTCCGGCGCGCAGGCGCGGCGGATCGCGCTGGCCGCCCAGGGCTTCACCGATCGCGCGCCGACCGGCCGGCCGGATGTACGGCACCTGCGCCGGGTGCTCGGCCGGATCGGGCTGTTGCAGATGGACTCGGTCAACGTGCTGGTGCGGGCGCACTATCTCCCGCTGTACAGCCGGCTCGGGCCGTACCCGCGCGAGCTGCTGGAGCAGGTGGCGTACCAGCGGCGCCCGCGCGAGCTCTTCGAGTACTGGGCGCACGAGGCGTCCCTGCTGCCGGTCGAGTGCCACCGGCTGCTGCGCTGGCGGATGGCCGAGCGGCACCGCTGGGGCGTGGCCAAGCTGCTGGACCGCAAACCCGAACTGGTCCAGTGGGTACACGACGAGGTCCGGGCCGGTGGCCCGCTGACCGCACGCGACATCGAACACGACGTGCCGCGGCGCAAGGACAACTGGGGCTGGAACTGGAGCGAGGTCAAGCAGGCGCTGGAGATCCTGTTCTGGTCCGGCGCGGTCACTGTCGCGTCCCGCAACGGTGCCTTCGAGCGGGTGTACGACCTGTCCGAGCGGGTGTTGCCGGCCGAAGTGGTCGGCGCGCCCACCCCGGAGCCGGCGCAGGCGCATCGGGAGCTGATCGGGATCGCGGCCCGGGCACTCGGCGTCGCCACCGAGACGGACCTGCGCGACTACTTCCGGCTCGGGGTGCAGCCGGCCCGGCAGGCGGTACGCGAGCTGGTGGACGCGGGCGAGCTGCTGCCGGTACAGGTCGCCGGCTGGAAGCAGCCGGGATATCTGCACCCCGCGGCCGCGGTACCCCGGTGGGTACGCGCGCGCACCCTGGTCAGCCCCTTCGACTCGTTGATCTTCGAGCGGTCCCGCACCGAGCGGCTGTTCGACTTCCGCTACCGGATCGAGATCTACGTACCCGCGCAGCAGCGGGTACACGGCTATTACGTGCTGCCGTTCCTGCTCGGCGACCGGTTGGTCGCCCGGGTCGACCTGAAGGCCGACCGGAAGGCGGGGATCCTGCGGGTGCCGGCCGCGTGGCTGGAGGACGGACAGCGGCCCGATGAGGTGGCCGAGCAGCTCGCCACCGAGCTGTGCCGGTTGGGCGGCTGGCTGGGCCTGGCCGAGGTGGCTGAGCCGGAGCGGGGCGACCTGGCCCCGGCACTGCGCGACGCGCTGCGCAAGCTGGTTGGGTAACCGTCGACGCGGCCACGGTCGGGGACGGCATGCCGGCCTCCGGTCGAGGCCGGGGGTCCGGATCGGCGTGTAGCGTGGCAGCCGGTAACGCGCGTTCACCAGGGGGCGTAGAGATGGCCGTGACCGATCAGGGCGTACCGGCGGGGCCAGCGGATGCCGCTGCCGGTCAACCGGCCCGGCCCGGCGTGTCCGCCCAGTCCGGCCCGCCGGGGTACCCGCCCGGTTGGACCCCGCAGCCGGTGTACACGTCGGCCCTGGAGCGGCGGCTCGGCGGGATCGCCACCGCGATCTGGACGAAACCATCCTGGCTCGCCCCGCTGGCCATACTCGCCTGTGTCGGCATGGTGTCCGGCTACGTGATCGCGTTCAACCCGACCGACGGTCAGACCGATCCCCAGGGTGGCTGCGCGTTCAAGGCGGTTACCGGGTTGGACTGCCCGGGCTGCGGTGGCACCCGCGCGCTGTGGTACCTGCTGCACGCCAACCTGCCGCAGGCTGCCCGGCACCACGCGGTCGCGGTGTTCGCGGTGCCGTTCGTGGTCTACGCGTACCTCGCGTGGGCCGGGCAGCGGGTCCTCGGCTGGCGCCTGCCGGTGCCCCAGTTGACCGGCCGGATGCTCGGCATCTTCCTGGCCGCGTGGGGCGTCTTCACGGTGGTACGGAACCTGCCGTGGGCGCCGTTCGACTGGCTGTACGTCTGACGGGCACGTCCCTGGCGGCGTTCCCGCTCGCTCGGGTACGAAGCACGCGGCGCTCGACGCTGCCTGGCCGGTACCGCCCTCGGTACCGGAGTCACGCCGGTGCTGGCGCCTGTACCCGGCGGATCGCGATGTCCCCGCTCATCGTGCGTACCTGCAGGTTCAGGTCGCAGCCGGTGGCCGGTGCGTCGCTCGCGACGTCCAGGTCGCTGACGGTGTCGCCGCTCATCGAGGACAGGTCCAGCCACACCCCGGTGCCGCTGGCCACTCCGACCGATACGTCACCCGACACGGACTTGACCTGCAGGCTGCCGCGGCGGGCGACTCCGACCCGCAGGTCGCCGGAGGCGGTGGTGGCGTTCACCGAGCCGTCGGCCACGTTGACGGCCACGTCGCCGCTGGCCGTGGCCACGGTCAGGTCGCCGCCCACGTAGTCGATGCTCAGGTCGCCGGAGGCCGACTTGGTCCGGGCCTGGCTGTGCGCCTGCCCGATCCGGACGTCGCCACTGGCCGTGGTGACGGACAGGTCACCGGTGACGTGCTCGGCGGATACGTCGCCGGACGCGGACTGCACCGACAGGCCGCCCAGGCGGCCGGCGCACCGGAGGTCCGCGGACGCGCCCTTCGCCTGGACGGTGGAGTCCAGCGGAAGGTGTACCTCGACGCGCAGGTGCGGGGGCCGGCGGAACAGCCAGCCGCCACCGGACTCCGGCGCCTCCACGATCAGGGTGTCGCCGTGCAGGTCCACCCTGGTCGCCTCGGCCGCATCGACCGACGCGGAGTCATGAGGATTCTGCGGTGACACGTCGACCGTGACCGTGTCCCGCTCCTCGGCGATGATCTCGACCCGGCCGGCGGCCAGCCGGATGGACGCGGTGATCGGATTCGGGCATGGAAACTCGTACATCGTGATGTCCTTCCTGACCGGCGGACCGGTGCGGTCCGGCCGGTGCGGGCTGCAAAGCTGGTGGGGGTCAGGCCTGCGCGAAGCCGGTGACCCGACGGCCGAGCCGTCCGGGCCGGTTCCCCGGCGGCAACTGGCCGCCGTGCACCGCACCGCTGATCGCTCGTACCAGCCAGGCGTTGACGGAGATGCCTTCGGCGGCGGCGGCGCGTTCGACGGTGCCCTTGAGCTGTTCGGGCAGGCGGAGGGTGATCCGGGCGACGTCCCCGGTGTCGGGCTCGACGGCCGGCGGCTCGACCGGCGCGGACGGCGTCTCGGAGACGACCAGATCCGCGGACCGGCCGCGCAGCCGGACGTCGACCGAGGTGTTGCCGAGCTTGGTGGTGATCTCAGCCGCCGCGTCCGTCAGCGCCTCGAGCAGGCAGAGCCGGGCCGCCGACTCGAGTGAGCCGGCCAGCAGTTCGGCGGCCCTGCTCACCTCCGGTCCGCCCGGTGCGGCGGTCGCGGCGAGGTCTCGACGGAGCGTTTCCAGGTACGGATTCAGGTCCATGGCACTATCCTGACAGCACTCGTGACGTCATGGAATTACCAGCCCACCGCGGTGCGGCGTGACTGCCGGCGCAGGTGGCTGGCGAACCGGCCGGCGACGCGGGCCGGCAGCCGGCGGCGTCCGCGCCGAGGCTCCCCGCCACGCTTGTTCCTGGTACGCGCGTCCGAAGACGCCTGGTCGGTGCTGTCCGGAGGCCGGGTGGACAGCCACCGATCCCACGCGTGACGGCCGGAGTACCGGGCTGGCCGCCGGCTGCTTTCGTCGGTGGCGACGGTGTCGGAAAGGTCCCGCCGCAGCTCTTCGAGGTATCCCATTGCGTTCTCCATGACGTCACTATGACATCAGTTCGGACGTCATGTCAACGCCATTCGCCGTCAGATCCGATGTCAGGCGGCGTCGCAGTGGGGGCGGCCGCTGTGGCAGGTCAGACACGCGCCGGCGGTGTGCCGGACCGGCCGGGCCAGGTTCGGCCGGTTACTCTCGGGGCGCACCTGGACGCCGGCCCCGCGGGCGCGTGTGAGCCGCCCGACGGCCGGCACCCCGCCAGCGATCCGGAGCGTCGGCTCCCGAGCGCCGGCCGCCAGTCGACAGGCTCCGAGCGGCAGGAGAACAGGGACGTGCCACAGACAGCACCGCCACAGGTACAGCTGATCGCCTGGACGCACTTCGAGCCGCCGGCCGACGTGCCCTGGACGACCGACGCGGACGGCGGTCAGGCGCTGGCCGAGTTCGCCGGCCGGGCGTGCTACCAGTCCTGGCGCAAGCCGAACCCGAGTACGGCCACGAACGACGGGTACCTGCGCCACATCCTCGAGGTCGGGCACCTGTCCGTACTCGAGCACGGGAGCGTCTCGTTCTACCTGACCGGAATGTCCCGTTCGCTCACCCATGAGCTGATCCGGCACCGGCACTTCTCGTACAGCCAGCTGTCCCAGCGGTACGTGCCCGAGCGGGACGCCGCGATGGTCGAGCCGGACGTGATCGCCGAGGACCCGGAGCTGCACGAGAAGTTCCTGGCCGCCACCGACGCGTCGCTGCGTGCGTACACGGAACTGCTCGAAGGTCTGGAGAAGCGCTTCGCCGACGTGCCCAACGCGACGCTGCGCCGCAAGCAGGCCCGGCAGGCGGCCCGGGCGGTGCTGCCCAACGCGACCGAGACCAGGATCGTGGTCACCGGCAACTACCGCGCCTGGCGGCACTTCATCGGCATGCGCGCCAGCGAGCACGCCGACGTGGAGATCCGCGGCCTCGCGGTGGAGTGCCTGCGGCAGCTGCACCGGGTCGCGCCGAACGTGTTCAGCGACTTCACCATCTCGACGCTGGCGGACGGAACCGAGGTGGCGGCCAGCCCGTTCGTCGCGGAGAGCTGACGCCCGACTCCGCCGCGGCCCGCGCCGACCAGCGGTGGGGCCGGCAGCAGAAAGCCGGCGCGAAACGCGTCGGCGTGGTGTAACGGCGGAGCGGGCCGCGCCGATGAAAGACAGCAGAGTCCCGTGGCGCTGCGGACCCCCGACCGGCGCGTCACGGGACTCTCTATGTCCAGACCCGGTCGCCGAGCAGCCGGGACCGAGTTCGACGGCATGGGCGTCCCGGCTGCGGCTACCGGTCGTTCCGCTAGTTTGAGGGCATGACGCATGACCCGAGCCGGCCGTTCGGCCGCCTGCTCACCGCGATGGTGACGCCGTTCACGGCGAGCGGCGGGCTGGATCTGGACGGGGCGCAGCGACTGGCCACCTACCTCGTCGACGAGCAGGGCAACGACGGCCTGGTGGTCAGCGGTACCACCGGCGAGTCGCCGACCACCACCGACGCGGAGAAGGACGGGCTGCTGCGGGCCGTGCTGGAGGCGGTCGGAGATCGCGCGCAGGTGATCGCCGGAGTCGGCACGAACAGCACCGCGCACACCGTCGAGCTCGCGCAGGCAGCCGAGAAGGCCGGGGCGCACGGCGCTCTGGTGGTCACGCCGTACTACTCCAAGCCGCCGCAGCCGGGCCTGCTCGCGCACTTCCGGACCGTCGCCGAGGCCACCGGGCTGCCGCTCATGCTGTACGACATCCCGGGCCGGACCGCGACTGCGATCGCCACCGAGACCATGTACCGGCTGGCCGAGCATCCGCGGATCGTCGCGGTGAAGGACGCCAAGGGCGACCTGACCGCGACCGCGTGGGTCACCCGGGACACGAACCTCGCGGTGTACTCCGGCGACGACTCCATGACGCTGCCGCTGCTCTCGGTCGGCGCGGTCGGGGTGGTCGGGGTACCGACCCACCTGGTCGGCCCGGAGACCAGACAAATGATCGAGGCGTACGAGCGGGGCGACCAGGCCGGTGCCCTGGCCCTGCACCACCGGCTGTTGCCCGCGTACGTCGGCACCTTCCGCACCCAGGGCGTGATCCTGACCAAGGCGGCGCTGACGTTGCGCGGCCTGCCGGCCGGCCCGGTGCGGCCGCCGCTGGTCGACGCCACGCCGGACGAGATCGCCCGACTGCGGGCAGACTTCAGCGAATCGGGGATCCAACTGTGAGTCAGGCACATCTCGACCTGGGTCCGCCCGGGCCGTTGCCCGCTGGCGCCCTGCGGGTCACCCCGCTCGGTGGCCTGGGCGCGATCGGGCGCAACATGACCGTCTTCGAGTACGAAGGTCGACTGCTGATCGTCGACTGCGGCGTGCTGTTCCCGGACGTGGACGCTCCCGGCGTGGACCTGATCCTGCCGGACTTCTCGCCGATCGCCGACCGGCTCGGTGACGTCGAGGCGATTGTGCTCACGCACGGGCACGAGGACCACATCGGCGCGGTGCCGTACCTGCTCGCGCAGAAGCCGGACATCCCGCTGGTCGGCTCGAAGTTCACCCTCGCGCTGGTCGAGGCGAAGCTGGCCGAGCGGCGGATCACGCCGTACACGCTGACCGTGGCCGAGGGGCAGACGGAGAACCTCGGCGCGTTCAGCTGTGAGTTCTTCGCGGTGAACCACTCCATCCCGGACGCGCTCGCGGTGGCCATCCGCACGCCGGCCGGGGTGGTGCTGCACACCGGCGACTTCAAGATGGACCAGCTACCGCTGGACGGTCGGGTCACCGACCTGGCCGGCTTCGCCCGGCTCGGTGGCGAGGGCATCGACCTGCTGATGTCCGACTCGACCAACGCGGAGATTCCCGGGTTCGTCATCTCCGAGCGGGAGATCCGGCCGGTCATCGACGAGATCTTCCGCAACGCGCGGGGCCGGATCATCGTCGCCTCGTTCGCCTCGCACGTACACCGGGTGCAGCAGGTGCTGGACGCGGCGGCCGAACACCGCCGCAAGGTCGCGTTCATCGGCCGGTCCATGGTGCGCAACATGGGCATCGCCCGTGACCTGGGACTACTGCGCATCCTGGCCGGAGTGGTGGTGCCGCTCGAAGAGGCGCTCGAGCTGCCGGCGCACGAGGTCGTGTACATGTCGACCGGCTCGCAGGGGGAGCCGATGAGCGCCATGGGCCGGATGGCCACCGGCGACCACCGGCACATCACGGTCACCCCCGGCGACACGGTCGTACTGGCGTCCTCGCTGGTACCGGGCAACGAGACCGCGGTGTACCGGGTGATCAACCAGCTGTCCCGGGCCGGCGCGAACGTGATCCACAAGGATGTCGCGCGGGTACACGTCTCCGGCCACGCGCCGGCCGGCGAGCTGTTGTACCTGCTCAACGCCGCCCGGCCGCGCAACTTCCTGCCGATCCACGGCGAGTGGCGGCACCTGCGGGCGCACGCGCGGCTGGCCATCGAGTCCGGCGTACCGGCCGACCGGGTGGTGCTGTGCGAGGACGGCGACGTCGTCGACCTGATCGACGGGGTGACCCGGGTGGTCGGGCACGTCCGGTCCCGTTACGTCTACGTGGACGGGCTGGCCGTCGGCGACGTCGGCGAATCGCTGCTGACCGAGCGGCGGATCCTCGGCGACGGCGGCTTCATCGCGGCGACCGTGGTGATCGACTCGGTGACCGGCAAGGTGGTCGGCGGTCCGACCGTGTCGGCGAAGGGCTTCTCCGAGGACCCGGCCATCTTCAACGGCGTACTCCCGGTCATCACGGCCGCGCTGGACCGGGCGGCCGCCGACGGCATCGCCGACCCGCACCAGTTGCAGCAGGTGGTACGCCGGTCGGTCGGGCGGTGGGTGAACGAGACGTACCGGCGCCGGCCGATGATCGTGCCCACCGTCGTCGAAGTCTGAGTCGAGGTCTGACCCCGCTGCCCGGCACCGTTTTCACCATCGGCCACGGCGCCCGCCCGGCGCCGGAGTTCGTCGGGCTGGTCACCGCCGCCGGCATCGGGGTGCTCGCGGATGTACGGCGTTTCCCGGGGTCGCGGCGGCATCCGCAGTACGGCCGGTCGGCGTTGGACGCCGCGCTGGCCGACGCGGGGGTGCGGTACGAGTGGCACGGCGAGGCGCTCGGCGGGCGCCGGTCCGGGGTGCCGGACTCGCGGCACACCGCACTGCGCAACGCGAGCTTCGTCGGGTACGCCGACCACATGGACACGGCGGCTTTCCGGGATGCCGTGGTGGCGTTGGCCGAGCGGCCGGAGGTCGTCGCGGTCATGTGCGCGGAGACGCTGTGGTGGCGGTGCCACCGGTCGTTCATCGCCGACGCGCTGGTGCTGCGTGGAGTCGACGTACAGCATCTGGTCGGGCCGGGGGAGCGGCGGGCGCACCGGCCGCACACCACCGCGCGCCGCGGCGACGACGGCTGGCCGGTGTACGACGTGCCGGACACCCTCCCGCTGGAGTGACCCGCCGTCGGGCTGGGGATCCGGGCTCGCGGCCGGCCGTGCGGCCGGGTTACCGTTGAGCCGTGATCGCAGCAGCGCGCCGATTTACGTGCCCCGGCCGGCAGGGATGCCGCCGGTGGCCGATCGTGCGTCAGCGCTGATCCTCGGGCCACCACGGTCCGATCGACGGGCCAGGCAGCCCGCGCACCCAACCTCCGCCGGCCGGGGACCTTCGCCACCATCCCCAGCCGATCCGCGGAGGTTTTCCATGAGCGTCACCCTGCTGTCCCCGGCCGCCCTGGCCCGCGACCTGTCCCTGCCTGACCTGACCGATCCCGCACATGCGCCGCACGCCGTCGGGCTGATCGCCGACGAGGTGGTCGACGCGCTGCGTACCGCCTGGCAGTGCCCGGTCCGGTTGGTCCGCGGTCATCCGGTGGTACCGGTCGACGACAACTACGTACGACTCGGCTACCCGCCGGACGCGGTCACCCTGGACGCCCGGTACACCCGGTACGTCAGCGAGACCTGTGTACTGCGCGGCCACACCAGCGCGACCGTGGTCCGCGCGCTGCGTGAACTGGCCGCCGACCCTGGCTCCGGAGCGCTGATCGCGTGTCCGGGCATGTGCTACCGGCGGGATTCGGTGGACCGGTTGCACACCGGTACCCCCCACCAACTGGATCTGTGGTGGGTCACCGATCGCGGCCGGCTCGGCGAGTCCGAGCTGCTGGAGATGATCGACCTGGTGGTCGGGGCCGCGCTGCCCGGTACCCGCTGGCGCACCGTGCCGACCGGGCATCCGTACACAATGGACGGTCGACAGATCGACGCCCGGGTGGGCGGGGAGGGGACCGATGGCGACGAGCCGCGGGAAGGGCGTAACGAGCGGGCGGACTGGATCGAGATCGGCGAGTGCGGGCTCGCCGCGCCGGAGGTGCTGGCCGGTGCCGGGCTGCCGCCGGAGCGCTGGTCGGGCCTGGCCATGGGGCTCGGGCTGGACCGGTTGGTGATGCTGCGCAAGGGCATCCCGGACATCCGGCTGCTGCGGGCCACCGACCCGCGGACAGCCGCGCAGTTGCGGGACCTGTCGCCGTACCGCGCGGTGTCGATGCTGCCGCCGGTGCGGCGCGACGTGTCGGTCGCGGTGGACGCCGGTACGGACTGCGCCGCCGAGGCGATCGGGGACCGGGTCCGGGCCGTACTCGGCGACGACGCCGAGCTGGTGGAGACCGTCGAGGTGCTCGGCGCCTGGGGGTACGACGAGGTGCCGCCGCCCGCCCGGGACCGGCTCGGGCTCGGCCCGGACCAGCGCAACCTGCTGATCCGGGTGGTGCTCCGGCCGCTGGACCGAACGTTGACCGATCGCGACGCGAACCAGGTCCGCGAACTGCTCTATGCCGAACTGCACGCTGGTGGGCGACCATAGGCCGATGGGCTACCGGCTCGGCGCCGACGCGGTGATCGTCGTACACCTCGGATATCTGGTGTACCTGGTCGTCGGCGGGTTCCTCGCCTGGCGCTGGCCGCGCACCCTGTGGCTGCACCTCGCCGCCGCGGCCTGGGGTCTGGTGATCGTGCTGTTCCCGCTCGTCTGCCCGCTCACCTGGTTGGAGGACACCCTGCGTGAGCGGGCCGGCGAGGCGCGGCTGCGGGACGGCTTCATCGACACGTACCTGGCCGGGGTGGTCTATCCGGAGCGGTACGAGACCGCGCTGCGGATCGCGGTCGCGGTACTGGTCGTCACGGCGTGGATCGGGGTGTACGTGCGCCGGCGTGCGGATCGGAACAAAGCGCGACACGGGGCCGGTACCGACCGCGCGGTCCCGGGCTGAGCGGCTGTTCACCGCTACGGTGGGAAACTATGGCCGGCCGTACCTCCAGCACGAGCCGCACCAGAAGCGGCACGCGGAGCCCCTCGTCGCGTACCGCGAGCGCGCGTTCCCGTAACGCGTCGCGTCGCCGGCCGGCACCCCGCCGCAACGCCCCCATCCACCCGTTCGGTCCGGTCGGACACGCGATCGGCGCGGTGTGGATGGTGCTCGCGCACGGGGTCGGCTGGGTGGTACGCGCGCTCGGCCGGCAGGCCGCGAACGCCCGCGAGCTGGACCAGGCGCACCGTCGGGACGGGCTGGGCCTCGGCCTGCTGGGGCTGGCGATCGTGCTCGCGGTCGCGGTCTGGTTCGACGCGGCCGGCCCGTTCGGCGGCTGGCTCGCCACCGCGGTCCGCTGGACCATCGGTTCCGCCGCGGCCGCGCTGCCGCTACTGCTGGTGGCCGCGGCGGTACGCGCGATGCGGGAGGCGCCCGACCCGGAGCACCGGGGTCGCGGCGTCGTCGGCTGGTCCGCGCTGCTGCTCGGCATCCTCGGGCTGCTGCACCTGGTGCGCGGAGGCCCGACCCAACCCGACGGCAGGTCCCACGCCGGTGGCGTCGTCGGTGCGGGCGTCGGCGGCCTGCTGTCCGAGGCGATCACCCCGTGGGTGGCCGTCCCCGTGCTGTTGCTGCTGGTCATGTTCGGGGTGCTGGTGGTCACCGCGACGCCGGTGAACCGGATTCCGGAGCGGATCGCCCACCTGCGCGATCTCGCGCTCGGCCGGGTCGAGGCATCGAGCGAAGGTACAGCGGGTGCTGCCGGCGCGGTCGACCTCGACGCCGACGACGCTCCGCCGGTACGGCTGCGCCGCGCGTCCCGCCGCCGCCAGGGCACCATGGTCGACGGGGAGACCGACGAAACCGAGGGCGCGGGCGCCGAGCCGATGCTGACCGGGCCTATCCCGCGGATACCGGCCAAGCCCCGGCGCCGGCCCGAGCCACCCGAGCACAGCGCGGCTCCGCCCACCCGGGCCGAGCAGCTGGCGCTGTCCGCGAGCGACGGCGACTACAAGCTGCCGCCGCCGCACCTGCTGCACAAGGGCACCCCCACCAAGACCCGCAGCAAGGTCAACGACGAGGTCATCGCCGCGCTGCAGCACGTCTTCGAGCAGTTCGACGTGGACGCCGCGGTCACCGGCTTCACCCGCGGGCCGACCGTCACCCGGTACGAGATCGAGCTCGGCCTGGGCGTGAAGGTGGAGCGGATCACCCAGCTGTCCCGCAACATCGCGTACGCGGTGAAGAGCCCGGACGTGCGGATCATCAGCCCGATCCCGGGCAAGAGTGCGGTGGGCGTGGAGATCCCGAACGCCGACCGGGAGGACGTGTCGCTCGGTGACGTGCTGCGCAGCCGGGCCGCCACCAGCGACCACCACCCGCTGCTGGCCGGGCTGGGCAAGGACATCGAGGGCGGGTACGTCGTCACGAACCTGGCCAAGATGCCGCACATCCTGATCGCCGGCGCGACCGGCGCGGGCAAGTCGAGCTGCATCAACTCGCTGTTGATCTCCGTACTGACCAGGTCCACCCCGGACGAGGTGCGGCTGCTGCTGGTCGACCCGAAGCGGGTCGAGCTCACCTCGTACGAGGGCATCCCGCACCTGGTCACCCCGATCGTGACCAATCCCAAGAAGGCCGCGGACGCGCTGCAGTGGGTCGTGCGCGAGATGGACATGCGGTACGAAGACCTCGCCGCGGCCGGGGTGCGGCACATCGACGACTTCAACCGGAAGGTACGCGCGGGCGAGATCACCGCGCCGCCGGGCAGCGAGCGGGTCTACCGCCCGTACCCCTATCTGCTGGTCATCGTGGACGAGCTGGCCGACCTGATGATGGTGGCCCCGCGCGACGTCGAGGACTCGGTGGTCCGGATCACCCAGCTCGCCCGGGCGGCCGGCATCCACCTGGTGCTGGCCACCCAGCGCCCCTCGGTGGACGTCGTGACCGGCCTGATCAAGGCCAACGTGCCGTCCCGGCTCGCGTTCGCCACCTCGTCGCTGTCCGACTCCAGGGTCATCCTCGACCAGCCCGGCGCGGAGAAGCTGATCGGCCGCGGCGACGGGCTGTTCCTGCCGATGGGGGCCAGTAAGCCGGTCCGGCTGCAAGGCTCCTGGGTGACCGAGCCCGAGATCCGCGACGTGGTCAAGTTCTGCAAGGACCAGCGGGAGCCGGAGTTCCGCGACGATGTGCTCACCGTCGCGACCGAGAGCACCAAGAAGAAGGCCGACGAGGACATCGGCGACGATCTCGACCTGCTGATCCAGGCGATCGAGCTGGTCGTGTCCACCCAGTTCGGGTCGACCTCGATGCTGCAGCGCAAGCTGCGGGTCGGGTTCGCCAAGGCCGGCCGGCTGATGGACCTCATGGAGACCCGCGGCATCGTCGGGCCGTCCGAGGGGTCGAAGGCCCGGGACGTGCTGATCAAGCCCGATGAGCTGGAAGACGTACTGGCCGGGCTCCGGCTGGAGGGCGACGACTAGCTCGCCGCGCGACGGCGTGGTTGCGAAGCGCCGGCGATTGCCGACCGTGCCGGGTGGTAGGCAGCAGGTAACCGTGCCCGGGTGATCATGCCCGTGTCACCTGGCGCGATGTCGGGGGCCAACTTGACCGCCGGGTACCCTCGGTGCGTGTCTGCTCCCGCCGCCAGCCGCCGTGTCTCCGTCGTCACCCTCGGGTGTGCCCGCAACGAGGTCGACTCGGAGGAACTGGCGGCCCGGTTGGCCGCGGACGGCTGGCAGCTCACCCCGGACAGCGAGTCGGCCGACGTGGTGCTGGTGAACACCTGCGGCTTCGTCGAGCAGGCCAAGCAGGAGTCCATCGACACGCTGCTGGACGCGTCCGGCGGGAGCGCCAAGGTGGTCGCGGCCGGCTGCCTCGCCGAGCGGTACGGCGAGCAGCTCGCCGGCAGCCTGCCGGAGGCCGACGCGGTGCTCGGCTTCGACGACTATCCGGACATCGCCGACCGGCTCCGGGCGATACTGGCCGGCGAGAAACCGGCCGCGCACCAGCCCCGGGACCGGCGCACGCTGCTGCCGATCACGCCGGTGGAGCGGCCGAAGCACCGGGTGGTGGCGCCCGGCCACGCGGCCGCCGACGACCGGGCGCCGGCTCATCTGCGGGTACTCCGGCACCGGCTCGAACGAGGTCCGGTCGCGCCGTTGAAGCTCGCCAGCGGCTGCGACCGGCGTTGCTCGTTCTGCGCGATCCCGACGTTCCGGGGCGCGTTCGTGTCCCGTACCCCGGACGAGCTGCTCGCCGAGGCGGAGTGGCTGGCCGGCCAGGGCGTACGGGAGCTGGTGCTGGTCAGCGAGAACTCCACCTCGTACGGCAAGGATCTGGGTGACGCGCGGCTGCTGGAGAAGCTGCTGCCGCAGCTCGCCGGTACCGACGGAATCGTGCGGGTACGGGTGAGCTACCTGCAGCCGGCCGAGACCCGACCCGGACTGATCGAGGCGATCGCCACCACGCCCGGCGTGGCGCCGTACTTCGACCTGTCGTTCCAGCACGCCAGCGAGCCGGTACTGCGCCGGATGCGCCGGTTCGGCTCGACCGAACGGTTCTGGGAGCTGCTGGACACCGCGCGCGGCTTCGACAAGGAGGCGGGCGCGCGTACCAACGTGATCGTCGGCTTCCCGGGCGAGACGAAGGCGGATTTCGCGGAGCTCGAACGGTTCCTGACCGGCGCACGGCTGGACGCGGTCGGCGTGTTCGGGTACTCCGACGAGGACGGCACCGAAGCCGCGACCCTGACCGGCAAGGTACGCCGGGACACCGTGCGCCGGCGGTGCGAGCGGCTGAGCGCGCTGGTGGACGAGCTGTCCACCCAGCGCGCCGAGGAACGGGTGGGCAGCACGGTCGAGGTGCTGGTGGAGACGGTGGCCGACGGTACCGCCGAGGGCCGCGCCGGACACCAGGCGCCGGAGGACGGCTCGACCACGATCGCGGCCGGCGCCGGGGTCGCCGAGCTCACCCCGGGTGACCTGGTCCGCGCCACGGTGACCAGCAGCGAGGGCGTCGACCTCACCGCCACCCTCGAGGCGGTGCTCGACCCTTGCGGGACGACCCGGTGACCACCGACCCGCGGCCCGTACCGGCCGAGGGACCGGCCACCGAGCCGACCTCGGTACTGCCCGGCGATGTGGTGCTGGAGCCGGCCCCGGCCAGCGCGGGAGCCGCCACCGCCCGGGACACGCTGCAGGCGGCCGGCGCGCTGCGGGTACCGGTGCTGAACCTGGCCAACGCGCTGACCGTGCTCCGGCTCGTCCTGGTACCGGTGCTGGTCTGGCTGGTGGTGGCGTCGGAGATGACCCACCCGGGCTGGCGTACGGCCGCCTGCGTGGCCTTCTGCGTGGCCTCGCTGACCGACTTCGCGGACGGCTGGCTGGCCCGCAACTGGAACCTGATCACCGTGTTCGGGCAGGTCGCCGATCCGATCGCGGACAAGGCGCTCACCGGCGCCGCGCTGGTACTGCTGTCCGCCTACGACCGGTTGTCCGGCTGGATCACCGCGCTGATCCTGGCCCGGGAGCTCGGCGTCACCGTGATCAGGTTCTGGGTGCTCCGGTACGGCGTGATCCCGGCCAGCCGCGGCGGCAAGGTCAAGACCACCCTGCAGATCGTGGCCATCGCCTGGTACATCGCGCCGTTCCCCGCCCCGGTGTCCGGGCTCGGACCGTGGATCATGGCGGTCGCCGTGGTGGTGACCATGGTCACCGGGCTCGACTACGTGTGGCGGGCGTTCAAGCTGCGGCGGCGGGCCCTGCGGCGCATCGGGGCACAGGTCGACTGATGCTGGACCGGGGAGATCAGGTCGCCGAGCTCGCCAGCGGCCGCGCCGCCGACGTGGTCGCCGCGCTGCGCGCCCGCGGCCAGACCATCGCCGTCGCCGAGTCGCTCACCGGCGGGCTGCTCGCCGCGGCGCTGGTCGAGGTACCGGGGGCCAGCGACGTGTTCCGGGGTGGGCTGGTGGTGTACGCCACCGACCTCAAAGCGACTCTGGCCGGGGTACCGGAGGCGCTGCTGGCCGAGCGCGGACCGGTCGATCCGGACGTCGCCGCCGCGCTCGCCGCCGGGGCCCGGGACCGGTGCGGCGCCGACTGGGCGCTGTCCACCACCGGCGTGGCCGGCCCCGAACCGCACGGCGGGCAGCCGGTCGGCACGGTGTGGCTGGGCGTGGCCGGTCCGGACCCGGCCGCGACCCGACCGGACCGGGCGGCGTCCGTCACGGCCGTCCGCAAGGTGTCCATCTCGGGCGACCGGGCGGCGGTACGGGACGGTGCGGTCCGAGCCGCACTGGACCTGATCGCGGCTCGACTGGGCCAGCATCAGGGGTAGCCGGGCGGCGGGCCATGGTGCAGCCATGTGTCGCGGCGCGGTACCGTGGCGTCCAGCCCCGTACATCGGTCGGTCACGAAGGGGGGTTTTGCGATGGTTCTCCTGCGTCGAGTCCTCGGGGACGTGCTTCGCATGCGACGGCTGACCCAGCGGCGCACCCTTCGCGACGTGTCCACCGATGCCAAGGTCAGCCTCGGCTACCTGTCGGAGATCGAGCGCGGCCAGAAGGAAGCGTCGAGCGAACTGCTCGCGGCCATCTGTGAGGCCCTCAACATCCAGCTCTCCGAAGTGCTCCGCGACGTGACCAGCACCGTCGTGCTGGCCGAGGAGGTGGACGGGGTGCAGCCGGCCACCGCCGACAAGGCCAAGCTGGACAAGGCCGTCATCGACAAGGCCGTCATCGACAAGGCCGTCATCGACAAGGCCGTGATCGAGAAGGCCACTCTGGACAAGGCGAAGCTCGACAAGGCCAAGTTGGACAAGGCCAAGTTGGACAAGGCCAAGCTGGACAAGGTGCTCGATCGGGCGGCGCTCGACTCGACCGCCCTGGACCCGAGCGCGTTGGAGAAGGTCAGCCTGGACGGCACCACGCTGGACCCGGCCACGAACCGGCAGCGCCGGGCGGCCGACCGGCGCGGCGACGTCGTCTGCGCCGCCTGATCGCGCTGTTCTCTCGCCCACCCGCGTAGGCGGCCTCACCGCGCCGCCCTGCGCTCGCCCGCCTGCCTGCTCGGCTCGCGGTGTTGACCACCCTCGCCGGTACCGAGGCGACTCCTGTCACACTTGGACCCCTGGGTCGCTGATCGATGCCAGGACCCTGTCGAGGCGGAGGAGCAGGTGGCCTACAACACCCCGGTGCGGCGGCGTAACCCGCTGCCGTTCATTGTCGCCGTCGTCGTCGGCCTGGTGGCCGTCGTGGGCGTGTACCTGGTACTCAGAGGCGGCGGTGACGACGACCCGGGGTCGGCCGGGTCAGACCGGCGCAGCGGCTGTGTGGCCCTCACGATCAGCTCGTCGACGGAGAAGTCCGAGCTGCTGACCGAGCTGGCCGGCCGGTACAACAAGGCAGGCCGGACCTTCGCGGACGGAAAGTGCGCGGACGTCAAGGTGTACGGCAAGGCGTCCGGCGCGGGGCTCACCGCACTGTCCCGCGGCTGGGACGCGCGCCGCGACGGTGCGCCGGCCCCGCAGGTCTGGGCGCCGGCATCGTCGTCCTGGGTGAACCTGCTCCGGCAGGAGCTCGCCGGCAAGGACGTGGCGCTGGTTCCGACCGGCAAGATCGACTCGATCGCGCAGACCCCGCTGGTGATCGCGATGCCGCGACCGATGGCGCAGGCGCTCGGCTGGCCCGGCAAGGCGATCGGCTGGTCGGACCTGCTCGGGCTGGCGAACAACCCCCGCGGCTGGGCCTCGGTCGGCCACCCCGAGTGGGGCCGGTTCAAGCTCGGCAAGACCAACCCGCACTACTCCACGTCCGGCCTCAACGCGACGGTCGGGGCGTACATCGCGGCCACCGGACGGTCCTCGGACCTGACCGCCCGGGACGTGGCCAACCCGAAGGTGCAGGCGTTCGTCAAGGGTGTCGAGTCCAGCGTGGTGCACTACGGCGACACCACCCTGACCTTCCTGTCCAACCTGGCCGAGGCGGACAAGCGCGGGCAGGGCCTGTCGTACATCAGCGCGGTGGCGATCGAGGAGAAGTCGGTCTTCGACTACAACCAGGGCAACCCGACCGGCAACCCGAAGTTGTTCGGCAAGGGCAGCAAACCGCGGGTACCGCTGGTCGCGGTGTACCCGAAGGAAGGCACCCTGCTCTCCGACAACCCGTTCGTGGTGCTGACCACCGCGAGTGACGAGCAGCGGGCCGCGGCGACCGACTTCCTCGCCTTCGTACGCCAGTCCGACCAGCAGAAGCGCTTCACCGACCTGGCCTTCCGCGGGTACAACGGCAAGCCCGGTTCGGTGGTCAAGGAGAGCAACGGGCTGCTGCCGAACCAGAAGTACACCGTGCTCGACCCGCCCGACCCGCAGGTGCTGGCCAAGGCGGCGGCCGGCTGGGACGTACTGCGCAAGCGCGCCCGGGTGCTGCTCGTCCTGGACGTGTCCGGGTCGATGGACCAACTGGTGGCCGGCGGCAAGTCCAAGCTGGAGCTGGCGAAGTCCGCGGCGGTACAGGCGCTGAGCCAGTTCTCGCCCGATGACCAGGTGGGGCTGTGGACGTTCTCCACCGAGACCGAGGACAACGACAAGCCGTACACCGACCAGGTTCCGATCCGGCCGATCAAGGACAACAAGGCGGCGCTGGAGTCGGCGATCCGCGGGCTGCACGCCGAAGGCGGTACCGCGCTGTACTACACCACCCGGTCGGCCCAGCAGAACATGCTCCAGGCCATCGACGCGCAGCGGATCAACGCCGTCGTGGTGCTCACCGACGGCAAGAACGAGTACCCGCGGGACAACGACCTGGACGGGCTGCTGGACGACCTGGACGCGAACAACCTGGAGAACAGCGTCCGGATCTTCCCGATCGCGTACGGGGACAAGGCCGACCTGAGCGTGCTGCAGCGCATCGCCGCCGCGTCCCGCGCGGCCGCGTACGACGCCTCCGATCCGGCTAGCATCGACAACGTGCTGGTCGCCGTACTGAGCAACTTCTAGCAGTGCGCGTCGGCCAGCAGTACACCGAGCCGTGGGGGATCATCACGGCTCTGTTCCTCGGCGGTCTGGGCGGCGCGGTCACCGCCGCACTCGGCCCCGCGGCGCTGCTCGGCGTCCCGGTCGGGTTGGGCATCGCCGGCATCGTGTACGTCGCGAAAGTCGGCGTGGGTGCGCTGACCGAGCGGCCGACCGGTCCGGTGGTCGAACCGCCGCCCGGTGCGGTCCGGCTGCCGGCGCCACCGCGGGGGAGTCCGGCCGACGGTTGGCTGCGCCGGGCCCAGGCGGCCGTGCAGGCGCTGCACCAGCAGACCGAGTCGCCACCCGACCCGGTGCTGCGCGGGCAGGTCGCCGATGTGGACGACCGGGCCGCCACCATCGTCGCCGACCTGCGCCGGGTCGCCGGGCACGTCACCCTGGTCGACGCCGCGGCCAGCCGGATCGATGCGGTACGCCTGGTCGGCGAGCGGCAGGCGCTGGACCGGTCGATCCACGGGCTGCCGCCGGGGGAGCTGCGGGACGAGCGGGAGCGCGCCCTGCGGGCGGTGGTCGAACAACTGGAGATCCGGCAGCGGCTGATCGCCACCCAGGACACGCTGCTGGCTCGGATGCAGTCCACCGTGCTCGGCCTGGAAGGGCTGGTGGCCCGCCTCGCCGAGCTGCTCACCCTGGCGTTGACCTCGGACAACGCCACCGGCGCGGGTACCCGGCTGGGGGAGTTGACCGACAATCTGGAGGGTATGCGGGCCGGTCTCGCGGAGACCGAGGAGCTGTCCCGACGGGTCCTCTCCGGCGGCTCGGCATGACCCGTCCGCCGGGTCAGCGCGACCGCTCGGCGCGGTGGGGCGGCGCGGTGGGTCGAGCTGTCCCGTCTCAGGTCGATGGGCTGGATCCGGACCGGAAGCGTCATGATTCGTGACGTTTGAGTTGTTAGATGGTGTCAGTTAGTCACGGGGCAGTGGGAGGCGGCGTGACGCCACTCCGGTACTCCTGCCACGATGGAGGTACCGCGCCTCGACCTACGTGGGGCACCGTACGAGGCGCACAGCCAGGGAGGACCGCGAGATGGCCAATCCGTTCGTCAAGGGTTGGAAGTACCTGATGGCGCTGATGGGCGCCAAGGTCGACGAGTACGCCGACCCGAAGGTACAGATCCAGCAGGCGATCGAGGACGCGCAGCGCCAGCACCAGGCGCTCGTGCAGCAAGCTGCGGCGGTCATCGGCAACCAGCGACAGCTCGAGATGAAGCTGTCGCGGACCATGTCCGAGGTGGAGAAACTGCAGGCCTCGGCCCGCCAGGCGTTGGTACTCGCGGACAAGACCCGCGGTGAGGGCAACGAGCAGAAGGCCACCGAGTACGAGCAGACCGCACAGGTCTTCGCCACCCAGCTCGTCTCCGCCGAGCAGTCCATGGAGGACCTCAAGACCCTCCACGACCAGGCCATCGGCGCGGCCCAGCAGGCGCGCAAGGCGGTGGAGAACAACGCGCTGGTACTGCAGCAGAAGCTCGCCGAGCGCACCAAGCTGATGAGCCAGCTCGAGCAGGCCAAGATGCAGGAGCAGGTGGCCAACTCGCTGTCGAGCATGTCCCAGCTGGCCGCACCGGGCAACGTGCCGTCCCTGGATGAGGTACGCGACAAGATCGAGCGCCGGTACGCTGCCGCGCTCGGCCGCGCCGAGCTGGCGCAGAACTCGGTCGAGGGCCGGATGCTCGAGGTGCAGAAGTCCACGCTGGACATGGCCGGGTCCAGCCGGCTCGAGCAGATCCGCGCCAGCATGGCCGGCGAGAAGCTGGCACCGGCGCCGGAGAAGCCCGCGATCGAGGGCGACCAGGACGAGCAGCCGACCGCCGAGCCGGGAGTGGCCCGGCTGGAGCAGCTGCGGGCGAGCCTGCAGAAGGACCCGGGCGTCACCAAGGACGCGTCGGCCGGCTGAGGCGGCAGCGCCGCCGCCGGATTGGGGAGGTGCCGCGGTGGACGCACGTACCCGTCATCTGCGAGGCGTGAGCCGACTGCGGCGGGCGAGCCGGCGGTGGACCGTGCTCGCCGCGGTCCTCGGCGGTGCCACGGTGGTGCTCACCCCGTACGCCGGGATCGGTGTGATGGACGCGGTGTGGGCGGCGCTGACCGGCGGGGCGGTGGCCGCGGCCGCGTTCCGCTGGCGGGACTATCGCGCGGCCGCCGCACTTCCGGTACCGGAGTCCGATCCGGTCGGTCGCCACGGTTCCGCGGCCCGTCGTGCGGTCCGGACCGCCGTCGAGTCGAGCCCACTGGGCCGGTTCGCGGTGGAGCACGTACAGCGCCAGTCGCTGCGGATCCGGTTCCGGGACTCCGCGGCCGGCCCGTACGCCGACCGGCTCGAGGAGGCTTCCCGCACGCTGGCGGGGCTGACCACCCGGCTGCCCGAGCCGGCCCGGGACGCGGTCGCCGAGGCCGAGGTGGCCGAACGGGAGCTGCGCGAGCTGGCCGAGCGGATCGTGTCGGTGGAGCGGGCGCTGCGGTTCGCGCCGGCCGAGGCGCGGGAGCCGTTGAGCGCGGGGCACGCCGGCATGCTGGGTCAGCTCGGCGACGGCGTGACCACGTACGAACGGCTGGTCGCGGCGGCCGCCGAGTGTGTGGCCGCAGACCGGATCGACCTCGCCGTCGCGCCGACGGCGATCGACCGGCTCACCGACGCGGCCGACAAGCTGGCCGGTTTCGCCAGCGCCCTGGCCGAGCTGCGGCGTACCCACACCGCCACCTCGCCTGCCTGACGCGGCACCGTCGAATCCCTGCTGGCTTGACCGAGCCGGGGCGGCGCCGAACCGGCACCACCCCGGATCCCGTGACTCAGGTGAACAGGGCGAAGTGCGCCTGTACCACGGCGCCGAACTTGAAGTTGGTGAACTCCCCGCCGGCGGCCAGCCGTCGGGTGGCCGGATCGGACACCAGCGCGTACACCCCGAGCGCCGAGTTGGCGTTCGGCGTCCAGGGCAGCAGCGCGCCACCGGTCACGCTCACCGCGGCGAGCTTCTTGCGCTGGACGCTGCCGTCGAGGCAAGTCCCGTTGGCGCCGGTCCGGGCGGTACTGCAGACGTGGTCGAAGTGGCCGCCGAGGTACAGGGTGTCGTCGAGTACCGCCACACCCTGGAAGCCGCCGTCCGCGGTCAGCTCGAACTGGTCGGTACCGGTGAGCCCGTACGCGCGCAGGTGCCCACCCGAGCCGTCCGACGCGACGTACACCGCGGTCGGGCTGGTCGCGATCGCGTGCGAGTCGATGCGCAGGATCGCGTTGAACGAGTTGTCCAGGGCGCCGGTGGTCGGGTTGACCGCGCCGAGGTGCTGCCGGGCGGTCGAGTTGTTCAGCCTGGTGAAGGCGCCGACGGCATACACCCGGTTGTGGGCGAAGGTCAGGCCCCGGACGAGATCGTTGGCGACCGGCTGCCAGCCGGCGACCAGCGCGTTGGTGGACAGCGAGAACGCGGCGAGCCGGTTGCGTACCGTGCCGTCGACCGTGATGAAGTCGCCGCCGACGTACAGCATGCCGTTTCCGGTGGTGAGTGCCCGGCCGCGGGCGTCGAGCTGGTGGACGAAGTTCGTCGCGACGGCGCCGGTCACGGCGTCCACCTTGGCGATGTTCACCCGGGTCAGGCCGCCGACCCGGTTGAAGTCGCCGGCCACGTACACCGCTCCGCCGGCCACCGCGACAGCCCGGACGATGTTGCTCGCGTTCGGGTTCCACGGCAGCAGGTGCCCGGTGGTGGCGTCGATGGCGGCGAGCCGGTTCCGGGGGTACGTCGTGCCACCGTCGACGACCGAGGTGAACGCCCCGCCGAGGTAGACGGTGTTGCCGCTGAACGCGATGGCCTGGATCGGCCCGTTCGGTGCCGCGGTCACCGTCGGCTTGTCCGGGACCAGGACCGCGTACGCCGGATCACTCACGGCCAGCGCGGTCACCACCGCCGCTCCGAGTGCCGCCAGCCGCAGCACGCACCTGGCGCGGTTCGTCACGTACCGGGATTTCCGCCGATCTAGCTTCGCGATGCTCATGTCCGCCCCCCTGGACGCGCCCGGATGGCGCAACCAGATGGGAGTGAAGCCCAGATTGAGGGCTTAGGCGAGAAACGTGTCAACTTACAGTCAGTTAGTAAACAACTACGTTCCGCTGTCTATCACGGAATCCCGGGGCGTATGACTATTCCGGTATTTCCTGGCACTTCGGGCACCAGTACGTCACCCGATCGGTCATCGACTCCCGCTCTTCGGACGAGGTACCGGTCCGGTCACCAGTGCCCTGGGTCGCGCGCCGGATCGGGGTACCGCAGCGTCGGCAGAGCGCACCGGCGCGGTTGTACACCCAGACCTGCTCGCCGCGGCGGCGCGAACCGGTGGTGATCTGCTCCCACCGGTCCTTGTTCGCCACCAGCAGCCGGTGCGCGAGCTCGACCAGCGCGGACAGGTCCGGTACCGCGGATACCGGCGCCCACGGCGAGATCCCGCGCAGGAACAGGACCTCGCACTTGTACAGGTTGCCGATGCCGGCCAGGTTGCGTTGATCGAGCAGTGCCGGTCCGACCTGGCGCTCCGGCGCGGACCGGAGTCGACGTACCGCCTCGTCCGGGTCCCAGTCCGGGCCGAGCAGATCGGGACCGAGGTGACCGACCAGGCGCTCCTCGTTGGCGGTGGGCACCAGGGCCACGTCGTGCAGGTGAAAGCCGACCGCGACCGTGTCCGCGGTGCTCAGTACCACCCGGATCGTGTGGGCCGGGCGGCCGCGCCACGGCTGGCCCGGCTGGTACAGCCGCCAGGTCCCGTCCATCCGCAGGTGGGAGTGCAGGGTCGCGCGTTCGCCGGCCGGACCGACCGCGCGCAGCAGCAGGTGCTTGCCGCGGCTGCGTACCTCGTCGACGGTCCAACCGGTCAGCGAGGCGGTGGCGAGCGTCGGCAGCCGGAAGTCGGAGGCGGTCAGCAGGTGACCGGCCAGCGCGGCGTGCAGTTGGCGCGCGTGCAGCCAGACCGTGTCGCCCTCCGGCACGTCAGCCCTCCGCCGGCGCGGCGCCGAGCGAGCCACCCGGCGGCACGCGCCGGAATGGATCGCGCGGAAGCAGTTCGCGCCGGAATGGGTCGCGCGGAAGCAGTTCGCGCCGGAATGGATCGCGCGGAGACAGGTCGCGCCGGGACGGGCTCAACTCCAGTCCACCCGGACCAGGTCGCCGCCGGCCGCGCCCAACCGGCGGGCCGCGCTGCCGCTGTTGACCGCGACGGCCAGCAGCCCGGCCGAGTCCGTGTACACCACCAGACCACCGACCTCCACCGCGCCGAACGTCGTCCCGCGGCGTGCGGGGGTGGCTTCGCCGGCCTGCGTGACCAGATGGCTCTGGCTCGCCGGTACCGCGGAAATCCGGACGGCCGGTCCCGCGTCGGCGAGCTCGTCTCCGGCGGCGGCCAACTGCAGGTTGCCGAACCGGTCCACGGACAGCACCTCGGCGGCCAACCAGCCGTCACCGCGGCGCACCACCGGTTCGGGCAGCCGCACCAGGTCCGCCACGTCGACCGGCGAGCCGACCTGCTCCAGCGGCATTCCGGTGGCCAGGTGCGCGGCGACCGGCGCGAAGATGTCCCGACCGTGGAAGGTGGCCGACACCGGATGCCGGTGCAGGTCAGGCTGGTCGAGGACCGCCGCCGACCGGACCCCGCCGAGCGCCTGCGCCGCCTGGACCAGCAGCCCGTTGTCCGGCCCGACCAGCAGCCCGTGCCCGGCCCGCACCGCGATCGCCCGGCGGGCCGTCCCCACCCCGGGATCGACGACCGCCAGGTGTACCGCTGGCGGCAGGTGGCACACGGTCTGCGCCAGCACCTGGGCGCCGCGCCGGACATCGCCGAGCGGTACCAGATGGGTCACGTCCAGCACCCGCGCGTGCGGTGCGGTCTGCGCCAGTACGCCGTGGCACACCGCCACGAAACCGTCGTCCAGGCCGTAGTCCGTGGTGAAGCTGATCCAGTCGTACCGGGGCACCGGGTCAGGCTAGCGCCCGCCGCGCCGCGGTCCGGTCAGCCGCCGGGGGGTCGTAGCCGTTGGTCGCCTCGATCGTCGGACGGTCGGGGGTGAGCCGTCGGTCGCCTCAATCGTCGGGCGGTCAGGGCGGCCGTCGGTCGCGTCAATCGTCGGGCGGCAGGTCCGCGGCCTGGACCAGCGCGATCAGTGGCACTCCGGCGCCGGTCAACTCCGCCCATGCGGTCGCTGACAATCTGTGTACCAACAATGCGATCCCGGCAAGCCGCGCACCACTGTTCGTCACGAGTTGGATCGCCTCGTGCAGTCGCGCGCCCGCCCCGTCGTCGACCACCAGTGCCCGGCAGCCGGCCGGCGGGTCGGACCGGGGGACCGGTACGAAGCCGATCCCGAGTTCCGCGGCGACCAGCGGGCCGAGCACCAAGCCGCCCGACTCCGACGCGTGCGCCTCCAAGCCGCGCGGCTCCGAGCCGTGCGACTCCACTCTCTCCGCCTCCAAGCTGGGCGGCTCCAAGCCGCGCGACTCCGACGCGACGACCACGTCCACCCGGCCGAGGAACGGGTAGGCGAGCCCGCGTACCACGTCCCGGGTAGCCGTCGCGTCCCGCAGCAGCGCCCAGAGGTCGACCGGCCCGTACCGCCGGAACGTACGCAGCAGCGCGGCCCGGCCAGTCGCGACCGGATCGCGGTACGGGTCCGGATCGTCCGGCCGGTACTCCAGCACCAGCTCGTCGTGCAGCCCGATGCCGTAGTCGCCCACCTGCGGGATCGTCGGCTTGTACCGGGCCCGGCCCACGTCCACCGCGCCGGGTGCGGCGTGTACCACCCGCATGCCCCGGCGCTGGTAGAACCGGATCGCGTCGAGATTGTCGGTAGTCGTCACCAGCCACACCCGGCGCAGCTCCTGCGCGGCGGCGCGGCTGAACGCGGCCACGAGCAGCGCGGTACCGGCACCGCGATGTGGGTCGGTCGCGTCGATCGTGACCACTTCCATCGCGTCGTCGTACACGCGGTAGGTGAGCAGCCCGACCGGCACGCCGCCGAGTTCGGCGAGGAGCGCGGGCAGGGTCGCCGCGTCGTGCCGTACGCCGCGGCCGACCACGATGGTGCCGTTCCACGAACCGGTGAGCAGCCGGCGGACCAGTTCCGCGTCGTCCGGACCGGCATCCCGCACCCGAACCGAATCCGTCACGGCTGGTCACAGTAGCCGCGCCAGGGAGTCCGCGCGCGGACCGCGGCCGGGTGGTCCGCGTCCGGACCGCGGTCGGGTGGTCAGCGCCCGGACCGCGGCGGGGTGTTCCGCGCGCGGACCGGGGCCGGGGTGTCCCGCGCGCGAACCGCGGTCCGATGCGCCAGGGTGGGCGCATGCGGTTGCGAATCTTCACCGAGCCACAGTTCGGCGCCACCTACGACGACCTGCTCCGGGTCGCGCGGCGCACCGAGGAGTGCGGATTCGACGCGTTCTTCCGGTCCGACCACTACCTGACGATGGGTGGTGACGGGCAGCCCGGCCCGACCGACGCCTGGATCACGCTCGCCGGGCTGGCCCGTGAGACCAGCCGGATCCGGCTCGGCACGTTGATGTCCGCGGCCACCTTCCGGCTGCCGGGGCCGCTGGCCATCGCGGTCGCCGGAGTGGATCAGATGAGCGGCGGCCGGATCGAGTTCGGCATCGGGGCCGGCTGGTTCGAAGCCGAGCACTCCGCGTACGGCATCGAGTTTCCGCCGGTCGGGGAGCGGTTCGACCGGTACTCCGAGCAGTTGGCCATCATCACCGGGCTGTGGGAGACGCCCGAGGTGGAGCTGTTCTCCTTCCAGGGCAAGCACTACCAGCTCACCGACTCACCGGCGCTGCCCAAGCCGGCGCAGCGGCCGCGGCCGCCGGTACTGATCGGCGGTGTCGGTCGGCGGCGGACCCCGGCGCTGGCGGCCCGATACGCCGACGAGTTCAACGTGGCGTTCAAGCCACCGAGCCAGGTGGCCGAGATGTTCGAGCTGGTCCGCGCGGCCTGCCAGAGCGGCGGGCGGGCGCCGGACTCGATGCGCTACTCGATCGCGCAGACCGTGTACTGCGGGCGGAACGACGACGAGGTGCGCCGGCGGGTCGAGGCGACCGGGCGGACCGTCGACTCGCTGCGGGACGGCACGCTGGTCGGTACGCCGGCGCGGATCGTGGACCTGCTCGGACAATCCGTCGAGTTGGGCGCCAGCACCGGGTACCTCCAGGTGCTGGACCTGGAGGACCTCGACCACCTCGACCTGATCGCGGCCGAGGTGCTACCGCAGTTCGGCTGAGCGCTGACCGGTGCGGCCGGTCAGTCGATGTCCCAGCACAGGCAGAACGGGTGTCCGGCCGGGTCGGCGTACACCCGGAAGTCCGAGCCGGGCTGGTACTCCAGCTTCGTCGCGCCCAACGCCAGCGTCCGCGGCTCGGCCTCGTCGATGTCGTCGACCGTCACGTCGAGGTGGAACTGCTGCGGACGGCTCGGGTCGGGCCACTGCGGCGGCTGGTGGTCGGGGGCGAGCTGGAACGCGAGCCGGGTGTAGCCCGCACCCTCGACCACCACCCAGTCGTCCTCGACGCTGGTGATCTTCCAGTCGAGCAGCTCGCTGTAGAAGGTGGCGAGTGCCTGCGGGTCGGGGCAGTCGAGAACCACAGACCGCATCCGTGCGATGGCCGCCATCACGTTCTCCGTTCGTCGGATCGGTGTTCGTTACCGGGTACTCGTTGTGCTCGGGTGCCGGTCGTGCTAACCCCCGTCAGCATCATGCTGGTTACAGTGCTTTGCCGCAACCGGTAAAGGCAAGACAGCGGTGTCGTCGGTATGCCACGGTCAGGCTCGTAATCGCAGCCCGCGCGGGGTGGGGCGGAAGCCGGCCGCGGTGAGCGCCCGACCCAGAGCGGAGTCGGCCACCGGTGCGCCATCGGCCCGCTCCACCGACATGGCGCCCAGCGCGCCTGCCCGCACCGCGGCGGCGAGCGCGGTGGCCGCGGCGGCGAGCACCTCCTGGTCGTCCACATAGGACAGCAGGGTGCGGCCGCCGCGCTCCACGTACAACGCGAGCCGGTCGCCGGCCAGCACGACCAGCGCTCCGGCCTTGCGCCCCGGCCGGTGGCCGGCCGACTCGGCGGTGCCATCGGCGATCCGGTCCGGCCAGGGCAACGCGGCGCCGTACGGGTTGGCCGGATCGGTGGCGGCCAGCACGATCGGGGCGCGGGCGGGTGCGCGGCTGTGGCCGGCCGGACCGCCACCGGTCGGGTCGGCGGTGTTCATCGCGCGCAGCCGGTCCACCGCGCCGGGCACCGCGAACTGAGCCGCACCGAGCCCCTCCACGAAGTACCCGCGCCGGGCGGCGCCGCGCTCCTCCATCGCCGCGAGCACCGGGTACACCGCCGCGAAACCGCCCGGGACCTGCTCGGACATCACCGCGCCCCGGGTCAGCACGCCGTACCGGTCGAGCAGGAGCTCGGCCAGCGCGGCGGTACGCCGGGTCGGCGCCAGCTCCCGATCGGGCAGCCGGTACCACCGGCCGGCCGCGGTCGGCGGACCGGTGCGGCTCGGCATCGCCAGCCTGCCCGTGGCCCGGCCGGTACCCCGGCCCGCTCCGTTGCCGGCCGTCGCGGCGGCGACGCCCACGCCGGACAGGCCGAGGCCACGGCCACCGGGCCGGCGGTACCGCGACCGCGCCGGCGCGGGGCGGGACTTGTGCGCCCCGCCGGCACCGAGCAGCGCCCGCAGCGGCGCGAGCGTGTCGTTCGACAGGTAGCCGGCCCACACCAGGTCCCAGAGTGTGTCGACCAGTTCCGCGTCGTCGGTACTGCCGATCCGGTCGGACAGCGGTCGGAAGAACAGCGCCTGCCCGCCGTCCAGCGCGGTCAGTACGGCGTCGTGCAGGGCGGTACGCACGATCTCCTCGTCCGGCGGCGGCAACAGCAGCGGCGCCGCGTCCGCGTACGCCAGCGTGATCCAGCCGTCGGTGCCGGGCAGGCTGCCGCTGCCGGCCCAGACCACCTCGCCGGCGGCGCACAGCTCGTCCAGGTACGCCGGGCTGTAGTCGACCACCCGCGCCGGAAGGACCAGCCGCTCCAGTGCCGAGGCCGGTACCAACGCGCCCTGCAACTGGTCGATCGTGGCCGCCACCGCGTCCACGCCGCGACGATCGCCGCCGACCTGCTGCCAGGCGGGCACGAACGTGACCAGCGTGCCCGGCGGTACCGGCTCGATCTCCCGTCGCAGTGCGGCCAGCGACCGGCGGCGCAACAGGCGCAGCACGCCCGCGTCGCACCACTCGGTACCGATGCCGCCGGGGGAGAACTCGCCCTGCACCACCCGGCCGCTGGCGGCCAACCGGTGCAGGGTGCCGTCGACCACGGCCACGCCGAGCCCGAACCGGGCGGCGCACCGGGCCGCCGGGAACGGCGCGTGGCTGCTCGCGTACCGCGCGATCAGGTCGCCGAGCGGATCGGCCACCGGCTCGGTGTACACCTCCGGCACCCCGACCGGCAGCGCGGCGCCGAGCGCGTCGCGCACCCGGCCGGCATCCTCGATCGCGAGCCAGCGGTCCTCGCCGGCGATCCGCACCCGGATCGCCCGCCGGGCCGTCTCGAGCTCGGTCAGCCAGCCCAGCTCGATCCCCCGCGCGGTCGCCTCCGCGTCGGACAGGTCACCGAGCAGCCGCAGCATCTCCGCGACGTCCTCGGCGTCTCGCGGCCGCCGGTCGTCGGTCAGCCACTGGAGCCGGCGTTCGGTCTCGGCGACCACGGCCGGGTCGAGCAGGTCGCGCAGCTCGGCGGTACCGAGCAGTTCGGCCAGCAGGGTGGGATCGAGCTCCAGCGCGGCGGCCCGGCGTTCGGCCAGCGGCGCGTCCCCCTCGTACAGGAAGGCGCCCACGTACGAGAACAGCAGCGACCGGGCGAACGGGGACGGCCGCTGGGTCTCCACCTCGACCAGCCGGATCGACCGGTTGGCCACGCCGCGCATCACCTCCACCAGCGCGGGCAGGTCGAACACGTCCTGCAGGCACTCGCGGGCCGCTTCCAGCGTGATCGGGAAGTCGGCGAACTCGCGCGCCACGTCCAGCAGTTGCGCGGCCCGCTGGCGCTGCTGCCACAGCGGCGTACGCCGTCGCGGGTCGCGCCGCGGCAGCAGCAGCGCCCGCGCGGCACACTCCCGGAACCGTGCGGCGAACAGGGCGGACGTACCGACCGACTGCTGGACCAGCTCGGCGATCTCGTCCGGGTCGAAGGCGACCAGCTCCGCACCGGGCGGAGAGTCGGCGGTGTCCGGCAGGCGTACCACGATGCCGTCGTCGGTGTGCTGGGCCTGCGCGGTCACCCCGTACCGCTCGGTCAGCCGGGTCGCGATCGCGAGCGCCCACGGCGCGTTCACCCGGGAGCCGAGGACGGAATGTACGACCAGCCGCCAGTCACCCAGCTCGTCCCGGAACCGTTCCACCAGCACGGTGCGGTCGTCCGGTACATGCCGGGTGGCGCCGACCTGCTCGTGTACGTACGCGGTGAGGTTGCCGGCGGCCCAGTCGTCCAACCCGGCGGTCGCCAGCCGGGCCCGGGCCTGGTCCGGGGACGAACCGGCGAGTGAGCGCAGCAGCCGCCCGATCGCGCGGCCCAGCTCGATCGGGCGCCCGACCGTGTCGCCTTTCCAGAACGGCATCTTCGCCGGTGCCCCGGGCGCGGGGGAGACGAGCACCCGGTCCGGGGTGATGTCCTCGATCCGCCAACTCGTCGAGCCGAGCAGGAACACGTCGCCGACGCGCGACTCGTACACCATCTCCTCGTCGAGTTCGCCGACCCGCGCAGCTTTCTCGGCTCCGGCCAGGTACACCCCGAAAAGGCCCCGGTCCGGGATGGTGCCGCCACTGGTGACGGCGAGCCGCTGCCCGCCCGGTCGGGCGGTGAGCTGGTCGGTGACCCGGTCCCAGACCAGTCGTGGCCGCAGCTCGGCGAAGGCGTGCGACGGGTACCGGCCGGCGAGCATGTCCAGGGTGGCGGCCAGCGCGGACCGGGGCAGGTCGGCGAACGGAGCGGCGCGTCGGACCAGGTCGCCCAGCGCGTCCACAGTCCACGGGTCCATCGCGACCATGGCGATGACCTGCTGGGCGAGTACGTCGAGAGGGTTGCGCGGGTATCGCAGCTCCTCGATCTCCCCGGTCCGCATCCGCTCGGCGACGACCGCCGACGGGGCCAGGTCGCCGCGGTGCTTGGGGAACAGCACGCCGCGGGAGATCGCGCCGACGTGGTGGCCGGCCCGGCCGACCCGCTGCAGTCCGGAGGCGACGCTCGGCGGTGCCTCGATCTGGATGACCAGGTCGACCGCGCCCATGTCGATGCCGAGCTCGAGGGACGAGGTGGCGACCACGGCCGGCAGCTCGCCGGACTTGAGCGCCTCCTCGATGCCGCGCCGCTCCTCCCGGGACACCGAGCCGTGGTGCGCCCTGGCCACCACCGGCGGCGCGCCGGTTGCCGATCCGGCCTGCGCCATCAGCTCGGCCGGCGTGCGCGCGGCCAGCCCGTCCGGCGCGGCGGCCGGTGGGGTGGCGTCGAGCGCTGCCTGGCTGTGCTCGTACGCGAGCTCGTTGAGTCGGGCGCACAGTCGCTCGGCCAGCCGCCGGGAGTTGGCGAACACGATCGTCGACCGGTGGTCCTGCACCAGGCCGAGCACCCGCTCCTCGACCGCCGGCCAGATCGAGGCGTGCCGCTCGCCGTCCTCACCCGAGCGGCTGTCCTCGACCGTCTCGTCCAGCCGGGTCATGTCCTCGACCGGCACCTGCACGGACAGTTCGACGGTCTTCTCGGCGGGCGGCTGCACCACCTCGACCGGCTGCGCACCGCCGAGGAACCGGGCCGTCTCGGCGACCGGCCGCACCGTGGCGGACAGCCCGATCCGCTGCGCCGGCCGGTCGAGCAGGGCGTCCAGCCGCTCCAGCGACAGGGCGAGATGCGCGCCCCGCTTGGTCGCGCACATCGCGTGTACCTCGTCCACGATCACTGTCTCGACCCCGCTCAGCACCTCGCGGGCCGCAGAGGTGAGCAGCAGAAACAGGGACTCCGGGGTGGTGATGAGGATGTCCGGGGGAGTGCGGGTGAACGCGCGGCGCTCGGCCGCCGGCGTGTCGCCGGTGCGCATGGCGACCGCGATGTCCGGCGGGGTCAGGCCGAGCCGGGCAGCCGCCTGGCGGATACCGGCTAGCGGTGCGCGCAGGTTGCGCTCGATGTCGAAGGCGAGCGCCTTGAGCGGGCTCACGTAGAGCACCCGGCAGCGCTTGGACACCTCGGTCGGGGTCGGCTCACCGGCCAACCGGTCCAGCGCGGCGAGGAACGCGGCGAGCGTCTTGCCCGAACCGGTGGGTGCCACCACCAGCGCGTGCTTGCCGGCCCCGATCGCACGCCAGGCGCCCAACTGGGCGGGGGTGGGTGCGGCGAACGCCGCGCTGAACCACTCCCGGGTCGCCGGCCCGAATCCGGCCACCGGGTCGGCGTGGTGCGACCCGCCCCTGTCGGGGTCGGGCTCGGGCGGATCGGTCGCTGGCCGGTTCACGTCCGCCATCCTGCCCCGGGGGTACGACGATCCGCCTCCGCCGTACCGCCGGAGCCCGGCCGGCCCCGTGATCGCCCGGGCGCCCGGGTGAGCCGGCGCCTCCACCACTCGTGCAACCGTGACGTCGCGTGATCGGAGGGCAGGCATCCCCTAACGGTGGGTCACCAGCAGCCGTTCGGTCGAATTGGCTGAATGGATCTGTCGCCTATCAAGCGCTCCGACGCCCGGTGTTATCCGGCGTGCCAGTTTGAGGGTCGCGGCCATCCATTCGGCGACTCGTCCCCCATCGGGTGACGACCTACTGACTAGGCGATCGGCGACACAAATGACCTGGACTCTGGTCCGAAATCCACCCGGCGGATGGCCACCCGGCGCATGGCCGCCCGGAGGGGCGCCACCGCCGGACCCGGACCCGGACGACAACGAACCGGGCGACGACGGCGCGGTGTACCCGTTGAGCCCGACCCGAATTCTGGCTGCCACCGCATACCTCGACGAGGACATCACCGAAGACATCTCCGAGGACTATTTCGATCAGGCGTACCGGGCCTGGGCGCCGGCGCGCGGGGTGGATCTCGTCGCGGTACTGCGCCACGCACGGGTCGCGCACCGCGTTGTCGTGATACGCGACCTGGTGATGCTGGCGCTATTTCTCACCGGGCTCGGATTCGTGCTCTACGACCTGAATCATTGGGCGGCGACCAGAGCCACCCTGATCTGCGTTGTCGTGTCCCATGTCGGGTGGTGGCTGGCCCGGCGGTACTACCGGCGCGGCGAACAGACTCTGCGAAACCTGGGTGTGGCGCTGGCCGTTGCGGCCGGGCTGTTCCTGGCTTTGTTCGTTCCGTTGGGAACGCGGCTGAGCCCGCGCGGCTGGTTCGGCGTGCTGCTGGCGCTCGGGCTGGGCCTCATAGTCGCGGCCTGGCACGTCCGGTACAGCCTGGTCCGGGCCCGGCTCCTGCGCGACTCGGGCCGCAATCCGCGGGACCTGGCGCCGGTCATGCGGCATCGTGCCGAGGACCGGGCCGCACTCGCCAACGACGGGCTGGCCGTGGCATACGGCGTGGACAGGCTGAGCAGCCCGTTCATCGGCAACGGCCAACTCCTCGACACGGTCATCGTGAAGATCGACGTAGGCCGCGGCAGGACGATGCCGGACGGGCACCGGTTGGTGCCCGGGTCGGTCGAGGTCGACGAGGTGCTGACCCAGATCCGGCAGGCCGTGCTGGCCCCCGATCCGAACCTTGCCGCGCCGTACCGGCACTACGTCGACGGGCGGCTGCTGGACAACCGGCACCACCTGGCCGCACTGGACGTCGAGACGGTGTGCCAACCCGCCTCACCGCCACCGGAGCTGCGCCTGGGTCGCAATCCGTACAGCCGTCGCCACCTGTGCCTGGAATTCACCGACTGGAACGGCGACGTGGTGCTCAGCGTATTCGTCCGTGCGTTCAAGCAGTCCCGGCTGCTCGTGGTCGAATTGGCGCTGACCGCACTCCGACCGGTCGATTACGCCCTCATGGCGCGCATCGCCAAGCTGCCGTCACACCCCGGCGACCTGGCATTGCGGTGGTTCCTCGGTACCGCCCGCGGATTGCCGAGGTGGTTCTTCGGTGCCCCGGTGCGGTGTCTGGGCCATCTCGGTCACTCCATCGGAGTGATCTGGAGACGGCTGCTCGAAGCATGGGAGATCGCACTGCGCCGGCCGTTCGATTACGGCGCCCGGCGCTCGATCCGGGAACACGTGGCCGATTCCGCGCACGTCCACCGCAACTCGTACGTCGACGCGTGGTCGCACGCCGAATATCTCAGCCAGCGCATATTGCGCGGGTTGGCCGATCACCTCGAAGAACGCGACGTCGACCTGTACGAGTTCGAGGAATGGCGCAAGCGCATCGCCACGACCAGCCAGTACCTGTTTCGGCCGGCCGCGGTCGATCCGAACGCGACAGGCGGATACGCGGGCGCGTCTCCGGAGCAGCCGCCCCGGCAGCGCCGGCCGGTCAACTGACCGCGGTCCGGTACCCGATCAGGTAGTCGGGCAGCGGTACGGCCGGGTCGGCCGGCTCGGGGACGCCGGCGACCTGCCGCAGCGGTACGACACCGGCCCAGTGGGGCAGCGCGTAGTCGGCCTCGTCGTCGTTCGCGCCGCCGGTGCGGACCTTCGCGGCCGCCTCGTCCAGCGGTACGGCGAGCACGGCGGTGGCCGCGAGCTCCTTGTCGGACGGCGCCCGGCTGTCCGCCGCGCGACCGGTGACGATCTTGTCCACCAGCGCGGTCAGCGCCCGCCGCTTCTCGTCCTCGTCGGTGACGAGCGATGCCGGTCCGTGCACGACCACGGACCGGTAGTTGGCCGAGTGGTGGAACTGCGACCTGGCCAGGACCAGCCCGTCCAGCAGGGTCACCTCGACGCAGACGTCCATCCCGGTACGTCCGGCCAGCAGCGGGCGGCTGCCGGTGGAACCGTGCACGTACACCGTGTCGCCGACCCGCACGAACAGGGTGGGGAGCACCCGCGGCTGCCCGTCGACGACGAAGCCGAGATGCGCGATCAGCGCCTCGTCCAGGATCGCGTGCACGGTGTCCCGGTCGTAGCGCATCCGGTCGGAGTACCGGAGTGGCACGGTCCGTTCCGTGGTGCGGTAGTCCACGATCGCTCCTGTACTAGTACAATCCCTTAACTGTGCCAGTACATTACCAGCTTGCCGGGCGTACGGCAGCAGCGATCGCGGCCAGTGCGGAGACCGGCGTGCGTACCGGGCGGCTGCGGCCGGGAGCTCCACTCCCACCGGTACGACGCCTCGCCGACGACCTCGGCGTCAGCCCGGCGACCGTGGCGGCGGCGTACCGGACCCTGCGCCAGCGCGGTCTGGTCGAAACGGCCGGACGGCACGGGACCAGGATCCGGCCGCGCCCGGCGGTGGGCAGTCGGCAGGACCGGCGGCTGCCGGTACCACCCGGCGCCCGCGACGTGTCCACCGGTGAACCCGATCCGCGCCTGCTGCCACCGCTCGCCGACGCGATTCACCGGCTCGCCGGCGGCGACGACGCGGACGCGATCCGGCACGTCGGTTACGAGCGGGCCGGGCCCGTACCAGAGCTGATGACCCTGGCCCGGCAACGGCTCGGTGCCGACGGCGTCGCGCTCGACGACGCCGCGCTGACCGTGGTCGGCGGCGCGCTGGACGGCATCGAGCGGGTGCTCGCCGCGCACCTCGCACCGGGCACCAGGGTCGCGGTCGAGGACCCGGCCTGGGCCAACCTGCTCGACCTGCTCGCCGTGCTCGGGCTCGAGCCGGTGCCGGTCGACGTCGACGACGACGGTCCCACCGCCGCCGGGCTCAGCCGGGCACTGGCGGCGGGGGTACGCGCGGTGCTGGTGACCAGCCGCGCGCAGAACCCGACCGGCGCCGTGGTGAGCAGGTCCCGCGCCACCGCACTGCGCCGGCTGCTGCGCGAGCATCCCGACCTGCTGGTGATCGAGGACGACCACGCGGCCGAACTGTCCGAGCTGCCGCTCGCGCCGCTGGCCGGAGCCACCGGGAGCTGGGCGTTCATCCGGTCGGTCTCCAAGCCCTTCGGCCCGGACCTGCGGCTTGCCGTACTCGCCGGGGACGAGACGACCGTCGCCCGGGTACACGGCCGGATGCGGCTGGGCACCGGCTGGGTGTCCACCGTGCTGCAACGGCTGGTGGTGGGGTTGTGGCAGGACCCGGCGGTGGCGGACCTGGTCGACCATGCCCGGCAGGTGTACGCCGAACGCCGTACCGCGCTGATCGGGGCGCTGGCCGAGCGGGGCGTCGCGGCGACCGGCCGGTCCGGCATCAACGTGTGGGTACCGGTCGCCGACGAGACCTCGGCACTGGCCCGGCTGCGGGACGCCGGTTGGGTGGCCGCGCCCGGCTCGATGTACCGGCTGGCCAGCCCGCCGGGCATGCGGATCACGATCAGTTCGCTCGACCTCGCCGACGTACCGGTGCTCGCCGACGCGGTCGCCGCCGCGACCAGCGAACAGCCGGCCCGGTACGGCGCCTGACCGGCGTACCGACCGCACGAGAGCGCCGGAGATCACCCTCGGCCTGCGCGCCCATCCCTGCCAGACTGCAACGCATGGAGCAGCGCCTGTACGACGCCGAGCACGAGGCCTTCCGGGACCTGGCCCGGGCGTTCCTGGCCAAGCACGTCGTGCCGTACACGGCCGACTGGGAGCGCGAGGGGGTCGCGCCGCGCGAGGTGTGGCTGGCCGCGGGCGCGGCCGGGCTGCTCGGTACCGACGTGCCGGAGCAGTACGGCGGCGGCGGACAGGACGACCTCCGGTTCAACACGGTGCTGGTCGAGGAGCTGATCCGGGCCGGCGCGCCGGGGCTCGGCTTCGGCCTGCACAACGACGTGGTCGCGCCGTACCTGCGGGACCTGACCACCGAGGAGCAGCGCGAGCGCTGGCTGCCCGGTTTCTGCTCCGGCGAACTGGTCACCGCGATCGCGATGAGCGAACCGGAGGCGGGCAGCGACCTCGCCGGCATCCGCACCACCGCCCGCCGCGACGGCGATGATTTCGTACTGACCGGGCAGAAGACGTTCATCACCAACGGCGGCTCGGCCGACCTGGTGATCGTGGTGGCCAAGACCGATCCGGACCGCGGCGCACACGGCATCAGCCTGTTCGCGGTCGAGCGCGGTACGCCCGGCTTCCAGCCCGGCCGGCGGCTGGCCAAGATGGGCCTGAAGATCAACGACACCGCGGAGCTGTTCCTGGACGAGTGCCGGATCCCGGCGGACAACCTGATCGGCACCGAGAACCACGGCTTCTACCACCTCGCCCAGAACCTGCCGCGGGAGCGGCTCGGCATCGCGGCGAGCGCGGTCGCGGCGGCCGAGCACATGCTGGAGCTGACCCTGGAGTACGTCCGCGGCCGGCAGGCGTTCGGCCGCCCCATCGGCCGGTTCCAGCACAACCGGTTCCTGCTGGCCGAACTCGCCACCGAGGTGACCATCGCGCGTACGTTCATCAACCACTGCGTGACCGAGCACAACGCCGGCCGGCTCACCGTGCCGGACGCGGCGATGGCGAAGTGGTGGACCACGGAGCTGCAGAACAAGGTCGCCGACCGGTGCGTCCAGTTGCACGGCGGCTACGGGTACATGCTCGAGTACCCGATCGCCCGCGCCTTCCTGGACAGCCGGGTACAGACCATCTACGGCGGTACGACCGAGATCATGAAGGAGATCATCGGCCGGAGCCTGCAACTGTGACGGCGGCTCCATCGGTGCTGGCCCTGATCGAGGGGTACGCCAGCGCGGCGGTCACGGACGGCCGGCTGCCCGGGCTGGTGGCCGGGGCGCTGGTCGCCGACCGCGGTACCGCGGGCGCGGAACCCTCGCCGCCCGGCGGCGCGGTGCCCGGCGGCGCGCCGACAAGTAGCGCGGCGCCCGCCGGGGGCGTCGCGGCCCGCGGTGGTACCGCCGCGGTCGGTCGTACCGGTCAGGACGCCGGTCCGCTCCAGCCCGGGGCCCGGCTGCGGATCGCCTCGATCACCAAGTCGATGGTCGCGACCCTGGTGATGTGCCTGGTCGGAGACGGCCGGCTCAGCCTGGACGAGCCGGTCTGCGCGGTACTGCCGGGCCTGCGGCTGGCCGATCCCCGGGCTACCGCCACGCTCACTCCGCGACACCTGCTCAGCCACACCAGCGGGCTGGTCGATCCGGTCGACTTCGCCGCGCTCGGCGACGGTACGGACGCGTTCGACAACCTCGTCGGCGCGGTCGGCCGGCTGCGGCCGCGTACCCTGCCGGGGCGCACCTGGCGGTACGGCAACGCCGGATACTGCCTGCTTGGCGCGGTGATCGAAGCCGCCACCGGCCAGCCGTTCGAGGACGTGCTGCGGCAACGGCTGCTCGACCCACTCGGCATGGCCGGTACCTCGTTCGAGCCGGATTCGGTGACCGTACCCGGGCACGAGCGGCGGCAGCGGCACCGGTTCGTACCGGCACCGGTCGAGCGGTACGCCCGGGCCCGTCGGCCGTCCGCCGGGTTGTACGCGCCGGTGGCCGACCTGCTCGCGTTCGCGCGACTGCAGTTGGGCGAGCGGCCGGACCTGCTCGCGCCGGAGCGGCTGGCCGAGCTGCACCGGCCGTACACGTCGACCAGCTGGGGCAGCCGCTGGGCACTGGGCTGGCAGGTCGAGCCGTACCGCACCGAGGTGCTCTCCCACCTGGGCGACTACGGCGGGTACTCCTCGCTGCTCGTCCTCGTACCGGCGCGGGGCTTCGCGCTGGCGCTGCTGGGCAACGCGTCCGCCGCCGGCGCGCTGCGCGGGGTGGCACACCGGACCCTTGCCACCGAGTACGGGCTGAGCTTCGGTGCCGCGCCGATCCTTCGCGGCGGCGGGTACGTGCTGCGGCGGGCGGTACTGGCCGCCCGGTACCGCGTGTCGGCACCGCGCCGGTCGGCGTCATGAGAGCCCCCGCGCCGGTCGACATCGCCCGGGTACAGCGGCGCACCCTCGTGCTGCTGGCCGTCACCCAGGTCATCGGTGGGGTCGGCGTGACCGTCGGTATCGCGGTCGGCGCACTGCTGGCGGCACGCCTCGCCGGTCCGGGGATGGCCGGACTGACCCAGAGCGGCGGGGTCGTCGGCGCGGCGCTGCTGGTCATACCGGTCAGCCGGCTGATGCAGAAGCGCGGCCGGCGGCCGGGGCTGGCACTCGCGTACACGGTGGGGCTGGTCGGCGCGGTGCTCGCGGTGGTCGCCGCCGTGGTCGGCTCGATCCTGGTGATGCTCGCCGGCATGCTGCTGTTCGGCGGCGGCACCGCGGCCAACCTGCAGGCCCGGTACACCGCCGTCGACCTGGCCGAGCCGCACCGCCGGGCCGGTCAGCTCTCGCTGGTGGTGTGGGCCACCACGATCGGCGCGGTGGCCGGACCGAACCTCGCCCGGCCGGCCGACCGGGCGGTACACGGGCTGGGCCTGCCCGAGTTGGCCGGGCCGTTCCTGTTCAGCGGGCTGGCGTTCGCGATCGCGGCCGGAACGCTGTTGTTGCTGCTGCGGCCGGATCCGTTGCTGCTCGCGCGTACCAGAGCCGAATCCGGACCGGGAACCGACGCCGGATCGGGCGGGGCGGCACCGGCCGAGCTGGCGCCGGAGGCCGCCGGCGCCGCCGCGACGCCGGCCGGGTTGCCGCCGGCGGTCGAGGTCGACAGCGGCGCTCCCCGCGGCCGGTCCGGCGGACTGCGGTCCGCGTTCACCGTGGTCGCGGCCCGGCCGGCGGCACGGCTCGGTCTCGCCGCGATCGCCGTCGGCCACACCGTGATGGTCGCGGTGATGGCGATGACGCCGGTACACATCGACGAGGCGCTCGGACACGCCGGACACGGTGACGTACTGCGGATCGTCGGCATCGTGCTGAGCGTGCACATCGCCGGGATGTACGCGTTGTCGCCGCTCACCGGCTGGCTCGCCGACCGGTACGGTCGCCGGCCGGTCGTACTGGGCGGGGTGGTGCTGCTGATCGCCGCATGCGCGCTGGCCGGTACCGCGGGCGACGACACGGTACGGCTGAGCGTCGGCCTCGGCCTGCTCGGGATGGGCTGGTCCGGCACGATGATCGCGGGATCCACCCTGCTCACCGAGGCGGTACCGGACGGCATCCGGCCGTCTGTACAGGGCCTCGGCGACTTCGTGATGGGACTCGCCGGTGCCGCCGGCGGCGCGCTGTCCGGACTGATCGTGGAGTTCGCCGGGTACCCCGTGCTGACCCTCATCGCCGCGCTGGTCACCGTGCCGCTCATCGCGGCGGCGCTGCGGCGGCCGGCCGAGCCGGGGGAGCGGGACGGTCCGCCGACCGCGGGCTATCGTCGCCAGAGGCATCCCCGGACCCGGGCGCAGGCCAGCGGCACGCCCTGACCGGGCAGCGACCGGCGGCATCCCTGCCGGGCGAAGGCCGGCGGCCCCCGGATCCGGGCAGCCGCCCGGAGGCACCCCCTCCGGTTCCGCGCAGATCGTGGCGAAGGGCAGATGGCGTGCGGTTGACCGACTTCTGGTCACGGATGGAGCAGGTGTTCGGCCCGGCCTACGCGTCGAGCGTGGCGGCCGACCAGGTCATCCCGCAGTTGCGGGGCCGCACCGTGAACCAGGCTCTCGCCGACGGCGAAGAGGCCGTGTGGGTGTGGCGCGCGGTGTGTGCGGCCTACGCCGACCGGGTGCCCGCCAAGCTCCGCTGACCTGTTGGCGTGTCGGATCATCTTCGAACACCTGTTCGGGTACTGTCCACAGCGCGAGTTGTTGTCCACAGGACGGTCTGTCGGGCGTGTTTCTGTCGGTCCCGACACCTAACGTGTGGCCGTGACTAAACGACCGAGGACGGAGCGAACCGGGGTGGCAGGCATGACAGCAGGCCCAGACCGCGAGAAGGCGCTCGATATCGCGCTCAGCCAGATTGACAAGCAGTTCGGCAAGGGTTCGATCATGCGGCTGGGCGACCGTGGCCATGTGCCGGTGTCGGTGATCCCCACCGGCTCGATCGCGCTCGACGTGGCGCTCGGCATCGGCGGGCTGCCGCGCGGCCGGGTGGTCGAGATCTACGGTCCGGAGTCGTCCGGAAAGACCACGATCGCCCTGCACGTGATCGCCAACGCTCAGGCCAACGGCGGCATCGCCGCGTTCATCGACGCCGAGCACGCGCTCGACCCCGACTACGCCAAGGCGCTCGGGGTGGACACCGACGCGTTGCTGGTCTCCCAGCCGGACACCGGCGAGCAGGCGCTGGAGATCATGGACATGCTGACCCGGTCCGGCGCGCTGGACATCATCGTGGTCGACTCGGTCGCCGCGCTGGTGCCGCGGGCCGAGATCGAGGGCGAGATGGGCGACAGCCACGTCGGCCTGCAGGCCCGGCTGATGAGCCAGGCGCTGCGGAAGATCGCCGGCGCGCTGAGCAACGCCGGCACGACCGCGATCTTCATCAACCAGCTCCGCGAGAAGATCGGCGTCATGTTCGGGTCTCCGGAGACGACGAGCGGCGGCCGGGCGCTGAAGTTCTACTCCTCGGTGCGGCTCGACGTGCGCCGGATCGAGAGCCTCAAGGACGGCAGCGACGTGGTCGGCAACCGGACCCGGGTGAAGGTCGTGAAGAACAAGGTCGCCGCGCCGTTCAAGCAGGCCGAGTTCGACATGATGTATGGCCAGGGCATCAGCCGCGAGGGATCGCTCATCGACGTCGGCGTCGAGCAGGGCATCGTCCGCAAGTCCGGCGCCTGGTACACGTACGACGGCGACCAGCTCGGTCAGGGCAAGGAGAACGTCCGGCAGTTCCTCAAGGAGAACCCGGATGTCGCCGCCGAGATCGAGAAGAAGATCAAGGAGAAGCTCGGCATCGGTCCGACGCTGGACGCGACGAGCGATGCGCCCGTAGTCAAAGTCGACTTCTAACCTCTCGGCGGCGATTCGTCGGGCCCAGCCTTCCGCTGGCGGTGTTCTCGCCCGCCCGCATACGACCCGGTATGCGGACGGGCTGCGGCCTTGCCAGCGAAAGGGCTGGACTCCGCCGAATCACCACCGAGTTGCCTAGAGCCCAGTCGCCCAGATAGGTCAGTAGGACCATGTCGCACGAGCACCACGGGGAGACGGACTACCCGGCGCGTTCCCGCAGGTCACGGTCGGGTCAGCGCGGTGGCCGGCGGGCGGGTCGCGGGGCGGCCGACGGGCGGCCCGGCGATGAGGCGCCCCGGGATCCGGAGGAACTGGCCCGGGCGATCTGCCTGCGGCTGCTCTCCGACCGCCCACGCACCCGCGCACAGCTCGCCACCGCGCTGGCTCGACGTGGGCTGCCGGAAGAGACTGTGGTGGCGGTGCTCGACCGGTTCAGCGAGGTGGGCCTGATCGACGACGCGGCGTTCGCCCGGGCGTGGGTGAGCAGCCGGCACCGGGGCCGTGGCCTGGCCCGCGGCGCGCTGGCCCGGGAGCTGAAGAGCCGGGGGGTTGCCGGCGAGACGGTCGGCGAGGCGCTCACCGAGGTCGACTCCGAGACCGAGCGGCAGACCGCCCGCGAGCTGGTCCGGCGCCGACTCCGCACCATGCGCGGGGTACCGGCCGAGGCCGCGTTCCGGCGGCTCGCGAACCTGCTGGCCCGCAAGGGCTATCCGCCCGGCGTCACCTTCCAGACGGTTCGCGACATCCTGGCCGAGGCGGAGGAGAACGCCGAGTTCGCCGACGCCATCGACGTCGACGCGTTGGCCGCCTCTGTCGAGGACGACCCGGCCAGCGGCAACGGCCCTGACCACCGGTAGTTGCGAGATCAATTTCCAGGGCCGCCGTGCGGTGCCCTGTCCCTGGTCAGCTGCCCGTTTGCGCAGGACCGAGGGACCGTACGCGCGTACTGCCACGATCATGGATCCTTGACCGAGCCGAATGCGCGACTTAGCCTCGGCCGTACCAGAGGAGAACGTCCGACCACAGCGGGCTACGGCACGCATCACATAGAGCTTTACCAAGAACGTCATAAGCGGGCGCATGGGTACATAGAGCGCCGAAGGTTGCCGAGAAGTCTCTCGGCAACCACCTGAGTGTCCGCGACCGAGGCGGTGCCTGCACCGCCGTCGAGGCGCATCTAGCGGTCGGACTCTCCTCGACGCTGTGGCGTCGCTCTGCGACGTATGTCGGGAGGAGGCGGCCATGTCCGCGGTCGAGTTCCTGGTGCTCGCGGCGCTGGTGCTCGTGGCCGTGGGAGCGATGGCCGCGGTACTCGGCTGGATCGTGGTACGCCGGATCGGCTCTGGTACGGGCGGGCGCGACGCGGCCGACAACCCCGCGCTCCTGGCCGAGCAGGAACGGCACGAGGCCAAGCTCGCCGCGCTGAAGTCGGCGGCTGACGAGGCGACCGGCGCGGTGGAAGCGGCCCGCGGGCAGGCGGCGGAGGCCCGGTCCGAGGCGGTCGCCGCACAGGCCGAGGCCCAGGCGGCCCGGTCCGAGGCGCGGCGGGTGCTCGAGGACGCCCGGGACGAGGCGGACAGCGTCCTGGCCCGCGCCCGGCGGCAGGCCGAGCACGAGGGCGAACAGATCATGGTCGCGGCCCGCCGCTCCGGTGAGGAGGAGCAGACCCGACTCGCGACCGCCGCCCGGGAGCGGTCGGTGGAGCTGGAGAGCCGCCAGCAGCGCATCGACGAGCGGGAGCGACGGCTCGCCGAGGAGGCCGACCGGCTGGCCGAGCGGGACCGCCGGATCGCCGCCTCGGAGGCTGAGCTCGCGCAGCGCGAGACCGCCCTCGCGGACGCCGAGACGGCCCAGCTACGCGAGCTGGAGCGGATCGCCGGGCTGACCACCGAGCAGGCCAAGGTGGAGCTGGTCGAGGCGATCGAAACCCAGGCCAAGCGCGAGGCCGCGATCCTGGTACGAGATATCGAGGCGGACGCCCGCGCCACCGGCGAGCAGCGGGCCCGGCACGTGATCGTGGACGCGATCCAGCGGGTCGCCAGCGAGCAGACCGCCGAGAGCGTGGTCAGCGTGCTGCACCTGCCGAGCGACGAGATGAAGGGCCGGATCATCGGCCGCGAGGGTCGCAACATCCGCGCCTTCGAATCGGTCACCGGCGTGAACCTGATCATTGACGACACTCCGGAAGCGGTACTGCTGTCCTGCTTCGATCCGGTACGCCGGGAGATCGGCCGGCTGACGCTGGAGAAGCTCGTACTGGACGGCCGGATCCACCCGCACCGGATCGAAGAGGTACACGATCTGGCCCGGCACGAGGTGGAGCGGCTGTGCCAGCGGGCCGCCGAGGACGCGCTGGTCGAGGTCGGGATCACCGAGATCCATCCGGAGCTGGTGACGCTCCTCGGCCGGCTGCGGTACCGGACCAGCTACGGCCAGAACGTGCTCAAGCACCTGGTCGAGACCGCGCACATCGCCGGCATCATGGCGTCGGAACTGCGACTGGACCCGGTACTGATCAAGCGGTGCGCGTTCCTGCACGACATCGGCAAGGCGCTCACCCACGAGGTGGAGGGCAGCCACGCGCTGATCGGCGCGGATCTGGCCCGCAAGTACGGCGAGGACGAGTCGGTGGTGCACGCGATCGAGGCGCACCACAACGAGGTACCGCCGACCACCATCGAGGCGGTACTGACCCAGGCATCGGACGCCTGCTCCGGCGGCCGCCCGGGGGCCCGTCGGGAGAGCCTCGAGGCGTACGTGAAGCGACTGGAGCGGATCGAGGAGATCGCCGGCGGCAAGGCGGGCGTGGACAAGGTGTTCGCCATGCAGGCCGGTCGCGAGATCCGGGTGATGGTGCGACCGGACGACGTGGACGAGATCGGCGCCGCTGTACTGGCCCGGGACGTGGCCAAGCAGATCGAGGAAGAGCTGACCTACCCGGGGCAGATCCGGGTCACGGTGGTACGCGAGTCGCGGGTCACGGAGATCGCGCGGTAGCGGCGCCCCGCCGATTTCTCATCCGGCCGGGTAGGTCGGCGTGTAGTAGCTTCCGGGCATGCCTGAACATCCGGTACAGGATGGGCCTGTCCGGGCGGAGATCGAGGCCGACGACGGCACCGCGGAGCCGCTCCGTACCGACGAGGCGGCCGAGATCGCGGCCCGCTACGACGAGGACGGCACCGACCGGAAGCTGCCCGGCTGGATCAACACGCTCGTCACCGCGGTGGCGTTCGCGATCGCCGTGTTCGTGCTGTACCAGGTGTTCCGACCGCTGTCGCGGGGCAACCAGTTCTCCCTGATCCTGTTCCTCGCCGCGATCCTGCCGCTGACCTTCCTGTCGTACCGGTCCGGCATCCGGCTGTGGCAACGCGACAACGGACGGCTACGGCTGGCCACCCCCTGGCGCACGAGCGCAGACAGCGCCGACAGGGAGGACGGCGCCGATCGGGAGGACAGCGCTAATCGGGAAGACGGCGCCGATCGGGAGCACAGCGCTAATCGGGAGGACAGCGCTAATCGGGAGGACAGCGCCGCTCGGGAGGACAGCGCCGATCGGGAAGACGACGCGGTCGGCGCCGAGAAGACCGACGCCGCCGGCGACGAGGCTGGCAGGGACGCCGGGAACAGGACGCGGCGCGGGCCGTCCCCGCTGGACTGGGTACTGGCGGTGGCCGCGCTGCTGGTGGGGCTGTACCCGGTGCTGCCCATCCAGTTCGGCAGCGGTGGTGGCGGCTTCGACGACTTCCTCAACCGGCAGGGCGTGCTGGTACCGCTCGACGTGGTGCTCGGCGGCATCCTGCTGGTACTCGTGCTCGAAGCGTGCCGGCGTACCACCGGCTGGGTGCTGCCCGTGGTGTGCCTGGTGTTCCTCGGGTACGCCTACTACGGCGGGTACCTGCCGCAGTCCTGGCCGATCGCGCACCAGGGGCTGGACTTCCGGCAGATCGTCAACGGTCTGTACAACGACGCGAACGGCTTCTACGGCACCCCGCTGGACGTGTGCGCCACGTACATCGTGCTGTTCACGATCTACGGCGCGGTGCTCGACCTGACGGGTGCCGGCCGGTTCTTCATCGACCTGTCGGTCGCGGCGTTCCGCCGCTCCCGTACCGCGCCCGGGCGTACCGCGGTCGCGTCGGGTTTCCTCCTCGGTACCGTCTCCGGCTCCGGTACCGCGACGGCGGTGAGCATCGGGACGGTGACCTGGCCGATCCTGCGCAAGGCCGGGTACCCGCGGGAGAACGCGGCCGGCATGCTCGCCGCGTCCGGGGTGGGCGCGATCCTGTCCCCGCCGACTCTCGGTGCGGCCGCGTTCATCATCGCCGAGTACCTCAACGTGTCGTACCTGAGCGTGCTCGGCTGGGCCGTGGTGCCGACGCTGCTGTACTACCTGGGCATCCTGCTGGCGGTCGAGATCGACGCGCGCCGGTTCGGGGTGCGGCCGGTCCACATCAGGATGACCTCGCCGTGGCGGCTGCTGGCCCGGTTCGGGTACCACTTCCTGTCGCTGTTCGTGATCGTGATCTTCCTGGCGCTGGACATCCCGGCGACCCGCGCGGTGGTGTACGCCAGCGGCATCGCGCTGCTGCTGTCCTTCCTGGACCGGCGGCACTGGCCCACCCCGCGCCGGCTGTACCAGGCACTCGCGACCGGGGTGAAGGGCGTCCTGCCGGTGGCCGCCGTGTGTGCCGCGGCCGGCGTGGTCACCTCCACGATCACCAAGACCGGGCTCGGCCTGCAGCTCGCGTCGCTGCTGGTCAAGGGCGCGGACGCGCTGGCCGACAACCCGACCGTGATCCTCGCGCTGACCGCGGTGTTCGCCGCGATCGCGGTGAGCGTGCTGGGGCTCGCGGTACCGGTGACCGCCAGCTTCATCATCGGCTGGGTGATCATCGGGCCGGCCCTGCTGAACCTGCACGTGGCCGCGCCCGAGGCGGCGATGTTCGTCTTCTACTACGCGGTGCTCTCCGAGGTGACGCCACCGACCGCGCTCGCCGCGGTGGCCGCCGCGGCGATCACCGGCGGCCGGGTGATCCCGACCATGTGGCAGACCGGCAAGTACGCGCTGCCCGCGTTCCTGGCGCCGATCGCGTTCGTGCTCACCGATCCCGGCGCGTACCTGCTCGGCCGGGGCCCGTGGCTGGGCATCCTGTGGGCCGGCGCGGTGGCCGCGGTCGCGGTCGCCGCGCTCGCGGTGGCCACCGGCGGCTGGCTGTCCGGTCCGGTCGGCCCGGGTGAGCGCGCGATGGCCGGCCTCGCCGCGGTACTGCTGCTGTACCTGCAACCGATCGCGATCGCGGTCGGCGGCGCGTTGCTGGTCGGTGCGGTCGCCATCCACCTGGTACGCCGGCGGCCGCGGTCGCAGAGCACTCCCCAGACAGCGGCGTGACACGAAGGAGGCAATTGCGGTGAGGACAACGACGCGGGTACGCGCGATGGCGGGGTTGGCCGCACTCGCGGTGGTCGCCGCCGGAGTGGCCGGCTGCGGCGGCCGGCGGGAGAACAGCGCATCCGACAGCGGCGGCGAGGTCACCTGCAAGGTCGACAAGAACACCCGGATCGGCATCGCCACCGGCAACTCCACCGGGGTGTACTACGCGGTCGGCGGCGCCTACGCCGAGCAGATCTCCAACTCGACCGGGGGCAAGCTGCGCGCCACCGCGGCCGAGACCGGCGCGTCCGTACAGAACATCCAGCAGCTGGTCGGCGGCGACTACCAGGTGGCGTTCTCGCTGGCCGACACCGCCGCCGACGCGGTACAGGGCGAGGGCGCGTTCGATCAGCCGCAGAAGGTACAGGCGCTCGCCCGCATCTACACCAACTTCACCCACGTGGTGGTGCGTACCAGCTCGGGCATCAACTCGGTCGAGGACATGCGCGGCAAGCGCGTCTCCACCGGGTCGCCGAAGTCCGGTACCGAGGTGATCGCGAATCGGCTGCTCGAGGCCGCCGGCCTCGACCCGGCCAAGGACGTACGCGCGCAACGCCTCGACCTCGGCAAGACGGTGGACGCGATGAAGGAAGGGTCGATCGACGGGCTGTTCTGGTCCGGCGGACTGCCCACGCCCGGCATCCTCGACCTGTTCACCAGCGCCAAGGGCAAGGTGAAGTTCATCGACATCAGCCCGCTGCTGGACAAGATGAAGCAGGTCAACGAGGTGTACGAGGCGGACACCATGCCGGCCGACACCTACCAGACCGGGCAGGACGTGAAGACCATCGTGGTACCGAACCTGCTGCTCGTCACCGACGACCTCGACGCGAACATCGCCTGTGTCCTGACCCGCACGCTGTTCGACCGCAAGGCCGACCTGGCCAAGGCGAACGTGGCCGCGGAAGGCATCCAGCTGGACCAGGCACGCAACACCGATCCGGTACCGCTGCACCGGGGCGCCAAGAAGGCGCTGGACGACCTCGGCGCGAAATGAGCGCGGGCGGTCGGTAGCTCCGGCCGCCCGGTACACCCGTGGGCTCCGGGTCAGGCGGGGGTCGCCCGCCTGACCCGGGTCAGCACGCGCCCGACGGCTACTTGCGGTCCGGATCCGGCCCGGCGACCGGGTCCGCGGTGCCCGGCGCCGCCGCGACCCCGGCCTCCTCGCCGGTCGCCAGCGCCGACAACGGCCGCCCGGCCAGCTTCTTCGACCGGGACATCCGCCGCTCCAGCCAGGTGGCCAGCCGGGACAGGGCCAGGTTCATCGCGATGTAGATGGCGCCGATGACGATCAGCGTGGTGATGATCGGTGCCCGCGGCAGGTCCCAGATGTCGGCCCCGCCCTGGTAGATCCGCTTGCCGAAGTTCAGCAGCTCCTGGTAGCCGACGATGAAGCCGAGCGCGGAGTCCTTCAGCGCGACCACGCACTGGCTGATGATCGCCGGCAGCATGATCCGTACCGCCTGGGGCGACAGGATCAGCCACATCACCTGGGTCTTGCGCATGCCGAGCGCGTACGCGGCTTCGGACTGCCCGCGCGGTACCGCGTTGATGCCGGCCCGGAACACCTCGGCCAGCACCGAGCCGTTGTACAGCATCAGGCCGATGACCAGCGCGGCGTACGCGTCCGGCGGTTCGGCGCCGATCACCTCGCCGATGAACCGCAGCGACTGGCCCCAGGTGAACAGGCCGAACAGAATCAACAGCAGCAGGGGTACGGAACGGAAGAACTCGATCACGACAGTGGCCGGGATCCGCACCCACGCGTGGTCTGAGAGTCGGCCACTGGCCAGCACGGCGCCGAGTACGAGCGCGAGCAGGATCGCGAGGATGGCGGCCTTGATCGTGGCGAGCAGTGCCTTGAGCAGCTCCTGCCACAGGCCGGAGTCGGTGAACGGGGTCCACATCTCCGGACCGATCTGGCCCTTGGCCGCGATCCGCCAGATCGCGAACACGACCAGCGCGGCCAGCGCCACCACGCTGACGATCGTCCAGAACCGGACCCGCGCCCGGGCCTTCGGCCCCGGGATGTCGTACAAGACGCTGGTCATCGCGTCACCGCCAGTCGGCGCTCCACCTGGCTGAACGCGAGCGACACCAGCAGCGTGAGCGCGATGTACGCGGCCACGACGGCGATGAACTCGGCGTACAGGTGATCAGGATGGTCGCGGATCGAGTCGTCGAAGAACTTGGTCAGCTCGCTCACGTTGAAGAACTCCGCGATCGCCGTGTTCTTGATCATCGCGATGTACACGCTGGCCAGCGGCGGCAGCACGCTGCGCAGCGCCTGCGGCAGCACGATCATGCGCAGGATCTGGCCGAACGTCATGCCCAGTGCCCGGCCCGCTTCGGCCTGCCCGACCGGTACCGCGTTGATGCCGGAGCGGATCGCCTCGGCCACGAAACACGCGGTGTAGGACGACAGCGCGATCAGCGCGAACACGAAGAACGTGTCCAGCCCGATCGAGTCGGTCCACTCGAACCGGATGTCGAGCACCGGCAGGATCACCGTGGTACCGAGGAAGATCAACGTCAACGGGGTGTTCCGGACGATGCTGATGTACGTCGTACCGGCGGCCCGCAGCGCGGGTACCGGCGACACCCGCATGGCCGCGATCAGCAGCCCCAGAACGGTCGCCAGAATCCCGGCCATCACCGCCAGTTTCACGGTGCCGCCGAAACCACTGGCGAAGTCACTCCGCTGGTCCCAGAGGAACTGGAGTGCGCCGACCAGCGGGTTGCCGGACTCGGCCAAGCCGTGGCCGGCCAGAGTGTGGCCGGCGAGGTAATGCCCGGCCGGTATCGGATCCGCGAGCGCCACGTTCCCTCCAGTCGCGGTGTGCTGTCACGTCATGGGTTGAGCCGAGGCGGGTCGGATGGGCGGCGGCGTACCGCCGCCGCCCATCCGACCGGAGCGCCTAGTACCGCTCGAGGGTCGGCGTCTCCGGCGGAGCCGAGCCGGACTTGCCGAGCGAGTTGTCGTACGCCTTCTTCCAGTCGCCGGAGAAGCTCTTCTCCAGCGTGTCGTTCAGGAAGTCGCGGAAGGCCTTGTCGTCCTTCTTCAGGCCCAGGCCGTACTTCTCGGTGGAGAACGGCTTGCCGACGACCATCAGGTTCTCCGCGTCCTGCGCGGCGTACCCGAGGAGGATCGCGCCGTCCGTGGTGACCACGTCGACGGTCTTGTTCTGCAGCTGGGTGACGCACTCGGAGTACGTCGACAGCGCCGCCGGCTTGGCCTGCGGGTAGTTCTTCTCGATGTTCGCCAGCGGCGTCGAGCCGGTCACCGAGCAGACCTTCTTGCCGGCGAGCGCGTCCGGACCGGTGATCGCGTCCTTGTCGGTCTTGCGGATCAGCAGGTCCTGACCGGTCACGTAGTACGGGCCGGCGAACGACACCAGCTCCTTGCGCTGGTCGGTGATCGAGTACGACGCGATCACCAGGTCGACCGTGCCGTTCTGGATGAACACCTCACGGTTCTTCGACACGGTCTCGACGAACTCGACCTTGCTGCTGTCGGTGTAGTCGAGCCCGAGCTGACCGGCGATGATCTTGGCGACCTCGATGTCGAAGCCCTCGAGCTTGCCGGAGGCGGGGTTCTTGAAGCCGATCCCGGGCTGGTCGAACTTCACGCCGATCCGGATGTGGCCCTTGTCGGCCAGCTTCGCCATCGTCGTACCCGAGTCGAACTTCGGGTCCTTCACGATCTCGTACGAGCCACCCGCGCTCTTGCTGGATTCCTCGTCGAGCTTGCTCTTGCCGCACGCGGCCACGGACAGCGCGAGCGCGCCGATCGCGGCAACGGCGACGAGTCGCTGGAGCCTCATGTCAACCTTTCCTTCGCTGGTGGTGCGGTCCTTGCTGGTGCGGTCCTGCTGGTGCGGTCCTGCTGGTGCGGTCCTAGCTGGCAATACACCCGCCCGGCCGGGCGAGGAGGTAGGCGGTCGCCGGACCGGCTGTCCGGAAACGACGGAACCGGCGGAACCGGCGGGACTCCGGCCGGAGTCGCCGGGGTCGGTGGCCGGTCGCGGGTCGGGAGCCGGATCCGGTCGGTGGATCGTCAGTCGCTCGTCCCGCGGCGCCAGCCACCCGATCCGGATCAGGGTCAGTGGGTGAGGATCTTGGAGAGGAAGTCCTGGGCGCGCTGCGACTGCGGGTTGGTGAAGAACTCCTCCGGGGTCGCCTGCTCGACGATCTGGCCGTCGGCCATGAAGACCACCCGGTTGGCCGCCCGGCGGGCGAAGCCCATCTCGTGCGTCACCACGACCATGGTCATCCCGTCCCGGGCCAGGGAGACCATCACGTCGAGCACCTCGTTGATCATCTCCGGGTCCAGCGCGCTGGTCGGCTCGTCGAAGAGCAGTACCCGCGGCTGCATGGCCAGCGCCCGGGCGATCGCGGCCCGCTGCTGCTGGCCACCGGAGAGCTGCGCGGGATACTTGTCGGCCTGGTTGGCGATCCCGACCCGGTCCAGCAGGCTCATCGCGCGCTCGCGTACCGTCGCCGATTTTTCGCCCTTGACCTTGACCGGTCCGAGCATGACGTTGTCGAGGATGCTCTTGTGCGCGAACAGGTTGAACGACTGGAACACCATGCCGACCTCGCTGCGCAGCCGGGCCAGCTCGCGACCCTCGGCCGGCAGGATCTTGCCGGCGATGCGCACCTCGCCGGAGTCGATCGGCTCCAGTCGGTTGATCACCCGGCAGAGCGTGGACTTGCCCGACCCGGACGGGCCGATCACCACGACGACCTCGCCGGACTCGACGGACAGGTCGATGTCCTGCAGGACGTGTAGCGGGCCGAACCACTTGTTCACGCCTGCCAGGACCACCAGTGGCTGTCCGTCGGGAGCCGCGTCCGGGGCCGTTCCGCCCGGCTGGCCCGCCGCCTCGTCGCTCATCTGCCGCCCACCCCGTCGTACCGATCGATCTGCGATGTGGCGGTCACTCTATCCATAGTTCACCGGGTCAACGGATCCCACTCGACCTATCCCGCCCGCCCGTCCCGCCCGCACGCGAGCGGTGCGGATACCCTGGACAGTCGACATGACTGCGCAGACCACGAACCCGCTGCCCGCCGCCGCGGACCTCGCGGCCCCGGGGCCGTCCGCCGGCCGGACCTTTGAGGTACGCACGTACGGCTGCCAGATGAACGTGCACGACTCCGAGCGGATCGCCGGCCTGCTCGAACAGGCGGGGTACGTGCGCGCCGCCGACCGGGCCGGCGACGATGCCGCCGGTGACCCGCCCGACCTGGTCGTGTTCAACACCTGCGCGGTACGCGAGAACGCGGACAACCGGCTGTACGGCAACCTCGGCCACCTGGCGCCGGTCAAGGCGCGCCATCCGGGTATGCAGATCGCGGTCGGGGGCTGCCTGGCGCAGAAGGACCGCGGCGAGATCGTCCGCCGGGCGCCCTGGGTGGACGTGGTGTTCGGGACCCACAACATCGGCTCGCTGCCGGTACTGCTGGACCGGGCCCGGCACAACGAGGCCGCCCAGGTGGAGATCCTCGAGGCGCTCGAGGTGTTCCCGTCCACCCTGCCGGCGCGGCGCGAGTCGACGTACTCCGGCTGGGTGTCGATCTCGGTCGGCTGCAACAACACCTGCACGTTCTGCATCGTCCCGGCGTTGCGCGGCAAGGAAGCCGACCGCCGGCCCGGCGACATCCTCGCTGAGGTACGCGCGCTGGTCGACGACGGTGTCCTGGAAGTCACGCTGCTCGGCCAGAACGTCAACTCGTACGGCGTGGAGTTCGGCGACCGGTACGCGTTCGGCAAGCTGCTGCGGGCGTGTGGCGAGGTGGAGGGCCTCGAGCGGCTCCGGTTCACCAGCCCGCACCCGCGCGACTTCACCTCCGACGTGATCGCCGCGATGGCCGAGACGCCGAACGTGTGCCACCAGCTGCACATGCCGCTGCAGTCCGGCTCGGACCGGGTGCTCAAGGCGATGCGCCGGTCCTACCGGTCGGCGCGGTACCTCGACATCCTGCGCGAGGTACGGGACGCGATGCCGGACGCCGCGATCACCACCGACATCATCGTCGGCTTCCCGGGCGAGACCGAGTCCGACTTCGCCGACACCCTCGCGGTGGTACGGGAGGCCCGGTTCTCCGGCGCCTTCACCTTCCAGTACTCGACCCGACCGGGTACGCCCGCGGCGACCATGCCGGATCAGGTGCCGAAGGAGGTCGTGCGGGAGCGGTACGACCGGCTCGTCGAGGTGGTCGAGGAGACCACCTGGGCGGAGAACAGGCGGCTGGTCGGCCGTACCGTCGAACTGCTGGTGGCGGTGGGGGAGGGGCGCAAGGACGGCGCCACCGGCCGGATGTCCGGCCGCGCCCGGGACGGGCGGCTGGTCCACTTCACCAGCGGCGACGGGGTCCGCCCCGGCGACGTCGTCGAGGCGATCGTCACGTACGCCGCGCCGCACCACCTGGTCGCGGACGGTCCGCTCGTCTCGCACCGGCGGACCAGGGCCGGCGACGCCTGGGCGGCCGGCACCACGCCCCGCACGCCGGGTGTCCTGCTCGGCATGCCCGCCATCGGGGTTCCGGCCGCGCTGCCCGCGTCCTCGTCGCCCTGTTCCTGAGCGTTAATCGGAAGATCACTTCTCCGGTACCTGGCAGCATGGCCGGATGACCTGGACCGCTCCCGCCGTAACCCGCCCCGAGGGTTCGCTCACCGCGCCCGAGCCGGAGCTGCTGCGCGGGTTGCTCGACTGGCACCGGTCCACGCTGCTGTACAAGTGCGCCGGGCTGACCGGAGAGCAGCTGGCCACCGCACCTCTCGCGCAGTCGAACCTGTCGTTGCTGGGGCTGATCCGGCACCTGTCCAAGGTCGAGCGGATCTGGTTCCGCGAGCGGTTCCGGGGCGAGCGGATCGCCCGGCTGTACTCGACGCCCGATCGGCCGGACGCCGACTTCGAGGAGGTCGATCCGGATCGGGCCGAGACCGACTACGCGCGGCTGCTGACTGAGCAGGAGGCCGCCCGGCAGGCAGCGGCCGGTGCTTCCCTCGACAAGACGTTCAGCGTGTCGGACGACGAGTTCTCGCTGCGGTTGGTGTTCAACCACATGATCGGCGAGTACGCCCGGCACAACGGGCACGCCGACCTGCTCCGGCAGTGCGTGGACGGCGTGACCGGCGCCTGACGAGGCGGTCACGCCTGCCGCTTGTCCGAATACGTAGCTTTCTTGCGGTATGTCCGCAAATGATGGCAAGCTCTGACACCGCTGGTCCTCGTGTCCCATCAGGCGATCGGAGCCCCCATGTCCGAATTCACTGTCGACCGTCGCACGCTGTTCCGCGGTGCGGCTGCCCTCGGTATCGGGGTAGCGCTGGGTTCGGTCGCGGCCCGGAACCTGCCGGCGTCGGCGTCGGTCGGCCAGCCGGTCATCGCCAGCTGCGACGAGTGGGGAGCGCGCCCGCCGAACGGGTCGGTCACGGTGGTACCGAACCGGCCGAACAAGATCATCGTCCACCACACCGCGGGCGCGAACTCGACCGACTACTCCCAGGAGCAGGCGTTCGCCGTGTCGCGCGCCATCCAGGACCACCACATGGACGACAACGGGTGGCTCGACACCGGCCAGCACTTCACCAACAGCCGCGGCGGCTGGCTCACCGAAGGCCGGCACGGCAGCCTCGAGCAGCTGCTCGGCGGCCAGGGAATGATCGAGGGCGCGCACTGCGTCGGACAGAACACCCAGGCGATCGGCATCGAGAACGAGGGTACGTACCTGACCGAGCAGCCGCCGGCCGCGCAGTGGGACAGCTTGATCAACTTCTGCGCGTACATCTGCCAGCAGTACGGCATTCCGCCGACCGAGATCTACGGGCACCTGGACTACAACAGCACCCAGTGCCCGGGCCTGATCCACGACCGGCTGCCCGAGCTGCGCGACGCGGTCGCCGCCGCGATGGGCTGACCCGCACCGGCACCTGCTCGGCGGTCAGTCGAGCAGGTGCCGGCGCAACTGGTCGAGGTGCGCGTCGGTGAGGCCGGCTTCCCGGGCGTACCCGGGTACCGAGCCGTGCCGCTCCCGCAGCTCGGCCAGGAACAGCAGCATCGTGCGTACCGGTGCGGGATCGCGCCGCTCGGGCGGCTCGTGTCCGGCCTCCGGAACCGCCGCGGCAGGTACCGACCCGGATTCGGCGTCGAACTCCGGCATGGTGGTGCGCAACCAGTCGAAGTACCGCCGCTCCGCGATCGCGCTCACCGCGTAGTCCCGGGCGATCTCCTCGTCCGGTACGCCGAGCAGCGCGAGCGTGACCGCGGCGAGCACCCCGGTCCGGTCCTTGCCGGCCGCGCAGTGGAACACCAGCGGCAGCGTGTCGCCGGCGCTGATCAGCCGCAGCGCGGTACCGATCGGCGCGTCCCCGTCGAGTCCCGATGCCGCGATGTCCGCGTACCGGTCGGCCAGGTACCGCGCGTGCGAGCCATCCTCCGGCCGCATCGGCGCCCACGGCTCCGGCTGCAGGCACACGTGGTGGTACTCCAGGCCCAGGTCTTCCGCGATGCGCCCGTCGGCGGCCAACTCGTCCGGTCGGCGCAGGTCCACCGCGGTACGGATACCGAGCGCGGCGAACCGGGCCAGGTCCGGGCCGGACAACCGGAACAGCCCGTCCGCCCGGTACAGCCGACCCCGGCGGACGGTGGCGCCGGTCGAGGTCCGGTAGCCGCCGAGATCGCGGAAGTTGAACACCGTGCCGAAGTCGACGATCCGTCCGACGTCCCCGTCCGGTTCCGTCACCTCGTCCGGCCCGGTCAGCCGGTGTGCTCGGCCAGCTGGAGGAACTTGCGCTTGCTCTCCAGCGCCTCCTCGGCCTTCTTGATCCGTTGGGCGTCGCCGGCGGCCTTGGCCTTCTCCAACTGCTCCTCGGCCCGGGCCACCTGCTCGCGGATCTGGGCCAGCAGCGGGTTGTCCTCCGGCGCGGTACGCCGCCACGCGGTCTCCATCGCCTGGCGTACCCGGTCCTCGACCGCGCGGAACCGGCGGTCCAGCGCGGCGCTCGTCTCCCGCGGTACCCGACCGGTGTCGTGCCAGCGGGCCTGCAGGTCCCGCAGCTTCGCCTGGGCGGCCCGCGGGTCGGCGTCCACGTCGAGCGCCTCGGCCTCGCCGAGCAGCTCCTGCCGCTTCTCCAGGCTGGCCTTGTGCTCGGCGTCGCGGGCGCTGAACACCTCGCTGCGCCGGCTGAAGAACGCGTCCTGCGCGGCCCGGAACCGCTCCCAGAGCCGCTGCTCGGACTCGCGGGAGGCCCGTCCGGCCGCCTTCCACTCGGTCATCAGCTGCTTGAGCCGGCTCGCGGTCGGACCCCACTCGGTCGACTCGACCAACGCCTCGGCCTCCGCGACCAGCTCCTCCTTGCGCCCCTGTACCTGCTTACGCTGCTGGTCCAGGGTGGCGAAGTGGCTGCCCCGGCGGCGGGTGAAGGCGTCCCGGGCCGCGGCGTACCGCTTCCACAGCTCGGTGTCGGTCTTCCGGTCGATGCCCCGGATCGTCTTCCACTCGTCGAGGATCGCCTTGAGCCGGTCACCGGCGACCTTCCACTGGGTCGCCTCGGTACCGAGCTGCTCCGCCTCTTCGACCAGCGCGGTCTTGCGGGCGATCGCCTCGGTACGGGCCGTGTCCCGGGCGGCCTTCGCCTCGGCGGCGCGCTTCTCCGCTCGTACCGCCAGCTCGTCCAGCCGCGCGGCCAGCGCGTCCAGGTCCCCGACCGCGTGCACGGTGTCGAGCTCCCCGCGCAGCCGGCGCACGCTCACCAGCGTGTGCTGGGCGTCGGCCGTACCGCTGTCCAACCTGGTGGACAGCAGGTTCACCTCGATCACCAGGTCAGCGAACCGGCGGGCGAAATGCTCAAGCCCTTCTTGCGGTGTACCTGCCTGCCAGGATCCGACCGCTCGTTCCCCGGCCGAGGTCTTGACGTACACCGTGCCGTCCGCGTCGACCCGACCGTACGTTGTCCAGTCGCGCGCGTCACCGCTCATCTGACCCATCCTCGTGTAGCACCGGCACCCACCGGAACCGCAGATCCGGCCAGCAACCGCCCGAGCGCATGTGTAATCTCACCAGACTTCCAGGGCATTCTCACAGGTCGACCCGGGCGGCCGTGAAGCGCCCGCAGCCGAACCGTGACCTTACGACGACCAGGACAGTGCGCGCGGCTACCGTGTGGACCGTGCTCGTCGCCGCCGCGGTCTGCCCGCATCCGCCGCTGCTGGTGCCGGAGCTGGCCACCGGTAAGGGCGGTGGACTGGGCGAACTACGGCAGCACTGCGACCGTGCGGTCGCCGGATTGCTGGCTGCCGAGCCGGACGCGGTGATCGTCCTGGGTGGCGGATCTCACCGGCGGTTCACCGCCGCCGACCACGGTTCCTTCGCCCGGTACGGGATGCCCGACGTGCGCACCTCCCTGGCCGGCCCGCCCGCTCTGCTCCCGGCGACGGTCGGGGCGTCGAACGGCCGGATCGGCCTGCCGCTTCCGGTACTCGTCGGCAGCTGGCTGTTGGACCGGGCCGGCGCGACGGTACGCCGGAGCGGGCAGACCGTACCGGCGGTGACCGATCCGGCCGGTTGCGCGGAGCTCGGCCGGCGGCTGGCCGGTACCGACGAGCGGGTCGCGCTGCTGGTGATGGGGGACGGGTCGGCGCGGCGGGGAACCTCCGCGCCCGGCTACCACGACGACCGGGCCGAGCCGTTCGACACCGTTGTCGCCGCCGCCCTCGGTACCGCCGATCTGGACGCGCTGGCCGGACTCGATCCGGCGCTGGCCGATCAGCTGCTGGTGGCCGGGCGGGCGCCCTGGCAGGTGCTCGCCGGTGCCGCGGCCGGCCGTGGCTGGCGCGCTGAGCTGCGGTATCACGACGCTCCGTACGGCGTCGGGTACTTCGTCGCGAACTGGTGGACGGCATGACCGGCGCTGAGCTGCCCGGCCCAGAGCTGCCCGGTCCGGAGCAGCCCGGTTCGGAGCTGCTGCCCGGGCCGGTGATCGCGGTGGTCGGCCCGACCGCCACCGGCAAGTCGGCGCTCGGCGTCACGCTGGCCCGGGAACTCGGCGGCGAGGTCGTCAACGCCGACTCGATGCAGCTGTACCGGGGGATGGACATCGGTACCGCCAAGCTGACCGTCGCCGAGCGGCACGGCGTACCCCATCAGCTGCTTGATCTGTGGGAGGTGACCGAGCCGGCCAGCGTGGCCGAGTACCAGCGGCGGGCCCGGGACACCATCGACCGCCTGCTGGCGGCGGGCCGGGTGCCGGTGCTGGTCGGCGGGTCCGGCCTGTACGTCCGCGCGGCCCTGGACAACCTCGAGTTCCCCGGCACCGATCCGGTGCTGCGGGCCGAGTTGGAGACCGAGCTCGACCGGGTCGGCCCGCTGGTGCTGCACGCCCGGCTGGCCGACGCCGATCCGGCCGCGGCCGCGGCGATCCTGCCCAGCAACGGCCGGCGGATCGTACGAGCGCTCGAAGTGGTCACGTTGACCGGCTCGTTCACCGCCGGCCTGCCCGCACCGGCGCCGGTCTACCGGGCGGTACACCTCGGACTCGATCTGTCGCCGGAGATCCTGGACGCGCGGGTGGCCGAACGGGTGGACCGGATGTGGGCGGCCGGCTTCGTCGACGAGGTACGCGCGCTGGACGAGCGCGGGTTGCGCCGCGGTCGTACCGCGAGCCGCGCGCTCGGGTACCAGCAGGTGCTGCGCCACCTCGCCGGCGAGTGCGGCGACGACGATGCCCGGGCGGCGACGGTGCAGGCGACCAGGCGCTTCGTCCGCCGCCAGCGCGCCTGGTTCCGGCGGGACCCGCAGGTCGAATGGCTCGATGGCGGCCGCGACGACCTCCTACCGGCCGCGTCCGCGCTGGTCCGCGAGGCGTTCCCGGACCTGTCTCCGGACGGGCCGGCCGGCAGCCTCGGCGGGTACGGGATGATGGCCTGATGGGGAAGCTGGAGTTCGTGACCGGGCACGGCACCCGGAACGACTTCGTGCTGTTGCCTGACGCCGACGGCACAGTCGGCTTGACGGCGGAACTCGTCACGGCGCTCTGCGACCGGCGGGCCGGGATCGGGGCGGACGGGGTGTTGCGGGTGATCCGGTCCGCCAAGCACCCGGACGCGGTCCGGTACGCCGGCGACGCCGAATGGTTCATGGACTACTGGAACGCCGACGGCTCGGTGGCCGAGATGTGCGGCAACGGCCTGCGGGTGTACAGCCGGTATCTGCTCGACGCCGGGCTGATCACGGGGGAGCGGTTCACCGTGGCGACCCGGTCCGGGGTCTGCCCGGTACGGGTGACCGGCGGCGAGATCGCGGTCGGTCTGGAGGTGCCGCGCCTGCTCGGTCCGAGCGTCGCGACCGCCGATGGCCGGGAGTACCCGGGCACCGCGGTCACCACCGGCAATCCGCACCTGGTCTGTCTGGTGGACGACCTGGCCCCGATCGACCTGTCCGCGCCACCCGGCCACGACCCGGCGGTGTTTCCGGACGGGGTGAACGTCGAGTTCGTCGAGGCCGCCGGCTCGTGGCAGTCGCCGTTGCCGCGGCCGTTGCGGGTCCGGATGCGGGTGTACGAGCGGGGCGCCGGCGAGACCGAGTCGTGCGGCTCGGGCGCCTGCGCGGTCGCCGCGGTCGTGTTGCGCCGGGCCGACCAGCGCTCCGCCGGCACGGTCATCGTGGACGTACCCGGTGGCCGGCTCACCGTGACCCTCGACGCCGACCGGTGCTGGCTGGGCGGGCCGGCCGTACTCGTCGCCCGCGGCACCGTCGATCCGCGCCAACTGCCGCGCTGACCAGCCGGCCGCGCTGACTTCGGCCGTGCTGAGCGGCGCAGCGCTGTCCGGGCCGTGCTGACTCCGGCCAGGTTGACCGCGGCCGTGCTGAGCGGCGCCGGGTGGAGTGGGGCGGATCAGTCGGAATCCGGGCCGGCGCCGGGCGCGCTGGTCGACGGCGTGTCGACCTGCTGTTCGCGGGCGGTGGCGCGGACCGCCGCGGCGACGGCCGGCGAGACCCGGGCATCGAACACGCTCGGCACGATCACGCTCGGGTTCACCTTCTCCGCGCCCACCGCGTCCGCGATGGCGGTGGCCGCCGCGATCGCCATCTCGTCGGTGAACGTGCGGGCCTGCGCGTCGAGCAGGCCGCGGAACACGCCGGGGAACGCCAGCACGTTGTTGATCTGGTTGGGCTGGTCGGACCGGCCGGTCGCGACCACCGTCGCGTGTTCCCGGGCCGCGCGCGGATCCACCTCCGGATCCGGGTTCGCCAGCGCGAACACGATCGGATCGGTCGCCATCGCGGCGATGTCGTCGCCGACCAGCAGGTTCGGCGCGCTCACCCCGATGAAGACGTCGGCGCCGCGGATCGCGCCGCGCAGGTCGCCGGCGTAGCCGTCCCGGTTGGTGTGCTCCACCAGCCACTGCCAGTCCGGCGACAGGTCCGGCAGGCCGCGATGCAACGCACCGACCCGGTCAGTCGCGACGATGTCGCCGACACCCTGCTTGAGCAGCAGTTTCATGATGGCGGTACCGGCCGCGCCGGCCCCGGACACGACCACCCGGACGTCCGCGAGCTCCTTGTCCACCACCCGCAGCGCGTTGGTCAGCGCGGCCAGTACGACGATCGCGGTGCCGTGCTGGTCGTCGTGGAACACCGGGATGTCCAGCAGGTCCCGCAGCCGCCGCTCGATCTCGAAACAGCGCGGCGCGGCGATGTCCTCCAGGTTGATTCCGCCGTACGCCGGAGCCAGCGCCTGCACGATCCGGACGATCTCGTCGGTGTCCTGGGTGTCGAGTACGACCGGCCACGCGTCCACGCCGCCGAACCGCTTGAACAGCGCGGCCTTGCCCTCCATCACCGGTAGCGCCGCCGCCGGCCCGAGGTTGCCCAGGCCGAGTACCGCCGACCCGTCGGTCACCACGGCGACCGTGTTCCGCTTCATGGTCAACCGGCGGACATCCTCGGGGTTCTCCGCGATCGCGAGACAGACCCGAGCGACCCCCGGGGTGTACGCCCGGGACAGCTCGTCCCGGTTGCGCAGCGACACCTTCGGCGTCACCTCGATCTTTCCGCCCAGGTGGATCAGGAACGTACGGTCGGACACCTTCCGGACGTCCGCACCGTCCACCGCCTTCAGCGCCGCGACCACCTGCTCGGCGTGGCCGGAGTCCGCGGTGTCGCAGGTCAGGTCCACGGTGACCCGTACGTGGTCGGAGTCCACCACGTCCAGCGCGGTGACGATCGCGTCGGCGGTACCGACCGCGGTGGTGAGCCGGCCGATGGACGAGGCATCCGCCGGTACCGAGACCCGGATCGTGATCGAGAAGCCCGCGCTGGGCAGGCGGGCGGCCACGGCACGCCGCTCGGCGGCCTCGATCCTCGCGGCAGGCTCGGCGCTCTTCCCAGCGGCCCCGGTGCTGCTGGCGGTGGGCTCGGTGCTGCTGGTGGTGGGCTCGGTGCTGCTGGTGGTGGGCTCGGTGCTGCTGGTGGTGGGCTCGGCGCTGCTGGTGGTGGGCTCGGCGCTCCCTTCGGCGGTCACGGTGCTCCTCTCGGCGATGACGTGGCCGACAGGAGTATCCCGTGTGAGCCCGCCGGCGTCGGTACACCCCGGGGATTGCCCGGCCCGCCTGGTCCCGGCCCGGCCGCGCCCTGGCTCGGCCCCCGCCCGGCTCCGCCTGGTCGCGGCCCCCGCCCGGTTCCGCCCCCGGCGGCCCCCCGCCCGGTTCCGCCTGGTCGCGGCCCCCGCCCGGTTCCGCCCCCGGCGGCCCCCGCCCGGCTCGACCTCGCCCCCGCCCCGGCAGGTGCGGTGCGGATAGCGGATGCGGTCCGCACCGCATACGTGTCACGATCGACGGGATGGCAGAACCGTGGCACGTCACCCAGCCGGCCGATTCAGAGCCGATGTCCGACGATGATCTTCTCGACGACGGCATAGACCTCGCCGACGGCTTCCCCGACCACCTCTCCGACGGCTCCGACGGCTCTGCCGACGGCGATGGCGGGTCGGACGGGAGTTCCGTGGGCCGTTCCGCCGGCCGCTCCGATGGTGTGGATCTTTCCGACGGCGGTGAGTTGGAGCGTGCCGAGCGGCAGGCCCTGCGCCGGGTCGCCGGCCTGTCCACCGAGCTCACCGACGTCACCGAGGTCGAGTACCGCCAACTCCGGCTGGAGCGGGTGGTGCTGGTCGGGGTGTGGACCGAGGGCTCGCTCGAGGACGCCGAGAACTCGCTGGCCGAGCTCGCGGCGCTGGCCGAGACCGCCGGCTCGGTGGTGCTCGAGGGGCTCATCCAGCGCCGGTACCGACCGGATCCGGCCAGCTACGTGGGGCGCGGCAAGGTCGACGAGCTGCGTGACGTGGTCGCGGCCACCGGTGCGGACACGGTCGTCTGCGACGGCGAGCTGTCCCCGAGCCAGCTGCGCAACCTGGAGCAGTCGGTCAAGGTCAAGGTCGTCGACCGGACCGCGCTGATCCTCGACATCTTCGCCCAGCACGCCAAGAGCCGGGAGGGCAAGGCCCAGGTCGAGCTGGCCCAGCTGCAGTACCTGATGCCCCGCCTGCGCGGCTGGGGCGGCAACCTGTCCCGCCAGGCCGGCGGCCGGGTCGGGGCACAGGGCGGCGGCATCGGCGGCCGTGGTCCCGGCGAAACCAAGCTGGAGACCGACCGCCGTCGGATCCGGTCCCGGATCTCCCGGCTCAAGCGCGACATCGCCGGAATGAGTCACACCCGCGAGGCCAAGCGGTCCGGCCGGCTCCGGTACGCCATTCCCAGCGTGGCCATCGGCGGCTACACCAACGCCGGCAAGTCCAGCCTGCTCAACCGGCTGACGGGTGCGGGCGTACTGGTGGAGGACGCGCTGTTCGCCACCCTCGACCCGACCACCCGACGGGCCCGCGGAGCGGACGGGCGGGTGTACACGCTGTCCGACACGGTCGGCTTCGTGCGCCACCTGCCGCACCAGCTCGTCGAGGCGTTCCGCTCGACCCTGGAAGAGGTCGCCAACGCGGACCTGTTGGTGCATGTGGTGGACGGTTCGCATCCTGACCCCGAAGCCCAGGTCGCGGCTGTACGAGAGGTGCTTGCCGACATCAACGCCGACTCGGTTCCCGAGCTGGTGGCGGTGAACAAGCTCGACGCCGCGGATCCGGAGACGCTCACCCGGCTGCGCCGGATCTGGCCGGACGCGCTGTTCGTGTCCGCCCGTACCGGCGCCGGTATCGCCGAACTGCGGGCGGCCGTAGAGGCACGGCTGCCGCGGCCGGCGGTGGAGATCAGAGCGCTCGTGCCGTACGACCGTGGCGACCTGGTGTCCCGGATCCGCGAGCACGGCGAGTTGCTGTCCACCGGGCACGAAGCCACCGGCACCATGGTGCACGCGCTGGTGGACGCGGTACTGGCCGGCGAGCTCGCGCAGTTCGCGGTCGGTACCGGGGACGAGCCGGCCCCCGCGCTGCCCGACGGCAGCCGTCCGGTCACCGGTCGCGGCTGACGGATTGTCGGGCTGCCCGGGTCCTTGTTGCCCGGGTGCTTGCGCCTGGGCGTTCGGGCCGCACCGGCGGAAGCGGTACAAATCACTCCAACACGTACAGCCAGAGGGTTTGCGCTGGCAGACCGGATGAAGTCCGGGATCGGTGCGATTCGGTACACCCATCCGGTCGCGTCGCTACCCTCAGTGTTCCCGTACGTTCGTGGACCGGCTGTCCGATGCGTGCTTCCCTCTGTCAGACTTGGCGACGTGCGGGGGAGATCGGCATCGATCTTGCGGCGGCCAGCGTGCCGCCGCGGATCGCTCTCGCCCTCCGCCGGCCGGTGGATGGCGCACGCGCGATATACAGCGTGGTCGGGCACCGGATCGTCGCGGGGAGTGGTAGCCGGATGACCGGCTCAGCCGCCCTGCCACACCGCCGCCAGCGGCGACCCATGGCCAGTGCTCGTCCGGAACGCCGCAGGTACGCTCGGTTACTCACAGTGTCGATCGTGCTGGCTGTGGGCGCTCTCGCGGTCGTACCGGCCAGCGCTGATCCGATCACCGGGCCGAGCCCGGGCAGCGGCGCGCCCTCCCCGGCGGCGCGGGCCGGCCAGAAGCTCTGCCAGATCACCGACGAGCGGCCGTTCGCGATCAGCGGGATGGTCGCCACCGCACACGGCTACGCGGTCATCAACGACGGTGGCGACGCGATCAAGGTTTTCTACCTGGACACGAAGTGCCAGGTGGTGGACACGTTCACCAGCTTCCGGGATCCGAACGATCCGGAGGACCTGACCCGCGCCAAGGACGGCACGCTGTGGATCGCCGACATCGGCGACAACGACCGGCAACGGTCGACCGTGGCGTTCTGGAAGGTGTCGCCGAACTCGGACGAGCCGACGATCTACCGGGTGCGGTACCCGGACGGCCCGCACGACGCCGAAGCGGTCCTGCTGCTGGCCAACGGCATGCCGCTGATCGTGACGAAGGATCTGCGCACCGCCGGGCTGTACCAGCCGACGTCAGCGTTGGTGCCCAACTCCGAGCAGGGCGTGCCGCTGCAGAAGGTCGGCACGTTCACCATGACCAACACCGGTACGCCCGGTGGGATCGGTCCGCCCGGACAGGTGGTCGTGACCAGCGGCGCGGTGTCGCCGGACGGCAAGAAGGTCGTGCTCCGTACGTACACCGACGCGTACGAGTGGGACGTGCCGAACGGTGATGTCGTCGCCGCGATCAAGTCCGGCAAGCCGCGGCGTACCGCGCTGCCGAACGAGCCGTTCGGTGAGTCGATCACGTACACGCCGGACAGCCGGTTCTTCGTCACGGTGTCGGACACCGAGGACATCGACGAGAGTCCGGTGCTGCTGCGGTACACGCCGGCCCTGCCGCCGCCACCCACCTCGGGAGCGGCGCCGTCGCAGGCCTCAGCCGAGCGCGGCATCCTCGACCGGCTGAGCCTGCGGGATATCACCAACATCATCATCGGTGTCGGTGTCATCGGGCTCATCCTGCTCGTCGCCGGAATCCTCGGTATCCGGCGCGCCCGTCGCGCCGGTGGCCAGGACGATCTGGACGACCCGGACTCCGATCTCGATCCCGTTGACGGCCCGTCGGGCGGGCTGGACCCGGACGGCGCTCCGGCCGGCCGGTGGGACAGCGGTCCCGACTGGGACGACCAGCCGCCGCGTGGCGACCCGAGGGCGGATCCGCGCCGGCTCGGTGACGATCCGCGCCGTCCCGGTGAGGTGCCCGGCGGCGTCAACGGCTATCCGGGTACCTACGGCGGTACGACCTACGGTCGCGGGGCACAGCCGGCGACAGCCGGCCACCAGCAGGACTCCGGTGCCGGTTGGACGGAGTCCGGCCGGCCGGTTCCGGGTGCCGCGCAGGTTCCGGGTGCCGCGCAGGTTCCGGGTGCCGCGCCGGTACCTCCGCCCGGTCGCGCGCCGGTCCGCGGTGGTGTGTACACCTCCGGTGCCCGTGACTACGGTGAGCGGCCCCCCGGACTGCCGCGGCGGGATGTCCCGCCCGGGTTCGGCCGGCCGGATGACGATGCCCCTCCGGCGCCGCGCCCGACGCCCCGGGCGACGGTGTACGGGCGCCGACCCGCCCCCCAGCCGGACCGTGACTCAGGTGGCGGCTGGGATCAGACCACCGGTGGGTTCCGCGGCGCTGATCGTTCCGGTGATCCCCGTGGGGGTGACCCCCGTGCCGGGGAGAACGGCGGCCGTGGCGGGCCCGGTGGTCGCGGTGCTGCGGCCGGACCTGCCTGGACCGGAGCCAGCGAGCCGCCCGATGACGATCGGGACAACTCGGCGTGGGGCGGACCGGAGCCACCGGCGCGTGGTGCCGCGCCTGCGCTGAGCTGGGAGAACGACGACGATCCGCCGCCGATCAGGCGCCGTCTCCGCTAGCCGGCCGCGGGCTCGTGGCGGCCCGTGCGGTCCCCTCCACCAGCGTCCCGCGCGGCGGTGGTCACGTGTAGCGGAGTCGGCGGCATGCCGCCGCCTCCCGTGAGCCGGTCACCTCGGGTTCTGTCCGGTCCCGGTCACATGCGTCGCAGGACCGTGACGACCCGACCGAGGATGGTCGCCTCGTCACCCGGGATCGGCTCGTACGCCGGGTTCTGCGGCAGCAGCCACACGTGCTTGTCGCGCCGGCGGTAGGTCTTCACCGTCGCTTCGCCCTCGAGCATGGCGGCCACGATGTCGCCATTTTCGGCCACCGGCTGTTGCCGTACCACCACGAAGTCGCCGTCGCAGATCGCCGCGTCCACCATCGAGTCACCGGTGACCCGCAGCAGGAACAGCGTTCCCTCGCCGACCAGCTCCCGGGGGAGCGGGAACACCTCCTCGACCGCTTGCTCGGCGAGAATCGGTCCACCAGCGGCGATCCGGCCGACCAGCGGCACGTATGCCGGCTGTGGCCTGGCATCGGCCGTCTCGTCCACCTGGTCGAGCTCGGGCGGACGGACGTCCACCGCACGCGGCCGGTTGGGCACCCGACGCAGGTAGCCGCGACGCTGCAGGACGCTCATCTGGTACGCCACGCTGGACGGCGAGGCGAGCCCGACCGCGTCACCGATCTCGCGCACGCTCGGCGGATAGCCCCGCCGTTCGACCGAATCCCGGATCACCTCGAGAATTCGCCGCTGCCGCGGCGAAAGTTCCTCGGACGCGATATCGGGGAACGCCGCGACAACCTCGGAAATGCCGGTGGCGACCGGCGGACCGGCTTCGTCGGAGGCATCTGAAGCATCGGTGGGCGCGACCGCCCGCGACGCGGACCGCCGGCCGCTCCGGTTGCTGCCTCGCTGGTCCTCGGTTGCCACAGAGTCCTCCCTGGTCGACGCGGTGTGCCGCGATGACATCGGCCTGCTTCGGGCGGAACGGGCATTGACTCGCATTCGCCGTCGTCTGCCGTTGATCACGTTCCTGGTGACGCTAGCGCCGCATCACGGCACTTTCAAACACCTGTTCGAACGGCGCGCCGCGTGTTTCTGGATTTTGTCGGACCCCCCTGGTACACATCGTACGTACGTTCGATCGAACTCCTGTTCGATTCGTGGGAGGTAATCATGCCGTCCGAGCACCCGTTCCGGATCACCGGCCCGCGGCGCGGCGACGTGCAGCGGCGGCGGCCGACGTCGCGCGGTGATGCGCGACGCGCACAGGTGGGGCTCGCGCCGCGCTCCGCGCCGATCCGGTGTTCCGGCTCCTCCGGCCCCACGTCCGAATCGCGCGCCGGGGTCACTGGTCTGATCGGCGGCGGACGGCCCGGTGACGGGCGGGGCCCAGCCGCCCCGGGGGTAGTCGATCCACGAGTGGCAGACCTGGGGCTGGCTCGCCGACGTGCGGCCGACCGCCGGGCCCACCACGGCGGGTCGCGTCCGGTGCGGTTGACCCGGCGCGGCCGGTTGGCCCTGCTGATCACGCTGATCGTGATGGCCTGCGCGGCGGTGGGAACGATCGCGGTGGCGAGTCAGGCGGCCGAGCCGGCGAAGCCGAGCCCCACCATCGTCGTCGGACCCGGCGACACGCTGTGGTCCGTGGCGGCCCGGCAGCTTCCGTCCGAGGACCGGTTCAGTGCGATCGAAGAGATCCGGCGCCTCAATCACCTCGACGGCTACACGGTCTACGCGGGGCAGCGGCTGCGCGTGCCCGCCCACCGCTGACCGCCGGCGCACCCGGGGCAGGGGCTGCGCGTGCCTGGCCACCGCTGACCGCCGGCGCGCCCGGACGATCGTCGTGCGGGTGATCCCACCGGCAATCCGACCGGCGATCACGTCGGCGATCACTGTCGGCGGCCCGCGTGCCGCGTCGCGCGACGACGCCCGGCGAGTGGTCGACGCCCGGTGAGCGGTCGACACCCGGTGAGCGGCCGACGCCCGGCGTGCGGCCGACGCCCGGCGTGCGGCCGACTCCCTGTGAGCGCCCGTCAACGACGCCCGGCGAGCGGCCGACCCCCCGTGAGCGGCCGACTACGCGCGGAATCGCCGCGGGAACCGGCCCCGATGGAGCGGCTGCCGGCCCCGAACCGGCGCGCGACACGCCGGCCGAGCGGGTGTGCCGGACGACACGCCCGATGGAGGCCGTTGTGCTTGCGTATCCGGAATCCGCGGCATACGGTCGACCCCTACATCTAGTAGTTACACGGCTGTAAGTTGTCCACAGGTTGGGGTTCACGCTCCACAGGCAAGGGCTAGTTGTACACAACCGCTCCACAGCGGAGTACACAGTGATTTGCCCGGAGCAGCCCGATGTGGTGCAGCAGAACCCGTTTTCGGGTCGATCGGGAGGGGAGGTGTGCGGCGATGCGATGCCCGTACTGTCGGCACCCCGACTCGCGTGTCGTCGACTCCCGTGAGGCCGAGGACGGCCAGTTGATCCGCCGCCGCCGGTCCTGCCCGGAGTGCGGTCGCCGGTTCACCACGGTCGAGGAAGCTGTCCTCGCTGTGGTCAAGCGCAGCGGCGTGACCGAGCCGTTCAGTCGGACCAAGATCATGTCTGGCGTACGGAAGGCATTCCAGGGCCGGCCGCTGGACGATGACGCGCTCGCCGTACTGGGCCAGCGGGTCGAGGAGACCATCCGGGCCCGCGGTGCGGCCGAGGTACCGAGCCAGGACGTCGGACTGGCCATCCTCGGTCCACTGCGCGAGCTGGACGAGGTTGCCTACCTGCGGTTCGCCAGCGTGTACCGCTCGTTCGAGTCGTTGGACGACTTCGAAGCGGAGATCAAGGCGTTGCGCGGCGACCATCCACCCGCGGCTGGGAACCCGACCGAGGTCGACGGCGGGAGCCGGCCGGCCGGGTCGGCGAACAGGGACGACGGGGCCGCCGATCCGAGCGGCCCGACCGGCACGGCCGGGCACGTGACCGAACAGCCGGTCGGTGCGGTCAACGGCTCCGACCGCTCGCCGGGGCCGCGAAACCGGGCTTGACCGAACCGTTCGCGCCGCGGTCGGGCGAACGGAGTACCGCGTCCTGCGGCGGGCGCGAAGACGACACCAGACGGAACGGACAGTGGGGATCAGAGTGCGGCGTAGGTCGATCAACAAGGGGGAGAGCATGACGGAGGCAGGGGGCACGCCGCCCGACGCGGCCGGTACAGGGCCAGTGCGCGGCCAGGCGACCGAAGCGCCGGCGCGTCGAGGTCAGGGGGGTGACGGCCCGGTGGCCAGCTCGTCCGCCAGCGCCGGGATCGACCGTACGCAGCCCGTGGACCGCGCCGTTCTCACCGTCGCGCGGGTCTGGACGACCGAGGGCGTACACCCGTACGACGAGGTCAGCTGGGAGCGCCGCGACGTCGTGATGACGAACTGGCGCGACGGCTCGATCAACTTCGAGCAGCGTGGCGTGGAGTTCCCCGACTTCTGGACGGTGAACTCGGCGAACATCGTCACCACGAAGTACTTCCGCGGCGCGGTCGGTACGCCCGAGCGGGAGTGGAGCCTCAAGCAGCTCATCGACCGGGTGGTCAAGACCTACCGCGCGGCCGGCGAGCAGCACGGATACTTCGCGTCCAGCCAGGACGCCGAGATCTTCGAGCACGAGCTGACCTGGATGCTGCTGCACCAGGTGTTCAGCTTCAACTCGCCGGTCTGGTTCAACGTCGGTACACCCTCGCCGCAGCAGGTCAGCGCCTGCTTCATCCTGTCGGTCGACGACTCGATGGACTCGATTCTCGACTGGTACAAGGAAGAGGGTCTGATCTTCAAAGGCGGGTCCGGTTCGGGGGTGAACCTGTCCCGCATCCGGGCCAGCAAGGAGCTGCTCTCCTCCGGCGGCACCGCGTCCGGCCCGGTCAGCTTCATGCGCGGCGCGGACGCGAGCGCCGGCACCATCAAGTCCGGTGGGGCCACCCGCCGGGCCGCGAAGATGGTCATCCTCGACGTGGACCACCCCGACGTGGAGGAGTTCATCACCACCAAGGCGCGCGAGGAGGACAAGATCCGCGCGCTGCGGGACGCCGGGTTCGACATGGACCTCGGTGGCTCGGACATCGTCAGCGTGCAGTACCAGAACGCCAACAACTCGGTACGCGTGTCCGACGAGTTCATGCACGCCGTCGAGGACGGCGACCGGTTCGCCCTGCGCGGGCGGCTGGACGGCGGAACGGTCGAGGAGGTCGATGCCCGGGAGCTGTTCGGCAAGATGGCCACGGCCGCGTGGGAGTGCGCGGACCCGGGCATCCAGTACGACAGCACGATCAACGACTGGCACACCTGCCCGGAGAGCGGCCGGATCACCGCGTCGAACCCGTGCAGCGAGTACATGCACCTGGACAACTCGTCGTGCAACCTGGCCAGCCTGAACCTGCTGAAGTTCCTCCGCGACGACGGAAGCTTCGACAGCGACCGGTTCACCCGCTCGGTCGAGTTCGTCATCACCGCGATGGACATCTCGATCTGCTTCGCGGACTTCCCGACCCAGAAGATCGGCGAGACCACCCGGGCGTACCGGCAGCTCGGCATCGGGTACGCCAACCTCGGCGCGCTGCTGATGGCGACCGGGCACGCGTACGACTCCGACGGCGGTCGGGCGCTCGCGGCCGCGATCACCAGCCTGATGACCGGCACCGCGTACCGCCGGTCGGCCGAACTGGCCGCCGTGGTCGGCCCGTACGAGGGGTACGCCCGCAACGCGGACGCGCACCAGCGGGTCATGCGCAAGCACGCCGCGGCCAACGACGCGGTGCGGTCGGTGGGCACCGACGACGCGGAGATCCTGCGTACCGCGAGCGTGCAGTGGCAGGAGTGCCTGCGCGTCGGGGAGCAGAACGGCTGGCGCAACTCGCAGGCCAGTGTGCTCGCCCCGACCGGCTGCCTGACCGGCGACACGTTGGTCAGCTCCGATCGTGGACTGGTCCGGCTCAGTGAGCTGGGCGACGTGTACGGAGACCGGTGGCAGGATCTGGAACTGACCGTGTCGACCGACGAGGGTCCGCGGCAGGCCACGAAGTTCTTCGTCAACGGCGAGGAGCCGACCCGCCGGATCGTCACCAGTGGCGGCTACCGGATCCAGGGCACGCTCGCGCACCGGATCAAGGTGGTCGATGCGACGACCGGCGCCTGGGAGTGGAAGCGACTGGCCGACGTCGCCTCGGGCGACGTCGTACCCATGCAGCTCGGCGTGCTGGTCGGCGAGCCTCGGGTTGTGCCGCTGCCGGTGCTGGATCAGGCGTACTACGCCGGGGACCGGCACCTGCGGGTGCCGGAGACGGTAACTGACGAGCTCGCCGAGCTGGTGGGCTACTTCATGGGCGACGGCAGCCTGCACGCGAAGGGCATCCGGCTCTGCGTCGCGGACACCGATCTGGACGTGGCCGAGCGTATCGGGGTGCTGGCCAAGGCGCTGTTCGGGATCGAGCCGGCGGTGACGCCCAAGGAGGGCTACCGGGAGGTGACGCTCCAGTCCGTCCGCTTGGCGCGCTGGTGGCGGGCGGCCGGCTTCGGCAAGACCCTGCCGTCGGCCGACCACGTCGGCAAGGGCTGGGCGCCGCGGGTGCCGTCGGCGATCCTCGAAACCAACAACGTCGAGGTGTACGCCGGATTCCTGCGCGGGCTGTTCGAGGCGGACGGCGCCGTGGTGTCCGGCGTGCCGAGCGTCTCCACCGCGTCGGCGGCCTTCGCCGCTGAGATCCGGACGATGCTGCTCACTCTCGGGATGGTCACCACGACCAGGCTGACGACGAGCGGGTTCGGTGGCGACATCCACCAGGTCCGGCTGCGCAACCTGGAGCACGCGATCGCGTTCGACGAGATCGTCGGGTTCATCGGCGAGCGCAAGGCCAGCAAGCTCGTGGTCGAGCCGACCCAGACGGGCAACCGCGATCGCATCGTGCTCCCGCGGCCGGTGTGGGACGAGTTCGTGTCGTACGGGCACGAGCTGCGCGGGCCGGTGGTCCAGTCTCTCGGCAAGACCGGCGGGGTTCCGCGGTCCGTGGCCATGCGGCTGTACGCGGAGAACGGGGATCCGCGCCTCGCCCACGCGCTCGGGTACGTGTACGAATCGGTCGCCGCGAACGAGGACGGCGGCGTGCAGCCGACGTACGACCTGTCCGTGCCGGACAACGTCACGTACGTGGCGAGCGGTTTCGTCAGCCACAACACGATCGGCTTGATGATGGGGTGCGACACCACCGGCATCGAGCCGGATCTGGCCCTGGTCAAGTTCAAGAAGCTGGTCGGCGGCGGCTCCATGCAGATCGTCAACCAGACCGTGTCCCGTGCCCTGCGGACGCTCGGCTACCAGGACGAGCAGATCGAGGCGATCGTCGAGTACATCGCCGAGCACGGCCACGTGGTGGACGCGCCGGGCCTGCGGCAGGAGCACTACTCGGTGTTCGACTGCGCGATGGGGGAGCGGTCGATCAAGCCGATGGGGCACGTGCGGATGATGGCGGCGGTACAGCCGTTCATCTCCGGCGCGATCTCCAAGACGGTGAACATGCCGGAGTCGGCGACCGTGGCCGAGATCGAGGAGATCTACTCCCAGGGCTGGAAGCTCGGGCTCAAGGCGCTCGCGATCTACCGGGACAACTGCAAGGTCGGCCAGCCGCTGTCCAGCGCGAAGAAGTCCGCGCCGGCCGCGACCGCCGCGGTAGACAAGCAGGTCGAGTACCGGCCGGTACGCAAGCGGCTGCCCAAGTCCCGGCCGAGCATGACCACGAAGTTCTCGGTCGGTGGCGCGGAAGGCTTCATGATCGCGTCGAGCTATCCGGACGACGGGCTCGGCGAGGTGTTCCTCAAGATGTCCAAGCAGGGCTCGACCCTGGCCGGCATCATGGACGCCTTCTCGGTCGCCATCTCCATTGGCCTGCAATACGGGGTACCGCTGGAGAAGTACATCGCGAAGTTCACCAACATGCGGTTCGAGCCGGCCGGTATGACCGACGACCCGGACATCCGCATCGCGGCGTCGGTGCTCGACTACATCTTCCGGCGGCTGGCACTGGACTTCCTGTCGTACGAGCGGCGTGCCGAGCTCGGCATCCTCACCTCGGCGGAGCGGACCGCGCAGGTACGTGGCGAGGATCCGGCCAGTGCCCACAACGACGACAACGTCGACCTGGAGGGACTGGCGGTGTCCGCGCCGATCGAGTCGACGGCGGCACACGCGGATCCGGACGGCAACGAGCGGACCCCCGCGACACGTACGGAGTCGCAGGGCCGGCCGGCCGCCGGCTCGTCGACCGAGTTGCTGGAAGCGGTGCAGGGCAAGGCCGCCGATGCTCCGCTGTGCTTCACCTGCGGTACGAAGATGCGCCCGGCCGGTAGCTGCTATGTCTGCGAAGGCTGCGGCTCCACCTCCGGCTGCAGCTAGAACAAGCCGAGCTGTCGACCGGGTCGCGAGGTCCCGGAGCTAGCAGACGGCTGACAGACAGCGGCCGCCCGACCAATGGTCGGGCGGCCGCTGTCGGCAGTTCCGGCAACCGGTCCCGCCCGTGTGCTTCAGAGGTCGCGTCCAGCGGCTGCGGCGGCCAGCAGCACGTACCGAGTCGTCTCCGAACCGGTCGCGAGACCCTCAGGTGAGGCGATGGGCGGCTTCGTCGATCCGGCCGATCCACGCCACCGCCTCGTCGGAGTCGCGCGGTGCGTCGGCGAAGGAGAAGAACGCCTGAGCGGTGGCCGTCGGAAGCGTGTCGGCGAGGCCGGTCGAGTCGCCGTAGGCGGCGATGGTCTCGTTCCAGTCGCGCGGTTCGACCGAGGAGAGCAGCAGCCAGGCCAGGTCGTACACGCCCGGTCCGGTACCGACGTCCTCCCAGTCGAGCAGCGCGAGCTCGCGCGTGGGGCTGGTACGCATGTTGCGCAGCGACGCGTCGCCGTGGACGAGCGTCTCGGGTCCGGCCCTGGCCGCCACCCGTTCCGCTGCCGGAATGTGACCGACCAGCCGCTCACCGAGGACTCGTGCGCTGGAGGTGCACTCCGGTCTGCTCGTCACCGCCGGCCAGGTGGCATCGAACAAGTCACCCACCAGGTCGGATGCGGCTTCGGGCGCGCGCAGCCAGGGCCACCGCCGGCCCGCCGTGTCCTCCCAGCGGGCATGCAGTCCGGCCAGCACGCGGGCGGCCTGCGCCGGGTCCGCACCTTCTTCCCAGTCGGACAGGTTCTCCAACTCCAGGAGCGTGGCTCCGTTGTCCTCCGCCGCGGTCAGGCACTCCGGCACGCGTACCCCGATCACCGGCGCGATCTCGCGGTAGAAGCGGACCTCGTTGACGAACATCTGCAGTACGTCCGGGATGGACCCCGGCACCGCCGCTTCCCGGCGCTTGACGAAAGGTCGCTTGACGAAAGGTCGCTTGGCGGTGGGCTGCTTGGCGGTGGGCTGCTTGACCGGGGAGTGCTTGACCGGGGAGTGCTTGACTGGGGGCTGCTCGACGTGGGGCGGCCTGCCGGGGAACTCAGTCACCGGGACATCCTGGCAGCCGGGCCGGACAGGTGCCGCTGGATAATGCGTACGGCCAGACCGGCCGGGAGCGTAGGCAACCCCGAGCGGGGGAGCTGTAGGCAACCCTGAGCGGGGGGAGCGTAGGCAACCTTGAGCCGGGGGCCCTGGCGACCTGAAGAGGAGCCATGCGGAAGCTGCCGCACAGCTACACCAATGACGTACGGGGCGACGCCGCGGTGGTGGTCAAGCGCTATCAGGGGCCGGACGCGACCGAGCGGTCGCACCGGGAGCGTCTCGCGCTGCGGGCGCTGCGCGGCCGGCTGCCGGTACCACCGGTGCTGTCCGACACCGACGACGAACTGCGGCTCGGCTTCCTCGCGGGCGTACCCGGGCAGGAGCTGATCGACGACGGGCGGGCGACTGACCTGCTGCGCTCGTGCGGTGCGGCGCTGCGGTCCCTGCACGCGGTCGATCCGCGGGAGGTCTGGCCGGACGCGCGGCCGGGTGACGTGTTCGTACACGGCGACTACGGGCCGAACAACCTGTTGTTCGAACCGGAGACGCTCGCGGTGACCGGCATCGTGGACTGGGAGTGGGCGCACCCCGGCCAGCCGGTGGAGGACCTCGCCTGGTGCGAATGGATCGTACGGATGCACCATCCGGCGCAGGTGGACGCGCTCGCCGGCTTGTTCGACGGGTACGGCGAGCGGCCAGGGTGGCCGGTCCGGCACGAGACCATGCTGGCGCGCTGCCGGGACCTGCTCCGGATGTGCGAGCGGTGGACGCCGGAGGCGGTACGGCTGTGGCAGCAGCGCGTGGACATCGTGGCCGCCTGGACAGAATGACCGTAGCCGCGCCGACCGCGCCGACCGCGCCGACCGCGCCGACCGCGCCGACCGCGCCGACCGCGCCGACCGCGCCGACCGCGCCGACCGCGCCGACCGCGCCGACCACGCCGACCACGCCGACCAGAACCGGCGGAACTGGGCTAGGAGCCTAGCGTCCTAGGATGCCTGGGCGGACGTCGTTCGTGCCACCAGGGCTGAATCCGCTCAAGACTGGCAGATACCTCCGACGGCCAGATCGAGGCTGCGGGTGATGGCTTCCTCCCGCTCCTCCTCGGACAGCAGTACGAGCGGCCCGTCGAGGAGCAGCACGGCCAGACCGTGTACGAGTGCCCAGGCCGCGCTCTCCGCGTGGGACCGGTACTCGGGTCCGATCTGGCCGTGGTTGGCCAGGTCGTCCAGGGTCTCGGCGAGCATCCGGTACGCCGGGAACTCGCGCAGGTCGGGCAGCCCGTCGGGGTACTCCCGCGGGTCGGCGCGGCAGAACGCGGTACGGAACAGCCCCGGCTCGGCCAGCGCGAACCTGATGTAGCCGGCGCCGAGTGCGCGCAGGCGGCGCCGGGCGTCCTTGCCCGGGTCCGGCAGTGCCGGCTCGCGGTCCAGTTCGACCTGCATGGCGGCCGCGAGTGCGGCTCCGGCCTCGTCCTTCACGGCGTTGAGCAGCTCGCCGTGGCTGGCGAAGTGCCGGTACGCCGCGGTGGCGGACACCCCCACCTGGCGGGCGGCCTCGCGCAGCACCACCGCCTCGGGTCCGCCGACCCGGGCGAGGTCGATGGCGGACTGCGTCAACGCGCTCGCGAGATTGCCGTGGTGGTAGCTGCGGCGGGGGCTCTTGTGGTCCGGCATACCCCCATGGTGCCTCATGTTGACAGCGTTAGCATGCTGTGGCATGTTTACGACGTGAACATTGGTCCTGGGCTCGGCCAGCCCGGACCGACCCGATACCTCGCAGCGACCCGGCAGCGGGTCCGACTGCAGCCATAGCCGGCGCGACCCGCGACGCGGCACACGCCACGTTCCGCACCGGACGCGGGAAACGCGCCCACCGGCGACCACCCCATCAGAGAGGCAAGACAGTGCTGCGTACCTACGCAAGCTTCATGTACCGACACGCGCGGCTGGCACTCGTCGCGACCGGCCTCGCCGTCGTTGTCGCCGTACTCATCGGCTCCGGCGTGTTCGGCAAGCTCGTCAACGGTGGCTTCGACGACCCGAAGTCACAGTCCAGCCAGGCCCAACAACTCGTCGACGCGCACTTCGGCGGCGAGAACAACCTGGTCCTGCTGGTACACGCGAAATCCGGCACGGTCGACGCGGACGCTGTACGGGCCGCCGGCACCGAACTGGCCGACGGCCTGGCCGGTGAGGACACCGTCCGGAACGTCGTCTCGTACTGGGGCACCGGCGCCCCCGGGATGAAGTCCACCGACGGTCGCGACGCGCTGATCGTCGGCCACGTCACCGGGAACGACAACGAGGTCGGGGACCGGGCGGCCGCGCTGGTCGACCGGTACACCTCGGATCGGTACACCGGTGACCAGGCCGCGATCAGCGTGAAGCCCGGCGGGGACGCGGTGGCCAACAACGACCTGACCAAGGAGGTCGGCAGCAGTCTCGCGCTGGCCGAGGCCATCGCGGTACCGCTCACGTTGCTGCTGCTCGTACTCGTCTTCGGCAGCGTGGTCGCGGCGTTCCTGCCGCTGATCGTGGGCGGTGTCGCGATCGCCGGTACCTTCGCCGAACTGTTCATCCTCGGCTCGGTCACCGACGTCTCGGTGTTCGCGATCAACCTCACCACCGCGCTCGGCCTGGGGCTGGGCATCGACTACGCGCTGCTCGCGGTCAGCCGGTTCCGGGAGCAGCTGGCCAGCGGCGCGAGCGTCGAGGACGCGGTGATCCGGACCGTGCAGACGGCCGGCCGGACCATCCTGTTCTCCGCGGCCAGCGTGGCCGCCGCGCTCGCCGCCATGCTGGTCTTCCCGCTGTTCTTCCTGCGCTCGTTCGCGTACGCCGGAATCGGCGTGGTGGTCATCGCCGCGGTCGCCGCGCTGGTGGTCATCCCGGCCATGCTGTCCGTACTCGGGCACCGGGTGAACGCGGGCCGGCTGCCGTGGTCCAAGGCGGTACGCGGCGCCGACTCGCCGATGTGGGGCCGGATCGCCGCCGGCGTCATGCGTCGGCCCGCGCTGATCGCGCTGCCGGTCGTCGCGGTGCTGCTGCTGATGGCGAGCCCGCTGCTGCACGTCTCGTTCGGAACCCCGGATTCGGGGGTACTGCCGAGCAGCGCGAGCAGCCGGCAGGTGGCCGACACGCTGACCGAGCGGTTCCCCGGTGACGGCACCGCGACGATGGACATCGTCACCACGGGTCCGGTGGAGGCCGGCGCGCTGGCCGGGTACGCCAGCAAGCTCTCCGAGGTTCCGGGAGTCGCCCGGGTGGAGACCAGCGCGGGCACCTTCACCGGTGGTACCGCCGGTCCGGCCACCCCGGCCGCGAAGGCGTTGAGCCGACCCGAGGCGCAGCGGCTGACCGTGTCCACCACCGTCGAGAGCAAGTCCGACGCCGCGCAGGAGCTGGTCCAGACCGTCCGGGACGTGGCGGCACCGACCGGGGCGCAGGCACTTGTCGGGGGTACCGACGCGCGCCTGGTCGACACCAAGGACGCCATCGGCAGCCGGCTGCCGATCGCCGGAGTCATGATCGTGCTCACCACGTTCGTGCTGCTGTTCCTGTTCACCGGCAGCGTCGTACAGCCGATCCGGGCGCTGGCCCTGAACGCGCTGAGCCTGTCCGCGACGCTCGGCGCGATGGTGTGGATCTTCTCGGAGGGGCACTTCAGTTCGTTCCTGAACTTCACCGCCCGGCCGATGGACACCGCGATGACCGTGCTGCTGTTCTGCATCACCTTCGGGCTGTCGATGGACTACGAGGTGTTCCTGGTCAGCCGAATCAAGGAACTGCACGACAAGGGTGAGCGCACCGCGTCCGCGGTCACCCAGGGGCTGGCCCGTACCGGCCGGATCGTGTCGTCCGCGGCGGCGCTGCTGGCGGTGACGTTCTTCGCCTTCGGTACCAGCTCGGTGAGCTTCCTGCAGCTGTTCGGACTGGGCAGCGGGCTTGCGATCCTCATCGACGCCACGCTGGTACGCGGGGTGCTGGTACCGGCCGTGATGCGGCTGGTCGACCGGCGGATCTGGTACTCGCCGAAGATGCTGCGCCGGGTGTACGCGCGGGTCGCGCTGAGCGAGGCGTAGCAACCGGTCCGAGCGCCGCCCTGCCGACACGGCGGGGCGGCGCTCGGGCGTTCCGGGGCGAGCTACCGCAGCGCGGCGGTGAGCGTTTCGCCGGCCAGTCGTACCGAGTCCAGGTCGTACGCGTCGGGCAGGTTGAAGATCAGCCCGTCCAGCCCCGCGTCCAGGTACGCCCGCACCTGTTCGGTCACCTGGTCCGGGTCGCCGATCACCGTCATCCGCCGGAACGCCTCTTGATCGGCGGGTTGGTGCGACTCGCTCACCTTCCGCTCCGCCTCCGCGGCGGTCGGCGCGATCACCAGGGTGCCGAGCCGGGTCCTGGTGATCTCGGCCGGATCCCGTCCCGCCGCCTCACAGTGCCGGTCCAGTACGGACAGCTTGTGCTTGATCGTCCCGACGTCGCCGAACAGGTTGCAGGCGTCGGCGTACCGGGCGACCAGCCGCAGCGTGCGCTGCTCCCCGCTGCCGCCGATCAGGATCGGTGGGCCGCCGGCGCTGACCGGCGGCGGCACGTTCAGAGCCTCGTGCAGCCGGTAGTACGTACCGGTGAAGCTCGGCCGGTGCTCGGTGAACATGGCGCGGCAGAGCTGTACCGCCTCCTCGAGCCGGTCCAGCCGCTCCCGCGGTGGCGGGAAGTCGAACCCGTACCCCTGGTGCTCGTCTTCGTTCCAGGCGGCGCCGATGCCGAGGATCGCCCGGCCGGCGGACACGACGTCCAGGGTGGTGATCATCTTCGCCAGCAGGGCGGGATTGCGGTACGTCACGCCGGTCACCAGGGCGCCCACACGGGCGTGCGAGGTCCGCGCGGCCAGGCCGGCGAGCAGCGTGTACGCCTCCAGCATCGGCTCGTCGGGCTGGCCCACCACACCGATCTGGTAGAAGTGGTCCATCACCCAGATCGAGTCGAATCCGGACTGTTCCGCGGTGGTCGCGATGGCGGCCACCCGCTCGAACAACTGCCCATCGGGTACGCCGGGGTAGGTGAAGCTCGGGATCTGCAGTCCCAACCGGGTGACCGGTTCGCGGGTCGAGTCGTCATTCACCGGCACAGTCTTACCTGGATGTGGTCGGGCTGCGCCTCGACGTGAGGTTTCCGTCGTACCGACCGGTGCGAGCCGCGCCGAGGTGACTACTCAGAGTGATAGTGGTGCTCCTCTCGCGGCGAGCCTGGCGTGCACCGCGTACGGTGGGTTGCCGGACCGTACCGACAACCGCCCGAGCGGACGCGGTGCCGGTACCGCAGGGGAGCGCACGGCGGGGAGGACCCGCCACCCGGTGAGCCGGGGCCGGGAGGCGACGGCCGGACGGGGTGCGTGAGCCCCGACCGCACAGGCGGCGACCGTGCCCCGTACACCGGGTCGCCGCGAATGTGACCACAGGCAGCTGATCAGGAGGAACGAGTATGTACGCCATCCGGCGATACGGCCTGCGGCGGTTGGCCGCGGTCGCGGCCGCGGCGTCCGTGCTGATCGTCGTCGCCGGCTGCGCCGGCGACGACACCCGGACCACGGCCCGGCCGTCCCCGTCGGTACACGCGTTCCTGGAGAAGGCCCCGGCGCCGGCGGCCAAGCCGGCACCGCTTGCCGCCGGGCGGCCTCCGGCCGCCGCCGCGGGCGGCGCGTGCAAGCTGCTCAACTACGGCACGGTGGCGGTCAGCACCGGTACCGACTTCCAGGTCGCGGCCGCGGGCGGCAGCGATGGCACCCAGAGCTGCGTACTGCAGGTGCTCTACACGCCGTACCCGGACCTGCGGCTGAGCCTGGCCGACACGAAGGCCGACGCGAAGGTGTACGCCAAGACGGTCGTACCGGACGGTGCCGCCACGGTCGCCGGGCTCGGCAAGAGCGGCTACCGGGTGGTACGCGGCGCGGACAGCGGTACCGGCCCGATCGCGGAGGTCGGCTGGCTCGGTGCGGGTCCGCGGCTGGCCGTACTGCGCTACACCACGCCCCGGTACACCTCGGCCGCCGAGGCGAACCGGCTGGCCACCCAACTGGTCGCGCTGGCCAAGAAAATAGAGTCGGCCCGCTGAGCCCGGTCGCCTAGTCTTCCGCGCATGGATGACGTACATGGATGACGTGCATGGCTGATCCGGCCGACCCGGCAACCGCGCCGTTGGTGATGCGGCCGATCACCGGCTCCGACGAGTTGGACCTCTTCCGCGGCTTCGACTATCTGCTGAACCAGGAACTCGCCGACGATCTCGAGGCGGGACGCCGGCAGCCGGAGTGGCTGTGGGTGGCGTTGCGTGGTGACCGGCTGGTGGGCCGGGTCGCCTGGTGGACCCGTCAGGCCGGCAGCCCGCCGTTCCTGCTCGACATCTTCGACATCTGCGACGGTCCGGACGATCACGCGGGCGGGGCCGTCTCTGCTGGCGCCGACCCCGACTCTGCCTCCCACCCCGACGCTGCCTCCCACCCCGACGCTGCCTCCCACCCCGACTCTGCCCTCCACCCCGACTCCCACCCCGACGAGCAGCGGATCGAAGACGGGGTCCGGCTGCTGACCACCGCGATGGCCGAGGTGGTGCCGACTGGAGCGAAGCTGCCGGAGTACCTCCGGTTCCTGCCACCGGACTGGCGGGAGCACGCCGCGGAGCGGCGGATCGTGGAGAACCGGATGGCCGCGCTCGCCCGTACCGGCGCCGAGCCACTGGTGGAACGGCTCGGGTTGCGCTGGCAGGCGCCGACCCCGGTACCGACCGGTCGCGGCAGGCTCGCGTTCCGCCCGGTGGACAGCCGGGACGAGCTGGTCGCGCTGATGGCCCGGGTACTCGACGGCACTCTGGACGCGCACAGCGTGGACGAACTGGGCCGGCTGCCGGCGGAGGAGGTCGCGGCCGAGCAGTACGACGCCGAGCTGGTGAACTATCCAAGCCCGCGCGAGTGGTGGCAGGTCGCCACGCTCGCCGACGGTACGCCGGTGGGTTTCGTCATCCCGGCGCGCAACGCGTACAACCCGATCATCGCGTACCTGGCGGTCCTGCCCGAGCACCGCGGCAACGGGTACATCGACGAGATCCTGACCGAAGGTACCCGGATCCTCGCGGCGAACGGGTCCACCCAGGTGACCGCCTCCACCGATGTCGGCAATGTGCCGATGGCGAACGCGTTCCAGCGGGCCGGGTACGACGTGATCCGGCGCGAGATCGACATGACCTGGCGCTGAACGCGCGCCGGTGGGCGGCACTCCGGGTCGGCGGCACGCCGGTCAGCGGCCCCCTGCGTGGGCAGCGCCAGTCAAACGTCCTCAGCTGGCGGCGACGAAGACCCGGCTGGCGACCTCGCGGGGGAGCCGGATCCGGGAACCGTCCCGCTCGACCAGCACCCCGTCCCGGTCCTGTGCGACCGTCACGATCGCGCCCGGGTCGACTCCGGCCAGGTGCAGCTCGTGCAGGACGCCGGCGTCGGTCTGCACGCTCTCGCAGATGCGGCTCACGGTCACCATGCCGGACACCGCGGGGGAGTTGAGCTGGATCTCCGCCCGGGTCGCCCCGCCCACCGTGGCGGTCGGGTCGAACTCGTCCAGTCCGGGGATCGGGTTGCCGTACGGGGAGTGGGTCGGCCGACCGAGCAGCTCGTACACCCGCCGCTCCACGACCTCGCTCATCACGTGCTCCCACCGGCACGCCTCGTCGTGAGCGTCCTCGTACGCCATGCCGATGACGTCCACCAGGAGCAGCTCGGCGAGCCGGTGCTTGCGCATCACCGACACCGCCCGCCGCCGGCCCTGGGTGGTCAGCTCGAGGTGCCGGTCACCCTGTACCGCGAGCAGGCCGTCGCGCTCCATCCGGGCCACCGTCTGGCTCACGGTCGGCCCGCTCTGGTGCAGCCGCTCCGCGATTCGGGCGCGCAACGGCGTGACGCCCTCCTCCTCCAGCTCGAGGATGGTCCGTAGGTACATCTCGATGGTGTCGATCAGGTCGTTCAAGGTGCGCGCCCTCCCGCCGTGATGCTACCCGGTACGGGTAGGTGAGACTGGAGCCGTGACCATGGCTTCCGCTCTCATCACCGTCGATGAACTCGGCCGGCTGCTGGCCGGGCCCACCGCCGGCCGGCCCACCGTGCTGGACGTGCGCTGGCGGCTCGCTGGACCGCCCGGCCGGGACGACTACCGTGCCGGGCACCTGCCGGGAGCGGTGTACCTGGACCTGGACAGTCAGCTCTGCGGACCGCCTGGCGTGGGGGGTCGGCACCCGCTGCCGGACCCGGCCCGGTTGCAGGCGGTGTTCCGGGCGGCCGGGGTTCGCTCCGACCGGCCGGTGGTGGCCTACGACAACGGCGTCGGCGCGGCCGCCCGTACCTGGTGGACGCTGCGCTGGGCCGGCCATCCGGACGTACGGGTGCTCGATGGTGGATTCGCCGCGTGGGAAGCGGCCGGCGGCGAGCTGACGATCCACGATCCGGTCGTCGAAACAGGCGATTTCGTGGTGGTACCCGGTGGCATGCCGGTACTTGACGCCGACGGTGCCGCGGCCCTGGCCCGCGACGGCGTGCTGTTGGACGCCCGGACGCCGGAGCGGTACCGCGGCGACACCGAGCCGATCGATCCGGTCGCCGGCCGGGTCCCGGGTGCGGTGAACGCGCCGATCGGGGGCTTCTTCGCCGAGGACGGTCGGCTGTACCCGGGGCCGGAGCTACGGGACCGGTTCGACGCGCTGGGCGTGACCGGTTCGAAGCCGGTCGGGGCGTACTGCGGCTCCGGCGTGACCGCCGCGCAGACGGTACTCGCGCTCGCCGCCGCGGAGCTCCCGGCCGCGCTGTACGTCGGTTCCTGGAGCCACTGGATCACCGACCCGGAGCGGCCGGTGGAGACCGGGTAGCTGTCCGGCGTGCGCGCCCGGCCCTCGTGCGACGATGTGCCGATGACGGTCGTCATCTGGGACGAGGCCCTGCTCGGGTACGACCTGGGCGACCATCCGCTGGACCCGGTCCGGGTCGAGCTCACCATCGCGCTGGCCCGCTGGCTCGGCGTACTGGACCGGCCGGACGTGACCGTGGTCGGCGCGGAACCCGCGGATGACGAGACGCTCGGCCGGGTGCACGACAAGGACTACATCGCGGCGGTACGCGCGGCCCCGGACGATCCGGACTTCACCGGGTACGGCCTGAACACGCCGGACAATCCGGTCTTCGGCAACATGCACGAGGCGAGCGCGCTGGTGGCCGGCGCGACCATCGCGGCCGCCGAGGCGGTCTGGTCGGGTACCGCGCGGCGCGCGGTGAACATCGCCGGTGGGCTGCACCACGCGATGCCGGACCGGGCGTCCGGATTCTGCGTGTACAACGATCCGGCCATCGCCATCGCCCGGCTGCTCGACCAGGGCGCGGAGCGGATCGCGTACGTCGACATCGACGTGCACCACGGCGACGGCGTACAGCACGTGTTCTACGACGATCCGCGGGTGCTCACGATCAGCCTGCACGAGACCCCGCTCGCGCTGTTCCCCGGCACCGGTTTCGCGCAGGAGACCGGCGGTCCGGGCGCGGAGGGCTCCGCGGTGAACGTGGCGCTGCCGCCCGGTACCGGTGACGCCGGCTGGCTGCGCGCGTTCCACGCGGTGGTACCCGGGGTGCTGCGCGCGTTCCGGCCCCAGCTGCTGTTCACCCAGTGCGGCGCGGACGCGCACCGGCTCGATCCGCTGGCCGACCTGCGGCTGACCGTGGACGCCCAGCGGGCTGCCTACCTGGCCCTGCGGGACCTGGCCGACGAGCTGTGCGAGGGCCGGTGGGTGGCCACCGGTGGCGGTGGGTACGCGCTGGTGGAGGTCGTACCGAGAGCCTGGACGCACCTGCTCGCCGTGGCCACCGGAGAGCCGCTCGATCCGGCCACCGAGACTCCGGCCGAGTGGCGGGCACTGGCCCGTACCCGCCGGCCGGACCGGTCCGCGCCGACCCGGATGACCGACTGTGTCGGCGATCCGGTGCCAGTGACCTACGAGTCGTGGGTGCCCGGTGCGGAGCCGGACGCGGTGGACCGGGCCATCACCGCGACCCGGCGCGCGGTGTACCCGCTGCTCGGTCTCGACCCGGACGACCCGCGCGACTGAGCCGAGCCGTGCGCATCGACAGAGCCGCGGACGTGGTGCTCTCCGACGGCGGCACCGTTCACCTCCGACCGATCGAGCCGGACGACGCGCCGGCGATCGTCGCGCTGCACGCGCGGTTCTCCCAGCGCACCCGGTACCTGCGCTACTTCTCCCCGTACCCGCGCATCCCGCCGCGTGACCTGGCCCGGTTCACTCAGGTGGACCATCACGACCGGGAAGCGTTCGTGGCGGCACTCGGGGACGGGCTGATCGCGGTCGGCCGGTACGAGCGGCTCGACGCGTACTCCGCCGAGGTCGCGTTCGTGGTCGAGGACGCTCACCAGCGCCGTGGCCTCGGCTCGGTACTGCTCGAACACCTGGCCGCGGCCGCCCGCGAGGAGGGCATCACCCGGTTCGTGGCCGAGGTACTGCCGGAGAACGGCACCATGCAGCGGGTGTTCTCCGACGCCGGGTACACGGTGGACCGCCGGTACGCCGACGGCGTCGTCCACCTGACCTTCGACATCGCACCGACGGCCCGGTCGGTGGAGGTGGCCCGCGGGCGCGAGCAGCGCACCGAGGCCCGCTCGATCGCGCGGCTGCTGAACCCGCGGTCGGTCGCGGTGGTGGGCGCGAGTACCCGGCCGGGCACCATCGGCCACGCGCTACTGCAGAACCTGCGCGGTGGCACCGACAGCGCGGGTGGCACCGACAGCGCGGGTGGCAACGGAGGCTTCGCCGGACCGGTGTACCCGATCCACCCGCGGGCCCGTACCGTCGCCGGGCTCACGGCGTACCGGTCGGTGGCGGCGGTCGGCGCACCGGTGGATCTGGCCGTGGTAGCGGTACCCGCGGCGGCGGTACCGGCGGTGGTCGACGACTGCGCCGCCGCGGGCGTGTACGGCCTGGTGATCGTGTCCGCCGGGTTCGCCGACTCCGGTACCGACGGGGCGGCCGCGCAACGGGCACTGGCAGCGGCCGCGCGAGCCCGCGGAATGCGCGTGGTCGGCCCGAACTGCCTCGGTATCGCGAACACCGATCCGGAGGTACGACTCAACGCCACGCTGGCGCCGGCGCTGCCCGAGCCCGGCCGGGTCGGCTTCTTCGCGCAGTCCGGTGCGCTGGGGGTGGCGCTGCTCGCCGCCGCCCGGCGCCGTGGGCTCGGCCTGTCCGAGTTCGTCTCGGCGGGCAACCGGGCCGACGTGTCCGGCAACGACCTGCTGCAGTTCTGGCAGGACGATCCGCGTACCGACGTGGTGCTGCTGTACCTGGAGACGTTCGGCAACCCGCGGAAGTTCGCCCGGGTGGCGCGCCGGCTGGCCCGGCGCAAGCCGGTCGTCGCGGTGGCCAGCGCGGCCGTCGCGCCCGACGCCGGCAGGATCACCGCTGGCACGGGTAAGCCGAGCGCGGGACCGGCCGCGGTCGAGGCGCTGTTCGTGCAGTCCGGAGTGATCCGGGTCGACACCGTACCCGAGTTGTTCGACGTCGGGCTGTGCCTGGCGTACCAGCCGTTGCCGGCCGGTCGCCGGGTCGCGGTGGTGGGCAACTCGACCGCGTTGGGCACGCTCGCGGTGTCGGCGTGCCGGGCCACTGGACTGGTGGTACCCGACCGGTATCCGGTCGATGTCGGCTCGAACGCGACCGCCGGGGCGTTCGCGACCGCGCTACGGCAGGCGGTCGCCGACGACGAGGTGGACGCGCTGGTGGCGGTGTTCGTACCGCCGCTAGCGCTGCCGAGCGCCGCCTACGCCGAGGTGCTGGTGGCCGAGACGGCCGGCGGCGAGAAGCCGGTGGTGGCGACGTTCGTCGCGGGGACAGAACCAGTGCGCGGCGGGCCAGTGCGCGGCGGCCCCACCCCGGCGTCTCCAGGGGTACTGCGCCGCACCGGGCCGGACGGCGGTCCGGGGCCGGGCACGGTGCCGGCGTACGACTCGGTCGAGGAGGCGGTCCGCGCGCTCGGCCGGGTGGCCCGGTACGCCGAGTGGCGCCGGTCGCCGGTGGGCGCGGTACCCGAGCTGTCCGATGTGGACGCAGCAGGACTGCGGGCACAGCTGGACGCGGTACTGGCGGAGCATCCGGACGGGGTACGGCTGACCGACGCGGCGGCCGAGCCGCTGCTCGCCCGGTACGGCATCCCGGTAGTCGGGTCGCGACCGGCCGAGGACGCGGACGATGCCGTGGCGGCGGCGGACGCGCTCGGGTACCCGGTCGCGGTGAAGGTGGCCGAAGGGCCACTCCGGCACCGGCTCGATCTGGGTGGCGCCCGTTTGAACCTCAGTACCGGCGCGGAGGTCCGGCGGGCCTACCAGGAACTGGCCGCGCGCTCGCCGGGACCGCTGCGGGTGCTGGTACAGCGCATGTCGACGCCCGGGGTGGCGTGTGTGGTCGAGTTGACCGAGGATCCGGCGTTCGGGCCGGTGGTGGGTTTCGGACTGGCCGGAGTGGCGACCGAGCTGCTGGGCGACCGGGCCTGGCGGGCCGCGCCGCTGTCCGAGGTCGACGCGGCCGCGCTGGTCCGGGCGCCGCTGGCCGCGCCGCTGCTGTTCGGCCGCGGGGGAGCGGAACCGGTGGACGCGCCGGCACTGGCTGAGCTGCTGGTCCGGGTGGGCCTGCTCGGTGACGAGCAGCCGCAGGTACGACGGATCGAGCTCAACCCGGTGCTGGCCGCGCCGGACGGAATCGCGGTACTCCACGCGAGCGTGCAGGTCGGGCCGGCCGGAGCTTCGCCCGACGCCGGACCGCGCCGGCTCGCCTGACCCCGGCGCGAACGGGTGGGGTGGCCAGCACCGGCCAGGAAGACGGGTGGCCGGCGCGAAAACGCGCCGGCCACAGCCGCTCCCAGGTCCCGTACTGGTGAGGTCTAACCGACGTACGCGGCCAACTGGTGTGACCGCGACGGGTCGCGCAGCTTGAGCAGCGTGGTCTTCTCGATCTGCCGGATCCGCTCGCGGGACAGGCCGAAGGCGTGGCCGACCTCGTCCAGGGTGCGCTGATGGCCGTCGTCCAGGCCGTACCGCAGCCGGATGACCGCCTGCTCCCGCTCGGTGAGCGTGGCGAGCACGTCGGTGACCGCATGCCGCAGCAGCATGGCGTTGCGGGTGTCGGCCGGGCCGGCGTCGGCGGTGATGAGATCGGCGAGCGTGGTGTCCTGATCGGCCCCGATGGGGTGATCGAGGCTGATCGGCTCCCGGTCGTAGCCGAGCAACTCCACGACCTGCCACGGCGGCAGTCCAACGGCGCCGGCCAGCTCGTCGTACCGGGGTTCGCGACCGAGCCGGTTGGCCAGATCGCGACGGGCTCGTACCAGCCGGTTGAGGTGCTCCACCACGTGTACCGGGATCCGGATCGTGCGTGCCTGGTCGGCCATGGCGCGGGTGATCGCCTGCCGGATCCACCAGGTGGCGTAGGTGGAGAACTTGTAGCCCTTGGTGTAGTCGAACTTCTCCACTGCGCGGATCAGGCCCAGGTTGCCTTCCTGGATCAGGTCGAGCAGCGGCATGCCGCGTCCGGTGTAGCGCTTCGCGATGGAGACGACCAGACGGAGGTTGGCCTCCAACAGCTGGGTCTTGGCCGCCATGCCCTCGGCGACGATCGTCTCCAGATCCTCCTGGAGCTGCGCGTCCTCCTCCTGGAGCCGCGCGTCCCGGGGCACCGCGTCGTGCTGTCCGGCCTGCCGGTGGAAGCCGGAGGCGGCGAGCCGCTGCTCGGCGAACAGGCCGGCCTCGATCCGCTTGGCCAGGTCGACCTCACCGGCGGCGGTCAGCAGGGGGGTGCGGCCGATGCCGTTGAGATAGGCCCGGACAAGGTCAGCCGATAATCCGCGGTCGTCGGCGGTGTCCGGGCTGCCCGAACTGTCGTCGAAGTCGGTGTCGGTGAGCGGAAGGGCCACCGGGTGTCGCCTCCCCATTCGGTGTACCACGCGCCTTTTTGGCGGATCGCTCCGTGTGGTCACCAGCGTCGTGGGAGGTGCGTGAAACCCCAGTGAGGCTCTTGTGAGATCGATGTGAAGCATTGATACCGGTCGCTACTGTCAGCTTTGGCGCTGATTGCGGCGGGTACGCGTGGCGCCCATTATGTATGAATAAAGGCCGATTAGTCACGTTTCTAGAAGGACCGTACGCGGGCCGACATTGACACTCTCCACAAGCATCTGAGCCCGGAATCGACCGGTGGCCACCGTCGCTCCCAGTGACCGAAGCGTCTCTACCACCGCGGTCACCAGCGGCTCCGCCACGGCGGCCGGAGCGGCCGCGGTCCAGCTCGGCCGGCGACCCTTGCGGGCATCGCCGTACAGCGTGAACTGGCTGACCACCAGCACCGGCGCGCCCACGTCGGCGGCGCTGCGCTCCTCGTCCAGGATGCGCAGCTGCCACACCTTGCGGGCCAGCCGCTCGGCGTCGGCGGGCTGGTCGGAGTGGGTCACCCCGACCAGGACCAGCAGACCGTCGGAAATCTCCCCGACCACCTCGCCGTCCACCGTGACCGCGGCCCGGCTCACGGTCTGTACCACCGCGCGCACTCAGGAGCCGCCCGCCGGCAGCAGCATGCCCCGCTCGACCAGCCGGCACACGATCGGTACCGCGGTCGCGGCCAGCTCCTCCTCGGGTACCTCGTGCGCCGCCGCCAGCAGGCTTAGTTGCTCGCGCAGCGACAGCGCGCCGGTACAGCCGGACACCAGCATCACGGTGAGCGGGTCGACCTCGTCCGACCAGCGCAGACCGTCGTCGAGCAGCAGCCGTTGGGTGCCGACCTCCCAGCCGGCCGAGTCCGGCGCGGAGCTCGGTACCGCGACCTGGTGCAGCCGCAGCGCGTCGGCCCGTACCAGCCGCGCGTCCAGCAGCGCGGCCGGTGGATGTGCCCGTAGCCAGTCCTCCCGGGCGAACCACGGCAGCACCTGGGTGCCGAGTGGCTGGTCGTACCGATGGCGCAGCTCCTCGATGCGTACCGTCGGATCCGCGTGCCCGCCCCGGCGCAGGGTGACGAGGCCGAAGCCGATGGCCTCGACCCGTTGTTCGGCGAACCAGTCCAGCCACCGGGCCCGCTGCCCGGTGTCGCCGGCCTCACCCGCGTCGCCGAGCCACAGCGCCACGTAGGCAGCCGGATCGGTGACCTCCCGCTGCAGCACCCAGGCGTCCAGTCCGGTGCCGTCCAGCCAGCCGGCCACCCGGTCCGACCACGGCTCGCCCTCGACGTGCAGCCAGTTCGCCAGGAACTGGGCGTACCCGCCCTCGGTGAGCAGGTCCGGGGCGGCCGCGACCAGCTCGGCACCGATCGCGTCGGCGGCACGGCCGGAGTCGCGGTAGCTGAACCGCACGTCGGCGGTCGGACCGATCACGAACGGTGGGTTGCTCACCACCAGGTCGAACCGCCGTCCGGCGACCGGCGCGGCGAGGTCGCCGGCCAGCAGTTCCCAGGACAGGCCGTTGAGGGCGGCCGTGGTCGCGGCGAACCGCAGCGCCCGCGGGTTCACGTCGGTCGCGGTGACCGAATTCGCCTGCTGGGACAGGTGCAGGGCCTGCACCCCGCAGCCGGTACCCAGGTCCAGCGCGGCGTCCACCGGGGTACGGATGGTGGCCAGCGCCAGCGTGCTGGAGGCACCGCCCACGCCCAGTACGTGATCGGCCCGCAGCGGTCCCGGCCGGAGGAGTTGGGACTGGTCCGCGAGCAGCCACCAGTCCTCGTACGGGTGCAGATCCACGGCCGCCCGCACGCCGGTACCGGCCCGCTCGACGAGCCCGGCCGCCAGGGCGGTGGCCACCGGCAGTGGGCGCAGCGCCGCCGCCACGGCCGGCTCCGGCTCGGTGGTACCGCACACGAACAGCCGTACCAGGGTGGCGAGCGGATCGGCGGCATCGGCGGTCGCGCGTACCACCGCTCGGAAGTCGTTGCGCCCGAGCGCGACCGTGACCTCGGTACCGAGTCGGGCGGTGATGCCCTCTCCGGTGTACCGGGCGGCGGTCAGAGCCTCGCGCAGCCGCTCGAGGTCGGCGGCGTCGAGCAGAGGGGACGGTGCGGTCACGCCGGCCATCCTCCGTCAGTCGGCCGGCGTGACGTACACCGGGCAGGCGTACACCGGGCAGCCATCCACCGGGCAGTCATCCACCGGGCAGCCGTACACCGGTGCCGGTCGCAGGGCAGGATGGCGGGGTACCCCCAGGACAACAGGAGGCCACCGTGGCGTTCTCGCTCCCTGTCGAACCCGCCGCGAACGAGCTGCTGGACCGCAGCCCGCTGGCGCTGGTGATCGCGATGGTCCTCGACCAGCAGGTACCGCTGGAACGCGCGTTCAGCGCCCCGTACGACCTGGTGCTCCGGCTCGGGCACGAACCGGACGCGCGGGAGATCGCCGAGTACGACCCGGAGGCGCTGACCGCGATCTTCGGCCAGCGGCCGGCGCTGCACCGGTTCCCGAAGGCGATGGCAGCCCGGGTACAGGAGGCCTGCCGGCTCATCGTGGCCCGGTACGACGGCGACACCGCGCGCATCTGGTCGGACGCGCCGAACGGCAGGGAACTGCTCAAGCGGGTCGCGGAACTGCCCGGGTTCGGCAAGCAGAAGGCGCAGATCTTCGTCGCGCTGCTCGGCAAGCAGGCCGGGGTGCAGCCCGACGGCTGGCGCGAGGCGGCCGGGCAGTTCGGCGCGGACGGCTCGTACGTCTCGGTCGCCGACATCACCGACGAGCACTCGCTGCTGCGGGTACGCGAGTACAAGCAGCGGATGAAGGCCGAGGCGAAGGCCGCGAAGGTGGCCGGCTAGCCCGGGCCGCTCGCCGCCACTCGCGCCGCCCGCCGGCCTCCGCCCGCGCGCTGCCACCCCCGCTGGCCGCCGCGATCGTGGAGTGTGTCCGGGCGGCGGCGTACGGTGGGTTTCGGTGCCTGGTGAGGTCATCGGGTCCGGTGTGACCGGCCGTCGGCCGGCGCGAACCGGGTGGCAGGATCGAGGGGTACCCGAGGAGGCACGCCCATCGTGAAGCGCGTGGCGCAGCGCCGGCCGGTTGTGATCACCGATGCCGACACCAGTCAGCACGATCAACTCCGGTCCCGGCAGATCCGGTACGCCACCATGATGGGGCTGCGGGTGGTCTGCCTGATCACCGCCGCGGTTCTGGTGGCCGTACAGGCGCCGATGCTCTGGCTGTTCCTCCCGTTGACCATCGCCGGCATGGTGCTGCTGCCGTGGATGGCGGTGCTGATCGCCAACGACCGGCCGCCGCGCAAGGAGTACACGCTCGGCGCCCGGCTGCACGGCCGCGGGCACGAGCCGACGAAGGACCTGCCGGCCCCGCGCACCCTGCCCGAGACCGCGCCGGAGCAGCGGGTCATCGACGCCGACAACTGATACCGGCAACTGATACCGGCAACTGATCCGGCCGCGCGTCGGTACCGGGTCAGGGTCGGGCGCCCACCCGGGTCACCGCTCTGGCCCCACTCCGGGCACCCGCGGCCAGCGCCCCGGCCGGATCCGCACCGGCCAACCAGGCGGTCAGCAGACCGGCCGCGAACGCGTCCCCCGCTCCGGTCGGATCGGCCAGCGTCACCGGCTCGGCCCGGCACCGCACGGTGGCACCGCCGCCGGCCCACACCGCGCCGTGTTCGGCCAGCTTGATCACGGCGTACCGGCAGGCGGACGCGAGTCGGGCGGCCAGCTCCTCCGGCCCGGTGGACAAGCCTGAGCCGGCCAGTACCCGCGCTTCGTCGGCGTTGGCCAGCAGCAGATCCACCCCGTGTACCCAAGCCAGGAAGGTCTCCGCGCCGACCCAGGTGAGCGGCCCGGCGGACGCCGCGTCGACGCTGACCGTGCGGCCGGCCTGTCGCGCCGCGGCCAGTGCCCGGAGCCCGGCCGGTCGGGACCGGTCGTCGAAGAGCGTGTAGCCGGACAGGTGCAGGTGTACCGCGTCCGGAGCCGCGGCCAGCGCATTGTCCACATCGGACGGTCGGAGCAGCGCGTTGGCGCCGCGGTCGCACAGCATGCTCCGGTCACCGTTGCCGGCCAGTACCACCACGGTGCCGGTCACCGCGTCCTCGTGCCGGCGGATCGCGCAGTCGACACCGGCCGCGGTCAGCTCCGCGATCCGGTCCCCGCCGGCCGGATCCGTGCCGGCGGCGGCGACCAGGGTCACCGGTACGCCGAGCGCGGCGAACCAGGCCGCGGTGTTGGCCGCCGAGCCACCGGCGGTGAACTGGATCCGGGCGGGCGTGTCGGTACCGGCCGCGACCGGCCCGGAGAGCACCGCCAGTACGTCGGTGACCAGGTCGCCCACCACGACCACCCGGCCGGGCGGCACGGTCACGATGCCGGGACCGCCTGCTCGGACCGGCCGGCCCGTGCGGCGACCGCGATCCGGGCGGCCAGGTCGGCGTTGCGCAGGATGATCCGCACGTTCACGGTGAGGCTCTGCCCGCCGGTGGCCCGGTGGAAGTGGTCCAGCAGGTACGGCGTGACCGCCTTGCCGTGTACGCCGTCGCGGGCCAACCGGGCCAGCCCGTCGGCCAGTACCCGGTCGTGCAGGTCCGGATCGAGCTGCTCGTCGACCGGCAGCGGATTGGCCACCACCACGGCACCGCGATGGACGGCCTGGCGCTGCCGGGCGATCAGCGCGGCGGCCACCTCCCGCGCGGTCGACACCCGCCAGTCCAGGGCGAATCCGGAGTCGGTGAGATAGAAACCGGGGAACCGGTCGGTCTGGTAGCCGAGGACGGTCACGCCGAGCGACTCCAGCCGCTCGAGGGTCGCGGCCACGTCCAGGATCGACTTCACTCCCGCGCAGACCACACAGATCGGGGTCCCGCCGAGCGTGGTCAGGTCCGCGGACTCGTCCCAGCTCTGCCGGGCGTCCCGGTGTACCCCGCCCAGCCCACCGGTGGCGAACACCTCGATGCCGGCCGCTGCCGCGATCGCCGCGGTCGACGCGACCGTGGTGGCGCCGTCGACCCCCAGTGCGGCCGCGGCCGCAAGGTCGCGTACCGACAGCTTCGCGACCGGGTCACCGGCGTCCGGGCCGGTCCCGGCCAGCCGGGCCAGCTCCGGCTCGGACAGGCCGACCACGGGGGTACCGGCGATGACCCCGATGGTGGCCGGTACCGCGCCGGCGTCCCGTACCGTCCGCTCGATGTCGGCGGCGACCCGCAGGTTGTCCGGGCGCGGCAGGCCGTGCGCGATGAGCGTGCTCTCCAGCGCCACCACCGGCTGCCCGGCCCGCAGCGCGTCCGCCACCTCGGCGCCGTACCTGATCCCGTCGTCCACGCTGCTCACGGTACTTGCGGCGGACCGGGGTACCGGGCGACGCCCCGGCCGGTGTGCGGCCGGCGGATCGGCTGCGACACTGGTGGCTCGGGAGGTAACGAGATCGTGAGTACGCAGACCGACGTCCGCCCGGCCGAGAGCACCACCGACACCGGGCCGGACATGTTCCATTACGTGAAGAAGGACAAGATCGCCGAGAGCGCGGTGATGGGCAGCTTCGTGGTCGCGCTGTGCGGGGAGAAGTTCCCGGTGACCAAGGTGCCGAAGCCCGGCTCGCCGGTGTGCCCGCGGTGCAAGGAGATCTACGAGTCCCTCAGGCGCTGATCCGACGCCTGTCGCGGCCGGTCGGACCCGGCTTCAGGGCCCGGTCCGGCCGGCTCGATCCCGACCTGCTCAGCTCCGACCGCCCGGGGCCCGACCGGTTCGTTGCCGACCGACTCGTTCCCGACCGGTTCGTCCCCGACCGGTTCGTCCCCGACCGGTGTGGCATGGGCCTCGGGGTCGGTCGCCGCAGCGGTGGCCCCGTCCAGCTCCGCGGCCGCGCTCGCCCGCTCGCGCCGGGCCCGCATCACGTCCCGGATGACCTCCAGTGGCCGCCGCCGGGTGCCCCGCGGCCAGCGCGCCTCCAGCGTCGCGTTGAACTCCGCTCCGAGCAGGATCGCGAACGCCAGCACGTAGAAGTACAGCAGCGCGAGAATCGGCGCGGACAACGTCGCGTACACGTGCAGCCGGCCGGCGATCGCGCCGATGTACGCCCGCAGGCCGTAGGACAGCAGCAGGAACAGCGCGAGTGCGACCGCGGCACCGGGGAACGCCCGCCGCCAGTGCAGCCGGATCGGCGTCGCCACGTGGTACAGCACGCTGATCGCGCCGAACACCAGCAGCCCGACCACCGGCCAGTATCCCCACCGGATCACGTTCAGTCCGGCGTCGTGCCAGCTCTCCGGCAGCAGGCTGTCGAGTTCGCCGGGGCCGAGCACGAGCGCCGGCAGCAGGATCGTGCCGGAGATGACCGCCAGTACGTACAGCCACAGCGCGAGCAACCGGCTGCGCAGCGCACTGCGCAGGTCCCGCTGCCGGTACGCGATCGTTATCGTGTTGACGAAGGTCGCGGTGGCCGAGGAGCCCGCCCACAGCGCGAGCAGCGTGCCCAACCCGATGACCTCACCGCGGCCGCCTTCCAGGATGGCCGACACGACCGGGTCGATGATCTGGTCCACCACGCTCGGTGCGAGCACCTCCCGGGCGATGTCCAGCGCGTTGCTCTGGATCCGCACGCTGGTACCGATCGGCAGCTTCGTGGAGGCGTAGCCCAGTACGCCGAGCAGCGCGATGAGCAGCGGCGGCAGCGACAGCAGCTCCCAGAACGCGGTCTCCGCGGACAGCCCGAAAATGCGGTCCCGCCAGGCATTACGCAGGGTCTCGGCGATCACGTCGCGGGTGGTGCGCACGACGTGCACGAGCCGGGCGAAGCCCGACCGCCGTACGCCGTCGGAACCCGCGGTCCGCTCGTCGCGCGGGCGCTTGCGGACCGGTACAGCGGCGGCAAAAAGCGACAACGCGCCGGTCGCGCGGGCCGGGACGGGATCGCCCGCCTCGGCGGCTGAGGTGAGGTCGGTGGTGGCCATCGGTGCATACGTTACGACGTGTGACCACATCGGGCGTCGACCCCTGCCGATCCGTGATCACCCGTGTCGGCTCGGGGTGTCGACCGGCCGGCCGCGACCCCGCCGGTTAGGCTGAGCCTGCCCTCGCCGGACCGGTCCGAGCGGGGGCTGTTCCGTGAGCCTGTGTGTGGGCCGCCACCCGTCCGATCCGCAGCCGCACCGCCCTGCCACCCGTCCGATCCGCGCACCGTCCCTGCCGGTTGGACCAGGCCAGCCGGCTGGGACCGGCCCGGCCCGCCGCTGGACCGCCCGCCGTACTCCTCGGAAGGAGCGCATGTCCCCGCCGCAGCCCGTGTCGCCGGATACCCTTCCCGCGCTGCGTTCCTGGCAGCGTCGCGCCCTGGTGGAGTACCTGCGCCGGCGCACCGAGGACTTCCTCACCGTCGCCACGCCCGGTGCCGGTAAGACCACGTTCGCCCTGCGGGTGGCCGCCGAGCTGCTCGCCGACCGGACGATCGAGGCGGTCACTGTGGTGACCCCGACCGAGCACCTCAAGGGCCAGTGGGCGGCGGCCGCGGCGCGGGCCGGGATCGCGCTGGACGAGACGTTCCGCAACGCCGACGTGCACTCGGCGGTCGACTTCCACGGCGCCGCGGTCACCTACGCGCAGGTCGGCATGGCACCGGCGGTACACCGGCGGCGGACCATGACCCGGCGCACGATGGTCGTCCTGGACGAGATCCACCACGCCGGCGACTCCCGGAGCTGGGGAGACGGCGTACGGGCCGCGTTCGAGCCGGCCGTACGGCGACTGGGCCTGACCGGTACGCCGTTCCGCTCGGACGAGAACCCCATCCCGTTCGTCGGCTACGAGCGCGGGCCCGACGGCCTGCTGCGGTCCCGCGCCGACACCGTGTACGGCTACGCGGACGCGTTGGCCGACGGGGTGGTCCGGCCGGTGATCTTCCTGGCGTACTCCGGTGAGGCACGCTGGCGCACCAGCGCCGGTGAGGAGCTCGCGGCCCGGCTCGGCGAACCGCTCACCAAGGACCTGGAGGCGCAGGCCTGGCGTACCGCCCTGGACCCGCGGGGCGACTGGATGCCGCAGGTACTGCGCGCGGCGGACGCGCGGCTCACGGTGCTGCGGGCCGGCGGGATGCCGGACGCGGGCGGGTTGGTCATCGCCTCCGACCAGAACGCGGCCCGCGCCTACGCCAAGCTGCTGCACGTACAGACCGGTACGAGCCCGACCGTGGTGCTCTCCGACGACGCCGGGGCGAGCCGCCGGATCGCCGAGTTCAGCGCCTCCGACGACCGGTGGCTGGTCGCGGTCCGCATGGTCAGCGAGGGGGTGGACATTCCGCGCCTCGCGGTCGGGGTGTACGCCACCAGCGCATCCACGCCGCTGTACTTCGCCCAGGCCATCGGGCGGTTCGTCCGGGCCCGGCAGCAGGGGGAGACCGCCACGGTGTTCCTGCCCAGCGTCACTCCGCTGCTCGAGCTGGCCAGCCAGATGGAGGTCGAGCGCGACCACGTACTCGGTGAGCGCGGCAAGGGCGAGGGCTGGGAGGACGACCTGCTCGCCGCCGCGCAGCGGCAGCAGAACGAGGGTGGGCTGGACCGCCGGTTCGACGCGCTGTCCGCGACCGCCGAGCTGGACCAGGTGATCTTCGACGGCACGTCGTTCGGTACCCCGGTCTCCGCCGGTACCCCGGAGGAGGAGGAGTACCTGGGGCTGCCCGGGCTGCTCACCCCGGACCAGGTCGCCACGCTGCTGTCCAAGCGGCAGGCCGAGCACGCGTCGGCCGGGCGGCGGGCGGTGGGGGTGCCTCCGCAGCGGTCCGCACCCGGTACACCGGAGCTGACCATGGGGGAGCGGCGCCTGGTGCTGCGCCGCCAGCTGAACGCGCTGGTGGCCGCCCAGAACCGGCGTACCGGCCGGCCGCACGGCCAGATCCACGCCGAGCTGCGCCGACTGTGCGGCGGCCCACCGAGCGGGCAGGCCACCGTCGATCAACTCGAACAGCGAATCGCCACGATCCAGTCCTGGTGACGCCCGGCCTGCTGGCCGGCGGTCACTGGCCCCGCGACGGTGGACGGATGCGGACATGACGGGGCCCTGTCCGACCGGACAGGGCCCCGTAGCTATCGAGTCTCGGTTATTCGCCTCGGGCCGTTAGTTCTTGCTCATCAGCTGGCTGCCACGCCACGCGAACTCGGGGTCCACCGTCACACCGGCGGCAACCCGGACCAGTTCCTCCGCGTACTTGTTGGCGTGGTGGCCGCAGAACAGCAGATCTCCACCGCCGGGGAGGGTGACCCGCAGCTTGGCCGCGGCGCTGCAGCGGTCGCAGCGCTCACCAGCTACGGGTATCGCCTCGGTCGAGGGCGGCGGCGATAGCGTCGGGGTCATCTATGCTCCTCTGCTCACCTGGGAACGCTCTAGACCGTTCACCATTTCTAACAGCCCCTGGGACTCTTACTTCTCCACTCTGGGCGGCGATAAAACTCACAACTTCACGGTGTACACCTGGATCAACTTCTCTCTGTCATGAACAGGACACAGTGAGCTTAGGATGCCGACACGTTGCCGAGATGACATCCCCCGCCCCTCGGCGGGTCGTAGCGCCGGCGCCCGCGGCGACCGCGCCGACCCGGCGCGGCATCCCGCCACGATCCCTCGTACCGGCCGGCAGCCGCGATAGAACCGCAGGTCAGGTAGTACACACGCACATCGGCGCCCGCCCCGACCGGGGCGAGCGCCGAGGGTGACCGGGCGCTGTCAGTCGAGATAGTCGCGGAGCACCTGCGATCGGGACGGGTGCCGCAGCTTGGACATCGTCTTGGACTCGATCTGCCGGATCCGCTCCCGGGTCACGCCGTACACCTGGCCGATCTCGTCCAGCGTGCGCGGCTGGCCGTCGGTGAGGCCGAACCGCAGCCGTACCACGCCGGCCTCCCGCTCGGAGAGCGTCTGCAGTACCTGCTGGAGCTGGTCCTGCAGGAGGCTGAAGGAGACCGCGTCCACGGCCACCACGGCTTCGCTGTCCTCGATGAAGTCACCGAGCTGGCTGTCGCCTTCGTCACCGATGGTCTGGTCCAGGGAGATGGGCTCCCGGGCGTACTGCTGGATCTCCAGCACCTTTTCCGGGGTGATGTCCATTTCCTTGGCCAACTCCTCCGGAGTCGGCTCCCGGCCAAGGTCCTGCAGCAGCTCACGCTGGATCCGGCCGAGCTTGTTGATCACTTCGACCATGTGTACCGGGATCCGGATGGTGCGTGCCTGGTCGGCCATGGCGCGGGTGATCGCCTGCCGAATCCACCAGGTGGCGTAGGTGGAGAACTTGTAGCCCTTGGTGTAGTCGAACTTCTCCACCGCGCGGATCAGGCCCAGGTTGCCCTCCTGGATCAGGTCCAGGAACGCCATACCCCGGCCGGTGTACCGCTTGGCCAGGCTCACTACGAGCCGGAGGTTGGCTTCGAGCAGGTGGTTCTTGGCCTTGTCGCCGTCCTTGGAGATCCACTTGAGGTCCTTGGCCATCTGCGGCGGCAGCTTCTCGGTGCCGTCGGCGATGCCGCGGATCCGCTCGGCCGCGTACAGGCCGGCCTCGATCCGCTTGGCGAGCTCGACCTCCTGCTCCGCGTTCAGCAGCGGGACCTTGCCGATCTGCTTGAGGTACGCGCGAACCGAGTCGGCCGACGCGGTGAGCTCGGCGTCCTTGCGGGCCTGCCGCAGCGCCTCGGACTCCTCGTCGTCCCAGTCGAAGTCCTCGTCGGCCGGGGCCTCGGGCAGTCCCACCGGCTCCCCGGCGGGGATGACGGCCTCGATCTCGACGGCTTCCTCGAGCTCACCTTCGGCCGGGCCGTCCGCGGTGGCGCCCTTGGCCGCCGCCTCGCCCTTCGCGGCCGGCTCGCCCTTCTTCGCCGCCTTCTTGGCGACCTTGCGGCCGGTCGCCTTCGCCGGGGCCGCCTCGGCCGCGTTGCCGTTCTGGCCCGCGGTGGATCGGCCGGCGGCGCGCTTGGCGGCGTCGGCGTCGGCTGGTTCGTCCGACTTCACCACGTCCAGCGCGCGGGCCGGACGCGCCTCGGCGGGCGCGCTGCGGGCCGCCTTCGCGGTAGTCGCCTTCGAGGCCGGAGTAGCCGACCGGGCAGCCGCCACCCGGCGGCGGCGCGGCGTGCCGGCTGAGCCGTCCACCACGACAGTCACCCCCGCATCGGCGAGAGACCTGAGGATCTTCTTCCCCTGTGCCGGTGTGGCACCGGCCTGAGCGAGCACCCTGGTCAGCTCCGCTGACGTCATCTGTCCACCTGCGGCGGCGGCATGTTGGACGAGACTTTCCGTCAATGCGCGGACGTCGGAGCCGGTGGTGCGATGGGGTTCTGTCACGAACGACCTTCCCGAGGCGCTGTACGTACGCAGCCGGTCCGGCCGTCGAGGGCCGGGTCTTCTTGTTGGAGTCCCGAACGCCGCGGGGGCGCGGCGTGCGGACAGGCGTGAATTGTAACGCTCTGGTGCTGCCCTCATCCGCTGTCACGTCCCGGAGCGCCCCTGTTGTCGCTGATCGGAGTCGCTGCAGGTCGGACCGGTTCGTCCCCCACGCTACACGGGCCAACCGGGGATCGGCCGCTCCCGGCGGAGTAGGAGCGGCGCGCCTGCCAGGATGGGGCCGACGAACCAGGGAGGCGACAAGGGTGACCGGCGACGGTGGAAGCGATCCGGAACGGCTGCTCGAGGTGGCGATCGAGGTCACCGGTCTGGCCGCGGACCTGGTCCGGTCCAGTCGGGAGACCGCCATCACCGACGTGGGTACCAAGTCCACGCCGACGGATGTGGTCACCGCCGCGGACAAGGCCGCCGAGCGACTGGTCATCGACGCGCTGGCGGAGTCGCGCCCGGGCGATGCGGTGCTCGGCGAGGAGACCGGCAGCCACGGCGACGGCCCGGCCCGGCCGGATCAGGTGCGCTGGGTGCTCGACCCGATCGACGGCACCGTCAACTACCTCTACGGGCTGCCCCAGTACGGCGTGTCGCTCGCCGCCGAGGTCGGTGGTTCGGTGGTGGCCGGCGTGGTCCGCTGCCCGGCGACCGGGGGGCTGTGGACCGCCGTACGCGGCCAGGGCGCGTACTCGTCCGGTCGCCGGCTGACCGGCTCCGGCGCCACCGAACTGAGCCAGACGCTGGTCGCCACCGGCTTCGCCTACGACCGGGATCGACGGGCGTACCAGGCGCGGGTGCTGGCCGGGTTGTTGCCGGACGTACGCGACGTGCGCCGGATCGGGGCGGCCGCGCTGGACCTGTGCTTCGCGGCCGAGGGCTGGGTCGACGCGTACTACGAGAAGGGCCTGGGGCCGTGGGACCTGGCCGCCGGCGCGTTGATCGCCGCCGAGGCGGGGCTGCGGGTCACCGGACTGGCTGGCGCGGCTGCGGGCCCGGCGATGGTGATCGCCGCACCGCCGGGGGTGTACGACGCGCTGCACAACCGGCTGGTGGAGTTGGACGCCGGCGGCGGTCCCTGACGCCGGTACCGGGTCAGCAGGTGCCCTTGGGGGTCACCGGACGGCCCAGCGCGACCAGCGCCTGGTTGACCTCGCTCTGGGTGTTGACCTGCTTGAACGCGGTACCGAGGACCACGTCCACCACGGCGTCGGTGCGCTTGATGTCGAACGCCGGCTCCGCGCCCAGCAGGTACGCCTTGAGCAGGTGTGCCGAACCGACCGCCTTCGGCCCGTACCGCAGCTGAGCGGTCGCGTGCACCACCTGGTGCAGCGGGTCGTCGCCGACCTTATTGATCTTGAAGCCGCGGGTCTTCAGCTGGCTCGCGGTGGTACCGGCCAGACCGGACTGGTCGGTCGAGTTGTACACCCGAATTGTTACGGTTTTGGGCTCCGGCACCGCGGTCGCGGCCGGTACCGCGCCTTCCGGGCAGTTTCGCGCGTTCGCCCCGACCGACTTGCCCTGGTCGTCGGCCACGATCGCCCAGGTGACCGTGACCACGGCCATCAGGACGAGTGCGCCGACGATGATCAGCGCGCGCACCCGCGCGAGACTCATGAGCGGTCCCCCCTGCGCGACATGTCGCAGAGGTTAGCGTGTGAGCCGGCGCGTTGTCGGATTGGTCCGGCGCGGCGTGGAATAGCAGGGCACCCGTACCGCCTTTGGTGTCGGCTCGGTCACATCGGGAACAAACTGACGTGGGCCTGACGTACATCGGACGGTAGCGCGAGGTAAGGTACCCCGCTCGCAGGCAGGGCTTGCATGGGATGCGGCACCGAACCCGGCCAAATCGTTTCGCGTTGGTGGGCAAGAAACGACGGCTGTTCGGCGTTACACCGGGCGCAACATGGATATCAGGAGCGTGAACCAATGGCTACCGACTACGACGCACCCCGCCGCGACGAGGTCGAGATCGGCGAGGACAGCATCGAGGAGCTCAAGGCCCGGCGGGTCGACGCGCAATCCGGCGCTGTCGACGTCGACGAGGTCGAGATCGCCGAGAGCTTCGAGCTGCCCGGTGCCGATCTCGCCGACGAGGAGCTGACCGTCAAGGTGCTGCCGATGCAGTCCGACGAGTTCCGCTGCTCGCGGTGTTTCCTGGTGCATCACCGCAGTCAGCTGTCTGAACAGCGCAACGGCGAGCTCATCTGCCGGGAGTGCGCTGCCTGACACGATCGCGTCGCGCAGCCCGGTGCGACGCAAAACCGGGGAGGTTGGTATCGATGACGAGCCCCGAAGACGGCCAGGTGCCCGGCGATGAGCCGGGCACTTCGCTGCCCGCCCACGATCAGCCGGCCGCCCACGATCAGCCGGCCGCCCACGATCAGCCGGCCGCCCACGATCAGCCGGCCGCCCACGATCAGCCGGCCGCAGACGATCGGCCCGCCGCCAAGGATCGGGCCGTCGGCAGGCCCGATCCCGACCAGCCCACCGCCGAATCCGGCGAACCCACGGAATCCGGCGAACCCGCGGAATCCGGCGAACCCGCGGACGCGTCGAGCACGTCGAGAGCCGGCCTTTCCGAAGCGGTGGCCCGACTGACCGCCGACGACCTCGAGCCGGCGGAGCGGCGCAAACTGCTCGGCCGGCTGGCCACCCAGGCCGGCCGCGGCGGCTGGCGGATGCTGGCCCGACCCAAGACCGCCGTGCGCTGGCTGACGGACGTGATCATCGACGCGGCCCCGCACATCCCGGTACGAAGCCTTGACCTGCTCCGCGAGCACTACGACGGCCTGGACGGCGACGAGCTGGCCGACCGGTTGGTCCGCAACGCCTCCCGGGCCGCGGCCGCGGTCGGTGCCGCCGGAGGCGGGCTCGCCGCAGTCGAGTGGGTAGCCCCGCCCTCCCTGCTGACCGCGCCGGTCCTGCTCGGCGCCGAGACCGCTGCCGTCGTCGCGATCGAGATGAAGCTCATCGGCGAGCTGCAGGAGGTCTACCGGATGCCGGTGGGCGGCACCGGCATGCAGCGCGGCGGCGCGCTGTTGCAGGCCTGGGCGCAGCGGCGCGGGGTGAATCTGCTGGCCGGCGGGCGCAGCATGACCGCGGTGATCGGCAGTGCCGCACGCAAGGAACTGCGCGAGCGGTTGCTGCGCCGGCTGGGCCGCAACCTCACCACCCTCGGCCCGCTGCTCACCGGCGCGGCGGTCGGCGCCGAACTCAACCGGCGGGCGACCCGACGCCTCGGTCACGACGTGCGCGCCGACCTGGCCCGAATGGTGGCCGAGGGGCACGGCAAGCAGCACGCGATCCCCGGCGACTGGCGCCCTGGCCCGGACGCGCTGCGGTCGTCGCCGGACGCGGTCACGACGTCCGGGGAGGCTACGGATGCGGCGCGGGAACCCCGGAACGCGCTGCGGCCGGGCCCGGACCCGACCGGACAGAGCGGCTCAGGCCGGTAGCCGGCCGGCCGGCTGCTCGCGGGTGGCGACCAGAGTCGCGGCGAGCAGCGCCGGACGGCGGGCACTGACCACCCAGTACGGCGTCGGGTCCGCCGGATCGTCCAGCACCACCTTCACCGAGCCCCGCACCCACGGGCGCTGGACCACGAACGCCAGCGGGTGCGCGTCCCGCCCGAGCAGCTGCCGGCGCGCGTCCGGATCGAGCGGCTCCGCCGCGGCGACGTACCGCACCGGGAGCCGCGCGTCGTCCACCCGCAGTTCCCCGTCCACCACCGCGATCTTGATCCGACCCAGTCGCCACATGCCCACGGCGGTGAGCGGGAGCAGCACGGCGTACGGCACCCAGGCGCGCAGTCCCGGTGCGCCCAGGTGGATCTCTGCGGCCATCAGCGCGGCGAGCCCGAGCGCGACCAGCCACATCCACCAGGGCACGACAAGCCGTTCGGTGTATCCGGTACGCCCGGCGGACGGTTCTGCGGTCACATGCCGAGGGTACGGCCGCACGGTCCGGGCCGACGCGGCAGGATGTGTCGAGGATCCGTGCGCCGGCCGGCCACGGTGGTGGTACCGCGGAATGCTTTCAAGGAGTGACGGTGACTGACCTGGCGCAGCGCGTACCCGCTGAGTCCGGCACTGGTACGGACACCGTCGACGTGCTGGTCCAGCGGCTCGACCCGGACGTTCCGCTGCCCGGGTACGCCCATCCCGGTGACGCCGGCGCGGACCTGGTGGCCGCCGAGGACGTGGAGTTGCCGCCCGGTGGGCGGACGCTGGTCCGTACCGGACTGGCGATCGCGATTCCGGACGGGTACGTGGGTCTGGTGCATCCCCGGTCCGGGCTGGCGGCCCGACTCGGCGTGAGCGTGCTGAACGCGCCCGGTACCGTCGACGCCGGATACCGCGGGGAGATTCTGGTCAACCTGGTCAACCACGACCACCGGGCGACCGTGCGCCTGCGTCGGGGCGACCGGATCGCCCAGCTGCTCGTGCAGCGGGTGGAACGGGCCAGCTTCCAGCTGGTCGAGGAGCTGCCCAGCTCGGTGCGCGGCCAGGGTGGACACGGTTCCACCGGCGGTTACGAACGGCAGGAGGAAGCGTGAGCCTGTTCCGACGGCGGACCGGCCGGCATGCGGCCGGCAACGGGTCCGACCCGGACGCGGTACCGGAGATCGACGAACTCGACGGGTCGGACGACACGGTCGACACCGGTCCGTACGACGTCGCCGACGCGCCGGAGGACGGGCTGGAGCGGCTCGACCTGGGCAGCCTGCGGATTCCCGCGGTACCCGGAGTCGAGGTACGGATGCAGGCCAGCCAGGACGGCAACATCGGTTCCGTGGTGCTCGTGGCCGGGCCGAGCGCGATGCAGCTCGGCGCCTTCGCCGCGCCGCGCTCAGCCGGCATCTGGGACGACGTACGGGCCGAGCTCCGGTCCGGCATCGCCAAGGAGGGCGGCACAGTCACCGAGACCGACGGTGAGTACGGCGTCGAGCTGCGCGCCAAGATCCGTACCCCGGAGGGCCCGGCCGAGGTGCGTTTCGTCGGCGTGGACGGGCCACGGTGGCTGGTCCGGGCCCTGTTCCAGGGGCCGGTGGCGGTCGATCCGGCCGCGGCCGAAGCGCTGCTCGTGTGCCTGCGCGGGCTGGTGGTCGACCGGGGCCGCGAAGCCATGCCGATCCGGGAGGCGCTGCCGTTGCGGCTGCCGCGCGAGCTGGCCGAGCAGGCCGAGGCGCAGCAGGCGGCGCAGGCCGGCCCGGACGGAGCCGCGGTCGGGACCGGTGGCCGGGGCCGGCACGCCGCCGACGAGACGGGTCCGAGCGGCTCCAACACCGGCGCCGAGGGCGACCGGGACCGCACCCGGCCGCGCCGGCCACGACCGGGCCAGTCCCGGCGCAAGCGTTAGTGTCACCCGCCCATACCGGCGCCCGACCCGGACCATCGCGGTCCCGGTCGGGCCCGGGCGCGCCCATCCGCCCGTACCGTCAGCCGACCGGACCTTCCCGTCCGGCCGGGCGTACCGGCGTGCCCGCGCCCCGCGTCGCACGACATCCGACCGTGACGAGCGCGGCGTAGTCTTGCCCAACGACCGCCACCAAGGAGGTGCGATCACGGTCATGGCGACCGATCAACGGGAGTCGCCGATCCGCCGCTTCTTCCGCCGTCTCGTCGCCAGCGAGGCGGAGCTCGACGCCGAGGATCTCCAGCGGGAGAGCGTCGAGTCCGGATGCATGTCGGTCCGCGATTCCCACCGCGGGCAGCTGGTGACCGTGACCGGGCGCCTGCGTACCGTGGTGTACACGCCGCGAACGAACCTGCCGACGCTGGAGGCGGACCTGTTCGACGGCACCGACGCGGTGACCCTGGTCTGGCTCGGCCGCCGGCACATCGCCGGGATTCAACCCGGGCGGCAACTCACGGCACGGGGCCGGGTCGCGGTTCGCGACGGCCGCAAGGTCATCTTCAATCCGTACTACGAGCTGGAAGCGCCGAGGTAGGTAATGACCGACGATCAGCGGGCCGCTGCCGACGCAGCCGGCGCCGACGACCAGCCGGCCGCAGCCGTCATGGCCGACCAGCCGACCGACGCGGAACTCGCCGAGCAGTCGACCGCGGCGGAGATGGTCGAGCCGGAGCCCACGTTCTCCGAGATGCTCGCGGATCAGCTCGGCGGCATGCGCGGGCTCACCGAGTCGAGCGTGCCGGTCGGCGTGTTCGTCGTCGTCAACATCATCTGGTCGCTCACCCCGGCGCTGGTGGCCGCGATCGGGATCGCGTTGGCGATCGCGGTCTGGCGGCTGGTACAGCGGGAATCCGTCCGGCACGCCGTCAACGGCCTGTTCGGTATCGGCATCGGCGTCGCGATCGCCTGGAAGACCGGCGACGCCAAGGACTTCTACCTGCCCGGCATCGTGATGGCGTTCGTGTACGGCGTGGTCCTGATCGGATCGGTGGTCTTCCGGCACCCGGTCATCGGGTACATCTGGGCGATCGTCTCGGCCGGCGGCAAGCACACCTGGCGCCAGCACCCGCGGCTGTTGCGTGCCTTCCGGTGGGTCACGCTGGTGTGGGCCGCGATGTTCATCTCCCGTGGCCTCGTACAGGGCGCGTTGTACCTCGCGGACGCGCCGAACCTGCTGGGCACCGCGCGACTCGTGATGGGCGCGCCGTTGTACCTGGCCGCGCTGGGGATCACGATCTGGGCGGTACGCCGGGCCAGCGGCCACGAGCAGCTGACCACGCCCGCCTGAGCCGCCCGCCTGAGCTGCCCGCCTGCGCCGCCCGCCTGACGGGTCGGCGCTAGCCGTCCCTGTCGCCGCTGCCCGCGTCGCCCGAGGCGCCCGCGTCGCCTGCCTCGCCCGAGCCGGCGGGCGGCCGGACCGGCGGCGCCGGAGTGGCCGCGACATGCGCGGGCGTACGGTGCTTCACCTTCGCGGCGGCGGCCTCGGCCCGTCGGCTGGCGGCCGCGGCGGCGGCCGGTCCGAGTACGACCCGACGTACCTCGTTCTCCACCTCGGCCACGCAGACGAACACCAGCTCGTCGCCGGCCTCCAGCGGATCGTCCTGGGTCGGTACCAGCACCCGCTTGCCGCGCACGATCGTGACCAGCGCGGAGTCGTGCGGCATCGGCACCTCCCGGACCGGCTGACCGACGTACGGCGCGCCCTCCGGCAACGTGATCTCGACCAGGTTGGCCTGGCCCTGCCGGAACGTCATCAGCCGGACCAGGTCACCGACGCTGACCGCCTCCTCGACCAGTGCCGCCATCAGCCGCGGCTTGCTGACCGCGACGTCGACGCCCCACTGCTCGTTGAACAGCCACTCGTTCTCGGCCCGGTTGATCCGGGCCACCACCCGAGGTACCGCGAACTCGGTCTTGGCCAGCAGCGACACCACCAGGTTGACCTTGTCGTCGCCGGTCGCGGCGATCACCACATCGCAACTGGACAGGTCGGCCTCGTGCAGGCTGGACAACTCGCAGGCGTCGGCGAGCAGCCACTCCGCCTGCGGTACCCGCTCGGGCTTGAGCATCGACGGCTGCCGGTCGATCAGCATGATGTCGTGGCCGTTGTCGATCAGCTCGGTCGCGATGGACCGACCGACGTTGCCGGCACCGGCGATCGCCACCCGCATCAGGAGCTCCCCTCCGGCGGCTTCCCGGCCGCCCGCGCCACCGACTTGGCGATGTCCTCGGTGACCAGCATGTACACCTGATCGCCGTCCTGAAGCAGGGTGGACGCGGTGGGCAGCACGCCGTGGCCGAAGCGCATCAGGTACGCCACCCGGGCCCCGGTCGCGTCCTCCAGGGCGCGTAGCGGATGGGTGACCCAGTCCGGGTGTACCGGCACTTCGACGATCGAGATCGTGCTGCTCGGGTCGCGCCACAGCTCGGCCGGACCGTCCGGTACCAACTGGCGCAGCATCCGGTCCGCCGTCCACCGCACCGTGGCCACGGTCGGGATGCCCAACCGCTCGTACACCTCGGCCCGGCGCGGGTCGTAGATCCGGGCCACCACCCGTTGTACGCCGAAACACTCCCGGGCCACCCGGGCGGAGATGATGTTGGAGTTGTCGCCGCTGGACACCGCGGCGAACGCGTCAGTCTGCTCGATACCGGCCTCGACGAGCACCTGTTGGTCGAACCCGACACCGGTGACGGTCAGCCCACCGAAGTCACCGCCGAGCCGGCGGAACGCCTCGGGGTTCTGGTCGATCACGGCGACCGAATGGCCGCGCGCCTCGAGACTCTGCGCGAGTGTCGAGCCGACCCGGCCACAACCCATGATCACCACGTGCACCTGGGGGCCTCCCGCGGTCCGAGCCCATCTCCTGTGAGCGTGCCACACGCCGTGCCGGGGCGACGGTACACGCCGATCACCGCCGGACCCGGACGACCCGCAGCCCGACCGGAGGAGCACCCGGACCGTACGCTGGCGGCGTGCCAGGACCCACCTCGCTGCTGAAACGGCTCGTCGTCGGGCGGCCGTTCCGCTCAGACCGGTTGCAGCACACCCTGCTGCCCAAGCGGATCGCGCTGCCGGTCTTCGCCTCCGACGCGCTGTCGTCGGTCGCGTACGCGCCGGACGAGATCCTGCTGACCTTGTCGGTTGCCGGTGCGTCAGCCTTCGTGTACTCACCGTGGATCGCCATCATCGTCGCGATCGTGATGCTGACCGTGGTCGCGAGCTACCGCCAGAACGTGCACGCGTACGCGTCCGGTGGCGGCGACTACGAGGTCGTCACGGTGAACCTGGGGCCGAAGTTCGGCCTCGGAGTGGCCAGCGCGCTGCTGGTGGACTACGTACTCACGGTCGCGGTGTCGGTGTCGTCCGGAGTGGACAACCTCGGTTCCGCGCTGCCGTTCGTGGCCGAGCACCGGGTCGGTTGGGCGATCGGGCTGGTCATCGTGCTCACCGCGCTGAACCTGCGCGGCGTACGGGAGTCCGGCACCATCTTCGCGATCCCCACGTACGCCTTCATGATCGCGATTCTGGCCATGGTCGGCCTCGGGCTGTTCCGGCTGTTCGTACTGGGCGACAACCTGCGCGCGGAGAGCGCGGACCTGCACGTCCGGGCCGAGCACTCGCTCACCGGATTCGCGTTCGTCTTCCTGCTGGTGCGGACCTTCTCGTCCGGTTCCGCGGCGCTGACCGGAGTCGAGGCCATCTCCAACGGCGTACCCGCGTTCCGGGCGCCGAAGAGCCGCAACGCGGCGACCACCCTGCTGCTGCTCGGCACCATCTCGATCACCATGCTGATCGGGATCGTCACGCTGTCCCGGCTGACCCACCTGAACTACGTGGACGACGTGGCCCGGCAGCTCACCAACGCGCCGGACGGGTACCACCAGAAGACCGTCACCGCGCAGCTCGCGCACGCCGTGTTCGGCTCGTTCACACCCGGCTTCTACGTGGTCGTCGCGTGTACCGCGCTGATCCTGGTGCTAGCGGCGAACACCGCGTTCAACGGTTTCCCGGTACTCGGCTCGATCCTGGCCCAGGACCGCTACCTGCCGCGCCAGTTGCACACCCGGGGCGACCGGCTGGCGTACAGCAACGGGATCCTGTTCCTCGCGGTGTTCGCCTGTGTGCTGATCGCGTCGTTCCAGGCCGAAGTGACGCGCCTGATCCAGCTGTACATCGTGGGGGTGTTCGTCTCCTTCACGCTGTCCCAGACCGGCATGATCCGGCACTGGAACCGGCTGCTGCGCACCGAGCGGGACCCGGCGGTACGCCACCGCATGCACCGGTCCCGGGGCATCAACGCGTTCGGCATGGTGATGACCGGCTTCGTGCTGATCCTGGTACTGGTCACCAAGTTCCTGGCCGGGGCGTGGATCTCGATCGCCGCGATGGCCGCCATCTACCTGATCATGCTCGGCATCCACCGGCACTACGAGCGGGTGTCGCGCGAGCTGGCGCCGCCGGACGAGCGGATGATCCTGCCGTCCCGCAACCACGCGGTAGTGCTGGTCAGCCAGGTACACCTGCCCACCCTGCGCGCGGTGGCGTACGCCCGCGCGACCCGGCCGGACACCCTTACCGCGGTCACCGTCAACGTCGACGAGAAGGACACCCGGGCGTTGCAGGGGGAGTGGGAGCAGCGGGACGTACCGGTGCCGCTGACCGTCATCGACTCGCCGTACCGGGAGATCACCAAGCCGATCATCGACTACGTGAAGTCGATCCGGCGGAGCAGCCCGCGCGACGTGGTCACCGTGTTCATCCCGGAGTACGTGGTCGGCCGGTGGTGGGAGCACCTGCTGCACAACCAGAGCGCGCTGCGCCTCAAGGGCCGGCTGTTGTTCGAGCCGGGCGTGATGGTCACCAGCGTGCCCTGGCAGCTCGAGTCGTCCGAGCTGCGCGATCTCACCCGGTACGACCGCCGGTTCAACCGCGGTCTCACCCGCGGCCCGCGCGCCGGCGAGTCCGACGACCGGTCCGGCGACGACGCGATGCTGCCCCGATGACGCACCCGGCGCCCGGCACGACCGGCGCCCTTGGCGAGGCCGCGCCGGTACCGGGGGAGTCGCTCGAACTCGAGGTGGGCGCGGTCGCGCACGGCGGGCACTGTGTCGCCCGGTACGCCGGCCGGGTGGTGTTCGTCCGGCACGCGTTGCCGGGGGAGCGGGTACGAGCCGTCGTGACCGAGCAGCGCCGGTCGTACCTGCGGGCCGACACCGTGCAGGTGCTCTCCGCCGCGCCGCGGCGGGTGGCGCCGCCCTGCCCGTACGCCGGGCCGGGTCGTTGCGGCGGCTGCGACTGGCAGCATGCCGAGCCGGCCGCGCAACGCGACCTGAAGGCCACCGTGGTGCGTGAGCTGCTGGTACGGATCGGCCGGCTGTCCGAGGACGAGGTGGACGCGCTCGGCTTCGCGGTGACGGAGCTGCCCGGTGGCGCGCTCGGCTGGCGTACCAGGGTGCGGTACAGCGTCGACGACTCGGGCCGGGCCGGCTTCCACAAGCACCGGTCGCACGAGGTCGTACCGGTCGACGAGTGCCTGATCGCACATCCGGCGGTACGCGCGCTGCCGGTGACCGGTCGGCGGTGGCCGGCCGGCGCGGCGGTGACCGCGGTCGCCGCGTCCGCCAGCCCGACCGACGGCGACCATGCCGTTCTGGTGGATCCGGACGGTCGCCCGCCCCGCCTCGTGGACGGTGCGGAGCAGCTTGTCGAGAGAGTCACCGGGCGGGAGTTCCGGGTACCCGCGGACGGGTTCTGGCAGGTACATCCGGCCGCACCGGACGCGTTCGTGGCCGCGGTGCTCGACCTGCTCCGGCCGGCGCCGGGGGAGCGGGCGCTGGACCTGTACGGCGGGGCCGGCCTGTTCGCCGCCGCGCTCGCCGAGCGGGTGGGCGATGCCGGTCGGGTCACGCTGATCGAGTCGGGTACCGACGCGGCCGCGGCCGCCCGGCGCAACCTGGCCGACCTGCCTGCCGCGCGGGTGGTCGCGGCGCGGGTGGAACGGGTGCTGGCCCGGGTACTGGCCGCGGAACCGGTCGAGCTGGTGGTGCTGGATCCGCCGCGGGCGGGCGCCGGCGGCGACGTGGTGCGGCTGCTCGCCGCTGCCCGGCCGCGGGCGATCGGGTATGTGGCGTGCGACCCGGCCGCGCTGGCCCGGGACGTGCGCGTATTCGTCGACGAGGGCTGGCGGTTGGCCGCGCTGCGCGGGTACGACGCCTATCCGATGACCCACCACGTGGAGTGCGTGGCGCTGCTGCTGCCCCGCTGAGGCGGTCGGCCGCTGGTTGATCGTGGGCCCGCGGCGCCGCCGGCGATGCGGCTCACGCCGGTTCCGTCGCCGCGGTGAGCACCGACGCGACACCGCCCAGCGCCGCGGCCCGGTCGCCCAGCTCCGCCGGGACCACCCGCACGGCCGCCACCGCGGCCGGCATGGCGGTGTCGGCGAGACCGCGTCGGACCGGTTCGAGCATCAGGTCGGTGGCCGCGCCCAGCTCGCCGCCGACCACGATCCGGTCCGGGTTGAGCAGGTTGACCAGGCCACCGAGCGCGAGGCCGAGCTGGGTACCCGCGTCGGCCAGCAGTCGCCGGCAGCCGGGGTCGCCGGACACCGCGAGCTTGACCAGGTCGGGCAGGTCGGTCAGCCACGGATGGGTGGTACGGGCGTGCCGCAGCAGCGCCTGCCCGCCCACCGACAGCTCGACACAGCCGCGGTTGCCGCACCGGCAGACCGGCCCGCGCGCGTCCAGCGTGATGTGCCCGACCTCGCCGGCGGTACCGATGCTGCCGCGGAACAGCCGCCCGTCGAGCACGATCCCGGCGCCCACGCCGGTGGCGACCTTGACGTAGACCACCACCGGGCAGCCGGTCGCCGCCCCCCACTGGTACTCGCCGAGCGCGCACAGGTTCGCGTCGTTGTCGACCAGTACCGGAAGGCCCAGCCGGTCGGCGAGCAGCTCGCCCGGCGTCACGCTGGCCCAGGCCGGCAGCAGGGTGGGGGATCCGATCGTGCCGGCGCGGGTGATCGGAGCCGGGATGCCGAGCCCGACGCCCACCACGTTGCACCGGGCGGCGCCCACCTCGGCGAGGGCTGCGTCCACCATCCCGATGGCCCGGTCGAGCACCTGGTCCGGGTGCTCGTCGGCGTCCTCCTTGATCCGCGCTGCGTGCTCGACCAGCACCTCGTGGCCGAGGTCCGCGACCGCCACGGCGACGTGGCGCCGGCCGACGTCCACCCCGATCGCGAGCCCGGCGGCCTGGGCGAGCCGGACCAGGCCGGCGGGCCGGCCGCGGCTCGGCGGGCTGGCCGTGCCGACCCAGTCGAGCACCAGACCGGCCGCGGTCAGCTCGGCGAGGGTGGCCGACACGGTCGGCCGGGAGAGTCTGGTGGCGGTCGCCAACTCGGCCCGGGTGGACGGCCCCCGGCCGCGGAGCGCGGCGGCGACCCGTCGCGCGTTTCCGGACAGACCCGACCGCCAGAGTGCGGTAGCGGAGTTTGTCTGCGCGGCAGCCACGGCGCGATCGTCCGAGTCCACAGGCGGTTATGTCAAGACGTGATTGAAGTAGGTCGGGAGGTGGATTGAAGAGTTCCGTTTTCAGTCGTAGCCTGCGACTAATCTTCACGATCACCGATGACTAAGTGCCGGTCTTGACTAATCGGACCTGATACGTCCAAAGTGCCTCACACGGCGAAGCCTCGGCGACCCGTACCCGATCGGCGACGCAGAAGTCGCCCTGCGGACGAGGCAACTCGCGCACAACGGGAGCGCGGCGTTAGGTGCGGGTGTGCCCGCCGCGGAAGGAGGAACGGCCTCATGGTCAGGCGCATGATCGCAATCGCCGTCGCGGGCGTGCTCGCCGCGGGCGGGCTAGCCGGATGCGGCGATGACAGCGGCAACGGTGGCAGCGGCAGTGGTGACACCAAACAGGCATTTGTCGGGGTGATCCTGCCGGACACGAAGTCATCCGCCCGTTGGGAAACCGCCGACCGGAAGTATCTCGAAGCGGCTTTCAAGTCGGCCGGGGTCAAGTACGACATCCAGAACGCGCAGAACGACAAGCGCCAGTTCCAGACCATTGCCGACGCGATGATCACCAAGGGCGTCAACGTCCTGATGATCGTCAACCTGGACAACGACAGTGGTAAGGCCGTGCTCGACAAGGCCAAGTCGCAGGGCGTGGCCACGATCGACTACGACCGGCTGACGCTGGGCGGCTCCGCGAAGTACTACGTGAGCTTCGACAACGTCAAGGTCGGCAAGCTGCAGGGCGAGGGCCTGGTCAAGTGCCTGACCGAGATGAAGGCCACCAAGCCGGTCATCGCCGAGCTGAACGGTTCGCCGGACGACAACAACGCCACGCTGTTCAAAGAGGGTTACGACTCGGTGCTCAAGGCGAAGTACGACGCCGGCGAGTACGTGAAGGGTCCGGACCAGTCCGTGCCCGCCTGGGACAACCAGACCGGTGCGACGATCTTCGAGCAGATGCTGACCCAGACCAAGAACAAGATCGATGGCGTACTGTCCGCCAACGACGGCCTGGGCAACGCGGCCATCTCGGTGCTGCGCAAGAACAAGCTCAACGGCAAGGTGCCGGTGACCGGTCAGGACGCGACCGTCCAGGGCCTGCAGAACATCCTGCTCGGCGACCAGTGCATGACCGTGTACAAGGCGGTCAAGAAGGAAGCCGACGCGGCCGCCAAGCTGGCCGTGGCGCTGGCCAAGGGCCAGGAAGGCGAGACCACCGCCAACTCGCACGACCCGAAGGGCAACCGGGACGTGCCGAGCGTGCTGCTCGACCCGGTCTCGATCTACAAGGACAACGTCGGTGACGTCATCGCCGACAACTACGTCAGCAAGGAAGAGCTCTGCGCGGGTGCTTTCGCCAAGACCTGCACGGCCGCCGGCCTGTAGCCGACCGTAGTGCTCGCTGGTGCCGCGACCGGTCCTGGTCGCGGCACCAGCGCACCAGTCCCAGCAGTACCTCCGGGAGGTCAGGTTGACCGAGACACTGTCGCCGGAAGCGTCGCCGTCCGAGGCGCGGTCGCCTGACGCCGCGCCGATCCTGGAGCTGCGCCGGATCAACAAGAGCTTCGGCGCGGTACATGTGCTGCACGACGTCGACTTCGCCGCGTACCGGGGTCAGGTCACCGCGATGGTCGGTGACAACGGGGCGGGCAAGTCGACGCTGATCAAGTGCGTCGGCGGCATCCACCCGATCGACTCCGGCGAGGTCTACTTCGAGGGCCGGCAGGTGCACGTGCACTCGCCGTCGGACGCCAACGCGCTGGGCATCGAGATCGTCTATCAGGACCTGGCGCTGTGCGACAACCTCGACATCGTGGAGAACATGTTCCTCGGCCGGGAACGCACCCACGGGCTGACCCTGGACGAGACCTCGATGGAGCGGATGGCCGTCCGTACCCTGGCCGACCTGTCCGTGCGAACGGTTTCCTCGGTCCGGCAGAAGGTGGCCAGCCTGTCCGGCGGCCAGCGGCAGACCGTCGCGATCGCCAAGGCCGTGCTGTGGAACAACAACGTCGTCATTCTGGACGAGCCCACCGCGGCGCTCGGCGTGGCCCAGACCCGGCAGGTGCTCGACCTGGTCCGGCGGCTCGCCGACAACGGCCTCGCGGTGGTGCTGATCTCGCACAACATGAACGACGTGTTCGAGGTGGCCGACCGGATCGTCGCGCTCTATCTCGGCCGGGTGGCTGCCGAGGTGCGTAGGGCCGACGTCACCCAGCAACAGGTGATCGAGCTGATCACCACCGGCCAGTCGGGTGGGGCACGGTCGGCCGGCCCGGACAACGGCGGCGGCCTGGACCGTGGCACCGGCGTCGGCCCGGACCGTGGGACCGGCAACGGCCCGGACCGTGGCGCCGGCACCGGCGTGGACCTTGGCGGCGGCCCGCACCACCATGACGCCGGCCACGGCCCGGATCATGACGCCGGCGACGGGGCGGACAACGGCGCGGACAACGGAGGCGACGCATGACCACCACCGCCGCACCGGAGGCCAGCGCCGACACTCCGTCCGCGGCCCCGCCGGCGCCCACCCCGACCGTCCGCGAGTACGTACGGGGCTATGTCGACCGGGTGCGCGGCGGCGACATCGGTCCGCTGCCCGCGATCGGCGGACTGGTGCTGCTCGGCCTGATCTTCACGGTGGCCCGGCCGGTGTTCTTCTCGGCCGGCAACTTCGCCAACCTCATCACGCAGGGCGCCGGCATCGCGATCATCGCGATGGGCCTGGTGTACGTCCTGCTGCTCGGCGAGATCGACCTGTCCGCCGGAGTGACCAGCGGAGTGGGCGCCGCCGTACTGGCCAAGCTGCTCACCCTGCAGGGCCTGCCACTGGTCGTCGCGTTGCCGGCGGCGATCCTCACCGGAGTGGTGGTCGGGCTGTTTCTCGGCTTCGTGGTCGCCAACATCGGAGTGCCGTCGTTCGTCATCACCCTGGCCGCGTTCCTCGGCTTCCAGGGCGTGGTACTGCTGCTCGTCGGCGAGGGCGGCAACGTGTCGATCACCGACGACGTCATCATCGCGATCGAGAACAAGAACGTGCCGGTGTGGCTCGGCTGGCTGCTCGGCGTACTGACCGTCGCGTGCTACGCCGCGGTCGTCCTGAACCGGACGTACCGCCGCCGCCGGGCCGGTGCCACCCACGAGCCGATCCCGCTGGCGCTGATCCGCGTCGGCCTGTTCGGCGTCGCGGTGCTGTTCATCGTGTACGTACTGAACCTGGAGCGGTCCCGCAACGCGCTGATCGTCTCGCTGCGCGGTATCCCGGTCGTCGTCGTGGTGATCGGCGTGCTGTTCCTGGTGCTGCACTTCCTGCTGTCCCGCACCGCGTACGGCCGGCACATCTATGCCGTTGGCGGGAATGCCGAAGCCGCGCGCCGGGCCGGTATCGCGGTCGCCAGGATCCGCATCTCGGCGTTCGTGGTCTGCTCCACGATGGCCGCCATCGGCGGTGTGGTGCTCGCCTCGCGTACCACCGGCGTCGACCCGAACGCGGGTGGCGGCAACGTACTGCTGTACGCCGTCGGTGCCGCGGTCATCGGTGGTACCAGCCTGTTCGGCGGCAAGGGTCAGGTCCGGGACGCGCTGCTCGGTGCCGCGGTGATCGCGGTCATCGACAACGGGATGGGCCTGTTCGACTACTCGGCCGGGGTGAAGACCATCGTCACCGGCGTGGTGCTGGCGCTGGCCGCGAGCGTGGACGCGCTGTCCCGCCGGCGGGCCCGGGCCACCGGTACCCGTTAGGCCGGGCACCGGAGAGCCCATCAGTCCCTGGTCCCGGGTCCGGTCGCACGGTCGTTGTCAGGCCGGGCGGCCGCACCCGGGACGGGCGCCGGTACGGCGTCGAGCAGCGTGCGGGTGTACGAGTGGCTCGGCCGCTCGGTGACCTCGCGCCAGTCGCCCAGCTCCACCAGCTGCCCGAGGTACATGACCGCGATGCGGTCACACAGGTGCCGCACCATGCCCAGATCGTGCGAGATGAACAGGTAGGTCAGGGCCAGCTCGTCGTGCAGTCGGGCGAGCAGGTTCATCACCTCGGCCCGTACCGACACGTCGAGCGCGGACACCGGCTCGTCCAGTACCAGCACCTCGGGCTGTACCGCCAGGGCCCGGGCGATGCCGATCCGCTGCCGCTGCCCACCGGACAATTCGTGCGGGTACCGGCCGGCGATGGCGGCGGACAGGCCCACCAGTTCGAGCAGCTCGCCGATCCGGCGGTCGGCCGCGGTACCGGTGGCCAGCCGGTGCACGGCCAGTACCTCGGCGAGGGTCTGTCGCACGGTCAGCCGCGGGTTCAGGGAGCCGTACGGGTCCTGGAACACCAGCTGGATCCGTCGCCGCGCCCGGCGCAGTTCCCGGCCGCGCAACCGGGACAGGTCGGTACCGCCGACCAGCGCGCGGCCCGAGGTGGGGCGCTCCAGCCCGACCAGCAGCCGCGCGGTGGTCGACTTGCCGCAGCCGGACTCGCCGACCAGCCCGAGGATCTCGCCGGACGCGACCGTCAGCGAGACCCCGTCGACCGCGCGAACCTTCCCGCTCCGGGTGCGGTAGTCCTTGACGAGGTCCACCAGTTCGATCATGTCCACCGCTCCGGTGGTACGAAGCAGGCCGCCCGGCCGGGTCCGCGATCGAACAGGTCGGGTTCCGCCTCGGTACAGCCGGGCTCCCGCTGCGGGCACCGCGGCGCGAACGGGCAGCCGGGCGGCAACTGGCCGAAGTCCGGTGGGGTGCCGCCGATCTGGGGCAGCGGTACCCGCGCACCGGTACGCGGCGGCGGGATCGCGCCGAGCAGGCCCGCCGTGTACGGGTGCGCAGGTGCCCGGAACAGCGCGTTGGCCGGCGCGTCCTCGACGATCCGGCCGGCGTACATGACCAGCACCCGTTGCGCGATGCGGGCCACCACGCCGAGGTCGTGGGTGATCCACAGCACGCCCAGCTCGTGGTTGCGCCGCAGCTCGTCGACGAGCTCGAGGATCTGCTTCTGGATGGTCACGTCGAGCGCGGTGGTGGGCTCGTCCGCGATCAGCAGCCGCGGTCGCAGCGCCAGCGCCATCGCGATCATCGCCCGTTGCCGCTGCCCACCGGACAGCTGGTGCGCGTGGGTACCGGCGATCCGGTCCGGTCCAGGCAGCCCCACCTCGGCCAGCGCGTCGAGCATCCGACGTTCCGCGGCGTCCCCGCGTACCCCGTGCGCGGCCAACCCCTCGAGGATCTGCGCGCCGATCGTCATCAGCGGGTTCAGCGCGGTGGACGGATCCTGGTAGATCATCGCGATGCCGGCGCCGCGCCGCGACCGGCGCTCGCGGGCGGGCAGCCCCAGCAGCTCGGTGCCGTCCAGGCGTACCGAACCACCGGTGACCCGGACCGCCGACGGCAGCAGGTCGGCGACGGCGAGCGCGGTGAGCGACTTGCCGCTTCCGCTCTCGCCCACCAGGCCGACCGCCTCACCCGGCCGGACGTCGAGGGAGACGCCGCGCACCACCGGCACGTCGCCGATCGCCGCGTGCAGGTCCCGCACCGACAGCCCGTCGCTGGTCGCGACCGCGGGCTTCACCGGGTCTCCCGCGGATCGAAGGCGTGCCGCAGCCCGTCGCCGAGCAGGTTCAGCCCGATCACCGCCAGCACGATCAGCGCCGCCGGGGCGGCCATCGTCCACCACGCCTCGGACACCAGGTTCCGCGCGTCGGCCACCATCAGTCCGAGTGACGGCTCCGGTGGCTGGGTGCCGAGGGTGAGGAAGGACAGCCCCGACTCGGTCAGGATCGCCCAGGACAGGGCCAGCGTCACCTGTACCGCGATCGGACCGCTGACGTTCGGCAGGACGTGCCGAAACAGCAGCCGGGCGGGGGAGAAGCCGAGCACCCGGCCGGCTTTGACGTACTCCAGCTCGCGCACGGCCAGCACCGGCCCGCGGGCTACCCGGACGAAGATCGGCGTGTACACGACCGCGATGGCGAGCGCGGTGTTCACCCAGCCGTGCCCGAGCGCGGCCACGATGGCGAGCGCGAGCAGGATCGCCGGGAACGCGAACAGTACGTCGGTGAGCCGGCCGACGATCGCGTCCACGATCCCGCCGGCGAAGCCGGCCGCGGCGCCGAGCAGCGAGCCGACCAGCGCGGAGAGGGCGACCGCGACCACGGCCACCCGCAGCGAGGTGAAGATGCCGACGAAGCTGCGGGTGGCCACGTCCCGGCCGAACTGATCGGTACCGAACCAGTACGTGAGCGACGGGCCACGCAGCCGCAGCGGCTGCTGGGCGAGCGGGTCGTGCGGAGTCAGGTGTACCGCGGCGGCGAGCGCGACCAGTGCGAGCAGCCCGACCAGGATCAACCCCACCCGGCCGTTCGGCTGTCCCCAGACCCGGCGCAGTACCGTCCGCCAACCGGCCGGGGCGCCGGCGACCACAGCGGCGGCGTCGACCGCGACGACCGGTGGGCCGGCGGCGACCGGTGGACGGGCGGCGACCGGTGGACGGGCGGCGCCACCGCCGGGCGCGGCCGGGTCCGGGGTAACCGGCGAGGTCATGTGGTGCTCCTCGTGCGCGGGTCGAGCAGCCGGTACAGCAGGTCCACGGCGAGGTTCACCAGCACGAACGCGGTCGCGATCAGCAGCGTGGCGCCCTGCACGATGGCGAAGTCCTGCTGCAGCACCCCCTGCAGCAGCAGCCGGCCGAGCCCGGGCAGCGCGAAGATCTGCTCCACGATCAGCGTTCCGCCGAGCAGGTACCCGAACTGGATCCCGACCATCGTCACGATCGGGATGGCGGCGTTGTGCAGGATGTGCCGGAACCGGATCCGCCGCTCCGACACGCCCTTGCCGCGGGCGGTACGCACGAAGTCGGCCTGGCCGGCTTCCAGGTACGCCGAGCGGGTGGTGCGCATGACGTTCGCGACCAGTCCGAGCGAGAGCACCAGTGCCGGGTACAACAGCTGCCGCAGGTTGCCCGCCACCGACTCGGTCAGCGGTACGAACTCGCCCGGGTCCGGGAAGTACGCGAACACCGCGGCCAGTACCGCGACCACGATCGAGGCGACCACGAACTCCGGTACCGCGAGCCCGAGCAGCGCGAAGCCCTGTACCGACAGGTCGCGCGGTCGACCCGGGCGGCTGGCCGCGAGCATGCCGAGCAGTACCCCCACCGGCGTGGAGATCAGCACGGCGAGTACGGCGAGTTCGAGCGTCACCGGCAGCGCGTCGCCGATCAGGGACGCGACCGGGGTACCGGAGTCCAGCGACACCCCGAGGTCGCCGCGGAACAGGTCGCCGAGCCAGCGGAAGAACTGGGTCACCGGGGAGGCGTCCAGCCCGTAGAAGTGCTCGAGCGCGCGGCGCTGCGCGTCGTCGAGTACCACGGACTCGGTACCGAGCTTCGCGGTGATCGTGTCGCCGGGCAGCGCGCGCAGCACGACGAACACGACCACCGCCACGCCGAACAGCGTCGCGACCGTACCGGCCAGCCGGCCCAGCAGAAACCGGAGGCTCACCCGGCGCCTGTCCCGCTCACTTGAACGTCGTCGTCCGCAGCGAGGTCAGCGACTCGGTGGGGGACGGGTGGAAACCGGTGACGTTCTCGCCGAGCAGGTAGTAGGTCTGGTTGCGGAACAGCCACACCCACGGCGAGTCGACCAGCAGCCGCTGCTGCAACTGCTCGAAGGTGCGCTTGCGTACCGGGTAGTCGGTGGAGGCGTTCCCTTCCCGCAGCAGCCGGTCCAGCTCCGGATCGGACAGGCCGGCCGGCACGCTGAGGCTGCCACCGCTGGTGAAGTAGCGGCTGTACTGCAGGTACGGGTCGGCGCTGCCGCCGTTGAGCGCGACCGCCGCGTCGAACTTGGCGTCCTTCCACGCCGGCACGTACACCGTGGTGGGCTGGCGGTCCAGGTCGAGGCTCACCCCGAGCCGGCTGAGCTGACCCTGCAGCGCCTGGCCGATGTTGGTCGACGTCGAGTAGGCGCCGGTCATCACGATGGTGTGCAGCGTGAACCCGCGCGGGTAGCCGGCCTTGGCCAGCATGTCCTTGGCCGCGTCCAGGTCGCCCGGCTCGCACGGCAGACCCTTGGTCGCGTCGTACTCGTACGCCGGGCTGGTGATCGGCCCGGTGAGCTTCGCGTCGCCGAAGTACACGCTGTCCACGATGTCCTTGCGGTCGATCGCGCATGCGATGGCCTGCCGTACCGCCGGCTTGGCCAGCGGGCCCTTCCGGCCGTTGAGCTGCAGCACGTGGTACGACAGGGTCGGCTGGTCCAGCAGCTGCACCTTGCTGCCGGACTGCTTGGCCACGGCCGGATCGGTGACGAGTCCGAGGTCGAAGCTGCCGGCCTTCATGCCGGACAGCACCGAGGCCTCGTCCGGGATCACCCGGAACTCCAGGTTCCTGGTCTTTGCCGCGCCACCGAAGTACTTCGGGTTGGCGGTGAGCTTGAGCGACTGGCCCTGGTGCCAGCTCTTCCACTGGTACGGGCCGGTGCCGTTGGGCTTCTTGCCGACCGTGTCGGCGGTGATGTCCTTGCCGGCGAGAATCGAGGTACCGACGTAGGACAGCGCGGTGAGCAGCGAGGCGTCCGGCTGCTTGAGCGTGAGCGTCAGGGTCTGCTCATCCGGCGCCGCGACCGCGGTGACGTTGCCCAGGTACGACGCGACCACCGACGCGGTCTTCGGATCGAGTACCCGATCGAGGGTCGCCTTGGCATCGGCGGCGGTGAGCTTCGTACCGTCGTGGAAGGTCACGCCGGACCGCAGCGTGAACGTCATCAGCTTGCCGTCCGGGGCGACGGTCCACTTCTCCGCGAGCCCGGGTACGAGCTTGCCGTCGTCGTCGGTGTCGACCAGCGTGTCGTAGACGAGTTCGAGCGACTGCACGGTCTGGAACGCGGTGGCCCGGGCCGGATCGAGCAGGTCGATGTCGCCGGTGCGCGCGACGGTCAGGGTGTCGTCGCCGCCCTTGTCGCTCGACGACGGGCTGCAGGCCACCAGCGCGCCGGCGGTGAGCGCCAGCAGCGCGGCGATCCCCGCGCCGGCCTTCCGAATCCGCAGTTCAGCCACTGTTCCTCCTGACTCGGGCAGCTTCGTCCCGACTCCCGGCCACGGCAGGTGACGCTAACGGGTTTCTCCGCTGGATTGAAAGGTGGAACTTACCTACCGTCGTGGTGGTGTTCGCTGAAGTCATTGCCAGAATCGTCGCTGACCAGGACCGATGCCGCGACTCGGAGCCCACCGGCGCGAGTGGCGCGGTGCTCGTGGTGGCGGACCGATGCAACGATCTGGTCACGCTGTGTTCCGGCTCCCGGCAGTCGCACGCGACCGACGGCACCGCACCGCCCGCGCCGCTGCCCGATCCGCCGGCGATGACCGCGGACGCGGTGTTCGACCTGGCCTCGGTCACCAAGGCCGCGGTCACCACCCCGTTGCTGCTGGCCGCGGCCGACGCCGGCCGGCTCGACCTGGACGCGCCGGCCCGCGACTGGCTGCCCGGGCTGGACAGCGCGGCCACCGTACGCGACCTGCTGGAGCACCGCGGCGGGCTGTGGGAGTGGTGGCCGGTGTACGCCGAACTCGCGGCAGCCGGGCTGGCCGCGCCCGGAGCGGCGGCCGGCGGGGCGGCGGCGCTGGACGTGGTGTGCGGACTGCCGGCGCGGTACCCGGTCGGTGCCGGCCGGCGCTACTCCGACCTCGGCTTCATGCTGCTGGGCGGGATCGCGGCCGCCGTGCACGGCGCCCCGCTGGAGGTAGCCGCCGCGCGCGAACTGTTCGAGCCGCTCGGCCTGCGCAGCGCCGGCTACCGCCGCCGCGCCGCCCATCACGACGCCGCCGACCCCGACGCCGCCGCCGCGGTCGGCTCCGCGCCGCTGGTGGCCACGGCACATGGCGACTGGTACGAGCAGCGGATGCTGGCCACCGGCGAGCCGTACCCGGTGCCGCTCGGTCCGGACGCGACCGGCGCCTTCACCGGCTGGCGGCGGTACACCCTGCTGGGCGAGGTGCACGACGGCAACGCCTGGCACGCGTTCGGCGGGGTGGCCGGGCACGCCGGCCTGTTCGGTACCGCGGCGGACCTGGTCGGGCTGGGCCGGGCGCTGCTGGACGCGCTGGCCGGCGACGGGCCGTGGTCGCGCGACGTCGTGCGGCGGTTCGTCGCGCCCGGCCGTACCCCGGCGCAGGGCCTCGGTTTCGTCCGCTGGCCGAAGTACGGCGCGGTGGGGCACACCGGGTTCACCGGCGCCCGGTTCGCCGTCCTGCCGGCCGTGGAGCGGATCGTGGTACTGCTGACAAATCGGGTACATGCCGTCGGAGCGTTCCCCAGCCTCGACCCCGCCTGGGACGCGATACTGGCCGCGGTCGCGGGCGGACAACCCGCGGGCGGACCACCCGCGGGCGGACAAGGCGCGAGTGGACAGGTCGCGAGCGGGAAGGACGCGTGATGCGGGTCGTCGGGTTGATGTCCGGCACGTCGTACGACGGGATCGACGTCGCCGCGGCCGAGTTCCGGCAGGACGGCGAGGTACTGGTGCTGGAGACGCTCGGGGCGGCGTCGGTGCCGTACCCGGACCGGCTGCGCGCCGGGATCGCCGCGGTACTGCCGCCGGCCCGCAGCACGGTGGGGCAGCTGTGCCGGCTCGACACCGAGCTGGGCCAGGCGTACGCGCGGGCGGCCCAGCGCGGGCTCGAACTGTGCGACGGGCCCGCCGACCTGATCGTCTCGCCCGGACAGACCGTGTACCACTGGGTCGCCGACGGCCGGGCGCTCGGCACCCTGCAGTTGGGCCAGCCGGCCTGGATCGCCGCCGCCACCGGACTGCCGGTGCTGTCCGACCTGCGGTCGGCCGACATCGCCCAGGGCGGACAGGGTGCCCCGCTGGTACCCGCGTTCGACGCGCTGCTGCTGCCGCCGGCCGCCACGCCGCGGGCGGCGCTGAACCTCGGCGGCATCGCGAACCTGACCGTGATCAACCCGGACGGCACCGTGCTCGGCTACGACACCGGCCCGGCCAACGCGCTGATCGACGCGGCCGCCACCGAACTGCTGGAGCTGCCGTACGACCCGGGCGGCCGGCACGCGGCGAGCGGGCAGGTACACGCGGAGCTGCTCGCCGAACTGCTGGACGAGCCGTACTACGCGGCACCCGCGCCCAAGTCGACCGGCAAGGAGCTGTTCCACGCCGAGTACCTGTGGCAGCGGCTGGCCGGTCGGGACCTCGCCGTGGACGACGTGCTCGCCACGGTGACCGAGCTGACCGCGCGGGTGGTCGTCGCCGAGCTGGCCCGGCACCGGGTCACCCAGGTGGTCGTCGCCGGCGGGGGAGTACGCAATCCGGTTCTGCTCGGCCGGATCCGGACGCTGGCCGGCACCGGCTGCGAGCTGCGGTCCATCGAGGAGTCGGGGGTACCCGCGGACGCGAAGGAGGCGTACGCGTTCGCCCTGCTCGGCTACCTGTCCTGGCACGGGCTGCCCGGGGCGGTGCCGTCGGCGACCGGAGCCCGGGCGGCGGCGGTGCTCGGCCGGTTCACCCCCGGTGCCGCGCCGCTGCGGTTGCCGGACCCGCCCGCCGTGGCTCCGGCCCGGCTGCGGGTGGCCGCCCGCGCCCGCGCGTGAAGGTGGCAGCCCGCGCCCGCGCGTGATCCGGACGGCCGGAGCGGCTCCCGGCCCGGCGACTAGACTGGCCGACCATGAGCTCGGACGACGGCACACCGCGGTACGCCCTGCTAGCTGAGATCCGCAGCCCGCACGACCTCAAACGCCTGCCAGCGGACGATCTGCCCGGCCTGGCCGCGGAGATACGGGACTTTCTGGTCGCCAAGGTCGCCCGCACCGGGGGCCATCTCGGCCCCAACCTCGGCGCGGTGGAGCTCACCCTGGCGATGCACCGGGTGTTCGACTCGCCCCGGGACCGGCTCCTGTTCGACACCGGACACCAGGCATATGTACACAAAATGGTCACCGGCCGGCAGGACGGGTTCGACCGGCTGCGGCAGCGCGGCGGACTGTCCGGCTATCCGAACCAGGCCGAGAGCGAACACGACGTCATCGAGAACTCGCACGCCTCCACCGCGCTGTCCTATGCGGACGGCCTGGCCAAGGCGTTCGCGCTGCGCGGTGAGCGGCGGCACGTGGTGGCCGTGGTCGGCGACGGTGCGCTCACCGGCGGCATGTGCTGGGAGGCGCTGAACAACATCGCCGGCGCCGACCGGCCGGTGGTGATCGTGGTCAACGACAACGGCCGGTCGTACGAGCCGACCATCGGCGGACTGGCCAGCCACCTCGCCAGCCTGCGGCTGAACCCCGGGTACGAGAAGGTGCTCGACCTGGTCAAGGACGCGCTCGGCCACACCCCGCTGGTCGGCGCACCGCTATACGAGGCGCTGCACGCGGTCAAGAAGGGGCTCAAGGACGCGGTCGCCCCGCAGGCGATGTTCGAAGACCTCGGCATGAAGTACGTCGGCCCGGTCGACGGGCACGACATCGCCGCGATGGAAAGCGCGCTGCGCCAGGCCAAGCGGTTCGGCGGCCCGGTGATCGTGCACGCGGTCACCCGCAAGGGGTACGGCTACCGGCCGGCCGAGGACGACCAGGAGGACTGCCTGCACGGCCCGGGCGCGTTCGACCCGGAGACCGGCAAGTCGCTGGCCGCGCCGAGCGAGAAGTGGACCTCGGTGTTCGGCGAGGAACTGGTCGCGATCGCGGACGAGCGGCCGGACGTCGTCGGCATCACCGCCGCCATGGCGTACCCGACCGGCATCGCCAAGCTGGCCCGCAAGCACCCGGACCGGGTGTTCGACGTCGGCATCGCCGAACAGCACGCGGTCACCTCCGCGGCCGGACTCGCGGTGGGCGGCATGCACCCGGTGGTCGCGGTGTACGCGACGTTCCTGAACCGGGCGTTCGATCAGGTGCTGCTCGACGTGGCCATGCACCGGCTGCCGGTCACGATCGTGCTGGACCGCGCCGGCCTCACTGGCCCGGACGGGCCGAGCCACTACGGCATCTGGGACCTGTCGGTGTTCGGCGCCGTGCCGGGGCTGCGGATCGCCGCGCCACGCGACGCCGCCACGCTGCGGGAGGAGCTGCGGGAAGCGGTCGCGGTCACCGACGGACCGACCCTCGTCCGGTACCCGACCGGTGCCGTCCCGCCGCCGCTGCCGGCCATCCGCCGGGAGGGCACGGTCGACGTGCTGCACACCGCTAAGCGTCGGGACGTACTGCTGGTCGCGGTCGGCGCGTTCGGCCACCTCGGCGTCGAGGCGGCCGGCCGGATCGCCGAGCAGGGGTACGGCGTGACCGTGGTCGACCCGCGCTGGGTCCGGCCGGTACCGGCCGAACTGGTCGCGATGGCGACGGCGTACCGCCTGGTGGTGACCGTGGAGGACGGCGTGCGTACCGGTGGTGTCGGCGCGGCCGTCTCGCAGGCGCTGCGCGACGTCGGGCAGACCGTGCCGGTCCGCGACATCGGGGTGGAGCCGGGCTGGCACCCGCACGGCACCCGACCGGAGCTGCTCTCCGACCTTGGCCTGACCGCGCAGGACGTGGCGCGTGAGATCACCGGGTGGGTGTCCGGCCTGGACGAGGCGGTCGAGACCGAGGCCGCGGAGCGCAGCGGCAGCCCGCGGGCCTGACCGCGGTGTCCACCGGCGGGCTTCCGGGCGCAGCGTCGGGTGGCCGGCGTCCGGCGGCGGCCCGGCCGTACATGCCGGGCTACGGCGTCGAGGCCGCCGCTACCGGCCTGCTGCCGTGGGAGTGGGCGGAGTCGCGGCTGACCGGCTCGCACGACTACTGGCTGTCGACGGTACGACCGGACGGAGCCCCGCACTGCGTGCCGGTGTGGGGGGTGTGGGACGGCGACGCGCTGTGGTTCTCCAGCTCGCTGCGGTCGCGGAAGATCCGCAATCTCGCGGTCGAACCCCGCTGCACCGTGGCCACCGACAACCCGCAGGAGCCGGTGGTGCTCGACGGTACCGCCGAGGTGGTCAGCGACCTCGACGCGATCCGGACCTTCCTCGCCGCCAGCAACGCCAAGTACCAGGTCGACTATCCGGAGAGCTTCCTCGACCCGACCGTGAACGCGACCGTCCGGGTCACCCCGTCGTCGGTGTTCGGGCTGATGGAGAGCGAGTTCACCGGTTCCCCGACGCGCTGGACCTTCAACCGGTCGGCCGGTTGACGGCGGCCGCTACCAGTTGGCCTGCGGCGGTGCCGGCGGCAGCGGTACCGAGGACGGATGGATCACGTACGCGATGCCGCGGCTGGAGTTCAGCCACGCCGACTCGAACTGGGCGCGCCCGGCAACCTTGCGTACGCCCGCGTCGGTGGAGGCGAACGGATCGTTCAGCACCGGATCGCCGGTACCGCTGAACCCGGCCAGTACCAGCAGGTGCCCGTTGGTGCCGTAGTCCAGCCCCGGGATCTCGTTCTTCTTGAACGACAGCGACAGCACCAGCGGGATGCCGGCCGAGATGAACTGCTCCGCCTCGGTCAGTGAGCGCAGCCGGGTGACGAAACCGTCCAGCCCGAAGCGACCGGCGTACGCGGTGTTGTAGGGCCAGTTGCCGGCGCCGTCGTAGTTGTAGTCGTAGGTGTTGCGGGCGGCGTAGTCGACCCACGGGTCGGCGTAGCTCGGATCCACCCAGTCGTAGTCGGCCGGCGTCGGCCCGCTGCCCCAGTACGCCAGCACCATCGAGGTGGACGTCGGGCTGCACCAGGCTTCCCCGCCGCCGTCCCACTGCGGGTACTCCCCGGCGTGGATCTCCTGCGAGTACCGCGGCACGTCGATCGTCACGCCGTTCGCGCCGCCGGGCGGGCTGGCCGGCACCGTGCCCGGCGGGGGCAGCGCCGAGGCCATCGCGCCGATCGACCGGACCGTCGGGGTGTCGGTGCCGCCGGCCGGCCGGTACAGGGTGACCCGCACCTGCCACGAGACCAGCGTCACTCCGCTCGCCGCGACGAACGTGTCGATCGCGACCGAGCCGTTGGCGTCGCCCTGGCTGGGCACCGAGGTGCGGTGCAGCTCGTTGTCGTCGGCCGCCCAGCGACCCATGACGTACCACTTGGTGGTGCTCCCGCCGCCGGTCACGCCCCGCGCGTCCACCTGGATCCAGGTGCCCCCGGGGGTACTCGCGTTCCACGACGCGACCAGTTCGGTCAGCCCGAAGCCGGGGGAGACCGACGCCGACGTCCAGGTGGCGTAGTCGTACGACCGGGGCCCGCCGCTGCCGAACGGATCGGTATAGCTCCTGGTCCCGGCCACGCTGGCCAACGTGAGCGCGTTTCCGGTGACCGTGGTGCCGTCGGCGGTACCGGTCCCGAAGTCGGCCGCGCTGGTCCACTGCCGGTACGCGATGTTCCGGGTGGCGCTGGCCTGCGGGTCCGTCGCGGGGGCGCCGGTACCGCCGCCGGCCGCACCCGCGGCCGCGCTCGCCGGACCGCCCAGCATCGCCACGCCGGCAAGCCCGGCCAGCAGGCGGAACGCTCGTGCCGTCATGAAGGTTTCCTCCAGTCGCCGCCGCGCGAATGGGACTTTGTTACCGGACGTTAGGGAGGGGCTTGCGCTGCGTCAAGGCAGACAGCCAGAGTTCACCCATCGTCACTACGGCCAGAGGCCACCGCAGCGGTACGGTGCGGCCAGGTGACAGCCTGGGGAGGCACCGGTGCGGATCCTGGTGGTCGAGGATGAACGGCCACTCGCGGATGCGGTCGCGCGTGGCTTACGGCGCGAGGGCATGGCGGTCGACGTCGCGTACGACGGTACGACCGGGCACGAGCTGGCCACGGTCACCCGGTACGACGTGATCGTGCTGGACCGGGACCTGCCCGGCGTACACGGTGATGAGATCTGTACCGACCTGGTCGGCTCCGGCGCGCTCACCCGGGTTCTCATGCTGACCGCGAGTGGCAGCGTGGCAGACCGGGTAGAGGGTCTGGAGTTGGGCGCGGACGACTACCTGCCCAAGCCGTTCGCCTTCGACGAGTTGGCCGCGCGGGTGCGTGCACTGGGCCGGCGGGCCACCCCGCCGGCACCGCCGGTGCTGCGGGTGGGCGATGTCGAGCTGGACCCGGCCAAGCGGATCGCCGGTCGGGCCGGGCGTGCGCTCGACCTCACCCGCAAGGAGTTCGGCGTACTCGAGCAGCTGATCAAGGCGAGAGGTGGAGTGGTGTCCAGCGAGGAGTTGCTGGAACGGGTCTGGGACGCGAACACCGATCCGTTCACGACGACCGTACGGGTGACCGTCATGACGTTACGCAAGAAGCTCGGCAATCCACCGCTGATCGAGACCGTGGTCGGCGCCGGCTACCGGATCCCGATCTCATGACCGGGATGAGCGCGCCGGCCCGGATCCTCCGCCGCTGGCGCGACGGTGCCGCGGGCGCCGGCGGTACCGCCGTGGACGGCGCCCGGAGCGGCTTCGGCCTGCCGCGGCCGACGCTGCGGCTGCGGCTCACCCTGCTCAACGGGGTACTGCTGTTCGCCGCCGGCGCGAGCCTGTTGGGACTGGCCTTCCTGCTGCTGGCCGCCGCCTTCCGGCCGGCCGAGGACGGCAAGACGACGTTGACGCTGCCCAACGGCCAGGAGGTGAACACCCAGGAGCTGCACCACGAGATCGCCCGTACCACCGAGCGGGACATCATCCTCAAGGGTGTGGCCGGGCTGGTGCTGATCAGCGCGGCCGGCGTCGCCGGTGCGTACGTGGTGGCCGGCCGGGCGCTGCGACCGCTGCACCAGGTCACCGCGACCGCCCGCCGGCTGTCCACCGAGACGCTGGACCAGCGGATCCGGTACTCCGGTCCGGACGACGAGCTGCGCGAGCTGGCCGACACCTTCGACGCGATGCTGGACCGGATGTCCACCGCCTTCGAGGTACAGCAGCGGTTCGTCGCGAACGCGAGCCACGAGCTGCGTACCCCGCTCGCGGTGATGCGTACCGAGGTCGACGTCACGCTCTCCGACCACGACGCGGACGTCGCGGAGCTGCGCCGGATGGGTCAGGTGGTCCGCGACGCGTCGTACCGGGCCAACGCGCTGATCGAGTCGCTGCTGCTGCTCGCCCGTACCGAGGCGCAGGCCGGCCGCCGGCTGGTGAACAAGGTGCCGACCGACCTCGCGGTGGGCGTGCCGGCGGCACTGTCCTCGGTACGACCCGACCTGGAGCGGCTGAGACTGCAGGTGGTGACGGATCTGGAGACGGCACCGGTGGTGGGCGACCCGAGCCTGCTGGACCGGCTCGCCGGCAACCTGATCGAGAACGCGGTGCGGTACAACCACGCCGGCGGCCGGGTGTGGATCAGGACCGGTGGCGACGCCGAGCGGACGTTCATCGTGGTCGGCAACACCGGCGCGGAGGTGGACCACGCGGAGGTACCGGGGCTGTTCGAACCGTTCCGTCGGGGCGGCCGGGAGCGCACCGGTACCCGCGGCTCCGGCCTCGGCCTGTCCATCGTGCGGGCGGTCGCGGACGCGCACGGCGGCAACGTGACCGCACGGGTGCTCACGACCGGTGGCCTGGAGGTGACCGTGACCCTGCCGGCGGCGGACGTGACCCCGGTACCACCGGCGCCCGTGGCGGTTTCCGGCGCGACCGCGCGTACCTGAGCCGGTTGGTCGCTGAGACGACCGTGCCGCCCCGACCGAGGATCGGCCGGGGCGGCACCGTGTTGTGGGGCTGTGCCGGTCAGCCGGCCCGGGCGTGCAACGCGGCCTCCACCCACCGCCAGGCCGGGGTGGTGGACGGGACCGGCGGCCAGCCGTTGATCACCGCGAGCAGCTGCCAGTACCGTTCGGCCCGCTCGTCGGTGCCTGAGCGCACCTGGTCCAGCAGCCGGCCCCGGAACGCGGCATCGTCGGCCTCGCCGGACTGGTCGGCGAACGCGCCGACGATCTCGTCGAGCACCGGGTCGGCCGCCGCGGACTCCGGATCGACGCCCGCGTCGAGCGCGGCGCCACCCCGGTCGGCGACCAGGGCGGCCAGCCGCTGCCACGACTCGGGCTCGGTCCCGGACGGCGCCGGGTCGGCCGCCTGCCGCTGCGCCATGCCGCGGATCCGGTCCCGGAAGTCCGGATCGGCCAGCAGCTCGGCCAGCTCCACCCAGGCGTCCACCTGTTCCGGCGTCGGATCGTCGGGCAGGTCCGGCTTCACCGAGCGCATCATCTGTTCGAACCGCGGGTTGACGTCCAAACCGTCGAACACGTGGTCGAGGAAGTCGGTGAGGATGCGGTGCCGCTCGTCGGCCGAGGCCTTGGCGATCCTGTTCATGAGATCCACCTCCTGAAGGGTCGGTTTCCGGTGCGCCAGCGCGCGCAGCACCGACCGGTGCATGCGCAGGATCCGGATCTGGCTGTCCAGCGCCTCGGCATGCGCGGCCGCCACCTCGGCCACGCTGGCTTGCTGGCCGAGTACGTCCCTGATCGCCGCCAACCCCACCCCCAACTCGCGCAGGGTGCGGATGAACGCCAGCCGGGTCGCGGCGGTCGCGTCGTACCGCCGGTAGCCGCTCGACGTACGACCTGCCTCGGGTAGCAGGCCGATGTCCGAGTAGTACCGGATGGTCTTGATCGCGGTGCCGGTACGCCGGGCCAGCTCGCCGATCGGGATGCCGTCGTGCTGACTCACGCCGATGACCTTCGACCCTCCAGTAGCGGGAGACTCAAGCGGCATTGCGAGTGTCCCACGTCACAGAGCGGGCTCGGGGTCGCGCCGCTTCGGTCGCAATCGCGTTGCGCGCGGCCGCGCCGGCCCGGTAGACGGGCATGGTCAAGGTGGACCGGAGCAGTCGCGCCGGACGCGATCGCAGGGAGACAACACATGCATCCTGTCCTGCACAACATCACCATCGACTGCACCGGCGACCCGTACGACCTCGGTCGGTTCTGGAGCGAGGTGCTCGGTCGGCCGCTGCACGACGACGACAAGCCGGGTGACCCGGCGGCGATCATCGAAGGCTCCGACGAGTACCCGAACCTGCTGTTCATCCAGGTACCGGACGTCAAGGCGGTCAAGAACCGGCTGCACTTCGACCTGCGCCCGGTCGGCCGTACCCGGGAGCAGGAGGTCGAGCGGCTGCTCGGCATCGGCGCCACGCTCTTCGACGACCAGCGGCGGCCGGACGGCTCCGGCTGGATCGTGTTGGCCGATCCCGAGGGCAACGAGTTCTGTGTCGAGCGCAGCAACGAGGAGCGGGCCGCGGCCGACCAGGCGGCCCAGGGCTGACCCGGCTGGGTGACCTCGGGCAACGGGCTGACACCCGGTAGGGCGGTCACCCGCCGCCGCTACTGTCGGCGGCATGCCCGGATCACGTCGTAGCGGCAAGCCGGTCGGACCTCGTCAGCCGACGAAGCCCGACCGGCCGGCCTCCTGGATACCCGCGCGGTCGCCCGATCACGACCTGACCGACGCGGACGAGGCGACGTACCGGCGGCTCAGCTTCGACCTCGACCTGTCCGGTCAGGAGGTCGAGTCGATCGAGTTCGACCAGTGCCGGTTCGCCGGGGCGGACCTGTCCGACACCGCGCTGGACCGCGCCGCGTTCGTGGACTGCGAGTTCGAGTCGGTCAACCTGGCCAACCTCAAGGCGACCCGGTCGCAGCTGCGCCGGTGCGAGTTGCGGCTGGCGCGGATGACCGGACTGCAATGGATCAACGGGGTGCTGCGCGACGCGCTGTTCGACGACTGCCGGCTGGACCTGTCCACGTTCCGGTTCTCGACCTTCACCGACGTACGGTTCACCGACTGCAACCTGACCCGGGTGGACTTCGTCGAGGCGGATCTGACCGGTGCGCAGTTCACCGGCTGCGACCTGACCGGCGCGCAGTTCGCGCACGCGAAGATGACCGGTGCCCGGTTCACCCGGTGCGTACTGGCCGACCTCGACGGCATGACGAGCTTCAGCGGTGCGGTGGTCGACAGCCACGACCTGATCGCGCTGACCTACACGATGGCCGCCGCGCTCGGCATCGTGATCGAGACGCCCGAGTCGTCCGACGAATAGCGGGTGGCGGCCCACTCAGGTAGCGGGCCGCCACACGATCTCGGCGCGCCGAACTACTCCGGCAGGCTGGCGACTCCACGCGGCAGGAACCGCCTGCCGGTCACCTTCTCGCTGTAGCCGGTGCGGTCCAGGTACGGCGTGATGCCGCCGAGGTGGAACGGCCAGCCGGCACCGAGCAGCATGCACAGGTCGATGTCCTGCGGCTCGGCCACGACCCCCTCGTCGAGCATCAACCGGATCTCTTCGGTCAGCGCGGTGAGCGCGGCGTCGAGAATCTGCTCGGCGGTCATCGGCGCGCCGCCCACCTCGAGCAGCGCGGTCACCTCGGGGTCCACCGCCGGCTGGCCCTGGGCGTCCCAGGTGTACACGCCGGGCTTGCCCGCCTCGACCAGCCGGGCGAGGTTGTCGCTCACCCCGAACCGGTCCGGGTACGCCGCGTGCATCGTCTCCGCCACGTGGTGCGCCACCGGTACGCCGACGAACTGCAGCAGTACGAACGGCGTCATCGGCAGGCCGAGGCGGTCCAGTGCGTGATCGGCCACCTCGAGGTCGGTACCGCTGTCCACGGCCCGGAACACCTCGCCGAGGAACCGGGTGAGCAGCCGGTTGACCACGAACGCGGGCTTGTCCGCCACCAGTACGCAGGACTTGCGCAACTGCTTGCCGACCGCGAACGCGCTGGCCAGCGTCGCGTCGTCGGTACGCCCGGCGCGCACGATCTCCAGCAGCGGCAGGATCGCGACCGGGTTGAAGAAGTGGAAGCCGACCACCCGTTCCGGATGGGCCAGGTCGGCGGCCAGCTCCGTGACCGACAGGCTGGACGTGTTGGTGGCGATGATCGCGGTGTCCGGCAGTACCGACTCGTACTCGGCGAGCACCTGCTTCTTGACCTTCATGTCCTCGAACACGGCCTCGATCACGAAGTCCGCGTCGGCGAAGACCCCCCGGTCGACCGAGCCGGAGACCAGCCCGCGCAGCTTGGCCGCCTTGCCGTCGTCCAGCCGCCCCTTGCTCCGCAGCTTCTCGAGCTCGGCGTGCACGTACCCGACGCCCTTGTCGACCCGCTCCTGGTCCAGGTCGGTGAGCACCACCGGTACCTCGAGGCGCCGTACGAACAACAGCGCGAGCTGGCTGGCCATCAGCCCGGCACCGATCACGCCGACCTTGGTCACCGGCCGGGCCAGCGAAGCGTCCGGTACCCCGACCGGCCGCTTGGCCCGCCGTTGTACCAGGTCGAACGCGTACAGCCCGCTGCGCAGCTCCTCGGTCATCAGCAGGTCGGCCAGCGCGTCGTCCTCCGCCGCCGCACCGTCGGCAGCCGAGGCGGTACGCGCGAGCGCGATCAGGTCCAGGGCCAGGTACGGCGCCGGCGCGGCACCGCGTACCCGCCCGTCCGCGAGCGCCCTGCCGCGCGCCACCGCGGCCGCCCACGCGGCCTCGTCGGCAGGCGCCTCGGGCCGCCGGACCGAGACCGAACCGGACACCACCGCCGCGGCCCACTCCAGCGAGCGCTCCAGGAAGTCGGCCGGTTCGAACAGCGCGTCGGAGATCCCGAGCTTGTGCGCCTGCTTCGCCCGCAGCATCTTGTTCTGGTTGATCGGGTTCTCCACGATCACGGTCACCGCCGCGTCCGGCCCGATCAGGTTCGGCAGCAACTGGGTGCCGCCGCCGGCCGGTACCAGGCCGAGCGACACCTCGGGCAGCGCGACCGCGGTGACCCCGGACGACAACGTGCGGTAGTGGCAGTGCAGCGCGATCTCCAGCCCGCCGCCCATCACCGCGCCGTTGACGAACGCGAAGGTGGGGATGTCGGAGTCGCGCAGCCGGCCGAACACCCGGTGCGCGGCCCGGGCGATCTCCAGTCCCTGCTCGCGGGTACGGATGCGGGGCATGCCGGTGATGTCCGCGCCGACGCAGAAGATGAACGGCTTGCCGGTGACGGCGATGAGCCGGACCCGGGGCGCGTGCGCCGCGATGTCGTCCAGCGCGGCGTCCAACTGGGCCAACCCGGCCGGTCCGATCGAGTTCGGCTTCTTGTGGTCGAAGCCGTTGTCCAGCGTGATCAGCGCGGCCTCGCCGGCGAGACCCGGCACCGACACGTACCGGACCAGCGCCTTCATCACGATCTCGTCGGGGAACTCCACCGCCGTGCTCATTTCTTGCCGCCTTCCCACGCCGGGTTCTCCCAGATCACCGAGCCGCCCATGCCGATGCCGATGCACATCGCGGTGAGGCCGTACCGCACCTCCGGATGCTCGGCGAAGTGCCGGGCCAGTTGCGTCATCAGCCGTACGCCGGAGGAGGCGAGCGGGTGGCCCATCGCGATCGCGCCGCCCCACGGGTTGACCCGCGGATCGTCGTCGGCGATGCCGAAGTGGTCGCAGAACGCGAGTACCTGCACCGCGAACGCCTCGTTCAGCTCGAACAGGCCGATGTCCTCAATGGACAGTCCGGCGCTTCGCAACGCCTTCTCGGTGGAGGGGATGGGCCCGACCCCCATCACCTCCGGCTCGACTCCGACGAAGCCGTACGACACCAGTCGCATCGCTGCCGGTAGGCCCAACTCGGCGGCGATGTCCTCGGCCGCGAGGATCGAGCAGGTGGCGCCGTCGTTCAGCCCCGCCGCGTTGCCGGCGGTGACCCGGCCGTGCGGGCGGAACGGAGTCTTGAGGGTGGCGAGCTTCTCCAGGCTGGTGTCCGGCCGGGGCGCCTCGTCCACCGCGGCGAGCCCCCAGCCCGACTCGACCGAGCGGGTGGCGACCGGTACCAGATCGCGCTGGATCTTGCCCGCGGCGTACGCCTTGGCGAGTTTCTGCTGGCTGGCCACCGCGAACCGGTCGGCCCGGTCCTTGCCGATCTCCGGCAGCCGGTCGTGCAGGTTCTCCGCGGTCGCGCCCATCACCAGCGCGGACGGGTCGACCAGCTTCTCGCTCAGGATCCGCGGGTTCGGGTCCACGCCCTCGCCCATCGGATGCCGGCCCATGTGCTCCACCCCGCCGGCGATCGCCACGTCGTACGCGCCGAACGCGATGCCGGAGGCGACCGTGGTGACCGCGGTCATCGCGCCCGCGCACATCCGGTCGATCGCGTAGCCGGGAACCGTCTTCGGCAGCCCGGCGAGCAGCGCCGCGGTACGGCCGATGGTCAGGCCCTGGTCGCCGAGCTGGGTGGTCGCGGCGATCGCCACCTCGTCGATCCGGTCCGGTGGCAACTCCGGGTGCCGGCGCAGCAACTCGCGGATGCACCGGATCACCAGGTCGTCGGCCCGGGTCTCGGCGTACATGCCGCCGGCCTTGCCGAACGGGGTACGGACGCCGTCGACGAAGACGACGTCACGAACGGTACGGGGCACGCGCGCCTCCTGTGGATCATGACCGGCGAAGCGCGTTCAGCGCCGTCGGCACAGCGGTCAGCCCGATGCTACTCGTCGGTAACTACGTCGGCAGCGCACCCACCGGTGGCCTGCCACACACCTCACACCGGCCGCCGCGCCGGCCGCGCACGGGGCCCCACAGGGAGCCCTCGGTCACCCGTCCAGGGCGGTAGCCAGTGGTTCCGCGGTCAGCTCGAGCTGCCACCGGCGGACGCCGTACCCGATCAAGGTCTCGGTGACCGACTCCGTGGTCAGCGGTTCCGGCGGCGCCCAGGCGATGCGGCGGATCGAATCCGGGGCGAGCAGGTTCTCCGGCGGCAGGTTGCGCTCCCGGGCCAGCTCGGCGACGACCGCCCGGGAACGGGACAGCCGGGCCGCGGCCTGCGGGTCCCGCTCGGCCCAGCGGTGCGGCGGCGGCGGGCCGTTGCTCGCCGACGAGGGGGAGGGAAGCTCGCCCTCCGGCATCGCGCGTACGTCGGCCAGCGCGTCCAGCCACTGCCGGGTCAGTCGGCGGGCACCGCGGTGGGCGAAGCCGGGCAGCCCGAGCAGCGCCCGCTCCTCGGCCGGATCGGACTGGGCCGCGGCGACGATCGCGGCGTCGGCCAGCACCCGCCCCGGCGCGGTGTCCCGGCGCCGGGCGATCTCGTCCCGGGCGTACCACAGCGCGCGGACCCGGGCCAGCGCCCGCGCGCCGCGCACCTTGTGGATCCCGGAGGTGCGGCGCCACGGATCGGTACGCGGTGCCGGTGCCTCGGCCGCGGCCAGTGCGGCGAACTCCTCCTCGGCCCAGCCGAGCTTGCCCTGCTCCTCCAGCTCGGTGCCGAGCGCGTAGCGCAGCTCCAGCAGCAGCTCGACATCGAGAGCGGCATAGGTCAACCAGGAGTCCGGCAGCGGCCGGGTGCTCCAGTCCGCGGCCGAATGGTGCTTCTCCAGCGTGTAGCCGAGCAGCCGCTCGGTGAGCGCGGCCAGCCCGACCCGCTCGAAACCGGCCAGCCGGGCGGCGAGCTCGGTGTCGAACAGCCGCTTCGGCCGCAGCCCCAGCTCGCCGAGGCAGGGCAGGTCCTGGCTCGCCGCGTGCAGGATCCACTCCGCCTCGACGATCGCCGCGTTCAGCTCGGTGAGGTCGGCGAACGGCATCGGGTCGATGATCGCCGAACCGGCACCGGCGCGCCGGAGTTGGATCAGATAGGCCCGATGGGTGTACCGGTAGCCCGACGCCCGTTCCGCGTCCACGGCGACCGGACCGGTACCACTGGCGAACTGCTCCACCAGCTGGCCGAGCGCGTCCGCGGTGTCGACCGGGCGCGGCGTACCGTCCCGGGGCGCGGTCAGCAGCGTCGGGCTGGGGGCGTCGGTCGATTCGACCTCGCCGGTTTCCGGTTCGTCGGCCGTTCCGTCGACCGGGCTGGTAACCGGGTCGGTGGGGGTGGCCTGTGCGGGCAGGGCGTCGCGAGGATGGGCGGCGTCCCGACGCACCGGGGCTGATCCGTCGGTCACGTGTCCACCGTAAGGGTGAACGGCGAAGCCAACGCAATGCCCCGCCGACGAGATCACCTGTGCCGGGTGCCATGCGCCGGTTCGAGCGGTGTATCCCGTAGCTACCCTGTTAACGCTGGACTGGCGACTGCGTGAGACATATGACCGGAACAGCCTGGATGTGACCCCGTCGTTGCAGGCTGACCAGGAGGAACCATGACACAGCCCGGGCACCCCTCCGGCAACCCGTACCAGCCCGAGCCGCAGAACTGGGCGCCGCCGCAGAGCGGCCCACCGCAGGCCGGGCCGCAGTACGGCCAGCCGTACGGGCAGCCCTATGGCCAGCCGTACGGGCAGCAGCCGGGCCAGCAGCAGCCGGGGTACCCGCCGCCGGCGGATCCGGCCATCTACGGCGCGCCGCCGGCCGACCACGGGTACGGGCTGCCGCCGGCCAACCCGTTCGGGGATCCGACGCCGGCCACCACGTACACCGAGTCCCCGGTGAGCGGCTCGGGTCAGCCGGTCAGCGGCCCGGGCCAGCCCGGACCGGCTCCGGTCACCTTCCCGGCCGGGCCGCCGCACACGATGGCGCTGCCGTCGGTGACGCTCGGGCCGCCGAACCCGCCGAGTGCCTCGGACGAGCAGCCGTCCCGGCCCAGGTGGCTTCCGGTGCTGGCCGGCGCCACCGTGCTGTTCTTCCTGCTGGCGGTGGGGATGACCGGCCTGTTCGTGATGAAGAACAACGACTACAACGACGCCAAGCAGTCGCTGGCCACCGAGGTGGGCGACCGGGACGCCACGATCGACGAGCAGGGCAAGCAGCTCGACGAGGCGAACGCCAAGGTGGGCGACCTGCAGAAGCAGCTGGCCGACTCGAGTACCAAGCTCAAGGGCAGCCAGGGCCAGGTGCAGGCGGCGGCCAAGCAGAAGAAGAACATCTCGACCTGCCTGAAGCTGTACGCGCAGGCGCTCGCCGCGGCCAAGAAGGGCGACTCGGCCGGGGTGGACAAGGCCAGCAAGGCGATGACCGCACCCTGTGCGGCCGCCCGGAAGTACGCGGGCTGACCCGTTTGGGTGGTGTGCCGCGGTTCAGCCGGTGCCGCCGGCCAGCAGTACGACGCCGGGCGGTGGCAGCCCGGCGGTGGACGCGAGCAGCGTGCACCACGCCTCCAGATGCGCGCCGAGCTCGTCGTCGAGCGGGGTCCAGGACGCGCGTACTTCCAGGTCAGCCGCTATCGGGGGGCCGGCCAGGTCACCGAACCGGGTGGACGCGGTCTGGGTGACCGTGCCGCCGGCCGCGGTGAACTCGGCGCCGTGTTCCTCCAGTGCGTCGATCAGCCAACTCCAGCCGACCGCGGGCAGCAGCGGATCGGCCGCGATCTCCGGCTCGACCTCCGCGGTCACGTACGTGACCAGCCGGAGCGCACCCTCCCACGCCTCGTGTCCGGCCGGGTCGTACAACAGGACCAGCCGGCCGGTGGCGATCTCCTCGGAGTCGCGCAGCACGGTCGCGCCGAGCGCGTAGGCGTACGGCGCGAGATGCCGCGGCGCCGACATCTCCTCGAGCACGATCTCGGTGCGCGGACGTACCGCCCGCAAGCCGTCCACCGCGCGCAGGAAGACCTTGGGTACCGCGGTTGACGGCGCCATGGGGCGAGCCTAGGCCCGGGGCCGGGTGCCAGTCAGGGCGGCACGCCGGTACGGTCGACGACCCGCCACCGGGCTTCGCGGAGTCACTCAGGTTGACGTGCGACGATGTCCGGCGATGAGTTCCGTCACCCGTACCGACGCACCGTTCCTGCGTGCCTGCCGGCGCGAATCCACGCCGTACACCCCGGTCTGGTTCATGCGCCAGGCCGGCCGGTCGCTGCCGGAGTACCGGCGGATCCGGGAAGGCGTGTCCATGCTGGCCGCCTGCCGTGATCCGGAGCTGGTCTGCGAGATCACCCTGCAGCCGGTACGCCGGCTCGGCGTGGACGCGGCGATCCTGTTCAGCGACATCGTCGTACCGGTGGCCGCGGTCGGGGTCGACCTCGACATCGTGCCGGGGGTCGGTCCGGTGGTGGCCGAACCGGTACGCGGTGCCGCCGATCTCGCCCGGCTGCGGGCACTCACGCCGGACGACGTGGCTCCGGTGGCGCAGGCGGTGCGACTGCTCGTCGCCGAACTCGGCGACACCCCGCTGATCGGATTCGCCGGCGCCCCGTTCACGCTGGCCAGCTACCTGATCGAGGGTGGCCCGTCGCGGCAGCACGCGCGTACCAAGGCGTTGATGCACAGCGAGCCGGCGATCTGGCACGCGCTGTGTGAGCGGCTGGCGGGGATCGCGCTGGCGTTCCTGCGGGTACAGGTGGGAGCCGGCGTCTCGGCCGTGCAGCTGTTCGACTCGTGGGCGGGCGCGCTGTCCGAGGCGGACTACCGGGAGTACGTGCTGCCGCATTCGCGGTCGGTACTCGACGGGCTCGCCGCGGCCGGGGTGCCGCGGATCCACTTCGGGGTCGGTACCGGCCATCTGCTGCCCGCGATGGCGGACGCCGGCGCGGATGTGGTCGGCGTGGACTGGCGTACCCCACTGGACGTCGCGGCCGGTCTGGTCGGGCCGGAGCACGCGGTGCAGGGCAACCTCGATCCGGCGCTGCTGCTCTCGGACGTACCGACCGTGCAGGCGGAGGTGCGCCGGATCCTCGCCGAGGGGCGCGCGGCGGCCGGGCACGTGTTCAACCTCGGGCACGGCGTACTGCCGGAGACCGATCCGGACATGCTCCGCCGGGTGGTCGACCTGGTACACAGCACCTCGGGCAGCTGACCCCGTGCCGCACGTCGCGATCGTGGGTGGCGGGATCAGCGGGCTGGCCGCGGCGCTGCGGCTGCGGGGGCTGGCCGGACCGGACCTCACGATCACCGTCCTGGACCAGGCCGACCGGCCGGGCGGCAAGCTCCGCACCGCGACCCTGGCCGGGGTACCGGTCGACCAGGGCGCCGAGGCGTTTCTGCTGCGCGATCCGGCCGGAGCCGAGTTGGTCCGGCGGGTGGGGCTGGGGGACGACCTGGTGCATCCCGCGCCGGTGCCGGCCGCCATCGCGGTCGGCGGCGCGTTGCGGCCGCTGCCACGGGGCACGTTCATCGGCGTACCGGGGGATCTGGCCGCTCTGGCCGACAGCGAAGTGGCGCGGGCGACCGCCGAGCCGGCCCGGGACGCTCCACTCCTCGACGGCACCGACGTGGCGGTCGGTGCGCTGGTCCGCCGTCAGCTCGGCGACGAGGTCAACGACCGGCTCGTCGACCCGATGCTCGGGGGGGTGTACGCGGGCCGGTCCGACGACCTGTCGCTGGCGACCACCATGCCGGCGCTGGCCGATGCCGCCCAGCGGGAAACCACGCTGGTGGCGGCGGTACGAGCCGCCCAGCGGGCGACCGCGGCGGCGGCTGGTGCCGGACCGGTGTTCGGCACGGTGCGCGGCGGGCTCGGGCGGCTGGTGGACGCGGTGACCGCGGCGAGCGGTGCCCGGCTGCGGCTGGGGCTGCCGGTACGCGAGCTGGCCCGCACCGGTACCGGCTGGCGGCTGACCGTCGGCCCGACCCGGAATCCGTCGTACGTCGACGTGGACGCGGTGGTGCTGGCGGTACCGGCGCGACCCGCGGCCCGGCTGCTCGCGCCGGTCAGCGCGGCCGCGGCCGCCGAGGTGGGAATGCTCGACTACGCGAGCGTCGCGCTGGTCACGCTGGTGCTACCGCGCGGTTCAGTACCCCGGCTCTCCGGGTTCCTGGTACCGGCGGTGGAGGGGTACGCGATCAAGGCGGCCACCTTCCTGTCCCGCAAGTGGCCCCACACCAGCGAGGCGGCTGGACCGGCCACCGTGCTGCGCGCGTCGCTCGGCCGGTACGGGGACGAGCAGGTGCTACAGCGGGACGACAAGGACCTGGTCGAGCTGGTCCGGCATGAGCTGGCCGAGCTGGTCGGGCCGCTCCCGGTGCCGGTCGATGCCGCGGTCCAGCGGTGGGGCGGCGCGCTGCCGCAGTACACGCCCGGACACCTCGACCGGGTACGGCGGGCGCGTACCGCGCTGGCCGGCGAGTCGACGCTCGCGCTGGCCGGCGCCGGGTACGACGGGGTGGGTATCCCGGCCTGTATCCGCTCCGGGCAGGCGGCGGCGGACCGCGTGCTGGCCGGCCTCGCTGAGCAGGCACAATCGAGCCATGGCCGAGCCGACTGACCCGCACGCGCCCACGCCGTCCGCCTCGGGCAACCCGAACGCGGCCCGGATCCGGGAGCTCAACGACACCGTCCGGTACACGATGTGGTCGGTGTTCGCCGCGACCAGCCCGCTGCCGCCGGTGCGCGACGACCTCACCGTCGAGGTGGAGTCGCTGTACGAGCAGCTCGCCGGCAAGGACGTGGTGGTGCGCGGCAGCTACGACGTGTCGGGACTGCGGGCCGACGCCGACCTCATGGTCTGGTGGCACGCGCCGAGCTCGGATCTCCTGCAGGAGGCGTACGCCGCGCTGCGCCGGACCCGGCTCGGCCGGCACCTCGCGCCGGTCTGGTCGGTACTCGCGGTACACCGGCCGGCCGAGTTCAACCGCAGTCACCTGCCGGCGTACCTGGCCGGAGAGTCGCCCCGCGGGTACGTCAGCGTGTACCCGTTCGTGCGCTCGTACGACTGGTACCTGCTGCCGGACGCGGAGCGCCGGGAGATGCTGGCCGAGCACGGCAAGATGGCGCGCGACTACCCGGACGTACGGGCGAACACGGTGTCCGCGTTCTCGCTCGGCGACTACGAGTGGATCCTCGCGTTCGAGGCCGACGAGCTGCACCGGATCGTCGACCTGATGCGGCACCTGCGCAGCGCGAAGGCGCGCGCGCACACCCGGATCGAGGTGCCGTTCTACACCGGCCGGCGGCGTCCGGTCAGCGAGATCATCGCGGCGCTTCCCTGACCCGGCCGTACGTGGCCGGGCCGGCCCCGCCGGGTTGGTAGGGCGAGCGGCTGGCGACACGCCGACGGCTCCGGCGTGTCGCCGACCGCTCAACCCACCAGGTAGGAAACGGTCAGCGGGCCAGCGAACCCATCGGGTCCCAGGCGGGCAGCACGATCGGCTTCGTGTCGAGCGCGGCGGACAGCTCCGGCGGCAGCATGGACCGGCGGGCGGAGATCTCGAAGACGTGCTCGTCGAACCACGAGTCGTTCATCGTGTAGAAGCCGTCCTTGCCGTGCTCGTCGCCCCAGCTGTTCTCCACCCGCCAGCGTCGCGCCGCACCGTCCACCACGTCCACTCCGGTGAACAGCATCGCGTGCGTCATCAGCGTCTCGTGGTAGATCAGCCGGGCCGCCTTGTCCAGCCGGAACGTCGTGTCGTACACGCTCTCGTAGTCGAGCAGCCGGGCGTCCCACAGGCCGAGGTCGTTGCGCAGCTGCTTGCCGACATCACAGCCGAACCAGACCGGCTCACCGGACATCACGGTGCGCTTGGCGATGTCCTTGAGTACGTCCAGCTCGACGTTGAGGTACACCACCTGCGGTCCGTCCACCACGTTGCCGAGGTACTCCACGCTGAACGTGCGGCCGAACGGGCTGCTCTCGCGCGGGTCGTGTACCAGGCAGACGTACTCGTCGAGTGGGAGCGTCACGTACTTCCCGGCGAACTCCAGCGGGGTCAGGGCGCCGTCCCGGTGGAACTCGCGATCCTTGTCGACCCACTGCCAGTCGAACTGGTCCGGCGGGGTACCGAGGTGCATGCACAGGATGCGGTACACCACCGCCAGGATCTCCTGCTTCGCGCCCCGGATCCGCTCGGCGTCCGAGCCGTGCAGCTCGCGGAGCGTGCGCGCGCCCTCGCGTAGCACCTGGCGCAGCGCCGCCACCATCCGACCGCTTTCGGTGCAGCTCTTGGTGTCGGGCATGACGTACTGCGGGACGAGCCCGTGCTTGCGCACCAGCGCCACGAACATGTTCCACTGGCCGCCGTCGTCGACCAGGTTCTCCAGCAGGTGGGCGACGGTGCGGTCGTCGACGTCCCGGTCGGCCGTTTCGATGATCGCCTCGAGGAAGTAGTTCGCGCCCTCGACCTTGTCCCAGAAGAACAGGTAGTTCTGCGAGAACTCGAACTCCTTGACGTTCATCGTGGCCATCGCGCCGGCGCGCAGCAGGTTCAGCCCGGCGAACAGCCAGCACCGGCCGCTCTTGCGCTGGTTGGTGACCTTCCAGTCGTCGATCAGGTGGGACACCGAGTGGTCCATCGAGTTGACCACGTCGCGGTTGAGCGCGACGTCGTCGATCGAGACCTGGGTGACGGCGTTCTGCGCGATCCGGTACGCCGGGTTGCCGGTGAACTGCTTGCGCAGCAGTCGCAGGTCGTCCGGGCTGAGCGCGCCGTTCATGGGAACCCCCTGGTTGACATCCGATGCGTCGGCGGACCGGTGTCTAGAACCCTAACCGCGACGACTCCGCTACTCATCGGCCAGCCCTGACCAAAGGGTCCGAACAAGGGGTTGAAATTTCCTTTCAGTCCATTGGAGGATGATGAAGGAAGTTTGTACAGGACTGGGAGGAATGACCGATGAGCCCTGCTTTCCGGCGGTTGACCAGCATCGCGCTCGGCGCGCTGCTGGGCATCGGCGCGGTGACCACCGCGGCCGGCCCGGCCAGCGCCGGCAACATCTGGCGGATCAAGACCGCACCATCCCCGTCGACCGGCCAGCCCATCGAGGGCGGCGGCAGCTGGATCGTGAACAAGGCCAGCGGCTACTACCTCGGCCGGTCGATGGTCGGCTGGACCTTCGACGTGGTGTCCACCAGCCCGTCCAACTGGCACTACGGGCGTGCCATCGACGGCATCAACATGTGCGGCTGGGCCATGCCCGGCTCGATGGACGCGCAGGTCGGCTCCCAGGGCGACTCATGCTCCGCGGCCACCCGCGAGGAGATGTCGCACCGGATGAGCTTCGGCAAGGACTACAACGCGCGGCCGCACGAGGCCACCACCGGGTCTCCGGCCGCGGCCGACACCAGCTGCACGGTGTACTACAACTACTTCTACGGCACCGACTGGAGCAGCAACGGCGGCCACTGGGCGCAGCCGGCCGGTCCCGCCTCGAGCAGCGTGCTGTACCGGTTCACCACCCACGACAACGGCGCGGTGGTCGTCCGGGATCCGGTGTACGGCTGGGGCTTCCTGCCGTTCAACTGCGTCACCCGGCCCAGCTTCCTGAACAACGAGGACGACTGACGCAACCGTTGCGGCGCTGACCGTGGTGCGGCGCTGACCGGTTCGAGGCCGGTCAACGCCGCATCGGTCAGCGCCGCATCGGTCAGCGCCGCATCGGTACGTGCGGGATGCCGTCGTCGAGGAACTCCGGCCCGGTCACCGCGAAGTCGTACCGCTGGTAGAAGTCGACCAGTTGCACCTGCGAGTTCAGCTGGCACGGCCGGTCGCCGATCCGCTCGAGCGCGGCCGCCACCAGCTGGCCGGCCAGCCCCTCGCCGCGGGCGTACGGCGCGGTACACACCCGGCCGATCCGCGCGTCGCCGTCCGGCTCGGTGAGGATCCGCAGGTAGGCCACCGGCTCGCCGTGCCGCTCGTACCAGAGGTGCAGCGCGTCCGGCTCGGCGTCCCGACCGTCGATCTCCGGGTACGGGCAGGCCTGCTCCACCACGAACACGTCCATCCGGAGCCGGAGCAGGGCGTACAGCGTGGCTGGGTCGAGGTCGGCGAACCTGGCCACCCGCAGCTCGTCGGTCATCCGGTCAGTGAACCAGGCGGGACAGCGCCCGCGCGCTCAGCGACGGCCGGCCGGTGCGCCGCTCCTCGGCGTCGGCGAGCGCGGCGAGCCGCCGGCTGGCGTTGATGCCGAGCCAGCGCAGCGGCTCCGGCTCCCACTCCGGCGACCGGTGGTCCACCCACGGCAGTGCGGTCAGCTCGGTGCCGGGGCCGCCGGCGGAGCCGGTGATCAGGTCGGCAAGGGTCCGGCCGGCGAGGTTGCTGGTGCCGACGCCGTCGCCGACGTACCCGCCGGCCCAGGCCAGCCCGGAGCCGCGGTGGTACCCGACGGAAGCGTGCCAATCGCGCGGGATGCCCAGCGGCCCGCCCCAGGTGTGCGTGACGCGCACGTCGCGCAGGTCGGGAAACAGGTCGACCAGCGCGCGCCGGAGCTCCGCGAACACGGTCGGCTCCCGGTCGTACGAGCCGAGCACCCCGGAGCCGAAGTGGTAGGGCGCACCGCGACCGCCGAACGCGATCCGGTCGTCCGCGGTGCGCTGGCCGTAGACGATCAGGTGCCGGTAGTCGGTGAACGTCTCCCGCGCGGCGAGCCCGAGCCGCGCCCAGACCGTGGCCGGCAACGGCTCGGTGGCGAGCATCAGCGAGTACACCGGGACCAGCGCCCGGTGGTACCCGGGCAGCTCCGCGGTGTACCCCTCGGTCGCGCGTACCACCACCTCGGCCCGTACGACTCCGTGGGCGGTGTGCACCGCGCCGGGTCGGACCATGGTCGCCGCGGTCCGCTCGTACACCCGGACTCCACGCCGTTGCACCGCGTCGGCGAGCCCGCGTACCAGCCGGGCCGGGTGGATGGCCGCGCAGTGCGGGGTGAACGTGCCGCCCAGTACCCCGGTCGCGGCGCAGTGCGCCTGTGCCTGCCCCGGGTCGAGCAGCGCGAAGTCGCCCGCGCCGAAGCCGTACCGGCGGTGCTCGGCCGCCTCTGCCTCGGCCCGGCGCAGTTGGGCCGGGTTGCGGGCCAGCGAGGTCGTACCGCCCTTGGCGAAGTGGCAGTCGATCTCTTCGGCCGCGGCGACCCGGCCGACCTCGTCCACGGTGTCGTACATCGCGCGCCGCAGCGCGATCGCCGCGTCCCGGCGGGAAGCCCGGTCCCCGGCCGCCGCGCCGGCGATCCTGTCCAGCGACATCGGCAGCAGCGCGGAGCACCAGCCGCCGTTGCGGCCGGACGCGCCGTACCCGGCGACCTCCCGCTCGATGACCGCGATCCGCAGCGTCGGGTCGGCGGCGGCCAGGTAGTACGCCGTCCACAGGCCGGTGTACCCGGCGCCCACGATCGCGACGTCGACGGCGGTCGAACCCGGCAGCGGCGGCCGCGGCGTGAGGTCGTCCCCGGCGCTGTCGTGCCAGAACGACAGGTCGCGGTAGCTGGTGGCGCCGGTGGCGGGCCGGCGCAGGGTCACAGTTGCTGCCAGGCCTCGGTCAGTACCGAACGGAGGATGCGCTCCATCTCGGCGAACTCGGCCGGCCCGCAGGTCAGCGGCGGAGCGAGCTGTACGACCGGGTCGCCGCGGTCGTCGGCCCGGCAGTACAGGCCGGCGTCGAACAGCGCCTTGGAGAGAAAGCCGCGCAGCAGCCGTTCGCTCTCGTCGTCGTCGAACGTCTCCTTGGTCGCCTTGTCCTTGACCAGCTCGATGCCGAAGAAGTAGCCGTCGCCGCGTACGTCGCCGACGATCGGCAGGTCGTACAGCCGCTCCAGCGTCGCCCGGAACGCGTCGGAGTTGCGCCGTACGTTCCCGATCAGGTCTTCGGTTTCGAGCACGTCGAGGTTGGCCATCGCGACCGCGCAGGACACCGGATGCCCGCCGAACGTGATGCCGTGGTTGAACGAGTTGTCGCCGGTCAGGAACGGTTCGATGATCTTCTCGCTGGCGATCATCGCGCCTAGTGGGGCGTACCCGGACGTGATGCCCTTCGCGCAGGTGATGATGTCCGGCTGGTAGCCGTACCGCTGGGCGCCGAACCACTCGCCGAGCCGGCCGAACGCGCAGATCACCTCGTCGGAGACGAGCAGCACGTCGTGTTCGTCGCAGATCTCCCGCAGCCGCTCGAAGTACCCCGGCGGGGGAGGGAAGCAGCCGCCGGAGTTCTGCAGCGGCTCGACGAACACCGCGCAGACCGTCTCCGGCCCCTCCCGCTCGATCGCCCGGCCGATCTCGTCCGCCGCCCAGCGGCCGAACGCGACCGGGTCGTCGCCGTGCTCGGGCGCCCGGTAGAAGTTGGTGTTCGGCGCCTTGATGCCACCGGGTACCAGTGGCTCGAAGTCGCTCTTGATCGACGGCAGCCCGGTGATGGACAGCGCCCCCATCGTGGTGCCGTGGTAGGCGATGTACCGGCTGACCACCTTGTACTTGCCGGGCCGGCCGGTGAGCCGGTAGTACTGCCGGGCCAGCTTCCACGCGGTCTCCACCGCCTCGGAGCCGCCGGTGGTGAAGAACACCCGGTTGAGGTCGCCCGGGGTGAGCCCGGCGACCCGCTCGGCCAGCTCGATCGCGGTCGGGTGCGCGTACGACCAGAGCGGGAAGAACGCCAGCTCCGAGCCCTGCTTCGCGGCCGCGGCGGCGATCTCGGCCCGACCGTGGCCGGCCTGTACGACGAAGAGCCCGGACAGCCCGTCCAGGTACCGCTTGCCGCGCTGGTCGTACACGTAGGCGCCCTCGCCGCGCACGATCACCGGCACGCTGCCGTCGGCGTAGCTGGACAGCCGGGTGAAGTGCATCCACAGGTGGTCCCGGGCGGTCGCCCCCCACCGGGCGTCGGGCTGTGGGGCGTCCGGCCGCGGGGCATCCGGCTCGGGTACGGACTGCGTGCTCGTGGTCATCGGGTCCCCCAGGTGTACGTCTGCTTCGCCAGCTTGAGATAGACGAAGGTTTCGGTGGAGGCCACCCCCGGGATCGCCCGGATCTCCTCGTTGAGCAGCCGCAACAGGTGCTCGTCGTCGGTGCACACGATCTCGACCAGCACGTCGTACCGGCCGGCGCAGAGCACCACGTACTCGACTTCCGGAATGGCGGCGATCTTGTCCACCACGTCGCGCATGTCCGCCGACACGGTGACGCCGATCATGGCCTGTCGGGCGAACCCGAGGGTCAGCGGATCGGTCACCGCGACGATCTGCATGACACCGCTGTCGAGCAGCCGTTGTACCCGCTGCCGGACCGCCGCCTCGGACAGTCCGACCGCCTTCGCCAGCGCCGCGTACGACCTCCGGCCGTCCTGCTGCAACTGCTCGACGATCTTCTTGTTGATCTCGTCCAGAGCGGCTGGACCTACGTCGGCCACCGGCACCGCCTCACTCCTGTGACCTGGCATCCCCGTCGCCGTCGGTCGACGACACCTCGATGACCTCGCCGGACTCCGCCACCGCGACGCCCTCCCGCATGGTGCCGCCGCGGAAGTACGCCGGTGCCATCACGTTCCACACGATCATCAGCACGATGCCGACCACGATCGAGCCGATGCCCAGTACGAACTGGCCGCCGATGCCGAACGGCTGGGTGTAGCTGGAGTCCGGCTGGTACATGTCGATCGCGCTCTTGACGAACGCGGCCAGCAGGATCACCCCGCCCAGCGCCGGCAGGATGCCCTTGAGCCACAGGGTCTTCGCGTCGTTGCGCAACTCGTGCCGGAAATGCCAGGCCGAGGCCAGCCCGGTCAGGCCGTAGTAGAACGCGATGAGCAGGCCGATCGAGAGGATGAGGTCGAACAGCGCGTTGCCCTCGTTGTAGAGCGTCAGCGCCGCGTAGAAGAGAACCGACACGATGCCCATTCCCCAGGTGGACACCGTCGGGGTCTGGAACCGCCGGCTGACCCGGCCGAAGGTCGCCGGCAGCGCCTTGTACGCCGCCATCGACAGGGTGGTCCGGGCGGTCGGCAGGATGGTGGTCTGCGCGGACGCGGCGGCCGAGGACAGCACCGCGAGGATCAGGGCCTTGCCCCAGAAGCCGCCCAGCACCGCGTTGCCGATACCGGACAGGACGTCGTCGGTGTTCTCCTCGTTGCCCAGGCCGATGCCGGTCGTGCCGTCGCCGGCGTACGCCTGCGCGGCGACCGCGACCAGCAGGTAGATCACCAGGAGCACCACGGTGGACAGCACCGCGGCCCGGCCGGGCGTCACCCGCGAGTCCTCGGTCTCCTCGTTGACCGCGACCGCGCTGTCCCAGCCCCAGTAGATGAACACCGCGCCGAGGAATCCGGCGGACAGTTGCGCGGCGGTCAGGTGGGTGGGCACGAACCACGACAGCGACGGGTGGATGGCCAGCGTTCCGGCCTTGTCCGCGTACACCTTGATCAGCGCGACCACCGCGAAGATGGCCAGCGCGAGCAGTTCGAGCGAGAGCAGTACGACCTGGGTACGGGCGGACAGCTCGATGCCGCGGTACGAAACCCAGGTCATCAGCATGATCCACACGCAACCGGCGAAGGTGACCCAGAACGTGCTGCCGGCCAACCCGTCGAGGCCGAACAGTTGGTAGCCGTAGCTGCCGGCGATCTGGGCCAGGTTGGCCATCACGATCACGTCGGCCACCACGATCACCCAACCGGTGATCCAGCCGGTACGCCGGCCGAACGCGCGGGCGACCCAGGTGAAGCTGGTGCCGCAGTCCGGGTCGACATTGTTCAGCGCGCGGTAGGCGAATGAGATGAAAAGCATCGGTATGAACGCGATCAGCATGATGACCGGCGCTTTGAGGCCGACCTCACCGACCACACTGCCCAGAGCCGAAGCCATGCTGTACGCCGGCGCGGTGGACGCGACGCCGATGACCACTGTGGAGAGTAGGCCGAGGGCGCCTATCTTCAGCCCCTTGTTGGCGACCGGGGCGGAGAGCAGACCTGAGGACATCGCAGCCATCCAGGGTGAATGCGCGAACCGGGGGCGTGGCACGCGGCTGGGGGTAACGCCTGCTGCGTTTATCGCAGCTTCATCGATGTTTGACAAGTGTTTCCGCAGGCTGAAATGCTTCCGACACTTGGTTCCTCGTCGTAGCCTGGGACTTCCCACGGTCGCCGTCCCGGATTGCCTGGACCGGTCCGGCACGTCGGACGAGTCCGGTCGACGCCCCGGACCGATGCCGATCCGACCTGCTGACGTGAGGGCGGTGAGATGAGCCGATACGGGGCGATGTACGGCCCGGACCTGACCTTCCTCGGCGTTACCGGCTGCGACCTGACCGAACCGGCCACGTTGGACGGGCTGGACGTGGTGATCGTCGGGGCACCGTTCGACGGCGGTACGACCAACCGCCCCGGTGCCCGGTTCGGCCCCCGCGCCATCCGGCAGGCCTGCTACCTCCCGCACGACGGCTCCCGGCCGTCGCTCGCACTGCGTACCGACGCGCTCGCCGATCTGCGCGTCGCCGACGCCGGTGACGTGGAGCTGTACTCCGGTGACACCGAGCGCTCGATCGCCGCGCTGGAAGGCGCGGTACGCACGGTCGCGGCGGCCGGCGCGATCCCGGTGGTACTCGGTGGCGACCACACGATCGCGCTGCCCGACGCGACCGGAGTGGCCCGCGAGGTCGGCTGGGGCCGGGTGTCGATGGTGCACTTCGACGCGCACGCGGACACCGGCGAGTCGGAGTACGGCTCGCTGTACGGGCACGGCACGCCGATGCGCCGGCTGATCGAGTCCGGGGCGGTACGCGGCGACCGGTTCCTGCAGCTCGGGCTGCGCGGATACTGGCCCGGCCCGGAGACCCTGCGCTGGATGGCCGAGCAGCGGATGCGCTCGTACGAGATGACCGAGATCGTCGCGCGCGGCCTCAACGAGTGCCTGACCGAGGCGTTCGCGATCGCCACCGACGAGTGCGACGGGGTGTTCCTGTCGGTCGACGTGGACGTGGTGGATCCCGGCATGGCGCCGGGCACCGGTACCCCCGAGCCGGGCGGGTTCACCACCCGCGAGCTGCTCGACGCGGTACGCCGGTGCTGCTACGAGCTGCCGATCGTCGGGGTGGACGTGGTGGAGGTGTCACCGCCGTACGACCAGGCCGACGTCACCGCGTACCTGGCCAACCGGGTGGTCCTGGAGGCGCTGTCGGCGATCGCCCGCCGGCGCCGGGACGCGGCCGGCGGTACGGCCTGGGACCCGCGCCAGCCGCTGCTGGACGGTCGATGATCGGGAGGTGGGTTCGATGCGGATCCTGGTGATCGGTGCCGGTGGGGTCGGTTCGGCGGTGGTGGGCATCGCGGCCCGCCGGGACTTCTTCGCGACGATGGCGGTCGCGGACTACTCGCTGTCGCGGGCCGAGGCCGCGGTGTCCGGGATGGACTCCCGGTTCACGGCCGCCCAGGTGGACGCGTCGGACGCCGAGGCGGTGGCCGCGCTGTGCCGGTCGGTCGGCGCGACCCACGTACTGAACGCGGTCGACCCGCGGTTCGTCATGCCGATCTTCAACGGGGCGTTCGCGGCCGGCGCCGACTACCTGGACATGGCCATGTCGTTGTCCCGCCCGCACCCGGAGCAGCCGTACGCGCAGACCGGGGTCAAGCTCGGCGACGAGCAGTTCGCCGTCGCCGATCGCTGGAGCACTGCGGGCCGGTTGGCGCTGGTCGGTATCGGCGTGGAGCCGGGCCTGTCCGACGTGTTCGCCCGGTACGCCGCGGACCACCTGTTCGCGTCCATCGACGAGGCGGGCGTACGGGACGGCGCGGATCTGGTGGTGCTCGGCCCCTCCGGCGAGCCGATCTTCGCCCCGACCTTCTCGATCTGGACCACTATCGAGGAGTGCCTGAACCCGCCGGTGATCTTCGAGAAGGGTCGCGGCTGGTACACCACCGAGCCGTTCAGCGAGCCGGAGATCTTCACCTTCCCGGAGGGCATCGGCGAGGTCGAGTGCGTCAACGTCGAGCACGAAGAGGTGCTGCTGATCCCGCGCTGGGTGGACGCCGCCCGGGTCACGTTCAAGTACGGCCTCGGCACCGAGTTCATCGACGTGCTGCGCACGCTGCACAAGCTCGGTCTCGATTCGACCGCACCGGTGCGGGTCGGCGGTACCTCGGTGTCGCCGCGGGACGTGGTCGCGGCCTGCCTGCCGGACCCGGCCACCCTCGGCGACCGGATGCGCGGTCGGACCTGCGCCGGGCTGTACGTGCGCGGCACCGGCAAGGACGGCCAGCCGCGCGCGGTCTACCTGTACCACGTGGTCGACAACGCCTGGTCGATGGCGGAGTACGGCGCGCAGGCGGTGGTGTGGCAGACCGCGATCAACCCGGTGGTGGCCCTGGAACTGCTGGCCGGGGGAGTCTGGAAGGGCACCGGCGTGCTCGGGCCGGAGGCCTTCGACGCGGTGCCCTTCCTGGACCTGCTGCGGGACTACGGCTCGCCTTGGGGCCTGGAGGAACGCCCGGCGTAGCCGGCCGCGCCTGCCCGACCTACCGCGCCTGCCCGACCTACCCCGCCGCGCGCCTACCCGCCGCGGCTTGGTGGGGCGAGCGCTCAGCCGGACATCGCCATGGCGAAGGCTTCGGCCAGTACGTCCAGCCCCTCGTCCAGCAGGTCCGGCGGCATCGACAGCGGCGGCAGGAAGCGCAGCACGTTGCCGTACGTACCGCAGGTCAGTACCACCAGACCGGCCGCGTGACAGGCCGCCGCGACCGCCTTGGTGGTCACCGGATCCGGCTCGGTACCGCCCGGCACGGTCAGCTCGATCGCCAGCATCGCGCCCCGGCCGCGCACGTCGCCGATCACCGGATACCGCTCGGCGAGCGACCGCAGCCGCGGCAGCATCACCGCCCCGATCCGGCCGGCCGTTCCGCACAGGTCCTCGTCGCGCATCGTCTCGATCGCGCCCAGCGCCGCCGCGCAGGCGACCGGATTGCCGCCGTACGTACCGCCGAGCCCGCCCGGGTGTACCGCCTCCATCACCTCGGCGCGACCGGTCACGCCGGCCAGCGGCAGCCCACCCGCGATGCCCTTCGCGGTCGTGACCAGGTCCGGCTCCACGTTCTCCGGTTCACAGGCGAACCAGTCGCCGGTACGGCAGAAGCCGGTCTGGATCTCGTCGGCGATCAGCAGCGCGCCCCGCTGCCGGCACCAGCTCTCCAGCGCGGGGAGGAAACCCGGCGCGGGTACCACGAAGCCACCCTCGCCCTGGATCGGCTCGATCAGCAGGCAGGCCACGTTCGCGCCACCGAGCTGCGTCTCGATCAGGTCGATCGCGCGCGCTGCCGCGGCGTCACCGGACAGCCCGTCCCGGAACGGGTACGACATCGGCACCCGGTAGACCTCCGGCGCGAACGGACCGAACCGGTGCTTGTACGGCATCGACCGTGCGGTCAGCGCCATGGTCAGGTTGGTCCGGCCGTGGTACGCGTGGTCGAAGACCACCACGGCAGAACGCCTAGTGGCATAGCGGGCGATCTTGACCGCGTTCTCCACCGCCTCGGCGCCGGAGTTGAACAGCGCCGACCGCTTGTCGAACGAGCCGGGCGTCAGCTCGTTGAGCTGCTCGCACACCCGCACGTAGCCCTCGTACGGGGTGACCATGAAGCAGGTGTGGGTGAACCGGGCGACCTGCTCGGTGACCGCCTCGACCACCCGCGGTGCCGCGTTGCCGACCGTGCTGACCGCGATCCCGGAGCCGAAGTCGATCAGCGAGTTGCCGTCCGCGTCGACCAGTACGCCGCCACCGGCCGCGGTGACGAACACCGGCAGTACGTGCGACACCCCGGTCGCGACCGCGCCCTGACGCCGGGTCAGCAGCTCCCGGGAGCGCGGCCCCGGTACCTCGGTCAGCAGTTGACGTTTCTGCGGCAGCCCGGGCCCACCGGTGGTCATCGCTACACCTCGATGTTCGACATGACGTGCTTGATCCGGGTGTAGTCCTCCAGTCCGTACATGGACAGGTCCTTGCCGTACCCGGAGTGCTTGAAGCCGCCGTGCGGCATCTCGGCCGCCAGCGGGATGTGCGTGTTGATCCACACGCAGCCGAAGTCGAGCCGGCGGGACACCCGCATGGCGCGGCCGTGGTCGCGGGTCCAGACGCTCGAGGCCAGCCCGTACTCCACCCCGTTCGCCCAGGCCACCGCCTCGTCCTCGTCGCTGAACCGCTGTACCGAGATGACCGGGCCGAACACCTCCTGCTGGCTGATCTCGTCGTCCTGGCGTACCCCGGACACCACGGTCGGCGAGTAGAAGTAGCCGCGCTCGCCGACCCGGCCGCCGCCGGCCGAGAGGGTCGCGTGATCGGGCAGCCGGTCGATGAACGAGGTCACCCGGGCGAGCTGGTTGGCGTTGTTGAGCGGGCCGTACAGCACGTCCTCGTCGTCCGGCGGGCCGGTACGGGTCGACTTCGCCTGGTCGGTCAGCGCGCTCAGGAAGTCGTCGTGCACCCCGGGGCCGGCCAGCACCCGGGTCGCCGCGGTGCAGTCCTGACCGGCGTTGAAGTAGCCGGCCGTCGCGATCGCCTCCGCGGCCGCGGCCACGTCCGCGTCGTCGAAGACGATCACCGGTGCCTTGCCGCCGAGTTCGAGGTGTACCCGCTTGAGGTTCTCCGCCGCCGAGATCGCGACCTCCCGGCCGGCGCGTACCGAGCCGGTGATCGACACCAGCTGCGGTACCGGGTGGTTCACCAGCGCCCGACCGGTGTCCCGGTCGCCGCAGATCACGTTGAGTACGCCCGGAGGCAGGAACTCGGCCGCCAGCTCGGCCATCAGAAGGGTCGTGACGGGGGTGGTGTCGGACGGCTTGATCACCACCGTGTTGCCGGCCGCGAGCGCGGGGGCGAACTTCCAGACCGCCATCATCATCGGGTAGTTCCACGGGGTGACCTGCGCGCACACCCCGACCGGCTCGCGTCGCACGTACGACGTGTGGCCGGACATGTACTCGCCGGCGGATCGCCCCTCCAGGCAACGCGCGGCTCCGGCGAAGAACCGGAGCTGGTCGATCATCGGCGGGATCTCTTCGCTGGCGGTGAGCCCCCGCGGCTTGCCGGTGTTCTCCGACTCGGCCGCGACCAGGTCGTCGGCCCGGTCCTCGAACGCGTCCGCCATCCGCAACAGCGCGCGCTGCCGCTCGCTCGGGGTCGTGTCGCGCCAGGACTCGAACGCCTTCGCCGCCGCGGTCATGGCCCGGTCCACGTCCGCCGCACCGGACACCGGTGCCTGGGCGAACACCTCACCGGTGGACGGATCGATCAGATCGGCGTACCGCCCGTCGGCCGGCGGCACCCTACGCCCGTCGACAAAGTTGTCCAATGCCCGCTTGTCGGTCATGCCGCCGCTCCGATCCCGCCTGCGCGACCTGCGCTTCTGTCGGCTCCAACGCCATCTTCTTCACTGATTCAGTGGCGTACAAGAGGCAGCACAACTATTTCCGCGCAGGGTGACCGGCGAGCGCACCGGTGGTGGAGCGGCGGGTCCGGCTCGTCGACCCGCGCGACCGGTGCGGTGCGGGCGACCGGCTACTCCTTGTCGACGACCTGGATGGCGGCGAGGCGGGCGGCGAAGGTCAGCCGCTGGGCTCGCTGAGCCCGGTGTCCGGCTCCAGGGTGAGCGAGATCGAGTTGATGCAGTACCGCTGGTCGGTCGGGGTCGGATAACCCTCGCCCTCGAAGACGTGACCCAGGTGCGAGTCGCAGGTGGCGCAGCGCACCTCGGTACGGACCATCCCGAGCGTGCTGTCGGTCAGCAGCTTCACCCGCTCGCCGGCCAGCGGCGTGAAGAACGAGGGCCAGCCGCAGTGCGAGTCGAACTTCGAGTCGCTGGAGAACAGTTCGGTGCCGCAGGCGCGGCAGCGGTACACCCCGCGGGTCTTGGTGTCGACGTACTCCCCGGTCCAGGGGCGCTCGGTCCCGGCCTCGCGGAGCACGTGGTACTCCTCCGGGCTGAGCTTCTCCCGCCACTCCGCGTCACCGGCGGGCATCGGTGTCTCGGTCGTCATGGCTCCCACGGTACGGCGGGCCGACCCGTACCGGCCGGTAATGAGCCGGTCGCCGGGTCCGTTCCAGCGCCTGCTCGACCGTCCGGTCGGGCGTCCGCTGGTGCGCGGACGCCCGACCGGCACCTCAGTGACCCAGGAAGTACGGCAGGCGTACCACCTGCGGGTCGTGGTCGCTCGCCTGGTCGGCGAACTCGCTGTTGATGTGTACGACGTCGTAGTCGAAGCCGAGCAACGCCAGCGGCAGCGAGATCAGTACCTGGTCGAGCACCTGGCTGTTGCCCTCGAACACGTACGAGTAGCGCTTGTTCGCCGGCAACGTACGCGGCAGGTCGACCATGGTGTGGTGGCCCACCACGATGTCGGCCGTCTCGGAGAACTCGAAGTCGTTGAGGTCACCGAGCATCACCACCGCGGCCAGTGGATCGGCGCGCTGGATCTGCGAGATGAAATCGCGCATCTCCTGGGCCTGCTTGTGCCGCTGCACCTCGCTGGACCGGGTCGGCGGCTGGAACCGGCCGAACAACGGCTGGTCGCCACCCTTGCTGGCGAAGTGGTTGGCGATGACGAACACCGTCCGGCCGCGGAAGCGGAACTCGCCGGCCAGCGGCTTGCGCGAGCTGTCCCACGCGTCGCTGGCCGGGTCGACCCGGCCGGGGGAGAGGGTCAGCGCGGCGTGGCCGCCCTGCCGTACCACCCCGGTCGCGGTGGTCGAGTCGCCACCGGGCCGGTCGACGAACGTGATGCCCCGATCGGTACGGAACAGGAAGCCGACCCGGATGTTGCCGCCCGGCTGGCCGCCGTCCTCGTCGTTCACCGGGTTGATGGACCGGTAGTCGTACCGCGGACCACCCGCCGCGATGATCGCGTCGATCAGCTTCGTCCAGGTCTGGTCGGCGGCCACCACGCCGTCGTCGGTGGCACCGCTGTTGTCCTGGACCTCCTCCACGGCGACGATGTCCGGCTTGGCGAGGTTGGTGACGATGCCGCCGGCAAGCCGGTCGAACTTCGACTGGGGGTCGCTCGGGGCCAGGTTCTCCACGTTGTACGTGGCGACCGCGAGCTCGGTGGAGCGCTGCGCCCGGGTGGTCTCCCGGGTGATGCCGCCGGAGGTGAGCTGCGGCGTGGTCAGTACCTCGAGCATGTAGTTGCCGAAGTTGTAGTCGAGCACGCCGTCCGTGGTACCGGGCAGCTTGTCGCCCACGTTCGCGGTCGGCAACGGCGCCAGTACGTCATCGAGAATGATCTTCTCGGAGTTCGGGTCGGCGTACGTGTACCGGATGCCGCCCCGTTCGGTCCGCGGCGAGCCCGCCCCACCGGGCAGTACCGCCAGCTCACCGAAGTCGTTCGACGGACCGACGGCCACGGAGTCCTTGATCCGCAGCAGCATGCCTTCCATCGACTCGTAGAAGTCCAGCGCGTTGGCGGACCGGTCGAACAGCGTGGCCGCTTCGACGTCGCCGGGAGCGTCCGCCCGGGGCGGCTTCGGCGCGGTGACCCCACCGGGACCGAGCTGTACCGGAGCCGGTACCGCAGCGCCGTGCCCGAGCACGGTCACGGTCGGCTGGCCCAGCTCCGTGGTGGTGAGGTTGGTGGCGTTGTTGCCCGGCCGGAACTCGCTGATCCGGCCCGCCACCTGCACCGAGTCGCCGATCGCGACGGTCGGGTGGCTGCTGGTGAACACGAACAGGCCCTCGCTGGTGGCCGGGTCGGCGTCCGGATCGGGATCCTGGAACCAGAACCCGTTGCCGCTCACCGCGGTCACCACGCCGGGCACCTCGATGACGTTCTTGCCCTCCAGCGGCGACCGGTGCGCGGCACCCTGGATCTCGTGGATGCGGGCCGGGTCGCCGGTAGGCGGTTCACTGCCGCCGCCGGCCGGGTCCGGCTCGCCGGCGGTGAAGTCGGTCGAGTTGTTGTCGGTGTCCGTGGTACCGCCGCCGACACGCAGCGCCGCGGTCGTGTTGGACAGCGTCGGCGCTGGTGCGGTCTCGGCGTCGTTGGCGGTGCCGAAGCCCACGTAGTCCCGGACCGCGGCGTCGGCGTGACAGGCCGAGCCACAGGCCAACGCGGTCTGGGTGGTGACCAGCGCGACCTTGCCGCTGGTCGCGCTCATCGCGATGGTGCCGGTGACGGCCGGAGTGGGCAGCGGAGTGCTGCCACCAGTCCCGGCGGCCTCTGCGATCAGGTAGTCCGCGCCGGGTGCGATCGAGCCGGTCAGTTGCGTGACCTGCCAGGTGCTGCCGGCGGCCGATGCGTACTGGACGCTCCAGCCCGACACGTCTACAGCCGCCGCGCTGGTGTTGCGCAGCTGGATGTAGTCGTTGGTGTAGGTGGCGCCGGAGTTCCCTCCGCCGCCGTACACCTGGCTGATCACGACATCGGCGGACGCGGCGGCTGCCGAGCCGGCCAGGCTCGCCGTGGTGAGCACGCCGGCCGCGACGATAGCGGTGGCCATGCCAGCGGCCGTGCGGATTCGGCTGCCGATGATGCCATTGGTCACGCGGACCTCCTCGTCCGTGGGCATTCCTCGCACTGCCTACCAGGTTCGTCCCGGCGTGTCAGTCATCCTTTGGCCTCGTCTGTCCGGCAGACAGGGGAACGACCGGTGCGGGTGGTTGCGCCCGGCCATCCTGCATCGCGCCGGTTGTCCGTCCCCAGCCGGTCCGGTCCGCTTGACAAAGGGCACCCCTAACGGTTAGCTATCGACCAGCTAACCGTTAGGGGTGTCCGTGCAGCAAGAGGTCATTCTCGCGCTCCTGTCGAAGGAGCCGTCCCACGGTTACGAGCTGCGTGCCCGGCTCAGCCGCGCGCTCGGGCCGCTGGCCGACGCCATCTCCGGGGGTCAGGTGTACGTCACCCTCAACCGGCTGGAGAAGGTCGGCCTGGTCGCCTCCGCGCTGACCGGCGGCGCCAACGACCGGCCGGACCGCAAGGTGTACGAACCCACGGCGGCCGGGCGCCGACGGGTCGCCGAGTGGCTCGCCGAGGTCAGCTGGCCCCGACCCGATCTCGCCGAGTTCCATCTCAAGCTGGTGGCCGCCGCGGCGACGCGACTCGCGGATCCGGTCGAGATTGTCGACCGGCAGCGCCGGGAGCTGACGCGCCGGCTCCGGGACGCGCAGCGCGCGGCGATGGCGGAGCCGGGCGGCTCGGATGCCGGGCTGCTGCTGGAGGGCATCGTGCTCCGGCTGCAGGCCGACCTGCGGTGGCTGGAGGCGTGCGAGCGCGCTTGGGGAGCGCAGCGGTGAGCGGGGACCAGCACGAGCTCGTGATCCGGACCCGGAACCTCAGCAGGCACTACGGCGAGGCGGCCGGGCTGGTTCGCGCTGTCGACGAGGTCGACCTGGAGGTGCGGCGCGGCGAGACCGTCGCGGTCACCGGACCGAGCGGCTGCGGGAAGTCGACCCTGCTGCACCTGCTCGGCTGCCTGGACCGTCCGTCCGCTGGCGAAGCGTGGCTCGGCGGGCAGCGGACCGACGGGCTGAGCGAGCGGGCCAGGTCGCGCCTGCGCCGGGACCGGATCGGCTTCGTCTTCCAGGCATTCCATCTGATGGAGGAGCTCACCGCGAGGGAGAACATCGAGTTCCCGGCGCTGCTTGCCGGCCGGACCGCGGCAACGGCGCGGCGCCAGGCGACCGAGCTGCTCGACCGGATGGGGCTGGCGGACCGGGCGAACCACCAGCCGTCCAAACTGTCCGGCGGTCAGCGGCAACGGGTCGCGATCGCGCGGGCGCTGGTCAACAGGCCCGACGTGCTGCTGGCCGACGAGCCCACCGGCAATCTCGACAGCGCCGCCACCGCCGACATGCTGCGCCTGTTCGACCGGTTGCACCACGACGGGCACACCATCGTGATCGTGACCCACGACGCGCGGGTCGCCGCGACGGCCGACCGGATGCTGTTCATGCGCGACGGGACCCTGGCCGACCAGACGGCGCTCGGCGACGGGCGTCCGGCCGGTGCCCTCGGCCGACTCGCCGGGCTGGAGTCCTGACGATGGGACGGTTCATCCTGCTCGCGCGGCTCGCCGGCCGCGAGCTCCGGCGCCATACCGGGCAGGCCGCGCTGCTCGGGTTGGCGCTCTGCGCGGCGGCGACCGGCCTGATGGTCGGACTCACCCTGCACGGACAGACCCCCGCGTCGTACGCACGGACCCGGGCGGCCACCCGCGGCCCGGATGTCATCGCGACCGTCTTCCCTGCTCCGGGCAGTACGGTGTCGACCAGCCAACGGCAGGCACTGGACACGCTGCGCCACGATCCCGCGGTAGCCCGGTCCAACGGGCCGTTCCCGGTGGCCTGGACCGCGTTCAGCGCCGGACCCGTCCGTACCAGCGCGGAGGTGCAGGGCCGTGACCCGGCGTCGACCACCGTCGACCAGCCGAGACTCACCGCCGGAAGCTGGGTACGGCCGGGGAGGGCGGTACTCGAACAGGCCTTCGCCACTGCCCTCGGGGCGCGCGTCGGCGGCACCGTGTCGATCGGAGGCCGGGCCTTCCGCGTCACGGGAATCGCCGTCACGGCCGCGATCACGCCCTATCCCGACGTCTGCTTCACCGGCTGCATTCTCGGTAGTGGCGCCCTGCACTCCAGCTCGCCCGGCCTGGTCTGGCTCACCCGCTCCGACCTGCTGTCGCTCGGTACCGCCGCCCAGCCGGTCGCGCTGAGCGTGGCGCTCGCGCTGCGCGACCCCGCCCGCGTCGCCCGGTGGGCCTCGGCCCACTCCGAGCCGGACGTACCGACCGCACCGGTGCTCGTGTCCTGGCGCGAGATAGCCGGCCACGACGACAAGGTGGTACGCAACGAGCGGACGGTCTTCCTCCTTGCCGGCTCGCTGCTGAGCCTGCTGGCCGTCGCGACGGTGGTCGTCCTGGTCGGCGGCCGGATGGCGGCGGAGGCGCGACGGATCGGGACGCTGAAGGTCATGGGCGCGACCCCGGCGTACGCCGCGAGCATCCTCCTCGTCCAGTACGTCGCGGTCGCAGTCGTCGCCACCGCGGCCGGTACCGCGATCGCCTGGGGCATCGAGCCTGCGCTCAGTACGCCGAGTACCGGACTGCTCGGCTCCACCGGTTCCTCCTCGATCGGTTGGCCGGCCATCGTCGCTGTCCTCGGCGCAGTCCTGGGCGTGACCCTGGTGTCGGCGGGACCGCCGGCGCTGTGGGCCGCCCGGAGGAGCACGGTCGCCGCGCTGGCCGAGTCCGCGCGCATGCCGCGGCGACGCCCCGTACTTGTCGCGCTGTCGGCGCGGCTGCCCACCAGTGCCCTCATCGGGCTGCGCATCGTCGCGCGTCGGCCGCGCCGCAGCCTGGTCACCGCGGTGGCGGTCGGCATCGCGGTATGCGGGGTCGTCGCGGTACTGCTCGCCCAGGCGAAACTGAATGCCGACCGCAGTCACGTCGCCGGCGCGCTGCCCGATCCCGACGCGGTCCGGCTCGGGCACACACTGCTCCTGGTCAGCGCCCTGCTTACGGCGATGTCCCTGCTCAACCTGCTCTTCGTCGCGTTCACCACCGCCCAGGAGTCGCAGACCGCGCTGGCCGTGGCCCAGGCGCTCGGTGCGTCGCCGGCGGGGACCGCGGCCGCGTTGGCCACGGCACTTGCCATCCCGGCGGCGCTGGGTGCGGTGGTCGGGTTGCCCGGCGGCATCGCCCTGTTCGACGCGCTGAACCACAGTCCCTCGGCCGGGCCGGCGCCGGTCGCCGCGCTGGTCGCGGTCATACCCTGCACGATCGCTCTGGCGGTGGGCCTGACCGAGGTGACCGCGCGGCTGCGCCGGCAACGGCAGCCGGCGGAGCTCCTCCGGGCCGAGGCAACCTGAACACGCGGTGGTGCCTTCCGCCCCGGCCGGGCGGGCGGGCGCCACCACCGTTCGCGGCGCGCATGCCGACCATGGCACCGGCGTGCTGACCATGGCACCGGCGTGCTGACCATGGCACCGCGCTTGCTCACCATGGCACCTGGCAAGGGGCGTAGCCTGCCGTCATGGCCACCGAGTACGCGGAGTACGACGTCGCGGGCCAGCAGGTCCGGGTGAGCAACCCGAACAAGGTGTACTTTCCGGACCGCGGCTTCACCAAGCGTGACGTGGTCGAGTACTACCTGGCGGTCGGCGACGGCATCCTGCGCGCCCTGCACAACCGGCCGACCACCCTGGAGCGGTGGCCGTCCGGCGTATTCGAGGGTGCGAAGCTGTCGACCCGCCAGGACAACCGTGGCGACGCGTTCTACCAGAAGCGGCTGCCGAAGAACGTGCCCGACTGGATCCAGGGCGCCGAGATCTCCTTCCCGAGCGGGCGTACCGCCACCGAGTTGTGCCCGGCCGATCTGGCCCATGTCGCCTGGGCGGCGAACCTCGGCACGATCGTGTTCCACCCGTGGCCGGTACGGCGGGCCGACACCGACCACCCCGATGAGCTGCGGATCGACCTCGACCCGTCACCCGGTACCGACTTCTCCCACGCGGTGACCGCGGCGGTGGAGTTGCGCGGGATTCTCGACGAGCTCGGCTTCACCGGGTGGCCGAAGACCTCCGGCGGCCGCGGCGCCCACGTGTACGTCCGGATCCGTCCGGAGTGGACCTTCGTGCAGGTACGCCGTGCGGTGATCGCGCTCGCCCGGGAACTCGAACGGCGCCGGCCGGACCTGGTCACCACGAGCTGGTGGAAAGAGGAGCGCGGCGAGCGGGTCTTCGTCGACTTCAACCAGATGGCCCGGGACCGCACCATCGCGTGCGCGTACTCCCTGCGGGCGAACAAGCGGGCCACCGCGTCGACCCCGGTCGACTGGGACGAGCTGACCCGGGTCGAGCCGAACGACTTCGACCTCGCCACCGTGCCGAAGCGGCTCGCCGAGCGCGGCGACCCGCACGCCGGGATCGATGACGAGGCGTACGACCTCACCCCGCTGCTGGAGTGGGCGGAGCGGGACGAGCGGGACGGCCAGGGGGACCTGCCGTACCCGCCGGACCATCCGAAGATGCCGGGCGAGCCGATGCGCGTACAACCGTCCCGCGCCCGCACCAAGCCCACCGACTGAACCGCCGGGCGTACCGGCCGGGCGTCAACGCGGCCGGAGTTGCGGAACGGCCGGCGCCACCGCGCGGATCCGGTCCAGCGCGAACACCCGCTCGTCGTCCCGCAGCTGGCACCACGCGTGGATGACCGGCCCGTCGACGATCACCTCCTCGATCACCCGGCTGCTCGACCGCCCCTGCGCGTTGGTGTACTCGATGTACACCGGCAGGCCCTCGTCAATGGCGGTCGACAGCACCCGTACCTCGTCCGGCGTGAGCCGTGGGGCGGCGGTACGGATGGCCGAGCGGGTCGGGTCGTCCGTGGGTTCGTCGGCCGGGTCGAGCCCGGTGGCAAGGAGTTGACGCGCCAGCGCGGTCAGGTCACGAGGCTCCGGTTCGGCACGCTGGTGCGGCCAGGTCGGGCGTGCCGGTGCCCGGTGCGACTCCGGGCGCTCTATCACCGGTACCCCATCGGCGGTTTCCTCGACCGGGGCGTAGCCGGCGGCCCGCAGCGCGGCGAGGGTGTCCGCGGCGGGTGCGGTGCTGGCCAGCACGGTCGGTGCCAGCAGGGTCAGGCCGAGCCCGGCCAGCGAACGGGTGGCCTGGAGCTCGGCGAGCAGCGCGGGATCGTCCGAGCGCAGGCAGCAGGTGACCGGCCGGATCCGGACCGCGCCGTGCCGCCGGGCCACGTCGCCGACCAGGTACTCCAGTGGCTGCGGCAGGGTCCCGTCGACGGCCGCGGCGCGCAGCTCCTTGAGCAGGTTGTCGCGGTCGTCGCCCCGGTCGTACGCCCGGCGCACCGACTCCGGGGTGAACCGCCACACCGACGCGGTGCCGCGCGCCTCCCGGTCGGCGACGCCGTCCAGCAGGGCGGCCAGTGCGGCGGTGGGCGGGCCGGCAACGACCGCGGTGAGGTCGGCCTGGAACCGGGCGGTCGTTTCGGCGGCCGGCAGCAGCTCGGCGGCGAGCCCCTCCAGCGCCACCGGATCGTCATCGAGCATGCCCCGGCCCAGCGAGGACGCGGCCCCGCGGGCGATCAGGCCCAGCAGCTCGGCTTCCCGCCACAGCGCGAGGCTGACCTGGACCGCGTCGCCCGCGTCGTCGGCGATGAACGGCCGGTACCAGCGGATCAGCTCGGCCGCCGCGGCGGCGGACGGGGCGGCCCGCTCCGCCGGGAACGAGCAGGCGACGGAGAGCACTCCACGGCGCAGCAGGGGAACCGCCGAGCCGCAGTCGAGTCCGTCCAGCGCGGCCGGTGCGGGCGAGCCGTCGTCCGGGCGGTACAGCGGCGCCGGGCCGAGCGTCGGCCACACCCGCAGCAGCGGCATCAGCTGGGCGGCGGGTTCGCTGACGCGCCACTCGTCGTAGCCGGACGTGGGCTTCACCCCGGCCCTGCCGGGGCGGATCAGGTTGGCCGCGGCCGCCAGCTCCAGCCACAGCCGGGTCACGTCCTCGCTGTCGCCCAGCACCTTCGCGAGCCGGCGGATCTCCCGGGCTCCGACCCCGCCGGCCTTGCGTACCGTGGCCGGCCGTCGGGAGCACTCGTCCACCAGCGCGGCGACCTGGCTGACGGCCCGGGCGGCGGCCGCGGCGGCCGCGTGTTCGACGGCGTCGACCGACAGGCTGATCAACGCCAGCTCGGGTGGTCGCGGCTCGAACGGCGCCCGGTAGTCCGGTCCGCGCACCGCCAGGGCCACTTCCCGGGGCATGGTCAGGGTCGTCGCCCACGCGTCGGCGACGAGCAGGCCGCGCTCGCGCGCCCAGCTGCCCCGTCCCCGCATGATGCGGGAGTCGCCCGAGTAGAGGCCGAACACCTCGACCCGGGGTCCGTTCCACGCGGTCTCGGTGAGCAGCTTGCGCTCCGCCGCCGGCGCGGTCTCGATCAGCCGGGGTACGTTGCCCGGCTCCGCGAACCAGCTCGCGAGCTCCTCGACCGTGTCCACGATGGTGTGGTCCGCGGGCAGCTCCAGAGCGCGCGCGATGCCGCGCAACTGGGTGCTGGTGAGCCCGGTGAGCAGCGACCTCGCCGGTGGTCCGAGTTGGAGCGGCGCCGGCCAGAGCTGCTCGACCGGTACCGACCGCAACGTCGCGCCGGCCGGCACCGGGGGCGTCGCCCCGCCGTCCGGCCAGACCAGCGCCCAGCCGGCCAGCAGTTCGAGCACCTCGACCAGCTCGGGGTCGGCCGGCTCCCGCCCGACGAGCCGGGCGAGCTCAGCCCGGGTACGGTCCCGGCCGAGCGCGTTGACCGCCTCCAGCACCTGCAGCGCGGGCCGGGGCAGGTCGACGAGGGCGGCAGACACGGAGAACGGATGCCGGAGCCGATCCGCCAGCTCACTGATCGAGCGCGGCTGCGGATCGCGCAGTGCACCGCGACGACGGGCGAGCATTCGGGCCAGCGTGTCGGCTGATCGGGACGACAACCACTCGGCGAGATCGAGCACAGCCTGAGTTTTCCACGATGCTGTGACACGAAATGCTGTGACACGAACGGGACGCCCGGACCGGCGCGCGTCCATGCGTCGGCCCGGACGTCGTCCGGTGCCAGCTCAGCCGCTGCCCGTCAGCTGCCGGTCAGCTGCCCGTCAGCTTCCAGGGCATCAGGATGGAGAAGGTGCCGTCCCGACCGGGAGTACGGATGGCCAGCGGTGTGATCGGACCGTCCAACTCGAGTACCAACTGGTCCTGTGCGGCCGCGGCGAGCGCCTCGAGCAGGAACTCCCGCTGTACGCCGACCCGCAGCCCGTCACCGGACTCGTCGGCCACCACCGCGACCGCGCCGTCCGGTCGTACCGCGAGTACGGACACTTCGGCGCTGCCGGTGTCGCGGCTCAACGTACGGGCCGGGGTCGTGACCAGCGCCTCGCGCAGGACCGCGGCGTCGACCGGGATGCGGTGGGTGCTGTCCCGACGCATCAGCCGTCGGTAGTCCGGGAAGTCGTGGTCCACCCGTGGCCCCCGGACCTGCCGTCCGTTCACCTCGACAGTCACCTGATCGCTGCCGATCGTGATGGTCGCGTCATCGGCTCCGACGAGCAGCGCGCGCAGCTCGTCGGCGAGGGTGACCGGTACGGTCGCGCTCGCCGGCCCGCCGCTCCGGTCCCGTACCCGCGGCTCGGCCATCGCCATCCGGTACCGGTCGGTGGCCACCAGTCGGAGCGCGTGATCGTCAGGGGACACGTCGAACAGGATCCCGGTGATCGCGGGCAGGTCCGCGTCCTGCGGGCACACCGCGAAACGTACGGCGTCGAGAGCGGCGGCCAGGTCGGCGGCGGCCACGGTCAGTCGGGTCGGTGCGGTCATCGGGGTTCCCTCCACGTCGAGTAGCGCTCGGATCGTGGAGAGCTCCCGGCGGGCGTCGGCGAGGCCGTCCTCGAGGCGCGTGAGGTGCGCGTCCAGGAGTTGTCGCGCGGCCGGCGGATCGGATCGTGTCCGCAGTACCGCGCAGATCTCGGCCAGCGGCATGCCGACCCGGCGCAGTCGCGCGATCAGCCGCGCGTCCCGGACCTGGTTGTCGCCGTACCGCCGGTAGCCGGTCCGCGGATCCACGGACGCCGGCACGAGTACGCCGGCGGTGTCGTAGAACCGCAGCGCGCTCACCGTGAGCCCGCTGTCCCGGGCCAGCTCGCCGATGCCACGCAGTCGACCGTTCACCAGGCGCCCCTCGCTCTCCACCCCCGGAACACTGCGGCCTCGACCAGGTTGAGAGTCAAGCTGCCGGCAGCCGGCGGGCGATGCCGTCGAGCAGGCAGTCGAGCCCGAGCTCGAACTGCTCGTCCATGGTGGGGCCGCTCGGCTCGGCCAGCCAACCGGCGAGAAGGGGCAGATTCCCGTACCGGTCGGCCAGCTCCCGCACCGGTGCCATCGCGGCGAGCAGCTTCTCCATGCTGTCCAGCCGGTACCGCGCGTGCATCTGCCGCTCCTCGGCCTCCTGCAGCCCGCTGCCGAAGATGTGCCGGTCGATCAGCGCGGCGTACGTCATCGCGGCGGCGATCGGCAGGCCCCGCGCGGTCAGTACGGCGAGCATGAACTCGGTGCGCCGCATGACGTGTGGACCGGCCGGCGGCCGGGTGTGCACCAGCTGCGGGTACCAGAGATGTCTGGTGGTCATCGACCAGGTCGCGGTGGCGAGGTCGCGCAGGTCGGCGCGCCAGTCGCCGGACGGTGCGGCCGGAATCGCCAGCTCGGCGGTGGCCGCGTCGAGCATCAGGTCGACCAGCCCGTCCTTGCTGGACACATACCGGTACAGCGCCATCGGGGTGTACGGGCCGAGCCGGCGGGCGACCGCGCTCATGGTCAGGGCCGCGGCGCCGCCCTCGTCGGCGACCTCGATCGCGGCCCGCACGATCTCGTCGCGGCCGAGCGCGCGCTGTCGGGCCGGCGGTGCCGGCTGGGTCCAGATCAGCGGCGCCGGCCCGTTGACTATCACCTTGTCCACGGCCGGAGTTTATCGCATATAGTTTTCGTATATCACGTATACGAACAGCGGGGGAAGGCAGCCATGAACCAGGCTCAGGAGCCGGCGGACGTCCGGCTCGGCATCGTCCGGGGCATCAGCTACGGCCTGTTCGGCAAGCCGGACGAGTTCGTACCGCAGGCGCGCGGGCTCGGCGCCGGGATGGTCCGGACGTACGTCTACTGGGGACAGGTCGAGCCCGAGCCCGGCCGGTACACCTTCGACGCGGTGGACGCCCTGCTCGACCAGCTCGATCGGGCTCATCAACGCGACGAAGCCGACCCTTCAGCCGGGGCGGGTCGGTCAGCCGGGGCCGAGCCGCTGGAGGCATGGATCACGGTCTGTTCGTCATCGCCGTGGGGGACCAGGCAGTCGACCGACTTCCTGCCGCCGTCACCCGCGCACGACCTCGACCTGTACGCGGAGTTCGTGCGCCGGCTGGTGCGCCGCTGCCGCGGCCGGGTGCGGTACTGGCAGTGCGACAACGAGCCGAGCAACACCGCGCTGCTCTGGGCCGGTACCGCGGCGGAGTACGCGGCGCAGCTGCGGGTGATGTACCGCGCGGTCAAGGACGCCGACCCGGACGCGGTAGTGGTGCTCGGCGGCTGCGGGTACGACATGCTGTCGAGCCCCGAGGGCAGCGAGCAACGGGCCTTCTACGACACCGTGGTACGACTGGCCGGCGACTCGTTCGACCAGTTCGACCTGCACCTCTACGGCGACCCGGTCCGGATTCCGGAGTACGTGCAGACAGTCCGGGCGCTGCTGCGGGAGCACGGGCTGGACAAGCCGATCGTGGTCGGTGAGTACGCCGGGCCGGCTCCGTTCGAGTTTCCCGAGGCCGAGGCCGCGCTGTACCAGACCATGGCGGCCGCTTTCGCCGCCGACGTCGGTACCCAGAGCACGGCGGAACTGGCCGAGCGGGAAGCGCGGGAGACGCCGGAGCGGCGCGCCATGACCGCGTTGTACGACCGGATGGCCGAGTTGCCGGCACGGCTGCAAATGTTCCTGGTCGGCTGCCCGCCCGAGTTGGAGGCCAAGCGGCACCGGATCAACTGCCGGAGCCTGGTGACCCGCAACCTGCTGGCGCTCTCCTGCGGAATCCGGCGCACCTGGTACTGGAATCTCGCTCCCGAGGTGGCGGCCGAGGTCGACCCGCGGCAGCTGATGCACCTGATGTTCGGCAAGTTCGTCCTGATGGGCTACGAGCACGGCACGATCTCCCGGCGGTACCCGGCCGCGGACACGTTCGCCCTGCTCAGCGAGCAGCTCGCCGGCGCGACCGCGGTACACCGGATCTCGGTCGGGGCACCGGTCCGGGCCGGCGGCGAGGGCGACGTCTACGCGTTCGCCGTCGATCGTCCCGGTAGGCCGCCGCTGTTGGTGGCCTGGCGCCAGCTCGACCAGTTCGACGGGGAGGACGAGCCGCCGGTCACCATCGAGCTGCCGTGGCCGGCGGAGGGCGCGAGCGCGGTGGACGCGTTCGGCGTGGCCTGCCCGGTCGAGGTACGCGCCGGGAGGCTCCGGCTGCCGGTGTCGATCACGCCGGTGTTCGTCGGCGGTACCGCCGGGAGCTGACCCGGCGTCGATACCGCGTCCGGGCGTCGATTCGTGGGCGAAAGCCCTGGTGGCTGGCGCGTAACTGGCCGACCGGCCAGCCGCTGTCACCTCATCGATGCTGCCGGATGGGCCGTCCGGTGCGGTACAAAGAGCCTCTCGTCCATGCCAGGTCGACGGTGTGGATCAGTCGATGACCTGGAACGGCGCGGTGGGGAGCGACTGTGGGCCGTGCAAGGTCGGTTCCGCCGACCGCGCGCCGGGTCGAGCCGGCAGCCGGAGTGGCTGCGATGCTCGCGGCGGGCGGCCAGATGGGCGCGCTCCTCGCCGAACGGGACTGGACCGGGACGCCCCTCGGGCCGGTCCAGATGTGGCCACAGAGCCTGATCAGCGCGGCGAGCATCTGCCTGCAGTCCCGGTTCCCGATGATCATCTTCTGGGGGCCGGAGTTCGTCCAGCTCTACAACGACGCGTACACACCGATCCTCGGCGCCAAGCACCCGGAGTCGGTCGGCCAGCCGGCCGGGGCGTGCTGGGCCGAGTTGTGGCCGGTCATCGGCCCGATGCTGGACGGCGTACTGCGGCGCGGCGACGCGACGTTCTCGGCGGACCTGCTGCTGCTCATGGACCGGCACGACTACACCGAGGAAACCTATTTCACCTTTTCGTACAGCCCGATCGTGGACGAGTCGGGCGGCATCGGCGGCGTGTTCTGCGCGGTCTGCGAAACCACCGAGCGGGTGGTGGGTGAACGTCGACTGGCGACGCTGCGCGAGCTGGCCGCCGGTACCGTCAAGGCGACGTCGCCGGAGCACGCCTGCCGGGCCGCGGTGTCGGCGCTGGCCGGCAATCCGGACGACCTTCCGTTCGTAACGATCTACCTGCCGGACGACGACACCGGCGAACTGCGCCGGGTCGCCGCTTCCGACCTGGTGGAAGCCGAGCCGGCCGAACTGGTGGGGCCCGGTCCGGACAGCACCGGCGCGCTGGCCGAGGTGATGCGGTCCGGGCGTCCGGTCCTGATCGACCGGCTGGACGGGATCGCGCCGGCAACGGCCGCGGTGACCGCCGAGCGGGCCCTGGCCCTGCCGATCAGCCAGCCGACCGGGGAGCATCCGGCCGGGGTGATCGTCGTCGGCGTGAGCCCGCGCCGGTACCTCGACGACGGCTACCGGGGCTTCTTCGACCTGGTGGCCGGCCAGGTGGCGACCGCGGTGGCGGATGCCCGGGCGTACGCCGACGAGCGGCGGCGGGCCGAGGCGCTGACCCAACTGGACCGGGCCAAGACCGCGTTCTTCTCCAACGTCAGTCACGAGTTCCGGACCCCGCTGACGCTCCTGCTCGGACCGCTCGAGGACGCCCTCGCCGACCCCGACGCCGATCCCGGGGTACAGCGGGACCGCGTCGCGCTGGCGCACCGCAACGCGCGACGGCTGCTGAAGCTGGTCAACACGCTGCTGGAGTTCTCCCGTACCGAGGCCGGCCGCGCGGTCGCCCGGTTCGAACCGGTGGAGTTGTCCGGGTACACCAGCCAACTCGCCGGGGTGTTCCGGTCCGCGGTCGAACGTGCCGGGATGGCCCTGGTGGTCGACTGCCCGCCGCTCGACCAGCCGGTTCGGGTGGACCGCGACATGTGGGAGAAGATCGTCCTGAACCTGCTGTCGAACGCGTTCAAGCACACGTTCAGCGGTTCGATCACGGTCCAACTGTCCATAGCGGACGATGTGGTGCGGCTGACCGTGCGGGACACCGGGGTCGGCATTCCGGTTGCCAGCCTGCCGCACCTGTTCGAGCGGTTCCACCGGGTGGACGGGGCTCGCGCGCGTACCCACGAGGGCAGCGGCATCGGCCTGTCGCTGGTACACGATCTGGTGGAGCTGCACGGCGGCACGGTCGAGGTGTCCAGCACTGAAGAGGTCGGTACCACCTTCACGGTGTCGCTGCCGCTCGGCGGCCCGCCTGCGGCACCGTCCACACCGGACGGTCACACCACCGCCGGGCCACCCGCAACCCGCGGCGTCGACGCGGCGTTCTACGGGCAGGAGGCGCTCGGCTGGATCGCCGACGAGGCTCCGGCAGCCGACCTGGCCACCGAGGAATCGCCGGCCGACGAGGCGTACGCCGGCCCGGATCCTGACGGATCCGCCCAGGAGCGCCGGCCGACCGTGCTGGTGGCCGACGACAACGCGGACCTGCGCGACCACCTGCGCCGCGTTCTCGGCGCGCACTGGAGGGTGATCCTGGTCGGCAACGGTGCCCGGGCCCTGCGGGTGGCCCGTTCCCGCCCGGTCGACCTGGTCGTCACCGACGTGATGATGCCGGAGCTGGACGGCTTCGGACTGCTGCGCGCGCTGCGGGCCGACCCGGTCACCCGGTCGTTGCCGGTCATCATGCTCTCCGCCCGGGCCGGCCAGGAGGCGACGATCGACGGCCTGGACGCCGGCGCGGACGACTATCTGGTCAAGCCGTTCACCGCCCGGGAACTCGTCGCCCGGGTGCGGGCCCAGTTGGGCCTGGCCGAACTGCGGAACCAGGCGGTCCGGCAGGTGCGCAGCCTCGCCCACGCCAGCCACGCGCTGTCCACCAGCCTGGACACCCAGGAGCTGGTGAACCTGCTGACCACGGTCGTGGTGCCGGAGTGGGCGGACGAGTGCGCGGTGTGGCTGCTGCGGCCCGGCCGGGCCGGCGACCGCGATCTGGTACCGATGCTCGCCACCGGCCCTGCCGCGCGACCAGCCGGGCGGCTGGCGGAGCTCATCGCGGCCGACCCGGCGGGCGTGGGTACCGCCGTCGGCGTCGACCAGGTCGTCACCACCGCACGACCGCGCGACGGCCGGCTGGCCGACAGTGTGCGCACCCTGACGCTGAGCCTGCATCACGACAGCCGCCGCCTCGGGGCGCTCACGGTCAGCCGGGGGGTACGCCGGACCTGGCGCCCGGCCGACATCGAGTACCTCACCGACCTGGCCCGGCGGCTCGCCACCGCGCTGGACAACGCAGGCCGGTACGAGGCCGAGCGGAACGTCGCGTTGACCCTGCAGCACTCGCTGCTGCCCGCCGAGTTGCCGGACCTTCCGGGAATTCGGCTGGCCGCGCGGTACCGGCCGGGCGGCCGGGGCGCCGGCGTCGGCGGCGACTGGTACGACGCGTTCCCGCAGCCCAACGGCACGATCTCGGTCGCGATCGGTGACGTGATGGGCCGGGGCGTACGCGCCGCCGCGATCATGGGTCAGCTCCGGTCGGCGCTGCGCGGGTACGCCCTGGAGGACCTGTCCCCGGCGCAGTTGCTCACCCGGCTGGACGCGTTCGTCGACGCGAGCGGTGAGCCGCACCTGAGTACCTGCCAGTACGGCGTGTACGACCAGGCCAGCCGGCGGCTGCGGATCGCCAGCGCCGGGCACCTCCCACCACTGCTGGTCGACGCCGAGGGTCGGGCCCGGTACCTGGAGCTGCCGGCCGGACTCCCGCTCGGGGTGGGCGCGATCGACGGGTTCACCTTCGTCGACTCGGAGATCGTGCTGGACCCGGGCTCGCTGCTGCTGATGTTCACCGACGGGCTGGTCGAGGACCGCGGCCGGAGCCTGGACGACGGGCTGCGCCAGTTGGAGAAGGCGATGAACCGGCCGCCGGCCAGTCCGGAGGAGAGTTGTGAGCTCGCGCTGGAGACCGTGGTCGGGGAGGGCGAGGACGACACCACGCTGCTCGCGGTGGTGATCGAGTAGCCCGCTCCGCCTGCGCCGGTTCAGGTCAGCGCCCGCGCCGGTTCAGGTCAGCGATCGGCCGGTTTCAGCTCGGCGCCGCGTCGGCGTAGCTTGCGGTACGCACCGGAGACACGGCCAGCGCGATGGCGGCTCCGAGGAAACCGGCGACGCCGAGCCACAGTGCCGGCCGGTACCCGATCGATTCGCCCAGCAGCCCGCCGAGCGGTGCCCCGATCACGATCATGGCGCGGTTGAGCGACCGCATGGTGGCGTTCATCCGGCCCTGGAGCCGGTCCGGGGTGACGGCCTGCCGGTACCCCATTTCGTGCGGACCGGTGATGCCCAGGCCGAGTCCGAACAGGAACTGGCCGGCGCCGAGCAGCGTCCAGGCGACCGCATGGTGGTCCGTCGGTGCGAACGCCACCAGCGCGAACGCGACCGGCATCAACCCATGCCCGACCGTGATCGTCCAGCCCGGACCGAGCCGTTCGCCGATCCGGCCGGAGCCGAGACTGCCGAGCAGGCCGCCGACGCCGGCCAGCGCGTACACCGTGCCGAGGCCGAACGCGTCCAGCTTGACCTCGCGCAGCGCGTACGGCACGAACACGGTGGCGAGCAGGCCGTTGAACAGGAACCAGCCATGGATGGTCACCGCGAACGGGCCGAGCAGCCGATGCCGGTACACCCAGGAAAGCCCCTCGCGGAGCTCCGGCCCGAGCCGCCGGCGGTGCCCGGTCGACCGCGGCGGCGGTGGTTCCGGGGTCCGGATCGTGACCAGGATCAGCCCGGAGACGAGATAGGACACCGCGTCGACCAGTACCGCCAGCGGCGCGCCCAACGCGCCGACCAGCCCGCCGCCGACCAGCGGGCCGGACGTCTGCGCCACCGACGCGCTCTGCTCCAGCCGGGCGTTCGCGCGGGTCAGCAGCGCGGTCGGCACCAGCCGGGGGAGGTACGACTGGTAGGCCGCGTCGTGCGCCAGTGACAGCACGCCGAAGGCGACCATGAATCCGACCAGTACCGGCACGGTCAGCAGGTCCACCGCCCACAGCAGCGGGATCGCGCCGAGCAGCACGGCCCGGCCGAGATCGCTGGCCACCAGCACCGGCCGGCGCCGTACCCGGTCGACGAACACGCCCGCGACCAGTCCGAACAGCAGGTACGGCAGCCACCGCCCGGCGTTGACCAGGCCGACGTCGGTGGCCGTGCCGTGCAGGCTGACCACCACGAGCACCTGCAGCGCGAGCGTGGTTATGTAGCTGCCGAACTCCGAGACCGTGTCCGCGGTCCAGAACCGGACGAACCCCGGCAGGGCGCGCAGCCGCGCGACTCGGGACTGGTCCGGTGCCGGCATCGGACCATTGTCCCGGTCGCGATCAGCCCCGGTCCCGGTCAGCCCAGGATGCCGCGGTGCACCGACGCGGGCGCCCAGATCGCACCGCCCGGATAGCTGGCCGTGTACCCGAGGGCCAGGGTCGCGGCCAGCGCCTCGGTCAGCCCGCCGCAGCTCGCCACCCCGGTCGCCGAGGTCACCGCGGTACAGAGCACGTTCCCGCCGGTACCGGCCCGGAACGCCACGGTACGGCCGGCGACCCGCTTGCCGGCACCGGTGTCGGTAAGCGTGGCGGTGAAGGCGGGGGAGCCGAGCTTGATCGGTGCCGCGGTCATGGCGGTCGGGTACGGCGTGTGCGGGCTGGCGAACAGCGACGCGGAGACGGTGACCGGCTCGCCGGCCGGTACGTCCGGGCGCCACACCAGCTCGACCGCGGAGTCGTCCGGCCCGACCGAGCTGGGGCACTCGGACGCGGACGTGCTCACGTCCAGGGTCGGGTCCGGCTGGTACTCGCCGAACGGCGCGAAGACGGCCTTGCCCCAGCACACGTAGCTCACCGCGTCCGGTGCGGTGGGGCCACCGGCGATGCCGGTACCGAGCGTGGGAGTCGCGGCGTTCGCGTCGTTGTCGGCGACCGCGAGCCCGTCATCGACGACCTGCTCGGTCGGCACCACCGGGTCGAACGGGCGGTACACCGAGCCGCCCTGCCGCGGCTGCAGCACCGGCCCGTCGTCCGCCCCGTTCGCCACGTCCCACAGGTACTGGACCTCGAACCGGCCGTCGTTCTCGTTGAACGGGGCGATGGTCGTCGTGACCTCCACCGTCGAGTCGGCCAGCGTCGTGCCGTGTACCACGACGTCCTCGGTCAGTTCCCCGAAGCTGGACACGAACCAGCCGGTGCGGAACCCGGTGGTGCCGAGCGGTTCGGTCTCCGGGTACCAGTCGTCCAGGGAGCTCTCGGTGTCGTGCGTGATCAGCTGACCCTGTACCCAGTCGTGGACCTGTTCGGGGGTGTCGTCGTCCACCGGCGGGATGATCTGCCGGACGATGAGATAGCTGGTGCCCGGTACGCCGTCGCCGAACAGCACGTTGTGGCCCGGTCCGGCCGGGTGGTCCGGCCCGGTCAGCACGGTGAACGAACCGGCGCCGACGCTGCCCTGCTCGACGTACACCTGGAAGATGCCGTTCCCGGCTCCGCCGGGCGGAAGCGCGGCGGCGGTGCCACCGACCGCGGCGCGTGGTCGCAGCGTGGCCGCGCGCGCGGCGACCCGGGCCTTGAGCCGGGCGCCCGCGTCCGGGCCCGCGACCGCGACGGGCTCCGGGTCCAGGTGCGGCGCCATCAGCGCGGGTACGGCGACGACGCTGGTCACGGCCGCGACGAGCAGCGTGGCGCCGAGCGCGGTGACGACGCCGACCGTGCGGCGGTGCGGATGCCGGTGCATGAGCGTCCCCCGGGTAGCGATCGGATCGAGGTGGTGGTGGGTCACAGCTGTACCGCGTCGGCGTAGGTGAGCCGGCGACCGCCGCCGGCGCCGTCCGGGCCGGAGGTGTTCTCGAACTCCTGGAAGACCAGCCGGAACGGTTGGCTGCCGCGGGCCGCCGGCAGCGTGATGGTGCCGGTCCAGGTGCCGGCCGGACTGCTGGCGATGAGCTCGGTGGTCGTCACCGTGTGCCAGGCCAGGTCGCCCGGCAACGTCGGGTCCGCGGTCTGCACCAGCGTCGAGATGGTCGCGGCCGCGGCGAAACCGCTGACCGGCTCGTACGTCAGGCCGGTGACCGTGACCTGGACCTTCGTCGGGTCCGCGGCGAACACCACGGTCGCCGCCCGGTCCGGGCTGAGCTGCGCGAACTGGGCCAGCGCCACCGTGGACAGCTCCACCCCGGTGACCGAGATCGGCTGGTACCGGGCCAGCGCCAACCGGATGAACGGGTTGTACGACCCGCCCTGCGCGAGCGTGAGGTCGCTGAACCACAGCTGCCGGTCCGGGTCGTAGTGCACGTCGTGCGGGGCCACCGACACCCGGCTGGTCAGGGTCGCGTCCCGGTCGGACTCGGCCAGTTTCAGACCCGATTTCGGGTGTACCGCGAGCGGGAAGTCCGCGACCTGCGGGGTGGCCGTGGTCGCGGTCGAGTCGTACACCGCGTCCTGGCCCCAGGTCGTGACGTACCGCTCCAGCGTCGACGACGGCCGGGTGCTCTGGCCGTGCAGGAGTACACCGAGCTGCTCACCCGCGCCGCTGGAGTACCACGGCCGGCGCAGGTACACCCGCAGCCCGTTGCCGCGGCGGGTGCTCGCCACCTGCGTCCCCGAGCTGGACCGCTCCCAGCCGAACGTCGGCACCACGTACGCGATCTCCGCCGCGACCGGCCGGGCCGAGCTGGGTACGTCCACCGCGGGTGCCGGCACGGTCTCGGTGCTGGCCCGGGTGATCGGCGGTGCCACGAACGCCACCCGTACCTGCACGCCGTCCAATGTGGACTTCGCGGTGACCGTGCCGGCCTGGTGGTCCACCGTGTAGTCGGTGTCCCGCACATACGTCAGTACCGGTGCGCCGGTCGAGGTGACCACGTCGGTACCGGGCACGATGCCCTTCGACGAGACCGGAGTCGGCGCTCCGGTGTGCAGCGTGACGGTCTTGTACTCGACGAAGTACTCGGCGTACGAGCTGGTCGCGACGGCGGTGTAGGACACCTTGCGGTACTTCGTGTCGTGGAACTCGTGCGGGTTGTTGATCGTGACCAGATCGCTGTCCGCGATCGCGTTCGGTACGTGCACGTTGAACGCGACCGCGTTGCCGGAAAGCGTCTGCGGTCCCGGTTGGCTGAGCACGTCTACCGGCTCCAGCCAGGACGCGAGCAGGTCCAGCCGGCTGGTGCTCTGGTGGTCCACGGTGACCTTGTCCAGGATCTTCGCGAACGTCTCGCCGATCTTGCGGACCGCCACCGGCTTGGTGAACTTCGGCGGCGTCAACGGCTGGCGGATCGCGTGTACCAGGTTCAGCGTCCGGTACGGCGTGAGCTGCCAGAGCTGCCCCTTGGTCGCGAGCAGTTCGAGCTGGTCCAGCGTGGTACCGGCCGGCAGCGAGTTGCCCGCCGCCAGCCAGTCGAGCAGCCAGCCCCACGGCCCGAGCAGGTCCCGGTCGGTACCGGTGATCCTGCTGGAGTACCGCACCTCGGCCTTTCGCCCGCGCGGCAGCCGTACGGTCAGCACCCGGTGCAGCGAGTCCCAGCTCGGCCGGCCGGTACCGTCGACCAGCTTGAGCCGGAACGGCAGGGCGTCCGGCCACTTGCCGAGCAGCGGGAAGTCGAAGTCGATGGTGACGATCTCTCCCGGATCGGTACCGGGCAGGTCGCGCAGCGCGGCACCGCGGGACAGCGGGTCCGGCAGGTACGGCAGCTTGAGCTGGTCGACGTCGTGGTACGGCTGGCCGTGGTTGTCCGGATCGGGCGTACCGCCGTCGAACTCGCCGGAGTCCTTCGCCGCGATCGTCGAGTACGCGGCATGGCTGATCCCGCCCGGGTTCAGGATGTTCTTCGGTACGTCGAACATGCCGTGCTGCTCGGCGGTCAACTCGGCGGTCCGGTGCGGAGCCAGGTGCCGCTGCGAGTCGCCGGTGGCCGGCTGGTCGTAGTTGCCGCGGATCACCACCTGCTCCTGCGACTCGCCCGGGGTCACCGGCTTGCGGAGCAGTAGGTACGGCGCGGCCACCGGCTCGAACCGGCGGTACGTGACGGCACCGGTCACCGCCGGGCTGGAGCCGGGTACCGCGTCCACGGCCAGCCCGTTGCCGGCCAGGTCGACGGTGCGGGCGCGCATCCGGTACGTCCGGCCGTACCGCAGCTTCGGCAGGGTTCCCGGTGCCGCCCGGTACGCCACCTTCAGGTCGAACACGTCGCCCGGCTCGGAGTCGCCGCCGGTGATGTCGCCGGCGTCGGTGGTGCCGAGCCCCGGCCGCGGCGCGACCAGGCTGTACCCGACCCACCGGATCAGCGACTCGTGCAGGTAGATGGTCGGGTCGTCGAGCTGGGTCGTGTGCGCCGGCACGATGGTGCCCTCGTCGTCCACGTCCAGCGCGGTGCCGCCGAACGTGTAGTGACCCTTGCGCAGACACAGGCTGTGCCACGTGTCCGACACGTCGTCCCACACGTCGACCCGGAACCCGCGGGTGATGTCCTCGGCCTTGAGCGCGGTCGCGGCCAGGCTGCGGGAGACCGCCGCCCGCTGCAACGCGACGTTCTTGTTCAGCGCCTGGAACAGCGCGAACGCCCGGTCGGCCTGACTGATCGAGAAGCCGCGCGACTCCAGCGACGGCGGCGGCAGTGGATCGAACCCATCCTCCAGACCGGAGAGGATGTCGGCGTTCGCGACGGTCTCGGCCAGCGACAGCAGCTTGCTCGTCGCCGCGTCCGCGTCGATCTCCACCAGCGCGAAGTCCGGGTGCTGGAGCTGCAGCAGCCCACCGCCCATCCGGGTCGGGTCGGCCGGTACGGCGGTGAACGAACTGCTCGTGATCACGCACTCGGTGACCGGGGTGATGTCCTGCGCGGTCGGGGCGGACGACCACTCCGGGCGTACCACCACGGTCGCCGGGCCGCTCGGCAGCGGGGCCGGCAGCGGGAGCTGGAGGTCCCGTACCAGCCCGAACCTGCGCAGCAGGGCCGGGTAGTCACCGAGGTGACCGATCGCGGTGTGGAAGTCGAGCTCCGGTACCTCCGGCGGGTCGACGACCGTACGCCGGGCGACCCCGGGAGCGTGGTTGTCCTCGAAGGACCGGCGCTGGAACTGCTCGGCCAGCAGGAAGTTGATCTCGGTGGCGGAGAAGTCGCCCAGCGGACCGCCGCTGAACCAGCCCCGGCGGTCCAGCTCGACCCGGATGAGCGCACGCGCCTCGGACCGCTGCTGAAGCGACAGGCGCATGTCGGTGAGCTTGCTGATCGGCGGGCGGTCGCCACCGCCGTCGCCAGTGGCGTCCAGCCCACCGATCACCCGGTACCCGAGCAGGTCCGGCGGCTGCGTCGCGTGCCACGCGCCCATCACCGCGTACTCGGTCCGGACGAAGTCGTGGATCTGCGCGGTCGGCCAGGACCGGATGGGCGGCGGTTCGGCCGCGGCGAGCTGGTCGACGTAGTTGGTCACCGGGGTGTCGCCGTTGAACAGGGTGGCCCACAGGTCGAGCCGCGGCGCCGGACCGCCCGGCACCGGCTCGGCCCGCACCTCCGGTCCGCCGTTGACGCGGACCCAGAAGGTGACCGGCTTCGTCGGCCAGCCCAGCCAGTCGGTGAACGGCGCGAGGGTGCCGGTCGGCCCGTCAGCGGTCAGCCGCGGCGAGACGAACACCGACATGCGGAGCTTCCCGCCGCTCACCCCGTTCGGCAGGACCGTCCAGACAATGGTCTGCGTAGCCATCGATGCTCCTAGCTCGATCTCGAACCGCGGTCGACCGTGCGCCGGCGCGCGATCAGCACTGGCCGGCGCGCTCAGCCGGCGAACGCGTCGCAGTAGGTGTTCCAGTCGGACTGGGTCATCAGGTCGCGGAATCCGGGCTGGTCGGCCGTCAGCGCACGGCCGCCCGCGCCACCGGAGAGGGCGAACTGCGCCGGTCCGGCGAAGGTCTTCTTCACGCGCAGCGTGACCGACGTACTGAAGAACAGGATGTCGATCGAGACGGTCAGCGACGCCTCGCCGGCGACCGAGTTCTCGCCGCCGTCATTGACATACGTGAGCCCGAGATAGAACTCGGCGGTGATGGTGATCAGGCCGAGCACGCTCAACCGGCCGGTGGCCCGGACGTACCCGGTGAGGGTGATCCTGTCCTTGCCGTCGTCGGTGACCGCCATCGTGAAGTAGATGCCGGCCATCACGGTCACGCTGCCGCTGGCGACCACGATGTCCAGCGCCAGGTTGCCGCCGAACTCGACCGCCGCTTCGATCGACCGCAGCCCGTCGCTGCCCAGTTCCAGCGCGAAGTACCCGCCGCCGGCGAACACGTACACGCTGACCAGGAACTTGTGTTCCCGGCTGCAGAAGGCGAAGCGGGCGGTGATCGGGCGGCCGTCGAACGGCAGCGTCATGCCGGCCGAGAAGCTCAGGTTCTGCAGCGCGAACACGCCGATCGCGATGTTCGGGATCGGCAGCGTGTACCCGACGGTGATGCCGCCCGGCTGCACGTCGAGGTTCGGCCCGACTCCCGCGGTGGCCAGGAACTGCCGCAGCGTGTTGACGAAGGCCAGCTCGTTGACGAAGTCGACCCGGGCCAGGTCCACGTGCAGTTGCGGCTTGCCGCCGTCGGTCGACTCGAAGGTGAACCGGTTGAACACCAGCTGGAGGAACGACAGGGCGCCGTCCCGCTCGACCGGCGCGAGGGTGAAGTCCCGCAGGTCGCCGGTCACCTTCGAGGTGGTCGCTCCGCCGTCCAGCACGGTCCGGGTCACCCCGTGCAGGGTGAGGGTCGCGGGTCGGCCATCCACTCCGGTGGCGATGAACGGGCCCGCGGCCGGCGTCTGCACCTTCGGCTTCCAGTCGAAGGTGGTCACCACCGCCTGGGGTGGCTGCGACGTGTCTCCGCCCGGGTACTCCAGGGTGGTGACGATGGTGGGGCCGCCGCCGCCCTGGGCCAGGGTCAGCGGGGCGATCAGGTCGGCCAGCGAGATGTCACCGAGCAGGTTGGCCGAGTCGGGGAAGAAGTCCGCCGGGTCGAACGTGCCCTGCTGCAGGGCCTTGATCGCGTCCGGCGTACCGCTCAGCGGTCCGAACGAGCGGGACAGCGCGCCGATGTCCAGGTCCGGTACGGCCACCCCGCCGACGCTGTCGGACGCCTTGCTGAACGCCGCCCTGATGGTGTCGGTGGGCGCGGGTACGTCGCCCTTCTCCAGGTACCGGACGAGGTCACCGACGTTCTCGATGTGTTGCTGTACCCGGGCGAACGTGTCGGCCTGGTTCTCCCCGGCGGCGAGCCCCGGAACGGTCGGGGCGTACACCGGGTCGTACGCGATCGTGGAGATCAGGCCGGCGCCGGCCAGCGCCTCGACCGCGGGCAGCCGTACCTGTGCGCCGAGCATCGCCGGGTAGAAGTTGGGCCGGTCCTGGCTGGCCAGCTCGGCGGTGTCCGGCGAGACACTGCCGTACGCGCCGAGGAACAGCGTGGTCACCGGGTAGGTGGAGTCGCCCGGGGTGGCCGGATCGCGGAACGCGACCTTCTGCCCGTTCAGCGCGATGCTGCGGCCGGGGTCGCTGTCCGCCGGCGTGTTGGACAGCCCGAAGTAGCTGTTGTACGAGGCGAGCAGCTTGGTGAGCGGCTTCGCGCCGACCGGCGGGATCTCGTACGGCACCGGCGCGGGCGCGATCGCCTCGTTGTTGACGACGAACGCGAGCGTGCAGGTGAACTCGACCCGCTTGCCTTCCCAGTCGGTGGCGATCACCGGGAACGGCAGCCGCGGAGTGGCGGTACCGGCGCCCTGGTACTCGATCCAGAAGCTGGCCGATCCCGGCTCGATGGGGGACGGGTTCGCGGGCAGGTCCGGGGTGACCCTGGTCGTCAGCTCGATCCGGCGGAACGGGAACCGCTGGCCGCCATCCGGCTGCAGTGCGGCCGGATAGTTGACCACCTGCTCGCGGACGATGATGAACTGCCGCTGGATCAGGTACGCCGCGCCGTTGCTGGCGAACACGCGCTTGGTCTCGATGACCCGGGTCGCCCGGTTGCCGAACGGGAAGAGGAACCCGGCCTGCTGCATCCGGATGTAATTGTCCCGGCCGAGGGTGGACCGGTGCTGCCACTGCAGGAGGTTGACGCCCTTGTCGGCGGCCGGTCTCCAGTCGCCTTCCAGCTCGACCGACGAGCCGGTCGCGGAGAGCAGTACGAGGTCGGCGGTGACCGGGGCGACCACGTCGGCGCCGATGGCGTCGTACCAGGTGGTGAGCTTGACGATCTGCTCGGGGAACTTGTCGGTGCTGTCGGTCGGTCCGGTCAGCGCGGTGAACGGGGTACCGGCCGGCCGGGCGTCGGTCCAGATCGCGCGTACCGTCGCGCCGGTGGCGGTCGGATCCGGCCGGCCGTCGTCGGTCCGGTGGGCGAGCCGGGTGTGCCACAGCTCGGTACGCCCGGACCGGGTGACCGGGGTCGCCGCGTGCTGCCAGGTGGACAGTTGGTCGGGGGACAGGTGCAGCCAGTCGACCAGGCGCAGGTCGGTCCAGAGGTCGGCGGGCGCGGGCGGTGCGGACAGCGGCGGCGGGAACGGTCCGTGCGGGTTCGGCGGCAGCGCCACCGGGGCCACCCGCATCACCCACTCCCACCAGGAGAGCAGTCCCTCGGTGCTGAACGGCAGCGACTTCACCGTGTTCGGCACGGTGAACACCACCTGGCTCGGCGCTACCACCGCGGTGTGCAGGTGACCGGCGGGCGGCAGCGGCGGCTCGGCGCCGGAGGAGAAGAGCGGCTCCTCCATCACGTGCTGCGGCCCGAAGGTGACCGCGACGTACGACGGCTGCGCCGGGTCCCTGGGTTCGAGCTGCGGTGGGCCGCCGGCGGTCGACCGGACCAGGTTGTACAGGTCGAAGTGCAGCACCAGCATGTCGTCCGGGCGGATCAGGTCCACCCGGAGGTCCGGTGCGGTCAGGTCGAGGCTGTGCAGGAACCGGGCCAGCTTGCTGCTCATGCCGGCGGCGATCAGGCCGGTGCCGCCGGCGACGAGCAGGGTCCGGCGGCTGATCGACAGGCTGGCCGCACCGGCGGCGAGGCGATGAGCGGGCCGGTCGGACGTGGCCGGGGTCCGGTGATCGTTCTGGTCGGGCACGTCCGCTCCCCCTGTGAGGACGTGGGGGCGCGCGCCGACCGCGGCACTGAGCTGCCGCTTTGCGATGTGTTCCCCCGTGAACCGATGAAGTAGGACAGAGCCCGCTTCTGCCGGAAAGGGTGATACGTGTGCGCCAGGTCACGCAATCCTGTTCGGCCGGTCAGTCGGATATCTGTCACTCGCGTGACGTTCCGGCATTCTGTCGGGTGCGCCTGACCGGATTGCGACTCGAATGCGCTGGCACATGAGTTACTTTTGGTAACTGGCTGAATGCAAAAGGTAACCGTGCGCCGGGCGTCGTCCGGCTCGACGAAGGTGGCGAACGACAATGCCGAATTCGCTGGATCCGCCCGCCACGATTGCCGATCAGGACGGAACTCTCAGGTCGTCGGCGACGGTGCCGATGCAGGCATCCGTGGATGCGACCGAATTCAGGGTCCTCGAGGCCCTGTCGAGGACCGGATTGGCTCTCGACGCCACCCAGATCGCCGAGCGCGCGTCGGTACGTCCGCAGGACGCCGCAGATGCCCTGCGGCGGCTGGCCGAGAAGGAGATCGTCGTCAGCGTCGGTGCCCGGCACCGGCGCAGGCTTTCCCGCTACGCGGTCAGGTGAGTGGAGCAGACCCCCTTGTTCTCGTCCCTGCCGTCGTGGTGGCGCTCCGGCTGGTCATGCTCTGGAAGGTCGTTCACCAGGCAAGTCGCCGCTGGCGGCTGCGTACCGCGTTCTGGTGGTTCGTAGCGCTGCTCGCCTTCGACGGCGGAGTCATCGCGGTGGCCGTGTCGCTCAGCCGCTCGTCCGATGACCTGGCGGTCGCGCTCGATCCCGTCGACCCGTCAGGAATACTGCGAATGAGCGACATCATCGCGATAGTCGGCGCTCTGGTCATCTCCGGCGGGATCCGGAATCTTCCGCTGCTCCGGGATCGGAAAACCTCCGTTTGTACATTGCCGAGCAGATCGAGCACGCCTGTTACGACAAGGCCGACGACTGGATCTACCGCGCGGTTTACCCCGTGGTGTCGGGTACCCGGATAAGGCCTTTTCTCAATGAGCTCCGTGGATATCTGGAAAGCCAACCGGGAGCCGAGGGAAGTCTCGACGCCGCTTATGTCGGCGACCTCGCGTTGAACAGCCATCCCGGCAAGGAGGACCTCCGGGCGGCGTGTCACCGGATGCTGGCCCGCTCGGGGCGCCGGCGGCTGATGGCGATCGTGGCGAAGTACCGGGCCACGGCCCCGCCGCCGAAGGCGGATCGGAACACCAGGGAGACCGGCCGCATCGTCAGGAGGATCGGCCGCATCGCCAGGAGATTCGGTCGGGCCGGCAAGAAGAAGAGTATGAGCGACGACCAGTAGCCGTGCCCTGCCGTGCCGTGCCGGGCCGTGCTGTGCCAGGCCGTGCTGTGCCGGGCCGTGCTGTGCCGGGCCGTGCTGTGCCGGGCCGTGCTGTGCCGGGCCGTGCTGTGCCGTGCCGGGCCGTGCTGTGCCGGGCCGTGCGGTGCCCGTGGGCTCGACCGTGACCTGTCCCGCCCGGCCGGGTTAGCCTGCCGGGCATGTCCGTTGTCTCCGGTCCGGCGCCCCTCGACCCCGACGACCTGGCGGCGGCGATGCGGCCGCACGGAGAGTCGGTCATGCTCCCGGCCGCCGCCTACACCTCCGCCGAGGTGTACGCCTGGGAGCAGCGGAACCTGTTCGCCGGCGCGTGGACCTGCCTCGGACGGGTCGCGGATCTGGCCGCGCCTCCGGCACCACTGGACCGTGCTGACGGCTCCGTCACCCACCGCGCGATCACGGTCGGCGACGTCGGGGTGCTGCTGACGTTCTCCGATGGCGTACGCGCGTTCGCGAACGTCTGCCGGCACCGCGGCCACGAGCTGCTGCCGGGGGAGGGGACCAGTGGCCGGCCGGCGATCGTGTGCCCGTACCACGGCTGGGCGTACCGGCTCGACGGCGCGTTGCGTACCGCCCCCGGGATGCCGGCGACTCCGGCCGGACACGGGCTGGTCGAGTTGCCGGTCGCGGAGTGGTGCGGCTGGCTGTTCGTACACGCGCTCGGTGGGGGACCGTTGTTCCAGTCGTACCTCGGCGAGTTGGCCGGACTGGTCGAGCCGTACCGGCCGGAAACCCTCGAGCTCGGCGCCCGGCACTCGTACGAGGTGGCCGCCAACTGGAAGGTGGTCGTCGAGAACTACCACGAGTGCTACCACTGCCCGCTGATCCATCCCGAGCTGTGCCAGGTGTCGCCGCCGACCTCGGGGGACAACTACCGGCTGCCGGGCGCCTGGGTCGGCGGCGCGATGGAGCTGCGCGAGCACGCCGAGACGATGTCGCTGGACGGGCGCTCGCCCGGGCCGTTCCTGCCCGGCGTGGACCGGCGCACCGTGCGGTACCTGAGCCTGTTTCCGAACCTGCTGATCTCGCCGCATCCGGACTACCTGATGACGCACCGGCTGTCGCCGCTCGCGCCGGACCGCACCTGGATCGAGTGCTCCTGGTACGTACCGCCGGGGGTGCCGGAGCCCCGGTACGCGGTGGACTTCTGGGACGTCACCAACCGGCAGGACTGGGCGGCGTGCGAGTCGGTACAGCGCGGGCTCTCCTCGCCGCACTACCGGCCCGGGCCATTGGCACCGAACGAGGACGCGGTGTACCAGTGGGTGACCCTGCTGGCCGGCCTGTACCTCGATCCGGTCGGCGCGCTGGCCGCCGTCGCCGGCGTCAGTCCGGGCTGACCCGTCCTACCCCACCTCAACGCGCGGGGCAGCTGGTGTTGTCGTCCGGCACCTTCAGGTCGACCAGGTAGCCGTCCACCGCTGAGGTCACGCAGGCCGTCTGCGGGTACGCGGTGTGCCCGTCGCCTTCCCAGGTGAGCACCGTGCCGGTACCGAGCAGCGAGGCGAGCCGGGCGGTCTGGGCGTACGGCGTGGCCGGGTCGTTGCGGGTGCCCACCACCAGGATCGGCGGCGCACCGTCGGCGGCACCGACCGGGTACGGGTCGCGGGTTGCCGGCCACACCGAGCAGGCCAGCATGGACAGCGCGAGCGGCGCCCCGAACAGCGGGTACTTCTTCCGCCAGTCCGACTGGTACCTGCGTACCTCGGCGACGCTCGGCGGGTCGGTCTCGTCGACACAGTTGATCGCGCTGTTCGCGTCGATCAGGTTCGTGTAGTGCCCGTGCGAGTCGCGCTCGTAGAACAGGTCCACCAGCTGCAGTACGCCGTCCGGGTCGCCGCGGTTGACCTGGCCCAGCGCGCCGCCGAGCACCGGCCACTGGCTGCGCGAGTACAAGGCGGACACCACTGCGGTGAACACCCAGCCCGGGGTCACCTGGCGGCCGTCCGGTGCCCGCAGCGGCCGGGACCGCACCTTGCCGAGGATTGCGGTCAGCGCGCGCCGGGCGTCCGGCCCGATCGGACAGAGCGTGGCGTTCACCTTGCACCAGGCGGCGAACTGGTTGAACGCGTTCTCGAAACCGGCCGCCTGGCCCTCGCTGGCCGCCACGTCGTTCTCCCGCGGGTCCACCGCGCCGTCGAGTACCAGCGCGCGGACCCGGCGCGGGAACAGGTGCGCGTACACCGCGCCGAGCAGGGTGCCGTACGAGTAGCCCAGGAAGGTCAGCTTCTCGTCGCCGAGCGCGCCCCGGATCGCGTCCATGTCCCGGACGGCCTGCTCGGTGGCGAACAGGCCGAGGGTGGCCCTGTACCTGCTCTGGCAGTCCTCGGCCATCTGCCGGGTGAGCTGCACGAGCCGGTCGAACTGCGGCTGGCTGGCCGGATCCGGCTCGAAGCCGATGTTCGCGTCCTTGTCGGCGTCGCTGATGCACTCGACCGGGGAGGACTTGCCGACGCCGCGCGGGTCGAAGCCGACCAGGTCGAACCGGCGGGTCACCTCGGCCGGCAGTCCCTGTGACAGGTACGCGGCGAGCTGTACGCCGGAGCCACCCGGCCCGCCCGGGTTGACCAGCAGCGAGCCGATCCGGCCGGACTGGCCGGCGGCGTGCGCCCGCATCAGCGCGATGTCGAACGTGGAGCCGTTGCCGGGGTGGTGCCAGTCCTGCGGCACCCGCACCGTGCCGCACTCGAACGTGACGTTCTTCGGCAGCTGACCGAGCGATTCCTCGGCCACCTCGGGGCAGGGCCGCCAGCTGACGGTGCCGGTCCCGCCCGGACCGTTCGACGAGCCGCCGGGGGGGTCCACCCAGCGGGTGCGCGGAGTCGAACAGGCCGCGGTCGTCGCGAGTACCGCGCCGACCAGCAGCGCGGCGACGATCCGGATGGGTACCGCTCGACTCACTACTCACTCCCTGCGCTGGGTGCCCCGGCCAGTACCCGGTCCACGTCGAACCGAACCGGCCGGTCGAGCTGGTCGTACCGGCACGAGCCGGGTTCCCGGTCCGGTCGCCAGCGCAGGAACCGGGCCGGGTGCCGGAACCGCTCCTCCTCCATGTGGTCGTACCCGACCTCGCACACCAGGTCCGGCCGCAGCGGCTCCCAGGACAGGTCGCGGGTACCGGTCCAGCGGCTGACCGCACCGGGCAACCGCTGACCCTCGGTCACCCGCGCGTGCGGTGGCAGCCACGGGTGCTCGGCGGGATCGCGGTACGGCTCGAGCTCGGCCACCAGCTCGCCCCGGCGCTTGACCGAGAACGAGGCGGACACGCCGACGTGGTGCAGCAGGCCGTCGTCGCCGTACAGCCCGAGCAGCAGCGAGCCGACCACCGGACCGGACTTGTGCCAGCGAAATCCGGCGACCACACAGTCGGCGGTACGCGCGTGCTTGATCTTGTACATCAGCCGCTTGCCCGGCCCGTACGGCAGGCTGGCGGGCTTCGCGATCAGCCCGTCGAGCCCGGCTCCCTCGAACAGCCCGAACCAGCGGCGGGCGGTGTCCAGGTCCTGCGTGCTCGGGGTCAGGTACACCGGCGGTCGGGCGTCGGCGAGCGCGGCCGCCAGTCGTTCGCGGCGCTCCCGGAACGGCCTGGCGGTGAGGTCGTCGTCCCCGATGGCGAGCAGGTCGAACGCGACGAAGCTCGTCGGCGTGGTCTCGGCGAGCATCCGGACCCGCGACCCGGCCGGGTGGATGCGCTGGCCGAGCGTGTCGAAGTCGAGCCGCGGCGTGCCGTCGCGCACCACCACGACCAGCTCCCCGTCGACCGCGCAGCGGGCCGGGAACTGGTCCCGGACGAACTCGACGACCTCCGGGAAGTACCGGGTCATCGTCTTGCCGCCGCGGCTGGCCAGCTCCACCTCGTCGCCGTCGCGGAACACGATGCAGCGGAAGCCGTCCCATTTCGGCTCGTACGTCATGCCCTCGCCGGTGGGGATCTCCACCACGCTGTTGGCGAGCATCGGCTCGGTCGGCACCTTCACCGGCAGATCCACGCCGCCAGTCAACCACGGCGGTGGAACGGGGCGTGGTCAGTAGCGCTGCTCAGCCGGCCGCGGGCTCCGGATGCTCAGCCGGCCTCGGGCTCGGGAATGCTCGGCCGGCCTCGGGCTCGGGAATGCTCAGCCCGCTGCCGGCTCGGAGGCTCGGCCGGACGCGGCGAGCGCCCGGAGGCCGTCGGCCACCTCCTTGCCGGTGGGCGCCCGGTCCGGATCGACCAGATGTTGCGCGAGCAGTCCCGACACCATGGCCAGTCCGACCGAGCCCACGCTGCGCGCGACCGCCGCGCTGACCGCCTCCTCGGCGATGTCGAGGATCTGCGCGGCCAGCCCGGACCGGCCGAGATCCTGACCGTCGGCCAACTGCCGGCGCAGGTCGGGGGAGTGCGCCGACACCACGAACGCCTCGAAGCTGGCGAGCCAGAGCGCGCGGTGGTTGCCGAACGACTCGATCATCCGGTCCCAGAGCCGCTCGAGCCGATCCGCGGGGTCACCCTCTGTCCCGGCCTGCGACTCGGCACCGAGCACCCGGCCGAGCTCCTCGCCCCACTCCGCGATGGCGTCCAGCATCGCGGCGTTGAGCAGCGCGTCCTTCGAGCCGAAGTGGTAGCCGATCGAGGCGAGGTTCGTGCCGGACGCCGCGACGATGTCCCGCGCGGTGGTCCGGGCGTACCCGCGCTCCAGCAGGCAGCGCTTGGCCCCGGTCAGCAGCTGTTCCCGATGTCCCACGGTGTGGATCCTAACCCCCTCTATACAGACGTCCTATACGAATGTCTAAGACGTTTGTATAGTCACGGCAGTGCTCGACGATCTGGGAGGACGACCATGACGAACGTGCTCATCTCCGGGGCCAGCATCGCCGGACCCGCGCTGGCGCACTGGCTGCACCGGTACGGCGTCGACGTCACCGTGGTGGAGCGCGCCCCGGCGCTGCGGGACGGCGGCTACGCCGTCGACTTCCGCGGCCGGACGCACCTGACCGTGCTGGAGCGCATGGGCATCCTGGACTCCGTCCGCGCGCTCGCCACCGAGATGGGCTCGATGGCGTACGTGGACGCGTCCGGCCGGTCGGTGGCGACCATGCCGGCCGCGATCTTCAGCGGCGACGTGGAGATCCTGCGCGGCGATCTCAGCCGGCTGCTGTACGAGGAGACCCGGCCGTACACCGAGTACGTCTTCGACGACACGATCACCTCGCTCGCGCAGGACGAGCACGGTGTGGACGTGACGTTCGCCCGCGGCGACCGCCGTCGCTTCGACCTGGTGGTGGGCGCGGACGGGATGCATTCGGCGGTACGGGCGCTCGCGTTCGGCGAGGAGTCGCGGTACGCCCGGTACCTCGGCTACTACGCCGCGAGCTTCACCACGGCCAACCACCTGGGACTCGACCGCACGGGTCGGCTGTACAGCGTGCCCGGCCGTACCGCCGGGGTGTACAGCGCGCGGCAGAACACCGAGGCGAAGGCGATGTTCTTCTTCGCCTCCCCGCCCCTGGACCACGACCCGCACGACGTGACGCGGCAGCGGCAGTTGCTCGTCGACCGGTTCGCCGGGATGGGTTGGGAGGTGCCGCGACTGCTCCGCGCCGCCCTGCGGGAGCCGGACTTCTACTTCGACTCGTGCAGCCAGATCGTGCTGGACCGGTGGTCGACCGGGCGGGTCGTCCTGCTCGGCGACGCGGGGTACGCGGCCGGTCCCGGCGGCAACGGCACCGGTACCGCGATCGTCGCGGCGTACCTGCTCGCCGGGGAGCTGGCCGGCGCACCCGGCGACCACGGGCTCGCGTTCACCCGGTACGAGCAGCGGTTGCGCGACTACGTCCGGCGCAACCAGCAGCAGGCACAGGACGGCGTCGGCTTTCTCGCGCCCCCTACCCGGGCCAGGATCTGGCTCCGCAACCAGTCCTTCCGCGCCCTGCCGTACATGCCGTGGAAGGGGTTGATCGCCAAGATGGCGACGAAGACCGCGGAGGCGATCACCCTGCCGGAGTATCCGGTGCCGGTCCAGTGAGGGTTCCACAGCCGCACCACCGGGCAGGCGTGCCATCCGGGAGGCGGCAGGCGGGCCACCCGGTCGGCGACGGGCGGGCCACCCGGTAGGCGACAGGCGCCCGGTCAGTAGGCGGCGAACGAGCGCAGCTTGGCCCGGGGGGCCCGCTGCGGCACCCGGATCCCGGCCGTGGCCAGCAGCCGCATCACCCGGGCCCGGTGTCCGGCGAACGGGGCGAGCAGCTCCAGCATCCGGGCGTCGTCGCCGCGCGGCTCTCCGGCCAGCGCGTAGCTGACCAGGTGCGGCAGGTTCCAGTCGCCCACACTCACCGCGTCCGGGTCGCCCAGCGCGACGACGGTCACCTCGGCGGCGGTCCACGGGCCGATGCCCGGTACCGCGGTCAGCCGCGCGGTCGCCCGCGCCGGGTCCATCCCGGCCGCCTCCTCGAGCCGGTCGGCCAGTACCGACGCCCGGAGCAGGGTGCTGGCCCGTTTCGCCTCGACACCGAGCGGGTGCAGGGCCCAGTACGGGGTACCGGCGAGCGTCTCCGGAGCCGGCGGCACGTACAGCTCCACCGGCGCCTTCCCGGCACCGGGCGCCGGCTCGCCGAAGCGCCGGACCAGCGCGTTGTACGACCGGCGCGACTCGATGCCGGTGACCTTCTGCCCGAGTACCGCCTTGAGGAGCTCCTCGTACACCCGCTCGGTGCGCGGGATGCGCAGCCCGGTCCGGGCCGCGGCCAGCCGCGCCACCAGTGGGTGCGCCCGGGACAGCTCGGTGAAGCCGGTCGGATCGTCGCGCAGCCCGGCCAGCGCGTCGGCCCGGTCCAGCAGCCACTCGGCGCCGGGGCCGGCCGCGGTCGCGTGCAGCTCGTCGCCGTGCCGGACCAGCCGGATCGTGCCCGGGCCGGCGGGGGTACGGCTGGCCCGCCACAGTTCGTCGGCACCGAGCCAGGTGGTCGGGTCGTACCCGCCGAGGCGCAGCATGCCGAGCGAGCCGGGCAGGTCGTACCGGTCCGGCAGCCGCAGCACTCTCATGCGGTGACGGTAGCGGTGCTCGCGGCGGCCACCCGCAGCCCGCGGTGCAGCAGCCGCGGATCGCCGAGCTGTGCGCGCAGCCGCCGCTCCAGGCCGGCGATCGGGGTCAGGTTCTGTGGCGCCCGCGGATCCTTGTACGGCGTGGAGGCGAACCGCGGCAGGGTCACCGCGCTGACATCCGCCAGCTCGATCGCCTGGCCGACGGTCAGGGTCGCCGAGCACTCGACCCGGACCACCCCGGCCCACGGGCTGCCGGCCGGTCCGGGCAGCCGCAGGTACCAGGAGTACCGGTTCCACCGGCCGCCGAGCCCGAACAGCGGGGTGCGCTGCCCGGCCTGCAGCGCGCCGACCACGGTGGCGGGCTGTCCGTCCAGGTAGGTGGTGCGGTGCGTCTTGGCGTAGCCGAGCGCGCGGGCCAGCCCGATCCGCTCGCGCAGCGGCCCGTCGAGTACGAGCAGCTCGTCGCCGTCGGCCGCCTGCCGCGCGGCGCGGCTGACCTCGATCTCGAGATCGCCGAGCTGGTCCTGCAGCGCGTCCTCGAGCTTCGCCGGGTCGGGGTGGTTGACCCGGTGCGGCTGGTAGACGGCCGCTTCGTGGGCGACCAGCGGTACGGCGTTCGCCTGGCTGATGAACATGCCGCGCTCTATCCGGGGGGTGCCGACCAGCTCGGCCACGCCTTTGCCGAGGTCGCAGCAGACCGCGCCGGCCGCGTACGACGCGGCGATGCCCGGATGGGTGCCGGTGGCGTCGGTGGCCCACACCCGCGCGTCGATCCGGCGTACCCCGTCGACCAGCAGCACCAGCTGCGGCGCGCGTACCTCCGGACCGGGGGTCAGCGGCAGCCACGAGCCGGCCGGGCGTTCCACCGACACGTCCACCGGGGCGCTGCTCCGGTTGGCCGGGCTCTCCTCGCCGGCGCTGTAGGCGCGCCCGTAGCTGGGATCCCATGCGTCGATGTGCAGCGCGGAGGGGCCGGTCACGGGGTCGTCCGCTCGATCCGCGCGGTACCGGACTGCTTGCTGACCTCGTACCGCACCGGAATCCGCTCGGCCAGCGCGGCCACGTGCGTCACCACGCCGACGATCCGGTCACCTCGGGCGGCCAGGTTCTCCAGCGTCGCGGCGACCGTGTCCAGGGTGGCCGGATCCAGCGTGCCGAACCCCTCGTCCAGCATGATCGACTCGAGGCTGGTGGCGACCGTGGACATGCCGGCCAACTGTTCGGACAGGGCCAGCGCGAGCGCCAGTGACGCCTGGAACGTCTCACCGCCGGACAGCGTGCGTACCGGCCGGCGCAGCGCCGCGTCGTGGTGGTCCACCACCGCGAACTCGCCCTTGTCGTGGACCAGCTCGTACTGCCCGCCGGAGAGTTCGCGCAGGATCGTCGAGGCGCCGTCGACCAGCCGGTCCAGCGCCTCGGTCAACAGCCACCGCTCGAAGTTGTTCGCCCGCAGGTGGTTGGCCAGCGCTTTCGCCACCTGTGCCCGACGCAGGTGCTCGTCCCGCTGGCCGCGCAACTGGGCCGCCTGCTCGTACCGTTCGACCGCGCGGCGGTGTTCGCCGGTGGCCCGTTCGACCGCGACCGCCACCACCCGGGCCGGATCGGACTCCGGTTCGAGATCGATGCCGTGCTCGCCGAGCAACGCGGCGAGCTTGCCGTACACGCTGTCCGCGGTCGCGTCGGCCTCGGCCACCGCGGCCGCCCGGTCCGCGCGGGCGACGCGGCGGGCCTGCGCCTCGGCAGCCGCCCAGTCGGCGAGCGCCTGCCAGGTACCGACCAGGTCGTCGCGGTCGGCGGCCGGCGGCCCGAACGCGGCGACGCTGTCCCGGGCCCGGTCGAGCGCCTGCCACGCGGTACGCAGGGTCCGCTCGGCAGACTCGGCGCCGGCGCGCGACCGGCGGGCCCGCTCCCGCGCGGTCTTCACCGCCGAACCCGCCTGCTGTACAGCGGCGCGGGTCGCCTCGATCTCGGCCAGTTGCGCGGTGAGCGTGTCCAGCGCCGGCTGGCCGTCGAGCAGCTCGGCCAGCGCGCCGAGCCGCCGCCGGGCGTCGCCGGCCCGGGCCTCGGCCGCATGCACCGCGCGGTCCAGCTCGCGGGCGGCCCGGTCGGCGGTGGCATGGCGCTGCTTGGCCGCCGCCAGCGCTTCCCCGGCCGCGGCGAGCCCGCCACCGGACTTGTCCTGGTTGGCGACCGCCGGCGGAAGCTCCGCGACCGGCTGCGCGCAGACCGGGCAGTCTTCGCCCACCGACAGGTGTGGTCGCAGCGCGCCGGCGAGGTCGGCGTCCTGGGCGGCGCGCAGCGCGGCCTCCGCCTCCTCCACCTCGGCGTCGGCCACGGTGACCGCTCGCTGCGCGGCGGTCAGCTCGTCCCGCCCGCCGGCCGCCGCGGCCGCCAGCTCCTCGACCTCGGCGGTCAGCCGGTCGGCTTCGGCGTACCCGTCCACCAGCCGGCGCAGCTCGCCCGGCTCGCCGGCGTCGGCGAGCCGGCCGCGCAACTCGTCTTCCTCGTTCTCGGCCGCCAGTACCGCCTCGGCGTCCCGGTCGGCGGCGGTCCGGGCGGTCACCACCGCGTCCGCGATCTCGCCGGCGTCGGCCGGCGCGCGTACCGCGGCCAGTCGCCTGCCCTCGTCGTCCAGCGCGGCGAGCGCGTCCCGGGCCTCGTGCGCCTGTTGCCGCGCCTGCGCGAGCCGGGGGAGCGCGTCGCCCACCTCGACCGTCAGCCGGTCCAGCTCGTCCACCCGCTCGGCCGCCTCGGCGACCGCCTCGGCGGTCGCGTCGGCCAGCCCGCCGAGCAGCGAGGACACCGCGCTCGCCGCGGCCTCGGCGTCCTTGGCCAGCAGCCCCGCCCGCTCACCGATCTGCTTGTACACCCGCAGGCCGAGCAGGTTGACCAGGATGTCCTGGCGCTTGGCCGGCTTCGCGTGCAGGAACTCGGCGAACGCGCCCTGCGGCAGGATCACGCAGGTCACGAACTGCTCGTACGGCAGGCCGACGGCGGCGGTCACCGCGGCTTCCATCTCCGCGGGCGTACCGGCGAGCACTTCACCGAGGTCGTCCGCGTCGAGCCCGCCATCCAGCGCGGACAGGTCGAATCCGGCCGGCAGCTTCTCCAGTCCGGCGTGTGCGGTGGACACCTTGCCCTTGCCGTCCCGGCGTACCACCCGGGTCGCCACGTACCGCTGGCCGGCGGCCGAGAACACCAGTCGTACCCGCGCCTCGGCGGCGGACGGGGCGAGCGCGTTGGCGATCGCGCGCCGGTCGTCCCAGCGGGGCACAGTGCCGTACAGCGCGAAGCAGATCGCGTCGAGCACGGTCGACTTGCCCGAACCGGTCGGGCCGAGCAGTACGAAGAACTCGGCGTCGGTGAGGTCGACCGTGGTCGGCTCCCGGAACACCGTGAAGCCGGCCAGATCGAGCCGCAGTGGTCGCATCAGCCGACCTCCTCCAGCAACTGGTCGAACAGGGCGGTGACCGCGGTGTCCTCGTGGCCGCGCTCGTCGAGATAGTCGGCGAACAGCTCCCGGGGGGTACGACCGGAGCGGGACGGTTTCTCGACGGTCGAGCCGGCCGCGGCCAGTACCTCCGGGTCGATGCGGATCTCCAGCGCGTTCGGCAGCAGCTCGGCCACCTCCTCGCGCAGGCCGGCCCGTGGCGGCTCCGTCACGTACACCCGCAGCCATTCGTCGCCAACCTCAGCGGCGGCCAGTTCCGCCAGCGATCCGCGCAGGGTGCGTAGCGTGCGCGGGCTGGTCAACGCAGCCCGCCGGACCTTGGCCGGGGTGTCCGCGGTCGCCTCCACGACCAGTACGGACGGGCTGTTCTCCTCCTCGCCGAAGTCCACCGCGAGCGGGCTGCCGGAGTAGTGGATCGGGCACGGGCCGGGGATCGACTGGGTCCGGTGCAGGTGTCCGAGCGCGACGTAGTGCGTGCTCACCGGGAACAGCGTGGCCGGTACGGCGTACGCGGCGATGGTGTGCGCGTCCCGCTCGCCACCACCGGACTTCGCGCCGAACACGGTCAGGTGCGCGGTCACGAGGTTCACGGCGTCCGGGCTGAAGCCGGCGGTCAGCGCGGTCAGTACCCGACCGAGATGGTCGGCGTAGGTCTGGTTGGCCTCGGCTCCGGTCAGTTCGAACATCTCGGTCGCGCGCACCGCGTACCGCTGGGAAAGAAACGGCAGCGCGGCCACCCGCCAGCGTTCGCCGGCCGCGGTGGTGCCGGTGATGACCAGGTCGTCCGCCTGGTTGACCCGGCCGCGCAGGGTGACCCCGGCCGCGTCGGCCCAGCTCCGCAGCGCGTCGAACTCCTCGGCGTTGTCGTGGTTGCCGGCGATCGCGATCACGTCGGCGCCGGTGTTGCGCAGCGCGGTCAGTGCCCGCGTGACGATCCTCTTCGCCTCCGGCGTGGGCGCGGCGTTCTCGAACAGGTCGCCGGCCACCAGCACCAGGTCCGGACGCTCGTCCCGGGCGATGCCGACGAGCTCGGCCAGCACCCGGATGTGCTCGTCGGTGCGGCTGCGGCCCTTGAGCACCTTGCCGACGTGCCAGTCGGACGTGTGCAGGATCTTCACCCGGCCCCCAAACTCCTCACCACTGACAACCGTCGCAGACTCTAGGTGCCGCCCCCGACATCCCGGCCCGGCGCGTCGCGGGTCGGCCGGTACCCGACAGCCCGGCGTTCGGCTCCCCACCGCCGGCGGCGGCCCCGCGGCGGGATCAGCGGCGGACCAGCACCACGACCGGGATGGTGCGTTCGACCCCGGCCTGGTGGTCGGCGAAGAACGGGTACTGCTCGACGATCCGGGCGAACAGCCGGTCCCGCTCGGCCCGCTCCGGTACGACCGCGGTCGCCGGGTACTCCTCGCCGTCGGCCTCGACCGTGACGTCGGGGTTCGCGACGAGGTTGTGGTACCAGTCGGGGGTCTTCGCCGCGCCCGCGTTGGACGCCACGACCAGCCGCCGGTCGCCATCCGGGATGTACATCATCGGGGTTGTTATCAGTTGCCCGGTCTGCCGTCCGACGGTGGTGAGGAGCAGCAACGGCCGTTCGCCGAGCTTGCGCCCGGCGGCCCGGAACTCCTCGATCAGCGTGCGGTTGTGCGCGCGCATGTCCGCCGGCAGTTCGGTCACCGGAACCCCCTAGAACGGGATGTCGTCGTCGGCGCCGTGCCCCGACCCGCGACCGGCGCCCACCACCGCGAACGGGTCCACCGACTGCACGATCGAGCGCATCGCGGTCGGCGGCATCGGGCCCGCCTCGGCCGGCCGGGTCGCCCAGGCCGGGAACGGGAACTCCACCACCAGCGGTACCGGGATGTCCGGCTGGGCCACGAACATGGTGCCGGGCTTGGCCAGCACGGCCCGCTGTCGCTGGCTCGGTGGCAGGTAGCCGTACTCCGGTCGGGACGCCTCGGCGGCGTCGAGCCGGCCGACCACGCGGATCGCCGAGTTCGCCACGATCCGCCGCTCCACCTCGCTCGCAGTCTGCTGGGCACCGATCAGGATCACGCCGAGCGACCGGCCGCGTTCGGCGATGTCGAGCAGGATGTCCTTGATCGGGCTGGACCCCTCGCGCGGCGCGTACTTGTTCAGCTCGTCCAGCACGACGAACAGCAGCGGCCGGGCGGTACCGGCCTTCTCCTTGCGCTCGAACTCCGACCGCAGGGTCACGCCGACCACGAACCGCTGCGCCCGGTCCGGCAGGTTGTGCAGGTCCACCACCGTCACTTGGGCGCCGGCGTCGTCGGTGCTGATCGCGTGCGGGCGGCGGGCCGGCAGGTCGCCGCGTACCAGTCGGCCCAGGTCGCGCCGGCTCGACATCAGCCGCCGGATGAACGCGTTGACGGTGCCCAGACCGACCGCGCTACCAGCCCATTCGCCCCGGGTGTCCTCGTCGGTCAGCCGGTCGGTGAGCAGGTCGACGAGGGACTCGTAGCTGCGGATCACCTGGCCGTCGAGGATCGCGCCGCCGTCGGGTGCGGGCTGCGCCTCCCGGGCCAGCTTCGCCGCCACCTGGTGGACCACCATCGTGTACTGCTGGCGCTCGTCGTCGGCGTCGGCGAACACGAACGGCAGCAGCCGGTCCCGGCAGAACTCCTCCAGCGTCCAGTAGAACGACTCGACCCCGGTGGTACGGCAGGCCACGTCGGGCGTACCGGTCGGATCGCCCGGTCGGGCCGGCGCGAACACCTCGACACTGCCGAACGCGTCGGAGGGCAGCCCGAGCCGGGTGTAGTCGGCGATGGTGTCCTCGTCCAGCCGGGTGTTCGGATGGTCGAGCAGCAGCAGGTCCTCGCCCTTGACGTTGAAGATCAGCGCGCGGGTGTTGGGCGCCTCGGCACCGAGTACCCCGGCGCGGAACACCGAGTACAGCAGGAACGTCGCGAACGAGGTCTTGGTCGCCACTCCGGAGATCCCGGAGATCGACACGTGCGCGCCGCGGGTGCCGTCGAGGAAGTCGGCGTTGAGGTACATCGGCTCGCCGTCGCGCCCGAGCCCGATCGGCAGCTGTCGCGACATCCGGTCGAAGTACAGCGCGGTGGAGCGCTCGTCCGCGGCGGCGCGGCGTACCTCGGCACCGGGCCGGGGCGGTACGTACACCTCCGGTTCGACCCGGGTGGTGGTGACCTCGGCGGCCTCCTGTACCTGCGCGGGCAGCGTTCCCTCGCTGATCAGGAACACGTCGGAGTCGAACTGGGCGCCCTCGTGCCGGGCCCGTACCGCGGTCACCACTCCGGCGATCGTCACCGGCCCGCGCCCGGGCACGTCCCGCTCGGTCACCACGACGTCGTCGAGTTGCAGGTACGCGCCCGGTTCGACGGCCACCCAGAAGTTCAGTGGCGTCGCGTCGGTGGTACCGAGGACCCGGCCGACCGGCGTACCGGCGCTGCCCGTCATGTCGTCGCCTCCTGCTGGCCCGAGCTGTCCCGACCCTGTAGGCATCGTGCCGCACCCGCGGCCCACTCATGCGGACGCGGTCGGCCCGCGCGAGTCGTGTTCCCGTGCTTGCCCGTGTTCCCGCTGGTGACCGTGTTCCCGCGCTTGCCCGTGTTCCCGCCGGTGACCCGGGCGGGTGTACCGCAGCAGCAGCTCACCCCCGGCGGTCAGCACGTGGGCCAGCTCGAGTGGTCGGGGCGGCATCGGGGCGCCGACCGGCACCGGTGGCGCCGCGATGATCCGGCCGGCGCCCGGACCGGTGAGCAGCGGCGACACGGTCAGGCACAGCTCGTCCACGACGTCGGCGCCGGCCAGCGCGCCGAACAACCGCGGCCCGCCCTCGCACAGCAGCTGCCCGAGCCCGCGTTCGGCCAGCGCCGCCCGCGCACCGGCCGGGTCGACCGCGCCATCGCCACAGGCCAGCACGTCGGCGTGCTTCGCCAGGGCCTGCCGCCGGTCGTCCGGCGAGCCGTCGTGGGTGACGATCACCGGGCGGACCGGCGCCCCGGCCAGCGCCGGATGCTCCGGGTCGAGGTCGAGCCGGCCCGAAACGACAACCAGCGTGGGGTACTCGGGGAGCAGGTGCCGGCGGCGCCACGCCCGCCGCTCCGGGTTGAGGGTCAGCGGCCGGTACCCGATCTCCCGTAGCGTGCCGGCGCCCACCATGACGGCGTCGCAGAGCATCCGTACCAGCCGGAACACCCTGCGGTCGGCGGGCCCGGACAGGCCGGCGGAGTGGCCGTCGACGGCGACCGCGCCGTCCACGCTCGTCACGAAGTTCATCCGGAGCCACGGCCGGGAGCGGTCCAGGTCGTACAGCGACACCAGCGCGGCATCGTCCAACGCGGTACCGGGATCCGGGTCGGGCCACAGCCGGTGCATCCGACCATGCTGCGCGGGCAGCGCGCACCGCGGCTGACCGGGGGTGCCGTCACTCCCCGGCGCGACCGGTGGCTGGTTCGTTCGGTTTCGCCGGCCGGTGCTGGCAGTCGCACCAGGTGCCGCCCCGGCACTCGTCGTGCCGCTGCTCCCGGCACGGTGCGCAGATCATGCGCTCGAGTGTGCGCCGTACCGCGACGGCGGGCCACCGAGCAGCGCTCCAGCGTTCGTTGAGCGCTCTGTGGAACCAGCCCGTTACGGTGAGACACCATGGTGGGTGAATGGGCTCCAGCCGATCCGTCCAGCCGGGCGCCGTCGGGTCACCCGCCCGCCGGGCAGGCGCCGCCCGGTCAGGCGCCGCCCGGTCAGGCGCCGCCCGGTCAGGCGCCGGCCACTCAGGAGCCGGCGGACGAGCGGCCCCATCCCACCATCGAGTTGCCCACCGCAGACTGGACCGATCCGCGCCAGCTCGCGCATCCCACCGTTGAGTTGCCGCTGGCCCCACCGGGGGTCTCCGCGGCCGAGCCCCGGGTCCCCGACGCGCCGGCTACCCCCGGCGGCGAGCTGCGAGTGTCCGACCTGGAGCGGGACGTGGCGATCCGGCTGCTCCGGCAGGGGGTCGGCGAGGGTCGGATCGACCTGCACGAGTTCGAGGAGCGGCTGGCCAGCGCTTTGCGCGCGCGTACCTACCGGGAGCTCGCGGCGGTGACCGCGGACCTGCCGTCCGCGCCGGTGGAGCCGGCCGAGGTACCGGACCCGCGGGCGCGTACCTCGGACACGCTGGTGCTCCGGCGGGCCGGGGCGAACATCCGCCGCCGCGGCAACTGGGTGGTACCGCGGCGCATCGTGGTCAACAACCACGCCGGCTCGGTACGACTCAACTTCGCCGCGGCCGACATCCGCTCGATGGAAGTGGAGATCGTGCTGGACGTGCGGGCCGGTACGACCACCTTGATCCTGCCGCGGTACGCCACCGCCGACATCGACGAGGTGGCGGTCGGGTTCGGCAGCCTGCGCTGCTGGGTGCCGCGGCAGCCGGTACCGGGTCGGGTGCACTTCCGGATCGTCGGCCGGCAACTCGAGGGCAGCCTGCGGATCCGGCACGAGATCTGGACCTGGTTCGTCCCGTGACGTTGACTCCACGGATGGGGTCAGACGCGCTGCGGCTGCTGTTGATCGCGGACACGCACGTACCGAAGCGGGCCCGGGAGCTGCCCGAACAGGTCTGGGACGAGGTGGACCGGGCCGATGTGGTGCTGCACGCGGGGGACTGGGTGGACGTCGCGCTGCTGGACGCGATCGAGGCGCGCGCCCGCCGGCTCGTCGGGGTGTACGGCAACAACGACGGGCCACCGTTGCGCCGGCGGCTGCCCGAGGTCGCCCGGGTCGAGTTGGCCGGCATCCGGTTGGCGGTGGTACACGAGACAGGTTCCGCGACCGGACGCGAGCAGCGCTGCGCCGCTCAGTACCCGGACACCGACGTGCTGGTGTTCGGCCACAGCCACATCCCCTGGGACACGGTCGCGCCCGGTGGACTGCGGCTGCTGAACCCCGGTTCGCCGACCGACCGCCGGCGCCAGCCCCACTGCACCTACCTGACCGCCGACGCCCGCGGCGGCGAGCTGGTCGACGTCACCCTGCACCGGTTGCCCCGGCTGGCGCGCTGAGGGCCGGGCGCGCTTACCCGGCAGTCAGCCTGCGCTGGTCGGCCGGCGCCGGTCAGTCGGCCCGGTCAGCTTGCCCCGGTGGCCGGCACCCGGTGCAGCGCCACGCAGCAGGCACCCGGCCGGGGAGCCAGGGTTGCCGCGATCCGGGCGCGGTCGCCGGGGTCGAGCAGCCCGTCGAGCAGCCCGTCCACGAATGACAGGTTGATTCCGCAGATCAGCTCGGGCTGGCGCGCCGCGAGCGGATGGAACGGGCAGTTGCGCAGGCGTACCGAATCGTCGGCGCCGCCGGTGCCGCGTTCAGAGTCGGCGCCGCGTTCAGGGTCGGGACGGCGTTCAGGGTCGGCACCGCGTTCAGGGTCGGGACGGCGTTCAGGGTCGGGACGGCGTTCAGTGTCGGCACCGCGTTCAGGGTCGGCGCGGCGTTCAGGGTCGGGACGGCGTTCAGTGTCGGCACAGCTCCGCTCCGGTTCGAAACCGAGGTGGGTCAGCACCGGCTCGGTGGCGCGGAGCGGATCGTCGACCCGATCGGCGTCCACGTGCGCGGCCCGTCCCACATCCCGGCCGAACCGGTGCGCGACCCGCACCGCCGCCCGGCCGGCGTCGGTCGGCTCCTCGGCCACCGCCGTCGCCAGGATCTCGCCGATCAACTCGTACCGCCGTTCCGGAATGGACAGCGAGACCCGGGCGCCGGTCGGCTCGTACACCTTCGGGGCCCGGCCGACCGATCGGGGCCGGCCGGCGGGGGTTTCGTACCTGGCCCGCAGCAGCCCGGCGTCGACGAGCTTGTCCAGGTGGAACGCGGCGAGATTGCGCGAGATGCCGACCGCTCCGGCGGCATCGTCCCTGGTGACCGCCTGGTTCTCCGATCGGACGTGCTCGTACAGGGCGCGTCGCACCCGGTCCAGAAGGACCGCTACCGCGGCCCAGCCCATGGTCACGCCGCAACAATAACACCAACGGTCGCTATTGAAATCTGATCGACGATGGCCCAGGATCGAAACGACAGCGCCGGTTGGCGAAACCAGACACCCGGGATCGTGACCCCCCACCGGAGGCACCATGCACGCCGCACACCAGGCCAAGCAGCCGGTCACCCGGCTCGCCGGACCGTACGGCCACCCGATCCATCCGGCGCTGGTGGCGGTGCCCATCGGCGCCTGGATCTGCGGCCTGGTGTTCGACCTCGCCTCGCGGGTTGTCGCGGAGCCGGAGTTCCTGGCCGACGGCGCGCGCTGGCTCATCGGGATCGGGATCGCCGGCGCGTTGGCCGCGGCCCTGACCGGCTTCCTCGACCTGTTCGCGATCCCGACCGGTACGCCCGCGTTCCGGACCGGCCTCGTACACATGACGCTCAACCTCGCGGTGACCACCGCGTACCTGGTGAACCTGCTGTTGCGCCGCGGTGCGGTGGACGGCGCGGTACCGGTCGGACTGGTGGTGCTGTCCGCGGTCAGCCTCGCTGTGCTGGGCGCCTCCGGCTATCTCGGCGGCAAGCTCGCCTACCGGTACGGGGTGCGCGTCGCCGCCGAGGATGTCCAGGCCGAGGGCTTCACGGCCCCGGCGAACACGACCTCCACTGTGAACTCCAAGGAGCAGTAATGCCGATCATCGCCCTCCTCACCTGGTTGCTCACCGCAGTCGGTGGCTTCGTCATGCTCGGAATGTGGCTCTCCCGCGGCGGGGTCCGCGCCGGTCAGGCCGGTGCCGCGACCGGTGCCGGAACCGCGGGCGGTACGACGGGAACGGGCTTACCGACCCGGCTGGTACCGGCCCTGATCTTCGGCCATTTCCTGCTCGCGGCGGTCGGTCTGGTGGTGTGGATCGCGTACGTCGTGACCGACACCGAGTCGCTGGTGTGGATCGCGCTCGTACTGCTGGTGCTGGTGGCCGTACTGGGTGACGTGATGTTCTTCCGCTGGCTCGGTGGGGTACGCCGGCGCGAGAGCACCATCGAGACCGGATTCCCGAAGCCGCTCGTGTACGGGCACGGGGTGTTCGCGGTGATCACCGTGGTACTCGTGCTGCTGATCGGTCTCGGCGTGGGCTCATGACCGCGCTGCGGGTGGTACGGCCGGATGCCGACCGGGATCTGGTCGCGGCCGAGGTCGCGGCCGGGGACTTCCTGCGCGCGCTGGGCATCTCACTGGAGAGCGAGAGCCTGCGGGACACTCCGCGACGGATGGCCCAGGCGTACGCGGAGCTGCTCACGCCGCGCGAGTTCACCCTCACCACGTTCCCGAACGAGGAGGGGTACGACGAGCTGGTGCTGGCCCGGGGCATCCCGATCCGGTCGGTGTGCGAGCACCACCTGCTGCCGTTCGTCGGGGTGGCGCACGTCGGCTACCTCCCCGGTGACCGCATTCTCGGGCTGTCCAAACTGGCCCGGGTGGTCGAACACTTCGCGCACGGCCCGCAGGTACAGGAGCGGCTGACCAAGCAGATCGCGGACTGGCTCGCGGCCCGGCTGCAGCCGACCGGGGTGGGCGTGGTGATCGAGGCCGAGCACCTGTGCATGACCCTGCGCGGGGTGCAGGCCACCGGCTCCCGGACGGTCACCTCGACGCTGCTCGGCGGGCTGCGCGAGGACGCCCGGTCCAGGGCCGAGTTCTTCGCGCTGACCGGCGTCGCCCCGGGCTGAGCTGCCGCGCCGGGCTGACTGCCCGCCGCCTGGCCCCGCCGCCATTGGCACCCTGTTGCGATCAGGGTGCCAATTCGGCGTGTTCACCTTGAGGCGATCATGCCGTTATGCCACGGTCCAACGAAGGTGGCTCGGCGTGCTGCGCTGACCCCTGACCAAGCGCCGAAAACGTATACGACAACTTGCCGGCGGGGACCGTCACGCGGCCCCCACCGGCAGGCGATGTCCCGGGATGTTGGGGGTGGCACGATGTTCAGACGCCGCACGGGTTTCCTCGCGCTGGCGATGGCCGCAGCCCTGATCGCGCTTCCGGCCTGCGGGTCAGGCTCGGGGTCGGGTGGCTCGAGCGGCAACGACAACCAGGTCGAGGTGTTCTCCTGGTGGACCGGCCCCGGTGAGCAGGAGGGTCTGGCCGCCATGGTGGCCGACTTCAAGAAGAAGAACTCCGGCGTCAAGTTCGTCAACGCGGCGGTGTCCGGCGGCGCCGGCTCCAACGCCAAGGCGATCCTGGCCAACCGGCTGCTGGCCAACGACCCGCCGGACTCCTACCAGCGGCACGCCGGGCTGGAACTGGCCGACGACATCAAGGCCGGCAAGGTCCAGGACCTGACCAGCCTGTACGACGAGCAGGGCTGGAAGGACGTGTTCCCCAAGGGCCTGCTGGACAGCCTCACCATCGACAGCAAGGTCTACTCGGTACCGGTGAACATCCACCGGGCCAACCTGCTGTGGTTCAACCCGAAGACGCTGGCCAAGGCGGGCGTCACCACGCCGCCGAAGACCTGGTCGGAGTTCCTGGCCCAGGCGCCGAAGATCAAGTCGAAGGGCATCACCCCGCTGTCGATCGGCCCGCTGTGGGCGCAGAAGCACCTGCTCGAGACCGTGCTGCTGGGCGAGCTCGGCGCCGACGACTACGAGGGCCTGTGGAACGGCAAGACCGACTGGACGAGCAGTGACGTCACCGGCGCCATCGACGTGTACAAGAAGGTGCTGAGCTACTCGGACATCAAGTCCGCGGGCGCGGACTGGCAGCCGGCGCTGGACCACATCATCGACGGCACCGCGGCGTACAACGTGATGGGCGACTGGAGCTACTCGTACCTCGCGGTGTCCAAGAAGCTCAAGTGGCAGACCGACTACAACGCGGTCGCCTCTCCGGGTACCGACGGCGTGTTCCAGTTCCTGTCCGACTCGTTCACCCTGCCGGTGGGGGCCAAGCACCCCGAGTCGGCGAAGAAGTGGCTGACCGAGTGCGGTTCCAAGGAGGGCCAGGACCTGTTCAACCCGCAGAAGGGCTCGGTGCCGGCGCGTACCGACGCGGATGCCTCGCTGTACAAGGACTACCTCGCCTGGGACCTGCACCAGTGGCAGGACAAGAACACCCGGATCGTCGGTTCGCTGACCCACGGCGTGGTCGCCAACAACGCCTGGAACACCGACATCGACACCGCGCTCGGCCTGTACGTCAAGGACGGCAACACGTCCAAGTTCGCCGACGCGGTCAAGAAGGCGTACGAGAACGACAAGTAGCTGGTGCGGAGCGTCAGGGCCCGGTCGGTCATGCCGGCCGGGCCCAACCAGCCCGAGGAGGAGGTCAGATGCGCAGGTGGCGCTCGTGGGGTCCTGGCCTGCTGCTGGTCACGCCGTCCCTGCTGGCGCTCGCCGTGTTCGTCTACGGCTTCATCGGCTGGAACATCCGGGTCTCGTTCACCAGTTGGCAGGGGCTGCTGCCGAAGTACGACAACGTCGGCTTCGACAACTACCGCGCGCTGGTGGACAACCAGCGGTTCCACCTGGACGTCTCGCACATCTGGAAGTTCACCCTCGTCTTCGTCGGCGGGGCGCTGCTCGCCGGCTTCCTGATGGCGTTGCTGCTGGAGAAGGGCGTCAAGGGCGAAAGCTTCTTCCGCAGCGTGTACCTGTTCCCGATGGCGATCTCGTTCATCGCCACCGGCATCATCTGGCGCTGGTTGATGGACAACGGCTCCGGCCGCTCCACCGCCGGGCTGAACAAGCTCTTCGACGAGCTCGGCGTGGGCTTCCTGCGCAGCGACTGGTACAAGTCCGACTCCGGGTGGGCCATCGTCGCCATCGCGCTGCCGGCCGGCTGGGCGCTGTCCGGGTACATCATGGCGTTGTTCCTGGCCGGGATGCGCGGCGTGCCGGACGAGCTGCGGGAAGCCGCGCGGGTCGACGGGGCGAACGAACCGCGGGTGTTCTGGCACGTCGTACGCCCGATGCTGCTACCGGTCACGATGAGCGCGGTGGTCATCCTCGCGCACATCTCACTCAAGACGTTCGACCTGTTCTACGCGATGGCCCCGAACAACCTGGCGATCGACACCCCGGCGCTGAACATGTGGTTCACCACGTTCGGCGGCTACTTCTTCGCCCGTGGCGCGACCATCGCCACGCTGCTGCTGCTCGGCGTCGCGGTCGTCATCGTCCCGTACATCTGGTACACGGTCCGGGCGGAGCGCAAGAGGTGACAGCGGTGGAGAGCTCCAGCCGGATCCGGTCCCGCTGGACGCCGTGGGTGACCACCATCCGGTACCTCGCGCTGTTCACGCTCGCCTGCTTCTTCCTCCTGCCGGTGTACGCGGTGCTGGTGACCGCGCTGAAGAACCCGGCCGAGGTGAGCGTCGTACGGATGTGGGAGTTGCCGCATTCCCTGTCGTTCGACAGCTTCGCCGCGGTATGGCCGGTGATCCGGCCGGGCATGGTCAACAGCGTGCTGATGGCGGTACCGGCGAGCATCGTCGCCTCCGTGCTCGGCGCCGCGAACGGGTTCGTGTTGTCGAAGTGGCGCTTCCCGGGCGCGGACGTGGTGTTCCCGCTGATCCTGTTCGGCATGTTCATCCCGTACCAGGCGATCCTCATCCCGATGTTCCAGGTGCTCAGCAACGCCGGCCTCAAGGGCGGGCTGACCGGCCTGATCCTGGCGCACATCATCTACGGCCTGCCGATCACCACACTGATCTTCCGGAGCTACTTCGCCGGTATCTCCGAGGAGCTGATCGAGGCCGCCAAGGTGGACGGCGCGGGCATGCTGCGGACGTTCTTCTACGTCGCGCTGCCGATCGCGCCGCCGGCGTTCGCCGTCTCGATGATCTGGCAGTTCACCTCGGCGTGGAACGACTTCCTGTTCGGCGTGCTGCTCACCGGCAAGGACTACTGGCCGGTGACGGTGGCGCTGAACAACATCGCCGGCGGGCAGGGCGTGTACTTCAACGAGTCGATGGCGAGCGCGCTGCTCGCCTGCCTGCCCACCCTGCTGATCTACATCCTGCTCGGCCGCTTCTTCATGCGCGGCCTCATGGCCGGCGCCCTCAAGGGCTGAGTGAAGGAGTACGCCGTGACCGTCACCGCCCCCGTCGTGACCCGCCGCGAGCCGGTCGGCATCCGGCTCGACGGCGTGTCCAAGCGGTTCCGCGGCGGCGTGGTGGCCGCGCGCGACATCGACCTGGCGGTGGAGCCGGGGGAGTTCATCGTGCTGGTCGGACCGTCCGGCTGCGGCAAGTCGACGGTGCTGCGGATGATCGCCGGGCTGGAGGAGTGCACCTCCGGACGGGTACACATCGGCGACCGGGATGTCACCAACGACCTGCCGCAGCAGCGGGACGTGGCGATGGTGTTCCAGACCTACGCGCTGTACCCGCGGATGACCGTGCGCCGCAACATGGGCTTCGGCCTGCGGATGCGGGGCAGCAACCGGGCCGAGCGGGACCGGCGGGTGGCCGAGGTCGCCGACGTACTGGGGCTGGAGCACCTGCTGGACCGGCGGCCGGCCGCGCTGTCCGGCGGGCAGCGCCAGCGGGTCGCGATGGGTCGCGCGATCGTCCGGGAGCCGAAGGCGTTCCTGATGGACGAGCCACTGTCCAATCTGGACGCCAAGCTGCGGGTGAGCATGCGGGCCCAGCTCGCGCTGCTGCACCAGCGGCTCGGTACCACCACCGTGTACGTCACGCACGACCAGATCGAGGCGATGACGCTGGGCCAGCGGGTGGCGGTACTCCGCGACGGCACGCTGCAGCAGTGCGACACGCCGCAGGGCATCTTCCGCAACCCGGTGAACCTGTTCGTCGGCGCGTTCATCGGCTCGCCGTCGATGAACTTCGTCGAGGCCGTGGTCGAGCGCGGCGTGGTGCGCGCGGCCGGCATCGAGGTGCCAGGGGTACCGGCTCCGGACGGCCCGGTCATCCTCGGGATCCGGCCCACCGCGTTCAGTGTCGATCGGCCTGCCGGCCACTCCGGCGACTGGCCGACGATCACGGTCACGCCGGCCGTGGTGGAGGACCTCGGCGACGAGCGGTACGTGATCTTCGACGTGGACGCGCCTCGGGTCGACACCGACGCGACCCGGGCCGCGGTGGACGCGCGTACCACCGACGACGTGCTGCTGTTGCCGGACGAGCAGCGCGCCCGGTTCACCGCCCGCATCCCGGCCGACGCTCCGTTGACGGTGGGGGAGCCGTTGACGCTCGCGGTCGACCCGAGCCGGTTGTACTTCTTCGACCCGGCCACCGGCGACGCGCTGGTGCGCGGGTCGTAGGGCCTGTCCGGTCGCCGGACCGACCGCCGGTCCCTTGCAGCTACGCGGAGTGACGCCGGGCATGATGACCAGGTGCCCATGCTCATCCAGCCCCTGCTCCCGCCCGGCTCCATGCGCGCGCTCGACCAGCCCCGGCTGCGCGTCGACGACGACCTGGTGCTGCGGCCGTGGCGACCGGACGACGCGCCGGCGGTACGAACAGCGTTCGATCAGCCCGACATCCAGCACTGGCACGTCCGTCGCATCGACAGCGACGACGAGGCCCGGCAGTGGGTCGCCGGCTGGGCCGAGCGGTGGGCGGCCGAGACCGAGGCGAGCTGGGCGATCACCGGGCCGGACGAGGACAAGGTGCTCGGCCAGATCGGGCTCCGTACCGTCTTCCTGTTCGAGGGGCAGGCGCAGCTGTCGTACTGGACCCTGCCGGCCGCCCGGGGCGCGCGGGTGGCGAGCCGGGCCGCCCGTGCGCTCGCCCGGTGGACGCACGACACGCTCGGCCTGGTTCGGCTGTACCTGGTGCACTCGACCCGCAACGAGCCGTCCTGCCGGGTCGCGACCGGGGCCGGATTCGTGCTGGAGGGAACCATGCGCCGGTACATGCGGCACACCGACGGCTGGCACGACGTACACCTGCATGCCCGGCTGAACGACGACCCGGAGTCGCCGGCCTGAGCCGGACGGGCCGGTCTGACCTGGACGCCGGTGATGGTCAGGCGCCGGCGCGGAGCCGCCGCACTTCGGTGGTGATGTCGGTCCATTCGCTCGCTACGGTCGCCAGCAGCCGGGCGTTGTTCAGCTCGAACCGTTCGAGCCGGGGGAGTGCGGCTATGACGGCTCGATTCCACAGTCCGCTCCGGCACGAGGTGTCCGCCGCGGCCGCCTTGTGTTCGAAGTCCCGGGCGTCGAGCCAGCGGCGATCGGTGGTGGCGTCGGTGGCCTTCAGCGGAGGCGGCGGGAAGGCGTTCTGCACCTTCAGGTACAGCTCGACCCAGCCCTCCGCCTCGATTCCGTGCCGGACCAGGCAGGCGCGGTAGTCGGCCTCCCCTCGACGTATCGGCCCGGTCTTCTCGATCCTGGACAGGACATTCAGGAACTTGCCGGACGCCTCATCGGCGTGTGCCGGCCGGTCCGCGTTCGCGTACCCGGCGGCCTGCCCACGACAGCCGTTGATCATCCCGGCCACCCGGGCCCGGCCGTCCGGTGGCACCCGTGCCAGGTACGCGTCCTCCTGTGGCCCGACCGCGGCGGAGTCCCGGTACGCGGCCGCGATGTCGAAACTGCCCAACGGCGGCGCGAACGCCGTGAATCCGCCCGCGTCCGCGTGGGTACCGGTGTACATCGGGGTGAACGTCGGCATCGGGTACCGCAGGCCGAGCCGCGTCGCGCATCGGGAGATCGTCAGCTCGGTGCCGAGCCAGACGTACTCCTGTCCGGCAAGACGCTGTTCGTAGCTGCCGTACACGACGTCGACGAGCCGGTTGTACGTCCGTTCGGCAGTCGCCGGGTCGGCCGGCTTGGCGTCCCAGGCGGCACTCCCGCCCAGCAGCGATGCCGCGACCAGCACCGCCAGGACCATGACGGAACGGTGAGTTACCAACCGAGGCCCTTGGCGATCAGGTCGTTCATGACTTCGCTGGCACCGCCGCCGATGCCGAGGATGCGCTGGTCCCGGAAGTGTCGCTCCACTTCGGACTCCCGCATGTACCCCATCCCCCCGTGCAGTTGGACCGCGGTGTCGGTGACGAACGCGCACACCTCGACCGCGGTGTTCTTCGCCATCGCGGCCTCGACCGCGATCCGCTGGGCGCCGTCCGGCGACGCGGCTCCGGCAGCGTAACGCTCGATGATCAACCGGGTGTACGCCTTCGCGTATTCGATCTTGCGCTTGCAGTCGACCAGCTTGTGCCGTACCGCCTGCCGGTCGATCAGGGACGAGCCGAAGGTCGCCCGGTTGCGGCACCACTCGAGCGTGAGGTCGAGGCAGCGTTCGGCGATCGCGTGCCCGTACGTCGCCGCGGCCAGCCGTTCACCGGCGAAATGCCGCATGATCGCGGTGAAGCCGCTGCCCTCCGTCCCGATGAGGTTGGAGGCCGGTACGCGGACGTCGTCGAAGGACAGCTCGGCGGTGTCCGAGCAGCGCCAGCCCATCTTGTCCAGCTTGCGGGCGACCGTGAAACCGGGCAGCCCCTTGTCGATGACCAGCAGGGACACCCCGCGGTAGCCGCTGCCGCTGGTACGGACCGCGGCGGTGACGAAGTCCGCGCGTACCGCCGAGGTGATGAACGTCTTGCTGCCGTTGACCACGTAGTGATCGCCGTCGCGTACCGCCCGGGTGCGGATCGCGGCCACGTCCGAGCCACCGGACGGCTCGGTCACCGCCAGCGAGCCGATCTTCTCGCCGGCCAGGGTCGGGCGGGCGTACCGGTCGATCAGGTACTGGTCGCCGGTGTCGATCAGGTGCGGCAGCGCGATCGCGTGCGTGTACAGCGACACGACCAGGCCGCTGGACGCGCCGGACAGGATGAGCTGCTCGGTGAGCAGCATCAGGTCGATCGTGTCGCCACCCGAACCCCCGACGATTTCGGGGAAGCCCACGCCGAGCAGGCCCACCTCGGCCGCCTTGCGGTGCAGGTCGCGCGGTACCTCGCCGTCGGCCTCCCACTGGGCGAGGTGGGGGACGATCTCCTTCTCGGTGAAGTCGCTGACCAGCTCGCGCAGCGCGCGCCGCTCCGGCGTGGACCAGACGTCGATGACCATGGCTAACCTCCGGGGCGAACGCGGCTATCCGAGCAGGTGGGAGGGGATGTCGACGTGCTTGGCGCGCAGGTACTCGCCGAGGCCCTTCGCTTGTGAGTCCATGGCCAGGTTGCCGGCCGCGCCGCTGGTCCAACCGCGACCGAGGTACCCGTCCAGGGTGAAGCCGATCGCGCGCAGGTGCGGCAGCTCGTACCGGTCGATCCGGCAGCCGTCGGCTTCCGGCAGCAACTCGACCAGCCGGGATGCGGTCAGCCAACCGCGCAGCCAGTCGAACGACGCGTCGTCGCGGGTCCACAGCCCGAGGGTGGCCGCGGCGCCCTTGTCGCCGGACCGCGCGCCGGCGACCAGGCCGAGCGGCGCGTGCACGGTGCGGCCGCCCTGGTCGGCGGGTGGCGAAGCCGGCGGCGGCGCGGTCGGTGCGAGAGGCGCGGTCGGTGCCGGGTCCACTGTCCAGGTCCGACCGTCCAACACCACCTGATGGGGTACGTCGGTCGCCGGCAGCAGGGTCGGCCAGAACGTGGTGACCGTGGTGCCCTTGCCGGGCGGCTCCAGGCCGTACATGCCGGGATAGCTGGCCAGCGCGGTCGCCACCATCGCGCCGGAGAACCGGCGGCCGGCGAGTTCCGCGTCACGGCTGGCGACCGTGATCCGCAGCAGCGCGGTCGCGTCGGTGACCCGGGCCGGATCCGGCCGGTCGGCGCGCAGCAGCTCGACGTGTACCTGGTCGAACGACTCGCGCGGGACCTGCGCCCAGAGCGCCCGTTCGGCCAGCTCGGCCTTGACCTCGAGGTCGAGCCCGGTCAGTACGAACGTCATCGTGTTGCGGGTACCGCCGGCGGTCAGCACGCCCACCTTGAGGTGATCGGGCGCCGGCTCGCCGCGGGTACCGGACAGTCGTACCCGGTCCGGCCCGTCCGCGTCGAGTCGCACAGTGTCGAAGCGGGCCACCACGTCGGGGTTGCGATAGCGCGGGCCGTCGATCTCGTACAACAGCTGGGCGGTGACCGTCTCGACGGTGACCGCGCCGCCGGTGCCGGGGTGCTTGGTGATCACCGCGGAGCCGTCGGCGAACACCTCGGCGATCGGGAAGCCGGCCCGGGTCAGCGCCCCGTCGGGCAGCGTGGTGAAGAACGAGAAGTTGCCGCCGGTCGCCTGCGCGCCGCATTCGATGACGTGACCGGCGGCGACCGCGCCGGCCAGCGCGTCCCAGTCGTCCGGCGCCCAGCCGTGGTGCCAGGCGGCCGGGCCGAGCACCAGCGACGCGTCCGACACCCGACCGGTGACGACCACGTCGGCACCCTCGGCGAGCGCCGACGCGATGCCCCAGCCGCCGAGGTACGCGTGTGCGAGCAGCGGGTCGCCGTCCAGCGGCTCGCCGGTGCTGGCGTGCGGCGCCTTCCACCCGGCGGTTCGCCGCTCACGTACCAGCGCCGATACGTCGTCACCGATCACCCGCGCCACCCGGACCGGCCGGTCCAAGCTCGCGGCCAGGGCTTCGACCGCGCGGGCGCACGCCTCCACGTTCACCCCGCCGGCGTTGGACACGATCCGGATGCCCCGGTCCAGGCAGGCGCCGAGCACGTCGCGCAACTGCGCCAGGAACGTCGCCGCGTACCCGAGGTCGGGGTCCCGGGCGCGTTGTCGGGCCAGCAGGCCCATGGTCAGCTCGGCCAACCAGTCGCCGGTGAGTACATCGATCGGCCCGCCGTTGACCTGCTCGGCGGCGGCCGAGAGCCGGTCGCCGTAGAAGCCGGAGCAGTTCGCGATGCGCAGCGGCCCGGCGCCGGGGGACGCAGCCGGCGTGGTCATCCCGGCTCCGCGTCCCGCAGCACGACCAACACCTGGTGTGCCTCCACCCGCTGTCCGACCTCCACCAGTACCGACTCGACCACCCCGTCCGCGCCGGCCAGGCTCTTGTGCTCCATCTTCATCGCCTCGAGCAGCACCAGTGGCTGCCCGGCGGTGACCGCGTCGCCGGGGGAGACCAGCACGGCGGTGACCGTGCCGGGCATTTCGGCCACCGGCCCGCCGCCACCGGCGGTGCCAGCGCTGTCTGGGAACCGGGGCTGCTCCCGCCAGGCCGTCTGCCCGTCCGGGTCGTTGACCCACACCGTGCCGTCCGGCGTCACCGTCACCGCGCAGCGCCGTTCCACCCGGTCGCCGCCGGCCACCCGCACGCCGTCCCGACCACAATCCCGGATGGTGTACTCGCGTGAGCCGAGCCGAAGCCGGTCGCCGGCCAGCGTGTACCGCACCTCGACGGGTTCGTCAGCACCGGTTGCCCATCGCGCTGAGGTCCGGAGGTCCGGCTGGAGTCGCCACCCGGGCGGCGCGACGGGACCGGTCCGGCGGTACACGGTGACCGCGATCGCGGCGGCGAGCTGGAGTTGCCGCGTCGCCTCGTCCGGAGCGGCGGTGAGGGTCGCGGGATGCCGGTCGAAGAAGTCGGTACGGGTCTCCCCGGCGAGAAAGTCCGGGTCGGTCAGTACCGCCACGAGCGTGTCCCGGTTCGTGACCGGACCGTGCAGCCGCATCCCGGACAGCGCCCGCGCGAGCCGGCGCGCCGCCTCGTCACGGCTGCCGCCAGAAGCGATCACCTTGGCGAGCATCGGGTCGTAGTACGTGGACACCTCGCCGCCACCGGCCACGCCGGCCTCGACCCGCACCGCGCTGTCGTGCGCGAAGGTCCACAGTGGACCGTAGGTGGGTGCCCAGTCCCGGGCCGGATCCTCCGCGTACAGCCGCACCTCAATGGCGTGGCCGCGGGGCGCGATGTCGTCCTGCGAGAACGGCAGCGGCTCGCCCGCGGCCACGCTCAGCTGCAGCCGGACCAGGTCCAGCCCGGTGACCTCCTCCGTCACCGGGTGTTCGACCTGCAGCCGCGTGTTCAGCTCGAGGAAGTAGAAGTCACCGGAGTCGCCGGCTGTGCTGTCGGCTCCTCCGGACGAGCCGTCGTCGAGCAGGAACTCAACGGTTCCTGCCCCCACGTACCCGATAACCGAGGCGAGGCGCACGGCGGCGGCGCACATCCGGGCGCGCAGTGCGGGGGAGACGGCCGGTGATGGGCATTCCTCGACCACCTTCTGGTGCCGCCGCTGGATCGAGCACTCCCGCTCCAGCAGGTGCGCCACCCGACCGTGCTGATCGGCGAAGACCTGCACCTCGACGTGCCGGGGCGCGGGCAGGTACCGCTCGGCGAACACCGTGCCGTCGCCGAACGAGCTGGCCGCCTCCCGCCGCGCGGTGCCGACCGCGTCGGCCAGCTCGTCCGGTGAGCTGACCAGCCGCATACCCTTGCCGCCACCGCCCGCCGATGCCTTGACCAGCAACGGGAAGCCGACCTGCTTCGCCGCGTCGAGCCAGCCGGCCGGGTCGTCGCCGTCCAGCGGCGCGTCCGGGAGCACCGGTACACCGGCTTCCCGGGCGATCCGCTTGGCCTCGTGCTTGATGCCCATCGTGCGGATCGCCTCGGTCGGCGGCCCGACGAACGTGAGCCCGGCCTGGACACACGCCTCGGCGAACGAAGCGTTCTCGGACAGGAAGCCGTAACCCGGGTGGATCGCGTCGGCGCCGCTCGTCGCCGCCGCGGCCAGCAGCTCCGCGATGTCCAGATAGGACGATGGTTCGGGCAGCGCGACGGCGACGTCCGCGTCGGCGACGTGCGGGGAATCCGCGTCCGGCGGGGTGTACACGGCGACCGTGCGCAGCCCCATCGCGTGCGCGGTACGGATGATCCGCCGGGCGATCTCGCCCCGGTTGGCGATCAGCAACGTGTGCACCGCGATCACATCCGGAACGGCGCGAAATGGGTCGCACCGCTGATCGGGGCCGAATGGCAGGCGGACAGGGCCAGGCCGAGCACGGTACGGGTGTGCCGCGGATCGATGACTCCGTCGTCCCAGCCGCGACCGGTGGCGTACACCGCGTCGGACTGCGCGTCGATCATCGACTCGATCCCGGCGCGCAGCTTCGCGTCGGCCTCCTCGTCGTAGGGCGCCCCGGCGGCCGCGGCCTTCTGCCGGCTGATGATCGACATCACGCCGCCCAGCTCCCGGCCGCCCATCACCGCGATCCGGTGGTTGGGCCAGGTGAAGACGAAGCGCGGATCGTACGCGCGCCCGGACATGCCGTAGTTTCCCGCGCCGTACGACGCGCCGACCATGAGCGTGACGTGCGGAACCGTCGAGTTGGACACCGCGTTGATGAGCTTCGCGCCGTCCTTGATGATGCCGCCCCGCTCGTACGCGGTACCGACCATGAAGCCGGTGATGTTCTGCAGGAACAGCAGCGGTGTCTGCCGCGCGTTGGCGAGCTGGATGAAGTGCGCGCCCTTGTTCGACTCCTCGGAGAACAGGATGCCGTTGTTGGCGAGGATGCCGACGCGGTAGCCGCCGACCGATCCCCAACCGCAGACGAGCGTGCTCCCGTACGCCGGCTTGAACTCCGAGAAGCGGGAGCCGTCGAGGATCCGCGCCAGGATCTCGCGTACCTCCACCGGCTGCCGTTGCTCCGCGGCCGCGCAGCCGAGCAGCTCGTCCGGGTCGTACACCGGCGGCTCGGCCGGCTCGGTCGGGCCGGGGCCGGCCTTGTGCCAGCGCAGGTCGGCGACGACCTGGCGGGCCAGCCGCAGCGCGTCCAGCTCGTCCGCGGCCAGGTGATCGGCCAGCCCGGACACCCGCGCGTGCATGTCGGCGCCACCGAGCGTCTCGTCGTCCACGTCCTCGTTGATCGCCATCTTGACCAGCGGCGGGCCGCCGAGGAACACCTTCGCCCGGTCCTTGACGAAGATCGTGTGCTCGCTCATGCCCGGGACGTACGCCCCGCCAGCGGTGGCGTTGCCGAACACCACGGCCACGGTCGGAATGCCGGCCGCGGACAGCCGGGACAGGTCGCGGAACCCGCGGCCGCCCGGTACGAACAGGTCGGCCTGCCGGGTCAGATCCGCGCCGGCCGACTCGACCAGCGACACCAGCGGCAGCCGGTTGCGGGCGGCCACGTCGTTCGCGCGCAACTGTTTGGTACCGCCGGCCACGCTGATCGCGCCGCCCTTGACGGTCGGGTCGTTCGCCACGATCAGGCACTCGGTGCCGTGTACCGGGCCGATGCCGGTGATCAGGCCGGCGCCGGGGGTCTCGCTCTCCTCGTGCGCGCCGGCCAGCGCGCCGAGCTCGAGAAACGGCGCGTCGGCGTCGAGCAGCAGGTCGACCCGCTCCCGGGCGAGCAGCTTGCCGCGCTTGCGGTGCCGCTCGACGTACTTCTCGCCGCCGCCGGCCATCGCCCGCGCCCACAGCGCCTCGACCCGGCCGAGCGCGGCCAGCGTCGCGTCCCGGTTGCGCTGGTAGTCCGCGCCGCGCGGGTCGAGGGCGGTACCCAGGACGGTCATGACGCGTCCCCGCCGCGGGGGGCCCGGCCCTCGCCGGCCGGTCCGGCGTACGCCTGACCGATCCGCAGCCACTCCTCGGCGAGTGGTCCGTCCGGCACCAGGCCGGTGTCCGCGTGATGCCGCCGCTGGGTCATCACCAGGCAGAACTCTTCCGCGGTACCGGTGATCGACTGCTTCGCGTCCGGCTCGTGCTCGAACACCCCGCCGGAGGGCAGCCGCAGCCGTACGCCCACCGGCTCGGGCGGAACGGGCATGCCCCGGACGGTGTACGCGTACCCGCGGGCCCGCGCCGCGATCCGGCAGACGTGCCGCAGCCGGTCGGTGGCCACGCGGTTGCGGCCGAGCGCGTCGTACACGTCCTGACCGTGCGCCCACACCTCCATGATCCGCGCGGACACCATGCTGCGGGCCGCCATCGGCGGGCCGTACCAGGGCACCCGCACCGAGCCGTCCAACCCGGCGTACGCCCGGTCGAAGTCGGCGGCCTGCTCGTTCCACCAGTCGAGGACGTCCGGCCCGACCGGTCCCACGGCCAGCGTGTGCCGCTCGTACGCCGGGAAGTCCGCGACCGCGGTGCGCACCTCGGCGTCGAAAGCGGACGGCTCGGTCGCGGCCAGCGTGGCGGCCCGGTCGAAGTACCCGAGGTGGGCAACCTGGTCGCGGATGGTCCACGGCTTGGCCGGGGTCACCGTGGTCCAGCCGCCCAGGTCGAGCGGCTCGATTACGGCACGCAGGTCCGCGCGCTCGTCCGCCAGGTCAGCCAGCAGCGCGTCGAGTCCCGGTTTCTCCCCGCCGGCCATGCGCCTCCCCAAGATTGCTACTGGTGAGTCACATCCTGCCCGGATCTGTCCCGTCAGGCGAGGGTCCCGGCACAAAGCACCGGGGCAGACGCCAGGCCCGGCGGCGTCGAAACGCGGCCGGGCCTGAGGTGGTGCCCGCCCGCTACCGGATCGCGTCCAGGTCGAGCAGGTAGTACCGCTTGCCGTCCGCGGTCGGCCAGTACAGGAACCGGTCGGCCGGCCCGAACGAGCGCGGTGGTGCGAGCCCGCCGTTGGTGTTCGGCCGGATGTTCAGGTCCGCGGCCTGCTCCTGGTCCAACCGGGCCAGCAGCAGCCGGGAGTCGGCGCCCTGGCCGGCCACCACGGTCGCGAACCGACCCCAGACCCCGTCCTCGGGCAGGTGGGTGCCGCGAAGTTCGCGCCGGCCCGAGCCGTTCCGCCGCTGGGCGACCGAAGGCGACGGCACGGCGCTGACGCACCAGTCCAGCCCACAACCCCACAGCTCGCCGGTCGGTGCGATGCCGTTCGCGGTTCGCTCCTCCCCGGTGAGCACGTTCCGGATGAGGCGGTACGTGACGTTCGAGGGCGCGCCGTTGGACCAGGACGTCGCATCCCACGGCGTGCCGGCCCACGGCCATTGGAGCAGGTGGTACCCGCTGGTGCCGTCGATGAGTTCGGCGTTGCCACCGGTGAGCGGCAGCCGGTACACGCCGCTGGCTGTGGAGCCCGACCACACCAGCCAGCCGTCCACCGCGACCAGGTGATCCGGCGCTGGCCCGGCGAGGGCGGTGCCGAGCCTGCCCGGGTCGCCACCGCTCAGCGGTGCGGACCAGAACTCCACCGTGGGCCCGCGCTGGAGCCACCATGCGACCAACCCGTTGCCGGTGACGAAGCCCGTCGGTAGGCCGGTGGTACCCGCCGGGATCGGCACGTTGACGATCCGGGCGGCCCGCCCGGTGCGCAGGTCGTACGACCACACCGCGTCGACCTTCTCGAAGCTGCCCTCGGTGGTGGCCAGGATGGTCGTCGAGTCGAGCAACGCGAACGGCTGGTACGCCTGACCGTTCGGCAACCGGGTCGGCGCCGTGTACAGCGCGTTCGGCCAGGCTTGCGCGACCGGTCGTATCCCGGTCCAGGACACGGCCGGGGCCTGCCGCTCGGGCATGGCCAGCCGTACGCCGACCGCGGTGCCGCCGAGTACCGCCACGATCGCGGCCGCGACGAGCGCCCCCTGCATGGTCCGGCGGCGCGGCCGGCTGGTGGCCAGGCCGGCCTGGAGTTCCGCGGTCTCGACCGGGGCGACCCGGGCGGCCGCGGCGAGGGTACGGGTGAGCGCACGTTCCAACTGGTCGGTCATTGGGGCCTCCTGAGGTTCCGGCTCGGCTGCGCGGTTGAGCGGCCGGCCGTCCCGCTCAACTCGGCCGGGGACCACCCGGATCGGAGCTTGTCCAGACCACGCGCGGCCTGGCTGCGCACGGTGCCGCGGGAGATGCCGAGTACCTGCGCGATCTCCTGATCGGAGAGCTGCTCGTAGTAGCGCAGGACCAGCACCGCGCGTTGTCGCGGCGGGAGGCCGGTCAGCGCCCGCCACAGTCCGGCGTCGCCTTCGGCGCGGGTCAGCGCCTCGTCGGTCAGCGCCCGCTCCGGCATCGTGGCGACCAGCCGCTCCCGCCTGCGTCGGCGCCAGAAGCTGACGTGCAGTCGGGCGATAGTGGTTCGCACGTACGCGTCGAGATTGCGGTCGTCGGCCAGCCGCGACCACCGCGACCTGAGCCGAACCAGCGCCTCCTGGACCAGGTCCGCCGCGTCATGCGGGTTACCGGTCAACACGTACGCGTAGCGGAGCAGGCTCGGCGCCCGCGCGCTGACGTACTCCTCGAACTGCCCTGGATCGTCCATCCGCACCTCCCGTTCGGGTAGAGAACGCACGGATCCGCCGAACTGTTGCAGCGACGGTCGATCGCGGGTGACGACAGCCACGCTGGACGGTCATTCGAGGTAAGGGTCACAGTCTGGGGCTTCCACATGGTGGATCTGGGGTTGGTGGTCGGCGCGGTCGTACGCACTCTGGAAAGTCAGGTAACGGTGCCGTCGACGTCGCCGAGCAGGTCAGCCAGGACGGGAGCTCACCGATGACCGCACCCACGACATTGCGACTCGCCCGCGGTACCGCATGGACCGAGGTTCTGGACCGGGCGGCGGCGGCCGTGCCGGAAGCGATCGCGCCGAGCGCCGCGGCGGCCGGGTCGGGCGGGGAACCCGCGCCGCGGCTGCGCAACCTGGTCGCGGGGGAGTGGGCGGCGGTGGGTGAGCCGCTGCCGGTGCGTACCCCGGTTGACGGGACGCTGCTGACCCACCTGCCGAAGGTCTCGCCCGAGGTCGCCCGTACCGCGCTGCGCGCCGCCGCCGAGCAGCACCGCACCTGGTCGGCGACCCCGCTGGCCGAGCGGCGCGCCCGGGTGGCGGCCGCGGTCGACGCGATGCGGGCCGAGCGTGACCTGCTGGCGTTGCTGCTGGTCTGGGAGATCGGCAAGCCGTGGCGGCTGGCCTGCGCGGACGTGGACCGGTGCCTGGACGGGGTGGCCTGGTACCTCGACGAGATCGAGCCGATGCTCGACGGCCGCACCCCGCTGCCGGGCCCGGTATCGAACATCGCGAGCTGGAACTACCCGATGTCCGTACTGGTGCATGCCGAGCTGGTACAGATGCTGGCCGGCAACGCGGTGCTCGCGAAGACTCCGACGCAGGGCGGGGCGGTGTGCCTGACCGTGGCGCACGCGCTGATGCGCCGGGCCGGGCTGCCCTGCACGCTGCTCTCCGGCGCCGGCGGCGAGCTGTCCGAGGTGCTGGTACGCGGGCCGGAGGTCGGCGCCGTCGCCTTCGTCGGCGGGCGGTCCAACGGCGGCAAGGTGGCCGCCGCGCTGCTCGACACGAACAAGCGGCACATGATCGAACAGGAGGGGCTCAACGCCTGGGGCATCTGGGAGTACTCCGACTGGGACACGCTCGCCAAGCACCTGAAGAAGGGCTTCGAGTACGGCAAGCAGCGGTGCACGGCGTACCCGCGGTTCGTGGTCCAGCGCGGGCTCGTCGACGCGTTTCTCGACATGTACTACCGGGTGCTCGGCTCGGTCCGGGTGGGCCATCCGCTCGCGGTCGAGCATGCCGACGATCCGCTGCCGGAGCTCGACTATGGGCCGCTGATCAGCGCGAGCAAGGCGGACGAGCTGCGCGACACGGTGGACGAGGCGCTGCGGCACGGCGCGGTCCCGTTGTACCGGGGTGCGCTCGGCGACCGGTTCCTGCCCGACCAGGAGACCTCGGCGTACGTCGCGCCGACCCTGCTGTTGGCGCCGCCCGGCCGGTCCCGGCTGATGCACGCCGAACCGTTCGGGCCGGTCGACACGATCGTGGTGGTGGACACCGAGGCTGAACTGCTGGCCGCGATGAACGCGTCCAACGGCGCGCTGGTCAGCAGTATCGCCTGCGACGACGAGGGCATCGCGGCGAAGCTGGCCGAGCAGGTACAGGCGTTCAAGGTCGGTATCAACAAGCCACGCTCCCGTGGCGACCGGGCCGAGCCGTTCGGCGGCCGCGGCGCCTCCTGGCAGGGCGCGTTCGTCGGCGGCGAGCTGCTGGTGCAGGCGGTCACCGAAGGACCGGCGGGGGAGCGGCTGGCCGGCAACTTCCCGGACTACAGCCTGTACCCGACCACCTGAGCGCCGCCCCGCCGGCCCGAGGTATGCGACCACCTGAGCGCCGCCCCGCCGGCCCGACATTTGAGCGCCGCCCCGCCAGCTCAGCCGCCCACCTGAGCGCGACGAGGCGGGCCGGGTGCCAGACAGGTGCGGTCCGTGGTCTGGCTGGGATTCTCCACGGGTCTGCCGATCTACCAGCTAGAAGACTGAAGGAGCGACCAGAGGCGGACCTAGGTGACAGGCAGCGTGCGCGACGCGTGGGGATGGATCCTGCGGATCCTGGGTCGTCCCACCGGCCTCACCAGCCGCATCCGGTGGGTCTATCTCATTGTGGTGCTCGCGAACCTGACGATCCTGGCGCCCGCGGTCCTCTTCTCGGGACGATCACTGCTGGTGATCGCCACCGGTCTCGTCGCGGTGGGTCTGCTCGGCGCCGGATATGTCCGGGTGTACCGCAGCAACCGCAGCCCGTACCTCGCCACGGCTGTCGACGCGGCCGCGTTCATGACGGTCGGCCTGGTGATCGGCGATCTCGCCAACATGATGAGCCTGCTGTTCGCGGCCGGGATGTTCGCCGCGCTGCGCGGGCGGAACCGGGACGCGGCCGCCCGCGCCCTGTTGTACTGCGCGCTCATCGAGGCGCTGTCGATCATCCAGCACCCGTCGTTCCACCTGCTGACCCCGGCGGCGCTGCCGACGTTCGTACTGCCGGGCATGCTGTTCGCGCTGATCCCGCTGCGGATCCTCGCCGCGACGCTGGCCCGGCACGAGCGGTCGGCCGCCCGCCAGGAGGCCCTGAACGCGCTCAGCCACCGGCTGCTGCGGGCCCGTACCGAGGCGGAAGTGATCGCGCTCGGCACCGAGGCGGTGCCCGTACTCCTGGTGAATCTCTCCCAGGTGCGATGCGCCCTGTTGATCACCGATCCGGACGCTCCGGAAGCTGACGCGGTGCGGGCCGACGACACCGCTCCCGGCGCGGTACGGATCGCGCTGTCCGCCGGCGACGACCACGTCGGCGTACTGCTCGCCAGCGCCGACCAGCCGATCGGCTCCGGTGGCCGGCTCGCGCTGGAGGCGCTCGGCAACCAGGTGGCGTTCGCGATCGAGAACGTCCGGTTGCATGCCGCGCTGACCCACCGCGCGTCCCACGACTCGCTCACCGCGCTGCCCAACCGGGCCCTGCTCAGCGACCGGATCGGCGAGACGATCGACGCCGGCAGGTTGGTCGCGGTCCTGTTCATCGACCTGGACGACTTCAAGACCGTCAACGACGGCCTCGGTCACAGCGTCGGCGACGCGCTGCTGCGTGCCGTCGCCGGTCGGTTGCGGGCCTGTCAGCGCCCCGGTGACCTGGTCGCCCGGCTCGGCGGCGACGAGTTCGGCATGGTCATGCACGACGTGTCGGCGGACCAGGTCTGGCAGATCGGGGACCGGATCGTGCACTCGATCGCGGAACCGTTCCGGATCGACGAGCACGACATCTCGATCAGCTGCAGCATCGGCGCGGCGATCCCCGACGGCCCGGCCGAGTCCCCGGAGGAGCTGCTGCGGGACGCCGACGTCGCGATGTACGTGGCCAAGGCGCGCGGGAAGAACCGCTACGAGCTGGTGACCCCCGACATGCTCGACGCGGTGAACGGCGGCGGCGCGACCCGGCAGCGGCTGGTCAGAGCGCTCGCACAGGACGAGTTCGTCATCCACTACCAGCCGATCGTGGACCTCCGAAACGGTGCGGTACGCGGCTTCGAGGCGCTGCTGCGGTGGCAGCATCCCGAACGTGGCCTGCTGAGCCCGGCCAACTTCATCTCGGCCGCGGAACAGACCGGGGTCATCGTCCCGATCGAGACGGAGGTGCTTCGGCGGGCCTGCCGCGAGGCCGCGTCCTGGCCGGTCGCACTGCGGGACGCACCGGGGATGACCGTGTCGGTCAACATCTCCGGCCTGCACCTGCGCGAGCCGCAGGTGGTGACCGCGGTCGCCGACGCGCTGCGCGGCAGCGGACTGCCCGGTACCCGGCTCATCGTGGAGGTCACCGAGTCGATCGCGGCGTACGGCGACCCGGATGTGCTGGTCCACCTGGAGGCGATCCGCGCGCTCGGCGTACGGGTCGCGCTGGACGACTTCGGCATCGGCTACTCGTCGCTGGGCGCGCTGCGTGGCCTCCCGGTCGACATCGTCAAGATCGACCGGAGCTTCACCGTGGACGAGGATCCGTCGCTGGCGGGCGCGGTTGTCGACCTGGCCGCCGCGCTGGGTCTCGCTACGGTCGCCGAAGGGGTGGAGACGGCGCACCAGTTGGAGGCGATGACCGCGGTCGGGTGCCAGGACGCGCAAGGCTTCCTGTTCTCCCGGGCGCTGGCGCCGGCCGATCTCGGCCCGTTCCTGAGCCACCCGCCCCAGCTCGCCCTGCTGCGGGAACTCGCCGCCCGCGACGAGGAACGGCGATCGGTGGAGGTCCGCTCCGCCAGCTGACCCGCTCCGCAGCCGACCTGCTCCGGGCACCGGCCATTTCAGCCGGTGATCACGGCGCCGTCAGTGGGTGATCGGCCGGCTCAGCGCCGAGCAGGTCGTCTCGACCTGGGCACCCTGCTGGCCGAGCGCGGTGGTGGAGGTGTGGTCGGCGTTGGTCATCACGTACGACGCCGAGGTGGCGTTGGTACCCACCGTCTCGACGTTGGTCGCCATGCGCTGCAGCCGCGGGTTCCAGGCCGACAGGTGACCCTCGATCGCGGTCGTGACAACCGACTCCATCGCGTTGCCGGCGGCGGTGCGCATCAGGTTCTCCACCCGACCGGCCCAGGACGCCCACTGCTCCGAGGTCGCGGCTGTGCGGGTGCCGGCGGTGGCGACCGTGTCGGGGTCCAACTCCACGTAGCCGTCGGGCATGGCGTTCCCCCACCTCTGACGTTCCGGAACCCTGTGTCCTGCGGATCCTGTCCTGCGCGTTCGCACCCTACCGGCTCGGCGCAACGCCGGCCCGTCCGCAACAGCTAGCCGCCTCCCGGCCGTAGCGCCTCGGCCAGCGTGGACGGCAGGTCGGGTTGCGCGAACCGGAACCCGGCGGCGGTCAGCCGCTCCGGCACCACGCGCAGCCCGCCGAACACCTCCGACGCGATCCCGCCCAGCGCGATCCGCAGCGCCCAGCGGGGCGCCACCAGCACCGCCGGCCGGTGTACCGCCGCGGCCAGCAGGCGGGTGAACTCGCGATTGCGTACCGGATCCGGAGCGGTCACGTTGTACGGCCCGCTCGCGCCGGCCGCCGTGGCGAGGAACCGGACCGCGCGGACCGTGTCGTACAGCGAGAGGTAGCTCCAGTACTCCCGACCGGAGCCGATCCGGGTGCCGAGCCCGGCGCGGAACAGCGGTACCAACCGGGGGAGCAGCCCGCCCGCGCTGGACAGCACCAGCCCGAGCCGCAGGTGGCACACCCGTACGCCGGCGTCCGAGGCCGGCGCGGTCGCCTGCTCCCACTCCCACGCGACCGTCGGCAGCAGGCCGGTCGGGTCCGCGGTACTGGCCTCGGTGAGGAGCTCGTCACCCCGGTCGATCCCGTAGTACCGGATCCCGGAGGTGGACAGGAACACCGGCGGCGGGTGCGCCGCGGCGGCCGCCATCCGGGCCAGCGCGGCCGCGGTGTCCGTCCTGGTACGCAGGATCGTCTCGCGGTACCGGCGGGACCAGCGGCGGTCGCCCAGTCCGGCACCGGCCAGGTTGATCAGCACGTCGGCGCCGTCGAGCAGGGCCGGATCGGGCGCGGTGTGGTCCCACCGCAGCTCGTCCGGGGCGCCGGCGGGACGCCGTACCAGCCGGATCACGGTGTGCCCGTCGTCCGCGTACGACTGCCGCAGCGCGGTGCCGATGAGCCCGCTGGAGCCGGCGATCACCACCCGCACGGCGTTACGCCACGTCGATCGAGACACTGAGCGCGGTCAGGAACGCCAGACCCACCAGAACCAGCATGGTGTACGCCAGTGCGGTCAGTCGCCGGCGGAACGCCGGTACCTCCTCGGGTACCGCGAAGATCCGTGCCGGCCAGTGCCGCCAGGACACGTACCAGAACACCCCGGCCGCGCCGAGATAGAGCACCGTGGCGACGCCGTACCCCAGCCGGACCGCGCCGGACCCGGTGATCAGGGTGACCGCGGCTCCGGTCAGCACCAGTACGGCGATCAGCCCGACGACCCGCCACCGGTTGCCCTGCGCCAGCGTGACCAGGAAGTCCTCGCGGCGCAGCTCATCGGTGAAGAACCGGGCGATCTTCGGTTGTACCGCGCCGAGGCTGTACGTCATCGAGCCCAGCCACACCGCCGCCACGGCGAGGTGGGCGAGAGCGAGTAGCGCGGCCAGCGGCACCGGTGGCTCAGGACTGCCAGGTCAGCAGGTAGTGCACCACCGTCTGCGCGGACTGCGCGGTGTCCACCGGCGGGGTGTAGCGCGCCTGTACCTCCAGCTTGAGGTACCCGATGGTGGCGCGCAGCCACGGCAGCTCGACCGCCGGTGGCGCCTGTACCGGGCGCTTGCTGGTGGCCTCGGTGTACCACCTGGTGATGGCCGACTCGTCCAGGCCGAACTGCTCCGCCGCCGCGAGCAGATGGTCCCGGCCGGCTTCCAACGAGTCGGGGTAGTGGTGCACGTCCATCGTGGTCGGCGGCGCGGACTCCGGGTCCGGCGCGGACATCGAGTCGAACGTGACCAGCCGGACGTCCAGGTCCAACCCGCGGCCGTCCGGGAGCTGGACCGCGACGTGGAACGGCTTGTGGTCGTCGCGCTGGTAGGTGACGTGGGACTTGCCGGCCGGCATGCCGGCCTCGTCCCGGCTCGGCGGCCTGGTCAGGTCGAACCGGCCGCTACCGCTGTCGAGCACCTCCCGCACCTTCGTCGACGCGGGCTCGCGGTGGCCGGTGGTCACGGTGCAGCCTCCTAGGCCCAGCAGGACGGAACTTGCCGCAAGTACCGCAATCATGGCGCATATGACCTGGTCACGAGCGGTACGGGCGGGATAGCGGGGGTGGATCACTGGTCGAAATCTACTCCCCAGTCGGTGAGGTACTGCTCGGCGAGACTGTCCAACCGGTGGTAGATCCGGTAGTCGTCGATCCGGTCGCCCACGTCGGTACCGATGATCTCGCGCGCCTGGTCCGGGTGCTCCCGGATCAACTCCTGGTACGCCGGCAGGGTGTCCTCGGTGATGTACGTCCACCGGTCGTCGAAGTGCGCGATGTTGCCGTCCGGCAGCGGCGTGGTGACGTTGACCTCGCCCTCCAGCGGGTTGTCCCACGGCGTGAACGGGATGTTGTCCGGGCCCGGGGTGTCGATCGTGACGACCAGCGGCTTGTAGTCGGAGAAGCTGTGCGCGCCCGGGATGGACGGCTCGCCGATCGCGGTCATCAGGTACGTGAACGCCGGACCGGTGACCGGCCGGTCGTACATCCGGTCGTAGTTGTACTGGATGACGTCTTCCTGCTCGCGCCGCAGCAGCGCGGTGTTGCCGGCGGCGAGCAGGTCGGCGTCGCCGGTGAGGCGGCCCTCGTCGATCTGGTCCCAGGCGAGGCTGGTGCGCGAGTCGATGAGGCCGGCCGCCTCCAGCTCCCGGATGGCGCCCATGCCGCCCTCCAGGTACGCCTCGTGCATCGACGCCTGGTCGTAGAAGATGTCCTTCTGCATGGACAGGAACGTGGTCTCGAAGAACTTCAGCTCCTGGTCGGACGCGTGCGCGATGACCGACATGTCGAACGGCACGCCCGGCTTGTCCAGCCAGCCGGCGACGCGCCGGAACAGGCTCAGGTCGTAGAAGCCGGCCGCGAACGACGGGCCGACCATGTTCGCCATGCCGGCCCACTGCATCCACGGGTGATCGAGGTACAGGTTGCCGTAGTAGGTGTAGACCCGCTGGATGATGTCCGACAGCGCGCTGGCACCGCGGTTCGGATCCCACTGGGTCAGGTCGATGCCGGCCTTGTCCGCGGCCACCGACACGTAATAGACCTGCAGCAGGGTGGAGAACTCGCGCGGCGGTACGCCCATGCCGCGGAACAGGTCGAGCCGTTCCCTGAGCAGGGCCGGATCGTACGTACCGGCGGCCGCCCACTCGAGCGGGTCGATGCCGTGGGCGCGCAGGTTCGCGAACAGCGCCCGCCAGTCGGCCCGCCCGAAGTCGACGTTCGGGAAGACGTTGACCACCGACATCGGCAGCAGCCCGGCCTGGAACAGCTGCAGCACCAGGTCGTCGCCCGGACCCTGGGTGATGATCTGCTGCACCTGGGCGCGGCCGGCCACGATGTACGTGTCGTACGCGGTGTGCCAGTCGCGCTCGGCCTGCCGGCGGGCCTCGGCCCGGATCGAGTCGATGATGGTCTGGTTCGAGCTGGCCGACGTGGCGGCCGACTCCTGGTTGGCGAGCCGGCGGACGATCTGGTCCACCTCGTCGTTGAACTGCTCGACCGAACGGGCCCAGGCGGCGAGCGCGACCGCGGCGGTCGCCGGTGCGCTGCTCACCTGCCTGGCTTCCGCGCTGACCAGCTGGATGGTCTGCTGCGCCTCGCCCGAACCGATGCCGTGCCAGTTGGTATGGACCGGCGTGTACGCCCGCTGGGTGGACGAGTCGAGGGTGAGCGCCATGCTGGCCTGGGCGGCGAGCGAGGAGCTGTCGGCGGTCAGCGTGCCCGGGTCGGCCGGGTGGCGGTCAAGTGGCTGGAGCGCGGTCACAGGCCCTCGGCTTCGCTACGGCACGGGCGGCGCTAGGCGTCGTGCGGGGACGGGAGGCTGGCGACAGCGTGCCATACCGGCGCAACGCTCTCAACGCGTCGACCAGCGTCTCCGGCCGTGGTCGGCTGCCGCAGCTGCCCGCTCGACCCGCCCGCGGTCAGCGGCGGCGGCGGGTCGCGATCCAGACGAGCAGGCCGCCGGCGGCGAACGCGGCGAGCAGCGGACCGTACCGGCGGAGCAGCTCGTCCGCGCCGGAGAGCTGGAGCAGGTCGATCGGCTCGACGTCGTCTGCGGCGTGGCCGGCCCGGTGGCCGTTACCGCTGGTGATCGGGGCCGTGCTCCGCGGTGCCGACTTCTCGGCCGGCTGCTGTGCGGTCGCCGACGGCTTCCCACCAGAGCCTGCGGCCGGCTTCTCCGGGGCCTGCTTATCAGCGGCCGGCTTCTCCGCGGCCTGCTTGTCAGCGGGCTTTGCGGTCGCCGCCCCGGCCGCCTTCCTGGCCGGCTTGGCGGTGGGCTTCCCGGCGGGAGCGGCGGCCGCTGGTGCGGAGTCGCCGGACCCCTCGCCGCCGTTGCCGTCGTTGCCGCCGCCCTGCAGCTTGCCCGCCAGGCAGTCGGCGAACTGGCCGATCAACCTGCCGCTGACCTCGGCCATCATGCCCCGGCCGAACTGCGCCGGCCGGCCGGTGACGTTGAGGTCGGTGGTCACCTCGACCTTGGTGGCGTCGCCGTCCGGGCGCAGCGACGCGGTGACCGTGGCCGCGGCGGTACCGGACCCGCGACTCTCCCGGCCGGACGCCTCGATGACCACCCGGTGTGCGGACTCGTCCTTCTCCGCGAACCGGCCGGTTCCCTTGTACGTGAGGCCGACCGGACCGAGCTTCACCTTCACCGTGCCGGTGAACGACTCCCCGTCGTACTCGGTGAGCGCGGCTCCGGGCATGCACGGGGCGATCAGCGGTACGTCCAGCAGCACCTGCCAGGCGTCGTCCACCGGTACCGGCACCGTGAAGCTGTGCTCGAGCTGCATGTCGTACGCCCTCCGGTCCGAGGTCGCGGGGTCCGGGCCGTCAGGCCCGGACCCAGTCGAGAAACACCGGTTCAGGAAGCGGCGGCGGTCACCGCGCGACGGGTCAGTACCTTCGCCAGATGCGTGCGGTAGTCGGCCGAGCCGTTCAGGTCGCTGGTCGGGTGGGTGCCTTCGCCCGCCTGTTCAGCGGCGGACGCGATCGCGTCCGCTCCCGCGTCCCCGCCGGCCAGCGCCTGCTCCACCGCGCTCGCACGTACCGGAGTGGAGCCCATGTTGGTCAGCGCCACCCGGGCTTCGGCGATGCCGCCGTTCTCCCGGCGTACCGCGGCCGCCACTCCGACGATCGCCCACGCCTGGGCCACCCGGTTGAACTTCTCGTAGTGCGTACCCCAGCCGTCCAGCTTGGGCAGCCGGATCTCGACCAGTACCTCGTCCACCCCGAGCGCCGTGGTCAGGTAGTCGACGAAGAAGTCGGCCGCGGGCACGGTACGCCGGCCGCCGGGACCGGCCACCACGAACGACGCGTCACAGGCGAGCGCCACCGCCGGCAGGTCGCCGGCCGGGTCGGCGTGCGCGAGCGAACCGCCGAACGTGCCGAGGTGGCGGACCAGCCGGTCCCCGACGGTCGTGGTCGCCTTGACCACCAACGGGGCGTACTGGCGTACCAGCGGATCGGCCAGCACGTCGGCGTGCGTGGTCATCGCGCCGATCACCAGGTCCGATCCGTCCTCCCGGATCCCGCGCAGCTCGTCCGCGCCGCCAAGGTCCACCAGCACGGTCGGGGTGGCCAGCCGGAGCCGTAGTACCGGCAGCAGGCTCTGGCCGCCGGCGAGCACCTTCGCATCCTCGCCGCCGTCGGCAAGCGCGCGTACCGCTTCGTCCACACTGGACGGACGGATGTAGTCGAACGCGACCGGGATCATGCCGTACCTCCGTCCTGCGCGGTGGTGCTCTGCGCCGCCCGGTCCGAGGCGGTGCCGTCGGCGCCGCGGTGGGCCGACGTGATGGCCTGCCACACCCGCTCGGGCGTACACGGCATGGCCACGTCCTTCACCCCGAGATGGCGTACCGCGTCCACCACGGCGTTGACCACCGCCGGGGTCGACGCGATCGTGCCGGCCTCGCCGACGCCCTTGACCCCGAGCGGGTTGCTGGTGGCCGGCGTCTCGGTCCGGTCGGTGGTGAAGTCCGGCAGGTCCGCCGCGGTCGGCAGCGTGTAGTCGACGAACGTGCCGGTCACCAGGTTGCCGTCGTCGTCGTACACGGCCTCCTCGAACAGCGCCTGGGCGATGCCCTGGGCCAGCCCGCCGTGGACCTGACCCTCGACGATCAGCGGATTCACTGCCCGCCCGACGTCGTCCACGCAGACGTAGCTGCGGATGCGTACCTTCCCCGTCTCGGTGTCGACCTCGGCCGCGCACAGGTGGGTGCCGTGCGGGTAGGAGAAGTTCTCCGGGTCGAAAGTGGCGTCCGCGTCCAGTGACGCCTCCACGCCGTCCGGCAGGTCGTGCGCGGCGAACACGGCGAGCGCGCACTCCTGCACGGTCTTGCTGGCGTCCGGAGTACCCCGCACCCGGAACGCGCCGTCGGCGAACTCCAGGTCGTCCTCGCTGCACTCGAGCAGATGGGCGGCCACGGTACGGGTCTTGGCCAGCACCTTCTCGCACGCCTTGACCACCGCGATGCCGCCCACCACGAGCGACCGGGAGCCGTACGTGTCCATGCCCTTGTGCGAGGTACGGGTGTCGCCGTGCAGCACTTCGATGTCCTCGAACGGCACCCCCAACTGGTCGGCGACGATCTGGCTCCACGCCGTCTCGTGCCCCTGCCCGTGTGGCGAGGTGCCGGTGACGACCTCCACCTTGCCGGTCGGCAGCATCCGGATGTCCGCGCGTTCCCAGCCGCCCGCGCCGTACGACAGCGCGCCGAGTACCCGCGACGGCGCCAGCCCGCACATCTCCGTGTACGTGGAGATGCCGATGCCGAGCTGTACCGGGTCGTCGCGTTCGCGCCGCTCGGCCTGCTCGCGCCGCAGCCCGTCGTACCCGAACATCTGCATGGCCTTGTCGGTGGCGGCCTCGTAGTTGCCCGAGTCGTAGGTCAGACCGGCGACCGTGGTGAACGGGAACTCCTCGTGCCCGATCCAGTTGCGCCGGCGCAGCTCCATCGGGTCCAGGTTCAACTCGACGGCCAGCTCGTCCATGATCCGCTCGACCGCGAAGGTCGCCTCCGGCCGGCCGGCCCCCCGGTACGCGTCCGTCCAGGCGGTGTTGGTGAACACCCCGGTGCAGTCGAACCGGTACCCGGTGAACTTGTAGATCGCGTTGTACATGAACGCGCCCAGGATCGGGATGCCCGGCGTGACCAGGCCCAGGTACGCGCCCATGTTGGCGAACAACCGGACGTGCAGGCCGGTGACCCGGCCGTCCCGGCTCGCCCCGATCCGGACGTACTGGATCTGATCCCGGCCGTGGTGCGCGACCTGCATGGCCTCCGAGCGGGTCTCGGTGTACTTCACCGGTTTGCCCACCCGTCGCGCGGCCATGAATGTGATGAGCTCCTCCGGCGTGACCTGCAGCTTGCCGCCGAACCCGCCGCCCACGTCGGGCGCGATGACGCGGATCTGCTGCTCCGGTACCCCCGTCTGCAGGGCCAGCATGACCCGCAGGATGTGCGGGATCTGGGTGGCCGACCACATCGTGTAGCTCTCCGGGCTGGGGTCCACCACCACGCTGCGCGGCTCCATCGACGCCGGGGCCAGCCGCTGCTGGACGAACCGCCGCTCGACGACCACCTCGGAGTCGTTCAGCACCTGCTCGACGTCCTGGCCGGAGCCGGCCTCGGCCGAGTCGTACACCCAGTTGAAGGACTTGTTGGTGCCCTTGTCGGAGTGCACCAGGTCGGCGCCGTCGGCGAGTGCGGCCTCCATGTCGAGTACCACCGGCAGCGGCTCGTACCGGATGTCGATGGCTTCCAGCGCGTCCAGCGCGCTGACCCGGTCCCGGGCCACCACCGCGGCGACGGCTTCACCGGTGTGCCGTACCTCGTCCACCGCCAACGGGTAGTGGTCGGGGTGCACCATCTCGGCGGTCACCGGCCAGGCGCACGGCAGCGCGCCCTGGCTGTCGGCCACGTCCCGGCCGCTGAACGCGGCCACCACGTTGGGGCGCTCCAGCGCCGGCGCGACGTCGAGGTGGGTGATCCGGGCGTGCGCCATCGGGCTGCGCAGGATGGCCAGGTGTAGCAGCCCGGGCAGGACCACGTTCTCGGTCCACATCGTCCGCCCGGTGATGAGCCGCGCGTCCTCCTTGCGTTGCCGGGACCGGCCGAACTCGCCGGAAGCGGCACGTTCCTGGGTAACGGTCATGCCCACACCTCCTACGGGATCGGCTTGGGGACGAGGTCGTCCGGTACGGTCTCGGGCACCTTGCCGGCGTCCACCTCAGGTGGTGCCGCCGGAGTGCCCGGCGAGGGCGCGGAGGTCTCCGCCGCGGGCCGTCCCGACGCCGCGTCGGCCGCCGCGCGAACCGCGCGGACGATGTTCTGGTATCCGGTACAGCGGCAGAGGTTGCCTTCCAGCCCTTCCCGGATCTCCTGGTCGGACGGATCCGGATTGTCGGCCAGCAGGTCGACGGCGGCCATGATCATGCCGGGAGTGCAGAAGCCACATTGCAGGGCGTGCTGTTCGTGGAACGCGCGCTGCATCGGGTGCAGGGCACCGTCCGGACCGGACAGCCCTTCGATCGTGGTGACCTCGCGCCCGTCCGCCTGTACCGCGAGCAGCGAGCAGCTCTTGATGCCCTTGCCGTCGAGCAGTACCGCACAGGCGCCGCAGTTGCTCGTGTCGCATCCCACCACGGTGCCGACCTTGCCCAACTGTTCACGCAGATAGTGCACGAGGAGGGTGCGCGGCTCCACGTCATCGGAGAACCGAACGCCATCGACCGTCACGTTGATCCGGGTCATGCAGCCTCCCGCGTCACAGACGGGTCGGCCCGGTGACGCGCACCGGACCGGCCGGACCACAGCGCCGGTCGGCTGACTCTCAAGGCTGGCGGGCACGACCCCAGGCCGTGCACCCCGTCGGCGGTGAGGTGGCCGCGCGGCGCCCTCCAGCACAGCCAATATCGTCTTCGCCCGGGCCGCAAGGATTTGCCGATTCTCGTTCGGCCAACGGTTGGTACCCGTCCGTCCGGCCGGGGTCACACCACCGGCGGCCAACCGCGCAGATCGCGGCCGATGGCATAGATGACGATGGTGCTGGTACCCGCGGGCGTATCGATCTGTATGCCGTAACAGCCGGGAGTACGGAAGCGCAGATAGCCGGGCACAACCGTCCAGCCGTCGCGGCCGGTGGCGGGCGGCAGCAACGACTCGCGCGCCGGTGACACCGACTCACGGCCGCCGTCCGCGGACAGGTCGAAGCCGACGAGCTCGTCCGGGCCGGACCCGTCCGGGCCGTCGGTGCTGAGGTCGGTACCGAGGTGAGGGCCGAGCAGGTGGCCGCGCAGCAGCGCCGGACCGGTGCCGTCGCGCACCAGCCACTCCACCGTGACCAGTCCCCATTCGTCGCTGATCTGGGGGTTCGGCGCGTACTGGATGAGCGCGCCACCGGGGCTGACCAGTCGTACCGGCCCGGTCCCCAGCGCCGGCGCGATCGCGGGCAGCACCGTGGACAGCCGGGAGAACGGGCAGCTGTTGGAGCCGACCGGCGCTGGTAGCCGCGGTGCCCGGCGCAGTCCGTCAGGTGCGGACGCGGTCGCGCCGGGTGGTGCCGGGGACCAGCGCGACTGCACCGGCGCCGGTGGCGTCGTGGTCGGGCCGGCGCTGATGGGGGACCGGATCGCCGCCGGTCCGGTGAAGCGCAGGATCGCGAAGCCGGCCAGCGCGACCGCGAGCCAGGCGGCGGCCGCGAGCACGGCCGCGCGACGGCGTCGTACGCCCCGGACGCTCTCCGGCATGGCGGTCACCCCGACGCGTCGTGGTGGATCCGGCCGGCCTGCTCGTGGTGGATCCGGCCGGCCTGCTCGTGGTGGATCCGACCGGCCAGCTCCGACAGGCGTTCCCCGGAGCCGCCCCACTGCCCGGCGATGATTTCGGCCGCGATGCTGACCGCGGTCTCCTCCGGGGTACGCGCGCCCAGGTCCAGTCCGATCGGCGACGCCAGCCGGGCCAGCTCCTTGTCGGTGATGCCGGCCTGCTGGAGGCGCTGTAGCCGGTCCTCGTGGGTACGCCGGGAGCCCATCGCCCCGATGTACCGAACCGGGATGCGCAGCGCCACCTCGAGCACCGGTACGTCGAACTTCGGGTCGTGGGTGAGCACGCAGATGACCGTGCGCTCGTCGATCCGCCCGGCGTCCACTTCCGAGCGCAGGTACCGGTGGGGCCAGGCGACGACCACCTCGTGCGCGTCCGGGAACCGCCGCTTGGTGGCGAACACCGGGCGCGCGTCGCACACCGTCACCCGGTACCCGAGGAAAGCGCCGACGCGCGCCACCGCGGCGGCGAAGTCGATCGCGCCGAACACCACCATCCGCGGCGGCGGTGCGTACGAGGCGACGAACAGGGTCAGGTCGTCGCCCCGGCGCTCGCCGTCGTGGCCGTAGCTCAACGTGCCGGTACGGCCGGCCGCGAGCATGCCCCGTACGTCGTCGATCGCGGCGGCGTCGAGCCGCTCGCTGCCGAGCGTGCCCTCGGAGCCGCTGTCGAGGTCGACGCTGCCCTCCGGCCACACGATCAGCCGACCGCCCACCCGGCTCGCCGCACCGCTTGTGCCGGCTGGTGGGGGCCCGTCGGCGACCTGAGCCGCGCAGCGGTCCCCGACACAGGTCACCACGGCCACCGGGCGGCCGTCCCGGATCGCCGCGGCGACCGCGCCGAGCTGCGGGAAGGTACCCGGATCGACCTTCTCCACGTACACGTCGAGGATGCCGCCGCAGGTCAGCCCGATCGCGAACGCGTCGTCGTCGGACACCCCGTACCGCTGCAGCTGCGGGACGCCGGAGGCGACCACCTCGCCGGCCAGCTCGTACACCGCGCCCTCGACGCAGCCACCGGATACGCTGCCGACCGCGGTACCGTCCGGGCCGACCAGCATCGACGCGCCGGCCGGTCGCGGCGCGCTGCGCCAGGTGCCGACCACGGTCGCGAGCCCCACCGGCTCGCCGTCGCTCCACCACCGGAGCAGGTCGTCCAGTACGTCACGCACCGCCGCTCACCTCCACGTCACGCCGGCCAGTCACACCTTCGCCAGCACGTCGACCAGCTCGGCCAGCGCCGCGAAACTGTGGCCGGCGACGAACTCGTCGACGTGCGGCAGGGCCGCGGCCATCCCGCCGACCAGCGGGGCGTACCCGTCCTTGCCGCGGTGCGGGTTCACCCAGACCACCCGGTACGCCAGCCGGGACAGCCGGGCCATCTGCTCGGCCAGCAGGGTCGGCTCGCCGCGCTCCCAGCCGTCGCTGAACAGCACCACCACCGCCTGTCGGGCCAGCCCGCGCTGCCCCCACCGGTCCAGGAACGCCTTGATCGACTCGCCCAGTCGGGTACCGCCGCTCCAGTCCGGGATGGCGCGTCCACTCGCCACCAGCGCGGCATCCGGATCCCGGTACCGCAGCGGTCGGGTGATCCTGGTCAGCCGGGTACCCAGCGTGAACACCTCGGTACTGATCGGCCGCCGGCGTACCGCGGCGTGCGCGAACCGCAGCAGCGCGTCCGAGTACGGCGACATCGACCCGGACACGTCCACCAGCAGTACCAGGCGCCGTGGCTTGGGACGGCGGGCCGCCATGGCCAGCCGGGTCGGCTCGCCGCCGGCGCGCAGGATCCGGCGCACCGTACGCGCGATGTCGGGCGTACCCCGCCGCGCGGACCGGCGCCGGCGGGCCGGTCGTACCGCCGCGGCCGGCGCGAGCAGCGCCAGCAGCCGGCGTACCTCGGCCCGTTCCTGATCGGAGAGTGCGGTCAGGTCCCGCTGCCGGAGCAGCTCGGTACCGCTCGCGGCCAGCTGTCGCGTCTCGGCCGACTCGCGCTCGCCGCCACCGGAACCGTCCGGTCCGAACAGCGTGGTGATCCGGCGGTGCCGCAGCTCCGACTTCGGCTGGTGCCGCCGCGGCCCGGCCACTCCGGCGAAGTACGCGACGAATGCCGCGTCGTAGGTGGGCAGGTCGTCCGGCTCGGCGCAGAGAGTGAGCCGGCCGGCCCAGTACACCCCGGCCGGATCGGTAACCCCGAGGGTGTCCGCGGCGGCCAACATCGCCTGTACCCGCTCGGGGGTCGCGCCGACGCCGGCGTGCCGCAGCGTGCGGGCGAAGCCGAGCAGCGTGGCGGTCAGGTCGTGGGCGCGTACCTGCGGGCCGAGGCCCCGGCGGCTCCGGTCGGGCGCTGGCGCACGCGCCTCAGGCACCGAGCAGCTCCGCGATGCCGGAGTCCCGGACCCGGTCGGCGTCCTCGCGGTACTTGAGCACCGCGCCGAGGGTGGCCGCGGCGAAGTCGGGGGACAGCTCCCGGGCGCCCAGTGCCTGCAGCGCGGCCGCCCAGTCGATGGCTTCGGCCACCCCGGGCGGCTTGAGCAGGTCCAGCTGGCGCATCCGGCCGGTGGCCGCGGCGACCGCGTTGGCGAGCCGCTCGGTCAGGTCGGGCAGCCGGGACAGCAGGATCGCCACCTCGCGCTCGAAGTCCGGGTGTTGCACCCAGTGGTACAGGCAGCGCCGCTTCAGCGCGTCGTGTACCTCCCGGGTGCGGTTGCTGGTCAGCACCGTCAGCGGTGGTGTCTCGGCGGCGATCCGACCGAGTTCGGGGATGGTGATCGCGGCCTCGGACAGCACCTCCAGCAGGAACGCCTCGAACTCGTCGTCGGCCCGGTCGATCTCGTCCACCAGCAGTACGCACGGCGAGGTCTCCAGCGCCTGCAGCAGCGGTCGGGCGATCAGGAAGCGCCGGTCGTACAGGCTGGCCTCCACCGCCGCGGTGTCGGTACCGGGCGCGGTGGCCTCGACCGCCCGCAGGTGCAGCAGTTGGCGCGGGAAGTCCCAGTCGTACAGGGCCTGGCTCGCGTCCAGCCCCTCGTAGCACTGCAACCGGACGAAGTGGGCGCCGGTCGCGGCCGCCAGCGCGTGCGCGAACGAGGTCTTGCCGACTCCGGCGTCGCCCTCCAGGAACAGCGGCCGGCCCAGCCGCAGCGCCAGGTACCCGGCCGTGGCCAGCCCTTCGTCGGCGAGATAGCCGGCCCGGGTGAGCGCGTCGGCGAGGGCGGCGGGCGAATCCGGTACGGCGGTCACGCGCCCACTATGACCCCGCGCGACGGCAGTCGGCCAGAATTGCCGGCCGCTGGTGATCAACCGGCAACTGACTGTCAGACCGGTGGTACGTCCAGATCGGTGTCGTCCGCGATGTCGTCGCAGGGCACCTCGACCACCTGGTGCCGGGCCAGGTACGGCCGGGCCCCGACGTCACCGGTGGCGAGCGCGGCCGCACCCGCCCAGTGCGCCCGGCCGAGCAGTACCGGATGACCGCGCCGGCCCGAGTAGGTCGCCGCCACGAGCGCGTCCGGGCTGGCCAGCGCCGCGATCCGGGCCACCGCGGCGGCGGTCACGCCCGGGGTGTCGACCAGCAGGACCAGGGCCGCGGTCACGGCCTCCGACACTCCGGGCTCTCCGTGGCCGGCGCTCGTGGCCGGCGCCCCGGCGAGTGACGACAGTCCGGCTCGGAGCGACGAGCCCATGCCGGACGACCAGTCCGGGTTCGTCACCGGCCGCGCCCCGTCCAGTTGCGCCCGGGCGAGTACCTCCTCGGCAGCCGCGCCGAGCACCACCACGACCGGATCGCAGCCGCCCGCGCGTACCGTCCCGACCGCGTGCTCGACCAGCAGCCGGCCACCGCGTTCGACCAGCGCTTTCGGCATGCCGTACCGGCTGCCGCCGCCCGCGGCGAGCACCAGTCCGGCTACTCGCGTCGTACCCATACCCGCATTGTCGTCGGTACGCGGACGCGGCAAACGAGACTCCACACTATTCGGGCTTAATGGACAAGTCGGATAGCACGCGAATAACACAAAGTACTGACAACCATCTATACGAGGCGCTGGTGACCGTCCTTCACAAAGGTTGTCGCGGTCCGTTAGCATCCCCGAGGTCTGATAGTTCCGCTGGCGTTCGGTGCGGATCTATTCACTGAACGTTGTTGTGGCATGTGTCCAGCGTGCGGCCGGCGAAAAACTGATGCGCATCGATCATGCGGCGTCACGCACTGTCGAATAGCGTTCCATCACGGACAATCGCGCGCCGGTCAGACGGCTCGGAGGTGGGAGTAAGTCCGGCATGTTCCGAACAATGTTGAAGTCCAAGATCCACCCCGTTACCGTCACCGAGGCGGCACTCCACTATGTGGGCTCGCTGACCTTGGACGCCGATCTGATGGACGCCGCCGAGCTGCTGCCGGGGGAGTTGGTCCATGTGGTGGACGTGAACAACGGGAACCGGCTGGAGACCTACCTCATCGAGGGCACCAGAGGCAGCGGCGTGTCGTGCATCAACGGCGCCGCCGCGCGGCTGATCCAGCCGGGGGACCAGGTCGTCATCGTCGGGTACGGGGTGACCAGCGACGACGCCGCCCGTGACCTCAAGCCACGGGTGGTGGAGGTCGACGGGTTGAACCGGATCACCCGGACCAGCTACGAGCCGGTTGCCTAGCCAGCGGGCGACGTCGATGCCAGCCTTCCGCGTCGCCATCGTGGGCACCGGCTCACTGGCACGCGCGGTGTGCGGGGCGCTGGCCGGTGACCCGACCGGCCCGCCACTCGACGTCAGCGTGCTCGGCCGTACGCCGGACAAGGGCGTCGAGGTGGCGTATCTCGCCGGTACCCGGGCCAGGTTGTCCGGTGCCGAGGTGCGTTTCCACGCCGGGACGGTCGACCTCGAATCGGCCGCCGGCGTGGCCGAGGTGCTCGGCCGGATCGACCCGCAGCTGGTCCTGCACGTCGCGTCGTACCAGTCGCCGTGGGAGCGGAGCACCGCGCCGTCGGCGTGGACCCAGCTGCTCGGCGCGGCCGGCTTCGGCGCCGCGCTACCGCTGCAGGCCAAGCTCGCCATCGAGGTCAGTCGCGCGGTCGCGGCGGCGGCACCGGACGCGGCCTTCGTCAACGCCTGCTTCCCGGACGCGGTGAACCCGGTGCTCGCCGCGCTGGACCTGCCGGTGCTCTGCGGGATCGGCAACATCGGGCTGCTCGCCGCGTCGCTGCAGGCCGCGCTCGACCTGCCGGACCAGCGCCGGCTGCGGGTCCTCGCCCACCACGTACACCTGCACGAGCCGGAGGATCCGGCGGACGAGGCCCGGGCCTGGCTCGACGGTGCACCGGTCGAGGGCGTCACCGACCTGCTCGCCGCCCAGCGCGGCACCACCAGGTCGGAGCTGAACGTGGTCACCGGGCACACCGCGGCGCTGCTGGTCCGGGCGCTAGCCACCGGCGCCGGTACGGACACCCACCTGCCCGGGCCGTTCGGCCTGCCCGGTGGCTACCCGGTCCGGGTCGACGGGCGGAAGATCACGCTCAACCTGCCGGACGGCATGACCCGGGACACCGCGGTCGAGGAGAACCAGCGGGCCGCACTGCGCGACGGCGTACAGGTCAACGGCGACCGGGTCGTACTCGCCCCGGCCGCGGCCCGTGCGCTCGGCCGTCACCTGCCGGAGTTGGCCGCCGGCTTTTCCGTCACCGAGATCGTGGACGTCTGTGACCGGCTGCTGGCCGTACGCAGGCGACTGCGGGTGTCCTGAGCCCAGGAGGATCGCCGACGATGTCGAATCCACTCCCGACCGCGCCCGCGACGGTGGAGCCCGACCCGGTTCCAGGCGTACCGGTGTCCCCGGCCGTCGGCGCGGTCGCGGCGCCACCGGCACCGGCTGTGCCAGCCGCTCCGGCGGTGGCCGGGAACGGGACCCGGGAGCGGGTGGCCAACCTGATCGTCGACTACTACGACTGGCTGCCGAAGGCGGTGGCCCGGCTGGTCGACGACCCGGCCCCGGTCACCGATCCGGCGGCGTTCTCGCCCGGGTACGCGATGCCCGAACTGGCCGGGGACACCCGGCGCTTCTTCGCCGTCGGCGAGGCCGGCTGGCGGATCCTCGGCGAGTACGGCGGGCACCGGCTGTCGCTGCTGGACCTGACCCGCAATCCCGGTACCAACACCACCAAGACGCTCGCGTCGCTGGTCATCGTCGCGCGCGCGGTGGAGTACATCCGGCGTACCGGCGAGAACGTCATGATCTTCACGCCCACCTCGGCGAACAAGGGCACCGCCCTGCGGGACGCGGTGTACCGCGCGGTCTCCGGCGGACTGGTCGGCCCGGAGCAGCTGCGGGTGGTCACGCTCGCGCCCCGGTCCTGCCGGGAGAAGCTGCGCTCCAGCGAGCTGGCCACCGACCCGGAGCTGCGTCGGCTCAACCCATTGCTGATGTACTGCGGTGACGGGCCGGCCGAGACGGTCAAGGCGCTCGGCAAGGAGTTCGTGACCGGGCACGCGGCCGAGCTCAAGCGCCGGTACAACACGAACATCTGGTTCTCGCTCGAACTGCGCAACTACATGATCGCCGACTCGGCGCGGGCGCTGTTCGAGCGGGACGTGGCACCGGTCGGTCCGGACAGCCGGCCACGGGTACACGCGCACGCGGTGTCCAGCGCGTTCGGCCTGCTCGGGTACAACGCCGGCAGGGAGCTGCTGGAGGCGGGCGGTCTCGCCGACCCGGCCGAGCGACCCGGCTACTTCCTGGTGCAGCACCTCGGTACCCCGGACATGGTGCTGAGCCTGCATTACGGCGGGTTCGACCGGTCGGCCGTGCCGGCGTACGCGCTGGACCCGGCGACCGGGTTGTACGGGCAGGACGTCGACCCGCGCTTCCCGCGCCTGACGTACCGGCCGGACGAGGTGCTCGACCCGACGTTCTACACGCACAAGCCGGTCACCTCGACCGCGATGAACGACCTGATCGGCCGGCACGGCGGTGGCGGAATCGTGGTGTCGCTGTACGAGTGCGTGCAGCGGTACCCGGCGCTCAAGCAGTGGTTCGCGGACACTTCCCGGCCGCTGCCGGAGGACTTCCGCGGCCTGCGCGAGTGGTCGCTGGTGATGGCGCTGACCGGCGTTCTGAACGCGATCGACCGCAACCTCATGACCCCCGGTACCGACATCGTGGTGCACGGCACCGGGTGTTACTCGACGTCGGACTTCGACCAGCTCGACGCGGCGCACGTGGACCGGGTACACACCGTCGACGACGTCGCGGCCGCGGTGCTGCGTGGATTCGGTGGTTGACGGCCTGATGTTCGCCACGGTCGGGTCCGTACCGCTGTCGCCGCTGGCTCGGGCGGCGTGGCTGCGGTGCGGCCTCGACGACACGTACCGGCTGAGCACCGCCCGCGCGGTGCGGATCACCGGTCGGCTCGACCCCGACCGCCTGGCCGGTTGCCTGACCGGGCTGGTACTGCGGCATGCCGCGCTGCGCCTGCGGTACCCGAGCGCGTCCGGCACACCGGTCGCGGTACCGGCCGATCCGGCCGCCGACCCGATGGTGGACGCGGTGCTCGACCTGGAGGTCCCGGCCGACCAGCTGTCCGAGCGGCTGGTCGCCGACGCGCTCGCACCGATGGATCCGGCCACCGGACCGGTGCTGCGGGTCCGGTTGTACCGGACCGGGCCGGACGTACGCGTGCTGCTGCTCGCCGTACACCCGGTCGCCGCGGACCAGCGCTCGATGGCGGTACTGGTGGAGGACCTGCTCGCCGGCTACGCCGGCGTGGACGCGCCGGTGGCGGCAGAGCCGCCCGCGCCACTCGCGGTGGACGAGGCCGATCTCGCGTACTGGCGGGAGCAGTTGGCCGGTGACCGGGGCGTGCTGGACCTCGCGCCGTCGACCGGCCGCCCGGCCGCGCGCGACGTGACTGGTTACCGGGCCGGCCGGCAGGTCAGCCTCGAGCTCGACCGGGAGCTGACCGACCGACTCGCGGCGCTGGCGACCGATCGTGGTGTACCGCCGCACGCGGTCCTGCTCGCCGGGGTCGGGCTGCTGCTCCGCCGGTACACCGGAACCACTCAGCTCTCGCCGGGGCTGCCGGTCACGGTGGCCGGCACCGGTGACCCGATCGGGCCGGCCACCACCACGCTGCTGCCGCGGCTGCCGCTCGATCCGGACCGGCCGGTCGGCGAGGTGATCGACCGGGTGGCCGCGGCACTCGACGGCGCGCTCGCGCACCGGGCGGTACCACTCGACGCGCTGGCATCGCTGGTCGCGTCGGAACGCGGCGAGTCCGGCCGCAGCGCGGCGCTGCCGTACCAGGTCGCGGTCGAGCTCGACGAGCTGCTGGTGCCACCCGGTACGACCGCGCGGGCGGCCGCGATCGCGGCCGGTACCGGTGGCGCGCCGAGTGCGCTCGCGCACCTGACGGTCGAGCCGGTAGCGCTGCCCGGACGGCCGGTCGACACCGAGCTGACCGTGTGCCTGGCGGTACGCCGGGACACGCCGCGCATCACGCTCGGGTACCACCCGGACGTACTGCCGACCGCGCTGGTGGACGCGCTGTCCCGCGACCTGCTGGCGGTGCTGGCCGAGCTACCGGACGGTGTGGACCGGCCGGCCGCCGAGCTGCTGGCCGAGCCGACCTACGAGCGACCGCGGCCGGTGGACCTGGCCCGGTCGCACCGGCCGGGAGCGGGATTCGAGCCGTTCGCGCTGGCCGACGTCGAGCAGTCCATTCCGGACCGGTTCGCCGCGATCGCCCGCCGGTACCCGGACCGCCCGGCGGTACTGGCCGACGACGGGCAGCGCGGTTACGCGGAGCTCGCGGCGGACGCGGCGGCACTCGCCGGCGCGCTGCTGACGGCCGGTCCGGGTGAGGCGGCCGCGTCCGGGGCAGGCGGGCGGGTCGGACTGCTGCTCGACCACGGCATCGCGGCGGTGACCGGGATTCTCGGCACCCTGTACGCCGGTCGAACCTACGTACCGCTGGACCCGTCGTACCCGCCGGACCGGCTGGCCTACATGCTCGATCACTCCGGCGCGGACGTGCTGCTGACCACCGGACCGCGCCGGGCGCTCGCCGATCGGCTGGTCGCCGAGGCCGGTCGCGAGGTCACCGTCCTGTCCGTCGAGGAGCTGCCGACCGGGAGCTCGGGGAACGGCGACACCGCGGCGCCGGCGGTACCGGTGCCGACCAGCCCGGACGCGCCCGCGTACATCCTCTACACGTCCGGCTCCACCGGGCAGCCGAAGGGCGTCGTCCAGAACCACCGCAACGTGCTGTTCGGGGTCCGCAACCACACCAACAACCTGCGCATCGGCCCCGGTGACCGGACCAGCCTGCTGTCCTCGTTCAGCTTCGACATGGCGGTCACCGATCTGTTCGCCGCGATCCTGACCGGTGCCGCGGTGGTACCGGTGGACATCCGCACGCAGGGGCTGGACCACCTGGCCGAGGCGATGACCAGCCGCGGCGTGACGATCTACCACTCCACCCCGACGGTGTACCGCTTCCTGCTCGACTCGCTCGGCGGCGACGGCGTGCCGGGCGGCGACCCCCCCGACGGCGTCGCTCAGGAAGGCGGCGCGCCGGACGGCGACCCGGCCGGCGACGCCGCGCTGCCGACGATCCGGGCCATCGTGCTGGGCGGCGAGGAGGTCACCCGGCGCGACGTGGAGCGGTGCCGGGCCCGCCTCGGCAAGGACTGCGTGTTCGTCAACGGGTACGGCGCGACCGAGGTCAGCTTCGCGGTACAGAACCATCTGGCCGCGACCGACGAGCTGGACGCCGAGCTGCCGGGCGGGGTGGTGCCGATCGGCGTGCCGCTGCCGGGCATGCGGATCGACCTGCTCGACCCGGCCGGCCGCCCGGCCTGCCTGACCGGCGAGATCGCCGTCCGCAGCCGGCACCTGGCGATGGGGTACTGGGCGGATCCGGCCCGTACCGCGGACAAGTTCACCGAGCACGGCGACGACACCCGGACGTACCGCACCGGTGATCTCGGCCGGCGCCTGCCGGACGGCCGGATCGCGTACCTCGGCCGGTTGGACCGGCAGGTGAAGATCCGCGGGTACCGGGTGGAGCTGGGCGAGATCGAAGCGGCGTTGTCGGCGGTGTCCGGGGTCGCGCAGGCGACCGCGGTGACCCGGGACGCGGACCCGACCGGCACCAGAGAGGTGGTCGGTTACGTGGTGCCGGTCCCCGGTACCGAGCTGGCCGCACCGGCGCTGCGGCAGGCGCTGGAGCAGCGGCTGCCGCACTACCTGGTGCCGGCCACGATCGTGGTGCTCGACGCGTTCCCGCTCACCCCGACCGGCAAGGTGGACACCCGGGCCCTGCCGCCCCCGTTGCGGGTCGCGACGGTCGGGCCGGCGCCGCGGGACGGGCTCGCCGGTACGGTCGCGGCTGTGTGGTGCTCGGTGCTCGGGGTCGACGCGGTCGGCGCCGACGACAGCTTCTTCGACGTCGGTGGGCATTCGCTGTTGATGGCGCAGGTCCAGCACCGGCTGGCCGAGCGGCTCGGGGTGCGCGTGTCGCTGGCCCAGTTGTTCGCCCATCCCACCGTCGGGACGCTCACCCGCTATCTGGAGGGCGTGCTGCGCCGCGGCGCGGTTGGCGCAGCCGGCCCGGCCGGTACCGCTGGCGAGCCGCCGGTGCCGAGCGTGGTGTCGCACGCGGCGGCGGACCGTACCCAGCAGCGGATGGCGCGGCGCCGCAAGTCCCGGGAGCGGCGGCCGTGACCGAAGTCGGGTACACCGACGACCAGGTGGGCGACACCGGTGACGAGATCGCGATCGTCGGGATGGCGGGCCGGTTCCCCGGCGCGCCGGACGTGCGCGTGCTGTGGCGGCACCTGCTCGACGAGGTCGACTCGATCCGCACGTACCCGCCGGACGAACTGCGCGCGGCCGGAATCAGCGAGGAGCTGATCGGCCACCCCGGCTACGTACCGGCCTTCGGCCACCTGGACGGGCTGGACACCTTCGACGCCGGATTCTTCGGGTACCAGCCGGCCGAAGCCGAGCTGATCGATCCGCAGCAGCGGCTGTTCCTGGAGGAGTCCTGGACCGCGCTGGAGGACGCCGGGTACGACCCGGAGCGGTACGACGGCACGATCGGGGTGTTCGCCGGCGCCGCGCCCAACCGGTACCTGATGTTCCACCTGCTCGGAAACGCGCGCGCCGCCGCTGGCGCGGTAGCGCCGGACGACTTCGAGGCGCAGCTCGTACCGGGCGCCTCGCCGGACTACCTGCCCACCCGGGTGTCGTACAAGTTGGGCCTGTCCGGGCCGAGCGTCGCGGTACAGACCGCCTGCTCCAGTTCGCTCGTCGCGGTCTGTACGGCCGCGCAGAACCTGCGTGACTACCGCTGTGACCTCGCGCTGGCCGGTGGCGTCGCGGTCACCTCCACCCGGTCGGCCGGGTACCTGTACCGCGAGGGTGCGCTCACCGCGCCGGACGGGGTGTGCCGGGCGTTCGACGCGGCGGCCGCGGGCACGGTGTACGGCAACGGCGTGGCCGTGCTGGTGCTCAAGCGGCTGGAGGACGCGCTGGAGGACCGCGACCACGTGTACGCGGTGCTGCGCGGCTGGGCGGTGACCAACGACGGCGCGGACCGGGCCGGCTTCGCCGCCCCCGGCGTGGACGGGCAGGCCGCGGCGATCGTGGAGGCGCTGTCCGCCGGCGAGCTCGAACCGCACACGATCGGGTACGTGGAGGCGCACGGCACCGGCACGCCGGTCGGCGACGCGCTGGAGGTGGAGGCGCTCAACCGGGCGTTCGCGGCGGTGACCGCGCAGTACGGCGCGCCACCCGCGCGGTACTGCGCGCTCGGCTCGGTGAAGACCAACGTCGGCAACCTCGATGCCGCGGCCGGCGCGGTCGGGCTGGTCAAGGCCGCGCTCGCGGTACAGCACGGGGAGCTCCCGGCCAGCCTGCACTTCGGTACGCCGCATCCGGAGATCGACTTCGCCGGTGGCCCGTTCGCGGTACCCACCAAGACCGCGCCGTGGCCGGCGTCGGAGGGCCCGCGCCGGGCCGGAGTGAGCTCGTTCGGGCAGGGCGGTACCAACGCGCACGTGGTGATCGAGGAGCCGCCCGCGGTCGCGGCCACCGAGCCGACCGGGCGGGCGGCGGAGTTGCTGGTGCTCTCGGCGCGTACCGCGAGCGCGCTGGACGCCGTCCGGCAGCGGCTGGCCGAGCACCTGACCCGGCACCCGGACCTGCCGCTGGCCGATGTCGCGTACACCCTCGCGATGGGTCGCAGGCCGTTCGGCTACCGGGCCGCCGTCGTCGCCGCGTCCACCGCGGCGGCAGCGGCCGCGCTCCGGGCCGGTACCCCCGATAAGGTCCACTATGGACAGATCGGCGCGGCGGGGGAGCCGGCCGCGGCGGACGACCCGGCGGCGGACCCGGCCGGTTGGTCCGCCGAGCGGCTCGCCGACCTGGGCCGGCGCTGGACCCGCGGCGCTGACCTGGACTGGACCGCGCTGTACCCGTCCGGCGCGCACCGGCGGGTACCGCTGCCCGGCTATCCGTTCGAGCGACAGCGCCACTGGATCGATCCGACTCCACGAGGGAGGTGACGGTCGTGCAAGCCGCGACCGAGCCGACGGCCCGCTGGTTCACCGCGCCGGGAACACGTGCCGACGCGACCTGCCAGCTGTACTGCCTGCCGTACGCCGGCGCCGGTGCGGGCGCGTTCCGGCAGTGGCCGCGCGTGTTTCCGCCGGCCATCGACGTGCAGCTGGTACAGCTGCCGGGGCGGGAGCACCGGATCGCCGAGCCGCCCGAGTTCGACGCGGCCGAGGTGGCCGCCGTGATCGCCGCGCGGGCCGACCGGCCGTACGCGATCTACGGGCACAGCATGGGCGCCCGGCTCGGCTTCCTGGTGGTCCGCGAGCTGCGCCGTCGCGGCGGGCGGCTGCCGGTCCGGCTGTACGTCGGTGGCGCCCGACCGCCGGACGACCGGGATCTGCTGGCGATCGCCGCCGACCTGCCGGAGGAGCAGTTCGTACAGCGCCTCCGCGAGGTCGGCGGGATGCCGGAGGAGGTACTCGACGAGCCGGAGCTGCGCGAGCTGATGCTGCCGATCCTGCGCGCCGACCTGCGCTGGCTCGACGTGTACCAGCACACCCCGGAGCCGCCGCTGCCGGTGCCGATCGTCGCGTTCGCCGGTAGCCGCGACCCGGAGCTGGCCAGCGGAACCGTGGATGGGTGGCAGCGGCACACCGCCGGGCCGTTCCGCCTGCACACCATCGACGGCGGGCACTTCTTCCTGGACGACGACCGGGACACGCTGGTCCGGCTGGTCAGTACCGACCTGCTCGACGCGGTAGGCACCGCCACCACCGGCCGGAGCTGACCGCCGGTGACGGAGTCACATCTGGTGCCGCTGCCCGGTACCGACTGGCAGATCTGGCGGGACGCGGTGCTGCGTACCACCGGATTCCCGGCCGACGGCCTGGAGCGGTTCACCGCGCCGCAGTGTGCCGCCGTGACCGACGCCTACCTCGCCGGTGAGGTGGGGTCGGACGAGTTCACCGCCGCCTTCGACGCCGCGGTGGCCGCCGGCTCCGCGGACGCGTACGAGATCGCCAGCCAGCCGCTGTTCGTCGAGGCGGTCACCTGGCAGAACCGCAACGCCCTGCACGCCGTACGCGGCCTGGCGAACACCGGCCGGACCGCCGCGCGCAACCAGAAGCGCCGGCACCGCGAGGTGGTGGCGGTCCGGTACTGGCAGCGGTACTGCGCGAAGAACGACACGGTCGGCTTCTTCGGGCCGGTCACCTGGGTGCGGATCGACCCGTCCGCCGAGCGTTCCAGCGTGTCGGCCGGGCCGGACCTGCTGCGCCGGCGCGGGGTGTTCTTCGAATACTGGGCGCTGGCCGCCTACGCCGCGGTACTGACCGCGGATCCGGCCATCCGCCGCTGGTTCGCGCCGCGGCTGCGGGCCCAGTTGGCCCTCGACGGGCGCACGCTGTACCGGCCGAGCCAGCCACCCGAGCAGCTGTCCGTCGCCGCGGCCGCGGTACTGGCCGGATGCGACGGCCGGCGTACCGCGATCGAGGTGGCCGAGCACCTGTTGTCGGACCGGGAGCCGGTCGCCGGGCTGCGCAAGGAAGGCGACGTACTGGCCCAGCTCGAGCACCTGGCCGCCCGCGAGGTGGTGCGGTGGGAGCCGGACCTACCGATCGGATTCCGCTCGGAGCAGGTGCTGGCCCAGCGGATCGCGGCGATCGGCGAGCCGGACACCCGCGAGCGCGCGCAGGCCGGGTTCGCCCGGCTCACCGCCGCCCGGGACGCGGTCGCCGCCGCGGCCGGCCGGCCGGACGTCCTGCGCGCCGCACTGGACCGGCTGGACGAGGAGTTCGTCGCGGTCACCGGCGCGGCGGCCAGCCGCCGGCAGGGGGAGACGTACGCCGGCCGCTCGGTCTGTGTCGAGGAGACCGAACGCGACCTCGATGTGGTGATCGGCGCGCCGGTACTGGCCGGGCTGGCCCGCCCGCTGGCCGCGCTGCTGCAGGCCGCGCGCTGGTTGTCGGCGGCGGTCGCGGACGCGTACACCACGGCTTTCCGCGAGCTGTACGAGGACCTGGCCGGCGGTTCCCGCCACGCCGCCGGGGTGCCGCTCGGTGAGTTCTGGTACCTGGCGCACGGCATGGTCTTCGGCATCGGTGAGCTGCCGGTGGATCCGGTGGCGGACGAGTTCGCCCGGCGCTGGGCGGTCCTGTTCGGGCTGGACAGCCTGCCGGCCGGTACCCGTCGGGTGCGGCGGGACGGCGGCGAGCTGGCCGAGGCCGCCGCGGCGGCTTTCCCGGCGGAGCGGCCGGGCTGGCGGCTGGCCCGGTTGCACAGCCCGGACCTGCACCTGTGCGCGTCGAGCCCGGACGCGCTGGACGACGACGACATGTTCGCGGTACTCGGCGAGATGCACGCGGCGGTGCCGAGCCTGGATTCGGCCATCATGATGCTGTGGCACCCGGAACCGGACCGGCTGCGGGCGGCGATGCGGGCCGACGTCGGTCCGGGTCAACTGCCGCCGCTGTACCCGTCGGACTGGCCCCGCTGGGGGCACCGCACCGCGTCCGCGCTGCAGCACCCCGACGACTACCAGCTCGGGATCGTGCCGGCGGAAGGTCCGGATCCCGCCCGGCTGCTCCCGATCAGCGCGTTCACCGTCACCGACCGGTCCGGGGACCTGTGGGCGGAGCTGCCGGACGGTCGCCGGTGGCCGCTGATGGAGGTGTTCGCCGACATCGTCTCGGTACACACCGGAGACGCGTTCAAGCTGTTCAGCGCGGCACCGCACACGCCACGGGTGACCGTGGACCGGTTGGTGGTGGCGCGGGAGACGTGGCGTACCACGGCCGGCGCGACCGGTCTGGCCGAGGCGTCCGGGGAGCGCGCGCGGTACCTGGCCGCGCGGCAGTGGCGGGCCGCGCTGGACCTGCCGGACCGGATCTTCGTGAAGCTCGGTACCGAGACCAAGCCGGTGTACGTGGACCTCACCAGCCCCCAGCACGTGTTCTCGCTGTCCGGCATGGTGTGCGCCGCGGTACGTACCGCCGGGCCGGACGTCGACGTGGTCGTCAGCGAGTTGTTGCCTGATCCGAGCCATGCCTGGGTACCGGACGGGCAGGGCCGGCGGTACGCCTCTGAGCTGCGGATGCAGCTGCGCGACCCGGTCCCGTCGGGTACCGATCCTGTTCTGGGGGGACGTCGATGACCGCAGCGCCGAGCGGAGGGTTGCTGGCCGAGCACACCGCGGTACCGGCCGCCTGGTCGACCGGACGGGTGGTGCCGTACCCGGCCGCGGTGCTGCCCGACCTGGTGCTGGCGCAGGCGGACCGGCGGCCGGACGCGGTCGCGGTACGGCAATGGGACGACCGGCTGACCTACGCCGAGCTGGTGGCGCTGGCCGGTCGGCTCGCCACCGAGTTGCGCGGTCGCGGGGTCGGCCCGGACACCCGGATCGGGGTGTGCGCCGGGCGCCGGCCGGAGCTGGTCGCCGCGGTGCTGGGGATCATGCTGGCCGGCGCGGCGTACGTGCCGCTGGACCCGACCCAGCCACGGGCCCGGCTGGTCGGCGTGCTCGACGATGCCGGCATCGCGCTGGTGGTCGCCGACCAGGCCGGTCGGGAACTGCTGGCCGACACCGGCCGCCCGCTGCTGGACCTGCCCGACCGTGCCTCGGCGCCGGCAGCGGACGCGGCGTCAACTGTGGACCTGACGTCGGCACCGCGGCTGGCCCGCCCGGAAGACGCGGCCTACGTGCTGTACACCTCCGGTTCGACCGGCCGGCCCAAGGGCGTGGTGGTCAGCCACCGCAGCCTCGTCTCGTACGCCATCGCCTTCGGCGCGGTGACCGGGGTGGACGCCGACACCCGGTCGTTCGGGTTCGCCTCGCTCGGGTTCGACGTGTCGGTGATCGACCTGTGGCTGCCGCTCGCGGCCGGCGGTGAGGTGGAGCTGGTCCCCGATGCCGACCGGCTCGATCCGGCCCGGCTGCAGCGGTTCTGCGAGGAGCACCGGGTCACCTGGGGCTGCCTGCCGGTGTCGCTGCTGCCGCTGCTGGACCCGGCCCGGCTGCCGGAGTGGCGGCTGCTCATCACCGGCGCCGAAGCGGTCGGCCCCGAGCAGGTGGAGCGCTGGGCCGGCCCGGCCGACGCGCCGATCCGCCGGTTCCTCAACTGCTACGGCCCGACCGAGGCGACCGTGTGCGTCACCGGCTTCGAGACCGCCGGCGCGTGGGACCGCCCGGTGCCGATCGGGTTGCCCCTGCCCAACCAGCAGGCGTACGTGGTGGACGACGAGCTGGCGCCGGTACCGGTCGGCGCGCCGGGGGAGCTGCTGATCGGCGGTACCGGGCTGGCCCGCGGGTACCACGACCGGCCGGGGCTCACCGCGGACCGGTTCGTGCCGGATCCGTACGGCGATCGGCCGGGCGCGCGGTTGTACCGCACCGGTGACCTGGTCAGCTGGCTGCCGGACGGCAACCTGCTGTTCCTGGGCCGGGTGGACCGGCAGGTGAAGATCCGGGGCCAGCGGGTCGAGGTGGGCGAGGTGGAGGCGGTGCTGCGTACCCACCCGGGCGTCGCGCACGCGGTCGTCGACGCGGTACCCGGCGCGGCTTCGCTCGATCTGGTGGCGTACCTGGTGCCGCTGAACCCCGCCACCGCGCCGCCGCAACCGACCGACGTGGAGGTACGGGAGTTCTGTGGGGACCGACTGCCCGCGGCCATGGTGCCGGTGCGGGTGGTACGGCTCGACACCTTCCCGCTGACCCAGTCCGGCAAGGTGGACCTGGCCCGGTTGCGCCGGTACGACACCGCGCCGCCCGCGCCGGACAAGCCGGTACGCCCGCCGCAGACCGAGCTGCAGCGGGCGGTGGCGGCCTCCTGGTGCCGTGCCCTCGACGTGCCCCAGGCCGGTCTGGACGACGACTTCTTCGGCTCCGGCGGCCACTCGTTGACCGCGATGCGGCTGGTCGCGGAGGTGCGCGCCGAACTCGACCGGGACCTCGGCGTGGAGGACGTGTTCGGCGCACGCACGCTGGAGCGCTTCGCCGAGCGGGTCGGGTACGCCGAGCCGCTCTCCGGTGCCGGGCTGGTCACCGGCAACCCGCCGACGCTGTCCGCGGCGCAGCGCCGGCTGTGGTTCGTCGACCAGCTCGCTCCGGACGCCGCGGCGTACAACATCGCGCTCGCCGAGCAGCTGACCGGCCCGCTGGACGTGCCGGCGCTGCGCGCCGCGCTGCGGGCGGTGGCCGAGCGGCACGAGGTGCTGCGCTGGCGGATCCCACACGTCGGCGGTACGCCGCAGGCGGTGGTCGACCCGCCGGCCGAGGTACCGCTGCCGATCGACGACCTGTCCGGGCTCGCGCCCGAGGATCGGCTCGAGGCCGTCCGGGTCCGGCTCGACACCGAGGCCCGCGGCCGGTTCGACCTGGCCACCGGCCCGCTGTGGCGGGTCCGGCTGCTGCGGCTCGGGGCCGCCGCATCGGGCGGCCCCGCTTCGGGCGGCCCCGCTTCGGGCGGCTCCGCTTCGGGCGGCTCCGCTTCGGGCGGCTCCGCTTCGGGCGGCTCTGCAACGGGCGGCTCTGCGGCCGGTGCCTGCGACGAACACGTCCTGGCCGTCACCGCCCACCACGCGGTGTTCGACGGCTGGTCGGCGGACCTGTTCTACCGGGACCTCGCCGCGGCGTACCAGGCCGCACTGGCCGACTGGCCGGCCGACAAGCCGCTGCTGCCGCCGGTACCGGCCTCGTTCGCCGACTACGCGGTGTGGCGTGCCGCGCGCGACACCCGGCGGGAAGCGGCCGACCTGCGCTGGTGGGGCGAGCACCTGTCCGGGGTACCGACCGTGCTGGACCTGCCCCGGGACCGGCCCCGGCCGGCCGAGCAGACGTACGCCGGCGAGATGCTGCACACCGCCCTGGACGAGTCCACCGACGGCGCGATCCGGGCGTTGGCCCGTTCGCTCGGCAGTACCCCGTCGACCGTGCTGCTGGCCGCGTTCGGGCAGTTGCTGCGGCGGCTGACCGGGCGTACCGAGCTGGTCGTCGGTACTCCGGCGGCGGATCGGCGGCATCCGGCCTTCACCGAGCTGATCGGGTTCTTCGTCGACATCGTGCCGCTGCGGCTGACCGTGGACGACGACGCGACGTTCGCCGCCCACGTGAGCCGCGGCCGGGACGAGCTGGTGGACGTGCTGGCGCATCCGGGCGCACCGCTGGAGCGGATCGTGGACGAGCTGGCACCGGGCCGGGACCCGTCCCGGGCACCGCTGGTGCAGGTGCTGTTCAACGTGTTCAACTTCGCCGAGCCGACGCTGCGGTTGCCCGGCTTGGACAGCCGCACGCTGCCGGCCGGGCTGCCCGGCTCGCCGTTCGACCTGACCCTGTACCTGGTGGAACGCGACGGCCGGTTCGCGCTGGACCTGCTGTACAACACCGACCTGTACGACGCCGCCCGGGCCCGGGCGCTGCTGGACGGGTACACGCACCTGCTCGGGCAGCTGCTCGACGGGCCGGACCGGCCGGTACGCGAGGCGGCGGTGCGGCCCGCCACCGCGGCGGCGGCGGATCACGCGGCGGGCCGGCGGGTGCTGGACCTGGCCGGACGGCCGGCGGCGGTGGGTGAGTACGGCGAGATCGCGGTACGCGCCGGGGACGGTTGGGCCGGCACCGGAACGTACGGCCGGCTCCGGCCGGACGGCACGATCGCCGACGGCGCCGCGGCCGGCCCCGAGGCGCCACCGGCGGTGGTACCCGCGGCACCGGTGGCGGTCGGCTCGACCCTGCCGCAGACGCCGACCGAGCAGGTCATCGCCGCGGTCTGGCGGGAGGTGCTGGGCCGGCCGGCGGTGACCGCGGTGGACAACTTCTTCGAGCTCGGCGGGAACTCGATGGCGCTGGTCAGCGTGCACTCCCGGCTGACCGAACAGCTCGGCCGGGAGCTGCGGGTGGTCGACCTCTTCCGGTATCCGAACGTCCGGGCGCTGGCCGCTTTCGTCGACGGCACCGATAGCGCGGCCGGCACCGGCGCACCCGGTACCGCGGGCGGCCAGGCGGGGCTGTCCCGGGCGGCGCAGCGGGCCGCCACCCGCCGGGACCGGCTGCGGCGCCGGTCCGCCGGCCGGTCCGGCGATCCCCACCGCGGCTGACGGCCGGCAGCGCCGGCCTCGTGTCGCGGGCGCTGTCAATCGGGGTGTCCGGTGGTGTAGGAAACTTATGCGGAAATTTCGCGATCGGCTGACGGGCTGAACGCGGTCCCCTCGCGTCGGTAGGAGAGCGATCATGGCGAGGGACAGGGAGTGGGACGTCGACGCCGGTGCGCACGTCGGGGTCGGCGGGGAACTCGTCCGCGCCTTCCGGGAACGGAGCAAGCTGTCCCAGGAGGAACTCGCCGCGCTGGCCGGCGTCACCGACCGGACCATCCGCAACGTCGAGTCCGGGACCCGGCGGCCGCGTCGCGACACGCTGGAACGGTTGGCCGAAGTGCTGCGGCTCGCGGACGTGGACCGGGCCGCGCTGCTCGAGGCATGGTCCGGCGACCGGCCGCCCGGCTCACTCCCGCCCGACGTACCCGACTTCGTCGGGCGTACCAGCACGCTCGACACCGCGCATCAGATCCTGCGCGGACCCGCGGCCACCGGGGTGAGCCGGGTCTGCGTACTGGCCGGCATGGGCGGGCTGGGCAAGACGACTCTCGCCGTACACCTGGCCCATGAACTCGCCGACCGGTACCCCGACGGCCAGCTCTACCTGCAGTTGCGCGGTACCAGCTCGGATCCGGTGGAGCCGGCCGAGGCGCTGGCCCGACTGCTCTGCCGGCTCGGGTTGCCGGCCGGGCACCTGCCGGCGGACGTGGACACCCGCGCCGAGCTGCTGCGGGACCGACTGCGCAGTCGCCAGGTGCTGCTCGTCCTCGACGACGCCGCGACCGAGGCGCAGGTGCGCCCGCTGCTGCCCGCCACGCCGAGCTGCGCGGTGCTGGTCACCAGCCGCAGCAGGCTGTCCGGGCTGGCCGGTGCGCGCCTGGTCGAGCTGGCCGCGTTCGATCCGGCCGAGGCGCTCGCGCTGCTGTCCGGCGTGATCGGCGAGGAGCGGGTGGCGGCCGAGGAAGCGGCCGCCCGGGCGGTGGTCGACCTGTGCGGCTGGCTGCCACTCGCGGTGCGGATCGTGGCCGCGCTACTGGCCGGACGCCCGGGCTGGCGGATCGGCCACGTGGTCGGCCTGCTCGCCGACGAGCGGGACCGGCTCAGCGTGCTCGCCGCGGGGGACCTGCAGGTCAAGGCCGGTATCGCGCTCAGCTACCTGGCCCTGCCCGACGACGTGCGGCGGGCCTTCCGGCTGTTGAGCGTCATCGACGTACCCGACTTCGCGGCCTGGACCGCGTCGGCCGGGCTCGGCGTCGACCTGCAGTCGGCCCGCCGGCTGCTCGAACGGCTGGTCGACGGCTACCTGCTGGACATCGTCGGTACCGACGAGGCCGGCCAGCCGCGGTACCGGTTCCATGACCTGGTCCGGGTGTACGCGCGCCACGAAGGCCCGGAGCGTCCGGACCCGGCCGCCCGCGCGGCGGTCGTGGCCGGCGCGAGCCGGGCGGCGCTGACGCTGGTGGAACGGGCCGGCGGGAACCCGCTGATCGACAACCTGGCCAGCGAGCTGCTGACCATGGACCGGTGGCCGGTCGAGGAGCAGCTGGCCCGCGAGGTGATGGCCGCGCCGCTGACCTGGCTGGACGCCGAGCACACCGCGATCGCGGCGATCGCCCGGCAGGCCGCCGGCACCGGTGGGGAGCTGCTCGGTACCGCCGCGGACCTCACCGCCGCGATGTCCTGGTACTGCTCGCTGCGCTGCGAGTTCACCGGCTGGCAGGGGATGGCCGAGGCGGTGATCCGGGCGTCCGACGGTACCGGGCCACCGGCCGCCGAGGCGGTCGCGAGGCTCGCGCTCGGCGACGGGCTGGCCGAACAGGGCGAACTCACCGGAGCGCGTCCGTTCGTGCTGGCCGCGCTGGACACCGCCCGGGCGCGGGGGCTGCACCGGCTGGCCGCCCACGCGCTGTTGAGCCTCGCGATCATCGAACGGTCGACCGGGAACGTGCCGGCCGCCGCCGGTCACATGCTGGCCGCGATCGACGCCGCCGGCCTCGCCGGCGACCGGGTGGCCCGGGGGTACGCCGAGTCCGAGCTGGGGGCGGTCCACGTCTCGCGCGGCGAGTTCGACCTGGCCGAGGAGCGCTACCGGACGGCCCGGTCGGTGTTCCGGGACCGGGGCGAGGCGCGCGGCGAAACCAAGGTGGTGCTGCGGCTGGCGATCCTGGACCAGGCGCGCGGCGAACTCGGGCGGGCCGGTGACGGCTTCCGGGAGGCGCTGAAGCTGGCCGGGAGCTGTGACGACCTGCGCGCCGAGATCGAGATTCTGTACCGGCTGGGCGTGCTGCACCTGGCCGGCGGCGAGCTGGACGTGGCCGCCGAGCTGCTCGGCCAGGCAGTCGCCAGCAGCCAGGAGATCGGTGACGCGCGCGGCACCGCGATGGCCAGCGACTCCCTCGGCCAGGTCCATGCCCGCCGCGGTGACGACGCCGCCGCCCGGGCCGCCTACGACGTGGCGCTCGCGTACTACCAGCGGATGCCGATGGAGAGCCGCGCCCGGGAGGTACGCACCCGCCTCGCGGCGCTGGCCGGGGCGTAGCTGAACCGGGGACTGGTCCCGCGCCGCGGCCCCGCCGTGCGGCGCTGGTCCCGGCCCGGCCGCCTGTCCACCTCGGCGAACCCACACCGGTCGTCCCGTTCGCGCCGATGTCGTTGACTTTGGGCGGAATTTCCGGTGCGGTTTCCTGGTCCCGCCGCCGGGCGGGCGGCAGTTTGAAGGCTCCGTCCCCATTCGAGTGAAGTTGGTGGTCCCCATGCGTATCCGCGCAGCACTTCTGGTGAGCGCGCTGGCCGCGGGCTTGCTCAGCGTGCTCGGCGTGGCCGCTCCGGCTCAGGCGGGCACCATCTCGCAGTGCCAGAGCAACCCCAACCCGCCGGACTGGTTCATCACCCGGGAGCAGCAGGCGGCCGACGTATCCGGCGACTCGGTGCCGAGCTCCTGGGGTACCTCGCTCAACATCAAGCGCATCTTCTGCCGGGAGAGCGACTTCCGCCCGACGGCGACCAACGGGCAGTACTACGGGCTGGGCCAGATGAGCCCGGCCAGCGTGTCCCCGACCGGGGTCAGCTGGGACCACTACGTCAACGGCAGCTCGACCCACCCGGCGACGTTCTACCAGACGCTGGCCGCGATGCGTTACTGCAAGTCGCGGTACGGCGACACCACGACCGCCTGGCAGCACGAGGTGAACTCGGGCTGGTGGTAAAGACGCGCAATCGGCCCGCCGACCCGTACCGGTCGGCGGGCCGGTCCACCGGTGTCAGCGGCGCGACGTACGCCGCCGCGTAGGGTCGGTCGGATGCGATACCGACCCCTCGGCAACTCCGGCCTGCACGTATCCGTGGTGGGCCTCGGCTGCAACAACTTCGGCCGGAGCCTGGACGTCGCGGCCACCCGTACCGTGGTCGACGCCGCGATCGACGCGGGCATCACGCTGCTTGACACCGCCGACATCTACGGCAACTGCGGTGGCTCGGAAGAGGCACTCGGGCAGGCGCTCGTCGGTCGCCGGGACAAGGTGGTGCTGGCTACCAAGTTCGGCAGCCAGTTCACCGACATGGGATACGGTCCCGCGGCCGGCGCCAAGGGCGGCCGGTCGTACATCCGCCGCGCGGTGGAGGAATCGCTGCGCCGGCTGCGTACCGACTACCTGGACCTGTACCAGATCCATTCGCCTGATCCGGTCACCTCGATCGAGGAGACGTTGGCAGTGCTGGACAACCTGGTACGAGAGGGCAAGGTCCGTTATCTCGGCAACTCCAACTTCACCGGTTGGCAGCTGGCCGAGGCCGCGCATGTCGCGCGGGAGCGGGGCCTCACCCCGTTCGTGTCCGCGCAGAACCACTGGTCGCTGCTCGAGCGCGGAGCCGAAGCCGAGGTGGTACCGGCGGCGCGGCACTACGGGCTCGGCGTGCTGCCGTACTTCCCGCTGGCGAACGGGCTGCTGGCCGGCAAGATCCGGCGCGGCGAGCCGGTACCGGCCGGCACCCGCCTGGCGAACCGACCGGGGTACGTGACAGACGCGAAACTCGACCGGGTCGAGGCGCTGGCCGAGTGGGGCCGCAAGTACGACCGGAGCCTGCTCGAGGTGGCCATCGGCGTACTCGCCGCGCAGCCGGGCTGCGCCTCGGTGATCGCCGGCGCGACGTCGGCGGAGCAGGTGACCGCCAACGCGAGGGCGGGTAAGTGGGAGCCGGCCGCCGAGCAGCTCGCCGAGGTGGACGGGATCGTCCCGCCGCCCGCCGCGTAGCCCCCGCCGGACCCCGGGCAGCCGCGCCGGTCGGATAGTTGCCCGCCGCGCTGGCCGGATAACGACCGGCCTGTCCTGTCACACCCCGGGAGTACGGTCCGGTTGTCGACGTCGGGTTCCCGGCGTTGGAAACCTGGATCCCGGAGGTCGCACGGATGCCGGTCAGCAACGGGGGTCAGCAGGCGGAAGAGCAGCTGCGCGCGCAGGTCGTCGAGGCGGTCGTCGACGCGGTCGTCGCCGCCGTGGAGCACGGGCGGGTCATCCGGCTGCACTACCGCAAGGACGGCCCGATGGCCGGGTCGCGGACCGTGTACCCCCATGTGGTCTACCGCGGGCGGACCGGGCGCACCTGCCTGGAAGGGGTGCAGGTCGACGGCCCGACCCAGCCGGACCTGGAGTTGCCGGGCTGGCGCCAGTTCGACCTGGCCAAGGTCGACCTGGTCGAGCAGACCGGAGCGATGTTCGCGCGGGATGCCGCGTTCAACCAGGTCGCCTACTCCGGCTGCCAGGTGCTCGCGATGGTGGCCCGCCCCGAGCGGGGTGGCAAGGGCGGCTGACCGCCGCGCTTGCCAGGTGCGGACCGCCCGGCGGCGCGGCCCGCGCTCGCCGGGCGGGACCGCTGCCGAGGATTGGCCGATCAGCCGGTGGGGTAGTGATCATCGCGACCAGTCCGCCGGGATGTGGATACGGGGCGATGATGCGCAGAAGGACGATGGTGGGCGCCGGGCTGGTGGCCGTCGCTGTCATCGTGGTGCTGGTGTATGTCAGCAGCACGCCACCCAGCTATCGGGGGTATGAGCAGAGCGCCGCACAGGCGGCCGACGACGCGCTGTCCGCCGTGCTGTCGGCGCGGTTGGTGAGCCGGGCCAGGCTGGACGGCAAGATCCTGGGTCCCTACCTGACGGTGACGCTGGACGAGGCGCACACGGCCGCGGCCAAGGCGCAGACCACGGTCGCCGAGACGGACTCGCCGAGCGAGGCCACCGACAAGCTGCGCGCCGAGGTCACCCCACTGCTGGACGACGCGGTACGCGCGGTCGGCGACGCCCGGTACGCCAGTGAGCGCGACGACACCGCGGCGCTCGGCGCGGCCGCCGAGAACCTCGGCAAGCTCGGCGACGAGCTCGACTCGTTCGTGCAGGAGCACGGGTGAAGAAACTCCTGGGCATCACGCTCGGCATCCTCACCGCCATCGGCGGTTTCGTCGACATCGGGGACATCGTCGCCAGCTCCGAGTCCGGCGCCCGGTTCGGGCTGCGGCTGGCCTGGGTCACCGTCGTCGGAGTGATCGGCATCTGCGTGTACGCGGAGATGGCCGGCCGCGTCGCGGCGGTCAGCGGCCGGCCGGTGTTCGACCTGATCCGGGAGCGGCTCGGCCCGCGCGCGGCGATGGTCAACCTGCTCGGCTCGTATGTGGTCACCGTGCTCACGCTCGGCGCGGAGATCGGCGGTGTCGCGCTCGCGGTACAACTGCTCAGCGGCGTGAACTATCTGATCTGGGTACCGGTGGCCGGCTTCGCGGTCTGGGTGGTGCTCTGGCGGGTCAGGTTCAACACGATGGAGCAGATCTTCGGACTGGCCGGACTGGCGCTGATCGTGTTCGTCATCGCGATCTTCCGGATCCATCCGCAGTGGGGCACGCTCGGCGCCGACCTGCACACGCTCACCCCGCCAGAGGGCGAGAACTGGAACACGTACTGGTTCTTCGCGGTGTCGCTGTTCGCCTCGGCGCTCACCCCGTACGAGGTGTTCTTCTTCTCCTCCGGCGGGGTGGAGGAGCACTGGACCCGCAAGGACCTGATGATGGCGCGTACCAACGCGATGCTCGGCTTTCCGCTGGGCGGGCTGCTCGCGCTGGCGCTGATGGTGTGCGCCGCGGTGGTGTACCACCCGCTCGGGGTGTCGGTGGAGACGCTCGGGCAGTCCGCGCTGCCGGCCGCGCTCGGCGTCGGCAAGATCGGGCTCGCGGTGGCCATTCTGGGCTTCTTCGCGTGTACCTTCGGCGCGGCGCTGGAAACCGGGCTGTCCGCCGGCTACACGGTGGCGCAGTACTTCGGCTGGCAGTGGGGCAAGTTCGTACGCCCGCGGGAAGCCGCCCGGTTCCACACGCTGCTGCTGGTCTCGGTGGTGATCGGCGTGCTGGCGCTGCTGACCACTGTCGACCCGATCCAGCTCACCGAGTACATGCTGATCTTCAGCGCGGTGGTGCTGCCGCTGACGTACCTGCCGATCCTGATCGTCGCGAACGACCGCGACTACCTCGGCGACAAGGTCAACGGCCGGGTGGCGAACGCGCTCGGCACGGTGTTCCTGGTCATCGTGCTGGCGGCCGCGGCGGCGGCGATCCCGCTGATGATCGTCACCCGGATGGGCCAATGACCGGCCCGGGTCGACGGTTGACGAAGGCGCCGCGACGACGGGGCACGGCGATGACGGGCGGCACGGCGATAACGGGCGGCACGGCGATGCCGGGCGGCGCCGGGATGGCGGAGGCGGTGCGATGACGGAGTTCCAGCCGGAGCCGATCGGCCCCGAGTTGTACGTCGACTTCCACCTGCTCGACCGGCAGGTGGTCGACCGGGACGGCCGGCTGGTCGGCAAGGTCGACGATCTCGAACTCGCCGAGGATGACGACGGGGTGCCGTACCTGGCCGCCCTGTTGCTCGGGCCGCAGGCGCTGGGTCGCCGGGTGGGCGGGCTGGTCGGCCGGTGGATGGCCGGCGTCAGCCGGCGGCAGCACCCCGATCCGGACCCGCGGCCGGTGCGCATCCCGTACGCGCTGGTCCAGGAGGTCCGCAGCGCGGTCCACCTGTCGGTGAACCGGGACGACCTGCCGGAGCTGTTGCTCGAGTCGTGGATGCGACGCCATGTGGTCGGCACGATTCCGGGGGCGAGTCATGCGGGCGGGTGACCTGATCGGACAGACCGCGTACCGGCCGGACGGAACCGCGCTGGGGCGCATCGCGGACCTGGTGGTCAAGCCGGACGGCCCGCACCGGCGGCCGCGCGTGGTGGCCGCGGTGGTCACGCCGCGGCACCGGGGCCGGATGTTCGGCTTCGACCGGTCCGAAGTACGTGGACCCGCGCTGCTGCGGGCCATCGCCCGATTCCTGCACCGCGGTACGACGGTCGTTCCGTGGGCCGAGCTGAACACGCGGCCGCCGAGCGGATCGGACGGTTGACGCGATACGGGCGCATTCCGTCCGGTCCGTACAGCCCCCGGTGACCGGGACCTTCGTACCTGCCCGCCACTCGCAATGGCGCCGACCATGGCGGTGTGGGCGAGTGAAGGAGAACCTCCATGGCGGCCGACGACGATCGGACCGGCGACGGGCGCGTCTCCCGTCGCCGGGGAGCCGCGGTGGCCGCAGCCGTGACCGGTAGGCCGGTCGGAGGCGTGGCCGGCGTGCCGGTCGGAGGTGTGGCCGGCGTGCCGGTCGGAGACGTGGCCGGCGTGCCGGTCGGACCCACCGCCGCTGACCAGCCGGAACTCGCCGGCGCGGCCGGGTTCACCGTGCTGGACGCCGCCACCTGCTGGGGCCGGCTGGCGACCGAGGACGTCGGCCGGGTGGTGTACACGGATCACGCGATGCCGGCGATCACGCCGGTCCACTACGCCCTGGACGGTCGGTCGGTCGTGTTCCGTACCGACCCCGGGTCCCGGTTCGGCCGGATGGCCCGCGGCTCGGTGGTGGCGTTCGAGGCGGACGTGGTCGAGCGGACCACCCACTCCGGGTGGAGCGTGGTGGTCACCGGCATCGCCGATGTCATCTACTCGGCCGGCGCGTTGCGGCGGGCGGAACTGCTCGGGCTCGCGCCGTGGGTACCCGGTGACCGTGGCCTGTTCATCCGGATCACTCCCGGATTGGTGACGGGTCGGGAAGTGGTGGCCGGAGGTATCGCCTGACGGGTTGGGACACGGCCGCCCGGATCGGGGGCAGAATACGGCCATGACGATCCGGGTGTACCTGCTCGACGACCACGAGGTGGTACGCCGTGGCCTGACCGACCTGTTGGAGCGGGAGGGCGACATCGAGGTCGTCGGCGAGTCCGGATCGGCGGCCGAGGCGACCAGCCGGATTCCGGCGCTGCGGCCGGACGTGGCGGTACTCGACGCGCGCCTCCCGGACGGCAGCGGGATCGACGTGTGCCGGGACGTGCGCTCGATCGACCCGAACATCCGGGCCCTGATCCTCACCTCGTACGAGGACGACGACGCCCTGTTCGCCGCCATCCTGGCCGGGGCCGACGGGTACGTGCTCAAGCAGATCCGGGCGAACGACCTGGTCGACGCGGTACGCCGGGTCGCGGGTGGACAGTCGCTGCTCGATCCGGCGGTGACCCAGCGGGTGCTGGAGCGGATCCGGCACGGCGACGGGCGACCACCCGAGCTGGAGCTGCTCACCGAGCAGGAAGGCAAGGTCCTCGCGCTGATCGCCGAGGGCCTGACCAACCGGGAGATCGCCGGCCGGATGTTCCTGGCCGAGAAGACCGTCAAGAACTACGTGTCCAGTGTGTTGGCGAAGCTCGGCCTGGAGCGGCGTACCCAGGCCGCGGTGCTGGCCAGCCGGCTGCTCGGCCGCGACCGCCGGCCCTGACCGCCGGGGGCCCTGACCGCCGGGGCCGCGAGCGCCGGGGCCGCGAGCGCCGGGGGACGGCGCCGGACAATAGACGGCGCCGGACGACAACGAGCCCGGCGCCGGTCATTCAGCCGATCGGGACCGTCCACTCGCACACGGTGCCGCCCCCGGCGCGGCGGGCGAGGGTGAACGTGCCGGCGTGACCGGTGGCCCGCTCGCGCAGGTTGCGCAGCCCGCCGGTCTCGGCCGGTGCGGTCACGCCGATCCCGTCGTCGGTGACCGCGACCGTGAGCCGGCCGTCCGTCACCGCCACCCGCGCGGTCACCGCGTGCGCGTTGGCGTGCCGGATCACATTGGACAGTGCCTCCCGGAGTACGGCCACCAGGTCGTTGCGCAGCCAGGGCGGTACGGCGGTGTCGAGCGGACCGTCGAGCACCAGCGTGGGGGCGAACCCGAGCGCCCGGCTAGCGTCGTCGACCGCGGTGGTGATCTCGGTGCGCACCCCGACGTGTACCGGCCCGCGCAGCTTGAAGATCGACTGGCGCAGGTCGCGGATCGTGGTGTCGAGATCGTCCACCACATCGTCGATCCGCTCCGCCACCTCGGGTCGTACCGCCAGGTGCTGCGCGGTCTGCAGCTTCAGGCCGGCCGCGAACAACCGCTGGATCACCACGTCGTGCAGGTCCCGGGCGATCCGTTCCCGGTCGGCGAGTACGGCGAGCAGCTGCCGGTCCTGCTGGGACCGGGCGCGCTCCAGCGCCAGCGCGGCGTGGCCCGCGAACGTACCGATCAGGCTGATGTCCGAGGGCGTGAACTCGGACTGGCCGAGCGGCTGTGCCACCGCCAGCACGCCGACCACCGCGCCTTCCGCGCCGAGCGGTACGAGCAGCGCGGCGCCGCTGTCCACCGGTACCGGCCAGTCGGCCGTCTTGGCCAGATCGTCCACCTCGACCGAGCGGACGGTGCGGAGTGCCTCGCCCACCTTCGTGCCGTCCACCGGTAGCCGTACTCCGGTCAACGCCGTCACCGACGCGTCCGACCCTTCGACCACCTCGCAGACCAGCTGGTCGGTGTCGGCGTCGTGCAGCAGCACCAGCACCAGTCCGGCCCGGGAGACCTCGCGGGCCCGCCGGGCGACCAGGTGCAGGGCGTCGCCGCGGTCGACCGGGTCGAGCAGTACCTCGGTGATCTCGGCGGCCGCCTCCAGCCACTCCCGGCGATGGTTGGACTCGGTGTACAGCCGGGCGTTCTCGATCGCCACCCCGGCCGCCGCCGCGAGCGCGATGACCAGGCCTTCGTCCTCCTCGGTGAACTCGTCCGCACCGCGCTTCTCGGTCAGGTAGAGGTTGCCGAACACCTCGTTGCGCAGCTGCACCGGTACGCCGAGGAAGGACCGCATCACCGGATGGCCCTCGGGGAAGCCGTACGACAGGTCGTGTTCGGCGATGTCGCGCAGCCGTACCGGCCGTGGGTCGTCGATGAGCAGCCCGAGTACGCCGTGGCCGCGGGGCAGGTCGCCGATCCGGGCGTACTGCTCGGAGGTGAGCCCGTACGTGATGAACTCGATCAGCCGGCCACGCGGGCCGATCACTCCGAGCGCCGCGTACCGCGCGTCGGTCAGGTGGCACGCCGACCGGGTGATCCGCTCCAGCATGCTGCGCAGGTCCAGGTCGGAGCCGATGCTGACGACCGCGTCGAGCAGCGTGCGCAGCCGTTCCCGGCTGGTGACCACGTCGCCGACCCGGTCCAGCAACTCGTCGAGCCGGACCCGGGACGGCGGCGAGGTCCCGACAGACGGCTCCCGTGGACCGGACGGCTGTCGGGCGACCGGGTCCGGGCCAGCCGTGGGCTCCGCTGGCATAGCTCGATCGTACGCACCCGGGTACCAGCCCGGACCTGGTACGACGTGCGGAAGCCCGGGCAGAGACCCGACAGCGCGGTCAGCGCAGCCGGAGGTACGGCTCGTGCGGCTCCCGCGGTACCAGCCGGATCCGCACGTCGACCGCCCGTGCCCCGTCCGGTCGGGCGATGACCGGATCGAGTTCCAGTTCGGCGATCTCGGGCAGGTCGTCGGCCAGCTGCGATACCCGCAGCAGCAGATCGGTCAGCGCGTCCAGGGCGACCGGCGGGGGTCCCCGACGCCGGCGCGGCTGCGGTACGGGTCGGATCGACCCGACGAGTTCGGCGGCATCCCTGCTGGTCAGAGGGGTCAGCCGCGCTGCCCGTGGCGCCTGCGCGGTGGTACCGGCGCGCCCGAACTCGACCAGCGGCCCGAACACCTCGTCCTGCGAGATCCCGATCGACAGCTCGAGACCGGCCTCCACCATCGGCTGCACCACCAGCTCGGCCAGCGGCGCGTCCAACGAGCGGGTCAGGTCCTCGACCGCCGCGCGTACCGCGTAGGCGTCGGCGATGCCCGGTCGGATCGCGTCCCGGCCGGTACCGCGCGCGAGGTCCGGCCCGGCCGCCTTGACCACCACCGGAAAGCCGAGCGTCTGCGCGGCTATCACCGCACGGTCGGCCGTACCGGCGGTGATGGTGGCCGGATGCGGGATCCGGTAGCGGGACAGCAACGCGTTGGCCAGCCCGTACGGCATCCAGCCGCCGTCGGGCCGGTTGGCCAGGAACTCCCGGACGATCGACAGGGCGCTGTCGCGATCCACTCCGGGCAGGACCGGTGAGGTGCCGGGGGGTCGGGACAGCCAGGCCCGGTAGCGCCAGGCGTGCGCCAGCGCGCGGGTGGCGTGCTCCGGGTAGATGAAGGTCGGTACCACCTCGTCGGTCGCGCTGATCGCGGCGACCGGCTGCCGCTGGGCCAGGTCCACCGCGATGGTCGTGACCGCGGCCGGGGTGCGCAGGCTGCCGAGCCCGTCGCGCAGGTTGCCCCGCGCGGTCGGTGCGATGGCCACGATCACCGCGTCGACCGCACCGCTGCCGGCGACCAGGGAGGCCGCCCGGGCGAGCGTCTCCCCGTCGGTCCGGTCGGTCGCGTCGACCGGGTTGGCCACCGTCGCGCCGTCGGGCAGCACGGCTCCCAGCTCCTCCCGGACGGTCGCGGACAAGTTGGCCAGGTCGAGGCCGGCATCCACGCAGGCGTCGGCGACCAGGGCGCCGAGTCCGGCCACATTGGACAGCACAGCGACCCGCCGGCCGGCCGGTGCCGACTGGTGGGTCAGCACCGCGGTGGCGCCGACCAGCTCGCCGAGGGTGTCCACGGCCACGACTCCGGCCTGCGCGAACAGGGCCCGGCGCGGGGTGAGCGCGGCGGCCGCCGTCGCGGGCTGCGCCGTGCCGGCTCCCTGGGCTGCCGCGGGGGTACCGCCGAGCACGGTCAACACCGGCATGTGCAGGCTCAACCGGCGGGCGGTACGGCCGAACTTGCGCGGGTTGCCGAACGAGTCGACGTACACGACCGCGACCTTGGTACGGGGATCGGACTCCCACCACATCATCAGGTCGTTCGCGCTCACGTCGTACTTGTCGCCGACCGAGACGAACAGCGAGGTACCGACCTCGGCCGGCGCAAGCCGGTTCAGTACCGCGGCACCCGCGCCGGCGGACTGGGTGACCACGCCCACCGCACCCGGCTGTGCCGGCGAGTCGGCGAACGTCACGTCGAACGGCAGCTCCGGGTCGGTGGACAGGATGCCGAGACAGTTCGGCCCGATCAGTCGCATCCCGTACCGCCGGCAGATCGTGCGCAGCATGGCGCCGGACTCGTCGTCGAATCCGGAGCTGAGCATCAGCAGTACCTTCGCGCCGCGCCGGCCGCAGGAGCGCGCCACGTCCAGGGCGCGGGCGGTCGGTACCGCCACCACGGCGAGGTCCGGTGCCTCCGGCAGGTCCTCCGCGCTCGGGTACGCGGTCATGCCGTCGAGCTGGCTCTCGCGCGGGTGCACCACGTACACCGAGCCGGTGTAGCCGCTGGCCAGCAGCCGGTCCAGTACCGCGCGACCGATGCCGCCGGGGCGGCGGCGGGCACCCACCACCACGATCGAGCGGGGTCGGAACGCGGCCGCGAGGCTCGCCATGTCGGCCCGGCGCTCGCGGTCGGCGACCGGGTCGAGGTAGCCGTTTCCGTCTTCCGCGAGCGGGATCGTGTAGTGCGGTACGCCATCGACCAGGGTGCGTTCGACCCGGAGGCCGGCGTCGGTGAACACCTTCAGCATCAGGTTGTTGCCGGTCAGCACGTCGGCCACCAGTCTGGCGATGCCGTTCGCCCGGGCCCGCGGTACCAGGTGCTCGAGCAGCAGCGTGGCGATGCCCCGCCCGTGCATGTCGTCGCGTACCGCGAGTGCGAGGTCGGCCTGATCGCCCGGCCGGTTCCGCTGGTAGCTCGCCACCCCGATGATGTGGCCGCCGGACAGCGCGGCCAGCGCGCCGTGGTCGGGTCCCGGCTCCCGGCACATCCGATCGGCGATCTGGCTGCCGAGATCCCGGCCGGTACCGGCGAACCGCAGGTGCATGCTGGCCGGCGACAAGGTGTTCTGCAGGTCGCGGATCTCGTCCCGATCGGCCGGTCGGACGTCGCGGAGCTGTACCGACGCGCCATCGGTGAGCAGCGCGTGGCTATCCGGCGTGGCACCAGTTGTGGTCACGCTCGCCTCCGACGTGGACAGACCCCCGATGGCCGGTGCGTCCACGCGGGCGTACCGGCGTACTGACGACGCCATACCTCTCTGCTTGCAGGATGCGCCCGCGATGCCCGGCTCTCCAGGGCCGAAAGTCCGCGAAGCTCCGGCGTTCGTCGCGCCGGTACGGCCATTTGCCCGACTGTCGTCCGTCAACAGCCGTCCCGACCGTCGCTTTACGACGCGATGACCCTTATGGCGCGATGACTCTTATGGCGCGATGACCTCGTGTACCGGACGTCGCGGCGTTTTCGGCTGTGGAGCGCAGTACCCGATCCGGAGTACCACCTGGGGCATGCCCACCCGGCCGAGCAGGGTGCGCAGCTGTTCCCGCATCGCCGGTACCTCGATCGGCTGCGACAGGATCGACACCGACAGCCCGAGCGCGACCGCGGTCAGCAGCACCCGTTGCAGCGCCTGCCCGGCGATGAGCTGGTCGCGGCGCAGGTCACCGTCGGATTCGAGGACGGCCACCACCGGTTCGGACGTGAGTTCCCGGCCGGGCGGGGACGGGTCGCGCGGGAGGTCACGCGGCAGGTCACGCGGAATGGCGACGGTCGCGGCGGCCCCGTCACCGGATGCCCGGTCCCGGTCCATCCAGGACAGCAGCTCCGCCTGGTACCCCAGTTCCATGGTGAGCGTGGCGTCGGCGGTCCGGATCAGCTCAGCGACCGCGACCACCGCGGCCGGGGTGTCCACCACGGTCAGCCACAGTCCCTCGGCCCGGGCGGCGTCGAGGAGCCTGGGCAGGTGGGCCGGTGGGACCGGTGTGTCCAGGAAGGGGCCACGGTTGCCGCGCCGGTGCGGGATCGCGTCGTACAGTGCGGACTCGACCCGGGTGCTGCGGTGCGGCGGGCCCGCCGTCACCCGGGCCAGCAGCGCGGGATCGGCCGGGTCCGGCAGCAACGACACCTCGGCCACCCGACCGAGCAGCGCGGGGTAGGCCAACCGGAGGTTGAACACGGCCGTACCGCAGGCCAGCCGCGCCGCCCGTCCGGTCGGGTCGGCGATCGGCAGCAGCCGCAGTGGGTCGGTCCGTACCTCGATCCCGTCGTCCAGCAGCCGGAACCGCCACGGCTGGGCGTTGTGCAGCGACGGAGCCAGCACTGCGAGCGCGACCGCCCTGGTCAACGTGCTGGCCGGTACGCCGACGGTGGTCATGAGGTGTTGCCTGGCCCAGCCCGCCGGGTCACCGCGATGGGACAGCCGGCATTGCTGACGACGCCCCGGGTCACCGAGCCGAGTACCAGCTGGCGGCCGGCGTCACGGCTGCGGTTGCCGATCACCAGCAGCCGTGCGCGTCCGGCCGCGCGCAGCAGCGCGGGCACCGGGTTGCCGCCGAACACCGCCCGCTTGACCAGCACGTCCGGGTACTTGCGCTCCCACGCCGCGGTCTCCCGGCCCAGGAGTCGCTGGCCCTCCGGCTCGCCGGCGACGGTGGTACGGGTGTCCTTGTCGTGGTACCAGAAGTCGCCCGGCCAGTCCTGGCTGACGTGTACGGCCGCGACCGGAAGTTCGTGACTGGCCGCGTACCCGAAGCCGAACTCGAGGGCGGCTTCCGCCGCCGGCGAACCGTCCACGCCGATCACCACGTGACCGACGAACGGTCCGGCGCTGGAGGTCATCAGCGGTCGTACGATCGCCGCCGGGCAACTCGCGTGGGTGGCGCAGTACAGCGCGGTCGACCCGGCCAGGTGGGCGGCCATCCCGATCCGGCCGTGGGTGCCGACCACCAGCATGCGGGCCGGCTCCGCGGTCGTGGTCAGGGTCTGGCCGGCGGTGCCGTGCCGGCGCGCGGTGGCGAGCTGGCTCGGGCCGAGGTGCTGGTAGGCCACGCCGAGCGCCTGTTCCAGCAGCTCGTCGGCGAGCCGGTCGCCCGCGGTCGACACGCCCGCCACGGAGCGGACCGGAATCAGTTGATCGCCGGACTGCACGTGGCAGACCACCAGCCGGCCACCGGACGCGGCCACCTCGTCGGCGGCCCAGTCCAATGCGGCCCAACTGGGCGCGGAGCCGTCGACCCCGACCACCACCGCGGCGCCGTCCACTGTCGTGTCACGCATGACCGATTTGCCTCCCGTGCTTCGACACGACGATGGATGGGCGCCGGCTATCCCTTCGCTCCTGACGCACCCCAGCGTCCGGCGGGGAGCGCACCACGCGCAGGGCCAGACGTCCCGTACCGGCTGGGCGTCGGGCCCGGGTCGCCCGGAACACCGGGTTTGCCCGAGGGTCGGTGTGCCCTGGTCAGGCAGGGGTCCCGGTGGATCGCGACCGGGCGGCTCAGGCCGGCAGCAGCGTGCCGAACCAGTCCCGGGCGGCGACGGCCACCTGCGCCAACGTGCCGGGCTCGGTGAACAGGTGCCCGGCGCCGGCCACGACCTGCAGCCGGTGCTCTCCGCCGAGCCGCCGGGCCGCGTCGGCGTTCAACGCCAGCACCTCGGTGTCCTGCCCGCCCACCAGCAACAGGACCGGCGCGCGTACCTGGCCGAGCGCGGTACCGGCGAGGTCCGGCCGGCCACCGCGGCTCACCACCGCACCGATCTGGCCGGGCCGCTCGGCGGCGGCGGTCAGCGCGGCGGCCGCGCCCGTACTCGCACCGAACAGGCCGACCGGCAGTTGCCGGGTCTCCGGCTGGCGGGCGAGCCAGTCGACGATTCCGGTGGTACGGCCGGCCAGCAGCCCGATGTCGAACCGGAACCGGCCGTCGTCCCGGTCGGCCGCGTCCTCGGCCGGCGTGAGCAGGTCCACCAGCAGCGTGCCGAGTCCACCGTCGAGGAGTACCCCGGCCACGTACCGGTTCCGCGGGCTGTGCCGGCTGCTGCCGCTGCCGTGGGCGAACGCGACGATCCCTACCGGATCCGGCGGCAGCGTCAGCGTGCCGGCCAGGGTCTCGACGCGGCCGGTACCGCCCGCGTCGACCATGACCTCCTGCGCCTGCGGCATGCCGTGCCGACCTCCGCCGTGGTTACGCCCGTGAGTACACCGTGATCTTGTGCCCGGCTGGGCTGTCTGGTTCCCCGTCGCGCTGGTGGGATAACCCCCTGACGCGCGACACTTGGCCGGATGACGGACCTGTACGAGGAGTACCAGCGCGCGCAGCTGTTCTACGAGGCCGGTGATCCGTACGGCGCGGCGCGCGTGCTCGAACCGGTGGTCAGCGCGGAGCCGGGCAACTCCGCCGTGCGACTGCTGCTGGCCCGGGCGTACTTCCACTCCGCTCAGCTGTCCCGGGCGGAGGAGCAGCTACGCTGGCTGATCGATCGGGATCCGACCGATCACTACGCGCAGTTCGTGCTCGGCCGTACGTTGGAGCGCCAGGGCGAGTACCGGCAGGCGTTGCCACACCTGCGGCTCGCTGTGGCGATGCGGCCGGTGGACGACTACACCGAGGCGCTGCGCCGGGTCGAGGCCAAGGCCGATCGGCCGTAGCCGGGCGGTGGATCCGCCAGTCCGTCGGAGAGATCCGCCCAGTCGTGAAAGGGAACCGGTGCCCGACCTCGATCGGCGCGAGCTGCGCGCTGACTGCAGCCGGTGCTTCGGCCTCTGCTGCGTGGTACCGGCCTTCGCGGCCTCGGCGGACTTCGCGATCGACAAGCCGGCCGGGCAGCCGTGCCCGAACCTCGGTACCGACTTCCGCTGCGGGATCCATCGGCAACTGCGGCCGCGCGGCTTCGCCGGTTGTACCGTCTACGACTGCTTCGGCGCCGGGCAGCAGGTCGCGCAGGTCACCTTCGGTGGACGGGACTGGCGGCAGGCACCCGGTACCGCCGAGCGGATGTTCGCGGTGTTTCCGGTCATGCGGCAACTGCACGAGCTGCTCTGGTACCTGACCGAAGCGCTGGCGCTGCCGGCGGCGCGGCCGGTACACGACGAGCTGCGCGCCGCGTACCTCGACACGCAGCGTGCTACCGAGCTCAGTGCGGCGGCGCTGCTCGACTTCGACATCGCTACCCACTGGCAACAGGCGAACGCGCTGCTGCGACGCGCCAGCGGACTCGCCCGGGCCGGTGCCCGGGGGATGACGCGCCGGGGCGCCGACCACAGTGGCGCGGACCTGATCGGCGCCGATCTGCGCGGGGCGGACCTGCGCGGGGCCTCCCTGCGCGGCGCGCGCCTGATCGGGGCGGACCTGTGCGGTGCCGACCTGACGCTCGCCGATCTCACCGGCGCCGACCTGCGCGGTGCCCGGCTCGGCCGGGCAGACCTGCGCGAGGTCATCTTCCTCACCCAGGCGCAGCTCGACGCGGCCACCGGAGACGCCGGTACCAGGCTGCCGGAGGCGCTGGCCCGGCCGGCGCACTGGGCGGGTGCGCACTAGGCCACGGCCTGGTTACCCGTCGGTCATCCGAGCTTGTCCGAGTTGATCCAACGTCTGTGCTGTCCCGCGCGGTCCCTGCGCTACCGTCCGCGCCGTCCGGTGTCCTTGTTGCCGGGAAAGTGAAGGGATGAACAAGTGCGCGACGAAAAGCCGGCTTCCTTCCGACCCGGACGTTCCGACACCCACCGGTTCGCGGCCTACCGCTGAGAGGCCACCCGTACACCGAAGGGATCTTTCATGACCACGAGCACGACAGTCCGCCGGATCGCGGCGGCAGCGGGCACCCTCGCGGCGGCGACCGCGCTCACGCTCGCGATGACCGCGAATCCGGCGGCCGCGGCGTACGCCACCCAGACCGGCATGCACACGGTGTGCGCCGACAGCCTGACCGTGTACAACAACGGCCCGGTCGAGTCGCTGCACCGCGGTGAGCACTTCGACATCGACCACTTCGCGGGCGACGGCCACGTCTGGGGCCTGGCCATCTCCGACGCCGGCAGGTGGGAGTACAACGGCTGGGTTTACAACGGCTGGTTCTGCTGATCGCCCGGGCTGACGAAGGGATCGATCGATGACCACGAACACCCTGCGGCGGTTTGCGGTCGCGGCCGGCTGTGCCGTCGCCGCGACCGGTCTGACCCTGGCGATGTCGGCGCAACCGGCCGCGGCGAAGTACGCCACGGTCACCGGCATGCACACCGTGTGCGCGGACAGCCTGAACATGTACAACGGCGGCCAGATCGACGTCCTGCACTGGGACGAGGGCTTCCTCATCGACCACTTCGCCAGCGAGAACCACGTCTGGGGTACGAGCTACCCGATCTCCGGTCCCAGCCAGTACGGCTGGGTCGTCAACGGCTGGTTCTGCTGAGACTCCACTCGTACACCGAAGGGATCGATCCATGACCACAACGACGACGGTCCGGGCGTTCCGCCGGATCGCGGCCGCAGCGGGCACCCTCGCGGCGGCGACCGCGCTCGCGCTCGCGATGACCGCGCAGCCGGCCGCCGCCGCGAACGCCACCCAGACCGGCATGCACACCGTGTGCGCCACCAGCCTGACCGTGTACTACAACGGCCCGGTCGAGTCGCTGCACTCGGGCGAGCACTTCGACATCGATCACTTCGCCGGTGAGGGTCACGTCTGGGGCTGGGCGATTCCCAGCGACGGCGGCTGGCGCACCTGGGGCTGGGTGTACAACGGCTGGTTCTGCTGAGCCTCCACCGGACCGAAGGGAACGACTCATGTCTGGCAAGTCCAGTACCACGCTGCGCCGGCTCGCGGTGGTGGCCGGCTCGGCGCTCGCCGCGACCGCGCTGACGCTGGCGATGAGCGCGCAGCCGGCGGCGGCCAAGACCGCGACGCAGACCGGCTGGCACACGGTGTGCGCGGACGATCTGACCGTGTACAACGGCGGCCCGATCGAGGTCCTGCACTGGTACGAGGGGTTCAGCATCGACCACTTCGCCAGTGAGGGGCATGTCTGGGGTACGACGTACCCGAAGACCGGCGGGAGCCAGTACGGCTGGGTGTACAACGGCTGGTTCTGCTGACCTACAGGTGACGTGTCCGGGTGTACCTGCTCAATCGAGCCGGTACACCCGGAGCGCGTTTCCGCCGAGCACCAGTCCGGTGGTCTCGTCGTCCGGACACAGCGCCGCCACCGCGCGGGCGTTGCTCGCGATCCCCGGTACCGCCGGCCAGTCGGTGGCGAAGATGAACCGCCGGCACAGCCGGGCGAAGTCCTGCCGCGCGTAGTACTCCGGCAACCGGCGCGGTGGCAGCCCGGCCAACTCGATCCACACGTTCGGATTGGACAGCGCGAGGAAAGCCGCCGCGTCGTACCACCATCCCCGGCCGCCGTGCGCGAGTACCACGGTCAGCCGCGGAAAGTCGCGCAGCACGTCGTCGAGCAGGATCGGATCGGCGTACGTGTTCATCGCGCCGGGGAACGTGCTGGTCCCGCAGTGCACGATGACCGGCACATTTCGCGCCGAGCACACCTCGTACACCGGATAGAGCGACCTTTCGTTGGCCGGGAAGCCGGCGTGCACCGGGTGCAGCTTGAGCGCGACGGCGCCCAGGTCGAGTTGCCGCTCCAGTTCCTCGGCGAGCGGGAAGTGCAGGTGCGGGTTGACGTTCGCGACCGCGCGCATCCGCGTCGGGTCGTGCTTGACCAGCGGCAACAGGTCTTCGATCGGCTGGATGCCGGTCACCTTCGGGCTGTGCTCACTGAACAGCAGCGCGATGTCCACGCCCTCGGCGGCGAGCAGGTCGGCGAAGGCGTCCGGACGCACCGTGCCGTCGGCGTCGTAGACGACCCGCGCGTCGTCGCCGAGCGCGAACCAGGTCTCCCGGGGCAGTTTGAGCGTGGGCAGCCGGGCCGGGTGCAGGTGCGCGTCCACCAGTAGATGACCGTCGAGCATGCGGGTCCTTCCGTCCAGCCGGGACAGGCGATCAGCTCAGATGCACGTACTCATAGTCGAACGGCTTGCCGTTGATCCCGTTGCGCGGCGGGGAGATCCAGGCGGCGATCTTGCCCGGCTCGTACACCGGCCGCATCAGTGACCGTACGTGCGCCTTGTCCACCTCGGTCGGCAGCCAGTCCTTGCGGCGACGGTCCCACTCGGGTTCGTCCAGGACCTCGCCGGTGGGGGAGACGTGCACGCTCGAGAACGCGCCGACCTTCCGGTTGAACCCGCGGTGCGGCAGGTACAGCCGATGCGGCAGGTCCGCCTGTTCGAGCAGCTTGTTCCAGCGGGCCACGCCGGTCGCGCAGTCGGCCATGTACTCGCCGCGCAGGTCGGAGTTGAGCCCGAGCAGCGCCGGCACCTCCTCCTCGGCCAGCTCCCCGTCCTGGACCACGTCCACCCGTGCCGAGTCGTCGGTCAGTACGTGGTCGTCCCGCCGCTTCTCCTCCTTCCAGCGGCCCTTGAGCCCGGCGGAGAAGTAGTTCGCCACGTTCGTGGAGGTCTCGCCGCCGAACAGGTCCAGAGAGACGCTGTAGTGGAAGTTGATGTACTTCTGGATCACCGTCAGCGGGATGCCGCCGTGCGGGCCGGCGTCGTCGGTTTCGTTCTCCACCATCAACTGGGCGGTGCGCTCCACCACCCGGTCGATGCCGGTGGTACCGACGAACATGTGGTGCGACTCCTCCTTGAGCATGAACTCGCAGGTCCTGCTCAATGGGTCGAACGCGCTCTCCTTGAGCGTGCCCAGCTGGTACTTGCCGTCCCGGTCGGTGAAGTAGGTGAACATGAAGAACGACAGCCAGTCGGGGGTCTCCTCGTTGAACGCGCCGAGGATGCGCGGTGAATCGACGCTGCCGGAGTTGCGCAGCAGCAGCGCGTCCGCCTCGTCCCGCCCGTCCCGGCCGAAGTAGGCGTGCAGCAGGTACACCATCGCCCACAGGTGCCGGCCCTCTTCGACGTTGACCTGGAACAGGTTGCGCAGGTCGTACATGCTGGGCGCGGTCGCGCCGAGGTTGCGTTGCTGCTCGACCGAGGCCGGTTCGGTGTCGCCCTGGATGACGATCAGCCGGCGCAGGTCCGACCGGTACTCGCCGGGCACCTGCTGCCACGCCGGCTCGCCCTTGTGGCTGCCGAAGGCGATCCGCCGGTCGGCGTCGCGTTCGGCCAGGAAGATCCCCCAGCGGTACTCGGGCACCGCGACGTGGTCGAAGTGCGCCCAGCCGTCCCGGCCCACGTTGATCGCGGTACGCAGGTACACGTCGCGGGTGGGCAGGGCCGGCCCCATCTGCGCCCACCAGTCGAGGAATCGCGGCTGCCAGGACTCCAGCGCGCGTTGCAACCGCCGGTCGGCGTGCAGCTCGACGTTGTTCGGGATCCGCTCGGTGTAGTCGATGCCGGTCATGTCGCTCCCTCAGGACCGGCGGCAGTGCCGCCTCGGCGCAGTGGCGGCCCGCGTCGGCGCCGCCTCGGGTGGCGGGCGGTCAGACCCGTCGGTGGTCGAAGTCGGGCCGCTGGCCGCTGCCGTAGCGGCGCAGGGCGCCGTCCTCGCCGGCCGCGTTCGGCCGGTTGAAGATCCAGTTCTGCCAGGCGCTCAGCCGGGCGAAGATCTTGGTCTCGAGCGTTTCCGGCCCGGCGAAGCGCAGGTTCGCCTCCATGCCGGTCAGCGCGTCCGGGCTGAAGCTGGCCCGCTCCTCCAGCACCAGCCGGATCTCGTCGTCCCAGTCCAGATCGTCCGGCGCGGCGGTGACCAGGCCGTACTCCTCCGCCTGCCTGGCCTCTATCGGCACGCCTTGGGGGAGGGCAGCCAGGTGCTCGTCGTCGCCGAGGAATCTCGTCGCCAGCCGGGACAGGCCGTTCGCCATCGGGAACGCGCCGAAATTCAGCCCGGTCAGGGTCAGCGCCGCCGGCATGTCGTCGTCTGCTGCGCTCTCCATGACCCCATCCAGCATGTACGCGCGGTCAGCGGCGAAAACCAGCTCGGCCAGCGGACCGGTGAAGCAGCTGCCCGGCTCGACCAACGTGATGAGCGTGCGGCTGGTCAGGTCCAGTCGCTTGAGCGTGCGGGTCAGGTACAGCCGGAGTTCGTTGACCAGCCAGTGCTCCCGATGCTCTTCGAGGAACCGGTCGTGCTCGGCTACCGCGGCCGGGTCGCCTTCGGTACGCAGTACCCAGGTGCCCAGCTCCAGCTCGTTGCAGCGCAGCCGCAGGATCAGGTCGTCCAGTTCGCGCGTCATCGCGAGCGGCCAGAAGCCGGCGTCCTCGATGCCCTCCGGGCCCTCCGGCGGCGGTTCGTTCGGGCCCCTGACGGTGATCTCCGCGTGTCGCGTCTCGCGGTTCAGCCGCGCGACCAGGTGGGGATATCGGAGCTCGTCGTCGGCCTCGTGCCGGTCGAGCGGGGTGAGCTGGATGCCCTTGTCGCCGGCTGGCCTTGTCGAGCGGGCCGCGCACTCGGTGGCACGCTCCCGCACCAGATCGGCGAACGCGCTCGGTGGGGCGCACTCGTCGACGAGTCGCCACCGCACGGCGGTGCGGCCGCGTACCCCTTCGGCCCTGGTGGCGAACACGTCCGCCCGGTCGCGCCGGACCCGCCGCTTGTCCACCAGCCGGGTCAGCCCACCGGTGCCGGGCAGTACGCCGAGCAGCGGTACCTCCGGCATCGACACGGCGGACGAGCCGTCGTCGACCAGCAGGATCTGCTCGCAGGCGAGGGCCAGCTCGTACCCACCGCCGGACGCGGTGCCGTTGACCGCGGCCAGGTACACCTGACCGGAGTGCGCGGTCGCGTCCTCCATCGCGTTGCGGGTCTCGTTGGTGAACTTGCAGAAGTTGACCTTCCACGGATGGCTGGCGGTGGCGAGCATTCTGATGTTCGCGCCGGCGCAGAACACCTTGTCCTTCGCGCTGGTGACGACCACGGCGCGTACCTCGGGATGCTCGAACCGGAGCCGCTGCACCGCGTCGTACAACTCGATGTCCACGCCGAGGTCGTACGAGTTGAGCTTCAGCTCGTACCCCGGAGTGAGGCCGCCGTCATCGGCGACGTCGAGGGTGAGGGTGGCGACCGGGCCGTCGTACTCCAAGCGCCAGTGCCGGTACCGCTCAGGCGCGGTATCGAAGCTGACCCGGATTGCCCCGCTCGGGACCGCCACCACTGCATTGTTGACACCAACCGGTCGGCACGGCAAGTCTTTGTAGGATTTCGGTTGTCGTGGACCGGTACCCGGGGGAGGTGTCGTGGTCGCCGACGGCTCCGATCGCAAAGCGGTACTCGCGCGCAGCCGTGGACTGCGTCCGGCCAGTGCCAGATCGCTGCTGCTCACCGTGCTGGGGGAGTACGTACTGCCGACCGGCCGGCCGGTGTGGACGTCCACGCTGCTCGCGGCGTTTGGCGAGCTCGGGGTGGCCGGCCAGGCGGCCCGACAGGCGATCAACCGCGCCGCCACGGCCGGCTGGCTCACCTCCGAGCGGGACGGGCGGCGGGCCGCCTGGTCCCTGAGCCCCGCCGGTCACCGGCTGCTCAGCGACGGAGCCGAACGGATCTACAGCTTCCAGGCGGTCGCCGCCGACTGGGACGGCCAGTGGCTGGTCCTGCTCGTCTCGGTACCGGAGACGCGGCGTGAGCTGCGCGGCCGGCTGCGCACCCAGCTGAGTTGGGCCGGTTTCGGCTCACCGGCCCCCGGCGTGTGGGTGTCACCGGACGTCACCCGCAAAGTCGAGGCGCGCCAGATCCTGCGCGAGCTGTCCCTGGACGTGTCGGTGATGTCGTTCAGCGGCACGTTCGGCGGGATCGGGGTTGAGGAGACGATCGTCCGGCAGGCGTGGGACCTACCAGCCATCGCGGCCGCGTACGACGCGTTCATCGAGCGGTTCTCCGATGACGTACTCCCGGAGTCGTCTGTGCTGGCCGCGCACACCCTGCTGGTACACGAATGGCGTCGGTTTCCGTTTCGCGACCCCGGCCTGCCGGCGCGGCTGCTGCCGGACGGTTGGAGCGGTACCCGGGCCGCCGCCCTGTTCCGCGACCGGCACGACTCCTGGCGAGCCGCCGCGGCACGCCGCTGGGGCGACCTCGCCAGTTCCTGATGGATTGTTGGCGGAATTGCTTTCTCATGTTGTTTAAGAATTAGCGACTTCTTCGCATCCGGCGCGAAGTGCAACGTCGTGATGGTCCGTTCGTTCTGGTTAGACCTCAGGACAAGCGTCGTGCCGGCGCAGGATCGCGAGGTCGTGATGGTCGACCTCGCGCAGTTCGTACCCCTGTCGAAAGCGCAGTTGCTGCGCCACCGACAGGATCGGTACCCGTCGACCGGCGATAGTGCCGCTACTGAACCCGTCCGCCGCGTACTCGAATGAGGTGCCGTCCGGACCGGCTTGCTGGCCGCGGCCGTCCGGCGCGAACACGACCGGATGTACGTCGACGATCCGGGCGTCGGTGGCGGCCAACTCGATCCGGATGGGCAGCCAGTCCTCAACAGCGGTGAAGCCCAGGTCGGCGAGCAGCGCGAGCAGGTCGTCGAGCTGGTCCGCGTCCACGGTGAGATCGAGATCTCGGTGCGGACGGGTCTGCCGCCCGGCGACCGCGTCGACACCCCAGCCGCCGCCGAGCCACACGCGCAGCTCGCGTACGGCCAACGCGTCTACGAGTGCCAGTACCTGATCGGCCCGCATCGCCCGCCCTTCCCCGGGGTGTCGCCCAACCGGCCGTTGCGGTACGAGACCTCACCGAAGTCGTCGGAGCGTTCGGCGGCTTCGCGCTGATCACGACGGTCATCGCGACGACCATCGTGCAGGTCGCCAAGACCTGGCGGGCCAGGGCGGTGCTGGCGCGGGAAGCCGAGTACCACAAGCTCGCCGAGGCGGCGGTACGCAATCAGGAGGAAACCGCCCGACGCCTCGGTGAGTTGGACGACCGGCTCGCGCAAGTGCAGTCCCGGATGGCCTCGATCGAGCGCGTCCTCAGCGAAGTGGAGTAGGCCTACCGGCCGCGCGCGTTAGGCTGCCGCCGGATCCGGACGAACGGGTGTTTGCCCTGGCCCTTGGCGGCCGGCCCGGTGGACGGCGCGTTCGTCTTCGCGCCGCCGGCCCAGGCCTGGTCGCCGCGGTGCGTGCGTACCACCTCCGGCTCGCCATCCGTCTGGCCGTGCGTCGGCTGCCTGACCTCCGACTCGGCTTCCGCGTGGGTCGCCAGATAGCGGGTTAGCGCCTCGTCGACGTGCGCCGGTGGCTCCGGGTCGGCACCGACCTCGTTACGTGCGTCAGGTTTCGCAGGGCGCTTGACCGGTTTCTTCACTTCGGGTCCTCTCCTCGGCGCGGCGGTCGCACCGCGTCCAACCGGCCGACCGGTACTCACCGTCGGCCACCGGATCGCTCGAGCCCGACCGACTCGCGGGGTGGTCCCGTGACGGAGAACCGATCGACCATCGCCAACTCGTCGGCGGTACAGGCCGACAGTGTCGCGCACACCGCGTCCAATGCGTACCGATATGGCGAGCCGGCCCCGGCCAGCGCCCGCCGGATCAGTTCCAACGGGGCGCGGTGCGCCCGCAGCAACGCCTCTCCAGCCATGGACTTGGTGGTACCGGCGAACTCCAGGACGACCGGCAGGTAGTCCGGCTGCTGCCCGTCGTCCAGGTTCGGCCCGGTGGCACCGTAGGCCCGGGTGAACGCGTCCAGGGCCGTACCGCGGCCACGGGTGTCGCCGTGGGTGAAGTACGTCAGGTACAGGCAGCAACTGCGGTCGAAGTCGAACGTCGCGGTGTACTCGACCGCGGCGTCCCGCAACGGCCGGCGGGCGAGGTGGTCCACCAGTGCGAGCAGCGGATCGCTGCACCCCCGGGGCAACCTGCGGGCAGTGTCGCGCAGCGCCGGCAGCCGCTCGTACAGCCGCCGGTCCGGATAGCGCAGGAGCACCGATGCGGCCAGTCGGGCGGTCGCCGTCACGACGCACCTCCGTCGATGTCGCGGGAGCCGGGCATGGGCCTGTGGCTGCCGCTTCCGAGTCATCGGGCGCACCTCATCGAGCGATGGGCCACCATCATCGACGGTACCGTTCGGGTGCTGACCTGCACCGGGAGTTGACGCGACCGGCTGGTCGAGACGTCGAATATTAGGGCGATCGGGTTCGGATTCCGGGCTGTCGAAGGCCACCGTCGGTGTTGTCGCCCACCTGGCTCGGTGGTTGACACCCCGGCCGGTGCGGCCCGCCCCTGGTGATCGCCATCGCGCTCGCGCGTGGCGCCGGGGCTGTGGCTCGCTGACCGGCACCCTCGCGCTCTGTTGCGCTCACCGCCCACCTTCGAAGAAGGCCAGGAGTGCGGGCGTCGGGTCTGCCGCGGTCCCTGTGTTCGCCACCGCGACCATGATCACGACCAGCGACAACACCACCGAGAGGACACCGAACGACACCAACACCCGCCGTGCTCGCCGGTCGGAGGACGCCGTTGTCGCGAACCTCCTCCACGACACCACGGTCAGGCCGATGAGGGTGACCGCCACGATGACGGCGACGATGGCGAGCACCAGGTGGTACCGGGCGAAGTCGCTCACCATCACGTCCACGGCGGGCGGAGTCCGGTGACCCGACCTCCCGGAGTCGGCCAGTCCCTGCCTGACCTGGCCGAGCGTGCCGGCCAGCTCCCCGTGCGGTTCACCGAGCGGCAGCATGGGCAGCAGCGAGGAGAACGGCGCCGCGGCGCCCTGGATGTTGGCCATCACGGTCACCAACGAGAGCGTGGCGAGCACCGTGACTAGTACGCCCGCGCACGCGACGGCCGCCCGCCGTGCCGGCCCGAGAGCTCCGCTGCGTACGAATGCCTTCCACAACCGGACGCCGAGCGCCGCGGACACGACCAGGAGGACCGCGGCGATCACGCCTTTGACCACGTGGTAGTACAACCAGTAGTCGACAACCCTGGCCAGGTCCGGGTTGAACTGTCGGTCGCCGGAACTCCAGTACTCGACGAACGCTCTGCGGAAGGATTCGGCGAGGTTGTCTTCTTGGACGGCGCCGCCCGAGATGCCCGCCGCGAGCGTGTCCGGCGCGACGAAGAAGGCGACGAGTGCCACCGCAAGCGTGCCAAGGAGGGCGAGGGCGCGACCGGGCACACCTGCGAACGGGGTCGCGGCGTTGGACGCGGGAAGTCGTTCCACTGGGCGAGTGTAGACACCGCATGGCGCGGCGTTGACCTGCGCGTTCGCTGGCTGTGTGTGGCCGCGTCACGGTCGGCCTGAGGCCGTGACTATCCAATCAGGATGATGAGGACCAATGCCGCGCCGTAGACCGCGACGGCGAGATGGAGGCCGGTCCACAGCCAGTGCAGCCGGATTCTGTACAGCCGCGGATAGGTGCGGTAGTGGTTGTCGCGGTACTCCCGCAGCCGTACGTCATCAGGGAGCGCGCCGGCGTCGCGGAGAGTGTGGGTCAGCGCGCGGGCCTGGTTGAGGTGGTAGGCCGCGCGCTCGTGGTACTTGGCAGCGGTGAGCGCGCCATAGATCCCGATGCCGATGATGAAAACGGCAACAACCAACGTACGGGTGGCGAAGTGCTGTTGGACGACAAAACTGCTGAGGCCAGCGGTGATGACCAGTAGGTAGTTGGTCAGAACCGCGCGTTGGGTCTCGGACTGGCGTAGCTGCTGGCGCTGCTCGTTCCAGTACGCAAGAACGGTGTCAGGTAGCTGGCTACTCATGCGTCGTCCTTCTGTCCGGTGGCGTCATCGGGCGGCGGCAGCTTCTCTAGCGCGCGACGCATGGCGCGGACCCGTGGGTGGTCGTGGCCCAGGGCCGCCTCGCTGACGAGCATGGCCAGCTCGTACTGTTCGCGGGCGCCGGCGGGGTCTCCCAGAGCCTGCAGCACGCTGCCGAGGTTGTCGCGCCAGAGGCCGATGTCGGGGTGGTCGGGTCCCAGGGCGGCCTCGGTGATGCGTAGGGCCTGTTCGTACTGTTCGCGGGCGCCGGCGGGGTCTCCCAGAGCCTGCAGCACGCTGCCGAGGTTGTTACGCCGGATGCCGGTGGTGGGGTGGTCGGGTCCCAGGGCGGCCTCGGTGATGCGTAGGGCCTGTTCGTACTGTTCGCGGGCGTCGGCGAGGTCTCCCAGGTCCTGCAGCACGTTGCCGAGGTTGTTGCGCAAGGTGCCGGTGGTGGGGTGGTCGGGGCCGAGGGTTGTTTCGCTGATGCGCAGTACCAGCTCGAATTGTTCGCGGGCGCCGGCGAGGTCTCCCAGGTCTCGCAGCACGTTGCCGAGGTTGTTGCGCCGGATGCCCACGTTGGGGTGGTCGGGACCGAGGGCTGTTTCGCTGATGCGCAGGGCCTGCTCGAATTGTTCGCGGGCGCCGGCGAGGTCTCCCAGATCTCGCAGCACGTTGCCGAGGTTGTTGCGCCTGACGCCGATGGTGGGGTGGTCGGGGCCGAGGGTGGCCTCGCCGATGCGTAGTGCCTGCTCGAACTGGTCGCGGGCGCCGGCGAGGTCTGCCAGGTCCCGGAGCACGTTGCCGAGGCCGCCGCGCCAGATGCCAACGTCGAGGTGGTCGGCGCCCAGGGCGGCCTCGCCGATGCGTAGTGCCTGCTCGAACTGTTCGCGGGCGTCGGCGAGGTCGCCCAGGTTCCGCAGCACGCGGCCCAACGCGTCCCGTCGCCAGGCGACTTCGACGTGGTCCCGGCCCAATGCGGTCTCCGTGACGGCGACCGCTTGCTCGGCGAGCGGTCGTGCCTGCCGATACTGCCCCCGTTCACGCAGGTAGGTCGACGCACGGTCCAGCAGCCAACCAGCCTTCTCGCCTGCCACCGAGAGACGTTCGGCGTGTGCGGTGACGGCCAGCAGGTTCGGCAGCAGCCGCTCGCACTGGGACCAACGGTCGACCTCCCCACTCTCGTTCGGAAACGCCGACCGGATGTGTTCCACCGCGGCGAGGATCCACGCCCGTTCGTCCTCGGGACCCAGCCGGGCCCGGATCACTGCCTGGACCAGCCGGTGCAACCTGATCTCGCCGCTGCTGATGGTGGCCAGTGAGTAGCGGCCCACCGCGGCCAGCAGCCGGTTGTAGGCCAACCGGTCACTTACCGCGGCGGCCAACGGCTCGGGCAGCGCCTGCGGATACTCAGCCGGCAGGGTCCGCGGCACCTCCGGCGCTAGGAACGCCAGCAGGCTCAGCATGGCCTCCGCGGCCGGTTCCTCGGCCCGAACCCGATCGAGCGAGACCGACCACACCGTGGCCACCCGGCGCTGATCCCGTCCACCCGGCTCGGCTGCGTTGAGGTGGTCCAGCCCGAACAGCTCCCGGGCGCGGGCGCGCAGCAACTCCAGATAGCTGCCGACACTCTCGCCCGTCTCCTCCAGGTAGGCGGCGGCCTCCTCCAGCGCGAGCGGCAGATCCCCGATCAGGTCCGCCAACTCCGACCATGCCGCTTCGTCCGCTCGCGCAGCAGCACTGCTGGCTTCGCCGGTGCGGCGGCGGAGGAACTCGATGGACTCCTGGCGGGCCAGCACGTCCAGCGGCAGGGGCGCCGCCAGCGCACCCCACGCCGACCAGCGCGAGGTGACCAGCACCTGACCGCCACCACCCGACGGCAGCAGACCCGTCAGTTCGGCGGGAGACTCGGCATTGTCGTAGACCAACAGCCAGCGCTCTTGTCCCCGCAGCAGCTCCAGGACCCCGGCGGCCGTCTCGGTCTGGTCCGCCCCGGCCGGCACCCCGAGCCGGACCGCCAGCTCCGCCAGCGCCGCGACCACGGTGGTCGGCTGCTCGGCCGCGATCCACCACACGACGTCGTAGTCGCTGGCGAACCGGTGCGCGTACTCCAGCACCAGCTGGGACTTACCGACCCCACCCAGCCCGTGCACCGCCCCGACCGGCAACACCGCCGCCACTGACCAGGCCCGAAGCTGTTCGTACAGCCGGCTCAGCGCCGGGTCGCGACCGCAGAAGTTGGCGTTTCGCGCGGGAAGGTTCGAGATCGGTGGCCCTAGGCCAGGGAACCGCGCTCCGACCTGCGTACCGCCGTCCTGACCGGGAAACGGCGCCGTCGTGGGGCGAGGCCGTCCCCGGTCCACCGCGGCAAGCAACTTGCGCCGGGCACCGCTCTCATCGATCCCGACAAGATCGACATAGACCCGGGTGGCCAACAGGCCCGGTGGCTCACACGGCTGCACCCGCACCGGAATCAACAGCCCCGACTCACCGGTCGGATCCTTGGCGAACGCGGCCCGCCACTCAGCCTCGCCGAACCTCGAATCCAGGTACGCCGGCGACAGCACCGCGACCGTCCGGCCCGCCGAGCTGGCAGCCCGCTGCATTTCGTGAACGAAATCCGTACCGGGCCGGAAGTCGAATGACTGGATCACCGTGGAGAAGCCCGCCTTCTCCAACTCGACCGCGATCCACTCCGCCCAGGAACGGTTCACGCCGGCGTAGGAGATGAAGAAGTCCCGGCCCACAGCATCCGCAGCCAACGTGCCCCCCGATCGCCAACAACGTCACAGCCAACCACCCGACCCACCCGGCCGGAAAGTCGCTCGCACTCCGCGGCCGTGGTGTCTGGTTAGGTCAGGTCAGTCCTTGATCAGCGGCCCACCGGGCGAAATCGCCTTGGCCGAATGGCAGGCGATACGAGTTCTGCAGCAGGTCGTCCGCGAGAGCCGAAACGAGGGGCACCGTGAGAAGGCCTTGACGGATCGCATCGCACAGCAGTCCAAGGGTGCGACGGACCTCCACCTGCCGGCCTCTGGCAGCTCGTGCGGCGACGCGATCGTCGACCACGGCTACGGCGTTTGCCGTTGTCTCGGCCAGGGCGAGCACTCCGCACTCGCCGATGTTGCGTCCGTCGGAACCGACGAGGCGTTGTTCGTAGTACGTGAAGGCGGTCAGGTGCTCGGTCCTGTCGAGAGGGACGACCTCGATCCAGTCGGCATCGAGCACGGCCTGTAGATGGCCAAAGGTCGCCACTCCGGTGCGCAACTCTGCCTCGACGACGTCGGGTATCAATACCCGCGCGCCCTTGAGGACGACCTTGAGTACGCCAAGCCACTGGCTGCGCGCGAAGTGGCTTAGCGGGCCGGTGTCGAGTACATACGCATCGGGATCCTGGTTCACGAGATGACTGACCAGATCTCGGCCTCGGGTACCGGAGGCTGGTCAGGCAGTCCGTCCTCGTCGAAGGTGCCCAGCAGGAGTCCGAGAGCGCGGTCGGAGGTCACGACCTCGTTTCGGTACAACCGAAGTACCGCCTGCTCGTAGGTGCGCGGCAGCGATACCGGCTCCAATTCGATAGGAACCGTGAGGTTCTTTTCGACGATGTCCGCCTTCTTGGTCTGAATCCGGCGGATTTCATTGGCCTGGCCAGCATCAGCGAGCCCGAGGTCGGCGAGCCGTCGCGCGAGAGTCGCCATGTCCACCTGGTAGTGGCTACCTGCCCGCACCGCGGCATCACGCATTGTCTCGCCAGGGATGGCGGTCCAGTGTGCCCACCGCTCGCGAACGTCGGCTTCAGGGAGGAGCAGGGCGCGGGCGAAGCGGTCGAGGCGGGTCTCCAGAGCGTCGGCCTCCGTCGAGGCAATGCGCCAGTCTGTTGTATATGGGTCCGCGATCAGATAGTGGCCAAACTCGTGCGCTAAGGCGAGGCGTCGCCGGCCGACCCGGAGGTCCCCGTTGACGATGCTCACGCCTCCGGTCTCAAGCAGTACGGTCCCGGCGTCCGCTCCAGATCCCAGCGCCAACGCGAAAGGCAGCAACCCCACCGCTGTGACCAGGCGGGAGAGGTCATATGCGGCCTGATCCGGCTCGAGCCCGAGCAAAGAGCGTGCCGTAAGAGACAGGTCGTCCGCCGCGGACATGGTGGCCGGTACCGGTTGCTGTTCGGGTTGACCCTCCACGAGTTCAGGCACCTCGCCGACGACAAAGTCGACATCGCGGACGATCCGATCAAGTTCCGCGTCGATGGCCTGGGTCGCCACCTCTGACTTCGAAGCGCGGTAGGAGACGATCGCAGGTGGACCGGGCTCCACGAACCACTCCACGCGGCGGTGCAGCTCACGGGCGATCGCAACCAGCTCGATCGCGGAGACCCGCCGCGCATCTGTCTCGATCTTCGCCAACGCGCTTCGATCCAAACCGACCGCCGCCGCCAGCTGCGCCTGCGTCAGTCCCGACTCCGCCCGGGCGTCTGCCACGCGCTGCCCAACGCTCATTGTGCGATTCTAGAACATTTGAAGGTTCTGAAGGTTTCACAGGTTCCCAGGTAACCGCAGTCTTGCAGGCTCCACCTGGTCCGAGCCCCGTTGCCGGCTCCGGGCAGCTGAACGCTTGCAGCCGGCGACGTAATCGACGTGGTGGCCGGTGCTCTACGGCCGCCAGAGCCAACCCCTGTCGGCAAGCACCTTCCAGGCGTCATCGAGCACCTTCTCTTCGTTGCCTCCGGGGTCGGCGCTGGCAACCAGGTCGGGAGCCCTCCGAAGCTGCGTGCGGCCGGGCTGCCGATGATCCCGGGTAGCGTCTCGTCGCGTCCGATTGGCCCGCGCCACTCGTTCGGGTGGAGGTGTAGGCGCCGGATCTGCGGACCGTCGGACCTGGGCTGACCGGCACCCGCATCCGGAGGAACGGGCAGGGGCTTCGCCTAACATGGCCGACGGGAGCCATTCGGGGCGTAGCGGTGACACGGCACGCGACCGGGTAGACGGTTCCGACCGGCGCGGACGGTCGCGTCGAGGTGGCCGCGGGGGCGCGGATCAATCACGGGAGGCGCGGTGGACGCGCAGCACGGCAACGGCCGGTATCCAGGAGTGCCGGAGGAGTACGAGGTCACCGGCACGATTCCGACGAACACCGGGCGCAGCGTGCACGTCGCCCGCACCCGCACCGGCGCGGACGTACTGGTGAAGGTCACCCACACCGACGAGTGGACGGCCGACCTGCGGCGGCAGACGGAGCACTATCAGGTACTCAGCGCGCTCGCCGGGGCCAGGGCGTATCCGGAGATCATCGTCTCCCGCGACAACCTGATGGTCATGCCGTTCTACCAGTACGGCAGCCTCGATGACCTGTCCCTCGGCGGCGATCACGAGCTCGTGCTCCGGCTGACGAGCGAGGGGCTGCACCAGCTGTTCCGGATCGCCGCGCTGATGCCGCCGTCCTTCGAGCCCAGTTCGGAGTGGACCGCGGCCGGCGCCTCGTTCGTGGTCGATCAGGCCCGGGCGCGGGTACGCCGGCTCGACGACGCCATCGCGGGTCCGGCCCGGCAGTGGGCGAGCGGACGCGAGGACGTACTCGAAGAATCCACCCGCTGGGTCACCGGCGGCGCGCTCGACGCGGCGGCCGGCTGGCTGCGGCCACCCCGGCTGACTCTCGCCGCGCACGGCGACTTCGGCCTGAACAACATCATGCTGGCCGAGCCGGCGGCACCTGGCGCCCGAACCGTATTCATCGACACCCGTGGATCGTGGTTCGGCGGCTACCCGTGGTGGGACGCGACGATGGACCTGGCCACGCTGCTGAGCTTCCACTGCCGGATCGAGCCGACGCTGGCCGACGTAGGTGAACGCGACCCGGCGTACCGCGCCGCGGCCGGGCGGCTGCGCGAGGACGAGATCCTTGCCGTGATCAGCGAGGATGACGCGTTCGCCGCGATCGCCGCGGACGATCCGGGTTGGCGCGACCGGCTCGAGGTGGAGATCGCGATCCGCCTGCTCGGCAACGTCAGCGTCCAGCTCCTGACCGCCCCGGAGAACGGCGAGAAGCGCGCCGACGCGGTCCTGGACCTCTACCTCGACCAGGCCGCACGGGTCGACCGCATCCTGACTGCCCGCGCCGCGACCTCGGCCGAGGAGGACCATGACCGCGCTCAGTGAGACCGGCCGGCGGCTGGTCGCCGCGCCGGCAACCGAAGACCTCCGGCAGGAGTACGAGCGGCTGCGCTTCCTGCAACTCGAAGGCGTGACCGACGGCGACCGGCTCGACAAGATCATCACCGAGGTGTACCCGCGGGTGGTCGACCACACGGTGCGGGTGGTCAAGCCGCACGAGATCAGTACCGGGCTGCTGCGGGAGGGCCGCCGGTTCGGCCGGATCGACACCGAGGATTTCGCCGGTGGCAGTTCGCCGGCGGCCGCGAAGGCGGCGGTACGCACCGCGTTCGACGAATCGGGGCTGACCGGGTACGTCGAGGAGCTGGTCGCGGAGGTACGACCCTTCGTCGAGGACGTGGTCGGTCGGCGGCTCAGGTACGACCGGGCGTTTCTCCTCACGTACAACGAGGCGGACTTCATCGCGCCGCACGGGGACACCCAGACGAGTCAACGGATCATGCTGCAGCTGTCGGTGACCTACGGCTGCCGCACGGCACTGCGGGTGCTGCGGGACGGCTGGATGGAGCCGTACTACGACAACCCCGGTGCGCTGCGGATCCACGGCCCGGGCATCTGGCACGAGGTACTGCCGGTGCTCCGGCTCGAACCGGACGTCGACCCGCTGCGGGTACTGCTGACCGCGCGCCTGCCCTATGCCTGACCGCCGGGTCCTGCTCATCCCTACCCACGGCCGGGGCACCCGGCTGGTCGAGGTGACCGGCGGTCGGTACCCGAAGACGCTGGTCGAGGTGGGTGGCGAGGCGATCCTGCGGCGGCTGCTCCGGGCCGCGGCCGCGGTTGGAAGCCACGGGCCGATCGCGTACGCGCCGGTGGTATCCGTGCAGCCGGACGACGAGCACGTGGTGGCGCTGCTGCGCCGGTCGGGGCTGCTCGACCAGGTGACGATCACCCGGCGGGAACCGCACGGGTACCTGCACGATCTGGTGGCGATCGGCGCCGAGTTCGATCCCACGATCGGCGTTACCGTCCTGGATGCCGACCTGGTCGTACCGCACCGCGAGCTGGTGCGGTTCCTGCGCGCGGCCCCCGAGGGCGGTGCGGGCTCCGAGGGCGGTGCGGCCCCCGAGGGCGGTGCGGCCCCCGAAAGCGCCGCGACGCGCGACGGCCTCGCGACCGGCAGAGACTTCGTGATGGGCGCGTCCGCGCGTCCGCCGTCGGTCGATCCGCGCTCGATCCGGATCACGGTGTGCGCGGACGGCTCGCCGCGGTTGGCGCCGGGGGAGGCGAGCGAGATCCCGCGCTCGGTGGGGGCGTACCACTGGACCCCGGCGACCAGCGCCGCCGCGCGCGAGTTCGTCACGGCCGGCCGGGGCTCGTTCCACGCGTTCGTGGAGGCGATGGTCGAGCAGAAGACGCCGATCGGCCTGGTGGACTTCACCGCGGCCCTGAACGTCAACACCCCGGCCGAGCTGGCCGCCGCGAACGCGCAGGTCGAGGCGTGGCGACGCGACAGGCTGGAGTGAACCGGTACGCCGAGCCGCCCCCGCCCGAGGCGGTCCCGTTGCCGCGGGCGCGGTACCTGACCTCGTGCCTGGCCGGGACTCTCCGGGAGGTACCCGCGCTGCTGCGGCCGACCCGACGGACACCGGACGCGTCCCGCGGCGAGTACGAGCGACGCTGGGCGTGGCAGGACGCCGAGGCGCGCTGGCGCGGGGCGGGCACGCTGGCCGACGCGGTCGCGTCGTCGTCGTACGGCGACCGGCGGCTGCACGCGCTGATCGAGTCCGCGCCGTACGACGTGCCCGCCCCGGCGTTCTTCCGCTGGCGCGCGCGCAAGCTCGCCCGCGTGCTGGCGGCACACCACCCGGTCGACACGCCGGTGACCGAGGTGGGCTGCGGCGTCGGCAAGAACCTGCAGGCACTGGCCCTCGCGGGGTACCGGGAGCTGGCCGGGTTCGACGTAACCGAGTCTGCGGTGGCCGGGGTACGGGACTGGTCGGCGCAGTTCGGAATCCCGGTCGAGACCGGCCGGCTCGACCTGCTCGACCCGTCGCCGGAGGTGCTGCGGCGGCTGGCCGGGCGGGTCGTACTCACCAACCACGTGCTCGAACAGCTTCCCCGCCACCTGCCGGTCGCGGTCCACACGCTGCTGCACGCGGCACCGCGTGAGGTCGTACACCTGGAGCCCTGTGCCGAGCCGCTGCGCCCGGGCCGTTCGCTGTTCGACCTGGCCAGTGACGTACACCTGCGGGCCTGTGATTATCAGCGGTCCCTGTTGACCGTGCTGCGCGAGCAGGAGCGGCAGGGTCGGCTGCGCCTGGTGGAGATCGAGCCGATGGGGTACGCGCCGCGACTGCGGAACGCCCCGACCCTCATCCGCTGGTGTCCCCGCTAACCCGCAGGTGCTCGACCACGACCGCGTAGTCACGGTCGCCCAGCCCGGCGAGTACCGCGTCCTGCGCGTGCCGGGCCGCCGCCGCGGCGAGGTGTGCCGGGATACCGAGCCGCTCGGCAGCGTCGAGTACCAGCCGCAGGTCCTTGGCGTGCAGGGCCAGCACGCTGTCCGGCTCGTACCGGCCGCTCTCGATCATGTGCCGTTTGCGCGCGACGAGCGGGCCGAGGCGGGACCCGGCCAGCTCGTCCAGTACCAGCGAGCGGTCCAGTCCGAGCCCGTCGGCGAGGGCCAGCGCTTCCGCCAGCAGCGCCACCATCGGCGCGACCGCGGCATTGAGTACGAGCTTGAGCGCGGACGCCGACCCGACCGGCCCGGTACGCACCGGCTCCCCGAGGGCCGCGAGCACCGGCCCGACGGCGGTCACCACGGCGTCCCCGCCACCAACCAGGATTCGCAACCGTCCCTCGTCCGCCTGCGGCACGCTGCCGAGCACCGGAGCGTCGAGCAGCGCGCAGGTGGCCGGCAGCAGCGCCGGCAGCGCGGTCACCTCGTCCGGCGCGATGGTCGACATCTGAACAACGGTCGGGGGCGCCGCGGCGGCCAGGCCGTCCAAGCCGGCACCGCCGGTCAGCACGGCTCGTACCGCCGGCCCGTCGGCGACCATCACGATCGCCACCTCGCAGCCGGCGGCAGCCTCGGCGGGACTGGCCGCCGACCGGGCCCCGGCATTGACCAGAGGTACGCATCGCGCGGGGTTCCGGTTCCACACGGTCACGTCGAAACCGGCCCGGACCAGGCGCCCGGCCATCGCCGAGCCCATCCGGCCCAGCCCGCAGAACGCCACCCGAATCACCAAGGGCGTCACCCTACCCGCCGTACTATCCTCGGTCGGGTCTGTCGATTCGTGCTGGCATGGGTCGAACATCCCGGGAGGTGACGATCGGTGCCGAATGCCTCGCCGAGTGTCCCGCCCGACGCCACCCGCAACGCCCGGCCCGGTGCCACTCCGGACGCGCCACCGGACGAGGGCTGCGTCTTCTGCGACCGGGTGGCCGGCCGGGACTTCTGGATTCCGGTGATCGAGACCGAGCACTCGATCGCCGCCATCGCGAACCACCAACGGACGCCCGGCTCGCTCATCGTGATCCCGCGTCGCCACATTCTGGCCCTGTCCGCGCTGGACCGGGCGGAAGCGCTCGACCTGCACCGCACGATCCGGCGCGCGGTCCGCGCGGTCGAAGAGGCATACAAACCAGCCGGGATGTACGTCTGGCAGGGCGGCCGGATTCCGCTGCCGCACATCCACGCCCGGATCTGCCCGCGGTACGCGGACGCCGAGTACACCTTCGTGGCCAACACCGCGCTCGCCATGACGCCCCTGTCCGACCGGTACGAGATCGCGGAACGGCTCCGCGGCGCCCTCGCCGCGCTCTGACCGGGGCAGGGGAGAGACATGCCGTACGAGTTCCGCGACGAGTCGCCGTGCACCGTGTGTGAGCGGGTGGCCGGTACCGGCCAGTGGGCCGAGGTGGTCCGCTCGAGCTCCTCGGTCGCCTTCGTACCGTCCCGGCAGCCGACCCACGGAACCACCCTGGTGGTGCCGGTCCGGCATGTGCTCGCCCCCTCGGACCTGCCCGACGACGAGGCAGAGGACCTCTGGTTCCTGCTGCGGCGCATGGTCGGGGCGACGATGGCGGTGTTCCAACCGGCCTCGTACCACGTCTCGCAGTACGTCGGGATGATCACCGGAGAGCCGCTGGAGCACCTGTGGTGGCGGCTCGAACCCCGGTACGAGCGACCGCCGTCGCTGGAGACCGACGTCACCGCGCTGCCACCGGTACCGGTCGACGAGCGGTACCGCCAGGCCGACCGGCTCCGGGAGCAGTTGCCGCCTGAGGACGCGTGAGCGCCGCGAGCGCCGGCATGAGTGAGGTCGACCGCTGCTACCAGGTGGCGGACCAGTCGGTGCTGCTGTGCTGCCCGGACGCCACCGCGGCCGGGTGGGTGGACCGGTACATCGACGGCTTCTGGCCGGTGGCTCCGGGAGGTCCGGCGTCGGTCGGGGCGGTGACGGTCACCGCGGTCCTCGATCCCGGGGAGCGGCGCCGGCTGACCGGGCGGGCGCGCGGCCGGGGCGAGCCCTGCGTTGGCTTCCTCGGCGCGCGGAGCTGGCGATGCGACGACGGCTCCCGGATCGTGGCCGGCGGCGATGACCCGCCCGTGGCGTTCGTCCGCGACCGGGCCAGTCCGGAGCTCCGGGTGGTTGGCGACGACAGCGAGGCGCTGGGAATTGCGTGTGTCCGGATCCTGCGCGCGATGGTCGGCGCGCGACTCGAAGCGACCGGGTGGGCGCAGGTACACGCGTCGGCGGTCGCCGGCCCGGCCGGGGCGGTACTGGCGTTCGGCGCGAAGGGCGCGGGCAAGACCGCGGTCGCGCTGTCCCTCGCCACCCGCTGTGGCTGGCGGGTGCTGGCCAACGACCGCCTCTGGCTACGCGCCGACGCCGGGGGCGCCGCGGCGGTGGCGTGGCCCAGTTCCCTGAACCTCGGGCTCGGCCTGCTCCGCGCGATCGGCTGGGCGGAACGACTTCGGGCGGCCGGTGCGGCGGGACGCCCGCCCGGCTATCACGAGCAGCCGGAGGTGAGCCGCGCGCTCGCCGCCGGTGCCACCGGCACGATCCGGAATCCGGCCGGCCGGGAGCTGAAGTGCCAGCTCTTCCCGGCCGAGCTGACCAGCCTGTTCGGCGTCGGGTTGTGCTCTGGCGCGCCGGTGCGTGCGCTGCTGTTCCCCGCCGTCGAGCTGACCGGCGCCGACAGCGCTCTGGACCGACTCGACGAGGCACCGGTGGGCCCGGCCGACCTGTTACCGGCCCCGGACGGGCCGGATCACTTCCCGGACTTCCTCGACCTGCACGCGACCACCCTCGCCGCGCGTCGTGCCGGGGGAGCCGCGACCCTCGCCCGGCTCGCCGCCAGCACGCCCGCGTACCGCATCCGGCTCGGCCGGAATCTGGACCGGGCCGCGGCGCTGCTGGCCGCGACGGCGGAGGCTCCCTCGTGACGGCGGTGGACACCGTGGAGCCGGCGGACCTACCGGCCGGACTCGCCGCGATCCTGCGCCGCGGTACCACGACTCCGTTGCTGGGCGGCGGAAGTCCGGCACTGCTGTGGCGGCTCGACCTGCCCGGCGCTCCACCCCTGGTGGTCAAGGCGCTCACCGCCGGCGCCGGTCGGGTGGACGGTCACGACCTGGCGTCCTTCCGGCGCAAGCCACGACAGATCGCGCGGGTACACGCCGAACTGCCCGGGCTCGCGCCCGCGTACGTGCGGGTCGTCGACGAGTGGTCTGGCCCCGGCTGGGCGGCGTACGCGATGCCGTACCTGCCCGGCGGTCAACTCACCGACGCGTTGCGCGGGTACCGGCCTGACCTGGACAGGTTCCGCGGCGAGCTGCGGACCGTACTCGCGGCGTTGACCACGCACGGGTACGCGGTACACCGGTCGCCGGCGCCGGCGGACCATTTCCACACCACCCACCTCGATCGGGTACGCCGGCGCCTACCGTTGCTGCGCGCCCACCTCGAGTCGGACCTGTTCGACGGAGCCGGGCTGGTGGTGAACGGGCGACGCTGCCCGGCACTGGTCGAGGCGCTGGACCTGTTGTCCGGGCGGGCCGCCGTACTGACCCCGGGGCGACTGTCCTTCCCGGTACACGGCGACCTCAACCTCGGCAATCTCGTGATCGACCGGAGCCCGGCCGGGACAATGGCCGGCTTCACGGTGGTGGACCCGCGCGGTACCGACGAGGACTGGGATCCGGTGTACGACCTGGCGAAGATGCTGTTCAGCCTGTCCACCTTCGACGCCGCGATGGCCGGCGGGTTCGCCATCGCGCGTGCCGCGCGGCGGGACTACCAGGTGCGGCCGCGGCTGGACCGGCCCGGGTACCGGTCGGCCGCCGGCACGTTCGAGCACGCGTTGCGCGGGCTGCCGTTCACCGCCGAACTCGACCGTACCGATCCTGACTGGCGGTACCGGCTCGCCGTGGTGCACGCCGTACACCACCTCGCCGAGGCCGCCTGCCGGCTGTCCGACCGGACGCCGCGGACGTTCGGTAGCGTGCGCGGCTGGGCGGCCTGTACCGAACTTGCCCGCGGCCTGCTGCTGTCCGGCCTGCTGCTGGTCGCCGAGCTGGTCAGCGACTCCGGTTCCGGGTACGGGGACGCGGCAGCCTGGCGGCGCGGTGCGGTGGGTACGGGAAGACTGGCCGAACATCTCGACCGGGCGTGGAGGTCCGTCCCATGTACACGCTGAGGCGCACCATGGCGGAGGCGGTCGCGGAGAGCGACAAAGCGCCGGCCGAGCGTCGGATGTATCTGTACGACGAGGAGCGGCTGCGCGCCCACCTGCGCTCGCGCGACCACCTGCTGTACGAGGCGGAACGCGACGTGGTGCCACCGCGGCCGGTCCGCTGGCCGACCGGGGAAGCCGTGACGTGGCGGATCGACCGGGTGCGGTACGCCGCGGATCCGCTGCCCACCGGGGAGCCGAACCGGTCGGTCGGGCACTGGAACCCGGTCGACCAGTGGGAGGTGTTCGAGGTCGACCAGGGCGAGGTGGCGGTACTGGTGCGGACCGCGCCGGACACGCCGGTCGAGGTGGTCCGGTGCCCGGCCGGGCACGCGGTGCCGTTGCCGCCCGGATCGTGGCACCTCACCTACGTGCTGGCCGGGCCGGCGGTCGTGACGAACATCTACTCGGTGGCCCGGGCCCGTACCTCGACGGAGACGAAGTACTTCTCCCGCCCCACCGTGCGCGCCGGCATCCGCCGTGGGGACGACGGACTGGTGGGCTACGGTCCGGACCGGGCGCCCGGACCGGCCCGGTGGCGGACCGGCGTGCGCAGCCGCGACCTGCTCGACGGCGAGGAGAACCTCACCGGGCTGTTGACCGCGGAGCGCCACCCGGCGGCACTGCTCGATCCGGAGGACAGCTTCGCGGACGCGCTGCCGTCCGGGGTCTGACCTGCCACCGGAGCCGTCTGACCCGTCGTAGTGAAGGGCGAATGGACATGCCAGTTGGCGACCTGTTCCTGGTACAGCTCGCGGGTGCGCCGGGATCCGGCAAGAGCACCTTCGCCGCGGCGCTGGCCGGTGCGCGCGACGCCGTGATCGTGAACTCGGACGTGGTGAAGTCGACGCTGCTGGACGCCGGCGTTGTGTGGTCGCAGGCCGGTCCGGCGGCGTACCAGGTGCTGTTCGCGCTGGCCGACGACCTGCTCGGCCAGGGTCGCTCGGTGGTGCTGGACAGCCCGTCGCACTACGACTACATCCCCGCCAACGGGCAGCGGGTGGCGAGCCAGCACGCCGTCCGGTACCGGTTCATCGAGCTGGTCTGCGACGACATCGACGAGCTGAAGCGGCGACTGGCCGAGCGGAAGCCCCGGCGCAGTCAGATGCCCGACCTGGACACGCCTCCGCCGGACTCGGACAAGCCCACCGGGGCGGTACGGGTCGGCACCCATCGCTGGCAGACGGCCGGGCCGGCCGGCGGGCACCTGGTCCTCGACGCCCGCGGGCCGGTCGAGAGCTTCCTGCCCGAAGCACTGGCGTACGTCGACGCGTGAAGCCCGGGCCAGAGCCGGCCGCGCCGGAGGCGGTGGGGCGGAAGGTGGCCGCGCTCGGGCTGTCCGGCGCGAGCGACCCGGCCCTGGTCCGCCACGTGTCCGAGCGGTACCACCGGGCGTACGCGTCCTGGCTGGCCGATCTCGTCACCGCTCGGATCGGCGCGGTGGTGTGCGACTACGACGGCACGGTCTGCTGGACCGGGTCCGGTCACGCGCTGCCGCTCGCCCCGGTGCGACGGGCGGTCGTACGCCTGCTCGACTCCGGGTGCCTGCTCGGCGTCGCGAGTGGCCGGGGCCGGTCGCTGCACCGCGAGCTGCGCGCGTGGGTACCCCGCGACCACTGGCCCCGGGTGCTGGTCGGCATGTACTCCGGCGGGGTGCGGGTACCGCTGACCGACGACGTGAGCGACACCAGCGAGCTTCCCCGACCGGATCTCAGCCCGGACGACGCGGCCGCGCTCGCGGTAGCGCACCGGCGGCTGGCCGATCCCGCGCTCGCCGACCTGATCACGCTCGACCGCAGGCTCGGTCAGTTGACCGTCAAGCCACATCCGGACGCGCCGCTGGACCCGTCGTCGCTGGCCCGGATCACCGCGACCGTGCTCGGCCGGCCACCCGTACCGGCGGTCCGGCTGGCCACGTCCGGGTACGCGGTGGACGTGGTACCGCTGGGCGTGACGAAGGCGGCCGTGGTCGCCGACCTGGCGGCGCGACTCGACGGGGATCACGTACTGGCCATCGGGGATCACGGGCAGCCCGGCGGGAACGATCACGAGCTGCTCGCCTGCGTCCGGTACTCGTTGAGTGTCGACAAGTGTTCGGCCGACCCGTCGCGGTGCTGGAACCTGGCGCCGCGCGGCATCCTCGGGCCCGACGCGCTGGTCGGCTACCTCGACGCGCTGGTACCGGACGCGGGCCGGCTGCGGCTGGCGCCGACCGGGGCGGCCGACCGGAGCCCGCCGGATCAGTCCAGCCCGCCGGGATGAGAGCAGCTCGCCGGATCAGAGCAGGTCGTAGCTGGCGTTCCGGCGGGACTGGAGCACCATCCAGCGCAGCAGGGCGTACCCGACGACCCCCCAGGCCAGCCCGACCAGCAGCTCGACGCCGAGCAGTGACCAGCGCAGTGGGCCGCCTTCGGCGGCGACCTGTGCGGCTCGTACCGCCCGGGTCAGCGGCAGCACCTCACCGACCTGGCGCAGCCCGGCCGGTAGCGCCGAAGTCGCCACCACCGCGCCACTGGTGACCAGCAGTACCGCGTCGGTGATGTTCGGAACCGTGAACACGTCCCGGAAACGCACCGACGCGGAGGCGACCGCGATACCGAGCCCCATCGTGGACAGGGCGGCGCAGGCCGTACACGCCAGCAGCGCCGGATACGCCGAGGCCGGTACCTGCAGGGAGAACACCAGCATGGCCGCGCCGAGCGTGATCGCGGCACCGACCAGCGCGTCGACCAGGTGCAGCAGCGCCTTCGCGAACAGGCTGGCCAGCATCGACTGCGGGGTGGCCAGTACCAGTCCGAGGGTGCCGAACACCCGCTCGTTCGCCATGGCCAGGTTCATGCCGTACACGCTGGCCGCGGCCACCGCGAGCATCGCGGCACCGACCACCGGACGCAGTACCGACCCGCCGGTGTACCGCCCGATCGCGCCGAACAGCAGGGCCAGCGTCACCGGCAGCAGGACCCGCGACGAGACGTACCCCCACGGGTTGAGCCAGGTGAACAGGGCCCGGTAGGACAGCCACGCGGAGAGCAGGAAGCGGCTCGGGTTCACGGCAACCTCGATGTCGGTAGCTCGACGGTGGTGGCTCGATGGTGGTGGCTCGATGGTGGTGGTTCAGTGGTGGTAGGCGGACGCGGATCGGCGCAGCCGGCGTTCGGCCCCGGCCAGGTACCGGATCCCGCCGCCGAGCCAGACCAGGCTGACCAGCGCGCCGATCCCCAGCGCCCGCCACGGGTGGTCGGCCGACCGGGCGACGGCGTCGATGGCCCAGGCCGGCGGCAACGCGTACCCGAGCACGGACAGCGCGGTGGGCAGCGCCGCGAGCGGCACGAAGAACCCGCCCAGCAGGATCACCAGGCCGAACAACCCGTTGATCATGCCGGCGGCGTACCGGAAGCGGGCCAGCGCGCCCATCAGCACGAGTGCCATGCCGACCAGTCCGACGGCGGTGACCGGGATGGCGAGCGCGAACCGCGGCCACGGCGCTCCGGCCGGCAGCCCGAAGACGAGTAGCACCACCGTGAGCGTCACCGGAATGGTGAGCAGTCCCTGTACCGCGGCGCCCAGCAGCCGACCGACCAGGGGAGCGGCGAGCGGGGTGGGGCTGGCCGCCAGGTTCTGCAGGGTTCCCCACGATCGTTCCTGGACGACCGTGATCGCGGACTGCACCTGCAGCGTGCCCCACAGGCCGGTGGCGATCGTGCCGAGCAGCAGCGCCGCGGTCGGGCGGCCGAACCCGGAGATGACCACGATGCCGTACGAGGCGGGAGTGACCGCGGACGAGATGACGGCCAGCGGGCTCAGGCCGGACATCAGCAACTGGACGCGGAAGCCCTGCAGCAATACCGGACCGCTGCTCATCGGACGGCTGCCAGGTACGCGTCCTCCAGCGACGGCGGGTTCACCGTCAGGCTCAGTACCTCGCCGTCGAGCTTCTCCAGCAGGTAGCTCGCGGCGGCAGCCGGTTCCGTGGTGGACAGAGCCAGTACGCCGTCCTCGCCGACGTCGTGCCGGAGGATGCCGGGCACGGCCGAGAGCAGTTCCGCCGCCAGCGGTACCCCCGACTCGATCTCGAGCCGGTGCCCGACGGTGCGGGCCGCCTCCTCGCGCAGGGTGCGCACCGAGGTGCCCCGGATCACCCGTCCCTCCCGGAGGATCACCACCTGCTGGCACAGCTGCTCGGCCTCGACCAGGTGATGGGTGGTGAGCAGCACCGCCCGGCCCTCGTCGCGCAGCTCGGCGACCAGGTGGCGCAGCTGTCGCTCACTGGCCGGATCGAGTCCGCTGGACGGCTCGTCGAGCAGCAGTACCGCCGGGTCGTGCAGCAGCGCGCGGGCGATGTGCAGCCGCTGGCGCATGCCCCGGGAGTACGTCTCGACCCGGTCCGCGGCCCGGTCGGCCAGCCCCACCCGGTCCAGCAGCCGCGCCGCGGCGGTGTCCAGCGGCCGACCCGACATGCCGAACATCGTGCCGAAGTACCGCAGGTTGTCGCGGGCGGACAGGCGCGTGTACAACCCGGAGTCCCCGCCGAAGGACACCCCGACCAGCCGCTGCACCCGCCGCGGGTCGCGTACCACGTCGACGCCGGCCACGGTCGCGTGTCCCGACGTGGGCAGCAGGAGCGTGGTGAGGATTCGTACGCAGGTCGTCTTGCCGGCGCCGTTGGGTCCGAGTACGCCCAGCACGGCGCCGGGTGCCACCTCGAAGCTGACCTGGTCCAACGCCCTGCGGGTGCCCTTGCGGCCGGTGAAGTCCCGGGTGAGCCCGTCCACCACGATGCCGCCGCCGGCGGCTGTGCTCACTGCGGTGCCCGTACCGAGACGAATCCGCCGTCGGCCAGATCGGCGACCAGCTCGGTGACGTCGGCCAGCGCCTCGTCGCCGGACACCTCGTACTCCTCGGTGATCCGCTGGCTGATCTGGGCGACCGAGCGGGTGCCGTCGGCCAGCTTCCAGACGATCGCCGCGACCTCGTTGAGTTCCCGTACGTCGTCGCCGCGTGCCACCAGATGCCGGTCGGAGACCTTGCGCGCGCGTACGTCGATCGCGCGCTTCACGATGTGGTCCGCTGGAATCATCCGAAGTCGACCTCCATGATCAAGAGCTGGCATACCTCGGCGACCTGCTCGACCCAGGGCCGCGGGTTCTCGTCGTCGAGCTCGCGCATCGAGACCAGGCGCCAGAATTCGTCGGCGGACAGGCGGCTGTCCGGCAATGCGGCCAGCTTGCGGTACCGCCACTTCCGGTTCGGGGCGAGCGATCCACGCGCGAACAGGTACCCGTCGACGGCGTGCCCCAGTGCCATCCCGGCGGCCAGTACCGCGCTGTGCCGGTCGCCGGTTTCGAGCATGCCCAGGGCGTCGTCGACCAGCCCGTCCACCTCGGCGAACTCGCGGCTGGCCAGTACCCGCCCGAGCGCCGAGGTGGCGATCCGATGCTGTACGTCGGCCAGCCACTCCTTGCCGACGAGCGGTACCCCGATGCTGAGCCGGTAGAAGCAGTCGACCTCGGCGTAGCCGAGCCGGGCACCGGCCTGATAGCTGGTCTCGTCGCCGGTGGATACCGCGTCGATCAAGGTGTTGACCTGCGCCTCGGTCCAGTACTCCGCGTCCCAGACCCGGTCGGTGCGGGCAACCGCGACCGGCAGCGTGGTACCGAGCAGGGGCAGTTCGAGCCGGGCGGTCGCGGCCACCTCGGCGGGTTCGCGGGTCACCACGTACAGGTCGACGTCGCTGTTGGCGTGCCCCCAGCCCGCGACGATGCTGCCGCTCACGTACACGCAGAGCGCGTCCGGCGGCACCCGGACGGCGGCCGGCAGGTCGGCCAGGCCGGTCGGGACCGATGCCGTCACCACGGCACATCACTCTCCTCGTCACTCCGCTTGTCGGCCGGCCGGCCAACCCGTCGATCGGCCCGCTGTCCATCGAGTACCACTCCTGGCAGGTTCGCCAGCAGGTGCGCCACGATCGCCGGCCACACCGAGCCGCTGCCGACCACGAGCCCGGTGAGCAGTACCGCGGCCAGCAGCTCGTGCCGTACCACGATCCACCGGTCGCGCGACTCCCAACCCTTGACCAGGTGGTGCCGGCACACGAAGGCGGTACCACCGAGCAGCAGCCCGGCGATCGCGTACCACCCTGGCAGGCCGGCCGGTACCCCGCGGAACACGGTCTCCTCGAGGAACGGCGCGGCAAGTACGGAGACGATGCGGGCGGCTGCCTGGTTGGGCCGCAGCGGACCGGCCAGGAAGGCGAGATCGCCGGTACGCAGCGCGCGCAGGTTCGTACCGGACAACCCGGCCAGCGCGATCCCGACCGCGACGGCTACCAGCAGCCACACCGCGAGCGAGCTGGTGCCGGCCGGAAGGGTCGCGCCGGACCGGTCCGGTGCGGCCACCAGCCAGACGCCGGCCACCGCGCCCAGTGGCACGACGTACGCCAGCGACTCGCCCCAGTACCCGAGGACCGACCGGTCCGCCCGGGGCAGCCGCCACGGCAGCAGGTGTACGGCGAGATCGAGCACCAGGACGGCGGCGGTCAGCGCGAGCAGGTGCCCGCCACGGCCGGCGGCTAGGCAGAGCAACCCGGCGTACAGGAGCTGGGGGGCGAGACGGAACGGCAAGAATCCTCCGGCGGTACCGGCAAATGAGAAGCCACCGCCGACATCGGGAAGCCCGGTATCGGCGGTGGCTGGTTTGCTGATCACACGCTTTCCGCCAGAACAGTACTGAACACCGTGCGGCGTGCGACCGGCTTGCTGTAAGCCTTCTTCATCCTCTGTCACCTCCCCTCGACAACCCGCGGACAGACCGGGGCCTGCCCAGTTGTGGGCGAAGCACCACCAGCCCCGGCAAAACCGCGAGACCGGACGTGACAAGCTCCAGGCAGTCTAGTAGCGCCCTTTCGGGCATGAAAGCGACCGCGCCGCCGGCCTGTGCGGACCGGCGGCGCGGGACAGGTCGGGCCTACTGCACCGAGAGGTGTACGTGGTTGCGGTGGTCGCCGGCGGGTGTGCCGTCACCTTGGTACGCCGCCCAGCCGACGCCGGGCATCCAGATCTGTTTGAACCAGATCACGTACAGCACCGCCAGCCGGTCGGCGTTGGCGATGAACCAGCCGGCCAGCCGGTCGCCGTACGCCTTGTCCGCGCCGGTCGCCTCATCGCCGAAGCCGTCCGGCGCGGCGGCGAAGTCGCACGCCCGGCCCTGCGGATGCTCGCCGGAGCCGCCGCTGCGGAAGCACGCGGTGTAGTGGGTGAAGCCGGCGACTCTGGCCTGCTGGTACGCGTGCAGGGTCCGCGGGGTGAGGCAGCCGCTGGTGGTCGGGTCGTCCACCGAGCAGGATTCGGACGGCCAGCTGCCGTCCGGGTTGCGCGGCGCCGGACTGGCGCTCGGGCCGGAGGCGGCGTAGCCGTCGGTGAGCCAGCCACCGACCGCGATCAGCGCGTCCTCGGCCTGCTTCTTCTGCTTGGCCATGACCTTGAACTGGTCGGACTGCTTCTTGATCTCGGCCTGCAGCGCGGTCTGCTGCCGGTCCAGCTCGGTCTTGTCGTGGCGGAGCTGCCGGACCGCCTTGCCGTCCCGCCGCTCGAGATAGTTGGCGATGGTGGCCGCCTGCAGCAGCGCGGTCGGGGAGCCGCTGTTGAGCAGTACCGCGATCACGCTGTGCCGGTTGCCGCGGTAGTCCGCGGCGGCCATGGCCGAGACATGGTCGGTGAGCTTGGCTACCGATGCCTCGAGCGTCTTGACCCGGCGGGTCAGCGTCACCTGCTTGCGCTTGGAGACGTCCAGGCGGCTCTTGGCGTTGTTGTAGCCGCGTGCCGCATTCTCCAGTTTGGTCCGCAACTCCGCGGTGCCGCCCTCGGGATCGGCCGCGGCCGGAGCCGCCGACAGGGTCGATCCGATAAGCGAGGCGACGATCAGCGCGATCGCCGTGGCGATGCCGCGGCGGACCAGTGCTGTGCGTATCACCGGCGCGTTTCCCTCTTCCTGTACCGCCTACCAGGTCAGCTGACGGGTTCGGGCCGGAAGGAGCCCTACCGGATGTTCCGGATTCACCCCAGGTACTTGGGTCCCCGGCTCGCCTGCGAGGGCGACTCGGCGGTGACCGCCGTCGACGTCGGTGGACGCCGGGGGCCGGCGGTCGCACGCCAGATTAGCGGAACCGCGCCGCGCCGCGCGGTCCTGGCCGATTTCGCCGGATTCCCGCGGCGTACTCGACGCGGATTTCCCGCGGTGTTCTTGGATTTCCCGCGGTGTTCTTGAGCCGGACTCCCGGCCGCGGCACCTGGTTCTCAGGACCGGCATCGTGTACCGGCAGACCAGGTTGCGAGGTTTCGGCATTGTTCGACGGTTCCGGGGTACAGAGCGGACCAGAAGCCTCGTCGACAGGAGGCAGTCATGCTCAGCCGAGTCATGGTCGGGGTGTACACCCTCGCAGCGGCCGCCGGTCTGGCGGCGGGCGGGCTGGTGCGGATCCTTCCGGCCGCCGGTCTGTTGGTCGTGTCGGTGGTACGCCTGTCCCGCCGGCCGCAACCGGTTGCCGTCCGGGACGGGCACGCCGCGTCCGGGTGGTCGTGGCGACGATGGGCTGACCGGCTGCCGTGGCGACCCGCGCTGCCTCTGCACGGCAACGTGCGCCGGGTGAGCGGACCGACCCACTAGTCCCTGTCGGGCAGCGGGACGGTGGCTAGAGGCCGAACACCCGGATCGCGTTCCCGCTCAGGAACAGGTCCCGGGCCTCCGGGTCGAGCCCCAGCTCGTCGATGTCGGCGAGCGCCCGGTCCGCGGTGATCATCGGGTAGTTGGTGCCGAACAGCACCTTGCGCCGGCCGTGCCCGCGCAGGTACCCGATCAGTTCCGGCGGATAGCGGCGCACCGTGTACGCCGAGGTGTCGATGTACACGTTCGGGTATTTGGTGGCCAGCGCGATCATCTCCGCCGTCCACGGGTAGCCGATGTGACCGGCCACGATCGTGAGCTCGGGAAAGTCCAAGGCCACGTCGTCGAGGTACGGGATCGGCCGGCCGGTTTCCGACGAACGCAGCGGTCCGGTGTGGCCCACCTGGGTACAGAACGGGATGCCCAGCTCGACGCAGGCGGCGTACAGCGGGTAGTAGCGCCGGTCGTTGGGCGGCAGCCCCCACAGCCACGGCACGATCCGCAGCGCCTTGAAGCCGAGCTCGTTGACCGCGCGGTGCAGTTCCCGTACCGCCGGAACCGGTCGGCGCAGGTCCACCGAGGCGACTCCGACGAGTCGGTCCGGTGCCTGCCGGACCGCGACAGCCACCTCGTCGTTGGAGATCAGCACGCCGTCCGGGGCATACCAGGCACAGATCAATGCCCGATCCACGCCGCCCGCGTCCATGGCGGCCAAGGTCTCGGCCAGCGGCGGCTCCTCGGACGGTACGTCCGAGCCGGTCCACCGCCGCAGCGAGGCGAACATGTCGTGCCGCGAGAAGCGCAGGGTCGGATGCTGTGCCCACGCGTCGACGATCGGCACCTGTTCCCCTTTCACCATTGGTGCGGGGAACGCTACAACCCGGAGCGCGCGGCGGACCCGGTAGCCCGGTCAGGTTTCGACCCGGATCCGGTACTCCAGATCCGGGTCACCGACGGTCTGCTCCCAGCGCCGGCGGTTGCGCAGTTGCACGGTGAGCGCGCCCGGTTTGAGTGCGCGCAGCGTGATCGTCCGCACCCCGGCGCCACCGGGGTGCGGACGATCCGCGTCGTACCGGTCCGACTCGACGCTCACGAACTGTTCCGGAGTCACGCTCAACCGCCACCGGTATCCGGTGGTCGGTACCTCCGGGAGCAGCAGCGCGATGTCCTCGCCGACCCGCGCGGTGTGGCGCCGGCCGGCCGAGGATTCGTCGAGTTCCAGCAGGTTAAGACACCTCTTTCGGCCGGTTACGGGCCCGTCTTCGGGAGGCCGGTCGCGGCCCCTGCTCGGGAGGCCGGTTGCGGCCCCCGGTTCGGGAGGTCGGTTACGGCCCCCGTTGGTGAGGTAGGAGGTCAGGACACCTCGATGAGAGCCCAGAAGTCGGACGCGAGGCCGCGGTTGGTGAGGTAGTCGTACGGCATGGTGAAGTAGCCGCTGTCGCCCCAGCCCTCGCCCCACGAATTGCGGACGATGAACCGCTCGGTCGAGTCGTCGTACCCGACGGCGAGTACCGCGTGTCCGCCGAGTGCCTGCTCGTCCGTACCCGGCATCGGGACGGTACCGGTGGTCGCGACCTCTTCGGTTTCGAAGCTGTCGTACACCATGAAGCCGAACACGAACGGGTGGCCGTCGGCCAGGCAGCCCTTGAGCTGGTTCAGCTCGCGCGCCACCCGCTGGTACGACGTGACCACGTGCGTCAGCGCCTCGGTGTAGCACTCCGGCGGGGGCTGCTCGGTGAACCTCTTGATGTCGTACTGCCACATGTCCTCGCGGCAGACGCCCTGCTTGTTGACGCTCTTGATGCCGTCGCGGATCATCGCGCCGCTGTCCGACTCGATGGTGCCTTCCATGGCCCGCTCGTTGTAGTAGATGAACAGCCGGGACGGCATGAAGTCCGGCAGGCCCTGCTTGAGCAGACCGAACTCGTGGGCGCAGCCGATCGCGTTGGCGGTACAGCTGCCGAGCCGGCCCTGGTCGTAGATCTCGGCGGGGCACTGGTCCCGCAGGCTCATGCTCGCGGGCAGGTCGCCGGCGGCGAATCGGGCGGGTGCGGAGTACAGGTGGTCGCGGTGGTCCGGAAGGTCCGGTACCCAGCCGTAGCGCGGAGTGCGCCGGGCGGGTGGTGTCGCTGCGGGCATCAGTCGGTCTCCCCTGCGGTGGACGTGATGGGTCTCGCTGGCGGCCTGGTAGGTAGTCCGGACATCACAATCCGTTGTGGGTCGCCCGGGCCTCAAGGAACTGTCCGCTTGTCGACCGAACGGGTGCCGCGGTCGGCCGAATCGGACCGATGCCGGCTGTGACCTGGGCGGCCGCCGTCCTACCCGGATCCGGATCCAACGGATAGGTCGCGATCGGTGCCGGATGTCCGGTCCGCTGCCACCGGTTGGCAACCTGCCGGTGACCGGGCCGGCACCATATGCGGAGTGTGCTCTTCCCATGCCTCCGGAAAACCGGTCGGCGGATCGGCGAAGTAGACATGCGTCACCGGGGAGTACACATGTTGACTCGTACCAGCACCGATGCTCGGGCCAACGCCCTGTTCGTATCGACTGTGCAAGCTTCGGATCAGCCCAACGGCGCGACGGTCCGCGCCGCCATCTACGCGACGATCACCCGGTTCGGGTACGACGATCTGGCCGCCACAGTGGCCGGTGAGTTCGGCGATCACCCGGACACCGCCGTACGCCGGATGGAGTGGGCGCTGCACATGGTGCGCACCTGCTACCCGCTGCCAGTCAACCCGGCGCTGTCCGCGGCCTGACCGACGCCCGCCGGGGGTGGATGAACCTCAGTTCCGGCGGAGGTCGACGAGCCTCACATCCCGCGGAAGTGGACGAACCTCATTTCCCGCGGAAGTGGATGAACCTCATTTCCAGCGGAAGTGGATGAACAAGCGGCCGAAGTTCTTCGAGTCCTTCTCCACCCGGTGGTAAAGCGCCTTGACGTCCTTCTGGTCGAGGAACCGCAGCACCCGCTTCTTGAGGGCGCCGGACCCCTTGCCCGGAATGATCTCCACCAGCGTGGCCTTCTTCGCCACCGCCTCCTCGATGATCCCGCGCAGCGCGCGATCAATGTCCTGACCGCGGTTGTAGATGTCGTGTAGATCGAGCTTGAGCTTCACGTCCCGATCATTCCGCGCCGGCCGGGCGCACGGTAGGTGCCAGTCTCGCGGCCCGGCGGCGCAGGTACGTCTGTTCCGGCACGCTGGTGGTCGCCCGGGCGGCCCGCTCGTACGCGACCTGCGCGGCGGCCGGGTCGCCGGCCAGTTCGGCCAGGTGCGCGCGTACCGCCGGCAGCCGGTGATGGTTGGCCAGCCGCGGGTCGCCTTCGAGCGTGTCCAGCAGAGCCAGCCCGGCCAGTGGCCCGTCCACCATCGCCAACGCGACCGCCTGGTTCAGCAGTACCACCGGGGTCGGGGTGAGCCGTTCCAGCAGCCGGTACAACGCGAGAATCTGCATCCAGTCGGTCTGCTCGGCGCTCGCCGCCTCGGCGTGCAACGCGGCTATCGCCGCCTGCACCTGGTACGGGCCGGCCCGACCGCTCGACAGCGCGCCGGTGATCAGCTCGAGCCCCTCGGCGAGCTGCCCGGCGTCCCAGCGGGACCGGTCCTGTTCGGCCAGCGGTACCAGCGCCCCGGTCGGATCCACCCGCGCCTCCCGCCGCGCGTCGGTGAGCAGCATCAGCGCCAGCAGGCCCCGTACCTCGGCATGATCGGGCAGCAGCGCGTCATGCCGGCGGGCGAGCGCGTCGAGTTGCCGGGTGAGCCGGATCGCTTCGACGGTCAGGTCGGTGCGCTGCAGCCGCGGCCCGGACGTCGCGGTGTAGCCCTCGTTGAAGATCAGGTACAGCACCTGGAGTACCGCGTCGAATCGTTCGTCCCGGTCCGCGTGGTCCGGCAGCGCGAACGGTACGGCGGCCGCCTCCAGCCGGCGCTTCGCCCGGGAGATCCGCTGCGCCATCGTCGCCTCCGGCACCAGGTACGCCCGGGCGATCTCGGCGGTGGACAGCCCGCCGACCGCGCGCAGCGTCAGCGCGACCTGAGCCGGCCGGGGCAGCGTCGGATGGCAGCACAGGAACAGCAGGGTGAGGCTGTCGTCGGTGGGGTTGTCGGCGCTGTCGGCGGCGGACACCCGCAGGTCGTCGGCGGGTACCCAGTCGGCGGCGGCCGCCTCCTTCTCCCGCCGCGCCGACTCCCGCCGGCGCCAGTCGACCAGCCGGCGGGCGGCCACCGTGATCAACCAGCCGCGCGGGTTGTCCGGCAGCCCCTCGGCCGGCCACTGCACCGCGGCGGCGAGCAGCGCCTCCTGTACCGCGTCCTCGGCCGCGCCGAAGGTGCCGTACCGGCGCAGCACCGCGCCGAGGACCTGCGGCGCGAGATCACGCAGCAGGTCCTCGACGCCAGTGCCGGTAGTCACATCTCCGCGCCGCTCATGTCCATCAGTTGGCGCACCTCGACCCCGCCGAAGCGGGCGTCCGGGATCTTCGCGGCGAGCGTCGCGGCCCGCTCCGGGCTGTCGCACTCGACCACGTAGTAGCCGGCCAGGTGCTCCTTGGACTCGACGAACGGGCCGTCGGTGACGTCCGTACCGCCGCTGCGCAGCCGGACCGTACGGGCGGTCGTCGGGTCGGCCAGCGGGGCGCCGTCGACGAGCTCACCGGACTCGGTGAGCTGCTGGGAGAAGGCGCCGTACTCGCCCATCAGCTTGTTGCGCTCGTCCTCGGACAGCACGTCCCAGTTGGCCGGGTTGGTGTAGATCAGCAGCATGTACTTCATCGGTACTCCTGTTCGGGGTCCCGGCCGGGTCGACCGGGGATCGGTGCAAGGCCGCGAGCCGCGACCTCTCACTGGAGACGTCGTACGGGTGGAGCCGTTCTCGACACGGAAGGACGTGCCGCCCGGACTTTTCTCGGCACGACTTGGGGTACCGGATGACGAGCCAGCCGCGCTGGAGCGACGCCGGTCAGCCGCTGGCGGCGGCGCCGGGTCCAGTCTGCGGCGCGGGCAGGATCTGGCGCAGCAGGTTCGTCGGGCGGCCGCGGCGCCCCCACTCGCGCGGGTAGCCCAGCGACACCTCTTCGAACCGCACCCCGTCGTACCAGGTGGTGCGCGGGATGTGCAGGTGTCCGTACACGGCGACCGCGGTCCGGTACCGCACGTGCCAGTCCGCGGTCAGCCGGGTGCCGCACCACAGCGCGAAGTCCTGCAGCCGCAGCGCCTCGGTCGGTGCCGGGTGCAGCGGCCAGTGCGAGACGAAGACGGTACGCAGGTCGTCCGGCAACGCGTCGAGCCGGCGCGTGGTGCTCTCCACCCGGGCCTGGCACCAGGCGTCCCGGCTCGGGTACGGATCCGGATAGAGCACCGCTTCGTCGGTACAGACCACCCCGGCCTTGTACGCCCGGGCCAGCGCCTGCTCCTTCGAATCGCCCTCCGGCCGCAGCGTGTAGTCGTACAGCAGGAACAGCGGCACGATCGCGACCCGGTCGGCACCGGACTCCCAGATCGGGTACGGGTCCTCCGGGGTCACCACGTCCAGCGCCCGGCACACCTCCACGAGGTGGCGGTAGCGCGCCTCGCCGCGCAGCTGTACGGGATCCGGGCGTTGGGTCCACAGCTCGTGGTTTCCCGGCACCCACACCACCCGGGCGAACCGCTTCCGGAGCAGGTCGAGCGTCTCGGCGATGTCCTCCACCCGCTCGGCCACGTCGCCGGCGACCAGCAGCCAGTCGCCGTCCGAGGTGGGCCGGAGCTCTTCGACGATCTCCCGATTGGCCGGGTACGCGACGTGCAGGTCGCTGACGGCGAGCAGGCGCGGCGTACCGGTCATGTCGATCAGTCTTGACGAACCGGTCCGGCACCGACAACCGGGGGCGGCCCCGGGGAGGGCTACCGGGCGCCCGCCGCGGAGGCGAACCGCGACGTCCGGGCGCCTGCCGGCGACGGCGCTGGTTACGATCGCGCCGCGTGGGTCGGCGACCGGGGGAGGGCGGTATGACGACGTACCTGGCACTGGTCCGGGGCATCAACGTGGCCGGCAAGAAGGTGGTGATGGCCGAGCTGCGGGACCTGTTCACCGCGCTCGGGCACGGCGACGTCCGCTCGTACATCCAGACCGGCAACGTGATCTTCACCGCGCCCGGCCGCGACCCCGGGAAGCTCGGCGCCGAGGTGTCCGCGCGGTTGCAGGCCGACCTCGGGGTACAGGCCGAGGTGCTGATCCGTACCGCCAAGGAACTCGACGCCCTGGTCGCCGGCAACCCGTTCGTGGACCGGAAGGTCGAGCCGAAGACGCTGTACGTGACGTTCCTGGCGGAGGTACCGGCGGCTGACAAGGTCGACGCGCTGACCGTGCCGGCCGGCGAGAAGGTCGAGTACGAGCTGGCCGGGCGGGACGTGTACCTGCACTACCCGGACGGCTACGGCCGGGCCAAGCTCAACAACCTGTACCTGGAGAAGAAGCTCAAGGTGGTCGCCACCACCCGCAACTGGAACGTGGTCACGAAACTGCGCGACCTGATGCACGACTGACCGCGGCCGCGAGCAGCGCGGCACCGTCGCGTTCGACCACCCGTACCGGTCGACCCATGGTGGCGAGACTGGCCTGGTACCCGGGCGGGCAGTCCAGGTCGGCGAGGTGCACCTCGCCCTCCAGCGGCTGCCCGGCGGCCCACTCCAGCAGTGCCGGCGGCTCCGACGGCGGGCTCACCACCACCTCGGCCGGCGGTACCATCAGCCCGTCGCCGGTCGCCTTGAGCACCGCTTCCTTGCGGGTCCAGTACCGGATGAAAGCGCTCGTCACCTCGTCCGGCGGCAGCTGGTCGAGGTGCGCCTGCTCGATCGCGGCCAACGCCCCGGCCGGTACGTCCGACGCGCGCAGCGACACCTCTTCGACGTCCACGCCGACCGGTACACCGGCGGTGACCGCCACCGCCACCAGCCGGCCGGAGTGCGAGATGGACAGCTCCACCGGTACGGCCGGGTCGACCACCTGAGGCTTGCCGTGCGGGCCGCCGCAGTGCCGGCAGGTCGCGGTGAACCGGATCGCGGCCGCGGGTACCCCCAGCAGCGGCGAGAGGACCAGCCGGGCCAGCGCGTGCGCGGTGAGGTACAGGTCGCGGGCCGCCGGCACCCGGTACCGCCGCCACTGGTCCCGCTCGCGATCGGAGAGCAACTCCAGCAGGGTCTCGTCGACGGTGCTTGCCGCGCCGGCGCCGCCCGTCGCGCCGGCTCCGCCCGTCGTGCCGGCCCACCAGACCTGGCATTCGTCCGCGGCGAGCGCGGGCAGGTCGGCATGGCCGTCAGCAGGCATCGGGGAACCGTACTCCAGCGGTTGGTACGCCAGGGTTGGTACTCCAGCGGTCCGCGCGGCTCAGCTCAGCGGCGCGTCGGTCCACCGGTCCCAACGGCTGCTGTCACCGGGGTAGGCGGCCACCCGCCGGGCCAGATCGGCCGCGGCCATGGTCAGGTAGTCCTCGGCGTACCGGCCGGAGTCGATCTGGCCGCGCAGCATGACCAGCTCCCGGCGCAGGTTCGCGATGTAGGAATGCTGTGCGTCCCCGCCGTACCGGTGAAGATCGTCATCGATACGGTCCAGAATGTCCCGCACCTCGACTACCGCAGGCATCGCAGCCTCCTTGACGTTCATCGCGTCCTTCGCTTGAGGTTCGGTCGCCACCACGAGCCGTGCGCATAGGTCCGCCAGCACGAGCCGTGCGCATAGGTCCGCCAGCACGAGCCGTGCGCATAGGTACAGCACGCCAGCGTGGCCGGCGGGCGGAACACGGTCAATCGTCCGGACGGTCATTCGGGGCGGGGCAGGTCCAGCCGGGATCGGCACGGCGAACCGGACGTGGCGGTGCGGCGGCCGTGTGGCCGCCGCACCTGGTCTAAAGGCGCAGGTCAACCGACCTGGACCGTGGTGCCCTCCGGGCTGCGCGGCGTGGGCGCGGTCGGCGCGGCGGTCGAGGTGGCCACCGTCCCGGTCGGGTCCGGCGTGGGTGGGGGGCCGAGCGGTCCGTCGACCGGCTCGGCGTCGCCCTGGTCGAGCCGGAACGGGGGGTACCCGCCGGAGAGCAGCCCGACATAGGCGAGCACCCGCATCGACCAGCGGTTCACGCCGATGAGCAGGTCGTACAGGCCGCCCGGGTGCCGACCGCCGAACAGCAGTCCGCAACCGACGACCAGGATCCCGGCTCCCAGCACGCCGGCCGGCAGTGCCAGTCCGGTGCTGCCCTCGCTAGCCAGCTGCCAGGTCGTACCGGTGAGTCCGGCCAGGATCAGCAGGTGCGGTACGGCGAGCAGCCAGCTGAACACCCGCCAGCGGGGGAGCTGCTCGGGGTAGTCGATCTGGAGTCCGGCCGGGTAGTCCGGCACCTCGGCGAGCGTGAACGGCGGGTACCGGTCGGTACCGAGCGCCTGGTAGCCGTAGTAGCCGACCCGCCAGCTCCAGCGCATGACCCCGACATTGAAGTTGAAGATCGAGCGCGGGAGCCGTCCGTTGATCAGGACCGCGACGTATCCGACCAGGGTGAGCGCCACGAAGGCGATCCACAGGGCCACCAGTACCAGGTAGTGCGGTACCAGCAGCACCCACTTGACCAGCCATAGCCAACGGCTCGGCGTTGCGCCCTGCCGGGCGCGTACAGACATGGGATACGCATTCATACGTTCAGCACACCCCTGCCCAGGGCGTCCCGGCAGGGCTGGAGTCCCCGCCGGACAGGGCCTTTCGGCCCGGTGGTACCTCCCGGGTCAGCCCTTGATGCCGGTTTCCGCGACGCCGCGGACCAGGTACCGCTGCAGGAACGCGAACACCAGCACCAGCGGGAGGATCGATACCGCCGCGGCGATGAACAGCTCGTGGATGTTGACCGTCTGCGCGGTCAGGAACGTGGACAGCGCGACCTGCACGGTCCAGGACGACTGGTCCTGGCCGATCACCAGCGGCCACAGGAACGCGTTCCAGGCGGCGACCAGGTCCAGTACCGCCAGCGCGGCGACGAACTGCAGCGAGTTCGGCACCACGATCCGCCAGTACGCGCCCCAGTAGCCGAGCCCGTCGACCCGGGCGGCCTCCTCCAGCTCGCGCGGGAAGGCGAGGAAGTACTGCCGGAACATGAACGCGGTGAACCCGCTGAACAGGCCGGGGATGATCAGCCCGCGCAGCGAGCTGACCCAGCCGAGCGAGGACACCACCACGAACGTCGGTACGAACGTGACCGCGGCCGGGATCATCAGCGTGGCCAGGATCGCGTACAGGATCGCGTTGGCGTACCGGTACGGGATGCGGGCCAGGCCGTACCCGGCCATCGAACCGAGCACGATCTGCCCGATGGTCTGCAGCCCGGCGACCAGTACGGAGTTCAGCATGCTGCGGGCCATCGGCACCTGCGGGTCGCGGAACAGCTCGGTGAGGTTGGACCACCGCAGGCTGTCCGGTACGAGCCTCCAGTCCGGTGCGGTGATGTCCGCCTCGGTGGCCAGCCCGTTGCGCACGATCAGGTAGAACGGCAGCAGGAACAGCAGCGCGGCCACTGCCAGTGCGACGTACCGCGCCGCGGTCGCCGCCGGGTTGCGGCGTCGGGTGCTCACAGCTCCTCCCGCTTGCCGAAGCCGAGCAGCCGGCCCTGCGCGAGCGTGACCAGCGCGATCAGCAGCGCCAGGATCATCGCCCCGGCGCTGCCGTGGCCGAGGTCCTGGCCGGTACCGAGCGCGGTGTAGTAGAGGTACACCAGCGGCGGCCGGCCGTACGGGGGATAGGTCCCGCCGTTGCCGAGCACGTTGTAGAACTCGTCGAACGCCTGGTACGCCGCGATCAGGCTGAGCAGCAGTACCCCGATCGAGGTGAACCGCAGTTGCGGCAGGGTGATGTGCCGGAACGTCTGCCAGCCCGGGCTCGCGCCGTCCACGTACGCGGCCTCGTACAGCACCTGCGGGATGCGCTGCAGACCGGCCAGGAACAGCACCAGGTAGAAGCCGACCTGCAGCCACAGCCGCAGGCTGGTCAGCACCAGCCAGTACCAGGGCGGATCGGCGGTGGCGAGCCACGGCACCGGGTCCACGCCGAAGACTCCGAGCACCGTGTTGGCCAGGCCGAAGTGCACCCCGGAGAAGATCGACACCTTCCACACCAGCGCGGCCACCACGTACGAGCAGGCGGCCGGCAGGAAGAACACCGAGCGGAAGAACGCCCGGGCCACCCGTACGCCGTTGACCAGCAGTGCCAGCCCGAGCGAGAGCACGTACGTGAGCGGCACGATGAACGCCGCGAACACGGTGAACGTGAGCAGGCTGTCCCGGAACGGGCCGCTGCGGAGCAGGTCGGTGTAGTTGCGCAGCCCGACGAAGTCGGTCGGCGTGACCGTGTTCCGCGCGTCGAAGAAGCTGAGCGTGGCGCTCCAGCCGATCGGCAGGTACGTGAAGACGGCCAGCCCGACCAGGAACGGGCCGACGAACAGCCAGAACGCGGCCGTCGTCCCCTTGATGCCGACCTTCCCCCTCCGCCGGCCGGGCGTGCTGCGCCGGCGGGCGCGGGTGGTGCGCCCGCCGGCGGTGGCCGGAACGGTCATCCGCTCAGCCGTACAGCCGCTTCAGCTCGGCCGACACCACGCCGGCCGCGGTCTTCAGCTCCTTGGCCGGGTCGCTGCCCTTGCGGATGACGTTGGACAGCGCGTCCGAGTACGCGGTGCTCATCCTGGGCGTCCAGTTCGGCGGACCGGCCGGCTTGGCGTTGTCGGTGGCGAGCTTCACCGCGTCCGCGGCCGCCCCGTCCCGCAGCTCGGTGGAGCTGGTCGCGATGCTCTTGCGGGGCGGGATGTGGAAGCCGAAGTCGAGCGCCCAGTCCCGCTGGTAGTCCTTCTTCTCGATCCACAGCCACTTGACGTACTCCTTGGCCGCGTCGACGTCCTTGCTCTTGGCGCTGACCATCGCGTTCCAGGTGCCGACCGGTACCGAGGGCTTGCCACCGGCCGCCGCCGGCCAGGCGGCCACGCCGAAGTCGTCGCCGAACGCCTTCTGTACCGCCGGCATCACCCACAGGCCGGTCCACTGCATCGCGGTCAGGCCCTGCAGGAACGCCGACGGGTCGGACCAGTCGGCCGGCGCGCCGAGCAGCATGCTGCCGCTGGTGAACAGCTTGCGGAGCGTACCGAGAGCGGCGGCCGCGGCCGGATCGTCGAAGCCGACCTTGTTGTCCTCGGTGAGGTAGTCCAGCCCCACCGACCACAGGGCCGGGCCGCCCAGCACGCCCACCCCGCCGTCGTTGCCGGCGAACAGGCCCTTGACCTTCTTGTCCGTCAGCGCCTTCGCCGCGTCGACCAGTTCATCCACTGTGGACGGTACGAGGACACCGGCCTTGGAGAGCATGCTCTTGCGGTAGTACAGCAGCTGCATGTCCTCGATCATCGGGATGCCGTAGACCTTGCCGTCCACGGTGGCGAGCTGCCGGGTCGCGTCGGTGAAGTCGTCGGCCACGTCGGAGAAGAGGTCGTCGAGCGGCACGATCTGCTTGCCGCGGACCATGTCCACGTTGAGCTGCCACTCGAACACGTCCGGGCCGGAGCCGGACAGCAGGCCCGACGACAGCTTCGAGTTGTAGTCGCCCGGCGTCCACTGCACCTGGACGGTCGCGTCGGTGTACGCCTTGGCGAAGCGCTCGGCGGCCTGCTGGGTACCGGCCTCGCCGTACTGGTGGTACCACTGCCGGATGGTGCCGGCCTTGCTGTTCCGGCCGGTGTTTGAGCCGCAGCCGGCCAGCGTGGCGGCCGCGGCCAGCCCCGCCGCCGTGCCGAGGAAGGAACGCCTGCTGACCGTCGTGTGGTCGGAGTGCATCGGCCCACCCATCTTCTCGGTGCCAGCCGACGCCTGTCGGCTGCCGGTCGCCGCCCGGTCCGTGCTTGTCGCCGCCGGTCGGCGGCCTGCCGGCGGGAGCGACATAGGTTAGCGCCGGCCAGGCGGGGAGGACAGGGCGATCCCGGCGCGCCCCGCTCTGTGGCCGAAGCGGCGGGTCAGCGCGCGTCGGGGCCCGACACGTCCGAGCGGACCGCGATCGTGGCGGTGGCCCGGCGCACCGCTCCGGCGGCGTCGACCGGAACCACGTCGGCGAGGAAGGCGTACCGGCGGGCCAGCGCGGACGCCGCGTCGGAGGCGCCGGGTGCGGCGGCCCGCGACCGCACCGCCCGCCACCAGTCCGCGATGTCGCCCCAGCCGGGCGCGGACAGCGAACCGCCGAAGTGCTGCACGGACAGGGCGGCGCACAGGTTGGCGAACTCCAGCCGGTGGGCCAGCGGCCAACCGCGCAGCGTGCCGACCAGGAAGCCGGCGCCGAACACGTCACCGGCACCGGTCGGGTCGAGCGCCTCGACGGTCAACCCGGCCACGTCGGCCTCCTCGCCGGTGGTCTGGTCCACGCCGACCGCACCGTCCGCGCCGCAGGTCACCACGACCACCGGCACCAGGTCGGCGAGCCGGCGCAGGGCCGCCCGCGGGTCGTCGGTCCGGGTGTACCGGGTGGCCTCGACGCTGTTCGGCAGGAACGCGTGGCAGGCGGCGAGATCGGCCAGTACCTGACCGGCCCACGCGTCACTCGGATCCCACCCGACATCGGCGAAAACCAGCGTCCCGTCATCACTCGCCTTGTGGATCCACGGCGCCGGCTCCGAGCCCAGGTGGGCGAAGGCGCCCAACGACGACGGGCGGCGGTCGGTCAGCTCGTCGATCGGTACCGGCGCCGGATGCGCGTGCGTGATCATGCCGCGGTCCCGGTCGTACGACAGGGACACCGTGACCGGGGAGTGCCAGTCGAGGAACCGGCGCGACGCGGACAGGTCGATGCCTTCCTGGTCGCGCAGGGTCTGCCAGCAGAAGTCGCCGTACGTGTCGGTGCTGAACGCGGCGCCCAGGGCGGTACGCAGGCCCAACCGGCTGGCCGCGGTGGCGAGATTGGCGATGCCGCCCGGGCACGAGCCCATGCCCTCGGCCAGGATCTCGGTGCCGAGTACCGGCGGTCCGACCAGACCGGTGAAGATGATGTCGAGGAACACGGTCCCGGACATGAACACGTCGAATGCCGGCGCGGGCCGGCTGTCCGACTGCTCCCGGGCGATGGGCATGCCCTGGATGTTACCGACCACCGATCGCCGGTCCTGTCGGACACGTGCCAGGCGACCTGCGGTAACGCGCGGCCGAGGGGAGTAGCGGTGCGACTGGTGATGGTCGGTGGCGGCGGGTTCCGGGTGCCGCTGGTGTACTCCGCGCTCCTCGCCGCCGAGCCCGGTACGGCCGCGGCCGCCATCGACGAGGTCGTGCTCTGCGACGTGGACGCCGACCGGCTGCGGGTGATCGACGCCGTACTCGGGCAGCTGGCCGCACCCGTCGGTCCGGCTGCTCCGCGGGTACGTACCACCCGGTCCCTGGACACCGCGCTTCCCGGCGCGGACCTGGTGTTCTCCGCGGTACGGGTGGGCGGCCTGCGGGCCCGTACCGCCGACGAACGGGTCGCGATCGCGCACGGCCTGCTCGGCCAGGAGACGGTCGGTGCCGGCGGCCTCGCGTTCGCCATGCGTACCGTGCCGGTCGCCACGCGGCTGGCGGAGAAGGTCGCCGCGCTCGCCCCGGCGGCCTGGGTGGTGAACTTCACCAACCCGGCCGGGCTGGTGACCGAGGCGATGCGGCGGGTACTGGCCGACCGGGTGATCGGGATCTGCGACTCGCCGGTCGCGCTCGGCCGGCGGGTGGCCCGGGCACTGGGCGTCGACCACCGGCAGGTGTGGCTGGACTACGTCGGCATCAACCACCTCGGCTGGCTGCGCCGGGTGCTGGTGGACGGCCGGGACCGGCTGCCGGAACTGCTGGCCGACGAGGCGGCGGTCACGTCGTTCGAGGAGGGGCGGCTGTTCGGCGCCGCCCGGCTCCGCGAGCTCGGCGCGGTACCCAATGAATATGTGCACTACTACGAGGCGGCGGGTGACGCCGAGCCGCCGGTGACCACCCGCGGCGAGTTCCTGCTCGACCAGCAGAACCGGTTCTTCGCCGCCGCGTCGGCCGATCCGGGCAACGCGTTGGCCGGCTGGCGGGCCACCCTGCGCGAGCGGGAGGAGACGTACCTGTCCGACGCCCGTGACGGCGGGCGGGACGAGGCGGACCTGACCGGCGGCGGGTACGAGGGCGTGGCGTTGGCGCTGATGGCGGCGCTGGTCGGCGGCGGCCCGGACACGCTGGTCCTGGACGTGGCGAACGGCTCGGCGGTGCCCGGACTGGATCCGGACACCGTGGTCGAGGTGCCCTGCCTGGTCGACCGCAACGGCGCGCACCCGTGCGCGGTCGGGGCGGTCGCCGCCGACCAGGTCGAGCTGATGCGGGCGGTACGGGCGGCCGAGCGGCTCGCGATCGACGCCGCGCTGACCGGGTCCCGGTCGCGTGCCGCGCAGGCCTGGGCGGCGCACCCGCTGGTGGCCTCGACCGACGGGGCGGCCCGGTTGCTGGACGGCTATCTCGCCGCGATTCCGGAACTCGCCGCGGTGCTTGTCCGCGACTGACGGCTATCGCGCCGCGACCTCGCCGCGGTGCTGATTCGCGACTGACGGCTATCGCGCCGCGACCTCGTCGCGGTGCTGATTCGCGACTGACGGCGGCGTGTCGTATCCGGACACGCCAATAGTGCGGGCGTTTTTTGTCGGATAAAGGTCTGAATTGGCTGCCTACGCCCAGGTGACGCAGGTGCGTTGGTTCTTTAACGTGGGCATCATGCGGGCAGAGCGGTCAATGCCCTGGTCGACGTGGGCGCTCCGGGACGTGCCGGCACGCGCGCAGGCCTGGGTCCTCGCGGTGGACGCGATGGGCTTCCTCGCGGCGCTGACGGCGATCGCGGTGTGGCCGCCCGACCTGACCGGTCTGGTCGCCGCGATCCCGCTGGCGGTTGGCACCGTGATCGGGGTGGAGTGCTCCCGGCAGGTCGAGCAGGCCCGTGGCCCCCGGTCCAGCCCGCTGCACAAGGACTTCCAGACCGTGTGGATGCTGGCCTGCGCGCTGGTGCTGCCGCTCGGCCTGGCGCTGCCCGGCGTGATGCTCGCGTACTGGCTGTGGCGGCAGCGCGCCGGACGCTGCCTGCCGTACCGCGCGGTCTTCTCCGCCTCGATGACGGCGCTCGCGGTGCTGGCCAGCCGGGCCGGGTACGAGGCGTTGACCGCGATCGGTTCGGGCGGACTGCCGCCGGGGGTCATCACCGCGGTCGCGATCGCGGTCGCCGCGGTGGCCTACGGACTGGCCGACATCGTGATCACCGCGGTCGCGATCATGCTGATGGAGCCGCGCGCCCCCGCCGGCCAGGCGTTCGGGCGCCCGGCCGACCTGGTCATCGACGCCGCCGCGCTCGGCCTGGGCGGGCTGGTCGCGGCCGCCGCGCTCACCACCCCGTGGACCGCGCTGCTCGGCATCCCGGTGGTGGTGATGCTGCAGCGCAGCCTGCTGGTCGCGCCGCTGGAGAGCGAGGCGCACACCGACGCCAAGACCGGTCTGGACTCGATCGGCTGGTGGTGGCGGCAGGCGGAGCAGGCGCTCGGCCGGGCCCGGCGACGGTCCGAGCCGTTCGCGGTACTGGTCATCGACATCGACCACTTCAAGCGCATCAACGACAGCTTCGGGCATCCGGTCGGCGACGAGGTGCTGCGGTCGGTCGCGCAGCTCATCCGGGGCGCGGTCCGGGACCGGGACCTGGTCGGGCGGTACGGCGGGGAGGAGTTCGTGCTCGCCCTGCCCGGTACCGCGCCGTCCCTGGCGGCCCAGATCGCGCACCGGCTCCGGCACCGGGTGGCGGAGACCCCGTTCTGGCCGTACCCGGAGGTCCGGTCCACCGTGCCGCCGGCGACGTTGACGATCTCGGTCGGCTACGCCGCCTGTCCCCGCGACTCCGACGACCTCGACCGGTTGGTCCGGTTGGCCGACCAGGCTCTGTACGCGGCCAAGGCGGCCGGCCGCAATGAGGTCCGGGGCTGTGCGCACGACGGTACCGACCTGCCCGACCTGGACCGGCGGCACGCCGAGCCGGGCCTGGCCGACCTGGACCGGCGCCACGCCGAGCACAGCGCCGGAGCCGACGAGACCGCGGTGGACCGCCCGATCAGCGCCTGAGGTCCTTTCGGCGGGAGCCCGCGGGCCTGCCGGTCAGTGCTCGCGGCGGAAGCACAGTCAGCCCCGCGGCGGGAGCACCGGTCAGTGCGGGGCGAACGCCTCGAGCACCTCGTCGGCGCGGCGCATCGACACGTCCGGGTCGGCGTCCGGGGAGCCGATCTCCGGGTCGAAGTTGAGGTCCACGAACAATTCGGTCACGCCCTGACGGCCGAGCCACCCGATGTCCTCGGCGACCTCGTCCAGGGTGCCGGTCAGCGGCCGCCGCTCCGGGCTGCCGCCCGGGCGTACGCGTACCGAACCGCGGCAGACGAACCGGAGCCGGTCGGGATCCCGGCCGGCATCCGCGGCCGCCCCGCGGACCGTCGCGGCCGCCTCTGCGAACCTGGTCAGGTCGGCGTTGCTGCTGCTCACCCAGCCGTCACAGAGCCGGCCGGCGCGCCGCAGCGCGGCCGGGGCGCTCGCCCCCAGCAGGATCGGCGGGTGTGGGCGTTGGACCGGCTTGGGCTCCATCCGGGTCGGCGGCACGGTGTAGAACTCGCCGGAGTGGGAGACCACCTCGTCGGTCCACAGTCCGCGCAGCGCCACGATGAACTCGTCCGCCCGCGCCCCGACCCGCTCCTTGGCCACGCCGACCGCGGTGTACTCCTCGTCCGACCAGCCGTTGCCGAGCCCCACGTCGAGCCGGCCGCCGGACACGACGTCCAGCGTGGCCAGCTGCTTGGCGAGCAGTACCGGCGGGAAGAACGGCATGTTCAGCACCGCCACGCCGAGCCGCATCCGGGACGTGTGCGCGGCGAGGTAGGCGAGCGTGACGATCGGGTCCTGCACGCTGCGGTAGGTCTCGGCCCACGAGTGGTCGACCGGCGCGAGTAGTCGCTGGAAGGTCCACAGCGAGTGGTAGCCCAACTGCTCGGCCCGCTCGGCGATCCGGACCATGTTCTCCCGGGTCGCCCAGGAACCGGACACCGGCGCGGCGAAACCGATCTTCACCCCTGACACCGTACCCGCGCCCGGGGTGTCCGGCCCTGGTCCGTTCGTCGCGGGATCGGCCGGTGTCGCGGGCCTGTCGCGTCGTCCGTACGCCCGACTTTGTCCCCTGTCCGGTTGAGGCCATTGGTCCCTGGTGCCGGGCCGGGGACGTGCCGATTCTGAGGTACATGGGAGACATGAATCTGGTCGTAGCGCGCGAGGATCTGTACGACCTTTGTGTCGACTGCCGCGCAGACCTGGCACCGCGTGACGCCGGCCCCTGGTGTGAGGGCTGCCGTCGCAACTGGGAGTACGGATTCGCGCCGGGTGTGGCCGGCCCGGTCTGGCACGTCAACACCCTGCCGCTCGCCAGCTGACCCGCTGACGACCCTAACGGCGCTCAGCGGCGCGTGGAGCCCAGTGGCGCGCTGAGCTCAGCGGCGCGCGGAGTCAGCGTCGCGCGGCCGCGACCAGCCGCTGGAGCAGCGGCCGCACGTCCACCGGTACCGCCGGTTCGGTGAGGTCGACCCGTACCCGCTCCGTACCTCGCTCGATCGTCAGCTCGTAGCGCATCGCGTCCGGTACCGGCGGGCCCCCGCCGCGGGCCTCGGTGAGAGCCGCCAGGTCGATGCCGGACACCACGTTGGCCAGGTCGGCCGCCTCGTTCGGGTCGAGCGTGGTGCTGTCGAGACTGCTGCGCACCTCGGTACCGGCGAAGCCTCCGGTACGGCGCAGCTCCACCCGGATCCTGTCCTGGGCCATCGCGTCCCCCAGCGTCCTTGTCAGTACGGTCGGTAACCGTCTTGCTCCCGATTCGTAGCCGGCTGTACCACCTCGGCCGGCTCAGGTCAGCTGGTCAATCACCGATTGTTCAGTCGACCGCGGCCGACGTGACCGCGGTGCAGAACGGGACGAATTGCTCAACACGCCGGCAGACACGCGGATACGCCGCAAAAACTCACTGCTGGTACGCATGAATGCCGGTCTGTGCGGATATCACCACTACGGCGCTCTCGGAACGGGAGGGCCGCTGTGGACGCGAACGGCGCCCTGGCGTTCGGATCGGAGGCAACTGTGTACCGCCCCCCCAACTCGTCCTCGCCGGCCGGACACCCGGCTGTTGGTCAGGTACTGGTAGGTACCCGCTGCTGGTCCTGTGAAAAGGAGCTGTTCAAGACGGTCCCCGGTCTGCACCGGGGTCACGGTCACTTCTCCTGGGCGTGCGAGGCGTGTGAGGTCGCGTGGTCCGGACCGGCCGAGGAGATCCGCAGCGCCTGACCGCGCCGACGGTTCCACCCTGACCTGCCCGATATGCCCGCCCCGACCTGTCGATATGCCCGCCCCGACCTGCCGACAGGCCCGCCCCGACCTGCCGGCCGGCCCCACCCCCGACTGCGGAGCGGGACCGGCTGACGGTGCGCCGGGCTGGTAGGAGTCCGCTCAGACGATGCCGACCTCGTGGAAGGCGGCCCGAACGGTCTGCGGTGCCTGTCGCGCGACCGCTCCGTCGCGGGCCAGGATGCGGGCCATCTCGGCGCATACGTGCGCGCAGTCGCTGAACGTGGCCGTCGGCCAGAGGTTCTGCAGCGTGGCGTACCAGATCTTGGCGGCCGGGAAGCTGCCCAGATCCATCGCGCACAGGTAGAACGCGCGGTTGATAATCCCGCTGTTGATGTGTACGTCGCCGCCCGGTACGTAGCCGGCCATGCTGTCCGGCTGCGGGTCCTTGCCGAGCACCGGGTTGTCGTACGCGGTACCCGGGTGCGCCAGTGACCGGATCGCCTCGCCGTACAGCCCCTCGGACATGACGTCCTCGCCGAGCAGCCAGTTGTACGTACCGGCGTCCAGGCCCTTGGCGTACTGCTCCACGCAGGCGCCCATGATGTCGGAGAACGCCTCGTTCAGCGCGCCCGGCTGGTCGGCGTACTGCAGGTTCGCCGTGTACTGGGTGACTCCGTGGGTCAGCTCGTGTCCGGGTACGTCGACGTCACTGGTGAAGTCCTTGAAGATGACGTTGTCGCCGTTGCCGAACACCATCCGGGTGCCGTCCCAGAACGCGTTGTCGTAGTCGACGCCGTAGTTGACGTTCGCGGTCAGGGTCAGGCCGGATCCGTCGATCGAGTCCCGGCCGAGTACCTCCCGGTAGAAGTCCCTGGTCGAGCCGAGCGCGTCGTACGCCGCGTTCGCGTTCGCGAGCGACACCGGCGCGTCGCTCTCGCCGCGGATCGCGTCCACGTCGAAGGTGAAGGTGTTCTGGTCGTCGTAGATGATCCGGTCGCCCTTGCCCGGCGCCGGCTGGTGCAGGCTGGCCATCAACGTGGCCGCCGTAGTCGTGGACCGGCGCTGCTGCCGGAGCGTCTGCGACACCACCGCGGTGCGCTGTGCCGCGCTCGGCTCCAGGCCGGCTGAGGCACTGACTCGGGCCATGTGGTCGGCCATGTGTGGCGGGATGTAGCAGTTGCGATGTGCTGCGTGCATGGGTGCTCCCCCCTGGCGTCCCCCGTCACGGGTTCGGTCTTCGCAGGTCTTAGCACCGGGCTGTCATCAGATCGTCACTGAGCCATCACTTGCCGGGACGGCGCCGCAGGTCTGCACGTACGGCTGTCAGGAATCCGACTAACGGCCACGTACCGCAGACACGCGGGCGATGCCTCCCCGAGCGCGGGATACTTCGGGAATCCTGCGGCGTCGACTCATCCAGTCGCCGATACCGCTCCGGGCCCGGGGGACCGATTTGCCTCAGGAGGACAGATGGATCGCCGGGGCGCAGAATCTCCCGTCGCGCGGCTCCAGCTGCTCGGCGCGTTCAGTTTCACCGTGGGCCGGCGCCGGCTGGCTCTCGGCGCGGGTGGCGAGCGGCTGGTCGCCTTCCTGGGCCTGCGGGGGAGCACGGACCGGGGGTACGCGGCCGGCTCGCTGTGGCCGGACGTGGAGGACGAACGGGCGCAGGCGAGCCTGCGGACCGCCATCTGGCGGGTGCTGCGGGCGTACCGGGGACCGGCGCTGCTGGTCACCACCGGTCGGCTGCTTGCGCTGCGGGACACCGTCGAGGTGGACGCCGAGCAGCTCGTTCACACCGCGCACCGGCTGGCCGCCGGCGGCGTCGACGTGACCACCCTGCCCGCATTACCGGACAGCGGAACCCTGCTGCCCGGCTGGTACGACGACTGGGTGCTGGCCGGTCGGGAGCGGCTGCGCCAGCTGTACCTGCAGGCGCTGGAGGCGCTGGCCCGCCGCCACCTCGAGTGCGGCCGGCACGCGGCCTCGCTCGAAACGGCGCTGCTCGCGGTCGAGGCCGAGCCGCTGCGGGAGAGCGCCCAGCGCGCGGTCGTCCAGGCGCACCTGGCCGCCGGGAACGTGGGCGAGGCGCTGCGGGCGTACCAGGCGTTCGCCGACCGGCTGGCCCGGGAGATCGGCGTAATGCCGTCGGAGTCGATGCGTGCCCTGGTCAGCCGATACCGCGTCACCGACGACCACGGTGCGGGCCGGGCCGACGAGCACAATGCCCACCACAGCGCCGACCACAGTGCCGATCGCAGTGCCGATCGCAGTGCCGACCGGGTGTCCCGGCTACGCGGCGATCCCGCCGTGGCCGGCCACGGCGCCTGACGGCGGCCGCTGCGGGGTACCGCGGTAGTTGGCGTCTCGCGGACCACGGGGCTGGTGGCGCGCGATACGGTGACCGCGCCCACCGGCGCGACGCGGTAGGGCTGGCCCGGGCAGGACAGGAGGACAGCGGGTGTTCGAAGACGACGACGACCGCACGTACCAGGTCGTGGTGAACGACGAGGAGCAGTACTCGATCTGGCCCACCGAGCGGGAGATCCCGGCCGGTTGGCGGGCCACCGGTCCGAGCGGGCCGAAGGCGGAGTGTCTGACGTACATCGACGAGGTGTGGACCGACATGCGGCCGCTCAGCCTGCGTCGCGAGATGGACGGCTCCTGACCGGGCTGCGACCGAGCCGGTCGCCGGGCGGGACGGACGCCCAGGGGCCGGCTGAGTCGTCGATCATGACGGCCGAGCTCGCCCACGAGCAGGCGCACGTCGACCGGGTGTACGAGCGTTTCGCCGAGGCCGAACGGCAGGCCGCGGAGCTGGCCCGGGAGGGGCTCGACCGCGGCCTCATCGACCACGACGGCGGCGTCAAGGAGGAGCACTTCCGCGGCCTGTACGAGCGGGATGTGCTGGTCTACGCCGCGGCCCGCCGGATCGGCACGCTCAACGCCGAGCACGAGGGGCTGGTGTTCGGCCGGCTCGACCAGCTCGACGGGGAGATCCGGTACATCGGCCGGCTCGGGGTCCGGGACGAGCAGCACGAACCGCTGGTGATCGACTGGCGGGCACCGGCGGCCGCCCCGTTCTACCAGGCGACCCCGGTGGACCCGGCCGGGGTGATCCGGCGGCGGGTGCTGCGCTGCTCCGGCCCGCGGGTGATCGGCATCTCCGACGACCTGCTCGATCCGGATGCCGCGCCGGCCGACCTGCCGACCGTGGGGGAGGGCGCGCTGCTGGCCGCGATGAGCCAGGCGCGCGGGTCCACGATGCGCGCCATCGTCGCGACCATCCAGGCCGAGCAGGACCGGGCCATCCGCGCCGCCACCTCCGGTACCACCACGATCAGCGGCGGTCCGGGTACCGGCAAGACCGTGGTCGCGCTGCACCGCGCCGCGTACCTGCTGTACCGCCAGCGGCGCCGGTTCGAGGGCGGCGGGGTGCTGGTCGTCGGCCCGTCGCCGACGTTCATGCGGTACATCGAGCGGGTGCTGCCGTCGCTGGGCGAGCAGACCGTGACGCTGCGGTCGATCGGCGCGGTGGTGACCGGACTGGACGCGAGCCGGCACGACGAACCGGCGGTCGCGGCCGTGAAGGGCTCTCTGCGGATGCTGACCGTGCTGCGCCGGGCGGTACGGGACGCGCCCCCCGGCGCCCCGGATCACCTGCGGGTCTTCTACCGGGACCGGGCACTGCGGCTCGACCAGCGCCAACTGTCCACCATCCGGCGTACCGTGCTGTCCGGCCAGGCCCGACACAACACCGCGCGCTCGCGGGCGGTACACGCGCTGCTCACGTCCTTGTGGCGGCAGGCGATCGTGGATTCGCCGGCCAAGCTGGACCGGTCCGCGTTCGACGACGACCTGGCCGACCGGCCGGCGTTCGTCTCGTTCGTGCAGCGGTGGTGGCCGACGCTCGACCCGGACACGGTGCTGGAGCGGCTGCGGGATCCGCGCACGCTGGCCCGGTACGCCGGCGGGGTGCTGAGCAAGCCGGAGCAGGCCCTGCTGCTCGGCTCCTGGCAGCGCCACGACGACCTGTCCATCTCCGACGTGGCGCTGGTCGACGAGATCGTCGCCCAGCTCGGGCCGGTACCGCGGGCGCGCCGGCGGCCGGTACGCCCGGACGGCCTGGACGAAGCGGAGCTGCTGGCGCTGGCCGGGCTCGACGTACCGCCGGATCCGGCCGACGAGGCCGAGGACGAGGAGTACGCCCACGTCCTGGTCGACGAGGCGCAGGACCTGAGCCCGATGCAGTGGCGGATGCTCGGGCGGCGCGGCCGGTACGCCAGTTGGACCGTGGTCGGCGATCCGGCGCAGAGCTCGTGGGCGGATCCGGTCGAGGCGCGGCAGGCGATGGACCGGACGCTGCCCAAGCCGCGGCACGAGTTCCGGCTCGGCACCAACTACCGCAACTCCGCGGAGGTGTTCGCGCTGGCGGCCGCGGTCATCCGCGGCGCGGTACCGGATGCCGACGTGCCGCACGCGGTACGCAGCACCGGCCGGCAGCCCGAACACCGGCTGGTCCCGGCCACCGAGCTGGCCGACGCGACCCGGGCCGCGGTCGCCGACCTGCTCGCCTCCGTACCCGGTTCGGTCGGCGTCATCACCCCGGTCGACCTGCGCGACGAGGTGACGGCGTGGCTGGCCGGCGTCGGCGACGACCGGCTCGCGGTGGTCACCGGCCCGGAGTCCAAGGGGATGGAGTACGACGGGGTGGTGGCGGTCGAGCCGGACCGGATCGTGGACGAGTCGCCGGCCGGTACGCGCACCCTCTACGTGGTCCTGTCCCGGGCGACCCAGCACCTCATCACGGTCGGCGCGAGTGCCGACTGGCGCCCCGCCCAGTAATCCCCGGCCCAGCCGCGCCGCACTGAGCGACCCCGATCGGCGAGCTGTCGGCGATCGACCCCTGCCGGCGGGCGGGTCGGCGGTAGCATGCCTGACCTGATCGACGGGGGAACCTGATGAAGCTCGGATTCAAGCTAGGCATCGCCGCCGCGGCTGTCGTCGCGGTGGCCATACCGGTCGGCATCGCGGTCGCGGTCGGTGCCGGGGGTGACAAGGCCGGTCCCGGCCACACCGCCACCGCCCAGGCGCGGCAGGAGGCGCAGGACAGTGGAGCAGGTGGCCTCGAAGCGGCGCCGCGCACCTCGTCGAAGCCCACGGCTCGCGCGTCCGCCGGCTCCGCCGGTCCGGGTGCGGCCGCAGGCACAGGCGCAGGTGGCGGCGGGGGTGTGGCGCCGGGCGAGCCGCCGCCGGCTCCGTTGCCGAAGCTGCCGCCGACCGCGTACACCTCCAGTGGTGGCGTGTCCGGCCAGGTCGACCGGATCGCCATCGACGAGTCCGGCTACTGGGCCAGGACGGTGGACAACGCGCCCCGCGGGTCCGGTCAGCTGACCGGTGCCCAGCTGCGGAATCTCGACGGCCTGCTCCGCAGCCCGCAGCTCGCGGCCGAGGCGAACGGTCGCGCCGGCTGGGGCGGGCAGTGTGTCGACATACCGGTACAGACGCTCACCACCGGCGGGCTGGCGCTGCGGCACGACTGCAAGTCCGGATCGATGCCGATGTTCAGCCAGGTGGTACAGACCATCCACGCGTACACCAGCGTCTGATCCCCGGTCGGATTCCCGGGCCGGCCCGAGATCCGGCGCGTGACCACGGCGGAACCTGTGGACCCGCCGTGGTGCTTCGACGTCCACATCGGACGCCGGCCGGCCGGGACTGGCAACTAGCATTGAGATCAGGCTATGTACGGGGGAGGTCGGCTTGATGATCGGTCCGGCAACCGGGTCCGGGCGCGAGCGCTGGCGCAGGTTGCTTCCGGGGGTACGGCTGGCCGCCCTGGTGGTGGTCATCGTGCTGATCGTGGGGGTCGCGGCGGCGGCGCTGTGGGGCTCGTCCCGTCCGTCCAAACAGGACCTGATGGAGCAGGCCGGTCTGACCGGCAAGCGGGAGCTGCTCGTCGGCGTGATGGATGACCAGCCGGGCATCAGCCAGTGGAATCCGGCGACCGAGGAGTTCGAGGGCTTCGACATCGCGATCGCGTATCTGGTCACCGCGGATCTCGGCTTCCGCCGCAACGAGGTTCGGTTCCTGCCGCTGGAGAGCGAGGACCGCCCCAAGATGCAGGCGCGCGACAACAACCGGTTCGTCACCGTGGACCTGGTCGTGGCCAGCTACAGCATCACCGAGGACCGGGAGAAGCTGCCGAACGTGAGCTTCTCCGCCGCGTACCTGGAGACCGAGCAGTCGGTGATCACCCGGCAGGGGCACCGCGCGGTGCAGTCGTTCGCCGACCTGCGTGACAAGCCGGTCTGCAGCATCACCACCTCGACGTCGGAGCCGCCGGCCGAGTTGTCCGGCGTGGAGTACCACGGCCGCAACGAGATCCACGAGTGCGTCGACGGCGTACGCAGCGGGGAGTACGAGGCGGCGACCACGGACGCGGCGATCCTCGCCGGCTTCGTCGCGCGGGACCCGGCGCACCTCATGCACCACGACATCGGGTTGGCCGGACAGGAGGAGTACGGCATCAACACCGGTGGCAACGAGGCGCTCCGCGACCTGGTCAACCTGTCCCTGTACCACTCCCTGCACGACCCGCAGGACCAGCGCTGGGAAGACGCGTTCGACAAGTACCTCCGGCCGGAGCAGCAGGTGAACCTGCCGCAGCAGGTGGCGATCGACCAGCAGCCCGCCGTGCCGAAGGTGGAGGTACGGGAGTGGCCGTGGGAGCGGGATCCGGTGGCGCCGGCCGCGATCGTCGGCATCGGGCCGACCCGGACCGCCGGCCGGCGACGCGGCCGCGGTCGGCGGACCGGCAGTGGGTGGGCCGGTGACGGCCGGACCTGACAGCGCTGAGCACCCCTCCGAGTCCGGCGCGCACGTCAGCTCGTCGGGCCCGGGTTCGACGAGCGGCCAGCCGACCAGCGGCAACCATCCCTGGCTGCTCACCCTGCTCCCGGCGTTCCCACTGGTCCTGCTGGTGCTGCGGTTGTGGTTCCTGAGCCGCCAGGATCTGCCCACGATGCTGCTGCTGGTGCAGTACGTGAGCCCGCTCGGCATGGTGAGCGCGCTGGTCATCACCCTGGTCTGGGCGGCGCCGGTGGTGGTACTCGCGGTCCGGGCTCTCGGCTCGCTGCTGGACGTGAGCGATCCGAGTTGCGCGCTGCCGGGTTCCCGCCCCTGGCTGGTGCGGGTCAGCCACCGGATCCCGGGCTGGGTGGTCGCGGTGGCGGTGGGGCTGGCCGCGCTCACCTGGCAGTTGAGGTTCCTGCCCATCCTGTTGATGATCACGGTGGCGGTGACCGGCCTGATGGTGCGCAACCGGTACCGGCACCGGCCGGGTCTGGTACGAGTCGTGTGCGTGGTGATCCCGGTCTGCCTGGCGGTCGGGGCGTGCGTCTGGCTCGGGCCGGCGATCGTGCAGGCGCTGCGTACCGGCGAGCTCGTCACCGGGCTGCTGCTGCTCGTACCGCCGGTCCTGTCGGTGCTGCTGACCGGCCCGATCCCGAGCCGATCGGCCCGCATGATCATCCAGTGGCCGGCGATCGTCGCGGCCGTACTCGCCCCGTTCCTGATCGGTGCGATCTTCATCCGGTCACCGATCCTGCCCACCGTGGCCGTCGAGGTGGCCCCGGAGTCCGGCAGCGGGGCGGCCCGGGTGGTGCTCGGCAACATCATCACGGTCGACGACCGGATGACCACCCTGCTGGACAGCCGCGGCATCGTGCTGTTCGTACGGAACGACGACATCCAGTCCAAGACGCTGTGCCCGCTGCCGGACCAGGCGCCGACCGGGATGGTCCAGGTGCACGGCTGGTACGTCGAGCAGTCCGCCCTCGGCTGGATCGCGCCGGTACGGCGGCAGGTCGCGGCCGACCCGCGCTGCGAGGGCCGACCGCTGGTGGTACGCCGCTGAGGCGCCCCGGCTGACCGGGTGTCCCGCCATACGCGGGCCTGCCTGGGACAAACCAGGCGCCGGATCCGCGCCGGGCTGCATATTCTTGCCGCGGCCACCCATCGTGGACCTACCCAGCGCCGGACCCATCGCCGGCGGACCCGTCGCCTGCTACCTATCGCGGCGAGCCCGTCGCCGGCGCACCCGTCGTCGTACCCGAGAACCGGAGGAAGCGTGCCGAGCGGCCAGCCCGCCGATCCGGCCAGGCAGTTGTTCGACCGGCTGCCCGGCCTGATGCTGCGCGACCAGCACCGGTTGCGGCGGCGCCTCGACGACTCCCGCAAGCTCACCGACCCGTCCGGGGTACTGGCCGGGATCGAGACCGACCTCGCCGCCGCCACCGAGCGGGTCGCCCGACGCCGCGCCGCGGTGCCGGAGATCAGGTACCCGGCCGAACTGCCGGTCAGCCAGCGGCGGGACGACCTCCGTGCGGCCATCCGGGATCACCAGGTGGTGATCGTGGCGGGGGAGACCGGTTCCGGGAAGACCACCCAGCTGCCGAAGATCTGCCTGGAGCTCGGCCGCGGCATCACCGGCATGATCGGCCACACCCAGCCGCGCCGGCTCGCCGCGCGCACCGTGTCCGAACGGATCGCCGAGGAGCTGGGTACCCCGCTCGGCGAGGTGGTCGGCTACAAGGTCCGGTTCACCGACAAGGTGGGCGCGGACGCGCTGGTCAAGGTGATGACCGACGGCATCCTGCTGACCGAGCTGCAGTCCGACCGGATGCTCCGGCAGTACGACACGTTGATCATCGACGAGGCGCACGAGCGCAGCCTCAACATCGACTTCATCCTGGGGTACGTCAAGCAGCTGCTGCCGAAGCGGCCCGACCTCAAGGTCGTCATCACCTCCGCGACGATCGACCCGGAGCGGTTCGCCCGGCACTTCGGTACCGCCGACAGGCCGGCGCCGATCGTCGAGGTGTCCGGGCGCACGTACCCGGTCGAGGTGCGGTACCGACCGCTGGTCGATCCGGACGCGCCGGACGTCGATCCGGACCGGGATCAGATCCAGGCCATCTGCGAGGCCGTGGACGAGCTGGCTGCCGAGAGCTCCGGCGACGTACTGGTGTTCCTCTCCGGCGAGCGGGAGATCCGGGACACCGCGGAGGCGCTCCGGGCGCACACCCGCAACGAGCGCACCCCGCCGGACATCCTGCCGTTGTACGCGCGGCTGTCCGCGGCCGAGCAGCACCGGGTGTTCGCGCCGCACTCCGGCCGGCGGATCGTACTGGCCACCAACGTCGCGGAGACCTCGCTGACCGTGCCGGGCATCCGGTACGTGGTGGACCCCGGTACCGCGCGGATCTCCCGGTACAGCAACCGGCTCAAGGTGCAGCGGTTGCCGATCGAGCCGGTGTCGCAGGCGTCCGCGAACCAGCGCAAGGGTCGCTGCGGCCGGCTGTCCGACGGCATCTGCATCCGGCTGTACTCCGAGGACGACTTCACCGCGCGACCCGAGTTCACCGAGCCGGAGATCCTGCGTACCAACCTGGCCTCGGTCATTCTGCAGATGACCGCGATCGGGCTCGGTGACCTGGCCGCGTTCCCGTTCCTCGACCCGCCGGACCGGCGGGCGGTCTCCGACGGCGTACAACTGCTCGAAGAGCTGGGCGCGTTCGAGCCGGGCGGGCCGGACGGCGTTAAGGGCAGGCCCGACAAGGGCAGGTCGGAGAAGGGCAGGTCGGACAAGGGCAGGTCGGAGAAGGGCAGGTCGCGGCGGCTGACCCCGCTCGGTCGCCGGCTCGCGCAGCTACCGCTCGATCCGCGGTTGGCCCGGATGGTGCTGGAGGCCGACCGCAACGGCTGCGTGCGCGAGGTCATGGTCATCGCGGCGGCACTGTCCATTCAGGACCCGCGCGAGCGGCCGGCCGAGTTCGCGGCGCAGGCGGACCTGTCGCACGCCCGATTCATCGACAAAGGCGGCGACCCTGACCAGTTCTACCGGTCGGACTTCCTCACCTACCTGCGGTTGTGGGAGTACCTGCGGGACAAGCAGAAGGAGCTCTCGTCCAACCAGTTCCGCCGGATGTGCCGTAACGAGTACCTCAACTACCTGCGGGTACGCGAGTGGCAGGACATCTTCACGCAGCTGCGGCAGAGCGCGAAGTCGGTCGACGTGTCGCTGCACACCGCCCCGGCCGATCCGCAGCGCATCCACGTCTCGCTGCTGGCCGGCCTGCTCTCCCACATCGGCGTGAAGGACGAGGAGCGGCCGCGGGGAGCGGCCAGGCCCGGGGGTCGTCCGGTACGGCGCGGCTCGGTCGAGTACCTCGGCGCCCGGGGTGCCAAGTTCGCGATCTTCCCCGGCTCGGCGCTGTTCGGTAAGCCGCCCCGCTGGGTGATGGCCGCCGAGCTGGTCGAGACGTCCCGGCTGTGGGGCCGCACGGTCGCCCGGATCGAGCCGGAGTGGGTCGAGCCGCTCGCCGGTCACCTGGTCAAACGCAACTACTCCGAGCCGCACTGGGAGGCGAAGCAGGGCGCGGTGATGGGGTACGAGCGGGTCACGTTGTACGGCGTACCGCTGGTCACCCAACGCAAGGTCAACTTCGCCCGGATCGATCCGCGGCTGTCCCGTGAGCTGTTCATCCGGCATGCGCTGGTGGACGGCGACTGGGACACCCGGCACGAGTTCTTCGCCCGCAACCGCGACCTGCTGGCCGATGTCGAGGAACTCGAGCACCGGGCCCGGCGGCGGGACATCCTGGTCGAGGACGAGGCGCTGTTCGACTTCTACGACCAGCGCATCCCAGCCGACGTGGTGTCCGGCCGGCACTTCGACGCCTGGTGGCGCAAGGCCCGGCGTACCGACCCGGACCTGCTCGACTTCTCCGCGTCGATGCTGGTCACCGAGCGGGCCGACACGGTACGCGCCGAGGACTATCCGGACCACTGGGAGGTACGCGGGCTGAAGCTGGCGTTGTCGTACCAGTTCGAGCCCGGTACCGCGGCCGACGGCGTGACCGTGCACCTTCCGCTGCCGGTGCTCAACCAGGTGTCCGCGGACGACTTCGACCGGCAGGTACCGGGGCTGCGGCACGAGCTGGTGACCGCGCTGATCAAGTCGATGCCCAAGGCGGTACGCCGCAACTACGTACCCGCGCCGGATCACGCGGCCGCGGCGCTGGCCGGGGTACGCCCGGACGAGCCGCTGCTGCCCGCGCTGGAGCGGGAGTTGCGCCGGCTCACCGCGGTACCGGTGCCACCCGACTCGTGGCAGCCCGACCAGGTAGCCGAGCACCTGCGCATGGCGTACCGGGTGCTCGGCGAGGACGGGGAGACGTTGGGTGAGGGGCGGGACCTGGCCGCGCTGCAGGCGGCCCTGAAGCCGGCCCTGCGCGAGACGCTGGCCGCTGTCCTGTCCGGCGGCGCCGCTGGCAACGGTGCCGGCCTGGAGCGGGACGGCCTGCGGTCCTGGGACTTCGGCGCGCTGCCGCGGAAGATCGAGCGGCGGCAGGGCGCCTTCACGGTCACCGGCTTCCCGTCGTTGGTGGACGAGGGCGACAGCGTGGCGATCCGGATGTTGGAGACCGAGAGCCAGCAGCGGGTCGCGATGCGGGCCGGCACCCGTCGGCTGCTGCTGCTCACGCTGCCGTCGCCGGCCAAGTTCACCGCCGGCCGACTGTCCAATCAGGACAAGCTCGCGCTGTCGCGGAATCCGCACCGCAGCGTGGTGGACCTGTTGACCGACTGCGCCGGCTGCGCCGTCGACTCTCTGGTGGCCTCGGCCGGCGGCCCCGCCTGGGACGAGGCCGGCTTCGCCGCGCTCCGCGACCACGTCCGCGCCGACTTCGTCGACCGGACCATGGAGGTGCTGTCCGCGGTCCGGAAGATCCTTTCCATCGGGTACGAGCTGGACCGGCGGCTGTCCCAACCTGCCGTACCGGCGTTGCTGCCGGCGCTCACCGACCTCCGGGGGCAGCTGTCCGGCCTGGTGTACCGCGGCTTCGTCACCGCGACCGGATGGGATCACCTGCCGGACGTGGTGCGGTACCTGACCGGGATCGAGCGGCGGCTGGACCGGCTGCCGGCCGGCGCGACCCGGGACCGCGAGTGGATGGACCGGGTGCACCAGGTACACGCGGAGTACCGCGAGTTGCGGGAACAGGTGCCGCCCGGTCACCCGGCCGACGAGGCGCTGATCGAGATCCGCTGGATGATCGAGGAGCTGCGGGTCAGCTACTTCGCGCAGACTCTGGGCACCGCGTACAAGATCTCGGACAAGCGCATCTACGACGCCCTGGACGCGCTCACCGCCTGAGCTCCGGGCCGCCAGCACGTCCACGAACCGCCCGATGACCGCCCTGCGGCGGGACAAACCACGTATCCGGGTCGACTCCGGTAGCGCCGCGTGTGGGCCTGTTCGTGCCCGGGTAATCCCGTCCGCGGGGCGGGGCGCCCCCGGGGGGACACGGAGGTAACGAGGCGATGAGCGGAACAGCGATCATGCGTACCACCGCGCGGGGGGTCATCGCGGCGATGGCGATGACCGGGCTGCGGCGGGTCACCACGACAGCCGATCTGGTCAAGGAAACGCCACCCGAGGCGATCATCGGGCAGCGCGCGCCGGCGCTGCTCCAGCAGGTACCCAAGGAGCGGCGTCCGGTGCTGCTGGAGCTGATGCACTGGGGGTACGGCGGGGTGGGCGGCGCCATGTTCGGGATGCTGCCCGAGTCGATCCGCCGGCACCGGTGGGCCGGTCCGGCGTACGGCGTGCTGCTCTGGGCCGGATTCGAGGCCGGGATCGCACCGCTGCTCGGCCTCGAACAGGCCAAGGAACGTCGGCCGGTCGAGCGGGCCATGTTCCTGGCCGATCACGTGCTGTACGGGATGATCGTGGCCACCTCGCCCTGGCCGCACCACGAGCCCGACTGACCGGCGGATCGTGCCGGGCTATGAGGTGCCGGGCTATGAGGTGCCGAGCTATGAGGTGCCGGGCTATGAGGTGCCGGGCCGGCGGCGGGTCGCGGTCAGGCCGGCGATGAGCACGGCCACGCCGACCGCGGCCAGCGCGAGGAACGGCACCCGGTAGTCACCGGTCAGGTCGCGCAGCGCGCCGGCCGCGACCGGCCCGGTGGCGGCCAGCAGGTACCCGACGAAGAACGCCATCCCGGAGATCCGGCCGGACTCGGTCGGGTTCCGGCCGAGGCTGCCGATCAGGGTCAGGGCCAGCGCGAACTGCCCGCCCACGCCGACGCCGAGCAGCCCGGACCAGACCCACGGCGCGGCTGATGGCACCAGCGCGATCGCGGCGAGCGCGGACGTGGCGGTCACCGCCGAGAACGCGATCCACGGGCGCAGCGTGCCGGTCCGGTGGGCCAGCGCGGGCAGGCCGAGCGCGGTCACGAGCTGGGTGGCGCTGAACACGCCGAGCAGCAGGCCCGCCGTCGCCGCGCTCATCCCCAGCGCGGTGTACCGGGCCGCCAGCCAGGCGAGCGCACCGTAGAACAGCAGCGACTGGGATCCCATGTACAGGGTGGCCAGCCACGCGGTGCGGTCCCGCCACGGGAGCTGCGGCCGTACCCTCGGCGCGTCCGCGGGGCGGTCCGGCGAGTGCGCCGAAGCGGCGATCGGCAGCCAGGCCAGTACGGCCAGCGCGGCCAGGATCGCCCAGACCCCGAGCGCTTTCGGCCAGGACCCGTCCAGCATCGTTCGTAGCGGTTCGACCAGCGACGACGCGACCATCGCGCCGCCGATCAGCCCGGCGGTGTACAGCCCGGTGACCGGCCCGACCTGTCGCGGGTACCGCTCCCGCACCAGTGGTGGCAGCAGCGTGCCGGCGACCGCGATGCCGATGCCGAACAGCGCCGTGGCCAGGAACAGCGGCGCGGTCGCCGGTACCAACCGCAGGCCGGTACCGACCACGATCAGCCCGAGGGCGGCGGCCAGCACCCGCTCCCGGCCGTACCGGGCCGACGCCGCCGGCGCCACCGGTGCGAACAGCCCCATGCACAGCACCGGCAACGTGGTCAGCAGCCCGGTACCGGTCGCGGTCAGCCCGAGGTCCGCGCCGATCACGTCGGCCAGCGGCGGTACCGAGGCGATCGGGATCCGCAGGTTCATCGCGATCAGCACGATCACGGCCAGCCACCAGCCGGCGCCGGCCCAGAGTGGGAGCCGGCGCGCGGGCGGGGCGGCGAGGTCGGGCCGGCTCACGGCAGCGGCAGCCCGACGTAGTTCTCCGCCAGCGAGGTGGCCGCCGCCTCGGACGAGGTGACGTACTGAAGCTGCGACAACTGGAGCTGTTCGGTGAACGGGTCGACGTCGGCCGGCCGGTGCAGCATCGACGTCATCCACCAGGAGAAGTGCTGCACCCGCCAGACCCGGCGCAGGCAGGTCCCGGTGTACGCGTCCAGGCCGGCACCGTCGCCGCTGGCATACCAGTCGGCGATCGCGCGGGCCAGCACGTACACGTCGGCCACCGCGAGGTTGAGTCCCTTCGCGCCGGTCGCCGGCACGATGTGCGCCGCGTCGCCGGCCAGGAACAGCCGGCCGTACCGCATCGGCGCGGCGACGAAGCTGCGCAGCCCGGTGATGCCCTTCTCCAGCAGCGGCCCTTCGCGCAGCTGGAAGCCGTCCCGCCGGTCGAGCCGGGTGCGCAGCTCCGCCCAGATCCGCTCGTCCGGCCAGTTGTCGAGGTGGTCGTCCGGCGGTACCTGCAGGTAGAGCCGGGTGACCGTCGGCGAGCGCATGCTGTGCAGGGCGAATCCGCGCGGGTGGTACGCGTAGATCAGCTCCTCCGAGGACGGCGGCGCCTCGGCCAGGATGCCGAGCCAGGCGTACGGGTACTCCTTCTCGTACACCCGCAGCTGTCCGTCCGGAATGGACGGTCGACTCACCCCGTGGAAGCCGTCGCAGCCGGCGACGATGTCGCAGGTCAGCTCGTGCGGCCGCCCGTCGTACTCGAAGCTGACCACCGGCCGGTCACCGGACAGCCCGTGCAGCGCCACCTCCGACACCTCGAACAGCAGCGGCCGGTCGGTACCGATGCGCGCGGCGACCAGGTCTTTGACCAGCTCGTGCTGGCCGTAGATGCTGATCTCCCGGCCGGTCAGCTCGGTCAGCGGGATGCGGTGTCCGATGCCGTCGAAGAGCAGCTCCAGGCCGCCGTGCACCATCCGCTCGGCGTGCAGCCGATCGGCCAGCCCGAGTTCGGTGAGCAGCTCGACGGTGCCGTGCTCCAGTACGCCGGCGCGGATCCGCCGCTCGATGTAGTCGCGGCTGCGGTCCTCCAGCACGATCGAGTCGATGCCGGCCAGGTGCAGCAGGTGCGCGAGTACCAGCCCGGCCGGCCCGGCGCCGATGATGCCGACCTGGGCGCGCAGCGCCCGCGGTGCGGTCACGCCGTGGTCTCCACGGCCGCCGGGCTCGATGTGGTGTCGGCCGGCGCGTCGTCACGCGAGCTGGTCCTGGCCCGCTGGATCTGCCCGTACACCCGGGCGCGCAGTTCGGTGAACCGCTTGTCGCCCCGGGTGGTGAGCTGGTCGCGCTGGTCGGGCAGGTCGATCGGCAGGTCCTCGACGATCACGGTCGGGGACGTGGACAGCACGATCACCCGCTGGCCCAGGTACACCGCCTCGTCGATGTCATGGGTGACGAACAGCAGCGTGACGCCGAGCCGCTGCCAGACCTCGCGGATCAGGTCCTCCAGGTCGGCCCGGGTCTGCGCGTCCACCGCGGCGAACGGCTCGTCCATCAGCAGCACCCGCGGCTGGTACGCGACGGCCCGGGCGATCGCGACCCGCTGCTGCATCCCGCCGGACAACTGCCAGGGGTACGCGTCGCCCGCGTCCTCCAGTCCGACCGCGGCCAGCGCTTCGCGGACCGCCTCGCGTCGCTGGCTCCGGGGGAGCTTGCGCGGCCGCAGCGGCAGTTCGACGTTGTCGGCCACCCGCAGCCACGGGAACAGGCTCCGGCCGTACTCCTGGAACACCACCGCGAGCCCCGGCGGCGGCCCGGTGACCGGCGCGCCGTCCACCGTCACGTCCCCGGAGGTGGGGGAGAGCAGCCCGGCCAGGCAGCGCAGCAGGGTGGTCTTGCCGCAGCCGGACGGGCCGACCACGCACACCAGTTCACCGGCCCCGACCGTGAACGTCAGGTCGGCGATCGCCTCGACCGTACGACCGCTCCCGTCGTACACCTTCCGCAGACCCTTGACCTCGAGCACCGCCGCGCCCTCCTACCGTGATCCGCGGGAAACCGACCGCTCGCTCATCTTTACTGCTCGCGACTGCGGGGCTCGCAAGCTCACTCCTCGCGCTCGCGCTGGTACCACTTGAGCACCCGCCGTTCGACCAGGTAGAACAGTCCGGACAGCGCCACCCCGAGCAGGCCGAGCAGCAGCACGCCGCTCCACATCTCCGGTACCGCGAAGCTGCGCTGGAACTGCACCACCGTGTAGCCGAGCCCGCTGGTAGCGGCGAACATCTCGCTGATCACCATCAGGATGATCCCGATCGACAGCGCCTGCCGGGCGCCGGTGACGATCTGCGGGCTGGCCGAGCGGAGCACCAGGTGGCGCAGCCGGAACCCGCCGCGGATGCCGTAGCTGCGGCAGGTGTCGGCGAGTACCTGGTCGACCGCGCGTACCCCCTCGACCGTGTTGAGCAGTACCGGCCACAGGCAGCCGGAGACGATGACCAGCACCTTCATGGTGTTCCCGATGCCCGCGAACAGCATCACGATCGGTACCAGTACCGGCGGCGGGATGGCCCGCAGGAACTCCAGCACCGGTTCGACGAACGCGCGCAGCCGGCGGTACGAGCCGATCGCGGTCCCGATCGCGGTGCCCAGTACGACCGCCACCGTGTACCCGATGAGCAGCCTGATGACGCTCGGCGCCACGTCGTCGAGCAGGCGGCGGCCGAACCAGGTGTCCGCGAACGCGGCGAGGATCTTCGACAGCGGCGGCCGGAAGAAGTCGGTACTGCCGGCGCTGATCAGCCACCAGCCGGCGACCAGCACGATCGGCAGCCCGAGCAGGTACCCGATCCGGCGGCCGGCGTCGGCGAGCCGACCGGGGCCGGCGGGTCGGGTCACCGGGGTCGCGGTCACGCCGGCACCTCCCCGCGGATGGACGGGTGCCAGGCCAGCACCCGCCGCTCGGCCGCCCGGGTGAGCAGGTTCGCCGCCACCCCGAGCAGGCCGGTGACCACCACCAGCGCGTACATGATCGGTACCGCGCCACTGGTCTGCGCGACCGCGATCTGTCGCCCGAGCCCGGGGGTACCGATGACCAGCTCTCCGGTGATGGCCAGGATCAGCGCGACCGTGGTGGCCAGCCGGAACCCGGTCACCGTGTACGGCAGCGCGGTCGGCCAGACGAGATAGCGCACCTGCGCGAGCCGGCCGAACCGGTAGCTGCGGGCGGTGTCCCGGGCGACCGGATCGAGGTCGGCCACGCCGTGCAGCACCTGGACGAGTACCTGCCAGAACGACGCGTACACCACCAGCAGCAGGGTCGAGGTCATGCTGCTGCCGTAGAGCAGTACCGCGAGCGGGATCAGCGCGACCGAGGGGATCGGCCGGAGGAACTCGACGGTCGACGCGGTGGCCGACCGCAGCACCGGTACCGAACCGATCACCACGCCGGCCGCCAGCCCGGCCGCCATCGCGATGGCCAGCCCGATCAGCCACGTCCGCAGCGTGTCGCCGAGTGCGATCCAGAACACCGACCGGCCCAGCTGCTCCACCAGGGTGGTCAGGATCGTGCTGCTCGGCGGGGCGTACCGCCGCGGCACCACGCCCAGGCGGGGTGCCAGCTCCAGCACCCCGCCGAAGGCGATCAGCCCGGCGAGACCGAGCAGCGCGGGGCGACCCGCCCAGCCACCCGCCGCCGCGCCACCGGCTCGGTGTGTGCCGGCCGGCCCGGCGGTGGCGGTCGCCCCGCTCGCCGCGGTCATGGCAGCAGCGTGTCCAGGTCCGGCGTCTTGCCGATCAGCTTGTCGCCGACCGCGAGGTCGGCCAGCGTCTGTACCGACTCCTTGTTGATGTCGGCCGGCCACTTCGGCAGCGTGATCTTCGCGGCCACGTCCGGCGCGATCTCGGTGTAGCTGCCCAGCACCTTGCGTACCTCGTCCGGGTGCGCGTCGGCGTACTGGAGCGACTCGGCCATCGCCTCGGCGAAGCGCTTGACCAGGTCCGGGTTGGTCTTGGCCTGCTGGGTCGAGGTGAAGTAGGTGGCGACGGTCAGGTCGGGCGCGGCGTCGACATAGTTCGACGCGATCACCCGGGCGCCCTGGCCGGTGGCCACGGTGACGAACGGCTCGACCACCCAGATCGCGTCCACCCGGTTGCCTTGCAGCGCGGCGGGCATGTCCGGGAACGGCAACTCGGCGAAGCGGACCTTGTCGGGGTCGCCGCCGGCCTTGCGCACCGAAGCGCGGACCGTGGTGTCGCCGATGTTCTTCAGCGTGTTGACCGCTACCTGCTTGCCGGCGAGATCGGCGGCCGTCTTGATCGGGCTGTCCTTCTTCACCAGTACGGCGCCGAAGTCCTTGCCCTGTACCCCGGTGGACGCGACGCCGTTGGAGACGACCTTGACCGGCACGTCCTTCGACGCGGCGATCAGCAGCGAGGTCACGTTGCTGAAGCCGAACTGGAACTGGCCGCTGACCACGCCCGGAACCACAGCGGCGCCGCCCTGGGCCGGGGTCAGGCTCAGCTTGATGTCGCGCTTGTCGAAGAAGCCCTTCTCCTTGCCCAGGTAGATGGGCGCGACGTCGACGATCGGGATCACGCCGACGGTGACCTTGTCCGGCTCGCCGGGGGTCGACTTCTGTGGACTGCTCGCTCCGCCGCAGCCGGCGACCACGGCGATCAGCGCGGTGGCGGCCAGGAGCGCGGCGAGGGGTCGGCGCATCGCGGTACTCCGTCCAAAGGGGCCTTGCGATCCAAGGCTTGAGTTGTTCGGATGGCGCACGATCGTTCTCTACAGGAACGTATGGATGTTGTACCCCACCCGTCAACGCCCCGCATGTCGAGTCGCACCGGCATCCGGGCTCGGGTGGCTGATCGGTCGCGCAGGGTGAGCCTGGACAGGCGGCGTTGACGCTGCGGAAGACCGGCACCTATGGTCCAATCCAAGAACTGATGTTCGCTATCCGCACAGCGACTAGCCCAGGTCGAGGCTGGCCGAGGTCAGGGCCGGCCGATGTCAGGGCCGGCCCAGGGCCGGCCGACGTCGGGGCCGGTCGGTGTCAGGGCCGGTCGGTGTCGGGGCCGGTCGGTCGAGGCCAGTCGATTCGAGGCGTACGGGAACGGACCCATGTCAGAGCTGGTGTCACTGGCCGAGGGCGTCGCCGAGCTGATCCACGACGGCGACACCGTCGCGCTGGAGGGCTTCACCCACCTCATCCCGGTGGCGGCCGGGCACGAAATCATCCGGCAGCGCCGCCGCGACCTCACCCTGGTCCGGATGACTCCGGACATCGTGTACGACCAGCTCATCGGCGCCGGCTGCGCCCGCAAGCTGGTGTTCTCCTGGGGCGGGAACCCGGGCGTGGGCTCGCTGCACCGGCTGCGCGACGCGGTGGAGAACGGCTACCCGGTGCCGCTCGAGCTCGACGAGCACAGCCACGCCGGCATGGCCAACCGGTACGTGGCCGGCGCCTCCGGCCTGCCGTTCGCGGTACTGCGCGGCTACCGGGGTACCGACCTGTCCCGGCATACCGGCACGATCGCGCCGATCACCTGCCCGTTCACCGGCGAGGTGCTGACCGCGGTACCGGCGGTGAACCCGGACGTGACGGTCGTCCACGCGCAGTGCGCGGACCGGGACGGCAACGTGCAGCTGTGGGGCATCACCGGCGTACAGAAGGAAGCGGTGCTCGCCGCCCGGCGGTCGCTGGTGACCGTGGAGGAGGTCGTCGACGAGCTGGAGCCGCGGCCCGGAGCGGTGGTACTGCCGGGTTGGGTGGTCACCGCGGTCGCGGTCGTACCCGGTGGCGCCCGCCCGTCCTACGCGGCCGGCTACTACGACCGGGACAACCGGTACTACCAGGACTGGGACCCGATCAGCCGGGACCGGGACGCGTTCGCCGACTGGCTGGACCGGCAGGTGTACGCCTCGGCCGGGAGCGCGCGATGAGCGGGCGCGCCGGCGACCGGCCGGCGGACGGGTCGGCGGTGGAGTGGACGCGGGACGAGATGATGACCGTCGCCGCGGCCCGGGCGCTGCGCGGCCGTACCTCCTGTTTCGTCGGGATCGGGTTGCCGAGCATGGCCGCCAACCTGGCCAAGCGCACCACCTGTCCGGACCTGGTGCTGATCTACGAGTCGGGCACCATCGGCGCGCACCCGCGCACCCTGCCACTGTCCATAGGGGACGGTGAGCTAGCCGAGACCGCGGACAGCGTGGTGACCGTGCCGGAGATCTTCAACTACTGGCTGCAGCCCGGCCGGATCGACGTCGGCTTCCTCAGCGCCGCGCAGCTCGACCGGTACGTCAACATCAACACCACCGTGATCGGCGCGGACTACCGGCAGCCGAAGATCCGGCTGCCCGGTGCCGGCGGTGCGCCGGAGATCGCCGCGTCCTGCCGGGAGGTGATCGTGGTGGTGCGGCAGACCCGTCGTACCTTCGTCGACCGGCTCGACTTCATCACCTCGGTCGGCTTCGGCTCCGGCGGGGACGACCGGGACAAGCTCGGCCTGCGCGGGCGCGGACCGGGGCTGGTCATCACCGACCGCGGTGAACTGGAGCCGGACCCGACCAGCCGGGAGCTCACGCTGGTACGGCTGCACCCGGGCGTCGAGCTCGACACGGTACACGAGGCGACCGGCTGGGACCTGCGGGTCGCCGATCCGCTCGGTACCACCGACCCACCCACCGGCGAGGAGCTGTCGGTGCTGCGCGACCTGCTCGACGCGACGGCTCGCCACAACGACGGGAAGGGGGTACGTGATGGCGGCTGAGCTGACCGTGCCCGGGTACGAGCCGGTCCCGGCCAACACGCACCCGCCACTGGACTGGCCCGACTACGGGTCGAGCCGGCTGCGCGCACCGGGGCATCCGCTGGTACCGCTGCGCCACACGTTGACCGAGGTCACCGGCCCGATGCTGGGCGAGGGTCTGGTGACGCCGACAGATGCCGACCTGACCCGGCAGTACGACGAGGAGCCGCAGGGCCAGCGCATCGTCGTACACGGCCAGGTGCGGGACTCCGACGGCCGGCCGGTGCCGCACACCCTGATCGAGGTGTGGCAGGCGAACGCGGGCGGCCGGTACCGGCACGACGGCGACCGGCACCCGGCCCCGCTCGACCCCAACTTCGGCGGTGCCGGACGGTGTCTCACCGACGGCGACGGGTGGTACCGGTTCGTCACGATCAAGCCGGGCGCGTACCCGTGGCGCAACCACGACAACGCGTGGCGCCCCGCGCACATCCACTTCTCGCTGTTCGGCCGGGCGTTCGTGCAGCGGCTGGTGACCCAGATGTACTTCCCGGGCGATCCGCTGTTCAGCCAGGACCCGATCCTCCAGTCGGTGCCGGAGGCCGCCCGGGGCCGGCTGGTGTCGGCGTTCGACCTGGCCAACACGGTGCCGGAGTGGGCGCTCGCCTACCGGTTCGACATCGTGCTGCGCGGCCGCGGCGCCACCCCGTTCGAGAGTGGCCAATGATGGTCAACGGCGGGTACCTGTCGTCCGGGCCGGCCCCTGCCGCGCCCGGTGGAGCTGCCGCGCCGGTGCCGGCATCCGGTACCGGGGTCACGCCGTCGCAGACGGTCGGGCCGTTCTTCGGCTTCGGGCTGCCCTGGGCGGACGGTTCGGCGGTCGTACCGGACGGCGCGGCGGGCGCGTTCCGGCTGCACGGTCGGGTGTTCGACGGAGCCGGGGAACCGGTGCCGGACGCGCTGGTGGAGATCTGGCAGGCCGATCCGGCCGGCCGGTTCGTGCATCCGGACGACCCGCGCGGGTTGGCGGACGCCCCGCCGGTGGCCGGCTTCCGCGGCTTCGGCCGGTGCCCGACCGACCCGGACGGCCGGTGGGAGTTCCGTACCGTCAAGCCGGGGTCGACGCCGGGGCCGGACGGCACGCCGCAGGCGCCGCACATCGGCGTGACCGTGCTCGCCAGCGGGCTGCTGGACCGGGTGGTGACCCGGCTGTACTTCGCCGACGAGCCGGAGGCGAACGCGACCGACCCGGTGCTGTCGGCGGTCGACCCGGCCCGCCGCGGCACGTTGATCGCGGCCGTCGACAGGGCCGTCGACACGGCCGTCGACACCGAGGGGGACTCCGACCGGGACTCCGCCGGGGATTCCTACGGGGACGGGCACGGAATCGGCTACACCTTCGACATCCGCCTGCAGGGCACCGATGAAACCGTCTTCTTCGAGATCTGACCCGGGTGCGCCGGGACCAGCCGGCGTACCCGGACCAGCCGGCGGGCAGCCGACAGCCGACGACCAGCCGGGCCTGTTCGACGGGGTGCTGGCCCGCGGCCCGGTACGGGCGATGTCACCGACCGCGCCTGGTTGGCCGCGCTGCTCGAGGTGGAGGCGTCGCTCGCCGCCGCGCAGGCCGACGCCGGAGTGATCCCGGCGTTCGCCGCCGAAGCCATCGCGGCCGCCTGCACTCCGGACCGGTACGACCCGGTGGCGATCGGCGCCGCCGCGGCGGCCAGCGGCAACCCGGTGGTACCGCTGGTCGCGGCCCTGCGCGAGTCGGTGGATCCGACTGTCGCGCGGTACGTACACACCGGCGCGACCAGCCAGGACATCCTCGACAGCGCGGCCATGCTGCTCGCGTACCGGGCGCTCGGCCCCCTACTGGACGACCTGCGCGGGCTCGCCGACGCGGCCGCCGTACTGGCCGTGCGACACCGGGACACCGCGATGGCCGGTCGTACGTTGCTGCAGCAGGCCGTACCGGTGACCTTCGGGCTCCTCGCCGCCGGCTGGCTGACCGGGGTACACGCGGCCACCGGCCGGCTCGCACAGGTACGGGTGACGAGTCTCGCCGTCCAGTTCGGCGGGGCGGCCGGGACCTGGGCGGGCCAGGCCGGCCGCGGCGCGGAGGTGCTGAGCCGGCTCGCCACCCGGTTGGGGCTGGCCGAGCCGGTGCTGCCGTGGCACACCGACCGGACCCGGATCGCCGAGCTGGCCGGTGCGCTCGGCACCGTCGCCGGTGCGGTCGGCAAGGTGGCCCGCGACGTCACGCTGCTGGCCCAGACCGAGCTGGGCGAGGTCAGCGAGGGCCGGCCCGGTGGCTCGTCGGCGATGGCGCACAAGCGCAACCCGGTCGCGGCGGTGTCCGCGGCGGCCGCCGCCGCGCAGGCTCCCGGCCTGGTCGCCACGCTGCTCGCCGCGATGCCGCACGAACTGCAGCGGGCCGCCGGCAGTTGGCACGCCGAGTGGCGCCCGCTGCGCGAGCTGCTGACCACGGTCGGCTCGGCCGCCGCCTGGCAGCGGGACGGGCTGGAGCACCTGGTGGTGCATCCGGACCGGATCGCGGAGAACCTGGCTCGACTGTCCGATGTGGACGGCGGTGCCAGCAACACCGGCACTAGCGGCGCCACCGGCGCCAACAGCGCCAGCGCCAGCGCCACCGGTAGCGCCAGCGACACCGGCAGCGCCACCGGCGGCACCGGGGAAACTGGCGAGGCCGGCATGCTGGTGGACCGGGCGCTCGCCGCGTACCGCGCCGGGGACCGGCCATGACCACGGTCGCGCTGCACCACGTCGTCGACGGCCCGGTCAGCCCGGCGTCCCCGGCCAGCTCGGTCAGCCCGGCGTCCCCGGTCAGCCCGGCGAGCCCGACCGGCGCGACCGAGCTGCCGCCGCTGCTGCTCGGGCCGTCGCTCGGTACCAGCCTGGAACTGTGGTGGCCGCAGCTCGCCACGTTCGCGGCCCGCCGCCGGGTCGTCCGGTACGACCATCGCGGCCACGGCGCCTCGCCGGTACCGCCCGGCCCGTACCGGCTGGAGGAGCTCGGCACCGATGTACTCGCGCTGCTCGACAGCCTGGAACTGGACCGGGTGGACGTGGCCGGGGTGTCGCTCGGCGCGATGGTCGGCATGTGGCTCGCGGCTCACGCGCCGGACCGGGTACGCCGGCTGGCACTGATCTGCACGTCCGCGCGGCTCGACGCGGCGGCGTACACCGAACGTGCCGCGGTGGTGCGGGCGGCCGGTACCACCGACGCGGTCGCGGACGCGGTGCTGAGCCGATGGTTCACCGGAGACTTCCGGGACCGGTGCCCGAAACAGGTCGGGTGGGCCCGGCGGATGCTGCTGGACACGCCGGTCGAGGGGTACGCCGGCTGCTGCGAGGCGGTCGCGGCGATGGATCTGACCGCGGACCTGCCCCGGATCGGCGCCCCGACCCTGGTGGTGGCCGGCTCCGCCGACACGGCGACGCCGGTGGCGCACGCCGAGCGCATCGCGGCCGCGGTGCCGCACGCGCGGGTCGAGGTGGTCGACGGCGCGCACCTGTCCAGCGTCGAACAGCCGGAGGCGGTAACAGCCTGGTCGACGACTTTCTCGGAGGGGAGGCCGGATGACCGACGGCGAGCGGGTCCGCCGGGAGGTACTCGGCGACGCACACGTGGACCGGGCGCGGGCGGCGACCACGCCGTTCACCGCGCCGTTCCAGGAGTACGTCACCCGAACCGCCTGGGGCCAGGTGTGGTCCCGTCCCGGGCTGGACCGGCGTACCCGCAGCTGCCTCACGCTCGCGCTGCTCACCGCGCTGGGGGCCGAACACGAGCTGGCGATGCACGTCGACGCGGCGCTGCGGGTCGGCGTGACCCCCGAGGAGATCTCCGAGGTGCTGCTGCACGCGACCGTGTACGCCGGCGCACCGGCGGGCAACCGCGCGTTCGCGGTCGCGCAACGGGTGCTGGCCGAGCATGGCGTGCCGGCCGCGCTGCCGCCGTCGGTTACCGTCCCGGCAGCACCGGACGAACCGGCGCGCGAGCCGGCGGACGAGGGGGACGGGTGACCGATCGGGGCGACGGGCCGGGGCGCGGCCCGGATTTCGTGCAGTCCCTGGAACGGGGGCTGGCCGTGATCCGGGCGTTCGACGCCGACCACCCCGAGCTGACCCTGAGCGAGGTCGCCGCCGCCACCGGCGTGACCCGCGCGGCCGCGCGCCGCTTCCTGCTCACCCTTGCCGAGTTGGGGTACGTGCGGAGCAACGGCCGGTTCTTCTCGCTCAGTCCGCGGGTGCTGGAGCTCGGCTACGCGTACCTGTCCAGCCTGTCCCTGCCGGACGTGGCCGAGCCGCACCTGGAGGCGCTGGTCGCGGAGGTCAACGAGTCGTCCTCGGTGTCCGTACTGGACGGTGACGACGTGGTGTACGTGGCGCGGGTACCGGTGTCGCGGATCATGACCGTGGCGATCAGCGTCGGTACCCGGTTCCCGGCGTACGCGACCTCGATGGGGCGGGTACTGCTGGCCGGACTGCCGGACGTGGAGCAGGAGGGGTACCTGGCCAAGGTGACGTTGGAGCGGCTGACCGCGAAGACCGTCCGCTCGGTCAGCGCGCTCCGCGCCGAGCTGGCCCGGGTACGCGCGCAGGGTTGGGCGCTGGTCGACCAGGAGCTGGAGGAGGGGCTGCGGGCGGTCGCCGCGCCGATCCGGGACCGCTCCGGTCGTACCGTGGCGGCGGTCAACGTGTCCGCGGCGGCGAGCCGTACCTCGGTCGAGTCGATCCGGCGCACCCTGGTTCCGCCGCTGCTCGCCGCCGCCGCCCGGATCGAGGCGGACCTGCCGTCCCGGCTGCCGGCGGTGGGAGCCCGCTAGGCAGCGTCACGCGGGTCGCCGGAGCCGGCTCCCTGAGCTGGCCCCTACGGTGAAGTCCTGATCAACAGGCCCGGCCGCATCGGGGTGAACTGGGTGCCGCGCCCCGATGAACCTCGGGCCGTTCATTGACCACTCTCACTTCATGGTGATGACGGAGCGGGCCGTGCCCGCGGTGCGGGGGGCTGCCAGGACCGGACGGGCGGCGGTCGCGCCCGGAACAACCCGGCCGGCGATAGGACGGGTCGAGGCCGACCGGTGGATGCTGCCGGTGCGACCGCCGGTCCGGTTGGTGGCCCAGCTCGCGATCGTGGCCGCCGCGGTGTTCGGCTACTTCCTGGTCCGCGGCGCCACCGAGGCGAAGGTGGGGGTGGCGGTCGACAACGCCCGCCGGGTGGTGGACCTGGAACGGTTCCTCGGGCTGTACCACGAGCCGTGGCTGCAGTCGGTGTTCGGCGGTACATCGCCGGTCACCACCGCGCTCAACTGGATCTACATCTGGGGCCACTGGCCGGTCATCACGGTCACCCTGATCTGGCTCGCCCGCCGGCATCCGGTGACGTACCTGCGCACCCGCAACGCGATGCTGCTCTCCGGCGGTATCGGACTGGTCGTGTTCACCCTGTTCCCGGTGGCCCCGCCGCGGCTGGCCGGACTGGGCATGGTGGACACGGTGACGGTCGGCTCGCACGCGTACCGGGTGCTCCAGCCGACGCTGTTCACCAACCAGTACGCGGCCGTACCGAGCCTGCACGTGGGCTGGGACCTGCTGATGGGGCTGGCGATCACTCTGTCCGCGCGGTCGCTGTGGGTTCGCGCGCTCGGGATCGCGATGCCGGCGGCGATGACGGTCGCGGTGGTCCTCACCGCCAACCACTACATCCTCGACGCGATCCTCGGGGCCTCGCTCACCACCGCCTGCTGGTTCGCGGTCGGCGCCTGGCAGCGCCGGCAGACCCGGCGGCGGCTCGCGGTCGCGCCGGTGTCACCCGCGGTCGGCACCGCCATCCCCGCCGGACCGGTACCGGCCGGCGGCCACCGCGAGCCGGTCGGCCAGTACGCCCACCCGGTCGATCAGCGCGGCCGGGGCGAGCACCTCGAAATCAACATCGAGGACCGTCAGGTGTACCGCGAGCGCGTCGAGTGAGTCCGAGCCGGTGGTAAGCAGGCAGGTGTCGTCGTCGAGCGGGACCACCACGCCGACGGTCGGCGGTACCTGTTCGGCGATCACGCTCGCCGGCGCGTGCAGCCGGATCTCGGCCCGGTACCGGTACGGCGCGGCGGACACCGCCGCAGCCACGTAAGCGGCGGCGTCCGGTGCGTCGCGCGGGACGAACCGGCGCCCGGTCGGGTGCGGCGCGGCGATCCGGTCCACCCGGAAGGTGCGCCAGTCCTGTGCGTTCAGGTCGCGGGCCACCAGGTACCACCGGCGGCCGGTGTGTACCAACCGGTGCGGTTCGGTGACCCGCCGGGTCGGGTTGCCGTGCCGGTCGCGGTAGTCGAACCGCAGCTCCTCATGGTCCCGGCAGGCGGCCGCGATCACCGCGAGCGCGTTCGGATCGACCCCCGGCGCGGCACTGGTCAGCGACACCGTGTAGCCGGCGACCGCGCCGATGCGCCGGCGCAGCCGGGCCGGCAGCACCTGGTCGAGCTTGGCCAGCGCCCGTACCGACGTCTCCTCCATGCCGGCCACCCCGCCGGCCGCGGCCGAGCGCAGCCCGACCGCGACGGCGACCGCCTCGTCGTCGTCGAGCAGCAGCGGTGGCAGCGCCGCGCCGGCGCCCAGCCGGTACCCGCCGGCCACGCCCGGGGCGGCGTGCACCGGGTAGCCGAGGTCGCGCAGCCGCTCCACGTCGCGGCGGACGGTGCGGGTGGTGACCGCGAGCCGCTCGGCGAGGTCGGCGCCGGACCAGTCCCGCCGTGCCTGCAACAGGGACAGCAGCGTCAGCAGCCGGGCCGAGGTGCCCGAGGCGCCTGAGGTCCCGGAGTTATGCGCCATGCCGTCAAGTATTCCGCTATCGCGGACAGAACCTGTCCGCAATAGCTCCTAGCCTGTCCGGCATGACCATTGACTGGACGCATGAGCTGGTCGAACAGCTCGACTGGCACTGGCGGGAACAGCTCCGGCCGCGGTTCGACGGGCTGACCGACGAGGAGTACCTCTGGGAGCCGGTACCCGGCTGCTGGAACGTCCGGCGTCGGGCGGGGAGTACGGCGTCCGAGGCGCCCGGATCCGGCGAGTTCACCATCGACTGGGCGTGGCCGCAGCCGGTGCCGCCGCCGGTCACCACCATCGCGTGGCGGCTCGGCCACATCATCGTGGGCGTGTTCGGGGCCCGGGCGGCGTCCCACTTCGGCGGGCCGCCGGTGGACTACGAGACGTTCCCCTACGCGGGTACCGCCGACGAGGCGCTGGCCCAGCTGGACGAGGCCTACGCGAACTGGACCAAGGGCGCCCGCGCGCTGGACGACGAGGGCCTGCGCCGGCTGCTGGGGTCGGCCGAGGGAGCCTTCGCCGAGTACCCGATGCTCGATCTCATCCTGCACATCAACCGGGAAGCCATCCACCACGGCGCCGAGATCGCGCTGCTGCGGGATCTGTACGCGCACCGCCGGGACTGATGCGCACGGCTCGTCCCGCCGGACTGCGTTCCGCAGCCCGGCGGGACCGCCATCGAGATGATCAACCGGCGGTGCGGCGTTGGACGTACCCGACGAACTCGAGGGTGCGTTCGACGCTGCCCGGCCGGGGCGGGTCGGCGGGGTCGAGGCCACGCTCCCGGTCGTCCAGAGTCTGCTGGAGCAGGTCGGACCAGCGCGGCTCCACGTGCGCCAGCGCCCATCGCAGCGACGCCTTCTTCGACGCGACCCGGCCCTCGGTGTACGTGTAGAGGATCCGGCACAGCGTCGTCGCCGCGTACCGCTGTGCCCACCCGCAGTCGAAGGTCAGCCAGGTGGTCAGGTCCGGCAGGAACGTCGCGGCGCTGGCCCGCATCCGCGCCCGGAGCGCCTCCGGAGGTACCGGATCGACCAGGGTCTTCGGGTCCGGCCCGGTGAGCGTGACCCCGCATTCGCGCAGTGACCAGCGGGCCACCTCGGTATTGCAGTGCGTCGACCACTGCATCTCGCGCCAGCCGTGGTCGATGTAGAGCCACTCGCGGCCCAGCGCACGCAGGGTCCGCAGCTCCGCGGCGACCGGGTACGACCCCTCCAGGTGCCGGTTCCAGTGGCCCGGCCGGGTCGGCAGCTCGTCGTGCAGCGTGCGCAGCGCCGCCTCCTGCCCGGCCGTGATCGGGCGGTACACCGGAATCAGGAAGTCGCAGTCGCTGTGCTGGTCGGCGTCGCCGACCGCGAACGAGCCCTGCAGGTACGCGCCGACGAAGTTGTCGCGCAGGATCTCGGCGGCCCGACCGGTCAGCTCGGCCAACACCTCGTTGAGTTCGGCGAAGCGGGTTGGACCGTTGGCGGTTTCCTTCACAAGATGTCCACTCCGATGCCACTATGTGCCGCACTGTCCGGCTCTATGGTGAGCCGCCCTTGTGTCGCCCCGCCACAAGGTTTCCCACCCCGGTCCATCCCCGTGGACCTGCCCCTGGAGGTGGTATGCGCCCCCAAAGGTTGCTCGGCGCCGTGCCGATCGTCGGCCTGGCCGTCGCGCTGGTACTGCTCGTCCCCGCCCGCCCCGCACACGCCGACCCGCACGACTCGCTGCCGGTCGCCTCGGCCACCACGGTCGGACTGCACAACTCGTACGAGCAGGGCGCCTTCGACTATCTCGCCCAGGCGCTCGACACCGGTACGTCGCTGATCGAGCTGGACGTGTGGACCGAGACGTTCACCACGCAGTGGAAGGTCAGCCACGGAAACCCGTTCGGCAACGACAACAACTGCGTCGTCGCGAACAGCCCGTCCGACCTGTACACCGGCGAGCGCAACAAGAACCTGGAGAACTGCCTGGACGACCTCCGGGTCTGGCACTCCGCGCACCCGTCCCACGGCCTGATCACCGTCAAGATCGAGCTCAAGGCCGGGTTCCAGGCCGACAACAGCATGGGCCCCGCCCAACTGGACAGCCTCATCCGGACCCATCTGGGCAGCCTGGTGTACCGGCCCGCGGACCTGCTGACCAAGTCCGACGGCACGACGTACGCGACCCTCGACGCGGCCGCGAAGGCGAACAACTGGCGTACCCGGGCGGAGCTCGCCGGCCACGTGATGGTCGAGGTCATCCCGGGCACGGTCGAGGAGGACGACCCGTTCGACGACCTGCACACCGACGTCGAGTACGCGCAGTACCTCCGGAACCTGAACGCGGCCGGCGGGGTCTCGAACGCGCAGATCTTCCCGACCGTGCACGGCGCGGCCTCCGGTGACCCGCGCGGCAAGTACTCCGACCCCAGCATCCGGCCGTGGTTCGTCAACTTCGACGGAGACGCGGCGGCCTGGGTCGCGGTCGACACGTCCTGGTTCGACACCAACCACTACCTGCTGGTGATGACCGACGCGCACAAGGTCGCGCCGGCGATCGACCAGACAAACCCGACCGTGGCGCAGGCGCAGGCCCGGGTCACCGAGCTCGCGGTGAAGCACGCCACCATCGTGTCCTGCGACTGGGTGTCGCTGACCAGCGTCATCCCCATGGTCCTCGGCCGCGGCACCGGAACGGTGTCACCGGTTTAACCATCCCTACGTGGTGGTCCGAGCGTCTCCGGACCACCCACTGGGCAGCGCCAGGGGACCGGAGCGCGTCAGCGATCCGGTCCCCTGAGCTTGCTGGCCAGCAGAAGCAGAGCCCGCGTCGCCAAGTACAGGTCACTAGCGGAATGCGGAAATCACCGTGGCGAAGCGGGTGAGGGGCTCGGGGTCGGTGAGGTCGGCCAACCGGACCATCACCTCCTGTACGCCGGCCTCGGCCAGCTCGCGGAATCGGCCGATGTGGTCGTCCGGGGTGCCGGCGTGCACGGCGGCGGCGTACTTCGCCGGGTCCTGCCGCCGCGGGCGCAGCCGCTCCACCAGCTCGGTCACCTGCCGGTCGTCGGCCCCGACCAGCGCGGTGGACAGGTGCGTCAACGCCACCTGTGCGGGATCCCGATCGGCGTCCACGCAGTGCTTGCGGAGTACCCCGCCCTTGTGCCGCACCGCGGCCAGGTCACCGAACACGTTGGCGGCGTCGGCGTACCGGGCGGCCAGCCGCAGCGTCCGTCGCTCGCCACCGCCGCCGACGATCACGGGTACGTGCGGCTGCAGCGGGCGCGGGTAGCCGGCTGCCTCCTTTATCCGCAGAACGTGGCCGGCGAACGCCGGGCCGCCCGGTCCCCACAGCAGCGGCAGCGCCCGCAGCGCGTCTTCGAGCAGCGCGTACCGCTGCGCCACCGGCGGGAACGGGATGCCGTACGCGGCGTGCTCCTCGGCGTACCACCCGAGCCCGAGCCCGCACACCGCCCGTCCGCCGCTGAGCACGTCGAGGGTCGCGACGATCTTGCCGAGCTGCCCGACGTGCCGGAGCGTGACCGGGGTGACCAGGGTGCCGAGCCGTACCCGCTCGGTGCCGGCGGCCAGATAGGCGAGCGTGGTCCAGGCGTCGAGGAAGTCGTCCCAGCCGCGACCGACCTGCGGGATCTGGCGCAGGTGGTCCATCACGTAGATCGCGTCGAAACCGGCCGCCTCGGCGGCTGTCCCGATGTCGCGGAGCGCCGCCGCGGTGCCGGCCGCGCCGCCGGGATAGCTGAACGAGCCGAGGTGCAGGCCGAACCGCAGTCCGGTCGGCTGCTCGTACTGCCGGCGCGCGGCCGTGCTCGCGGCCACGAACGCCTTCGGCACCACCCGTACCGGCCGCGGGGTCAGTACCTGGTCGAAGCCCTCGGCGGCGAGCCCGTCCCGTACCGCCGGCCAGGCCCGCAACTGTCCGGCCAGTACGTCGGCCGGGATCCGCTTGGCCCGGTCCCGGTTCCGCGACCGGCACTCGCCGGCGGGCGTGTCGAACGCGACGGCCACACACGGCAGGTCGGACCGGTGCGCCAGCCCCAGCCAGTCCCGACGACGCTGCGGATCCAGCCCGAGCGTGTCGATGACGGTGGTCAACCGCCGGCCGACGCGACGGCGTACCACCTCGTCGAGCAGCGCGAACGCGTCCGCGCTGGCCGTCACGTCGTCTTCGCCGCCGCCGACCATGGCGCGCAGCCGGTCGCTTCCGACCACGTACTCCGGCGGGAAGTGGGTCTGCGCCCAGGTCGACTTCCCCGACGCGCCGGGCCCGACCAGTACGACGACGCACGGGGATGGCAGGTTGACGGCCTCCTCCACGCGCTCAGTGTGCCCGGTGTGGGCCGGCTCATGGCGCGGTCCGGGCCGCGCCGGGGCAGGCTGGTCGAATGCCGCAGCCCACCGGACCGCAGAGCACCGTTTCGCTCCGCGTCGGGATGTACGCGGGCGGCCTGCTCGGCCCGATGGGCGGTGGCGTGGTCGCCGCGATGCTGCCGGAGCTGGCGACCGGCCTGCACACCACCCGCGCCGGCGCGGCCAGCTCGCTGACCGTGTACCTGCTGCCGTTCGCCGCGGTACTCCTGGTCTCCGGCACGCTGGGGGAGCGGTGGGGCCGGCGTCGGACGGTACGCCTGGCCTACCTCGGGTACGCCGTGATCTCAATCGGCTGCGCGCTCGCGCCGACCCTGCCGCTGTTCCTGGTCGGGCGGGCGCTGCAGGGCGCGGCCAACGCGTTCACCACGCCGCTGCTGCTGGCCGGGCTGGCGGATGCGGTACCGGCCGAGCGCCGCGGCCGGGCGATCGGCCTGTTCGCGAGCTGCCAGGCGGCCGGCCAGTCGTTCGCGCCGCTGGTCGGTGGCGCGGCCGCGGCGGTGAACTGGCGGCTCGCGTTCGTCGGGATCGCGGTCGCGGCGCTGGTACTCGCGCTGGTGCCGCCGACCGGGGAGCCGCGCCCGGGCGCCGAGGCGCCGTCCTGGCGGTCGCTGCTGTCCAAGCGGGTCGGACTGGTGTCGCTCGCCGCGTTCGCCGGCGCGGCCGGCACGTTCGGGCTGCCGTTCCTGGTGGCGCTGCGGGCGTCCGACGCGTTCGACGCCAGCTCCACGGTCCGGGGCCTGCTGCTGGCCGGCTTCGGCGCCACCGGGCTGCTGCTCGGGCCGGTGTCCGGACGGCTGATCGAGCGGTACGGCTCGCGCCGGTGCCTGGCCGCCGCCGGCCTCGGGTCCGCCGCGCTGGTCGGCACGCTCGGGTTGGCCGGCTCACTCGGCTGGCTCGGGGCGCAGTGGGCGGTCGCCGGAGCGGCCAGTTCGCTGCTCGCCGTCGCCACGAACGCGCTGGCGGTGACCGCGGTACCGCAGAACCGCGGCGGCGCCGTGTCGGCCATGTCGTCGTTCCGGTTCACCGGCAACGCGGCCGCGCCCGCGCTGTGGCTGCCGCTCTACGCGCACGCGCCGGGGCTGGCGTTCGTCGCGCCGGCCGCACTGGTACTCGCGGTCACGCCCGCCATCGCCGCGCTGTGGCCGGCCGAGCGGCCGGCGGCCGAGCACGAGCCGGTGCCGCCCGCCTGAACGAGCGGCACCGGCACCCACTGCACCGTGAGTTGCTCAGTGCACTGTGAACGGTGCGGTCAGGTCGTCGACCCGCAGCTCGTACCCGCCCCTCTGCACGGCGGGTCGGGCCGTGTCGTCGACGTCGCCCGGGGTCACCGCCAGCGCGGACACCCGGAACGACACGTGTACCTGCTTGGACTGGCCCGGATTCAACGTGACCCGGGCGAACGTCACCAGCCGCTGCGGTGGCACCACCACGTCACTGACCGGCTGGTGCACGTACACCGGAACGATCTGGGTTCCGGCCCGGTCGCCGGTGTTCGTGACCGTGAACGTCGCGTTCACCGTGCCGTTGCGGGACACCTGGCCGGTGGCCGACAGCCCGCTGGTGTCGAACGTGGTGTAGCTCAGCCCGAAGCCGAACGGGAACATCGGGTTGTACAGGTGCCCCTGGCCGGAGCCGGTGTCGGGCAACTGGTCGAAGAACTTCGGCTGGTCCCCGATCGGGGACGGGCAGTCGCCGCAGAAGTCCCCGCCGGGTGCGGCCGCCTCGGACGGCCAGCTCACCGGCAGCTTCCCGCTCGGGTTCACCTTGCCGAAGATCACGTCCGCCACCGCGGTACCGGCTTCGGTGCTGCCCTGGTACGCCATCAGCAGTCCGTCCGCGCTGGCCGCCGGGCCGAGGCCGAGCGGCCGACCGGCCTCGACCACGACGATGACCGGCTTGCCGGTGCCCTTGACCGCGTTCACCAGTGCCTGCTGGTCCGGCGGCAGCGCCGGGGCCGGGTGGTCGCCGAGCCCCTCCGCGTACGCCTTCTCGCCGACGACCACCACCACGGCGTCGGCGGACTTCGCCGCCTCCACAGCCTGGGCCTGGTCCGGCGCGTACGTCACGTTCGGATCGGCCGCCTGCAGTCCCTTGAGCACGGTGGTTCCCGGCGGGATCTGATCCGGCGGCCCCATGCAGCAGACGTGCCCGGCGCCGTACACGCCCTGCCAGCTCACGCTCCAGCCGCCGAGCTGGTTGGTCATCGAGTCGGCGCTGGGCCCGGTGACGACCAGCTTCGCGCCGGTGGCCAGCGGCAGCGCGTTGTTCTCGTTGCGCAGCAGCGTGATCGATTCGCGGGCCGCCTTGAGGGTCGCGTCCCGGCCGGCGGTGACCGCGGCGTTCGCCTTGCCCGCGTCCACGTACGGGTCGTCGAACAGGCCCAGCTCGAACTTCAGCTTCAGGATCCGGCGTACCGACTGGTCGATCCGCTTCACCGACACCAGGTGCTGGTCGACCGCCGCGCGCAGGCTGGTCTGCCAGCCGACATAGTCCGACGGGGTCATCGACACGTCGACTCCCGCGTTGACCGCCTTGGCGATCGAGCCGGTCAGGTCGGCGGCGATGTGGTAGTTGTTCGCCAGCGCCGGTACGTCGCCGTAGTCGCTGATCACGACCCCGTCGAAGCCCAACCGGTCCCGCAGTTCGGTGGTGAGCAGGAAGTGCGACGCGGTGGCCGGGATGTTGTTCACCGAGGCGGAGTTCACCATCACGGTCTTCGCGCCGGCGTCGATTCCGCCCGCGTACGCCGGGAGGAAGACGTCCTGCAGGTACCGCACCGGCAGCTGTGCCTCGACCCGGTCGTGCCCGTTGATCGACTGGGAGTACCCGGCGAAGTGCTTCACGGTCGCCGCGGTACCGCCGTCACCCTGCAGTCCCTTGACGTACGCGGCGCCCATCGCCGCGGCCAGCGCGGGTTCCTCGGCCCAGGTCTCGTAGGTACGACCCCACCGGTTGTCCCGGTGCAGGTCCTGTACCGGCGCGAAGTTCCAGGTCCAGCCGGTCGCCTCCAGCCCGGCGGCGGTGACCTCGCCACCGGCCTTCGCCGCGGCCGGATCCCAGGTGGCGCCCATTCCGATCGAGTGCGGGAACAGCGGGGCCTGGAACGGGTGGCCGAACCCGTGTACGGCGTCCACGCCGAAGATCACCGGGAGGTGCAGCCGGGAGTGCTCGATCGCGTACCGCTGGATCTCGTTGTACCAGTCCGCCCAGCCCTTGCCGGTGTTCTCCGGCGGGTTGTCGGTACCGCCGGCCAGGATCGACCCGGTGTGGTTGCGGATCAGTACGTTGTCCAGGCAGTTCGGCTGCAGCGGGTCGGTGTTGCCGCCGGTGGCCGCGCAGTCGCCGTTGGCCGGGTTCGTGGTGTCGCGCAGCTCCCCGGTGACGATCTGGTCCATCTGGCCGATCTTCTCGTCCAGCGTCATCCGGTGCAGCAGGTCGTCGACCCGGACCGCGACGGGGTAGTTCCTGTTCAGGTACACCGGCGATTTCGGATCGGCGCCGGCGGACGGGTTGGCGCCGACGACCCCGGCGACGCACACGATCGTGGCGAACACGAACAGGGTTCTGCTGTGACGGCGCCAGGGCCTCGTCGGGCCCTGGCGGGTGCGGGGGTTTCTCCGGAGATGCATGGCGCCATCCGTTCTACTCCGAGCTCTGGGAGACAGCTCTGAACTGGCCGGAAGCGTTTCCGGCGTGGCCGCGCATGAAGCCGATAGAAGCCCGTTTATAGCAGTTACCGGACCGATCGTGTACCCGTCGGATCGCCGAGCGTGAAGTAGCTTCCCGGCCGATGCGGACCCAGGCGCCGGGACAAATTCGGGCGGTCCGGCCGGTCGGCCGGCATATCGTCGGCGCGTGACGACCGAGACCCTTACCGAGCGGCACGGCGTACCGATGGTGATCTGCGCGCCGGACGGCCCGAAGCTGTGCGACGAGCGCGACGCGACCGACCTGATCGGTACGGCGTTCGGCCACCAGGCGGAGTGGGTCGTCGTACCGGTGGAGCGCCTGTCCGACGACTTCTTCACGTTGAGCACGCGGCTGGCCGGTCTGGTCATCCAGAAGTTCGTGAACTACCGGATGCGGCTGGTGGTCGTCGGTGACATCTCGGCCCGGCTGGCGGACAGCGCCACGCTGCGCGACTTCGTACGGGAGACGAACCGTGGCCGGCAGGTGTGGTTCGTGACGGACCTCGCCGAGCTCGACGCTCGGCTCGCGAGTTCGACGCGGCTGGGTGAGCCGCAAGGCTGACAGGTTCGGCGCGGCTGGCGCGTGACCTGCGAGCTGGTGGCTGAGTCGGGCGCCGGCGGCTGACCTGCGCCGATGAGCTCGGCTGACCTGCGGGGACGGGCCGGGATGCAGAGCGGCCGGTGCCGCATGGCAGGTACGACCGATACCGGTCCACCGGAGAGGCGCTGGGGAGGTTGCGTCACACAGGCGCCTGCCATGCGGCACCGGCGACGCCCCGTGAGTATCGCAACGAAACAGATCACTCGGGACACTTATGACAACTTCGCAACAAAAGCGTTGCCAAGCAGTCTCGTCCGGGCGGCTGTCGTGCCGCGGCCGGGCCGCCGGCGGAGCGCCGCGGACGTGCCAGATCGGCCACCTCGCCGGCGGGCGGGTCACCGCTAAGAGGTGCCGCTGATCCGCTGCCGGCCTTCGTCGAAGAACGCCGCCGCCTGATCCGCCGAGCGGATCTCCCGGATGGTCCGGTACGCGCCGAACGAGGCGTTCCAGAACCCGCCGTCCGGCGCGGGCGGCTGGTGCGGGCCGACGTAGACGTACGGCACCGGCACGGTCGCGTCACCGGGGGAGGCGCCGTAGTTGATCGCGCCGGCGGTGATGCCGAGGTCGAAGTGCTCCGGCCACAGCACCGCCGGGCTCGGCTCGTCCGGGTCGACCAGCTCGTCGTCCTGGAGGATCGCGGCCAGCAGCCGCATTGCCTCCGCGCCGAGGGCGTACCAGTCGGCCAGCACCTGCGCCGACGCCGGATCCAGCGCGAGCGGCGCGTCCGGCTCGAACGGGGTGGCCACCGGGTACACGCCGTCCGGGAAACCGGCCGGTACCTCGGCGAACGCCGCAGCCGCGCGCAGGGTCATCAACGCGGTACGACGTTCACCGCTGCCGTCCACCACGACTAGGTCGGTACCGTCGACCGCCAGTGAACGGCCGGGCTGGTCGAACCGGTCGGCCCGGAATCCGCCTTCGCTCGGCGAGAGCGCGATCTCCTTGGTCGCGGCGTACTGGCCGGCGGCCAGCACATGCTCGGCGACCTGGTGCAGCGACGTGCGGGTGCGGGTCAACCCCGCCGGCAACGCGAGTTCGGCCATGACTGGGAGTCTCCGCTCGGTACGCGACCGCCGGTACACCGACCCGGCCAGTGCCTGCCGCGTTCGCAGAGCGTTTGATCGCGACCGGCTGAGTCGCCGGACGGACCGGACGTGCAACTCTTCCTTGCGGTACCAGTTCGAGGAAGGGGCGGTACATGCATGTCCGGCGCCTGACCAGCAGTGCGTACCGGCTGCCGATGTCCCGGCCGTGGGGGCCGGAGGACACCAGCCAGTACGTGATCGTCACCGAAGTGGAGGACAGCGACGGCCGCACCGGGGCCGGGTTCAGCTGGACGCCCCGGGTCGGCGCGCAGAGCATCCTCGCGATGCTCGACGCGGACTGCCGGCGGTTCGTGGAGGGCGGGCCGGTCACCCCGGAGGTCGCCTGGGACCGGCTGTGGCTGCGCCTTCGCGAAGTCGGTACCGGCGGGATCACCACCCTGGCGATAGCCGCGGTGGACCTCGCGCTGTGGGACCTGGCCGCGAAGCGGGCCGGGCTGAGCCTGGTCGAGCTGATCGGGCGGCAGCGCGACCGGGTGCCGGTGTACGCGAGCGGAGTCAACCGGCACCTGCCGCTGGACGAGCTGTCCGAGCAGGTACGCCGGTGGGTCGCCGAGGGGCACACCCGGTTCAAGATCAAGGTAGGTCTGCCGGAACTCGACGCCGATCTCGAACGGGTGGCCGCGGTACGCCGCATCATCGGCCCGAACCGGATGCTCATGCTCGACGCGAACCAGTTGTGGGACCTGCCCGCGGCGCGACGCGCGATCAAGGCGCTCGCGGTGTTCCGGCCGTACTGGATCGAGGAGCCGATGCCGGCCGCCGACATCGCCGCGTACGCGCAGCTCCGGTCCATGGTCGACCTGCCGATCGCGACCGGCGAGAACTTCTCCACCGAGCTCGGGTTCCGCGACCTGCTCGTCGCCGGCGCCTGTGACTTCGTCCAGCCGAACGTGTGCCGGATCGGCGGAATCACCCCGTTCCTGCGGGTCGCGCGGCTGGCCAGTACGTTCCAGATCCCGGTGATGCCGCACCTGCTGCCGGACATCTCCGGGCAGCTCGCGCTCTGCCTGCCGCTGCCCACCATGGTCGAGGACGTCGACGCGGCCTCGCTGGCGGCCCTCGGCGCACTGGCCGGACCGAGCGGCGTGACCATGGCGGACGGTCAGCTCTCGGCGGACACTCCGCCCGGTCACGGCCTCACGTTCGCCACCGACACGATGCAGCCGCTTTCCTCACCCGCGGCCCGGTGATGAGCCGTGAGTTGAGACCCGCCCCACGCCCGCGGCTCGGCTCCCGGAGGACGACTGAGCGCTCGCGTCGTAGTGACGCGAGCGCTCCGGTGTGTCGCGGCTCAGCGGGCGAGCAACTCGTCGAGGAGCCGGTAGCACTCGATCACGCCGGACTCCATGCCGCTCGCCACGAAGGCGTCCCGGCCGGCGAAGTCGTCGACCAGCGAGGTGGACTCCAGCCGGGTACGACCGTCGCCCAGGTCGATGAACATCATCTTCTCCAGGGCCACGCCATCGGGTACGCCCTCGTAGGTGAAGGTCTGCACGATCAGCTCGGCGGGACGTACCTCGTGGAAGCTGCCGTAGAAGCCGAACTCGTTGCCGTTCTCGTCGCCGTGCACGTACCGGTACGACCCGCCGGTACGGCAGTCGTACCGCTCGATCCGCATGCCGTGGTTGGTCGGGCAGAGCCATTGCCCGACCAACTCGGGCTCGACGTGGGCGCGGAACACCTTCTCCCGTGGTGCGTCGAACTCGCGGATGATCCGCACGAGCGGCACGGTGGGGTCGACGATGATCTCGGTCTCGTGGGTGGTGGTGGTCATCGCGGTGCTCCTGTCTCGGGTGACTTGCCGGTCCTGCGGGACGTGCGCGGTGGGAGGGGATCGACGTCGTCCGGCATCGACCGGAGCACGTCGTCCAGGCGCCGGTAGCGCTCCTCGGCCTGCCGGCGGTAGCGCTCGATCCACTTCGTCATCAGGTCGAACACCTCCGCTTCAAGGTGTACGGGGCGGCGCTGCGCGTCTCGGGTCTTGCTCACCAGGCCGGCGTCCTCGAGCACCCTGAGGTGCTTGGATACGGCCTGGACGGTCACGTCGTACGGCTCGGCGAGCTCGTTGACGGTGGCGTCCGCGACGGCGAGCCGCGCCACCAGGTCGCGCCGGAGCGGGTCGGCAAGAGCCGAGAACACCCGGGACAACGCGTCAGCCGCCACCATCTACCTCCGTGTTCAACCAACTGGTTGACCACAAAGCTAGACCGTGCTGTAAGCGTTGTCAACCTACTGGTTGAATACTCGTTGGCTAGACGCCTGCTATGTCCACGACGGGTGGTAGGTGAGGATCGCGACGCCTTCTCCGACGATCTTCGAGTCCGCGAGGCGCAGCTTCTTCAGGTCGGTGGTGTCGCCGAACAGGCGCTTGCCGGTACCGAGCACCACCGGAAAGACCATGAGCCGCAGCTCGTCGACGAGGTCGTGCTCGATCAACGCCTGTACGAGCTGCGCGCTGCCGTGCACCACGATGTTGCCGTCGACCTCGCCCTTGAGCTTCGAGACCGCGGTCGTGACGTCGCCGTCGAGCACCTGGGTGTTGTTCCACTCCGGCTTGTCCAATGTGGAGGACACGACGTACTTCGGCATGGTGTTGAACTTCTCGGCGAACTCGCCCTCCCGGGACGGCCAGGCGGCGGCGAAGCCCTCGTAGGTTTTCCGGCCCAGCAGGAGCGCCGCCGAGTCGTTCGTCTCGTCCAGCTTGAACTGGTTTCCCTCGTCGCCGCGGTCGATCTTCAAGCTCCACGCTTCGTGCTTGAAGCCTTCCTCGCCGCCAGGTGCTTCCATGACGCCGTCGAGCGAGACGAACTCGGTAACGATGATCTTTCCCATGGGTCCCCCCTCGTCCGTGACCCTTCACCGTACGACCCACCTGGATCAGACGTGCGTGTTCTTCGCGAACCAGTGGCAGTCGGAAACCCGGCCCGCAGTCGGGAACCAGGCTCAAGATCGCCGTTTGGTACCCGCCGCGGCGATACCAGGGCGCCGAACGGGTTGCAGTCGGCGATCTTGGCGAAAGGCGTTCTGGCGGTGGACATGCAGAAGCCCCGCACCTGAGGTTCGGTACGGGGCTCTGACCTGTGGTTTCAGTGGTGGGCGCTACTGGGATTGAACCAGTGACCCCTACCGTGTCAAGGTAGTGCTCTCCCACTGAGCTAAGCGCCCGAGGCGGGAGCGGGAATCGAACCCGCGTACAGGGCTTTGCAGGCCCTTGCCTAAGCCACTCGGCCATCCCGCCGGAATCTAACCCCTTTTGCGGGGGCCGGCTGCGACGCGGTCGCCGCCTCCTGAGCGGACGACGGGATTCGAACCCGCGACCCTCACCTTGGCAAGGTGATGCGCTACCAGCTGCGCTACGTCCGCATTGCCCGTCGGTCGTGTTCCCCGACGCGCTTCAAGAGAGTAGCCGAGCGCTGTACCGGGTGCCAAACCAGGGTCCCCGCGTGTTGGGCCGCCCGGCCGGGTGTGGCCGGTACCAGTCACGACACCTCAGGACGGGTGGTCGGCGAGGCCGGTACAGGCCCGCAGTCCGGCGAACTTGGCGGTGATCCGGGCGGCTTCGGCGCCGGTGACCGGGATCGGTTGCCCGGTGGTACGGGAGATCGAGGTCGGTACGAGTTGCGCCTTGGTGACCGTCCGGCCGGTCACAGTCAGCCGCAGTACGCCGGTGTCGTTGCTGAACGCGTCGTCGTACCACCACAGGAAGTTGCCCAGGCCGTACGCCACGTAGGTGCGTCCGAGCCAGCCGTCGCCGAGCAGCAGGTGCGCGTGGGTACCGAGCACGGCGTCGGCGCCCGCACCGGCCATCGCCGTGGCGAAGTTCCGCTGGTCGGAGATCGGGCAGTCGTTGCCCTCCTGGCCCCAGTGCACGTAGACCACCACCACGTCGGCGTGCTGCCGGGCCGCGTGCACCGCCGCGACCGCGCGGTCGGTGTCGAACGCCATCGCGATGCCGGACCGGGAGTCCTGCGCGGCCCACGAGTCGGCCAGCTCGCCGATCTGGCTGAACCCGAGGAACGCGACCCTGGTCCCGCGTACCTCACCGATCCACGGCGCGTACGCCCGCGCCGCGTCGTTCCCGGCTCCGACGACCGGCATCGCGGCCTGCCGCGCGGCGGCGAGCGTGTCGGCCAACCCGGTGCGCCCGTAGTCGAGCGCGTGGTTGTTCGCCAGCGTGACCACGTCCACCCCGGCCGCCTTGGTCGCCGCGTACGCGCTGGCCGGCGCCCGGAAATGGAACTGCTTCGGCTCGGGCGTACCCCTGTCGGTGACCGCTGTTTCGAGGTTGACCATGGACAGGTCGGTGCCGGACAGCACCGACGCGACCGGACCGTACGCGGTCGCCGGGTTGTCGAGCAGCGGCAGCGTCCGTTCGGTGAAGTGCACGTCGCCGGCGAAGCCGAGCGTCAGCACGGACGGTCCGGTCGGGGACGGCGACGCCGTCGGACTGGCCGCCGCGGTCGGCGTGCGGTCCGTCGAGGATCCGGACCCGGCGGCTGTACCGGAGCAGCCAGCGGCCAACAGCGGCAGAGCCAGGAACGGCACCGCGAACGTGGCGACGAGCCGCCGGACCCGGGGGATAGGTACGGTCACCCGCGACAGCCTACGTGCGGAACTGTGGTCGGCCGGGTCCCTCACGAGCTCGACCACGGCAAACGTTCTACGGCTTGACGTAGATCGCGGTGTCCCAGACCCCGGACGACGTCCAGATCGATCTCCACTCCCGCGTGGTGGCCGCGACCTCGGACCAGACCGGTCCGTCCGGCCCGTCCTGCGGCCGGCGCGAATTGGGGGAGTGCGATCGCGACGGCAGGTACCAGTTGACGTTGTCGACAATCAGCAGACCGCCGGACTTCAGTTTCGACAGCGAGTGGTACGCGCAGAAGTCGCGATAGATTCCGTCGACCAGTACGAAGTCGAGACTGCGATCCGGTCGGCGGGAGATGACGCGGGTGTACTGACTCTCCCCGCCGTGCTCGGCCGGTACGTCCCGCGGCGCGAGCAGATAGTCGACCTCCAGAGCGGACTGCCGAAGTCGCGCGGACACGTCGTCGTACCAGGTCTTGTCATGCTCCACGCTGGTCAGTTGCCGTACCCGGGCGGCGAACCACAGGGTGCTGCGACCGGAGCCGAACTCCAGCCCGGTGTCGCTCGGTCGCAGCATGGTCCGGAGAAGCTCGTTGGCGGTCGGGGTGAGCCACGGATGGCCCGGATGGGTCCGGCAGTACAGTTTGTCCCGCATTCGCGCGGTCGCGTAACGTGGGGACCAGTGTCGAATGGAACGCACGAATTTTCCCCCGGGATTATGCGCGTCAAAGCCAGCAGCGTAGGTCAGAAATGCCGGCCGAAAACGGTGTACCGCGAACTCGCCGCGATGGTGCAGTCCGGACTGGTCGAGCGGGGGAGCGAGACGCGGACCGCCCGTGACCAGCGGCGAGGCGTCATCTACTGTCGCCGCATGCGTCCCCTCGTACTGACCGGGGAGGCGCTCACGGTCGACGACGTGGTCGACGTCGGATACGGCCGTGCGCGCGTCCAACTCGGACCAGACCTCGCCGACCGGATGGCCGCCGCCCGACAGGTGGTCGCCGACGTGGTCGAAAGCGGTGCCGTCGTGTACGGCGTGACCACCGGCTTCGGCGCGCTCGCCGACACGTACATCCCGCACGAACAGCTCACCGATCTGCAGCTCGGGCTGCTGCGCAGCCACGCGGCCGGGGTCGGCACACCGCTGCCCGACCCGGTGGTACGCGCGCTCCTGCTGCTGCGGGCGCGCACGCTCGCCGCCGGCATCTCGGGCGTACGGCTCGAACTGGTGGCCAAGCTGGTCGAGCTGCTGAACAACGACCTGCTCCCGGTGGTACCCCGAAAAGGGTCTGTGGGTGCGTCCGGCGACCTGGCCCAGCTCGCTCACCTGGCGTTGCCGCTGGTCGGGGAGGGGCGCCTGCGGAAGGCGGGGGATCCGCCGGAGGGTCGACCGGCCGCCGAGGTGCTCGCCGAGCACGACATCGCGCCGCTGTCGCTCGAGCCCAAGGAAGGGCTCAGCCTGATCAACGGCACCGAGCCGATGCAGGCCGTACTCGCGCTCGCGGTGCACGAGGCGGAGCTGCTGACCCGGGTCGCCGACGTGTCCTGCGCGATGTCGGTGGAGGCGCTGTTCGGCACCGACCGGGCGTACGACGAGCGGGTGCTGGTGATCCGGCCGCAGCCCGGGCAGCTCGACAGCGCGACGAACCTGCGCGCGCTGCTGGCCGACTCACCGCTGCTGGCCAGCCACCGGCACTCGACGCACGCGGTGCAGGACTCCTACTCGCTGCGCTGCGCGCCACAGGTGCACGGCGCCGCCCGCGACGTGATCGCGCACTGCCGGCGGGTGCTGGAGATCGAGCTCGGTTCGGTGGTGGACAACCCGGTCGTCGTCGCGGCTCCGGGTGGCGGGCACGAGGTGATGAGCACCGGAAACTTCCACGGTCAGCCGCTGGCCTTCGCCGGGGACATGCTCGCGATGGCCGTCGCCGAACTCGCCAGCATTTCCGAGCGGCGGGTGTACCGGCTGCTGGATCCGGCCACCTCGCGCGGGCTGCCGCCGTTCCTGGCCCCGGCCGCCGGTACCAACTCCGGCTTCATGATCGCGCAGTACACGGCCGCGAGCGTGGTCAGCGAGAACAAGGTGCTGTGCCATCCGGCCGGCATCGACTCGATCGTGACCAGCGGAAACCAGGAAGATCACGTGTCGATGGGCTGGCACTCGGTGAACAAGGCGCACGAGGTGCTGGACAACGTGCGTACCGTGCTCGCGGTCGAGATTCTGTGCGCGGCGCAGGGACTGGACCTGCGCGCCGAGGTGGCGGCACCCGGCCCGGCCACCGGCGCGGTGCTCGCCGCGGTGCGCGAGCAGGTGCCGGTCATGCGTACCGACCGGGAGATGGCTCCGCAGCTGGAGGCCGTACGCGAGCTGCTGCCGAAACTGTGTGCGGTGGCCGACGAGGCGGTCGGCGGCCTGGCCTGACTCACGCCGGGCCGCTGGTGTGCCCTCTTTGCGGGCTGGCCTCGCGCGTCAGGCCCGCTGGTCGAGGAGCCGGGTCACCGCGGAGTCGATGTCGAGGTACTCGTCCTCACGGCCACGCGGAACGGCGCTGAAGGTGCGACGGAGGAACCGCACCAGCACGGTGCGCGGCACCTCGAACAGCGCGTTGCCGTCCGGGGAGGACAGCGCCAGCGCGATCACGTCGCCGCGGGGGGTCGCCCACGGCCAGACCCGAACGTCACCCATTCCAGACGGCTCGTCCAGTCCCGCGACGAGCAGATCACGCGCGAACGACCAACTCACCGGTTCGCCGCCCGCGGCCTCCGGGTGAAAAAGTACGTGAACCGCGTAGGGGTCGGTCGCGTCATACCGAAGGCTGGCGCGAACCGGCAGGGTCACAGAGTCGGGCGCGACGAGTTGCAAAGACGTCTCGACTTCGACAGTCGAGGGGTTGAGCGGACTCATCGACGTCCTCCCGGGAAAGCCGGTGGAGCGCCCCCGCGCTCCACTTCCAAAAGGGTGGTACCACCGCTCGCCGCTGGTCATACATGGATCTTGCGGAGTAGCGAAATGTCTGCTTAGACAGGTCGGGACCAGGCGTAACAAACCGGTAGTAGTCGGACATCGCAAAGAGTCCAAACGCCGATGTCGAGATCGACGAGTAGTCCGGTAGCGTCGAGGTGCTCCTCAACCGTGGGGGCGGTCGAGTGGTCACCCACGAGTGATCACGGGACCGGAGGGCAATCATTGGCGGTCGATGAAGGAGCGAGGGCTGACGTGCAGGCGGGTGGACCGATGACCGAGGAACGGCCGACGGAGCGAACAGCAGCACCGGCCGAACCGCTCCCGGACGAGGCCCACGACGCGCCCGCGCCCGAGCGCCACGGCGTACGCGGCATGATCGACCGGATCCGCGCCACCCCCACCGGCCGGATCGCGCTCAAGATCGTCGTCGGCATCGCCGGTACCGCGATCATCCTGGTCGGGCTCGCGCTGGTGCCGCTGCCCGGTCCGGGCTGGCTGGTCGTACTGGCCGGTCTCGCGGTACTCGCACTCGAGTTCCCCTGGGCGAAGCGGGTGCTGCACTTCACCCGTACCAAGGTGCAGGGCTGGACCGACTGGATCCGCCGCCGCTCGCTCGTGTTCCGGCTGGCCGTCGGACTCGTCGGCGCCGCGCTGGTGGCGCTCGTGCTGTGGGGCTCGGTACGCGCGAGCCTCGGCATCGACCTGGCCGCCGCTACCAGGAACTATCTGTCCGCGCGGTAGCCCGTCGGACCCGGCCGTCGGCGGCGGCTCGTCGCGGTTCGTAGTACGGCCGGCGGTGGTTCGCGGGGCCGCCGGAGCGTCGGGTACAGTGATGCACCTGTCCCGGGCGATTGGCTCAGCGGGAGAGCGCCTCGTTCACACCGAGGAGGTCACTGGTTCGATCCCAGTATCGCCCACCCAGGTCGAAGGCCCCGTACGCGATCGTCGTGCGGGGCCTTTTCCGTGCGTACAGCAATGAAGTACGGCAGCTGGGTCGTCAGCGTGGCGCGCCGTGCCAGCGCCAGTCGGTGAGCCGGGGCCTGCCGGCGAGTTCTGACCGACCAGTGGCCCAGAGCAGCGTCCTCCAGCGGTCAGTGTCGGTGGGGGCGTCGGGGAAGAGCCGGGCCAGCACCCGGTCGCACAGGTCGGCGGGCGGCGTCCACCCGATCCCGAAGGCCTCGGCGATGTCGTGGGTGTGCACCAGCGTCTCGACAATCCCCATCGCGGCGAAGCCTTCGGGATCGGCAGCGCCGTAGACGTGATGTGCCCGGACAGTCGGCGGGGTGCTGCGGACCATGGCGGTCAACAGGGCGCCACAGGCCTCCAGGACCTGCAGCAGACCGGCCGGGCCGGCGTCGCGGTCGGCGAAGATGGCGTTCGGTGGGCCGCCTGGCTTCTTGCGCCTCCACTCGAAGGGGACGTGCGTGTCGACTGGAGGGTGCTCGGGAGCCAGCTGAGCGGCATAGGAGAACAGGTCGTCGGCCAGGTGTTCGGCGGTCTCCCAGCAGTCCCACTCCAGCGTGTCGGCCTGGGCACTCCAGTCCGGGTCCTCCACGCCTCGCAGGGCAGCTACGGCGAGGCGGACGGCATGGTCCACATCGGCCGCCGTAACGGGACCAGTCGATGATCCAGGTGCCTCAGCCATGGCGGGACCGTATCAGTGGCAGCTGAGCGAAAAGTGTCTCCGGCACTGGAGGCTGTTCGGCGCCTAGCCACCAGCAACGGCCACTCAGTCGAGACAGAACTCGTTGCCCTCGACGTCCTGCATCGTGAGGCACGACTCGTTCACGCCGTCGGCCCGCTGTAGTTGCACGCGTACCGCGCCGAGCGGGATCAGTCGTGCGCATTCGGCCTCGAGTGCGGCCAGGCGCTCGTCACCCACTAGCCCAGTGCCGACCCGTACGTCAAGGTGCACCCGATTCTTGACGACTTTGCCTTCGGGTACGCGCTGGAAGAACAGTCGCGGGCCCACCCCTGAAGGATCGACGCAGGCGAACGCTGAACCCTGACTCTCAGCCGGCAGGGAGCGATCGAACTCGTCCCAGCTGGCGAACCCCTCTGGTGGCGGCGGTACGACGTACCCCAACACCTCGCACCAGAATCGAGCGACGCACTCAGGTTCTGCGCAGTCGAAGGTGACCTGGAACTGCTTGACCGACGCCATCGGTCCACCATAGGGGCGCGCCCCGGCCGTTGCCGCTTGGTTTTCGTTGCCGGCGATCAGTGCTCACAGCCAGCGACGTACCTGCCGCTTGTAGTCGTCGTACGAGGCGCCGAACCGCTCGTGCAGGAACCGTTCCTCGGGGAGGATCGCGCCCCACAGGACGAGCAGCACCGCGGCCGGGAACAGCACGAGCCCCCAGAACGTGGGTGCCAGCAGCGCCAGCCCGAGGTAGAGCGCGAGCATGCCGACGTACAACGGGTTGCGGGACAGGCGGTACGGCCCCTCCTTGATCATCGCGTCCGTCGCCTGCCCCGGCAGCAGCCCGGTCCCGTGCCGGCCGAACAGGTACAGCGACCAGCCGTTCCACCCGGCGAAGAACAGCACCAGTGCCCAGCCGAGCGGGACCCGCCACCCGCCGAGACCGACCGGGTCGCCCCAGAGCTGCGTAGCCACCCAGCCGCCCAGCAGGGGAGCGCCGATCGCGACCGGCGGCCAGAGCCGGAAGCCGACGGTGTCCTCGGAAACGTTCACCATGCCGCCATTGTGGCTGGTGGCGGCCATCGCCGCGTTGGCCGCGGCCTCGCGTGGGTGCGGTGGTTGTCAGGGTTTGGTGTAGACCTGCAGCACGACCCCGGATCGGAATGGCGTGCATTCGGTCAAGGTCAGGCCCTGAGGCGCCAAGTCACTGGGCATGAGGTTGCGACCGCGGCTGCTGAGCACCGGATAGACGAACAACCGGTACTCGTCGACAAGGTGGGCGCGCATGAGTGCGTGTACCACGCTGATGCTGCCGGTCACCCCCACCTCACCGCCGTCGCTGCGGGCCTTGAGGGCTGCGACCTCGTCCTCGAGCCGACCTGAGAGCACCGTGCTGTTCGACCAGGCCGGCTCGGTCATCGTGGAGGACACGACGTACTTGGGCAGCCGGTTCAAGTGGGCCGCGGCGCCTGAGATGTCGTCGGCCCGCAGCGGCCAGTATCCGCGGAAGTCCTCGAAGGTCTTCCGCCCCAACAGCAGGGCTCCCTCCCGCGCCATCTGGTCACGCATCACGGCAAAAAGGTCTTCCGCGTCGTCCTGATCGGCGGGGTCGAACCAGTCGTCGACGAACTCGATGACCCCGTTCGCGGTGATGTTCTCGGTCACGACGAGCCGGCGGCTGTCAGTCATGCGAGGTCACTCCTCAGGTGATGGTCGGTACCTGAGGTAGACCATGCGCGTCCGCCGAACTCATCGCCGGGTGTGATCGCTGTTTACTGAGCTGTTTACTGAGTGGATGTACGCGAAGCGGCCGGCCGGGGCACCGACGGACCCGGTGCTGACGCCGCGGCTCGTCCTGACGCCGGTCGGTCCCGGCGATGTCGAGGACCTGGTTCTCCTGTACGGCGATCCGATGGTCGCGTACTGGACCGGCCCCTGGACCCGCGCGGCGGTGGAGTCGTGGGTCGCGGGCATGGCGGCCCGGTGGACGGCGGACGGGGTCGGCAAGTGGATGGCGCGCGACCGGTCGGACGGGTCGCTTGTCGGGCGCGGCGGCTTCTCCCGCATTGACCTCGAGGGCGAGCCGGTGCTCGAGCTCGGCTGGGCGGTACGTGACGCCCGCACCGGCCGCGGCTACGCGACGGAGCTTGGCCGGGCGGCGCTCGCCTGGGCGGTAGAGCACCAGCCGGCCCTGCCGGTCGTGGCGTTCACCGAGGTGCACAACCGCGCCTCGCGGGCGGTCATGGAGCGGCTCGGGCTGCGACCGGCGGGCACCATCCGACGTGAGGGGCTCGTCGAGGGCCGGACCGGCATACACCCGGACGCCCCCTTCGCCCTGTACCGACGCTGAGTCCCGGTCCTGCGCGTAAAGGGCTGCGGAGGCCGTCTTCTAGGTTGTCCGGGTGGAGACCGAGCACGTGACGCCCGCCATCCCGTCGAACACCGAGAACATCGCGCACTGGTCGGCGATCGCGCCGGAGCAGCTCGCCGCTCTCGACCCGGAAGGGGACTTCACCAAGCGGTACCTGCTCAACCCGACCGTGCTGCGCATGATCGGTGACGCGACGGGTCGCCGGATCCTCGACGCCGGCGCCGGTCAGGGGTACTTCAGCCGCCTGCTCGCCCGCCGGGGCGCCGTGGTCACCTCGGTCGAACCCGCCGACGCGCTCATCGCGCACTCGCGGCTGATGGAGTCGCGGGAACCGCTCGGGATCGAGTACGTCCAGGCCGACCTGACCGTCGCGGAGTTCGAGCCGGTCTTCGACATGGTGGTGTCGAACATGGTCTTCCTGTCGATCAACGACTGGACGCGGGCGCTCACCGCGTGCGCCGGCGCGGTCAAGCCCGGCGGGTTCCTCGTGTTCGCCGTCGACCACCCGTGCTTCGAGACCGCCGAGCGGCGGGAGCTGACCACCGACCCGCACATCGTCGTACGGGACTACCTCACCGAGCGGCCACTGGTCCGGCCGGTGGCCACCGACTTCCACCGCACCCTGAGTACCTACCTCCACGCCGTCGTCGCGGCGGGACTGCGGATCACCGAGCTCGCCGAACCCGGCCTGGCCGCCTCCGACGCGGCCGAACCGGGCGCCCCCGACACCGCGCGACTGCTCACCACGGTGCCGAACTTCCTCGTGGTCAAAGCCGAGAAGCCAACCTGATCGCGTACTCCCGCCCGGCGACTGGTCGCACCTGTTCGCCGGGCATCGGGCTGCAACGTCACACGGTCACGATGACCTTCGCCCGCGCGTGCTCGGTCTCGACGTACCGGATGGCGTCGGCTGTCGCGCTCAACGGGTAGGTCCGGTCGATGACCGGGGTGATCGTGCCGGCCTCGGCGAGTTCGCGCAGGGTCGCGAGGTTCTCCCGGCCCGGCGTCACCGTGAGGATGAGCAGCCGGTGGCGGACGAAGCGGGACAGCACCCGCGCCTTGACGATGAGCCCGAGTGGCCCGACGAGGCTGCCGCCCTCGAACACGCCGCCACCGGACAGGATCAGCGCGCCGGCCGGGGTCAGCGCACGCCGGAACTCGGTCAACGAACGGTTGCCGACCAGGTCGAAGACGAGGTCGTACCGCCGACCGGCGCGGGTGAAGTCCTCGCGGGTGTAGTCGATGACGTGGTCCGCGCCGAGCGACCGGACCAGGTCCACGTTCCTGGTACTGCAGACCGCGGTCACTTCCGCGCCGAACGACTTGGCGAGTTGTACGGCGAACGTGCCCACGCCACCGGACGCACCGTTGACCAGCACCTGCTGGCCCGGCTTCACCTGCCCCACGTCGCGTAGGCCCATCAGGGCGGTGTTGGCGGCCAGTGGAATCGCGGCCGCCTGCTCGAACGTCAGGTTGGCCGGTTTGCGCTCCACCAGGTCGTCCGGTACGCACACGTACTCGGCGAACGCTCCGTCCATCTCGCCGAACACCTCGTCGCCTGGACGGAACCGCGTCACCGCCGAGCCGACACCTTCCACCCGACCGGCGAAGTCGGTACCGCGGATCTTCAGTTTCGGCCCACCGAGCCCGAACGACAGGCGGGCCAGGTACGGGTCGCCCCGCATGATGTGCCAGTCGCGCGCGTTGACGGTGGCGGCGTGCACCCGCACCAGCACCTCGTTGTCGGCGGCCACCGGCCGGTCGACCTCCTGGAATGCGAGGACGTCGGGGGAGCCGTACCGGTCCTGGACGATCGCCTTCATCGGATCTCCTCCAGCGCGCTTCGGACTTGGCTCGGGTGTACGGTGTACACCGCTTGCGATGGACGGTAGGTGTACGCCGTACACCTGTCAAGGGTTGAATGGGGTTTCTGATGGCTCAGCAGGTGGACGCCCAGCGCCGGGCGCCGCTGAGCAGGGAGCGGGTGCTGCGCGCCGCGGTCGCGCTGGCCGACGAGGTCGGGATCGACGCGGTCAGCATGCGCAAGCTCGCGCAGGAGCTGGGCGTCGTGCCGATGGCGCTCTACAAGCACGTGGCGAACAAGGACGAGCTGCTCGACGGCATGGTCGACGTCGTCGTCGCGGAGATCGACTCTCCGACTGACGGCCTCGACTGGAAGAGCGCGGTCCGGCGGCGCATCCTGGCGGCGCGACGAGTGCTTCTCGCGCATCCCTGGGCGTCGCACGCGATCGAGTCGCGCCGTACCCCGACACCGATTGTGTTGGCGTACCTGGACTCGATGATCGGGATGTTCCGGACCGGCGGCTTCTCCATCGACCTCACCCACCATGTGATGCACGTGATGGGCAGCCGCATGCTGGGGTTCACCCAGGAACTGTTCGACGACACCCGAGACGACTCCTCCGACGTCGACTCACCGGACGCCGACTCACCGGACGCCGGCCCATCGGACACCGGCTCATCGGACGCCGACCTGGACGCGCAGGCGGTCATGCAGCGCGACCTGGCGGAGCGGTATCCGTACGTCACCGAGCTGGCCGCGGCGATCGCCCACGACGAGGAGTCGGTCGTCGGCAGCGGTTGCGACGACCAGTTCGAGTTCGAGTTCGCGCTGGACCTTCTGCTGGACGGATTCGAACGGCTCCGGCAGCGGGAGTAGCGCTACTACTCGCGCGGCTGGACCACGCGTACCGCCGTGGGGGCGCCGGGCAGGCCGCCGGTGCTGGACGCGTACTCGGGTACGCCCACACAGGTGAACAGCAGCGCGTCGAGCGGCTCGTCGAGCAGCGCCGCGATTTCGCTGTCGACGAACGTCATCCCGCTGGCGCTCGCGCCGAGGCTGTATGCCAGCAGGTGCAGCCGCCCCTCGACCAGACCCGCGGCGAGCTGCGCCTCGCGGTACTGGCGGTCGTCGAGGGTCGCCACGTCGGTCGCGGCGATCACCACGAACGCGGCGTCGCGGCCGAGCGCCTGCCCCAGGCAGATCCGGTGCAGCTCGTCCCGCAGCGCGCCGGGTCGAACCGGGCTGGCGAGATCCGGCCAGCGGTACACCCCCGGGGCGACCCCGTCGACATCGTGGACGACGAGCCGGTGCGGAAGGTCGACGCCGCGCAGCGCGATCGGCAGGCAGGTGCGCAACAGGTCCGCCGGCAGGCCGCGGGTCGGGTCCATCCGGCGCTGCGAGCCGCGGGAGAGCACCACGGTCTCGACCGGTTCGGCCCCGTGCCGCGGGACGTCCACCGGGGCTCCGCGTCCCCACGCCGACCCGAGCGCGTCCCGTACCCCGGCCCGTTGCGCGGCTGTGACCAGTGGGAACTCCATCGGTGCCGCGTCGACCTGGCCGGCGGCCGCGGGACCGGTCGGGTCGAGCGCCGGCGGGCCGTCACCGAGCGCGACTACGGCAACCGGCCACTCCTGTACGCCGTCGGCGCCGACGAGCGCGGTCACCGGCGCGTCCGGGAAGTGGCTGTACAGCGACGCGGGATGCCCGGCGGAGTCGGCCGCCGCGAGGAACTGGGCGAGCATGGTGCCGGCGTCCCAGTACACGTGGCGGAAGCCGCGCTCGCGGTAGCGCCAGCCGGTACGCCAGGGCACGCCGGTGACCACCAGCGTCGGCACGTCCCCGGCCGGCGGTGGACCGATCCGCACGAGCGCGTGGTCGCGCGGGTCGTACCAGTGCACGCCGGCGGGCAGGCCGGCGCTGCTGCCCGGGCCGGCGGTGCCGTCCGGGCCGGCGCTGCTGTCCGGGTCGGCGGTGCTGCTCGGAACGGCGAGGTACACCTCGAGCGGGCATCGGGCGCCGGCGGATCCGGCGGCGCGGAACAGCCACGTCAGGTGCGGGCGCTCGCTGATCCGCACCACCCCGGCGGACAGGTGCAGCAGGCGGGACAGGTGCGGCAGGTCCAGCTCGGTGCGGGCGGTGTCCGCGGTACCGGCGAGCACGGCGGTCGCCGCGGCAGTCGTGGGCGGCAGCTCGCGGGGGAGCGGGATCCGCGGCAGCGGCCGCTCGTACCGCTTGTAGAACCAGGGGAAACGGTCCGGGTCGTTGCTCTCGAAGTCCTGTACCACGCGGGGGTCGTCGATCGGCTCGTCCCATTCGCGGCCGGGTTCGTAGGACGTGAGCCGGTGCAGCAACTGCGTCGCGGTTTCCACGAGCCAGACCCTCGCACACCCCCGGCCAGCGGTACCAGCGCAGTCGCCGCGGCCGGCGCGCGTCCTACAGGCTGGTGAAGCCGGTCATCGCGCGGTACAGCTCGAGTCGCTTGGAGCGCAGCGATCCCGGCGTGTACTTGCCCAGCCACTCGTCGGTTTCGGCCAGGAAGCGGCTGCTGTCCGTGCTCGGCGACGGGGCGTCTTCGGCGCTCGTCTGCTCGACGACGCTCCGGAAGTAGTAGTGGTTGAACAACCGGTTGAACTCGGTCAGGTAGATGTCGGCCACCCGCCGGTCGCCGCGGATCAGCAGCATGTTCTCGTCGTTCTCCGACGTGGACGGCTCGCTGAAGTTGGCCGAGCCGGTCACCACGATCGGGTCCGCGCTGAGCGGATCGATCAGCATGAACTTCGAGTGGATATAGCTGACGTGGTCGTTGAGTCCGAGCCGACCGGCGTTGGTTTCCGCCAACTCGTACACCGGGTCCTGCAGGAACGAGCCCCACGCCTGGTACACGTTGTTGCTCGCGTTGATCCGTACGAACGCGCCGGGTTCGTCGGGGTCGGGCTTGTCCTGCTTCTCCAGCAGCAGGAACACGAGTTGGTTCTGCGGCGTGTTGTCCCGCAGCAGTTCCTTGAACTGGCTACTGATGCCGAACGCCAAGGTGAGGCACGCGTGCCGGTCCGCGCTGTCCAGCAGGACGGCGTACGCGTCGAGAAGCGAGACGCCCTTGCGCGGGCTGAACGCCGCGATCGTGCCGGCGGCCAGCTCGGTCAGCTCCGTGGGTACCGGCGACAGCGCCTCGACCGAGGCCCGTAGGGCCGCGTTCTTCCGCACGACCTCGGCTCGGTTGTCGCCGGTCTGTCCGCCGGGATCGGTGGCCAGCAGCTCCCAGTACCGGGCGAATGCCGCCGCCACGGCCGGGTCCCGCACCCAGTGCCCGACATTCGTCTGCCCGGCGATGCCACCGAGGGACAGGTTGGTCGATCCGGTCCACACTTCGGCCGGCTCGCCGCCCTGCGGGATTCGCACCATGAACTTGTTGTGCTGGATCGCCGATTTCCGCGCCTCGCGGAGAATTACCGCGGTGGGCGGCAGGTGCGCGGTGTCGAGCATGCGCAGATTTTCGGCGCGCGGGAAGCTCTCGAAGAACGTGCCTTTCCGGTCGGTGTGTTCGTTGACCTTCGCGTCGATCACCAGGGAGACCTCGACGCCGCGATCCAGCGCCTTGACCAAGGCGGTCGCCATCGGTTCGTAGCGGAACTCGTAAAAGCACCCGAGCAGTTGGTCGCCTGGCGCGCAGGCGTCCACGAACCGCAGCACCGCGTCGTCGAGATCGCGACTCAACCAGTCCAGCGCCTTCCGCCGGCGGGCCGGCGGCAGCTTGTCGATCGGATCGGTGCCGAACTCGCGGACATAGGCCTGGCTGCTCGCCACCCCGCGGTTGAAGAAGACGTCGTGTACGCCGCCGACCAGCGGTTCCGTTCGTACCGTGATGGCCATGGCAGGCGTGGTCAGTTCCAGCGCGGCGGGGCGGCCCTTGACCGGATGGAAGGTGTAGCGATAGTCGTGCCCGGCCGCCGCGGTGAAGTCGTCCCAGGAGAAGCTCTGCACCGGGTGGTCGCGGGTGCTCACCTGCAGGGTGGGAGCCGGCTCGGGGATCAGAGACGCGAAAACCTTGAAACCCTTCACCCATTTCTTTGTACCGGTGGCGAGATCGAGTCGTTCAACGGCGAAGCCGAGCAGGCCCGCTTTGGTCGCCTCCGCGGCGACGACGCCGAACGAAACAGTATTCGTACCGGCGACCGCGAACACCTGCCCGCTGGCGTTCTTTCGCGACGTGAACCGCATCGCCATCGCCCCCTCGTGCGCAGGGTACGCGCGGCGCAGTCGGCAATCCGGGTCGACGGTCGGGGATGGTCATGACGGATTCCGGACACACCGCGACCGGTACCGCTGCCGTACGCGCCGGTCTCCCGTCCACCGGTGGCCGGCAGTCGGTGCGCGGCCGCGGTGGCTGTTCCGCGAACACCGACCTGCTCGGCTGAGCATTCCGCGAATTGCTCCGCGTACCACTCCCAGTCGAATTGAGCGCAGTCATACCGTGCGTCAACTCATTTGAGGGATAGGTCAAATGATTGTCGTCGCCTGATCCGGACAGGTACGAATCAGGGGTCCATTCGACCGGAGAAGGGATCCTCATGAAACGAAAGGTTCTGTTCGGGGTACTGCTCGGCGCGGTAGCCACGCTGCTGAGCGCGGTACCGGCACAGGCCGCACCGGCCGCGCCGGCATCCTCGTTCGCCGCCCAGGCGCACGCGGCGGGGTACACGAACCCGCAGTTCCAGGCACTGCAGCGGCAGGTCGACAAGTACCGCGACCAGTTCCACGGCCGGCAGGTCTCGCTGAACAAGGTCGAGTTTGCCGGCGGCGAGATTGTGCTGCCGCTGCCGGGTGAGACCACCGCGCGGGAATTCGGCAGCGGCATCTCCGCGGGTAGCGTCCACGGATGCGCGTACCTCTACATGTGCATTTTCCACGACCCGGGCTTCAGCGGGCCGCGGGTGAACCTGTACAACTGCCAGCTGCTCAACATCGGCTGGTACGGCTATGGCTCGTGGGTGAACAACCAGAGCCCCGGCACGGTGGGCATTTTCTACGGCATCGATGGCGGAATCGTTGGTACCACCGGAAACCCGCCGAGTTCGAACTCGAACTTCAACTGGGCTCCGGTGTACTCGGTAAGGAACTGCTAGTACGGGATCCGCTTCACCGGCTCGGAAGGCCCCGGACTTCGTCCGGGGCCTTCGCCGTGCGTTACCGGTTTCAGTCCAGGCTTGTCACGACACCGCCGGTCGCGTCACGTCCGACCACCGCGGTGATGTCCGAGAGAGCCATTCCATCGCGATCGGAACCGCTGCGAGGAAGCCACACGGCGTACGCGCCGATCTCCCGTCCACCGGTGGCCGGCAACCGGTGCACGGTCGCGGTCGCCGTCTCGCCGAACATCGTCACGGAAACACTGGCCACCGCGCCGCGTACCGTCCCGACCAGGATGATCTCCCGCGACCGCGGGTCCATCGGTGCGACATAGGGCACCGGTTTCGCGGGCAACAGCGGGGGACCGACGGTCTTCAGAGCTGACGGCGCCGGGTCGCAGAAGACGAACTCGTTCTCCTCGCCCGGCTTGTGCTCGCCGACGCGGGCCGCGCGGACGCACAACGCATTCTGGGACAGCCACGCCGAGGTCTCCCAGCCGGGCACCCGCGTATCGAGTACGACCGGTTGCCCCACTACCGGCGTGTGCTCGGGCGCGGATGGCTCAGAAGTCGCGGGTGGCTTGGCGGCACAGCCCGGCACGGCGAGCAGCCCGGTCACCACAAGGAGGATGACCCGAATGCGCATATCCGAATTCCACCCTACTTCGAGGTATTCAGCCGTGTGTTCACTTCGTCCCTGCGGCGGCGATGACCGCCGCAGGGACGAAAGGTACATCAGCAGAAGCAGATGTAGGTCCAGCCGATTTCGTAGTCCAGCCTGATCGTGGGGGTGGACAACGGCGCCCGTACGGTGTTCGCGCCCGACGCGCTCCGACTGTCGGACTCGCCGCCGGTACTCGAGCCGTGCCATTCGACATTGTGGACCGTGTGATTCCAGGTGACGTTCCAGCCGTCGTCGCAGAGTGGCACCTGGTACCCGAGTTCGATGATGTGGGACAGCCCGATGGTGAAGTTCGCGCAGTTGTTTCCGGACTGGCTGGCTGATGGCGATGCTTCGATCATCTCAACGCCGGCGCCGCTGCGGGTGATTTTGTTGTACCCCTTCTGAAGCTCCTTGCCTCCGGTGAAAGCGCCGGTGCCCCAGCCGTGGGCCGTCCCGGAACTGGCGGCGTACCAGGCTGTGGGGCGTGACGGTGGCACCTCGTACAACTTGTAGCAGCCGGCCCATTCGTAATCCGGATCCGGATGGTTGTCTTCGCTGTAGACGCAGCCGGAGTCGTCGATCAGCGGTTCGCCCAGGAGGCCGGGATCCGTTTGTCGTGCCTCGTCCGGACTGAATCCCGCGGCCAGCGCGTCGGCATAGACACTGCGCCCCGCCGCCGCGTATGCGGCCGCGGCGTCCGGCGACGACCTGCGGGCCGACTGGGGGTCGACGATGTGCACGGCGCGGTCGTACACGCGTCGACCATCCGAATAGATGTTCGGTGCGGAGCCCTGGAACGTCACCCGCGCGTCCACGGACGCGACAACGGTGATTCCGTCGGTGTAACGCCGTCGAACAGCCGAGCCGTCGTACAGAGGCTCGACGGAAAGGAGCCGCGGACTCCAGACAGCCCCCTTCGTCGTCGGCGCCGCGTGCGCCGCTCCGGCCATCAGCATCGGGCCGACCAACAATGTGGCGGCAGCGACAGTGAGTTTGCGGTACGACCTCATTGGTTTGATCCCTCCCGATTAGCGCCTCTCGACAGGTGCCCCGTATATCCACCGGTAGAGGCAGGGGATCCTAGAATCACCCACAATGCCGATTGTGACTGATAAACGTCACGCAAGCGACAACCCGATATCTTCATCACAAATCGGGTTAATCAGATGTATTAATTGGCCGGGACTCACCGCGGTAGGCGGTCGACGGCGAACGCGACGTGCAGGTCCACCGTCGGAGCTGTCACGCCGGCAGTTTCTCAGCGGCGTGCGGGGGATCGGCGTACGCGGCGGCGACAGTGGCTCGGTTGAAAACACGCCAGGTCGTGATCGCCACGATGATTCCGACCACGAAGCCGGCCCAGTTCGGCGTGGTCAGCCCGAAGGTCGAAGCCGCGACGCCGGCGAGCAACGCGCCGACGCAGTTGCCGCCGGCTGAGACGAACAGGCTGGTACTGCCGACCCGGCCCAACAGCTCCGGCGGGGTGAGCCGCTGCCGCAGCGAGGAGCCGACCATGTTCCACAGCGCGTCGTGTACCCCGAACACGAAGAACATCGTCGCGACGACGTAGGCGCTGGTCGAGGTCGCCAGGGCCAGGTGCAGGCCAGTCTCGATCAGCAGCCCGATCCGGATCGTCCAGGTGGCGGTGACCAGCTTGATGAGGCGGTCGCCGACCACCGAGCCGAGTACGGCGCCGACCGCGATCGAGGTGAACAGCAGACCGAAACCGACCGAACCGAGGTGCAGCCGCTCCCTGGCGATCAGCACCAGCACCGAGACGGACCCGGTCAGCGTCACGTTCATCATGCCGATCAGGAGCGTCATGGTGCGGAGTACCCGTTGCCCCATCAGCCAGCGGAAACCCTCGACGATGTCGGCCCGGACCGTGCGTGCCGGACCGGGCGTCGCCGGTGTCGGGGCACCGCGGTACGACCCCGCGATCAACGCGATGAAGACCGCGCTCACGGCGTAGGTACCGGCGTTGGCAAAGAACGGGACGCTCGCCGCGAGTACGAACAGGAACGCCCCGACCGGCGCGGCGATCAGCTCCTGCATCACCGTGGCGGCGCCGCGCAGCCGGCCGTTGGCCCGTTCGAGTAGTGGCCGCGGTACCACCGCCGGAACCATCGCCTGGCCCGCCGAGCGGAACACCGCCTCGCCGGTGTTGATGACGAACAGCACGACGTACAGCAGCGGGATGCTGCCCCATCCGGTGGCGATGGCCGCGGCGAGCACGCTCATCGCGCCGACGCGTACCCAATCGATCAGGATCATGAGTCGACGGCGGTCGACCCGGTCGACGAGCACCCCGCCGGGCAGGGTGAACAGCAGCCACGGCAGCCAGGACGCGGCGAACGCCGACGAGACGACCAACGGGTTGTGCGTGCGCGACGCGACGAACAGCGGTGCCGCGATCGTGGCCAGCCCGCTGCCCAGCGCGGAGGTCGTACTGGCCGCCCACAGTTTCGTGAAGCGCCCGCCGAGCCGCTCCGCCGCATCCTGGGTCACGTGAAGCGAAGCTACCGGTCGCAGGGTGCCCGGTTCACTCAGTAATCCTGCCTAGTCACGAATCCTGCCTAGTCACGAATCCTGCCTAGTCACGAATCCTGCCTAGTCACGAATCCTGCCTGGTCACGCCGTCGCCCCGGGACCGCGGCGGTCACCAGGTTGCGCGCAGCACCCGGAGCCAGGTGCCGTGGGCGATGCCGTTGGCCGATGGGGCGGCGCCTTCCAGGCTGACGCCGACCACGCCGCGGGTGTCCACCGATCGGAGGACAGCGCTGTCGACCGCGTGATCGTCCCGGGCACCCGCCCCCGGTGGCGACGATCAGCGCATGAACACAATCGAGGTACACGGACTACGCAAAAGCTACGGCGGGCGACCAGCCGTGAACGGCATCCAGTTGACGGTCGCCGCCGGTGAGGTGTTCGCGCTGCTCGGCCCGAACGGCGCCGGCAAGACCACCACGGTCGAGATCCTGGAGGGCCACCGGGACCGCGACGCCGGCGCGGTGTCGGTGCTCGGCGCCGATCCGGCCCGGGCCGGTCGGGAGTGGCGGTCCCGGATCGGGATCGTGCTGCAGACCGCGAACGACGCGGCCGAGCTGACCGTCGCCGAGACGGTCCGGCACTTCGCCCGCTACTTCCCCCGGCCACGGCCGGCGGACGAGGTGATCGACCTGGTCGGGCTCACCGACAAGGCCGGCGCACGGGTACGCGCGCTGTCCGGCGGGCAGCGCCGGCGGCTCGACGTGGCGCTCGGCGTGGTCGGCCGGCCGGAGCTGCTCTTCCTGGACGAGCCGACCACCGGCTTCGACCCGGAGGCGCGCCGGCAGTTCTGGGATCTGATCCGGCTGCTCGCCAACGAGGGCACCAGCATCCTGCTGACCACGCACTACCTGGACGAAGCCGAGGAACTGGCCGACCGGCTCGCCGTGATCGCGAGCGGTCGCATCGTCGCCGAGGGGACGCCCGCCACTCTCGGCGGCCGCGCCACGTCCCAGCCCACCGTGAGCTGGACCGACGACAGCGGCCCGCACACCGAGCTGACCGATGACCCGCAGGAGCTGATCTCGCGGTTCACCGCGGCCGGCATCCGCGTCACCGGGTTGACCGTCACCCGGCCCCGCTTGGAAGACGTCTATCTCGACCTGATCGGAGAACTGCGATGACCGCGCACCAGGGAACCGCTAACCAGGCAACCGCCGACCGGGGGACCGCTAACCAGGCAACCGCCGACCGGGGAACCGCGACGACCGGCGCGCGTGGACCGTTCGCCCGCACCGAACGGCCGGGCATGCCGTCCGTACTGCGGCTCGGCGTCGCCCGGGGTTCGGTGGAAGTGCGCCAATTCTTCCGTACCAAAGAAGCGGTGATCTTCACCTTCACGTTCCCGGCGCTGCTGCTGGTCCTGCTCGGCTCGATCTTCGACGACGCGTACCAGCACCCCGGTGTCTCCGCCAGCAAGGTGTTCTCGGCGAGCATGATCGCGTACGGGATCGTGTCCACCGCGTTCATCACGATGGGCATGGGGCTCGCGGTCGACCGCGCCGACGGCACGCTCAAGCGGCTGCGCGGCATGCCGTTCAGCCCCGTCGCGTACTTCATCGGAAAGCTGATCCTGGTCGCGACGGCGACCGTCGGCGAGGTCGTACTGCTGCTCGGGGTCGGTTTCGTGGTGTTCGACCAGCCGCTGCCGACCGAGCTGGGGCGCTGGTTCACCTTCGGCTGGCTGCTGGTGCTGTCCGTGGTGGCCTGCACGCTGCTCGGGGTCGCGGCCAGTTCGTTGATCACCTCCGCCCGCAGTGCCGGGGCGATCCTCAACGTGCCGGTGGTGGCGCTGCAGTTCATGTCCGGGATCTTCATCCACCCGATCACGATGCTGCCCGACTGGATGGTCACCATCTCGTCGTTCCTGCCGGTCAAATGGATGGGCCAGGGCTTCCGGTCGGTGTTCCTGTCGGACCGGATGGCGACCTACGAGGCGGCCGGAGCCTGGGAGCACGGTCGGATCGCCCTCATCCTGGCCGGCTGGTGTGTGATCGGATTGGCGCTGTGTCTGGTGACGTTCCGGTGGACCCGGCGGGCCGGCTGAGCCCGCCGGTGCCCGACGGGGGCGGCCCGCCGGTGGACGACGGCGGCCCACCGGCGGGCGCCTCGATAGATGGCGTCGCGCCGGCGGCCGGCAGTCCGTGGCTCCGGCCGGGCGACCTGTACTGCGGCGTGACCGCCGGGGTGGTGGCGGTCGCGGTGGCGGTCAGCACCGACCTGGACGCCGCGCACCGGCTGCTCGCCTATGCCGCGCTCGCCGCGATGGCCCTGCTGTACGCGCGGGTCGGCCGCGGGCTGGTGCGCGCGCAGGCGCTCCGGGCCCTGCAACGCCACCCGCGCGGGGCGGCTGAGAGCGAGGGCGGGACCGGCGAGGGAGCTGGCGGAGCGGCCGCGTGGCACCAGGGAAGCGGCGGCCGGCGGACCTGGGGGTTCGTCGTCGCGCTGCTCGCGCTGTTCCTGCTCGGGCTGGTGGGCTCGTCGAGTTTCGGCTTCCTGCTCTTCGCGATCTGCCCGCTGGTCTTCCTGCTGCAACCGCTCCGGTTCGCGCTGGTCGCGGTGGTCATCGCCAACCTCGGGCCGCTGGTCGTGGCGCTGCAGCGGGAGGGATTCAGCGACCACGTACGGGACCACTTCGTACCGATCACGGTCGCCGCGATCGCGTTCTCGGTCGCGCTCGGCGCCTGGTTCGACGTGGTGGTACGGCAGAGCCTGCAACGGGCCGAGCTGATCGAGGAGCTGGAGCGGAGCCGGGCCGAGGTAGCCAGGCTCTCGCACGAGGCCGGTGTCTCGATGGAGCGGTCCCGGCTGGCCGGGGAGATCCACGACACGCTCGCCCAGGGCTTCACCAGCATCATCACGTTGCTGGAGGCGGCCGACGCGGGGCTGGACCGGGACCGGGAGCGGGCCCGTGGGCATCTCGCGCTGGCGGTCCGTACCGCCCGGGAGAACCTGGCCGAATCACGCACGCTGATCGACGCGCTCGCCCCGGCCGCGCTCGGCTCGGGCTCGCTGGCCCAGGCGGTACGACGACAGGTCGACCGGCTCGGCGAGGAGACGCCGATCGCGGTGGGCTGCCGGATCGTGGGCGATCCGGTCGCGCTGCCGACCGCCGTGGAGGTCGTCGTACTGCGGGCGACCCAGGAGGCGTTGACCAACGCGCGCCGGCACTCCGGGGCGAGCCGGGTGGCGGTACGGCTGGAATACCGGGACGACGCGGTACGACTGGTCGTCCACGACGACGGCCACGGCTTCGATCGCGACGGGTCGGGGGACGGGTTCGGGTTGCGGGGCATGCGCGCCCGCGCCGAACAGGTACACGGCTTGCTGACCGTACGCAGCGACATCTCATCCGGTACGACGATCGAACTCGAGGTGCCCCGGTGATCAGCGTCCTGCTCGTCGACGACCATCCGGTGGTACGCCAGGGCCTGCGCGCCATGCTCGAATCCGAACCGGATCTTTCCGTGATCGGCGAGGCTTCCTCCGGCGAGGAGGCGGTCGTACTGGTGGCCGCGACCGGCCCCGACATCGTCCTGTGCGACCTGCGGATGCCGGGCCTGGACGGGGTGGGCACGATCGAGCGGATCCTGGCCGGTACCCCGAGCTGCCGTGTCGTCGTGCTCACCACGTACGAGTCGGACACCGACATCCTCCGCGCGGTCGAGGCGGGTGCCTCCGGCTACCTGCTCAAGGACGCCAGTCGCGCCGAACTCGCCGGAGCGGTACGGGCGGCCGCCCGCGGCGAGACCGTGCTCGCGCCATCGGTGGCGACCCGGCTCGTCCAGCAGGTACGGGCGCCGGCCCGACCGTCCCTGTCGGCCCGGGAGCTCGAGGTGCTCGCCCTGGTCGCGCGCGGCATGACCAACGCCGAGATCGGTAGGGCGCTGTTCATCTCCGAGACGACGGTCAAGACGCACCTGCTCCGCGCGTTCAACAAGCTCGACGTGTCCGACCGGACCGCCGCGGTCACCACCGCGCTGGCCCGCGGACTGCTGAACTGAGCCGCCTACTCCGGGAGGCGCGTCCGGGAGGACGGCTCGAACCGAGCGGAGAGGAAGTCCTCCCAGCTACGTCCCACCAGGTGCTCGGGTACCAGGTTGTAGCCGGCCCGGAACGCGCGCGGGGTCCGGCCCGGTAGCCGTACCGGCACGATCGCGCGGCGTCGACCCGCGGCACGCAGGTAACCGCGGATCAGCTCGGCCGCGCCGTACACCCGTGGTCCGCCCAGGTCCTCGACGCGGCCGGCCGGATCGCCCAGGGCGAGCTCGACGAGCCGGGCCGCCACCGCGTCCGCGTCGACCGGTTGGAACCGGAAGCCGGCCGGGACCGGCACCACCGGCAGCTTCGTCAATTGCCGGGCCGCCGCCAGGATGAGGTCGTGGAACTGGGTGGTACGCAGGATCGTCCACGGCAGGCCGGACTCGGCCACCACCCGCTCGGTGGCCAGTTTGGACCGGTAGTAGAAGAACGGGATGCGATCCACGCCGACGATCGAGATGTACACCAGGTGCGGGTTGCCCGACCCGGCCGCCCGGATCAGGTTGCGGGCCGCGTCCGGGTCGCCGCGCCGGTCGGTCGCGCAGTGCACGATGGTCGCGACGTCCTCCACCGCGGGTCCGAGCCCCTCGCCGGTGACCAGGTCGCCGGTCAGGAGCCGCACGCCGTCGACGGCCGGTCGCGGGCGCCGGCTCAGCACCCGTACGTCCCGACCGGCGTCGCGGAGCCGGGCAACGACGAGGCGTCCGAGGGTGCCGGTGCCGCCGGTGACCAGGAGCGGCGAGGTCATGGGGCTCCTCCACAGAGCGGTCGAGGTCCGGTAGCGACGCAGGCGTACTTCGTAGGCTATGACGGCCCGCCGCTGGGGAGTGTGACCTCGGCCGGCCCGACGCCGACCACGGCCCCGGTCCTGGTCCCGGTCTCGACCACGGCCACGGCCCTGGCCCCGCCCGTCGGGACGGCGCCGGGGGCAGGGTGGCGGAATGTCCGGATAGTGCCCGGCTCGTGACCGGAAGGCCGGGTCGGACAGCCGTGCGGATCAGTCGGTTTCGCGATGGTGGCCCAGGTCAGGGGCGGCGGACACTGTGGGCATGCCGCTGCTGGAGCGCGATTCCGCACTGGCCTCGCTCGCCGAGTACGCCCAGGAGGCGCGGCTCGGTGGTGGGCGCCTGGTGCTCGTCTCCGGGGAGGCGGGCGTCGGCAAGTCGGCGCTGGTCGAGTCCTTCCAGGGCACCCACCGGGTGCCGTCGGCTGAGCGGGCGCCGTCGGCGGAGCGGGCGCCGTCGGCTGAACGGACGCCGTCGGGGGAGCGGGCGCCGTCGGTTGAGCGGGAGCGGCCGCCATCCTCGGCCGGCGCGGGGGTCGCGGTCCGGTGGTTCTGGGGCGCCTGCGACGGCCTGTTCACGCCGCGCCCGCTCGGCCCGTTGTTCGACCTCGCGGGTCAGCTCGGCGGCGAGCTGCTGGACCTGTGTCGGGCCGGCGGCGCCCGGGAGGAGCTGTTCGGCGCGCTGCTGCGCCAGCTCAGCGAGCCGGAGACGCTGACCATCGCGGTGATCGAGGACGTGCACTGGGCGGACGAGGCGACGGTCGACCTGCTCCGGTTCCTCGGCCGGCGGCTCCGCGACGCCGCGGTGCTGCTCATCGTGACCTATCGCGACGACGGCCTGACCGCGACCGACCCGCTCCGGCTCGCGCTCGGCGAACTCGCCACCCAACGGGCCACCAGGCGGATCGGCCTCGCGCCGTTGTCGGCCGCCGCGGTCCGGACCCTCGCCGCCGGCACCACGATCGAAGCGACCGAGTTGTACCGGTTGACCAGCGGCAATCCGTTCTACGTGACCGAGGTGCTGCAGGCCGGTACCGCCGAGGTGCCACCGTCGGCGCGTGACGCGGTACTCGCGCGGGTCGCCCGGCTGAGCGTGGACGCCCGGGAGCTCGTGGAGGTCGCCGCGCTGATCGGTACCCGGATCGAGCTGCGGCTGCTGGAGTCGGTCACCGAGTGCCTGATCGAGGCGGTGGACGAGCTGCTCGCGTCCGGGCTGCTCGTCGGCGACGGTGGCTGGCTGCGGTTCCGGCACGAGATCGGCCGGCTCGCGGTGGAGCAGGCCATCAGCGCGCACCGCCGGGGCGGCATCCACGCCCGGATTCTCGACGCGTACCGCTCGCTCGGCTGTGACGACGACGCCGTACTGGCCTTCCACGCGGACGCGGCCGGAGACGGCCCGGCGGTGCTGCTCCACGGCGTACGCGCGGCGCGGCAGGCGACCGAACTGGCCTCGCACCCGGAGGCGGTGGCGCAGTACGAGCGGGCCCTGCGGTACGCCGCCGGTGAACCTCCCGCGGTCGTGGCCGGGCTGTACGAGGGGCTCGCGTACGAGGCCTCGATGGTGGACCGGTGGCAGGACGCCGCCGACGCGCGGGAGAAGGCCCTGGTGTTGTGGCGGGAGGCCGGCGACCGGCTGCACGAGGGCGACACGATGCGCCGGCTGTCCCGCACGATGTGGCGGCTGTGCCGCGGTGCCGAAGCGGTCGCCACGGCCGAAGGCGCGCTGGAGATTCTCGAACCCCTCGGCCAGAGCGTCGAGTTGGCCTGGGCGTACAGCAATCTCGCCACCCAGCGGATGTTGGACGCCGAGTGCGACGAGGCGATCGACCTGGCCCGCCGGGCACAGGCGATCGGCGAAGCGCTGGACCTTCCGGAGGTACGCAGCGACGCGCTCAACAGCGAGGCATGCGCGGCCGCGTGCTCCGGTCGGGAGTGGCTCGCCCCGCTGCGGGAAGCGCTGGAGGTCGCGACCTCGCGGCGACTCCACGAACAGGCCGGCCGGGCCTACTCGAACCTGTACAACGTGTACTGCTCGCAGCAGCGTTTCGCCGAGGGCGAGCCGTACTTCACCGACGGGGTGGCGTACTGCGACGAGTACGACATCACCACGTTCGCCACCTGCCTGCGCGGCGAGCGCGCCAACACGCTGGAGAGGACCGGGCGGTGGGACGAGTCGGTGGCGCTCAGCACCAGCCTGGTGCGGTACGCCGGTGCGTCTCCGATCAACCGGTTCAACCCGCTGGTGAGCCTCGGCCGGATCCGGGCGCGGCGGGACGAGGCCGGTGCCTGGGACTGTCTGGACGAGGCGATGGCGATCGCGGACGGCTCGGGTGAGCCGCAGTGGATCGCGCCCGGTCGGCTGGCGCGGGCCGAGGCGTACTGGCTGGCCGGCGATGTCGCTCGTGCCCGGGACGAGGCCACCGTCGCCGATGCGCTGTCGGCGCGGTGCGACCGGTGGACCCGTGGTGCGATCGCGGTGTGGCTGCGCCGTACCGGCGCGGTCGGGGCCGGTGCCGCGCCCACCGGCGAGACGGCTGGCGAGGTCGCGGAGCCGTACCGGCTGGAGCTGGCCGGCGACCGGGCCGGTGCCGCGCGGTGCTGGTCCGAGCTGGGTTGCTCGTACGAGGCCGCGATGGCGCTGGTCGACGCGGATCAGGACGAGGCGCTCCGGGACGCGCTGGCGATCTTCACCGAATTAGGCGCCAAGGCTGCCGCGCGGATCACCCGACAGAAGATGCGCCAGCTCGGTATCCGGTCGATTCCCGCCGGGCCTCGTACCGCGACCCGCTCGCATCCGCTCGGACTGACCCGGCGGGAGCGCGAGGTACTCGACCTGGTCTGCGCGAGCCTGACCAACGCCGAGATAGCCGCGAAGCTGTACATCTCGGCGAAGACCGTCGACCATCACGTGTCCGCCGTACTCGCGAAGCTGGGCGTACCGACCCGGAACGCCGCGGCCACCGAAGCGGCCCGCCTCGGCCTGGTCAGCGCCGACACCTAGGGAGCGGCCGAAACCCGGCGAGCGCCGCGGAAACCCGGGGAGCGCCGCGGAAACCCGGGGAGCGCCGCGGAAACCCGGGGAGCGCCGTGGAAACTCGGGGAGCTGGCCGGGAAACCTGGGTAGCCGCTCCCGATCCGGGAGACCGCCAGTCCTCCATACGGTCGAGTCAGTCAACAGTTCCGCGACCGGGAGGCAAGAAATGCCGCTGTACATGGACGTGCACACCATCGCTGGCGGGGTAGGCGTCGGCGACGTGGCCAAGGCTCACATGGCCGACCTGCAGACGCAGGCCAAGTACGACGTCCGCTATCTGCGCTACTGGGTGGACGAGCAGCACGGCAAGATCTTCTGCCTGGTCGAGGCCCCGTCCGCGGACGCGGCGTCGACCGTACACAAGGAAGCCCACGGCCTGGTGGCCGACGAGGTGTTCGAGGTGCAGGAAGGCTCCTGACCTCAGCCGGTGCCCGGCTGCGAATCCAGCCGGGCACCAGAGCGCGAGGCGCGAGGGCGCTCGGACGTGAGGGCGCCAGGGGCGCGAGGGCGCCAGAGGCGCGAGGGTCAGTCGAGCACCAGGCAGAACGGCTTGCCGGCCGGGTCCGCGTACACCCGGAAGTTGTCGCCCTCACCGGGCAGCCGGGTGGCGCCGATCGCGAACACCGCCTTCTCGGTGTCGAAGCCGTCCACGAGCACGTCCAGGTGGAACTGCTGCGGATGGGCCGGGTCCGGCCACTGCGGCGGGGTGTACCCCTCCACCTGCTGGAACAGCACCGGATGCTCGCCCTCGTTGCCGACCATCGCCATGCCGTCGGCCTCGTACGTGATCGGCTTGCCGAGCAGCTCCGAGTAGAAGTGGCTGAGCACCTTCGCGTCCGGGCAGTCGAGCATGACTCCCATCAGCGTGGTGTTCGGGTCGTCCGGGTTCAGGCACAGGTCGAACGGATGCCCGGCCGGGTCGGCCAGCGTGTGCCACGCCTCGTTCTTCTTGAGCATCGTCGCGCCGAGTTCGACCGCCCGGTCGGCGGCCGGGTCGATCGCCGGCACCCGCAGGTCGAGGTGCGCCTGCTGCGGATGCTCGGCATCCGGCCACCGCGGCGGCGTGTGGTCCGGGGCGTGCTGGAAGCCGATCCGCCAGCCGTCCGGCGTGGTCAGCGTGATCCAGTCGTCGTCGCGGTACGTCTGCGTCCAGCCGGCCAGCTCGGTGTAGAACCGGGCAAGTCCAACGATGTCGGGCGCATCGAGCACGACCGTGTGCAACTTTCCGATCATCAGTCACCCCTCCGTCGCGCCGATCCGGTGGATCGGGCGAGCCGTCAACTCGGGGCCCATCCTGACGTGGGCGTACGACGGAACCGACCGGAACGGCGGGACTGCCGCCGACATACTCGGGTCATGACCGTCGCGTTTCCCGAGCCCGGACCGTCGTACGACGTGAAGGCGCTGTTCCTGACGTACCTCGACTTCTATCGCGACACCATCGCGAGCAAGCTCGCCGGCCTGCGCGACGCGGAGTTGCGCGAAACCCGACTGCCGTCCGGCTGGGCACCGATCGAGCTGGTCAAGCACCTGGCGTACATGGAACGCCGGTGGTTTGTCTGGGGTTTCCTCGGCGAGCAGGTCACCGAGGCGTGGGGGGACAACCGCGACGACCGGTGGTACGTCGGGCCGGACGAGTCGCTCGACGAGCTTCTCGCCGCGCTCCGGGATGGCGGGGTCCGTACCCGCGGCATCGTCGAGTCGGCCGAACTGTCCACTCCGGCCACTCCCGGCGGCCGCTTCCCGCTGGACTCCGAGCCGCCGTCGCTCGCCGCGATCCTCTTTCACGTGCTGCAGGAGTACGCCCGCCACGCCGGCCAACTCGACATCGCGCGGGAACTGATCGACGGTCGGGTGGGCGAGTGAGCTATCGCGTCGGCACCGAGGCGAGCGCCCGCCGCACCAGGCCGGTCGAGGACAGCATCGCTCGCAGGAGGGACAGCTCGTCGGCCCGGTGCGCCTCGCTGAACTGGCTCACCTCGATCACCTGGACGGTCGAGTAGACGAGGTCGTCCAGCGTCCGGACGAGCCGGTAGTAGGCCAGCCTGTCGGCGTCGACCCGCACCGGCCCGTAGCCGTCGAAGAACCACGACTCCTGCTCGGCGGTCACCGGCCGGGCGTCGATCACGCCGCCGATGGCGAAGATGAGGTCCCGTTCGGGCGCGGCGAGGACCGCGTCGTCCCAGTCGATCAGCCACAGCTGGTCGCCCGGCCCGAGCAGCAGGTTGCCGAGGTGCGCGTCCGCGTGGCAGAGCACCGTGGACGCCGGGCGGTCGCGCAGCACCCGGCCGAGCGCGTCGGCACGCGCGAGCAGCGCGTCGATGAGCTCCGCGGCGGCGTACCACTCCCGGGCCATGGTCCGCGCCAGCTCGTCAGTGCCCCGATCCTCGTCGGCGCCCTCGTCGAGGAGGGCACGCAACCGGCGGTCGAGGGTACGGGTCCGCGCGACGAGCCGGTCGTGCGTGTGCTCCTCCCGCGGCAGCGTGACGAGCGGCCCGGTCAGTCCGGTCGCGTGTACCCGGGCGAGCAGCGCACCGTACGCCCGCCACTGCGCGGCAGTCATCCCGTCGGTCAGCGCACGGTGATCCGACACCCACGGCACCACGGTCAGCCGCCGGCCGTCCTGCTCACTCCACAGCCGACCGTCCCGCGTCCGCTCCGGTGCGACCACTCCGGCCACGCCCCGCTCGGCGAGGTGCGAGGGTACGACCACGGCGGCCGAGGATCCGGCTCCACTGAGCTTGACCGCGTACCGGGTGCCGTCCGCGGCCGCCGCCCGCCACAGCTCCGCCGCGACGTCGGCGCCGTACCCGGTCCGGTCGATCGAGGTGAGCTCGATGCCGAAGTCGGCGCGCACCGACGCCCGCAACCTGTCGCCGGCGCTCTGGTCGATCACCGGCACACGGTGTCATTCCGGCGCGGTCGGCTCACCTGATTTTGTGCCCGGTACGGCCATCCCCGACCGTGGTGGCGGAAACGTGGCGATCGCGCCAGGCCAGACCGCAGGCCGCCACGATCACCGCGGCGGTGAGCGCGAACGAGTGCGGATAGCCGGCCTGGGCGGCGACCACCCCGAATCCGGCGCCCCCGATGCCAAGCCCCGCGTCGTAGGCGAGGTTCCACATCGCGCTGACGGTGCCGTACCCGGATCTCGACACCCGCTCGAACATCAGGGCCAGGCTGGCGTTCTGGGTGACACCGAAGCCGGCGCCGAACAGCACCATCCCGACCAGTACCGCCGCCGGGTTGTCGATGAGGAGGAGGCCGAGCATGCCGGCCGCGGCGGTGAGCATGGCCGGGATGAGCAGGCCGGCGGAACCGTGCCGGTCGCCGTGCCGGCCGGCCCACCAGCGGGTCGCCGTGGCCGCGGCGGCCTGGGCGAGGAGCGCCAGCGCGGCGAGGTTGCCGGACGCGTCGGTCAGCGCGAGGGGGAGGAACGTCACCACCGCGCCGGCCGCCATCGCGACCGTGCAGAACGCGATCGACGGGCGTACCAGCGCGGCGGTCCGCAGCCCGGACCAGACCCCGACCGGCGCGGCCGGCACCGGCTGCCGGCCGGCCGTCGTCGCCGGCTCGCCATCCGGAACGGCAGCCGGCTCGCCGGCCGGACTACCGATCGGTCCGCGGCCGGGCAGGTCGGTCACCGCCGCGACACCGACCAGCGCGAACACCGCGGCCGCGATGAACACCGGCGGATACCCGACGTGATCGATCAGCCAGACGCCCAGCGGCAGTGCGACGATCGACGGCACGCCGACCGAGACGCCGTACAGGCCGAGCCCTTCGCTGCGGCGTTGACGCGGTACCAGGAGCGCCACCAGCGCGCTGCCCACCACCACCGCGATCGCGAACCCGAGGCCGCGTACCAGGCAGACCGCCACGATCACGGCCAGGTCGGCCGAGCCGGTCAACGCGAAAGCCGGTGCGCCGAGCAGGAGCAGGCCGATGGCGAACACCCACCGGTAGCCGAACCGGGCGACCAGCCGTGGGGTGGCGAGCTCTGCCGCGACCGTGGCCGCCATCAGCGCACCGGTGGTCAGACCAGCGCCGACGCCCCCGGTACCGGCCGAGGTCGCGTACAGCGGCACCACCGACAACAGCAGGTAGAAGCTCATCGTCGCGCCGACGCTGGCCAGGAAGACCATGACCAGTGGACGGGTCAGCAGCGGCGGTACCGGGCCGGACGATCCGGTCGTTCGTGGAGTCATGTCGGTCTGCCGGCGACGACTCAGCTGCCGGTACCGGCGAGCCGGGTGGCGGCCGAGGCCATGCCGAGCCAGGTGTGCGGGTTGCCCTGCCAGCACCAGCCGAGCTTCGGTGCGTTCTGGCTGATCCAGATGGCAGGCACCCGCTTGTCGCCGCTGCGGGAGCCGCCGAGCGAGAAGCACTTGTTCTTCGCCAGCAGTTCCGGATGGAGCGTGACCAGCGCGATGCCTTCCTCGATCGTGAGCAGGGTCCGGCCGCGGTCGGTGATGGTGGCCATCGCGTCGGCCGGTACCACCCCGCAGAACTCCTCGCCGCGGTGTACGTCGAGCAGCAGGTACGCCCGCTCGTCCGGCGGCTGCGCCGCCTCGGTGGCGACGAAGCGTTCGAGCGCTCCCGGCTCGTACAGCCGGTCAATGAGTCCTGGTCTGTTCTTTCCGGCCAGTGCGGTCAGCGGCATCGTGCGCTCGATCGGCGCGACCGCCCGGGTGACGACCAGCAGGAACGGCACCTGACCGGCGGACGGGGCCGGCAGTGACCCGGCCCGTCCGACCGCGACAGCCCGCAGCGGGGCGACCAGGTCGACGAACGCGCCGGGGTCGAGGCCGGCGAGCGACGGATAGCCCAGGTCGATCAGGCGCAGTACCTGACGGTCGAACTCGACGCCGGGCTCGTACTCCGCCAGCGTCGGTGTGCCGGATCCGCCTGCGATCGAGGTCATCAGCCGCTCCTCACCTGCGGAAAGTACCCCAACGCGGCGGGACGGGGGATTCACCGGCGGGTACGCCTCGGTCAGGATGGTCTTCATGGGCGGGGGACACAGGCGGGGGTGGCATCGGTGGGCGGGGCTGATCGGGGTGGGGGCCGGGTTTTTCGCCTCCGCCGGCTGCACCAGCGGTGGTGACGGCGGGACGGCGGCGCCGTCGGCGGCTCCCACGTCAGCGGCATCGACGGCCGCCACCGGATCCGGCTGCGATGACCTGTCGCCGGTGGCCGGCTACCCGCCCCAGGAGTCCGGCCGGTTCAACGAGGTACACGGCACCGGCCACGACGCGGAGCTGTGGGGGCTGATCTTCGCCGAGGTCCCGCTCATCGCCGGCAAGGAGACCAAGATCGTCTGGCGGATGACCGGCAGCGGCCCGATGCGGGTCACCGCCCGGCAGGCCGACGGTACGGCCGCGCGGCTGACCTGGGGGCCGGAGGAGCACGGCAGCTCCAGCTATGACCGGCCGGGCGAGGAATGGGGCACCGGGCTGGTGTTTCCGAAAGCCGGCTGCTGGCAGGTACACCTCCGCCGGACCGCCGGCTCCGCGGACGTCTGGTTGATGGTCCGCTGAGCCTGTCGTTCCCCGGTCGGCCGCCCGGTGAGCACCCGCGTCCGGCAGGATGTCACGCCGGCATCGACCCGCAGGAGAGGAGACCCGTGCGCGCTCGCGACCTGGGCATCGAGATCGGCACCGGCACGCCGGGGCAGTTCAACGCGATCACCGACGTACCGGGGGTCGAGGTCGGTCACTGCACGCTCGTGGCCGGGTCCGGTCCGCTGGTACGGGGCGAGGGTCCGGTCCGTACCGGTGTCACCGTACTGCTGCCGGCGCGGGACGTAGGCGCTCGTCCGGTGTACGCGGGCTGCCACCGGTTCAACGGCAACGGCGAGCTGACCGGGCTGGAGTGGGTGCGCGAGTCGGGGCTGCTCACCACCCCGATCGGGCTCACCAACACGCACAGCGTCGGAGTGGTACGCGACGCGCTGGTCCGGCTCGACGTGGAGCGGCGCCCGGATGGCGCGGCCTGCTGGAGCCTGCCGGTGGTGGGGGAGACCTGGGACGGCGTACTCAACGACATCAACGGCTTTCATGTACGGGAGGAGCACGTCCGTACCGCCCTGACCGCCGCGACGTCCGGGCCGGTCGCCGAGGGCGGGGTCGGCTCGGGGACCGGAATGATCTGTCACGGCTTCAAGGGCGGCATCGGTACCGCGTCGCGACTCGTCGCGATCGGCAATCTCCGGTACACCGTCGGGGTGTTGGTGCAGGCCAACCACGGGCGGCGGGACCGGTTGACGGTCGCCGGGGTGCCGGTCGGCCGGCACCTGGACGCCGCCGAGGTGCCGCTGCCGCTCCCGCCGCCGGTCCTGCCGCCGCCGCCCGGGAACCCGCCTGCGCCCGGAAACCCGCCTGAGTCCGGGAACCCGCCGCCGCCCGGGAACCCACCGGCGCCGGGCAACCCGCCGCAGGGCGCCGGCTCGATCATCGTCGTGGTCGGTACCGACGCGCCCCTGCTGCCGCACCAGTGCGACCGGCTCGCGCAACGCGCGGTGCTCGGCATCGGCCGGGTCGGCGGGGCCGGCGAGAACAGCAGCGGCGACCTGGTCATCGCGTTCGCCACCGGCAACCGGCCGGACGCTCCGGAGGTCGGCGCGCGGCTGACCCAGGACCTGACGATGCTCTCCGACGCGTACCTCGATCCGATGTTCTACGCGACGATCGAGGCGACCGAGGAGGCGATCGTCAACGCGCTGGTGGCCGCCGAGACGATGACCGGCCGGGACGGCAACACCGCGCACGCGCTGCCGCACGACCGGCTCCGCGCGCTCATCGCCGGCGCGTGACGGCTTACCCGGGCCTGACCCCGGCCGCCTGTACGTAGACGAGCAGGTCGCCGGCGGAACTGCGCTCGTACCGCACCGAGCGGCCGTGCCTGCGGGCGCTGACCAGGCCGCCGGCCCGCAGCGCGGTCAGGTGCTCGGAGACGGTACCGGCGGACAGTCCGAACCGGCGGGCCAGCGCCGTGGTGGTGGCCGGTTCCGCGACCGCGAGCAGCAGCCGCGCCCGGGTACGTCCGACCAGTCGGGCCAGCGCCTCCGGTGGCGCGGACGGGGCCGGCTCCCACAGCGTGCCGACGCCCCGGGCCGGATAGGTCAGGGTCGGCTGCCACGGCGCGTCCAGGATCACCAGTACGTCCGGCCCACCGAACGCGCTCGGCATCAGCAGCAACCCGTCGCCGCCGAGGTCGCGTCGCATCGGCACCTTGCCGGTCACCCGTACGCTCCCGCCGCCGCTGCCCGGTACCCAGCTCACCTGGCGGTGCAGTCCGGCCAGTACCTGCTCGGTGCCGCCCGCCGCGAACTGCCGGGCCCGGTAGGCGATGTCCGCGTCGAGCAGGTCCCGCAGCCGGGGCCAGTACGGTTCGACCAGTCGCGTCCAGGCCGCCTCCAACTGGTCGGCGAGCAGGTCGCGGGCGCCGGCCGGGTCGGCCAGCAGCCGGTGTACCGGGGCCGGATCGGGCACGTCCTCGGCCACCCAGCCGAGCTCGATGGCGACCCGCTCGGGCGCGGTCGCCCGTACCCGGCGCAGCTCGTCGCCGATGTCGGCGAGCGGTCCGTCCGGCGGCGGGCTGAGGAAGTCGGGGGTGTACCCGTGCCGCGGCATCAGCGCGCGTACCGCCGAGACGTCCAGTCCGGTCCGGCCGACCGTACGCAGCCAGGGCAGGTGGTGTCCGTGCCGGTCCGGCCGGTGCAGCGCGCCGACGGCGGCCCTGGTCTCCCACAGCGGCGACAGCGCGAACCGCAGCCGGACCAGATCCTCCGGCTCGAACCGCAGTTCGATCACGCACGCCCCCCGGTGCTGCCCGGGCGACCGCCGGCTCGTCTGCCGGCGCCGGGGCCCGCCCAGGTTTCGGAAATAGCCGAATCCTTCGCGGAGGGTACCCCGGGCTGGTCATCCTTCAGGCATGAGTTTCCGGAGCTATCGCGGGCTGTGGGCGCAGCGTGCGGTGCGGGCACCGTTCCTCGCCACCCAGGTGGCGCGGTTGCACAACGCGATGCTCACACTCGCCCTGGTGCTGCTGGTGACCGGCGGTGGGGGCGGGTACGCGCTGGCCGGGCTGGCGGCCGCGGTGATGACCGTGGGCAGCGGTACGACCGCGACGCTGATCGGTCGTACCGCCGACCGGGTCGGCCGCGGTCCGGTCATGCTCTGCTGCGCGGCCGCGACCGTGCTGGCCACCGCGCTGCTGCTCTCGGTACCGGTCCGCTCGGTCGCCTTCCTGCCGCTGTGCCTGCTGGCCGGAGCCGCGCTCCCGCCGATCAACTCGGTGGCCCGGTCGCTGTGGCGGGACCTGCTCTCCGGCGACGACCTGGCCGGCATGTACGGGGCGGACGCCACCCTGCAGGAGTTGTCGTACATCGCCGGCCCGTCGCTGGTGACCGTGCTGGCCACCGCCGGCAACCCACGGCTGGCGCTGGCCGGGGCGGCGGGCCTGGGGGTACTGGGCTGTGTCGCGTTCGCGTTCGCGCCGGCGGTACGCCATGCCGGCCGGACCGTCCCCGAGCCCGGCGGAGCGGTACGCCTGGCCCTCCTGCTGTGGCGGCCGTTGGTTGCCGGGCTCGCGCTGGTGGCGGGGCTGGCGGTGGTCGAGGTGGCGCTGGTCGCGGCGGCGCAGCGGGCCGGTTCCGCCGAGGCGGCCGGGGTGCTCGTATCGGTCTGGGGTGCCGGTTCGATGGTCGGGGGGCTGGTCCTGGGCGGCTGGGCCAGCCGGTCCGAGCGCTGGCTGCCGGTGCTGCTCGCGGTGGTCGCGGCCGGTTTCGCGGTACTCGCGGTACCGGGCGGCCTGCTCATGCTCGGCCTGCTGCTCGGCGCCGGCGGTATGGCGGTCTCGCCGACCATGGCGGCGCTGCAGGCGGCGATCGGCCGGCTCGCCCCGTACGGGCGGGGAGCCGAGGCGTTCAGTTGGCTGGCCACCGCGTTCCTCGCCGGGGGAGCGGCCGGCGCGGTACTGGGCGGGTCGGTGGCCGCCGCGGCCGGACCGGCGGCGGCGTTCCTGCTGGCCGGTGCCGTACTGCTGCCCGCGGTGCTGGCTGTCGGCAGCCGGTCCCGGGCCCCGGAGCCGCTGGTCGACGCGGTCGCCTGACCGCCTGCCGACGCGGTCGCGTAACCGCCTGCCGACGCGGTCGCGTAACCGCCCGCCGACGCGGTCGCGCAACCGCCTGCCGGTACCGCGGAACAGCCCGCCGCGCTGCTCACTTTTGGGCGTCGGATCCGCCGCGCTCCGGCGATTCTGCACGCATGATTTTGCGCAGGTACCGCGGTCTCTGGGCGCACCGTCCGGTGCGGGTGCCGTTCGTCGCCACGCAGGTGGCGCGGCTGTGCACCCCGATGCTGACGCTCGCGCTGACGCTGTACGTGGTCGGCAGCGACGCCGGGTACGGCCGGGCCGGAGCTGCGGCCGGGCTGATGACCGTCGGCAGCGGCGCCACCGTGTGGTTCGTCGGCCGGATGGCCGACCGGATCGGACGGGCACCGGTGCTGCTGTGCTGCGCCGCGTCGACGGTGGTCGGCGCCGCGCTGCTGCTCGCGGTACCGGTGCGCTCGCCCGGCTTCCTGCCGCTGTGCCTGCTCGCCGGGGCGGCCGCACCGCCGATCAACTCGGTGGCCCGGTCGCTGTGGCGCGACCTCACCTCCGGCGAGGATCTGGCCGGCGTATACGGCGCGGACGCCACGCTGCAGCAGGTCGTGTACATCGTCGGCCCGCTGGTGGTGACCGGCCTCGTCGCGGTGGGCAACCCGCGGCTCGCGCTGGTCGGCGCGGCGGCGCTAGGGGTGATCGGCTCGGTGGCGTTCGCGTTCGCGCCGGCGGTACGCCATGCCGGCCGGGCGGTACCCGAACCGGGTGGGACGGTCCGGCTGGTCGCGGTGCTGTGGCAGCCGCTGGTGGCCGGAGTCGTGCTGGTCATCGGCTTGAGCATGGTGCAGATCAACCTGGTCGCGGCGGCGGACCGGGCCGGCGACGCAAAGCTGTCCGGGCTGCTCGTCTCGGTGTGGATGGCGGGGTCGGCGCTCGGCGGCGTGCTCCTGGGCGCGTGGGCCGGCCGGTCCGAGCGGTGGCTGCCGGCGATGCTCGCCGTGGTCGCGGCCGGTTTCGCGGTGCTCGCCGTACCGGTCGGGCTGATCGTGCTGGGCGTGCTGCTGGTCGTGGGCGGCTTCGCGATCTCGCCGACGATGGCGGCGCTGCTGGCCGCGGTCGGCCGGCTCGCGCCGCAGGGTCGGGCGGCCGAGGCGTTCAGTTGGATGGCCATCGCGTTCCTGGTCGGTGGCGCCACCGGTGCGGTACTCGCCGGCACGGTGGCGGACGCGGCCGGTCCGGGAGCGGCGTTCCTGGTGGCCGGGGCGGCGACCCTCACCGGGGTACTGGCGAGCCGGCCGCGGTCCGCGCCGGAGCAGCCGACCTCCCGGGGGGCCGAGGGACAGGCGGCGGAGGCCGCGGAGGCCGCGGTGGCCGAGCCGGCCGCGCTGGCCGAGAAGGTCTCCGTTGACACTGTCAGATAACAGTGTCACTATCGCCATGTGACAGCACCGGACCTGTGGACTCTCGACCAGCTCACTGAGCGGGTGGCCGCCGCGTTGGCGGTCGACTATCCCGGCCAGGTGAGCGGTCGGGTCCGTGAGGTGCCTGACCGCCGGGCGATCCGGTGGTACACGACGATCGGTCTGGTTGACCGTCCGGCCGCGATGCGCGGCCGGACGGCGCTGTATGCCGAGCGGCACCTGCTCCAGTTGGTCGCCATCAAGCGGCGCCAGGCGGACGGCTGCTCGCTCGCCGAGATCCAGGCCGAGTTGGCCGGCGCGACCGACGCGATGTTGCGGTCCGTCGCCCGGATACCCCCATTGACCAGCATTGATGGTGTACGCGCGAGCGGCCGGAAGGCCGGCGCCACCCCTGCACGAGCGGGCGGACGAGCGGGCGGCAAGTTCTGGGCGGCGCGTCCCGCGGCGGCGGCACCCGCGGCGGTCGACAGTGCCGCGCTGCCGGCGCCGGCAGCGCCGCCGGACCAGGCCGGGCCGCCGGGGCGCCCCGTGGCTGACGTCCGCGCGGCGATTCGCCTGCCGGACGGCGTCACCGTGCTGCTGCCGTGCGGACCCGGGCTGAGCGCCGCCGACGTGGCCGCGGTCAGCGCCGCCGCCGCACCGCTGCTCGCCGAACTGCGCCGGCGTGGCCTGACCGCCAACCGTGACAGTGACAGTGATTCCCGCACGCACATCGACAGCTCGCCGGCCGACGCCGGTTCCCGCGCGCACCGTGACACCGACGCACCAGGGGGACAGCCATGACCATCCGCATCGCACCGCTGCCGGACCAGCTGCCGGACCAGGCAGTGCAGGCGCCCCCGCCGGACGACGATCGGGGGCTCGGCGCGCTGTCCACCGAACGCGGCAACCTGCCGCTGGACCGGCTCGACGTGGCCGCCACGATCACCGGGCTGCTCGCGCGTACCGAGCAGACCCAGGGCTTTCACAACCCGTTCGACGTACCGCTGGAGGCCACGTACATCTTCCCGCTGCCGCCGCGAGCCGCGGTGACCGCACTGCGGATGACCGCGGACGGGCACGAGGTGGCCGGGGTGCTGCGCGAGCGGGAGGAGGCGCGGGCGCAGTACGACCAGGCGATCGCGGCCGGTCAGCGCGCCTCGATCGCCGAGGAGGAGCGACCGGACGTGTTCACCATGCGGGTCGGCAACATCCTGCCCGGGGAGCGGGTGACGATCCGGTTGACCATGGTCGGGCCGATGCCGTACGAGGACGGCGCGGCGGAGTACCGGTTCCCCCTGGTCGTGGCACCGCGGTACATCCCCGGCAGTCCGTTCCCCGGCGAGCAGGTCGGGTCCGGAGTGGAGCCGGACACCGACGCGACCCCGGACGCGTCCCGGATCACCCCGCCGGTGCTGTTGCCCGGCTTCCCGAATCCGGTGCGGCTGTCCGTGACGGTGGACGTGGATCCGGCCGGCCTGCCGCTGGCCGGCGTCGCGTCGAGCCTGCACGACGTCACGACCGCCGAGACCGATGGCGAGACCGGGGGTCGTACCCGGATCGAGCTGCGGCCGGGGGAGCGGCTCAACCGGGACGTGATCCTGCGCCTGTCGTACGGCGAGAAGGCCGCCGCGGCGACCGCGTTGGTACTCACGCGCGACGGCACCACCGACAGCACCGCCGGCACCGACCAGACCGACGCGGAGGTCGGGGATGGCGACGGGACGTTCGAGTTGACCGTGTTGCCCCCGCTGGACGTGGCCGTGCCGCGGCCACGGGACCTGGTGCTGGTGCTGGACCGGTCCGGAAGCATGGGCGGCTGGAAGATGGCCGCGGCGCGGCGGGCGGCCGCCCGGATCATCGACACGCTCACCGCGGCCGACCGGTTCGCCGTGCTCACCTTCGACTCGGTGGTGGAGCGCCCGGCCGGACTGGGAGACGGCCTGGTCGATGCGACCGACCGGCACCGGTTCCGCGCGGTCGAACACCTCGCCGGGGTCGCCTCGCGCGGCGGCACCGAACTGCTCGGCCCGCTCTCGCAGGCGACCGCGCTGCTCGGCGCCGCCGGCCAAGCGGCGGCCGGTGGTCAAGCGGCGGCCGGTGGTCAAGCGGCGGCCGGCGGCCTGGCGGCGGCCGGTGGCGCATCAGCAACGCAAGCACCTGGTGCCAAGGACAGCGCGGGGCAACCGGACACACAGGACGGTCGCGATCGGGTGCTGGTACTGGTCACCGACGGGCAGGTCGGCAACGAGGACCAGATCCTGTCGGAGCTGAGCGGCGCGCTGCGCGAGCTGCGGGTACACACGGTCGGCATCGACCAGGCCGTCAACGCCGGCTTCCTCGGTCGGCTCGCCGCGCTCGGCGGTGGCCGGTGTGAGCTGGTGGAGAGCGAGGACCGGCTGGACGAGGCGATGGACCGGATCCACGCCCGGATCGGCTCGCCGCTGGTCACGGGGGTACGCGTCGCGGCCATCGGGCTGGAGCTCGTGCCGGACACGATCGCTCCGGCCCGGATCCCGGACCTGTTCCCGGGGGTACCCCTGACGTTCCGCGGCCGCTGGAGCGGCGGCACCAGCGGTGCCAGCACGACCGCCACCAGCGGCGATCATGCGTTGAGCGCGATCACGTTGACCGGGCTCACCGGCGACGGGCAGCCGTGGCGTACCACGGTCGCCGCGACGTACGCCGACGCGCCCGCGCTGGCGCCGGTCTGGGCCCGCGCGCACCTGCGCGAGCTCGAGGACCGGTACGCCGCGCTCGGCTGGGAAGGCGCGCCGGAGACGAAACCGCTCGAGCAGCGGATCGTGCGCACCTCCCTGCGGTACGGCGTGCTGTGCCGGTTCACCGCGTTCGTCGCGGTGGACGCACGGGTGGTGACCGAGGGCGGTACGCCGCACACGGTGACCCAACCGGTCGAGTTGCCGGCCGGCTGGGAGCTGCCGGAGCTGGCACCGCGGCCGGCACCGATGGGCGTCCGGATGTCCCGTGCCGCGTTCACCGCTCCCGCCGGTCGCGGCCCCGGGCTGTCGGCCGGTCCGGCTGACGGGCCGCTGCCATTCGTGCCGGGATCGCCACCGATGGGATCGCCGCCGCTGGAGTCGGCACGGGCGGTATCGCCGGCGCCGAAGCGGTCCCCGGGATTCAGTCCGGGAAAGCGACCGGTGCGGCAGCCCGGACCGGTACACCGGCCGCACCAGGCGGACGCGGCACGGGACTCCGCCCGGGAGCAGCTCGCCGAGGAGCTGCACCGGCTGCGCGCCGGGTCCACCGGTACCGAGCCGGTACGCCGTGCGCAACTCGCCGATCTGGGCAGCCGGCTCGCCGCGCTGGTCGGCTACCTCACCGGCCGGCTGGACGACGCCACGGTCGCACCGCTGCGCGAGCTGGCCACCGCACTGGCCCGCTGCGAGCAGCCGAACCCGCCGGCCGGTACCGAACTCGACGCGCTGTGGCGGCGCGCGGTCGAGGTGCTCGAGACGTTCGGCGCTCCCGGTGGTACCCCCGACGCTCCTGAAGGCGGGGACGGAGTCGCCGGTGGCCGGCGGACCTTCTGGAAGCGGACCTGACGCCGGACCGCCGCCCTATCAGCGCCACGCCAACCGGAGCCCAGCCCCACCGGAGCCAGCCCGACCGGACCGGCCGTCAGGCGGTGGCCAGGTCGGACAGCAGCACCTCGCGGTCCTCCGCGTCGTCGATGGCGGCGGCCAGCTCCATGCCCCGGGCGTGGTGCCGGTCCGCCGCCTCGGCGTCCCCGGCCAGCCGGTGCGACCGGGCCAGCGCCTCGTGCGCCGCGCCCTGGTCGAACGTGCTCAGCCCGTGTCGCTCGGCCAGGTCCAGGCACCGTCCGGCGTGGTAGAGCGCCGGTTCGGACCGACCCAGCACGGTGTACATCCGGGAGATCTGCCACTCGCCGCGGGCCTGATGGGTCGGCGTGCCGATCCGACCCCAGTGGTACCGGCTGGCGTGCGCCGCGTGGATCAGCTCGTCGTCGTCCGCGGCGTCGCGGTCGGCCTGGTCGAGCAGTTCCCAGACCCGGTTGAACAGGCCGGCGGCCAGCCGCCGCTCCTCCTCGGCGTCGAGCTGCGGTCCGACCGCCATGGGGAACACCTCCGGTGTGGACAGGTGGTGGCCGCCGGGGCGCTGGGTGATAACTCAGCGGACCGGCGGTGCCCGAGGTCGATAGCATCGCAGGGTCCGGAGTACTTCCGGATCATCATTCGGGCCGGTTGCCGGCCCACCGATCGTGAGGAGACCGCCGTGTCCGTACTCCGTCCCGCCGCCAACACCGGTGCGCCACCGCGCCTCGTTGTGCCGGCCGGGACGACTGCCGCGGACGCGATCGGTGCCGCCGGGCTCCAACTGGCCGGCCCCAACGCGATCGTCGTGGTCCGGGACCTGTCGGCGGACGACCGGCTCCGCGACCTGGACTGGGCACCGGCCGTCGACACCGAGGTCGAGGCGGTGCCGATGAGCAGCCCGGACGGGCTGGCGGTGCTGCGGCACTCCACCGCGCACGTGCTGGCCCAGGCCGTGCAGGACCTGTTCCCGGGCACCCTGCTGGGCATCGGGCCGCCGATCGACAACGGCTTCTACTACGACTTCCTGCCCGAGCGGCCGTTCCACCCGGACGACCTGGCCCGGATCGAGAAGCGCATGCAGGAGATCGTCAAGGCCGGGCAGCGGTTCGCCCGCCGCCCGATCGCCGACGACGACGCCCGCAAGGAGCTCGCGCACGAGAAGTTCAAGCTGGAGCTGATCGACCTCAAGGGCTCCGCCGGTGACGCTGCCGCGGACGCGGCCGAGGGCGCCGGGGTGGAGGTCGGCGCCGGCGAGCTGACCATGTACGACAACCTCGACGCGAAGACCGGCGACCGGGTCTGGACCGACCTGTGCCGTGGCCCGCACCTGCCGCTGACCCGCACCATTCCGGCGTTCAAGGTGATGCGCAGCGCCGCCGCGTACTGGCGGGGGAGCGAGAAGAACCCGCAGCTGCAGCGGATCTACGGCACCGCGTGGCCGACCCGGGACGCGCTCAAGGAGTACCTGCGCCTGCTCGAGGAGGCCGCCAAGCGCGACCACCGCAAGCTCGGCGCGGAACTCGACCTGTACAGCTTCCCGGACGAGCTCGGCTCCGGGCTGCCGGTGTTCCACCCCAAGGGCGGCGTGCTCAAGCGGGAGATGGAGGACTACGTCCGGCGTCGGCACATCGAGGAGGGCTTCGAGTACGTCGGTACCCCGCACATCTCCAAGCAGGGGCTGTTCGAGACCTCCGGGCACCTGCCGTACTACGCCGACACCATGTTCCCGCCGATGGCCATGGAGGGAGCGAACTACTACCTCAAGGCCATGAACTGCCCGATGCACAACCTGATCTACCGCTCCCGCGGCCGGTCCTACCGGGAGCTGCCGCTGCGGCTGTTCGAGTTCGGGTCGGTGTACCGGTTCGAGAAGTCCGGCGTCGTACACGGCCTGACCCGGGTGCGCGGGATGACCCAGGACGACTCGCACTCGTACGTCACCCCGGAGCAGGCCGCGGACGAGGTACGGCACCTGCTGAACTTCGTACTCGGGCTCCTCAAGGACTTCGGGATCAACGAGTTCTATCTCGAACTGTCCACCCGGGACGATTCCAAGCCGGACAAGTTCGTCGGCTCGGACGAGGAGTGGGCGGCCGCGACCGCGGTACTCGAACAGGTGGCGGTCGAGTCCGGGCTGGAGCTGGTGGCCGATCCGGGCGGCGCGGCGTTCTACGGCCCGAAGATCTCGGTGCAGGTGCGCGACGCGATCGGCCGGACCTGGCAGATGTCGACCATCCAGTACGACTTCAACCAGCCGAAGGGATTCGAGCTGGAGTACCAGGCCGCGGACGGCTCCCGGCAGCAGCCGGTGATGATCCACTCGGCGAAGTTCGGCTCGATCGAGCGGTTCATCGGGGTACTGGTCGAGCACTACGCCGGCGCGTTCCCGGCCTGGCTGGCGCCGGTACAGGTGGTCGGCATCCCGATCCGGGACGAGCACATCGGGTATCTGGACTCCTTCGTCGCGCGGCTGCGGGCCGAGGGGATCCGGGCCGAGGTGGACGGGTCGAGTGACCGGATGCAGAAGAAGATCCGTACCGCCCAGCAGCAGAAGATCCCGTTCATGGCGATCGCCGGCGACGAGGATGTCGAGGGCGGCACCGTGTCCTTCCGCTACCGGGACGGTTCGCAGCGCAACAACGTGCCGCTGGACGAGGCGGTCGCGCATGTGGTCGAGGTGGTCCGGTCGCAGGTCAACACCGGCCCGTCCGCGCCAGCCGCGCCGGCTGGTGCGCCCGGGTCGTCCGACGGGTGACCGCTAGGTGACCGACGAGCAGATCGCGCACCAGGACGGTGCCGGGGTAACCGACGAGCTGGACCGGTTGTGGACCCCGCACCGGATGGCGTACATCCTCGGCGAGAACAAGCCGTCCGGCCCGGACTCCGGGCCGGACGGCTGCCCGTTCTGCCGGGTGCCGTCGCTGCCGGACGCGGACGGGCTGGTGGTGGCGCGCGGGGAACGGGTGTACGCGCTGCTCAACCTGTACCCGTACAACTCCGGTCACCTGATGGTCTGCCCGTACCGGCATGTGCCCGACTACACCGAGCTGGACGACGCCGAGGTGGCCGAGTTCAGCGCGTTCACGCGTACCGCGCTCGCGGCGATCCGTCGTACCAGTGGCGCGCAGGGCTTCAACGTGGGGATGAACCTCGGCTCGGTCGCCGGTGCCGGAATCGCGGGTCACCTGCACCAGCACGTCGTACCGCGGTGGGGCGGCGACACGAACTTCATGCCGGTGGTCGGCCGTACCAAGACGCTGCCGCAGCTCCTGTCCGAGACGCGGAAACTCCTCGCCGCGGCCTGGGCCGAATTGCCCTAGCCCTCCCTAGGTGGGCGTGGCGTCACCGGTACCAGTTCTATGGACACTGTGTTACCACTCGATTACCGTCGTGCTTCCGTACTGGAGTGCAGCGGTAAAGGAGTGTCCATGTCCATCGGCGCACTGTGGCGTCGCAAAGTGGTCGCCGTCGCGTTTTCCGGGGTAGTCACGATCGCCGGACTGGCGGCGGCGGCTCCGGCCGCGGGCTCGCCCGCCCTCACCGGCCCGCTGACCATCACCAGCTTCGACTGTGAGAACACCGGACCCGGCGCGTACCTGTGCGACCTCGCCTACACGGGCGGGACCGCGCCGATCGCCGGGCAGTGGACGCCGGGCGCCTACACGTACATCGTCGGGGGCTTCTTCACCTCCGGTGGTGGCACGGTCTGGGGCCGGTGTACGCCGGGCCACCCCGCGATCATGACCGTCAGCCTCACCGACGCGACGCAGGTGACCGTCTCCGACACGGCGACGGCGGCCTGCCCCCGGGACAACTCCTGACGGCACCGAGGTAACCGACGGCACCGAGGTAACCGACGGCACCGAGGTAACCGACGGCACCGAGGTAACCGACGGCACCGAGGTAACCGACGGACCCGAGGTAGTTAGTTAGCCCTAAGCAACTACGCTGGGCGGGACGACCAGGAGGTCCCGCCCAGCATGGTTACCGACGCCAGCCGTACCGCCCGCGCACCCCGGTTCGATCGCGACCACCCGCGGTACAAGTGGGTCGCGCTGTCCAACACCACGATGGGCATGCTGCTCGCCACGGTGAACGCGTCGATCGTGATCATCTCGCTGCCGGCCATCTTCCGCGGCATCAAGCTCGACCCACTGGCACCCGGCAACGTGGGGTACCTGCTGTGGGTCATCATGGGCTTCCTGCTGGTGTCCGCCGTACTCGTGGTGACGCTCGGCCGGCTGGGCGACATGTTCGGCCGGGTCAAGATGTACAACCTCGGATTTGTGGTCTTCAGCGTCGCCTCGGTCGCGCTGTCCCTCGATCCGTTCACCGGCGGCCACGGCGCGATGTGGCTGATCGCCTGGCGGGTCGTGCAGGGCGTCGGCGGGGCGATGCTGTTCGCCAACTCGACCGCGATCCTCACCGACGCGTTCCCGGCCCGGCAGCGGGGAATGGCGCTCGGCATCAACCAGGTGGCCGCCATCGCCGGCTCGTTCATCGGCCTGGTCATCGGCGGGTTGCTGGCCGAGTGGGACTGGCGCGCGGTGTTCTGGGTGAGCGTGCCGATCGGCATCGTCGGCACGCTCTGGTCGTACCACTCACTGCACGAGCTCGGTGCGCGCCGGTCCGCCCGGCTCGACTGGCCGGGCAACCTCACCTTCGCCGGCGGGCTGTCCGCGCTGCTCGCCGCGATCACCTACGGCATCCAGCCGTACGGCGGGCACACCACCGGCTGGACCAGCCCGTGGGTGCTCGGCGGCATGGTCGGGGGAGTGGCGCTGCTGGTCGCGTTCTGCGTGATCGAGGCCCGTACCGCCGAGCCGATGTTCAACCTCGAACTGTTCCGCAGCCGGGTGTTCGCGGCCGGCAACCTGGCCGGGCTGCTCTCCTCGGTCGGCCGCGGCGGGCTGCAGTTCATGCTCATCGTGTGGTTGCAGGGGATCTGGCTGCCGCTGCACGGCTTCGACTACGCGTCCACGCCGCTGTGGGCCGGCATCTACCTGCTGCCGCTGACCGTCGGTTTCCTGGTGTCCGGGCCGATCTCCGGCGCGTTGTCGGACCGGTTCGGGGTACGCCCGTTCGCCTTCGGCGGGCTGCTGGTGGTGACCGCCACCTTCGTCGGGCTGGTACTGCTGCCGGTCGACTTCCCGTACTGGCTGTTCGCCACGCTGATCGCGGTCAACGGGATCGGTTCCGGGCTGTTCTCCTCGCCGAACACCTCGGCGGTGATGGGCGCGGTACCCGCGCACCAGCGCGGCGCCGCGGCCGGCATGCGCGGTACCGCGCTGAACTCCGGCCAGGCGCTGTCCATCGGCGTGTTCTTCTCGCTGATGATCGTCGGGTTGGCCAGCTCGCTGCCGACCACGCTCACCAAGGGCCTCGAACAGCAGGGGGTACCGGCCGACCTCGCCACCCAGATCGGCAACCTGCCACCGGTCGGCAGCCTGTTCGCGGCATTCCTCGGGTACAACCCGCTGGGTGAACTGCTCGGCCCCTCCGGCGTACTGGAGACGCTGCCGGCGGACAACGTGGCGACGCTGACCGGCAAGGAGTTCTTCCCGAACCTGATCAGCGGACCGTTCCACCGGGGCCTGATCGTGGTGTTCGTGGCCGGCGCGCTGATGACGCTGGTGGCGGCCTTCGCGTCGCTGGTACGGGACCGGGAGCCCGACCGTGCCGCGGACGACACCGCGCCGGCGGCCGAGGAGGTCGCGGCGTGACAGCTCCCGATGGCGTCACCCGGCCGGGTGGCGGGACCGATCCGCGCGGCGGGCCAGGTTCGGGCAGCGGGCCACGTTCGGGCGGCGCGAACGTCGACGACGCGGCGGCCCGGTTGTTCGTGGCGATGGCCCGACTGACCCGCGGGCTGCGCCGGGGCGCGCCCTCCCCGCTCGGACCGAGTTCGGTGTCCGCGCTCGCGACCGTGGTCAACGAGGGCGCGATCCGGCTCGGTGACCTGGCCGCCCGGGAGGGCGTCAGGGCGCCGACCATGACCCGGATCGTGTCGGCGCTGGAGGCCGAGGGGCACCTGGTCCGCGAGGCCGATCCGGCCGACCGGCGGGCCTGCCTGGTACGCGCGAGCGAGGACGGCACCCGGCTCGTGCAGGGCGCCCGCAGCGCGCGGTCGAGCCTGCTGGTGGACCGGATCAACCGGCTGCCGGACGACCAGCGCGCCGCGCTGCTGGCCGCGCTGCCGGCCCTGGAGGCGCTCGGCGCCGACGAGACGTGAATCGGGGCGGGACCGCCCGTCGCGGTCCCGCCCCGGTGTGGTTCCCGCTACCCCCGCTCGGCGTGCGCCTTGCGTACCTCTTCGACCAGGTGCGACGGCATCGGCTCGTACCTGGCGAACTCGCGCGTGAACGAGCCGGTACCGCTGGACATCGAACGCAACTCGATGGCGTACCGGACGAGCTCGGTGGCCGGTACCTCGGCCTGGATGACCGAACGCTCACCAGCCTCCGACTCGGTACCGAGGACCCGACCGCGCCGGCTGGACATGTCGCTCATCACCGCGCCGACGTACGCGTCCGGCACCCGGATCGTGACGTGGTCGACCGGTTCGAGCAGCGCCGGCTGCCCCTTCTCGGCGGCGTCCTTGAGCGCCATCGAACCGGCGGTCTGGAACGCCGCGTCGGACGAGTCGACCGAGTGCGCCTTGCCGTCGACCAGCGTGACCCGGATGTCCACCACCGGGAAGCCGGCGATCATGCCGCGCTCCATCTGGGTACGGACGCCCTTCTCCACGCTCGGGATGTACTGGTGCGGCACCGCGCCACCGACCACCTTGTCCAGGTACTCGAAGCCGGACCCCCGCGGCAGCGGCTCCACCTCGATGTCGCAGACCGCGTACTGCCCGTGCCCACCGGACTGTTTGACGTGCCGGCCGTGGCCCTTGCTGGTCCCGCCGAACGTCTCGCGCAGCGACACCCGTACCGGCTCGGTCTCCAGTTCGACGCCGCCGGAGCGGAGCCGGTCGAGCACCACGTCGGCATGCGCCTCGCCCATGCACCACAGCACCAGCTGCCGGGTCTCGGCGTTGCGCTCGAGTCGCAGGGTCGGGTCGCCGGCCACCAGTCGGCTCAGGTTCTTGGCCATCGCGTCCTCGTCGGACCGGGTCTTCGCCACGATCGCGACGGGCAGCAGCGGTACCGGCATCTCCCACGGCTCGATCAGCAGCGGATCGTCCTTGAGGGAGATCGTGTCGCCGGTCTCGGCGGTACCGGACTTGGTCAGCGCGCAGATGTCACCGGCCACGCAGTACGGCACCTCGCGCAGTTGCGCGCCGAGCGGCGAGTACACGTGCGCGACCCGCTCGTCCGCGTCGTGGTCGGGATGCCCGCGCTCCTCCAGGCCGTGCCCGGAGATGTGCAGCGTCATCTCCGGCCGCAGCGTGCCGGAGAACACCCGGACCAGGGACACCCGGCCGACGTACGAGTCGATGGTCGTCTTGACCACCTCGGCGACCAGCGGGCCGTCCGGGTCGCAGGTCAGCGGTGCGTGCGGGGTGCCGTCGACCCCGGCCACCGCGGGCAGGTCGTGTTCGAGGGGGGAGGGGAAGCCGCTGCTCAGGATCTCCAGCAGCGTGTCCAGCCCGACCTGGGTGGTCGCGCAGACCGGCAGCACCGGATAGAAGGTGCCCCGGGCGACCGCCTTCTCCAGGTCGGCGATCAGGGTCTGCGCGTCGATCTCCTCGCCGCCGAGGTACCGCTCCATGAGGGTTTCGTCTTCGCTCTCGGCGATGATGCCCTCGATCAGCTCGTTGCGGGCGTCGGCGATCGCGGACTCGTGCTCGGAGTCCGGCTCGCTCACCTTCGGCGGGTAGTTGTCGGAGTAGTCGTACACTCGCTGGCTGATCAGGCCGATCAGGCCGACGACCTGCTCGCCGGAGTCGTCGTGCAGGGGGAGATACAGCGGCAGTACAGCGCCACCCGAACTGTCGCCGAAGGTACGCCGGCACACCGCGACAGCCTCGTCGTAGTCGGCGCGCTGGTGGTCGAGGCGGGTGATGGCGACCGCGCGGGGCATACCGACCGCGGCGCACTCCTCCCAGAGGGAGACGGTGGCCGCGTCCACGCCCTCCGCGGCGGATACCACGAACAGGGCCGCGTCGGCGGCGCGCAGGCCGGCCCGCAACTCACCGACGAAATCCGAGTAACCGGGGGTGTCCAGGAGGTTGATCTTGATGTTGTCGTGCATGACCGGGGCGGCGGCAAGGCTGACCGAGCGTTGCTGCTTGACGGCCGCGGGGTCGTGGTCGGAAACCGTGGTGCCTTCGGTCACGCTGCCGGCCCGGGAGATCGTCCCGGTCGCCGCGAGGAGCGCCTCGACGAGGGTGGTCTTACCGGAACCCGAGTGGCCTACCAGAACCACGCTGCGAACCCTGCCGGGCTCGTCCACCACCGGCGCGGGGCCGGTGACTCCCTTCTCCTGGGACTTCTGCGCCATCGGCGCACCTCCTAGCGTCGGAGCGGCCGCGCGCAGGTGAGTGCTCGGCCGCCGGCCATGCGAGAGCTTGCTCACCGCCTTTGTGCGATCCCACACCCGTACCGGCGGCGACACAACCCCGACGCGCCTTCCGGTACGTCCGATTCGTCGCGCAATGCGGCTCCGCGGTGACACAGCGGTACGCCGGTGGCGACCCCGTCGGCCGCCGCGACCAGTGCCGACACCGGCCGCGGCGTACCCATGGGCTGCCCCCTCGCGCCCATCGGCGACCTATATCGTTGGACCCGCCCCGGCGGGCGGAGGGCCGGTCCCACCCGGGCGTGAGCTGACCCGGCCGACACGGACATATGGCCAAAAACTTCAGCGGGCGGGCTCGGTCGATCATCAACCGGCTCGTTGGCCCGCTCAGCCAGACGCTGGTACGTGCCGGCGTATCCCCCGACGTGGTAACCATTGCCGGCACCGCCGGCGTCGTGATCGGCGCGGTCGGCTTCGCCACCCGCGGCAAGGTGCTGGTCGCCCTGCTGATCGTGCTGGTGAGCGTGTGCACCGACATGCTGGACGGCGCGATGGCGCGGGCACAGGGCCGGACCAGCAAGTTCGGCGCCTTCCTCGACTCGACCATGGACCGGGTCGCCGACGGCGCGATCTTCGGCTCGGTGGCGTACTGGCTGGCGGTGACCGATCACCGGATCCCGGCCGCGGTCGCGCTGGTCTGCGTCGTGGCCGGCCAGATCATCTCGTACGCCAAGGCGCGGGCCGAAGGTCTCGGCATGACCGCGAACGTCGGCATCGCCGAACGGCCGGAACGCCTGGTGATCATCGGTATCGGCGGCATGCTGCACGTTCTCGGAGTGCCGACCGGCCTGTACATCTCGCTCTGGGTGCTGGCCGCGCTCTCGGTGATCACCGTCGTACAGCGGATGGTCACCGTGTACCAGCAGGCAGCCGCGCAGGACACCGCGGTCAACGGCCCGCGTGCCGGCGACGGTGTGACCGGTACGCCGGTCGGCGACAGTGTGACGAGCCCGCCGGCCAGCGACAGTGTGACGAGCCCGCCGGCCGGCGACAGTGTGACGAGCCCGCCGGCCGGCGGTGCCGGTGAGCCCGGCCGGTGAGCGGACGCGCCGCTGACCTCGGCTACGCGGCCGGTTGGCGGCTGGTCCGGGCACTGCCCGAATCCGCCGCGGCCCGGGCCTTCGACGCCGCCGCCGACGTCGCGGTACGTCGGCGCGGCCGGTCGGTGCGGCGGCTCGCCGGAAACCTGCGCCGGGTCGTCGGTCCGGACCTGAGCGAAGCGGAGCTGGACCGGCTGGTCCGCCAGGCAATGCGGTCGTACGCGCGCTACTGGCGCGAGGCGTTCCGGCTGCCGGTACTCAGCCCGGCCGACCGGCTGCGGACGTTCCACATGGTCAACTCCGACGTACTGGCCGAAGCCGCGGCCGGCGGTCGGGGCGTGGTACTCGCGCTGTCCCACTCCGGCAACTGGGACCACGCCGGTGCGTGGGCGGTGGCCAGCGGGTACGGGCTGACCACCGTGGCCGAGCGGCTGCGGCCGGAGTCGTTGTTCCAGCGCTTCGTCGCGTTCCGCGAATCGCTCGGCATGCGCATCATCCCGCTCACCGGTGGGGAACGCCCGCCGATGGACGCGCTCGCGGACCGGTTGGCGGCCGGCGATCTGGTACCGCTGCTGGCCGATCGGGACCTGTCCTCCCGCGGCGTACCGGTGACGTTCTTCGGCGGCCACACCCGGATGCCGCCCGGACCGGCGCTGCTCGCGCTGCGTACCGGGGCGCCGCTGTTCGCGGTGTCGATGTGGTACGAGCCGGGCCGGACCATGTGCCGGTTGACCGGACCGCTGCCGGTACCGACCGACGGCAACCTGTCCGAGCGGGTCGCCTCGCTGACCCAGGACGTCGCGGACGCGCTGGCCGCGGGCATCGCCGAGCATCCCGCCGACTGGCACATGCTGCAGCGACTGTGGCTCGACCAGCCGGGGAAGCCCGCGCAGCTCGGTCCGGACCCCCGGTCCGGTCGGCTCAGGCAGAACGTCCGGCCCGGAGGTGACCGCCGGTGACCGCCCCGCCGATGCGCGTCGGCATGGTCTGCCCGTACTCGTTCGACGTGCCGGGCGGCGTGCAGAACCACGTGCACGACCTGGCCGAGACGCTGCTCGGGCTCGGTCACGAGGTGAGCGTGCTGGCGCCGGCCGAGGACGAGGACGCGCTGCCGCCGTACGCGGTGTCGGCCGGTCGCGCCGTACCGGTCCCGTACAACGGTTCGGTGGCCCGGGTGTCGTTCGGGCCGATCTCCGCCACCCGGGTACGCCGGTGGCTGCACCAGGGCCGGTTCGACGTGCTGCACGTACACGAGCCGGTGTCGCCGAGCCTGTCGCTGCTCGCCTGCCTGGCCGCGCGAGGGCCGGTGGTGGCCACCTTCCACACCGCGATCACCCGTTCCAAGGTGCTGATGGCGGCTCAGGGCCCGCTGCAACTTGTACTGGAGAAGATCACCGCCCGGATCGCGGTGTCCGCGCTGGCCCGCAAGGTACAGGTGGAGCACCTCGGCGGCGGCGCGGTCGAGATTCCGAACGGGGTCGCGGTGGCCCGGTTCGCCGACGCCGCGCCGCTGCCCGGCTGGCCCGGTGAGGACGGCTGCAGCATCGGATTCCTGGGGCGGTTCACCGAGCCACGCAAGGGATTCGACGTACTGGCGGCCGCGGTGGACCGGCTGGTCGCGGACCGCCCGTCGCTGCGGTTGCTCGTCGCCGGCCCGAGCGACCCGGACGACGTCGACCTCTCACCGGCGGTACGGGCCAGGACGACGTTCCTCGGCAAGGTGTCCGAGGCGGACAAGGCGCGGATGCTGCGCAGCGTGCACGTGTACGTCGCGCCGAACACCGGCGGCGAGTCGTTCGGCATGATCCTCACCGAGGCGATGGCGGCCGGTACTCCCGTGCTGGCCAGCGACCTCGACGCGTTCCGTCGCGTGCTCGACCACGGCCGCGCCGGGGTGCTGGTACCGGTCGGCGACCCGGCCGCGATGGCCACCGCGCTCGGCGCGCTGCTCGACGATCCGGCCCGGCGCGCAGAACTGGCCGCGCACGGACAGCAGGTGGTGGCCCGGTACGACTGGCCGCTGGTGACGCAGCGGGTGCTCGAGGTGTACATGGCCGCGATCGAGGCCACTGCCGGCGCGGCGCGGGTCACCGCGGGAGCGGCCAAGGTCACCGGCGACGATCCGGCCCTGGAGGAGCGGCTCCCGGCCGTGTTGCGGGACGCGTCGCCGGACGGGGCACCGCACGAGTCGAACCCGGACGGACCACCGGACGGCGACGATCGCGCGCCGTACCTGGGCGCACTGCGTCGCGGCACGGTCGAGCAGCTGAGCCGCGGCATGAGCCTGTTCCGCCGGGGCCGCTGAATCGTCGCCGGGCGGACACGGCCCGTACTCGGGTACCTGCCCGGGTCCGTCGGCTGACTACCATGCCCGCCATGTGGTGGGTGGTTTCCGTAGTGGTGGCGGTACTGCTGCTGGCGACCTATCTCACCTGGACCTCCAGCCGGGTGGACCGGCTGCACGCCCGGGCCGGTACCGCGCTCGCCGCGCTGGACGCGCAGTTGGTGCGCCGGGCCGCGGCGGTCGGCCGGGTGGCGGACTCACTCGACGACGGGCTGCGGTCACACGTCGACCCGCTGCGGGCCGCGTCCCGGCACGTACTCGAGGCGGTACCGGACGAGCGGGAAGCGGCCGAGAACGACCTGACCTGGCTGCTTCGCAAGCTGCCGCTGCAACGGGCCGATCCGGCGTTGGCCGAGGTGGTGGCGGCGAGTCGACGGGTCGCGCTGTCCCGGCAGGTACACAGCGATCTGGTCCGGGACGCGCTCAAGGTGCGCCGGCATCCGGTGGTACGGGTGCTCCGGCTGGCCGGCCGGCATCCCCGGCCGCAGTACTTCGACATCGACGACACGCTGCTCGACGGCAGCGACGGGGTCGGACCGCAGGCCGGCCGGGGCGCACCCGGTGTGACGTAGCCGGTGTGACGTAGCCGGCTGTACGGATGGACGGTGGCTGAGCACTGCCGGCGTAAGATTGCCAGGTCACCGGACCCCTGGTCCGAATCCATCTCAGCAAGGAGTGCGCCAACCGTGTCCGCCGAACCGCAGCAGCCCGAGTCCGGGTTGACCAGCGCCGCGACCGGCACCGCGCGGGTCAAGCGCGGCATGGCCGAGATGCTCAAGGGCGGTGTGATCATGGATGTGGTCACGCCCGAGCAGGCCAAGATCGCCGAGGATGCCGGCGCCGTCGCGGTCATGGCGCTCGAGCGCGTGCCCGCCGACATCCGCGCCGAGGGCGGCGTCTCCCGGATGAGCGACCCCGACATGATCGAAGGGATCATCGGCGCGGTCTCCATCCCGGTGATGGCCAAGGCCCGGATCGGGCATTTCGTCGAGGCCCAGGTGCTGCAGGCGATCGGCGTGGATTACGTCGACGAGTCCGAGGTGCTGACCCCTGCCGACGAGGCGCACCACATCGACAAGTGGGCGTTCACCGTCCCGTTCGTGTGCGGCTCGACAAACCTGGGTGAGGCGCTGCGCCGCATCTCCGAGGGCGCGGCCATGATCCGCTCCAAGGGCGAGGCCGGCACCGGCAACGTGGTCGAGGCGACCCGGCACATGCGCCAGATCCGCGGCGACATCCGCCGCCTGACCACCCTCGAACCGACCGAGCTGTACGCCGCGGCGAAGGAACTGCGCGCCCCGTACGAGCTGGTCGCCGAGGTGGCCCGGGCCGGCAAGCTGCCGGTGGTGCTGTTCACCGCGGGCGGCATCGCGACCCCGGCCGACGCGGCGATGATGATGCAGCTCGGTGCCGAGGGCGTGTTCGTCGGCTCCGGCATCTTCAAGTCCGGCGACCCGGCGAAGCGGGCGGCCGCGATCGTGAAGGCCACCACGTTCTACGACGACCCGGACGTGGTCGCGAAGGTGTCCCGTGGCCTCGGCGAGGCGATGGTCGGCATCAACCTGTCCGACCTGCCGGAAGGCCAGCGGCTCGCCGTGCGCGGCTGGTGACCTGCGCCGCCGTGACCAGCACCGGAATGACCCTTCCCGCCGGTACCGACGCGACCGCCGGTACCGATCCGACCACCGGTACCGATCCGACCACCGGTACCGATCCGACCACCGACACCGATCCGACCACCGGGCCGCGACCGACCATCGGCGTGTTCGCGCTGCAGGGCGACGTACGCGAGCATCTCGCCGTGATCACCGCGCTCGGCGCCGACGCGAAGCCGGTACGCCGGCCGGCCGAGTTCGCCGAGGTGGACGGGCTGATCATCCCGGGTGGCGAGTCCACCACGATGAGCAAGCTCGCGATCGACTTCGAGGTGCTCGACCTGATCCGGGACCGGATCGCGGCCGGCCTGCCGGCGTACGGCTCGTGTGCCGGCATGATCATGCTGGCCGGTACGGTGCTCGACGGCCGGGACGACCAGCGCACGTTCGGCGGGATCGACATGTCGGTACGCCGCAACGCGTTCGGTCGGCAGGTCGACTCGTTCGAGACCGACCTGGTGCTGCCCGGGGTCGCCGATGACGCGACGGGGGGACCGATGCACGCCGTGTTCATCCGGGCACCGTGGGTTGAATCGGTGGGCGCCGAGGTCGAGGTGCTCGGCCGGATCAGCGGCGGACCGGCCGACGGTAGGATCGTGGCCGTACGGCAGGGCAACCTGCTCGCGACGGCGTTTCACCCCGAGCTGACCGGGGACTGGCGGGTGCACCGGCTGTTCGTCGAGCTGGTCCGGGAGTACGTGCGCCGACCACGCTGACGCACCAGCAAGACGACCAACCGACCACAGACGACCGGCCGGAGCCGCGTGCCCCGGCCGTACCGACACATGCGAGGCGGAGGGGTAATGTCCGGCCACTCCAAGTGGGCGACGACCAAGCACAAGAAGGCGGTCATCGACGCCAAGCGCGGCAAGATGTTCGCCAAGTTGATCAAGAACGTCGAGGTCGCCGCGCGCACCGGTGGCGGGGATCCGGCCGGTAACCCCACCCTGTACGACGCGATCCAGAAGGCCAAGAAGAGTTCGGTACCGAACGACAACATCGAGCGCGCGGTCAAGCGCGGCTCGGGGCTCGAGGCCGGCGGTGCCGAGTACCAGACGATCCTGTACGAGGGCTACGGCCCGAACGGGGTCGCGCTGCTGATCGAGTGCCTGACCGACAACCGCAACCGGGCGGCCGGCGAGGTGCGTACCGCGCTGACCCGCAACGGCGGCAACCTGGCTGACGCCGGCTCCGTCGCGTACATGTTCACCCGCAAGGGCGTGGTGATCGCGCCGAAGGCCGGCGACCTCACCGAGGACGACGTGCTGACCGCGGTGCTGGACGCCGGGGCCGAGGAGGTCAACGATCTCGGCGAGGCGTTCGAGGTGGTCAGCGAGGCCACCGATCTGGTCGCCGTACGGACCGCGCTGGTGGACGCCGGTATCGACTACGAGTCCGCCGAGGCGAGCTTCCTGCCGTCGGTGAGCGTGCCGCTGGACGAGGAAGCCGCGCGCAAGGTGTTCAAGCTGATCGACGTACTGGACGACTGCGACGACGTACAGAACGTGTTCGCCAACTACGACGTGTCCGACGACGTGATGTCGCTCCTGGACGCCTGACCGGGAAGTACCCCGGACAATTCCCGCGGAGCGACGCCGGTCAGGTGACCGGCGTCGCGCCGTTTCCGCGCGAGGCGTGAGCGGCAGGCGTGGCGTGAGCGGCAGGCGTGGCGTGAGCGGCAGGCGTGGCGTGAGCGGCAGGGCTGTCGGGACCGCCGCGCCAGGTCGGGGCCGGCGCGGCTCCCACGGCCACCTCGAACGCGGCGTACGCGAGCAGTCGGGTCGAGTCGAGCGTCGGCAGCGGCGACACCTCGGGCGTGACCAGCAGCGGGATCTCGGTGCACACCAACGCGACCGCGTCCGCGCCCCGGTCGGCCAGCCCGGCGATGATCCGCAGGTACTCCGCGCGCGACTCGTCGGTGAACACGCCGTTCACCAGCTCGTCAAAGATGATCCTGTTGATCAGCAGCCGGTCGTCCGGGCCGGGTAGTTCCGCCGCGATGCCGCGGCCGGCGAGCGCCCGCGGATAGATCGGCCCGTCCATGGTGTACCTGGTGCCCAGCACCCCGACCCGTTCGTACCCCGCCGCGGCGGCGCTGGACGCGACCACGTCGGCGATGTGCAGGCCGGGCAGCGCCAGCTCCGGGCCGGGCAGCTCCAGCGCGAGGTGGGCGGTGTTGTCCGGGCAGACGAAGAAGTCCGCGCCGGCGCCGGCGAGCCGGTTGACGCTCTCGGCCAGGATCTTCCGGACCGAGCCGTAGTCCCCGTCGTCCCAGCCGGGCATGCTGCGCGCCATCGCGATGCAGTCCAGCGTCACGTCCGGATGGTCGTGCTCGCCGAGCCGCCGCGAACCCTGCTGGCAGAAGGTGCGCAGGCACAGGGACGCGCCCTCCACGCTGTGCGCCAGGATGCCCAGGTGTCGTGTGCCCTGCTGCCTCATGCCAGGCACGCTACCGGGAGTTCACGCTACCGGGAGTTCACGCTACCGGGAGTTACAGCACGCAGTCCCGCAGCGGGTCACCGCTGGTCGGAGCCGGCACCGTGTGACTGGCCGGCGGGGCCGCTCCGCCGGCCAGCCAGTCCGTGAGCGCGCTGAACGCGCTGCGGAAACATGGCAGCATCGGGCGTACCAGGGTGGGGAACGACGGGTACAGCCCGTCCACGTGGTTGCCGCCGGTGATCCGGTAGTACCGGTACTTCCCCGTCCGGCCCGCGTTATCCACCATTCCGGCGTACACGTCGGAGTCGACCGCGATCGGCAGCAGCGAGTCGAGCGTGCCGTGCACGGTGATCAGCGGCCTGCCGATCCGGCCGGTGAGCGATGCCCGGGCCATCGCCCGGTGTACCGCGGCCGGCCGGTCGGCGTACTCGTAGTCGGTGTCGCAACCGGCTCCGGTGCCCTCCGGGCAGTACGGCGTACCGGCCTCGGTGGCACCGTCGTAGGACGGGTCGAACTCTTCGCGGTAGATCCGCTGGGTCAGGTCCCAGTACACCTGGTAGTGGAACGCCCAGAGCGGCTCGGAACCGGGCGCGAAGCCGGCCACCAGCATCGCGTCGTGACCGGCCGGGTCGCCGGCCGCGTAGCGCGGGTAGGCGCGCAGCGCCGGCGGCAGGAAGGTGAGCAGGCTCGGACCGTCCGCGGTGAGCAGGGTGCCTTCCCAGTCCACTCCGCCGTCGTACAGCCACGGCACGTTCTCCAGTTGCCAGCGCACCAGGTACCCGCCGTTGGAGATGCCGGTCATCAGCGTGGTCGCGGGCAGCCGGTGGTACCGCTGGGCCAGTACCGCCTTGGCCGCGAGCGTGAGCTGCGTGACCCGCAGGTTCCACTCGACCAGCGCGTCGCCGGGGTGCCTGCCGTCGGCGTAGAAGGTGGTACCGACGTTTCCCTTGTCCGTGCTCGCGTACGCGTACCCCTGGGCGAGCACCCAGTCGCCGATGATGAAGTCGCTGGAGTACTGCCTGCGGTTGCCGGGCGGTCCGGCGATCACCAGCCCGCCGTTCCAGTTGTCCGGCAGCCGTACCACGAACTGCGAGTCGTGGTTCCAGCCGTGCTCGGTGTTGCCGGTGGAGCTGTCCGGGAAGTACCCGTCGAGCTGGATCCCGGGTACCCCGGTCGGGTTCACGGTTCCGGGCGCGTGCAGTCCGGCCCAGTCGGCCGGATCGGTGTGCCCGCTCGCGACCGTGCCGGCCGTGGTGAGGTCGGCAAGACAAGCCGCTTCGGTACGGGCCGCGCCCGGCACCCGCAGCGCGACACCGGCGCAGGTCACCGGGGTGCCGGCCGTGGACCCGGGCACTCCGCCGGGCGGCGGACCGGCCGCCTGCGAGGCGGGCGCGGCGAGCAGGGTCGCGACCAGCGCGGCCGCCACGGACAGCGCGGTAACCGCGCCACGGCGAGATCCCGACATGGCGCCCATGCTCGCGGCCGCCGGGTGGAGCCGGTACCGCCGCGGTCGACACATTCGGCGCCGGGACGGTGTGTTCGACGCACGCGCGCGTGTCGATCCGTGGTCCGCCGCGCCGACCCCGATAGCGTGTCGAACACGTGTTCGGTGTCAGTGCCCGCGCGGGCGCTGGTGGGACGGGGAGTTGAGCGGGTGCGGGTGCTCGGGGTCGATCCCGGTCTGACCCGGTGTGGCGTCGGGATCGTCGACGGCGCGCCCGGGCGGCCGTGCCGGCTGGTCGACGTCGGGGTGGTCACCACGGATCCCGGTGCCGACCTGGCCCACCGGCTGCTCGCGGTGGACAACCGCCTGCGCGAGCTGATCGAGGAATACTCGCCGGATTCTGTCGCGGTCGAGCGGGTGTTCAGCCAGCACAACGTCCGTACCGTCATGGGCACCGCGCAGGCCGGTGCGGTGGCCATCCTGGCTGCCGCGCGAGCCGGACTGCCGGTCCAGACGTACACCCCCAGTGAGGTCAAGGCGGCGGTCACCGGATCAGGTACTGCCCAGAAAGCGCAGGTCACGGCCATGGTCACCCGGCTGTTGCGGCTGACCGACCCGCCGAAGCCGGCGGACGCCGCGGACGCGCTCGCGCTGGCCATCTGTCATGTCTGGCGCGGTGGCGCGCAGTTGCGGCTGGCCACCGCCCGAGCCAGGAACGGAGGGAGCCGATGATCGCGAGCGTCTGCGGACGGATCGCGGCCGTGTCCCCGAACGCCGCCGTGGTCGAGGTGGCCGGGGTGGGGTACGCGCTGCAGTGCACCCCGGGCACGCTGGCCGGGCTGCGGATCGGCCAGGAGGCCCGGCTGGCCACCAGCCTGGTGGTACGCGAGGACGCGCTCACTCTGTACGGCTTCGCGGACGAGGACGAGAAGGGGCTGTTCGAGCTGTTGCAGACGGCCAGTGGGGTCGGCCCGCGGCTGGCCCAGGCGATGCTGGCGGTACACCCGCCGGCCGCGATCCGGCGTGCGGTGGCCACCGCTGATCTCGCCACCCTCACCCGGGTGCCGGGCATCGGCAAGAAGGGTGCGGAGCGGCTGGTGTTGGAGCTGCGCGACCGGATCGGCTCGATCGCCGACAGCGACGACCTGGTCACGGCCCATCCGAACGGCGGCCCGCCGGCCTGGCAGGAGCAGCTCGTCGGCGCCCTGGTCGGGCTCGGTTGGGCGACCAGGGACGCTGCCGACGCGGTGGCCGCGGTGGCCGGTTCGATCCCGCCGGACGAGCCGGCGCCACCGGTGCCGGCCCTGCTCAAACAGGCCATCCAGCTGCTGGGGCGCAGCCGGTGACGGCGGACAGCGAACCGGCCGGCATGGTGTCGGCGTACGCCGAGGAGGAGGAACGGGACGCCGAGGCGAGTGTCCGGCCCCGCCGGCTCGCCGAGTTCATCGGTCAGCACCGGGTGCGCGAGCAGCTCGAGTTGCTGCTCACCGGTGCGATGCGCCGCGGCGCCCCGCCGGACCACATCCTGCTGGCCGGGCCGCCCGGACTCGGCAAGACCACCCTGGCGATGATCGTCGCCGCCGAGCTCGGCAGCTCGCTGCGGCTGACCAGCGGCCCGGCCATCGAGCGCTCCGGCGACCTGGCCGCGGTGCTGACCAGCCTCGGCCCGAACGACGTGCTGTTCATCGACGAGATCCACCGGATGGCCCGGCCGGCGGAGGAACTGCTGTACAGCGCGATGGAGGACTTCCGGGTCGACGTGATGGTCGGCAAGGGACCGGGCGCGACCGCGATCCCGCTGGATCTGGAGCCGTTCACGCTGGTCGGAGCGACCACCCGATCGGGGCTGCTGACCAGTCCGATGCGGGACCGGTTCGGCTTCGTGGCGCATCTGGACTTCTACGCGCCGGCCGAGCTGGAGCAGGTGTTGAGCCGGTCGGCCCGGATCCTCGCGGTGGAACTGGCCGGTGACGGGGCGGTGGAGATCGCCGGGCGGTCCCGGGGTACGCCGCGGATCGCCAACCGGCTGCTGCGCCGGGTCCGGGACTACGCCGAGGTACGCGCCGACGGGCTCGTCACCCGCGACGTCGCGCATGCCGCGCTGCGCGTGTACGACGTGGACGATCTTGGCCTGGACCGGCTGGACCGGGCCGTGCTGACCGCGCTGGTCGCCTCGTTCGGGGGCGGGCCGGTCGGGCTGACCACGCTGGCGGTGGCGGTCGGGGAGCAGCCGGACACAGTCGAGGAGGTCTGCGAGCCGTTCCTGGTCCGGGCCGGACTGCTGGCCCGGACGCCGCGCGGCCGGGTGGCCACCGAAGCGGCCTGGCGGCATCTCGGCCGCACTCCGCCGGTCGGTGTCTTCGGCGCGACCAGCGCGGATGCGCCGGACTTGTTCAGCACCGAGCCGTGATCCGACCGTAATCCGGTGCGTCGGAGGCCCTCTCAGGTGGACCGGCTAGACTCCGCCGGGTTCACACTGGGAAAACCCGCGCGTTCAGTCGCGCTCAGGTTCACTATGGAAGGTCGCGCCGTGACCGTCGCACTGCCTTTGGCCGCAAATTCCTCCGGTGGCGGCAGCTACCTGCCCATCCTGGTGATGGTGTTGCTCATCGGCGGCATGTACTTCTTGATGATCCGGCCCCAGCAGCGGCGTCGCCGCGAGGCTGAGCTGATGATCTCGCAGCTGGGCGTGGGCGACGAGGTCATGACCGGTGGCGGGCTGTACGGCAAGATCGTCTCCATGGACGACGAGACGGTCACCATCGAGGTGGCCCCGGGCGTCACCAACCGGTACATCCGTCGAGCGATCATGCGGGTCGTGACGCCGGCCGGTGGCGCTGCCACGGTTCCGGACGACGCATCCGGGCTCACCGACGACAACGAGGCCAAATAGCTCCGGACCTCCACCAGGCAGGTCCGGATGACCGGCGGCCGGGTTGGCTGGGCGGCCGGGTTTGACGGGCGGAGCCCGTCGCGTCGGCGATCGTGCTGCCGGCATGGCGACCACCGGCCGGCCCGCCGACGAGCATCTCGACAGCTAACGGCGCCATCGCGCGCGACATAACGGTCAGTACGAGACAGGGGAGACGGGACAGCCGTGGCAGGACCACAGGGACAGCTCCATGTGCTGCGGTACTTCGCCGCACTCGGGGTGATCATCGTTGCGCTGTACGCGCTGGTCTTCTTGACCGGCGACCACAAGGCGTCTCCGAAGCTCGGCCTCGACCTGCAGGGCGGCACCAGCATGACGCTGTCCGCGACGCTGCCCGGTGGTGGTACGCCGGACAAGGGCAAGCTGGACCAGGCGCGGCAGATCATCTCGCAGCGGGTGAACGCGACCGGCGTGTCCGAGCCCGAGGTGTTGATCGAGGGCAGCAAGAACATCCTGGTGAACGTGGCCGGCGTGTCCAAGCCGGAGGAGCTGCGGCGGATCGTCGCCCCGGCCCAGCTCCGGTTCCGGGCGGTCACGAACAGCACCCAGGACGTCGCCCCGCCGGCCAGCCCGTCGGCGACCCCGACGCCCACGCCCAGCGGTTCGGCCAAGCCGTCCGCGACTCCCAAGACGACCCCGTCGGCGACTCCGAAGGCGACCCCGTCGGCAACCCCCAAGGCCACCCCGAGCGCGTCGCCCAGCGGGTCGGCGTCGCCGAGCGGGAGCGCGACCCCGACGCCGAGCGTCTCGGTCCCGCCGGACGTGAAGGAACTGCAGCAGCGGGTGTACAACAAGCTCGGCCCACAGTTGCTCGGCGTCGCGCAGCAGATCCAGAGCCCGGACCAGGCCTCCAACGAGCAGGCGCTGGCCGCGCTGGCGCCGTTCGCCAAGCTCTCCGGCGACGAGGTCGGCGTACTGCCGGCCCAGATGCAGTTCAACGTGCCGACGATCAGCTGCGCGCAGTTGAACTCGCGGTCGCCCGGCGCCATCCAGGACCAGAACCAGCAGGTCGTGTCCTGTGAGAAGGACTCGCACACCAAGTACATGCTGGACAAGGCGAAGGTGCTCGGTACCGACGTCAAGGACTCGAACTTCACCCTGGACCAGACCAAGGGCTGGAAGGTCGACCTGTCGTTCACCGGCAAGGGCCAGGACAAGTGGACCAACCTGACCCGGGAGACCGTCGGCAAGCAGGTCGCGGTCGTACTCGACAACATCACCGTGTCGGCGCCGAGGATCGACGAGGTGATCCCCGGCAACGCCGAGATCACCGGCAGCTTCAGCAAGGACGACGCGCAGTCGTTGTCCGCGCAGCTCAAGTTCGGCGCGCTCCCGCTGACCTTCGCGGTCGAGACGATCCAGAACGTCAGCCCGACCCTGGGCGTACAGCAGATGGAGGCCGGCCTGCTCGCCGGCGTCATCGGGCTGATCCTGGTGGTGGTGTACTGCATGTTCTACTACCGGGCGCTCGGCCTGGTGGTCATCGTCAGCCTGGCCGCCTCGGCCGCGATCGTGTACGCGTCGATCGTGCTGCTCGGCCGGCAGATCGGGTTCACCCTGAGCCTCGCCGGCATCGCCGGGTTCATCGTGGCGGTGGGTATCACCGCCGACTCGTTCGTGGTGTTCTTCGAACGCCTGAAAGACGAGGTCAAGGACGGTCGAACGGTACGCAGTGCGGTGCCGCGGGCGTGGGTACGGGCCCGGCGGACCATCCTCTCCGCGGACACCGTGTCGTTCCTGGCCGCCGCGGTCCTGTACATCCTCGCGGTCGGGGCGGTGAAGGGCTTCGCCTTCACGCTCGGCCTCTCCACGATCATCGACCTGGTCATCGTGTTCCTGTTCACCCACCCGCTGGTGGCTGCCCTGGCCAGGCTGCGCACGTTCACGTCGCCGCGGATGTCCGGGCTCGGGAACATGAGCCACGACCCCGCTGACGACACCCCGCGCCTGCGTGGTGCGGTACGTACGAAGGAGTCCTGACCGTGGGTGTCCTGGGCCGCTTGTACCGCGGTGAAAACAACGTCAACTTCATCGGCAACCGCAAGCGGTGGTATCTGGCCTCGGCGGTACTGATCCTGGTCTGCCTGCTCAGCATCGGCCTGCGCGGCTTCAACTTCGGGATCGAGTTCGCCGGCGGCAGCCAGTTCCAGCTGCCCAAGCAGTCCTCGGTGAGCCTGGAAGACGCCCGGTCCACGGTCGAGGACGCCGGCATCGAGGTGGCCTCGTCGCAGGAGGCGGGCAGCGGCGCGCAGGCGTCGTACGTCATCCGCACCGCCGAACTGAACGAGAGCCAGGAGCGCAAGGTCCGCGCCGCGCTGAGCGAGCAGTTCGACGTCGACGCCGAGGACATCGCGATCAGCCAGGTCAGCTCGTCCTGGGGTGGCGACGTCACCCGCAAGGCGCTGATCGGTCTGCTCGTCTTCCTGGTCGTCGTCGCGGCGTACCTGTGGATCCGGTTCGAGCGCAAGATGGCGCTGGCGGCGCTGTTGGCGCTGCTGCACGACCTGGCGCTCACCGCCGGCGTGTACTCGATCATCGGTTTCGAGGTCACCCCCGGCACCGTGGTCGGCATGCTGACGATCCTCGGTTATTCGCTGTACGACACGGTGGTGGTGTTCGACAAGGTCGACGAGAACACCCGTGGCCTGCTCGGCGGCAGCCGGATGACCTATGGCGAGGCGGCCAACCTGGCGGTCAACCAGACCCTGATGCGTTCGATCAACACCTCGCTGATCGGTCTGCTGCCGGTGGCCGGTCTGCTGTTCGTGGGCGCCGGCCTGCTCGGTGTCGGCACGCTGAAGGACCTGGCGCTGGTGCTGTTCGTCGGCATGCTGACCGGCGCGTACTCCTCGCTGTTCCTGGCCACTCCGTGGCTGGTGGACCTCAAGCGGATGGAGCCGCGGTACTCGATGCACGAGCAGCGGGTGATCGCCAAGCGTGCCGGTACCGCACCGGTCAAGCCGTCGAAGGCGGCCAAGGGTACGTCGGCGCCGGCCGCGGACGAGCCGGACGACGAGGACGAGCTCGAGCCCACCCCGGCCGGGGCCACCGCGGGAACCCGGGGCGCCGAGGCGCTCGCCGGGGCGAGTCCTCGTCCGGGTGCCCGTCCGCCGCGAAAGCGCACCGGCGGCAAGGGTGGCGGCCGGCCGAGCGGCAAACGGAAGCGGTGACCCGGCCGGTGGGTACGGCCGGGCAGGCTGGCGACGGTCCGCACGGTGACCACGGCGCGGCGGTGGCGAACCTGGTCGCCAGCCACGTCGTGGACGTACCGGACTTTCCCAAGCCCGGGGTCCAGTTCAAGGACCTGACCCCGCTGTTCGCCGACGGCACGGTGTTCCGGCAGGTGATCGACGCGATCGTGGCCAAGCATCGGGACGGGCGGTTCGACGCGGTCGCCGGCATCGAGGCGCGCGGCTTCATCATCGCCTCGGCGGTGGCGTACACCACCGGAGCGGGCCTGATACCGGTGCGCAAGGCGGGCAAGCTGCCCAGGCCCGCCGCGTCCGTGTCGTACGAGCTGGAGTACGGCGAAGCCACGCTCGAGATCGGCCGGGACGCGTTCCGTACCGGCGACCGGGTGCTGGTCGTCGACGACGTGCTCGCCACCGGGGGTACCGCGCAGGCGACCGCCGAACTCGTGGAGCGGGCCGGTGGCACGGTGACCGCGCTGTCCGTACTGCTGGAGCTCGAATTCCTCGGTGGCCGTCGCCGGCTGGCCGGGCGTGAGGTTGACGCTCTGTTGACCGTCTGACCGCCGTACCTCCGGGTGGGTGCGACGGCAACGGGCGGTACCCGGCCCGGGATAGGATGGCGTTTCCGGATCTCGTGCCGAGGAGTGTGGGTGTCCAGCGAGGTCACACCGCGCACAGGCGGCCGGTCTGACGAGACCGCCGTCGGTGACCGCGTGTCCGCGAACGGCGCCACCACCCCCAACGGGGACGGTCCCGTCGACCGGTCCAGCGTGACCGGTCCTGCGGGGGGCGCCGGCCCCGAGGCCAACGGCTCCGGCCCTGACGCCAGTGGCGCGGGTGCTGAGGCGAACGGTGCGGCCCCCGAGGCCGATGGCGCGGGTCCTGACGCCAATGGCGCCGGTGCCTCCCACGAGGGCGCCACCGAGCTGCCCGGCGACCAGCTACCCGGCGACGAGCTACCCGGCGACGAGCTACCCGGTGGAGAGCCGCCCGGTGCTCTCGCCGAGCCGGACGAGGAGCTCCCCGATCTGGTCGGCGGCGACGCGGTGGTGCTGGATCTCGCCGCCCCGGCCGTACCGGACGACCTGCTCGACCCGTCCGGCACCGACCTCACCGGCCCGCTGGTGGGCGGTACCGCGCAGTCTGCGTTCTCCGGCGCTCCCACCGGCCGCCGGGTCCGCGCCCGGCTCGCCCGGTTCAACGCGCCCTGGCAGTCCGCGCAGGTGGCCGAGGTGCTCGAGCCGCTGGTGGCGACCCACCGGGCCAGTCACCCGAAGGCGGACGTACGGGCCCTGCAGCGGGCGTACGACATGGCCAACCGGTACCACGCGGGGCAGTTCCGCAAGTCCGGCGACCCGTACATCACCCATCCGCTCGCGGTCGCGCAGATCCTCGCCGAGCTGGGCATGGACACCACCACGCTGGTGGCCGCACTGCTGCACGACACGATCGAGGACACCGCGTACACGCTGGATCAGATGCGTGGCGACTTCGGCGGCGAGGTGGCGCTGCTGGTCGACGGCGTGACCAAGCTGGACAAGGTCAAGCTCGGCGACGCGGCCAAGGCCGAGACGATCCGCAAGATGGTCGTGGCGATGGCCAAGGACCCGCGGGTGCTGGTCATCAAGCTCGCCGACCGGCTGCACAACATGCGGACGCTGACCTTCCTGCCACGCCCCAAGCAGGAGCAGAAGGCGCGGGAGACGCTGGAGATCCTGGCCCCGCTGGCGCACCGGCTCGGTATGAACACGATCAAGTGGGAGCTGGAGGATCTCGCCTTCGGCACCCTGTACCCGAAGCGGTTCGACGAGATCGCCCGACTGGTCGCCGAGCACACCCCGCAGCGCGAGGCGCTGCTGTCCGACGTCACCGACAAGGTGACCGTCGACCTGCGCGGCGCGAAGATCAAGGCGCGGGTGATCGGACGACCCAAGCACCTGTACTCCGTGTACCAGAAGATGATCGTGCGGGGTCGCGACTTCACCGACATCTACGACCTGGTCGGGGTACGGATCCTGGTCGACACGGTGCGCGACTGCTATGCCGCGCTCGGAGTGGTCCACGCGAACTGGCAGCCGGTGCCCGGCCGGTTCAAGGACTACATCGCGATGCCGAAGTTCAACATGTACCAGTCGCTGCACACCACGGTGATCGGGCCGACCGGCAAGCCGGTCGAGATGCAGATCCGTACCTGGGCGATGCACCGGACGGCTGAGTACGGTATTGCCGCGCACTGGAAGTACAAGGAATCCAAGGACGCCACCATCGTCGGCCCGCCGGCCCACATCGACGAGATGGCCTGGCTGCGCCAGTTGCTGGACTGGCAGCGCGAAGCGAGCGACCCGAGCGAGTTCCTCGACGCGCTGCGCTTCGACCTGTCCAGCCAGGAGGTGTACGTCTTCACCCCGAAGGGCGACGTGATCGCGTTGCCCAAGGGCTCCACGCCGGTCGACTTCGCCTACGCGGTACACACCGAGGTCGGGCACAAGTGCATCGGGGCGCGGGTCAACGGCAAGCTCGTCGCGCTGGAGAGCCCGCTGTCGAACGGCGACGTGGTAGAGATCTTCACCTCCAAGTCGGAGACCGCCGGGCCGAGCCAGGACTGGTTGGGCTTCGTGTCCAGCCCGCGGGCGCGTACCAAGATCCGGCAGTACTTCAACAAGGAGCGCCGGGAAGAGGCGATCGAGGCCGGCAAGGACGCGATCGTGCGGGCCATGCGCAAGCAGGGCCTGCCGTTGCAGCGGATGCTCACCGCCGACGGGCTGACCGCGATCGCCCGGGACCTGCACCACACCGACGTGTCGTCGCTGTACGCCGCGGTGGGGGAGAACCAGGTTTCCGCGCACTCCGTCGTGCAGCGGCTGGTGGCCGCGTACGGCGGCGAAGAGGGCGCGGTCGAGGACATCGCCGAAACCGCGGTACCGACCCGCCCGGCCCGTCGCCGCAGCCAGGCCAGTGACCCGGGCGTGGTCATCCCCGGCGTGTCCGACGTGTGGATCAAACTGGCCCGGTGCTGCACCCCGGTACCCGGCGACGACATCATGGGTTTCATCACCCGCTCCGGCGGGGTCAGCGTGCACCGGGCCGACTGTACGAACGCCGAGGACCTGCGCGATCAGGCCGAGCGGCTGGTCGACGTGTCCTGGAAGCCGAGCGCGGCGAGTACGTTCCTGGTCGCGATCCAGGTGGAGGCGCTCGACCGGCACCGGTTGCTGGCCGACATCACCAAGGTGCTGTCCGAGGAGAAGGTCAACATCCTGTCGGCCACCGTCACGACCACCCGGGACCGGGTCGCGGTCAGCCGGTTCACCTTCGAGATGGCCGACCCGAAGCACCTGGGTCACCTGCTCCGGGCGGTACGCCGGGTCGACGGCGTCTACGACGCCTACCGCGTCACCTCCGGCATCTGACCGCGCCGTACAGAGCGCTGTGGGCCCACCGGGAACACCCGGAAGGCCCACAGCGACGCTGGTCTACGAGGCTGGTCTACGAGGCGCTGTTGGACGCGCTCGGTGCCGCAGAGGCCGACGGCGAGGCGTCCGCGCTGTCGGCTACCGGTGCGCCGACCCGGATCGACTTGATGTTCACCGGGAGCTTCGGTGCGCCGTCCGCCGCGGCCTTGCCGTCCTTCACCGCGCCGGCCTTGCCGACCTTCTCGATGATCTCCAGGCCCTTGCTGACCGTACCGAGGATCGCGTAGTTCGGCGGCAGCGTGGTGTCCGCGTACACGATGAAGAACTGGCTGCTGCCGCTACCGGGTTGCCCGGTGTTGGCGATCGCCACGGTGCCCTTGGGATAGGTCACGCCGGTCTGTGTCGGCAGGTTCTCGTCGCCGATCGTGTACGACGGGCCGCCGCTGCCGGTACCGCTCGGGTCGCCGCACTGCAGCACGGACAGCCCGGAGTCCTTCGTGGTCAGCCGGTGGCACTTGGTGTTGTCGAAGAACTTCTTGCCGGCCAGGTACGCGAAGCTGGCGGCGGTGCAGGGAGCCTTGGCGAGGTCCATCTGCACCTCGACCACACCCTGGTTGGTGGTGATCGTCATCGGCTGGGTGCCGGACCGGGGCTCCTTGCCGGCGGTCGGTACGCCGACGTCCTTGAGCCCGTCCCGCGCGGCCGCCTTCGTGTACTTGCACGGTCCGGGCGTGGTCGCGGCGGTGGACTCCGCGGCCGGCGTCGCCTTCTTGCCGTCGTCCTTGGTGTAGTTGTTGACCAGCCACACCGTGCCCAGCACGACCAGCGCGAGCGCGACAAACACCCCGACCCCGGCCTGGATCTGGCGGCGGCGGCGGGCCGATGCGGCACGGCGCGCCATCTGGCGCTCGAGCTTGGCACGGGCCAGCGCGCGCTGGCGGTCCTTGCTGGTGGCCACGGGGCGCTCCTCCCAACCTTCGCGAACGCGCCCGAAGTCCACGGTGCGGGCGCCGCGGTGAGTGTACGGGTATGGGGGGCGGGTGCCGCGACACCGGTTAACCAAATGTGACCGTCTGTCGAGGCAACTCCCAGGAAGCGTGTGCCGGATGCGGCCCGATGCGCCGCGATGACGTGGGAATCCGGTGTGGGACCGGCTCGTCGGATCGGTACGCTCGACGCTCGGAAGCTTTGGCCAGGCTCGGCCACGGGAGGAGCGCAGAGTGCTCATCGCCGGGTTCCCCGCGGACGCGTTCGGCACGAACTGCTACCTGGTGGCACCAGCCGCCGGGGAGGAGTGCGTGATCGTCGACCCGGGCATCGGCGTGCTCGACCGGCTCGACGCGACGCTCGCCGAGCACCGGCTGCGGCCGGTCGCGGTGCTGCTCACCCATGGTCACATCGACCACACGTTCTCAGTCGCGCCGGTGTGCGGCGCCCGCGGCATCACCGCGTACATCCACCCGGACGACCGGGAGCTGCTGGCCGATCCGGTCAAGGGGCTCTCCGCGGACCTCCGGGAGCTGTTCGGCGGGCGGCTGTCCTACACCGAGCCGGACGATGTAGCCGAGCTGCCGGACGGCGCGCCGCTGTCCATCGCGGGCCTGTCGATCACGGTCGACCACGCGCCCGGCCATACCAAGGGGTCGGTGTTGTTCCGCCTCCCCGAGCAGCCGGATCTGCCGCCGGTGTGCCTGTCCGGGGACGTGCTCTTCGCCGGCTCCATCGGACGCGTCGACCTGCCCGGCGGAGATCTGGCCGAGATGCTCGAGAGCCTGCGTACCAAGGTGCTGCCGCTCGATGATCAGACGGTCGTACTGCCCGGGCACGGTCCGCAGACCACGATCGGCCAGGAACGGCAGAGCAATCCGTACCTGACCGGCCTGGCCACCGGGCCGACCGTCGGTCCCGCGCGCGGGCTGTAGCCGACCCGCGCGGCCGGTACCGACCCGGCCGCGCCACTCGACAATTCCCCGGACGCCGGCGGGCTGGTGCCACCCGTACCACGCCCCGGCGTTTCGACGTACACCTGACCGAGGAGCATGACCATATGACTCGCCCGAGCCCGTTGAGCGGCTTCCCGGAGTGGTTGCCCGCCGAGCGGATGATCGAGCAGTACGTCGTGGACCGGCTGCGCGGCACCTTTGAGCTGCACGGATTCGCGCCGTTGGAGACCCGTGCGGTCGAGCCGCTCGACCAGCTGCTGCGTAAAGGCGAGACCGACAAGGAGATCTACGTCCTGCGCCGGTTGCAGGCCGAGGACGGCACCGACGACCCTGCCGGCAACGCGGGGCTCGGCCTGCACTTCGACCTGACCGTCCCGTTCGCCCGGTATGTCCTGGAGAACGCCGGCAAGCTGCAGTTCCCGTTCCGGCGGTACCAGATCCAGAAGGCGTGGCGGGGGGAGCGGCCGCAGGAGGGCCGGTACCGCGAGTTCCGGCAGGCCGACATCGACGTGGTCGGGCGGGACGAGCTGCCGTTCCACTACGACGTCGAGCTCGCGCTGGTGGTCGCCGACGCGCTGCGGAGCCTGCCGATCCCGCCGATCAGAATCCAGGTGAACAACCGCAAGATCTCCGAAGGCTTCTACCGGGGGCTCGGGATCGGCGACGTGACGTCCGCGCTGCGCGCGGTGGACAAGCTGGACAAGATCGGTCCGGGCGGCGTGTCCGCCCTGCTCACCGAGACCGCCGGCGCGACCGACGCCCAGGCCAAGGCCTGTCTGGCGCTGGCCGAGATTTCCGCCACGGACGGCTCGTTCGCCGACCAGGTCCGGTCCCTGGGGGTACGGGACGAGCTGCTCGACGCTGGCCTCGACGAGCTGACCCGGGTGGTCGACGCGGCGGCCGAGGACGCGCCCGGACTGCTGGTTGCCGACCTGAAGATCGCGCGCGGCCTGGACTACTACACCGGCACGGTGTACGAGACGGTCCTGGTCGGGCACGAGAAGCTCGGCTCGATCTGCTCGGGCGGGCGGTACGACAACCTGGCCAGTGCCGGCTCCGACCGGTACCCCGGCGTGGGTCTGTCCATCGGGGTTTCCCGGCTGCTCGGCCGGCTGTTCGGCCAGGGCGCGCTGACGGTGTCGCGCAGTGTGCCCACCTGTGTGCTGGTCGCGCTGCCGGACGAGGGGTCCCGGCGGGACTGCGACCGGATCGCGTCGGCGCTGCGCAGCCGGGGGATCGCCACCGAGGTGGCGCCCGCCGCGCAGAAGTACGGCAAGCAGATCCGGTACGCCGAGCGGCGCGGCATCCCGTACGTCTGGTTCCCCGACACCGGCGGCGACGCGGCGGCTGGGCCGGCCGGGGGGTCGCACGAGGTCAAGGACATCCGGTCCGGCGAGCAGTCGACCGCCGATCCGGCGACCTGGATGCCGCCCGCCGCGGATCTCCGTCCGGTCATCTCCGGCAGTGGGGACGCCGGCAACTGACCACGGTGCCGCCACCGTTCGCCCTGCCGCCTGACAGAATCCGCACCAACAAGTCCTGGTAAGGAGACAAGCCCGTGATCCGCAGTCATGCCGCCGGCACCCTTCGCGCCGAGCACACCGACCAGCAGGTGACGCTGGCCGGCTGGGTCGCCCACCGGCGCGATCACGGCGGCGTCGTGTTCGTCGACCTGCGTGACGCGTCCGGCCTGGTACAGGTCGTGTTCCGCACCGGCGACGCGGCCGAGCGGGCGCACGTGCTGCGCAGCGAGTACTGCGTGCGGGTCACCGGGACGATCGCGCAGCGGCCGGCCGGCAACGAGAACCCGGAGCTGCCGACCGGCGAGATCGAGGTCAACGCCATCGAGCTCGAGGTGCTGTCGGCCGCGGCCCCGCTGCCGCTGCCGATCGACGACCACGTCGAGGTCGGCGAGGAGCTCCGGCTCAAGTACCGGTACCTCGACCTGCGGCGCGGTGGTCCGGCCAGCGCGCTGCGGCTGCGCAGCGAAGCCAACCGGATCGCCCGTACCGTCCTGCACGAGCGCGGGTTCGTCGAGGTGGAGACGCCCACCCTCACCCGGTCCACCCCGGAAGGCGCCCGCGACTTCCTGGTGCCGGTACGACTGCAGCCGGGCAGCTGGTACGCCCTGCCCCAGTCGCCGCAGCTGTTCAAGCAGCTGCTGATGGTGGCCGGGACCGAGCGGTACTACCAGATCGCCCGGTGCTACCGGGACGAGGACTTCCGGGCCGACCGGCAGCCCGAGTTCACCCAGCTCGACGTGGAGCTGTCGTTCGTCGAGCAGGACGACGTGATCGAGCTGAGCGAGAAGCTCGTCGGCGACCTGTGGCGGGAGCTGGCCGGGTACGAGATCCCATTGCCGATCCCGCGGATCACCTGGCACGACGCGATGGACACCTACGGCAGCGACAAGCCCGACCTGCGGTACGGGGTGGAGCTGGTCGAGCTGACCGGTTTCCTGCGCGGTACCGAATTCCGGGTGTTCGCGTCCGCGATCGACTCCGGTGGGTACGTCGGCGCGGTGGTGATGCCGGGCGGTGCCGGACAGACCCGCAAGGAGCTCGACGGCTGGCAGGACTGGGCCAAGGCGCGGGGCGCGCGCGGGTTGGCGTACGTGCTGTTCGACGCCGAGACCGGTGAGCCGCGCGGCCCGGTGGCGAAGAACCTGTCCGCCGAGCACCTGGCCGGGCTCGCCGACGCGGTGGGCGCGAAGCCCGGCGACGCGGTGTTCTTCGCGGCCGGCGAGCGGCGGCCCTCCCAGGAGCTGCTCGGCGCGGCGCGGCAGGAGATCGCCCGCCGCTGCGGACTTGTGGACACCGCCGCCTGGGCGTTCTGCTGGGTGGTCGACGCGCCGATGTTCGAGCAGACCGAAGAGGCGGACGGCACGTCCGGCTGGACCGCCGTACATCACCCCTTCACCTCGCCGAACGACGAGTGGATGGACAAGTTCGAGACCGCACCGGACGCCGCGCTGGCGTACGCGTACGACATCGTCTGCAACGGCAACGAGATCGGCGGCGGGTCCATCCGGATCCACAGCGCCGCGGTACAGCAGCGGGTGTTCAAGCTGCTCGGCATCTCGCCGGAGGATGCCGAGGAGAAGTTCGGCTTCCTGCTTGAGGCGTTCAAGTTCGGACCGCCCCCGCACGGCGGCATCGCGTTCGGCTGGGACCGGCTGTGCATGCTGCTCGCCGGTGCCGACAGCATCCGCGAGGTCATCGCGTTCCCGAAGTCGGGCGGCGGGTACGACCCGCTGACCGGGGCGCCGACGCCGATCACCGCCGCCCAGCGGGCCGAGGCGGGAGTGGACGCCAAGCCGAAGCCGGCCCCCGCGGCCGCGTCTCCGGCCGCGCCCGCCGGCGCGACGGTGCACCAGTGACCGGCGCACCCGGTACCGGCGACCGGTGACGCGGGTGGCCACCACGACCGCGGCCGCCGAAACCGGGTCGACGGAGCCGTCGCGCCCCGATCGCCGTCGCGACGTCGCGGTGCTCGGCGCCTACCTGCTCGCCGCCTGGCTGGTACCGGTGGTCACCCACCTGCTGAGCGTCGACATCGTGCTGCCGGTGCTGGTCTGGCTCGCGCTCGCGTGCCTGCTGCGTACCGGCCGGAATCTGCTGGACCGGCTGGTGGTCGCCGCCGCCGCGCTGATCGGCGCGGTCGCCATCGGCGGGCTGCTGTTCTCGGTCTGGCCGTGGCACCTCGCCCCGGTGCCGGTGGCCGGGCTCGCGTTCACGGTGCTAATCGGCCTCGCCGCCGGCACCGGCCGGCGACCCGCACTGGGGAATCTCGGGAGCTGGTCGGACCTGCCCGTCCTCGGTACCGGCCTCGCCGCGCTCGGGGTCGCCGCGGTACCGCTGCTGCGGGCCGACTTCGCCGGCCGGCTCGCGATGGCGGTACCGGGGGAGGACCTCAGCCGGCATTTCGTCATGTACGACACGATCGGCCGGCTCGGCGGGTACCTGTTCCAGCGCCCCGGCGCCGGCGACCTGGTACCGGTCGGGTTGGTCGGGTACCCGCAGGGCTCGCACCTCGGTACCGCCCTGCTCGACTCGTTCCTGCGCTCCGGCGCCCCGGTGCCCGCGCCGGCCACCGCGTTCGACCACTACCTCGGCTGGAACGCGCTCGCGTTCGGGCTGTTGGGACTGGTACTGGCCTGGGCGGTGCGGTGGGTCGCGGCCGACCTGCTGGACGGCTGGTGGGCGCTGCCGGTGCTCGCCGCCGTGGTGGGCATCAGCGCCTTCGCGGTGTACGTGACGCTGGTGATGCGCGGGTACCCGAGTGAGATCGTCGGGCTGATCCCGTTCGCGGTCGCGGTCGCGCTGCTGGTCCGGTCGCCGGGCGACTGCTCGGCCGCGGAGTACCTGGCGGTGCTCGGCCTGCTCGTGGCGGCGGTGTCGTTCAGCCACTACTTCTACCTACCGCCGCTGGCGCTGTTCGCCGGGTACCTCGGCTGGCGCCGCTGGGACCGGCTGCGCGCCCGCGGGTGGCTGGTACCGGTGGTGGCCGTCGGTACCGCGGTCGTCGCGGCGGTGCCGCCGCTGGTGAACCGGTCGGTACCGGTCGGCGACACGGTGCTGCTCGGCGGTCCGGTGGTGGCGGTGGACCGGCTCTGGCTGCTGCTGTTCACCGTCGTGGTCGCCGCGCCGGTGCTGCTCGCGCGGGTACGCCGGGATCCGACCTGGCAGGCGGCGGTGGCCGCGGCCGCGGGGTGCTGGCTGTTCGCGGTCGCGGTCGGCGGGTTCCAGTACCTGCGATCCGGCGGGGTCAGTTACTACTTCGAGAAGGCCCTGCACGCCGTCGTCATCGCCGAGACACTGCTGCTCGGTGCGGTCGGCTACGCGGCCGCCGTGGCGTTCACCCGGGTGGGCGCGCGGATCCGCCGGCCGCGGGTCGTCGAACCGGTGCTCGCGGTGCTGGCGGCGCTCCTCGTACTGGCCGGCTTCGGCGCGCTCGATCCCCGGCACACCCCGGCCGGGCGCGGCTTCCCGCCCACCGCGCCGGACGGCGCGAGCTACGGCCGGGCGTACCTGGAGGGCCGGCTGCGGATGACGCCGGAGGCGGAGTCGATCCTGGTCGCGACCGCGGATCAACCCGTGGGACCGCGCGGCCGGCTGCTGATCTTCTGGAACTGCAACGGTCGCGGTGCCGACTTCTACACCGCCCAGTTCGCCGCCGCGTTGCGGCGCCGGTTCGACGATCCGGCCTGGAACGTCATGCTGCGCATCCCGCAGCCCCGTACCGGCGACGCGCTGCCGGAACTGCTCGACGACGTGCACGTACCGGCCGAGGTGGTGACCCGGGATCCGGCCACCGCGGACGAGGTCGAGAAGTACCGGTCCGCACACTCGGGCGCGGACCTCACGGTGCTCGTACTGTCCGGCTGACCCCGGCAGGTTGATCCGGGTGGAGGTCGAATCCACCCGCGGGTGGAGCCGACAGACCCATCTCCGCGCCGATGCGCCGGATCCGGCGAGCTCCGTAGCGTCTGGGACGTTCCCGCAGTTCCCGGCGCCAAGGAAGGTTCTCCAGTGGACACGCAGCACGTCCTCGTACTGCTCGGCTACGGCGTACTCATCGCCGCGTTCCTGGTGTTCGTCATCGGACGGCAGATCGGCGAGCGGACCGTACCGGTCAAGCGCCTGATCGTGATGCCGGCGGCGTTCGCGGTGCTGGCGTTGGTACTCGACCACGAGCTGGGCCACCGGCTCAGTTCGCCGCCGGCTCTGGCCGCGTTCGCGGTGGGCATCGCGCTGGGCGTGCTACTGGGCTTCATCCGGGCCGGCACGATGACCGTCCGGCGTACCGGCGACGCGCTGGTGACGCGCGGCGACCGACGTACCTTGCTCTGGTGGATCATTTCCATCGCCGTCCGGATCGGCGGCATCGTCCTGCTGGCCCGGTTCGGCATCCACGAGGGAACCGGGGAGGGCCTGCTGTTCGCCGCGGCAACGATCGGAGCGCAAAATCTGGCGGTCGCCCGCCGGGCCGGGCTGCTGAGCGCGACTCCGGAAGTCCTGTGACGGCATCCGATCCGAGGGGGGTGGCTGATCCGGCGGCGCAGGCTGCCGGCTCAGCCGCGTCGGGGCCAGCCGCGCCGGATCCGGCGCGGACCCGCCGGTTCAACCCGGACTACGGGCTGATGCTGTGGGGCGACCGCAGCCGGCGCGGCCCGATCGTCGGCCGCTCCGTCGGCCTGACCCTGTACGTGGCGCTGTCCATCACCGGCGCTCCGGCCGAGCACCGGCTCGCGATCGCCGTGGTCGCGCTGGCCGGTGTGGCCGCGTTGTTCGCCGGCGGATGGGCCGGCCACTGGTACCCGCCGCTCGCCTGGCTCGGGCCGTTGGTGTTCGCCGGCAGTGGGGATCTGCTGTTCGCCTGGTCGTCGGCGGTACCGGGCTGGCTGCCGACCATGTTCGTGATGATCTGGATCGGCGTGCGGCTGCCGTTGCGTACCGCCGTCACCGTCTCGGCGCTGTGCGCGGTCGGGCTCACCGTCGTGGCCGCGGTGTTCAGCGGTCCGGGTACCGCACTGGGAATGCTCTGCGCCTGCTTCGGCTTCGCCGCGTTCGCCTGGTCGATCCGGGAGAACCGGCGGCGGGCCGAGACCGCGGAGCGGCTGCTCGCCTCGGAGCGGGAAGCGAGCCTGTCCGCCGCCCGCGCGGATCTGCTCGCCGAGCGGCAGCGGCTGGCCCGCGAGATCCACGACATCCTCGCCCACACGCTGTCGGCCCAGGTCGTACAGCTGGAAGGGGCCCGGCTCATGCTGACCAAGGGTGCGCCGCCGGCGGCGGTGCTGGCCCGGGTGGAGCAGGCGCAACGACTGGCCCGGGAAGGGCTGGACGAGACCCGGCGGGCGGTCGCCTCCCTGCGTGGTCGCAGCCGTCGACTCGACGAGGCGCTGCGACAGTTGGCCGACGACGCGGGGGCGACCGTGTCAGTACGGGGCGACTCCCGGCCGCTGACCCCGGAGGTAGCGCTGGCGGTGGAACGTACCGTCCAGGAGGCGTTGACGAACATCCGCAAGCACGCGTCCGGCGCGACCGCGCAGGTGTGCCTCGCCTACCACGACGATGCCTGCGAGGTGGAGATCGTCGACACCGGACCGGCGCATGCCGACCCGACCCACGTTGAGGTGGAGGGTGCTGACGACGTGCTCGCCGGTACCGGCGGCGGGTACGGTCTGACCGGCATGCGCGAGCGGGCAGAGCTGCTCGGCGGGGAGCTGCGGGCCGGTACCGACCCGGCCGGAGAGGGCTTCCGGGTGTGGCTGCGGATCCCGGCGTGACCGCCGACCCGGACCGGCCGATCACCGTGGTGATCGCCGATGACCAGCGGGTGGTACGCGACGGCCTGGAGCTGATGCTCGGGCTCACCGACGGGCTCGCGGTGCTGGCCACCGCGGCGGACGGGGAACAGGCGGTCGCGGCGGTGGCCGCGCACGACCCGGACGTGGTGCTGATGGACCTGCGGATGCCGCGCTGCGACGGCGTCGCGGCCACCCGGCTTGTACGCCAGCACCACCCGCGCACCCAGGTGGTCGTGCTGACCACGTTCGCCGACGACGAGAGTGTGCTGGCCGCGTTGCGCGCCGGTGCCCGCGGCTACCTGACCAAGGACGCCGGCGCGGAGGAGGTGGCCCGGGCGGTACACCGGGTGGCCCGCGGCCAGGCCGATCTCGACCCGGAGGTGCAGCGCCGGCTGCTCGACCTGTTGCCGACGCATCCGGTGGTACCGGTCGGACCGGCGCCGGACGGGCTGACCGAGCGGGAAGCCGAGGTACTCGCGCTGATCGCCGCGGGACTGTCCAATACGGAGATCGCCGATCGGCTGGTGGTGTCCGAGGCGACCGTGAAAACGCACGTCAACCACATCTTCGCGAAGATCGGCGCGCGGGACCGGGCACAGGCCGTGTCGTACGCCTACCGGCACGGCTTCGCCGGCTGACCGCCGCGTCGCGTGGCGGCCGGGGAGCGGGGTCACCGCGCGGGCGGGCCGGCGCCAATACCGGACTCCGCCGAACGCCGGTGCCGGTCGCGGCCGGAGCATTAGCGTGAGACCGGTGCGGGTCCGGCGTTTGCCGGCGCACCCGGGAGGTGTGGCCATGAAGAAGTTCGCGGCCGAGTTCCTCGGCACGCTGCTGCTCGTCTTCTTCGGCGTCGGCAGCGCGGTGTTCGGAATCGACCAGATCGGCGCGGTCGGCGTCGCGCTCACGTTCGGGCTGGTACTGCTCGCGCTCGCGTACGCCATCGGGCCGGTGTCCGGGTGTCATGTCAATCCGGCGGTGACCCTGGGCGTACTGCTCGCCCGCCGGATCTCACCGGCCGAGGCGGCCGGTTATGTGGGTGCGCAGGTGGTCGGCGGGATCGCCGGGGCCGCCCTGTTGAAGATCATCGCGGCGGCCGGTGACACCGGGGACGCGACCGGCGGCTTCGGCAGCAACGCGTTCGGCGACGGCGCCGGGATCAACGCCGGCGGCGCCTTCCTGCTCGAGATCGTGCTCACGTTCATGCTGGTCTTCGTCGTACTGCTGATGACCGGGCGGGCAGCCGCGGCCGGGTTCGCCGGGCTCGCGATCGGGCTGACCCTGACCGTCATCCACCTGGTCGGCATTCCGCTGGACGGTACGTCGGTGAATCCGGCCCGGTCGATCGGGCCGGCGCTGTTCGCCGGTACGCACCAGCTGGGACAGCTGTGGGTGTTCATCCTGGCGCCGCTGGTGGGCGGTGCGCTGGCCGCGCTCGCCTGGCCACTGATCCGGGCGACCGAGGACGAGCCGATCGGGGTACCGGCTCCGGCCGGCGCGCTGTCCGGCGAGCCGGGGCTCGACGACCTGCCCCCGACCGGCTCGTCACCGAGGTCGGCGGCGCGCCCGGGCGCGGGGTCGACGGCGGCGCCGGTACGCCGGGAGGAGCCACTCGGTCGCTGACCTCGGCACGCCGGCCGGTGGCGGTGGCCTCGGCGCGCCGTCGAGCGTCGGTACCGGCAGGTAGTGTCTTGAAACCGTGGAGACCGCGGGCCTGTTCGACCTCGGCGACACCGGCGTCATGCCCGCCGGTGGGTTGGCCGCGGGCGGCTCCTTCCACGAGCCGGCGGCTGACGCGCCACTGGCTGTGCGGATGCGGCCACGTACCGTGGACGAGCTGGTCGGCCAGGACCACCTCCGCGCACCCGGTGGGCCGCTGCGCCAACTCGTCGAAGGCGACGCCCCGCTGTCGCTGATCCTGTGGGGGCCGCCGGGCAGCGGAAAGACCACGATCGCGTACCTGGTGGCCAGGTCCACCGCCCGCCGGTTCGTACCGCTGTCCGCGCTGTCGGCGGGGGTCAAGGACGTGCGGGCCGTGATCGACGCGGCACGCAAGGAGCGGCGCGGCACCGGCCGGCAGACCGTGCTGTTCATCGACGAGGTACACCGGTTCACCAAGACCCAGCAGGATTCGCTGCTCGCCGCGGTCGAGGACCGCACCGTCACGCTGCTCGCGGCGACCACCGAGAACCCGCATTTCCAGGTCGTCTCGCCGCTGCTGTCCCGGTGCGTGCTGCTCACCCTGCAACCGCTGACCGACGAGGTGATCCGCGACCTGGTGCGCCGCGCACTCGCCGACGAGCGCGGCCTGGCCGGTGCGGTACGCCTCGCGCCGGATGCCGAGGATCACCTGGTACGGCTGTCCGCCGGGGACGCGCGCAAGGCGTTGACCGCGCTGGAGGCGGCGGCCGGTTCGGCGGCCGCGCAGGATCGTGACGAGGTGGACCTGCCCACCGCCGAGGCGGCCGTGGACGTGGCCGCGGTGCGGTACGACCGGGCCGGCGACGCGCACTACGACGTGGCGAGCGCGTTCATCAAGAGCATGCGCGGGTCCGATGTGGACGCTTCGCTGCACTGGCTGGCGCGGATGCTGGTGGCCGGCGAGGATCCGCGGTTCATCGCCCGGCGGATGATCATCTTCGCCAGCGAGGACGTCGGGATGGCCGACCCGACCGCGCTGCTCGCCGCGATCGCGGCCGCGCACGCGGTCGAACACGTCGGACTGCCCGAGGCGCGGATCAACCTGGCCCAGGCGGTCATCCACCTCGCCACCGCCGCCAAGTCGAACGCCGTGATCGGCGCGGTGGACGCCGCGATCGCCGACGTACGCGCGGGTCGGGTCGGGGACGTACCGCGGGACCTGCGCGACGCGCACTACTCCGGCGCGCGCAACCTCGGGCACGGCACGGCGTACCGCTATCCGCACGACGATCCGCGCGGGGTGGTGACGCAGCAGTACGCCCCGGACAACGTCGTCGGCCAGGAGTACTACCGGCCGACCGGTCGCGGCGCCGAACGGGCGCTGGCCGAACGCGTCGACCGGCTGCGCCGGATCCTGCGCGGCGACCCGCCACCACCGGCCGAACAGCCCGATGCCCGTACCCCGGGGGATCAGCCCGACCCGGCCGAGGACCAGCCGTGACGCGCTGGCACGGCGAGCCCGAGCGGCCCGGGCAGGTCCGGGACCCGGAGACGCTGCGCCGGGAGTACGAGGCGCGCCGGCAGCGCGCCGGCCGGGCCGAGCCGTCCTGGCCGGAGTCGACCGAGGCGGTACCGCGACGGTCCGGCCCGTACCCGCCGGACGGCCCCGGTGGCTTTCCGCCACCGCCGGACCGGTCCCGCGCGCCCCGGGGTCGCGACGGCGGTTATCCGACCGCGCCACCGCCGCCGGTCCGTACCCGCGCGCCGGGGGTGTACGGCAGGCCGGTGGCACCGCCGGAGGAGGTCGAGCCGCCGCCCCGACGACGCGGATCGGACACCGGCGCGCAGGCCCGGGTACGGCCCGACGCGTCGCCAGCGGTACTGCCCCGCGGCCGCACCGCACGGCTCGAGCTGCGCCGGCAGCTCCGCCAGGTACAACGACTGCGGCTGGCCACCCTCGCGCTGGTGACACTGGTCCTGTTGGGAGCGTTGCCCGCGTTCATCGTGATCCGGTCGGTCACCCGTGACCCCGGCGCCAAGGCGCTGGAGACGCTCGCCGTACCGGCCTGGGCCGAGCAGGCACCGCAGGACCACAGCATCGGCAGCCGGTGGTGCCTGGGTACCTGCCGGGTGCGCGAGCGCACCAGCCGATCCGCCCGTACCCCGGACCAGACCCAGGCGGCGTACGCGACCGCGCTGCGTACCGCCGGTTGGCGCGCCTGGCCGGTGGTCGGCTGCCCGCCCCGGGACGTACCCGGCGAGTACACCTGCTGGCGGCACGACGAGTACACCCTCGACCTGTGGGTCCGCTCGCCCAAGTGCGACGGCGCCGGCTGCCCGCCGGCGGTGGTGACGGTGCTGCTGCGCAACCGGATCGCCGACGACCGCGGCCGCTAGCCGGACCACCGGATCGTCCGGCGGCGGGATGCGCTGACAGGCCCCACGCCGAGCGTGCCGCTTGGTGTCCGGACGGTACGGCGATCACGGTAGGGTCTCCAGCGAAGCGTGACGGCCTGTGACGGCCGTCGACGAACAACCGCCCAAGGGTCGAAACGAAGGAGGCCAGGGTGTCCGGTGGAGAGATCGCGGCGCTCATCGCTGCCGCGGCATTCCTGCTGCTGGTCGGTGTAGTGGCGGTACCTGTGCTGCGGTTGCGGCACACGGTGGACGCGGCAACCCGGGCGATCAACGACATCACCGACCGCACCGGGCCGCTGCTGTCCAACGTGAACACCACAGTGGACGGGGTGAACAGCACGCTGAGTCAGGTGCACGTCTCGCTGGACGAGGTCAACGTGCAGCTCGCCCGGTTGGACACGATCACCGGGCACGCTCAGCAGATCACCGGCAGCGTCGCCAATCTGGCCACCATCGTGTCCGCCGCGGCCAGCAATCCGCTGGTCAAGGTCGCCGCGTTCGGGTACGGAGTACGTAAGACCGTTGCCGCCCGCCGCCACGCCGAGGACGAGCGGGAGGTGCGCGGTCAGCTCAAGGAGCGACGGCGGGCCGCGCGGTTCGGGCGCCGGCACCGGGGCGAGGAGGGACTGTGATGCGACGGGTGTTCTGGCTCGGGTTGGGCCTGGCCGCGGGTGCGCTGGTGGTGCGCAAGCTGACCCGCCGCGCGGAGGCGTACACCCCGCAGGGCATGGCCCGCTCGGCGCAGCAGTCCGCGGCCGGCGCGCTGCACTCGGTCCGCACCTTCGTCGCCGACGTGCGGGACGCGATGGCCGAGCGCGAGGCGGAGATCCACGAGGTGTTGACCGAGGGTGAGCTGATCGACGGCGAGCACCTGGCCGACCCGGACCACCCGGCCCGCCGGGCGGCCGGCGCGGACGACGGAACGACCATCAGGGAACGACCGTGAGGGGTAGTCAGTACCGATGAGGACCGCGGAGATCAAGCGTCGGTTCCTGGCGCATTTCCAGGCGAACGGCCACACGGTCGTACCGAGCGCCCCGCTGCCGTTCGACGACCCCAACCTGCTGTTCGTCAACGCCGGCATGGTGCCGTTCAAGCCGTACCTGCTCGGCCAGCTGACCCCGCCGTACACCCGTGCCGCGAGCGTGCAGAAATGCGTCCGCACGCTGGACATCGAAGAGGTCGGCAAGACCACCCGGCACGGCACGTTCTTCCAGATGAACGGCAACTTCTCGTTCGGCGACTACTTCAAGGAAGGCGCCATCGCGCTGGGCTGGGAGTTGGCCACCAAGTCCCCGGACGAGGGCGGCTACGGGCTGGACCCGGAGCGGATCTGGGCCACCGTGTACCGCGACGACGACGAGGCCGCCGAGCTCTGGCGCAGGACCGGCATGCCGCCCGAGCGGATCGTGCGGCGCGGCCTGAAGGACAACTACTGGCACATGGGCGTGGCCGGCCCCGGCGGTCCGTGTTCGGAGCTGTACTTCGACCGCGGTCCGGAGTACGGCCGCGAAGGCGGGCCCGAGGTCGACGAGGACCGGTACCTGGAGTTCTGGAACCTCGTGTTCATGCAGGAGCAGCTCAGCGCGGTACGCAGCAAGGAGGACTTCGACGTCGAAGGCCCGCTGCCGGCGCGCAACATCGACACCGGTATGGGCCTGGAGCGGGTCGCCACGCTGCTGCAGGGCGTGGACAACCTGTACGAGATCGACGAGACGTACCCGATCCTGGACCGGGCCGCGACGCTGTCCGGCAAGCGGTACGGCGAGAAGTCGGGTCACTCGGCGGCGGATTCGCACCCGGACGACGTGCGGCTGCGGGTGATCGCCGATCACGTGCGTACCGGCCTGATGATCATCTCGGACGGTGTGACGCCGGCCAACGAGGGTCGCGGGTACGTGCTGCGCCGGATCCTGCGCCGGGCGGTACGCGCGATGCGGCTGCTGGGTTTCGAGGACCCGGTGATGCCCGAGCTGCTGCCGGTGGCCCGTGACTGCATGGCCCCGAGCTACCCCGAGGTGGCCAGCGACTTCGACCGGATCTCGCAGTACGCGTACGGCGAGGAGGAGGCGTTCCGGGCCACCCTGCGGCAGGGCACCACGATCCTCGACCTGGCCGTGAAGGAGACCAAGGCGGCCGGCGGTACGACGTTGTCCGGCGAGCGCGCGTTCCAGCTGCACGACACGTACGGCTTCCCGATCGACCTGACCCTGGAGATGGCCGCCGAGGCGGGACTGTCGGTCGACTCCGACGGGTTCCGGCGGCTGATGACCGAGCAGCGGCAACGGGCCAAGGCCGACTCGAAGGCGCGCAAGTCCGGGCACGCCGACACGTCCGCCTACCGCGCGGTGCTCGACCAGCACGGCACCACCGAGTTCACCGGGTACGCCGAGGTGGCCCGGGAGGCGACGGTACGGGCGCTGCTGTCCGCGCAGGGCCAGCTCACCGGTGCGGCCGAGGGCGACGAGGTCGACGTGATTCTCGACGCCACCCCGTTCTACGCCGAGGGCGGCGGACAGCAGCCGGACTGGGGCCGGATCCGTACCGCCGGTGGAGGTCTGCTCGAGGTATTCGACGTCCAGTCGCCGGTACCGGGCCTGGTCATCCATCGGGCCAAGGTCGCCTCCGGCGAGGTGCGTGCCGGCGAGAACGGGTACGCCGAGATCGACGTGAGCCGGCGCCGCGCGATCTCCCGCGCGCACACGGCCACCCACCTGGTCCACCAGACCATGCGCAACTTCCTCGGCGAGTCCGCCACCCAGGCCGGTTCGCTGAACGCGCCGGGGCGACTGCGGTTCGACTTCAACACGCCGGGAGCGGTCACGCCGACCGTGCTCACCGATGTCGAGCAGCAGATCAACGAGGTGTTGATGGCCGACCTCGAGGTGCGCGCGTTCATCACCTCGATGGAGGACGCCCGCAAGCTCGGGGCGATGGCGCTGTTCGGCGAGAAGTACGGCGACGAGGTGCGCGTCGTCGAGGTCGGTGACTACGCGCGCGAGCTGTGCGGCGGTACCCACGCGGCCCGGTCCGGGCAGCTGGGCCTGGTGAAGATCCTGCACGAGGCGTCGATCGGTTCCGGGGTACGCCGGGTCGAGGCGCTGGTGGGCATCGACGCGTTCTCGTTCCTGGCCAAGGAACACGTGCTGGTCAGCCGGCTGGCCGAACTGTTCCGGTCCAAGCCGGAGGAGGTCGCCGACCGGGTCGAGCAGACCATCGGGCAGCTGCGGGACGCCGAGCGGGAGCTGGAGAAGCTGCGCGCCCAGATGGTGCTGGCCGGCGCCGCCAACCTCGCCGCGAACGCCGCCGACGTGGCCGGCGTGGCCTACGTCGGGGCGACCGCGCCGCCCGGGGCGAGCGGCAACGATGTACGCACACTGGCTCAGGAGATCATCAAGCACACCGACCGGAACCGTCCCGCGGTGGTGGCCGTGACCGGCGAGTCCAACGGCAAGGCCTCGCTGGTGGTGGCGGTGAACCCGGCCGCCCGCGAGCGCGGCGTGTCCGCCAACGACCTGGTCCGGTCGGCGTTGTCCGGCCGCGGCGGTGGCAGCCCGGACCTGGCCCAGGGCGGCGGGGTGCCGGCCGGTCAGGCGCCCGCGCTGCTGGCCGGTGTGGAGCAGCTGATCGGACCGGCCGTCACGGCGGTCGGATAGCGGAGCTGGCCATCGGACCAGGCAACTTCATGCCCAGTGAGGATGCGGATATCCGGTTCTCAGGCAAGGATCGGGGCCGGGGAGGTGCGCGGGACCGTGACTGAGCCTGACTCGGCGCGCTCCGGTGCGGAACCCGCGAGCACCCGCGGGTGGCGCCGGTGACGGGGACGGACGGCGAACCAGGCACCCCGCGACGGGGTGTCCGGATCGGTGTGGACGTGGGCACCGTACGGATCGGGGTGGCGGCCAGCGACCCGGACGGGATCCTGGCCACCCCGGTCGCCACGGTTGCCCGACCGGCCTACCCGAACCCCGATCGACCAGGTAGGACGCGTTCAGCGGATATCGTCGAGATCGCCCGGATCGTTAGTGAGTACGGGGCGGTTGAGGTGATCGTCGGTCTGCCGATCACCTTGTCCGGGATCGAGAGTTTCGCGGCTGATGCGGCCAGGCAGTACGCTGACCGACTGGCCGCCGCCGTCGCTCCGGTTCCGGTTCGACTGGTCGACGAGCGGCTGTCAACGGCCGCGGCGACGCGCCGGCTGGCCGAACAGGGCGTCAAGGGGAGGCGCCGCCGCACGGTGGTGGATCAGGCCGCCGCCGTGGAGATCCTGCAGTCGTGGCTCGACTCGCAGCGGAGGCGATCAGATGCTTGATGAGCTCGAGCTGCCGTACGAGGAAACGGACATCCGGGGCGGCCGGCACCGCCGCCGCCCGCGTACCGGCGGCAAGGGTGGCCGGTCCGGGATGGCGATGGTCCTCATCGTGGTCGTGTTCGCCGGCCTGGTCGGCGGCGGCTGGTGGGGCGTGAACAAGGTCCGCGGCTTCCTGACCGCGGCGGACTACGACGGCCCCGGCACCGGCCAGGTGGTGATCGAGGTACACGCCGGCGACGGCGCGACCGCGATCGGCAACACGCTCTACGACGAGGGCGTGGTGAAGTCCGCCAAGGCGTTCGTGGAGGCGGCCAGCGACAACACCGCGTCGCTGTCGATCCAGCCCGGTCACTACAAGCTGCGCAAGCAGATGAAGGCGACCCTCGCGCTGGCGGCGCTGCTGGACCTGGACAACAAGGTCGTCAGCAAGGTCACCCTGCCCGAGGGCCTGACCATGGAGAAGACCTTCGCGGCGCTGTCCAAGTCGATGGGCATCCCGGTGTCCGAGTTCGAGAACGCCGCGAAGGATCCGATCGCGCTCGGCGTACCGGACTTCTGGTTCAACCGGACCGACAAGCGCCAGCCGGCCCGTACCGTCGAGGGCTTCCTGTACCCGGCGACGTACGACTTCGACCCCGGTACCACCGCCGCGGACGCGCTCAAGGTGATGATCGCGCAGTTCCTGCAGGTCGCCGAGGAGGTCGGCTTCGTCGACCAGGCGCAGGCCAAGGGCATCAGCCCGTACGAGGCACTGGTGGTGTCCTCGCTGGTACAGGGCGAGGGCATCCCGTCGGACTTCAGCAAGGTCGCCCGGGTCGTGTACAACCGGCTGAACAAGCCGATGCCGCTGGAGTTCGACTCGACCTCGAACTACTGGCGCGAGCTGCACGGCCAGCAGCGCAAGGACAACCTGTCCGACGCGGAGCTGGCCGATCCGCACAACCCGTACCGCACGTACCAGCAGGACGGGTTGCCGCCGGGGCCGATCGACAGCCCCAGCAAGGAAGCGCTGGAAGCCGCGGTCAACCCGGCCAAGGGCCCCTGGCTGTACTTCGTGAAGATCGACAAGGCCGGCAACTCGGCCTTCACCGACGACTACGACCAGCACCTGCGCAACATCGAGACGGCAAAGCGGAACGGCGCGTACTGACATGCGGGCGGCTATCGTCGGCAGCCCGGTCGCGCACTCGCTGTCGCCGGTCATCCACACCGCCGGGTACGCCGCGGCCGGCCTGACCGGCTGGACGTACACCGCATGCGACTGCGACGAAGCCGGGTTCGCGGAGTTCGTCGGCGGGCTCGGCCCGGAGTGGGCCGGGCTGTCGGTGACCATGCCGCTCAAGCGGTCGGTGCTGGAGCTGGCCGACGAGGTCAGCCCGCTCGCCGCCGCGCTCGGTGCGGCGAACACGCTGCTGCTGGCCGGCGGTCGGCGTCGGGTGGACAACACCGACGCGCCCGGCATGGCGGACGCGCTGCGCGCCGCCGGCGTCGGCTCGGCCCGCCGGGTGGCGATCACCGGAGCCGGGGGTACCGCCCGGGCGGCGCTGGGCGCGGCGCGGGACCTGGGTGCCGAGCGGGTGACCGTGTACGCGCGACGGCCCGAGATCGCCGGCGCGGCGCTCCGTCCGGTCGCCGAGCGGCTGGGGATGCCACTGGACCTCGTGCCGTGGTCGGACCTCGCGGCCGCGGCCGGCTGCGACGTGTTGGTTTCGACCGTGCCGGCCGGAATCGCCGACGACCTCGCCACGTCGGTGCCGTGGCACGCCGGCATGGTCGTGTTCGACGTGGTGTACCACCCCTGGCCGACCCCGCTGGCCCGTGCCGCGGCCGCTGCCGGCGCGACCGTGGTGGATGGGCTGGAGCTGCTGCTGACCCAGGCGGTACGCCAGTTCGAGCTGCTCACCGGGGTATCGGCGCCGGTTCCGGCGATGCGTACCGCGATGCTGGACGCGGCCGGCCGCCGGGCCGGCGCGCCGGCCTGACCACCGCTGCGTTCCGACCGCCGCGGCGGCCTGAGTACGGCACCGGCTGGCCCTCGCGGCCGCTTGAGCACGGCCCCGGCCAGGCTCGGGGTTAGCCGACCGTCGATGTCCCGACGTACCGGTGGCCCGGTCCCCGGCCGCGAACCGTCCCGCGGGCGCGTGACAGACTTTCGCCGTGCTGCGTTGGATGACCGCGGGTGAGTCGCACGGTCCGGCGTTGGTGGCGACGCTGGACGGCATTCCGGCGGACGTACGGCTGACCACCGCCGAGATCGGGACCGAGCTCGCCCGTCGCCGGCTGGGCTACGGCCGGGGTGCCCGGATGAGCTTCGAGGCGGACGCCCTGGAGATCATCGGCGGGCTGCGGCACGGTCGTACTCTCGGCAGCCCGATCGCGATCCGGATCGGCAACACCGAGTGGCCGAAGTGGCAGCAGGTGATGAGCGCCGATCCGGTGGACGAGCGGGAGCTGGCCGGGCTGGCCCGCAACGCCCCGCTCACCCGGCCGCGCCCCGGCCACGCCGATCTTGCCGGCATGCAGAAGTACGGTCACACCGACGCCCGGCCGGTGCTGGAACGGGCCAGCGCGCGCGAGACCGCGGCCCGGGTGGCACTCGGTACCGTCGCCAAAGCCCTGCTCCACCAGGCCCTCGACGTCCAGATCGTGTCGCACGTGGTCGAGCTGGGGTCGGTCGCGGTCGGGGCCGACGTGGTGCCGACCCCGGCCGACGCGGCCGCGATCGACGCCGACCCGCTGCGCTGCCTGGACGCCGGGGCGAGCGCCCGGATGGTGGCCGAGGTGGACGCGGCCAAGGCGGACGCGGATACGCTCGGCGGGGTGGTCGAGGTGCTCGCCTACGGCGTTCCGCCTGGTCTGGGCAGCTTCACCCAGTGGGACCGCAAGCTGGACGCCCGACTCGCGGCCGCGCTGATGTCCATCCAGGCGATCAAGGCGGTGGAGATCGGCGACGGCCTCGCCCAGGCCCGCAGCCGCGGCTCGGCCGCCCACGACGAGATCGAACCCGGACCCGAAGGGGTACGCCGGCGCACCGGCCGCGCCGGTGGGATCGAGGGCGGTATGTCGATCGGGGAGCCGATCCGGGTACGGGCCGCGATGAAGCCGATCTCGTCGCTGAGCCGGCCGCTCGACACGATCGACGTGACCACCGGCGGCCCGGCGACCGCGATCAACCAGCGGTCGGACGTGTGCGCGGTACCGGCCGCCGCCGTGGTGGCCGAGGCGATGGTGGCGCTGGTACTGGCCGACGCGGCGATCGAGAAGTTCGGCGGTGACTCGGTGGCGGAGGTACGCCGCAACGTGGCCGGCTACCTCGACGGGCTGGTGGTCCGGTGACCAGGCCGGTGTGCGTACTGGTCGGCGCGCCGGGCTCGGGCAAGAGCACGGTCGGCCGGCTGCTGGCCCAGTGGTTCGGGGTCGCGTTCCGGGACGTGGACGCGGACATCGTCAGGGCGGCCGGCAAGCCGATCTCGGAGATCTTCGTCGATGACGGCGAGGAGCACTTCCGGGAGCTGGAACGGGCCGCGGTGCTGCGCGCCCTGGCCGAGCACCCCGGCGTGCTGTCGCTGGGCGGCGGCGCGGTGCTGGCCGAGGAGGTCCGGGCCGCGCTGCGCGGGCACCAGGTGGTGTACCTCGAGGTGGAGCTGTCCGACGCGGTGTCCCGGGTCGGGCTCGGCCCCGGCCGGCCGCTGCTCACCGTCAACCCACGGGCGACCCTGCGGTACCTGCTCGAGCAGCGCCGTCCGTTGTACTCGGAGGTTGCCACCGTGACCGTGCACAGCTCCGGTCGTACCGTCGAAGAGGTCGTCGAGGCGGTGCGGACCGCGCTGGCGGCACCGGTACCGCGGGATGTCGAGGCGCCGCATGGCTGAGCTGACCCGGATCCCGGTCGGCGGCGAGACGCCGTACGACGTGCTCGTCGGTACCGACCTGCTCGGTGAGCTGCCCGCGCTGGTACCGGAGGCGCGGCAGGCCGCCGTCGTCTTCCCGGTGCCGCTGTACCGGTACGCCGAACAGGTCGCCGGGGTACTCGAAAAGGCCGGCGTGAAGCCGCTGCTGCTCGACGTACCCGATGGGGAGAAGGCCAAGGGAATCGGCGTCGCGGAGCGGTGCTGGCAGGCGCTCGGCCAGGCCCGGCTCAGCCGTTCCGACGCGGTACTCGGCGTCGGCGGGGGAGCGGCCACCGACCTGGCCGGTTTCGTGGCCGCGTGCTGGCTGCGCGGGGTGCCGCTGGTGCAGTTGCCGACCACGGTGCTGGGCATGGTCGACGCCGCGATCGGCGGCAAGACCGGGGTGAACACCGGTGCCGGCAAGAACCTGGTCGGTGCGATCCACCCGCCGGTCGGCGTGCTCTGCGACCTGACCGCGCTGCGCACGCTGCCGGCCGAGGAGCTGGTAGCCGGCCTGGCCGAGGTGGTCAAGTGCGGCTTCATCGCCGATCCGGCGATCCTGGACCTGATCGAGGCCGACCCGGCGGCCAGCGTGCAGCCGGCCGGCGCCGTGCTGCGGGAGCTGGTCGAGCGGTCGGTGCGGGTGAAGGCCGGCGTGGTGGCCGGAGACCTCCGGGAGAGCGGCCCCCGGGAGATCCTCAACTACGGCCACACGTTCGGCCACGCGATCGAGAAGGTGGAGGGGTTCCGCTGGCGGCACGGCCACGCGGTGTCGATCGGCATGGTGTACGCGGCCGCGCTGGCCCGGGCCATCGGCATGCTCGCCGCGCCGGTGGCCGACCGGCACAGGGCGGTGCTGACCTCGCTCGGCCTGCCGGTGCACTACCGGCCGGGCGCCTTCGACGACCTGCTGGCCGCGATCCAGGTGGACAAGAAGACCCGGGGCCGGCAGGCGCGGTTCGTGCTGCTGCGGGACCTGGCCGACCCCGTCACCGTCGACGCGCCCGCCGACGAGGTGCTGCGCGCGGCCTATGCCGAGGTGAGCCGGGCCGAGGCGAACCGATGAAGGTGTACGTGCTGAACGGGCCGAACCTGGGCCGGCTGGGCACCCGCGAACCGGACGTGTACGGCCACACCACCTATGCCGACCTGGTCGAGGCGTGCCGGGCCGACGGCGCACGGCTCGGGCTGGACGTCGAGGTACAGCAGACCGACGCCGAGCACGAAATGCTGGGCTGGCTGCACGCCGCGGCGGACGAAGCGGCGGCCGTGGTGCTGAACCCGGGCGCCTGGTCGCACTACTCGTACGCGCTGCGCGACGCGTGCTCGCTGCTGACCGGGCCGCTGGTCGAGGTACACATCTCCAACGTGCACGCCCGGGAGGAGTTCCGGCACCGCTCGGTCGTCTCGGCGGTCGCCACCGGGGTGATCTGCGGCCTCGGGGTGGACGGGTACCGGCTGGCGCTGGAGTACCTGGCCCGGTAGGCAAGCGCCGGCCGGTAGGCCACCCGCCGGTCGATCGCCGGCCGCCGGTAAACTTTGCCGGGCCTGTCACGCTCGGCGTGGCGTACGGCCACCCCCGGCCGGTCCGGCCCCGGGACATCCCACACGAGGAAGACACGCGAACGCATGGCCACCACGAACGACCTGAAGAACGGCCTGGTACTCAACATCGACGGCGCGCTGTGGGCCGTGGTGGAGTTCCAGCACGTCAAGCCCGGTAAGGGCGGTGCGTTCGTGCGTACCACGCTGAAGAACGTGCTCACCGGCAAGACCGTGGACCGGACTTTCAACGCCGGTACCAAGGTCGAGACCGCCATGGTGGACAAGCGGACGATGCAGTACCTCTACCAGGACGGCGAGGACTACGTCTTCATGGACATGGAGACGTACGACCAGCTCCACATCCCGGGTGAGACGGTCGGCGACGGCCGCAACTACCTGCTGGAGAACGGCGAGGCCGTGGTCGGTACGCACGAGGGCATTCCGCTGTACATCGAGCTGCCCACCAGCGTGACGCTGGAGATCACGTACACCGAGCCCGGCATGCAGGGGGACCGGTCCACCGGTGGTACCAAGCCGGCGACCGTACAGACCGGCGCGACCGTGGCCGTGCCGCTGTTCGTCAACACCGGTGACCGGATCAAGGTGGACACCCGCGACGGCCGGTACCTCGGTCGGGCATAGCGGACATCGTGCCTATACCTACCGGAGCGGTACCCGCCCGCCGAAAGGCCCGACGGCGGGCGGTCGACGTCCTGTACGAAGCCGAGCTGCGCGACGAGGACGTCCAGGAGGTGCTGCGGCGCCGGATCGCGCATGCCGATCCGCCGGTGCCGGAGTACACCGTGCGCCTGGTCGAGGGCTTCGCGACGAACGGCGAGCGCATCGACGAGCTGATCGCCAGCTACTCCGAGGGCTGGACGCTGGACCGGATGCCGGTGGTCGACCGCAACATCCTGCGGCTGGCCACTCTCGAGCTGCTGTACCACAGTGACATCGACGCGCCGGTGGCGATCACCGAGGCCGTGGAGCTGGCCAAGTCGCTGTCCACTGAGGACTCGCCCCGGTTCATCAACGGGTTGCTCGGCCGGCTCGCGGACCAGCTGCCGACCCGCTGACCTCCTGTGATTCGGCCAGCCGCCGAAGTTGATCGTCGCTGGTAGTTCCCGCCCACTGACCGAACGTTGATTTTTTCATCCGTACGGCGTTGACCCGGGCGGTTTGTCCTGGCAGCGTGCTGGCATGCATCCCGCCATGGCGAGTGCGGTAGAGCAGGTTCTTCCAGCCCTGACCGCAGCTGGATTCGACGAGACCGAGCGCCAGATCGAACCCACCTATTTCGGTCGTGGGCTGGTTACCTGGACAAACCAGGACGCGGCGGTACGGCTGGTCTGTGACAACGGCCAGCTCTTCATAGACCTCAGACCGAGCGGCAGCACCGAGTGGTTCGACCTGACCCTGGTGGCCCGTTCGCTCGCCGATGGCGAGGTGCCGGCGGAGGCGGCTGATCCGGACGGTGGGCAGGTGCGCTGGTTCCTGGCCCATTTCGAGGAGGTGCTCGCCGCCGCCACCGGTGGCCGGCAGAAGGACGCGAACCGGCGGCTCAAACACGCCCGGTCGGGCTGACCGGGCTCATCGTGACCCGGGCTCATCGTGACCCGGGCTCATCGTGACCCGGGCTCATCGTGACCCGGGCTCATCGTGACCCGGGCTCATCGTGACCCGGGCTCACAGCTACCCGGGGCTGACCAGCACCCGCCCGCATCGCCGCCGGCCCCCCGCGGGCGGCGACGCGGGCGCGGGTGTCAGTTCATCAGTTGGCGCGGGTCGTTGACCAGCACACCCAACTCGGTGAATCGCTCCACCAGGCCGGACGGCGACGTGTCGTACACGATCGCGAGCGCACGCATGTCGTCGGCGCGGATGGACAGCACCCGGCCGTTGTAGTCGCCGCGCTGCTGCTGGATCGACCGGGCGTACCGGGCGACCGGCGCCAGTTCGTCCGCGGTGTGTTCGTACAGCCGTTCCAGATCGAGAACGATCTTTCCGGCGGATTCCTGCCGCATGCCGCCGCCGTCAGGCAGCAGCTCGGCAACAGGCACCCGGTAGAAGTCGGCGAGTTCGGCAAGGCGGGCGACGGTGACCGCCCGGTCGCCCCGCTCGTACGAGCCGACGACGACGGCCTTCCAACGACCGCCTGATTTCTCCTCCACGCCCTGCAAGGACAGGCCTTGCTGCTGGCGTATCGCGCGGAGTCGGCTCCCGAGCGCCTTCGCGTACTCAGTCGGCATGCGGAACACTCCCAGTGACAGGGCCGAGGGGACTCCCCAGCATTCGCTACGGAGCGTGACGGTAAATGGAGGCGCGACACTCGGTCAAGTGCTGGTTACCAATAACTCTCGGTTCGCGCCTCAATTGGTAGGCTCGGCGCAGCTCTGACGTCCTTTAACGACCGTCCGGCGAGGCGGGGAAGGAGTCGATGTGCACGATCATGCACGCCCAGCGCCGCATGGCGAGGCTGCCGGTTCTGATCCGGCTAGGTCGGCGGTGGGCCATCTGCCCGGTTCGAGTGATACAGGTCACCCCGTCCCAAATAATGGGAGCCGCGCCGGATCGGAGCCCGTCGGCGGACCGCCGGGTGCTCCGCATCGGGCGGCACCACCAGCCAATCCGCCGGACGCCGGAGACGGTGAACCGCGCGGCATCCTGTCCGGTACGGACATCAGCCGGGTGGTCGACCGGATCGCCCACCAGATCCTGGAGAAGACCCACGGTGCCCAGCGCACCGTGCTGCTCGGCATCCCGACCCGGGGGGTGCCGCTGGCCCACCGGCTGGTCGAGCGGATCGCCGCTTTCGAGCAGGTGGACGTCCCGTGCGGCACGCTGGACATCACGCTGTACCGCGATGACCTGCGACTTCGTGCGACCAGGGCGGTCGGACCGACGGACATGCCGGCCTGCGGCATCGACGGGCAGCGGGTCATCCTGGTCGACGACGTGCTGTTCTCCGGCCGTACCGTGCGAGCCGCCCTGGACGCGCTGAACGATCTCGGCCGGCCGGCGCAGGTGCAGCTGGCGGTGCTGGTCGACCGCGGCCACCGGGAGCTGCCGATCCGGGCCGACTACGTCGGCAAGAACATCCCTACCGCGCGGACCGAGAGCGTCCGGGTGCTGCTGCGCGAGGTCGACGGCGCCGACGCCGTCCTGCTCGCCCGATCCAGCGATGACCATCGATCGACCGGGGACGGAGCCCGCTCATGATCACCCACCTGCTCTCCGCTGCTGACCTCGATCGACAGACAGCGACTTTGCTACTGGATACGGCCGCCGAGATGGCCGGCATGGCATCGCGCAGCGTTAAGAAGCTGCCAACTCTGCGTGGTCGTACCGTGGTGAACCTCTTCTACGAGGACTCCACCCGTACCCGCATCTCGTTCGAGGCGGCCGCGAAGCGGCTGTCCGCCGACGTGATCAACTTCTCGGCCAAGGGGTCGAGCGTGTCCAAGGGGGAGAGCCTCAAGGACACCGCGCTGACCCTGCAGGCGATGGGCGCCGACGCGGTGGTGGTACGACACGCCGCGTCCGGTGCCGCGCACCGGCTGGCCCAGTGGGTCGACGGCAGCGTGCTGAACGCCGGCGACGGTACCCACGAGCACCCGACCCAGGCGCTGCTCGACGCGTACACGATGCGGTCCCGCTTGGGCCGGCTCGACGGCCTGTCCGTGGCGATCGTCGGGGACGTGCTGCACAGCCGGGTGGCCCGCTCCAACGTGCTGCTGCTGCACACCCTGGGCGCCAAGGTCACGCTGGTCGGTCCGCCCACGCTGCTGCCGGTCGGCGTGGACCAGTGGCCGGCCGAGGTCTGCTACCGGTTCGACGAGGTGCTGCCGGCCGCCGACGTGGTGATGATGCTGCGGGTTCAGGCCGAGCGGATGGCCGACTCGTACTTCCCGTCCGCCCGCGAGTACAGCCGGCGGTACGGCCTGGATGTCCGGCGCGCCCGGATGCTGCCCGAACACGCGATCGTGATGCACCCCGGGCCGATGGTCCGCGGCATGGAGATCGCGCCCGAGGTGGCCGACTCGGTCCGCTCCACGATCGTCGAACAGGTCGCCAACGGCGTGAGTGTCCGGATGGCCGCCCTGTACCTGCTGCTGGGGGGAAAGCACTGATGGCGGACTGGCTGATCAAGGGTGCCCGGATCGTCGGCGCGGAGCCGGCCGACATCCTGATCCGGGACGGAATCGTGGTGGAGACGGGTCGAGGTCTGTCCTCGGCCGGTGCCGAGGTGCTCGACGCGACCGGCCTGGTCGCCCTGCCCGGGCTGGTGGACCTGCACACCCACCTGCGCGAACCGGGCCGGGAGGACGCGGAGACGGTGGAGACCGGCAGCCGGGCCGCCGCGCTCGGCGGGTACACCGCGGTCTGCGCGATGGCGAACACCGATCCGGTCGCCGACACGGCCGGCGTGGTCGAGCAGGTGTGGCGGCTCGGTCATGCCGCCGCGCTGGTCGACGTCCAGCCGATCGGCGCGGTCACCCAGGGGCTGCGCGGCGAGCGGCTGGCCGAACTCGGCGCGATGGCCGAGTCGGCGGCGACGGTACGGATCTTCTCCGACGACGGCCACTGCGTGTCCGACCCGCGGCTGATGCGCCGGGCGCTGGAGTACGTCAAGGCGTTCGACGGGGTGATCGCGCAGCACGCCGAGGAGCCGCGGCTGACCGTGGCCGCCCAGATGCACGAGGGCAGCGAGTCGGCCCGGCTCGGCCTGACCGGCTGGCCGGCGGTCGCCGAGGAGGCGATCATCGCGCGGGACGCGCTGCTGGCCGAACACGTGGCGAGCCGGCTGCACATCTGCCACGTGTCCACCGCGGGCAGCACGGAGATCCTGCGCTGGGCCAAGGGCCGGGCGGTCGCCGCCGGGCTCGCCGGCCGGCTCACCGCCGAGGTGACCCCGCACCACCTGCTGCTCACCGATCACCTGGCGACCAGCTACGACCCTGTGTTCAAGGTCAACCCGCCGCTGCGTACCGACACCGATGTCGCCGCGCTGCGGCAGGCGCTCGCGGACGGGGTGATCGACGTGGTGGCCACCGACCACGCGCCGCACGCCATCGAGGACAAGGAATGCGAGTGGTCGGTGGCCCGACCCGGCATGCTCGGGCTGCAGACCGCGCTGCCGGTCGTACTGGAGACGATGCTGCGCCCCGGCCTGCTCGACTGGGACGGCGTGGCGGACCGGATGAGCCGTACCCCGGCCCGGATCGCCCGCCTGGCCGACCACGGCCGCGACCCGGCCCCGGGGGTACCGGCGAACCTCACGCTGGTCGACCCGGACGCACACCTGATCGTCGACCCCGGTCAGCTGGCCAGCCGGAGCCGGAACACGCCGTACGCCGGGATGAAGCTGCCCGGCCGGGTGGTCGCCACGTTCCTACGGGGTGACCCGACCGTTCTCGACGGAAAAGCGGTCAGGTGAGCGGGAGGGGCGAGCTTGCGAGCCCCGCACTCGCGATCAAAGCCATACCGCGGACGTCCGCTGTTCTTGTACTCGAGGACGGGCGGACGTTCACCGGCGAGTCGTACGGCGCGACCGGCGTGACCGTCGGCGAGGCGGTGTTCGCCACCGGGATGACCGGTTACCAGGAGACGCTGACCGACCCGTCGTACCACCGGCAGGTTGTGCTCATGACCGCGCCGCACATCGGCAACACCGGCGTCAATCCGGACGACGACGAGTCCGGCCGGATCTGGGTCGCCGGTTACGTGGTGCGCGACCCGTCCAGTAGCCCGTCGAACTGGCGGGCCACCGGGACGTTGGAGGACCGGCTGGTCGCCGAGCGCGTGGTGGGCATCTGCGGCATCGACACCCGGGCGCTGACCCGGCACTTGCGCGAGCGGGGCGCGATGCGGGTCGGCGTGGCATCTGACGGCACTGCGGGGGCAGCCCTGCTCGACCGGGTCCGCGCGGCACCGGCGATGCTCGGCGCCGACCTGGCCGGCGAGGTGTCCACCACCGAGCCGTACACCGTGCCGGCGGTCGGCGAGCACCGGTTCACGGTGGCCGCGATCGACCTCGGCATCAAGCGCAGCACTCCGCGCCGGCTGGCCGAGCGCGGCGTGCGGGTGCACGTACTGCCGGCCGGCTCAGACATCGACCAGGTGCTGGCAGCGAGCCCGGACGCGGTGTTCCTGTCCAACGGACCGGGTGATCCGGCCACCGCGGACGGGGTGGTGGCGCTCACCCGGGAGGTACTCCGCCGGCGGATACCGCTGTTCGGCATCTGCTTCGGCAACCAGCTCCTCGGCCGGGCGTTGGGGTTGGGCACCTACAAGCTGCGCTACGGCCACCGGGGGATCAACCAGCCGGTGCGGGACACCGCCACCGGTCGGGTGGAGGTGACCGCGCACAACCACGGCTTCGCGATCCGGTGGCCGGGCGCGCCCGCACAGCCGGTGGAGACCGGGTTCGGCCGGGTCGAGGTCAGCCACCTCTGCCTGAACGACGACGTGGTCGAGGGGCTGCGCTGCCTGGACGTACCGGCGTTCTCGGTGCAGTACCACCCGGAGGCGGCGGCCGGCCCGCACGACGCGGACCACCTCTTCGACCGGTTCGCCTCGCTGCTGGACGGCGTGTCGGTCGGCGGACCGGGCAGGGAGGCGGCCGGTGCCTAGGCAGGACGACCTCGGGCATGTGCTGGTCATCGGCTCCGGCCCGATCGTCATCGGTCAGGCCTGCGAGTTCGACTACTCCGGCACCCAGGCGTGCCGGGTACTGCGGGCGGAAGGGCTGCGGGTCAGCCTGGTCAACTCCAACCCGGCCACGATCATGACCGATCCGGAGTTCGCCGACGCCACGTACATCGAGCCGATCACGCCCGAGTTCGTCGAGCAGGTGATCGCGCGGGAGCGTCCGGACGCGCTTCTCGCCACGCTCGGTGGGCAGACCGCGCTGAACACCGCGGTCGCGCTGCACGAACAGGGCGTGCTGGACAAGTACGGGGTGCGGCTGATCGGCGCGAACATCGACGCGATCCGCCGCGGCGAGGACCGGGAGCTGTTCAAGCAGACCGTCCGCGCGGTCGGTGGTGAGGTACCGCGCAGCGCGGTCTGCCGGTCCATGACCGAGGTAGACGACGCGGTCGCGGAGCTGGGCTATCCGGTGGTGGTACGTCCGAGCTTCACCATGGGCGGCCTCGGTTCGGGGCTCGCGCGTACCGAGGCGGACCTGCGCCGGATCGCCGGCGCCGGACTGGCCGCGAGTCCCACCGCCGAGGTGCTGATCGAGGAGAGCGTGCTCGGCTGGAAGGAGTACGAGCTCGAGCTCATGCGGGACCGCAACGACAACGTCGTGGTGGTCTGCTCGATCGAGAACATCGACCCGATGGGGGTACACACCGGCGACTCGGTGACCGTGGCGCCGGCGATGACCCTGACCGACCGGGAGTACCAGGCGATGCGCGACCTCGGCATCGCGGTACTGCGGGAAGTCGGGGTCGACACCGGCGGGTGCAACATCCAGTTCGCGGTACATCCGGACACCGGCCGGCTGGTGGTGATCGAGATGAACCCGCGGGTGTCCCGATCCTCGGCGTTGGCCAGCAAGGCGACCGGTTTCCCGATCGCGAAGATCGCGGCCAAGCTCGCCATCGGGTACACGCTGGACGAGATCCCGAACGACATCACCCGGGCCACCCCGGCCTGTTTCGAGCCGACGCTCGACTATGTCGTGGTCAAGGTGCCCCGGTTCGCGTTCGAGAAGTTCCCCGGTGCCGATCCGGAGCTGACCACGACGATGAAGTCGGTGGGCGAGGCGATGGCGCTCGGCCGCGGCTTCGCCGAGGCGTTGGGCAAGGCGCTGCGGTCGGCCGAGACCATCGCGGCCGGCTTCTGGACCGCCGCCGAACCCGCGGCGTCCGTCGCCGAGTTGCTCGCCGCGCTGGAGATTCCGCACGACGGCCGGCTGTACACCGCCGAGTGCGCGTTGCGGGCCGGCGCGTCAGTGGCCGAGGTGGCCGCGGCGTCCGGCATCGACCCGTGGTTCGTCGACCAGCTCGCCGGGCTGGTGGCGCTGCGGGCCGAGGTCGAGGACGCGCCGGTACTCACCGCCGCGCTGCTCCGCCGGGCCAAGCGGTACGGACTGTCCGACCAGCAGGTCGCCGTGCTGCGGCCGGAGCTGGCCGGCGCGGACGGGGTACGCCGGCTCCGGCACCGGTTGGAGCTGCGGCCGGTGTACAAGACCGTCGACACCTGCGCGGCCGAGTTCGCGGCGGTCACGCCGTACCACTACTCGGCGTACGAGACCGATCCGGCCGCCGAGACCGAGGTGCGACCGAGCGCCCGGCCGAAGGTACTGATCCTCGGCTCCGGGCCGAACCGGATCGGACAGGGCATCGAGTTCGACTACTCGTGCGTGCACGCCGTGATGGCGCTGCGGGACGCGCCCGATCCGCCCGGCGGGTACGAGACCGTGATGGTCAACTGCAACCCGGAGACCGTCTCGACCGACTACGACACCGCGGACCGGCTGTACTTCGAGCCGGTCACGTTCGAGGACGTGCTCGAGGTGTACCACGCCGAGCACAGCAGTGGCCTGGCCGCCGGAGGTCCGGGGGTGGTGGCCGTGATCGTCCAGTTGGGCGGGCAGACCCCGCTCGGGCTCGCGGCCCGGCTGGCCGGGGCCGGCCTGCCGATCGCCGGTACGCCGGTGGCCGCGATCCATGCCGCCGAGGACCGGGGCTCGTTCGGCAAGGTGCTCGCGGCCGCGCGGCTGCCGGTACCCGCGCACGGCACCGCGACGAGCTTCGACGAGGCCAAGGCGATCGCCGACGAGCTCGGGTACCCGGTGCTGGTCCGCCCGTCGTACGTGCTCGGTGGGCGCGGCATGGAGATCGTCTACGACGAGCGGACGCTGGCCGGGTACATCTCCCGGGCGACCGCGGTGAGTCCGGAGCATCCGGTGCTGGTGGACCGGTTCCTGGACGACGCGATCGAGATCGACGTGGACGCGGTCGTCGACGCCGACGACCAGGTATTCATCGGCGGCGTGATGGAGCACATCGAGGAGGCCGGGGTGCACTCCGGCGACTCGGCGTGCGCACTACCGCCGATCACCCTCGGCCGCGAGGTGCTCGCCACGGTGCGGAGCTCGACCGAGGCGATCGCCGCCGGCCTGGGCGTACGCGGGCTGCTCAACGTCCAGTACGCGCTCAAGGACGACATCCTGTACGTGCTGGAGGCCAACCCGCGGGCGAGCCGGACCGTGCCGTTCGTGTCGAAGGCGACCGGGGTACCGCTGGCGAAGGCTGCCGCCCGGGTGATGCTCGGCGCCACCATCGCTTCGCTCCGGGACGAGGGTCTGCTGCCGGCCACCGGCGACGGCGGGGACGCGCCGGCACACGTGCCGGTCGCGGTGAAGGAGGCGGTACTCCCGTTCAAGCGGTTCCGTACCGCCGAGGGCAAGGGCCTGGACACGATGCTCGGGCCGGAGATGAAGTCCACTGGCGAGGTGATGGGCATCGACGTCGCGTTCGGGCACGCGTTCGCCAAGGCCCAGGCCGCCGTGTACGGCTCTCTTCCGACCAGCGGAACGGTGCTGGTCACCGTGGCCAACCGGGAGAAACGGGACCTGGTGTTCCCGGTCAAGCGGCTGGCCGACCTCGGCTTCGAGATCGTCGCGACGGCCGGTACCGCCGAGGTGCTGCGCCGGCACGGGATCGACTGCCGCGAGGTGCGCAAGCACTTCGAGGCGCGCGAGCCGGGCGCGGCCGGAGCCAAGCACGCGGTACAGCTGATCGAGGACGGTGAGGTCGACCTGATCATCAACGTGCCGCACGGCTCGGGGGCGCGGGTGGACGGGTACGAGATCCGCTCCGCCGCGGTGGTGACCGAGACGCTCTGCATCACCACCGTGCAGGGCGCCACCGCGGCCGTACTCGGCATCGAGGCGCTGATCCGGGGCGAGCTGTCGGTCCGGCCGCTGCAGGACCTGCACGCCGCGTTACGGGGCGCCTGAGTGGCCCCGGGCGCGCTGTACCGGCGGGCGGTACGGCCGGCGCTGTTCCGGCTCGGCGGCGGTGACGCGGAGACCGCGCACGAGCGCACGCTGGCGATCCTCGGCCGGCTCGCCGGCCACCCCCGGCTGGGCGCGAGGCTCCGCGGGTACCAGATGGCCGCTGCCGGGCCACGGACCGTGTTCGGTATCCGGTTCCCCGGACCGGTCGGGTTGGCCGCCGGCATGGACAAGGACGGGCGCGCGGTACCTGCCTGGCCAGCGCTCGGCTTCGGTTTCGTCGAGATCGGCACGGTCACCTGGCATCCGCAGCCGGGCAATCCGCGACCGCGCCTGTTCCGGCTGGTCGACAGCGGTGCCGTGGTCAACCGGATGGGGTTCAACAACGCCGGCGCGCGGGCACTGGCCGCGACGCTGGCCGACTGGCGCGAGCGGGTCGGACCGCCGGCGGTACCGGTCGGCATCAGCCTGGGCAAGTCCAAGATCACCCCGTTGGACCGGGCGGTGGACGACTACGTCGACTCGCTGCGCGTGCTGTACCCGCATGGTGACTACTTCGCGATCAACGTGAGCTCGCCGAACACGCCGGGGCTGCGCGCCCTGCAGGACCGCGAGCAGTTGGCCACGCTGCTCGCCGCGCTGCGGGCGGAGGTACGCGCCCGGGTCGACGCGGGGGAGCCGGATCGACCGCTGCTGGTCAAGATCGCGCCGGACCTGACCGGGGCGGCGATCGGCGAGGTGCTCGAGGTCTGTGCCGAGCACCAGGTCAGTGGCCTGATCGCGACCAACACCACGATCGCCCGGGACGGGCTCGCGGCCACCGACCAGGCGCTCGCGGCCGAGTCGGGCGGGCTGTCCGGCCGGCCGCTGGCCACCGGCGCCCGCCGCGTGGTCGAGTTCGTGGCCCGGGAAACCGCCGGTCGGCTGCCGATCATCGGGGTCGGCGGCATCGCCGACCCGGACGGTGCCCGCCGCCTGCTCGACGCGGGCGCGAGCCTGCTCCAGCTGTACACCGGACTGATCTTCGAAGGTCCCGGGTTGATCCGCCGGATCAACCGAGCCGTGCCGGCACCGCAGCGGGCGCCGGCCCCGTCGCAACCAGGAGAGCGATGACTGCGCACACCACGTTCGGCCAGCGGTTCGTCGAGTCCCGGGACAAGCGCGGGCCGCTGTGCGTCGGAATCGACCCGCACCCGTCCCTGCTCGACGCCTGGGGCCTGCCCGACGACGTGACCGGCCTGGAGCGGTTCAGCCGTACCGTGGTGGACGCGCTGGCCGACCGGGTGGCGGTACTCAAGCCGCAGTCGGCGTTCTTCGAGCGGTACGGGTCGGCCGGCATCGCGGTACTCGAGAATGTGATCTTGACCGCTCGCACGGCCGGTGCACTGGTCCTGCTCGACGTCAAGCGCGGCGACATCGGCTCCACCATGCGGGCGTACGCGACCGCGTACCTCGATCCGGACAGCCCGCTGTGCGTCGATGCGGTAACAGCCAGTCCGTACCCCGGTCTCGGCGCGCTGCGGCCACTGTTCGACACCGCGGCGGCGTACGGCGGCGGGGTGTTCGTCCTGGCGCTGACCTCCAATCCGGAGGGCGCGACCGTGCAGCAGGCCCGTACCGCGGACGGCCGGACGGTGGCCCAGACGATCGTGGACGGGGTGGCCGAGCTCAACGCCGGCGCGCGCCCGCTCGGCTCCGTCGGACTGGTCGTGGGAGCCACCGCCGACCCACACTCATGCGATCTGACCTGCGTAAACGGTCCACTGCTGGCCCCGGGGATGGGCGCGCAGGGCGGGGCGCCGGCCGACCTGCGGACGGTGTTCGGGCCGGCGGTTTCCGCGGTGCTGCCGTCGTACTCCCGGCAGGTGCTCGCCGCCGGTCCGGACCCGTCCGCGCTGCGCGATGCCGCCGACCGGGCGCTGGCGGATTGCGCGCGGGCACTCGACGGCGACCGCTGACCCCGGGCTAACAGTCCGCAACCGCGGCCACGCGCTCGGTGCCGGCACGGTGACGAACCGGGCGATCAGGCCCATTGGGGATGACCAGAGCACGACACGCGGACAACCCGGCGTTGCCCCGCGTCCCGCCAGCCGCTAGGTTTCCCGCGCTAGTAGTTCATTTCCCTTGTATTGATGTCGTCTTCGGACCCCAAGGAGACATTCGTGCCGCTCCCTTCGCTCAGTCCCGAGCAGCGTGCCGCCGCGCTGGAGAAGGCGGCCGCCGCGCGTAAGGCCCGCGCAGAGCTGAAAGATCAGCTCAAGCGGGGGGACGCGACGCTCACCGACGTGCTCGGACGAGCCGACGCCGATGAGGTGGTCGGCAAGCTGAAGGTGTCTGCCGTGCTGGAAGCCCTGCCGGGCATCGGCAAGGTGCGCGCCGCTCAGATCATGGAACGGCTCCGGATCGCCGAAAGTCGGCGGCTCCGTGGCCTTGGTGAGCATCAGCGTCGAGCCCTTCTAGAGGAGTTCGGCGCCGGAAACCGGTGACCGTTCGGTACAAACGAGCGGTGACTGTTGAACAGAGGGAGCCGTCCGCGGCTCGCCTAACCGTCCTTTCCGGTCCTTCCGGGGTCGGAAAGGGCAGCGTGGTGGCACTGATCCGGGAGCGGTACCCCCAGGTATGGCTCTCGGTATCGGTGACGACACGCAAGCCACGGCCGGACGAAGTGGAAGGCTTGCACTACCACTTCGCCGACCGGGCGGAGTTCGACCGGATGGTGGCCGACGGTGAACTGCTCGAATGGGCGGACTACGCCGGCCACCGGTACGGCACGCCGCGCAGGCCGGTGGAGCTTCGGCTCGCCGCCGGTCTGCCGGCGCTGCTGGAGATAGATCTACAGGGCGCCCGGCAGGTACGAGCGGCCATGCCCGAGTCACGGCTGGTCTTCCTCGCGCCGCCGAGCTGGCCCGAGCTGGTACGCCGGCTGGTCGGTCGGGGCACCGAGGACGCGGACACGATCCGGCGCCGGCTCGACCTGGCCCGGGATGAATTGTCCGCGGAGCCGGAATTCGACGTGACCATTGTCAACCACTCCGTCGAACAGGCCACCGACGAGTTGGTACGCTTACTCGGTTCTCCATCGAGAACGCCAATCTCCCATCGCAGGCATTGAAGGTTTGATTCGTGTCCGGAACTGTCGCCAGTCCTGAAGGCATCACCAACCCGCCCATCGACGAGCTGCTTGAGCGCACTCCGTCCAAGTACGCCCTGGTGATCTTCGCTGCGAAGCGGGCCCGCCAGATCAACGCCTACTACAGCCAGCTCGGTGAGGGCCTGCTCGAGTACGTCGGTCCGTTGGTGGAGACCACGCCACAGGAGAAGCCGCTGTCGATCTCGCTGCGCGAGATCAACGCCGGCCTGTTGACGGCCGAGCCGACCGACGGCTGAGTCCCGCGCGGACGGCATGACAGGCGCGGTGCCGCGGGTCATCCTCGGGGTTTCCGGCGGCATCGCCGCGTACAAAGCCTGCGAACTGCTCCGGCTGCTCACCGAGTCGGGCCATCGGGTCCGGGTGGTACCGACGGACGCGGCCCTGAACTTCGTCGGGGCCGCCACCTGGGCGGCACTGTCCGGGCAGCCGGTACACACCGACGTCTGGACCGACGCGCACGATGTTCCGCATGTGCGCCTCGGCCAGGACGCCGACCTCGTCCTGGTCGCCCCGGCCACCGCGGACCTGCTGGCCCGGGCCGCCTACGGCTTCGCCGACGACCTGGTCACCTCCACGCTGCTGACCGCGCGGTGTCCGGTGGTGTTCGCGCCCGCCATGCACACCGAGATGTGGGAGCACCCGGCGACCGTGGCCAACGTGGCGACCCTGCGTTCCCGCGGCGCTGTGGTGATCGAACCCGCCGTCGGCCGGCTGACCGGGGTGGACACCGGCAAGGGCCGGCTGCCCGAGCCGGCCGAGATCTTCGCGGTCGCCCGCCGGGTGCTGCACCGGTCGGCCGGCGCGGCCGGACATGGCAGCGGTGCGGCCGGACTGGCGCTCGATCTGGCCGGCCGGCATGTGGTCGTCACCGCCGGCGGCACCCGGGAGTACCTCGACCCGGTGCGGTTCCTCGGCAACCGGTCCAGCGGGAAACAGGGCTACGCGTTCGCCCGGACCGCGGTCGCCCGGGGCGCCCGGGTCACCCTGATCGCCGCGAACACCGAACTGCCGGATCCGGCCGGACCCGAGCTGATCCGGGTGGAGACCACCGAGCAGTTGCGGGCGGCGACCGTGGCGGAATGGTCCGCCGGTGCCGACGTGGTGGTGATGGCTGCCGCACCGTGTGACTTCCGTCCCATGAAGTACTCGGACGAAAAGATCAAGAAAGCCGACGGCGGGCCGCCGCTGCTCGAACTCGCCACCAATCCGGATATCGCCGCCGAACTGGGTGAGCTCAAGAAACCGGGTCAGCTTCTGGTCGCATTCGCCGCGGAAACCTCGGACGCGGTCGCGAACGGACGGGCCAAACTCACCCGCAAGCGCGCGGATCTGGTGGTAGTCAACGAGGTTGGGCCGGACAAGGTATTCGGATCGGACCGGAACGCGGCGACCGTGCTGGGCGCGGACGGATCCGTCACCGAGATCGATGAGTCGGCCAAGGAGGACGTGGCCGACGCGGTCTGGGATCTCGTCGTCGCGCGACTGGCCTGACCCCGGCACCAGCAGGGCTCGAGCCGAACCACCGGTGACGCTGGCCACGATGTGAGCCACTGTCGCGCCGCACTGCGGTTCGTGAAATCATCCGCCGTTAGACTTGCGTAATTCTCCAACCAAAATCAGCCGAGGAGTACCGTGGTACGCCGCCTGTTCACGTCCGAGTCGGTCACCGAAGGCCATCCGGACAAGATCGCCGACCAGATCAGCGACGGCATTCTGGATACGCTGCTGCGCAGCGACCCACGCAGTCGGGTCGCGGTGGAAACGCTGATCACCACCGGTCAGGTGCATGTGGCCGGCGAGGTGACCACCGAGACCTACGCCGACATCCCCTCGATCGTCCGGGAGACCATCCTCCAGATCGGGTACGACTCGTCGAAGAAGGGCTTCGACGGCGGCTCGTGCGGCGTCAGCATCTCGATCGGCTCGCAGTCGGCGGACATCGCGCAGGGCGTCGACACCTCGGTGGAGAGCCGCGCCGGCGAAGCCACCAACGACGACATGGACCGGCAGGGCGCCGGCGACCAGGGCATGATGTTCGGCTTCGCGTGCAACGAGACGCCCGAGCTGATGCCGCTGCCGATCGCGCTGGCCCACCGGCTGTCCCGCCGGCTCGCCCAGGTACGCAAGGACGGCACGGTTCCGTACCTGCGCCCGGACGGCAAGACCCAGGTCACCATCGAGTACGAGGGTCACAAGCCGGTACGCCTGAACACCGTGGTCGTGTCCAGCCAGCACGCTCCGGACATCTCGCTGGAGTCGCTGCTGATCCCGGACATCCGTGAGCACGTCATCACGCCGGAGCTCGAGTCGCTCGGCCTGGACGTGGCCGACTACCGGCTGCTGGTCAACCCGACCGGCCGGTTCGAGATCGGTGGCCCGATGGGCGACGCCGGGCTCACCGGACGGAAGATCATCGTCGACACCTACGGCGGGTACGCCCGGCACGGCGGCGGCGCGTTCTCCGGCAAGGACCCGTCGAAGGTGGACCGGTCCGCGGCGTACGCGATGCGCTGGGTGGCCAAGAACGTGGTGGCCGCCGGGCTGGCCGACCGGTGTGAGGTGCAGGTCGCGTACGCGATCGGCAAGGCGCAGCCGGTGAGCCTGTTCGTGGAGACGTTCGGCACCGAGAACGTGCCGGTGGACCGCATCGAGGCGGCCATCGGTGAGGTGTTCGACCTGCGTCCGGCCGCGATCATCCGCGACCTGGACCTGCTCCGGCCGATCTACCAGGCGACCGCCGCGTACGGCCACTTCGGCCGCGAGCTGCCGGAGTTCAGCTGGGAGCGCACCGACCGGGTCGCCGACCTCAAGTCCGCGGCCGGCGCCTGAGCGCACCGCCGACTCACAGCGCCCGGTTTCGCGCCGACCGGTCCCACCGCGGGCCGAGGTGTCAGCCGGGCGTGGTAAGACCACTGCTATGAGTGGCGACCGGGCAGCGTCAGACGCTGCCCGGTCGCCGTCTTCGCGTCGGAAACCCGGCGCGGCCCGGCGGCGCGCCCGCCGTACCGACCGGCAGCCCGCGCCGCACCTGCCGGTCGCCCGGATCTGCGTGGACCTGCCACTGCCACATCTGGACCGGCCGTTCGACTACCTCGTACCGGCCGACGCCGATGCCACGGTCACCGTCGGCAGCCGGGTGCGGATCCGGTTCGCCGGACAGCTCGTCGACGGGTATGTGCTGGACCGGGTGGCCGCGAGCGACCACCCCGGCCGGCTGTCGTACCTGGAACGCGCGGTCTCCGCCGAACAGGTGCTCGATCCCGACGTGTTGCGGCTGGCCCGCGCGGTCGCCGACCGGTACGCCGGAACCCTCGCCGATGTGCTCCGCCTCGCGGTACCGCCCCGGCACGCCCGGGTCGAGTCCGCCGCCCCGTCCGCCACCCCGCAGGTACCGCCGTCTGTTCCGGCTGGCGTGGACGACGAGGGCTGGCGGGAGTACCGGGCCGGGCCGGCGTACCTGCGGGCGCTGGCCGACGGCAGGGCACCACGGGCGGTGTGGACCGCGCTGCCGGGGGAGGACTGGGCCGGCCGGATCGCCGCCGCGGCCGCGGCCGTGCTGGCCGGTGGCCGGTCCGCGCTGGTGATCGTGCCGGACGTACGGGACCTCGAGCGGGTGACCGTCGCGACCACCGCCGCCACCGGCGCGGACTGGTGTGTCGCGCTGTCCGCCGGGCTCGGGCCGCAGGAGCGCTACCGCCGGTTCCTGACCGCCGCCCGGGCCGCCCGCGCCGGTACTCCGCTGGTCGTGGTCGGTACCCGCGCGGCCATGTTCACCCCGACGGCGCGACTCGGGGTGGTGGTGATCTGGGACGACGGCGACGACCTGCACGCCGAGCCACGGGCACCGTATCCGCACGCCCTGCAGGTGCTGCTCACCCGCGCCCAACAGGTCGGCGCGGGCGTGCTGGTGGGCGGCTACGCCCGTACCGCGGAAGCGCAGTTGCTGGTGGAGACCGGCTGGGCCCGGGAGTTGGCGGCGGACCGGGACACGCTGCGGATCCGGGCCCCGCGGGTGCAGCCGGTCGGCGACGACACCGAGTTGGCCCGTGATCCCGGTGGCGCCGGTGCCCGGCTGCCCACCCTCGCCTGGCACGCGGCCCGGGACGCGCTGCAGGCCGGTGCGCCGGTGCTGGTCCAGGTGCCGCGGCGGGGTTACCTGCCGGCGGTCGCCTGCGCGAACTGCCGGATGCCGGGGCGCTGCCCCGAGTGCGCCGGCCCGCTCACGCTGTCCGGCGCCGGTGCCGTGTCGGTGTGCCGCTGGTGCGGGCGTACCGCCGCCGGCTACCGCTGCCCGTCCTGCGGTGGCGCCGCACTGCGCGGTTCGGTGGTCGGCGCCCGGCGTACCGCCGAGGAACTCGGCCGGACGTTCCCCGGCGCGACCGTGCGTACCTCCGGTCGGGACGGGGTGCTGGACACCGTGCCGGCCGAGCCCGCGCTGGTGATCGCCACCCCGGGGGCGGAGCCGGTCGCCGACGGCGGGTACGGCGCGGTGCTGCTGCTCGACACCTGGGCGCTGCTCACCCGCGCCGACCTGCGCGCGGCCGAGGAGGCGCTGCGTCGCTGGCTCGGCGCGGCCGCGCTGGCCCGGCCGGCCCGCGATGGTGGACGGGTCGTGGTGGTCGCGGACGGGGCACTGCCGGCGGTACAGGCGCTGCTGCGCTTCGATCCGGCCTGGCACGCGGCCCGCGAGCTGGGAGACCGGCGCGAGCTCGGCTTCCCCCCGGCGGTACGGATGGCGAGCCTGACCGGTACGCCCGCGGCGGTGGCCGACCTGCTCGACCTGGCCGAGCTGCCCGACGGTACCGACCGGCTCGGCCCGGTACCGGTCAGCGGTACCGACGGTGCCACCAGCGCCACCACCGAACGGATGCTGCTGCGGGTACCGCGCGGGTCCGGTCCGGCGCTGGCGGCGGCCCTGCAATCCGCGGCCGGGGTACGCAGCGCGCGCAAGTCCCCGGATCCGGTGCGGGTACAGATCGATCCACTCGAACTGCTGTGACCGCCTGGTTGTGAGTGCGGGGCCGCGCGCGTCGGCTCGACGGGCGGCACTCCGTAAACTCAACAGGTCGCACCCGCAAGGTCGGGCGACAGGATCGCGTGTGCAAGGTGGCGTGCGCACGGTCGTGCGCGCCAGATCAACGCGTGCAGGTCGTGCGTGCACGATCGCGCGGGCAGGGTCCCGGGACCACCCCATGTTCCGGGCGAGAGGAGAACTGTGGCCGTCCAGCCCATCCGTCTGTTCGGTGATCCGGTGCTGCGCACGCCGGCCGAACCGGTCGTGGACTTCGACCGGGAGCTGCGCAAGCTGGTCAAGAACCTCACCGACACGCTGCTCGACGAGGGCGGCGCCGGGCTGGCCGCGCCGCAGATCGGGGTACTGAGCCGGGTGTTCGTCTTCGACGTGGACGACGTGATCGGGCACCTGATCAACCCGGAGCTCGACTTCCCGGACGAGGAGGACCAGGACGGCCCGGAGGGCTGCCTGTCCATCCCCGGGCTGTACTTCGACACCAAGCGCCGGATGAACGTGGTGGCCCGCGGCTTCAACGGGTACGGCGACCCGGTCCAGGTGGTCGGCACCGGGCTGATGGCGCGCTGCGTACAGCACGAGACCGACCATCTCGACGGCGTGCTGTTCCTGGACCGGCTGGACACCGAGACCCGCCGCGAGGCGATGAAGGCGATCCGGGAAGCCGAGTGGTACGGCGAGCCGGAACCGCAGGTCAAAGTGAGCCCGCACCCCATCCGCGGCCGGCTCGGCTAGGCGGGCCCGGGTGCGACTGATCTTCGCCGGTACGCCGGACACCGCGTTGCCGGCGCTGCGGGCGATCGCCGACTCCACGCACGAGCTCCTCGCGGTACTGACCCGTCCGGACGCGCCGGCCGGTCGCGGTCGCCGGTTGGTCCGGTCGCCGGTCGCGGCCTGGGCGGACGAGCACGACGTACCGGTGCTGACGCCGGCCAAGCCGCGCGAGCCGGAGTTTCTCGACAGGTTGCGCGAGCTGGCGCCGGACTGCGTGCCGGTGGTGGCCTACGGCGCGCTGGTGCCGCCGGCCGCGCTGGAGATCCCCCGGCACGGCTGGGTGAACCTGCACTTCTCGCTGCTGCCGGCCTGGCGGGGTGCCGCCCCGGTCCAGCACGCGTTGCTGCACGGCGACGAGGTGACCGGAGCGTCGGTGTTCGAGCTGGAGGCGGGCCTGGACACCGGACCGGTGTACGGCACCCTCACCGAGCCGGTACGCCCGACCGACACCGCCGGTGACCTGCTCGGACGGTTGGCCGAGTCCGGTGCGGAACTGCTCCTCGCGGTACTGGACGCGATCGCCTCGGGGGAGGCGCACGCCGTGCCGCAGCCGGCCGACGGGGTGAGTCTCGCGCCGAAGCTCACCGTGGACGACGCGCGGGTGCGCTGGACCGACCCGGACTTCGCGGTCGACCGGCGGGCCCGCGCGTGTACGCCGGCGCCGGGAGCCTGGACGACGTTCCGCGGCGAGCGGCTCAAGGTGCTGCCGGTCGCCCGGCTCAACGGCGCGGACCTGCCGGAGTCCGCCCTCCGGCTCGGGCCGGGCGAGATCGTGGCGGACCCGGCCGGGATCCTGGTCGGTACCGCCACCCGGCCGGTACGCCTCGGCGAGGTGCAGCCGGCGGGCAAGCGGGCGATGCCGGCCGGGGACTGGGCGCGCGGCGCCCGGGTGGTGGCCGGGGAGCGGCTCGGATGAGCGCGGATCGCGACCGTGGCACGTCGAGCGACCGTGGCACCTCGAGCGACCGCGGCTGGTCGGGCGAGCGCCGGGCCGGCCAGGGCGACCGGCGGGGCGGGTACGGCCGACCGACCGGTGACCGGCGGGGTCCGGCCAAGCCGCGGCCGCCGCAGCTCGACCCGCCGCGCAAGGCGGCCTACGACGTGCTGCGCGCGGTCGGGGAGGAGTCCGCGTACGCAAATCTGGCTCTTCCGGGATTGCTCGCCGAGCGCGGCATCACCGGCCGGGACGCCGCGTTCGCCACCGAGATCTGCTACGGCACGCTGCGCTACCAGGGCACCCTCGACCTGATCATGACGGCGGCCAGTGGCCGCGAGCCGGGCAGCATCGACGGACCGGTACTCGACGCCATCCGCCTCGGCGGCTACCAGCTGCTGTACACCCGGGTGCCGGCGCACGCCGCGGTCAGTACCACGGTCGACGTGATCGCGGCGGTGACCAACGTGGGCGCGGTCAAGTTCGGCAACGCGGTACTGCGCCGGATAGCCGAGCGGGAGCTGGACGACTGGCTGGCCCGGGTGGCGCCGGCGCTGGCCGAGAACCCGACCGAGCACCTGGCGGTGGTACACGCGCACCCCGGCTGGGTGGTGCGCGCGTTCGGCGACGCGCTCGGTGGCGACCCGGGCACCGGTACCGGCACCGAGCTGGCCGAGCTGCTGGCCGCGGACAACGCCCGGCCGGCCGTACACCTGGTCGCGCGCCCGGGTCGGATCGACCGGGACGAGCTGGCCGGGAGCACCGGTGGTACCCCCGGCCGGTGGTCGCGGTACTCGGTGGTGCTGTCCGGTGGCGCGCCGTCGGACATCGACGCGGTACGGGACGGGCGGGCCGCGGTACAGGACGAGGGCAGCCAACTGGTCGCGCTCGCGCTCGCCGACGCGCCGGTGGACGGCGGCGAGGCAGCCGACACCGGCCGGTGGCTCGACCTTTGTGCCGGACCGGGCGGCAAAGCCGGCCTGCTCGGCGCGGTACTGGCCGAGCGGAGCCGTCCGGCCGGCTCCACCGGCGGCGCTCCGGGCGGCCGGTTGACCGCGGTGGAGGTGGCGCCGCACCGGGCCCGGCTGGTCAGCCAGACCGTCGCCGGGCTGCCGGTGGACGTGGTGTGTACCGACGGCCGCAATGTCGGCGAGCACGAGGCGCTGCCGGAGGCGGGCTTCGACCGGGTACTGCTCGATGCCCCGTGCACCGGGCTCGGCTCACTGCGCCGCCGGCCGGAGTCGCGCTGGCGGCGCCGGCCGGACGACCTGCCCCCGCTGACCCGGTTGCAGCGGGAACTGCTGGCCGCGGCGCTGCGGGCGGTACGACCGGGCGGACTGGTCGGCTACGTCGTGTGTTCGCCACACCTGGCCGAGACCCGCGCCACGGTCACCGGGGTGCTCCGGCGTACCGCGGTGCCGGCCGAACTGGTGGACGCCCGGCCGTACCTGCCGGCCGACTTGCCCGGCCTGGGCGACGGCCCGACCGTGCAGTTGTGGCCGCACCGGCACGGCACCGACGCGATGTTCCTGGCTCTCATCCGGCGTACCGGCTGACGCCCGCCGAGGCAGGACCGGCTGACCCTGCCGCGGCGGGACCGGCGGTACCGCCGCGGGTACCGCTCGGAAGGGTCGGGAGAGGGAACCGCCGGCTCGGTACCGGTGCGCGAGATCCGTACACTCGACCCGTGGCCGACCCCGAGTACGTGATCGCGCCAAGCCTGTTAGCGGCCGATTTCTCCCGACTGGGGGAGCAGGCGCGGGCTGTCGAGGGTACGGCCGACTGGCTGCACGTGGACGTCATGGACAACCACTTCGTGCCGAACCTGACCATCGGACTGCCGGTGGTACGCAGTCTGCGACCGGTGACCACGCTGCCGCTGGACTGCCACCTGATGATCGAGCGGCCGGAACGCTGGGCCACCGGGTACGCCGAGGCCGGCGCGCACAACGTGAGCATCCACGCCGAGGCGACCAGCGATCCGGCCGCGGTGGCGCGGGACATCCGGGCAGCCGGCGCGCTGGCCGGGCTCGCGATCGACCGGGACACGCCGGTCGAGCCGTACCTGGAAATCCTGCCGGCCTTCGACGTGCTGCTGATCATGACGATCAAGGCCGGCTTCGGCGGCCAGGACTTCATCCCCGATCTGCTCGCGAAGGTACGTACCGCCCGGGCCGTGGTCCGCGATCGGGACCTGCGGGTCCGGATCGAAGTCGACGGCGGGGTGGACGAGCGGACCATCGGCGCCGCGGCCGAGGCCGGTGCCGACACCTTCGTCGCCGGCACCTCGGTGTACGGCGCGGACGACCCGGCCAAGGCGGTGGCGGCGCTGCGCGCCGCGGTTGGTGGGTCGCTCCGATGAGCTCGATGAACTCGACGAGCCCGGAGCGCGGCCGATCCGACCTGGTGCTGGTGATCGACGACGACGTCGACATCGCCCGGTTCATCGAGATGAACCTGCGGTTCGAGGGATTCGGCGTGCTGGTCGCGCACGACGCCCGGCAGGCGCTCGGGGTGATCGAACGGCACCGTCCGGACCTGGTGCTGCTGGACGTGATGATGCCGACCATCAACGGGGTGGAGCTGACCCGCAAGCTGCGGGCCGACCCGATGACCGCCAGCCTGCCGATCATCATGCTGACCGCGCAGGGCATGTCCGCGGACAAGGTGGCCGGCCTGACCGCCGGTGCCGACGACTACGTGATCAAGCCGTTCGACACGCTCGAGCTGGTCGCCCGGGTCAAGTCGACGCTGCGGCGCAACCGGGAGATGCGGGAGGTGTCGCCGCTGACCGGGCTGCCCGGCAACGCGCGGATCCTGCGGGAGATCGCCGACCGGGTCCGCGACGGGGGCGACTTCGCCCTCTGTTACGTGGACATCGACCGGTTCAAGAGCGTCAACGACGCGTACGGGTTCGTCCGCGGCGACGAGTTCATCATGCGGCTGGCCGAGGTGCTGTACCAGGCGGTGATGGCCGCGTCTCCACCGCCGGCCTTCCTCGGGCACGTGGGTGGCGATGACTTCCTGGTGCTCTGCCGGCCGGGTCAGGTGGCGCCGATCACCGCCCAGCGATCACCGAGTACGAGACCTCGGTGCGCGAGCTGTACGACCCCGAGGACGAGCAGCGCGGCTATGTGGTGATCACCGACCGGCGCGGGCGTACCACCAAGGCGGGCTGGCCACGCTGTCGGTGGGGGTCGCGGTCAGTACCCAGCGGCAGTTCGCCGATCCGCGCGAGGTGGTCGCGGTGGCCGCCGAGATGAAGCACGTCGCGAAGGCCGAGCAGGGCTCGTACGTCGCGGTGGACCGCCGCCGGGTCAGCTGACGCCGCCAAGGCCGTGGACCTGGCCCGGCCGGCGGCCAACCGGATAGGCGGGTGTGAACTGTGTCGCGTCCGCTGCACGGCCGGTACGGCAGCGTGGGAGACTCGGCCTAACCAGCACGCGCGCTGGCGGGGTCGGTGAAATTCCGAACCGGCGGTGACATCAGGCGGCGAAGCCGCGGATGAGAGCCCGCGACCCGGTCAAAGCCATTGACCGGTGGATCCGGTGTGATTCCGGAGCCGACGGTGAGAGTCCGGATGGGAGGCAGCGCGCGGGAGCGGGATCCGGCGTTCCGCGCCGCGTCCCGTGGCGGGCCCGCTCGCGGGCATGCCGCCGCTCCCGCTATGCCGCCCCGACCCGTCGGCGCCGTCGTCCGGCGCACGAGGGGAGCGGCGATGGCCAGCGAGGTCGAGCTCGCGGCGATGCGTCGCGCGGTCGCGCTCGCCGCGTCGGGCCTCGGCGCCACCAGCCCCAATCCCGTCGTCGGCTGTGTCGTGCTGTCCGCCACCGGTCAGGTGGTGGGCGAGGGCTGGCACCAGCGGGCCGGCGGCCCGCACGCCGAGGTGGCCGCGCTGACCGCGGCCGGGTCGGCCGCCGCCGGCGGCACCGCGGTCGTCACTCTCGAACCGTGCAACCACACCGGGCGTACCGGGCCGTGTGTCGCCGCGCTCGTCGAGGCCGGGGTGGCCCGGGTCGTCATCGGCGTACCCGATCCGACGTCACTCGCGGGTGGCGGCGCGGCCGCGCTCCGGTCCGCCGGAGTGGACGTCGAGACGGGTGTACTGGCCGACGAGGCGGCCGCCGGAAACGTCGCCTGGCTGACCGCGGTACGCCTCGGGCGCCCGTACCTGACCTGGAAGTACGCCGCGACTCTGGACGGGCGGTCGGCCGCGGTCGACGGCACGAGCCAGTGGATCACCAGCGCGGAGGCGCGCGCGGACGTACACCGGCTGCGCGGCACCGTGGACGCGATCGTCGCCGGCGCCGGCACGGTACGCGCGGACGATCCGGCGCTGACCGTGCGTACCGCCGACGGCTCGCTGGCCGAGCGACAGCCGCTGCGGGTGATCGTCGAGGGCGCCGGCACCGTGCCGACCGGTGCGCGGGTACGGGACGCGACCGCCCCGACCTGGATCGCCACCGCTGCCGAGGTCGGTGCCGATCCGGCCGGCCGGGTACACCTCGGCAAGCTGATGGCCGCCCTGTACGACCGGGGCTGCCGATCCGTACTACTCGAAGGCGGCCCGACCCTGGCCGGCGCGTTCGTCGCGGCGGGCCTGGTCGACCGGGTCGTCGGCTATCTCGCCCCGGCTCTGCTCGGAGCCGGGCCGGCCGCGCTCGGCGACGCCGGGATCGGCACCATCGCCGACCTGGTCCGGCTGGACCTACGTGACGTGGTCCGGATCGGGCCGGACCTGCGCGTACCGCCGTACCGCGGACCGATCACCTCAACACGGAGGGCTGAATGTTCACCGGGATTGTCGAGGAGTTAGGCGAACTCGTCCGGCTGGAGCCGGTACGGCGAATCGGCGGTGGTCACCGTCGACGGGCCGACCGTCGCGCCGACGCGCGAGCCGGCGACTCGATCGCGGTCAACGGCGTCTGCCTGACCGTGGTCGACGTCGCCGGACGGCGGCGTCTTCACCGCCGACGTGATGCGCGAGACGCTGGACCGCACCGCGCTCGGCACCCTGCGCGCCGGCGACCGGGTCAACCTGGAACGCGCCGCGACGCCGCCACCCGGCTCGGCGGCCACCTGGTGCAGGGCCACGTCGACGGGGTCGGCACGGTCCTGCACCGGCAGCCCGGCGAGCGCTGGGAGGACGTCCGGATCGCGCTGCCGCCGGAGCTGGCCCGGTACGTGGTCGAGAAGGGCTCCATCGCGGTCGACGGCGTGTCGCTCACCGTGGTCGCGGTCGCCGACGACGTCGGTTCACCGTCCGCCTCATCCCGACCACGCTGCGCTGACCACGCTCGGCGGCAAGCACGTCGGGGACCTGGTCAACCTTGAGGTCGACGTGATCGGCAAGTACGTCGAGAAGCTCGTCAACACGGGGAGCGCCCATGACCGCCACTGATGGACCGATGCCGGCCACCGATGGCCCGACCGCCGCCGATGGCCCGACCGCCGATGGCCCGACCGCCGATGGCCCGACCGCCGATGGCACCGTCAACTTCGACCCGATCGAGCAGGCGATCGCCGAGATCGCGGCCGGCCGGCCGGTGGTGGTCGCCGACGACGCCGACCGGGAGAACGAGGGCGACCTGATCTTCGCCGCCGAGCTCGCCACCCAGGAGCTGCTCGCGTTCACGATCCGGCTACACCTCCGGATGCATCTGCGCGCCGCTGGCCGGAGCCGACTGCGACCGGCTCGAGCTGCCGCCGATGCACCACACCAACCAGGACCGGCGCGGTACCGCGTTCACCGTCTCGGTCGACGCGCGGGAGGGCATGACCACCGGCATCTCGGCGGCCGAGCGGGCCCGTACGATCGCGCTGCTCGCCGACCCGGCGACCCGGCCGACCGACCTGTCCCGGCCCGGCCACGTGTTCCCGCTGCGGGCCAAGGACGGCGGCGTGCTGCGCCGGCCCGGCCACACCGAGGCGGCGGTCGACCTGGTGCGGATGGCCGGCCTGCGCCCGGCCGGCGCGCTCTGCGAGATGGTCAACGACGACGGCACGATGATGCGGCTGCCCGACCTGGCGCGGTTCGCCGCCGAGCACGGCGCTCGACGCTCATCACCATCGCCGACCTCATCGCGTACCGGCGGCGGACCGAGAAGCAGGTCGAGCGGGTGGTCGAGGCGCGGATCCCGACCGAGTACGGCTCGTTCTGGGCGTTCGGCTACCGCGCCAACTACGACGACGGCGAGCACATCGCGCTGGTCTCCGGCGACATCGGCGACGGTCGGGACGTGCTGGTACGGGTGCACTCCGAGTGCCTGACCGGGGACGTGTTCGGCTCGCTGCGGTGCGACTGCGGCACCCAGCTGCACGCGGCCATGGAGACCATCGCGGCGGAGGGGCGCGGGGTGGTCCTCTACGTCCGCGGCCACGAGGGCCGCGGCATCGGCCTGCTGCACAAGCTGCAGGCGTACCAGCTGCAGGACGCCGGCCGGGACACCGTGCGACGCCAACCTCGACCTCGGGCTGCCGGCCGACGCGCGCGACTACGGCACCGGCGCGCAGATCCTGGTCGACCTCGGCGTACGCACCATGCGACTGCTGACCAACAACCCGGCCAAGCGCGCCGGACTGGAGGGCTACGGGCTGACCGTGACCGGCCGGGTGCCGCTACCGGTACGCCCGCACCCGGAGAACATCGCGTACCTGCGGACCAAGCGGGACCGGATGGGTCACCTGCTGGACAACCTGCCGGACCGGCCGATCGAGTTCGATACGTCCGACGGTCCGGTGGCCCTCGGCGGGCCGGCGGTGCTCGGCGGGTCGGCGGTGGCCGAGGGGCGCGGCTGATGGCCGGTACCGGGGCGCCCGAGCTGCCCACCGTCAACGCGGCCGGGCTGCGGCTGGGCGTGGTCACCACCCGGTGGTACGCCCGGATCACCGACCAGTTGCAGGACCGGGCGCTGGCCGCGGCCAAGGCGTGCGGCGTGACCGAGGTGACCGCGGTACGGGTGTCCGGCTCGGTGGAGCTGCCGGTGGTCGCACAGGCGCTGGCCCGCCGGTGCGACGCGGTGGTGGCGCTCGGCGTCGTGCTGCGCGGTGAGACCGCGCACTTCGACTACGTGTGCCGCTCGGTCACCGACGGGCTGACCCGGGTCGCGCTGGACGAGTCGACCCCGGTCGCGCATGGCGTACTGACCGTGGAGACCGTCGAGCAGGCCGAGGCCCGGGCCGGCTTCGAGGGCTCGGCCGAGGACAAGGGCTGGCAGGCGACCGTGGCCGCGCTGGACACCGCGCTGACGCTGCGCGACCTCCAGCCGCGTTAGCCGACTACCGGCGGCGGCTGCGAGGATGTACCCCCGTGAAGACGTTCGACCAGCTCTTCGAGGAGCTGACGGTGACCGTGGCGGAGCGGCGGGCCGGCTCCGGCACGGTCGCGGCAGTGGACGCCGGCGTACACACGATCGGCAAGAAGCTGGTCGAGGAGGCCGCCGAGGCGTGGATGGCCGCCGAGCACGAGGGTGCGGACCGGGCCGCCGAGGAGATCTCCCAACTGCTGTACCACGCCCAGGTGCTGATGCTGGCGACCGGCCTGCGGCTGGAGGACGTGTACCGACATCTGTGACGGGCCCCATCCGTGCCACCAGTCCCGCCTGCCCGCCCGTCGCGTTCCGGAGGAAGCACCGTGCTGCGTATCGCCGTACCCAACAAAGGCGCGCTGGCCGGTCCGGCGACCGCCATGCTGCGCGAGGCCGGGTACCGGCAGCGTGCCGGTGACCGCGACCTGACCTGCGTGGACGCGGACAACGGGGTGGAGTTCTTCTACCTGCGGCCGCGGGACATCGCGACCTACGTCGGCTCCGGGGATCTCGACGTCGGGATCACCGGCCGGGACCTGCTGGTCGACTCCGGCGCGGCCGCCGACGAGGTGCTGGGCCTCGGCTTCGGCGGCTCGACCCTGCGGTACGCGGCGCGACCCGGAGAGCTGGCCGGGCTGAGCGCGCTGGCCGGCAAGCGGGTGGCCACCGCGTACGCCGGACTGGTGCACCGCGATCTGGCCGCTCGCGACCTGACCGCGCACGTCATCCACCTCGACGGAGCGGTGGAGAACGCGGTACGGCTCGGGGTCGCGGACGCGATCGCCGACGTGGTGTCCACCGGCGGCACGCTCCGGCAGGCCGGACTGGAGATCGTCGGCGAGCCGATCCTGACCTCCGAGGCGGTACTCGTCCGGCGCTCCGGCGCGGATGCGAACGGCCCGGTGAACCAGCTGGTACGTCGCCTGCAGGGCGTGCTGGTGGCCCGCCGGTACGTGATGGTCGCCTACGACGTACCGGTGGAGCGGCTCGATGCCGCGGTCGCGCTGACGCCCGGCATCGAGTCGCCGACCGTGTCCCCGCTGCACCGCGAGGGCTGGGTGGCGGTCGAGGCAATGGTGTCGCGTGGCGGAGTACACCGGATCATGGACGAGCTGTACGACCTGGGCGCGCGCGGCATCCTCGTCACCGACATCACCAACTGTCGGTTGTGAGCCGGCGGTACCCGGTCGGCAGCCGGCCGCGACGGCGCGGGAGACTCGGTCGGTGACTCCCGCTGACCCGCCGCCCGATCCTGCGAACGCGGACTCCACCGGCGCGGACCGTGCCGGAGCCGACCGTGCCAGCACCGACCGTGCCAGCACCGACCGTGCCAACGCCGACCGTGCCAGCACCGGCCGTGCCAGCACCGGCCCGGCCGGCGGTCCGGTGGCCGACGCGCCCTTCGTGGCCCGGCCGCACAAGGCCCGGGTGGTGTGCTGGATCGCGGCCGTGGCCGTGTTCGCCGTGTTCGCCGCGGTGGCGACCGCGTTGCGCGGACCCACCGAGGGCGTCGGCGTGTTCCACACCAGCGACCAGCTCGCCATGGTGGGACTCGGCGTGCTGGCCGCGCTCGCGGTGCTGACGTTCACCCGGCCACGGGTCGAAGCGGATCGGCACGGCGTACGGATCCGCAATGTCGTCGGGTCGTACGACCTGCCGTGGGAGGTCGTCCGGGCGGTGCGGTTCGAGCGGGGCGCGTCCTGGGCAACTCTCGAGCTGGCCGACGACGACGTGGTGGCGATGATGGCGATCCAGGCCGCCGACAAGGACAAGGCGGTCGCCGCGGTACGTCAACTGCGCGCACTGCTCGCCGAGCACGGCGGCACGGCCGGTACCACCAGCGCGGACGGGACCTGAGTCGGGTTTCCGGCCCGACCCTGCGGCAGCCCGGCGGCCACCGGAGCAGGCTGGCTGGTACGCTCGACAAACGACCATGCCGTCGCGAGACGGCGCCAAGCGGAGCCCCGCTCCCACCCGTGCTGCCAACGGTGGCCGGGTCAGGTCCTCCGAACCGGTGATCCCGGTGCGGATGTTTCGTGGCCGCCTCGCGGTGGACCACGAGGACCGAGCGGGCCCGGCTGTTGCCGGGCCTGTTGCTTTTCAGGGGCCGCGCCTGGGTGTCGCGAAGGCGTCATTGATACCTATTCGAGGAGGCCCCATCAGCGTCGAGCCACGCGTGAACGATCAGATCCGTGCGCGTGAGGTCCGGTTGGTCGGTCCAGAGGGTGAGCAGGTGGGCATCGTCCCGCTGGAGCAGGCCCTGCGGCTGGCCCAGGACGTGGACATGGACCTGGTCGAGGTTGCACCCATGGCGCGCCCGCCGGTGTGCAAGCTCATGGACTACGGCAAGTTCAAGTACGAGAGCGCGCTCAAGGCCCGCGAAGCACGCCGTAACCAGCAGCAGACCGTCATCAAGGAAATGAAGCTCCGGCCGAAGATCGATCCGCACGACTACGAGACCAAGAAGGGTCACGTCGCGCGCTTCCTCAAGGCCGGGGACAAGGTCAAGGTGACGATCATGTTCCGCGGTCGCGAGCAGAGCCGGCCGGAGCTGGGTTTCCGGCTGTTGAAGCGGCTCGCCGACGAGATCGCGGAACTTGGCTACGTCGAGTCCTCGCCCAAGCAGGACGGGCGCAACATGATCATGGTGGTCGCTCCGCACCGCGCCGCGAAGCAGGCGTTGCGGCAGGCGACCGGCCAGCCCGAGCAGGCGCCAGCCGGCCCCGAGGCGGGTGCGGGCGCGCAGTAGACCGCACGCACAGCTGACTAGGTTCGGTGTCCGTACCGGACCCGGCTATGGCGCGCAGTAACAGGGAGAGATAGCTCGATGCCGAAGATGAAGAGCCACAGCGGCATGTCCAAGCGGGTGAAGGTGTCCGGGTCCGGCAAGCTCCTCAAGGAGCAGGCCAACCGGCGCCACCTGCTGGAGGGCAAGTCGTCGACCCGTACCCGCCGGCTCGCCGGTGTGGTCGAGGTCGCCAAGACCGACGTGAAGCGGGTCAAGCGGCTACTCGGCCGCTGACCGGTCCCCATGTGACTACCCCACCGCCGGCGGCTGCCGGCGGTTGCGATGAGGAGTAAAGACCCGTGGCACGCGTCAAGCGGGCAATCAACGCCCAGAAGAAGCGCAGGACGGTCCTCGAGGCGGCGAGCGGTTACCGGGGCCAGCGGTCCCGGTTGTACCGCAAGGCCAAGGAGCAGATGCTCCACTCGCTCAACTACGCCTACCGTGACCGGCGGGCCCGCAAGGGTGACTTCCGGCGCCTGTGGATCACCCGGATCAACGCCGCCGCCCGCGCGAACGGCATGACGTACAACCGCTTCATCCAGGGCCTGCGGGCCGCTGGTATCGAGGTGGACCGCAAGGTGCTGGCCGACCTGGCGGTCACCGACGGCAAGGCTTTCGCCGTACTGGTGGAGATGGCCCGCGCCGCGGCGCCGGCGACCGCCGAGGGCGCCGCCTGACCAGCCGAGAATCGCCCGTGGGGCATCGGTCCGGCATCGGCATGCGACCCGGGGAGAGTCCGTTCACCGAGCGGACGCCCCGGGTCATTGCTGCCCGGCGACTGCTGCGCCGGTCCCAGCGGGACACCGAGCGGCTGTTCCTCGCCGAGGGACCGCAGGCGGTACGGGAAGCGGTCGACGCCGGTACCGCGGTCGAGCTGTTCGGCACGCCGGCCGCCTTCGACCGGTACGCCGAGCTGACCGGGACCGCGGCCAGCGCCGGCGCCCGGCTGTCGCCGGTCACCGATCGGGCGCTGGAGTCGCTGGCCGAGACCCGCAGTCCGCAGGGACTGGTCGCGGTCTGCCGGCAGTCGGATGTACCGCTGTCCGCGGTGCTGGCCGCGCAACCGCGACTGGTCGCCGTACTCGCCGACATCCGGGACCCGGGGAACGCCGGTACGGTGCTGCGCAGTGCTGACGCGGCCGGAGCGGACGCGGTGGTGTTCGCCGGCCACAGCGTCGACCCGTACAACGGAAAGTGTGTCCGGGCCAGCACCGGCAGCCTGTTCCACCTGCCGTTGTGCCGGTCCGGAGACGATCCGGTCGGGCTGGTCCACTCGCTGCGTACCGCCGGACTGCGGGTCTTCGCGGCGGACGGCGGCGGCGCGGACGATCTCGACGACCTGGCCGACGCGGGCGAGCTGGCGGCACCGACCGCCTGGCTGTTCGGCAGCGAGGCGCACGGCCTGCCGCCGGAGTTGGCCGCGGCCGCCGACCGTACCGTCCGGGTGCCGGTATACGGCCGGGCGGAGAGCCTGAACCTCGCGGCCGCGGCGGTGGTGTGCCTGTACGCTTCGGCCAGATGCCAGCGCCGCGGCAAGGAGGGCACGGATGAGTGACCGGGCAGCGGTGACCCCGCCCGCGCCGGCCGCGCACCTGCCCGGCAGCGGAATGTCGCGTGCTTCCCGGCCACCGGCCGGACTGTTTACCGTGCCCGCCGGTGGCGGGCCGCGCGCCTGAGGCGCGAGCTTCCAGCAACCGGCGGGCTACGGCGCAGCCGACGGTAGGTATGCCCGCGGCTCGTCCGGGCGGGCAGCCGCAAGCGGCGGCCCGCCCAGACCGCCATCGAACTCATGCCCGCGGCTCGTCCGGGCGGACAGCCGCAAGCGGCGGCCCGCCCAGACCGCCATCGAACTCATGCCCGCGGCTCGTCCGGGCGGACAGCCGCAAGCGGCGGCCCGCCCAGACCGCCATCGAACTCATGCCCGCGGCTCGTCCGGGCGGACAGCCGCAAGCGGCGGCCCGCCCAGACCGCCATCGACACCTCTGCCAGACTTCTGGCGTCGCCGTGTGGAAGCGAGAACCATGACGTACCGCAACGATCCCTATGACCCGAAGCAGGTCGCGCTGCTCGATCCGGAGGCGCTGGACGACGCGGTCGCCGAGGCGGAGAAGGCGTTCGCGGCAGCCGCGGATGTCGATCAACTGACCACGATCCGGCACCAGCATCTGGGCGACCGGGCACCGGTGTCGCTCGCCCGGCGGGAGATCGGCGCGTTGCCGCCGGCCGCGAAGTCCGACGCCGGCAAGCGGGTCAACGCCACCCGGGCGCAGATCACCCGGTTGTACGAGCACCGGATGGCCGAGCTCGCCGCCGAGCGGGAGCAGCGGGTGCTGCACGAGGAAGCGGTCGACGTGACGCTGCCGACCGGCCGCCGCCCGCGCGGTGCCCGGCACCCGCTGTCCACGGTCACCGAGCGCATCGCGGACCTGTTCGTCGGCATGGGGTACGAGATCGCCGAAGGCCCCGAGGCCGAGCTGGAGTGGTACAACTTCGACGCGCTCAACATCGAGCCGGACCATCCGGCCCGCACGATGATGGACACGTTCTTCATCGCCGCCGCCGGGGCGGGATCGGCCACGGCCGGCGGGGCCGCCGACCGGAGCCGGGACACTTCCGGACTGGTACTGCGGACCCACACGTCACCGGTACAGGCGCGCACCATGCTCACCCGCAAGCCGCCGATCTACGTACTGTGCCCGGGCCGGGTGTACCGCACCGACGAGCTGGACGTCACGCACACGCCGGTGTTCCACCAGGTCGAGGGCCTGGTGATCGACAAGGGCATCACGATGGCCCACCTCAAGGGCACGCTCGACCACTTCGCCCGGGCAATGTTCGGGCCGGAGGCGAAGACCCGGCTGCGCCCCTCGTACTTCCCGTTCACCGAGCCGTCGGCCGAACCGGACCTGTGGTGGCCGGACCATCCGGACGGCCCGCGCTGGGTGGAGTGGGGCGGCTGCGGGATCGTCAACCCGCGGGTGCTGATCGCCTGCGGCATCGATCCGGAGGAGTACAGCGGCTTCGCGTTCGGCATGGGGATCGAGCGGACCCTGCTGTTCCGGCACGGGGTCACCGACATGCGGGACGTGGTCGAAGGCGACGTGCGGTTCAGCCGTGGCTTCGGAATGGAGGTCTGAACCGATGCGGGTACCGGTTTCCTGGCTCGCCGAGTACGTCGAGCTGCCGGCCGGAATCACCACCGCCGAGCTCGACGCCGCGCTGATCCGGATGGGGCTGGAGGTCGAGGCGGTACACGAGCTCGGCGCCGGCGTGTCCGGCCCGCTGGTGGTCGGCCGGGTGGTGGAGATCGAGGAGCTGACCGGGCTGCGCAAGCCGATCCGGTTCTGCCAGGTCGACGTCGGTGAGGGCAGCCCGCGCGGCATCATCTGCGGCGCCACCAACTTCGCCGCGGGCGATCTCGTCGTGGTCGCGCTGCCCGGTGCCGAGCTGCCGGGCGGGTTCGCCATCACCGCGCGCAAGACCTACGGCCACATCTCGGACGGGATGATCTGCTCGACCCGCGAGCTGGGCATCGGCGAGGACCACGCCGGCATCCTGGTGCTGCCGGCCGACTCGGCCCAGCCGGGAGCCGACGCCCGACCGGTGACCGGCCTGGACGACGTCGTGTTCGAGCTGGCAATCAACCCCGACCGGGGGTACGCGTTCTCCATCCGCGGAATCGGCCGGGACGTGGCCACCGCGCTCGGCGTGCCGTTCCACGACCCGGCGGACACCCCGGCCCAGGGCGGTACCGCCGAGCCGGCCTATCCGGTCCGGGTGGACGACCCGGCCGGCTGTGACCGGTTCACCGCCCGGCTGGTCCGCGGCATCGACCCGGAGGCGCCGAGTCCACAGTGGATGCGGCGCCGGCTCACCCTCGCCGGGCAGCGACCGATCTCGCTGGCGGTGGACGTCACCAACTACCTGATGCTCGAACTGGGCCAGCCGATGCACGCGTTCGACGCCGGCACCCTGCGCGGGGAGCTGGTGGTACGCCGGGCGGTGGCCGGCGAGCGGCTCACCACGCTGGACGGCGTGGACCGGGCGCTGGACCCCGAGGATCTGGTGATCGCCGACGACAGCGGCGTTATCAGCCTCGCCGCGATCATGGGCGGGGCCACCACCGAGGTGTCGGCCGGTACCACCGACGTGCTGCTCGAGGCGGCGCACTGGGATCCGGTGACTGTGGCCCGGGGCGCGCGCCGGCACAAGCTGCCGAGCGAGGCGAGCAAACGGTTCGAGCGCGGGGTCGACCCGTGCCTGACGCCGGTCGCGCTGCGCCGCGGCGGCGAGCTGCTGGCCCGGTACGGCGGTGGTGCCCTCACCGAGCAGGTGACCGACCTCGACACGCTGGCGCCGCCGGCACCGGTGGTCATCGACGCCGGCCTGCCGGCCCGGATCGGCGGCCTACCGCTCGAGCGGGCGGAGGTACTGCGGCACCTGACCGCGGTGGGCTGCGTCGTCAAGCCGGCCGCCGACGACCGGCTCTCGGTCACCCCGCCGACCTGGCGGCCGGACCTCACCGACCCGTACGACCTGGTCGAGGAGGTGCTGCGGCTGCACGGGTACGACACGATCCCGAGCGTGCTGCCGCCCGCGCCGGCCAGTCGCGGGTTGACGGCCGAACAGCGGCGCCGGCGTACCGTGTCGCGGACCCTGGCCGAGGCGGGTTACGTGGAGGTGCTGTCGTACCCGTTCGTCGCGCCGGAAGTACACGACGCGCTGGGACTGCCGGCCGACGATCCGCGCCGGTACGCGCTGCGGCTGGTCAACCCGCTGTCCGAGGAGGAGCCGCAGCTGCGTACCACGCTGCTGCCGCCGCTGCTCACCACACTGCGGCGCAACCTGAGCCGGGGTCACCGCGACGTCGCGCTGTTCGAGGTGGGCGTGGTGTTCCGGCCGGATCCGGCAGCACCCGGGGCGCCACCCGCGCTGCCGGTGGACCGGCGGCCGGACGACGCGGACCTGGCGATCGCCGAGAAGTCGGTACCGCGGCAGCCGTGGCGGGTCGCGGCGGTACTGGCCGGAGATGTCGAGCCGGCCGGCTGGTGGGGTACCGGCCGCCCGGCGACCTGGGCGGACGCGGTGGACGCCGGCCGGCTGGTAGCTGCCGCGGCCGGGGTGGAGATCACGGTACGGGCGGACCGGCACGCGCCGTGGCACCCGGGCCGGTGTGCGGCGTTCGAACTGCCCACCGGTGAACTCGTGGGGCACGCCGGCGAGCTGCACCCGGCCGTGTGTGCCGCGCTGGAGCTGCCGCCGCGTACCTGCGCGATGGAGCTGGAACTGGACGCGCTGCCCTTACCGGACGTGGTCCGTGGCCAGCATCTGTCGAACTACCCGCCGGCCCTGATCGATGTGGCGCTGCTGGTGGACGCGCAGGCACCGGCCGGAGTGGTGGAGCGCGCGCTGGTCGAGGGCGCGGGAGACCTGCTCGAGTCGGTCCGGCTGTTCGACGTGTACACCGGGGACAAGCTCGGTGAGGGGCGCAAGTCGCTGGCGTACAAGCTGACCTTCCGGGCGCCGGACCGCACGCTGACCGTGGAGGAAGCGGTCGCCGCGCGGGATGCCGCGGTAGCCGAAGCCGGCCGCCGGGTCGGCGCGGTACTGCGCGGCGCCTGACCAAACCGACCCGACCACAAGACCGGGCCGGACAAAAGACCAACACCGCACCCGACCACAACCACAAGGTCATCCGCTTGTAGACCGACGGCGCCCCGTGGCGACCCGGTCTACGAGCGGATGACCTTGGTCGTTCCGGCGGATCCCGACTGCGCCAGCAGCCGCACGACCTGCGCCATCGGCCGCCTGACCCGGCCGCGTGACCCAGCCCTGCCGGTCGCTTGACCGCGGTTGGCCGGGCCCGCACAACTGGCAGCGCCTTACGCATGCTGATACATTCTTCTGCATAGTCATGTAGGAGGTGTGGTCGCGTGGGCGTGCGGGTCGCGGTCGCCGGTGCCAGCGGGTACGCCGGAGGCGAACTGCTCCGGCTGCTGTCCGCGCATCCGTCCGCGCAGCTCACCGCGGTCACCGGACACGCGCACGCCGGCGAGCCGCTGCACGCGGTACACCCGCAGCTTGTCGATCTTGACGACCTGGTCATCGCGCCCACTGAACCCGCCGCGTTGGCAGAGGCTGACCTGGTCTTTCTCGCGCTGCCGCACGGCCGGTCGGCGGCGCTGGCGGCGGAGTTGCCGGCCGGGATCCCGGTGGTCGACCTCGGTGCCGACCACCGGTTGCGGGACGCCGACGACTGGCACCGGTACTACGGCGGTGCGCACGCGGGCGCCTGGACGTACGGGCTGCCCGAACTGCCCGGCCAGCGCGATCGCATCACCGGTGCCGATCGGGTGGCGGCCCCGGGGTGCTACGCGGCAGCGGTCACGCTCGCCCTCGCGCCGCTCATCGCGACGGGACTGGCCGAGCCGCGGGACGTGGTCGTGGTTGCCGCCTCCGGCACCTCCGGCGCGGGTCGGGAGCCCAAGCCGCACCTGCTCGGTACCGAGGTGATGGGCGGGCTGTCCGCGTACAAGGTCGGCTCCCACCAGCACGTACCCGAGATCAAGCAGGCCACCGGGGCGCGCTCGCTGTCGTTCACGCCGGTACTCGCGCCGATGCCGCGCGGCATTCTGGCCACGGTCACCGCGATCCCGGCCCGTACCGGCCTGGGGGACAAGGACGTGCGGGCGGCCCTTGAAGCCGCGTACGCGGATGAGCCGTTTGTCCGGCTCCTGCCCGAGCACTCCTGGCCGCGGACGAAAGCCACGCTCGGTGGCAACGCCTGCCACCTGCAGGCGACCGTGGACGCCGACAGCGGCCGGATCGTTGTGGTCAGCGCACTGGACAACCTGGGCAAGGGCGCGGCCGGTCAGGCCGTACAGTGCGCCAACCTCATGCTCGGCCTGCCGGAGACGACCGGCCTGACCGTCAACGGGACCGCGCCATGACCCGCGCCGCCACCAGTGCAAAAACCGGCGCCGGGGGAGTCGTCGCGGCGGCCGGGTTCCGGGCCGCGGGGGTGGCCGCCGGGATCAAGGCCACCGGCGAACTCGACCTGGCGCTGGTCGTCAACGACGGCCCCCGGTTCGATGCCGCCGGGGTCTTCACCGCGAACCGGGTGAAGGCCGCGCCGGTGCTGTGGAGCCGGCAGGTGCTGGCCACCGGTCGGCTGCGTGCGGTGGTGCTCAACTCCGGCGGCGCGAACGGGTGTAGCGGGCCGGACGGGTTCGCCGACACCCACCGCACCGCCGAGCGGGCGGCGAAGGTGCTGGACGTGGGCGCGGCCGAGGTCGCGGTCTGCTCCACCGGCCTGATCGGCGAACGGCTGCCGATCGACGCGGTGCTCGCCGGCGTCGACACCGCCGCCGAGGCGCTGGGCACCAGTGACTCCGCGGCCCGTACCGCCGAGGCGCCGCACTCCGCCGACACCGGCGCGGCGCCGGTGTCGACGGCGGCAAGAGCGGCGGCGACCGACGCGGCCACGGGTGCGGAAAGAGCGGCCGAGGCGATCCTGACCACGGATACCCGGGCGAAGACGGTCGCCGCGAGCGGCGCGGGCGGCTACACCGTCGGCGGGATGGCCAAGGGCGCCGGCATGCTCGCCCCGGCATTCGCCACCATGCTGTGCGTACTGACCACGGATGCGGCGCTGGAGCCGGCCGCGCTGGACGCCGCGCTGCGGGAGGCGTGCCGGGTCACGTTCGAGCGGCTCGACTCGGACGGCTGCCTGTCCACCAACGACACCGTGCTCCTGCTCGCCTCCGGAGCGTCCGGCGTGACGCCCGAGCCGGACGAGTTCACCGGTACGGTCACCCGCGCCTGCGCCGACCTGGCCCGGCAACTGCTCGCCGATGCCGAGGGCGCCACGAAGGACATCGCGATCGAGGTAACCGGCGCGGCCAGTGAGGACGACGCGGTCACGGTCGGTCGGGCGATCGCCCGGAACAACCTGGTCAAATGCGCGCTGTACGGGAACGACCCGAACTGGGGCCGGATCGTCGCCGCGGTCGGTACCACCGATGCGGCATTCGAACCGGACCGGCTCGACGTGGCGATCAACGGCGTACCGGTCTGCCGTCACGGAGCGGCCGCGGCGGCGGGACCGGTGGACCTGACCGGCCGGGACGTGACGATCACCGTCCACCTCGACGCCGGCGACCGGACGGCCACGGTGTGGACCAACGACCTGTCCGTGCGCTACGTACACGAGAACTCGGCGTACTCGACATGACCACGACCGAGCTCCCAGCCACGCTCACGCCCACACTGCGGATGGCCGCCGACAAGGCCGCCACCCTGATCGAGGCGCTGCCGTGGCTGGCCCGTTTCAACGGCAGCACGATCGTGGTCAAGTACGGCGGCCACGCGATGACCGACCCGGAGCTGCGCCGCGCGTTCGCCGCCGACCTGGTCTTCCTCCGGTACGCCGGACTGAAGCCCGTCGTGGTGCACGGCGGCGGCCCGCAGGTGACCGCGATGCTCGACCGGCTCGGCATCGACTCGGAGTTCCGCGGCGGCCTGCGGGTCACCACGACCGAATCGGTCGAGGTGGTGCGCATGGTGCTGGTCGGTCAGGTCGGTCGCGAGGTGGTCGGCCTGATCAACGAGCACGGCCCGTTCGCGGTCGGCATGTCCGGTGAGGACGCGCACCTGCTCACCGCGGTACGTCGATCGGCCTATGTGGACGGTGAAGCGGTGGACGTGGGCGTGGTCGGCGACGTCGCGGAGGTCAGCCCCGCCGCGGTCACCGACCTGATCGACGCCGGCCGGATCCCGGTGATCTCCTCGGTCGCCCCGGACGCCGACGGGGAGCTGCACAACCTCAACGCCGACACCGCCGCCGCGGCGCTCGCGAGCGCGCTCGGCGCCGCCAAGCTGGTGCTGCTCACCGACGTACCGGGCGTGTACGCGGACTGGCCGGACCGGGACAGCGTGATCAGCCGGCTCACCGCGGACGAGCTGGCCGCGCGGCTGCCGGAGTTCCAGGCGGGGATGGCGCCCAAGCTGGAGGCCTGCCTGCGCGCGGTGCGTGCCGGCGTACCGCAGGCGCAGGTGATCGACGGCCGGATCCCGCACTCGGTGCTGCTCGAGGTGTTCACCGCCGCGGGCGTCGGCACGATGGTGGTGCCGTCATGAGCCAGCAGCTCCGGTCCTCCAGCGGCCCGGCCAGCCCAGCCGGCCCCGCCGCTCCAACTGACCCAGCCCGCCGCCTCACCGACCGCCGCCTCACCGACCGCCGCCTCACCGACCGCCGCCTCACCGACCGCCGCCTCACCGACCGCTGGGCCGAGGCGATCATGCCGACGTACGGCACGCCGACCGTCGCGCTGGTCCGCGGCGACGGCGCGGTCGTGGTCGACGAGGACGGCCGGGAGTACGTCGACCTGCTCGGCGGTATCGCGGTGAACGCACTCGGACACGCGCATCCGGCCGTGGTCGCCGCGGTCACCCGGCAGGTGAGCACGCTCGGCCACGTGTCCAACTTCGCCGCCACCGAGCCGGTGGTCGCGCTCGCGGAACGGCTGTTGGCGCTGGCCGGCCGCCCCGGGAAGGTGTACTTCGGCAACTCCGGCGCGGAAGCAAACGAAGCCGCGTTCAAGCTGTCCCGGCGTACCGGCCGTACCCACGTCGTCGCGGCGGCCGGCGGTTTTCACGGTCGCACCATGGGTGCGTTGGCGCTGACCGGGCAGCCGGCGAAGGCGGATCCGTTCCGGCCGTTGCCCGGTGAGGTGACGCACGTCCGGTACGGCGACACCGCCGCGCTGGCCGAAGCGGTCACCGGCGACACCGCGATGGTGATCCTGGAGCCGATCCAGGGAGAGGCCGGCGTGGTCGTCCCGCCAGCCGGGTACCTGGCCGCGGCCCGGGAGCTCACCGCGGCCGCCGGCGCGCTGCTGGTGCTCGACGAGGTACAGACCGGCATCGGGCGTACCGGACACTGGTTCGCGCACGGCCCCACCGGGGTCGAGCCGGACGTGATCACGCTGGCCAAGGGGCTCGGCGGTGGGCTGCCGATCGGTGCCTGCCTGGCTTTCGGTCACGCGGCCACGCTGTTGACGCCGGGCAGCCACGGCAGCACGTTCGGCGGCAACCCGGTCTCCTGCGCGGCCGCGCTCGCGGTACTCGACACGATCGCCGCGGACGGGCTGCTCGACCACGCCCGGCTGCTCGGCGAACGGCTGGCGGCCGGAATCCGAGGGTTGCGCCACCCGCTGGTGACCGACGTTCGCGGCGCTGGCCTGCTGCTCGGTATCGCGCTGGCCGAGCCGGTCGCGCCGGCGGTAGTGGCTGAACTCGCCGCGGCCGGCTTCCTCGCCAACGCCGCGCAACCGGACGTGCTGCGGCTCGTACCGCCGTTGGTGCTCACCTCCGACCAGGCGGACGCTTTCCTCGCTACCCTGCCGGCGGCCCTGGCTGCCGCCGGGCCGGACAAGCCACCCGCCCCGTCGACCCCGACCGCGAGCACCGTGCCGCGGACCGGGGACGTCGGGGCCTCGTCTGGAGGTCAACGATGATCCGTCACTTTCTGCGTGACGACGAGCTGTCCCCGGCTGAGCAGGCCGAGGTACTCGACCTGGCGCTGGCCATGAAGGCCGAGCCGTTCAAGCACCGCCCGCTGGCCGGACCGCGGTCGGTCGCGGTGGTGTTCGAGAAGCCGTCGCTGCGTACCCGGCTGTCGTTCGAGGTCGGCATCGCCGAACTGGGCGGGCACCCGATCACCGTGGAGGCGCAGAACACCCACCTCGGTCGCGGCGAGAGCATCGAGGACACCGCCCGGGTGCTCTCCCGGTACGTCGACGCGATCGTGATCCGGACCTTCGGCGACGACCGGATCGCATCCCTCGCCGCGGCGTCGACCGTACCGGTGGTGAACGCGCTCACCGACGGGTTCCACCCGTGCCAGCTGCTCGCCGACCTGCTGACCGTACGGGAGCGCAGTGGCCGGCTGGGCGGCCTGACCATGACGTACTTCGGTGACATCGCGAACAACATGGCGCACTCGTACGCGCTGGCCGGCGCGACCGCGGGCATGCACGTACGGCTGTCCGGTCCGGACGGGTACGACCCGGACCCGGCCGTGCTGGCGAAGGCGGCCGAGCTCGCGGCCGGTACCGGCGGCTCGGTGGACGTGATCCGCGACCCGCACAAGGCCGCCGAGGGCGCGCACGTGCTGGCCACCGACACCTGGACCTCGATGAACCAGGAGCACCTGGACCACGAGACCCGGCTGCGCGAGCTCAGCCCGTACGCGCTGACCGGCGAGCTGTTCGCCGGTGCCGCGCCGGACGCGTACGCGCTGCACTGCCTGCCGGCCCACCGCGGCGAGGAGATCACCGACGAGCTGATGGACGGGCCCCGCAGCGCGGTGTTCGACGAGGCCGAGAACCGGGTACACGCGCAGAAGGCGCTGCTCGCCTGGCTCCTCGATCCCGGCTACCGGGCGGCGGGATGACCGAGTTGATCGGTCGCCAGCTCGGCAAGGTCGCCCGGCAGGCGCGGATCGGGCAGCTGATCCGCAGCCGGCCGGTGCGGTCCCAGACCGAGCTGGTGGACCTGCTCGCCGCGGACGGTATCGCGGTGACCCAGGCCACCCTGTCCCGCGACCTGGAGGAGCTGGGCGCGGTGAAGGTGCGCGGTGGTACCGGCCCGGCCGCGTACCTGATCCCGGAGGACGGCAGCCCGCCGTTGCGGCCGGCCGAGCAACCGCCGGCGCGGCTGCAGCGGCTGCTCCGGGAGCTGCTCACCGGCGCCGACCACAGCGGCAGCCTGGTCGTCCTGCGTACCCCGCCGGGTGCCGCGCAGTTCCTGGCCAGCGCGCTGGACCGGTCCGGGCTCGACGATGTGCTCGGCACCATCGCCGGCGACGACACCGTGCTGGTCGTGGCGCGGGAGAACGTCGGCGGCGCGGCACTGGCGGCCCGACTCCGCGGCTGGTCGGACGAGGACGTCGGCTGACCGAGGCGCCCGCCGGCGCCGCCCCGCGCGGCGCCGGCCTACCACTCGCAACGAGGGAGACGAAGTGACCGACAGAGTCGTACTCGCATATTCCGGCGGCCTCGATACCTCGGTGGCCATCCCGTACCTGGCCGACCGCACCGGCGCCGAGGTGATCGCGGTCGCCGTCGACCTGGGGCAGGGCGGCGAGGATCTCGAGGTCATCCGCCAGCGCGCGCTCGGCTGCGGTGCGGTGGAGTCCGAGGTGGTGGACGCCCGGGACGAGTTCGCGGCCGACTTCTGCGTCCCCGCGATGCGCGCCAACGCGCTGTACATGGACCGTTATCCGCTGCTCTCCGCGCTGAGCCGGCCGCTGATCGTCAAGCATCTGGTGGCGGCCGCCCGCAAGCACGGCGGCACGATCGTCTCGCACGGCTGCACCGGCAAGGGCAACGACCAGGTCCGGTTCGAGGCCGGGCTCGGCGCACTCGCGCCGGACCTGCGGGTGGTCGCGCCGGCCCGGGACTTCGCCTGGACCCGGGACAAGGCGATCGCCTTCGCCGAGGAGAAGGGGCTGCCGATCGACGTGACCAAGTCCTCGCCGTACTCGATCGACCAGAACCTGTGGGGTCGGGCGATCGAGACCGGTTTCCTCGAGGACATCTGGAACGCGCCGACCGAGGAGCTGTACAGCTACACCGCCGATCCGGCCGCGCCGCGCGAGCCGGACGAGGTGACGATCACGTTCGTCGCGGGCGTACCGGTGGCGATCGACGGGCGGGCGGTCAGCCCGTACCAGGCGGTCACCGAGCTGAACGCGCGCGCCGGGGCCCACGGCGTCGGACGGCTGGACATGGTCGAGGACCGGTTGGTCGGAATCAAGAGCCGGGAGGTGTACGAGGCCCCCGGTGCGATCACGCTGATCACCGCCCATCAGGAGCTGGAGAGCGTGACGGTCGAGCGGGACCTGGCCCGGTTCAAGCGCGGGGTCGACCAGCGGTGGGCCGAGCTCGTGTACGACGGCCTGTGGTTCTCGCCGCTGAAGCACGCGCTGGACGTCTTTGTCGACGACACCCAGCGGTACGTCTCCGGCGACGTGCGACTCGTGCTGCACGGCGGTCGGGCGGTACCGGTGGGCCGGCGCTCGGAAGCCTCCCTGTACGACTACCACCTGGCCACGTACGACTCCGGCGACGCGTTCGACCAGTCGCTGGCCAAGGGCTTCGTCCAGTTGTGGGGGCTGCCGAGCAGACTCGCCGCGCAGCGCGACGCGCGTACCGCGGCATCGATGCCGTGACCGCCGACGGGCACAATGACCTGGTGACCGACGAGCCGACCACCGACGAGCGCGATACCGACGAACCGGACTCCCAGGACGGGTCGGACGGCGCGCGGCCGGACGGCCCGACCCGGCTGTGGGGTGCCCGTTTCGCCGGCAGCCCGGCCGAGGCGCTCGCCCGGCTGAGCCTGTCCGTACATTTCGACTGGCGGTTGGCTCAGTACGATCTGGCCGCCTCCCGGGCGCACGCGCGGGTGCTGGCCCGGGCCGGGCTGCTCGACGCGGACGAGCTGGGCCGGATGCTGGCCGCGCTCGACGACCTCGAGTCGGCCTGCGCGACCGGCCAGTTCCGGCCGACCATCGAGGACGAGGACGTCCACACCGCGCTCGAACGCGGCCTGCTGGAGCGGCTCGGCACGCTCGGCGGCAAGCTGCGCGCCGGCCGGTCCCGCAACGACCAGGTCGCCACCGACCTGCGGCTGTACCTGCGCGATCACGCCCGCCGGGTGGCCGGCCGGCTGGTCGAACTGGTCGACGCGCTGACCGAGCAGGCCGGCCGGCACGTGGACACGCCCGCGCCCGGCATGACGCACCTGCAGCACGCCCAGCCGGTGTCGTTCGGGCACCACCTGCTCGCGCACGTACAGGCGTTCGGCCGGGACCTGGACCGGCTGGCCGACTGGGACCGCCGGGCCGCGATCTGTCCGCTCGGCTCCGGGGCGCTGGCCGGCTCGTCGCTGCCGCTGGATCCGGCCATGGTCGCCGCCGAGCTCGGTTTCCGCGCACCGGCGGAGAACTCCATCGACGCGGTCGCCGACCGCGACTTCGTGGCCGAGTTCCTGTTCGTCGCCGCCATGATCGGCGTACACCTGTCCCGGCTGGGCGAGGAGATAGTGCTGTGGACCAGCCAGGAGTTCGGCTGGATCGAGCTGGACGACGCGTTCGCCACCGGATCGTCGATCATGCCGCAGAAGAAGAACCCGGACGTCGCCGAGCTGGCCCGGGGCAAGTCCGGCCGCCTGATCGGTGACCTGACCGCGGTACTGACCATGCTCAAGGGCCTTCCCCTGGCGTACGACCGGGACCTGCAGGAGGACAAGGAGCCGGCGTTCGACGCGGTTGACACGCTCGAGGTCGTGCTCCCGGCCGCCGCCGGGATGATCTCCACGATGACGGTACGGGTGGACGAGTTGGCCCGGGCCGCACCGCGCGGGTACACCCTGGCGACCGAGGTGGCCGAATGGCTGGTCCGCCGCGGCGTGCCGTTCCGGGAGGCGCACGAGATCACCGGCCGGCTGGTCGCGCTGTGCCTGGCCCGGGACTGCCAGCTCGACGAGGTCAGTACCGCCGACCTGGCCACGGTCAGCCCGCACCTGTCCGACGAGGTACGCGACGTGCTCTCGGTACGCGGCGCGCTGTACGCGCGTACCGGTGCCGGCTCGACCGGTCCGGATCCGGTGGCCGACCAGCTGGCGCTGGTGACCGAACACATCGACCGGTGGCGCGAGTGGGCGACCGAGCGCGTGATCCCGGCCTGACCGGCGCAGGTACCGCGGCGGACCTCGCCGAGCTGCTCGCCGGGCCGGTGGACGTGGCCGCGGCCGGACTGCTCGGACGCCTGGTCGCCAGTGGCGGCGTGACCGTACGGCTGACCGAGGTCGAGGCGTACGCCGGGCTCGGCGAGGATCCGGCCTCGCACGCGCACCGGGGTCGTACCGGCCGCAACGCGGTCATGTTCGGCCCGTCCGGGTACGCCTACGTGTACTTCACCTACGGCATGCACTGGTGCCTGAACGTGGTGTGCGGCCCGACCGGCACCGCGAGCGCGGTACTGCTGCGCGCCGGCGCGGTCGTCGACGGCCTCGACATCGCGCGACACAGGCGGGTCGGCGTGTCCGACCGCGACCTCGCCCGGGGACCGGCGCGACTGACCATGGCGCTCGGCGTGGACAAGTCGGCGGACGGTACCCCGTTGCTCGACGGCTCCGGCCCGATCCGGCTGCTCCCCGGTACCCCCGCGGGTTCCGATCTGGTGCGGTGCGGACCGCGGGTGGGCGTCGCCGGGGGAGCGACCACGCCCTGGCGGTTCTGGCTGGACGGCGAACCCACGGTGAGTCCGTACCGTGCGCATACCCCGCGGCGGCGCACCGGGAGGTAATCCGGTGACAGCCGCGTGCGCCGGTGCGCGACAATCGGCGGCGTGACCGACATCCTTGACGATCTGCAATGGCGTGGGCTCATCAGCCAGTCGACCGACCTCGGCGCGCTGCGCGAGGAACTGGCCAAGGGGCCGGTCACGGTCTACGGGGGTTTCGACGCGAGCGGCCCGAGCCTGCACATGGGTCACCTGGTACCCATGATGGTGCTGCGCCGGTTCCAGCAGGCCGGACATCGACCGATCGTGCTGGCCGGCGGGGCGACCGGGCTGATCGGCGACCCGAGCGGCCGGTCCACCGAGCGGGTGCTGAACACGCCGGAGACGGTTGCCGGGTACGTGGAGCAGATGCGCCCGCAGCTGCAGAAGTTCGTCGACTTCTCCGGTCCGCACCCGGCCCGGCTGGTCAACAACCTGGACTGGACCGGCCCGATGTCGGCCATCGAGTTCCTGCGGGACGTCGGCAAGCACTTCCCGATCAACCAGATGCTGGCCAAGGAGTCGGTGGCCAGTCGGCTGGCCGGCGGCATCTCGTACACCGAGTTCAGCTACATGCTCATCCAGGCCAATGACTACCTGGAGCTGCATCGCCGACACGACTGCCGGCTGCAGGTCGGCGGCAACGACCAATGGGGCAACCTGGTGGCCGGCCTCGACCTGATCCGCCGGGTGACCGGCGAACGGGTGCACGCGCTGACCGCGCCATTGATCACCACCGCGACCGGCGAGAAGTTCGGCAAGTCGACCGGCGGCGGCGGTATGTGGCTGGATCCGGAAATGACCAGTCCGTACACCTGGTTCCAGTACTGGATCAACGCCGACGACCGGGATGCCACCGCGTGGCTGAAGACCTTCACCTTCCTCGATCGGGACGAGATCGAGGCGTTGGAGAAGGAGACCGCCGAGCGCCCGGCCGCCCGGGCCGCGCAGCGCCGGCTCGCCCAGGAAATGACCACGCTGGTACATGGCGAGCAGGAGACCCGGCAGGTTGTCGAAGCCAGTCAGGCGTTGTTCGGCCGCGGTGATCTCGGCGCTTTGGACGAACGCACCTTGCGCGCCGCGTTGACCGAGGCGGGTTGTGTCACGGTACGAGGACAATTGCCGTCGGTTGCCGTATTGCTCCAGCAGGCCGGGCTGACCAAAAGCCTGTCCGAGGCCCGACGTGCGGTTGCCGAGGGCGGCGCGTACGTGAACAACGAGCGGATGGCCGAACCGGACGAGCCGGTACCGGATGACCGGCTGCTGCACGGCCGGTGGCTGGTACTGCGTCGTGGAAAGCGCACGATCGCCGGAGTCGAGTACCAGCCGTGAGCCCCTCCCGACTCGCGATCTTCTGCGTTGCGGCACCAATGGCTACCGACCGCTGCGCCGCTCGGTAGCGTGGCGACTCCGTACGGTGGGTTGCGAGTGCCGATTTGACGATCACGCGATCACGACGTAACTTTCTCCCTGCCCGCCGGACGGGGGCCGCGCCGGACACGGAGCGGCACCGGCCAGGTCGGTGGCTTGATCGCTTAGGCGGACGAGCTGCCGGGCGGCGCGATCTCCGGACCGGGGAGACCCGATTTGGAGCGGCGCAACCGAGCGGGTAGCATGAACTCTCGCAGGGCACCGGACGTGCCCGGGACCGCGTAGGCGGGCCCGACGGACGGCCTGCGAATCCCCGGGAAAGACAAAAGCTAAGGGCTTTTGGCGTGTACCGGGAATCCACAAGGCAATAGGCACCGGCTCAATTTGGTGCCAGCGGTCAAAGTGGATAAACTAGAGCAGTCACTCCAACTGCTAACCCTTAGCGGGGTTGGTGTGGGTGTGCTTGTTCCTTGAGAACTCAACAGGGTGCTTTGGCTTTGTCGAGCATATTATTTTGGCTCGCTGCTGAATCTTTTGGTTTGGTGGCGGGTTTGCCATTTTGTTTGGCCAGGTTTGTTTTCTGTTGATTATCTTCCGCGTCTGGTTTCGGCCGGGTGTGGTTTTAGGTTTTTGATGGAGAGTTTGATCCTGGCTCAGGACGAACGCTGGCGGCGTGCTTAACACATGCAAGTCGAGCGGAAAGGCCCCTTCGGGGGTACTCGAGCGGCGAACGGGTGAGTAACACGTGAGTGACCTGCCCTCAGCTTCGGGATAACCCCGGGAAACCGGGGCTAATACCGGATAGGACGCACTGGTGCATGCTGGTGTGTGGAAAGGGTTTCTGGCTGGGGATGGGCTCGCGGCCTATCAGCTTGTTGGTGGGGTGATGGCCTACCAAGGCGTCGACGGGTAGCCGGCCTGAGAGGGTGTCCGGCCACACTGGGACTGAGACACGGCCCAGACTCCTACGGGAGGCAGCAGTGGGGAATATTGCGCAATGGGCGGAAGCCTGACGCAGCGACGCCGCGTGGGGGAAGAAGGCCTTCGGGTTGTAAACCTCTTTCAGCAGGGACGAAGCGCAAGTGACGGTACCTGCAGAAGAAGCGCCGGCTAACTACGTGCCAGCAGCCGCGGTAAGACGTAGGGCGCAAGCGTTGTCCGGATTTATTGGGCGTAAAGAGCTCGTAGGCGGCTTGTCGCGTCGGTCGTGAAAACTTGGGGCTTAACCCCAAGCTTGCGGTCGATACGGGCAGGCTTGAGGCAGGTAGGGGAGATTGGAATTCCTGGTGTAGCGGTGAAATGCGCAGATATCAGGAGGAACACCGGTGGCGAAGGCGGATCTCTGGGCCTGTTCTGACGCTGAGGAGCGAAAGCGTGGGGAGCGAACAGGATTAGATACCCTGGTAGTCCACGCTGTAAACGTTGGGCGCTAGGTGTGGGGGACTTCATTGGCTTCCGTGCCGTAGCTAACGCATTAAGCGCCCCGCCTGGGGAGTACGGCCGCAAGGCTAAAACTCAAAGGAATTGACGGGGGCCCGCACAAGCGGCGGAGCATGCGGATTAATTCGATGCAACGCGAAGAACCTTACCTGGGTTTGACATGCACGGTGACCGGCAGAGATGTCGGGTCCTTCGGGGCCGTGTGCAGGTGGTGCATGGCTGTCGTCAGCTCGTGTCGTGAGATGTTGGGTTAAGTCCCGCAACGAGCGCAACCCTCGTTCCATGTTGCCAGCGCGTAATGGCGGGGACTCATGGGAGACTGCCGGGGTCAACTCGGAGGAAGGTGGGGATGACGTCAAGTCATCATGCCCCTTATGTCCAGGGCTTCACGCATGCTACAATGGCCGGTACAAAGGGCTGCGATACCGTAAGGTGGAGCGAATCTCATAAAGCCGGTCTCAGTTCGGATCGGGGTCTGCAACTCGACCCCGTGAAGTCGGAGTCGCTAGTAATCGCAGATCAGCAACGCTGCGGTGAATACGTTCCCGGGCCTTGTACACACCGCCCGTCACGTCACGAAAGTCGGCAACACCCGAAGCCCATGGCCTAACCGGTTTTCCGGAGGGAGTGGTCGAAGGTGGGGCTGGCGATTGGGACGAAGTCGTAACAAGGTAGCCGTACCGGAAGGTGCGGCTGGATCACCTCCTTTCTAAGGAGCCCGCGGGTTTGCGGGAACAATTTTCCCTGGCGCGTTGTGTGTTGGGGGGCTCGTGCCAACCGAGTGTTGGTGCGGGCTTTTTGGTGTTCCCGCCGATGGTTGGGTTTAGTTTCCTTGGATGCACAGCAACACGTAATGCCCTGTGCGGTTTCGGTTGCGCGGGGGATGTGTTCGACGGAGTTGGGTGCCCTGTTGGGTCCTGAGGGAACAGGCGCCGCCCTTTGTGGGCGGGTGTGTGTTGTCTTCAGGCGGTCCGGCCTGACCACCAAACGACACCGTTTTCCCTGGTTTTGTAGCCGTGTTTGTGATGGCTGTGGGGGGTTGCGGGTGGGTGGTGGTGGTTGTGGGGTTTCGGGTCCGTTCGTTTCTTGAGATGTGCATAGTGGGTGCGAGCATCTTTGTGGTCAAGTTGGTAAGGGCACTTGGTGGATGCCTTGGTACCAGGAGCCGATGAAGGACGTGGGAGGCTGCGATAAGCCTGGGGGAGTTGTCAACCTAGCTGTGATCCCAGGATTTCCGAATGGGGTAACCCGGCACCAGTCATGTGGTGTCACCCGCGCCTGAATGTATAGGGCGTGTGGAGGGAACGCGGGGAAGTGAAACATCTCAGTACCCGCAGGAAGAGAAAACAATTGTGATTCCGTGAGTAGTGGCGAGCGAAAGCGGATGAGGCTAAACCGGTGGCGTGTGATAGCTGGTAGGCGTTGCGTGGCCGGGGTTGTGGGGATCGTTGTGGTCGGGCTACCACTTGGCCGGGGAGTCAGAAAATCGTGTGTTAGCCGAAGGGTCTGGAATGGCCTGCCGTAGAGGGTGAAAGTCCTGTAGGCGAAAACATGCGGTCTTCCTATGCGGTTACCCGAGTAGCGGCGGACCCCTGAAATCTGCCGTGAATCTGGCGGGACCACCCGCTAAGCCTAAATACTTCCTGGTGACCGATAGCGGACTAGTACCGTGAGGGAAAGGTGAAAAGTACCCCGGGAGGGGAGTGAAATAGTACCTGAAACCGAGTGCCTACAATCCGTCGGAGCTTTGCTGCCCCATGTGGGTGGTGGGGTGACGGCGTGCCTTTTGAAGAATGAGCCTGCGAGTTAGTGGTGCGTGGCGAGGTTAACCCGTGTGGGGGAGCCGTAGCGAAAGCGAGTCCGAATAGGGCGTTGAGTCGCGTGTCCTAGACCCGAAGCGGAGTGATCTACCCATGGGCAGGCTGAAGCGCGGGTAAGACCGCGTGGAGGGCCGAACCCACCAGGGTTGAAAACCTGGGGGATGACCTGTGGGTAGGGGTGAAAGGCCAATCAAACTCCGTGATAGCTGGTTCTCCCCGAAATGCATATAGGTGCAGCGTTGCGTGTTTCTTGCCGGAGGTAGAGCACTGGATGGCCTAGGGGGCCGACAAGCTTACCGAAGTCAGCCAAACTCCGAATGCCGGTAAGTGAGAGCGTGGCAGTGAGACTGCGGGGGATAAGCTTCGTAGTCGAGAGGGAAACAGCCCAGATCACCAGCTAAGGCCCCTAAGCGTGTGCTAAGTGGAAAAGGATGTGGGGTTGCCGAGACAACCAGGAGGTTGGCTTAGAAGCAGCCACCCTTGAAAGAGTGCGTAATAGCTCACTGGTCAAGTGATCCCGCGCCGACAATGTAGCGGGGCTCAAGCACACCGCCGAAGCTGTGGCGTTCACGCTAGTGCTCGGCCTTTTCACCTGCGGGTGTTGAGGTCTAGGCGCGTGGACGGGTAGGGGAGCGTCGTACGGCGTGGGAAGCGGCCGGGTGACCGAGCCGTGGATGCCGTACGAGTGAGAATGCAGGCATGAGTAGCGAAAGCAGGGTGAGAAACCCTGCCGCCGGATGGCCAAGGGTTCCAGGGCTAGGCTCATCCGCCCTGGGTAAGTCGGGACCTAAGGCGAGGCCGAGAGGCGTAGTCGATGGACAACGGGTTGATATTCCCGTACCCGCGAAAAAGCGTCCCTGGCGAGGCAGGTTGTGCTAACCATCCGTGCCTGCTGGTTGCCTTCGGGCAGCTGGTGGGTGGCGCGTGGGAACCTGGCCTGTAGTAGTCAAGCGATGGGGTGACGCAGGAGGGTAGCCGATCCCGGTGAGTGGTAGTGCCGGGGTAAGCGTGTAGGCTGACGTGTAGGTAAATCCGCACGTCGTGACGGCCGAGACGTGATGCCGAGCCGATTTAGGCGAAGTCGGTGATCCCATGCTGCCGAGAAAAGCCTCTAGCGAGCTTTTAGCGGCCCGTACCCTAAACCGACACAGGTGGCCAGGTAGAGAATACCGAGGCGATCGGGCGAACTGTGGTTAAGGAACTCGGCAAATTGCCCCCGTAACTTCGGGAGAAGGGGGGCCGTGTGGCGTGAACACCCTTGCGGTGGGAGCGCTGTGTGGCCGCAGAGAGCAGGGGGAAGCGACTGTTTACTAAAAACACAGGTCCGTGCGAAGTTGTAAGACGATGTATACGGACTGACGCCTGCCCGGTGCTGGAACGTTAAGGGGACCTGTTAGTCCTTCGGGGCGAAGCGGAGAACTTAAGCGCCAGTAAACGGCGGTGGTAACTATAACCATCCTAAGGTAGCGAAATTCCTTGTCGGGTAAGTTCCGACCTGCACGAATGGCGTAACGACTTCCCCACTGTCTCAACCACAGGCCCGGCGAAATTGCATTACGAGTAAAGATGCTCGTTACGCGCGGCAGGACGGAAAGACCCCGGGACCTTTACTATAGCTTGGCATTGGTGCTCGGGTCGGCTTGTGTAGGATAGGTGGGAGCCGGTGAAGCAGCCACGCCAGTGGTTGTGGAGGCAACGTTGAAATACCACTCTGGTCGATCTGGGTGTCTAACCTCGGACCCTTATCGGGTTCAGGAACAGTGCCTGGTGGGTAGTTTAACTGGGGCGGTTGCCTCCCAAAATGTAACGGAGGCGCCCAAAGGTTCCCTCAGCCTGGTCGGCAACCAGGTGGTGAGTGCAAGTACACAAGGGAGCTTGACTGTGAGACCGACGGGTCGAGCAGGGACGAAAGTCGGGACTAGTGATCCGGCACTTGCGAGTGGAAGCGGTGTCGCTCAACGGATAAAAGGTACCCCGGGGATAACAGGCTGATCTTCCCCAAGAGTCCATATCGACGGGATGGTTTGGCACCTCGATGTCGGCTCGTCGCATCCTGGGGCTGGAGCAGGTCCCAAGGGTTGGGCTGTTCGCCCATTAAAGCGGTACGCGAGCTGGGTTTAGAACGTCGTGAGACAGTTCGGTCCCTATCCGCCGCGCGCGTTGGAGACTTGAGAAGGGCTGTCCCTAGTACGAGAGGACCGGGACGGACGAACCTCTGGTGTGCCAGTTGTCCCGCCAGGGGCACGGCTGGTTAGCCACGTTCGGAAGGGATAACCGCTGAAAGCATCTAAGCGGGAAGCCTGCTTCCAGATGAGGTCTCCCACCACCATCGAGTGGGTAAGGCCCCCAGCTAGACGACTGGGTTGATAGGCCAGACGTGTAAGCCTGGTAACAGGTTGAGCTGACTGGTACTAATAGGCCGAGGGCTTGACCACAAAATTGCTACGCACCCACTATGCGCATCCCAGGACACGAACACCCAACCCCCCACAACAACCTGTGGGAGCCAGGCCGGTGTTGTGTTCTGACAGAGTTACGGCGGCCATAGCGGAGAGGAAACGCCCGGTAACATTCCGAACCCGGAAGCTAAGCTCTCCAGCGCCGATGGTACTGCACCCGGGAGGGTGTGGGAGAGTAGGACGCCGCCGGACAAACCAACGTCGAGGGGCCACCCACCCGGGTGGCCCCTCAACGCATTTCCGGGCAACTGATAGACGAGGATGTACCCCTGTGACAGCTCATCGGCCCGGTAACGCCGGGGCACGGCGGCCGTTCGACCGGGACGGCGCACGTCGCGACGGTCCGACTGGTCGCAACGGCGGTACCGGCGGGGGTGGCGGCGCTGGGTCGACCGCTCGGGGCGCAGCCGGCCAGGGCGGGGAACGCGGCGACCGGAATCGGAGTGGCGAACGCGGCTGGACGCCGGGTCGTAGCGATAGCGGCCGTGGTGCTGGACACGGCGGCCAGAGCTGGGGCGGCGACCGCCCGGACCGTAGCCGGGGCAGCGATCGAACCGGCCAGGGCGCCGGCGGTCCGCGGCGTGAGGGCGGCGGCTCGGGCCAGGGATGGAACCGCGACCGGCCCGAGCGTGACCGTGGTGACCGACCGGGTCAGGGCTGGAGTAACGACCGCGGTCGGGGCGCCGGCCGGCCGGGGGAACGGACCGGTCAGGGCTCGAGCGGTGACCGCAGTCGCGGTGCCGGCCGGCCGGGGGAACGGACCGGTCAGGGCTCGAGCGGTGACCGCAGTCGCGGTGCTGGTCGGCCGGGTGAGCGGACTGGCCAGGGATGGAACCGCGACCGGCCCGAGCGTGACCGTGGTGGCAGAGCTGGTCAGGGCTGGAGCAGCGACCGGAGCCGCGGTGTCGGCCGGCCCGGCGACGGTCCGGACCGCGGCCGGGGGAGCGGCGACCGCGATCGCGGCCATCCGGGACGGTCCGATCGGGACCGGGCCGGCGGATGGGACCGCGGGCGGCCCGATTCGAGCAGCAATCGCAGCGGCAGCGGCAGCGGCGGATGGCGCGGGCGGGATGACCGTGCGGGCCAAGGACAGGACGGCCGCGATTCGCGTGGTACGGACCGACCGAGGTATGACGATCGCAACGAAGGCAGGTCCCCGCGACGTGACAACGCGGCCGGCTACGGCCGGTCGGACAACCCCGGTCGCCGACCCGGTAGTGACGGACCTGCTGGTCAGGGGCGATCCGGCGGGCAAGGCGGCTACCGTGGCCGCCACCCCGCGGAGGGGCGCGGCAACGAGCGTGGCGGCGGAACTCCCCGGTGGGACTCGCGGGACCGCCCCGGTGGGTCAACCGAGCATAGTGGCGGGCGTTGGCAGTCCCATCGGCGTGACGACTCCGCAAGGACAGAGCCCGGAGGCGCGGGTCGCCGGTGGGAATCGGGTGACCGGCGGCCCCCGTCGGGTGACCGGTCCGGTACCGACCAGCGGGGTTGGTCCCGCGACCGTGCCGGGCAGGATCGGCACGGAGCTCCGCAGCACCGGCGTGACTCCGGTGACAACCGACCGGGCTGGTCCCGCGGCGGCGGCGACCGGGATCGGCGTGGGTCCGGACAGGACCGGCGGGGCTCGTTCCAGGACCGTTCGGGTACCGGCGGTCCGGGCCGGGGACAGGCGTCAGGTGGTTCCCCCGGCGGCTCGGATCGCGCGCGCGGTGGTTCGCGTACCGAGCGGCCGGCACGGGAAGAGCGGCCGGTACGGGAAGAGCGGCCGGCACGGGAAGAGCGGCCGGCACGGGACGACGCGCGGCACGGTACCGAGCGGCAGTCGGAGTATTCGGTACCGAGCGACGCGCCAGTGGTACCCGAAGAGGTCGACGCACTGGACCTTGATCGCGAGGTACGGGCGGAGCTGCAGGCACTTCCGCGCGGCGTCGCGAGTGAGGTGGCCCGCCGGTTGCTCGCTACCGCGCACGTACTCGACGAGGATCCAGCCGAGGCACTCGCGCACGCCCAGGTGGCGCGGCGGTTCGCGCCCCGGATCGCGGCGGTCCGGGAAGCTGTCGGCCTGGCCGCGTACACGGCCGGCGACTGGCCACTCGCGATCGCGGAACTCCGGACGTACCACCGGGTGAGCGGCCGACAGGCCCATATCGCGCTGATCGCGGATGCCGAACGCGCACTCGGCCGGCCGGAGCGGGCCATCGACGCGTTCCGCCGGGCGCAACGTGACCGGTTCGCCACCGCCGAGTGGATCGAGCTGCTGATCGTCGCCGCGGGAGCGCGCCGGGACCTCGGCAGTGGTGCGGCCGCGGTCGCGATGCTGCAGGTGCCCGAGTTGACCTCCGACGTACAGGAGCCGTGGGTGAACCGGCTGCGGTACGCCTACGCCGATGCCCTGCTGGCGGAAGGGCGGCCCGAGCAGGCGCGGGAGTGGTTCGCGCGGGTCGCGGAGGCCGACGACGCCGGCGAAACGGATGCTGCCGAACGACTGTTGGACCTCGAGGGCGTCGTGATCGACGAGGACGACAGCGCCTACGAGGACGACGACACGGCCGAGGACGTCAGCCCCGAGGACGCCGGTCCCCAGGACGCCAGCTCCGAGGACGAGGACGACCAGGACGAGGACGATACGGCCGAGGATGACGGCGGCGAGAACGACAGCCCCGACCTGTCCGCGTCGCACCGTCACAGCGATGACCACGATGACGACGGCGGCCTTGTCGTGTCGGCCACCGACGCGTCGGGCACTGAAGCATCGGCCACCGAACTGGCGGATCCGGCGGACACGCTCACCCAGGATGCCGCGGTCGACGTTGACGGCGGAGATCACCAGGACAACCGCAGGTGGTCGGAGCCGCGGTCCGGTACCGAGTTGGCGGATCCCGGGCTGGCGGATCCCGAGTCGGCGGATCCCGGGCTGGCGGATCCCGGGCTGGCGGGCCCCGAGCCAGTGGAGGCCGAGCCGATGGGTACCGAGCTGCTCGACCCGGAGGATCTCTATCCGGACGATGGCTCGACCCCCGGTGACGCGGGGGAGTCGGGCACCGAGGTCGGTCAGTGGTCCGAACCGGCCCGTCCGGAGACGACCCGGGAATGACCACCACCTCCCAACTGCGGAGCACCGAGGGGCCGGTTCTCGACGGGTACGACCTGGTGCTGGTCGATCTCGACGGTGTGGTGTACCTCGGTGACCAGGTCATCCCCGGTGCGGCGGAGGCTCTGACCGCGGTACGGCGCGGTGGCGTGAACGTCGAGTTCGTGACCAACAACGCGTCCCGCTCGGGTGACGAGGTGGCCGGAGCGTTGCGTGCGCTCGGGGTGAGCGCGGATGCCACGGAAGTGGCCACCTCCGCGCAGGCGGCCGCCGCGGTGCTTGCCGACCGGTACCCCAAAGGCTCGACTGTCTTGGTGGTCGGGGCGCCGGCGCTGGTACGCGAGGTCAGCGCGGTCGGCCTGCGGCCGACGACGGCGGCAGCGGACAAGCCGGTGGCGGTGGTACAGGGCTATGCGCCCGAGGTGGGGTGGGGGCAACTCGCCGAGGCGACCGTGGCGGTGCGGGCCGGCGCGGACTGGGTGGTGACCAACCGGGATCGCACCCTGCCGTCGCCCCGGGGACCGCTTCCCGGCAACGGTTCATTGGTCGCCGTGCTGGTCACCGCCCTCGGACGAGAGCCGGACGTGGCCGTCGGCAAACCGGAACCGGCGCTGTTCACCGACGCGATCAAGAAGCGCGGCGGCCAACGGGCACTCGTCGTCGGCGACCGGTTGGACACCGACATCGAGGGCGCCAACAACACCGGGCTGGACAGCCTGCTGGTACTGACCGGCGTGAGCACCGCCGCTGACCTGCTCGTAGCGCCACCCGAACGCCGACCGCGGTACCTCGGACACGATCTCGGCGCACTACTGGTACCGCATCCCGAGCCGGTGCTGGACGGTACGCAGGCGCGCTGCGGAGGCTGGACCGCGCGGCGTACCACAGCGGACTCGGTGGACCTCGACGGCGCGGGGGACGCGATCGACGCGCTGCGGGCATTGTGCCTGGCGTGCTGGTCCTACCGCGGGTCGGCGCCGGACGGACAGCTCGACGTCCGGGCCGGCTCGGCCGCCGCCGGCGACGCCTGTCGGGAGCTCGGGCTGGCCGGCCGCCTGGATTGACGGCGGGTGGCCGCGCCAGCGTCGCGCGGCTACAGCAGGTTACGCAGCTTCAACAGGTCGAGCATGCTGGCCTTGACCGACACCCGTCCGCTCGACCAGGCCTTGGCGAAGTCGAGGTTGCCGTCGACCAGCGACAGCAGGTCGTCGCTGTCGGCTATCAGGCGGATCTTCGCGCCCGCGTCGTCGCCGTCGCGGATGTCGAGCAACCGCCCGTCCAGCAACCGGCAGTGGAACGCGACATCGAGATCCGGGATCTCGCACGCGAGCGGGCGGTCGAGGGAGACCTCCTTTTGTACGTCGGCGTTCGCCGCCAACGTGGCCGCCAGCCGGTCGAGTGCCTCCCGGCACTGCTCGACGGTTGCCATCCGACCCCCCACCGTGTACGGACCGCCTCCGGTGCCGAGGCTGACCGGCACGGTATCGCATCGGTGAACAGGGCCGGCCGGTAGCGTGCAGGCAACAACGCCGAAGCGGAGGCGAAGCGATGCAGGAACCATGGCGGGCGTACCTGGAATTTGCCCTGGGTCTCACCGAGGCATCCCGTAAACGGGCCAGGAAGATCGCCAAAGCTCTCGCCGAGTCCGGTGGTGCGACGGTCGAGCAGGTACAGGCGATGACCGAAGACCTGGTCGAGACGAGTACGGCGAACCGCGAGGCGATGACCAAGCTCGTGCGGTACGAGATCGATCGGGCGCTCGGTGCGATCGGCTTCGGTACCGAGGAGACCACGCGGCTGCGGCGCCGGGTGGAGGAGCTCGAGCGCGAGCTCGCCGAGGCGCGCGGCGAGGCCGCCGGAGCGAAGGCCGCGGCCACGGCCGCGGACAGTAGGGCGACCGTCGCTGGTACGGCAGCGGCAGGCGTGCCCCGCAGCACCGTCGCGAAGAGGACCGTGGCCAAGAAAACCGTCGCCAAGAAGACGGTGGCCAAGAAAGCGACTGCCACGAAGACCGCGCCAGGCGGCGCTGGTACGCCAACGACAGCGGCCACGAAGACGGCGGCTGGTGGCGCCGGCACTGCGACAGCGGCCAAGAAGACGGCGGGAGGTGCCGGGTCTGCGACCGCTGGCCGGAAGACGGCGGCCAGCGCGAAGGCCCCCAGCGCGAAGGCCCCCAGCGCGAAGTCCGCCAGCAAGAAGGCAACCAGCGCGAAGTCTGCTGGTGCGAACGTGACAGCTGCGAAGTCGACGGCAGCGAAGTCGACGGCTGCGAAGTCCGCTGGTGCGAAATCGGCGAGCAAGAAGGCGGCCGGCAGCAAGGCGGCCGGCAGGAGCGCGGCTACCAGTAAGGCCACCACGAAAGCGGCCGCGAAGGCGTCCACGAAAGCGCCTAGAAAAGCGCCCACAAAGGCGTCCACGAAGACGTCCACGAAGGCGGCCAGGAAGACCACCGCGAAGCGGGCGGGCGGCGCGACCGCGGCCCGCCGTAGCGCGCCGGCGGCGGGCAGCGGCGGGCCGGCATGATCGGACCCGAGCAGACCGCCCACCAGACCGCCGAAACCGCAGACCAAGCCGCCGAAACCGCCTACCAGGCCGCCGAAACCGCGGACCGGGCCGCCGAAACCGCGGACCAGGGCGGGCAGGTCCGTGAACAGGTCGGGGACGGCGGTCCGGACAGCGGCGATCCGCGGGTCGACGAGGCGCTCGTCCGGCTCGATCGCGCGGCCGGCCTTCCGGTGAGCGAGCAGGTGGCCGAGTACGACGCGGTACATCAGACGCTGCGCGACACGCTCGCCAGCGTCGACGAGAGCTGACCGGCGGGCACGTGGCGCGACGGATCCGGTTGGACGCCGAGCTGGTTCGGCGGGGGCTGGCCCGGTCCCGTGAGCAGGCCGCCGAGCTTGTCGCGGCCGGCCGGGTGCAGGTCGCGCGGCACCCGGGCCGCGAAGCCGGCCACCGCGGTCGACCCGGCCGACCCGGTCCTGGTTATCGGCGACGACCCGGCCGGAGTACGTCTCCCGCGGCGGCCACAAGCTCGCCGGCGCGCTCGCCGCGTTCGAGCCGATGGGCCTGACGGTCGCGGGCCGGCGCTGCCTGGACGCCGGCGCCTCCACCGGCGGGTTCACCGACGTGCTGCTGCGCGCCGATGCGCCGCGAAGTCGTCGCGGTCGACGTCGGCTACGGGCAGCTGGCCTGGTCGCTGCGCACCGACGAGCGGGTGCGGGTGCTGGACCGCACCAACGTGCGGACGCTGACCCCGGAACTGATCGGCGGGCCGGTCGACCTCACCGTGGCCGACCTGTCGTTCATCTCGCTGCGGCTGGTGCTGCCGGCGCTCGCCGCCTGCACCGCGCCGGACGGCGATCTGGCGCCGATGGTGAAGCCGCAGTTCGAGGTCGGGCAGGGACCGGGTCGGCCCGGGCGGAGTGGTCCGCGATCCGGCAGCTGCGGGCCGAGGCGGTGCTGGCCGTCGCCGCGGAGGCCGCCGACGCTGGGCCTCGGCGTGGCCGGCGTGGTGGCCAGCCCGCTGCCCGGGCCGACGCGGCAACGTCGAGTTCTTCCTGTGGTTGCGCCGGGGCGCGCCGAGCCGGCCGATCCGGACGAGGCACGTCGGGTCGCCGGCGCCACGGCCACGCCGGTATCCAACGAGGAGGCCGCCCCGATGACGTGTACGAGGAGCCGTCGGTGAGCCGCGAGGCGCTGCTGGTCACGCACACCGGCCGGCGGCGAGCACCGAGCACGCCCGGACCGTCGCCGCCGACCTGCAGCGAGCCGGTTTCGAGGTACGGGTGCTCGCCGAGGAGGCCGCCGACCTGGACCTGCCCGGTCGTGGTACCGGTCGGCGACCCGGACCGCGCCGCCGACGGCGTCGAGATCGTGTTCGCGCTCGGCGGCGACGGCACCTTCCTGCGCGCGGCCGAGCTGGCCCGGCCGGCCAAGGCGCCGCTGCTCGGCATCAACCTCGGCAAGGTCGGCTTCCTGGCCGAGGCCGAGATCGACGACCTCGACCAGGCCGTACACCGGGTGATCGTCGCGGGCGACTACACGGTGGACGAGCGGCTCACCGCTCGACGTGACGGGCCGAGTACGACGGGCGGCTGATCGCCGAGTCCTGGGCGCTCAACGAGGTCAGCGTCGAGAAGGGCGAGCGCGAGCAGATGCTCGAGCTGCTGGTCGACGTCGACGGCCGGCCGCTGTCGCGGTACGGCTGCGACGGTGTGGTGTGCGCCACCCCGACCGGCTCGACCGCGTACGCGTTCTCCGCCGGCGGCCCGGTGGTCTGGCCCGAGGTGGAGGCGCTGCTGCTGGTGCCGATCAGCGCGCACGCCCTGTTCAGCAGGCCGCTGGTGACCGCGCCGACCTCGACCTTCGCGATCACCGTCGACCCGTACACGTCGTTCGCCGTGCTGTGCTGCGACGGCCGGCGGGTCTTCGACCTGCCGCCGGGCGCGCAGGTGACGGTGCGGCGCGGCGCGCTGCCGGTTCGGGTGGTCCGGCTGCGAGCCGCGGCCGTTCACCGACCGGCTGGTGGCCAAGTTCGCCCTGCCGGTGGACGGGCTGGCGCGGCAGAATGCCGCGCCGCTGACCCGCGCGCCAGCAGGCGCTCCGCACCGGTGCGCCGGCCCGGCATCGCCACGCGCTGTCCGCACCGACCGGCTACGGTTCCGCGGCGTGTGCGTGGCGGCAACGTCGGAGGACTCACTACTGTCTGGCTGTGCTGGAGGAACTGCGCATCACCGGCCTCGGCGTCATCGACGACGCCACGCTGCGCCTGACGCCGGGATGAACGTCATCACCGGCGAGACCGGCGCCGGCAAGACGATGGTGGTGACCGGCCTCGGGCTGCTGTTCGGCGGCCGCGCCGACGCCGGCCGGGTGCGCGCCGACCCGGGCCGGGCGGTGGTCGAGGGCCGGCTGCGGCTGTCCGGCCCGCTCGGCCGACGCCGTGCACGACCCGGATCGCCGACGCCGGCGCCGAGCCCGACGACGACGGCTCGGTGCTGCTCAGCCGCACGGTGACCACCGAGGGCCGGTCCCGGGCGCACGTCGGCGGCCGCAGCATGCCGGTGGCGATGCTCGGCGAGGTCGGCGAGCAGGTCGTCGCCGTGCACGGCCAGTCCGACCAGCTGCGGCTGCTGCGCCCGGCCGAGCAGCGCGCCGCGCTGGACCGGTTCGCCGGCGCCGACCACGAGAAGCTGCTGCGAGACCTATCGCGAGGCGTTCACCGCTGGCGCGCGGCTGGACGACGACCTGGCCGACCGGCGGCGCAACGCCCGCGAGCGCAACCAGGAGGCCGACCTGCTCCGGCTGGGCCTCGACGAGATCACCCGGGTCGACCCGCAGCCCGGCGAGGACGACGAGCTGCGCGCCGAGGCGCAGCGGCTGGAGCACGCCGAGGGGCTGCGGATCGGCCGCGCAGACCGCGCACGCCGCGCTGGCCGGCGGCCGACGAGGCCGCCGACGACGCCGCCGACGCGACGCAGCCTGCTCGGCGCGGCCCGGCGCACGCTGGAGGCGCAGGCCGAGGTCGACCCGGCGCTGGGCGACCTGGCCGCCCGGCTCGAGGAGGCGGCCACGCCTGGTCGCGCGACGTGGTCGGCCGAGCTGTCGGCCTATCTGGCGCAGGCTCGACGCCGACCCGGCCCGGCTGCAGGCCGATCTACGAGCGGCGGGCCGCGCTGCGCGGCGCTGACCCGCAAGTACGCCGACGACGTCGACGGCGTGCATCGCCTGGGCCGACCAGGCCCGCAGCCCGGCTGGGCGAGCTGGACACCTCCGACGAGCTGCTGGAGGAGCTGGACCGGGAGCGGCAGCGGCTGGCGCGGCGAGGTCGGCGGAGCTGGCCGGCCGGCTGTCCGCGGCCCGGCGCCGAGGCGGCCGGCCGGTTCGCCGAGGCAGGTCACCGTCGGAGCTGGCCGGGCTGGCGATGCCGCACGCGCGGGTCGAGGTGGCGGTGCTGCCGCCGCCCGGCCGGCGCGGCGAGCCGACCCTGACCGTCGACGGCGTCGAGGTCGGCGTCGGGCCGGACGGGGCCGACGAGGTCGAGCTGCGGCTGCTCGCCCACCCGGGCGCGCCGCCGCTGCCGCTGCAGCAGGGCGCCTCCGGCGGTGAGCTGTCCCGGGTGATGCTCGCCATCGAGGTGGTGTTCGCCGGTGCCGGCGGCCCGCCGACGCTGGTCTTCGACGAGGTCGACGCGGGCGTGGGCGGGCAGGCCGCGGTGGAGATCGGCCGGCGGCTGGCCCGGCTGGCCCGCACCCACCAGGTGCTGGTGGTGACCCACCTGCCGCAGGTGGCGGCGTTCGCCGACCGGCATCTGGTGGTCGCCAAGGACACCGGCGGCGCGGTCACCACCAGCGGGGTGCGGGTGGTCGAGGACACCGAGCGGGCCCGCGAGCTGGCCCGGATGCTGGCCGGCCTGCCCGACTCCGACCTGGGCATCGCCCACGCCGAGGAGCTGCTGGCGGTGGCGCGGGCGGGAGAAGCGCTGCGCTGAGCTGCGTGACTGCGGATCCGGTCGATCGACGGTGATGTGTCATCGCGCATGTCGTGGCGACCTGATGCAACGTGTCGCCAGGCATGCCAGGATGGTCTCGATGCGTCTTCCCACCCTGCGCCGGACCCGGAGCGGTCGAACCGGGCATCAGTCACCGGCACCGCGCGGCTCGACCGCCGGACCAAGCGCCTGGTCGGCCGGCTGCGCCCCGGTGACATCGCGGTCATCGACCATGTCGACCTCGACCGGGTGGCGGCCGACTCGCTGGTCGCCGTCGGGCGTCGCCGCGGTGCTCAACGCCAAGCCGTCGATCTCCGGCCGCTACCCCAACCTCGGCCCCGAGGTGCTGGTCGCAGGCCGGCATCCCGCTGGTCGACGACCTCGGCGAGGACGTCTTCCAGCGGCTCCGCGAGGGCGACGTCGTCCGGATCGAGGGCGACACCGTGCTCCTCGACGGGACCGAGCCGGTCGCGCACCGGCATGCGGCAGGACGCCGAGCACGGTCGCGGCCGGCGATGGCCGACGCCCGCGAGGGCCTGTCGGTGCAGCTCGAGGCGTTCGCCGCCAACACGATGGAGTACCTCAAGCAGGAGCGCGACCTGCTGCTCGACGGCGTCGGCGTGCCCGACGTGGAGACCCAGATCGCACGGCCGGCACTGCCTGATCGTGGTGCGCGGCTACGACTACAAGGCCGACCTGGACGTGCTGCGGCCGTACATCCGCGAGTTCAAGCCGGTGCTGATCGGCGTCGACGGCGGCGCCGACGCGCTGGTCGAGGCCGGCTACACGCCCGACCTGATCATCGGCGACATGGACTCGGTCACCGACGACGTGCTGCGCTGTGGCGCCGAGGTGGTCGTGCACGCGTACCCGGACGGCCGGGCGCCGGGCCTGGCCCGGGTGCAGCAGCTCGGGCGTGGCCGGCGATGACCTTCCCGGCCGCGGCCACCAGCGAGGACCTCGCGATGCTGCTGGCCGACGAGAAGGGCGCCTCGCTGATCGTCGCGGTCGGCACGCACGCGACCCTGGTCGAGTTCCTCGACAAGGGCCGTGGCGGCATGGCCTCGACGTTCCTGACCCGGCTGAAGGTCGGCGGCAAGCTGGTCGACGCCAAGGGGGTGAGCCGGCTCTACCGGCAGAACATCTCCGGCTCGTCGCTGCTGCTGCTCGTGCTGTCCGCGCTCGCCGCGATGGCGGCCGCGGTGGCGGTGTCCACGGTCGGCCGGCGTACCTCAGCGTGGTCGCCGAGTGGTGGGACAACCTCATGCTTCTCAGCTGCAGAGGCTGTTCTCGTGATCAACTTTCGGTACCACGTGGTTTCCCTCACCGCGGTCTTCCTCGCGCTCGCGATCGGCCTGGTCGCTCGGCACCGCCGCGCTCAACGGCCCGCTGGCCGACAACCTCAACGACCAGGTGTCCTCGCTGCGCAAGTCCAACGGCCAGTTGCGCGGTCAGGTCGGGCACCTCGAGAACGAGGCGAACCGGCGGGAGGAGTTCGACAAGCAGTTGGCCCCGGCCACCCTGTCCGGTCGGCTGCCCAGCCGCCGCGTGCTGGTGCTGGCCATGCCCGGCTCGGACGGCAAGCACGTACAGGGCGTGGTGGACATGCTCAAGCTGGGCGGTGCCACCATCATCGGCCCGCTGCAGTTCAGCGACGCGTACACCGATCCGAACAACAACGACGTGCTGCTCGACCTGGCCACCCAGGCGGCGCCGATCGGCGTGACGGGGCTGCCGAACAACAGCGACGGGCCGCAGACGTCCGCCGCGCTGCTCGCCGCCGTGCTGCTCGACCGGCGACCGCCGCTGCCGGCCGGGGCGGAGACCCAGGTGCTCACCGCGTACACGACTGCCCGCATGGTCGTGGAGATGTCCAAGGTGAACGCGACCGCCGAGGCGGTCGTGATGGTGACCGGCTCCCCGTTCACCGACGCCGACGCGGCCAAGCGCAACGCCGCGGTGGTCAGCGCGGTCGGCCAGTTCGACAGGGCCGGCCCGATCGTGGTCGCCGGACCGGGCACCTCCGGCGACGGAAACCCGGTGGCTGCGGTACGCGGCAACGCCACCCTCAACCAGACGGTGTCCACAGTGGATAGTGTGTCGACCGTGCAGGGACAGATAGCGACCGTACTGGCGCTCGAGGAGCAGTTGGCCGGACATGCCGGTCGGTACGGGATCGGGGACGGCGCGACCGCACTGGTGCCGCGGCAGCAGCCATCGTGAGCGAGCGCAGCGAGCGAACCATGAAGCACTGTGCGGATGTGCCTCGTGACGGCGCCGAGCGCAGCGAGGCGGCGGCATGAGCGTGCGCAGCGAGCGAACCATGAAGCACTGTGCGGATGTGCCTCGTGGCGGCGCCGAGCGCAGCGAGGCGGCGGCATGAGCGTGCGCAGCGAGACGGCGGCATGAGCGCGGTCGGGAGAGTCGCCGGCCGGGTTCTGCTGGCCGGTGCCGCGGCGGTGGCCGCGCAGGCGGCGGTACGGGCGATCAGCCGGTCGGCCGCCGGCCCCCACCTGGAGCGGGTCAACCATCGTGGCCGCACGGTGAGTCTGGCCGCTGGACCGGCGCTCGCGGTCAGCGCGTCGGTCGGCGCGGCCGCCGGGGCGGGCAGTGGACCGGTGGCGCTGGCCGCGCTCACCGCCGGGCTCACCGGCGGTGCCACCGGGCTGTACGACGACATCGCCGGTCAGCGGCCGGATCAACGGACCGCCAAGGGCTTCCACGGCCACCTGGCCGCGCTGCGGGAGGGTCGGGTCACCAGCGGCATGGTCAAGGTCGCCGGCATCGGTGCGGCCAGCCTGATCGCGGCCGCGCTGCTGGAGTCGTCCCGGGACGGGCGCTCGTCCGGCGGCCGGTCGATCGGCGCGGCCGGACGGGTGGTCGACACGGTGCTGACGGCCGGCGTGATCGCCGGCAGCGCGAACCTGACCAATCTGCTGGACCTGCGACCCGGACGGGCGCTCAAGGCCGGGCTCGCGGTCGGCGCGCCACTGGCCGCGGGGCCGGCCGGCGCACTGGTGGCCGGCCCGGTGGGCGCGGCCGCCGGGTTGCTGCGCGACGACCTGACCGAGCAGGTCATGTTGGGTGACTCCGGCGCCAACGCGCTCGGCGCGCTGCTCGGACTCACCGTGGCCCGGCGTACCGGGCGGCTCGGCCGGGCCGCGGTCCTCGCCGGACTCGCGGCGCTGACCCTCGCCAGTGAACGGATCAGCTTCACGAAGGTGATCGCCGCCACGCCGGTGCTGCGGGACCTCGACGGCTGGGGCCGGTTGCCGGCCGAGCCGCCACCGGTACACCGTGATGACATCGCCGGGCCGGCCGGCGGGAACGGCCACCGGCCGGGCACCGGCGGCGCCGGGTCCACCCCGGCCGGCCGGGCACCCGCGACCGGTACCGCCGATCCGGAGCGGACAGAGCGCGACGCGCCAACGGACGGATGAGTCCGACCGCGCGACGGATTGCCGGCGCGGCCGCACTGATCGCCGGCATCACGGTCGTCGCCCGGCTGGTTGGCTTCGGCCGCATCGTGGTGTTCACCGCCGCGATCGGCAACACCGACCTCGGCACGGTGTACCAGACCGCCAACACGGTCCCGAACATCGTCTTCGAGATCGTGGCCGGCGGTGCGCTGGCGAGCCTGGTCGTACCACTGTTGGCCGGCGCGGTGAGCCTCGGTGACCGGGCCGCGGTCGGCCGTACCACCTCGGCGCTGTTGACCTGGACGATCACCATCCTGGTACCGATGGCACTGGTGGTCGCGGTCGCGGCCGAGCCGGTGATGCGGCTGCTGTCCCACCACGCGTCCGCCGAGATGATCGCCGTCGGTACCCGGATGCTGCGGATCTTCGCCACCCAGTTGCCGATGTACGGGGTGGGCATCGTGCTCACCGGGGTGCTGCAGGCGCATCACCGGTTCGCCTGGCCGGCGCTCGCCCCGTTGCTGTCCAGCGTCACGGTCATCGGGGCGTACGCGCTGTTCGCGGGCGTGGAGGGGCGCGGTACCACGCTCGCGGCGGTGAGCTCGACCGGCGAGCTGGTGCTCTCGGTCGGTACCACCCTCGGCGTCGCGGTGCTGTCGCTGTGCCTGCTGGTACCGCTGGCGAGACTGCGGGTACCGCTGCGACCCACGTTCACGTTCGCGGAGGGTACCGGCGCCCGGGTCACCGGTCTGGCAGTTGCCGGCGGGGTGACCGTCGGGGCCCAGCAGGTCGCCACCGCACTGGTGATCTACCTGGCGAACCCGCCCGCGCCGGAGGGCGCGCTGGTCGTGTACACGGTCGCACAGACGGTGTTCTTCCTGCCCTGGGCGGTCCTCGCGGTACCGGTCGCCACCTCGGTGTACCCGACGCTGGCGAGCGCCGCGGCGACCGGGGAGACGCAGCGGTACCAGCGGACCCTGGCCGGCGCCGTGCGCGGCGTACTGCTGCTGTGCCTGTTCGGTGCGGCCGCCCTGGTGGTACTGGCCGAGCCGGCGGCGCGGGTGGTCGGCTCGCTGGCCGCGCGCAACCCGAGTGTCGACGCGCTCACCGCGGGCATCGCCTGGTTCGCCCCCGGACTGCTGGGCTACGGACTGTTCGCGCTGCTCAGCCGTGCTCTGTACGCGCGCGGGGACACCGCGTTGGCGGCCCGCGCCACGGTGCTCGGGTGGGCGGTGGTGATGGCGGCCGACCTGTTGCTGGCCGTGGTCGTACCGGCCGGATCCCGGGTCGCGGCGCTGGCAGCCGGCAACTCGGTCGGCATGGTGGTACTCGGTGCGGTATTACTGGCGGTGGTCGCCCGGCGTGCCGGTGCGGCCGCGCTCGCGGGTGCCGTACGCGCCGGGGCGTGCGGGACTCTCGCCGCGGCGGTCGCGGTGGCCGCCGGACTCGGTGTCGGGGCGCTGCTCGGCCGTACCCCGGATGGAGCCGCTGGTGTACTGCACGGCATGCTCAGTGGTGTCGTAGTGATTGTCGTGTTCGGTGCCGTTGTGTTGCTCGTCGACCGTGCCGACGCCCGACCGCTGGTTGTCGGGGTGCTCGGCCGGCTCGGAGGGCGGGGGCGGTCCGGCGCGAGCCGATGACCGTCGCGTCGAGTGACGGGCAACGGCCGCCGGGCAGGCGACGAGCGCGTGACGGACAGTGTGCGTGACGGCAACGAGGCCGTTGCGGGCGGCGAGGCTCCGATAGGCAGCGAACGCGTGATGGGCAGCGAACGCGTGACGGGCAGCGAACGCGTGATAGGCAGCGAGGCTGTGACGGCGGCGATGCGACCGGGGGAGACGAGTCGGTGACCGCGGCTGCGCGACCAGGGGAGGCGACCCGGTGACCGGGGTATCGGAGCCGGACGAAACCGGTCGGGCGACCGGGGGCCCAGAGACCGGAGGCCCAGAGTCCGGGGCCTCGACCGAGGGTCGGGTAGCCGGAATCCGCGTGGCTCTGGTGCTGGCGACCAGTACCGGTGGCGTCGGCCAGCACGTCCGGTCGCTGGCCGCCGGCCTGGTCGAGCACGGTGCTGTGGTGACGGTGTGCGGCCCCGCCGCGACCGAGGAGCAGTTCCGGTTCACCGCGACCGGCGCCAGCTTCCGGCCGGTCGAGATCGCGGCCGGGCTGCGTCCCGGGCACGACGCCAGCGCGGTGGCCGCGCTCGCCCGCCAACTCGGAGACGCGGAAATCGTGCACGCGCACGGGCTGCGGGCCGGTCTGGTGGCCGCGCTGGCCCGGCGGGCCAGCCGGCTCAGGCCGTTCCGGGCGGCCGGGGTACGGCCCGGCGGGGCACTGGCGCCGCTGGTCGTCACCTGGCACAACGTCGTACTCGCCGACGGTTGGCAGGCCGGCGTGTACGCCCAGTTGGAGCGGCTGGTGGCACGATCCGCCGACATCACCCTGTGCGCGTCCGGCGACCTGCTCGGTCGGGTCCTTCGGCTCGGTGGCCGCGATGTACGCCCGGCGCCGGTGGCCGCACCGCCGCTGCCGGAGCCGTCCCGCGATCCGGTCGAGGTGCGGACCGAACTGCTCGGCCCGGAACGGGCCGCGAACCCGCTGGTGCTGTCGGTGGGTCGACTACATCCGCAGAAGGGGTACGACACCCTGGTGGCTGCCGCCGCCAGGTGGCGCGACCTCACCCCCCGACCGATCGTGGTGATCGCCGGCAGTGGACCGTCCGAAGCCGAGCTGCACGCCAAGATCGCGGCCAGCGGGGCACCGGTACAGCTGCTCGGGCACCGTGCCGACGTGGCCGACCTGCTGGCCGCGGCGGATCTGGCCGTGGTCACCAGCCAGTGGGAGGCCCGGCAGCTGTTCGCGCAGGAGGCGCTCCGGGCCGGCCGGCCGCTGGTGGCGACCGCTGTCGGCGGCATCCCGGAACTGGTCGGTGACGCCGCCGTGCTGATACCCGCGGGGGACGTGGACGCGCTCGACGCGGCGGTACGCAAGCTGCTCGAGAACCCGGACCTGCGGGCCGGCTACGTCGACCGCGGGCTGGCCCGGGCCGCCACCTGGCCGACCGAGCGGGACACCGTGGCCCAGATCGAGGCCGTGTACGCGGAGCTGTTGGGACGCGGCGGATGATGCGTCGGCCGGTGTCGCTGCTGCTCGCCGCCGGTGCCCTGCTGGCCGGCGGGGTCGTGTTCCTCCCCTCGCCGGCAACCGGCGCGCCACCGGGCCGGGCCGACCACGTGCTCATCGTCGGTATCGCCGGCCTGCGCTGGGACGACGTCAACCAGCAGGACACTCCGACGCTGTGGCGGCTGGCCGGGCAGGGCGCGGTCGGCTCGCTGGCGGTACGCGGTGCCACCACGGTCACCTGCCCGATCGACGGCTGGGTCACGCTCGGGGCGGGCAACCGCGCGCGTTACGACCGGACCCGTACCGGCCAGGAGTGTCAGGACCGGACAGCGACCGTGTCGGCCGGTCCGCGCGGCACCGCGACCCTGCCGGACCAGCCGGAGATCCGCGGGGTGAACTCGCTGATGTCGTACGGTGCCCGGCCCGGCGCCCTGGCCGAGTCGGTGCGGTGCGTCGCCGCGATCGGCCCGGCCGCCGCGCTCGCCGCCGCCGGTCCGGTGGGTCGGATCGGCCGGTACGCGCAGGCACCCGGTCCAGACCTGGGAGACCTGCTGGTCGGCTGCCCGGTGGCGACCGTGGACCTCGGTACCGTGTCCGATCCTGATCGCCGGTCCGCCGCGCGGGCCGCGGACGCCGGACTGGCCGCCGTACAGGCCGCCCGGCCGGTGGGGTCGGTGCTGATGGTGCTGGGCCTGTCCGACACCGGCCGACCAGCCCGGCTGCACGTCGCGGTCGCCGACGGTCCCGGTTTCCGGGGCGGCTGGCTGACCTCGGCGTCCACCGGGCGGGGCGGGTTCGTCCAGTTGATCGACGCGGCGCCGACCGCGCTCGCCGCCCTCGACGTCCACCAGCCGGCCTCGTTCCTCGGCCAGCCGATGTCCTCGACCGGATCGGGCCGCCCGGACAGTGTGGCGACGACCGTCGACGAGCTCACCGACGCGGAACGCGAAGCGGTCGGCCAGCGTGCCGTGGTCGGCCGGTTCGCCCAGATCCTGGTACTCGGACAGCTCCTGCTGTACCTGGTCGCGACCGTGGTACTCGCCTGGGCCAGATACGCGCGCGGGCCGCTGTCGCTCATCCGCGGCGCGTCTGCCCGGCGTACCGGGCCGGCCAGCAGTCGCGCCGGTGCCCGCATCCAGGGCCGCGCGAGAGGAGTCCGCAGCGGAAAGACGGGATGGCTGATCGCCTGGACGGAGACGGCCGCGTGCGCGGCCGCGTTGGCGCTTCCGGCGGTACTGCTGGCGAGTGCGGCACCGTGGTGGCGTTCGGACCATCCGGGCCGGATGTTGGCCACGATCACGATCGTGCTGGCGGTACTCGCGACCGTGCTGGTGAGTCTCGTCGCCCGCCACGTCCGGCCGTTGGGGCCGCTGGTCGCGGTCGCCGGGCTGGCCGCACTCGTCGTCGGGGTGGACGTGGTGACAGGTGGCCATCTGCAGCTCGGCTCGGTGGTCGGCTACTCCGCGGTCGAGGGCGGCCGGTACACCGGACTCGGCACCCTCGCGTTCGGCATCTTCGCCGCCGGCACCCTGCTGGTCGCCGGCTGGCTGGCCCAACGAGCCCCCCGCCGGTACCGACCGGCCGTGATGGCGGCGGTGGGTGCGGTCGGCGTCCTGGTCGCCGGTAGCCCCTATCTGGGCGCCGATGCCGGTGGCGCGGTGGCGCTCACCGCGGGGGTCTGCGTCGCGAGCGTGATCTCCAGCGGGGGCTGGCTCACCCTGTCCCGGCTGATCTGGGCCACCCTCGCCGGCATGGTGGTCACGGCCGGCTTCGCCGGTCTGGACCTGTCCCGGCCCGCCAGCGAGCGCGGCCACCTCGGTCGGTTCCTGTCGCAGTTGGCCAACGGTACGGCCGGGCCGGTGCTGCACCGCTCCATCGAGTCGAACATGTCGGTGTTCCTGTCCAGCCCGTTGACCATCCTCGCGATCGTGGCCGCCGCGTTCGTCGGTTTCGTCCTGCTCCGGCCGGTCGGCGGGTTGAAGCGGGTGTTCGGCCTGTACCCGGCCATCCGCGCGGCGCTGATCGGTACCGCGGTCGCCGGGCTGGTGGGCGGGCTGGTCGACGGGGCCGGGGTGACCGTGGCGGCGGCCTCGGCGGCCACCGCGGTGCCGCTGGCCGTGCTGGCCACACTGCGGGTACTGGCCCGCAGCGACGACCATCCGGCGCCCCGTACCCCGACCCCGCCCACCATCGGGACCGACCGCGCCGCGAAGCCGGCCGATGCCGAGCCGGTCGCCGCCACGCCGGCCGGCGCCGAGCCGGTCGCCGCCACGCCGGCCGATGCCGAGCCGGTAGACATCAGGCCAGCCGACGCTGAGCCGGTCGTTGAGCTGGTTGCCACCGAGCCGGTAGCGACCGAGCCGGTGGCGACCGGGCCGGTGGCGACCGGGCCGGTGTCGACCGAGCCGGTGTCGACCGAACCGGCTGGTCCGGATGCCGGGGACCCGCGGGACATCGCACATTTCGGACTGGCGCGCATGGTGGCGACCAGACCGACCGGCGTGGCGCTGGGTAGGCCTACGAACGGCGCCGGCAGCGACTGATACCGTGGAATCCCGTGGATCGCGCGGTGTTCTGGCAGCCAACGGCAAGGCCGCCGTCATCTCGACCGCCGCGCCCAACCGACCACGGGAGCTGGCCTTGGCCCCTTCGGCACGCATGACCAAGCACATCTTCGTCACCGGGGGCGTGGCCTCCTCACTCGGCAAGGGCCTCACCGCCTCGAGCCTGGGAAACCTACTCACCGCTCGCGGCCTACGCGTGGTCATGCAGAAGCTCGACCCGTACCTCAACGTCGACCCGGGGACGATGAACCCGTTCCAGCACGGCGAGGTGTTCGTCACCGAGGACGGCGCCGAGACCGACCTCGACGTCGGCCACTACGAGCGGTTCCTCGACCGGACCTGTCCGCAGACGGCCAACGTCACCACCGGCCAGATCTACTCCGCGGTGATCGCCAAGGAGCGGCGCGGGGAGTACCTCGGCGACACCGTCCAGGTCATCCCGCACGTCACCAACGAGATCAAGGCGCGGGTGCGGGCGATGGCGGAGCTGGCCGAACCCGGCCACGTCACCCCGCCGGACGTGGTGATCACCGAGGTCGGCGGCACGGTCGGCGACATCGAGTCGCTGCCGTTCCTGGAGGCGATCCGCCAGGTCCGCCACGACATCGGCCGGGACAACTGCTTCTACCTGCACGTCTCGCTGGTGCCGTACCTGGCGCCGTCCGGCGAGCTGAAGACCAAGCCCACCCAGCACTCGGTGGCCGCGCTGCGCAACATCGGCATCCAGCCGGACGCGATCGTGTGCCGCTCGGACCGGGAGATCCCGGAGAAGCTCAAGGACAAGCTCGGCGCTGTACTGCGACGTGGACGCCGAAGCGGTCATCTCGGCGGCCGGACGCGCCGAGCATCTACGACATCCCGAAGGTGCTGCACCGGGAGGGGCTCGACGCGTACGTGGTGCGCCGGCTCAACCTGTCGTTCCGGGACGTCAACTGGGCCAGCTGGGACGATCTGCTGGGCCGGGTACACCGACCCACCCACACGGCCACGATCGCGCTGGTCGGCAAGTACGTCGACCTGCCCGACGCGTACCTGTCGGTGACCGAGGCGCTCCGCGCCGGCGGTTTCGCGCACCGGGCCCGGGTGGACATCCGGTGGGTACCGAGTGACGAGTGCGCCGACCGGGCCGGTGCCGCCGCGGCGCTCGAGGGCGTAGACGGGGTGCTGATCCCGGGCGGCTTCGGCGTACGCGGCATCGAGGGCAAGATCGGCGCGGTCCGGTACGCCCGGGAGAACGGCATTCCGACCCTGGGCCTGTGCCTGGGCCTGCAGTGCATGGTGATCGAGGCGGTCCGGCACGTGGCCGGCGTGGCCGGCGCGAATTCGGCCGAGTTCGATCCGGACTGCACCGACCCGGTGATCGCGACCATGGCCGACCAGGACGACATCGTGGCCGGGGAACGGGACATGGGCGGCACCATGCGGCTCGGCGCGTACCCGGCGAAGCTGCGGCCGGGCTCGGTGGTCGCGGACGCGTACGGCGGTACCGAGGTGTCCGAGCGGCACCGGCACCGGTACGAGGTGAACAACGCGTACCGGCAGGCGATCACGGACGCCGGTCTGGTGCTCTCCGGCACCTCACCGGACGGGCGGCTGGTCGAGTTCGTCGAGCTGGACCGCGGGACGTACACCCGTTCTTCGTCGCTACCCAGGCGCATCCGGAGTTCAAGTCGCGGCCGACCCGGGCGCACCCGTTGTTCCGGGCGTTCGTGGCCGCCGCGCTGGTACAGGCGGAGGCCGAGCGGCTACCGGTGGAGCTGCCGGCCGACGCGCAGCTGGCGGTGGCCGAGGGGAGCCCGAACGGGTCGGTCGGGGTACCGTCCCGCGACGGCGCCAACGCAGCGGCCGCACAGGACGCTGCGGTGGGCTCCGCAGCGGGCCGCTGACATGCCCGGCGACAACGACCGGCCCGGAGAGGACGACCGGCCCGGGAAACACGACCCCGGCGGCACGAACGTCCCGGCTGGCAGGAACGACCCGGCCGGGCCGCGGGCCGACGGGTACCAGGTGCTCGGTCGTACCGAGCGGTTCGGCAACCGGATGATGCGGCTGGTGTCCGACGAGGTACGGATGCCGGACGGCGGTACCGCCATGCGCGACTATCTGGTGCACGTCGGGGCGGTCGGGGTGGTCGCCATCGACCAGACCGCGGACGGGACCGACCGGGTGCTGCTGGTGCGCCAGTACCGGCATCCGGTCGGGGCGCCGCTGTGGGAGTTGCCGGCCGGCCTGACCGACGAGGCGGGGGAGCCGGAGGTCACCGCCGCGCAGCGGGAACTGGCCGAGGAAGCCGACCTGTCGGCCGGACGCTGGGACCTGCTGGTGGACGTACACACCCAGTCCGGGCTGCTCGAACGAGCTGATCCGGCTGTATCCTGGCCCGGGACGTCGCCGAGGTACCCGAGGACACGCGGCACGCCCGTACCGCCGAGGAAGCCGACATGGTGGCCGTGTGGTTCGGCCTGGACGAGGCGATCGGGATGATCTGGTCCGGGGAGATCACGAACGCGGCCTGCGTGGTCGGTCTGCTGGCCGCCGCGCGGGCTCGGGATAGCGCATGGGCTCCACTACGCTCGGTAATGGAGCCCATGCCCAGTTGAGACGGCAGCGGCTTTCCGGCGATGCCGGAGCCGCAGCGGATTTCGACTAATGGATCACGACTCGCGGAGTTTGTACCCCTCCGAGTCGGTGCCCCCGTTGACGAGGATGATGATGCCGTCGATGAGGCCCCAGAGGCTGCCGAGCCCACAGGTCACCAGCGTGACGACGAGCTGTGCGACTCCGAGGCCGACATGTCCGGTGTAGAACCGGCCGACTCCGAAGCCACCGAGGAAAATCCCCAACAGACCTGCTACCAGCTTGCTCTTCTCGGAAAGCAGTTGGCCGGTCATGGGGTCCAGCTGGCGGCCGGTCGCCGGGTCAAGGGGCGGTCCGTAGCCGTAGCCGGGTTGTGGCGGGTATGGCGTGCTCATGGTCGGCAATGTAGTGGGTGACGAGGGAAGTTTGAGTCGGAGGGCCGACCTTCGCGGTCAGCATCGGCTATCCGTCGCGACGAATCGGTCACTCGGGCAACCCGCTGACGCTCGGTGACGTCTACACTGCCGGCCGGGCGGCTTAGTCCGGACGACGACGGAGTCGCCGGCTCGCTCGCTTGAGAAGAGGTGTCGTGCACGTGAAGGTCGGAATCCCCCGCGAGGTCAAGAACCACGAGTACCGGGTGGCGATCACGCCGGCCGGGCTGTCAACGAGTTCACCCGCGCCGGGCACGAGGTGTACGTCGAGGCCGGCGCCGGTGCCGGCTCGTCCATCCCGGACGCCGACTACGAGGCGGCCGGCGGCGACGATCCTCGCCACCGCCGACGACGTGTGGGGCGCCGCGGACCTGATGCTCAAGGTCAAGGAGCCGATCGCCGAGGAGTACCACCGGATGCGCCCGGGCCAGGTGCTCTTCACCTACCTGCACCTGGCCGCGTCGCTAGGAGTGCACCGAGGCGCTGCTGGACCGCAAGGTCACCGGCATCGCGTACGAGACCGTCGAGCTGCCGGACGGCCGCTGCCGCTGCTGGCGCCGATGTGCGAGGTGGCCGGCCGGCTGGCACCCCAGGTCGGCGCGTACCACCTGATGCGCTCCGGCGGCGGGCGCGGCGTGCTGATGGGCGGCGTGTCCGGCGTGTACGCGGCGAAGACCGTGGTCATCGGCGCCGGCGTGTCCGGCATGAACGCGGCCGCCATCGCGCTCGGCATGCAGGCCGAGGTGCTGCTGCTGGACCGCAACATCGACAAGCTGCGGCAGGCCGACGCAGATCTACCAGGGCCACCTGCAGACGGTCGCGTCCAACACGTACGAGGTCGAGAAGGCCGTCCTCGACGCCGACCTGGTCATCGGCGCGGTGCTGGTACCCGGCGCCAAGGCCCCGCGGCTGATCACCAACGAGATGGTGTCGCGGATGAAGCCGGGCAGCGTGCTGGTCGACATCTCGATCGACCAGGGCGGCTGCTTCGAGGACTCCCGGCCCACCACCCACGCCGACCCGGTCTACCAGGTGCACAACTCGGTCTTCTACTGCGTGGCCAACATGCCCGGCGCGGTACCGCACACTCAGCACGTACGCGCTGACCAACGTGACCCTGCCGTACGCGCTGGAGCTGGCCAACCGGGGCTGGCGGAGGCGCTGCGCCGGGACCGGGCGCTGGCGCTGGGCCTGAACACGCACGACGGCCAGGTCACCTACGGGCCGGTGGCCGAGGCGCACGGCATGCCGAGCGTGAAGCTCGACGAGGTGCTCGGCTGAGCCGACGGCACGCGCACCGCACGGCACCGGGGCGGCGTCCGCCGGCGCTGCTCGGCGCCATCCGCGGGTACCTGGACCACCTCGCGGTCGAGCGCGGGCTCGCGGTGAACACGCTCAGCTCGTACCGGCGGGATCTGGACCGGTACGCCGAACTGCTGGCCGCGGCCGGGGTCGCGCGCGCTGGGCGAGGTCGACCGCCGCAGACGTGGCCGGGTACCTGTCCCGGCTGCGCGAAGGCGACGAGGACCATCCGCCGCTGTCCGCCGCGTCGGCCGCGCGCGCGGTGAGCGCGGTCCGTGGCCTGCACCGGTTCGCCGTACGCGAGGGCTGGTCGACGACGACCCGGCCCGCGACGTACGCCCGCCCACGCTGCCCAAGCGGCTGCCCAAGGCGCTCGCGGTCGACGAGGTGGAACGGCTGCTCGCCGCGGCCGGCGGGGGAGCCGGCCTGGACGAGCAGGCCGACCGCCCGGGCGCCGGGAACGGCGAACCGCCCGCGGCGGTGGTGGACGAGGGGCCGCTGCGACTGCGGGACCGGGCCCTGCTGGAGTTCCTGTACGGCACCGGGGCGCGCATCTCCGAGGCGGTCGGCTGCGCGGTCGACGACCTGGACCTGGACCGAGTCCGCGGTGGTGCTGCACGGCAAGGGCGGCCGGACCCGGCTGGTACCGGTCGGCGGCTACGCCGCCGGGCGGTGCGGGCGTACCTGGTCCGGGCCCGTCCCGCGCTGGCGGCCGGTCGTCGCCAGGCCGGAGGCGATCCGACCCTGTTCCTCAACGCGCGCGGTGGCCGCGCTGTCCCGGCAGAGCGCATGGACGATCCTGCGTCGGGCGGCGGAACGAGCCGGGCTGGCCGATCCGGCCGGTACGCCCGGGTGTCACCGCATACCCTGCGCCACTCGTACGCCACCCACCTGCTCGACGGGGGCGCGGACGTACGGGTGGTGCAGGAACTGCTCGGCCACGCGTCGGTCACCACCACCCAGGTGTACACGCTGGTCACGGTCGATCGACTGCGCGAGGTGTACGCCACCTCGCATCCGCGTGCACTCGCGTGACCGGTTCGGTTGACCGGCCGGCCGAGTGGCTGGCCAAGTGGCCCGCTATTGGTGCGGCGACACGCCGTACCATGTCGGCTTGCTGGGCATAACCGTGGCGTACAGTCGGGCCACGGCCGCCCCGCTTCCCTGCTCATCCGGGGTGGTGCCGGAAGACTGGACAGCCGGCGGGAAGGGCGTGTGAGCATGTCGAGTCTCGGCCGCGAGCGACGCGTGGGCACGGCTGCGCGCGGAGCAGGCCTCGCTCGACATCGCCACCGAGGCGGAGTTGGGTCCGGCCGATCCGGCCGCGTACACGATGCAAGCGACCCGATCCCCCAGCCGAACCGTCGGACCGGCACGGGCCCGCCCGGATCGTGGCGATGGCAAACCAGAAGGGCGGGGTCGGCAAGACCACCTCGACCATCAACCTCGGCGCGGCGCTGGCCGAGTACGGCCGCCGGGTGCTGCTGGTGGACTTCGATCCGCAGGGCGCGCTGTCGGTCGGCCTCGGGGTCAACCCGCACAACCTCGACCTCACGATCTACAACCTGCTGATGCAGGGCGACGTGGCGATCGAAGAAGTGCTGATCAAGACCAACGTCGACGGTCTGCACCTGCTGCCGGCCAACATCGACCTGTCCGCGGCAGAGGTCCAGCTCGTCAACGAGGTGGCCCGCGAGCATGACCCTGGCCCGGGTGCTGCGGCCGGTGCTGCGGGACTACGACTACATCCTGATCGACTGCCAGCCCTCGCTCGGCCTGCTCACGGTCAACGCGTTGACCGCCGCGCACGGCGTGCTGATTCCGCTGGAGTGCGAGTTCTTCAGCCTGCGCGGAGTCGCGCTGCTGCTCGACACCATCGACAAGGTGCGGGAGCGGCTCAACTTCGACCTCGAGCTCGAGGGCATCCTGGCCACCATGTACGACAGCCGCACCACCCACTGCGGCAGGTGCTGCAGCGGGTCGTGGAGGCGTTCGGCGAGCGGGTGTACCAGACCGTGATCGCTCGTACCGTCCGGTTCCCGGAGTCCACCGTGGCCGGTGAGCCGATCACCACCTGGGCGCCTGCGTCGTCCGGGGCGCGGGCGTACCGGCAACTCGCCCGGGAGCTCATCGGGTACAACTCCGCCGCCGCCCAGCAGCGGTAGGTCGCCGGTGCTCTACGCGCTCGTCGAGCCGGTCGCGTTCGCCGGGCTCGTACTGGCGTTCCTGGTCGCGGTCTTGCTGCGCGCGCTGCTGCAGTCCGCCCTGGCCCGCTGGCTCTCGGTCAGCACCCGGCCCCGGGCCCCGCTGTTCGAGCCGCGCCGGGACATCGACCCGTTCGGCGCGGTCGGTGCGGTGCTCGGCGGCACCGGGTGGGGCCGGCCGGCGCCGCTGCCGGAGACCGGCCCGCGGGTGCTCAGGCCCGGCGGACAGGCGATGGTGTACGCCGTCGGCCCACTGATCGGGCTGCTGGCCGGCGAGGCGGTACTGGCCGGATACGCGGTCGGTACGGCGGCCGGGCAGTTCCGGTTGTCGTTGTTCCTGCCCTCGGACGTACTGCACGGCATTCCGATCGAGTGGCAGGGCCAGTTGCTGGTCTCGTTCGGCGTCGGGCTGCTCTGTTTCGGATTGCTCGAGATCATTCCGCTGCCGCCGCTGGATGGCTGGGGGCTGCTCTGGCTCGTCTGGCGGCGGCCGGGGGAGGGCGCCCGCAAGGCGCAGTACTGGCTCGTCGACCGCAACATCGGCGTGGTGATCCTGCTGGTCCTGATGCTGCCGCTGGGTGCCCGCGGGCCGTTCATCCACCTGTGGTTCGACGCCGTGGGCGGGCCGTTGATGCGGCTGTGGGGATGACCCGGCCGGTCTCGTCGCTACCGACCGGAACCGTGGGTTACGTTCACGGGATGACCCCGCCGCTGGAGCCGACCGGTACGCCGGACGATCCGGTGACCGGGCAGCGCGGGGACGCGCCGTCCGACGGTGGCCCCGGCCAGGCTGTCGACGACCCCGGTGCGGATCTCGCCGGCGCCACCGACGCCGCCACCGACCCTGCCGCCGACGCCGACGCCGACACCGACGCCGACGCCGACGCCGACGCCGACGCCGACACCGACACCGACGCTTCCGCCGAGCCGGAGCACTCCGGCGGGTCCCGCTTCCACGTCACGCTGACCAACTTCACCGGACCGTTCGACCTGCTGCTACAGCTGATCGGCAAGCACAAGCTGGACGTCACCGAGGTGGCCCTGTCCCGGGTGACGGACGAGTTCATCGCCTACATCCGGACTCTCGGCGACAGCTGGGACCTGGAAGAGGTGAGCAGCTTCCTGCTGGTGGCCTCGACGCTGCTCGACCTCAAGGCGGCGCGACTGCTGCCGGCGGCCGACGTGGAGGACGAGGAGGATCTCGCCCTGCTCGAGGCGCGCGACCTGCTGTTCGCGCGGCTGCTGCAGTACAAGGCGTTCAAGGAGGCGGCTCGCCACATCGCCGGGCTGGAACGCGGTGCCGCCCGCCGGTACCCGCGCACGGTGTCGCTGGAGCCGCGGTACGCCGAGGCGCTGCCGGAGGTACTGCTCGGCATCGGCCCGGAGCGGCTGGCCCGGTTGGCCGCGCAGGCGCTCACGCCGAAGGTGCCGCCGACCGTCTCGATCGACCACATCCACCAGGTACGGGTGAGCGTCCGGGAGCACGCCGCGATCCTGCGGGACAAGCTGCTGCGGCTGCGTACCGCGAGCTTCCGGAACCTGTGCGCGGACTGCCAGAACAATCTCGAGGTGGTGGCGCGGTTCCTGGCGCTGCTCGAGTTGTACCGGGAGAATCTGGTCGGATTCGAGCAGGTGGAAGCGCTGGGTGAGCTGACCGTACGGTGGACGGGCAGCGACGACGCGGCCGAGGTCGAGGTCGACGAGTACACCGGCGCGCCGCCCCCGCCCAAGCCCGATGCTGAGATTCCGGCGCCGGCCGCGACTATTGAACAGGCCGAGACTTCAGCGCCGGCCGCGACTATTGAACAGGCCCCGAACGAAAGGCAGACCGGGTGACCGAGGAGGAACACGGGTCGCTCGCTGACCGGATGGCGGCGTGGCAGCCGCCCTGGGAACGGGCGCCCGACCCGAGCAACGGCTCCGGCGACACCGGGGCGAACGGGCACGCCGTGCCGACCGAGGATGTCGCGCCGACCGCCGACGAACCGCCGGACGAGCCCGCGGTTGAGTCGCGCGCGGCCGAGCCCGCCGATGAGCGCGTGGCCGATGAACCCGTCGCCGAGGCCGCGGACGAGCCGACCCATGAGGCGTCCGAGCTGGCCGACGAGCCGGCGCTTGACGAGCGGGCCTTTGACGAGCCGGCCACTGAGGAGCGCGCGACTGAGGAGCTCGCGACTGGCGCGCCGGCGGCCGAGGCACCGGCACCGCTCCAGCTCGCCGGCTGGACGGAGGTGCCGGCGGACGCCGGCGAACGGATCGATGAACCGACCGGCGCGCCGGTCGCGCCGGCGGCAATGCCCGCGCCGATGGACTCGGCGATGGACTCGTCGATGGAACCGTCGCCGGAGCTGACCGACGCCGCGCCGATGGCGTTGCTGGACACGTTCCGGCTGACCTCCGCTGTCGAGGCGATCCTGCTGGTCGTGGACGAGCCGGTGCCCGCGGTACTGCTCGCCCAGGTCCTCGAACAGCCGACCGAGTCGGTCGAGGCCGCGCTTCGCGCGCTTGCCGCGGAGTACACCGAAGCGGGTCGGGGTTTCGAACTGCGCAGGGTGGCCGGGGGCTGGCGGCTCTACACCCGCTCGGACTACGCGCCGTACGTGGAGCGATTCGTCCTGGACGGCCAGCAGGTACGGCTCACCCAGGCCGCCCTGGAGACGCTGGCTGTGATCGCGTACAAACAGCCGGTCACCAGGTCCCGCATCTCGGCGATCCGCGGTGTCAACTGCGATGGCGTGGTGCGTACGCTGCTGGCACGGGGACTGATCGCCGAGTGCGGTATCGAACCCGACACCCAGGCGCACCTGTACCGCACGACGACCCTGTTCTGCGAGAAGCTCGGCATCGACTCGGTCGAAGAGTTGCCGCCGCTGGCGCCGTTCCTTCCATCCGAGCTACCGGACGATCTGATTGACGAGGCGCGATGACATCCGCGGGCAGGGGCATGACCGCCGACGAGGTGGCCCGCAGCGGTGAGCGGCTGCAGAAAGTGCTCGCCGCCGCCGGGCTCGGCTCTCGGCGGGCCTGCGAGGAGTTGATCGCCGCCCGTCGGGTCACGGTGGACGGCAAGGTGGCCGAGCTGGGCCGTCGCGTCGACCCGGCGAACTCCGCGATCCACGTCGACGGGGTGCGGCTGATCACCGACTCCCGACTGGTGTACCTGGCGCTGAACAAGCCCCGCGGCGTGGTCTCCACGATGTCCGATCCGGAGGGGCGACCGAGCCTTGCCGAGTACGTGCCGGCTGACCTCGGCCGGGTGTACCACGTCGGGCGGCTCGACGCGGACAGCGAGGGGCTGCTGCTGCTGACCAACGACGGTGACCTCGCGCACCGGCTCACCCATCCGTCGTTCGGCGTACCCAAGACGTACCTGTGCGAGGTGCCCGGGCCGGTGCGTCCACCGGTGCGACGGCGGCTGCTCGCCGGGGTGGAACTCGACGACGGGCCGGTACAGCTCGACCAGTTCCGGGTGGTCGAGTCGCTGCCCGACCGGGTGCTGGTGGAGCTGGTCCTGCACGAGGGCCGCAAGCACGTGGTACGCCGGCTGCTCGCCGAGGTGGGGCACCCGGTGAACCGGCTGATCCGTACCGCCATCGGCCCGATCCGGCTGGGCGAGCTGCGCCCCGGCCGTACCCGCCGGATGGGTACCCCCGAGGTCAGCTCGCTGTACCGCGCCGTCGACCTCTGACCGACGGAGCACACGCGCGCCGCCGGCACCGAGCCCGGCGGCGGTCGCCACCTGGGAGCCGGCCGCTGCCGGTCCACCCCGGCCAGGCATCATGGACACCGACTGTCAACAGGTGTGAGGAGAGCCCGACGTGGAGGCACGGCAGCCGTTCCGGGGTGTGGTGGCGGTGGACGGCCCGTCCGGTTCGGGCAAGTCGACCGTTTCCCGCCGCTTGGCGCAGGCGCTCGGCGCGCGGTACCTGGACACCGGAGCGATGTACCGCGCGGTCACCTGGGCGGTGCTGCACGCGGGGGTGGACCCGCACGATCCGGACGCGGTGGTTAAGATCCTCGGCCAGCTGACGGTCGGCATCGGTACTGATCCGGCCAGTTCGCACGTCACCTGTGACGGCACCGACGTCACCACGGAGATCCGCGGTACCCGGGTGACCGGCACGGTGTCCGCGGTGTCGGCGGTGCCGGCGGTACGGCAGGCCCTGGTCGCCGAGCAGCGGCGGGTGATCGGCGGGCCGGACCGCACGACCGGCATCGTGGTCGAGGGCCGCGACATCGGCGCCGTGGTCGCGCCGGACGCGGACCTGAAGGTGTACCTGACGGCGGACGCGGCGGAGCGGGCCCGGCGGCGCAGCGCGGAGCTGGCCGGCGATGTCGCCGCCACCGCGGCGGACCTGGCCCGGCGGGACCAGCTGGACTCCAGCCGGGCGACCAGTCCGCTCGCCGTGGCGCCGGGCGCGGTGGTGCTCGACAGCACGGCGCTCGGCGTGGACGAGGTGGTCCACCGGCTGCTCGACCTGCTCGGTGGGGACAGTGTGCGTGCCGGAGTGGCGGCGCGGACCGATCAGGCTCGTGGGGAGCACGGATGACGTCGGTGGGCGGTACGGACTGGGTCGGCGACGACCCGGCGGGCGACACCGGCTGGGCGGACGCCGCCGCTGGGTTCGCGGTGGACTCGCCGGAGGAGCCGGCCGGCCCGGTGCCGTTGGTAGCCGTGGTCGGCCGACCGAACGTGGGCAAGTCGACGCTGGTGAACCGGATCATCGGCCGGCGCCAGGCGGTCGTGGAGGACACCCCGGGCGTGACCCGGGACCGGGTGGCGTACGACGCGCACTGGGCCGGACGCCGGTTCACCGTGGTCGACACCGGCGGCTGGGACCCGGACGCGCGGGGCCGGGCCGCGGCCATCGCGGCCCAGGCGGAAGCCGCGATGCAGACCGCGGACCTGGTGTTGCTGGTGGTCGACACGACGGTCGGCCCGACCGACGCGGACGTGGCCGCCGCCCGGGTGCTGCAGCGAGGTGGCCGGCCGGTGCTGCTGATCGCGAACAAGGTCGACGACGCCCGGATGGAACCGGAGACCGCCGCGCTGTGGTCCCTCGGACTGGGGGAGCCGTTCCCGGTGTCGGCGTTGCACGGACGCGGTTCCGGCGACCTGCTCGACGCGATCCTCGAGGCGTTGCCGGAGTTGCCGGCCGATACCGAGCCGAGGGAGCGTGGCCCCCGTCGGGTCGCGCTGATCGGCCGACCGAACGTGGGCAAGTCGAGCCTGCTCAACAAGCTGGCCAAGGAGGAGCGGGCGGTCGTGGACGCGGTCGCCGGTACCACCGTGGACCCGGTCGACAGCCTGGTGCAGATCGGTGGCGAGACCTGGCAACTGGTCGACACGGCCGGTCTGCGCCGTCGGGTCGCCCGCGCCAGCGGTACCGAGTACTACGCCAGCCTGCGTACCGCCGCCGCGATCGACGCGGCCGAGGTGGCCGTCGTACTGCTCGACGCCAGTGAGCCGATCAGCGAGCAGGACCAGCGGATCCTGTCGATGGTGGTGGAGGCCGGCCGGGCACTGGTCGTCGCGTTCAACAAGTGGGACCTGGTGGACGAGGACCGGCGGTACCAGCTGCGCCGGGAGGTCGAGCGGGACCTGCGCCGGATCAACTGGGCGCAGCGGGTCAACATCTCCGCGCGTACCGGCCGGGCGGTCGACAAGCTCGCGCCGGCGATGCGCGTCGCGTTGGCCAGCTGGGAGCAGCGGGTTTCCACCGGCCGGCTCAACCAGTGGGTGTCCGAACTGGTGGCGGCGCATCCCCACCCGGTGCGCGGCGGGAAGCAGCCGCGCATTCTGTTCGCCACCCAGGCCGGTGCCTGCCCGCCACGGTTCGTGCTGTTCACCACCGGGCAGCTCGATCCCGGGTACGTGCGGTACGTGGAGCGTCGGCTGCGCGAGGACTTCGGGTTCGTCGGCAGCCCGATCATGGTGTCGGTGAAGCCGCGCAAGCGGCAGACCCGCTGAACCGCCTCCCCGTCGGTCCGGCCGGGAAGTGGTCGGGCCGGCTGTCGGTAGCGTGACCGCCATGACCGTGCTCGTCGTCGGTGGTAGCGGGTTTCTCGGCCGCGAGGTCGCCCGGCAGGCGTTGGCTTCAGGCATTGAGGTGGCCGCGACGTACCTGACGAAGCCGGCCGACGTGGCCGGGGCGTCGTGGTACTCCCTGGACCTGCGTGTTCGTCAGCAGGTTGTCGAGCTGGTGGCCGAGGTGCGGCCCGACGTGGTCGTGAACGCCGCGTACCGCAAGGACGACTGGGTGAGTACCGCGGACGGTGCCGCGCACGTGGCCGTCGCAGCTTCCGCGGTCGGCGCGCGACTGGTTCACGTCTCCAGCGATGTGCTGTTCTCCGGCGCCGCGATCCGTTACGACGAGACCGCGGTACCGGATCCGATCACTCCGTACGGCGCCGCGAAAGCCGCCGCCGAGACTGTCGTCAAGGCCATCAGCCCGACCGCGGTGATCGCCCGTACCTCGTTGATCATCGGCGCCGGCGGCTCTCCGCACGAACGCCAGGTCCATGCCCTGGCCGCCGGCGAGGCCCCCGGGATGCTGTTCACCGACATGGTCCGCTGCCCGGTACACGTCGTCGACCTGGCGGCCGCGCTGCTGGAACTGGCCGCCTCCGACCATGCCGGCATCCACCACCTCGCCGGAGCCGACGCGGTCAGCCGCCACGAACTGGGGATCCTGATCGCCCATCGGGACGGCCTCGACCCGGCGACACTGCCCCACGGCCGGGGCGTGGACACCGAGCTGCCCGGGCCGATCGACGTACGCCTGGAATGCACGCTCACCCAGCAGCGGCTCCGTACCAGGCTGCGCGGCGCCCACGAGTTCCTGCGGAATCAGGCCGTCAGCACGATCGGTTAACTCTGGCGCTTTGCCATGCCGCCGGGGCACCGTCCCGAGACCATTGTCCTAGCTTCCTAGGACGCTCTAGGCGACGTGACGCCGACCTCCTTGCCGGCACCTGGCCGAGCGACGACACCGGTGTGCCCCGACGCGTGGCTTGTCTGCCCTGCGCTACCCTTGAGCCCGCCATCACGCCACGTGCGCGGTGGCATCGGGACGTGGCGCAGCTTGGTAGCGCACTTGACTGGGGGTCAAGGGGTCGCGAGTTCGAATCTCGCCGTCCCGACGCGCTGAGGGTTTCCACAGGTCACAGACCTGCGGGAACCCTTTTTGCGTCGCTCGGCATGGATGTCAGGTCCAGCACGCCGCTGTTGGAAGACTTGACTTTGGCCCGCTGGGGCGAAGTCTCAGGAAAGTCTCGGACATCTTGACGTCCTTGGTTGGTCCTCAATTCGAGACAGTCGATCATGGTGACTCGGCTGATCGGATTCTGGCTGGCGGTACCCGGCAGTGCTGGGGGCCTCAATGGCGTGCCGGTGGCGTATGTCGCCCTGTGAGGCAGCCTGCTGCAGTCGCTGTAGTCGTTGCTAGGCCCGGTGTGAACTCGACGGCCTGGCGGGGCCGCCGGGCCGGGCTGCGGCGCCCGCTCATATCACCGACGCGGACATTGGCCGACACCGAGCCGCTGACCTGCGAACTGCACCGCACTGCGGACTCCATGAGTACCGCTTCACCGCGCCCGGCCACGAGCTCCGCGAAGCCTCTCAGAGCGGGCGGTATCAGCTGAGCAGAGCCCTAGCGGCGCACCCGTCCGTGGCTACGACGAAGCGTTCAGCCTCAACAGCGTCTTCCTGACTGCCGGCGCCCGGTCGGTGATCAGCGCACAATGGAGCGTTCCGACACACTAACCTCTGTGCTGATGTTCATGTTCCATCACTACCTGCGCCGCGGCGGGCTGCGTCCCGCGGACGCACTCCGAGCGGCGCAGCTATGGATGATCTCAGATGATGCGCAACCGCCCGACACCATGCCGGACGAGCTCCGCAGTCAGATCGCACGATTCCGAACCGCAGGCATCACCGTATGGGCGGGACTATCTCGCTAACGGTGTTTCCGGCGGGTTCTAGCGGTTTTCAGCGGCCGGGAAGCGGTCGCTGAAGGTGATGGCGAAGGCGTTCAACGCGGGTTTCCAGCGCATCGTCCATCGGGTCCTGCCGGTCCCGGTCGGGTCCAGTGACCGGGTCACGAGGTAGAGGCACTTTAACGCGGCCTGCTCGGTGGGGAAGTGGCCACGGGCGCGGACCGCCCGCCGGTAGCAGGCGTTGAGGCTCTCGATCGCGTTCGTGCTGCACAGCACCTGCCGGATCTCCACGTCGTAGTCCAGGAACGGGATGAACTCCGGCCAGGCGTTGTCCCACAGCCGGATGACGGCTGGGTACCGTCTGCCCCACTTCTCGCTCAGCTCGTCGAACGCCGCCCGGGCGGCGGTGGCGTTCACGGCGCTGTAGATGGGTTTGATGTCGCGCTTCAGCTCGTCCCAGTAGCGGCGGGAGGTCAACCGGAACGTGTTGCGGATCAAGTGGATGAGGCAGGTCTGCACCACCGTGCGCGGCCACACGTTGGTGACCACCTCCGGCAGGCCTTTCAGGCCGTCGCAGACCAGGAAGAACACATCCTTCACGCCGCGGTTGCGCAGGTCGGTCAGCACGCTCATCCAGAACTTCGCACCCTCACCGCCGGTGCCGGCCCACAGCCCGAGGATGTCCTTCTCCCCGTCGAGACTCACCCCGATCGCCGCGTAGAACGGCCGGTTCGCGACCTGACCGTCACGGACCTTGACCACGATGGCGTCGATGAACACCGCGGCGTAGATCTCGTCCAACGGCCGGTGCGACCAGTCAGTCATCTCCTCGATGACCTTGTCGGTGATCCTCGAGACGGTCTCCTTCGACACCGACGCGCCGTAGATCTCAGCGAAATGGGCGCTGATCTCCCCGGTGGTCAGGCCCTTGGCGTACAGCGACAACACGATCTCGTCGACACCGTCGAGCCGGCGCTGCCGTTTGCGGACGATCTGCGGCGCGAACGTGCCGGCCCGGTCACGCGGCACGTCGATCTGCACCTGGCCGCTGGCCTCGGTCAACACCGTCTTCGGCCGGGTGCCGTTGCGCACGTTGCCCGCCCCGACACCGGCCGGGTCATGCTTCTCATAGCCCAGGTGTTCGGTGATCTCCTCGTTCAGCGCGGTCTCTAGGACCGTCTTGGTCAGCTGCTTGAGCAACCCGTCCGGGCCGGTCAACGACAGGCCCTGCTCCTTGGCCAGCCGAACCAACTCCGCCGCGGCCTGCTGCTCCGCCGACGGCTCAGGCTTCTTCTTCGCGGTCACATCGTCGAGTGTCACGGTGATCAACGGCGCCTCTCCCACCGGGCCTCCGCCCAGCGGATCAGGCCGGAAACACCGTTAGATCAACAGTCCCGCATGGGCTGGCTTTGTCCACTCCGGACGATGACGATGGCCGTATTCCTCCCGGTGCGCGGTTCCCGTCGCTCGCGGAGTACGCAGAGACTGGCCGCCATTGAGCGCTGTCCGTCAGGTGTAGGTGTCCGGTGGCGGCAGGCCCGGTGCCGTGGGCATCGGGCATCGGACCCGGTGCGGTGACCGACCTGATCGGAGGTGCCGGACATGGCTTCACTGATGCGCTGGTTGATCCGGACGTTCCTACGATTGCTGTGGCTCGTGTTCGGGGTTATTCCGGGCCACCTGCTCGCTTGGGCACACCACAGGATGCAGGCGGCCCGTGGCCGGCCGGAGCCGACTCTACTTCCGGGCATCGTGTATCAGCTCGTCGGTCTGATCCTGGTCATTCTGTGTATTTCCGGCGCCAATTCCATTCTTTTGACATTTGGCTACGGCCAACCATGACGTACAAAGTCGAAACCCACGGACGGTCGAGGGGCGAGCAGAAACAGACCGTTGACGTCAAGATCAACCGGCACACGCTGACCATCGCTGACCAAGTCTACCTGCTTCGCAGCATCGCGCGCGTGCAGTGCCTGATGTTGAAGCCGGCCCGGATCCGGCTCTCCGTCCGGACTGCTGGGCAGACCATCGGGATCCTCGTACTCGTGGTGATTCTGAATGGTGTGGCCAGCATGGCCAACGGTGGCGAGCCGTTCCTTGCGCTACGGATCTTCAATGTCGTCGTGCTGTTCGCCATCGTCGTCGCCACACTGTTTCGGTTGAAAAGGTCGGTTTTCCGGCCGCGACTTTATGCCTTGCTGCTGGAGACCACCGGCGTAGCGCGCTGCCTACTCGCCAGCCGTGCGCGGTCTGAGATCGAGAACCTCGTCGACGAGATTGCCGACGCGGTCGAGAATCCGCCAGAGAGCCAGAAGGTGTTCCGCGTCGAGAATGTGGTGCTGGGTGACCAGATCAACCAGGTCGGTGATCACAACATTGGAAAGGGCGTGCCACTTGGCGGATAGCGTCCACATCAGGAACCTCGTCAACGGCGACCAGACCAACCAGGTCGGGAACGGAAACATCGGCCAGGTAGTTCAAGCGCCGAGCGTCCCTGACCGGCCGCGGCAGACGGTACTGATGCTCACGTCCAATCCGCTGGACACTGGGCGACTCCGCCTGGATGAGGAGTACCGGGCGATCGATCGCGCGATTACCGGCGCGCGTCACCGCGACCAACTCGACCTACGGTTGGGTGCGGCGGCACGCTATGGCGACCTGCAGGAGCTTCTCCTTCAGCACGAACCCGCCGTCGTCCATTACGCCGGGCACAACAGCGCTGTCCACGGCATCGTGCTGGTCGACGAACGGGGCAACGCCTGCCCAGTCCAACCCAAGCAGCTCAGCGACCTCTTCGCGATCACGGGCCGTTGGGTCAGTTGCGTGGTGCTGAACGCGTGCCTCACCAAAGACCAGGCTGCGGCGATCGTCGAACACGTCACGTGCGTCGTGGGTATGTCGAGACCAGTACTGGACGGAGTGGCGATCGACTTCGCGGCCGGTTTCTACAACGCCATCGCCGCTGGCCAGTCGGTCGCCACGGCGTTCCGGCTGGGCCGCAACCGGATGGGTCCGGGTGGCGGCCACTACCGGGACCTTGCTCCACTACCAGACGAGGATGGGTCTTCGACTCCGGTGCTGATCGACCCCTGGCGACGCGCGGAGAGCCTGGTCATCGTCGGCTGAGTAGCCTGCGCGACTGGATGACCGCAAACGGTCCGAGAGGGCGCTGGGTCACCCCGCGCCAGCTCTGCCGTGGAGTGGCGTGCCCGGTGCTGCTGACTCCCGACACCCGGAGCTTGGTGCGAACTGCCATTCCCTATCGGGCGGATGCCGCCTGAGAGGGGTCCAGCTGTCTGACCGGTGCGCACGTCCGTCAGTTCCCCAGTACCCCGTCGGGCCCTTGCGTCGAGGCCGACTCGAGACTGACGGCCTGCGGAAGTCCCGCTCGGGGGCAGAGCAGCGCGGCACCGTCGTCGGGCGCGGCTGGGACGGCCGTGCGGAGAGCGAGGCCGACAGTGAGTGAGCTGGCCGATCAGATCGGCACCGTCATCGCGGCACGCCGCGGGCGCCTGCCTGACGTTCGGGCGGAGATCGGGAAGTGGCGTCGCATGGACGAGGCGATGGTGGCACTGTCCCTGGCGGTCGAGCGGTTGCAGGAGTGTGCGGCCACGCCGCCACAGGTCTCCGCCGATCTCGGCAGGTTGCGCATCACGGAGGTGCGTCCGTCCGTCACGGCGACCATCGAGTCTCTTCAGTGGGTGGAGAGCCGGATAGCTCGCAGCACGGTGTGTATCGGTGTCAGTGGCGCCGGGCGTACCGGTAAGAGCACGCTTCTGCAGTCGCTGTCTGGCCTGACCGATGCGTGGGTACCAACTGGCCAGCGGGCACCCGTGACGGCCGTACCATGCCGGGTCGTCCACTCGCCCGAACGGGATCGAGCCGTCCTTGACCTGCACACCTTCGACACCTTTCGGGCTGTGCACCTGCAACCCAGACACGTCGCGGCTGGATTGGGCGATGCGCCGACCGATGTCGAGACGTTCCGTACGACTAGTTATCCGAGTCCTGACGAGGTAGACCAAACCTCCGGGCAGAGTGCCCAGCTTGTCCAGCTCAAGCAGATCCAAGAGGCGCTGTGGTCGTATGAGGCGCTGCTGAACCGACGTGGCAGGGCAATGGAGTTGACCGGAGATCAACTCGACCGGCTGCGGGACTACGTGGCGTACCCATTGGACGGGGAGTGCGCCGAAACGAGACCGGCGCGCAGGTACCTTGCGGTGCGTGAGGCACGGATCGAGCATGCCTTTCCACATCACGACGCTGGCGCGATCACGGTGGTGGATCTGCCAGCTTTTCGTGACGCAGCGGGTGCCGAGCAGCGTCAACTCACCGGGCTGCGACACAACCTGGACGTAGCCCTGCTCGTCAAGCGCGTACTGGGCGCCGAGATGTCCTGGAGTGCGGCCGACGACAGCGCTTTGGCAGTGCTTGACGAGGCGCGCGGCTCTGTTGGTCGGCGTGGCGACTTCGTCGTCGTCGTGCTGAACACGACTAACGGCGGGGGTGCCTCCGGGCGGCGTGGCGACCTTTCGCGCCCGGTTGACAGCCAAGGTGGGGAACCGCGGGAGCTGCGTATCCTGGAGGTCAACGGCAAAGATCCAGGTGACGTACCGGATCGGTTGCTCCGGCCGGTCATACAGCACCTGGCGGAGCGGCTGCCCGTGATGGACGCGGACGTGCTTGCCGGCACCAAGGGGAACGCCGATGCCGTACGCGACGAGCTGATCGGGCTGGCCGTAGAGGCAAAGGCTGTGCTGCGCCAGGTGCCCACGTCGAGCGTCAGCATGGAGGAGTTGTACCGACGCGCGGACGACCTGTACGCGGGTATCGCCACGGCTCTTCGCGCGCTGTCGGCGCGAGTACGGGATGGGGCTCTAATTGGGGATCCCGGCTTCGTCGCCGCAGTAAACACGATCTATGACGAGACTGTCGAATGGGTACGCGACGGGTTCGGCGTCGGATACGACCGGTGGTGTCTCGGGGCGAGCCGCGCGGCCATCCGTGACGGCGGGTTCTGCTTTCTCGCCGACATGGAGTTGAATCGCGCCCGCCGAGAGGTGAACCGCCGGTGGCGCACGCTCGACCTACTCCTCGGCTGTCGGTTGGAGCAGTTGTGGACCGACGTGGCGGCCGCGTTCACCGGTGCGGAGGCGTTGCTGGGCGAACGGTCGGGATCGACGGCCCTCGTCCACCTGGCCCGCCTGGCCGCGACCGCCACCGAGCCGTGTCCGGTGATTCAGGCCGCGATCGACGAGCTGCTCGCTGTGCGGCTGGACTATCGCACCCACCTGCACCCGAAGGTCCGCACAGATCTGGACCTGCTGAATTTCCGGACGGGTGATCAACAGATATCGGCGCTGCCACCGACCGACTACGGTGTCACCGAGTTATACCGAATTGTCGCCGACCGGACCGAGCGGGCGGCGTTCCAGGTTCGGACGCGCCTGCTCGACGAGGCCGTACTGGTGGGCGAGATCCTCTTCGCCGCAGTGGAGCAGTTCACGGACGCCCTCCTGACGTCCGATGTGGCCGAGTGGGAGATCAGGCAGTTCGCCCGGTCCTACCAGCGCATCCTGTGGGCCGATGCGTTTCAAGAGGTAGAGGGCGGCGATGCGCTGGTCGCACGGGTCGCCAATGCGGCGGAGGATCTACTCGCCGCCACCAGCGAGGTGGATGGGTAGGTGGCGTGATCCGGTCGCCGGTCGATATCGGACCGCATTCCGTCGCTACGGTCACCATTCCATTAGTTGGTGGACCTGGACCGGACGCGTTCGGCGGCGCTTGTACGGAGCTGCGGTATTAGGTGTCGCGTACTCGGTCGATCTCGCTTATCCGGTCGGTTGGTCTTGGCGGCCGAACGGTCACGAAGCGAACGTGGCCAAGCACAACACGGAATGATGGACCTCTATGGGTACCGGCGCGCAGCCCCGCGAGCCAGTCAGCCGCACCCCGCCATTCGTGGGAAGAGTCGACGAGATGAGCCGCCTCATGCGGCTACTCGGTCAGGCGGCCGGTGGTACGTCCGGCGTTCTGCTGGTGCGAGGCGAGGTGGGTGTCGGCAAGAGCCGGCTGCTTCGCGAGTTCGTGGACCGGGCACGGGACTCCGGCTCTGTGGTGCTGTGGGGTTCGTGCATCCCCTTGGGCACGGGTGAAGTTCCGTACGCACCTCTGATCGACGCGCTGCGTCGCCTGGTGCGCGGCGTGGGCGTGGAACAAGTACGGGAGCTGGCCGGCCCGGGCTTCCTGGATCTGGCCGGTCTGGCCTCGGATTTCACCGATGCGGGTCCCAACGAGGAGACGGTCCCGGCAGTAGGGCGCGGTGCCCAGTCCCGGGTATTCAGCGCGGTGCTGCGGATGCTCGACCAGCTGGGCCGTGATCAGCCGGTCGTGTTCGTGATGGAGGATCTGCAGTGGGCAGACCCATCCACACTGGACCTTTTTTCCTATCTCGCACGTGCGCGTACGGACGAGCGGTTGCTGCTGATCGGCAGTTTCCGGATCACCGAACTGTCGCCGCGCAATCCGCTGCGCACGCTGGTCGTCGAGCTGGAGTCTGCCCGGTTGGTCCAGCAGCTGGAGGTACCGCGCTTCGCGCGCGGTGAGGTGAAGCGGTTCTTGCGCAGTGTGATGGATGGCGAGGTCACGCACGATCTGGTGGAGCGGGCTTTCGAGCTGACCGACGGCAATGCCCTGTTCGTGGAGGAGGTCATGGCCGCGGGCGTGCTGGCTGTGGCGGCGCGGGATGACCGGACTGTTGCGCTGCCCGGCACGGTACGCGAGTTGGTGCTGCCCAGGTTCGAGCTGCTCAGCGACGACGCCCAGGAGGTGATGGGCGTCGCGGCGACGGCCGGGCGCCGGGTCAGCCACCGCCTGCTGGCTGTGGTGTGCGAGTTGGATCGGCGCAGGATGCTGACCGCCCTCCGGGAGTGCGTAACCAGCCAGATGCTGGTTGTCGATCCGGCCGATGACACGTACGTGTTCCGGCACGCGCTATTGCGGGAGGTGGTACATCAGCAACTGATCCCCGATGACCGACTCCGCCTGCATGAAGCGATCGCGGTCGCGCTGGCGGCGGACAGCCAGCTCAGTTACGCCGAGCAGCTCACCGTCGCGGCCGAGCTGTCGTACCACTGGTCCGAGGCGCGTGCCTTCCCGCAGGCACTCGAGGCTGCGGTACGGGCGGGCAACGATGCGATGCGATTGCGGGCGTTTCCGGAGGCGAGGCGGCAGTTCGATCGAGCCCTCGCGATCTGGTCACGGGTTCCCGACGCAGCCGCGGTCGCCGGGATACCGAAGCCCACGCTGCTCTCCTCGGCCGCTGACGCCGCTCGCTGGGCCGGCCGGGTGGACCAGGCGGTCAAACTGGCCCGTGCCGCCGTGTCCGGAGTGGACCCGGTGCGGGACCCAGCAATGGCCGGCGAGGCGTACGAGCGGCTCGGTAGCTACCTGTGGGAGGCCGGCGACCACAGCGCGGCGGAGCGCGCCTATACCGAAGCAGGCCTGCTGTTCGCCGACGCACCGCCCTCCGCGGCCGCCGCCCGGGTGCTCGCGGTGCGCGCAACGGCGCAGGTCCGCCAAGGTCACGCCGCCGAAGGGTTACGGCTCGGCCGGGACGCACTGGCGATGGCACGGTCGGTCGAGGCAAGGGCCGAGGAGGGCCGCGCGCTCAACACCATCGGCATTGCGCTGACCATGCGGGGTGCGGTGGAGGAGGGTAGAGCGACCCTGTACGAAGCCCTGCGGATCGCCGACGCCGGGAACCAGTTGGAAGACCTGTACCGCGCATACGGAAACCTGGTCTTCGCATTGGAGTACGCGGGCGAACTCGACGAGGCGGTCGCGGTAGCGGTGGATGGCCTTGACCGGGCTCGGGAGACCGGCCTGGAGCACACCAGGGGGCGTGGGGTACTGGCCAACAACGCGTGCGCGGCGATGGTTCAGCTCGGCAGATGGGACGAGGCTACCAAGATCATCGAGCAGCTCCTCGAGGACCGTCCGGCGGCGGAGCGGCTCTTCCCGTGCCTCACTATGGCCGAGATCGCGGTCGCTCGGGGCCAGTTCGAGGTCGCTGAGCAGAGGCTGGCCGAGGTACGCGAGGCCGGCGCATCAATGGGACAACCGCAGTTCGTCGGGTCCCGGTACGCCTGCGTGGCGGAGATCGCGATCTGGCGACGAGATGCCAAGGTGGCCAGAGACGCGGTCCTGACCGGCCTGCGTGCGGTCGCCGACACGGACAATCTGGTCGTCCAGCTGCGGTTGTGTGCGCTCGGCATGCGCAACGAGGCCGACGAGTGGCTCCGCTTGACGGCGCTGCCCGGCACGGCGCGACCCGACCTGACCAGCGTCGTGTCCGCGATGGACGCTCTCGCCGTCGAAGTAGACCGGCTCACGGAGCCGACGAACCAACCGACGCTGCCCGAGGTACCCATGCTGCGTTTGCTCTGTCAAGCCGAACACGGCCGGATCCGCGGGACCGACCGGCGGCCGGAACGCACCGAATCCAGCGGAACCGACCGCCTGGCGGACTGGGCCGAGGTAGCCGCCGGGTGGCTGGCGCTCAAGCGGCCCCACCCAGCCGCATACGCCCGGTACCGCGAGGCCGAGTGGGCGGCGCGTGGCGGGATGGCGGCTCGCACCGGCACAGCGGGACAGGACCGCGCGGCGCGTGACCGGATGGCGAATCGCGCGCGCGAGGCGGCCCGTGCGGCGTACCGGTTGGCGACGGAACTCGGCGCCGGGCCGCTGCGTCGGGAAGTCGAGGCGCTGGCCCAGGGCGCACGGATCGACCTCAGCGCCCAGGACTCGGGTCCAGCCGGCGGGCCGGCCCCGGCGCCGGCCGTTCCCTTCGGGCTGACCGCGCGGGAGCGGGAAGTCCTTGCCCTGGTCTGCGCGGGCTGGTCCAACCGGAAGATCGGCCAGAAGCTGTTCGTCACGGAGAAGACGGCCGGGGTGCACGTCTCCAACATTCTGCGCAAGCTCGGAGTACCCAAGCGCGGGGAAGCCGCCGCCGTGGCAAACAAGCTCAACCTGCTGGGCCAGGACCTGCCCTAGCCGGGGAAGTACCGGCCCGCCTGCCTTGTGTCCGTCAGTAACAGGCACACGAGGAGGTGGGCCAGTGAGCGGATCGGGAGACAAGAGGCTGCGGGTAGGTGGCCTCGACTTCATCATCGACGAAGGCGCCGGCACGGACATCGCCACGATCGTCGGCCAGATCGAGCAGGCGTTGCAGGACGGCACCGTCGTAAAGGTGCCGGTGCTCGACCAGAAGCGCAACCGGATGACGTTGTACCTCAACGGCGGGAAGGCCGACGCGGTCGTCATCGATCTCGACGAAGGCCCCCGGCCGGGCGAGATCTCGCCCTGAGCGCGGGGCCGCCGTGGTACCGCGTGAGTGAAGCGCGGTACCACGGCGCCCGCCCGCTAGGACCACTGTGGACACCACGTAGCGTAGGGAGGCTTCGTGAGGCGGGCACTGGTCATCGGTGCAGAGACCGGCGAGTTGTCCGGGGTACACAACGATGCGGCGACGATGACCGCGCTGCTGGAAGAGCGGGGCTTCGTCGTCGATGGCCGCACCGCCGAGCGGGCGACCCAAGTCGGAATCCGGGACGGGTACGAGCGCCTGATCGCCGACTCCCAGGATGGCGACAGCGCGGTGGTCTACTTCAGTGGCCACGGTGGGCTCGCGCGGGTCGTTGCGCCAAGCGGCATCGCATTGCCCGAGCTGCAGTTCATCGTGCCGACCGACTACGACACGTCGAGACCCGGCGACTTCCGCGGGATCACGGCGGTCGAACTGTCGGTGTTGCTGGCCCGCCTTACCGAGCGCACTCACAATGTTGCTGTCATCCTCGACTGTTGCCACGCCTCGCATATGTCCCGCGATCCCGGATTCCAGGCCCGGGCGCTTCCACACCCGACCTATCTGGACATCGCCGAGCAGCTCGGGGCGTTGCGTGCCCAGGGTCTCCGCGTCGACCTTCCGGATCCGGAGAACAATCCGTACGCGGTACGGCTGGTGGCGTGCGCGCCCTGGGAGTCGGCGTACGAGTACACCAACAGCCACGGTGCGAGGACCGGGATCCTCACCGAGTCACTGAGCGTCGCCCTGCGAGAGGCGGGTCCGGCCAGGGTCAGCTGGGCGATCCTGATCCACCGGGTACGGGACCGGGTGACGAAGCTGGCGTACGGGCAGCGGCCGGAGGTGGAGGGGCCGTCGCACCGGATGCTGTTCGAGAGCGAGGAAGCGCCGACTGGCGTGACGTTCACGGTCGTCCGCGCGCGGCCCGATCGGTTGACCCTGCCCGGAGCGGCGCTACTGGGCGTGGCACCAGGCGACCAGTTCGGCATCACGCCGGTGGGCGTACCGGCGAGCGACTCGACGATCGTCGCCCGGGCCACCGTGAAGCGGACCGACGGCGTCACCGTGCAGGCGGACTTCGAGCTGTGCGACGGGCATCAGGAGCTGCCCGCCCTGGCCGAGGCACACCCGCTGGTGACGTCGGCCACGCGCAGCACGGTGCTCGTCCGTGGCAGCGGTCCGCTCGCCGAGCGGGTGCGCGCGGCAGTCGACGCAGTACCGACGCTGCGCGCGACCGCGGCGGAGGATCCGGTCGCCAACGACCCGGTACTGGCGCAGGTCGAGGTCGGCGGTGCGCTCTCCCTGTGGGACCGCGGAACCGAGCCGCTGGTGTCGACCACGGCGGATCAGGCCGGGATACGCCGACTCGTGGCCAACCTGACCCGGTTGAGTCGGGCGGCCACGCTCCGGCGGCTGGCACCGACCCCTGGTGAGGAACTCGCCGCTCCGTTCACCGTGGAGTGGGGTCGAGTGGTCGAGGGCAAGACCGAGCCGCTGCATCCCAACGGCGCACAGCTCTACGTCGGTGAGTCGGTCTATCTCCTGCTGCGCAATGACGGTGAGCGGGACCTGTACTTCTTCGTCTTCGACATCGGTGTGAGCGGAGCGGTGACTCTCATCGCCGGTGCTGACCCCAGTGGTCTCCGGCTACAGCGCAAGCAGGAGTACGTCGTCGGACAGCGGTATGACGGCACGCTCGTCGGCAGTGAGCTCGTCTGGCCTGACGGTGTGCCGACCGACGGCCCCCGACCTGAATCGGTGTTGGTGATCGTCACCGAAGCGCGACAGGACCTGGCCGCACTGGTCCAGGAGGGAGCGAAGGCGACCCGGAGCTCCTCGCCGCTGCAACAGCTGCTGGCCGCCGCCACCAGTGGCGCCACCCGAGAGTGGGCGGTCGCGGCTGACCCGGTCGCTCGCTACGCGGTGCGGCGGCTGGACTGCGAGCTGACTCCGGCACCGGCGCCGGTACCGGAGACCGCGCGGTTCCTCGTCGACGAACGGCCGGACATGTCGATGCGCCTGGCACCGCGGCGTTTGGTGTCCCGCGCCGCGACGCCCGGTACGGTGGCCGTCCGGCTGACCGAGCTGGTCGTGCAACGCAACCGCTCGTGGGGCGGGGCTTCCGTGCGGGTGGACGGGCTGGTCCTCACCGGCGGTGGCAACGGCATGCCGGTGTACCGCGCGCAGACGGCACACTTCAGTCGGATCCGCGACGGCGAGCGGCTACCCCTGGACAACATGCTCGTGTACCACGGGCCGGCCGTGGACTTTCTGGACCTTGCCTGGTGGGTGACCCGGGACCGGAGGGACAGCCGGGCGCTGAGTGACTTGTTGCGGGACCGGCTGACTGACGAAGACGTATTGCACGCCGTGGGGTCGCTGTCCACGCTGGTCACCAGTTCGCCGCACGCGGCGATGGCCGCCACCGCGGTCAGTGCCTGCGCTGTTGTCGTTAACACCGCGTACGAGTTGCTGTCCACGACAGTCGGCGACAGCATCGGCTTGTACCGCACGTCCTTGCTGGCGAACGAGGGATTCGGGGTCGGCCGCCATCCCGTGGTGGGGACCCAGCCCGCACAGGACTTCTCATTCGCGTACGAGGTCGTCGCCACCGGGTGAGCGGTGGCGACGGTCCTCAGGCGTCCGGTACTCCGAGGATGTCGCGCACCTCGGCTACGAGTCGGTCGACCGCCAGGGCGTCCGACAGGAGTGCGCGTACCCGGTCGTCATCGTCGCAACCCGCGCCGGGGAGACGGCTCAGGTACTCGGTACCCGTGCCTGAACCGAACACCGTCCCGATGACATCCTGTACTGCCTGGGGGAGGTCCCATCCCCGGCCGAGCCGAGCCGCGATGGCGTCGATCGCCACCGCCGCCAGCTCCCGCAGCAGCGCGTCGTCAGACTCGTGCCGCTGGGTCAGTGCCAGGGGCGGCCGGTCCGAGGTGAGGTCTGCTGCGGCAACCGCCGGCGGCAGGACCGGCGCCTGCTTGTGGCCAAGTGGCCGCTCGATATACGTCTCGTACCAGTCCCGGTTGTGCCGCATGGCGGTCAGCACGGTCTCGACCTCCCTGGCCACCTCCTGCTCGGTGGACGTGGGGTTGCCGGTGACGGCGGTCCGGTGGTCGGCCCAGGCTCCGTACGGCCAGACACTGGCTCCAGCCGTCGCCGGAATGCCCACCCAGGCTTGGATGTCGAGGGCGAGTGCGATGAGCCACGGGTCGTCATCGAGACGCCTCGCCAGCCATTTGGGCATTCGGGGGCGTTGCAGAGCGCCCCGTTCGCCGCGCCGGCGCCGGTGTCCGTCGATGGTGGCCGTGGTGAGCCGGCTCCTGATCCAGCCTTCGAGGTTACGGATCGGGATCTTGACGTTGCGGAGCACGTCGTGGAGCACGGCCTCGACGTCGTCCTGGTACCGGTCGAGGCAGTCGGGTTCGAGATGGTCGACACCCTTTGCGCACTCGTGGTGCCCGCGTTGACGCTCGACCGAGCGGGTCAGCCCGTTGAAGACGATCGGCCAGACGATTTCGTACGTTCCGGCGCGGAGCCGTTCGTACTCTTCCGGCGAAGCCGCCTTGACTTGTTCTGCGAGCATTCCACGACAAGCCAGATACCGTATGCGGTCAGCGGAACCGCTGCCTGAGGAACATTGTTTGCTGCTGCCAAGTGCCTGCGCGCTGGACACGACGGACTCCATTCTGGATCTGTCGAGCAATAGGTCCGAATGGCCGGCGACATTGCCGCCAGAATTCGGCGGTCGCCGCAGCTGGATCGGCCCGAATCCCGCGTATCCGGGCGTGCAGAAGCCGGATCCTTACCGGGATGGGCTTGTTGCGGCTTGTACCTGCTCAGGTGTGGAGCGGAACGCGGTCAGACCGCGGTACGTCTGTCTGCCGATCGGCCCCGCGGACGTGCGTGCAGGTCTTCCGCGGTGTGGGTGCGGGGACTCATGGCGGGCTCCTCACCAGGTGGGACGGCCGCAACGGCGGCCTGCTCAACAGCCTGGGGTGCCCGGACCGTCAGCACATTGGGCGAAGTACTAAAGGCGGTCGTCGCAAAGTCCCTAGACGCCCCCGCGGGGCTCCGGGTCGCAGCCGGCGGCGCGCTCACAGCGCGCGGCCGAAGCGGACGCAACCCCAAATGCGCCGGTGCGGGCGGCGACAGGCCGAGTGGTGCGGAGCACCGTCCCCGCCGTGATCAAGTCGATTCGGCTTTCGTGTGTGGTGGCCTCGTCGAGGTCCAGTGTTGTTCGCTGTATCGGCGCGGTAGGTTCATTCGCTGTTGACAGCACGATGGTCGGCGCAATCAGTGCCCAATTTCTTCCAGAATGGCGCGACGGCGTTCGTTGACGATCGTCGCCAGGTCTTCCCGCACGGCGTCCGCCGCGATGGCCGCGTCCCACGCCGCCCTTAGCTCTGTCGTGACCAGCCGGATCAGCCCATCGCGTACTTCGGGTGGCATCATTCCGGGCTGGAGCGCTCCGTCCGGTGGCGGCGGGCGGTTGGATTGCTGCTGCGGGTGGTCAGGTCGGATATCAGATGAGATGTGAGTCATGGGCTGTCACCGGACCGAGGTCAGGTACCACACGACGGCCGTCGCGAGCAGCGCGACAACGATCAGTACCACCAGCACCTGCCATAGTCGACGCCCGCGATGCCTTTGGACCGGCGCACCGGCCGGCGCGCTTCCGGCGAGGGTCGATCCGGCGAAGGTTCGCAAGCCGCGAGGGTCGACGTGCTCGATGCCGGGTGCGACGTCGGGTGGGTTGGTGAGCGCGATGACCGGGCTCGGCAAGTCCTCCAGAGCGGGTAACTCCTCGACGCCCAGCTTGCCCGCGAGAGCACCCTGCATCTCCAGCTCGGTTCCGACCTTCTTCTCGATGCGCTCGATGTGCGGCATGGTAGGCAGCATCAGGTTCTCCTGACGGACTGCCGGCACCTTCGGCACGCCGAGCACGGCGCTGGCCACCTGTAGCGCCCGATGGCTGACCTCGAGTGAGTCAATGACCCGCTCCTGCGCTTCAAGGAGCTCCGCCTCGACGATTTCGGCGCACTGGTCGCCGTACTCCTTGGCCTGTAGCCCTTGGGCCTTGAGCGCATCGTCCTCGGCCACGGCCTTGGCGTCGATTGCGGCGGAGGCCCGCAACTCGTCGCCGAGCGCATTGCCACGTGAGTTCGGCTCGACGATGAGGGCCCACAGCAGTGCCGCGACGACGGCAGCGATCGCCGCCGGCAGCAGCCAGGTAACGAATCCAAGCTGGAGCGGCAGGGTACTGACCGCCAGGCGCCAGTACAGGCCGCCGAGCAGTAGCAGGATCGGAATCCCCCACACTGCCAGCGCCTTAGTGCGGTTGCGTTTCGCTGCCCGGACCGCGTCAGCGGTGGGGGCAAGCCCCGCGAGACTACCCATCGAGGACGCGTCCGCGTTCGCCGCGCTCGGCGGCAGGCTGACGATCACTGGGGCACCTTGCGCGTGTGCCCGGGTGAGTGCTCGGGTGTTGAGCTCGACTGCGGCGCGTTGCGTCTCGCGGGCGATCCGCCGCCGACCGCCGAGCCACTCGGCGACCTTGACGTTGAAGATGGCCAGCCCGACGGTGGCCGCGAGCCACGGCAGGAACTGCAGCCACACGATGTGGGTGAGAGAGACGTTGAACACCCGGAGCGTGAAGACCGTCTCGATGACCGCGCAAACGACGGCCGCGATGTGCCCGGAGACGGGGGTGTGCGCGACCTTGTTGTGCTCGCCGTCTTCGCCGACCACACGCTGGTGTGCGACGCGCTGGGTCTGGATGAGCTGGGTGCGGTTCTGTGCGGGCGTGACCCGTCGGCCGTGCGGCCCGTCGACCGGCATATGCGGCAGCTTCTCGCGCGCGACGTTTATCGCCTCGAGGTCGCGGTTCGCGTGGATCAGCTCGTCCTTGGCCTGCTCGGCCCGGTCGATGTGTTCGACGGCGGTTTTCTCCCCGCTTGCCACTGCAGCCTGCACGATCGCCGCGGAGACCGGTCCGGCCAGGTACTCGGCGCACCGGTTCGGGTTACCGCGTATGCCGCGCGGGCAGTTTCCGATGAGCGCTCCGGACAGCTGATGTACCCGGCGGTCGGGCTCGTACTGTGCCATCGTGGCCCACTGCGGATAGTTCGGATCGTCCGGCGGCAGGAAATACCCGCCGGACGCCGTGTGGGTCGTCATCGTCGTACCTCCTTCAATAGGTTGGGGACGAGGCGGCACCGGACCGACCGCTGGTGCGGGTCGGTGCCGGAATAGTTGGGCAATGGGTCGTCGAAGCCGACGCCGATGGCGGCGACCGGTAAGCCTTGGATCTTCAGGACTGCCGCGGCCTGCGCGGCCCGCCGCCGGGAGAGGACGCGGGCGGTGTCGGCCGGGCCGATGGCCGCGGTGCGGCCGGTGCACTCGGCTCCCACATACCCGCCGGGGTGCTGCGTCCACGCCGCGACCAGGGGTGCGAGCGCCTTTACGACCGCGCCGGGGTCGAGGAACTGGTCGCTGTCGGGCTTGAAGCTGCCACCGCCCAGGACAACCGGCGGCGGGTCTGGATGCGGTGGGCCGGGTGGCGGTGGGGTCGGGTCGGGAACATTCGCAATCGGCGGTGCTGTCGGAGCATGCGAACCGGCCTGCGCGGGCGCAGTGTCGGACACCACCTCGGTCACCCTGGCACCCATCGCTTTCGCCAGTCGCGACCAGTACTCCGTGCGCCACGCCGCGGTGATCGTGTTCAGCGGCTGCTGCGGGACGACGGCGGCGGGGTACACGAGGTGCAGCTCGGCGCCGGTGAGTTTCGGCAGCCGTTTGGCGACGGCGTCGACGGCCTGTGCGGGTTCGCCGGCGAGCGCCACCCGGGCGTCCGTGGGATCAACCGTCGCGAGGCCGAATCCGACGTAGTAGATGGTGAACGGCTCGCCTCGGCGTGGTGCCTTCTCGGCCGCCGCGGTCAGCAGCGACAGCAGGTTTCGGCCGGGCGTGGTGAGCTGGACGCTTTTGGCGGCGCCGATCGCGTCGTCGACGCGCCGCTTGACGACTCCGGCGCGGACCCGCTCGTCGGTCTCGGGCTCACCGTCGCGCTCGACCTTCAGGTCAGCTACGGCGGCAACCTGCGCCGGACCCCCACTCGCGGCGATGAGGGTGACTGTGCCGCCGCCCTCGTCGGCAAGGCGGACCGCAGCGTCGACGAGCTTGTCGCGGATGGCGTCCAGGCCGTTGCCGGCGACGTCGGCGTCAACGTTCTCGATGACGACGATCTTGCCGCGAGCAACAGGGGGCGGCTGCCGGATCGCGGATAGCGCGACGATCGTCAGCACGGCGGCCACGGCGGTGCCGCCGATGGTCAACCAGCGGCGGTCTAGCCCACGCCGTGACGGCGCCGCGGGAACGAGATACCGCGGCCGGACGGCTTGCGTGATTCGCATGACTGCTCCTCTTGTAGATGTCAGCTTCGCCGCATGCCGGATAGGGCGGGTCTCGATCGCGATTGGACTGGGCGGAGCGCCCAGCGGCGGAGCCTGGTGATCGAATTCGAATACTCGCTCATTCGGTGCTGCGCCCTGATCGGGGCGGAGCTACTTTGCGACGCCCAGAGAGGTGTGTTTCTCGACGGGGCGTCACGGAAGCTGACAAGAGCGCCAGTTTCGCTGCTGTCGTGGTGGCGGGCGAACTCCGGAACCCGAAGTGCACATCGTCCACGGCTACCTCGATCAACTAACCGGACAAGCCATCTCCGTCTGACGGACCGACTGGTACTGCCATGACATCCCGGCTGTTCCGGGCACCAACCGGGCAAGGACCACCCGTATGGCGACCGACCGGCCACCACCCAGTAGCCGGTCGGTCCGGCGCTTCGCCGCTAAGGCCGTCGCCTGGCAATTTGATAAGGCTATGGAGTGGGCAGGCGTGACAGCGTGCGCCGTAACGAGCAGCCGGCGCTGTCAATCCACCGAAAGACCCATGAGGAACTCAGCTATTCGTCCGCGCATCGGGCACTGTCGATGAATTAGGACGGCTGACCATTGCGGGCAACCGCATTACCGTTGACGAGCGGTCTGGATTGATCCCCGGCGGAATGCGCGCGTATTTCAGACAGTATCGGCTCCGCGCTATCGGCCCGTCTCCTTTCTGACCATTGCTCGCTGCGACCGTTCAATCGGCGCAGTCTGCAGGACGAATGTGAACGGCGCGGCATGTTGTCAACTGCGTTCTTGATTCCGCGCCGCACGAAATCAGGTGGAAAGGGGCCTGTGGTGTTGAGTCCGGGCAAGCCGACAACTCGATCAATGGCAGCACGACGGCCACCGGTGTGCCGCGTTCGTCATGAGAGATCGGCCGGTATCGAGGCACTCAATGCCAACGGCGCCAACTTGGCCGGACGCGGTGACCCGGACATCCGCGCCATTGCCAAGCGTGGGTCCCTGGCGGCGGTCGCCGCGAAGGTGTCAGCTGTGGAACGGGTCCGGTTGGCCGGCGCCGCATACGGGATTGTCTGGCCGCTGGTTTTCACCAAGGTGACACAGAGAATCGAACGGCATCGGGGCCACTGGATGTGCGCGACCTCCGTCCAACGGCTGTCCGACGGTTGCCTGGACGGATTCCACGACGATGTCGAGGCGGTCATCGAGGATCTGTTGAGCCATTCCACGCGGCCGATCCAGAACATCGAAGGTTGGGTAACCAGCCGACTCAACGCGGCGCTGGTCAACGGCTACCGCCGCAGGCGCGGTCAGCGCGGTGCGTTGCAGCGACCTCGGGTACCGAATTGGCTCGTCGCGGCACTCGGACATGACCAATGGTTGACAGCGCTGGCGGTCGAGATCCTCAACTGGGTCGGCGTTCCGATGTCCGCCGGCACAGGGCTGTGGCCGGTGGACGTGTGGGCCCAGCGTCGAGCGGTCGTGACCGGTGACTGGGCCGGCAGCGATTCGGCGGTGGTCTGCCGGGAGGTCGGGCAGGTACTCGCTGCCATGCGTATCCGGCCTACCTGGTATGCCGCGTACGTGGAGCGGCCGTTGGGACGCAAGCAGGCACCAACGGCTGTGCTCCCGCCGAGCAGCGGTGAGGGCACAGCGCCGTTGCTGCTCACCGAACGGCACGAACTCGACGATGCCCGGCTTTTCGGCCTCGCTGCAGCCGCGATCGAAGTGATGGGAACCAGGCTCCGACGCGGGGACGACGCGGTCAGGACGGTGGTCGAGGTACTGAGCGAGGCCTTTGCCGTCGGTACGGGCTGGGACGAACTCGACCAGCCGCCCTACGGCGTGGCCTGGCCCGACGAGCAGGTGGCGAGGCTGCTGACCGACCAGCATGCGGTGGACAGGATCGTGTCCGTGGTACTCGAGATATCGGCCGAGGACCCCATGGCGGGCCGACAGGGTGCTGTCCGTCAGAACTCATCGGTAGGGCGATCAGGCCCATCGGAGATAGCACCCAGGAGCTGCGGTGGAGTTCTCACAGCGTAGGCGCGTGGATCCGCTCGTCGGCAGTATCGGCGCCCAATGGCAGCAGCGTGGCCAGACCACCGTTCCTGGCAAGAGTCGGCGCAAGCCCCGACACGCTGCGCTGTTCCACGCGATGCACCGTCTCGACGCGGAGTTGGATCCGGCAAGTCGCGGGGAACTCGCTCGCTGGATTCGTGAGCAGTACGAGCAGGAGTTCGGCGACATACCGCTGGGATTCCTGGCGCAGTGCTATCTGGGTCCGCCCTATGTGGACCACCGCCTCGATCTTTTCCGCGACATCGTTGAGCACTACGCGCCCGCCGATGTCGTGCCGGAGCCGTTCGGGGCGGCACGAATGCTTGTGCGGACCGGTGCGTACGCATTCGTCGAGGTATACGCGAGCGGCGAGTTGCGGCCGGTCCTTCCCGACGGTTCAGTCGTCGCGTAACGGAATAGGATCTCTATGAACGACGGCGTAGACCGCTATCTGCGTAGCCAGGTCAACGAACTGCAGGACATGACCGTGCGGCTTGGCGAGTCCGTCTCAGCGGTGAGTGGCCAGGTCGCCGACGTCCACGAGAAACAACAGGAGACCCGCAACGAGTTGGTTGGTTTGCGGGCGGCCTTCCTGGACTTTGTCAAACAGGCTGAGCTCACCGCGAACGTCCACAGCGCCCAAATTGAAATCAGCACTCTTGAGGGCCGGCTCGAGCACGAGTACGGGCATCACAAGGTGGTACGCCGTTCCGCGGTCGGCATCCTCCAGGCGTTCGATGTCGGGCTGGTGTCCGAGGAGACCGTACGGGCGGTCAGCGAGCAGCTCATGGTGCAGACCCCTCGCTACTGGCTCGCGCCGGTATTGGTCGCCCTGGCTGCATGGGCACGCGACGAGGAGCGCCTGTGCGCTATTGCGGTTGAGGAGGCGTTTCGTCGCTCACCTGACAAGACCTCGCTGTTCATGGCGCTCCTACTGCGCCGGCAGGGGCGTTTACCAAGTTCGGTGCGATGGCTTCGGCACTACCTCAACAGCCAGGACCCGACGGCCCTCGGCCGGGATTTTGCGGTCATCCTGGAGGCCGTCTCGCAGGGTGCTTTCGGCCCCGCCGCAGTGGAGCTGGTGCACGAGTCGCTCGACCTATGGCGGAGGCAGCTGCTCGACGACGAGTCCAAGCAGGGAGCTCAGGTCGCCCGCTGGCGCGCGGAGATCGACGCGCACGTATCGATCCCGGCCGACCCGCGATACCCCCGCCTCGCCGCCGTCTCACCGCAGTGGCCACAGCTGAACCGGGCGCTGGGGTGTGCGGCCGCGCACCAGGCGCTGCTCAGCAAGTACACGACCATGCTTGCCGAGGAAGTTGCGCCCACCGACCGGCTCGAGGACTCGATCGACGAGATCCTTGACGGTTTGGTGGGGGATTACGACATCGATGAGCTGCCGTTGCGTCGGAAGCTCGCATACAACCAGGCGGTTGTCGCGAATGAGGGCGACAAGGATGCCGCGGAGCAGACCGTCGCTGAGTCCGCAGCCCTTGATGCCGTGCTCGACTACCTGACGATCCAGTCAGAGTCCGCGCTGAATCCGTCCGGCATCGGCGTCTCCCGGTCCACCCAGCGCATCGCGGTGGCCGCGTGCCACGAATGGTTCGCTCAGGCGCATGCCGCCTTCTGCCGGGACTACCGCGCCGCGCTGCCCGCCGACGTACAGGCCGTGTTCGGTGGTTCGCACAGCCCGGGAGCACTTGCGCTGCAGTTCCCGAAATGGACCGGCTCGTTCAAGCTGCCGGTACCGGTGCTGGAGCGGCAGCTCGCTGCCCACTGGGACCGGCACGGCCAGGCGTACATCGATCGATTTGTGTATGACTGGCGTAAGCCGGCATTCATCACCGGTGGCTGTCTACTCGGCGCGCTCCTGCTGTTGACCGTCTGCGCAGGTACCGCCGGCTTGGTGATTGGGTTAGTGGTCGCGCTCGTCGGGGCCGGTGTCTGCGCGCTGATCCTGAACTCGAGCAACCGGGCGGCCATTAGACGGCAGGGGGAGGCGCGGAACCTTGTCGCCCAGTCCAAGGCAGATTCGATAAGGCAGCTGCGCGCCGCGGGTGCTGAGCTGACCGACTTGTCCACCGCGTTCAGGGCAGCGGATCAACTCGAGCCGAAGGTCCGCGCCATGATCGCCGAACTGGCCACCGCCGGGCACGCTACCGCACCACACGAACGGCGCACCGTGCTCGGCAGCGCCACAGGAGAGTTGACATGACCCCTCGCGACAAGCGGCACTACCCGGCTCTGCCGCAGCCGACCCGAGCGCGGCCAGCGCAAGCCGCCGGTCAGCCCACGTCTGCTCCGGCAGCGATCTCAAGTGCCGCTGGATCTGAACCTGAGGCAGTGCCTTGGGCCCGACAACCGTCCGTGTCGCGGGAACCCGTCACGAGGCGCATGCGCAAGTCGGTCGACAGCCTGCCGGCCTGGGAACCGCTACCGCCGGGGGAGATGCTCGTCATGCGTACCCGGGAGCGCTGAACCGATGTGGGCTGGCGGGGGACTCTACGACCGGTGGGTCGCGTTCCTGCAGCGGTGGGGAGCTGGCGAGTCAACGGATCCGGCTTCGCTGCCGCCGCTGAGGAAAGAAGACCTGCCGGGTGACGGCTGGGAACGGCTGGTGAATCGGCTATGCACAGCTATCTCGCTACGCCTCCAGAGTTGGGCGGACGCGCTCACGCGGGCAGTCGCCGAGTCGCGGGACGAGTTCGAGGTCGGCCGTGCGTTGGGCCAAGGTCGTGGTGACCTGCGACAGATCCGCGCGCTGGCCGGCCACCCGGGTCTGCCCGCGGACGTGCGCGACCGGCTCGTGGACATGGTTGATCGCCAGATCCGCTCGGTTCAGCAGGGCCTGGACGACCAGGTCGGGGACATGCGGCGGGCCGGTGTCGACCGGCGAGCGGTCGAGGCTCGGCTGCGGACCGTCCGGGACAACCCGTTGACTGTGCTCGTCGGTGACGACCCCGCCAGTTCGGAGCGCGGCGGGGTTGCTCTGTGGTCCGTCGATCCGTCCGCTCCGAGCCGGCGTCGGGTCATCCGCCCGTAGCCCGTTCGCCCGATACCCCACCGGCCTATGCATTCACAGAGGATTCGGATGTCGAACTTTGCGGAGTCCCGTCGGGACATCGACAGCTACATCACGGCGCGGGTTCCACTGATCGGCGTCCGGAGCATCGAGCAGGTGCGAGCTTTGCGTCTCCTTCGTGAGGTCGCGGCGCAGCCCAAGCGGGCGAACCTGCCGTTCTGGATCTACACCCGGGCCACCGGGATCCGCGACCTGCGTACCAACACGCCCGTCCATGAGGACCGCTCGCTCACCGGTGCAATGGACTTCGCGGCTGCCCAGTTCACGAGTCGGCCACAGGCGACGGTCATCTTCGTCGACCCCGATGACCTGAGCGACGACAATGGGGCGAGTCGCCACGTCGCCGAGCTAGCGCGGTTGGCCGACGCCAGCTCCGGCAGCGTGGTCCTGGTGACCGACACTCCGCTGTGGGGCGGCCTGCAACGGCTTGGCATGAGTGTTTCCCTCGACCTGCCGGATGCCGCCGAGATGTACGACGTGATAGTCGCATTTCTCCGCGATCACCACGGCGTCGTGCCTATCGCCTGGACCGAACAGGACGCGCGGCGGGCGGCCGAGTTTCTCGTTGGGGTGCCGGAAGGAACGGCGATCAACGTGCTGGCGACGATCGTGGCGAAGGGCGCGGTCGAGCGCGACGACGTCGAACACCTCGTGCAGTTCAAGGACAAGCATTTCGGTGATCTGGCCGGGCTGGAGCGGGTCCAGATGCGTGAGGCGGACGCGCAGGTCGGTGGCTTGGCCAACCTTCGTGAGTGGCTCCGGCGGCGGCATCAGATCATGATCGCCGACTTGCGGGGTACGGAGCTGCGGCCGCCGCGCGGCGTACTGCTCGTCGGGGTGCCGGGCTGCGGCAAGTCCCTGTCGGCGAAGGCGATCGCCGCGCTGTGGCGGTTGCCGCTGTACCGGCTGGATCTGGCGGCCATCCTTGGCCAGTACGTCGGGCAGTCTGAGGGACGCTTGCGAGAGGCCCTCGACACCGCCGACCGGGTCGCGCCGTGCATCATGTGGATCGATGAGATCGAGAAGGGACTTGCTGGGCAGCACGACAGCACCGGTGTGAGCCGGCGGCTGGTCGGCCAGTTTCTGTTCTGGCTACAGGAGTCCCGTTCGCGCGTGTTCGTCGTGGCTACCTCGAACGATGTCCGCTCACTTCCGCCGGAGCTACTCCGCAAGGGCCGCTTCGACGAGCTGTTCTTCGTCGACCTTCCCGACTCCGATGACCGGCAGGAGATCGTGCGGCTCTACTACCGCAGATATCTACGCGTCGATCCGTCGGACGAGCTCACGGACGAACTCGTGGTCATCTCTGAGGGCTTCGCCGGGTCCGACATCGAGTCGGCGTTGCATGAGGTCGGAGCCGAGGCATTGCTCAGTGGGAGTGCCGAGCCGCCGAGGCCGGAATTCGTCGTGGCCGCGTTCCGCAACACGTACCCGCTGAGCCGTACGAACCCGGAACAGATCGAGGAGATCCGGGCATGGGGGAGGGAGCGGGCCGTCCCTGCCGGCCGGCCACCGACCACGTTGGCGCCAAGCGGTCTGCCGACGAGCCGTCGGGTGCTCGTCATGGGTGACTAGATCGCGTTGCGCGACGCTCGGCCTCAGCCGAGCAGTCCGGCCAGCACGAATGCGAGCCATGCCAGTGTGGCGGCGCTGAGCACGAAGCCCAGCCGGCTCGTCAACCGGGCGCTCCGGAATCCGATGGACGGGCGGCCCTTCACCTGGCTGATCACCGGCCCGACCGGCGATGCGAGTACCTGGATCCGGCGCACGACGCAGTGGCCGTCACGAGCGCGTCGGCCCACCACGCGTATGACGTCGCCGTGGCGCATCTCGTCACCGGTGAGCTCTCCGAACATGATGCATGCCAGGGTTCCACCGGCGAGGGGCTGTACCCGGAGCCGACGGAGCGTGAGCTCGCAGCCTCCCACCATGCCGCCGGACCGGCGGGCGGACGCGAACCGCCCGGCACCGGCCGGTGAGCCAGCGGGGTGGGCGCCGTGGCCACCGGTCGTGGCCCGATCGAACCAGGAGCCGAGCAGCATCCTGTGGGCGGCGAGCAGGGCCAACGGCACGAGCGGGGGATAGAGGAGCAGTTCTGGCCGAGTGGAACCGCTGGTGGCCAGCCGGACGATCACGATCAGGCCGGCCGCGGCCGTGGCGGCCGCGAGCATCCGCATGCCCCAGAACCGCTCCCGGCTGGTTTCAATAGACACGGTCCCGTTGACCACGCCGACCAGGTCGACCGCGTCGGCGGAGGCCTGCGTGCCGGGCCCGGCCGCGGCGGCATCGGCGCGGGCCGGGAAACCTGGATCGGACCACGATCCGGTCAGGTCGATGGCCGATGCTGGTAGATCCGCCGGCTGCTGGCCCGGACTCGCGGTTCCGCCGCTGGGCGGTTGCTCAGCACCGTCAGGCGCGGTCGACACGATCCGGCGATTGCCCGGGCCGTCCCCGTGAGGGCAGCCCGGCGCCCACGGGAACAGCGGCTGGTCCGGTCCGGGCTGCGTCCTGTCGTTCACGCCAGCGGATCCAGTCGTCTGGGCAGGCATCGGTTGGCTAGCAGCGCGCCGCCGTACTGCGGGAATCGCGCGGCGCACCAACCTCGTACGGCGTCCGCCGACGGGAACCGCCCTAACGCGAGCGTCATCCACAGCGGCTGTCCGTGGTACCGGGAGCGGCTGCCGAAGTCTGTGCTGAGCATGAGGACGACCGGTGCGTCCGGCGCCGCGTGTCGTCGAAGGGCGAGATGCTCGGCCAGGATGTCCGCAGCGTAGAACGTATGGGATCCGGTTGCCGTGGTCTGGCGCGGATCCACGATACCCACGATCTTGGACGCGAGCTGCGCCACGTACCGCCCGTCGAGTGCCACCAGGTTGAGGTCGTGCTCGCGGAGGTTGCGGAGCCTGGCCAGGGCTGCCACGTCCGGGTCCGGGCTTGGCGACAGGCTGGGGGGCGCGGAGCTGGGCAGCACGGGCGCGGCCACGCTCGGTGGCGGTGCGGCATGGACGGCTGGATTCGTCGTGCCGCCGGCGGTCCTTCTGGCGTGACCGATCACGACGCCGACCCCGACTCCCGTTCCGAGCACGAGCAGCACCGCCACGGCGGCGGCACCGATGACTAGGGGGCGCGGCCAGCGCCCGGGCCCCTGCCGCGGAGGCAGGTCGGCGACCGGCGGTAGGTCAATCGGATCTTCCGGTAGGACCGGCGGGATCGTCCCGTCCTCCCACGGGAACAGTAGGGCGTCATTCCCATAGCTGGATGCCTCGAATGACGGCGACGGCGCCAGCTCCTCCGCCGCTGGCAGGTCGTCGGCCTGATCGTCGGGCGTTTCCTCCAGCACTGCGTCCGGCGTCAGCTCCGCCGGTGGTGGTGGCTCGGTGAGCCACGGGGGCGTCGGATCGGCCGGTGGTGGCGGTTCGCTGAGCCACGGCGGCGGCGTGACCTGAACCGTCGCCGCATCCTCGGGCGGCAGCGCGGCGGGGGATTCGTCCGCTTCGGGGGGCAGGTCGCCGAGCAGCGAGCCCAGATCCCAGGCGCCGGCGTTGGCTGGTTCCCGTTTCTCGGTCATGGGCGCGCCCCCCAATTCCGGACGCCGCGGATCCGCCTCGACCGTGGTCAGGAACCTGAGCGCCCTTCACCCAGCGGCGATTGCCGCCTGCTGTCTGGTACTGACGGACAGCAGGAGGCTGAGCGCGGGCTTCCGTCCGTCAGTAGGCGGTGGGAGGAGGTGAGCCCCCATGACGCTCTCGCCGCCGCACAGCGATCCGGCACCGCAGGATGGCGACCTGTCCTTGGACGACGAGGTCGCCATCCTCCGACGTTGGCGCATCGACCCTCCCGCGGACCTGGACCCGCTCGAGTTGGCAGGGGACCTCGCGGCATCGCTCCTGGACCTGGCCGCGCGGGACGCCGACGATGACGCGTTGGCAGAGGCGCTCGCTCTGTTCGAGGAGACGACCCGGCAGGCGCCGGAGCACCCCCGCCGGCAGCTGTGGTGGTACGGCCTCGGGGTGTGCCTCGGCGAGCGCGCCAAGGCGAACGCGGAGATCGCTGACTTCGACGGTGCGATCTACTGGCTGACTCGCCTGCGTGAGGACCTGCCGGCCGGCGATCCAGACCTCGCCGAAGTCACTGGGCGGCTCGCCGACCTGCTCTGGCTACGATTCTGGCTGGTCCGCTGGGTCGTCCCGATCGTCCCCGAGCAGGTGAACCTCGAGGTCGACCGGCTGGCCACGGCGATGACCGCACTTGAGATCGATGGAGATGACCCAGACGCGTGGTACGCGCGGATGTTGCGCGGCCTTGCCCTCCTCGAACGGTTCGAAGTCACGCAGGACAGCTTCGATCTCGATGCGGGCATCTCGGCGTTGTCCACCGCGTTGCCACGACTCGAACCGGGCACCCCATGGCGCGGCGAGGCCGCGACGGAATTGGCGTTCGGGTACCTGGCACGGGCCGATCGGGACGGCGACTCCCAGAGCATCGACCTCGTCATCGTGACGGGAGAGCAGGCCCGCCTGGACCGCGACACGGACGACCCGGATGACGGTGTTCTCAACCTCTGCATGGCCGACGCGTACCAGCGTCGCTGGTATGCCTCGGATGACCTCTCGGACCTGGATCGGGCGATCGATTTCACACGCGCGGTGGTCCCGGACCCGGACATCGGCTGGCCCGCCCTGCCGCTCGCGGACTTACTTCGGGACCGCGCCATCCGGTCCCGCAGTCTCGCCGACGCGGACGAGGCGGTCCGGTTGCTGGAGCGGGCAGCCCAGTCGCCGCTGGACGAGAAGACCAAGGCAAGGGTGTGGTACCTGCTGGGCAGTGCTCACCATGTGCGTTGGCGGGTGGGCGAAGCACCGGGCAGCCTCACGGACGCGGTGCGCTGCCTGGATACAGCCCTGCTCCTCAGTACCGAGAAGGATGACGAGCTGCTGGAAATACATGTGGAGCGCGTGGCGGCGGCCGCCACGATCGTCGATGAGGGTGCCGAGCGGCAGCCCGACTTCGCAGCGGGCTTCGACCATCTGTCGCGGTGCGTTGCCGAAGCGTGCGCCGACCTCGATGGCGCCACTGCGGCCTCGGACAAGGTGCGTGCGGGGCTGGCCTGGGTGCTGGTGTACGGCGAGTTCAGCCGGTTCAGCCACATGTTGCCAGACGCCGACGACCTCGTCCGCATTCGCCGCCACGTCGGACTGGCGGCGACATTCGACCCCGACAACGCGGACTTGCAGGCCAGGCTGGCCGTAGCCGAGGGGACGCTCGACCACGCCGCGATCGGGACGTTGTCAGGTGCCGGCGATCATGGAGCAGGTCAGTGGGTCGGGGCGGCGGGGCGTGCGGGTCTTGAGACCGACGTAGCCTCGGTGCTGCGCCGGCAGCTGTCGCTCGCGCTCAACAGCAGGGGCACCCAACACGGCGACCTGCGCGGCGTGCAGATGGCAGCAGCGAACTTCTGGGCCGCGGTCCAGCCGGAGTCGGACACCGATGCCGATCCCGAAGACCTACTCCCGGCGTTGCTTTTACGTGCTGTGGCTGACGCTCAGGCTGGCCGGATTGAGTCATCAGTCGACGGACTGCGACGGGCGACGCAGATGATAGCGTTGACGTCGTCCTCGGCCGCAGTGGCCCCGATGGTCCATTTCCTGCTGTACGCGATGACGGGTGAGACCGACGCGGACTTCGTAGGGACGGTTCCCGGGTGGACGGCTCCCGGACTGACTAAGCTCCTGGCCGATTACATGCGACTGTCCACCGAAGTCGTTGGGGCGGTCAGGCGCCGCGATCTTGCGAGCCTTCGCGTGGCATCGGAGCGGGCAGCGACCCTGGTCGCGGACGTTCCGGCCGACCACCCCCTGCGTGTGTTGCTCAGGTGCATGGCAGGCGCCTGCGAACTCGAGGTTGCCCGCCTGGAAGTCTCCTCAGTGCCCGCCGCCCGACACGCCGCCGACCACTTCGTCGAGGCCCTCACCCTCATGCGAGGCCCCATCCATCCGCTCTGGCCCATGACCGCCTTGAGGTACGGGCAAAGCTTGCGACTCGCGCGCGGCGATCGAGACCGGAGCCGCGAGTTCGGCCGGTCCGCGCTGCGCGGGCACGCGTGGCGGGTGCTGCAGCAGACCGGGACCGACTTCGCGCTTGAGGCGGCAACAACGGCGTCGGAGGACGCGCTAACGGTCGCGGACTGGTGCGTCGAGGACGGTGCGGTCGAAGAACTGATCTCGGTGCTGGATGCCGGACGCGGACTGGTTCTGCAGGCGGCCACTGCGTCCATGACTATGGCGGACCGGCTGGCCCAGGCCGGGCACGTCGACCTCGCCCGGGAGTGGCGCTCGACCGCGGGGCTTGGGCGGGACCAGCTCACGGGCGGTCCATTGGGCGCGGTGGTCGCTGCCGCCGAGCTCCCGGACGATCTCCGAGTACGCGCGTTGCAGGCCCTGACGGCCGCGGACACTGATGGTGCGGCCGCACCAGTCGATCCTGTGGACGTTACCGAGGTTCGCGAGGCGCTGAGCATGATGGGCGCGGACGCGCTCGTATACCTGGTGCCGGCCACCGAGGAGCGCCCCGGACGGGCCGTCGTGCTGCCGGTGGACCAGGGCGTCGACGTACTGACCCTGCCTGACCTGACGGTCGATTCCGGTTCCCCGGTGAGCGAGCACCTAGCCGCGGGTCGCTCCGTCCGAGACCTGCTGCACATCGAGCCGGGGGACGCCCGGGGCAGCGGCGACAAGCTGGACGAGCTGTGCCGGTGGGCATGGTCTGCATGCGTGGGACCGCTGCTCCGGCACGCCGAGCAGTGGCAGCTGCACCGACCCGTCCGACTGGCGCTGGTACCGATGGGCCCGCTCGGACTCGTACCGTGGCATGCCGCGTACACCGGACCCGACGATGCGCGGCGGTACGCGGTGCAGCACGCCGTGTTCTCCTACGGCGTCTCGGCCCGGATGCTCTGTGCGTCCGCGCGGCACCAGGTCCGCCCCGTCCGCTCCGCATTGTTGGTTGGCGACCCGCGCGGCGACCTGGCATTCGCAAGCATCGAGGCACGCGCGATTCACCGCCGGTTCTATCCGGGCGGCAGCTACTTCGGCCGGCTGGATGGGGCGCACCACACCGGTACGCCGGACGAGGTACTCGACTGGGTCCGTACCGCCGGCGCGGATCCGTCGCTGCTGCATTTGGCCTGCCACGGCCGTACCGATCCGGCGCGACCCGCCAATGCGGAACTGCTGCTGGCCGACGGTGAGCTACCGGCGCGCTGCCTGCTGGAGGTCATGCAGACCGCGGACCTCCAGGTCGATCAGGTGTTTCTCGCCGCGTGTACCACCCACGTCACCGGCGCCGACTACGACGAGGCGCTGAGCATCGCGACAGCGTTCCTCGCGGCCGGCGCACACACGGTGTTCGGCTCGCTGTGGGCGGTGCCCGACGCGGAGACGTCGCTGCTGATGTTCATGGTTCATCATTACCTGAACACGGAATCGTGCGCGCCCGCTGATGCGCTCCACTCGGCGCAATTGTGGATGCTGGACCCAGCCCGGCGTCCGCCGGCCGGAATGCCGCCCGAACTGGTCGATTGCTGCGACCGGCCGGAGGCGGCGAATCCGATCTCGTGGGCGGCCTTCACGCACCTCGGAAGGTGACCTCCACACCGGCTGGAGTGGCGCAGGCGACTCAGGGTGAGATCGTGAATCTGGACTGCTCACCCGCCCGGGCCACATAACGCGCCCCGCACCCACCGCCGGGAGCCATGTTCACGGCACACCACGCGTTGGCGGCTTGGGGGGTGCGGAAGCTGCGCGGCACAATGCTGAGCCACAGCACCTTCGCCGCGCAGCGACCGCCCGTCGGCCGGTTGCTCCGGACGCCTACCCGGGTGGGCCGCGTCGTGATGGCGTCGAAGTGGCTCCGTAGGCTCAGGTGAAGAGCGAGCAACTGCTGCGGGGTCAAGTTGGCGGTCTCGACGGCGCCGTCCGGTAGCCAGTTCGGACCGACATCGGCGGCCATCGCGGTGCAGTTCGCCGCAACCTGCGGAACCCAGGTGCCGCGCAACGGAACGAGTTGGGGGATGGACTCGGCCGCCCGCAGGCCCAGCTCGTCGGTCGCCTGCTGGTCGGTCAGCGCGAGCGCACCCTCCGGTGTGGCCGGCCTTGCCGGTGCCCTTGGTGGGGCCGAACTCGCTTGCGCCTTCACCACCGGGGCGGCTGCCGCGGGCTGCTGAGCTGCCTTGCCGTTCGCCCCTGTCTCGTACAGGTAGCCGACGGCCGCACCGACGGCCAGCGTCACCACACAAGCCACGATCAGGAGCGCGACGACGATGTTGCGACGTCGTAGCACGGACAGTGCGGCCATTCCGTTCAATCTGACCTCCGTTAGGCGGTGCGGGTCGTGCGCATCAGCATCGCGGCCTGACCCGCCGCCTGAATCTGCGAATGCCACGGGTACTCGACCGGAACCGTCGCGATAACGCGATCGAGCTCGGACAGGCCGTCGACGGTTCCCGAGGCCAGAACAGTCGCGGCCCGGCATAGGCAGCGCAGCGCGTGTGCGGTCGCGAGCTCGCCGCCGGCAGCGTCGCAGCTGGCGATGATGACGTCGGCCCGATCGGCGAACCCCGCGGCGACGTCACCGAATGCGCCAGCGAAGGGCAGACGTGGCTCGATGAACGCACCAAGGGCCAGCAACACAGTCACCGCGGCCGGGTGCGCGGGCGGTATGGATTTCGCGGCGCCGAGCAGATTCCGCGCGCCGGCGAGGGCGTCAGCAGGTGCGTCGCCGTCCAGGCGGGCACGCAGTCGCAGCGCGACAGCGAGGCAGAATCGGTCGATTGCCGTGGTGAGCGGGTCAGCCGGGTCTTGTTCGGTGAGGAGCGTGGCGAATGCAACCGCCTCGTCGACAGCGTCGACCGGTGGCTCGGACCCACTCAGCGCGGCGGCGGCCAACGACCAGAGGGGCGCATGTTCGTCGCTTTTGTCCGCGATGGACGCCAGCTGGTCGCGCAGCGCGCGCCGGAAGTCGTCGGGTTTCGCCCTCCCGACCGTTGGTGACGCGATCGGTCGTTGTTCCGTGACCGGCGCCTCCTGCGAACCGGCAGGTGCCAGAGACTCGGTGCCGTGGAACACCGCGACCGGCCGGTCCAACGGATCCAACCTCGCCAACTCGTCGGCGTCGGCAACCGGCAGCTTCACCAGTCCGGCGGGCGGTGGCACGACAGCCCCGACTCCGGTTGTGAACCGACTGCGGAAATGCTCCTGGAGACCCTGGAGGTGCGTGAAGGCCTGCATGATGCGGCCGAGGTCCACGCCGGCGATACCGCCGCCCATGCCACTGAACAATGACTGGAACGCCTCAGCCATCGTGAGCATCTGCTCCGCGGCGGAGTTGACCTCGGCACTGATCGGCGGTCCGGCGAGCACATCCCGCAGGTGAGCTACCGCCCGGTTGAGGTCACTGACTGACGATTCGCCCATGCCACCCTGGATGGCGGACATGGTCAATTGCAGCGATTGCAGGCCCTGCGCGGCCCTCATCAGGTAGAGCTGGCCGAGCAGCAACTGAACGGTGGCGCGCAGCGGCGGCGGCAGGCTCGGGAACCGGAGTGCCTCGTCCAGCACGTGGATACCGGTATCCCTGTCCCGGTCGACTCCGGTGTGCGCCCCGTGTCGAGCAGCGAGGAACCAGCCGAGTAGGCCGGCGACCTGACCGCGGAGCGGGTCGGAAATCTCAAGGTAGCCGTACGCCTCGTTCATGGCCTCGATGGCCGCGTCCAGCTCTGGCAATGCGGCGGCCTGACCCGGGCCGGCCCGCGAGTACCGCTCGAATAGCGCCTGGCCCAACCGGATCAGCGAACCGGTGCGGGCCGGACCGTTCTGCCGGCTGAGCTCAGCCCGCAGTTGCGCAATGACGTCATCGCTGGCCACCATCGCTACCTCGCTTCCGTCATCGCTCAGCGCTACTGTCCCCAATGGACAAATCCGGCCCAGGCGACGACCTGGGCATGGTCGTCGGACAAGGTGTGCAGATACAGCTCAGCGGGCATCTCCGGTAGCGGCTGCCGGTGCGGATCGAGCATCCAGAGCTGCGCCTGTCGCAGCGCCCGCCAGACCGGCATGCCGTCGTGACGCAGATAGTGGTGGAACATGAACATCAGCGACGCGGTCGTCGCGTCCGGAATGCGCCACTGGGTAGACAGGACTGATCGGACGCCGCCGGCCAGGAACGCAGTGCCCAGGCTGTAAGCCTCGTCGTAGCCGTGAATGGACGTGCCGGTCCGACAGGCGGCAAGCACCACCAGACCGATCGCGCGCTGCGGTGCGCGGGCCATGACGCCGATGAGTTCCTCAGCGCTCAGCTCTTCGCCATGCTTGTCCGTTGCCAGCGCTAGAAAGGACTTCGGCGCCTCGGCGTTGACCACGACATTGCCGTGGCAGGCGAGATGGAGCATCGCCCCAGCGGCTGGGCTGGTGCTGGTCAGCCATGAGCGCACGTCAGCGGCGGAGCCAGGCCCGGATCGGCTGGTCGATCCATCCGGAAGCCGTCCCACATACCGAGCGCCCCGGTAGAACGCCTGGTGAATCGTGTGCGCCTCCAGCCGCGCAGCGGTAAGTGGATTTCCACGGCCAGCGGTGTCCGGGTCGGCCACCACCAGTCCGACTGGCAAGATCGGCACGACAGAGCGAGCCGCCGCATCGCACAGCATGCGCGCCGACGCAACGTGAGAGAACGCGACGAGCTGTGTGGCGTAGATGCCATCCTTGCGGCGGGCGGCCTGCCACGGGATGCGAGCCAGGTCACCCATCGGAACGAGCATGACTCGCGGTACCTGACCAGAGTTAGGCGCATCGCGGGTACCGAAGTAGCTGTCAACGAGCGGTCCCATCGCCGCCCGCCAGGCCCAATCGCAAAGGATGTCGAGGCTGCCGGCGAGCTCGTCCTGCGCCTCGACCGGAGTCAGGTCGCGTTGCGCCAACGCAGTGAGGTAGCGCTCCACATCGACATCAGTGTCCACCACCAGCTCGGGCAGCATCAGGTAGCTCACCGGCCCGTCAGCCGGCGCGATCACCGCCATCCCGGCGACAGTCGGTTGGCCGGGCACCAGGTATACGAGGGCGTCCGCGTCGAGCGTTCGCAGGGCCGACCGGATTTCGGCCAGGCTGGGTGGATCGAGTAGGCGTGCCATCGTCGTTGGATCCGTCGACAGCACGCTGATCACTTCCCGGCGCAGCTCGGTCATTGCCTCCGCCGAGGCGACCGCGTCGCTCGCCTGCCGCCAGCGCAGCGCCAGGTCGGGGGATCCGGCCGTATCGAGTTGGACCCCGATGTCCCGTAGGCCGGTGGCCGCGAAAAGCAACAGTCCACGGCCGGCATCGAGGGCACGTAGCGCGTCCTCGGGGCTGTTGTCGCCGATGCATTGCCGGGCTAGATCGATCGCGTCGGCGGCGGCGCCCCGGATCGAAATCTTCGCGGCGGCGGTATCTGCCTGGACGAGCCCCTGCCACGCGTAGCCGCGCATGCCGTCCAGTGCGGCGGTTCGCGACGCGCGGCTGTCCCCGAGCCTGCGCAAGACGGCCGACCGTAGTTCATTGAGCACCTGCCACTGTGGATGATGCGGCCCGTCCGCCAGCCTTTCGGCTTGGTCGAGAATCGCCAACACCTCGTTTAGGCCCGCTATGCCGCCCCGCACCTCAGTACGCCGGTACAGACCCATTGCTAGTGACTGCAGGTACAGGGCGCGATGCTGGTTGTCCGGCCCAGCCCAGTCGACCGCCTGCCGGAGATGGCCGATGGCCTCCTCGATCCGGGCCGGGTCCGACTCCTGTCCCGCCGCCAGCAGGGCTTGGCCGGTGGTGTGGTGAAACAGCGCGCGATCCGCGACGGGGGCGTCCGGCCGCTGAGTCAGCCCGACGAGCCGCGCGAGTTCCTGATCGGACGGCGCGTGGAACGACCCACTGGCCCGCGCCGCGAGAACACTACGAAACGGCGCCATCATCGTCACCGTGTCGTCTATGGCCTCGCGTATGACATGGCCGGCCGGCAGGTCGCTGGTCATTGCCTGCACCTGCTCCGCCGCAACCAACGCGCCAGCCGTGTCGCCGGCCTGCTGCGCGCTTATCACAGGGGACCAGTTGTCAATGAAATCCATCAGTTCACCGAGCTGCGGGTGGGCACCCGCGAGTTCCCGCAACGCTTGTACCTGGCTCGGCATCCGGCGCACCGTCGCTTCGTCGCCGGTCTCCAACGCGCGTAGCAACGCAACGCCAGCACGGACGGAGACGAATAGGCCCCGCATTGCGACGTCGTCGCCGTACTCGGCCGTCAGCTCATCCAGCTCCGCAAGTGCTCCGGAAAGATTAGGTATCGTCCCGTTCGTTCCCGCATGCCCGATCGCCAACGCTCGGCCGGTCGCCCGCACCCTGGGCCAATCCGGGATGCCCGGCCGAGCGTCGTCCGCGATAGCGATCAGTGCGTCGAGGTGTCGAAGCCGCTGTGGTGGACCATTCGCATTCCGAATCAGCGCCAGGACGAGCCCACCGGCCAGGGTGCCGCGCCCGGGCAGGCCCGCCCGCAACCGCTGGAGGCCAGCGACGGTCGCATCGAGTTCGGCGTCGTCTACATCTTCCGCCACGGCGCGGGCCACGCTCGCTGTACATCGCATCGCGAGTTCGGTGTCCTCGGGTCGCATAGGCCACGCACTCCTCGCCGTCGGTGCTACTCCCAACTGACGGACGGCACGGCAGAGCTCATTGCGGATGGAGATCGCCCCGGCCATGGACACGGGTGGCTGGCACCGGAGCTCGATGTCGACCGACTGCCGCGGACCATCGAGTATTCGGTGACGCAATGCGAAGCCGACGCGCAGGCGCAAATCGCCGAGGCCGAGGTAGGTGGTCGCCGACTAGGTTCAACGGCTGGCATGGTGTGGGGCGGCGTTGGTGGCCGGCGGGAGCTGATGAGCAAACGCGTCGCCTGGCCAAGTCGATTGACCGGTTCGAGCGCCGGCCGCGGCACATGATTTCCTCAGCGGTCGCCGGAGCCGTGGCGCTGTGGCGTTAGAATCCGTTTCCTCGGCCGGTCTATGCTCGCTGTGACCTGGGCAAACGTGCGTGAGCATGCCGCTGGGCTTGCAGACTACTGGGGTCAAGGGGTCGCGAGTTCGAATCTCGCCGTCCCGACGCGCTGAGGGTTTCCACAGGTCACAGACCTGCGGGAACCCTTTTTGCGTCGCTCGGCATGGATGTCAGGTCCAGCACGCCGCTGTTGGACTCCTTGACTCGCGAGGTTTCGCCATGCCGCTCCTGGACCTGCAGAGGTTCTGCTCGGGAGATGGATGACGGCGAGCCGGCCACACCGCTGATCCTGGAGTCCACCGCCACCGGCGGCTTCTACGCCGGGCACTGCCCGGCCGGGGCGCGGTCGCCCGGCTGCACCAGTCCGGTCTCGTAGGCGAGCACCACTGCCTGGACCCGGTCCCGCAGGTCGAGTTTGGCCAGGACCTTCTTCATGTGCGTCTTGACGGTGGACTCCTCCACCATCAGGGTGGTCGCGATCTCCGCGTTGGACAGCCCCCGAGCGACCAGCACCAGCACCTCCCGCTCGCGTGGGGTGAGCTGACGGAGCCGCCGGTCGGCGGCCGGATCGGGCCGGGGCCGGTGCGTCATCCGGTCGATCACCTGCCGGGTGATCGACGGGGACAGCAGCGACTCACCTGCCGCGACGGTGTGGATCGCCGCGATCAGTTGCTCCGGCCGGGTGCGTTTGAGCAGGAACCCGGATGCGCCCGCCGACAGCGCACCGAATACGTAGTCGTCATCGGAGAACGTGGTCAGGATGAGGATCTTCGTGTGCGGGGCGGCCGCGGCCAGTTGCCGGGTGGCACCGATGCCATCCAGGTTGGGCATCCGGACGTCCATCAGCACCACGTCCGGCCGGGTCTGCCGGACGCGGTCGATCGCGTCCCGGCCGTCCACCGCTTCTGCCACCACGGTGAGACTGTCGTCGGTGGACAGTACGGCGCGCAGCCCGGCCCGCATCAGGTCGTCGTCATCGGCGATCAACACCCGCAATGGCCGTCCGGCGGAGCCACCCGGCGGCGATCCCTGGCCGGTCACGCCGCTGTCACAGTGTGCGGAAGCCGAGCGTACAGCCGGAATATCCCGCCGGCCGGACCCGCGTCGAGGGTGCCGCCGAGCAGGGAGGCGCGTTCTCGCATGCCGACGATGCCGTGGCCGCCGCCGGACGACGAGCCGTTCGCGGTCGGGTTGGTCACGGTGATATCGATCGCTTCGGGACCGTAGGCCACGGCCACGTCGGCCCGGCCCGATCCATGCCGCGCCGCGTTGGTGAGCGCCTCCTGAAGGATCCGGTACGCCGCCCAGGACAGGCTGCGCGGCAGGTCGCCGCGCTCGCCCCGCAGATCCGCGGTGATGCTCAGCCCGCCGGCCCGGTGCCGCGCCAGCAGGTCGTCCAGGTCGCCCGGATCCGGTTGTACCGGCGGGTCGGCACGGTCGGGATCCCGCAAGACCCGGACCAGCTGATCGATCTCGCCGATGGTGGACCTGGCTACGTCCTCGATGGTGGCGATCGCCTGCCGGGACGCCGCCGGGTCCCGCTCGTGCAGCAGGCGGGCCGCCCCGGCCTGCACCAGGATCACGTTAATCGCGTGCCCGGCAGAATCGTGCAGCTCACGGGCGATCCGGGTGCGTTCCTCGGCCGCGGCGAGGCGCCGCTCCCGGACCGCCTCCCGATCCCGCCGAGCCGCCTGTTCCTCCAATTCGCCGATGCGTTCGCGGCGCAACCGGGTGTGCTCGCCGGCGACCCACACCCCGCCGAGTACGACTGCCCAGAACGCGAGGCCGGGCAGCATTCCGCGGAAGTCGCTCCGGCCGACCAGGTGCGCCACCGCGGCCAGCGGTACGAACGCCACCGCCGCGACCAGTGCCGCGGTCCGGCGGGCGCCCTCGCTGTACGCCAGGGACAGGGTGAACAGGCCGACCACCGGTCCGAACGGGAAGTCCAGCGGGTAGTCCAGCCCCGCCAGCGCGATCGTGGCCGCGCAGGTGGCCAGGTAACCGGCGAGGGGGGCCAGCCGCCAGGCCAGCAGCGGCAGCGCCGAGGCGACCGCGAGCAGCACCCCGAGCGCGTCCAGGTCGCGGGTGTCCGGGCTGGGCGTACCGAGCCCGCCGGCGGCCAGTGCGGCCAACGACAGCCCGAGGACTGCGGCTGACACCGCGATGTCGATGGTGAGGTTGCGCCGCGTCACGAGATCGAGCGTAGCTGCGCTTCCGCCCCGTCCCATCGCCCTTCGTCGGGATCTGTCCTACTCCCGTAGGGGGAGGGCGAGATCGCCCCTGAGCGCGTTTCGGTCGAGTGGTCCGGCTCCATAGCGTCGCCCGAGGAAAACAGTCAGCTATGGAGTCAACCATCGAGGAGGTCTCGCGATGTCGGCGGATCTGGCGCAGGCGCGTCAACCCCGTACCGGCCGGCGGGCCAGCGTGTTCAGCAGGCTGGCGACCTGGTCCTACCGGCGCCGATGGTGGGCGCTACTGGTCTGGCTCGTCGTACTGGTCGGGGTGAACATCGCCGCGCTGACGGCCGGTACCGACTACCACGACGACTTCTCGCTGCCCGGTACCGAGTCGCAGCGGGCGCTGGACACCCTCCGCGCGCACGCCCCGGTGCAGGCCGGCGACACGGTGCGGATCGTGCTGCGCGATCCGGCCGGGCTGTCCGGCGCGGATACCCGCGACCGGGTCGAGTCGATGCTCGGCCGGGTGCGCGGGCTGGCGCACGTTGCCGACGTGCGCGACCCGTACACGGACCGGGCCGCGGTGTCGCGCGACGGCACCGTCGGGTACGCGACGGTCACCCTGGACGGCCAGGCCCAGGACGTACCAGCCGACGACCTGCGCGGACTTGTCGACACCGCGCGGGCCGCCGACGGCCACGGGCTGCAGGTCGAGGTCGGTGGCGAGGCCGTCACCGGAGTCGAGCAGGAGGGGGGCGGACCGGTCGAGGGGGTCGGTCTGCTCGCCGCGCTGGTGGTGCTCGTGCTGCTGTTCGGCTCGCTGCTCGCCGCCGGACTGCCGATCGTGATCGCGATCTTCGCGGTGGGCAGCGCGTCCGGGCTGGTGGTGCTCGCCTCGCATGTGGCAACCGTGGCCGACTACACCACCCCGCTGCTGGTCCTGGTCGGGCTCGGCGTGGGCATCGACTACGCGCTGCTGCTGTTCTCCCGGTACCGCGGCGAGCTGGTCGCCGGCGCGACCCGGCCGGACGCCACCCGTACCGCCCTGGACACCGCCGGCCGGACCGTGTTCTTCGCCGGCTGCACGGTGATCGTCGCGCTGCTCGGCCTGGTCGCGCTGGGCCTCGGCTCGCTGCAGGGGGTCGCCGTCGCGGTCGCGCTGACCGTACTGGTCACCATGATCGCGTCGCTCACCCTGCTGCCGGCGCTGCTGGCCATGATCGGCGGGCGGATCGAGCGCACCGTACGCCGCCGCGTCGCTCGCCGGGCACGCCGCCAGCGACCGGCCGAGGGCAGCGGCTGGGGTCGATGGTCCGCAGCAGTGCAGGGCCGGCCGTGGCTGGCGGCGGTGCTGGCGGTGGCGGCCCTGCTGGCACTTGCCGCGCCACTGCTCGGCATGCGGCTGGGCTTCGCCGACGCCGGCAACGGCTCCGACACGCGGACCAGCCGCCGCGCGTACGACCTGCTCGCCGAGGGCTTCGGCCCGGGCTTCAACGGACCGTTGGTCGTGGTGGTCGACGGCAGCGCGACCGCGGCCGCCCGGGCGCAGCGCGCGCTGGCCGCCGCGCCGGGCGTTGCCACGACCACGCCCGCGATCCCCACCCGTGACCCGCAGACCGCCACCGTGCTGGTGTTCCCGGACACCAAACCGCAGGACGCGCGTACCGCCGAACTGGTCGACCGGCTCCGCTCGGACATCCTGCCGCCGGTGGCGGCCCAGACCGGGGCGACGTTCCTGGTCGGCGGCACCACCGCGGCGACCGTGGACTTCGCGGACGCGGTGTCCGGCCGGCTTCCGCTGTTCGTACTCGTGGTGGTCGGGCTCTCCGCGCTGCTGCTGATGATGGTGTTCCGCTCGGTGCTCATCCCGATCAAGGCGGCGGTGCTGAACCTGCTCAGCGTCGGGGCGGCGCTCGGCGCGATCACGCTGGTCTTCCAGCACGGCGTACTGGGCGGACTGATCGGGGTCGAGCCGGGCCCGGTCGAGGCGTTCGTACCGGTGATCATCTTCGCGATCGCGTTCGGGTTGTCCATGGACTACGAGATCTTCCTGGTGTCCCGGATGCACGAGGAGTGGGAACGCAGCCACGACGCGACCCGGGCGATCCGGGTCGGGATGATCACGACCGGCCGGCTGGTGACCGCCGCGGCGGCCATCATGGTGGTGGTCTTCGGCTCGTTCCTGCTGGACCCGGGCCGGATGCTCAAGCAGTTCGGCTTCGGGCTCGCGGTCGCCGTGCTGGTCGACGCGACGGTGATCCGGTGCCTGATCCTGCCGGCCGTCATGCAGCTGTTCGGGGCGGGGGCCTGGTGGCTGCCGCGCCGGCTGGACCGCTGGCTGCCCCGGCTGGCGATCGAGCGGGCCAAATCGCCGGCCAGCGACGGGCCGGCCAGCGACGGGCCGGCCAGCGACGGGCCGGCCCGGTTCGGGGTGTCGGCGTGAAGCGGCGGGACGTGCTGCGGTTGGCCGGCGGGGCGGTCGCGTTGCCGCTGGTCGCGGGCTGCGGCCCGGACTTCGGTCCGAGCAGCACCGGGCTGCGGCTGCACAGCGCGGCGCGGGTCCCGGCGCCGTTCAGGGCGCCGCTGCCGGTGCCGCCGGTGCTGAAGCCGGTCCGGACCGACGCGACCACCGACTACTACGAGCTCACCGAGCAGGTCGGCGACGCGCACATCCTGCCCGGCCTGACCACCCGGATCTGGGGGTACAACGGCATCTTCCCGGGCCCGACCCTGGTCACCCGGCGTGGCCGAAGGGTGGTGGTGCGGCACCGCAACGAGCTGCCGGTACCGGTGGTCGTGCACCTGCACGGCGGGGTGACGCCGGAGGACTCCGACGGGTACCCGACCGACCTGCTGCTGCCGGTGTCCGGCTGGACCGGGAGCCGCGGCTCCGGCATGGCCGGGATGCCCGGCATGGCGGATCACGCGATGGGCCGGGTGAGCAACGGCGTGCGCGACTACGTCTATCCGGTGGACCAGCCGGCCGCGACGCTCTGGTACCACGACCACCGGATGGACTTCACCGGTCCGCAGGTGTACCGGGGGCTGGTCGGGCTCCAACTGGTACACGACGAACAGGAGGACGCGCTGCCGCTGCCACGGGGGGAGCGGGACGTGCCACTGCTGATCTGTGACCGGTCGTTCGACGAGGACGGCTCGTTCCGGTACCCGTCGATCGACCCGAGCCTGCGCGGCGAGCCGGGCGTCCGGTCCGACTACATGGCCGGCGTGCTCGGCGACGTGGTCCTGGTCAACGGTGCCGCCTGGCCGTACCTGGAGGTGGCGAACACCCGGTACCGGTTCCGGATCCTGAACGCGTCCAACGCCCGGCGGTACCGGCTGGCCCTCGATCCGCCGCCACCGGACGGCCCGGCGTTCGTACAGATCGGCAGCGACGTCGGGCTACTCGGCGCGCCACAGGGCCTGGACCGGATCGAGATCGCCCAGGCGGAGCGGTTCGACGTGGTGGTGGACTTCTCCCGGTACGGGGTGGGCAGCACGGTCACGCTGGTCAACGAGTTCGGCAGCGGCCCGACCGGCAAGGTCATGCGGTTCCACGTCACCCAGCGGGCGACCGACGACAGTACGGTGCCGGACCGGCTGGTCGAGTACGAGCCGCTGTCCCGGTCCGCCGCGACGGTCACCCGGCAACTCGTGTTTGACCAGCGCCCCGAGGGCTGGGCGATCAACGGCCGGACCTTCGACCCGCACCGGGACGATGTGCGGTCCCGGCTCGGTACCACCGAGATCTGGCACTTGGATAGCGACGCGCACCACCCGGTGCATCTGCACCTGGCGCACTTCCAGGTGCTGTCCCGGCACGGCCGGGCACCCGGTCCGTACGACGCGGGCTGGAAGGACACCATCGACCTGCGCGGCGACGCGGAGATCATCGTCCGGTTCACCGGCTATCGCGGCCGGTTCATCTTCCACTGCCACAACCTGGAGCACGAGGACATGTCGATGATGGCCAACCTGCGGGTCGAGTAGTCAGCCGGGCGGCCTGCGCCGCAGCGGGGTCGTCCTCCTGGCCCCACCCCTGACACCGATCAGCGTGGCGTGACCTCGGACGAGTCCGCAGGATCGTCCGAGGTCACGCCATCAGGCACTGCCCGTCAACCTCACATCCGGGCAGCTACGCCCAGTAGTAGAAGTAGTACCCGTGCCCCTCGCTCCGCCAGCAGCCGGAGGCGGGATCGATCGGGTACTCGCCCTCGTACGCGCCGCGACCCCAGAAGCCCGTGCAGGTTTCGAGCGTGTCGTAGTAGCCCTTGAAGTGCCAGGACGCCTGGAATCCAGCGGTCGGGGCGGCCGCCGCCGGACCGGCCGGCGCGATGACCGACGCGGAGTGAGTCACGACCGTCTTCTCGGCCGGAGTGCTGGCGGACGCCGGGGAGGCGAGCAGCCAGGCCGCGGTCACGGACAGGACGGCTGCGGCCAGGAGAGCGCCCGGCCGCCCGGACATTCTGCGAGTTCTCATCTGCGCAAACACCTCTTTCGGGTAGGGCTGGTCAGTGCGCTGCGCGGCCGAGTGCCTTCGGTGAGGCCCAACCGGCCCGCTGGCACGCCTGGGAAGCGTGGGCGAAGGTGACGCCGAGGTCGGTCAGGTCTTCGCGGCAGAAGATGTACGAGCCGGCCTGGCCGCTGGCACCTTCCGAACAGGCGTAGCTGATGGGGAGGGTGATGGTGTAACCCGCACCGCTGAGGTACGAGGTGCAGTCGCTGGCGTCAGCCTGTGCCGGCGACGCCCCGGCAAGGGCGGCGGCGCTGGTGCCTACCGTCGCCATGACTGTCAGAACTGCCATACGCATTGCCCTGGACATGAGGGTCTGCGTCCCTTCTTTTGGTGACATTCGCGGACCGCATCACAGATGCGACAAAAGAACCGTGACGCAGAGGTGTCGTGATCTTGCGTCGAAGATGTTGCGATCACTGCTGAGGGCCGGGTCCGATCGCGGGGAGTGGACCCGGACCAGTCGGGGGCGGGTCATGGATGCCACGCGGGGGGCGGATCTTCAGCTGCTCGGTCCGGTGCGTTTGTACGTGGCTGGCCGACCGGTCAGCGTGGGGGTCCGCATGCAGCGGTTCGTGCTGGCCGTACTGGCGTTGGAGGCGAACCGGCTGGTCACCACAGATCGGCTGATCGACCTGACCTGGTCCGACCGGCCGCCGGCCACCGCGCGACGGATCATCCAGACCCAGATCAGCCGGCTGCGGGCCACCCTTGCCGGGGTCGGCGTCGACGACCTGCTGCGGCTGCGCAGCGAACCAGCCGGCTATCTGCTCGACGCCGACGCACACCGCATCGACGCACACCGGTTCACCGCGCTTGTTGCCCGCGCCGGCACGACGGCCGGCGGCACCGGCGCGACGGCCGGCGCCACTACTGGCGCGGGGGCCGGCGGCACCACCCGGCTCGCGGTGCTGGACCAGGCACTCGGGCTGTGGCGAGGCCCGGCCCTGGCCGGTACCGCGGACGAGTCGACCCGGGCTTCGCTGACCAGACACCTCGACGAGGCGCGGTGGACGGCAATGGAAGACCGGCTGGACGCCATGCTGCGGCAGGGCCGCGACGACGATGTGATCGCCGACGCCGGCCGGCTTGTCGCCGAGCACCCGTACCGGCACCGCTTCACCGCGCACCTGATGCTCGCCCTGTACCGCGCCGGTAGGTCCGTCGACGCGCTGGACATTTACCGCCAGGCCCGGGAGCGGCTGGCCGACGAGTTCGGCCTCGACCTGCCCGCCGAGCTGCAGCGGCTGGAGGGGGCCATCATCCGCAACGAGCCGCTGCGCAACCTCGCCGCGGCACCGCCGGTGCCGCGGCGCAACACCGACGCACCGTTGGTACCGCGGCAGCTTCCCGCGCCGGCGCAGACCTTCAGCGGCCGGCTCCGGGAGCTGGCCACGCTCGAGCAGGTCCACGACTCGTCGACTGGAGTGGTGATAGTCGGCATCGATGGAATGGCCGGCGTCGGCAAGACCGCGCTGGCCGTGCAGGCCGCGCACCGGATTGCCGACCGGTACCCGGACGGGCAGTTGTTCATCGATCTGCACGGCTACACCCACGGCATCGAGCCGATCCAACCAGCCGACGCGCTCGACCACCTGTTGCGGGCGCTGGGCGTCCCCGGAACCCAGATCCCGACCGGCCTGGACCAGCGGGCCGCGTTGTACCGCACCCGACTGGCCGACCAGCGGGTGCTGATCGTGCTGGACAACGCCGCCACTGAGGCGCAGGTGGCGCCGCTGTTGCCCGGCGCGCCGGGCAGCATGGTGCTCGTTACCAGCCGGCGTCGGCTGACCGGGCTGGACCAGACCCATACGTTGTCGCTGGACACTCTGCCCACGCCCGACGCCATAGCGCTGTTCGTCCGGACCGCGGGAGAGGGCCGGCTGGCCGGCGAGCCACCCGAGCTGTTGACCGAGCTGGCCGAACTGTGTGGCCGGTTGCCGCTGGCGCTGCGGATCGCGGCGACCCGGCTGCGCGCCCGTCCCGCGTGGAGCCTGTCCCACCTGGTGCGGCGACTGCGCGACCGCCAAGACCGGCTCGGCGAACTGCACGCCGGGCAGAGCAGCGTCACCGCCGCCTTGGAGCTGTCCCGCCGATACCTCAGCAGCGACCAGCAGCGGGCGTACCGGCTGCTGGGCCTGCACCCCGGCCCCGAGTTCGACCCGTACGCGACGGCCGCACTGCTGGAGTCCAGCCTGTCCCACGCGACGCGGACGCTCGACCAGCTCCTCGAAGCCCACCTGCTGGCCGAACCCGCGCCCGGCCGGTACCGGTTCCACGACCTGACCCGCGCACACGCCGCTGCCGCCGCGGCCGATGAGCAGACCGCACCCATCCGGGACGCGGCGCTGGATCGGCTGCTCGACTACTACCGGTACACCAGCGGAACCGCGATACATACCGCCTACCCGTACGAGCGGGAGGACCGCCCGCAGGCTCCGGACGCGTACACCCCTGTCCCGGAGCTGCCTGGTCGGGCACCGGCGCTGAACTGGCTGGACACCGAGCTGTCCAATCTGCTCGCCGCCGCCCGGTACGCCGCCGACCACGGCCGGCCGGCGCACGTCTCGTACCTGTCGAGCAGCCTGCACCGGCACCTGCGCAGCCGCGGCCGGTGCCGCGACGCCGAAACCCTCCACCAGCTGGCGTTGGCCACCGCCGGTACGACCGGCGACCAGGTTGGTCAGCTGACCGCGCTGGTCGGACTTGGCGACAGCCACGGGCTGCAGGGTCGGCCCAGCCACGCCGCCGACCACTATCAGCGGGCGCTGCGCCTCGCCCGGGCCGCCGGACACCACATCGGCGAGCTGACCGCGCTCAACGGCCTCGGCCACATCCGGCGGCGGCAGGGGCGGCCCACCCACGCCACCGACCACCATCTGCGGGCGCTGCGACTCGCCCGCTCCACCGGACACCGCGCCGGTGAGCTGGACGCACTCAGCGGCCTGGCGGAGCTCCATCGGAGGCAGGGCCAGAACAAGCAGTCCGTCGGGTACCACCAGCAGGCTCTGCATCTCGCCCGTACCACCGGACACCGCATCGGCGAGTTGGCCGCGCTCAACGGCGTCGGCCGCTCCCTGCTCGCGACCCACCGCCCCGATGCGGCCGTCGCCCACTACGAACAGGCGCTCGTACTGGCTGGTGCGCTGAACCAGCCCGGCGACCAGGCTCGCGCTCACCACGGGCTGGCCGACGCCCACTACCGGCTGAACCGGTACGAGCAGGCCAGCCACCACTGGCGTCGCGCTCTGGACATCCTCACCGGCCTCGGCATCGACCACACCGACGACGAGGAGACCACCACAACCACTCTCCGTGCCCGCCTCGCCGCTCTCGGATGAGCCATCTGCTGTCGGCAATATCCGATCTCCGCCTGTGGTCGGGAGCGTGCAGCGGGCCCGGGCCAACGGTTCCGGTCAGCCGGACGATCACCCCAGGACGAGCGGGAGTCTCCCGGCCAGCTCGCCCAGCTCGGCCCGTTCCGGGTAGGTCGGGGCGCGCCGTCCGGTGCCGACCAACAGCGCGTCGGTGTCGGAGAACGACGCGGGGAACGATGCCCCGGCGATCTTCTCCAGCAGCTCGCGGGACCGGGCGAGCGCTTCCGCGGGCGGTTCCGCCGCGTCCGGGAGGTGCGCGATCAGGTCGAGGTGGTGCAGCGTCCACTCCAGCACGTACGCGCCGAGGTAGTCGCCCGCGGTGAGGACCTCGTCCTGGGTACCGACCCGCAGGTCCGGGTCGACGAGTGCGGCGGCGCGCCCGGCGGCGGAGCCCACGTCGTCGAGGTGGAACTTGAGCAGCTCCGGCTCCTCGTACGCGGCGGCCAGCCGGACGATCAGCGCGTCGAGCGGGTCGTCCCCGGTCGGCGGCGTGTCGGCGACCTTCCAGTAGGTCACCGCGTCGCGGGTCGGTTCCGCCTCGACGGGAGTCACGAGCGTGATCAGGACGTCCTGGGCGTCGATGATCAGATGGCACACCAGGTCCCGCACGAGCCAGCCGGTACAGCCGGACGGCCGGGCGAAGTCCTCGTCCGGCAGTTCGGCGACCGCCGTACGCAACGCCGTCCACGACAGTGAGAAGAGCTCCACCTCGGCAAAGGTAGTGCGACCGCGGCTATCCGCTCGCGGATCCACCGATGCGACAGAGCTGATCACTGTCGGCGTTGTGCCGCTGACGGAAGGTTCTGACGTGACAATCGCTCACTTCTGGTCCAGGTCGGAGGGGGCCCGGGGCGTAATTCAAGAACTGTTCGGATAGGCGGGCTCGATCGGGTACGCCCGGAGCTGACCGTCATGACCGCATGAAGCGCCCCGGACCATCCGATACGGTCCGGACTTCCCACCAGGAGATCAACGTCGTACGGTGCTCCATAGTTCGCGATCTGATCTTCCGGCGAGTCTCACGGCGGCACCTCGGGCAGCGGAGGGATGGATGCACGGAGGCGGGGAGTCCGGAAGGCCAGGTGGCCCCGCGCCACTGCTGGACGCCCTCGCCGCCGCGTCCACCTCACTGAGCTGGCGGGGCTGCGTCCCCGGGCACAAGGGCGGCGCCTGGGTCGACGGGCCGGCGCTGGAGCTGATCGGGCAATCGCCGTACGCGCTCGACCTGCCGCACGACATCGCCGGCGTGGACGGGCGTACCGACGGACCGTCGCCGTACGACGAGGCGCGCCGGCTGCTGGCGGAGGCGTACGGGGCGCGGCGCGCCTGGTTCCTCACCCAGGGCGGGTCCCAGGGCATCATCGCCGCGACCATCGCGGTCGCCGATCGCGGTCGACGGGTCCTGTTGCAGCGTTCGGCCCACATCAGCCTGTTCTCCGGGCTGGCGCTCACCGGTCTGGACGCGACCTTCCTTCCCGACGCCGTCGACCCGCGGTACGGCGTACCGCTGTCGCTGACCCGCGATGCGCTGGCCCAGGCGCTGGCGAAGGGTCCCGAGGTCGGGGCGGTGTTCGTGACGTCACCGACGTACCACGGGGCGGTGGCCGATGTGGCCGGCCTGGCCGAGGTCGCGCACCGGGCCGGGGCGGCGCTGGTGGTCGACTGTTCGTGGGGACCGCACTTCGGCTTGGACCCCAGGTTCCCGCCGAGTCCCACGGCGGTCGGCGCGGATGTCGCGGTGGTGTCCACGCACAAGCACCTCGGCTCGCTCGGCCAGTCGGGGGTGCTGCTCAGCGCGCCCGGCGGTCGGCTGACCGACCACGAGCTCGACGACGCGCTCGCTCTGATCACGTCGACCAGCGCGAGCTACCTGCTGGCCGCCTCGGTCGACGCCGCCCGCCGCCGGGCTACGAGCCAGGCCGACCGACTCGCCGCGCGGGCGCTCCGGACCCGCCGGGACGCGATCGCCGCGATCGGGCACACCCCGTTCACCGTGGTACCCAGCGACGACCCGCTACGGCTCATCATCGACGTGGCGACCGGCGGGTACGACGGCACGACGGTCAGCCGGATGCTCGAGAACGAGCACGGCATCATCTGCGAGAGCAGCGGCCCGCGCCTGATCGGGTTCGTCCTCGGCCTGGGCGAGACCTTCGACGCGCTGCGGCCGGCCGTCGACATCCTGTGCCGGCTGCCCGCGCGGGCACCCCTACCTGCGGTGGTCCACCCGGCGCCCGCCGTACCGCTGATGAAGGCCACCGTCCAGCAGGCCAGGTTCGGCCCCCGGCGCCGCGTTGCCTGGGCCGACGCGGTGGGCGAGATCAGTGCCGAGACCCTCGCGGTGTACCCGCCGGGCTTCCCGGTGTTCATCGCCGGTGAGGTGATCTCGGCCGCGCACTGCGAAACCCTGCAGGCCGCGGTACGGGAAGGCCGGCGCGTGCACGGCGCGACCGACCCCACCGGCCGGGGCGTACGCGTCGTTGACACCGCGGCCGGGCGTCCACTAGGTACCTCTGCATGACGGCCCGCCGCGACAGCGAGCACCGACGCGATGGCGAGTACCAACGCGATGGCGAGCACCAACGCGATGGCGAGCACCGACGCGATGGCGAGGACCAACGCGACGGCCGGCTGCTGGCGGTACACCGACAGGCCCGGCACCTGATCAGCATCGAGGACCTGGACACCGCGACGCTGCTCGACATCGTGGCCCGTGGCGCCGCGCACGCCCGCGGCGAGGCGCGGATCTGGCCCGGGGCGGCGGGGCGCGTCGTCGGTACCTACTTCCGCAACACCTCCACCCGTACCCGGACCGCGTTCTCGGCCGCCGCGCTGCGGTTGGGCGCGCAGGTCATCCCGTACGGGCCGGACGACCTCCAGGAGAACACCGGCGAGACGCCGGCCGACACCGGCCTGGTGCTGGCCGGGATGCTCGACGCGCTCGTCGCCCGTACCGCCGCCGACGCCAACGGACTGCGCGAGTACGCCAGGCAGTCGACCATGTCCGTCGTCAACGCGATGAGCAGCCAGGAACACCCGACCCAGGCGCTGACCGATCTCACCGCGATGATGATCCACTTCGGCCGGATCGAGAACCTGTCGGTGCTGTACGTGGGGGAGGGCAACAACACCGCCGTGGCGCTCGCTCTGGCGCTGGCCCGCGTCCGGGGCGCCGCGCTGGCACTGCGCACGCCACCGGGCTACGGCCTGCCACCCGGGGTTCTCGCCGTAGCCCGGGAGCAGGCCGAACGCACCGGCGCCAGCATCGACGAGCGGCACGAGGCCGGCCGCTGGCCCGACCACGTCGACGTCGTGTACACCACCCGCTGGGAGACCACCGGGACGGTCAAGGCTTCCCCCGACTGGCGCGCGGTGTTCGCGCCGTACCGGGTCGACGCCGCGCTGATGGCCCGCTGGCCCGGGGCGGTCTTCATGCACGACCTGCCGGCCCACCGCGGCGTGGAGGTGGATGCCGACGTCCTCGACGGTCCCCGCAGCATCGCCTTCGACCAGGCCGCCGCGAAGATGTTCAGCGCGGCCGCCGTACTCGAGTGGGCGCTGGGGCGCCCGGTCGACTCGGTACCGGCGGACGAGCGACAGCCGGCCGCGGCGGCAACCGCCAGCGGTGGGTGATGACGATCCAGTCGGGTACCGCCATGGCTGTCGCGAGCACGCCCATGGTCGCGTACGAGACGTTCGTGGCCGGCGCGTGGCGGACCGTACTGGTGAAGATGGAGACCACGCATCCGTCCGGCAGCGTCAAGCACCGGGCCGCGATCGCTCTGGTCGACGACGTGCTGGCCCGGCGGGACGGTGACCGCGACTTCGTCCTGGTCGAGTCGACGTCCGGCAACCTCGGCGTCGGGCTGGCGATGGTGTGCCGCGCGGCCGGGTTGCCGTTCGTGGCCGTGGTCGACCCCCGGACCCAGCCCGCGAAGCTGGAGAAGCTGCGCGCGGCCGGCGCCACCATCGAGCTGGTGGACTCGCCGGATGCCAGCGGTTCCTACCTCGACGCGCGGCTGGCCCGGGTCGCCGAACTGTGCGCGTCGGACCCGCGGTACGTCTTCGCCGACCAGTACCACAACCCGGCGCACCCGGCCGTACACCGGGACACCACCGCGCCCGAGATCCTGCGGCAGACCGGCGGCGCCGTCGACTGGGTGATCGCGGCGGTGTCCACCGGCGCGACCCTGCGCGGCATCCGCGACGGTCTGGTCGAAGCCGGCCTGACGCCGCGGGCGGTAGCGGTCGACGCGACCGGCTCAGGTGCCCTGGGTGGGCCGGCCGGCCCACGGTTGATGACCGGCATCGGCTCGACCCGGCCGTCGGCGTTCCTCACCGTGGACGATCTCGATTCCGTCGAGTACGTGGACGACCGCACCGCGTTCGCCGAGTGCTGGCAGTTCCGCCGCGACACCGGGGTCGCCCTCGGCGCGTCCGGCGGCGCGGTGCTCGCCGCCACCCGGGCGTTGCTGGCCCGGGGCGACGCCGAGGCACCGCCGGTCTGCGTGGCCGCCGATCATGGCGACGACTACCTGTCCACCGTCTACAGCCGCGACTGGCTGCACGCCGCCGGTCACGAGCAGGCGGCACACCCGTCCGACCAGCAGCATTGGCGGTCCGTCACATGACCGGAGCTGAGCACTCCAGGAACGCGAACCCCTCCGGGAACGCGAACCCCTCCGGGAACGTGAACCCCTCCGGGAACGCGGCGCCCTCCAGGAACGCGGCGCCCTCCAGGGATGGGGACCCCACCGGAACCACGGACCCCATCCGGTACGTCGACCGGGCCGCGGTCGAGCGCGCCCTCGACCGGATCGACGTGCTCGCCGCAGTCCGCGAGGCGCTGCTGGCCCACCGGGCCGGTGACACGGTGCTGCCCGACGAGGCGTACCTGGCGTGGTCCGCGCCGGACGGTTCGTCGGCCCGCAGCATCTGCCTGCCCGCGCGGGTACCGACCGGCGTCGGCGTCAAGGTGATCAACGCAAACCCGACCAACCCCGACCGGGGTACCGAACGCGCGAGCGGGCTGGTCCTCCTGTTCGACCCGCAGACCGCGGCCCCGGCCGTGATCCTCGCGGCCGGTCCGATCAGTGCCGCGCGTACCGCCGCGGTGTCGGCGCTGGCCGCCGAGGTGTTCGCGCCCGAGGCGACCTCGGTGGCCCTGATCGGCTGCGGGGTACTCGGCGCGACGCACCTGCGGCTGCTGGCGCGGGTACTCCCGGCGGCGCGACGGCTGGTGGCCTTCGACCGGGTACCCGCGCGGGCCCACGCCATGGCCGCGGCCTGGCCGGGCGACCTGAGCGTTGCCGCGTCGGCGGAGGAAGCGGCCCGCTCAGCCGACGTCGTCGTCTTCACCACGACCGCGTCGGAGCAGTATGTTCCCTGGTCATGGCTGTGCGAGGCGCGACTGGTCCTGAACGTGTCGCTGGGGGACCTGCACGACGAGGTGTTCCAGCGCGCCGGTCAGGTGGTCGTCGATGACCTCGGCATCGTGCTGGCCGACGACCGGCGACCGCTCGGCCGGCTCCTGCGCGCGAGCGCGGAGAACGCGGGCACGGATAACCCGAGCGCGGAGAACGCGAGCACGGATAACCCGAGCGCGCAGAACCGGGGGGACGCCGCCACGGGCGCGCTCCGCGCCGAGCTGTTGCCGGACTTCCTGGCCGGCTCCGCGCGACCGGGCTCTGGCGTGGTCGTCGTCAACCCGTTCGGCCTGGGCATCTGCGACGTCGCCGTGGCGGCGGCGGTCGCCCGGCAGGCCGAACTCGACGCCACCATCGACCACCTGTCCCGCTGACTACCTGCCCCGCTGAGAGAGGGTGATGCCGTGACGCGCCGCCCCCGCGTCGCCGTGCTGCTGGCGGATCACCGCCGGCCGACGGTCAGCCACTTCGGCGTCGAGGCCATCCCCGAGCCGAACGACCGGAAGATGCTCGCCTTCCACGCCGCGCTCGCCGAGCTGACCGACTACGAGTTCACGGTGTACTCGCGCCACGACGACCTGCTCGGCGAGCTGCGCGCCGCGCGCCGCGACGTGGACCTCGTACTCAACCTCGCCGACGACGGCTACATGAACCTGCCGCACCTGATCGGGCACATCCCGGCGCTGCTGGACCTGATGTCCATCCCGTACACCGGGGCGAGCGCCGAGGCGATGTTCCTCACCGGCGACAAGCTCACGCAGCTGGAGGTGGCCCGGGCGGCGGGTGTGCCGGTACCGGCGACGCGGGTCGTCCAGCCGGGGGAGGAGCCGCCCGCGGACGTCGCGTACCCGGCCATCGTCAAACCGTCGGTCGGCGACGGCAGTGTCGGGATCACCCGCGCCAACGTCGTACACGACGACGAGGGGCTGGCCGCCGCGCTGCGGATCGTGCGCGAGGAGTTCGCGATTCCGGGTCCGGTGCTGGTACAGCGGTTTCTCGGCGGTACCGAGGCCAGTGTCACGCTGCTCGGCAACCCGCTGGACGACCTGCGGGTACTCCCGGTCGCCGAGGTCCGGTACGACCGGATGCCGCCAGGCGCGCCGCACATCGCCTCGTACGACCTGAAGTGGGAACGCGACCACCCGAACTTCGGCCCGCCGTTCCGGTCGCCGGTATCCGTACCGGCGAGTGCTATCGAGACGATCGAGGCGGCGAGCGTACGGCTGTTCTCCCGGTTGAAGTTGCGCGACTACGCGCGGATCGACTGGCGCCTGGACGAGGAGGGCCGGCCGTACCTGCTGGAGGCGAACGGCAACCCGTCCTGGATGGTGAAGGACTCGATGGCCCAGCATGCCGAACTCGCCGGCATGTCGTACGCCGAGCTGCTGGCCAGCATCATCGAGGCGGCCCGTACTCGGGACCGGCGGCGGCGGGAGGAGCGCCGGGAGCACGCGCGGCGCCGCCGGGTGGCCGAGGGCGCCTCGCTGTGACGGGACGGACCGGATGAACGCCAGGCGGGACCGGACCCTGCTGGTCGCCGGCCTCGGCGCCGGCGCGGAGTTCGCGCTGCGCACGCTCCTGCGGCTGCCGTACCGGCTGGTGCTCCTCGACCACCCCGGGTCGGCCCTGCTCCCGCTGGCGGACGTACCGATCCCGCTGGCCTGGGACGCGCCGGCCGACGAGGTGGCCGCGGTGCTCGACGGCGCCGTCGACCGGTACCGGCCGGCCGGCATGCTCACCTTCGTCGACGAGTGGTTGCCGCTGGTGGCCGCCACCGCCCGGCGCCACGGGCTGCCCGCTCACGACGCGGCGGCGGCCGAGGCCGCGGCCGACAAGGTGGCGATGCGGCGGCGGTTCGACGCGGTCGGCGTACCGCAGACCGCCTGGCGGGAGACCCCGACGCTGGAAGCCGCGGTCGCGGCGGCGCGCGAGCTCGGCTTTCCGGCGGTGGTGAAGCCGGCCAACGGCTCGAACAGCATCGGCGTCTCCCGGGTGGTCGACGAGGCGCAGGCGCGCCGCGCGTACAAGCTGGCCTGGCTGCTGCGCCGGCACGGTACCGGCGGGGTGCTGGTCGAACGCTGGCAGGACGGCAACCCCGTGGACGTACACACGGTCAGCCGGGGCGGTACGACCAGAGCGGTGATCGTGTTCCGCGCCACCAACGAGCTGCGCGGCGACCGCCCGGTGAACCTCGGCTACCACGGCCCGTACACCGATGATCTCGCTGTGGCGTGTGCCCGCGTCGCGGCCGGCGCCGTCGCCGCGACGGGCATCGCGAACGGCGTGAGCCTGGTCGAGCTGACCGTCTGCGGCGGGCAGCCACAGGTCATCGAGGTGAACGGCCGGCTCGGTGGCGGCGGCGCGGCCGAGATCGTGTACCGGTGCGGCGGCCCGAACCTCATCGCCACGTCGGTGGCGCTGGCCACCGGGGATCCGCTGCCGCCGGAACTGGTCGACGTGTTCACGGTGGACGAGCCGCTGCTGCCGATCCCGTGGCGGGCCGGCGGGGCGGTACACGCGCTGGACCGGGTCGGACGGCTCGACCCGGCGACCGTGCGGGCCGCGGCCGACGAGGACGGGATCGCGTCGGTCGTCATCCAGGCGTGGGCCGACGGGCCGTACCGCGACCGGGAGGAGATCGACAACGGGCAGGTGGTGGCGCTCGCGGCCAATGCCACCGAGGCCGCCGCGCGGGCGGCCCGGCTCGCCGACCGGCTGGCCGGGTCCACGGCCGGGTCCGCGGTCGGGTCCGCGGTCGGGTCCGCGGCCGGGTCGGCCCCGGTGGCCGCTGGCAACGCGCCGGCCACCCGTGCGCCGACCGGGACGGCCGCTCCGTGAACATCCCCACCACGTCCGAGCTGCTCACCGCCGCTGCCGCGACCGCACCCGACACGGTGGCCCTGATCAGCGGCGACACCTGGCTGACGTTCGGCGACTGGCACCGCCGATCGCGCGCGGTCGCGGCCGGCCTGCGCGTCGCGGGCGTACCTCCCGGTAGTGCCGTCTGGCTCGACCTGCCCGGCCGCCATCCGCTGCTGCCCGTCGCGTACGTCGGTGTGCTGCGGGCCGGCGCGGTGGCCGTGCTCGGCGGCTCCCTTCCGGCCGCGGAGCTGGAGCGCGCTGCCTGCCGTACCGCACCCGTGCTCGCCGCGGTGATCACCGACCGGGACCTCACCCCGCCGGTACCGGCGCTGCGGCTGGACGACCTGCTCGGGACGGTCGCCCCCGACACAGAGGCCGCCGTCGCGCCCGGCGACGACGCCGACGTGTGCTTCACCTCCGGTACGACCACCGGTGGTCGGCGCGGCGTGGTGAACAGTCACGCGCTGCTGCACGCGCTGGCCGTGGTGGACACCCCGGTACCGACCGCGGACGGGTCCGGTGGCGTGTGGCATCCGTTCGGCTTCGACACCAGCCAGGGCCGCATCCTCATGCTGATGGCGATCGCCAGCCGGCGCACCACGGTCGCCGGGCGCGGCGGCGGTCGGGCCACCGTGGCGGAGTTCGACGCGTACCGGCCCGCCACTGTGTACACCTCGCCGTACGTCCTGCGCGCCGTCGGTGCCGCCACGACCGGTGCGTTTCCGTTCGTACAGCGGGTGTCGATGGTGACCGACGCGGCGACCGGACCGGACCTCGACCTGGCTCGGCGGCTGTTCCCGGCGGCCGCGATCGGTACCGAGTACGGGTCGAGCGAGGCTGGCGTCGCCTGTACCAAGCTGGTCTACGGCACCGGCCCGGCGTCCTCGGTCGGCCGGGCCGGATCCGGTACCGAGCTGCGGGTCGACACCGCCGGTGACGCGGCCGGCCCGGTGCTGCTGCGGTTCCGCGGTACCCCCACCCCGCGGTACTGGGACGACCCCGAGGCGACCGCGGCCACGTTCCTGCCGGACGGCTGGGTCCGTACCGGCGACCTGGGCTACCTCGACGCGGACGGCTTCCTGCACCTGGCCGGCCGGTCCGACGGCGTGGTCATCGTCGGCGGCCGGAACGTGTCGACGGCCGCGGTGGCCGAGCGCCTGTCCGCCTGCGAGGGCGTCCGCGAGTGCGCTGTGTTCGGCCGCGCGGACCCGCTGCTCGGGCACCGGCTCGTCGCCGTGGTCGTCCTCGACCCGGGGGTGGAGCTGGCCGACGTACGCCGGCGTATTCGCAGTTCACTGCCGGTACACGAGCTGCCGTCCGAGATCGTCACCACGCCGTCGCTGCCCCGAAACGCGGCGGGCAAGATACAACGGGCCGCGCTCGCGCGGGTGGCCGCGCAGCCCGCTGCCGGCGCTCGCTGACACGCTGTCGTCCATTGGTCCGCGGACGGTTCCCGGGGCCGGTTTCGCGCCCGTCGACGCCGGCATGTCGAGGCCTTTACCCGTCGCGATTGCCGCCGCTACGCTGGCGGGCCACATGCGGCGCGACGGCGGTGGAGGGACTCGATGAGCGAGGGGAAGCCGCCGGTCGCGGTCGTGGGGCTCGCGTGCCGCGCTCCAGGTGCGGACGACTACGAACAGTTGTGGCGCAACCTGGTCGACGGCGTCGAGTCGGTGCGGCGCGGTACCCGCGAGGAGCTGCTCGCCGCGGGAGTGGACCCGGCCGACTTCGACCAGGCCGACTACGTACCGGTCACCGCGGCCGCCACCGAGCTGGACGCGTTCGACGCGGGGCTGTTCGGGCTGACGCCCCGCGAGGCGGAGATCCACGATCCGCAGCACCGGTTGTTCCTGGAGTGCGTGTACGGCGCGCTGACCGACGCCGGCTACGACCCGATGCGGCTGGCCGGACCGGTCGGCCTGTTCGGCGGATCGGCGCCGAGCGACTACGCCGAGCACTACGTCCGGGCCAACCACACGGTCACCCAGGCCGTCGGCGAGATGACGGTCAGCGTCTCCAACGACATGGACTACCTGACCACGTACGCGTCGTACCGGCTGGGCTTCACCGGCCCGAGCGTCGCTGTGCAGACCGCGTGCTCGACCGCGCTGGTCGCCGTACACCTGGCCTGCCAGAGCCTGCGGGCCGGCGAGTGCACGGTGGCCGTGGCCGGCGGCGTCGCCGCCCAGCCGCCGTGGGACCACGGGTACTGGTTCGAGGAGGGGTCGATCCTCTCCCGTACCGGGCACGTGCGCCCGTTCGACAGCGAGGCGGACGGCACCATCTTCTCGGCCGGCGGGGGCGCGATCGCGCTCAAGCTGCTCTCCGACGCGATCCGCGACGGCGACCACGTGTACGCCGTCGTGCGCGGTTCGGCCGTCAACAACGACGGGCTGGCCCGGGCCGGCTTCACCGCTCCGGGCCCGGACGGGCAGGCCGTACTGATCAGCCGCGCCCTCGCGGACGCCGGGGTGGACGCCGGCCAGATCGGTTTCGTCGAGGCGCACGGCACCGGCACGCTGATCGGCGACCCGATCGAGGTCACCGCGCTGACCCGCGCCTTCCGCGAGCACACCGACCGGGTCGGCTACTGCGCGATCGGCTCGGTCAAGGGCAACGTGGGCCACCTCGGGGCCGGTGCCGGCGTGGTCGGGCTCATCAAGGCGGCGCTCGGCCTGGACCGCCAGGCGGTACCGGCCAGCATCAACTACGAGAAGCCCAACCCGGCCATCGCGCTGGACTCGTCGCCGTTCTTCGTCAACACCTCGACGATGCCCTGGCCGCGCGGCGGGGCACCGCGGCTGGCCGCGGTCAGCTCGTTCGGCATCGGGGGCACCAACGCCCATCTGCTGCTGGAGGAGGCTCCGACCCGGGTACCGGCCGGTCCGGCCCGGCATCGGGTGCAGCTACTGCCGATGTCGGCGCGGTCCGAGGCGGCGTTGGCCCGCGGCTGCGCCCGGCTGGCGTCGTACCTGGACGACCACGAAGACCTCGACCTGGCCGAGGTCGCCCGCACCCTGCAGGAAGGGCGCGGTGAGTTTCCGTTCCGCCGGGCCGTGGTGGCCGGCGACGTCGCGTCCGCCGCCGCCGCGCTCCGGGTGCAGAAGCCGCCGCAGGTACATGCCGACCGGGCTCCGGCGCCCCGGGTGGCCTGGCTCTTTCCGGGCCAGGGCGCCCAGTACGCCGGAATGGGGGCCGGCCTCTACGCCGACGAACCGGTCTACCGGACCGCGATCGACCGGTGCGCGGAGCTCCTGAAGCCCGAGCTCGGCCTGGACCTGCGCGAGCTGCTGCTCGCCAGCGGGCCGGATGCCGACGCGCGGCTCGCCCAGACCGCCATCACCCAGCCCGCCGTGTTCGCGGTCGAATGGGCCCTCGGTGAGCTGTGGGCGTCGCTGTCGGCACCGCCAGCCGTGATGCTCGGCCACAGCGTCGGAGAGTACGTCGCCGCCACCCGGGCCGGGGTGTTCCGGCTCGAGGACGCGCTGCGCCTGGTGGCCGCGCGCGGCCGGCTCATGCAGTCGTGCGAGCCGGGGTCGATGCTGGCGGTGCCGGTCAGTCGGGACGAGGCGATGGGGCTCGTCCGCGGCCGGGTGTCGATCGCGGCCAGCAACTCGCCGCGGCTGACCGTACTGACCGGACCGACCGACGAGCTCGACGCGCTCGCCGAGGAGCTGTCCGGCCGCGGCGTCGACGGCCGGCGCCTGGTCACCTCGCACGCGTTCCACTCGTGCCTGGTCGAGCCGGTACTCGAGCCGTTCACCGAGCTCGTCGCCGGCGTCGACCGGCAACCGCCGGCCCTGCCGTACCTGTCCAACGTCACCGGCGACTGGGTGTCGGCCGGACAGGTCGCCGACCCGGCGTACTGGGCCGAGCACCTGCGCTCCGAGGTGCGGTTCTCGGCCGGCCTGCAGCGCCTGCTGGCACAGGACGATCTCGTGTTCATCGAGGTCGGGCCCGGTCGTACCCTCGCCGGGCTGGTACGCGACCACGCCGCCGAAGGCGAGGCGCCGCGCAACTGCGTCGCGTCGCTGCGCCACCCGAAGCAGGTGGCCGACGACCTCACCATGCTGCTCAGCTCGCTCGGCAGCCTGTGGACCGAGGGCCTTCCGGTCGACTGGGAGCAGGTCCGCGGCCCGGCCCGCCGGGTACCGCTGCCCGGCTACCCGTACGAGCGGCGGCGGCACTGGGTCGACGCCGATCGCCGCACCACCCCGACCGCCGCGCCGACCGTCGAGGAATCGAACGATCCGATGGTGGCGCCCTTCTACCTGCCGACCTGGACCGAGCGGCCGATCCGGGCCCGGCGCCGACCGACCGGCGAAACCTGGCTGGTGCTCGCCGAGCTGGACGACCCGTTCGGCGCCGCACTGGTCGACGCGGCCCGGGCGGCCGGCGTCACCGCGGTGGTGGCCGATGCCGGCTACGCGTTCCACGAGGGCGACGAGAACTTCACCGTCGACCCGGAGAGCCCGGAGGACCACCTCGCGCTGCTCGACGCGCTCGCCGACACCGGCCGCTGGCCGGACCGCATCATCCACGCGTTCAGCCCGGCCAGCGACGTCACCGGCGGACCGACCGACCCGGTCCGGCTCGACCGGGACGTACGGCGTGGCTTCCTGAGCCTGCTCGCCCTGTTCCAGGCGATCGGCCGGCGAACGCAGACCGATCGCTGCCGGCTGCTCGCGGTGACCAGCACGATGCAGCCGACCCTCGGTACCGAGGACCTCGCGCCCGGCCAGGCCAGCGTGCTCGGCGCGGTGCTCACCACCGACAAGGAGTTCCCGCAGGTGGTGAGCAGGTCGATCGACATCGTCCTGCCCGAGACCACGCCGGCCGAGGCGGCCCGGTCGGTGGTGGCCGAGGCCGCGCTCGACGTCGGTGACATGCAGGTGGCCCTGCGGCGTCGCCGGCGCTGGGTGCTCGACTACGCGCCGGTCGACCAGGTACCGGGCGGGGACCCCGGACTGCGTCCCGGCGGGGTGTACCTCATCAGCGGCGGCCTGGGCGACATCGGACTGGAGATCGCGCACGACTTCGCCCGGCTGGTGAAGCCGAAACTCGCTCTGCTCGCCCGGCGCCAGCTGCCGCCCCGCGACGAGTGGGCGGCCGAGATCTCCGCCGGCGGTCCACACGCGCCGACGCTGCGCCGGCTGCTCGAGATCGAGGCGGCCGGGGCGGAGCTGTCCATCCACGCCGTCGACGTGGCCGACCGGGCGGCGGTGGCCGACGCCGTCACCGCGGTACGGGAAAGGTTCGGCGCGCTGCACGGCGTCGTACACGCGGCCGGCCTGGCCGGTGGCGGCATGATGGCGGTACGCCGTCGCGCCGACGCGGAGGCGGTGCTCGCGGCGAAGGTGCAGGGCACCGCCGCACTGCTGGACGCCTGCGGCGACGACCTCGACTTCTTCGCCGGCTTCTCCTCGCTGATCGCGATCACGGCCGACCTGGGCCAGGCCGACTACTGCGCGGCCAACTGTGTCCTGGACCGGTTCGCCCACCGTGCCGCCGCAGCCCAGGCCGGCTCCCGCGCCGGCCACGTCACCCACCACGTCGCCATCGACTGGGTCGGCTGGAGCGGCATGGGCATGCTCAAGCGGGTGGACGAGCTGCGCGAGCGGGACGAGACCCGTACGCCGGTCGACCATCCGGTGCTGCGCACGTTCGACCGCGACGGCGACCGGGCCCGCGCCACGCTGCGGCTGGAACCGGAGTGGTGGCCGGTCTCCGAGCACCGGTTCGGCGACGACCACGTCGCCCCCGCCACGCTGTACCTGGAGACCGTGCGGGCCGCGCTCGAGCTGGCGACCGGGGAACCGGCGGTGGAGATCGAGGACGCCGTGTTCAGCGACGTCGTCGTCGTCCGCGAGCCGGTCGACTGCGAGATCGAGCTGAACCTCCAGGACGACGGCTGGTGGCGGTTCACCTTCTCCGAGTCCGGCATTCCGGGAGACGACGGCGCCCGCGCGTTCGGCCGGATCCGGCCCAACCGGCAGCCGGCGCCTCCGCCGGTCGACCTGGCCGAGTTCCGGGCCCGCTGTCCGGAGCCGGACGACCTGCCGGAACGGGACATGATCCTCGGCGCGCACTGGCACTCGCTGCTCAGCGTGCACCGCGACGCCGGGTACACGAGCAGCATCATCGAGCTCGCGCTGCCGGCCGGGCTGGACAGCGACGTGGACGACTACTGGCTGCACCCGGCCCAGCTCGACCACGCCGCGAGTACCGCCACCCCCGACCTGATCTACGGGCACCTGCCGTTCAGCTACCGCCGGCTGGTCGTACACGCGCCGATCCCGGCCCGCTGCCTGGCTTGGCGGGCACACCGCCGTACCGAGGGCGACGACGACGAGTGGCTGCACAACGACCTGTTGATCGTCGACCGGCAGGGCACGGTGTGCGTCGAGGTGGAGGAGTTCGTGCTCCGGCGCATCGACGCGGTGGTCGACTCGCTGGTCGACGGTACGACCGGGGACAACGCCGCGCGCAAGCCGTCCGACATCCTCGACGAGTTCTTCAAGTACGGCACCATGTCGCCGGAGCAGGGCGTCGAGCTGTTCCGGCGGATCCTCGCCTCCCGCCCCGGGCCGCAGGTCACCATCTGCCCCGGCGGGCTCGAGCCGCGGCTGGCGATGGCCGAGGAGACCCATCGCGACGCCCTGATGGCCGACCTGCTGTCCGACACCGTGAACGCGTCGTTCGAGCGGGGGCTGTCGACGCCTCTGGTCGCACCGGAGACCGAGCTGGAGGAGTTTCTCGCCTCGCTGTGGTCGGGCGCCCTGGGCGTACGCGAGATCGGCGTCGAGGACGACTTCTTCGAGCTCGGCGGCTCGTCGCTGGTCGCGGTGCAGGTACTGGCCCGGATCCGGGAGCGCCTCGACCTCGACGTACCGATCGCGATCGTCTTCGAGACGTCGACGATCCGCCAGCTCGCGGCCGAGCTCGAGAAGCAGCTCGTCGAGCTGGTCGCCGGTATGTCCGACGAGGCGGTCGCCGACGCGCTCGAGGCGCGCCCGTGACAGCGTCCGGCCTCGATCGGCTCCCGCCGGAGCGCCGGGCGCTGGTGGAGCGGATGACCCGGGGCCTTCGGCTGTCCCCCGCACCGCCACCGAGCGCCATCCCGGCCACCGGCGCGACCACGTACCGGGCGTCACACGCGCAGGAACGGCTGTGGGTCGCCGACCAGCTGATCGACGAGCCGGTGTTCACCGTCTACTTCCGCAAAGCGCTCCCGGCGGACGTGACGGAGAGCTTCCTGCGCTCGCGGCTGCGCTGGCTCGTCGCGCACCAGGACGCGCTGCGGACGCGGTTCCGGGAGACGGCTGACGGACTGGTCGCCGAGGTACTCCCGGAAGGTTCCGACCTGGAGGTGGTCGACCTCAGCCACCTCGATCCGCCCGACGCCCGCGCCCGGCTGGAGGAGCTGGTCCGCGCCGCGGCCACCCACCGCTTCGACCTGACCGCCGACAACCTGGCCCGGTGGACGCTGGTCCGGATGCCCGAGGGCGACCGGCACATGGTGGCCACCGTGCATCACCTGGTCTGCGACGTCTCCTCCCTCGGCGTCGCGGTCCGCCAGATCGCCGATCCGACCGCGCCGCCGCCGCCGGTCAGCTACGCCGACTACGCGATCTGGTCGCGCGGCCCCGAGCGCCAGGCCAGGGTGGCCGCCGAGCTGGCGGCCTGGCGCGACCGCCTGGCCGGCGCGGCGCCCCCGGTCACCCTGCTGTCCGACCGCCCCCGCCGCCCCCGCACCCCGGCCACGGTCGGCGTCGAGACGCTGCGGCTGGACGGGGCGACGGTCGCGGCGGTGCGGACCACCGCCCGGTCCGGCGGCGCCACCGAGTACATGGTGCTGCTGGCCGCCTTCGCCGAGGTGCTGGCGGCGTGGACGGGGGAGCGGGACCTGGTCCTGTCGACCTCGGTGGACACCCGGGTGGAGCGCGGGCTCACCGATGTCATCGGGCTGTTCACCAACACGCTGGTGCTGCGCGTGCCGGCCCCGGCCGGCGGGCCGGAGCTGGCCGCGGTCAAGTCGGCTGTACTCGACGCGCTGTCCCGGCCGGAGACCCCGTTCGAGGACGTGCTGCGGCTCATCCGTCCACAGTGGCCGGAGTCGATGGTCGAACCGCCGGTGCACTTCAACTACTTCACGCTGGCCGGCGACGCGGAGGTGGCCGACCACCTGCCGACCAGCTGCCAGTACGAGTTGTGCGTCTGGGCCGTCGACCGCGGCGGCGTCCTCGACGTACACGTCATCTACTGGGACGCCCTGTTCGACCCGGCCACCGCGCGGGCGCTCGCCGACCAGTTCGGCGCCGCGGTCCGCCGCAGGTGCGCCGGCCTCGGCGTCGTCCCGGCACCGGCAGCGGCGACCGGGTACACGGTCACCGGACCGCCCGTCGCCGGCGCGCCGCAGACCATCCCGACGGCGTTCGCCGAGGTCGCCGCCGCCCGCCCCGACGCGCTCGCGGTGGTGGCAGAACCAGGGCAGCTGACGTACGCCGAGCTGGCGGCCGGCGCGGCCGGGCTCGCGGAACTGCTGCGTGCCGAGGGGGTACGCCGCGGCGAATTCGTGACCGTGACGACGGGTCGTACGCCGCTCGCGCTGGTCGCGTTTCTCGGCGTACTGGAGGCCGGGGCCGGGTACGTGCCGATCCCGCCGGACACGCCCGCGCGGCGGGGGGAGCAGATCCGGGCGGACTGTGCGGCGACCGCGGCCGTCATGGTCGTCGGCGGGCAACTCGCTGTCCGGCGGTTGCGTGGTCCGGGACCGGACGAGGTACCGCCGGCGGCTCCCGCGCTGGCGTCCTCGCCGGCCTACTGCGTCTACACGTCCGGCTCCACCGGTAAGCCCAAGGGAGTCGTCGTCGCGCACGCGGCGGCGGTCGCGCACACCCGCGGGATCGCCGACTCGCTCGGCATCGGACCGGACGACCGGGTGTTGCAGTTCCACGGCCACGGCTACGACGTCGCGATCGAGCACCTGCTGTCGGCCAGCCTCACCGGTGCCACGTTGGTGATGCGCGGCAACGCGATGTGGCCGCCGGCCGAGTTCCCGGCCGCGATGGCCCGGCTCGGGGTCACCGTCGCGGCGCTGCCCACGGCGTACTGGCACGAGGTCGCGCTGCTGCCCGCCGACCGGTGGCACGGGGTCGACCTCACCGCGTTGCGGGTGGTCGTTCCCGGCGGTGAGGCGATGTCGCCGGACGCGGTCGCGCGCTGGACCGAGCACGCGCCGGCGCATATCCGGCTCGTCAACGCGTACGGCCCGACCGAGACGCTGATGACCCCGATGCACGCGCACCTCGACCGCGACGCGCCGGTACGGGCCCGGATGCCACTGGGCCGACCGGTCGCCGGCCGCGGGCTCGCCGTACTCGACGAGCGGCTGTACCCGGTGCCACCCGGCGCCATCGGCGACCTGTACATCGGCGGCGACCTGCTGGCGCAGGGCTACCACGGGGCTCCCGGCCGTACCGCCGCGGCTTTCGTCCCCGATCCGTTCGCCGGTACGCCGGGCGCGCGGATGTACCGCACCGGTGACCTGGTGCGCTGGACGGCGACCGGCGAGCTGGAGTTCGTCGGGCGCCGGGACGCGCAGGTCAAGTTGCGGGGTACCCGGATCGAGCCGGCCGAGGTCGAGGCGGCCCTGCGGGCGCACCCGGCGGTGGCGCAGGCGGCGGTGGCGCTGGTCGAGGCCGCCGACCCGTACCTGGCCGGCTGGGTCGTCGGTACCGGCACCCGCCCGGTACCGGCCGGCGGCGAGCTGCGCGCGTTCCTGCGGGACCGGCTGCCGACCGGGCTGGTACCGCGGGTCATCGTCGAGCGGCCGGACCTGCCGACCACCGAGGGCGGGAAGGTCGACCGCCGGACGCTGGTCGCCGAGCTGGCCGCCCGGCCGCGTACCGCGCCGGCAGCTCCGGGCACGCCGCCAGGTCCGGGCGCGCCGCCAGGTCCGGGCGCGCCGGGAAGTTCGGTCGCGGCGACCGTGGCGCGGACCTTCGCCACCGCCCTCGACCTGCCGCAGGTCGACGCCGACGACAACTTCTTCTCCCTCGGCGGCCACTCGCTGCTCGCCGCCCGGGTCGCGACCCAACTGACCGCGGACCTCGGCCGCGAGGTCGGGCTGATCGACCTGTTGGAGCGGCCGACCCCGGCCGGCCTCGCCGAGACGATCCTGGCCCGGGGCGCGGCCGCCCGGCCGGACGGTCGCATTCCCCGGCGCGAGGTCGCGGTCGGCGACGTCGTACCGCTGGCCCCCATCCAGCAGGGCCTCTGGTTCTCCTCGCAGATCACCAACGCCGCCGCCTACACGGTCCCGCTCACCCTCGGCTTCGAGGGCGAGCTCGACCCCGGCCGGCTCGAACAGGCCCTGCGCCGGCTGGTCGAGCTGCACACCGCACTGCGGTGCGCGATCGTCGAGGTGGACGGCCGGCCGCAGGGGCGGCTGCTGCCGGTCGGGCTGACCCTGCCGCCGCGGCCGGTCGCCGACGAGACCGAGTTGTTCGCCGAACTGACCAGGCTCGCGGTCGAACCCATCGACCTGGTCGAGGGACCGGTCCGCGCAGCGCTGTTCCGGCTCGACGAGGAGAGCCACGTCCTGTACCTCGGCCTGCACCACACCGCCTGTGACGGCGCCTCGGTCGAGCGACTGCTGGCGCAGCTGCTGGCCGAGTACGACCAGCCCGGCTCGGTGCCACCGCCGGCGATCGGCTTCGCCGACTACGTCGCCTGGCAGGCCGAGCACACCGCCGGGCAGACGTCGGCACTCGCGTTCTGGGCCGGGTATCTGGACGGGCGGCCCGAGCTCGACCTGCCCACCGACCGCCCCCGCCCGCCGCTGGCCGACTTCGCCGGCGACCACATCGTCGTACGCATCGACGCCGACCTGACCGCCGCGCTGGGGGCGTTGGCCCGGGAGACCGGTACGACCACGTTCACGCTGGTGCTCGCCGCGTGGGCCGCGCTCGTCGGTACCTGGGCCGGACAGGACGACCTCGGGATCGGTGTACCGATGTCGCGGCGGGACCACCCGGAGCTCGCCGAGGTGGTCGGGCCGGTGCTGACCACGTTGCCGGTACGACTGCGGCTCGACGGCGACCCGACCTTCACCGAGCTGGCCGACCGTACCCGTACCGAGCTGACGACCTGCTTCGGCGCGGCCGCGGTCTCGTTCGAGCAGATCGTCGACGCGGTCGCCGGCCGGCGGGATCCGGCCCGTACCCCGCTGTTCCAGACCCTGGTGAGCTGGGAAGGGCGGCGCGAGCAGGCGACCGCGGGGGACGTGGAGGTGACGCCGTACCCGATCGGGAACGCCGCGGCCAAGACGGACCTGGTCCTGCTGCTGGAGGAGACCCCCGAGGGGATTGACGCGGTCGTCGAGTTCGCGACCGCGCTGTTCGACCGGGTCACGATCGAACGGCTCGCGGACACCTTCCTGCGCCTGCTCGCCGCCGCGACGTCGGCGCCACGGACGCGGCTGTCCGAACTACCGGCCGCGCCCCGCCCGACCCGGTCCGCCGATCAGCCGACCGCGCCCACTGTGGACGGACCGGCGACGGACGGCGGCGGGACGGACGGCGGCGGGACGGACGGTGAACCGGTGCCCCCGCGTACCGACACCGAGCGGGTGATCGAGCGGATTCTCGCCGCCGCGCTGTCGGTCGACGGGCTCGGCGTGTACGACGACTTCTTCGTCTTCGGCGGCAACTCGCTCAACGCGATCGAGGCCACCACGTACCTCCGTCGGGTGTTGCAGGTCGACCTGCCGGTGACCGCGCTGTTCGAGGCACCGACCATCGCCGGGCTGGCCGACACCCTGCGTGACCTGGCCTCGTCCCCGGAGCACCTGGACCGGGTGTCGGCGCTGGCCGTCGAAATGCTGCTGGGGGACGAGGCCGGACCGTGAAGCCGTTCTTCGATCCCGGCCGGCTCGACGCGTTCACCGAACGCCTGGCCGCGGAGGGCCTGGTCGCCGAGGGACTCGCCGGCGACGACACGGTCACGCTGCCCACCGACCGGCTCAGCGGCGCCGAGCTGCGGCTGTGGTTCATCGAGCAGCTGGAGCCCGGTACCGCCACCTACGTGATGGCGGCCGGGCTGCGGCTGCGTGGCCCGCTCGACGTCGCCGCGCTGGGCCGGGCGGCCACCGTGGTCGTCGGCCGGCACGAGGCGTTGCGCTGCCGCTTCCCGGCGGTCGACGGCATTCCGGCCGCCCACGTCGACGAACCTGCGCCGGTCGGCATCGCCGTCGAGGACGTGGCCGCCGACCCGCACGGGTGGGCGCAGGCCCAGGCCAGGATCCCGTTCGACCTGGCGAGCGGCCCACTCATCCGCCTGTCCCTCGGCCGGATCGCCGACGACGACCACCTCCTGGTGGTGGCCATCCACCACATCGTCGTCGACGGTGAGGGGCTCGACGTGGTCCTCGCCGAACTGCTGCAGGTGTACGCCGGCGAGTCGGTGCCGCCGACCGTCGATGGCCGGCACGTCCGGGAGTTGACCCAGGCCCGGATCGACACCGAGCTGGCGTTCTGGCGTACCGAGCTGGCCGGGCTGCCCGACGAGGTGGCGCTGGTACGGGACCGCCCGCCGCCGGCCATCGCCAGCCACCGGGGCGGCCGGCTCACCATCGACCTCGGCGCCGAGCTCCACGACGCGGTGGTCGACCGCGCCCGCCGGCTCGGCAGCACGCCGGCGGTCGTGCACCACGCGGCGTTCCGCTGCCTGCTCGCGCTGCTCGCCGCGGCCGACGATGTCGCGATCGGCTGTGCGGTGAATCTGCGCGAACCGGAACAGGCCGAGGCGGTCGGCAACTACGTCAACGCGCTCGCGATCCGGTCCCGGGTGACCGGCGACGCCACCGTCGCGGACGTCGTCGGTACCGTCGGGGCGGCCCTGCGCCGCGCGCTGGCGCACCGTCGGGTCGGGTTCGACCGCGTCGTACAGGAGTTGGCGCCCGAGCGCACGCTGTCCCGGTCGCCGCTGTTCCAGGTGTCGTTCGCGCACCACACCAGCCCGCTGACGGTCAACTCCACGGTGGGCGGCCTCGTCGTCGAGCCGCTGGAAGCGGACACCGGCACCACCACGTACGACCTGGCGCTGGAGATCGCCGAGTGGCGCGACACGGTCCGGGCGCACCTGTCGTACCGGGCCGACCTGTACGACGAGTCGACCGCGCGACGGCTGCTCGACGCGTACCGCCGGGTGCTCGCCGCCGGGGTGGCCGACCCCGGTACCCGCCTGTCCGAGCTGCCGCTGCTGGACCCGGCGGACGAGTCGGTGGTGCTGGCGTACGCGCGGATCCGGGCCGAGCCGCCGGCCGACGAGTACGGGCTGGCCGGCCGGGTGGCGGCCGCGGTGACCCGTGACCCGGACGCGACCGCCGTGATCGCCGGCGACGAGGCGGTCAGCTACCGCGCGCTGCAGGCGCGGTCGGTGGAGTTCGCGGCCGCGCTGGACCGGCTCGACCTCGACGCCGAGGCGCCGGTGGCCGTGCTGCTGCCGCGCGGACCCGATCTCGTCGCCGCGATGCTGGCCTGCGCGCGGGTGGGCCACCCGTTCGTACCGCTGGACCAGGAGCATCCGCCGGAGCGGCTCGCCCGGGTCATCGCCACCGCGCGGGCCGGCGCACTCATCGCCACCACCGACAGCGCGGCCCGCCTGCCCGGCCCGGTGCCACCGCTGCTCGATCCCGATCGGGTACACGGCGGGGACAGTCCACTGCGGACGGTTCACCCGGACCAGGCGCTGTACACCATCTTCACCTCGGGGTCGACGGGTGCGCCGAAGGGTGTCGTGGTCAGCCACGGCAACCTGCTGGCGCTGATCGACGCGACCCGCGAGCCGTACGCCTTCGACGCGACCGACGTGTGGGCCTGCTCCGCCTCGTCCGCGTTCGACTTCTCGGTGTGGGAGATCTGGCCGGCGCTCACCACCGGTGCCCGGGTGGTACTGCTCGACCGCGGCCTCGTCCGCGATCCGGCCCACCTGCTGGACGCACTGGGCGAGACCGGCGTGACGATGCTCAGCCAGACCCCCAGCGGGTTCCGCTCGCTCCAGACCCAGCTCGTCGCGCAACGCCAACCGCCACCGCCGGCGCTGCGAGCCGTCTTCTTCGGCGCCGAGGCGCTGTACCCGGCCGAGCTGCGCGGGTACGCCGAGCTCACCACGGCCGGGGGACCGCGGCTGGTCAACATGTACGGGATCACCGAGACGACCGTGCACGTCACCGCGACCGACGTCGACCCGCACACAGCCGGTACGGCCAGCCCGATCGGGGTACCGCTGCCGCACCTGTCCACCCTCGTGCTCGACGGCCGGCTGCGGCCGGTACCGGTCGGGGTCCCCGGCGAGCTGTACGTCGGCGGATTGGGGGTCGCCCGCGGGTACGCCCACCAGCCCGGATTGACGGCCAGCCGGTTCGTACCGGACCCGTACCGCCCGGGCGGCCGGCTGTACCGCACCGGTGACCGGGTGCGCTGGGCCGCCGACGGCACGTTGGAGTACCTCGGCCGTACCGACGACCAGCTCAAGGTGCGCGGCTTCCGGGTCGAGCCGGCCGAGGTGGAGTCGGCGCTGGTGGCGCTCGACGGGGTACGCGGTGCCGGCGCGACCCTGCGCGACGGGAGACTGGTCGCCTTCGTCGTGGGCGACGTCGATCCGGCCGCCGCCCGGGTCGAGCTCGCCCGCACCCTGCCGCACCACCTGGTGCCGTCCCGGATCGAGGTGGTCGACGAGCTGCCGATGACGCCGAACGGCAAGCTCGACCGGCGGGCGCTACCGGCGCTCGGGTCACGCCCTGGCAGCCGGCGCGGTGGCCCGGCCGCCACTCCGGCCGAGCGGGTGCTGGCCGACGCGTACCGCGACCTGCTCGGCGCCGACAGCCCCGGTACCGGTGACGACTTCTTCTCCCTCGGTGGCGACTCGATCCTCGCCGTACAGCTCGCCGCCCGGGCCGCCGCCGCCGGACTGGGCGTCACCGTGGCCGACGTGTTCGCCAATCCCGTCCTGGGCGAGCTCGCCGCCCGCGCCGCCCCGGCCACCCCGGCCGAACCGGCCACACCGGCGTTCGGGCTGGTCACCGCCGCCGACCGGGCACTACTCCCGCCGGCCGTCGAGGACGCCTATCCGCTGGCGTCGGTACAGGCCGGGATGCTGTTCCGGCAGCTCGTCGCCGACTCCAGCCACCCGTACCACATCGTCACCAGCTACGAGCTCCGTGGCAGTTTCGACGAGGCGCTGTTCCGGTCCGCGGTCGACCGGGTGTACGCCCGGTACGCCGTACTGCGTACCAGCATCGATCTCGATACGTACTCCGAGCCGCTGCAGCTGGTGTGGCCACCCGCACCGGTTCCGCTCGTCGTACACGACCTCCGCGATCGCGACCGGGCCGACCAGGAGCGGGCGGTCAACGCGTGGATGGCGCGCGAGTCGCGCACGCCGTTGCCGCTGACCGACGCGCCGCTGCTGCGCCCGCACGTACACGTGGCCGGCCCGGACCGGTTCTGGCTCTCGTTCGTGGAGTGCCACGCCGTCATCGACGGCTGGAGCCTGCACGTCGTCATCCGCGAGCTGATCGGGGCGTACCAGGCGCTGCTCGCCGGGGCGGACGTGCAGTTCGCGGCCGAGCCGGTCCGGTACGCGGAGCACGTGGCCGCCGAGCGCGCCGCCCTCGCCGACGACGAGGCGGCCGGGTTCTTCCGCGAGCGGATCCGGGGCGCGTCCCGCGGCGAGCTGCACGTGCTGGCCGGGCCGGTACCGGCCGGGCACGAAGGCGACGCCCGCCGCCTCATCGTGCTCCCCGCCGAGGCGCAGCGACGGCTCGAACAGCGCACCCGGGAGACCGGCGTACCGCTCAAGAGCATGCTGATGGGGCTGCACGTGGCCGTCGTGGGCACCCTGCTCGGCGTGGACGACGTGGTCACGGCGACCAGCTTCAACGGCCGGCCGGAACGCCCCGGTGCCGAGGACTCCTGCGGCATGTACCTCAACCGGTTGCCGTTCCGGTTGGGCATCGGCCGGCGGACCTGGCGCGAGCTGGCCACCGCCGCGTTCGCCGAGGAGTCCGCGATCTGGCGGCACCGCCGCTTCCCGGCCGCCGCCATCCGCGACGACGACGGCGAGCGCTTCCTCGCCCCGCCGACCATCTTCTTGTACAACCGGTTCCGGCCGCTCGCGGCGGTGCGGGACGGCGCCGCGGCCGGCGATGGCGCTGCTCGCGACGGCGCGGCCCGTGGCGGCGCGGCCCGTGCCGGCGCGGTGGACGTCGTCGGCAATCCGCGCGAGATCGGCGTGGACGACGCGGCGTTCGTCAGCCACTGGGACCACGAGGCGAGCGAACCGAGCGAGCACCTCGCGCTGACCATCCAGGTACGGGCCGACCTCGCGGCCAGTCTCGACCTGATCGCGCAGGTCTACCGGCAGTTCATCAAGGCGCTGGTGGACGACGTGGACGGGACGGTCGCCCGGGTCGAGCCGGCCGACGAGACCACCGTGGCCGCGGTCGCCCGGCTGAACGCCCCGCCGCCGAGGGCCGGTGGCGACCCACTGGTACACCGGCTGATCGAGCGGGTGGCCCGGGAGCACCCGGACGCGGTGGCGGTCCGTACCGCGGAGCGGACCCTGACCTACCGGGAGCTCGACCAGGCGGCCGACCGTCTGATGTGGACACTGCGTCGGGACGGCGTCGGCCCCGGTGACCGGGTGTGCCTGGCGATCCGCCGTGACTGGCGGCTGCCCGTCGCTGTCCTCGCCGTGCTCAAGGCCGGGGCGGCGTTCGTACCGATCGATCCGGCCGACCCGGCGGACCGGCGGCAGGCGATCGTCGCGGCGGCGCGCACCGGAGCCGTGGTGGACGACGACCGGCTCGACGTGCTGCTCGCCGAAGCCCCACTAGCCGAGCCACCGGCGCCGCTACCCGACCTGCCCCCGGAAGCGCCCTGCTACGTCATCTTCACCTCCGGCTCCAGCGGTGCCCCGAAGGGCGTCGTGGTACCGCACCGCGGCATCGGCACGTTCCTGCGGACCGTGCAGGACCGGCACCCGCTGACCAGCTCCGACGCCGTCCTGTTCAAGGCGAACACCGGCTTCGACGCGTCCCTGCGCGAGCTGCTGTGGCCGCTGGTCGCCGGCGCGGCCATCGTGGTCGCCCCGCCCGGTGCCGAGCGCGACCCGGGGCGCCTGGTCGACCTCATCGCGACGTACCAGGTCACGGTCTGCCACTTCGTCCCGTCGATGCTGAGGGAATTTGTCGCCGCCGTAGGGCGGGAGTCTGTAGCCGCGGCGCCGCCGGAGCGGCTGGCCGGGGTACGGCTGGTGTGCGTCGGCGGGGAGGCGCTGCCGATCGACCTGGCCCGGACCTGGTGCGACCGGTTCGCCGGCCAGTTGGTCAACGTGTACGGGCCGACCGAGGCCAGCGTCGACGTGACCAGCCAGCCGGTCGATCCAGGTGCCGTCGCGGACGCACCAGGCGAGCAGCGGTCGGTGCCGATCGGGACCCGGCTGCCGTACACCCGGCTGCACGTGCTCAACCCCGAGCTGGCGGTCGTCCCGTTCGGCCTGCCCGGTGAGCTGTACCTCGGGGGACCGCAGCTCGCCGACGGATATCTCGGTGCCCCGGGTGCCACCGCGGCGCGGTTCGTACCGGACCCGTACGGTCCGCCCGGGGCCCGCATGTACCGCACCGGCGACCGGGTCCTGATGCGGGCGGACGGGGTCGTCGAGTTCCTCGGGCGGGTCGACCACCAGTTGAAGATCCGGGGGCACCGGATCGAGCCGGGAGAGGTCGAGGCCGCGCTGCTCGCGGTACCCGGGATCACCGGCGCGGCCGCCGTCGAACGCGACGGGCGGCTCATCGGGTACGTCACGGGCACCGTGACCGGGCTCGACGTACGGCGTGCGCTGGCCGCCCGACTGCCCGAGCAACTGGTGCCGGCGTACATCGTCGGGCTCGACCGGCTGCCCAGGACCCCGAGCGGAAAGGTGGACCGGCGGGCCCTGCCGGCGCCGGACCTGGAGCGGGTGGACACGGTTGAGTACGTCGCGCCGCGCGACCGGATCGAGGAGATCCTGGCGACCGCGTACTGCGAGGTCCTCGGCCTGGACCGGGTCGGCGTGTACGACAACTTCTATGAGCTGGGCGGCGACTCGATCCGGTCGCTGCGGGTGGTCGGCCGGGCGCTGGCCGCCGGGCTCCGCATCGAGCCGACCCACATCTTCGAACACCAGACGATCGCCGCCATCGCACCGCACTGCGCGCTGCCGGACGACCCCACAGTGGACACCGGCGTGTCGGCGGGCAGCGCCGGCGGAGCGGCCGGCGCCGATCCGGACGGTGCCGCCCCGCCTGGGGACGATCGCGACGAGCCCGACCTGTCGCTGACCGGGCTGGACCAGCAGACCGCGACGGGCCTGCTCGACCAGGTGCGGGAGGCCTGGCGATGACCGCCGGGGCCACCGACCAGCTCGTCGAACGGGCGTACCCGCTGTCCCCGCTCCAGCAGGGCCTGCTCTTCCACAGCGTGTCCACCGCCGGCGCCGACATCTACGTGCGCCAGGTCCGGTACGACCTCACCGGACCGATCGATGCCGACGCGCTTACCCGCGCCTGGCGGGTGGCCGCGGCCGCGCACCAGCCGCTGCGTACCGGCATCTTCTGGGAGGGGTTGGCCACGCCGCTGCAGGTGGTCTCCCGCCGCGCCGAGCTGGAGCTGGCCGTCGAGGACGTCGATCCGCTGGCCGCCGGCGGCCGGTACGCCGCGATCGCCGGGGTCGAGCTGCGGGACCGGGCCACCGGCTTCGACCTGCGCCGGCCGCCGCTGATCCGGGTCAGCCTCGTCCGGCTGGGAGATGAGGACCACGCGCTGGTACTGACGTTCCACCACATCGTGGTGGACGGCTGGTCGATGCCGCTGCTGCTCGGCGACGTGTTCCTCGCGTACGCCCAGCTCGTGCAGGGCGAGGAGCCGGTCCTGCCGCCGCGCCGGCCGGTCACCGACTATCTGGCCTGGCTGGAGAAGCAGCCGATCGAGGAGGCGTACGGCTACTGGCGGCGGCGCCTTCACGGGCTGCCGCGCGAGCCGGCGTCGCTGCTCGTGGAGAACCGGCCACCCGACTCGCCACACCGGCAGCTGACCGTCGACGTCGCCACCGAGGTCACCGCGGCCGCCCGGAGCCTGCGGATCACCCCGGCGTCCCTGCTGTACGGGGCGTGGGCACTCGCGCTCGCGGACACCCTCGACTCCGACGACGTGCTGTTCGGCGCGCTCGTGTCCGGTCGGCCGGAGGGGCTGCCCGGTGCCGAGGGCATGGTCGGGCTGTTCCTCAACACCCTGCCGACCCGCGTCCGGCTCGATCCGCGGCAGCGGGTACGGGACTGGCTGCGGGCGGTACAGGCCGATGCGCTGGCCGACCGCCGGCACGGGTACGTCGCGTTGCCGGAGATCGCCCGGCGGTGCGACCTGCCGCCCGGCCGGTCACCGGTCGAGTCGCTGGTCGTGTACCAGAACGCCCCGTCCATCCTGCCGGCCGGAGCGGACGAGTTCGCCGAGCTGCTGCGGGTGGAGCCGGTGATCCGGGTGGAGAGCGACGGCATGCCGCTGGTACTCGAGGCGCTGCCCGCCGACGGGGTGCGGCTGGTACTCGGGTACGACGCGACCGCCGTGGAGCCTGAGGTCGCCCAGGCGCTGCTGGACCGCACCGTGGCCGCCCTCGACCAGCTGGTACGCCGTCCCGACGCGACCCTGGCCGACCTCGACCCCGCCGGCCCCGCCAACGTTGCGTCCACCGAAGCTGACTGTGCCGAGGCCGACCTGTTCGGGTTGCTGGCCGACGCCCCGGACGACCGGCCGGCGGTGGTCGACGCCGACCGGGTACATACCTACGCCGAGCTGCGGTCCGCGGCGACCGGCGTGGCGACCTGGCTGCGCCAGGCCGGTGTGTCGGCGGAGCGGCCGGTCGTCGTGGCGGTGCGACCGGGGTTCGACTTCACCGCCGCCCTGTTCGGCGTGTGGCGGGCCGGCGGGCTGGCCGTCCCGGCACCGGCCGAGCGACTCGACGCGATCGTGGCCGACTGTAGCGCCGTCGCCGTACTCGCCGACGCGCCCACTCGCTCCGAGGTACCGGTGCTGGTGGTCGCCGACGTACCGCCGGCGGAGCCGGCCACGCACCGGGATCTGCCGTACGCGACCGCCGCCGCGCTCGCCCTGTACCCGCCGGCTCTGTACCCGCCCGCTCCGGCCGCGCCGGGGTCGATGCCGCCGGCCGTGGTACTGCCGTACGGCTCGCTCGCCGCGGCCGCCCGGTCCTGGGTCGACGGGTACGACCTGGACCGGCACGCCCGGCACCTCGTCCGGGCCGGAGCCTGCGTCGACTCGCTGGTCGTGCAGGTGCTCGGGGCTGTCGCGGCCGGCGCGACCATGGTGCTCGCACCGGCCGGGGACGACCCGGCCGCGCTGGTGGAGCTGGCGAACCGGCACGACGTCGGGGTACTCCAGCTCGACGCGCCGACCGCGCGGAAGCTGGCGGACGCAGAACGGGGTACGGCCACCGTCGGCACGCTGGTCCTCACCGGCGACCGGCTGCCGCTGCCGGTGTACGAGCGGCTGCGCGCGCTGCTCCCGGACGGCGCGACCATCCGGCAGGTGTACGGCGCCGCCGAGGCCGGGATCGACACGGTGTTCGGGCACGCCCCGGACGCCACCGACGAAGCCGGCGCGGACCGACTCGACCCACCGCTCGCCGCGGGGCGGGTGGCCGTGCTGGACCGGCTCGGCCGGCCGGTGGGCGCACCGGGGCGCGGCACGCTGCTGCTCGGTGGTACCGCCCTGGCCCGCGGCTATCTCGGCCGCCCCGGTGCCACGGCCGCCAGCTTCGTCCCCGATCCCACCGGCCCGCCGGGATCACGACTGTTCCGTACCGGCGACCGGGTCCGGCTTCGCGGCGGCGGCATCGACCGGCACGGCCCGCCGGCGTACCGGTCCGAGCGGGGTTTCCGGTTCCCGCTGGCCGAGCTGGAGACGGCCCTGACCGGCCATCCGGCTGTCGACGCCGCCGCGGCCGTGTCCGTCGGCGGGCAGCTCACCGCCGTCATCGAGGCGGTACCGGAGACCGTCGACTCGGCCGCGCTGCGCCGGATCCTGGACTCCCTGCCGGCTCCGCTGCGGCCGGACCGGATCGCGGCGGTCACCGCGCTGCCCCGGCGGCGGGACGGCCACCTCGACCGGTCCGGTCTCGCCGCTCTCGTCGCGCGGGCCGGCGACGCCGACGCGGCCACGACCAGCGCCGCCCGGTTGGTGGCCCGGGCGTTCGCCGACGTGCTCCGGGTGGACCGGGTCGGGCCGCACGACAGCTTCTTCGCCCTCGGTGGCGACTCCCTGCTGGCCCTCACGCTCGTCGGCAGGCTGCGCGAGAACGGCCTCGCGGTGGAACTGCGCGACCTGCTCGAAGAGCCGACCGTCGCCGCTCTCGCCGACCGCGGTGTACACCGGCCGGCCCGGCCGACCGTGGCGGCGGCACCGGCACCGGACGGCGCCGAGTTCCCGCTGGCCCCCGCCCAGCTGCGGTTCTTCGCCCACCGCGGTGAGGCGCCGGCCGCGGTCGACCTGGTCGAGGGCGTCGAGCTCGACGGCGAGCTGGACCCGGCCGACGTACAGGCCGCGATCGCCGCCGTCGCCGCCGCCCACCAGACGCTGCGCAGTCGCTTCCTGCGGCGGGACGGCCAGTGGATCCAGCAGGTGGCCGGCCTGTCCGACCCGACCGCCGTACCGCGACTGGTCACCCATGACCTGCGGGAGTACGGCCAGGACGAGGCCGACCGGGTCGCCGCGCGACTGATCGGTGACCTGCGCTCGACCGACGACCTCGGTACCGGGGCGCCCTGGTCCGTCCTGTTGTTGCTGCGGCCGGACCGTAGCCAGCTCGTGGTCGCGGTACACCACCTCGCCTGCGACCCGTACTCCTGGTCGGTACTGCTCGGCGATCTCGTCCGGGCCACGCTGCTCGGTCCCGAGGTCGTGTCCCGGGACAACGCCGGTGCGTACGGCGCCTGGAGCCGGTACCTGCGGGAGCTGCTCGCGGACTCGGCCGGTGGTGACGCCGAGTTCTGGACGAACGAGTTCACCGCGGTCCGTGGTGGCTGCCCGACGGATGCCGAGGACGAGCCCAACAGCTTCGGCGCACGGGCCGAGGTATCCGTCGAGGTTCCGCCGGACGTGACGGCCGCGCTGCTCCGCGACGACGAGCGGGATGCCCGCCACCGTGGCGCCGGCATCGAGGCGCGGCTGGCCGCCGCGCTCGCCCGCGCGTACACCGGATGGACCGGGCAGGCCGGGCTGCCGCTGCTGGTCCAGTCCAGCGGACGCGACCTGGCCCCGGCCGGACTCGACGTGTCCCGCACCGTCGGCTGGTTCACCTGCCTGGTACCGGTCTGGATCCCGGTCGGCGCCGAGGCTCCGGACGAGACGGTCCGGCGCGCCCGTACCCGCCTGGACCGGTCGTTGCGCCGCAAGCACTCCTGGGACCTGCTCCGGCATGCCCAAGGCGCCCCGGACACGGTCGCCGAGCTGGTCGAGCCGGCCATCGCGCTGGACTACGTAGGTCAGGTCGACCGCGGGGTCGTACCGCCGGAGGATTCCGGCGTGCGGCCGCTGTTCCGGGCCGGACGCCCGCGTCCGGTGCTGGCGCCGTCCGACCCGACCATGCGGCGAACCGCGCTGATCGGCGTCGAGGTCGTGGTCGCGGCCGGTGTGCTGCGGGCGCTGTTCCACTACAGCCGCAACCACCATCGGGAACCGACGATCACGAAGCTGGCCGACCAATTCCGGCACGAGTTGCTGGCGACCGTCGGTGCCACCGAACCCGATCGGCCGCGCCCTGTCGAAGGGAGTGAGCATGTCCGGTCCCGCTGACGGGACGACCCGCGCCGGGGGAGCCATGAACGCGCCGGCCCGGTGGCGGGACCACGAACCGGACCGGCTCATGCTGCCCACCATCCGGGCCGACTTCGCGCTGTTCGAGACCTGGGATCCTGCCGACGAGGCCCCGTTGGCGGTCCCGATGACCGTCCTCGCCGGGACCGCCGACCGTACTGTCAACCCCGGCCAGCTCGAGGGATGGCGTTCCCTCACCGCGGCCGGATGTGAGATCGAGGTGTTACCAGGTGATCATTTCTCCATGCTGTCCGCGTCCGATGCCGTCGTCGAGCTGGTCCGCCAGCGGCTGCGGCACCTTCCGGGTCGGGTGACGGTCCGATGAGAGCGATCGTGGTCGAGCGGCACGGCGGTCCCGAGGTACTCGAGCTGGCCGAGATTCCGGATCCCGAGGCCGGTGCCGGCGAGACGGCGTGCTCGATCTGGCTGGCCGGCGTCAACTTCGCCGACACCCACTGGACCGACGGCACCTACCTGGCGAACCAGCGGTTGCCGTTCATCCCGGGTACGAACTTCGTCGGCCAGGCCGCCGACGGCCGCCGGGTGTGCGGGAGCGTGACCGGCGGCGCCTACGCCGAGCGGATCGCGGCACCGAACCACAAGCTGTGGACGGTGCCGGACGAGATGGCCGACGGCGACGCGGTCGCGCTCATGATCCACGGCTGCGCGGCCTGGCACGTCCTGCGCATCGACGCGCGCGTGCAGAAGGGCGAGAGCGTCGTCGTACAGGCGGCAGCCGGCGGGGTGGGCAGCTTCGCGGTACAGCTGGCCAAGCGATGGGGAGCCGGCCGCGTGATCGCGATGGCCTCGACCGAGGAGAAGCGGAAGATCGCCCGGGAACTGGGGGCGGACGCCACGGTCGACTCGGACTCCGAGCAGCTGACCGCCGCGTTGCTGGAGGCCAACAACGGCCGGCCCATCAACGTCGTACTCGACGTGACCGGTGGCCCGACGTTCGACCAGTGCCTGGCCACCCTCGGGGAGGGCGGCCGGATCGTCACCTTCGGCAGTACGTCGCGGCAGCCGGCCAGCCCCATCCGGCCGGAGTCGCTGATGGACGGTTCGCGCAGCGTCATCGGCTACTGGTTGCGCAAGTCGCCGGAGCCGATCCTGACCGCACTGTCCGCCATGGTGCTGCGCGGTGAGGTCAAGCCGCTGGTCGGCGACGTCTTCCCGCTCGAAGCCGCCCGGACCGTACACGAGCGCCTGCTGGCCCGGGCGACCACCGGCGTACAGCTCCTCGATGCCCGCCGATGATCCGGAGCGGGACCGCTGACGTGACCACCGCCGGAGCCCGCGAGCCGGGTTCCGGCGGCGGGGCACTGGGTCTGCTGCGTGCCAACCACGCGTTCCGCAACCTGTGGTCCGGTTCGACGATCTCGCTGCTCGGTGCCGAGATCTCGCTCGTCGCCCTGCCGCTGCTCGCGGTCCTGTCGCTCGGCGCCACCGCGTTCGAGATGGGGGTCCTGACCGCCGCCGGTACGCTGCCCAACCTGCTGTTGTCGATCGCCTTCGGTACCTGGGTGGACCGGCGTGGCCGTCGCCGGCAGCTGATGATCGCGGCAGACCTCATCGGGGCGGTACTGCTCGCGGCCGTCCCGGTCGCCTGGTGGTTGGGGCAGCTCACGCTCGGGCTGCTGTACGTCATCGCGTTCCTCGTCGGCGCGGTCGGCGTGCTGTCGAACGTCGCCTTCAGCGTCATGCTGGCCGCCTCGGTACCGCGCGACCGGATCGTGCAGGCGAACCAGGTCGTACACGGGTCGATGGCGCTGACCAGCGTCGCCGGCAACGGGGCCGGCGGGGTGCTCGTACAGCTGATCGGCGCGCCGGCGACGCTGCTCAGCGAGGCGATCGGCTACCTCGGCTCGGCGTACTTCCTCGGCCGCATGAAGGTGACCGAGCCGCCACCGGCGGCCGAGGCGGGGCAACGGCACTGGCTCGCCGGAATGCGGATGATCCGGCGTACCCCGGTGATCCGGGCCTCGCTGGCGACGATCGCCACCATCAACCTGTTCACGTTCGCCTTCTACGCGCTGTTCGTGCTGTACGCGACGCGCGAGTTGCACGTCAGGCCGGCGCTGCTCGGCGCACTCCTGGCCAGCGCCGCGGTCGGGGCGATGCTCGGTGCGTGGCTGGTCGGGCCGCTGACCCGCCGGGCCGGGATCGGCTGGGCGTTCATCGCCGGCTCGTTCCTGTTCCCCGGCGCGCTCATCCTGGTGCCGGCGGCGGCCGGACCGCGTCCGCTCGTCATCGCCGTGCTCTTCGCGGCCATGCTCGGTACCGGGCTCGGCGTGATGGTGCAGGACGTGTCCGCGAACTCGATCTCGCTGGCGATCGTCCCGGACGCCATCCGGTCGCGGGTCACCGGCGCCTATATGACGGTCAACTACGGCGCCCGGCCGGTCGGGGCGATGCTCGGCGGTGGCCTGGCGGCCGCCATCGGCCTGCGGGGCGCGCTGTGGGCGGTGACGATCGCGGCCACCCTGGGCGTCGGGTTCCTGCTCGCCTCGCCGGTCCGCACCCTGCGGGACCTGCCCGAACAGGCCGACGCCGGGGGAGATCATCCGACCGGCGCCAGCGGCGACCAGTCGACCGGAGCGGGGAGCGCGACGTGACCGGTATGCCGATGCGGGTCACCGCCGTCGACCTTCCCGGCGGTCGGGCCGGCCCCGACCTGCGGACCATCGCGGCCCTCGTACCGGAGCAGGTGGGGTTCCAGTTGGTGGCCCCGCGCGAGGTGGCCGACGACCCCGGGCTCGGCAACCTACCCGGCCCCGTACCGGTCCGGCAGCTGATCGTCGCGGCGTGCTGGCTGACGCCGATCGCGCTCACCGTGGTACCGCCTGCCGGAGTCGACACCTCGGTGCTGCTGGTCGAGCCGGAGTTCGCGGTCGACGAGGAGATGTACGACGAGATCTGGTCGATCTACCGCGCGGTCGGGTTGCCGCCGTCGCCGACGGCGAACCGGGCCCGCCGGTCGCTGGCCGCGTTCGAGCGCAACCGCGCGACCGTGGAGGAGGAGCTGACCGCCGCGACCCTGCGACGGCTCGGTGCCGGTGGTACCGACTTCGCCCGGGGCCTGGTCGGGCGCTACGTCGAGTGGATCCGCGCGCTGCTCATCGCCCGCGAATCGGTGCACAGCCCGACGGTGTACGACGGTCCGCGGGTGACCGTGGTCGCCCGTACCGGCTTCGAGCTGCCGGACTGGCTGCCGCCCGGCTACCGGGTGGAGCGGGTCGACGCCCCGGTGGACGACTCGCCGCTGTGCCCACCGGTCCTCGACACGATCGGCCGGCTCTGCCGGGAACGGTTCGACACCGCCGAGCCGGCGCCGGGGCGGCCCTCGTAAAGGGGCGGCCTCGTAACCGCGGCCCTCATAGAGGCGCGGCCCTCATAGAGGCGCGGCCCCCATAACGGCTCTCGTAAAGGCCCTCGTAAAGGCCCTCGTAGAAGCGCGGGTCAGGAGACGGCCGGCGGTGCGGGTTCGCTCGCGGCCCGCAGCAGCGTGCCGAGGGTGGGATCGCGGAAGAACGTGTCCAGCGGTACGACCACGTCGCACTCGGTGGACACGTCGAACAGCAGCTCCACGCAGCCGAGCGAGTCGCCACCCTGCTCGAAGAAGTCCTCGTCGTCGCGGCCGGCCGCTTCCGGCAGCGCGCGCAACCACAGCTCCCGGATCACCTCGGGACGGTTCATCGGGCTACCCCCGGCTCAAGTGGGCGACCAGGCACGACAGAGCGGCCCCTGACTTGGTGAACTCTCCGACCGGCAGCTCGACCAGCTCCCGGCCGGTCGCGTCGCATACCGACTCGAGGAACGCGACCTTGCGGTCCTCGACCGCCCGTCGCTCGTCCTGCGCGGGCAGCGACGCCCGCGGCGTACCGCAGATGATCTTCCTGCCCACCACCACGCTGTTCGTGACGCCGGCTAGCGCCAGGTCCAGATCGACCGGTAGCACGTCGACGAACTTGGCGATCGTGTCGACCGTCTCCGGCGGGCACGCGTCCACGCACACGACACACGCCTGCGACGAGACCGGCATCACAACGCAGTCGAGGTGGTAGAGGTACGGGTTGGTCAGCTCGAACGGGACGACGTACGCGTCGGTACGGGCCGCGAACCAGCGCAGCGCGCTCATCGTCGTACGGCTGCCGTAGCCGCCCACGTACACGTTGTCGCGCAGGTGCTTGAGGTCGGCCTCGCCCTCGAAGTACTTCGGGGACTGGACGATGTCGTACCCGAGCTCGCTCAGGAAGGCGCGGCCGGGCATCGACTCGCCCCGCCGCGGCGGGGACGCGAGGTTGGCGATGACCGCGGTGTCCGGCAGGTGCGGCGGTACGACCAGAAGGTTCGCGGTGTACAGCTGGTCCTGCAGGAGCGGGGTGCTCGGCAGCAGGTAGACCAGCGCCTCCTCGGCGAGCTCCCGGTACAGCCGGTGGAAGTCCCGGTCCGCCCGCGCGACGTCGATGGCCCGCCGGTCGTCGGGCAGGTCCCGCATCGACTGGTTGTTCGGCGCGTCGGTGGACAGCGCGAACGGCGCGGACATCAGGATGATCGGCAGGCCGCTCGAGTACGGGGGGCGCAGGCCGGTGAGCGCGCGGTCGACCTCGGGATCCGGCACCGGGCCGCCCGCCTCGATCAGCCGGATCGGCGCCGGGTCGATCGCGGCGCTCTCCGGGACACCAGCTCCCACGTCGTCCTCCTATGCCTGGTCGTTCATCGTTCGGGTCACTGCCAGCTGGTCATCGGCGTCGCCGGTACCCGACTCGGCGCCGCTACCGGCCGGTTCCGCCGCCGGCTCGAGCGCGTCGGGCAACCCGAGCACCCGCAGCGTCGGCGGCACCGCCACGGCTGCCGCGCCCAGCCCGATCCCGGCCGCGACACACGCCGGGCTCCAGCCCCACCGGCCGTAGGCGTACGCCATGACCGGCGCGGTCAGGAACGTGCCCAGCAGCGCCGACGCCTGGTACAGGCTCACCCCGCGGCCGAGGCCGCCGGCCGACGCCTCGGCGACGGTGGCCTGCTCGACCGGCAGCGCGATCGCCAGCGTCGCGGCGGACAGCGCCCACAGCGCGCCGACCAGCAGCGGCCGGTCGAACACGGCCAGGCCCGCGGTGAACCCCCCGGTCGCGAGCAGGGACAGAACCATCGATCGGGTACGCCCGAGCCGAACCGCCCAGCGGTGCGCCCGCCCCGGCAGCACGACCAGCACGATGGCCCCCGGCAGGAACAGCACGGCGATCTGCTGCGGTGGCAGCCCGAACTCCGACTGCAGGTGCAGCAGGAGTAGCAGCCCGATCGCCGATTCGGCGCCGGCGGTGAGCGCGGTGACCGCGAGCAGCGGGGTGAGCCTGCCGGCCATCGGACGAAGCCCGGTGCCCGGTCCGGCGGCGCGGTCGTCCGGTCGGCTGGGCCGGCGTACCAGCAGCAGCCCCGCGAGCACGCAGGCCACCGCGCCCAACAGGAACAGCCAGTGGTAGCCGATGCTCCCGAGCAGGGTCAGGCCGATCACGAACGCCACCAGCGAGCCGGCCTGCTCACTGGACAGCAGCTGCGCATAGGCCGCGCGGTCCTGGTGCAGGTGCGCGCCGACGTCGGTACGCAACGCCACCCAGAACAGCGCCCCGCCGGCCCCACCGAGCGCCGCGCCGGCACCGACGACGGGCATGGTCGACGCGACGGCGTACAGGGTGAACGCGACGGCGTAGCCGGCGGCGCCGACGGCGGCCACCAGGCGGCGGTCGACCCGGTCGGCGAGCACCCCGGCGACCGGACGCACCGCGAGGGACACCGCGGCTTCGATCGCGACGACGGCACCGATCCCGGCCGGCGTACCACCGATCTCCGCGGCCGCCCACAGCGGCAGCAGGAAGTCCAGCACCTCGGTGGGGCCGGATACCAGCGCCGCCGCGTACCGCAGGCGACCAAGGCGGGCGCTGGTCATCGGTGGCTGGCGACGGGATCGGGCGACGGTGGCGCGTCCCGGTCCGACCACACGCCGGCCATCGCCGCGAGGATCCGTCGGGGACCGGAGAAGGCGTTGCGGCCGTGCGCCAGTCGCATGTTGTCGAACACCAGGACGTCGTCCTGTTGCCACCGGAACTGGTACGACACCGACGCGTACGCGGCGGCCAGGTGCGCGACCACGTCGTCCGGGATGGCGTCGCCGTTGCCGAAGTACGTGTTGGACGGCAGGTCCTCGGGCGGCAGTACCGCCCGCAGCGTCCCGGCCAGCTCCTCGCCGAGCGAGGTGACGTGGAAGAGCAGCGCGTGGTTGAACCACACCGCGCCACCGGTACGGGGATGCCGTCGTACCGCCGGCCGGGTGGTCGTGATCCGCAGCCGGGCGCCGTTCGCGCGCCACTCGGCGGTCATGCCGCCGTCGCGACAGGCCCGCTCGACCTCGTCCCGCGACTCGGTCTGGAAGACGGTGCGCCAGTCCAGCCCCAGGCCGCCGCCGAGGTTGCGGACGTACCGCACGCCCTCGCGGGCGAACCGGTCCAGCACGTCCGGGTCGATGGCGGTACGGATGGCCCGTACGTCGGAGAGCGGTGTCTCACCGCCGGAGGTGGGCGGTACCGCGGCCTGGAACGCGACGGTCGCCGGCCAGCTGGCCGAGTACGAGTTCTCGTTGTGGAACGGGATCGGCTGGTCGGCCGGGTACTCGGTGGACGTGTACACCCGACCGTCGACGACGCTGCGCGGCGACGACCGGTCCCGGTACTCCTGCAGGTCGCCGCCGATGCGTTGGGCAACGGCTCCGAACGCGGACGGTTCACACGGGGCGAAGCCCCGGAACAGTACGGCGCCGACGTCATCGACCGCGGCATGTACGGTCGCGAGGTTCTCGTCGAGCCAGGCGTCAACGGTGACCGGGTCGCTCGCCTCGATCAGGTAGGGCTCGAACACACTGACCACCGTCGCCCCGTGGCGTCGCGTCCAACGGATTCAGCGGTACTCGAGGCCCCCGCCTCCTCAGCGCCGATCCCGGACTGTACACGGGCGGGCGTTGGCTGCCAATCATGGCGAACCAGCCTTGGTAGCATCGGCCGATTTCAATCCGCCGCGCGCGCCGGCGCAGGTCGCCCGGCGCCCTCCAGACCGGGCTGCCGCCGCTGCCGTGCCCGGCAGTCGAGAGGATCCGGATGGCTCCGACGCCCCACGATCCCGGACCGGTACGCCGCTCGCTGGGTGCGCGTTTCGCCGAGGCGGTCGCCCGGTACCCCGACGGGTTGGCGGTCATCGAGGGCGACACCAGCCAGACGTACGCCGAGGCGGCCGCGCACGTGCAGGGGCTGGTCGACCTGCTCGGCCGGACGGGGGTGGACGGCACCACCCCGGTGGCCGTGGCCGGGGGCGGTACGACCGGGGTGTGGCACGCGATCATGGCGGCCGCCGTCGCGGGTGTTCCGTGGGTACCGCTGGACGATCGGCAGCCGCCGGCGGTACTGGCCGATCTCGTCGCGGACAGCGGTGCGCGCTGCTGCCTCGGGTACTCGGCCGCGGCCGAGGCCGCGGTCGGCGGCGTGTGCGAGTACCTGGACGGCTCCGCGATACCGCCGGCGCAATGGAGCGGGCGGTGTCGTCAGGACGAGGCACGACCCGCCGACACGGCGTACCTGATCTACACCTCCGGCAGTACCGGCCGGCCCAAGGGTGTGGTGATCGACCAGGACGCGATCGCCGGCTTCCTCGACTGGATGGCCGCGCACGAGCGGTTGACCCCGGCCGACCGCGTCTACCAGAACCACTCCATCGGCTTCGACAACTCGATCTGGGAGATGTTCTCGCCGCTGGCCGGGGGCGCCGCCCTGGTGCTGTCGGACGGGTCGGGGCCGCTGGCGCCGATCGAGACGATCGCGCGGGCCGGCGTGACGGTGGTGAACGCCACCGCCCGGCACGCGGCCGCGCTGGTGGACCTGGCCGAGGCGGTCGGCCGTACGCCGTTCGGCACGGTGCGCCGGCTGTACGTGGGCGCGGAGACGGTACCGGCGCTCACCGCGGCGAAGATCCTGGACGCGCTGCCCGACGGCGCGTACATCGCCAACGAGTACGGCCCGACCGAGGCGACCATCACCTGCACGCTCGGCACGATCACGCCGGAGTTGGTGGCCCGCGCCGGCTCGGGCTCGATGCCGATCGGCTGGGCCATCGGCGACGCCCGGATCGAGCTGCGCGACAGCCGGGGGGAGCCGGTGCCGGACGGCGAGCCGGGGGAGCTGTGGGTCGGCGGCCGGTGTGTGGCCCGCGGGTACCACAACCGGCCGGCCGAGACCGCGGACCGGTTCGTGGACGACCCGTGGGGCGACGCGCCGGGTTCCCGCTGGTACCGCACCGGCGACCAGGTGCTGAAGTCCCCGGACGGGTACGTGTTCCTCGGCCGGGACGACGCGCAGGTCAAGGTGCGCGGCCACCGGCTCGAACCGACCGCGCTGGAGGCCGCCGCGAACCGCCTGCCGGGGGTACGTCAGGCCGCGGTCGTCGCGGTCGGCGGGGTGACCGGCGCCCACGACGCGCTGTGGCTGTTCGTGGTCGCGCCCGATGGTGCCGAACCGGCCGGGATCCGGGCCACGCTGGCCGAGCAGGTCGAGTACTTCCTGGTGCCCGACCGGGTCATCGTGCGGACCGATCCGCTGCCGCTCACCGTCAACGGCAAGCTCGACCGCGACTCGCTGCTGGCCAGCGCCCGCGGGCTCCGCGCGACCCGGCGCTAACCCGCCGCGACGGACCCCCGCCAGTCACGGACTAGGCGTGGCCGCCGACGGTCACCGGGCCGACGGTCAGCCGCGGCGTGCCGTCGAGGATCAGCCCGATCCGGTCGACCTCCTCGTCCAACTCCCGCCGCCGCTTCGCGCCGAGGGGGCCGAGCGGCTCCACCGTGAGGTCGAGATAGCGGCCGGAGCGGCGCTGGTGCCAGACGCCGGCGACCGTACCGTCGACGAGCAGCACCGGGAAGTTGCCCGCCTGCCCGGACGGGCTGAGAGCCCGTTCGGCGGCTCGGCCGGGAAACAGCCGCTGCCGCGGCTGACTGCCGATGGTGTACGCGTCGAAGTAGGGCAGCAGCCGTAGCCCGCGCGGCGCCACCGCCGGCATCGCGGTGTCACCGGCTGCCACCCACGCGGGCGTACCGTCGAAGTCCACCTGGTGGAGCCCGGCGGCGAGCGACCCGGTGGCGAGCGAGTCGGTGGCGAGTGGCTTGGTGGCGAGTGGCTTGGCGGCGAGCGACTCGGTGGCGAGCGACTCGAACAGTCGGGTCGCCCAGCCGGGGGTTCCGCCGATCCACTGCGCGAACTGCCGTGGGGTCGCCGGCCCGTACGCCCGCAGGTACCGCCGGACCAGCTCGGTGAGCGCGACCGTCCCGTCGGCGGGCGCGAAGCCGGGCAGCCAGCGGGCCGGGTTGGTGTACGTCACCCGGCGACCGCGGTTGGGGCCGTAGCACAGCGCCCCGCGGTGGGCCGCCGCGCCGAGCGCCTGCCGCCACCGCGGCCACATCCCCTGGAAGGCGGGCATCACCAGGTCGCCCGCCCAGGAGCCGGTGGTGGCGACGATCGCCTCGGTCAACTCGTCGATGTCCAGCTCGGCGTCGCTGGTCACCGCGCCGGCCGCCTCGATCACCTGCTCGGTCTGCTCGGGAGTCAGCCGTACCTCCGGCGGGAACGGGCTGGCCGGCGGCGGGACCGCCGACAGCGCGCCGGTCCACATCGGCAGGTCGGCGGTGGGCAGCAGGTGCACGGTGCCGCGCGGTCCGTGCGTCTTGACCAGGCTCCGCTCCGACCACAGCGCGGCCTGCACCTCCGTGCGCGTGCCGCCGGCCATCCGCAGCGCGATGGACAGCTCGGCCGCGGACAGCACCTGTGCGTGTGCGCCGCACATCGCGGCGGCCAGGTCGGCGGGGCGGGCCCCGGACGCCGGCTCCAGCAGACCCTGGCGCTCCAGCCGCCGGGCCGACACCTCCGGCCAGGACAGCCGCGGCAGGTCCGTCGATCCCGTCATCCAGCGCCTCCGTCCCGAGGTGCCCCGGTCATCTGGTGGGGCCGGTCATGCTGGTGGGCCCCGTCATCTGGTGGGGCGGTCATCCGTTGAGGTACGCCAGCACGGCCAGCACCCGGCGGTTGTCCTCTTCCGAGGGCGGCATGCCGAGCTTGCTGAAGATGTTGTTGGTGTGTTTCGCGACCGCCTTCTCGGTGACGTACAGCGCGCTGGCGATCGCGGCGTTGGACCGGCCCTCGGCCATCAACCCGAGTACTTCGCGTTCCCGCGGGGTGAGCTGCGCCAACGGTTCGTCCTGACGGCGCCGGTTGAGCAGTTGCGCGATCACCTCCGGATCGAGCGCGGTACCGCCGGCGGCGACCCGGCGTACCGCGTCGATGAACTGCCGTACGTCCGAGACCCGGTCCTTGAGCAGGTACCCGACCCCGCCGCGCCGGTCGGACAGCAGCTCCCGGGCGTACAACTGCTCGACGTGCTGGGACAGGATCAGTACCGGCAGGCCGGGCAGCGCTTCGCGGGCGGCCAGCGCGGCTCGCAGCCCCTCGTCGGTGAAGGTCGGCGGCAATCGTACGTCGATCACGGCCACGTCCGGCTGTTGTCTCGTCAGCGCCGGCAGCAGCGCCGGCCCGTTGTCCACCGCCTCCACGACCTCGCAGTCGTACGCCTCCAGCAGCCGGGTCAACCCGTCGCGGAGGAGGGCGAGGTCTTCGGCGATGACAACGCGCACGGTATCTCCATGATCAACAGGGTCGGGCCGCCGGCGGGACTGGTCACGGTGAGCGTGCCGTCGAAGGCGGCCAACCGGCGGCTGATGCCCCGTAGGCCGCTGCCGCCGGGATTGGCGCCGCCCGCGCCATCGTCGCTGACCACAAGCTGGAGCCTGCGACCCAGGTACGACAACCGGACCTCGGCGCTGGTGGCACCGCTGTGCTTCGCGACGTTCGCCAGCGCCTCGGCGACCGCGAAGTACGCCGCCGTCTCCACCGGTGCGGGCGGCCGACCGGGCAACTCCACCGAGACCTGTACCGGGATCGGCAGGGTGAGCGCGACCGCCCGCACCGCGCCGTCCAGGCCGCGCTCGGCGAGCACCGGCGGATGGATGCCGCGGACCAGGTCACGCAGGTCCGTCAGCGCCTGCGCGCCGGTGACGCGGGCCTCGGCGAGGAGTCGCCGGGCGGTCTCCGGATCCGACTCCAGCAGGTCCTCGGCCATGCCCAGGCTCATCCCGAGCGCGACCAGCCGGGCCTGTGCGCCGTCGTGCAGGTCCCGTTCGATCCGGCGCAGCTCGACCGCCTGCGCGTCGACCGCGTCGCTGCGGGTGCGGGTCAGCTGGTCGACGCGCTCCGCCAGCTCGGCCGACGGCGTCGGCGCCAGCAGCGTCCGGGCGAACTGGCTGTGCAGCCGGTGTACGGCCGGAGCGATCCGCAGCCCGAGTGCGATCAGCAGCAGCCCCTGCGGGATGGCGAGGTAGCTCTCGCCGGGCAGGTCGGTGAGCAGGCCGATGCCGTAGCCCCAGCCACCTCGCAGCTGCGGACCGAGCAGTGGCGCGACCAGCACGCCCTCGCCCCCGTAGACGATCAGTCCGGCCGGCAGCAGCCCGAGCGCGAGCTGGAACGGCGCGCCGAGCAGCCAGAGCAGGTCCCGCCAGGTGGCCGGATCGGTCAGCAGCCAGGTGGCGCGCCGCCAGGTACCGGCCAGCCACGAGGAGGCCGGCGGTGGGGCCGGGCGGTACGGCGAGTCGATCGGCACCCCGGTCCAGCGCCCGGCCAGCCGCCGCCGTTCGTCGGCGAGTCCACGCACCCCGACCAGTACCGCGGGCAGCAGCACCAGGCCCACGCCGAACACCGGGATCAGGCCGATGGCGACGATGGTCAGCACCAGCAGCGGTATGGCGGCGGCGAAGAACACCGCGCCCACCACCAGGGCCCGACCTGTTTCGATGGTCCGCGGTCGGACCCAGTCGCGTACCGCCTCGACGTTCCAGTTGCTCGGGGTCATGGCCTCATTCTGGTTCGGCGGTCCGCTCGGATCAGTGGTGTCAGGTCTACCTCCGATGGGGTTCTGGTGCCCGTGTTTCGGCCCCGGCGCGTTGACAGGCTCGACGTACAACGGGCAGCCCGATGGGGAGCGGCCCGAGTCGACCAAGGGGAACGACATGACCGAGGAAAGCCTGCGACGCGCGGCCGCATTGTTCGGCCTGAGCGCCGCGGTACTGCTGATGATCGAGATACCGCTGTACTTCATGTACGACGGCGCGCCGCCGGACTGGAACATCCTCAGCCGGGTCCTGATCGGGACGTGCTCCGTCATCCTGCTGATGGTGTTCTTCGTGGCGCTGGGGCAGCTGATCCGGCGGGTACACCCGGGCCTGGACTGGGTCGGTACGACGGTGCAGACCGCCGGCGCGGTGTGGGTCGGGATCGAGCTGGTCGCGATGTCCATGGAGGCGGGTACCGCGATCGCGAGCGCCGCGCCGATCGATCCGACCATCGACGGGCCGCTGGCGCCCGGCACCTTCCTGCTGCACAGCTCGATGTCGCGGCTGCTTGCGGCGGTACTGCTGATCGGGATCGGCTACGCGATCCGGCGTACCGGCCTGGCGCCGGCGTGGATGGGGAAGCTGTCCTACCTGCTCGCCGTGTTCCACCTGGCGCTGGTACCCGGGATGTTCTTCGGCTCGGAACCGGCCCGGTTCTACAGCGCGGAAGGCTGGGGGACCACGGCCTTCGCCGGCGGTGTGACCAGCATCTGGGTGATCGTCATCAGCGTCGGACTCCTGCGCGCCGGGCGGATACCGGCCGCAGCGGCCGCGACTACCCGGGAGTTGGCGCGCACCTGATCCGCCGCGGTTTCCTGGCTCGCCGGAGAACCACCATTGGCCTAGCTTCCTAGGATGCTCAGGGCGCTGTGACGCACAGCGCCCGACCGCCACACCACGCGTACCCAGCCGCAGTGCGATTGCCGGCTGGGTACGCTGGTGCGCGACCTTGGCCGCGCCGGGTGAGCACGCCGCGGATGCCCGGTCCGCGGGTCATGGAGGGGGCTCGGTGACGGAGCAGCATGGGGACGCGTCCACGCGTCCGACCACCGGCCCCGCCGCGGCCCGGCCATGGCGCGTGTTCACGCTGCCGAACCTGGTCAGCGCGGCGCGGCTGCTCGGGGTACCGCTGTTCCTCTACCTGGTGCTGGTCACCCACGCCGACCTCGCGGCCCTGATCGTGCTGATCATCGGCGGCTCGTCGGACTGGGTGGACGGCCAACTGGCCCGCCGGCTCGGTCAGGTCAGCCGGCTCGGCCAGTTGCTCGATCCGACCGCGGACCGGTTGTACATCGTCGCCACCGTGCTGGCGCTCACCGTGCGGGACATCGTGCCCTGGCAACTGGCCGGGCTGTTGCTGCTGCGCGAAGTCGTGGTCGGCGCCAGCCTGCCGGTGCTGGCCCGGTACGGGTACGGCCCGCCGCCGGTGCACTTCCTCGGCAAGGCCGCGACGTTCGTACTGCTGGTCGCGTTCCCGGCGCTGCTGCTCGCCTCGTTCGGCGGTACCGCGGAGAGCGTCTTCCGACCGGTCGGCTGGTCCCTCGCGGTGTGGGGCACGGCGCTGTACTGGTGCGCCGGCGCGCTGTACCTGGTCCAGGCGGACCGGCTGGTACGAGCGGCCCGACGCGCCGGCGCGGCCGCGGTCGGTACGTGACCGTTCCGCCGAAGCCGTCCGCGACGCCCGGGCCGGCGCCGCGGAAGCCGCGCGGCCAGGACCGGGGTACCGGCGGTGACCTGCTCGCGCGGGTGCTCGCCCAGTCGATCGATCCGGGGTACCAGCGGGCCGCGATCCGCCGGGCCGAACGCGGCCCCGGCTCGCGGTCCGGGCGGGCGACCGCTTCCGCGCTGACCGCGATCGTGCTGCTCGCGTTCGGCCTGCTGCTCGCGGTCGCGTACCGCAACGCGGTCGCCGAGCAGCCCGAGTCGGCCCGGGCCCGGGCCGAGCTCGTCCAGGACGTGCGGAACCGGCGGGCCGAGACCGACGTCATGCAGCGGCGGGCGGACCTGCTGCGCGAGCAGGTGGCCCGGGCGCGGGATGAGGCGCTGGCCGCCGGTGACCCGGCCGAGGTGGCCCGGTTGCGGGCCCTGGAGGCCGGTACCGGTCTCGCCGCCGTGCGGGGCGACGGTGCGGTGGTGACCGTGTCCGACGCCGAGACGCCGAGGGATCCGGTGACGGGGGACCGGACGGCGGAGAATCTCGGCCGGGTGTTCGACCGGGATCTGCAGGACATCGTCAACGCGCTGTGGCGGTCCGGCGCGGAGGCGATCTCGATCAACGGGCAGCGGCTGGCCGCCACCTCGACCATCCGTACCGCCGGCGCGGCCATCCTGGTCGACTTCCGCCCGGTGACCAGCCCGTACCGGGTACAGGCGATCGGTCCGGACGAGCTGGCCGACGAGTTCGGCGGGTCCGGTACGGCGAAACGGTTCCAGCGGTACGTGACGGACTACCGGATGGGTTTCTCGGTGCGGTCCCGGGATGACCTGACCCTGCCGGCGGCAGCGGATCCGCAGCTCCGGTACGCCCGCCCGACACCGAGCCCCTTACGATCCTCGCCGGGAGGTACTCGATGATCGCGGTAGCCGCGCTGGTCGCTGGCGTCGTGCTCGGGCTGATACTCGAGCCGACGGTGCCGGTCGCACTCCAGCCGTACCTGCCGATAGCCGTGGTCGCCGCACTGGACGCCGTGTTCGGTGGCATCCGGGCGCGAATGGACAAGATCTTCGACGACCGTCAGTTCGTCATCTCGTTCGTGTCCAACGTGCTCATCGCGGCGCTCATCGTGTACCTCGGCGACAAGCTCGGGGTCGGTGGTCAGCTGTCGACCGGCGTGGTCGTCGTGCTCGGCATCCGAATATTCGGCAACGTGGCCGCTATTCGGCGGCACCTGTTGAATGCGTGACCCGGGTGGGTAGGCGTGCGTGCGCTGGCATCCGTGAGTGGACCAGCTGATGGCTGACGTGCCCGAGCGGGACGCGCCAGAGCAGCTCGACGCCGCCGACGCGCCCGAACGGCTTGACGGTGCTGACGCGGCCGGCGCCGACCCTGCTAGCGCTGACCCTGCTGGCGCCGACGCGGCCGATGAGCGCCGGTCCCGCCGTCCGAACCGGGCCGGCGCGCTGATCGGGGTGCTCGTCGGCCTGCTCGGGTTCGGGCTGGTCGTGCAGGTCAAGAGCAACCAGTCCGATCCGGGGCTGGCGACCGCGCGCCAGGACGACCTGGTCCGCATCCTGGACGACCTGGACGCCCGCAAGGAGCGGCTGCGCCAGGAGGTGTCGTCGCTCGAGGTGAGCCGGGAGCAGATCAACTCCGGCGTGGCGGGGCGGGAAGCCGCCCTGGACGAGGCGCGCCGGCGCGCCGACGAGCTCGGCATCCTGTCCGGCACGTTGGCCGCGGAAGGCCCGGGCCTGTCCATCGGGCTGATTCCGGGCACCGGACCGATCCGGGCCGAGGTCGTGTTGGACGCGGTGGAGGAACTCCGGGGCGCCGGCGCGGAGGCGATGGAGCTCTCCGGTTCCGACGGCACGGCGGTCCGGATCGTGGCGTCGAGCTACTTCGTCGACGACGGCGACGAGCTGCTGGTCGACGGCCAGCGGCTGTCCGCCCCGTACACGATCAGCGTGATCGGTGACCCGGACACCATGCGAGCGGCCCTCAACATCCCTGGCGGGGTCGGGGATACGGTGCGACGCAAGGGCGGTAGCGTGGTCGTCCACGAACCTGACGTGGTAGAGGTGGACGCACTGCGTCAGGTGCACACCCCCAGGTACGCCCGTCCGGCGTCCTGACCAGGGGCGGACAGCGAAGGGAAGAGAATCACGGTGATCCCGGAAGACCTGCGGTACACCGCAGAGCACGAATGGGTCAGACCGACCGGGGACGGCGCAACCGTACGGGTTGGCATCACCCACTTCGCCCAGGACGCACTCGGCGACATCGTGTACGTCCAACTTCCCGACGTTGACACCGCGGTGGGTGCCGGGGACCCGCTCGGCGAGGTGGAGTCGACCAAGAGCGTGTCGGACATCTACGCCCCGCTGGCCGGCACGATACGAGCACGCAACGACGACCTTTCCAACTCGCCGGAGCTGGTCAACAGCGACCCGTACGGCGGTGGCTGGATGGTCGAGATAGAGCTCGCCGACGCATCCGTCCTGGACGGTCTGCTGGATGCGACGGCCTACCGGGAGTTGACTGAAAAGGGGTAGTCGACCGCCGTTCCGGTGTGTCGCTGCCGCTGGCAGACATCGCATGAGGGCTCTACCTGCGCGTTTGGTTGACCCTCTGTTTCGGCCGTCGTTAGGCTCGCCGCGTCGATCGAGGATTTTCACGGTCGGTTAAGCATTGCCTCACGGCGCGAGGGATGATGATCCATCGCCGGTCTCCGCCAGCTTTCTTACGCCGATCGTGTACCGACTTCTTGAGGTGGTCCAATGACCCGCCCCGACGACGAGTTTCCTCCACTCGACGTCACGTCGACCATGAACCTTGGGGCTCTCGACGAGCTGCTCGAGGGTCCGGACAGTGATGTCGTACCTGGCCGTCTGGCGGGCTCGCTGCCCCCAGGCACGGCTCTGCTGGTGGTACGCCGCGGTCCGAACGCGGGCGCCCGGTTCCTGCTCGATCACGACGTGACGACGAGTGGCCGGCACCCGGACAGCGACATCTTCCTGGACGATGTCACGGTGTCCCGCCGACACGCCGAATTCCATCGCGAGGGAGGCGTGTTCACGGTGCGCGACGTAGGTAGCCTCAACGGCACGTATGTCAACAGAGAACGGGTCGAGACGGCTACGCTGAGCAACAGCGACGAGGTGCAGATCGGCAAGTTCCGGCTGGTCTTCATCGCGGGGCCGAAGGCGGACGACGCGTAGGGGGAGCGCATTGGTCGGGTCGGAGGGCGCGGTTGCTCGCGCGTCCGGTTCTGCGGTGGGGCTGATGAGCATCGGTGAGGTGCTCGCTCGGCTGCGTACCGATTTTCCCGACACGACTATCTCCAAGCTGCGGTTCCTCGAGGCCGAAGGCCTGGTGGAACCGCAGCGGACCGCCTCCGGCTATCGCAAGTACAGCTACGACGACCTGGCCCGGCTGACGTACGTCCTGACCGCCCAGCGCGATCACTACCTGCCGCTGCGGGTGATCCGCGAGCAACTGGACGCGCTCGACTCCGAGGACGGATCGCCGGCGCTGCCGGCCGAAGACGGTGGCCCGCGGTACCAGTTGGCGCTGATCCCGGTCGGCGAGCTGCCGACCGCGCCGGATTTCGCTACCGAGACCGGCGACCTGCGGCTGTCCCGGGCGGAGTTACTGGAACAGGCGGAGATCACCGAGGAGCAGTTGCGCGCGTACGAGCAGTACGGCCTGCTCAGTCCGCGTACCGGCGGCTACTACGACGCGGACGCGGTGGAGATCGCCAAGGTGGTCAACCGGCTGGCCCAGTTCGGTCTGGAGCCGCGGCACCTGCGTCCGTACCGGGCCGCGGCCGACCGGGAGATCGGCCTGTTCGAGCAGGTGGTGGCTCCACTGATCCGGCAGCGGAACCCGCAGGCGCGGGCCCACGCGGCCGAGACCGTCCGCGAGTTGGCCGCGCTGTCGCTGCGGCTGCACGCCGCCCTGGTCCAGGCCGGCCTGCGCGACCCGCTGGGTCGCTGAGTCGCGCGATCGGCCCGGGGCGGCCCGGTGTCGCAACCGCGCCCGAACGTCCCCGTTGGACGGCTCGAATCGCCCTCCGCCGCGGCCGTCGCGACGTTGTGACCCGCTGGATTCAGGGTGATCGATGGGCCCGGTGGGCAGCCCTGACGCGGAGCGGACGGCCGGCGTGGGCGCGTGTACCGTGCAGGGGGAGACAGTGGTGGGCTGACGTGCCCGCGGTGAGGGGCGACGTCCGCACGCAGTGTCAGCGCCCGGGCTCTGCGCCCGAGCGGCTAGCGCGACGGAGGCGGCAGTGCACGAGCTGAGCGTGGTCGGAGTTCGGGTGGAGCTCCCGAGCAACCAACCGATCGTGCTGCTCAAGGAGGTCACCGGCGAGCGGTACCTGCCCATTTGGATCGGTGCCGTCGAGGCGACCGCGATCGCGTTCGAGCAGCAGGGGGTCAAGCCGGCCAGACCGCTGACCCACGACCTGCTCCGCGATGTGCTCACCGCGCTGGAGGCTCCGCTGCGGCTGGTGGAGATCACCGAGCTGAAGGAGAACGTCTTCTACGCCGAGCTGGTGATCGGCGACGGGGTGCGGGTGTCGGCCCGACCGAGTGACGCGATCGCGCTGGCGCTGCGGGCCGGCGCCACGATCCGCTGCGCGGAGCCGGTGCTGGACGAGGCGGGCATCATCATTCCGGACGAGCAGGAGGACGAGGTCGAGAAGTTCCGCGAGTTTCTCGACCAGGTCAGTCCCGACGACTTCGCCAGCTGACCGGGGACCGGGTCCCCGCTGCGGGGGAGGGCTCCGGCTCGACGATCCGGGCCACCGCACCGTCCGGGTTCGCGGCCCGCCGCAGGGGCGCCGCCGTCAGGGTCTGCCGGCCGGCGTGTCGGACGTAAGAGCGCCGGTCAGCCTCAAGCTCAGGTATAGGGTTTTGCCTGATACCGGCACAGCGCCGCTGTTGACCGGTGAGCCAAGGCGTCCTTACGGTCGGACTCGACGCCGCGTCGGCAGGTGCGCCGTCGTTCGGCGGTGCGGGGAGGTTGTCGGAGTGGACGAGCGGCAAGCCGGGGGACCAGAGCATCACGAGCCCGGTCCGGCCGGGACGCGGCAAGGCGTCCTGTTCGAGCCGACCCGGGAGCAGCTCGATGAGGAGACGACCGTCGGCTACCGGGGCGTGTCGGCCTGCCACGCCGCCGGCATCAGCTACCGGCAACTCGACTACTGGGCCCGTACCGGGCTGGTAGTACCGAGCATCCGTCCGGCCTCCGGCTCCGGCACCCAGCGGCTGTACTCGTTCCGCGACATCGTCGTACTCAAGGTGGTCAAACGGCTGCTCGACGCGGGAGTGTCGCTGCAGAACATCCGCCGGGCGGTCGACCAGCTCCGGTCCCGCGGGGTCGAGGACCTGGCCCAGATCACGCTGATCTCCGACGGCACGACGGTGTACGAGTGCCGGTCACCCGAGGAGGTCGTGGACCTGCTGCAGGGTGGCCAGGGCGTGTTCGGCATCGCGATCAGTGGCGCCTTCCGGGACATCCGCGGTTCGCTCGCGTCGCTGCCGGCCGAGCGCACCGACGGCACCGACGAGCCGGTACCGGCCGCCAGCGACGACGAGTTGTCCGCCCGCCGGGCCCGCCGCTCGGTCAGTTGACCGAGCCGCCACATTAAGGCGCCGCCCGTCGGTTCACAGCACCGTCCCGTCCCGGGCGTACGCCATGTCGTGGCGGATCATGGAGCGGCGGCGTCGAGCGGTGACCGGCGAGCGGCTGCGGTAGCGTGTTGCACGCCGCATGACCTCGCGCGGGAGAGACCGCCCGGCAGCCAGCCGGGGGGCGCCGAAGGGGCAAATCCTCCCCGGAACCTCTCAGGCAGAAGGACCGCGTGGGTAGGCGCCTCTGGATGACAGAGGGGGAGGACCACTGGGAGTTCCCTGCCCACGGCTCGGTGCCGTACCCGGCACCACCCCCCTGGAGATTCGACGATGACGCTTCCGCACCGTCCCAGCCTGTCCGAGCTCACCCCCGGCGTGCCGTTCTCCCGCCGGCACATCGGCCCGTCCGACGATCAGCTGTCGCGAATGCTCGAGACGGTGGGGTACACCTCCATCGACGAGCTGCTTGACGCGGCGATCCCGGAGGCGATCCGGTCCGGGCAGCCGATGGAGTTGCCGCCGGCCGCCACCGAGGCGGAGGTGACGGCCGAGCTGCGGCTGCTGGCCGGGCGTAACCGGGCGATGGTGCAGATGATCGGGCTCGGCTACTCCGGTACCCACACGCCGCCGGTGATCCGGCGAGGTGTGCTGGAGAACCCCGCCTGGTACACGGCCTACACGCCGTACCAGCCGGAGATCAGCCAGGGCCGGCTGGAGGCGCTGCTCAACTTCCAGACGGTGATCGCGGACCTGACCGGGCTGCCGGTGGCCGGTGCGTCGCTGCTCGACGAGGCGACCGCGGCGGCCGAAGCGATGACGCTGCTGCGTCGTGCTGTGAAGGGAAGCAGCTCCGAGGTATTCGTCGTCGACGCCGACGCGTTGCCACAGACCATCGCGGTACTCCGGACCCGGGCCGAACCCCTCGGCATCGAGGTGCGGGTGGCGGACCTGTCCGGTGGCCTGCCCGACGGCGACTGCTTCGGCGTGCTCGTGCAGTACCCCGGCGCGTCCGGCGCGGTCCGTGACCACGAGGCGCTGATCGCGGCCGCACACGAGCGTGGGGCGATGGTCGTCGCCTGTGCCGACCTGCTCGGCCTGTGCCTGCTCCGGCCGCCCGGTGGGATCGGCGCGGACGTGGTGGCCGGTTCGGCACAGCGTTTCGGTGTACCGATGGGCTTCGGCGGGCCGCACGCCGGCTATATGTCGGTACGCAAGGGGCTGGAGCGGATGCTGCCCGGCCGACTGGTCGGCGTGTCCAAGGACGCCGACGGGGCACCGGCGTACCGGCTCGCGCTGCAGACCCGCGAGCAGCACATCCGGCGGGAGAAGGCGACCAGCAACATCTGTACCGCCCAGGTGCTGCTGGCCGTGATCGCCAGCATGTACGCGGTGTACCACGGGCCGGAGGGGCTGGCCCAGATCGCCTGGCGTACCCATCGCATGGCGGTACTGCTCGGCGCCGGCCTGCGCGCCGGTGGCGTCGACGTCGTACACGACCAGTTCTTCGACACGGTGCTCGCCCGGGTACCGGGACGGGCGGTCGAGGTGCTGGCCGCGGCCCGCGACGGTGGCGTCAACCTGCGCCAGGTCGACGCGGACACGGTCGCGGTCGCCTGCGACGAGACCACCACCGACGGCAACCTGCTCACCGTGTGGCGCGCGTTCGGCGTACCGGTGCCGAGCCTGGTCGAGTTGGACGAGCAGACCTCGGACGTACTACCGGCCGAGCTGCTGCGGTCGGACGAGTACCTGACCCACCCGGTGTTCGGCACGTACCGGTCGGAGACCGCGATGATGCGGTACCTGCGCCGGCTCGGTGACGCCGACTACGCGCTGGACCGCGGCATGATCCCGCTCGGCTCGTGCACGATGAAGCTCAACGCCGCGGCCGAGATGGAGCCGATCAGCTGGCCGGAGTTCGCCAGCATCCATCCGTACGCGCCGGCGGACCAGACCGAGGGGTACGCCGCGCTCATCGCCGACCTGGAGCGGTGGCTGGCCGCGATCACCGGGTACGACGCGGTGAGCCTGCAGCCCAACGCCGGCAGCCAGGGCGAGCTCGCCGGCCTGCTGGCCATCCAGGCGTACCACGCCGAGCGCGGTGACGAGGACCGCGACGTGTGCCTGATCCCGTCGTCCGCGCACGGCACCAACGCGGCGAGCGCGGCGATGGCCGGCATGCGGGTGGTCGTGGTGGGCTGCGACGACGGCGGCAACATCGACAACGCCGACCTGATCGAGAAGCTGGACAAGCACGCCGGCCGGATCGCCGCGATCATGGTCACGTACCCGTCGACCCACGGCGTGTACGAGACCTCGATCGCCGAGGTGTGCGCGCGGGTACACGAGGCCGGCGGCCAGGTGTACGTGGACGGCGCGAACCTCAACGCACTGCTCGGGTTCGCCCAGCCGGGCAAGTTCGGCGCGGACGTGTCGCACCTCAACCTGCACAAGACGTTCTGCATCCCGCACGGTGGTGGCGGGCCGGGGGTCGGGCCGGTAGCGGTACGGGAGCACCTGGCGCCGTACCTGCCCGGGCACCCGCTGCACCGGGACGGCAGTCCGGTCGGTCCGGTGTCGGCCGCGCCGTGGGGCTCGGCCGGAATCCTGCCGATCTCCTGGGCGTACCTGCGGCTGATGGGCCCGGACGGGCTGACCCGGGCGACCGGCGCGGCGGTGCTCGCGGCGAACTACCTGGCCGCCCGGCTACGGCCGCACTTCCCGGTGCTGTACAGCGGGAACAAGGGCCTGGTCGCACACGAGTGCATCCTCGACCTGCGGCCGATCACCAAGGCGTCCGGCGTGACCGTCGACGACGTCGCCAAGCGGCTGATCGACTACGGCTTCCACGCCCCGACCATGTCGTTCCCGGTGGCGGGCACGCTGATGGTGGAGCCGACCGAGAGCGAGGACCTGACCGAGCTGGACCGGTTCTGCGAGGCGATGATCGCCATCCGTGCCGAGATCGCGAAGGTGGAGTCGGGGGACTGGCCGGCCGACGACAACCCGCTGCGGAACGCGCCACACACCGCCGCGATGGTGACCGGCGACGGCTGGGAGCACCCGTACAGCCGGCAGCAGGCGGCATATCCGCTGGTACAGGAGGCGCGGGCGAAGTACTGGCCGCCGGTGCGGCGCATCGACGGGGCGTACGGCGACCGGCATCTGGTGTGCGCGTGCCCGTCGCCGGAGGAGTTCGAGAGCGACTGATCGGGCGTCGCCCGGCCGTCGGTCAGGCGGCCGGGCGGACGAGCGGATTGTGCGGGGCCGGACCGCGGTGCGGCGGTACGACGCTGCCGTCGGGGAGCAGCTCGCCGGTGTCGTCGAAGAGGATCACGCCGTTGCAGAGCAGACCCCAGCCCTGTTCGGGGTGGGCTGCCATCACGCGAGCGGCTTCCCGGTCCGGGGACTCCGCGGCGGGGCACGGCGGTTGATGCTTACACATGGTGAGCTTCTCTTCCGGGTGGCTGTGGTGGTACCACTGACTGATCGTGGTACCCCTCATAGGACCTGAACGACACACGACACGGGTTGTGACAGCTACCTCGTCGAATATCGTCCGTTCGGATGACTACCGCATAGCCGGACGTCCGGTCTACCCCAGAATTAACAGTTAACCCACCGTAAACGGACGAACAGCTAGAATTCCGGCCAGGTAGCAGGTCACTTTTTGGTGTACGAGCCCTGAAGCTCGCGGCGTACCGGCTGGAGAACGCGCCGGTCAGGTGCGGCCTTCGGTCTCCTGCGCCTCGCGCAGCGGCTCTTCCCGCGGTACCCAGTCGGCGAGCAGCGCGTGCCAACCGGCCTCTCGCATCGCGGCCACCACCTGCGGGTCGTCGTCCACCACCACGGCCACCGGACGGGTACCTCCGGCGAGGTCGCGCAGCAGTTGCACCTTGACCGCACGGGCCGGCCGGAAGTCGCGGTCCGGGCGCATCAGCAGCTGCCCCAGCGGCAGGTCCTGGCGTTGCAGCCAGTCCCGGGTGGCGGCGGCCAGATGCCGCGGCCGGCCGGTCAGCCAGACCACCTCATGGTCCTCGGCGTACCGCTGGACCAGCCGTACGCCCTCGACCAGCGGCGGGTCGTCGGCGGCGGCGCGGAAGAACGCCGGCCAGTCCTTGGGTCGCTGCCCGACGTACCGCAGCCGGTGGCGCACGTCGGCGACCACCCCGTCGATGTCGAACACGGCGAGCGGGAGCGGCCCGCGATCCGCGGTCATTGCCCGAACAGCGCCGTGAGCAGCGTCTTGCTCACCTCGTTGGGGTTGCGGGACGGGTAGGTACGCCCGCCGGTCGCGTTCGAGATCGCTCGCAGGGCGGAGAAGTCGACGTTGCCGCCGTAGGCCAGCGGCGCGATCTGCACCGGTTTGGTCTTGTCCACCTCGCCGGTCAGGGTGCCGGTCAGCTCCTGCAGGGTCATGCCGTTCGTGTCGTCGGCGCCATCGGACAGCAGCAGCACCAGGTTGCGCGCCCCGGGCAGGTAGTTCTCCTTGACGTGCTCGAACGCCGCGAGCGCGGTGTCGTACAGCCCGCTGCCGCCGCGCGCGTCCAGGTCATCGACGCTGTCGATGATGGCCTGCTGCCGGGTGGCCCCGTCCAACGGGTCGCTGACCGGCCCGAGTGACACCACCGACGAGTAGTCCTTGTTCCCGTCCAACCCGCTGGAGAACTCCCAGAGCCCTACCTGCGCCTGGCTGCCGAACAGTCGTACCGCATCCTTGATCGCCTCTCCGGCGACCTCGAGTTTGGTCTTGCCGGTTCCGAGCACCGGATCGCCCATCGACTCGGACACGTCGACGACCAGCAGCACGTTCATCCGCGCGTTCAGGGCCGACCAGGTGGCCACGGTCTGGGTGACCGACTCGGGCAGGAGTACCGCCCGGGGCAGCGTGGTGACCTGCTTGATCACGCCGTTGCTCGGGCTCAGGTCGCGCCCCGGCTTCCGGTTGGCGTCCCGGAAGCCGTCGTCGAGGAAGGCCTGCCGACCCTCGCCGCCGCGCAGGAAGTCGCGGAATTCGGTTGCCACCTCCTGGCGGTCCTTGTCCGACCACGGGGCGTTGAGGGTCAGGAACGGGTGGTCCGCGTCGGCCGCGCCGTCCGGCGGGTACACCGCGGCAAGCGGTACCCGCGGATTGGTCTGGTTGTACTGCAGGACGTCGCGCTCCAGTGCCGGGAACGCGGAGATGTACTGCAGGGCCTGCTTCTCGCCGGTCGCGTCCGCCCTGGTCAGATCCCCGAGGATCGCCTCGGTGTTGGGCTGGTGCGCGGTGATCGAGTCCTTCAGCGCCGACACCTGCTTGATCTCGGCGTCGGTCACCTCGCCGTCGTCGTCCGCGTCCGCGATCGCCATCAGGGCGTGCAGCCCCGCGGTGGACTCCGCCGGGTCGGTCATCGCGATCTTGAACGCGCCCCACTCGGGGTGCTTGTACTGCGACCACCCCTTGCCGGAGGAGAACTTGCCGAGCAGGCTCCGCCAGTTCAGCGCGTCCTTCGGCCAGTCCAGCGCGTCGGCCATCGGACGCGGCATGGCGATGACCGCGGGCGTACGCGCCAGGCTCGGCTGCAGGTCCGGGATCATCTTAGAGGCGTCCTCGCGTACCGAGGCCATCCGCATCCAGGCCGACGACTCCGGTACCCACGCGTCCGGCCGGGTACCGTCGCGCCGCGGGTCCCAGTCCGAGCCGAGCGCGTTCGCGGCCTCGGCCGAGTCCTTGGCGATCACTTCCACCGCGCTGCACCGGCCGTGTACGGACGGTTGCGTGTCGGCCCAACGGCGGCTCAGATTGTCCAGCAGCTTGGACACATCGGGTGACGCCACCACGGTGGCGGTGATCGGCTTGCCGTCGCAGCCGCGGGTGGCGAGATACGCATAGCCTGCCGACATACCGGACAGAACGAGCGCACCGGTGACCGAGATGATGATCCACGGTGCGACGATGAGCCGTCGCCGTCGCCGGTGGGAACGAACGCCACCCTTGGCGTGGCGGCCATACGGCATTGCGGCGCCTCCGAGCGCGGGGTCGTAGCGCGGGACCGGCATAGTCTAGGCGCGCCCGGAACGGGCTGCCGGTCGGGATCACTCGAGCGGTGCCAACCCGCGTACGGCGAATCGGTTCTATCCGGGTTGTCGTCTGGTATCGGGCCGGAAAACCTGCGCTTACCAGCGGGTCAATCGTCCGGGGTGCCCGCGGGCAGCGGTCTACTCCGGGCGCAGTTCGGTGAGCAGCGCCTCCACCTCGGCGAGCTCCCGGCGAAGCTGGTCGGCGTGCTCCTCCGCGGCCACCCGGGTGGCTTCGACGATCTCCTCGACGGCCGTCTGCACCGCGGGACTCTCCAGCAGCGACACCATCTTCACCGCGCCATGCGCCGGCACCGGCGTGGCCCGCACCACTGTGCGGCTGCCGCGCTGCGCCTGGACCGACCACTGGCCGTCGTGCCAGCTGAGCGTGACGGACAGCTCGGCCGGGACCTTGGTGCGGCCCTTGCGCGCCGATCCGCTCTTGCCGCTCTTCGCCGATCCGGCGTTGCCCGCGCCGGCGTCGGCGTCCCGCCCGCCGGCGGCACCGTTCCCGGTCGGGTGCTCGGCGGTCGTCCCGCCCCGGCTGGCACCCGCATGTCCGTTCGACGCCACGAATTCCTCCTTGGTCAGGGGCGGTGCCAGGGGTGGTGGCGGTGGTGCGGCCGGCTGCGGCTCGCGCTTGCGGCTCTGCCGTGGTTGCTTGGCCGGGATGGCCACTTCGGCGGGGGAGAAGGTCAGCTCGTCCTTGCCGAACCGGACCGTGATCCACTCGTCCGAAGCCTTCGGGTCGCCGAGCTCCACCACCTGGCCGATCTGACCGGCGATCTGCCCGGCCGCCGGCGTGAACACCACCTTGGGACGACGACCGGTGCCCATCGCATCGCGTAGCCCGTCAATGTCCGATGTGGACAAACCTGCCATGGCACGCGTCGGGGACATGCGTGACCTCCGTCCGATTGGCCTTGTCAGGGCCTTCCTACCAGGTACCCCCGACAGGTTCACCGACCGCCCGTGTCGCGTCGCCGCACGAATCGCGGTGGTCCAACGCAGCGGCCGGGTTGCCGCGCCCGCGCCCGCGGACAACCGTGCCTCGGCCCGACCTCCGGACACGCGCGGTGTACCCGCGATGGCGCGGCGTACCCAGCGTGACCGGGGTCGGGTTTCCCGGATTAATCCCGATGTGTAAGGTTCGGACGACTTTCGAAGAGTCCGGGCTGATCGCGAGGTACACCGGAGTCGCCGGTCTGAACCGGGACTGTGGTGCCAGCAGATCCGCTCGCCCGGACATCGCGCCGGGGGTGACATTCCGTAGCGAGGTCGATCCGTGCTGTCCCGGCTGCTGAAAGAGAGCTGGTCCCTCGTCGAGGATCGCGCCGACGAGGTCGCGGGTTACTTCTACGCGCGCCTGTTCCTGGTCAATCCGCGGCTGCGGGACCAGTTTCCGATCCAGATGGACGGGCAGCGGCAACGGTTGGTGGATGCCGTTCGGTACGTGCTGCACGCGATCGACGACCCGCTCGGCCTGGACGACCGCCGGGACCTCGACGGGTCCGGGCAACCGTCCGTACCGGAGGACGACGCCGAAGCGCGGCAGTGCCTGATCGAGGCGATGCGGGCGTACGCCGGTACCGCCTGGGCGTCCGAGTACGACCGGGCCTGGCGGGCGGCCTACGGCACCCTGGTACGCCGGCTGGCGGCCGGTACCGGCGAGGAGGCCGGCGCGGACGGGTTCCGACACGCCGAGGTACTCACGCACGAGCGGCGCAGCGCGGACGTGGCCGTGTTCACCTGCCGCCCGCAGCAGCCACTGTCCTATCAGGCCGGTCAGTACGTCAGCATCGAAACGCCGTACCACCCGCGGTTGTGGCGGGCGTACGCGATGGCGAACGCGCCCCGCGGCGACGGCGTGCTGGAGTTCCACGTCCGCGCGGTCGGCGCCGGCTGGGTGTCCAGCGCGCTGGTCTGGAAGCTGCGGCCGGGCGACGTGGTCCGACTCGGCCCGCCCCGGGGCGCGATGCTGCTGGACCAGCAGTCCGGCCGGGACATCGTGTGCGTGGCCGACGGCACCGGGCTGGCGCCGATGAAGGGCCTGATCGAGGAGTTCGGGCGGATCAACCGGGTGCGCTGGGTACACCTGTTCTGGGGCGCGCGGCGCGAGGACGACCTGTACGACCTGCCCGCGCTGCGGTCGATGACCGGCCGGTACCCGTGGCTGTCCGTCATCCCGGTGGTCAGCGAGGAGCCGCGGTACGCCGGCGAGCGCGGTCACGTCGCGGACGCGGTGGTCCGGTACAGCCCGTGGCCGGAGCACGACTTCTACGTGTCCGGCTCGCCGGCGATGGTCCGTACCACGCTCACCCGGCTGGCCGAGCTGGCCATCCCGGCGCCGCGGGTGCGGTACCAGCCGTTCGGCGAGCTGTAACGCACACCGTTCCACCGGGCCGGCCGGCGATGCGGCCCCTGGCTAGATGATCAGGTTGAGCAGCAGCACGAAGACCAGGCCGAGCACCGAGATGATCGTCTCCATCGCCGACCAGGTCTTGAACGTCTCGCCGACGCTCATCCCGAAGAACTCCTTGACCAGCCAGAACCCCGCGTCGTTCACGTGGGACAGGAACAGCGAGCCGGCCCCGATCGCCAACGCGAGCAGCGGCCGGTTGATCGCGGCGTCATGGGCGACCAGCGGGGCCATGATGCCGGCCGCGGTGATGGTCGCGACCGTCGCCGAGCCGGTGGCCAACCGGATCAGCACCGCGACCAGCCACGCGAGCAGCAGCGCGGACAGGCTGGTGTGCTCGGCCGCCTTGGCGATGCTCTCGCCGACGCCGGTGTCGATCAGCATCTGCTTGAAGCCGCCGCCGGCACCGATGATGAGCAGGATCGACGCCGCCGGGGCCAGGGCGTCGCCGACGAAGGTGGCGACCCGCTTGCCGCCGAAACCACGAGCGAAGCCGAAGGTGTACATCGCGACCAGCAGCGCGATCAGCAGCGCGACGATCGGCTCGCCGATGAAGTCGGCCCACCGGCGCACCGGGGAGTTCTCGTCCAGCGTGATGTCCGCGATCGTGCGTACCAGCATCAGCACGACCGGCAGCAGGATGGTGCCGAGGGTGGTGCCGAAGCCCGGACGGCTTTCCTGCTCGACCGGCTGGGCCACCTGTTCGATCAGCCGCTCCGGCGGCCGCGGGTTGACGTACCGGGTGACGAACTGCGCGAACAGCGGTCCGGCGATCGCCACCGTCGGGATCGCGACGATCAGTCCGAGCAGCAGGGTGGTACCGAGGTCCGCCTTCACCGCGTCGATCGCGATCAGCGGTCCGGGGTGCGGGGGTACCAGCCCGTGCAGCACCGACAGGCCGGCGAGCGCCGGGATGCCCACCAGCATGTAGGTGGACGCGGTCCGGGTCGCCACCGCGCGCTGGTTGTCCGTACCGTCGGCGGCCGCGGTGGCCTCCACCTGGCGGGCCATGGTGAAGATGATCGGGATCAGCAGGATCACGCCGATCTCGAAGAACAGCGGAATGCCGACGATCATCGCGACCAGCGCCATGATCCAGGGCGCCCGGCGCGGGCCGCTGCTGCGCAGCAGGGTGGACGCGATCTGTTCGGCACCGCCGGATTCGGCGAGCAGCTTGCCCAGCATGGTGCCCAGCGCGAGTACGACACCGACGTTGCCGAGCGTGCTGCCCACCCCGTCGGTGAACGAGGTGACCACATCGGGCGGTTTGCTACCTGCGGCCAGGCCGACGAACAACGCACCGATCATCAGCGCCGGAAACGCGTGCATCCGGAGCTTCGTGGTGATCAGCGCGATGATTCCGGCGATCGCGATCACCGCGTACACCAGCAGCAGCGTGTCGTGCGTAGTCCACATGGCGATCACCTCGCGTGTGGGGGGCGCTGGTGATTTTGTACACCTTCGTCGTGGTTCCCGCAGTGCGGCGCGGCAGCGCCGGCATTACCGATCGGCGCCCGGCCAGGGCCCGGGTGGCGCCGCCGGCACCGGCAGCTCCGCGGGCACCGTGTCGTAGACCCGCATTCCGCGCGCCTGGTAATTCTGCAGCGCGGCCGGGCTGTCCAGCGAGCACGTGTGCACCCAGACCCGCCGGGTCGACTCGAGTGCCTCGGTGCGTTCCCCGAGCGTCCAGGCCTGGTCCAGTGCGTGCCACAGCAGGTGCCCGCCGAGGCGCTGTCCGGTGAACGCGGGGAGCAGCCCGAAGTACGCCACCTCCACCTGACCGCCCGGCTGCGGCTCCAGTTCGGCGTACCCGGCCGGGGTGCCCCACACCCAGGCGACCCAGGTCTCCACGCCGGGCCGTTCCAGCCAGTCCCACCACTGCTGCCAGGACCAGCTCAACCGGTCGGTCCAGTGGAGATCTCCACCGACCGCGGTGTACAGGAACCGGTTGAACTCCGGACCGGGTATCTCGGCGCGGACCAGCTCCACGGGTACCGCCGGCGGCTTCGCCGCGCGCAGCTCGGCGTGGTCGGTCTGCTCCAGGTACCAGGTGGTCACTTCCACGCCGGTTCGACTTTCGTGAGGAGGTCGGCCAACTCCGCGGGCCGGGAGAGGTAGGGGGAGTGGCCGCCGGGCAACTCGACCGGCTCGACGCCGAGCCGTCCGGGTGCCACCCGACGGGCCCAGTCCGGTGAGCACACCCGGTCGCCGGTGCACAGGATGTACTGCCGGGGTGTGTCCGGCCACGCCGCGAGCGGGGTCACCTCGTGGCTCGGAGTCCAGTACTGCCGGCGCAACCGGGCGGCCGCGGCCACGGCGCGCTCGCGTGGGCAGTCGTCGTACATCCATTCGATCGCCGCGTCGGCGGTCCAGGACGTCGAGTCGTCCGGATGGCGTACCTGTGCCCGACCCAGCCCGCGACCGTACAGCTCCCGGTCCGCCCGCTGCTGCTCGTCCAGGCTCTGGCCGGGCACCGGGAGCAGGGCACACAGAAAGACCATCCGGCGTACCGGCCGGGCAGCCGCCACCAGCGGGATGGTCAGACCACCGAGCGAGTGCCCGACGAGCACCACGTCGTCGCCGGCATCGGCGAGTGCCGCGGTGACGACGTCGGCGTACCGCGCACACCCCGCGTCCGGGTCCTCGCACGGCAGGTCCATCGCGACCGCCTGGTGACCGCGCCGGCGAAGCTCCGCGGCGAGCAGGTCGAAACACCAACCGCCGTGCCAGGCGCCGTGTACCAGCGCGTACGTCGTCATGGATCCGCTCCGGTTCAGCCGACGGGTTTCGACCGGCGGGCGTTTCGGCCGGCGGGTGTTCGGCCGGCGGGTGTTTCGGCCAGGAAAGTCACCGGTGAGCGTACGCGGACGGCAAAGCCGGATAACGAGGCAGGGCGAGGGGCGTCGGACGGCGCGAATTCACCGCACCCGATCGCCAATCGTCTATTCATTGTCGTGCGCGCCGTCGGGTGCGCCGTTAGCGCGCTGGCTTGCGCGTTGTCGTGTACGCCGTAAGCGTGCTGGCTTGCGCGCCGTCGGGTGCGCTGCTTGCGGGGCGAAATAGGAAATCGCCAGTTGCTCGACCAAATGTGTCGAGCGGGGCCGGGAACGGAATTTTCGTAATAGCATGCGGCGGTCCTGGTATGTATGCCAGCGGGGGGACCATGCGCAGCTCGCGCCCAATGACCGATCATGCCCACGAAAAGACCGCGCCGGCTGCGTCGACAAATGGCGTCGTCCGCCCATCCGCCCAGGGCCAATCAGAAGCCGGGGAACGGGCAGAAGCCCGGGATCAGTTGGCGGCCCGGAATCAGTCAGCAGTGCTGTCGAGAGCGGAAAGCCGCCCTTCCCGGTGGTATCGGCACGGCCGAATAATCGAATTTATCGCCGCGATCGGTGCCGCCGCATTGATGGCGGCGTCGTCGCTCCTGGTCGACGTCAATCCGCTCGACCGGATCGGGCAGGTGAGCGCGCTCGCCAAACTCCAGAGCTACTTTCTGATCGGCTCACTGGCCATGATCGCCACCGTGGTGCTCTGTGCCCGTCGCGGCGGTGCCGCTCGCGAGTGGGGAGTCCGGGTCGCCTGTGCCGGCTTCGCCGGGCTCACCAGCGGCTTCGTCGCCGCCGGTGTGGCAGTGGCGCTGCACGGCACGCCGTGGGGCCTCAACGCGAAGTTCGGCGACGCGGGACAGCTTTTCGACTGGTCGCACCTGGTACTGCTCGGCGACGCGCCACCCAACCACTATCCGCCGACGATCGTGTACCTGCTCGCCGCCGGTCGCGCGATCACCTCGGTACCGATCCCGTACGTGTACAAGTTCGTGCAGCTCGCCGGTGTCGCGCTCACCGGGCCATTGGCGTACCTGTCGTGGCGACTGCACCTGCGACCCGGCTGGGCGCTCGGCATCGGAGTGGTCGCGGCGCTGCCGTTGCTGCAGCCGTACAAGCCGTACGAGTACCTGGTGCTGATCGTGCTCGTACCGGTAATCGTCAAGTTCCTGCGGGTACTGCGCGGCTGTGCCGTCAGTACGTACCGGTCGACAGTTCTCGCCGGACTCGCGTTCGGTATCACGTTCGGGCTGCTGTTCCAGACGTACTCCGGCTGGTTCCTGTGGTCGGCACCGGGCGCGGTCGGCGCGACCCTCGTGTTCCTGCCGTGGCGTACCGGTGGGCTACGGCGCGCTATGGCGCTGCTCGGTACCACCGGCGCGGCGTTCGTCGGGTCCGCATCGCCACACCTGTTCGGTGTGGTCAGCGCGATGGTTTCCGGCGCCATCAACGACAGCTATTTCTACTTCGATGTGTACGTCGACCCCGCCTATGTCGCGATGTGGCGGGACGACCTGCTGACGCCGGGGCTGGCCGGCTGGCCGCCGCCGGGGGAGTTGGGGGAGGTCGGCCTGTTCACCGCACTGCTCGCGTTGGGCGCCGGAGTGGCGGTCGCGCTCGGTGGCCGGCGACCACTGGTGGTGGGCGTCGGTGCTGTCGCGCTGGGCGCCTGGCTGATGCGGTTCTGGATCGCGGGCCGGATGTACGACACGCAGAGCGTGCAGCTCTATCCGCGTACCACCGCCGAGGTGTTGTACTGCCTGCTCCTGCTCAGTGGTTTCGCGATCTACTTCGGCGTCCGGCGGCTGTCGGGCCTGCTGTCCAGCCGGGCCGCGCTCGGTACCGTCCCGGATGCCCCGGGCGCGCGCATCTCGCTGGCCCCGGTGGTCGGCGCGCTGTGCGGTTTGATGCTGCTGTTCGGCTCCGCCGCATCGGCTACCAGCGACAAGTTCATGCCGAACCGGCACCACACGGTCGGCTTCCTGGCCTGGACGGCGCACGCCACCGAGCTGCTCAACGGCGAGTGCGCGGAAATCGCGCCGCGCAACACCTGTACCAGTACGACACCGCAGCCGAACTGACGCCGGTTCCAGGCTCGCCTGCCAGTACGGTCGAGCGATGCCGACCTTCCGTGGCTCCGACGGAGCACTGCTGCACTACGACGACCTGCCCGGTGGCGGGGGTGACACCGACACGTTGCCGGTCATCGCGCTGGCCGGTGGCGCGGCGCGGCACCCCAGCTATCTGGGAGACCTGGCCGGGCTGGGGGAGCGGCACCGGCTGGTCGTACCGCACCTTCGCGGAGTGGGGCGTTCGCCACTACCGGCCGACGTCGAGGTGGCCTCGTTCTGGCGGCAGGCCGAGGATCTCGAGCAGCTACGGATCGAGCTCGGACTCGAGCGGGTGCTGCTCCTGGGGCATTCGGCCGGTACCAGACTGGCGATCAGCTATGCGGCACAGTTTCCGCGGCGCCTGGCCGGCATGGTGCTGGTAACGCCGCCGCTGATCAGCAACCTGGTCGACGAGCCCGTCGGTACCGAGGAACTGATCAACGCGCGACGGGGGGAGCCTGCCTTTGACGAGGCTCTCGTTGCCTTTGCGGCGGGCCCGGGTGCCGACGCCGACGATGCCGCATTCAACGCCTGGCAGCGGCGGATCGCCCCGTCCGGGTACGCCACCTGGGGAGAGAAGGAACAGGCTCACACGTTCTCTACCGCGGAGTACAGCATCGCCGCGGCGAAGGCGTACTTCAGCGTCGACCCGCCGGCCGACCTCGCCGCCCGGCTGGCTGAGCTCACGGCCCCGGTGCTGGTCGTCGCGGGAGCCGAGGACTGCGGCGTCGGGCTCGCTGCGACGACCGCGCTGACCAAGCTCTTTCCGGCCGGCGCGATCGTGGTGATCGAGCGATCCGGGCACCATCCGTGGGTCGAGCAACCGACCGCGTTCCGGCGTGCGGTGGACGGATTCCTCAGCGGCCTGTCGCCACGCGGTTGACCCGGCTGCCGCTGCTCGCCCGGCGCTGGTCGCGTTATCGAGGGGTCAACACACAGAACTCGTTGCCATCGGGATCGGCCATCACAACCCAGCTGGCGTCGCCCTGGCCGAGGCGGGTCGCGCCGAGCGAGACGAGACGGTCGACCTCCGCCTGCTGATCACCGTCGACAGGTGGAGCGAGGTCGAAGTGCAGCCGGTTCTTCCCGGTCTTCGGCGCCACCGGCGGACCGCCCCAGCTGATCTTCGGACCGCCGTGCGGTGAGCGGATCGAGGTCTCCTGGTCCTGGTCCCAGACCAACGGCCAGCCCAGCGCCGCGCTCCAGAAGTACCCGACCTGCTGCGTACCGTCGCAGGCCAGCTCCGCGAGGAATCCACAGTCGGCGAGGAAATTGTTGCCCGGCTCGATGACGCAGAACTCGTTGCCATCGGGATCGGCGAGCACCACATGACCCTCTTCCGGGCGTTGACCGACGTCGATGTGCCGGGCGCCGAGTCCGAGCGACCTGGCCACGGTCTGCTGCTGGTCCTCCAGGGACGTACTCGTCAGATGGAAGTGGAGCTGGTGCGGTGCGGTGTTCTGTTCCCGCGTCGGAAGAAACCGGAACCCGAATCCGGTGTCATCGTTCGGCAGCAGCGCGATCCCGTCGTGACGGTCGTCGGCCAGGTCCCAGCCGAGGAGGTCGGCCCAGAAGCGCGCGAGTCCTGGCGGGTCGTTCGCGTCGAAGCAGAGCGCGAAGAGCTGAGACGTCATCCTGCCCGGAGCTCCGATCTGCTGACTCACCGCCGCGGGGCACGTACCCCGCCGATCAGGAAGGCAACGCTAAGCGCCCGGGGGAGCGCCACACAACGCGATTAAGCCAGCGGACGATCCCGCATACGGGCGAGCTGGCCGCCGAGGGGGCGTACCTGACACGCCGCCGCGACCGGCTGGCATAGTGCTCGTGCGATCTGGCTGCTGTCGATTGAACGGCGGTGGATCTGGTCCCCACCTGGCCCGACCTCGCCCTGCCAGAGGAGAAGCACGTGCCTCGGAACCGTCGGCTCAGCGTCGTCGCCGCCCTGGCCGCTGTCCTGTTGTCCGGCGCCGTCGGCTGCGGCCAGGACGACCCGACCCCGGCGGCGACTGGTGCGGGCACTCCCAGCCGGCCCGCGAGTGAGAGCACGCCCACCGTCTCCGAGACGCCGTCGGTCACGCCAGCGTCGGGCCTCGAGTTGGTGGAGGCCTCGTCGGTCGTGCGGGTGCCGGCCGGTTGGGTGAAGCAGGAACCGATCCTCTCCTACGCCTCGGCAGCCAGAGAGCCGGGCACGTCCAACTCGATCCAGCTCGTCGACAGCGGCGACATCAGCGGTGGCGCCCCACTGGACGTCCAGGCCCAGAGCGCGATCGAGATGGCGCCCAAGGGTTCGCATCCCCGGCGACTCCCCAACGTGTCGCTGGACGGCGTCGAGGCGTTCCACGTCCACTACACGGAGGACCTGCAGGAATGGGACGTGATCACCACCATCCGCAACGGACGCAACGTCGGCGTCGACTTCATTCTTGACAAAGAGAGTCCCGCGACCACCCCGGACCTCATCGCCTCGGTGTTGGCCACGTTCCGCTGGACGGCGTGACCGGAGCGACGGGTTCTTCCAGCAGGCGTGTAGGCAGGACTCTGAGCAGCTCCAGCCAGCGCAGTGGAGTCAGCTGAGGTGATGCGGAGCCTAGCTACTTAACATAATGTACATTATCGGCGGTACACAACAGCGCCGAAGGGAGTGGATCCTGGTCTACGGCACTGGGAAGTCTTGGGGTGGTCCTTCGCCGGTGGATCCGTCGACCGCTTCGCGTAGGAGGTCGGCGTGGCCGGTGTGGCGGGCATATTCCTCGATGATGTCGGCCAACAACCGACGCAGGCTCATTCCGGCGTGGGTCGGCTGATCGAGCCCACCGCTCGACAGCGCCTCGGCGAGTGAGGCTCTGGACCGGTGCACCGTGCCGACCCACAGTGCCCGCAGCGCCGGCGGAGTGTCGTCTGCTGCGGTACGCCAGGGCCAGTCCTCCCAGTCGCTGTCGTGATCGAGCCTGTCGAACGGCGCCATGACCGGCCGGCCCGCCAGATGGTGTTGGAAGTAGAGTTCCTCGACCCACGCCAGGTGCTTGAGTAGGCCACCCAACGTCACCGACGATGAAGCGAGTGGGAGGGCCATGGCTTCGGCGTCGATGTCGGCGCATTTCCAGGCGAACGTGCGCCGGTTCCGTTCCAGGGTGATCAGGGCGGTGTCAATCTCGTCACCGCGAAGGAATCGTTCGATGTCCCACTCTGGCGGCCTGCCGGCGGTGAAGCCCGGGGCCATCCTCATGACTGACCACCTGGGTGGGCGGACGGTACTGCCTCAGGTAGGCGCGCGTCGATGACCGGAACTCGGCAAAGTGTGGCAACCATGCCGGTCATCGTAGGGCGGTTACCAGCCGGCGACGGCCGCGGAACACATCCCAGCGTCACACCAGCCACCGGACCGACGCCAGCACCGACTCCACGAACTCGGACTCCTTGCTCTGCAGCGAGGGCCGGATCGTCAGGTTCAGCGAGACCGCGACACCGTCCTTGTCGGCCAGGATGGCCTCGTAGTGGTTCTCGGTACCCTTTTCCGTCCATGCCACCCGGACGGCCGGTGTCTGGTCCTGGCCGATCGTCACGTCCGGAAGGCGCTTGATCCTGTCGGCGTACGGGACGCTCTTGATGAAATCGGCCGCACTGTCATCGAGGCTGGTGGACGTGGCTCCCTCCAGCTCGATGAGCTGCAGCAGCCCGTCCACACTGCTGGCGCTGACCTCGGCGCGCGAAACCTGGCCCGTGTCGTTCTTCCAGCCCACCGGGGCGTGCACGCTTGTGACCCGCAGATGCAGCTCGGGGCCGGCAGCGGGGGTCACGGTCGGCGACGCCGAGGAGGACGACTCCCCGGTTGGGCTGGACTTCGAGTCCGGGGTGGAGGTGTCCCCGTTCTGGCAGGCGGTGAGGCTGAGCAGTGCCAGTCCGAGAACGCCGGCCAGAAAGGCCCGCAGGCGTAGGCTCACGCGGCCCACGGTAACCAGTCCGCTCGACATTGCGGGAAGAGGGATCGGCGCACGTCAGCGGAGCGTGTCGTGCTGTCAGCTCAGCCGGGAGTCGTAGCGGGCCCACACGGTGTCCCGCTCCTCATCAGGTACCCGATGCAGTTCTTGAATGAGCTCGTCGATGTGCGGCGCCATCGTCACGAGTACCGAGACCGGGAGGTCGTCGACCGTGGCGAACGTGTGCGCGGTGCCGGCCGGTACGACCACGAACTCCCCCGGGTGGAGTCTGGTCACCTCGGTTCCGAGCGTGACGTCCAGTTCACCGGACAGGACGGCGAACGCCTCGTCCCCCCGGTCATGGATGTGCAGCGGAGCCTGCGGATACGGAACCGGTGACAGGTCCCAACGTCGCATGACGAAGTCCGGCATGGAAAACAGCCTAGGCCGGCCGCGTAGGTCGCCGGCCGCGCGGCGCTCCGACCCGCTCGATCGGCACGGCTATGAAAGCGAGCATTTCACCCCGCTCGCCTCGCCCGCGTGTAGGCCGCGAGGTGCTCGCCGGTAAGGGTGGAGCGGCCGGCGACGAGGTCGGCAGGAGTGCCCTCGAAGACGATCCTGCCGCCGTCGTGTCCCGCGCCGGGCCCGAGGTCGATGATCCAGTCCGCGTGCGCCATGACCGCCTGGTGGTGCTCGATGACGATGACCGACTTCCCGGAGTCGACAAGCCGGTCGAGCAGGCCGAGCAGTTGCTCGACGTCGGCGAGGTGCAGCCCGCTGGTCGGCTCGTCGAGGACGTACACCTCGCCCTTCTCGGCCATCTGGGTGGCCAGCTTGAGCCGCTGCCGCTCCCCGCCTGACAGCGTGGTGAGCTGCTGGCCCAGGCTGACATAACCGAGGCCGACGTCGGCGAGCCGGTCGAGGATCTTGTGGGCCGCGGGCACCGCGGCGTCATCGGAGCCGAAGAACTCCTCGGCTTCGGTCACCGACATCGCGAGCACCTCGGCGATGTTCCGCCCGCCGAAGGTGTACTCCAGCACCGACGCCTGGAACCGCTTGCCCTCGCACTCCTCGCAGGTGGACTCGACGGTGGCCATCACCCCGAGCTCGGTGTAGATGACGCCGGCGCCGTTGCAGGTCGGGCAGGCGCCCTCGGAGTTGGAGCTGAACAGCGCCGGCTTGACGTCGTTGGCCTTCGCGAACGCCTTGCGGATTGGGTCGAGCAGTCCGGTGTACGTGGCCGGGTTGCTCCGCCGCGAGCCGCGGATCGCGCCCTGGTCGACCACCACCACGCCGTCGCGGCCGGCGACCGAGCCATGGATCAGCGAGCTCTTGCCGGAGCCGGCGACGCCGGTGAGTACGCACAGCACGCCGAGCGGGATGTCGACGTCGATGTTGCGCAGGTTGTGCGTGGAGGCCTTGCGGACCTCGAGCACGCCGTCCGGCGTACGGACCGACTCCTTGAGCGAGATCCGGTCCTCGAGGTGGCGGCCGGTGATCGTCTTGCTCTTCCGGAGCCCGTCGAAGGTGCCCTCGAAGACGACCTCGCCGCCCGCCGTACCGGCGCCGGGGCCCAGGTCGACGACGTGGTCGGCGATCGCGATCGTCTCCGGCTTGTGCTCCACGACGAGCACCGTGTTGCCCTTGTCCCGCAGCTGCAGCAGCAGGGCGTTCATCCGCTCGATGTCATGGGGGTGCATGCCGATCGTGGGCTCGTCGAAGACGTACGTGACGTCGGTGAGCGACGAGCCGAGGTGCCGGATCATCTTGGTCCGCTGCGCCTCTCCCCCGGACAGCGTGCCCGACGGCCGGTCGAGTGACAGGTAGCCCAACCCGATCTCCGAGAACGAGTCGAGGAGGTGTTGCAGCCCGGCGAGCAGCGGCGCGACGGAGGGCTCGTCGAGGCCCCGTACCCAGCCGGCCAGGTCGCTGATCTGCATGCCGCAGAGCTCGGCGATGTTCTTGCCCTTGATCTTCGAGGACAGGACTTCCTTGGTGAGCCGGGTGCCGTCGCACTCGGGGCAGGTCTGGAAGGTGACCGCGCGTTCCACGAAGGCGCGGACGTGGGGCTGCATCGCGTCGACGTCCTTGGACAGCATCGACTTCTGGATCTTCGGGATCACCCCCTCGTAGGTGAGGTTGACGCCCTCGACCTTGATCTTCTCCGGCTTGCCGTAGAGCAGCTTGTCGCGGTCCTTCTTGGTGTACTTGCCGATCGGCTTGTCCATGTCGAAGCCGGCGCCGCTGAAGATGCGGCCGTACCAGCCGTCCATGCTGTACCCGGGAACGGTGAGCGCACCTTCGCTCAGGGACTTGCTCTCGTCGTACAGCGCGGTGAGGTCGAAGTCGCTGACGGCGCCCATGCCCTCGCAGCGCGGGCACATGCCGCCCAGGTACACGGCCTCGCGCACCACGTTGCGTTCCACCCGACCGCCCTTGTCGGTGCTCATGACGCCGCTCGCCGTCCGGGTCGGGACGTTGAACGAGTAGGCGGTCGGCGGCCCGATGTGCGGCTTACCGAGCCTGCTGTACAGGATGCGCAGCATGGCGTTGGCGTCGGTGACGGTGCCGACGGTGGAGCGCGGGTTGGAACCCATCCGCTCCTGGTCCACGATGATCGCTGTGGTGAGGCCGCCGAGGAAGTCGACCTCCGGGCGGGCCAGCGTCGGCATGAAGCCTTGTACGAAGGCGCTGTAGGTCTCGTTGATCATCCGCTGGGACTCCGCGGCGATCGTGTCGAACACCAGCGAGCTCTTGCCCGAGCCGGAGACGCCGGTGAAGACCGTTAGCCGGCGCTTCGGGAGCTCGACGCTGACGTCCTTGAGGTTGTTCTCGCGCGCGCCCTGTACGCGGATCAGGTCGTGGCTGTCGGCATCGTGCGGCGACGACGTGCCCTTCCTCGTGGCCATGCTCGTTCGTGTCTCCATCTGGCTCGGCGGGGCCGACGCCGCGGCGTCGGCCCCGTGTCTACCGTGATCGGGCAGGGAAGGATGTGCAGAGAAGAGGAGTCGTACCAACCGGTCTCAGGCTGATCCGGCTTCCCAGCCGAACCCGTCCGGGTCGGTGAAGGGTCCGGCGTCGCTGTCGATGGCGATCCGGTGCGATCCGGTGCCGTCCGGAGCGACGCCGACGTCCTTGGCGGCGGCACGGCGACCGTAAAGCGCCAGCTTGACCGGCGATTCCGGGAGGTCGAACTCGACGTACTTGCTGCCGAAGCTCTTCCCCACGGCGAGGCCGCGCTCGACGTAGAACTGCTTGGTCGCCTTGACGTCCTCGACTCCCAGCAGCAGCACGAGGTCGTCGACCTGCCGGGTTGCGGGGCCGGTGTTCTTCTTCGACGACGTGGCGACCTTCCAGATCGTCCCGTCCGGGGCCTGTACGACACCGCCGTACCCCCAGAAGCTCTTCTTGACGGGCTTCAGCGACGTGGCCCCGGCGTCGAGGGCGGTACGGATGAGGCTGTCGACGGTGCTCGGTTGGGAGACCACGAGCGACAGCGCGAAGCCCCGGAAGCCGCTCGTCGGCTCGTGGGAGGCGCGGACCCGCACCGTGTCGCCCAGCTCGAAGGCGGCCTTGTAGAAGGCCTCGGCGGCGGCGGGGTCAGGTACCTCGAGGGTGACGGATCTGATGGTGGTCATGTCAGCTGATCTCCTGGATTCGGACCATGTTGCCAGCGGGGTCACGGACCGCGCAGTCGCGTACGCCGTACGGCTGGTCGGTCGGCTCCTGGACGATCTCGGCGTCGGTGGACTGGAGCTTCTCGAAGGTGGAGTCGAGGTCCTTGGTGGCGAGCAGGATCCAGCCGTAGGTGCCCTTGGCCATCATCTCGGCGATGACGCGGCGCTCGTCGTCGGTGATGCCGGGATCAGCGGCCGGCGGCGCAAGCAGGATGCAGGTGTCGGGCTGACCGGCGGGGCCGACCGTGATCCAGCGCATCGCGCCATTTCCGAAGTCGGTACGGACTTCGAAGCCGAGCGTGTCGCGGTAGAACGCCAGGGAGGCCTCCGGGTCGGTGTGCGGGAGGGAGCTCGAGTGAATGGTGATGTCCATGACCGTCACGCTAGGTGCGGCTGCGTGCGGTTGCTTCTCGATTCCTGATCGGTCTGGTCACCTGTTTCGACACGCACGACGGGATCTCGGCCGTTACGGGCGCGGCGCCCCGGCGGTAGGCGCTGGGCGGTACGCCGACCAGCTCGGTGAAGCGGGTGCTGAACGTACCCAGGGATGAGCAGCCGACCGCGAAGCAGACGTCGGTGACGCTGAGGTCGCCACGCCGCAGCAACGCCATCGCGCGTTCGATGCGTCGCGTCATCAGGTAGGAGTACGGCGACTCGCCGAAGGCCTGGCGGAACTCGCGGCTGAGGTGCCCGGCCGACATGTGCGCGTCACGGGCGAGGGCTTCGACGTTCAGCGGTTGTGCGTATTCCCGGTCAATCCGGTCGCGCACGCGACGAAGCCTGGCGAGATCACGCAGGTGCTGCGCCTCGTCGGGTCTGCTGGTCACGGCCAGATCGTCCCACATACGCATGCGGGTGGAGCAGGACGAACGCCTATCCGACCCGCGGCTCAACTGGCCGCGCGACCACCGTGCCGGGATCCCTCGTGCTGCCGGATCCGCTGCGGCTGTGCCCGCTTCGGCGCCTGGTTGGAACCGGCGCTCGGCGGAGCGAACCGGTCAGTCACGTTCGGGTATTTCAGCACCTGGTCCAGTCGACGGTTTCCGTCGGCGACACAGACCGCAAGCCAGGCGACGATGACCGCGAGCCAGATGAGCCCGGCGATGATGAGCGTCGTACGTGCCACTGCGGTTGCACCTCCCCGAGCCAGCTGCTGCCTTGGCGCCCCCGTCGGACTAACCGTACCCCGATGGTGACTCTCATATCATGACCCGTTGTGACGGGATTCGTACCGATCAATTTGGTGATCTTGCTGATTTGACCGATTGATCCGAACTGTCCACTATGGCTTCTGCGGCATTCCTCACTGAGTGCCGCCTATAGTCTACGGAACGTAATCGCAACCACCGGCTGCGTCAGGCGGTACCGCGCTGCGCGCGCAGGTAGGCGAGTACCGCCTCCCGGGTGCTGTGCACCCCCAGCGCGGCGCGGGCCTCGGCGATGCGCCGGTTCGCCGTACGCAGGGAAAGGAACTCCGCTTCGGCGGCGGCCGCGATCGTCTCCCCCTCGGCGAGCCGGTGCAGCAGGGCGCGTTGCGCGTCGTTGAGTGGGAGCGCGTCGTCGGGTGCACCGGACGGTTCGGCATCCGGATCGCGGCCGACCGGCCCGAGGCGACCGAGGTCGGCGAGCAGCGCCTGGCCGATCTCGCTGTCCGGGCGCGCGACGGCCACGATCGCGGCGCCGCGGGCGGCGGCCAGTACGGCGAGCGCCGCGGTGTCGGGGTCGGCGACCCTGCCGTACAGGGCGAGCTGCCCGGGCGTCACGTCCCATTCGGACTCCGGCAGCGCGAAGCCTTCCCGGGTGTGCCAGCCGGCCCGGGCCAGCCGGCGCAGCACGGTGGTTACGGCCCGTTCGGACTCCACCAGGTACAGCGGCGCGCTCATTCGAGTACCTCCAGCGCGAGCGCCGCCGCCTCGGTGCGGGTGCGTGCGTTGAGCTTGCGCATGCCGGAGCGGATGTGCGTCTCGACCGTCTCGCGGGAGATGCCCAGCAGGCCGGCGATCCGGCGGGTCGGCTGGCCCTTGGCGACCAGTACGAGCACCTCGCGCTCCCGGCCGGTCAGCTCGTCGCCGGCGTGCGGGCCGCGGGACGTGCGGCGCACGGCGTACCGGCGCAACGCGCGGGTGACCCGGCCGCGAAGGACCACCAGTCCGGCGTCCCCGGCGAGCTTCTCGGCGGCGAGCAGCGGCGGCAGGCCGTCCTCGGAACCGGCGGCGTATAGGCCACGGGCGAGCAGGCAGCGGACCTCTTCGCGGATGGCGACCGGATGCCACGCCTGCGCGGCCAGGTCGAACTCGCTCCCGCCGCCGGGTCCGGTGTCGGTCCGTACCCACGCCTCCAGGGTCATCCGGATCGGTTCGGGCAACTCGGCGCCGATGGGCAGGGTGGTGGCGCCGGCCGCTCCCCCGGCCCCGGCGCGATCCTGCCGGGCCCACCGCTCGGTGATCCGGCGCAGCCCGTCCATCAGCGGTGCCGGCCGCTGGTCGCCCGCCGATCCGGGTGGCGCGCCGGCCGCCTCCGGTTGGCCGTCCAACCACGCCGCCTCGGCCGCCACCCAGGCGAGCAACGGCGCCACCGAGGCGGGCAGGCGGCCGGGGTCGGCCAGCCGGGTCCGGGCGGCGGCGAGCAGCCCGCCGTCGGCTTCGGCGAGGCCGGCGGCGGCGACCGCGTAGCCGCGTGCCACCGCGGGCAGGGCGCGGTCGAGCAGTGCGGTGGCGCGTTCGGCCACGTCGTCGAGGCGGTCCCCGCGTAGCGCGGAGCACCAGGCCTCGGCGGCCAGGAACCTGGTCTGCCAGCTGTACGCGAGGTCCACCGCGCACGCCTGCGCGCCGAGTCGCGCGGCGTCGGCGGCCTCGGCCAGCCGGCCGTCCGCGGCCAGCGTGTCCACCAGCAGCCACCCGCTCCAGCGGGCCGCGAGCCGGTCGCCGGCCGCGGCAGCGTCGGCCGCCGCGGTGGTCAACGCCTGTTCCCAGCCGGGGGTACGCGCGTGCGCCGCGACCGCGGCGAGCGCCGCCCGCAGTCCGGCGTCGGTACCCGCGTCGAGCCGGCCACCGATGACCGTGGCGAGCTGGTGCGCCTGCGCAGGCTCGGTGACGAGCGTGCCGAGCAGCCGTACCCGGTCCCGGGCGGCCACCAGGTCGTCGGTGGCCGCGTCCGGTACTCCGACCACCGCCCGTACCGCACCGGCGGCGTCACCGGCCTGGAGCAGCGCCTCGCCCCGCAGTACCGAGCTGGCCGGGTCGGCGGCGGTACCGAGCGCCCGTTGCGCCGCGGCCGGTCGTCCGGCGGCCAGTGCGGCCCGGGCCGCGGCGAGCCGTACCCCCGCGGCGGGGGTGACTCCGGGCAGGCTACAGGCCAGCAGCAACAGTTCGGCCCGCTGATCGGGGCTGGCTGTCCCGGCCGCGTCGACGGCGCGCCGGTACGCCGCGGCGTTGTCACCGGCCGCGGCGAGGTGCCAGGCCGCTTCCGCCGGTGGTACGAGCTGTGCCAGCCGCTGGTGCAGCGCGACCCGTTCCGGTGCCGGGAGCAGCCCGGCGGCGACCTCGGCGAGGTACGGCGAGGCCGGCGTGACCGTCGCACCGGTCACGGTCACCAGCCCGGTGGCCTGCAGTTCGGTCACACCCGGACCGAGGAGGCCCGGAGCCGCTGGCCGTCCGAGCAGCCCGAGCGCGGCCAGTGCGGTACGCGCGGGCCGGCCGAGATCGGCGAGCGCTTGCGCGACCGCGTACACCAGCTCGGGTTGTCCGGTTGGTGCGGTCTGGCTGGTTGATGCGGTCTGGCCGATTGGTGTGGTGGCCGGGTCGTCGGGAGCCCGGCCCGGCGCGGTGCCCGCGAGGTCCGGCGATCCGGCCGGCGTGGCTGGTTTCGCCGCGGCGGCGTGCCGGGCCAACGCCTGCACGGCCAACGGCAGCCCGCCGGCGCGGCGCACCACGTCCGCTATGGCGGCCGGACCGAGGCTGGGCGCGACCTGTCGGGCCAATGCGGTGGCGGCCGGTTCGGCCAGAGGCGGTACGGCGAGCCAGGCCGTGGCCGCCACGCGCAGCGCCGGCTCCACCCCGGCCGGCAGCCGGTGCGGGGTACGCAGCGCGACCAGCACCCGGCAGTGCCGGGCAAGATCCGGCAACGCGGTGAGGGTCAGCGGATCGGCCCACTGCAGGTCGTCCAGGACGAGCAGGCCGTCCCGTACCCGGGACCGCACCGCCTCGGCGGTGAGGGCGTGGTCGTTGACGGGCAGCCGGGCCCGGACCGCACGTTGGAGGGCGAACCCGGCGGTACCGCGCAGCATGGCGAGCCCACCGCCGGCCAGTACCCGGCCGGGAAATGCCGCTGCGGTCCGTTCGAGCAGGCTGGTACGACCGCTGCCCGGCGGGCCGACGAGGACGACCAGGCCCGGCTGGCCGAGCCGCGCGGCGATCCAGGCCGGGTCGACGGCGGGCACGGTGGCCGTGTTCGCGGCGGCGGTGGGCGGGTGCGTGGTGGGCGTGTCGGTAGTGGGCAGGTCGGCGGTGGGCAGGTCGGTGGTGGGCAGGTCGGCAGAATCGTCCGGTGGTGGCAGGTCCGGCACCGGTGCCCTCCCCCCTGGGTACCTGGCACGAATCCGGGATCTCGCGCCGGTGAGGATATGCCTAGGGTGAAGCCGGCCGACGCGCTGGTCGACCAGAATCCCTGGTCGGCACGGCACCCGGCCGACCGGAGCGCCGGTCGGTACACCTGGAGCATCCATGACCGACCAGCCGTGCGAGGGAGGAACCGTCCATGACCGCCGGTCCGCTCAGTTCCCGGGTGGCCGAGCTGTGTGCCGACGTCGGCCCGCGGCTGGACCCCACGGTCGGCAAGGCCGTGGCGGACGTGCGGACGCGCCTCGACCAGCCGTTGCGGATCGCGATCGCGGGTCGGCTCAAGGCCGGTAAGTCGACGCTGGTGAACGCGCTGATCGGTCGCCGGGTGGCGCCGACCGACGTGGGCGAGTGCACCCGGGTGGTCACCCAGTTCCGGTACGGCACCGCGGACCGGGTCGACGTGGTGAAGCGGGACGGTTCGCGGGTCAGCCTGCCGATCGAGTCCGGCGGCATGATCCCGCAGAAGCTCGGCGTACCCCGGCAGGAGGTCAGCTACGTCGACGTCACGCTGACCAGTGACCGGCTGCGTGACCTCACCGTGGTGGACACGCCGGGGCTGTCGTCGACCAACGCCGCTATCTCCGGGCAGGCCCGCCGGTTCCTGTTCACCGAGGCGCCCATCGACGACGACCTCGATTCCGACTCGGCCGGCGCGCTGTCCGGGGCCGAGGCGATCGTGTACGTCTTCACCCAGTCGGTACGCGCCGACGACCTGCAGGCGCTGGAGTCGTTCCGGTCGGTGTCGGCGCGGCTGGCCAGCAACCCGATCAACTCGCTCGGCCTGTTCAACAAGGTCGACAAGCTCTCCGGCGCGGGTGACCCGTGGCCGACCGCGGAGCCGCTCGCCCACGGCCAGGCGCAGGTGCTGCGGCGGGTGCTGTCCGATGTCGTACCGGTGGTCGGCCTGCTCGCCGAGACCACCGAGGGCGGGCGGCTGACCGCGGCGGACTGCGAGGCGCTGCGCGAGATCGCACAGCTGCCCGACACCACCAGGCAGGTACTGCTGGCCTCGGTGGACCTGTTCGCCAACCGGGAGGCGCCGGTACCGACCGGGCAGCGACAGCGGCTGCTCGAACTCCTCGACCTGTACGGGATCGCGTTCGCGGTCGCGCAACTGCGCGCCGAGCCCCAACTGGCCACCGGGGAACTCGTCCGGCGGCTGTTTCTCGCGTCCGGGTTCCCGCGGGTACGCAACACCCTCGAGCACGCTTTCCGCTGGCGTACCGATGCGATCAAAGCGGGTTGGGCGTTGACCGGCCTGGACCGGATCGCGTCGCACGCCGGCCGACCGGAGGACCGGGAGGCGCTGCGGGACGCCATCGAACGGGTGCTGCAGCAGCCGGAGTACCACCGGCTCCGGTTGATCGAGATGGCGCAGGTGGTGGCCGCCGGCAGCGTGGAGCTGCCGCCGGAGATGGAGGCGGAGCTGACCCGGCTGGCGCTGGGCACCAGTCCGGCCGACATCCTCGCGCTGCCGGAAGCCACCCCGGAGCAGTTGGGCGAGGCGGCGGTACGCGCGGCCGGCCGGTGGCGGGCGTACGCGGTCGCCGGCGCGAGCCCGGCACAGGCCCGGGTGGCGCAGGTGGCACACCGCGGTTTCCACCTGCTGTCCCAGCAGCTGCGCGGACAGACCGCGGCGCGCTGAGAGGCGACGGGAGGCGCTATGGCAACCGATCGTCGAGTGGCCGCCGCGGGCCTGGGCGCGCTGATCGCGGTACTGGCCGGCCTCGTCGTCGGTGCGATCGGCCCGACCCGCGACTGCGTACGGACCTTCGAGGTGCCGGTACGCGTGGCCGACCAGGAGCAACCGCAGCAGGGCAAGCCGCGGGAGGTTCGCGGTACGCCGGAACTGGTCAACGAAAGCGAGGGCTGTACCGGCTCGTTCTCCCCCGGCTGGGCGGCGCTCGGGTTCGGCACGGCGGTACTGGTCGGCGGCGTCGTACTGGCCGTGCTCGCGGTACCCCGGCGGCGCACCGGCAGCGTCCCCGGTGGCGCTCCTGGGTGGCCGTCGACCGCGACCGGGGCGGCTCAAGCGCCACGGCCGCCGGCGCCGGTGGCGGGCCAGTCGCGCGGGCGGCTGGACCGGGCCGAGGCGGACCGTGCCAGGCTGGTGCAGGTCTGCATCTACACGCGGGACCGGTGTACCAGCGCGGCACTGGTGGAGCGGCTCGGGCAGACGCTCGAGGAGGTGGGCGTGGTCACGATGGCGCCGGACGGCCAGCCGTTCGACCCGACCCGGCATGAGGCCGGCGGGAGCCAGGTCGCGCCCGAACCCGGTGCCGCGGGCACCATCGCGGCGGTGGAGGTGCCGGGGTACAGCGACCGCGGCACGGTGCTGCGGGCACCCGTGGTCACGGTGTACCGGGCGGCCGGCCGATGACCGCACCGGGTACCGCGCGGACCGCCCCCGGGGCCGGCGACAAGCCGGCGGACCGGGCGGCGCTCGCCACCCTGGAACGCTCCCTGCGCGGTGCCGTCGACGGCGGATTGGCGCACCTGCGCCGGCTCGACCCGGAGGCGGCGAGCGATCTGGACGACCTCCGGGAGCGGGCCGGGGACCGTCCGGTGGTGGTCGTGGTCGGTGAGACCAAGCGGGGCAAGAGCGCGCTGACCAATGCGCTGATCGGGGTACCGGACCTGTCCCCGGTCGACGCCGACCTGGCCACCAGTGCGTACCTCGAGTTCGCCTTCGGCAGCCCGCACGGTGCCCGGGCGCACGTCCCGGGTACCCCGGATGCGGTGCCGTTGCGGCTGGACCAGCTGCGCGACTGGGGTACGGTGCTCGGCTCGTTGCCGGACAACGTCCGCCCGCCGCGGCGGATCGAGGTGACCCACTCCGCTCCCCTGCTGCAGTACGTGTCCCTTGTGGACACACCCGGCGTGGGTGGGCTGGATCCGCGACACGCCGACGTGACCCTCGACGCGGTGGCGCGGGCCACCGCGCTGCTGTTCGTGGTGGACGCGTCCACCCCGTTCAGCCGGCCCGAGCTGGACTTCCTGATCGAGGCCAGCAAGCGGGTCAACCTGGTGCTGTTCGCGCTGACCAAGACCGACACGTACCCCGGCTGGCGGACCGTGTACAACGACGACCGGGCGCTACTGCAGGCACACGCGCCCAGGTTCGGATCCGCCCCGTTCTTCCCGGTGTCGGCGCGACTGGCCGAACTGGCCCTGCAGATGCCACCGGACGCGGCTGCCGAGGTGGTGGCCGAGTCGCGCATCGCCGAGCTGCAACAGGCACTGATCGGACTGGCCACCACCGGTCAGGTACTCGAACAGGCGAACGTGCTGCGGTCGGTACGTACCGAGTTCGTCCGGCTGGACACCGAGACCGCCGCGCGGATCAGGGCGGCCGACCCGGATCCGAACGCGCTCGCGCATCTGGTCGAGGAACGGGCCGCCGTAGCCGCGCGCAAGCGCACCGAGACCCGGCAGTGGTCGCTCGCACTCAACACCGAAACCCAGCGCGCCCGGGTGGAGGCGGTCGGGCGGCTGCGTACCGCCGTCGCCGAACTGCAGGAGCACTACCTCAACGCGATCGAGAAGGCCAGCGGCAGCACTCTCGACCGGCTGCCGTACGAGGTGGACCAGGCGCTGCACGGCCTGTCGGTACGCCTGTCCGGCGAGCTGGAGGGCCGGTTCCGGCTGGTGGCGCAGCGGGTACTCGCGGCGGTGTTCAGCGGCGACGAGCTGCAGTCGATCCTGCGCCGGCTGAACGCGCGGCTGCGGCTGGAGTTGGGCAGCAAGCCACGGCGTGCCGGCAACGCCGACTCCGCCCTGGTGGTCGTGTCCACCGCGAGCTCGGCAATGCTGGCCGGCCGGTTGGCGGTGTCCGGCGCGAGCGTGGCCGGTGCCGGCGCGGTCGCCGGGATCGCGCTGCCGGTGGTCGGCATCGGACTCGGCGTGGCGGCCGGCGCCTTCCTGCTGTGGCGCCGCAAGGTGCAGACCAACCGGCAACAGGCGATGGTCTGGCTGCGCGAGGTGCTCGGTGAGGCGCGGGCATCGCTGTCCGACGAGATCATGCACCGGTTCACCGAACTGCAGTACGCGCTGACCGTGGCGCTGGACGAGGCGGTCGAGCGCCGGCTCGGACAGTTGGACGCGCAGATCAGCGAGATCGACCGGTCGATGGCCGACGACAAGGCGACCCGGCAGCGGAAGAAGGCGTCCCTGCAGCAGGACCGGGACGCGCTGCGGAACCGGATCAAGCAACTCGACGAGGTCCTGGTACGCGCGCGGCAGGTGGTACCGGCCGCTCCGGACCTGTCCGCCGGGAGGTCGTGATGATCGACGACGAGCCGTACGACTGGCCCGAGGACGGCGAGCCCGACCAGTCGATCGGGGACCACGCCGGCGACCAGTCCGGGGATCAGCTGTACGGGTCGGATCCGATGGAGCAGGACTGGTCGACCGACCTCGATCCAGGTGACCTGGGCTCGACCGACGCGCCGGATGATCCCCAGGACGACGGACCGGCCGACTCGACGCCGGAGGACCCGCAGGCCGACCTGACCGCGACCGATGGGGCGGAGGGCCTGGGGGCGGCCGACTCGCACGCCGACCTGATCGCGGCGGACGACGACCCAGCCGGACCAGCCGACCCGTCTGCCGACCCAGCCGCGGACTCCGCTGATGTCTCGGCGGACCCGGCGGCGGACCACCTCGAACCGCTGCCCGAGCCCGCGGTCGGTACCGAACCGGACCTCGATCCGGTCGGCGACGATCCGAGCTGGCTGGACCCGGCGTTCCCGCCCGCGCTCGAACTGGCCGAAGCGCCGGAGCCTGTCGACGGGTACCCCTGGGCGGATCCGGGCCTGCTCGGCGACGGACCGGCAGGCGACGACGGCACCGGTCCGGCCAGCCCGGACGGGGCGGCGGACGGCCTGGACAGCGGGTTGGACAACGGAGGGTTGGACGGCGGAGGGTTGGACGACGGTGGAGTTCCGCCGGTCACCGACCTGCTCAGCTACGACGGTCTGGACCCGCAGGTCGCCGGCGGTGACCCGTGGGGCGCGCTGGCCGCCTCCGACGATCCGGCCACCAGCTCGCTGGCCCGCTGGTGGGGGCCGGACCAACCGCCGGTGGGCTGACCTGTCCGGCGGGTCGGCCGCGGGCCACGCAGGCGGGCTCAGTCGCCGCCGTGGACGGCTGCGTTGAGCACCAGCAGGTAGGTCAGGAACAGCAGCGTCATCGCCACCAGCGTCACCACGACCGATGGCTCCTGGTACCAGCGTCGGGTGTCCGGGCCGGCCAGGGTCGCCGGGCGTACCGGTATCGGGCCGGCGGTGCGGGCCGCCGGTCGCCCGGCCGGGGCGGCGGATCCGAGCCCAGCGGCCCCGAGCGGCGCCGGGCTGGCCGGCGCGCCGCTGGCTGGTGCGGTACCGCCCGCTGCGGGGCGGCCCGGCACCTGACTGCCCGGCGCGGCGCCGCTCGAGCGCTCGACCCGCAGCGCGCCCTCGGCCACGACGATCTCCGGCTGCTCCAGCGCGGTCGGGGCGAACCCGAGCTCGGCGTGGATCAACTGGGCGGCGAGCGGGATGCGGCTCGATCCGCCGACGAGGAACACCCCGACCAGCTCACCCGGCCCCAGTCGCGCGCCGGCGATGGCCTGTCGCAGGCAGTCGACGGTACGGACCAGGTAAGGCCGGATCAGGTTCTCCAACTCGTCCCGGGTCAGGTGCGCGTCCACCTCCAGCGCGGGCAGGTGGAGGTCGGCACTGGAGGTACGCGACAGCATCTCCTTGGCGCCGCGTACGTCGTCGTAGAGCATCCGGCGGTACCGGCGGTCGGTGGCGTCGGCCGGGCTGACCAGCCGTGCCCACGCCTGCGGGTGGGCCGCCCGGTACGTACCGGCGAGATGCTCGACTATCGCGTGGTCGAGATCCAGGCCGCCCACGTCGGACAGCCCGCGCTCGGTCAGCACCATGAAGCCGGTACGGGTACGCCGGACGATCGCCGCGTCGAAGGTACCGGCGCCGAGGTCGTAGATGGCCAGCGCGCGGCCGGGCGGTACCGCGGCGCCGAGCACGCTGGTGAAGTACGAGGCGGCGGCCACCGGCTCGGCGATCAGCTCCGGTCGGGTCAGGCCGGCCAGCCGGGCGGCTTCGACTAGCGCTCCCCGTCGCTGCTCACCCCAGCCGGCCGGGTGCGTCAACCGGACGTCGTCGGGTTCGCCACCGAGCTGCCGGCGCGCCTCGGCGAGTACCCGGCCGAGTACCGCCGCGATCAGCACCGGTACCGGCAGGTCCCGGTCGCCGAGGAAGATCGTTCCGTCGTCGATCCGGCGCTTCGGGTTCGGCTCGAACCGGGTCGGGTCGAGCCGCGCGGTGTGTTCGGCATCCCGGCCGACCAGCAGCCGGCCGTCCGGGGTGAGGTAGCCGGCCGAGGGCAGCAGCGGTGACCCGTCGAACAGCAGCGGGCGTACCCGACCGTCGGGCTGGCCGAGCACGGCGACCGTGTTCGACGTGCCGAAATCGATGCCGAGCGCGCGCATGTCTCCTCCCGGCGAACACGATAGGCCCGTGCGGGGAGCCGCCCGCCGCGGTAGGTATCCGGCCGGCCCGGTGGGCCGGCCCGGCGCTCGCCGCCAGCGGATACTCTCCACGCCGTGGCCGCTCGCTTCGCGTTTCTGGACGCCCCGAAACCGCTCGCCTTCGCCCATCGCGGCGGGGCCGCGCACGGCGACGAGAACACCGTGTTGGCCTTCGAACGAGCCATCGACCTGGGTTTCCGGTACGTGGAGACCGACGTGCGTACCACCGCGGACGGCGTGCCGGTGGTCTTTCACGACGACAGCCTGCAGCGGGTGGCCGGGCAGCGCGGCAAGCTCGCCGACCTGACCTGGCAGGACCTGGCCGCGGTACGGGTCGGCGGAGAGCACGCGGTGCCCCGGCTGGACGAGGTGCTGGACCGGTGGCCGGAGATCCGGTTCAACCTCGACGTGAAGGCCGATGCCGCGGTCGACCCGCTGATCGAGGTGATCCGCCGGACCGGGGCGGCCGACCGGGTGCTGATCGGATCGTTCTCGCCGCGCCGGGTCGCCCGGGTACGGGCCGCGTTCGGTCCACGGCTCGCGACCGCGCTCACCCGGGACGAGGCGGTCCGGATCCGGCTGGCGTCGCTCGGCCGGTCGGGCCGCCGGCGTGCCGTGCCACCGGTGCCGGCGGTACCGCCGGCGGCCGCGGCCGCCCAGGTGCCGTTGTGGTTCCGGGTCATTCCGGTGGTCGACGCCAGGTTCATCCGGTGCGCGCACGCGCGCGGGGTCGACGTACACGTCTGGACCGTCGATGATCCCGCCGAGATCAACCGTCTGCTCGACCTCGGCGTGGACGGGATCATGACCGACCGCCCGGACGTGCTCCGCGACGTGTTGACCGCCCGCGGGGTGTGGAGAGGAAACCGATGACCGTGACCGAGCCGCCGTCCACTGTGGACGGAGAGGGCGCCAGTACCCGCCGGGAACGGGTCGGCTGGTACTTCTACGACTGGGCCAACTCGGCCTTCTCCACCACGGTCATCACGGTGTTCCTCGGCCCGTTCCTCACCGCGCAGACGAACCTCGCGGCCGGCTGCCACACCAACGGCGACGGCTGCGACGGCAAGCTGGTACATCCGCTCGGCATCGCGGTCGCCCCCGGCTCGTACTTCGCGTACCTGGTCTCGCTGTCGGTGCTGCTCACCGTGTTCGTGCTGCCGGTCGCGGGCGCGATCGCGGACCGGTCGGCACACAAGAGAAGACTGCTGGCCCTTTTCGCGTACACCGGCGCGGCGGCGACCATCGCGATGGTGTTCGTCACCGGCGGCCGGTACCTCCTCGGTGGCCTGTTGTTCCTGGTCGCGAACATCGCGTTCGGGGCCAGCGTGGTGGTGTACAACTCGTTCCTGCCCCAACTGGTCGGGCCGGACCGGCGGGACAGCCTGTCCAGCATCGGCTGGGCGATGGGATACCTCGGCGGTGGCCTGCTGCTGCTGGCCAACCTGGTCGTGGTGCAGCTCGAACTGGCCAACACGCTCACGCTGGCGCGCTGGTGCATCGTGTCGGCCGGCGTGTGGTGGGCGGTGTTCACGCTGCTGCCGATCAGCCGGTTGGTCGACCGGCCGCCGCTGGAGGGCGTGGCTCGCGGCAACCCACTCACCGTCGGCTTCAAACAGCTCGGCCGTACCCTGCGGGGTTTGCGCGCGTACCCGCTGAGCCTCGCGTTCCTGGCCGCGTTCCTGATCTACAACGACGGCATCCAGACCGTGATCGCGCTGGCCAGCCAGTACGGCACCCAGGAACTGGACCTCAGCCAGGCGGTACTGGTGCAGACCATCCTGCTGGTGCAGTTCCTCGCCTTCGGCGGTGCGTTGCTGCTCGGCGCGGTGGCCAAGCGGATCGGCGCCTGGAAGACGGTACTGATCAGCCTGGTGCTCTGGATCTTCGTGATCCTGGCGGCGTTCCGGCTGCCGGCCGGTGAGGCGGTGCCGTTCATGCTGCTCGGGGTCGCGATCGGCATCGTGCTCGGGGGCAGCCAGGCGCTGTCCCGCTCGCTGTTCAGCCAGCTCATCCCGGCCGGTCGGGAAGGCGAGTACTACGGGCTGTACGAGATCAGCGACAAGGGCACCAGTTGGCTCGGCCCGCTGCTGTTCGGTGTGGTGTTCCAGCTGACCGGCAACTACCGGCTGGGGCTGGTATCGCTGCTGGTGTTCTTCGTGATCGGGTTCGTCGCGCTGCTGCTGGTGCCGATGCGTCGCGCGATCACCGCCGCCGGCAACACCCCGCCGCGGCTGCTGTGAACCGGCAGACGCGAACCGGCCATGGTGAAGCGGCCGAGCCGGGCGTCGTCCGGTGCCCGTACCGCGCCGGTTAGGCTGCCGGATCGTGACCGAACCGTCCCGGAGCCAGACCGTGCCGGACAACCCGGCTGAGTCCCCGCGTCGGGACGCACAGTTGCGCTTCTACTACGGGCCGATGGACTGCGGAAAGTCCACCCTGGCCCTGCAGCTCGACCACAACCATGCCCGGCAGGGCCGGCGCGGCCTGCTGTTGACCAAGCTGGACCGGTCGGGTTCGGCCCGGATCTCGACCCGGATCGGGCTCGGCCGGCAGGCGATCGAGGTGCTCGACGACGTCGACCTGCGGGACCTGGTGCGGGGCCAGTGGGCCGCCGGCGAGCGGGTCGACTACCTGATCTGCGACGAGGCCCAGTTCTACACCCCGGCACAGGTCGAGCAACTGGCCGACCTGGTGGACCGGTCCGACATCGACGTGTACGCGTTCGGCCTGGCCACCGACTTCCGCAGCGAGCTGTTCCCGGCCGCGAAACGGATGTTCGAGCTGGCCGACGAGGTGTACCGGCTGCAGGTCGAGGTGCTGTGCTGGTGCGGGCGTACCGGCCAGCAGAACGCCCGGGTGGTCCGCGGCCGGGTGGTGCGCGAAGGCGAGCGGATCGTCACCGGGGACACCGCGGCGACCCCGGACGCCACGGACGACCCGGACGCCGGGGGTGACGCGGTCGAGGTGCGCTATCAGGTGCTGTGCCGGTCCCACTACCGGGCCGGTGACCTCGGGCCGGGCAGCCCGGCCGGTCAGCTCAAGCTCGCCTGACCGCTCCTGGGAATGGTGGCTACTGCTCGGTAACCGGGGCTGGCAGGATGAACGCATGGCCCGGTACGTGCAGACCTTCCCGCCCCTGCCCGACCCGTACGGGAGCGATCATGTGCTCCACGGCTGGTTGGACCGGCTCCTCGGTACCGACGGTCACGCGGCGGCCAAAGCGCGACTGGAAGCGCTGGCCGCGGACGTGACCGGTCCGCTGCGCGCCGCGCACGCCGACGCCGAGGCGCATCCCCCCGAGCTGGTCCGGTACGACCCGTGGGGCCGGCGGGTGGACCGGATCGCGGCCGCGGCCGGCTGGGAGGAGCAGCGGCGGGCGGCCGCCCGGCATGCCGTGGTGGCGTTGCCGTACCTGCCCGACTCCCGGCAGCGGTGGGGCGCCGGTGCCCGGGTGGTCCAGTACGCGCTGCTGTACCTGTACGGGCCGGAGTCGGCCACTTTCTCCTGCCCGGTGGCGATGGCCGACGGTGCGGCCGCACTGCTGTCCCGGCCGGAGGTCGGCGCCGCGCTGCGGGACACCTGGCTGCCGCGCTTGATCTCGACCGATCCGGACGAGGCGATCACCAGTGGGCAGTGGATGACCGAGGCGCAGGGCGGCTCGGATGTGGGCCGGTCGACGACGGTGGCGCTGGCCGGAGGGGACGGCTGGCGGCTGACCGGCGAGAAGTGGTTCTGCTCGGCCGCGGACAGCCGGATCGCGATCGCGCTGGCCAGACCCGAGGGAGCGCCCGCCGGCAGCGCCGGGCTCGCGCCGTTCCTGGTGCCGCGCTACGCGGACGACTCCCCGCTCGCCGGCCCCGACCTGCGGCCGGACGATCCGGCGCCGGGGGTACGGGTACACCGGCTCAAGGACAAGCTCGGCACCCGGGCCCTGCCGACCGCGGAGATCGGGCTGGACGGCGCCTGGGCGGCACCGGTCGGCGAGCCCGGTGACCACGGGCTGGCCCGGATGATGACGCTGGTCCTGGTGACCCGGCTGCACAACGCGGTGGCCGCGGCCGGTGGGATGCGCCGCGGGCTCCAGTTGGTCCGCAACCATGCCGCGGCACGCGAGGTGTTCGGCGTCCGGTTGGACCAGCAGCCGCTGCACCGGGCCACTCTCGGCCGATTGGCGGTACACGCGGAGGCGGCGTTCGCGCTAGCCGCGCACTGCTTCACGCTGCTCGGTCGGGCCGAGGCCGACGGTGACGCGGCGGCCGCGACCGAGCTGCGACTGGCCGCCACCCTGGCCAAGCTCGGTACCGGCAAGCTCGCGGTGTCGTCCGCCAGCGAGTACGTCGAGTGCTTCGGCGGCGCCGGGTACGTCGAAGACACCGGGGTACCGCGGCTGCTCCGCGACTCGCAGGTGCTGCCGATCTGGGAGGGCGGTACGAACGTGCTGGCCCTCGACGTGCTCCGGGCGGTCGCCCGGGACCGGGCACACGAGCCGGTACTCGCGCGGCTCGACGCGGCGGTGGAGGTCGCCGCCGCGGCGTCCGGTGACTGGATGCCGGCGGCGGGTGCGGCGCTCGCCCGTACCGGTACCGAGTTGCGCACCGTACTGGGGGTCTGCGACCCGCGCAGTCCAGCCACCCAGGCGAGCGCCCGGCACCTGGCCCTGTGGCTGGCCGACGCGCTGGCCGCCGCCCTCCTGGTGGAGCAGGCCGGGTACGAGGCCGCGGCCGGCAACGAGCGGGCCGCCCTGGTCGCCGCGCTGTGGTGCCGGGACCGGCTGTCCGGGCCGCAGGGCGCGGACCTGTCCGGCGACTGCCACCAGCACCTCGACAGCCTCGTCGACGGCCGGCCGCTGTCCTGACGCGCGACTGAGCGGTCCCGCGGACTCAGGGTGGTGCGTCGGCGGGTTGCGTACGCGCCGGGTCGAGGTGCCCGGTCACCGCCTCGGCGATCTGCCGGAGCTGGTCGACCTGCTCGTGGGACAACTGGTCGAACAGGTGCTTGCGGACCCCGGCGACATGACCTGGCGCGGCCGAATCCAGCGCGTCGAACCCGGCCTCGGTGAGCTCGGCGAACGTGCCGCGGCGGTCGGTCGGGCAACCGACCCGGCGAACCCAGCCGCGTTCCTCGAGGCGGGTGACCGCGTGAGAGAGGCGGCTGCGGGACGAACCGGTCAGGTCGGCCAGATCGCTCATCCGCAGCGTCCGGTCGGGCGCCTCGGACAACCGGACCAGAATTTCGTAGTACGCGTGCGGCATGTCGGCATCCCGCTGCAACTCCCGGTCGAGTTGGTCGAACAGGAGCCGGCTTGCGGCCAGGAACGCCCGCCAGGTCTGCTGCTCGCGCTGATCGAGCCACCGGGTCGCCATGCGGACATCCTACTCCAACTATTGAACGCTCAACCATCTTGGTCTATCATCAATTGAGTATTCAACTGTCCTACCGAGGTGAGCTTGATGTCGATCCACCGGCTGAACCACGCCGTCCTCTACGTGCGGGACGTGGAGCGCAGCGTCGACTTCTACGGTCGCGTGCTGGGCTTCACCGTGGTCCTGAACGCACCCGGGGCCGCGTTCCTGCGCGCGCCCGGCTCCACCAACGACCACGACCTCGGCCTGTTCCAGATGGGTCCGCAGGCCGCTGACTCGCCCGCTGGCCGCTCCGCGGTGGGCCTGTACCACCTGGCCTGGGAGGTCGACACGCTGACCGAGTTGGAGCGGTTGTCCGGCGCGCTGGCCGAGGCCGGGGCGCTGGTCGGCGCCTCGGACCATTCGACCACCAAGAGCCTGTACGCCAAGGACCCCGACGGGTTGGAGTTCGAGGTGGTGTGGCTGGTGCCGGCGGCGCTCCTGGACGAAGCGGCGCTCGGTGGGCGGGACCGGATCCGCCCGCTCGACCTCGGTCGGGAGATCCAGCGGTACGGTGCCCAGACCCGCGGTGGCGTCGGCGTCTCGGTGCCGGCCTGACGTGGCAACCCGAGATCGCGCACCCGCGACAGCGTGCCAAGTGAACCGGCATTGCCGACGTGACGTGCGTAACGGGCGGGACCGGCATACTCCGGTCGGGACCGGGTACTGACCGAGGTGGTGAATCCCGTCACGCTGGAGAACAGGGCGCTCTAGGTGACTTGTGTAAGAAATGTGTCATCGAACAAGCCGAATAGCCGAATAAAGTACTGTCGGCGGCCGGTACCCTGACCCACTAGGGTCGCCTTGGCCGGTGTCCGTCCAAACCGGACAGGCTCCACCAGCTCCGGCATCAGCGGCAGCCCGGGCGTCTGCCAACCAGTGTGGGACACGTCCGGCCCCGGTTAGGTCGCTCGCGGCGGACGGGGAATCATCCAGCGATCCGGGTCGTTACACTCCACGACCCGTACGAGACCCGGAGGGAAGAGCCGACATGGGCGAGCGCATGCTGCGCGGTAGTCGTCTCGGAGCCATTAGCTACGAGTCTGACCGCAACACCGAGCTGGCCCCCCGGCAGACCCGCGATTTTGTCTGCCCCAAGGGTCACCGCTTCACCGTACCGTTCGCCGTTGACGCCGAAGTCCCACTGACCTGGGAGTGCCGGCTCGACGGGACGGTCGGCAAGCTTCTCGACGGTGACGAGCCGGAACAGAAGAAGGCCAAGCCGCCCCGGACCCACTGGGACATGCTGCTGGAGCGCCGTAGCACCGACGAGCTGGAGGAAATCCTCAGCGAGCGGCTCGAGGAGCTACGCAACCGGCGCGGCAAGTCGGCCTGAAACCTCGGATCCCGTACCCGGGTGAAACCGGCCGGGACCAGCGCGTAACAGCGCCGCCCACCAACAGGTGGGCGGCGCTGTCGTGTGTCCCCGCTCTTGTCAGCCTGCCGGGCATCGGTTCCCCGCCGGCAGCAGGCTCACTGGTCAGGCGCGCGCTTGTCGTCCGGTCCGAGGACCTCCCCCTCGATGGCCGGACCGGGGGTCGTACCACTGGTGGGCTCAGACCACGGCGTCGTACCGGCGGTCGGATCCGGCCCCGCGCCGGTCGCCCCCGAGCGGGAGCGGCGGGCCCGTACCTTCCGCGGCCCGATCACCTGGTCGACCAGGTCCGGCGCCAGCCGGGAAGCGGCGGCGTTGAGCAGCATCGGCCGTACCATCGCGCGGGTCGGCGGCAGCAGCAGCAATAGGCCGATCACGTCGCTGGCGAAGCCTGGTACCAGCATGAACATGCCGCCCATGAGCACGAGTACCCCATCGGAGGCCTCCCGGCCGGGCGGCCGGCCGGCGGCCAGGGCTTCCTGGAACGCGCGCCAGGCCCGCGATCCCTCCCGCCGCAGCAGCCATCCGCCGATCGCGGACGTGACCAGCATCAGCAGCAACGTCCAGCCGATCCCGATCACCTGCCCGATCGCGATGAGAACGGCGATCTCGACGATCGGTACCACGATGAGCAGCGCGACGATGATCCACAACAGCCGCACGCCCGTCACCTCCCGGTGGTGCTGTCGGCCTCGCCGGTACTGGCGGGCTCACTCTCGATAGTGCCGCGCCGGCGTACCCGGGCGAGCCAGGCCGCGGCAATCAGGCCGAGGACCGCGAGCGCGCTGAGCACCAGCTCGGGTACGACTCCCACCCTGGTCGCGAGAGTCGTGTCGGTACCCAGGTTCACCTGGCGTACCAGCACCGCACGGGTGTTGAGCCGGGTCGGGTCGTGCACCTGCCCGTCCGGGTCGACAAACGCGGAGATGCCGGTGGTGGACGCCATCAGTGCCGGCCGCCCGTGCTCCACCGCGCGCAGCCGCACCATCGCCAGCTGCTGAGCCGCTTCGGCGGACAGACCGAAGGTCGCGTTGTTCGTCTGCACCGCGATCAGCCCGGCGCCACCGGTGACCGTGTCGCGGACCACCCCGTCGTACGCCACCTCGAAGCAGATCACGTCGCCGACGGTGACCGGCCCGGCGGCGGTGTCGGCGGACAGCACGCCCGGTGTGTCCCCGGCCACGAAGTCCGAGCGGACCAGGTCGACCTTGCTCGTGACGTGCCGGATCAGCGACCGCAGCGGGATGTACTCGGCGAACGGCACCGGATGGCGCTTGACGTACAGCTGCTGCGGCCCCTCGCCGGCCACCCACAGCAGTCCCGCGTTGCGTACCCGGTCGCCGGGCCCCTCGAGGACGGCGCCGATCAGGATTGGCGCGCGGATGGCGATCGCGGCCTGGTCGATCCGGGCCCGCGCGTCGGGGTTGCGCAACGGGTCGATGTCGCTGGCGTTCTCCGGCCAGATCACCAGGTCCGGCTGCTGGGCCCGGCCCGCGCGGATCGCGTCGGCCAGCTCGATGGTGCCCCGCACGTGGTTGTCGAGCACGGCCCGCCGCTGCGCGTTGAAGTCCAGCCCGAGCCGGGGCACGTTGCCCTGCACGATCGCGAGTACGACGGGCGGGCCGTCCGGATGTACCGGCGGGACGGCGAACCCGGAGAGCCCGACCAGGCCGGCGGCCAGCAGACCTGCCACCGGCGCGGGCAGGCGGCGGGTGGACACCGGCGCCACCGCCGCCACACCACGGCCAGCAGGAGCCCGCCGATCAGCGCGACGGCGAAGGTGACCAGTGGCGCGCCGCCGAGCACGGCCAGCCGCAGCAGCGGCGCGTCGGCCTGGCTGAACGCCAGCCGGCCCCACGGGAAGCCGCCGAAGGGCAGCCGGTCCCGCAGCGCCTCCTCGGCCACCCAGAGGATTCCGGTCAGCAGCGGCCAACTCCACCGGTGCCGGTCCACCAGCGGACCGGTGGACGCGGCGGCGGCGCCGAGCAGACCCAGGTAGAGCGCCTCGAAGCTGACGAGCAGGTAGCCCGGCCAGGCGCCGGCCTGCAGGCGGGTCCAGCTCAGCAGGATCGCGAAGAACACCAGGCCGGCGAGGAAGCCGAGCCCGAACCCGGCGCGTATCCGCCGGCGGTGGACGGCGGCGGCCAGCAGCGCGACCGCGACCGGGGCGGCCCACCACAGGCCGTACGGCGGGAAGGCGACGAGCAGCGTGAGCCCGGAACCGACGCGGCCGCGATGGACACGACCAACGGAAGCGGTCGGGGCGGCGGGAGGGGCGGGTCGGTACCGGCCGGGACGGGGCGACCGGCGCGGGTGGCGGCTCGTCGGCCGTCGGCGCGTCAACGCCGGTCAGCCGGCTGGTCGTCGTCACCTACCGATTGTGCCGCAACGGGCCGCCGACCTGCCGCGAGGGCACAGCACGCGTCCGGAGCAGGCGTCGGAGCGACCGGCACCCGGGGACGGAAGAGGGGCGCGGCCATGACAGCCGCGCCCCGCGCTCCCAGGCCCTTCCCCGCCGGTGTGACAAGGCATCCGCTGACGGCCTTCGGACCGACTCCGGTGCCGGCTGGATGCCCGTCCGCAGTCGTTGTCTACTGGCCGCGCACCCCCCTGCCCCACACCGGACCTGCGGCCGGTCCGCGCCGCCCCGCCGACCCCCGCCCGTGGACCTGGCCGCTGCAGTGACGCGACCGCCACCGCTGCCAGCGGGCGAAGGGACGAAAGCGAAGCCGAGCCGCTTCCGAGTAGGACGGAGTGCACCGTAGGCACGGGCCCCCCATACCTGTCAACCAGTGTCGACGAATCCATCGGCCACAACCCGCCAACCGCCCCAGTTCGCGGCGTGTCGGAGGGCTGGCGTGTCACGTCGCGGATGTCAAGTGGATCATCCGAGGCCGAGTTCGCGCCGGCCCAGCCGGGCCGCGAGCCGCGGATGATCCGCCGCCAGCAGCCCCGCCGCAGCGAGCACGTACCGGTGGTCGATCACGCGGGCGGGATCGCGCGGCAACAGCCAGCCACCGGCATGGTCGGACAGCACGGCGGCGAGGACGGCTTCCGCGCGGGCCGGACGGCGTGCCGCAGCACGCCACCCGAGCCGACCACCAGTCGCACCTCCCGCAGGTCCTTACCGGCGCGCAGCACCGCGGCACCGGTCGGCCGCGCGCGTTCCGGCCGGGCGTGCCGGCGCAGGGCCACCGTGGTGGCGAGTTCGGCGAGCCGTACGTCCAGTTCCTGCTCGTCCACTGTGGACGGGACGAAGCCCGGGTCGGTGGTACGGATCGCGGCCGCAGCGGTCAGGCCGTCCTGTTCGGCCGGTGCGATGAGACGCTCCGCGGCAGCGGCCTCGACCACCCCGGGCGCGTTCCACCGCACGCCGAGATCGCCCTCGACGGTCCGGGTGCGCCACAGCGTGCCGGCCACGTCACCGCGCGGGCCGGTCGAGCCGCTCCGGGTCGGGCACCAGCACCGAGTACACGTCGGTGGTCGCCCCGCCGACGTCGACCGACCAGCACCCCGGCGCCGGTGCGGTCGGCGAGCAACTCCACCGCGGTCAGCACCGAGTCCGGGGTGGCGCCGCGCACCAGCGACGCGAACCGCGGCCCCCGGGACAGCCGCTTGCCGCCGATCACGTGCCGCAGGAACACCTCGCGGATCGCCGCCCGCGCCGGCCCCGGGTCGCAGCACCCCGATCCGCGGCAGCACGTTGTCGGTCGCCGTCCACCGGCATGCCCCGGCGCTCGAACAGTCCAGCGCAGCGGGCGCGCGCTTCGGCGTTGCCGGCCAGCACCACCGGCACCCGCAGCCGCGCTGGCCGCCAGCCGGCGCGCGTTGTGCAGCAGCACCTCGCCGTCGCCGCCGTCGGTGCCGCCGACGAGCAGGATCACGTCCGGGCGCGCCGCCCGCAGCGCGGCAACGACCGGCGCGTCGAGTCGGCCCGGCGGCCACGTGCACGACCTTCGCACCGGCGGACAGCCCGACCCGGTGCCCGGCCTCGGCGGTGACCAGCGACTCGTAGCCGACGACCGCCAGCCGCAGCCCGCCGCCGGCCGACGAACAGACGCACAGGTCGGTGATCTCGGCACCGGCCAGCTCGGCTCGTACCGCCGCGACGGTGTTGTCCAGCCCGTCCAGCACGTCGGTGTCCGACAGTGGTGGGGTGGCTGGCGGTCGCGACGAGCTCGGCGGAGTCGGGCGTCGACGACGGACAGCCTTCGTGTACGTCGACCCGACGTCCGCGCAGAGCACCAACTCACGACCGGCCACTGTGGACGGCGGTACGTGTACCCGGGCGGTGGCGGGAGGTGCGGTCACGTAGCTGGCACGACCACCGTGCCGGTGGCGGTCACCGCGACGATCGGCTCGGCCAGCACCTCGGCCGCCGACTCGGACCCGTCCGGCCGGCCCCGGCACACCACCCGGCACTCGAAGTCGACTTCCGGCTGCGCGTGCCCACCGCGTCACCGTCGCGGTCACCTCCAGCACGTCGCCGGCCCGCATCGGCGCCTGTGAACTGCACGTCGTCGTACGACGCGAACAGCCCCTCGTCGCCGTCGATACGGATGCACACCTCGGTCGCCACGTCACCGAACAGGCCCAGCGCGTACGCCCCGTCGACCAGGTTTCCGGCGTAGTGGGCGTGCGCGTACGGCACGTACCGGCGGTGCGTGACGGTCAGTCCCTCCCGCGCGTCGCTCATGCCGCCGCCTCGCTGCACTCGCTCATGCCGCCCGCTTCCCTTCGACGATCGCGTGCACGAGATAGCACGCGACCTCGCGCGGAGTCGTACCCCGGCCGAAGATCCGGTCCACGCCCAGCTCGCCGGTCATCAGCTCGTCGAACCGCGGGCCCGCCGACGACCAGCAGCGGCCGCTGGCCGGCCGGCAGCGCCTCCCGGAACGCCGCCGACATCTCCCGGGTGTTGTGCAGGTGCGCGTCCCGCTGCGTGACCACCTGGACACCAGCACCGCGTCGGCCTTCGCGCGCGGGCCGTCTCCACCAGCTCCGGCACCGCGACCTGCGCGCCCATGTTCAGTCACCCGCAGCTCCCGGTAGTACTCCAGGCCCTTCTCGCCGGCGATGCCCTTGACGTTGAGGATCGCGTCGATGCCGACGGTGTGCGCGTCGGTGCCGATGCACGCCGCCCACCACCACGAGCTTGCGGCGCAGCCTGCGCTTGACCACCGCGTTGACCTCCTTCGCCGACAGCAGCGGGAAGTCCCGCTCGACCACCTGCACCTTGGACAGGTCGACCAGATGGTTCACCCGGCCGTAGACGACGAAGAAGGTGAACCCGTCCCCCATCGGCTTGGCGTGCACCAGCATCGCCGGGTCCATGCCCATCTTGGCGGCCAGCTGCAGCGGCGGCGCCCTCGGCCCGCTTGTCGTGCGGGATCGGCAGCGTGAACGACACCTGCACCATGCCGTCGCCGGTGGTGTCCCCGTAGGGCCGGACGATGTGCCGCCGACGCCACAGGTCGTCCTCGGGTGCGACCGCGTCGGTGAGGTCGGCTGCCGTCACTGGTCGCCCTCCAGGATCTCGGTGGCCGGGTTGTAGTAGCCGTCGGCGTGCGGGCCACCCCGTCCAGGCCCTTGCCCGCGGTCGGCGGGCCGCTTCATGATCCCGAACGTGCCGTCCGCGATCGCGTTCAGCAGCGTGTCGTCGACGATCCGTCTCCAGCAGCTCGATCGCCTCGCCCAGCACCGGTGTTGGCGCGCTGCTGGATGAACCCGCCCGGCGCCGGCACGAAGTCCTCGTGCAGCCCGCCGCAGGCGTTGAGCACGTACCGCACGTTCTGCAGGGCGATGTCCCGGTCGGACAGCCACGGCGTCACCACCGCCTCGGTCATCATCCCGACCAGCAGGATGCCCTGGCCGGTCAGCGTGCCGACCAGGTTGAAGAACCCGTCCAGCAGGTTGCCGCGGAACACGTCGCCGGTCATGTGCTTGGTCGGCGGCATCCACTTCAGCGGCGCGTCCGGGAACAGCTCCCGGGCCAGCAGCGCGTGCGCCAGCTCCAGCCGGAACGACTCCGGCAGGTCCGGGTTGATCTCGAACGCGTGCCCCAGCCCGAGCTGCCAGTCCGCCAGCCCGGCCTCGTGCGCGAAGTACTCGTTGAGCAGCTGCGACACCGTCACCGTGTGCGCCGCCTCGACCGCGTCCGCGGTGGTCAGGTAGTTGTCCTCGCCGGTGTTGATGATGATCCCGGCGCGGGCGTGGATCTGCCGGGAGAACCGCTGGTCGACGAACGTACGGATCGGGTTGATGTCGCGGAACAGGATGCCGTACATCGAGTCGTTGAGCATCATGTCCAGCCGCTCCAGGCCGGCCAGCGCGGCGATCTCCGGCATGCACAGCCCGGAGGCGTAGTTCGTCAGCCGGACGTACCGCCCGAGCTCCTTGGACACGTCGTCCAGGGCGGCCCGCATCAGCCGGAAGTTCTCCTGCGTCGCGTACGTGCCGGCGAAGCCCTCCCGGGTCGCGCCCTCGGGCACGTAGTCCAGCAGCGACTGACCGGTGGACCGGATCACCGCGATGACGTCGGCGCCGGCGCGGGCCGCCGCCTGCGCCTGCGGGATGTCCTCGTAGATGTCGCCGGTCGCCACGATCAGGTAGATCCACGGCCGCTGCGGCGGGTCGCCGATGCCGCCCACCAGCCGCTCGCGCTCGGCCCGGCGCTTGTCGATCCGCTTGATGCCGGCCGTCACGTCCCGCCGGGCGGCGCGGGTGGCCGCGGTCGCGTGCCTGCCTGCCGGTACCTCGAACCGGACCGAACCGGCCGCCGCCTTCTGCGCCAGCTCGGTCAGTCCGCTGACCCCCTGGCTGCTCAGCGCGTGGAACACCGGCAGCGCCACGCCGTACCCCAGCCCGACATCCGCGCGTACCGCGTCGACCAGCCGGTTCACCCACGGGATGCCGTCCGGGTCGGCGCCGGTCACCCCGGCCAGCCGCAGCACCGCCCGCTCCACCGACACCGTGGTGTGGCTGCGGGCCAGGTCGACCACCGGCCTGCCGGCCCGTTGCGGCCAGCTCCCGGGCCCGGCGCACCAGCGCGCGGTCCAGGTCCAACTTGCTGGCGCGGCGTGCGGTCACGTCAGCGCTCCCTCGTGGTCGTAGATCGTCCGGCCGCGCAGCACCGTACGGCGGCAGGCCGGCAGCGGCGAGTCCGGCGCCAGTACCGGCAGCCCCCCGGGCCGGCCGTCCGGCCGGGCACCGGACAGTCCGGCGGGCAGTCCCAGAGCGCGAACGTCGCCGCGCCACCGGGCACCAGCACACCTTCGTCGTCCCGGTGCACCGCCCGCCAGCCGCCCCGGGTGTGCGCCGCGAACGCCGCACGCACGCCGAGCCGTTGTACCGGATTGTGGTGCGCCGTGGCCGCCCGGACGCTGCCCCACGGGTCCAGCGGGGTCACCGGCGAGTCGCGACCGAACGCCAGCGGCACGCCCACCCCGGCGAGCGAGCCGATCGGGTTGGACGCCAGCGACCGCTCCACCCCCAGCCGCTGCGCGTACATCGGCGTCCGGACCGCCCCACAGCCGGTCGAACGCCGGCTGCACGCTCGCCGTCGACCCCGAACTCGACGAACCGCGCGATCAGCTCGCTTGTCGAGGATCTCGGCGTGCTCGATCCGATGCCGGCGGGCCCGGATCCGATCCAGTCCGACCTCGGCCGCCGCGGTCGCGAAGCCGTCCAGCACGGTGCCGATCGCCGCGTCGCCGATGGCGTGGAAGCCGCCCTGCAGCCCGCGCCTGGTGCAGTCCACGATGTGCTCGCCGACCTGCTCCGCGGTCAGGTACGCGTGGCCGCACTCGCCGGTCGTCGGTGTACGGCTCGGACAGGCAGGCGCGTCCGCGAGCCGAGCGCTCCGTCGGCGTACAGGTCGCCGCCGGCGCCGACCGCGCCGAGCTCCCGCGCCCTGGCCGCCCCGCCCAGCTCGCCCCAGTAGCCGTACACCTCCGGCAGGGCCCCTGCCAGCGCGAGCAGTCCGGTGAAGTCGGCTTCGTCGGAGGTACCCGGGCCGCCGCACTCGTGCACCGCCGCGATGCCCAGTCGGCGCCGCCCGGCGCAGCATCGCGCGTTGGGCGTCCGCGCGCTGCGGCTTGGTGATCGACCCGAAGCGCGACCTCGCGTACGGCGTGATGGGCTTCCAGCTGCACCCAGCCGCCCGGGTCGTACCCGTGCGGCCGGCCAGGTCCGGGGTGGCCGCGAGCAGCGCCGACGAGCAGACGGCCGAATGGACCGACGCCTGGGACAGATACACCGGCCGGCCGCCGCCGGCCGCGTCCAGTTCGGCGGCGGTGGGTGGCCGGCGCTCCGGCCAGCCGCCTCCTCCCAGCCGTGCCCGAGCACGACCGCGTCGGCGGGCAGGTCGCGGGCCTTGGCGGCGACCGCGTCCAGCACGTCGGGCGCCGACCGGGCGCCGGACAGGTCGAGCCCGAGCAGCGCGATGCCGGTGTCGGTGGCGTGCACGTGCGCGTCCACGAACGCCGGCGTGACCAGCGCACCGGCCAGGTCCACGGTGGTGTCGGCGGCGGGCGCGTCGTCGTCCGGGCCGAGCCAGCCGATCCGGTCGCCCTCGACGAGCAGCGCGGTGGCGTGCGGATCGGCCGGGCTGTAGATCCGGCCGCCCCGGTAGAGCGTGCGTGACGTGGACGGCGGTGACATGGGCCTAGTCTTTCGCGGCCGGAGGCCCGGCGTGCAGTCGCGCCTCGAACAGCCGGCGTACCCCGGGCACGGTGCGGAGCAGGTCGAGCGCGCAGGTCGGCGTGGCCGGGCATGTACCCGTTGCCGATCAGCATGGTCACGTCGGCGGCCAGGCCCTCGGCGCCGAGCGCGGCGGCCGGGAACGAGGTCGCCATCGAGAAGAAGATCACCGTGCCGCCGGCCGCGGTGGACAGGATCGCGCCGTGCTCGCAGCCGGGCACGTCGACGCACACCACGGTCACGTCAGCGGGGCCGCCGAGGGCGCTGGTCACCGCCGCCGAGACGGCCACCGGATCGCGGGCGTCGGCCAGCGCGACCGTGTCGGCCAACCCGGCGCCGCTGAGCCGTTCCGCCTCGGCGTCCACCGGGACGATTCCGGCGGTACGGCCGGAGCCGGCGCGACGGGCCGCGGCGAGCGCCAGCGAGCCGCTCTTGCCGGCCCCGCCGAGCACCGCCACCGTCGGCTGGTGGCCTGCCGCGACGTACCGCTGGACCACGCGTTCGGTCAGCGCGGGCGCGCCGCACACGTCGAAGACGGCCAGCGCCAGCTCGGGATCCAGGTCGTCCGGCAGCACCGCCGCGATCGACCGGGCGAACAGGATCGCGTGGCCGGCGGCCGGCACCTGCTCGCTGCGACCGTCCCACCGGGCCAGCCCGTCGGTGACCGCGAGCGGGGTCAGGGTCAGCGACACCAGGGTGGCGACCCGGTCGCCCGACGGTCAGGCCCAGCGGGGAACCGGGACCGACCGCGTCCACGGTGCCGATCAGCATGCCGCCCGAGCCGGTGACCGGATTGTGCATCTTGCCGCGACTGGCGATGATCTCCAGCACCTCGGCTTTGATCGCGGCGGCGTCGGGCTCGCCGGCCACGGTGTGCTTTTCCGCCAGCTGCCGGAAGCTCGCGGCGTCGAGGTTGAGCCGCTCGACCCGAGATCCGCACCTCGTCCGGCCCGATCTCCGGCCGGTTGTCCAGCCGGTACGCAGCCTGTGGCAGTACACCGGCCGGCTCGGCGACGCGGTGCAGCCCGACCGGGGACGCCGCGGCCGGCCGGCTCCGGTCGTCGACCGAACCTGGCGCCTGGGTACCGACGGACATGCGATCCCCTCCTTCGTTGAGCCTAACCTTACGTAAATCCTCCGGCATGATAGTGGCCCTACCGGAAGACCTCCAGTAACCTGGGCCACTGGGTGTACCACGGCGCCAACATTTGCGCCGGTCCCACCGACCGAATCGACGCAGTTCGATCAGAACGAGCCGCAGAGGAGGCCAGACGTGACCGACGCACAACTGGCGGTAAAGGCAGGTCAGCCGTACGAATACCGCCGGCGCGAGCTGGTCGAGCCGGACTGGACCCGGTTCCCGGGCTGGCGCGACGTCACCGGCGACGAGTGGGACTCGGCCCAGTGGCAGCGCGCGCACTGCGTCAAGAACGTCAAGCAGCTGCGGGACGTACTGGGCGACCTGGTCGACGATCGGTTCTACGCCGACCTGGCCGCCGACCAGCAGCAGCGCGCCACCATGTCGATGCTGGTCCCGCCGCAGATGGTCAACACGATGGTGCCGACCTTGACCGGCGGCGAGGCGGGCTCGTACCGAGGCGTTCTACGCCGACCCGGTCCGGCGCTACATGATCCCGGTCGCCTCCGACCGGCAGGACGACTGGCCGACCACCCGTACGCGACCCGCGACTCGCTGCACGAGCACGACATGTGGGTCGCCGAGGGCCTCACCCACCGCTACCCCACCAAGGTGCTCGCCGAGCTGCTGTCCACCTGCCCGCAGTACTGCGGGCACTGCACCCGGATGGACCTGGTCGGCAACTCCACCCCGCTGATCGACAAGCTCAAGCTCACCCTCAAGCCGGCAGACCGGTACGACGCGCATGATCGAGTACCTGCGGCGCACCCCGGGCGTCCGCGACGTGGTGGTCTCCGGCGGCGACGTGGCCAACGTCCCGTGGAAGCACCTCGAGTCGTACCTCATGCGCCTGCTCGACATCGAGACCGTCCGCGACATCCGGCTGGCCACCAAGGCGCTGATGGGGCTGCCGCAGCACTGGCTGCAGCCGACGTGGTCGAGGGCCTCGAGCGGGTCGCCGGCACCGCGCACCGGCGCGGGGTCAACCTGGCCATCCACACCCACGTCAACCACGCGAACTCGGTGACCCCGCTGGTCGCCGAGGCCGCCCGGACCGCGCTCGAGGTCGGCATCCGCGACGTGCGCAACCAGGGCGTGCTGATGCGCGGCGTGAACGCCACCGCGGCGGACCTGCTCGACCTGTGCTTCGCGCTGCAGGGCGAGGCGGGCATCCTGCCGTACTACTTCTACATGTGCGACATGATCCCCAACGCCGAGCACTGGCGGGTCTCGGTCTGGCAGGCGCAGCAGCTGCAGCACGACGATCATGGGCTACCTGCCGGGCTACGCCACCCCGCGGATCGTCTGCGACGTACCGTTCGTCGGCAAGCGCTGGGTGCACATGCTCGACGAGTACGACAGGGAGCGGGGCATCTCGTACTGGACGAAGAACTACCGCACCGGCATCGAGCACGACGATCCGGAGGCGCTGCGGCGTCGCTACGCGTTCTACGACCCGATCGACACGCTGCCGGAGGCCGGCCAGCGCTGGTGGCGGGAGAACCACCCGCCGGAGGTTGCCGCCGCGGCCGCTGACGCCGCTGCCGCGACCTCCCGGGCGGCCGCCGCGCGGGAAGCCGCCCTGGCGGTGCGCTGAGCCGCCCACCCGGACACACTGTGCCGGTGGGACAGCCGATTGGTGAGATCGTCCTGGTCCGGCACGGTGAGACCGGGTGGAGTGCGCGGGGCAAGCACACGTCGTACACCGATGTGCCGTTGACCGACCGCGGCGAGCGCCAGGCGCTGGCGCTCGCCGCGGAACTGTCCGGCCGGCGCGTGGTCGCCACCTTCGTCAGTCCGCGGCAACGCGCCCGGCGTACCGCTGAGCTGGCCGGTCTGGTGGACACCACCCTCGACGAGGACCTGGTCGAGTGGAACTACGGCGACTACGAGAGCCTCACCACCCCGGAGATCCGTGGCCGCCGTCCCGGCTGGAACCTGTGGACCGACGGCTGCCCCGGCGGCGAGTCGCCGGAGCAGGTGGGCGCCCGGCTGGACCGGGTGCTGGATCGGGTACGGCCGCTGCTCGACCAGGGTGACGTGGTGCTGGTCGCGCACGGTCATTCGTTGCGGGTGACCGGGGCGCGCTGGATCGGGTTGCCCGCGTCCGGCGGCGGGCTGATCCGCCTCGACACGGCCACGCTGTCGGTGCTCGGCTTCGAGCACGGACGACAGCTCATCCGGCGCTGGAACGCGCCGGTGGGCTAGCCGGATCCGCGCTGGTCTGGCCCGTACTGCTGGTCTGGCCCGTGCTGGTCGAGCCCGTGCTGGTCGGACCATTGGCGCGCGTTCCCGGGCTGGCCGGACCGCCGCCGGGCGGGCCGCCGTTGGCCGGTCCGGGCAACGCCTCCACCCGGGGCGGGCGGCCTTCGTACGGGGTGGAGAGCACCACGGTGGTGCGGGTCATCACGTTCGCCGCCGACCGGATCTGCTGCAGCAGCCGCTCGAGATCGGTCGGGCCGGCCACCCGTACCAGCAGCAGGTAGAAGTCCTCCCCCGCCACCGAGTAGCACGACTCGATCTCCGGCAGGTTGGACAACCGTTCTGGGGCATCGTCCGGCGCGGACGGGTCGATCGGCCGGATCGCGACGAACGCGGTCAGCGGCAGGCCCACCGACTCGTAGTCGAGTCGCGCGCCGTAACCACGTGATCACCCCGCGCTGTTCGAGCCGACGTACCCGCTGGTGCACCGCCGACACGGACAGGCCCACCCGTTCAGCGAGGTCGGTGTACGACAACCGGCCATCGCTGGCGAGCGCGGCGACGATCGCGCGGTCGATCTCCTCCACGGGCGGAACGGTACACCGATAGTCACGGATTGATCGCGGCTACCAGCCCGCGTCGGCAAACCGTCGCCGCGCCGGTGCGCGCCGCCCTCGGTCAGCGCGGCGGCCGGATGCCCCGGGTCAGCGCGCGGGAGATGACCAACCGCTGGATCTGGTTGGTCCCCTCGACGATCTGCAGCACCTTGGCCTCGCGCATCCAACGCTCCACCGGGTGGTCGGCGACATACCCGTAGCCGCCGAGCACCTGTACCGCGTCGGTGGTCACCCGCATCGCCATGTCGGTGGCGAACAGCTTCGCCTTGGCTGCCTCGACGGAGTACGGCCGGCCGGCGTCGCGCAGCCGGGCCGCGGCCAGTACGAGCGCGCGGGCCGCCGACACCGCGGTCGCCATGTCCGCCAGCATGAAGCCGAGGCCCTGGAACTCGGCGATCGGCTTGCCGAACTGCTCGCGCTCGGTGGCGTACCGCACCGCGTAGTCCACCGCGGCCTGCGCCACCCCGACCGCGCACGCGGCGATCCCGAGCCGGCCGCCGTCCAGCGCCGACATCGCGATGCGGAAACCGGTGCCCTCACCGCCGAGCAGCCGGTCGGCCGGTACCCGTACGCCGTCGAACACGATCTGCGCGGTCGGGGAACCGGACATGCCCATCGTGTGCTCGGGTCGCTGCGGTGCCAGGCCGGCGGTCCCGGCGTCGGCCAGCAGGCACGAGATGCCCTTCGGGCCCGGGCTCGCCGGTACGGACAGAACACGTTGTAGAAGTCGGCCGCGCCGGCGTGCGTGACCCACGCTTTTGTACCGCTGACCAGTAGTCGTCGCCGTCGGGTACCGCGCGGGTGGACAGCGCGGCCGCGTCGGAGCCGCCCTGTGGCTCGGACAGGCAGTACGCGCCGAGCAGTTCGCCGCCGAGCATGTCCGGCAGGTGCTGCTTGCGCTGCTTGTCCGAGCCGTACCCGGCGACCGGGAAACAGGCCAGCGTGTGCACGCTCACCGCCTAGGCGACCGCCAGCCAGCGCTGGGCCAGTTCCTCCAGCACCTGCAGGTACACCTCGTACGGCTGGCCGGAGCCGCCGTACTCCTCCGGGTACGGCAGGCCGAGCAGGCCGGCCCGGCCGAGGGTACGGAACACCTCGCGCGGGAACTCGGCGCGCTCCTCGTAGTCCGCGACCCGCGGCGTGAGCTCACCATCGGCGAGCTCACGGGTCAGCCCGAGCAGCTCGGTGGCCTCGTCCGTTGGCAGGATCCGCTCGACGTTCACGCCTCGCTCCTTGTCCGGTGTGGCGCGTGGCCACGGCGGTTCACAGCACCACCAGCTCGGTCGGCAGCGTGTTCAACCGGTCCACGCCGTCGTCGGTACACACCACGATGTCTTCGATCCGCGCGCCGTGCCGGCCCGGCAGGTACACGCCCGGCTCCACCGAGAACGCCATGCCCGGCCGCAGCGGCTCGGAGTTGCCCTCCACGATGTACGGATCCTCGTGCCCGTCCAGGCCGATACCGTGCCCGGTGCGGTGGACGAAGTAGTCCGCGAAGCCCGCGTCGGCCAGTACCTCGCGGCAGGCCCGGTCGACGTCCTCCGCGGTGATCCCCGGTCGTACCGCGGCCACTCCGGCCCGCTGCGCGGCCAACAGCGCCTCGTAGTAGACGAGGAAGTCCTCCGGCGGCTTGCCGACCGAGTACGTGCGGGTGCAGTCCGAGCCGTACCCGTCCGGCATCACCCCGCCGATGTCCACCACCACCGGATCACCCGGCTCGATGACCCGGTCGGAGGTGTCGTGGTGCGGGCTGGCGCCGTTCGGGCCGGACGCGACGATGACGAACGCGACCTCGGCATGCCCTTCGGCCACGATCGCGGTACCGATGTCCCGGCCCACCTCGGCCTCGGTGCGGCCGGGTCGCAGCCACTCCGCCATCCGGGCGTGTACCCGGTCGATCGCGGCACCGGCCCGGCGCAGCGCGGCGACCTCGGCGGCGGACTTGCACACCCGCAGCGCGCCGAGCACGTCACCGGCGAGCCGCTGGTCCGCGCCCGGCAGGGCGGCTCGCAGCGCGAGCACCTGCTCGGCCCACATCCGGTTGGCCAGCCCCACCGCGGCCGGCGGTCGCCCGAGCGCGTCGGCCAGCAGGGAGGTGACGAGCGGGTACGGATCGGTGCCGTCCGGTACGTCGGTGATGGTCACGCCGGTTTCCGGCGCCGGGGACGCCTCGGCCGCCGGTCGCTCCAGCCGGGGCACGATCAGCGTCGCGGCGCCGGTGGCCGGCAGTACCAGGCAGGTCAGCCGCTCCGACGACCGGGCGTGGTACCCGGTCAGGTAGCGCAGGTCGGCGCTCGGGGTGATGAGCAGCGCGTCCAGACCGGCCGCGGCGACCGCCTCTTGCGCGGACACGAGCCGCTCCGGCGGATACAGGTCGGTACCGGAGGCAGCCGGGTCGGACCGGACAACACTGGCCATGCCGCGAGCTTAACGCTCGTTCGGGTGGCTGGGTATGCCAGGCTGTGCCGGTGACGCGCCCGCTCCTGCTCATCGACTCGGCCAGCCTGTACTTCCGTGCGTTCTTCGGCATCCCGCCGGAGTCGATGACCGCGCCGGACGGCCGGCCGGTGAACGCGGTACGCGGCTTCATGGACATGCTCGCGCAGCTCATCCGTACCCGGAAACCGGACCGGATGGTGTGCTGCCTGGACCTGGACTGGCGACCGGCCTGGCGGGTCGCGCTGCTGCCGTCGTACAAGGCGCACCGGCTGATCCCGGGCAAGCCGGCCGACGACGCACCGCCGGAGCTGTCCGCGCAGGTGCCGATCATCCTGGAGGTGCTGGACGCGGTCGGGATCGTGGCCGTCGGCGCGGCCGGGTACGAGGCCGACGACGTGATCGGCACGCTGGCCGCACGGGAACCCGGCCCGGTCGAGGTCGCCAGCGGGGACCGGGACCTGTTCCAAGTCGTCGACGACACCAAACCGGTCCGGGTGCTCTACATCGGTCGCGGCGTGTCGAAGCTGCAGGTGTACGACGACGCGGGGATCAAGGAGCGGCACGGGGTACCGGCCGCGGCCTACCCGGACCTGGCCGTACTGCGGGGCGACCCGAGCGACGGGCTGCCCGGGGTGCCGGGGGTCGGGGAGAAGACCGCGGCGCGGCTGATCGACCGGTACGGCTCACTGGCGGCCCTGCTCGTCGCGCTGGAGGACGGCGAGGCCGGGTTCGCGCCCGGGCTGCGGGCCAAGCTGCGGGACGCCCGCGACTATCTCGCGGTCGCGCCGAAGGTGGTCGAGGTGGCCCGGGACGTGCCGGTACCGCCGCTCGAGCCGGCGCTGCCGGCCGGACCGGTCGATCCGGACCGGCTGATCGAGCTGGCCGAGCAGTACAACCTGGCCGGTTCGGCGAAGCGGCTGGTGGACGCGCTGGTCAGCAACGCCCGCGGCTAGCCCCGCGCGGCGTTATGGCCGGTTTCGGTCGGCGCGTGCAGGTTCGGCGACCGTCAGACCAGGGTGGCGTAGCTGACCACGCCCCGGTTGATCGCGTCCATCGCCTGCCGGGCCGTGTCCCGTAGTGGCGCGCCGTCACCGGCGGCCTCCGCGATCTGACCGAGCAGGTCGACCACCTGCCGGGCCCACCGGACGAAGTCGCCGGCCGGCATGTCCCCGTCGAGTTCTGGCCGCTGGCCAGCACCTTCGCCAGCGGCTCGCCGCGGGCCCAGCGGTACATCGGCCAGACGAAGCCCAGATCCGGCTCGCCGGGTCAGCTGGCAGCCCGCGCCGCGCCTCGTCGGCCTCGATCTCGGCCCACAGCTTGAGCGTCGCGTCGACCGCGTCGGCGACCGCGCCGCGCGGCACCGAGGCCCGCTCGTCGCCCTCGCGGCGCGCCTCGTAGACCACCGTCGACACCGCCGCGGCCAGCTCGGCCGGGGACAGCCCGTCCCAGACGCCGCGGCGCAGGCACTCGGCGACCAGCAGGTCGGCCTCGGTCCAGATCCGGCCGAGCATCCGGCCGGCGTCGGTGATCACTCCGCCGTCGCCGGTCAGATAGCCGCGCTCGCGGAGCAGCGCGCAGACCTGGTCGAACGTGCGGGCCAGCGAGCCGGTACGCCCGGCACCTTCTCCCGCAGCGCGTCGGTGTCGCGCTCGCAGCCGGTGCCGCCGCTCGGCCCAGCGGGCGTGCTCCTCCCGGTCGGGGCAGGCGTGGCACGGGTGCTGGCGCAGCTGCGTACGCAGCTCGGCCAGGGTCGATCGTCGGCGGCCGGCGAGCGGCGACCGGCCGCGCCGGCGCGGTGCCGGTCCAGGCCGGCGTCGCGCAGACGTGGCGGCCAGGTCCCGGCGGGCCGCCGGCGAGCGGTGGTTGAAGTGCTTCGGCACCCGGATCCGGGCCAGCACCTCGACCGGCGCGGTGAAGTCGGCGGGCTGACCCGGCCGGCCCAGCGGTCCTGGGTGAGCACCAGCGGCCGCGGCTCGCCGAACCCGCCGGCGCCGGGTCGAGCACCACCGCCAGCCCGGCCCGGCGGCCCCGCGGCACCCGGATCACGTCGCCGACGCGCAGCCGCTCCAGCGACTCGACCGCGGCGGCCCGGCGCTGCGCCGCGCCCTGCCGGGCCAGCGTCCGCTCCCGGTCGGCGATGGCCATCCGCAGTCGCGAAGTACTCGTCGAAGTCGCCGTGGTGGCAGCGCATCTGCTCGGCCGTACGTCCGATGGTCTCGACGTTGCGCTGCACCTGCCGGGCCAGGCCGACCACCGACCGGTCCGCCTGGAACTGGGCGAACGACGACTCCAGCAGCTCGCGGGACCGGTCCGCGCCGACGCGTGCCGACCAGGTTGACCGCCATGTTGTACGACGGCCGGAAGCTCGACCGCAGCGGATAGGTGCGGGTGGACGCCAGCCCGGCCACGTGCCGCGGGTCGACCTCCGGCGTCCACACCACCACGGCGTGGCCCTCGACGTCGATGCCGCGGCGCCCGGCCCGGCCGGTGAGCTGCGTGTACTCCCCCGGCGGTCAGGTCGACGTGCGCCTCGCCGTTGAACTTGACCAGCCGTTCCAGCACCACGCAGCGGGCCGGCATGTTGATGCCCAGCGCCAGCGTCTCGGTGGCGAACACGGCCTTGACCAGGCCCGCGGACGAACAGCTCCTCGACGACCTCCTTGAAGGCGGGCAGCATGCCGGCGTGGTGCGCGGCCAGGCCGCGCTCCAGCCCGTCGAGCCACTCCCAGTAGCCGAGCACGGACAGGTCCTCGCCGGGGATCGTCGCGGTGCGCTGCCTCGGCGATCCGGCGGATCTCGGCCCGCTCGTCGGAGTCGGTCAGCCGCAGCCCGGCCGCGCAGGCACTGCTGCACGGCGGCGTCGCAGCCGGCCCGGCTGAAGATGAACAGGATCGCCGGCAGCAGCCCGTCCCGGTCGAGCCGCTCGACCACCTCGGCCGGTCGCGGCGGCGGCCACCGTCGCGGTCGGCCGCCGCCGCGCCGCCGCCGCCGGTGCCCGCTCGGTCGCTTTCCAGCCGGCGCAGCATCTCGCGGGTGTAGCGCAGCAGCTCCGGGTGCACGTCGTGCTTCTCGCGCCGCGTCGGCGTCGTGGAACAGGTCGAACATCCGCCTGCCGACCAGCATGTGCTGCCACAGCGGGACCGGCCGGTGCTCGCTGACCACCACCTCGGTCTCGCCGCGCACGGTGACCAGCCAGTCGGCGAACTCCTCGGCGTTGGACACGGTCGCCGACAGCGAGACCAGGGTCACCGACGTCGGGCAGGTGGATGATCACCTCTTCCCACACCGCGCCGCGGAACCGGTCGGCGAGGTAGTGCACCTCGTCCATCACCACGTAGGCCAGGCCGTCGAGGCGTGGGCGAGCCGGCGTAGAGCATGTTGCGCAGCACCTCGGTGGTCATCACCACCACCGGCGCGTCGCCGTTGATCGCGTTGTCGCCGGTCAGCAGGCCGACCTTGCCGGCGCCGTACCGCTCGCACCAGGTCGTGGTACTTCTGGTTGGACAGCGCCTTGATCGGCGTGGTGTAGAAGCACTTGCGCCCCGTGCGCGCAGCGCCAGGTGCACGGCGAACTCGCCGACCACGGTCTTGCCGGCACCGGTCGGCGCGCAGACCAGCACGCCGCTGCCCCGCTCCAGCGCCTCGCAGGCCTGGCGCTGGAAGTCGTCCAGGTCGAAGCCGACAGCTCGCCGATGAAATCGTCCAGCGCCGGGAACTGCTGGCCCGCGGCCCGCCGGCGGGCAGCCGCGTACCGCTCGGCGGGGCTCGTCATGACCGCAAGGCTATGCGTGCGGGCCGTCCGTCGAGCGCTCGGTAGGGTCGTCGGGTGCCCGCGCCGATCGCCGCAGACCCGACCCGCCGCTCGCCGTACCGGTACGCCGACCGGCGCCGGCAGACGCGCCGCCCCCGACGCCGACGCCGCGACCGACCCGCATCGGCGCCCGGTCGACGCGGTGCTCTTCGACTTCCACGGCACCCTCGCCCAGGTCGAGGACCCGGTCGCCGTGGGTACTCGCGGCCGCCGCGGCCTGCGGGCCGAGCTGGAGCACGGCCCGGCCACGGCGCTGGCCGACCGGCTGGTCACCGCCGGCCGGGCCGGCGGGCCGCTGCCGCACCGGGTGCCGCCGCACCTGGCCGAGGTGTGGGCCGACCGCGACCTGTACGAGCACGCCCACCGCGCCGCCTACATCGGGCTGGCCGCGACCGTGCACACCGACATCGACGGGCTGGCCGACGCGCTCTACGAGCGGCTGCTCGCCCCGGAGGGCTGGCTGCCGTACGCGGACACCGAGGCCGACCCTGCGGGCGCTGCACGACGCCGGGGTCCCGGTGGCGGTGGTCAGCAACATCGGCTTCGACATCCGGCCGCACTTCGCCGCGCTGGGGCCTCGGCCGACTGGTCGACGCGTTCGCGCTGTCCTACGAGGTGGGCCGCTGCAAGCCGGACCCGGCGATCTTCCTGCGCGCCTGCGGCATGCTCGGCGTCGACCCGGAGCGCACGCTGATGGTCGGCGACACGCCGGCCGACGCGGGCGCGGTCCGGGCCGGCTGCGCGGCGCTGGTGCTGCCCGCCTCGCCACCGGGCGCCCGGCACGGTCTGGGCATGGTGCTGGACCTGTGCCCGCCGCCGGCCGCGGACGGGCGGGAACAGCTCAGCCCGACCGGCTGACGGCGGCCTCCGCGCCGGCCGCCGGGTCAGCGCTGCCCGCCGGTGCTCACCGCTGCTTGCGCTGGCGGGCGGCGAAGGCGGCCGCCACCGCGTACGTCGGGGACAGGTCGAGCCGGTCGCGGTTGTCGTCGTACAGCCGGGTGGTGCGCGGGTCGGCGTGGCCGAGCGCGTCCTGGACCCGTTCGAGCGGTACGCCACTGGCCAGCGCGTGGGTGGCGAAGGCTCGGCGGCACGAGTGCGGGGACAGCTGGTCGGCACCGGTCACGCCGGCATCGCGGGCGGTACGCCGCAGCAGGTGCCACACGTCGCGCTGGGTCAGCGGCCGGTCTCCGGCCCGGCCCTGGTACGGCGCGGACACGAACACCGGGCCGGCCAGTTGCTCGACCGGAACGCCGACCCGACCGGCGCGGGCTGCCAGGTACCGGTCGAGCGCCTCGCCGGCGTGTGGCGGTACCACCGCGACCCGCGGGTGGCCGCCCTTGTTGACGTACCGCAGGATCCGGTGCCCGGAGTCGTACCCGAGGCTGTCGAGCCGGGCGCCGAGCATCGCCCCGACCCGTACTCCGGTGTCGAGCAGCAGGCGGAGCAGCGCGGTGTCGCGTAGCGCCGGTTCGCTGCCGAGCCGGGCCGCGCGATCGTCGGCCGCGTCGAGGATCGCCGCCACGTCGTCGACGGTGATGCCGGTGGTGGGTGACGCGTCCCGGTGCACCTTGGGACGGGTCACGGCCGCGAACGGGTTGCGTTCCACCGCGTCGTTCGAGGTCAGGTAGCGGTACCAGGACGACACCGCGGCGAGCCGCCGGGCCACGGTGCGCCGGGCCCCGGTCAGCCCGGACTTCCAGACGTCTGCGTCCGCACGGCGGGCCCGGAGCGGGTCCACGCCGGTCGAGTGGCACCAGCCGAGCCAGCGGGCCAGGTCGGCGTAGTACGCGCGGCGCGTGTTGGCCGGCCGGTCGATGAGCCAGGCGGCGGTGACCGGCCGTGGACCGTACCTGTTCGCCGGATCGACGGGCGGCAGTGCTGGCAGCGCGTCCACCGCTTCCACTACCGCGGCCATCGTCGCCGTACCGGAGTCCCCAGCGGCCGGCGCCGGCCGCTGAGCCCCTGGCGCGCCGGCTCTTCGGCTCGGTACGCCGCCGGTCCGGACCTCCGGCTTCCCCGCGTGGCATCCCGTCATAACCGTGATTATCACGGGCTCCTAGTTTTGGAGTTCGTCGCGGGTTCCTTCTCGTGGTCACCAGCTAAACCGAAAACCAGGAACAGTTAATTGTTTCCGGAAAGCTCGCTGTTAGCCTGTCTCCGTGACCAACCCAGGTAACCAGGACGTGGCCCGTACCAGGAGCGACACCACTGCGGGCGGCGATGTCACGAGCCGGCAGTGCGCGCACTGCGGTGAGCCGTTCAGCTATCCACGGGCCGCGCACCGCCCGCCGAAGTACTGCTCGCGGGTGTGGCCGGAGGCCCCGCGCACCTGCCAGGGGCGTGCCAAGGCCCGCCGGATGGCCGATCGGGCTACCGGTGTGGACGCGTCCGCCGAGGCGTTCCGGGAGGACGCCACGCAGGTTCTGACCGCGATCGAGGTGCTCCGGGAGGCGCTCGACGGTCATGCCGGTGGCGTGCGGGACCTCGAGGCCGGTGCGCTGCGCCGGGTCGATGAGGCCGAGCGCGAAGCGCGTGAGGCGGTGGACCGGGCCGACGCGGAGACCACCGCACGGCAGCGGGCCGACCAGGAGCGGCAGGACGCCGAACAGGCCCGCGAGGCCGCGGAACGGCGCGCGCAGGAGGTCGAACGCGACGCCGAGGAGCGGGTGACGGCTGCCTGGCAACGGATCGTCGAGCACGAGACGGCCCGGGCGGCGGCCGAAACCAGGGCCGGTGAGCAGGCGGGCGCCGTCGAGCGGATGGCCGCCGAGCTGGCTCAGGAGCGGGAACGCCGGTCGGCGCTCGAAGCGGCCCACCGTGAGCTGGAGACCCGGCTGGCCGCTACCCAGGCGGCGGCCAACGCCGCCCGGAAGGCCGTCGCTTCCGCCGAGGCGGCGCGACAGCGGGCCGACCAAGACCGCGACGCGGCCATCACGGCCGCTCGTACCGACGCCACCGACCTGCGGGCGCAACTCGACCAGCTCCGTGCCGAACTCGCTGAGGCGCGTCACGAGGCCACCGCAGCCCGGGCCGCGGGTACCGCGGCCGAGTCCGACCGGGACCGCCTACGTACCGACCAGGAGCAGTTGCGCGAGCGGTACGAAACCGAGCGCGACCGGATCGCGCAGCTCCAGGCGCAGCTCGCCACCGCGGGTACCGCCGTGGAGGCGGCCGATCAGCGCGCCGCCGCCGCAGAACGCCGGTACGACCAGCTCATCGCCGCGACCCTCACGGAAGAACGCGCACCGGACCGCGTCGAGTAGCGGTACCGGAGCTCAACCGAGCACGGTAAGGGCGTCGTGGACACAGCGCACACCGACCGGCAGCGCAAGCGCCCGCTCGCCGTCGGCGTACGTGGTCAGCGCCGGCCCGTCGATGGTCACGTGTGCCGCGCGGTACGTGCGTACCGCCGGGTGCTTGATGTGATCCCCCCGGCGTACCAGCGACTTCATCCGTACCGCGGTCGCGCGGCCGATCGGGCCGATCACGGTCACGTCGAGCAGGCCGTCGGTCGGCGTGGCGGCCGGGCAGATCCGCATCCCGCCGCCGTAGTGCGCGGTGTTGCCGACCGCGATGATCAGCGCCGATGTCTCGATGGTCTGACCGTCGAGGGTCAGCGTGTACTCCCGTGGCGCCAGCGTGACCATCTCGATGAACGTGGAGATGTCGTACCGGCGTGGCCCGGTCGGCCAGCGCATCCGGTTCGCCCGCTCGTTGATCGAGGCGTCCAGTCCGGCCGACATCACCGCGCCGTACCAGCACGGCGGCTGTCCGGGGGTGGTGAGTTCGGCCAGGTCGACGCGGCGACTGTTGCCGTTGATGAGTGCCGCGGCCAGCGCTTCGGCCGCCGGCAGTACACCGGCGGGCAGGTCGAGCGCGACGGCGAAGTCGTTGCCGGTACCGATTGGGATCAGCCCCATCGGGGTGGGTCGACCGGCGACCGCCTGCAGCGCGAGATGTGCTGTACCGTCGCCACCCACGGCGACCAGCGCGGACACTCCGTCCGCGACCGCGGTGTGGCAGTCGTCGAGGGCGGCCTGCGGATCGCCCGGTTCGAGCAGACGGGTGCGCAGCCCGGCCTTCTCGAGCACCTCCGCCACCTCGTGTGCGGCGCGCGCGTAGCGGCCACGACCAGCGGTCGGGTTAGCCAGAATGGCGACCGGGCTGCCGTCCACCTGGCCGCCAGTTACCGGGTTGTCGCTCGCTGGGTCGCCATTGACGGAGTTGTCGCCTACCGAATTGCCATCCACCGGGCCGTCGATCACGGCGCCGACAGTACCGGTCAGCTCATGTCGTCGTAGCGCCGATCCAGGGGCTTTGCCCCGGACACGGTCTCCTCGTCGGACTCGAGTGGGGAGATCTCGTCATCGTCGAGGCCGGCGTAACCGGACTCCACCTCGCGACGGGCCCGGCGCCGGTCGTTGAGGAACGCGAATCCGACCGCGGCGAAATACAGCGCGACCATCGGAATGGCCAGGGCAGTCATCCCGAACGGGTCGGGGGTCGGGGTGACCACCGCGGCGAACGCGAACATGACGAACACGGCTATGCGCCACCAGCCGAGCAGCCGGCGCGCCGTCACCACATGCGCGAGGTTGAGCATCGCCACGACCAGCGGGAACTCGAACGCCACCCCGAACACCAGGATCAGCCCGAGTGACGAAGTTGACGTACCGGGTGATCTCCAGGCTGGTCTGGATGTCCGCGTCGGAGTTCGGCAGCAGGAACGCCAGGCCCTTGTGCGACCACGAAGTACGCCAGGAAAGCGCCGGCGAGGAACAACGGGGCGGCGACCGCGGCGAACCAGTACGCCCAGCGGCGCTCGTGCCGGTGCAGGCCAGGGGCGATGAACGCCCACAGCTGGTACAGCCAGACCGGCGCACCGATCAGCAGCCCGATGCACAGCGCGATCTTGAGCTGGAGCACGAAATAGTCGGTCGGCGCGAGTTGGGTGAAGGTGCACGCGTGGTCCGGATTGAGCGCGCAGTACGGCTCTTTGATCAGATCCAGGGCCTGGTCCTTGAGGACCATCCCGATGCCGAACCCGACCGCGATGCCGAGGGCAGCCTTGAACAACCGGCCGCGCAGCTCCCGCAGGTGCTCGAGCAGCGTCATCGACCCGTCGGCGGCGCGGTCGAACTGCTCCGCGCGCCGCCGACGCACGACCGGACTCACGGAATTAGCGCTGCTTGTCGGTGTTCACCGGTCGATCGACCGGGTCCGGCTCGGTGAGTGGCGATGCCTCGTCATCGGACAGCGGCGGCGGCAGTGGCTGCCGGCTCTGCTGCTGCGCGTCTGCCTTCGCCTGCACGTCGTCATCGCTCAGGCCGCGGGTCTCCGCCTTGATGATCCGCATCGACCGGCCCAGCGACCGGGCCGCATCCGGCAGCCGCTTCGCCCCGAACAGGAGGATCAGCACGGCAACGAGAACGATGATGTGCCATGGCCTTAGCCCGCTCAAAGTAGTCTCCTCCTGGTCTGCGTAGAGACCCGGGCAATCTTACATAGTCGATGTGGTGCTGAGTCGATCACGATCGGCTCGAGGCTCGCCCGGGTCGGCGACTCGTGCCCACCGGGAGCTTCTCACCGTGGGTGTCCGGCCGTCCACCGCACCGGCTCACCTATCTTCGCGCTTGCGGCGGGCATTGACCAGCAGCTGTTGGGTCTGCGTCATCCGCTCCTGGAGCCGCGCCGTCTCCGGCTCCAGGCCGGCGAGGCGTTTCTGGAGCGCCTGGACCTCGGCTTCACGCCGCTCCAGCCGCCACATGGCCTGGTTGAGCGGTCCCAGCCGCCGCAGCACCGACAGCGCGGTCAGGGCGAGCAGGACCAGCGCGAGAACGACCAGACCGAGCACCAGGTACCAGACGGTGGCCACGGATGGTGACCCTAACTCACCGGCTGGTCGGCTGACGCCGGCCGGTCCACCATCGGCTGTCCGGTATCGCGCCCGGCGGCCGCTTCGCCCGAGGTGGCCGCCGCGGACTGATCGTCGCCCGGCTGTCCGTACGCCGCGAGAGCCGCCCGGGCCTCGGCTCGTACCGCCTCGGCCAGCTCGGGCGGGCCGAGCACCTCGGCATCGGGTACCAGGCCGAGCACAAGCCGGCGGGCCCAGACCAGATCCGACGCGCGCAGGGTCACCAGCCACCGGCCGTCCGACTCCTCCCGCACCCGTTCGCAGGGGTAGTACTCGGTGATCCAGCGGGCACCGCGGCCGATGCGCAGGTCGACCAGCGGCTGGTCCGGCCGGGGCTGGAAGACGCCGGTACGCACATCGGTGGGCTGCGCGGTCGCCGGCGGTACGGCCGGCTCGTCCAGCTCGGTGAGTCCGTCGATGCGGTCGAGCCGGAACAGTCGTACCTCGTCCGAGCGCCGGCACCAGGCCTCCAGGTACGCCTGGCCGGAGGCGAACAGCAGCCGCATCGGATCGACCACCCGGTCACCGGTGGCATCCCGACGGGCGGTGTAGTACGTGATCCGTAGCGCGCGACCGCGGTCCAGTGCGCCGCGTACCTGCTGGAGCCGGTCGGTGTTGGCGGGCAGCCGTACCGCGATGCGTTCGGCCGTGTCGGCGGCGTCCCCGGCGGCCGACTTCACCTTCGCCAACGCCCGCTCGATCGCGTCCCGGGGACCGAGCCCCGGCGTCTCGGCGAGCATCCGCAGCGCCACCACCAGCGCCAGCGCCTCGTCCGGCGTGAGCCGCAGCGGGCGGTCGATGCCGGCGTCGTAGGTGATCGTGACGCTGTCCCCGTCGAAGGCCATGTCGATCAGGTCGCCCGGGCCGTACCCGGGCAGCCCGCACACCCACAGCAGCTCCAGGTCCTCACGTAGCTGCCGCTCGGACACGCCGAGGTCCCGCGCGGCTTCGACGACCTGGATGCCGGGCCGGGCGAGCAGGTACGGCACCAGGTTCAGCACCCGGCCGAGCCGGTCCGCGGTACCGGTCACCCGCCACCTCCGGCCACCGTCACCGGATCGGCCACCGGGGGTGCTGCCAGCGGGTCCGGGGGTTGTGAGCCCTCGCCCGGGGCGGCACCGATCAGCCGGAGCAACCGGATCACCGCGTCGCGTACCTCGGCCGGCTCGATCACCACCACGTCGGCCCCGTACCCGACCAGCCGCCGGGCCAGCGACTCCGGATCGTGGTACCGCAGCACCACCCGGTCCCCGTCCGGCTCGGGGGTGACCTGCTCGGCCCACCGGCGCAGTCCGGCGCCGCGGCCCGGGCACACCCGTACGACCGCCTGCTGTCGCGGCTCGGCCGGGCCGGACCAGGTGCCACCTGGCCGATCAGGTCCACGCCGGCCGGGGGCGTGTACGCGCCGGGCGTACCGATCCGACCGCACCTCGCCGACGACCCGGGACAGCCGGAAGCAGCGGGACGCGTCGCGGTCCAGATCGTGGCCGACCACGTACCACCGGCCGCGCCAGCACACCACGCCCCACGGCTGGAGCCGGCGCAGCCGGGAGTTGTCCGCCTCCGGCGCCCGGTAGGAGAAGGTGACCGCCTGCCGGTCCCGGACCGCCGCGGTGAGCGGCTCGAACGCCGGGTCCACCGTGACCACCGGCTCCACCCCGAGGGTGGCCTGCGGGTCCACGTCCACCCCGGCCGCCCGCAGCTTGGCCAGCCCGGACGAGGCGGCGGCGGCGAGCCCGGCGTGCTGCCACAGGCGCGCCGCGATGCCGACCGCCGCGGCCTCGTCCGGCTCGAGCGTGATCTCCGGCAGCGCGTAGTCCCGGCGCGCGATCCGGTACCCGGGCTCGGTGTCGAACACGCTCGGGGTACCGGTCTCCAGCGGTACCCCGAGTTCGCGCAGCTCGGACTTGTCCCGTTCGAACTTGCGCTGGAACGCTTCGTGGTCCTTGGCGTCGGAGGGGTCGTGCTCGTACCCGGGCACGGTCGCGGCGATCTGCGCGGCGGTCAGGAACCGTCGCGTGGACAGCAGGCAGATCACCAGGTTGACCAGGCGCTCGGTACGGGTCCGCGACACGTCCCCGACGCTAGCCCACCGACCCGTGATCGTGTCAGACCAGGGCCGACACGCCGGGACGCCCGGGTACACCAGGTCGAAAGGGCCGAACCGGCGATCGTTACGGTGAGCGCCGTGGTGCGGTGGCGGGCAGGCACGGTGGTGGCGATCGGGCGGGCATGGGCCGGTGCCTGTGAACTCGAGGTCGCGCTGGAGCGACGGGGCGGGGACGACCCGGACCGGGTACGGGCGCTCGCCTACCCGGCGCTGGTCGGCGAGCCGATCGTCGGCGACCGGGTGCTGCTCAACACCGCCGCGCTCGCGCTCGGCCTCGGTACCGGCGGATACGCCCTGGTAGTGGCGCTGCCGGACCGGCTGCCGGACGACACCGACCGGCCCGGTCACGCGGTGAAGGCGCGGTACACCCCGCTGCAGACGATCGTGCTGGCCGCGGAGGAGGAGGACTCCCCGCACCGGGAGGTGCTGGCCGGCGCCACCGATCTGGGCGGCGCACCGGTGGTGATCGCGGACCTGCACTCGGCGCTGCCGGCGATCGTGACCGGGCTGCTGGCCGACCGGCCGGAGACCCGGGTCGGGTACGTGATGACCGACGGTGGGGCGCTGCCGGCCTGGTTCAGCCGTACTCTCGCCGGGCTCACCGACCGGCTCGTCGGCACGGTCACCGCGGGACAGGCGTTCGGCGGGGACCTGGAGGCGACGAACCTGCACAGTGCCCTGCTCGCGGCCCGGTATGCGCTGGGTGCCGAGGTGGTGGTGGTGACGCAGGGACCGGGCAACCTGGGCACCGGTACCCCATGGGGGTTCTCCGGGGTCGCGGCGGGTGAGGCGGTCAACGCGGTGTCGGTGCTCGGCGGCCGTGCCGTCGGCTCACTGCGCATCTCCGGCGCGGATCCGCGGCCCCGCCACTGCGGGCTGAGCCACCACAGTCTCACCGCGTATGGCCGGGTGGCGCTGGCCGCCGCGGACCTGGTCGTACCGGCCGACCTGCCGGAGGCACTGGCCGGCTCCGTCGCCACCGCGCTGCGGCCGCTGGCCGAGCGGCACCGGATCGTCGAGGTGGACACCACCGGGCTGGTCAAGGCGCTGGAGGACTCCCCCGTACCGCTGTCCACCATGGGTCGCGGGCTGGCCGCGGACACGGTGTACTTCCTGGCCGCGGCGGCCGCCGGACGGCACGCCGCACGCCTGCTACCTGCCTGAACCTTCCACATTCGGACCGCAGGGCCTCTTGCCAGACTAATCTGAGAGTGTACTTTCGAAACATGTCTCTCAGAAATCCGTACGGAGATCTCGAGATCACCGATCCGCAGGCGCTGCGGGCGCTCGCGCACCCGGTACGGCTGGCCATCCTGGAGCGGTTGCAGCGGCACGGGCCGGCGACCGCAACCCAGCTCTCCGGCCACGTCGGAGCGACCCCGTCGGTGGCCAGCTGGCACCTGCGGCACCTGGCCGGATTCGGGCTGGTGACCGACGCCCCCGCCGAGGACACCGGGCCGCTCGGGCAGGACCGCCGGCAGCGCTGGTGGCGCGCGACCGCGACCGGCTTCCGGTTCGAGCTGGGCGACGACGAGGAGAGCGTGGCCGCGGCGCGCCAGCTGAGCCGGCAGCTCTTCCTGCGGTACCACGATCTTCCGCTGCGCTGGCTGGACGCCGACGAGCCGCGCCTGGACGACGACTGGCGGCGGGTCGGCGGGCTGGCCAACACCCGGTTCCTGGCCACCGCCGACGAGGTTCTCGAGATCGAGGAGCGGATCGAGGAGATCCTGGCGCCGTACGTCGCCCGCAAGATGCTCCCGACCGGGCCCGACCAGCGCGGCGTGCGGATGATGCGGTACCTGCTGCCGGAGGCGGACAGCCCCGCCGACGGCCCGGCCGGCTCGGCGGATGCCGGCCTCTCGGATGCCCGGCAAGCGGAGGTCGACCGGTGACCGCCCCGTCCGGCTCGCTCTGGCGGGACCGCCGGTTCGGGGCCTTCTGGTTCGGGTTCACCGTGTCCCAGTTCGGCGACCGGATCACCGAACTGGCACTGCCGCTGATCGCGGTGGTGACCCTCGGAGCGACCGCGAACGAGGTGGGGCTGCTCACCGCCGCGGTGTGGCTGCCGAGCCTGCTCGCCCTGTTCGTCGGCGCCTGGGTCGATCACCAGACCGGAAAGAAGCGGCTGCTCGTCGCCGCCGACCTGATCCGCGCCGCGGTGCTGCTGAGCCTGCCGATCGGGTACCTGCTCGACGCGATCACGCTGTGGCAACTGTTCGCGGTCGCGCTCCTCACCGGCTGCGGGCAGGTGCTGTTCGGCACCGCGTACCCCACGTTCTTCGTGACCCTGGTGGAACCGGCCCGGTACGTGGACGCGAACAGCAAGCTCAGTACCAGCCGGGCGGTCTCGTTCGTGACCGGTCCGGCGGTCGCCGGCGGGTTGATCCAACTCCTCACCGCGCCGGTCGCGGTGCTGGTCGACGTGATCTCGTTCGTCGTCTCCGCGGTCGCGGTCGGCCGGATCCGGGTACGGGAGCCGGAGCGCTCCGGCGCGGACGAGCCGTCGCTGGCCCGGCGGGCGGCCGAAGGCCTACGCGTGATCGCCGGGCACCCGGTACTGCGGGCCAGCCTCGGTGCCACCACGACCGTGAACTTCTTCACGTTCATGGCGCAGGCGCTGCTGATCCTGTTCGCGGCCCGCACCCTGGACCTGTCCGCCGCGATGATCGGATCCGCCCTGGGGGTCGGCGCGGTCGGCGGGGTCGTCGGCGCGGTACTGGCGCCGGCACTCGCCCGGTGGATCGGCGTCGGCCGGACAGTCGTGCTGGGTGGGGTGCTGTTCCCGGCGGCGATCCTGCTGGTCGCCGTCGCCGACGGTCCACTGTGGCTGCGGGTCGGCCTGTTCGGCGGCGCCGAGCTGCTGTCCAGCATGGGCGTGATGTTCTTCGACGTGAACCTCAACGCACTCCTCGCGCACGTCACGCCTGACGCGGTACGGGCGCGCACCAACGGGGCGTACACCGCGGTCAACTACGGGATCCGGCCGTTGGGTGCGGTGGTCGGCGGCTGGTTCGGCACGGTGCTCGGCCTGCGACCCACCCTGGCGATGGCCGCCGTCGGCGGAGCCATGTGCGTGCTGTGGTTGCTGCCGTCACCGATCCTGAAGATCCGCGAACTCGTCCCGGAGGAGGCGACCGCGGTGACAGCAGCCGCCGATCAGCCGCCCAGGGGCACGCCGACGCCGCCCGTCGGGGATGCGGCGAACGGAGATGCGGCGGCCGTACCGCCGCTCGGTGGGGCGCCGGCCGGGGAAGAGTCGGCTGTTACGCCACGATGACGAGAAACGCCCAGCCGGCCACGAACACGACGAGCACCACGACCAGGACCCAGGTCGGGATCTTGTACTCACCGCGCCGGTTCCGCTCGATCTCGTCCAGGATCTTCTCCCGGCGCCGGCCGGCCCACCGGGACACCGGACTGCCGTCGGCGAGCGTGCGTACCTCGTCCCCGACCGTGGGCAACTCCGCGCCGCCACCCGAGCCGGCCGCGGTCACCCGGTCCTTCGTCTCCGGGTGGCTGGGCGCACCCGCGGATGCCTGCGCATCATCGCCCGCGTCGGAGGTGTCCTGCCGCTCGGCCATCGTGCCCGCCCTTCTGCCCACCCGATCATCGCACCGCGCTCGTGGAACCACCGGTTACCGTCGGTGACCCAACGTCGCGCGTGCGATGAGCGTCACATGCTCGCGATCAGCTTGTCGACCCGTTCGTCGTACGCCCGGAACGGGTCCTTGCACAGGACGGTGCGCTGGGCCTGATCGTTCAGCTTGAGGTGCACCCAGTCGACGGTGAAGTCGCGGCGCTTCTCCTGGGCGTGACGGATGAACTCGCCCCGCAGCCGGGCCCGGGTGGTCTGTGGCGGGGTCTCCTTCGCCTCGAAGATCTCCACGTCGCTCGCGACCCGGTCCACGTCGCCACGCCGCTCCAGCAGGCCGTACAGGCCGCGGCCGCGGCGCAGGTCGTGATAGGCCAGGTCCAGCTGGGCGACTCGCGGGCTGGACAGCGGGACGTTGTGCCGCTTGCGGTACCGCTCGATCAGGTGCAGCTTGCTGACCCAGTCGATCTCCCGCTCGATTCCGGACAGGTCACCGGACTCGACCGCCCCGAGCACCCGGCCCCACAGCTCGAGCACCCGCTTGGCGACCGCGTCGCCGCCGCGCCGCTCGACGAACTCGGTCGCCTTGGCGAAGTACTCCTGCTGGATGTCCAGCGCGCTGGCCTCCCTGCCGTTGGCCAGGCGTACCTTGCGGCGGCCGGTTACGTCGTGGCTGACCTCGCGGATCGCCCGGATCGGGTTCTCCAACGACAGGTCCCGCATCACCACGCCGGCCTCGATCATGCGCAGCACGATGTCCCCGCTACCGACCTTGAGCAGGGTGGTGACCTCGTTCATGTTGGAGTCGCCGACGATCACGTGGAGCCGGCGGTACCGCTCGGCGTCCGCGTGCGGTTCGTCCCGGGTGTTGATGATCGGGCGGGACCGGGTGGTCGCACTGGACACGCCCTCCCAGATGTGTTCGGCCCGCTGGGACAGGCAGTACACCGCGCCGCGCGGGGTCTGCAGCACCTTGCCGGCACCGCAGATGAGCTGGCGGGTGACCAGGAACGGGATCAGGATGTCGGCCAGCCGGCCGAACTCGCCGTGCCGACTGACCAGGTAGTTCTCGTGGCAGCCGTACGAGTTTCCGGCCGAGTCGGTGTTGTTCTTGAACAGGTAGATGTCACCGGCGATGCCCTCGTCGTGCAGCCGCGCTCGGCGTCGACGAGCAGCCCCTCGAGGATCCGCTCACCGGCCCGGTCGTGTGCGACCAGGTCGGTCACCGAGTCGCATTCCGGCGTGGCGTACTCCGGGTGGGAGCCGACGTCGAGATACAGCCGGGCGCCGTTGCGCAGGAAGACGTTGGTCGATCGACCCCACGAAACCACCCGCCGGAACAGGTAGCGGGCCACCTCGTCCGGGGACAACCGGCGCTGTCCGCGGAAGGTACAGGTCACGCCGTACTCGGTCTCGAGTCCGAAAATGCGCCGGTCCATGGATCGACATTAGCGGGCAGATGCGTCGGTGGCTCCACCTGACCGGTCAGTCCACATATTTCTGTCCGGCGTCGGACCATTACCAGGCGTCAACGGTCACAGCCGGTACTGGCGACCGGCAGCGCCGCTCCGGCGGGTAGCCGGCGTGGCGGGTTGAGCGGTACCGGGTGCTACCGGCGCTCCGGCCGGTAGCCCGCCCGCAGCTCGGCGTAGTACTTGATGCAGAGCTCGTAGTCGGGCAGCAGCCCGTCCTCGCGCAACTCGGCCAGCCGGGGGGCGACGCCATCCCGGTCCGACAGGACCGGCGCCTCGACCGGCCACTCGATCGCCAGGTCCGGGTCGAGCGGGTGGACGGCGCGTTCCCGCGTCGGGGCGTACGTCTCCGAGCACAGGTACGTCAGGGTGGCGTCGTCGCTCAACGCACAGAACGCGTGTCCGAGCCCCTCGGCGATGTACACCGCGCGCCGGTCGGTGTCGTCGAGCAGTACCGACTCGTGCCGGCCGAACGTCGGCGAGCCGACCCGCAGGTCCACCACCACGTCGAGCACCGAGCCGCGCGGGCAGGTGACGTACTTGGCCTGGCTCGGCGGTACATCGGCGAAGTGCACGCCGCGCACCACCCCGCGGGCGGAGACCGACATGTTCGCCTGGGCCAGCCGCAACGGGTGCCCGACAGCTTCGGCCAGCCGGTCGAACCGGTACAACTCCAGGAACCGTCCGCGCGGGTCGCCGTGCTGTACCGGGGTGATCTCCCAGCTGCCCTCGATGCTCAACGGCCGGATCTGCATGTCACCTCAGCAATCGGTCGGTGCGGTCCGGTATTCGCGGTCGGTATCCCGACCGGTGGGTCAGGCGCGCTCGCTGACCACGTTGAACTCGTTGTACGTGAACCACCGGCCGGCGAAGCGGGGCAACGGGAACGAGTACTGCCGGCGCACGGTCAGGCCGAGATCGGCGGCGAGTTGACCCGCCTCGGCGAAGCCGACGAACCGTACGTGCGTCGCGTCGCTCGCGTACCCGCGCTCCTGTGGCGTGATGAACATGACCGTGCCACCCGGGCGGACGTACCCAAGGTAACTCGCGATCACCTCACGGGCCTGTTCCTCGGGCAGGTGCTCGATCAGGTGCGCGGCCAGGATCGCGTCGAACGCGCCGGGCCGGGCGTGCTCGGACGTGCCGAACTCGTCGACGGTGTACGCGGTCAGGCCGCGTGACCTGGCGATTTCGATCGAGGTGGCGTTGTGGTCGACGCCCACGCTGCCCGGGTCGAGGTAGGCGAGATTGCGACCAATGCCACAACCGACGTCGAGGGTACGACCGAGCCGGCGGCGGCGGATGTTCCACCGGTACGGCGCCTGCACGTCGAGCACCCGCTTCCACCACACCGACTCCAGCCGGCGCAGCCGCTCGGCGTAGTCGGCGCCCTCGGTGGTAGGGCCGCCGTCGGTCGACGGGGCACCCGGCTCGGCGGTCCCGGCGGCGGGTGGTTCGGTCGAGGCGGCGGTGGGTCCGGTGGTCGGCGTGGAGTCAGCCATGGGAAGCAGCCTGTCACTCGCGGCTGGCGGCGGGCAAACTCGCCGCGGCAGCCTTCTGATCGAGAAGATCGAGCAGGTAGTCGCCGTAACCGCTCTTGGTCAGCGGCTCGGCGAGGGTACGCAGTTGTTCGTCGTCGAGGTAGCCCTGGCCGCCACGCCACCTCCTCCACGCAGCCGATCTTGAGGCCCTGGCGTTCCTCGATCACCCGGACGTACTCTGCGGCCTGGATCAGCGAGGTGAACGTGCCGGTGTCCAGCCAGGCGGTACCGCGGTCGAGCACGGTCACGTGCAGCTCGCCCGCGCTGCCGGTACGCCTCGTTGACGGCGGTGATCTCCAGCTCGCCGCGGGCGCTCGGGCTGCAGGTTGCGGGCGATGTCCACCACCGCATTGTCGTAGAAGTACAGGCCGGGCACGGCGTACTGGGACCGCGGCTTGTCCGGCTTCTCCTCGATCGAGAGCACCTTGCCGGCCTCGTCGAACTCGACCACGCCGTACGCCTTCGGGTTGGCCACCTGGTAGGCGAAGACCCGACCGCCGGCTGAGCGTGGTCGTGCTCCCGGCAGCTGCCGGCCCAGGCCGAGCGCCGTGGAAGATGTTGTCGCCGAGGACCAGGGCCACCGACTCCGCCGCCGATGAACTCGGCACCGATCAGGAAGGCCTGCGCGATGCCCTCCGGCCGCGGCTGGACGGCGTACTCGGATGTCGATCCCCCACTGGGACCCGTCGCCGAGCAGCCGGCGAACTGGGACTGCTCCTCGGGAGTGGTGATGACCAGGATCTCCCGGATGCCCGCCATCATCAGCGTGGTCAGCGGGTAGTAGATCATCGGCTTGTCGAACACCGGCATCAGCTGCTTCGACACCGCCCTGGTCAGCGGCCACAGCCGGGAACCGGTGCCGCCGGCCAGGAGTATTCCACGCATGGCGGGCAAGCGTACCGGGGCGATTGCGGTCCGTCCGGTGCGGTGCCGCGGCCGGTCGGCGGGCGGCTGGGAGGCCGCGCCGGCAGCGGCCCGGTCAGGTGGACTAGAATTCCTGCGCCGTGAGGATCCTCGTTACCGGTGGCGCCGGATTCATTGGTTCGCATTACGTACGGACGCTGCTGTCCGGCGGTTATCCGGGGACGCCGATGCCCAGGTGACCGTGCTGGACAAGCTCACCTACTCCGGCAATCTCGCCAACCTCGATCCGGTCGTCGGGCAGCCCGCGGCTGCGCTTCGTCGCAGGGCGACATCTGCGACGTCGGCGCTGGTCGACGCAGCTGGTCGCCGGCACGACGTGGTCGTGCACTTCGCCGCCGAGTCGCACGTCGACCGGTCGATCCTCGGCGCGGCACCGTTCGTCACGACCAACGTGCTGGGCACCCAGACGCTGCTCGACGCCGCCCTGCGGCACGGATACGGCCGGTTCCTGCACGTGTCCACCGACGAGGTGTACGGGTCGATCGCCGAGGGCTCGTGGACCGAGGACCTGGCCGCTCGCGCCCAACTCGCCGTACTCGGCCACCAAGGCCGGCTCGGACCTGCTCGTCCTGGCCGTACCACCGGACCCACGGCATGGACGTGGTGGTCACCCGCTGCTCGAACAACTACGGGCCGTACCAGTTCCCGGAGAAGGTCGTCCCGCTGTTCGTGACGAACCTGCTCGACGGCCGGAAGGTGCCGCTGTACGGCGACGGCGGCAACATCCGGGACTGGCTGCACGTCGACGACCACTGCCGCGGCATCCAGCTCGCGCTGGAGAAGGGCCGGGCCGGCGAGGTCTACCACATCGGCGGCGGCACCGAGCTGACCAACAAGGAGCTGACCGCGCGGCTGCTGGAGGCCTGCGGCGCCGACTGGGACCTGGTCGAGCCGGTACCGGACCGCAAGGGCCACGACCGGCGGTACTCGCTGGACATCACCAAGATCCGTGACCGAGCTCGGGTACGCGCCGCGGGTCAGCCTGGAGCGCGGGCTGGCCGAGACGGTCACCTGGTACCGGGAGAACCGGTCCTGGTGGGAGCCGCTGCGTGACCGGCGGCGCTGACCGGATGATCCGCTGGCTGGTCACCGGCGCCGGCGGGATGCTGGGCCGGGACCTGTGCCGGGCACTGGCCGGCGAGCAGGTCACCGCCGCGGGCCGGGCGGAGCTCGACATCGCCGACCTGACGCAGGTACGCGCCGCGGTTGCCGGTGCACGACGTGGTGGTCAACGCGGCGGCGTGGACCGACGTGGACGGCGCCGAGGCGGACGAGGCGGCGGCCACCGCGATCAACGGGCACGCGGTGGCGCGGCTCGCGGCGGCGTGCGCCGGCCGGGGCGTGCCGCTGCTGCAGCTCTCCACCGACTACGTGTTCCCCGGGGACGGCACCGCGCCGTACCCGGAGGACGCGCCGACCGCGCCGATCAACGCGTACGGCCGGAGCAAGCTGGCCGGCGAGCGGGCGGTTCTCGCCACCGAGCGCGGCTACGTGGTCCGTACCGCCTGGCTGTACGGGGCCGGCGGCGGCAACTTCGCCGCCACCATGCTGCGGCTGGCCGGCGAGCGGGACACCCTCGACGTGGTCGACGACCAGCGCGGACAGCCGACCTGGACGGTCACTCTGGCCGAGCGGCTCGTCGCGCTGGGTCGGGCCGCGCACGCCGGGCAGGCACCCGCCGGCGTGTACCACGGCACCTGTTCGGGCGAGACCACCTGGTACGGCCTGGCCCGGGCGGTGTTCGTCGAAGCGGGACTGGACCCGGACCGGATCAGCCCGACCACCAGCGACCGGTACGTCCGGCCGGCGCCGCGACCGGCGTACAGCGTGCTGGGTCATGCCCGGTGGGCGGCGGCCGGGATGGCGCCGATGGCGGACTGGCGGAACACCCTGCACGAGGCGTTCACCGCCGGAGTCTTCGAGCAGTCGGTGAGGAGCAGCGGATGAGCGAGCCGCCGGCGCCGCGGGTCACCGCGGTGGTACTCGCCTGGCAGGCCGAACCGTGGCTGCCCAGGTGTGTGGACTCGCTGCTCGCGGCCAAGGGCGTCGACGTGGACGTGGTACTGGTCGACAACGGCTGTACCACCGACGACGTGGAGCGCATCGCGGATCGGCCCGGCGTGACCGTGGTCCGCCCCGGCCGCAATCTCGGCTTCGCGGGCGGCTGCAACGCCGGCGCGGCGGTCGCCACCGGCGACTACCTGGTGCTGGCCAACTCGGACCTGGTGGTGGAGCCGACCACGGTGGCCCGGCTGATCGAGGTGCTCGACCAGCCCGGAATCGGCATCACGGTCGCGAGCGTGCGGCTGTCCGAGGACCCGCGGTTGATCAACGCGGGCGCGAACCCGGTACACGTGCTGGGCCTGTCCTGGTCCGGCCGGATGGGCGAACGGGAGGACCGCACCGAGCCGTGCGACACCGCTGGCGCCAGCGGCGCGTGCGTCGCGCTGACCCGGGCGTACTGGCAGGAGTTGGGCGGTTTCGACCCGGAGTACTTCGCGTACCACGAGGACGCCGAGCTCTCCATCCGTACCTGGCAGCGTGGCCGGCGGGTGGTGTACGTACCGGACGCGGTGGCCGTGCACCGGTACGAGTTCTCCCGCAACACCACCAAGCTGTACCTGATCGAGCGCAACCGGCTGCTGTTCCTCAGCACGCTGTGGAGCGCCCGGGCGCTGGTGCTGCTCGCTCCCCCGCTGCTCGCGCTGGAACTGGCCATGCTCGCGCTCGGGCTCAAGCAGGGCTGGGGCGGCGCGAAGGTACGCGGCTGGGGGTGGATGTGGCGCAACCTCGGCCATGTCCGGGCCCGTCGCCGGCAGCTCCGCGGCGAGCGTACGGTCCCCGACCGGGAGTGGATGCGGGTGCTCACCGACACGCTCGACGCGGCCGCGTTCGCGCTCCCGGTGGGTACCGGCGCGCTCAACGCGCTGATGCGGGCGTACTGGCGGGTCGTCGCGCGGCTAGTGTGAGCCGGCCGGTAGCGCCTGGTTACGCTGGGCACGCCGGCTCGCTCCGGGGATCCGAGGGTGCTTTCCCGGCCGACCGCCACCGCGCACCGACCGCCACCGCACAACGCCCGGTGGCCGATCGTTCCACAGGAGAACCATTCGCGATGCATACCAATGCCGACGTCTGGGTCGTCGTACCGGTCTTCAACGAGGAACAGGTCATCGCCGACGTCGTGGCGAAGCTGCTGCCCACCTTCCCGAACGTGGTGTGCGTGGACGACGGCAGCAGCGACGCGTCCGCGCTGCGCATCGCCGAGACCGGCGCGCATGTGGTGCGGCACCCGGTGAACCTGGGCCAAGGCGCGGCACTGCAGACCGGCCTGAAGTACGCGCTGGCCCGCCAGGACGGCCGGTACTTCGTCACCTTCGACGCGGACGGCCAGCACCGGGTCGAGGACGCCGCCCGGATGGTGGAGGTGGCCCGGGACGGTACCGCCGACGTGGTGCTCGGTTCCCGGTTCCTCGAGTCGGCCGACTCGGTACCGCCGATGAAGCGGCTGGTACTGCGCACCGTGGCGGTGCTGAGCCGCAGCGGCCGCCGGTTGAAGCTGACCGACGCGCACAACGGCCTGCGGGTGCTGACCCGGCCGGTGGCCGAGGGGCTGCCGATCCGCATCAACGGGATGGCGCACGCGTCCGAGATCGTCGACCGGCTGGCCCGGTCCGCCTGGCGGGTCGTCGAGGTGCCGGTGACCGTGCTGTACACCGACTACTCCCGCTCCAAGGGCCAGTCGCTGATCAACGGCATCAACATCGTGTTCGAGCTGTTCATGGGCAAGCGGAGGGCGTGAGCGTGTTGATCCAGATCCTGTTGCTCATCGCGGTGGCGGGGCTGCTGGTCGGCTTCATCCGCTGGGAGCACGGAATCCGGGTACAGGCCGGCAAGCGGCTGGCGTTCTTCGCGTTCCTGCTGCTCAACGCGTACGCCGTGCTCCGCCCGAACGACGTGACCGCGGCCGCGCACCTGGTCGGCGTCGGCCGTGGTACCGACCTGGTGCTGTACCTGCTGGTGGTGGGCTTCGCGTTCGTCGTGCTCAACGTGTACCTGCGGTTCCGGGAGACCGACGAGCGGCTGACCGATCTGGCCCGGGCGGTCGCGCTGCGCGAGGCCGAGCTGGTCAACCGGGAGCGCGGCCTGATCGCGCTCGCCGCGCGGCCCACGTTGACCCCGCAGCCCGCAGGGTCGACCGGAGCGCCGGTGGCGGATCCCGCCGAGCCGTCTGGCACGCCCGTTGACCGGTAGTACCGCTCCGCCGGCCGCAACTTCGCGCCGGCCGATCGCCCTGCTGCGCGGCGCGGTGTCCGCGCTGCCGGCCGGCACCCTGTATGTCGGCGCCGGGCTCGCCGTACTCGGCCTGGCCGCCTACGTGTTCCTCGCCATCGCCGGCCACGACCTGTCCGCCGGCGGGTACGGCGACCTGTCCGTGCTGTGGGTCGTGGTGTTCTCGGTCGGCCCCGGTGTGTTCTTCCCGCTCGAACAGGAGCTCGGCCGGCTGCTCGCGGCCCGGGCCGCGCGTGGCCTCGGTACCCGACCGGTGGTGCTGCGGATCGCCGGGCTCGGCACCGCGGTGCTGCTGGTGCTGGTCGGGGCCGTCCTGGTCGCCCGCCGCCCGCTGGCCGACGCGTTGTTCGGTGGGGACACCGGACTGGTGTACGCGCTCGCGGCGAACCTGGCCGCGCTGACCGCCGCGCACACGTCCCGTGGCCTGCTGGCCGGCTCGGGCCGGTTCGGCCGGTACGGCGTGCAGCTTGCCCTGGACGGCACGCTGCGGTGCGTACTGGCCGGTCTGGTAGCCGGCGCGGGCATCGGCTCGGCGACCACGTACGGGCTGGTCCTCGCGGTCGCGCCGCTGATGGCGGTCGCGGCCACCGTCACCGGCTCGGTGTTGCGGCTGGATCCGGGTCCAGCGGTCGGCTGGCGGGACGTGACCGCCGGGCTGGGCCTGCTCGCCGCGTCCAGCCTGCTGTGGTTGAGCGTGGTCAACGCCAGCGTGGTGACGGTACGGCTGCTGTCGACCGACGCGGATCGCGCGGTGGCCGGCGCGGTGCTTTCCGCGCTGGTACTCGCGCGGATCCCGCTGTTCGCCTTCTCCGCGGTACAGGCGTCCCTGCTGCCCGCGCTGTCGGCCGCGGTGTCCCGGGGCGACCGGGCCGGGTACCGCCGGTTGCTGGTACGTACCGCCGGCGCGGTGAGCCTGCTCGGCGCCGGTGGTGTCCTGGTCGGGGTGGCCCTCGGCCCGTGGCTGGTCCGGGTCCTGTTCGGTGGGGACGATCCGCTCGGTCGGGCCGACTTCGCCTGGTTCACCGTGGCCACCGGCGTGTACATGATCGCCACCGTGTTCGGCTACGCCACGGTCGCCCTCGGTGGGCATGCCTACCAGGCGATCGGCTGGGCGGCCGGTTTCGCGGTGCTGGTCGCGGTCAGCCTGTACCCGGCCGGACTGCTGACCCGGGTGGAACTCGCCTTCCTGGCCGGTTCCGCGGTCGCCGCGGTGGTACTGGCCGCGCTGCTGGTCGTGCGGCTGCGACGGCCGGACGAACCACGGCCCCCGGTGGCCGCCGTCGAGGCGGCCGGGCCGGGGCTCGGACTCGCCGACTGACGGCTGTTTCCGCCGGTCGTCACCCGGGTACTTGCTCCTCCGCTCACCTCACGGTGAGTGACATATGGGCGGTACGTCAAGGAGGGGTGACGATGGATGCGGTAACCGCGATCAAGAACGATCACCGGGTCATGGAGGCGCTGTTCGAGCGCCTGAAGTCGGCCGACGAGGACCGGGCGGCACTGGTCGCCGAGGTCAAGGCGCGGCTGCTGGCGCACAGCAAGGCCGAAGAGCAGCACGTGTACCCGGAGCTGAAGCGGCGGGACCCGTCCGAGGCCGGCGACGTCCACCACGGCATCGAAGAGCATCGGGAGGCGGAGGAGAAGCTTGCCGCGCTGGAAGCCGCCGATCCGGGCACCGCGGCGTTCGACAAGGCCCTCGACGAGTTCGTGAAGGCCGTTACGCACCACGTCGAGGAAGAGGAGTCGGAGATCCTGCCGTCGCTGAAGGACGCGGTACCACCGACCCGGCTGGACGAGCTGGGTACGACGTTCGAGAAGCGGCGCAAGGCGGAACTGGCCGGGTTCGGCATCGACGAGGACGTGACGAAGGACGAGTTGTACGAGAAGGCGCGTCAGCAGGACATCCCCGGACGGTCGGACATGACCAAGGACGAGTTGTCCGACGCGTTGCGTGCCGCGGACAAGTAGCGGACGTAAGCAGCGGAGAGACAGCTGGTGCGGGCGGCCCGTTGGGACCGCCCGCACCGTCAGCTTCAGCTGTCTTTCTTGTTCAGCTGTCCTTCTTGTCGCCCCGCTTGGGGCCGTTGGCCCTGCCGCCGTTGGACTTCCCGCCGCCGGTCCCGGAGTCGTCCTGAGTGGACGTTTCGGCGCTCGTCTCGGCTTCGGGCGCTGGAGCCGCGTCGCCGGACGCCGGCAGGTCCGCGGCGTCGGTACCCGAATCCGGAGCCTCGGTCGTGCCCGTGCTGGCCGGGCCCGCCGTACCGTCGGAATTCGGCTGCAGCAGGTTCGTGAGCATCGCGCCGGTGATCCGCCGGAAGGTACGGCCGCTCCGCCGCCGGTCGAGCACGGCCACCTCGAGTTGGTCCGGCGTCAGCTGCCGCTTCTTGCCGCCTTCGCCACCTACCGTGCCCAGCGCGTCCATGGCCAGGTGCAGCGCGGCGTCGAGAGACATGTCCGACTGGTGGCGGTCGCGCAGCAGAGCCACGATCGCCTCGGCCTGGCCGCCCATCGCCACGAAGCCCGGCTCGTCGCCGACCGAGCCGTCGTAGGTGAGCCGGTACAGCTCGTCCGAGTCGGGTGTGGCACCGACCTCCGCGACGCAGATCTCCACCTCGAACGGCTTGGTCTGGTCGGTGAAGATCGCGCCGAGCGTCTGGGCGAACGCGTTGGCCAGCGCCGCGGCCGGTCACGTCGCGCCGGTCGTAGGAGTATCCGCGCAGGTCGGCCAGCCGCACCCCGGCCTGGCGCAGGTTCTCGAACTCGTTGTAGCGGCCGACCGCGGCGAAGCCGATCCGGTCGTAGATCTCGCTGACCTTGTGCAGAGCGGTGGACGGGTTCTCGGCGACGAACAGCACGCCGCCCTCGTAGGTCAGCACGACCACGCTGCGGCCCCGGGCGATGCCCTTGCGGGCGTACTCCGAGCGGTCCCGCATGATCTGCTCGGGCGAGGCGTAGAACTGCATGGCCACGTGGTGGTCTCCCCTTCGATCTCGGCTGGCAGCTTCGGACTGGACAGGTCTGGCTGGGTGTCGCGCTGGTGGCGCTGCCGGACGGCGTGCCCGGTGGTACGGCCGCTGGTCAGCCGCCCGGGTTCTCCCGCCGGCCGGCGACCACCGCCTCGGCCACCGCGGCGGCTTCGTCCTCGGTGACCCGGCGGGTGCCTTCTGCGGTCGCGGTCATCACGATCGGATAGATCTTGCGGGTCAGGTCCGGCCCGCCGGTGGCGGTGTCGTCGTCGGCGGCGTCGTACAGCGCCTCGACGGCGAGTCGGATCGCGTCGGTGCCGTCACGCCGGCGCGTGTACCGCTTCTTCAGCGCCGACTTGGCGAACAGCGAACCGGAGCCGATCGCGTCGTAGTCCTGTCTCCTCGTAGCAGGCCGCCGGTCACGTCGAAGCTGAAGATCCGGCCGACCGGGCCGGGTCCGCGGTCCGGTCCGAGGTCGAACCCGGCGAACAGCGGGACCACGGCCAGTCCCTGCATGGCGGCGCCGAGGTTGCCGCGGATCATCGAGGCGAGCCGGTTCGCCTTGCCGTCGCAGGGAGAGCATGGTGCCCTCGATCTTCTCGTAGTGCTCCAGCTCCACCTGGAACAGCCGCATCAGCTCCAGGCCGATGCCGGCGGTGCCGGCGATGCCGATCAGCGAGTACGCGTCGGCCGGGTACACCTTCTCGATGTCCCGGCTGGCGATCAGGTTGCCCATGGTGGCCCGCCGGTCGCCGGCCATCACCACGCCGTCGGTGCAGGCGATGGCCACGATCGTGGTGCCGTGCGGCGCCAGCTCGGCGGCGCTGCCGGGCGGCAGCGGCCGGCGGCCGGGCAGCAGCTCGGGAGCCGCCAGACTCAGGAACTCGGTGAACGACGAACGTCCCCGGGGTGGTGAACACAGCCGGTAGACGCCCGGATGAGACAAAGCCCGCTGCCACGTGTGTCCTCTCGGTAGACGATCGCCTTCGTCAGATCTTGATGGTGCCACGCCAGCGCACGCCGGCGACGAGCAGCCACACAGAATGCCACGGAGGCGCCAGCCGAGCCGGCCACGACTCGTACCGTCGTCGTAGCCGGCCAACGTGCCCTGCGCCTCGCGCCCGCGGGCTACTGCCCGCCCTTCTGCACGTAACCGCGGACGAACTCCTCGGCGTTCTCCTCCAGTACCGAGTCGATCTCGTCCAGCAGGTCGTCAACGTCCTCGGTCAGCTCCTCATGCCGCTCGGTGACCTCCGGGTTGCCGGCTGGCGCGGGCGCCTCGTCGACCTCCTCGTCCCGGCGGCTGCGCCCGACTGGGATTGCCCACCGCTCTCGTGTGGCCATCGGCTCCTCCTCCTGCGGTGCTCGCCGAACGGTGCTGCGTGCTGAACCTGCTGCGAAACCTACCTCGCGGAACCGACGAAACTATCGCGACGGTGATCGCTTCGAGCATGTCCTTCGCGCTCGGACAACGGTCGAACAGTGCCCCTACGTGCTTTCTGGTACCACGCACCGGCTCCATCATCGGTACCCGGACCAGTGACTCCCGACCCACGTCGAAGATCACCGAATCCCAACTCGCCGCGACCACCTCGGCCGCGTACTGGGCCAGGCAACGGCCCCGGAAGTACGCCCGCGTGTCCTCCGGCGGCGCGGACACCGCCTGCTTGACCTCCTCGTCGGTGAACAGCCGCGTCATCGAGCCGCGGGACACCAGCCGGTGGTACAGCCCCTTCTCCGGTCGTACGTCGGAGTACTGCAGGTCCACCAGTTGCAGCTTGGGCGAGCCCCAGCCGAGGTTCTCGCGCTCCCGGTAGCCCTCGAGCAGGCGCAGCTTCGCCACCCAGTCCAGCTCGTTGGCGCACAGCATCGGGTCGCGGCCGAGCCGGTCCAGTACGCCCTCCCAGCGGCGCAGTACGTCGCCGGTGATCTCGTCGGCGTCGGTGCCGTACCGGTCGTCGATGTACGCCCGGGCCCGCTCGTAGTACGCCCACTGCAGGTCCAGGGCGGTGAGGCGTGCGCCCGTCCCGCAGCCGCATCAGGTGCCGCAGCGACGGGTCGTGGCTGACCGACTTCAGCTCGGCCACCGGGTCGGCGAGGCTCAGGTCCGGCGACAGCGACCTTGTCCTCGATCATGGCCAGCACCAGGGCGGCGGTACCGAGCTTGAGATAGGTCGAGATCTCCGACAGGTTCGCGTCGCCGATGATCACGTGCAGCCGGCGGTACTTGTCGGCGTCGGAGTGTGGCTCGTCCCGGGTGTTGATGATCGGGCGCTTGAGCGTGGTTTCCAGCCCGACCTCGACCTCGAAGAAGTCGGCCCGCTGGGACAGCTGGAAGCCGGTACCGGAGCCGTCCTGTCCGATGCCCGACCCGGCCCGCGCCGCAGACGATCTGGCGGGTGACGAAGAACGGGGTCAGATGGGTGACGATGTCCGCGAACGGCGTCTGCCGGCTCATCAGGTAGTTCTCGTGCGCGCCGTAACTGGCGCCCTTGTTGTCGGTGTTGTTCTTGTACAGGTTGATCGGGCTGGCTACCCGGGATGGTGGCCGCCCGGCGGGACGCCTCGGCCATCACCCGTTCCCCCGCCTTGTCCCACAGCACCGCGTCGCGCGGGTTGGTCACCTCAGGGGTGGAGTACTCGGGGTGGGCGTGGTCGACGTACAGCCGCGCGCCGTTGGTGAGGATCACGTTGGCCAGGCCGAGATCCTCGTCGGCCAGCGCCTCGGCCGGGTCGTACAGCGTGCCGGAGTAGGAGAAGCCCCGCGCGTCGCGCAGCGGCGATTCTTCCTCGTAGTCCCAGCGCGCCCGGCCGCCCCGGGCCAGCTCCGGACGCGCGCCGTACGCGTTGACGATCTGCGACGAGGTGACCATCGGGTTGGCGCTCGGCTGGCCGGGCACCGAGATGCCGTATTCGATCTCGGTACCCATGACCCGTCGAACAGTCATGATCCCGCCCCACTCCGCTCGCTCATGTCCGCTCGCTCATCTCTGCCCCGCTCATATGTCGAGCCTAGACGGGCGCACTCGACAACCTCTCTGGTAGCGCGCTGGGATCATCCGACAATCGTGCCGTCCGGACCGGTCAGGCGGCGGCCGATGGGGGTTTCCGGCCGCATTTGCAGGTGCGTTGACCAGCGCAAACGGCTCGTGCCGGGCCTGCGTACGCAGGCCCGGCACGACAAACTCCGAACTACAGGTATTGACCGGTGTTGGTGACCGTGTCGATGGCACGACCGGCTTCGGGGCCCTTGCCGGAGACGAGCGTGCGGATGTACACGATCCGCTCGCCCTTCTTGCCGGAGATCCGCGCCCAGTCGTCCGGGTTCGTGGTGTTCGGCAGGTCCTCGTTCTCGCGGAACTCGTCGACGCAGGCGTCCAACAGGTGCTGCAGCCGGATGCCCTTCACCTTGGTGGCGAGGAAGGACTTGATCGCCATCTTCTTCGCCCGGTCGACGATGTTCTGGATCATCGCGCCGGAGTTGAAGTCCTTGAAGTACAGAACCTCCTTGTCCCCGTTGGCGTACGTGACCTCCAGGAACCGGTTGTCCTCGGTCTCGGTGTACATCCGCTCCACCGCGGACTGGATCATCGCCGCGACACAGGCCTCTTCGGAGCCGCCGTGCTCGGTCATGTCGTCCGGGTGCAGCGGCAGACCGGTCAGGATGTACTTGGAGAAGATGTCCCGGGCGGCTTCCGCGTCCGGCCGCTCGATCTTGATCTTCACGTCCAGCCGGCCAGGCCGCAGGATCGCCGGGTCGATCATGTCTTCCCGGTTGCTGGCACCGATGACGATGACGTTCTCCAGGCCCTCGACGCCGTCGATCTCGCTGAGCAGCTGCGGGACGATCGTGTTCTCCACGTCGGAGGACACCCCGGAGCCACGGGTGCGGAAGATCGAGTCCATCTCGTCGAAGAACACGATGACCGGCAGGCCCTCGCTGGCCTTTTCCCGGGCGCGCTGGAAGATCAGCCGGATGTGCCGCTCGGTCTCGCCGACGTACTTGTTGAGCAGCTCCGGGCCCTTGATGTTGAGGAAGAAGCTGCGGGCCTGCTCGCCGTCGCGAAGGTTGGTCTGCTTGGCCAGCGAGTTGGCCACCGCCTTGGCGATCAGCGTCTTGCCACAGCCGGGCGGGCCGTAGAGCAGGATGCCCTTCGGCGGCCGGAGCTGGTGCTCGCGGAACAGTTCGGCGTGCAGGAACGGCAGCTCGACCGCGTCGCGGATCTGCTCGATCTGGCTGTCCAGGCCACCGATGTCGTGGTAGTCGATGTCCGGTACCTCTTCGAGGACCAGCTCCTCGACCTCACTCTTCGGGATCCGCTCGTACGCATACGCGCTGCGCGGTTCGATCAGCAGTGAGTCGCCCGGCCGGAGCGGGGCTTCGGCGAGCGAGGCGGCGAGGTGCACCACCCGCTCCTCGTCCGCGTGCGAGATGACGAGCGCGCGGTCGGCCGGACCGTCCGGGTGCTCGAGCAGCTCCTTGAGCATCACGACTTCGCCGGCCCGCTCGAAGCCGAGACCCTCGACCACGTTGAGCGCGTCGTTGAGCAGGACTTCCTGCCCCTGTCGCAGTTGCTCCCCCTCGACTGCCGGGGAAACCGCCACCCGGAGCTTGCGGCCGCCGGTGAACACGTCGACCGTGCCGTCCGGATACCGGCCGAGGAACACGCCGTACCCGCTGGGTGGTTGGGCGAGTTTGTCGATCTCTTCCTTGAGCGTGACGATCTGCTCGCGTGCCTCCCGCAGGGTGGACACGAGTCGGCCGTTCTGCTCGGACAGCCGCTGGATCTGTGCCTGGGCGGCCGCGAGCCGCTCCTCCAGCAGGCGGACATGCCGCGGGCTCTCGGTCAGCTTGCGCCGTAGCAGGGCCAGCTCCTCAGAGAGGAACGACACCTGCGTCGAGAGGTCGTGGGCCTCTTTCTCCCACCGCGCTGCGCGGCTCTCCGAGTCGTCGCTGCGTGCCACGTCGGCCACCTCCCCTGGGCTTGAGGTCGTGTAGTCCACCCTAGCCGGTGAGCGCCCGACAAGCCTCGTGCCAGCACCGGTGTATTTCGGTGCACACAGGGTCGATCCGAGCCGATCGAACCTGCGGGGCTGGTACGGAAGCGGGCGTCATACCCTGGAGGGTGGCAAACGACGTCGGTGGTTGGGGCGTTGCTCGTACCTGGGGCGCACCCCCCGCCCGACCTGGCCGACCGTGCGAGGAGGAACGCCACCCGTGGTACCCGTTGAGCCGGTGACCGGAAACCCGTCCTCGGCAGTTGCTTCTGACCAGGCCGATGACCTGCGGGTTTGGGTCGACCAGGAGCTGTGTACCGGGGACGGTCTGTGTGTGCAGTACGCGCCGGAGGTCTTCGAGTTCGACGTGGACGGCCTGGCGTACGTGAAGGCCGACGACGGCGAGCTGCGCACCGATCCGGGCAGCCGGGTGCCGGTCCCGGCGTCCCTGCGGCTGGATGTGATCGACGCCGCAAAGGAATGTCCGGGTGACTGTATTCACGTTCTCCGGGCCCGGGACGACGTCGAGATCGCCGGCCCGGAGGCTCCGGACGCGTAGCCACCGCCGAGCGGTCGCGGCGCCGCGCCGGACTGCGGCCCGCCGGCGCGTGGTCCCGGCGGGTACCGGCCGCTGATGCTCAGCGCGGGTCGACCCCGGAGCCGTCGGAGGTTTCCGGTGCCGGTCCGCTGCCCTGGGTCGGCGACTGTCCGGCCCGCCGCGCGGCGTACGCCTCGGCGCCCTTGCTCGGCTTGCGGCGTCGCATCGGCGCCACGACGCCCTCGGCCAGCCGCCGGGTGGTGAGCAGGAACGCGGTGTGCGCGATCATCCGGTGGTCCGGGCGTACCGCGAGCCCGTCCAGGTGCCAGTCCCGGACCAGGGTCTCCCAGGCGCGCGGCTCGGTGAAGCAGCCCCGGGCGCGCAGGGCCTCCACCAGGTCCGACAGCTGCGTGGTGGTCGCCACGTAACCGATCAGCACCCCGCCGGGCACGAGTACCCGTTCGACGGTGTCGAGCACGTCCCACGGCGCGAGCAGGTCCAGTACGACCCGGTCGACCTGCGGTCCGGTGTACCCGGCGACGTCGCCGACCTCGAGACTCCAGACTTCCGGGGCGGTACCGAAGAAGCGGGTCACGTTCCGCTCGGCCACCTCGGCGAAGTCCGGCCGCAGCTCCACCGAGTGCACCCGGCCGGTCGGCCCGACCGCGCGGAGCAGCCAGCAGCTCAGCGCACCCGATCCGGCTCCCGCTTCCAGCACCCGGGCGCCCGGGAAGATGTCGCCCATCGCGATGATCTGCGCGGCGTCCTTCGGATACACCACCTGCGCGCCGCGCGGCATCGACAGCACGTAGTCGGCGAGCAGCGGGCGCAGCGCGAGGTAGGCCGTACCGCCGGTGGAGGTCACCACCGAGCCCTCCGGGGTACCGATCAGGTCGTCGTGCGGCAGCCCGCCACGGTGGGTGTGGAACACCGCCCCGGCCTGCAGTACGAGGGTATGCAGCCGCCCCTTCGGATCGGTGAGCTGGACCCGGTCGCCGACGACGAACGGGCCCCGGTGCAGGCCCTCGGCGCGATCGTCGGTCCCGGAACCGTCGTCGCTCTCGGCGGCCGGCAGTGGGTCGTACGTCACGGGTGGTTGCGTGGAGGTCAACTAATGGTCCTCTTCGGGTCGAGCAGATTGGCGATGTCGGAGGCGTGCAACACGCCCACCACATGATCTCCGGAGACCACCAGGTACTCGCTGGCCGGGCTCGCCTGTACGGCCCGCATCACGTCTTCGGCTTCGAGGTCGGCGGGCAGGACGAGTTCCGGGGTGAGGGTGCGGGAGACGCTGGACACCGGCAGCCACGGCCGCCGCTCCTCCGGTATGGCCGCGACCGCATGGCTGTTGAGCAGCGCGACCGGTCGCCCGGCACCGTCGGCGACCACGATCGCGCCGGCGCCCACCTCCGCCGCCCGGCGCAGCGCCTCGGCCACCGGGGTGTCGGCGGCGACCGGCAGCGCCGGGCGGGCCAGCCGGCCGGAGTGCAGATGCTGGAAGCGGGAGCCGAGGTGACCGGCCCGGATCGCCTGCGACGCACCGACCCACAGGAACGCGGCGACCAGTCCGGTGAACACGATGCTGAGCGGGCCGACGTACCCGTAGTAGTACGCGATCACCCCGACGAGCAGGGAGAACACCGCGACCACCCGGCCGGCCCAGCCGGCCACCCGGGTACCGAGGTACCGGTCGGAGGTGGCCGCCCACACCCCCGCGCGCAACGCCCGGCCGCCGTCGAGCGGAAGTCCGGGCAGCGCGTTGAAGATCGCTACCACGATGTTGCTGATGGCCAGTTGCAGCGCCAGCTCGTGCAGCAGGGTGCCGTCCGGCAGTACCGCCACCGCCACCACGCCGACCGCGCCGAGTACCGCCGATACCGCCGGTCCGGCCAGCGCCACCACGACCTCGGTACGCGGGGACGGCGACTCGCGCTCCATCTCGGTGTACCCGCCGAGCATCTCCAACGTGATGCCGCGGACCCGGATCCCGTACCCCTGGCTGACCAGTGCGTGACCGAGCTCGTGCAGGAACACCGACAACACCAGGAAGATCACGAAACCGAAGCCGACGGCGTACGCGGCGGTCATCGGCAGCTCAGGCAGCGACTGGTGCACCACCCCGCCGTACACGAACGTGACCAGGACCGCGAGCAGCAGCCAGGACGGCGAGAGGTAGACCGGGAAGCCGAACACCCGGCACAGCCGGATGCCCGGCTGGCGGCGGGCTGGTGCCGCGGGCGCGTTGTCCATCGCTGAAATGCTACGTGGCCACGCGAGCCGGCCCGGGCAGGCGCGGCCCCGACCCGGTCGTGCCGTGGTCGCCCCGCCAGGCGGACCGCACCGCCGGCCCCCTGCCGCGCAGGCGGGCCTGCCGCGCGCCGCCCGATTTGGTCGGACCCCTCCCCTAGGCTTCGGGCATGACGGTGGACGGAACGCAGCCGGTCCTGCTCGCACCCGGTCCGGGCATCCCGGTCCAGGTTCCCGGCGAGGTCCCGGCCGCGCCGGTGGCCCCGCCCGCGGCGGGCGCCGCCGAGCCCACCGAGGGCGAGGCCGCTCAGCCCGCGGCGCGCCGGACCGATACCGCGCTGGCGGCACTGGCGAAGGGCTCGCTGTCCCCGTCCCGCGCCGCCGACTTCAAGACCTGTCCGCTGCTGTACCGGTTCCGCACAATCGACCGGTTGCCCGAGAAGCCGTCACCGGACCAGGTCCGGGGCACGCTGGTGCACGCCGTACTGGAGCGGCTGTTCGACCAGCCGGCCGCGGAGCGCACCCCGGAGCGGGCCGCCGACCTGCTGGAACCGGCGTGGCGGACGCTGATCGAGGCCGAGCCGGAGCTGACCGCCCTGTTCGACCGGCCGGACGCGCCTACCGAGTGGCTCGACTCGACCCGGGAGCTGCTGGCCGGCTACTTCACCCTGGAGGACCCGCGCCGGCTGGAGCCGGCCGAGCGGGAGAGCCTGGTCGAGACGCTGCTGGAGTCCGGGCTGCTGCTCCGGGGGTATGTGGACCGGCTGGACGTCTCCCCCGCCGGGGACGTGCGGGTGGTCGACTACAAGAGCGGCGGCGCGCCCCGCGAGGCGTTCGAGGCACGCGCGCTGTTCCAGCTCAAGTTCTACGCACTGGTGATCTGGCGTACCCGAGGGGTGCTGCCGCGCGCGCTGCGCCTGCTGTACCTGCGGGATCGCGAGGCCTGCGACTACTCCCCGGACGAGCAGGAGCTGTTCCGGTTCGAGCGCAACCTGCAGGCGCTCTGGCACGCGATCGAGCGGGCCACCGAGGCGAAGGACTTCCGCGCCCGGCCCAGCCGGCTGTGCGACTGGTGCAGCCATCAGGCGCACTGCCCGGAGTACGGAGGCACGCCGCCGCCGTTCCCGGAGCTCCCGGTCAGGCCGGCGGTCGCCGCCGGTACACCGGATCCGGCCGGCCGCGACGAGTAGCTCTGTCGCCGCCGGTCACTCGCGGTAGTCAACCGGCCGCACACGTACATTCTGGCCTTAACGGACGTACCAGCAGGTACGGCCAGCCGCCGGAGGTGTCGGGGGCGCGGTCGGCGGCGTGACCCTCCCCCGTACGGTGTGCACGGGGGGTTTCGTACCGTCCGCCTGGTCTCGATGGGAGGGATGGTGACCCAGGGGCTCGCCGCGACCACCGGTGTCGCAGCCCGGGCAGTTGACGTCTGGAAGGTGTACGGCACCGACGAGGCGCGGGTCGTGGCACTTGGCGGCGTCACCGTCGAGATGGAGCGCGGTCGGTACACCGCGATCATGGGCCCGTCCGGGTCCGGCAAGTCGACGCTGATGCACTGCCTGGCCGGTCTGGACTCGGTCGATCACGGTGAGGTGTGGATCGGGGACACGCTCGTCACCGACCTCAACGACCGTGGCCTGACCGACCTGCGCCGCGACACGGTCGGGTTCATCTTCCAGCAGTTCAACCTGCTCCCGACGTTGACGGCCGAGGAGAACATCCTGCTGCCGTTGTCGATCGCCAAACGACCGCCGGACCCGCGCTGGTTCAGCCGGGTGGTCGACGCGGTCGGGTTGCACGACCGGCTCTCGCACCGTCCGTCCCAGCTGTCCGGTGGGCAGCAGCAGCGGGTGGCCTGTGCGCGCGCGTTGATCGCGCGTCCACAGGTGATCTTCGCCGACGAGCCCACCGGCAACCTCGACTCCAGGTCCGGCCAGGAGGTACTCGGCTTCCTGCAGAACTGCGCCCAGACCCTCGGCCAGACCATCGTCATGGTCACCCACGATCCGAACGCGGCCTCGTACGCCGACCGGGTCATCTTCCTGTCCGACGGCCAGGTGGTCGGCGAACTGCTGTGGCCGACCCCGGACACCGTCATGGAGACCATGAGGTATCTGGACGCGGAGCGGTACTAGGCCATGTCCTGCCGATCGTTCACCGGCCCGCGCCGGGCCCAGCCATCGCCTGATCGACAGGGCCCGGCCTGATGCTGCGCGCGACGCTGCGGGGGCTGCTGTCCCGCAAGCTCCGGCTGGTGCTGTCCGCCCTCGCCGTCGTGCTCGGGGTCATGTTCGTGTCCGGCGCGTTCGTCCTGACCGATTCGCTGAGCCGCTCGTTCGACGGGCTGTTCAGCGACGCGTACAGCGACGTCGACATCCAGGTGTCGGCGCGTACCGGCGAGCAGGACGGCGCCGACGACCAGACCGGTGGGCGCGCCACCGTACCGGCCAGCCTGGTCGACGACGTGAAGGCCGTACCCGGGGTAGCCGACGCCGCCGGTGAGGTGCGGGTCGACGGCGCGAGGGTGGTCGGTACCGACGGCAAGATCGTCGGCTCGGTCGGTACCCCCCGGGTCGGCAGCAACTGGCGCGGCGAAACGAGCGCGTTGCGGCTGCGGGACGGCCGCGGACCGACCGCGGAGACCGAGGTCGCGATCAACGGCACGCTGGCGCGGCTCGGCGGCTTCTCGGTAGGCGACGAGATCACCGTGCTGACGCTCGAGCCGAAGCAGACGTTCACCGTGGTGGGCGTGTTCGGGTACAGCCAGGACCGGGACTCGCTGAGCGGCGAGACGAACGTCGCGTTCACCACCCCGACCGCGCAACGGCTGCTGCTCGGCGTACCCGACAACTACACCGACATCGCGGTGGCGGCGGACCCGGGCGTCTCGGCGGACGTCCTGGCCGGGCAGATCGGCACGGCGCTGGACGGCCGGTACCAGGTCGCCACCGGAAAAGACCTGACCAGGAAGTCGGCCGACGAGTTCCGGGAAAGCCTGAAGTTCCTCAACTACATCTTTCTCGGCTTCGCCGGAGTCGCGCTGTTCGTCGCGACGTTCCTGATCCTCAACACCTTCTCGATCATCGTCGCGCAACGTACCCACGAACTCGCCCTGCTCCGGGCGGTCGGCGCCAGCCGCGGGCAACTCGTCGGCTCGGTACTCGTCGAAGCCGCGGTAATCGGCGTGTTCGCGTCCGGGATCGGGCTCGGTGCCGGCGTCGGAGTCGGGGCGCTGATCGGCTACGCGTACACGAAGGTCGGTGGTTCGGACCTCACCCTGTCCATCTCGGTGTCCCTGACCGCGGTGCTCGCCTCGTTCGCGGTCGGCACGCTGATCACCGTGCTGGCCGCGATCGGCCCGGCGTTCCGGGCCGCGCGGGTGCCACCGGTCGCCGCGATGCGCACGATGGCCGCGACGGACCGGCCGCTGACCTCACTGATCATCTGGGGCGGCCGGGTCAGCATGACCGGCGCCGGTGTGTTCGCCGCCGGCGTCACCGGCCGCATCCCGGGAAAGTTGGGCGTCTGGCTGACCCTGGGCGGGATCCTCGCCTGTTTCGTCGGCATCGCGCTGCTCACCCCGCTGATCGCCCGCCCCATCGTCTCATTCCTGGGCAAGGCGTTCGCCTGGTCGATGCCCGGGGAGCTGGGCCGACGCAACTCCGCGCGGAACCCGCGCCGGACCGCCATCACCGCGGCCGCGCTGATGGTCGGCATCGCGCTGGTGACCGGCATCAGCGTCGTACTCAGCTCGGCGAAGGCGAGCATCGCCAGCCAGGTCAACACCCAGCTCGCCGCCGACCTGCTGATCGGCGGCGAACAGGGCTCGCAGGGCTCGGCGACGTTCGACCCCGAGGTGGTGGACGAGACTCGGAAGCTCGCCGGGGTACGCGCCGCAGTCGCGATCTACACCGATGTCGCGCAGGCGGACGGGAAGACCGTGTACCTGCGGGCGGTGGACGACGTGGACGCGTTGCGGCAGATCTTCACCCTGCCGGTGAGCAGCGGCGACCCGGATGAGCTCGACGCCGGGAAGGTGCTCGTCGACGAGGACACCGCGCGTGGCTACGGGGTGAGCAGCGGCGACCAGGTACGCATCAAGCTGCCCCGGGGCGAGCCGCGGTTGTTCACGGTCGTGGCGGTGTACCGCTCCACGGATCTGATCTCCGGCTGGCTGTTCTCCTCCGCCGAGGTCTCCGACTTCCGTACCGACAGCCCGTCACAGGCGTTCGTCAAACTGACCGACCGCTCGGACGCGCCCGTGGTCAAACGCGAGGTCAGCCAGCTGCTCGAGGACAGCCCGGACGTGTCGGTACAGGACCGCACCGAGTACATCAAGCAGCTCACCGCCACCCTCGACCGGGTGCTGAAGATGATCGAGATCCTGCTGACCCTCGCGATCGTGGTGGCCGCGCTCGGGGTGGTGAACACGCTCGCGCTGTCGGTGCTGGAACGCACCCACGAGTTCGGCCTGCTCCGCGCGATCGGCATGCGACGCGGTCAGGTGATGCGGATGGTCACGGTTGAGTCGGTGGTGATCTCGCTGTTCGGCGGGTTGCTCGGGCTGGTCGTCGGCTCGGTGCTCGGCGCCGGCGTGGTACAGGCGCTCAAGGAGCAGGGCTTCACCGAGCTCGACTTCTCGTTCACCCAGATGGGCACGTACCTGCTGCTCGCGGCCGTGATCGGGGTGCTCGCCGCGGTGCTGCCGGCGATCCGCGCGGCCCGGCTGGACGTACTGGAATCCATCACCGCGCCATAGCGCTTCGTGGCGCGGATCGTCTGAGCACCGCGGCCGCCGGCCGGTTCAGCTCCGCAGCAGAGCTTCCAGATCGGTCAGGTGTACGCCCGCGAGGGAGTCGACGATCGTCGCGCCGGTCACGCCGTCCAGGGACACCTCGGACGGCACCGCGAGAACCGCACAGCCGGCCGCGATCGCGCTGGCCACCCCGGTCGGGGAATCCTCGATCGCGACGCATCGGTCGGTGGAGACGTCCAGCAGCCGGGCCGCGGCCAGGTACGGCTCGGGATGTGGCTTGGTTATCTCCACCTCGTCGCCGCACACCACCACGGTGAAGTTCTCCCGGCCGAGAGTGTCGAGCGCGACGTCGACCAGGTCCCGGCGAGTGGCCGTGACGAGCGCGGTCGGTACGCCGGCGGCCCGTACCTCGGCGAGCAGCTCCCGCGCCCCACCGCGCCAGTCGAGTCCGTTGGCGAACAGCTCCTGTACCCGGCGCTCCAGCCACGCGACGTTGGCCCGCGCGTCCGCGTCGGTGATCCCCAGGTCGTCATGCAGGATCGTCATCGACTGGGACATGCTGGTACCGACCATCCGCCCGCGGGCATCCGCGGAAAGCCGCCCGCCGAGCCGCTCGGCCAGCTCGAACAGTCCGACGTCCCAGACCTTCTCGCTGTCGACCAGGGTGCCGTCCATGTCGAACAGCACCGCGCCCAGCTCCGGTAGCTGCCCGGCGGGTACGGACCGATCCAGTCCCGTCGTTCGACTCCTCACAACACTCCTTGCTGCGGCCACACTCCCTGGTGCGGTCTCGTGGATTGACTTCCGGCGGTCGCTGGAACGACCCGACCCGCCGATTCTCCCCCGGACGACACCATGACGAGGCAACCGACCCCGCTCGGCCGAGGCGGAGTGACTACTGCACGTTCGGTGCGTTGCTCAGGAAGGCCCCGATGGAGACTGCGATCGCCAAGATCAATGAGCTGACGCCGAAGGTCACCGCGTACCGGCGCGCGGACAGGCCCAGAACCATCGAGACCACTGCGAGCGCCACGGCAATGACGATGGCGGCCGTGTTCAGTGGGAATGGCGTACTGAGTTCACCGAGGTAACCGGTGACCATCGCCAGCGAGACGATGGCGGGTGTGATCCGGACGCCCTTGCTGGCGTTCCGATCGCGCTTCGCGACGTCCTGGAGGTCTTCGTACGCCTCGTCCGGGTCAGCGTCGTCGCTGAACTCGTCGGTCTCGTAGTCGTCGTCGGCCTCGCCTGGGTCAGCGTCCTCGTAATCGTCGGGCACCTCGTCGTACGAGTCGTCCGGGTCGTCGTTGTACGAGTCGTCCTCGTCCTCGTCCTCGTCCTCGTACTCGTCGAGGCTTTCGCTGTCGTCATCCGTCGAGTCGTACGGCTCGATCGGTTGGCACGGCTCGGTCGGCTGGTACGGCTCGTGGACGTACGGCTGCGTCGAGAACTGTGCGGTGCTGTCGGCAGGCTCGTCCTTCTCGACTCTCAGCCACTTGATGATCCGCGGCAACAGGGGTCGGCGCCCCGGCTGGATCATTCCCCCGTACGGATACTCGTCCTGCTGCTGGAACAACCGGTCCCCCCGCTACGCACAACCCGGCCCATACGGGACTCGGGGGCACAAAGCATAACGGAACGTACCGGACCAGCAGCATCGTGTACGGGCGACCGAGCGGCCGCCCGTACGCGAGCTAGGTCGCGCTACTTCGCGTTGAAGTAGTTCGCCTCGGGGTGATGTACGACGATGGCGTCGGTCGACTGCTCCGGCACCAACTGGCACTCCTCGGAGAGCTCGACGCCGACCCGCTCCGGCTGGAGCAGCTTGACGATCTGCCGCCGGTCCTCGAGGTCCGGGCAGGCCGCGTAGCCCAGGGAGTACCGGCAGCCGCGGTATTCGACCCGCAGAATCCCGTCCAGGTCCGGGTCGTCGGCGGCCGCGCTGTTGCCGTCCGGCAGTACCAGCTCGCCGCGTACCCGGTGGTGCCAGTACTCGGCGAGCGCCTCGGTCAGCTGTACCGACAGTCCGTGGACCTCGAGATAGTCGCGGTAGGAGTTGTCCGCGAACAGCTTCGCGGTGTACTCGCTGATCCGGCTGCCGATCGTCACCAGCTGGAACGCGACCACGTCGAGTTCACCGGTACGTTCCACCTGCTCACGTGACCGGAAGAAGTCGGCCAGGCACAGCCGCCGGTCCCGCCGCTGCCGCGGGAAGGTGAACCGGGCCCGCTCCGGACCGGACGCGTCCACCGCGTCTTCGGACAGCACCACCAGGTCGTTGCCCTCGGAGAAGCACGGGAAGTACCCGTACACCACGCCGGCTTCGAGCAACTGGTCGGCGACGAGCCGCTCCAGCCAGTACCGCAGCCGGGGTCGTCCTTCGGTTTCCACCAGCTCCTCGTAGGACGGCCCGGAACCGCCGCGCGAACCGCGCAGGCCCCACTGCCCCAGGAACGTGGCCCGCTCGTCCAGCATCGACGCGTAGTCGGCCAGCGGGATGCCGCGCACCACCCGGGTACCGAGGAACGGAGCCTTCGGCACCGCCACGTCGGTAGCCACATCCGAGCGGGTCGTGTCGTCGTCGAGTTCCGGGGTATCGGCCTCGGCCACCATCGCCTTGTGCCGCTCACGCCGCTCCCGGCGCTCGGCCAGCTTCTTCTCCCGCTCGGCGTCGATCACCGGGGTACCGCCCCGACGCGCGGTCATCACCCGGTCCATCAGGCTGAGCCCCTCGAAGGCGTCCCGCGCGTAGTGCACCTCGCCGGAGTACAGCGAGCCGAGGTCGTCCTCGACGTACGCCCGGGTCAGCGCCGCGCCGCCCAAGAGCACCGGCCACCGGTCCGCCACCTTGCGGGCGTTCATCTCGGCCAGGTTGTCCTTCATGATCACCGTGCTCTTGACCAGCAGCCCGGACATCCCGATCGCGTCCGCGCGGTGCTGCTCGGCGGCGTCGAGGATGGCGTTGATCGGCTGCTTGATGCCGATGTTGACCACGGTGTAGCCGTTGTTGGATAGGATGATGTCGACCAGGTTCTTGCCGATGTCGTGTACGTCGCCCTTGACCGTGGCCAGCACGATCGTGCCCTTGCCGCCGTCGTCGGCCTTCTCCATGTGCGGCTCGAGGTAGGCCACCGCCGCCTTCATCACCTCGGCCGACTGCAGCACGAACGGCAACTGCATCTGGCCCGAGCCGAACAGCTCGCCGACGACCTTCATGCCGTCGAGCAGGGTGTCGTTGATGATCTCCAGGGCGGACCGGCTGGTCAGGGCCTCGGCCAGGTCGTTGTCCAGGCCGTTGCGCTCCCCGTCGATGATCCGCCGCTTGAGCCGCTCGGTCAGCGGCAACCCGGCCAGTTCCTCGGCCCGGGTAGCCCGCGCGCTGGCCGCGTCGACCCCTTCGAACATGTCGATGAACACCTGCAGCGGGTCGTACGCCCCGTCCGGGTGCCCTTCCGGCCGGCGCCGGTCGTACACCATGTCCAGTGCCACCTGGCGCTGGTCGTCCGGGATCTTCGACATCGGCAGGATCTTGCTGGCGTGCACGATCGCGCTGGTCAGGCCTACATTCGTACATTCGTGCAGGAACACCGAGTTGAGCACCTGGCGGGCGGCCGGGTTGAGTCCGAACGACACGTTGGACACGCCGAGGGTGAAGTTCACCTCGGGGTACAACTCGGAGATCTGCCGGATCGCCTCGATCGTCTCGATGGCGTCCCGGCGGGTCTCCTCCTGGCCGGTCGAGATCGGGAAGGTCAGGCAGTCGACCAGGATGTCGGAGATGTCCATCCCCCACCGGCCGGTGAGGTCCTCGATCAGCCGGGTCGCCACCCGGACCTTCCACTCGGCGGTACGCGCCTGACCCTCCTCGTCGATGGTCAGCGCGACCACCGCGGCGCCGTGTTCGCGCACGATCGGCATGGCCCGGCTGTACCGGGAGTTGGGTCCGTCGCCGTCCTCGAAGTTCACCGAGTTGACCACGCACCGGCCGCCGAGCATCTCCAGCCCGGCCTCGATCACCTCGGGCTCGGTGGAGTCCAGCATCGCCGGCAGCGTGGACGCGGTCGCGAACCGGCCGGCGACCTCGCGCATGTCGACGTCGCCCTTGCGGCCCACGTAGTCCACGCACACGTCGAGCAGGTGCGAGCCCGACCGGGACTGGTCCCGGGCGATCTCCACACAGGACTGCCAGTCGGCCGCGAGCATCGCTTCCCGGAACGCCTTGGAGCCGTTGGCGTTGGTCCGCTCCGCGACCATCAGCACGCTCGCGTCCTGGCGGAACGGGACGTGGTGGTACAGCGACGAGACACCGGGCTCGCGGCTGATCTCGCGCGGCGCGGCCGGTACCCCGTCCAGCCGGTCGGCCACCATCCGGATGTGCTCCGGCGTGGTACCGCAACAGCCGCCGACCAGCACCGCGCCGTACTCGGTGACGAACCGGTGCAGCGCCTCGGCAAGCTCGTGCGGGGTCAGCGGGTACCGCGCGCCGTGCGGGGTGAGCTCGGGCAGGCCGGCGTTCGGCATCACCGACAGGCCGGGCCTCGCGTGCTGCGACAGGTAGCGCAGGTGCTCGGACATCTCGGCCGGCCCGGTCGCGCAGTTCAGCCCGATCAGGTCGATGCCGAGTGGCTCGAGCGCGGTCAGCGCGGCGCCGATCTCGCTGCCCAGCAGCATCGTGCCGGTCGTCTCCACGGTCACCTGGCAGATCAGCGGTACCTGTCGACCCGCCGCCGTCATGGCCCGCTGGGTACCGATCACGGCAGCCTTGGCCTGCAACAGGTCCTGGCAGGTCTCCACGATCACCGCGTCTGCGCCGCCGGCGATCAGACCCTCGGCGTTGGCCTGGTACGCGTCCCGGAGCTCCGCGAACGGCGAATGGCCGAGGGTGGGCAGCTTGGTACCGGGGCCGGCGGAACCGAGCACGAACCGTGGCCGGTCGGGGGTGGACCAGCCGTCCGCCACCTCGCGGGCGATCCGGGCCCCCGCCTCGGACAACTCCCGGATCCGGTCGGACATGCCGTACTCCCCGAGGTTGGGGAGGTTGGAGCCGAACGTGTTCGTCTCCACGAGATCGGCACCCGCGGCGAAATAGGCGTCGTGAATGTGGCGCACGACGTCCGGCCGGGTCACGTTGAGGATCTCGTTGCAGCCCTCGTGGCCCTCGAAATCGTCGAGGCTCAGGTCCGCGGCCTGCAGCATCGTTCCCATCGCTCCGTCGGCGACGAGGACACGATCACGCAGTACGGCTAGCAAATCCGGGTTCTTCGGCACGACTTCAGGCTAGTCAACTGGTCGCGGTACGACAGCTTTGCGTGGGCAGGCTCTCACCCGCTGACCACCGTAAGTGGTATTTCCGCAGGCCAGCGCGGTCGAGACCGGATCCAGCCGGGGTGGTACCGCCAGTTGGCGGGGTACCTCGACGGCGCCGGCGGGTTCGGCTCGCCGACCTGACGCGCCTCCGCGCTCCGGCGACCTTGGACGTAGGCTGAGCCGGTGACCGAGTTCGACGGGCTGCCCGTGTTGCGGACCCCACTGGTCGTGGCGGCCTTCGAAGGCTGGAACGATGCGGCCGACGCGGCTACCGCGGCGGTGGAGCATCTTGAGTTGGCCTGGGAGTCCAAGCCCATCGCGGCGTTGGACCCTGACGACTACTACGACTTCCAGGTCACCCGACCCACGGTGTCCCTGGTGGACGGCGAGAACCGCCACATCGACTGGCCCACCACCCGGTTCGCGGTGTGCCGCCCGGAGGGCAGCGAGCGGGACGTGGTCCTGGTCCGGGGCATCGAGCCGAACATGAAGTGGCGCGCGTTCTGCGCGGACATCCTGGAGCTCTGCCACAGCCTCGAGGTCGAGAAGGTCGTCCTGCTGGGAGCCCTGCTCGCGGACGTACCGTTCAGCCGCCCGTTGCCGGTGACCGGCAGTGGCGCCGACCCGGCCACCGTCGAGCGGCTCCGGCTGGCCCAGACCCGCTACCAGGGCCCGACCGGCATCGTAGGGGTGCTGCACGAGGCTTGTGTACGCGCGGAGCTGGACGTCGTGTCGTTCTGGGCGCACGTCCCGCACTACGCCAGCCAGCTTCCCTGTCCCAAGGCGACCCTCGGGCTGCTGCACCGGCTCGAAGAGGTACTGGATCTGCCGGTACCGACCGGCGAGCTGGCCCAGGAATCCTCCGAGTGGGAGGAGCAGGTCCGGGAGCTGACCGAGCAGGACGCCGAGGTCGCCGAGTACGTCCGCTCGCTGGAGCAGCGCGAGGGCGACACCGGCCTCACTCCCCTGTCCGGCGACGAGATCGCGCACGAGTTCGAGAAGTACCTCCGCCGCCGTGGCGGCGGCCCGTCGGCGACCGGAGACTCTCCGCCGATGCCGTAGCGGATGTACAACGAGGCCCCTGACCTTCCGAAGGTCAGGGGCCTTGTCGTTTCTTGGTGTGGCTTTTGGGGTTGGTGTGGCGTGTCACGGCGCCTAAAGCATCCTAGGAAGCTAGGTTTGTGGCTCCAATCGAGGCGGCGGCAGGAGGCACCTGATGACAGTCAATCCCGGCGCGGCCGAGGTACCGCACCGTCAGATCGCCAGCCAGCTACGGGCGTACATCCGGCGTGGCGATCTCGCGCCCGGTGAGCGGCTGCCGTCCATTCCCGCGCTGGCGGTCGAGTACGGCGTGGCCCGGCAGACCGTCCAGCGGGCCATCGACCAGCTCCGGGTGGAAGGGCTGGTGCTGACCAGGCCCGGCTCCGGCACGTACGTACGCGGTAGTCGCCGGAGCATGCACCGGCTCTCCCGGGCCCGGTACGGCACTGCCCGCGGGTACCACCGGGACATGCCGGCCCGGTACCGCCAGCACCTCACCTCGGTCGGACGGGACGCCGCCCCGGAGGAGGTCGCCACGCTGTTCGGGCTGCCCGCCGGTACCGAGCTGCTGGTCCGGCGGCATGTGCTCTACCTGGGCGACCAGCCGGCCGAGGTGGGCGCCGCCTGGTTCCGGCCCCGTGACGTCGCGGACAGCCCGGTCACCCAGCCCGATCCCCTGCGTGGGCCGTTGTACCTGCACGTCGAGGAGGCCACCGGCCGCCGGTACACCCGCGCCTCCGACCACATCACCGCCCGCCAGCCCACCCGGCTCGAGGCGGAACTGCTGCAGGTACGGCCGGATACACCGGTACTGGTGCTGCTGCACGCCGCGTACGACGCCGGCGGTGACGCGATCGAGGTGGCCCAGGCGACCTGGCCCGGCCCCGGAACCGCGCTCATCGACGAGTACGCGGTCCCCCAGCACCCGAAGCGCGGCCACCTCCCCGACGACGGCTACGACATCGTCCTGGCCTGACAGCACGATCCATCCGCGGTAGCTGACCGCGGGCCTGAGCGCGTCCCGCGCGGCGTGGGCCGGTTCCTCCTGTTGAGGCTGGCGGGCTTGTGCGCTGGCGCACGTCCGCCAAGGCATCCTAGGAAGCTAGGTTGATAGTTCAGGACCGAGCCCGGTGACCCGCACGGCTAGACGCGCCGCGCGACGACGAGCTCGTTGAGGTACCGCTTGGTGATGCGGCCGCCGTAGCGCGAGTCGATCAGGCCCGCGATACAGGCCAACAGACCGTCCCGTTGTACCGCCGGCAGTGCCCGGTGCCCCGAGTAGGTCCGCAGCACGTCGAGGTACTCGGCGGTGGAGTACCTCGCGTCCCACTCGTACCGCCGGCCCGCCGCAGGCGCGAACAGCCCCGAGTCGTCCAGCTCGGTACACCCGCTCGGGATCGCGTCCGCGGATTCCAGCCGCAGCCCCGGCGGGGTGGCCGGATCCCAGCGCTCGTAGCAGTCCTGTGCGTCGGCGAAGAAGGGCACGGTGCCGCCGTACACATGCTCGGTACTGATGACGGCCAGCGCTCCACCGGGTCGCAGCGCGTCCCGGCACCGGGCCAGTCGGGTCGCCGGATCGAGCCAGTGGAACGAGGTGGCCGCGACGACCAGGTCGTACGACTCGGGCGCGGTCCACCCGTCGAAGTCGGCGATCACCACCTCGGCATCCGGGTACTCGGCCAGCCGCTGCCGGGCCACGCCGGCCAGTCCCGCACCGAGTTCCACCGCCGTCACCCGGTACCCCCGCGCGGCCAGCGGGACGGTCAGCTGGCCGGTACCGCAGCCGATTTCCAGGATCTTCGAGCCAGGCGCCAGGGAGCCCAGCTCGGCCAGGTCGTCGAGGAGAGCGGGCGGATAGGTCGGGCGCATCCGGTCGTACAGCAGCGCCGCCTCGTCGAAGGTGGCGCGCAACCGGCCCCGATCGGGCGCTATGGGCGGCGACCCGCCCTCAGCGGAGTCGGACACCGAGCAGCGCGTCGACCGCGGTGGCGACCAGCCGCGGCGCGCCGGTGTCGGTTCCCGTGCCGGCCAGCGCCGCGTCGACCCAGGAGTCCACCGCGTTCAGCGCACCCGGGGTGTCCAGGTCGTCGGCGAGCCGCGCCCGGAGCTGCGCCAGCACCGGTGCGGCATCCGGTCCGGTCGGCAGCGCGACCGCGTCCCGCCACCGGGCGAACCGGGCCAGCGCGGTGTCGAGGTGCGCCTGGGTCCAGTCCCGGTCGTCGCGGTACCGGTCGGCGAGCAGCGCGAGGCGGATCCCCATCGGGTCGACCCGGTCGCCCCGCAGCCGGGAGACGAACACCAGGTTGCCCTGGCTCTTGGACATCTTCTCGCCGTCCAGCCCGATCATGCCGGCGTGCATGTAGCAGCGAGAGAACGGCCACGCGCCGGTGAGCGTCTCGGCGTGCGCGGCGCACATCTCGTGGTGCGGAAAGATCAGGTCGTTTCCGCCGCCGTTGACGTCAACCTGGTCGCCGAGCAGGCGCAGCGCGATCACCGCGCACTCGATGTGCCAGCCCGGGCGACCGGAGCCGAGCTCGGACTCCCAGCTCGGCTCGTCGGTGCGGGCGCCGCGCCACAGCAGCGGATCCAGCGCGTCGCGCTTGCCGGGTCGGTCCGGATCCCCGCCGCGCTCGGCGGACAACCGGATCATCGTGGTGCGGTCGTAACCGGATTCGTACCCGAAGTGCTTGGCCGCGCTGTGGTCGAAGTAGATGTCGCCGGTGCCGTCGTCGAGCCGGTACGCCGCGCCGTCGGCGAGCAGCCGGGTCACGCTTGCCGCGATGTGGTCGATCGACTCCACCGCACCCACGTAGTGGTCCGGCGGGAGTACCCGCAGCGCCTCCATGTCCTCGCGGAACAGGGCGGTTTCCCGCATGCCGAGGACGACCCAGTCCTCGTTGTCACGGGCGGCCCGTTCCAGTAGCGGGTCGTCGATGTCGGTCACATTCTGTACATACCGCACCTCGTGGCCGGCATCCCGCCACACCCGGTTGACCAGGTCGAAGGCGAGCATGGTGGCGGCGTGACCGAGGTGCGTCGCGTCGTACGGCGTGATGCCGCAGACGTACAACCGGGCTGGTCCGTCCGGTTCGCTCGGTCGCAGCCGCCGGGTCGCGGTGTCGTACAGCGACAGCGGCGTGCCGGTACCGGGCAGCTTCGGTACATCGGGCGGCAGCCAGGAATCCATGGCGCCAGGGTAGCCAGTGACCGCCCCCGACCAGCACCGCAGCCAGCCGGTACGGCTGTGTTCCGTGCCACCGCGTACAGGTCCCCGCGGGCGCGGGGCAGACATCGCCGATGACGAATGACACAGTTCGGTTGAGGTGTCTGTCTGCTGCACGACAGTACTGATTCGGCCGCCGGACGACACGGTATCCATGGTCTATCGAACTACCGGGAGTTTGCATGGGGACCGTCGTCGTCGCGCTCGAACACGGGTTTGTCGACGACCATGTCGTCATCCGTATCGACGGGCGGGTGGTGCTCGACGCCGGGCACGTCACCACCAAGAACGAGGTGGGTCTGGCCGGTTCGGTGGCGACCGAGATCACCGGCGACTGCCTGGTCGAGGTGGTGTTGCCGCGCCGCCAGGTGCAGAACAGCAGGTACGCCGAGTTGGGCGAGTTGACCTATGTGCGGGTTTCGGTGGTCGACCGGGCGCTGGTGCTGACCCCGACCGTGGAGGCCCCCCGGTACGTCTGACCGCTGGGGGCCTGACTCCCAGCACTGACTAGATCGGCGGCCACGGCAGGGCCGGCCAGTCCTGGCCGGGCTGCGGGAACGTACCGGCGGCGAGCAGCGCGTCGATCCTGCCCCCCACCGCGTCCACCTCGGCAGCGGTGAGGTGCGTCGCCAGGGTCTTCCCCAACTCGCCGCCGAGCTGGGAGCGCAGGTCCCGCAGCACCTCGATCTGCCCGGCCGGCAGGGGTTCACCGGCCCAGCCCCACAGCACCGTCCGCAGCTTGTCCTCGGTGTGGAAGCAGACGCCGTGATCGACCCCGTACAGGTGGCCGTCGGGTGCCAGCAGGACGTGGCCGCCCTTGCGATCGGCGTTGTTGACCACCACGTCGAACACGGCCATCCGGACCAGCCGCGGGTCGTCGGCGTGCGCCAGCGTGTACGGCCGGTTGCCCGGACCACGGGCCGCCGCGACGCCGAGCCAGCCGTCCGGAACCTTGCGGGACGGTACGAAACCGAGCACCTGACCGTCGCCGTCCTCGTCGGTGTCGATCCACAGTTGGCAGGCGCCCGGCCCGAGCGGCCCGTCCCGCAGCACCGTCGGCGGTACGACATCCCAGCCGGCGCCGCGGGACACCTCGTACGCGGCCACCTCCCGACCGGCCAGGGTGCCGTCCGGGAAGTCCCACAGCGGCCGCTCACCCCGCACCGGCTTGTACACGCAGCGCAGCCGGACGTCGCCGCCGGACAGGAAGCCGCGCATGGTCGCGTTGGACGCCTCGACCAGCAGCCCTTCCAGCTCGATCTCGGCGGTACGCAGCAGGTCCAGCGCGCGGGCCGGATCCACCGCCGAGGCCGGTACCACCGGCGCCGGCGGCTCGGCGTCGGCCACCTGCTCGGACATCGCTACCGGTGGTACCCGTTGTGGCGCGGGCACAGGTGGCCGGTCGGGTCCAGCGGCTGGCCACACAGCGGGCACGGCGGCCGCCCGGCCGATACCACCTTGCGGGCGCGTTCGATGAACGCCCGGGTGGCCGACGCGGTCAGCCGTACCCGCAACAGGTCCAGCTCCTCCTCGTCGACCTCTTCCTCCTCCTCGCCGGTGGCCGGCAGCGCGACCGCCTCGATGAGGACCGTCGATGAGTCGGCGTCCCAGGCGAGGCCGAGCGTGCCGACCCGGAACTCCTCGTCCAACGGGGTGTCCAGCGGCTCGTTGTCGCTCAGATCGGCGGCCTGCTCGGGTACCTCGGCGCCGAACCGGCGGTTCGCCTCACCGAGCAGCTCCTCGAGCTTGTCCGCGAGCAGGGAGACCTGCACCTTCTCCAGCGCGACGCTGACCAGCCGTCCGCCACCGCGCGCCTGCAGAAAGAAGGTCCGCTCCCCCGGCGGCCCGACCGTTCCGGCGATGAACCGTTCCGGCGGTTCGAAGTCGAATACCTGGCGCGACATGCTTCGACACTAGACGGCCGGTTGACGCGCCGCCGACCGGCCGCCGATGTGGTCAGGACGATCCGGGTACGCCCGCGCCACCGCCCACCGCGGCGTCTGATTCGGCGGTGCGGGCCCGCCGCCGCCGGCGCTTCTTCGCCGGCGGCCGGAGGCTGGTCAGGTCCCCGCCGGTGTCGTTCAGGCGGATCAGGAACGGGCGTACCGGGGTGTAGCGGATCACGCTCAGCGAGCACGGCTCGACCACGATCCGCTGGAACAGGTCGAGGTGCAGGCCGAGCGCGTCGGCCACTACCGACTTGATCACGTCGCCGTGGCTACAGGCCAGCCAGACCGCGTCCGGGCCGTGTTCGGCGGTGATCTTGGCGTCCCACTCGCGTACCGCCGCCACCGCCCGGGCCGCGGTCGCCGCCAGCGGTTCGGCACCCTCGCCCGGGAACACGGCACCGGACGGGTGCAGCTGTACGACCTGCCACATCGGGTGCTTGGCCAGGTTCTTCAGCGGCTGGCCCTCCCAGTCGCCGTACCGGCACTCCCCCAGCCGATCCTCGACGACGGGCGCCGGGACGGCTTCGCTGTCAAGCGCGGCGGCCAGGGTTTCCCGGCAGCGCTGCAGCGGGCTGGTCACCACGGCCGCGAGCGGCAACCCCCGCAGCCGCGCACCGACCGCGGCCGCCTGTGACTGACCGGTCTCGTCCAGCCCGACGCCGGGGGTCCAACCGGCGAGCGTGCCGCCCGCGTTGGCCGCGGTACGCCCGTGCCGCAGCAGCAGGAGGGTGGCCATCCGCTCACCCTAACCGCGCGACCCCGGCCGGCAGGTGACGAAGATCGCGAGCCACGCCTGCGGCGCGGCCGGTCAGGTCGCGGAGATCACGCCGCCGGCGAGCAGGCCGATGAGCACGACGCCGAGCGCCAGCCGGTACCAGACGAACGTGACGATGGTGTGCCGGGCGACGAACTTCAACAGCCAGGCCACCGAGGCGTACGCGACCACGAAACTGACCGCGGTACCGACCAGCGTCGGCGCGAGGCCGACCCCGCCCCCGAGCGCGTCCTTCAGCTCGTACAGCCCGGCCGCGGTGAGCGCCGGGATGGACAGGAAGAACGACAGCCGGGTGGCGGTGACCCGGTCGAGATCCCGGAGCAGACCGATCGAGATGGTGGCACCGGACCGGGACACCCCCGGTACGAGCGCGATGCACTGCGCGACGCCGATGATGAGTACGTCCCGCAGCGTCAGCTCCTGCTCGCCGCGTTGCTGGGTGGCGGCCCGCTCGGCGAACACCATCACCGCGCTCCACGCGATGAGCGCGATGGCGACCACCCACAGGCTGCGCAGCGGTCCGGTGACCAGATCCTTGCCGGCCAGTCCGACCACGCCGATCGGTACCGAGCCGGCGATCACGTACCAGCCGAACCGGTAGTCGAAGTCGTCGCGGTGCTGGGCGGAGAACAGGCCGCGGAAGAAGCCGGCCACGATCCGGACGATGTCCCGCCAGAAGTACACGATCACCGCGACGATCGCGCCGATCTGGATGACTGCCGTGAACGCGGTGACGGACGCGTCATCGACCGGCAGGTCGAGCAGCTTCTCGGTGATGGTCAGGTGCCCGGTGCTGGACACCGGCAGGAACTCGGTGAGCCCCTCGATGATGCCGAGGACGACCGCTTTCCAGATCTCCACGTGCTCTATCCCCGCTCTCTACCCGCGCTCAGTCGCCCAGCCCGGCCCGGTCCAACGCCTCCGCCATCGCGCGCAGGGTCTGCACGGCCAGCTCCGGCGTCGACGCGTACGGCGAGACGGTAAGCGTAGTAACGCCCGATTCGGCGTACGCGGCGAGCCTGTCCGAGATGCGCTCGATCGGTCCGAGCAGCGCGGTCGAGTCGATGAACTCGAACGGTACGGCCGCCATCGCGTCCCGGTGCTTGCGCTCCAGGAACAGGTCCTGCACCTGGTTGGCGGCCTCCTCGTAGCCCATCCGTACCGCGATGCGGTGGTAGAAGTTCTTCTCCCGGCTGCCCATGCCGCCGATGTACAGCGCCGCGTAGCCGCGTACCGGCTCGGCGCACGCTTCGAGGTCGTCGCCGATCACCACCGGCACGGTCGGTACCACGTCGAAGCCGGTCAGGTCCTCTCCGGACTTCTCGCGACCCCGTCGTACCGCCGCCAACTGGTCGGCCGCGTGCTCCGGCGCGTAGAACAGGCCGAGCCAGCCGTCCGCGATCTCGCCGGTCAGCTCCAGGTTCCGCGGCCCCACCGCGCCGAGGTAGATCGGCACCTCGGTACGTACCGGATGGATGGTCAGCTTGAGCGCCTTGCCCGGACCGTCGGGCAGCGGGAGCCGGTAGTACTCGCCGTCGTATCGGACGGTCTGCCGGGCCAGTACCTGCCGGACGATGTCCACGTACTCCCGGGTCCGGGCCAGTGGCTTGCCGTAGGGCACCCCGTGCCAGCCCTCCACCACCTGCGGTCCGGACACGCCGAGGCCCAGCCGGAACCGGCCACCGGACAGCGCGTCCAGGGTCGCCGCCGTCATCCCGGCCATCGCCGGGGTACGCGCCGGGATCTGCATGACCGCGGAGCCGAGCTCGATCCGTTCGGTCTGCCCGGCCAGCCAGGCCAGCACCGTGGGCGAGTCCGAGCCGTACGCCTCGGCCGCCCAGACGACGGAGTAGCCGAGCTGCTCCGCCTCCCGGGTGAGCGCCAGGTGCGCAGCGTTGTTGTTGTCCCCGCCCCAGTAGCCGAGGTTGAGTCCGAGCCTCATCAGTCCTCCCGCCACGACAGCGGGCACCCCCGCCGCGAGCAGGGTACTTCGATGGCGGTCCTGCACAGCTGCCGGGCGCAGCCAGGCAGCAGGGCAGGACGAGCCGTGCGCAAAAGAACCGATGGCGGTCCTGCACAGCTGCCGGGCGCAGCCAGGCAGCAGGGCAGGACGAGCCGTGCGCATAGGCGAATGCGGCGGGTCGGCTGAGGCGGCTGACGGCCCGCCGGTACCGTCCGCTGCTATGGAGCAGCGACCGTTGGGCCGGACCGGGCTGTTGGTGTCCCGGCTCGCCCTCGGCACGATGGCGTGGGGCCGGGACACCGATGCCGACGACGCGGCTGCCCAACTCAAGACGTTCGTGGACGCCGGCGGGAACCTGGTCGACACCGCGGACGTGTACGCCGACGGCGAGAGCGAGTCGGTGCTCGGCGCGCTGCTGGCCGGCATGGTGCCGCGGGACGATGTGCTCATCGCGACCAAGGCGGGGCTTCGGCCGGGCACCGAGCGGCGCCGGGACTGCTCCCGGGCACATCTGCTCCGATCGTTGGACAGCTCGCTGGACCGGCTCGGCATCGAGTACGTCGACCTGTGGCAGCTGCACGCGTACGACCCGACCACGCCGATGGAGGAGACGCTCTCGGCGCTGGACTACGCGGTGAGCAGCGGCCGCGCCCGGTACGTCGGGGTGTCCAACTTCTCCGGCTGGCAGCTCGGCAAGGCGGCCACCTGGCAACAGGCCTGGCCCGGCCGGGCTCCGCTGGTGTCCACGCAGGTGGAGTACTCGCTGGTGGAGCGCGGGATCGAGCGGGAGGTGCTGCCGGCCTGCCTGGACCTGGGCGTCGGCATCCTGCCCTGGTCGCCGCTCGGACGCGGGGTGCTGACCGGGAAGTACCGGCAGGGCACGCCGGCCGACTCGCGCGCCGCCTCTCCGCACTTCGAGCGGTTCGTCGGCCGGTACCTGGACGAGCGCGGCGCCGGCATCGTGGAGGCGGTGGCCACCGCCGCGGACGGGCTGGGCGTGTCGCCGCTGTCGGTCGCGCTGGCCTGGATCCGGGACCAGCCGGGTGTGGTCGCCCCGGTGGTGGGTGCCCGGACGGTCGGGCAGTTGCTCGGCTCGCTGCAGACCGAGGACGTCGTGCTGCCGGCCGAGATCCGGTACGCCCTGGACGACGTGTCCGGACCGGTCGCCGGGTATCCGGAGCGGCAGGGCTGACCGCACCTCCCCCGACGGCAAGCGACCCGGCCGCGGGTAGCCTCGGCGGGTGGCTGTCGTGGAAGTGCTGGCCGCGGCCGCCGCGGACGGACACACCGCGCTTCCCCGGTCGCTGGTGGCCGCCGTACTCAGCGGACGCGACCTGGACCCGGCGCGGACCGTGGACGAGGCGATCGGGACCGGCACGGTCGTGGCCGTCGGAGACCTGCTCGCACTCGCGGACCTCTCCGCGGCCGAGGAGCGGATCGCGCGGGTGCTCGCCGACCTCGCCCGTACCGGCCGGCTCGAAGTCGCCGATGTCCCGGTGTGGACTCCGGTCGGGCCGGCGGACGGCCACCTGGTCGCCGCCGCCGAGTCGCTCACCGTCGACGGCTTCGTTCAGGAATTGGCGGGGGTACCGGCCGGAAGTCGCGTGGTACTCGTCGGTGACCCGGGGCTGCCCCGACCGGCCGGAGCCGGACAGGTGTTCGCCGATCTGCTGAGCGTTGCCGACGCGCTCGGCGTACCGGTGCGCGAGTCGGCCACACCCGCCCGCGACGAGCCGTTGCCGGCGCTGTGCGCGGCGGTACGGGCCGGCTCGCTGCCGCCGCTGGCGCCCGATCCGGAGCACCGGGTCGTGGTGGTGCCGGTACCGGACAGCCACACCGCGGTACATCGGACCCGCCAACTGGTGACCCACTCGATTCCGCGCCGGCTCGGACTGTCCGGCGACGAGGTGGCCGTGGTGACCGCGATGCGGCGCGGACCGGCCGGGGTCGACGCGCTGCGGGCGGCCGGGCTCCCGGCGTACGGCGTGCGGGAGAGCCTGTCCCGACGGTGGCCGGCGGTGGTCGCGGTACTGCCGGCCGAGGCGTGCGGGCTGCTGTCCCGGCCGGTCGTGTACGCGATGTTCACCCGCGCGACCGGGCACCTGTCGGTGGTACACGGCGCCGGTCCGGTGCTGGCCCGGGCGGTGCGGGACGTGCCGGCCCGACCGCGCCGCACCAGGTTGCCGGCGCTGCTGCGGGAGTACGCGACGCAGGCTCCACGAGAGGTGGTTGTGTGATCACGAAAAGGCTCGCCGCGGTGGTCGCGGCGGTCGCGCTGCTGGGCGCCTCCGGCTGTGACAGCAAGGACCCGCTGCAGGTGGCGGTACAACCGACACCCGCGACCCCGGCCAGTGCCCCGAGCCCGTCGGTGTCGCCGCGAGGCACGGTGTGGCCGGTCGGGGACGCGGCGGACGCTGTCGCGGTCGACCCGCGGCAGCACCGGCTCGCGGTCGGGGTGCGCAACCCGGACCGGCTGGTACTGCTGGACGCGCGGACCGGACGCAGAGTCGGCACGGTACCGCTGGCCGGGCCGGCGCGGCAGGTGATCGCGCTGGCAGCAGGCGGTTTCCGTACCGTCGCCGGATCGGAGCTGGTCACCGTGCCGGCCACCGGTCAGCCGGTCCGCAGCACGCTGCCGGTGGCCGGAGAGGCACTCACCGAGCTGCCGGACGGCGGTACCGCGGTCACGCTGCCGGACCGGGCCGAGGCGGTACTGCTGCGAGCCGACGGCTCGGTGCGACACACCCTCGCGGTCGGTGGCCACCCGAGCAGCATCGCGGTATCCGGTGACCGGGTGGCCGTGGTGGACGGGCTGTCCACCTCTCTCATCACGTTCCGGCTCGACAGCGGCGTACGGGAGCAGGGCCTGCGCGCCGGCAACGGCGCCGCGACCGTGGTCGGCGTACGGAACAACCGGTTCGTGGTTCTGGACACCCGCAACGATGAGCTACTGATCTTCTCGGTCGACCCGCTGTTCCTCCGGCAGCGGTATCCGGCGCACGGCGCCCCGTACGGCGGCGGGTACGACTCGGACGATCACTTGCTCTGGGTGAGCCTGACCGCACGGAACGAGGTCGTCGGCTTCGACCTGGCCGGCGGCGCACCAAGAGTTGTGGTCCGGTATCCGACCGTCCAGCAGCCAGACGCGGTCGCGGTCGACGCCATCAATGGGGCGATATTCGTAACTGGTCGCGCCGCAGGGGTGGTGCAAGTCATCTCCCGGTAGGCAGGATTTCACCGTGCCACCCGACTATGAGTACGCGCCGCTGCGGCTGCCACCCAACGTCGACCGCCTCACCGCGCAGGCACTGCTCGCCATCCAGGCCGAGTTCTCCGGCTGGGAGTTGGCGAAGGTCCGCCTGTACCGGGACGGTTCGCGCAAGGTGTGGCTGCGGCGGCGCAGAAGCACCGACCCGCTACCTGGACTGTCCTACTGACATCCGTAGCCGGGCGGCGGCGCCGGGAGCGCGCCGCCGGGTGGCGCATGTCCGCCGGTCACTCGTCCTCGTCGGTGTAGGCCTGCTCGTCCAGCCGCACCAACAGCCGGTCGGTGTCGGCCAGCACGAACGGTGAGTTGTCGTCCACGTCCACCGTCGCCGGGTCGATCGGCCGCTCGGTCTCGACGATCGTGACCACGCCGTACAGCGGCTCCAACTCCGGTACGTCCAACGAACCGAGCGCCCCGTCGCCGGCCTGAAGCAGCTCGGCGACCGCCTCGCCGACGGTGGTCGGCGGCTCGTCCTCGTCATCGTCCCCGCCCTGCGGCGCGGCCGCCCGCGCGTCGGCGGCGAGCCGCACCAGCGCGGCGGTGCTCGGTACCAGGTAGTCCCGGCGCTGCCGCACCGAGATCGTCACCGGCTCGGCGTCCGGTGCGTCGATCAGCTCGACGCCGTGCCGGCCGTGGTCCGCCTCGGCCGGGTCGATCGGGTCCACGTCCCACGGCGTGACCTCGCCGAACGTGTCCAGCAGCAGCTCGTCGTAGGCGAACGACGCGTTGTTCAGCTCGACGTACGCCTGCCACACCCGGTCGTCGTCCAGCTGGCCGCCGGCCGCCGTCACCGCGGCGAGGTGTTCGCGGGCGCTGGTCATCACCCGCTGCAACGCGGCGTCGAGCTCAGCCTGGCGGTCGGTCATTGTTCTCCTCCGTGGCGGTACACATGGACGGTCGTGCTTGTGGGTTTCAGGTGCGGGCGCGGGCCGGGAGGGCCGAACCGGCCGGCCGCGCGATCGAGGCGTTGCCAGCGGTCAGCAGCGGGACAGGAATCGGTCGAGTACCCGGACACCGAACCGTAGCCCGTCGACCGGCACCCGCTCGTCGATGCCGTGGAACAGGCTCGAAAAGTCCAGATCGGCCGGCAGCCTCAACGGCGTGAAGCCGAAGCAGCGGATGCCCAGCCGGGCCAGCGACTTGGCGTCGGTACCGCCGGAGAGCATGTACGGCACCGGTCGGGCGCCGGGGTCCTCGGCCCGCAGCGCGTCCGCCATGGCGTCCACCAGCGGCCCGTCGAAGGTGGTCTCCAGCGCCGGATTGTGCTGCTCGTACTCCAGCTCGATGTCCGGCCCGACCAGCGCGCGGATGTCGTCGATGAAGCTGTCCTCGCGGCCGGGCAGCGCCCGCCCGTCCACCACCGCGTGCGCGATGCCCGGCACCACGTTGGTCTTGTACCCGGCGCGCAGCATGGTCGGGTTCGCGGTGTTGCGGATGGTCGCGCCGATGACCCGGGCGATCGGTCCGAGCTTCGCGATCGCGAGCTCCGGATCGTCCGGGTCCAGTTCGACGCCGAGCGCGTCGGAGAGGTGTTCGAGGAACGCCCGTACCGTCGGGGTGACCTCCACCGGGAACTCGTGCCGTCCGACCCGCGCCACCGCCTCGGCGAGCGCGGTCACCGCGTTGTCGTCATGCACCATCGAGCCGTGCCCGGGCCGGCCGCGCGCGGTCAGCCGCAGCCAGTTGAGCCCCTTCTCGGCCGTCTCGATGCAGTACAACCGGAGATCGTCACTGATCGACACGGAGAAGCCGCCGACCTCGCCGATCGCCTCGGTACACCCCTCGAACAGCTCCGGATGCTCGTCGACCAGCCACTGCGCGCCGTACGTACCGCCGGCCTCCTCGTCGGCGAAGAACGCCAGTACCAGATCCCGCGGCGGTACCTTCCCCTCCCGCCGCCACTGCCGGACCAACGCGAGGGTCATCGCGTCGAAGTCCTTCATGTCGATCGCGCCGCGGCCCCACAGGTAGCCGTCGCGTTCCTCGCCGGAGAACGGATGCACCGACCACTCGTCCGCATCGGCCGGTACGACGTCCAGGTGCCCGTGGACAACCAGGCCGCTGCGGGACCGGTCGGCGCCCGGGAACCGGGCCACCACGTTGGTACGGCCGGGTGCGCTCTCGACCACGAACGGCTCCAGCCCGACCTCGGCGAGCTTCTCCGCTACGTACTCCGCGGCCACCCGCTCGCCGGCGCTGGTGGCCGGATCGCCGGTATTGGTGGTGTCGATCCGGAGCAGGTCGCGGGTGAGCTCGACGACCTCGTCCTGCGCACCGACGGCTGTCATGCGCCCTTCATACCAGCCGGCACTGCCCAGCGGTCCTCCGTGTCACCGTCACCAGCCGGCCGGTGCCGCCCGCGGGTGTCACCAGTTGAAGCCGGCCCGGTAGGTGATCGCGGCCAGCCGGTGCTGACCGGTCGCGCTCGGGTGGAAGCCGTCGATCGTGCTCACGTCGGCCGCGGTGAAGTCCGCGTCGAACACCGCTCCCCCGTCGTACCGGCAGCGCGGCCCGTACTGCTTGCAGGCACGGGCCAGCTCGGCGTTGTACTGCTGGACCCGGGCGCGCACCGCCTGCCGGCGCGCGGTGGCGGCGGGCGCGGTGGACGTCGGCTCGGCCAGCATGCTCTGACACAGGCCGAAGCCCCACACGTAGGTCATCCTCGGGTTGTCGTGCCCGATCTGCCACAGCCGGTACAGGTCGGGGACGCTCGCCACGAACACCCAGGGCTTCTGATCGAGCTTCGCCAGCGCCGCAGTCACGCTGGCCCGGAAGCTCGACACCGGCGTCATGCTTTCCGTGGTGTCGGTGCACGCATCGTTGGCGCCGATCAGCATCGTGACGTACTCCGCCCGCAGCCGCGTCGCCTGCGTCGCATGCCGCGGCAGGTCCGCCACCTTGGCGCCGGTCACCGCGAGGTTGTGCGCCTGACCGGTCATGTGCGGGTTCTTCGCCACGAGCCGGCGGTAGTGGCTGTCCCCGGCGTCCCCGGTCGCCCAGGACACCCGCGGACACGCGCCGAACTGGGTGCACGCGTCCACGCCGAGCGTGATCGAATCCCCGAGCGCCGCCATCGACCCGGGCGCGTCACCTGCCGGGGGGCGCATGCTCGGGGTGGCCGGCGCGCTCGAGCCGGTGGCGGACGGCTTCGCCGTACCCCCGCCATGGTCTGATCCCCCGCATCCGGCGGCGGCCAGGGCGGCGACGGCCATGACCGCGACGATGATCCGGCGCACCGCACACTCCGGTCGGCTGGCGGACGGCTGACACCGGCGAATCTACCCGCCACCGCCCGCCGGACCGCCGCGTCGGGGGCCCGGCTGGGCGCGCGGAGGCCGGTTTGCGGTGGTGTACATTGAGTCCTCGCCCGACGCGGTGCCGGCTGTCCGGATTGGCAGCCGTCAGCGGTACGATGGGCGCGCACGTCCGAGTGGCGGAATGGCAGACGCGCTAGCTTGAGGTGCTAGTGCCCGGATTAGGGCGTGGGGGTTCAAGTCCCCCCTCGGACACAAACTTTCGCACATGAGCGCCGGGCTGGGCCTCGGCGATCACTTTTGTTCGGCGACTGGTAGGTCAGCTGCAGCCCGAGCCCGCGGTACACCTCGGCCTTGTCGGCCGGGTCCGCCTCGCGCAGCACGGTGAGGATCGAACCGAGGCTGGCCACCAGCGCCGTGATCTCCTCGCTGGTAATCCGGGCGTTCGCGGCGCCGGTCGCCGCCCGCAGCTGGGCCTGTGCCGCCAGGCCGATGGCGTTGACCTCGGCGGTCCACCGGGCGGTCGGGTCCGGATCGGTGCCGGCCCAGCCGCTGATCACAGGGCGGCGCTCGTGCCGGGCAGCCGGTCCGGGCCGAACTCCCGGGCCAGCCATCCGTCCAGCGCCGCCACGATCAACTCTTCCGGCATGTACACACGCTGCGCGGATGCTCGGTGTGGTTCGCGCGGGCATACCGTGGTTCCGACTGCCCTGCATCCGCCGCCGACAGATGCTGCTGCCCTCGGGGCAGGGCCGGACACCCGCTGCCTGACTTTCCGGCCGGTCCTCCGAGACCTGTGTCAGCGAAAGACGTCGCGGCCCGGGTGCTTGACGAGGCGGTCCGCGATCACCAGATAGTCCAGGTTCATGGAGACGAAACCCTGTAAGGCGTCCCGCGGAGTCTCGACAATCGGCTGGCCGGCCACGTTGAACGACGTATTCAGCAGGACTGGCACGCCGGTCAGCGCCTCGAAACGTTCGATCACCGAGTACAGGGGCGCGTTGGCTTCGCGGCGCAGAGTCTGCAACCTCGCCGTGCCGTCCACATGGGTAACGGCTGGGATGGCTGTGGGCTTCAGCACCTTCGCAACGAGAAGCATGAACGGCGACTCGGGCTGTCCGATATGGAAGTATTCAGCGGCCCGGTCCGCCATTGTGATCGGGGCATATGGCCGGAACCACTCGCGGAACTTCACTTCGTCGTTGAGCCGGTCCTTCACCTCGCCGGGAAACGGCGCGGCCAGAATGCTGCGATGTCCGAGTGCACGTGGCCCGAACTCGGAGCCGCCGTCAAACCATGCCACGAATGCCCCGGCAGCAAGCAGATGCGCGACGCGACTCGCCAGATCCTCCACCGGCTCGGCTGCCAGCCCCGCCTCGTCCAAAGCCTGCTGCATGATGCTGTCAGGATATGACGGGCCAAGATATGCGTGGGTTAGGTGGGGAAGTCCGCCAATAGGTTGGCCCTCCAACTGATGGGCCGCATAGTAGGCGCAACCGAGAGAAATGCCGTTGTCACCGGCAGCCGGTACGACGAATACGTTCTTAAACGGCGTCTCCCGCAGGATGCGCCCGTTCGCCACGCTGTTGAGTGCCACGCCACCGGCGATACACAGGTTCGCGGCTCCCGTGCGCGCGTGCAAGGCGCGACGCTCACCTCCGCGTTGCGCCGGTCCCACGAGATCCTGGTGACGGCTCGCGAACAGGAGCGGCGCCGGTTGCACCAGGATCTGCACGACGGCTTGGGGCCGACGCTGGCCAGCGTGTACCAGCGCGTCGACCTGGCACGACACTTGATCGGCGACGATCCGGACGCGGCCGCCCGGCTGCTGGCCGACGCCGGCGAGCAGACCAGGTACGCGATCGCCGACATCCGCCGCCTGGTGTACCAGCTACGGCCGCCGTCCCTTGACGAGTTGGGTCTGGCCGCCGCGGTCGAGGAAGCATGCCGGCGGCTCAACGCCGACCCGGACGGGCTCACCATCGAGGTGCACGCCGACCCGCTACCGCCGCTGCCGGCGGTAGTGGAGGTGGCCGCTTACCGGATAGCTGTCGAAGGGATCACCAACGTGGTCCGGCACGCCAGGGCCAGCCTCAGCACGATCCGGTTCACCGTCGCCGACCACCAGCTGGGGGTCGCGATAGGCGACAACGGCGATGGCATCGATCCGGATGCGCCGGCGGGCGTCGGACTGACCTCGATGCGGCAACGGGCGGAGGAGATCGGCGGCCGGTTCGCCGTCGCCGAGCCCCGGCCCCACGGCACATTGCTGCCGCTGCCGCTGCCGCTGCCGCCGGCCGCCGACAACGGGGGGCATCAGTGACGTCCATCCGCGTACTGGTCGCCGACGACCACATGTTCTACCGCGAGGGCATCAAGACGATGCTGGCCGCACGCAACGACGTCGAGGTGGTCGGCGAGGCGGCCACCGGCGCCGAAGCGGTGTCTGTGGTCACCGCGCTGGCACCGGACGTGGTCCTGATGGATCTGAAGATGCCCAGCATGAGCGGCATCGATGCGACCCGGCAGATCGTCGCCGCCCGTCCCGGCACTGGGTACTCGTCCTGACCATGTTCGACGACGATTCGGTGCTGACCGCACTGCGCGCCGGAGCCCGCGGGTACGTGCTCAAGGACGCCACGGTCGACGACCTGGTGCGGGCGATCACCGCCGTGCACTGCGGCGAAGCCATCTTCAGCCCGGCAGTGGCCCAGCGGCTCACCCGGTACGTCAGCCGCCCCACCGATCGGGACACCGCGATCTTCCCCGACCTGACCGATCGCGACCACGACATCCTGCGGCTCATCATCGCCGGACGAAGCAACCTGGAAATCGCCGCCGAGCTGCACCTGACGCCCAAGACGGTGCGCAACTACGTGTCCGCCATCCTCGGCAAGCTCCAGGTGGCCGACCGGCTGCAGGCTGTCGCAAAGGCCCGGGAGGCCGGTTACCCGCCACCCGGCGGCGTTGCGTAAATGCGCGGACCTGGCCGGCCGCGTACGCCGCCGGCCAAGCCGGCGCCGTCGCCCACCTCCCCGCACACGACCTCGGCGCGGCCACCTACGCGATCGGGGCTGCCGACCCGGCACCAGCGGCCCGCATCGGCGCCGCGGGTGGTCAGGGAACCAGCAGCGCCTTGATCGCCCGGCGTTCGTCCATCGCCCGGTAACCCTCGGCGACCCGATCCAGCGGCAGGGTCAGGTCGAAGACCTTGCCCGGATCGATGGTCCGGTTCCAGATCAGGTCGATCAGTTCCGGCAGGAACCGCCGCACCGGGGCCGGACCGCCATGCAGGTGAACGTGGGACCGGAACAGCTCGCTGCCGGGCAGGGTCACGTCGTGTGCGACCCCGACGTAGCCGACGTGACCGCCGGGACGGGTGGACCGGATGGCCTGCAGCATCGACTCCTGGGTGCCGACAGCCTCGATGACCGAATGGGCGCCGAGGCCGTCGGTGAGGTCCTTGACCCGGGCGACCCCCTCGTCGCCGCGCTCGGTGACGATGTCGCTGGCGCCGTAGTCGAGGGCGAGTTTCTGGCGCGACTCGTGCCGGCTCATCGCGATGATCCGGTCCGCGCCGAGCTGCCGGGCCGACAGCACCGCGAGTAGTCCGACCGCGCCGTCGCCGACCACGGCGACGGTCTTACCCGGTCCGACTTCGGCGGCCACCGCGCCGAACCAGCCGGTGCCGAGCACGTCGGAGGCGGCTAGGAAACCCGGGACCAGGTCGTCGGAGGGTACCTCGGGCGTGGCCACCAGGGTGCCGTCGGCCAGCGGTACGCGAAGGTACTCCGCCTGCGCGCCGAGCGCGCCGACCGGTTGGCGGCGCACGCACGAAGTCTGGTAGCCGGCCCGGCAGATTTCGCAGGTGTTGTCGGAGGCGAAGAACGACCCGACCACAAACTGGCCCGGCCCCACCGTGCGGACCTCGTCGCCGGTCTCCGTCACGATGCCGACGTACTCGTGGCCCATCGGCGACGGTTCCGTCACCTTGTCGATCCCGCGGTACGGCCACAGGTCCGAGCCGCAGACACAAGTCGCGGTCAGCCGGATGATGGCGTCGGTCGGCTCGACGATGGTGGGCTCGTCGCGTTGCTCGACCCGTACGTCTCCAGCGGCGTGGATCACTGCTCCGCGCATGATCACAGATCCTTCCTGGGGTATGCCCACGCTCCCGGCCAGACGGAACCGGCGGTGCTCCTGCCACCGCCGTACCCGCCCGGTGCCCAGGCACACCTGCCCGCACACCGACGCTCGGGCAGGTCGACGTGATCGACCTGCCCCGGCCGGGTGCGGCGGCCATGACCGGCGACGGACGTCCCTCGTCCGCGTCACGGGCAGTCCCACCTGTGCGATCCGATGACGTATTTGCCGGCCAGGGGTCACCTGCTCTCCCTTGGAGACGCAGCCCCGATCGAACCGCCGTAGTTCGTGGCCTCGTCGATCGTCGCCCGGCACCGGAGGTGCCGTCGTTGTACGCGTACTTCGGGTAGTAGTCGTCCGCCCAGCGTCACCGGCAGCGAGGCGGGAACGCGGGAGATGGGCGGCTGGGCCCGGTGCGACCCGGTGCGTTTGCGGTCAGGGAACCCGCGGCCACACCCCCTGGAGACGGGCAGACGCACCAGGCCAGCTCGTGCCATCGTGGCTCATGCGCGTGCTGTTCTCATCGACGTCGGGCCATGGTCATGTCGTCCCGATGGTCCCGCTCGCCCGTGCTCTGCTGCGGGATGGTCATGCCGTGCTGTGGGCAACACCGGCCGATGCGACCCCACTCGTGACCGCGGCGGGGATCGATGCGGTGCCCGCGGGAGCGCACGGGGCAGCGGCGGCCGCGCTCCGCGCTGCGGTCTTCGCCGGTGCGGCGGAGATCCCGGGTGCCGGGCGTGCGGCGTTTGTGTTCCCGCACCTGTTCGGGGCGGCCATGGCCCCGCCGATGGCCGCGGACCTGATCGGGTTGGCGACGGACTGGCGCCCCGACCTGCTGGTCCACGGGCACGCGGAGCTGGCCGCCCCGCTCGTCGGTGAACTGTGCGGTGTCCCCACCGTCACCCACTCCTTCGGCACCGTGGTGCCGAAGGAGTACCTCGACGCCGCGGCGAAGCTGTCCGGGCTGTGGGGCGCACACGGTCTCGAGACCCCGCCGTACGCCGGCTGTGGCCGAGCCGGATACCTGGACATCTGTCCGCCATCGGTGCAGACCGGGTCGCTGGACCACCTCCCCGAGGTCCAGGCCCTCCGGCCGGTCGACTACACCGGTCCGGTCGCCACGCCGCCCGAACCGCTCGTCTACGTCACCTTGGGCACGGTGCACGGCAACGCGGAGCTGCTCCAGGAAATCGTCGCCGGCGTTGCGGCGCTGCAGGTCCCGGTGGTGGTGGCCACCGGCCCACGGATCGAGCCGGCCGCCCTCGGCGAGCAGCCGGACCACGTGCGGGTGGAGTCGTGGGTCGACCAGCCCGCCGTGCTCGGCCGGTGCTCAGCGGTGGTCTCGCACGGCGGTTCCGGCACCTTCCTGGGTGCGCTGGCGTGCGGGCTTCCGCAGCTCTGCCTGCCTCAGGCGGCCGACCAGTTCCGCAACGCCGAGGGCGGGGTCCGGGTGGGCGCGGCGCTCACGCTCGCACCCGACGAGGTGAGCGCGGCATCCGTGCGCGTCAGGGTCGAACGGCTGCTGGCCGACCCCCAGCTCCGGACGGCCGCGCAACGCGTCGCCGCCGAGATCGCGGCGATGCCCGCCCCCGAGGTTGTGGCGCACCGGCTCGCCGAAAGGTTCGGCGACGGTCCGGACGGTCCCCCGGGCCAGCTCGCTCGGCAGACGTGGCCGGCGGCTGTCCGACCCTGAGTCAGGTGAGGTTGCCGTACCGCCGGCGGCTCAGTACACACATGATGCATTTGTGCCGTACGGGAAAGCCTCACGACTATCTCGTCGGCTCCGACATCGTCGGACGGGGCACATCGAGCAAGTTCCGTCGCCAATGCGTCGGCGCGCATCCCGGCGCGAACGCTTTGGCTGATCAGGTTCCGAGCTGGCACCAGCAACCACGGCAAGGCGGACGACGGAGCCTCCGCGCGCCGCCGCCACGCCACCACGAACACCTCGGCAGCCACATCTCGTGCCAGGTCCGCACCGACCCGGTTGCGCACATAGCCGAAGACCCGCGGATACAGCACCTGGTATCTGCGGGTGAAACGCTCGCGTGCACCATCCGCATCGGCGTCCATCGGCCTCCCTGTCCTGCCCTTCAACAGGTCATGACCATCCGGCCTCGACTCTTACAGGCAGATCCCGAACTGCTGCCGGCAGCCGTGCCCTCCACCCGTGACCTGACGCGCTCGCCGGGTCAACGCCGGCGACTCCCGCATGGCCGCGACGGGCTAAGGCCGTTCGAGCGTGAGCAGCGGCTCGGAGAACACCGGCGCTGGTGCGTCGGGAGCCGCGAAAACAGCCTGCTCCAGGCGGCGGAATCCGGCCTCCAGCTCGTCGGCGCTGAGTTGCGCGAAGAACGAAAGGGTACGCAGGCGCAGCCGTTCGAGCATGTCACCGCGGGTACCGGTGGACGGCTCGGTAACCGTGCCGAAGCTGGCAACCCGCCAGCCGGCCGAGGTGAACATCGCGATGACCTCGTGCAGCGGTTGGAACAGCGAGGCGTCCACCTCAAAGCCACGGGGGAAGTACTCCAGCCACCAGGGCCTGGGATGGTGGTCGCTGAAATTCGCGCGCAGTAGCAGCCGCCCGGCGGGCCGGAGCACTCTGGCCAATTCCTGGGCCGCCCGAGGCTTGTCCTGTACGTGATGCCAGGACAGGAACATGAGCGCGTAGTCGGCGCTGCCGGACGGCACTGGCAGGTCCTCGGCGGAACCTGCCAGGTACCGGACATCGGCATGCTGCGAGTGCGCCTGCGCTACCGCGCGCATGCGGACCGACGGCTCGACGCCGGTGACCGGCCCGAACGCCCGCGCCAACGCGGGGGTGAACCGGCCCGTCCCTGAGCCGACGTCCAGCCCCGCCAGCGGACGCCGCTCGGGCAGCACCGCTCGGAAGGCGTTGATCCACACCCGTAGCTGCTGCTCGGTCAGCGCACGCCCACGCGCATAGTCCTGGTACCGCTCCGTGTCGTAGTCAATCCGCCTCATCGCAGCACCGCCCGTCAGCTCGGGCGACGGCCAACCGCCCGCACGGCGAGCTGGTCAGCCCGGTGTCGAGCGGCCCGCCCTCCACCACAGACCCAGACCTAGTTCTCTGTACCGGCATCAGCCGGTGTATCCCCGTTGACCGGTTCGAGCACGAGAACCGGGATCTGGCGGTCGGTCTTGTCCTGGTAGGCGGCGTAGTCCGGGTACGCGTCGACCGCCCGGCGCCACCAGAGGGCCTTCTCGTCGCCGAACACCTCCCGGACCCGGTACTCCCGGGTCACCGCACCGTCCTGAAGCTCGATGACCGGCTCGGCGACCAGGCTGGCGTACCACTGCGGGTTGGTCGGCGCGCCCCCCTTGGACGCGACAGCCGCGTAGCGCCCCTCGTGCTCGACCCGCATCACCGGCGTCTTGCGGACCTTGCCGGTCCTCGCGCCGCGGTAGGTCATCAACACCGTCGGCATGCCCCTGATCGTGACGCCATCGGTGGTACCACTACGCATGATCTGGTCGACCTGCTCGCGGACCCACTCCGACGCGCTCGGCTCGTACTCACCTGTCAGTCCCATACCCGGATCAACAGGTGCGGCGCGTCGCGATTCCCTGGGGGCTCGAAACGCAAACGCGCGGGATGGTGGATGCTCCCGGACACCGACCGCGTGGTCCGAATGCGACACGGTGCCGGGACGCGTGGCGTCCCGGCACCGTGATCGGTGACTCAGCGCGTTACGCGCTGGCGGTGCTCCGGCGGCTCACCCGACGCCACAGCACAACCGCGGCACCGGCGAACACAGCGAAACCGGCCAGCAGCATCGGCAGCAGCGTGGTGCTGCCGCTGTGCTGCGGCGCGGCCACCGGCTTGGCAGCCGGCTTCGGCAGCCAGTTGCCGCCGATGGTGTGCTTCTTGACGTACGCGGAACCGGCCATCTTGTCCGCGTACCGGTCGTGCACCAGCTTCTGGTACTCGCCCATGCTCGCGCCGTCGGTACCGACCGACATGCGCGCGGACTCGTTGAGCGGGACTACCCGGCCACTGGAGATCGTGTACCAGGCGTTGACCTGCGGCTCCCGGAACACGACACCGTTACCGGCCTGCCGGGCGTACCGGAGCTCGTTGTCCCCGGAGGCGATGTTCATCTCGACCCAGCCGGTACCGGCCTTGTCCCGTACGGTCCACACCGTCGCGTGCTGACCGTCCGAAGACACCGCGTCGGTCGCCATGTACGCGAGGTCCGCGACCGTCGCCGAGTCGCCCTTCACGAAACCCGGGGACAGGTAGTACACGGGCACGGTGGTGGCGAGGGTGGGGTTCATCGTGGCGGCCACCGCGTCGCGGTGTGCGGCGTTGGCCGGCTTGGCCGGCTGGCCGCGGTCGGCGAAGAAGCCGGCCAGCAGCCGGTGTACCTGCGGAGTGTCCGCAGCCTGATGCGCTGCCTGGGCTTCAGCCGCAGACGGGGTACCGGAGACCGCGGAGGGTGCGGCACCAGCGGGTCCGGCAACCGCGAGCAGAGCGGCACCGGCCAGCGCGAAACCGACCGTGGCCCGGCGGGTAAGGGTACGCAGAGTCATGATGGTCACCCGATCCCGTAGAGCGCGTCGCCCCAGCTGAACTGGCCGTTGCTGACGTAGGCGTTGTAGTTCATGACGTTGTAGCGGTTGTCCGTCGGCCACGGGTCACCGAAGAAGATGTTCCCGCCGTCGTCGTAGCCGTAGATGACCTCAGCGTGGCCGCCGCCGGCGGTCCAGTAGATGGCGGTCTCCATCGGCCGGTTGCTGTTGATCTCGTTGACCACGGTGGCCCAACTCAACGCGCCGCCACTCTCGTACCCGGGGTTGACGCCCAGCTGGGACAGCGCGTTCTGGTCCCAGGACAGGTAACCGGGCTGGTTCGGGCACTGGTACGAAGTGGGGTAGTTGATCGCCAGGTCACAGAACGTGTTCTGGTCGGTGTACGCGCCCTTGTAGGCCGCGATGGTGTTGCCGGAGGCGACCCAGCACCACTGGTCGTACTGCTGCACCTGCATGCTGATGCCGAGCTGACCGGCCGTGACGTGGGGCGTGGCGGTACCGGTGATCGCGTGCTGCGCGACGACGGGCTCTACCGCGGGGGCTGCGGTGGCGGCGCTTGCGGGGATCGCGGCCGCCGCGGCGGCGAGCAGTCCCGCCGCGACGAGGCGGACTCGGCGTAGCCGTCCGCCCGGGGACACATTCATGTGAGGCTCCTTCGCAGGGGTCAAGCGGAGGGTGGGCGCCCGCGGGAACGGTATGGCGCCACTAGCTGCCGAGGGAACGGGGCGCATCCCGTACCGGCACGGGGTGTGAACGGCGAACCCGGGTGTGAAGGCCGCTCGAACGCCGCCCAGGTGGATATTCGCACCATTTACCAAAAACCCGTAAGAAACCCATAATGGGAATATCCACACCGATCGGCACATCTGCTGATCGGACGGTCATTCGGAGGACCGGATGCCAGACCTCGCGAGGCACGAGCCGGTCCCGGCCGTGTTCCACATCGCGTTACAGCGGGCGATCGCCGCCCGCGGCCTGTCGTTGGAGCGGCTGCGCAGCAAGCTGGCCGAACGCGGACTGCTCGTCGGCGTAACCACCCTCAGCTACTGGCAGCGCGGCCTGCGCCGGCCGGAACGACAGGCGTCGCTGGAGGTGGTCGCCGCGCTGGAGGACATCCTGCGGACTCCGGCCGGCAGCCTGACCATGCTGCTGGGTCCGCCCCGACCGCGCGGCGCGGCGATGCGCTGTCCGGGGATGCTGGACCGGTACACAGCGATCATGCCGCGGCTGGCCGAGATGGCCGCGCTGGATCAGCTGAACCTGGACGCGGCCGGGCGGGTGCACGTGGCGTGCGAGCTGGCCACCGTCGAGCTGGGCCCCGCCCGCGAACTGCGCCGGGTCAGCATCGCCCAGGCGGTACGCGCGCATGAGTCGCACGCGGACCGCACGCTGGCGATCTACGGACAGGACGCCGGCGGCGACGTGGCCGGGGTACAGGTCCGCGCCGTCCAGAACTGCCGACTCGGCCGGGTGAGCTGGGACTCCGGGACCGGACTGGTCGCCGCCGAGTTGCTGTTCGACCTGTCCCTGCACGAGGGCGAGACGCGGGTCCTGTCCTACGAGTTCGTCGACGACAGCGGTACCGAGTGTGGCGAGTTCGTCCGGGCCCTGTGCTTTCCGGCGGAGCAGTACGTACTGCAGGTCCGGTTCCACCCCGACGCGCTGCCGGTACGGTGCCGCCGGTTCGTGGCCGACCGCGTCACCGCGCCCGAGCAGGAGGCGGCCGAGCTGACCCTGGACAGCCACCGTGCGGTGCACGCGGTCCTACCGCAGGTACGCCCCGGCGTGGTCGGTATCCGCTGGGAGTGGAGCTGACCGCAATGCGACCGGCGCGACTCGATTGCGCGGTCAGGACCGGAGCTGGTCCCAGCTGAGCACCGGCGCCCCGAGGGCGGCGACGGCGGCGAGCAGCCCGAGGCGCGCGGCGCGCAGCTCCGGCTCCTCGGCCATCACGAAGACCTCCTCGAAGAACGCGGTCACCGCCGCGGTCAGGTCGGTGGTCCGCTCGGTGAACGCGGTGAGATCCTCGACGCCCTCGACCGCGGCCGCGGTGCGGCCGAGCACCTCGTGCAGCCGTACCTCGGCGGGTTCCCGGAGCGCACCGGCGTCGTACTCCGGGGCGGTACCGGCCGGGACGATGCGCCGGCTGCGCTGCATCGTCTCGACCAGCCGCTGGAACTCGGGCGTGCCGACCAGCGTGGAGAGTTGCTCCAGGCTCGCGTCCACCCTGGCCGGCCGGTCGGCGTGCAGGATCGTGGCGCGGACCCGGTCGACCGGGGCGCCCTCCTCGGCCAGCGTCTGCTCCAGCCGGCGGGTCAGGAACTCGGCCGTCGCGTCGATCACCTCCGGCGGGACGTCCACCGGCTGCCCCGCGGCGGCCAGCCGCAACGCCTCGACCATGGACAGCGAGGCGAGTACCGGCGAGGTCCGGTGTACCGCCTGCGCGCCGAGCGCGGCCCGGCGCAGCGCGTACTGGTCGCTGCTTCCGGTCGGCAGCCCCACGGTGGCGGCCAGACCGCACAGGTAGTCCAGCCGATCCGCGAACGACAGGATCGAACCGGCGACGGTGGCCGGCAGCACGTCTCCGGTGTTGCGCGGCAGCTCCACGTCCATCAGAGCCTGCGCGACCGACTCCGACTCGCCACTGCACAGGGCATACTCCCTGGCCATGACGCCGGCGAGGCTGGTCAGCTCGGTCACCATCTGGGACCCGAGGTCGAACTTGACCAGGCCTCGGGCCCGGTCGAGCACAGCCCGGTCGGCCGGGTCGAGGTCGACCAGGTCGGCGAGTCGGCCGGCCAGCGTACCGATCCGCTCGGCCCGGTCGTGCATCGAACCGAGCCGCTCGGTGAAGGACAACGCGGTCAGTCGGGTCCGCATGGTCTCCGGTGGCACCGTCGAATCGGCCCGGAAGAAGAACGAGGCGTCCTCGAACCGGGCCCGCAGTACGTCTTCGTTGCCCCGGCGCACCAGGTCGGAGTCCACCGACCCGTTGGCGATCGTCACGAAATGGGGCAGCAGCGCGCCCTGCGGATCGCGGATCGGCAGGTAGCGCTGATGCTTGCGCATGACCGTGGTGAGGATGGCGTGCGGCACCTTGAGGTAGTCGGCGTCGAATGAGCCGAGGATCGGCGTCGGCGTCTCGACCAGGTAGGCGATCTGGTCGATCAGCGCCGCCTCACCCTCGACGTCCACCTGCCCACCGGCGCGCGCCGACAGCGCCACCGCTCCGGTGACGATCGCGGCCCGACGCCGTTCGGTCTCCAGCACGATGCCGGCGTCGGCCAGCCGGTCGCCGAACTCCTCGGCCGAGTCCACCGAGATCTCCGGCTGGTCGCTGTTGCGCAGCACCCGGGTCACCCGACCGGACGCCAGCGCGCCCACGGTGAACGGCACGACGAGGTCGCCCCACAGCGCCGTCACCCAGCGGATCGGCCTGGTGAACGACAGCTGCGGGTCGGACCAGCGCATGTTCTTCGAGGACCGGAGCCGGCTCACCGTCTGCGGCAACACGTCGGCCAGCGCGGTCAGGACGTCCCGCCCCTTCTCCTTGCGGACCACGGCGAGGTGGGTCACGCCGTTCAGCTCGATGCGGTCCAGGGCGTCCACCGCGACACCCTGCGCGCCGGCGAAGCCGGTCGCGGCCGGAGTCGGCGAACCGTCCGGCTTGAACCCGGCGGCCAGCTTGGGGCCGCGGACCACCCGCTCGTGGTCCTCCTCCCGGGCGGCCACGTCGTCCACCACGGCCACGATGCGGCGGGGGGTCGCGTCGACCCGCACCTCGCCGTGCGACAGCCGGGTACCGGCCAGCGCCTCGGTGACCAGGCCGCGGAACTGTGCCACCGACGCCCGGGCCTCCGACGGCGCCATCTCCTCGGCACCGACCTCGATCACCAGCCGCCGGGTGCCGGTCGACGAGCCGGTGAACTCCACCGCGGGGGCCTGTGGCGCCTCGGGGCCGGCCGCGATGCCGAGCGGGTGTCCCAGCTCGGCCCGGCGCTCCGCCCACAGCTCGGCCACCGCCGCCGCCATCCGCCGCATCCGGGCGAACTCGGTGGCGCGCTCGGCGGTCGAGATCGCACCCCGCGCGTCGAGCACGTTGAACGCGTGCGAGCACTTCAGTACGAAACTGTGCGCCGGTACCGGCAGCCGCAGGCCGATCATGCGCTGCGCCTCGTCGGCGAAGAGCTGCAGCATCGCCCGGTGGGCGTCGATGTCCGCCTCGTCGAGCTCGTACCGGGACATCTCGTACTCGGCCTGGCCGAAGATCTCGCCGTAGGTCACGCCCGGCGCGTACACGATGTCCTTGAAGTGGCGCACGCCCTGCAGCGCCATCAGGATCCGCTCGATGCCGTACGTGATCTCCACCGACACCGGCTTCAGGTTCGTACCGCCGGCCTGCTGGAAGTACGTGAACTGGGTGATCTCCAGGCCGTCGAGCCACACCTCCCAGCCCAGACCCCACGCGCCCAACGCCGGCGACGCCCAGTTGTCCTCGACGAACCGGACGTCGTGTGCTTTGACGTCGACCCCGAGCGCCGTCAGGCTGCCGAGATAGAGGTCCTGCGCGTTCACCGGCTCGGGCTTGATGACCACCTGGTACTGCGTGTGGCACTGGATCCGGTTCGGATTCTCGCCGTAGCGCGCGTCGTCGGGGCGCACGGAGGGTTCGACGTAGGCCACCCGCCACGGTTCCGGACCGAGCACGCGCAGGAGCGTCGCGGGGTTGAGGGTGCCGGCCCCTACCTCGGTGTTCATCGGCTGTACCTTCAGGCAGCCCTGCCCGATCCAGTACTCGTCCAGCCGAGCGAGCGCATCCTGCATCGTCAGCACCGGTCTAACCCCATCTCCCGGCAACGTCGGTTGCCGCCTGGAACACACGCCCGTAGCAGGCCGAATCTACCGTTCGCCTGGTCCGGCCCTACCCCTGCACCGCCGGACCAGCGAGCGCGACCCGGTCTATCTTGCCGTGCGCGGTGAGCGGCATCGCCGGTAGTTGAACAAAGCGGGCGGGGATCATGTAGTCCGGCAGCGTGGCCCGCAACATCGTCCGCAGCTCACGCGCCGTGAGCGGCCGGTCGGCGGTGAAGTAGGCGCAGAGGGAGGTGGTGCCGGCGGGCGGCGTCCGGGCCAGCACGGCGGCGGACCGTACCTCCGGCAGCCCCGCCAGGTTCTTCTCCACTTCCAGCGGCTCCACCCGGAAACCGCGGATCTTGACCTGGTCATCCAGCCGGCCCAGGAACTCGAGCGAGCCGTCGGCCAGCCACTGCGCGCGGTCGCCGGTGCGGTACAGCCGGCCCCCGGACCGGTACGGGTCCGGCACGAACGCGAGCGCGGTCTGCTCCGGCCGGCCGAGGTATCCCCGGCTCACCCCGTCGCCGCCGACCCAGAGTTCTCCCGGTACTCCGACCGGCTGCAGCCAGCCGTCGAGGTCCACCACGTACGCCGTGGAGTTCGCGATCGCCCGGCCGAGCGGCACCCGCCCGTCGTACCGCCGGTCGACCCGGAACATGGTCGAGAAGGTCGTGTTCTCGGTCGGGCCGTACGCGTGGTGCACGCGCAGGTTCGGGCAGGCGGTACGGACCAGCTCGACGTGGCGGCCGGACACGGCCTCGCCGCCGACCAGCAGGTCCGCAAGGGGACCGAAGATCGACGGGTCCTGGTCGGTGAGCTGGTGGAACAGGGCCGTCGTCAGGAACACGGTGGTCAGGGCGTACTCACGGATGGCCGCCCCGAACGCGCGCGGATCCAGCGTGACGTGCCCCGGCAGCAGTACGACGGTCCCGCCGTTGAGCAACGCGCCCCAGATCTCGAACGTCGCGGCGTCGAAGCCAACCGCGCCGGTCTGCGCGGTTCGGAGGTCCGGTCCGAACGCGAGGTAGTCCGCTCCGCGCACCAGGCGGATCACGTTCCGGTGGCTGATCACCGCGCCCTTGGGCACCCCGGTGGTACCGGAGGTGTACATCACGTACGCCGGATCGGTCGCCGCGACTGCGACCCCCGATGCCGGCACGGGCCCCGCGGTCCGGCAGTCCTCGAGGTCGATGACGACCATGCCGTCGGTCCGGAGAGCCTCCCGCTCCCCCATGGTCAGCAGCACCCGCGCACCGCAGTCCCGGATCAACAGGTCCCGCCGGGCCGCCGGGTAGGACGGGTCGATCGGCACGTACGCGCCCCCGGCCAGCAGGGTTCCGAGCAGCGCCGCGATCTGGCCGCACCGCTTGCCGGCCAGGATCGCCACGCACTCGCCCGGCGCGACTCCCGCGCCGGTCAGCGCCGCCGCGACGGCACGGGCGTACCGCTCGAGCTCGGCATAGCTCAGCCGACCGTCGGGCGCCACGACCGCGGTGTGCTCCGGCCGGAGCCGGGCCTGTTCCAGGAACAGGTCGTGGATGGTGGCATCCCGCGGGTACCGGCGCGCGGTCGCGTTGAACCCGGCCACGAGCTGCTCGCGCTCGTCGTCGCCGAGTACCTCCAGCTCACGTACCCGCAGGTGGGGCCGCGCCACGATCGCGCGCATCGCCCGGGCCAGGTGCCCGCACGCCCGCGCCGCGAAGCCGGGCTCCCGGTCGATCGCCACCCGTACCGCCGCACCGGTCGGCTCGGCGTCGACCTCGACGCGCAGCCGCGAACCGGCCGGCTCGGATGTACCGGAGAACTCGGACGTACCGGAGAACTCGGACGTACCGGAAAAGTCGAAGCCGAACACCGCGCGCGTACCCGGGTCCGGTCGCTCGGCGAGGGTCGCCCGCGCCCACGCCAGCAGCCCGCCCAGCGACTCGTCGTCGTCGATGGCGCAGGCGACCGCCGCGGCCGTAGGCCCGGCAAGCTGAAGGTCGACCCTGCGCTGCCCGAGGTACTTGCGGGCCACGACCGCAACCGCCGCGAGCGCGACCGCGTGGACGCCGTCCACTCCCGATAGTGCGGACAGCGCGAGGTTGACCGCCGGCGCGGCGTCCGCCGCGTCCAGCCCGGTCGTCGCGACCTCCGCCGCGCCCGGATGGGTCATCGCCACGTCACCGGCCGACTCCCACCGCGCCGACCTCCCGGCCGAGGTGCGCGACGAAGCCGTCGGCCTGCCACGGAAAGAAGTGGCCCCCCGGGAACACCGAGAGCCGTACCGGCCGGGTCGTGTGCTGCTGCCACGCCCGCATGGCGGGCAGCTCGGCGTCGAAGTCGGAGCTGCCGGCGAACACCGAGATCGGTACGTCCGACGGCGGCGTGTGGCGGTGCCGGTACCGCTCCATGATGCGCAGGTCGGCGCGGAAGGTCCGCGCCAGCAGGCCGGTCAGCGCCGGCTCGGTCCGGGCGTCGACCGGGGTACCGTCCATCGCGAAGAGATGGTCGATCAGCTCCACGTCGCTGAGGTCTGCGAGCTGCCGGCGCGCCCGGTACACCTGGGGTGCCACGAAACCGGAGACGATCAGGCGGCCCGGCGTACCGCTGCCCCTGCGGTGCAGTTCGCGCACCACCTCGAACGCGACCAGCGCGCCGAAGCTGTGCCCGAACAGGTCGTACGGCGGGCCCGACCACGACTCCAGCCGGTCGCAGAGGTCGCCGACCAGCGCGTCGACCTCGTCGTACGGCGGCTCGTCGATCCGGCCCAGCCGGCCCGGAAGGTCCACCGCGTACAGGGCGACCCCGCGGTCGCCGAGCTGCCCGGCCCACGGCGCGTACGCCAGACCGTTGCCACCGGCGTACGGAATGCAGAGCAGTCGCCTGGCCGGCGCCGGGTCGGGACGCGCGGCGCCGAGCCGGAGCAGGCCGACCCGGCCGGCCACGACCGGTGCGGGTGCGCGCGTCGGCGAAACAGTCATGCGGCGCTCAGCTCACCGCGAGCCGCTGGAGGTGCTCCGCGTACGAGCGGACGGTCGGGTTGCGGAAGATGTCCAGCAGCGCCAGATCCTCCAGCTCCAGCCGTTCCCGGACGAGGTGGAAGACCATGGCGAGCTTCATCGAGTCGCCGCCGACCTCGAAGAACGAGTCGTCGTTGGTGAAGTCGTCGGTGTCGAGCGTCTCCCGCCACGCGTCCGCGATGATCGCCTCGAGCTCCTGCTGCCGGCCGTTCATGTCGGTCACCTCACCCGCGCCGGGCGCGCATCGAGAAGCTCAGCGGCAACTCCACGTCACCGGGAATCCGCCACATCCGGTCCGGTCCCTGCTCGAAGTACTCCCGGCCGGGATAGGTCGAGTACGGGAACTCGTGCAGGAACTCCAGCCGGAGACCGGCGTCGCACACCGCGTTGACCATGTCGGCCATCGTGTGGCCCCAGAGGTACACGTTCTGGGTGATCGGGTCGCCGCGGTCGACGTACGAGCCCTTGCGCTCGAGCAGGTACGGCTCCTCCGGGTGGAAGTACCCCGAGCACTCCGGGTGGCCCTTCTCGCACAGCTCCCAGTTGAGCGTGTAGTACATCGGGTGCACTTCGGCGATGTAGTAGTACCCGCCGTCGACCAGGAACTCCTTGGCGATGGTGGCGAGCTTCAGCAGGTCCCCGACGTAGGGCAGCACGCCGTACGAGACGTAGACGATGTCGAACTTCTCGTCGCAGTACTGCTCGGCGTCCATGATGTCGCAGGCGATGAACCGGGCGTCGAGCTCCAGCCGCTTCGCCGCCTGCGCCGCCCACTCGATCGCGCGTTCGGACAGGTCCATGCCGACGACCGACGCACCGCGGCGGGCCAACGCCATGGTTTCGATGCCGAGATGGCAGCCGAGGTGCAGGACCCGCTTGCCATCCACGTCCTGCAGCTCGGCATCCTCGATCGGCCGCATCGGAAGCGTGCCGGCCTCGAACGCCGCGAAGTCGTAGTAGTCCTTTGACAGGTGCAGTGGGATGTAGTCCTCCCACGCTTCCTTGTTCGCGGCCGCAAACTTGTCCACGACGGTTGTCCTTTCGATCGACGGTGCCGACGTTCGGCACCTGGGTGGGATCTGGCCAGGGTTCCGGGGGTTCGGGGTGGTCCGGAGGTTCCGGGACCCGGGGGTCAGGAGGGTGAGGGTCTCAGGCGCATCCGCCGTACCGCCGGCACCGACAGGGCGCAGCCGACGCTCGCGGCCATCAGCACGGCGGCCAGGTACGCCGCGGTGGACGAGTCTGTGGCCGCGGCGAGCGGGCCGACCGCCGCCATCCCGAACGGTACGAAGATGAACGACGCGAGCTGGTCGTACGAGCTCACCCGGGAGACCGCGTGCTCCGGGATCTGGCCCTGGATCGTCGCGTCCCACAGCACGCCGAAGATCTCGATGCCGAGGCCGCCGGCGAACGCGGCCACGGTCAGTACCACGACGAGCACCTGCTCCGGCAGCGCGGCCGAACCGGCGAAGCCGAACCCGGCGATGAACGGCACCTCGGTGAGCATGAGCAGCAGCCCGACGAACAACGGCCGGCGGGTACGGAACCTGGCCGCCACCACGCCGCCCACGATGTACCCGAGGTTGTGCCCGCCCACGATCACCGACCAGCTGAAGGCGCCGCCCAGGTTGTGCAGCGCGATCACCGGCCCCAGCACGGTCAGTACGCCCACGTACGCGCAGTTGTAGAAGCAGGCCTGCGCGACGGCCACCCACAGCCACTGGCGGCTGGTGAACTCGCGCCAACCGGTACGCAGCTCGGCGAGGAAGCTCGACGCGGCCCGCAGCGTGCCCGAGATGCCGCGGATCCGGCTCATCAACGCGGCGCTGAGCAGGAAGGTGCCGGCGTTCACGGCCACCGCCCAGCCGGCGCTGCTGGCCGCGACGGTCACGCCGCCGAGCATGATTCCGGCGATCGAGCAGATGTTGAACGACATCCGCAGGACCGCGTTGGCCGGCTGCAGGTGGCTCGCCGGTACCACCTGGGGGACGAGCCCGTTCATCGCGGGAAGGATGAACGCCGCGGCGGCGCCGTTCACCACCGCCGTGACGGCGAGCAGCGGAACGGTCGCGTGGCCGGACAGCAGCAGCGCGGCCGCCGCGCCCTGCGACGCGAACGCGGTGAGGTCGGCCGCGATCAGGACCCGGAACCGGCGGAGCCGGTCGGCCACCACGCCCGCGACCAGCGACATCAGCACCTGGGTGACCTGCCGGACGAAGAGCAGGAGGCCGAGCTGGGTGGCGCTTCCGGTCAACTCCAGCACCGCGAACGCGGTCGCGACCGGGGACAGCGCGGAACCGGTGACGGCGAGGGCGCGGGCGCCGAGCAGCCACCGGAAGTTGGCGAGCCGGAAGATGCCCGGCGGCGCGGCCGCCGGCGCCTCGTCAACCGTCTGCGACATCGGTGACCACGATCGTGTCGGCGAGGACCTGCACCTCGTCGGCGAGCTCGAGGATGCGCTGTTCGGTGTCGGCGCCGAGCACCAGCATCAGGCACCACACGGAAGGATGGCCGAAGCTGATCCGGTCGCCTTCGTGCCGGCCGTAGTGCACCGCCACGACGTGCGGATCGGCCAGGAGTCCTTCCGGCCGGGGCATGCTCTCGATCCGCCCGGCCCGCCGGGGGGCGAGGTTGATCCAGGCGAGGTAGGGGTGCTCCGGCTCCCGCCAGGGCAACTCCTCGGGCGCACCGCCGGCCAGTTCGTGGGCCCAGGCCTGCCGGGTGTCGACGCCGAACCGCTCCCCCACCATCTGCGGGATGCACGCACCGCCGACGCGGGTCGCGATCTCGGAGAAGTAGAGCTCGTCGGACGCCGGGTCGTGGAAGACCTCGAGGTGGGTCGCGCCGTGCCGGATCCCCAACGCGGCGTTGAGCCGGTCGTGCAGGTCCCGTACCCGGGCATAGAAGTCGCCGTGCCGGTCCTCCGGGAGCAGGATCGCGCCGTTGAGCCGCTCGCCCTCCTCCAGCGTGAGCCGGGGGCAGAAGTACCGGCTGACCGCGAAGAGCCACGCCTTGCCGTCCCGCCACACCGCGTCGATGTGGTACTCGTCGCCGGACAGGCACTGCTCGGCGATGAGCTGCCGGGACCAGCCGGGCACGCCCTGGTAGCCGGTGACCGCCGACTCGAGCTGCTCGGCCGTGTGTACCCGGGTGGTCGCGATCGTCGCCACGCCGTTGCTGGGCTTGAGCACCAGCGGCAGCCCGACCTTCTCGACCACGGTACGGAGCTGGTTCTCGCCGCCCTGGTCGCGGACGGTGGCGAACGCCGCGGTCGGGATGCCGGCCGCGCGCGCCCGCAGCTTCATCCAGCGCTTGTCCCGGGAGTGGGCCGCGACATCACAGCCGTCCGGGTCGATGCCGAGCCGGGTGGCGAGGTACCCGGCGCCGTACTGGCTGAGCTCGCTGGTGCTGGCGACCCGGTCGATCCGTACCTGCTCGACCGCCAGGTCGGCCAGCACGCTCTCCAACTCCTCGATGGAGTTCAGCGACGACACCTGATAGGTCCGGATCACCGAGTCCGCGACGTCCCCGGGTACCTGTACCCAGGAGACGTCGCCGTCGTCCAGCAGGAGTACCAGGCGCACGTCGCGGTCGAGCAGCGCCCGTACCGCCGGCTCGTCCCACTTGCAGAACAGGACGTTCGTCATCGCGGCTCCCCAGCTGCGGACGGTACGTGCCGGATCGGATCGCCGAGCGCGACCAGCACGCCGCGGTCGCCCCGGTACGGCCGGCGGCCGTGCGCCTGTCGGCGGTTGTCGACCAGGATCATGTCGCCGACCTGCCAGTCCAGCGGGTACTCGATGCCGCGGCTGCGGTCGATGAGCTGCTGGACGGTCTCGTCGGCGATCGGCGTACCGTCGCCGAACGTGCAGCCCCGGGGCAGCTTCCCGCCGAGGGTCGTGGTCAGGTCGGCGCGTACGTCCGCCGGCAGGCAGTGCTCGTGCCAGTGCAGGATCTGCGCGATCCAGCACGCCTCGCCGTCCCCGCTACGGACCGCCGGCCGGGTGGCGCGGACACACAGGACGCCGTCCTCCCAGGCGAGTTCCTCGCCGCGCTCGTCGCAGCGGCGGGCCAGCTCGGCCGGGTCGTCGGTACCGAACACGGTCTGCCAGGGCAGCCCGAACCCCGGATAGAACCGGCGGGTGTACGTGACGCCGGTGCTGGTGAACCGATCGCGCGCCTCCGGGCTGAACGCCGACAGCACCTGGGTACCGTCGACGAACGTGGTCTGGCCGCCGGAGGCGGGTACCTTCGCACAGGCGAACGAGATGAGCGCCGGCCAGGTGTCGTTGAACGTGTCCTCGTTGTGCCAGTACAGCTCGAGCTCGCTGGAGTAGTCGACCGGCGTCACGACCCTGCCGTCGTCGACCATCTTCCGCGGATGCTCCGCGGTGTCGTACGGCTCGGTGAACACCACGTCGGTGGCGTCGGCCAGCGCGGCCGCGGACGACACGTCGAATCCGCGCAGCAATACGGCGCCGTGGGTGCGCAGTCCCTCCCGCCAGGTCTCCGGGTTGCCGGCCAGCCAGTCACGGGCCGACGTGCCCACCCCCTGCGCGTGTACCAGGAGCACCTTCGTCGCGCGCCCGCCGTCCACCGACACCGTGATGCCGGCCGGATCGAGGTCGACGGGCGTGATGTCGATATCGTCGAAGGCCGGCAGCGGCTCCGGCCGGACCTCGGTGTCGTCCAGGGACATGTCCAGGCGCTCCTTCGGAAAGCCGGTGCCGTCGATCACCGCGCGGAGCTCCGCGAGTACGTCGGCGAGCACCCGGTTGGCGACGTCCTCGCCGCAGGCATCGGATCGGTGATGGAGTTCGAGTACCGCGTGACCCGCGTCCTCCCACACCCAGAGGGACAGCGGATCGTGCCGGGAGAGATGGTCCGGGTCGCACACCTCGAGGTGTGCCCCGTCGTCGAGCGGCAGCCGGCGGGCCCGCAGCGGTTGATGTACCACCTTGGCGGCGAACAGCCGCTCGCCGGTCCAGCCGGCACGGCGCACCGCGTGCAGGATCGCGTCGTACGGGGCGGCCCCGTGCTCGATCGCCTCGACGAGAGCGTCGCCGACCCGGGCGGTCACCTCGGCCAGGCCGGCCTTACCGGCGAGGTCGACGGCCACCGGCACCTGGTTGGCGAAGTAGCCGACCTGCGCCTCGGCCTCGGGCGTCGGACGGTTGGCCACATCCAGGCCGAGTACGAACCGGGATGTCGCACCCCAGCGGCCGAGCACGGCGGAGAACGCCGCGACGGCCACCGCGAACGGTGTCGCCCCCAGCCGCCGGGCCGCGTCGTGCAGGGTCGCGCCGGCGTCGACGACACACCGCCCGTCTCCCGGACCGGTCGGCGGGACCGGGCCGCCTCCGGCGAGTGGCAACGGCAGCTCCGGGACCATGGCCACCTGCCGCACGAAGTAGGCGACGTCGTCGCGGGTCGCCTCGTCGGTCTCGCCGGCGGCCACCCGTACCAGCACGTCGTCCAGCTCGGCGAGCGGCGCGAGGACCGGGGTGCCCCCGGCGGCGAGCGCCCGGTAGGCCGCCGCGAACTCGGTCACCAGCAGCTGGCCCGACCAGCCGTCGAACGCGATGTGGTGCACCACCATCGCGACGAACACGCCGTACCCGGGCACGTCGACGATGGCCGTACGCAGCGGCGGGCCGCTGTCGAGCCGCCACGGTCGGGCCCGCGCCGCGGCCAGCCAGTCCCGCGCCGCGGCCCCACCCGCGTCGCGATCCGGCGCCATGAGCAGCGCATCGGGTACCGCAGCGGGCTCGCCCGGCAGCCGGGTGAGCACCCCGTCCACCAGCGCGAAAGCCGACCGCAGCAGGGCGTGCCGGTCGACCAGCGCCCGTACGGTGGCGGCCACCACGGTCGCGTCGCCGCCGGGCACCGCCAGCAGCACGGGCATGCCGAGCTCCGCGGTACCGGAGAGCTCCTGCATGGTCCACAGCCGGCGCTGGCCCCGCAGCACGGTGCCGGTGGCGCCGCCGGACGGGGGTCCGGAGCCGGTGGGCCGACGCGCCGGACCCTCGGCGTCCAGCCACTTCGCGAGCGCCTCGACGGTGCGGTGTGTGAAGACGTCACGGACACCGACCGCCGCCCCGGTGCGCTCGGACAGCCGCGAGGCCACCTGCATGGCGCGCAGCGAGTATCCGCCGATCAGGAACAGGTCGTCCCGCACGTCCACCTCGCCGCGGCCCAGCACCTCCTCGAACACCTCGGCGACGAGCGTCTCGGTCGCGGTACCGGGCCGACGGGCAACCGCGCCCCGTACCGCCTCCAGCGGCACCTCCCGCAGCGCCGCGCGGTCGACCTTCCCGGCGCCGGTCACCGGCAGGGCGGCGAGCACCGCGTACCGGGTCGGGATCATGTACTGCGGCAGCCGCTCGGCGCAGCCGCGATTGAGCTCCAGCAGGTCCAGCTCGACCCCGTCGGCCGGTACGACATAGCCCACGACCTCGGCCTCGGCGCCGGGACCGGCCCCGTCGACGATGCCGGCGGCCGCCTCGCGTACCGCCGGCAGGGCCGCCAGGACTCCCTCGATCTCGCCCAGCTCGACCCGGTACCCGCGCAGCTTGGCGTAGCTGCCGAAGCGGCCCACATAGGACAGTCCGACGTCGTCCCGCCACCGGACGAGGTCACCGGTGCGGTACATCCGGGCCCCGGCGACCGCGCTGAACGGGTCCGGTACGAACCGCTCCGCCGTGGTCCGGGGCATGCCCGCGTACCCGTCGGCCACCGCGGCTCCACCGATGTGCAGCTCACCGACGGCGCCGGGAGGTACCGGCCGGTCGGCTTCGTCGAGCACGTACACCCGGTACTGCCCGAGCGGCCGCCCGATCGGTACGTCGCCCGGCCGGTGCGGGTCGCAGAAGTCGAAGCAGGTCGCCCAGAACGTGGCCTCGGTCGGACCGTAGAAGTTCCATACGTGCGCGCCCACCTGGTGGAAGCGCGTCACGTCGGCCGACGTCATGCTGTCGCCGCCGCTGATCGCGCGGAATCCTGGCGCCGGCCGCCATCCGGCGGCGAGGAGCAACCGCCACCGCTGCGGCGTGGTCTGCAGCACCGTCACCCGGTGCCGGTCGAGGAAGTGGCGCAGGGCCGTACCGTCGGATTCATGCTCCTCGCCGGCGACGGCGAGCGTCGCCCCCCGCAGCAGGGCGGCGAGGATGTCGGCCACGGCGATGTCCCACCCGAACGGGGAGATGCCGCAGACCACGTCGGCCGGCCCCAACGCGACGGGCACGCCGGTCCCGTGCGCCCCGGCGACCGCCGCGCGGTGGGACACCACGACGCCCTTCGGCCGCCCCGACGAGCCCGAGGTGAAGCTGACGTACGCCGCGGCGGCCGGCGGCGGGTCGCCCGACAGGTCTGGGGCGGCTGTCATCGCGGCCGGCCCAGTCATCGCGGCCGGCACTGTCAACGCGGCCGGCCCAGTCATCGCGACCGGCCCAGTCATCGCGGCCGGCACTGCCAACGCGGCGGGCCCAGTCATCGCGGCCGGCACTGTCAACGCGGCCGGCGCTGTCATCGCGTCGGACGCCAGCCACGGCACCGGCAACCGCGCCGCGGTGGGCGCGTTGTCCGGGCAGGCCACCACCAACCGAACGCCGGCGTCGGCCACCATGTCGCGCAGCCGCGCCGGCGGCGAACCCACGTCCAGGTGTACGAACGCGGCACCGGCACGTGACACCGCGAGCGTCGCCACCACCGCGTGTACGTCCCGCCGGTGCAGGATCCCGATCCGGTCGCCGGGTCGCACGCCGTTGCGTACCAGCGCCCCGGCCGCGCTCGACACGGCCGCCCACAGCTCGTCGTAGGTCAGCGCGGTACGGCTGTCCTCGAGGGCGACGCGGGCACCGAAGCGGTGTACGACCTCGCGCAGGCCGGACACCACCGTGCCGCCGCGGGCGGTCGGCTCGGTAGCAGGCGAGGCGGTGACCGGTGAGCCCGCGGCCGGTGTGGTCGTCACGGGTGGGGCGGTCACCGCGGCCGGGGCGGCGAGCCGCTCGGCGACCATCCGCACGGCGTGCAGCAGCTCGCGTACGCCCGCGTCGTCGTACCGGTCGGTCTGGAACCGCAGCACCATGACGACCCGGTCGTCCTGCTCGGCCAGCACCATCGTCAGCGGCACCGCGACCAGTCGCCGGGCAATCGCGACCGACCGCCAGCGGGCACCGTCGACGTCGAGCTCGACACCGTCGCTGGTCTCGTACAGGGCGAGCTGCGGCCACCGGGTGCCCTGCGCGCTGTTGCGGATGACGACGGTTTCGAACGGCGCCGGCGAAGCGCCGGTCGGTGCGGTCGACCGGCGCTCCCAGGTCGCCCGCAACTGCCGGCCGATGTCGTCCGCGAGCTCGGCCAGCGACCGGCCGTGGGTCATCCGCACGGTGACCGGTACGGGATGCATGGCCATGCCGACCGTGCCGGCGAACCGCGGGGCGGCGCGGCCCGTCTCCGGTACTCCGACGGTGATCTGTTCCTGACCGGAGAGCTGGTGCAGGGCCGTCACGTACACCGCGAGCAGTACCGCGAGCGGGGTGGTGCGCTGGGACCGGGCCAGCTCGCGGATGGCGTCGACCGCTCGTGCGGACAGCTCGGTCCGTTCCTCCGCGGCCGCGGTCGAAGACACCTGCGTCGACCGGCGGAACGGCAGCATGAGGTCTGCCCCGGGCGGTGGCTCCGACGCCGGATCGGCCGGTACGGACGACGTGTCCGCGTACGCGGCGAGAAGCTCGCGGTACGACGCCGCGCTGCCGGCGGCGGTACCGGTCATCAGCTCCTCGGCGAGCACCAGGATGGACTGGAAGTCGAGCACCAGGTGCGGTGCCACCAGGAGCAGCGCCAGCCCGGTGGGCCGTTCGACGACGAAGGCGCGCAGCAGCGGCGGTACGCCCAGGTCGAACGGCTCGGTGGTGCGGGCGGCCATCCAGTCCCGTAGGTGGGCGGTGGACCATCGGGTGCCGTCCACGACCGTGGTGACGGTGCCGCCGGTGACCGCCGCCGGCAGGGCGACGACCTGCCCGCCACGCTGCTCGAAGGACAGCCGGAAGGCGTCGTGCCGTTCCACCAGCCGGTCGATCCGGCCGGTGAGAACCTCCACGGCCAGGCCGTCGACCTCGCAGGCCATCCAGAGATTCGTGGTCGCCGGGTTGAGCTGCTCCGCCAGCCACATCCCGGCGTGCGGGCCGGTCAGCGGTACGGCTCCGGCCGCCGACGGCGGGGCGTCGGGGGTGGTCGCGCTGCTGGTCAGGGCCGGCCGGCCGGCCCGGGTCCGCACGACCAGCGTGGCCAGCTCGCTGAGGCTGCCGGTCCGCCACAGGTGCGCGCGGTCGATCGGGCCGCCGGCGACCAGGTCCAACTCGCCGGCCATCCGGATCAGGAACAGCGAGTCGAGTCCCAGCGCGGAGATCGCCGGGTCGTCGCCGGCGTCGACCGGGAAACCGGCGTCCGCGAGCCGGCGCCGGAGGTGGGCGAGGACCGTCCCGCGGTCGACCGGCCGGCCGTAGGTCGACCCCCGGTCGGGTCGCTGGTCCGCGCGGTCGTCGAGGGTGGCGAGCAGGTGGCACCGTCCCGCCACGAACCGCTCGCGGGTGAGCGAGCGCTGCACCTTCCCGCTGGACGTACGGGGCAGGGTGCCGGTACGCGCCAGTGCCACCACGGCCGGCCGAACGTCGCACTCGGCGAGCACGGCGTCGCGCAGCTCGCGCAGCAGCGACTCCGCCCGGGCGTCCGGGACGCGGCACTCGAGCAGGACCGCCGGCTCGCCGTCGAGCTCGAACGCGGCCGCCATCCCGGGTTCCAGCGGATCCGCCGCGCGACGGACCGCCGCCTCGAGGTCCTGCGGGTACACGTTCCGGCCGGCGACGATCATCAGGTCGGACAAACGGCCGGTGGGTACCAGCTCGCCGGACCCGGTCAGCAGCCCGAGGTCGCCGGTACGCAGGTAGCGGTCGGCAGCCCCGGGCACCGCGGCGTGGAACCGCTCGGCGGTGGCCGCGGGCGCGCGCCAGTAGCCCGCCGCCACGCTGGGCCCGCGCACCCACACCTCGCCGACCGCGCCGGCCTCCACGGGCCGTCCCGTCGACGGGTCGACGACGAGCACCTCGACGCCGGGCACCGGCGGACCGCAGCTCACCGGAGCCGGGTCAGCACCGGCGGCGGGGTCTTCCGCCACGGCACCGGCGACGGGGCCATCCGCCACGGCACCGGACGCGGCCACGGGCGCGGCCACCGACGCGGCCGGCGCGCAGGTGACCATGAGGGTGGCCTCGGCCAGTCCGTAGCAGGGTCGGAACGCCCGGCGGTCGAACCCCAGCGGCGCCGCCGCCGCCGCGAACCGGGCCAGCGTCTCGGCCCGGACCGGCTCCGCGCCGACGAACGCGGTGGACCACCGGGACAGGTCCAGCTCCAGGTCGTCGCCGTGTTTGGCGAGCTCCCGGGCGGCCAGCTCGAAGGCGGTGTCGGGTCCGCCGCTGATCGTCGCGCCGCTCGCGGCGACCGCCCGGATCCAACCCAGCGGATCGCGGGAGAACGCGACCGGATCCATCAGGTCCATCCGGAAGCCGGCGAAGACCGGTACCAGAATTCCGCCGATCAGTCCCATGTCGTGGTAGGGCGGCAACCAGCTCACCCCGCGGGCAGCCGGATCCAGCCCGAACACCTCGGTCATCTGGCCGAGGTTGGCCACCAGCGCGGAGTGCGTCACGACCACGCCCTTGGGCGCACTGGTCGAACCGGAGGTGTACTGCAGGAACGCGACGTCGTCCGCGGCCGGACCGGCCGGTGCCTCCGACTCGGGCGCGGTGACGTGGTCGTCGACGTCGAACCAGCGCAGGTCCGCGCCGGCCAGCAGCCGTCGCTGCCGCTCCGCCCCGACGGCGAAGCCGGCCCCGGCGTTGGCGATCACTGTCCGCAGCCGTTCGGCGCGTTGGCTGTTCGTGGGCGGGGCGGACGGTACCGCGACTGCTCCGGCCAGTACGCAACCGAGGAACCATTCGAGGTACCGGCGTCCCGGCGGCGCCACGATGAGCACCCGCTCGCCGACGGCACCCCGGTCGCGCAGTACCGACGCGACCCGACCGGCCGCGACCAGCAGGTCCCGGTACGACGCCTGATCGACGGCGATCGCATCCGTGCCGAGGAATCCGAACACAATCGCGTCCGGTCTCTCGGCCGCCCGCGCGGTGAGGATGTCGACGAGCGTGCCGCCCTGCCGCCGGCTCACCGCAGAGCCGCCTCGGGCACCGGCGTACCGGCCGACCCGACCGGGCGCTCCAGGTCGTGACACATCTCGGCCAGCGCCTCGGCGAACCGGTCCCACAGCAGGTGGACCTCATCGCGGGTGAGCCAGTCGACCGCGTACTCCACGCCGGCGACGAGGGTGCCATCCTCCGGCCACACGGTGATGACCAGGGGGAACTTGGGCTGTCCCTTGTCGACGTCCCACCGCTCGACGGTGACGCCGTCCAGCTCGGGCAGCTCGCCGAGTGACTCGTCGATCTGCAGGACGGCGCGGATGAACTGCTGGGGCTCGTTTCCCTCCCGGGCGATTCCCTGGACGACCTGGTCGAACGGAACGTCCTGGTGTGCGTACGCGCTCAACGCGGTCTCCCGCACCCGCCCCAACAGCTCCCGGAACGTCGGATCACCCGACACATCCGTCCGCAACACCAACGTATTGACGAAGAAACCGATCAGGTTCTCGGTCTCGGTCCGGGTCCGACCCGAAACGGCGGTGCCGATCGCGATGTCGTCCTGCCCCGTCACCCGACACAACGCCGCACAAAAACCCGCCACCAACACCATGAACAACGTCACACCCAACCGACCAGCCAACCCCACCAACCGACCAGCCACCACCGACGACACCACAAACCGCTCCGTACACCCCGCCCCACTCAACACCCCCGGCCGCACCCGATCCCCCGGCAACTCCAACACCGACACACCCGCCAACCGCTCCCGCCAAAAACCCAACTGCCCCGCCAACACCTCCCCCCTCAACCACCCCCGCTGCCACACCGCAAAATCCCCGTACTGCACCCCCAACGGCACCAACGGCGACCCCCCACCCCGCCGAAACGCCTCATACAACACCCCCACCTCACGCGCCAACACACCACTCGACCAGCCATCCGAAACAATGTGATGCACCGTCAACAACAACACATGATCAAACTCCCCCAACCGCACCACCACACCCCGCACCAACGGACCCCGCCCCACATCAAACGGCTCCCGCGCCTCCCGCACCGACACCACCCGCGCCGCCCCCACCGGATCCACCTCCCCCGACACATCCACCACCGACAACCCAAAACCACCCCACCCACCAACCCGCACCACCGGCCGACCACCCACCACCACAAACCGCGACCGCAACACCTCATGCCGCCGCACCACCTCCCCCAACGCCCGCTCCAACACCCCCACACACAACACACCCCGAAACCGCAACGCATGCGGAATGTTGTACGCACCCGACCCCGACACCAACTGATCCATCAACCACAACCGCTCCTGCGCAAACGACAACGGCATGTCGCGCCGGCGCAGCACCGGCAGCAGCGGGAGGTTGGACTCCCTGGTCGCGAGCAGTTCCTCGATGCGCGCGGCGAGCGCCCGCAGTACCGGCCGCTCGAACGGGTCCCGCAGCGACAGGCCGCAGGCGAACAGCTCGTTCACCCGGTTCACCAGCCGGGTGGCGACGATCGAGTGGCCGCCGAGCCGGAAGAAGTCGTCGGTGGCGTGCACTCCGGACACGCCCAGCAGGTCCTCCCAGATGCCGGCGAGCGCGGTCTCCACCTGTCCCGACGGCGGCTCGCCGGCGGTCGTGGGTACCGACTCGTCCGAGACCGGCTGCGGCAACGCCCGGACGTCCAACTTGCCGGCCCGGTCGATCGGAATGTGGTCGAGCAGCACGAACCGCTTCGGCACCATGTGCCGCGGCAGCTCGCACATCGCGGCCGCCTGCAGCTCGGCGACGAGGCGGTTGCGCGCGTGTACCCGGAGCGGGTCGGTCGGCGTCACCGGCTCGTCCCCGGTCGCGTCCGCCCGCTCGAACCCGGCGATCCGGACCCGGCGACCGACCGCCTCGGCGGGCAGTACGACGATGTCGACGGTGCCGTCCTCGCGCCCCGGCGACCAGCGGATCCGCACCGTGCGCCGGTGTTGCTCGGCGAGGTCGAACACGTCCTGCGGATCGGTCCCGCGCGGCTCGGTGGACCGTTCGAGCACCTCCTGGATGGTGGCTTCCCGCTCGCCGGAGCGCAGCGCGGCCAGCAGGGCGCGCTCCTGCCACACCCGGGCGTTGGGTACGCCGCGGACGCCCAGCCGGCTGCGCGGGTCGGTCAGCGCCGGTACCAGCTCCTCGATCCGCCAGTCGGGGTCCCAGTCGACCCAGTCGGGGCACACGTCGAGGTCGGCGGGCCCGGTGTGCACCACCGCGTCGTACCGGAACCTGACCAGCTCGTTGACCCCGCGGCCCTCGTGCAGGTTGTGGTCGAGCCACAGCCCGGCGTCGCCGGCGGCGGCGAGCAGCTCCGACGGCGAGACGAGCAGCTCCCGCTCCGCCTCCACCGCGCGCCGCACCCACTGGTCGAGCTCGCCGAGGGTGGTACGCCGGCCGCCGCGCACGGATCCGATCCACACGTGGGTGAGCCGCAGGCTCTCGCGCGGGCGTAGGTCGCCGAGGAACACCGCGCCACCGGCCCGGATCCGGTGCACGGTGTCGCGCAGTACCCCGGCCAGGTAGCTCTCGGTGGGAAAGTACTGGACGACGGAGTTCAGCACCGCCGTGTCGAACGTGTGACCGTCCAGCCCGCGCAGGTCGGCCGCCTCCGCCTTGTGCAGGAGGACCCGATCGGACTCCGGGTGCCCCGCCAGGGCCTGCCCGAGCTTCTCCAGGGTGGTGGCGGAGATGTCGACGCCGACGAACCTGTCCACCCGAGGGAGCAGCGGGAACATCAGCAGGCCGGTACCGCAGCCGATCTCCAGCACGTCGGTCGGGTCGAGCTCGAGGATGCGGCGCACCGTGGTGTCCCGCCACAGCCGCATCTCGTCGTCGGCGATCTGCTGCGCGGAGGCGGTGTCGTTCCAGCCGGCCAGGTCGAAGTCGGCCGCGCCCGCGTGGCGTACCCCCTGCTGGACGTCGAAGACCTCCTCCCACGAGCGCACCAGGTCCGCCGACTCGCTCAGCAGCCGGTCGCGGTGCGGCACCACGTACGCGACCAGCAGGTCCGCACCGTCGCTCGCCCGGCCGACCACCGCCCGTACGTCGGCCACCCCCGGACAGGTCGCGAGCACGCTCTCCACCTCACCGAGCTCGACCCGGTGGCCGTGCAGCTTCACCTGATGGTCGGCCCGTCCGTGGAAGGCGACCGTCCCGTCGCCGCGGTACGACCCGATGTCGCCGGTCCGGTACAGCCGGCCGCCCGGCCGGTCCGCGCGCGGGTCCGGGACGAACACCTCCGCGGTCAGCCGGGGCCGCCCCGCGTACCCGCGGCCGACCTGCGGGCCGCCGATGCAGATCTCGCCGCGTACCCCCGGGGGAACGAGCCGGCCGCGGCTGTCCAGGACGAGGATGTCGACGTTGTCGACCGGCTTTCCGATGGTGCTGACCAGACCGGGCGCGATCCGGATCGCGGTCGCGTCCACCGTGCACTCGGTCGGGCCGTACACGTTCCACACCTCGACCCCGGGAATGCCGGCGAGCCGGTCCCACAGCCCCTGGCTGACCGCTTCGCCGGCGACCACGACCCGGCGCAGCGGCGCGCCGGCACCGAACAGGTCGCGCTCGAGCAGTTGCGCCAGCTGGGTCGGCGAGCACTGCAGGAACTGGACCCCGTGGGCGCGGATGAACCCGGCGAGGGCGTCCGGGTCACGGCGCAGCATGGCATCGGGAAGGTGCATGGTGGCGCCGAGGAACAGCAGGCAGAGGTCCTCGATGAAGGCGTCCGAGGTGAAGTCGGCGTTGAACGAGGCGACCGGTGCCCCCTGCACACCGGTCCGGTGGATCACGTCGTCGAGCCACCGGGTCAGGTTGGCCAGGCCGCGGTGCTCGATCATCACGCCCTTGGGCGTACCGGTGGATCCGGACGTGTGCATGACGTACGCCATCGAGGTCGGCAGCACCCGCACCGGCGGCGCGGTGGCCAGCCGCTCACCGGTACGGGGCACCGGCACCGTGGCGACCCCGTCGTACGTCAGCGCCGCGGTGCCGTCGGTGACCACGACCCGCGGCGCGAGACCGTCCAGCAGCGCGGTGAGGCGGCGCGCCGGGGTGGCGGTGTCGATCATGGCGAACGCGGCGCCGGATTTGAGGATGCCGAGCACGGCGACGAGCGCCTCGATCGAGCGGTCGGTGAACACCGCCACCCGGTCGTCCGGGCGTACGCCGAGGGCCAGCAGCCGGATGGCGAGCTCGTTCGCCCGCTCGTCCAGCTCGCGGTAGTCACAGCTGATCCCGCCCAGGACCAGCGCGGGTTGGCGGTCGCGGACGCGTGCGGTCCGTTCGAACAGCTCGACGACCGACTCGAACCGGGCGGGCTCTGTACGCCGGCCGCGGGAGGCGGCGGTCACCAGCTCCCGGGACTCCTCGTCCATCAGCGGCAGCTCGGACACCCGCAGGTCCGGGTCGAGCGTCGCGTGCTCGAGCACCAGGAGCAGCTGGTTGACCAGGCGGCGGACGGTCTGCGGCTCGAACAGGTCGGTGCTGTACTCGTACCAGCCGATGAGCTCCTGCTGACCGTCCTGATTGGACTCCCAGAACATCAGGCCGAGGTCGCTCTTCGCGGTACCGGTGTCCCGGTCCTCGATGGTGACCTGCAGGTCGTCCAGGTCGAGCCGCGGGAACGGGGCGTTCTGCAGCATCAGGTCGACGTTGAACAGCGGTACCCCGTGCGCCAGGTCGCGTTGCGGCGCGAGCTCCTGTACCAGCCGCTCGAACGGGAGGTCCTGGTGCGCGTACGCACTCAACGCGGTCTCCCGCACCCGCCCCAACAACTCCCGGAACGTCGGATCACCCGACACATCCGTCCGCAACACCAACGTATTGACGAAAAAGCCGATCAGGTTCTCGATCTCCGGGTGGTTGCGGTTGGCGATCTGGGTGCCGATCGCGATGTCGTCCTGCCCCGTCACCCGACACAACGCCGCACAAAAACCCGCCACCAACACCATGAACAACGTCACACCCAACCGACCAGCCAACCCCACCAACCGACCAGCCACCACCGACGACACCACAAACCGCTCCGTACACCCCGCCCCACTCAACACCCCCGGCCGCACCCGATCCCCCGGCAACTCCAACACCGACACACCCGCCAACCGCTCCCGCCAAAAACCCAACTGCCCCGCCAACACCTCCCCCCTCAACCACCCCCGCTGCCACACCGCAAAATCCCCGTACTGCACCCCCAACGGCACCAACGGCGACCCCCCACCCCGCCGAAACGCCTCATACAACACCCCCACCTCACGCGCCAACACACCACTCGACCAGCCATCCGAAACAATGTGATGCACCGTCAACAACAACACATGATCAAACTCCCCCAACCGCACCACCACACCCCGCACCAACGGACCCCGCCCCACATCAAACGGCTCCCGCGCCTCCCGCACCGACACCACCCGCGCCGCCCCCACCGGATCCACCTCCCCCGACACATCCACCACCGACAACCCAAAACCACCCCACCCACCAACCCGCACCACCGGCCGACCACCCACCACCACAAACCGCGACCGCAACACCTCATGCCGCCGCACCACCTCCCCCAACGCCCGCTCCAACACCCCCACACACAACACACCCCGAAACCGCAACGCATGCGGAATGTTGTACGCACCCGACCCCGACACCAACTGATCCATCAACCACAACCGCTCCTGCGCAAACGACAACGTGCCGTCGGCGGAGCCCGGCGTGATCCGGCTCGTGGAGTCGAATCCTTCCGCGGCGAGCAGCTTGCGCAGTGCGGCGGCGCGGTTCGGGGTGTTCAGCACGATCCATTCCTGCCAGGGTCGGGGTCGGACAGCCGGGGATACGCCGGTGGTGACCGGTCAGGCGAACGACGCGCGGTGGACTGAGCTGACGTTGACGAGGATCCGGGCGCCCGGCCTGCGCTGCGCCTCCTGGATCACGCCGGCGAGCTGGTAGCCGGTCTCCAGGGCGACCCGCCGCCCCTCGGTGCGTTCGAACAGCTCGGCGGCGCCGGCGGCGTCGTCCGCGCTGAACTCCGCGGTCCGCAACGCACCCGCCTGGTGGAACGCGGCCACCGGCGCGGCGACGATGGTGGAGCCGAGGCCGCCGATGTACGCCGAGCCCAGCAGCCGGTCCAGCCCGTACGTCACGAGCTTCGGGTAGTGGTCCTGGTCGTCGATCGAGTACCGGCCGAGCACGCCCTTGCTGACGATCGGGCAGAGTTCGGACTCGGCACACAACACCTCGGCACCGGAACCGTCCTCGATCCGGGCGGCGAGGTACGGGGCCGCGATGCCGAGCAGGTTGGCGCCGCCACCGCAGCTGCCGACCACGACGTCGGGCTGGGCGTCACCGAGCTCGGCGCGCGCCTCCACCCCGGTCATGGTCTGCGGCAGGATGAAGTAGTTGTAGACGCTGCCGAAGATGTACGAGGCGTCGCCGCGGTCCTTGGTGTAGCTCACCGCCTCGTTCGCGGACAGCACGAGCGGGTCGAACTCGTCGTCGTCGCCGCCGACCACGATCACCTCGGCGCCGGCCCGGCGCATCAGCTCCTCCCGGTCCGGCCGGGCGGTCGCGCTGCGCTTGTCCAGGAAGCAGACGACGTGTACGCCGAACCTCTGGCCGGCGAGCGCGAGCGCCATGCCCCAGTTACCGGTGGTCTCCGTGGTGATCGTCCGTACGCCGTCCCGGGCGCAGTGGTAGGCGATCCAGAGCGCGCTGTTCATCTTGTGATTGCCGGACGCGGTCTTCCCCTCGTCCTTGACCAGCACCTGGCAATCGCCGCCGATGGCGTCGGCGAACCGCCGCGCCTCGAACACCGGGGTGGGGCGGTACTCGGCGAAGACCGCGCGCAGGTCCGCCGGGATCGGCAGCTCCGGCCGGGTGTCCAGCTCCATCTCGGCCAGTGACGGCGGCAGCACCTGGGCGAGCCGTTCCAGCGAGACGGGGCTGCCGGTGACCGGGTCGAGCACCCGGCCGGGGAACTGGTGGTACAGGTTGAACACGGTCTCGGCGATCACGATCGGTCATGCCTTTCATCGGAGGGGTACCGGCCGGGCCAGCCCGTTCAGGGCGCGGGATCGAGCAGCAGACCGGCGGTGGCGGACCGTTCCCGGGCCGGGTCGGACCACGCGACGGGGTGGTACCGGCCGACCCGCCAGGCGGGCACCTGGTCCTGGAAATGTCCGGAGGACACCACGCCGGACACGCCGTGGGGGAACGACCAGACGGATCGGTCCGGGTCGGTGAGGTCCACGATCATCCGGAACGACGGCCCCACCACGGGCGGGGAGTTGACGTCCCCCCGGCAGACGGAGTCGTCGGCGCCCGGCATGGGCTCCGGCTCCGGGAGGGTGCCGGCGGGCAGCATTCCGGCCAGCCGATGCCGCGCCGCGATCCGGTGCCGGCGTCCCCACGACCACCGACGCGGGTCGTCGCCCTGCTCGGCGCGGATCGCGTCCAGTGCCCGGCGCAGCGCGGTGACGAGCAGGTCGGCCGAACCGTCCTGCCGGATCCGGCCGGAGACGAGGTCGAGCCCCCACTCCGTGAGCCACGCCTTGGCGGTCACGAACAGGTCCGCGACCGGCGGGGCCGCGGCGGACGCCACGCCGCGCGCGATCTCGGCCAACCAGTGCGCGAAGATCAGCGGCTCCGGCGCGTCGTGGTAGAGCTGCCGGTCCCAGGTCGCCAACGCCGAGACGTGCGGTTCGAGGCCGGCATCGACCTCGTCGCGTACCGCCGCCAGCGCGTCGTCGAGCAGCAGGTCGGCGAGCGAGGAGCGCAGGTCCAGCTGGATCCGCGCCTGCTGCGCGGTCCCGGCCGGCCCGCCCTCGGCGAGCATGGTCCGGATCCGGCCGGCCCGCAGCGGCGCCTCCCAGTGGCCGGCCTCGGTGCAGCCGTCCGGCCGGTGGTTCGCGGCGACCACGGCGGTGGTACCGGAGACGAGCTGGTGGCGGCTGCGCACGGTCAGGTCGTCCGGCCCATCCAGTCGCCACCCGGCCAGCAGCGCACCCGGCTCCGGCTGGTCCAACCCGGCACCGGTCTGTACCACGCCCACCGCTCCGGAACTGTCCGCGCACACGACCGACTGCGGTACCGAGCGCCACCCGCGCAACGCGTCCGCGAGGTCGGCGACGGTTCGCGCGGTGGCGGCCTCGGACAGCGCGGTCTGCGGGTACGGATCCACCCACTGCGCCGAGTCGAACGCGAGGTCATACCGCCACCGGCCGGTACGACCGGACAGCTCCAGACCGAGCAACCGGCCGCGGTCGGTCCGGCGGCAGGTGACCCGCTCGGTACCGAATCCCCGTACCTCGACCGCGACCGTGCTGCTCGCCACCGGCACCTCACCGGAGGCGCGGACCGCCTTCGTACCGTCCGGGGTGAGCCGCTCCAGGACGAGCCGGGTGGTGTGCGCGGGCGCGAACGTGACGGCCCAGCCGACCTGCCCGTTGTACCCGAACAGAAGGTCCGGCAGGCCGGGAAGGCTGCCGCCGACCACGTCGTACCCGGGTGCGGTGAGCCGCATCGGCATCCAGTGGCCCGGAAGCCTGGCGTCGAGGTGCGGATCGCCGCAGATCATCGGTGCGCCGTCCGGGCGCGGGACGGCCCACGCGTTCGAGCCGGACCCGGCGGTACTGCCGACCGGTCCCAGATTCCGTTGGACCGCGAGCAGTACGTCCGCGGCCGACGGGGCGTCCCCGTCGGTGACCGTCGCGGTGTCCGGGTCGACGGCCGCCCTGATGAGGTTCAGCAGCCAGTCGTGCTGCAGCGAGAAGCCAAGCCCCAGCAGCAGCGCCACCGCGCGCTCGTGCGCCTGCTCGCCGCTCGGCAGCGGCACGTCGACGCCGAGGAAGCTGTGCTCGGCGGTGGTCGGTACCACGGTCCGCCCGGCACGGAGGCCGTCGGCGTACCACTCGAAGACCTGCTTGACCTCCGGATCCGCGGCGTCCACCACCGACCGGGCCCGCTCGGCGAAACCGAGCCGGGCGAACAGCGCGTCGGACATCAGCGCGCCGGGACCGAGTAGTGCGGCGGACCGACCGAGCGCCACCCGCGACTCCACGTCGATCTGCCAGGCGCGTTCGGTCTGGTGCAGGAAGCCCTGGGCGCGGTACAGGTCCGCGCGGGTCCTGGCGGTCACCGACGGCACCCCGACGGCATCGGTGTGGAGCTCCACCGGCTGGTCGAACCCGGGCAGGGACAGCCGGCCGGACCGCGGCCGGAACGGGTGCTGGGGCGGCGAGGTCATCCCGCTCCCTCCGGCCCGTCGCCGGCGTCGGTCGGGCCGGCGTCGTCGTCGGCGGCGTCGGTCGGGCCGGCGCTGTCGTCGCCAGGGTCGTCGTCGCCCACCACCGCGGCGACCTCCTCGTCGGACATGGCCAGGACCCTGGCCACCACCGCCGCCCGCCGCCGCAGTTCGGCGCCGCCCGGCCTGGCCAGTAGGAACTCCGCACAGCCGGCGATCGTCGGGTGGCTGAAGAAGACGTCGATGGTCACGTCGACGTCGAGGTACTCGCGCAGCCGCGAGGCGACCTGGGTCACCGTGAGCGAGTGGCCTCCGCATTCGAAGACGTTCGCCTCGACGCTGAGATCGTCGATGCCGATCAGCTCGCACCAGATCGCCACCAGCACCCGTTCGACGTCGTTCCGGGGGGGCACCAGGGGCGCCGCCGACGCCGCGGCCAGCCGTGCCAGCGCGGCCCGGTCGACCTTGCCATTGGCGGCCACCGGAATCCGCTCCACCCGGTGCACCGCCGCGGGTACCGATGCCTCCGGGAGCCGTTCGCGCAGCTCGTCCCGCAGGCCGTCCACCGCGTCGTCGGCGACCACGAACCCGACCAGGCGCGGGGCGCCGCCGGTGGTGTCGACCAGGACCACGGCCTGCCGTACCGCCGGAAGGCCGGCCAGCTCGTGCTGTACCTCCAGCGGCTCCACCCGGAAGCCGCGGATCTTGACCTGGTCGTCCAGCCGCTCGCGGTACCGGACCAGTCCGTCCGCCGCGAGGACGGCGACGTCGCCGGTGCGGTACTCGCGGGCCCCCGCGGTCCCGTCCGGCGCGGGCCGGAAGCGGTCCGCGGTGAGGCGCGGGTCGCCGAGGTAGCCGCGCGCCACCTGGGCACCGGAGATCCTCAACTCGCCCGGGGTACCGACCGGCACGGTGTGGTCGCCGGTGCCGGCTACCCGGGCACCGGTGTACGCCAGCGGCCGGCCGATCGGCACGCGGTCGCCGAGTGCGCCGGCCGGTCCGGACATGGCGAGTACGCCGACCGTCGTCTCAGTCGGGCCGTAGTGGTTCACCACCGTGAGCTCCGGCCGGGTGTCCCGGAGCCGTTCGAGCAGCGCCGGGGACGCCACCTCACCGCCGAGTACCAGTACCGCCCGCGGCAGGCAACGCGTCGCGTCTCCGGCCGAGGTCAGCGCGTCCAGATGGGACGGAGTGATCTTCAGTACGTCCACCCGATGGTCGGACAGCACCGTGGCGAGAGCGGCCTGGTCCAACCGGGCACCCGCCGGTATGCCGACCACGGTGGCGCCCTGTGCCAGCGCGGGGAACACCGTCGAGTAGCCGAGGTCGGCGCTCGGCGCCGCCGGACTCGCCACCCGGGTACCCGACCCCATCGGCACCAGAGCCTCGAGCGCCTCCGCGTAGGCCGCGAGGTTGCGGTGCTCCACCCCGACCAGCTTCGGCTCACCGGTCGAGCCCGAGGTCGCGATGGCGTACGCGAGGCCCTCAGGTCGTACCGCCGTCCCCGCCGACGCCGGCGCCGCGCCGGCGCGCAGCGGGATCACCGTGCGCCCGAGGTCGGTGAGGTTCTCGTCGGTGACCACGACGGTCGCCCGGCCGATGGTGAGCAGCCGGTCCCGCCGTGCGGCCGGCATCCGCGGGTCCAGCGGCAGGAAGGCGGCGCCCGACGCCATGATGCCGAGCGCGCCGACCACGAACGAGGCGGTGCCCCGGACGTACAGCCCGACCAGCGACTCGGCGGCAACGGCGGCGGCCCGTAGCCGGGTGGCGAGGTCGTCCGCGGCCCGGAGCAGGTCGCGGTAGCTCAGCACCTCGTCACCGTCGACGACGGCGGTCGTGTCCGGCTGCTCCGCCGCGGTCCGCCGGATCCGGTCGAGGATCGTGCCGGCCGGCCGGGCGTGGGCCCTGGATCCGGTCAGGTTGCCGTCGATCCAGTCGCGCTCCGGCGCGCCGACCACGTCCCACCGGTGCCAGGGGCGGCTGTCGTCGTCCGCGAACGCCCGCAGGACCGTCCGGATCCGCAGGTCGAGCCAGGTGAGCTCCGGCTCGGACCGCAGCCGGGCGTCGTACCGCACGGCGAGCTGCGGGCCGTCAGCGGTACGCCCGAGGGACAACAGGACCGGACAGGGCCCCGGATCCTCGTCGGACACCGTGATCCGCCCGCCGGGTACGAGGTCGTGCACGCGGCCGCTCGCCGCGGTGGCCACCCCGAACCACGGCCGCGGGTCGGTCACGTCCGCGACCAGGCCGCGGGCCACCTCGTACGGATCCGCGTCGAACCGGGCCTGCGCCTCCTCCCGGGCGGTCACGGCCGCGGCCACCAGCTCGCGAGCGGTCCGGGGACCGGTCGACAGCGGGGCCGGTACCAGCACGTCGAGCCGACCCACCACCGCGGACATCGGCGCGAGCGGACGCCCGCTCACCACCCGACCCACCGCGGGTCGGTACCCGCCGCCAGTTCGCGCCACCAGTACGGACACCGCCGCGGCCAGTACGTCTTCCGCGTTCGCCGCCATGGTCTGCGCCGCCGCCGCCAGCGCCGACGCGGTCTGCTCGGACAGCACGGTGTGCTCGTACCCGGGCGGCGCGACCTGGTCGGCACGGCGTTCGGTGAGCTCGGTCGGTACCGACGTCGACCGGCCACGCTGGCCGGCCCGCCGCTCGGCCCAGTCCAGTACGTCGAGCCAGTCGAGCTCCGGCTCGGCCGGCGCGGTGCCCCGCGCGGCGGCGTCGAGCTGCTCCGCGAGTACGCCGATGGAGTGGGCGTCGAGGACCGCGGTGGGAGCCTCGAAGCGGACCACCACCGCATCGGCGCTCGCGGTCACCTCCGGCGCCGGCCCCGGGTCGGCGTCGGCCACCCGCTGCACCGGCAGCAGTACCCCCGGGAGCACCTCCAGGCTGACCGCAAACGCCTCGTGCTGGCCGAGCACGTCGCGAACCGCCGCGGCCACGGTGCCCGAAGCGCCTGGTACGCCGGGCAGTACCAGCTCGACCGAGGTCCGACGCTTGAGCAGCTGCTCGCCGCCGCTCGCCCACAGCGCCCACTGCGCGGGCGCGAGCGGACAGACGTCGCCGTAGCTCTCGGCGGTCATCGGACCTCCCCCTCGGCATCGCTTCCCTCGGCGTCGCTTCCCCCGGCATCGCTGTGCCCGACCCCGGCCATCGCGACGAGGACCCGGCGCGGGCCGTCGAACGGGTTCCGGCCGTGCGTGACCGCGACGTTGTCGACCAGCAGTACGTCGTCGGCCTGCCAACGGAAGCACCACCGGTGCCGGTCGAAGGCGGCCAGGATCAGCGCGATCTCCTCGTCCGCGATCGGGCTGCCGTCGCCGAACGTGGCGGTGCGCGGCAACCGGTCGCCGAAGCTGCGACGGAGCTCCTCCCGCAGCTGTACCGGCAGCGCGGCCGGGTGGAACAGGTGCGCCTGGTTGAACCACACCGGCACCCCGGTCACCGGATGCTCGACCACTCCCTGCGCGCGTTGGCGGGTACGCAGGATCCCGCCGTCGAACCAGGTCACCTCGATGCCGTCGGCGGCCGCGAGCGCCTGCACCTGGTCCGGATCGGTGGTCTGGAACACCTCGGACCAGGGCAGGTCCAGGTGCGGGTGGTACCACCGCTCGTACCGGACGCCGAGCCGCCTGAACCGGTCCACCAGCTCTGCCGGGAGCGACCGCAGTACCTCGGCGGCCGACGCGAGCGGTGTCTCGCCACCGGACCGGGCCGGTTGTTCGCACCGGAAACCGAGCACGAGCGGCCAGCGGGTGGTGTACGCCTGCTCGCCGTGCTGCGGGATCACCTGGTCCGACGGGTACTCGGTCGAGGTGAAGACGTTGCCGTCGACCCGGCTGCGCGGGGTCGAACGGTTCGAGTAGTCGAGCAACCCGCCGGCGCCCACCAGCTCGACCGCGGTGGAGAACCCGTCCCGGGTGCCGGCCATGCCGCGCAGCAGCACTGCACCGTGCTCGTACAGCAGCCCGGTCACCTGTTCGGCGTGCGCGCCGATCCAGGCGCCGAGGTCGAGACCGGGGATGCCGGCCTCGAAGACCGGGATCGGCAGGTTGTCGGCGAGCGGACCGGCACCCTGGGCCGGTCGGTCACCGGTCGCGGGCAACACCAACCGGACCGGTTCGGCCGCCCGGCGGGTACCGCGACGCCGGCGCGCGCCGCTGATCTCCGCCAGCAGCCGCGTGTCGCTGTCTTCGGTCATCGCGGTACCTCCGGGAACGGGGTGGGCCGGGTGCTGCCGGGCGAGCCCGTCGCGCACCGCCTCGACCCGCTGGTCGGCTGCGGGCACGGTCCGGAACAGCGCGGTCAGGACGGACACGAACCGGTCCACGAAGGCGCTGTCCACCGCGCTGGGCCGGTGGGTGACGAGCAGCCCGAGCCCGTCGGATCGCTGGAAGAACCCGACCCGCAGGTCGTGCCGGGCGATGCGGCTGGCCGATGGCACCGGCTCGACCTCGAGCTCAGCGAGGGTCGGCAGGGCCGGTTCGGCGTACGTGGCGAGCCAGAGCTGGAACCCGCCCGCGGCGGCCGCGGCGCGGTCGGCCACGAGGTCCTCCGGCTGCAGGTGTTTGGCGGCCTGCGCGTCGCGCGCCTCGTCCCGCAGCGCGGCTACCAGGTCGGCGACCGTACCCGCGTCGCGTACCGCCGCGCGCAGCAGCAGCGTGGTCGCGAAGTACCCGATCACCTGCCACTCCTCGGCGGCCTCCCGGCCGAAGTCCGGCATGCCGACCAGGCACTCGTCCGGTCCGCCGGCCGCGGCGACAGCGAGCGTGACCAGCGCCAGGCTCAGTACCTGGGTGGTGACGCCGAGCCCGCGCCGGGCCTGCTCCCACTGACGCTTGTCGTCGAGGGAGAGCAGCACCGACCGGCTGACGCCGTGCCACGGCGAGTCGTCCGGACCGGTGCCGGCGGGCAGCCGGCCGGCGGTGGTACCCAGCAGGCTCTCCCGCCGCCGTACCGGCAGGTCTGCGCGGTCCGGGTCGGCTTCGGCCGCCGCGGCCCGCCCGGCCAGCACCTGTGCGACGTCGACCCGCGGCGGCGGCTCCGGTACCCAGCCGGTGACCGCGAGCCCGTCGTAGTGCGACAGCACCTCCTGCCCGAGGATCCGGACCGACTCGTCGTCCGCGATGAGGTGGTGCACCACCAGGACCGCGATGTGCTCGTCCGGGGACAGCCGGAGCAGTACCGCACGGAACAGCGGCGGTACGCAGATGTCGAACGGGCGCTCGGCCTGTGCCTCGATGAGCTGCGTCAGTACCGCCGGGGAAGCGCCCTGCGGCACCGGTACGACCGGGCAGTCGACGGCCACGTCGGGCCAGGTACGCAGCACCGGCACGGTGCCGTCGGCGGCGCAGCGCAGTGCCGGATGTCGACGTACCACCGCGCGCAGCGCCTCGGTGAACCGGTCGGGATCGAGCCGCCCGCGCAGCCGGAACGCGCCGCCGATGTTGTACGCCGGGGACGTGCCGTTGCGCCGGGTGAACATCCACAGCCGCAGCTCCGCCGCGGTCAACGGCCGGGACTCCTCCCGGGAACCGGGAGGTGCCGGCGCCACGGCTGGCGGTGCAGCCGCCGCCACCGCGTCGCGGCCCGGCGCCGGGCCGTCGTGGTCCGCGTCGGCCGGGTCGAACAGCAGCACCTGCAGGATCTCGTTGCCGTCGGTACCCCAGCCGGCCACGCCGAGCCGCTCGCCCTGGACCAGCGGTACCTGTCGGACCGGGTACCGGGGCGCCATCGCCGCACAGACGACCTGCGCCATCGCACCGGCTTCCAGAGCCGCGAACCGCGCGCCGTCCGCGCCGTACAAGGTGCGGTACGGCGTGTAGTCCGCGACGAAGAACACCGCGAACGGGCTGCGGTCGAACACCGGCCGGTACACGAACGGGTCGAAGCCGCTGCCCGACACCGCGAGGTCGGGAGCCACCGTGACGAGCTCGCCGGCGACCGGATCCAGCACGTACAGCCCGCCGGAGAACCGGCCGGTCGGCTCCCGCAGCCACAGGTACGCCCGGACCGCGGCGATGCCACCGGGGGTCAGGTAGTCCCGTGCCGGGGAACGGCCGGCCTCCTTGTCGACCAGCCGCGGCAACGCGTGGGCGAGCAGCTGACCGGTGGCGCCGGCCGGCGCCGTGGCCGCGCCGGGAGACCTCAACGGCTGGCGGGGTGCATCGGCGGCCACCGATGGCCGCCGCTCGATCTCGGCTCGGTACCGCTCGCGCTGCTCCACGTCGGTGAGCATCCGGTCGGCCGGGTCCGGGTCGGCGAACCGCTCACCGGCCAGCAGCCGGTCGACGACGTCCTGTTCGAACATGGTGGCCAGCGCGCCGGCCGTCGGGGTGCGCAGCACATTCTCCAGCGCCGGCCGGAACGCCAGCTCGCGCTCGAGCGTGCCGCTCAACCGGACGATGTGGATCGAGTCCATGCCGTGCCGCAGCAGGTCGTCGTCGAGTTCGACGGACGCTTCCCCGAGGTGCTCGCGGACCAGCCGCAGCAGGTGCTGGGCGATCGGCCCCGCACGCCCGGGCACCTCCCGGCCCGGGCGCTCCGCGGTACCGGACGCGGGTTCCGCGGCGAGCGCGGCGGCCGCGAGGTCCGCCACCCGGTCGCGGTCGACCTTGCCGTTCGTGGTCGTGGGCAGCTCCGCCCGGAGCAGGATCCGGGTCGGCACCATGTACCCCGGCAGTACCGCGCGCAGGCCGTCGCGCACCGCGGCGGCGGTGGTACCGGCGTCCTCCGGCACGACCACGCTCACCAGCTGCCGGTGACCGTCCCGGGGCCCCACCGCGGCGGTGACGGCGGCACGTACCCCGGGCTGCCTGACCAGCACGCTGTCGATCTCACCCAGCTCGATGCGGTGCCCCTGGATCTTCACCTGGCCGTCGATCCGGCCCAGGAACTCCAGGCAGCCGTCCGGGTGCCGACGGGCGAAGTCTCCGGTCCGGTACACCGGTGCGCCGTCCGAACCGGAGAAGGAGCGGTCGGTGAGGTCCGGCGCGTTCCAGTAGCCGTCGGCCACGCCGTGACCGCCGATGTACAGCTCGCCGACGGCACCGATCGGCCGCTCCCGACCGGCCCAGTCCCGCAGTACCAGCGACTGGTTGGTGAGCGGGAAGCCGTACGGGATGCTGGTCCATCCGGGCTGTACCGCACCGACGCGGTAGAAGACCGACCAGATGGCGGCCTCGGTCGCGCCGCCGAGGCTGTACACGGTCGCGCCGGGGGCGACGGCGCGGATCCGGTCCGGCAGGTCCAGCGGGATCCAGTCGCCGCTCAGCAGGACTAGTCGCAGGTCCGGCCAGGTCGCGCCGCGCCGTTCCGCCTCGTCGACGAGCATGCCGAGCAGGGCCGGGGCGGAGTTCCAGACGGTGATCCGCTCGTCGGCGAGTTGGGCCAGCCACCGCACCGGGTCCTTGGCGGCGTTGCCGGGCGCGGTCGTGACGATGGTGCCGCCGGCGGCCAGGGTGCCGAGCATGTCCCACACGGACAGGTCGAAGCCGACCGAGGACACGGCGAGCACGCGGTCCCGCTCGGAGATGCCGAACCGCTCGTTGACGTCGAGGACAGTGTTGACCACCGCGTCGTGGCGCAGCCGCACCCCCTTCGGGGTTCCGGTGGTACCCGAGGTGAAGATCACGTAGGCGAGGTCCCGGGCGGTCGGCCCGCCGGTCGGCCCGGGCGTACCGGCACCGGTGGCCGGCGGCTCCGCGGTCACCGGTACGACCCGCCACGGCCCCGGCGGCACGTCCCGGTCGGCGACGACGTGTCGTACCGCCCCGAGCTCCAGCAGCTGCTTCACCCGCTCGGCCGGCAGTACCGGGTCGACCGGCAGGTATGCACAGCCCGCACCGAGCACGCCCAGTACCGCGGCGACCTGTGCCCAGCCACGGTCGACGTGCACCGCGACCAGGCCGCCGGCCGCGCCGGCCGCGCGCAACCGCGCCGACACCGCGCGACCCACGGCCATCAGCTCGGCGTACGTGACCTGCCGCTCCCCGGCTACCACCGCCACGGCCGAGGGCCGCTGCGCGGCGGAGCGCACCACGAGGTCCCACAGCGACAGGTCCGGCACCTCGGCCGACCGCTCGGTCGCCCGGCGTACCTCGACGGCACGGTCCGGGCCGACCGCGGGATTGGCCGTCTTCCAGGCCACGTCCCCGGCCAGGCTGGTCAGTAGCTGGTGGAAGCAGTCGAACATCTCGTCGAGCTGGGCGGGGTCGAACATCCGCTCGTCGACGTCCCACCAGAGGTTCACGCCATCGGTGGACTCCGAGACCTGGCAGTCCAGCCACACCCCGGGGGTCTGCGAGAGCCCGTACGCCACGTCGCCGAAGGTGCCGAGCCGGGCGCGGAAGTCGCCCTCGTCCCCGTCGGTCTGCACGTACGTGAAGACGATCGGCATCGCGGCGAAGCCGCGGCGGCGCTGCAGCTCGCGCAGGATGTGCACGCCGCTGACCGCCCGATGCTCCAACCCCGCCCAGATCCGCCGCTGTACGCCGGCCGCGAAGTCGGCGAACGGCAGGCCGCCCGCCAGGTCCACGTCGACGAGCGTGTTGTCGGTGAAGGACCCGACCACCCGGTCGATGTCGGGGTGCACCGGTTCCCGGTTGAACTGGGTGAGGTTGACGGTGAACCGGGGCGACGCGGCCCAGACCCCCAGCGCCTCGGCGAAAGCGGCGAACGCGACCGTGGCCGCGCCGACCCCCCGGGACCGTCCGGCGGCCACGACGGCGCCCCATTCCTCGGCATCGAGCCGCGCCTCGATGCGGCGGAACCGGGGCGGCCCGGCGGGCCGGGCGACCGGCAGGTCCGGAGCCGGCGGGAGCTGCTCCACCAGGTCGTGCCAGTACTCCCAGGCCTGGTCCAGCGCCTCCCCCTTGGCGGCCTCGGTCGCGACGACGTAGTCGCGGAAGGTCACGCCGATCGGCGGCAGTTCACGCCCCGGGTCCGCGTAGTACGCGAGCAGCTCGTCGGCCAGGATCTGGAAGCTCTGCGCGTCCGCGATCAGGATGTCGATGCTCAGGTGTACCCGGGACCGGCGCGACGAGCTGCGGCTCACCCGTACGTCGAACAGCGGCCAGCGGTCGGCCGGCAGCACCTGGTGGGACAACTCGGCCCGGGCGGCCGCCAGCGCGGTACCGGCGTCCCCGGCGGTCAGGTCGGTGACCGCGACCCGGTAGTGCAGCCCGTCCGCCGGCAGTACCCGCTGCCGGCCGTCGTCGTCGAACACCGACCGCAGGCTCGGATGCCGGGCGATGAGCAGGTTGAACGCCTGCTCGAACCGCGGTACGTCGAGATCGTCGACGTCCAGCTCCAGGTAACCGTGGCAGGCCACGCCGTCGATGGCGCGGCCGAGCCAGTACGCCTTCTGCAGGTCGAGCATCGGGAACGGGGCGAGCTGCTCGGCGGCGTCGGCGGTGGCGACCTGCGCCGCCACGGTCGGTGGCTCCTCCACCCGCCGGCTCAGCGAACCCAACAGCCGCTGCCGCAGCTCCTGGCGGGCCGTACCGCCGGCGGGGGTCCGGTCCGGTTCACCCATCGGACGCCCCCGCGTCGGCCCGGCCGGCCGCGGTGTCGAGTACGGCCAACTGCCGCGCCACCTCCTCGTCGGACAGGGAGTCGAGGTACGCGTCCAGCGACTGCCGCAACCACTGCGCCTGGGCGTCCACGGTGGGGCGCTCGATGATGGCGCTCAGCGGCATCGGGAACGAGAACAACCGCCGCAGCCGGGCCACCAGCTGCATCGCGAGCAGGGAGTTGCCGCCGAGCGCGAAGTAGTCGTCGTCGAGGCCGACCTCCTGCACCCCGAGTACGTCGGCCCAGACCGAGGCGACCACGTCGGACACCGGGTCGTCCGGGGCCCGGAACGTGTGCGCCGGCAGCGGCCGGCGCCGGCGGGCGGACCGCGCGGTCGGCGGCGCCGCGTCCGACATCAGCGACACCACGTCGGTGGTACGGGCCTGGCGGAGCAGCACCGTCGGGTCGACCGCGGAGACGGCGAGGGAGCTCCAACCGGCGCCCAGCGCGGCGAGCGTGGCCGCGGCGCCGATCTCGGGCGCGAGCGCGTGTTCGAGCATGGTCCGGCGCCAGTCGGTCAGCTCACCCAACCCGCTCAGATCGGCCGCCTGCCCCACCTCCCGCCAGGCGCCCCAGTTGACCGCGGTGACCTCGGCCTCGCCGAACCAGCCGGTCCGGGGCACCACGTCGAGGAACGCGTTGGCGGCCACGTGGTCGACCTGACCGAGGGTGCCGAGAACGGCGTCGAGGGCCGAGCAGAGCAGTACCCGCCGGACCGGCGTGCCGCGCAGCGCCCGCGCCAGCGTGGTCGTACCGCGCACCTTCGGCGCGAGTACCGCGGTCCAGTCCTCGCGGGAGCGCAGCGCCAGCAGACCACCGCCGGCCACTCCGGCGGCGTGGATGACGGTGTGCAGCGGTGCGGCCATGCCAGCGGCCTCGGCGACCGCGGCGGCGAGCGCCGGTTCGTCGGCCACGTCCGCGGCGAGCGGCAGCACGGTCGCGCCGGCTGCCTCCATCCGGCGGATGACCGGGATCGCCGCGGCCAGCCGCGAGTCCGGCGCTTCCCGGCACAGCGCGTCCCAGTGCGACCGTTCCGGCACCGGTCGGCGGCCGAGCAGCGCGATGTGCCGCACCCCCGCCCCGACCAGGTGCTCGGCCACCGCGAGGCCGATGCCGCCGAGTCCACCCGTGATCAGTACCGCGCCCTCGGCCAGGCCGGCCGCGGCGGTCGGCGCCGGCAACGGGGTCGGGATCCATCGACGCAGCCAGCGGTACCGGCCGCGGAACGCCACGACCTCCTCCTCGCCGTCCCGGTCCAGGATCTCCCCGACCAGGGCCCCGACCGGCGGGTCGGCGGTACCGACGTCGACGACAGCGGTGGACAGGTGCGGGTGCTCGCGACCCGCGACGAGCACCGGGCCGAGGGTGAGCGCCCGGTACGGGTCCGCCGTCTCGGCTCCGGTGACGTCCATCAGGTCGCGGACCACGGCCACGTACCGCACGTCGCACGAGTCGCGATGGCCCAGATCGACCGCGACCGCCATCGGTACCGCGAAGGCGAGCTCCACCCGCCGCGCGTCGTCGGACGGGTCTCCGCCGCCGGCCGCGCCCCAGAAGTACAGGACGCCGCTGAGGTCCGTGGCGTCGAGCGCGGCGTGTACGGCGCGCCCCAGCGCGTCGGTACCGACGAGTGGCAGGTGCTCGGCGAGGTGTACCCGCCGGACGCCCGCGCCCCGCTCGACCAGCGCCCGCGCGGTCCGGTCGGCCAGGTCGGAGCCGTCGTCGAACACCACCCAGGTACCGGCCGCGGGTGCGTCCGGGGCCGGCCGGCTCGACTGGCGGTGCCACTGCGGCACGTACCCGAGGCTCTGCTCGGCGGGCCGCGTCGCCGGTACCTCCGCGGCCGGGCTCGCCGACCTCTCCAGCACGTACTCGTCGCCGGCGAACGGGGTGGGCGGCAGCGCCAGCCGGCCCCGGCCGTGGGTGCGGTCCGGCCACGCGACCTCGGTACCGCGTTCCCACAGGTCGGCGAGGAGGCGGAACAGTACCGTCGCAGCGGCGGTCGGGTCCGCGTGGTGCGGTACGCAGCTGTACACCGCGTCCGGCGCGAAGTGGCCGTCCCGGCGCAGGTGCGGAGCGAGGGTCCCGGCCGGGCCGATCTCGATGACCACGTCCACCACGTCGCTCATCGCCCGGGACAGGTCGGCGAACCGCACGGTGTCGCGCATGTGGCCGCCCCAGTAGGACGGCCGGGTCACCTCACCGGGTCGGACCGCCCGTCCCTTGGCGCCGGAGAAGTACGGGACGCCGGCCTCGTGGAGTGCGATCCCGCCGGCGAACTCGGTCAGCCGCGCGGCCGCGTCGTCGAGCAGGTACGAGTGCGCCGCCGTGGCGACCTGCACCCGGCGTACCCGCAGCCCGGCGTCGGAGGCGCGGGCGGCGAGCCGCTCGATGCGGTCGGGGTCGCCGGACAGGACGCAGTTGTCGGCGGCGTTGACCACCGCGACGGAGACGCCGAACTCGTCGGCGAGTACGGCGGCGTGCTCCGCGTCGGTGTCCACCGAGACCATCCGGCCGGGTGGCGCCGCCTCGAACAGTTCCGACCGGCGGCGGATCATCCGCGCCGCCTCGGGGAGGTCGAGGATGCCGGCCACGCAGGCCGCGGCGTACTCCCCCACGCTGTGCCCGCCGATCGTCGCGGGTTCGACTCCGTACCCGCGGAGCAGGGCGGCGAGGCCGACCTGCAGCGCGAACAGCAGCGGCAGCGACCCGGTCGGCGCGTCGAGTCGCGGGTCGTCGGTACCGGCCAGCTCGTCCAGCGGCAGCAGCGGCTGCCCGAGGGCGGCGAACGCCTCCTCCACCTGGGCGAACGCGTCCGCGAACGCGGGCAGGTCGAGGAGTTGGCGGACCGCCTGCACCGGGTAGCCGGCCGCGCCGGTGAAGCACAGCCCGATACGCGGGGCGGATGCCCTGCGCCCGCTACCCGGTGCCGACAGCTCGGCGTGCGCTTCCCGCGTCGAGTGGGCCACCACCGCGCGGCGGACCGGACCGGACCGGCGACCGGCGCGCAGGCTGCCGCTCAGCCGGGCCAGGTCCGTGTCGGGCCGCTCGTCGAGGTACCGCGCCAGCCGCTCGCCCAGGCGCGCCAGCGCCACCTCGGTGTCGGCGGAGAGCAGCAGCGCCTCGGGACCGCCATCGTTCGCCGGCGGTACAGCTGACGCGTCGTCGGGTGCCTCGGCCAGTACGACGTGCACGTTGGTACCGCCCAGCCCGAACGAGCTCACCCCGGCACAGCGGGGCCGCCCGTTCCGCGGCCAGCTCACCGGTTTGGTGGCCACCTCGAACCGGCCGGTCTCCAGGCGCAGCGCCGGATTGACCGGCTCGGCGTGCAGGCTGGCCGGGATGAGCTCCGCCTCCAGGGCGAGCACGGTCTTGATGAGGCCGGCCATACCGGCGGCCACGTCCAGGTGGCCGATGTTGGACTTGACCGAGCCGAGCCAGCAGCGGTCCGCCGGGTCCCCCGACCACGGCATCGCCGCCATCAGCGCGGCGGCCTCGATCGGGTCACCGAGCGGGGTTCCGGTGCCGTGCGCCTCGACGTACGAGATGTCCGCCGGGGACAGGTCGGCCAGCGACAGCGCCTCGGCGATCACCGCGGACTGCCCGTGTACCGCCGGCGCGGCGTAGCTCAGCTTGCGTGCGCCGTCGTTGCCGACCGAGGTGGCGCGGATGACCGCGCGGATCGGGTCACCGTCGCGCTGGGCGTCGGCGAGCCGCTTGAGTACGACCGCGGCGACGCCGCTGGCCGGCACGGTGCCGGACGCGTCCACCGAGAACGGCCGGCAGTGCCCGTCCGGGGACAGGATCCCGCCCTCGACGTGGTGGTATCCCCGGTGCTGCGGGAAGCCGACGGCGGACGCGCCGGCGAGGGCGGTGTCGCACTCGCCCGACAGCAGGCTCTGGCAGGCCAGGTGTACCGCCATCAGCGAGGTGGAGCAGGCGCTCTGCACCGCGACCGCGGGACCGCGCAGGTCCAGGTGGTACGCGGTGCGGGTGGCCACGTGGTCCTTGTCGTTGCCGACGACCAGCGGGTACTGCCCGACGGTGGCCAGCGAGCCGGAGTCCCAGACCCGGGCCAGCAGGTACGACGGGAACGAGGCTCCGGCGAACACCCCGGTACTGCCGCGGTCCCGATGGTCGATGCCGGCGTTCTCGAACGCTTCGCACGCCACTTCGAGGAACTGCCGCTGCTGCGGATCGGTGATCTCCGCTTCGCGGGCCGAGAAGCCGAACCGGGCGGCGTCGAACCGGGTGGCCTCGTCCAGTACGCCGCCGGCCGGTACATGGACCGCTCCGGCGCCGAGTTGTTTCATCGACTCCGGCAGCTCCACCTCGTCCGGCCGGAACGACCGCACCGACTCGACGCCGTCGGCCAGGTTCTGCCAGAACTCGGCCTCGGTCAGCGCACCGGGGCACCGGATCGCCAGCCCGACGATCGCGATGTGCAGCGCGGAGCCGGTCATCGGCCGGCCCGCCGCTGCCGCAACAGCTCGGTGCCGCTGCGCCGCAACGCGGCACGCTGCCCGGCGTCGTGCGTGTCCGGCTGCTGCCCGGCCAGGTACGCCGCGAACTCGCGGATGGTCGGGTGTTCGAAGAAGTCGGCCACCGGAATCTCCCGGCCGACCACCTCCCGCAGCCGGGCCACCACCGTCACCAGGCCGAAAGAGGTTCCGCCGAGCTCGAAGAACCGCGCGTCCAGGGACGGTTCGTCGATACCCAGAACCTCACCCCAGACCGCCTGTACGGCCCGTTCGAGCTCGGTGGTCGCGGTGGTCGCACCGGTCGCGTGAGCGAACAGCGGAACCCGGCCGAGCGCGGTGTCGTCGAGCTTCCCGTTGGCGGTCAGCGGTAGCGCGCCAAGTGCGACGACGTAACGCGGGATCAGGTACCCGGGCAACCGCTCGGCCAGTTCGGCACGGACCGCTTCGCCGTCCAGCCGCGCTCCGTCGACCGGTACGACGTACCCGACGAGCACCCGGTCCCCGGCCGGAGCGGCGGTACGGACGACCGCCTCGGCCACCCCGTCCACCTGGCGCAGCGCCGCCTCCACCTCGCCCGGCTCGATCCGGTACCCGTGCAGCGAGATCTGCGCGTCCCGGCGACCGGCGAACCGCAGGCCGTGGGCGGGGCTGCGGAAGCCGACATCCCCGGACAGGTACATGCGCGATCCCGGCGGCCCGAACGGGTCCGGTACGAAGCGCTCCGCCGTTGCCCGGGGCGCACCCGCGTACCCCCGGGCCACGCCCGCACCGCCGATCGCGAGCTCGCCCCGGGCCAGGTCGACCACCGGGCGCAGCCGCTCGTCGACCACGTACACGGCGGCGCCGGCGACCGGATAGCCGATCGGTACGTCCCGGAATCCGCGCTCGGAACCGTCGTACCGCCAGGTGGTGCAGCCGACCACCGTTTCGGTCGGCCCGTACTCGTTGACGATGACGCAGTCGGGCTGCCGGGCGTGCCATGCCTCCGCGACATCGACGGTGAGCGGTTCGCCACCGACCACCATCGTGCCGACCCGTGGGCCGCCGGTGCTGGCGAGCAGCCCGGTCAGCAGGGTGAGGTGCGAAGGAGTGAGCTTGAGCAGGCAGACCGGGCCGCTGCCCATCGCCGCCGTCACCTCGTCCAGGCCGCGCTCGGACGACACCATCCGGACCGTGCGGCCGGCGGCGAGCGGGGCGAGCAACGAGGTGACGGTCAGGTCGAAGCCTGGTGAGGTGAAGCTGACCACGTCACCCGGACCGGCGAGGTAGCTGGATACGACGACGTCGACATAGTTGTCCAGGCCCCGCCGGGTGACCATCACGCCCTTGGGCGCGCCGGTCGAGCCGGACGTGAACAGTACGTAGGCGAGATCGTCGGAGTGCGCGGACGGCACGGCGGTCGCGGCGGCCGCGGCGGCGCTGGTGGCCGCGCCGAGCGGTACCGGCCGCCCGCCGACGTCGAGGTTCCGCAGGTGCTCCTCGACCAGTACGACGTCCACCTGTGCGGCTTCCACCATGCCGGCCAACCGCGGTCGCGGCTGCCGCGGGTTGAGCGGCACGTACGCGGCACCGGCCCGCAGTACCCCGAGCATGGCGACGACCAGCCGCGGCGACTCCTCGGCCAGGATGCCGACCCGGCTGTCCGGACCGACGCCCGCGTCGACCAGCGCGCCGGCGACCGCCTGTGCGCGGTCGGTCAGCTCGCGGTACGAGACCTGCTCGGTACCGTCGGTCAGCGCGCAGGCCTCGGGGGTCCGCTGCGCCCAGGACGTGACCCGGGACCACAACGACGGCGGTACGCGGTCGGCGGTGACGGCGGCCGGTCGGGCTCCGGCGTACCCGCCGGGGTCGTCGAGCATCGCGTCCAGGCCACCGAGCAGCGACTCCAGCGTGCGCAGCATCGCGGTCGCGTCGTCGCCGAGGATGCGGCTGTCGTCGAACCAGAGCCCGAGCTGGCCGCGGTCCGGCCCCACCGACGGCACCAGCGTCACGACCGTGCCGACCGGGTCCGGCACCGGCGGATCGAGTACGACCACGCGCTCGCCGCGCACGGTCTCGGCAGGCGCCGGGCTCGGCAGGAAACCCACCGCGGTGCGCCCGGTACCGACCGGCCAGGTGGGATCGGCGCCGATCGCCGTCAGCCATCCGGCCGCGGCCACCAGCCGGTCGCGCATGGTCTGCGACGTACCTGCCGGCGCGCTCCACGACCGCCACTGCGTCGCCTGCCCCGACAGGTCCGCCGGTACCGGCGGCTGGCGCCCGTCGACGCCGACGGTGATCGGCAGCCCGGGCTGGTCGGTCCAGGCTTCGACGAGCATGCGCCACGACGCGAGCAGCGCCGCAGCTACCGGTACACCGGTGCGGTCGGCGGTCGAGGCGAGCGCCTTGACGGTCGTGTCCGACAGGTCGATCGAGAGCCACTGTGGCGTGGCTGGTCCGTCGGCCGCCCGCTCGACGTGGAATCGGCCGTCGGCCGGTACGGCGGGGGCCGGGTCGGTCGGCGCGGCGCGTTCGGCCAGCACGCGCTGCCAGGCCAGGTACTTGAGGTACGGCTCGACCGGCGGCTCGTCCGGGACCGCGCCGGTGAGCCGGTCGGCGATCGCGCGCTGCACCAGGCGTACGGCGGTTGGATCGGCGACGAGCGACGACGCCGAAACGGTCACCGTCCACTCGGCCGGCGCGGACTGCGCGTACCGGAGCTCCATGCCCTGCGCCACCGCGGCCGTGTCCGTGACCATCGACGCCACCCCGGCGGTGGGCGCCGCCTTTTCCCGCAGGTCGGCGTGGCCGACGCTGAGCAGCCCGCCGCGGTCCGCGCCGACCACCACCGCGCCCGCGATGGCGCACCCGTCGAGGGTGTCCAGGACCGCCGAGCGCACCAGGTGGCCGTCGACGCCGGTGCAGCGGAGTTCCGCCCGCACCGATCCCGGCGTGGTCTCGCGCAGCCGCCATTCCAGGAACGGGGAAAGGTGGAAGTGTCCGCGGGGCGCCACGGTCACGACGGCGCCGATCCGCCGGCGTCCAGGGCCACCCGCACCGACCGCGGCCGCATGTCCGTCCACACCTGTTCGACGTGGTCGAGGCACTCGTCCTTGGTGCCGGTGACCTCGAGCCGGGTCCAGCCGGCCGGCGTCGGCTCGTCGGCCCGCCAGATCGAGTACTGCTCCTCCTCGTTGACCACCACGACGTAACGCTCGTCGTGCGGAACAAGGTCACCCATCGTCACGTCTCCTGGAGGCAGAACGGTTTCCTTCAGCGGATCGGTCAGTACGCGCCGGTCAACGCCAGGCTCTGTGCCGTCGGGTGGATGACCCGGTCCGCCGCCGACGAGCGGTACCCGCGACTGCGGCACAGGTCCCGGACGGTGGTCGCACGGCGCAGCCAGCGGTCGGTCCCGTCGTACCGGGCGGTGAACGGTCGCCGGCCGTGCAGCGCCCGCAGGTTGTCGACCAGCAGCAGATCGCCCGGCGCCAACGCGACATCGACGACGACCCCGGCGAGTTGGTCGGTCAGGCGGGCGAGCGCCGCCGACGCGCGCTCGTCACCGTCGAGCACGGTCATGTACGGCGGGTCGATCCTGATGTACGGGCTGGTGCGGCAGCCGAACAGCACCGGAGTGGGTACCGGCCGCGGCGCGTCGGACGGCGGGATGCCCAGCGTCGCGAGGTTGCGCCGGTGCTCGTCGTCCGGCTCGATCAGGAATCGCGGTTCGAACAGCGGGTCGAAGTCGGGGGAGCTGACGTCGACGGCGTCGATCGCGGCGACCGTGGTGGCCGCCCGGTCCGGATTGCGCAGGCACAGCAGCGCCAGGTTGTCGCACCGGTGGTCGTGGAACGCGTCCTCGACGTGCAGGTCGAGCGCGACGCTGCTGCTGTGCCCGGTCTGCTGGGTCTCCTGGCTCGCGATCGGATGGATGTCGTTGAGCAACCGGCCGTCCTGCAGCGACGCCCAGGAGACGAGGTCGCCGAGCTGCGCGGTGACCAGCGCGAGCCAGAAGTCGGCCGGGCTGTCGACCACGGCTGCCCGGTGTCGCCAGTGCGTCGGCGTGGGGCCGAGCATCGCCTCGGCGACGGGAAATCCGCGGATCACGGCGGCCGGCGCGCCCCGCTGGTACCGCAGCGCGGCGATGAAGCGCTGCACGCGCTCGGGCAGGTGCCTCGCCGCGACCGGAGCGTGGCTGAGAAAATCCGCTGCCGACGGATCCTCGAAACGCTCCTGGAGGCCCAAGATGCGATCGAGGATAGAACTCGCCTCGATATCCGTCAGCGTAAGCTCGCTGACAGTAACGTCGAGCACGGTCCCCCCCGTGGCGTGACGCATTGATCGTCCTTTCGCCTGAGGGATCGCCATTCCTTTGACCTGAAACGGCGCAGGCTTCAGAAGCCTGGGAAAGGATTCCCGGTTGCTGCCTCTTATGGGGTCACCGAAGATCGCGCGTTCGCAGTGGCGCATCGGTAGGCGAAGCTAACATCCGTCGCCCGGATCCGTCAACGCGACCCCGAGCCCCGGTAAGCAGGCAAAACGGCCCTTCATACCTGCCCAAGGCGGCAGGTACCGGACCCGACGGTACGGACTGCGCGGCGCGGTTGACCGAGGCAAACGGCCCGTGTTACGTTGCCGGGCCGGTGCTTGGAATAGCGTCCCCATTCGCGCTGTCGATCCCCACAGATCACGAGGGCGCGACAGCTATCAGCAAATCGGGACATTGATCACTCAGCACCGTCATCCTTGTCTGCGCCGGTCGGAATGATGTTTGTAGTGAGCCTGTAGCGTCAATATCTACAATTGCGCGCCGCGCATTCCGCTTCGTATCCATGGATGGCGAGTGGCTGGCGACCGGGCCGGTCGAACGACGAAGGGCGATCACCGGAATGTTCGAGACCGGCACGGCGACCCAGCTCGGGTTCGGGGCTCAGTTCACCCCGAGCATGATCGTGGCGACCTGGCGGTCCGGCTCGTGGTCGGAGCTACGCCTCGCCGAGCACGACGCGCTGCGCGTGGCACCCTCGGCGCTCGGGCTGCACTACGGCCAGGCCATCTTCGAGGGGCTCAAGGCGTACGGCCAGCCCGACGGCTCGATCGCCCTGTTCCGGCCGGTCGACAACGCGCACCGGTTCGGCCGCGGTGCGCGGCGCCTTGCCATGCCGGTACTGCCCGCGGCGACCTTCGTCGAGGCCTGCCTGGCGTTGGTCCGCGCCGACCGCGACTCGGTTCCCCGCGGTCCCGGGCAGAGCCTGTATCTGCGGCCCTTCATGTTCGCCTCCGAGGCGGCTCTCGCGGTACGCCCGGCCGACGAGTACACGTTCGGGGTCGTCGCCTCGCCGGTCGACCACTTCTACCGCGAAGGCGCGGACGCCATCGACGTGTGGTGCTCACCGGAGCATGTCCGGGCCGTGCAGGGCGGCACCGGCGAGGTCAAGTCGGCGGGCAACTACGCCGGCGCCATGGTCGCCAAGCTGCACGCGATGGAGCACGGCTGCGCCGAGGCGCTGTGGCTGGACGCGGTGCACCGCTGCTGGATCGAAGAGCTCGGCGCGATGAACTTCTTCTGTGTCGTACGCCGGGACGACGGCACCCCGGAGCTGGTCACCCCGCCGCTGACCGGCACGATCCTGCCTGGCAACACCCGGGCGTCGTTGATCGACGTCGCCCGCGAGCAGGGCATCGCCGTGCGGGAGCGAGTGGTGGCGCTGACCGAGCTGACCGAACCGGGCGGTCAGGTGGTGGAGGCGTTCGGCTGTGGGACCGCGGCTGTGGTGTCCCCCATCGCCGGCATCGTCCACGGCAGTCGCCGCCACCCGGTGAGCGACGGGACCGGTCCGGTCACCGCGCGGCTGCGCGATCACCTCCTCGACGTCCAGTTCGGCCGGGTCCCCGATGACCGGGGCTGGCTGTACCCCGTCGACCTGTGACAGAAGGATCGCCTCATGAACATCGTCTTCTGTAAGTGGGACGAGGAGCCGATCCGGCACTTCCTCGACCGCGGCGCGTCGATGGTCCTCGTCGTCGACCGGTCCGATGTGACCTGGGAGGAGATGCCGGACGAGCTGCTCGATCGGATGGTCAAGGTCTACGAGGTCGAGACCACCGACTCGATCGACGAGATGACGGCGGTCAGCGTCGACCTGGAACTGTCCGGCTGGCCGGTACACCGCATCGTGGCGAGCCACGAACAGGCCCAGTACGGCGCGAGCCTGCTGAGCCAGCGCCTCGGCGTGGACCCGTGCGCACTGACCGGGATGAGCGGCGCCCGGGACAAGCGGTACATGAAGTCGCGGGTGGCGGCCGCCGGCGTGCGGGTGGCCCGGTACGCGACGATCACCGCGCGCGACAGTGCCACGGCCCTGGAGAAGACCGCCGAGCAGGTCGGCTTCCCGATGGTGGTCAAGCCGGTCAACGGCATGGCGACGATCGCCACCGTCCGGGTGCACGACCTCGCCGAGCTGACCGGCCTGGTGAGCGACTTCGACTACGGCGCAGCCGGGATCAGGTCCCGGCAACTCGTCGCGGAGGAGTCCATCGGCGGCGACGAGTACCACATCGACGCCGTGTGGCGGGGCCAGGACCCGTGGCTGTTCTCCATCGCCCGGTACTTCTGCCCGCGGCTGGAGCTCAACGAGGGCAAGGGGATCAACGGCTCGTACATCCTGGCCGAGCGGGACCACACCGAGCTGTACGCGGCAACGCTGGACCTGCACCGACGCGCCAACAAGGCACTGGGGATCCGGCGTGGCATCACGCACCTCGAGATGTTCCACACCCGCGGTACGGACGAGCTGATCTTCTCCGAGGTGGCCACCCGCACCGGCGGCGGTGGCGCGATCCCGGTGGTACGGGAGAAGTACGGCCCGAACCTCAACGCCCTGTGGGCCGAGGAGACGCTCGACGGGTCGCGGGACCGCCTCGGCTGGAAGGAACCGCCGTTCCCGTACGTCGGCTGGCTCAACATCGTCCCGGCCCGGTCCGGCACGATCACCAAGCTGCCCGACATCGAGGAGCTCCAGGCCCGCCCCAACATCCTCTCGGTCGAGCCGCTGCGGCCGGTGGGCGCGCCGATCACGCTCGCCCACCCGTCGGTCTGGTGCTTCTTCGTCGTGTACGGCGCTGAGACCGAAGAGGAGACCATCCAGCTGGCCCACGAGCTCAACGAGACGGTCACCATCGAAACGGTCCAGTAGGGCCGGGCGGCGCTAATCCCGACTGGTCACTTCGTCGAGAGTGGACAGATCGTCGGCGGAGAGCCGGAGCGCCCCGGCGGTGACGTTCTCGGCCAGGTGATCCGGGTTGCCGGTACCGGGGATGGCCAGTACGTGTGGTCCGCGACTGAGCGTCCAGGCGATCCGGACCTGCGCCGGGGTCGCCCCGTACGAGCGTGCGATGGCGCGTACCGCGTCGTTGTCCGTGACGCCGCCGGTCTCGCGGCCGGTCGTGGCGAGCGAGAAGAAGGGCACGAACGCGATGCCCTGCTCGCCGCAGGTACGCAGCAGCTCGTCGTTGACGCGGCCGAAGTCGACGCCGTACCTGTTCTGCACGCACACGACCGGCGCGATCTCCTGGGCCTGCGCGAGCAGATGCGGTCGTACGTTCGACACGCCCAGGTGGCGGATGAGGCCGGCGTCGCGCAGCTCCGCGAGTACACCGAAGTGTTCGGCGATCGAATCGAGGCCGGACTGGCGCAGGTTCACCACGTCCAGGTGGTCGCGGCCGAGGTCGCGCAGGTTCTCCTCGACCTGGGCACGCAGCTGGTCCGGTCGGGCGAGCACCTGCCACCGGCCGGACGCGTCCCGGCCCGGCCCGACCTTCGTGGCGATGACCAGCTCGTCGGGGTACGGGGCGAGCGCCTCGCGGATCAGTCTGTTCGCCCAGTGGAGGTCCGTCATCCGTTGGGCGTGCGCGTACGTCGGATAGAACGCGGCGGTGTCGAGGTGGTTCACGCCGAGCTCGACAGCGCGGCGCAGCACGCGGATGACCCGGTCACGGTCGCGCGCGACGTCCAGGTCGAAGGCACCGCTGCCGGTGAGGCGTTTGGTGCCGAACCCGATCCGGTTGACGGTCCGGTCGCCGAGGGTCCAGGTGCCCGCAACGTCCGCCGTGATCGCAACTGTAGACATTCGGCGAACCTAACCAAGCCCGCTGACCTGCACACTCGGTCACACGCCCGATACCGCGACGGCAAGATCGTTGCTACGTTATTAGGGTCGGAGCGGTGCCGCCCGACCCGGCGTGGGTTACGTGCGAGGATCGGCGGGTGCAGCCGCAACGCTTCACCGCCACCCTCGCCCGCGGCAGCCGGGGCCGGGCATTCGTCCCCGTTCCGTTCGACCCCGACCGGGTCTGGCACCCGAAGCCGCGACACCACGTCACCGGGACGATCAACGGCAAGGGCCTCCGGGCCGTCATCGAAACCGACGGCGACCAGCGCGGCTTCAGCCTCGGCCCGGCCTGGTTGCGCGACTGTCACGGCGTCGCGATCGGTGACCTGGTCACGGTGGAGCTCGCCCCGGAGGGGCCGCAGCGCGACGACCTGGCCGACGACCTCGCCGCCGCGTTGGACGCCAACCCCGCCGCCGCGGCGTTCTTCGACGCCCTCGCCCAGTTCTACCGCCGGGCGTACCTCCGCTGGATCGACGCCACGAAGCGCAGCCCGGAGAAACGGGCCCAACGCATCGCCGAGGTGATCCGGCTGCTCGATGCCGGGATCAAGGAACGTCCGCGATCGTAACGACAGCGCGGCTCCGCTGCTGGACGATGCCTCCGGCACCCCGGTCGAGCTGTTCCAGCCCGCTGACGCGCAGCTGGGGCGGCGGGATCCCGACGAGCCGACCCGAGACCCGGGCCGGCGGCGCCGTTCTTCACGGATACCCCATGGGGGTATAGTGGAAAGGGCGCTGAGGAGGCTCGACATGCATGACCAGGCAACCCCTGACGGAGCGGCGGCTCACGCCACTCAGCCGAGCGGCGCCACGACGACCTGGGCCGTGGCGGCGCAGGCCACCCTGCACTGCCTCACCGGCTGCGCGATCGGTGAAGTGCTGGGCATGGTCATCGGCACCGCGTTCGGACTGCACAACGCCGCGACCGTAGTGTTGTCGATCGCGCTGGCGTTCGTATTCGGCTACGGGCTCACCATGCGTGGCGTACTGCGCGCCGGCGTCGACCTGCGCGGAGCGTTCACCATCGCGCTGGCCGCCGACACCGTGTCCATCGCGATCATGGAGCTGCTCGACAACACCGTCATCGTCGCCGTCCCGGGAGCCATGGACGCCGGACTGACCAGCGTGCTGTTCTGGGCGACGCTGGCCGGCTCACTGGTGGTCGCGTTCCTGCTCACCACGCCCGTCAACCGGTGGATGATCTCCCGCGGCAAGGGCCACGCGGTCGTACACCGGTACCACCACACCCACTGACCTGGTGCTACAGCGGGCAGTCAGCCCGGCTGCCCTAGGCCGGACCCTTCGACCGGTCCTCCCGCGCCGCGTCCACCGCCTCGGCCAGGTCGCGGGGGGTCGGGCGCTCGAAGATGGTACGGAGCGGCACGGTCACGCCGAACACCGCGTGTACCGAGGCGACGAGCTGCGCCGCCATGAGCGAGTTCCCGTTCAGGGCGAGGAAATTGTCGTCGGCGGCGACGGTGTCCCGCTTGAGGATTCGCGCCATGATCTCGGCTATCCGGCGCGCCGTCTCACCAGGCCCGGTGGTCTCACCAGGCCCGGTCGTCTCACCAGGCCCGGTCGTCCCAGCAGGCTCGCTTGTCCCGGCAGGTCCGGTCGTCCCAGCTGGTCCGGCGGTCGCAGTCGGCCCGGCGGTCGCAGCAGGCCCGGTCGGCCCTGCCGGCGCGGCGGTCCCGCCAGCACCGGCGGTCTCCTGCGGCGCGGCGGTCTCCTCCGACGCGGCGATGGCACGGCGTTGAAGAGCCCGGAGATCGACTTTGCCGGTGGACGTGAGCGGGAGCTCGTCGAGGATCTCGATCGCGGCGGGGACCATGTGCGCGGGCAGGGTACGACGCGCGGTGTCGAACAGTTCGTCGACGAGCCGCTCGGGACTGATCCGACCGGTGGCCCCGCCCAGGAAGGAGTGGACCAGCCAGTGGCTGTCCTCGAGCCGGAAGTACGGCGCGATCGGGTCGAAGTCGAGGTAGCCCACCGGGCACAACCCGACGCCGACCTCCGGCGCCGTCTGCATCAGCAGCTGCCCCATGTACCCGGCTTCCAGCAGGCAGAAGTCTCTGGAGCGGTCCCCGTACACCGGCTGGATCGCCGTGTCCTGCGCGATCAGAAAGATGGAGAAGGCGGCACTGTCGAACACCGGCTGGTTGACGGGCGTGTGAATGCTCCGGTCGACCCTGGCGTCCCCGCTCAGCGGGGCGTCCGGCGTCAGCAGAGTAAGCGAGTGGCTGTCCCGATCGTGGTAGTAGACCCCGGCCGCGAGCCCCTCGATGGCGCCGTCCTTCGCGTGCAGGTAGACCTGCACCGGGTACAGCGAGCCGGCCGACGGATAGCGGAACTTCGGCAGCGGATGGTCGTCCCGGGCCACCCCGGTCAGGCTGGCGAGTAGCGAACCGAGCTGCTCCCGCGTCACCACGCGCTCGGAGAAGATGCGCTCCGACCGTCGCGCGTCCGCGTCCGCGTCCCGCACCGCTCCCGGGAGGGAGATGCTCGTACCGGTCTCGCTCCGGCGCCCGTGGTTGCGCAACCTGAAATCGACGACGTCGAGCTCGTCGAGCCGCTCGGCGGAGCCGCTCCGGTCCGTCCGCCGCGGGAGCACGTACGACACCAGCCGCGGGTTCTCCCGGGACGGTACGACCGTCACGGCCTGGGTCACGTCCGGGTGGCTCGCCAACGCCGCTTCGATCTCGCCGAGCTCGATCCGGAAGCCGTGGATCTTCACCTGGAAGTCGTCCCGACCGAGGATCTCGATCTCGCCCTCGGGTCGCCATCGACCGACGTCTCCGGTCCGGTACAGCCGCTCCCCGGTTTCCGGGTGGGTCACGAACTTCGCCGCGGTCGTCGCCGGATCCTGCAGGTACCCGGTGGCCAGACCGGCGCCGCCGATGCAGATCTCCCCCGGTACCCAGTCCGGGCGCGTCGCCAGGTCCTGGTCGAGCACGTCGATGGTCTGGTTCTTCAGGGCGCGACCGTACGGGATGCTCGTCCATGCCGGGGAGACCTCGTCGATCTGGTGCATGACGCTCCAGATCGAGACCTCGGTCGCGCCGCCGAGGCTGACCACCCGCGCGTCCGGCCAGATGCGGCGGATGCGGTCGGGCAGCCGTACCGGAATGAAGTCGCCGCTGAGCAGGACCAGCCGCAGCGGGCAGTCGGCCAGACTCTCCGCCGAACCCTCGGCCGTGCTGCCTACCGTGCTGTTTTCGAGGTAGTTGACGAGCATCTCCATCAGGGCGGGCACCGAGTTCCACACCGTGATGCCTTCTTGTCGCATCAGCCGCAGCCACGCGGCCGGCTCCCGTACGTCTGCCGGAGTCGGGAAGACAACCCGGCCACCGGCGCCGAGAATCCCGAACAGGTCGTACACGGAGAGGTCGAACCACAGGGCGGACAGCGCGAGTACCCGGTCGGCCGGCCCGACTCCGAACCGCTCGTTGAGGTCGGACACCGTGTTGAGCAGGCCCGAGTGACTGAGCATGACGCCCTTCGGGAGTCCGGTCGAGCCGGACGTGAAGATCACCAGCGCCAGGGCGTCCGGATCCGGCGCCGGCGATGGCGCGTCCGCGTGCCCGCCGGACATCATGGCCGACCGCGGCGGGGCGGGCAGCAGGTCGACCTTGATGAGGTCGAGCCCCGACGGCCAGCTCACCTTCGGCTCGACCGGGGACTGGGTCAGCACCACGCGTACCCGGCAGGTGGTCAGCAGGGCGGCGAGCCGGTCGCTCGGCCACTCCGGGTCGAGCGGAAGGTAGGTACCTCCGGCGCGGAGGATCGCGACCGTCGAAACCAGCTGCTCCCAGCCCTTGCGCGCGACCACGGCGACGATCTCTCCGGGCTGTACCCCCAACCGCAGCAGCTGCTGGCGGACCCCTTCGGAGCGGCGCAGTACCTCGTCGTAGCTCAGCCGGCGCAGTCCGCTCACCACCGCGGTCTGCATCGCCCGCGGTACCGCCTGCCGGAGGAAGCCGTCCTCGATCCGCCCTCCCGGCAGCTCGCCGGCGGTGTCGTTGCTCCGGGCATGCCGGGCGACCTGGTCCGGCGGGGTGAGCACCCGCGACGTGTCGGTCCAGGACGGTACGTCGGACCCGAGCCGCTCGAGCAGCTCACCGAAGGCGGCGAACATCGCGTCGAGTACCCCGGGCGGAAACGCCGCCTCGGCCGCGTCCCACGTCCAGATCAGGGCACCGTCGGCCGACTCCCCGATCATCAGGTCGAGGACGGCCTGCGGCGTCTGGGTCACCCCGTAGATCTCCTGCGGTACGGCGCCGTGCCCGGCCATCGCCAGCGCGCCGCCACCGAGCGTGCTGGTGAACACCACCGGCGCCAGCGCCTTGTCGGTCGGCCGGGTCTTCGCGAGTTCGCGCAGGACCCGGATCCCGCTGACCTGGCGATGGTCCAGATCGGCCCAGAGTTGTTGCTGCGTCTCCCGGGCGCGGTCGACGAACGGCCTGGTCCGCGAGCCGTCCGTCGCCAGCAGGATGAGCGAGGTGAAGTCCCCGACGATGTCGTTGACCCCGGGGTGGACCGGCAGCCGGTTGTACAGCGTCACGTTGATGGTGAACCGCGGGTGCCGGCTCCAGGCGGCGAGCACCTCGGCGTAGGTCGCGAGCAGCAGTCCGGACGGAGTGACTCCCTGCCGCGCGGCCTGGTGCCGCAGCGCCGCCCAGGTCGCGGGAGGCAGCGCGGCGCGCCGCCTGGTGAACCTGGTCCGCGGCTCCATCACCGGTACGGTCGGCAGCTCCGGCGCGCTCGGAAGGGTACGGAGGCGGTCCTTCCAGTAGTCGAGCGACCGTCCGTACGACGGCGATTCGACGTGCCGCTGCTCGGCGAGTACGTAGTCCCGGAAGGAGACCTCCAGCGGCGGCAGGTCACGCCGCGGCTGCTGGAGCAGCGAGTGAAGCTCGTGTACCACGATCGACACGCTGCTGGCGTCGAACATGGTGCCGTCCATGCTGACCAGGACCCGGATCCGGTCCTCGAGGCGGTACGCCCGGAGCTCGAACAGTGGCCACTGCTCGAGGTCGAGGACCTGGTGCGACATGCGCGAACGCTCGGCTTCCAGGGTGCTCTCGACCGTTGAGGCGTCCAGACCGCGCAGGTCCGTACCCGGGATCCGGTAGTCGGGTACCTGCTGGAGAATCCGCTGGTTCCCGTCCGGCAGGACGACGGCGCGCATCAGCTCGTGGCGGGCGATCAGCTGGTTGAGCGCGGCGTTCACCCGGTCGAGGTCGAACGGCGGGAACTCCAGCTCGACGTACCCGTGCATGGAGAAGCCGCCGAGCTCGTACTCCTCCGACCGGCCCATCCAGTACGCCTGCTGCACCTCGTTGAGTGGGAACGGGTCGTACCGCCGGGCCGGATCCGGCACCAGTACCGGCCACGCATCCTCGGTGGCGCCACCGCTCCCGTTGCCGGCGATTGCCTGAGCCAGCCCGGCCAGCGTCTTCGCCTCGAAGAAGCCCCGCACCGACAGTTCGACGCCGGTCGCCTCCCGGATCCGCGGAATCAGCCGCATGACCATGAGCGAGTCACCGCCCAGGTCGAGGAAGCCCTCGTCCCGGCCGACCGAGTCCACGCCCAGCTCGCGGCACCAGAGCGCGGCGAGCTGCTCCTCGACCGGCGACGCCGGCGGGGTGCCGGCCGGTCGCGTCACCTCCGGTGCCGGCAGGGCACCGCGGTCGACCTTGCCGTTGGGGGTCAGCGGGAACCGGTCGAGCGGTACGACCACCGACGGGATCGCGGCCTCCGGCAGCCGCGGCGCCAGGAACTCCCGCAGCTCGACCGCGGGCGGTACCCCGTCACCGGAGCCGACGACGTACGCCACCAGGCGCTTGTCCTCGGTACCGTGCGCCACCACGGCCGCCTGCGCGATCCGCGGGTGCTCGGCGAGTACCGCCTCGACCTCACCGAGCTCGATGCGGTGGCCGCGGATCTTCACCTGCTGGTCGCGGCGGCCGACGAAGTGCAGTACGCCGCTCGGGTCGAGCCGTACGACGTCCCCGGTTCGGTAGGCCAGGCCGTTTCCGTCCGGTGCGGAGACGAACTTCTCGCCGGTCAGGGTGGGGAGCCGCCAGTAGCCGCGGGCCACGCTCTCGCCGCCGATGAGGAGCTCGTTCGCGTCGCCGTTGGTGGTGGGGCGGCCGGTCTGGTCGACGACCCAGGCCCGGGTGTTCGACAACGGCCGGCCGATCGGCACCGGTCGGGTGTCGTCGACCTCGTGCCAGGTCGACCAGATCGTCGTCTCGGTCGGTCCGTACAGGTTGAGCAGCCGGCCGGTGACGACCGAGCGCAGGGTCGTGGCCAGCCCGCCGGGCAGGGTCTCCCCGCCGACCAGCATGCACTCCAGCCCGGCCAGAGCCTGTCGGGCGGTCCCGTCCTCCACCAGGGCGGACGCGAACGACGGGGTGCACTGGAAGTGCGTCACCGGGCGCCGCAGGGCGGCCGTGACGTCCGCCGGGGTCGCACCCGCGGCCAGCAGCACCGTGCCGCCGCGGGACAGCGGGTACAGCAGTTCGAGGCCGGAGATGTCGAAGCACATGCTGGTGGTGGCCAGCCAGGTCCGGTCGGTACCCGGGCCGAGCACGTCGTCCATGGCGGCGAAGAACGCGGACAGGCAGCGGTGGTCGACCATCACCCCCTTGGGCTTCCCGGTCGACCCCGACGTGAAGATGACGTACGCGAGCGCGGCCGGATCGACGCGCCGGCCCGCCGCCTCAGAGCGGCCCGGCGCGGCGGCCGGCCCGGCGGTCGCAAGCTCGGGGACGAGTACGCGCTTGCCGTGGAAGCCGTCGAGCTGGTCCTCGCTCCCCCGGTGCGTGACCAGGACCCGCGCCTCGGACAGGCCGAGCATCAGCTCCAACCGCTTGCCCGGGTAGCTCGGATCGAGCGGCAGGTACGCCGCGCCCGATTTGTTCACCCCGAGCAGCCCGACCAGGAGGCTGACGTCGCGGCCCAGGTGGACGCCGACACAGCTGTCCCGGGTTGCCCCGGCCGCGATCAGCTCCTGTGCCAGCTGGTCGGATCGTTCATCGAGCTCACCATAAGTAAGCTCCTGCCCGGCCGCGTCGACCACAGCGAGCTTGCGCGGGTTGCTCCGCGCGAGCTTCGCGAAGGCGTCAAGGTAGGTCGGGCTCATCGTGGCTCCGAACGTCGGGGGTTCCGCATTTTTCCACTGACCCGGCCGCCGCGGTCAGCGCCCGTTCAGTACGTCCAGGAAGAGCCGCTCGAACCGTGGCCCGTCGGCCCGGGTGGCGAGTACCGCCGCGCGGCCGCCCGCACTGAACCGTAGCTGGCCGCTCGCCGGCCCCTCCTCGACCACCTCCACGTTGCCGACCTCGAAGTCGGCGAGGCCGCGGTCCAGTGCGATCGCGGCGGCCAGCGGATCCCAGAAGGAGTGCGGCCGGGACAGCACATGGCTCTGTACGTGGGTGAGCAGCGCGCACGCGAAGTCGGCGCCCGGAGTACGGCGCTCCGCCTCCAGAAGCCGCAGAAATGACCGGGAGAGCGGCGCGTGTACCGTCGCGTCGAGCGTGACGAAGGTGACCGGCACGCCGCTGCCGAGTACCACGTTGGCCGCGTGCGGATCGACGTACAGGTTCCACTCGGCGACCCGGTTGTCGATGCCGGTACGGGCCGGGTCGAGGTTGCCCGGCACCCGCAGCGCGCCGCCCATCACGTGGATCCCGCGCAGCCCCTCGGCGAGCCTCGGCCGGGATCGGATGGCCTGCGCGACGTTGGTGAGCGGTCCGAGCGTGATCAGCAGTACCGGCTCGTCCGCGTCGGTGACCGTTCGCCCGAGCAGTTCGAGCGCGTCGCCGGGCGGCTCGACCACCGGCGGGAGCGCTGCCCACAGGCCGTAGAGCTCGTCCGCGGCAGCACGCCAGTCGGGCGGGAACGCGTGCGTACCGCGCAGCGGAACGTCCGGTCCGAAGGCGACCGGCACGTCGGCACCGGCCAGCGCGACGAGGCCGGCGGCGTTGCGGGCTCCGTCGGGGCCGTGCGCCTCCCCGGTACCGGACACGGTGATGGCCAGGACCGAAATGTCCGGATGGGCCAGCAGGAACAGGATCGCGAGTACGTCGTCGAGGGCCAGATCGGTGTCCACCACCACCGGGATGCGGTGACTCACCGTGGCTTCCGGGCGGTGAGCAGGAAGTGCCAGTCGGCGAAGGCCAGCCGGCCGGTGCGCTCCAGCCGCTGCTGGAGCCGGGCCAACTGCGGCAGGAACGCGTCCACCGAGAACCCGTCGACCAACCAGCCGCTCTTGGTCAGGTAGTACACGACCGAGCCCACGTCGCGGAACGTCTTCTCCCCCGCGCTGTCCAGCGCCACCTCGACGTCGAGTCCGGCGGTACGCAGGGCGCTGCGGAAGAAGCCGAGGCTCACGTACGGCCGCTCGCCGGTACCACCCTGGGTACCGCCGAAGTGCTCGACCAGGTCGGCGTCGGACCTTCCGTCCACCTGCTGCGTCACCACCACCCCGCCGGGCCGGAGAATCCGGCACACCTCCGTGGCGCTGAACGGCGCGTGCTTGACAGTCACCACGTCGAACGAGTCGTCCGGAAACGGCAGTGTCTCCCACAGGCTCATCCCGGCCGACGGGATCACCGTGACGCCCAGCGGTTCGAGCCGTTTCCGGGCCAGTTCCAGGCTGTACGCCTCGGTCACGACGACCCGCTCCGGCCAGGCGTCCCGCACCTTCAGCAGCTGCTCGCCGCCGGCGGTGTGCAGGTCGAGGTACGACGAGGCTGAGCGCAGTGCGCCGCGCACCTGTTCCTCGTAGTTCCAGGCGAACGTCGGAATCGTGACGTGCCCGTCGGTGACCAGCTGACCCCAGTCCTCGTACCCGGCGGCCCGGGCGGCCTCCCGCCACCCGGCGACCAGCTCGTCCGGTACCTCCGCGCTGTCGGTCCCGGACCCGGTCAGGGCGGCGAGCAGCGGACCCACCTCGGCCACCGAAGCGACCGCCTGGTCACCGCCGGGGCAGCCGACCCCGATCGTGTACATGCCGAGCGACCGCGCCGTGGCGAGGTTGGCCGCCGCGTCGTCGACGAGGACACACTCGGCCGGGTCCGCGTCGAGCACCTCGAGTACCTGCTCGAAGCAGGCCTGCGCCGGCTTGCACACGAATCCCAGCTCGAAGATGTCCAGGATCCCGTCGAAGTACTCCGCGATGCCGAGCCGGTCGAGCACCAGGTCGGCGTGGCCGCGGTGCGCGTTGGTCAGTACGACCTTGCGCAACGGCAGGTCCGCGAGTACCGCCGCGAGCCGCGGGTTCGGCCGGAGTTGGTCGTACAGGGACGGCGGGTACACCTCGGCGAGGTACTCCATCGGGTCGAGGTCGTACTCCGCGCGCAGCCCGGCGAGGGTGGTGCCGTACTCCCGGTGCAGCCGCTGGCACACCTCGGCCCCGGCGGCGTCGGACAGTTCCAGCCGCGCGCACACGTACCGGAGCACGCGGTACCGGACCAGGTCGTCGAGGCCGAGCGACGCCGGGTACAGCGTGTCGTCGAGGTCGAACAGCGCGGTTGTCAGCATTCGTCAGCGCCCATATTCGTCAGCCGCCATATTCGTCAGCCGCCATACCCGCGGGAGAGCAGTGCCCGCGCCGCGTCCGGGGTCAGTACGCCGGTGCCGGTCATCCGCTCGACCGCGACCGGGGCGAGGCCGTGCCGGGCGAACTCGGTACCGGTGTCGGGCAGGAACAGGGTCGGGTCGTTCGGGATGATCCAGCCCGGTCCGGCCAGGAACGTGTCGTCCAGGGCGGTGTGCACGCGTACCTCGGGGTGGTGCAGCAGCACCCGGGCCACCGCCTCAGGGGTGATCGCGAACGCGACCACCCCGATCCGTTTCGCGGGCACGCCCAGGCCGGTCAGCTGGTCGAGTGCGTGCAGAGTGCTCGCACCGGTGGCCAGCACCCCGTCCACCAGCAGGACCGATGCCGTCTCCGAGGCTGACGCGGGCACGGTCGCGTGGTACCGCTCGGGTGCGCCGGCCGGGGACTTGCGCAGGCCGAGATGCCAGTACGCCCAGTCGGGACGCGGCGGGTCGCAGAACGCCAGCCCGGCCCGCCACACCGCGCAGATCGCCCGTGGCTGCGGCAGGTTCACCACCGACTCCACCGCGTCCAGCAACGCCTGGGCGAGCTTGCGGCTCCCGGCGGCGAAGTCACGCGCGAACCCGTCCTCATCCCGACCGCTGAGTTCCGGCGGTACCCGGCACACGCCGTGCAGCAGGTCGGGGTCGAGGTCGTGGCGGTGGACCGATGGTGACGATCTCACTACCGTCCGGCACGCGTCGTACTCGTGTGCGCGCAGCCACGGGGTGGGAGTACCGGTCTCAGCCCGCGGACGGCCCAGCCAGCGCTCCAACTCGGCGGCGGACAGGATGGACATGGGTCGATGATGTCAGCAGCGCCGACCCGGTCGGGGACCGCACGCGGTCGCGCGGACGCGCGGTCGGACGGGCGCCCTACCATCGCCGCACGGACCGCACCCGAACCAGCTACGACAGGTGGGACATGAGGATTCTCGACACCACGCCGGAGATCACTTTCGACGATGTCCTTCTGCTCCCGAACCGTGGCGAGTACACGATCGACGAGGAGCCGATCCGCGCCGACGTACGGACCCGGTTCAGCCGAACCGTCGAGCTCGACGTACCGGTGGTGGCCGCGCCGATGCCGGGCGTGTCCGGTGCGGACCTGGCGGTGGCGCTGTCCGAGTGCGGCGCGATCGCGGTGCTGCACCCGTTCCAGGACTTCCGGAGCCAGCTCGACGACGCGGTCGCGGCGAAGAAGGCCGGTGCCCGCCTCGCCGTCGGCGTACTCGAGCAGTCCGAGGCGGCGTTCGCGCACGTCCGCGATCTGCTCCGGGAGGGCGTCGACGTGATCTCGGTGGAGTCGCTGCAGGCGCACAACACCCCGACGCTCGACTTCATCCGGCGGATCAAGGACACCTTCCCGGACGCTGACGTGAGCGTGGGCGTGGTGACCACCGCCGAGGCGTGCCAGGACCTGATCGAGGCCGGCGCGGACAGCATCCGGGTCGGCATCGGCGCCGGGTCGCACTGCACGACCCGGACCATGACCGGCGTCGGACGCCCGCTGCTCAGCACGGTGTACGCCTGCGAGCAGGTGACCCGGGAGCACGGCGTACCGCTGCTCGCCGACGGTGGCGTCCGCAACCCCGGCGACCTGGTGAAGGCGCTGGTCTTCGGCGCGGACGCGGTCACCATCGGTGGGCTGTTCGCCGGTACCGACGAGAGTCCCGGGGTGACCGTCACCCGGGACGGGCAGCGGTACAAGCAGACCTGGGGCATGTGTACGACCACGGCGGCCCAGCACGAACAGGACTATGACGGGGCACTTCCGGCGTCCGACTCGGGCGGCTGGACGTTCGAGGAGGGCGTTCAGGGTCTGGTACCGGCGAAGGGGCCGGCCCGCGACGTGGTGAGCTGGCTCGTCTCCGGGCTTCGCCGGTCCATGTGGTACCAGGGCGCCACCAGCATCACGGACCTGCGGGACCGGGCGACCGTGGTGCTCTGCTCGGCCGGTACCGCCGCGGAGACCCGTACCCGGATCTGACCCTTCCTGGGTCGGCCCCGCCGGCGTGGGGTTTGAGGGTTCTGCGGGGCTCTGGTCGCGCTGACGCGGTGTGACTCATGCCGCCAGTCAAGGCCGCGTCGTGTTGCCGGCCCGTATGTGGTTTTCGGTACGCCAGCGATATGCGCGGTTCGTAGCATCGGGACCATGCGTGTGTTGGTCGTCGAGGACGAGCCCTACATGGCGGACGCCATCCGCGACGGGCTGCGCCTGGAGGCGATCGCGGCCGACATCGCCGGTGACGGCGACACCGCCCTGGAGCTGTTGAGCATCAACACCTATGACATCGCCGTCCTGGACCGCGACATCCCCGGGCCTTCCGGCGACGACATCGCCGAGAGCATCGTCGCCTCCGGCAGCGGCATGCCGATCCTCATGCTCACCGCCGCCGACCGGCTCGACGACAAGGCCTCCGGTTTCGGAGTCGGCGCCGATGACTACCTCACCAAGCCGTTCGCCCTGCGGGAGCTCGTGCTCAGGCTCAGAGCCCTCGACCGCAGGCGCGCGTACAGCCGGCCGCCGGTGCGAGAAATCGCCGGCCTGCGGGTGGACCCGTTCCGCCGCGAGGTGTACCGGGACGGCCGATATGTCGCGCTGACCAGAAAGCAGTTCGCCGTACTCGACATTCTGGTCGCCGCCGAAGGCGGTGTCGTGAGCGCCGAGGAGCTGCTGGAACGGGCCTGGGACGAGAACGCCGACCCGTTCACCAACGCCGTACGCATCACCGTCTCCGCACTGCGCAAACGACTCGGCGAACCCGGGCTGATCGGCACCGTGCCCGGCGTCGGCTACCGCATCGATACAGGATCAGACGCCGGAGGGTGAGCGACGCGAGCATGGAGAGAGCCCCTGGTTTGAGCGTCCGCCTCAAGCTCACTCTCAGCTACGCCGGCTTCCTCATGGCCGCCGGCGCTCTGCTGCTCGCCACCGTATGGGTGTTCCTGCTGCGCTACGTGCCCGACCACGTGCGCGTCACCCCCGGCTTGTTCAGCCCCAGCCGCTCCGACCTGCTGGCTGCCTTCGCCCCGCGGGCGGCCCAGGCGCTGGCGTTCCTGCTGGTCCTCGGCCTCGTCGGGGGATGGTTTCTGGCCGGACGGATGCTCGCTCCGCTGACGCGCATCACGCACGCGACCCGCCGGGCAGCCACCGGGTCGCTCTCCCACCGGATCGAGTTGGAAGGCCGTAAGGACGAGTTCCGCGAACTCGCCGACAGCTTCGACGCCATGCTCGCGCGGCTGGAAGCGCAGGTGGCCGAACAACAGCGGTTCGCCGCCAACGCCTCGCACGAGCTGCGTACGCCGTTGGCGGTCACCCAGACCCTCCTCGACCTCGCCCGCAAGGATCCGAACCGCGACCCGGGCGAACTCGTCGACCGCCTCCACGCGGTCAATGTGCGAGCAATCGACCTCACCGAAGCCCTGCTCCTGCTCAGCCGCGCCGACCAGCGATCCTTCACCCGGGAGCCGGTCGACCTGTCCCTGGCGGCGGAGGAAGCCACCGAGACGCTCCTCCCCCTTGCGGCCCGACACGGGGTCACCATCGAGACCTCCGGCCAGGTGGCCACGACCAGCGGCTCGCCGGCTCTCCTCCTGCAGCTCACGACGAACCTCGTGCACAACGCGATCGTCCACAACCTCGCCGGACACGGCACCGTACGGGTCACCACCGGAGTTCACTCCGGGACGGTGGCTCTCACCGTCGAGAACACCGGCCAGAAGCTCACGCCGCAGTTGGTCGCCACGCTCGCCGAGCCGTTCCAGCGCGGCACCGGACGCATCCGCACCGACCACGTCGGCGTCGGCCTCGGCCTCGCCATCGTGAGAAGCATCGCCCAGGCACACGGTGGAACCCTCACCCTCACTCCCCGGGCCGCGGGCGGGCTCTGCGCCACGGTGCGACTGCCTACCGCGCCGCGGCACAGAGCCAGTTGACGCTCAACGGAATTGCCGCACGGACTCGATTGCCGGCCGCCCAGTTTTGCCTCGCGCTCGATCATGTGATGGGGAAATCGAAATAGGTGTCCGGATAGGGTTCGTCTTTCATGGTGTAGTGCCACCACTCGCACTCGTATGCGCGGAAACCGCAGTCCTCCATGATGGACCGGAGATATTGCCGGTTCTCCGCCTCGACCCGCGTGATTCCTGTCGCGCCGTGATGGGACACCGGATCCATCAGATCATGGCCGCCGCCCATCGGCGCGAGTTCGCCGGTATCGAGGTGATAGAGCGTCAGGTCGACGGTGCCGCCCCGACTGTGGCCCGACCTGGCGGCCACATATCCCCGTACGAACATCTCGGGCCGGTCGATATTCGGGTAGTGTCGCGGTTTCGTCCGGCCGTCCTCCGGCTGTTCCGACCAGCGCAGAAAGCAGTCCACCGCGCGTTGCGGGCGGTAACCATCCCACAGCAGCAGGCCGAACCCGGACGATGCGGCTTTCTCGCGGGCTCTGTCCAGGGCAGCGCACAAGGCTCTCGTACCGACAATGCGGTTGACGTGGTAGCCGTCCACCGGCTTGCCGGTGAAGTTGTCCCAGGTGGCGTACTTGGCATCCCAACGTATTCCCGGGACGAACTCGTCGACGTAAACGAAGTCGCTGTTCATCGCCGTTTTCCGTACAGGGTCAGAGAGATGAGCCGATCGATCACCTCGGCGAGTGGCAGGCCCGCGGCCGCCATCATTCTGGGGTACCGGCTGTAGGTGGTCATGCCGGGCAGAGTGTTGACCTCGTTGAGTACGACCCCGTCGTCGGTCAGGAACAGGTCCACCCGCGCCAGTCCCCTGCAGCCCAGGGCGCGATATATGGTTTTCGCCGTCTCCTGGACGAGCGAGCGCGTCTCTGTCGAGATGTCGGCGGGAACGATGAAGGTGGCGTTTTCCGAGCCGGCTTCGGGCTCCTCCTCCTGGTGGATTCTGAAGAAGCCGTGGGAAAGGGAGATCCGGTCCACCTCGCCCGCGACCAGACCGTATCGCTCCCCCAGAACGGCGCAGCCCAACTCGCTGCCGACGATCGCCTCCTCGATCAGAACCTTCGGGTCGTACCGGCTCGCGGTTTCCAGCGCGCCCGACAGTTCTTCGCTGCGAGAGACCTTGCTGACGCCGAAGGACGAGCCCGAACGGGCCGGCTTGACGAAGACGGGATAGGGGAGGCTATCGGGGTCGATCTTGTCGGCCGGCGTCAACACCCAGTGTTTCGGTGTGGCGATTCCCGCGTTTCCGACGACGAGGTAGGTCAGGGACTTGTCCATGCACAGCGCGGAGGTCTGGACGTCAGAGCCCACGTAGGGGATGCCGGCGACCTCGAGCAGACCCTGCATCGCACCGCCCTCGCCGAACCTGCCGTGTAGCACGGGGAACACCACGTCCAGGCGGATCGTGGTGCAGCGTTCCGGCTCCAGAACGAGCAGTCCGTGGACGCTCCGGTCGGGTGACAGCACGACCGGACGACAACGGCCGAGTTCCCAATTCGCGTCCGGGCCGTCGCAGAGCTTCCAGGAACCGCTCTTCGTGATCCCGATATAGAACGGCTCGTACTTCTCGGTGTCGAGGCTCCCGGCGACTTCCTGCGCGGACTTGACGGAGATGGGGTGCTCCTCGGAACAGCCCCCGAATATGATGCCGACCTTCAACCTATCCACGGCGATTCCTACTTTCGAAGCTCAGGCAGTTGACAATGGAATTCTCGACGGTGTCACTCAGCGCGTGGTCGGTGTAGTAGGCGGTGTGCGGACTGATGATCACGTTCGGCATTTCGTGCAGCCGCAACAACAGCTTGCTGTCAATGGGCCTGGCCCTGCGGTCGGCGTAGAAGATTCCTTCCTCTCCCTCCAGGACGTCCAGGGCCGCACCGCCCAGCCGGCCGCTTTCCAGGACCGAGACAAGCGCCTCGGTGTCAATAAGCGCGCCGCGTCCGGTATTGACGACGAACGCGCCGGGCTTCAGCCGCTCCAGACGTTCGCGGTTCAGCAGATGGCGGGTATTCGCGTTGAGCGGCGTATGGAGCGTCACAATGTCACTGAGCCGCAGCAACTTATCGAGTGGAACGTAACCGTCGGCGGTCCCGGCGCGTTTGTCATAGGCCCGTACTTGGCAGCCGAAACCCCGCAGCCTGTCCATGACCGCTGTGCCGATGCGCCCGGTCCCGATGACCCCGATGGTCAGATCGCGGAGTTCCTTCCCGCGTACGTCATTCAGTCGGTAGTCGTGGACGTCCACCCGGCGGATAGTGGCCTTTGCGTTTCGTACCGCCATCAGCATCAACATCAACGTGTAGTCGGCCACACTGTCCGGCGAATAGGCGACGTTTTCCACGGAGATGCCGAGGCTCTCGGCGTACTCCACGCTGAGGTGGTTGTACCCGATGCTTCTCGTGGAGATGTACGTAACGCCGACCTGGCGTAGCGCCAGAAGCGTGGAGTTCGTGATCTGATCCTTGTGGCCGACGCTGACGCACCGGTTTCCGACGGCTAGTTCAGCATTGGGTTCAGCGACCGGCGCCGCGACGATAGTCAGCACCACGCCGAACCGCGGCGCCATCTCTCGGAACAGAGCGGCCTCGTCCGGCCCGCACCCGTAGACGGTGATTCCCGTTGTCGGGGCAGTCGAGGAGGTCGAGGACGCCGGCGGTCGGATGCTGCGGGCCGCAGTCCGTACTGGCTCGCGGTAGGTCATGCGCACATTCAAGGCAACGCGATGTTGCCGTGGCGTATGTGGTTTTCGATATGCCGCCCATATGCGGCCGGCGGTTATACCCGGAGCGGGAGCGGTTCTTGTTCAGGACTTCTCCCGCAACACCGCGGACATCGCTTCGCCCAGCGTGCGCCGGTGCGCCGGGTCTAGCGTCAACGTGTCGTGCTCGCCCGGCACCGGCACCACCTCGATCGCGCCATCCGCCAGCAGCCGCTGCCAGCCCAGCAGCGGCGCCGCGCCGCGTTGCGACATCGCCTGGAACAGGTGCACCGGGACCGGCAGTGCCGGCGGCCGGTACCGCAGCACCGCCCGCGCGAACCCGCCGATCCGCACCCAGGTGCGTGCCCAGCCGGCCGCGTCGGTGATCGGTTCCAGAGCGCCCAGCCGTAGCCCGTCGGCGGCAAGCTCGTCCAGCGTCCACTCGCCGGCCCGCTTCGTCAGCCGCTCCCGGTCGGCCGCGGGCGGGTCCCGTCGCAGGAGATAGTCGAACAACAGCCACTCCGGGGCTGGAGCCGCCACGTCAGCTTCGGTGAACACCGAGGTGTCGATCAGGCCGACGAACTCCACCGCCGCACCGAGCTCGACCAGCCGCGCGGCCACCGCGTAGGCGAGGTGGCCACCGGCCGAGTAGCCGACGATCCGGTACGGGCCGTCCGGCTGGGCCGAGCGCACGAGGGGCGCCATCCGGTCCGCCATCCCCTCCAGCGTGTCCGCCGGTTCCACGCCGGCCGGCTCCCACGGCAGCGCGTACGTCGGGATGTCATCGTCGAGGTCCCTGGTCAGCGCATATACGTACGTGGTGTCGCCGAACCCGGACGGTACGAAGAAGACCGGCGCGCGGGTGCCGGAGCGGCGCACCGGGATGGCGCGGTCCCCGTGCGGTATGCGCCCACTCCCGACGACCGACGCGAGCTCGGCCAGCACCGGGTACTCGAACGGCGTGGTCAACGGCAGGTCGATGCCGGCGAGCTGGTTGAGCCGGCCGGACAGCCGGATCGCCAGCAGCGAATGCCCGCCCAGGTCGAAGAAGTTGTCGTACCGGCTGATCCCCCGCTCCGGGACCTGCTCGGCCGGCAGCAGGTCGGCCCAGATGTCGGCGACGGCCTGTTCGAGCCCGACCCGCGGCGGCTCGTACAGCCGGGCCGCCTCCGCGGTGCCGTCCGGTGCCGGCAGCCCGAGCCGCTCGACCTGCCCCTGCTGGTCGCGCCGGTTGACCAACTCCAGCGTCCGGTCCACCGGCTGCGTCGGATCGGTGGCGATGGCGCGCAGTGCCGACAGCAGGTACCCCCGGTGCCGCTCGATCGTGGACGCGTCGAACAGTGCGGTGGCGTACGCGATCCCGCCGGCGAGCCGGCCGTCGGTCTCCGCGAGCGTCAGTTCGAGGTCGAACTGCACCGTCTCGGCGGGCGGCCAGACCGGCTCGGTGTCCACCCCCGGCAGGTCGAGCTGGACGCCGGTCGGCGGCTGCCAGGTGAACATCACCTGGAACAGCGGCGTGTGCCCGAGCCGGCGCGGCGGGGCGAGTGCCTCGACGACCTGCTCGAACGGCACGTCCTGGTGCTCCTGCGCGGCCAACGCGACGCCCCGCACCCGGTCCAGCAGCTCGGCCAGCGTGGGCCGGTCCGACAGGTCGACCCGCAGCGCCAGGGTGTTGACGAAGAACCCGACGAGCTCCTCCACCTGCGGGTGGCCGCGGTTGGCCGTCGGGATACCGATGACCAGGTCGTCCTGCCCGGACAACCCGGCCAGCACCACCGTCCACGCGGCCAGCAGGGTCATGAACAGGGTGGTGCCGTGCGCCTGGCTGACCCGATTCAGGGCCGCGGTCAGCTCCGCGTCCACCTCGACCAGGACGAACCCACCGGTGTACGACTGCTCCGCCGGCCGTGGCCGGTCCGTGGGCAGGTCCAGCTGTACCGGCGCACCGGCCAGCGTGGCCCGCCAGTAGTCGAGTTGGTTCCGTAGCCGGTCTCCGACCAACCAGTCCCGCTGCCAGGCCGCGTAGTCCGGGTACTGCACCTGCAGGGGCGGCAGCGGGTCGCCGTGTCCGGCCCGGAACGCGGTGTACAGCGCGGCCAGCTCCCGGGTCAGCACCCCGATCGACCAGCCGTCGGACACCAGGTGATGCTGGGTCAGCAGGAGCACGTGCTCGGTCGGGCCGAGGCGGACCAGCCGTCCGCGCACCAGCGGCCCGGTCTCCAGGTCGAACGGCGCGGTCGCCTCCGCCGCCACCACCTCGTCCAGCGGTCCGGGATGATCGTCCACCGGCAGCGGTACGCCGCAGTCCGGTGGCAGCAGCCGGGCGTACGGCTCGCCGTCGACGGCGAAGAACACCGTCCGCAGCGCCTCGTGCCGCGCGACCAGTGCGTCCAGCGCCCGCCGGCACGCCGCCACGTCGAGTTCGCCGACCAGCCGCAACGCCGTCGGCAGGTGGTACGCCTCCCCCGCACCGAACTGGGCCAGGAACCACATCCGCCGCTGCGCGAACGACAACGCCATCCGGTCGTGCCGGGGTACCGGCACGATCGGCGGCAGCTCGGCCGGCGCCGCCGCGCTCACCACGTCGGCCAGGTCGGCCAGTACCGGATGCTCGAACAGCATCCGTACCGGCAGCTCCACCCGCAGCCGCTCCCACAGCCGGCCGACCACCCGTACCGCCACCAGCGAATGCCCACCGAGCTCGAAGAACCCGTCGTACCGGCCCACCCGCTTGACGCCGAGCGACTCCGCCCAGGCGCTCGCGAGCGCTTCCTCGATCGCGCCCCGCGGCGGCTCGTACGCCCGGGCCGACCCGGCGCGGTCCGGTGCCGGCAGCGCGCGCCGGTCCACCTTGCCGTTCGGGGTCAGTGGCACCGCGCCGATCGCCAGCACCGTGGCCGGCACCATGTACTCGGGCAGCCGCTCCCGGAGGTAGCCCGGCAGCCCCGCGACCAGGGCGGCGACCCGACGACCGGCGACCGGGTCGGTCACCAGCGGCCGGTCGGCCTGCGACGGGACGAAGCCGCCGGTCGTCGCCTGTCCGGCGGCGGACTGCTGGACCAGTACCGCGTCGAAGCAGTCGTCCGCCCCGGTCGACCAGGTGATCAGCGCGTGGTACCCGTGGCGGCCGGCCGAGTCGCACAGGTCCTGCGGATCCACCGCGGCGGCCGCGGCCGGCGGGCCGGCGAGGGCAGATGCCGTACGGGCCGTGGCCGCCTCGTCGGCGAGCCGGGCGTTCGGGATCCCGGTCACTCTCAGCGGCCCGGACCGGCTGGACAGTACGGCCAGGTCACCGTCCCAGGCCACCTCCGGAATGCCGCTGAGGTCGAGCGAGTCGACCGGAGCCTTGTGCAGCACCACCTCGTACCGGTGCCGGGTCAGCTCGTTGTGGTGCCGGCCCGGCTTCAGGCCGATCTCCACCGCGGCCGTGCCGTGGTCGCTGGCCCACGCGGCGAACCAGTCGGGGTCGACCGCGAGCTCCTTCTCCAGCAGCAGCCCCTGCCCGACCGCGACGCGCAGGGCCGCCGGCGATGCGTCCGGGTGCCGTCGCCGCGCTATGCCGGCCTGCAGCATCGCCAGGGTGCGGGCGGACCGCACGTCCCCGAGGACGGTCCGGCCGCCCGGAGCCAGCAGCGCCCACAGCCGCGCCAGCACCCGGTCGAGGTACCCGGCGTCCGGGAAGTACTGGACCACCGAGTTCAGCACGATCGTGTCGAAGTGCCCGGTCGGCAGCCCGGAGACGTCGTCGGCGGGCTGGCGCCGCAGGTGCACGCGGTCGGCCCAGCCGACCCGGTCGACCTCGATCCGCAGCCGGTCGATCACCGACGCGGCGAAGTCGGTGGCCCAGTACTCGTCGACCTCGGCGACGATCCGGGACAGCAGCAGTCCGGACCCGACCCCGATCTCCAGCAGCCGGCGCGGCGACCAGCGGGTGACCAGCGCGACCGCCGCGTCCCGCCACTCCCGCATCTCCGGCAGCGGGATCGGCGCGCCGGTGTAGCTCGACGTCCAGATCCCGAAGTCCTCGCCCCAGTCGGTGTCCACCGGGCGCGCGTACGCCTGGTCGTACACCTGCTGCCACTCGCTGACCTGGTCGTCCGCGCCCGTCCCGGCGCCGACCGGCGCTGCGGCGGGCACCACGTACGCCAGCAGCCGTTGGTCGTCCGGTTGCTCCGCGCGGGCCACCACCACTGCCGCGTCCACCATCGGATGCTCGGCGAGGCGCGCTTCGATCTCGCCCGGCTCGATCCGGTACCCGCGCAGCTTCACCTGGTCGTCGCGGCGGCCGGCGAACACGAGGTCGCCGTCGGTACTCCAGCGCGCCAGGTCGCCGGTGCGGTACATGCGGGACCCGGCCGGCCCGTACGGGTCGGGTACGAACCGGTCCGCGGTCAAGCCGGCGCGGGCGTGGTACCCGCGGGCAAGTCCGGTACCGGCGAGGTACAGGTCGCCGGTCACGCCGACCGGCGAGAGCCGCAGGTGCCGGTCCAGCACGTACACCCGGGTGTTCGCGATCGGCCGGCCGATCGCCACCGGACCGGCCGCGGTGACCGGCGCGGCGGTGGACCAGATGGTGGTCTCGGTCGGCCCGTACACGTTGGTGAGCTGTTCGACCTGTCCGTGCAGGATGCGGGCCAGGTCGGCGGGCAGCGCCTCGCCACCGGCCAGGATCCGCAGCCCGCGCAGCCGCGTCGGGTCCCGGCTGACCAGCAGCTGCCACAGCGACGGGGTCGCCTGCATGGCGGTGATTCCGGCCTCGTCGATCAGGTCGAGCAGCGCCGCCGGCTCGGAGACGACCTCCCGGGCCGCGAGCCGCACTTGCGCCCCGGCGAGCAGCGGGCCGAACACCTCCAGCGCCGCGATGTCGAACGCGATCGTGGTCACCGCCAGCAGCCGGTCCCGCGGTCCGAGCGGGAACCGGTCCCGCATCGCCACCAGCAGGTTCACCAGCGACCGGTGCGCGACCAGCACACCCTTCGGGGTGCCGGTCGAGCCGGAGGTGTAGATCAGGTACGCCGTGTGGTCCGGCGAGACCCGCGGTCGCGGATCGGTGTCCGGACAGTCGTCGAGGTCGGCGCCGAGCTCGTCCGGGCCGAGGGTCAGCACCGGCGCCGCGTCGGCGATCAGCAGCGCGATCCGCGCCGGCGGATGGTTGGGGTCGAGCGGCAGGTACGCACCACCGGCCTTGAGTACGCCGAGCAGCGCCACCACCAGGTCGACCGACTGGGGCAGCGCGACCGCGACCACGGTGTCCGGCCCGACCCCGCGGTCGATCAGCCGGTGCGCCAGCCGGTTGGCCCGCCGGTCCAGCTCGCGGTAGGTCAGCTCGTGGTCGCCGTCGGCCACCGCGACCGCGTCCGGCGTACGGGCCGCCTGCTCCGCGAACAGCTCGTGCACGCACCGGTCCGGGTACGGCGCCGCCGTCCGGTTCCAGCTGTCGAGCAGCAGGGCGCGTTCGGTGGGGGGGAAGACGTCCAGGTCGCCCAGCGGGCGGTGCGGTTCGCGTTCGAGCACGTCGGCCAGCTGCTCGAGCGCGTGCTGCAGGTACCCGCAGAGCCGCTCGGCGAACGGCTGCCCGGTCACCTGGGCGGTGAAGCCGAGCCCGTGGCCGTGGTCCTCGACCGCCAGGCTGACCGGATAGTTGGTCCGTTCCCGGCCACCCAGCCACTCGACGCCGGCCAGCGGATCATCGATACGCCCGTCGCCGCGCAGGTCCGCCGGTTCGAAGATGGGCAGCGTGTTGTGCCGATAGTTGAGCAGGGCGCTGAACAACGGGGCCGGCGCGGCGACCCGGCTGCACCGCTGCGCCAGCGACAACGGCGCCTGCTCGTAACGGAGCAGCTCGGCGACCTGCGCGTGGGTACGCCGTACCGCCTCCTCGACCGGCGTGCGGTCGAGATCCATCCGGACCGGCAGCGTGTTGATGAACAGGCCCATGGCCCGGTCCGCACCCGCTCCGGCCTGCATCCGGCCGAACAGCACGGTGCCGAACACCACCCGGTCCCGGCCGCTGGCCCGCCCCACTACCAGCCCGTACGCGAGGTGGCACAGCGCCGCCAGACTCACGCCCAGCTCCCGCGCCCGGCTCCGCAGCCGGTCGTTGAGCGCGGCCGGCAGCGTCCGCCGCGCCTGGTCCAGGCCACTGCCGTCGCCGCGTACCTCGGCCAGCCCGAACGGCAGCGTCGGCTCGTCCACGTCGCCGAGCAGCCCGGTGAAGAACCGCTCCTGGTCGGCCACCACGGCGCCCAGCCGGGCCTGCGCGACCACGTTGCGGTAGGGCTGCGGGGTCGACAGCTCGCCGCCCCCGAGCAGCGTCTGCACCTCGTTGTACAGCACCTCCAGCGTCGAGTGATCGCCGATCAGATGGTGCTGCACCTCGACCATCCGCCACCGGCCGTCCGGCTCCGGCGCGACGGCGAACCGCAGCAGCGGTGCCGTGCCGACGTCCATCCGGTCCCGGCCCGGGTCGAACCATCCGGCCAACCCGCCCGCCACCTCGTCCCCGGCCAGCTCGGTCACCGACAGCGGGACGTGCCGGCACACCACCTGGACCGGAGTGGCCAGCCCCTCCCACACGAACGCGGTACGCAGGATGTCGTGCCGGTCCACCACCTGCCGCACCGCGGCCAGGTACCGCTCCAGCAGCGACCGGTCCGGGAACACCAGCTCGGACACGAGCGCGTACGGATCGCCCTGCGAGCCGTCCCCGTGGGCGAGCAGGTGGTGGAACAGGATCCCTTCCTGCAGCGGCGACAGCGGGTAGATGTCCTGGACGTTGGCCGCGCCGCCCGGTACGGCCGCGACGATCCGGTCCACCTCGGCCTGGGTCAGCTCGGCCAGCGGCAACAGCTCCGGCGTGATGCGCGTGCAGTCGGGACCGATCGGGTTCGGCGGTACCACCACCTCGCCGCCGCCGCCCACCGCCGCCGCGAACTCGGCCAGTACCGGATGCGCGAACAGCTCCCGCACCTCGGTCTCCAGGCCCAGCTGGCGCAGCCGCTCCATCAGCCGGACCGCGAGCAGCGAGTGACCGCCGAGTTCGAAGAAGTGGTCGTACCGGCCGACCCGGGCGACCCCGATCAGGTCGGCCCACGCCGCCGCGACAACCTCCTCGGTGGTGCCCCGCGGCGGCTCGTACGGCCGGGTGACGACCGCGGTGCGGTCCGGCGCCGGCAGCGCGCGCCGGTCCACCTTGCCGGTCACGGTCAGCGGCAACGCGTCGAGCCGGACGAACGCCGCCGGCACCAGGTACTCCGGCAACCGGTCGGCCAGGTACCGGCGCAGCTCGGCGACCTCGACATCGGCGCCGGTGGTGGCCTCGGCGCCGGGGGTGGCCTCGGCGCCGGTGGTGGCCTCGGCGCCGGTGGTGGAGCCGGAGCCGGTGGTGGAGTCGGCGCCGGTGGTCACGTAGGCGAGCAGGGTGTCCTCGCGGGCCACCACGACCGCCTCGCGTACCGCCGGATGTTCGGCCAGCCGGGCCTCGACCTCACCCGGCTCGACCCGGAAGCCGCGGATCTTGACCTGGTGGTCCCGCCGCCCGAGGAACTCGATCGTCCCGTCCGGCAGCCACCGGCCAAGGTCCCCGGTGCGGTAGAGGCGGGCGCCGGGCCGGCCGGACGGGTCGGGCCGGAACCGGTCCGCGGTGTCGGCGGCATCGCCCAGGTAGCCGTGCGCCAGTTGCCGCCCGCCGACACAGATCTCCCCCGGCGTCCCCGGCGGTACCGGCGCCAGGTCGTCGTCCAGCACATAGACGCTGTTGCCGGCGTACGGCCGCCCGATCGGGACCCGCGGGTCGCCGGGTTCGACCAGGCAGGTGGTCACCAGCACCGCGGTCTCGGTCGGGCCGTAGTGGTGACTGAGCCGGGCCCGCGGCAGGGCGCGGCGTACCCGGTCCCGTACGTCGGCGGTCAGCGCCTCGCCGCCGGTGAGCACGTGCCGGACGCTGGCGCAGTCGACGAAGCCGGGCTGGTCGAGCAGCGCGCGCAGCATCGACGGGACCGGGTGCAGGCAGGTGGCGTCGGTCTCCCGGATGCGGCGTACCAACGCGCGCGGGTCGCTGGACTCGGCCGCCGCGACCATCACCAGCGCCGCTCCGGCCGACAGCGGCCACAGGTACTCGTGTACCGCCAGGTCGAAGCTCGGCGGCGCGAGCTGCAGGTACACGTCGTCCGGGCCGAGCGGGTACGCGCGCTGGGTGGCGTTCACGATGTTCGTCAGCGCCCGGTGCGGTACCAGCACGCCCTTCGGCTGGCCGGTCGAACCGGACGTGAAGACGAGGTACGCCGAGCTCTCCGGTCCGGTACCGGCCGGTGCGACGATCGGTGCGGCGACCGGTTCCGTCGCCGCTTCGGCGTCCAGCCGCAGGGTCGGTACGTCAGGCAGGGCCGCCGCGAACGCCGCGTCGGTGACGACCACTCGCGGTCGGCTGCGCGCCACGATGCGCGCCCGCCGGTCGGGTGGATGGGTCGGATCGAGCGGCAGGTACACCGCGCCCGCCTTGAGGATGGCGAGCAGCGCGACGACCCAGCCCGGGCCGCGCTCGAGGAGTACCCCGACCCGGTCCTCCGGTCCGACCCCGCACGCGGCGAGCCGGCCGGCCAGGTCGGTGGCGCGCCGCTCGAGCTCGCCGTAGCTGATCGACCCGTCGGCGCCGATGACGGCCGGCCGGTCCGGCTGACGCCGGGCCTGCTCCGCGATCAGGTCGTGGACCGGCTGGTGGACCGCCGGATCACCGGACGGCAGCCGCTCGCCCTGCGCCCAGTCGACCAGCACCGCCTGCCGCTCGTCCTCGCTGAGCAGCGGGATCCGGGTGATCGGACGCTCCGGATCGTGCCGGACGCCTTCGAGTACGCGCCGGTATCGCCCGAACAGGCGCTCGACGGTCGCGCGGTCGAACAGGTCGGTGTTGTACTCGACGACCCCGACCAGGCGGTCACCGGCGAGCCCGACGATGTTGACCGCGAGGTCGAACGGTGTACCGCCCCGGTCGATCTCCACCACGTCGACGGCGAGGTCGCCGAACCGTACGTCGTCGGCCAGCCGCCGCGGGTCGAAGCCGTCGGCCATCCCGAAGATGACCTGGGCGATCGGTGCCGCGCTCCGCCGGTCCGGGTTCAGCTCGGAGACGAGCCGCTCGAACGGCACCGGCCGGTGCTCCTGTGCCGCGAGGACGCTGTCCCGCAGGTCCCGGACGAGCGTTCCGAACGGCGTCCGGCTATCGACCCGGAGCCGGACCAGCAGCAGCTCAGTGAAGTCGCCGACCAGTTGCTCGTACCCGGGCCAGCCGCGGTTGCTGGCCGGTACACCGATGGTCAGGTCCGATCGGCCGGTGCTGCGGTGCAGCACGGCGACGAACCCGGCGAGCAGCAGGTGGAACAGGGATGCGTGCAGCCCGCCGGCGTGCCCACGCAGCGGTGCGACCAGCTCGGGCGGCAGCTCGACGACCATCGTGGCACCGGCCATCGAGCGTCGCGCCGGTCGGGGGCGGTCGGCCGGCAGGTCGAGGACCGGCGACGCGTCCGCGAGCACGCTCAGCCAGTAGTCCGCCACGACCGCGGCCCGGTCCGGATCGTCCTCGGTCTCCCGCTCCCACGTCGCGTAGTCCGCGTACCGCGTCGACAGTTCGGGCAACACCGGCGAACGACCGGACGAGAAGGCGTCGTAGCCGGCGGAGAGCTCGCGGACCAGGATCTGCAGCGACGGGGCGTCGATAAGAATGTGGTGGAAGACGAGCACCAGGTAGTGATCATCCGGACCGAGCCGGAGCAGTCGGGCGCGGAACAGCGGCGCGGTCGCGAGGTCGAACGGAAGCCGTACCACGGTCTCCGCCCGTTCCAGCGCGGCCTGCTCGGGGGTGGCGTCGGCGGACAGGTCCTCCACCTCGACCCGTACCGGCAACTCCGGGTGGATCTCCTGGCGTACCTGCCCGTCGCGCTCGGTGAATACGGCGCGAAGCTGCTCGTGCCGGGCCACGAGCACGGCCAGCGCGCGCTCCACCGCCGGGAGGTCCAGCGCTCCGCGGAGCCGGAGCAGGCACGGGATGTGGTACGCGGAGCTCGGCTCGTACTGCTCGGCCAGCCACAGTCGTCGCTGCTGCATGGAGGCCGGGGAGGTGGCGGACGGGGGCTGCTCCGGCTGTGGCCAGGTCACCGGTGGGTCGCACAGATCAGCCATGTCACCCGTATCCCGAGTCGACGACGTGAGGGGCGGGGCCCTGCCGAAGGCCGCACGGTACATCAAACCGCGACCGCCCGGACCGCGCCGATCGCGGTACGCCGCGACCGCTACCCGCTGGCCTCCGGCTGGCCCGAGCGGGGTCATGGCGGTCGACGGCGGCGAATTGATGACGTACGGGTGAAGATCGCGGCCGTCAGGGTTACCGGCCGGCCGTTCGGGGCACCGCACCGGCATGCGCGCACTCGTACTGAACTGCACCCTGAAGCGGTCCCCCGAGTCCTCCAACACCGAGGCGCTGGCGAAGGTGGTCTCCGACGAGTTGACCGCCCGCCGCGTGCAGGTCGAGACGATCCGGGTAGTGGATCACCAGCTCGAGCCGGGCGTGGAGACCGACCTGGGCGCCGGCGACGAGTGGCCGGCGATCCACGAGAAGCTGTGTGCCAGCGAGATTCTGGTGATCGCCACCCCGACCTGGCTCGGCCGCCCGTCGTCGGTGGCCCAGCGGGTGCTCGAGCGGATGGACGCGATGATCTCCGAGACCGACGAGGAGTCCCGGCCGGTCGCCTACAACCGGGTCGCCGGCGTGGTCGTGACCGGCAACGAAGACGGCGCCCACCACGTCATCAGCGAGATCGCCGGAGCGTTGATCGACATCGGGTACACCGTGCCCGGTCAGGCCTGGACCTACTGGAACATGGGCCCCGGACCCGGCCCGTCGTACTCGGACACCGACCACGGCCACGACTGGTCGGCCAGGACCGGCCGCACGATGGCGAGGAACCTGCTGGCCGTGGCGGACGCGCTGACCGAGGAGCCGATGCCCGCGCCGGCCCAGTAGCGCTCAGCCGGCGTGCTGGCTGATCCGCAACTGACGATGGGCCGCCATGCGTACCGGTGAGTTGGCGGCGCCGTAGCCGGAGTACCCGCCTATCCGCTGTACCACCTCGAAGAACAACCGGCCGCCGAGGAGTTGCGTGTAGAAGTGCAGGAACTCGCCGTGCTCGTCCCGGTCGTACAGCACGGAGTTCTCGCGCAGCTCGTCCAGTCGCGGCGGGGCGAGGCGGGCGTCGAGGTCGTCGTAGTAGTTGTTCGGAATGTCCAGTACGGGCGCACCCGCGGCCCGCATCGCGGTCGCGGCCGAGATCGCGTCGTCGGTGCTGAAGGCGATGTGCTGCGGGTCCGCTACGGCCGGCGCCCACTCGCCGCGGCGCAGCATCGCCACGTTGTGCGTGATCCGGACCCGGTGCTCCGGGTCGCTGGCGGACAGGCCGCGGACCAGCCCGAACGGTGCGGCGAACTCGACCGGCGGCTCAGCGTCGAGCCCGAGCACGCTGCGGTAGAACAGCGCGGTCTGGTCGATGTCGTCGAACGGCGCGGTCAGGCAGAGGTGGTCGGTACCGGTGAGCAGCCCACCGGCGGCGGAGCCGTCGGGAGGCCCGCCGACGAAGGCGATGGCGATCCCGTCCGGGGTGGCGACCGTCCCGTCCGGGAGGACGGTGGCAAGCAGCCGTTCGGCCCGTCGGGTCGCGACCGCCGGATCGGCGCCACCCACGCCCAGCACCGCGATCCGGGCCCCGGGGTCGCCGGTCGGACGCAGCACGATCCGTACGGTTCCCTGCGTCCACACCGCACCGGGCCTGTCGGCCGGCGCGGCTGGCTCGGCCGGCACGGCTGGCGCGCGCCGGAAACCCAGGGCCCGCAGCGTGTCGCCGAGGTCCCGGGTGCCGCGTTCGTCGGCGGCCACCTCGGTGAACGCGTACCCGGTCAGTGACGGCGCGGCCGGCAGCCCGGTCACCCCTACCCGCTCCCGGATGTTCGGCGGTCCGGTTGTCGCGAGCCGCTCCCGCAGTACCAGCAACGAGCGGGCCGCGTCGACGGCGGTGCGGTACGGGTCGGACTGCCGGAACACGTCGTTGAACACCTCGAGCGAAAGCGGTCCCGCGTACCCCGTGGACAGCACCCTCCCGACGAAGTCGACGAGGTCGAAGGCGCCCTGACCGGGGAACAGCCGGTGGTGGCGGCTCCACTGCAGTACGTCCATCCGCAGCCGGGGCGCGTCGGCCAGCTGCAGGAAGAACAGCTTCTCGGCCGGGAGCACCCGCACGCCGGCGAGGTCGGTACCGCGGGACAGGACGTGGAAGCTGTCCAGGCAGAGCCCGAGCGCGGGGTGGCCGGCCCGGCGCACGATCCGCCAGGAGTGTTCGTACGTGTCCACGAACCGGCCCCAGGCGAGCGCCTCGTACGCGATCCGCAGCCCCCGGTCGGCCGCGCGGGACGCCAGCAGGTACAGCTGTTCGGCGGCGAGGTCGTCGTCGTCCACCGCGTCCGGTGATACCGACGAGCACACCAGCATCGTGTCCGCGCCGAGCTGCTCCATCACGTCGAACTTGTGCTCGGCGCGCCGGAGGCCGGCGGCCAGTACGTCCGGGGGCACCGCCTCGAAGTCCCGGAACGGCTGGTACAGGTCGATCGACAGGCCGAGCTCGGCGCACCGGTCCCGGATCCGCTTCGGCGACCACGGCGACGTGACCAGGTCGTTCTCGAAGATCTCCACGCCGTCGAAGCCGGCCCGGGCGGCGGCGGCGAGCTTGTGGTCGAGGGTGCCGGACAGGCACACGGTCGCGATGCCCAGCCGCGGGCTCACCGGACCGGACACGGACCCTCCTCGGGTACCAGCGTGTCGAAGTCGCGCAGCATCCGGTCGGTGTCGGGCTTGCGGCCGGTGAACAGGCGGAACGAGTCGGCCGCCTGGTACACCGCCATCCGGCCACCTTCGAGCACCCGGCAGCCCCGTTCGCCGGCGGCCCGCACCAGCGGGGTGCGCAGCGGCCGGTACACCAGGTCGGCGACCCACAGCCGCGGGTCGAGCAGGTCCGGCGGCAACGGCAGCCCGGGGTTGGACCGCATCCCGGTCGGCGTCGCGTGTACCAGGCCATCCGCGCTCGCCAGCGCCGTCGCGAGCGATCCGCCCGCGACAGCCCGCTCCGACCCGATCCGCTCGGCGAGCGCGGTGGCGCGCGGCGCGTCCGTGTCGAAGATCCGGACCACTCCGGCGCCGAGGCTCACCAGCGCGTGCGCGCACGCCGCACCGGCCCCACCCGCGCCGACCAGCACCACCTCGCCGAGCGTGGCGTCCGGCAGCCCGAGCTCGACCGCCCGGGCGAAGCCGGAGACATCCGTGTTGTGCCCGATCGCCCGGCCGCCGGTCAGCACCACGGTGTTGACCGCGCCGACCGCGGCCGCCTGGTCGGACAACTCGTCGAGGTGGTCGAGCACGAGCTGCTTGCACGGGTGGGTCACGTTGAGGCCGTCGTACCCGGCCAGCCGCGCGGCGGCGAGCACCTCACCGATCGCTTCGGCGGGCCGGCCGAGCTCGTCGAGGTCGAGCAGGCGGTAGAGGTAGCGCAGCCCCATCCGGTCGGCCTCCCGCTCGTGCAGGGCGGGGCTCAACGAGGGCCCGATACCCGTGCCGACCAGGCCGACGAGATAGCTGGACACTCGAATGAACGTACCAGATAGTTAGTTATCTCGGCATGTATGCACCGTGGCGCAGGTCGATGGGTCGCTACAGTGGGTCACGCGTTTCCGCTGGACCCGCTCAGGCGGGGCCCGCTCGGGCCGCTGGACCACTCGGCCCCCCGTCCGGAACACCGCTCACGACAGCATGAAAGGCGGAGCCGTTGGTCGCACAGCCGTCCCGGCTCGCCGGCGCGGACCGCACCCGTGACGCCGAGCGCACCCGCGGCGAGATCATCGAGATCGCCACCCGCGAGTTCGCCGACAAGGGCTATGCCGGTGCCCGGGTGGACGAGATCGCCGCGAAGATGAGCACCACCAAGCGGATGATCTACTACTACTTCGGCAACAAGGAGCAGCTCTACGTCGAGGTGCTCGAGCACGCGTACGCCGGCATCCGGGCCCTCGAGCAGCGGCTCGACGTCGAGCACCTCGACCCGGTAGACGCGATCCGCCAGCTCGCCGAGCTGACCTTCGACCACCACGAGTCGCACCCGGACTTCATCCGGCTGGTGAGCATCGAGAACATCCACCGCGCCGAGCACATCTCCCGCTCCACGCTGCTGTCCGGCCTGGCCAACCCGGCTCTGGACGTACTCGCCCGCATTCTCGACCGCGGTACCGCCTCCGGTGAGTTCCGCGCCGGGGTGGACCCGCTCGACCTGCACATGGTGATCAGCTCGTACTGCGTGTTCCGGATCGCGAACCGGCACACCTTCCAGGCGATTTTCCAGCGGGACATGCTCGACCCGGACCACCGCGAGGAGCACCGCAAGCTCCTCGGCGACCTGGTCGTGGCGTACCTGACCGCACGCTGAACCCGGCTCCCCCGGCCTTGACAAGTCACCATCAAGCCTCGTATTAACTATCCAGTTCGTACGTAAGCCATGGTTGGCGACGACGCTCGGCAGAGGAGCAACCGTGACCACCGAACCGGCCGCAGCCCCCACGGTCCACGGAAAGCCCAGGCAGGCCGCGGTCGCCGCGTGGATCGGCAGCGCACTGGAGTACTACGACTTCTTCATCTACGGCACCGCCGCCGCGCTGATCTTCAACGACGTCTTCTTTCCGGACTCCGATCCCGCTACCGGCACGCTGCTCTCGGTGGCGACGTACGGCGTCGGCTACGCGGCCCGGCCGATCGGCGCCTTCTTCCTCGGCCACATCGGCGACCGGTACGGCCGGAAGAAGGTTCTGGTCCTCACGGTGCTGTTGATGGGCGCATCGACCTTCCTGGTCGGCTGCCTCCCCAGCTACGGCCAGGTCGGCGTGCTCGCCCCGGTGCTGCTGGTCGTACTGCGACTGCTCCAGGGCCTGTCCGCGTCCGGCGAGCAGGCCGGCGCGAACTCGATGACGCTCGAACACGCCCCGGCCAACCGGCGCGCGTACTACACCAGCTTCACCCTCAGCGGTACCCAGGCCGGTCAGATCCTGGGCACAGCGGCATTCCTGCCGGTCGCGGCGCTGCCCGACGACGCCCTGAACTCCTGGGGCTGGCGGATCCCGTTCTGGGCCAGCGCGGTGGTCATCGCGGCCGGCTACCTGATCCGGCGCCGGATCGACGAGACGCCGGTGTTCCAGCACGAGGTCGCCACCGACCAGGTCGGCCGGCTGCCGGTGCTGGACCTGCTCCGCGACCACTGGAAGGACGTGCTGCGCGTCGTACTGGCCGCCACGATCGCGTCGGTGAGCACGATCTTCACGGTGTACGCGCTGAGTTTCGCGGTGAACACCGCCGGACTGGAAAAGACCCCGATGCTGTGGGTCGGCGTACTGGCCAACGTCGTCGCTCTGGCCGCGCTGCCGCTGTGGGCCGCGCTCGCGGACCGGGTCGGGCGCAAGCCGGTGTTCATCGCCGGTTCGCTCGGCTGCGCGGTGCTCATCTTCGCCTACCTCGGCGCCATCTCGGCCGGCAGCTATCCGATGATCTTCCTGGTCGGGATCCTGATGTTCGGCGTGGTCTACAGCGCCACCAACGGGATCTGGCCCTCGTTCTACGGCGAGATGTTCACCGCCCGGGTCCGGCTGTCCGGCATGGCGGTGGGAACCCAGATCGGCTTCGCGATCGCCGGCTTCGCCCCCACGATCGCCGCCAGCATCGACGGCGACGGTACGAAGTGGATCCCGGTCGCGGTGTTCACCGCGGCACTGTGCCTGGTGAACGTGGTCGCGGTCGCGTCCGGCCGGGAGACCTACCGGGTACCGACAGAGGAGCTCGGTAAGCCGAGCACGACCACCGCGCCGAGCACGGTCACCGCCTGACCGGGAGTACGCCAGCCATCCCCCGATGGCCGAGGGAGTCGGCAGCTTCGGCAACCCGGGTATGGTCGGGACAAGCGTTTGCTCCGGCCCCCGGCGAGTGCTGAATGCCCGCACCGCTCGGACCGAGGGAGAACGCGTGGATCAGCTCAGCCTCGCCGTCATGTCAGGCTCGCGCAAAGAGCATGAGCGGCGACTACCGATCCACCCACTGCATCTCGAGCGGATCGACGCCGACCTGCGTGCCCGGATGTACCTCGAACGCGGCTACGGCGAGCTGTTCGGAGTGCCGGACGAGCGACTGGCGCCGCACGTCGCGGGGCTCCTCCCCCGACAGCAACTCATCGACGACTGCGATGTCGTACTGCTGCCCAAGCCGGTACCGCAGGACCTCGCCGAACTGCGCGACGGGCAGATCCTGTGGGGCTGGCCGCACTGCGTGCAAAGTACCGAGGTCACGCAGCTCGCCATCGACAAGCGGCTGACCCTGATCGCCTTCGAAGCGATGAACCACTGGTCCCGCGACGGCGAGTTCCAGCTGCACGTCTTCCACAAGAACAACGAGCTCGCCGGGTACTGCTCGGTGCTGCACGCGCTGGAGCTGATCGGTACCACCGGCGACTACGGTCGTCGCCTCCGAGCCGCCGTGATCGGCTTCGGCGCGACCGGACGGGGCGCGGTCACCGCGCTCAACGCGCACGGCGTACACGATGTCGATGTGATCACCAGTCGCGGCGCCACCGCGGTCGCATCACCGATCCACTCGACCCGCATCGTGCACTTCGCGCCCGACACCGACGATCCCAGCCGCAGCAACGTGATCGTGAACGGCCGTCTCGTACCGATGGCCGCCTTCCTCGCCGGGCACGACCTGGTCGTGAACTGCGTGCTGCAGCACACCGATCAGCCGTTGATGTTCGTGACCGACGACGACCTGGCCGGCTTCGCGCCGGGCAGCCTGATCATCGACGTCTCGTGCGACGACGGGATGGGGTTCAGCTGGGCGCGGCCCACCTCGTTCACGGAACCGATGTTCACGGTCGGCGACGGAGTTCGCTACTACGCCGTGGACCACAGCCCGTCGCACCTCTGGGACTCCGCGACCTGGGAGATCAGCGAGGCGCTGCTCCCCTACCTGCGGCCCGTGCTCGACGGGCCCAAGGCGTGGGACTCCAACGACACCCTGCGGCGGGCGATCGAGATTCACGACGGGGTCGTCCAGAACCCGCGGATCCTGTCCTTCCAGCACCGGTCGGCGCAGTATCCGCACTCTGACCGGTGATGGATCGCGTCGTTTCGTACGTCCCGAACAGCACAATACGTGCCCGAATTCAGCCACTGGCCATATCGACGTCGCGGTAAGGGACTTATGGCTCAGCCGAATTCGTAGAACAGTTCGGCAATTTCGTCGAGTCGCCCTCGACCGATGCCGGTGAACAGTATTGTGTCCTTAAAGAAGGTTATATAGGCGTTTTCCTGGGTTTCGCCGGCCTGCCCGCCACGTTTTTCGATACCGCGGTGTCGTCGCGTCGGCCGGTGGACCGGAGCGCGTCAGCCGCCTTGCGCCAGAAAAGTTCGCGGCGGAGATTGGGGCCTTCGTTGTTCAGGATCCTGGTGGTCGATGACGAGCCCGATCTGCGCTTCGTGCTGCGAAGGATCTTCGAGCGGGCCGGCCACGAGGTCGTCGACGCCGGTCATGGTCGCGCCGCGTTGGAGTCTGTGCACTCCGTCACCGCCGCACCTGGTGGTGACCGACATGATGATGCCGGTGATGGGCGGCGTCGAGTTGATCCGCCGGCTGCGCGCCGATCCGGCTACCGCGAACATCCCGATCCTCGCGACCGACCGCAGACAGTCAACTCGCGGTCGGCGCCGACGCGGTGCTCTCCAAGCCCTACGAAGCCAAGCAGCTCCTGGCGGCCGCGGACACGCTACTGGCACAGAAGGCGGACCGAACATGAAGCGACTGGCAACCGGTGTTCCCGGCCTGGACGTGGTGCTCGGCGGAGGACTCGAGCCCGGCTCGGTCACCGTGCTGGCCGGCGCGCCCGGTGCCGGCAAGACGATCCTGGCCCAGCAGATATGTTTCGGCAACGCGACCGCCGAGCATCGGGCGGTCTACTACACGACCCTGTCAGAGCCGCATTCCAAGCTGGTCCGGCATCTGGAACAGTTCGAATTCTTCTCCCCGGACGCGTTGGCACATCGGGTGGAATACCTGCACCTGGGCGATCTCGTCCGGGACGACCGGCCCGGCCGGATGGATGCCGCTGGTCGACGAGGTCGACCGCAAGGCGATGGACGAGAACCCCGTCATCGTGGTGATCGACAGCGCCAAGGCGCTGCGGGACTTCACCGGCGAACGCGAGTTGCGGATGGCGTTCTACGACCTGACCAGTCGGCTGGCCCACTCCGACGCGGCGCTGCTGCTGCTCGGCGAGTACACCCAGGCCGAGATGGCCGCCGGGGTCGAGTTCTCCCTGGCCGACGTCATCATCCATCTCGCCTACGAACCCCGTGAACCGATCGACCGGCGCTGGTTGCGGGTGGTGAAGATGCGCGGCACCCACCACCTGGAGGGCAAGCACACCTTCCGGATCAGCCCGGCGGGGTTCGAGGTCTTCCCCCGGATCGAAACGCTCGACCCCGGACCGGCAAGGGAGGTCAAGGGCCGGATCCCCAGCGGCATACCCGGCCTGGACCCATTGATGGGCGGCGGGATCGGCGCCGGTGAGACCACGGTCGTGCTCGGCCCGTCCGGAGTCGGCAAGACGATCTCCGGGCTGCGGTTCGTCGCCGAGGGCGTCGCGCGGGGAGAACGGTGCCTCTACGTCACCTTCCAGGACACCTCCGACCAGCTGGTCAAGATGGCCGCCAGCTTCGGCTGGGATCTCAGCTCGGCCCGCGACAACGGGCAGCTTCTGGTGCACCACGTCCCGCTCGGCGAACTGGACCTGGACCTGCTCACCTCCCGGATCCGCGCCGACCTCGCCGCCTGCTCGATCCGGCGCGTCGTGATCGACAGTCTGGCCGAGATGGTCTTCGCCGCCCGCGAGTCGGAACGTTTCCCCGCCTACGCGCGCAGCCTGACCGGAATCATCCGGGCCGCCGGCGCCACCCTGGTGATCACCAGCGAGACGACCACCCTGGGACCGAGCCCGGAACCGGTCGACGGGGTCATTTTCCTGTTCCACAACGTGATCCTGCTGCGCTACATCGAGATGAACTCCACGACCGGCCGGGCGCTGAGCATCGTCAAGATGCGCAACAGCGACCACAGCAAGGACGTGTACCAGTTGACGATCGACAAGAACGGCGTGGCAGTCGGCCCGACGCTGGACGGAGTCACCGGGGTGCTCGGCTGGAGCGCGCTGCGAGCCCCGGCGGTGTCGCAGGAGGCATTGGTCGCCGGGTAGCACGCGGCGTTGGCCCCCGGGTAGCACGCGGCATCGGTCCCCGAGTAGCACGCGGCATTGGTCCCGGGTAGCACGCGGCATTGGTCCCGGGTAGCACGCGGCATTGGTCCCGGGTAGCACGCGGCATTGGTCCCGGGTAGACAGTGGACCCGGGCCCATACCGGACCCGGGTCCACTCTTCGGCGGTCGATTCAGGTCACTGGACGAGTTCGTAGACCGTCGGTGACTGACTGCCCAGGAAGCCGTTCGCACCGATGTAGACGGCCATGATCAGGTGAAGATCCGCGGTCAGGGTGGCGGTGGTGAGCGCCGCGTGCCCGGTGCTGTCGAGCGCGACCACACCGATGAGGGTGGACCGGTCCACGAACGCCACGAGGCCGGTCGGGGCAGTGGTACCGCTGACCGGCGTGACCGTGGCGGTGAAAGTGACCGGCTGCCCCGGAGCGGCCGGATTGACCGACGTGGTCAGGCTGGTGGTGGTGTCGATCGGCTGTTGGACGCCGGTCGGACGGGTGATGGTGTCGGTGTCCAGCGTGACGGCGGCGGTGCGGGCCAGCGTCCGGCCGTCGACGGTCACCCCGGTGGTCACGGTGATCGAGGCGAGGGCCATCACGTTTCCCCGCATGATCGAGTACGTCCCGAGCGTCGCGGAGCTGCCGACCTTCCAGAAGACATTCGCCGACCGGGCCCCGTTGATGAGGGTGACGCTGCTCTCGGACGCCGTGATGAGCGTGGACGCGGCCTTGAAGACGAATACGGCGTTCGGGTCGCCCTGGGCGTCCAACGTCAACGTCCCGGTGATGCCGAACGTCCCCGCCGGTGACTCGTAGACGCCAGGGGTCTTGGTGGTCCCGCCGAGCTCCACCGGCACGGTAGCCGTGGTCGGGCGCGCGGCTGCGTCGTCGTACGCGCTGGTCAGGTCGTTCTTGGCCTGCAACGCGACGCTGTCGGCCGTGTGGATGGCTCCGACCACCTGCCCGGGAGGGATCCCGGTCACCGCGGTGCCGGGGCTCAGCCCGAGATCGCCGGTGATCATGGTGGGACCGGTGTTGGTCACCGTCGACCCGGCGAGGACCGCGAAGTTGGCGGCGCTGCCCAGCGATACCGGCGGGGTGGCCGCGCTCGCCCTGGCACTGCCGGCCATGCCGACCGCGACCGTGGTGGCGAGGAAGAGCACCAGAACCGGGACGAACCTGAGCAGTGCCGCAATCCCGCGACGCCACTGGTTAGGGCGGATCATGCGCATCGAACTCCTTCGTGGGATCTCCAGCCAGAATCCGGTCCTCCAGCGAGCCACATTTACACATAAGTGCGGCATACCGGACCTGAACTCGAAAACCGCAACCCACAGCGGAGCGCCGCGATGCGACCGCGATGGCGGACGTCAGCCCTCGGGCGTGATCTGGAGCTTGCCGCCGATCCCGGCCTGGAACTGCGCGATCGCGTCCGCGTAGGCGTCCAGCGGGAACCGGTGGCTGATGAACACGTCCGGGTCGATCACTCCGGATACGAACAGGTCGGCGGCCCGCTCGAAGCTGTGCAGCACCGCCATCGAGCCGGTGATCGTGATCTCCCGGTTGTAGATCCTGTACGGCTCGATCGTGGCCCGCGCGTCGTAGTTCGCCACTCCGAACTGCAGGAACGTGCCGCCCCTGCCGACCCGGCCGAGCCCGTCCTGGATCGCCGCCTCCGCGCCGGTGCAGTCGATCACCACGTCCCAGCCGCGCGGTGCGTCCAACTCGTCCGCGCTGGTGGTGGCCGCGGTACAGCCCAGCTGCCGGGCCGTACCGAGCCGGGCCGGGTTGAGGTCCACCATCGACACCGACGCGGCGCCGGCCCGCTTGGCCAGCTCCATCATCATCAGCCCCATCGTGCCCGCGCCGTAGATGAGGTAATGGTCGGCCAGCCTGCCGGCGAGCACGTCCATCCCGCGTACCGCACACGACAGCGGTTCCACCAGCGCCGCGTCGGCGACCCGCATCCCGTCCGGCAACCGGTAGCAGTTGGCCACCGGCGCGAGTACGTACTCCGCCGCGCCGCCGGGGCGGGTCACCCCGATCGCGTTCCAGTTCTCGCACAGGTTGCCGCGGCCGCGCCGGCAGTAGTAGCACTCGCCGCAGTGCAGCGACGGATCCGCGGTCACCTGGTCCCCGACGCCGACTTCGGTCACCGCCGTCCCGACCCCGACGACCTCGCCGGCGAACTCATGACCAGGCACGATGGGGTACGCCGGGGCGAACTCCCCGGCCAGGATGTGCAGGTCGGTACCGCAGATTCCGCAGCCGGCGACCCGGATCACGACCTCCCGCGGGCCCGGCGTGGGGTCCGGCACCGACTCGATCGCGATCGTGCCCGGCTCCACCACCACAGCAGCCTTCATCCGATCGCCCCCATCGAGTCAGACGGTGCGCACGCCGAGCTTCAGCGGGTCGCCGAGGAACGCGCCGATCCGCTCCACCTCGGCCTCCAGCGCCTCGGCGTCCACCGGCCCCGCCTCGTCGAACAGTGCCACCGAAAGCTCCCCGCCGTTGTGTTCCCAGGTACCGGCGACCCGTCCCCCGACCAGTACCACCGGCGAAATCCAACCGGCCGCCTTGCTCACCAGCGACCGCCGGGCCGGCGCGAGGAGGTGCGCGTCGTTGGTACCCGGACCGAGCACGTACTGGTCGAAGCCACCGATCAGCCGTACCACCGAGCTGGGCCGGATACCGGCGATCTCGTCCACGTCGGTGCTCCGGGCGTACCCGCTGACTCCTTCCACCTCCACGACGGTGAGTGCGTCGCCGAGGTCGGCGAACCAACCGCGCAGCGCGGCCTTCTTCGACGCCCCGCGGATCAGCCACTGGTCGAACGCGGCCATCGACGCGGGTCCGTACGAGCCGAGGTACGCCGGGATCGCGACCCGGGCCGCGTCGGCCGGCTCCGGAATCCCCGGCCAGTCCGGCAGGTACGTGTCCGGCCGGGTGAACGTGACCCGGTTGCCCTGGCCCGGTCCTTGGCACAGGTAGCCCTGCCAGGCCAACGGCTTGAGCACCGCGCCCCAGCCGGAACGCAGCTGCTCGGCCAGGTGCGCGTCGCCGGTCCGGTCCACCACCGCGTCGACCAGTTCCTCGCGACTCAGGACCTGACCGTCGAGCACGTCGTACACGGCGTCGGTGAGGGCGTCGAGCTGCGCCGAGGTGACGAAGGTGCGCTGCCAGACGCCCTTCTCCCAGGTGCGCGCGGCCGCGATCAGCGACAGGTACGCCGCGCCCTCCACCGGGGTGAGCAGGTGCAGGGTGCCCCGCATCGCCCAGGTCCTGACCACCTCGCGCCCGGCCAGCGCCCGTTCGACCGCGCCGCGCCTGGCCCGCCGCTGGCGCAGCCCCACCGCCAGCTCGGCCGAGGAGGCGACCTGCGCCTGTACCCCGCAGAGCCGGTGCACCACCGCGGCCACGTCCGCGTTGGCCGGCGCGTCGAGGAAGTGCCGGCGCATCCGCCAGGCGTGGACCTTGTCCCAGGTCAGTGTCATGGCCATCCGATCGATCTCAGGACTCGGTCGTCATCGACCTGATTCCGCTGCTCACCGTCGCCACTATGGCCGATCCCGCCACCATCGACGGGAAAACCCGCCAGCAGGCTCGCGGTACCGACCAGTCCGGCCTGCGCCGGCGAGTGGGTCAGATACAGCACAAGCAGCGGGAGCGCCAGGTTTGCCATCGGCGGAGGGGTACCCGGGTCAGCCGAGCAGGGTGTCGAGGTCCGGATCGGTCGGTTGGGTGACCTGGTCGAGCAGCGCGGTGTACCGGTCCGCCCAGCCGGCCATCGTGTCCGCGTCGAACAGGTCGGCGGAGTACTCGAAGTCGCAGCGCAGGCCGTCCGGTACCGGGGTCACCTGCAGCCACAGCGGACCGCGGGCGGCCTGGATCGGCGTCTCGGTCACCTCGGTACTGGCACCGGTCAGTTCCAGCTCCAGACCGAGCGAGTTCTGGTAGACGAAGCCGACCGGGAGCAACCGGCTGCGGTCCGCGCGGACTTCGCCGGCACCCATCGCCTCGATGATCCAGGCGAGCGGCAGGAAGTTGTCCACCGCCGCGAAAAACCTGGTACCGGCCTGATCGACCAGTTCACCGAAGGTGTTCGCGTCGGCCAGCCGCAGCCGCAGCGGCATCACCCCGGCCGTGATCGTGACCAGCTCCTCGTGCGCCGGCTCGGCCCGGTTCACGTACGGCACCCGGAGGGTGATGTCGTGCTCCCCGGACAACCGGGCCAGCAGTACCGCGAAGGCGGCCCAGAGCACGCTGAACTCGGTACCGCCGCGCTGCCGGGCCAGTTCGTCCACCCGGTCGCGCAGGTCGGCGGGCACCGCGAACGAGTGCATCCGCCCGGCGCCGGACAGCTTCGCCGGCGCCGCCCGGTCGGTCGGCAGCTCGAACGTCATCGGCGCGTCGCGGAGTTCGGTCGCCCAGTGGTCCAGCCGGCGGGTGCGCTCCGCGGGGTTGAAGTACTCCGCCTGCCACCTGGCGAAGTCGGTGCACTGCATCGCCGGCGCCGGCAGGTCGCCCGGCTCCCCCGTCCGCGCGGCCCGATACAGCGCGCCCAGCTCGCGCAGCAGGATCGCTACCGCCCAGCCGTCCGCCGCGATGTGGTGCAGCACCAGAAACAACACCCAATGATCAGGCGCCAGCTGTACGAGCCGGAGCCGGAACGGTGCCTCGGCCGTCACGTCGATGCCCTGGTGGGCTTCCTCGCGACCGAGTTCGTCGGCCCGCGCGAGCCGCTCGTCGTCCGGCAGCCCGGACAGGTCTTCCACCGGTACAGTGACCGGCTCCGCCCGGTACACCCGCTGCATCCAGGTGTCGCCGTCCTGCCCGTACCGGGTGCGCAGCGAGACGTGCCGCTCCACCAGCGCGGTGAACGCGGTACCGAGCGCGGTGACGTCGAGTTCGCCGGTCACGTCGATGCGCAGCGGGATGTTCAGTACGTGCATCGCGGCCCGACCGGCGGCCATCTGGCCCTGCTGGTACGACGCCGGCACCTCGGCCACGACCTCGCCGACACCGGGTGCGGCCGGCGCAGGCCCTGCGGACTCATCGGCGGGTGCGGCCGGTGCTGACGGCAGGACGGCGGTACCGCCGAGCCGGGCGACCATCGCGGCGAGGGTGGGGCGGCGGAAGAACTCCAGTACCGGGTACCCGACCCCGAAGGTCGCGCGGACCCGGTTCAACAGCCGGATGACGTTGACCGAGTGACCGCCGAGGTCGAAGAACGACGCGTCCGCCGGCGCGTGGTCCACGTCGAGTTCCTTGCACCAGAGATGGTGCAGCGCCTGCTCGAGTGGCGTCGCCGGCACCGCGCCGTTGCCCCCGCCGGTACGCGCTCCGTTGTCGGCCGCGGCGGCCGGGTGCGGCGAGGGTGCGGTCAGCGCGGAGGCGGGCAGCGCGGCCCGGTCGAGCTTTCCGTTGGCGTTGCGCGGCAGCGCGTCGAGGAACGCCCACCGCCGGGGTACCAGGTGATCCGGCAGTCGGGTACCGAGCTCGTGCCGTAGCCGGGCCCGTGCCTCGTCCGCGCCTTCGCCGTTGGCCGGCACCACGTACGCGGCGAGGTACGCCTCGCGCCCGTTGCGCAGCGGTACGACCACCGCGTCGGACACTCCCGGCAGCGACCGCAGCACCTGCGTCACGTCGCCCGGCTCGACCCGGAAGCCCCGGACCTTGACCTGGTCGTCGGTACGCCCGCAGAACTCCAGCTCACCCGCGGAGGTCCACCGGGCCAGGTCGCCGGTCCGGTACATCCGCTCCCCCGGTTGTCCGGACGGGTCCGGCCGGAACCGCTCGGTGGTCAGCTCCGGGCGGTGCAGGTACCCCCGGGCCAGCACCGGACCGCCGACGTACAGCTCACCGACCGTGCCCGCCGGTACCGGCCGCAGGTGCTCGTCGAGCAGGTGCAGCCGGACGTTGTCGATCGGGCCGCCGATCGGGATCGGGTGCCCGCCGTCCGGGGCGACGACATGCTCGGTGACCAGGACAGTCGTCTCGGTCGGGCCGTAGATGTTCACCACCTGACCGTCGAAGCCGGCCGGCGGCCGCCGGCGCAACGCCTCACCGCCGAGCAGCAGGTACCGCAGCGGCAGGTCCACCGCCTCCGGGGCGGCCAGCAGCGCTTCCCCGAGCGCGGTCGGGATGAGCGAGATCGTGACGCCGGCGCTGGCGTACCACCGGGCCAGTTCGGAGCTGTCCAGCCTGCTCCGCTCCGGCACCATCGCGAGGCTCGCACCGCAGGTCAACGCGGGCCAGATCTCACCGACCGAGCCGTCGAAGCTCGGGCTGCACACCAGCGCGCTGCGATCGGCACCGGACAGCGAGAAGCGCCGGTGGTACCAGCGGCACAGGTTCTGCACGCTGCGGTGGGTGACCGCCACGCCCTTCGGCGCTCCGGTGGACCCGGACGTGTAGATGACGTAGCACAACCGGTCGACGCCGGCCCGGTCGTCGGTACCGGGCACCGGCCGGTCGGGCTCAGTCTCGGGCGTGGGGTCGGCTTCGGGGGCTGGATCGTCCAGGTACAGCACGCGCATTCCGGCCGGCAGGTCCGCGGGTACCCCCTGGTCCCGGCTGGTGACCACCAGCGCCGCGCGGCTGTCGGCGAGTATCGCGCCGACCCGCTGCTCCCCCAGTGCCGGATCCAGCGGGAGGTACGCCGCGCCGGACTTCAGCACGGCCAGCTCGGCGACGACGAGGCCGGCCGAGCGCGGCAACCACACCGCGACGATGGTGTCGGCCTGACCGGCACCCGCTGCCCGCAGCCGCCGGGCCAGTTGGTCGGCCCGCTCGTCCAGTTCCCGGTAGGTGACCCCACCGCCGGCCTCGTCGGCGATCGCGATCGCGTCCGGAGTACGCCGCGCCTGCCGCTCGACCAGCTCGTGTACCAACTCGCCGGTCAGCGGGGCCGGGGGTGGCGGCGGGTCGGCGACGGCCGACGCGGGCAGCGCGGCGGGGGTGGCGGCGGGTCCGCGACGGCGGGCAGCGCGGCCGCCGGATCGGTCACCGCGGCGGTCAGGACCGCCCGGAACGTGTCGAGCAGGCGCGCGGCGGTCGAGTCGTCGAACAGGTCGGTCGAGTACTCCAGGTGGCAGCGCACGCCGTCCGGCCGGTCGGTCAGGTACAGCGTGAGGTCCACAATGGACTTGTCCGCGGCCACCGGCAGCGGGGTGGCCCGCACGCCGGGCAGTTCGAACCGGAACGGTTCGACATTCTCGAACTCGAGCATGACCTGGAACAGCGGATGCCGGCTCGGGTCACGGTCCGGGTTCACCACCGCGACCACGTCCTCGAACGGGGCGCCGGCGTGCTCGTGCGCCTCCAGCGTGGTCGCCCGGACCCGACGGAGCAGCTCGGTGAAGCTCGGCTCCCCGGACAGGTCGAGGCGCAGCGCGAGCGTGTTCGCGAAGAAGCCAACCTCGTCCTCGGTACCGTCCGGCCGGTCCGACACCGGGGTGCCCACCACCACGTCGTACTGCCCGCTGAGCCGCTGCAACGTGACGCCGAACCCGGCCAGCAGGGTCATGAACAGCGTCACCCGGTGACCCCGGCTCAGCTCACGCAGGCGACTGGACAGATCGGGGTCCAGCGAATCGAACACCGCCCGGCCACGGGTACCGGCCAGCTCCGGCCGCGGCCGGTCGGTCGGCAGGGCCAGCGCTGGCACGTCGCGCAGCTGCTCCCGCCAGTAGGCGAGGTCGTCGCCGTGGTCCTGCTCGTCCGCCGGGGGTACCGCCGTCAGCGCGGGAAGCTCGGCCGGTGCGCCATCGAGCCACGCCCGGTAGCACGCGGACAGCTCCCGGGTCAGGATCTGCGCCGACACCGCGTCGACGACGAGGTGGTGCATGGCCAGCACGAGTACGTGGTGGGTGTCGGAGAACCGCAGCAGCCGCGGTCGGAACAGCGGCCCACGGGCCAGGTCGTACCGGTGGGTGCTCTCCCGCTCGACCACGGCCCGCAGTTCGGCATCCTCGTCCCGGGTCGCGTCGAGCACCGGGCAGTCGACCGTGTCGGGCGACTGGGCAACCCGGCGCGGCTCGCCGTCGACCTCGACGAACACGGTACGCAGCACGGGATGCCGGACCACCAGTTGCCGCAGCGCCTGCTGGAACGCGGACACGTCGAGCCGGCCGTCGAGCCGTACCGCGGCCAGCTCGTGATAGCCGGTGTTGGGCAATGACGGCGGTCCCGCCGGCCCCCCGACAGGTGGGCTGGCGGGACGAGCCGTGCGCATGGGCTCAGCCGTACTGCCACGCATTTGTTCGAGCAGCCAGATGCGGCGCTGCCCCGGGGTCGGCGCGGTACCGACCGCATCATCAACCGGCGCGACGCTGTCAAGCCGGGCGTAGCGCTCACGCAACTGGTTGAGCACGGGCAGGCCGGCCCGGACCTTGTCGCCGGGTACCCCGAAGTCGACGAAGCAGGCGAGCTCGTCCGCGCCGGCGGCGTGTACCGCCTCGACGATCCGCGCGCAGCCGGCCGGGTCGCCGATCAGTGCCCGCGACTCGCAGTAACGCTGGTACGCCTGCTCCAGCAGGTACGCGAGGTCCTCCTCGTGCGCCGACTCCAGGTCGACCGAGAAGCCGAGGCTGTTGGTGACGCCGCCGAACAGGGCCAACGACGAGCGCAGGTAGTCGCAGAACGGCTGGTACGCCTCGTCCCGGGCGCGCTGCGCGTCCGAGTCGAGATAGGTGTGCATCAGCACCACCACCCGGCCGGCGTCCGGGTCCAGCCCGTGCTCGGCCCGGGTCCGGCGGTACAACGCGATGTTCTCGGCGAGCTGCTCGACGGTCTGCGTCATCAGGTTGGTGAGCACCCCGAGGTCGTGCTCGGCCGCCAACCGGTAGCTGTCCGGATTGCCGACGATCGCGGTGTACAGCGGCGGCTCGGGCTGCACCGGCCGGGGGTACAGCGTGATGTCGACCTCGGCACCGGTACCGGACCGGCGGCGCACCGGCTCGCCCCGCCACAGTGTCTTCAGCTCGTCGAGCTGGGCGTACATCAGCTCCTTGTGCCGTCCGAACCGGTCCGGGAAGAACACGAAGTCGTTCGCGCTCCAGCCGCTCGCGCAGCCCAGCCCCACCCGGCCGCCGGACAGGTTGTCGACGACCGCCCACTCCTCGGCCACCCGGATCGGGTCGTGCAGCGGCAGCACCACGCTGCCGGCGTGCAACCGGATGCGGGCGGTGGTCGTGGCCAGCGCCGCGGCCAGTACGGACGGGTTGGGGAAGATGCCGCCGAACGAGTGGAAGTGCCGCTCCGGCAGCCAGACCGCGTGGAAGCCGTGCTCGTCGGCGAACCGGGCGCTGTCCAGCAGTACCCGATAGGTTTCCGGTCCGACCGCGTCCCGCGGGTAGTCGCCGAAGAACGAGAGGCTGAAGTCCGGGCCACCCGTGCGGGCCGCGCCGGGCGCCGGCCCCGGGACAGGCCCGCCCGTGCGGGCCACCGTCGCCGGGCTCGCCACCGGCTTCGACAATGCGGCGGCGGGGGTACGCCCCTGGCGCTCGCGCGGGAAGAAGCCGCCGGCGCGCAGGTCCCGCAGCGAGCCACGGACCGCGTCGATCACGAACTCCACGTCCGCGCTGGTGTGTGCGGTGGAGAGGAAGAAGTTCCGCCACTCCCAGACGAACACGCCGCGCAGCAGCAGGTGGTGGTACAGCAGCTCCAGGTTGGCCCGGTGCTCGAACCGGAACATCGAGCCGAAGTGGTTGATCCGTACCGGGAACTCTTCCTCGGCGAAGAACGCGTTGAGGGTGCCGGCCAGCTCGTCCGTGGTCGCGTTGAGCCGTCGCTGCAGGTCAGGGCTCTGTTGCCTGAGGTGGGTCAGCACCGCGCGGGCGGCCACCATGGATACCGGGTGCTGGATGTAGGTACCGCCGAAGAAGGTGGTGTCCCGGGGCGGGTAGCTGTCGTCGCCGTACCGCCAGAAGCCCCCGTCGATGCCGTCCATCAGGTCCGCGCGGCCGGCGATCGCACCGATCGGGAAGCCGCCACCGAGCACCTTGCCGTACGTGACGAGATCCGGCGTGACGCCGAAGACTCCCTGTGCTCCGCGCGGGTGCGGGCGGAAGCCGGTGAGCATCTCGTCGAACAGCAGCACGCTGCCGTGCCTTCTCGTCACGTCACGCAGGTCGCGCAGGAAGTCGCCGGGCTGCAGCGCCGGGTGCCGGCTCTGCACCGGCTCCACGAGTACCGCCGCGACCCTCGGTCCCAGTTCCTCGATCACCCGCAGGCTGTCCGGGTCGCCGTAGTCGAGTACCACCAGGTCGGCGACCGCGCTGCCCGGGATGCCGGTGGACACCGGTACCGTCTCGCGCTCCGTACCGCTGCCGACCGAGCGGCCGAGCACGTTGTCGGCGTGGCCGTGGTACGACCCGTGGAACATCACGATGGTGTCCCGGCCGGTCGCGGCGCGGGCCAGCCGGATCGCGGCCGAGTTCGCCTCGGTACCGGAGTTCGCGAACGCGACCCGCTCCATGCCGGTCAGCTCGCTCAGCAGCTGCGCCGCCTCGCCGGTCTCCACGTTGCGCGGTCCGAGCTGGATTCCGCGGCTCAGGTGCGACCGGACCGCCTCGGTGACGAACCCGGGCTCGTGGCCGAACAGCAGGATGCCGAAGCCCATCGTGATGTCGACGTACTCGTTGCCGTCCACGTCCCGGATGCGCGATCCGCGACCGTCGCTGCCGGCGATGGGATACAGCATCTCTTTGGTACCGCCGCGGAAGCCGACGATCGCGCGGCTGTCCGCCAGCACCCGCCGGTACCGCTGGGCGATCTCCTTGGACCGGCCGGTTTTCGCGGTGTACCGAGCGGTCAGCTCGGTGAGGTGGGCGCGCTGCTCATCGGTCATCGAACCGGTCGCGCCGGAGCCGCGCGGCACCGTGACCCGCGGCCCGTGCACGGTCGGGGTCGCTTCCGCCGCGACCGATCCGGTGGCGGCAGGCGGTCCGGCGACCAGTCCAGCAGTCGGTGCGGCAGGCGCGGTCGGTGCGGTAGGCGCGGTGGGTGCGCTGGTCGGCGCGGTGCCGGCTGGCGTGCCGTTGAGCAGCGCCAATTGCTGTGCCATCAGGTCGGAGAAGCGCGACATCAGGGCCAACTGCTCGTCGACCACGCGAGCGACCGCGCCGGCGTCCGACCCGGCCGCCGGAACCCGATCGGCGTCCGGTGCAGCGGGCACGGCTACGGCATCCGCACCCGGCACCGAACCCACGGCCGGCGCGGTCGACAGCGGTCCCACGGCCGGCGCGGCCGGCAGCGAGCCGGTGGCGGGCGGGGCGGCCTGTGGTGGCGCGACCGCGGCCGGTGCCACGGCGGGCCCGACGAGTGCGCGGATGCGCTCGTCGTCCATCCGGGACAGCACCAGCGCGCCGAGCACCTGCGGGGTGTCCGCCTCCTCGAACAGCTCCCGCATCGCGATCCGTACGCCGAACGCCTTCTCCAGATCCCGGATCATGTTGATCATGAGGAGCGAGTCGGCGCCGAGGTCGAAGAACGACGCGTCCGGGTCGATGGCTGCCGCGGCACCGCCGAGCTGGCCGGCGGTCAGCTCGCAGACCCGCGCTACCACGGCCGCCAACGGCGCCTCCGGATCGCTCACCGGTGCGGACCCGGCCGCAGGCACCGGACCTGGCGCAGGGACGGCCGGCTCCGCGACTGCGGACGGCACGGCTGCGGACGGCACGGCTGCGGATGGCACGGACGGCGGCGGCGCGGGATCGGTCATGGCGGTACTCCCGGCGTCGGTCTTCGGCTGGTCGATCCAGTACGGCGTGCGCGCCAGCGGATAGGTCGGCAGCGGCACCCGCCGGCCACCCGAGCCAGCCTGCAGTGCCGCCCAGTCGACCGGTACGCCCTGGCAGTAGAGGGTGGCGAAAGCCCGGAGCACCGCCTCGACCTCGGCGTCCCGGCGATGCCCCGGCAGCACGGTGGCGCCCGGCAGCGCGGCCCTGGCCAGCCCGGCGAGCCCCGCCGACGGCCCGACCTCCAGTACGAGTGGGGTCGAACCGGCCGCGCCGATCGCGGCCAGCGCCCGGTCGAAGCGCGCCGGCTGCCGCGCCTGCCGGCGGAAGTACTCCGGGTCCGGCGTCCAGCCGACCGGCAGCAGACCCGCCCCGTCGGCCGACAACGCAGCGCCACCGGCGGCACCGGCGGCACCGGGCACTGTGCTGGCCACCGGTACGGTCAGCGGCGCCCAGTCGAGGTCGGCGAGGTATCCGTCGAGGGTGTCGAGTACCGGGTCGAGCAGCGCCGAGTGGAACGCTCGGTCGACGGACAGCCGCCGCCAACGCACGCCGCGACCGTCCAGCACCTGGCAGGCGTGGTCCACCACGGCCGGCGGCCCGGCGAGGACGTGGTTCTCCGGCCCGTTGACGACCGCCAGGTCGAGCCCGGGCAGCTGCGCGCGTACCTGGTCGACCTCGCCCCGGTCGGCGAACACGACCACCATCGCGCCCGGCTCGGTACGGTCCCGCATGAGCCGGCCGCGCATCGCGGTCACCTGCAGCCCGTCGAGCAGCCGAAGACTGCCGACCACGCAGAACGCGGCGTACTCCCCGACGCTGTGCCCGGCCACCAGGTCCGGTACCACGCCGAGCTCCCGCCAGGTGTGCGCCAGTGCCACGCTGTGCGCGAAGATCGCCGGCTGCGCGACGTCCGTCCTCAGTGGACTGTCCGTCGGTAGGCCATCTGAGGACCCAGTGCCGAGCAGCCAGTCCCGCAGCGAGGTGCCGAACACGTCCCGGTGGTACGCCTCGCACTCGTCGACGACCTCCCGGAACGTGCCGAACCGCTGGTACAGGCTCCGACCCATGCCCGGGTACGGGCTGCCCTGCCCCGGAAAGAGGAACGCGACCGGAGCGGCACCGTCGCGAGGCAGCTCCCCGCGTACCAGAGCAGGTCCGGTGGAACCCAGAGCGGCGGCGAGCCCGGCCGCGGTGTCGGCGATGGCGACCAGCCGGTGCCGGTCGTGCCGGCGGCCCAGCGCGGCGGTGGTGACCAGGTCGGCGAGCCGCAGGTCGGCATCCGGCAGCGCGTCGCGGTAGCGACCGACGAGGGCGTCGAGCGCTTCCGGTGAGCGCGCGGACAGCGGCAGCAGCACCGGCCCCGGCGCCTCGTCCGGCTCCGGCGCGACCGGCGCCTCTTCGAGGATCACGTGCGCGTTGGTACCGCCGACGCCGAACGCGCTCACCGCGGCCCGGCGGGGACCGGAGCTGGACCAGTCCACCGCCTCGGTACGCAGCACGAACGGGCTCGACTCCAGCCGCAGGTCCGGGTTCGGGGTCGACAGGGCGACCTGGGGCGGCAGGGTCCGGTGCTTGAGCACCTGTACCGCCTTGATCAGCCCGGCCATGCCGGCGCAACTGTCCAGGTGACCGATGTTCGACTTGACCGAGCCGAGCGTGCACCAGCCGGTGGCGGCGCTGTCCGCGCGGTACGCCTCGGTGAGCGCGCGTACCTCGATCGGGTCGCCGAGGTGGGTGCCGGTGCCGTGCGCCTCGACGTACCCGATCGTGCCGGCGTCGACCGCGGCCGCCGCGAGCGCCTGTCGTACGACCTGCACCTGCCCCTCGACACTCGGCGCGGTGAAGCCCACCTTCGCGGCCCCGTCGTTGTTCACCGCGGAGCCGAGGATCACGGCGTGGATCGTGTCGCCGTCCGCGACCGCTCGGTCGTACCGCTTGAGCAGCACCGCGGCCACGCCGTTGCCGCCGACCGTGCCGTCCGCGTCTTTGTCGAACGCCCGGCACTCGCCGGTACGGGACAGGATCGAACCGTCGCGGTACCGGTAGCCGGTCACCTGCGGGACATGTACCGCCGCCGCACCGGCCAGCGCCAGATCCGCGTCACCGGCGAGCAGGGCACGGCTGGCCAGATGCAGTGCGACCAGCGACGTCGAACACGCGGTCTGCACGTTCACCGCCGGTCCGGTCAGCCCGAGCCGGTGCGCCACCCGGGTGGCCAGGAAGTCCGGCTGGTTGCCGATCGCGACCTGCAGCGCCTCGACCGGATCGTCGCCGGCCCGCCCGCCGTCGAGCTGGGTGAGCAGGTAGCTCTGCAGCGCGTACAGGTTCATCCCGGAACCGGCGAACACGCCGACCCGCGTACCATCCGGCCCGCCGGCCAGCAGAGCCGGTGATCCGGCCGCGTATCCGCCGTACTCCAGCGCGGTGTGGCAGCACTCCAGGAACAGCCGCTGCGCCGGTTCGGTCAGTGCCGCTTCCCGCGCGCTCAGGCCGAAGTACGCCGCGTCGAAGCCGGCGACGTCGGACAGCACGCCGCTGGCCGGTACGAACTCCGGGTGGGTCGCGCGGTCGGCCGGCAGGCCGGCCGCGGCGAGCTCGTCCGGGCTGAACCGGCGGATGCTGCGTACCCCGGCGCGCACGTTCTCCCAGAACTCGTCGACCGAGTCCGCACCCGGGAACCGTCCGGCCATCGCGATGATCGCGATCCGCCGGTCCCCGCCGGCCTCGCCCGCGGTACCGGAATCCGGACCAGCGGCGGAGCCGGCCAGGTGTGCCGCGAGCGCCTCGATGGTCGGGTACGCGAACAGGGTGGTGGGGTCCAGCTCGGTGCCGAGGGCGTCCCGCAGCCGGCCGTGCAGCTGGAGCAGCTGCATGGAGCCGATGCCGAGCTCGTGGAACGGCCGGTCGGTGTCCCGCGCGTCCGGCGCGACCGCGCGGACGAGCTCGGCGACCCGGCGGGTCATCGCGGCGCGGCCTACCGACGCGTTGACGCTGGTCACGACCCGATCGGTCGACGGCGAACCAGCCTGCGCGGCGGGCGGCTCGCCGGTTCCGAGCTGGCACGGCACCGGGCGGCCCAGCGCGTCGACGAGCGTCGGAGCGGTCCCGCCCGTCCGGCTGACACCGCCGGCCCAGGTGACCGTCGGCAGCTCCAACGGGGACGGGCGGTCCGGCGCGGCGAGGAGACGTACCTCTTCCGCGGTGGCGTCGACCCCGATCAGGTACTGCCCGGGCGACCGGCCGAGCAGGGCCCGGTGCAGTGCGCGCGCCTCCCGCGGCTCGAGGGTAAGCAGGCCGCGCTGCCCGACGTGAGCGACGAACGGGTTGTCCCGGCTCATGCCGGTGTCCCGCCACACCCCCCAGGACAGGCAATGGGTCTCGGCACCTGACGCCCGGCGGTGCTCGCAGTACGCCTCGAGGAACCGGTTCGCGGCCGTGTACGCCGTACCGCCGACCGCCGGGAACACGGTGATCAGCGACGACGACGCGATCAGGCGCGCGTCCGGACGCTCGGCGAGGAGCGCGTCGACGGCCAGCGTGCCGCGGGTCTTGGCCGCGACCGCACGCTGCCACGCGGCCGGATCGGTGTCGGCGAGCAGCCGGAACTCCATGCTGCCGGCCAGGTGCAGGACCCCGGCGAGTGGCTGCGCCCAGCGCTCCTCCGCTTCGGCGACCGCTCGCGCCAGCGCCGGCGCGTCGCACACGTCGACCGCGCGGTAGCTCACGTCGCCGAGCGCGGCGAGCCGGTCGAACGCCGCCCGATGCTCCGGCGAGGCGTCGAGGTCGGTCCGACCGACCAGCAGAACCCTCATCGGGTACCGGTGGAGCAGGTCCCGCAGGAGCTCCTGCCCGACTCCGCCCAGCCCGCCGGTGACCAGGTACCCGCCGCTCAGGTCAGGTGCCGCGTCGGTATCGGCGCTGGTACCGCGGCTGTCCAGCGGCACCGGTACCAGCCGGCGGACGTACGGCCGACCGTCCCGCCAGGCAAGCTCGCTCTGGTCCCGGCGAGCCTCGAGCGCCTCTACCAGTTCGTCAGCCGGTACCGCGGCATCCTCGCTGGCGGCGGGCAGGTCCAGGTGCCAGGCGTCGATCCCGGGCGTCTCCCGGCTGATCCCCTCCACAACTGCCGGCAGTACCGCCGCGCGAAAGTCGACCGGTTGTTCAGCGCTGGAGGAGCCGGGGATCCGGTGCAGTCCGCGGCTGACCGTGACGAGCTCGACCGGCCGGTCGGCCCCGCGGTCCAGCCCGAAGCACCGCACCAGCGCCTGGTACGCCAGCAGCAGCGGTACCGCCGGATCGTCGGCTCCGTCGTGCACGTACACGAGGCGGGCCGGCGCACCGTCGAGCGATCGGAACAGCGCGTCCCATCCCCCGGCGTCCAGCGGATCGAGCCGGTACCGGTCGGGCTCACGCGCGTACCCCTCGGAGAACTGCACGGCCACGACGGCGGCCGTACCGATCCGCTCACTGAGCCCGGCGGCGAGTCGGGTCACCGGCCCGGGCGGGCCACACACCACGGTGAGTCCGGTCGCCACCGGTGGCGGTGCCGGTTCGAGCGCGGTCCAGCGCCACTCGTACACGCAGTCCGGCGCGGTACGCGCGTTCCCCTCGGCCAGGTCGAGCGCCCGGATCGCCGCGTCGAAGCCGCCGTCCAGCAAGGTGGTACGCAGCTTGGTCCGCTGGATCTTTCCGCTGGTCGTACGCGGGAACTCGGCCTCGGCGACCGGCACCGCGAGCGCCACCGGGAGCTGATGCCGGCGCACCAGGGCGGTACGGAGCTCCCGCGCCACCCGGGCCACCGCGGGTTCCCCGGACGGGTCGACCGCCGCGAGGTCCGTGGACGGCACGAAGAAGATGACCAGCGCCTCACTGCCGGTGTCCGCCGCCGGCACACCACAGGCGGCGACGAGCCCGGGCCGTACCCCGGACACCTCGCTGACCGTGTCCTCGAGGTCGTAGCAGTAGTGGTTGGCGCCGTTGATGATGATCAGTTCCTTGGCCCGACCGGTGATCGTGACCTCGCCGTCGGCCAGGAACGCGAGGTCGCCGGTGTCGAACCAGCCATCGGCGGTGAACGCCTCGGCGTTGGCCTCCGGATTGTTCAGGTAGCCGGGCGTGACCCGGCCGGACCGCAGCTGCAGCCGCCCGATCCACCGCTCCGGCAGGGCCACCCCGTCCGGCCCGACCACCCGGAACACGGTGCCGACCGTGGGCCGGCCCATGCTGAGGAACACGGTGGCGCCGGGGGTACCCGGCTGCGCGTCCCGCAGCTCGCCGCCGAGGCTGTCCGACCGCACCGTGCGTACCGCACCGGGATGCGCGAACGAGGTGAAGGTGATGGTCGTACAGGTCTCCGCCATCCCCCAGGAGAGCAGCAGGGCGTCCGCGGTGACGCCGAACGGCGCGGTCGCCTCGGCGAACTCGCGCATCACCGGCAGCGTGCACTGCTCACCGGCGTTGACCAGGGTCCGTACACAGGTCAGGTCGAAGTGTCGGCCCGGTGCGGCGCGCAGCGCCTCGGCGACCAGCCGGTACCCGAAGTTCGGCGCCCAGCTGTGCGCGACCCGGTGCTTGTCCATTTCGGCGAGCCACCGGAGCGGATCGGCGGCCACCAGTGGGGTCGCGCAGTGCACCTGCTCGCAGCCGAGGAAGACGTCCCGGACGTGGCAGGTGACCAGCGGTACGACGTGGTCGAACGGCAGCCAGTTGAACGTGACCTCACCCGGCTCGATCAGGTTGTCCGCGCGGGCGCCGACGATCATCTCGGCGATGCCGCGGTGCGTGATCTGGATGACCTTCGGCGCGCCGGTACTGCCCGAGGAGAGCTGCATCAGCGCGACCTCGGCCGGATCCGGGTCGGGCGCGTCCGGCGCGGGCGCCGCGTCGGCGTACCCGGTCACGTCCAGCACCCGGAACCCGTCCAGTCCGTCCGGTCCGGCGACCTCGGCGAGGTCCGGCAGCCGGCGCAGCGCCGGGACCGCGGAGCCGGCCGCGAGTACCACCGGCGCGTCCAGCGCACGCCAGGTGTGGACCAGCTTGTCCAGTACCGCGTTGCGCGCGTCGTAGCTCGGCGGCTGCGCGACGGTCACCGGGCGCATCCCGCCCAGTACGCACGCCCAGAACGCCGGGAAGTACTCGCGCAGCAGCGGTACCTGCAGCAGCACCGGATCGCCCGGCCGCAGCCCGGCCTCCCGCAGGCCGGCGAGCACGCGGCGGGCCCGGTCGAGCAGCACCGGGTAGCGCAGCTCCGCCTCGGTACCGTCCGCCTCGACGACCCGTACCCCCCGCTCGGCATGCTCGACCGCGGCGCGGCGCAACGCCTCGGGCAGGGTGCGGGCCGCGTCCGCCGGCAGGGTCAGGTCGGCGCCGCGACACTCCGCGGGCGGACCGGCTGCCGGGTCGGTGGCACCGGCGGCTGTGGCACCGGCGGCTGTGGCACCGGCGGCTGTGGCACCGGAGTCCGTCGACCGACTCGGCGGCGGCGCCGTCCCGGCCACCGGCCGCCAGGACGGGTCGAGATCGGCCAGGTGTACCCGGGGGGCCTGGCGGACCGCCCGGGCCAGCTCGACCCGCGCGGTGTCGCCGAGCTCCCGGCCGAGCCGGCGTACCTCCCGGGGCGTGACCACCGGTACCGCGTCCAGCGCGTCCAGGTCCGGCTGCCCGTCGGCGGTACGGGGCAGCTGGTCGACGAAGACGACCGCGACGGATTCACCGGCCGATACCGCCGCGGCTGGTACGGCTGCGAGCCGGCGGCGCAACCGGCCCAGGTCGACGCCGGCGCCCGGTACCACGTAGGCGACGCGGCGCGGCGTGCCGGCGGGGTCCGCCGCCCGGTCGGCGCACGCGACCTCGGCGACCCCCGGTACGCCCAGCAGCTCCGCCTCGAGGTCACGCCGACGCATGCGGGCTCACCTCCGCGGTCTCGGCCGGCGCCGCTGGCCGGGGGTCGGTGATGTCGCTGGTCCCGGGGCCGCGCAACCGCCGGCTGCGAGCCAGGTACAGCAGGAAGGCGAGCGCGAGCACGATCGCGACGCCGTGGAAGACCCCTACCACGGTGACCGGCGCGTACCGCTCCAGCAGCGCCGCCGAGAGCACCATGCCGGAGCCGAAGCCAACGCTCTCCACCGTGGCGGACAGTCCGAACACGTGGCCGCGCTGGTGCTCCGGCGCGGTCTGCAGCCGGGAGTGGTACGCGATCTCGGTGAACCCGTCGGCGACTCCGGCGGCCAGCGCCACCGCGATCACGGCCGGCCAGCCGATGCCGGTGAACGCGAGGATGAACATGGCCGACATCAGGCAGGTACCGACCGCGAACGCCTTCTCGCCGACCTCCCGGCCGGTACGTCGGACGAGCCTGCTCACGAGCTGCTGAACGAGCAGATTGCCGACCGCCCAGACCGCGAGGAACCGGCCGACGAATCCGGCCGGGTCACCGGGATCCAGACCGGTCGAGTACACCGGCAACGCCACGTTGTGCGCGGCCGACCCGAACGTGTCGACGGTACGGATCGCGATCATCACGAGCAGTACCGGCGCGGCGGCGGTCAGGTACCCGAGCGCCGCCCGGTGCGCGCTGCGCCGCGAGGTACCCGCGTCGGGAGTTGCCGGTGCCCGGGCCGGCGGCCGGTTGAGGATCGGCAGCCAACCCAGGTTGGCCGCGGACACCACGAAGGTGGCCGCGTCGAGCAGAAAGACCGCGTCGTAACCGGCGGTGGCGACGATGACGCCGGCACCGGCGAAGCCGGCGATCATCGCGATCGACCGGCCGGTGACGAGCAGCGCGTTCGCCTGTACCCGGTGCTCGACCCCCACGATGTCCGGAACCCCGCTGCGCAGCGCGACGCCCGACATCGTGCCGCAGAACCCGAACAGCAGGGCCAGCACGTACAGCAGCGACACCCGGGTACCGGTCGGCGCCAGCACGAGCACCACCAGCGCGGATGCCTGCAGCAGGTCGCTGGTGATCATGACGCGCTTGCGCGGGTACCGGGCGATCACGCCACCGGCGGTCAGGCCGGAGACGAAGCTCGCGGTCAGCCGCAGGGCCATGAAGACGCCGGTCTGCAGCGCGCTGCCGGTGGCGTGGTACGCGAAGACGCTCAGCGCGACCATGTTGAGGTTGTTGCCGAACGACGACACTGTGTAGCCGACCGCGAACAGCCGCAGGTGACGCATGCCCCGCGGCGGAGCCACCGGGCCGTCGGGGGCGGACTCCACCTCGTGCCCGTCAGCCACCCGTCATCTCCCCCAGGTCGACGTATGCCTCCGGCCGGGTCACGATAGGCGAGAACCCAATTTGCGTCGAGACGCGGACCACCGGCGGTTATGCCGGTATTCGCCCGTCACCGTGACCGCGCCGGGCGGCGCGGTCACGGTAGGGAGCCGGCAGCGAGCCGGCGGGTGCTGGCCCGGCGTTACAAGGTGCGGGCCAGCCGGTCGGCCAGCAGCCTGGTGAAGCGGGCCGGGTCGCGCAGTTCGCCGCCCTCGGCGAGCAGCGCCATCCCGTACAGCAGCTCCGCGGTCTCGGCCAGCGCCTCGTCGTCGGCATCGCTCTCGTGGGCCGTACGCAGGCCGGTGACCAGCGGGTGCGTCGGGTTGATCTCCAGGATCCGCTTGACCGTCGGCACCTCCTGGCCCATCGCGCGGTACATCTTCTCCAGCGTCGGGGTCATGTCGTGCGCGTCGCCGACGATGCAGGCCGGTGAGGTGGTGAGCCGGGTGGACAGCCGCACCTCCTTCACCTCCGCGTCCAGCGTGGTGGTCAACCAGGACAGCAGCGCGGCGAAGTCCTGCTGCTGCTGTTCCTTGGCGGCGCCGTCCTTGGCCCCGTCGTCCGACCCGTCCAGGTCGACCTGCCCCTTGGCGATCGACTGCAGCGACTTGCCGTCGTAGCCGCTGACCTGCTCGACCCACACCTCGTCGACCGGGTCGGTGAGGATCAGCACCTCGTACCCGCTGGTCGCGGAACGCCTCCAGGTGCGGCGAGTTCTCGATCATCGCTCCGGGTCTCGCCGGTCATGTAGTAGATGTCCTGCTGGCCGTCCTTCATGCGCTCCACGTACTCCCGCAGGGTGGTCGGTTCTCCGGGTCGTGGGTGGAGGCGACGGAGACGACGTCGAGGATCGCGCTCGGAGTTCGTCGGCGTCCTCGATCAGGCCCTCCTTGAGCGCCCGGCCGAACTCGGTCCAGAACGTCGCGTACCGCTCCGGCGTCGCTTGGCCAGCAGGTCCTTGACGGTGGACAGCACCTTCTTGACCAGCAGCCGGCGGACCACCTGGATCTGCCGGTCCTGCTGGAGGATCTCCCGGGAGATGTTCAGCGACAGGTCGTGCGCGTCCACCACGCCCTTGACGAAGCGCAGGTAGTCGCGGCATCAGCGCGTCGCAGTCGTCCATGATGAACACCCGCTTGACGTACAGCTGGACGCCGCGCTTGCCGTCCTGGGCGAACAGGTCGAACGGCGCGTGCGACGGGATGAACAGCAGCGCCTCGTACTCGAAGGTGCCCTCGGCCTTCATGTGGATGGTCTCCAGCGGGTCGGTCCAGTCGTGGCTGATGTGCTTGTAGAACTCGTTGTACTCAGCCTCGGTCGACCTCGCTGCGGGGGCGTGCCCACAGCGCCTTCATCGAGTTGAGCGTCTGTACGTCGTACGTGGTCGCCCCGTCCTCGCCGGTGCGCTCGGTCGTCATCCGGATCGGCCAGGCGATGAAGTCGGAGTACCGCTTGACGATCTCCCGGATCTTCCACTCCGCCGTGTAGTCGAACAGCTGGTCCTCGCTGTCCTCCGGCTTGAGGTGCAGCGTGACCGTGGTGCCCTGCGGGAGCGCCGTCGAACGTCTCGATGGCGTAGGTGCCCTCGCCGGTGGACTCCCAGCGGGTACCCCCCTCTTCGCCGGCCCGGCGGGTCATCAGGGTGACCCGGTCGGCGACCATGAAGGTGGAGTAGAACCCGACCCCGAACTGGCCGATCAGCTCCTGGGACGCGGCCGCGTCCTTCGACTCCTTGAGCTTCTGCAGCAGCTCGGCGGTGCCGGACTTGGCGATGGTGCCGATCAGCGCGACGACCTCGTCGCGGGACATGCCGATGCCGTTGTCCCGGACGGTCAGGGTGCGCTGCTTCGGCGTCCACCTCGATGTCGATGTGCAGGTCGGACGTGTCGACCTGCAGGTCCTTGTCGATCAGGGACTCGAGCCGGAGCTTGTCCAGGGCGTCGGAGGCGTTGGAGATCAGCTCGCGCAGGAAGATGTCCTTGTTCGAGTAGATCGAATGGACCATCAGCTGCAGCAACTGACGCGTCTCGGCCTGGAACTCGCGCGTCTGGATGCCAGTACTCACGCCAACACACCTTTCCCGGATGGACCTGTGCCGCGGACAGCTTCCGCCGGCTCCCCCGGGGAGCCCCGCTCCCCGGGGAAAGGATACGAACCCCGGTACGGCGGATGCACGGCCGGGACCGACGGCCCCCGGGCCGGGCACCGCACGGCTTCACACCGCTGCCGCGAATGCCTCCAGCTCGGCGTTGAAGCGCGCGGGGTCCTCGCGGAACGGCGTGTGCCCGACGCCGGCGTAGTACGACGTCCGGGCGTGCGGCATGAGCCGCGCGTGGTACTCCGCCATCGCCGGGAGCACGATCCGGTCCTCGATGCCGTGCGTGATGAGGACCGGGCAGGTGAGCCTCCGCAGTACGTCGTCGTGGACGAGGGTCCGGCTGAGCAGGGCCTGCCGGACGTACGGCGGCACCGCGCTGGTGTATCCGAGCGCCCGGTAGAACACCTCCGGAGACGGCTCGGCCTGCGTGGTGAGCCGGAGGAAGGTCGTCAGGGCGGACATGCTGGTCTGCACCTCGGTGGAGCACAGGCCGGGCAGGGTGGCGACGAACTCGGCGCCGAAGTACGGCAGCGCCGGTTCGCCGAGCCGGGACACCGCGCCGACGAGGTTGATCCCGCCGATCGCCTGCTCCCCGTACCGGCTGAGGTAGTCGGCGATCACGACGCCGCCGTACGACCAGCCGCACAGGATCGGCCGGTCCAGCTCCAGGGCGTCGATGACCGCGTGTACGTCGTCGGCCCACAGCGCCGAGTCGGCGTAGTCGTCCGGTCGGTCGGACCGCCCGTGACCGCGCAGGTCCATCGCGACCAGGCGGAGCCGGCTGCCGAGCCGGGACTGCAGCTGCCCGCTCCAGGACAGGCCGCACTGGGACAGGCCGTGGATGAACAGCACCGGACGTCCGCTCCGGTCGCCGTACTCCTCGACGAAGATTTCCGCACCGGCGCCGCCGGTGACCCGGGTGGTGCGGTACCCGGTTCCAGCGATGGTGTCCTGGTCGAACATGGCGTTCCTCCTGGCGTCCTGCCGAGCTGGCTGAGGTGACGCGGAGAACGCTAGGAGGACCGGCCGGGCCCGCCATCGGGATGATTCCGCAGCTGGTCGCGATGGCGTATCGGGATTTCTCCGTACCGGCGGATCAGTCGGCCGGCCGCAGGCCGTGCTCGACCGCCCAGACCGCGATCCGGGTACGGGACCGCAACCCGAGCTTGGTCATGATGTGGTCGAGGTGACTGCCGACCGTCTTCTCGCTGATCGACAGTGCCCGGGAAATCTCCCGGTTCGTGAGCCCGGCCGCGACCAGCCGGCTCACCTCCTGTTCGCGGGCCGACAGCCGACCCACCCCGGATCGACCCGCGTCGGCACCGGCCATCCGGTCCGGGGCGCCGGTGGCGTCCGCGGCAGCGGCAGCGGCTGGATCGGCGGCGGTCAGGGCCAGGCTGATGGCGTCGTCCGTCGACAACTCCGAGCCGATACTCCAGGCGACCGCCCAGGCGTCGGTACCGAGCTGGTCCCGGGTGTAGGTGACGTCCTGATCGAGGGTCTGCTGATCGACCGGTGCCAGCGGTACGCCGATGCCGTCGAGCAGCGCGGAGCTTGCCGCGAATAGTTGGGCGGCGTACTCCGCCCGGCCCGCCGTGGCAGCCACCCCGCCCACCGCGGCGAGGCACTCCGCGATGCCCTGCTTGTTGCCGAGGTCCCGCTGCAGCACCAGGGCCTCGGCGAGGCGGGCGCGGGCCAGCCGGTCGTCCCCGCGGCGCCGGCTGACCTGGCCGAGCTTGTGCAGGGCCGAGGCGATTCCGGGCGTACCGCGCAGCTCCTGCCAGAGAGCCAGGCTCTCCTGGTACAGCGCGGTCGCCTTTCCGTCGTCTCCGGCCAGTAGGGCCAGATCGCCCAGGCTGTTGAGTACGCCGGCGATCCGGTCCTTCACGTCCTGCCGGCGGTAGAGCGCGAGGCTGTCCCGGAAGGTCCGCTCGGCGGCGGCGTAGTCGCCCTGGTGGTAGGCGACCAGGCCGAGGTCGCCCACGAGCGGCGACGCGCCGAGCTGGTCACCGGCGCGCAGGTAGGCAGCGTGGCTGCGCTCGAACAGGTCCCGCGCGGCGGCGTGATCGCGCTGGTCGAAGCACACGTGCCCCAACACATGCAAGGCCTCGGCCACGCCCTGCCGGTCGCCGGCGTCGCGCCACAGCTCGACACTCTCGTCCAGGTACGCGCGGGCGGTGCCGCAGTCACCCTGTCGCCAGGCCAGCGTGCCCGCGCCCAGCAGCGCCTGTGCCCGGGCCCGGCCGCGATCCGACGCCTGGTCGAGCGCCCGGGCCAGCCAACGACGGGCCTCTCCGGTGAGGCCGCGCTGGAACCAGAAGTACCAGAGCGCTCCGACCAGCCGCAGGCCCCGCCCGGCGTCGACCGGATCAGTCGACCTGACCAGGGTCCAGTCGAACGCGGCGCGCAGATTGCCCAGGTCGGCCTCCAGCAGGTCCCGCCAGTGCTGCTGCGCCGGCCCGCGCAGGCCCGACTCGGCCCGCTCGGCCAGGTCCAGGAAGTACCCGACGTGGGCGGCCCGGGCCTGTGCTTCCTCCCCGCTGGCCGCCAGCCGTTCCACGCCGTACTCGCGGATGATCTCCAACATGGTGAACCGCGGCTCGCCGCCGTCGGCCGGCGCGGGGCGCAGCAGACTCTGGTCCACCAGCGCGGCGACCCCGTCCATGGCGGAGCCGGGCCCCGGCGCGACCGTCTCGGCCGCGGAGCCGGGCCCTGGTGCGACCGCCTCGGCCGCGGCGACCGTGCAGCCGCCGACGAAGACGGCCAGCCGCCGGAACAGGTACTGCTGGTCCGGGCTGAGCAGGTCGTAACTCCAGGCGATGCCGGAGCGCATGGTTCGCAGCCGCTCCGGCTGGTCGTGTACACCCCCGGTCAGCAGGTGGAGCCGATGTTCGAAGCGGGCGAGCAACGCCGCCGGCGGGAAGATCCGGACCCGGGCGGCCGCCAGCTCCAGCGCGAGCGGTAACCCGTCCAGTCGCCGGCAGACCTCCACCACGTCCACCGCGTTGTCCTGGTCGAGCGCGAAGCCGTGGCGTACCGCCTGTGCCCGCTCCACGAACAGCCGGATCGCGCTGAACCGTTCGAGTTCGGCGACCGGTGGCAACGGGTCCGGCCCGGGCATCGCCAGCGGCGGTACCGGCATGACGTACTCACCGGTCACCCGCAGTACGGCGCGGCTGGTCACCAGCATGGTCACCCCCGGCGCGGCGTGCAGCAGGTCGACCAGGGCCGGTCCGGTGTCCAGCAGGTGCTCGACATTGTCGAAGACGAGCAGCATCGATCGATCCTGGAGATAGGCCCGCAGCGCCGCCGCGGCCGCCTCGTCCGCGACCTGAAGGCCGACCGCCCGGGCGATCGTCACCGGGACCAGGGCCGGGTCGCGGATCGTCGCCAGGGCGACGAACGCCGCCGACTCGAACCCGGTATCCAGGGCCGAGGCCACCTCGATCGCGAGCCGGGTCTTGCCGACGCCACCCGGCCCGGTGAGCGTGATGAGCCGTACCCCCGGACGGAGCAGCAGCTCGCGGAGCACGACCGCGTTCTGCTCCCGTCCGATCACCCCGGTCAGCGGCGCGGGCGGCGGCCTGATCCAGACAGGCGGGTGACCCGTTACCGGCGCGGCCATCCCGGCCGGACGGCCACCCGGAGCAGATCCAACGGCCATGTCAACCGGCCCCCCTCGGCCGACGCATGCCCCGAATGCTAGTGGCCCGCGCCGGGAGCGATCCGCAGGTCGACCGAATGGTCCGCGGACCGGCTCGCGGTCGCCGCGATCAGGTAGTCGACCACGTCCCGGGCATCCCCGTTCCGCTGGTGGACGGCCCGCTGCCGCTGGGCCGGCGCGCCCCGCTCGGCCAGCCGGTCGAGCAGCTCGTCGATCTCATCCGTGTCGCCGTATTGGTCGAGCACGTCCCGCACCCGGCGGACCAACCGTCGCACCAGCTCGGTCGCCGGCACCGGTTCGCCCGACGCCGGGTCCACACCGCTGCCGGTCAGCCCGTCCCGGGCGGCCCGCCAGTGCGCGGCGCGCAGCATGTCCCCCGGTACGTCGACGGCCTCGATCCCGTCGCGGAGGTCCCGCAGCGCGGCGCCGACCAGACCCCGGACCAACCCCGCCACGAGTACGACGTCGTCGACCGACGGCATCACGTCGCAGACCCGGATCTCCAGCGTGGGCACATGCGCCGACGGGCGGGCGTACCAGTAGACCATCGCAGGATCGAGGATCACCCCGGAGCGGATCAGGCAGTCCACGAACGCGTCGTGATGGGTCAGGTCCCGCCAGAACGGCGCCGGACCGGCCACCGGCCAGCGGGACCAGACCAGGGTGCGCCAACTCGCGTACCCGGTGTCGACCCCGTCGGCGAACGGCGAGTTTCCGCTGATCGCCTGCAGTACCGGCAACCACGGCCGGAGGTGGTTGCTGACGAGTACCGCGGTTTCCCGGTCTGGCAGCCCGACGTGGATGTGGCAGCCGCACACCCACTGGTCGGCCAGCATCTCGCGGTACTCACGGTGCATCCGCTCGTACCGGCTGTCCGGCGTCACCGCCACCCGCTCGGGAGCGCCCAGCACCGCGGTACCGCTCGCCACCGCGCGGTAGCCGGCCCGTGCCGCGGCGGTGACCAGTGCCTTTCGGCCGGCGATCAGCCCGGTACGCAGCTGCTCGAGCGTGGCGCAGGGGTCGGTGGCGGTCTCCAGCTGGTAGTCGGTGAGCTCCTTCTCGACGAAGTCGCCCAGGTCCAGCTCGGCAGCCACCCGACGGACCTCACCGGCACCGGACGCCAACCGCCGGCTGTCCGGGTCCACCAGGAGGAACTCCTCCTCGACACCCATCGACTCGGCCCGCGCACCACCTGCCCCCGCCATGATCGGCTGGTACCCGTAGTGATCGGACCGCTAAACGGGACGCCGCTCCGGTCAGGACTTCTTCTGCTTCCAGGACAGCGGCCCGGGCAGGTCGACCCGATGCGCCCGGGCGCGCGAGTTCCAGGACCACGGGCCGATCTTGATGCTCCACGACGAGAAGCCGTTCTGGGTGAAGTTGAGCACCAGCGGACCGATCTTCCTGCGCTGCCGGAACATCAGACCCATCGACCTGCTCCTCTCTCCGTTGCCGCACAAGGGGAATCGCGGCTGACCGGATAGTTTCCACTGTGGACGATCGGCAAACCTGGCGAAACCGACGGCGGGCGGCGAAGTTACCGTGACCCCGGCGGCGGCCCGGTCGACCGGGCCGGTGGCGGGCCGGTGGCGGGCCGGTGGCGGGCCGGTGGTGGGCCGGTGGCGCGCCGGTCGAGCACCGCAGAACAAACGGCGGGAACCGCCAAAGGATGTCCCGAAATGGTCCGGGCAGAGTAGTTTTCCGGATCAAAGGACGATGGCGACCGCGGTGCGCGGGAAGACTGTGGAAGACACCGGACGCGAACCGCGTGCCGCATCGTGACGAGGCGACAGGAGACCGACGTGCCACACGTCCCGCTCGTCGTCGTCGGAGCGTCGGCCGGTGGGGTCGAGGCGCTGCGCGCGCTGGTCGCCGGCCTGCCCGTGGATCTCGACGCCGCGGTGCTGGTGGTGCTGCACATCCCGCGCACCGGGCCGAGCGCGCTGCCGAACATCCTCGGTCGCGCCGGCGCCCTGCCCGTCACGCACGCGGTCGACGGCGAGGAGCTCCGGCCGGGCCACATCTACGTGGCACCGGCGGATCATCACCTGCTGGTGCTGTCCGGTCGGGTCCGGCTGAGCCGGGGCGCGTCCGAGAACGGGCACCGTCCAGCCGTCGATCCACTGTTCCGATCGGCGGCCCGGGCGGCTGGCGCACGTACGGTCGCGGTGGTGTTGTCCGGTTCGCGCGACGACGGGACGGCCGGCGCCGCGGCCGTCGCCGAACACGGCGGTTGCGTTCTGGTGCAGGACCCGGACGATGCCCTGCACGGGTCGATGCCACGCTCCGTGATCGACCATGTCGAGGTCGACGGTGTCGTCCCGGTCGCGAAACTGGGGGCGGCGGTGGCCGAGGCGGTACGAGCCGCGCAGGCCCCTCCGGCCGACCCCCCCGCCCCATCGGGTGACCTGGCGGCGGTGGAGACGGCCATGGCGAACCTGGAGGATCTCAACGCCGCGGAGTTCGCCAAGCACCCGGCCGGGCTCGCCTGTCCGTCCTGCGGCGGTGCGCTGTTCGACATCGCCGGCGAGCCGACCCCGCGGTATCGCTGCTGGGTAGGGCACGCGTGGTCACCGCAGAGCCTGCTCGACGAACAGGCCGACGCGTTCGAGAGCGCGTTGTGGATGGCGCTGCGCAGCCTGGAGGAGAAGACCTCCCTCGCCCGCCGGATGGCCGCGGCCGCCGAGCAGCGGCACATGCCGGCACCGGTCCCGCGGCTGCGGCAGATCGGCGACGAAGCGGAACACGCGGCACAGCTCATCCGGGATCTGATCCGGCGGCTCGACCTGCCGCACGAGTCTTCGGCCGACCGTCCGCGGGACGGCTGACCGACCCAGCGGGCGGACAGCGCGGCAACGCTGCGCTCACGCCGGTACCGTTGGCCGCAGAGGCGGGACGGCCCTGCCGCACGGAGGCCGCGGTGACCGAGCCCGACCCACAGTTCGAAGCGCTGCTGCTGTACCTCAAGGAGGCGCGCGGGTTCGACTTCACCGGGTACAAGCGGTCCAGCCTGATGCGCCGGGTCGGCCGGCGGATGGCGCAGGTCGGCGTGGCGGACTACCCGGAGTACCTGGACTACCTGCAGGTACACCCGGAGGAGTTCACCGCGCTGTTCAACACGATCCTGATCAACGTCACCGGCTTCTTCCGCGACACCGACGCCTGGGACTACCTGCGCGGCGAGCTGCTGCCGACGGTCCTGGCCGAGCGCGACCGGACCGCGCCGTTCCGGGTCTGGACCGCCGGCTGCGCGTCCGGCGAGGAGGCGTACACGCCTGGCGATCGTGCTGGCCGAGGCGCTGGGCACCGGACGAGTTCCGGCACCGGGTCAAGATCTACGCCACCGACGTCGACGAGGAGGCCTCAACCAGGCCCGGCAGGCCACCTACACCGAGCGCGAGATCGCAGGGCGTACCGCCGGAGCTGCGTGGAGAAGTACTTCGAGCCGGCCGGCAACCGGTACACCTTCCGCAAGGACCTGCGCCGGTCGGTCATCTTCGGCCGCAACGACCTGGTCCAGGACGCGCCGATCTCCCGGATCGACCTGCTGGTCTGCCGCAACACGCTGATGTACTTCAACGCCGAGACCCAGGCGCGGATCCTGGCCCGCTTCCACTTCGCGCTCGCGCCGACGGCGGCGTGCTGTTCCTCGGCAAGGCCGAGATGCTGCTCAGCCACGGCAACCTCTTCACCTCCGGTGGACCTCAAGCGGCGGATGTTCCGCAAGGTGCCGCGCGCCGCCGCCACCACTGGGACGTTCGAGCGCGGAGATGCCGAACCCGCGCCGCCGGCGCGCGAGCTGATCGGCCTCGACCAGCTGCGCAACGAGGCGTTCGCCGCCAGCCCGGTGGCCGCAGCTCGTGGTCACCGCGGACGGGCTGGTCGCACTGACCAACCGGCAGGCCGGAGACGCTGTTCGGCGTGTCGTCCCGCGACATCGGGCGGCCGTTCCGCGACCTCGACCTGTCGTACCGGCCGGTCGAGCTGCGCAGCGTACATCGAGCAGGCCCAGGTCGAGCGGCGCCCGCTCCGGGTCGACCGACGTCGAGTACGCCCGTGCCCCGGGCGAGACGCTGCACCTCGAGATCCAGGTCAACCCGCTGGCCGACGCCGACGCCAGCCTGCTCGGGGTCAGCGCTCATCTTCCACGACGTCACCGCGGCACGGCGGCTGCAGGACGAGCTCGAGCACGCCAACCAGCAGCTGGAGGCCGCGTACGAGGAACTGCAGTCCACCAACGAGGAGCTCGAGACCACCAACGAGGAGCTGCAGTCCACGGTCGAGGAGCTGGAGACCACCAACGAGGAACTCCAGTCCACCAACGAGGAACTCGAGACCATGAACGAGGAGCTCCAGTCCACCAACGACGAGCTGCAGACCATCAACGACCAGCTGCGCGACCGGACCGCCGAGCTGGACGACGCCAACGCGTTCCTGGAGAGCGTGCTGACCAGCCTGCGGGCCGGCGTCGCGGTGGTCGACCAGGACATGCGGGTCCAGGTCTGGAACCGCCGCGCCGAGGACCTGTGGGGGCTGCGCCCGGACGAGGTGGTCGGCCAGCACTTCCTCAACCTCGACATCGGCCTGCCGATCGACCAGCTCCGCCCGATGATCCGGCGCGTACTCGCCGGCGACCCGGAGATCCAGGAGATCCGGTTGAACGCGGTGAACCGGCGGGGCCGGTCCATCGAGGTCCGGGTCGTCGGTACGCCGCTGACCCGCAACGGCGAGGAAACGACCGGCGCCATCCTGGTGATGGACGCTGTCGACGGCGCCACCGACGGTTCCAGCGTCCCGTCCGCGAGTTCCGGCGTGGTGCCGCGACGGCCGACGCCATGACCGGCGCCGGGTCCGACGACCGTCACCTCGACGCGGCCGCGGCCGCGGCCGAGCGGGCCGAGCAGGCGCGCTCCCGGCTCGAGGAGATCAAGGAACGGCTGCGACAACTGCGCGCCATGTCTGCGACGGATCCGGTCGGCGAGGACCAGGTACAGCGGGCCGCGCAGGAGGCCGAACGCGCCGTCGAGCACCAGGCCGACTCCTCGCGGCGGGCGAGACTGGCCGGCCGGTCGGCGGTTGCCGCCCATGAAGGCGCGGCCCGGGCGCACGACCGGGCAGCATCGGCCCATGACCGGGCGGCCGCGGCCGGACAGGGCGACCCCGAGACCCACCAGCGGCGGTCCGACCGGCACCGCGCGGACGCCGCCGCGGACCGGGCCGCGGGCCAGCTGGAGCAGGACCGACTGCGCCGGGACCATTCGGACGAGCCCTGACCACGGACGATGGAGCGCAGCCGGCCGGTCGTCCGGACCAATCGCGCACCGGCCGCCGGCGAGTCGCGTACGAGTCGACCGCGTGGGTCGCGCACAGAAAGCATTCGGGTTTCCGGACCGGCTGATTTGGTACGGCCGGATCGGTACGGTTGACCATCAACCCGCGCAACTCCGTCGGTGCATCGGAGCGCGAACAATGGCCGCACTCTGCGAACAGCCCGCACAGTCCGCCGACCGGGAGACACTCACACCGATGACGCACGGGGAATCGCTCGCACCTGTCGAGCAGGGGTTACGAGTCGGCATCGCGGAAATCGCCGAGCGCTATCGGGCTGTACTGCCGGTCGAAGTGATCGCCGAGATGGTCCAGGCGACCTGGCAGGCGATGGCGACCGAGCTTGCCGGTACCGGCAAGCTGACCACCGCTGAGGCGGTGATCGCGCGTACCAAGGCGGATCTCGCGATCGTGGTCGGTGCGCCGGTCGAACAGCGGTACCCCGCGACCACCGGCCTGGCGTCCGCCTGGACCCATGTCATGGACGGGATCGCGGTGGTGCGCGCCATCGGCGAATTCGACCTGAGTACCGCCCAGGTCCTGCGCGAGGAACTGGCCCGGGCGCTGCGCAGCGGCCAGCAGACCGTCCTGGTCGACCTCGGCCGGGTCGTGTTCATGGACCTCGTCGGCCTGGCCCCGCTGCGGGAAGCCGCGCACACCGCCGCGGGCAACGACTGCCGGGTGTTCCTGATGCGGGTCCCCGCCACGGTCGACCGCATGATCAGACTCTCCGGCATCGCCGCGGACCTGTACCCCGGCTATCAACCGCCGGCGCCCGCCCAACTCGGCGGCGAGGCACACCGTGGTCTGCATTGACCAGTGGAGCGAACCGGCATCGGGCTACGTCGTCGTCAGCGTGAGCGGGACGTTCACGCTGGACAAGGTCGCGCCCTGCCGCGCCGCCATCGACAAGGCGCTGCTCGACGGCTCGACCGTGATCGTCGACCTGACCGAGGTACGGGCCGTCCGTCCGATCTGCCTGACCGCGTTCCCGGCCGAGCTGGCCGCACACGGTGGTTGGCCGTGGGCGAAGCTCGCCTTCGTGGGGCTGAGTCCGCAGCTGCGCACCATGCTCGCCCGGAGCCGGATCCTCGACCTGATACCGGCATTCGACGGGGTGGCCCAGGCGGTGCACGGCGTCGAGGAACGGCCCCGGCTGGTACGACGCGGCGCCACCCTGCACCCGATCGCGGCCGCTCCCGGACAGGCGCGGGCGATCCTGGACGAGTGCTGCACCGCCTGGTCGATCCCGGCGCCGACCCGCCCGGTGGCCGGGCTGGTGATCAGCGAGCTGGTCACCAACGCCGTACGGCACGCCGACACGGATATCACCATCGGCGCGGCATGTACCCCCACCGGGTTCTACGTCGACGTCCGGGACTCCTGCCCGACCCAGCCGGTGTTCGCCGACCCGGGCGCGACCGCCGCACGCGGTCACGGGCTCGGCATCGTCCGGGCGCTGAGCGACCACTGTGGAGTCACGCCACACCCGCACGGCAAGACCGTGTGGGCGCGGTTCCGCGTCAGGAGGACGCAGGTAGGGCCAGGCTGGCCCAGGTGACCTTGCCGTCGCCGGTACGGCTGCAGCCCCACGACGAGGCGACGGCGTCCACGATGACCAGCCCACGGCCGCTCGACTCGATCGCGCCGCTGGTACCGACCCGTCGTGGCCGGTGCTGGTCGTAGTCGCGTACCGCGAGGTGCAGGAAGCGGCTCCAGCGGGTGACGGTCAGGTCGACCGGGGTACCGGCGTGGACGACCGCGTTGCCGACCAGTTCGCTGGTCACCAGCTCAGCGGCGGACAGCAGCCCGGGCAACTCCCAGCGCCGGCAGGCACCGGCGACCAGCGCGCGGGCGACCGGTACCGACGCGGAGACCGGCGGGAACCACTCCCGTACCCGGGCCGGCGGCGGTCGCCGGGCTGCTAGCTCCCGCGCCTCCCGCGGACTGGCGCACACGGTGACATGGCGGTCGATGCCCATCCGGCGGAGGAGAGAGGTGAGCTCGTGCCTGTCGGTACACAGCAGCAGCGGGATGCCGGGCCAGGCCGCGGCGCGCCGCACGACAGCACGGAACACGGTGAGGGCGAGCTCGTCGACGACCGCCACCGACTCCAACTCGACGATGACCGCGGTCGGCTGTTCGGCCAGGCACTTAAGCATGCAGGCGCGTAGTCGCGGCGCGGTCGCCAGGCTCAACTGACCGTCCACCCGCACGTGTGCCACCGGCAGCTCATGCCGGGTGGTACAGACCAGAGTGGGGGTCACGACGCACCCGCTCCGATAGCCGGGCATGCTCGTCCGCGCCCGGCCCGCGGCCCCCCGATGTGGCTCCTCATGGCGCCTCCGTCAGCGCGACTACCCGTGGACACGACCGGCAAACAAACGATCCCGTACCGCGTCCCCGGGGTTTACCATTCGCCGAGCCACCGCACTGTCAGCTGGGCGCCACGGGAGACACTGACATGATCTTCATTACCGCGAAGTTCCGGGTTCGGCCCGAGCATGCCGACCGGTGGCCCGACATTGCCGGCGACTTCACCCGGGCCACCCGCGCCGAGTCCGGCTGCCTGTGGTTCGACTGGTCCCGCAGCGTCGACGATCCGACGGAGTACGTCCTGGTCGAGGCGTTCCGCGACGACGAGGCGGGTGCCGCGCACGTACAGTCCGTGCACTTCAAGGACGCCCAGCGGACGCTGCCGCAGTACCTCGCCGAGACTCCGCGGATCGTCAACCTGACGGTTCCGCAGGACGACTGGTCCCGGCTCGGCGAACTGGCCGTACCCGAGCACGACTGACGCCCGGGTCACCGCGGCGCCGGTGGTTCATCCGAGCCGCAAGCTCGAGGACGATCCCACCCGGCCGCGGCACCTGCTCACCGAGCCGGGGATGGGATACCGGTACCAGCCCTGACGGAGGGTCTACGTGACGGAGTACCCGCCGATCGAGCCGTACGACCACGGCTGGCTCGACGTCGGTGACGGGCACCGCGTCTACTGGGAGACCTGCGGCAATCCGGACGGGAAGCCGGCCGTGGGGCTGCACGGTGGGCCCGGCTCGGGCTGTACTCCCGGCTGGCGGCGCTACTTCGACCCGGCCAGGTACCGGGTCGTGCTGTTCGACCAGCGCGGCTGCGGCCGGAGCACGCCGAACGCGAACGAACCGGTGGTCGACCTGTCCACCAACACAACCCACCACCTGCTGGCCGACCTCGAGCGGCTCCGGTCGTACCTCGGGGTCGACCGGTGGCTGGTGTTCGGCGGCTCGTGGGGCTCGACGCTCGGGCTGGCGTACGCCCAGCGGAATCCGGAGCGGGTGACCGAGCTCGTGCTGTTCAGCGTCGCCACCACGACCCGACGTGAGGTCGAGTGGATCACCCGCGACATGGGCCGCATCCTGCCGGCCGAGTGGTCCCGGTTCCGCGACGGTGTACCGCCCTCCGAGCGCGACGGCAGCCTGGTCGACGCGTACAGCCGACTGCTGCACGACCCCGATCCGCAGGTCCGAGCCAGGGCGGCGAGCGACTGGTGTGCCTGGGAGGACATCCACGTCGACATCCGGTCCAGCCGCAGGCACAGCGCCCGGTACGACGATCCGGCGTTCCGGCTGACCTTCGCGCGGCTGGTCACGCACTACTGGCGGCACGCCGCCTGGCTGCCTGACGGCAGCCTGCTGCGGGACGCGGGCAAGCTCGCCGGCATCCCGGGAGTGCTGGTCAACGGCCTGATGGACATCAGCGGTCCGCCGGACATCGGCTGGCAGCTGGCACAGGCGTGGCCGGACGCCGAACTCGTACTCATCGACGAGGCTGGACACGGCACCGGGTACACCGGAGTGGGCGAGGCGTTGGTCGCGGCCACCGACCGGTTCGCCGGCGCCTGAACCGCGGGAGGGCAGGGGCGATGACCGAGACGGCACGGGGCCGGGTGAAGGTGGTCGAGGGCGCCAAGCGGATCCGGGCGTACCTCGACGGCGAACTGGTCGTGGACACGATCCATCCGGTGCTGGTGTGGGAGCACCCGCACTATCCGGCGTACTACCTGCCGGTGGCGGATGTCCGCGCCGAGCTGGTACGCACCGGCCAGACCGAGCACTCGCCGAGCCGGGGCGAGGGCGAGCGGTACGACGTGAAGACCGGGCGCGGCACCGCGGCCGGTGCGGCGCTGCGCTATCCGGACTCCCCCATCCCCGAGCTGCGCGAGCTGGTACGCATCGACTGGCCCGCGATGGACGAGTGGCTCGAAGAGGACGAGCCGGTGTACACGCACCCGCGCGACCCGTACAGCCGGGTCGACATCCTGGCCAGCAGCCGGCGGGTACGGATCGAGGTGGACGGGGTGACCGTGGCCGACTCGGTGCGCCCGCACATCCTGTTCGAGACCGGCCTGCCGCCGCGGTACTACCTGCCGCTGACCGATGTGCGGATGGAGCTGCTCACGCCGACCGGTACCGAGACGCACTGCCCGTACAAGGGCACGGCCAGGTACTTCGACCTTCGCTTGGGTGGTCCGGCCAGCGACCAGGTGTACCGCGACTTCGTGTGGATCTACCGGACGCCGCTGCCGGAGAGCCAGAAGATCGCCGGGCTGGTGTGCTTCTACAACGAGAAGGTCGACCTGTACGTGGACGAGGTGCGCCAGGACCGGCCGCACACCCCGTTCAGCTGATCCGGTCGCTGGTACGGGATGCTGGTCCGGTGGACGAACCGCTGCGGGTGACGGGCTCGGTCGCGATTCCGCGCGCCGAGCTGACCTGGCGGTTCAGCCGGTCCAGCGGCCCGGGCGGACAGTCGGTGAACACCGCCGACTCGCGGGTGGAGCTGCTGTTCGACGTCGCGAACACGACCGTACTGTCGCCGATCCAGCGGGCGCGGGCGCTGGAGCGGCTCGGCAACCGGCTGGTCGACGGGGTACTCGTGATCGTCGCCTCGGAGCACCGGTCCCAGTTCCGCAACCGCCGGGCCGCGGAGGCCCGACTGGTCGCGCAGTTGGCCGAGGCGATCGCGCCGCCGGCGCGGGCCCGTCGCGCCACCCGGCCCTCCCGCGGCGCGGTACAGCGACGACTCGACGCCAAGCGCCGGCGCGCCCATCTCAAGCAGCAGCGCCGTACCCAGGACGACTGAGCGATCCCGCCGGTCACACCGGCTGGTTAGGCTGCGACGCATGGCGTTCGAAGGCTGGCCGAGCGAGGCTCTGGACTTCTACGAGGGGCTCGAAGCCGACAATTCCAAGGCGTACTGGACCGACAACAAGGCGACGTACGACAAGCTGGTCCGCGCCCCGATGGCCGAGCTGCTCGTCGCGTTGGAGCCCGAGTTCGGGCCGGGCCGGATCTTCCGCCCCAACCGCGACATCCGGTTCAGCGCGGACAAGTCGCCGTACAAGACCTCGATCGCGGCGACCCTCGAACGCGGTGGCTACATCCAGTTGACCGCGCGGGGGCTGGCCGCGGGTGCCGGCATGTACGTGATGGCGTCGGACCAGTTAGACCGGTACCGCCGGGCCGTCGCGGACGACGTGGTCGGTACGCAGCTGGAGCGCCTGATCGCCGACCTCGACCGCCGCGACATCCGGGTGACCGGCCACGAGCAGCTCAAGACCGCGCCGAAGGGGTATCCCAAGGACCATCCGCGGATCGACCTGCTGCGCAACAAGGGTGTGGTGGCCTGGCGCGAGTGGCCGGTCGAGCCATGGCTGGAGACACCGGACGCGAAGGACCGGGAGGCGGAGTTCCTGCGTACGTCCCGGCCCCTGACCGAGTGGCTCACCACCCACGTCGGCCCGAGCGACAACCCGGCCGGCCGCCGCTAGTTCCCGGGGCAATCGCGCGGCGGAGCGAGAGCGGGATAGTTGTTGGCCGGGTCAGGTCACGCGACTCATGTCGGTGTCCGGCACGTCGCCGGACCGCACCGATTGGAGTTGCCATGCGGATCACCCGTACCGGCCTGCGGTTGGCGATCGTCACGCTGACCGCCCTCGTCGCCATCGAAGGTGTCTCGGCGACCGCGGCATCGGCCGCCGCGGTCAGCGGCGACAACCTCGCCACCACGGCTCCGACCAGCCAACGTGCCGGCATCATCGACCTGGTCAATGACTTCCTGTTCTGCTCCGACGCCCGGCTGGACACCATGTACCCGGCAGCGCCGTTCTTCGTGTTCGACTGCATGCGCGGCGCGCCCGGCTCCAACGGCTGACCGTGGCCGGGTCCCGGCGGCGCCGAGCCTGGCCCGGCGCCGCCCACCCGCGCGATCAGATGGCGGTGGTGACCGTGATGGTCACGTTGGTGCAGCCGTTGGCGTAGTTGGTCAGCGCCGACTTCTCCGCGCTGTCGACGGTCAGCCGCCAGCGCAGCTTCGCCGCCACCCATTCGCCGATGTACCGGCACCGGGCCGGGCTGTACGACGGCATCCAGGTGGTCGGGTCCTGGTCGCCCTTGGCCTGGTTGACGTTGTCGGTGACCGCGACGAGCGTGCGCGAGTCGCCGAGATCGTTGGCGTAGTTCTTGCGCTGCGTCGAGGTCCAGTTCCGGGCTCCGGAGTCCCACGCCTCGGCCAGCGGTACGAGATGGTCGATGTCCAGGTCGGCCGGCTCGGTCCAGTACGCGTCGTCGTAGTAGGAGTACCAGCGGCCACCGCTCAACGTGCAGCCGGAGCCGACCGACGGGGTGGTGACCGCCTCCGCGATCAGTACCTCGTACCGGGTGTTGCAGCCGTCGCCGTCCGCGTCGATCCACAGCGTGAACAGGTCCCGGTCGTACCCGGTGCGGTTCTCCGTCGCGACCGGCAGGTCGGCCACGGCGGTACGCAGCGGCTCCGAGATGGTCGAGGCGGCCGCCGGCGATGCCGGCAGCGTGCTGGTCACGACCCCGACCGCGAGGGCGGCGAGCAGGCCGTACACCCCGCGTGTTCTGATCCGTCCGATGGACATCTGATTCCTCCCCGTCCGGGCGGTACCGACGCTCCTCACACTGATCGCCTTATTTACAGATGTCGATGGCTTGGGCATGAACAGCTGGCGACACGCCGAAAGAAATGACCGGTGCCGCCGCCGTGGCCGGAGAAAAGCGAGCCGGTGACGCGCGAATTGTGGGGATCGACTCACCACGTGGGCGGAGGGCGCGCGACCGGGTTATCTTTATCGGTCGGGGCATTGAGCCCTGCGCAGCCAAAAGGACGGCCGCCTTGGCGTACCGTCCGCAGTCAGCTTAACAGCCGGGAGAACGTTTGTCACACTCGCCCGCAGTCTCGGATCAGCTCGACCCAGGTGAAGGCTCACGCGAAGACGGCTCCCACGACGTGGTGCGCGACGGCGCACCGGACGACCCACGCGACGACCGGAACGCGGGCTCGCGGCCGAGCCCGGGCGACGAGCTCGCGCAGGAGCAGCGGTACGTCTCCGGGCTGTACGACCGGCTCGACGACCTGAGGTCGCAGGCGTCGAACCGGCTGGCCCGGCGGCTGCGCGAAACCGGCGGAACGCCAGCCTCGCGGGCCGAACGGGACGGCGCGACCGCGCTGCACTCCGAGCAGTTGGCGCAACTCAACGCGGTCGAAGAGGGACTGTGCTTCGGCCGGCTGGACTTCGAGCTGGAGTCCCCCGGTACGTCGGCCGGATCGGCATCTTCGACCAGTCCGGCGAGTACGAGCCGCTGCTGGTCGACTGGCGCGCTCCGGCCGCCCGGCCGTTCTACCTGGCCACCGCGATGGCACCGGACGGGGTGACCCGGCGGCGGCACATCCGCAGCCAGCGCCGCACCGTGGTGGGCCTCGACGACGAGGTACTCGACCTGTCCGCCGCGCAAGGCGGCGGTACCGAGCTGACCAGCGAAGCCGCACTGCTCGCCGCCCTGAACGCCGGTCGTACCGGCCGGATGAGCGACATCGTCGAGACCATCCAGTCCGAGCAGGACCAGGTGATCCGGGCCGAGCCGGGTGGCGTGCTCGTGGTGCAGGGCGGGCCGGGCACCGGCAAGACCGCGGTGGCTCTGCAACGGGCCGCGTACCTGCTCTACACCTACCGGGAGCAGCTCGCGCAGCGCGGCGTCCTGATCGTCGGACCCAACCCGACCTTCCTCCGGTACATCTCGCAGGTCCTGCCTTCTCTCGGCGAGACCAGCGTGCTGTTGCGTACGGTCGCCGACCTGTACCCGGGGATCAGCGCCCGTCGGGACGAGCCGACCGCGGTCGCCGAGGTCAAGGGCCGGCCGGTCATGGCGGAGGTGCTCGCCGCCGCGGTCGCCGATCGGCAGGAGCTGCCGGACGACACGCTCGAGATCGTGGTCGGGCAGGACACGCTCAAGCTGGACCGGCGTACCTGCGAGCTGGCCCGGGACCGGGCGCGCGGCTCGGACCGCCCGCACAACCACGCCCGCGAGCTCTTCGTACGGGAGATCCTGCACGCGCTGGCCGAGCGGATGGACGACCTGATCGGACTGGACCCGTACGCCGACGACCCGCTCGGTGCGGACGACGCGCCGGGCGACCCGCACCTGTTGACCGCGGCCGACCTGGCCGACCTGACCGCTGAACTGGCCGAGGAGCCGAACGTGCAGGCCGCGTTGGACCGGCTGTGGCCGGTGTTGACGCCGCAGCAACTGCTCGGCGACCTGTACGCGTCCGACGCGCGGATCGCGATCGCGGCGGCCGCGCTGCCCGAGTCCGACCGGCAACTGCTGCGGCGGGACCGCTCCCCCGGCTGGACCGTCGCGGACGTGCCGCTGCTGGACGAGGCGGCCGAGCTGCTCGGCGAGGACGAAGGGGCCGCCGAGCGGCGCGCCGAGCGGGAACGGCTGGAGCGGATCGCGTACGCCGAGGGCGTCCTCGACATCACCGCCGGGTCGCGTTCGACCGACGTGGAGGACGATCCGGAGGTCATGGTCGCGACCGATCTCGTCGGCGCCGCCGAGCTGGCCGAACGGCACGACGCGGCCGACTACCGCCCGGTGGCGCAACGCGCCGCGGCCGACCGCGCCTGGGCGTTCGGGCACGTGATCGTCGACGAGGCGCAGGAGCTCAGCGCGATGGCCTGGCGGCTGCTGATGCGGCGCTGCCCGAGCCGGTCGATGACCGTCGTCGGCGACGTGGCCCAGACCGGCGACCTGGCCGGAGCGGCCGGCTGGCAGACGGTACTCGAGCCGTACGTCGCGGACCGCTGGCGCCTGGAGGAACTGACCATCAGCTACCGGACTCCGACCGAGATCATGGCGCTGGCCGCGGGGGTGCTGGCCGGCATCGACCCGACGTACCAACCGCCCCGGTCGGTCCGGTCGGCCGGCGTCGAGCCGTGGTGCCGGCCGGTGGAGCCCTCGGAGCTGGCCGATCGCCTCGCCGACGTCGTACGCCACGAGCTCGCCGCGCTGACCGAGGGCAGGCTCGGGATCCTGGTACCGCGGGGTCGGCTCGCCGAGCTGTCCGAGGCGGTACGCGCGGTGGCGCCCGGCGGACCGGAGCCGACCGGACCGGAACCGACCGGGCCCGGATCCACCAGTGCGGCCGACCCCGACCTGGACCGTCAGGTGGCGGTGCTGACCGTACGACAGGCCAAGGGACTGGAGTTCGACTCGGTACTGGTGGTCGACCCGGCCGGGATCCTGGCCGAGTCGCCGCGCGGGCACAATGATCTCTACGTGGCGCTGACCCGGGCGACCCAGCGGCTGGGAGTGCTGCACCCCGGGCCGCTGCCGGCGGTACTGGCACAGACTCCCCGTAGTGGTGACAGCCCGGACAAGTTAGGGTTTTCCTGACAACCGAGCGCGGTGCCTAGCTCAGGGGGCCGCTGTGTACGCAGCAAAGGAACAGTCTTCAGGTCAAGAGGACTTCCTCGCCGAGTTAGACCAGCTCCGGCGGGCACGAGGCCTCAGCCTGCAGCGACTGTCCAATCGCACCGGCATTCCGACCAGCACGCTGCACCACTGGCTGACCAAGGCCAAGCGGCTGCCGAGCTGGGACGACGTACACAAAGTGGTGGCGGCGTGCGAGGCCGACGACGCGGCCTGGCTGCGCGCCTGGCGGCGGGCCGGACAGGCCCGGCGGGCCGGATCAGCGGCAGGCCCGGTATCCACGCAGGTAGCGGCCGAGCCGTCGGCGGTCGGGCTCGCCGTGCCGGCGCAACTGCCCGCCGACGTCGCCGACTTCACCGGTCGTGCCGCCCTGCTGACCGAGCTCAACCGGATCGTCGAGGAGTCGACGGACACGGTGCCGGTACTCGTGCTGTCCGGCCCGTCCGGTGCCGGTAAGAGCGCGCTCGCCGTGCACTGGGCGCACACGGTGCGCACCAGGTTCCCGGACGGGCAGCTCATGGTGGGGCTGCGCGGTACCCACTCGGACCCGCGGGATCCGGCCGAGGTGCTGGCCGAGTTCCTCCGCGCCTTCGGCGTCGACGACACCGCGCTCCCCCGCGACTGCGAGGAACGGGCCCGCCAGTTCCGCAGCCAGGTGGCCGGCCGGCGGGTGCTGATCGTGCTCGACGACGCGTCCGGCGCGGCCCAGGTACGACCCCTGTTACCGGGTACCCCCGGCTGCGCCGTGGTGGTGACCAGCCGATGGGCGCTGGCGGACCTGGAAGGCGCGTACCACATCCCGGTGGGGATGCTGAGCTCGGCGGAAGCGCACGACCTGCTCGGCCGGCTGGTCGGCGCGCACCGGCTGGATGGTGAGCCGGCCGCCGCGCAGGACATCGTCCGGCTCTGCGGCAGCCTCCCGCTCGCCCTGCGCATCGTCGGCGCCAAGCTCGCCACCCGGCCGCAGCGCCGCCTCGGTCCGCTCGCCGCCCGGCTCGCCGACGAGCGGCGGCGGCTGGACGAGCTGAGGGTCGCGGATCTGGAGGTCCGGTCCGGCTTCCGGCTGAGTTACCGGGGCCTGGGCACCGAGTTGCAGCGGGTACTGGCCATGCTGGGCCTGCTGCCGGCGATGAGCTTCGCCTCCTGGTCGGTGGCGGCCCTACTCGGGGTGTCGGCCGGCGAAGCCGAACGGAGCCTGGAGGCGCTGGTCGACGCGCATCTGGTCGAGGCCGTGGGCGAGGATCCGGCCGATCAGACCAGGTACCGGCTGCACGACCTGGTCGGGCTGTTCGTCCGGGAGCGGCTCGCCGCCGAGGTGCCCGAGGCCGAACAGGCTGCGGCCACGGCTCGGCTGCTCGCCCGGTCCCAGCACGTGGTCGGACAACTGGAAGCCGCGCTCGCTCCCGGGCGCCCGCAGCAGGTACCGCCCGCGGGCGTGGACCCGGCCACCGAGGCGCCCTGGTTGGCCGCCGGTTGCCGGCCGGACACGTGGTACGAAGCCGAGCGGCGTTGGCTCACCGCGACGGTACGACTGGCCGCCGAGCAGTGCCTGTGGGAGCGCACCTGGCGGCTGGCGGCCGGGATGACCGAGCTGTACGACGTGGGCAGCCACTGGGACGAGTGGGCGACCGCGAACGCGATCGGACTGCACGCCGCGGAGCAGACCGGTGATCAGACCGCGATCGGCATCATCCGCCGCGGCATCGGCCGGCTGCACATGGAGCGCGGCGAGTACCCGGCAGCCGAACGGGCGCTGACCGCGGCGCTGAGCGGGCTCGGCCGGCCGGCCAGCGACTACCAGGCCGCGTTGACGATGGCGTGGCTCGGCGAGACGTACGAGGCCGAGGGCCGGTTCGAGGCGGCCCGGCGCGCCTTCGAGCCGGTACTGCAGGCGCTGCGGAACGCCGGCGACCTGCGCGCCACCGGCTGGGCGCTGCGGGGCCTCGGTATCGTCGCCCGCCGGCAGGGCCGACTCGACGACGCGGAGCCGTTGCTGCGCGAGGCGATCGAGATCTTCCAGTGCTCCGCCGACGATTTCAGCCTGGCGTACGCGACGATCAGCCTGGGCAAGCTGTACTGCAGCCGAGGTCAGCTCGACGACGCACTCGCCTGCCTGCAGCGCTCGTTGGTACTGCTCGACCGGCTCGGTGGCCGGCGGGCCAAGGCCACGGTGCTGCTCAGCCTCGGCCAGACCTACCTGCAGCGCGATTCGTTACCCGAGGCCGAGCAGCACCTCCAGGAGTGCCTGGAGATCGCCACCGAGTTCGACGACCGCCCCGGCCGCGGGTACGCGTTGTACGGGCTCGGCGAGTCGGCCGCACGACGGAAGGCATTCGGTCAGGCGCGGACGCGCCTGGCCGAATGCCGTCACCTGTTCGCCGAACTGGGGCTGCCGGAGTGGGAGGGCAAGGCGGTCGCCGCCCTGGCCGCGCTCCCCGGGCCGCCGGCGGAGGCCGCGGGACCGGCGCTGGCGGAAACCGCCGGACCGGGACCGGTACCGACGCAGCCGCCGGCACCGGCGCCGGTCAGGGTGGTTACAGCGGGCAGAACCAGCCGTCCTGCACCCAACCGTTCGCGTTGATGTGACCGTAGGCGAAACCGTAGATGTAGCCGCCGCTGCTCGGGCCCTGGACGAGGAACGTCTCGCCGTAGGACAGGGTGTTCATCCACGGGCCGTTCGGGGCGGTACGCACGTGCAGCGTCTGCGCGCACACGGTCTCCCGTACCCCGACGGTGCCGTTCTTCGCCTCGGCCGGCGTTGCCGCCGCGAGTACGCCCACGCCGGCGATCGCGGCCGCGACGCCCGCGCTGGCGAGCTTACGGGTGATGGACATCTGACCTCCTTGAATGCGGTGCGGGGATGGCCGCTCGGGGCGGTACGTCACCAGGAGCCGTAGCCGCCGATGCACTCGATCCGCATGTAGCCCCAGTCGTTCGGGCCGAAGTCGAAGCTGGCCGCCCAGCCGTTGTAGACCGGGTGCGAGCCCGGAGTGTGGCCGACCTTGTCGCCGTAGCCGAGCGTGCGGAGCGGGTTGTACGGGCCGGACGCCTGGTCGTAGCCCTGGTAGAACGTCGCGCTCGTGCACACGTTGATCGCGTGGGTCGGCGGTACGTCGGCCGACGCGCTGGAAACGCCGAGCGGTGCCATGACGAAGGTGGCCGTCGACGCCGCGGCCAGAGCCGCCTTGACGAGCTTGTTCATCGTTCCTCCCTCACTCTGCGCTGAAGGTTTCCTACACATAGCGTCCAGGCAGACGGGAGAAAGCACTACATAATTCGGACTAGCTCGGACATATTCGCATGAAACGCCACCGGCGCCAGGGGCCGAGCACGCCACCGGCGCCAGGGGCCGAGCACGCCACCGGCGCCAGGGGCCGAGCACGCCACCGGCGCCAGGGGCCGAGCACGCCGCGCACCGGTCAGGCCGCGGAAACCACTGACCGCCGGCCGCGCGAGAAGCGCGGCCGGCGGTCGGCAAGGGGCTACCGGTCGGAGGGACTACAGCGGGCAGAACCAGCCGTCCTGCACCCAGCCGTGCCGGTTGATGTGGCCGTAGGCGAAGCCGTAGATGTAGCCGCTCTGGCGCGGTCCCTGCACCAGGAACGTCTCGCCGTGAACCAGCGTGCCGTCGTACGCCCCGTTCGGCTTGGCCCGGAAGTACAGGTCCTGGGCGCAGACGGTTTCCCGTACGCCGATGCTGCCCCATTTCGCCTCGGCCGGCGCGGACGTGGCGACCAGGCCGGCGCCGACGATCGCGGCGGCCACCCCGAGGCTGGCCAGCTTGCGCGGAATGGACATGGAAATTCCTCCTACAGCGGGTTGCGGAACGAACTGGTTGGCCGCGGGGATCACCAGGAGTCGTAGCCGCCGATGCACTCGATCCGGAGGAAGCCCCAGTCGTTCGGACCGAAGTCCTGGGCGGCCGCCCAGCCGTTGTGCACCGGGTGCGAGCCCGGGGTGTGGCCGATCTTGTTGCCGTAGTAGAGCGTCCGGATGAAACCGGTCGGACCGGTGGACGAGTCGTAGTTCTTGTAGAAGCTGGCGCTCTGGCACACCACGATCGCGTGCCTGGTCGTGCCCTGGAGCTCCGCGTTCGACGCGTTCGCGGGGGCGGCGAGCGCCGGGGCCAACATCAGGCCCAGCGCCGACGCGCCGACGAGCGCACCTCGAGCGAGCTTCCTCATGACTGCTCCTTCCGTTCCGGGCTCCGGCCCGGGTTCCGTTCCGAGTGGAGTGCGTGCGGCAGGCCACCGGCCCGGGAAGGCCGGCAACCTGCCGCAGTCGATCAGTGGGATAAGCCGGAGATCAGGCCAGGCTCACCAGGAGTCGTAGCCGCCGATGCACTCGATCCGCATGAAGCCCCAGTCGCCCGGGCCGAAGTCGTGGGTCGACGCCCAGCCGTTGTACACGGGGTGCTTGCCGGGGGTGTGGCCGATCTTGTTGCCGTAGTAGAGCGTCCGCTTGAACCCGCTCGGGCCGCTGGACGAGTCGTAGTTGGCGTAGAAGCTGGCGCTCTCGCACACCACGATGGCGTGCCGGGGTACCTCCGCGGCGCCGGCGCTGGTGGCCCCGATCGGAGCAAGGGTGGCGCCTACCACGGCGGCTCCCGCGAGAGCCAGTCGAGCGAGCTTGCGCATTGCGTCCTCCTTCACGGGTGGTACTCGCTGGGCGAAAGGGCGCCGGCGATGAGCTGACCAGCCGGCCGCCCGGTGGAGCTACAGCGGGCAGAACCAGCCGTCCTGGACCCAGCCGTGCCGGTTGATGTGGCCGTACGCGAAGCCGTAGATGTAGCCACCGGAGCGCGGGCCCTCTACCAGGAAGGTCTCACCGTTGTACAGGTAGCCGTCGAACGCGCCGTTCGGCGTCTTCCGGAAGTACAGGTCCTGGGCGCACACCGTTTCCCGTACGCCGATCGTGCCGTTCTTCGCTTCGGCCGGGGCCGCGGTGATGGCGACCACCGCACCGCCGGCCAGGGCGGTCGTCACCGCCAACGTGGCGAGTCTGCGGGTGATGGACATGGGAGCTCCCTCCTGTCAGGTACGCCGAACAGGGCTGGTTGACGAGCCCCTCCGTCCGACTGCCGTGCTCAGCGGGAGGTTGCCGACTGGACAAGTGCCGGCACTACGAATGTCGGATCACCTTGGATGAACTTGGACGATTTTCGCCATCCGGATAGAACAGGCAAAAACTTATTGCCGGGCACATTTCCGGTACACCGCCGACCCGGTTTGGTAGAACGGCCCGGTGACCACTCCGCGGTACGGCTGCCAGACGACGACCGACCGCCGGCCGGGCCTCGGGGGCGCCGACCGGCGGTCGGTGGTCAGTACTCGGTACCGCGTTCAGGTGTTCAGCGACCAGATGGCGTCAGCAGAACCAGCCGTCCTGCACCCAGCCGTTCCGGTTGATCTGGCCGTACGCGAACCCGTAGATGTAGCCACTGCTCTTCGGACCCTTGACCAGGAAGGTCTGGCCCTTGTGGAGGGTGCCGTCGTAGGCGCCGCCCGGCTTCTTACGCACGTACAGGGTGTCGGCGCACACGGTCTCGCGTACCCCGACTGTTCCGTTCTTCGCCTCGGCGGGCGACGCGGCGGCAACCACACCGACCCCGACGATGGCAGCGGTCAGCCCGAGGCTGGCGAGCTTGCGGGTAATGGACATGAGATCTCCTCCAACTGGTCAGACCGGGGATGGCCGGTGACGATCACCAGGAGTTGTAGCCACCGATGCACTCGATCCGGAGGAAGCCCCAGTCGTTCGGGCCGAAGTCCTGGGCCGCCGCCCAGCCGTTGTAGACGGGGTGCACGCCCCGCGTGTGGCCGACCTTGTTCCCGTAGGTCAGCGTCCGGAGAAGATGGTTCGGACCGGTGGACGAGTTGTAGTTCTCGTAGAAGCTCGCGGTCTGACACACCACGATCGCGTGGGTCGGCACCTCTGCCGCGGTAGCGGTCGACACGCCGACCGGCGCCAGCGTGGATCCGACCACCGCGACTCCCGCGAGAGCCATCCGAACGAGCCTTCTCATCGGCTTCCTCCTTCACCGGGGGCTGGTACTGCTGAGCGGCAGGGTGCCGGCCCGCACCGCACCTGCGCCACGAATGTCGGACTACGTTGCACGATCTTGGATGTTCTCGGCCTATCGGGATGAGCGGCAGTAATCAGGTGCTCCCGCGGCCGTCGACACCGCCCGCGGCCCACGCCGCCGGTGCCCCAGACGCACCCGCGACGCCTCCGGCGGACGAGTTGTCAAGATTTTTCGGTACGCCAGCGGCCGCTGAGATTCGTCGTCGGGCGGGACCCGTCGCGATGCGACCGCCGCCCCGTCACGGCACCGGTCCGGCAGCCGCGGCAGGCGGTTGACCGGTCGCCGCCGCGACAGTGGCCCACCGACGCGTTACCGCAGGTAAAGACCTGTTTCAGCGGTACCCGGGAGCCGTTCGGTCCGGTCGCCCGCGCGGCTCCGGACCCGCCGTCGCAGCCGGTCGAGGACCGCGCCCAACCCCGACCCGGATTCCACCCCGACCACGCCTCGCTGTGACGGTCCGTATTACAGACTGTAGGCAATTCATTACAAATGCCGCCTTGTGTACTAACCGGGTTAAAACGGATACTTCACTCGGCCCAAGACGGAATCCTCGAAGCCCCGACAGGTAAGCCGCACCGCCTCACGGCAAGCAGCGGTTAGCGCCGCAGCCGCGGTGGTCCACCCGGTACCCCCTCACCGAGTGACCAACCCGAGGGGCAGCGAGGTCTCCATGTTGAGTCCCGGCGGGCACGTCGACGGAGTACGTGCCCATGTCCCTGGGGAGGCTCCTTTGGCTCTTACGAGGCGTTCGTGGAAACGCGTCGCGGTAGCAGCCGCGGCTGCAGGACTGGCCGCCGGCTTCGCCGGTGTCGCTCAGGCCGCACCGGCCGAGAGCACGGCTACCCTGAGCGCAAGCAGCGCGACGACCCTCGCCGACCAGCTCGGTGACCGTTCCGCTGGCACGTACCTCGACCGGGGCACTGGCAACATGGTCGTCACGGTGACCGACTCCGCCGCGGCGGACAAGGTCCGTGCGGCCGGTGGCGTCGCGAAGATCGTCGCCCACAGTGGCGCCGAGCTGAACGCCGCTACCGCCACGCTCAACAAGTCGGCCCGCATCCCAGGCACCGCCTGGTCGGTCGACCCCGTCAACAACCAGGTAGTGGTGACTGTCGACAAGACGGTCAGCACCGCTCAGCTGGCCAAGCTCGAGTCCGTCACCTCCAGCCTCGGCGACAAGGTGCGGATCCGGCACACCAACGGCCAGTTCTCCAAGCTGGTTCAGGGTGGTGACGCCATCTACGGTGGCGGGTACCGCTGCTCGCTCGGCTTCAACGTGGGCGGCAACTCCTTCATCACCGCTGGTCACTGTGGCAACGTTGTCGGCACGTGGTACGCCGACTCCGGCCAGAGCCAGCTGATCGGCAGCACCGCCGACAGCCAGTTCCCGACCAACGACTTCGCTCTGGTGTCCATCACCGGCAGCGTGTCGCACCCGGGTACTGCTGGTGGCGTTGACATCACCGGTGCCGCTGACGCCTACGTCGGCGAGTCGGTGACCCGCACCGGTAGCACGACCGGTACCCACGGCGGCTCCGTTGTCGGTCTGAACGCGACCGTCAACTACGCCGAGGGCACCGTGTACGGCATGATCGACACGAACGTGTGCGCCGAGCCTGGCGACAGCGGCGGCCCCCTGTACGACGGTGGCACCGCTCTCGGCATCACCTCGGGTGGCAGTGGTAACTGCACCTCGGGCGGCGAGACGTTCTTCCAGCCGATCACCGAACCGCTCAGTGTGTACGGCGTGAGCGTGGACTAATCCTCGTTCCCTCCTTCCGGGTGAGAGCCGCCGGGTCCGTTTCGGACCCGGCGGTTCGCCGTCTACCCCCGGTGCCACGTCGCCACCGAGTCAGGGTCAGCCGGTGGGTCGTTCAGGTCAGCCGGTAGGTGAAGTACTCCACCCGCCAGCCGTCCTTGACCAGTTCGTCGTGCGCAAGTACGCCCTCGGCCTTTCCCAGCGCGTACGCGTTCTCGTGCCACTGCCGGATGCGCTCGGCGTACTCGGCCGAAACGGTCGGGGTGTAGCCGGTCGGCGGATCGCCGGCAAGCTGATCGCCGGTCGGCGGGTTGTCGGTCGACGGATCACCGGTCGGCGGGTTATCGGTCGACGGGTCATCGGAACTCAGTCATCGGTTCATCCCGTAGGCGCCGGCGGGTCAGCGCAGCGGCTCGATGGCGTTGCGGACGCCGGCCACAACACTCCGCATGGTGGCGTCGCTCAGCTGGCCGTAGCAGCCCGCGACGTCGAACCGGTCGGCGTTGGCGTAGTTGATCCGCCAGCACAGCACCCAGTTTCCGACCAGCGGATCATCCGCGCCGAGTTGCACGGCGAGCAGGCCGCGCACGTCGTCCGGTGCGTGGTCGGTGACCTCCGCGACGATCACCGTGCCGGCCGTGTTGAGGTAGTCGGCCGAGATCACGACGAAGACGCCGCGCCGAACCCCCAGGTACGGGTAGACCCCGCCCCGGACCGGCCGGACATCACTCACGCAGCACCGGCCAGCCGAGCCGCCTCGCCGTCCGGATCGTCCTTCGTCCGGTCGTACGCGGCGGCCGCACGACCGGCCTCCGCGAGCAGCGCCTGTCGCACCACGTCGGCGACCCATCTGGACACCGAGCCGTCACCCGCGGCCCGGGCCACCGCCGCGGCGGTGGCGTCGTCGAGCGAAACAGAAATGCGCGTCATGGGCGTACTGTAACTCGATGCCGCACGATCATGCAGCACCTGCTTGCGGCAGTTAAGCGTCTGCGGCGGTGTACCGCGCGTCAATGGAACGAAATCCCGAGCCCGGACAGGCCGAAACCACGCGATCCGGTTACCAGCACCTGCCGCCCCGGTCGGACCGCCCCGGCCCGAACCGACCGCGCGGACCATCGGCCGCGGACCACTGCTGGTCCGCGGCCGACGGGCGGGTTCGGTCAGACAGGTTCGATCAAACAGGTTCGAACAGGTTCGGTCAGACCATCTTCGCGGCGGCGGTGGCGCCCGCGAGCACGTCGTCGACGCTCATCACCGGTTGCAGGTCGATCTTCGCGTTCAGGTTCATGAAGAACGGCTCGGCGATGACCGGAATCTGAGCGGTTTCCGCGAGGTCGAAGACGATGTACGCGGTTCGCACGCCGTCCGAGGTGGCGAAGTACGCCGCCTCCGGCTTCAACTGGTCGACCATCATCTCGATGGCCTTGGGCAGGCTGCCGTCCTTGATGGCGGCACTGCCAGCCTGGGTGTCGATCTGAACCCGCATGAGCATGCGCATACCGTTCCCCCTTGTCCGACCCGGGCCCGGCACCCCCCAGCGCCAGTAGAAACGCGGGCCGACGAGGTCATTGTCCGGACAGAATCCGGCGCACGGGCAGGGTCGTCGAAATGTCTTCCGCGATCGGTTCGCTAATTCGTTTCAATTCCGTCGCTGCCCGGAATTGAACTCAATCACGCCGCCGACGACTCGAGCGCCGCTAATGCGAGGACCGCATTCTCGGCCAGCACGGACAACAGGCAGTTCATCTGTTCGGCGTTGGTCAGATCGGTCCAATGGGAGAAGAGTCCGGCCGCGTCGCGCAGCGGCAACCGACCGTCCACCTGATGGATCTCCAGGTTGAACGTGGCCAGGTCCGGGCCGATCGACTCGACCGCGGTACGCACGATGTCGGCCAGCCCGCTCGGGCCGTACAACGGCGGCAGCGACCGCCCGCCGCGATAGTCGAACGGCACCGGCAGCCGGGTGAGGAAGCTCAGATGGTCCTGCGGTGACCCTGGGTACAACGGGTGGCCGTCGTGCAGGTGGAAGTGCACCGGCTTGCCGATCGAGCCGAGCGCCTCGATCATCCGCAGAACGGTCGGCAGTGCCGTACCCATCGCCCGCTGCAGTTCCGCCGCCGCCTCCGGCAGCCGCGGGTCGGTGGTGGTGAGCCGACCGGCCAGCTCGGGCCGGGCGGTGAACAGCGCGTGGCCGGCCTGCCGGATGCCGACATGGCCGATGTCGAGACACAGGCTCACCTCGTCGAGGTCCCGCAACGCCTCGGCCAGCGCGACGAACCGCTCCGGCGGCACCCCGGCCGCGTACTCGATGAACACGCACGGCCGGCGGTGCCCGCGGATCCGCCGCGCGAAGGCGCGCATGGCGGCGGCGAACTCCGGCAGCCGCGTCGACATCTCGGTCCGGTCGTGCACGATCAGACCCATGACCCGGCCGGTGTACCGGCGGGCGAACGCCTCGACCGCGTCCTGGCCGCGCGCGGTGAACAGGTTCAGGTCACGGGCCAGGTGTACCGACGGAACGGCCGGCTCGATCGGGGCGAACTCCAGCAGCCGATCCAGTTCGTCGTGGCTGCCCGCGTACACCTCGGCGGCGAGCCCGGCCTGGGCGAACCGCAACCGGGCCAGCCGGAGCAGGCTGTCGTCCCCGCTCACCCGCTGTTGGAACAGTGCCCGCAGCACCGGCCTCGGGACAGTCACAGCGATCCCCCCGGGGGCTTCAGCGGTTGCTCCGAGCGTAGGTCGGCCGACCGTGATCAGTCACGAGAACGCCTGGTATCGACAGCCTCGCATTCCGTTGAAACGACCCGGCGTCGGTATGCGTCGCGGGGTGCGCCAGCACCGTCACCACGAACTGGGGTTGCGGGGGCTGACCTCGGTACGGCCCCGCTCCGGCCGGCGTACACCGGGTGGCATGCTGGACGGAACGCGACTGGCGGCACGGGATGGCATCAACCATCGGGGAGCTCGCCGTGGGGGTCGACCGCCTGGGCCTCCACGCCCGAGGAGGTCGCATGTCCACGTCACGGGTGGAGAGTCCGGACGACACCGCCACCGCGCGGCTGCTGCCGGGCAAGCCGGTTGCCGAGAGCGTGCTCGCCGACGTGTCGACCCGGGTCGCCGCGCTGCGGGGCCGGGGCGTGGTACCCACGCTGGCTACCGTGCTGGTCGGCGACGACGACGCGAGCGCCGGGTACATCCGGATCAAGCAGCGGCAGGCCGCCGACCTCGGCTTCGAGTCGCCGCACACGCACCTTCCCGCCGACGCGGGCCAGGACGACCTGCACGCGGTGATCCGGGGGTACAACGACGATCCGGCCGTACACGGGCTGCTGGTCCAGCACCCGGTACCGGCCCACCTCGACTACGACCGGGCGCTGGGCGTGATGGACCCGGACAAGGACGTCGACGGGATGCACCCGCTCAACCTCGGCCGGCTGACCCTCGGCCTGCCCGCCCCGCTGCCCTGTACGCCGGCCGGCATCGAGGCGCTGCTCGCCTTCCACGACATCCCGGTGGCCGGGCGTGAGGTGGTGATCCTCGGCCGCGGCGCCACCCTCGGCCGGCCGCTCGCGATCCTGCTGGCCCAGAAGCGACCGACCGCGAATGCCGCCGTGACCGTGGTGCACACCGGGGTGTCGGACTGGCCCCGGTACACCCGGCGCGCCGACATCCTGGTCGCGGCGGCCGGGGTGCCGGGCATCATCCAGCCGGAGCACGTCAAACCCGGCGCGGTGGTGGTCGGCGGCGGGGTGCGGTACGAGGGTCGGCGGCTGCTACCCGACGTGGACGAGTCCTGCGCCACGGTCGCCGGCGCCATCACTCCGCGCGTCGGCGGCGTCGGCCCGGTCACCGTCGCGATGCTGTTCCGCAACGCGATCGACGCGGCCGAACGCCAGACCGGGGCCACCGGCTGACCCATCCACCTGGACCGGCACGGCAGCTCGCGGGTGCCGGGGACCGGCAAATGCGAGCCATCGAACAGCTACGCTTGCCTCGCTCTGGGTAACCGGGCAGACTGTATGGCTTCCGGCCACTTCGGCCAGTAACGCCATGCCCGGACAGACCGGATCAACCGGTCATCTCCGGCTGTCTGAAGAGGGGATCAGGCTTGCCGCCGAACCTCCAACAACATGGGTCTGTAGGCACGGCAGCCGAAGCACTGCTCCGCGACGTGGCGGACGACAACTGGGGCGAGGTCGCACCGTCCATCTACGACACCGCCCGGCTGGTGCGGCTCGCGCCCTGGCTGTCCGGACATCAGGACCGGATCGGGTACCTGTGCGACCAGCAGAGCGCGGACGGCGGCTGGGGCGGCTGCGAGGGGTACGGCGTGGTGCCGACCCTGAGCGCCACCGAGGCCCTGCTCGCCACCTGGCGCGCCGATCCGGTCGGTACCGACCCGCGGGTGCTGGTGGCCGTGCAGCGCGGGCTGGACCTGTTGGACCGCTGGCTCAGCCCGGCCTCGACAGTGTCCATTCCGGACACGATCGCGGTCGAGCTGCTCATCCCCGCGCTGGTCGACGACGTCAACGCGCACCTCGACGCGCTGGCCGACACCGCCAGGGCCGCGACCCCCGGCTTCGAGTCGATCGCGCCGGGCACCCACCTCGCCGTGCCGACCGGGTACGACTCCACGCTGGTCCGCAAGTTCCGCGCGGCCGCGGCCGCCGGTCAACTGCCCAGCAAGCTCTGCGCCTCGCTCGAGGTGGCCGGTCCGCACGCCGTCGCCGCGGCCGGGGTGCGCGCGCCCGGTGGAGCCGTCGGCGCGTCGGCCGCGGCCACCGCCGCCTGGATCGGGACTCCCGGCCGGACCCGCGCCGCGGCCTCGGTGCGGTTCCTGGAGCGGCTCCAGGCCCGCTGCGACGGCCCGGTCCCGGGGGTCACCCCGATCACCTACTTCGAGCACGCCTGGGTACCGGTGAGCCTCGCGACCGCCGGCATCCCGGTGCCGGTGCCGGACGCCGTACTCGACACGCTCGAGGCCGGGCTCGGCCCGGACGGCGCACCGGCCGCGCCGGGACTGCCGGCCGACTCCGACGACACCGCGGTCGTGCTTCTCGCGCTCGCCAGACACGGCCGGGAGCACCGGCCGGACTGCCTGATGGACTACCGCAAGGACGGCTACTTCACCTGCTTCCGGGACGAGCGCACGCCGTCGACCAGTACCAACGCGCACGTGCTGGAGACGCTCGCGGATCACCTGCGCCGGCACCCGATCGACGCGGCCCGGTTCGTACCGGCGGTGGACATGCTCGTCGAGTGGCTGCTGGACAACCAGCGCCGGGACGGGAGCTGGCTGGACAAGTGGCACGCGTCGGCGTACTACGCCACCGCCGCGTCGGCACTGGCGCTGGCCGTACTGGACCGTCCGGCGGTGTCCAAGGCGCTCGCCGGAGCGGTGGAGTGGGTGCTCGCGACGCAGCGGCCGGACGGGTCCTGGGGCCGGTGGAGCGGCACCGTCGAGGAGACCTCGTACGCCGTGCAGATCCTCTGCCGCGCCGCCGGGCCGCACCAGGCCGACCGGGTCGGGCCGGCGATCGCCCGCGGTACGGAATTCCTGGCGCGCACCGAGGTGTCGGCCAACCCGCCCGGGCTGTGGCACGCCAAGGATCTGTACGCGCCGGTGCGGGTGATCCGCGCGGCCCGGCTCGCCGCCCTGGCGATGGGTCGCCAACACACCGGCGATACGCCGAGCGCGGCGCACCCCATCGCATGAAACCGGCCCAGCGCACCCATGAACGGACCATCGCACCCATGAACGACCTGATGTCGCTGGTACCGCCGGAGCAGCGCGACCGGGTCCACGCCACCGCCCGGTGGCTGTCCATCGACACCCGTCGTACCGCCGATCCGGACTGGGTGAACACCAACCCCCGGCTGTTCGAGCAGGTACCGGCGACCGTGGCCGCCATCGCGCCGGAGGCGGGGCGGCGCGACCTGGCCGTGCTGGCCAGATACGCGGTCTGGTCGGTACAGCTCGACGACGCGATCGACAACGCCAGCGACCCGGCCACACTGCGGGCCGTGGTCCGCGCGGTGTACGACACGCTGGCCGGCGCACCGGCCGAGATCGGCGGGCATCCGCTGATGCCCGCGCTGGCCGATCTCCTCGCCGGACTCCGCCGCCGCGGCGGCGACGAGCTGTCCGATCGGTTCGTCACCGCGCTCAGTGACGCGGTGCGGGCCGGCGCCCAGCATGTCCTGGCCAGCCGCCGCATCACCTTGTCCGGGCACCGGCCACCGTCGGTCGAGCAGTACCTGCCGGTCGCCGCCCGCGACGTCAACTACCGCAGCTTCGCCATCGCGCTGCTGATGGTGGTCAGCCCCCGCCTGCGCGGGAAGCTGGTGGACCGGTGGTCGGACGCGCTGACCTCGGCCGAGATCGCGGTACGGCTGGCCAACGACGTGCGCTCGGTGGACCGGGACCGCCGCGCCGGCGAGTTGAACGTGCTCGACCTGCGTACCGGCGACGGCGCGGCGGTGAGCCCGGAACTGGTGGAGCGCTGGATCGACTCGCATGTCGCCCGGCACGACGAGCTCGTCCGGCAGGCCGCGGAGCGCGACCGTGACGCCGGCGCGGGCGCGACCGCGCTGATCAACTGCCTTCGCATCTCGGTGGGGATGTACCGCGCCACCGACCTACGTTGAGGGACTGAACCCATGGGGCTGAAGACAACTCGTGACGGGGCCACCGAGGCGCCGACCGCCGACGACCCGACCGCCGCCAACCGGGCCACCGACAGCGCGGCCGATCCGGCGGCGGCCGGGACGCGGGCGCCCACGGTTCCGTTCCGTCGTACCGTCCCCCGGCTGGCCCGCGATCCGCTGGCCGCGCTGGAGAGCTTCGGCGGGTGGCGGGACGGCAACGTCGTCCGGCTCAACCTCGGGCTGTTCCGGCCGTACCTACTGACCCGTCCGGAACATGTGCAGCACGTCCTGCGGGACAACCCGGACCGGTACCGCCGGGAAGGCATGTTGTGGGAGGCGCTGCAGCGGCTGGAAGGCGACGGGCTGGCCGGCGAGGGTCCGACCTGGCGGCCGCGGCGCCGGCTGGTCCAGCCGCTGCTGTCCGTGCGCAGCGTGACGAAGCTGGTGGAGCCGATGGCCGAGGCCATCGCCGAGGTCGTGGACGAGTGGGACCCGGCGGTACGCGAGCGCCGGCCGCTGGACATCGGTACGGAGATGACCCGGCTGACCCAGCGCTCGATCAGCCGTGCGTTCTTCGGCGGGCGGATCGGACACGCCGACGCCGACCGGCTGGGTCCGGCCATCGCCAAGGCGATGAGCTCGCTGAACACCCGGCTGGTGCTGCCGTTCGTACCGGACGCGGTACCGCTGCCCGGCGACCGCGCGTTCCGTCGCGCGGTACGCACGGTGGACGACGTGATCTATCCGCTGGTCCGGCAGAGCCAGGACACCGCGCCCGACGACAGCGGGGTGGACCTGGTGTCGCTGCTGACCCACGCCAAGGACGAGAACGGCGACCTGTTGACCGACCGGCAGATCCGGGACGATCTCGTCGCCATGTTCGTCGCCGGTACCGATACCACCGCGGTCGCGCTCAGTTGGCTGTGGGTGGTACTCGATCAGAATCCGGACGTGGCGCAGATCATGTACGCCGAACTTGATCGGGTACTCGACGGGCAATCTCCGACCGCCGCGCACCTCGCCGAGTTGACCTATACCCGGATGGTCATTCAGGAACTGCTCCGGATGTACCCGGTGGGCTGGTTCCTGCCCCGGCTGGCCGCCTCCGCGGATGTCATCGACGGCGTGCGGATCAAGGCCGGCGCGACCGTGGTCATCAGCCCGTACCTCACCCACCGGTTGCCGGACCACTGGGAGCGGCCGGACGAGTTCAACCCGCTGCGGTTCACCGCCGAGGCGGCGGCCGGCCGGCACCGGTTCGCCTACCTGCCGTTCGGCGCCGGTCCGCACACCTGCGTGGGCGCCAACCTGTTCACCACGCAGGCACAACTCGTCGCGGCCACGGTGCTGCGCCGGTACCGGCCGGTGTCCCGCGGGGGCGAACGGATCCCGCCGCGCGCCGGGGCGGCCCTGCACCCGAGCCGACGGGTCGAGGTGGTTTTCCAGCCGCGTTCCTGATCACTCGCGCGCCGCTCCTGGACGCGCTGCGGTCGCCCGGCGAGTGCGGATATGCGCTCGTCCGGGGTGCCCCGATAGGATGCTTGCGCACCAAATCGCGCTTCTGCGACCGCCTGTCCCGTGGCGCCTTTTACGGCCGAGAAATCACTGCCAGGAGCCTTGCTCCCCGCTACGGCAAGAACGCGGAATGTACTGTATTGTCCCTTCGGTCACGGTGACTCACCGAACGGCCAAGGGCCCGTCTCGGTGGGTACGCCGGGGCCAAATCTGGATGTTTCGTGAATTCAGCTGTCTGCGCTTCAGGCAGTGCTGAGCGAAGGTGTGACGTGTCCTTTGTCGGTCGGTTCGGTCGCGGTTCCCTCCCCCTGCTGCTCGTCCCCAGTCTCTCCCTGGTAGCGCTGTGGATCTTCACCGCCGCGGTGACCCTCGGGGACGGGTTGAACCTGATCACCGCGAGCGCTCTCGCCGACTCGGTCGGTAAACCGACCGACTCGCTGGTCACCGCGCTCCAGCAGGAACGCCGCGCCACCACGGTCTTCGTCGGTGAGCACGGCGGGGCCCGGTCCGAGCTCGACGACCGCCGGGCCGCCACCGACAAGGTGATCACCACCTTCCGGGACAGCGCGACCAGCGGCAGCGCCCGGCGCAGCGCCAGCGACGAGCTCGAGGGCCGGATCGACGACACGCTGCGGCGCATCGACGACCTGCGCAAGCAGCGCAACCAGATCGACACCGGTCGGGTCAACGCCGTCAACGCGTCCGAGGCGTACAACCGCGTGATCGACTCCGCGTTCCGGATCTACGGCTCGCTGGGCACGCTGAACGACCCGTCCATCGCCCGCGAGTCCCGCGCGCTGGTGTCGTTCACCCGGTCCCGGGAGATGCTCTCCCGCGAGGACGCGCTGGTGGCCTCGGTACTGCCGGACGGCCAGATCGACTCCGCCGACTACCCGCGCCTGGTGCAGATGGTCGGTACCCAGCGCACGCTGTACACCGAAGCGTCCCGGGAACTGCCGGACAAGGCGCACGCGAAGTACGACCAGGTCACCCACTCGGCGCCGTTCATCCGGTACCAGGAGCTGGAGAACCAGCTGGTCGCCCGCGGTGGCACCCAGTCCGACCTCGGGATCGCCCCGGCCACCTGGCGGGGTGCGGTCGAGGACCTGGTCGCCGAGCTGCGACAGGTGGAAGGCGCCGGTACCGACGAGGCGCTCGCGCACGCCACCCCGGTCGCGGTCGGCATCATCGTCCGCATCGTGCTCGGTGGAGTGCTCGGTCTGCTCGCCGTGATCGCGTCGATCTACCTGGCCATCCGGGTGTCCCGCTCGCTGATGCGCCAGCTGCACGACCTGCGGCTGTCCGCGCTCCGGCTGGCCGAGGAGCAGCTGCCCAAGGTCGTCGAGCGGCTGCGTCGCGGCGAGGACGTGGACCTGGACACCGAGGCACCCCCGCTGGAGTTCGGCGGTGACGAGATCGGCCAGGTGAGCCAGGCGTTCAACTCGGTACAGCGGACCGCGGTCAAGACCGCTGTCGAGCAGGCCGAGCTGCGCGCCGGCGTCAGCAACGTGTTCCTCAACATCGCCCGTCGCAGCCAGGCGCTGCTGCACCGGCAGCTCTCCCAGCTCGACGCGATGGAGCGCAAGACCGGTGACCCGGAGGACCTGAAGAACCTGTTCGCGGTCGACCACCTGGCGACCCGCATGCGGCGGTACGCGGAAAACCTGATCATCCTCGGCGGTGCCGTGCCGGGTCGGCAGTGGCGCAAGCCGGTACCGATGCTCGACGTGCTGCGCAGCGCCGCCTCGGAGGTCGAGGACTACGCGCGGGTGAAGGTCATGCCGGTCGGGTCGGTACTGCTCGGCGGCGCGGTGGTCAGCGACGTGATCCACCTGTTGGCCGAGCTGATCGACAACGCCACCAGCTTCTCCCCGCCGCACACCCAGGTGCAGATCCGCGGCGAGCTGGTACCCAAGGGCTTCGTGGTGGAGATCGAGGACCGCGGCCTGGGGATGAGCGAGACCGACCTGGCCGCCGCCAACGAGTGGTTGGCCAACCCGCCCGAGTTCAACGTGCTGGCCCTGTCCGACAACGCCCGACTGGGCATGTTCGTGGTCGCCCGGATCACCGGCCGGCACGGCATCCAGGTCTCGTTGCGGCCCTCCCCGTACGGAGGTACCACGGCGATCGTGCTCATCCCGACCTCGCTCCTGGCCGACAAGGACGACGTACCCGAGCCGCCGAGCGACGAGGAGGCGGCGCAGCTCGCGGACGAGCCGGCCGTACTCCGTGAACCGGTGCTCTCGCGGGTGGGCGCCGAGGTCGCCATCGGTACCGACGCGACCGCGCCGACCCCGGCCGGGACCCCGAACGGTCGGGCCGCCGACGAGTCCCGGACGGCCCCCTCGCCGGACCCGAGACCCGCGCCCTGGCCACGGCCGGACTACGGCAGTCGCGCGAGCGGCTCCCACCGGGCCCGCCCGGTCACCGAGCACGGCAGCGGCGACACCGGCGAACACCTCGGCCTGCCCCGTCGGGTCCGGCAGGCGAGCCTCGCCTCGCAGCTGACCGACGAACCGCCGCCCACGCCACCCCCGCCGAGCCGGTCGGCCGGCCGGTCGCCCGAGGAGATCCGCCAGATGATGACCTCGTACCAGCGGGAATCGGTACGGGGACGGACCACCGGCACCGACAACGGTTCCTCGGACAGCTCCGGGGACGACGAGCAGCCCGACTGGCGTACCAGCGACGCCGCGACCGACCTCGAGCCCGGTGACAGGGGGGACACCCGATGACGCAGAAGACCAACGTCGCCGGCGAACTGAACTGGCTCCTCGATGACCTCGTCCAACGGGTACCCGGGGCCGAGCACGCGGTGGTGCTGTCCACCGACGGCCTGCTGGTCGGTACCTCCCGCGCGTTCAGCCGCGAGGACGCCGAACACCTCGCCGCGGTCGCGTCCGGTTTCCAGAGCCTCGCCCGTGGCGCCGGCCGGCGGTTCGGTGGCGGTGAGGTACGCCAGACCATCATCGAGATGGACTCGGCCTTCCTGTTCGTGACCGCGGCCGGGCAGGGCGCCTGCCTGGCCGTACTGGCCACCGCCGACTGCGAGGTCGGACTCATCGCGTTCGAGATGAACCTGCTGGTACAGCGGGTCGGTCAGAACCTGTCCACCCGTACCCGGATGCCGATGCCGGTGTTCGGCGCCGGCGCGGGCAGCTCGTCCGGCCACGGCGCGACATGAGACCGACGCAGAATCCGGGCGACCGGACTCCCCGCGTCGGGCACCCGGCCGACGAGTCCTGGCTCGACGACGAGGCCGGTCCGCTGGTACGGCCGTACGCAATGACGCGTGGCCGCACCCTTCCCCCCACCGACACGTTCGATCTCATCTCGCTGGTCGTGGCGGCCGGTACGTCGGACGCCGCGATCGAGCTGGAACCCGAACACGTGGCGATCCTCTCGCTGTGCCAGCGGCCGATCTCGGTCGCGGAAATCTCGGCTCATCTCGATCTGGCACTCGGCGTGGTCCGAGTGCTGCTCGACGACCTGCTCCGGCAGCAACTCATCGTGGTGCGCGCACCAATGTCGGTCGCCAAGCTGCCCAGCACCCGGACCCTCAAGGCGGTGATCAATGGCCTCCGCGCGCTCTGACCACGAGGTCGAGGAACTGCCGTACGCGATCAAGATTCTGGTCGCGGGCGGCTTCGGCGTCGGCAAGACCACGATGGTGGGATCGGTCAGCGAGATCGAGCCGATGCGTACCGAGGAGATCATCACCGCCGAGAGCATCGGCGTGGACGACCTCGCCGGCGTGGAGGAGAAGTCGACCACCACGGTGGCGATGGACTTCGGCCGGATCACCATCAGCGAGGGTCTGGTGGTGTACATGTTCGGTACGCCGGGGCAGAACCGCTTCTGGTTCATGTGGGACGAGCTCGCCGAGGGTGCGCTCGGCGCGGTGGTACTCGCCGACACCCGCCGGCTGGCGGACTGCTTCCCGTCGGTGGACTACTTCGAGCGCCGGCACACTCCGTTCGTGGTCGCGGTGAACTGCTTCGAGGGTGCCCGCCAGTACCAGCCGGAGGATGTGCGGATCGCGCTCGACCTGGACGAGCACGTACCGGTCGTCCTGTGCGACGCGCGGCAGCGCCGGTCCAGCCGGGACGCGCTGATCAAGCTGGTCGAGCACGTCATGTACCTCAACGCGAGCGACGAGGACGTCACCACGAACTCGATCACGTACTCCAGCGCGTCGAACTGACGCGACTGGCAGTCGGTAACGCCAGGCGGCCGGTGCGATTTCGCACCGGCCGCATTCTGTTGGCTGCTCGGGCTAGTTGACCTTGATGGTGCCGACCCGTTCCCGGCACCGGGCCACGTCCGCGTCGGACATGCCGCCGATCTGGATCGCCAGGTCGAGCTTCTCCTTGGTCTCCTCGTCGGCCGCGGTGACCTGCAGCAGCCCGTTCGCGGCCAGCCGGAACGTCACCTCGACGGGCGTACCGATCGGCTGGTTCGGCGGGATCGCGATCTGCCCGATGGCGATCTCCCGGTTGGCGTCCAGCGCCGGTGACTGCACCCGGCCGGCCTGCTCCATGATCGGTACCAACACCTCGGTCTGCGACTCGATGCTGGTGTAGAAGGTGCGGATCGCGTCGGCGGGCAGCGCGTCACTGCCTTCGATCAGGTGCATCACGTACTCGTCGCCGAGGCCGCCGTCGCTGCACAGCACGCCCAGCGCCCGCGCGGCGACCCGACTGATCCGGCGCCGGGCGATCCGCCGCTCGCGCGCCTCGGACAACCCGGCCTGGCGTGCCATCACCCGGGCCCCGTCCACGTCGCCGGCGGACACCCGCTGGCGGTAGGTCTCCTCGAACGCGTACCAGGCCGCGCCCCGGGCCACCGCGAGATCGGGATCGTGCAGCAGCGGGTCGCGCTCCAACTCGGTACGCAGCCGGGCGGCCACCGCCGGCATCTTCGACGCGCCGCCGACCAGCAGCACCTGGTCGACGTCGGCCACCCCGCGCTGCTGCGCCGACTCCAGCACCCCCGCGGTGACCTCGATGGTGCGGTCGAGCAGGTCGACCGTCAGCTCCTCGAAGTGCTCGCGGGTGATCGTCACGGTGCTCACCCGGCCGGCGTGTACCAGTCGCACCACGTGGCTGTCCGAGCCGGTCAGCCGGATCTTGGCGTTCTCGGCCTGGGTACGGATGTCCTGCACGGTGGCCGGATCGTCGAACGGATGCGGTACGTCGGGATGCTCGGCGCAGAACTGCTCCACCATGTACTCGGCGAGCCGCTCGTCCCAGTCGATCCCGCCGAGCTCGTTGTCGCCGCCGGTGCTGATCTCGTGGATGCTGTCGCCGACCAGGCGTACCACGGTGGTGTCGAACGTGCCGCCGCCCAGGTCGTACACGAGGATGGTCTTGTCCTGGTCAACCGGCTCGGCAGCGCCGTCGAAGGCGCCGTAGCTGATGGCGGCGGCCACCGGCTCGGACAGCACGTCGATCACGTTCAGCCCGGCGATCTCGCCCGCCCGCCGGGTTGCCTCGCGCTCGCCGATGCCGAAGTACGCCGGCACGGTGATCACCCCGTCGGTGACCGGATGCCCGACCGCGGCCTCCGCGTCGGCGATGAGCCGGCGCAGGATCAGCGCGGACACCTCCTCGGCGGTGAACGACTGCCCGTGCATGCGCAGGGTCAGGTGCTTGCCGATCTCCCGCTTGACGAAGTCCACCACGAGATCGGGCTCGAGCACCGCGGTGTCCTTCGCCTTGGCGCCCACCACCACGCTGTCCGCCGACTCGAAGTACACGGCGGAACAGGTGGAGTCGACGCCGTCGCGTCCCACCACCACCGTCGCCCGCCCGGTGGCGTCCAGATAGGCGATGCTGGAGTACGTCGTACCCAGGTCGAAACCGAAGACGGCCACGCTCTTCGCTCGCTCCTTCAGACTCACCGCTCAACGGTGATGGGGGACATCGATCATGGTGCGACGAGCTGACCCACCACTACGTCGGCACGCCGGACAATTTGCTCACCACGCATGAAACCACTCGACAAGGTCTCTACCACCATGCCGTCCCAACTCGCGTCCTCGACGTCCACAGTGTCCACCGGTCGGTGCAGCGCCGCATCGTACGGCTCCCCCGGCTGCACTTCGAACGGCTCGACCCCGGTACGGCCGAGAACGTCGGCGATCTCCTCGGCGAACGCGGTGAACAGCGCGCCCACCTGCTCGGAGAACATGGTGAACAGCGAGCTGTCCGGGACGGTGTGCGGCGGTCCGGCGAGCCGGGTGGTAGCGACCAGACCGGCGGCGCCGGTAGTGCCGTCCGGTCGCAACGCGGCCTGGCCGGCGGCTCCCGCCGCCCCCGCCGCCATCCAGCGGTCGGCTTCCCGCTCCGCCAGGTCGTACAGCCGGTAGAGCGCGGAGCGGACCGGCTCCAGCGTCGCTTCCAGCTCGCTGCGGCGCAGTTGCTGGTTCTCCGCGTGCAGCCGGTCGATGATGTCCTCGCGGAACGCGGCCCGCTCGTGTTCACGCTCCAGCGCGGCATTGAGCGCGCTGAGCTCGGACCGGATAGCGGCCAGTCCCCCCAGCACCGGGCCCTGACCGTCGGTGTCCGGCACCCGCACCCCCTTCCGGCTCCGCTGCCGGTCCGGCCCGGATGGCCGGCGACATCGACACGGTTTTATGCCGTGGGCGCGAATCTATCGAGTCGGCCGTACCGCTGACCACACCGGTGCCGGCCGGGGCCGGTACGGGAGAGGTCAACCAGTGGTGAGCGCGACCGCCGCCTGGGCGGCCAGTCCAACCCCCACCAGCACGATCACGCCAGCGGTGGTGACCGGCAGCCCGCGCCGGAGCAGGCCGCCGAACCGGCCACTCGCCCGCCGTTCCAGCACCGTCCGCCAGCGCGCCAGGGCGAACCCGACGCCGACCAGGGTCAGCGCCATTCCCAGCCCGTACCCGATCACCAGCAGCACGCCGAACCAGGTACGGCCGAGCGCGACCGCGCCGAGCAGCACCACGACGGCGGACGGGCTGGGCACCAGCCCACCGGCGAAGCCCATCGCCACGATGGTCCGCAGCCGGAAGGCGGCCCGGCCGGCGGGGTCCGCCGGCACGCCCGGGTGTGGATGGCCGTGGCCATGGTGATGGTCGTGGTGCTGCTCGTGGGAATGGTCGTGGTCGTGGGAATGGCCGTGGTGGTGCCCGTGGTCGTGGTCGTGGGAATGGCCGTGGTCGTGGTCGTGGGGATGGCCGGGGCCGTGGGAGTGGCTGTGGCCGGCCGGCCAGCCGGCTCCGGACCGCCACCCGGTCGCGGCCCGCCGCAGCAGCACCGCGCCGACGCCGGCCAGCAGCAGACCACTGACGATGCCCAGCCAGGCGTACACCCGCTCCGGCGCGAACACCACCGAGGTGGCGAGCAGGATGCCGAGCACCAGCACCCCCGCGGTGTGGGTCAGCGTCACGGTGCCGGCGATCACCGCCGCCTGCCGCATGGAGCCGCGCTCCCCCGCCCGTTCGCCGACGAGGAACGCCGCCATCACGGTCTTGCCGTGGCCGGGCGCCAGCGCGTGCGCGGCACCGAGCACCACCGAGATTCCGATCGCCAGCAGGCCGAGCGTGGCGGACAGCTGCTGGTCGCCGACAAATCCGGTGAACGCCCTGGTCAGACCGTCGACACCGCGGCCGGCGGTACCGAGTGGCGCGGACAGGGGCACCGGTCGCGCGTTCGGGCCGCCCGGGCGTACCCGCAGCTGCGCGGCGTGCACCGCGAGCGGATCGGCCAGCAGGTCGGCCGGGTACGCGGTGAGCCGGTCGCTGCCGCTGCGGGACGGTACGTCGCTGTGTACCAGCGTCACGCCGTCGCCGACCGCGGTCACCTCGCGCCAGCCGATCCGGTCCGGGTACGCGTCGCCGCGGTAGGCCACCGCCACCGGCGCGGTGACCTCGACCGGCGCGCGCAGCGCGCACTCCAGCCGGAGCGTGACGAGTCCGGCCGCTCCAGGCGGGAACTGGACGTGCGCGCGGGTGACCGACACCGGTAATCCGTGGCCGGCCACCCGCAGCTCGATGGTGCGCGCGATCCGGGCGCACCCGGCGTCCGCCCACCGCTCCGGCTCGTCGCCGGACACCGCGCCGTCGTGGTCGGCGTCGATCTCCTGGGTACGGGTCTGGAAAGCCGGCAGTTCGGCCAGGTCGACCACGTAGTCGACGGCGATCCCGTCGGTACCGACCCGCAGCCCGGCGTACTGGTTGACGGTGAAGTTCCCGAGCGGGTGCGCGGCGGCCGGGGTGCCGGTGAACGTGAGCACGGTCAGCAGCGCGATGCCGGTCAGTACCGCGCCGGCCACCCAGCGCACCAGGCGCGTGCGGAGCTGGCGGGTCACGACAACCCCGCCAGCGCGGCCCGGGCGGCCGGCGCGTGCCGGACCGAGAAGTACGGGTTGAGCGCGAGCGCGGTACCGAGGTCGCGGCGGGCCGCGTCGCGCTGGCCGAGCGCCGCCTCGATCGCGCCCAGGTGGTACCGCAGCAGCGCGCTGCGGGTGCCGAGCCGGACCGCCTGCCGGGCGTACCCGAGTGCCTCGGCGTCCCGACCGTTCGCGTGCAACGCCCAGCCGAGCGCGTCGGCGGCGAGAATGCTCCGCCGTTTCGCCCAGGTGGCCTTCGCGGCGGACAGGGCCTGCGCCGGCCGGCCGTGGTCGGCGTCGAACAGCGCCAACTCCAGGTCGACGTCGACTCCCTGCGCGGCGGACAGCCGCTGCTCGGCGTCGACCAGCGCGTACTGCGCCCGCGCCCCGGCCTGGTCCCCGGTGGCGGCCAGCAGGTCGCCGTACTCGAGCAGGTACCCGGGCTGCGGCACCCGCGCGGTGACGGCGCGGTAGTCGCCGATCGCGCCGGCGGTGTCGCCCCGTGCCGCGCGCAGCTTGGCCCGCTCGGCCCGCAGCGGCAGGTAGTCCGGTGCCTGCCGCAGTCCGGTGTCCACCTGCGCGGTCGCGGTGTCCAGGTCACCGCGGTTGAAGGCCAGCTCGGCCAGGTAGTACCGGCTGAACCCGGCGTCGGCCGGTGTCGGCGCCACTTCGAGCGCGAGCCGCAGCGCCTGCTCGGCCCGCGCGGTGTCGCCGCGCAACTCCCAGGTGTACGAGGCGCGGGCATAGGAGGACGTGTCCGGCCGCAGGTCCACCATCCGTTGGATCGCCCGCCACGCCTCGTCGTACCGGCCCAGCTCCACCAGGGCGTCGCCGAGTACGCCGTACCCGGCCGCGCTGTAGGGATCGGTGGTCGTGGCCCGCCGGCCGTACCGCTCCGCGGCCGCGAAGTCGTGCCGGGCGGCGCCCAGCGCGCCCATCCCGATCAGCGCGGCGGCATTGCCGGCCGGCCGGATGGCCAGCGACCGGGCGAGCGCCTGGTCGGCCTTCGGGTAGTACGACGGATCCGCGGTGATGCGGGCCTGCTGCACGTACGCCAGTCCCAGCTCGGCCCAGCCGGTCCAGTCCTTCGGCACCCGCCGCAGCCGCTGCTGGGACCGGGCGATAGCGCCGGTCAGGTCCTGGCCCGGCCCGGCGTGGGCGAGGTCGGCCGGCTGCTCGGCGGCCGCGGGTGCGGGCCGGTGCGCCAGCTTCGGCGTGATCAACACCCCGCCGGTGAGCACCAGCCCGACCGCGAGCGAACCGACGAGCACCACTCGTGCAGCGCGCACCCCAACCCCCCTCGTCACCCTGTCGCGACCGCCGCCACCGGCTCTCGTGCCCGCCGGTGGTCCCCCTGCAGTCGGCGACTACGGCGGTGTTCGGAGCGACCGGCCGGTGCGGATTGGCCGGTTGGACGCGTTCACCGCGACCGGGGGGCCACCCAGGACGTCCGGGCGCAAATCGACCGGCCGCCCATCCGGCCTGGTACCGGCGGCGAACCACGAGCCAGCCACGGGCCGGAGCGGTCCGGGCCGCGACACACAACAGCAGGATGTCGGGGCTTCTGTCGCCCGAACCGGTGCCGAAGGGAGCAAGCCGCCCCGACCCACGCGCCGCGGTCGTACACCGCGATCCGTCCCCGATCGGGGACTGGAGGGGGGAACCACCATGCCGATTCGCAGGGCTACCCAGCCACGGCGGTCGACTCGACGACGAACGCTCATCGCCGCGACCGCGTTGGCGGTCGCCGCGGCCGGACTGACCGCACTGGGCCCGCAGGTGGGTGGCGCGTCCAGCCACCGCGAGGCGCCGCTGATCGCCGGTGAACCGCAACTGGACAACACCGACGTGTACGCCTTCGTCAGTCCGGACGCACCCAGCTCGGTCACGCTGATCGCCAACTGGATTCCACTCGAGGAGCCGAACGGCGGTCCGAACTTCTACCCGTTCGCCACCAACACGGCGCACGACATCAACATCGACAACGACGGGGACGCCAAGCCCGACGTGATCTACCGCTGGTGGTTCACCAACCACTACCGGTCGAAGTCGACGTTCCTGTACAACACCGGCCAGGTCACCTCACTGACCGATCCGGATCTCAACTTCTATCAGACGTACAAGCTCGAAGTGATCACCAAGTCCGGGAAGACCACGCTGCTCAACAACGCGCCGGTCGCGCCGTCCCGGGTCGGTGCCGCGTCGATGCCGAACTACCCGACCCTGGTCAACCAGGCCGTCAAGAGCTTCGGCGGCGGTTCCGGCAAGAGCTTCACCGGCCAGGCGGACGACCCGTTCTTCCTCGACCTGCGCGTGTTCGACCTGCTGTACGGGGCGAACCTGAGTGAGGTCGGGCAGGACACGCTGACCGGGTACAACGTCAACACGATCGCCCTGCAGGTGCCGAAGAGTGTGCTGGCGCTCAAGGGCAACCCGACCCGCAACCCGGTGATCGGCATCTGGAGCACCACGTCCAGGCCGAAGACCCAGGTTGTCACCAGCACCAACGGCCGGAGCTACTCCGGTGGGTTGGCGCAGGTGTCCCGGCTGGGCATGCCGCTGGTCAACGAGGTCGTCGTACCGGTCGGCAAGAAGGACGAGTTCAACGGCACCAAGCCGGAGAACGACGGCAAGTTCCTGCCGTTCGTCACCTCACCCGAGGTGCCGAAGCTGATCGATGCGATCTACCACATTCCGGCACCGGCGACTCCGCGCAACGACCTGGTCGAGGTCTTCCTGACCGGGGTCTGCAAGGCGTGCGGGCCGGTGGCGGCGGATCTCAACTCGCAGCTGCTGAACAAGGACGTGGTGGCCAGCAAGTTCCGGCCGAGCGAGCAGTTGCGGCTGAACATGTCGGTACCGCCGTCGACCAACCCGAACCGGATGGGCGTGCTCGGCGGTGACCTGGCCGGCTTCCCGAACGGGCGGCGGCTCGCCGACGACGTCATCGACATCACCCTGCAGGCCGCCGAAGGCGTTCTGCTGCCCGGACACCCGGCCGCGGTCGAGGGCCTGGGCGACGGGGTGAACGCGAACGAGCTGCCGTTCGGCAACACGTTCCCGTACCTGGCCACCTCGCACGGACAGGCGGTCAACACCAACTGACCGCAGGTGGGGGCCGCGCCGGCCAGGGCGTGGCCCCCACCACTCCGCTTCAGTCACGGAGTACCGGCTTCAGTCACGGAGTACCGGCTTCAGTCAAGGAGTACCGCGATGTTCCGAGCCGACCTGACCGGCCCGCCGGTCCCCCACACTCCGGTCGCGGGTGGCCGGACCGCCGGACTGGCCGCCGTACTGGCGGTGTGCACGCTGGCGGTGTGCGCGCTGGTGCTGTCCGGCTGTACCGGCGCGGCCGGTGGCAGGTCCGCGGCGACGCGACCGACCCCGGGTGAGAGCCTGCCGCCGGTCGCCGCGTTCGCGCCGGGTACCTGCCGCTCGGCCGCCCCCGACCTGCTCGCGCTGGCCGCGCTGACCCGCCGCAACCACACCGCGCGGGACCTGTCCGCGCCGGTCCGGTCCGAGCTGTCCCGCCGGCAGAACGCCCTGGTCGCGCTGCGGCCGGTCGCGGATCCGACGGTACGGCCGCTGCTCGACGCGGTGGTCACGGCGGTGGGCCTGGTACGGATCCGGGCCGACAGCCACACCTACGACCCGGCGCTGCTGCGCGACGTGGACACCACCCGGCGGAACCTGCAGTCGACCTGCACGACCTGACCGGAGTACACCCGACACACCCCGCACACAAAAGCGGACCGGCTGGCGACAGTGTTGTCGCCAGCCGGCCCCATCCCTCGGGGTACCGCTATCGGTGTTACCTGATGCGGACGTCGAACATCTTGTTGTCGAGCAGCCTTGCGTAGGCCGCCCGGGCCGCCTCGGTGCTCGCCACCGTGGTGCCGCCCTTCGGCCCGATCTGGGTCTCGAAGTAGAGCAGCATCTTCAGTGCCGGGTACTGGGGCAGTTGCTTGGCGATACTGTCGAACGCCGCGGCCTTGTTGGCCGGGTCGGTGGACTCGTCCCAGACGCCCCACTCGCTGAGCAGGATCGGCTTGGTCGGGTGGTTCGCCACGGCCCAGTTGTAGAAGCCGGGCCAGGTCTTCGGCGTGGACGTCTGGTTGATCAGGCCGGCGAAGTCACCGGCGGTACCGGCTGAGCTGATGTACGGGTCGAAGCCGATCCAGTCCACCACGTCGTCACCGGGGTACATGTCGGCGAACCAGGACTGCGTTCCCCAGCTCTTCGCTCCCATGTAGACCATTGCCGAGACCGCGTTGGTCATGCCGTCGGCACGCAGCCGCAGCGTCACGTAGCGGTACATGGCCCGGTAGTCCTTGGCGGTGTAGCCGGAGCCGGCGGTCGCGTTGACCTCGTCCTCAGCCTCGTGGTGCAGCGAGAGGTAGAAGCGCTCTGAGTAGTTCGCCTTGACGTAGGCGGCCAGCTTGTCGATCCGCGCGTTGGCGGCACCGTTGGCGACCTCGGCCCAGGTGTGGCCGTCGTCGACCTTCCAGTTGATGAACAGCAGCCGCGGCTTGGCGGTGTCCCGCGCCTTGGCGATCTCGTCCTTGGTCGGGAACATCTGGTCGCCACGGTGGTACACGTGGAAGACCGTCGCGGTGTGCTCGGTGCGCTGCTCGAACGCGGCCAGGTCCTGGCCCGGCGCTGAGCTGCGGATGACCGGTGCGACCCCCATCAGGGCGCCACAGGTCGGTACCAGCAACGCGTTGACCTTGCACTGCGCCGGCGTGGTCGGCGGCGTGGTCGGGGGTGTGGTGGGCGGGGTCGTCGGGGGTGTGGTCGGCGGCGTGGTCGGGGGGGTCGTCGGCGGCGTGGTGGTCGGCAACGTGTAGCTGATCCGTACCTGCGCTTCCGCGCCGGACGACTCGTGTGCGTAGAAGCCCGCGGCCGTGGTCGCCTTCGGCGCCACCAGCGCGAACGAGTACATGCCGGCCTTGGTGATCGAGGTGCCGAGGTCGAAGGTCACGGTGGTGGCCTTCGCGCTCGGCTTGACGGTGGCGAGCACAGTGCCGAGAGCCGGCGCGGTGCGGGAGTTGAGGGTCTTCTCGCTCCAGGTGGTGCTGGTTACCCGGACGAGCTGCAACGTGCCAGGCAGGCTGCCGAAGGCCCGGGTGAGGGTGAGCTTGACGCCGGTCACGGTGGCGTCGTCGTCGAGTCCACCGGCGTTGACCCGCAGGAACGCGGTACGGGTTTCCCCGTTGACCCGGCCGACCTGGGTGGTGTCCTGGGTACCGGACACGCTCGTGGTGTGCGCGCTGCGGGTGTAGGAGTCCGCTACGGAATTGGAAAGCATCACGTGGGCAGTACTGGTACTGGTCGCTCCCGCATACGCCGCCGTCGCTCCCCCGACGACGGCGATCGCGGCAACGGCCGCTACGCCTGTCCGACTGATCTTGGCGATCACTGCCGTTCTCTTCACGGTCCGGTCATTGATATTTGCTGTCACCGCTGTCTCCTTCTGTAGGGCTGGTGTCCCCCTGCAGATCGGGAGAAGCGGGTACGGCCGGGGTGAGCAAACAGGTGCCAAACCGTTGTGTAGGTATCGACGCAGGTGAGCGCGTGATCATCCGGCAAATCAGGGGTCCGGGCGGTAAATCCGAAGGGGACGATCGGCCGGGAAGGACGCAGCGATCCGGGGCCCCTACCGAGCTTTTCGCTCAGCGGAGCCCCGGATTCGAAAGGGTGGTCGGCCCAGACAATCGGCCAGCCTAGAAGGGTCGGCCGGCCTCGAAGGCTGGTCAGACTAGAAGGGCTCGGTCAGCCCTGAAGGGTGGTCAGGCTAGAGGAGCGGTCAGCGTACGAGTGGGGCGCCGACCCTCTTCATGAACGCGGCCGGATCCACCGCGTTCTCGTGCATCGCCCAGGAGGTCACGTTGACGTGCACCTCGAAGTGCAGGTGCGGACCGGACGAGTTGCCGGAGGAACCGACGAAGCCGAGCAGGCTGCCCGCGGTCACCTTCGCGCCGACTGAGAGGTACGGCTTGCGGACCATGTGGCAGTACCGGGTGACCACCCCGCCCGGGTGGGTGACCTCGACATACCAGCCGCAGCCGGAGATGGACGGGCTGCCGTCGACGTCACAGCTCCTCCCCTTGGGCACGTTGCACTCGGCCGTGGTCACGGTGCCGATCGAGACGGACCGGATCGCCACGCCCCGACCGACGATCAGGTCGACGCCGTCATGGTCGGGCCGGCCGACGGTACGGAAACCGCCGCCCACGCTGGCGGCGAGCGGTCGCAGCCACAGCCCGGTCGGAGTCGGATAGGTCGGCGTCGTCGTACCGCCGGTGCCCGGGGTGACGGGGCACGCCGGTACGCCGCCGACGCGGGACACGTAGGCGTCCGAGACGTACAGGCCATTGGTCAGCTTGTCCCAGCGGTCGGTGGTACGGACGTTGCCGGCGACGAGCTGGCCGGGCAGCTGGCAGGCGAGGCTGAGCCGGCTGCCGTCCGGTACCGAGGAGGGGCTCCGGTAGTTGGCACTCGGCCCGTTCCGGAGATTGAGGGGGGTACCACCGGTCCGGGCGTGCGCCGCCACCGGTGCCGCCGCGTGCGCGATGGCGGGCAGGACGAGCGCTCCCGCCACCGCGGCGGCGATCACAGCGGTTCGCAACAGGACTGAGGAAGGTCGACGCATATGGATACCTCCAGGGGTCGGCGGATCCCGACCGGCGGGACGAGGGCGTCAGCACGGTCGGTAGGTGACCTCCAGATCGGCAGCGGCCGGGCCCTGCCGGGGTGTTCCACGGGTGCCATAGCGGTGCGGCGCCGTTACGCGGTCCGCTCGCGACCGACCTGGTGCGGGATGGCGGCGACCGGGGCCGGCAGTCGTCGCGGCGAGCCGGCCAGGAACGCGTCGAGGTCGGTGGCCGGCATCGGCCGGGCGAAGTGGTATCCCTGGGCCAGCGAGCAGTGCATCGCCTGCAGCGCGCCCGCCTGTTCCGGGGTTTCCACGCCTTCGGCGATGGTGGACAGCTCGAGGATGCCGCTCAGGTCCACGATGGCCTGGGCGAAGGCCAGCTCCTGGGCGGGCCGGCCGGAGCCCGCGCCGCCGCCGGAACCGCCGCCGGTACCGCCGCCGGACACGTTCGTGAAGGTCCGGTCGATCTTCAGTACGTCGACCGGCAGGTGCCACAGGTACGCCAGCGACGAGTAACCGGTGCCGAAGTCGTCGATGGCGATGCGTACGCCGTACTCCCGCAGTCGGGACAGTCGGGCGGTCACCTCCTCCGCGTCGGCGAGAGTGGCGGTGACCAGCACCGTTTCGGTGATCTCCAGTACCAGCGCCCGGCCGGGCAGCCCGGACCGCCGCATCGCGCCGAGTACCACCTCCGGGAAGTCCGGATCGCGCAGCTGCCGACCGGACACGTTCACGGTGACCGCGATCCCGTACCGGTCGTACCACCGGCGGGCGTCGGCACAGGCCTGCTCGAGTACCCAGGCGCCGATGGTGTTGATCAAGCCGGATTCCTCCGCCGCCGGAATGAAGTGGTCCGGCGGGATCGGCATGCCACCGGGCGGAGTCCAGCGCAGCAGCGCCTCGACCGCCCAGGTGGTACCGGTGGCGAGGCGTACCACCGGTTGGTAGTGGATGGTGAACTCCCCCTCGGCGATGGCGCGGCGCAGGCCCGCCACCAGCCGGGTCCGCTCCAGCAGCCGGTCCCGCAGCCCCGGGTGGTACGCCGTGACCCGGTTCCTCCCGGCGCCCTTGGCCGCGTACAGGGCGAGGTCGGCGTCGCCCAGCGCGTCCGGCCCGGTCATCGACGGTTCGGCCACGACGGTGCCGACGCTGATCGTGAGGTTCAGCTCGCCGCCGGTCAGGTGATAGGGCTCGCCGACCACGTCGAGCAGTCGCCGGGCGGTCGCGCCCACCTGTTCGGGGCCGGTACCGGGCAGCAGTACGGCGAACTCGTCGTCACCGAGCCGGGCCAGCGTCGCCTCCGGACCGACTGCACGTCCGAGCCGGTCGGCGACCGCGATCAGCAGCTCGTCGCCGACCGGGTGGCCGTGTACGTCGTTCACCTCCCGGAACCCGTCGAGGTCGAGCAGCAGCAGTCCGGTCGGGCGGGTACCGGCGCGATCCGCCAGCTCCCGCTCCAGCCGGTCGGCGAGCATCGTCCGGTTCGGCAGGCCGGTCAGCGGGTCGTGCTCGACGGGGCGGCTCAACGGGGCACTCCGGACCGGTGCGGCCGACCGGGGATGCGCCGGACGCCGACGGCGGTACCGGACGTGGACCGGTGGCTGGCCCGAGGTGCGTGCCAGCCACCGGCGGCGTCCGACCGGATCGGCGGCTCATGGGCAACGCCGACCCGCTCGGCACGAGTCCTGTCATCCAGGCTCATGTCCGTATTCTTCGTGGAATCTCAGCTACCGTCTGTAGCTCTCGGGTGCAGGTCGGTTTCAGTTCGGCACCGGAGTAGGTGCTGGACCTGCGATTTAGCTGGCGGACATCGCATTCGTGACAGTCACTTGTTGTAGCGATACAGGTCGTACTGGTCCATGATGCTTATCAGTTTCGCGGCATATGTCGGGCTCGTCGCGTACCCCGCCTTGTGGATTTCGATGGCGAACTGCTTGGGATTGTTCGAGTACCGGAATGCCGGGGCGTAGCGCGAATTCGTCACCAGGAACAGGCCGTGGTCGGTGAACGAATCCGACGCACTCCGGTAGATCCGGAAGTCCGCGTACTGCGGCGTGCACCTGCCCTTCTTGTCGCACTCGGTGGTCTTGTACCGGTGACAGCCCACCGCGACCGGCCCGTAGAAGCCGGCGAAGCACTTGATGCCGAAGTAGTTGCGGTCGTTGGCGGTCAGCCCGCTGGTGCCCCAACCAGACTCCAGGATCGCCTGGGCGATCGTCACCGACGCGGGTACGTGCTGCTCGCGCATGCTGCGCTGTGCCGCCGCGGCCGCCTGCAGGATGAACGCCGCCTGGCTGGCCGTGGCGCGGGCCGGAGCCGGCAGCGCCGGCGGCGGGGGTGACGCGGGCGCACCGCCGGTGGACGGTACCGGGCACGCGGGTACGCCGACCCGACGCTGCGCGTAGGCGTCGGCGATGTACCGGCCGGTGCTGAGCCGGTCCCACCTCGCGGTGCGCCGTACCTTCCCGCTCACAAGCTGTCCGGACACCTGACAGGCCACCGTGAACGAGCGGCCGTCCGGGATCGTGCTCACCCGCGGGTAGCTGGTGGACGGTCCACTCCGGACGTTGAGCGGCCCGCCGCCGGTGCGCGCGGTCACCGCCACGCCGGTCGCCGCAGCAGCCGCCGTAGCCGGCGCCGTCACCGCCAGCATCGGCCCGGCCACCAGGGCGGACACGGTGACGAGCAGGACCAGTGCGGGGCGCGGGGTGCGACCCATGGGCGCACTCCTTCCTTCAGTAGGCGTCCGACCCCGCGACGGTCCCGGCCGTCGGGTGCGTAGCCGGGACCCTTCCGGTCACCATCCGGGTGCCTAGCCTCCGGCGTCGCGTTCCGGCCGGCACCACCGAACCGCAACCCGCGGGCACCCGCTCTCCGTCCCCGGCCGACCGATCTCCCACCTGTCGCAGGACATCCGGCTCCACGAGCCGGGCCCGCAACCGGGAGAGGACAAGCATGAAGGCAGCCAAGTCACTGGCACGTTTCAGCGTCGTACTGGGCGCACTGATCGCTGTACCGCTGTTGCCCGGAGGGGTCTCGGCGAGCGCGGCCTGCGCGAGCCAGCTGGGGGTACCGGTCTCCGGAGACCTCGCCGGCGTCACCTGCCAGGCCGACGGCCGGGTCAGTCGCGGCGGCGTGTCCGTCGAGCTGCCCAGGCCCGGTGCCGGCGTCTCCGCGGCCGCGATCACCACCTCCGGCCCGATCGAACTGCTCGTCACCCGCCGGCTCGACGGCAGCGTGGTCGTCAGCGCTGACCACAACGAGGCCACCGGCGCGGCGAGTCGTATCGCCACCGAGAGCGCGATCTCCGCCGGTAACAGCCTGCTCGCCGCCGCGGCGCAGCCCTCGTCCACCAACCCGTGTGTCGACACCGGTTACGCCATCAGCTCGTTCAAGCTGGGCGGCATCTTCAACTGGTACTACAACGGTGCCGGCGCTCCCGGTCCGGTAGCCACCACCGCCGCCGGCGCGATCAGCAACGCCACCATGGACATGAGCCGCGGCACCAACCGCTGCGGCTACCCGGCCAACATCAAGGCGACCAGCCGGTACGTGGGCCCGTCCCACTGGGCTCCCCAGGTCGGCGTCTCGGGCGCCTGTGCCGGCAACCCGGACTCGATCAGTGTCGCCGGCTGGAAAGCGCTGAGCGGCGGGTACCTCGCCTACACCTGCACCTACTTCTCCGGCTCCACGGTGACCACGTCCGACGTGGCCATCAGCACCCGGTTCGCCTGGTACACCACGGCCGCCACGCCGCGTACCTGCCGGGGTTCGTACGACCTACGCTCGGTGATGCTGCACGAACGCGGGCACACCTACGGGATCGGTCACGTCGACCAGAGCGCGCACAGCCCAGAGGTCATGACCCCATCCCTCTCGCCGTGCACGATCACGAAGCGGGCCCTGGCCCGAGGTGACTACACCGCGCTGGTGCAGAAGTACGGGCAGAGCTGACACTCCCCGGTTCGGCTTTGCCCCTGCACCGCGAAGGGCGGGCGCTTCGGTCACCACCCCTCCGACCGGAGCGCCCGCCCACCTTCACGTCCCCGCCGGTCCGGCCGGGCTGCCCACCGGTAGCCGCACCTCCACGGTGGTACCGACCTCCGGGGAACTGCTCACCGCGATCGTGCCGCCGTGCCGCTCCACGATGGCCCGGCTGATCACCAGACCGAGGCCACGACCGGTCGGATTCCCGCCGGCGTACCCGCGCTCGGAGAACGTGGTGAACAACCCCTGGATCTGTTCCGGCGACAGTCCGGTACTCGCGTCGGTCACGTCGAAGTGGAACTCGTCGGCGTCGAACCAGGCGGAGGCGCCGACGGTACCGCCGGTCGCGGTGGCACTGATCGCGCCGACCAGCAGGTTCTCCGCCATCCGGGACAGCCAGCTCTCGTCGCCGTACAACACCGGCCCGTCCACCACCTGGCTGCGCAGCCCGACCCCGACCGCGTGGGCGACCGGTTCGCAGTTGGCGATCGTGGCCCGGATCAGCGCCGGCATGCCGACCGGCTCGAACCGCAGGGCCGTGCTGCGCGACTCGAGCTTGGCCAGCTGCAACAACTCCTCGACCAGGCTCAGCATCCGGTCCGCGTTGCGGTTGATCGCGTTGACGAACTCCCGCTGTTCGTCCTCCAGGCTCTGCTCGGCGTCCTCGACGAGCAGGCTGGCGAAGCTCACGATCGAGGTCAGCGGAGTACGGAGCTCGTGCGAGATGGTCGCCACGAACTCGGTCTTGAGACTGGCCAGCTCACCGAGCATGGCGTTCTGCTCGCGCAGGGCCCGTTCCGCCTCGGCGTGATCGGTGACGTCGCGGAACACCCACAGGTGGCCCGGCGACCGGCCGTCGAGATCAACCGGCAGGTAGTCGCGTTCGAGGATGCGGTGGTCGGCAAGTCGCAACACGTCGCCCAGGCGTGGCTCGCCACCGGCCAGTCGCGCCGCGGCATCCCGCTCGAACCCGTCCGGATCGGCGAACGCGTGCCGGAAATGGCCGGCCGCCAGGTCGAAGGCAACCCCCTCCAGTTCGGCCGGTCGGGCTGACATGCCGAACATCCGCACGAACGTGGAGTTGACCGCCACCACCCGGTGCCCCCGGTCCTGGAGCAGGATGCCGACCTGCAGCGCCTCGATCAGCACCCGCAGCACCCGTGCCTGCTGTCGAAGCTCCCGGCGGAGCTGCTTTTCCAGGTCCGGCTCCCCGATCCCGGCGGCCCGCGTGGAGCCGCGATGGCCGCCGGATCCGAGGCCCACAGGAGGCTCGCCGGTCCGCAGCGGAGGGGGGTCGTCACCAAGGCTGTCCGCCATCTGGTTGCTCCCTTGTGCCGGGCCGATCATGTGCCCGCACGTCGTTGCCGGACTCCGTCCGCCCGGTGGCCTTGGCCCACCACCAGGGAGGATGACAGAACGTACTATTGAGCTTACGCTGCGCAGTGGAGAATCAATTCAGATCTTGAAGCTTGTACGCACGGCCGGAAGGATCTTGATCGGGGGCGGCGGACGGTATGTCGGGCGAGCATGGCACTCGGCGACGGGGCACCGATTCGGTGCGGTACGTCGACGACCCGGAGCGGGCCGCGTCACTGCCGGCCCGCCTGATGGCGGCGGCCGAGCACGAACGCGCGCTCGTCGACGTGGCCGCCATGCGCAACGAGTTCGTCAACACCGTGTCGCACGAGCTGCGCACTCCGCTCACCTCGGTCGTCAGCTTCGCGCACCTGCTCGGCGACCGGGAGCTCGGCCAGCCGCTCAGCCCGCAGCAGCAGATGTTCGTGGAGGTGATCGAACGCAACGCCAATCGGCTGCTGCAGTTGCTCGAGGACCTGCTCCTGCTGGTCCAGTTGGAGTCGCGGCGACTTCCGCTGGAGCCCGCCAGCATCGAGCCGGCGCAGCTCCTCGACGCGGCACTCACCGAGTGGCGCCCGGTGGCGCGGGCCGCCGGGATAGCCCTGGCCGGAGACAGCCGGTACGGCCCGCCGCTGTCCTGTGACGAGGTACGCGTCCAGCAACTGCTGAGCAACCTGATCGGCAACGCGGTGAAGTTCACTCCGACCGGCGGGAAGGTCCGGGTACACGCCGAGCCCGACTCGGACGGCTGGTGGCTGCGGGTGCAGGACACCGGCATCGGGGTACCGGCCGACGAGGTCGACGCCGTGTTCACCACGTTCGGCCGCGCGTCCAACGCATCCCGTACCGACATCCCCGGTACCGGCCTCGGCCTGGTGATCGCCCGGGCGATCGTCGAACTGCACGGCGGGTCGATCACCCTGGCCAGTGACGAGGGCGTCGGTACCGCGGTCAGCGTGCACCTTCCCTGGCAACCCGCGGAATCCTGACGGAGGCACGAAAACATGACGAAAGTGCTGATCGTCGAAGACGAGCCGGACATCGCGATGGCGCTGAGCCTGCTGCTCAGCCGGGCCGGATACGACGTGACCACGGCCGGAGACGGTCGCAACGGGCTGCGGCTGGTACATCAGGTACGCCCGGACATGCTCGTCCTCGACATCGGCCTGCCGGTGATGGACGGCTGGCAGGTACTCGAGCGGGTCCGCGACATCAGCGACGTGCCGGTGCTGCTGCTCACCGCGCACGGCCAGGAGTCGGACAAGGTGCGCGGGCTGCGCGGCGGCGCCGACGACTACCTCACCAAGCCGTTCACCAACTCCGAACTGCTGGCCCGGGTCGAAGCGCTGCTCCGCCGGTCCCAGCCGAGCGCGTACGCCGAGGACATCTACGACGACGGCCAGCTGCGGCTCGATCCGAAGACCCGGGTGGTCGAGGTGAACGGTGGCGAGGTCAACCTGACGCCGACCGAGTTCCGCCTGATCAACGTCCTGGTCCGGCACCCGAACGCGGTGCTCTCGCCGGCCCAGCTGCTCGCCAAGGTCTGGGACGACCCGACCGGCATCGGCCCGGAGCGGGTCAAGTTCGCCGTGCTCCGACTGCGGCGCAAGCTCGGCTGGGAGGAGCCGGCCAGCTCCCCCATCTCCGCGGTACGCGGGATCGGCTACCGGTACAAGGCCCCGTCGACGAAGAGCTGATCCGGCCGCCGACCGGGTCGCCCGCAACCGAACCGCAACCACGGCACACCCGGGTCCGCTCCCATCGCCGCCCAGGCTCCAGCCAACCGCGACAGGACAAACCGGTCGCCCGGCGAGAGGCCCGCCGTGCTGGAACTCGATGCCGATCACCACGTCCGGACGGTGTTCTCCGAGGGGATGGACACCGTGGACCGGATGGGAGCCGCCGCCGACGCCATCGGGCTGCGCAGGCTGGTCGTCGCCGATCTGATCAGTACCGACACCGACTGGTTGCCGTCCTACACCCGGGCGGTAGGCCGGGCCGCCGAGCGGACCCGCGCCACCCTGGTCTGTGGCGCCGAGACCACCGTCCTGAACACCTCCGGTGACCTGGACCTGCCGCCCGCGCTGCCCGGCATCGACTACCTCGCGGTCGGCTGTCGCGGGTTCCCGCTGCGCGGCGGGCAGGGCACCGCCGCCGACGTACGGATGCTGCTCGGCACCGGCGTACTGACCGCGCACAATCTGATGGAACTGCTGATCAAGTCGATCGTCGCCGGGTTGGCCCGGGCCCGGGAGGCGGCCCAGCCCGGGTTGTGCCGGCCGTTCAGCGAGCTCGGCAGCGTCGGCATGTCCGAATCCGAGCTCGACGACGGCCTGCTCGACGTACTGGCCGCCGGCTGCCTGGCCGTGGGTGCGGTGGTGGAGGTCAACGAACTGTGGCGCTGCCCGTCCGCGCATACCGCGGCCTATCTGGCCGAAGCCGGCGTGGTGCTGGTGGCCGCCAGTGACGCCCGCACCGCCGCCGCGGTGGGCGGCTGGCAGTACGTGGACTCGGTCGCCAGTGAGCTGACCCGGACCGCCGACGCCCCGGCCGGCTGACCCCGTTGTGTCCGGTGCCGGTCGGTATCCGCACGATCGGGGCACGACCAGGTACCTGTCCGCCGCGCCGGTCGGGTGTTCAGGGGACATGTCGCTCTAATGCTGAGTAAGTGTGACCCGCCCACCCGACTGCCAGGTTGCCCGCGGCACCGCACGCTGGGAGCACGTCGGTAATCGGTGCCCCCCGCGCCGAACCGTCCGAGGGCTCATCTCCTCTCGGTGCCCGGCGCCGGCACAAGGGAGCCCACCGTGGCCCGTACCCTGGCAGCCTCGCCAATCGACGCTGGTGGCCGCGCCGCCGCGCCGAACCCCGCCCCGAACTCGTACGGCCGGCGCTGGCTGATGCCACTGCTCGCGGTACTGGCTGTCGGTCTCGACCTGGGTTGGCTGGCCACCGATACCGGCGGTACCTACGCCACCTCGGTCTTCAGTGACCTGGCGACCGTACTGCTGCCACTGGTCGCGGCGATCGCCTGCGTACGGGCCGGGCTGGTCCGGACCGGCTCCGGCCGGCGCGGGTGGCTGCTGGTCGGTACCGGCGCGGCGGTCTGGGGCATCGGCAACGCCGTCTCGGCCTGGTACGAGCTGGTGCGCGGGACCGGACTGCCGCACCCGTCCGTGGCCGACGCCGGATATCTCGCCATGGTGCCGCTGGTGCTCGCCGGAATCGGCGCGCTCACCACGATCCGCCGCGGTGCGCTCCGCGGCATGCTGGACGGGCTGATCGTCGCCGGCTCACTCCTGCTGGTGAGCTGGGCGCTGGTGCTGGGCCCGCTGTTCGCCGCGCATCCGGACACCGGCCTGGCCCGCACCGTGTCGCTGGCCTACCCGATCGGCGACGTTGCGCTCGGCACGATGCTGTTCCTGCTGCTGAGCCGCGCGCACCGGTCGCAGCGCCTCCCGCTCGGGCTGGTCGCCGCCGGCACGCTGAGCCTCGCGGTCGCCGGCAGCGGCTCCGCGTACCTGGCCCAGCACACCTCGTCCGGCGGCGACCTCGTCGCGGCCGGGCGGTTCACCGGCTTCCTGCTCATCGCGCTGGCCGGGTGGTACGCCAGCCGGCGACCGCTGACCGGGGCCACCGCGGCCGGCGGCGACCGGCTCTGGACCGCGATGCCCTACGCCCCGCTCGCGGCGGCGGTCACGGTGTCGATCGTGCTCACCGTCGCCGGTCGTCCGACCAGCGTCCTCCTGTACGCCCTGCAGACCGCGCTCGTCCTGCTGGTCGTACTCCGCCAGCTGGTGAGCGTGCGGGAGAACGCGGTACTGGCCGGCAGGTTGGCGGCAACCGTCGCGGACCTGCGCGACCAGGAAGAACTGCTGCGGCACATGGCCTTCCACGACTCGCTCACCGGGGTGGCGAACCGCTCCCTGTTCGCCAACCGGGCCGAGCACGCGATGGCGCGCCAGGACCGGGAACAGGGGCCGATGGCGATGCTGTACATCGACCTGGACGGGTTCAAGCCGATCAACGACCGCCTCGGCCGCGACACCGGTGACCTGCTGCTGATCGAGGTGGCTCGGCGGCTGCGGCAGTGCGTCCGTGCCGGCGACACGCTGGCCCGGCTCGGCGGCGACGAGTTCGCGATCCTCGCTGACGCGGTGGACGCCGACGGCGCCAGCGCGCTGGCCGACCGGGTGATCGCCTCGCTGGCCGAGCCGTTCGTGGTGAACGACCTCGTCCTGGGGGTCAGCGCCAGCATCGGCATCGCCGGGCGGGAACCGGGCGAGGCCGGCTTCAGCGAGCTGTTGCGGCGGGCGGATGTCGCGATGTACACCGCGAAGCTGCAGGGCAAGGGGCACTACGTCAAGTTCGTCGCGGGCTACCCGGGCGGACTGACCGACACGCGGACCGGGCGTACCGCCGGGTACGGGCAGCCGCGCAGCCAGGCCGGCCGGCGCTCCCGGTCCCGGTCGCACCCGGCGAACGGCCCGGCCCCGGTGCGGGCCAGCCTGCCGGTCGGACCGGACTCCGGCAGCGGCGGCGCGAAGGTGTACCACCTGCCGCCGCGCTGATCGCCCGCCGGCAGGAATACGGCCGGCGGGTGTACGGCCGGCACGGGTACGGAAGGCAGGGTACGGAAGAACTGCTGGTCAGGCGACTGGTCGGAAGCTGGTACCGCTGCCGGCGAACAGCAGGCCACGGTTCACCGCGGTCATCAGCGCCTGGGCCCGGTTGCTCGCGCCGAGCTTCTCGTACAGCCGGGACACGTAGGTCTTCACCGTCGACTCGCTCACCGACAGGGTGACCGCGATCTGCGGCAGGGTGGCACCGTCCCGCAGCAGGCCGAGCACCTGGCGTTCCCGTACCGACAGCAGGGACGGCCGGGACCGCCGGCCGGCCAGCGCGGCGCTCACGCCGGATGCGGTGAACGAGGTGGGCGCGGCCCGGGCGTGCCGGATGGCCGCGACGACCTCGCTGCTCGGCGCCGACTTCAGCACGTACCCCGACAGCCCGCTCTCCATGGCGCGGAACAACAGGTCGTCGTCGCCGTCGGCGAGCAGCACCAGCCCCAGTCCGGGGTACCCGACCCGCAGCTCCCGGGCCAGCTCCACGCCGTCCCCGTCGCCCAGCCGGACGTCCAGGGTCACCACGGTGGGCCGTTGTTCGATGATCAACCGGCGCGCGTCGGCCGCGGTACGGCCTTCGCCGACGATCGAGATGTCCGGGCAGGTGGCGATGGTGTACGTCAGTCCCAGCCGCAGCAGGGTGTGATCGTCGATCACCAGGAGACGGATGACGGAGCCGTCGGCTTCCGTAGCGCGTCGCAGCACGTTCATTCGGCCTCCGCCCGGTCTTGGCGGTGACGGAGTCGCCCGCCACCTGGTGCGCCGCCGGTCGGACGACGCTGGGGTACTGCCTGAGGTCTGTTCGGTTGTCCGGTGGTGGATCGGAGGCGACGGTTCCGGTGAACGTCGCCGGTGCCCCCTTGTGGCCTCACCGGTCACTGTGCTTATCGGCGACCGGCTATGAGCTGTATCGGTCGATCCCCCGGTGAGCTGAGAAAATCCGGCTGGTGGCCGGTTACCTCACGTCATGGAGACGCCGGGCTCGGCCGGTACTGACGCGAAACCGCTGGATATGACGGGTCAGCGGTCCCGGCGCCGCTCCCGGGCGTACAGGGCGGCAGGTACCCGGCCCGGCACGCCCAGCTTGGCGAGCAGCCGGGAGACGTAGTTCTTCACGGTCTTCTCGGTCAGGTACATCCGGTCGGCGATCTGCCGGTTGGTCAGCCCGTCGCCGATCAGGTCGAGGACCGACCGCTCCTGCGGGGAGAGCCGGGTGATCGGATCGGTAGGCGCCGGTTCCGGCGGGCGGAGCCGCTCCGTCAGCCGGGCGGTGGCGCGTGGGTCCAGCAGCGACCGGCCGGTGGCGACGGTCCGTACGGCGTGGACGAGCTCCGTACCGCGGATCTGTTTGAGCAGGTAGCCGGCGGCGCCGGCGAGGGCAGCGTCGCGAACCGTCTCGTCCCCGGCGAACGCGGTGAGGATCAGGCAGGCGACGTCCGGCAGCGTGGCCCGGACCTCCCGGCAGACGCTCACGCCATCCCCGTCCGGGAGTCGTACGTCGAGGACGGCGACGTGCGGGTGGACCGCCGGGATCCGGGCGACCGCCTCGCGGGCGGTCGACGCCTCCCCGACCACGGTCAGGTCCGACTCCGCCTCGAGCAGCTCCCGGATTCCGCGGCGGACGATCTCATGGTCGTCCAGCAGGAAGATCCGGATCCGCGGACCGCCGGCGGGAGCGGGCACCAGCGCCCCGCCACCGCCGGATCGGATGGTCAGCTGGTACCGGACTCGGCCGGCGTGGAGCGACTCCGGACCGCCCGGGTGAGCTCACGCACCGCGCTGTCACTGGGCGACGCGGCCTCCTGGTTCGCCTGCTGGAGCTCGCGGTACACCTCTTCGCGGTGGACCGGGATGCTGCGGGGGGCGTCGATTCCCACCCGCACCACGTCGCCGCGGACCTCCAGCACGGTCACGACGACGTCGTTGCCGATCATCAGGCTCTCCCCTGCCGCCCGGGTCAGCACCAGCACGAGCGTCCTCCTCCCCGGCCGGACCACGCCGGGTCCGGCCGTACCGGGCTCACTCGCTGACCAGTCGCGCCCGCAGCGGGAAGTTGGTGCCGCTGAGGATGACCTGCACGGCCTGGCGGGAGCGCTGGTCGATCACGATCGGAGCGAGCAGGTTGGCGGTCGCGTCGGCCAGGCCCTCGCCCGGGGTGACGACCAGCATGACGAGCAGCTGTCCGGTGTCGACCTTGGCGTCGGCGCCGAACGCGGCCACCGTCTCGTCGTCGATCTCCGGTACGTACTCCGGGAAGAACGGAATCGGCGGAATCACCAGGAACCGCAGTTTCGGATCGTCGACAGAGTTCAGCGAGTACAGCACGCCGCCGTCGTCGAGTCGGACCAGTACGAATTGGCGACTCCCGGAAAAGCCGGGCATCGGGATGGCGAAGGTGACGGTCGGCAGTTCAGTGGCAATTGCAGTCATGAGAGTCCCCGGTTCGGTCATCGAAGGAAATCGACGAGTGACGGCTGGACGGCTTTTGCCGTCACCGCTAGAGCGGCCTGATAGGCCGCCTGCTGAAGTTGAATCTCGGTGATCGTCTTCGGCAAGTCGATGTCTTCGACCCCGGACAGCTGAGCCTGCAGCTCAAGAACCCGGTCGTCGGCTGTCTGCCGGGCACCTTCGAGGCTACCGTAGCGGGCACCCACATCGGACAATTGCGTCTGAATCCGAGCAGCTGCCCGGTCGAGACTTGCCAGGTCGTTGCCGAGCGCGGCGGGATCCGAGCGCAGGTGCGCTCCGATCGAGCCGAGCACCGCGAACAACTGGTCGGTACCGGTGCCGAAGGTCTCGGCGCCGCTCACGTCCACCCGTACCCGGGTGCCGTCGCCGACCGTACGGTTCACCGATCCCGCGTCGCCGACGTAACCGCCGACGCTGTTGTACGCGGCCGGACCGGCGGTGGTACCGCCGAACACCGGCCGGTCCAGATAACGGGTGTTGGCCAGCCCGACCAGTGACTTGCCGATGCCGTCCACCTCGGCGGCGAGCGCCTCCCGGGCTACCGGGCTGCCCGACGTCGGGCTGGACATGCCGGTGAGTGTGAGCTCACGTACCCGGCGTACCTGGTCGAGCGTGTTGGACAGCGTGGTCTCCGCGAGCCCCAGCCGGGCCAACCCGTCGGTGGCGCTGCTGGAGTACTGCTCGTAGGAGCGGACCTGGCCACGCAACTGCATGGCGGTGAGCACCCCGGTCGGCGAGTCGGACGGCCGGGCGATCGCCTTGCCGCTGGACAACTGCCGCTGCAGCTCGCCCATGCGGGACATGTTGGCCTGCAACCCCAGTTGCATGGTGCCGGCCAACGCCCGCTCGGTTACGCGGGAAGAGATCATCATTTCTCAGCCCTACAATCCGGTTCGGTTGATCAGGGTGTCGAGCATCGAATCCATCGCGGTCATCAACTTGGCCGCCGCCTGATAGGCGCGTTGGTACGAGAGCATGTTGGTCATCTCCTCATCCAGGCTCACTCCGGACACGGAGGACCTGGCGTTGTCGACCTCTGCGGTGAGCGCGGACTGGATGGCCACCCGCTGGTTCGCCGCGTGCGCGGCGCCGCCGAGATCCGCGATCAACTTGCGGTAGGTGATGTCCGGTCCGCCGGCCTTGGTCGAGAGCAGGGCGAGCGCCTCGGCGTTCCCGCCGTCCACGTTGCCGGTGACCGTTCCGTCCGGGTTGTGGCTCTGGGTGCCGGACGCGGCCAACGCGGCCGGATCGGTGATCGCCACCGTGAGCGTCGCGGCGGTGGTACCGGTGAAGAACGCGCCGCCAGGAGCACCGGACCGGTCGAAACCGGCGGCGTGGGCGGTGTTGACGGCGGCGGCCAGGCTGGCCGCGACCGAGTCGAGCTGTCCGGCGTACGCCGGCAGGGTCCGGGCCAGCGCGTCCGTGATCGCGCCGAGCTGGCCGGCGGACGCCGCCGCGGGGGTGCCGTTGTCCGCGAAGCGCAGCGTGACCGGGTCGGCGGCCTGGTCGGCGAGGCGACTCGCACCGGTCACCTCCAGCGGCCGGACGTTTCCGCCGGACACCAGCGTGGAGCCGGACAGGAACACGTCCACGCTGCCGTCCTCGCGGCTGGTCGAGGTGGCACCGGCGAGCTCGGACAACTGCAGCACCAGCCGGTCCCGCTGGTCGGACAGGTCGTTTGCCGGTACCCCGGCCTGGGTGGCCCGGACGATCGAGCGGTTGAGGTTCGCCACCTCCTGCGCCGCGGCGTTGACCTCCGCGGTCAGCCCGGTCAGGTTGTCGCGGCCGGCCTGCCAGATCGTGCCCAGCCCGGTGTTCGCGGCCCGCAGCGTGTCGGCCACCGCGGCACCCTGGCGGAGCACCTGGGTACGGATGGACAGGTCGCCGGGATTGTTGGCGAGATCGTGCCAGCCGGACCAGAACTCACCGAGCTGCGCCTGCAGTCCGCTGTCGCTCGGCTCGTGGAACAGCGGCTCGACCTGGTCGTACAGCTGCTTCTGGCTGATCAGGTAGGTGCCCTGCGCGTGCTCGGTCTGTACCCGCGACTCGACCAGTGCGTCCCGTACCCGGGTGACGTCGGCGACGGTCACCCCGTTGCCGACGGCCGGGGTGTGGGAGAACAGCGCCGGCTGGCTACCGCTGCCGACCGACCTGAGCTCGGCCCGCTGCCGGGTGTAGCCCTCGGTGTTCACGTTCGCGATGTTCTGGCCGGTTACTTCCAGGCCCTGGCGTTGGGCGTACAGCGCGGACAGCGCCACCGACAAACCGTTGAAGCTTCCGGACATCAGCTTGCCTCGTCTATAAGTCGGGCACCGACGCTGGCGACGACCGCGCCGCCACCTCGTCCGTACGTCTCCAGTGGGCCGGCGGCGAAGGTCATGGCCTGACGGACCGCACGCTGGCCGACGGAGAGCAGCTGCCGGTTCGCCTCGGCCAACCGGCTGATCTCAGCGGTGAGCGAGAGAAACGCGGTGCGGTGCTGGCGGAGGATGTCCGCCCACGGCTCGTCGGCCGCGTCGATCAGGTTGGTCAGGCTCGGGCCGGCGGCGAGCCCGATTTCGGCCGCGGCGGCATCGGTCGCTATCGCCCGCAGCAGTTCGACCTGTTGCACCTGTTCGAGTACCAGTTCCACCTCGCGGGTGGCCTGGCTGAGCCAGCGCACCACGCCGCCACGGAGCAGCAACTGTTCCTCTTCGAGCTTGAAGACAAGCAGCTCGAGCATCTCCCGTTCACGCCACAGGATGCTCGCGAGATCAGCGAAGGCCATCTGGCCCGCCTTTCGATAGCCGCCGGCCGCGCCCTTGCAGCGCACCCGATGGAGGGCGCATCGGTACTTCCAGGGCCCGGTTGAGGAGTTCCGGCCGACCAACCCGGCGTGGCTACGCGTCCGCGGTACCTATTGCGCGCCTGTCTGCGGGCACGCTCTGCAACCGTCTTGCACCAATACGTAACCGAGCACTGCACCGCACGACCCAGAGGCTCCTCCTTGACCGGCGACGTGCCGGCGCCATCTGCATAGGAGCCGCCGTGAGAAGCTACGCCGCGATCCCGACCGCGTCAGCGGTAGAGAACCTGGTCCGGACCCACCTCCCCTTGGTCGGCAACCTCGTTCGCGAGATTCTCGGTCGTGTCCCATCTCACGTGAACCGTGACGACCTGTCCTCGGCCGGCATGGCCGCGCTGGTCACCGCCGCGCAGGCGTTCGACCCGTCCCGGGGCATCCCGTTCGGGCGATTCTCGGCCTCCCGCATCCGTGGCGCGCTGCTCGACGAGCTGCGCGGCCTGGACTGGGCCAGCCGGTCCGTACGCAGCAAGGCGCGCAGGTTCGATGTCGCCCAACAGCAGCTGACCGCCGCACTGGGTCGTACTCCGACCAATGTGGAACTGGCCGAGGCACTGGGCGTCGGAGTCGGGGACCTGGAAGCGGTCGCCGAGGACGTACAGCGCGCGGTGGTACTGAGCCTGCACGGCTTCGCCACCGGTACCGCCGAGGACCTGGTGGCCGAGCGGTCCCCCGGCCCGGAGGAGCTGCTGGTACGCCGTGAGCGCATCGGGTACCTGCGGCACGCGGTCGAGGCGCTGCCGGAGCGGCTGCGCACGGTGGTCAGCAAGTACTTCTTCGAAGAGCAGCCGATGGCCGATATCGCCGCCGAGCTGGGGGTCACCGAGTCCCGGGTCTCCCAGTTGCGCGCCGAGGCACTGCTGCTGCTCCGCGACGGGCTCAACTCACAGCTCGATCCCGGGCTGGTGGACGCACCGGCGCGACCGGTCGGCTGCGTGGCCCGCCGGCGCGAGGCGTACTACGCGCAGCTCGCCGCACAGGGCGACCTGCACAGCCGGCTCGCCATGACCGACCCCACCGGAATGCCGGTCCGGCGTACCGCCTGACCGCCACAGTCTCCGGCTGGGAACCCTCAGCCGGTTCGATCCCCTACCGATAGAACCGCTGACCGGGCCCATGGATGGACCGGCCAGGACCCCACTCAAGGAGGATCATCATGGGTCTACGGATCAATCAGAACATCGCCGCGATGAACGCCTATCGCAACCTGTCGGTGAACGACGGCCAGATGTCGAAGTCGCTCGAGCGACTGTCGTCCGGCCTGCGGATCAACCGGGCCGCGGATGACGCGGCCGGCATGTCGGTGTCGGAAAGCCTGCGTTCGCAGATCGGCGGCATGAAGGTCGCCGTTCGTAACGCGCAGGATGGCATCAACGTGGTACAGACCGCGGAAGGCGCACTCACCGAGGTGCACAGCGTGCTGCAGCGTATGCGTGACCTCGCGGTGCAGGCGTCGAACTCTGGTTCCCAGGACTCAGCTGCCCGTACCGCCGCACAGAGCGAACTGGCTCAGCTGAACCAGGAACTGACCCGGATCGGCGGCTCCACCACCTACGGTGGCCAGTCGCTCCTGAAGGGAACTCCGGCCGCGACATCAGGCGCGGTCGTCACCACCGCCGGTTCGTTGACCACCTCGGGAGCCGACTTCCAGCTCTCCGGTGTGTTCAAGAACGCCACCACCGGCGCCAACGTCACCCTCACCACTGCCGCGGTCACCGTCGCGGACGCCACCTACAACTCGGCTGGTGCGTACCAGACCGCGCTGCAGACCTCCCTGGACTCGACCCTGTCCGCGAACAACATCGCGGCCGGTTCGGTCAAGGCGAACGTCAGCGACGTCGGCGGCGGCGTGTGGAAGGTCGAGCTGTCCACCGGCTCACTGGCCTCCGGTACCACGTTCTCCACCGGGACCAGCGACACGGCCGGCGTTACCGCGTCTGCCACGTCGAGCTCGCAGGCCAACGCCTTCACGGGCACCTTCCAGGTCGGCGCGTATCAGGGCGAGAAGATCGACATCCAGTTCAAGGGCGTCAGTGCCTCCATTCTGGGCACCGGCTCACTTGACCTGGTCGGCAACGCGGCCTCCGCGATCGGCGTCATCGACACGGCAATCGCCAGTGTGTCGAGCAGCCGAGCGGACCTCGGTGCCTTCCAGAACCGGTTCGAGCACACGATCAACAACCTGAACGTCGCGGTAGAGAACCTCTCCGCCTCCGACAGCCGAATCCGCGACACCGACATGGCGCAGGAGATGGTGAGCTTCACCCGCTCACAGATCCTGTCCCAGGCTGGTACCGCGATGCTGGCACAGGCGAACCAGGCTCCGATGTCAGTCCTCAAGCTGCTCGGCTGATCCAGCTGAATGAGAGGGCGGCCGGTGCGCCGGCCGCCCTTTCCCTACGAACGGAGCAGCGGAGATGACCAGCAGCGTTGACGGCCTGATCAGCGGCTTGGACACCAGCGCGCTGATTTCCAAGCTGATGCAGGCCGAGGCCGGCCCGCAGAAGACCCTCCAGGCGAAGGTGACGGCCAAGCAGACCGTCATCGGCGCGTACCAGTCGATCAACACCAAGCTCGCCGCGGCACAGACCGCGGCGCACGCCCTGACGCTCGCCGACACCTGGCAGACCGGCAAGGCGACCTCCTCCTCCCCCTCGCTCGTGGTCACCGCCATCGCCGGCGCCACCTCCGGCGACTACACCGTCGACGTCACCGCGCTCGCCAAGGCGCACACCCTGACCTCGGTGGTCGGCTCCGGCACGGCCGTCACCGGCGGCGCCGGCATCGACATCACGGTCGGCGCCGGTTCGCCGGTACACATCGACGTCACCCCGACCACCGACACGGCCGAAGGCCTGGCCGCCGCGATCAACCTCAAGGGCGCGGGGGTACGGGCCAGCGTCGTCACCACCGACGCGGGCAAGGTCCTGCAGCTGACCGCCACCAAGACCGGCGGGGCCGCCACCTTCACCGCCACCGGTCTGACCGCTCCCACGAACGTCGCCGTCGCCGGCTCCGACGCGCAGGCCAAGGTGACCAGCCTCGCCGGCGCGTACAACGTGACCAGCGCCAGCAACACGTTCACCGGGGTGCTGACCGGGGTCACCTTCACCGCCACCGCGGTACAGACCGGCACGACCATCGCGTTGACCGGCGACACCTCCGGCCTCGCCGACAAGATGCAGGCCATGGTCGACGCGGTGAACGCCGGACTCACCGAAATCCGCGGCCAGACCGCGTTCAACGCGGCCAGCTCCAAGTCCTCCGCGCTCACCGGCGACTTCACCGCCCGGCAGGTGCAGCAGAATCTGCTCGGCGCGGTGAGCACCGGGCAGACCGGCTTCGGCAGCTTCAGCAAGCTCGGCGTACAGCTCGACATCTCCGGCAAGCTGATCTTCAACCGGGACACGTTCACCGCCGCGTACAGCGCCGACCCGAACGTGGTGCAGACCGCGGTGTCCACCGGCCTGGCCGCCCAGCTCGACACGGTCACCAAGAACGCCAGCGACAAGACCACCGGCACCGTGACGTCGATGATCCAGGGCGCGAACCAGCTGGTCGAGGACCTGAACACGCAGATCGCCAGCTGGACCATCCGGTTGGCCAGCCGGCAGACCGCGCTGCAGAAGCAGTTCTCCACCCTGGAAGTCGCGCTCGGCAAGATGAAGCAGCAGTCCAACTGGCTCTCCGGCCAGCTCGCCAGCATGTCCGCCAACAACGGATGAGGACGCGATGACCGCGATGGCTCCCCGCGCCCGCTATCTCGGCGACGCGATCAGCACCGCCTCGCCGGCCAAGTTGCTGATCATGCTGTACGACCGGCTCCTCCTCGACCTCGCCCACGGCGAGCAGGCCCTGCGCGACGGCGAGCGGGAGCACGCCAGCGCCGCCATCATGCACGCGCAGGACATCATTCTTGAGCTGCAGTGCTCCCTGGAACCGGGCGGCTGGCCAGCCGCCCGCAAGCTCGCCGCGGTGTACACGTTCCTGCTCACCGAGCTGATCGGGGCCAACGTCCACGCCGACGCCGACCGGGTCGCCGCCTGCAAGGCGCTGGTACAGCCGCTGGCGGACGCGTGGCGGCAGGCCGCACTCGCCTCGCTGCACGAGCCCGGAACCACCTCGGTGGCCTGACCATGACCGGGTTGAGCTGGCGGGAGGCCTGGACCGGAGCGCTCGACGAGCTGGAGCTCGACGTCGTCTCGGTGGAGTCCCTGCTGGCCGACGAACACCGGGGCCGGGACCTGCCGGTCACCAACCCGTGGTCCCCGCCGGCCGGCCTCGGCCCGCTGCCGCTGGACCTGCGCCCGCGCGCGGACGGGATCCTCACCCGGCAGCTCGCCGCCGCCCAGGCGCTCGCCCAGGCACTGGTGCACAACCGGCGGCACGCCGCCGTCGCCGCGACCGTCGAGACCGGGGTACCGGTCGGCCGGCCCGCGTATCTCGACTGCGCGATGTAGCTCCCCGCGCGCCCGCCCGGCCCGCTCGCGGACCCGGCCGCCGCGCCGCACCCGGGCCGCACCCGGCCCGCGCCGGAACGCCCCTCAGCTCCCTGGCGGTCACGCCGATATACGAGCTGAGCACGGATCGCTCCCCAGCTTCGCCACGGATCGGCGTCGGTCATCATCTGAACGGAGCGGTGATCGTGCTCGACGACATCACGTCCACGGCCTTGCACACGGCCCTTTCCGGACTGGCCCTGCGACAGCGGGTCATCGCCGACAACATGGCCAACGTCTCGACCCCCGGCTTCCACGCCGGCCGGGTCATGTTCGAGGACGCCCTGCGTACCGCGGTGGACCACGGCGCGGATCCCGCCGCCGTAGGACCGTCCCGGTCGCGCTCCGACGAGCCCACGCGCAGCGACGGGAACAACGTCAACATCGACCACGAGACGCTGTCCAATGTGGACACCGGACTCCGGTACCAGCTCGCGCTGCGGGCGCTGGACGCGAAGTTCGGCATGCTGCGCACCGTCATATCGGGGGCTGCCGGATGACCCTCTTCGGCGCGATAGGCATCGCCGGTACCGGCGTCACCGTGTTCCGCAAGTGGCTCGACGCGGTCTCGGACAACCTCGCGAACATCAACAACGCGTCGCCCACCAGCGGTGAGGCGTTCCGCGCCCGGTACGTCATGGCCCAGCCGGCCAGCGACGGCAACGGCGCGCAGGTCAGCGGCATCGCGCTCGGCAGCGGCGTCGGCCGCCTCGCGTACGAGCCGGAGAACCCGCTGGCGGACGCGGACGGGATGGTCCGCTACCCCGACATCGACCTGGCCAGCCAGATGGGGCAACTGATGATGGCCCAGCGCGGTTACCAGGCGAACCTCGCCGTGGTCGACCGGGCCAAGGACGCATACCAGGCCGCGCTGCAGCTCGGGAGGAACTCATGACCATCCCTGCCCTGGGAGCCATCACCTCAGCCCTGTCCGCGATCGGGCCGGCGGCGTCCGGTGCGGGCGCGGTCGGCGTCGACCCGAGCTTCGCCACGGCCGGCGTCAACGGCGCCGGCGCGGGCGCGGGCGCGGGCACCAGCTTCGCCCAGGAGCTGAGCAACGGCCTCGACAAGTTGCAGCAGGTCCAGGCCAAGTCCGACGACCTCGCGGTCAAGGCCGCCACCGGCGATCTCACCGACGTACACGACTACATGATCGCCAGCAGCGAGGCGTCGCTGGCCACCCAGCTGACCGTCGCGGTACGCAACAAGGCGCTTGACGCCTTCGGCGAGATCATGCGAATGCAGGCATGATGAACGGCCGGGTCGGCGCCATCCTGCGGCGTATCACCGCCACCTTCTCCGGCTTCACCACCGGCCAGAAAGCGGTCACCATCGCCGCTGTGGCCGCGCTCGCCATCGGCGGGTACTTCTTCTCCACCTGGGCATCGGCGCCGTCGTACGCGCCGCTGTTCTCCAATCTCGCCGGCAGCGACGCGAGCGCGATCGTCGACGAACTCTCCACCGGCGGTACCCCGTACAAGCTCGCCGACGGCGGCCAGACCGTCATGGTGCCGCAGGACCAGGTGTACGACCTGCGGCTGAAGATGAGCGGCAAGGGCCTGCCGGCCGAGCAGGACACCGGCTACGCGCTGCTGGACAAGCAGGGCGTGACCACCTCGGAGTTCATGCAGCACATCGGCTACCAGCGGGCGCTGGAAGGCGAGCTGTCCAAGACCATCAAGTCGATCGACGGAGTGACCTCCGCGGCGGTCCACCTGGCCATGCCGGACAAGGACGTGTTCTCCGACGACGCGCAGAAGCCCACCGCATCCGTACTGGTCGGCACCGAGCAGGGCAAGACCCTCTCCGCCGGCCAGGTACAGGCGGTATCGCACCTGGTCGCCTCGAGCGTGGAAGGCATGGACCCGACCGCGGTGACGGTCGTCGGCGCGGACGGCACCGTGCTCGCCGGCGCCGAGGACGCGGGTACCTCGACCACTGGCAGCGTGCAGCGCGACCAGCAGACCCAGCAGTTCGAGTCGCGGATGAACACCGCGCTGCAGCAGCTGGTCAACCAGCTCGTCGGCGCCGGTCACGCGGTCGTGAAGGTGACCGCCGACCTCGACTACGACCAGACCGAGACCAAGTCGCAGACCTACGTGGTCAACCCGAGCGCACCGCCGCTGGCGGAGAGCAAGAGCACCGAGAAGTACACCGGCAGCGGTACCCCCGCTGGCGGCGTACTCGGCCCGGACAACATCCAGGTGCCGGCCGGTACCGGGGGCAACGGCAACTACGAGCAGTCGAACGAGACCCGCAACAACGCGCTGGGCACCGTGGTGGAGACGCGCAAGTCGGCTCCTGGTGCGGTACGCCGGCTCGCCGTCGCGGTACTGCTGGACGAGCGGGTCTCCGGTGGGGTGGAGAACAGCAAGGTCCAGGAACTCATCTCGGCCGCCGCCGGTCTGGACAAGACGCGCGGTGACGCGATCACCGTCGCCGCGATGCCGTTCGAGCAGACCAGCGTCAAGGCGAACGCCAAGGAAGCGGCCGCGGCGAAGAAGGCCGAAAGCCAGAACAAGCTGATGTCGATGGCGAAGACCGGTGGGCTGGCGCTGGTCATCCTGATCCTGATCGTCGCCGCCCTGCTGGCCAGCCGGCGCAACAACAAGCACACCGACCTGACCCCGGACGAGCGCGTACAGCTCGACGAGATGCAGGCCGTGCTGGAGCAGTCTCGGACCCGCGCGATCTCCGGCAGCGGTACCGGCCTGGCCGCCCTCGAGGTCGGCGCGCCGGCCAACCCGGACCGGGACAGCCAGGCGCTGCGCCGGCAGGCACTGACCACGCTGGTGGAACGCCAGCCCGAAGACGTTGCCCGGCTGCTTCGCGGCTGGCTCGCCGAGCAGAAGGCGTGACCGCGATGACAGAAATGACCGGTGCCGCCAAGGCCGCGGTGCTGCTCGTCCAGTTGGGCAAGCAGACCTCCGCGAAGGTCCTGGCCGCGCTGCGCGACACCGAGGTCGAGCGGGTGTCCGGGGAGATCGCCCGGCTCGGCGAGGTCGAGTCGCACGTGGCCGAGTCGGTACTCCGGGAGTTCACCGAGCTGGCCACCGCGCACGAGTACGCCGGCCAGGGCGGCATCGAGCTGGCCCGGGAGCTGCTCGAGACCTCGCTCGGCCGGGAGCGGGCCGACGAGATCATCGGGCGGCTGTCCGCGACCATGCAGGACGTACCGTTCGGCTTCCTGCAGCGGGCCGACGCCCGGCAGGTGCTGTCCTTCGTCCAGGACGAGCACCCGCAGACGATCGCGCTGGTACTCGCGCACATCCCGGCGCACAGCGCGTCCCGGATCCTGTCCGGGCTGGCCCCGGACCTGCAGTCGGACGTGGCGCACCGGATCGCCGTGATGAGCCGCACCGCACCGGAGCTGGTACGTGAGGTCGAGGCGTCGCTGGAGCGCAAGCTGTCCTCGTTCCTGCAGCCGACCGACGTGTCCACAGTGGGCGGACTACAGCCCCTGGTGGAGATCATCAACCGGGCCGACCGGGCCACCGAGCGACTGATTCTCGAAGGCCTGGAGAAGCGCGACAAGGAACTCGCCGACACCGTCCGCAGCCACATGTTCATCTTCGAGGACATCGTCTCCCTCGACGACAAGTCCATCCAGCTGGTGCTGCGCGGAGTGGAAGGCGCGGATCTGGCCATCGCCCTCAAGGGCGTCAGCGCGGACGTACGCGACAAGGTCATGCGCAACATGTCCGAGCGGGCCGCGGAGAACCTCGTCGACGAGATCGACACCCTCGGCCCGGTCCGGCTCAAGAGTGTCGAGGAGGCCCAGGGCAAGGTCGTCCAGGCGATCCGCGCGCTCGAGGAGTCCGGCGAGATCGTGGTGAGGCGGGGTGACGATGACCAGTTCGTCTCCTGACCGACGCGCCGGCGACCGGGGTCGCGGCGTGCTCCGCGGCGCCGACGCCCTGCTCGCCGAGACCGCCACCTTCGACGTCCAGGTCGCCATCGGGGACCGCCGGATAACCGGCGACCGGCGGACGGCCACCGCCGACGCGGTCGGCTACGCCGCCGGTTGGGCCGGTGGCCAGCGGGCCGCCCGTACCGCCGGCACGGCAGCGAGCGAGCAGATCGCCGCGGCCGCCAACGCGGCCGCGGCACAACGGGTGGAGCAGCTCGCCCGGGCCATGTCCGCGGTCACCGCCGCGGCCGCCGAACTGGAGCGGCGGACCGTCCAGTCCGCCGCCGAGATCGAGGACATCCTGGTACAGACCGCGTTCGACCTGGCCGAGGCGGTGCTGGGCCGCGCGTTGAGCGCGGCCGAGTCCCCCGGCCGGGACGCGGTCCGCCGGGCGCTCACGCTGGCCCCCACCAACCGGCCGGTGCTGGTCCGGCTGAACCCCGACGACTACGCGGCGCTGATCTCCGAGGACGGCCATGGCCAGGGCTTCGACGGCCGGACCGTGACATTCCGGGCCGACCCCGGGCTGGCCCGCGGCGACGCGGTCGCCGAGTCGGGCGACACCGCGATCGACGCCCGCATCGACGCTGCCCTGCAGCGCGCCCGGGAGGTGCTGGCCGCGTGACCGGAAACCTGCAGGAACGCTTCCGCATCGCGATGCGCGCCGGCCGGCCGCAGCTCACCGGCCGGGTCACCGGCGTCGTCGGCCTGTCCATCACCGCCTCCGGCCTGCCCGGCCGGGTCGGCGAAATGGTGTACGTCGGCGACGGTGCCACCGCGGTACCGGCCGAGGTGATCGCGCTCGACGGCGACCGGCTCACCTGCCTGCCGCTCGGCCCGCTCACCGGCATCGGTACCGGCAGCAAGGTGACCGCCACCGGCGGGCCGATGGAGATAACGGTCGGCCCGCAGCTGCGCGGCCGGATCCTCAACGGGCTCGGCGAGCCGATCGACGGCGGCCCGCCGCTGACCGGCACCCGGGTACCGGTCGAACAGGCCCCGCCGTCCGCGCTGGAACGGCAGCTCGTGGACCAGCAGATGCCGCTCGGCGTACGGGTGCTGGACACCCTGGTGCCCTGCGGCCGCGGCCAGCGGATGGGCATCTTCGCCGGCTCCGGGGTCGGCAAGTCGAGCCTGCTGTCGATGATCACCCGCGGTACCGCCGCGGAGATCACCGTGGTGGCCCTGGTCGGCGAGCGCGGCCGGGAGGTACGCGAGTTCATCGAGCGCGACCTCGGCCCGGAAGGGCTCGCCCGCTCCGTGGTCGTGGTCGCCACCTCCGACCAGCCGCCGCTGGTGCGGCTGCGCGCCAGTTTCGTCGCCACCCGGATCGCCGAGTGGTACCGGGACACCGGCGCCGACGTACTGCTGCTGATGGACAGCCTCACCCGGGCCGCGACCGCCCAACGCGAGGTCGGCCTGTCCGCCGGCGAGCCACCGGCCACCCGCGGCTATCCGCCATCGGTGTTCGCGCTGCTGCCGAGGCTGCTGGAGCGGGCCGGGCCGGGTCGGGTCGGGTCCATCACCGGGCTGTACACGGTGCTCGTCGAAGGCGACGACCACAACGAACCGATCGCCGACACCGCCCGCTCCATTCTGGACGGTCACGTCGTACTGGATCGGCGGCTCGCCACCGCCGGGCACTTCCCGAGCATCGACGTACTGGAGTCGGTGTCCCGGGTGGCCAGCGTGGTGACCACCACGGCACAACGGGGCGACGCGATCGCGCTGCGCCAACTGCTCGCCGCACACCGGGACGTCCGGGAGCTGGTCGAGGTCGGCGCGTACGTGCAGGGCACCAACCCGACCGCGGACCGGGCCCGGGCGCTGTGGCCGGCGATCAACGGTTTCCTGCAGCAGGACCTGGACAAGCAGACCACTGCCACCGACGCGTGGGTGTCGTTGGCAAACCTGGTACGACAAGGAGCCCCGACCGGATGACACGTCGATTCCGCCTCTCCAGCCTGATCCGGGTGCGGCAGATCCAGGAGGACGCGGCCAAGGCCGCGATCGCCCGGGCCCGCGGCGACCTCGCGCAGGCCACCGACGACGTGCTGTCGCGTGAAGGCGCGCTGCACAAGCACGCCCCGCCGCAGGACCGGCCGGCCCGCGCCTACGTGGCCGCGCTGGCCGCCCGGCACACGATGGCCGGTGACCTCGCCGCGTCGATCCAGCTCGCCGCCGGCGCCGAACGCGTCGTCGACGCCCGGTTGGACGACTGGTCCACCACCTCGGTCAACCGTCGCGCGGTGGACAAGCTCGCCACCCGGTTCGAGGCCCAGCAACGCAAGTTGGAGGAGGCGGCGAGCCAGCGGGTACTCGACGAGCACGCCGGCCGCCGGACGCGGGACGACGAAACCGGGTACGCCCTATGACCGGTATCGCCGGTATCGCCGCCCGGATCAGCGAGATCCGGGCCCAGGTGGGGCTCACCACCGCCACCAACGCGACCACGGGCACGGAGTTCGCGGCCGCGCTGTCCGACGTCTCCGCCACCGGGTCGACCGGTGGCGCGACCGGAGCCGGCGCGGTGGCCGCTGCCCGTAAGTACCTCGGTGTGCCGTACGTGTTCGGCAGTACCGACCCGGCCCGCGGACTGGACTGCTCGTCGCTGATGCAGCGCGCGTACGCCGACATCGGCGTCCAGATCCCCCGCATCGCCGCGGACCAGGCACGGGTCGGTACTCCGGTGGCGAACCTGGCCCAGGCCCGGCCCGGGGACCTGCTGGCCTTCAACAGTCCGGTCGACCACATCGCCATGTACGTCGGCGGCGGCAAGATGATCGCCGCCCCGCAGCCGGGCGAGCGGGTCAAGATCCAGGACGTGTACCAGACCCCGAGTGCGATCCGGCGGATCATCCCGGACGCGCCGGTCGGCTCGGCCGCGATGGCCACGAATCCGCTGCTGCGTACCGCCGCGCTCGGTGCCAGCCCTGGTGGCGGCGTGGCCGGCGTGCCGTACAGCAGCCTGTTCACCAAGGCCGCGGCCCGCTACGGGCTGCCGGCCGAGCTCCTCGCCGCGGTCGCCAAGGTCGAGTCCGGGTACAACCCGCGGGCGGTCAGCCCGGCCGGTGCCCAGGGGCTGATGCAGTTCATGCCGGGTACCGCGGCCGGCCTCGGCGTGAACGCGTTCGACCCGGCACAGGCGGTCGACGGAGCCGCCCGGCTGCTCAAGCGCAACCTCGGCGAGTTCGGCTCCCTGTCTCTCGCGCTCGCGGCGTACAACGCCGGCGGCGGTGCGGTGCACAAGTACGGCGGGATCCCGCCGTTCGCCGAGACCCAGGCCTACGTACCGAAGGTGCTCGCCGCCATGTCCTCCCTGCAGAAGGGGCACTGATGACCGCACCGCTGCTCTCGCCGGCGCGTGGCCCGGCCCCGGCTGGCCCGGCGCACCGTGACCCGGCCCAGCGCGATCCGGCGCACCGCGATCCGGCGCACCGCGACCCGGCGCACCGTGGCCCCGCGGCTGCCGATCCCCGGGTCCGGGACCATCGTGTCGCGGCGACCCGCGACAAGGACCGCGGCGAGTCGGCCGGCGCCGCCGCGACCGGCTTCGACGCGGCTCTCGGCCGGGTGCTCGGCGACCTGCCCGGCGCGACCGGTGGACCGGCCGGTGGCCGGGCCGCCGAACCGGCGACCGGGCGAGCCCCGACCGCCGGGCCGGCCCCGATCGCCGAGCCGGCCCCGGCTTCCGAGCCAGCTCCGATTGCCGACGCCCCCGCGACCGGCGGCATCGCCGGTGCCGGTGCGACGACCGGTGCGGACGCGACCACCGGACCGACCGCTCCGGGCGGCCCGGACCAGGCCGGCAGCACGCCGGTCCCCGTCGCCGACCCGACCGCGGACACCGCGATCGCGCGTGACCTGGCCACCGGCCGGGCGACCACCCCGCCGCGCGACGCTGGTGCCGCCGCCTCGCACGACGCCGCCCCGGACGACGCCGCCGGCAGCACCACGACAACCGACGCCACCGCCGCCACCACCGACGGGACCGCGGTGGCCGGACAGGTAAGCGGCGCGGTCGGCGCGACCACCGCCGTCGACCAGCCGCGTGCCGGAACGGTCGACCCGGCCGCCAACACCGCCAACCCGCAGCCGCTGGGTGGCGCCGCGGCCTCTGCCCCGACCGCGGCGACCGGCGGCACCGACGCGCCGGCCCCCACCGCCCAACCAGCCTCGTCGCCGGCCACCCAACTGGCCAGCCGGCTGGTACCGCTGATGCAGGGCCCGGACGCCGTCCACCGGCTGACCGTGGAACTGCACCCGTTGGACCTCGGGCCGGTCAGCGTGATGGCGGAGCTCCGCAACGGACAGATCCACGTACAGCTCGCCGGCGCCACCGACGTCGGCCGGGAAGCCCTCCGGGCGGCGCTGCCGGACCTGCGCCGGGAACTGGAGGACTCCGGCTTCTCCGCGTGCTCCCTGGACCTGGGCCAGCACGCGCCCAACGGCGACGCGGGGCGCGATGCCGTCCCGTCCTGGGCCGCGCTGTCACCGGTATCCGGTGCGACGGCCGGCCCGACCGCGCACGGCACCACCGATGACCTTCCCGTCACGGCCGGCTCCCGGCTGCTCGACATCCGACTCTGACCGAAGGAGTGCCCATGACCGCACCGATCACGTCGTACCCGATAGGCACCACCCCGACCACGCCGGCGCCCACCGCGAGCGGTCACTCGAGCACCCTGGACAAGGACGCGTTCCTCAAGCTGCTCGTCGCGCAACTGCGGTACCAGGACCCGAGCAGCCCCGCCGACGCCTCGACCTTCATGGCGCAGACCGCGCAGTTCACCCAGGTCGAACGGCTCGAGGAACTCACCTCGCAGCAGCACGTCATGCTCGCCGCCCAGCAGTTGATGGCGGCCGGCAGCCTGGTCGGGCGCTCGGTCTCGTACACCGGCAGCGACGCCCTGCCGCACACCGGCGTGGTCACGTCGGTGTCCCTCGGTACCGGCGAGCCGACCCTGCACGTCGGGGACGCGGACGTACCGCTGTCCGCGGTCAAGGAGATCCGCGCCACCGCCGGCTGATCCGCACCACGTTCACCGGCACCCCGCCGGGACCTTGCCACCCCGGCCATCGCCGGTCCTGCCAGCCCAGTCACGAGGGCGCTACGGCGCCCCGACCCCGAAGGACGTAACCCATGCTTCGTTCCCTCTTCTCCGGCATCAGCGGTCTCCGCGCCCACCGCCAGATGATGGACGTGACCGGCAACAACATCGCCAATGTCAACACCACCGGCTTCAAGTCGAGCCGGGCCATCTTCTCCGACACGCTGAGCCAGATGGTGAAGCCGGCCGGCGCGCCACAGGGCGGCAACGGCGGTACGAACCCGGCGCAGGTCGGGCTCGGCGTCCAGCTCGCCGGTACGGTGACGAACTTCAACCAGGGCGGCGCGCAGACCACGGGTCGCGGTACCGACCTGATGATCTCGGGCGACGGCTTCTTCGTCGTCAGCGACCGGGGTGAGCAGCAGTTCACCCGCGCCGGCGCGTTCTCGTTCGACGCGGTCGGGCGGCTCGTCGCCCCGACCGGCGGCATGGTGCAGGGCTGGAACGCCGTCGGCGGAGTGATCAACACCAACGCGAACCCGGTCGGGCTGCAGGTACCGCTGGGCACCCTGATGGCGCCGACGAAGACCACCGAGGTGGAGGTCCGCGGCAACCTGCCGGCGGACAGCACCAGCACCGTGCCCACCACGATGTCGATCACGACGTACGACCAGCAGGGCGATCCGTCCGCGCTGACCGTCAGCTTCTCCCGGTTGACGTCGACGAGCTGGTCGGCCGTGGTGTCGGACGGTGTCACGACCGATGCCGCCCAGACGATCACGTTCGGCAGCAATGGCCAGGCCCCGAACCCCACGTCCCTCACCCACGGCGGCATCGCCATCGACATCGCCGCCATGACGAACTACGCCGGTACGCCCACGGTGGCCGCGATCAGCCAGAACGGCTCGGCCGCCGGCTCGCTGCAGGCGTACTCCATCTCACCGGAAGGAGTCGTCATCGGGGTGTTCTCCAACGGGCTCAAGCAGCCGCTGGCCCAGCTCGCGCTGGCCTCCTTCACCAACCCGCCGGGGCTGGAGAAGATCGGCGACTCGGCCTACCGGACCTCGGTCAACTCCGGGCTCGCCCAGATCGGACCGGCCCACACCGGCGAGCGCGGCACGTTGCAGAGCGGTGTCCTGGAGATGTCCAATGTGGACCTCGCTGAGGAGTTCACCGGCCTGATCGTGGCGCAGCGCGGGTTCCAGGCCAACTCGAAGGTGATCACCACCTCCGACGAGCTGCTGCAGGACGTGGTCAACCTCAAGCGCTGACCCGACCACCGGTAGAGCGCTCCGCCGACGACTGGTGGAGCGCTCCGCCGACGACTGGTAGAGCGCTCTGCCGACCGCTGTAGAGCGCCGCCGACCACCGGTGACCAGCCGGCAGTACCGCGATCGACCGTGTTCCCGGCCGCCCTACGGCGGCCGGGAACACCGTTGTGCCAACCGATCGGTGCAGCCCACGGGGCGGTACCCGCGGCTGCCGTTTCCCTCATCAGCCCGCGCGGCCGACCGATATGAGTCTTGACCGCCCCACGGATGGGACGGCTACACACGACCTCCAAGGATGGCCGCCGTGATACTTCTGACCCGACTGTCCGGGCCGGTGTTCGCATTGAACCCGGACCTCGTGGAACGTGCCGAGTGCACCCCGGACACCGTCATCACCCTCGTCGACGGCACCAAGTACGTCGTAGCGGAATCACTTGCCGAAGTCATCGCCCTGGTGCGCGAGTTCCGCGCCTCCGTGGTGGCCGACGCCCAGCGGCTGACCACCACGCCGCCCGCTACCTCGCCCCCCACCAACAACCGTGACGCCACCGTCGTACAGCTGCACCGTCGGGAAAGCTGATGGATCCGGCCACCGCCATCGGCATCATCCTCGCCTTCGGCGCCATCTTCGTCTCCATGATCATGGAGGGCGGCAGCCCCGGCGCGCTCATGGTGATACCGGCACTGATCCTCGTCTTCGGCGGCACCCTCGGTGCGGCCATGGCCGGCGGAGTGCTCCGCGACACGCTCGGCCTCGGCAAGCTGCTGATGCGTGCGTTCACCAGCAAGCTCCCCCCGGTAGCAGACGTCGTCGACTCCGTGGTTTCGCTCGCCGAGCGGGCCCGTAAGGAAGGACTCCTCGCACTCGAGGACGCGGCCGGCGCACTGGACGACCCGTTCCTCAAGCGGGGACTCGAGCTCGCCATCGACGGTACCGACTCCGAGGAGCTGCGCGAGATCCTCGAAGCAGAGGTCGAGGCAAAGCGGAAGGCCGACCGGAGTTCCGCCAAGATCTTCTCGGACATGGGCGGATTCGCGCCGACGATCGGAATCATCGGGACCGTCATCGGCCTGGTACACGTGCTGGAGAACCTCAGTAAGCCGGAGCAGCTCGGCCACATGATCGCCGGCGCGTTCGTGGCGACCCTGTGGGGCGTCATGACCGCCAACGTGATGTGGCTGCCGCTGGCCAACCGGCTCAAGCGCCTCAGTGACCTCGAGTGCTCCCGGATGGAGCTCGTCATCGAGGGCGTCATGAACATCCAGGCCGGTGCCAACCCGAGGCTCATCGCCCAGAAACTGCGCAGCCTGCTGCCGCCGGACATGGTGCCGCCGGCGAAGGCCGCCTGATGTCGAGCGAACGGCCGCCGTCACGGCGGCACCGCAAGCACCGTTCCGGGCACGAAGAGGAGCACGACAACTCCGAACGCTGGCTGCTCACCTACGCGGACATGCTGACCCTGCTGATGGTGCTGTTCATCGTCATGTTCGCGATCAGCCAGGTGGACCAGAAGAAGTTCGCGGCGCTCAAGAACGGTGTCGCGATGGCCTTCGGGTCGCCGAGCGCCGCGTTCGAACAGAGCAGCGGACCGCTGGACGAGGCCGAAGCGTCGGCACTGCTGGACCTGTCCACCGGTACCGGCGGCGACCCGACCAGCGAGGCCAAGATCAAGGCGGCCGAAGCAGCGGTGTCCGCGGCCGACCGGTCCAGGGCCCAGACGAAGCAGGAGGCAGCCGAGCGCGAAGTCCGCGACATGGACAAGGTGAAGAAGGCGATAGCCGCCGCGTTGGCCAGCAAGCACCTGGCCGCCAGCGTCCGGTTCAACATCGACGAGCGGGGTCTGGTCGTCACGGTCATCACCAACTCAGTGGTGTTCGCCGGCGACCGTGCCGACCTGCTGCCCGCCGGTCGCCGGATCGTCGCCGCCATCGGACCCGCGCTACGACCGCTGCCGAACAACATCGAGATCGATGGCCATACCAACCAGTTGCCGGTACCCACCGTCAACTATCCGAGCGGCTGGGAGTTGTCCACGGCCCGCGCCTGCGCGGTGCTGCGGTTCCTGGCCGACGAGTCCGGTGTCCCGTCCAAGCGGCTGTCCGCCTCGGGATTCGGCCAGGAGCGACCGCTGTACCCGGCCAGTGACCCGCGATCGGTCACGCTCAACCGCCGGGTGGAGATCATCGTGCTGTCCGAGCTGCCGATCGACGTACGTGCCCTGCTACCCGCCGCGGCCCGCGCCGCCACCGCGAAATGACTGAGGAGTCCACTGCCATGAGTCGCGACAAGTCAGCCTCGCCGGGCGCGGAGGCAGCCGCCAAGATCTCGGCACCCACCGGTGACGAGGTACCCAAGAAGTCCCGCAAGAAGCTGCTCGTCATCATCGTCGCCGTCCTGCTGGTCGGTGGCGCCGGCAGCTACTTCTTCCTGTTCAGCGGTGGCGATGGCAAGGTCGCCGCGCCCAAGCCCGGGTTGGTCGTACCACTCGACCCGGTGACCCTGAACCTCGAGGAGGGCCACTACCTCAAGCTCAAGTTCGCCCTGCAGGCGACCGACACGGCCGAGGCGGAACTGGACGGCAGCAAGGCCATCGACATCGCGATCGACCAGTTCAGCAACACCCCGATGGCAGCCCTGTCGACGCACCAGGCGCGGAACGCGGCCAAGAAGGATCTCGCCGAGAAGATCGAGAAGGCGTACGAGGGCGAAGTCATGGACGTCTACTTCACCGAGTTCGTCATGCAGTAGCCGCTCCGTACCGCGGTGCGGCGCGGGTCCCCACCGACCCCGCCGTACCGGGGTGGGGGCGCCCGCGCCGGAACCGCACCGGTGTACCGGAGTGCCTGTCACCCATTCGGCCGACAGGCGTCCACCGGGACGTTCTCCTCAGCCCGGGGTCGGATCCGCCGATGTGGGTCGACGTGACCCAGCCGCAGGTGCAACCGCAGACTGAGGCGACGGGCCGGACCGCGCCCGCGTCGGTCGCGCGCCGTGCGGCGGAAGCCGGGCCCCGACCGTACGACTTCCGGCGGCCCAACGCCCTGTCCCGCGACGACGTCCGGACCCTGCAGCGCGGCTTCGAGACGTTCGCCCGGCAGGTCGCGACGGTACTCACCTCGAGCCTGCGGGTGGTCGCCCAGGTCGGGCTCGTCTCGATCGAGCAGCTCACCTACCAGGAGTACGTGGCGGCGCTGCCGGACGAGACCATGCTCTGCAAGTTCACCGTCGAGCCGCTGCCGGGTACCGCCCTGCTCGAGTTCCCGCTGCCGCTGGCGATGGCGTTCATCGACCACATGCTCGGTGGCCCCGGCGGTACGCAGCCGGAGCGGCAACCGACCGATGTCGAGCTGCCCCTGCTGCGCCGGTTGACCGAGCGCGTACTCGCCGAGCTGCGCTACGCGCTGGAGCCGATCGAGCTGGTCAACCCGCGGCTGCACGGCGTCGAGTACAGCCCCCAGTTCGCGCAGGTCTGCAAGGCCTCCGAGGCGGTACTGGTGGCCTCGTTCGAGATGACCCTCAACGCGGACGAACGGATGGTCACGATCTGCCTGCCGGTCTCCGCGGTCGTGCCGAAGCTGCGGGAGAACAGCGCCGAGCCGGGGCTGACCGCGGTGGAGCGGATCAGCCGCGAGGCGACCCACCGCGATCTCGTCACCGGACTGGCGAACGCCCCGATCGACGTGTCCGTCCAGTTCCGGTCGACCAAGATCCGGTCCGGCCAGATCATCGACCTGCGGCCCGGCGACGTCGTGTCCCTCGGACACCCGATCAGCGCCCCGCTGACCCTGACCGCCGCCGGTACCACCTTCGCCTATGCCGTACCGGCCCAGCAGGGTTCCAAGCTGGCCTGCCTGGTAGTGGCCACTCCAGATGAGGACACGAACCGATGAGCCTGACCACCGCAGCCGGCCCCGATCTCACCCGCGCCCGATCCGCCGCCGAGGCCGCGATCGCGGTACTGCCGGCCAGCCGGGCGCTGGAGCCGGGCGAGCCGACCCTCGAGGCACCCGCGCCGGTACCCGACGGCGTGGCCGTACGGGCCAGCTTCTCCGGCGCCGCCCGCGGCCAGGTCGTCATGGTGGTACCCGCGGACCTGGTCGAGGCGCTGCAGAACAGCTCGCTCGGTCCCCTCGACCTGTCCCACGCGGTACAGCCGGTACTGCAGGCTGTCGCCGGCACGCTCGGCCCGGTGGTACTCACCGTCGCCGAGTCGGCCGACCAGGCGGCCGCACTGGACGCGCTGGTCGAAAGCGGTCAGGCGGTCTTCGTGCCGCTGCTCGACGCCGGCCAGCAGTACGCCCTGGTCGGTTTGCTGGTCACCGACGAGATCGCGACGCCGTCCGCCGAGCGTGCCGCGGCCCCGGACCGGACCGTCAGCGACGCGCAGCTGCCGGCCGGACTGAACATCCTGCACGACCTGGAGATGGAGGTCACCGCGGAGCTGGGCCGGGCCCGGATGAGCGTGCGGGACCTGCTCGCGCTGAGTCCCGGCGCCGTGGTCGAGCTGGACCGGGTGGCCGGCTCGCCGGCCGACGTCCTGGTCAACGGCCGGCTGCTGGCCCGCGGCGAGGTAGTCGTGGTGGACGAGAACTACGGCATCCGGATCACCCAGATCGTGCCGTCCGGTGACCGGGGCTAGGAGCCGGCGTGCTTGAACTGAGCGTACGGATCGGATTCTCGCTGCTGGTCGTGCTGGGCCTGATGTGGCTGCTGGCGAAGGCGACCCGGCGGCCGTTGGGCCGGCGCACCGGGGCGCTCGCCGTACTGGCCCGCCAGCAGGTGTCCCGGCACTCGTCGGTCACCGTGGTGCGGGTCGCCGACCGGGCCCTGGTGCTCGGCGTCACCGACACGCAGGTCACCCTCCTGATGGAGACCGATCTGACCGCCGTCGAGGAGGAGGTCCGGGCCGAGCCGACGGTACGGCGCGACCCGGTGACCCTGGACCAGCCGGAACTGACCACGCCCCCGTCGGGCGGTGGTCGGCTGGCCGGCTCGGTGCTGTCCCCGAAGACCTGGTCACAGGCCATGGCGTTCCTCCGCGACCGGACGGCGCGCCGGTGACCCGACGCGGGCTGACGCCGGTCGTCGGCGCGGTGACCATGCTGCTCGTCGCGCTGGCCGCCGGGCTGCTGCTCGGTGCCGGCCCGGCCGCCGCGAGCCCCCCGCACGCACCGGCCGACGCGGTCCCCGCCGCCGCCGGCGCGGGAGCCGTCCCGCGCGCCCCGACCTCACCGTCCCCGCCGGCCTCCCCGGTCAAGCCGGGCGTCGACAAGGGCGTCGTGACCATCGACGTGAACGGCACCGACGGCAAGCCGAGCAGCTCGATCACCATCCTGGTCGCGCTCACCGTGCTGTCCGTGGCACCGGCGCTGCTGCTGCTGTGTACCTGCTTCACCAAGATCTTCGTGGTGCTCGGGCTGACCCGCAACGCGCTCGGGCTGACCAACCTGCCGCCCAACCAGGTCCTCGCCGGGCTCGCGCTGTTCCTCAGCCTGTTCATCATGGGGCCGGTGCTCTCACAGGTGAACCACGACGGCGTACAGCCGTACCTGCACGGCCAGAAGACCCAGACGCAGGCGTTCAACGACGGCGTCAAGCCGCTGCGCTCGTTCATGGTCAAGCACACCCGGGCGGACGAGATCGCGCTGCTCACCAAGGTGTCGGACCAGCCGAAACCGAAGAACGTGGACGCGGTACCGCTGACCACCCTGATCCCGGCGTTCGTCCTGTCCGAGCTGCGCGCGGCGTTCATTATCGGCTTCGTCGTCTACGTCCCGTTCCTGGTCATCGACATGGTCGTCTCGGCGTCCCTGATGTCGATGGGCATGATGATGCTGCCGCCGGTCAGCGTCGCGCTCCCGTTCAAGTTGCTGCTCTTCGTACTCGTCAACGGTTGGGGCCTGATCATCACCGCCCTCGTCGCCAGCTACCACTAGCCCGACCGGGGAGTGTCATGACCGACGCGCAGGTAGTACACATCGGACTGCAGGCCATGCTGCTCGCCGCCAAGCTGGGCGCGCCGATCATGGTGACCGCGCTGGTCGTCGGGTTCGCGGTGTCGCTGTTCCAGTCCGCCACCCAGATCCAGGAAGTCACCCTGTCCTTCGTACCGAAGGCGGTCGGGATCGGCGTGGCGCTGCTGCTGGCCGGCAACTGGATGCTGCACGAGCTGGTGTCGTTCACCACGACGTTGTTCAACCAGATACCGCAGTTCGTCAGCGCCGGGTAGCGCATGTCCCTACAGCTGTCGACGTCGAGCCTGCTCGCCGTGCTGCTCGCCGCGATCCGCGCGGCCGCCTGGCTCATCGTGTCTCCGCCGTTCGGCACCAGGGTGATCCCCGGCCCGGTGAAGGCGCTGCTGGCCGTCGCGATCGGCCTGCTGGTGGCGCCCGGTCTGGTCAACGGCGTCCCGGTGTTCACCACCGGCGCGATCCTGTCCAGCGCGGTCCAGCAGGTGGCGATCGGCGGTGCGCTGGGGTTCCTCACCTCGCTGGTGTTCGCCGCCCTGCAGTCGGCCGGCAGCCTGATCGACGTGTTCGGCGGGTTCGCCGTCGCGTTCGCGTTCGATCCGCTGTCGATGACGGCCAACTCGGTGTTCGGCCGGTTCTACAACCTGCTCGCGATCACGCTGCTGTTCGTCAGCAACGCGCATCTGCTGGTACTGCGCGGATTCGCCCGGTCCTACCAGGTGCTCCCGCTGGACGGCTCGATGTCGCTGGGCACGCTGGACCGGCTGCTGACCGAGGGCCTGGTACAGATGTTCATCGCCGCGCTGCAGATCGCCGGTCCACTGATCGCCGTGCTGTTCTGCGCGGACATCGCGCTCGGCCTGCTGGGCCGGATCGCCCCCGGACTCAACGCGTTCGCCCTCGGCTTCCCGGTCAAGCTCCTGCTCACCCTGGGGCTGGCCGGGCTCGGTCTGGTCGTACTGCCGCAGATCGTCGCCGGGCTCACCGAGCAGGCGGTCTCGATGATGATGCGGGTGATGGGTCGATGAGTGGTGAGCGCACCGAGAAACCGACCCAGAAACGGCTCAAGAAAGCCCGCAGTGAAGGCCGGACCCCGCGTACGCCCGAGCTCGGCGCCTGGCTCGGCATGCTCACCGCGAGCATGCTGCTGCCGATGGTGGTACGCCACGCGATGGCCGCGGTCCAGGACATGATGCTGCGGGTCCCGGAGGTGATCGCCCGGCCGGACATCAACGTCGCGCTGAACATTCTCGGCGCCGGCACCAAGGCGGGCGCGATCGCGGTGGCCCCGCTCGCGTTCGGCCTGATGCTCGTCGGCATCCTCGCCGCGGCCGGCCAGGGCGGCCTGCACTTCAGCGGAAAAGTGGTGGTACCGAAGCTGAACCGGCTCAACCCGATGCCCGGCATCAAGCGGGCGTTCGGGCCGAAGGCGCTCTGGGAGACGGCCAAGGCGGTGACCAAGACCGCGGTACTCGGCGGAGTGCTCTACTGGTCGGTCCGGCGGCTGCTGCCGAGCCTGATGGGCGCCGGCGCCCTACCGCTGGCCGGACTGCTCGGCACCACCACCGCGGCGGTGGTCACGCTGGTCCGCGCCGCCGCGATGGCCGGACTCGCCATGGCCGTACTGGACTACCTGGTGGTCCGCCGTACCACCATGAAGAAGCTGAAGATGACCAAGCAGGAGATCAAGGACGAGTACAAGGGAAGCGAAGGGGACCCGCAGGTCAAGCAGGCCATCAGGTCTCGGCAGCTGGCGATGAGCCGCAACCGGATGATGGCCGAACTGGACACCGCGGACGTGATCCTGGTCAACCCGACCCACGTCGCGGTGGCACTGCGGTACGAACCGGACAAGGGTGCCCCGCGGGTGGTCGCCAAGGGCTCCGGCGTGATCGCCACCAGGATCCGGGACCGGGCCAGCGAGCTGCGCCTGCCGATGGTGCGGGACGTACCGCTCGCCCGGGCCCTGCACGACCACTGCGAGCTGGGGCAGGAGATCCCGCCGGACCTGTACACCGCGGTCGCCCGGGTACTCGCGTTCGTGATGACGTTGCGCGCCCGCGGCTCGGCCGCCGGCCTGCACAATCCGGCCGCGGCCTGACCGGCGGATTCCTCAGTTCGACCGGTACCCGACCGATGGGATGAGTGCCAGGGACGGCGCCGACAAGGCCATGGACTCAGGCCCCCAGCAATCCGTGGGGTAGGTGCTGGTGAAAACACGACGACTCAGCCAGTTCGTCGTACCAGGCGTGGTCGTGCTGATCATCGTCATGATGGTCGTACCGCTACCCACGTTCCTGCTCGACCTGCTGATCGCGGCCGACATCGCCGCCGCGCTGGTCATCGTGCTCATCAGCATGTACGTGACCCGGCCGCTGGACTTCTCCGTCTTCCCGTCGGTGTTGCTGCTGGCCACCCTGTTCCGGCTGGCGCTCAACGTGAGCGCCACCCGGCTGGTGCTGCTCGACGGGTACGCCGGCAAGGTGATCAGCGCGTTCGGCGAGTTCGTCGTCGGCGGATCCCTGGTGGTCGGCCTGGTCATCTTCGCGATTCTGCTGATCATCCAGTTCGTCGTGATCACCAACGGCGCGGGCCGGGTCGCCGAGGTGGGCGCCCGGTTCACCCTCGACGCGATGCCCGGCAAGCAGATGGCCATCGATGCCGACCTCAACAGCGGTCTGATCGACGAGGCCGAGGCGCGCCGCAGGCGTACCGAGGTCACCGCCGAGGCGGACTTCTACGGTGCGATGGACGGTTCGTCCAAGTTCGTCAAGGGCGACGCGATCGCCGCCGTACTGATCACCGTGATCAACCTGATCGGCGGCTTCATCATCGGGATCGTCCAGCGCGGCATGACGCCGGGCGAGGCGATCACCCACTACAGCCTGCTGAGCGTGGGCGACGGCCTGGTCTCCCAGATCCCGGCGCTGCTGCTGTCGGTCGCGACCGGCCTGATCGTGACCCGGTCCACCTCCGGCGAGGACATGGGCACCAGCGTGGCGCGCCAGTTCGGCCAGCAGAAGCGGGCGCTGCAGATCGGCGGCGTCTCGGTGCTGGCGTTGTGCCTGGTACCCGGCCTGCCCAAGATCCCGTTCCTGGTGGTCGGCGGCGCGGTCCTGCTGATGGCGCAGCGGATGCCGAAGTCCAAGCCGGCCGAGGTGGCCGCGGCCGAGGAGACCGAGGAGCTGCTGACCCCGGATTCCCCCGAGGCGATCATCGCGGAGATGCGGGTCGACCCGCTCGAGCTGGCCCTCTCCGCCGACCTCGTCGACCTGGTCGACACCGCCGGCGGCGACCTGCTCGACCGGGTACGCGCGCTGCGCCGCAAGCTCGCCCTCGAACTCGGCGTGGTGATGCCGCCGGTACGCACCCGCGACGACCTCGACCTTCCGCTGTCCGCGTACTCGATCCGGGTCAGTGGGGTGGAGGTGGCCAGCGGCGAGGCACCGCCGGGCACCGTGCTCGCGATCGGCGACAACCTCGAGCACCTGCCCGGCCGCGCCGGCATCGAGCCGGTCTTCGGGCTCGCGGCCAAGTGGGTACCGGCCGGACTGCGCCACCAGGCCGAGCTCACCGGCGCCACCGTCATCGACCGCGCCTCCATGGTCATCACCCACCTGGCCGAGGTGGTACGCGACAACGCGAGCCGCCTGCTGGGCCGGGAGGACGTCCGGGCGCTCACCGAGATGGTCCGGCGCACCCATCCGGTCGTCGTCGAGGAGCTGACTCCGGCGCTGCTCACCCTCGGTCAGGTGCAGCAGGTGCTGCATGGACTACTGGACGAGCGGGTGCCGATCCGCGACCTGATCCGCATCTTCGAGGGCCTGTCGCTGGCGGCCAAGCTGTCCACCGACCCGGACCTGCTGCTGGAGTCGGCCCGCGGGGCACTCGGTCCGGCGATCGTCACGCCGTACCTGTCGAACGGCACGTTGCCGGTCGTCACCCTCGACCCGCGGCTGGAGCACACCCTGCTGGAGGCGCTGCGGCCGACCGATACCGGCCTGCAGATCCTGGCCGAGGCGTCCCTCGCGGAGAACCTCGTCAACGACACCCGCCGGCTGGTCGAGGCCGCCGAGCAGCGCGGGTTGAGCCCGGTACTGGTGTGCTCGCCACAGCTGCGCCGGCCGCTGCGCCGGCTGGTGGAGATGAGCGCGCCCCGGATCGCCGTCCTGTCGTACACCGAGATCGCCCAGTCGTCCGCGCGGGTGCAGACAGTCGGGGTGGTGAACGGTGTCCACGCGATTGCTGCTTGAGGGACCTGACATCGGCACGTTGCTCGCCCGGGTACGTGACGAGCACGGCGGCGCCGCCCGCATCGTGTCCGCCGACAAGGTGCGTACCGGTGGCATCGCCGGGTTCTTCGCCCGCCAGCGGTACGAGCTGACGCTCGAGGTCATCGACGGTGCCGAGGACCAGGTCGCGACGGCCACGGGGTCGGTCGAGCCGGCCGGGACCGGGCTGGCCGCTGCCGAACCGGCCGGGACCGAGCTGGCCGCTGCCGAGCCGGGAACCGAGCCGGCAGCCGTTGAGCCGGCCACCGCGGCCTTCGGCGCGGCAGACCACCTGCTGGAGAACGAGCCGGCGGACCAGCCGATGGACCCCGCGAGCGCGTTGGTGGCCATGATGGACGCGGCCGAGACGCAGCTCGACGCACGACCCGGTGCCCCGCGCGTGACCGCACCGGTCCCCGCCGCACCCGCTGTCGCCGCACCCGTGGTGGCCGCACCCGCTGTCGCCGCACCCGTGGTGGCCGCACCCGCTGTCGCCGCACCCGTGGTGGCCGCACCCGCTGTCGCCGCACCCGTGGTGGTCGCACCCGCTGTCGCCGCACCCGTCACCGCCTGGGTGCCGCCGGCCCCGGCTGCCGGCCCGATGCCGACCCCTGACATCGTGCCGCCGGTCGCCCCGGTGCTCGCCTGGACCCCGACCGCGCTCGCACCGGCAGTGCTCGAACCGATCGTCTTCGCACCGGCAGCTCCGACACCGGCGGCCCCGGCACCGGCGGCCCTCGCACCAGCGGCCACGACATCGGCGGCCCCGACACCGAGCGCACCCGCGCCGGTGGTGCCGGAAACCAGCGCCGCCAGCTTCCAGACCCTGCTCGCCGACCTGCGGTCGGAGCGGCGCCGCCCCGAACCGACGGCCGGCGCCCACCATGCCCGGCACGCCGACCCGGCTCCCGGCTCGCCTGCCGGTGCCGCCGACCCGCTTGCCGGTGCCGCCGGCCCGCGCGCCAACGGGCACGCCGAGCTGTCAGCGGGCGAACTGCTCCGGTCGCCGACCGGCCGGCACCGCCGGGAGCCGGCCGAGCCGGTAGCGCCGCCGATGACCACGCCCGCCGACGCCCTGCTCACCGCCGGGCTCGTCGCGCTCGGCGTACCCGAAACGATTGCCTGCCAGGCGTACGGACCGGACCGGTACAGCGCGGTCGCCCGGGCGTTCGGCTCGCTGCCGCGGCCGCCGGCGGTCCCCGCGCTGCCGGGCGACACCCTGGTACTGGCCGGCGACCTCGTCATCGGCCTGCGGCTGGCCCGCGACCTCGCGCTTGTGTTGCGGATCGACCCGGAACGGATCCTGGTCGCGTCCCCGGTGCCGGTGTCCGGCGTCGACGAGTCGTCGCGCCTGTCCGGCCCGGCCGACGCGCTGCGGCAGGCCGGTCGGCTCCGCGCCGCCAACGCACCGAATCTGGTGGTCGTGGACGCGCCGATGGACGCGACGGCCGGCCCGTGGGCCAGGTCGGTCACCGACGCGCTGTGCCCCACCGCCGTCTGGGCGGTGGTCGACGCCACCCGCAAGACCGCCGACACCGCGGCCCACCTGGACCGCTTCGGCCCGGTGAACGCGCTGGCAGTACACGGGACGGCCGACACCGCCGACCCCGCGTGCGTACTGCGGCTCGGCCCACCGGTGGCGTACCTGGACCGGGAACCGGCACACGTCACGACCTGGGCGGGCCTGCTGTCGGCCCGACTGTCCGATGTGCACAACGACGATGGGAGAGGTGGGCGACATGCGCGCCACGCTGGCTAGGGTCACCCGGCCCAGCACTCTGTTGCTCGCCGCGCTGCTGGCCGGACCCGCCCTGTGGCGGGCGTTCGTCCAGCACCAGCTGGACCCGACAAGCGCGATGCTGCGGTACCTGCTGGCGGTACTGGCCGCCGCCGCGATGCTCGCCATGTTGGACGCGCTGCTCCACGGCAGTCACCGGCGCCGGTCGATGAGCCACTCCACCGCGGTCGCCGAGCATGTCCTGCCGGAGCCCGACGACCCACCACCGAGCCGGTGACCATGGAAGAACTGGACGAAATCGTTCCGGAGTTCCTCGCGGAGAGCCGCGAGAACCTCGACGAGCTCGACCGCGACCTGCTCGAGTTGGAGCGGGTCCCCACCTCGCGCGAGCGGCTGTCGAGCGTCTTCCGCACCATCCACACCATCAAGGGGACGAGCGGGTTCCTCGCGTTCAACCAGCTCGAGACGTTGACCCATGCGGGCGAGTCGCTGCTGGCCCGGTACCGGGACGGCGTGCAGGTGATGGATCAGGCCGGTACCGACGCGCTGCTGCGGCTGGTGGACACGGTACGGGCGCTGCTGACCTCGATCGAGCAGACCGGTACCGAGGGACACATCGAGATCGGTGCCACGGTGGCGGCGCTCACCGCCTGCGTGTCCGACGAACCCGAGGTCGAGCGAGCCACCGCGCCGGTCGGACAGGCCACAGCGCCGGTCGGACAGGCCACAGCGGTCGAACAGGCCGCGGCGCCGGTCGAGCCGGTCGCTCCACCGGTCGCCGGCCGGCCGGCTGGACCGGCCGTGGATCGGCGTACCGGGCGCCGCGACTCCCCCGGCGACCCGAACCCGGAACGCACGGTGGAGACGAGCGACCGGCCACCGCTCGGCCAACTGCTGGTCGACAGCGGCGTGGCGACCGCCGCCACCGTCGCGTCGGTCATCCAGCGCCAGGCCGCCGGCGACACCCGGCCACTGGGCACCATCCTGATCGAGGACGAGGGCGCCGACCCGGAAGCGGTCGCGGCGGTGCTCGCGGCGCAACGCCGCTGGGGCAACGCCGAGATTTCGGTACGGGTGGAAACCGCCCTGCTGGACGGCCTGATGCGGCTGGTCGGCGAACTGGTCGTCACCCGCAACCAGCTCGTGCGGGGGATCGACCCGCACAGCGATCCGGTACTGGCGGCGAGTACCCAGCGGCTCAACCTGATCACCAGCGAGCTGCAGGAGAGCGTCATGAAGACGCGCATGCAGCCCATCGACCACATGTGGAGCAAGGTCCCGCGGGTACTCCGCGACCTGACCGGTGCCTGCGGCAAGCAGGTACGGCTGGTGATGGAAGGCAGTGAGACCGGGCTCGACCGCGGGTTGCTCGAAGCGATCCGGGATCCGTTGCTGCACCTGGTCCGCAACGCGGTCGACCACGGCGTGGAGCTTCCGTCGGTACGCACCGCCAAGGGCAAGAACCCGGAAGGCACGCTGGTGCTGCGGGCGTACCACGCGGGCGGGCACGTGGTCGTGGAGGTCGGCGACGACGGCGCCGGACTCGATCCGGAGCGCATCGGCCGGGTCGCCGTCGACCGCGGCTTGATCGGCCCCGACGAGTTGGCCCGGATGGGCCACGCCGACCTGCTGGCACTGCTGTTCAAGCCCGGTTTCTCCACCGCCGCCGCGGTCACCAACGTGTCCGGGCGCGGTGTCGGCCTGGACGTGGTCAAGACGAACATCGAGCGCATCGGCGGCACCATCGAGGTCGACTCCACCCCGGGCGTGGGCACCCTCTGGCGCCTCACCGTCCCGCTCACGCTGGCCATCCTGCAGGTGCTCACCGTGCAGTGCGGCGGCGAGCGGTACGCCATCCCGCAGGGGTCGGTCGACGAGCTGGTGTACGCCGGCGCCACCGGTCATCAGGCGATCGAGCGGGTATCCGGGGCACCGGTGGTACGGCTGCGCGGCCACCTGCTGCCGCTGGTCGACCTCGACGCGAGCCTCGGACTGCCGGTCGGGACCCAGTCCGACGGCGCCTACATCGTCGTCGTACACGCCGAGGGTCGACAGTTCGGGCTCGTCGTGGACCGGGTGATGGACACCGAGGAGATCGTGGTCAAGCCGCTGAGCAGCCTGTTGCGGGATATCGGCGTGTACGCCGGCGCGACCATCCTCAGCGACGGCTCGGTCACGCTGATTCTCGACACCGCCACGCTGGCCCGGCGCGCCCACCTCACCGGCGACGCCGGTACCGCCGGTCAGCCGACCGGGCCGCAGCCGGAGTACGCGCCACCGGCGGCACGGACCCGGCGGGTGCTGCTCACCGCGTTCGGGGACCGGCGGGTGGCCATCCCGCTCGAGACGATCCTGCGGCTGGAGGAGTTCCCGGCCGACCACGTCGAGCGGGTCGGCCGGCGGGAGGTGGTCCGGCACCGGGACCAGGTGCTGCCGCTGGTACGGGTCGGCACAGTGCTCGGCATCGAGCACGAGGACAGCGGCGACACGATCAGCGCGGTGGTGTGCCGCAGCGGCGACCGGACGGTCGCGCTGGCGGTACCGAAGATCGTCGACATCATCGACATCGACGACGAGCCGGGCACGAACGGCCGGCACCACGCCTCGGTGATCGACGACCGCGTCACCGAGGTGCTGGACCTGACCGCTGCCATCCGCGGAGTCGACGTCGACCTCGCCCTGCCACTGATGCTGAGCGCCTGATGACGGGCCGCGCCTCATGACCAGCCAGCAGTACGCCACGTTCGCCGTCGCCGGCGACCTGTTCGGCGTCGACGTGCGCACCGTGCAGGAGGTGCACCGGTTCAGCGGGTGCACCCCGGTACCGCTCGCGCCGCCCGGCATCCGCGGCCTGTTCAACCTGCGCGGTCAGGTCATCCCCGCGATCGACCTGCGGGTACGGCTGGGACTCAGGCCGGCGCCGAACGGGATCGCGACCATGAACGTGGTGGTGCGGTACCGCGACGAGCCGTTCGGGCTGCTGGTGGACACCATCGGCGAGGTGCTCGAACTCGACCAGCACCGGCTGCAGCCGGCACCGGCGACGCTGGGCCCATCGACCAGGCGGTTCATCCGCGGTGTCTTCATGCTGACCGACCTGCTGGTACTCGCGCTCGACATCGGTCGCGCCATCAACCCGGGGCAACCGCCGTCCGGTGCCCCCACGGAACCGTCGGAGTGACCATGGACTACTCGTTGCCCACCACCGCCGTCGGCCCGCCGCCGACCGGTACCACGGTGCCGTACGGCCGCACCGGCGTGGGTCGGCCCGCGGGCGCGCTGGCGAACGCGCGGATCCGGACGAAGATCCTGCTCGCCGTCGGTCTGGTGGCCGCGGCCGCGCTCGGGGTGGGCATCGTCGGGTACATCGGCCTGGAACGCACCGACACGGCGAATGACCGGATGTATGTGCAGGGTGTCGTGCAGTACGGCCGGGTGCTCGGCCTGCGCACGGACCAGAACCAGTTCCAGCTTGCCGTGTTCGGACAGTTCGCGGCGGCCGACGCGACGAGCCGGGCCGGGATCGCCGAGGACATCGCCGGCGACCAGCAGCGGGTCGAGAGCGCTCTGGCCGACTACCGGCCGGATCCGGCCGCGGCCGCCAGCATGCGGAGCTTCGCCACCTCGTGGGCCGAGTTCCGCCAGCTGTACACCGAACAGCTGGCACCGGCGGCGAGGCGCGGCCAGACCGCTGTCTGGCAGCGGGTGTACCAGGCCAAGGGAGCACCACTGGCCGCCGGGATGACCAGGGCGATCGTGGCCGCCGAGGTGGTCGAGCAGGCGAAGGCGACCGAGTTGCGGCGGGCCGCCGAGGCGGCCGAGCAACAGGCCGCCCGGCTGACCGTGCTCTCACTGACCGGCGGCCTGCTGCTGTCCATCGTCTTCGCGATGCTGGTCGCGCGGGGAATCAGCCGCCCGCTCCACCGGCTGTCCGCGTCCCTGGACGCGATGGCCTCCGGAGACCTGACCGCGACCGCCGGCATCGTGTCCCGGGACGAGATCGGCCGGATGGCGGCGTCGTTCGCGACCGCCCAGGCGGGGATGCGATCCACCGTGACCGCGCTGCGGGACAACGCCGGAGCGCTGGCCCAGACCGCGGTACAGCTGTCCAGCATGAGTACCGAGATCGCGGCCAGCGCCGACGAGGCGAGCGTGCAGGCGGACGAGGCGGCGAGCGCGGCCACCGAGGTGTCCCGCAGCGTGCAGACGGTCGCCAGCAGTTCGGACGAGATGGGCGCCTCGATCCGCGAGATCGCGCAGAACGCCAACGAGGCGGCGACGGTGGCGTCCGAGGCGGTACTGGCGGCCGTGGCGACCAACCAGACGGTCGCCAAGCTCGGTGAGTCGTCGTCCGAGATCGGCAAGGTGGTCAAGGTCATCACCACGATCGCGGAACAGACCCACCTGCTCGCGCTGAACGCCACGATCGAGGCGGCCCGGGCCGGCGACGCCGGCAAGGGGTTCGCGGTGGTCGCCAACGAGGTCAAGGAACTCGCCCAGGGCACCGCCCGGGCCACCGACGACATCTCCCGCCAGGTGGACGCGATCCAGCGGGACACCGAGAGCGCGGTCGACGCGATCGCCGAGATCAGCACGATCATCGCGAAGATCAACGACTACCAGCTCATCATCGCCGCGGCGGTGGAGGAGCAGACCGCCACCACCAACGACATGAACCGCAGTCTCGGCAGCGCGGCGGCCGGTTCGGTGGCGATCGCCGCGAACGTGTCCGGCGTCGCCGACGCCGCGCAGGTGACCAGCGGCAGCATCGTGGAGTCCCGCCGGGCGTCCGAGGAACTGGCGCGCATGTCCAGCGAGATGCAGTCACTCGTGTCCAGGTTCCGGGTATGACCGGGGAATGGGTCCCGCGGGTCGACCGTGTCGGTGGCACCGCCCCCCGCACTCGGGACGAGCGGGCCGCCCTGGCCACCGGGACCCCGCAACCCGCGGAGCGGCCGGCCGATCGGGCCGGGGCGGCGGCCCGCCCCGTCGCCCGGACGGAGACGGTGGCGATGACCCGGGTCCTGCTCGTCGACGACTCCGTCGTGACGCTGCAGCTGGTCCGGCGCGCACTGGCCACGGACACGGACATCGCGGTCGTGGGCACCGCCCGCAACGGCCGGATCGCCCTGGCCGAGGTCGACCGGCTGCGACCGGATCTCGTCATCATGGACGTGGAGATGCCCGAGCTCGACGGCGTGGCGACGCTGCGGGCGCTGCGCCGGGACCGTCCACACCTGCCCGTCATCCTGTACAGCAGCCTCACCAAGGCCGGCGCCCGCGCCACCCTGGACGCCCTGGACGGGGCCACCGACTACGTCACCAAGCCGACCGGCAGCGTGAGCATCGAGGAGTCGGTACGCGGTGTCCGGGACCAACTGGTGCCGCGGATCCACGCGCTGACCACCGGCCGGACCGGGGGCGACCCGTCACCGGTGCCGCGCCGGTCCCTGCCGGCCGGACTCCGGCACCGCGTCGACGTGGTCGCGATCGGCTGCTCGACCGGCGGGCCGGACGCGCTGACCAGGCTCCTGGCCGGGTTGCCCGGCAACACCCCGGTACCGGTGCTGGTCGTACAGCACATGCCGCGGGTGTTCACCAGCCTGTTCGCGGAGCGGTTGGACGGCGCCTCGACGGTGATCGTGCGGGAGGCGACCGACGGCGTCCGGCTGGCCGCCGGCACGGTGTACATCGCGCCCGGCGACGAGCACCTCGAGGTGATGCGCCACGACGACCACGTGATCGCCCGACTGCACCACGGTGCCGCGGAGAACTACTGCCGGCCGTCGGTCGACGTGCTGTTCCGGTCGGTGGCCGCCACCTACGGCCGGGCCGCGCTGGCCCTGGTACTGACCGGCATGGGCCATGACGGCGTGGCCGGTTGCGAGCTGCTCCGGTCCACCGGAGCCGAGATCCTGGTCCAGGACCAGGCCACCTCCGTGGTGTGGGGCATGCCGGGCGCGGTCGCGAACGCCGGACTGGCCGACGCGGTACTCCCGCTGGCAGGCCTGACCGCGATGCTGCCGGACCGGCTGTGGCACAACCGTCCCGGCCCGTGGCGGCGGTGACCGCGATGCGACTCACCACCGCGCAGTTCACCTTCGTGCGCGACCTGGTACACCGGGGCGCCGGTATCGCGCTGGATCCCGGCAAGGGGTACCTGGTCGAGGCGCGACTGCTCGGCCTGGCCCGGGCCGCCGGGTTCGCCACCGTGCCGCTGTACCTGGACCAGGTGGCCCTCGAGCCGTCCGGCGAGGTACGCCGGTGCATCGTCGAAGCGCTCACCACCAACGAGACGTCCTGGTTCCGCGACCGGAAACCGTTCGCCGCGTTCACCGACGTGGTGCTGCCGGAGCTGCTGGTCGCCCGCGCGGACAGCCGCGTGCTGCGGATCTGGTCGGCGGCCTGCTCGAGCGGTCAGGAGCCGTACAGCCTGGCCATGCTGCTCACCGACGCGCTGCCGGCGGGCTGGCGGTACGACCTGCTGGCCACCGACGTGTCCGGCCGGATGGTGGCGCGCGCCGAACGGGGCCACTACAGCCAGGTCGAGATGAGCCGGGGGCTGCCGACGGCGCTGCGGAACCGTCACTTCGACCAGGTCGGTACCGGCTGGCAGATCTCGCCGCGGCTGCGGTCGTCGGTGGTGTTCGACCGGGTCAACCTCGCCACGAGACTGCCGAACCTGGGCCGCTTCGACGTGATCTTCCTGCGCAACGTGCTCATCTACTTCGACCAGGAGACCAAGCGGTCGGCGCTGCGGCGCATCCGCGACCTGCTGGCCCCGGACGGCTGGCTCTTTCTCGGCGCGGTCGAGACCACGCTGGACCTCGACGCCGCGCTGACCCGGGTACCGGCGGGTCAGGCGTCGGTGTACCGGCCGACTTCCCCCATCCCGGCCGCCACGACTGATCGGAGGTGACCAGGTGCTGGCCCTAGTGGTGGACGATTCCCGCGCGATGCGGATCATTCTCACCCGGATCACCCAACGGCTCGGCTTCGACGTGTGCGACGCGTCGAACGGGCGCGAGGCGATGGAGCTGCTGAGCGCCGCCGCTCCGGTACCGGACCTCGCCCTGATCGACTGGAACATGCCCGAGATGAACGGGCTGGAACTGATCACCGCGATCCGGGCCGACGAGCGGCTGCGCGGCATGACGCTGTTGATGGTCAGTACCGAGGGCGAGCGCCGGCAACTGGTGCGCGCGCTGGCCGCCGGCGCACACGAGTACCTGATCAAGCCGTTCACCGCGGAGTCCCTGGCCAGCAAGCTGGAGCTCCTCGGGCTGATCCCGACCGGGTCGGCCCGATGACCGCCGAGCCGCTGGGGCCGAACGAGCTGTTCGCGATCGCCGCCGACATCTGGTCGTGCTACCTGGATCCGGACAGCCTGGTGCGGCAGCCGGCCGGCTACCGCGAGCCCGGCCGGCACGAGGTCACCGCCTGGGTGTCGGTCTCCGGCGGCTGGCAGGGCCTGGTCGTACTGGCCTGCTCGTCGGCCACGGCCAGCCTCGCCGCGGCGTCGTTGCTGGGCACCCCGCTCGCCGAGGTCACCCATGGCGACGTACGCGACGCGCTCGGGGAACTGGCGAACGTGCTCGGCGGGAACGTCAAGAGCCTGCTCGCGCCGTCCTGCACGCTGTCCCTGCCCGGGGTGGCGTCCGTCGACTACCGCCGCCGCTGGCCGGCCGCCGAGGAGATCTGTCACCTGGCCGTGGCCTGGCAGGGCGAGCCGCTGAGCATCGCGGTGCTGCAGAGCCGTACCGACGTGCACCGCAGCACGACCAACCTCAGCGGACGAGCCGCATGAAGATCCTGATCGCCGACGACAGTCGGGTGATGCGCCAGATCGTCGCGCGTACCCTGCGGCAGGCGGGATTCCGCGGCCACGAACTGATCGAGGCGGAGAACGGCCGGCGGGCGTACGAGGCGGTGCTTCTCGAGAATCCCGGCGTCGTACTGTCCGACTGGAACATGCCGCAGATGTCCGGGCTCGAGCTGCTGTACGCGCTGCGCAGCGCCGGACATCAGGTGCCGTTCGTGTTCGTCACCTCGGAAGCGTCGAGCAAGATGCGCGAAACGGCACTTGAGGCCGGGGCGCTCTTTATGATCACCAAGCCGTTCACCGCCGACGAATTCGGGCGGGTGCTGGAACCACTCCTCGGATGAGGTGAAGGATGCACGCGCTACCTACCGCGAGGTCGGTCAAGGAGTTGTACGACGGACTGCTCGGCCGGCCGGTCGTCGTGGCGTCCGCGGTTCCGTGGACGGCCGTGGATCTGGCCGGCGCGGTGGCGGGGATCTACGTGAACGACTGGCTGCGTACCGCGGCGGTGGCCGGATTCGATCTCGAGCTGGCCGCCCGACTGGGCGCCGCGATCGGCCTGGTACCGGCCAGCCACGCCGAGGCGTGCGTGGCGCACGGGTCGCTGTCGACCATGCTGCTGGAGAACGTCGCCGAGGTCTTCAACGTGATGGCGGTACTGCTCTGCGACCAGGAACTCGAGCACGTCCGGATGCTGGAGACGATGCTCGTCGATCAACCCGGTCACCAGGAGACCGCCGGCCACCTGCTCTCGCCGCGCCGACGGCTCGATCTCGCCGTCGACGTACCGGGCTATGGCACCGGTCGGCTCGCCTTCTGCCTGACCGGCTGATCCCCGACCGCGTGGTTACGCCGGTCGCGTGACCAGATCGGTGGTGTCCTGGGGCGTGTTCTGGGTTGGGTTCTGCTCGACCGGCTTGGCGTGCAGCGCGGTCAGGTGCTGCCAGTGGAAGCCAGCCTCGACCACGACCCGCACCGCGAGCCGGGCCATCTCCGCGCCGTAGAGGTTCGCGTGGTGGCCGCAGAAGGTCAGCTCGCCGCCCTCGGCCAGTACGACCTTCAGCTTCGCGGCCGCGCCGCAGCCGTCACACCGCTCCGCCAGCTCCGGCGTTTCCGCCTTCAACAGCTCCACCACCCGAAATCCACCCATTTCAAGCACCCCCACTCGGCTCGACCAGAGCGTCGCGGCCCGCTCGGCGCGCATCCGTCCCTGTCGCAGCTATAGGGACCATCCAGCCAGTCCCGGGTAGTGGCCACGGGTGGCGCACGGTTGCCGCTGGGGTGTAGTAGGCCAGCCGGGGTTGTGGTGGGAAGCGCTCGGGCTGTGGTGGAAACCGCAGGAGCCGCTGCGAGGTACCGGCGCCGCCGGTCAGGAGCCGGACCGCTCGGCCGCCTGCTTCGCCAGGTCGTACCCGAGCTGCAGGAAGTCCGACCCCGCCACCGCGGTGAACGTGGCCGCCACCAGCCGGGTCAGCCGCGGCGCGAACACCAGGCCGGCGGACAACCCGGTCGCCACCCACACCGCGGTACAGAATGGGCAGTTGACCAACTCGCCGACCGCGTGCCGGGTGCCCTCTCCGCGCACCTCCTCGTTGACCTCGCCGTCCCCGGCCGGCTCGTCGTACCGGGTGAACGGCGCCCGCAACGGACTGGTGATGGCGTCCTTGGTAAGCAGCCGGCTGACCTTGTGGGTGGCTACCGCGCACAGCGCGACGTCGGACATCCCGATCCGCGGCGGGATCGACCGGCCGGAGATCCGGGCCGCCGCGGCGAGTGCCGCGGTCACCGCCCCGTACGCCCCGAGCGTCACCAGATAGCCCCGCAGCGGCCGGGGCTCGCCGTGTGCGTAGCCGCGCTGGATCCGACGGGCCGACCGCAGCAACTCGGTCATCGATGTGTCCCTCCTCGGCCCCACCTGATGGCAGTACTCCCTAGCTGTACCCAGGCACTCCCTAGCTGTGTACCCAGGCACTCCCTGGCTGTGTACCCAGGCCCCGACCGCAAAACGCACCGCGCCGGCGGTGTCGTTCATCGCACCAGCGCGCGACCGGAGCCGGTACCGGTCGACAAGATCGCGCCGGACAGGTGCGGGACCGGCCATCGGCGGGTACCGGGCGGACATGCGGTTGCGTCGGAGCAGGCCGTCGTCTCCGGGCTTCACCCGGCGACGGCGCGGCCGGGGGTTCAGCTATCACGACGAGCACGGTCAGGTGCTCACCGATCCGGAGGTGATCGGCCGGATCCGGTCACTGGTGATTCCGCCGGCCTGGGAGGACGTCTGGATCTGCCCGGACGAGCGCGGACACATCCAGGCCACCGGTACCGACGCGGCCGGCCGGCGCCAGTACCGGTACCACGACGCCTGGCGGGAACGGCGGGACGCGGAGAAGTTCGAGCACGTACTGGACGTGGCCGAGCGGTTGCCGCGGCTGCGCGAGACGGTGTCCGGGCACCTCGGCGAGCGTGGGCTGACCCGGGAACGGGTGCTCGCGGCCGCGGTCCGGCTGCTGGACCTGGGCGCGTTCCGGATCGGCGGGGAGGCGTACGCCGCGGGCGATGACGCGAGCTACGGCCTGGCCACCCTGCTGCGCGACCACGTGGCGGTACGCGGGTCGCGGATCCGGTTCTGCTATCCGGCCAAGGGCGGCGCGGAGCGCGAGCTGGCCGTCACCGACGCCGACGTGGCGAAGGTGGTGCGGTCGCTGTGCCGGCGTACCTCCGACGAACCGGAGCTGCTCGCCTTCCGCAACGGCCGGGGCTGGCGGGACATCCGCAGCGAGGACATCAACACCTACCTGCGGGAGGTCACCGGCTGCGAGATCAGCGCGAAGGACTTCCGTACCTGGCAGGGCACCCTGCTGGCCGCGACCGGGTTGGCCCTGGCCGGGCCTACGGGCAGCGCCACCGCACGCAAGCGCGCGGTGAGCAGGGTGATGCGGGAGGTGGCCGAGCATCTGGGCAACACGCCGGCGGTGGCCCGCACGTCGTACGTCGACCCGCGGGTGGTGGACCTGTACCACGACGGCGTGACGGTCTCGCGGGAAGTGGCCCGACTCACCAAGGACGGGGCCGAACTCGGCCCCGCCGCGCTCCAGCGGATCGAGCGCGCGGTGCTGTCGATGATCAGGAACGAGGCGAGTTGACCGCGGCGGCCGGTGCCTGCTCCCCGGGCGTACCGGTCGCGGCCGGCGCCGGCAGCTCGCGCGGCGCGTACGGCTTGTGCCCGAGGTGGGCCAGCCAGCCCCGCAGTACCGCGTGTACCCGTTCGGCACCGAAGACGCGGCCGGTCGGTGCCGGCAGGTCGGCCGGGAACAGCAGGAACGGTCGGGTCTGCGGGCCACCGAGCCCGCCGTGGGAGCCGACCAGTGGCTCGAACGCGGCCACCTCGTCGGTCTGCGGGTCGTACATCGAGTTGACCATGATGTCGGCGGTGTTGCCGAACCCGTCGGTACGCCGGACCCTTGTCACCGCGAGCGGGCCGTACGGGGCCAGCGGGTCCACCCCGAGGACCCGGCCGTCGTCGAGGTAGTAGGCGCCGTGCCGGCCCAGCACGACCGGTCCGTGGTCGCGCGTGCGTACCAGCAGAAACCCGATGCCCGGGTGGTCCACCAGGGTGGGCAGCAGGCCGGGGTGGGCGGCCTGGATCTCCTCCAGGGTGAGCCGGTGGCGCCGGTCGGTGAAGTAGATCAGGCCGAGGTTGCCGGACGAGAGCACCAGCAGCCCGCCCCGGGCGGCGGCCTCTTCGGCGGCGTTGCGGGCGGCCTCGCCCACCGCCTCCGGTTGATGCTCCACACCGGCCGACACCCGGCGGAGCATCCGGGCGACCGGACCGGCCCCCGGGTCCGGGCGGTCCGCCCCGTCGGTGGGCGGCCGGGCGGAGGCGCGCCGGTCCGGGCCGTCGTAGGGGGGTTCCGGCAGCCGGCAGGCCCGCCGGACCAGTTCGTCGAGCGTGACGCCGTACCGGTCGGCGAAGGTGGCGCCCTGGCTCTGGCCGTGGTCGGAGAGGACCACCAGGCGGTACGGCCGGGGAGCCAGGCTCGCCGCCCTGGCCAGCCGGCCGATCTGCTGGTCGATGCTGCGCAGCACGGCCAGACTGTCGTACCGCTCGATGCCGGAGTGGTGGGCCACCTCGTCGTAGCCGACGAAGTTCGCGTACACCACCGGCCGGCCGTTCATGATGTCGTCGAGTACCGAGTTCACCACCAGGTCCCGGGACGCGACCGTGGACAGCGCCCGCAGTACCGGGTAGAGCCCACCGCGCGGGACCGTCGGGTGTACTCCCCGTCGCCGCTGCGCCGCGGCCGCGGCCAGCTCCCGGCCGATCTCGATCAGTACGCCCACCACGGTGCGGAAACTGTTGGACGGGTTGGCGAAGTAGCCGTAGTAGCCGGAGCCGAGCCGGCCGTGGCGACGGCCGGCCACGCTCATGGTCAGGCTGTTCGCGGTCGCGTCGCCGGTGAACAGGTTGCCGCGGCTGGCCCCGCCGGCGTGCAGCAGGCCGCGACCGTTGGAGTGCCGCCGCTCGATCTCGGCCGCGTCCGCCCGGCGGTTGCACACCAGCAGCCGGCCGGTGTCCTTCTCGTACCAACGAAACGCAGGGATGTCGTCGTTGCGCCCGTGCAGGATGCCGGACTGGCTGGCGCCGGTCTGCGACGTCCAGTCGGTCTCCCACGGCACCACCCGGTGCGTACCGGTGGACAGCCACCGGGCCAGCGTGGGGGCGTCTCCGTCCCGCAGCGCGTGCCGGAGCACGTCGTAGCCGAGCCCGTCGATCTGCAGGAACACCACCCCGGGTACCCGGTTGGCCGGGTGCACGCGGCGCCGGGCGCGCCGGGCGGCCCGGCGGTGGAAGAACTCGTCCTCGTCCAGAGCCAACAGGCTGCTGGTCGCCGCGGTCACCGCGGTCACCACCAGCGCGACCATGACCGCGGCCGACAGCGCGGCCAGCCGTACCCCCGGGATGAGCCGGAGCAGCTCGAACACCAGCAGCCCGTTGAGCAGCAGCGCGCCGACCCCGAAGGTGAGCACGCTCACCGGCAGCGCGAGTCGCATCAGCAGTGGCCACACCACCGCGTTCAACACGCCTACCGCCGCCGACACGAACAGCGCGTCCCGCGCCCGGTCCAGGTCGAAGCCGGGCATGGTGTCGGCCAGGATCCACACGGTCACCGCGCCGACCAGCCAGACCACGATCAGTCGGGTGATCGTCCGGCCGCTGCGGACCAGGCTGCCCACTCTGCCGCTACCCTCCCGCCCGCCGCCTGCGGCCACCCGGTCAGCTCGCGGTGCGGTCGGCCGCGTCCACCGGCGGGGAGACCCACCGCTGGACCAGCCGGCTCGCCGCGGTGATCAGCAGTACCACCACGATGGCCACCAGCATGCCGATGAGCGGGTTGGCGAACGCGCCGCCGCCGATCACGCCGAGCAGCGCGTACGCGCTTGCCCACACCAGCGCGGCCAGCGCGTCGCCCGGCAGGAACCTCGACCACGGGTAGCCGATCGCGCCACCCGCTACCAGTACCGGAATCCGGCCGGCCGGTACCAGCCGGGAGATCACCAGCACCTGCCAGCCGCGCTCGTGCAGCCGTCGCTGGGTGTCGGCCAGCTGGTCGGGATCGCGGTACCGCCGCAGCCACCGCAGTACGCCGTGCCGGGCCAACCAGCGCAGCGCGCCACGCGAGCTGTTGCGGCTCACCGCGAACGTCACGCAGTCGCCGGCGAACGCCGCGACCGTGGCCACGCCGAGCACGATCGGCAGCGAGAACGGCCCGGTGTGCAGCGACAACACCGCGGCGGCGCTGACCGCGGCACCGGTCGGTACCACCGGCAGGATCGAGCCGAGCAGCACCGCGAAAGCGAGGACCGGGTAACTGGTGGCCGCCGCGTCGGCGACCTGCTGCCCCCAGCCCGCCATCAGCGGGACACCACGGGTTGACCGGGTTCGGTCAACAGCACCGGGGTGTCGAGCCCCAGCTCGCGGGTGGCCCGCGCGTACCGGTGTGGCGGGTCGACCAGGTGCTCGCGCATCCACCGGCTGATCCCGTACGGCCGCAGCGTGCCCCAGTGGATCGGTACCGCGGCGCGTGGTCGCAGGAGCCCGGTCGCGGTGGCGGCCCGGGTCGGGTCGAGGTGCCCGGGCCCGAGGTTCGGCCCCCAGCCCCACACCGGGATGAGCGCCGCGTCGAGTCCGTACTCCCCGAGCTCGGACATCTCGTCGAACAGGTCGGTGTCGCCGGCGAAGTACACCCGCTGCCCGCCGCCCTCGAGCAGGTACCCGACCGCGACGGCGCGCGGGCCGAACGGGCGCCGGGCTCCGTCATGTACGGCCCGGGTGGCGGTTATCTGCAGCCGGCCGATCCGGTGCGCCTCCCCCGGGGCAAGCTCGACCAGGTTGGTGAAGCCGCGACGGCCGAGGAAGTCGGCGGCACCGGCCGGCACCATCAGCGGTACCCCGGCACCGAGCAGCCGCAGCGACGGCAGGTCCAGATGGTCGGCGTGCAGGTGCGAGATGACGACCACGTCCACGTCGGAGTGGGTGACCGGATCGATCGGAGCGCTGACCCGGCGCAGCACGCTCACCCGGGGCAGCAGCACCGGATCGGTGAGCACCCGCACTCCGGCGAGTTCGACCCGGACGGTCGAATGGCCGAGGAAGTGCAGGGTCGGCAGGCTCACCCGGGCGCGCACCGGCATCCCCTCCCCCAGAACGTCGACGACCTGCGTCTTCGTTCACGTTACCCGGCCGGCGCTCGGATCACCCGATGCGCGAGCAGGGCACGGCCCGGTCAGTGAGCTCGGTCAGCGGGCTCGGGCAGCCGGCCGGTCAGTCGGAGCGGGAGGTCCGCCACCACGCCGCGGCCCGACCCTTGTCGGCACCGAGCTCGGACAGCATCTTCACGTTGCCGGCGCTCAGCCCGCCGTCGACCGGCAGTACCGCGCCGCTGATCCAGGAGGCGTCGTCCGAGGCGAGGAACAACGCCGCCGACGCGATGTCCGCCGGGGCGCCGACCCGGCCCAGCGGGTACCAGCTGGCCAGCCGGTCGAGCAGCTCCGGATCGGTGGCCAGCCGCTGCGACCAGGCCGGGGTACGTACCGTGCCGGCGGCGATCACGTTGGCCCGGATGCCGTGCCGGCCGTACCGCACCGCGATGCCGCGGGTGAGGCTGATCAGGCCGGCCTTGGCCGCGCTGTACGCGTCGTTGCCGAGATAGGTCAGTGCGTTCACCGAGCCGACCGCGATGATCACGCCGCGCTCCCGGGCCACCATGGTCGGCAGTACCGCCTGGGTGACCAGGAAGGCGCCCTTGAGCACCACGTCGACGTCGGAGTCCCAGTCCGCCTCGGCCAACTCGTGCAGTGAGCCGTCGGTGGCCGAACCGGCGTTGTTCACCAGTACGTCCACCCGGCCCCAGCGACCCTGCACCCGCGCGACCAGCCGGGACACCGCGGCCCGGTCGGTGACGTCGACGTCGACGGCGAGGGCGTCCCCGCCCAGCCGGCGTAACGCCGCCGCGACCGCGCTGGCCGAGTCGCCGTCGACGTCGGCGACCGCGACCGCCGCCCCCTCGGCGGCGAACCGGGTCGCGATCTCCAGTCCGATGCCGGATCCGGCACCGGTGACGACCGCGACCCGGTCGGTGAACCGTTCGGCCATCGCTACACGTCGTCCCAGCGGAACATCCGCGTCGCGATGAAACCGACAACCAGAGCGAACCCGAGCAGGATGCCGATCGCGGGCAATGCGCTCGCCGGACCCTCACCGCGCACCATGACGTTCTGCATACCGTCTACCAGGTAGTGCAAGGGGAAGATCTTCGAGATGCCTTTGACCCAACCGGGCGCGTCATCCAGCGGAAAGAACGAGCCGGACAGGAACGCCATCGGCAGGATGATCAGGTTGGCGACCGCGCTGGCCGACTCCGGGGTCTTGGCGAACGCGCCGACCAGCAGCCCGATGGACAGGAACGCCAGGGTGCCGGCGATCAGCACCGGTACCGCCATCCACCAGTAGTCCGACAGCTGGAGCCCGAAGTACGGGATCGACGCCACCCCGACGAACACGGCCATCTGGGCCAGCCCGATGGCGATCGCCACCCCCACCCGGGCAGACACCACCGTCCCGGTACTGACCGGGGCGAGCCGCAGCCGCCGCAGGATCTTCTTCTGCCGCCAGGTGACCAGGGTCAGCGCGGCACCGAAACAGCCCCCGATGCTGATCGCCCACCCGAGCAGGCCCGGGGTGAGGAACTGGATCGGACTCAGCGACTCGTCCTCGACCGACTTGGTCTGCAGCTGGAACGTCGGCGGGCGGCCGGTGGCCGCGACGTTGGCGTTCTCGACCAGGGAGTTGAACAGCCCCTGGATGGTCCCGGCCTTGACCTGGTCGGCCGCCGAGTAGTGCACGACCAGGGTGTTGCCCTGCTGCTCGACGGCCGCGTCGATGTCTCCCTTGCGGACCTTGTCGAGAGCCGCGTCCCGGTCGGAGGTCTTGGTGACCGCGAGTACGTCCTCGATGTCGCGACGGGCCTCGGCCGGCATCTGGTCGAGGATCGCCACGCTGCCGATCTCCAGCACCTCGGACTTCGAGGCGCCCGCGTCCTTGAACAGCCCACCGAACAGGACCAGGAACAACAGCGGGAACACGACCGTGAAGAACAGCGCGGTGCGGTCTCGCAGGAAGCCCAGGAACATGGCCCTGGACAGGCTGGTCAGGCCATTGGTCCGGCCGGCGCCCCGCTGCGCTCCGGCGCCGTCAGGAGGCACCTCCGCACTGCGCTCCATGACTCGCTCGCTGCGCCCGCTCATGCGCGGTACTCCCGTCCGGTCAACTGCAGGAAGACGTCTTCGAGGGTGGCGCCCTTGACCTGCACGCCGTGCAGCGCGTTGCGGTCGGCCAGCGCGGCGATCACCGGGGCGGGGCTGCGGGTGGCAATGGTCTGCGACACCCCGTCGTCGGTCACGTCGTCGGCACCGGGCAGCGCCTTGGCGTCGGCATCGGACAGGTGGCCGCGCTCGATGGAGATCCGCACCGGCGCGTCCAACCCGCGTACCAGCGCCGCCGGCGGGCCGAGTTCGAGGATGTGACCGTGGTCCATGATCGCCACCCGGTCGCAGAGCAGTTCGGCTTCCTCGAGGTGGTGGGTGGTGAGGACGACGGTGCGGCCCTCGTCGTTGATCCGGCGGAGCACGTCCCACAGGTTGCGCCGCGCCTGCGGGTCCAGCGCCGCGGTCGGCTCGTCCAGGAACAGGATCTCCGGATTGTGTACCAGCGCGCAGGCGATCGACAGCCGCTGCATCTGACCGCCGGAGAGCTTCTCCACCCGGGTGCTCGCCTTGTCGTCCAACCCGACGATCTCGAGCATCTCGTCGGCGCGACCGGCGGGCACGTTGTACAGCGAGCCGAAGGTGTGCAACTGCTCGCGGGCGGTCAGCCGCTCGAAGAACGACGACGCCTGCAGTTGTACGCCGATGCGCGGCAGCAGCTTGGCGTTGCGCGGCCACGGCTTCATCCCGAGCAGGTCCACGGTGCCGCTGTCCGGCTCCCGCAGCCCCTCGATGATCTCCAGAGTGGTGGTCTTTCCCGCCCCGTTGGGCCCCAGGATCCCGAAGAACTCCCCCGACTCGACGGTGAACGAGACCCCGTCCACCGCGTGTACATCTCCGTAGTACTTACGCAGATCGTTCACGACGATCGTGTTTGACATGGGGTCACCTTAGAGCCCCGTGCAAACACGACCGTCGTGACGTCTGGTACGGCATAGGTGCTGGTCGGAACTACCTCCGTCGGCGGGACCAACCACCCCGCCAGCCGCCGCCGACACCGGCGAGGTGCAGCGCGACACAGAGCAGTCCGGCGGTAACCAGAACGGTTGACGTGATGACTCCGAGCGATTCCTCGACGAGCTCCAGCAGCAGCGCCAAGGCGAACAGGACGGCAGCGATCACCGCTAACATCGACCACTCCTTTATCGGGGGCGTGAATGTGCCCGCAAACTACCCACATTTGCGTTGATCGATGCCTGTCCGCGCTGATCGGTCGCTCGGCGGCGGTAACCGGTCGATCAGCGGTAACCGGGTCGGTTAGCGGCAGCCGGCTCGCGTCAACGGCAGCCGGCTCGCGTCAACGGCAGCCGGCTCGCGTCGACGGCAGCCGGGTCGTGTCAGCGGCAGCCGGCGAGCAGGCCGGCCAGCGCACGGGCGTCCTCCGGTGACACGGTCAGCCGGTACCGCACCTTGACCGTGACGTAGGTGCGCGCGTACCCGCACCAGTACGCCCGGTTCGGCGGCCGCCATTCGGCCGGCCCCTGGTCGCCCTTGCCGGAGTTGGTACCGCCGTCCACCGCGTGCAGGTTGGTCGGGTCGTTGGCGAGCTGCTCGCGCCGCGCGACCGGCCACGCCGCGGCCCCGGACCGCCACGCGTCGGCCAGCGCGACCACGTGGTCGATCTGCACCTCGGACGCTTCCGCCTTGGTGAACCGGATGGTCGTTCCGGTGTACGGGTCGTTCAGCGTGCCGGCGACGACCACGCACTCGTGCGTACCGGACCGGAACGACTCGCCGGTCAGGTCACGCCGGAGGATGTCGTTGCGGGTGTCGCAGCCGTTGTGGTCCACGTCCTTCCAGGCCGCGCCGAACACGCAATGGTGCCCGTCCGAACAGGACCGGTCGTACCCGGACATCGAACCGGCCGGCCGGACCGGCAACTGGTGCAGGGCGGCCCGGGCACCGGCCGCGTCCATGATCCGCGCTGGTGGCTGCGCCGGTACCGAGGTGGAGACCTCCGGCAGCGCGGACACGTCACATGCGGTGAGCAGAATCAGCGCGAGGACGCCCCCGTACAGCAAAGGCCGGACCCGGATCGGCTGCCTCATGACTGCCTCCCGTACGCCACCGCGGTCCGGCCGCCAACCGCGCGATTCCAGTTATCCAGTGACCATATCGTGTCCACTCTGGACATACCCGTCGAGAAGTCCGGTCGGTGCGACCCGGCAGTCACCGGGCGCGGTCCGGCCGCCACTCCCGGTGCCTTAGGTCCCGATTCCGCCGCAGGTCAGACGCCCTTTGTGTGCGCAAGGACACCCTGATGACCGGTACACAGCGAAAGGACCGGGAGCAGAATCGGTCCTGTAAACGCCGGCTTGCTGGGGGGCTCGATGACGCGACGCGGCTGGCTGCTGTTCGCCACCATGGGCCTGATCTGGGGTGTCCCGTACCTTCTGATCAAGGTCGCGGTGGACGAGCTCAGCCCCGCCTCCGTGGTCTTCTGGCGGTGCGCGCTGGCCGCCGTGCTGCTGGCGCCGATCGCCGCGATGCGCGGAGAGCTACGACCGGTGCTGCGCCGGTGGCGGCCACTGGTCGCGTTCACCGCGATCGAGTTCGGCCTGCCGTGGCTGCTGCTGTGCAACGCCGAGCGCCGGCTGAGCAGCTCGCTGACCGGCCTGCTGCTCGCCACGATTCCGCTGCTCGGCGCGCTGTTCGGCTGGCTCAGCCACTCCGAGCGGCTCGGCCCGCGCCGGCTGTTCGGGCTCGGTATCGGACTGGCCGGCGTCGTGGCACTGGTCGGGCTCGATCTCGGCGCCGGCGACTCGTGGGCGCTGGTACAGATGGCATTGGTGGCCGTCGGATACTCCTACGGGCCGTTCATCCTCGCCAAGTACCTGTCCGACCTGCCGCGACTGGGCATCACGGTGGCGGCGCTCGGGCTGGCCGCACTCGCGTACCTGCCGGTGGGAGTCGTACAGCTGCCGTCCCGGTGGCCGTCCGGTCAGGTGATCGGCGCGGTACTGCTGCTCGCGCTGCTGTGTACCGCGGCCGCGTTCCTGTGCTTCTTCGCGCTGGTGGACGAGGTCGGGCCGGTACGGTCCACGGTCGTCACGTACATCAATCCGGCCGTCGCGGTACTGCTCGGAGTCGTGTTGCTGGACGAGTCGTTCACGGTCGGCATCGCGATCGGGTTCGTACTGATCCTGGCCGGCTCGGTACTCGCCGCGTACCGTCGCGCGCCGGTGGACGGACCGCCGGCCGCGCCCCCGGCCGACCGGGTGCCGGTGACCGTCGCCGAACCCTGACCGCGGGCTCGACTGTCCGCGCGCTCAAGATCCGAGGTTGTGCGCAGCCAGCCACATCCTCGATCCACTCATTCCCGCGCAAGATCCGAGGCCGGGCGCACCAGCCACACTCGCCCATCTCCCGCCCAAGATCCGAGCCTGGGTGCAACCAGCCACAACGGGGCCACATTCGTGTGGCTGGTTGCCCAACAGTCGGCGTTTCCGGACCAAGATCCGCATCTTCGGGCAGCCAGCCACAGGTATCCGCCCGAATCGTGGTGCTGGCTGCCCACTACCTCGGATCTTCCGCACGACACGCCGGAGAGGTGGGCAGTCCGCCACAGGGTTTCGGCCCGATTGTGGCCACGTGCGCACAACCACCGATCTTGAGACCAAGTGGTGGTCACGTGCGCACAACCACCGATCTTGTGACCAAGTGGTGGTCACGTGCGCACAACCACCGATCTTGTGACCAAGTGGTGGTCACGTGCGCACAACCACGGATCTTGAGACCAAGTGGTGGTCACGTGCGCACATCCGCGGATCTTGAAGCCGGGTGGTGGGGGCACATTCGTCGACATGCCGCGGATCAGGTGGTGCAGGCACATTCGTCGACATGCCGCGGGTCAGGTGGTGATGCCGCCCAGCGCGATGCCGGCGTAGTGCGCCCACCGGTCGGACTCGCTCGCCGGCAACGCCACCCAGTCCTTGAACGGACGGCCCTTGCCGGACGGGTCGAACAACTCGGCGCCGGCAAGCGCGAGCGCTTCGGCATGCTCCGGCGCACCGGCACCGAGCTTCGCCGCGAACGCGTCGCCGAGCAGGCAGGCGAACGCCTTTCCGTTTGCCTTCAGCGCACGCTTGCCGAACATCGCGCCGGCGGTCACACCCCGCGGCTCGAGCTCCGTGGCGATGTCGTCGAACAGGGCGTCCGGATTCACGAGTACTCCCGGGGGTCGGCTCGGTGGCTACTTGAGCGCGCCGGCGGTGAGGCCGCTCTGTACCTGACGTTGGAAGACCAGGTACACGATCAGCACCGGCAGCATCGCCACCACCAGACCGGCGAACAGCCCGGAGAAGTCACCGCGGTACCCCTGGCTGACCGCGAGCGACACCAGGCCCTGCGCGAGTACCGGCTTGGCGTCCGGGCCCTGGTCGAGCACCAGCGGCAGCAGGTACTGGTTCCACTGGCCGAGGAAGTTGAAGATGCCGACCGACAGCAGCCCGGGCTTGGCCATCGGCAGCATCACCCGGAAGAACAGGCCCTCGTGCGAGCACCCGTCGATCAGCGCGGCCTCGGCGACCGTGGTCGGCAGGGTACGGAAGAAGGCGGTCAGGAAGAACACCGTGAACGGCAGCGAGTACGCCGCGTACACCAGGATCAGGCCGAGATAGATGGTGTTGCCGCCGCGCAGCCCGAGGTTGTTCACGGTGAAGAACAGCGGTACCAGGGCCAGGAACACCGGGAAGCTCATGCCCCCGACGAACAGGTAGTAGATGAACCGGTTGCCGGGGAAGTCGTACCGGGCCAGCACGTAGGCGGCCATCGAGCCGAGCAGCATGGTGAGGATCAGCGAGCCGCCGACCACGATCACGGTGTTGAAGAAGAACTCGCCGATCTGTGCCCGGGTCCACGCCCGGACGAAGTTGTCGAACTGCAGCGAGGACGGCAGCCGCCACGGGCTGACCAGGATCTCCCGGTCGGTCTTGAACGCCGACAGCACCGCCCAGGCCAGCGGGAACGTCACGAGCACGCCCCACACCAGCAGGAACGCGTGGGAGAACACGTTGAACGCGCCGGCTATGCGGCCCGATCGGGCCGGTTCGGGGGCGGCCGCGGGCGGCGGCGCGACCGGCTCGGCGGGTGCGCGTTCGTCGGTGTTGGCGGTGGTCATGTCGAGGTGCTCCCCAGAGTCATCCGGCGGTCCTAGAACTCGATGCGCTCACGCCGGGACAGCCGCATGGTCACCACGGCCATGGTCAGGGTGAGGAAGAACAGCGTCACGCCCATCGCGCAGGCGTACCCGAAGTTGGAGTAGTCGAAGGCGTTGCGGTACAGCGACAGGCTCAACACGTCCGCCGCCCGGCTCGGCCCGCCCTCGTTGTTGGTCATGATCTGGATGGTGGCGAACGCGTCCAGCGCGACGATGCCGAGGTACACCCAGGCCACCTGCACGGTGTCCCACAGCAGCGGCAGCGTGACCCGGAAGAACGTGGCCCCTCTACCCGCGCCGTCGAGCAGCGCGGCCTCGTACAGGTCACGCGGGATCGACTGCATGCCGGCCGAGAACAGTACGACGTAGAAGCCGACGTTGCTCCACACCATCACCGCGAGTACCGCCCAGAGCACCAGTTTCGGGTCGCCGAGCCAGACCGGCTGTACCGAGCCGAGCCCGATCACCCGCAGGAAGCCGTTCACCAAACCCGAGTTCGGGTTGTACGCGAACTGCCAGAGGATCGCGATGATCGAGATCGACAGCACCTGCGGGAAGAAGTACACGACCTGGTAGACGCGGGCACCGCGCACGCCCTGTACCGCGGCCCGACCGCTGCGCCCGCCCACGTTCAGCATCGAGGCGAAGAACAGCCCGAGCCCGATCGTGATGAGCGGCAAGGCGATCAGCAGGTACGCGTTGTGCTTGAGCGCCGGCCAGAAGGCCGTGTCGTGTACCAGCCGCACGTAGTTGTCGAACCCGACGACCCGCGCCTGGGACGACAGCCCACGCCAGTCGGTGATCGACAGGTAGAACGCCTGCGCGTACGGCCAGATGACGAACACCGCGTACAGCGCCACCGGTAGCGCCAGGAAGCTGATGATCAGCCGGTACTTGCCATGTCGCATAGCTGGTTGTAACTCCTGTCCGATGGCGGTCCCCGCGGGCTGCCGGAGGCAGCCCGCGGGGACGAGCCGTACGCATGAGAAGAGTCAGGAGCGCTTGAACTTCTTGATCGTGTCGTCCTTGGCGATCTGGTCGGCGCCGTCCTGGCACCGCTTGACCCACTCGTCCGGCGTGATCTTCTTGGTCATCAGCTCGCCGGTGGCGACCGCGACCATCTCCTTGCTGAGCTTCTTGTACCAGCCCTCGTACAGCCAGTTGAAGGCGTTCGGGCCGGCCGCGTCGACCGCCTGCTTGGCCGAGGCCAGGCCGGGGGTCAGCGTGACGCCCTCGGTACCGTCGCGCAGGCAGGTCAGCGAGCTGACCGTCTTGGCGAAGTTCGCCGAGGCCTGCTTGGACAGCATCACCCGCAGGAACTCCATGCCGCCGTACGGGTTCTTGCCCTTGCTCGGCACGATGAACGGCTCACCGGCGGTGGCGCGCAATCCGGCGAACGGGATCTTGTCGTCCGAGCCGAGGCTCGGTACCGGCGCGCAGGTCATCTGGAAGTTCGCCGGAGTGGTCGGCTTCGCCTCGTTCTCCAGCCACGAGCCACAGGTGATGAAGACCGCCTTGCTCTGGGTCCACGCCGTCTGCGACTCGATGTGGGTCAGGCCGGCGGTGCCGGGCATGATGTAGCCCTTGGCGGCCAGCTCGTAGAACGCCTCGGCAGCCGCCTTGATCGCCGGGTGCTTCCAGGCGTTCGGCTCGAGGTTGTCGATCGCCTTGAGGATGTCGGCGCCACCGTTCTTCGCCGCCATCATCAGGATCGGCCAGTTCATGTACACCGGGAACTTGCCCTGGTACGTCCACGGCGCGATCTTGGCCTTCTTGATGTCCGCGCAGAGCGACAGCATCGCGTCCCAGGTCTGCGGGTACTCCCAGCCGTGCTTGTCCATCAGCGACTTGGAGTACCACAGGCCGTAGACCGTGTACGCGTAGTTCAGCACGTACATCTTGTCGCCGTAGCTACCGACCTCGACCGTGCCGGGCAGCAGCGTGTCCCGGATCTTCGTGTCGGGGTCGTCGATCGAGGGCGCGTCGAGCAGGTCGGCGAGGTCCATCACCTGCTTGTCGGAGACCAGTGCCGCGGTGTCCATCTGCTGGGCACCGGAGTTGTCGATCACGTCCGGCGGGTTGCCGCCGACGAACCGGGGCTGCAGCTCCTGCTGGATCTGCTGGATGCCGCTGTGCTTGATGCTCGCCTTCGGGTACTTCTTCTTGTAGAGCTGCTCGTCGAACTTGGCGTAGTCGTCGCCGAAGCCGCCCTTGAAGATGACCACGTCGAGCGCCGCGTCGGTCGGTACCCCGAGCGGGTTGTCCTTGGTCTTCTCCCCCTGCTTCGCGGAACTCTTGTCGTCGTCTCCGCCAGAGGTGGCGCAAGCGGCCAGCAGACCGCTGGCCGGGCCGGCGAGCAGACCGGCCGCGGCAGCACGGCCGAGCAGGTCGCGGCGGGACAGGCTGGACTCGGAACTCATGATCCTCGCCTTCGCAAATTTCATGCGGTACGCCGGATGCGACCGGCGTACCGCGCTTCGAGGGACTGGTTGTGTTCGTCCCCACCGGGGACGTTCGCGGACAAGTAGATCGGTGCGGGTACGCCCGCGTCCGTGAGCGTGCGTACCACCTCGGCCACGATCATCTGGCCGAGCAGTGCCCCGGTGATGGACGAGATCGCACACGCCTTGCCGCCACCGGGTACATCGAGCAGTGCGTCACCGTACGGCCCGCCGTTGTCGAGTACGACATCGGCCAGGTCCACGAGCTTGCGACCGGACGGGTGCCGGGAGGGCACCTGCCGGGTGTGGTCGAGCGAGGTGATCGCGATCAACCGGTGACCGCGCCCTTTGACCAGCGTGGCCAGCTCGACCACCGAGCCGTTCACGCCGGAGTTGGAGGCGATGACGAACACGTCGGCCGGCTGGACCGGTACCAGGTCGAGCACCCGCTGAGCGACGGTCGGGTCCCGCTCCAGCTTGTTGTCCCGGATCGCGTCCGGGGACTCGCCGCCGAACACGACCAGGTCGCGCAGCGAGAGCCGGTTGGTGGGTACCAGGCCGCCGGCCCGGCCGGCGAGCTCCATGGCCAGCGCCTCGGAGTGGCCGGAGCCGAACGCCTGCAGCACCCCGCCGTTGTTCAGCCCGTCGACGATCAGGCCGGCGGCTTCGGCCACGGCGGCACGCTGCGATCCGGCCACCCGGTCGATCGCCTCACGTACCGCGGCAACGTACGCCTCGGCGCTCACGGTCATGTGTCTCCCTCTGGTCTGCTGCGGCCGCTGTCGGGGTGGGCGCGTTAGGGCGCCCGCGGTCTGGCCCGGCGGCGGCGCCCCATCGGCGCGTCCGGGGCGATCCGGTGTCCGGCGACCGCCTGACCGGTCAGCGTGAACGCGCTGCTGGTGCGGCCGTAGCTGCGCTGCGCCACGAGCACGTACAGCAGGTCCAGCACGACCAGTTGGGCGTGCCGGGCGGCGAACACGTCGGTGCTGAACGGGGTCTCCGGGATCGCGGTGGTGAGCACCAGGTCGGCGGCGTCGGCCAGCGGCGACTGCGGGTAGCTGGTGACCGCGATGGTGGTGGCGCCGTGGCTGCCGGCCTCGGCCAGCAGCTCCACCGTCTCCCGGGTGCATCCGCTGTACGAGATCGCCACCGCCGCGTCGGACGGCCCGAGCAGCGCGGCGCTGGTCAGCCCGCCGTGCAGGTCCCGCCAGGTCCAGCAGGCCACGTCGATGCGGTGCAGTCGTACCTGCAGGTCCTCGGCCATCGCCGCGCTGCCGCCCAGGCCGTAGAGGTCGATCCGGCGGGCTCCGGCGATCGCGGCCGCGGCCCGGCAGGCCACCTCGACGTCGAGCTGCGCCGCGGTCGCGCTGATCGCCCGGCTGTCCGCCGCGGCGATCATGCCGAGCACCTCGGTCGGCGGATCGGTCGGCCGGATCTCCCGGCCCAGGTCCACCTCGTCGCCGCCCGGCGGGGTCCGGCCGGTCGCGGTCGCGATGGCCAGCCGCATGTCCGCGTACCCGTCGAAGCCGAGCGCCCGGCAGAACCGGGTGACGGTGGTCGGCGAGGTGTCGCTGCGCTCGGCCAGCTCGACGATCGTGGACCGGGCCGCCGCGGTCGGATCGGCGAGCACCTCCTCGCCGACTCCCCGCAGCTTCCCGGGCAGGCGCGGCAGCAACGCGCGCATCCGGAGCAGCACGCCACCGGGTACGGGCACGGTCGTATCGGCGGGTGGACGCACCGCCGGTTCGACCATCGGTAACGGATCCCTTCATGTACCCACGTGGTTGTTGAAATTTCTTACCAGCCCTGGGACGCGCGCTGTCAAGCCCTAACCTGCACATATCGCTGAATCCTTATCCGGAAGGTGACGCCGCGTGCTGGTACTCGGGCTCGATGTGGGCGGTACCGCCTCCCGCGCGGTGCTCGCCGACGCTGCGGGCGACCCGCTCGGGTACGGCGTGGCGGGCGGCGGCAACCCCACCGCGTACCCGACCGAGCAGGCGGCCAGCGCAGTCGGCACCGCGCTGGTGGCGGCGCTGGCCGGACAGGACCCGGCGGCGGTACACGCGTGCGTGATCGGACTGGCCGGTGGGGGCCGGCTGGCCGATCCGGCGGTTCGCGCGGTGTTCGACGCGGTCTGGCGGGACGCCGGGCTGCGCTGCGAGCCGATCCTGGCCGGAGACACCGAGGTCGCGTTCGCGGCCGGTACGCCCGAGCCGGACGGGACCGTGCTGATCGCCGGTACCGGCGCGGCGGCCGCGATGATCCGCGACCACCGGAACGTGCGTACCGCCGACGCCTACGGCTGGCTGATCGGCGACGAGGGCTCCGGGTTCTGGCTCGGCCGCGCGGCGGTACACGCGACCCTGCGGGTGCTCGACGGGCACGCCCCGGCGCGGGTACTGGACGGGCTGGTGCTCGACGCGTTCGCAGTGTCCGGTCGCCGGCCGGACCGCGGCGGGCTGATCGACGCGGTGTACGCCGCACCGCCGGTCACGCTGGCGCGACTGGCTCCGCTGGTGGACGCCGCCGCGAGGGCCGGCGATCCGGTCGCGACGGGGCTGGTGGACGCGGCCGCGGAGCGCCTGGTCGCCACGCTCGCGGCGGTACGAGCCGACGACACCGGGCCGATCGTGCTGGCCGGTGGCCTGCTGGCCGGCGGAGGCGCGGTCGCGGAGGCGGTACGGGACCGGATGGCCCACCAGTGGACGGCGCCGGCCCTGGTAGCGGCCGGTGCCTACGCCGGAGCTTCCGGGGCGGCCTGGCTCGCGCTGCGTGAGCTTCCCGAGGTGTCCGGGCCGGCGGCCGCCGCGGCACACGCCAGCCTCACCGGCGGCTGACCGTCATGGATCGAGTGCCAGGCACCCGCTACCCGCCGACGTATCGACCTGCCGGCACCGACGCCAGCAGGTCGATACGCGAACACGGTGGTGCAGCCGCGACCTGGCCGGGCGGGCGCGGACCGGGCAGGGCGGGCGCGCACCGGGCCGGGCGGGCGCGGACCGGGCAGGGCGGGCGAGGAGCGAGGGTCAGCCGGCGACGACCTTGTCCGCGGCCGCGAACGCGGCGCCGAGCACCTCCAGGGCCTCCGCGACGTCCGCCTCGGTGATCACCAGCGGCGGCGCGATCCGCAGGCAGTTGCCGTACAGGCCGCCCTTGCCGACCAGCAGCCCGCCCCGGCGCGCCTCCTCCAGCACCACCGCGGCCGCGCGCGGGCTCGGTGCCGGGGCCCCACCGCCAGCGCCACCTGTGTGCGGCTCGACCAGTTCGACGCCGACCATCAGCCCCTTGGCCCGGATCTCCCCCACCACCGGGTGCCGCTCGGCCAGCGCGCGCAGCCCCTGGGCCAGTACCGCGCCGGTCCGCGCGGCGTTCGCCTGCAGGTCGTGATCGCGCAGGTAGTCGAGCACGGTCAACGCCGCGGTGGTGGACACCGGGTTGCCGCCGAAGGTGGAGATCGAGTTCGCCGGCATGCTGTCCATCAGCTCGCGGCGGGCTACCAGCCCACCGATCGTGAAGCCGTTGCCGAGCCCCTTGGCGAAGGTGATCGCGTCCGGCTCGACGCCGTGCGCCTGGTATCCCCAGAAGTGGTCGCCGGTACGGCCCCAGCCGGTCTGTACCTCGTCGGAGATGAACAGGATCCCCCGCTCGGCCAGCACCTTCTGGTACGCGCCGAGCAGCCCGTCCGGTGGCATGGTGAACCCGCCCACGCCCTGTACCGGCTCGGCGACCATGCAGGCGACGTCACCGGCGGTGGTCGTGTCGAGCACCTCGACCAGGTCCTCCCGGCAGGCCTCCACGTACGCGGCGTCGTCGAGGTGCCGCATGGAGCTGCTGCGGTACCGGTAGCCGCCCTGCGCGTACGTCACCTGTACCGGTGACAGGCTCGACCCGGACCAGCCGCGGTTGCCGGTGATTCCGACCGTCGCGAACGCCCGGCCGTGGTAGCTGTTGCGCAGCGCGATCACCTGGTTGGACCGGCGGTACGTGGTGGCGAGCATCAGCGCGGTCTCGTTCGCCTCGGTACCGGAGTTGGTGAAGAACACCTTCGCGTCCGGTATGCCGGACAGTGCCGCGATCCGCTCGGCCAGCTCGACCTGCTGCCGGATCAGGTACAGCGTGGAGGTGTGCACCACCCCGGTGTCGAGCTGCCGCTTGACGGCATCGCGCACCTCGGGCACGTCGTACCCGAGCATGTTGGTGAGGATTCCGGCGAAGAAGTCGAGGTACGTGTTGCCGTTCGCGTCGGTGACACGGCAGCCGGACCCGGACGCGATCTCGATCGGCTCCTCGTAGTACAACGCCAGCCAGGCCGGCAGTACCGCGCGGTGCCGGGCGAGCAGGTCCGGATCGGTCATCGTCACTCCCTGAATCGGCTTCCGGCAGCGTGGCGCGGCCCCGCCGCCCCCGTCAACACGGCTGGTCAGTCGAGCGGATCGTCCCGGCCGAGCTCCCAGAACGCGACCGCCGCGGCGGCGGCCACGTTGAGCGAGTCGACCCCGCGCCGCATCGGCACCCGCACCCGCAGGTCGCTCGCGGCCAGTACACCGCCGGACAGGCCGGCGCCCTCCGCCCCGAGCAGCAGCGCGGTCCGGCCCCGGCACTCGGCCGGGATCTGCTGGATCGGCACCGCGTCCACCGCCGGCGTCAACGCGAGCAGGCTGAATCCGGCGGTACGCAGCGCGTCCAGCGCCGTCGGCCACGGTTCCAGCCGGGCGTACGGAACGGCGAAGACCTCCCCCATGCTGACCCGGACGCTGCGCCGGTACAGCGGATCCGCGCAGGACGGGGACAGCAGTACGGCGTCCACGCCGAGCGCGGCGGCGCCCCGGAACACCGCGCCGAGGTTCGTGTGGTTGTTGACGTCTTCGAGGATCGCGACCCGGCGCGCACCCTCGATCGCGTCCGCGACGGTGGGCAGCGGCCGGCGGTGGAACGAGGCGAGAATCCCCCGGTGTACGTGGAAGCCGGTGACCGCGGCGAGCAACGACTGGTCGGCCGCGTACACCGGAGCCCCGGCGAGCGATACGTCGGCGAGCTGGTCGACCCGCCCCTCGTCGAGCAGTACCGAGCGCGGTCGGTACCCGGCGCGCAGCGCCCGCCGCAGCACGAGCTCACCTTCGGCGATGAACAGGCCGTGTGGCGGCTCGTACTTCGTCCGCAGCGCCACATCGGTCAGCTCGCGATAGTCGGCCAGCCGCTCGTCCGCCGGATCCGTGATCAGTTCCGCGTCGTGCACCGGCCGATTCTCACCTGAGCGTCCGGACGCCGGTACCGCGGGTATCGACCAACGTCTCCGGCGGGCGCCGGCGGGCATCCGGTACCGCCGCGTGTCGATTCCGGTCGGCCGCCGTTCGTAGCAGAGTTGACCGGGCGCACCCCGCGCCCCGACCTCAGGCGCTGCGGCGCCTCGAGAAGGAGACCTGCACATGCGCTACGCCATGATCATCTGCGGTGACGACAGCACCTGGGCCGACATCCCGGCCGACCAGATGCAGGACCTCGTCGCGAACGTCGGCGCCTGGTTCGAGAAGTGGACGGCGGCCGGCAAGACCGCGCCGGGCGGTGCCGAGCTGCAGCCCAGCAGTACCGCCAAGACGGTCCGCGGCGGGGCCGACGGCCCGGTAGTGACCGACGGGCCGTTCGCCGAGCTCAAGGAGGTGGTCGGCGGGTTCGCGATCCTCGACGTGGAGGACATGGACGAGGCGGTGGCGATCGCGTCGACCTGGCCGACGCTGGGCTCCGACCCGACCGCGCGACTGGAGCTCCGCCCGCTCATCCAGCACTGATACGGGAAGTACTACAGCGCGTCGAGGCGGCGACCGAGCAGCTCCCGCTCGGCCGGGTTCACGGCCAGCGCCAGAGCCCGCTCGGTCGCCTGCTTCGCCTCGTCGGTACGGCCGAGCGCGGTCAGCAGCTCGGCGCGGATCGCGTGCAGCAGCCGGTACCCGTCCAGCTCGCCCACCAGCGCGTCCACCTCCGCCAGCGCCGGCGCGGGGCCGACCGCGTGCCAGCTGGCGACCGCGCGGTTGAGTCGTACCACCGGAGACGGCGCGAGCCGGTCGAGCAGCTCGTACAGCACCCGGATCTGCGGCCAGTCGGTGTCGGCGTAGCTGGGCGCGGTCGCGTGCAGCGCGGCTATCGCGGCCTGCGTCTGGTACGGCCCGGGCCGGCGTACCGCCAGCGCCCGGTCCAGCCGCGCGGTCGCGGTCGCGATCAGCGACTGGTCCCACCGGTGCCGTTCCTGGTCGGGCAGCAGCACCAGCCGGCCCCACGGGTCGAACCGGGTGCTCGCGCGCGACTCGTGCAACTCGATCAGCGCGAGCAGGCCGGCCGGCTCCGGTTCCCGCGGCATCAGGGTGGTGAGCTCCGCGCACAACGCGCGCGCCTGCGCGGCGAGATCGCGCCGCGCGGGTTGCCGGTGGCCGCTGGCCAGGTACCCCTCGTTGAAGATCAGGTACAGCGTGGCCAGTACCGCGTCGAGCCGGTCGCCGAGCTCGTCCGGATCCGGCACCGCGATCGGTACGCCGTGCTCGGTCAGGGTTCTCCGCGCGCGTACCAGACGCTGGGCTGTCGTGGGTTCGGCGGTGAGGAACGCGGCGGCGATCTCGGCGGTGGTCAGGCCGCCGACCGCTTTGAGGGTGAGCGCCACCCGGGCCGGCATCGGCAGCGCGGGGTGGCAGCAGGCGAATATGAGCGCGAGCCGGTCCTCGGCGGCCGGCTCGGGCGGTCCGGCGAAGGCGACGGCGAGTTTCGCGGCGCCGGTGCGGTCCCGCCGCAGCCGGTCCACCGCTTTGCGCCAGGCGGTGGTGGCGAGCCACCCGGCCGGGTTCGGTGGTCGCTCCCGGGTCCAGTGGTCGAGCGCCTCGCCGAGGGCGTCCTGCAGGGCGTCCTCGGCGAGGTCCAGATCGCCGAGGCGGCGGGCCAGGGCGGCCAACAGTCGGCCGCCCTCGGCCCGCCATACGTCGTCGACCAGCGACGCCGCGGAGTTGTCGGTCAGCGGCTCGCGTTGTCCGACTCGGGTCCGGTGTGCCACGGCGTCTTGATCTCCGAGGGACTCTGCGAGGTGAACCCGCCGAGCTCCGGTGGCGGGATCCGCTCGCCGGCTGTCAGCTCCGGCGTGGCCGCACCGGCGGCGTTACCCGACCGGGCGCCCCCGCCGACCTCGGCGGCGGCGGCCGCGGCCGCTTCGGTGGCCTGCCGCGCCGCCGACTCGGCCTCGGCCACGGCAGCGCCCGTCGGGCCACCGCTGACCGGGTCGTCGGTCAGGTCGTCCGGCTCGTACGGCGCGCTGGCCGGGGCGGTACCGCCGGCGAACTTGGTGAACGCCGAGCCGAAGCCCTCCATCGCCTTGGTCAGCTCGGCCGGCACGATCCAGATCTTGTTCGACGCGCCCTGGGCGATCTGGGGCAGCGCCTGGAGGTACTGGTACGCCAGCACGTCCGGGTCGACCTTCGCCCGGTGGATCGCGTCGAAGACGGTACGGATCGCCTTGGCCTGGCCTTCGGCCTGCAGTACCCGCGCCTCCCGGTCGCCCTGCGCGCGCAGGATGGCCGACTGCTTCTCGCCTTCGGCGGTGAGGATCTGGGACTGCTTGATGCCTTCCGCGTTGAGGATCGCGGCCCGCCGGTCCCGCTCGGCGCGCATCTGCTTCTCCATCGAGTCGCGGATGCTCGGCGGCGGTTCGATCGCCTTGATCTCCACCCGGTTGACCCGGATCCCCCACTTGCCGGTGGCCTCGTCCAGCACCCCGCGCAGCTGCGAGTTGATCTCCTCGCGGCTGGTCAGGGTCCGCTCCAGGTCCATCGAGCCGATCACGTTTCGCAGCGTGGTCACGGTCAGCTGCTCGATGCCCTGCAGGTAGCTGGCGATCGCGTACGTCGCATCCGCCGGGTTGGTGGCCTGGAAGTACAGCACCGTGTCGATGGAGACGACCAGGTTGTCGGAGGTGATCACCGGCTGCGGCGGGAAGCTGACCACCTGCTCGCGCAGGTCGACCTTGGTACGGACCGTTTCGATGAACGGAACGAGCAGGTTGAGCCCAGGCCCGAGGGTCTTCTGGTACTTACCGAGCCGCTCCACGATGAATGCCTGCTGCTGGGGCACGATCCGCACGGCGCGGAACAGCACCACGAGCACGACGAGAACGATCGCCGCGACCAGCACCAGGAACAGTTGTTCGATCACCTAGTCCCTCCAGACGAGCGCGGTGGCGCCCTTGATCTTGATGACATGCACATGTTCGCCCGGCTCGAAGGTCTGGGTGCTGTCGTACGACCGCGCGGTCCAGGTTTCGCCTTCGATCTTGATGAGACCGCGATCGGTGTCGACGGTCTCCAGTACCAGGGCGGACGCCCCCTCCAGTGCCGCCACCCCCATCTTCTGGTCGCCGCCGCCGGTGGCCAGATGGCCACGCAGCGCCGGTCTCGCCGCGACCAGCGCGAGCGCCGACACGACACCGAACACGATCGCCTGCAGCACCGGCGGCGCGCCCAACGCGGCGGCCGCCGCCGCGGCGAACGCGCCGGCGGCGAACATGATGAGGACGAAGGTCATCGAAAAGGCCTCGGCGATCGCGAAGACGAACCCGAGAACCAGCCACACGATGGCAGCCACGTATTGATCCTGACACGTCGGCGCGCACAACGACCAAGCCACCCCGGTACGGTTCGGACAGTCCGCCAGCCGAGAGCGTGGCCGCGCCGGAAGGGGAATCGATGTCGCTGCAGCCCGACACCGTCGCCAGGGTCGACGAACTGGTCGCCCGGGCGCAGGCGGAGGGGCGCGCGCCCTCGCTGGTCGCGGGCATCGTGCGGGACGGCGAGCTGGTGCATGTTGCCGGCGCCGGCGAGTTTCCGGCGCCGGACCACAACCTGCAGTACCGGGTCGGTTCGATCTCGAAAACGTTCACGGCCGCGCTGGTGATGCAGCTGCGGGACGAGGGACGGCTCGATCTGGACGAGCCGCTGTCGCGGCACCTTCCCGGCACCCCGGTCGGTGGCGTGACCCCGCGCCAGCTACTCGGTCACGTGTCCGGACTGCAGCGTGAACCCGAGGGCGACTGGTGGGAGCGGTCGGTCGGTAGCGACCTGGACACGCTGCTGCGCGGGCTCACCCCGGACAAGCTCGCCGGCCCGCCGTACCGGGGGTACCACTACTCGAACCTGGCCTACGGCCTGCTCGGCGCGGTGCTGACCCGGATCACCGGCGAGCCGTGGCGGAATCTGCTCGGCAAGCGGCTGCTCGGCCCGCTCGGACTGTCCCGTACGACGTACAGCCCGGAGGAGCCGTTCGCCCGGGGGTACGTGGTGCACCCGTGGCAGAACACGCTGCGGGAGGAGCCGAGGTACGACGCGGGCGCGATGGCCCCGGCCGGGCAACTGTGGAGCACGGTCGCCGACCTGACCCGGTGGGCGGCGTTCCTGGCCGCGCCGGATCCGGCCGTACTCGCACCGGACACCGTGGCCGAGATGTGCGCGCCGGTGGCGATGCTGGACCTGGACGGGTGGACCGCCGGGCACGGCCTGGGCCTGGAGCTGGGCCGGCGCGGCGACCGGGTGTACGCCGGGCACAGCGGCTCGATGCCGGGATACCTGGCCATCCTGAGCTTCCACCGGCGCAGTCGTACCGGCGTGGTGGCGTTCGCCAACTCGTTCACGCTGTACGGCACGTCGATCGGGCCGCTCGGCATGAACCTGTTGGACGCCGTGCTGGACAACGAGCCGGTGTCGGTGACCCCGTGGCGACCGGGCGCCGTCCCGCCGCCGGAGGTCGAGCCGCTGACCGGCCGCTGGTGGTGGATGGGTCGGGAGTACGAGGCGTGCTACGACCCGGTCACGCAGCAGTTGGTGATGCGCTCGACGATGTTCCCGGCCGCGGCGCCATGGCGGTTCGTACCGGAGTCCAGCGACACCTGGCGCTGCCTGTCCGGCATGAACGCCGGGGAGCTGCTGCGGGTCCGGCGCGCGTCGAACGGTCTGGTGCAGGCCCTGGACATCGCGACGTTCGTGTTCACCCGCGACCCGTGGCCGTCGCTGTAAAGCGGCCCCCGGCCTGTTCGCCGAGTCGGTTACTCGCCGGGCTCGGCGACGAAGTCGATCAGGCGCTCCACCGCGCCGAGCAGCGGCGTCTCCAGGTCCTGGTACGTGTTGACCGAGCGCAGGATCCGCCGCCACATCTCCTGCGGGTCGGACACCCCCAGCGCCGCGCACACGCCCTCCTTCCAGGGCTGGCCTTTCGGTACGGTCGGCCAGGCCCGGATCCCGACGGCGGCCGGCTTCACCGCCTGCCAGATGTCCACGTACGGATGCCCGGTGACCAGCACATAGGGCGAGTTCACCGAGGCGACGATGCGGCTCTCCTTGCTGCCCGGCACCAGATGGTCGACCAGTACGCCGAGCCGGCGGATCGGGCCGGGGCTGAACGCGGCGACCTCGACGGGCAGCTCGTCCACCCCGTCGAGCGGCTCGACCACGACACCTTCGACCCGCAGGTCGTCGCCCCAGATCCGCTCGACCAGGGCCGCGTCGTGGATGCCCTCGACCCAGATCCGGCTGGCCCGGGCCACCCGCGCGGGCGTACCGGCGACCGCGATCGAGCCGGACGCGGTGCGCTTGCGGGCGGTCGGCTGCGCCCTGGGGGCTGGGCGTTGCAGCGTGACGACCCGGCCGTCGAGCAGGAAACTCGCCGGCAGCAGCGGGAACGTGCGCTGCCGGCCGTGCCGGTCTTCCAGCACAACGCCCTCTTTGGTACAGGCGACCACGGCGCCGCAGAAGCCTGAGTCGGCGTCCTCCACGACCAGGTCGAGTTCGGCGTCCACCACCGCGACGGTCGCCTTGCGGCGCCATTCGCCGGCCAGTACATCCGCGCCGTACCGGTCCTGCTTCTTGTCCCGTTTGAACAGTTCCCGCACGGTGGCGACGCTAGTGCGCCCGGCGTACCGGCTCGTGGCGGCACGCCGGACACACTGTGCCCGCCGCGGTTGGCGATCCCCGGCGACCTGTCGCCTACGCACTGATATCGGACGAGTGGCGGAACGTCGCGTACCCTGCATGGCGTGGCTCTGCTCCCCCGCGCGTCCACTGTCACGGCGCGCCCGTCGCTGAGGTTCGTACCGTGGGTACGAGCCTGGCGTGCTGGGCTCGTGCCGTACGACGATGTGGCACCCGCGGTGGCCGGCGATGCCGAGCACGTGGTGGACCTGCCGGACCGGATCGAACCGGCCTCACTCCGGGAAGCCCTGACCGAGCTGTCGAGGGTGCATCCGGACGAGGTACACCTGGTGCTGCCGGCGCCCGGTGATCCCCGCGGGTTACCGGGGCCGGGCGAGTTCACCGGTGCCGCGCTGCTGGCCGAGGAAGCCGTACTGGCCGGCCCGGTCGGGCTGGTGCCGGCGTACACCGAGCACACCTCCGGGTCCGGCGACACCTGGCACAGCATCACCTGGCGGGCGTACCCCCTGCCGCCGGGGATGCGCACGACGGAGCTGGTCAGCGCGGCGGAGGCCGAGGCGGACCTCGCTACCGCGCTGGCCGAGACCACCCGCACCCTCGACGACCTGGACGTGGCCCGGTGGCGGCCAGAGCTGGCCCCGGCGCTGGCCGCGTTGCGCAGCGGCGATCACGGCGAGCTTCCGCCCGGGTTCGACCCTCGAAGCCGTCGCTTGTACGCGCGGGCCAGCATCCTCGACGGGGTGCTCGCGCTGGCCGAGCACGACGCGCCCGGTGCCGCGGTGAACGTGCACGAGGCGGCGCAGCGGTCGGCCGCGCTCCGGCCGCTGGCGACCGCCTGTCGACGCGCGTTGGTCGCCGCCTGCAACTCCCCGCTGCGCCCCTGCTGACCGGCCCGCCTCCTCATCGAACGACCCGACGAATCCTCAGCCGTGCAGGGTCGGCCGGTAAATGAGCTCCTGGATGTGACCGTCGAGCGTCCGGCTCTCGATCAGCTCGAGGTCGAAGTCGGCGGCACCCTGGAAGATCGGCGCGGCACCGGTCTGACCGCTGATCACCGGGAACAGCGACACCTGGACGCAGTCGACCAGGCCGGCGGCCATCAGCGCCCGGTTCATCGACAGGCTGCCGTGCGAGCGCAACGGCACCTCGGACTCCTCCTTGAGCCGGGCGACGACGTCGACGGCGTCACCGCTCACGAGGGTCGCGTCCGGCCAGGCGAGGGGGCCTTCCAGGGTGGTCGACACCACCGTTGTCGGCAGGCTCGTCATCAGGGCGTTCACCGGGTCGAGCGCGGCCAACTCCTCGACGCTTGAGCCCAGCAGCTTCCGGAACAGTCGAAAGGTGTTGGCCCCGAGGATCATCCGCTGCTCCTCGCCGAGCACGGCGAGGCGACGGTCGAGAAACTCAGCTCCAGCCTTGCTCCAGTAGCCGCCCCAGTCGCCGTCGGGCCCGTAGGAGCCGAAGCCGTCGAGGGTGCAGAAGACATCGAAGGTGTACGTAGCGGTCACGACGTTCTCCTTGATCGGGTGTGTCGATACAGACCGGAGGCCAGGGCAAAACTCATCGCCGGGGCCCGGGTCCGGTGCCTTTCACTCTGGCGCGTATCGACCTGCTGGCGTTGGTGTTAGCAGGTCGATACGCGCGACAGAAGCGCTGGCTAGGCTCGCCGGCGTGGACAACGCCGCTGTCGTAGCTCACGGATTGCACCGGCCGATGCGGGGCCGGCGCGCCGACGAGGAGCACCGCACCTCCACCTGGCTCGAGCTGCTGTTCGACCTGTGCTTCGTGGTCGCGGTCGCGCAGGCCGCCGACCGGCTGCACCACGCGCTCGGCGAAGGTCACGTCGGGACGGCTCTGCTCGGGTACGCGATGGTGTTCTTCGCGATCTGGTGGGCGTGGATGAACGTCACCTGGTTCGCGTCCGCGTACGACACCGACGACGTGCTGTACCGGCTGGCCGTGCTGGTACAGATAGCCGGGGTTCTGGTGTTGGCGGCCGGGGTGCCGCGCGCGTTCGACCGGCGCGACTTCACGGTCGTGACCATCGGGTACGTCATCATGCGGTTGTCGCTGGTCGGGCAGTGGCTGCGGGCGGCGCGCGCGGATCGGGACGGCCGGCGCACCGCGGTGCGGTACGCGATCGGCGTGACCGGGTGTACCGCCGGCTGGGTGTCGTTGCTGGCGCTGCCGTCGGAGGTACAGCCCTATGGGTTCCTGGTTCTGGTGCCGGCCGAGCTGGCGGTGCCGCCGTGGGCCGAGCGGCGCCGGTCCACCAGCTGGCATCCGCACCACATCGCCGAGCGGTACGGCCTGTTCACCCTGATCGTGCTCGGCGAGACGGTGCTGGCCGCGAGTACCGCCATCCAGTCGGCGCTGGATTCCTCGTCCGGTGGCGGTCTGGTCGACCCGGTCGCCGGCGGGCTGCTGATCGTCTTCGGGATGTGGTGGATCTACTTCAACCAGCCCACCCACCGGACCCCGACCCGCACCGGCTTCGAGTCATTCCTCTGGGGGTACGGGCATCTGCTCGTCTTCGCTTCGGCGGCGGCGGTCGGTGCCGGGTTGCAAGCCGACGTGGATCACCACAGCGAGTTGTCGGCCGCGGGCGCCGGTGGAGCGGTCGCGGTGCCGGTGGCGCTGTTCCTGATGTCGGTGTGGGCGCTGAAGATCCGGCCGGTGGACTATCCGGTGTGGTACCAGGTGGCCTTCCCGCTCATCGCCCTGTCGGTGCTGGTCGCCGGCTTCGCCGTCCACTCTGTCCTGGCGGTCGGACTGTTGCTCGCTGCGCTCGCCGCGTTCTCCGCCGTCCTCGCCCGCGCGCCGCGTGAGACCGATTCGGGTTCCTAGGATGATCGCGTGGCGCTGGTCCTGGTAACCGGCATGTCCGGCACCGGAAAGTCCACGGCCCTGGCCGCCCTGGCACGGCGCGGATATCGGGTGGTGGACACCGACTACGGCGACTGGATCGAGGACGCGCCAGGTCCCGGCGGCACCGGCGTGGAGCGACAGTGGCACGAGGACCGGATCGGCGCCCTGCTCACCGAGCACGAGCGGTCGGGCGAGCCGCTGTTCGTTGCCGGCACGGTACGCAACCAGGTCCGGTTCTATCCCCGGTTCGACGAGATCGTCCTGCTCAGCGCACCCGTGCCGGTGATGCTCGAGCGCATCGCCCAGCGCGACAACAACCCGTTCGGGAAATCCCCCGAGCAACACGATCGAATCCTCGCCGACACCATGGAGGTCGAGCCGTTGCTACGTTCGTCCGCCACCACGGAGATCGACACCCGTAAGCCGCTCACCGACGTGGTGGACCAACTGGCGGCCCTGGCCGGCCCGGTGCCGCCGTCCGTTTCGCGTCGAGGGCCGCTCACGGACTCTTGGTGAGCTCGGTCCGGTACGTCTCCAGGCGGTCGGCCAACTCACCGGGGCGACTGAGCGCGACACAGTGGCTGCCGCCGATCTCGTCGGCCTCGATGCCCAGCCGGTCCTGCACGACTGTGCGCTGGAAGTCCGCGAGGAAGAGCCGGTCGTCGCGGCACAGCAGGAATCTCGTCGGCGTGTCCGGCCACGCGTGCAGCGGCCACGGCTGGCGCCCGGGCGTCTCGGACTGGTCCCGTCCCCGCCGCAACGCCTCTTCCGCCAGTTCCGGCGGGACGTCGTGGTAGAACCAGCCGATCAGGTCCTCGGGCCGCCCGTCGCGTTCGTCGTGTTCGCGCCGGGCTTCCTCGTATCCGGTGTTGGCCATCCACGCGCCCGGCTGCTCGCCGGGCAACGGAACCATCCCGGCGAGCAGCACCAGCAGGTCCACCTCCAGCCGCTCGCACACCAACGGCGCGGTGAACGCGCCGAACGACTGCGCCACCACGATCAGGTCGGTACGGTCGCCGACGGCCTCGACCACGGTGTCGGCGTACTCCGACAGTCCGGCCGAGTCGTCGTCGCAGGGCAGGTCCGGTGCGACCACGTCGTGACCGCGTTGGTGCAGCTCAGCGGCCAGCAGGTGCCAGTACCACGCGGTATCCCCGGCACCGTGGATGAGCACGTACGTTGCCACCCCCGGCCCCCAGTCCTTTAGTCGACGGTCGGTTCGGCTGGCTGCCGCCACCAGGTGTCCGTCTGGTACTCCACCGGAATCGTCCCCTCCCACGGGTCGATGCCGAGCCGTTCCATCGCGTCGAACCAGGCGTCCCGCTTGGACTCGGGCAGCCGGGTGCCGCACCAGGGACAGAACTGGATCTGGATCTGCGACTCGCCGCCGTCGCGGACGGGCAGGCCGTACTCGTCGAACTCCGAGCTGTAGACCACGATGCAGTCCGGACACTCCCAGGCGTCCGCGTGCTCCGCACAGACCTGTTCGACCTGGTCGCGCATGTCGTCGCAGCAGTGCTCCCCCACGGCGCGGAGTATCGCAGCCGAGCTGCGCGGATGACGCCCCGTACACGTGGAAGTCCTTTTTGTCAGCTCTCTGTGCCGGCGGTTCCGCGGCGCCGCGCGGTCCGACCGCGGCGAATCGCCACAGGTAACATCGCCCGCCGAGCGCACGACCGGACCCGCCCGCAGCTGGAGGACACCTGATGGCCGACGCCACCAAACGCATGCTGGTGGAGGCAATGCTGGTCAGAGAGCTCCATCAGGAGGAGGACCTGGCGAAGGCCGCCGAGGAGCTCGGCGTCAAGCGCCTTGCCGTCCTCGTGATGAGCGCGTTCACGGTGGCGCTGAGCAAGAGGTACGCCAAGCTCCCGACGCCCACGGAGGTCAGCGCGTACAGCAGCTATCTCGGCGAGCGTTACGGCCACACCGAGCGGGCCGTCAAGCCGGCGGTCATCGAGAGTCTGATCCGCGGCCAGCTCGGCGAACTGCATCTCCTGGACGAGCTCGAGTTGTCCGACATCATCCCCAGCCAGATGCTCGTGGTGTACGACGTGTTCACGAGCCTCGATCCGGACGAGGCGAACGTCGACGCCTTCGTCGATGACGTACTGCGGCTCAATACCGAGTACGAAGCCAACGTCGACTGATTCCGCGTCAGCGTTACGCGGTCACAGCCAGCGCCGTACGCCGCCGTGGTGCGAGCAGGTGCCCTGGTGGTGCTCACTGAAGCTGTACGACCCGTCGTTGCACTGGGCCGTCGCGCCGGGCGGCGGAGCCGGCGCCTGTACGGGGCGCGGCACGCAGTGTCCGTCCGAGTTGATGTAGTGGTCGGCCGGGCACGAGCCGCCGCCATTCGCCGACCCTCCCCCGCCATGTGAGGATCCACCACCGTTGTTGCCGGCTGGCGGCGCCGCTGCCCGGGATGCCGGTGGCGAAGGTGCTCGCGTCGTCGGCTTCGCCGCGCTCGGCGTCGGTGTCGCGGATGCGCTGGTCGCATCGGCTGACGGCGTCGCGTTGACGTCGTTCGCCGCGGCGGTGGCACTCGGCGCTGGATCCGGTGTGTTGGCGCCGATCGCGCCGAGGACGCCGACCAGGCCGAAGCCGCCGAAACAGATAACCAGAATGACCCCGAGCGTGATGTACAACGGGGCAAAGGTCGTCCTCGCGCGGACCGGGTTCGGCTGAGCGTTGCCGGCAACATACGCGGCCGTGAGCCGATGCGCTTCCGCGTCGTCAGCGGTGTACCGCCGATAGTGGTTGAACACGTGCCAGTAGTGCGCGTTCTGTGGTGCGGCCACCGTCAACTCCTCGTGCGATCCGACATCCGCGACGGAGCTTAGGTCCGGCCAGGAGCTTCAATTCAGGAAAAGTCGACGAGCAGACAAATTGCGAGCAGGAATGGACACATGGACGAATTCCAAGTCGGAAAGGCGACGACGTACCCTCGGATATTTGTGTCCTATTATGGCGTGCGGCGGGGAAGTGCCGGTCTTCGTAGCGGCTGACCGATATGTGGTGCAGCACCGTCTCGTACAGCAGCGTCGCAGTCGTCGTGCTGATCCGGCGGGGATCGATGCGTTCGCGGATGCCTACGGATACGACCTGAGGACCTGGGACGGTTATTCCGTGCTGTACGAAATCCGGGAACTCAGCACGCTTACCGCTCTGGTCCGGCTGGCGCCCACGAAACCCGCTTCGGCTCGCGAGTTGATGCATCGCCTCGACACTCTCAAGCGCAGTGACACCACGACCATCTGGCACGGGCAGTAGCCCACGCCTCGGCAAGAGTCACTGCGATCTACGTGGATCTCCTCGGCACAAACGGTGCGTTACGCTGTGCCGCTCGGTAGTCGAGTGGTCAACGGGGAGCACGAATGCCGGACGTGGACGACGCCCGCGACGGGTTAAGGGTTGCGCTCGACGGCTTGAGCAAGGCGCAGCACGGCACCGCGAGCGCTGAGCACAAGGTCGGTCAAGTACAGGCCCACATGCTCCAAGTCGGCCTTCGCGGCGTGGCGCAACGGCTTGCGACGATCCGGGAGAAGCTCAAGCAGTCGCACACCCAACAGGCACACCTCGCAGGGGTTCTCAGTGGCGCCGCCGAAGAGGCAGCCAAGGTCAACGAGGACACAGCCCCCGCTGAGGCGGTCAACACGCTCGCGCCCGCATCCGAGCGAGCCAGCTCCGCGAACTCCGGAGTGCGAGCCGCAGCCGAGGGCCTCGTACGTATCAAGACTGAGATCGCCGCAGCCCTGCAGGGCGGACAACCCGATCAGTTGATGAGTCTTGTCGAGCAGGTCCGAAACCAGCTTCTGACCGTCGTCAAGACAATCGACGCAGCGAGGACCAAGCTCGATCAGGCCGCAGCAGCTGCTCGGAAGGCCGGAAATTTATAGGCGGGGGCGACCACCACGGTTCGTCGCCCCCGCGCCCTGTTGCCTACCTGGGCGAGCAAGTGCCTGGCGTCCACGAGCGCGCCGGTGCGCGAACGTTCGCTGAGCATGACGACCAGGACGCAAAGGCGTCACGCGCTGAGCGGTTCCGGCGCACGGCCGTACGGCAAAGTAGTGACGTCGCCGATGCGATCAAAGACGGAACAACCCTGGTCCAGCAGGGGATGCACCGGCCACCGGGGCTGGCGGTCACAAGCACTCCGAAGTACGCGCCGGAGCCACAGTCCACAGCTACGCCGGATCTGGTGACGGGACTCGTCGCAGGTGCGGCGGTAGTGGCCGAACTGACCCGGCTGACCGTGAAACGATGGCACAAAGGAAAGGACTCCGAGAGTGGCGATAGGCACTGAACAGGTCGCGGCGCTGCGGGCGATGCTCGCCGGCGAGTTCGACGAGCACGCAAGACTCACCGAGCAGCTGGACCGCAACAACGGGTGGGCGTCGTACAGCACCCTGCTGGCCGCCGCGTTCTTCGAGGCGGTCGACCGGCGCTTCGGTTCGGGCCACACCTCCGCCGAGGTGATCCAGCTCGTCGCGGATGCGCGAGCGCGGTTCGACGAGTCAGGTACGGCAATCGACCCCCGCGCCGCTGAGCGGCTTGTGCTATCGGCGCTCGGCGAAGGAAACGTTGACGACCTCGACGACAGGACCGTCGCTGGAACGGAGACCGTCCTTGTGGCCGCGCTGGTCGCGGAACAGCGGTTCGACAGCGCGGCCCTTGATGCGTTCGTGGAAGAGGCGCGCCGACTCGCAGTGGGCTGGGAGAACGGGTGAACCGACAAGCCCCGCCCCGCACACCTCAGTGAGACGCAGCTGAGCGACGACTGAACCGACCAACCGGGCGACCGCTGAGGCCGTTATACGACGCCCCCGCGGAGAAGAGCAGCTCTGGACGAGCTCCCCGCAACCGAGCTTCTCGAGTCCAGATGCGCGTCACCTACATCCCTTTGCGCGACAAGATCTCTCCAGTGACTACCAGGAACGACTCTTCGCCGAGAACGGAGCCCTTGCCCAGCCGACGCTGACTGGTGGCCGTGAGATAGCCAGGCGCCCTAGCGTGCCGCTTCTGAGCGCAGGCTGGCCGGCGTTCGTTCATCGCGCTTTGGATGTAGCCAGTCCCCCAATGACGGCTCAGCGCCGACCGGTCTGAGGGCACGGAGGCCGCCGACGCGCCCGGTGCGGGCGACCAAGAGCCTACGGAACATGACCGGACAAGCCGGGACGTTAACGGAACTTGCAGGTGACCGACAGACACCAAGCGACGCGAAAAGTCACCAGCGGACTTAGAGTCCTAGTGACGGACATCTGTCGCTGCTACGCTCACTGTGCGTGCTAGGCATCACGACCCAGGGGAGATCGCGATGGCCGCAGACTCTGTCGATGTCCTCACGGCCCAGGAGGCGGCCGACTACCTTAGGGTCAATGTCAAGACGCTGTATCGCCTAGTGCGAGCAGGTGAGGTGCCCGGCCAGAAGGTGGGCCGATCTTGGCGCTTCCGCCGTTCTGATCTGGCTTCTTTCCTCCAAGCGCGCTCATGAGCCCATCGATTGACGATATCGCGCTAACCTGTATCCGGAACGCTGCGCTTAGCCGCACGCCCGTGTCGATCGGGATCCGACGAACCGCTTCGCCTCATGAGTTTTACAGGTACCCTGCGCGCTTTTCTCCGGAGCTCGCTGCCTCCATAATCCAAGCGTTTAGCAGCCCGGGTGGCTTAGTGACCGACTACTTCGTGGGAGGCGGGACCACGCTCGTGGAAGCACGTTCCATGAGCCGGCTAGCAATAGGCAGCGACATCAACTCGCTGTCAGTGTTTGTGAGCAGGGTAAAGACCCGCCTGTACAGCCGTCGCGAACTAGCCGATGTAATTGGCTGGTCGACTGTAGCATCGAACGACCATGCGGTTGGGATTGACTGGCCCGCCGATGATCAAGCACTCCCCTACTTTCGGAACATCGATGGGCCCGCGTTGGCATCGCAGCGTCAAGTCATATTGCACGCGATCGGGTTGCTCGGCGCGCTCAAATCCCCGCGGGTCCGGGATTTTGCGCGATGCGTACTGCTTCGTACCGCCCAATGGGCGCTCGACATGCGAAGCGAGATCCCAACCGCTGATCAACTAAAGACGGCTTTGAAAGATAACACCCATTCAATGGTTGCTGCAGCGCGCGAAGCCACGGCACGATACAGGACAGCAGACCAACATATGCAAGCTCGCCTGCCAAGGGCTCTAGTCCTACATCAAGGACTTCCTGGCTTATCGGAGCATCCGGCTATACGCCGCTACCCGAGACCGCAGCTGGTTCTGACATCTCCACCCTACCCAGGAGTTTATGTCAATTATCACCGCTGGAAACTACGAGGACGCCTGGAGACGCCTCTGCCGTACTATATCGCCGGCCAGAGCGACGGACATGGATTGGCTCATTATACAATGGCTGCTCGAAGTGACCGCACCCAGCAGTCGTATTTTCGTAAGTTGGAAAGCGCTTTCGTCGACATAGCAAGGATGTGCAGTCCAGAGACCTGGCTTGTGCAGGTTGTTGGGTTCAATGACGTAAACGACCAAATTCACCGCTACCTTGATGTAATGAAGAGAGCAGGACTTACTGAATTCCGTTTTGAAGCTCTCTCTACAGCCGATGATGGTCGCCTATGGCGAGATGTCCCGGGTCGACGCTGGTGGGCGCGCGCCGGGGATAGATCGGATGTCGTTCAGCACACCGCCCGCGAGGTAATACTGGTTCACAAATTGGCTCGCTAAAGTTGGCGCGCCTTCCTGGTTAGTCTTCCAGACTTCCAATTGCTTGAATCATCGGCACCAATATCGGGCCGAGTGCACGAGTTGCGCGCTCCACGTAGGCATCGATGCCTTCGGAGTCAGGCGCAGCTCGCTTGCCACCGTGATGGTGGTCCTGTAGAAATGCGAGACCAATTAGAACAAAGCCGTATACGAACTGCTTTTCAAGTAGAGCTGCGCTTGCCGTCCGCTCCTTCTGACTATGCAACAGATACTTATTGTCGATGTTGACAAAGAAGTCATACACCGGAGCAGAAGTATCCTTCGCCGTACCAGCATGGATCACCTTCAGTGCGCTCGTTTCGCCAAAATCATGCTCTTGCCAGTCGTGACGTCGGACGAGCTTAATGTTTGGGAGACTTAATGTCGATCCGGCACCCCCCAATTCACCTCGGCCAGCGTTTGCGGTATGAGATGATCCCCTAGTTCCAGATGAGCTGTCGATAGACGGGACAACATCAAGCCGCAGCTCAAGCTGAAAAGAATCGATCCGACTCGGGTCCGTCACCTCGACCAGATATTCGACGTGATCGCCGACCCTCGTGCCGTCCGGCAAGGAGTCGAACCACAGCTGCGCGATTCCTGACTTGGGACCAGTGGTAATCCACCCGGCTGCGTCGATGTACTCGTCACCAACTTTGCACCGAACGTTCCACGCGCCAGGATCGACGTCACGCACAAAATACGCATCTTCCGCGTCGGTCTCGAAGGAGACACGGGCACGCGTATTTAGTCGTGCTTCACGTACGAGCGCCTCACCTTCCTTGCGGTCCTTGAACCTGAAGTACGTCGGATACCGCTTTCCAAGGAAGACATCGGCGGTCCCCTTCTTTCCACCGCCCTTGCCCCCAGTCGGCGGGAATGGTGCCGACAGATTCAAGCCTTGCAGAAACATCTTGCTAAGGATTGGATTCTTCTTCATCAGTCCTTGGAGTACGTCACTAAGCGGCTTGTCATCCTTTAGTTTGTCTTGGATCGCTCGTTGCCGACGCCGGTTCTGCAATACCCGTAACGTCGGCTCGTTACGCAGGAAACTCTCGAGCTTCTTCTCCAGCTGGCGCGAGAGACCCGTATCGCGAAGGCGGTCCCTGCTGTTCATGAATAGATCCTCCCTCGTCCGCCCATCAATTGCGCTGCAATCGGCGAAGACGAGAAGCGAGTCCTTCAGATAACTCAGATTGACGCTGTTGCGGGAAAAGAAGTCAGTACGATAGGACGCATGCATTTGACCGTTTACGCCGAATACTACGCCATGGCGAGGGTTCCGATATTGCTTCGCCTTGTCTGCGTCCTGGAAGACATAGACCCGTAGACGAATTTGCTTGCCATCATCCAGCGCAATCACGCCTCCGATGGGTTCATCCTCAATATTGCCCTCGCGGTCACGATCGAGTCGAGCAACAAGACCCAAGGCATTGGTCGCGAAGCTGCCGCCATGTCCTGGGTACTCCTTGCGACATTCGAAGAGCCGCACCGGAAGCGCGAGTTCGGGCAACCCAATATCGATCCGACGCAGCAAACCGTCGCCAGAGAAGACGATGTTCGACTTGGTGCCCTGCCAAGTGTATTCATACAACTTAACCAAAGATCCGTAAGGCGACGGCCTTTGGTAGGCGTCTCGGATATCCCTATTTGCTTCAGGAAAGATGGGCCACTCGTCTGCCGCGAATGCCAGAACACCTCGGAGGGTGCTTTCTGCTACCCGAACGGGGGCCAAGTACCGAAACACTGAACTCTTGCTTCCACCGGGTGGCCATTCCCGCCGGACCACAGTAAATCCCCATTGGCGGTCTCTCGCAGAAGCGGCGCCACGAAGCAGGGCGGGGTTTCGTCGCGAGATGACGAGCTGCAGCTTGCTGAACTGGAGGGCGCCGGTGCCACCCATATTGAATTTCCCTTGCACGAATGGAATTCGCAGCTTGTTGTTCCGTTGGATCGACATGAACGTGTTCGGGAAGTCGTCAGGGGTCTGGCCCTCACCTTGATCGGCAACGGTAAGGCTTGGCTGTCCATGTCTCGGCATCTTGCCTGTAGCGGCTACAGTGAGCAACCGGCCCTCGCTTGTCGCCTTGCCGTCGATCCAATCCGAGATTCTCCCATCCGCATCCTTAGGATGGGGCTTACCCTCGAAAAACCTGGCCACTGATTCTCGCATCGACTGGGGAGCGTCGGGCCCTTCCGGATCACAACCCGCCAAATAGCATGCGTTTACCAAGCGCGCGTCCACCGAGTTGATGATCTTTTCTACAAATGCCGCAACGGCCTCGGACTGCTGGTTGCCAATCACTGAAAAGCTGTTGTCGTTGTCGCTAAACAGTCGCCATGCATCTGAGTCGTCCCAATAGCCAGCCTTCTTCAAAATTTCGATAACCTCAACCTCGGTGTCAGCTCGCATGAGGGCCATACAGAGGAGCGCCTCTTGACTTGACGCGGTCGCGGCAGATCCAGACCTCACGATTCTCCCCCTCTAGCCAAGGCCGCCCGGCCCAACTCGGTAATGCCCCAAATCCCACGTGGCATGTTTCGATCCAGATATCCGCGTTCGATGAGACGCAACCGCACAAATTGAAGGCGGGACTGCCACCGTATGGCACCCGATGTGAGATTTTCGAAATCCGCCGGCATCAGAGCATCTTTTAGCTCGCGGCCGACCATATCGACCACGTCTCGGTACGGTGCCTGTCCCCCAGCCTCGGCTAGCGCTCGAAGGAGCGGCAGCTCGTAGCGATCCTCAGGAAGTAAGGTGCCGGAAGGCGCCCGCGTTCGGCTCGTCGGATTTTTTGATGGGGCCCTCTTCTTGCTGCGGATCACCGTGTTCTGCCGCGCCGTCGGCGGGTCGGGGGCTCGCGTCTCCGCGGTCGCGATGCCGAGCAAACGGCGCAGCACCGTGCTCGGCGTATCGACGAACGGTTCCGCCTGAGACTTGAGGTAGTCCATGACGTCGGCATCTAGATCGACTTGAGGGCTCATTGCAACTACACCTTTGCTCGGCGCAAGTACTTGCAATGAATGTAACTCGCCATGTAGAACATTGCAAGGTTGGTTGCAATCGCAGATGCGGCGGCCGCCGCTGGGCGGTCGGGGATAGAGGATCGGGTCTGCTGCACCGATGGGTGACATCTGAGATGGCTTGCCTTGCGGGGCGGGCTGGAAGGATGTTGCTGTGCCCAAGCCGTACCCTCGTGAGTTCCGTGACGATGTTGTCCGGGTGGCCCGCGGCCGCGATGCCGGCGTGACGGTCGAGCAGATCGCCAAGGACTTCGGCGTGCATCCGATGACGTTGTTCAAGTGGCTGCGGCAGGCCGACATCGACGACGGCGCCACGCCGGGCACGTCTCGCGGTGAGGCCGCTGAACTGCGTGAGGCCCGCCGGCGGATCAAGCTGCTGGAGCAGGAGAACGAGGTGCTGCGCCGGGCAGCGGCCTACCTGTCCCAGGCGCACCTTCCGGGAAAAGGCTCTACCCGCTCGTGAGGGAGCTGGCCGCTGGCGGGGTCCCCGTGGCGGTCGCGTGCCGGGTGCTCAAGCTCGCCCGCCAGCCGTACTACCGGTGGCTGGCCGCCCCGGTGTCCGGAGCCGACCTGACGGCTGCGTGCCGGGCGAACGCGCTGTTTGACGCCCACCGTGACGATCCGGAGTTCGGATACCGGTTCCTCGTCGACGAAGTGCACCGCTGTGGTGAGCCGATGTCGGCCCGGACCGCGTGGCGGATCTGCTCGGACAACGGCTGGTGGTCGGCGTTCGGCAAGCCCAAGCGGCGCGGCAAAGCCGGGAAGGTCGGCCCGCCGGTCCACGACGACCTCGTCGAACGTGACTTCACCGCCGACCGGCCGAACCAGCTGTGGCTCGCCGACATCACCGAGCACCCGACCGGCGAGGGCAAGCTGTACCTGTGCGCGGTCAAGGACGTGTTCTCCGGCCGCATCGTGGGCTACTCGATCGACTCCCGAATGAAGTCACGGCTGGCGGTGGCAGCGTTGGACAACGCCGCCGCCCGCCGCGGAGACGTGGCCGGCTGCATCCTGCACACCGACCGCGGTTCGCAGTTCCGGTCCCGGAAGCTGCAGCACGCTCTCAACCGGCACCTCATGGTCGGGTCCATGGGCCGCGTCGGCGCGGCCGGGGACAACGCGGCCATGGAGTCGTTCTTCGCTCTGCTACAGAACAACGTGCTGGACCGGAGAACCTGGGCTACCCGCGAAGACCTACGCATCGCGATCGTCACCTGGATCGAACGGACCTACCACCGCCGCCGTCGCCAGGCCCGCCTCGGCCGGTTGACCCCCATCGAGTACGAGACCATCATGACCGCGCCAGCCACCCAGGCTGCGTGACTAGGAACTGTCACCTACCGGTGCAGCAGACCCATCCAATGACCGGTCGGTCAGTACTACGCGCGCATCAGGCGGCAGCATCCGCGCCACGCAACCCCTCGTGTACGTCGTGCAGCAGTCGCTTGACCTGGCTCCACCGGTACGTCAACCGGCGGCTGCCGGACGCGCCGGACCAGGTACGCAGCAGCTTCTCGTTGTGCAGCCGGGACTGTGCGCGCTTGATGGACTCCTCCCGCGAAGCGACCAGGCTGCGCAGACCCCGGTTGTCGGCCGGCGAGTGGTGCATGCCGCGCCCCACCGCGTCGAGCCACCGGTTGACGAAGGTGCGCATGACCAGGTTCCGCGCGATCCGCGGGTTCGCCTCGCACACCCGGGTCCACATCCGCTGCCGATCCCAGGTGCGCAGCGCGGGGGTGCGGCGGCAGGTGACGACCCAGTCGTCCAGCGCGAAGCGGTACGCCGCGACCGGATCGGGAACCCTGGTCAGGCGCCGCGCGGAGTACAGCTCGGCGATCTGCAGGTTGTAGAGGAGCGCCGCACCGTGCATGGCCAGCGAGAACAGCTCGGCGTCGCGCAGGTCGTCGGCGACGTCGTTCGGCGCCAGCTGGCAGGCCGAGTCGTCCCACGCCGTGTCACTCGTGGAGTCCGGTTCGTAACCGGGCCGGAGCAGGTGCGCGAGCATCGAGCCGGACGCGCCGGCGATCATCCGCTCCTGCAGCCAGGATGCCTCGGCCCCGGTCATCGTGAACCCGCCGTCGACCCGCTCCGGGAATCCGGCCGGAGCCGGCGGCAGGGTCGGCGACCAGACCCGCTGCCCGCGCTCGGCCAGCTCGTCCGCCTCGACGATGCCGTCGGAGTCGGCCACCGCCTCGGTGAGCGCCGAGGGAGCGGTGCGGATGCCGTACACGCCCAGAGCCGACCAGTAGATGGCCGACGGCAGCGTCTTGACCGCGGCGCCGGACAGCCGGCCGATCAGTCCGTCAGTCTCGCCTGCCTTCTGCAGCGCCACGAGCAGGCGCCGTTCGCTGGCGTCGACCCGGCTGACCAACGCCTGCCCGCGCAGGCCGCGTCGCTCGGCATCCTGATAGCACCAGGGTACGAACAGAAGGTATTTCGCTCGGGTATGCAACGTGGACGTGCCAGGGAACAGCAGATCGCTGAAGGCATCTCGGACCTGCCCGATGCCAAGCTCGTCACGACTCTCCGTTTCAGTGAACAGGTTCAGCAGCTCGCGCATTCGGCGCTGTTCGTCCCGGGAACTGTCGACCCACCCGAGAAGTGACATTTACGCCCCCCGCACGAAGATTCACCTGTCCGCGCGGCGCCAGCTGATCATCTTGTACCAGCGTGAATGATCAACTCGATGGCCGCAGGCCAAGCCTAGAAGCGATCTTCACGGCTATTGGGAAAAGTCATTCAAGGGACAAGCAGAAATTCAGAAAGCCGACAACTGGGTGGTACGGACCGGAGCAAGCAGTTATCGCGCGCGTAGGGGCCGCGAGCCACGGCGGGGAGCGTCGGCGAACATCAGGTACTCCACGTCCGCGGGTTCGACTCCCAGCGACAGTGCCCAGTCGCTGACGGTCTCGACGTACCGGCGGTAGCCCGACACCTCCCAGTCGAGCCGTACCCGCAGGTCAGAGTACCTGTGCAGCCAGTTCCGCACGCGCGAGTCCAGCACCAGCGCCCGCGCCGGCTGCGCCTCGACGCCGCAGAAGTACAGATACTTCGTCGCGGACGCGACACCGAGCCAGTCGAGCCGGTTCTCCGCGAGCCAGCCGAACGCCTCCGGTCCCCCATCGCGCCGGGCCAGGATCGCGGCCTGCCGGAGGGTGCCGCCGACTTTCTCGTTCGTTTCCAGGATCCGGTTGGTACGGAAAGCGCCGTATCCGCGCATTCCGTAGCCCCACACCATCGATGCGACAAAAGCGCGCGTGGCCGACTCCTCATCCAACGCGGCGTTTTGTGCTATCTCGGTGACCGTGTGCCGGTGAATTTCCGCGGGCAGGCACTTGAGCAGGTGGCGGTGATACCGCAGCGTCCGGTACCAGGTCACTTCGTTCCACCGGATTCCGGACTGCGGAGGTCGCCCGTTGGCCCGCCAGCCATCAACAAGCTCGTCAAGTCGCCCCGGTATCCGGCACGGCTGGGCTGATGTCATATTCGAAGTGTTACGGCCACAATCAGTGATCGACGGCCGATAGACAGCATCGCGACAAATTCAAGGTCAGGTTCCGCGCCGACCCGGCCACGGGGACACTCCCGGCCCGTCGGCCCGCGACCCCGGTCGGTCGGCGCGCAGCTCAGTACCGGTACGGGTCGTGCAGGACCTCGTCCCGCTCCCGGTGCCGTCGGCGCAGCCCGTCGACCACCGGCCGGATCAGCCGGCCCCAGACGAGGCAGCCGAACACCACGACGTACAGGCCGAGCCAGATCCACTTGTCGAACAGCCCGGGCTGCTCGCGACTGCCCGCGACCACGTGCGCGTAGCTCAGCAGCAGCACCAGGTACGTGGCGAGGTGCAGCACGTACCAGGCGCGCGGCGGCAGCAGCAGCCGGATCATCCGTACCGCCAGCAGCCCGACGACCACCAGGATCACGGTCGCCACCAGGGCCCCGAACATGTCCGGGTAGTCGTACAGGAGGTGCCAGCCCTCCACGTCCGGCGCGATGTGATGCACCATCGAGCGGCTGGCGATCGCGAGCGCGGCATGGGCCAGTACCGCGACCAGCACGAAGCCGCCGAGCCCACGGTGCCAGCGGAGCACGGTGTACGCCCCGAGCCGCCGTTCGAACCAGCGCAGCCGGCTCATCAGCGGCACCTGCGCGAGCAGGACGAAACCGCCGGTGATGCCGGCGATCCGGCTCCCGGCCCCGAGCAGCTCGCTGGTGGTACGGATCGACCCGAGCGGCTCGTGCCACAGCAGCGCGATCAGGCCGACCAGCGCGGTCCAGAACAGCAGCCCGACGAACACCCGCACGCCGCGACCGCCGCGGCGTACCGCGTCGAGGTCTGGATCGTGGCCGGGCCAGGTCGAGGCCCGGGACGGCGCCGAACCCCGCGGCGTAAAAGCCGGCGCGGAGCCGCGCGGCGGTGCGGCACCACGGGGAGGTGCGGAGCGCCCGGCGGACGGTGCCCGCGGTGCCGGTGCCGGACCGGCGGTGAAGCTGGCGTCGACGACTTTGGGCCGGTCCTGGCGTTGCCGGTACCTCGGCGGCCGGAGCATGGTCGGCGTCGGTGCGACGGCCCGTCCGGCGCGCGCGCCGGAGGCCGCGGCGCGAGGAGCACCGTCGTCACCAGGGGTACCGAGGAACTCGAACCAGGCCACGTCGTCCAACGCCGCGGGGTCCAGCGCCGTGGGGTGCACAGTGGACGGCCGGCCGGACCGCGAATCGTCATGCCTCACGCTTAGTTGATACCAGCGATCCGACCCCGCGAAGCCGTACCTTAAGTGATCTTCAGGTTGGCTTAGGACAGTCTTGAGTCAGCCGCCCGAAACCGGTCGCGAAGTGTCACCCCGGTCACAACCGGACACCGCTCTTCCGGGAGGCCGGCGACGACTCGGCAGGCACCGGACGGCCGACCGCGAAGCGGCGGCGTGCGCCGCGCAAGCGTCACCGAGTAGCGGCCGACGGACCGCGGCGGCTACCGGGACACCGACGGCCGGCGAGGCGCCGGGCAGCAGTCGCCCGGGCAGGCGTCCCAGACCGGTACCGACCCGAGCTTCTCCGGAACCGACGAGGTCAACCGCTCCGCGACCAGCGACGCGATCATGTCGACGAACCGCGGATCGGTACCCGGCGTCCCGGCCCGCGCGTACGCCAGGCCCAGCCGCTGAGCGGTCGCCGCCGCCTCGTTGTCGAGATCCCAGAGCACTTCGAGATGGTCGCTGACGAACCCGATCGGGCTCACCACGACACCGGTCACGCCACGATCGGCCAGTACCGCGAGGTGGTCGTTGACGTCCGGCTCCAGCCACGGCACCTGGGGTGGGCCGGAGCGGCTCTGCCACACCAGGTCGTACCCGCCCTCGAAACCCGCCGCCGTCGCGACCAGCCGCGCAGTCTCGGACAGTTGGGCCCGGTAGCGAAACCCGGTGGGTCCACTCGTCGCGTCCATCGAGATCGGGATCGAGTGCGCGGTGAACACCAGCCGCGTGACGCCGCCCGGCGGCAGTGAGGCGAGGGCGGCCCGCACCGCGTCGGCGTGCGGCCCGACGTACCCCGGATGGTCGTGAAAATGTCGCAACTTGTCGATCACCGGCGCGTCCGGCCCCACCTGCGCCCGCGCCGCGTCGAGATTCTCCAGGTACTGCCGGCACGCCGAGTACCCGCCGAAAGCGCTGGTCACGAACGCGAGCGCCCGCCGTACCCCGGCGTCGCGCATCTCCCGCACGGTGTCGGCGAGGAACGGATGCCAGTTCCGGTTGCCCCAGTACACCGGCAGCTCGATGCCCCGGGCGGAGAACGCCGGGCCGAGCGCGGCCAGCAGCGCGCGGCAGTGCGAGTTGATCGGCGACACCCCGCCGAAGTGCTGGTAGTGCTCGGCGACCTCGGCCAGCCGCTCCGGCGGCACGCCGCGTCCCCGCGTCACGTTCTCCAGGAACGGCAGGACGTCGTCCGGTCCCTCCGGGCCACCGAACGAGACGAGGAGAAAAGCGTCGTAGCCAGGCTCAGGCACGATCCGGGGTCAGACCTCCCACGGCGTGGAAGCCGCCGTCGACGTGCACGATCTCTCCGGTGGTGGCCGGGAACCAGTCCGACAGCAGCACCAGTGCGGCGCGGGCGGCCGGGGTCTGGTCGCCGAGATCCCAGCCGAGCGGCGCGGACTCGGTCCACACGTCCTCGAACTGCTTGAAGCCGGGGATGCTCTTGGCCGCCATGGTGCGCAGCGGGCCGGCCGCCACCAGGTTCACCCGGATGCCCTTCGGCCCCAGGTCACGGGCCAGGTAGCGGGCGGTCGACTCGAGCCCGGCCTTGGCCACGCCCATCCAGTCGTACACCGGCCACGCCTTGCTGGCGTCGAAGTCCATGCCGACGATCCCGCTGCCCGGCCCCATCAGCGGCAGGCAGGCGACCGCGAGGGACTTCAGCGAGTACGTCGAGATGTGCAGCGCGGTCGCCACGTCGTCCCACGGCGCGGTCAGGAAGTTGCCGCCCAGGCAGGTCGGCGGCGCGAACGCGATCGAGTGCAACACCCCGTCGAGCCCGTCGACGTGCTCGGACACCCGCCCGGCCAGGCTCTCCAGGTGCTCGGCGTTGGTCACGTCCAGCTCGACCACCGGCGCCGGTTCGGGCAGCCGCTTGGCTATCCGCTCGACCAGCGACATCCGGCCGAAGCCGGTCAGCACCACGGTCGCGCCCTGCTCCTGGGCGAGCTTGGCCGCCGAGTACGCGATCGAGGCGTCGGTGATGACCCCCGTGATGAGCAGCCGTTTCCCCGCCAGCAAACCGGTCACCTGTCGTCCTCCCAATGCCGCAGCAGAGCCGGCGGTCAGTGTCCCATCCCGAGGCCACCGGCGACCGGAATGATCGCCCCGGTGACGTAGCCGGCCGCGTCGCTGGCCAGCCAGCTCACCGCGCCGGCCACCTCGTCCGCGCTGGCGAACCGGCCCAGCGGGATCTCCTTCAGGATCTCCTCGCGGCGCTGCTCTGACAGCGCGGCGGTCATGTCGGTCTCGATGAAGCCGGGTGTCACCACGTTCGCGGTGATGTTGCGGGAGCCGAGCTCCTTCGCGATCGACCGGGCGATGCCCACCAGCCCGGCCTTGCTCGCCGCGTAGTTGACCTGCCCCGGGCTGCCGGCCAGGCCCACCACCGACGACACGAAGATCATCCGGCCCCACCGGGCCCGCAACATCTTCGTCGCGGCCCGCTTGGCACACCGGTACGCACCGGTCAGGTTCGTGTCGACCACCCGGGTGAACTGGTCCTCGGACATCCGCAGCAGCAGCGCGTCGTCGGTCATCCCGGCGTTGGCGACCAGTACCTCGACCGGACCCACGTCCGACTCGATCGCCTTGAACGCCTCGTCGATCTGGCCGGCATCGGTGATGTCGCACTGCACGCCGTACAGGCCCTCCGGCGCCCCGCTGCCGCGGTGGGTGACCGCGACCCGATCGCCCTGCTTGGCGAACGCCTGCGCGATCGACAGACCGATGCCGCGGTTACCGCCGGTCACCAGCACGGTTCGGGGCACGAGGTGACTCCCTTCGCAAGGCCGCCCGCAGTCGGCCGCCGCTGACAGCCAGCGGCCGCTTGCTGCCGATCTCGCAGATTAGGCGGTACGGCGGACCACTCGGCAACCCGGGTGCCCGCGGTCGAGATCCGCGCACCCGACCGTGCCGGCCGGAGCCGGCGGCCGACCGTGCCGATCAGGGCAGCCGCGAGGTCCAGAGCAGGCTCATCCCGGCCGCGCCGAACGCGAACAGCAGCGCCACCCCGATGAACCACTGGCCGATCTCGCGCGCCTTGGTACGGAACCCGATGGAGCTGCCCATGTCCTTGTACACCTGCTTGAGCTCGCTCGCGCTGGCCGCCTCGTAGTAGTGGCCCTTGGTGGTGTCGGCGAGCTTCTGCAGGGACGCTTTGTCCACCGGTACCCGGGTGACCTGGCCGTTGATCTCGACCGTGCCCGAGTCGGTGCCGAACGCGATGGTGGACACCGGCACCTTCGCCTCCGCGGACGCCTTGCCGGCCTCCTCGATCGACCGGCCGAAGGTGCGGTAGCCGTCCGACATCAGCACGATCCGCGCTGGTGGCGGGCCCGATGCCCCGTCCGCCGGTACGGTCGCGACGGCCTGCAGCGAGGTGAAGACCGCCTCACCGGTGGCGGTCGCCTCGGCCAGCTGCAACCCGTCGATCGCCTGCTGGATCTGGCCCTTGTCCTTGACCGGCGACACCACCACGTTCGCCGACTTGGCGAACGACACCAGGCCGATGTTGAACGACTTCGGAAGCGTCCGGACGAACTGCTTGGCCGCCTCCTTGGCCGCGGTGATCCGGTTCGGCGCCACGTCGGTCGACTGCATCGACAGCGACACGTCCATCGCCAGGATGACGGTGGCCCGCTCCATCGGCTCCTTCGTGTCGGTCGACGGCCGCGCCATCCCGGTGGCCAGGATCAGCAGGCACAACAGGAACGCGACGGCCGAGAAGTGCCGGCGCCAGCCGAGCCCCTTCGGCGCGATCCGGCGCAACAGGTCGACGTTGGTGAACCGGATCGCGTACGACCGGCGGTGCCACTGCATCCAGCCGTACACCGCGGCAAGCAACAGAACCGGCACGATGGCGAGCAGCCACCACGGCTCCAGGAACCTGATCATCGGGTGGTCCCCCTGGTACGAGCGTGCCGCTGCGCGGCGACGAAACGCACGATGTCGAGTAGCCAGTCTGAGTCGGTACGAAGGCGCAGGTGCGCGGCGCCGGCCCGGCGCAACGAGCGGGCGATGTCGGCGCGCTGCTCGGCGGCTGCCGCCTGGTACGCCGAGCGCACGTCCGCGCTGGTCGGTATCTCGTGCAGCACCCCGGTCTCGGCGTCGACCACCTCGAGCGTGCCGACCGCAGGCAGTTCCAGCTCGCGCGGGTCGACGATCTCGATCGCCAGTACGTCGTGGCGTACCGCGAGCAGGCGCAGGGGGCGCTCCCAACCGGGCGCGGCGAGAAAGTCCGAGATCACCACCGCCATGCCGCGCCGGCGGGGCGGCCGGTTCAACGCGTCGATCAGCGCGGCCAGGTCGGTACTGCCGCCCGGCTGCGGAGTCTCCGCGATCTGCCGGAGCAGGCCCTGCGCGTCCCGCCGCCCGGGTCGGGCCGGCAGCCACCGGTTTCCGGCGCCGGTACCGATCACCGCGCCGATCCGGTTGCCGCCCCGCACGGTCAGGTGGGTGATCGCGGCCGCGGCCGCGATGGCCAGGTCCCGTTTGAGGCAGGACGCGGTGCCGAACTCGAGGCTCGACGACAGGTCCATCGCGAGCCAGGTCTCCAGCTCGCGATCGACGATGGTCTGCCGGACGTGCGCGACGGTGGTACGGGCGGTGACCGGCCAGTCCATCCGTCGTACGTCGTCCCCCGGGCGGTACTCCCGGGACTCCCCCGGCTCGGTGCCCGGGCCGGGCAGCAGGCCCAGGTAGTCGCCCTGCAGCAGCCCGTCGAGCCGGCGGGTCACCAGCAGTTGCAGTTTGGACAGGGTTACGTCCGCGTGCGCGGTGTCCAGCCGGGGTGGCGGTCCGCCGAGCGCGTCCCGCCGGCGCTTCCCGGCCGGGTGGGTCGCCGTGGTGCCGGGATCGGCGGAGCGGGGATCGGCCGCGCCAGGATCGTGCGCCGGCCCGGCGGTACCGCCCGCCCGCGCGCTGCCGCGGCGCAGCCGGCCGATCGCGGCCAGTGCGGCTCGGCTCACCCGGGCCGTCCCATCGTCGCCTGGGTGGCGGGCCAGCCGGGATGCCCAGTTGAGCTGGCCGCCGGGGCCTGCGGGTCGGCGTTCTGCCGCGGCGCCACGCTCGGCGCCGGTACGGTGCCGAGCACCCGGGACACCACGTCGTCGGCCGGGATGCCGTCGGCGAGCGCGTCGTACGACAGCACCAGCCGGTGCCGCAGGATGTCCGGGGCGATGTCCTGTACGTCGCCGGGCAGCGCGTAGTCGCGTCCGCGCATCAGCGCGAGGGCCCGGGCCGCCCGGATGATGCCGAGGCTGGCCCGCGGGCTCGCGCCGTACTGGATCAGCGCGGCCACGTCCGGCATGCCGTACTCGGCCGGGGTACGGGTGGCGAGCACCAGTCGCACCGCGTAGTCGACCAGCGCGTTGTGGACGAACACCTCGTCCGCTTTGCCCTGCAGCCGGAGCAGGTCCTCGGGGGTGAACACGCGCTCCGGCGTGGGCGCGCTGACGCCCATCCGGTACACGATCTCCCGCTCCTCCACGTCGGTCGGGTACCCCACGTGGATCTTGAACAGGAACCGGTCCCGCTGCGCCTCCGGCAACGGGTACACGCCCTCCTGCTCGATCGGGTTCTGGGTGGCCATGACCAGGAACGGCAGCGGTACGCCGTGGGTCTCGCCGCCGATCGACACGTGCTGCTCGGCCATGACCTCCAGCAGCGCGGACTGGACCTTGGCCGGCGCCCGGTTGATCTCGTCCGCGAGCAGGAAGTTGACGAACACCGGCCCGAGCTCGACATCGAACTTCTCCGCGCCCTGCCGGTAGATCCGGGTGCCGACGATGTCGGCCGGTACCAGGTCAGGGGTGAACTGGATCCGGGCGAAGCTGCCGCCGACAACCCGCGCGATGGTCTCCACGGCGAGGGTCTTGGCCACGCCCGGTACGCCCTCGATCAGGCAGTGGCCGCGGGAGAGCAGCGCCACGAACATCCGCTCGATCATCCGGTCCTGGCCGACAATTACGCGTTTGACCTCGAACAGGGCCTTTTCCAGCAGCGTCGCGTCCTGCGCGGGCGTGCTCTGCTCGCTCACCTGACCTCCACGGGCATGTCACAGCTGCTGGTTGAAGCTTCCATCAAGAGTGGCACGGCCGCGCGAGTTGACCACCGCCACCCCTCGCCCGCACGGCGGCACAGAAGGTTATGTCCGGGCTGCCACCCGTCGAGCAGGTTCTCAGCACAGTAAATGGCCCGAACGGACCATCACGATGGGTGGACACCCCAGGCGGGATGCCCGGTACGATTGCCCCGACGCTGGGCGGCTTCCCCCGTGGCCGCCCAGCGTCTCTTCTGTGTTCCAGCGTAAGTCGCCGCAGGTCAGCGGCGACCTTTTCGTTTCTGGCGCGGGTTACCGCGGCGGCGCCGGCGTGCTGGCAGCCGCATTCTGCCGGCGTGGCCGGTCGCCGGTGCCGCTGATCGCCCCGCGTGTGACGCTGGACCGGTGAGTACCCCCGAACCCACCGAGCCGCCCGCCGAGCCGCCCGCCGAGCCGCCCGCCGAGCTGCTCTGCTCGGCCAAGGGCTGCCGTACCCCGGCCGACTGGGCGCTGCGCTGGAACAATCCCAAGCTGCATCCGCCCGAGCGGCGCAAGACCTGGCTCGCCTGTACCGAGCACCGCGGCTCGCTGTCCGGCTTCCTCGACGCCCGCGGTTTCCTGCGCGAGGTCGAACCGGTCGCGCCGCACGAACAACCCTCGAGCTGATCCCCGTACGCTTGCCTGAATGAGCACGCCGATACCGCCCGATCCGGTGCCGAACGCCGCCACCTCCACTGTCCAGCCGGATCCGCTCGGGCCGTGGCCGGGCGAGGTGGCCTGGCGACCGGTGTCACCGAAGCTGGTCCTGCAGCGTGAACTGCAGCTCGCCGTCGGCGTGGTGCCGTTGGCCGCGCTCGGCGTCGGCGTGTGGCTGAGCTTCGGCACCGCCTGGGCCGCGCTGTACGCGCTGCTCGCGGTGGCTTTCCTGGTGGTACGCGCCGTGCTGATCGTCCGCGCGGTCCGGTCCTGGGGCTACGCGGAACGCGTCGATGACCTGCTGGTACGGCACGGGCTGCTGGTACGGCGGCTGTCGATCGTGCCGTACGGCCGGATGCAGTTCGTGGACGTGTCGGCCGGGCCGGTGGAACGGCTGTTCGGCCTGGCGACCGTGCAGTTGCACACCGCCGCGGCCGCTACCGACGCACGGATCCCCGGACTGGAGCCGACCGAGGCGGCGCGGTTGCGCGACCGGCTGGCCGCGCTCGGTGAGGCCCAGGCGGAAGGGCTGTGAGCACGCTCGCGCCGGACGCGACCGAGCCCCGTCGCCGGCTCCATCCGCTGAGCCCGCTGCTGCGCGGGGCGCGCGTCATCGTGGTCATCGTGGCCGCGCTGTCCTGGCAGGGGCTCGCGCAGCTCGGCTTCCTCCAGGCGCTCATCGTGATCGGCGGCGTGGTCGCGGTCGCGCTGGTGCTGTCCTGGATCAGCTGGCTGGTCACCGGGTACCACCTGCGCGGTCCGGAGCTCCGGGTGTACGAGGGGCTGCTCTGGCGCCGTACCCGGTCGATTCCGCTGGAGCGGCTGCAGGCGGTCGACGTGGTACGCCCGCTGCTCGCGCGGTTGACCGGCCTCGCCGAGCTGCGGATCGAAGTGGTCGGCGCCGGCAAGACCGAGGCACCGCTCGCGTTCCTGACCGTCGAGGAGGCACGGGTACTACGGGACCGGCTGCTCTCGGTGGCGCGCCAGGCCGGTGCGCCGGCCGCCCGTCTACACCCCGGCGCGACCGACGCGACCGGTACGCCGGTCAACGCGGCCACCTCGGGCGCCGGGATGGTCAGCGCGCCGGTCGACGGGGCAGCGCCGGCCGCGACGCCCGCGGCTGCCCTCCAGGAGGCCACGGAGGAGCGGCTGCACACCGTACCGACCCGCGATCTGGTACTGGCCAAGCTGCTCACGCCGCAGGCGCTGCTCGTACCGTTCGGCCTGGTCTGGCCGCTGCTCGGCTTCGCCTTCCACCCGGATCTGACCGTGGTGGGGATGGCCGGCACGCTGACCGCGGTGGTCGGTATCGCGCTGCACCCGGTACGCCGGTTCATCAGCGAGTACGGCTTCACCGTCGGCACCGTGCCGGACGGGCTGCGACTGCGGCACGGGCTGCTGGAGACGACGAGCCAGACCGTGCCGCCGCAGCGGGTACAGGCGGTCGGCATCATCCGGCCGCTGCTGTGGCGACCGATGGGCTGGCAGCGGACCAGGATGGACGTGGCCGGGTACGGCCACCAGCAGGACACCCAGGTACGCGCCGACACGCTGCTGCCGCTGGCCGAGTGGGACGTGACCCGATCGGTGGTGGCGCGGGTACTCCCCGGCCTGGACCTGACCGCGCTTCCGCTGGTACCCCCGCCGGCTCGGGCGAAATGGCGGGTGCCGCTGCGCCGGCTGGTACTGGCCGCCGGCCTCACCGACACCGTGTTCGTGACCCGGGCCGGGCTGATCGCCCGACGACTCGTACTGGTCCCCTACGCGCGCATCCAGAGCATCCGGATCGTGCAGGGCCCGTGGCAGCGCAAGCTCAACCTGGCAAACGTGTACGTCGACACCGCCGGCGGGCAGACCGCGGTGGCCGAGCACCGGGACGTGGCCGACGCGCACCGGCTGGTCCGGGAGCTGGCCGACCGCGCCCGGGCCGCCCGCGCCGGCACCTGACCTCAGCTCACGCGAGCTCAGCTCACGCGGGTCAGGTCGCGCCGCAGGGTCACGCCGGCGCCGGTACCGCGTGGTCGGAATGCCGTCACAACGAGGGGGCCAGGGGCTGCCGCACGCCGACAATTCGTCATCGGGAATCGCGACCTTCGACGACTCCGGCGATCGGGCCCGGTCCGCGGCCGGGTGAGGGGCAGTCATGTGGTGGGAGCCGCGCGACGAGGGCGAGGCGGACCTGCAGCACGAGGTGTACCGGCTGCTCTACCGCTACCAGGACAGCGTGCACACGGACAGCGTGGTACGGGGGGTCGGCGCCGGCGAGGTCGCCGGGGATCGGCCGGACGGGTCGGATCGCCGTTCGACCGGCTGGCGGCCGCTCGTTCTGGTCGACGACAGGTCCGTCGGCGAATGGTCGGGTACGCCGGCGCGGTTTGGCGTCGGCGAGCTCGACCCCCGGTCACCGGCGGCATACGAGCTGCGGAGCTGGGACCTCGACGACGACACCCTGCTCGAACCGGTCGGACCGGTCGTCCCCGCGGTGTCGCCCGGAAACCCGTACACCGGTGCCGGGCCGGCCACGGTCGGCCTGCCGGTGACCACGCAGGCGCCCGACGGCACCTGGTCCGGGCACGGCTTCCTCACCGTGGCGCACGGGGTCGGCCAGGTCGGCGCCACCGTCTCCGTGGCCGGCCGCGGCGGGCCCGCGACCGGACAGGTGGTGTTCCGCGACGAGAGCGCCCGCGCCGGCAAGGCCGGCGACGACATCGCGCTGGTCGCCCTCGACCCGCCGCACACGATGTCCGGCTGGCTCGTCAACCAGGGAGTCCGGCCGGCCCCCGGCGGCCCGCCGTACACGGCGCTTCCGGTCGACCTGTACGGCGGGGTCTCCCGCGGGGTCGTCGGCCAGGTCGACGGCGTCCTGCTGCAGCACGGCGACCAGACCTGGCAGTGGCGGGACTGCTGGTCGCTCGGGGTCACCCAGCCGCTCATGCAGCGCGGCGACTCCGGCGCGCTGGCCATCGATCCGGGCGGCAACCCGTTCATCTTCGGCCACTTCGTCGGCGGCGCGTTGGCCCTGCGCGGCACCGGATTCGCCAACCACTGGGTGCAGGACCTCGGCCAGGTACTCCAGCGCCAGCCGGCGCTCGACAGCATGATCAGGTACTGACGATGAGCCTGCGGACCATCGGCACCCTCGCCCACCAGCGGCGGAACCCGTCTCCCGGCGGCTCCGCGGCGAGTGGCGACGACAGTAGGACCGCCTCGCTCGAGGCGGCCGTACCGCTCGAGGTGGTCGCGCTCTACACCGCGATCATCGCCGGCTGCGAGGCGGTACTGCGGGACGATCCGGCGCGGACGTACCTCGAATTCCGGGTCGTCGTGTACGCGCTCGCGTTGGCCTGCACGATCCTGGTGGCGCTGCGGCAACTCGCACCGGAGACCGGTGGGCAGGTCAGAGCCGTACGGTCGCCGGAGTTCGGCACCGCGGTCCTGTCGTACGCCGCCTGGGGTCTGGTTCTGCCCGGCAGCTTCCTGTACGTCTGGCTCGACCCGGAACCGCTGTCCGTCACCGTGGTGACGATCACCGCGCTGGCCGCGTTCATCGTCACCGCCGTACTCGCGCCGCGGCTCCGGGCCGACGAGCCGGTGGTCGAGCCGGTCGGACCGCCGCTGACCGACGTACCGCCGGACGTCTGACGTCTGACGCGGCGCCGGAACCTACAGCCGGTCGCCGGTGGCGCCGGCCGGCGCCGGGGCGAGCGCTTCGGGCTCGGTGAGCGGGTCCGCCGTCGGCTCGTCGTCGCCGGTCTTCTGCCGGCGGCGCCACCAGAACTCGAGCAGCCCGACGATCGCGAACGTGCCGGCCACGTACACCCAGCCGGTGACGATGTCGGTCATGTAGTGCTCGCCGGTGTACATCAGCGTGAATGCCATCGCGAGCGGATAGCAGGCCAGCAGCGGGATCCACCGCTTGCGTACCCGGGTGAAGAAGAACGCGACCACGAACAGCGAGAACGCGCCGTGCAGGGACGGCATCGCGGCGACCGGGTTGGACAGCGCCTGGCCGTGGTTGAGCACGCTGCCGGCACCGTGCAGCCCGATCGCGTTCCAGCCGCGGGCCGAGAGCCTGGCCACCGGATCGATCAGGCCGTACTTCCCGCCCCACCACGGCGGCGCGGCCGGGTACAGGAAGTAGGTGGCGAGCCCGGCGAGGGTCAGGAAGATCCAGCGGCGCATGAACGAGGCCCACAGCGAGCGGCTGCGCAGCCACAACACCACCGCGACGGTCAGCGCCATCACGAAGTGGGAGAAGTAGACCCAGCTCGCCAGCACGTCCCAGACCCTGATGTGGTCCGGGTCGTACAGGTGGTCCTGCAGCCACACCGTCGGGACCTGCCCGCCGAACATGGCGCGGTCGCCGACGATCATCTCCAGCGCATGCGGCACCGCGCCGTTGTCCGCATACCCCCGGCTGATGTTGTACAGCACCAGCACGATGACGATCGGGACCCAGTCCCGGGCGAAGCCGAGGTGGGAACGCAGCGGCCGGTCGTTGTTCCACGCGATGGTCGCGGCCCACAGCCAGACGAAGGTGACCACGGGATCGGTGGGCAACCCGATGAACTTCCACCCGATCGCGAAGGCGCCGGCCCAGACCGCCATCGCGATGACACGGTTACGGCGCAGTCGTCCGGCACCGTCGGGACCGGACGCCGCGGGGGGGACGTCTGGTCCTGCGGTCGCCATGGCGCTGCCAGCCTACCTAAGCGGGGATTCCGTCGCGCAGCGGTGCCGTCACCGTCACGCCGGCTCAGTCGAGGCCGGCGACCAGCGCGGGCAGCACCTCGCCGATCGGCCCGTCGATCACCTCGTCGGCGAGCTGGTCGTACGGAGTGGCCCCGGCGTTGACGATCACGATCCGCGCGCCGACCCGGGCGGCCACATTCACCAGTCCGGCCGCCGGATGCACGGTCAGTGACGTACCGACCGCGAGGAACACGTCGCAGTCCGCGGCGGCGGCAGCAGCACGCTCGAGGACCTGCTGGTCGAGCCGCTGACCGAACGAGACCGTGGCCGACTTGAGGATGCCGCCGCACTGCCGGCAGGCCGGGTCGGGCTCCCCGGCCGCCACCCGGTCCAGCGCCTCGGCCATAGACGTACGGTCCGGACAGCTCATGCACTGCACCCCGAACAGCGTGCCGTGCAGTTCGATCACCCGGTCCGGATCGGAACCGGCCCGCTGGTGCAGCTCGTCGATGTTCTGGGTGACCAGCGCGCGCAGCCGACCGGACCGCTCCAGCGCGACCAGGGCCCGGTGACCGGCGCTCGGCCGCGCCTGCCAGGCCGGGTGGTCCCGCCGGTTGCGCCACGCCTGCCGACGAAGATCAGGATCGCTGAGGTACGCCGAGAGCGTGCTGATCCGGGCCGCCTCCGGATTGCGCGTCCACACGCCCTGCGGCCCCCGGAAGTCCGGGATGCCCGAGTCGGTGGACACGCCGGCGCCGGTCAGCACGGTCACCGTGTCCGCCGCGGCCAGCCAGGCGCGCGCCCGGTCGACCGACGCGGTCAGCTCGTCCGACCAGCCCCGGGTACCGCCCGGATCCGGCTCGCGCGCCTCGGCAGTCATGGCGTCCAGTCAACCACCCGACCGAGCGTGCGCCGGCGTACCGAGCGGCACGGGCCGGCGAGCACGCGCTCGCGTACCAGAGCCTGCCCTTCGGGTTTGTTCTCCAGCAGTGGGAAAACGTCCTCGAGCCACCAGGTGACCCCGGCCGCGGCGAAGTCGTTGACCCGGGCCACGTCGGTGGGCGAGCCGGGCATGGTCCGGCCCTGCAGCACGATGTCGTACGGCTCGGACACCCGGTCGGCCAGCCAGTCGGCCATTTCGGTGATGTCGGAGACCCCCATCCGGCTGTCCATCCGGCGCGGGATCACCCCGTCCCAGGCGGCCGCCCGGGCCATCGACTTCTGCTTCGGCCAGGCCGCCACCACCCACACCGGAATGCGCGGCTTCTGCGCCGGCGGCGGCCAGAACTCCATCTCGTCGACCTGGAAGTGTTCGCCCTGGTACTGGAACGGCGCACCGGACCACAGGCCGCTGAGTACCGCGAGTCCCTCGTCCAGTCGCGCCGCGCGTACCTTCCGGTCGGTCTGCTCCCCCACCCCGGCGAACGCGCCGTCCACGGGGGCGCCCAACCCGACCGGCAGGATCAGCCGGCCGCCGGAGAGCCGGTCCAGCGTGACCGTCTCCCGGGCCAGCTTCCACGGCCGCCGCCGGGCGATCGGGGTGATCATCGTGCCGAGCCGGATCCGGCGGGTACGGACCGCGATCGCGGTCAGCGCCACCCACGGATCCCAGGTGGACCGGTGCTGCGGCTCGTCCGCGTAGTGCTCGTGCCAGTCGCCGCTGTACACGGCGTCCCACACGAACACGCCGTCCCAGCCGACCTCCTCGGCCGCGACCGCAAGGTCGACCAGCATGCCCGGATTATCGGTCAGCCCGAGGTTGGGCAGGATCACGCCGTACCGCATGGTCACAGCATGGCCCCGGGATCCCCCGGATCCTCGGCGACACGACCGGAGCAACGTCGTACGCTCCCCTATATGGAGCTGACGCCCGGTATTTCCGCGAGCGTGGAGCTTGTGGTGACCGATGCCGACACCGCGCAGGCACTCGGTTCCGGCGATGTTCCGGTGCTCGGTACCCCCCGGCTGCTCGCCCTGGCCGAGGCGGCCACGGTCGCCGCGACGGTACGCGGGCTGGAGCCCGGTACCACCACCGTCGGTACCCGGGTCGAGCTGGAGCACCGGGTCGCCACCCCGGTCGGTCGCCGGGTGGTGGCCGCGGCCCGATTGTCCAAACAGGATGGCCGCAAGCTGCTGTTCGAGGTGGTCGTACACGAGGGCGACACGGTGGTCGCGGACGGCCGGATCGAACGGGTGCTGGTGGACCGGCACCGGTTCGTGGAGAAGGCCTTCGGGTGACCGCCCGTCCCGGCTCTCCGCGCGGCGCCTGGACCGAGGTCGCCGACCGGGTGCACGTCCTGCGCTATCCGCGGTTCGATGTCAACGTGACGCTGGTCGTCGGCGACGGCGAGGCGCTGGTGGTGGACACGCTGTCCACCGTCGCGCAGGCGAAAGAGCTGTTCGACGGGGTACGCCGGATCACCCCGTACCCGTGCCGGGTGGTCAACACGCACTACCACTTCGACCACACGTTCGGGAACGAGGTCTTCGCCGAGCAGCAGCCGGGCGGCGACATCTGGGCGCACGAGCGCACCGCCGAGGTGCTGCGGGACGAGGCGGCCGCGCTGGTCGGAGACGCGGTCGCGTCGTACGCGGAAACCGACCCGGAGCTGGCCGCGGCGCTGCGCGACGTGACCGTCACGCCGCCGACCCGGGTGATGCACGAGCGGGCCGCGCTGGACGTGGGCGGCCGAGCCGTCGAGCTGTACCACTTCGGCCGCGGCCACACCGACAGCGACGTGATCCTGCTGGTACCCGACGCGAACCTGCTGATCGCCGGCGACCTGGTCGAGGAGGGCTCCCCGCCGTCGTTCGGCGGCGACTCGTACCCGCTGGACTGGCCGGAGGCGGTGGCGCACCTGCTGCCGCTGGCGACCGGACCGGTCGTACCCGGCCATGGCGCCGTGGTGGACCGCGGTTTCGTGGCCACCCAGCACCAGGAGCTGGCACACCTGGCCTGGCTGATCCGGGACGGGCACGCCGACGGCGCACCGCCGGAGGATGTCGCGGCGAAGGGCCCGTATCCGGCCGCCACCTGCCTGGCCGCGGTCCGGCGCGGTTACGCGGAGCTGGCCGGCCGGGACTGAGCGCCCAGGCTCACCGGCGTCGGTGCGCTGGCTCGCCGGGACCCGCCTCGCTACGAGACGACCCGGGCGACCTTCGGCTTGCGCAGCAGCTGCGACTCGGCCGGCGTCGGCCGCGGGTCGATCGAGCCCTCGATGAAGATCGCGTGCCAGATGCAGAACACCAGCACGGTCCACACCTTGCGGCTGTGGTCGGCCTCCCCGTTGCGGTGCGCGTCGAGCAGGGTGCGCACGTACGCCAGGTCGATCAGGTCCCCGGCCGCGGACTTGGCCAGGATCTCCACCGCCCAGTCGTACATCGGGCCGGCCAGCCACACCCGGGTCGGAGTCGGGAAACCGAGCTTGGCCCGGTTGACGATCTGCGGCGGCACCACCGCTTCCAGGGCCCGGCGCAGCGCGTACTTGGTCTGGTTGCCGCGCAACGTGACCTTGAGCTCCTGCGGGATCTTCGAGGCGACCGCGAAGACCTCGGTGTCCAGGAACGGCACCCGCGCCTCCAGCGAATGCGCCATCGTCATCCGGTCGGCCTTCACCAGGATGTCGCCGCGCAGCCAGGTGTACAGGTCGACGTACTGCATCCGCGACACGTCGTCGAGGTGCTCGCTCTCCGCGTACAACTGGGCGGTCACGTCGGTGTACTGCACGCTCGGGTCGTACCGGCGGAGCAGCCGCTGCTTGTCCGCCTCGGTGAAGATGCGCGCGTTGCCGTAGTAGCGCTGCTCGATCGGGGTGGTACCGCGCTGCAGGAAGCTGCGCCCCTTGACCCCTTCCGGGATCACCTCGGAGACCTTGCGCAGTCCGCGCTTGACCGGATCGGGCATGGACGAGACGCCCTTGAGCGACAGCGGCTCCCGGTAGATCGTGTACCCGCCGAAGAACTCGTCCGCGCCCTCGCCGGAGAGAACCACGGTGACGTGCTTGGCCGCTTCCCGGGCCACGAAGTACAGCGGTACCAGCGCCGGATCGGCCACCGGGTCGTCCAGGTGCCAGACGATCCGGGGCAGGTGGTCCATCATGTCCTGCGGCCCGATCTTGGCCGGGATCGTGGTGACGTCCAGCCAGCGGGCCGACTCCTGCGCCACGTCGATCTCGGAGTACCCGGGCACGTCGTAGCCGACGGTGAAGGTCAGGATCCGCGGGTTGAACTCGCGGGCCAGCGCGACGATCGCGGTCGAGTCGATGCCGCTGGACAGGAACGCGCCGACCGGTACGTCCGAGCGCATGTGGATGCGTACGCTCTCGCGCAGCGTGTCCAGGATCTCCCGGTACAGCGGCTCCGGATCGTCGATCGGCCGCGGCCGGAAGTCGGCCCGGTAGTACTGCTGGAGCTGTACGTCCCGGCCGGGCTTGTACCGCATCGTCTGGCCGCACTCGAGGCGCTGGATGCCCTGCTGCATCGACGCCGGCTCCGGTACGTACTGCAAAGTCAGGTAGTGCGACAGGCTCGCCGCGTCGATGCCGGCATCCCCCGCGCGGGCGGACGGCGCGAACGGCAGCAGCGCCTTCTTCTCGCTGGCCAGGTACAACCCGTCGGAGTTGACCAGGTAGTACAGCGGCTTGATGCCGAACGGGTCGCGGGCGGCGAACGCCACCTGCTCCTGGTTGTCCCAGATCAGGATCGCGAACATGCCGCGCAGCCGCTTGATCGCGTCCGGGCCCCAGTGGTGGTACGCGGCGATCACGACTTCGCCGTCGCCATCTGTCTCGAACCGGGCGCCGTACTCGCGGATCAGCTCGTCCCGCAGCTCGAGGTAGTTGTAGATCTCGCCGTTGAAGCTGATCAGGTACCGGTCCTCGGCGTACCGCAGCGGCTGGTGGCTGAGCTCGACGTCGATGATCGACAGCCGCTTGAAGCCGCACACCACGTCGCCACCCGGCGACTCCCCGTAGATCTGCACGCCGGTCTCGTCCGGCCCGCGGTGATGCAGGCTCTCCAGCGCGTCCGCGATGGAGTCGCGGTGGGCGCCGGCCACCCCGGACGAGCTGACGAAGGTGAGCAGTCCGCACATGGGGGTCATCTTGTCACGCGCCCCACTAGGCTTTCGCCCGATGGCGGTCCTGCCAAGGTTGGGGACCAACTCCGGCAGGACAAGCCGTGCGCATGGGTTCAGCGGCGGTCCCGCCGGACTGTGGGACGCAGTCGGGCGGGACGAGCCGGTGGAAAGGACAGCAATGGCGGTGCGGGGTGGGCTCGACGAGCTTGCCGACACCGCCGAGGTGCTGGTGATCGGGGCCGGCATCGTCGGCGCCTGCTGCGCGTACGCGCTGTCCTGCCGAGGGATTCCGGTCACCGTGGTCGACCGGGGCCCGGTGGCCGGCGGTACCACCGGTGCCGGCGAGGGCAATCTGCTCATCTCGGACAAACAGCCCGGTCCTGAGCTGGAGCTCGGCCGGTACTCGCTGCGGCTGTGGGGCGGGCTGCCGGATCGGCTCAGCGCGGAGCTCGACCGGTCGGTGGAGCTCGAACTGGTCGCCAAGGGCGGCCTGCTGGTGGCCCGGTCGGAGCCGGTCGCCACCGCGCTGGAAGCGCTGGTGGCCGACCACCGGGCCGCCGGCGTGACCGTCGAGGGTGCCGATCCTGCCCGGACCGCCGAGCTGGAGCCGGCCCTCACCAAGCAACTGGTGTCCGCCGCGTACTACCCGGACGATCTTCAGGTACAGCCGGGGCTGGCGACCGCGGCGATCCTGGCGGCGGCCCGCCGGCGCGGCGCGCGGGTGGTGGTCGGCGCGGACGTGACCGCGATCCGCCGGGCCGGCACCGCGCTGACCGTGCAGACCGCGGCCGGCCGGATCTCGGCCGCCGCCGTGGTGGTCGCGGCCGGGCCGTGGTCCACCCAGGTCGCCGGCATGATCGGCGCCCGGCTGCCGGTACAGCCGCGCCGCGGTCTCGTGCTGGTCACCGCGCCGATGCCGCCGCTGATCAACCACAAGGTGTACGACGCGAGCTATCTCGACGCGGTCGCCAGCGACGACCCGGGGCTGCAGGCGGCCGCGGTGGTGGAGTCCACCCCGTCCGGGACGGTACTGATCGGCTCCACCCGTGCCCGGTCCGGTTTCGACCGGTCGATTCCGGTACCGGCGCTGGCGGTACTGGCCCGCAACGCGGTACGGCTGTTCCCCGCGCTCGCCGGCGTGCCGGCCATTCGCGCGTACGGTGGCTTCCGGCCGTACACGCCGGATCACCTGCCGATCATCGGCCGCGACCCGGACCAGCCGGCACTGTGGTACGCCACCGGTCACGAGGGCGCCGGCATCGGCCTGGCACCGGCGACCGGAGAGCTGTTGGCCGACCTGTACACCGGGCAGAATCCGCAGGTGGATCCGGCACCGTTTCGTCCGGACCGGGTCGGGGCGGTCGCGTGACGCTCCCCGGCACGGCTGGGGATCCTCGCACGACCGCGCACCGAACCGCACGATCCGATCCGGAAGGGGTGGCCTCGCGTGACCGCACGACGGATACCGGATGACCCGGCCCAGCTCGAGCCGGAGCCGGACCTGCTCATCAGGGTCGACGGTGAGCCGATCGCGGTACGGGCCGGCGAGACCGTGGCGGGCGCGCTGCTCGCGGCCGGGCGGCTGTCCTGGCGCACCACCCGCGGCGGCCGGCCGCGCGGCCTGTTCTGCGGCATCGGTGTGTGCTTCGACTGCCTGGTGACGATCAACGGCCTGACCGGGGTACGCGCCTGCCTGCAGCCGGCTGCGGACGGCGACCAGATCAGCACCATCGACGGTGGGCTGCCGGCACCGGCCAGCCCGGACAGCCGTACCGGTGCCATCGGAGGTGACCGGTGATCCCACGTCGCGCCGCTGACGTGATCGTTGTCGGAGCGGGTCCGGCCGGCATGCAGGCCGCGGTGGACGCCGCCGACTCGGGCGCGAGCGTGGTACTGCTCGACGCGGGCAGCCAGCCGGGCGGGCAGTACCACCGGCAGCTTCCCGACGCGTTCCACCCGGCCGCGCCGGAGGAGGTACACCACGACCAGCCGGCCGCGGCCGGACTGATCGACCGGATCCACCGGCACCGGCGGATCAGCTACCGCCCCCGGATGGCGGTCTGGGCGGCCGAGCCGCGCACCGGTACCGGCGCCACCCTGCACCTGGCGCACAGCCCGTCCGGGGAGGCGGCCGGGGCGCTGAGTGCCCCGGTGGTCATCCTGGCCACCGGCGCGCACGACCGGGTACTGCCCTTCCCCGGCTGGGAGTTGCCCGGCGTGATGACCGCCGGTGCCGCGCAGGCACTGGTCAAGGGCCAGCGGCTGGTACCGGGCGACCGGGTGCTGGTGGCCGGTACCGGCCCGTTCCTGCTGCCGGTCGCGGTGAGCCTGCTCGACGCCGGCGTGGACGTGGTGGGGGTACTCGAGGCGAACCGTCCGCGCGGCTGGATGCGCCAGCCACGCGCGGTGGCACTCGCGCCGGAGAAGGTCGCCGAGGCGGCCCGGTACGCGGCGAACCTGGCGCGGCACCGGGTGCCGGTACGCAACGGCCGGGCGGTCGTGGCCGCGCACGGCGACGACCGGGTGACCTCGGTGACCACCGCGAAGCTGCGCAAGGACTGGAGCCCGGTACCGGGCAGCGAGAAGCGCGTCGAGGTGGACGCGGTCGCGGTCGGCTACGGCTTCGTACCGCAGCTGGAGTTGGCGCTGGCGCTCGGCTGCGACACCGTGCACAGCCGGGACGGCAGCACCGTGGTGGCGGTGGACGACCGGCAGCGGACCAGCGTGACCGGGGTGTACGCGGCCGGTGAGGTGACCGGCGTCGGCGGCGCGGTACTGGCCGCCGCCGAGGGAGCGCTGGCCGGGCTCGCCGCGGCCGCCGACCTCGGCGTGGTGGGTGACCGGGCGTACTGGGCGCGCGCGTCGGCCTGGGAGGGCGCGCGGAACCGGTACCGCCGGTTCGCGCACGCGCTCGCCGAGGTCTACCCGGTACCGGACGGCTGGCACGGCTGGCTCACCGACGACACGATCGTCTGCCGCTGCGAGGAGGTGCCGTACCAGCAACTTCGCAAGGCGATCGACGACGTGGGCGGTACCGGCCTGCGTACCGTGAAGCTCGTGACCAGGATCGGGATGGGCCCCTGCCAGGCGCGGATGTGCGGCTGGGCGGCCACCTCACTGGTCGCGGCCGCCGGCGACGAGCCGACCGATCCGCTCGCGCTGGGCCTGCGGCCGATCGCCACCCCGCTACGACTCGGCAGCCTTGCCGAACAGGCGCCCGCCGAATCGCCAGAACCTATTCGCACGGCTCGTCCTTCCAGGCCGCTTGACAGCGACCCGGAAGGACCGCCATCGGAGCCTATGCGCACGGCTCGTCCTTCCGGGCCGCTTGACAGCGACCCGGAAGGACCGCCATTGAAGGGGGACTCGTGAACGGCGTATTCGTGGCGACCGCCCTGCCGTACGTGGAGGATCCGGCCGCGCCGGGCGGACTGCGGGTGGATCTCGACCGGTACGCCGAGCACTGCCGCTGGCTGATCGACTCCGGCTGTCACGGCGTGGCCGCGAACGGCTCGCTCGGCGAGTACTCCTCGCTCACCGACTCCGAGCGGGCCGCGGTCGTGCGTACCGCGGTGCGGGCGGTCGGACGGTCGCGGCAAGGTACTGGCCGGAGTCTCCGCGCCCGGCTGGCACCAGGCGGTCGGCTGGGCCGAACAGGCCGCCGAGGCGGGCGCGGACGCGGTGTTCTCGCTGCCGCCGACGCTGTACCGGGCCAACCGAGACGAGGTGTTGGCGCACTTCACCGCGATCACGCGGGTCGGACTGCCGGTGATGATGTACAACAACCCGATCGACACGAAGGTCGACCTGACCCCGGACCTGCTCGAAGAGCTGGCCGCAGTGGACGGGATCGTGTCGGTCAAGGAGTTCACCGGGGACGTGCGCCGGGTGCTGGAGATCCGCGAGCGGGCGCCCGGACTGGACGTGCTGGCCGGCGCCGACGACGTGGTACTCGAAAGCATGCTGGTCGGCGCGGTGGGCTGGTTCGCCGGCTTCCCGAACGCGTTCCCGGCCGCCTGCCGCCGGCTGTACGACCTGGCCGGCGCCGGTGACCTCGCCGGGGCCCGGGAGTTGTACGAGCCGATGGTGGCGGCGTTCCGGTGGGACTCGCGTACCGAGTTCGTGCAGGCGGTCAAGTACGGCATGGATCTGGCCGGGCGGTACGGCGGACCGTGCCGCCCGCCGCGCGGACCGTTGCCGCCCGCGATGGCCGACCGGATCCGGGCCGACGTCGAGCGCGCGTTGGAGTTCCTGGACAGCGACCGGGGCCGCAAGCTCGTGGCGGGGTAACCCTCGAACTGGTCAAAGGGGTGACGGGATGCGCGCCAGCCGTTACTTCAGCGCGGTGGACTCGCACACCGAGGGCATGCCGACCCGGGTGATCACCGGCGGGGTGGGCACGATTCCCGGCGCCACCATGGCGGCCCGGCGCGAGCACTTCATCGCGCACTCCGACCAGCTGCGCACCCTGCTGATGTACGAGCCGCGCGGGCACAGCGCGATGTCCGGCGCGATCCTGCAGCCGCCCACCCGACCGGACGCGGACTGGGGGGTGCTGTTCATCGAGGTGTCCGGCTGCCTGCCGATGTGCGGGCACGGCACCATCGGGGTCGCCACCGTACTGGTGGAGACCGGCATGGTCGCGGTCACCGAGCCGGTCACGACGGTACGACTGGACACCCCGGCGGGGCTGGTACTCGCCGAGGTCGCGGTGGTCGACGGGCACGCCGAGCGGGTGACGATCGGCAACGTACCGTCGTTCGCGGTGGCGCTGGACGCGGTGGCCGCCGTGCCCGGCTACGGCTCGGTCCGGTACGACCTGGCCTACGGCGGCAACTTCTACGCAATCGTGGACACCGCGGAGCTGGGTGTGCCGTTCGGCGCCCCGGCACGGGACGAGCTCCTCCGCGCCGGGCTGGCGATCATGTCCGCGGTCACGTCCCAGGCGGCACCGGTACACCCGGAGGACCCGACGATCAGCGGCTGCCGCCACGTGTACCTGGCCGCGCCCGACTCGACCGCACAGCACTCCCGGCACGCGATGGTGATCCACCCCGGCTGGTTCGACCGGTCCCCCTGCGGCACCGGTACCTGCGCGCGGATGGCCGCGCTGCACGCCCGCGGGGAGCTGGCGCTGGGCACCGACTTCGTGAACGAGTCTTACCTCGGTACCCGGTTCGTCGGCCGGCTGATCGGCGAGACCACGGTCGGCGGCCGGTCGGCGGTGCTGCCCACGGTTACCGGTCGCGCCTGGATCACCGGGATGGGCCAGTACCTGCTCGACCCGACCGATCCGTTCCCGGCCGGCTTCACCGTCTGACGTCGGGCGGCTGACGCCGCCGGAGCGCGGGCGGGCTCAGATCCGCGGGCTGCGGCGCTCGACCAGCACCACGTCACGCCAGCGGCCATGGTGCTGGCCGAGCCGGTGCCGGACGCCCACGGTGCGGAAGCCGGCTGCCGCGTGCAGCGCGAGGCTCGGCCCGTTCTCCGGGAAGATGCCGGACTGGATGGTCCAGATGCCGGCCGCCTCGGTGGAGCCGACCAGCGCGTCCAGCAGCAGCCTGCCGACCCCGCGGCCGCGGGCGGCCGGATGTACGTACACCGAGTGCTCCACCACTCCGGCGTACACGCACCGCTCCGACACCGGCGAGCAGGCGACCCAGCCGAGCACGGTTCCGTCCGGATCGGCGGCCACGTACCGGTGCTCGGGCGGCCGGGTCGCGGTGAAGCCGACCCAGTCCGGTGGCGCGGTCTCGAACGTCGCGTCGCCGTCGGCGATGCCGAGCCGGTAGATCTCCAGCACCGCCGGGGCGTGCTCGTCCCGCATCGGCATCGCCCGGACCGGTGGCTCCCGCGTGTACACCTGCCTATCTTGACGATTGTCGAACCAGGCGGCAACGCCGCCCGCCGACGGGCGGCGGCCGGGTTGCGCGGGTCACCGGCGGGTTCTACCCGGTCGCAATCGGCCACCTCCGCGGGTTACCGTCGCAAGCGGCGCCGGTCGGACCGATGTGGGCGCCGGTCGGACCGAGGAGGACGCACATGAACGACCAGAACGCGCAGGGTACGGACGGGCAGGCACCCGGCACGGACGGGCCGTCGCGCAGCCACGATCCGATGTTCCCCGAGCGCTTTCTGGAGTTCATGCGCACCGGCTGGCGGGAGACGCCGCTGACCGGGCTCGCCGCGGTACCGAACGCGGGGTACCACCGGCGTCGGCGCGACCAGCTGTCCCACCAGTTCCCCAGCGAGACGCTGGTGGTGCCGACCGGTCGGGAGAAGGTACGCAACAACGACTGCCTGTACCCGTTCCGCCCCGGCTCCGACTTCGCCTGGCTGACCGGCGAGTACGACCCGGACGCGGTGCTGGTCATGCACCCGACCGGGGACGGGCACGACGCGATCCTGTACGTACACCCGCGCTCGCCCCGGGACACCGACGAGTTCTTCCGGGACGCGCAGTACGGCGAGTTGTGGGTGGGCCGGCGGTACTCGCTGTCCGAGCGGACCGTACTGCTGGAGCTCGATACCGCCGACCTGGCCGACCTGGAGAAGGTGCTGGCCGAGCTCGACCCGGCCACCACCCGGGTGCTGCGCGGGCTGGACGCGACTGTCGACAAAGCGGTCGAGCAGACCGAGGACGAACGGGACACCGAGCTGGCCGCGGTGCTGAGCGACCTGCGCCTGGTCAAGGACGAGTGGGAGATCGAGCAGCTGCTCGACGCGATCACCGCCACGGTCCGCGGTTTCGAGGACGTGGTCCGGGTGCTGCCGGCCGACCGGGCGGTCACCGAGCGGCTGCTGGAGGGCGTGTTCGGCATGCGCGCCCGACACGAGGGCAACGAGGTCGGGTACAGCTCGATCGTGGCCGCCGGCGCCCACGCGTGCACGCTGCACTGGATCCGGAACACCGGCCGGACCGCCCCCGGCGAGCTGCTGCTGATGGACATGGGGGTGGAGAACAAGCACCTCTACACCGCCGACGTCACCCGCACGCTGCCGGTCGACGGCCGCTTCACCGACCTGCAACGGCAGGTCTACGACATCGTGTACGCCGCGCAGCAGGCCGGCATCGACGCGATCCGCCCCGGCGTGCCGTACCTGGACATCAACGAGACGTGCATGCGCGCGCTCGCCGAAGGCCTGTCCGACCTGGGCGTACTGCCGTGCAGTGTGGACGAGGCGATGAGCAAGGACTCCATGCTGTACCGGCGGTGGACCCTGCACGGCTTCGGGCACATGCTCGGCGTGGACGTGCACGACTGCGCGGCCGCGCGCAAGGAGCTGTACCGGGACGGCACGCTGCAGGAGAACTACGTACTGACCGTGGAGCCGGGCCTGTACTTCCAGGCCGACGACGAGCTGGTACCCGAGGAGCTGCGCGGCATCGGGGTGCGGATCGAGGACGACGTACAGGTGACCGCGGACGGCGCCCGGGTGCTGTCGGACGGCCTGCCGCGCACCTCGGCGGAGGTGGAGGCGTGGGTGGCCGAGCAGCGGGAGGCCGGACCGCGCCTGCCCGGCTGACCCGCGCCCTAGTACTGAGAACCGACCGCGCCCCCGCTACCGCGGCAGCGGGCTGACCGCGGCGCCCACCGGTGCGCGTTCGATCGGCGAGAAGTCGTACCGGTCGATCGGGTCGCGCTTGAGGTCGATGATCGTCGCGTTCACGTCCCGTACCCGATGAAGGATCTGTTCCGAGACGAACCGCAGCGCGATGCCGTCGGCGAACGGGGCACCGCGGTCGGTGAGCCGGATGCCGCGCTCGTCCACCTCCAGCAGTCCGTGGCCGAGCAGCGGCTCCAGTTCGGCCGCGAACCGCTCGACCGGGTCCACCCCGTACCGCCGCGAGTAGTCGGCCCGGTCCACCCCGGCCGACCGCAGGCCGAACATGACGGCGCGGCGCATCCGCTCCTCGACCGGTACGTGCACGCCGCGCCAGACCGGCGATCGGTCCGACTCCACGTCGGTCAGGTACCCGGTCACCTCCGGGTTGTTGTAGTACTGCGTGTGTCCGACGTACCCGAAGCTGGACACCCCGAACGGCAGCAGGTTCACGTCCTCGATCGAGTCGTACTTGTTCTCCTGCTGCTGCGAGTGCGTCGCGGTCTTCGCGTAGTAGAACAGCGGCCCGCGGTGGAACCCGATCGGTCGCAGCAGGCTCTCGACCATGTAGTGCATGACCAGTCGCTGCCGCAGGTCCGGGAAGATGCCGGGCTGCTTGCGGTAGTGCGCCGAGATCGGATCGGCCTGCTTGAACATGAGCGGGAAGATGTTGAACTTCTCCACGCCCGCGTCGAGCAGGCAACGCATCGTCTCGTACCAGTTCTCCGGGGTCTGGTACGGCAGCCCGAAGATCAGGTCCACCGAGTAGTTGTCCAGGCCCCGTTCGGCGAGCAGCCGGAGCAGCCGGTACACCGCCTCCCGGTCGTGTCCGCGGTTGAGCTTGCGCAGCACCTTGTCGTCCATCGACTGCGCGCCGAACACCCAGCGGTTGACCCCGGCCGCCATCAGCGCGTCCAGCCGGTCGGCGTAGTCGGGCGCGTCGATCACGCTCGGGTGCAGCTCGAACGTGATCTCGCAGTCGTCCTCGAGTCGGGCGTGCGCGCGCAGCTCGGCGAACAGGCGGCCGATCTGCTCGGCGTTCAGGTACGACGGGGTGCCGCCGCCGAAGTACAGCGTCTCGGCCTGGATCGGCCGGTCCACCCGCGCCGCGACCGCGGCCAGCTCGCGGGTGAGCGCGCGCAGGTACCGCTCCACCCGCGCGTCCGCCGGCAGGATCTCCTTGGCGAAGTGGCAGAACGTACAGCGCTGCTCGCAGAACGGGATGTGCAGGTACAGGTTGCAGGTGTCGGTCAGTCCGGCCAGCACCTCGGCCGGCGGCAGCGGCTCCATCGCCTTGAGCGGAGGGTACGTACCGACCAGGTAGTAGTCCTCGACCGGCAGATGTACCCCGAGCCTGGACAGCGCGTCGAGCGGCAGCGCGGCGACCGCCGCTTCGGCTTCGGCGTACACCCGGTCGAAGGTGGGGATCGGGTCAGTGGTCATCGTTGACACCTCGGGGACGGTCGGAGCCGGTCTCGGCCGGGTCGGCGGCGGCCGTCTGGTCGCCGGAGCGGAGCGGTGCTTCGTCGGTACGGCGCAGGGCGTCGAGCAGGACCGGCCCGAGCGTGTCGAGCGCGGCCCCGTGCAGCAGGTGTTCATGTGGTGCGTCGAGCGGGTGTACGGCGAGGTCGCCGCCGACGTGGTCGCGCCAGCCGTCGGCACCGGGCGCACCGGGCGAGGTGAACAGCAGCGCGTCGCCGGGGTGATGTCCGGTGCGGTGCGACTCGCGTAGCGCGACGCAGTGCGTATGGGTGGCGAGGACCGCGGCCAGCACGTCGTCCGGCAGGCCACCGGCCTGCTCCCGGATCGTCGCGACGACCTGCTCGCGGTCGGCATTCTCTGGCGGAGTGCTCTCCTCCGGCGGGACGGTGTTCTCGAGCTCCTCCGGCGAGCCGCTCTCGCCCGGCGGCCCGGTCTTCTCGGGTGGGTAGGCATCGACCAGGACCAGCAGCGACACCCGCTCCCCCGCCTCGGCGAGCTGGGCGGCCATGGCGTGCGCGACGTTGCCGCCGAACGAGTAGCCGAGCAGCCGGTACGGCCCGTGCGGCTGTACCGCGCGCACCTGGTCGAGATAGTCCGCGGCCATCGCATCGACACTGTCGGGCTTCGTGACGCCGGTCCGCTCCGGTGGCTCGCCGGGCCGCGCCGCTGCCGTTGCCGCCGCTGCCGCCGTCGCTGCCGCCCCTTCCGTCGCTGCCGCCCCCGCCGTCGCTGCCGACCCCGCCGCCCCCGCCGTCACTGCCGTCGCTGCCGAAGATCCCGACTCTCGGAGCGAGCGCGCCTGCAGCCCGTAGAGCGGATAGTCCGGTCCGACGAACCGGAGCAGTCGCAGGTACAACCAGCTCAGCCCGGCCGCCGGATGCACGCAGAACAGTGGCGTTCTGCCACTCTGTTCGGGCGCGGAGCCGCTCGACGGCGGCGTCCGCTCGCCGCCACGCTGCAGCGGGAGCAGCACGTCGAACTCGTCCTCGCCGGGTCCGGCCCACAGGTGCCGGGCGAGCGCGGCCACGGTCGGGTGCGCGAACAGCGTCCGGATGCCGATCGATGTGTCCACAGTGGATCTGATCCGGTGTACCAGGCCGGTGGCCAGCAACGAGTTGCCACCGAGGCTGAAGAAGCTGTCGTGGATGCCGACCGAGGGCAGGTCCAGTACGTCCGCGAACAGCCGCGCCAGCGTGTGCTCGTGCGGCGTACGCGGCGGGTCCTGCCGGCCGGTCGCGCGACCCGGAGCGGGCAACGCGGCCCGATCGAGCTTGCCGTTCGGCGTCAACGGGATCCGGTCGAGCGTCACCACCTCGGCCGGCACCATGTACCCGGGCAGCGCCTCGGCCAGGTACCCGCGCAACTGGTCCCGGTCCGGTCGGTGGTCCGGTGCTGGCACCGCGTACGCGACGAGTTGCTGGGTCGGGGTGATCAGCGCCACCGCCTGCTGTACCGCGGGATGCTCGACCAACCGGTGCTCGAGCTCGCCCAGCTCGATCCGGAACCCGCGCAGCTTGATCTGGTGGTCGGTACGGCCGAGAAACTCCAGGTTCCCGTCGGTACGCCAGCGCACCAGGTCACCGGTGCGGTAGAGCCGCCCGCCGGCGGCGTGGCCGCCGCCCGAGGAGCCGTACGGGTCCGGCACGAACCGTTCCGCGGTCAGTCCGGGGCGGCCGAGATAGCCGCGGGCCAGGCACGGGCCACCCAGGTACAACTCACCGGGGGTACCGGGTGGCACCGGCTGCAGGTCCGGATCGAGGACGTACGCCCGCGTGTTCCCGATGGGCCGGCCGATCGGCGGGGTGCCGTCGCCCGGTCGCAGCCGGCCGCTGATCGTGGTGCAGACGGTCGCCTCGGTCGGCCCGTACGAGTTGAACATGGTCCGGCCCGGCGCCCACCGCTCGATCACTCCGGGTGCGGGTGGCTCGCCGCCCAACAGGATGGTCATGCCGTCCGGCAGCGTCTCGGTGTCCGGGAGTACGGCGAGCGCGGCCGGCGGCAGCATCGCGTGCGTGACACCGTGCTCGGCGATCACCCCGGTGAGCCGCCCGCCCGGCTGCAGGTCGTCCGGATCCGCCAGCACCAGCGTGGCACCGGACAGCAGGGCGAGGCACAGCTCGGCGAAGAACACGTCGAACACCGGCGCGAAGAACTGCAGGACCCGGCTGTCCGGAGTCAGTCCGAAGTGCGCGCGCTCGGACGCGGCGAGGCTCGGAATCCCGGTGTGGCTGACCACCACGCCCTTGGGCCGGCCGGTCGAGCCGGACGTGTAGATGACGTACGCGGCGTTGTCCGGTCGCAGTGGCGCCGACCGGTCCCGATCGGTGGGGTCCCGATCTGCCCCTTCCGCCGTCGGGCTGTCCACTGTCGGGTCGAACGCGGGGTGGTCGAACACCGGGGCCGGATCGACCACCGTCCAGTCGCCGCGCAACCCGACCGAGCCGTCGGTGACCAGTACCTTCGGTCGCGCGTCGGCCAGCACGTACCGGATCCGTTCGACCGGATGGCCCGGGTCCAGCGGCACCACGGTCGCCCCCGCCTTCTGTACCGCGAGGATCGCCGCCACCAGGTCCGGGCCGCGCGGCAACGCGACCGCGACCGCGTCCTCGGTACCGACGCCGAGCCCGAGCAGCGCGTGCGCGAGCCGGTTGGCCCGCGCGTTGAGTACGCCGTAGCTGACCTGCCCGCCGTCGTACACAATCGCGGTCCGTCCCGGAGAACCGTGCGCGACCTGCTCGAACAGTGCCGGCAAGGTCGACTCGGGTACCGCCAACGCGGTGTCGTTGACGTCGACCAGGACGCGCCGCCGCTCGGCCGGGTCGAGCAGGTCGACCGCGCCGATCGCGGTGTCCGGCGCGTCGGCGAACGTACCCAGGATCCGGATCAGCCGGTCGAGGGTCGCGCTCACCGTGGGCCGGTCGAACAGGTCGGCGTGGTAGTCGAGCCGCAGTCGCAGCCGCTCCCCGGGCGTCGCGCACAGGCTCAGCGGATAGTGCGTGGCGGAGAACTGGTCGACGCGGCGTACCGCCAGCTCGGGGCCGGCCCACAGGTCACCGTCGTCCGGATAGTTCTCGACCATCATCGCGGTGTCGAACAGGTCGCCGATCCCGACCTGCGCCTGGAGGTCGGCGAGCCCGACGTGCTGGTGTTCGGCCAGTGCCGCCTGCTCGTCCCGGAGCCGGCCCGCGACCTGCCCGAGGGAATCCGTCGGTCGGGTACGTACCCGCACCGGCACCGTGTTGATGAACAGCCCGACCATGCGCTCGACGCCGGGGAGCTGATGCGGTCGCCCGGCGACGGTCAGGCCGAACGCCACATCCCGCCGGCCGGTGAGCCGACCGAGCAGGATTCCCCAGGCCGCCTGCAGCACCGTGCCGAGGGTCAGCCCGTGCCGCCGCGCGGTGCCGGCCAACCCTGCGGTCAGCACCGCCGGCAGGTCCGCGACGACCTGCTCGGGCCACGGCGGCGGCCGGTCCGGCTGCGCCGGGGCGAGCCGGGTGGGCTCGTCGAAACCAGCCAGAGCGGCACGCCACGCCTGGCCCGCCGCGTCCGGGTCCCGCCCGGCCAACCAGGACAGAAATTGGGGGTACGCCGGCGCGGCGGCCGGCCGCGGGTCGGCCCCGCCGTGCGCGTACCCGGTGAACAGGTCCCGCGCGAGTACGGACATCGACCAGCCGTCCGCGAGAATGTGGTGCATCGTCAGCACCAGCCGGTGTCGCTCGGGTCCGAGCCGGACCAGCGTGAACCGCAGCGCCGGCCCGTTCGCGAGGTCGAACCGGGTCGCCCGTTCCGTCGCCGCGAGTTCGGCGACAGCAGTCGCGGTATCGGCGGCCCCGCTCAGGTCGACGTCCCGCCACGGTGCGGTCGGCTCGGCCGGGATCACCTGTACCGGTCGATTCCCGTCGCGGTACCGGAAGCTCGCCGCCAGGTTCGGGTGTCGCCGCAGTACGCCGTCCGCGGCCTGGCGCAGGGCGTCGACGTCCAGCGCGCCGTCCAGGTCGTACGCAACCTGCGTGACGTACACGTCCGTGCCGTCCCCGGACCTGTCGCCGGCGTTCTCGAAGCCCGCGTTCTCGAAGCCCGCGTTCTCGTAGCCCGCGTTCTCGAACCTGGTGCCGGTGTTCTCGAAGCCCGCGCTCGAGTAGCTGGCGTGGAAGAGGAAGCCCTCCTGCAGCGGCGTGAGCGGCAGTTCCGTGCTGACCCAACCGCTGCCCGCCGGCACCGGGGCGGCGCACTCGGCCGCCGTCGCACCCAGCTCGCGCACGGTCTTGGCCAACACGTTGGACGGGGAGAGCTCCAGGCCGGCCGCCCGCGCCTGGCTGACCAGCAGGATCGCCAGGATGCTGTCACCGCCCAACTCGACGAAGTTGTCGTCCAGTCCGACCGCGGGTAGACGCAGCACCTCGGCGTACAGACTGGTCAGTGTCTGTTCGCGTGGCGTCTGTGCCTGGTCGTCCACAGTGGACGCCGAGTGCGTGGCCTCCGGCGCCGGCAGCGCGCCCCGGTCGAGCTTCCCGTTCGGTGTGACCGGCAGCCGGTCGATCGTGACCACGTGCGCCGGCACCAGGTGCGCGGGCAGCATCGTTCTCAGGTACGTACGCAACTGGTCGGGTTTCCGGCCGGGATGGGGCACGGCGTACGCGATGAGCTGCTGATGCCCCGGCCGGTCCTCCCGCACCACGGCCACCGCCTGGTGTACGTCCGGATGCTCCAGCAGCGTGGCCTCGACCTCGCCCAGCTCGATCCGGTACCCGCGCAGCTTCACCTGCTGGTCGGTACGCCCGAGAAAGTCGATCGTGCCGTTGTCCCGCCAGGCCGCGCGGTCACCGGTGCGGTACAGCCGACCGCCGCGCGGGCCGTACGGGTCCGGCACAAACCGTTCCGCGGTCAGCGCGGGCTGGTCCAGGTACCCGCGCGCCAAACCCGGTCCGGCCAGGTACAACTCCCCCGGGGTACCGGGCGGTACCGGTCGCAGCTCCCGGTCGAGCAGGTACGCCCGCGTGTTCCGGATCGGCCGGCCGATCGAGGGAGTCGGGCCGTCCGGCAACGGATCGCTGATCGTCGCGCAGATCGTCGCCTCGGTCGGGCCGTACGCGTTGATCAGCCGGCGACCGTCCGCCCAGCGCTGTACCACCGCCGGGCCGCACTCCTCCCCGGCCACGATCACCGTGGTGTCGGACGGAAGCTTCTCCTCGGCCGGGATCGCGGCGAGCGCGGTCGGCGGCATCGTCACGTGGGTGATCGCCTGCCGCGCGACCAGTTGGGCGAACGCCGGACCGGGCAACAGGTCGGCTGCGTCGGCCAGTACCAGCGTGCCGCCGGACAGCAGCGCCAGGCACAGCTCCCAGATGTACGCGTCGAAGCCGGGTGAGGCGAACTGCAGGATCCGGCTGCCGGGTCCGACGCCGAAGTACCGGGCCTGGCTGGCGACGAGACCGGGGATGCCCGCGTGGGAGACGACAACGCCCTTCGGCCGGCCGGTCGAGCCGGACGTGTAGATGACGTACGCGGCGTTGTCCGGCCGCAGCGGCACGGCCGGATCGTTCCCGGTGGCGGGATCATGCGCGGCGGCTGGATCATTCGCGACGGCCGGATCATTCCCGACCACTGAATCGTCCGGCGCCAGCACGGGGCAACCGGCCGGGATGGGGAGCTCACCGATCAGCACCCTCGGTCGCGAGTCGTGCAGCAGGTACCGGAGGCGCTCGACCGGGTACGTGACGTCGATCGGTACCGCCGCGGCACCGGCCTTCATCGCGGCCAGTACCGCGACCACGAAGTCGACGCCGCGCGGCAGCGCCACCGCGGCCCGGTCTTCGGCGCGTACCCCCGCGGAGAGCAGCGTGTCAGCGAGCCGGTCGGCCCGCCGGTCCAGCGTCGCGTAGCTGATCCGCTCGTCACCGGCGAGAACCGCCGTTGCATCCGGGAACCGGGCCACCACCTGCGCGAACAGTCGCGGCAACGTCAGGCCGAGCACCTGACGTGACTCGTCCGACGCGGTGAGCAACGGCTCCTCCAAGGGATCGCGGCAGCCTATTGTGGGCGTCCCTACCGGAGTATCGCCACATCTGCCCAATCGGGTTCATTGCCCGAAAAGAAAACGGAGACACCGGGCCGATCCGTTGCTTCGCGCACGCGTCACTCTCAGCGCCTGCGTCGAGCCTCGCTCGACGCCGAGGCTGAGCTCAGCGCCGGCGCGCCCGCCATACCTCCTCGGTCGGCCACCGACGCGCTCGGCGTACCAGCCGGACAGGTCGTCCCAGTACCCGCGGTTGGCGGTCACATGATCGGTCGCTTGATCGGTCGTGTGGTCGGTCGTGTGGTCGGTCACCGGTCCACTCCGGCCGGCAGGCGTCGACGTACGAGTGCGCGTACGTCGTCGGGCAGGTCGTCCGCCACGAGCAGCAGCGGCAGTAGGTCCGGCTCGCGAGTGAGCGCGCGGAACGCCAGCGCGATCGTGACGTCATGCTCGGGTCGGTGCTCGATCCGTACCGGGTCGCCGGCCCGCACCCGGCCCGGTTCGAGCACCCTCAGGTACGCCCCCGGAATCGCGCGCTCGGTGAACGTCCTGATCCAGCCGTTGTCGTCCAGCCAGGCCGCGAACGTCCGGCACGGAATCCGCGGCACGGTCACCTGGAGCAGTACGTCCGCGCCGACCCGCCACCGCTCGCCGATCCTGGCCCCGTTGACGTCCAGCCCGGTCGTGGTCAGGTTCTCGCCGAACATGCCGTCGCGCAGCGGCCGGTTCAGCTCCTGTTGCCACCCGTCGAGGTCTTCCCGCGCGTACGCGTATACCGCCTGGTCCGGTCCGCCATGATGGCGCTTGTCGCAGATCGTGTCCCCGGCCAGCCCACTCTCACCCGCAGCGACGGATGCGGTCACCTCGACCGGCTCACTCGCCGGCCGTTTGTCGATCGCGCTCCGCCCGGTCTTCGCCAGGATCGGCCGGGCGGAGCCGACGTTGACGGACCTGATCAATACCATGCGCCGACGCTAGGCGTGCGGACCCGATCCGGACAATTCGTTTCGACGGCCGAGGGGCCGTAGGGGGTGCGCCCGAGGTGCGCCCGGCCGCTGGAACGTGGCCGGCACCGGGAGCCGACGCGCGGTCACGGACCGGGTGCGAGGAACTCCAACCGGTTGCCGTGCGGGTCCGCCGAGTAGAACCGCCGCATGCCCGGGAACTCGTCGTCCCAGCGCACCGGATGGCCGGCCGCCTCCAGCCGCCCGGCGAGGGAATCCAGGTCCGGCCACAGCAGCCCCGGGTGCGCCTTCGCGGCCGGTCGGAACTCGGCCTCCACCCCCAGGTGCAGTTCGATCCCGGCGAGCTCCCCCGAGCCGCGGAACCAGCAGCCACCTCGGGCGGCCAGCGCCGACGGTTTGGGTACCTCGGCGAGGCCCAGCACGCCCGCGTAGAACTCCCGGGACGCGTCCTCGGAACCGGGCGGGCACGCGAGCTGTACGTGATGGATCATGGCACGCTCCAGAACGATCGGAATCACGCCCACCATAACGAGACGGACGTACGGTTTGTGTTCTGAAGCGCCGCCGACGCGTACGGTCAGTCGCCGGTCTTCACCCGCTGGATGCCGAGCCGCGGGGACGTGACGAGATACAGGCCGGACGCGGTGTCGTACATGTCGATCGGGTCGATCCGCATCGGCGCGAGGGTGACGTTGCGCTCCTCCGGCTCGTCCGACGTGACCTGTGACCGGGCATGCTCGGCCGCCTTGATCAGATCGCGCATCGGCGCGGTACCGCCGACCTTCCCGGCGTCGAGCAGGTCGGTCAGGCCAGAGATGATCTCGCCGAACGCCACGTCCGGTTTGGCGTACCGGTCGGCGTCCGCCTCACTGCGGATCAGCCGCTGCGCCACCCAGAAGTACGTCTTCTTGCCCTGGTACTGCTTGTACATGTTCGACACGAGTGCGAGCAGCCGCGCGTAAGCGTTGCGGTACAGCGTCTCGAAGAACGCCGCGCCCTCCGCCTCGGTCACCTCGCCGGCGGCGGTGGACAGGATCGCGGCGGCCGACAGCATCCCGCTGTACATGGCCAGGTGTACGCCGGAGGACAGCAGCGGGTCGAGGAAGCAGGCCGCGTCGCCGACCAGGTAGTAGCCGGGACCGCAGAACGCGTCGGCCACGTACGAGTAGTCCTGCTCCACCCGCACCGGGGCCACGTACGTCGCGTCCTTGATCAGCTCCCGGACGGTGTCGGATTCGTTGACGACCGCCTGCAGCATGTCCTCGAGCGAGTCGTAGTCCGGGCGGCGGTCGGCGAACCGGTCCTTGTGGGTGACGAAGCCGACGCTGTACATGTCGTCCTTCTGCGGGATGACCCAGTACCAGCCCTCCGGCGAGGAGATCACGTCGATCCCGCCCTCCGGGGTGGTGGGCAGCAGCTTCGCGCCCTTCCAGTAGCCCCAGATGGCGACGTTGCGGAAGATCTCGTGCGGGCGCCGGTTCTTCAGATGCTGCGCCGACATGATCCCGGCCCGGCCGGACGCGTCCACCAGGTAGTCGAACTCGGTGGTCCGTACCTCACTCTTGTCCTCGTTGTCGACCCAGCGGGCACCGACCGCCCGCTCGCCGTCGAAGACGATCTCCTTGACGGTCGCGCCCTGCCGGACCCGCACACCCTCCTCGGCCGCGTGGTCGAGCAGGATCTTGTCGAACTCGTCCCGCTCCACCTGCCAGCCGCTCACCTGCGGCCCGAACAGGCCGTTCCAGTCGACCGTCCAGTCCCGCTCGGCGCCCCAGCGCAGCAGCACGCCACGCTTGGTCACGAACCCGCTCGCGTCGACCTTCTCCATCGCGCCCATGTAGTCGACCATCGGGCGGCACGACGACGCCACGGACTCGCCGATGTGGTAGCGCGGGAACACCGCGCGCTCGAGCAACTCCACGTCCAACCCACCCTGCTTGAGCAGGGTGGCGGCCATGGAGCCGCCGGGACCACCGCCGATGACCAGGACCTTCTTCGACATCAGTTGGCACCCCATCCGCTTGACGGCACGACAACGTGGGCAGTCAGTCCCGCCGCGCGGGCGGGCTGTTCGCGGCCGGGCCCGCGCGGCGGCGGACCCGGAGATCCGGAATTCAGTCGGTCTGCCGGCGGATGGTCAGCACTCCGCCGATCAGCATGATCACGCCGATCACCCCGAACAGGAACGCGGTGCCGGTAGCGGGTGGCTTCTGGCTGCCGTTCACGACCGCCAGGCCGACGCCGACCACAGCACCGATGAAGAAGAAGATGGCGAGAAACTGTCGCGTACGTGTGCTCATGGCATGTCTCCTCGATCAATAGCGGGTCGCGCAGGCTTGCGACCTGCGGCGACGAAACCGAGCAACATTATCCAAGTGTCCGGATGACGTAAAAAACGTCCCCAACGGTCCGCAGCGAGCGCCACATCACGCAGTGACAGCACTCCGGCGGTCAGGTACGGAGCGAGCCGACTCGGCCCCAGATGCGGCTCGAACGCCTCCACCGGGTGCTCGTCGCTGGTGGTGCTGAACGTGCGCAGTACGACACTCTCCAGTTCCGCGGCGCGGAGCATTCTGGTGAGCCGGCGCCCGACCATCCGGTCGCCGCCGGCCGCACCCTGGGCCGTCGCGACCCGCGCGTGTACCGACGCGAGCTCCGGATAGATCGGCTCGGCCACTCCCCACAGTTCGGCGTCCACGTCGATCAGGACGAGCAGGCCGCCCGGTCGCAGTACCCGGCGCGCCTCGGCCAGCAGCGCGGCCGGATCGGCGAAGTGCTGGATCACGTACCGCAGCAGGACCGTGCCGAACGTGCCGGTACGCAGCGGTAGCCGGTGACCGTCGCCGGCGACCAGCGGTACGCCGCTGTCCGTTGCGTACGACAGCAGCCGCCGGTCCACGTCCAGCCCGAACACCGCGTCGGTCCCGGGCAGCGCCTGGCGCAGCCGGCGCACCACCGCGCCGGGGCCGCAGCCGATCTCCAGCACCGGGCCGGAGATGCCCAGGGCGCGCAGCACCGGCAACTCGTCGTCGAACGACAGCTCCGCCTGCGCCTCCAGTCGCGCGACCTCGGCGTCCAGTCCACCGGCCGTGGTCGCGGCCGGATCGTACGAGCAGGTGGTCGGCGCGGTCATCGCAGGCTCGGCACCATCATCAGCCCGTGCCGGGGGCGCAAGGTGACCAGCGCCTCCGGCTCCACCGGGAAGTCGGGTACGAGCCGGAGCCGCAGCCGCTGCAGCACGGTGGCGAGCACCAGCACCGCCTCGACCATCGCGAACTGGTTGCCGATGCACATCCGCGCGCCACCGCCGAACGGCAGGTACAGGTGGCTCGGCCGCTCGGCCGACAGCTCCGGCGCGAACCGCTCCGGTCGGTACGCCAGCGGCTCGTCCCAGTGGTCCGGGTGCCGGTGCAGCACCCACGGGCTGATGCACACCAGCGTCCCGGCGGGCACGTCGTACCCGCCGACGACATCGGGCCCCATCGCCCGGCGGGAGATCAGCCAGACCGGCGGGTACAGCCGCATCGCCTCGGAGATGGCCCGCCGGCACTCCTCCAGCGCGGGCAGGTCCTCGGCGGTCGGCGGTCGGTCCCCGAGTACCGCGTCGACCTCGGCGTACACCCGGTCCAACGCCTCCGGGTGGGCGTCGAGCAGGTACAGCGTCCAGCTCAGCGACTTCGCGGTCGTCTCGTGGCCGGCCATCACGATCGTGAGCACCTGGTCGCGCAGCTCGGTGACGTCCAGGTCGGTACCGAGCAGCGCGTCGAGCAGGTCGCGGTGTGCCGCGGCTTCCCGGTCGGACATCCGGCGCGACGCGATGATCGTGCGTACCACCGCGTCGAGCAGCGCTTTCGCCTGTACGTACCCGTGCCGGCGCCGGCGGGTGTCGTCCGGATCCGGATCGTCGGCCGGTACGTAGTGCCCGATGAACCGGTTCACCGCGTCCACCGCCCGGCCGAAGCCGTCACCGACGCCGGCCCCGACCACGTCGGCGCCCAGCATCGCCTTCATCACCACGGTGAGGGTGAGCGCGGTCAGGTCGTGGTCGGCGCGTACCGCGGTGCCGGCGGCCGCGGCAGCGGCCCACTGGTTGGTCAGCTGGGTGGCCGCGTCGGTGAAGATCGTGTCGAACGTCTCCACCTCACTGCGCCGGAACGCCGGGGCGCACATCTTCCGCTGCCGGGCCCAGTCCTCGCCGCTGCTGGTCAGCAGCCCGTTGCCGAGCAGTGGACGCAGCATCGCGTCGTCCGGGGTGGCGTCCTTGGTGTAGTTGGCGTTGTTGTCCTTCAGTACGTACCGGGCCGCGTCCGGACGGTTGATCACATAGACGGTCTCACCGTCGGTCTCGTGCCGGGTGATGTCCCCGTACCGGGCCAGCTCGGCGAGGAACGGGAGCGGGTCGGTGCGCATGCCGCGTAGACCCTGGATGCCGGACGGTCCAGGCGGGATGCGTAATCCGACGGGGTGTACTGACATACCTACTGCCACCTCCCCGGGCGACCTGCGTAATACCGAATCGTCAATACGTATAGGACTTCAGCTGCTACGTAGTTCCGTTCAGTAATTGCGTACGAGTTTACGTACGTAATTGCCAAGTGCTCGCACGAGCCTACTCGGAACCCATCCGGATACTCAATATGGAATTAAGTCTGTTGAATTGCTTGTACTTCGTGTCAGACTCAGCCCGTTCGATTCGCTGCTATGTGCCGAGGAGGAGTTCCATGGCCATGAGCCCCCAGGAGCGCGAGGCGTTTGTCAACGCTTACACCCGCGTGCTCATCACCGCGTGGTCGAGCGAGGACTACGCCCGCAAGCTGTCCGACGCGCCGGCCGAGGCGCTGCGTGAGGCGGGCGTCGAGATTCCCGCGAACGCGCAGGTCGTGCTGGTCCGCACCGTGCCGGATGGTTCGAACGAGGGCAACCTGGACGTGCAGACTGAGCTGTGGGAGCGCGGTCTCGAGACCGGCCTCTACGAGCTGCACGTGCCGGAGACCCCGCAGCTGGACACCGCTGAGCTGAGCGAGGGCGACCTTGCCGGCGTGGCGGCGGGCGACGTGAACTGCTGCTGCTGCCCGTGCTGCTGCTGCACCTGAGTTAAACCTTTCGAAGCCGCGGCCGGTCGTACGACCGGCCGCGGCTTCACCTATCCCGGGGCTCGTCTATGCTGTGGCACGTCCCAGCCCCGGCGATCCGCCGAATGCTGGGGTGCAAGTCTGTCCGGCGCATCAATTCACTGACCCCGGTTGGCTGGTAAATACGTATGACGCAGGCCCCACCCATCGATGTCCACGCGCTCACGAAACGTTACGGCAATTTCTGGGCGGTACGGGGCGTCGATCTCGATGTGGCGGCGGGAGAAGTATTCGCGCTGCTCGGTCCCAACGGCGCCGGCAAGACCACGACGGTGGAAATTCTCTCCGGCGCCCGCCGCCGGACCGGTGGCACCGTACGGGTGCTCGGTCAGGATCCGGCTGACGACGTTCGCGGCTGGCGGGCCCGGATCGGTGTGGTGCCCCAGACCACGAGTGCGTTCATCGACCTCACCACCCGCGAAGTGGTGGCCCATTTCAGCGCGTTCTATCCGGCGCCGCTTCCGGTCGACCAGGTGCTCGAGATGGTCGGCCTGACCAAGGAGCGCAAGAAGCAGGCCACCGCGATGTCCGGCGGCCAGCAGCGCCGGCTCGACATCGCGGTCGGCATCGTCGGCGACCCGGACCTGATCTTCCTCGACGAACCGACCACCGGGCTCGATCCGGTGGCGCGCCGGGAAGCCTGGGAGCTGATCCGCGGCCTGGCCGAGCGCGGCAAGACAACGGTGCTGACCACGCACTACCTGGAAGAGGCCGAGGCGCTCGCCAATCGGGTGGCGGTGATCGTGGACGGCCGGGTGGTCGCGTCCGGACGTACCGCCGAGCTGGGCGGTCGGGAAACCGCGCCGGTCACGGTCAGCTTCGTCCGTACCGGCGCCCTGCGCGACCTGCCGCTGCCGCCGTTGCCTGACGACACCGTGCCCGACCCGGATGAGCAGCGAGAACACCACGTAGGCCTGCTCACCCACACGCCGACCGCGGTGATGCGCTCGGTACTGGCCTGGGCCGCCGACGCCGGCGTCGAGGAGCTCGCCGAGCTCCGGGTGTACCAGCCGAGCCTCGAGGAGATCTACCTCGGCCTCATCCGGCGCAGCCGCGACGCGGCCGCCAGTGAAGCCGCCGGCGACGGGACCGGTTCGAGCGATCCCGCCGGCACGACCTCCGATGGATCCGGTGACGAGGTGGCCCGATGACCGACACCGATACCACCCCGCAGGCGACCGGACCGGCCGCCACCCCCGGTGACCCCGACGCGGTCACTGAGGCACCGACCGGGCTGCCCGGCCTGTGGAAGACCAGCGTCGCCCGGTCCGTAGTGGAGCTGAAGTCGTTCTTCCGGAACAAGCAGTCGCTCGTCTTCACGCTGCTCTTCCCGATCATGCTGCTGCTCGTCCTCGGTGCGATCTTCTCGGGCACCGTCGAGGGCACGAACGTCGACTTCAAACAGGTCTTCATGTCCGGCATCGTCGCCGGTGGCGTGATGAGCGTGGCCTTCTCCGGCCTGGCCATCAACATCGCGATCGAGCTCGACAACGGGACCATCCGGCGGCTCGCCGCCACTCCGATGCCCAAGACGGCGTACTTCATCGGCAAGGTGGTCCGGGTTCTGGTCACCACGCTGCTCGAGACGGTGCTGCTGATCGCGTTCGCGGTGCTGTTCTTCGACCTGCCGTTGCCGGCGACCGGCGAACGCTGGCTCACGCTGAGCTGGGTACTCGCCCTCGGCACGATCGCGTGCGCGCTGCTCGCGGTGGCGTACAGCTGGTTGATCCCGAACAGCCGGTCGGCGGCCGCGATCGTCACGCCGCCGTTCCTGGTGCTGCAGTTCATCTCCGGTGTGTTCTTCCCGTTCAACCAGTTGCCGGCGTGGATGCAGACGCTCGCCGCGTTCTTCCCGCTCAAGTGGATGGCGCAGGGCTTCCGGTCGGTGTTCCTGCCCGACTCGTTCACGATCGTGGAACCGGCACACAGCTGGGAGCTGGACCGGATCGCGCTGATGCTCGGCGTCTGGTGCGTCATCAGCCTGGTGCTGTGCGTACTGACCTTCCGGTGGCGCGGGCCCAAGGTGCGCTGACGTCGCGCCGGCTCACCACCGGCGCGACGGCACCATCCGGCTGAACCGAGCTAGCCCAGGTCGACCGCGTACCCGACCAGTCGTCGCGGGATCAGGCTCGGCGCCCAGGTCAGGTCGGTACCGACCGGTCGCTGTCGCGGGAACCGCGCGGCCAGCCGGCTGAGCAGTACCCCACCGGCGGTACGTACCAGCGGTGCGCCGAGGCACAGGTGCGGACCGCCGCCCAGGGCGAGGTGCGGGTTGGACGCGCGGTCCAGCACCGGCTCGTCCGGCCGGTCGAACACGTCCGGGTCCCGGTTCGCGGCCGCGGTCACGGCCAACACCCGCGCGTTCGCCGGCAGCGTGACGTCACCCAACTCGACCTCCGAGGTGGTGACCCGGGCGATGAACGGGATCGGGCTCTCCAGCCGTACCACCTCGTCCACGATCGCGCCGGCGGCGGGCAGGTCGGCCGCGGCGAGCACCTCGACGGCGCCCGGCACCGGCAGCAGCACGGCGAGCGCGGTCGCGGGCAGGTCGGCGAGCGGTTGGTACCCGCCCACCACGGCCAGCCCGAGGATTCCGAGCATCTCCGGTTGGGTCAGCCGGGTGTCACCGGCGAGACGCGCCAACGCCGACTCGGGCTCGGTACGTACGACCATGCGTACGTGCTCGGCCAGGTAAGCGCTCAGCTCCCCCATCGCCGCGCGACCGGCGACCGCGACCGGGCCGCGTGCCATCGGGTCCAGGTTCACCGCGACCCGACGGGCCAGGTCGGCGAAGGTCGCCCGCTCGCTGTCCGGCAGCCGCAGCACCCGGGCGAACACCGCGACCGCCAGGGGTTCGCCGATCGCCGCCGACACGTCCACGGTTCCCCCGGTACCGAGGCTGTCGAGCAGCGCGTCGACGTCGGCGTCCAGCTCGTCGGCCAGCGTACGGACGGCAGCCGGCCCGAGCAGCAGCGCGCCGGGCGCGCGGAGCCGGTTGTGGTCGGGCGGATCGGTGGTGAGCATCGAGGCCGGCAGGTCGTCGTCGCGGGCGCGCTGGGTCTGTCCGAGCGACGCGGAGAACCGCCGGTCCCGCATCACCAGCGTGCAGTACTCGTGGTTGGTCAGCAGCCACATCCGGGCGGTGGGGTCGTAGTACGCCGGCGCGGTCTCGCGCAGCCACTGGTAGGCCGGGTACGGAGCGGCCCGACCGGCCGGCGAGAACGGATGCGCCACCTCCGGCGGCAGCGTGGGCGCGGTCATCGGCCCTCCCCCGTCGGCTCGGACGAGGCCGCCGGTGCCGCCGCGCCGACCGCCGGGGTGTCCCGGCAGAGATGGGCGGCCAGCGCCGGGGCGATCGCGTCCGGGCGCTCCAGCAGGCACAGGTGCCCGGCACGCTCCATCGGATGCACCGTGCACCGGTCGAGCGTGGCGGCCAGCCGGTCGGCGTTGTCGACGAACGTCGGCATGTCGGCGTCCCCGATCACCACCAGGGTGTCCGCGGTGATCCGGCGCAGCACCTCGTCGGTGTGTACCTGCCGGGCCAGTCCCGCCATCGCGCCGGTCCGCAACTCCGCCCAGGAATGCCGGCCGATCACCTCGCGCAGGCTCGCCCGCAGCTGCGGGTGCTCCTCGGTACCGCGGAAGATGTCCGGCGGCGAGGTCATCCACCGGTCCGCCACCTGCTCCGGGGCGGCACCGCTGAGCATCAGCATGGCCAGTTCGCGGTACCGGTCGCCGGTGCCGGGCTCCGGCGGCGCGCCGGCGACGGTCGGGGCGGCCACCACCAGGCTGCGTACCAGCTCGGGCGCGTCGGCCGCCAACTGCAGCGCGATGCACGAGCCGAACGACAGCGCGACCACCCGCTCTGCTTGCTCCCGACGGGCCACCTCGGCCACCTCGGCCGCGACGTCGGTCAGCGTGGTACCGGGGGCCAGCGGATCCGAGCCGCCGTGGCCGGGCAGGTCCACCCCGACGTGTCGCCAGCCCGGGAGCAGCTGCCACAGCCGCTGCCACACGGTCGAGTCCATCGTGTACCCGTGCAGCCACAGCACCGCCGGCCCGTCGCCGGCCGCGGTCAGGCCGAGCACGGCAGCCCGACCCCGGCGAACCCGTCGCAGAACTCCCGGTACTTGATCACCGGCTCGTCCCGCTTGTCCCACCGGACCGGCGCGTTCACGTCCAGGTGCCGCCACACGACCAGGTCCCGGTTGAACGCGTGCTTGGCGCCGGTGATCAGCGGCTCGAGCTGCTCCAGCTGCTCCGGCAGGAGCCCGAGCACCACCCGGGCGACGCAGCCGCCATCGACCGGGTTCGCGCCGGTGATGATGATCTGCGACGACTCCGAGGCGCCCACCTCGGTCACCACGATGCTCGGGCTGAACGCGCGGGCGAAGAAGCGGCTGTGGAACTCGCCCGTACCGGCGTTGCGCTCCCACGGTGGCCGCTTCATCACGAACGCGCTCTCGAACGTGATGTCGCCGTGCTCTCCGGAGCCGATCGTCATCCCGACGGTACGAGGCACCAGATGTACCGCGCTGAAGTGGTCGATGTCGAAGGCGTTCTCCACCACGTACTCCGGTGGCGTCGGTACGTCCTGGGTGAGCGCGCCGACGAACGTACGGGTGGCCGCGAGCTCCTTCATGGTCTGCTCGAAACCGCGGTCGTCAGACACGTCGGTGGACAGCCGCACGAATACCGCGGCACCGATGCGCAGTACCCGGTGTTCGGCCACCCGCCAGCGGCCGGGCGCCTCCTCACCGAGCGCGATCCGCTTGCCGTGGAACGGGCACCGGAGCCCACCGGGTACCAGCGCTCCGCCGTAGCCGAGATTCGCGCCCCGGTGCGGACAGGTCCCGTCGTACACCCGGATCTCGTCGCCGTCCCGTACCGCGATGAGCGCCCGCCGGCCGAGCAGGTGCGGCGTGACGCCCGGTTTGATCTCCTCGTCCAGCGCGAGCAGGTACCACCCGGCATGCAACGTGCTGTTCGAGGTGCCGTTGGTTGTTGTCACTTCGCCATCGCCTCCATCACCTGTTCGGCGGCGCGCTGACCGGTGGCGACCGCGCCGTGCACACTGGGCGGGCCATCGCCGCCCTGGGTTGCCTCACCCGCGAAGAAGACCGTGCCGGCGAGTGGTTCGGCCCAGCTTCGGGCCGCCCAGCCCAGCCGGGGTCGGGGATACGTGAACGCCCCCTGGGACCATTCGTCGGCGCCCCAGTCGGCCACGTCGACCCGGACCACGTCCCGCACCCAGGGCAACGCCCGGCGTACCACGCCGACCAGGTCGGACTGGGCGGTCGCCCGCATCCGGGCGGCGGCACCGGCCTTCGCCACGATCCGCACCTTCGGCCGACCCTCGATAGAGCGCAGGAATCCGCCCAGCCCGTCCGCGTCGAAGACCACCGCGCTCTCCGGCGCGGGGCGGTCCACGGTCAGTACCGCGCACCAGCCGTCGCCGAGTGGCAGGGCGGCCGCGGCGGCCTGCTTTCCGACCGGCAGGCCGGAGATCGCGAGTCGTCCGCCGGCGACCAGCGGCGGCGGCACCGTGACCACCACCGCGGTCGCCTCCAGCGCCATTCCGTCGGCCCGTACGGTGACCCGGCCCGGCGTCCACGACACCTCTCGTACCGCGACCCCGAGTCGTACCGCCGTGCCGTCCAGCAGCCACGAGGTGACCTGGTCGAATCCGCCGGGCACGGTGAACTCGCCGGTACCGGCGCGGTTGCGCCGATGCGCGACGCGTACTCCCTGCGCGCCCAGCTGATCCGGCTCGGCGGCCCAGTTCTGCCGGAACCATTCGGCCGCCACCGCCCGCTCCGGTTCGGACAGGTCCTGGTCCCGCAGCCAGCCGGCGACCGACACGTCCGCGCAGTCCTCGGCGCGGATCAGTCGCTCCTCGACCGCCCACGGCGGGTTTCCGGACGCGGCGAGCCGGCCCATCGGATGCGCGGTACCGCCGGTGACCGCCCGGGCAGTTCCGTTGAGCGACCCCTCGGACACCTGGCCGAGTACCGGCAGCAGTGGGTTGGCCCGGCCGTGTACGACCTGGGCACCGAGCTCCTCCGGGGGTCCGCCGTCCGGGTCCCGATGGGTCAGCACCCGACCGCCGACCCGCTCGCGGGCCTCGAGCACCGTGACCGCGAGTCCGGCGGTCCGGAGCCGACTGGCGCAGGCGAGACCGGAGACTCCGGCCCCGATCACTATGGCGTCCGCCCGCATCTACCGTTCTCCCCGCTCGGTCGGCTGTTCCCCGGGGACCGGCTTTCCGGTGGACTTCTCGGTCGGCAGCGCCCCGGACTGAGCAGCCCCGGCCTGGCCGGTTCCGGCCCGAGCAGCCCCGGTCTGGCCGGTTCCGGCCTGACCTGCTCCGGTCTGGCCGGCTCCGATGCGCGAGGTCACGGTCCGCCGCAGCGGCCGGCTCGGACCGCTCGGCTGGCTTGTCCCGGTGGCCCGGGCCGGTCGGATCCGGACGGTCACCGTGCGCCGGTTCGGACCACCCTGCGCCCCGGTCACCGGGTGCCGCCCCGGTCGGATTCAACCTGCGGCCCGGCGAGCCGCGCGAACTCGCCGCGGACGTCCGCGATGAGCTCGCGGTACGTACCGGTCTGCACCACCCGGCCGGCGGCCAGAACCACGATGCGGTCCGCCTCGACCACCGTGGACAGCCGGTGCGCCACCACGATCCGGGTGGCGTCGAGGTTCCGCAGGTTGTCCGCGACCAGCCGCTGGGTCGGGCCGTCCAGCGCGCAGCTGGCCTCGTCGAACACGATGATTCGCGGTCCCGAGCAGACCGCCCGGGCGATCATGACCTGCTGCCGCTGGCCGTCGGAGATCGTGCTGGGGCCGTCCGCGATCAGCGTGTGCATGCCCATCGGCATGGCCTCGATCTCCTGGTCGATGCCGGCCAGTCGGGCCGCCGCCCACGCGTCGTCGAGGGTCCCGTCGGTGACGCCGACGATGTTCGTCTTGATGTCGCCGGCAAGCAGCGCGTCGTGCTGGCCCACCACCCCGCACTGGCGGCGTACCGCGGCCAGGTCCAGCTCGGCCAGGTCGTGTCCGTCGTACCGGACGACCCCGGAGTCGGGGCGCTCCAGCCCGAGCAGGAGCCGCACGATCGTGGACTTGCCCGAGCCGCTCGCGCCGACGATCGCGACGAACTCGCCGGGCCGCACCTCCAGACTGACGTCGTCGATGACCGGTGGACCAGTCCGGCCGTACCGGAAGGTCACGTGCTCGAGGGCCACCGCTCCGGTGAGCGGCCCCGGATCGCGCCGGTCCCCCGCGCCGGTCAGCGCCCCGTGCTCGGGTTCCCCGCACAGCAGCGGGTTCGCGATCTCCAGCAGGGGTACCGCGGCCAGCCCGGCCAGCGTGGCGGCACCGACCCGCAGCGCCGTCGACACCAGCAGGATCGTCGCGGTGAACACGACCAGCACGGTCGCCGGCGAGGTGCCGGCCCGGTACGGTCCACCGGCCAGCGCGAACACGGCGAGGCCGCAGGCCAGCGGAGCGACCACGGACAGCAGGCCGATGAGCTCGCGACCCGGTCGGGCCGAGCCGGCGAGCCGCCGGCCGTCGGTCAGCCCGACCTTCCAGCTGTCGAACGCACGCTCCTCGGCGGCCGCGGCGCGCAGCTTCGGCAGCCCGGTGAGCAGCTCGAACACCAGCCCGGACAGACGCTCCTGGGCCGCGTTGAGGCGGCGTTGGCGACGCAGCTCGACCGCGCCCGCGGCGACGACAAGCACCACGAGCACCGCCGCCAGGCCGAGTACGACGACCGCGAACCGGAGGTCGAGCACGGCGATCAGCACCGCGTTCGCGAGCACGGTCAGCACGCCGAGCGTGAGTACCGGCAGCAGTTCGGCGAACACGTCCAGCGCGGTACTGACGCCGATCGTCATCCGGCCCAGCGTGCCGGTGGAGTACCGGCGGAGGAACGGTGCCGGCAGCGCCAGCATCCGCCCCCACAGTGCGGTCAGCACCCGCTCGATGGCCCGACCGGACAGCCGGAGCGCGGCGAGCTGGTGTACCACCGCCATCGCGGCCGCGACGAGTGCTGCCACCGCGGTGACCAGCGCACCGTCCACGACGAGGTGGTGTCCGGCCGGTACCGCGACGGCACCGAGTACGAGGCCGGTGAACACCGGTACCGCCAGTCCCAGTACCGCGATCGCGACCCCGGTGAGCAGCAGCCGCCACAGGTCCCGGCGGTCCACCCCCCCGAGCGCGAACCGCAGCAGCTGACCGGCGGTACGTACCCGCGCGGGTAGCGGCGGGTAGAACACCACGCCGGAGTCGCGCAGCGTTCCGGCGAGCGCCGCGGTGACCGGTACCAGCCGGTCCGAGCCGGGTAGCGCGGCCCGGTACCCACGACCCGCCGGGACCAGTGCCACCGGCGCCCCATCGGCATCCCGGTATCCGACGAACGGGCCGAGGTCGCGCCGCCACCACTCGCCGGTCAACCGGATGGCGCGGGTACGTACGCCGGAGGCGGACGCGATCGCGATGACCGGATCGTCGGGCGACGGCAACGCCGGGTCCGGTGCCTCGATCGTCATGCCGAGCCGGGCGGCGACCAGGCGCACGGCCGCGAGCGCCGGCTCGTACCCCGGTCGGCTCGACACCGGTGCGCTCACCGCCGGCGCGTTCACCGGTGGCGCGCTCATCGCCGGTCACCGGCCGCGGTCAGGGTCGGTTCCGCGATGAGTTCGCGGTACCGGCCGGTCCGGTCGAGCAGCTCGTGGTGGGTACCGCGGTCGACCACGTGTCCGGCGGCCAGCACGAGAATCTCGTCGGCGTCCCGGATGGTCGACAGCCGGTGCGCGATCACCAGGCAGCCACAGCCGCGCCGGCGCAGGTTCGCGGCGACCGCGGCCTCGGTCACCGGGTCCACCGCGCTGGTGGCGTCGTCGAGGACCAGCAGCCTCGGCCCGGTGACGAGCGCCCGGGCCAGCTCCAGCCGTTGCCGTTCGCCACCGGAGAAGTTGCGGCCGTCGGGTTCGACCACGGCGTGCAGTCCACCCGGTCGCCGGGACACCAGCTCGGCCAGCTCGGCGTCGCGCAGGGCGGCCAGGATCGTCTCGTCCGGTACGTCCGCGAACAGGGTCAGGTTGTCCCGGAGCGTGCCCTCGAACAGCCGGATCCGCTGGTCCACATAGCCGACCGTGGCGGCCAGGTCGGCCCGCGCCACGCTCCGCCGCGGCCGGCCGTCCACCAGGATCGCGCCCGACCACGGCTCGTACAGGCCGGCGGCCAACCGGCCGATCGTCGACTTGCCGCTGCCGGTACCGCCGACGATCGCGATCCGGCGGCCGGGCGCCAGGGTGAACGACAGGTCGGCGACGACCGGCGGGGACAGCGGGCTGTAGCCGTAGCTGACCTCGGCAAAACACAAGGCGGCGGACTCGGCGGCCGGCCCGCCTCCGGGTTCCGCGGCGGGCTCCACAGTGGACTCAACGGCGGTGTCGGCGTTGGCTTCGGCGGTCGCGAAGCAAGCCGCGAGTGGCTGGCGTTCCACGTCGTTCAGCCGGGTCAGCTCGCTGGCGATCTCCCGGGACTGTTCGCCCAGTTGCGCCAGCTCGGCCAGTGGCTGGTTCAGCGCGATCACCAGCAGCTGTACCGCGACGACCGCGCCGATGCCGACGGCGCCGGATACCGACCGGAGCCCGCCGACCAGCAGGATCGCGGCGGTGGTCAGGCCGGCCAGCAGGGTCGGTACGGCGCCGAGCAGCGCGATGGACCGACCCGACCGTTGCCCGCCGGCGATCACCCGGGCCAGGAAGCCGGCGAACCGCCGGAAGGCGTCGGACTCGGTACCGCTGGCCTTCACCGACTCGATGATCTGCAGCGAGGCGAACGTGACGGACATCAGTCGCCCGCGATCGGCGCGTACCGCCACGGCGGCGTGCGCGCGGGCGCGGCCGGTCGCGACGAGCAGCGCCACCTCGAGCAGCGCCGCCGCGATGGCGACGGCACCGAGCACCGGGTCGACCGCGAGCAACACCACCGGGATCAGCGCGACCAGCGCGACGTTGACGGTGGTCGTCACCAGGTCGCGGGACAGCAGCGTGGCGATGGAGTTATTGACCATGACCCGCCGCGCGATCTCGGCCGGCCGCCGGTGCAGGAAGAACTCGATCGGCAACCGCAGCGCCTGGTCGAAGAAGCGGGCCGAGGCGGCAAGTCCCAGCCGCCCCTCGACCCGGCCCAGATAGCGCCAGCGGAGCGCGGCCGGTACCAGGGCCAGCGCCGCGACCAGTCCCATCGCGACCAGCAGCGGTCCGGTCGGTACGTCCGGCCGGTCGCCGGCCAGCGCCCGGTCGACGAAGTCGCGGGCGAACAGCGGCAACGCCAGCACCGGTACCACCAGCAGCAGGCTGGCCAGCGCCAGCAGCGGCAGCAGCCCGCGGGTCGGCACCCGGCGGCGTACCAGCGCGTCACTGATCCGACTGGGCCGCCCACCCGGCCGGAAGTCCGGGCCTGGCGTGAAGGTGAGCGCGACGCCGGTGAAGTCGGCGTCGAACTCCTCCCAACTGATCCGGCGCCGGCCGCCGGCCGGGTCGTTGACCGCCACGACGGTGCGACCGAACCGGCGGCGGATGTCCTCCACCACGATGAAATGCCGAAACGCCCAGAACACGATCACCGGCTTGGGCGTGTCCCGGAGCGCTTCGGCCTCCATCCGGAAACCCTTGGCGATCAGCCCGTACCGCCGGGCGGCGGCCACCACGCTGGAGGACCGGGCGCCGTCGCGGGACACCCCGCAGGCCATCCGCAGCTCTTCCAGCGGTACGTGCCGGCCGTGGTAGCCGAGCACCATGCCGAGCGCGGCCGCACCGCACTCGGTCGACTCCATCTGGATGATCGTGGGCGTCCGCCACCGGCGGCGCGGCTCGACCGGCCGGCCGGTGCCGGTACCGGCCGCGGTCGCCGCGTCGGGGGTGGCGGTCGTCATGGGCGCCTCAGCGGCCTCGGAGGTCGAGGGACGTGACCACGGTGGCCGTGTGGACGAGCCGGGACAGCCCGCCCACTCCGGCCCACACGCCGACGGCCAGCACCGCGGCCAGCACCGCCAGTACCGCGATCCAGCCGCCCGGCGCGGTGAGCGTGGTCGGGACGTTCAGCTCCTCCGGCTCCCGCATCCGCTGCAGGGCCCGGATCCGGAACTTCATGGCCGGCTGGCTCCGTCGTCGGCGGGCCGACTGCCCACGACCAGCTCCCCGACACTCCCCTCGGCCCAGTAGTCGATCCCGCTGGCCGCGGCGAAACTGTCGGCGTCGCCGCCGCCCAGACCGCACACCCCCAGACCCATCGCGGTACCGACCAGGTAGAGCGTCTGGTACAGCACGCCGACGTGCTTGAGCATGAGCGAGTACGCGATCGTCTCGTACTTCCAGGTGACCCGACCGAACCGCGCGGTGACGATCAGTACCACCTGCGGATCCGCGGTCATCAGTGCGGACGCGCGGGCGCCTGAGACGAGTGCCGCGGTCGCCGGTCCGGCGTCGGCTACCCGTTCGAAGCCGTGCTCGCCCGAGGTGTAGTGCCACAGTCCCGCGGACAGCCCCTCGCACTGTGTGACCAGCGGGTAGATCTCCAACTCGCCGAGCGACCCGCCGGACGGGTACGGGCGGTCCAGCAGCTCCTGCCGGTCGGCGCCGACGAAGGTACGGCGCACCCGGGTCGCCCGGTACAGCAGCTCACCGAGCTCGTCCGCGGTGATCGACCGGTCCGGGTCGTGCGCGCGTACCGACCGGCGCTTCTCCAGCACCTCGGTGAGGCTCGGGTCCTTCGCGGTCAGTACGTCCAGATCGGGGACCGCCGGCACCACCCGCTCGGTGTCGCGCCGAGGCGGTACACCGGGCGGCGGCGGGAACCGGTCGGCGAACGGGTACGACCCGCCGTACCGCGCGGACAGGCGGATGCCCCGGCTGCGCGCGTGCAGCCACAGGTCGGTCGGGGCCCATCCCGCGTGTACGTCATCGTGTTCCGGGTCTTCCTCCGGTCCACCGGTGACCAGCAGTCCGGCGGCGCCGAGCAGCCGCAGCACCGGACCGACCGCCGCGGCGGGCAGTCCCGCCGCCGCGCCGACCTGCCCGGTCGGCAGCCAGTCGGCCAGCGCGCCCAGCACCTCCGCGGTCAGCAGTACCACCGCCGGGTTGCGTGGGTGCCCGGCTACCAGGGCGCCACCGTCGGCCCGGACCGAGACGAAGCGGGAGAGCTTGACCGGACCCTCCGCCGGCGCCGCGGACATCAGGTCGACCGCGCCGCGCCCGACCGGGCGCAGCCGGGCCACCTCGCGGTCGCCGACGCTGACCGCGTGCTCGAGCAGCCCGCCGCCGTTGAGCTTGCGCAGCAGCAACTGCAGCCGCATCAGCCCGGCCATCCCGTCCGGACCGGTCACCGCGGCACTGACCTCGGCCTCGGTGCGGTCGCCGGCGGCCAGCGCGGTGAGCGCCTCGGTCAGTCCGGGCGACAGCCCCGGCAGCGGGATCGGTCCGGTCGGCAGGACGATGGCGCCGTCGGCGAACGTGGCGTCCGCCCGCAGCCGCATCGTCACCGCGGTCGGCGCGTCCGGATTCGACGCGCCGTCCGCCGCGGCCTCGCTCATCGGAACCTCCTAGAAGAACACGCTGCGGGGGTTCAGCTCGTCCTCGCTGTTGGCCTTGGGCAGCCAGCCCATCGCCACCGGCACCTGGTACAGCCGGCCCGGGCCCAGTCGCCGCCAGAAGTGCCGCATGCCGGGCACCATCACCTTGACCACGGACAGGTCGAGGTCGGGCCGGGTCTGGTCCAGCACGATGACCTCCAGCCCGCAGCTCGCCGCCTTGTCCACGCAGTTGCGCACGTGGTCGGCGAGGTCGTTGCTGGGGTCGGTCGGGTAGTCGTCCATCTTGACCAGCGGCTGGTCCGGATCGGCCAGCAGGTACGGCTCCTCGGCGAGCTTGCCGTTCTTCCACCAGTCGAGGGTCGCGATGTCGTCCTCGAGGTAGACGGTGTTGCCGTCGGCGTCCCGCCGTTCGACCGAGGGCAGGAACTGGTTCACCTCGGTCAGCGCCCGCATCGCCGCGATCCGCGGGTTCGGGTGGGCGCCGAAGCCCATGATGATGTCCTCGACCGGATGGTTCAGCCGCTGCGAGATGCCGGCGAAGGTGGGGATCCCCAGGTCGGTGGTCAGATCGATGACCCACAGGTTGCGGCCCATCCGGGCGTAGAACGCCCGCAGGGTGTCGATGTACGGGTCGCCGATCGAGTCGAGGTCCACTCCCGGCCGGCGGATCCGGTTGTACCACCACAGCGACACGCTGTCCCGCTCGACGACCTCGCAGAAGCCCTGCAGGATCGCCTCTTCGAGGTTGTTGCCGCTGGCGCAGCCGTTGGAGTCGCCGAAGCAGAAGAAGCACTCGTACAGGTCCGGATGGCCGTACCAGGTGTACGCGGCCGGTACCAGCCGCTCGCGCTCCTCGGTCAGCGACCAGGCGGCACCCCAGTCGATGGTCAGGTCGGAGGGCAGCGGGTCGGGCACGATGTGCAGCCGGTTGGCCGGGTTCGCGTTCCACGGGCCACGGCCGGCCACCTGCTTGGCGGAGAAGCCGAGCATCTCGTCCGGGTGTACGGCGGTCTCGGAGACCTCGCTGTACGGGGCGCGGATCACCGGCTCGTCGCCGTGCCACACCCCGGCGTACCGCTCGATCGCCTCGCACATCGCGCTGACCCGGGCCTGCGTGTCGGACCGGCCCTTGCCGCCACTCTGCCCGCGCATGTTGCGGCGCAGCAGGTTGAGGTTGTCGCCGAACATGGCGAAGTTATGGCCGGCGGTGTAGCTGTAGGTCACGCCGTTGTCCGACTCGAGGAACGTGGTCAGCGTGCTGATCGCGCCGATCGCCGGGCTGATGTGCTTCTCCAGCCGGCGGTACGTCTCGTGCGGCGGCATCACCCGGTAGCCGCCGTCGGTGTCGAACCGGACCGGCCGGGCGGTCAGCGACACCTTCGACTGCTTGTTGCTCAGCAGCGACGGGTCGCCACAGGACGGGCACTGCGGCTGCTGGATCAGCGCGTGGTCGAGGGTCGCCAGGGTGCGGATGTCGAACGTGGTCATCCGGCCGCTGAGCCTCGACGAGGTACCGGCGCCGATGATGCGCAGCGCCTCGGACGCGAGCAGGCCGGAGAACATGCCGGGTACCGAGCCGAGCATCGCCCGGGAGGTCTGGAACGGCTGGTCGCTGTTCTTGCGGCGCAGCAGGTACCGCTCGATCTGCCGGTTGCCCTGCAGTCGCTGGGCGAGACAGGCCCAGCAGCCGGTGCTGCCCGGTTCGAACAGCGGGCCGAGCCAGAGCACCAGTCCGACCGGCTTGGCCAGCAACCACGGCCGGCCGGCGGCGAGCTGCGCCGCGTTGCGCTCGGCCAGACCGGGGTCCATGTAGTCGTCGACCAGCACCACGGTCAGGTCGGCCGGCTTGTCGCCGGCCTCGCCGTTGGATCGCACCCGCAGCCCGGCGTTCCGCAGCGCCTTGACCGTCTCGTCGACCGGCGTGCTGCCGAGCGCGATGACGCCGACTTCCTTGGCCTCGATCGCGGCCGCGGCGGCGCAGGCGTCGATGCCCTGTACGTCCCAGTACGCCAGCTCGTGGTCCGGGAGGTCCGGACGGCCGTCGGCCAGGTGGCCGAACGCCTGATATTTCTTCAGGGCGAGCAGCGTTTCCGGAAGGGAGAGTTCGCCGCTGAGACCAGCCGCGATCTCCGCTACGGTGTGCCGGCCGTCAAGATACGGCAGCACTTTCGCGGCGGCGACTCCCTGAACCAGAAACTGCTGGTCCTCACCGATCAGAAACACCTTTGAGTCGTCTACTACCTCGGCGATGAATTGCGCCTTGAGGCGTGGCCGATCCATGAGAGCCCCCTTAGTGGCGGTGTGCGCCAAGAGAGTTGCATGCCGGCGCCGTGAAGTAAAGAGTTCGCCGAGCAATGCGCGGTACGCCTACGTATCGACGTACGCATTACGTACTTGGAAATACGCATCGCGATGCGGTACGCAATATCCAGCGGTACGCAATCAGAGGTGGTGTGATCGCCGCTCGGTACGCATCCACAGCCGGCGGTACGCACGACTACGGGTCGCGGGTACCGCTCTCACCAGCGCAACTGCCCCGAACACAGCGCGGAGTGACATCGAACCGGCGGCTCGACGTCACTCCGCGTACTGGTCTGTACGGCAAAGCGGTACGCATACCTGCTCGCACACGGGACGCCCCGATAGCGCTTGCTACGGATTCCTCACCAGCGTCGCGCGATCATATTCACGCACGACTATTCGGCCTGGCGACGTCTCGAGTCGCCAGGACGGCTTACTGACTTTCCGCCACACGACATTAGGGCAGCACGCGTCGGACTGCGGCGTAGTACAGGGCGAGGATCATCGCGCCGACAACCGCGACCAAGCCGGTCCGGCCATCCGTCATGGACACGGTGACTACCGCGATGGCATAGAGAATGGGCAACGCGACATCGAGCAAGCGCTTCATCCTGATCTCCTTTGATTCACCGGAACTCATAGTGATTCTCTCGATACGAAGCCGACTCCCCGTCGTCCGGGGAAATACCTACCACGCCGGCCGCGACCGCGCGATGTTCGGAGAGCCGGGCCAGACCGTCGGCGAGCTGGCTCCGGCTGCGGATGTTGAGCTTGCGGTAGATGCGCCCGAGGTGGGTGTCCACGGTCCGCTTGCTGATCGACAGATTGGCCGCCACCTCGGCGTTGTTCATACCGTGCAGCACCAACTCGGCGACCCGTCGCTCGGCGTGGGTGAGTGGAGCCGGCGCCGACGAGTCCTGGTCCGGGTCGCCGCCCAACCGACGCTTCGCCCACGCCGCGATGCTGGTGGCGCCGCAGTCGGTGGCCAGTTCGATCCCGCGTTCCAGGGCGGACCGACCGGCCCGCTCGTCGGTCGGCGACAGGGCGGTACCGAGGCGGATCAGCGCGTACGCCGACTCCAGCACGCACTCGGTGCCGTCGACCACCTCGGTCGCCTCCCGCAGCATCCGCAGCTGCTCGGGGCCTTCGGTCGTCGTACTGCCCGCCACCAGCGCCGCGCTGAGCGTGCCCGGCGCACCCCACTCCCGGGCCACCCGCAGGTCCTCGGCGGCGAGCGTGCGCGCCGGACCGACCTCGCCCAGTCGCGCGTGCGCGACCACGGCCAGGCTGCGCCAGCGGATGTACGAAGGGGCGGTCACCCCGTGTGCCTTCAGCTGGTGCCCGCACTCGAGGTAGAACCGCAGCGCCTCCCGGTGGTTGCCACGGGCCTGTGCGACCAGGCCGCGCGCCTCCAGGTACGCCGTCCAGAGCATGACGTGACTGGCCGCCGTCCGGCTGACCTCCGCGAGCATCGGCTCGGCCGACTCCCACTCCCCCCGCTGGACCAGCGTGTGTACGGTCCGAGCCGCCACACCCGCGCGCAGCGAGGCCATTCCGCTGCGGTCCATGAGCCGCATCGCCTCCCGCGCGGACGCCAGAGCCGGTACCAGCTCGCCGTGCTGGCGCGCGACCTCGGCCTGTACCGCCAGCGCGAAACCCCGTTCGGTGGTCGACCGGCGGTCCGCGGCCATGTCCACCGCCTGCCTCGCCCAGTACCGCGACTCGTCCCCGTACTCCATCCAGCACATGCACAGCGCCAGCAGGGCGCTGACAGTCGACGACCAGTGCCGGTCCGCGCCCACCGCGCGGGCCGTCGCGATGCACCGCTGCGCCATCCGGGCGGCGCGTATCCGCGAGCGGCCGGAGGTGGCCGCGGCCAGCGCCCGGGCCACCAGGAACTGGAAGCCGGAGTGCTTGCGCGCGGCCCGGGTCAGGGCCGAGGTGAAATGCGGCCGGTTTCCGGACAGCAGCGCCTGGGCGGCGAACGGCAGCAACGACTCGGACTCATCCGGCGCCGCCGCGTCCTCGCCACCCGACGGGGCCGTGGCGAGCTGGGTGAACATCTGGCTCGCCTCGGCGGAGTTGAGCGTGATCAGCGGGGTCGCCAGCGGGGCCAGCAGGGTGGTCAGCTCGCGCCGGTCGGGCTGCCCCTCCATCACCGAACGCAGGTGCGGAAAGCAGTGCCGCACGTCGCGGTGCAGTTCGACGGCGGCCAGCTCGGCCGACACGGACGGCTCGGTGTCGGCGATCTCGGCGGCGGCGCGGCGCAGGTACCGGCTGGCCGCGTCCCAGTCGCCGGATCCGGTCGCCTCGTCGGCCGCGCGGCGCAGCACGGACACCCGCCACGGGTCGTCGGCCGGTCCGATCGACATCAGGTGCTCGGCGATCCGCATCGCCGGTACCCCGAGCCTGGCCAGCAGTTTCGCGCTACGGGCGTGCAGGTCGCGCCGCTCGGCCGGGGAGATCTGCGCGAGTACGGCAGCCCGGATCGCCTCGTGGTCGAACCGGTCCGGCGCGTCCGCGGCGAGGATGCCGGCCTCGCGCAGGGCGGTACGGGCCTCGCCGGCGGCCGGCTCGCCCACTCCCGCGACGATCGCGGCCATCTCGAGGTCCCCGTCCGGACCGAGTACCGCGAGGTTGTCCAGCAGCCGCGCCGTGGCCGGCTGGTCCCGCTGCAACCAGGTCAGGGTGGTGTCGGCGAGTACCTGCGCGCCGAGCCGGACGACCTGCTCGATGGTGAACGACTCCTGCCCGACGCTCTCCACCCGCAGCGCCTCGACCAGCCGGTGCAGTACGAGCGGATTGCCCTGGGTCAGCGCGTGGCAGCAGGCGGCGATGCTCTCCGAGTTGGGTACCAGGTTCTCGCACAGGTACGCGGTGGTGCAGCGCAGGCAGAGCGGCTCCAGCCGTATCCGGCGGGCGTAGGACAGGGTTTCCAGCTCGGCGACGAGTTCGGCGGACACCGTGCTGCTGGTGTCGAGCGTGGCGATGGCCAGTACCGGCCGGCCGTCGAGCCGGCGGGTGATGTACCGCCACCACCGGGCCGACTGGGGATCGGCCTGGGCCAGGTCGTCGATCGCGATGACCGCGGGACGGGTGGCCGCGATCGACCGGGCGACCTGGTAGTAGTCGTCGAGCAGGTCGGGCATGGGGCTGCGGGCGTGGTTGGCGGTGGGCAGCGGCGCCACGCCACTGGAGTCGAGCATGGGGTCGAACAGTTGCCGTACCACCCCGAACGGGAACTCCCGCTCGGTCTCGTGACATCGCGCCTGCATGACCGCGCTGCCGGCCTGGACCCGGGCCAGCGTTGCCTGCAGCAGCGAGGTCTTCCCGACCCCGCGGGGACCCTGGATGAGGAGCACTGTGGGCGATCCGGCCTGGAGATCGGCGATCGCGCAATCGATTACAGAGAGGTCGTGCTGACGATGTAGCAGGTGACTTGCCACATTGGCTCCCATCGGGATGTGCCCCTGGGCTGACCGCTCCTGGTGGGTGCGGCGGGCCCGGGACGCGCATTCGGAACTGCCTCAGCTCAGTTCGATGCGCTCTACCCGAAGGGAGTACCTGGCGTTCGGTAACGCAGGCGCCACCGGTGGATCCGCGATCTCACACATGCACCCATCAACTGCCTCCCCAGGAACCTGCACAACTTCCCGACGGGCGGACCGCTGGCGCGGCGCGTCCCGGCCGGGCTAACCCGGTAAAGGTGCGGACTTGATCGAGTGGCTCAGGGCCGGACCGCATGGATGTCGCGGTGCCGGTGCCTGTCGAAGCGGCGCCTGCCCGATCCGGACCAGGGTTCGGTATCAGCCGACAGCGATGACCCCACCTCCCTGGTCTTGATCGTCTGGCTCGGATGCGTGTTGCACTGGCTACTGTGCCGTACCGGCGCAACTTTGCCCCGAAAGTAGCGACGGCAGCTTCTCTGGGTCAATATGTCCGGTTCGCTTTCCTGTCATTTGTGCTGTTTCGGGTAATGCCGCAGAAGCCCTGGTCACAGCGGCATCCGGCGTGGCGTGGCACGCCACGCGCGGGCGATCCGGCTTGACCCCCGCGGCGAGACCGTCCCCGCCGTGCCCGGCTCGTCCGCGCCGGGAGCCCGGCGGGTACCGGCTCGGGAACCCGGCTTGCCTCAATAGCAAGACGGACGTACGGTTTGCAGGCAGCGGGCACGCGGGAGCTGCCGTACTACCGGCGCCCCTCGGCCCCCGGCCGGACGGCCGTGCGCGAGACTGCAACAGATGCCGGACAGCGAAGGAGTACGACGTGGCGAGCGCGGAGAGCATCGACACCTTCGGCGCCAAGGACCAGCTGCGCGTCGGTGACGCGACGTACCAGATCTACCGGCTGGACTCGGTGGACGGGCATCAGCGGCTGCCGTACAGCTTGAAGATCCTGCTGGAGAACCTGCTGCGTACCGAGGACGGCGCGAACATCACCGCCGACCACATCCGGGCGCTCGGCAACTGGGACGCCAACGCCGAGCCGAGCGTGGAGATCCAGTTCACCCCCGCCCGGGTGCTGATGCAGGACTTCACCGGCGTGCCGTGCGTGGTGGACCTCGCCACCATGCGCGAAGCCGTCCGCGACCTCGGTGGCGACGCGACCAAGGTGAACCCTCTGGCACCGGCCGAGCTGGTCATCGACCACTCGGTGATCGCCGACATCTTCGGCCGCGAGGACGCCTTCGAACGCAACGTCGAGCTGGAGTACCAGCGCAACCACGAGCGGTACCAGTTCCTCCGGTGGGGCCAGCGCGCTTTCGACGACTTCAAGGTGGTACCACCCGGCACCGGGATCGTGCACCAGGTCAACATCGAGTACCTGGCCCGCACGATCTTCACCCGGGAGGGCGAGGACGGGCTCGTCGCGTACCCGGACACGCTTGTCGGCACCGACTCGCACACGACGATGGTCAACGGGCTGGGCGTGCTCGGCTGGGGCGTCGGCGGCATCGAAGCCGAGGCCGCTATGCTCGGCCAGCCGGTGAGCATGCTGATCCCGAAGGTGGTCGGTTTCAAGCTGGCCGGCGAGCTGCGCGAGGGCACCACCGCGACTGACCTGGTGCTGACCATCACCGAGATGCTGCGCAAGCACGGCGTGGTGGGCAAGTTCGTCGAGTTCTACGGGCCGGGCGTGGCGGCGGTACCGCTGGCCAACCGGGCCACCATCGGCAACATGAGCCCGGAGTACGGCTCGACCTGCGCGATCTTTCCGATCGACGCGGAGACCATCCGGTACCTGCAGCTCACCGGCCGCGACGCCGACCACATCACGATGGTCGAGGCGTACGCCAAGGAGCAGGGGCTCTGGCACGACCCGGAGCGCGAGCCGGACTACTCCGAGCGGCTCGAGCTGGATCTGTCCACTGTGGAGCCGTCGCTGGCCGGGCCGAAGCGGCCGCAGGACCGGGTACCGCTGGCCCGCGCGAAGGAGATCTTCCGGACCGTACTGACCGACTACACCGGCGACAACCAGCCCAGCCGGGCAACGTCGAAGGTGGACGAGGCCAGCGCGGAGTCGTTCCCGGCATCGGACTCCCCCGCGGTCGGCGCCAACAACGGCAGCGGCCGGCCGCACGACCTCGCGTCGGCGGCGGTGACCGCGGCCGGCCGGCCGAGCAACCCGGTACGGGTCACCACCGACCTGGGTACGTTCGAGCTCGACCACGGCGCGGTCGTGATCGCCGCGATCACGTCCTGCACCAACACCTCCAACCCGCAGGTCATGATCGGCGCGGCGCTGGTCGCGCGGAACGCGGTGGAGCGCGGGCTGTCCCGCAAGCCGTGGGTGAAGACCACCCTGGCCCCGGGCTCGAAGGTCGTCATGGACTACTACGAGCGGGCCGGCCTGACCCCCTATCTCGACAAGCTCGGGTTCAACCTCGTCGGCTACGGCTGTACGACGTGCATCGGCAACTCCGGGCCACTGGGCGACGAGATCAGCGCCGCGGTCAACGACGGCGACCTCGCGGTGGTGAGCGTGCTGTCCGGTAACCGCAACTTCGAGGGCCGGATCAACCCGGACGTGAAGATGAACTACCTGACCTCACCGCCGCTGGTCGTCGCGTACGCGCTGGCCGGCACCATGGACATCGACTTCGAGACCGAGCCGGTCGGTACCGGTTCGGACGGGCAGCCGGTGTACCTGCGCGACCTGTGGCCGTCCGGCGCGGAGATCGAGGAGGTCATCGCCTCGGCGCTGGCCGCGGAGATGTTCAGCCAGGACTACTCCGACGTGTTCGCCGGCGACCAGCGCTGGCGCGACCTGCCGACGCCGGAAGGCGACACGTTCGCCTGGGCGGACGACTCGACGTACGTGCGCAAGCCGCCGTACTTCGAGGGCATGACCGCCGAGCCAACCCCGGTCGCGGACATCTCCGGCGCGCGGGTACTGGCCAAGGTCGGCGACTCGGTCACCACCGACCACATCTCCCCGGCCGGCTCGATCAAGGTCGACTCCCCGGCCGGTCGATACCTCACCGAGCATGGGGTGGACCGGCGGGACTTCAACTCGTACGGCTCGCGCCGGGGCAACCACGAGGTGATGATCCGGGGCACGTTCGCCAACATCCGGCTGCGCAACCAGTTGGTACCGGGCGTCGAGGGCGGCTTCACCAAGGACTTCCGTACCGGTGAGCAGACGACGATCTACGACGCCGCGATGGGGTACCAGGCCGACGGCGTCCCACTGGTGATCATGGCCGGCAAGGAGTACGGCTCCGGCTCGTCCCGGGACTGGGCGGCCAAGGGCACCATGCTGCTCGGCGTGAAGGCGGTCATCGCCGAGTCGTTCGAACGGATCCACCGGTCCAACCTGATCGGCATGGGCGTACTGCCGCTGCAGTACCCGGCCGGCGAGACCGCCGAGTCGCTGGGCCTCACCGGCGAGGAGACGTTCGACATCAGCGGGGTGACCGCGATGAACGACGGCGACATGCCACGGACAGTGACGGTGCGAACCGACACCGGTAAGCAGTTCGACGCGGTGCTCCGGATCGACACTCCCGGTGAGGCGGACTACTTCCGGCACGGTGGGATCCTGCGGTACGTGCTGCGCCGGATGCTCGCCAGCTGACCGACGTCGGGCGGGCCGGTGGGAACCACGCCGGTCCGCCCGACGTCGGATGGGCGTGGCGCTACCGGACCGGGCTGAGAACATTTGCGGTAACCCCGACAATGGTGGCCGTCCACGGGGGTGATCGCATGACGGCAGTGGCCGGCGACACGTGGGGCATCAGCGGCCCCAGATTTCTGGTTCTCTACGGCGCGATCTTCGTCGTCGCGGTGCTCGCCGTGCTGGTGGCCCGGCGGGTCATCCGGTCCGGCGGGCAGCCGAGCGGCGGGCACCGATCGATGGCGCAGCGCATCGCCACGGTCCCGACCGATGTCGCGTTCCTCAACGACGGCAAGACCCTCGCGCTGTCCGCCGCCCTGAGCGCGCTGCACACCGGTGCCGCGATCACCGTGGCGGATCGCCTGATCACCGCGGTGCCAGGGGCGGCACTCCCCGCCGGCTACAGCCCGCTGGAGCGGGCCGTGCACACTGCCGCACAGCAGCCGCCCGGGATCCGCCGCGCCCTGCTCGCCGGCCATCCGCTGGTACGTCCGGAGCTGGCCGCGATCGAGCAGCGGCTCGTCACGGCCGGGCTGCTGCTCACCCGTCCCCAGCGGATCCAGCAGCGACTGGTCAGCCTCGTACTCGTGCCCGTGTTCATCCTCGGCACGGCCCGGGAGCTGGCCGGAATCGCGGCTGACAAGCCGGTCGGGATCCTCGACTGGATGTTGATCGCGGTCTTCGCCGCGCTGTTCCTGCTGCTCATCGTCTCGCCGCGGCAGACCATCGCGGGTGGCCGCGTGCTCGCCACGCTGAAGAAGGAGCACGCGGCGTTGGGCCCGAAGCTCAAACCGAACTGGCGCGCGTACGGGCCGACCGGCGCGGCGTTGAGCGTGGGCGTGTTCGGCACCGCGGCCATCTGGGCGGCCGACCCGACGTTCGCGGCCGCGACCGGCATCACGGGACCGAACGTGAGCAGTGGCGACCGCGGCTCGGACGGTGGCTCGTCCGGTGGCGGCGACGGCTGCGGCGGATGACGCCGCCCGGCCACGCCGGCGACAGGGCCGGCAAATGACCGCCGAGCTGGAAGCGCTGGGCGTCGGGATCGGTTGGCGGCCGGAGATCGCCGGGGTACTCGCCGACCTCCCGGGGCTCCGGTTCACCGAGGTGGTGGCCGAGTCGCTGCCCGACGACGGGACCGTCCCGGAGCCGCTCGCGGACCTGCGCGCCCGGGGCGTGACCGTGGTACCGCACGGCACCCGGCTGTCCCTCGGTGGAGCCGAGCCGCTCGACCCCCAACGGCTCGACCGGCTGGCACAGGTCGCGGCCGGCCTCGGCGCGCCGCTGGTCAGCGAGCACATCGCTTTTGTACGGGCCGGAGGAGTCGAAGCCGGGCACCTGTTGCCGATCCCGCGTACCCGCGAATCCCTCGACGTACTGGTCGACAACGTGCGTACCGCGCAGTCCGGGCTGCCGGTACCGCTCGCGCTGGAGCCGATCGCCGCGCTGTTCGACTGGCCGGACGACGAGCTGGACGAGGCGGACTTCCTCACCGAGGCGCTCGACCGTACCGGCGCGTTCCTGCTGCTAGACCTCGCGAACGTGTACGCGAACGCGCGCAACCGCGGTACCGACCCGACGGCGCTGCTGGACCGGTTGCCACTGGACCGGATCGCGTATGTGCACGTCGCGGGTGGGCATGAGAACGACGGTTGGTACCACGACACGCACACCGCGAGTACACCAACGGAGGTTTTCGAATTGGTTCGTGGGTTGTGTGCGCGGCACCGCCCACCGGCGCTGATGCTGGAGCGGGACGGCGACTATCCGCCCGCCGCCACCCTGCACGCGGAGTTGGACGCGCTGGCCGCGGCAGCCGGCTACCCGGCGGTAACCGTCGCGAGCGCGAGGAGTGCCGCGAAGCAAGCCCCGCAGTCGCGAACAATGGAGGCCCGGTGAGCGGCGACACCTGGGGCATCAGCGGCCCGCTGTTCCTCGCGGTGTACGTTCCGCTGCTCGCGGCCAGTTGGGCGGCGATCCTGCTGTTCCGGCGCTCCCGGAAGGCGACCAGGCACAAGGAGACGATCAAGGCGGCCGCCGAGCGCCTCGCCACCCAGCCGGTCGACGCCGCGTACCTCAACAAGGGCCGCACGCTCGCGGTCGTCTCCGCACTGAGTGCCCTGCACGCGGCCGGAGCGGTGACCGTCACGCCGTCGCGTACCGTCGTCGCCACCTCGACCCCGCTGCCCGCCGAGCTGGGGCCGGTGGAGCGGGCCGTGCACGCCGCCGCGAGCTCCCCGGTGAAGTACTCCGCGCTGGCCAGGGTGCCCGCGGTACACGCCGAACTGGTCGCGGCCCGACGCCGGCTCGCCGACAGCGGACTCATGGTCGGGCGGGACCGGTGGCTGCGGGACCGCCTGATCGGGCTGCCGATGATCGCGGTGCTGGTGCTGGGCATCGTCCGGTTCGTGGTGGGGATCCGGGCGGACAAGCCGGTCGGATTCCTCTTCCTCGCCATCTTCGTCGGCGTCATCGCGGCCATCGTGCTGAACGCTGACCTGTCCCGCCGTACCCGCCGCGGCAACCAGGTGCTCAGCAAGCTCCGCAAGAACCAGCGGGCCCTGGCACCCCGGATGAACCCCCGATGGGCTACGTACGGGCCGCTCAGCGCCGCGTTGAGTGTGGGGATCTACGGGACCGCCGCGGCGTGGGCCGCGGACCCGGCCTTCGCGGCCGCCATCGCACTGCCGACGTCGAGTGGCGGCAGCGACGCGTCCACGGCCAGCAGCGCGGGCGGTGGGGGCTACGCCTGCGGCGGCGGAGGTGGCGGCGGCGGCGGTGGGTGCGGCGGATGACCACGCACCGCCGCATACCGGCGCCGCCCGCGGCGGACCCACCGCGCGAGCGCCTGGCCGCTCGGCAGGCGGAGCTGGCGGCCGCGATGGTCGGGACCGGACCGGTACCCGCTGGATTCGACCGCCGGGCCGTCGAGACCGCCGCACGGTCGCTGCTGCGTAAGCGGGCCGGTGCGGTGCGGACCAGCTGGCCGCTGCTCGCGGCCGGGTGCGGTGACCGGTGGACGGAGCTCTTCGCCGGGTGGGCGGCCGGTCGGCCGTCTGCCGGCTCCCTGCGGGACGGCTGGGACCTGGCCCGGGAGCTCGCCGCCGGGGGTGAGCTGCCCCCGATCGCCGCGGCGGAGCTGGCCGGCCGGGAGGCGCGCTGGCGGTACGACGGGGGGTCCGCGCCGCGCCGCCGGTGGCTTCCGCACCGGTACCGGTCGGGTGCCACGGTCGCGTTCCAGGCCCTCGGCCGGGTCTGGTCGACCAGCGCTAGTGGAACACCGGCGCGGTGAGCTCGCCGCGGTACCAGCGGAACGCGTCCGGCACCTTCACGACGTGTCCTTTGTAGAGGGCCAGCGCGCGGGTGTCCGATTCAGTGAACCAGCCGGCCGCGCTCGTCTCGTGGGTGCTGGTCAGCTCCCCGTCGACGCGTTCGCCCGCGAACACCAGGTGGTAGACGTGTACCGCATGCGGCTCCGGCAGCAGCCGGTTGTCGTACAGGCCGATCAGCTCGCGCGCGCGTACCCGCAGGCCGGTCTCCTCCCACACCTCGCGCTCGGCGGCGGCCGACGGCGGCTCGCCCACGTCGGCGGCGCCGCCCGGCATGCACCACTGGCCGGAGTCCGCACGCTGTACCAGCAGCAACCGGCCGCCGGAGTCGAACACGGCCGTGTCGGCGGACACCAGCGGGGTGCGGATACCGAGCGCGCCCCGGTACGTCCGCTCGATCTCGGCCGCGCCCCGGCTGTCCCCCACCGCGAGCAGTTCGGCGGCGATCCCGAGCAGCCGGTCGTACCGGGCCTGGTCGTACGGGTTGTCGGTGAAGTGCAGGCCGTTGCTGGCCAGCGCGCGCAGCTCGTCGGCCAGCATGGTGAGCCGGCCGGCCGGATCCGCCATCAGGCGACCTCGATTAGCTTCCGGGGCGACTGGTCAGTGTCGAGGGCGGTGTCGGTACGCAGGTCGGCGAGCATCTCGTGCTCCCGCCGGGTGGTCGCGATCGCGGCCGGCTCCAGCTCCGCGACGACCACCGCCCGGCCGGTGTCCGGCGCTTGCACCAGCGCCCGGCCCTCCGGCTCGTAGATCGCGCTGCCGCCGCACAACCGCCACGGCTCCGGCCCGTCCACCGCGTCCGCGAACACCACGTAGAAGCTGTTGTCCAGGGCACGGGCCGCGTAGTACACGTCGCGCCGGTGCTGGCTGCCGGCCAGGTAGGCGGCCGGGCACAGGTACGCGTGCGCCCCGGCCAGGGCAGCCGCCCGGGCGTGCTCGGGGAAGCAGCCGTCGTAGCAGATGCCGAGGGCGAGGTGCCAGCCGTCGACCAGCAGGCTGGCGTCCCGGTCGCCGGGCGTGAACAGGGCCTTCTCGTCCGGACCGCACAGGTACCGCTTGTCGTAGACGGCCCGTACCCCGCCGGCCCGATCCACCACGAGCGCGGACAGCCGGCGGCTGCCGTCCGGGCGGCGTACCGCCGCCGACACCACGGTCACCACTCCGTGTTCGGCCACCGCCGCCCGTACCGGGTCGAGCCGCGGATCGTCGACCGCGCCGCTCACATCTGCTTGTACGTCACAGCCGAGCTCGGCCAGCGCCGGCGGGTGGTACCCGGGCAGGAACAGCTCGGGCAACACGGCGACCGCGGCGCCCTCGCCGGCCGCCTCGGCGACCAGCGAGGCCGCCACTTTCGCGTTGCCGGCCACGTCACCGGGCTCGGCCGGCGCCTGCGCCGCGGCCACCAGTAGCGGCGCGTTCGGTACCTGACTCACCCGCCTATCCTGCCAGCGGACAGTGCCGTACCGGAGGGAGTCGCCATGCCAGGTCCGCTGGCCGGAGTCCGGGTGGTCGAGTTGGCCGCGATCGGCCCGGTGCCGTTCTGCGGCATGGTGCTCGCCGACCTGGGCGCCGACGTCGTCATGGTGGACCGGCCCGGTGGGCCACCCGCGTTCCTCACCGCCGCGCACCAGGTGCTGCGCCGCAACCGGAGGTCGATCGCGGTCGACCTCAAGCAGCCCGCCGGGGTCGAGGCGACCCTGCGGCTCGCCGACCGCGCCCACATCCTGATCGAGGGGTACCGGCCGGGAGTCGCCGAACGGCTCGGCGTCGGGCCGAAGACCTGTCAGGAGCGCAACCCCAGGCTGGTGTACGGCCGGATGACCGGCTGGGGCCAGGACGGTCCACTCGCGCAGGCCGCCGGACACGACCTCGACTACATCGCGCTGGCCGGGGCGCTCGGGTTGATCGGCGACCCGACGCAGCCGCCCCCGGTACCGCTGAACCTGCTCGGCGACTTCGGCGGTGGCGGCATGCTGCTCGCGGTCGGGGTGCTGGCCGGGCTGGTCGAGGCCGGGATCTCCGGTACCGGGCAGGTGGTCGACGCCGCGATGGTCGATGGCACCGCGGTACTCCTGGCCATGACGCTCGGCATGCGCGCCGCCGGCCAGTGGAGCGGCGGTCGGGGTGGCAACCTGCTCGACGGCGGCGCGCCGTTCTACCGGTCGTACCGGTGTGCGGACGGCCGGTACGTCGCGGTCGGCGCACTCGAGGAGCCGTTCTACGCGGCGCTGCTGGACGGGTTGGGGCTGGCCGGCGATCCGAGCGTGCCGAACCGGTGGGACGCCAGCCAGTGGCCGGCGCTGCAGTCGCTGTTCGAGAAGCGGTTCGCGGCCGCGACCAGGGACGAGTGGGCGCAGCGGTTCGCCGGTACCGACGCCTGTGTCGCCCCGGTGCTCGACCTGGACGAGGCGGCCGACCATCCGCACCTGGCCGGGCGTGGCACCTACCAGCGCGACGGCGCGACCATCGCGCCCGCTCCGGCGCCGCGGTTCAGCCGTACCGCCAACGCGCTGCCGACCCCCGCGCCGGCGGCCGGCGCACACAGCCGGGACATTCTGGGCGAATGTGGCTATTCCGCCGAGGAGATCGGTACGCTGCTCACCTCCGGTGCGGTCGCGTCCGCACCGGAGTAGCGCCGGCCGGGACGTCCGGTCGCGGCGGCCGGGCGTCGGTCCCCTCGCGACACCCCGCACCCAAGCCGTACGTACTGATTGCGAGCGTCCACTTCTGCTGACACGATCGGGGCGTGCCCCGGGTCAGTCAGCACCATCTGGACGCGCGCCGGCAGGAGATCCTCGCCGGTGCCCGCGCCTGTTTCGCCCGCCACGGCTACGAGGGCGCGACGGTACGCCGCCTGGAGGAGCAGACCGGGCTGTCGCGCGGCGCCATCTTCCACCACTTCCGGGACAAGGAGTCGCTGTTCCTGGCGGTCGCCGAGGACGACGTGGTGACGATGGTGGACACGGTCGCGCGCAACGGGCTGGTACAGGTGATGCGCGACCTCGTCGCCCACGCGCACGAGCCCGATGTGGCCGGCTGGCTCGGTACCCAGGTCGAGGTGTCCCGCAAGCTGCGTACCGACCCCGGGTTCGCCAAGCGCTGGGCCGAGCGCTCGGAAGCGATCGCGCAGGCCACCCGCGAGCGGTTGATCCGGCAACGCGACGCCGGCGTGCTGCGCGACGACGTACCGGTGGACGTGCTGGCCGCGTTCCTGGAACTCGCCCATGACGGCCTGGTGCTGCACCTGGTAATGGGCCGGCCGGCCGACCGGCTCGAACCGGTGCTCGACCTGGTCGAGGAGGCGGTACGCCGCGCCGGTCGCTGACGAGCCGACAACACCCGCCATCCGACGGTTAGGCTGGCGAAAACGCCCAGTTCGACCGTAACCGGGGGTATTTCCATTGTCTGACGTCAGACGACCTGTTCGCGCACTCCGGAGCGGCCGTCGCCGGACGATCGCGCTGGCCGCGGTCGCGGTCGCCACGCTCGCCGTCGCCGCGTCCCCCGCCCGTGACGCGCTCGCCGGATCGGGCCCGGCAACGGCCGGCCGGTCGGATCGGGTCACCGCCGCGCCGCCCGTTCTCAACGCGCAGAACTTCCGGCTCAAGCCGACCGCGTACACCTCGCTGATCCCCAAGCTGGACGCGGCGCTGACCAAGAGTTCGGTCACCGCGGTGGTCGGCGCGGTGAACCACGACGCGACCCGGTGCACGCCGAGCGCCACCGGCTTCGTGATCGCCTTCTGCTGGCAGGCCACCAGCGACTTCAACGACGAGACCACCACCGCGTGGTACCCGCAGGGCCTCACGACCAGCGCCGACTCCAGCACCGCGGGCACCTACGAGGGCAAGACGGTGATCCTGGCCAGCTGGTACGACCATGCGGACGACGGCGTGGAGAAGGGCACCCGGCTCACCTTCGTCGACTGGTCGGACACCGCGCACCCGCGGTACCGGCACGTCCTGCTGGTGCAGCCCAAGACGCTGAGCGACGGCCGGGTGTCGTACGAGTCGCTGAAGAACTCCGACGGCGTGAGCCTGCACGCCGGCGGCATGTTCTGGTACGGCGACTACCTCTACGTCGCCGACACCTGGGGCGGCTTCCGGGTGTTCGACCTGCGCCACATCTACCAGGTCAGTACCGGCAAGGACGTGATCGGGTACCAGTCCGACGGCAAGTACTACGCCCACGGCTACGCGTACGTGATCCCGCAGGTCTTCACCGTCGTCTCCTCCACCGCGGGCGGGTATGCCGCGCTGCGCTACTCGTCCGCCTCGCTGGACCAGACCAACCCGTCGCCGAGCGTGGTGGTGGCCGAGTACAACAGCCCGGGCACCGGCACCCGACTGGTGCGCTTCCCGATCGACGCCGCGACCAAGGCGTTCACACCCGCCGCGGACGGGTACGCGCACGGCGTCGAGGCGTACGAGGTCTCGGTGACCAGCATGCAGGGCGGCGCGCGGGTCAACGGCAAGTACTACCTGTCGACCAGTGACAGCGATGACAACCCGGGCGACATGGGTACGTTCACGCCCGGCGGTTCGGTGCAAATGCACACCGACACGCTGCCGATCGGCCCGGAGGACCTGTCGTACTGGGGCTCCCGGGACCAGCTGTGGCTGCTCACCGAGCACCCGGGCAAGCGGTACGTCGTCGCGGTGAAGCCCTCCGCGTACTGACCCGCCGAACCGGGGCGGCGGTGCCGCCGTCGCCCCGGTTCCGGCAAGCTGAGCGGCATGCGCGTCACCGTGATCGGAGCCGGGGTCATCGGGCTCAGCTGCGCGCTGCGGCTGGTTGAGCGGGGACACCGGGTGACCGTGCTGTCCGCCGAGGAGCCCGCCGCCACCACCTCGGCGGTCGCCGGGGGTCTGGTCTTCCCGCACCTGGTGAACCCGCCGGACCGGTGCCTGGCCTGGACCGCGACCAGCACCGAGGTGTACGCCGCACTCGCGGCACAGCCGGACACCGGGGTACGGCTGCGCGCCGGCCGGCTGCTGCTGCGCACCCCGCAGGCCGATCCGTGGTGGGGTGGCGCCGCGTCCGACCTCACCCGGTTGGTCGACCTGCCGGCGCCGTACCAGGACGGCTTCGCGTTCACCGCTCCGCTGGTGGACATGACCAGGTACCTGCCGTGGCTGGACGACGAGTCGCGGCGGCGCGGCGTCGTCCGGCTGCACCGGCGGCTCACCAGCCTCGACGAGGCCGTCGATAAAGCCGAGCTCGTGGTCAACGCGTCCGGGGTCGGGGCGGCCGAGGTAGCCGGGGACCCGGACGTCACGCCGGTACGCGGACAGGTGGTCCGAGTGGCGAACCCGGGACTGACCGAGTGGGTCGTCGACGACGAGCACCCGGGCGGCGTCACCTACGTCATCCCGCACGAGCGGCATGTGGTGTGCGGCGGTACCGAGGACGCCGGCGACGCCGACCGCACCCCGGACCCGGCCACGACCGCCGACATCCTCGCCCGGTGCGTGTCGCTGGTACCGGCGCTGGCCGGCGCCGAGGTGCTCGACACGGTCGTCGGGCTCCGCCCGTACCGCCCGGAGGTGCGGTTGGAACGCGACAGCGCGGTGATCCACTGTTACGGGCACGGCGGCGCCGGGGTGACGCTGTCCTGGGGCTGTGCGGCGGAAGTGGCCGACCTTGCCGGCTGACCCCGCCCGCCCGGTCGGCTGGCGACCGACCCCGGCAGACCTCGCCGCGGCGGCCGGTCGGGAGATCCCGGACGTGATCGGCCCGGACCTGCGGGTGCTCTTCTGCGGAATCAACCCGGGCCTGTGGTCGGCCGCGACCGGACGCCACTTCGCCCGCCCCGGCAACCGGTTCTGGCCCGCGCTGCACCGGTCCGGCTTCACCCCGCGCCAGCTCAGCCCGGATGAGCAGGACCAGTTGCCGGCGTACCGGCTGGGCATCACGAACGTGGCGGCCCGGGCGACCGCGCGGGCGGCCGAGCTGACCGATGCCGAACTGGTGGCCGGTGCCGAGGTACTGGTCGGGAAGGTACGCCGCCTGCGGCCGGATTGGCTGGCGGTGGTGGGCGTGACCGCGTACCGGGTCGCGTTCGCCGAGCGGGCGGCGGCGATCGGGCCGCAGCAACGGCGCATCGGCTCCACCCGGGTCTGGGTGCTGCCCAACCCGAGCGGGTTGAACGCGCACTACACACCGGACGCGCTGGCCGTCGAGTTCGCCCGGCTCCGCCAGGCGGTCGACGACCGGTAGCGATCCGCCCCGGCGGGTGGACGCGCCCGACCTGCGGCATCATCGTCGGCATGGATCTGGGACTCGATGGTCGGGTGTACGTGGTCACCGGAGCGAGCCGGGGACTCGGCTTCGCCACCGCGCAGGCGCTGGTCGGCGATGGTGCCCGGGTGGTGATCTCCTCCCGGGACCAGGGCCGGATCGACGCGGCCGCGGCCAGCCTCGGTGGGCCGGAGCACGCGACCGCCGTCGCGGCCGATCTTGCCGACGCGGGTACGGCCGAGCGCCTGGTCTCCACCGCGCGAGACGCGTACGGCCGGCTCGACGGCGCGCTGATCTCGGTGGGCGGTCCCCCGCCCGGTACCGCGGCAACCGTGACCGACGAGCAGTGGCGCGCGGCGTTCGACAGCGTGTTCCTCGGTGCGGTGCGCTGTGCCCGGGTGGTGGCCGGCGCACTCGACGACGGTGGCGCGATCGCGCTGGTGCTGTCCACCTCGGTACGGGTGCCGATCAAGGGCCTCGGCGTGTCCAACGGGCTGCGGCCGGGGCTCGCGATGGTGGCCAAGGACATGGCCGACGAGCTCGGTGCCCGGGGCATCCGGGTGCTGGGCCTGCTGCCCGGCCGGATCTCCACCGACCGGATTGTCGAGCTGGACGGCGGCGATCCGGACGTACGCAAGGCGCAGGAGGCGCTGATCCCGCTCGGCCGGTACGGCGATCCGGCCGAGTTCGGTCGGGTCGCCGCGTTCGCGCTGTCCCCGGCGGCGAGCTACGTCAGCGGCTCGGTGATTCCGATCGACGGTGGCGCGACCAGAGCGCTGTGACACCGGTGGCCGCTCGGCCGAAGCCGGCGGCCACCGCTCAGTCGGCCGGCCAGTGTTCCGCGGGGGTCGGCACCATCCGACCGCTGTCGGGGTCCTGTTCGACCAGCAGCTCCGGCGTGTCCGGTACCGCGAACTGGGTGTGGTACAGCTCGGCGTACAACCCGCCGGCCGCCACGAGCTCGTCGTGGGTACCGCGCTCCACGATCCGCCCGTCGGCCAGTACGACGATCTGATCCGCGTCCCGTACCGTCGACAGCCGGTGCGCGATCACCAGGGCGGTACGTCCGGTCAGCGCCTCGGACAGCGCCCGTTGTACGGCCGCCTCGGACTCGGAGTCGAGGTGTGCGGTCGCCTCGTCGAGGATGACGATGCTCGGCGCCTTGAGCAGCAGCCGGGCGATCGCGATGCGCTGTTTCTCCCCGCCGGAGAACCGGTAGCCGCGGTCGCCGACCACGGTGTCCAGGCCGTCCGGTAGGGAGCGCACCAGCTCACCGATCTGCGCCCGGTCGAGTGCCGCCCACAACTGCTCGTCGGTCGCGTCGGGGCGGGCGTACACCAGGTTGGCCCGGATCGTCTCGTGGAACAGGTGGGCGTCCTGGGTCACCACTCCGACCGCGTCCTGTACCGAGTCGAACGTCGCGTCCCGTACGTCCACGTCGTTGACCAGTACCGCGCCGGAGCTCACGTCGTACACCCGGGGTATCAGCAACGAGGTGGTCGTCTTGCCGGCGCCGGAGGGCCCGACCAGCGCGACCAGCTGGCCCGGCTCGACGGTGAACGACACGCCGCGCAGCACCGGTTCGTTGGTGGTGCGGTCGAGCACGGTCACGTCCTCCAGCGAGGCCAGCGACACCTCGGCCGCGGACGGGTACCGGAAGTGCGCGTCCCGAAACTCGATCTTGGTACGACCGCCCGGTACCGCCACCGCGTCCGGCTTCTCGGTGATCGCCGGCCGCAGGTCCAGTACCTCGAACACGCGCTCGAAGCTGACCAGCGCGCTCATCACGTCGACCCGCACGTTGGACAGCGCGGTCAACGGGCCGTACAACCGGGTCAGCAGCAGCGCGAGGGTGACCACGGTGCCGGCGGTGACCGTGCCGTTCAGAGCGAACCAGCCGCCCAGCCCGTACGTCAGAGCCTGCGCCAGGGACGCGACCAGGGTGAGCGCGACGAAGAAGGTCCGGCCGTACATTGCGGACAGCACCCCGATGTCGCGGACCCGGCCGGCCCGGTCGGCGAACACCGCGGCCTCCTGCTCGGGCCGACCGAACAGCTTGACCAGCATCGCGCCGGACACCCCGAACCGCTCGGTCATGGTGGCGTTCATCTGCGCGTCGAGGTTGTACGACTCGCGGGTGATCTCGGCCAGCCGGCGACCGATCCGGCGTGCCGGAATGACGAACAGCGGGAGCATCACCAGCGACAGCAGCGTGATCTCCCAGGACAGGGTGAACATCACCGCGGCGGTGAGTACCAGCGCGATCACGTTGCTGACCACGCCGGACAGGGTCGAGGTGAACGCGCGCTGCGCGCCGAGCACGTCGTTGTTGAGCCGGCTCACCAGGGCACCTGTCTGGGTGCGGGTGAAGAACTGCAGCGGCATCCGCTGCACGTGGTCGTACACCTTGGTCCGCAGGGTCAGGATGATGCCCTCGCCGATCCGGGCCGAGAACCAGCGCTGGGCCAAGGACAGTCCGGCGTCGAAAACCGCGAGCCCGGCGATCAGGAACGCGATCCGCAGTACCACCGGGAACCCGCCGCCACCGGTGATCGCGTTGATGACGTCGCCGGCCAGGATCGGTGTGACGACCCCGATCATGGACGACGCGACGACGGTAACCAGGAAGATCACGATGTCCCGCCGGTACGGCTGGGCGAACTGCAGAATCCGCTTGGCGGTACCGCGGGCCAGCCGGCGGCCGGCCACCTTGTCCTCGGACCGGATCGACCGCAGCATGTGGTAGCTGGCCTGGCCGTGCATGGGTCCGGTCACCGCTTACCTCCGCTTCGTGCGTCGCCAGTATCCGACGCACCCCCGACAACCCCGGAGGCGGGTGGTTTACTCCCCGAGTCGGACAGATCACGCAACCCGGCAGCGGTGCGTCGCCCGCGGGGGCGGTTACTCCCCCAGACCGGCCAGATCCCGCAACCGACGGGTCTGCGCCGCCCGCTCGGCGGCCTCCTGATCCGGGTACGACCCTCCAGCGGCACCGGCGAGCAGGGCCTTGGTCTCGATCACGGCGTCCCGTGGCGCGGCCAGCACCGCGGCGGTCAGGTCGGCGACCGCCTCGTTCAGTTGTTCGGCCGGTACGACCAGGGTGGCCAGCCCGATCCGGTCCGCTTCCGCGGCGCCGACGCGCCGTCCGGTCAGGCACAGCTCGAGCGCGCGGGAGTAGCCGACCAGCTCGACGAGCCGCCTGGTACCGCCCAGGTCCGGTACCAGCCCGAGGCTCGTCTCGGCCATCGCAAGCTGCGCGTTGTCGGCGAGGATCCGCAGGTCGCAGGCGAGCGCGAGCTGGAAGCCGGCGCCGATCGCGTAGCCCTGTACGGCGGCCACGGTGACCAGGTCGTTGCGGCGCAACCAGCTGAATGCCTGCTGGTACCCGGCGATCACGGCCTGGCACTCGTCCGCGGGCATCGCGGCCAGGTCCATAAAGGACGGACCGCCGGGGACTGAACCGGTCATCGCGGCCCGGTCCAGGCCGGAGGAGAACGACGGTCCAGCGCCGCGTACCACCACTACCCGAACGTCGCCGGGTAGGGCACGACCGATGTCACGCAGCGACGCCCAGGTGTGCGGCGTCTGCGCGTTGTGTACCTCGGGGCGGGAGAGGGTGACGGTTGCGATGGATCCGTCGACGATCAATTCGACGTCGACGGATCCATCTCCGTTGGACTCGTCCAACCCGTGGGTCAGGCCTTCTTACGGCGGCGGGCGCCGCCGCGCTGACGAAGCTGCACGCCGGACTCGGTGAGCACCCGGTGCACGAAACCGTAGGAACGACCGGTTGACGCGGCGAGCGAGCGGATGCTCTCGCCGCCGTTGTACCGCTTGACCAGGTCCTTGGCGAGCGTCTGGCGCTCAGCGCCGACGATCCGGCGACCCTTCTCCGTGGCGGTGCTGGAGCCTGTCGCAGCCATCTTCGATTCCCTCACAACTCACGGTGAGCGCTCGGTCGGTTCTAGTGAACCCTTACCGACGATCATGCGGCACATTCGCCCCGGAAGCCAACCGACACGCATGGCCTGTCGGGTACCCGATACCGCTCACCGCGCCAACCAGCGACGATGCCGTTCGTTCGGCCCGAAATCGCCGCGCGGAGCGGCACCGCCATCGACCGCATCGATGCGTACGGGCCGCCCGCGACCAGCCGGGACACGTTGCGGACAGTGACGAACTTCGATGAAGAAGATCGTCTTAAAGGTCGCGATCCGGACGGCCGGCACCGCACGTACCAGGCGCTGACGGGCAGGTGTCAGGCCAGTTCGACGAGCTCCAGGAGATCGTCGCTCCAGGAGTCCTCGACCCCGTCCGGCAGCAGGATCGCCCGGTCCGGGTGCAGCGCGCGTACCGCCCCAGGATCGTGCGTGACCAGCACGATCGCGCCCGGGAACCGGTCGATGGCGTCCAGCACCTGAACCCTGCTGACCGGGTCGAGGTTGTTCGTCGGCTCGTCCAGCAGCAGCACGTTCGCGCCCGAGCAGACCAGGGTGGACAGGGCGAGCCGGGTCTTCTCCCCACCGGAGAGCACCCGGGCCGGCTTGTCCACGTCGTCGCCGGAGAACAGGAACGAGCCGAGGATCCGGCGCAGCGTGCCGTCCACCTGGTCCGGCGCCGCCGACCGCATGTGCTCGAGCACCGTACGGTCGGGGTCCAGCGTCTCGTGCTCCTGCGCGTAGTACCCGATCCGCAGTCCGTGTCCGGGTTTCACCTCGCCGGTGTCCGGCTGTTCGAGTCCGCCGAGCAGCCGTAGCAGGGTGGTCTTGCCGGCACCGTTCAGGCCGAGGATGGCCACCCGGCTGCCCCGGTCCACGGCCAGGTCGACGTCGCAGAACACCTCGAGGGAGCCGTACGTCTTGGTCAGCCCCTCGGCGGTCAACGGGGTCTTGCCACACGGCGCCGGGGTGGGGAACCGCACCCGCGCGACCTTGTCGGAGGTGCGCTCGGCCTCCAGCCCGGACATCAACCGCTCGGCCCGCCGGGCCATGTTCTGCGCGGCCACCGTCTTGGTCGCCTTGGCCCGCATCTTGTCCGCCTGCGCGAGCAGCGCGCCGGCCTTCTTCTCGGCGTTGGCCCGCTCCCGGTGCCGGCGCCGCTCGTCGGTCTCCCGCTGCTGCAGATAGGTCTTCCAGCCGACGTTGTACGTGTCGACGGTGGCGCGGTTGGCGTCGAGGTACCAGACCTTGTTCACCACCGCGTCGAGCAGGCTCACGTCGTGGCTGACCACCACGAGACCACCCTTGTGCCCGGCCAGGAAGCTGCGCAGCCAGCCGATCGAGTCCGCGTCGAGATGGTTGGTCGGCTCGTCCAGCAGCAGCGTGCCGGAACCGTCCGCGCTGTCGCCGAACAGGATGCGGGCGAGTTCCACCCGCCGGCGCTGACCGCCGGACAGCGTGCGCAGCGGCTGGCCGAGCACCCGGTCGGCCAGGCCGAGGTTCGCGCAGATCCGGGCCGCGTCGGCTTCCGCGGCGTACCCACCGAGCGCGGCGAACCGGTCCTCCAGCTCGCCGTACCGCCGGACCAGCCGGTCCCGCTCGGTGCTGTTGGCCGACTCGGCGAGCGCCACCTGCAGCTTCGCCATGTCGCTGATGAGTGCGTCCAGGCCCCGCGCGGACAGCACCCGGTCCCGGGCGGTCACGTCGAGGTCGCCGGTGCGCGGGTCCTGCGGCAGGTACCCGACCGTGCCGCGTCGGTCGACCTGGCCGGCGAACGGGGTTCCTTCGCCGGCCAGCGCCCGCAGGGCGGTGGTCTTGCCGGCGCCGTTACGACCGACCAGACCGATCCGGTCCCCCGGCTGCACCCGCAGCGCGCTCGGGGACAACAGGATCCGGGCGCCGGCACGCAGCTCGAAGCCGGTTGCTGTGATCATGGGAAAGGGCTCGCTCTCTGTGCGGACTGACGGCGGGCACACGTATGCACCGGCCGAACACGGCCGGTGCCGGGGCGGGTCAGTCTTCGCAGAGCAGCACGGGTCGAGTGTACCGGGCGGCCCGGCGCGCCCCGCGACCGCTTTTCGCCGAACCAGACGCAAGCGACCAGACGCAATCGACACGAACGTTCAGAGTCGGCCGGATCGGGGCATCTGAGGGTCACCGGATGCCGACGCCTGATGCGCCGCGCTCGGCAGCGACGCCATCGGTTCCGTGGACGGAGGAGTACATGAGCATCAACGACAACGCCGGTCTCGATACCAGTCAGGTCGAGGACATGCGTGGGTCCGGCGGTGGCGGGCTCATCCCCGGTGGTGGCCGCACCATCGGCGGCGGCATCGTCGGACTGCTGATCGCGCTGGTCCTGGGCGGGCTCGGGGTGACCGGGAACCTCGGGTTGGGCGGCGGCCAGGCCGACAACTCCACGCTCTCCAAGGAGTGCGCCGCGGACAACCCCGACCGGTTCGACCGTACCGACTGCCGCAACGTGCTCTACGTGAACTCGGTCCAGGCGTACTGGGGTGGCGCGCTGCAGCAGACGTTCGGCCAGCAGTACCGCAAGGCGACCACCCGGTTCTTCAGCCAGGTCGCGAACACCGGCTGCGGCCAGGCGGACTCCGGCGTCGGGCCCTTCTACTGCCCGGCGGACGCGCACGTGTACATCGACCTGACCTTCTACGACGAGTTGGCGAACCGGTTCGGCGCGCCCGGGCAGTTCGCCCAGGCGTACGTACTGGCCCACGAGTACGGCCACCACGTGCAGAGCCTGCTGGGTACCGAACAGGACATGCGGCGGGCACAGGAGCGGGATCCGGGCAATGCCAACGCGTACTCCATCGCCTTGGAACTGCAGGCCGACTGTTACGCCGGCGTGTGGGCCAACCACGCCGACGAGACCACCGACCTGTCCGGAAACCGGCTGTTCACCGAGGTCAGCGAGCAGCAGCTGAACGAGGCGCTGCAGGCCGCGGCCGCGGTGGGCGACGACGCGATCCAGCGCAAGAGCGGCGGCGGGATCAACCAGGACACCTGGACGCACGGGTCGAGTGAGCAGCGGCAGCGCTGGTTCAGCCAGGGGTACCGGACCGGCGACCCGAAGCAGTGCGACACGTTCAACCAGTAGGCGCTCACGCGACAGGGCCGGCCCCGATCGGGGCCGGCCCTGTGCCGCAGAGGGAACTGCAGAAGGAATCAGGGAGTGTTGTTCGCGAGCGCGAGCAGCCGCGAGGAGTCCCCGTTGAACCAGTTGCGGTCGACGTTGCCGGAGATGCCGGACACCGAGCCGGTGCTGGTGTACTGCCAGAAGGTCCAGAACGACCAGCCGGCCGGCAGGGTGCCGGGCGTGGTGTTGTACCGGGCCAGCCACAGCGGGCAGTTCGCGGCGAAACCGCTGTAGTTGCCGGTGCAGGTGGTCCACCAGTCGGTGGTGGAGTAGATGACCGGCCAGCGGGTGGTGCGGGCGTGGTACTGGTTGACGAACGAGGTGATCCAGCTACGCATGGACGCCTGGCTCAGGCCGTAGCAGGTCGAGTTCGGGCCGTACTCGATGTCCAGGGTGCCCGGCAGGGTCTTGCCGTCCGCGGACCACGCACCGCCGTGGTCGGCGAAGTAGTTGGCCTGGGTTGCGCCGCTGGCCCCGTCGGGGCGGCCGAAGTGGTACGCGCCGCGGATGACGCCGGCGTTGTAGGCGTTCAGGTAGTTGGCGCTGAACTGCGGGTCCCGGTACGTCGTACCTTCGGTCGCCTTGATGTAGGCGAACTTGATGCCGGCGTTGTGCACGGCGGTCCAGTTGATCGTGCCCTGGTAGTGGGACACGTCGACGCCGGGCAGCGTGGTGGTGATCTGGTTGTCGGCAGCCGCGGCCGGGCTGCTGTGGGTCACGGCTCCGCCGAACGCGCTCACGAGGCTGAGCGCGAGGACGGAAATGGCCGCGAGCACCATGCGAGTACGTCTGGCCGGTCTGGGGGCAAGTGCCCGGCTGGTCGTACTGTCCACGATTCCTCCCTTGACTCCCTTTACTCCCTGATCGGGGTACGGAAATTAAGACACAAATCTCCGTACGGTGTAAAGAGACCGAAGGAATCCTTCTAGTCCCATTTATCGCGCGGCGTACTGATCCCGGTCATATCGCACTAATACGGTCAACTCACCGGTGGGTCGACCACTCGGATCCGGATCGCGCGGTACCGGCGGGCCGCCTCGACGAGTACCGCGTGCTTCGGCGGCGGCACGTCCAGGAACGGCCCGGCCACCTTGGCGGCCACCGCGGCGAGACGCGGGTCGGCCAGTACCGCCGCCACCGCGCGCCGGTCTCCCCCGGCGACCACCCCGTCCAACTCGCCGCAGCGGGCTGACAGCAGCCGATCGACCAGGTCCGCCGCGGACCGGGCGGCGGCGCGGGCCTGGTTCTCCCGCCTCCGGGCGAACCGGTGCTGCGACCAGCCCCCCGCGGCGGTACGTCCCTGCACGTACCGGGAGTCCACTTTGGACACGGTCAGCTTCTCGCCGACCGCGATGCCGACCGCGAATGCGTCCTTGCGGACCAGCAGGAGCCCGACCTGCCAGTCGTGCGCGGCCGCCGAAACGAAGGTGGCACCGACGCTGCCCGGCGCGGTCAGCTCGGTGATCGCCGCGCTGTCCCGGACCGGTCCGGTCGGGTCCGGCGCCGCCGGCGGCGCCTCGTGCTCCCGCGGCGCCTCGTGCTCCCGCGGCGCTGGGCCGGAAGCCGGCGACCGCGAGTCCTCCGGCCAGCCGAACGGCAGGTGGCAGTCGGCCAGCGCGCCGTCGGCGGCGGTCAGCAGAATCCCGGTCTCGGTGCGGACAGTGGTCGCGGCGCCGTGCCGCTCGACGAAACCGGCCAGCCAGCGGGGCATCCGGCCGGGCGCCACCTCCACCCAGCGACCTCCGCCGTCCGGCGCCGGCCGACCCCCCAGGTCCGGTACCGGGCGGCCACCACCCTGATCCGCTGCCGGACGGCTCCCCGCGTCCACCCGATTCCCCCTGGTCAACCCTGGTTTCCGACCTGATGACCGGACCTGGGTCGCCCGATCGGACGACCGCCGGCACGCGGTCGTCACCGGCGCCGACGGTACGGCATCCTGGGCGGATGTCGGGTCAGGCGCCGTCAGCACTGGCGGACACGGTGCTCAGCCGGCTGGTCGACCAGTTCGGAGCCGCCGGGGATCCGGACCGGGCTCCGTCCATGACCGCGTACATGCGCGACAAGTTTCCGTTTCTCGGCATCGCGGCACCGCGCCAGCGGGTACTGGCCCGCGCGGTACTGACCGGGTTGGCCCGGCCGGACGAGCCCGACCTGCGGGCGGTCGCGGTGGGCTGCTGGGGGCTGGCCGAACGGGAGTACCAGTACTTCGCCTGCGGCTATCTCCGGCGGTACGCCAAGCGCTGCTCCCCCGGCTTCGCCGACACCGCGCGGTACCTGATCACCACGAAGTCCTGGTGGGACACGGTGGACACGCTCGCCGCCCACCTGGTCGGCACGATGGTGTCGGTACATCCCGAGCTGGTGACGCTGATGGACGAGTGGATCGCGGACCCGGACATCTGGCTCGTCCGTACCGCCCTGCTGCACCAGTTGACCTATCGCGAGTCGACCGATCCGGAGCGGCTGTTCCGGTACTGCGCGCGGCAGGCCGGCCACCGCGAGTTCTTCGTACGGAAGGCCATCGGCTGGGCGCTGCGGCAGTACGCGTGGGCCGAGCCGCAGGCCGTGCGCGGCTTCGTCAACGAGTACCGGAGCAGGTTGTCGCCTTTGTCCGTCCGGGAGGCGCTGAAGAACATCGGTTAGGGGTCTGGCGCGTGGCCAGCCGTGCATAGCATGACCGCGTGTCCGAACCGTGGAGCAGTGGCGACGCGTACGAGCCGTACATCGGCCGCTGGAGCCGGCTGGTCGCGACCGAGTTCGTGGCCTGGCTCGACACCCCGGCCGGGGCCACCTGGCTGGACGTGGGCTGTGGCACCGGAGCGCTCACCGAGGCGGTGCTGGCCGGTGCCGAGCCGGCCGCCGTCATCGGGGTGGAGCCGGCCGAGCGGTACCTGGCCTTCGCCCGCCGGCGCCTGACCGACCCCCGGGTGACGTTCCAGCCGGGTGACGCGACCGCCATACCGGTACCGGACGCCACGGTCGACGCGGTGGTCAGCGGGCTGATGCTGAACTTCGTACCGGACGCCGAAGCGGCCCTGGCCGAGCTGGCCCGGGTGGTCCGGCCCGGCGGGACGATCGCCGGCTACGTGTGGGACTACGCCGAGGGCATGCGGCTGCTCAAGTACTACTGGGATGCCGCGGCCAGTCTCGATCCGGCCGCCGGGGCGCTGGACGAGGGCTGCCGGTTCCCGTTGTGCCGGCCGGAGCCGCTGACCGCGCTGTTCACCGGCGCCGGGCTGGCCGGGGTCGAGGTACGCCCGATCGAGGTGCCCACCACGTTCGCCGACTTCGACGACTACTGGTCGCCGTTCCTCGGCGGCCAGGGCCCGGCCGCGGGCCACCTCATGACGTTGCCGCAGGATGACCAGGTCCGACTCCGGGAGTTGCTCCGGGACACCCTGCCCACCGAGCCGGACGGCACGATCCCACTCACCGCCCGCGCCTGGGCGGTGCGAGGAACCCGGTGAGCGCTACCCGGTGAACGAGGGCGGTTTTGGCAAGGCCGCAGCGAGCGCCGCGTGCTTCGCACGCGAGCGAGCGAGAACGCCGCCAGGGACGTCCTCGACGCCGGGTCAAACGTTAAAACCCAGAGTCCGCAACTGCTCGCGGCCGTCGTCGGTGATCTTGTCCGGCCCCCACGGCGGCATCCAGACCCAGTTGATGCGTACCTCGTCGACCAGCCCGCCACCGGGGCCTTCGCACAGCGCCTGCTGGGTCTGATCCTCGATCACGTCGGTGAGCGGGCACGCCGCCGAGGTCAGGGTCATGTCGAGAGTGGCCACTCCCCGACCGTCCTCGTCGTGCGCGTGGATGCCGTACACCAGGCCGAGGTCCACGACGTTGATCCCGAGCTCGGGGTCGACCACGTCCTTCATCGCCTCGGTCAGGTCGTCCATGCTGGGCAGGTCGCCGGCACCTGTGGCGGCCCCGTTCGGGGCTTCCCCGGCGGCAACGGTCGGCTCGCTGGCGGGCGGCTCGGTGTCGGGCGCTGCCATCGCCGCGGGATCGACCCGGCGTACCTGCTCGTCCGTCATCGGTTCAGTCATTGGGTTCCTCCGCGGTCGGTTCGGTGGCCCGGCTGGCGGCGTCCTTGAATGCCATCCAGGACAGCAGCGCGCACTTGACCCGGGCCGGGTACTTCGACACCCCGGCGAAAGCCGCGGCGTCCTCCAGCAGCTCCTCGTCCGGCTCGAGCTTCCCGCGGCTGGTCATCAGCTCGGTGAACGCGTCGTGCAGGGAGAACGCCTCGGCGACGGTACGACCGGTCACCAGGTCGTACAGCACGCTCACCGACGCCTGGCTGATCGAGCAGCCGATCCCGTCGTACGACAGGTCCTTGATCACCGCGCTGGAGCCGGTACCGGCGAGCAGCACCCGTACCGTGATCTCGTCCCCGCAGGTCGGGTTCACGTGGTGCGCCTCGGTGTCGTACGGCTCGCGGAGTCCTCGACCATGCGGGCGCTTGTAGTGGTCGAGGATGATCTCCTGGTACAGGTTGTCAAGCTGCATCAGCCGAAGACCTTTCGTACCCGCTCGATCCCGCGGATCAGCGCGTCGATCTCTTCGTGGGTCGTATAGAGGTAGAACGATGCTCGAGTGGTCGCCGGTACGTCATAGCGCAGGCAGGCCGGCCGGGCGCAGTGGTGGCCGACCCGTACCGCGACACCTTCCGCGTCGAGTACCTGGCCGACATCGTGCGGGTGCACACCGTCGACCACGAACGAGATCGTGCCGCCCCGGCCGATCGGTACCCGCGGGCCGAGGATCCGCACGCCGGGCACGGTTTCCAGCGCGTCCAGCGCGTACCCCGTCAGCTCCTTCTCGTGCCACCGGATCGCGTCCATGCCGATGGAGCTGAGGTAGTCGATCGCGGCACCGAGCCCGACCGCCTGCACGATCGGCGGCGTACCGGCCTCGAACCGGTGCGGCGGCGGCGCGAAGGTCGAGCCCTCCATCGCCACCACCTCGATCATCTCGCCGCCACCGAGGAACGGCGGCAGCTCGGCGAGCAGCTCGGACCGGCCCCACAGCACCCCGATGCCGGTCGGACCGCACATCTTGTGCCCGGTGAAGGCGATGAAGTCGACGCCCAGGTCGACCACGTTCACCGGCATGTGCGGTACCGACTGGGACGCGTCGAGCATCACCAGCGCGCCCACCTCGCGGGCCCGGGCGACCAGCGCCTGGGTCGAGTTGACGGTGCCGAGCATGTTCGACTGGTGCGCGTACGAGACGATCCGGGTCCGCTCGTTGACCAGCTCGTCCAGCTCGGACCAGTCCATCCGGCCGGCGTCGGTGATGTCGAACCAGCGCAGCGTCGCGCCGGTCCGCTCGCACAGCAGCTGCCAGGGCACGATGTTCGAGTGGTGCTCCATCCGGGAGATCACCACTTCGTCGCCGGGCGCGAGTCGCGGGAACGCACCCGTCGGCGGGGCGTTGGACAGCGAGTACGCCACCAGGTTGATCGCCTCGGACGCGTTCTTGGTGAACACCACCTCGTCCGGCGAGCTGGCGCCGATGAACGTCGCCACCTTCGCCCGGGCGCCTTCGTACGCGTCGGTCGCCTCGGTACCGAGGGTGTGCACCGCGCGGGCCACGTTCGCGTTGTGCCGCTCGTAGTGCTCGCGCATCACGTCGAGCACCTGCCGCGGTTTCTGCGACGTGTTGGCGCTGTCCAGGTAGACCAGCCGGTGCCCGTTGACGTCGCGTCCCAGGATCGGGAAGTCGGCGCGTACCGCGTCCACGTCGAAGGTGGGGGCAGCGCCGGCGCCACCGTCGACGCCAGCGGACCGCGCCGATGTCCTGGCGCCGGGCCGGGTACTGGTCACCTCGGTCATGACCGCTATGCCCCGGCCGATGTGGTGGTGCCGGAGAGGTACCGCTCGTACCCTTCGGCCTCGAGCCGCTCGGCCAGCTCCGAGCCGCCCTCCTCGACGATGCGGCCGCCGACGAACACGTGCACGAAGTCGGGCTTCACGTACCGCAGGATCCGGGTGTAGTGGGTGATGAGCAGCAACCCGGTCTCGCCGGTCGCGCCGACCCGGTTGATGCCCTCGCTGACCACTCGCAGCGCGTCGATGTCGAGGCCGGAGTCGGTCTCGTCGAGGATCGCCACCTTGGGCTTGAGCAGTTCGAGCTGCACGATCTCGTGCCGCTTCTTCTCGCCGCCGGAGAAGCCCTCGTTGACGTTCCGCTCGACGAACGCCGGGTCCATGCCCAGCTTCTCCATCGAGCCGCGCAGCTCCTTGACCCAGGTACGCAGCTTCGGCGGCGTACCGTCGATCGCGGTCTTGGCGGTGCGCAGGAAGTTCGCCACGCTCACGCCGGGCACCTCGACCGGGTACTGCATGGCCAGGAACAGGCCGGCCCGGGCCCGCTCGTCGACGGTCATGGCGAGCACGTCCTCGCCGTCGAGCGCCACCGAACCACCGGTGATGACGTACTTCGGGTGCCCCGCGATGGAGTACGCCAGCGTCGACTTGCCGGAGCCGTTCGGCCCCATGATCGCGTGCGTCTCCCCTGCCTTTACGGTCAGGTTCACGCCGGCGAGGATCGGCTTGAGCGTCTCCTCGCCGGTGTTCACCGACACCTGCAGGTCCCTGATCGAAAGTTCACTCACGTCGTGTCAGTCCTTGTAGGTAGCTCGTGGAGTTGGTAGCTCGTCAGCTGGTCGGCTTCGGGGGTACCGCGGTCAGTTCTTCGGCTTGAGGCAGACGTACACGTCGCCGTCGCGAACCTCGACCGGGTACACCGGTACCGGTTCGGTGGCCGGCAACCCGGTCGGCTCACCGGTGCGCAGGTCGAACCGCGAACCGTGCAGCCAGCACTCGAGCGTGCAGCCGTCGAGGTCGCCCTCGGACAGCGGCACCTCGGCGTGCGAGCACACGTCGTAGATGGCGAAAAAGCCGCCGGGCGCGTCACCGTCCGCCTCAGCTCCCTCGGCACCGGCCTCCACGTGCACGATCGCCACCGGCGTCTCGTCGATGTCGGCGTGTACCGCGGTGCCGGGCGGAACGTCCGCGGTGGTGCAGACCTTGACGTACTCGGTCGTCTGGTCCACGGTCACGACCCCGCTTCCGCGAGTCGCGCGTCGATGGTCGCGCCGAGCCGGTCGCGCAGCTCCGGCACCGGTACCCGGGCCAGCAGTTCGGCGAAGAACCCGCGCACCACCAGCTTGCGCGCCTCGGCCTGCGGAATCCCCCGCGACATCAGGTAGAACAACTGCTCGTCGTCGAACCGGCCGGTCGCGCTGGCATGGCCGGCGCCGACCACCTCACCGGTCTCGATCTCCAGATTCGGTACCGAGTCGGCCCGAGCCCCGTCGGTGAGGACCAGGTTCCGGTTCAGCTCGTACGTGTCGGTGCCGGTGGCCGCCGCCCGGATCAGTACGTCGCCGACCCAGATGGTCCGGGCGGACTCGCCCTGCAGCGCACCCTTGTACACCACCCGGCTGCGGCAGTCCGGTGCCTCGTGGTCGACCAGCAACCGGTGTTCGAGGTGCTGGCCGGGATCGGCGAAGTACAGGCCGTACGCCTCGAGATCGCCGCCGCGGCCGGCGTAGTCGACGCTGGTGTACTGCCGGACCAGCTCGCCGCCGACGTTCACCGCGATCGTCCGGACCGTCGCGTCCCGGCCGACCCGCACCTTGAGGTGCTGCAGCTGTACCGAGCCGGGCGCCCAGTCCGCGATCGTGACCAGCGTGAGCCGCGCGGCGTTGCCGACCAGTACCTCGACGTTGTCGGCCAGTACGACCGGTCCGCGCTGGTCGAGCACCACGGTCGCCTCGGCGGTCTCACCCAGCTCGATCACGGTGTGGCCGAACGCGGCACCGTCGGCGCCGTTCCCGGTCACCGACACGATCACCGGCTCGGCCGGTACCGCGCCGCGGGCCACCGACACCAGCAGCGCGTCGGTGGACTGCTCGTACGCCAGCGCGCTGACCCGGTCGAACGGGACCAGTGCCGAGCCGACCCGGGGGTCGTCCGAGGCGATCCGGCTCACCTGTACACCGTCGGGCAGTTCGCCGGTCGAGTACCCGGGTGCCGCACCGGCCGGCTTGTACGAGCCGTCGTGCAGGCCGCGGAGCTGGGCGAGCGGGGTGAACCGCCACTCCTCCTCGCGGCCGGTGAGCTTCGGGAAGTCGTCGACGTGGTACGAGCGGAGCGCCTGCGAGCGCGTCTTCGGTGGCGCCGCCGGCTCGCCGTCGGCGCCGTGACTGTGCTGCCGCACCAGGGCAGGTGCCTGCGTGGTCATCCGGTGTAGTTCTCCTGAAATCCGTTCGTGGTGTACCGGGCGGGAGCGTGGCGTCCCAGCGCCGGCCGGGCCCGGTCGTGCGGGCCCTGCCGGGCCGGTCGTGTCTGACCCGAAGCGATCAGCCCACCGCGCCTTCCATCTGCAGCTCGATCAGCCGGTTCAGTTCGAGGGCGTACTCCATCGGCAGCTCCCGGGCGATCGGCTCGATGAAGCCGCGCACGATCATGGCCATCGCCTCGTCCTCGGACATGCCCCGGCTCATCAGGTAGAACAACTGGTCTTCGCTGACCTTGGAGACGGTCGCCTCGTGCCCCATCGATACGTCGTCCTCGCGCACGTCGACGTACGGATAGGTGTCCGACCGGGAGATCGCGTCGACCAGCAGCGCGTCGCACTTCACCGTCGAGCGGGAGTGCTCGGCGCCCTCGAGTACCTGGACCAGACCGCGGTAGCTGGTCCGGCCGCCGCCCCGGGCGATCGACTTGGAGATGATCGTCGAGGAGGTGTTCGGCGCGGCGTGCACCATCTTCGCGCCGGCGTCCTGGTGCTGGCCCTCGCCGGCCATCGCGACCGAGAGCACCTCGCCCTTGGCGTGCTCGCCGACCATGAACACGGCCGGGTACTTCATGGTCACCTTGGAGCCGATGTTGCCGTCGATCCACTCCATGGTCGCGCCCTCATGGGCGACGGCGCGCTTCGTCACCAGGTTGTACACGTTGTTCGACCAGTTCTGGATCGTCGTGTACCGGCAGCGCGCGTTCTTCTTGACGATGATCTCCACGACCGCCGAGTGCAGCGAGTCGGAGGAGTAGATCGGCGCGGTGCAGCCCTCGACGTAGTGCACGTACGCACCCTCGTCGACGATGATCAGGGTCCGCTCGAACTGGCCCATGTTCTCGGTGTTGATCCGGAAGTACGCCTGCAGCGGGATGTCCACGTGCACACCCGGCGGTACGTAGATGAACGAGCCGCCGGACCACACCGCCGTGTTCAGCGCGGAGAACTTGTTGTCCCCGGGCGGGATGACGGTGCCGAAGTACTCCCGGAACAGCTCGGGGTGCTCGCGCAGCCCGGTGTCGGTGTCCAGGAACAGCACGCCCTGAGCCTCGAGGTCCTCGCGGATCTTGTGGTACACGACCTCGGACTCGTACTGCGCGGCGACTCCGGCGATCAGGCGCTGCTTCTCCGCCTCCGGGATGCCGAGCTTGTCGTACGTGTTCTTGATCTCCGCCGGCAGCTCGTCCCAGGTGGTCGCCTGCTTCTCGGTGGAGCGGACGAAGTACTTGATGTTGTCGAAGTCGATCGTGGTGAGATCGGCGCCCCAGGACGGCAGCGGCTTGCGGCCGAACAGCCGCAGGCCCTTGAGCCGCATCTGGAGCATCCAGTCCGCCTCGTCCTTGCGCCCCGAGATGTCCCGGACGACTGCTTCGGACAGACCGCGACGCGCCGTGGATCCGGCCGAGTCCGAGTCGGCCCAGCCGTACTGGTAGCGACCCAGCGCGGCGAGGTGCTCCTCCTGGGTCGTCGGCGGTGTGGTCGTCGACTTGGTCAGCTCTGCGGTCATCGCGTCCTCACGGGATCGATATATGTCTGTTCGCGGTCGATTGCTTGTTCGCGGTCGTTCGCGTGTTCGCGGGTCGGTGCTGCGGCCGGCCGGGCAGGGCGGTCGTCAGCTTGCTGCGCGCCGGCGAACCGGCGTGGATCCGGAATGTGGGTCGTGCAGACGCCGTCACCGTTGGCGATGGTGGCCAGCCGCTGCACGTGGGTACCCACCAGCCGGCTGATCACCTGGGTCTCCGCCTCGCACAGTTGCGGGAACTCCGCCGCCACATGTGCCACCGGGCAGTGGTGCTGACACAGCTGCCCGCCCGAGGCGATGATCGACGCGTTCGCAGCGTAACCCTCCTCGGAGAGCGCCTGTGCGAGCGCGTCCGCGCGGCCCAGCGGCGCGTCGGTGGCATCCGCCATCGCGGTACGGCAGCGGTCCTCCAGTCGTCCGACGAGTTCGGCGGCGAAGGCCGAGACCGCCTGCTCGCCACCGCTGCGGGCGATCCAGCGCAGCGCGGCGGTGGCCAGGTCGTCGTAGGTGTGCGGCGCGCAGCGCAGCCGCGCCTCCTCGGTGAGGGAGAACGCCCGCGCCGGCCGGCCCCGGCCGCGCGGCCGTCCGGTCGGCTGCTCGCGCCCGACCACGAGTCCTTCGGCGAACATGGCGTCCAGGTGCCGGCGAATGCCCGCGGTGCTCAGGCCGAGCTCGGCGGCCAGCTCCACCGCGGTCGCCCAGCCGCGCTCCAGCAGCAGCCGGGTGATCCGGTCCCGGGTGGTGTCCCGCAGCCGGGCCGCAGTGCCCGAATCGTCCCCGGTCGCCGTAAGCGACCCGTCCCCGGACGGAATGATCGACTCATCCCCCGGCGCGATCGACCGGGACGGGGACAGCCCCCCGCGCGTGCCCGCCACGGGGGCCGGCACGGCGCTACGCAAGGTGGCCGCGTTTTTCACAACATCAGTGTTACCTATTTCGCCACCGGACAGCAAACTCCACGCCGGTGAGGCCGGCCACGCCGCCACAAACGCGGTATTCGTGCTGCCTACGATGACCGGGTGAACCTCGCCGGCCGCTTTCGCGTCCCTCGTACCACCCTGCGTCATACCGCCCTTGCCGCGGTCGTGGTGAACGTGGTGGTACTGATCACCGGCGGTGCGGTCCGGCTCACCGGCTCCGGGCTCGGCTGCCCGACCTGGCCCCGGTGTACCGACAGGTCCTACGTCACCACTCCGGAAGCCGGCATCCACGGGTACGTCGAGTTCGGCAACCGGGTGCTCGGCGTCCTGGTCGGCGTGGTGGTGGTGGCGGCATTCCTCGCCACCGTGTTCGCGGCGGAGCGGCGACGGTCACTGATCGTGCTGTCGACCCTGCTCGGTGCCACCATCCCGGCCCAGGCGGTACTCGGCGGGATCACCGTGCTGACCGGACTCAACCCGTGGACCGTGGCCGCGCACTTCCTCGTCTCGATCGGCGTGCTCGCGATCGCGTACGCGCTGTGGGTCCGCTCCGGCGAGGGCGACGGACCGGCGGTACCACTGCTGCCGCCCGCGCTGCGATCCCTGGTCCGACTGCTGGTCGGCGTGTGCGCCGCGGTGCTGGTGATCGGCACGATCGTGACCGGCTCCGGCCCGCACGCCGGAGACACCCGGGCGGCCCGTACCGGGCTCGACCCGGGCATGGTCGCCCAACTGCACGCCGACCTGGTGTTCGGACTGATCGGGCTGACCGTCGCCACCTGGTTCGCGCTGCGCGCGACCGGCGCCCCGGCCGCGGTACGGCGGGCCACCGCGATCCTGATCGGGGTCGAGCTCGGCCAGGGCCTGATCGGATTCGTCCAGTACTTCACCCACCTGCCGGTGATCCTGGTCGGCTTCCACCTGGCCGGCGCGGCGGTGGTCTGGCTGGCCGCGCTGGCTCTGCTGTTCGCCACCCGGGTACGTGGGCCGGTGCCGGCAACGCCAGCCGTGATCACCGGGCAGGTCGACCGGCCGGCGGGCGAAAGTGCCGGCCAGCGCGGGAAAGAACCCGTACCGGTGGCTGCACCCGCGGTGACTGATCAGGGCGCCGGCAGCTAACGTGACCACCGTCGACCCACTCCCGGGGAGGGTGCGCGTGTCGGAGCAGCACGAAGGTCCGCTCGGTGGCACGCACGTTCTGCTTACCGGAGCTACCGGCTTCCTCGGTCAGGCGACTCTGGAGCGGTTGCTCGGCAGCTACCCGAACACCCGGATCTCGGTGCTGATCCGCCCCCGCGGCAGCTCGTCCGGTACCGCCCGGCTCCGCAACCTGCTACGCAAGCCGGTGTTCTCCAACTGGCGGGAGCGGATCGGCGACGACGAGGCCGACCGGATCGCCGCCGAGCGGATCACCGTGGTGGAAGGCGACCTCGGCGACTCGGCCGCGCCCACCCTGCCCGACGACCTGGACGTGGTCATCCACTGCGCCTCCACGGTTTCGTTCGACCCGCCGATCGACGAGGCGTTCGCCACCAACGTGGCCGGCGTGGTGAAGCTGTACGAAGCGCTCGCGGCCACCGGTACCAGCCCGCACGTCGTGCACGTGTCGACCGCGTACGTGGCCAGCGCGCGCAAGGGCGTGGTGCCGGAGGTGTCGCTCGACCACACCGTCGACTGGCGTACCGAACTGGCCGCCGCCCGGGAAGCACGGGCCGAGGTCGAACGGGACTCGCGCCGGCCGGAGGCGCTGCGCCGGGCGCTCGCCACCGCACGCAGCGAACACGGCAAGGCGGGGCCCCAGTCCGCCGCGCTCGCCGCCGAGCAGGCCCGGCTGGAGTGGCTCACCAAACGGCTGATCGAGTACGGCCGGCTGCGCGCCCAGAGCGTCGGCTGGCCGGACGTGTACACGTTCACCAAGGCGCTCGGCGAGCGCGCGGCCGAGGAGCTGTGGGGTCGTACCAACCGGCTGTCGATCGTCCGGCCGGCGATCGTGGAGAGCGCGCTGCGCCATCCGTACCCGGGCTGGATCGACGGGTTCAAGATGGCCGATCCGCTGATCCTCGCGTACGGCCGCGGCGTACTGCCGGAGTTCCCCGGGCTGCCCGACGGGGTGCTCGACGTGATCCCGGTGGACCTGGTCGTACACGCGATGCTGGCGGTGGCCGCGGCACCGCCGCCGGCCGGTGAACCGGCGTACTTCCACGCCGGCTCCGGCGCGCGCAACCCGCTGACCTTCCGCGGCATGTACGAGAACGTCCGGGAGTACTTCGAGCGGCACCCGATGCCGGACGGCGGGCGCGGCCAGATAAAGGTACCGACCTGGCGGTTCCCGGGCGGTCGCCAGGTGGAGCGGATGCTGCGCGGCGGCGAACGCGCGGTCGAGTGGGCCGAACGGGCACTGCTGCACGCACCGGCCTCGGAACGCACCCGGGACTGGATGACCAAGGTCCACCACAAGCAGCGGGAGCTGGAGTTCCTGCGCCGGTACGCCGACCTCTACGGGGTGTACACGGAAGCCGAGGTCATCTATACCGACAGTCGGTTGCTCGCCCTGCACCAGGCGCTGCCGGCCGAGCGGCAGGACACCCACGGCTTCGACGTCGCGGTGATCGACTGGTCGGAGTACCTGCAGGACGTGCACTGCCCCGGCATCACCGCGCTGATGCGACAGGCCACCGGCCCGGCCCGGCGGAACCGGGCGACCGGCCCGACCCAGCTGCCGGACCGGCCGGACGTGATCGCGGTGTTCGACCTGGAAGGCACCGTGCTCGCGTCGAACATGATCGAGGGGTACCTGTGGGCCCGGCTGGCCGAGTCGGGGCCGGCGAGTTGGCCGGCCGAGCTGGCCGGACTGGCCCGGTCGGCACCGAAGTACCTGCGGGCCGAGAAGCGGGACCGGGGCGAGTTCCTCCGCACCTTCCTGCGCCGGTACGAGGGCGCCAGCGAGGACGAGCTGCGCCGGCTGGTCGCCGACCGGCTCGGTGACGCGCTGCTGCGCCGGTCGATGCCCGAGGCGGTACGACAGGTACGCCGGCACCGGGCCGCCGGGCACCACACGGTGCTGATCACCGGGGCGGCGAGCGTGCTGGTCGAGCCGCTGGCGCCGCTGTTCGACGAGATCGTGGCGAGTCGACTGCACCTTCGGGACGGTCGGTACACCGGCTTCCTCGACTCCCCACCGCTGGTCGGTGAGGCGCGGGCGGCCTGGCTGCGGCAGTACGCCGGCGCGGCCGGTGCGGACCTGAGCACGTCGTACGCCTACGGCGACAGCTTCTCCGACCGCCCGCTGCTCGAGGCGGTCGGCAACCCGGTCGCGGTCAACCCGGATCCCCGGCTGTACCGGCACGCCAAGCGCCGGCGCTGGCAGATCGTCCAGTGGGGCGCGCACACCCGGGGTGTGGTGGAGGCGTTCCTGGAGACCGTCGGGGACAACACGCCCAACGCGCTGGCCGGCGGCTCCGCGGCGACGCTCGGCGGGCTGCGTCCGGCCCTGACCGCGGGAGCGGCCGGTGCGCTCAGCGCCGCCCGCCCGGCCGCGGCACTGAGCGCCGGACCCGCGGCCGGCGACCCGGCTGACCCGACCGATGGCAGCCCGACCGGCACGGTGGAGTCGACACGATGATCCTGGCTCTGGAGTACCACCGCTCCCCCGCCCGCTATCTGGCCACCCGGAGCATCACCGGCAGCCGGCTCGGCAACCGGATGTCCGGCCTGCTGGCCGGCAACGTGGCGCCGATGCGACTGGTCAACCGGTCCGAACCGCGCCGCCCGGGCGGCGACTGGACCCGCGTACAGCCGGTCCTGTCCGGCATCTGCGGCTCCGACCTCGGGCTGCTCACCGGCCGCAACTCGCCGTACCTGTCCGCGCTGGTGTCGATGCCGTTCGTACCGGGGCACGAGGTCATCGGCCGGACCATGGATGACATTGCCGATCTGCCGAAAGGCAGCCGGGTGGTGCTCGACCCGGTACTGACCTGCGCGGCGCGCGGCATACCCCCGTGTACCTGGTGCGAGACCGGCCGGGAGAGCCGCTGCGACCACGTCACCGGCGGCCGGGTTTCGGCCGGACTGCAGACCGGGTTCTGCGCGGACACCGGCGGCGGCTGGAGCCGGATGCTCGTCGCGCACGCCAGCCAGCTGCATCCGGTACCCGACGACCTGCCGGACGAGCGGGCGGTACTGGTCGAGCCGCTGGCCTGCGCGGTGCACTCGGTACGCCGTACCGCGATTCCGCCGGGCGCCACGGTGCTGATCGTCGGCGCCGGCACGGTCGGCCTGTTCACCCTGCTCGCGGTCCGCGAGCTGACCGAGGCCGGCGCGGTGTACATGGTGGCGAAGTACGGCCACCAGCGGGCCCGGGCGCGGGAGCTGGGCGCCACCGAGGTGGTGGAGCCGGGCAAAGCCGCGCGGGTACTGCGCCGGGCCACCGGTGGCTCGCTGCAGAACCCGGAGCGCGGGTCGGAGTTCCTGCTCGGCGGCGCCGACATCGCGTTCGAGTGCACCGGCGGTACGGCCGGGCTGGACATGGCGCTGCGGATGGTCCGGGCCGGCGGCACCGTACTGCTGTCCGGCATGCCGTCCGGACCGGTGGACCTGACCCCGCTGTGGTACCGGGAACTGCAGCTCATCGGTGCGTACGCCTCGGACTCCGGCGGCGACCGGCGGGGCGACTTCGACGAGGCGATCGCGCTCGCCGGCACCGCACCGCTGTCCGGGTACGTGGACGCGGTGTACCCGCTGGCGCAATGGCGCGAAGCGATCGGACACGCCTGCGCGGCCGGTCGGCTCGGCACGGTGAAGGTCGCCTTCGACCCGACCCGTCAATAGCCGGGCAGCCGGCAGACATGGAAAGCAGACAACGGGAGGGGCGGCCGTGAGCAGGCCAGGTTTCGTGCTCGAGGTGGACGAGCGAACTCCTCCACTACTGATCCACCAGGGGGAAGGCTTCCGGCTGGAGAACCTTCCGCTGGGCAGTCGGGTGATCTATCCACCCGACTCGCTGCCCGGCATCCGGGACGTGGACGCGGCCGTCCGGCGCGCCCTGCTGCACCCGCACGGCATGGAGCCGCTGCCGGAGCTGCTGCGCCCCGGCATGCGGTTGACCATCGTGTTCGACGACCTGTCCATCCCGCTGCCACAGATGCGTACCCCCGACATCCGGCAACGGGTGATCGAACACGTACTGGAGCTGGCCGCGGCCAAGGGCATCGACGACGTCGAGCTGATCGCGGCGAACGCGCTGCACCGACGGATGACCCCGACCGAGCTCAAGCGCGTCGTCGGCGAGCGGGTGTTCCGGGCGTTCTTCCCCGAGCACCTCAAGAACCACGACGCCGAGGACCGGGACAACCTGGCGCACCTCGGGGTCACCCCGCACGGCGAGGACGTGGAGATCAACCGGCGGGCCGCCGAGAGCGACCTGATCGTCTACGTCAACATCACGTTGACCGCGATGAGCGGCGGGCCGAAGTCGGTGTCGGTGGGGCTCGCGTCGTACCGCAGCCTGCGGCATCACCACAACGTGCACACCCTGCGGCATTCCCGCTCGTTCAACGACCCGCCCAACTCGGCCATGCACTCGTCGTACAACCGGATGGCCGACCTGCTCGCGCAGAACGTCAAGATCTTCACCGTCGAGGCGACGGTCAACAACGACACGTTCCCGTCCTCGATGGGCTTCCTGAACAAGCGCGAGTGGGAGTGGAACCTCGCCGACCAGGCCAGCTATCTCGCCGTCAAGCGGGCGAACGAGCTGGCTCCGGCGAAGGTACGCCGCAAGATCTGGCAGTCCACGGTCGCGCCGTACGGCATCACCGGGGTACACGCCGGTGACCCGGCCGAGGTACACCCGCTGACCCTGGCCAACGTGCACCGGCAGCAACTGGTCGAGGTGGACGGACCGGCCGACGTGGGCATCCTCGGGCTGCCGTACATCTGCCCGTACAACGTCAACTCGATCATGAACCCGATCCTGGTGACCTGCCTCGGGCTCGGCTATTTCTTCAACCTGTACCGCAACCAGCCGATCGTCCGGCAGGGCGGCGCGCTGATCATGTACCACCCGATGCCGAACGAGTTCCATCCGGTACATCACCCGAGCTACATCGACTTCTTCGAAGAGGTACTGGCCGAGACCACCGATCCGGTGGCCATCGAGACCAAGTACGAGGAGCAGTTCGCCACCGATCCCTGGTACATCCACCTGTACCGGAACAGCTACGCCTACCACGGCGTACACCCGTTCTACATGTGGTACTGGGGCGCGCACGCGCTGGAGCACCTGGGCGACGTGATCTTCGTGGGAGCCGACCGGAAGACCGCCGGCCGGTTCGGATTCCGCGCCGCGTCCACTCTCGGCGACGCGCTGGAGATGGCCTCGCACACGGTCGGTACCAGTCCACAGATCACGTACCTGCACACGCCACCGCTCGCCATGGCCGACGTGCGGTAGCCGACCCAGGTGTCCCCTCGCGGCGTTGTCGTTCCGCTTGAGTGCCCTCCGGGCATACGGCACGGACCTCCGCCTGGCGAGGTACCACATGGATCTGGCTACGGATCAAGGAGACAGCGCATGGGGCTGATCAAGGAAGCGCGGTTGCTGGCGCGCGGGCGGGACTGGCGCGGCCGGTCCCGGGTACCGCGCTCTGCCGAGGCGTACGCGGCCCGGCGCGAGCCGCGCGAGTTCCCGACCGGCTGGGCGCGTACCGCGGCAGCCGGCGTGGTGCGTGCCGGGGTACAGCGCGGCATCCTGGCGCCGATCACCTGGACCCAAACCCGGCCGCACGTCGACGGCCTGGAGTACCTGGACGGGGTACGCGGCCCGGTGATCTTCGTGGCGAACCACTCCAGCCACCTGGACACTCCCCTGATCATCAACTCGCTGCCGCACCGGTTCTCCAACCGGCTCGCGGTCGGTGCCGCGGCCGACTACTTCTTCGACGCGCGCTGGCGGGCGGTCATCACCGCGCTGGCGTTCAACGCGTTCCCGGTGGAGCGGTACGGCTCCCGCCGGCTGCGCGGCCTGGCCGCCCGACTGGTCGACGACGGCTGGAACCTGCTGCTGTTCCCGGAGGGGACGCGGTCGCAGGACGGCTGGATGAGCCAGTTCAAGATGGGCGCCGCCCACCTGTGCGTGAGCAAGAACATCCCGGCGGTACCGATCGCCCTGCGCGGCACGTTCGGGGCGATGCCGCGGGGCCGGAACTGGCCCCGGCCCGGCCGCCCCAAGGTGGTGGTCCGCTACGGCCGACCGCTGTACCCCGAGGACGGCGAGGGCATCCGCGATTTCACCGCCCGGCTCGCGCAGGGGGTCACCCGGCAGTGGGCCGAGGAGGACATCGGCTGGTACCGCTCGCTGCGGGCGCAGGCCGAGGGCGCGCTGGCGCTGCCGACCGACCCGGACCGGGTCACCCGCGCCGCGCTGGCGTCCGGCTCCCGCGCGGCCCTGCCGGCCGGTTCGCAGCCGACCGGTTCGCAGCCGGCCCTACCGGCGCCTGAGGGGTCGGCGGAGACCGCTGGTGCGGAGCTGGTCCGGCGCGCCGATCCGGCCGTACCGGCGACGACCGGTGGGCCGGACGCCAACCTGCCGGACGAGCCGACCACCGACAACGGCGGCGGCAACGACAACGGCGGCGGCAACGACAACGGCAACGGCAACGGTCACCGCGACGCGGCCCGGTGGCGGCGGATCTGGGAGTCCACCCGGCCGCTGGCCGACGAGCGGCCGCGGCCGGTCTGGACCCGCCGGCCGCGCTGACCGCACCCCCAAGCAGCCGGGCAAGGAAGAGGGCCGGCGGTTGCCGGCCCTGCTGGTGTCGCCCGGTCCGACCCGGGCCTGTCGCCCGGTCGACCCGGGGCCTTCTGTCAGCCGGCGATACGGTGCCGGGCGGCCCGGTCGCGCAGGCTGCTCTTGTCGAGGTCGCGCGCCCAGGTGTTCTCGACCTCCACGCCGGCCTCGGCGCAGGCGGCCCGGGCAACGTCCGTCGCGGATGCCGACTGGTCCGCACCCACCCCGTCACCACCCTGCAACAGGATGCGGGCGCCCTTGCGGCCGTTGTACTCGATGACCGCGGTAGCGCCCTCGTGGTTGTGGGCGAACGACTTCAGTTCGGCGATCAGCGTGCCTGGTACCAGTGTGTCCTGATTTTCACCGGCATACACCATCGTCGATAAGTCAGTCATGCGGCGAGACTAAGCACAGGACGCAAGGTCCGCGCGATCGCAACGCGCCGATGTGACGACGGTTACCAGCCGGGAATGTACGACTCACGACCTTCCCGCTGAATTCAAGCGGGGTAATTCGGGCATATCGAAATCCCGCGGCTGGCGATATTCGGCCGAAGAAAATTTGGCGGCGGCGTGGCGAACGCCACTGTCACCGCGGGATCCGGGACCAATGGGTGAAGCCGCCGTCACCCAGCGGAGACAGCCACAACTCAGTGGATGAGCGCGTCCACCGCGATCGCCGCGAACAACAGCGTCAGGTACGTGGTGGACCAGTGGAACAGTCGCATCGGCTTGACCGGCTCGCCCCGACCGACCCGCGCGTACAACCGGTGCGCCTCCAGCAGGAACAGCGCCCCCACTGCGAGTGCCACCACGCCGTACAACGGTGTGGTCGCCAGCGGCCACAGGACCAGTGACACGACCACCATCAGCCAGCTGTACACCACTGTTTCGGTTGCCACCCGGCGCATGCTGGCCACCACCGGAAGCATCGGAATCCCGGCCGCCGCGTAGTCGTCGGCGAACTTGATCGCCAGCGCCCAGAAGTGCGGCGGCTGCCAGAGGAACACGATGCCGAACATGATCCAGGCCGGCCAACTGAGCGAGCCGGTGACCGCGGCCCAGCCGATCAGCACCGGCGCCGCCCCGCACACTCCGCCCAGCACCGTGTTGTGCGGGGTACGGCGCTTGAGCAGCAACGTGTAGATGCCCACGTAGTACCCGATGGCGCCGAGGGTGAGCAGCGCGGCCAACAGGTTGGTGGACACGTACAGCATCGCGACCGAGACCACGCCGAGGACCAGGCCGAAGGTGAGGGCCGAGCGCGGCGCGACCGCGTGCCGCGGCAACGGACGCCGGGAGGTACGGCGCATGACCTGGTCGATGTCCCGGTCCAGGTAGCAGTTCAGCGCGTTCGCGCTGCCCGCGGCCATGGCTCCACCGACCACCACCACGACGACTGTCCACAGCGACGGCAGCCCGCGTGCGGCCAGGAACATCGCCGGCACCGTGGTGACCAGCAGCAGCTCGACGATGCGGGGCTTGGTCAGCGCGACGTACGCCCGCAGCACGTCCAGCCGCGACCGCCGGACCGCGGTGGTGTCGAGCACCACCGGGGAGATCGTCGCCGCGCCGGGCTCGGTCGGCTCGCCGCCGAGGCCGGGACGTACCACCTGATCGGCCACCGCGGTCATCGGCGTGCCGCCGGACCGGCGACCGCGCCGGGCACCGGTCGGGCAGCCGGGCGGACCACCGATCGGGTGCTCGTGGTGATCGCCCGGACGCCGGGCAGTCGGTGCCGCCGGACCGGATGAGCGGGGAACGTCACAGGTCGCCACCTTCCGGCGTCGGCGACTATTTGTACGGTCTGCCGGCGCCAGCGTCGTCGAGGCCATCGGTGAGTCACCCCAGGATCGGTAATCACCGTGACCGGATCGTAGAACAGCGAGGTCAGGGCTTTCCCGCGCACCCCGACGGCAGCGGCCCGCGCCACACCGACCGGGGCCGGCCGGACAGCCCGCGAATCCCGTCTGAGACATCACGGTGGAACACCGGGGTAGCCGTCGCCGGTGCTGGGTAGGGTCATGATTGATTGCCTCGCAATGGCGTGTTCCAGCACGCCCGACAGGTGTCGCGTCACCCGACAGGAGCGCCACTCTCGTGACCGAGAACCAACTCGATTGGTCTGACCTCGACCGTCGCGCGGTCGACACGATCCGGGCCCTCGCCATGGACGCCGTGGAAAAGGCCGGCAACGGCCACCCGGGTACCGCGATGAGCCTGGCCCCCGCCGCGTACCTGCTCTACCAGCGGATCATGCGGCACGATCCTGCGGATCCCGGCTGGGCCGGACGGGACCGGTTCGTCCTGTCCTGTGGACACTCGAGCCTGACCCTGTACATCCAGCTCTACCTGTCCGGGTACGGCCTGTCCCTGGATGACCTCAAGCAGCTGCGACAGTGGGGGTCGAGAACCCCGGGCCACCCGGAGCACGGGCACACCGCCGGCGTGGAGACCACCACCGGCCCGCTCGGTCAGGGCCTGGGCAACGCGGTCGGGATGGCCCTGGCGGCCCGCCGCGAGCGCGGCCTGTACGACCTGGACGCGCCGGCCGGGCAGAGCCCGTTCGACCACCAGATCTACGTGTTCACCAGCGACGGCGACATCGAGGAAGGCGTCAGCCACGAGGTCAGCGCGCTCGCCGGTCACCAGCGGCTGGGCAACCTGACCGTGCTGTACGACGACAACCACATCTCCATCGAGGACGACACCGACGTCGCCAAGTCCGAGGACGTGTGCGCGCGGTACGAGGCGTACGGCTGGCACGTGCAGCGGCTGGACTTCGTCGGGGGGGCCGGCGACGGCTACCGCGAGGACACGCAGGCGCTGTACGACGCGTTCCTCGCCGCCCGGGCCGAGACCGACCGGCCCTCGTTCATCTCGCTGCGCACGATCATCGGCTGGCCCGCGCCGAACAAGCAGAACACCGGCAAGGCGCACGGCTCCGCGCTCGGCGCGGACGAGGTGGCCGCCACGAAGAGGCTGCTCGGCATGGACCCGGAGCGCTCGTTCGACGTGGCCGCCGAGGTGCTCGAGCACGCCCGTGCGGTGGTCGAGCGCGGCAAGGCGGCGCATGCCGACTGGGACACCCGGTACCAGGACTGGCGGTCGGGCAACGCCGAGCGCGCGGCGCTGTACGACCGGCTGTCCACCCGTACCCTGCCGGACGGCTGGACCAACGCGCTGCCGGACTTCCCGGCCAGCGAGAAGGGCATGGCCACCCGCAAGGCGTCCGGCGAGATCATCAACGCGATCGCGCCGGTACTGCCCGAACTGTGGGGCGGCTCGGCCGACCTGGCCGAGAGCAACAACACCACCGTCGAGGGCGAGCCGTCGTTCCTGCCGCCGGAATTCAGCACCAAGTCGTTCCCCGGTGACTGGTACGGGCGGACCCTGCACTTCGGGATCCGCGAGCACGGCATGGGCTCGATCCTCAACGGCATCGTGCTGCACGGCGGCACCCGGCCGTACGGTGGCACGTTCCTGGTGTTCAGCGACTACATGCGCCCGGCGGTACGGCTCGCCGCGCTGATGCGGCTGCCGGTGATCTACGTGTGGACGCACGACTCGATCGGGCTGGGCGAGGACGGCCCGACCCACCAGCCGATCGAGCACGTGTCCGCGCTGCGCGCGATCCCCGGCCTGGACGTGGTACGTCCGGGCGACGCGAACGAGACGGTGTGGGCCTGGCGGCTCGCGCTGGAGCACACCGACCGGCCGACCGCGCTGTGCCTGACCCGGCAGAACCTGCCGGTCCTCGACCGCGCGACCACGGCCGGTGGGGACGGGCTGGCACCGGCCGACGGGGTGGCCCGCGGCGGGTACGTACTCGCCGAGGCGTCCAACAACCAGCCCGAGGTGATCCTGCTCGGCTCCGGCTCGGAGGTGCAGCTCTGCCTGACCGCGCGGGAGCGGCTGGAGGCCGAGGGAACCCCGACCCGGGTGGTGTCGATGCCGTGCCAGGAGTGGTTCCGGGCGCAGGACGAGGCGTACCGCCAGCAGGTCCTGCCGGACAACGTACGGGCGCGGGTGAGCGTCGAGGCCGGGGTGTCGATGTCCTGGCGCGACCTGGTCGGTACCACCGGCGAGTGCGTCGGCATCGAGCACTTCGGTGCGAGCGCGCCGTACCAGGTGCTGTTCGAGCAGTTCGGCTTCACGCCGGACCGGGTGGTGGCGGCCGCCCACGCGTCGATGTCCAGGTCGGGTGGCGTGCAGGGCTCGACCACCGGCAACTGACAACCGCCAACAGGCCAACCCGCAAAGGCGGACCACCCCGCGCGGGAACCCCGGCAACTGAGGAGACGTGATGACCGACAGGCTGGCGCAACTGTCCGCCGCTGGCGTGGCGGTGTGGCTGGACGACATCTCCCGGCGACGGCTGCACTCCGGGAGCCTCGACCAGCTCCGCCGGGAGAAGCACGTGGTCGGCGTGACCAGCAACCCGACGATCTTCGCCAAGGCGCTGGACGAGGCCGACGACTACGCCGAGCAGCTTGCGGACCTGACCGCCCGCAAGGTGACGGTGGACGAGGCGGCCCGGCTGCTCACCGCGTACGACGTGCGCTGGGCGTGCGACGTGATGCGGCCGGTGTACGACGCCACCGACGGGTTGGACGGCCGGATCTCGCTCGAGGTCGACCCGCGGCTGGCGTACGAGAGCCCCCGCACGGTCGCCGAGGCGAAAGCCCTGTGGTGGCTGGTGGACCGCCCGAACCTGTTCATCAAGATTCCGGCGACCCAGGACGGGCTGGCCGCGATCACCGACACCCTCGCGGCCGGGATCAGCGTGAACGTCACGTTGATCTTCGGGCTGGACCGGTACGACGCGGTGATGGACGCCTTCCTGTCCGGGCTGGAGCAGGCCCGGGACAACGGGCACCCGCTGGCGAACCTCACCTCGGTCGCCTCGTTCTTCGTGTCCCGGGTGGACTCCGAAGTGGACCAGCGACTGGACAAGCTCGGTACCGACGAGGCGAAGGCGTTGAAGGGCAAGGCCGGGATCGCGAACGCGCAACTGGCGTATCAGCGGTACGAGAAGGTCTTCTCCTCCGACCGGTGGCAGGCGCTGGCCGACGCCGGAGCCCGGCCGCAGCGGCCGCTGTGGGCGTCCACCAGCACGAAGAACCCCGACTACCGCGACGTCATGTACGTGGAGCAGCTGATCGCGCCCGGCGTGGTCAACACCATGCCGGAGCCGACCGTGCACGCGTTCGCCGACCACGGCGAGACCTCACCGGACACCATCACCGGCAACTACGGCGAGGCACAGGACGTGCTGGACCGGCTGGCGGCGCTCGGCATCGAGTACGACGACGTGATCGCCACCCTGGAACGCGAGGGCGTGGAGAAGTTCGAAGGGAGCTGGACCGGACTGCTGTCCAGCGTGCAGACCCAACTGGGGGGCAAGTGAGCGACGGCTACACCGACGGCTACACCATGGAGGCGGCCGCCGGCCTCGCGGTCTACGGCGCCACCGCGGTACCCGGGGCCGAGGCGGCCCGGGCCGAGCTCGTCGGCGCGGGGGTGCCCGCCAAGCTGGCCGGCGGCGACGCCGGCCTGTGGGGGGACGAGGCGCGCGCCGAGGCGTCGATCCGGCTCGGCTGGCTGGACACGTCCGTCCGCAGCCGCGAGCTGGTCGGCCGGCTGACCGAGTTGCGCCAGGAGCTGATAGCCGAAGGACTCGACCACGTCGTACTGGCCGGCATGGGTGGCTCGTCGCTGGCCCCGGAGGTGATCAGCCGCACCCTCGGCGTACCGCTGACGGTGCTGGACACCACCGACCCGCACCAGGTCAGGAGGGCACTGGCCGACCGGCTGGACCGCACCGTCGTGGTGGTGTCCAGCAAGTCCGGCGGCACGGTGGAGACCGACAGCCAGTTCCGGGTGTACCGCCAGGCGCTCCGCGACCTCGGCCTCGACGAGGACACGGTCGGAAAGCGGTTCGTGATCGTCACCGACCCGGGTTCGCCGCTGGAACAGGTCGGCAAGGAGGCCGGCGCCCGCGAGGTGTTCCTGGCCGACCCGAACGTAGGCGGCCGGTACTCGGCGCTGACCGCGTTCGGGCTGGTACCGGCCGCGCTGGCCGGGGTCGACGTGGCCGAGCTGCTCGACCAGGCGGACGAGCTCGGTCGGTCGCTCCGGTCCGACACGGACAACCCGGCGCTCGCCCTCGGTGCCGCGCTCGGCGCGGCCGCGGCCGCCGGCCGGGACAAGCTCGTGCTGGTCGAGGACGGCTCCGGGCTGGTCGGCCTGGGTGACTGGGCCGAGCAGCTGATCGCCGAGTCGACCGGCAAGCAGGGCAACGGGATCCTGCCGGTGGTACTGGGCGCGCCGGACGCACCGGGCAGCACCGCGCCGGACGTCCTGTTGGTGTCGGTCGGCGGCGCGGTGGCCGCCGGGGACGTGCCGCGGGCCGGCGAGGTGCCGCAGCTCGCGGTCAACGGACCGCTCGGCGCACAGTTCCTGGCCTGGGAGTACGCCACCGCGGTCGCGGGTCGGCTGCTCGGCATCAACCCGTTCGACCAACCGAACGTGACCGAGAGCAAGGAAAACACCAAACGCATCTTGGGTACCGGCCTGCCGGCCACCTCCACCGCGTTCACCGACGGCGCGGTCGAGGTGTACGCCGACGCCGACCTGTTGCGCGGTGCCTCGGATACCGCCGGATCGCTGAACGCGCTGCTGGCGAGCGTGGCCGACCGCGGGTACCTCGCGATCATGGCGTACCTGGACCGGATCGGTGACGCGGCCGCGGCCGAGGTACGCGACCTGCTCGCCGCGGCCACCCCGCACGCGGTCACGTTCGGCTGGGGCCCGCGGTTCCTGCACTCCACCGGCCAGTACCACAAGGGCGGTCCGGCCCGCGGATCGTTCCTGCAGGTCACCGGTGCGGTAACCGACGACCTGGAGATCCCCGGCCAGCCGTACACCTTCGGCACTCTGCAGGCGGCCCAAGCGGCGGGCGACCTGCAGGCGTTGACCGGGCGCGAGCGGCCGGCGCTGCGGTTGCACCTCACCGACCGGGTCGCCGGCGTCGGGCAACTCCTCGAGGCGTGCCGCCAGCTCGGCGGAGCAGCCCGGTGAGCAGTGGAGCTGACGCGGTTCGCCGATCGGCGGACGCGTCCCGGGAAGCCGCCGGCGGAGGCGATGCCCGGGCGGGGCGGGATCCGGTGTCCCGGCGGCGGGCGGCCGCCCGGCGCGGGGTGACCGCCCGGCCGGCCAATCCGCTCCGCGACCCGCAGGACCGGCGGCTGCCGCGCATCCCCGAACCGTGCGCGATGGTGATCTTCGGGGTCACCGGCGACCTGGCCCGCAAGAAGCTGCTCCCGGGCGTGTACGACCTGGCGAACCGCGGCCTGCTGCCACCCGGCTTCGTGGTGCTCGGCTTCGCCCGGCGCGACTGGGGACACGGCGACTTCGAGCAGGTGGCGAAGGAGGCCGCGCAGGCGCACGCGCGTACCCCCTGGCGGGAGGACGTGTGGAAACGGCTGGCCGACAACATCCGGTTCGTCGGCGGCTCGTTCGACGACGACGCCGCGTTCGACAAGCTGTCCGACACCCTGGACGAACTGCGCGAGTCGCACGGCATCCCCGGCAACGCGGCGTTCTACCTGTCCATCCCACCCAGCGCCTTCCCGACCGTGCTGCGGCAGCTCGAACGCACCCGGATGGCGGACAACGACAACTCCGGCGGCTGGCGGCGGGTCGTGGTGGAGAAGCCGTTCGGGCACGACCTCACCTCGGCGCGTGAGCTGAACGACCTGGTGGACGACGTGTTCACCGCCGAGGACGTGTTCCGGATCGACCACTACCTCGGCAAGGAGACGGTCCAGAACATCCTCGCGCTGCGGTTCGCGAACTCGCTGTTCGAACCGGTGTGGAACTCGCACTACGTCGACTCGATCCAGATCACCATGGCCGAGGACGGCGGCATCGGTTCCCGGGCCGGCTTCTACGACAGCGCCGGTGCCGCCCGGGACGTACTGCAGAACCACATCATGCAGCTGCTCGCGATGGTGGCGCTGGAGGAGCCGGTCAGCTTCGACGCGGAGGCCATCCGTACCGAGAAGCTGAAGGTTCTCAACGCGATCACGCTACCGGCCGACATGGAGCGGTACGCGATCCGCGGCCAGTACACCCAGGGCTGGGTGGCCGGCGTACGGGTGCCCGGGTACCTGCAGGAGAAGGACGTACCGTCCGACTCGACCACCGAGACGTACACCGCGGTCCGGCTCGGCGTGCAGACCCGCCGCTGGGCCGGGGTGCCGTTCTACCTGCGCTGCGGCAAGCGACTCCCCCGCCGGGTGACCGAGATCGCGATGCTGTTCAAGCGCGCGCCGCACCTGCCGTTCAACGCCTCCGACGTGGAGGCGCTCGGGCGCAACCAGCTCGTCGTGCGGGTACAACCGGACGAGGGCATGACGCTGAAGTTCGGCTCGAAGGTGCCCGGTACCGCGATGGAGGTCCGGGACATCGCGATGGACTTCCTGTACGGCGAGGCGTTCACCGAGTCCAGCCCGGAGGCGTACGAACGACTCGTGCTCGACGTACTGCTCGGCGACAAGACTCTGTTCCCGGACGCCGAGGAGGTCGAAGCGAGCTGGAACGTGGTCGACCCGCTGGAGGAGTTCTGGGTCGGTACCACGCCGCATCAGTACCGGGCCGGCGAGTGGGGCCCGCAGGCGGCCGACGAGATGCTGGCGCGGGACGGCCGGCGCTGGCGGCGGCCATGACCAGGCCCGGCAGGAACGCGGACCGCATGAAGGGGGCCTGGCGGTGACGGCACTGTGGGACACCACCGGTACGGACGTGGTACGCGCGATCGCCGCCGAACGGCGCAGCGCCGGCGGGGTGACCAGCGGCCTCGCGCTCACGCTGATCACGGTGGTGGACGAGCGGCGGGTGGCCGAGGCCGAGGCCGCCGCCACCATCGCGGCCGAACTGCACCCGTGCCGGCTGCTCATCGTGGTCCGGCGCAACGTGCTCGACCAGGACTCCCGGTTGGACGCCGAGGTGACCGTGGGCGGTCGGCTCGGACCGTGCGAGGCGGTCATCATGCGCACCCACGGCCGGCTCGCGCTGCACGCCGAGTCGGTCGCGCTGCCCCTGCTCGCCCCGGACGTGCCGGTGGTCACCTGGTGGCTCGGCCCGCCTCCGGAGCGGATCGCGTACGACCCGCTCGGCGTGGTCGCCGACCGCCGGATCACCGACTGCACGCTGGCCGAGGATCCGGCCGCGGCCCTGCGGGAGCGCGGCGACGACTACGCCCCCGGCGACACCGATCTCGCCTGGACCCGGATCACGCCGTGGCGCACCCTGATCGCGGGCGCGTTCGACACCGCGGTCGCGCCACCGAGCGCCATCGCGATCACCGCCGCGCCCGGCGATCCGAGCGCGTCCCTGCTCTCCGGGTGGCTGCAGTCCCGGTTCGAGCTCACGCCGGAACGGCGGGACAGCAGCGGTCCCGGGATTTCCGGAGTGACGTTCACGCTCGCCGACGACGACACCATGTCGATCGAACGCAGCAACGACCAGGCAACCCTGCGACGTACCGGCTACCAGGACCGGAGCATGCCGCTGCTGCGGCGACAACTGGGTGAGGAACTGGCCGAGGAGTTGCGCCGGCTGGATGCCGACCAGCCGTACGCGGCCGCCCTCAGCGCGGCGACCGGCGCCACCGGGCTGGCGTCCCGGCCGGGCGAGCGCAAGCACATTTGGCACGATCCGGCGCTGGCCGAACGGCCGGATGCCGGTGACCCCGAGCAGGTACCCGGGGGCGGCGCCGGACGGGGTTCGGCCCGTGGCACCGCGGTCACGGCGAAGAGTGCGGGAGACCCCAGTTGACCAACGCGAGCGTGGTCGTACACGCCGACCCGGAGGTACTAGCGCAGGCCATCGCGGCCCGCCTGACCACCCGGCTCATCGACGCGCAGGCCATGCGCGGCGAGGCCAGTGTGGTGCTGACCGGCGGCCGGATCGCCGTCGCGACCTACCGCGCGCTGCGCGCGAGCCCGGCCCAGGCCGCGGTCGACTGGTCCCGGGTCGACTTCTGGTGGGGCGACGAGCGGTTCCTGCCCGCGGCCGACCCGGACCGCAACGACCGGCAGGTGGCGCAGGCACTGCTCGACTCGCTGCCGGTGGATCCGAAGCGGGTACACCCGATGCCCGCGTCCGACGGTCCGGCCGGGCCGGATCCGGAGGCCGCGGCGGCCCGGTACGCCGAGGAGCTCGCCGCCGCCGGCCGACCCGGACACCAGCAGCTGCCGCACTTCGACGTCCTGCTGCTGAGCGTCGGCGAGGACGGCCACGTCGCCTCGGTGTTCCCGGAGCATCCGGTGGCGTACGAGACGCGGCCGGTCAGCGCGGTGCGGGGCAGCCCAAAGCCGCCACCGGTACGGATCACCCTGACCCTGCCCGCGATCAACACCGCGGAAGACGTGTGGCTCATCGCCTCCGGTCAGGAGAAGGCGCGCGCGGTCGGCGTGGCATTGAGCGGCGCCGGTCCGATCCAGGTACCCGCCGCCGGAGCGCAGGGCGTCGACTCGACCCTCTGGCTGCTCGATCGCGCCGCTGCGGCCGAGATACCCGTCTCCCTACGCAGCTTGAGGTAGCGCCGGGCCCAGACGCCCGCTCGCTGCGTTGTCGTCCCGCTTGAGTGCCCTCCTGGGCACACGGCGCAGAACTCCGCCTTGCAAGCGAACGCCTGGACACCGACGAAGGCATGGAGAAATGGCCGGGCGGAACCCGGCTACCCCGTGCGCGGAACTGTGAAGGGTCAGCCGTCCTGGCGCGCGGTGCGCAGCCGGGACAGGGCTTCATCCAGGATGGCGGCGCCGTCGTTGTCGCTGCGCCGTTCCTTCACGTACGCCAGATGGGTCTTGTAGGGCTCGGTACGCGGACGATCCGGCGGATTCTCCGAGTCGGGCCCGGCCGGGAGTCCGCAGCGCGGACAGTCCCAGATGTCCGGCACCAGCGCGTCCGCCGCGAACGACGGCGTGGTCTGGTGCCCGTTCGCACACCAGTACGTGATGTGCCGGCGGGGAGCCGGCTCGCCACGCTCGGCCCATCGCATCGGGCCCGAACCCACACGGGTACCGCGGATGGCGTTGCCACTGGCCACTTTAGTTGGCTCCTGTCTTCGCGTTGGGGGGCGAAACGCAAGACACAGTGCGTGCGGCCGGGTATGGCCGCGCCGACGAGTTTAGGACCTCATGTCACGCTCAGGAACCTGCCTGGGCCGCCTTGAGCAGCAAACCCAGTCCGATAATGCAGGCAAACCAGACAATACCGACCAGGACCGTGAAGCGGTCCAGGTTCTTCTCAGCGATCGAGGAGCCCGCGAGGTTCGATGACACGCCGCCACCGAACATGCTGGACAAACCACCGCCCTTGCCGCGGTGCAGCAGGATCAGCAGGGTCAGGATCGCGCTGGCGATGAGCAGCAGCGCGGTCAGGATGTACGCCAACATGCGGTCGGTTGTCCTCTCGGTTCTCGCCGGGCACCCCAGCATAGCTGCCACTCTGACGCATCCCTGCCCCGCCGTCCGAGACAGGCACCTTCCCGCTATCCGAGTCCCAATGCGATCGCGTCCGGCTCGCCGTACGACGGGTGCAGCAGCGCGCCGCGCACCCGGCTGCCGTACATCTGCAGGGCCCGGTCGTACGTGAGCGGCACCGTCACGGCGAGCTGCGCCAACCGGTAGTCCAACTCACCCCACAGCTGGTACTGCCGGGACAGGTCGCTCTCGGCCTTCGCCTGGTCGATCAGCTTGTTCACGGTCGGGTCGTTGAGCTGGGAAAAGTTGTAGTTGCCACCCTGCGAGTTCTGGTCGATCAACCGGCCGTCGAACAGCGGCGGCAGTACCGCCGAACCGTTCGGCCAGTCCGCGGACCAGGCCGCCAGCACCAGGTCGTGCTGCTTGTCCGGCACCCCGACCTCGTTGTAGAAGTCGCCGCGCGGGATCGGGTGCGGGACCACCTCGATGCCGAGCTGCTGGTACGACTCGACGATGGTCATCGCCGCCCGTTGCAGGGTCTGCTGGTAGTCCAGGGTGAGCCGGCTCGGGCACTCGTTCGTCCCGCTCAACACCTTGCGGGCAAGCTCCAGGTTTCCGTCCGGCTCGGTCCTCGCGTGGTACAGGTCGAAGTCCTTGTGCGCCCGTTGGCCCGGGGCGATCATCGTGCTGGCGTAGTCGCCGAAGATCGACCCGCCCAGCACCGCGCGGAACTTGCGCCGGTTGAGCGCGTACTCCAGGGCCTGCCGGCACTGCAGGTTGGACACGGTACGGGTGTTGATGGCCAGGTACCGCACGAAGCCGTTCGTGTCGTCGACCGCCCGCTTGCGCAACTCGGCGTCGTTGACCACCTGCTGTACGAAGTTCGCCGGCACGTTGATGTCGAGCTGTACGGCGTCGCGGTACTCCGGCTGGTCGAGCACCAGCGCGTTGGTGGACTCCCCCGCGTCCACCCCGAAGCGCACCTCCACCCGGTCCGGGTACGCCCGCCGCACCGGGTCGGTACGCGGGTCCCAGAACTGGTTGCGCACCAGCACCAGTTCCTTCTGGTCGTACCGCTCGATCTTGTACGGGCCGTTCGCCAGCGGGTGGTCGTCGTACCGCTCCTTGGTGTCCTTCTCCGGGCGTACCGGCGAGAACACCGGCAGCGACACGGTGTAGCCGAAGTCGCCGATCGGCTGGTTGAGCCGGAACCGGATGGTGCGATTGTCCACGCACGTGATCGACGAGAGGCCCTGGCCGCCGTTGTTGCCGCCCACGTACGGGCCCTGGTAGTTCGCGGCGTCGACCAGGTAGTCCTTCGGGTACGACGGGCCGCCGCTGATCAGCGACGAGAAGCTCCGCTCGGTGCCGTACTTGACCTGCTGGCAGGTGATCGGCTGGCCGTCCTCCCACTTCAGGTTCGGCTTGAGGGTGAACTCCCAGATCTTGTTGCCCTGGCTCGGCCGGCCGAGGTCGGTAGCCAGATCGGGCACTATGTCGCTGCCGTTCTGGCCCGGGCCGGAGCGGAACGTGGTCAGCGTCCGGTAGATCAGCCGGGTCACGTTCAGCGCGGTGACGACGTACGTCCGCTGCGGGTCGAGGTGCTCGAAGCCCTTCGACTCGCCGCCGCCCGACTCGGCAAGCAGCACCAGGGTGCCGCCGCGGTGCGGGGTCTCGGCGGCGGCACCGGCGTCGTCGGATCGGCCGCTACAGCCGCCCGTGAGTACGAGAGCCACGGCGACTGCCGCCGCTGTGGCCAGTCGACTGCGACGGGACGCGGGCATTGGACTCCTCGCAGCCCCGGTCCAAGGCGATGCGATGAGCCATCGACTCGTCCGGCGCTGGGTTGGGGGGTAACCGGGGGGACCAATGCACGACTGTAGAAGCGGATTCCCCGGAGTGAAACCGGCAACCGGGAGTCGGGTCGTGTTTTTGCCCGGTCGACCACGCTGCGCGTTCCCGCGATTACAGAGGGCGCGGGAAGTGCTTGTCCGGCCGCCGCGCGGCGGCTCACCCGCGCGGCCGGCGGCTCACCCGCGCGGCCGGCGGCTTCCTGCCGCCGGCCGCGGCTCAGCGGGCCAGGTGCTCCCGGTAGCGGCAGATCGACACGAACTCCTCGGCGTCGATGCTCGCCCCGCCCACCAGCGCGCCGTCGATGTCCGGCTCGGCCATGATGCCCGCCACGTTCGCGGCCTTCACCGATCCGCCGTACAGCAGCCGAACCTCGGCGCCGACCGCGGCGGAGTACCGCTCGGACAACCTGCGCCGCAGCGCGCCGATGACCTCCTGCGCGTCGGCCGGGGTGGCGGTACGGCCGGTGCCGATCGCCCAGATCGGCTCGTACGCGACCACGATCGTCGCGACCCGCTCGGCCGGTACCTTGTCCAGCGCGGCGTCGAGTTGCGTGACGGTGTGCTCGACCGCGCGCCCCTCCTCCCGTACCTCGAGCCCCTCCCCGACGCAGAGGATCGGCGTCAGCTCGTTCGCCAGCGCCGTCTTCACCTTCGCGTTGACCAGCGCGTCGTCCTCGGCGTGGTACTGCCGGCGCTCGGAGTGCCCCACCACGACGTACTGGCAGCCCAGCTTGGCGAGCATCGGCCCGGACACGTCGCCGGTGTACGCGCCGGCCTTGTGCGGCGACAGGTCCTGGGCGCCGTACCCGATCAGCAGCTTGTCGCCGTCGACGAGGGTCTGCACGCTGCGGAGGTCGGTGAACGGTGGCAGCACCACCACCTCGACGTCGGTGAGCTGCTGTTCGTTCAGGCTGAACGCGAGCTTCTGGACCAGCGCGATGGCCTCGAGGTGGTTGAGGGTCATCTTCCAGTTGCCGGCCATCAGCGGGCGGCGGCCGGTCTTCTTACTGGTCATGAACTAGTCCTCCAGCGCGGCCAGACCCGGCAGGGTCTTGCCTTCGAGGTATTCCAGGGACGCCCCACCACCGGTGGAGATGTGGCCGAACGCGTTCGCGTCCAGGCCGAGGGACCGTACCGCGGCAGCGGAGTCACCGCCGCCGACAATGGACAGTCCGCGGACCGCGGCGACCGCCTCGGCAATCGCGCGGGTACCGGCGGCGAACGGCGCCAGCTCGAACACGCCCATCGGGCCGTTCCAGAACACGGTGCTGGCCCCGGACAGGGCGGCGGTGAACCGCTTCGCGCTGTCCGGACCGATGTCCAGGCCCTTCCAGCCCGACTCGAGCTGGTCGGCCGGTACCACCCGGGTCTCCGCGGACGACGACACCTCGGTGGCCACCACCACGTCGACCGGCAGTTCGATCTTGTCGCCGGCCTTCTCCAGCAGCCCCCGGCAGGTGTCGATCATCTCCTTCTCGAGCAGCGAGTCGCCCACCTCGTGACCCTGCGCGGCGAGGAACGTGAAGCACATGCCGCCACCGATGAGCAGGCGGTCGACCGACGGCAGCAGCGCGGAGATCACGCCCAGCTTGTCGGACACCTTGCTGCCGCCGAGCACCACGAGGTACGGCCGGTCCGGCGAACCGGTGAGTGCCCGCAGCACCTCGACCTCGCGCAGTACCAGCCCGCCGGCGTAGTGCGGCAGCAGGCGCGGCAGGTCGTACACGCTGGCGTGCTTGCGGTGCACCGCGCCGAACGCGTCGTCGACGTACGCGTCGCCGAAGCCGGCCAGTCGCTCGGCGAAGGCCCCCCGTTCGGCGTCGTCCTTGCTCGTCTCGCCCTTGTTGAAGCGCAGGTTCTCCAGGACGGCGACGCCGCCGTCGGTGAGCGCGCCGGTGACCTGCCGGGCGGAGTCGCCGACCGTGTCGGTGGCGAACCCGACCGGTGAGCCCAGCAGCTCTCCGAGCCGTTCCGCCGCCGGGGCGAGCGTGTACTTCGGGTCGGGCTCGCCCTTGGGCCGGCCGAGGTGCGAGCAGACGACCACCCGCGCGCCGGCATCACGCAGCGCCGACACGGTCGGCAGCACCGACCGGATCCGGAGATCGTCGGTGATCGTCGTACCGTCCAGCGGAACGTTGAGGTCGGCCCGGACCAGTACCCGCTTGCCGGACACGCCCTGGCCGATGAGGTCGTTGAGGGTACGCACATGCGCTCCTGATCAACCGGGAGCCGCCCACACCGGTCCCGCGACCGGCCGGTTCACCCGGCCCCACCCGAACACCGCGACCCTAACCGACCCCCGCGGGCTACTGAGCGAGCATCTCCGCGGTGACCGCCGACTCGGTATCGGCGACGCCGACGTCCCGGGCGCGCTTGTCGGCGAGCGCCAGCAGCCGCCGGATCCGGCCGGCGATGGCGTCCTTGGTCAGCGGCGGGTCGGAGAGCGCGCCCAACTCCTCCAGCGACGCCTGCCGGTGCTCCAACCGCAGCCTGCCGGCCGCGACCAGATGCATCGGCGCGTCGTCGCCGAGGATCTCCAGCGCACGGGTGACCCGGGCGGCCGCGGCCACCGCCGCCCGCGCCGACCGCCGCAGGTTCGCGTCGTCGAAGTTGGCCAGCCGGTTCGCGGTCGCTCTGACTTCCCGCCGCACTCGTCTTTCTTCCCAGGTCAGTACGCTCGCGTGCGCCCCGAGCCGGGTCAGCAGCGCGCCGATCGCGTCGCCGTCCTTGACCACCACCCGGTCCACGCCGCGCACCTCGCGGGCCTTCGCCATGATGCCGAGCCGGCGGGCCGAGCCGACCAGCGCCAGCGCCGCCTCCGGTCCCGGGCAGGTGATCTCCAGCGCGCTGGACCGGCCGGGCTCGGTCAACGAGCCGTGCGCGAGGAACGCGCCCCGCCAGGCCGAGATCGCACAGCACACGTTCGCCGACACCACATGCGGCGGCAGTCCACGTACCGGCCGGCCGCGCACGTCGAGCAGCCCGGTCTGCCGGGCCAGCGACTCGCCGTCACGGACCACCCGGACGATGTAGTGACTGCCGCGCCGCAGCCCGCCGCTGGCCAGTACATGGATCTCGCTGGGGTAGCCGTACACCTCGGCGATTTCCCGGCGCAGCCGGCGGGCCACCGCTCCGGTATCCAGCTCAGCCTCGACCACCACCCTGCCGCCGACGATGTGCAGACCGCCGGCAAAGCGCAGCAACGCGGCCATCTCCGACCGCCGGCAGCACGGTTTGCCTACGTCGACACGGCTCAGCTCATCCTTGACCGCGGAGGTCATGGCCATCGGATCGCTCACCTCAAGTCGTGCCGGCCCCACTAGGGGCAGAGAATCGGCTGGAATGCCGCTGCCAGCGCGACCGGGTCGTGTCGCGGGCTTCCGTCAGCGACGGCGACCGGTGCGAGCACGAGACGGGCACCAAGGGATTCTGCCGCACTGCGTACCGGCTCGGGGTTGCCTACCGCTTTAACGTCCGCAAGAACAGCATCGAATCGCCGATCGGGCAGGTACCGAGCCAGTGCGGCCACGTGACCTGCCAGTGACAGACCGTTCGTCTCACGCTCATTGGCCAGGTTCAGGGCGACCAACCGGCCCGCGTCGCTCGCCGTCACCGCGTCCCGGAGATCAGGTACCAACAAATGCGGAATCACGCTGGTGTACCACGAACCGGGGCCGAAGATCAGCCAGTCGGCGACACCGACCGCGGCTACCGCCTCCGGGCACGCGGGTGGCACCGCCGGCGCAAGTCGTACGTCCCGTACCCGGCCCCGGGTCACCGCCACCGCATGCTGCCCGCGTACCGCCGTGACCCGCTCCGGCGCAGCCGGGTCGGTACCTTCGACATCCGCCTCGATGGCCACCGGTACCCGGGACATGGGCAGCACCCGACCGTGCGCCCGCAGCATCCCGGCGGCATGGTCCAGCGCGGCGACCGGGTCGCCCAGCATCTCGATCAGCCCGACCAGCAGCAGGTTCCCCACTGCGTGGCCGGAGAGCGGATCGTCGCCGCCGAACCGGTACTGCAGCAGGTCCGCGCTCAGCCGGCTCGACGGCTCGTCGTCGGCCAGCGCCGCCAGTGCCTGCCGCAGGTCGCCCGGTGGAAGCGCGTTGCGTTCGGCCCGGAGCCGGCCGCTGGAGCCGCCGTCGTCGGCGACCGTGACCACCGCGGTCACGTCCACCTCGAGTCCGCGCAGTGCGCGCAGCGCCGCGGACAGGCCGTGCCCGCCGCCGAACGCCACCACCCGTGGCCGCCGCACGGTCACCCGCGTCCCGCCTCCCGCCGTCCGAACCGCTGCCAATGCCTATCCACGATCATTCGCGGCCCACGTCCCGATGCTGCGCGTGGGCGGACAGGCCGAGATCGGCAAGACGGTTGGCGAGCGCCTCGGCGATCGCGACACTTCGATGCCTACCACCAGTACACCCGACCGCGACAGTCACGTACCGCTTGCCCTCGCGTTCGAAGCCGGGCGCGGCCAGCTGGATGATTCCGGCGTACGCGTCGAGGAAGTCCGCTGCCCCCGGCTGGCCGAGCACATAGTCGCTGACCTCGGTCTCCACCCCGGTCCGGTCGCGCAGCTCGGGAACCCAGAACGGATTGGGCAGGAACCGCGCGTCGACGACGAAATCGGCGTCCGGCGGCAGCCCGTGCTTGAAGCCGAAGGACAGTACGGTGACCCGCAGCCGGCGCGACTCCGGTGCGCCGAACAACTCCTCGACCCGGTTCCGCAGCTGGTTGACGTTGAGATGGCTGGTGTCGATGATCACGTCCGCCTGCTCACGCGCGTCACCGAGCAGGACCCGCTCCGCGGTGATCCCGTCGACCAGCCGGCCGTCTGCCTGCAGCGGGTGCGACCGGCGGACGCTCTCGAACCGGCGGACCAGGATGTCGTCGTCGGCGTCGAGGAACACCACCCGCGGCCGGAAGCCGCGGTCCCGCAGGTCGCCGACCGCGCCGGTCAGGTCGGTGGAGAACGCACGGCTGCGTACGTCGAGCACCATCGCGGTGCGCCGGGTGGTGCCGCCGGACTGGTGGGCCAGCTCGGCCATCGTCACCATCAGCGCCTGCGGCAGGTTGTCGACCACGTAGTAACCGACGTTCTCCAGCGCCCGGGCCACGGTGCTGCGACCACCGCCGGACACCCCGGTGACGATCACCAGATCCATCGCCGAGCGCGACGGTCCGCCACCGGACTCGTGACCACGTGGGGCCGCCAACCGTTCCGGGCTCAAGCTGTCGGTCACTGACCCCCCTCGACCGGATCCCGCGACGCCTCCCCCGCTGCGGGTCGCGGGTCCGAACCGGCCGCCAGGCTACCCGCGCCGCTCGACGGCGTGTCGCCGGATGCTCCGACCGGGGTCGCGCCGCCGGAATTCGCGCCGGCCGGGGTCGCGCCCTCCGGGGTCGCGCTGTCGGGATTCACGCCCTCGGGGTTCGCGCCTTCGGGGTTCGCGCTGTTTCCGGCGAGCGCGGCGACGATGGCGACGGCGGTACGTTCGCCGATGCCCGGCACGGTGGCGATCTCCTCGACGCTCGCGGCCTTCAACCGCTTCACCGAACCGAAGTGGCGCAGCAGGGTCTTGCGGCGTACCTCGCCCAGGCCGGGTACCGAGTCGAGCGCGGACGCGGTCATCCGCTTGGACCGGCGCTTGCGGTGGTAGGCGATGGCGAACCGGTGCGCCTCGTCCCGGACGCGCTGCAGCAGGTACAGCCCCTCGCTGGAGCGCGGCAGGATGACCGGGAAGCCGCCGGCCGGCCCCTCGCTCGGCAGCCAGACCTCCTCCAGCCGCTTGGCCAGCCCGCACACCGCGATGTCGGTGATGCCGAGGTCAGCGAGCACCCGCGCGGCGGCGTCCACCTGCGGTTGGCCGCCGTCCACCACAACCAGTTGCGGGGGGTACGCGAACTTCCGCGGCCGGCCGGTGGTGGGGTCGATGCCCGGCAACCCCGCGTTGACCGGATCGTCCTCGCCGGTGGTCGACGTGCCGATGGTCGAGGTGCCGATGGTCGAGGTGCCGATGGTCGAGGTGCCGATGGTCGAGCCGTCGATGGTCGAGACATCGGTGGTGGACACGTCAGTCGCCGTATCGGGGCCGGTGCCGTTGCCGCCGAGCGGGTCGCCGGTTTCGGCGCGGGCGTCCAGGTACCGGTTGAACCGCCGGCGCAGCACCTCGCTCAGCGCGGAGAGGTCGTCGGTACCGCTGCCGTCCGGACCGCCGCGCACCGCGAACCGCCGGTACTCCGACTTGCGCGCCAGCCCGTCCTCGAACACGACCATGCTGGCCACCACGTCGGTGCCCTGGATCTGGGACACGTCGTAGCACTCGATCCGCAGCGGCGCGGTGTCCATGCCGAGCCCGTCGGCGATCTCCTGCAGCGCCTTGCTCCGGGTGGTCAGGTCACCGGACCGGCGCAGCTTGTGCTGGGCGAGTGACTGCGCGGCGTTGCGCCGCACGGTCTCGGCCAGGGCACGCTTGTCGCCGCGCCGGGGCACCCGCAACGACACCCGGCTGCCGCGCAGCGCCGACAGCCAGTCGGCCATCGCCTCCGCATCCGGCGGCAGCTCGGGTACCAGCACCTCGCGCGGAATGAGGTCGCTGCCGACCTCGTCGCTCTCGCCGTACACCTGCATGCAGAACTGATGTACCAGGTCGGCGGTGGTGACGTCCTCGACCTTCTCCACCACCCAGCCGCGCTGGCCGCGGACCCGGCCGTCCCGGACGAAGAACACCCCGACCGCCGCCTCGAGCGGATCCTCGGCGAACGCCACCACGTCCGCGTCGGTACCGTCGGCCAGCACCACGGTCTGCTTCTCCAGCGCCCGGCGCAGCGCGGCCACGTCGTCCCGCAGCCTGGCCGCCTTCTCGAAGTCCAGCTCGGCGGCCGCGGCGCGCATGTCCCGCTCCAGCCGGCGCACCATCGAGTCGGTACGGCCGGACATGAACTCGACGAAGTCATCGACGATCGCCCGGTGCTCCTCGGCGCTGACCCGGCCGACGCACGGGGCGGAGCACTTGCCGATGTACCCGAGCAGGCACGGCCGGCCGATCTGGCCAGCGCGCTTGAACACGCCGGACGAGCAGGTCCGGGCCGGGAACACCCGCAGCAGCAGGTCGAGCGTCTCGCGGATCGCCCACGCGTGCGAGTACGGCCCGAAGTACTTGACGCCTTTGCGCTTGGCGCCGCGCATCACCTGCAGTCTCGGGTACTCCTCCGGCAGCGTGACCGCGAGATACGGATAGCTCTTGTCGTCCCGGTACCGCACGTTGAACCGCGGGTCGTACTCCTTGATCCAGGAGTACTCCAGCTGCAGCGCCTCCACCTCGGTGGCGACGACCACCCAGTCCACCTTGGCGGCGGTGGTGACCATCTGGTACGTCCGCGGATGCAGTGCGTGCGGATCGGCGAAGTACGAGTTGAGCCTGCTTCGCAGGCTCTTCGCCTTGCCGACGTAGATGACCCGGCCGCCGGCGTCGCGGAACCGGTACACACCGGGGGCATCGGGAATGGTGCCCGCTGCGGGGCGGTACGAAGACGGAACGGGCACGTCTTTGAGCCTAGCCACCGACCCTGACAGAGCCGGCCCAGACGCCGGGTCGGCGCCTGGGCCGGATGTTCAGACGGCCCGGAGCCAGGTGTCCGCTCGCCAGGCGGAGGTCGGCGCCGTGTGCCCGAAGGGCACTCAAGCTGGCCGACAACGCCGCGAGCGGGCACCTGGGCCGGTCGTTCAAGAGACGGCCGGATCCAGGTGTTCGCTCGCCAGGCGGAGGTCGGCGCCGTGTGCCCGAAGGGCACTCAAGCTGGCCGACAACGCCGCGAGCGGGCACCTGGGCCGGTCGTTCAGGAGACCTTGATCTGGCCGCCCTCCACCTCGATTTCCTTCGGCGCGAGCGGGCTCGGGGCCGGACCGTTCTTCACCGAACCGTCGGCGATGTTGTACTGGCTGCCGTGGCAGGGGCACATGATGAGGCCCTTGTCCACCTTCCCGACCGTGCAGCCCATGTGGGTGCAGACGGCGCTGAATGCCTTGTACTGCCCGGCGGTCGGCTGGGTGACGACGATCTTCTGGTCGGCGAAGACCTTGCCACCACCGACCGCGATACCGGCCGCGCTACCGAGCGCGATGCCGCCGCCACCGCCCGAGTCGTCGCTGCTGGCCGACGCGCTCGGGGCGGACGACGTGGAGTCGTCGCTCGGGGCGGACGACGCCCCGCTGTCCCCACCGCTGTCGCTACAACCGGCGAGCACGGCGGCTACACCGACGGCCCCCGCCCCGTACAGGACCGCTCGGCGGCTCGTACCGGCCTGGTCTGCGGTGGTGGTCTCCGGCTCGGTCATGTGCCACTCCTGTCGTGATGGACGTGCGGATAACTGATCCACACGGGCCACGACGTGAGCCGGTTCAGCGATCAGGCACGGAAAACCGGAACTTTTCCGTCGAATACCCCTTACCGGGATGTTCTGGGCCAGCCTGGTGCCCCGACCAGCGCGATGTGCCGGTCAGCGCGATGTACCGGTCAGCGCAATGTGACGGTCAGCGCGATGTGCCGGTCAGCGGGAGATTTCTGGAAGGCGCGAGTTTTCTGGTCAGCGGGACGCCTTGGCCATCTGCCCGCCACGGCGGGTCGTCGACCGGCCCGCCTTGCCGCCCCGGCTCCCCTTCCCGGCGTCGGCCGGATCCAGCTCCGGCAGGCCCAGGGAGTGCCGGAGGAACTGGCCGGTGGCGCTCTCCGGCAGCTCGGCGACCTCCTCGGGCGTACCGCTCGCGATCACCAGGCCACCCTTGTTGCCGCCCTCCGGACCCATGTCGATGATCCAGTCCGCCGTCTTGATCACGTCGAGGTTGTGCTCGATCACGATCACCGTGTTGCCGGCGTCGACCAGTCGACCGAGCACGCCGAGCAGCTTGCGGATGTCCTCGAAGTGCAGCCCGGTGGTCGGCTCGTCCAGCACGTACACGGTCCGGCCGGTGGAGCGCTTCTGCAGCTCGCTGGCGAGCTTCACCCGCTGTGCCTCACCGCCGGACAGGGTCGGCGCCGGTTGGCCGAGCCGGACGTACCCGAGGCCCACGTCGACGAGCGTCTTGAGATGCCGGTGGATCGCGGGGATCGGCTCGAAGAAGCCGGCCGCCTCCTCGATCGGCATGTCCAGCACCTCGGAGATGGTGCGGTGCTTGTAGTGCACTTCCAGGGTCTCCCGGTTGTACCGGGCCCCCTTGCACACCTCGCACGGGACGTACACATCGGGAAGGAAGTTCATCTCGATCTTGATCGTGCCGTCACCCGAGCAGGCCTCGCACCGGCCGCCCTTGACGTTGAATGAGAACCGACCCGGCGTGTACCCGCGCACCTTCGCCTCGGTGGTCTCCGCGAACAACCGCCGGATGTGGTCGAACACACCGGTGTACGTGGCCGGATTCGACCGCGGGGTACGCCCGATCGGCGACTGGTCCACGCCGACGACCTTGTCCACCTGGTCGAGCCCGGTGATCCGGGTGTGCCGGCCGGGCACCATCCGGGCGCCGTTGATCTGGTTGGCGAGTACCGCGTACAGGATGTCGTTGACCAGCGTGGACTTGCCGGAGCCGGACACCCCGGTGACCGCGGTGAAGGTGCCGAGCGGGAACGCCACGTCGAGGTTGCGCAGGTTGTGCTCGCGGGCTCCCTTGACCACCACCTCGCGGCCCTTGGTCCGCGGCCGGCGGATCTCCGGGGTCGGGATGGACCGGCGGCCGGACAGGTACGCCCCGGTGATGGACTCTTCGCTGGTCAGCAGGTCCTCCACCGAACCGCTGTGCACGATCCGGCCGCCGTGCTCGCCGGCGCCGGGGCCGATGTCGACCACCCAGTCGGCCATCCGGATGGTGTCCTCGTCGTGCTCCACCACGATCAGCATGTTGCCCAGGTTCTTCAGCCGGACCAGCGTCTCGATCAACCGGTGGTTGTCCCGCTGGTGCAGCCCGATCGACGGCTCGTCCAGCACGTAGAGCACCCCGACCAGGCCGGAGCCGATCTGGGTGGCCAACCGGATCCGCTGCGCCTCGCCACCGGACAGGGTGGCCGACGGCCGGTCCAGGGACAGGTAGTCCAGCCCCACGTCGACCAGGAACCGCAGCCGCGCGTTGATCTCCTTGAGTACCCGCTCGGCGATCATGCGCTGCCGGTCGTCCAGCGCGACCTCGGTGCAGAACGCGGTGCACTCGCCGATCGACATGCGGCACACCTCCGCGATGTTCCGCTTGTCGATCGTCACCGCCAGCACTTCCGGCTTGAGCCGGGCCCCGCCGCACTCCGGGCACGGCACGTCGCGCATGTACCCCTCGTACCGGTCCCGGCTCCAGTCGCTGTCGGTCTCGGCATGCCGCCGCTCGATGAACGGGATCACGCCCTCGAAGCTCGCGTAGTACGACCGTTCCCGGCCGTACCGGTTGCGGTAGCGGACGTGTACCTGCGCCTCGGAGCCCTGCAGTACCGCCTTCTGCGCGCGGGACGGGAGCTTGCGCCACGGGGTGTCCAGGTCGAATCCCACCTGATCACCGAGCGCGCCGAGCAGGCGCAGGAAGTAGTCCATGTTGTGGCCGGTCGCCCACGGCTGGACGGCCCCCTCGCCCAGGGTCCGCTCCGGGTCCGGTACGACCAGCTCGGCGTCGACCTCCTTGCGGGTGCCGATGCCGGTACACGCGGTGCAGGCGCCGTACGGCGAGTTGAACGAGAACGACCGCGGCTCCAGCGCCTCGAAGCTGAGATCACACTCCGGGCAGGCCAGGTGCTCGGAGAACATGCGCTCCCGGTGCGCGTCGTCCTCGGGCAGGTCGACCAGCTCCAGTACGAGCAGCCCGCCGGCCAGCCCGAGCGCGGTCTCCACCGAGTCGGTGAGCCGCTGCTTGGCCGACGACTTGACGGTCAGCCGGTCGACGACCACCTCGATCGAGTGCTTCTCCTGCTTCTTGAGCTTCGGCGGCTCGGTCAGCGGATGCACCACGCCGTCCACCCGCACCCGGGCATAGCCCTTGGCCTGCAGCTCGGCGAACAGGTCGACGTACTCCCCCTTGCGGCCGCGGATGACCGGGGCGAGCACCTGGAACCGGGTGCCCTCGTCCATCGCGAGCACCCGGTCGACGATCTGCTGCGGGGTCTGCCGGGCGATCGGCCGGCCACAGTTCGGACAGTGCGGCTGTCCGATCCGGGCGAACAGCAGCCGCAGGTAGTCGTACACCTCGGTGATCGTGCCGACCGTCGAGCGCGGATTGCGGGAGGTGGACTTCTGGTCGATCGACACCGCCGGGGACAGGCCCTCGATGAAGTCGACGTCCGGCTTGTCCATCTGACCCAGGAACTGCCGGGCGTACGAGGAGAGGCTCTCCACGTACCGCCGCTGCCCCTCGGCGAAGATCGTGTCGAAGGCAAGGCTGGACTTGCCGGAACCGGACAACCCGGTGAACACGATCATCGCGTCCCGGGGTAGGTCGAGGTTGACGTCGCGTAGGTTGTGCTCCCGTGCGCCGCGGATGATCAATCGATCGGCCACTGTCCCCAGCTCTTCGGTCTCGTCGGTCGGCGGTGGTCCCGTCGTGCCGCCCGGTCAACAGCTCTGGATGCGCTGCCCCGCCGGACGCCCGCTCAACTGGACGCCTGCGGTGCCAACCCCCGGCGGTGCTCGACCCTGCTCTGAAACGAGCATCGCACCAGTGCTGTTCCCAGGTCCCGCCTGCTGACGGTGCGATACCCGACAACGGCTCAACCAGACCCTCTGGACTTCCAGAGCTCGACCCCCAGGAGAGGCCGACAGGCATGATCCGACGGCGGGCAGACAGCACGAGGTACCGGTTGGCCACTGTATCCGCGCGGTATGACAGTTTCCGGCGACGCTGCGACCGGACCACCCGGTTGCGTACCGCCGGGCCGCCGGTCGGGCGTTCTGACCGGGCGTCCGGCCGGATCCGTCTGGCCGAGTCGGCGGGCGGCGGGCGGCGGGCTAGGGACGGTAGCCGCGCTGGCGCATGGCCACCGACCGCTTGCGCCACTCGGCCCGCTGGGCCGCGGCGAGCCGGGCGTCCTTGCGGACCGTCTGGTAGTGCAGCTCGCGCTGCAGCTTGCGCCAGCTGTCCAGCCGCCGGCCGGTGAGCTCGCCGGACTCCAGCGCCGCGTGGATCGCACAACCGGGCTCGGTCTCGTGCCGGCAGTCGGCGAACCGGCAGGCCGCGGCCAGTTGCTCCACGTCGGCGAAGGTACGGTCCAGCCCGCCGGCACCGTCGTGCAAGCCGACCGCCCGCAGCCCCGGAGTGTCGAGTACCGCCCCGCCGCCCGGTACCGGCACAAGTGCCCGGTACGTGGTGGTATGCCGGCCCTTTCCGTCGTCGCGGATCTGCTGGGTCTCCATCACCCGAGCCCCGCACAACGCGTTGACCAGCGTGGACTTGCCCGCACCCGAGCGGCCGAGGAGACCGAGGGTACGGCCGGGCACGACGTACTCGCGCAGGGCCGACATGTCCGGATCGGCCAACGCGCTGACCGGGTAGACGGCCACCCCCGGTGCCACGGTGGCCACCTGCTCGGCTACCGCGACCGGATCGGCGGCCAGATCCGCCTTGGTGAGTACCAGTACCGGGGTCGCGCCGGACTCCCAGGCCAGCGACAACAGCCGCTCGATGCGGCCGAGATCGGGCGACGGCCCGATCGGTTCGACCACCGCCGCGGTGTCCAGATTCGCCGCGAGCACCTGGCCGAGCGACTCGGCGTCGGCGGTGCTCCGCACCACCGCGGTCCGCCGCGGCAGTACCGCCTCCGCGGTGATCCGCTCGTCCGGCCAGGTACGGACCACGATCCAGTCCCCCGCGCACGGCAACGCGACCGGGTCGCGGGAGGCGGCGGTGAGGATGGTTCCGGCCAGGCTGGCGCGTACCGGCCCGGTCGCGGTGAGCACCGTGCAGACGCCGCGATCGGCCCGGCTGACCCGCCCCGGCACCTGGTCGGGGCGGTCGTACTGCTGATATGCGTCGGCGAAGGTGGCATCCCAGCCGAGGGAGGTGAGGTCCAAAGTGTTCAACGCGGGAACCCTTCGTGGTACCGGGCACCCCGCCGCGGTCAGCGGCGCGCCCGGAAGGTGATCGGGACGAACTGCGGTAGCCCCGAGAAGACGACCGGCATGTCGCGCCACCTCCCTCGTGCACCTCAGGTTGTCGCTGTCCGGACCAGCGCCATCGACGATAAGTGGCCGCCGGCCGTGGGAGCGAACGGTTTTCCACGGCGTGCCGGGACGCCTGTCCCACCGCGGCCCTCGGCGGCCGCCACTTGAAACGAGCCGGCGCCCGGACGGCGGCGTACCGTCGGCTCGTGACTGCCGATCCCCTTGCCCTGCTGGACGAGGTCGACCGCGCTACGGAACGGGTCGCGGACACCGCCGCCGGCCTGTCCGAGGCCGAGCTGCGGGCGGCTTCGCCGCTGCCCGACTGGTCCCGCGGCCACGTACTGACCCACATCGCCCGCAACGCCGACGGGCTGGTGAACCTGCTGACCTGGGCCCGTACCGGGGTGGAGACCCCGCAGTACGTGAGCTGGGAGCAGCGGAATGCCGACATCGAGTCGGGCTCCGGCCGGTCGGCCGCGGAACTGGCCGAGGACCTCCGGACCTCTGCCGCCCGGTTCGCCGACGCGGCCCGGGGCATGCCCGCCGAGGCCTGGTCGGCGACGATCAGCTCCCGCGGGGTGGAGCGGGTGGCGGCGACCCTGGTCTGGGTACGGCTGCGCGAGGTCGAGGTGCACCACGTCGACGTGGGCGCCCGGTACCGGCCGGCCGACTGGCCCACCTGGTTCAGCCACCGGCTGCTGCACGAGCTGGCCACCGACTTCTCCGGCCGGACGGACGTACCGCCGATGCGGCTGCACGCCACCGACCTCGAACACGAGTTCACCGTCGGCGACAGCTCGGACCCAGTCGCGTCGACCCTGGTCACCGGTACCGCCGCCGACCTGGCGAGCTGGCTGAGCGGGCGTACCGACGGGACCGGGCTGTCCGCCGGGTCATCCGCCGCGCTGCCCGACCTGCCCGCCTGGCGATAACGTCTGGGCATGGCGTACACCGGAAAGGTTCAGCCTGGAGGTCCTTCGGACGTCCGTGAGCTGCCCGCGCTGACCATCACGAAGCTCTCCGTCGGTTTCCTCGACAACAACGCGTACCTGCTGCGCTGCACCGGCAACGGCGAGCAGGTGCTCATCGACGCCGCGGACGAGGCGGACCGGCTGCTCAAGCTGGTGGGCGACGGCGGGCTCGCGACGGTGGTGACGACCCACCGGCACGCCGACCACTGGCAGGCGCTGCGGCCGGTGGTCGACGCGACCGGCGCGGAGGCGATCGCGCACTCCGACGACGCGTCCGCGCTACCGGTGCCGGCCCGTACCGTGGCCGAAGGCGACACCGTGCCGGTGGGCGACTGCCAGCTCGAGGTGATTCATCTGGTCGGACACACGCCAGGGTCGATCGCGCTGTTGTACCGGGATCCGGACGGGCACGGCCACCTGTTCACCGGCGACTCGCTGTTCCCCGGCGGGCCGGGCAAGACCGGGAACCCGGGCGACTTCGACTCGTTGATGACCGACCTGGAGACCAAGGTCTTCGGGCAGCTGCCGGACGACACCTGGGTGTACCCGGGGCACGGCAACGACACCACGCTCGGTGCCGAACGACCCCACCTCGGCGAATGGCGCGCCCGCGGCTGGTAGGCGCCGCCCCTGTCAGCCCATCAGCTGGCGTACCGCCCAGCCGGCGAGCGTGACCGCACCACCGGCGATGGCCAGGGCGGCCACCCGCCGGACCAGCACCCGGGTCATCGCGTCCTGCTGCCGGCGACGGAACGCCGCCCGCTCGTTCTCCCTGGGGAACGGCTCATCGGGTACGGGTACGCCGAGGAACGAGCACAGCGGCTCCCATCCCTCCCGCACGTTGAAGACGAGCAGGCGGTCCGCCGGCACCTCGGCTCGTACCGCCGCGACATGCTCCTCGAACGCGGCAATCGCCTGGTCCCGGTCGGCGAAGTGCCCGCCACCCTCCCGCTCCTGGACGATCTGCTGGAGTTCCTCCAGGTGATCGCCGCGGCGGGGTCGGGTCCACGTGAGCAGGCGTACCGGAAGCGAGGGCTTCATCGCGGCGGCGATGGTCTGGGCGGCGCTGTCGTACCAGTCGCCCGGATCGCGAACAGTGACAATCACCTTCGCATCCGGATAGGCGTCGACAATTTCCCGCCAGAATGCGGCACCGGGAGAACCGACGGATGACGTGAAGCCGGAGAATATCCGGTCCCAGTCGGCCGACTCCGGATCCCGTGCCGCGGCGACCCAATCCGCCGCGCGCCCGGGCTCCGCATTGAGCACCCGCATGTGATAGCACTCGCCGAAACCGAGCTGCTCCAACGCGAGCTTCAATGAGGTCGTACCGGTACGCAAGAATCCCACGCCTATTACCTGCACGCCGGCCAAGATACAGTGGCGGGCTGTTTTCAGCCAGAGCTTCGGCGGCCGTTCACGACGCCGAATTCGCGTCGCTCGGCGCGGTATCCGATTCCGTGGCCTCGGCGACGACCGATTCCGCTGGTACCGCGGTCGATGACCAGGCGAGCCACGTCGCACAACCGGCGGTGACCGCGACCATGAGCACGAGCATGACGCGGTAGTCCGCCACGAGTGCCAGCCCCGCGCCCAGCGCGATCGACACCGTCTGCGGCATGCTCACCGCGCCCATCGCCGCCGCCAACGCCCGGCCGTGCAGTTCCTTCGGGGTCCGGCGCTGGACGGTCGTGATCAAACCGGCCGTCGTCCAGGCGACGGCGGCCCCGAAACACAGGGCACCCAGCGCCACCGTCGGGATGGTCGGTACCAGGTAGAGCAGCGCGGCCACGGTGATGGCGGCGATCCCGATGGTCACCACCCGCACGTCGCCCAGGCGCCGGCCGACCGCACCGGCCAGCAGACCGGCCCCGATCGTCCCGGCGCCCTGCACGCTGCTGAGCACGCCCACGAACGCGGGCGCGCGGTGCAGCCCGTCGTCGACGATGGCGAACACCAACGTCTGGGAGAAGCCCATGACCAGCAATGCGGCGCCGAGGGCGAGGACGACGCCGCGCAGTGCGGGTGCGGTGAACACGTGTCGTAGACCGGCGAGCAGTTCAGAACGCATGCCGCTCGTTCGGCCGGCCGAACGACCGTCGGTCGCGATCCGGACCCGCCAGATGCACAGCGCCGCGACCACGAAGGTCGCGGCATCGATCATGGCGATGACGTGACCACCGACGAGAGTGAACAGGCCGGCGCCCAGCAGTGGTGCGAGGAGCCGCACTCCGCCGTTGACGCTCTGTTGCAGGCCGTTCGCGTCCGACAATTCCGAGTCGTCGACCACGGATGCGACCAGGGTCAACTGGGTCGGATTGATGATTATCGCGGAGAAGCCGTAGGCGAGAATGACCGCATACAGTAACCAGACCTGGTCGGCACCGTTCACCAGCAGCGTCAGGAACAGCACCGACGCCATCGCCAGATTGGCGACGATATAGACCTGACGCCTCGGGAAACGATCGACGAGCACTCCGGCGAATGGCGCGAGCAGATGCGGAAATGCGACGAAGAAGAATGCCACGCCGGCTGCGGCACTACTGCCGGTCAGCTCCTTGACCCATACCCCGAAAGCGATGATGAGCGCCGTGTCGCCCAGGGACGACAGCGTCTGCCCGACGATCAGCAGTCGGAAGCCACGGTTATGGAGCAGGGCACGCACGAGGTGACCTCCCGGTCAGTACGCGCTCAACGCGCCCCGCGCGCGATCGCGTCCGCGGTCCGCACGTCGTCGTCGTAGCTGGCGAGGCGACCCAGTACCCATGCCAGGGCCCGGGCGTTCTCGTCCAGGAACCGCTCGTCGAGGTTGCCGAGCCGGTCACAGGTCTGGTGGTAGCAGGGGTCGAACATCTGCCCCGCCTGCCCGCCGTACCGCTGCTGCTGGGCGGCTGTCTTGACGCCGAGGTTGCCGCCATCGAGACCACCGACCGGGATCCCGATCGCCTCGAACACCTCGTGGTCCGAGCCGACGGCGTCCGGGCTCTGCCGCTCGTACGGCAGGTTCCGGCGGTCGAAGTAGCCGGCGAAGATGTCGGCGATCGCATGGCCTCCGCCGGAACCGGAGTCCCAGACGAACCGGGCGTAGTTCGGCGACGCGACGAGTTCGGCGTTCAGCAGGGCGGCGATCCGCGCCCGGTCGGCGTCGCCGAGCTGGTCGACGTAGTAGCCGGACCCGACGTCGATCACCTCTTCGGCGCCCCACCAGGCGAACCGCACCTTGTTCGACACGCTCGCCTGGTGCTTGGCCAGCGCGAGGGCCACTTGCAGGACAGTCGCCGCGGTCGAGCCGTTGTCGTTGATGCCCGGCCCCTCGGGCACGCTGTCCAGGTGGCCCCCGATCATCACCACGTTGTCCGGGTCCCCGCCGCTCGTCTCGGCGATCAGGTTCACCGTCGTACGGGGCTCGCCGCTCCCCCGCAGGGTCAGGTGTACCCGCACGTCGCCGCCGGCGGCCGCCGCGGCGAGGAGCTCACCGTCGCGCTGGGACACCGACGCGATCGGGATCGTGAACAGGTCCGGTTCGAACGCGTAGAACCGGTAGATGTTCGCCGGTGACGGGGTGGGGTAGTAGATCAACACCGCGCGCGCACCGGCCGCTGCCGCCACCTGCTGCGCCGTCGTGTACCCGCAGCTCGCCCGGGCCAGGACCATGACCGCGCCGGCGACGTTCACACCGTCGTAGTCCGCGGCGGCGCAACCTGTCCGGCCGGCCGGCAGCGAGGCCAGCGGCGCGTCGATTCCCTCCGGCGCGGTCGACGGGGTGAACCGGGTCATCAGCACCGGAGCACTGTCGATGTCGGCGCCGCTGACCGTGAGTCGCTCGGTCCCGATCACGAAGTCGGTGTACGGGACGTGCTGGGTGACCACGTGGTAGCCGGCGGCGGCCAGCACAGCCTTGACGTACAACGCCGACCGGGTGAATCCGATCTCGTCGTATCCCCGGTTGCCGCCGCTGGCATCCGCCACGGCCTGCAACGCGACCAGATGACGACGGACGTCGTGACCGGACACCTCCGCTGCCAGCCGGTCGGCCAACGGATAACCGCCCGCGGCGACCGCGCCGTGATTCGCCGGCCCGACCGTGGCGGCGCCCGGCGTGGCCGCGGCCGTCGGCGCCGCGGCCACGAGCAGGCATCCAGCCAGCAGGGTCACAGCCGCTCCGGCGTACCCGCGGAACCTGGTCACTGTGCGCATAACCGCTCCAAACCTCCGCCGCCCGACAAGGGTGAGCCCGGGGTGACTTCCGGACAGTGAACGGAGCATGTCACTTGCGTGGTACCGGCGGCGCGGGAGGGTCACCCGCGGCGTCGACCGAGACCGGCAGGTGCCGCAGCCCCCGCAACGTGGCGGTGTGGTCGTACTCGGGCGGAGCCGCGGCGGTGAAGACCGTCCCGGAGGTACGCAGGGCGTCCAGCACCGCGAGCAGCTGCATCGTGCCCAGGCTCGCGCCGAGGCAGGCGTGCGCGCCCCGGCCGAAGGCCAGATGCAGGCCGCGCCGGCGGTCCAGGCTCACCGCGTCGGGGTCGACGAAGACGGCGGGATCGCGGTTGGCCGCGGCGATGAACAGCACGAGGACGTCGCCCGACTTCACCTGGTGGCCACCGACCACCTGCTCGGCCACGCACACCCGCGCGTCGGCCTGTACCGGACCGTCGAGCCGCACCAGCTCGTCCACCAACGGGGTCAGGTCGCGCTCCGGCTCCGACCGGGGCAGCAGCTCCGGGTGGGCGACCAGCCTGGCCAGTACGTTGCCGAGCAGCCGGCTGACCGACTCGTACCCGGCGTGCAGCACCGCCCGGAGCGAGTTGTCCAGCACGGCGGCCGGCACCTCCCGGTCGAGCTGTTGAGCTGTCCGGGCCGCGCCGATGAAGCCGTCATCGCCCGCCTCGCGTAGCCATTCGCCGACCATCCGGCTCAGCTCCGCGCGGGCGCGGTTACCGGGCTCGGCGCGACTCGGCTCGAGTCCGGCGTCCATGCTGCTCACGATCGCGTTCGACAGTTCCTCGAACTCCGCACCGCCAGGCGGTTCGACCCCGAGAAAGGCGGAGATGGTACGGAGCGCGACCGGTCGGGCGAACGAACTGATCAGGTCGACGGTTTCGCCGTGCGCGCCATTGTGTCGGGCCAACTCGGAAACGTGGCCGGCGGCGATGGCGTGGACCTGCTGACGCATCGCGGCCGGTGACTGAGCATGCAGCGCGGAAACCAACAGGTGCCGGATCGCGGAGTGCTCGGGCGGGTCGAGCGATTGAACGCTCAGTTGCTCGACCGGGATATCGAACCCGACCCGACGGAAGTCGGAGCCGAAGTTTTCGGTGTCGCCGAGCACCTGTCGACACTCTTCGTATCCGGTAACCACCCAGGAATCCAGTTGCGCATGCCAATACACGGGATCTTTCTCACGCAGCCGCCGATAGTACGGATACGGATTGGCAATTACGTCCGGTGCCAGCGGATCGTACAACGGATCCCGTACCGCCGTAGCATCGTCGCTGGTCATCGGCGTACCCCTTCCTGCGTTTCCATCGGGCGCATGCTGTCGCGGCCATTCGGATCAAGGGTCCGAATGGCCGCGACAGACTCACTACGGATCAGTGGACGTAACGCATGGTGCGCTCCCTTCTGTCACAGGTTCGCCAGTCGTCGACAATGAGTTTCGACGGACTCGTCTTGCCTGCCCGGTAGGGGCCAACCAAAAGGGCGCGCAGATCGTCTGCGACGCCCGTCAGACCACCTCACACCACGCCGGTGACCCCGCGAAACGCTTGCGGAACACCAGTGGTAACAGCCGGATCCGACATTGACACAATGAAAATGCGCAGTCAACCCACCGGGAAAGATCAGCCCGGATTCCTCGTAGATCGGTGGGCATTCCTTGATTACTGATCGCATCGACAACCACAGCCGAGTACCTGCGCAGAGGACACGACTCCCCTGGTGACGAGGGAGGTCACGATCGAATGCGACCGGAAATCGGAAGCGGCCCGGGTATTTGCCAGCAGTCGGGTAACTCTGTGTTCAGTGCGGCGGCCGGTCGGAAAAACCGGCCGGAGCCACTAGGCGTCGACCAGGCCCGGCTGGCCGTCGAGCACCTTGTACCGCTTGTTCACCGACGCGGTCACCTTGGCCGGGTCGGGCTCGGCGATGCTCGATACGACCACGAACTCGCCGGTCAGCTGCGCCGGCGTGAGGGTTGCCCGGACGTACCCGTGCTGGTTCCTGAAGTACTTCACGTGCGGGTTGTTCGCCCACCAGGTCGACGACGGCGTCGTCGCGTCCGAGATCGAGGTGATCGACCCGGTGACGAACTCGGCACCGACGATCGGTGCCGAGTGGTCGTAGTAGTTCACCCGCAGGTTCGCCGCGTAGTGCGAGTGCACGTCTCCGGTCAGTACCACCGGATTGCGCACCGCGCGGTTCACCCAGCCCTGGGTGATCCGGTCCCGGGACTCGACGTAACCGGTCCACGCGTCGGTGCTGACATCGCAGGTGCTCGACGATCCGTCCGCGTCCCGCTGCGCGAAGAACACCTGCTGACCGAGGAAGTCCCAGGTGCTGTTGTGCTGCGCCAGCCCGTCCAGCAGCCACTGCTCCTGGGCCGCGCCGGTGAGGGTCCGGGCCGGGTCGCGCATCTGCGTGCAGTTGTCCGCCGACGCCTGCGCGCTGCGGAACTGCCTCGTGTCGAGCATGTGGAACCGGGCCAGGGTGCCCCAGCTGAGCCGCCGGTACAGCGGGATGCTGGCGCCGGTCGGCTTCGCCGAGCGGCGCAACGGCATGTTCTCCCAGTACGCCTGGAACGCCGCGGTGCGCTGCGCGGTGGTGGTGGTACTGCTGCCGCCGGCCCAGTTGTTCTCCACCTCGTGGTCGTCCGGTACCACGACCCACGGCGCGGCGGCGTGTGCCGACTGCAGGTTCGGATCGGTCTTGTGCTGCGCGTACCGCTGCCGGTACTGGGCGAGCGTGAGGATCTGGCTGGGATAGGTGTAGCCGCGTACGTCGGTACTGCGGCTGGACGGCTGCTCGTAGATGTAGTCGCCGAGGAACAGGATCAGGTCAGGGTTGTCCTGCCCGAGATGCCGGTAGGCGTGGAACCAGCCGTTCTCCCAGTGCGCACAGGAGGCGAAGCTGAACTTCAACTGCGCCGGCAGGGTGCCCGCCGCCGGCGCGGTACGGGTGCGGCCGACCGGTGACACGTGCGCGCCGGTGATGAACCGGTAGAAGTACTCCCGGCCGGAGCCGAGCCCGGTCGGCTCGACGTGCAGGCTGTGCCCCTCCGCGGGCGTGGCGGTCACGGTGCCGGATGCGGCAATGCTGGTGAACGCCTGGTCGTTGGCGACCTGCCAGGTCACGTCGGTGTTGGTGTTCGGCATGCCGCCCATGCCGTCCTCGGCGAGCGGTGCCGGCGCCAGTCGGGTCCACAGGACGAAGCCGTCCGGGCTCGGATCGCCGGACGCGACGCCGAGTGTGAACGGGTACCCGATGGCGGCGAACGCGGCGCTGCCGGTCCAGCCGCTGGTGGCGACCGCGCCCGCGACGCCGAGACCACCGAGGATGAAGGTACGACGGTTGACGGTGACCATGATTCCTCCCGGGCGCTCAGGCGTAGTCGGTGACACCGGCGCCACAGGAGCCGGCCACAATGGTCTTCGAGCCGTACTCACCGGTGCAGACGTGATAGAAGATCCAGTCGCCCTCGACCAGCTCGAGGTTGGCGTCGACCGTCGTGCCGGTTCCGTTCGGGTTCCACACCTGGAACGGACCGGTGCCGCCTTCCAGCCAGTACTCGGCGACCGCGGAGTGCCCGTCGCCGGTCTGATCGGTGACCTTGAGATGCTCGCCGTACGAGACGAACGCGGCCTTGCCGGCGCAACCGGTCTTACTGCAGACGGAGCTGTCCGCCGCGGCCGGTGACGCCACTCCCAGGACCCCCACCGCGCCCACCGCCACCGCGAGCACGAGCCGTATCGCCCTCATGGCGCTCCTTCGTCACATGGGTACCGGAAAAGCAGCTGACTTCCTGAAGCTCTCCGAAAGTGACGATAGTTTCCCATGTGGACGTCGTCCGATGAAGACATCTTTCAGAGCTTTTCCGGTGACGTCCCGGTTCGGCGCGTGTCCGGGCGCACCGTCGGGCGACCCGGCCGGTCGCTCGCGCAGAGGGCCAGCGAGGATGGACCCATGGCCATCCGTCCCGATCTCCGCAATGTCGCGATCATCGCGCACGTCGACCACGGCAAGACCACCCTCGTCGACGCGATGCTCTGGCAGTCCGGCGCCTTCGGGGTACGCCGCGCCAACTCGGCCGAAGTCGCCGACCGGGTCATGGACTCCACCGACCTGGAGCGGGAAAAGGGCATCACGATCCTGGCCAAGAACACCGCGATCGCGTACTCGCCGCCCGACGACAGCGGGCCGATCATCATCAACATCGTGGACACGCCCGGCCACGCCGACTTCGGCGGCGAGGTGGAGCGCGGACTGTCCATGGTCGACGGTGTGGTGCTACTCGTCGACGCGAGCGAAGGGCCCCTGCCGCAGACCCGGTTCGTGCTCCGCAAGGCCCTCACCGCGCGGCTGCCGGTGGTACTCGTCATCAACAAGGTGGACCGGTCCGACGCCCGGATCGCCGAGGTCGTGGACGCCACCTACGAGCTGTTCTTCGACCTCGACGCCACCTCGGACCAGATCGACTTCCCCATCGTGTACGCCTCGGCGAAGGCCGGCCGGGCGTCGCTGGAGCGGCCGGGCGACGGCGACATGCCCGACTCCCCCGATCTCGAACCGCTGTTCCGCACGATCCTGAACACGGTGCCGGCGCCGGAGTACACCCCGGGCGTGCCGCTGCAGGCGCACGTGACCAACCTGGACGCCTCGCCGTTCCTCGGCCGGATCGCGCTCTGCCGGATCCACGAGGGGAACATCCACAAGGGACAGACCGTCGCCTGGTGCCGGCATGACGGCAGCATCCAGCGGGTCCGGATCAGCGAGCTGTTCCTCACCGAGGCACTGGAGCGCAAGCCGGCCGAGAAGGCCGGTCCGGGCGACATCATCGCCCTCGCCGGCATCGCCGAGATCATGATCGGCGACACCATCGCCGATGCCGACGATCCTCGACCGCTGCCGCTGATCACCGTCGACGAGCCGGCGATCTCCATGACCATCGGCATCAACACCTCGCTGCTGGCCGGTCGGGTCAAGGGCTCCAAGGTCACCGCCCGGCTGGTCAAGGAGCGGTTGGACCGGGAACTGGTCGGCAACGTGTCGCTGCGGGTCTTCCCGACCGAACGACCCGACACCTGGGAGGTACAGGGTCGCGGCGAGCTGGCCCTGGCCATCCTGGTCGAGACGATGCGCCGCGAGGGGTACGAGCTGACCGTCGGCAAGCCGCAGGTCGTCACCAAGGAGATCGGCGGGAAGCTGTGCGAGCCGATGGAACGGCTCACCGTGGACTGCCCGGAGGAGTACCTGGGCGCGGTCACCCAACTGCTCAACATCCGGCGCGGGCGGATGGAGAACCTGGTCAACCACGGCACCGGCTGGATCCGGATGGAGTGGGTGGTACCGGCCCGCGGCCTGATCGGCTTCCGCACCGAGTTCCTCACCGACACCAGGGGTACCGGCATCGCGCACCACGTGTTCGAGCGGTACGAGGCGTGGGTCGGCGAGCTGCGCACCCGCGCGACCGGCTCGCTGGTAGCGGACCGGACCGGTGTGGCCACCGCGTACGCCATGTTCAACCTGCAGGAGCGCGGCTCGCTGTTCGTCGAGCCGGGTACCGAGGTGTACGAGGGGATGCTGGTCGGCGAGAACTCCCGGGCCGACGACATGGACGTCAACATCACCCGGGAGAAGAAGCTCACCAACATGCGCTCGTCCACCAGCGAGGAACTGGAGCGGCTGATCCCGCCGCGCCGGCTGTCGCTGGAGCAGGCGCTGGAGTTCTGCCGCGCCGACGAGTGCGTCGAGGTCACTCCCGAGGCGGTACGACTGCGCAAAGTCGTACTGTCCGGGCAGGACCGGGAGAAGCAGCGCGGCCGGCGCCGCGACGACCGGTGACCGCGCCCGCGGCGGTACCGCACCTGGCCGGCTTGTCCGACCGGATCGACGCCATGCCCGGCACCGTGTCGGTGTACTGCGGTCGGCTCGGGTCGCCACCGGCGTACACCCGGCTCGCCGACGCGACCCACTACGCGGCCAGCACGATGAAGGTCGCGGTACTGGTCGCGATGTACCGGGCGGCCGAAGAAGGACGCCTCGACCTGGACCGCGAGGTGCCGGTACACGACAACTTCCCCTCGGTACTGCCGGGCGGCGGGCGCTTCGTCATGCGCCAGAGCTACGACAACGACGACGAGGTGTGGGCCCGGATGCGCGCCGGGGCACCGGCCCGGTGGCTGGCCCGCCGGATGATCGTGCGGTCGTCGAATCTCGCCACCAACCTGTGCCTGGAGCAGGTCGGGGTGGCCGCGGTCGAGCAGGTACTCCGGGACGTCGGCGCGCGGCACAGCACGGTCAGCCGTGGCATCGAGGACGCCGCGGCCCGCGAAGCCGGGCTGGACAACCTGGTCACCGCGGCGGACCTGGCCGCCCTGCTCGGTGCGATCGCGCTCGGGGTGGACGGATTGACCGCGCCCCGGGCCGACGGTGGGGCGACTTCCCTGCGACCGGTTGCCGCATCGGCCGCGTGCCGGGAGATGCTCGAGGTGCTGTCCGCCCAGGAGCACCGGGAGGACATCGCCGCCGGCCTGCCGGCCGACGTGCGGATCGCGCACAAGAACGGCTGGGTGACCGGCGTCCGGCACGGCGCCGGGGTGATCTTCCCCGCCGACGCGCCGCCATACCTGCTGGTGTGCTGCACGACCACGCCGGCCGCGGACGCGACGGACGAGGGCAGCGCGATCGACCGGGCCGCCTGCGCGCTGCTGGCCGACATCGCGGCGGCGAGCTGGGCCGACCGGCACGACCTCTGACCACCGCGCTCGCCCGCGCGGGCGGCTACGGCGGCTGAGCTACAGTGCGGTGTGCCGATCGTTGACGTGCGTACCCGACGGCTGTCCGCTCCGTTGCACACCCCGTTCGTCACCGCGCTGCGGCGTACCACCACGGTCGAGACGGTGGTCGTCGAGCTGGTCGACTCCGACGGCAGGTCCGGCTTCGGCGAGGCCCCCCAGGTCTGGCAGGTCACCGGCGAGTCACTCGCGGGTGCCGAGGCGTGTGTGACCGGGCCACTGCGGGACGTCGTCACCGGGCGCGATCCGGCCGATCTCAACGCCCTGCTCGGTGCGGTACGGCGCGCCGTGGTCGGCAACCACGGCGCCAAGGGCGCGATCGACATGGCCGTACACGATCTGCTGGCCCGGCAGCTCGACGTACCGCTGGCGCAGCTGCTGGGCGGCACCGCCGACCGGGTACCGACCGACGTCACGTTGCCGGTCGGTACCGCGGACGAGCTGGCCGCAGCGGCGCGGGCGCGGGTCTCGGACGGTTTCGACGTACTGAAGATCAAGGTCGGTACGAACGGCCCGGCCGACGTGGACCGGATCCGGGCGATCCGCGCGGCGGTCGGTCCGGACGTGGTGATCCGGCTCGACGCGAACCAGGGCTGGAGTCCGCGCGAGGCGGTACGGACGATTCGCGCGATCGAGGACGCCGGACTCGACGTCGAACTGGTCGAGCAGCCGGTGGCCGCGGCGGACATCGAGGGGCTCGCGTACGTGACCGCCCGGGTGGACACGCCGGTGCTCGCCGACGAGGCGGTGTACGGCGTCCGCGACCTGCTCGAGGTGATCCGGCACCGGGCGGCGGACATGGTCAACGTCAAGCTGGCCAAGTGCGGTGGACTCGCGGTCGGGCGCACCCTGCTCGAGCTGGCGGCCGCCGCGGGCATGGGCACCGTCGTCGGCTCGATGATGGAGTCCCCGATCGGGGTGGGAGCCGCCGCGAGTCTGGTAGCCGGTTACGGCACGACAGCGGTCAGTGACCTCGACGCCGGCTGGTGGTTGGCCGATCCGCCGGTCGTCGGCGGCATCCGGTACGAGGGAGCCACGGTCGTACTTCCCACGGCAGCCGGCCTGGGCATCGAAAAACTCATATGATGGATCGTCTTCGGCAATTCGGATATACGTAGGCAGCCGCGCGGTGCGCACATGTACTGGTCACGGGTAGGTATCGTCGCCCGTCAGAGCACCAGCGCGGTCCGCGGCAGCGGTCGCGTACGGCATGACCAACCGCGACACAGTGCGGTGGAGCCGGCAACAAACGAGCGGGACAGGAGGCGCCGTGACCGGGGCGGTACGGGCAGGGCGGGACGCCGTTGTCGCAGTGGCTGTGGCGACACTATGGACCTCACCGGAAGCGGTGCGACCAGTCGACACACCGGCGATCGCGCCGCAGCCTGACGTACGCGCCTGGGTCGCCGCGATGGACCCGGCGAGTCGCGCCGACCTCACCGACCGCACGCTCACCCAGCTGCTGCTGGGGGAAACCGTGCTGGTCGAGGAGGTACGCGGGGACTGGACGCGGGTCATCGCGGTCGAACAGCCGGCCGGCAAGCTCGACCCGCGCGGCTATCCGGGCTGGCTCCCCACCGCGCATCTGGCCCCGGTACCGGCCGACGACGAGTCGACCGGTCGCACCGGCGCCGGCCGACCGGTGGTGGTGGACGCGACCGCCGCCGCGCTGCGGGACGGTCCGGCCGGCGACGTGATCCTCGCCGGCGTGTCCATGGGTACCCGGCTCACCACGGCCGGCGCGGTGGAACGGGGCTGGCTGCCGGTCCGGTTGCCCGGCGCGGACGAGCCGGCCTGGGTACGGCAGGCGGACGTGGCGCCGGCACCGACCCACGCGCCCAGCCGCAAGGAGGTACTCGCGGTCGCCGAGCGGCTCATCGACGTGCCGTACGTGTGGGGCGGGCTGTCCGCGTACGGCGTGGACTGCTCCGGACTGGTACACCTCGCGCACCGGCGACTCGGCGTGCAGGTACCGCGGGATGCCGACGATCAGGCGCAGGCCAGCGAGCCGCTGCCGACGGCCGACGGTCACCCCGGCGACCTGTACTTCTTCGCGCGGGACGGCAAGCACGTCCACCACGTCGGCCTGGTCGCCGGCGACGAGCACATGGTGCACGCGTCGTTCCAGCTCGGCCGGGTCGTACACGAGCGGCTCGAGGGCGAGCGGGTGGGCATGCTGACCGGGGTCCACCGCACCGTCGACTGAGCCACGGCCGCACCCAACGGCCATACGGCACGGTCGCACGCCACCGGCCGCACGGCACCGGCCGCACGGCACCGGCCGCCCGCGCGGCCACCGCACCACGGCGGCCGCGCGTCGCCGGCTACCGCGTGCGGGTCAGGGTGCGCCGCTCCCGGGCCGTCCGGGCCAGGCTCGCCAGCGTCGCCGTACCGAGGGCAGCCACGATCACCACCAGTGACAACCAGATCGGTACGTGCGGTGCCCAGTCGAACGGCTGGCCGTTGTTGACGAACGGCAGGTTGTTCTCGTGCAGCGCCTCCAGCACGAGCTTCACCCCGATGAAGCCGAGTACCGCCGCCAGCCCGAGGCCGAGGTACACCAACCGGTCCAGCAGCCCGCCGATCAGGAAGTACAGCTGCCGCAGGCCCATCAGGGCGAACACGTTGGCGGTGAAGACCAGGTACGCCTCCTTGGTCAGACCGAAGATCGCCGGGATCGAGTCGACCGCGAACAGCAGGTCGGTGGTGCCGATGGCGATCATGACGACGAGCATCGGTGTGACCATGCGGCCATTCGCGGTACGGGTCACCATGCGGGCACCGTCATAGTTGGCGGTGACCGGCAACACCCGACGGGTCCACCGGATCAGCGCGTTCTCCCGGAAGTCCTCGCCGCTCTCCTCGCCGTGCAACGCGAGCTTGATGGCGGTGTACAGCAGGAACGCACCGAAGATGTAGAAGATCCAGACGAACCGGTTGATCACCGCGGCGCCCGCGGCGATGAATACGCCCCGCATCACCAGGGCGATCACAATCCCGATCAGCAGGACCTTCTGCTGGTACGCGCGCGGCACCGCGAACCGGGACATGATGATCACGAAGACGAACAGGTTGTCGATGGACAGGCTGTACTCGGTCAGCCAGCCGGCGAAGAACTCACCGGAGTACTCCGGTCCGGACAGCGCGAGCAGGCCGAGTCCGAATACGACGGCCAGCCCGACGTAGAAGACGACCCAGACCGCGCACTCGCGCAGTGACGGTTCGTGCGGGCGTCGCGCGATGATCAGCAGATCCACCAACAGCAGTGCGGTGAGACCCACAAGGGTGGCGATCCAGGTCCAGGTTGGTACGTTCACGAAACCTCCGGCGTCCGCGACTCAACACCGGAGGTCTCCTCCGTCGCCTAGGCGACCGGCGCGTCCGGGCCCTGCACCGGGACCAACCGGTAGGCCGTGCTGACGAACACACCGCGCGGGAGTACTCCCCTCCTTGTGAGGACCATTCTCCACGATCGAGGAAGTGGATCGCTGGCGGATGGCCGGAATGGGAAGCTCGGCGGCATGGTTCTCGAAATTGCCATCTTCGAGGTACAAGCCGGCCAGGAGGACGACTTCGCGACGGCGTACCTGACGGCACGCTCTTTGGTCACCAGCACCCCGGGTTGCCGGTCGGTACGGATGACCCGCGGCATCGAGTCTCCGTCCCGGTTCGTACTGCTGGTCGAGTGGGACTCGGTGGAGGCGCACGAGGAGCAGTTCCGGGCCACCGAGCGGTACGGCAAGTGGCGCGGGCTGATCGGGCCGTACTTCGCCGACCCGCCGCGGGTGGAGCACTTCACCGACGTCGGGTGAGCGGGTCGTACCGCGTCCTGTCGATTCCGGTGCACGCGCGCGGCGGGACGGCGCGGGTGTCAGCGAACCCCGGCCGCGTCCATCCCGCGCAGCTCCTTCTTCAGATCCTTGATCTCGTCCCGGATGCGTGCCGCGAGCTCGAACTGGAGCTCCCGGGCCGCGGCGAGCATCTGGTCGTTGAGCTCCTGGATCAGGTCGGCCAGGTCGGCGCGGGCCATGCCCTCCTTCGGCACCGGTCGACTCGCGCCCCGCCGGCTGCGCGTCTCCGGCACCGGCGCCTTCCCGCGGCTGCGCTGCCGGCCGCCGCCGCCGACGATCGCGCCGCCCGGACCGTGGCCGGCCAGCGCACCCTCGGTGTCGTCCGCCTCGCGGTAGATGTCGTCGAGGATGTCCCCGATCCGTTTGCGCAGCGGCTGCGGGTCGACACCCTTCTCCTTGTTGTACGCGACCTGCTTGGCGCGCCGGCGGTTTGTCTCGTCGATCGCCCGCTCCATCGACGGCGTGACCTGGTCCGCGTACATGATGACCTGGCCGGACACGTTACGGGCGGCCCGACCGATGGTCTGGATGAGCGAGGTACCCGAGCGGAGGAAGCCTTCCTTGTCCGCGTCGAGAATCGCCACCAGCGAAACCTCGGGCAGGTCGAGACCCTCGCGCAGCAGGTTGATGCCGACCAGCACGTCGTACTCGCCCTGGCGCAGCTCGCGCAGCAGCTCGACGCGGCGCAGCGTGTCCACCTCGGAGTGCAGGTACCGCACCCGGATGTCGTGCTCGAGCAGATAGTCGGTGAGGTCCTCGGCCATCTTCTTCGTCAACGTGGTGACCAGCACCCGCTCGTGGCGATCCGCGCGGAGCCGGATCTCGTGCATCAGATCGTCGATCTGCCCCTTGGTCGCGCGTACCACCACTTCCGGATCCACCAGACCGGTCGGGCGGATCACCTGCTCGACGAACTCGCCCTGGGTCTGTCGCAGCTCCCACGGCCCGGGCGTCGCGGACAGGTACACCGTCTGGCCGATCCGCTCCTGGAACTCGTCGAACCGCAACGGACGGTTGTCCATCGCGCTCGGCAGCCGGAACCCGTGTTCGACCAGCGTGCGCTTGCGCGACGCGTCGCCCTCGTACATCCCGCCGATCTGTGACACGGTCACGTGCGACTCGTCGATGACCGTGAGGAAGTCGTCCGGGAAGTAGTCGAGCAGGCAATGCGGCGGGCTGCCCGGCTCCCGTCCGTCGATGTGCCGGGAGTAGTTCTCGATGCCGGAGCAGAAGCCGACCTGACGCATCATCTCGATGTCGTACGTCGTGCGCATCCGCAGCCGTTGCGCCTCCAGCAGCTGACCCTGGCGCTCCATCTCGGCCAGCCGCTCCTCCAGCTCGGCCTCGATCTGGCGGATCGCCCGCTCCATCCGCTGCGGACCGGCCACATAGTGGCTGGCCGGGAAGATCAGCAGCTTGTCCGCCTCGCGGATGACCTCGCCGGTCAACGGATGCAGGTAATAGAGCCGCTCGACCTCGTCACCGAACAGCTCGATCCGGACCGCGAGCTCCTCGTACGCCGGGATGATCTCGATCGTGTCACCGCGGACCCGGAACGTGCCGCGCTGGAACGCCATGTCGTTGCGGGTGTACTGGATGTCGACCAGCCGCCGCAGCATCTTGTCGCGGTCGACCTCGGCGCCGACCTCGACCCGCACGCAGCGGTCCAGATACTCCTCGGGCGTGCCCAGCCCGTAGATCGCCGAGACGGTCGCCACCACGATCACGTCCCGACGGGTGAGCAGGCTCATCGTCGCCGAATGCCGCAGCCGCTCGACCTCCTCGTTGACCGAGGAGTCCTTCTCGATGTAGGTGTCGGTCTGCGGGATGTACGCCTCAGGCTGGTAGTAGTCGTAGTAGCTGACGAAATACTCGACCGCGTTGTGCGGCAGCAACTCGCGGAACTCCTTGGCCAGCTGGGCCGCGAGCGTCTTGTTGGGGGCGATCACGATGGTCGGCCGCTGCAGCCGCTCCACCAGCCAGGCGGTGGTGGCGCTCTTCCCGGTGCCGGTCGCGCCGAGCAGCACGACGTGCCGCTCACCGGCGCGCACCCGGCGGGCCAGCTCGTCGATCGCTTGAGGCTGGTCACCCGACGGCTGGTAGTCGCTGACCACCTGCATTCGGGCCTCGAGGCGGGGGATGTCGAGCGTCATGAGGCCACCGTACGCCCGGCCTGTGACAGGTTCTGCCGACGCCGGTCGGCTGCCCCGGCGGCCGCGCGCGCGAGCCGTCCCGCCACTCATCGATGCCAATCACCGCAACGGTTTCGCAGAACGGATGGCGGCGACCAAACTGTGACCAGCCGACCGGCTCGACACCCCGGAACAGGGTTGTGTGCACTAGGTCACCGGGTTACCTTCGACGGCGACGGTAGGCCGCTTGCGCGCCGTTCGGATGTCGACCGAGCCGACACAAAGGCACCGGTCGGGCGCCGGACGAGGGGATGCAGCCCTGGTGATTCGTCACCAGCGAGCGCCCCCCGGGCTCGACGCAAGCGGCCTACCCGTAACTTCAGCCGGTGGTGTCACCCGGCTGCCAGCCGGTCGACTTCGCCCACTTCTCCGCCTCCGGCCAGGCCCGGTCGAACCACGGTTCCTTGGCCTCGGCGTACTCCTCGGTCCGCCGGTACAGACCGGCCAACCGGAGCTTCTCCGCGGCGTACCGCTCCCGCGGCTCGGGACAGGCCCGCAGCCAGTCGCGGAACAGCCGCGCGTACCGCCAGCCGGGCGAGCCGACCACCCGCAGGTGTACGTGTACCACGCGAGCGGGATCGGCACCGCCGTGCAGCCGCTTCGGCCAGCTCCGCGCCTCCGAGGTCGCGGCATCCGGCGCATCGCCGGCCGGTACGGACTTCGGGTTGTCGAACCACTCGCCCGGCAGTGGCGGAAAGCCGGCCGCGGCCAGCTCGTCGACCGACTCGTCGACCAGCGCGAGATCCGGTACGCCCACCTGAAGATCGATCACGTCCTTGGCGAGCAGCCCGGGTATCGCGGTGGAACCGATGTGGTCGACGGTCACCGCCCGCTCCCCCAGTACCCGCCGCAGCCGCACCGCCAACCGCTCGTACTGCGCCGGCCAGGTCGGATCGGCCGGTGCGAGCCGTACCTCCGCCGGGCGCCGGACGACGCGGCGCTGCCGCACGTTCGCCTCGTACGGCACCAGCCGGTCCCGCCACAGCGACCCGACCTGCACCGCCAGTTGCTCGGGCGTACCGGAGTTGTCCAGGATCACGTCGGCGACCTCGGCCCGCCGCTCGTCGGTGGCCTGCGCCGCGATCCGGGCCCGCGCGGTATCGGCGGACATGCCCCGGTGAGCGGCCAGCCGCGCCATCCGGACGTCGACCGGAGCGTCAACCACGACCACGAGGTGGTACGCCGGCGCGAGATCGTTCTCCACCAGCAGCGGAACGTCGTACACCACGATCGCGCTGTCCGGAGCCGCGGCGATCAGGTCGGCGGTACGCGCCGCCACCCGCGGATGGATGATCGCCTCCAGCCGGCGCCGGGCGTCGTCATCGGCGAACACGGTCTCGCCGAGCCGCGAGCGGTCCAGCGCCCCGTCCGGGCCGAGCACCTCGGAGCCGAAGGCCGCGACGACCTCGGCGAGCCCGTCCGTGCCCGGCTCGACCACCTCCCGGGCCAGCCGGTCGGCGTCGATGACCACCGCGCCGAGTTCCGCCAGGGCTCCGGCCGCGGCACTCTTACCCGCGCCGATGCCGCCGGTGAGGCCGACCATCAGCATCCGGTCACCGCCGTCGACATCCGACCTCCGAATCGCCGCCCAGCGGGGCACGCGCGACCGCGGCGTACCTCGGCGGAGCCGGACTGAGGCCCCACCCGGGTATCCGGGCGGGGCCTCAGTCTGTCGTTCAATGCGACCTGGCGGGCTACCTCGCGGCGACCCGCTCAGGCTTTGTCAGCTCTTGCCGCCGGCCAGCTTCTCCCGCAGCGCGGCCAGTGCCTCGTCCGTGGCGAGCGTGCCTGCCGGCTCCTGCGGAGCGGACGGAGCACTACTGCTGCTGGAACTGCTGGTCGAGGTCGAGCTGCTGGTAGCGGGAGCCGGCGCCTCGGCGGCAGCGGCGTCCGCGATCCGCGAGTCCTTGACCTGCTTCACGTGCTGCTCGTACCGGGTGCGAGCCTCGGCGTACTCCTTCTCCCAGGTCTCGCGCGCCTCGTCGTAGCCCTCGAGCCACTCGCCGGTCGCCGGGTCGAAACCGTCGGGATAGATGTAGTTGCCCTGCTCGTCGTAGCTGGCCGACATGCCGTAGAGGGTCGGGTCGAAGTGCTCGTCGCCCTCCACGAAGCCCTCGTTGGCCTGCTTGAGCGACAGCGAGATGCGCCGGCGCTCCAGGTCGATGTCGATGACCTTGACCATCACGTCGTTGCCGACCTGTACGACCTGCTCCGGGATCTCCACGTGGCGCTCGGCCAGCTCGGAGATGTGCACCAGGCCCTCGATGCCGTCGTCCACCCGGACGAACGCGCCGAACGGGACCAGCTTGGTGACCTTGCCCGGCACGATCTGGCCGATCTGGTGGGTCCGGGCGAACTGCCGCCACGGATCCTCCTGGGTGGCCTTGAGCGACAGCGACACGCGCTCGCGCTCCAGGTCCACGTCGAGCACCTCGACCTCGACCTCCTGGCCCACCTCGACGACCTCGCTGGGGTGGTCGATGTGCTTCCAGGACAGCTCGGAGACGTGCACCAGGCCGTCCACACCGCCGAGATCGACGAACGCGCCGAAGTTGACGATGCTCGACACGACGCCCTTGCGGACCTGGCCCTTGGCGAGCTTGTTGAGGAACTCGGTGCGGACCTCGGACTGGGTCTGCTCGAGCCAGGCGCGGCGGGACAGCACCACGTTGTTGCGGTTCTTGTCCAGCTCGATGATCTTCGCCTCGAGCTCGCGGCCGACATACGGCTGGAGATCGCGAACCCGGCGCATCTCGACCAGCGAGGCGGGCAGGAAGCCACGGAGCCCGATGTCGAGGATGAGGCCGCCCTTGACCACCTCGATGACGGTGCCGCGAACGACGCCGTCCTCCTCCTTGAGCCGCTCGATCGTGCCCCAGGCGCGCTCGTACTGCGCGCGCTTCTTGGACAGGATCAGCCGACCCTCCTTGTCCTCCTTCTGGAGAACCAGGGCCTCGATGTGGTCACCGACCGACACCACCTCGTGCGGGTCCACGTCGTGCTTGATGGACAACTCGCGCGAGGGGATAACGCCCTCGGTCTTGTAGCCGATATCGAGCAGGACCTCGTCCCGGTCGACCTTGACGACGGTACCTTCCACGATGTCGCCGTCATTGAAGTACTTGATGGTCTCATCGATCGCGGCGAGGAAGGCGTCCTCGGAGCCGATGTCGTCGATGGTGACCCTGGTGCCGCTCGGGCTGGCTGGGGCGGCGGTGCTCGAGGTGGCCTCGATGCTGCTCGTCATCTGGGCGTTTGCTCCGCTAGTGGGTTGTCGGCTGGAACCTTGCGCGCTGAAGCCTGTCCGCAAATCCGCACACGGTCCGGGTGCGGACGTGTCAGCGTTACGAACGAAGGCGCTCCTACTCCCTGCCGAGGCACGCAGGACTCCAAGCGCGTCGACTAGCGTACCGTGCGTAATACCACATGGTCCAACCCTCCCCCGCCAGCGGCTCGATCAATTCCGGCACGGGCCGTTGGTAGCGGCGCAATCGCCGCGGGTGAGCGGAACGTTCCCGTCTGGGTACCCGCTGCTGATCATGCCATCGGCTGAGAGACTGCCGGTCGACGCCCACTTCGAACCAGGCAGCTGATGACCGATTTCCTGTCCGAGCCCCGGCCCGCGGTATCCGACGTACTTCCAGAGGCGGCCGCCGAGCCGCCCGCCGGCGCGATCCGGGTCGCCCGCCACGAGGCCGACAGCGACGCCAGCCGGCGGGCCAGCCGGCACTGGTGGGACGCTGACGCCGACGCGTACCAGTCTGAGCACGGCCACTTCCTCGGCGACGCCGACTTCGTCTGGTGTCCGGAAGGGCTCCGCGAGGCGGGTGTCCACCTGCTCGGAAAGGTCTCCGGCCGGCGGATTCTGGAGGTCGGCTGCGGCGCGGCGGCCAGCACCCGGTGGCTCGCCGGTCAGGGCGCCGAGGTGGTCGGCATGGACCTGTCCGCCGGCATGCTGCGACACGCGGTGCGCGGGGCGGAACAGACCGGGGTGACGGTACCGCTGCTCCAGGCCGACGCCGAGGCGCTGCCGTTCGCCGACGGCAGTTTCGACCTCGCGTGTACGGCGTTCGGCGCGGTCCCGTTCGTGGCGGACTCGGGCCGGTTGATGCGAGAGGTCGCGCGGGTACTGCGACCGGGCGGCCGGTGGGTCTTCTCGGTCACCCATCCGATGCGCTGGATCTTCTTGGATGACCCAGGCGACCCGGGCCTGATCGCGGTGCACTCGTACTTCGACCGCAGCGCCTACGTCGAGTACGACTCCGACGGGCAGGCCCGGTATGTCGAACACCACCGCACCCTCGGCGACCGGATCCGGGAACTGGTCGCGGCCGGTTTCGTACTGGACGACCTGATCGAGCCGGAGTGGCCGGACGGGCACGAGCAGATCTGGGGGCAGTGGAGCCCGCGGCGCGGGCGGATCTTCCCCGGTACCGCGATCTTCGTCGCCCGGCTTCCGGAGCAGACGCCGTGAAGGTCTACATCTCGGTGGACATGGAGGGTGTCGCCGGCATCGTCGACTGGGAGCAGTGCATCGCCGGCGGCCGCGACTACGACCTCGGCCGGCGGCTGCTGACCGGTGAGGTGAACGCGGCGATCGAGGGCGCGCTCGCCGCCGGCGCCACCGACCTCTGCGTCAACGACGCCCACTCGATCATGCAGAACCTGGCGCCGGACGAGCTGGCCGGTACGGCGTCGTACCTGTCCGGCCGGTACAAGCCCTGGTACATGATGCAGGGCCTGGACCCGTCGTACGACGCGGTGCTGTTCATCGGCTACCACGCGGCGATCGGCACCGCCGGGACGCTGTCCCACACGTACAACCCGCGCGCGATCACCGAGGTACGGCTGGCCGGCACCGTGACCGGCGAAGCCGGCATCAACGCGCTGGTCGCGCAGCACCATGGGGTGCCGGTCGCGGCCATCACCGGGGACCAGTACGTCGGGCCGGAGGCCGAGCCGTTCTGCCCGGGCATCAGCGCGATCGTGGTCAAGGAGTCGCACAACCGGTTCGCCGCGCGGAGCCTGCACCCGACCGTCGCCCGTGACCGGATCCGGGACGGCGTGACCGCCGCGCTGCGCCGGCTCGACGCCATGAGTCCCCCGGCGATCGACCTGCCGGCGACCCTCGAAGTCGACTTCCTGAGCCCGGACATGGCCGAGCAGGCGAGCTGGATCCGGGGCGTCGAACGGGGTGCCGACCGCACCGTGACCATCGTCGACGACGATCCGCTCCGGCTGTACCGGACGTTCATCACGCTCGTGTACCTGACGAGATCGCTGGTCGAGCAGCGTTGAGCGGCGGCCAGTAGTCCGGCCGCCGCTCCGCCGTGCCGCTACGCCGTGACCTCGACCTCGTCGTGCGGGGTGTTGTCGATGATCTCGCGCACCCGGGACCCGGGCAGCCGGACCTTGATGGCCATCGCGTAGATGACCGCGCTCCACACCAGGTTCACCAGGAAGCCCCAGCCCAGACCGATCACGCCGATGCCGTCGTAGTCGCTCAGGTAGCTGATCAACGCGAGGCCGGCGAGCCACGGTACGACCCAGGATCCGGCCCGCCACTCCATGTGCGGCAGGTGGACCGAGCCGGTCAGCTTGAAGATGCCGAGCATGACCAGGCCGATCAGGATCGCCACGAAGAACTTCCAGTTGGTCGTCCAGCCGGCCCAGTACACGATCATGTTCGACGAGAAGAACGCCAGGAACGGGATGATGTCGCCACCCGGCAGCCGGAAGCCGCGTTCGTGATCCGGCAGTTCCCGGCGCAGCGCGGCGAACACCAGCGGTCCGGAACCGAACGACAGCACCGTCGCCGACGTCACCAACCCGACCAGTTGCTGCCAGCTCGGGAACGGTAGGAAGACGAACAACCCGACGACGAACGAGATGATCGTCGCCACCCAGGGCACGCCGGTGTGGGTCATCTTGCCCAGCGCCCGCGGCGCGTTCCCGTTGCGGGCCATCGCGTAACCGAGTCGGCTGGTCACCGCCGTGTAGATCAGGCCGGTGTCGCCGGGCGACACGATCGCGTCGATGTACAGCAGGACCGCCAGCCAGGTCAGGCCCAGGATGGTCGCGATCGCGGCGAGCGGACCGAAGTCGTCGGCGAACTCGAGCCCGGCCCAGCCGCCGGACTTGTCCAGGTCACCGGGCTGTACCGCGCCGAGGAAGGCGATCTGCAGCGCTACGTAGATGACGATGGTGAGGCCGATCGCCCCGACCACCGCGAACGGCACGTTGCGACGCGGGTTGTTCGACTCCCCGGCCAGTTCGATGCCCTGCCGGAAACCGAGGTACGAGAACGTGATGCCGGCGGTGGAGATCGCGGTGAACATCCCGTGCGCCCCGGACGGCGCGAAACCGTGACTGGAGAAGTTGGCGGCGTGGAACGCGGTGACCACCAGCGCCACGATCACCAGCACGATGATGGCCAGCTTCCACCACACCAACGCGTTGTTGATCTGGGTGAAGAACCGGACCCCGATGACGTTGATGACGCAGTAGATCGCCATCAGGATCACCGCGGCCACGTACCCGGCCGGGGTGAGCGTGTGTACCACCTCGCCGGCCACCGTGTGCTTGTCGGTGAACTCGTAGTACTTGGTGGCGTACTGCAGGGTGCCCTCGACCTCGATCGGCGCGACCACCGCCGCCGCCAGCCAGGTGATCCACCCCATCGTGTAGCTCGCGAAACCGCCGAACGTGTAGTGCGGGAAGCGCACCACCCCGCCGGTGACCGGGAACATCGTGCCGAGTTCGGCGTAGGTGAGGCCGATCAGCATGATCATCACGCCGGCGATCAGCCAGGAGAAGATCGCGGCCGGCCCGGCCTGCTGGCTCGCGTTCAGCGCGCCGAACAGCCAGCCGGAGCCGATGATCGAACCGACGCCGGTGAACAGCAGCCCGATCCGTCCGATGTCACGTCTGAAGTGCCGACCAGGCGCCTTGTCGGACCGTTCGGCGGTCGATGTCACCTTCAGCCTCCTGGGGGACCGGCAGGCTCCCCGCGGCCCGCCACGCGGCCACCGCGGAAGCACGGTGGCTGTTGCACAGCTACCCCAAGGCGGCGAAAGTTACGCCAACCAGTGCGCAACCCGGCGGACCGGTCGGCGTCAGTGACCGGCGGCGTCCCAGTCGCGGCCGACGCCGACGCTCACGTCGAGCGGTACGAGCAGGGGATAGGCACCGCACATCTCGGCGCGTACGACTGCCTCGACCTGCTCCCGCTCCCCCGGCGCCACCTCGAACACGAGCTCGTCGTGTACCTGCAGGAGCATCCGGGAGCGCAGCCCGGCATCGGTCAGCGCCGGGTGTACCCGAAGCATCGCGATCTTGATGATGTCCGCCGCGGAGCCCTGGATCGGCGCGTTGAGTGCCATCCGCTCGGCCATCTCGCGCCGCTGGCGGTTGTCGCTGACCAGATCCGGCAGGTACCGCCGGCGACCGAGCATGGTCTCGGTGTACCCGTCCCGTCGGGCCTGGTCGACCACCGAGCGCAGGTAGTCGCGCACCCCGCCGAACCGCTCGAAGTACTCGACCATCAGGCCGCGCGCCTCGTCCGGCGCGATGCCGAGCTGCTGGGCCAGCCCGTACGCGGACAGCCCGTACGCCAGGCCGTAGTTCATCGCCTTGATCCGCCGCCGCTGCTCGCCGGTGACCGTGGCCGCGTCCACCCCGAACACCCGGGCCGCGGTCGCGGCGTGGAAGTCGAAGCCGGACTGGAACGCCTCGATCAGGGCCGCGTCCTGGGACAGGTGCGCCATGATCCGCATCTCGATCTGGCTGTAGTCGGCGGTGAGCAGGCAGTCATATGCCAGCTCGGGGCGCTCGTCGACGATGAAGGCCCGGCGGATCCGCCGGCCCTCCTCGGTCCGGATCGGGATGTTCTGCAGGTTGGGGTCGGTGGACGACAGTCGGCCGGTGGCCGCGACCGTCTGGTTGAACGTGGTGTGGATCCGCCCGTCCTCGCTGGTCGACTTGAGCAGTCCGTCCACGGTCGACTTGAGCCGGGCCACGTCCCGGTGCCGGAGCAGGTGCTCGAGCACCGGATGACCGGTGGTCACGTACAGCCCCTGCAGCGCGTCCGCGTCGGTGGTGTACCCCGTCTTGATCCGCTTCGTCTTGGGCAGTCCCAGCTCCTCGAACAGGATCTGCTGGAGCTGCTTGGGCGAGCCGAGGTTGAACTCCCGCCCGACCACGTCGTACGCCGCCTGAGCGGCCGCCTTCACCTCGCCGGCGAAGTGCGCCTCCAAGCCGGACAGGTAGTCGGTGTCGGCGGCGATGCCGGCCTGCTCCATGTCGGCCAGTACGGCGGTCAGCGGCAACTCGATGTCGGCCAGCAGCGCGGTCCCGGCGTGCTCCTCGAGCTCCTCCGCCAGGGCGACCGCCAGGTCCAGAGTGGCCCGGGCGCGCAGCATGAGCTGCTGCTCGATGCCGTCCTCCCCGCCCACCCCGTCCAGGGTGAGCTGGCCGTCGGGCTGCTCGTCGGCGCGCAACTCGCGCTGCAGGTAGCGCACGGCGAGATCGGCGAGGTCGTAGCTGCGCTGGTCCGGCCGCACCAGATATGCGGTCAACGCGGTGTCGCTGGCCAGGCCGGCGAGGTTCCAGCCCCGGGCCCGCATGGCCAGCAGGGCCGGCTTCGCGTCGTGCAGCACCTTGGGCCGGTCCGGGTCGGCCAGCCAGCCGGCGACCGCCGCTTCGTCGGCAGGGTCGAGCGCGGTCGGATCGAACCAGCCGGCCGGCCCGTCCGCGGTGGCGATCGCGACCCCGGTGAGGTTGCCGGCACCCCGCCCGAACGTGCCGGCCACCGCCACCCCGGTGCGCTGCCCCGGGGTGACGTGCTCGGCGAGCCAGCCGGCCACCTGACCGGTGGACAGGACGGTGCCGTCGATGTCGAACCCGGCCTCGGCCTCCGGCTCGTTGGGCTGCAGGTACTGGTAGAGCCGGTCCCGCAGGACACGGAACTCCAGCGTGTCGAACACCTGATGTACGGCGTCCCGGTCCCAGCCGTTCCAGCGCAGGTCCGCCGGTCGCAGCGGCAGTTCGAGATCGCGTACCAGGCAGTTGAGGTCGGCGTTGCGCAGTACGGCGGCCAGGTGCTCGCGGAGGCTGTCGCCGGCCTTGCCCTTGATCTCGTCCACGTGCTCGACGATGCCGCCGAGGTTGCCGTACTGGTTGATCCACTTCGCCGCGGTCTTGGGGCCGACCCCCGGTACCCCGATCAGGTTGTCGCTGGTCTCGCCGACCAGCGCGGCCAGGTCGCAGTACCGCTGCGGGGACACGCCGTACCGCGCCTGCACCGCGTCCGGGGTCATCCGGGTCAGTTCGGACACGCCCCTGATCGGATAGAGCACGGTGACCGTGTTCTCGACGAGTTGGAACGCGTCCCGGTCGCCGGAGCAGATCAGTACGTCGAAGCCGGCGGCGTGGGCCTGGGTGGAGAGCGTGGCGATCACGTCGTCGGCTTCGTACCCCTCCCGGCTGACGGTCGGGATGTGCAGCGCGGCCAGGACCTCCTCGATCAGGCTCACCTGGCCCTTGAACGGGGCGGGGGTCTCGGACCGGCCGGCTTTGTACTCCGCGTAGCGCTCGTTGCGGAACGACCGCCGGGAGACGTCGAACGCGACCGCGATGTGGGTCGGCCGCTCGTCCCGCAGCACGTTGATCAACATGGAGGTGAATCCGTAGACCGCGTTGGTGGGCTGGCCGGTCGTGGTGGAGAAGTTCTCCACCGGCAGGGCGAAGAAGGCCCGGTATGCCAGCGAATGCCCGTCCAGCAGGAGCAGCCGCCCGACCGGCTCACCCGGCGCCGCGTCAGCCACGGCCGGCTGAACCTCGGCCGGCGGCACAGTGGCCAGCGGTTCGGCGGCCGGCGGTTCGGTGGCTGGCGGTTCGGTGGCTGGAGGCTCGGTCGGCCCTGCCGGATCCGTCGACGTCGTGGAGCCGTCGGCGGGCTTGTCGGTCGATGCGGTCACCCCGGTCACGTCCAGGAACTCTAGTCCGGGGCTGTGACAGATCCGGCGCCGCCGGGTGCCGGCGCGGCGACCCGTAGAGTCGCCCATGATCGGCAGGCGACACGCGGCGATCACTCCGGACTCCCGGCCGATGCCGCGGGTCGGCTAAGGTGCGGCACGCTGTGAACGGAATCACCCGCACGAGGGAGCTGATGTGCGCTGGTTACACCGCATAGTCGCGGTTGCGAGCACTGCCACCGCGCTATTGCTGCTCGGACTAGCCTCGCCGGCGCAGGCCGAAGGCGAGTCCGTTACCGGAACGTTGCGGGTGATCCAGACCAACGAGTTCGTCTCCGGAGTGACCGTGACGGTCACCGGCCAGGACGGCACCGAGGTGGGCAAGGCGACCTCGAACGCCAACGGCCAGTGGAGCGTCGATCTCCCCGGTCCGGGCGCGTACAAGGTCGAGCTGGACAAGTCGAGCCTGCCTGACGGCATCGAGCTGGCCGCCGGGATCAAGAATCCCCAGCAGGTCCAGATCCTGCCCGGACGGTTCCGGGGAGTGATCTTCCAGCTGTCCAACGGCGGTGCCGAGGACACCGGCCCGAGCACGTTGGACCGGATCCTGCAGCTCGGCGTGGACGGGCTGCGGCTGGGTCTGATCATCGCGATCGCCGCGATCGGACTGAGCCTGATCTTCGGTACCACCGGGCTGACCAACTTCGCGCACGGCGAACTCGTCACCGCCGGGGCATTCATCGCCCTGTGGTGCAACGTCACCCTCGGCCTCCCGTTGATCCCGGCCGCACTGCTCGCGATCGTCGGTGGGCTGATCGTGGGCGCGCTGAACGACCTGGCGGTCTGGCGGCCGCTGCGCAGGCGCCGGTCCGGACTGATCGCCCAGCTCGTGGTGTCCATCGGGTTGGGACTCGCGCTGCGGTACCTGCTGCTCCTGCTGGTCGGCGGCGACACCCAGTCGTACCGGGTGGGCGCCCAGACCGCGATCAGCATCGGGAAGATCAGCGTCACGCCACGCGACCTGATCGCGATGGCGATCTGCCTGGTCGTACTCGTCGGGGTCGCGGTGATGCTGCAGCTCACCCGGGTCGGCAAGGCGATGCGGGCGGTCGCGGACAACCGCGACCTGGCCGCCTCCAGCGGCATCAACGTCGAGCGGGTCATCCTGTTCGTCTGGATGCTCGGCGGCGGGCTGGCCGGCCTCGGCGGAGTGATCCTCGGCTGGACCGTGAATCTGCGCTACGACATGGGCTTCAACCTGCTGCTGCTGATGTTCGCCGGTGTCACGCTCGGCGGGCTCGGCACCGCGTACGGCGCGCTGCTCGGCAGTGTGGTCATCGGCGTGTTCATCCAGATCTCGTCGATGGTCCTCCCCGGCGACCTGAAGAACGCCGGGGCACTGCTCGTACTGATCCTCGTCCTTCTCGTGCGTCCGAGCGGAATCCTCGGCGCCCGCCAGCGGATCGGATAGCGAATGGACATCCTGCAGAACGCGCTGAAGGCGATCGTCGGTGGCGACACGATCTACTACGCGCTGCTCGCCATCGGCCTGAACATCCAGTTCGGGTACGCCGGCCTGTTGAACTTCGGCCAGGTCGCGTTCGCCATGGTCGGCGGCTTCGGCGTGGCCTCCACGGTGGTCAAGTTCCACGGCAACTACTGGGTCGGCATCGTCATCGGGCTGCTCGCCGCGGTCGTCCTCGCGCTGCTGCTCGGCGTACCGACGCTGCGGCTGCGGGCGGACTATCTGGCCATCGTGACGATCGCCGCGGCCGAGATCCTCAGGACGGTGTTCCGAACGCCGCAGGCGACCTCGGTCACCAACTCGACCAGCGGCTTGTTCGGCTATTCCGACTCGTTCTATTCACTGAGTCCGATAGACCTGCAGAAGGTGTACCGGCCGTTGGGGGTCATCTTCCGCGGCCAGGACCTGTGGGTGCTGTTCATCGGCTGGCTACTCGTGGCGGCGACCTGCGTACTGGTGTGGCTGCTGATGCGCAGCCCGTGGGGGCGGGTGCAGAAAGCCATCCGGGAGGACGAGGACGCCGCCCGGGCACTGGGCAAGAACGTCTACTGGTACAAGATGCAGGCCCTGATGCTGGGCGGCGCGATCGGCGCGTTGGGCGGAATCTTCGACGCGACCGCGTCCCGCTCGGTCATTCCCGACACCTATCAGAACGCGGTCACGTTCTTCGCGTACGCGGCCGTCATTCTCGGCGGTACCGCCCGGGTGCTCGGTCCCGTCATCGGCTCGATGATCTTCTGGGCGTTGTTCTCGGTGACCGAGGATCTGCTCGGTAGAGCCGGGCAGAACATCGGCTGGCTACCCGATGTGATCACCAGCGAGTCGGGCCAGGGGGCCATCCGGTTCATGCTGGTGGGTGTGGCCCTTGTGCTCCTGATGGCGTTCCGGCCGGAGGGTATCTTCGGCGACCGCAGGGAGGTGACGCTCGATGCCCGCTGAACCCACCGCCGGTACCACCGGCACGGTCGACGCCGGCGACGCCCAGCCGCCGCGGCGGACCGCGGCCGAGGCCCGGGCCCTGCTCGACGGCGTCGAGTGGACCCCCGGGATCGGCAAGCCCGACCCGATCATGGTGGTCGACTCGATGGTGCGCTCGTTCGGCGGCCTGGTTGCCGTGGACGTCGAGCACCTGGAGATCCCCCGCGGCTGCATCACCGGCCTGATCGGGCCGAACGGCGCCGGCAAGACGACCCTGTTCAACCTGCTCACCGGCTTCGACCGACCCAACCAGGGCACCTGGACCTACTACGACCGGTGGAACGCGCAGAGCGAGTCCTGGGACGGCCGGTCGCTGTCCGGGCTGGCGTCGTACAAGATGGCCCGGCTCGGGGTGGTACGGACCTTCCAGCTCACCAAGGCGCTGGCCAAGCTGACCGTGCTGGAGAACATGCGGCTCGGCGCGGTCGGTCAGACCGGTGAGAAGTTCCTGGCCGCGCTGGTACCGCCACTGTGGCGCGCCGAGGAGAAGCGCAGCACCGAGCGGGCGATGGAGTTGCTGGCCCGGTTCAAGCTGGACGCCAAGGCGAAGGACTTCGCCGGCACGCTGTCCGGCGGCCAGCGCAAGTTGCTGGAGATGGCCCGGGCGTTGATGGTCTCGCCGCAGGTCGTCATGCTCGACGAGCCGATGGCCGGGGTGAACCCGGCGCTGGCCCAGAGCCTGCTGGAACACGTGAAGTCGCTGCGCGACGAGGGCATGACGGTGATCTTCGTGGAACACGACATGGACGTGGTCCGGGAGATCTCCGACTGGGTCGTGGTGATGGCGCAGGGCAAGATCATCGCCGAGGGTCCCCCGCATTCGATCGCGCAGAACTCCGACGTGGTCGACGCGTATCTCGGTGCCCACCACGACCAGCCGCTCACGTTCGAGGAGGAGCAGGCCGCGTTGGCCGCGGCCAACGCCGAGATCGCCGCGCAGAGCGGGTTGGACATCGACGTGCTGGCCACCGACGACGAGGCCGCGCTCAGCGTGTTCGGGCGGCCGGCCCAGGATCCAGCGGAGCCGCGGCACCAGCGGGACACCCCCTCGGACGCCGAGGGCATGGAGGACGAGCGATGAGCGGGCCGACCAGTACGCCACCGGCACCGGACGATCGGGCCGCTCCGGCCGAGGGGTCGACCCCGGCTGCGGCGCCGACCCACGCTGCGGCGCCGGCCGACGCCGCGCAGCGTCCGGTGCAGGCCCGGCACACCGATGCCGAGCTCGCCGCCAGCCGGGACGAGCACTCCCGCCTCGCCACCGAGGCGCTGCTGCGGGCCGACGAGGTGATCGCCGGTTACCTGCCCGGGGTGAACATCCTCAGCGGGTGCGACTTCTACCTCAACGACGGCGAGCTGGTGGGCATCATCGGCCCGAACGGTGCCGGCAAGTCCACCCTGCTCAAGTCGCTTTTCGGCCTGGTGAAGGTACGCTCCGGCTCGGTCACGCTGCGCGGTACGGACATCACCAACGCGCCGGCGCACGAGCTGGTCAGTAAGGGCGTCGGGTACGTCCCGCAGAACAACAACGTGTTCCCCTCGCTGACCATCGAGGAGAACCTGCAGATGGGCCTGTACCTGCGGCCCAAGCTGTTCGGCCCGCGCTTCGAGTTCGTCACCTCCCTGTTCCCGCTACTCGCCGAGCGACGTCGTACCAAGGCGGGTTCGCTGTCCGGTGGCGAGCGCCAGATGGTGGCGATGGGTCGGGCGCTGATGATGGAGCCCAGCGTGCTGCTGCTGGACGAGCCGTCCGCCGGCCTGTCCCCCGCGCTGCAGGACGAGGTGTTCATCCGGTGCAAGCGGATCAACGCGGCCGGGGTGTCGATCATCATGGTCGAGCAGAACGCCCGCCGTTGCCTGCAGATCTGCGACCGCGGCTACGTGCTGGACCAGGGCCGCAACGCGTACACGGACAGCGGCGACCGGCTGCTGACCGACCCGAAGGTCATCGAGCTGTACCTCGGGACCCTCGCGCAGGTGTGACCGTCGCCCGTTGTACCGCCCGCTGAGCCACTCACTCAAGCGGGCGGTACACCGGGCGGTAGTGCGGGACCCACGGCGCCGGTCAGTCGATCCGGCGGCGGATCAGGTCGAGCACCGCGAGCCCCTGCCCGCGCTGGAACGCACGTACCGTCGGCAGTCCGGGCGGGGGCGGCTGCAGAGCTGACTCCACGAAGAATCCAGCGAGCGCGGTGAGTACCGCGGTCACCGCGTCGGCCGGTACCTGCCGGAGCAGGGGATGCTCGCGGACGATCGTCTCCGGGTCGGCACCGCCCTGCATCGCGATGCTGGGCAGCATGAACACCAGGTCCACCCAGGGCGCTCCGATGCAGGCCCAGGGCCAGTCCACCACGACAACCCGACCGTCCGGGGTCAGCAGCAGGTTGTCCGCCCGAAGGTCCCCGTGAAGCAGGCTGTCACCGTCGGCGAGCGCGGCCCAGCCGGCTTCCCGCTCGGCGAGGCGTTCCCGGTTCGCGGCGGCCCACGGCGACAGCTCCCGCAACCGGTCCACGGCCGGCACGGCCGCCGCTGGACGGTGGACTGTCGAGCCCTCCGGCAGCCCGATGTCCTCCTGCCCGGCGAAGCGGCGCCAGGCGCGGAAGTCCTCGTCGAGTACGTCGACCATCCGCGCCACCGGAACCGGAGCCGGCGTCAGTACCTCGGCCAGGCCAACCAACGAATCCAGCACCTGGCGCAGTTCAGCGGCCCGCCACGGCACGCTCGGTGGCCGTCCCTCGATGTCCTCCAGGGCGAGTACCACCCAACCGTCCTCATCGAGCGTCCAGAGCAGCCGTGGAGCCGGCACCGTGGACGGCAGCGCCGCCGCGACCCGCGCCTCGCGCCGGTACACGGACGGCCCGGACGGCGCCTGGTCCGCGCTGATCGCCTTCACGAAGACCCGCCGGCCGTCGGACAGGACGAGGCGGGCCGCGAGACCCGGTGAGAAGCCGCCGGCCTGGCTCGCCGCCGCGGTCACCGTCGCGCCGAGGCGGGCCTCGATTCCACCCCGGATGGCCGGTGGCAGCTGCCGCCATTCGAGCCGGTTGCCACCTGCGGCAACCGGACAGCCGGGGCCGGTTTCCTGGTCAACGGTCATCCCGGCATCATCGCGGTCCGGCACCGGGCACCGCACCAGGGTTTACGTCCACACCCGACGCCGGGACGGTCCGGTCCACCGTCGGCGGAACGCCGCCGGGAGTAACGGGTCGGGGTGACCATGACACAGTTCGGGTCCGGCAGGGCAGTTGCCCCGCCGGACCCGACGTGTACTACGAGGTCGAGCGACGGCTCAGCGCTTCGGGCCGACTCCCTGCTCGTTCATGCTCTTCAGAATGGTGGCCGACTCGTCGAAGCCGATCACCACCGCGGCGTCCGGACGGAAGCTCTTGATGTTGTTCACTTCCGCCGTGAACTCGGTCGCCTTGGTCTCGTACAGCGCGGTCTTGATGTTCGATTCCTTGATACCCGCGTCGATCAGGTCCTTCTTGGTGTTCTCCATCAGGCCCTTGCCGTACGAGTCGTTACGGGCCAGCAGGTACACCTTCTGGTTGCCGTCGGCCACGATCTGGTCGGCCAACGCCTGCGCCTGTACGACGTCCGGCGGAGCGGTACGGAAGTACAGGTCCTTGTCCTTGTACGTGGTCAGCTCGTCGGAGGTGTTCGCCGGCGAGAACTGGACGACGCCGGCACCGACGATCTTGTCGATGACCTTGAGCGACACACCGGACGCCGCCGCACCGATGATGGCGCTGACGCCCTGCTGCAGCTCCTTGTCGACCGTCTGCGCGGCGATGTTCGTCGACGTGTCGCCGGAGTCGCCCTTGACCGTCACGATGGGCTTGGCCAGCACGCCGCCACCGGCGTTGACCTCCTGCTTGGCAAGCTCCACACCAGCGAACTCGGGGGGTCCGAGGAACGCGAGGTCACCAGTCTGCGGGAGCAGCGTGCCGATCTTGAGCGGAGCACCCTTTGCCGGGGTGGACGCCGCCGGTGCGGTCGGCTGGTCCTTGGTGGCCTTCGACTGGTCGCCAGCCTCGACGTACTTGGTCAGGCTGTCGTTGAGCTTGTTGTCCTTGCCGAACTGCAGGATCGCGAAGCTCGCCACCGACGGCTCGCCGGCCTGGGCGAACTCGAGCGGGCCGGTGACACCGTCGTAGTCGATGTCCTTGCCCTGCCCGACCAGCGCCTTGCAGTCCTTGAAGGTGGTGCACTTCGTACCAATAGTGGTCACGCCATTGATGAACTTGGCGAAATCGGTCGCCTTCGTCGTCCGCGCGGTTTCCACGGCGAGCGAGATGATGGTGACCGCGTCGTAGGACTCACCGGCGTAGTTGAAGTCCTTGAGCTTGGGGTCCACCTTGAGCAGCCGGTTCTTGAAGTCATCGCTCAACTTCGTCAGCGGGGTGGTGCCCTTCATTCCCGCCAGCGCGCCCTGATCGGTGAACTTCTCACCGAGCGCGTTACCCATGTTGCCGTCGGTGCCGTAGATGTCGACAGTCTTCGTGCCACCGCTATTGCTATCGCCGCTGCTGTCGCCGTCTCCGCCGCAGCCAGCCGCGAAGACGAGCGCTGCCGATGCAATGGCAGCCGCGCGCAACAGCTTCAAGTGAGCCATGCACGTCTCCTTGACTAGTGCACGAGCCGCCCGGACGGCGACCCGTCCTCCCTCCAGAGGAGGTCACCGTAACCGTACGGCAGGACCCCGGTAATCCTCCCGTGCGCCGTCTTTACCGTGTCGTGACGAAGCTCTGTCGCATTTGCAACCTCGATCCGTTGCGTCGGCGGCCATCCGCGAAGTCCACCTTGGATGACAAATCCGGTCAGGTTGGCAGCCGCGGACAGTCCGGCATCACGGGGCACCGTCCGGTTGACACCACTTGTCGCCCTCGCGTGCGGGGTATGACCACCGGTACCCGACAAGGGTCGGGCGATGGACGGTCAGGTCGGTGGGCAGGTCAGGTGGGCGGGCCGGTCGGCAGCTGGTCGGCGCTGTCCTCGGCGAGGAGGTGCTCGACGATCGCCGCCGCGATCTCCCGCATCGACGCGCGCCGGTCCATCGCGGTGCGCTGGATCCACCGGAACGCGTCCGGCTCGGACAACCCGTGCCGGTGCATGAGCAGACCCTTCGCGCGGTCGACGATCTTGCGGGTCTCCAGCCGATCGGTGAGGTCGGCGACCTCCCGCTCCAGCGAGGTGAGCTCCACGAACCGGGACAGCGCGATTTCGATGGCGGGTATCAGGTCGCTCTTCTGGAATGGCTTGACCAGATAGGCCATTGCGCCGGCGGCGCGTGCCTTTTCCACCAGATCCCGTTGGCTGAACGCGGTCAGGATGACCACCGGCGCGATGCGCGGACCGGCTATCCGTTCCGCGGCCGCGATCCCGTCCAGGATCGGCATCTTGATGTCGAGGATCACCAGATCGGGGCGCAGTTCCTCGGCCAACCGAGCGGCGGTCTCGCCGTCCCCGGCCTCGCCGACGACGTCGTATCCCTCCTCGATCAGCATTTCCTTGAGGTCCAACCGGATGAGCGCCTCGTCCTCCGCGATCAGCACCCGGCGGGGCTGCCCCTCCGACACTCTCAACCACCTTCCGCCCGGCAGTCCCAGCGCGCCGACTGCGCCTCCCTGCCCCAACGTGCCGAAGCCTAGTCGGTAAGCTGGTCAGGCTGGACGCCCCTGTAGACCAAACGGCAGAGTCACGGAGCTCAAACCTCCGCCAGTGTGGGTTCGAGTCCCACCGGGGGCACCATCACCATTCGGGTAACACCTCATCCAGACGGTCACGTCAGCGAGACGGCCAGCTCGTCGAGACGCACAGGTCGTCGACACAGACACAATCGCGGAGCCGCCTCCGCCGGTAGGGACCACCGATGCGCGCACCGGCGTCGCCGCGGGTAGACCGGCCGGTGATGTACCAGCGCTGGAGCCAGCTCTCCTTCCTGCACTGGCGGTACCCGGCGGCCACGATCCAGCGACTGCTACCGCGACCACTCGAGGTGCAGACGCACGACGGGTACGCCTGGATCGGCCTGGTGCCGTTCCTGATGTCCGAGGTACGCGCGCCCGGCCTGCCGGTACTGCCGTGGCTGTCGGCGTTCCCGGAGACGAACGTGCGTACCTACGTGCGGGCGCCGGACGGTACGACCGGCATCTGGTTCTTCTCGCTGGACGCCGCCCGGCTCCCCGCGGTACTGGGTGGCCGTGTCGGCTACGGCCTGCCGTACTCCTGGTCGGACATGTCGGTACGGACCAGTGACGGGCGTACCAGCTATGCGAGTCGACGCCGGTGGCCCGGGCCGAGCGGCGCGGGCTGTCGGGTGGTGGTCGAGTCGGGTACGGCGGTGGCACCCGACGCGCTCGACGAACTCGAACTCTTCCTCACCGAGCGGCACCGGCTGTACGCCCGGTTCGCCGGCCGGTTGATCACGGCGCTGGCCGAGCATCCGCCCTGGCCGCTGCATCGGGCGGCCGTACCGGAGTGGGACGAGACGCTGCTCGCCGCGGCCGGCGTGCCGGCACCGGAGGCCGTACCACTGGCCCACACGTCGCCCGGAGTGACCGTCCGGATCTCCCGCTGGGCTCGGGTCGAACGTTAGCTCCGCAACAATCCGGTCATATAGCGAACACGCTGTGGAATCGGACGAAGGTACGTGGGATCATGCGAGAACCGACACATTCAATCGGTCGGGGCGATGTCTCGGCGCTCCAACGTGCGGAAACCAGCTGTGCGGAGAGGGTTCGCCGGAACCGTGACCGGTTGAAACGGAATTGCGCATCCGAATGGGTCGCGCGCACGGGAGGGGACACCGTTAGATGGCTGACCGGTCCAAATCCACGGCCACGTTGTTGCCGACCGACTCAGCCGGGGTGGAGATGGTGGCGAAATTCTTTCGCGCGCTCGGTGACCCGGCGCGGCTGAGACTGCTGGAATATCTCCTCCATGACGAGCACACCGTGACCGAATGCGTAGCCCAGGTCGGACTCTCCCAAGGTCGGGTCTCGTCCCATCTGGGCTGTCTGGCCGATTGCGGATACGTACAGGTTCGTCGCGAGAGTCGTTTCGCCTATTACCGGGTCGCCGACCAACGCGTTGCCGACATGGTGCTGATGGCCCGTTCCCTCGCCGGCGACAATGCCGCCGCACTCGACGCCTGCATGCGGGTCTCCGTCTAGCCCGGCCCGCCTGCGCATGGGAAAACCGGCCGCGGCGCGGCCGGTTTTCGACTCACCTCGCCCGTCGGCTCGGGCCTGCGATCGGTTGCCGCAATCCGGTCCGGCCCAGCCGCGATCCCCCGCCGGCCGCGATCCGGCCCAGCCGTCCCCCGGCTGCGCCCCGGCGCGCTACGCCCCCGCTGCCGGCTGCGCCCCTGACGCTGCGCCATGCCCGCTGCGCCATGCCCGCTGCGCCATGCCCGCTGCGCCCTGCGCGCTGCGATCCCGCCGGGCGCCGCCCGGTCCAGCGGTTCAACCGGAGGCGAGGTCACGAAGTCCCGCGCCAGGGCTCTCGGCGGAGGATTCGGATACTGTATGCGAAAGCAGGAAGTCGGGGTGAAGGAGCGGCAGCGGGCATGGCGGCCACCATCGGCGGGAACCACCGCCCACTTCGTGACCTCGTGCTGCAGGAGCTGCGACAGCGCATCATCGAGGGCGTCTACGACGCCGGAGACCGCTTGATCGAGGATCGGATCGCCGCCGATCTCGGAGTGTCCCGCAACCCGGTGCGGGAGGCGATGCGGGTGCTCGAAACCGAGGGCTTTCTGGTCACCCAGCCCCGCCGGGGGGCGATAGTCGCCCGCTTCTCGGTCCAGGACGTACACGACGTCTTCGACGTACGCCTGGCCCTGGAGGGGTTGGCCGCCCGGCTCGCCGCGGAGCGGGCTGGCGCGCCGGAGGTGGCGCGGCTGGACCAGATTCTGTGCGACGCCCGGCAGGCCACCGAGGAGCAGCGGCTGGCCGATCTCACCATGCTCAACACGCGGTTCCACGCCGCCATCTGCGAGCTGTCCGGCAACAGCCTGCTGGCGGCGATGATGGACGCGCTGCACGGTCGGGTGCAATGGATCTTCCGGCAGGGCGCCGCGCAACGGGCACCCCACTCGTGGAGCGAACACGTCGCGGTACTGGACGCGATTCGAACCGGAGATCCGGACCGGGCGCAGGTCGCGGCCGAGCGGCACGTCGCGGCCGCCCGGGCCGCCGCCGAGGAGTTCGTCGCCCAGGCCTGAGGCCGCTCAACCGGAGGACAGCCCAGGCGTGAGGCCGCTCAACCAGAGGACAGCCCAGGCGGGGACGCCGCGCGGCAGGTAGACAACCCGGCCGGGAGACGCGCAGCTGTGAAGCGGCGCCGCACCGGTCGGCTCAACGACCGATCGCGTACCCCTGCATGCCGCGCGGATTCGCGGCCGCCCGCAGGATGCCGGAGCCGGGATCGCGGGACACCGCGGACAGCCGGCCGAGGAACCAGGGATCGGTACGGGTGACCCGATGCCCGCGCCGGATCAGCTCGTCCGTCACCTCGGTCGGCATCCGGTCCTCGATCGCGACCTCACCGGGTACCGAGCCGCGCGGGTAGAACGAGCTCGGTACCGCGTTGGTGTGCCAGCTCGGCGCGTCGATGGCCTCCTGCAGGTTCAGCCCGCCGATCAGGTGCGCGAGCAGGAACACCACCTGCCACTGGTCCTGCTGGTCGCCGCCGGGCGTACCGCAGGCCATCACCGGCACGCCGTCCCGCAGTACCAGCGTCGGACTCAACGTGGTGCGCGGTCGCCGTCCCGGCGCGAGGCTCGCCGGCAGCCCCTCCTCCAGCCAGCACATCTGCAACCGGCTGCCCAGCGGGAAGCCGAGCTCGGGGATGACCGGCGAGCTCTGCAGCCAGCCACCGCTCGGCGTGGCCGACACCAGGTTGCCCCAGCGGTCCACCACGTCCACGTGGCAGGTGTCGCCGCGGGTACCGCCGGACCGGTCCACGGTCGGCTCCCCCACCCCGGCCCCCGACTGCGCGCTCACCAGGTCCGCCAGGCCCTCGGTCAGGTGCCGGGGCAGCCGCGGCTCGCGGCCGTCCGGACTGCCGGGGCGCAGCTGGTACGACGCCTCATCGGTGACCAGCCCGCGCCGGGAGTCCGCGTAGTCACGCGACAACAGGGCATCCAGGGGTACGTCCGGCACGTCGCCGTACCACGCCTCGCGATCGGCGAACGCGAGCTTGGCGCACTCCACCACGGTGTGTACGCCGTCGGCTGTGTCCACCGCCAGCGTCCGGTCGTCGAAGCCGTCCAGCAACGCGAGCTGTTGCAGCAGTACCGGTCCCTGGCCCCAGGCGCCGGTCTTGCACACCTGTACGTCCCGGAACGAGCCGGTCGCCGGTTCCTCGTACGTGGCCCGGAACGCGGCCAGGTCGGCGCCGGTGACGAGCCCGGCATGCCGTTCGCCACTGGAGTCCCGGTACGGCTGCCGGGTGAACTGGTCGACCGCCTCGGCGACGAACCCCTCGCGCCAGGCGGCCAGCGCCGCGTCCACCCCGGCGTCCCGTCCGCCCGGCGCGGCCCGCTCAGCCTCGACCAGCCGGCGGTACGTCCGGGCCAGCGCCGGATTCGCGAACAGTGCTCCCGGCTCCGGCGGCCGGCCGTCCGGCAGGTACACCTCGGCGGACGTGGTCCAGTCGGTCCGGAACAACTCGGCCACGGTGCCGATCGTGGTCACCACGCGCGACACCAGTGGGTGCCCCTCGGCGTACCCGATCGCATAGCTCAGGACGTCTGCGAGGGTACGGGTGCCGTGGTCCCGCAGCAGGGTCAGCCACGCGTCGGTGGCGCCCGGTACCGCGGCGGCGAGCGGACCCGCGCCGGGAATCATCGGCATCCCGAGGTCCCGGAAGTGCCCGACGGTGGCCGCGGCCGGGGCCGGGCCCTGTCCACACAGGACGGTCGGGCGAGCACTGGCGGCGGTGGCGAACAGCAGCGGCATGTCCCCGCCCGGGCCGTTGAGGTGCGGCTCCACCACCTGCAGCGCGAACCCGACCGCGGCCGCGGCGTCGAACGCGTTACCGCCCGCCTCGAGTTCGGCCATGCCGGCCGCGGAGGCCAGCCAATGGGTCGACGCGACCATGCCGAAGGTACCGGCGAGCTCCGGCCGGGTGGTGAACACTCAGGCCTCCGGCCGGGTCGGGCCATCCGGCGCGCCGCCGATCCCCGCGGCGAGCTGCGGCGCGTCGCCGTTGTCCGCGACCAGGTGACAGGCGACCAGGGCACCGCGCGGGCCGACCGGGCGCAGCGGCGGCTCCTCCGTCACGCACCGGTCGATCGCGACCGGGCAACGGGTGTGGAACCGGCAGCCGGTCGGCGGATTCACCGGGTTGGGGATGTCGCCGGAGAGCACCACCCGGTGCCGGGTCCGCTGTACCCGCGGGTTCGGGATCGGCGCGGCGGACAGCAACGCCTGGGTGTACGGGTGCCGCGGGGTGGCGAACAGTTCCTCCCGGTCCGCGACCTCGACCAGCTTGCCCAGGTACATCACCGCGACCCGCTGCGCCAGGAACTCCACCGAGGCGAGGTCATGCGTCACGAACAGGCAGGCGAAGCCGAGGTCGGCCTGCAGTCGCGCGATCAGGTTCAGTACCGACGCCTGTACCGACACGTCCAGCGCGGAAGTGGGCTCGTCGGCGACCAGCAGCGCCGGGTACGCCGACAGCGCGCGGGCCAGGCTCACCCGCTGCCGCTGGCCGCCGGACAGCTCGTGCGGGTACCGCCGGCCCACCTCGGGGCGCAGCCCGACCTGGTCGAGCAGCTCGTCGATGCGCTCGCGGCGACTGGCCTGGGTACCGATCCGGTGCAGCCGCAGCGGCTCGCCGATCGCCTCGGCCACCGACATCCGCGGGTTGAGTGACGAAGCCGGGTCCTGGAACACCATGTTGAAGTCGCGCCGCAGCGGGCGCAGGGCGCGGCGGGACAGCTGCGCGATGTCCAGGCCCTTCATCAACACCCGTCCCCCGGTGATCGGCAGCAGCCGGGTGACGCACCGGCCGAGCGTGGTCTTGCCGCTGCCCGATTCACCGACCAGCCCGAGCACCTCACCGGGGGCGATGGTCAGGCTGACCCCGTCCACCGCGCGTACCGCCCCGGCCGGGCTGCTGAAGTGCTTGATCAGGTTGTCCACCTGCAGCACCGGCCGGTACGGGGTCGCCGTCGCATCCGGGGTCGGCATCAGGCTCGGTGGCGGCGTCGGGCCCAGCGCCCGGTCCTGGGTCGGCTCCTGGGTCGGCTCAGTCACGGTTGCCTCCCTGGTACGCACCAGCGGCCGCCGGGTCGGGTCGCAACTGCCCGTCGGAGTCGCGCATAGGCTCCGCGATCGGGTGCCAGCAACGGACCGGGTGGCCGGCCGGCCCCGGCTCCAGTGCCGGTCGCTGCCCGCGGCACAGGTCGTCGACCGCCGGGCACCGGTCGCCGAACGTGCAGCAGTCCGGTGAGTCGGCGAGTACCGGCACCCGACCGGGGATCTCGCGCAGGCCGCCCTCGGCCGGCCGGGTCGGATCCGGTACCGCCTCCAGCAGTCCCCGGGTGTAGTGGTGGGTCGGGTGGGCGAACAGCCGGTCCACGGTCGCGTGCTCGATGGTGCGCCCGGCGTACATCACCACCACCCGGTCGGCGATGTCGGCGACGACGCCGAGATCGTGGGTGATCAGCAGTACCGCCGCGCCGGTCTCGTCCCGCAGGGTCCGCAGTACGTCGAGGATGCCGGCCTGCACGGTCACGTCAAGCGCGGTGGTCGGCTCGTCCGCGACGAGTAGCGCGGGCTGGCAGGCGACCGCCATCGCGATCATCGCCCGCTGCCGCATCCCGCCGGACAGCTGGTGCGGGTACTCCCCCAGCCGCCGGTCCGGCAGCGGGATGCCCACCAGGTCGAGCAGTTCCGCGGCCCGCCGCCGAGCCTGCGCCCGGCTCGCGCCCTCGTGCCGGCGCAGCACCTCGCCGATCTGCCGGCCGATCGTGAGTACCGGATTCAGCGAGGTCATCGGCTCCTGGAAGATGTACGCCACCTGCCGGCCGCGGATGTCGCGCAGCTTGCGGTCGGACAGCCCGGCAAGCTCCGTACCGCGCAGCCGGACACTTCCGGACACGGTGGCCGACGACGGCAACAGGCCGGTCAGCGCCATCGCGGTCACGCTCTTGCCGCAGCCGGACTCGCCCACTATCGCGAGTACCTCACGCTCGTCGAGGTCGAACGACACGTCGTCCACCGCGAGTACCGGCCCGTCCTCGGTACGAAACCGGACGGTCAGCTCGCGCGCGGCCAGCAGCGGGACACTCATCGGGCCCCCCGCGGGTCGAGCGCGTCCCGCAGCCCGTCGCCAAGCAGGTTCAGAGCCAGCGTGAGCAGCACGATCGCCACGCCGGGGAACACGGCCAGCCAGGGCGCGTCGCGGAACAGCGGCTGCGCGGCCGACAGCATCACGCCCAGCGACGGGGTGGGCGGTCGTACGCCGAGCCCGAGGAAGGACAGCACCGCCTCACCGATGATCGCGGCCGGGATCGCGACGGTGGCCTGTACCAGCAGCGCGTTCACCGCGTTGGGCAGGATGTGCCGCCAGAGCAGTACCGGATCGCTGGCGCCGTTCGCGACCGCGGCGGATACGTAGTCGAGGCCGCGCAGCCGCAGCGTCTCGCCGCGGGTCACCCGTACCACCGCCGGGATCTGGGCTATCCCGATCGCGACGGTGGCGGTGGCCAGCGACGGCCCCAGGATGGCCGCGAGCCCGACCGCCAGCACCAGGAACGGGAACGCCAGCATCGTGTCGGTCAGTCGCGACACCACCGGGTCGAGGAAGCCGTAGAAGCCGGCGAGCAGGCCCAGCGGTACGCCGACCAGCAGGGACAACACCACCGACAGCACGCCCACCCCGACCGAGGCGCGCAGCCCGTACATGACCCGGGACAACTGGTCGCGGCCGAGGTCGTCGGTACCGAGCAGGTGCGCCGGGCCGGGCGCCTGCAGCGCGGCGTCGAACGACGTGCGCTCGTACGGGAACGGCGCGATCAGCGGGGCGAACACGGCGGTGAACAGGGCCAGCGCCACCACCACAAGGCCCACCACGGCGAGTGGGTTGCGCAACAGTCGCCGCAGTACCCGTCGCCAATTGCTGGCCGCCGCGGTCGCGGGTACCGGCTCGGCGGCGAGGTCGACCGTGGCGGTGGTCATGTCGGCCCGCCTCCGACCCGGATCCGCGGATCGATCACCGAGTACAGCAGGTCCACCAGCAGGTTGATCCCGATGTACGCGGTGGCGGTGACCAGCACGATGCCCTGAATCATCGAGTAGTCCCGGGTGAACACGGCGTCGATGGTGAGCTTGCCGAAGCCGGGCAGTACGAAGATCTGCTCGGTCACCACCGCGCCGGAGATCAGCGCGCCGAGCTGCAATCCGACGATCGTGGTCACCACGATCAGGCTGTTGCGCAGCGCGTGGCCGAGGATCACGCTGCCGCTGCCGAGCCCTTTCGCCCGGGCGGTACGCACGTAGTCCGCGCCGAGCGCCTCGAGCATCGCCGAGCGGGTCTGCCGCATGATGACCGCGGCCAGCCCGGAGCCGAGCACGATCGCGGGCAGTACGAGATGTCGGAGGTTCTCCACCGGGCTCTCGAACAACGAGACGAAGTTCGACGCCGGTAGTACCGGGAACACGATGGCGAACAGCAGGATCAGCATCAGGCCGAGCCAGAAGTGCGGTACCGACAGCCCGAACAGCGCGACCGTGTTGGCCAGCCACTCCAGCGGCGAGCCCCGGCGTACCGCGGCGACGATGCCGGTACCGAGCCCGATCACGATCGCGATCAGCAGCGCCAGTACGGACAGCTCGAGCGTGATGGGTAGCGCGTGACCGATGCTGTGCGCGACCGGCAGGCCGGTACGGGGTGAGCTGCCGAAGTCGCCGTGCAGGGCTTTCGCGACGTACCGGCCGTACTGCAGCGGCAGCGACTGGTCCAGCCCGTACGAGTGCCGGATCGCGTCGACCGTGGCCGGATCGCTCTCCTCACCGGCGAGGGTCCGGGCCGGATCGCCCGGCAGCGCCCGTACGCCGGCGAACACCACCACGGTGACGAGGAAGAGCGTGATCACCGACTCGCCGAGCCGGCGCAGTACGTAGCGGCCCATCGGTACCTCTCCGGATGAGGCGTACCGGTCGGGGTGGCGCGGCCCGCGCGCCACCCCGGCCGGTCACCCGATCACTTGGCGAAGCCGGCGCGGTCGAGGCGGATCACGCCGTCACCGAACACCCGTACCCCGGCGACCTTGCTGCTCACACCTGTGAGGTTCCGCTGCCGGTACAGGTAGATCAGCGGCGCGTCCTCGCGCAGTTTCGTGACGAGTTGCCCGTACAGCGCCTTGCGCTGCGCTTCGTCTCCGGTCGCCCGGGCCTGCCCGAGCAGCTTGTCGATCTCCGGATTGGAGTACCCGGCGATGTTCTGCGAACCCAGGCTGGACACGAACGGGGTGATGTTCCCATCCGGATCGACCCGGCCGGACCAGCCGATGGCGAACATCTGGAACTTGCCGGCGTCGGTCTGGTCCAGCGAGCTGGCGAACTCGACCGGCTGCAGCTGGATGTCGAAACCACCCTCGGCGGCCATCGACTTGATCGCCTCGCCGAGGCGCTGCCCCTCCGGCGTGTTGCCGATGATCAGGCTGACCTTCAGCGGTGCCTTGACGCCGGCCTCGGCCAGCAGCTTCTTGGCCTGGTCCGGATCGTGCTGGGAGCACGCCTGGGACTCGTCCGAGGAGAGCTTGCTGGCATCGCTGATCGGGCCGCACGCCGGCTTGAACTGGCTGCGGAACACCACCCGGTTGAGGGTCACCCGATCGATGGACAGCTCGAACGCCTTCCGTACCCGCGGGTCCGTGGCGAGCGGGCTGGCGAGCGCCCCGGACAGCTTGCCGGGCGGGTTGCCGATGCCCTTGACGTTGCCGACGTTGATCGTGATGCCCTGGTAGCCGAGCGAGTCGGAGGTGAGCAGCCGCAGCTTGCTGTCGCCCTTCAACGCGGCCACGTCGGTGGTGGCCACCGTGTCGAGGACCTCCACGTCACCGGAGCGCAGGTTGGTGAACCGGGTGTTTGCGTCGGCGATGATCCGGTACACGATCTTGTCCAGATGTACCTGGTCGGCGTCGTAGTAGTTGGGGTCCTTGACGACCTCGATCCGGTCCTGGGCGATCCGGGTGGCGAACTTGAACGGTCCCACGCACACCGGCGCGGTACCGAAGTCGTCGCCCTTGGCCTTGATCGCCTTCGGCGAGAGGATCATGCCGGCCCGGTCGGCCAGTACCGCGGTGAGCGGCGCGAACGGCTCGGACAGGTGGATGGTCACCGTGCTGGAGTCGGTCGCGTCGACCGAGGCGACGCTGGACAGCTCGCTCTTGCGGGCGGACTCGGGATGGCTGCGGTGCCGGTCCAACGAGGTCTTCACCGCGTTGGCGTCCAGCGGCGTACCGTCGGCGAACTTCACGCCCTGGCGGACCTTGATGGTCACCGTCTTGCCGTCGTCGGTGACGGTCGGCAGGCCGTCGGCGAGCTGCGGCTGAAGGTTCAGCTCCTCGTCGACGTCGTACAACTTCTGGCAGATCGCGGTGAAGATGGTCCGGCCCACCAGGGTCCGGGCCAGCGTGGGGTCGAGTTTGTCCGGCTCGGCGGAGAGCGCGACGCGCAGCGTGCCGCCGTCCTTGACCGGACGGGTGTCGGTCCCGCTGCCACTGGAGCCGGAATCCTTGGAATCGATGGAACTGCAGGCAGACAGCACCAGCGCTGCCGCGGTCAGTCCGAGGGCGAATCGGCGCGTGACCGGATGGAACCGCATCGTGCCTCCCATAGTCCGTGGGAGGTTCGAACGTATCCTGTATACAGGATACGGGCAATTCCAGGTCGTTCCCGGCAGAAGATCAACTTTTCGTCTGGTTTGCGCCCGGCAACCTTGCCACGCCGAGTCGCCGTCGGCAGCCGTCTTCGACTCGTGTACCCCCGCGGGACGGCCCGGCCCGACCGCGGGCGTCGGTCAGCTCGGCGGCTGGTCGATCCGGCGGAGCAGCCCCTCCTGGACCGCGCTCGCGACGTGCCGGCCAGCGGCGAACAGCCGACCCGTGGCGAGCCCGCGGCCGCCGGACGCGGACGGGCTCACACAGTCGTAGAGGAACCAGTCGTCGGCCCGGAACGGGCGGTGGAACCACAGCGCGTGGTCCAGGCTGGCGCCGATGAACCCGCCCGGGCCCCACACCTCGCCGTGGAAACCGAGTACCGAGTCCAGCAGGGTCAGGTCACTGGCGTAGGTGAGGGCGCACGCGTGTACCAGCGGATCGTCCGGCAGCTTCCCGTCGATGCGCATCCAGACCCGCTGGTTCGCCGCGGCCGGCCGGTCGCCGCTGCGTACCCAGCCCGGCTCGCCCACGTACCGGACGTCGATCGACCTGGGTACCCGCGCCCAGACGCCGAGCCGCTCCGGGTACCCGGCCAGCCGCTCGGCCATGGTCGGCACGTCCTCCGGCGGTGGTACGTCGGTCGGCATCGGCTCGGCGTGATCGAGTCCCGTCTCCTCCACATGGAAGGACGCGGACATGAAGAAGATCGGCTTGCCGTGCTGGACCGCGGTGACCCGGCGGACCGAGAACGACCGGCCGTCCCGGATCGGCTCGACCGAGTACACGATCGGCACCCGGGTGTCGCCGGGCCGGACGAAGTAGGCGTGCAGCGAGTGGACCTGCCGGGACGGGTCGACGGTACGACCGGCGGCGACGAGAGCCTGGCCGGCGACCTGCCCGCCGAACACCCGCTGGCGGGCCACCTGGGGACTCGAGCCGCGGAAGATGTTCACCTCGACCGTCTCCAGGTCGAGCACCCGGAGCAGGTCGTCCACCGCCGCCTGCCCGGTGAGCGGCTCCGGTGCCGGCGGGTCGGCCGGAGACGGCTCCGGTGCCGGTGGATCGGCCGGTTGCCCGCCGCCGGGATCGGCGGTCGTCACAGCGCCTCGGACAGCGAACCGAGATGGTGTACCCGCACCGTGTTGGTCGAACCGGGCGTGCCCGGCGGGCTGCCGGCGACGATCACCACCGCATCACCCAGCTTCCCCCGGCCGAGTTCGAGCAGCGCGTGATCGACCTGCCGGAACATCTCGTCGGTATGGCGTACCACCGGCGTCAGGAACGTCTCCACGCCCCAGGACAGGGCCAGTTGACTGCGTACCGCCTGCTCGGTCGTGAACGCGAGCAGCGGCAGCGGGCAGTGCAACCGGGCCATCCGACGTACCGTCTCGCCGGTCTTGGTGAACGCGACCAGCGCCTTGGCGCCGACCGACTCGGCGATGTACACCGCCGCCTCGGTGACCGCGCCGCCGATCGTCCTCGGCCCGTGTCGCATCGGTGGTACCGCGAACTCGCCGGACTCGGTGGTCGTGATGATGCTCGCCATGGTGTGTACGGCCGGCACCGGATACCGGCCGATGCTGGTCTCGCCGGAGAGCATCAGCGCGTCCGCGCCGTCGAGTACCGCGTTGGCCACGTCCGACGCCTCAGCCCGGGTCGGACGCGGATCGGAGATCATCGAGTCGAGCATCTGGGTCGCCACGATGACCGGTTTGGCGTACTCCCGGCACAGCCCGACCGCCCGCTTCTGGACCAGCGGTACCTGTTCCAGCGGCAACTCGACGCCCAGGTCGCCGCGCGCGACCATCATCCCGTCGAATGTCTTGGCGATCTCCTCCAGCCGGTCCACCGCCTCCGGCTTCTCGATCTTGGCGAGTACCGGCAGCCGGCGACCGACCTCGGCCATGATCTCGTGCAGCGGCTTGATGTCGTCCGGTGACCGCACGAACGACAGCGCCACCAGGTCCACCTGCATGCCGAGCGCGAACCGCAGGTCCGCGGCGTCCTTCTCGGACAGCGCCGGCGCGCTGATCGCCACATTCGGCAGCGACAGTCCTTTGTGGTCGCTGACGGTACCGCCCTCGGTGACCAGGCAGTCGATGTCATTGCCGCGTACTCCCCGGACCTGCAGGGCGAGCCGGCCGTCGTCGACCAGCAGCCGGTCCCCGGGGCGCACCTCGGCCGGCAGCCGCGGGTACGTCACGGACACCCGCTCGGCGGTACCGAGGACGTCGTCGCTGGTGAGCACCACGGGCGCGCCGATCGGCCATTGGGCGATACCGCCGGCGAACCGACCGAGCCGGATCTTCGGGCCCTGCAGGTCGGCCAGCACCGCGACTGCGCGACCTGTCTCGTCTGACGCCTTGCGCACCAGCTCGTACACCCGGGCGTGATCGTCCCGGGTGCCGTGACTGAAGTTGAGCCGGGCGATGTCCATCCCGGCGTCGACCAGCGAACGGATGCCGGCCGGAGTGGCGGTGACGGGCCCGATGGTGCAGACAATCTTGGCGCGACGGCTCACGGATTGAGGCTAGTCGACCATGCCCCGCGTCCGGCGTAGACCGGCCGCGGCCAGGGCGGCCGGGATTGCGGGGTACGCACCGTGCCGGCCGGACGAGCAGGCCGGGTTCGCGCTCGGGTTCTGGGTGGAGCTGCCGGTGGTGGACATGCGGCGGTACCTGCCGTATCTGGTCCAGCGGTTGACCGCGCACTCGCCGGCGATCCGGACGTGTACCCGATCAAGGGGCAGCACGTGATCGTGGCCAACCCCGGCCTCGACACGTTCCTGTTCGAGGGCGGCGTCGGTACGAGCTGGACCAGCTTCCTTCCGCACGGGGACCGGGTACTGCTCGGCGGTGTCGGGCTGGGGAACGACGACGACCTCGAACCCGACCCGGCGGTCACCGAGCAGATCCTGGCCCGCTGCGCCCAGGTGGAGCCGCGGCTGGCCGCCGCCGAGGTGCTCGGCGTGGAGGTCGGGTTGCGCCCCGGTCGGCCGACGGTACGACTGCAGGCCGAGCCGATCGGCGGTACTGGGGCCCGCTGCGTGCACCTGTACGGACACGGCGGTTCGGGCGTACAGCTGTCTGGGGCAGCGCCCGGGACGCCGCCGCGCTGGTGGTGCGCTGAGCGGCCGCCGCGGCTGCGGTCAGCGGGTAGTCGCGAACGGCTGGGCGGCCGGCCCCACCGGGCTGGGCAGGCTGCCGGTGCCGCCCAGGTACGAGTGGATCGCCGCGGCCGCGGCGCGCCCCTCCGCGATCGCCCACACGATCAGGGAGGCGCCCCGGTGCGCGTCGCCGGCGACGAACACTCCCGGCGCGGCCTGCCAGTCGTCGCCGCAGTCCAGTGCGCCCCGGGGGCCGCGCCGGACACCGAGCTGACCGAGCAGCGGGCCGTCCTCCGTACCGTCGAACCCGATCGCCAGCAGCACCAGGTCGGCCGGCAGGTCCTGTTCGGTACCGGGCACCGGGGTCATGGTCCGGCGGACCGTCCCGTCCACCAGTTCCCGCCGCACGTTCACCTGCTCGACCCGGATCGCGCGCACCTGCCCGCCGGAGGTACCGAGGAACTCACGGACCGCCACCGCGAACACGCGCGAGCCGCCCTCCTCGTGCGCCGGATAGGTACGCAGCACCAGCGGCCAGGACGGCCACGGGTCCCGCGCCGCGTCCCGAGCGGTCGGTGGCTCCGGGTACAGGTCGAGCTGCGTGACCGATGCCGCGCCCTGCCGATGCGTCACGCCGAGGCAGTCGGCCGCGGTGTCACCGCCGCCGATGATGACGACGTGCTTCCCGGCCGCGTCGATCACCGGAGCCGACGCGGTGCCCGCGACACAGCGGTTCGAGCCGACCAGCTGGTCCATGGCCAGGTGTACGCCGGCCAGCTCCCGGCCGGGTACCGCGGCGTCCCGGCCGACCAGCGCGCCGGTGGCCAGCAGTACCGCGTCGTGCTCGCTCCGCAGCGCGGCGGCGTCCACATCGGACCCGACCGCGCAGCCGGTCACGAACCGCACTCCTTCCGCGGTGAGCTGGGCGAGCCGCCGGTCGATGTGGCGCTTCTCCAGCTTGAAGTCGGGGATGCCGTACCGGAGCAGCCCACCGACCGCCTCGTCCCGCTCGTACACGGTGACCGCGTGCCCGGCCCGGGCCAGTTGCTGCGCCGCCGCCAGCCCGGCCGGTCCGGAGCCGACCACGGCGACGGTCCGGCCGGACGCGACCGGGGCGGGCTGCGGCGTCACGTATCCGGCGTCGAACGCCCGGTCGATGATCTCGACCTCGATCTGCTTGATCGTCACCGGATGGCTGCCGGACGCGTCCGGGATGGCCAGCACGCAGGCCGCCTCGCACGGTGCCGGGCACAGCCGGCCGGTGAACTCGGGGAAGTTGTTCGTCGCGTGCAGTTGTTCGACCGCGTCGCGCCAGCCGCCGGTACGGACCAGGTCGTTCCACTCCGGGATGCGGTTGCCGAGCGGGCAGCCGGCATGGCAGAACGGGACGCCGCAGTCCATGCAGCGGGTGGCCTGCTCTCTGATCGCGGTCTCGTCGGACGGTTGGTACACCTCGCGCCAGTCGGTGATCCGCACCGGTACCGGCCGGCGCGGCGGGAGCTGTCGGGGGTACCGGAGGAATCCGGTCGGGTCAGGCACGCGCCACCTCCATGACCACCTCGTCCACGTCGCGGCCGGTCTCCTCGGCCTGCTGGATCGCCGCGCGTACCCGCTGAAAGTCCCGCGGCAGGACGGCGGTGAAGCCGGCGACGGCGGCCGGCCAGTCCGCCAGCAGGGCCGCCGCCTGTGCCGAGCCGGTTTCGGCCAGCTGCCGTCGCAGCAGGTCGCGGACCAGGTCCGCGTCATCACGCGACAGGCCCGCCAGGTCGACCAGTTCCCGGTTCACCAATGTCGGGTCGAGGTTCCACACGTAGGCGACCCCGCCGGACATGCCGGCCGCGAAGTTGCGCCCGACCGTGCCGAGCACGACCACGGTCCCGCCGGTCATGTACTCGCAGCCGTGGTCGCCGCAGCCGGCCACCACCGCGGTCGCGCCGGAGTTGCGCACCGCGAACCGCTCCCCCACCACGCCGTCGCAGAACAGTTCGCCACCGGTCGCCCCGTACAGCAGCGTGTTGCCGGCGATGACGTTGCCGGCCGCTTCGAACGCGGCCGCCGGATCCGGGCGTACCACCAGACGGCCACCGGACAGGCCCTTGCCCACGTAGTCGTTCGCGTCGCCGGACAGCCGCAGCGTGACGCCGCGCGGTAGGAACGCGCCGAACGACTGCCCGGCGGTACCGGAGAAGGACAGCTGGATGGTGTCCGGCGGCAGCCCGGCGCCCCCGTATCGCCGGGTCACCTCGCTGCCCAACAGCGTGCCGACGGTGCGGTCGGTGTTGCGCAGCTCCAGCGACGCCCGCACCGGGGTGCCGTCCGCCAGCGCGGGTGCGGCCAGCTCGATCAGCCGGGTGTCCAGCGCGGCGGACAGCCCGTGGTCCGGCGTCCAGGTACGCCGCCGGGGTCCCTCCACCGCGGACGACCGGAGTAGCGGCGCGAGGTCCAGGCCGCTCGCCTTCCAGTGGTCCACCGCCGGCTCCAGGTCGAGCGCCTCGACCTGCCCGATCGCCTCGTCCAGTGACCGGAAGCCGAGCTCGGCCAGGTACTCGCGGACCTCCTCGGCCAGGAACATGAAGAAATTGATCAAAAACTCAGGGCTTCCGGTGTACCGGCGGCGCAGCTCCGGGTTCTGGGTGGCGATCCCGACCGGGCAGGTGTCGAGGTGGCAGACCCGCATCATCACGCAGCCGGCCACGATCAGCGGGGCGGTGGCGAAGCCGTACTCCTCGGCACCGAGCAGCGCCGCGATCACCACGTCCCGACCGGTCTTGAGCTGCCCGTCGACCTGCACGGTGATCCGGTCCCGGAGCCGGTTGAGCAGCAGCGTCTGCTGGGTTTCGGCCAGCCCCAGCTCCCACGGCACTCCGGCGTGCTTGAGCGAGTTCATCGGCGCGGCGCCGGTACCGCCGTCGTGTCCGGAGATCAGCACCACGTCCGCGTGCGCCTTCGCCACGCCGGCCGCGACCGTACCCACGCCAAGTTCGGCCACCAGCTTCACGTGGATGCGCGCCAGCGGGTTGGCGTTGCGCAGGTCGTAGATGAGCTGGGCCAGATCCTCGATCGAGTAGATGTCGTGGTGCGGCGGCGGCGAGATCAGCCCCACCCCGGGAGTGGACAGCCGGGTACGGGCGATCCACGGCCACACCTTGCTGCCGGGCAGTTGGCCGCCCTCCCCCGGCTTCGCGCCCTGCGCCATCTTGATCTGCAGATCCTCCGCCTGGACCAGGTACTCGCTGGTCACGCCGAACCGGCCGGACGCCACCTGCTTCACCGCGGACCGCCGCGACGGGTCGTACAACCGGTCGACGTCCTCGCCGCCCTCGCCGGTGTTGGACCGGCCGCCGAGTGAGTTCATCGCGATCGCCAGGTCGGTGTGCGCCTCCGCGGAGATCGAGCCGTAGCTCATCGCGCCGGTGGCGAACCGCTTGACGATCTCGCTGGCCGGCTCCACCTCGTCGATCGGCACCCGCGGCCTGAGGCCGGTACGCAGCCGGAACAGGCCGCGCAACGATCCGGTTTCGGCGGCGAGTCTGTCCACAGTGGAGGTGTACCTCTTGAACACGTCGTACTGCGCCGACCGGGTCGAGTGCTGCAGCAGGAACACCGTCTCCGGGTTGAACAGGTGTACCTCGCCCTCACGGCGCCACTGGTACTCCCCGCCCACCTCCAGCCGCCGGTGCGTCTTCTCGGCCGGGTTCGCCGGGTACGCCCGGGCGTGCCGCTGCGCCACCTCGCGCGCGATCACGTCCAGTCCGACCCCGCCGATCCGGCTGCTCGTACCGGCGAAGTACCGGTCGATCAGCGGCCGGCCGAGTCCGGTCGCCTCGAACACCTGGGCACCGCAGTACGACGCGACCGTGGAGATCCCCATCTTCGACATGATCTTCAGTACGCCCTTGCCGAGCGCCTTGACGTACCTGCGGATGGCGGTCGCCGCGGCGGTCGGGTCGTCGGCGCCGTACCCGGGCAGCCGGCCGGTCGAGATCAGGTCCTCGATCGACTCGAAGGCCAGGTACGGGTTGACCGCGGCGGCACCGTAGCCGAGCAGTACCGCGACGTGGTGCACCTCGCGGCAGTCGCCCGACTCCACCACCAGCGCGACCTGGGTACGGGTCTGCTCGCGCACCAGATGCTGGTGTACCGCGGCGGTGAGCAGCAGTGACGGGATCGGCGCGAGATCGGCGGTGGAGTCCCGGTCGGACAGCACCAGGATGCGTACCCCGTCCTCGATCGCTTCGGACACGTGCCGGCAGATCTCGGTGAGCCGGGCCTTCATGCCGGCCGCGCCGTCGGCCACCCGGTACAGCCCGGACACCCGGACCGCCCGGAAGCCAGGCAGGTTGCCGTCCTCGTCGATGGACAGGATCTTGGCCAGCTCGTCGTTGTCGATCACCGGGTACGGCAGCACGATCTGCCGGCAGCTCGCCGGCCCGGGCGCGAGCAGGTTCTGCTCCGGCCCGATCGTGGTCGACACGCTGGTCACCAGCTCTTCCCGGATCGCGTCCAGCGGCGGGTTCGTGACCTGGGCGAACAGCTGGGTGAAGTAGTCGTAGAGCAGCCGCGGGCGCTTGCTGAGCACGGCCACCGGGGTATCGGTGCCCATCGAGCCGACCGGCTCGGCGCCGGTCCGCGACATCGGCCCGAGCAGCAGCTTGAGCTCCTCCTCGGTGTACCCGAAGGTCTGCTGCCGGCGCAGCACGCTGTCGTGCGTGTACACCACGTGCTCGCGCTCGGGCAGCGTCTCCAGGTGCATCAGCCCGGCGTGCAGCCACTCCTCGTACGGCTGGTCGGCGGCGAGCGACGCCTTGATCTCGTCGTCGTCGACGATCCGGCCGGCCGCGGTGTCGACCAGGAACATCCGACCCGGCCGCAGCCGGCCCTTGGCCACCACCCGGGCCGGATCCGCGTCCACCACGCCGGCCTCGCTGGCCAACACGACCAACCCGTCCGCGGTACGCCACCAGCGCGCCGGCCGCAGGCCGTTGCGATCGAGCACGGCACCGATGACCGTGCCGTCGCTGAACGCCACGCAGGCCGGTCCGTCCCACGGCTCCATCAGGCAGGCGTGGAACTGGTAGAACGCGCGCCTGGCCGGATCCATCGAAGGGTCGTTCTCCCACGCCTCCGGGATCATCGTCAGTACCGCGTGCGGCAGCGGCCGGCCGGCCAGGTGCAGCAGCTCGAGTACCTCGTCGAAGGTGGCCGAGTCGCTGGCTCCGGGGGTACAGACCGGGAACAGCCGGCGCAGCCGTCCGGGCAGCGCGTCGCTGGCGAGCAGCGCCTCGCGGGCGGCCATCCAGTTCCGGTTCCCCCGGATGGTGTTGATCTCCCCGTTGTGCGCGACCAGCCGGTACGGGTGGGCCAGCGGCCAGGACGGGAACGTGTTCGTGGAGAACCGGCTGTGTACCAGCGCGATCGCGCTGGTCAGCTCTTCACGTCGGAGCTCGGGGAAGAAGCCCGGCAGCTGCGCGGGGGTGAGCATCCCCTTGTACACGATGGTCCGTGACGACAGCGACGGGAAGTACACCGGTGCCCGCCGCTCCCGCGACTCCCGCTCGGCCTGCTTGCGCACGCAGTACGCGATCCGGTCGAGCTCGATCCCCTCGCGCCCGGGTGAGCTGAGAAACAGTTGCCGGATCCGCGGCAGCTCGGCGACTGCGGAGGCGCCGAGCCCGGTCGGGTCCACCGGTACGTCCCGCCAGCCGAGCAGCTCCGCGCCCTCGGCGACCGCGTACTTCATCACGATCCGCATGGCCTGTTCGGCGTCGGCGGCGTCCTGCGGCAGGAACGCCAGCCCGGTCGCGTACCGTCCCGCCGGCGGGAGCCGGAAGTCGACCACGCTCCGGTAGAACTCGTCCGGTACCTGGAGCAGGATGCCGGCCCCGTCGCCGGTGTTGTCCTCGGCGCCCTGCGCTCCCCGGTGTTCCATCCGGCACAGCGCGGACAGGCCGGCGGCCACCACTCCGGCTGAACGCCGGCCGGCCAGGTCCACCACGAACGCCACGCCACAGGAGTCGTGCTCGTTCGCGGGGTCGTACAGCCCGCCGGGAAGACTGGGACCGTCGGGGAAGCTGGGACCGTCGGGGAAGCCGTGATTCGAGGGCACGGTGGAGTTCACGTGCGGCATGGGCCTCCTTCGTCGTCCTACCGAAAGCGGTGCTGGAAGCGGAGTGCCTTCGGTGCGGGAAATGGGACGACGTCGGCCCGCGGATCTGGCCGAGTCTACGTGACCTCGGTTGCGACGCCACCGGCCAGCGCTCCACCAGGGCCGTGACCAGCCTCGCAGCCCACCGTCTGGACACGATGCCGCACGAGCGCCTTCGACAATCCAACCACGAGGATGCAGCAAAACAGCCACGTCAAGTCAGCGAAACAACCACAGTACTCTCGCGAAACAACCACGTCGCTGATACCTTCGTAGGGTGTTACCAGCAGAAACGTTATATCCGCGGCGCGCGAACGACGCCGTGCGAACCGCGTTGTCTGACACCCGTGTCGTGGTAATTAACGGGGCGCGCCAGACCGGCAAGAGCACCCTGGCCCGGCTGGTCGCGCAGGATGCGCCGACGGTGCAGCTGCGCTATCTGGACGATGCCGCGACCCGCTCGGCCGCAGCCTCTGACCCTGCGGCCTTCGTGCGGCACGACGGTCTACTCGTCATCGATGAGGTGCAACGGGTGCCGGACCTCATGCTTGCGATCAAGCACGATGTGGATCGGGACCCTCGCCCCGGCCGTTTTCTGCTCACCGGTTCGGCCCGGCTGCTCGCTTTGCACAGCATCCCGGACCTACTCCCCGGCCGAGCGGAAACCATCGAACTGTGGCCACTGGCGCAGGGGGAACTTGAGGGGCCGCACAGCAGCTTCATCGATGCGGTGTTCAGCCAGGGAGCCGATCTCTCGGTGCCCAGGTCCGACCTGCGCCGCGAGGACTACCTGGAGCGCGCCCTCCGCGGCGGGTATCCGGAGGCTGTTCGGCGTCGCGACCTGGGCCGCCGTGCCCGCTTCTTCGAGTCGTATGTCGCGGACCTGATCAATTTGGACATCGCTCAGGTTTCCGAGATCGAGCGACCGGCCGACATGCGCCGCCTGCTGAATGTGGTGGCGGCGCAGATGGCGTCACTCGCGGCGCCCGTGACGCTCGCCGGCACGCTCAACGTCCCGGCCACCACGGTCAAGCGGTACCTCGACCTGCTCGAACTGCTGTTTGTCATCCGCCGGATCCCAGCCTGGTCCAACAATCTGACCACCAGGGCGGTGGCGAGACCGAAGCTCATGGTGATCGATGCCGGACTTGCTGGTCACCTCGCCGGGATCACGCTGAAGAGGGCACGACTGTTAACCACTCCGATCGGCCCGTTGATCGAGAACTTTGTCTTGACCGAACTAGCTCGTCAGCTGTCCTGGTCGACAGAGCTGGTTCAGCTGTACCACTACCGCGACCGCAACGGCCATGAGGTCGATGCCGTGCTGGAGCACGCGTCGGGGGAACTGGTCGCGATCGAGGTGAAGGCCGCCGAAACGGTCCGCACCGACGACTTCCGGGGAATCCGGCACCTTGCCAGCCGAGCCGGAGACCGGCTGATCGCCGGGATCGTGCTCTATGCGGGGGAGCAGGCATTGCCATTCGGTGACCGCCTGCGGGCGCTGCCTCTCTCAGCGATCTGGAAAGTGTGAACGCGCTCCGGGCCGTGCGGGCCCGAGCCGTCAAGGGACCACACTCCGACGAGTGGAGAGCGACGCTGACGATCCGTCAGCTCCGCGCCGGGCTAACCGGGGTCATCAGCCGTTACCGTGAGGCATGGCCTCCGTACCGCCAGCCCGGCACCTGCTGCGAGCCAAGGACCTGGCCGACGCGCGGTACGCCGAGCCGCTGACCGTACGTGACCTCGCCCGCAGGGCCGGGCTGTCCCGCGGCCACTTCAGCGAGGAGTTCCGCCGCGCGTTCGGCGAGTCTCCGCACGCGTACCTGCTGACCCGGCGGCTGGAACGGGCGGCGGCCCTGCTGCGGTCCACCGACCGTTCCGTCGCGTACATCTGCCACTCGGTCGGGCTGTCCAGCGTCGGTTCGTTCACCACCAGTTTCACCAGGACGTACGGGAGGTCCCCGCTGGCCTACCGCCGGTCCTTCCCGCCGGCCGCGGACTACGCGCTCATCCCCGCCTGTGTGCTCCGTGCGTACGGTCGGCCGCACCGCGCCCGCAGCCACGACCCGCGGCCGCGCAACTCCGGACGTTTGGAGAAGACCGGCGCCCCGTCCCCCACCTAGCGTGATCGTCAACAGACTCGAAGAGGGGGCACACGATGGTCAAGATCGGCAGCGTCCAGTTGTGGGTGCACGACCAGGACGAGGCACTCGAATTCTGGACCAGGAAGGTCGGCATGGAGGTACGCAGCGACGTGACCGTCGCCGAGATGGGCGACTTTCGCTGGCTCACGGTCGGGCCGTCCGACCAGCCGGAGATCGACATCGTGCTGATGGCGATCCCCGGCCCGCCGGTGATGGACCCGGCCACGGCGGAGCAGGTACGGGACGTGACCGCCAAGGGTTTCTCCGGCACGGTGTTCCTGGTCACCGACGACTGCCACGGCTCCTTCAAGGAACTCCGCGACCGCGGTGTGGAGTTCGTCGAGGAGCCCGAGGAGCGGCCGTACGGGATCGACGCGGCGTTCCGGGACCCGTCCGGCAACAACATCCGGCTGACCCAGGCGTTCAGCCGGGCATAGACCCTTCGAACGTGAACGTGCCCGCCGGCTGTCCGGCGGGCACGTGTCACATGCTGTCGCGCAGCCGCGGTGGACGGCGCATGATCTTCGCGACGAACGCGGGGTTGTTCTGGAAGTACCGGCGCCACAGCCGCTTCGGCTCGCGGGTCAGCCGGTAGAACCACTCCAGCCCGTTGCGCTGCATCCACGGCGGAGCCTGCGTCACCAGGCCGGCGTGGAAGTCGAAGGCGGCGCCCACCCCGAGCAGCGCCGGCGCGGCCAGCCGACCGGCGTGGGCCGACATCCAGCGCTCCTGCTTCGGCGTGGACAGGCCGACCCAGATCAGATCGGGCTTGGCCTCATTGATCCGCTGGACGATCTCGTCGTCCTCGTCCGGCGTGAGCGCCCGGAACGGTGGCGAGTACGACCCGACGATCTCCAGCTTCGGGAACCGTTCGAGCAGCTTGGCGGTCAGCAACTCCGGTACGCCGTCCTTGCCGCCGTACAGGAACGACCGCCAGCCCCGTTCTACCGACCGTTCCAGCAGCGCCAGCATCAGGTCCGGCCCGTACACCCGGGACATCCAGTCCGCGCCGGCCTTGCGACCGGCCCAGACCATCGGCATCCCGTCGGGTGTAGTGAGCCCGGAGGCGTTGTGGATCGCCTTCAGCTCGGGATCGCGCTGGGACTCCATCACCCCGTGTACGCCGGTGACGCACACGTAGTGCTGTTCGCGCTGGTCGATCCAGCGGGTCACCTCGTCGACCGCCATGGTCATGTTGACCGCGGAGATGCCGACGCCGAGTACGTCGACGCGCTGGATCTTCTGCACGCTGGTGTCCATCAGTCCCGGCTCGCCGTCAGTTGGTGTAGGAACGGCCCTCGAGCTTCGCCTTCGCCTGGTCGTAGATCCAGCGGTACGTCCGCTCCAGACCGTCGGCCAGTCGGGTCGACGGCTCCCAGCCGAACTCCTTGAGGATCAGCGTGTTGTCGCTGTTGCGACCGCGTACGCCGAGCGCGCCCGGTACGTGCGAGTAGTTGATGTCCACGCCGGCGATGTCCTGGACGATCTTGTAGAGCTGGTTGATGCTGACCAGTTCCGCCGAGCCGATGTTGATCGGGTCGACGAAGTCGCTGCGGGTCAACATCATCGAGCCCTTGACGCAGTCGTCGACGTACATGAACGACCGGGTCTGCTCCCCGTCGCCCCAGATCTCCACGTTCTTGTCGCCGGTCAGTACCGCCATCGCGATCTTCCGGCAGGCCGCCGCCGGCGCCTTCTCCCGGCCGCCGATCCAGGTGCCGTTCGGGCCGTACACGTTGTGGTACCGGCCGACCCGGGTGGCCAGGCCGTAGTCCTCGCGGTAGTGGCGGGCCATCCGCTCGCTGAACAGCTTCTCCCAGCCGTACCCGTCCTCGGGCATCGCCGGGTAGGCGTCCTCCTCGCGCAGCGCCACGACGTCGGCGTCGGTCTGCTTGTCAGCCGCGTACACGCACGCGGACGAGGAGTAGAAGAACCGGTCCACGCCGGCTTCCTTGGCCGCGACCAGCATGTGCGTGCTGACCAGCACAGAGAGCATGCAGGCGGCCTTGTTGGCCTCGATGAAGCCCATCCCGCCCATGTCCGCCGCGAGGTTGTACACCTCGCCGGCACCGCCGTCGAGTGCCTCCCGGCAGGTCTCGAGCAGGGACACGTCGCCGACCACGTTCGTCGCCGCGTCGTGCACCTGGTACCACTCGTCCAGGGGCTTGACGTCCACGGCACGCACGGTCTTGCCTTCGGCCAGCAGCGTCTTGGCGAGGTGTCCACCAATGAACCCTCCGGCGCCGGTGACGACGGCGTCGACCTTGGGCATGCTCCGCATCTCCCATCGATTGTGTTACGAGGTATGCGCCATGGTTGACATAGCTCAACCGGCGGTCAGCCCAGGATATACACCCACCGGCGCGGCGACTGTCCGCCGGGGGCGGTCACGCCGCGTGGTGGGCGCGGCGGCGAAAACCTGGCGAGCCGGCGTACCCCTGCGACTAGGGTTCGGCGCGTGAAGCCCCCAGCGCCCATCGGGACCGTGCCACCCGCCGCCACCGCGGCCGACCGCGAGCTGCTCGCCCGGATCGAAGTCTTCTACGACGCGATACCGCGGGACGCGGCGCGCGCCGAGGACTTCGGCCCGCTCGCCCTGTTCCTCCGGAACGGGCCCGGCTTTCCGTACTACGCCCGCCCGACCGCGGGCGCCCCGCCGGCCACCGTCGCAGACGTCGACGCGGTCCGGGCCCGGCAGCGCGAGGCCGGGGCACCGGAGGCGTTCGAGTGGGTGCACGACCTCAACCCGGAGCTGGCCGCGGCGGTGGAGGCGACCGGACTGCCGGTGCGGTTCTGCCCGCTGATGGTGCTCGAGCCGCTGGTCGTCGAACCCGCACCCGCGCCGCCCGGCGTCACCGTCACCGTGCTGGACCCGGCCGATCCGGCCTTCGCCGAACAGTTTTCGCTGGTACGGACGGTAGCCAACCTCGGGTTCGAGCTGCCCGGTACGGCCACCGGTACGGCCGGTACCGCCGAGCGGGACGCGGCGTACCAGCTGCTGGACGAGCAGAAGGTGGCCGAGGAGGCGATCCGGGCGGCGCGGCACCGCAGCGCGCACGCGCTGGCCACGTCGGACACCGAGGGCGCGCTCGCCGCGGGCGGCCTGCAGCAGACCGGCGGGGTTTCGGAGATCGTCGGCGTCGCGACCCTGCCCGCGTACCGGCGGCGCGGCCTCGGCGCCGCGGTGACCCACGCGCTCGCCCGGGACGCCGTCGAGCACGGCGACCAGATCGTGTTCATGGCCGCCGGGGACGAGGCAGTGGCCCGGGTGTACGCCCGGATCGGGTTCCGCCGGATCGCCACCGCGTGCATCGCCGAACTCTGACCGGGCCGGCCCACACTCCCCGCTCACGCGGTCGGGGCACGTAGCGAACCCGCTACGTGCCCCGACGGGCGATTGTGCCTGAGACGGTCAGTCGGCTTTCGCCGGCTCCTTGGCCTCGTCGTTCGGTTTCTTCGCGGCGCTTTCCGACTCGTCGGTGGCGTCCACCGGATCGTCGGTCGCCGCCGGCGGGTCGCCGACCGCGTCACCGTCCGGGTCGGCATCCGCGCCGGCGTCCGGCTCGGCATCCGCGGAGGTCACCCGGGTGCCCTCCTCGGCCGCGGTCACCCGGGTACCGGTCGGCACCGGACGCAGCGTGCCGTCCTCGTCGGCCACCAGGATCTCCTGCGGTCCACGCACCCGGACCAGGTACAACACCGCGAGAACGAACACGATGATGCTGACCCAGCCGTTGACCCGCAGGCCGAGGAAGTCGTTGGCCGGGTCGCTGCGCAGCGTCTCGACCCAGAACCGGCCAACCACGTACGCCGCGACGTACAGGGCGAACGCGCGACCCTTGCCGAGCTTGTACCGGCGGTCGGCGAGCAGTACCAGGATCGCCACCCCGATGTCCCAGAGCGACTCGTACAGGAACGTCGGGTGGTGCAGCTGCTCCAGCGGTACCGGCTTTCCGGTCGCGTCGGTGATCGCCTGACCGTTGCTGTCCAGGCGGTACACCTTGAGGCCCCAGGGCAGGTCGGTGCCCCGGCCGTACAGCTCGTTGTTGAACCAGTTGCCGATCCGGCCGATGGCCTGGGCGACCGGCAGACCCACCGCGGCCGCGTCGGCGACGATCCGGAACGGGATGCCCTTGCGGCGGCACGCGTACCAGGCGCCCAACGCGCCACCGGCGATGCCGCCCCAGATGCCGAGGCCGCCCTCCCAGATGTACAGCGCGCGCACCGCGTCCTTGCCGGTGCCGAAGTACAGCTCGGGGTCGGTGAGTACGTGATAGATCCGGGCGCCGATGATGCCGGCCGGTACCGCCCAGACGGCGATATCCAGCACGGTCAGCTCAGGAGCGCCCCGTTTACGCAGTCGGCGCTCGGTGATGACGCACGCGGCGATGATGCCGAGCACGATGCAGACCGCGTACGCCCGGAACGGCAGGGGCCCGACGTGCCAGACGGATGTGGTGGGGCTGGGGATGGTGGCGAGATTCACGGCTGACAACGTACCGGTGCGATGCGGTAGCTCGCTGGCCCACCCGCCTCTAGGCTCCGTACATGAATTCTCTAACAGGAGCGGTCGCGGCGGTGATCTCCGACGCCGACGGCCGTGTGCTGCTCTGCCAGCAGAGCCAGGGACACCGCCTGTGGGGCCTGCCGCACGGCAGGATCCGCGACATGGAGAGCCCGGTGCACGCGGTGATCCGGGACATCCGGGAAGAGACCGGTCTGGAGATCGAGGTTGTCGACCTCGTCGGGATCTACAACCTCACCGGCAACGGATGCGGCGAGCATCTCCCCGATGTCCTCGTACACGCGTTCCGGGCCAAGATCGACGGCGGCGAGCCGGCGGTGCAGGCGCCGGGGCGGATCAGCCGGCTGAGCTGGTACTCCCCGGACGACCTGCCCAGCCCGATGACGGCGACCACGCAGGTCGCGGTACGCGACGCGATCGCCGGCCGGTCCGGGGTGCTGCGGGACGTACACCGGGAAGCCGAGCCGGAGATCCCCGAAGCGGTGGAGTCGGCGGTCAGCTGACCCTGGTCAGCGCTTGCGGACGCCGGCGGCGAGATCAGCCGTCAACGCCCGCAGCCGTTCGATGCCCGCGGTCGGGTCGGGCGCGTCCAGCAGGCAACCCACCAACGCACTGCCCACGATCACCGCGTCCGCGTAGCGGGCGGTGTGCGCCGCCTGCGCACCGTCGCGGACCCCGAGACCCACCCCGACCGGCAGGTCGGTCACCGCGCGCACCCGCTCCACCAGCGCCGGTGCCGCCTGGCTGGTCGCCTCCCGGGCGCCGGTCACGCCCATCACGCTGGTCGCGTACACGAATCCCCGGCAGGCCGCGACGGTACGGGCCAGCCGCTGGTCGGTGGAGCTCGGCGCCACCAGGAACACCCGGTCCAGGTCATGCGCGGTACTCGCGGCGAGCCACTCGTCGGCTTCGTCCGGCAGCAGGTCGGGAGTGATCAGCCCGGCTCCCCCGGCCGCGGCGAGATCCCGCGCGAAGGCGTCCACCCCGTACCGCTCGACCGGGTTCCAGTACGTCATGACCAGCGTCGGAGCACCGGTTGCAGCAACCGCCTCGACCGTACGCAGGACATCCGCGGTACGGGTACCGGCGGCGAGCGCCCGTTCCGCCGCTGCCTGGATGACCGGTCCGTCCATCACCGGGTCGGAGTACGGGAAGCCGATCTCGACGACGTCCACTCCGGCGTCCACCATGGCCCGAGATGCCGCTATGCCATCCGAGACGCTGGGGAAGCCGGCCGGCAGGTACCCGACCAGTACCCCGCGGTTGTCCGCCCGGGCAGCCTCGAACGCCGCCGCAACGCTCACTCGGCACCCTCGTCCAGCAGGTCGAACCAGCGCCCGGCGGTGGCCACGTCCTTGTCGCCGCGGCCGGACAGGTTCACCAGCAGCGTCGGCGGCCGGCCGAGCGTGTCGGTCAGGTCCGTCACCACCCGCAGCGCGCCGGCCAGCGCGTGCGCGCTCTCGATCGCCGGGATGATGCCCTCGGTACGGCAGAGCAGCTGGAACGCTTCCATCGCCTCGGCATCGGTGACCGGCTGGTACGTCGCCCGCCCGGTGTCGTGCAGCCACGCGTGCTCCGGCCCGACCGCCGGATAGTCCAGCCCGGCCGAGATGGAGTGCGACTCGATCGTCTGCCCGTCCGCGTCCTGCAGCAGGTAGGTCCGGGCGCCGTGCAGCACCCCGACGCCACCGCCGGTGATGCTCGCGGCGTGCCGGCCGGTGTCCATCCCGTCGCCGCCGGCCTCGAAGCCGTACAGCCGTACGTCCTCGTCCGGGATGAACGCGTGGAACACGCCGATAGCGTTCGACCCGCCGCCCACACAGGCGCAGACCGCGTCCGGCAGCCCACCGAACTGGTCCAGGCACTGCTGCCGCGCCTCCACCCCGATACCGCGGGCGAAATCGCGCACCATCGCCGGGAACGGATGCGGCCCGGCGGCGGTACCGAGCAGGTAGTGCGTGTTGTCGACGTTGGTCACCCAGTCCCGCAGCGCCTCGTTGATCGCGTCCTTGAGGGTGCGCGAGCCGGTGTGCACCGGTACGACGGTCGCGCCGAGCAGCCGCATCCGGGCCACGTTCAGCGCCTGCCGGCGGGTGTCCTCGGCGCCCATGTACACGACGCATTCGAGGTCGAGGTACGCGCACGCGGTGGCGGTCGCGACGCCGTGCTGGCCGGCGCCGGTCTCCGCGATCACCCGCGGCTTGCCCATCCGTTTGGTGAGCAGCGCCTGTCCGAGCACGTTGCGCACCTTGTGCGCGCCGGTGTGGTTGAGATCCTCGCGCTTGAGCAGGATGCGGGCGCCCGCGTGCGCGGACAGCCGGGTGGCGTCGTAGAGCAGGCTCGGCGTGCCGGCGTACTCGCGCAGCATCCGCTCGAACGTGCCGACGAACTCGTCGTCGTCCATCGCCTTGCGGTAGGCGACGTCCAGTTCGTCGAGCGCGGCGACCAGCGCCTCGGGCACGAACCTTCCGCCGTACCGGCCGAAGTGGCCGCTGAACGGGTCGGCGGAGGTCGGCTCAGCTGATGAGCCGGTCACCTCGCCGGCCTCGGCGTGGCCGGATGACTGCCGGCGGTGACCAGTTCCGCGACCGCGTCGCGCGGGCTCTTGGTGGTGACCAGACCCTCGCCGACCAGGACCGCGTCCGCACCGGCCGCGGCGTACCGGATCAGGTCGTGGGTGCCGCGCACCCCGGACTCGGCCACCTTCAGCACAGTGCTCGGCAGCCCCGGGGCGACCCGCTCGAACACCGACATGTCGACCTCGAGGGTGTGCAGGTTGCGGGCGTTCACGCCGATCACCTTCGCGCCGGCTTCCAGCGCGCGGTCGGCCTCCGCCTCGTCGTGTACCTCCACCAGTGCGGTCATGCCGAGCGACTCGATCCGCTCACGCAGCCCGACCAGCACGTTCTGCTCTAACGCGGCGACGATCAGTAAAACCAGATCGGCACCGTGCGCGCGCGCCTCGTGCACCTGGTACGACGAGACGACGAAGTCCTTGCAGAGCACCGGCACCCGCACCGCGGCCCGTACCGCGTCGAGATCCTCCAGGCTGCCGCCGAAGAACCGGCTCTCGGTCAGCACGCTCACGCAGCGCGCGCCACCGGACGCGTACTGCCCGGCCAGTTCGGCCGGGTCGGGGATCTCGGCCAGCTTGCCGGCCGACGGGGAGGAGCGCTTCACCTCGGCGATGACGCCGACCCCCGGTGCCCGCAGCGCGGTGAGCGCGTCGATGGGCCGGGGCGAGATGGAGGCGAGCTTCTTGATGCGCTCGAACGGGATCCTTTCCTGACGCGCCGCAACGTCGTCACGGACGCCGGTGAGGATCTCGTCGAGGACGCTCACCGCGGACTCCCCTCGTGCGGTGCCATGCGGCCGATGGTAGGGGACGAGACGACCACCGCCGCGCCCGGGTGTCGGCGAGCGGGGCCGACGGCGGGTCGGGACACCGCCCCGGCGAGGTGTGGCGTACGTCGCATCAATTGCCGACCGTGGGGTCCTCGCCCCGGTCGAGCGCGTCCCAGGTACCGGCCGCGTCGTCCGGTCCGGAGGCTCCGGCCGGCGCCTTCGACCGCGTGCCGGCCCGCTCGTACCGGCCGCCCATGGTGGGCCAGTCGCGCCCGCGTACCACCGCGAGCAGGCCGGCCGCCACGACGACCAACCCGCCGACCAGCGCCAGGAGTGGCCAGGCCGGGCCACCGTGCTCGGCGTACCGGTCGAGCCGGGTCAGGCCGTACCCGCTGCCGGCGGCCGCGGCCACTCCGAGCAGCACCAGCGCCAGTCCCACCAGCAGCCGGCCGTACCGCCGGGTCGCCACCAGCGCGCCGGCGCCGGCCAGCGCGACCAGGCCGAGCGCGGGCAGCGCCGGTACCAGCCCGGCACCGGTGTGCTCGGTGCGTACCGGCCGCAGCGGCGCCGGCCGGGCGGCCACCTCGGTCGCCCAGGTACGGCTGGCCGCGTACAGCAGCAGGGCGGCACCCGCCGTGCAGGCCAGTACCGCCAGCACCAGCTCGCGCCGACCGGGCTGCCGCGTTTCGGGCCGCCACGCTTCAGGCCCCCGCGTTTCGGGCCCCTGCGGCTCGGTGGCCGGCCCGGTGCCCGACTCGTCGACGGGTACGCCGGTCACGGGTTCGGGATCGGCCGTCATCGGGCCGGTCGCAGGGTCTCGGCGGACGCGATCGCGGACAGGACGGCGGCGGCCTTGCTGCGGGTCTCGGCGTCCTCCGTCGTCGGGTCGGAGTCGGCCACCACGCCGGCGCCGGCCTGCACGTACGCCCGCCCGTCGCGCAGCAGCGCGGTGCGGATCGCGATCGCCATGTCCAGGTCGCCGGCGAAGTCGAGATAGCCGACCGTGCCGCCGTACAGCCCCCGCCGGGTCGGCTCCAGCTCCTCGATGATCTCCATTGCCCGTACCTTCGGCGCGCCGGACAGGGTGCCGGCCGGGAACGTGGCCACCAGCGCGTCGAACGCGGACCGGTCCGCGGTCAGCTCGCCCACCACCGTGGACACGATGTGCATGACGTGGCTGTACCGCTCGACGGTGGCGAACTCGGGCACGTGCACGGTCCCCGGCACGCAGACCCGGCCGAGATCGTTGCGACCGAGGTCGACCAGCATCACGTGCTCGGCGCGTTCCTTCGGGTCGTGGAGCAGCTCGACGCCGAGCCGGGCATCCTCGTCCGGATCGCCGCCGCGCGGCCGGGTGCCGGCGATCGGGTGCAGCAACGCCTGGCGCCCGGTCACCTTGACGTGCACCTCCGGACTCGAGCCGACGATATCGAAGGCGCTGTAGCCGGGCGTCTCACCGAACCGGAGCAGGTACATGTACGGGCTCGGATTGGTCGTCCGCAGCACCCGGTAGATGTCCAGCGGGTCGGCGTCGGTGTCCGTCTCGAACCGCTGGGACGGGACGATCTGGAAGCACTCGCCGGCCCGGATGGCCTCCTTGGCCACCTCCACCGCCTTGGCGTACCCCCCGTCCGGGGTCCGGCCCACGACATGCCGGGCCGGGACGATGTCAACGGTGGACACCATCGGCGGGATCGGCCGGGACAGCGCGGTGGTCATCGCGTCCAGCCGCCCGATGGCCTGGTGGTACACCGCCCGGATCTCGGCGTCGTCCGCGTTGACCGGAACGATCCCGTTCGCGATCAGCAGCAGCGAGCCGTTCAGGTGATCCAGCGCGGCGAGATCGGTGGCCAGCAGAAACCCCAGGTCCGGGAAGTGCAGGTCGTCGGTGGCCAACTCGGGCAGCCGCTCGAACCGGCGCACCGCGTCGTACCCGACGAAGCCGACCATGCCACCGGTGAGCGTGGGCAGGCCGGCCACCCGCGCCGAGGCGAGGGCGTCGACCGTCTCGCGCAGTACCTCGATCGGGTCGCCGCTGGTCGGTACCCCGTCCGGCGGCTCGCCCAGCCAGACCGCCTGCCCGTCCCGCTCGGTCAGCGTGGCGGAGCTGCGCACCCCGACGAACGAGTACCGGGACCAGGTACCGGCCTGTTCGGCGCTCTCCAGCAGGAAGGTGCCGGGGCCGCCGGCGAGCTTGCGGTAGACGCCGATCGGTGTCTCGCAGTCGGCCAGCAGCCGCCGGGTCACCGGCACCACCCGCCGGCCGGTACGTACCAGGTCGACGAACTCGTTCTCGTCCGGAGCGACCGCGCCGGTGGTCACGATCCCTCCCCCGTGGCCGGCCCGAGCGGGTTGGCGAAGCAGGTGCGGGTACCGGTGTGGCAGGCGACCCCGAGCTGATCGACCCGTACCAGCAGCGTGTCGCCGTCGCAGTCCAGCGCGACCGACTTCACGTGCTGGACGTGGCCGGAGGTCTCCCCCTTGATCCAGTACCGCTGGCGGCTGCGGGACCAGTAGGTCGCCCGGCCGGTGGTGAGGGTGCGATGCAGCGCCTCGTCGTCCATCCAGCCGAGCATCAGGACTTCTCCGGTGTCGTACTGCTGCACGACAGCGGGTACCAGCCCCTGGTGGTCCCGGGTCAGCCGCGCCGCGACGGACGGGTCCAGCGCGGACGGGCGAGCGGTTGGTGTCACGGTCGCCCATTCTTCCGCGCCGCCGCGGACCCCGGCTCCGGCGGGGGCCGACGTGAACTGTTCGAGTTCCCTAAGACATTCATGTTCATCACTTCGTATTACCGGGCATGCAGTAGCGACAGTCATTTTCCGCTACGTACGGCAGCAACCCGCCCCACTTGGAGGCGCCATGTCAACCGGATCCACGGTACTTGTCGTCATCGTCGTCATTGTCCTTGTCGTACTGGCCGGAGTCGCCTGGTACACGTACCGGAGCCGCCAGCTCAGAAGCCGGTTCGGACCCGAGTACGAACGTGCGGTCGAGGCGGGCGGCGGACGCCTGTCGGCCGAGCGCGAACTGCGCCAGCGCGAGCAGCGGCACGCGCAACTCGAACTGCGGCCACTGTCGGACCAGGCCCGGCAGCGGTACCAACGCGCCTGGGAGGACGTCCAGGCGCGGTTCGTCGACGATCCGGCCGCCGCGGTCGGTACCGCCGACGAGCTCGTCACCCGTCTCATCGAGGAACGCGGGTACCCGACCGGCGAGTTCGACCAGCAGGTGGCGGACCTGTCCGTGGAGCATGCCGCGACGCTGGACCGGTACCGCCAGGCGCACGACATCAGCCTGCGCAACGAGCGGGGGGAAGCGGACACCGAGGAGCTGCGGCAGGCGCTGGTGCACTACCGGGCGCTGTTCGCCGACCTGCTCGGTACCGACCCGGTGGACTCCCCCGAGCCGACCGAGGCCTCCTGACCCGCGTGCTTTCACGACCTGCCCGGTAAGCGCGACCCTGTCCAGAAAGGACAGTGCTATGTGGCACTCCCAGACCGACCCGACCGAGCGTCCGCCCGCCGACCGTGACGACGAGCCGGACCCGCCGGCGGCACCCGACGACACCGCAGATGACGTTGCCGACGACGACCGTGCCGACGACGGCGACCGTGCCGACGACACCACCGACGAGGGCAATCTTGACGACCGCACCGCCGGCGCTACCGCCGACGACGTTGCCGAGGACGGTGCCGAAGCCAGGGCCGACGACCCGGCCGACAGTGACCGCCACCCCGACGGTGACGCCGACCTCGATACCGACAGCGCCGACACCGGGATCGAGGCGCGCGATGCCGACGCCGACAGCCTCGACGCCGACGACCGCGCACCCGACGGCCAAGCCGCCGACAGCGCGGTGGACGACAGGGATGTGGACGACAGCGCGGTAGACGACAGCGCGGTTCCGGAGCCAGTCGCTGACCAGGCCACGGAACCCGCCGCGCTGCCCGCGGGCCCGGACGACACCGTGGCGGACAGGGCCGTTGAAGACGACACCGATCCGGACCGGACCGCCGCGGATGACGCCGCGGCAGTGCCGGTGGCTCTGCCGGTCGCGGTCGAGTCCGACGCCCGGCCCGATGCGGCCGCCTCCCCGGTCACCGCGACCCGACCGAACGTGGACGGAGGAGACGGACCGGCATCGCTGTGGTCCGACGACAACGTTCACGGCATCCGCGACCGGTGGCACGACCTGCAGATCGGCTTCGTGGACGATCCCCGGGCCGCGGTCGACTCGGCCGCCGGGCTGGTCGACGACACCCTCCAGCAGCTCACCGAAGCGCTCAGCGCGCGCAAGCGCGAGTTGGACGATGCGTTGCCTGGCGACCAGGACACCGAACAGCTCCGGATGGCCATGCGGGAGTACCGGTCGCTGCTGAACCGGCTCCTGGACATCTGAACCAGCGTCACCTGCTCGGGGCATCGGCCGGATCCCGGCCGGCGCCCCGAGCCGTCTCCCCTGCTGGCGCTTCTCCGGGCGGTACACCTGCCGGGTTGGTTTCGGGTGTCCGCCGGGTGGGCTACCCACGCTGCCGCCGCCCGGCGCGGCTGACTTCACCCGGTGCTTGCCCGACCGGCGTATTTCACCTAGCGTTGAGTTCAACGCTTGTTGAGTTCTGCGGGGAGCCGACATGGGCAACGCGATCACCGTGACAGACCTCGTCGTCCAGCGGGGCGGCCGGCAGGTGCTGCGCGGCATCAGCTTCGGCGTGCCGACCGGCTCGGTGACCGGCCTGCTCGGCCCGAGTGGCAGCGGCAAGACCACCGCGATGCGCGCGGTGGTCGGCGTACAGAAGATCCGCTCCGGCACGGTCACCGTGCTGGACGAACCCGCCGGGTCCGCCCGGCTGCGGCGGCGGGTCGGGTATGTCACCCAGACGCCGTCGGTGTACGCGGACCTGACCGTGCGGGAGAACGCCCGCTACTTCGCCTCGCTGTACGGCAGCGGCGGCACCGCCGCGGACCAGGCGATCGCGGACGTCGGGCTGACCGACGCGGCCGGGCAGTTGGTGTCCACCCTGTCCGGCGGCCAGCGCGCCCGCGCCTCCCTCGCCTGCGCGTTGATCGGCACCCCGGAGTTACTCGTGCTCGACGAGCCGACCGTCGGTCAGGACCCGGTGCTGCGACACGACCTGTGGCAGCGGTTCCACGAGCTGGCCGACTCCGGCACCACGCTGCTGGTGTCCAGTCACGTCATGGACGAGGCGACCCGGTGCGATCGGCTGCTGCTGATCCGCGAGGGCGAGCTGATCGCGGACGCGCCACCGGACGAGATCCGGGAGCGTACCGGCACCGACGATCTGGAGGAGGCGTTCCTCCGGTTGATCCGGTCCGGCGGCGACTTCCCGGAGGACCGCGGCCCGGCCGAGGCGCACCAGAGCACCGGGCGGCATGCCGCGCGCGAGCCGGAGGGGGTGGCCTGATGTCGCTCCGGATCACCCTGATGACGGCCGCCCGGGTGCTCGGCCAGATCCGGCACGACCGGCGCACGATCGCGCTGCTGCTGGTCGTACCGACCCTGCTGCTCACCCTGCTGCGGTACGTGTTCGACGCCCAGCCGGCCATCTTCGACCGGATCGGGCTCATCCTGCTCGGTGTGTTCCCGCTGATCGCGATGTTCCTGGTGACCAGCGTGGCGATGCTGCGGGAGCGGACCACCGGCACCCTGGAGCGGCTGCTCACCACCCCACTGCACAAGCTCGACCTGCTTCTCGGGTACGGGCTGGCGTTCGCGATCACCGCCACCATCCAGGCCGCGATCGCCTCCGGGGTCGCCTACTGGCTGCTCGACCTCGACACGGCCGGCAGTCCGTGGACGGTCGGCGGGATCGCGATCGCCGACGCGGTACTCGGCATGGCCCTGGGGCTGTTCGTGAGCGCGTTCGCCACCAGCGAGTTCCAGGCGGTGCAGTTCATGCCGGCGGTGATCCTGCCGCAGGCGCTGCTGTGCGGGCTGATCTGGCCGCGGGAGCAGATGATCGGCTGGCTGCAGGCCATCTCGGACGTACTGCCGATGACGTACGCGGTGGACGCGCTGACCGAGATCGGGGTCCACCCCGAACCGACCGGCACGCTGTGGCGGGACGTGACGATCATCGTCGGCGCGGTCGTGCTGGCCCTGCTGCTGGGCGCGGCGACGCTGCGTCGGCGTACCGGCTGAGACGCTCCGGCCGTGGCACGCACCGGTCGGCGGCGGGGCAACCCGGACACCCGGGAGACGATCCTCGACGCGGCCGCGACCGCGTTCGCCGCACGCGGGTACGACAGCACGTCGATCCGGCACATCGCGGCCGCGGCCGAGGTCGACCCGGCCCTGATCCACCACTACTTCGGTACCAAAGAAGACCTGTTCCTGGCCGCGGTCCGGATGCCGATCAATCCGGCGAAGCTGATCCCGGACGTGGTCACCGGAGGCATCGACGGAGCCGGTGAGCGGCTGGTACGGACCTTCCTCACCGTCTGGGACTCGCCCGCCGGTACCGCGGCCGCGGCTCTGGTGCGCTCGGCGGTCAGCCACGAGCGGTCCACCCGGATGCTGCGGGAGTTTCTCACCACGCGGGTACTGCGGCGGGCCATGAAAGCGCTCGACGTGCCGGATTCGCCGGTCCGCGCCTCGCTGGTCGCCTCCCAGATCATCGGACTGGCGATGACCCGGTACATCGTGAAGATCGAGCCGCTGGCGAACCTGCCCCGCGAACAGGTGGTGGCACTGGTCGCGCCGACGATCCAGCGGTACCTGACCGGCGACCTGCCCGCCGAAGTGCTCGCCGCGGCCACCGACGCCGACCGGTGACCGGCCCGCCGACGTGCTCGCCGCGGCCACCGACGCCGACCGGTGACCGCGACCGCCGCACTGCCCGTCCGGTGCGGAGCGGGCGGGGCGGTCAGTTGCCGTAGGTGATCACCATCGGCGGCGGTGCCAGCGCCATCACTTCCTTCGGCGTCATCAGCCGGGTACGCGCTTCGAGCTGGTAGAACAGCTTGAATCCGCCGTACCGGAAGTTGTGGTAGCGCGCCATGTCCCGGGCCACCCAGGCCCGGTACTCGCCGGTCTTGGCCGCGATGTCACCGACGTACCCGCCCACCCCGTCGACGTGGATGACCACGTCCACCCGCGGGTCGTTGCGCAGGTGCGCCTTGTCCGCGATCTCCGCGACGTGCGGGTCGTACGGGTTGGCCAGCCCGTCGCCGTCCGGCCGGAACTGGTGGATCAGCAGGATCTTGCGGGGCACCCGGTACTGCTGCGGGATCGCGGCCACCGCCGCGATGATCGGGTTGAGATCGGTGGCCCGCACGTTGGCGAGGTTCACCCCCGGTACGCCGTTGTGCCGCGGGAACATCCACTCCGGGTCGACCGCGAGATGCACGAACGGGTACCGCCGCAGGTACGGCATGAAGACGTTCAGCTCGCCGGCGACCGACGACCAGCCGAAATTCAGGTCGAGGAACAGCAGCAGCTTGTTGCGGCGACAGAAGTCGATGTACCGGTTGATCGTCGCGGGGTCGACGTGATGGCTGTAGCTGCCGTCCGGCCCGGGGTGCCCGTCCGGCACGCTCACCACCAGGTCGATGCCGAGCTGTACCGGATGCTTCGGGTCGAGCCGGGTGTAGGCGGCGCCCTGCGCGCGCAGCCGGGCGAGCATGCCGTTGGACAGCTGGTACGCCGGGCCGGTGGGCTCGGCGTTGGGCACCGCGTAGTAGGCGACGATCCGGTGCCGCGGCAGCACCGCCTCGGCGTCCGGATCGAACGGCGGCAGGCTCGGTGACGGACTCGCCGACGGGGACGGGCTGGCGGAAGCGGTCGGATCCGTTCGCGCCGGGTCGGTCGGTAGCGTGCCGCAGCCGACCAGCGCGGCGAAGGCCGCCGTCGCGGCCGCCGCGCTGAGCCAGCGGTGCGTGGTCGTTCGGATGATCCGCCCCATTTGTCTGGACTCGTCTGGGTCGCCACCGAGGCTAACAGGACCGCCGCATCGTGCGGCGCAACCGCCCGGAGCGCCGCAGAGTTCGCCCGTCGGCGCTACCGCGCGGAGCGCCGCGGAGTTCGCCGGTTGGCGCCCGGCGCGAAGGGACCGCGCGAGTGGCCGCGAAGGGCCGCGCGGAGGGGCGTCAGCGGGTCTGGACCAGCCAGGACGCGTGCAGCCGCCCGTACACCGAGTCGGCCTGCTGTACCAGCGCGGAATGCGGCCCGCACTGCACGATCCGACCGTCGTCGAACACCAGCACCTCGTCCGCCGACTCCGCGGTGGACAGCCGGTGCGCTACCGCGACCGTGGTACGACCCCGGGTCACCGCGTCCAGAGCCCGTTGCAGCCGCACCTCGGTGGCGGGATCCACCGCGCTGGTCGCCTCGTCGAGGACGAGCAGGTCCGGATCGGCCAGGTACGCCCGGGCCAGCGCCACCAGCTGCCGCTCCCCCACCGACAGCGCCTCACCGCGCTCCCCGACCGGGGTGTGCAGTCCGCGCGGCAGGCTAGCCACCCAGTCGCTGAGGCCCAGCTCGCACACGACCAGTTCGAGCTCCGCGTCGGACGCGCCCGGGTGCGCCATCCGGATGTTCTCCCCGACGGTGTTGTCGAACAGGAAGCCGTCCTGCGGCACCATCACCACCCGCCGGCGCAGCGAGGAGAACCGCACCTCGGGCAGCGGTACCCCGGACAGCAGCACTTGACCGTGGCTCGGGTCCATGAGCCTGGTCAGCAGCTTGGCGAAGGTGGTCTTCCCGCTGCCGGTCTCGCCCACCACCGCGACCCGGGTCTGCGGCGCCAGCTGTACGTCGATGTCGTGCAGCACCTCGGGACCGCTCGGGTAGGCGAACCGCACGTCCCGGAACGTGACCCCGAGCGGACCGGTCGGCAGGTCCCGGCCGGCCGGCCCCGGGTCCGCCACGTCCGGCTCGATCTCCAGTACGGACAGCACCCGGCCCCAGCCGGACACCGCGTTCTGCGCCTCGTTCAACACCTCGGTGGCGGTCTGTACGGGCTGTACGAACAGTGCGACCAGGAACAGGAACGCGCCGAGCTCACCGATAGTCAGCTCGCCGGCCACACCGAGCAGTACGCCGACGAGTACCACCGCCGCGTTCGCCAGTCCGGCCACCAGCTCGCCGGTGGAGGAGGTGACCACGCTGGTCCGCAGCGCGCGGAACTGGGCCACCCGGTACCCCTCGATCGCCTCGTCCAGCCGGGCGCTGGTGCGGTCCTGCACGCCGTACGCCCGGATCACCGCCGCGCCCACCACGCTCTCGGCGATGCCGCCGAGCAGCGCACCGACCCGCTGTCTGACCTGGATGTACGCGCTCGCGAGCTTGCGTTGGAAGAACCGGATGGCGATCGCGAGCGGCAGGAACACCGCGTAGACCACCAGGGTGAGCTGCCACGAGTAGACGAGCATCACCACGGTCGCGATCACCAGCTGACCGAGATTGACCAGCAGCAGTACTCCGCCGAACTGCAGGAACTGGCTGATCTGGTCGACGTCGCTGGTGACCCGGGACACCAGCGCGCCGCGCCGCTCCGCCTGCTGGTGGGCCAGCGACAGATCGTGGATGTGCCGGAACGTGCGGGTACGCACGCTGGCGAGCGCGGTCTCGGTCACCCGGTACAGCCGGACGTTCATCCGGTACGCGGCGAACACCGCCATCGCGATCGCGGCGGCCGCGAACGCGCTGACGACGGCGAGCACGCCCACGTCGGGTCCACCCGGTACCCGGATGCCCCGGTCCAGCCCCTGCTGGATGGCGACCGGGATGGCCACCCGACCGACCGTGGCGAGCAGCGCCAGGCCGAGCGTGCCGGCCAGGCCCACCCGCAGCTCCGGTGAGAGCGCCAGCCCGCGCCGCAGCACCCGCCAGGTGGACAGGTCCCCGGTCGCCTCTTCCGAGGGCGCGCCGCGGACGATCGGGCTCACGAAGGTACGGCCGGGCGCGGTCATCGCTCCAGCTCCCGGTCACTCGGCCCGGTCACCCGGGCGGCTCCAGCACACGACGCGATCATCCGGGCAGCTCCAGTTCAACCGGCTCGTCGTAGCCGCGCTCGCGCGCCCGTTCCGCCTCGTCCCGCTCGTACGCGGTGACCAGGTTCGCGTATCCGGGCACGGTGGCCAGCAGCTCGCGGTGGGTACCGACCGCGATGACCCGGCCGTGCTCGACGTACACCACCTGGTCGGCGAGCGCGATGGTGGCCCGCCGGTACGCGACGACCAGCACCGTGGTGGCCAGCTCGGCCGAGCGGAGCCCGGCCAGGATGGCCGCCTCCACCCGCGGGTCGACCGCGCTGGTCGCGTCGTCGAGCAGCAGCACCCGGGGCCGGCCGGCGAGCGCGCGGGCCAGGGTGAGGCGTTGGCGCTGGCCGCCGGACAGGGTGGTACCGCGCTCGCCCACCATCGCGTCCAGCTTGTCCGGCAGGTGCCGGACGAAGCCGTCGGCCTGGGCCAGCTCCAGTGCCCGCCACACCTCGGCCTCGTCGATCCCCGGTCGGCCGAGGGAGACATTGCCGTGCACGGTGTCGTCGAACACGAAAGGGACCTGTGGCACCAACGCCATGGTCGCGGCCAGGCTGTCCGCCGCCAGCTCGGTGGCCGGCACACCGTCCACCCGCACCACTCCGGCGTTCGGGTCCATCAGTCGGGTGGCCAGCGCGGTGATGGTGGACTTTCCGGAGCCGGTCGGGCCGACCAGCGCGACCGTGGAGCCGGGCGACACCCGGAAGGTCAACTCGTGCAGTACGTCCGGGCCGGTGTGCTGCGGCTCGTTGTCGAGGGCGGCGCCGGTGACGTCTCCGCTGACCGGCGCGGGGTAGGCGAACGACACCCGGTCGAACTCGAGGGTGCCAGGGCCGGCGTCGCGATCCAGCCGGCGTTCGCCGTAGGTCATGTCGCCGGTCGCGGTGAGCACCCGCTGGACCCGGTCCCAGCCGACCACGCTGCGCGGCAGCTCGCCGAGCACCCAGCCGATCGCACGTACCGGGAAGGCCAGCACGGTGAACAGGAACGCGGTACCGACCAGCTCGGACACGGTGATGGCACCGGAGGCCAACCGGGCGCCGCCGACCACCAGTACGGCGAGGGTGCCGAGGTTGGGCAGGGCGTCCATCAACGGGTCGAACGCGCCCCGGATGCGCCCGACGGCCACCAGCGCGTCCCGCAGCTCGGCCGTCTTGACCGCCATCCGCTCGGTCTCCTCGGCCTCCCGGCCGAGCGTCTTGACCACCAGCGCACCGTCGAAGCTCTCGTGCGCGATCGCGCTGACCTCGGCCCGGAGCTGTTGGGCGCGGGTCATCCGGGGTGACATCCGCCGCGAGTACGCCACGTTCAGGGTGAACAGCGTCGGGAACACCGCGACCCCGACCAGCGCCAACACCCAGTCGGTGACGAACAGCGAGGCCACCGCGCCGACCAGCATTACCAGAGTGCCGACCGCGAAGGGAAGCGGCGCGATCGGGAACCAGGTGGCCTCGACGTCACTGTTCGCGTTGGACAGCAGGGTGCCGGTGGCGTGCCGGTGGTGCCAGGCCAGCGGCAGGTCCAGATAGCGCCGAGTCACCCGGCGCCGGAACGACGCCTGCAGCCGGAACTGCATCGAGCCGGCGCCGAGCCGGCGGCCGTAGATGCCGGCGATCTTGACCAGGCTGACCGAGAGGATCGCCCCGGCCGCGACGGCGAGCGCGCCGACCGTGTACCGCCCGCCGGAGAACGCGGGCAAAGCCACCCGCCCTAGCACCGCACCGACCACATACGCCCCGGCGACCGTGGTGAGGCCGAACAGGATGCCGCCGATCACGCCGACCACGAACAGTCCGGGCTGCTCCCGGACCGCCTGCCACAACACCCACAGGCCACGCCGGAGCACGCCCAGCCGCACCACCGGCCGGCCCTGGGGATCCCTACGCTCGCTCACCGGGACCAGTCTCACCTACCGGTCCGACAAACCGCGGGCGCGGGCGACGTAGATCACGGTCGGTGATCACGGGCGGGTGGTCACGGGCGAGTGGTCACGGAGTGGTCACGGGCTGGTGGCCACGGGCTGGTGGCCACGGGCGGGTGGTCAGGGGGTTGGTTGTCACCGCCCACCGGGACCGGCGGCGTCAGGGCGCGGATCGCGACCGGAACCGGGCGGAGTCGGTGAGCGGGACAATCCCGCATAACATCGAGCAATGACGTCCTATGCGCACCAGGAACGCTCGGCCCTCGCTGACCTGCTCCTCGAGGTGGGGCCGGAGGCGCCGACCCTGTGCACCGGGTGGACCGCGGCCGACCTCGCCGCGCACATCGTGCTGCGGGACCGGCGGGTGGACGCCATGCCCGGCATCGTGCTGCCGCCGCTGCAGGGCCACACCGAGCGGGTGCGCCGGGGGTACGTCACCGGAAGCGACTACCCGACCCTGGTCGAGCAGGTGCGCCGTCCACCGTGGTGGAGCCCGATCAGCAATCCGCTGCTGGCCGAGGCCACGGGTCTGCTCGAGTTCTTCGTGCACCACGAGGACGTACGCCGGGCGCAGGACGGCTGGGAGCCGCGAGTGCTACCGGCTGAGCTGTCCGGGCGGCTGTGGGGCCGGATCGGCGGGCTGGGCCGGCTGCTGCTGCGCCGGGTGCCCGCCCAGGTGGTGCTCGCGGCGCCTGGTTACGGCGAGCACACCACCGGCCGGGGCGCCCAGGTCCGGGTCACCGGCGAGCCGGCGGAGCTGCTGCTGTTCTGCTTCGGCCGGCAGCGGGTGGCCCGGGTGGAGCTCGACGGGCCGACCGAACTGACCGACCTGGTCTGCGCGGCCCGCCCGGGCCTGTAACCCGCCCGCCTGGCCGGCTGCGGCGCTCAACGGACCCGGTGGCCCAGGGCGTCGCTCAGCGGACGGGTGGCCGGGCGTTGCTCAGCGGACCGAGAGGCCCGGGCGGCGCTCAGCGGACCGGGAGGCCCGGGCGGCGCTCAGCGGACCGGGTGGCCGGCGGCGGCGAGGGCGGCCTTGACGCCGCCGATCGACAGGTCGCCGAAGTGGAACACGCTGGCCGCGAGCACGGCGTCCGCGCCGGCCGTCACCGCGGCCGGGAAGTGCTCGACCCGGCCGGCCCCGCCGCTGGCCACCACCGGCACGTCCACCACCTCACGTACCGCCGTGATCAACTCAAGGTCGAAGCCGTCCCTCGTACCGTCGGCGTCGATCGAGTTGAGCAAAAGCTCGCCGGCGCCCAACTCGGCCGCCCGGGCGGCCCACTCGATCGCGTCCAGACCGGTACCCCGGCGACCGCCGTGAGTGGTCACCTCGAACCCGGACGGTGGGCCGGCCACCCGCCGCACGTCCAGTGACAACACCAGCACCTGTCGGCCGAACCGGTCCGCGATCTCGCCGATCAGGGCCGGTCGGGCGATCGCGGCGGTGTTCACCCCCACCTTGTCCGCGCCAGCCCGCAGCAGCCGGTCGACATCGGACACGCCGCCGACGCCCCCACCGACGGTCAGCGGGATGAAAACCGTTTCCGCCGTACGGCTGACCACGTCGAGTGTGGTGGACCGGTCCTCGACCGACGCGGTCACGTCGAGGAATACCAGCTCGTCCGCGCCGGCCGCGTCGTACGCCCCGGCCAGCTCGACAGGGTCTCCGGCGTCGCGCAGGTCGACGAAGCGCACGCCCTTCACCACCCGCCCGGCGGCCACGTCCAGGCAGGGAATGACGCGCACCGCGACACTCACCCGAGCCAGGCCTCCAGTTCGACCTCGACGAGCTGATCCGGATCGATCAGGGCAGCCACGCCGACCATGGTGGCGGCAGGACGCTGCTCCCGGAACAGGTCCCCGTGCGCCCGGCCGACCGCGTCACCGTTGCGGGCGATGTCGACCACGTACATTCGGGTCCGTACCACCTGGTCGAGTCGGGCGCCGGCTTCGGCCAGCGCGTCCAGCCCGATACCGAACGCGACCAGCGCCTGCTCGTACGGATCCCCCGGGTGCCGCACCGTACCGTCCACAGTGGACGTACAACCGGCAGTCAGTACGGTGTCGCCGAAGGCGACCGCACGGCTGTACCCGATGCTCGCCTCCCAGCGCCCACCCGAGCTGATCCGCCTCATCAACCCGCCCCGGCCCCGCGCAGTGCCGCCAGCGCCTCCGGCACCGTGAACGCGCCCGCGTAGAGCGCCTTCCCCACGATCACGCCCTCCACTCCGGCCGGTGCGAGACCGGCCAGCGCGGTCAGGTCAGCGAGCGTGGACACGCCGCCACTGGCCACCACCGGCGCGGGCGTACGCGCGCACACGTCCCGTAGCAGTTCGAGGTTCGGGCCGGTCAGCGTGCCGTCGCGGTGTACGTCGGTCACCACGTACCGGGCGCAGCCGGCCCGGTCCAGCCGCTCGAGCACCTCGTACAGGTCGCCGCCCGGTCGGGTCCAGCCCCGGGCGGCCAGCGTGGTACCCCGCACATCCAGCCCTATCGCGACCCGGTCCCCGTACTCACCGACGATCCGATCGCACCACTGCGGATCCTCCAGCGCGGCGGTACCGAGGTTCACCCGCGCGGCACCGGTGGCGAGCGCGGCGGTCAGTGAGGCGTCGTCCCGGATCCCGCCGGACAACTCGACGTGCGCGTCGAGGTCCCGCACCACCCGGGCCAGCAGCTCGGCGTTGGAGCCGCGACCGAACGCCGCGTCCAGGTCCACCAGATGGATCCAGTCGGCGCCGCCGGCCAACCAGGCCCGGGCCGCGTCGAGGGGATCGCCGTACCGCGTCTCGGAGCCGGCCTCGCCCTGGACCAGCCGTACCGCCTGCCCGTCGGCCACGTCCACGGCGGGGAGCAGGGTCAGTGTGGGAGCCACCGGCTAGTACCTCCGGTCGAACGTGATCACCACAACCGCCGGCAGTGCCAGCAGCAACAACGCGGTGATGGCGATCCGGACCGTCAACGACAGGTCCAGGACGTACCAGATGAGTCCCAGCACGACCAGCCCACCGACGGCGATGCTGGCCCGTTCGGCGCGGGTGCGGCGGGCGTACAGCCGTCCGGTGCGGCGGCGTCGGGGCAGCGGCGGCCGCAGCCGGCGCAGCATCGCCCGCCGGCGGGCCCGCCGCTCGGCGGCGGCGCGACGCGCCTGGACCTCGGCCAGCCGGGCGGCCCGTCGTCGGGCCCGCTCCTTGCTCACCGGCTGTCACTCCCGTTCATCGGCGCCCCGTTCATCGGCGCCCCGTTCATCGCTAGCTCGCTCACCGGCGCCCCGTTCATCGCAGTCCTCCGACCCAGTTGGCCAGCAACGCCGCCCCCACATCCCCGGACTTCTCCGGATGGAACTGGGTGGCCGCGAGCGGACCGTGCTCCACCGCCGCCACGAACACCTCACCGTGTACCGCGGTCGAGACCAGCGCGCCGGTGGCGGCCAAGGCATCCGTCGGCCGGGCCGCGTACGAGTGCACGAAGTAGAACCGGCCGGCCGGGTCGAGCCCGGCGAACAACGCGCTGCCGGCCGGGCGGGTGACGGTGTTCCAGCCCATGTGCGGCACCCGCGGCGCGCGCAGCCGGTACACCTCGCCAGGCAGCAGCCCGAGGCCCTTGGTGGTCTCGCCGTGTTCCCGGCCCGCCTCGAAGAGCACCTGCAGTCCGACACAGATGCCCAGCACCGGCGCGCCGGCGGCCATCCGCTCGGCGATCAGCGACCGCCCGCCGACCCTCTCGATGCCGGCCATGCAGGCGGCGTACGCGCCGACCCCCGGTACCACCAGCCCGTCCACGGCGGCGCCCCCGTCGGTACCGACGGTCACCTCGGCTCCGGCCCGGGCCAGCGCGCGTTGCGCCGAGCGCAGGTTGCCGGAGCCGTGATCGAGGATCAGGACCCGCGGCTTCAGCACCTCAGTGCCCGCACCGTCACCCGAACGTTCCGTCCGGGAGCAGCCAGAGGACCCCGCCGAGCGCCGCGAGCACCGCGAGTGCGGCCACGCCGATCACCGGCGCGCGCCCGGTGCCCTGCCGATGCAGCGACAACGCGCCCCCGGTCAGCATGCCGGCGACGATGAACAGGAGGACGGGAAGAAGGCTCTGCACCCCTTACTCCTACAGGACGCCCTTGGTGCTCGGTACGCCGCTCCCCCGCGGATCGATCGCGACCGCGTCACGCAGCGCCCGGGCCACCGCCTTGAACTGGGCCTCCACCACGTGATGCGCGTCCGGCTGGGCGCCGGCGCGACCGGCCCGCAGCACGGTCACGTGCAGGGTGAGCCGGGCGGCGTGTCCGAGGGACTCCCATACGTGCCGGGTCAGGCTGGTCGGATAGGCCACCCCGGAGCCGACGATGTACGGGGCGAGCCCGGCCGGTTCCTCGTGCACCACGTACGGCCGGCCGGACAGGTCCACCGCGGCCTGCACCAGCACCTCGTCCAGCGGTACCACGGCGTGCCCGTACCGCCGGATGCCGGCCTTGTCGCCGAGCGCGTCGGCCAACGCCGTACCCAGCGCGATCGCGGTGTCCTCGACCGTGTGGTGCGCGTCGATGTGTACGTCACCGGTGGTGTGCACGGTCAACGCGAAGCCGCCGTGCCGACCGAGCTGGTTGAGCATGTGGTCGTAGAACGGGACCCCGGTGCTGATGTCCGGCCCGGCCGTGCTGTCCAGGTCCAACGCGACCATCACGGTGGTTTCGCCGGTGGTCCGCTCGATCTTCGCGGCGCGGCTCACGCTTCCTCCAACGGGTCGGGCTCCAACAGGTCGGGACGGTCTGACAGCACGGTGCGCAGCGCGTCCAGGAACGCGGTCGTCTCCGCGGCGGTACCGGCGGTCACCCGCAGCCAGCCCGGAATGCCGACGTCGCGGACCAGTACGCCCCGGTCCAGCAACGCCCGCCAGGCCGCGGTCCGGTCGGTGAACCGGCCGAACAGCACGAAGTTCGCGTCGCTCGGCGCGGTACGCAACCCGTTCGCGTGCAGGGTGGCGACGATCCGGTCCCGCTGCCGCTTGATCTCGGCCACCGTGTCGAGCAGCGTGCCGGCGTGCGCGAGCGCGGCACGGCCGGCCGCCTGGGTGAGCGCGGACAGGTGGTACGGCAGCCGCACCAGTTGCACCGCGTCGACCACGGCCGGATCCGCCGCGAGGTACCCGATCCGGGCCCCGGCCAGCGCGAACGCCTTGCTCATCGTGCGGGTGACGACCAGTCGCGGCCGGCCGGGCAGCAGTTCCAGCGCACTGCGGGTACCGGCCCGGGCGAACTCGGTGTACGCCTCGTCCACCACCACCATGCCGGGCGCCGCCTCGGCCACCGCCGCGGTCACCTCCGGCCCGACGGCGGTACCGGTCGGGTTGTTCGGCGAGCACAGGAACACCAGGTCGGGCCGGTGCTTCTCGACCTGCGCGACCGCGTCGGCCGCGGGCAGGTCGAAGTCCGCACCACGTTCCCCGTCGATCCATCGGGTACCGGTGGACAGCGCGATCAGGGGGTGCATCGAGTACGCCGGGGTGAACCCGAGCGCGGTACGCCCCGGACCGCCGAACGCCTGGAGCAGCTGCTGCAGGATCTCGTTCGAGCCGTTCGCCGCCCAGACGTTGTCCACGCGCAGACCGTGCCCGAGGTATCGGGCCAGGTCGGTACGCAACGCCACCGCGTCCCGGTCCGGGTACCGGTTGAGCGTCGGCAATTCGGCCGCGATCGCGGCGGCGATCGCGGCCACCACCTCGTCCGGTACCGGATGCGGGTTCTCGTTGGTGTTCAGCCGGGCCGGTACGTCGTGCTGTGGCGCGCCGTAGGGCTGCCCGCCGCGCAGGTCGTCCCGCAGCGGCAGCTCGTCGCGGCGCAGCTCCGCCGCGGTCACCGGGGATCCCGGAACCGCACGGTTACGGCCTGCCCGTGCGCGGGCAGATCCTCGGCGTTCGCCAGCGCGACCACGTGATCCGCGGCATCGGCCAGCGCTTCGGCGGTGTACTCCACCACCTGTACGGCGCGCAGGAACGTCTGCACGCCGAGACCGGACGAGTGCCGGGCGCAGCCGCCGGTGGGCAGTACGTGGTTGGAGCCGGCGCAGTAGTCGCCGAGGCTCACCGGCGCGTACGGCCCGACGAAGATCGCGCCCGCGTTGCGCACCCGGTACGCCACCTCGCGCGCGTTGCGGGTCTGGATCTCCAGGTGCTCGGCGGCGTACGCGTCGACCACGGCCAGACCCTGCTCGATGCCGTCCACCAGCACCACACCCGACTGCGGCCCGGTCAGCGCGGTGCTGATCCGGTCGCTGTGCTTGGTGGCGCCCACCTGTACGGCCAGCTCGGACTCGACAGCCGCACAGAGCCATTCGGAGTCTGTGACCAGCACGCTCGCGGCGAGCGGATCGTGCTCGGCCTGACTGATCAGGTCGGCCGCCACGTGTACCGGATCGGCGCTGTCGTCGGCCAGGATCGCGATCTCGGTCGGTCCGGCCTCCCCGTCGATGCCCACCACTCCGCGGAGCAGCCGCTTCGCCGCGGTCACCCAGATGTTGCCCGGCCCGGTGATCAGATCCACCGGTGCGCACGGTCCCGCGCCGTAGCCGAACATCGCGATCGCCTGGGCGCCGCCCACCGCGTACACCTCGTCCACGCCGAGCAGGGCGCAGGCGGCGAGCACCCGGGCATCCGGGCGACCGGTCTCCTGCTGCGGCGGGCTCGCCACCACGAGCCGCTCGACGCCGGCGAGCTGCGCCGGTACCACGTTCATCACCACGGTGGACGGGTACACGGCCAGCCCGCCCGGTACGTACAGCCCGACCCGGCGCACCGGCAGCCAGCGCTGGGTCACGCTGCCACCGGGTACCACCTGGGTGGTCAGGTCGGTACGGCGCTGGTCGACGTGGCCGGCCCGGACCCGCTCGATGCAGGCGGTCAACGCCGCGCGTACCGCCGGCTCGAGCGTGGCCGCGGCCGCTTCGAGCTCGGCCGCCAGTACCTGGAGCTCGGTCAGCTCGACCCCGTCGAAGCGCCGGGTCGCGTCGATCACCGCGTCGACCCCATGCCCGCGTACCGCGTCGACCACCGGCCGGATCTGTTCGGTGGCCGTGGTCACGTCGACCGCGGCGCGGGGCAGCAGGGCGCCCGGATCGGCACTGGATCCGCGCAGGTCAATGCGGTTCAACACGCCCACGAGTCTAGGCGCGGCCGGATCGCCGTCCCACAAGGCGGACGATGGTGTACCGGCTGGCGGGACGTGGCGCCACGGTGGGTCACCGCTCCGCTGCGCATCCGGTCACCCGCCCCTAGGCTTGACGGGTGACCGGTGGCCTGCCGCTATTCCCGCTGGGCACCGTGCTCTTCCCCGGTGTCGTACTGCCGCTGCACGTCTTCGAACCGCGGTACCGCACGCTCGTCCGGCACCTGATGGACCAGCCGGAAGGCGAGGCCCGCGAGTTCGGCGTGGTGGCGATCCGGCGCGGCTGGGAGGTCGGCGGCCAGGACGACTCGCTGTACGAGATCGGCTGTACCGCCGAGCTGAAACAGGTACGCAGCTACGAGGACGGCCGGTTCGACATCGTGTCGGTGGGCCGGCGCCGGTTCCGGTTGCGGGACGTGGACCGCACGGCCGCGCCGTACCTTTGCGGGGACGTCGACTGGCTGCCCGAGCAGGCCGGTACCCCCGGTTTCGCCGAACGGCTCGCGCCGAGTGTGCTGGCCGCGTTCCGGCGGTACCTCGAACTGCTCGCCGAAGCCGACGGCGGCGACACCGAGCAGGCCGCCACGGTCGCCTCCGATCAGCTGCCGGACGATCCGGCCGTACTGTCGCACCTGGTCGCGACCGCTGCCTCGCTGCCTATCGAGGACCGGCAACGGCTGCTCGGCGCCGCCGACACGGCGTCCCGGCTGCGAGCCGAGCTCAGCCTGCTCGGCCGGGAAACCGCGCTGCTCCGGGAGCTGCGGGCGGTACCGGTGCCGCTGTCCGAGCTGCGCGTCGAGAGCAGCCTGAACTAGCGGCACGGCTCAGGTCAGCGGATCGGGCTGAGCCGCCCGGGGTGCCGCGGCCGAGGTGTAGATCGTGCCCGGGGACGTGGGGCGGGCCGGCCAGTGCCGTTCCTGCTGCGTCGGCGCGTCCCGGTGCCCAGCTGACTGACCAGCGGGATCCGCTGGCCAGGACGACGCCGGCGCCCGACCGGGCGGCTCGGGGGCGGGATCACGCGGCGACGGCCACGACCGGCCGGACGGGTTCTCCGCATTGTCGACGCCGCCGGCGGCCGCGGAGGGCCCCGTATCCGGCTGATCCGGCTCGGGCTGATGCGGCCGGCCGGCGCTTGCCCCGCCGTCCTGCCGGCGTAGCGACGGGTACCGCGACCAGCCGGCGAGCACCGTGTACGCGAACGCGGCCACCAGCGCCTGGGTCAGCAGCACGCTCTTGGCGCGCAGCTCGACCGGCCGGTAGAACAGCCACCCGGCGTGCGCGTTCGAGAGCAGGTCACGGTAGCCGTCGGCGCCGATCCGCCGGCCCAACTGCCAGGCCAGCCAGGCGGTACCGATCGATCCGGCGGCCAGCCCGACCGCCATCACCGGCCCGCGGTACCGGCGCACCACCAGCCAGGCGATCATCGCGGCCAGCAGTCCGGTGACCACCCCGATCCCGGCGAACCAGCCGTCCGAGGCGACCGACGCCTCGCTGCTGTAGTCGGCCAGATCGGGTCCGGCCGCGGTCATCACGATCGGGACGTGCGGCGCGACCACGCTCCACAGCGCTCCCAGCGGTACTCCGGCGATGGCCACCGCCGCGCCGGTGATGCCGACCGCGACCAGCTCGTCGCGTACCCGTCGCAGCCGGGTACGGCCGCGCCCGCCGGGTTGAGCGGGCACACCGGGCTGCGCACGCACGCCGGAATGGGGTTGTGATGGCGTAGTCACGGCTGTGATCCAACCAGGTTTGTCCCGTCGATCCCACATCCCGCCACCGGCGGCACGCCGACCGATCTCGGCCAGGTTCAGCTGGCGACCGCGCCGGGACCGAGCAGCGCCTTCAGATCCGCCATCAGGGCGGTACTCGGCGCCACCCGCAGGGGGCCGAGCCGCAGCAGCGTCTCCTTGCTGCCGTTGGTCAGCTTCAGGTGTACCTCGGCGGTACCGGGATGGCTGATCAGCACCTCTTTGAGCCGGTCCACCACCGGCGGGACACAGCGCCCGGTGGGCATGACCAGCACCACCGGCTTGCTCTCCGGATCGGAGAGGTCCGGCATGGACATGTCCATCGCGATCAGCCGCGGCACGTCGTCCCGGCGGTCCACCCGGCCCTTGACCACCACGATCGCGTCCTCGGCGACGTACGGCCCGACCAGCTCGAACGTGGCCGGGAAGAACAGCACCTCGACCGAACCCTCGAGGTCCTCCAGATCCGCGGAAGCCCAGCTCTTGCCCTGTTTGGTGATCCGCCGCTGTACACCGGACAGGATGCCGGCCACGGTGACGGTCTGGCCGTCCCGGACCGACTCGTCGTTGAGCCCGGACACCGGCAGGTCGGCCGCGCCGGTCAGGATGTGCTCCACTCCGGACAGCGGATGGTCGGTCACGTACAGGCCGAGCATCTCGCGCTCGAAGACGAGCAGGTCGGACTTGTCCCACTCGGCCGTGGAGATCGTCGGTACCACCGACATGGTCAGCCCCGGCTCGTCGCCGAACCCGCCGAACAGCGAGTCCTGGCCGTTCTCCTCCTGGCGCTTCTCCGACACGATCGCGTCGACCGACTGCTCGTGTACGCCGATGAGTCCCTTGCGGGTGTGCCCGAGCGAGTCGAACGCGCCGGCTTTGATCAACGACTCGATGGTGCGCTTGTTGCACACCACCGCCGGTACCTTCCGCAGGAAGTCCTCGAAGTCAGTGAAGGCACCCTTCGCGGTCCGGCTCTCGACGATGCCGTTGACGACGTTGATGCCGACGTTGCGTACCGCGGACAGCCCGAACCGGATGTCGGTACCGACCGGGGTGAACCGCGCGGTCGAGGAGTTCACGTCCGGCGGCAGCACCTTGATGCCCATCCGGCGGCACTCCGCCAGGTACACCGCCATCTTGTCCTTGTCGTCCCCGACGCTGGTCAGCAGCGCGGCCATGTACTCGGCCGGGTAGTTCGCCTTGAGGAACGCGGTCCAGTACGAGACCAGGCCGTACCCGGCGGTGTGCGCCTTGTTGAACGCGTAGTCGGAGAACGGGACGAGGATGTCCCACAGCGTCTTGATCGCCGCCGGGGAGTAGCCGTTGGCCTTCATGCCCTCCTCGAACGGAGCGAACTCCTTGTCGAGGATCTCCTTCTTCTTCTTGCCCATCGCCCGGCGGAGCAGATCCGCTTTGCCCAGCGAGTACCCGGCCACCTTCTGCGCGATGGCCATGACCTGCTCCTGGTACACGATCAGGCCGTAGGTCGTGTCCAGGATCTCCGCGAGCGGCTCGGCCAGCTCCGGATGGATCGGGGTGATCGGCTGCTGCCCGGTCTTGCGCAGCGCGTAGTTGATGTGCGAGTTGGCGCCCATCGGACCCGGCCGGTACAACGCCAGCACCGCGGAGATGTCCTCGAAGCTGTCCGGCCGCATCAACCGCAGCAGCGACCGCATCGGCCCGCCGTCGAGCTGGAACACCCCGAGCGTGTCGCCCCGACCGAGCAGCTCGTACGTCGCCTTGTCGTCCAGCGTCAGGTCTTCCAGCACGATCGTGGTGTCGCGGTTGGCGGTGATGCCGACCAGGCAGTCGTCCAGCACGGTGAGGTTGCGCAGCCCGAGGAAGTCCATCTTGAGCAGGCCGAGCGTTTCGCAGGTCGGATAGTCGAACTGCGTGATGATCGCGCCGTCTGCCTCCCGCTTCCAGAGCGGGATGTGGTCGATCAGCGGCTCGGCCGACATGATCACCCCGGCCGCGTGCACGCCGGCCTGCCGGATCAGCCCTTCCAGGCCGCGGGCGGTGTCGATGACCTTCTGTACTTCGGCTTCCGACTCGTACAGCGCGCGGATCTCGCCGGCCTCGCCGTACCGCTTGTGCTGCGGGTCGAAAATGCCGGCGAGCGGAACGTCCTTGCCCATCACCGCCGGCGGGAACGCCTTGGTGATCTTGTCGCCGAGCGCGTACGGATAGCCGAGCACCCGGGACGCGTCCTTGACCGCGGCCTTCGCCTTGATCGTTCCGTACGTGATGATCTGCGCGACCCGGTCCTCGCCCCACTTGTCGGTCACGTACCGGATGACGTCACCGCGCCGACGCTCGTCGAAGTCGATGTCGATGTCCGGCATCGAGATGCGGTCGGGGTTGAGGAACCGTTCGAAGATCAGCCCGTGTTCGAGCGGGTCGAGATCGGTGATGCCGAGCGCGTACGCCACCATGCTGCCGGCCGCGCTGCCCCGGCCGGGACCGACCCGGATGCCGTTGTTCTTGGCCCACATGATGAAGTCGGCCACGACCAGGAAGTACGAGGGGAACCCCATCTGCACGATGACGTCGAGCTCGTACTCGGCCTGCTTGCGGTGCTCGGTGTCGTACCCGTCCGGGAACCGCCGGTCCATCCCGCGCCACACCTCGGCGCGGAACCAGGACTGCTCGGTCTCGCCGTCCGGCACGGTGAACCGCGGCATCAGGTTCTGCGGCACGAACTCGACGTTGGCCCGCTCGGCGATCAGCAGGGTCGAGTCGCAGCCGGCCTGCCACTCCTCGTCGGTGAACGCCGCGCGCATCTCGGCCGCGCTCTTGAGGTAGTAGCCGGAGCCCTCGAACTTGAACCGGTTCGGGTCGGCCATGTTGGACCCGGTCTGCACGCACAGCAGCACCTCGTGCGCCTGCGCGTCGGACTCGTACGTGTAGTGCGAGTCGTTCGTGACCACCATCGGCAGGTTGAGCTTCGACGCGATGTCCCGAAGACCCTCCCGGACCCGCCGCTCGATGGACAGCCCGTGGTCCATCACCTCGACGAACAGGTTCTCCGGCCCGAAGATGTCGCGGTACCGCGCGGCGGCGGCGAGAGCCGCGTCGAACTGGCCGAGCCGCAGCCGTACCTGCACCTCGCCCGACGGGCAGCCGGTGGTCGCGATGACGCCCTGGGAGTACCGCGCGAGCAGTTCCTCGTCCATCCGCGGCTTGCGGAAGAACCCCTCCGTACTGGCCAGCGAGGACAGCCGGAACAGGTTGTGCATGCCCTGCGTGGTCTCCGCCCACAGGGTCATGTGGGTGTACGCCCCGGCGCCGGAGACGTCGTCGTCCTTCTGGTGCGGCTGGCCCCACCTGATCGGCTTCTTGGTCCACCGGCTCTCCGGCGCCACGTACGCCTCGACGCCGATGATCGGCTTGACGCCGGCCGCCTTGGCCTTGGCGTAGAAGTCGTACGCCCCGTACATGTTGCCGTGGTCGGTGATCGCCACCGCGGGCATCCCGAGCCGCTCACACTCGGTGAACATGTCCTTCAGTCGGGCAGCCCCGTCGAGCATCGAGTACTCGGTGTGCACGTGCAGGTGCACGAACGAGTCACCCATGGCAGGGCACGCCCCCTAAGACGTCGACAGCTCACGATCCGACCGGCGCGGGCACAGCCTCGGGACAGGTCGGCGCATCGACTTTAGGCGACCGGACCGACGATTTCCGCGCGACACGGGGCCCGACGCGCGACCCGTTCGGAGTGCGTCGGATTGGCTACTCGAATCGGGCCGTGATCGTGGCGGCCGCCTTCAACCACGCCATCCGGGTGGTCGCCTGCAGCGACGAGTACTCGATCATGGAACCGGGTTCCAGGGCCGGGTCGTACGGCACCACCGTGACCTCGCGGGTACGGGTCATGAAGTGCCCGGTGAAGTCGTCCAGCAGCTCGCCCGGGTTCGGCGTCGGGCAGCTGATCAAGGTAACCGCGTTCTGCACCAGCTTGCCCATGCCCTCGTCGATCAGCAGATCGAGCATCCAGTCGGCGCTGAACGCCGCGTCCTCCCGGGGCAGCGTGGTCACCACCAGCTGGTCGGCCTCCTCGAGGATGGTCCGCCAGTTCGGGCTCTCCACGTTGTTCCCGGTGTCGACACAGACCACGTCATGCGTACAGGCCAGCAGGGACAGCACCCGGCGGACGGTGGAGGCGTCGAGTCGACGCGCGATCCGCGGGTCCTCGTCACCGGCCAGTACATCGAACGAACCGTCCCGGGTGTGCCGCAGGTAGTCGTCCATCCGGTCGACGAGCTGGCCACCGCCGTGCTCCACCTCGTGCAGGTCGCCGACCAGGTGCCGGATCGTGCGCGCGTGCCGGGCGGTACCGGCGCGCAGACCGAGGGTGCCGCGCAGCTCGTTGTCGTCCCAGGCGAGCACACCGCGGCCGCGGGCACTACCAAGAGTGGCCGCGGTCAGTACGGTCGCGGTGGTCTTGTGTACGCCGCCCTTCGGGTTCGCGAACGCGATCACCCGCGATTTGCCCAGGTTGCGCCGCAACGAGTCGAGCAGCGCGTCCACCGAGCCGGGCGCGGACGGCGGCGCCCACCGGTCGGCCGGCGGGCCGGAGGCGGGAGCCATCGAGGGCGGCATCGCCGGCGGTGGCGGCTGCGACGGACCGGGCGGCGCGACCCGGTCGTACGGAACCGGATCCAGCGCCGGGTCATGGACCTCGTCGACGCCCGGTCGATGCCTCGCTCGATCGAGCAGGGTGCGCCACCGCGATCCGGTATCACCGGCGCGGAAAACGCTGGTTTCGGTCTGGTCCACACTTGCCTCCCCGGCCACCTGCCACCAACAGGCTACGGAGCCCGCGCCGTTTTGCCATCCGCCCGCAGGCACTAGCACGTCGGGAATAACGATCCCCGATGCCCGCAGAGCCGGCTATCAACGCCCTCGGTAACGAAATACCCACTATCGGTGGCTGGTACCTGATCCTTTTGGACTATCCGCCCGCCGCACGGCTGGGTGTCGCCATCCGGTCCTCCGGCGGTCGCGCGACGTCAGCCTGTTCCGGCAGCGGTGGTAGAAACACCGCCCGGTCCAGTGGCGTCGCCTCGGGCACCGGGTCCACGGTACGCACCTCGGGCCGTCGACCCAGGGTACTGAGCGACTGCGGCGTGGCCCACACCACCACCGCGTACGCGCAGGAACAGTGCTCCCGGTAGCCGACCGCCTCCGCGACGGCCGCCTGTGCCTGGTCGAGGTACCGCGCGCGCAGGGTCCGCTCTTCGCCGCTGGTACCGGTCAGCTTCCCGGCGAGGCGCCGGAACGCCGCCGCCTCGTCGTCCTTGCGTTCGGCCACCCCGTTCATGCCGGTCACCAGGTCCGCCGGGAGCCGGCTCACGCTCAGCGACACGATCTCGGTCTGTACCCGCGGCAGCGGCACCCTGGCGTACACCCGCACCGGCGGAACCCCGGACAGCACCGGCGCCAACCGGTCCGGCGCCAGGTACGCGGTGAACGAGACCAGCGCGAACGTCCTGGTGGATCGCGACTGCGCGAGATGACGCAACCTGATCCGGCTGGCCGAGACGTACTCCGGGATGGACTGCCCTTCGACCACGCCGACCCGCACCACCGAACCGCCCGAGTCGTCCCCGACCTGCTGCTGTTTCGTCGACCACAGCACGCCGAGCAGCACCGCCGCCACCGAGACGAAGGCGGCGACGCGCAGTACCCGGCGACGGCCGGGCCGGTCGTCGGAGCCGCCGAGCGCACTACCGAGCCGAGGCACCACCGCTCGGTCGATGCGGGCGAGCAGCCCCCGTCCGGCCACCGTCAGTCCTCCCCCCGCAGGATCCGGAGTGCGCGCTGTAGATCATCCGGATATCCGCTGGTGAAGCTCACCTGATCGCCGGTACCAGGATGCTCGAAGCCGAGCGCCCGGGCATGCAGCCACTGCCGGGTGAGTCCGACCCGGACGGCCAGGGTCGGATCCGCGCCGTACGTGAGGTCGCCCACGCACGGGTGCCGCAGGGCCGCCATGTGTACCCGGATCTGATGGGTCCGACCGGTCTCCAGCCGTACGTCCACCAGGCTCGCGGCCGGGAACGCCTCGATCGTGTCGTAGTGCGTCACGCTCGGTCGGCCACCGGACACGACCGCCCACTTGTAGTCGTGGGTCGGGTGCCGGTCGATCGGCGCGTCGACGGTGCCGCGCAGCGGGTCGAGTTGTCCCTGCACCACCGCGTGGTACCGCTTGTCCACCTCACGAGCCTTGAACGCGCGCTTGAGCAGGCTGTACGCGCGTTCACTCTTGGCCACCACCATGAGCCCGGTGGTACCGACATCGAGCCGGTGTACCACGCCCTGGCGTTCGGCCGCGCCACCGGAGGCGATGGTGTGCCCCATCGCGGCAAGTCCACCGACCACGGTGGGGCCGGTCCAGCCGGGGCTCGGATGAGCGGCCACTCCGACCGGCTTGTCCACCACCACGATGTCGTCGTCGGAGTACACGATGCCGAGACCGTCCACCGGTTCGGGCTCGACCGCCGCCGCGGACTCCACCATCGGCAACGTGACGTCGAGCCAGGTACCCGCGGTCACCCGGTCGGACTTCGCGCAGGCCGCCCCGTCGACGAGTACGTCGCCCGCCTCCACCAGCGCGGCACAGGTGGTACGGGACAGCCCGAGCAATCGGGACACCGCCTGGTCCAGGCGCATCCCGTCGAGTCCCTCGGGCACCGGTACGGTGCGCCGCTCACGAAGAGAGTTGGTAGACACCGCGACTCAACGCTCCGGACGATCGGGTTGCGGGGTAGGCCCGCGGGTACCGTCGAACCGCCGGCCGGTGAGCTCGAGTACCACCGCGAGCAGTACCCCGACGACCAGCGCGGAGTCGGCCAGGTTGAACACCGGCCACACCTGACCGGCCTCGTCGAACAGGCTGACGAAGTCGATCACGCCGCCGCGGAACGGCCCTGGCTCCCGGAACAACCGGTCCACCAGATTGCCGCCCGCCCCGCCGAGCACCAGCCCGAGGGCCACCGCCCAACCGGTCGAGCGCAGCCGGCGGGCGAACCGCACGATCACCGCTATCACCGCGACCGCGACCAGGCTCAACAGCACGGTGAAGCCGCTGGCCAGGCTGAACGCCGCGCCGATGTTACGGACCAGGACCAGGTACACCGCGCCGCCGAACAGGCGGACCGGCTCCCGATCGGTGAGTGCCTGCACCGCGACCGCCTTGGTCACGATGTCCGCGACCAGTACCGCGATCGCCAGGCAGGCGACCCACCGCACCCGGGACGCCGGTCGACCGGTTCCGTCGACAGCGCCATCGTCTGGGCCGTCGCCGGCCGCCGATGGCGTGTCCGCGGGCGAGGCCTCGCCGGCTGGCGCGTCCGGAGCGGGTTCCCCCGGAACATTGCCAGTCGGGACTCTGCCGGTCGGGACACCGCCAGTCGGGACACTGCCAGTCGGGACACTGCCGGTCGGGCCGCTGGCCGTTGGTTCGGTAGCCACCGGCGCGGCGACCGCCGGTTCGGAGATCGCCTGCTCGGCGTGTTCGCCGCTCAGCGTCGTTCCTCCAACTGCTTGCAGGTCACGCACAGGGTTGCCGACGGGAACGCGGCCAGTCGCTCCGGCGGGATGAGATTTCCGCACCGCTCGCACCAGCCGTAGTTTCCGTCCTCCAGCCGCTCCAGCGCCCGCTCCACCTGGCTGATCCGCTCCAGGATGCCGTTGGCCAGCGTGATCTCCTGCTCACGTTCGAACGTCTTGGTACCGGTGTCGGCCTGGTCGTCTCCGGCCGAGTCGGTAAGCCGGTCGCGCTGCAGGTCGGACAGCTCGTGCATGGTCTGGTCGTACTCGGCGCGCAACTCCTCGCAGCGCTCGAGCAGGGCCTGCCGGATCTTTTCGGTCTCCGCCGCAGACCGGGCGGCCTTCTTGGGCGCGGCTTTCGCTGGCTTGGCCGTGGACGGCTTCGCCTGTGCTGGCTTGGTCGTGGTCCTCGCCCCCTCGGCCGCGTTCGGCGCGGCGGTCGTGGTGGTCCTCACGGCGGACCGGCTGCCCGTCGTGGGTGTACTCGTTGCGGACAGATCCTGCACGATCGAGTCATCCTGGTCGATGCGACCGGCCGCCGTCGTCTGGTTGGCGACCATCGGGTCCGTCGGCGTGGGGCGTGGTACCTGTCCCCGGCCAGCCTTCGCCACCGTCGTGGCCTTGGCATTGGCGCGTACCGCGGTCGTCTTCGCCGCCGCCTTGCGGCTGACGGGCGCCTTCTTCGCCGCGGTCTTGCCCGCGGTCCGCTTGGTCGGCGCGGCTTTGGTCGCCGTCCGCTTGGCGGGCGCGGTCCTACTCGCCGCCCGGCTCGCGGGCGCGGTCCTGGCTCCGGCGCGGTTCGCCGGTGCGGCCTTGGCTCCAGCCCGCCGGGCCGGTGTCGACGTGGCGGCGGTCCGTTTGGCCGGTGCGGCCTTGCCGGCCGGCCGAGCCGTCGACGTGGTCTTGCTCGCGGTCCGCTTCGCCGGGGTCGCCTTGCCTGCCGCCCTGGTGGCGGTACTGGTCGCGGCCCGCTTCGCCGGCACCGACTTGCTCGCCGTGCGCTTCGCTGGCGCCGACTTGCTCGCCGTGCGCTGTCCCGTGACCCGTGTCGTGGCCGTGGCCCGCTTCGTCGCGGTGGCCTTCTTGGCCACGCCCTTCTTGGCCGCGCCCTTCTTGGCGGTGCCCTTCTTGGCGGTGCCCTTCGCGGTGGTCGTCCGGACAGCGCCCTTCGCGGCAGACTTCTTTGCGATGGCCGTTGCGGCGGCCTTCTTGGTCGCGGCCTTCTCGGTTACTGCCTTCTTGGTCGCGGCCTTGGTGGTCGCGGCCTTCTTGGCTACGGCCTTCTTGGCTACGGCCTTCTTGGTTACGGCCTTCTTGGTTACGGCCTTCTTGGTTACGGCCTTCTTGGTTACGGCCTTCTTGCCAGCCGGCCGGGTCGAGGTCGTGGCCGTCCCCGCTGGCGACTTCGCGGTCGCCCGCTTCGGGGCAGCCTTCTTGGCGACCGCTCTTTTCGGCGTCGCCTTGTCGAGGGCCGCCTTCTGGGTCGTCTTCTTCCGGGCTGCCGTGCGAGGGGCCGCCGCTGCGGTGCGAGGGGACGCCGCGCGCGAGGACGGCGATGGGGTCGTCTTCCGTGCCGACGCGGTCTTTGCTACGTTCGCGACGGACTTCTTGGCAGATTTCGAACCCGATCCAGCCGCCTTGCCGCTCGACGCTCGGGCAACCTCTGAGCGGCCGCGGGCCGGAGTGGCACCGCCCGCTCGGGTTGCTGTCGGTGGGCTCTTCTTTCGCGCTGCGCTCGCCCGCTCGGCCATGGCAGCTCCCCTTGCAATGCAAAACGGGCGCGTGGCGGGCGCCACGCACTCCGGAATGGCAAGGATACGGACTCAACAGGCCGTCGACAAACATGCCACGAGTCAATGATCTTCTGGAGAGCCGTCACAAGCAGTAAACCGGCTCTGCACGAGCAGTAGGCAAGACGCCGGTCCAGACCGTAGCGATCGGTACCGGCCGTCACCAGGGACCGATTCCTGGGGTCGGCTAGGGCGCGGCAGCTACGGGATCGGTTCCGGGTCCGCGCTGCGGGCCGGCACCTCCACGGCAGGGCCGGCCGGGAGTTCCGACCGTTCGGATCCCGGTACCACGGGCGACTGGTCCGGACCGTCCGACGACCGGTTCGGCTCCGCGCTCCCGCCGTCGATGGGCCGTCGGCCCGGGGTCCGGCCGGTACGACCGGCGCTCTGGGGCGAGCGGGCATCGCGCTCACCCGACTCTCCGTACCAGCGGGCCAGCCTGCCCTGCCGGCTCACCGAGCGAAGCCGCCGCTCGGCTTCGTCACGGCACTCCGCGGTAGCCACGATCAGGAGGGCGTCGCCGGTGGTCAGTCGGGTGTGCCGGTCCGGTACGAAGCCCGCGCCGCCGCGTACGACCAGGGTCACCACCGCACCGACCGGAAGCCGAAGCTCTTCGAGGTACACCCCGGCAAGTCGCGATCCAGGAGTGATGTCGAGCTGAAGCAGGTCCGCGCCCATCCGCTCGAGTGGCGCGGTCTCGACCGATATCTCGGTCGGCTCCACCGGTGCCGCCAGCCGTAGCAGCCGGGCCACCCCGGGCAGGGTCGTGCCCTGTACCGCGGTGAACACCACGACGAGCACGAACACCACGTCGAACAGCCGCTCCGCGCCCGGTACATCGGCAGACAGCGGAATCGTCGCCAGCACGATCGGTACCGCCCCGCGCAGGCCGGCCCAGGCCAGGAAACCCTGCTGTCGCAGCCGGACGCGGAACCAACTGACCGAGGCGAGTACCGACAGCGGCCGCGCGAACAGCATCAGGGCCAGCCCGATCACGATCGCGGGCAGCAGTACGCCACCCAGTCGTCCCGGGCTGGCCAACAGTCCAAGCAGCACGAACAGGCCGATCTGCGCGACCCAGGCGAGGCCGTCGGTGAACCCCAGTACCGACTGCCGGTGGGGCAGCCGTGCGTTGCCGAGCACCACCCCGGCGACGTACACGGCGAGAAAGCCCGACGCGTGTGCGACCTGGCCGGTCGCGTACGAGAGCGCGGTGAGCCCCACCGCGGCGAGCGGGTACAGCCCTGCCGCCGGCAGTGCCGCCCGGCGCAGTCCCCACACGCCGATCAGGCCCACCACACCGCCGAGTACCGCGCCGGCGACCAGCTCATACGCCACCAGCAGCAGGTTCTGCCACAGCGGGTGGGCACCGAAGGATCCCGCCGACAGGAGCAGCACCAGCAGTACCACCGGCGCGTCGTTGAGGCCCGACTCGGCCTCCAGGGTCGCCACCAACCGGCGCGGTAGGCGCAGTCGCCGGAGAGTGGAGAACACCGCCGCCGCGTCGGTGGGCGAGAGCACCGCGCCGTAGAGCAGCGCGAGTCGCCAGTCCACGTCGAGTACCAGCTTCGCGACCACCGCTACCGCGGCGACGCTCACCGCCACCCCGACAGTCGCCAACGCGGTCGCGGCGGGCAGTGCCGGACGCAGCGCCGACCAGCGCGCGGTGAAGCCACCCTCGGCGATGATCACGATGAGCGCGCAGATGCCGAGATTCCGGGTCAGATCCGCGTTGTCGAACCGGATGCCGAGGCCGGACTCGCCGATGGCCATGCCGAGGGCGAGGTACACCAGCAGGCTCGGCAGGCCGGCGCGGTGCGACAGCCGCACCGCGCCGACCGCGACCAGCAGTACGACAGCCCCGATCAGCAGGGCAACGTCGAGCTGCCAGGTCACGGCGGGCCTAGGCCGTGTCGCGCAGGGCGGCCAGCCGCTGCGGTAGGTCGGTCGGTGGGGTGGCCACGGCGAGCACCTTGTCCCGGCCGGTACCGCCGGAGCGTACGGACAGGTCGCGGCTGCGTACACCTAACGCAGCCGCGACCGCCTGAAGTACCGCAGCCGTTGCGCGACCATCCACCGGTGGTGCCGTCACCGCCACCACCAGGGCAGGTCCGTACGGCCCGTCGTAGCGCCCACCCACCCGGATGCGGGAGGCGCCCGGACGCACCCTCACCGCGATGGTCGCGTCCGCCATCGCGTGTCCCGGTCAGCCGCCGCGTGCACCGGTGAGCAGCGCGGTGTCCGGCTCGCACAGGCTGCACGGCGTGAAGCCGAGATCGACCGCCTCGCCCACCGGAATCGGCTCGCTGTCCCGCTGGAGCAGGTGGACACAGCCACCGAGGTGGTACCGGGGACGACCGTCCACCACGTACACGTCGTCGCCAAGGGTCGCCAACCGGGCGACATCGGCGGCGGAGGTGTGCTGTGCCGGTGGCTCGTCCGGCGGGTCCTCGTCGCCCTGCTCGTCCAGCCCATCGTGCTGGCTGCCGGCCTGGTGACCGTTGCTGCCGGCGCCGACCATCGCGTCCGGCGTACCGGACACGTCGTCGGGCCAGTCCGCATCCCAGTCGGTGCCCTCGGTACGACCCGCGCCACCCCAGTCGGTGCTCGCGTCGTCCCGCGGTGCGGCCCACTCGGTGGTCTTCTCCTCCGGCTCGGTCGACCAGTCGGACTGGCTGTCGCGCGGCGCCGACCACTCGGCGGTGCGGTCCGATGCCGAGTCGGACCATCCCGCCGTGTCGTCCTGCGTACCGCGCGGCCACTCGGTCGCGTCCTCGGGTGCCATCGCGTACGGATCGCCGGCGCGGTCGTCGGACGGGCCCGGCCACTCCGCGGAGTCGGCACCGGCCGGTTGTGGCCAGTCGCCGACGTCTTCGCGGCCGGACGCCGGCCAACGGTCACCGCCGGTGTCGAAGTCGGCGTCCCGGTCAGCCGCGCCCCTGACCGCGTCGGGCGCGGGGGTGACCGGAATCGCCTGGGTGTGCGCGGCGGACAGGTGCTCGTCCTCCGCTATGTCGTACCTGTTGACCTCTTCCTCGATCTCGGCGTCCCGGCTGGCGCGCCGATGACCGAGGAAGAGGGCGAAGGCCGCGATCACGCTGACCACGATGGAGCCGATCAGCAACGGATCAGAGGCACGCGCCAGGCCCACAACAAGCAGGCCTGCCGCGACCACTATGAGCAGCAGACTACCGACGATCAAGACTCAACTCCCGGGGTGGGGCGACTACCGGCCGGCAGCGCCGTCCGGCTGGGCAATTCCCAGGCCGCCACGTCCCGGAGCGTACGAGCCGCCGAGACCTGCCGCCGCGAGCCCCCCGGCGGCTACGGACCTGTCCCCCCCGGCACGGTTGAGCTCGGCCTCGAGGCCCTGGCCACGACCCTCGAGGTCGCGGAGCTGGCTCTCCAGGTAGGCCTTGAGCCGGGTGCGGTACTCGCGCTCGAACTGCTTGAGCTCCTCGATGTGCTTCTGCAGCGCGGCACGCTTCGCCTCGAGCCCGCCCATCGCTTCCTGGTGACGCTGGCGCGCGTCCCGCTCGAGCGCGTCGGCCTTGGCGCGAGCCTCACGGGTGACCTCGTCCGCCTTCGCCCGGGCGTCGGAGAGCAGCTTGTCGGCCTCCCGCCGGGCGTCCGCGACGTGGTCGTCAGCGGTGCGCTGGGCCATCATCAGCACCCGCAGCGCCTGCTGCTCGCCGTTGGCGTCAGCGGCCGCCGCGGCGGCGACGCCAGCCTGCTGGCGCGGATCTGCTCGAGCTCCGCCTGCATCGGCCGGGCGGCCTGCTCGGCAGCCGCCTTGTCCCGCTGCACCCGGTCGAGCTGCGACTTCAGCTCGCCGCCTCGGCCGCGAGGCGGTCCGATCCAGGTGGACCGGCGGCGGGCACCGGACCCCCGCTGCGCACCGGCTCCACCTGCGCGCGCAGTTCGTTGTTCTCCTCGATCAGACGGGCGAGCTCGCGCTCGACCTCGTCGAGGAAGGCGTCGACCTCCTCCTCGTCGTACCCCCGCTTGCCGATCGGGGGTTTCTTGAAGGCGACGTTGTGGACGTCGGCCGGGGTCAGCGGCATCGAAACTCCTCGGGTCAGTTCCGACCGCGTGGCGTTCTGATCCAGGCATTACGCCTAGATCAGTCTCCCTAACACGAAGTTCAACAGCACGAACACGATAACCAGCAACACCAGGAAGGCCAGGTCCACACTCACGTTACCAATCCGCAGTGGCGGGATCACCCGCCTCAACGCTTTCAGGGGCGGATCAGTGACGCTCCACACGACCTCCATGGCTGCCGCGGCACCACGGCCGGGTTGCCAACGACGCGCGAACTGCAGCACGTAGCCCAGCACGAACCGGGCCATCAGCGTCAGGAGGAAGAAGTAAATGACCAGGTAGAGGACCTGGAACAGGATCGACACGGACGGCGGGTCCTCGCTTTAGCTCTGGTTGAAGAACCCACCCTCGGCGATCTTGGCCTTGTCCTCAGCGGTGACCTGGACGTTGGCCGGCGAGAGCAGGAAGACCCGGTTGGTCACGCGCTCGATCGTACCGCGAAGACCGAACGCCAGTCCGGCCGCGAAGTCGACCAGCCGCTTCGCGTCCGATTCATCCATTTCGGTCAGATTCATGATCACGGGGGTACCTTCGCGGAAATGCTCCCCGATGGTACGGGCCTCGTTGTACGTCGTGGGATGCAGCGTGGTGATGTGTAGCTGCGCTGGTCCTCGTCACTGACCAGGGCACGCTCCCGCAGCTGCACCTGTGGTGCCAGCGCCAGGTTGTCCTGGGTGAGAGACGGACCGGTCGTCGGTCGGGTCAATGACCGCACGCTGGCCCGGTCGGACCGGTCCCCATCCAGCCGCTCGCGTACGGGCCGGTCCCGGTCCAGCCGCGACCGCGGCGCCGGTGCCAGCTCCTCGTCGTCGAACTCGTCGCCGAAGTCGGCGTCGAACCCCCCGCCGTCGTACCGCCGGTCGTCAAAGTGCCTGTCATCGGCGTACCGGCGGTCCTCCTCGTCCTCGATCAGGCCGAGCCACACACCGGCCTTGCGTAGTGCACCCATCGGGCGCCCTCCTCCCGTCCCCCCGTATGGCACGTGCTGTGGGTGATCTTCCGGACCCGTCTACCCCTGACGAGCTGGAATCACACCTGTGTAGTTCGGCTGCCGCCGCCAGGCTACCCCAGGTCAGGCCGGGTCCCGAGCAACGCACTGCCCATCCGAAGGTGTGTCGCGCCGTGCCGGATCGCGGCCTCGAAATCACCGCTCATCCCGGCCGACAGCACTGTCGCGTCCGGGTACCGCTGGCGGAGCCGGTCCGCAGCGGTCGCCAGCGCCGTGAACGCCCGGTCCGGATCCCAATCCATCGGTGCGACCGCCATCAGTCCGCGCAGCCGCAGTTCCGACCGCTCGGCCACAGCGGCCGCGAGCTCGTCGAGGTGCTCGACCGGCGCCCCGCCCCGGCCCGGGTCGGCGTCGAGACTGACCTGCAGGAGTACGTCGAGTGGCGCGTCGCGGTACCGGCCGGCGGCAGCGGCGAGCTCAGGCACCAGTACCACCCGGTCCACCGAGTGCACCATCGCCGCGTACCGCGCCACCGACCGGCACTTGTTGCGCTGCAACTGGCCGACGAAGTGCCAGTTGACCCGGTCGGCGGCCGGCCCCAACTCGGCGAGCTTCGCCACCGCTTCCTGATCGCGGTTCTCCGCGACGTCGGCTATCCCGAGATCGGCGAGCGTGAGCACGTCGCTGGCCGGGAATCTCTTCACCACCGCGATCAGCGTGATCTCAGTGGGATCGCGCCCGACCTCCGCGCACGCGGCGGTGATCCGGTCGCGGACGTCGGTGAGCCGCGCGGCGACCTCGGAGTGCCGCGCCGGACCGACCGCTGCGGCGATCATGCCCCGTTCTTGAGGAAGTCCGGCACGTCGACATCGTCGAACAGCACCCGGCGTGGTGCACGCTCGGCCGGTGGCGGCGTCGACTGCCTGGGCGTACCCGAGGCTCCGTTCGGCGGCGGGTCGACCGGCGGGGCGGTCCGGCGGGTCGCGTCGGCAGGTCGGTACGCCGGTGTGCCGCCGTCGAACCCGGCCGCGATGACCGTGATCCGCACCTCGTCGCCGAGGGCATCGTCGATGACCGCGCCGAAGATGATGTTCGCGTCCGGATGCGCCGCGTCGGTGACCAGCTGGGCGGCGTCGTTGATCTCGAACAGGCCGAGGTCCGAGCCGCCGGCGACCGAGAGCAGCACGCCCCGCGCGCCGTCCATGCTCTGCTCGAGCAGCGGGCTGGAGATCGCCGCTTCGGCCGCCTCCACCGCCCGGCTGTCGCCACGGGCGCTGCCGATGCCCATCAGCGCGGATCCGGCTCCGCTCATCACGCTCTTCACGTCGGCGAAGTCGAGGTTGATCAGGCCGGGTGTGGTGATCAGGTCGGTGATGCCCTGTACACCGGACAACAGCACCTGGTCGGCCTGCCGGAACGCGTCCATCATGCTCATCGACCGGTCGCCGAGCTGCAGGAGCCGGTCGTTCGGGATGACGATCAACGTGTCGCACTCGTTGCGGAGGTCTTCGATCCCCTGCTCGGCCTGTACCTGCCGACGCTTGCCCTCGAACGAGAACGGCCGGGTCACCACACCGATGGTCAGGGCTCCGAGCTTGCGGGCGATGTTGGCCACCACCGGCGCGCCACCGGTGCCTGTTCCGCCACCTTCGCCGCAGGTCACGAACACCATGTCGGCGCCCTTGAGTACCTCTTCGACCTCGTCCCGGTGGTCCTCGGCGGCTTTCCGGCCGACTTCCGGGTTGGCTCCGGCGCCGAGACCACGGGTGAGCTCGCGGCCGACATCCAGCTTCACGTCGGCGTCGCTCATCAGCAGCGCCTGCGCGTCGGTATTGATCGCGATGAACTCGACGCCCTTGAGTCCGACCTCGATCATGCGGTTCACCGCGTTCACGCCGCCGCCACCGCAGCCGACGACCTTGATGACCGCGAGGTAGTTGTGCGGAGGTGTCATCTTCGGCTGCCTCTCCTGACAATGGCCGCGGACAGTTCCGGTGCCGCAGGCGGCACCGGAGATGGGCTGGCTCGGCCGGTCGTCGTACGTATGACACGCCGACCGGCACGACTCAACCCTCACCCTCAACTACAGGGTTATAGTTATGTCAAGCTGTGTCCTGCTCCGGAACGTAAGGGGCGGCAGCCACTTGACCAAGTAACCTGCCCGGCGTGTCGCCACGATCAATCACGTGATCAGCCGTCGCACCAGCGGTTCTGGCTGAACGGACGATGTCCCGGCCGCCTCGCGGCCCACCCCTCGCTCGCCCACGGGTCAGCGGACGGTCACCACGCCGGGGGCGCTCACATCGATCTCCGCACCGGGCCTGGCCAGCAGCGCGGTGGCGACCTTCGCCTTCGCGGCGTTGTCGGTCGCGTCCCCCCACACCACCGTGCGCCCCTTGGCCAACTCCAGCCGGATCCGGGTCGGTCGGGACGCGGACAACTTCTGCAGCTGAGCCCGCAACTGCGGGGTGAGCGCGTCGAGCACGGTCAGAGCGGCCCGCGTCGACTCGTCCCGCGGCCCGGGCGTGTCGACCGCGAACACCGGAAGTCCGGCCGGCCGCGCGGCCACCGAGTGAAACGCGACCCCGGAACTGTCGATCAGGATGTACCGACCGTTGGACGGCACCGCCGCCACCGCGGTGCGCTCCACCACCCGTACCACCACCCGATGCGGCCACTGCCGGTCCACCTCGACCGAGTGGACCGGCGCCAGCTTCGCCACCCGGCCCCGGACCGCGTCGGTGTCCAACCGTGCCAACGGTGTACCGGGGCGGATCGCGGCCGCCGCCGCCACCTGATCCGGCGACAGCACCTTCACGCCGACGACGCGCACGTCCCGTACCGCCAGGGCGGAGCTTCCGTACACCAGGCCGACGATGCCGGCAGGTACGACGACCACGGCGATCGCGATCAGCCACGGGAGGGCGGCGTGCCACCGGCCCTGTCGGGATCGCGCGGAGAACCGGCGGAGCGATCCGGGAACGGCGTCGCGACCGGCCCGTACGAGCCGCCAGCGCCGACCGTCTCCGGTGCTCATCCGGACTGGTCTCCCGGGGCGACCGGCTCGACCGACGCCGTTGGCGCGCCCCTGTCGGCGCCGGCTGGATCGGCGCGATCGCCCAGTACCGCGAGCAGCTCGTCGCCCATCAGCGAGATGGGCGGCGCGCCCATGGTCACCACGACGTCTCCCGGCCGGGCCCGCCGCGACACCTCATCGATCACGTCCGACCAGGCCGGTACGAACAGCTTCCGGTCCTCCGGCAGCGTGATCGCACGGCACAGCGCCGCTCCCCCGGCGCCCGGCTCGCGCACCTCGCCCGGCCCGAACACCTCCATCACCAGCGCCTCGTCCGCCAGCGCGAGCGCGGCCGCGATCTCGGCCTGCAGTTCGCGGGTCCGGTACACCCGCAGCGGCTGGAACACCACGATCAGCCGGCCGCCACCGGTCAACTCGCGCAGGGTCGACAGCGCGGCGGTCATCGACACCGGGTGGTACGCGTACTCGTCGTACACGCGTACCCCGTCGACCACGCCCTTGAGCTCGAACCGGCGACGGACCCCGGGGAACGCCGCCAAGCCGGCCAGTACCTTGTCCAGCGGCAGGTCCAGCCGCAACGCGGTCAGCAACGCGGCGGCGCTGTTGAGGCCCAGGTGCCGGCCGGGCGACGGCAGCGCCACCTCACCGAGCGGCCGGCCGTCCAACTCCGCGTGGTACCGGACGCCGGCAGCGGTCGAGCGGATGTCGGTCAGCCGCAGGTCGGCGCCGAGCGATTCGCCATACGTGTGCACGACCAGGCCCTCGGCCCGCATCCGGGCCGCGAGCTGGGCCGAGCCCGGATCGTCGGCGCAGGCCACCAGGAACCCGCCGGGCGTGATGCCGCGGCAGAACTCGGCGAACCCGTCCGCCAGGCCGGCCAGGTCGCCGTACGTGTTGAGGTGATCGCCCCGCACGTTGGTGACGATCGCGGCGGACGGCCGGTACCGCAGGAACGAGCGGTCGCTCTCGTCCGCCTCGATGACGAAGTACCCACCGCTGCCGTGGTGCGCGTTCGAACCGGCCTCGGAGATCTCGCCGCCGATCACGAAGGACGGGTCCTCGCCGCAGTGCTGCAGCACCAGCGTGATCATCGAGGTGGTGGTGGTCTTGCCGTGGGTACCGGCGACCGCGATGCCGTGCCGTCCGGTCATCGTCGCGGCGAGCGCCTCGGACCGGTGCAGTACCCGGATGCCGCGGCGCCGCGCCTCCACCAACTCGAGGTGGTCGGCCGGAATCGCGGTGGAGTAGACCACGGTGTCCACCCCGTCGAGGTTGCCCGCGGTGTGTTCACTGTGGATCGTCGCGCCGAGCGCGCGGAGTCCGGCGAGCGTCGGCCAGTCCCGCAGCTCACTGCCGGAGGTCGCGATGCCGCGGCCGAGCAGCAGCCGGGCCAGCCCGCTCATGCCGACGCCGCCGATGCCGATCAGGTGTACCCGGCCGAGGTCCTCCGCGGTGAGTGCCACGGCCGCCTCGTCTGCCGCCCCGGTGGCCGGATCTGTTGCCGGGCCTTCTGCCGGGTCGGCGGTGACCGGTGCGCCGGCCGGGGTGATCGCGTCCGTGCCACTCACGCTGCGACGGCCTCCAGCATGTACCGGCGCAACGCCTCGTCACCGTCGCGCCGCCCGTACGCCGCGGCCGCCTTGCTCATGCTCTCCAACCGGGCCGGGTCGTGCAGCAGCGGAATCACGTTCTGCGCGATCCAGTCCGGGGTGCAGTCCGCGTCGTCGACCAGGACGCCGCCCTCGGCGGCGACCACCGGTGCCGCGTTGCGGTACTGCTCGCGGTTGAAGTGCGGGTACGGCACGTACACCGCCGGCAATCCGACCGCGGCCAGCTCGGCGCAGGTCATCGCCCCGCCGCGGGCCACCATCAGGTCGGCGGCCGCGTACCCGAGCTCCATTTCGGACAGGTACGGCACGGTGCGGTACGGCGCGGGCAGTCCGGCCGGTACCGCGACCGGCTCGTTGCGCGCGCCGGTCACGTGCAGCACCTGGATACCGGCCGAGGTCAGGGCGGCAGCCGCACCGGATACCGCGAGGTTGATGGTGCGTGCGCCCTGGGAACCACCGGACACGAACAGGGTCGGCAGGTCCGGGTGCAGGCCGAAGTGCGCGCGCGCCTCCGCGCGGCGGGCGGCCCGGTCGAGTCGGGCGATCTCCGGCCGTAGCGGCACGCCCACCACCGGCGCGTTCTTGAGTGCGGGGATCTGCTCGCGCTGGTGTTCGAAGCCGAGCGCGATGTTCCGGCTGAACCGCAGGCCCATCCGGTTGGCCACCCCGGGCGGCACGTTGATCTCGTGCATCACGATCGGGGTACGCCGGCGCCAGGCGGCGAGGTACGCCGGTACCGCCACGTAGCCGCCGAAGCCGACGACCACCTGCGCGTCCACTCCGTCGAGCACCCGGCGGGCGGCCTGACTCGACCGGAGCATCCGACCGGGGGTACGGAGCAGGTCGATGTTGGGCTTGCGCGGCAGCGGGTACGCCGGGACCAGCTCCAGGTCGTACCCGCGGTTCGGGATGATCTCGGTTTCCAGGCCGCGCGGCGTACCGAGGCAGGTGATCCGGACATCCGGATCGTGCCGACGCAGGCAGCCGGCGAACGCCAGCAGCGGGTAGATGTGTCCGCCGGTGCCACCACCGGCCAGGACCACCGAACGCAGCCGGCTCACCGGCGATCTCCCTTCGGCGTACGGGACCGGGTCGACCGCCCGGTCTGACTGCGCGCCGTACGGGATCCGGTGGAACCGGCACGAGCCGCCGGTGCCCCGGCGCCGGCCGGAGCACGGTCGCGACGAACCGCACCGGCATCGACCGCGGGCGGCAGCGGTGCCCACAGTAGTCGAGCCAACCGGCCGGGTGCGCGGGCCCGTAGCGCCCGGGCGGCATCCGGCTCGGCGCGGGCGAACGAGGCGAGCATCCCGATCGCGATCAACGTGACGACCAGCGCGGTACCACCGGCCGAGATGAACGGCAGCGGCACCCCGGTGATCGGCAGCAGGCCCACCACCGCGCCGATGTTGACCACCGACTGGCCGGCGATCCAGATGGTGCAGCCGGTGGCGACGGTACGCCGGAACGGGTCGGCCACCCGGCGGGCGATGCGCAGGCCGGCGTAGGTCAGCACGGCGAACAGGCCGAGCACCACCAGGCTGCCGATCACGCCCAGCTCCTCGCCGATGATCGCGAAGATGAAGTCGTTGTGCGCGTTCGGCAGCCAGTCCCATTTCTGCCGGCCCTCACCGAGCCCGACGCCGAACCAGCCGCCGTCGGCAAGGGCGTAGTAGCCCTGGATGGCCTGCCAGCCGGTGCTGTCGCTGACCTGCTGCGGGTCGCCGAACGCGAGGATGCGCTGCAGCCGGTACGGCTCGGCGGAGATCAGCAGCACCACGCCGGCGAGCGCGATGCCGAACAGGCTGCCGAACACCCGGAACCGGACCCCGGTCACCCACAGCAGGCCGAGGAAGACCAGCAGCAGGCAGATCATCGTGCCGAGGTCGCGGTACCCGACCAGCAGGAACAGCAGCCCGGTGATGGGGAACAGCGGCATCGCGAGCGTCTTCCACTCGGCGGCTTCCGCGCCCTTGCGCACCAGTACGTCGGCGCCCCACAGCGCCAGCGCCAGTTTCGCGATCTCGGACGGCTGGAACTGCAGGCCGGAGACCACCACCCAGTTGTCGTCGGTACGCACGGTGCCGGTGTCGATGTTGGGGAACAGCGCGAGCATGCCGGCCACCAGCACGCTGACCAGCATCAACGGGTAGCCGAGCAGTCGGTACGCGCCGACCGGCAACCGCTGCGCGATCCAGAACGCGACGATGCCGATCAACGCCCACATCGCCTGCTCGGTGGCGTCCGCGAACGCGTTTCCGCTGGTCTGGTACGCGTCGACGCTGGTGGCCGAGAAGACCATCACCAGGCCGATGACGAGCAGCAGCCCGGCGCTGGACAGGAGCAGGTAGTACGAGGCGAGCGGACGGGACAGCAGCCCGTGCAACGCGGCGAACGGATCGGGGTAGGCGCGCAGCCCCGTCCGGGCCGGCGAGCCGCCCCGGTCGCTGGTCGCGCTCACCGCTGCTCCGGCGGCGCGTCGTCCAGCTTGGCCACCTCGGCCGCGAACTGCCGACCCCGGTGCGCGTAGCTCGAGAACATGTCCAGCGACGCCGCCGCGGGTGCGAGCAGCACGGTGTCGCCGGACCGCGCCAGACCGGCGGCGGCGTTGACGGCCTCCCCCATGGCGACATCATCGGTCCTCGATACCTCTATCACCGGGACCTCAGGGGCGTGTCGGGCCAGCGCCGCGGCGAGCTGACCACGGTCGACCCCCAACAGGACCGCACCGGCCAGCCGACCGGCGACGCAGCTGACCAGGTCGTCCACCGCAACGCCCTTGAGCTGCCCGCCGGCGATCCAGACCACCCGGGGGTACGCGAGCAGCGACGCCTGCGCGGCGTGCGGGTTGGTGGCCTTGCTGTCGTCCACGTACCGGACCCCGGCGACCGTGGTGACGAGCTGGTTGCGGTGCGCCTGCGGGGTGTACCCGGCCAGGCCGTCCCGGACCGCTTCGGCCGGTACCCCGAAACCGCGCGCGAGCGCGGCGGCGGCAAGCGCGTTGCTGACGTTGTGCGGGCCGGGCGGGCGGATCGTGTCGGCGCCGAGCAGTTCGACTCCGGCATCGTCCGGACCGGGGAACGCGCAGTCCACCAGCACGCCGTCCCGGACGCCGAGCTGGCCGGGTACGGGTGGCTCCAGCGTGACGCCGACCCGGTGACCGGACACCCGGCGGAACGCGACCGCGGTCAGCGCGTCGTCGAGGTTGCCCACCGCGATGCCCTCGTCGTCGTCGGCCGACCGCCACACCGCGGTCTTGGCGGTGGTGTACGCGCGCATCGTGCCGTGCCATTCCAGGTGGTCGTCGGCCAGGTTGAGCAGCGCGCCGAATTCCGGCGCGAGCAGCCGGGACCAGTGCAGCTGGAAGCTGGACAGCTCCACGGCGAGCACGTCGTACCGGTCCTCCTCGAGGACCGCGGTCACCAGCGGTTCGCCGATGTTGCCGAGCGCGGCGGTGCGGTGCCCGGCCGCGGCGAGGATCGCCTCCAGCATCGTCACCGTGGTGGTCTTGCCGTTGGTACCGGTGATCGCCAGCCACGGCGCCGGGTTCGGTCCGCGCAGCCGCCAGGCCAGCTCCGGCTCGCAGTACACGTCGATCCCGGCCTCGGCGGCGGCGGCCACCAGCGGATGCCCGGGCCGGAAGCCGGGCGAGACAACCAGGTCGGTCACTCCATCGAAGAGGCCATCCGCAATGCCTTCCACACCGTCCGCCACCACCACCTTGCAGCCGCGGCCGGCCAGTTCGTCCAGCCGGTCCGACGGCGACCGGTCCACCACGGTCACCTCGGCCCCGATCGCGAGCAGGCCCGCCGCCGACGCCGCGCCGGCCACCCCGGCGCCGCCGACCACCACCCGCCGGCCGCGGTAGTCGTCCCGGACCTGTGCCACCGGCCCGCGCATGGTCAACTCACCGCGCGTAGGAAGTCGGCATAGAACAACGCCACCCCGACCGCGACGGACAGTCCGGCGATGATCCAGAACCGGATGACGATGTTCACCTCACTCCATCCCGCCAGCTCGAAGTGGTGCTGCAGGGGCGCCATCCGGAACACCCGTCGCCCGGTGGTACGGAACGACACGATCTGGATGATCACCGAGGCGGTGATGATCACGAACAGGCCACCGAGTACGACCAGCAGCAGCATGGTCTTGGTGGCCATCGCGAAGCCGCCGATCAGCCCGCCGAGCCCGAGCGCGCCGGTGTCCCCCATGAAGATCTTGGCGGGCGAGGCGTTCCACCACAGGAAGCCGAACAGGGCCCCGGCGGCGGCACCGGCGATCAATGCGATCTCCAGCGGATCGCGCACGTTGTAGCAGTACAGCGTGGTCTCCGGGTCGACGCACCAGTGCCGGTACTGCCAGAACGCGATGACCAGGTACGAGCTGATCACCATGATCGAGGCGCCCGTCGCCAGCCCGTCCAGGCCGTCGGTGAGGTTCACGCCGTTGGACGCCGCGATCACCACCAGCGCGAAGATGATCACCGCCGCGACCTTGCCGACATGCAGCCAGTCGATCTCACGGACGAACGAGATGTACTCGCTGCCCACGGTGATGTGGTCCGGGCTCGGGAAGTACAGCGCCACCACGCCGAAACCGGCGCCGACGGCGAGCTGGCCGATCAGCTTGCCGCGCTTGTTCAGGCCCAGGCTGTTGCGCTTGCGCACCTTCATGAAGTCGTCGAGGAAGCCGACCAGGCCGGCACCTACGAACAGGCCCAGCAGCACCACCCCGGTGACGGTCGGCCGGTGCGGACGGCCGGGCAGGGTGAGCAGCACGAGGTGGCCCACCGCGTACGCGACGACGGTGGCGAAGATGAACACGACGCCGCCCATGGTGGGAGTGCCGCGCTTGCCCTGGTGGGAAGCCGGACCCAGCTCGCGGATCGGTTGGCCGGCCTTGAGCCGGCGGAAGGCGCGGATGGCCAGCGGGGTGCCGAACAGCGAAATCACGAACGCGACCAGGGCCGCGACGATGACGGACCTCATCCGGCGACCCCCGACGCCCGATCGTCGCCGGCCACCGGCACGGCGTCCTGCCGCAGCGCGTCGGCGATGTCCCAGGTGCGGTACCGCGAGCCCTTGACCAGCACCGCGTCACCCGAGCGCAGCTCGGTACGCAGCAGCGCCACCGCGGCGGGTTGGTCCGGCACCTGGTCGGCGTGACCGGTCCAGCCTTCGGCGGCTGTCGCACCGGTCGCGATACCGGCCGCGTTCGCACCGACCGCCACCACCCGGTCCACCCCGAGCCGCGCCGCCAACGCGCCGACCTCGGCGTGCGCGGCCTGCTCGTGCGGGCCCAACTCGGCCATGTAGCCGAGCACCGCCCAGGTGCGCCGGCCGGCACCGAGGCTGTGCAGCGCCTGCAGGGCAGCCGTCATCGAGCCTGGATTGGCGTTGTACGAGTCGTCGATGACGGTCACTCCCGCGTTCGTGTCGAAGACGTCCATGCGTCGGCCGGACACCGGCCGCAGCTCGCCGAGGGCTGGCCCGAGCTGGTCTGGCGGCATGCCCAGTTCGATCGCCACCGCGGCCGCGGCGAGCGTGTTCGACACCTGGTGCGCGCCGTGCAGGCCGAGCCGTACCGGCACCTCACCGACCGGCGTGACGAGCCGGTACGACGGGCAGCCACGCGCGTCGAGCCGTACCTCGGTGGCACGGACCGTCGCGGTGTCCGACCTGCCCACGCCGACCACCCGCGCCTTGGTCCGGTCCGCCATCGCGGCCACCCGCGGATCGTCGAGGTTCAGCACCGCGACCCCGTCCGCGGGCAGGCACTCGACCAGCTCGCCCTTTGCCGTGGCGATGGCCTCGACCGAGCCGAACTCGCCCAGATGCGCTACTCCCACGTTAAGTACCACGCTTGTACGGGGCGGTGCGATGCCTCCGAGATAGGCGATATGACCGATCCCGCGGGCACTGTACTCAAGAACCAGGTACCGGGTGTGCTCGTCCGCCCGCAGCACCGTGTACGGCAGGCCCAGCTCGTTGTTGAGGGTGCCCTCCGGCGCCACCGTCGGTCCGAGCCGGGCGGCCAGTTGCGCGATCAGATCCTTGGTGGAGGTCTTGCCGCTGGAGCCGGTGATCCCGACGACGTGCAGCCCGGGCAGCCGGTCCACCACCGCACGGGCCAGCCGGCCCAGCGCGAGCAGCGCGTCGGCGACCACGATCGCCGGTACCCCGACCGGCTGCTCGGCCAGTACCGCCACCGCGCCCCGGTCGATCGCGGCCGCGGCGAAGTCGTGGCCGTCGGCCCGGTCACCGCGCAACGCGACGAACAGCCCGCCCGGTCCGACCAGTCGGGAGTCGTACTCGACCGACCCGGTGACCGTGGCGGTCGGATCGGCGCCGGTGAGCTCACCGCCGGTCGCGGCGGCCACCTCGGCCAGGGTCAGCGGGATCATGACGCGGTACCGAACCGGCCGGCCAGCGCGGCGGCGAGCACCACCCGGTCGTCAAACGGGCGTACCTCACCGGCGAGCTCCTGCCCCTGCTCGTGTCCCTTGCCGAGCACGGCCACGGTGTCCCCGGGTACCGCCCGGGCCACCGCCGCGGCGATCGCCTCGTCCCGGCCGGGCACGTCCAGCACTTCTGCCGCACCGGTACGCGCGCCCTCGATCACCTGGGCGCGGATTGCGGCGGGATCCTCGGTACGGGGGTTGTCGTCGGTGACCAGCACCAGGTCGGCGGTACGGGCGGCCGCGGCGCCCATCAGCGGCCGCTTTCCGGTGTCCCGGTCGCCACCGGCCCCGATCAGGCAGATCAGCCGGCCGGGAGTGATCTCGTGCAGCGCGGTCAGTACCGCAGTGACCGCGTCCGGCTTGTGCGCGTAGTCGACGATGCCCAGTACCGGGCTCTCCGGGGCAACCCGCTCCATCCGGCCCGGTACGCCCGGGCAGGCCGCCACCGCAGCCGCGCCGACCGCCGGGTCGACCCCCATCCGGGCCAGGATCGCGAGCGCGAGCAGGGCGTTCGCCACGTTGTGCCGGCCGGGCAGGTCGATCGAGCCGGACAGCTCCAACCGGTCCGGTCCGACCACCCGGAAGTGCTGCCGGATGCCGTCGACCCGTACCTCGGTGACCCGCCAGTCGGCGGCCGGCAGGCCGTCCGCGGACACCGTCACGGTGCTGCCGGCCTTGACCAGCTTCGCGCCGGCCGGATCGTCGATGTTGACCACCTCGACCGCGGCGCGCCCGTCGAACAGCCGCGCCTTGGCGGCGAAGTATTCGTCCAGGTCGGCGTGGAAGTCCAGGTGGTCCACGCCGAGGTTGGTGAACGCGCCCACGGCGAAGCGGATGCCGTCGGCCCGGCCGAGCGCGAGCGCGTGGCTGGACACCTCCATCACGATCCCGTCCACCCCGTCCTGGACCGCGGTGGCGAACAGAGCCTGCAGATCGGTCGCCTCCGGGGTGGTACGCACGCTGTCCACCCGGGTGTTGCCGATCCAGGTCTCCACGGTGCCGATCAGCCCGGTACGCCAGCCGGCCGCGCGCAGTCCCGCCTCGACCAGGTACGCCGTGCTGGTCTTGCCGTTGGTACCGGTGATGCCGGCGATCTCGAGGTGCCGGCTGGGCTCGCCGTACACCCGGGACGCGACCGCGCCCAGCACCCGGCGCGGGTCGTCCACCACCAGCACCGGCACACCCGCACCGGCCGCGCTGTCCACGCCGGCCGGGTCGGTCAGTACCGCGATCGCTCCGGCGGCGACGGCGTCGGGCGCGAACCGGGCGCCGTGCCAGCGGGCCCCGGGCAGCGCGGCGTACAGGTCGCCGGGGCGTACCGAACCGCTCGCGTGGGTGATCCCGGTGGCCGCCAGGTCGCCCGGCACTGACAGCCGCGCCGCCGACGACTCCGCCAGCGACCGGGCACCGGCGACCGTGGCGAGTTCGCGGACCGGGCACGGGCGCACGGTTTGCGGGCGTGGGTAGCCTGACACGGCAGCAGACCCTACCGGGGCGTGCCGCCGGGGCGGGTACTGGTCGTACCGGTCCACCGTCCTACCTTGCCTGACCGGGCCGTCGCCCGGTCCGCCGATCAGCCGTACACCTTGAAGGTTGGCGGCTTCGTACCGGTCGGCGGCACGTGGTAGTGCCGCAGCGTGAAGCTCATGATGTCGCGGAACACCGGGCCGGCCACGGTGCCGCCCATGCCGCTCGGGGAGTGCGCGAACACGGCCACCACGTACCGGGGCGCGTCCGCGGGCGCCATGCCGACGAATGAGGCGACGTTGCCCTCCTGGTAGTGGTTGTTCACCACGCGCAGGCCGGTACCGGTCTTGCCGGCCACCCGGTATCCGGTGATCTGTGCCGAGGTACCGGTGGCGTCCGGCACCGTGACCACCGCCTCCAGCGCCTGCCGTAGCGCGCCGGCGTTCTCGGCGGACATCACCCGGTGTTCGCTGGGCGCTCCGGCCGCTTGGCGGCGACCGTCCGGCCCGATCGTGCGCTCGAGCAGGTGCGGTTGCACCCACACCCCGTCGTTGGCGACCGTCGCGTACACCTGCGCCATCTGCAGCGGCGTGACCGCGATACCGAGGCCGATCGGGATCGAGCCCGCGCTCGACCCGCTCCACCGGCTCGGTGGCTGGACCAGCCCGGACGCCTCCCCGGGCAGGCCGAGGCCGGTCGCCGTACCGAGACCGAACTTGCGCTGGTACTCGTACAGCTTGGCCGGGCCGAGCTTGCTGGCCACCTCGATCGTGCCGATGTTGCTGGAGTAGGCGAGGATCCCCGGGATCGTCATGCGCACCTGGTCGTGCCAGTGGGTGTCGTGGTACGTCGTGTCGCCCTTGGTGATCGAGGTGGGCACCAGGACTGTCGTGTCCGGCTTGACCACGCCTTCCTGCAGGGCCGCGCCGAACACCACCGCCTTGTGTACCGAGCCCGGCTCCACCACGGCCTGGCTGGCGTAGTCCACCCGGCTGGCGGCCGGATACGCGAGCGGATTCGTCGCGTCGAACGCCGGATAGCTCACCATGGCGAGCACGTCACCGGTGTGTACGTCGAGCACCACCGCGGCACCCATGTCCGCGCGGATCGACCGCATCCGGCTGGCCAGCGCCTGTTGTGCCTGGTACTGCAGGTCGCGGTCGAGGGTGAGCTGTACCGAGCTGCCCGGGTGCGCGGCCACCTCCTTGTGGTACCCGTCCGGAATCTCGCGACCGTTCCCGCCGAGCTCCAACGTCCGGGAGCCGTTGCTGCCGCGCAGTACCTCGTCGTACCCGGCCTCCAGGCCGGCGAGGCCGGTGAGCTCCTTGTTGGTGAATCCGATGACGTTCGCGGCCAGGTCGTGACCGGGTTGCTCGCGCCGCTCGTCCCGCCGTACCCCGATGCCTTTGATGTTCAGCGCCTCGACCGCGGCACCGGTGTCGATGTCCACCCCACGGGCCAGGTACACGAACCGCTGCGGCTGCCCGTCGGACAGCTTCTGTTTGCGCATCTTGGCGATCAGCTCGGAGCGGGCGATGCCCAGTACCGGGGTCAGCCGGTCGGCGACCTCGGCGGCATCGTCGATCATGCTCGGGTCGGCGTACACGTACCGCGCCTCGACGCTGTGCGCGAGTACCGCTCCGGACCGGTCCAGGATCGCGCCGCGCGGAGCCGGTACCTCCAGCGTGATCAGCCGCTGCGCCAGCGCGTCCGCCGCGTACGCCTTGGCCGAGGTCAGCTGCAGCTGTACCAGCCGCCCGCCCAGCACGGTGAACAGCACCAACACGATGACCGTGCCCAGTCGCAGCCGACGCATCGGGTGTCCGAGCCGGGCCAGCCGGCGCCGGGGCGCCCTGGTCCCGGCCGGCCGGCGCCCGGGCGGCTTGCTGCGGCTGGTACCGGACGCCGCGGTACGACCCGACTGACCCGCTGGCTTCGCGGCGCGGGTCGCCCCGGACGCCGCGGTACGACCCGCCTGACCCGCTGGCTTCGCCGCGCGGGATGTACCGGTCGGCTTGCCGCCGGCGGTCTTACGGGCCGGCTTGTCCTGGTCCGCCGTACCCGAGCCGGCGGTACCTGTCCGGCCCGGCTGCGCCGGCCCACTCCGACGGGTGGTCCCGCCGTTGGCCGGGGTCCCGCGTCGCCGGCCCCCGTCGACCACCTGCAGGGCGGGCCGGAACGGGTCCGCGTTGGACCGGGTGGCCTCCCCCGCCTCCCGCAGCGTCATCCCGCGCGGCCGGTAGCGGCGGGCGTCGCCCAGCCCGCCGCTCCGGTCCCGCATCGGCACCACGACCGGGTCCTGATCAGTACGCCGCCCCCGGTTCTGCCCAGGGGTGCGCGCCGTCCCCATCCGTCAGCGTCCCGACGGCGGGTCGGACCCGGCCGCACCGTCAGGCCCGGCCGCACCGTCAGGCCCGGCCGCACCGTCGGACCCGGCCGCACTGTCGGGGCTGGCCACGTCGTCGGAGCTGGCCGCGCCATCCGAGCTGGCCACCTCGCCGCCACCGGCCTGACCGCCGACGCTGGCCGGGCGGGGCACGCCGAGCACCCGGCCGTCCGGCAACCGGATGAACGCGGGGGTACCGGCCGGCACCAGCCCGAGCCGGTGCGCGGCCGCGGTCAGGCTGCCGGGCGCCTCCAGCGACGCGATCTCGCCGGTGAGCTGCTGCTCGCGGTTGTCCAGCGCGGCCTGTTCGGTCCGCAGGTCGTGCAGCCGGAACGAGTTGGAGTTGATCGCCGCGGACAGCACCAGCAGGCCGACGATGCCACCGGTCACCAGCCCGAGTACCAGCAGGATGAACGGTGTCCTCGGCGCCGCGACCGGTGCCGGCGGGGCCAGGTGCAGCGGCGGCCGGTCGACCGCGCGTCCCGGCTGGACCGCGGGCTCGCGTACCGCCGTGGCGAGCGCGTTCGCGCCGAACTGCGCACCGGCCGCCGCAGAGCTGGCCGCCCGGGCCGCGGCCCGCCGGCCGGCCGAGGGCTCGCTCGCCGCACGGTCACTCGCGGTCCGGCCAGCAGCGGTTCGGCCGGCCGCACGCGCGTTCGCGGTCCGGCCGGTCGCCTGTCGGCTGGTCGAGGTCCGACCGGTCGCCTGCCGGCCGGTACCGGCCGGCGTGGTACGTGCCACCGCGGCAGTCACAGGACCTCCTCGTTCGCGACTGCGGGGCTCCGCTTCGCTGCACTCCTCGCGCTCACGGGGCCTCCTTCGTTCGCGACTGCGGGGCTCCGCTTCGCTGCACTCCTCGCGCTCACGGGGCCTCCTTCGTTCGCGACTGCGGGGCTCCGCTTCGCTGCACTCCTCGCGCTCACGGGGCCTCCTTGGTTCGCGACTGCGGGGCTCCGCTTCGCTGCACTCCTCGCGCTCACGGGGCCTCCTTCGTTCGCGACTGCGGGGCTCCGCTTCGCTGCACTCCTCGCGCTCACGGGGCCTCCTTGGTTCGCCACTGCGGGGCTCCGCTTCGCTGCACTCCTCGCGCTCACGGGGCCTCCCGGATCCGCTCCGCCGCGCGTAGCCGCGCTGACGTCGCTCGTGGGTTGGTCTCGATCTCGTTCTGGGACGGCACCTCGGCGCCTCGGGTGAGCAGCGCGAACACCGGAGCGGTACCGGCCGGCTCGACCGGCAGGTCCGGCGGCGCGGTCGACTTGGACCGGGCCGTCAACGTCTGCTTGACGATCCGGTCCTCCAGTGACTGGTACGACAGCACGACGATCCGGCCACCGACCCGCAACGCGTCGCAGGCCGCCGGCAGTACCGTCCGCAGCTGGTCCAGCTCGCCGTTGACCTCGATCCGCAGCGCTTGGAAGGTGCGTTTGGCGGGGTGCCCGCCGGTACGCCGGGCCGGCGCGGGAATCGCGTCCCGCACCAGTTCGGCCAGGCGCGCCGAGCTGGTCAGCGGGGTGCGCTCGCGCTCGGCCACGATCGCCGAGGCGATGCGCGAGGCGAACCGCTCCTCGCCGTACACCCGCAGGACCCGGGCCAGTTCGGCGGCCGGGTACGTGTTGACGACCTCGGCCGCGGTGACGCCGCGACTGGCGTCCATCCGCATGTCCAGTGGCGCGTCGGTGGCGTACGCGAACCCGCGCTCCGGCTCGTCCAGTTGCAGCGACGAGACCCCGAGGTCGAGCAGCACGCCGTCGATCCGCGGGTACGCCAGGTCGTCGAGTACCGCGGCGAGCTCGTCGTACCCGGCGTGCACCGGCCGGAGCCGGTCGCCGAACCGGGCCAGCCGCTCGGTAGCCCGGGCCAGCGCCTGCTGGTCGCGGTCGACACCGACGACGGTGAGCCGCGGGTGTGCGTCCAACAGGGCTTCGGTGTGTCCGCCGAGTCCGAGCGTGGCATCGACGCAGACGGCGGCGCGATCCGCCAGTGCGGGCGCGAGCAGTTCGAGAGTCCGGTCCAGGAACACCGGTACATGGGTGCCACGGGGCGTGGCGCCGTCGCCGGGTACCCCACCCGGCCGGCGCCGCGACGGCATGCGCGCATCGCCCACTGTCGACCCCCTAGCAACCGCGCCGGTCCGGATGTCGCGTCCGGATGACGCCGCGGTGTCCGCTCCCCCAGTGCGACCGATCCCCATCGGCCGTACCGCGTTCCGTGATGGCCGTGCCGTCGCCGGCCGTGCCACGTCCTGTTCGCTGTGCCGCGTTCCCCCAGGACCGCTGTTCCCCCAGACCATCCGTGCCGCCGGGTCCCCATCCGCTCGTTGGCGCCTGACGCCGGGGAAGTGGTGTCAGGAGTTGCCGAGCGGCTGGAGACCTGGCGGCACGGCCTTGCGGCGCGCCTGCCGCGTGCTGGTCGGTACGCCTAAATGCCGGGTAGTACCCCCTCCTCGATGTCCGAGAAGGAGTCCTCGCTGTCAGCCAGGTAGCTCTCCCACGCCTGCGCGTCCCAGACCTCGACACGGGTGCTCGCGCCAATCACGGCGCAATCGCGGTTGAGCCCCGCGTACTCCCGCAGTGCCGGCGGAATGGTGATCCGGCCTTGCTTGTCCGGCATCTGATCGAACGCGCTGGCGAAGAAGACCCGGCTGTACGCCCGGGCGGCCTTGTGCGTCACCGGTGTGGCCTGCAACTGCTCGGCGATGCGACGGAACTCGGCCATCGGGAACACGTACAGGCAGCGCTCCTGCCCTTTCGTGATCACTAGGCCCTCCGCCAGGTCGTCCCGGAACTTCGCCGGCAGGATCAGCCGGCCTTTGTCATCCAGCCGAGGGGTATGGGTGCCGAGGAACATCTCCCCGCCCCCTTCCCCCGGAGCCGATGGGACCCAGTTGTGGTCTGGATCTCCATCGGCCCCCACTGTACTCCACTTTCCTCCACCGTCAACGCCGAACCAGCCTCCGCTGACCTGCGGTGTTTGGTGATTGCCCAGGTCAGAGGGGTGGGACGGAGTGGAGGCGGGAGCGCGGTCGGCTAGCCGACAAGAATGGCCGTTCGCCCCGGCGCGTCAGGAAAAGTCCGTTCCTGTGCGGCCCGGGACAGCCAGAATCGGCCGCTCAGCGGACCGGTTCCGGAGCGGTGGAGTGAAGTGGAGGACGTACACCCGCCTCGGCGGACCACGCCGACCGCTGTGCCAGACTTCGTCGAGCCACCGTTCTTCCTTGAGCCACCGTTCTTCCTTCTTCTGTCTGTTCCTTCTTCTGTTTGTTCCCTCTTCTAGGTATGGAGGCGAGGACGACCCGTGCGTGCCCAGCTCGCCACGGCACTGCTTCGCACCGCCGCCAAGGTGTCCCGGATGACCGGGCGCGGCGACGGTTCGGTGATCGGCGGCCGGATCGGTCTCGCCGTCGAGCCCCGGCTGCTCGCCCTACTCGCCCGCGACCGTGAGGTCGCGCTGGTCTCCGGTACCAACGGGAAGACCACCACCACCCGGCTGATCTCGGCCGCGTTGGGCGCACTCGGCGACGTGGCCACGAACAGCTTCGGCGCCAACATGCCGACCGGTCATACCACCGCGCTCGCCCAGTCGCCGCGCGCCCGGTACGCGGTGCTCGAAGTCGACGAGCACTACCTGCGCACCGTGCTCGGAGAAACCGACGCCCGGGTCGTCGCGCTGCTCAACCTCAGCCGGGACCAGCTCGACCGGGCCCTCGAGGTGGGCATGCTGGCCGACCGGTGGCGGGAGATCCTGGCCAACTCCGACGCGCACGTGGTGGCCAACGCGGACGATCCGCTGGTCACCTGGGCGGCGAGCGCGGCGAAGGAGGTCACCTGGGTGGCCGCCGGCCAGCGCTGGCAGGAGGACTCCTGGTGCTGCCCGCAGTGCGGCGCGCACCTCAAGCGGGACGACGCGCAGTGGTCCTGCCCGAACTGCGAGCTGCGCCGGCCGGAGCCGGACTGGTGGCTGGACGAGGCCGGCACCGTGATCGGACCGTCCGGACGCCACGAGGTCGAACTGCAGCTCCCGGGCCGGGTCAACCGGGCCAACGCGGCCACCGCACTCGCCGTCGTCTCTCTTTTCGGGGTACCGATCGAGCAGGCGCTGCCGCGGTTGACCGAGGTGCGCTCGATCGCCGGCCGGTACGCCAGTGTCGAACGGGACGGCCGGACGCTGCGGCTGCTGCTGGCCAAGAACCCGGCCGGTTGGCTGGAGGCCTTCGACATGCTCGGCAGCGGCAACCCGGCACCGCCGGTACTGCTGTCCATCAACGCCCGGGAGGTCGACGGGCTCGACACCTCCTGGCTGTGGGACGTCGACTACTCCCCCGTACGCGGCCGCCGGGTGCTGGTCAGCGGCGACCGGGCGTACGACCTGGCGGTACGGCTGGAGGTCAACGAGGTGCCGTTCGAGGTGGTCCGGTCGTTCCCCGAGGCTCTGCGCGCCGTCCCACCGGGGCCGCTCGAGGTCATCGCCAACTACACGGCGTTCCAGGACATCCGGGCTGAGCTCGGCCGGGCCAACTAGGGCCAGCGGACTGACAAGGAGTCGCACCGACATGACCAGCCAACTGCGGATCGTGTGGGTGTACCCGGACCTGCTGTCGACGTACGGCGACCGGGGCAACCTGCTGATCCTGGCCAGCCGGGCCCAGCGCCGCGGCATCGACGTGGAAACCCTGGCCGTGCCGTACGACGAGCCGCTGCCGGACAGTGCCGACATCTACCTGGTCGGCGGTGGCGAGGACCGGCCGCAGACCCTGGCCGCGCAGCGGATGCGCGCGGACGGCGGGATGAACCGGGCGGTCGAGCACGGCGCGGCGGTGCTCGCGGTCTGCGCCGGTTACCAGCTTGTCGGCGAGCACTTCGAGACCGGCGGTACCCAGGTGGCCGGCGCCGGGCTGCTCGACCTCACCAGCGACCGCGGCGAGACCCGCGCGGTGGGCGAGCTCGCCGGCGACGTGGACCCCGAGCTCGGCCTGCCCACCCTTACCGGCTTCGAGAACCACGGCGGCCGTACCCACCTCGGGCCGCAGGCGCGCCCGCTGGCCCGGGTCACGGTCGGGATCGGCAACGACGGCCAGACCGAGGGCGCCTGGTCCGGCAAGGTGGTGGGCACCTACCTGCACGGACCGGCGCTGGCGCGCAATCCGGCGCTGGCCGATCTGGTACTCGGCTGGGTCGCCGGCGAGCTGCCGCCGCTGGACGACGAGTGGCCGACCAAGCTGCGCGGCGAGCGGCTGGCCGCGGTACTCCCCTGACGTGCTGCCCCGTGGGCGGCTGAACCGCCCACGGGGCCTGCCATCCGGCTCGGCTCAGCCGACGATGCTCACCAGCCGGCCGGGCACCACGATCACCTTGCGCGGCTCCCGCCCCTCCAGGAACGCGAGCACCTTCTCGTCGGCCAGCGCGGCGGTACGGATGTCCTCCTCGCCGACCTCGGCGGGCAGCTCCAGCCGACTGCGCACCTTGCCGTTGATCTGCACCGGGTACACCACGGTCTCGCCGCGCAGCAGCTCCGGATCGGCGACCGGGAACGGGTGGTGCGCCAGCGAGCCGGTGTGCCCGAGCACTCCCCACATCTCCTCCGCGACGTGCGGTGCGAACGCCGCGAGCATCAGCACCAGCGGCTCGGCCACCTCCCGCGGCGTCTGCCCGATCGCGGTGAGCCGGTTGGTCAGCTCGATCAGCTTGGCGATCGCGGTGTTGAACCGCAGGCCGTCCATGTCGCCGCGGACGCCGTCGATGACCCGGTGCAACAGCCGCCGGGTGTCCTCGTCGGCCGGGGTGTCGACCACCCGGCTCTGACCGGTCTGCTCGTCCACGACCGCCCGCCACACCCGCTGCAGGAACCGGAACGAGCCGACCACCGCACGGGTCTCCCACGGCCGCGACACGTCCAGCGGACCCATCGACATCTCGTACACCCGGAAGGTGTCCGCGCCGTACGCCGCGCACATCTCGTCCGGAGTGACCACGTTGCGCAGCGACTTGCCCATCTTCCCGTACTCGCGCCGCACCTCCTGGCCCTTCCACAGGTACCGGCCGTTCTCCTCTGTGACCTCCTCGGCCGGTACGTAGGCGCCCCGCGCGTCGGTGTACGCGTACGCCTGGATGTACCCCTGGTTGAACAGCTTCCGGAACGGCTCGAAGCTGGACAGGTGGCCGAGGTCGTACAGCACCTTGTGCCAGAACCGGGCGTACAACAGGTGCAGCACGGCGTGCTCGACGCCACCGATGTAGAAGTCGGCGCCGCCCGGATCGGGCCGGCCGTCGCGACCCTCGGCGCGCGGGCCCATCCAGTACCGCTCGTTCGCCGGGTCCACGAACCGCTCGGAGTTGGTCGGGTCGAGGTAGCGCAGCTCGTACCAGCACGAGCCGGCCCACTGCGGCATCGTGTTGGTCTCCCGGTGGTACTTGCGCGGCCCGTCACCCAGGTCCAGCTCGACCTCGACCCAGTCGGTGGCGCGCTCCAGCGGCGGCTCCGGGCTGGAGTGCTCGTCGTCGGGGTCGAACAGCTTCGGCGAGAAGTCGTCGATCTCGGGCAGCTCGACCGGCAGCATGTGCTCGGGCAGCGCGACCGGCAGTCCGGTCGAGTCGTACACGATCGGGAACGGCTCGCCCCAGTACCGCTGCCGGCTGAACAGCCAGTCCCGCAGCCGGTAGGTGACCGCCGCGGAGCCGCACCCGGTGCGCTCCAGCCAGTCGATCATCGACTGCTTGGCCTCGGCCACCCCCATCCCGTCCAGGGACAGCTCGGCGTTGGCCGAGTTGATCGCCGGGCCGTCACCGAGGTACGCCTTGCCGTCGAAGTCGGCGGTCGGCCGCACGGTACGGACGATCGGCAGGTCGAAGACCTCGGCGAACTCCCAGTCCCGCTCGTCCTGGCCGGGTACCGCCATGATCGCGCCGGTGCCGTAGCCGAGCAGTACGTAGTCGGCGATGAAGATCGGGATGTCCGCGCCGGTGGCCGGGTTGCGGGCGTACGAGCCGGTGAACACCCCGGTCTTGTCCCGGCTCTCCTGCCGCTCCATGTCGGACTTGACCGCGGCCGCCCGCCGGTAGCCAGCCACCGCCTCGGCCGGGGTGGCGTGCCCACCGGTCCAGGCGTCCTTGGTACCGGCCGGCCAGCCGTCGGCCACCAGCGCGTCGACCAGCGGGTGCTCCGGCGCGAGCACCATGTACGTGGCGCCGAACAGGGTGTCCGGTCGGGTGGTGAACACCCGGATGCGCTCCTCCGAGCCGGTCACGCCGAAGTCGATGTGCGCGCCGGTGGACCGGCCGATCCAGTTCCGCTGCATGATCTTGATCGACTCGGGCCAGTCGAGGGTGTCCAGGTCCTCGAGCAGCCGGTCGGCGTACGTGGTGATCCGCATCATCCACTGGGTGAGCCGGCGCCGGAACACCCGGAAGTTGCCGCGCTCGGACCGGCCCTCGGCGGTGACCTCCTCGTTGGCCAGTACCGTGCCCAGCCCCGGGCACCAGTTGACCGGCGCCTGCGACCGGTACGCCAGCCGGTGGTCGTCGACGAGCTGCCGCCGCTCGAGTTCGGCCAGCTCGTCCCAGCTCCGGCCGTCGGGGGTCGACCGCTCGCCCGACTCGTACTCCGCGATCAGCTCGGCGATCGGGCGGGCCTTGCGCTGCCGCGGGTCGTACCACGAGTTGAAGATCTGCAGGAAGATCCACTGCGTCCAGCGGTAGAACTCGACGTCGGTGGTCGCCACGCTGCGCCGCTCGTCGTACGCCAGTCCCAGCCGGCGCAACTGCGTGCGGTACCGCTCGACGTTGGCCTCGGTGGTCGTCCGCGGGTGCTGTCCGGTCTGTACCGCGTACTGCTCGGCGGGCAGCCCGAACGCGTCGAAACCCATCGGGTGCAGCACGTTGTACCCGGTCATCCGCTTGTACCGGGTGTAGCAGTCGGTGGCGATGTAGCCGAGCGGATGACCGACATGCAGGCCCGCGCCGGACGGGTACGGAAACATGTCCATCACGTACAACTTGGGAGCCTGGGCGAGCTCGGCCCGCGGGCTGTCCGGCGGCTCGGCGAGCGGCCCGGCCGGGTTGGGCGCGTGGAACGTGCCGTCGGCCAACCACCGGTCCTGCCACCGGTGCTCGATCCGGTTCGCCAGTTCGGCCGTGTACCGGTGCGGCGGTACACCATCCCGGTTGACCGACTCGCTCGCCGTGTCACTCATCGAAGGTCCATCCCGTCTTGGTGTTGGTTCGCCTGTCCGCGGGCTGCCGGTGGTCGCGTCCGGCGGCCCGAGCCCGGGCACGAAAAAACCCCTCACGCAGGAGGGGTCGCCGTGCTGAGGCCAATCGCCGCGGTCCGGCGATGGGCCGGACCGGGAAATCTCAGCACGGCCAGGTAAGGAGCAGGCCGGCTCCGGTCACGGGCTGGAGTGTACCGCGCGGGGAATGGGTACCCGACGTGTGTCGGCACCGCCCGGCGATCTCCACCGGTCGGTGCCGGCGCGTCACGGTCGAGCTGAACCCACCGACCCGGTCATTCGTGGGTAAGGCGGGAACAATCGACCGCGAGGTTCCCCTAGGGTGACCGAACCGTTGTCGAAAGATGACGCGCTCGGCGTTCCGCGGGCGCGTGTATAGCCTGGGAAGATACAGGTGGTCCGAGCGGGCAGGCGGCTCACGGAATGAAGCCGGGTCTCCCGCGACGACGAGGGTGTGCCGATCAGATGCCCCGCGGCAACCCCGGACGAGGAGGAGGCCCGTGACCGCGCAACGAACGTGGGATGAACTCGGTACCCCGATGTCGGGAGACGAGCTCAAGACCACCACCGACGCGATCGTCGCCAACATCGAGCAAGTCATCGAAGGCAAAACCGCTATCGTCCGACTCGCTCTGGCCGTACTGCTGGCCGAGGGCCACCTGCTGATCGAAGACGTGCCCGGCGTCGGTAAGACGAAACTGGCCAAAGCGCTGGCCCGGTCACTCGACTGTTCGGTCCGCCGTATCCAGTTCACCCCGGATCTGCTGCCCAGCGATGTCACCGGCGTGAGCGTCTACAACCAGGAAAACCGCGACTTCGAATTCAAGCCGGGCGCGGTGTTCGCGAACCTGGTGGTCGGCGACGAAATCAACCGCGCCTCGCCGAAAACGCAGTCCGCGCTGCTGGAATGTATGGAGGAGCGGCAGGTCACGGTCGACGGGATCACCTATCAGCTGCAGATCCCGTTCATGGTGATCGCCACCCAGAACCCGATCGAGATGGAAGGCACCTATCCCCTGCCCGAGGCGCAGCGGGACCGGTTCTCCGCCCGGATCGCGATGGGTTATCCGGACACCGCCGCGGAACTCGCGATGCTCGACGCGCACGGCGGGTCCGACCCGCTCGACCAGCTCCGGCCGGTCACCGACGCCGCCGCGATCCGCCGGTTGATCGCCACCGTACGTGGTGTGCACGTCTCGGACTCGATCAAGCAGTACGCGGTCAACCTGGTCACGGCCAGCCGGGAGGCGCCCGACCTGCGCCTCGGCGCGAGCCCCCGGGCCGGCCTGCAGCTCGTCCGTACCGCCCGCGCGGTCGCCGCGCTGGAGGGTCGCGAGCACGTACTGCCGGACGACATGCAGGCGCTGGCGGTGCCGGTACTGGCGCACCGGATCATCCCCACCGCGGAGGCGCAACTGGCCCGGCGTACCACCGACGCGATCGTCGCCGACCTGGTGCACCGCATGCCGGTACCGGGTGACCGCCCGGCCAACTGGAGGCGCTGACGTGGTCGAGGGCCTGCGCGGACTGACCCTGCGGGGCCGGTGCTTCCTCGCCGCGGCCGCCGCCGCGGGCCTGTCCGCGCTGATCCTCGCCGAGAAGGACCTGCTCCGGGTCGCGGTACTGCTGGCCGCGCTCCCGCTGCTCTCCGCCGCCGCGGTGAGCCGCACCCGGTACAAGCTGGCCTGTTCCCGGGTACTGGAACCGCGCCGGATCCCGGTCGGTTCCACTGCCCGGGTGGTGCTGCGGCTGCAGAACCTGTCCCGGTTGCCGACCGGCACCCTGCTGCTGGAGGACCGGCTGCCGTACGCGCTGGGCAGCCGGCCCCGGCTGGTGCTCGAACGGCTCGGGCCGCACCAGGCCAGCTCGGTCGCGTACACGGTCCGCGCCGACGCGCGGGGCCGGTACGAGGTCGGCCCGCTGGTGGTCCGGATCACCGACCCGTTCGGCCTCTGCGAGCTGGTACGACGGTTCCCGTCGACCGACCGGCTCACCGTGATTCCGCAGGTCGAGGCGCTGCAGCCGGTACGCCTGGCCGGTGAGTACATCGGTGCCGGGGAGAGCAAGGCCCGGTCGGTGGCGGTACACGGCGAGGACGACATCGCCACCCGGGAGTACCGGCACGGCGACGACCTGCGCCGGGTGCACTGGCGGTCCACCGCCCGGGTGGGCGAGCTGATGGTGCGCCGGGAGGAACAGCCCTGGGAGAGCCGGGCGACCGTGGTGCTGGACACCCGCGGGGTCGCCCATCGCGGCGAGGGTCCGACGTCCAGTTTCGAGTGGGCGGTGTCGGCGGCGGCCAGCATCGCGGTCCACCTCCGGCACGGCGGGTACAAGCTGCGCCTGGTCACCGAGGCTGGCGCCGACATCGAGGCGACCGGCGACAGCGTCGACATCAACGTCGGCGAACTGCTCGACCACCTCGCCGAGGTCACCATGACCCAGCGCGGCGATCTCGGCCGGCTGGTGCAGCGGGTCCGGCAGCGGACCGACGGGGGTCTGGTGATCGGCCTGTTCGGCCTGCTGACCCCGGACGAGGCGGAGATCGCCGCCGGGCTGCGGGTCACCGGCTCGACCTGCCTGGGGTTCCTGCTCGACGCGACCAGTTGGCTGCACCTGCCGCCGCCGCAGCGGGCCGCCGCCGACCAGGCGTACGAGCGGAGCGCGTTGGCGTTGCTGCGGGCCGGTTGGCGGGTGGTGAGCGTGCCGCACGGCAGCAAGCTGCCGGCGCTGTGGCCGCAGGCGGCCCGCGGCTCGCAGGGGTTCGCGGTACGGGCCGCGCTGGCCGAGACCGTCGCCGGCGGGGTCAAATGACGGTCGCGGGAGAGGCGGGCACAGTGCTTCCCGCGGCCGCCGTGGATGAGGCGTTCGGTGGCCCTCCGGTGACCATCCCCGGTGCGGCGGGCAGGGGGCGATGATGACGAAGCGGCTCCAGATCGCGCTGGTCGGCGGCGTCGCCACGATCCTCGCGTCGTCGGTGCTGAGCACCGTGTTCCGGCTGTTCACCTGGTTCATGTACGCCGCTGTCGCGGTGGCAGTGGTGGTCGGCGTCAGCATCGTCGTACGCGGGCTGCGGGCACCGGTGCTGGCTCAGGCCGGCGCCATGGTCGTGGCGCTGGGAGCGTTCCTCACCTGGGTCTTCCCGAGCGGCGAGGAACTCGCCGGGATCATCCCCACCGGTCGGACGGTCGAGCACTTCCGCGACCTACTGACCAGCGCCGGCTCGGACATCCGGGAGCAGTCCATCCCGGTCGAGGACCGGCCCGGCCTGATCTTCCTCGCCGTACTGGGCATCGGCGCGGTCGCCATCGCGGTGGACGTGCTCGCCGTCGGCATGAGCCGCCCCGCACTCGCCGGCCTGCCCATGCTCGCTATCTATTCGGTACCGGTGGCGGTGAACCGCGGCAGCGTGTCCTGGCTGCCGTTCGCCCTGGGCGTCGTCGGCTATCTGTGGCTGCTGGTCACCGACAACATCGATCGGGTACGCCGGTGGGGACGCCGGTTCACCGGTGACGGCCGCGACATCGACGCCTGGGAGCCGTCTCCACTGGCCGCGTCGAGCCGCCGGATCGGACTGGCCGGTCTGGTACTGGCGATCGTCGTGCCGCTGCTCGTGCCGGGCATGACCGCCGGCCTGTTCGAGCGGTTCGCGACCGTGGGCAACGGGACCGGTACCGGCAACGGCCCCGGTCGTCCCGGCGGCGGCATCAACCCGATCGCGACCCTGCGCGGCAACCTGATCCAGGACAAGCAGTTCGAGATGCTGCGGGTGCGAACCGACGACACCGCCCCGCGGTACATGCGGATGGCGGTCGCCGACCAGGTCGGCGCGAACGGGTTCACCCCACGCCCGCCGCAGGGCCGGCAGCCGCTGTCCGACGGCCTGCCGCAGTCGGTGGTACCACCCTCGGTCGCCTCCGAGACCTGGCAGGCCAACGTCGAGGTGATCTCCCTCAACGACCGCTACCTGCCGGTGTACGAGCACCCGTCGGACGTGGACGTGCGCGGCCGCTGGTACTTCGACAACGCCACCGGGGTGGTTTACGCGAACCGGCCCAGCACCCGCGACCTCAAGTACCGGATCACGTACACCAAGTACGACTTCACCGCTGAGGAACTGCGGTCGGCTCCGGTCATCGACGAGAACGACCCGGTCCGGGCGCTGTACACCGAGGTGCCGCACATCGCGTACGTGCAGAACCTGGTCGGCCAGGTTGTCGCGGACCAGCGCAACGAGTACGACCGGACGCTGGCCATCCTGGACTACTTCAAGCCCGCCAACGGTTTCGTGTACAGCCTGCAGACCAAGGCCGGTACCAGCGGCAGCGCCATCGTCGACTTCCTGCGCAACAAACGCGGCTACTGCGAGCAGTACGCCGCCGCGATGACCTGGATGCTCCGGGAGGCCGGCATCCCGGCGCGGGTGGCGATCGGCTTCACCCAGGGCAGCCGGGAACGCGACCACTTCACGTTGACCAACCGCGACGTACACGCGTGGGTCGAGGCGTACTTCCCGGACTACGGCTGGGTCGCGTTCGACCCGACCCCCGCGACCGGCGTCAGCGGTTCCGCCCGGTTCGGCTGGGCGCCGAACCCGAGCCAGCCGACCGGTGACGGTACGAACGGCGAGGACGACGCGGCCCCGAAGCCGAGTGGCTCCGCGGCCGCACCGGGCTCCGGCCGTTCCGACGACGCGCCCGGCAACGCCGCCAACTCGTCCGGCAACGGCGGCGGCGGCCTGCCACGGTGGCCGTTCTGGACGCTCGGATCGCTACTGCTGGCAGTCGCGCTGGTCAGCCCGGGGGCGCACCGGCTCGCGTTGCGGCGCAACCGGCACCGGGCCGGGGACCATGCCGGCACGCTGCGGCCCGAGGTGACCGAGCAGGTCGGTGTGATGCAGCTGGAGGTGGACGGGGAGCCGGCCACAGCCGGGGCGGCCCGGTATGCCGCGCACGCGGCCTGGGACGAACTGCTCGACACGCTGGTCGACTACAGGTTGCCGGTCGATTCGTCCGAGACCCCCCGGGCCACCGCCGAACGGCTGGTCGCGAGGCCACGCCTGGTCGGTGCGGCCGCCCAGTCGGTACGGCTGCTCGCCCGCGCCGAGGAGCACGCGCGGTACGCCAAGCAGCCGCTGTACGAGTCGGACCTGCGGGCCGCGGTACGGCGGGTACGGGCCGGACTGGCGGTACATGTACCGCGCCAGCGGCGGTGGGCTGCCGCGCTGATGCCCCGGTCGGTCGTACTGCGGTGGCGCTGGCGGGTCGGGCACACCATGATCACCGGCATCAACACGCTGACCCGGGTACGGGATGGCGTCCTGCGACGGATCACACCGCGACGCCTGCTGATCGGCCGCTTCAACCGCTGACCGCGGCGTGCTCACCAGCTGTTGCCGGCTGGTTCTTGCTCGGGCGCGGGCGCGGGGTCTAGCGGTTGTCCTCCGGGCGACCTCGCCAGCGCTCCTCCAGGCGATCCATGAAAGAGGCCTTCCGCGTCTTGCCGCGACGGACTGTTGCGCTGGTGGTGCCGCCGCCGACGACCCGCAGCTCGGCACCCTGGTTGCGACGACGTGACTGGAGGCCGAAGACGGCCGAGCCGAGCATGACCACGAAACCGGCCACCCCGATCAGGGCGCTCTTGCTGACCGCGCCGTAGACGAGCAGGGCGAGACCGACGACCAGTAGACCGGCGGCAACGATCAACCTGCGCCGAACATGGTGGCGCGGGTCGCTGTTGCGCACGGCAGAGGCGAACTTGGGGTCCTCGGCCAGCGACCGCTCGATCTCCTCGAACAGTCGCTGCTCGTGCTCGGAGAGCGGCACAGCACTCCTCCCCGGTCGTTAGGCCGGCACCGTTGGGAACCGACAGACCGCACAGCCGGCCCGGCTGCTGGTGCAAGTCTACGAGGGGGCGCACCTGTCGGAAAGCTGGACACCGCCCTTACTGTCCGTCTGTCCGGAGCCGGTCAGACGGAACCTCCCCCGAACGGGTACCCGGGGATGGACTGATCAGGCTGGCAGGTCGTACCGCCGCCGCCCCAAACCGGGCAAGTGCCGCATCCATCGCCTGCTCGGCCTCGCGCCAGCTTTCCTGCCTCCCGTCCAGGGCCGGCTGCCGCGGTGCCGAGCCGGCGGCGAGCAATCCTTCGACCCGGACACCGAGCAGGCGGACCCTCCTACCGGGCGGAAGAGCACTGAACAACGACCATGCTGTGTCGAAGATCTCTCTGGCTACGTCGGTGGGACTCGGCAATGTCCGGGACCTGTTCAGGGTCTGGAAGTCGGCCGACCGCACCTTGATCGCCACCGTCCGGCCCACCACGTCGGCCTGTCGCACCCGCCCCGCCACCTTGTTCGACAGCCCGAGCAGGGTCCGGCGCAGGATCGTCGGATCGGCTATGTCGACCTCGAACGTGGTCTCCGCGCTGATCGACTTCTCCCGCTGGTGTGGGCTGACCTGCCTCGGATCCCGGCCCCAGGCCAGCTCGTACAGGTGGTCCCCGACCGCCTGTCCCAGCGCCGCCCGCAGCGCGGCCGGCGCCGCCTCGGCCACGTCACGCACGCTTTTCAGGCCCAGCCGGTGGAGCACCTCCGCCGTGCGTTCACCCACACCCCACAGCGCCGACACCGGTAGCGCGTGCAGGAACTCGAGGGTGCGGTCGGCCGGAATCACCATCAGGCCGTCCGGCTTGACCCGGGTCGACGCCAGCTTCGCGGTGAACTTCGTCGGGGCGATCCCGACCGAACAGGTCAGCTGCTGCTCCTGCACCACCCGACGCCGGATCGCCGCACCGATCTCGGCCGGCCGGCCGAACAACCGCCTGGCCCCGCTGACGTCCAGGAACGCCTCGTCCAGCGACAACGGTTCCACCAACGGGGTCACGTCGCGAAGGATGTCCATGACCGCGCGCGATGCCGCGGCGTACGCGCTGAAATCGGGCGGCAGGTAGACGGCCTGCGGACAGAGCCGGCGAGCCCGACCGGTGGGCATCGCGCTGCGTACCCCAAACGTCCGGGCTTCATAGCTGGCCGAACTCACCACGCCGCGCGGGCCGATGCCGCCGACCACCACCGGCCTGCCTCGCAGGGTCGGATCCCGACGGACCTCGACGGACGCGAAGAACGCGTCCATGTCCACGTGCAGGAACGGACATCCGGTGTCGTCGCCGTCCGGGCCGAAACCACCGTCGCCGCCCGGGCCCGCCCGCGGCAGCAGATTGCTCCGGCCCATCGACGCCTCCCCACCCGAACGCCGCGATCACACCGGAACGGCTTCCAGCCGGACGGCTCGCCTCCCGGATGGCTCCCACCCGGAGTCCCGCCCGAATGGGATTCCCCATCGGGCGCGGTGGTCCGGTGGCCTGAATCTAGCCGGCAGGCCCGACACAACCGCGGAACACGAGCAGCGGAATCGCCATTTCGATCCGGGTGAGCGAGCCGTGGTACGCGACCAGCCGGGCGAGGTTCACCGGCTCGCTCGCCGAGGCGAGCACCGCGCCCCGGTCCAGGCACACCACCACCACGTCGCCGATGCGGTCCAGGTGACCCGCGGATACCGGCCCGAACCAGCCGTTGTCGAGGACTTCCTCCCGGGTACCGACCCAGGCGCGGGGACCGAACATCGAGCGCCATGCCGCGAGTACGTCCGACCGTGCGCCCGGCAGGGTGTGCAGGTACCGGACCCGGGGCTCGCCGGCCACCAGCCGCAGCCCGGCGCGCAACTCCGGGACCGTGTCGAGATCGACCCGGGCGTCCTCGGGTACGTCCAACATGCCGTGATCGGCGGTGACCAGCAGCGCCGCGTCGGCGGGCAGCCCGTCGACGATCCGGTCGATCAGCCGGTCCACCTCCTGTACGGCGGCCAGCCACGGTGGTGAGCCAACGCCGTAGAGGTGCCCCGCCAGATCGACGTCCGGGAAATAGCCGTACACGAGGTGCCGCGCATCGCCGGGCGGTCCACCGGCGTTCCGGTCCGGCGCGTCCAGCGCGGCCAGTACCTCGGCGGCCAGCGCGTCGACCCCGTCCGCGCCGCGGTAGTCGGCACCCCGGTACGCGGCCACGGTGAGTCCCGAGCCGGCGAAGTCCGGCTTGCTCACCACGCTCACCCGTACTCCCGCGGCCGCGGCCCGGGTGAACTGGGTCGGTACCGGCTGCCAGCTGTTCGGATCGGGCTCGTCCCGCCAGAGCACGTGGTTGAGCCGGTCCGGAGTACCGGGAATCGCGAGCGTGAAGCCGAGGACCCCGTGCTGGCCCGGCGGGACCCCGGTACCGAGCGACACCAGGCTGGTGGGAGTGGTGGACGGGAAGGGCGCGGTGAGGACCAGCCGCTGCCCGAGCCGACCGGCCAGTACGTCGGCGATCACCGGCGCCACCGGTGCCGCCCGCGGCAGCAGCTCGTTGCCGAGCCCGTCGATCAGCAGGATCGCGATCCGTCGTACTCCGGCGAGCGCGCCCTCGGCCAGCCCGAGCGGATCGGCGGAACCCGGTACCCCGAGCGTCGCCAGCGCGCTGGGCATCACATCGGCGAGACTCGCCGCGCCGTACCGCGGTCCGATCAGCTCCATGCCGGCATCGCTGGACGCGGCGGGTGGAAGCGACCCACCGTGTAGCGGGGACGTCACGGTCGCGACCCGCTGTCCCGCTGGTCAGAACTGTCCCGCCGGGCGGCTCCCTGTGAGCCGCCTGTCTGCCGGGCCAGGACGTGCAGTTGCGTGGCCACGTCGCGGTACGGCGAGCGGCCGGCCACCGCGAGCTCGAACCGGACGAGCGCCTCCGACGCACCGGGTGACGCGTCGAGCAGCCCTCCCGGTATGAGGTCGGCGACGACACGTACCCCGTGCACCTCTTCGACGACCATTCCGGCAGAGCCGAGGAGTGCCGCGATGCTGTCCAGGTCGTACCGCCGGGGTGGCGGGTCGCTCGGTGGTGGGTCGCTCGGTGCTGGGTCGCTCGGTGGCTGGCTCGGTGCCGGGTGCTCGTCCAGCAGCTCCAGGGCGTTGGCGAATCGGCCGCCGAGCGCACGACCGAGTACCGCGGCCGCCCGGTTGGCGACCAGCACACTGGCCGCGCCGCCGGGCCGGAGTACCCCGGCGAGCGCGCCGGCGACCTCGGTCGGCGAGTCCACCACCTCCAGCAGGCTGTGGCACAGCACCAGATCGACGCTGCTCGCGGGTACCAGCTCGGCCAGTTGGGCGGCGTCGCCCTGTACCGCCCGGACCCGCTCGGCCACGCCCGCGTCGGCGGCGCGACGGGTCAGCGCGGCCAGCGCGTCCGGGCTGGCGTCCACCACCGTGACGTGGTGACCGTCCTCGGCGAGTGGTACGGCGAAACCGCCGGTTCCGCCACCCACGTCGACGACCACCAGGCGCTCCCCCGGCCGTCGCTCGAGCTCGGCGCGCAGCACCGCCCAGACCGCGGCGGTACGCGGCGCGGCGTGCACGCGGGTGCGCTCCACAGCGGCTGCCCTCCTCGCTGCCCGGCCTCGATGACTGCCCGGCCTGCTGGCCCGGGCCCGACGCCTACGCGGCCCGGCTGCCCGGTTTGACGGCTGCCCGGTCTTGATGGGTACCCGGTCTTGATGGGTACCCGGTCTTGATGGGTACCCAACTGCCGGAACCGGTGGACGTGGTGCGGACCTGATGGCGGTTGCGAGCCTAACGGGCACCGGATCACGACACCGGAAGTCCCGGGAGCTGGATCGGCCACCGGAGTGCTGGGCTGGGATCGGCTCACCGGAGCGCTGGGGTGGATCGGCTCACCGGAAGTCCCGGGAGGTGGATCGGATCGACAGGTCGAGCGGGTCGAACCGCTCGGCGATCACATTGATCACTCCGTCCACCCGCTCCAACCGGCCGCGGATCATCAGCGCGGGCGAGGTGCGGGCCACCCGGCGGTACCGCTGCCACACCACCGGGGCGCAGATCACGTTGGCCATACCGGTCTCATCCTCCAGGTTGAGGAAGGTGATTCCGCCGGCGGTGGCCGGGCGCTGGCGATGGGTCACCACTCCGCCGATCCGTACCCGCGCCCCGTGCCGGATCCGGCCCAGCTCCTCGATCCGGACCGCGCCGGCTTCGACCAGCTTGTCCCGGGCGAACTCGGCGGGGTGGCTGTCCGGGGACAGCCCGGTCGCCCACACGTCCGCGGCGGTCCGCTCCACCGGCTCCATCCCGGGCAGTGGCGGCGCGTGGACCCCGGTCGCCGTACCGGTGAGCCGGCCCGGCCGCTCCTGTGCCGCCGCACCGGCCGCCCACAGCGCCTCCCGGCGGGACAGGCCGAAACAGGCGAACGCGTCCGCGGTCGCCAGCGCCTCCAGCTGCGCGACCGATAGTCCGATCCGGCCGGCCAGGTCCGCCAGGTCGCGGTACCGGCCGCCGGCCACCCGTTCGGCCACGATCCGTTCGGCGACCTCGTCGGAGATCTGCCGGACGCTGGCTATACCCAGGCGTACCGCCGGCCCGCCAATTCCCCAGCACTCCGGTAGCGCCTTGCTCGGCGCCCGCCCGGTCGGCCCGTCCGCGGTGGGCCCGATCCGTATGACCGAATCGTCATCCGACGGCTCCAGGGTCGCCTGTACCCCGCTCGCGTTGATGTCCGGACGGCGCACCGTCACCCCGTGCCGCCGGGCGTCGGCTACCAGCGAATTCGGCGAGTAGAAACCCATCGGCTGGGCGGCCAGCAGCGCCGCGCAGAACGCGGCCGGATAGAACCGCTTGAGCCAGGAGCTCGTGTACACCAGATGCGCGAAGCTGATCGCGTGACTTTCCGGGAAACCGAAGTTGGCGAACGCGGAGAGCTTGTCGAAGATCTGATCGGCCAGTGGACCGCTGATGCCCCGTTCGGCCATCCCGTCGTACAGCCGGCTCCGCAGCTTGGCCATCCGCTCCGCCGACCGTTTCGAGCCCATCGCCCGGCGTAGCTCGTCCGCCTCGGCGGCGTTGAATCCGGCCACGTCGATGGCCATCTGCATGAGCTGCTCCTGGAACAGCGGCACCCCCAGGGTCCGGTCCAGCGCCTTTTTCAGCAGCGGATGCGGGACGGTCGGCTCCTCCTGACCGTTGGCCCGCCGGATGTACGGATGCACCGAACCGCCCTGGATCGGACCGGGCCGGATGAGCGCCACCTCGACCACCAGATCGTAGAACTTCCGCGGCTTGAGCCGTGGCAGCGTGGCCATCTGCGCCCGGCTCTCCACCTGGAACACGCCGATCGAGTCGGCGCGGCAGAGCATGTCGTACACCTCGGAGTCCTCGGGCGGGATGGTCGCCAGCTCGAGCTTCTCCCCGTGGTACGCCGCGACCAGGTCCAGCGCGTAGTGCAGCGCGGACAGCATGCCCAGCCCGAGCAGGTCGAACTTGACCAGACCGACCGCCGCGCAGTCGTCCTTGTCCCACTGCAGCACGGTGCGGTTCGGCATCCGGGCGTGCTCGACCGGGCAGACCTCACTCACCGGGCGGTCGCAGATCACCATGCCGCCGGAGTGGATGCCGAGGTGCCGCGGGAACTTCAGCACCTCGTTGGCGAGCTCCACCACCTGACCCGGGATGTCATCGATATCCACGGTGGCGGCCGGGCCCCACCGGTCGATCTGCTTGCTCCAGGCGTCCTGCTGTCCGGGTGAGTAGCCCAGCGCCTTCGCCATGTCCCGTACCGCGGACCGCGGCCGGTACGAGATGACGTTGGCCACCTGCGCGGCGTGGCGCCGGCCGTGCTTGTCGTACACGTACTGGATGACCTTCTCGCGCTGGTCGGACTCGATGTCCACGTCGATGTCGGGTGGACCGTCCCGTTCCGGGGCGAGGAACCGCTCGAAGAGCAGCTCACACGCGATCGGGTCGGCGTTGGTGATGCCGAGCACGTAACAGACCGCGGAGTTGGCCGCGGAGCCCCGGCCCTGGCAGAGGATGTTGTTGCGCTTGCAGAACTGGACGATGTCCCAGACCACCAGGAAGTACCCCGGATAGCCGAGCTGGTCGATGATCGCCAACTCGTGGTCGAGCTGCCGGTACGCCGCGGGCGCCCGCTCGGGTGGGCCGTACCGGGCTGGCGCGGCCTGGTACGTGAGCCAGCGCAGGTACGCCATCTCGGCCGGCTGTCCGATCGGGACCACGAAGCCGGCCGGGAGGTCGAAGTCGGGCAACGACGGCGCGACCAGACTGAGGTCGAAGGCACAGCTCGCGGCGATCTCGGCGGCGCGACGCACCGCGCCGGGGTACGCGCCGAACCGGGCCGCCATCTCCTCCCCGCTGCGCAGGTGCGCGGTGGACGCCGCGGGCAGCCAGCCGTCGATCTCGTCCAGGCTGCGCCGGGCGCGTACCGCGGCGAGCGCGGTGGCCAGTCGGCGTCGACCCGGCTGGGCGTAGTGCACGTTGTTGGTGGCCACCGTCGGCAGCCCGAACCGACGGGCCAGTGCGGCCAGCTCGTCGTTGCGCTCGTCGTCGTCCGGCTGGTCGTGGTCGGTCAACTCGACCACGACCTGCTCCTCACCGAACAGCGCGACCAGCCGGTCCAGCTCCCGGGCCGCCCCGGCCGTACCGTCCAGCGCGAGGGCGGCCGGCACCGGGCCCTTGCGGCAACCGGTGAGCAGCAGCCAGTCCCCGCCGGCGCGTTCGGCCAGCTCCTCCAGGTCGTACAGCGGCCGCCCCTTCTGGCCACCGGCGAGGTGGGCGTCGGCCATCGCGCTGGACAGCCGGGCGTACCCCCGCTCGTTGCGGGCCAGTACGAGCAGGTGCCGGCCGAGCGGATCGGGCTCGCCGTTCTGCGGACCGGGCAGACCGAGGCTGAGCTCGGCGCCGAACACCGTCGGTACGCCTTGGCCGCGGGCCGCTTCGGAGAACCGGACCACGCCGTAGAAGCCGTCGTGGTCGGTCAGCGCGATACCGGTCAGGCCGAGCCGGTACGCCTCCTCGACCAGTTCCTCGGGCTGGCTCGCCCCGTCCAGGAAGCTGAAGTTGGAGTGGCAGTGCAGCTCGGCATAGTCGACGGTGGAGACACCCCGGGCCAGCGGCGGCGGGGTGTAGGACGGGCGCTTGCGGCTCCACGCCGGGGAGTCGCCGCCGTCGCCGTCGTCACCGACCAGCGGGTCGACGACCCGTACCGGCCGGCCGGACAGGACGCGCTCCAGCTCGGCCCACGGGACCGGCGGATTGCTCCAGCCCATCAGTCGTACACCGCCTCGAGCCACCACCGGCCGGACTCGATGGAGAGCAGCAGCGCCCGGCCGTCGGCAAGACAGACCTGGAAACGGGCCCGGCGCCGGGCTTCGCCCGGTGCCCACCACCGCTCCTCGACCGGCCACGGTCCGGCCCAGCCGGTCACCTCGGCCGGCGCGGCTCCAGGCAGTACGACGCGGCCCGGTGCGGCGGTCACCTGATGCCGGCCGGTGACCCCGACCGGGGTACCGCCGCGGTCGGTCACGTCCACCGGGAGCGGCTGCGGGATCACCGTCGCGGGCGCCGGACCGGTCAACCGACCCGGCCAGGGCGGTACGTCCGACAGTGCGGGCACCCGCTCGTCGCCCCACGGTACGAACCGCACCTGCTCGACCGGTCCACGTCCGCCACCGAGCACCGCGGTCACGACCGCGTTCGGCCCGAGCATGCCCTGTACCCGGGTGAGCGCGCGATGTGCCCGGTCCCGGCCTGCTCCGGCGTCTCCCCACAGTCCGAGCTGCAGTCCGGCGTGCTCGACGATCTCGACCGGTACCAGTCGGAGCCGGACGATGCCCGCGGTCGGCCGGCCGGCCGGTACGCCATCCGGATCCTCGGCACCCGCGGCCAGACCGCTGCCGCCGGAGCCGCCGATGACGCCGGTCCGGGCCGGCCGGTCAGCCGAGGTCGGAGACTGTCCGGACCGGCTGGTGCCGGCCAACCAGCCGTCGAGCTGCCAGCGCACCCGGTCAGCGACGTCGGCCGCGGTGAGTACACCGTCGTGCCGCCACACCCGGGCGAGCTCCTCACCGTGCTCGGTCCGGGCTTCGATGCCCAGTCGGGTGCAGGCCAGGCCGTACCCGGTCAGTCGTTCATGCAACTGGTCGGCGAGCGACCGCGCGGTGAACGCGGCGGTGTCGACGCGGGCGACCGGTGGATCCAGCTCGGCGGTGATGACCAGTTCCGGCGGTGGCTGCCGGGCCAGCACCGGACGCTCGTCCAGCCCGCGACAGCGCCGGTGCAGCAGGGCGGCGTCGTGACCGAATCTGGTGACCACGTCTGCCGCCGGCAGCCGCGCGAATCCGCCCAGTGTGCGGATGCCGAGGCGGCGCAGCAGATCCACCAGCTCCGGCCGGTCGAGCACGCTCACGTCGAACGGAGCGAGGAACTCCGCGGACCGGCCGGCCGCGACGATGGCGCCGGCACGAGCGGCGAGCCGGGCCGCGAAGATGCCGTCGGCGATCCCGAGCTGCGCCTCCACGCCGCAGGCGGTGGCCACCTCGTCGACGATCCGTTCGGCCGCCACGGACTCGCCGCCGAAATATCCGACCGGCCCGCGGGCGACCACGGCACAGGTGCCCGGACAGATCACCTCGACACCCGGCGCCAGCCGCTCCACCGTCGCCACCACCGGCTCGAACACGCGGGCATCCCGATCCGGATCGTGTTCGACCACGATCAGCTCCGGACAGCGCCCCTGCGCCTCCCGGCGCCGCAGCCCCCGGCGTACACCTTCGGCGCGGGCCAACTGGGAACAGGCGAACACCCTCCCCGCGGCCAGCACCGCGGTGGGTACCTGCGGAGGCAGGTCGAGCACGGCCGCTGCCGCGGCCACCGGCCAGTCGGGGCACCAGACGACAAGAGTGCGAACAGCCACGACTCACCCCGCCGCTTCGACCAAGGTCCCCTGGTCCGGCGGCGTGGGTAGCTCGCCCGGCCGGGACCGTGATCTCGACCAGGCCGGCTCGGTGCGGGCGGCCGGCGGCCAGTCCGCAACGGTGGCGTGCTCGGGCCCGGCCGGCAACCGGACGCTGACCCGACGCGGGCGTGCTGCCGCACCCCGCCCGCGAGCGACGATCTCCAGCTCGCTGTGGCGCAGCCGGCCACGGCCGGAACCGAGCCCGTGCCAGCCGATCCGGGTGGCGTCGAGCATGACGTCAGCGCCTGGCCAGCCACCACAGCCGACCAGGACGGCACCGCGTTGACGGGCGCGGGCAGCGAGCCGGCGCGCCTGTGCCGGAAGTATCACGCCGCCGGGTCGAACGACCACCACGTCGAACCCGTCGAGCAGGGCTGCGGTGACCGCCGGCCACTCCGCGCCGGGATAGGGCACGAGAGCCAGCCGGCCAAGCTCGACCCCGGACTGCGCGGCCGCGGCCGGGCTGATCGCCGGCAGGCCCACCACCGCGCACCAGGATCCGGCCCGGGATGGCCCGGCGAGCAGCGTGACCAGCAGGGATGTCGCTCCGCTCACGGCCACCGTCGCGCCCTTGCGCAGCCCGGGCCACGGCAGCAGTGGGCTCAGCTCAGGCAGCACCGGAAGCACCTGGTCGGCGCCGGTGTGCACGATCCGGTCGCTCGCCCGCCCCACCAGGCCGGTCAGGCCCGCGGTACGCACCACCTCGATCGGATGGTCCGTGCCGAGGTCCCTGACCGCACCGGGCGAAGCATCCGGCATCCGGTCGGCGGGATCGAAGCCCGGCGACGCCGACGCGACAACAGCCTGAACCACAGCGCCCGCTCTCCGCACCCTGACGATCGCTAGCCGGCCTGCACGGTCAAGCCGGCAAGTGACGGTTGGTGCGGCAGGCCCAGCGTGATCTCCACGACCTCCAGGAACCGCTGAGCGTTTTCCAGCAGGTCATCGGCTTGCCAGCTCGTCACGACGTGCGGTATCCCGGCCTCGGCGGCGGCCCGCTTCGCCGCGCCGGCGGAGAAGTACGCCGCCCATGGCTCCAGCTCCGGCGCCACCATCGAGAGCAGCACCCAGACGTTGGTGGGCCGACCGCGACGGCCCGGGATGGGCCGGGCCCGCGCGGCAAGCACGGCGGCCGCGGCCCGCAGCGCGGCCAGATGCGCGGTCGCATAACGCAGGCCGTCCGGTCGCATGCCGGCCGCCTCCGCCAGGCCGTGCCTGGCCAGCGCGAGCAGTTGCGCGGGCGGACGATGAGGCAGCGCGTTCGCCGGAATCGCCGGAGCGTCCGGAGAAGCGGTGGGAACGGTACGCACACGTACGACGTTCGGATGCGTGTCGTCGCCAGGGAGGTGCCTACGCGCCGGTGGCGGCGTCTTGGCTCCGGTCGACATCGCGTCCTCCTCCTGTCGCGCTCCCGGCGACCACGTCGCCTCGAGCTGCGGGTCGATCAACCCGGTGACCGTGGCAGGGGAAGCACAGCGCAGCGCCGCAGGCGAGCTGCTTCCCCTCAGCTCGCCCACCCGGCCGGGTCTCCGCCTGCCACCAAGGGGGTCGGGAGGTGACTGGCGGAGACCCTTGACGTGCGGCCGGTGGAAGACCGGACCCGCGCCGTCCGGCCTGCCGTGGCCGCACGCGGCCGGTTCCAGGGGATGCGCCGCGACACGCATCTCCAGGACATCGTTCGAACATGTGTTCGAACGATGTCTACAGTAAACCTCGCCGATGGCAAGACCGCAACGTCTATGGGAAGCCGGGTCCGCCCTGACCAACGGCCGGGACCGGCGGCCACCGCCACCGGGGGTCGCCGTGACCCGATCGCGCTGGTCCCCACGGGTCGAGCCGTCGAACGTCGTCGATTTTCGGGGCCGGAGCGGAGCGAACCCGACCGAGGCACCAAGATAGGCCGATGACCGATCAGACCCTGCACCCCAGCGCGCAGGCCGTCCAGGACGCCCTGCACCGCGCCGGCGCACACAGCCAGATCCGGATGCTGCCCGACGCGGTACACACCGCGGTCGCCGCCGCTGCCGCACTGGGTGTCGAGGTCGGCCAGATCGCCAACTCCCTGATCTTCGCCGCCGAGCTGCCGGAGGGCACGATCCCGCTGCTGGTGCTGACCTCCGGCGCCCACCGGGTGGACACCCGCATCGTCGCCGAGCTGCTCGACGCGCCGAGCGTACGTCGGGCCACCCCGGACTTCGTCCGCCAGCACACCGGTCAGCCGATCGGTGGAGTCGCCCCGGTCGGTCACCCGCAGCCGGTGCGCACCCTGGTGGATGTCGCGCTCGAGCGGTACGACGAGATCTGGGCCGCCGGCGGCATACCGCACGCGGTGTTCCGCACCACCTACGCCGAACTGGTACAGGTGACCGCCGGAACGCCCGCCGTGGTCTGCTGACCGGCCGCCAGCCGCACCGGTCCCGTCGACGGAAGGAACCCGCTGGCATGACGCTCGTGCACTGGGCGCCGGAGGACCTCATCGCGCGGCTCGATGACGTACTGACGGTCTATTCCGAGGCGATGGACTACCCGTACGACCTGGTCGAGGCGCGCCGCGGATTCGTCTCCGCGCACGCGTACCGGCCGCGCTTCCGGGCGGTCGCCAGTCTCGCCGACGACGACACGCTGCTGGGCTTCGGCTACGGGTACCTGTCGATGCCCGGGCAGTGGTGGCACGAGCAGGTCCGGGTGAGCCTGGACCCGGCCACGTACCGCAGCTGGATGACCGACTGCTTCGAGCTGGTGGAACTGCACGTACGCCCGGAGGCGCAGGGACGCGGGCTCGGCCACCAGCAGCTGACCGCGCTGCTCGACGGTGCGACCGAGTCGACCGTGCTGCTGTCCACGCCGGAGGCGCCCGAACACCTGTCCCGGGCCTGGCGGTTGTACCGCCGTACCGGATTCACCGACGTCCGGCGGCAGTTCCGCTTTCCGGGCGACGACCGGCCGTTCGCGATTCTCGGCCGCGCCCTGCCGCTGGACGACACCGGCAGCGGCACCGGCTGACCAAGGAGCAAAGAGCAACCAGCGACCGGCGACCGGCGACCGGCGACCGGCGACCGGCGACCAGCAGCGAAGATCAACCCAGATGCTGGCGTACCGAGGAGAGCAGCTGGCCGAACCCGGCCACCCCGAACAGCGCCCAGGCGGTCAGTCCGAGCGTCGCTCCCCCGATCGCGAGCGACTGGCTGACCGTGCCGCCGGCACCGGCCAGCCCGAGCCCGCAGGCGCCCACCACCACCCGGGTGGGCCGCTCACCGATCGAGACGGTGCCGATGCCGGACATGCCCGCGGCGGTCGCCCGGGCCCGCAGGTACTCGTGCAGCCAGCTCACCGCCCCGGCCCCGATGACCAGCCACAGTGGCGATCCGACCACCCAGAACGCGGCCAGCCAGCAGCCCTCGGTCACCCGGTCGGCCAGGGAGTCGTAGACGTACCCCAGCCGGGTCATCCGGTGTCCGACCAGCGCGACCGCGCCGTCCAGCGTGCCCACCAGGGCGCCGACCGCCACCAGCAGCCCGGCCAGGGCTGGCCAGCCATCACCGGCCAACGCGATCACCGGTACCGCCACGCCGAGCAGGATGGCGAACCAGGTCACCGCGCCCGGACCGATCCGGATCCGGATCAGGCCGCGGGCCAGCCGGTACGCGAGCATCAGCCAACCGCGGACCGGCAGCGCCGACCGCCTCGGGTCGATCCCGCCATGCAACGCCGCCCACCGGGCGGCGTAACCGTCCCAGTCGGTGGGGGTCAGCCGGCGCGTTGCCACCGCACCTCGACCGCACGATCCGCCGGCTGGTCGACCACCCGGCCCCGGACGTCGGGCCGCCGGCCGGGGAGCGCCGAGGCGGATAACGGCTCAGGCATGGACGCGGGACTGCAGCTCGCGCCACACCTCCCGGGTCGCATTGGACCGGTTGAAGGTGATGAAGTGGATGCCCGGGGCGCCCCCGTCGAGCAGCTCCCCGCACAGCCGGCTGGCGTGCTCGATGCCGAGCTGGCGTACCGCTTCCGGGTCGTCCTTGATCCGCTCGAACTCGGCGGCCAGCTCGGGCGGGAACGGGGCACCGGAGAGCTGCTCGGAGCGCTCGATCGTGCTGAACTGGGTGACCGGCATGATGCCCGGCAGGATCGGTACGTCGCAGCCGGCGGCGACGACACGGTCGCGCAGCCGGAAGTAGTCCTCGGCCCGGAAGAACATCTGGGTGATCGCGAAGTCCGCGCCGGCCCGGCACTTCTGCACGAAGTACTCGGTGTCGTCGGCGATGGTGGCCGACCGCGGGTGCTTGTACGGGAAGGCCGCGACGCCGACACAGAAGTCGCCGCTGTCCCGCACCAGCCGGACCAGGTCCTCGGCGTACGCGACGCCCTCCGGGTGCGCGACCCACTCCCCCATCGGATCGCCCGGCGGGTCGCCCCGCAGCGCGAGAACGTTGCGCAGGCCGGCCGCGGCGGTCCGGCCGATGATGTTGCGCAGCTCGGCGACCGAGTGGTTGACCGCGGTCAGGTGGATCATCGGCACCATCGTGGTGTCCGTCGCGATCCGCTCGACGATGTCGATCGTCCGGCCCCGGGTGGCTCCACCGGCGCCGTAGGTGACCGACACGAACGACGGGCGCAGCGGCTCCAGCTCCCGGATGGCCTGCCAGAGCAGCTGCTCGCCCTTCTCCGTCTTCGGCGGGAAGAACTCGAACGAGAACGTCGGTTCCGGGCCACGGACCAGCTCGCCGATGGACGGATGCCGGCCGGGCATGAGGGAAGGGGTACCAAGAGCCACGTCGCCACTGTAGCCGCGCACACCGGGTGAACCGGACCCCAGGCGTGGCGTCCCTCACCATGGGTTGCCACACATCGACCGCGCGCTACCCAGCCGATCTGTCGGTGGGAGCCGGCAGGATCTCCACCAGCGATGTCGAGGGGGTCGACGGTCGCGCCGGGAGGCCCGGTGCGGTGATGTCCGGGAGGTTGACCCCATGCCCGCTCCGCACGGTGCCGACGAGCCGATCAACCAGCTGATCGCCCGGCTCCGGTTGGAGCGGGGCTGGTCCCAGCGGCGGGTCGCCGACCTGCTCTGTGTCGCCTCGGGCCGGTCCACGATCACCCGGCACGAGTTGTCCCGCTGGGAGCGGGGCGAGCGGATCCCGACGCCACACTGGCTCGGCTGGCTCTGCCTGGTGCTGGAGGTGCCGCTGCCGGTCCTCGAACGGGCCGCCGCGGTGTCCCGACGGCTGCGGGAGTGGCCACCGGCCGGGTCACCGGACGAACACCCGGACCTGGCTCCGACCGCCGACGGGCTCTCGCTCCGGCCGGGACGGCGGGTCGGTGCCACGGCGGTTGCCGCGCTCGCCGCGCGACTCGCGGAGCTGCGCCGGATGGACGATCTCGTCGGCGGCGCCGACCTGTACCCACTGGTCCGGCGCGAGCTCGACCGCACCACCGCGTTCGTCCGGGAAGCCTCCTGCGCCGATCCGGTCGGCCGGCAGCTGCGCGGGCTGCTCGCCCAGCTGTACCAGCTCACCGGCTGGGTCGCCGCGGACGCCGGCCGCTATCCGGCCGCCCAACGGAACTACCTGACCGCGGTACGGGTCGCGCGGGACGCCGGTGACGAGCAGCTTGCCGCGAGCGTGCTCGGCTCGCTGAGCTACCTGCGTTGCACGCTCGGGGATCCCGGACAGGCGCGCACGCTGGCCGACGCCGGGTACACCCGGGCCGGTCGGCACGCAGCCCCGGCGGTACGCGCGCTGCTGCTGCAGCGATCGGCCTGGGCGGCCGCGCGGGCCGGCGACGCGCACCGGTGCCGCAGCTTGCTCGACGCGGCAGCGCGGGAGTACGACCGCGCGCACGAGACCCCGGCCTGGCTGTACTGGCTGGATCGGCTTGAGTTCGACGCGATGACGGGTCGCTGTCACGCCGCCCTGCACCGGCCGGAGCTGGCGGAACCGCTGCTGCGACCGGCGGTCGAGCGGTACGACCCGACGCGACCGCGGTCGGCCGCGCTGTACCTGAGTTGGCTCGCCGAAGCACAGCTGGACGCCGGCGAGATCGACCTGGCCGCTGGATCGGCGGTACGAGCCACCCGACTCGCGGTGGCCGCCGGATCGGTACGACTCACCGAGCGGGTGCGGGAACTGCGGCACCGGTTCACGCCGGGCCCCGACACCACCGGTGGGCGTCGCTTCGTCCAGTTCTTCCGGACCGCCCGGCGGTACCTGCCCGTGGACGCGGAAACTGCGCTGGCCAGTTAGACAGGCGAGGGAGGCAGGCGGCTGACGACCTCGGCAGGGCACCGGGACGAGCGGGGCTCCTCTTAGGGCAACCTCGCGGCTGCACTCCACGCGCCCGTCCCGGGGCCGCTGCGGGGGCGCGACGGCCGCCTTTCGGGGAACCGCGTGGGTACAGCAGCCGTCGCGCCTGGTCACCCGCACCGGCTCGGCCCTCCCGGAGTGCCGGTGCGGGTGACGGATTTGAGTCAACCGGCCGCGGCGCCGCCAGGGAGGGGCCAGAGAGGGGGCCATTCGAGGCAAACAGAGGGCGTACCGGGCGAACACGGTCGAGCGCGGGCAACTAGCGTATTAGCAATGAACTCCTCACCCACAGTGCTGCCGGGACCGGACGTGGTCACCGCGCTACCGGTGAAGATCGCCCGGACCGGACCGACCGACCACGATGGCCTGCGGCAATGCGTTGAGGACGTGCTCGCCAGATTCCTCGACACGCAACGGCGGCACCTGGTCGAGATCGATCCGGCGCTGCGACAGGTGGCCGACACGGTCGCGGCTTTCGTGCTGCGCGGCGGCAAGCGGTTGCGCCCGGCATTCGCCTACTGGGGATATCGCGCCGCCGGGGCCATGCACCAGGACGAGGCGCTGACCAGCATGGCCGCCCTCGAACTCCTGCACGCGTGCGCGCTCATCCACGACGACGTGATGGACGCCTCAGACACCAGACGCGGCGAGCCGGCGGTACACCGGACCTTCGCCACCCGGCACACCGAGTTCGGCTGGGAGGGCGACCCGACCCGGTTCGGCCGGAGCGCGGCGATCCTGCTCGGCGACCTGTGCCTGGCCTGGTCCGACCAGCTCTTCCACGGTTGCGGGCTGCCGGCGACGCGACTGGCGGCGGTGCAGCCGGTGTACGACGGGATGCGCACCGAACTGATGGCCGGCCAGTACCTCGACGTGCTGACCCAGGCCAGTGGCGAGACCACGGTGGAGCGGGCCAGCAAGGTCGCCCGGTACAAGAGCGGCAAGTACACGGTGGAGCGCCCGTTGCTGTTCGGTGCCGCGCTCGCCGGCGCGAGTGCCGACGTACGAGCCGCGTTCTCCGGGTACGGGGTGCCGCTGGGTGAGGCGTTCCAGCTGCGCGACGACGTACTGGGCGTGTTCGGCGATCCGCGGCAGACCGGCAAGCCGGCCGGCGACGACCTGCGCGAGGGCAAGCGCACGTACCTGGTGGCGGAGGCGCTGCGTACCGCCAGTCCGACCCAGCGCGCGGCACTGGCGGACCGGCTCGGCGATCCGCTGCTGGACGACCGGGGAGTCACCGAGTTGCGGGAGATCATCACGGTGACCGGCGCGCTCGCCCGTACCGAGCAGCGGATCACCGCGTTGACCACGAGCGCGCTGGCCGCTCTCGTGGACGTGACCCTCGAACCGACGGCGGCGGCGGTACTGCGTCAGCTCGCCGACGCGGCTACCGCCCGGATCGACTGAGCAGATCACGGCACGCCGGATCGACTGAGCACGTACGGGCACCGAACTGGTCGGGCTACAGCACCGGCAGGTCCGTGCCCGGCCCGACACCGCGCAACAGCACGTACAGCGGTGCCAGGCCCAACCGATGCCTGGTCGCCGTGGCGACGGTGAACACCTCGCGCGCGGCGGTCCAGGCGCCGAGGTCCTCCTCCCCGAGGATCCCGTACCGCTCCCACAGCACCAGATGACCTGCCTCCGGCAGCCAGGACAGGTCGACCAGGCAGTCGGTGAACGCGTCCCAGGTGCGGCCGAACCAGGTCGGGAAGGCCAGCAGTCGGGCGCAGTCGTCGAACAGCGCTCCGGCGCTGGTGACGATCCGACCGTCCAGCACATGACAGGCCCAGTTCCGGGCCTTCAGCTCCCGTCGGATCGTCGACGGATGAGCCCGGGACCGCCAGCGGTACACCCCGGGCGGGTGGGCGGCCACAGCCGTGGTCAGCCGCCCGGCCGCGGGCGATCCGCTACTCATCGCCGAACCGTCGGTCGGTTGGGTGCGGCCGTCCACCAGGACGGCCAGCGTCGGCGTACAGCGCAGCCCCTCCCCCCTGGGCTCGCTTGTCTCCCCGTGTGTTGCCTTCGCGTCCCCGGAGTGTGCGCGTCGGCGCCACCGGGAGGCAACCCGCCTCTCCCCGTCACCGGCGGGCCGCGACGGCGAGCGGGAGTGCGACACCGGCATGGCAGCATGTGGCGGTGCCTGCCCGAGCCCGCCTGCGTCCCGCCGCCGCCCGCTGGGTCGGCCTGGTCGGGACCCTGTTGCTCGCCATCGGCGGGTACGGGGCGGGCGCGCGACCGTACGACAGCCCGATCGGGATCCTCCCGGACCGGGCGATGCTGGCGGAGCGACCCGGCTACACCGCGGCGCTGGTCGCCTGGCTGGTCGGTACCGCGCTGCTGGTCGTGGCCTGGTACCAGTTGCGCCAACCGGCGCGGGACGACCAGCTGAGCAGCCGCTGGATGCTGCTCACCGCGGCACTGTGGGCGATCCCGCTGGCGCTCGCGCCGCCGCTGGCCAGTCGGGACATCTACGCCTACGCCGCGCAGGGTGACCTGTACGCGCACGGGCTCAACCCGTACCAGGTGGGGCCGGCCGCGCTGCCGTCACACTGGCTGGAGCACATGTCGCCGGCCTGGCAGGACTCCCCGGCGCCGTACGGGCCGCTGTTCCTGCTGATCGCCCGGGGTGTCGCCACGGTCACCGGCAATCTGGTGGGGGCGGTGGGACTGCTCCGCGCGGCGGCGCTGCTGGGAGTGCTGCTCACCGCGGCGTTCCTGCCGCGACTGGCCCGGGCCGCGGGCGTACCGGCCGGAACCGCCCTGTGGTTCGGCCTGGCCAGCCCGGTGGTCCTGCTGCACGGCGTGTCCGGCGCGCACAACGACGCGCTCATGGTCGGGCTGCTCGTCGCCGGGCTGGCCGCCGCGGCCGAGCGGCGCGCGGTGCCGGCCGGGATCGCACTCGGCCTGGCCGTCGCGGTCAAGGCCACCGCGATGGTGGCGCTTCCGTTCGCGGTACTGCTGGCCGCGGCATCGGTGACCGCGACATCGGTGACAGCGGCATCGCTGGCGGCGGCATCTGTGGCGCCGCCTGACCAGCGCCGGTGGTACCCGATCCTCCGGGCGGGACTCCTCGTCGGTACCGCGGCGGTCGCGTCGTTCGGCCTGGTGACCGTGGCCAGTGGGCTCGGAGTCGGCTGGGTCGGCGCGCTGTCCACGGCCGGCACGTCGGTGCAGTGGCTGTCGATCCCGACCGGCGTGGGCATGGCGATCGGGTACGTCCTCGGCCTGCCGCACCTGCCCGGGAACGGTGGCGGCGCGATCGCCGCGGCCCGCGGTGCCGCGTTCTACGGCCTGCTGCCGATCCTGCTCGTCTGGCTGTGGTGGCGGGTCCGGTCCTGCCCCGGTACCCCGGCCGGTACCCGCCGGATCGTCGCGCACGCGGGTTGGGCGCTGGCCGCGCTGGTACTGCTGTCCCCGGTCATCCACCCGTGGTACGTGCTGTGGCCGCTGACCGTGCTCGCCGCGTCCGCGCTGGTCGGGTCGGCAGAGCGGGTTCTGGTGTGGATACCGGTCGGGCTCGCGTTCCTGGTGTTGCCGGACGGGTACAACCTGGCCCGGGCGACCACCGTGCCCGGAGTGCTGTTCGACCTGGTGGTCACCGCAGCGCTGGTCGCGCTGGTGGTCCGCCGCTGGCAGGCGCACCGCGCCGGCCCGCCGGCCGTACCGTCCACAGTGGACAGCTAGCGGTCGCTAGCGGCCCTGGCGGTCAGCGCCGCACGCCGCGCCGGCCGAGCCAGACCCACACGGCAAGCGTGCTGAGCACCAGCGCGAACCCGAACGCGAGATCCTCCACCGGGGCGTAGGCCACCCGCGGCCCGGCGATCCCGGCCGGCGAATACCGCACCACGCCGCGGCCGGTGAGCACCCCGTTGCTGACCAGTTGAGCGACCAGCACGATCGGGTACGTCGCCCAGAACACCGCGCGCGTCACCAGCCTGGTACGCAGCAACGCGACGTCGAGGAGCACCGCGCCGAGCACGCCGGCGACCGCGGCGAGCGTGTAGCTCACGAGCGCTCCTCGTCGCCGACCGGTCGGCGCAGCACGCCCCGTACCGCCTCGAAGCCCAGGATCGAGCACAGCGGTACCACCAGGAAGAACAGCAACTCCTCCAGCGGTAACCGGCCGGGCAGTTCGATCCCCACCAGTTGGGACCGGTCGTACCGCCAGTGTCCGGCCGCGATCGCGGCCACATCCCAGGCGAGGAACACCAACGCGACCGGTACCACGGTGAGCACCAGCCGGCGCCAGCGGCGCAGCACGCCGACCCGGCGTACCGGCTCGAGCCACAGCGCGGACAGCAGGCAGCCGGCCAGTACCGCGAGATAGGTCAGGTGCCGCACGGCACCGGCCTCAGCAGCACCGCCGCGACCTCAGAAGCCGAGTGCCTGCGCGCGCCGCTTCACCTCGGTGGCGAGCTCGCCGTCCAGCGCCTGCGCGGGTAGTCCGGGCAGTGAATCGTCGGGCGTGAACAGCCACCTGAGCGCTTCCTCGTCGTTGTACCCAGCATCGCCCAACAACGTGAGTACGCCGGGGAGGTGCTTGATGACGGTGCGGCCCGCGACGAGCTCGGCCGGTACGCGCAGCACCCCGTCCCGCCGTACCGCGAGCAATGAGCGCTCCCGGATCAGCTGGTGTACGCGGTTTACCGGCAGTTCAAGCCGCTCCGCCACTTCGGGGAGGGTCAACCAGCCGGCCGGGGGCATGACAGTGTCGGTCACGGGAACACCCTGCCATGACCACGGTCCGATGCACCACGCGAGCCGCGACAGCGCTAAGGTGCGGTCGGTGAGTACCGACAAGGCAGCAGCGACACGCGCGGGGACAGACCGTGCCGTCGCCGATGCCGACGTCGACCGGTCCGCCGGCGATCCGGCCGCGCGGACCGATGAGAACGTCGCCGCTTCCGACATCGCCGCGCCCGACGCCGCGGCGGGCGCCGCCGCATCCCACGTCACTGCTTCCGGCATCGCCGCGCATGACGCCGCGACGGACGCCGCCGCTTCCGATGCCGCGACGGACAGCAATCCCGCGAACACCGTCGGCACCGACTCCACCGCGAGCACCGACTCCACCGCGAGCACCGACTCCACCGCGAGCAACCACTCCACCGCGAGCAACCACTCCACCGCGAGCAACGGTGTCGCCGGTGGCCCGGCGGAGCGCTCCGACAGCGCGGTGACGTGCGACGACACCGGTCAGTCCGGGTCGACGCCGGCTCCTCCCGGGGCGAGCCCGTGGTCCCGGGCCGGTGCGGACGACTGGCCGGTCGACCGCTCGCGGCGGGAGGTCGCGGCTGAGCCGCTGGCCGGCCCGGCCGAGCGGCTGGCCGGTCCGGCCGAGCCCGCGGACGGCCTGGAGGACACCGACGACGCGGACTGGTCCGAGGAGTACAGCGACCGGGAACTGTTGAGCGCGCTCGTATCCGCGCCGGCACTGGCCCTGGCCGCGTTCGCGTTCTCCGCGGCCACGTTGCTCGGTGGGATGATTCCCGACTCGCTGCCCTATCTGGTACAAGTAGATTCGGCGAGCGGACCTGACCATAATGTCCGGATCGTCGGATTTATTTCGCTCGGCCTGTCCATCGTGTCAGCGTCCCTCGGACTGGCCGCACTGCTGAGATCCATCGGCTCGCCGCTGCGGTGGCCACGGTATCTTGGCGGCGCGGCTGTCCTGCTGGCCATTCTGATCGCATTGCAGTCCGTACTCCTCATTGTCCTGGCCGCCCTCGCGCAGCCACCCGCTTTTCCACGTTGAGCGTCGGGCCCACCTGCCACCCGGGGGTGCGCCGCTTAGAAGGGGACAGACGTGAACCTGTGGCAGGCAGTTCGCCGCGAGGCGTTTGGTGCCTGGCGCTCGGTGCGCTACGACCTCATCCAGCTCGTGCTGGGTCGCGGCACCGGCTCCGGCCGGATCCTCGCCGTCGCCGGACTTCTGGTCCTGGCCACGGCCGGTGGAGTGGGAACCTGGTTTGCGGTCGCGGACAAGCTCGACAACGCGCACCCGGCCGCCGCGCCGGCTGACTCGCCGGACCCGTCCATGAGCGGTGTGGCGGACCCGGCGACGCTCGACCCGGCCGGGCCGACCACGAAGCCGCCGTCGCCCAAGGTCAAGGCCAAGAAGTCCCCGGCGACGAACCCGTGGCCGTGGGACGACAACCAGTACCCGCAGCCGGCACCAGCGCCGACCAAGGGGCACACCACCGGGCCACCGACCTCACCGCCGCCGACCTCCGCGTCGCCGTCACCCAGTGAGTCGCAGACCCCCACGGCACCGCCGAGCACGACGAGTCCGCCGCCACCGCCGACGGGGACCGAGACCGAGACTCCGTAGCCACGACCCGCACCGGACCGGGCGACGCACACCGGACCGGTGCGGTTGTCGGCTCTGACAGGTGGCGGAACGTACACTCGCAGCGATGGACACGACGGTCGCCGACCCGCTGATCGGGTCCCTTCTGGACGGGCGTTACCGCATCCGCGGTCGGGTCGCCCGAGGTGGCATGGCGACCGTGTACCACGCCGTCGATGAGCGGCTCGAACGCACTGTCGCGGTAAAGATCATCCACCCGGCATTCGCCGCCAATCCGCATTTCCTGGCCCGGTTCGACCGCGAGGCCAAGCTGATCGCGCGGCTCGCCCATCCCGGCGTAGTGGCGGTGTACGACTCCGGCCAGCACCAGGGCCTGCCGTACCTCGTCATGGAGTACATCCGCGGCCGCACGTTGCGGGACGTGCTGGCCGAGCGGGGACGATTGACCGCGCAACAGGCCGTCGCGGTGCTCGAGCCGGTGCTCGCCGCGCTGGCCGCCGCGCACGCCGCCGGGCTGGTACACCGTGACGTCAAGCCGGAGAACGTACTGATCGGCGACGACGGCATCGTGAAGGTGGCCGACTTCGGGCTGGCCCGGGCGGTGGAGGCGAGTTCCGCCGAGGCGAGTCCGGACGAGACGACCGGCAGTCAGGTGATGGCCACCGTCGCGTACGTGCCGCCGGAGCTGGTCGCGCACGGCTGGGCCGATCCGCGCAGTGACGTGTACGCGGCCGGCATCGTCCTGTTCGAGATGCTCACCGGCCGGCTCCCCTACAACGGTGCCCGCGCGGTCGACATCGCCTACCAGCACGTCGAACGCGATGTACCGCCGCCGTCCCGGCTGGCGACCGACATCCCGGCGGCACTCGACGAGCTGGTGGTACGCGCCACCCGGCGTGATCCCGGTGCCCGGCCCACCGACGCCGGAGCCTTCCTGGCCGAGTTGCGGGCGGTACGGATGGACCTCGGCATCGTCGCGCAGGCGATGCCGGTGTCGCCGGGGCCCCGCATGGTGTCGCACCAGACCCTCGCGGTACCGCGTCCCGACGCGCTGATCGAGCCGCCATTCCGGCACCAGCGACCGTTGCCGGTCCGGAACCGGCCGCGCAGCGGGCTGATCGCCACCATCGTCATCGTGATCCTCGGGCTGCTGGTCTCGTTCGGCGGCTGGTGGCTGGGGGCCGGCCGGTACACCGAGGCGCCGTCGCTGCTGACGCTGGATCGGGCCGCGGCCGCGACGAAGGCGGACCAGCTCGGCTTCTCCGTGAAGTACGACTCCGGCGCCTTCAGCGAGACGATCCCGCGCGACCAGGTGCTCAGGCAGAAACCCGGCCCCGGCGGCCGGATCGTCAAGGGCGGCCCGATCACCGTCACGCTGTCCCTCGGTCCGGAGCGGCACACCGTGCCCGACCTGCGCGGGAAGCAACGCAGCGAGGCCGAGCAGACGCTGCTCGGGATGAACCTGCGGGTGACCGTGACGTCGCAGTACAGCCAGAGCGTCGGCAACGGTGAGGTGATCTCGACCAACCCGAAGGCGGGCGTGGTGCTCAAGCGCGACGCCCCGATCACCCTGCTGGTCAGCAAGGGCCGGCCGCCCGTCACGGTGCCCGATGTACGAGGCAGGAAGACCGACGACGCGGTCGACCAACTCGAGGGACTCGACCTGCAGGTCAAGATCGTCGAGAAGCCCAGTGTCGAGGTGGACGAAGGTCGGGTGATCACGCAGAGTCCCGGCCCGGACGCGGGAGTGGACAAGCGCACGACGGTCACCCTCACCGTCAGTCTCGGCCCGCCGAAGGTCGTGGTGCCCAACCTGCAGGGCATGACGTACGAGGAAGCCAAGCAGGCGCTCGAGCAGGCCCGCCTGAAGATCCGGAAGGCCTTCGACTGGCCGGGCGGGAACAACCGCGTGTACAGCCAGACTCCGGGCGCCGCCTCGCAGGCGGACGCTGGCTCCACCGTCACGGTGTTCCTCTACTGACGCGGATGATCAACCACGTAACCGAGGCGTCCGTGGCGCCGGCGCGACGAGTCGTCGTGCCAGCCGCGCCGGTCGGCGTACACGCTCCGGTGGCCGGCGGGCTGGCCCGCGCCGGCCTGGCGCATCTGGACGCGACCGGTGCCCAGGTCATCCAGGTGTACGTGTCGAATCCGCGCGGGTGGGCGCAGTCACCGGGCGACCCCCGCCAGGACGAGGCGTTCCGGGCCGGCTGCGCCGACCGCGACGCCCGGACGTTCGTACACGCGCCGCTTCTGATCAATCTCGGGTCGCCGAACCCGGAGACGGTCACCCGCGCGGTGGCGAGCCTGCGGCACTCGCTGGTGCGCGCCGCCGCGATCGGTGCCGAGGGGGTCGTGTTCCACGCCGGCAGCGCGGTGGGCGCGGACCGGTACGACGCGGCGCTGGCCCAGGTACGCGAGGCGCTGCTCCCGCTGCTGGACGAGGCGGCGGCCGCCGGTGCGCCCCGGCTGCTGGTGGAGCCGAGCGCCGGCGGCGGCCGCTCGCTCGCGGCCACGGTCGGTGATCTCGGGCCGTACCTGGACGCGGTGGACTGGCACCCGTGGCTGCGCGTCTGCCTGGACACCTGCCACGCGTACGCGGCCGGGCACGATCTGGCCGCACCGGGTGGCGCGACCGCCACGCTGGACGAGCTCGTCGCCACGGTGACCGCGGAGCGGCTGGCGCTGGTACACGCGAACGACTCGAAGGATCCGCTCGGCTCGACCCGGGACCGGCACGCGAACCTCGGTACCGGCTACCTGGGCCGGGACTGCTTCGCCGAGCTGCTCGCGCATCCCGCGCTCACCGGGGTGCCGGTGCTCGCCGAAACGCCGTCGGAGAACGACGGCCAGCTGCGGGATGTCGCCATGCTCCGCGAGCTGCGCGGGCATCCCGTAGTCGACCTGACGTCGGACAAGGTCGGATAGTTCCCGGTACCGACCGGAAGGTCCGTGCTGGCTACCATGGGCCGTCCTCGGCTCGCCGGCTCACGCCCAGCGCAGTGGCGCGGGATGAGAGGTACCGGTCGCCGCAAGCACCAACTCATCAGGAGATCGACCATGTCTGCACTCGTCCGGCGGGCCACCCAGGTCTTCGCCATGGCTCTCGTAGCCGGTGTCGGGCTGACCGCCGCGCCGGCCCAGGCCAGCGAGCCGGCGCAGCTGAACGCGAACTGCGAGATGCTGCGCGTCAACACCGACCACGTCGGCGTACACGAGAACCCGGACACGAACTCGGTGATCCGCAAGTACAAGAACTCCGGCGACCTGGTCCAGTGGATGTGCGTCGAGTACCACGACGTCGAGGGCGCGACCTGGTTCAAGAACGTCCAGTGCTCCTGCGCCACCGACGGTGAGGGCTGGATCATCGAGAACTACCTCTCCCTGCCGTAACTCCGGCCGGCCACCAGGGGTCGTTGAGTTCCGGCATCCCGGCGTGGCGGCAGACGGGCCGCGTGGATCCGTCCGCGCGGCCCTTTACGCTGTCATCGCAGTCCGATATATCCGGTAAGCCCGGCAAGGAACCGAACACCTGAAAGGTCTTCACGAAATGCGCACGGCATGCCAGGATCGGGCGCACCATAACGGTCATGTCGAAAGGGGCCTTTCATGCCTCGTACCCGGTCCCGCCGGCTGGCGATCACCGCCGGGTTGGCCACGCTCGCCGCGCTCGCGGCCGGCGTGCTCGCCGCGGCCAGCCCGGCTCAGGCGCTCACCAAACCCACTGCCGTCGTGTCCCTCGGCGACAGCTTCATCTCCGGCGAAGGAGCCGGCTCGTACGAGCCGGGCAGCGACGAGCCCGGTGACTTCTGTCATCGGTCCCAGGTCTCGGAGATCCACCGCACCGCCATCGCCGGCGTGTCCACCACGATCAACCTGGCCTGCTCCGGGGCGAAGACGGAGAACGTGGCGCTCGGCGGCGTAGCGCAGAACGGCGAGGCGCCGCAGGCCGAACGGCTCCGCACGGTGGCGGCGGACTACGACGTGAAGCTGGTCGTGCTGACCATCGGCGCGAACGACGTCGGCTTCACGCCGCTGGTGCTGGACTGCATCAAGGCGTACTTCCTGATCGGCGACCGGTGCCAGGACATCTGGAACCCGACGCTGCCGGGCAAGATGTCCGCGACCGGTGCCAAGATCGCGGCGAACCTGGCCGACATCCGTACGGTGATGCGCGACGCCGGCTACTCGGACAGCTCGTACCAGCTGGTCCTGCAGTCGTATTCGTCCCCGGTCACCGAGCTCAACCGGTACAGCTGGGACAAGGCCTTCCAGGGCTGCCCGGTACGCGACGACGACGCCGGTTGGGCCCGGGCGACCGTGGTCGGCCAGTACAGCTCGATGATGGGCGGCGTGGCCGCACAGTCCGGGGTCCGGTTCCTCGACCTCGGTCCGGCGTTGCGCGGGCACGAGGTCTGCGCGGAGGGCGTCAGCCACTCCCAGGAGTGGGCCAACGGCGTGAAGATCGACATCGAGGAGATCGAGAACGGCCTCGGCGAGAACATCGTGCAGCAGTCGTTCCACCCGAACGCGCTCGGCCACGGCCAGCTCGGCGGCTGCCTGACCGAGTTCTACTCGTACGGCTCGACCAACGCCGCCTGCACCGTCGGTGGCGACGGCAACCTGCACCCGACCGCGGCCTCGGTCGCGGCGGGCTAGCACCACCCGGCATCGCGATTCGGCCGGGTCACCCGCACGGGTGGCCCGGCCGATTCATTGTCCGGCGGATTCTTTGTCCAGCCGATTCTTGGTCCGGCCGAGGCGCTTTCCGGACGGCTGACCGTCGGCACCGCCAGTCGGACGTGGGTCAGCTGTTCGCGCGGGCGAACACCGCCGGCAGCACCTCGACCGCCCGGTCGACGTCGTCGTCGTCGAGATCGAGGTGGGTGACCAGCCGGGCGATGCGCGGGCCGAGCACCGACACCAGCACGCCGCGCTCGGCCGCGGCCGCGGCCAGCGCGGCGCGTCCACAGTGGACTTGGCGAGGTCGAGCGGCACGAGGTTGGTGCGTACCCGGGCCGGTCCACCACGCCGAACGGCGCCAGCGCCTCGGCCAGCCGCGGGCCCGGGCGTGGTCGTCGGCCAGCCGGGCCATGTGGTGTTCCAGCGCGTACCGGCCGGCGGCGGCGAGGATGCCGACCTGGCGCATGCCGCCGCCCATCCGCTTGCGGATCATCCGGGCCCGGTCGATCGTTCCGCTGGTCCGACGATCACCAGCGAGCCGACCGGCGCGCCGAGCCCCTTGGACAGGCAGACCGACAGCGTGTCGAACAGCGCGCCGTACGCGTCCAGCGGCACCCCGTCGGCGACGTGCGCGTGCCAGATCCGGGCGCCGTCGCAGTGCAGCGCCACGCCGGCCGCCGTCGGTCACCGCGCGCAGCCGGCGCAGCGTCGTCAGCGGGATCACCGCGCCGCCGCCCCGGTTGTGGGTCTGCTCGACGGCGATCGCCCGGGTCGGCACCGCGTGGTAGCCGTCCGGGCGGATCATCGACGCGACCAGGTCGACGTCGAGGTCGCCGCCGACCGACGGCCAGGTGCGGGTGGAGATGCCGCCGATCGCGGCGGCGGCGCCGATCTCGTACGTCACCACGTGCGCGTCGGCGTCGCAGAGCAGCTCGTCGCCGGGCGGGACGAGCAGCTGCAGGGCGATCTGGTTGGCCATCGAGCCGGTCGGGGCGAACAGCGCCGCCTCGTGCCCGAACAGCGCGGCGACCTCGGCCTCCAGCGCGTTGACCGTCGGGTCCTCGCCGTAGACGTCGTCGCCGACCTCGGCCGCCGCCATGGCCGCGCGCATCGCCTGCGGTCGGCCGGGTGACCGTGTCGGACCGCAGGTCGACCGGCCGAGGGAACTGACCGAGCGGACCGCGTCAGCCACGCAGCATCTCCGCGACCAGGAAGGCCAGCTCCAGCGACTGCTGGGTGTTCAGCCGCGGGTCGCAGGCCGTCTCGTACCGGCCGGGCAGGTCGAGGTCCTCGATCGCCTGCGCGCCGCCGAGGCACTCGGTGACGTCCTCGCCGGTCAGCTCGACGTGCATGCCGCCCGGGTGGGTGCCCAGCTCGCGGTGCACCTCGAAGTAGCCGAGCACCTCGTCGACGATCCGGTCGAAGTGGCGGGTCTTGTAGCCGTTGGACGACTCGTGCGTGTTGCCGTGCATCGGGTCGCACTGCCAGACCACCTTGGCGCCGGCCGCGGTGACCTTCTCCACGATCGGCGGCAGCGCGTCGCGCACCTTGCCGTTGCCCATCCGGCTGACCAGGGTGAGCCGGCCCGGCACGTTGTCCGGGTTGAGCTTCTCGCACAGCTCGATGGCGTACTCCGGCGTGGTGCTCGGGCCGAGCTTGACGCCGATCGGGTTGGCGATCCGGGACATGAAGTCGACGTGCGCGCCGTCGAGCTGCCGGGTGCGCTCGCCGATCCACAGGAAGTGCCCGGACAGGCCGTACGCCCGCTCGCCGGCGACCCGGGTCAGCGCCCGGTCGTACTCCAGCGCCAGCGCCTCGTGCGAGCAGTACAGCGTGACCGTGCGCAGCGCCTCGTCGTCGGTCATCCCGCAGGCCCGGATGAACGCCAGCGCCCGGTCGATCTCCCGGGCGATCGCCTCGTAGCGCTCGCCGGCCGCGCGAGGTGCGGACGAAGCCCTTGTTCCAGTCGTGCACGGCGTGCAGGTCGGCCAGGCCGCCGGCGAGGTACGCCCGGAGCATGTTCATCGCGGCGGAGGCGTTCGCGTACGCCCGGATCATGCGCTGCGGGTCGGCGACCCGGGCCGTCTCCGTCGGCGTCCAGCGAGTTGATCATGTCGCCGCGGTACGCCGGCAGCCCGAGCGCGTCGAGCGCGGACGAGCGGGGCTTGGTGTACTGCCCGGCGACCCGGGCCGACCTTGACCACCGGCAGGCTGGCGCCGTAGGTCAGCACGACCGCCATCTGCAGCAGCGTGCGGGCGTTGGCCAGCAGGTGGCTCTCGGTGTTGTCGACGAACGTCTCGGCGCAGTCGCCGCCCTGCAGCAGGAACGCCTTGCCCTCGCAGACCTCGGCGAGCCGGGCGCGCAGCTGGTCGACCTCGTACGGCGCGACGATCGACGGCACCGTGGACAGCACGGTGCAGACCTGGTCGACCTCGGCCTGGTCCGGCCAGGCGGGTTCCTGGGCTCGCGGCAGCGTCCGCCATCGGTCGAGGCCGAGCGCCTCCACCTCAGGACCGGGCACCGCCGGTCGACTCGTCTCGATCCCCGGGTTACGGAAGTTGTGCCATTCACGCCGCACCCGCTCAGGGTACGGGCGGCCCGCTCCCGAGCCGACCGAGGGCCACCCGATTCCACCCCGCGTACCGGCCGGACTGGCGACTAGGCTGCCCGCCCATGGCCTCCCCCGACGACACCCGCCGCTTCGCGCCCGGCGCCGTGATCGAGCGACGTGAGGTGCTGCACGGCCGGCCGTGGGTGACCAGCCCGGTACGGGTCGTGGCGGACACCGGTGAGCTGCTCGCGGTGTATCTGGCCGAGGGGACGCCGTTCACGTTTCCGCCGCACCCGTTCGGGCCGCATCCTTGGAGTGGACAGGACCGGTGGCGCAGCACCAGCCTGCTGCAGCTGTACCGGGCCGGGGACGGGTACTCGGTCTGGGCGTTCTATCCGGGCGACGATCCGGCCACCCGGCTCGGCTGGTACGTCAACTTCGAGGAGCCGGCCCGCCGCGACCGGTCCGGATTCGACACCCTGGATCACGGCCTGGACATCTGGATCCCGACCGGTGGCCGGTGGGAGTGGAAGGATCGCGACGACGTCGCCGCACAGGTCGCGAGCGGTCGGCTGACCGAGGAGGAGGCTGCCCGGGTCTGGACGCGCGCCGAGCAGGTCGCCGCCGACCTGGACCGCGGCGTGCGCTGGTGGCACGAGTGGGACGACTGGCGGCCGGATCCGACCTGGACCGTGCCGACCGACCCCGTGCCGACCGACCCCGTGCCGACCGACCCCGTGCCGACCGACGCCACGCGGGAACCGTAGCCGGCTGGCAGGATGTCGACGGGTATCGGTCCAGCGTGCGGCACAGGAGGCAGCGCATGACGACGTGTGACCACCGGCTCGACGGTGAGGCGTACGGCCGGATCTTCACCCGCGAGGTGGGCACGATCGTGGCACTGGGCCGGGACACCGACCCCGCGACCCCGGTACCGAGCTGCCCCGACTGGACCATGGCGAACCTGCTCGGACATGTCGGCGGTACGCACCGCTGGGTCGACGCGATGGTGCGCGACCAGACGGACCACCCGTACCACCCCGGGAAGGTCGACGGGCCGCCGCCAGAGGATCCGGCCGAGCTGCCGGACTGGCTCGCCACCGGCGCCGAAAAGCTACTGGCCACGCTGACCGGTACCGACCCGGACACGGCGATGTGGGCGTGGGGGCCGGACCACCACGCCCGGTTCTGGTCCCGGCGGATGGTGCACGAAGGCACCGTGCACCGGGTGGACGCGGAACTGGCCGCCGGTACCGAACCGCGGGTCGACCAGGACGTCGCGGTGGACGGGATCTGCGAGTTCCTGGAGAACCTGCCGGGCGCGGAGGTGTTCGCGCCCGGGGTCGCGAAACTGCGCGGCAGCGGCGAGACCCTCGGCCTGATCGCCACCGATACCGGGGTCGGCTGGCAGATCACGCTCCAGCCCGATGGGTTCGACTGGGCACACGCGGCACCGGACGAGGCTGCCGACGCGACCGTGAGCGGTACCGCGTCCGACCTGTACCTGCTGGTCTGGGGGCGCCTCGGCATCGACAGCGGTCGGTACGAGGTGGCCGGCGACCGGGCCCGGCTCGATCACTGGCTGACGTACTCAGCCATCTGAGCGCGGCCTTCAGAACCGGCCGATCTGCTACCCGCGGCGGGGCGGTCAGGCGAGTTCGTCGTCGCGCGGCAGCAGCAGGACCAGTGCCCGCCAGACCGTGGTCGCGGTGGCCGGCCACATCGCCGGTCCGGTCGGCCCGGGCTCGACCAGCCACAGGCCGGCCTCGGTGTCGAGCACCTTCAGCGTCCGCTGCTGCGGCTGGTCCTGCCGGGTCTGCCACTCGACCTGCACGGACCAGGCGCGGCGGGACCCGGTGACCAGCGCCTGCGCGGTCGCGGCCACCTGCTCGTCCTCGTTGTCGGCCAGCAGGACCGGCAGCGCGGCCTGACGCTGGTCGGCATCGGGATCCAGCAGCCGGTCGAACAGCGGCTCGGGCACGGTCAGCGGCTGCGCGTCGAGCCGTGGTCGGGGACCGAGCCCGAGCAGCCTGGCCAGGGCCCCGGGCAGGAACGTCGGATGCACGGTCAGGAACTCGCGGCGCATGCCACCCGGCAGGTCCACCAGGAGCGCCGCGGCGCCGCCGGACACCCAGCAGTTCGCCCGCTCGAGTTCGCCGGCTTCGTCGCGCACCTCCACGTGCAGCCGGCACACCGATCCGGTGACCGCCTCCAGCCCGGCCACCAGCGCCTCGTGCGGACGGCCGCTGTCGATCACGCCGGCCTCGACCAACCGGGCCACCGCCTCCTCGGCCACCTCGTCGCCGGACACCCACCGGGTGAGAGCGTCGAACATCGCCGGCTCCAGGAGGAGTCGGCCGGTACCGGGATCGAATGCCACCGACATCAGGCCGCGAACCCCGGGTCGGGCCGGAACTCCCGGGCCATCGCGGCGAACAGGTCGGCGCGATCGGCGTACTCCAGGGTGCCGACCGAGGTGGTGAGCGTGTAACCGGTGGCCTGCTCGACCAGTGCCCATTGCTCCATCGTCACGGCGCCCGCCTCGGTCTCGTGGTGCGCGAGCCGCCGGATCGCGGATCGCCCGGCCAGGTCAACGTGCTCCAGGTCGATCAGCATGAACCCGGTGAGCGTACGGGCGAGAACGTCGCCGGCATGTCCCTGCCAACGGTCCAGGTCCCGCTCCGGGGGTACCGGCTCGACGGTGACCACCGCGTTCGCCCGGAACCACGGGCCCCGCTCCGGCTCGATCGCGATCAGGGCGATGCCCTGGTAGTCCTCGGTCCGTTCCCAGTCGCCCGGCAGCGGCACCGTGAACCCGGTGCTCGGGTGCTGGTACGGCTCCAGCGGGGTGGTCACGGGTCAACTCTCGCGGTTCGCGGGCAGTTCGGCCACCTCGGCGACGCGCTTGGCCGCGGCCGGTTCGCCAGCACGGGGGGCTCGGCTCGCAGGGTGTCCTCCTGACGGCTCACGGCGGATGTATGCCATTCCGGTACAGGGTGACCCGACCATCGACCCCATCGCGCAGAGCCGTCGCGTGGTCCCGCACATTGAAACAGACTTGGACAAGACACTCGACTCGTACAATCCGCGACGGCGGGAATCGTCAGGTGTACTCGGCGGCGATCTCCTGGGCCCGGTCCCGCGCGGCCGCCAGCGCGTCGAGCAGCGCGGCCCGTACGCCGTGGTTCTCCAGTTCTCGGATGGCGTTGATGGTGGTACCGGCCGGAGAGGTCACCGCCTCGCGCAGCTTCACCGGATGTTCGCCGGACTCGCGCAGCATGATCGCGGCTCCCAGCGCGGTCTGCACGATCAGGTCGTGCGCGACCTGCCGCGGCAGCCCGAGCAGGATCCCGGCGTCGGTCATCGCCTCGACCAGGTAGTAGAAGTACGCCGGACCCGAGCCGGACAGCGCGGTCACCGCGTCCTGCTGGGACTCGGGCAGCCGGATGGTACGACCGAGCGGCGAGAACAGTTCCTCGGCCAGGCTCAAGTGCTCTGCGGTGGCGTACCGGCCGGCCGAGATCGCGGTCATCGCCTCGTCCACCAGGGCCGGCGTGTTCGGCATGACCCGGACCACCGGTACGCCATCGGGCAGGTGCTTTTCGAAGAACGACGTCGGCAGGCCGGCGCAGATCGACAGCACCAGCCGGCCCGGCTCGATCCGCGGCCCCAGCTCGGCGAGCAGCGCGGGCGCGTCCTGCGGCTTGACCGCGATGGTCACCACGTCCGCCAGCCGGGCCGCCTCGACGTTGTCCAGGACGCGCACGCCGTAGCGCTCGGCCAGCTCGGCCACCCGCTCGGGCCGGCGGGCGGTGGCGATCAACCCGTCCACCGGCCAACCGGCCCGCAGCAGGCCGGACAGCAGCGTCTCGCCCATCTTGCCGGCGCCGATCACGGCCACCGTGTGCCGGCTGCTCATGCCGCCACCTCGCCGCGCTCGCCCACGCCGCTCAACCCCCTCGCGCCGCGCGAGCCGGCCGCGCGCCGCATCAGTCGCCGCCGCGGACCGGCCGGCGCCGCGTCAGCCGAAGAACACCTCGGATTCGGCGTACCGGTCGTCCGGCACGGTCTTGAGCTCGCGGGTGGCTTCCGCCAGTGGTACCCGCACGATGTCGGTACCGCGCAGGGCGACCATCTTGCCCCAGTCCTTGTCGTGCACCGCGTCGATCGCGTGCAGGCCGAAGCGGGTGGCCAGCACCCGGTCGAACGCGGTCGGCGTACCCCCGCGCTGGATGTGGCCGAGCACGACGGCCCGGGACTCCTTGCCGGTGTGGTGCTCGATCTGGTCGGCCAGCCACTGCCCGATGCCGCCGAGCCGGACGTGGCCGAACGAGTCGAGCTGGTCGTTGCGGGTGACGATCCCGCCCGCGGCCGGCTCGGCGCCCTCGGCGACCACCACGATCGGCGAGTACCGGGTCTGGAACCGCTTCTCGATGTACGCGCAGACCTTCCCCAGGTCGAACTTGCGCTCCGGGATGAGGATGACGTTGGCGCCGCCGGCGAGGCCGGAGTGCAGCGCGATCCAGCCGGCGTGCCGGCCCATCACCTCGACCACGACCGTGCGGTGGTGGCTCTCCGCCGTGGTGTGCAGCCGGTCGATGGCCTCCATCGCGATGTTGACCGCGGTGTCGAAGCCGAACGTGTAGTCGGTCGCGCCCAGATCGTTGTCGATCGTCTTCGGCACCCCGGTCACCGCCACCCCATCGGCGTGCAGCCGGGCCGCGACGCCGAGGGTGTCCTCGCCCCCGATCGCGATGAGCGCGTCCACCCCGAGCTTGCCGAGGTTCTCCTTGATCCGCTCCACCCCGCCGTCGATCTTGAACGGGTTGGTGCGGGACGAGCCGAGAATCGTGCCGCCGCGCGGGAGGATGCCGCGTACCTCGGCGACGCCGAGCGGGAGCGTCTCGCCGTCCAGCGGGCCGCGCCAGCCGTCCCGGAAGCCGATCAGGTCGTGACCGTAGGTGGTCACGCCTTTGCGTACCACCGCCCGGATGACCGCGTTGAGACCCGGGCAGTCTCCGCCGCCGGTAAGCACGCCGATTCGCATATGGCCCGTCCCTTCTGGCATCGCGGTGCCGCGCGCGGGGTTGGCCTCGCGCCAGCAGTATGGGCCGCTCAGGCGGTCGGATGTCGGCGTCGTTGCCGGCCGGGCGGCCGCTCCCGCGCACTTTATCCGGTACCCGCAGCCCCGGACCGACAACCCGGGCGGGTCCACCCTGGACAGCGGGGAACCTCGGCCGCTGGTTCCGCCGGCGGCCCGGCGAGCCCGACGAGGCGCAGACGAGAGCTGGGTCAGGAGCGGGACTTCTCCATCGCGTACCAGCGGGCCAGGTTGTACCGGGCGTCGGCGAGTGCGTTGTGCCGATCCGCCGGCGGTCGCGGCAACGGTGGGGAACCCAGGTCCTCCCAGCGCTGCCGGAGCTCCTTGGTGTACCGCGGGATCGCCCGGGGCAGCGCCGGCATCGCCCCCCACAACTGGCACAACACGACGTGGTCGTACGCGGCGAGCCAGGCCCACAGCTCGATCGACTCGTCCTGGCCGGAACGCAGTGGCTCCATCAGGAACGCGTACAGGTCCTCCCGCAGCCGCTCCCGGCTGCGCCAGGCGCTGTCGCCCGGGCTGGGCAGCTTGTCCAGCACGTTCTGGCGCACCCACGGGATGGCGCGGTCCGGATCGAACTCGGTGGAGATCGCGTAGAACTCGCGGCCGTGCTCGTCCACCACACCGATCGACACCAGCTCGATGGTCCGGCCGTCCTCGATGAACTCGCAGTCGTAGTGGTACCGGTAGACCATCGCCGCCGTTCCTGCCCGCACGCCCGCCGGCCCCGCTCGCCGCGGCCGCTCCGGCAGCATCCTACGTGCCGTACGCACCCGCTGGTCAGAGCCGCCATACCGGCACAACCTTGACACGAAACCACGATCGGCCCACACTGCGCGTCAATCCCCTAATCGGACCTCTACCTCGACCGACCGGGTTCCGTAAACGTTTACGGTCCATGGCCAGGACCGCTGCCACCGACCGGTCACCCGCCTGTTGAACCGAGCGCAGGGAGGTACCCCGACATGTCCACCCGATCGACCCGCCCCCGCCGGATGCTGCTCGCCGCCGCGGCAGCGGCCGTACCGGTCCTCGCCATCGCCGCGACCCTGATGCCGGCCTCGGCCAGCACACCCCCGCCGGACAGCGGCTGGACCATGGTATGGAACGACGACTTCACCGGCGCCCCGGGCAGCCCGGTGTCGTCCGCGAACTGGCTGTACGACCTCGGCCACAGCTACCCCGGCGGCGCCGGCAACTGGGGCACCGGCGAAATCGAGGAGATGACCAACAGCACCGACAACGTGTACCAGGACGGCGCCGGCCACCTCGTCATCAAGCCGATCCGGGACGGCGCGGGCAACTGGACCTCCGGCCGGATCGAGACCCAGCGCACCGACTTCCAGCCCCCGGCCGGCGGCAAGCTGCGGGTACAGGCGTCCGTGTCGCTGCCGGCGGTGAGCGGTGCCGGCGCCCAGGGCTACTGGCCCGCGTTCTGGATGCTCGGCGCCCCGTTCCGGGGCAACTACACCAACTGGCCACAGGTCGGCGAGATCGACGTACTGGAGTCGGTGAACGGCGGCAACACCGAGTACGGCACCTTCCACTGCGGGGTCAGTCCCGGCGGTCCGTGCAACGAGACCAGCGGCATCGGCGGCAACATTCCGGCCGCCATCTGGGGCCAGTACCACACGTACACCCTGGAGTGGGACCGCGGCAGCAGCCCGGAGCAGCTGCGCTGGTACCTCGACGGCAACCTGTTCCACACCGTGAGCGCCAACCAGGTCGACAGTACGACCTGGACAAACGCCACCGCGCACGGCTTCTTCGTCATCCTGAACGTGGCGATCGGTGGCGGCTGGCCGGGCAACCCGACCGGTAGCACCACCTCCGGCGCCGGCATGTCGGTCGACTACGTCGCGGTGTACTCGACCAGCGGCGGCGGCAACCCGCCCGGTGGCTCCAGCGCGTACGACACGCTCCAGGCGGAGAGCTTCAGCCAGTCCGGCGGTACCTCCACCGAAACCTGCTCGGACAGCGGCGGCGGCCAGGACATCGGCTCGCTCGCCAACGGCGACTGGACCCGGTACGACGGCATCGACTTCGGTTCCTCGGCCGCCCACCAGTTCTCCGCCCGGGTCGCCTCCGGCGCGAGCGGCGGCGTCAGCGGGCTGGTCGAGGTACGACTGGACAGCCGGTCCAACCCGCCGATCGGCAGCTTCGCGCTCGGCAACACCGGCGGCTGGCAGTCCTGGCGGACGGTACCGGCGAACATCTCACCGGTGACCGGCGTGCACGACGTGTATGTCACGTTCAGCAGCGGCCAGCCGGCCGATTTCGTCAACGTCAACTGGTTCACGTTCGGCCACTGAGGGTGCGCCCTCCGACGTGCCCCGGCCGGCCGGCCGGAGGCGTCGCTCCGGGGCCGGCCGGAGGTGGCGTCCGGCTGGCAGGCTGACGACATGGTGGACATCCGTGAGTTGGCCCGGCGCAGCGGCGTGTCCGTAGCGACGGTCTCCCGCGCGCTCAACGACCGGGCCGACGTCAGCCCGGCCACCCGGCAACGCATCGTCGAACTGGCGCGCGAGCTCGGCTACTCCCCCAACCAGCCGGCTCGCGCGCTGGTCCGGCGCCAGTCCGACATCGTCGGGCTGATCTGGGACACCGGGTACGAGGCGCAGGGCCGGCATCACCCGTTCCTGCAGGACCTCCTCACCGGGCTCAAGCGCCCGCTCAGTGACGCCGGGTACCACCTGATGCTGCTGTCCACCGCCGCGGCCGACGGGCACCCGGACGCGTACCTGCGGGTGGCCCGGCAGCACCACCTGGCCGGCGTGATCATGATGGGCGTCGACCAGCGCCACCCGGCGATCGGCAGACTGGTCGACTCGGCGGTTCCGTGCGTCGGCGTCGACCTGGCCGTGCGGGGACCGCGCGCCGCGTACGTCACCTCGGACAACCGGGCCGGCGCGGCGATCGCGGTGGCCCACCTCGCCTCCCTCGGCCACCGCCGGATCGCCACCATCACCGGACCGCTGGACCTGATGCCGGCCACCGAACGGCTCGACGGGTACCGGTCCGCGCTCGCCGCCGCCGGCCTGTCCGAGCGGCCGGAGTACATCGAGCACGGCGACTTCTTTCTCGCCAGCGGGTACGACCGGATGCGCCGGCTGCTCGAGCTGGCCGAGCCGCCGACCGCGGTGTTCGTGGCCGGGGACGAGATGGCCATCGGCGCGATGCACGCGATCGGGGACGCCGGTCGGAGCGTGCCCGGCGACGTCGCGATCGTCGGGTTCGACGACATCGAACCGGCCATCCTGGTCCGGCCGGCGCTGACCACCATCGCCCAGGACCGCCAGCTGATGTCCCGATCGGCGGTACGGATGCTGGTGGACAGCATCGGCGACGAGTCGCCGACCGGGCCTGGTACGACCGACGGCACACCGCGGCCGCAGGTGGTCGCCACCAAACTGGTGGTCCGGGCTTCATGCGGAGCACCCGGACCAGGCCCACAGATGCCCTAGGGTCGTGCGCATGACGTTCTCGATCGTGGCCCGCTCGGCCGACGGGACGGCACTCGGAGTGGCGGTCGCCAGCAAGTTCCTGTCGGTGGGCGCGGCGGTGCCGGCGGCCGAGGCCGGCATCGGGGCGCTGGCCACCCAGTCGTACGCCAACCTCCGGTACCGGCCGCAGGGCCTGGCGCTGCTGCGCAGCGGACTGTCCGCAGAGGACACCGTGGCCGGGCTGGTCGCCTCCGACTCCGGTCGGGAGAGCCGGCAGCTCGGCGTGGTGGCCGCGTCCGGGCCGGGCGCCACGTACACCGGAAACGAGTGCAACGACTGGGCCGGCGGTGTCGCCGGCGACGGGTACGCCATCCAGGGCAACATCCTGACCGGCCCGGACGTGGTCGAGGAGATGAAGCGGGCCTGGTTGGACAGCCCGGCCGACCGGCCCCTCGCCCGGCGGCTGCTGGCCGCGCTCGCCGCCGGTGACGCGGCCGGCGGTGACTCCCGCGGCCGGCAGAGCGCCGCGCTGTACGTAGTGGCCGCCGGCGCCGGCTACGGGGGCTTGTCCGACGTGGCCGCCGACCTGCGCGTGGACGACCACGCGGAACCGATCCCGGAACTCAACCGGCTCCTCGACCTGCACGAGCTGTACTTCGGTACGCCGGATCCGGCGACCCTGCTGGAGCTGTCCGGCCCGGTCGCCACTGAAGTACGGGACCTGCTCTCCCGGCTCGGTCGGACCGGACCGGACACGCCGGAGGGTCTGGACGAGGCACTGTCCACCTGGGCCGGTGTGGAGAACTACGAGGAGCGGATGGTGCCGGGCCGGATCGATCCGCTGGTGCTCGACAAGCTTCGCGAGGCGGCGGGGGCGCGCGGGTGACGGTACTGGCCATCGACGCCGGTACCACCGGCGTGACCGCACTCCTGGTGACCCCGGATGGCACCGTCGCGGCCCGCGGGTACCAGGAGTTTCCGCAGCACTTTCCGAAGCCCGGCTGGGTGGAGCACGAACCGGAGGAGATCTGGGTCGCGGTACGAGCCGCCTGCGCGGCCGCAATGGTCGCCGGTACCCGGGCCGGTGCCGATCGACCCACCGCGGTCGGCATCACCAACCAGCGGGAGACCGTGGTCCTGTGGGACCGGCGCACCATGCGGGTACCCCGCCGGGCGATCGTGTGGCAGGACCGTCGTACCGCCCGGCTGTGCACCGAGCTCGAAGAAGCCGGTCACGGACCGCGGGTGACCGAGCTGACCGGGCTGCGGCTCGACCCGTACTTCTCCGCCACCAAGCTGCGCTGGCTCGCCGAGCACGAGCCCGACACCTGGGCCGGGGTACAGGCCGGCCGGACCATGGTCGGCACGGTCGACGCGTACCTGGTGGCGCGGCTGACCGGCGGGCGCCGGCAGGCGACCGACCCGTCGAACGCCAGCCGGACACTGCTGTACGACACGTTCGCCGGTCGGTGGTCCGAGGAGCTCGCGGAGCTCTTCCGGATTCCCACGACCGCACTCCCGGAGGTCGTCCCGTCGTCCGGCGTGCTCGGGCGTACCGATCCGGACGAGTTCCTCGGCCTGGAGCTGCCCGTGGCCGGCATCGCCGGCGACCAGCAGGCAGCCCTGTTCGGTCAGGCCTGCTTCGCCGCGGGCGCGTCCAAGTGCACCTACGGCACCGGCTCGTTCGTGCTGACCAACACCGGCACCGAACCGGTGCGCTCGGACGCCGGACTGCTCACCACCGTCGCCTGGGACGTCGGGGCCGGCCTGGTGTACGCGCTGGAAGGTGCCATTTTCGTCACCGGCGCCGCGGTGCAGTGGTTGCGCGACGGGCTGGGCGTGATCGGCGCGGCACCGGAGATCGAGGGGCTGGCCGCGACCGTGCCGGACGCCGGCGGGGTGGTGTTCGTACCGGCGCTGACCGGGCTGGGCGCACCGCACTGGGATCCGGCCGCGCGGGGCACCATCCTCGGCCTCACCCGGGGCAGTACCCGCGCGCACCTGGCCCGGGCCACCCTAGAGGCGATCGCGTACGAGGTACGCGACGTGGTGGACGTGATGACCGCCGAGGCCGGCGTGTCGCTGCCGGAGCTGTCGGTGGACGGCGGCGCGAGCGCGAACGGCCTGCTCTGCCAACTGCAGGCCGACCAGCTGGGGGTGCCGGTACGCCGTCCGATGGTGACCGAGACGACCGGCCTCGGAGCGGCGTTCCTGGCCGGCCTGGCGACCGGGGTGTGGGCGTCGACCAAGGAGCTGGCGGACACCTGGCAGCTGGACGCCCGGTTCGAGCCGGTACCCGGTGCCCGCGACGACGGCCGGTACGAGCGCTGGCAGCTGGCCGTACAGCGGGCCAGCGGCTGGGCAACCGACTAGGCCCGGGCCGCGTGAGACCAGTATGCGAACCACCGTGGTGGGACCGGCCCGGGACGGGCGAAGGGGACCCGCCGGAGCAGGTCCCCTTCGCCACAAACCGCGGATTTCCCCCCACAAAGGTACGGCCGCTCCGCGGCAGCGGGCCATACCTTTCCCCGTGACCAGCCGCCCCGTGCCCCCACGGACGGCCGCGTCCCACTCTGCCGGGCTCACATAAGGCAAGCTGTCGGGCAACCGATACCTCGGATGTAGACAGGACGACAGTCAGGGCATGATCCTTAGAAGCAGGGTCTGTCCGGCGGGGGAGGTGGTTGAGACTGTGGACGGACGCCGGTCCGAGCCCGGGGACGCGCTAGCGGGGGTCGAACTCTTCGCCGGGTTGGAGCCCGACGTACGGCACCGGGTGATCGCCGCAGCCGTGCCGCGGACATACCGCAAAGGCCAGCTGCTCTTCGTCGAGAACGATCCGGGCGAGTCGCTGATCGTCCTGCGCCGTGGCGCCGTGGCGGTATTCCGTACCGCCCCCACCGGTGAGCGCGCCATGCTCGACGTGATCCGACCGCCGGGCGTACTCGGTGAGGTATCGCTGCTGGACGGCGCGGCCCGGTCCGCCTCCGCGGAGGCGATCGAGGACTCCGCCGCCCTCGCGCTGTCCCGGGGTGCGTTCCTCGAACTCGTCCACGCCAACCCGCGCATTCTCGACGCGGTGCTGCGGTCGCTGGGCGTGCTGATCCGTCGGCTGACCGAGCAGAACGCCGACCATGTCTTCCTCGACCTGCCCGGCCGGGTGGCCAAGACGTTGATCAGGCTGGCCGGCGAGACCACGGCGTCGATGGTCACCATCGAGCTCAACCAGAGCCAACTGGCCGAGATGGCCGGCGGCTCCCGGCAGAGCGTCAACCAGGCGATCGGATCGTTCGCCACCCGCGGCTGGCTGCGCACCGAGGGCCGGCGCATCGTGATCACCGACCTGCCGGCCCTGCGCCGCCGGGCCGGCATCGCCGACTGACCCACCCCCACCGCCGGGCCCGGTCGACCAACCCACCGGCGCCGCCGGACCGGCAGCGCCCACTCCACCTCGGTTGCGCGGCGGTGCCGGGCCGATCAACCCGGCCCGATCCAGCCAGCGGGACCAGCCATCGCTCCTCCTCGACGGGCGGCGCCGCGGCACATGGCGGCGCGTCGAGTGCGGGAGTCGCGATCGCGGTCATCCCCAACAGGTCGTTACCGAGGCGTTATACGGCGCTCCCCCGGCCAGAGCACCGGCGGCTCACGGCGCCGCTGAACGGTGGCGCTGGCGCTGAACGCTGGCGCTGAACGGCCGACCGCGCCGGCGAAACTCGCCGGCGCGGTCGGAGGTGTCGTTCGTGGACAGGGGCCGATCAGCCCGGACCGATCCAGCCGGTCGGCTTGACCACATTGCCGTCGCCGTCGGTCAGCTCCTCGTCCGTACCGGCCGCGTCGCCGTCCGGAGCTTCGGGACCGGGCCGGCCCTCACCTTCCGTACCGACCTCCGGCCGGCCCTCCTTGGGCGGAGCGCCCGGACCGGGCCAGCCGCTGTCACCTTCCGTACCGGTACCCGGGTCCGCCACTTTTGGCGGTGCCCCCGGACCGGGCCAGCCGTCGGATTCCCCCGTACCGGTCCCCGAGCCGCTCGCCTTCGCGGGGCCACCCGGACCGATCCAGCCGTCCTGGGTCTGCTCGTCGGTGGACACGTAACCTCCAGCCTCGAGTTCGGCCAGCGTGACGTAGTCGACTTCGACGGTGTCGCCTGCTCCGTGCCCGACCCCGTTCCGGTCGACCCAGTCATTAGCCAGCCGTACGTACACGCGCCGTCCCTTCATCACCACAGAGGCCTCGACCATGAAGCCTCAGCGCGGTGCGATTGCCGTGATGCGGGACGACTGTAGCTATCCACCCAGTCGGACAACGGTGTTATGTCGCCATACCGACTGTCATGGATTGCGTAGATCACGCTGTGCGAACATAGCTGACGCACCGGCAAGACCAGGAATTGCTGCCTGCCGGCAGGAGGACGGGCGATCTCTGCCGCATGCCCGAACTGTGGTCGGTCTGCAGCCGCTAGTGACCGTTTCTGTGGTGGCTGTGGTACCGCACTCGGTCCTGCCTGCCCGCAATGCGGCACGCTGGTACACGCGGACGTCACGTTCTGTACCGGATGCGGCAGCGCGGTACGGCACTCCCCCAGCGCTCCGGCCGATCACGACCACGAGGTCGACTCCGAGCCGACCGTCGGTCGTCAGGATCGTCGCCAGGTGTCCGTGCTGTTCGTCGATGTCGCCGACTTCACGCCGTACTCCGAGAAGGCCGATCCGGAGCAGATCCGGGAAATCCAGAACGCGTTCTTCGGCACCGTGCGGCGGATCGTGCGGCAGTACGGCGGCGTGGTCGAGAAGTACATCGGCGATGCGGTGATGGCCCTGTTCGGTGCGCCGGTGACCACCGAGGCGGACGCGGTCCGCTGCGTCCGCGCGGCACTGGAGCTGCAACGGGTACTGACCCGCCAACTCCTCGACGGCGGGCACGGGCTCGGCTTCCGGATCGGCATCGCGACCGGCGAGGCACTGGTGGACATGTCCGCCGCCCGGGACGGCGGACAGGGCATCGCGTCCGGTGACGTGGTGAACACCGCGTCCCGGTTGCAGACTGTCGCGCCGATCAGCGGGGTGCTGGTCTGCGGTACCACCCACGCCGCGACCAGCGACGCGATCCGGTACACCGAACACGAGCCGGTGATCCTGCGCGGCCGGTCCACCCCGACCGAGGTGTGGCTGGCGGTCGGCGCACTGCGCCGGCGGACCACCGATCTCGAGGCCGACCGCACCCCGATGATCGACCGGGTACACGAGCTGGGGTTGCTCGCCAACGCCCTGGACCGCACCGTGCTCGAACGGATGCCGCAGTTGATCACCGTGCTCGGTCAGCCCGGCATCGGCAAGAGCCGGCTGGTCCGGGAGCTGTTCCGGTACGCGGTGGCCCGACCCGACCTGCGGCTGCACTGGCGTACCGGGCACTGCCCGCCGTTCGGCGAGAACGTCACGTACGCCGCGTTCGCCGACATCGTCAAGGCGCAGGCCGGCATCCTCGACTCGGACAACGCGCAGACCGCGCGGGACCGGCTGGACACGATGCTGGCCGAGCTGGTGTCTTCCGGTGAAGCCGCCCGGTTGTCGCACGCGCTGGCACCACTGGTCGGCCTGTCCGGTGAGCAGCTTCCGGCCGAGGATGCCGAGTCGGCCTGGCGCCGGTTCGTGGTGGCGCTCGCCGCGAAACAACCGACCGTGCTGGTCGTCGAGGACGTGCAATGGGCCGACCCGGCGATGCTGCGGTTCCTCGAGCGCCTCGGTACCGGCGTGCGGGACGTACCGCTGCTGGTCCTGTGTACCGCCCGACCGGAGCTGCTGGAGCGCAACCCGTCCTGGCGTACCAGTCTCGCCGGTACGTTGACCGCCTCGCTCGGGCCGATGCGCGACACCGACGTGGCGGCCATGTACGCCGCGCTGCTCGGACAGTCCGCGTTCCCCGCCCAGATGCTCGACTCCCTGGTGGAGAAGGCGGCCGGGAATCCGCTGTACGCCCACGAGTACGTGCGCATGCTCATCGAGCGCAAGGTGCTCCGGCGTACCGGCCGGGCCTGGTCGCTCGACGCCGGACCGGACATCCCGGTACCGGCCAGCGTGCAGGCGGTCATCGGCAGCCGGCTCGACCTGCTCAGCCCGAACGACCGGGCCGTGCTGCAGGCCGCGGCCGTGGTCGGTGTGCAGTTCTGGCCCGGTGCGGTCGCCGCCGCGCTGGGGCTGCCGGCCGAACCGGTGGTTCGCTCGCTTCGCCGGTTGGAGCAGCGCGAGCTGGTACACGAACAGCCTGAGTCCACTATGGCCGGTCAGGCCGAGTACCGGTTCCGGCACGTTCTGGTCCGGGACGTCAGCTACCGGCGGCTGCCCCGTACCGAGCGGATCGTCCGGCACCAGCGGGCCGCGGACTGGCTGGACGCGGTCGGCGCCGACGGTCGTACCACCGACCTGGCCGAGGTACTGGCCAACCACCGGTACGCCGCGCACGAGATCGCCCGCACCGTCGGCGCCGACACGTCGCAGTACGCGCCGGCCGCCCGGGAGACGCTGCACCGGGCCGCTCGCCGCGCGTACGCCCTGCATGCCCTGGACACCGCGGCCGGTCACGTCTCGCGGGCACTGGGCCTGTTCAGCGACGGGGTGATCGACGAGGCGGCCAACCGGCAGCGGCGGCAGCTTGAGCTGCTCGGCGCGGAACTCGCGTTCCTATCCAACGGTGACCTGTTCATCGCCGGCGGCGGTCGCAAGCAGCTCACCGAACTCGCCGCCGAGCTGCTCGACAGCGGGGACACCGCGAGCGCGGCCCGGGCCGAGACACTGCTCGGTACCGCCGCCTGGTCCGGCGCCGACCGGACCCAGGCACTGTCCTGCCTGGACCGGGCGCTGCGGTTGTACGCCGAACTGCCCGACAGCGAGGGCAAGGCGACCGCGCACGCCGAGCTGGCCCGGCTGCACATGCTCAACTACGAGCTCGATCCGGCGATCGAGTCGGCCGCTACCGCGGTCGCCATGGCCGAACGGCTCGGGCTCATCGAGGTACGGGTCAACGCGATGATCACCATCGGTACCGCCCGTTACTTCGCCGGCGACATCACCGGGCTGGCCGACCTCGAGCAGGCGCTCCGGGAGTGCCGGTCGTACCAGCTGCCGAGCCTGCGCCGGGTGCTCCAGAACCTGGTGTCGGCACTGCAGGAGGAGTGCGAGACCGATCAGGCCAACCGGCTGATGGTCGAGGGGCGCAAGCTCGACGTCGGGGACGCGCACAGTCTCGCCACGCAGTACTCGGAGACCTCGTTCCGGGCCTATCTCTCCGGTGACTGGCCCGGCACGCTGGCCGCGGCCGGCGCGCTGCGCGACACCCCGACCGGTGAGTGGGACCTGCAGTCCCGGGCCCAGAGCGCCTGGCTGACCGAACTGTGCGACCCCACCGGCACGCCGGGCAGTGGGTCGGAAGCCGGCCCCGACGAGGTGGCCGACGCGGTCGCGGCGGCCCGCCGGTCCGGGTTCCGCCGACTCGTCTGGTCCACCCTCGCCCACGGCGCGTTGTGCCGGGCACTGCAGGACCGCGCGGACGAGGCGGACACCATGCTGACCGAGCTCGACGCGAGCTGGCGGGAGGTCCGCTCGATCCCGAGCGGCGAGTGGGTCTGCGCCGCCGCGCACGCCGCCGCGTTGCTGGGCCCGGCCCCGTCGGCGCGGATCGAAGGCATGCTGCGGGCCGCACCACGGCAGACGCCGTGGGTGGACGCCGCGCTGCGGACCGCGACCGCCGGGGTGGCCACCGGCCACGGCGACCCGGCCAGGGCAGGCGAGCTGCACGCCGAGGCGGCCGGGATCTTCGAGCGGATCGGCGACGCGAGCGACTGCGCGCTGTCGCTCGCCGCGGCCGCGCGGGCGTACGCCAATGCGGGCGACTGGGCCCAGACCGAGGCGTACCTGACCCAGGTCCGCCAGTTCGCCACCCGCAACCGCGCGGCCAGGCTGCTCGACGGCATTCCGGGCCAGCTGCCGCCAGCCGCCGAAAACGCCTGACCGACCGGGGCACCCGTCACCGCGGTCGTGGCCGCGGCGGGTCATGCTGCGGCGGCTCGGGCCGCGGCGGGTCAGGCCGCAGCGGCACCGGTGGTGGCCGACATCTCCGGGGTGGTCGGCCGGCTGCTGCGGGCTGCCTCGGCCTTGACCTTGGCCGCGTACACGTCGACGTACTCCTGGCCGGTCAGCTCCATCAGCTCGTACATGATCTCGTCGGTCACCGACCGCTCGATGAACCGGTCCCCCGCCATGCCGGCGTACCGGGAGAAGTCCAGCGGCTTGCCGATGACGATGCGGGGCCGCATCAACCGCGGGATCTTCCGACCCGGCGGCTGCAGGTCGTACATGTTGAGCATCGCGCACGGGATGATCTGCACCCCGGCTTCGAGCGCCATCCGGGCGACTCCGGTCTTGCCGCGGTACAGCCGGCCGTCGGGTGACCGGGTGCCCTCCGGGTAGATGCCGAGCAGGTCGCCACCGGCGAGCACCCGCTTGCCGGTCTCCAGCGCGGCCCGGGCGGCGCTGGAGTTCGTCCGGTCGATCGGCACCGCGCCGACGGCGGAGAAGAACAGCCTGGTGAAGAAGCCCTTGATGCCCCGACCGGTGAAGTATTCGCTCTTGGCCAGGAATGTCACCTTCCGGCGCACCACCAGCGGCAGGAAGATCGAATCGGCGAAGGCCAGGTGGTTGCTGGCCAGGATGGCCGGCCCGGAGTCCGGGATGTTCTCGGCACCCTGAACCGTCGGCCACCAGATCAGCCGCAGCACGGGGCCGAGGAGGATGCGCTTGAGCACCCAGTAGAGCACGCCGACCCTCCCGGAATCCGTCGATGTCCGTCCCGAGCGTACGGACCCGGCGTGGCGCCGGACAACGGACTCCCCGATCACTTTCCGGTCGTGTCACGATTGCCTAGGTCCGCCGCCGGGCTGCCGCCGGATGATCCGCGACCGTGCCGGGGACGGCAGACTGGACGTCCCGGAACACCGCGGGGCCGCGGCAGCTGGCCGGGACGAGACGCGCCGTGGCGCGGAGGAGGTGCACCTAGTGCCGGTACTCGCCGGGGCGGAGCCGTTCCTGCTCGACGCGGGCAGCACGGCAGCGGCCGGGGTCGTGCTCTGCCACGGCTTCACCGGATGTCCGCAGAGCATGCGCCCCTGGGGTGAGTACCTGCACCAGGCCGGTATCACCGTGTCCTGTCCGCGGCTGCCCGGCCACGGCACGCGATGGCAGGACATGGCCACCACCCGGTGGGAGGACTGGTACGGCGAGCTCGAGCGCGCCTTCGACGAACTGCTGGACCTGATGGGTCCGTCCGGTGCGCCGACGTTCGCGATGGGCCTGTCGATGGGTGGCGCGCTGGTACTCCGGCTGGCTGAACAGCGGGGCAACGAGCTGGCCGGGGTGGTGGTGGTCAACCCGTCGCTGGCGACCGAACGCTTTGACGTCCGGTACCTGCTGCCGGTGCTGTCCCGGGTCATGCGCAGTACCAAGGGCGTCGGCAGCGACATCAAGAAGGCGGGCTCCACCGAGCTGGCGTACGGGCGGGTGCCGCTCGCCGCGATGCGCTCGCTCACCCAGCTGTGGCAGGTGACCCGGGCCGATCTGGGCCGGATCCGAAACCCGCTGCGGGTGTACCGCAGTGCGGTCGACCACGTGGTCGAGCCGGTGTCGACCCGGCTGCTGCTCGCCGGCGTGTCCAGCACCGATGTCCGCGAGCAGGTACTGGCCGACAGCTACCACGTCGCGACGCTCGACAACGACGCCGAGACCCTGTTCGCGGGCAGCCTGGAGTTCATCCGGGAGCGGTTGGCCGCGCTGCCCGGCGGGGATCCGGCCGCAATCGCTCCACCGGGCACTGAGCCGGCCGATACCGTGCCGGCCGACACCGTGCCGACCAGTCCGGCCGACACCGACCGGACGCCGGGGGCGCAGCCTGGCCGGGGTCGGTCGTGAGCGGCGGAGCCGCCCGGCGCGGCCGGCGGGACAACGGGCTGGAGGCGGTGGAGTACGCCGCGGCGGCCGACGTCGACCCACGCGTCGGCGAGCACCTGCTGGACGTGCTCGCGCTCGCCGGGATCGCGGCGTACCTGCAACCCACCGCCGATCTGCATCCGGTCACCCGCACGACCACCCTGCCGAGCCGGCCGACCGACCGGCTGTACGTCGACCGCCGGCAGCTCGGCGAGGCCCGCGGTTACGTGTCCCGGCTCGGCGCCGACAAGCCGGCGGCCCGGTCCACCGGCGGCAGCGACTCGGGCCCGGACCGAACGACAGACCCAGCCCCAGACCCAGCCACGGACCGCGCGCCGACCCGGCCCGACACCGCACTCACCCGGTCCGACGCGCCGCCGACCCGGCCCGGCGCGCCGCCGATCGGGCCGGACCCCACCGCGGCCAGCGACGACACCGGCAGCCGGCCCGATCCGACCGCGGCCGGCGACCAGCTGATGGACCTGCCCGCCGACCCGACCCGCGACGCGGGACCGGTGCGTGACGGGGCCACGCCGGAGGCCGGGGCGGGCGCGAACGCCGGCCCCGACGCCCCGACGACCGGCGAGCCCCCCGACCCGGCACCCGCCCGGCCGGCAGCGATGGCCGGCACCGGCGGCCAGTCCGACAGCCGGGAGGAGTTCGACGCCCGCTGGGCCGAGCTCATGTCCGACTACTTCGCCTCGCCGACCTCGGGCGCACTCCCTCCGTGGCCGGTCGCCGAGGACGTCGGCGACGACCAGTCCGGCGGGTCCGGATCCGGCCGGCCCGGCGGTGCGCACACCGACGACGAGCCCGCGGCCGGGCCCGGTCCCCGCGCCGGGCGGCGGTCACCGGAGGCCGGACCGCCGAGCCTGCTCGACGCCCTCGACGCGGACTTCGACGACTCGGACGATGAGGGCTACACGCCTCCCCCACCGCCCCCGCTGCCACGGTTGTCCCGCAACGCCGGCGCCGCGGTCCTGCTGGTCCTGGCCGGCTTCATACTGCTGCTCTGGCCGACCCTGCTCGACATCGGCACCGACCTGTCCATCGGGCTCGGCTTCTGCGCGATCCTCGGCGGCTTCGTCATGCTGATCTGGCGGCTGCGGGCCGAACGCAGCGAGGACGGCGACCCGGACGACGGCGCGGTGGTCTGAGCCGCACCCGCCGAACTGACGGCGCCGGGCCGCCGGGCCGCCGGATCGTCCGGTCAGACCGGGGTGACCGCCGGAGTGGGCGCGCCGAGCGTCTCGTCGACCCAGTCCAGTACCGCGTCGATCGGCTCCTGCCAACGCCGCCCCCGCGGCAGGTCATGCCCCGCCCCCGGCAGGAACATCGGCTGCCCGTTGTACCGCTGGGCCAGCCGGTCCAGCGCCTTGCGCGGGCTGCGCCGGTCGTCCGGATCGCCGGCGACCAGTACCGGGCTGCCGGCCTGAGCCGGCTCCCGGCCACGGCTGAACAGGGCCGCCGCGGCGAGATCCGGGGCGCGGAACATCAGCCGTAGCGTTCCCCGGGCACCCGGAACCCCGACCGGTGCGACCAGCACTCCGGCCCGGGCCGGATAGCGGCTCAGCACCTGCGTCACCACCAGGGCACCGGTGTCGTACCCGACCAGCACGCACTGCCGCGGCAGCGAGGTCGCGACCTGCAGTACGTCGTGCGCGTACTCGCGCAGCAGCGTGCGCTTGCCCCGTGGCGCCGGGCCGCTGGCGCCCTGTCCGCGCAGGCTCATCGCGTACGCCGGGTAGCCCCGCTCGGCGGTACGTTCCAGCCAGTGCTCGGCGAAGTCGCTCGCGGAGCCGCGCAGCCCCGGTACGAACAGCACCGGTGGCCGGCCGGAGCCGGGTGGCGCCAGTACCGACCGGAGCTCGCGCTCGACCGGCTCGGCCGGATGCGCCCACTCCCACGGGCGCACCGCGCGGGTACGCCTCGGCTTGTCCGGCGACGCGACTCGGCTCATCGGCTGCCTTCCAGCTCGTGGATCGCTCGTTCCAGCGCGCGCAGGTACCGCTGGTGGCCGACCTCGAACCAGTGCCTGGTCGAGTCGACGGTCTTCACCTGCGACCAGGTGCGGTCGGTACCGGAGCGCACCTGCTGCCAGAACGCGGCCGCCCGCTCCGGCGCCTCGGTACGGGCGCGCAGCCACCGGGCGATCGCCACGGTCTGCCAGTGCACCAGGTTGAACTGCCCGGAGTCGGGCTGGATCAGCCCGGCCACGGCGAGCGACTGGTGGGTCGGCGGGAACATGTGCAGGTGCAGCCGCGGCCGGCCGTCCACCACGTTGAGGTGCTCGCCGTCGAGGAACTCGAACCGGGGCAGGTACCCGGTGGCCAGCACGACCAGATCCGGGTTGGCGGTACTCCCGTCGGTGAAGACCACCCGGTCCCGCTCGAACCGGGCCACATCCGGTACCGGGGTGATGTCGCCGTGTCCGAGGTAGTACACGAGCTGGCTGTTGACGATCGGGTGGGTGGTGTAGAACCGGTGGTCCGGTTTGGGCAGGCCGAACCGCTCCAGCTTCCCGACCGTCATCCGCAGCAGCCGCTGGGCGATCCACTGCCGCATCCGCAGCGGCACCCGCCACGCCAGCATCAGGTCGTCGACCTGGTCGGCCGGGCGCCCGAGCGCGTACTTCGGCGCGTACCAGTAGCCGCGGCGGACCGAGTGCCACACCTGGCTGGCCTGCTGGGCGGCTTCCACCGCGATGTCGCAGCCGGTGTTGCCGGCGCCGATCACCAGTACCCGCTTGCCGCGCAACTGGGAGGTCTCGGCGTACCCGGAGGCGTGCAGGACCTGCCCGCGATAGTCGGACAGCCCCGGGTACTGCGGCAACTTCGGGTACCAGTTGTGCCCGTTCGCGATCACCACCGCGGCGTACCGCAGCATCCGGGACGGGCCACCGCCCGCACCGCCGGTACCGCGGACGGTCACGTACCACCGGCCGTCCTCGGTCGGCGCGACCCGTACCACCTCGGAGCCGAACCAGATGTGCTCGCGCAACCCGAAGTGCTCGACGTACCGGCCGAAGTAGCTCAGTACCTGGCTGTGGTGCGGATAGTCCGGGTACGAGTCGGGCATCGGGAAGTCCGGGAACTGCGTGAACGGCTTGCTCGAGATCAGGTGCGCGCTGCCGTACACCGGGCTGCGCTCGTGCCGCCAGTTCCAGATCCCGCCGACGCCGGTCTCGCGCTCGTAGCAGTCGACGCCGAATCCGTGCTCACGCAGGTTCTTCACCGCGGCGAGCCCGCTCGAGCCGGCACCGATCACGCATACCGCGTCGCCGCGGTCGTACACGCCGGCGGGGCCGTCGGAAGGTGGACTCGCGTCGCCGGTCCCACCACCGGCGGTCTGCCCGGAGGTGCCGGCACGCTCGTCGGTCAACCTGTCTCCTCTCTCGCCCCCGCTTCTGTTCGAACGTCGCATTCTTCGACCCCGACCGATGCGTTGTCCAGTCCGGCCGGCCACGCTTTCGTCCCGGTCCACCAGCCACGCCACGCCCGGCCGAGCGGCCGTGGACGGCCATATCAGACCGGCCACCCCCGACCGCACCGGGTCGCGATGGAGTGTCTACCGTCGAGGCGACACCGCGCGGCACAGCGCAGATCCGGAGGTCGAAGGTGCGGTACACCGAGTCGGTCGAGATCCGCGGCCACATCCTCGATTCGGGCGTACTCGCCCTGATCCTGGACGACGTACTCGAGTACGGCGGCGACTACCGGATAGACCGGTTCGAGGTCGGCAAGCGGCACACCGACGAGTCCGTCGCCATCCTCACGATCAGCTCGGACGATTCCGAGCAGCTCGTCCGGCTGGTGATGCGGCTGCAGACGCACGGGGTCAACCCGGCGAACCCGGCCGAGGCGGTGCTGCGGCCGGCTCCGGCCGACGGCGTGTTCCCGGACGACTTCTACTCCACCACCAACCTGGACACCCAGGTCAAACTCGGTGGTAACTGGGTCGACGTGGCGAACCCGGAGATGGACTGCGGCATCGTGGTGACCGGTCCGGACGGGAGCCGTACGGCCCGCACGATCGCCGTGTCCGACGTGACCGCGGCCGACGCGATCGTCTGCGGGGTGGACGGGGTCCGGGTGATCCCGCTGCCCGAGCCGGAGCGCACCGACCCGTCGTCGTCGTCGTTCGAGTTCATGTCCAGCGTGGTCTCGTCGGAGAAGCCGCAGGCGATGCTGGTGCGGAAGATCGCCGAGCAGATGCGCCAGGTCCGGGCCCGCGGGGAGAAGCTCCTCTGGGTGGGCGGTCCGGCCATCGTGCACACCGGCGCGGCACCGGCGATGGTCGCGCTGATCGACGACGGGTACGTGGACGTGCTGTTCGCTGGCAACGCGCTCGCCGCGCACGACATCGAGTCGGCGCTGTACGGCACGTCGCTCGGCGTGGACCTGGACCGGGGGCACGGCGTACCGCACGGGCACGAGCACCACATCCGCGCGATCAACAAGATCCGGTCCTGCGGTTCCATCGCCGACGCCGTCGCGCAGGGCGTACTGGAGCGCGGCGTCATGCACGCGATGGTCACCCACGGCAAGGAGTTCGTACTGGTCGGCTCGGTACGCGACGACGGGCCGCTGCCCGACGTGTACGCCGACGTGATCGCCGGTCAGCGGGCGATGCGCGCCGCCCTGCCGGGGGTCGGCATGGTGATCATGGTCGCCACCATGCTGCACTCGATCGCCACCGGCAACATCCTGCCGGCGAAGATCCCGCTGGTGTCGGTGGACATCAACCCGGCCACGGTCACCAAGCTGGCCGACCGCGGTTCCGCCCAGGCGGTCGGCATCGTCACCGACATCGGGCTCTTCCTCGAGCAGCTCGCCAGCGAACTGGTGGTCGGGTACAAGCGGGACTGAAGCGCTCCCCCACCTGCCGCCGAGTTGTCGCCGGCAGGTCACCTTGCGGTAGGGCCACGGTCGCCGGCGCGGGCGACGCTCGTGGTGGAGGTGAGCGCCATGCCGGCGATCCTCGAGCGGAACGTACACACCGGCCAGAGCGCGGCCCTGCTCGCGGGCGGCCGGCGCGGGCCGGCGCACGACGTGTTCCTGCTGTGGTGCGAGTTCACCGGTACCGAGCCGGCCAGCTTCGACCTCGCCGATGTCGAGGCGTTCATTGGCCGGCCGGAGGTACCACTGCTCGCCCGGGTACCGGCCGAGGTACTGCGGGAGGCTGCGGAGGTGGTACGCCGGCCCCACTCACTGCCGCTGGAACGGTGGCTGATCGCGGTACGGGCCGGCCCCGACGGGACCCGCGGGAGTCAGCCGGTCGGCAGGTCGAGGCCGGTCGGGAGCTCGAATTCGGCGAGTACCGGAAAATGGTCACTGGCGCGTCGTACCGCAGCGTCATCGACAACGCGATAGGCGACCGGCCGGCAGCCGGCCGCGGCGAGCACCACGTCGATCCGGTGCCGGGGTCGATCCACGCTGAACGTCGGCGTGGCACTGTTACCGGTCGCTTCGCCGGTCGCACCGGCGCCGATCACGCCGACGGGGTCGACCAGCCCGGCCGGACCGTTGAGCGCGGCCCAGGCCGGTCCGCCGGGCGGCTCGTTGAGGTCCGCACCGAGCACCACCGGACTCCTCAGGCCGGCCACGGCCGCGGCGAGCCGGCGCGCGTGCTCCGGCCGCTCGACGGGATCGGTGCCGAGGTGCGCTCCGACCGCGACGAACGGGGTACGGCCGATCACGCACCGGGCGAATACCGCCGCCCGCAGGTGCCGGCCCGGGGTCAGCGGGAACCGCAGGGCCCACTGCTCGTACACCCGGACCCGGCCGCTGACCAGCAGCAGGTTGCCGATGGCCGGTGCGCCGCCGGCCCCGACGTACAACTCGCACCGGCGGGCCAGCTCGGCACAGCGGGACCGCCAGCGCAGCCGCCGGGGAGCCTCCTGTACGCAGACCACGTCCGGGGCGAGCGCTCGTACCGTGCCGGTCAGCGCGTCGAGGTCACCGGAGAGTCCGTGCACGTTGTACGACAGGACCCGGAGCCGGACCGGGGCCGCCGCGGTCGGCTCCCCGCCGGCGGGAACGGCCGTCACCGGCGACGAGCCAGGTCCGCCGCGCCGATCAACCCGGCCCGCGGGCCCATCTGGGCGGCCCGTACATCGGCTATCGGCAGCCGGCCGCGGGCGGTGAGCGCCGCGATGTACGCCGTGCGGGTCGGCGCCATCAACAACTCCCCGGCGTCCACCACCCCACCGCCGATGACCAGGATCTCCGGGTCGATGATCTGCACCATGTCGGCCAGGCCGTTGCCCAGCCAGCGGCCCACCTCGGCGAACGCGGCACAGGACACCGGATCGCCGTCCTGACCGGCCTGGGTCACCATCGGGCCGGTGATCGCGTCCGGATCGCCGTCGGCCCGGCGCAACAGCGCCTCGGCCCGCTCCGGATTCACCTTGGCAGCCTCCCGGGCGTACCGCACCAGGGCGCTGCCGCTGGCGTACTGCTCCAGGCAGCCGCGCCGGTGGCAGCCGCAGACCTGGCCGTCCGGTACCACCAGGATGTGCCCCAACTCGGCGGCGATCCCGTGCGCGCCCCGGATGAGCCGGCCGTCCACCACGATCCCGCCACCGATCCCGGTGCCGATGGTGAGCAGTACCAGCGACTCGACGTCGCGACCGGCGCCGAAGCGGAACTCCGCCCAGGCGGCCACGTTGGCGTCATTCTCGACCACCACCGGCAGGTGTACCCGCGAGGCGATCGCGTCCCGCAGCGGCTCGTCCCGCCAGGCCAGGTTGGGGGCGAACAGCACCCGCGACCGCGCCTCGTCGATCCAGCCGGCGGCACCGATCCCGATCGCCTCGACGTCGGCGTGCGCGGCCGACAACTCCTTGACCACGTCGACGATCCGGTCGAGCGTGGCGGCCACGTCCTTGGCCGGAGTGTCCCGGCGCGCCTCGGTGAGCACCTTGCCGTCGGCGTCCACCACGCCGCCCAGCACCTTGGTACCGCCGATGTCGACCCCGATGGTCAGCGTCACCGCTGGCTGCTCCCTCCGACCGGTTCCTGCCGACCCGGCTGCCGTACGCACTGCCCTGCCAGCTACCCCCGCCGGCAGCCGCTCACGCGGTCTGAGCCAGCGCCTCGACCCGCTTCTTCAGCTCTTTGAGCGCCGTATCCATGATCATCTTCTCGGCTTTGCGCTTGAGCATGCCGAGCATCGGAATGGTCAACTCCACCGACAGCGAGTACGTCACGGTACACGTGCCGTTGCCGTGGTCCTCGATGTCGTACGAGCCCTCCTGGCTCTTCTGTACCTGCGACGAGCCGACCAGACTCCACTCGATCCGGCTCAGGTCCTCGGCGTACCGGTACTCGAGCATGTAATCGTCCTTGAGCACCCCGGCGTCGAGGACGAACCGGACCTGGCTCGCGTAGCCGTCCTCGTACTCCTCGCGGATGTCGACGGTGTCCACCGCGCTGACCCATTCGGGGTACTGCCGGAAGTCGGTGATCACGTCGGCCACCTGCTGTGGCGATGCCGCGATGGTGATCGACTGGGTCGACGAGTCGGTCATGGTCGGGAGGCTACTCCGTGCCTCGGAGCGGTCGTGGCGCCACGTCCGACCGCCGGCTCCGCCGGCTCCGGCACCGCGTCCGGACCGGCGGCGACCGCCGGCTCCCCCGGTTGCCGGCCGTCCTCCAGCGCGTCCTTGACCGACCACAGCACCTCGGTGGCGTGCCGGTGCCGGCGGTCCCGTTCGGCCGCGGCGCGCCGCGCCGGCCGGGCCGCGTCCGCCGCGGCGGTCCGCAGATACACGTGCACGATCACCCCGTCGGCGCACGCCTCGAGCCACACCTCGGCGGTGCCGGTGAGCGGTCCGGAGACGGTGTACCGCCAGCCCTCCGCGCCACGGTCCCTGGCCACCGTCACGGTCAGGTCCGGCCAGAGCGCGCCGGTGAACCCGGGCCCGGCCAACCGGTCCCGGACCAGCGCCGGCGCTGCCGCGATGAAGCACTCGGCGGCGACATCGACCCCGTAACCGGTACCTGCCGACGCGGGCTGAGCCTGGGACACGCCGCACAGCCTGGCACATGAGCGGCCCGCCGCCGCGCCCCGGCCGGATCGGTTTCGGCCGGTAAAAGTCGGGTCTGCGCGACTCGGCGGGTGATGCTCCCCACCCGGCGTGTCGGCCAGGTAGTTTCGCATTACCTGCCACCCTGTACCGCCGTGAGCCGGCGGACTGCCGAGGAGTCGAGCGTGCGCGAGTTCTCCGTACCCCCGATCGCCACCATCGGTGACGACGCCAGCCTCACCGACCCGGTCTGGGACAACGCCGAGCAGGCGCCGCACGTCGCGCAGTTCGCCCGGCGTACCGCGAGCGGTTGGCAGGACGTCAGCACGGTCGAGTTCCGCGACGAGGTGATCGCGCTGGCCCGCGGCCTGATCGCGGCCGGCATCTCGTCCGGCGACCGGGTCGGGCTGATGTCCAAGACCAGGTACGAGTGGACCCTGATCGACTACGCGATCTGGACGATCGGCGGCGTGACCGTACCGGTGTACGAGACGTCCAGCGCCGAGCAGGTGAGCTGGATCCTGTCCGACTCGGGCGCGGTGGCCTGCTTCGGCGAGACCGATGAGCACGCCGAGCTGATCCGCGCCTCGTCGGTCGAGGCGCCCCTGCGCGAGCTGTGGACGATCGACGCCGGTGACCTGGCCGCGCTGGTGTCGAAGGGGGCCCAGGTCGAGGCGGCCGAGGTGGACGCGCGCCGGCAGGCGGTACGCGCGGACGATCTCGCCACGATCATCTACACCTCGGGCACCACCGGCCGGCCCAAGGGCTGCATGCTCACCCATCGCAACATGTACTTCGACGTCGCCAACGCGATCCCGGGCCTGAGCTCGCTGTTCAACGAGCAGTCGTCCACCCTGCTGTTCCTGCCGCTCGCGCACTCGTTCGCCCGGCTGATCCAGCTCGGCGCGGTACAGGCCCGGGCCAGGCTCGGGCACACCGCGGACGTGAAGAACCTGATGGACGACCTGAAGTCCTTCCAGCCCACGTTCGTACTGTCGGTGCCCCGGGTGTTCGAGAAGGTCTACAACGGCGCGAAGCAGAAGGCGCTGGCCGAAGGCAAGGGCGCGATCTTCGAGCGGGCCGAGGACGTGGCGATCCGGTACAGCCAGGCGATCGACACCGGCGGGCCGGGGCTGCGGCTGCGGCTCGCGCACGGGCTGATGGACCGGCTCGTGTACGGCAAGCTGCGCGCCGCGCTCGGTGGCCGCTGCGAGTACGCCATCTCCGGCGGCGCTCCGCTCGGCGCCCGGCTCGGCCACTTCTTCCGCGGGATCGGGCTGACCATCTTCGAGGGGTACGGGCTGACCGAGACCTCACCGGCGTGCGCGGTCAACCTGGAGACCGCGCCGAAGATCGGTACGGTCGGCCGCCCGCTGCCCGGGGTGTCGATCCGGATCGCCGACGACGGGGAGATCCTGGTCAAGGGCGAGCACGTGTTCGGCGGGTACTGGCACAACGAGGCCGCCAGCAAAGAGGTGCTCGACGCCGACCGCTGGTTCCACACCGGCGACCTGGGCGAGCTGGACGACGACGGCTACCTGTCGATCACCGGCCGGAAGAAGGAGATCCTGGTGACCGCCGGCGGCAAGAACGTGGCGCCGGCCGTACTGGAGGACCGGGTCCGGGCGCACGCGCTGGTCAGCCAGTGCATGGTGGTCGGCGACCGGCAACCGTTCATCGCCGCGCTTGTCACCCTCGACGAGGACGCGCTGGACAAGTGGAAGGAGCGGCTCGGCAAGCCGGCCGGGTCGACGGCGTCGGACCTGCGCGAGGACACCGAACTGCTCGCCGAGGTCCAGTCGGCCGTGGACGAGGCCAACAAGGCGGTTTCCCGGGCCGAAGCGATCAAGGCGTTCCGTATCCTGCCCAGGGACTTCAGCGAGGAGACCGGGGAGATGACGCCCTCGTTGAAGGTCAAGCGCAGCGTGGTGATGAAGGAGTACGCCGACGACATCGCGACGATCTATTCCTAGGCCCAGCCGGATGGTGCCACGGCGGGTGGAGCTGACCGACCCGCCGATGCGGTTGCGGGTGGCCATCCGGGTCGCCTTCCTGGTCGTGGTCGCCGGGCTCAGCGTCGCCGCCACCGGCGACCCGTGGTCGCTCGCCTGGTGCGGCCTGCTCGCGGTGACGGCACTCCCGGCGCTGCTCGGCGCACGACACGGTCTCCTCGCCCGGCTCGGCCGGATCGGCGAGGTGACGGTGGCCGCGCTCGCCGCGGCGAGCCTCGCGCACCCCACCGGCACCACGCTGGCGTACCTGCCGTTGCCGGTGTTCGTCGCGGCGATGTACCTGTCCGCGCTGGAGGGCTTCGCGCTGGTCGGGCTGGCCGCGCTGGTACTCGTGATCGGCGGCCTCCCGGACGACCGGCTGACCAGTTCGGCGTACCTGGTACCGGCCGCCCAGTGGCTGGCACTCGTCACGATGGTGGCGGCGCTCGGTGGCTGGCTGAACCGGATGCTGCGGGCGAACCCGACCCAGCCGCAGCCGTACGCCGAGGCGACCCGCCTGCTCACCCAGCTTCGTACCGTCGCCCGCCAGCTCCCCGGCACGCTGGATCCGGGTGGCATCGCGACCAACCTGCTCGACGAGGTACCGACGATCATGCCGGTCGACCGGGCCGCGGTACTCGGCCGCAGCGGCGGCGGGCGGCTGGTGGTACTGGCCCAGCGCGGTCCGGACCGGGTCGACTGGGAGACCTCGGTCGACGCGGACACCCCCATCGCCGAGGCGTGGGCGAGCCAGCTCCCGCACGCCTCGGCGCGTTCGCTGACCCGCTCCCGGGCCGGCGCCCAGGCGATGTCGTCGCTGGTGGTTCCGCTGGTGGCCGGGGTACGCACGATCGGGCTGCTGGTCATCGAGGCGGACCAGTCGGGCGCGTACCCGCAGCATCTGGTGGACCGGGTGGCCCGGGTGACCGCGGCCAACGCGCTCCGGCTCGAAGCCGCGCTGCTGTTCGACGAGGTCCGCTCGCTGGCGACCACCGAGGAGCGGCAGCGGCTGGCCCGGGAAATCCACGACGGCGTGGCGCAGGAACTGGTGATGGTCGGATACGGCATCGACAACGCGCTCGGCCAGCTGCCGGAGTCGGCCACCACCTCGGCCACCGAGCTGAAGTCGCTGCGGGGCGAGGTGACCAGGGTCATCACCGAGCTGCGGCTGTCCCTGTTCGAGCTGCGTACCGATGTGGACCGGCACGGTGGGCTGGGCACGGCGATCGCCGACTACGCGCGTACGATCGGCGCGTCGGGGGGTCTCCGCGTACACCTGTCGCTGGACGAGTCCACCGCCCGGCTGCCCGCGGCGATCGAAGCGGAACTTCTCCGGATCGCCCAGGAGGCGATCACCAACGCTCGCAAGCACGCCCGGGCGGAAAACCTGTGGACCACCATCGAGGTGGATCCGCCCTATGCCCGGGTAGAGATCAGCGACGACGGTCAGGGAATCTCCGAACGACCACCGGATCGGCGATACGGTCTGGCGATCATGGCCGAACGGGCTGAACGGATCCGGGCAGTGTTGGATATCCGACCACGACATCCCACAGGAACGACCGTAATCGTTGTACTTGGAACTCCACCGCGGCACGTAAGCGTTTCAGCAGCAAAGGGGGTGAGCGACGACAATGTCCACCAGCCTGACTCCGACCGGGCGCACCCGGGTGCTCCTGGTTGATGATCACGACTTGATCCGGAAGGGACTACGGCACGCTTTCGAACGGGACGCACAGTTCGAGGTCGTCGGTGAGGCGGCAACGGCCACCGAGGGGCTTCGGCAGGCCGCCGCGCTGCGACCTGATGTGGTCATCATGGATCTGCGGCTACCGGACGGCAGCGGGCTGGAAGCCACCAAGGCCCTGCGCAAAGCCAATCCGACCGTCGGCATCGTGGTGTTGACCATGTACGCCGGGGACGACCAGCTCTTCGGCGCGCTGGAAGCGGGGGCCAGCGCGTTCGTACCCAAGAGCGCACCAGCCGACGATGTGGTGGCCGCGGCACGGCACGCGGCCTCGTCACCGAACGCGTTCACCGCGGCGGATCTCGCCGACGCGATGAAGCGGCGGCTGGCGCCGAGCGGTCCGCAGCTGTCCCCACGTGAGGGTCAGGTGCTCAAGTTGCTCGCGGACGGCATGAGCGTGGCGGGCATCGCCAAGCAGCTGTACGTGAGCGAGTCGACGGCCAAAACGCACATCTCCAAGCTGTACGAGAAGCTCGGCGCGGCCAACCGGGCGCAGGCCCTGATGACCGCACTGCGACTCGGACTGCTGGAGGCACCGGACTCACCGCGGTTCTAGCGGCCCGCCTCTTCCGCGAGCGGCCCCGGGGGATGCCGGTCGGTGGATGATTGCCATCGCCACCGACCGGCAGACACCGCTACTTGAGACCGCGCCGTGGTCGTGCCGCCGCCGTCAACCGCCGGCGCCGCCATGGACCCCGCCCGGGGGTCGTCCGTCGAGCAGCGCCCGCATCCGGGCCGCCTGCGCCTCCCAGCGCCACCGCTCCTCCACCCAGGCGCGGCCGGCCTTGCCCATCCGGGCGGCCAGCGTGCGGTCGGCCAGCAGGCCGGCCACCCGGTCGGCCACCGCCGGCACGTCCCGCCCGGACACCACGTATCCGGTCTCCCCGTCGAGTACCGCGTCCGGCGCGCCGCCGGAGTCCCCGGCCACCACCGGCAGCCCGGACGCCGACGCCTCCAGATAGACGATGCCGAGGCCTTCCACGTCCAGCCCGCCGCGCCGGGTCCGGCACGGCATGGCGAACACGTCGCCGGCGGCGAAGTACGCCGGCAGCTCCTCCCACCGGACCGAACCGGTGAACACGACCTGTTCGGCGACCCCGGTCCGGCGCGCCAGCCGGCGCAGCCGGTCCCGGTCAGGACCACCGGACACCAGCAGCAGCATCGCGTCCGGCACCCGCCGCAGGATCGCCGGCATGGCCCGGATCAGAACATCCTGACCCTTTCGGGGTACCAGCCGGGAAACGCACACCAGCACCGGCCGGTCCGCGAGTCCGAGCCGTCGCCGTACCTCCGAACCGGCCGAGCTGCTCAGGTCCGGTCGGAACACCTCGGTGTCCACGCCCGGTGCGAGCCACTCCAGCTGGGTCAACGGGCCGATCGTCCGGTCCAGCCGGTGCCGGAAATACTCCCCCAGGTAGGTGACCACATCGGTGTGCCGGGCGATCCGGCGGAGCAACCCGCGGGCCACCGGAAGCGCGGCCCAACCGACCTCGTGCCCGTGGGTCTGGGCCACGACCCGTTCGACCCCGGCCCGGCGCAGCGCCGGTGCGAGCAGCCCGAGCGGGGCGGCCGCGCCGAACCAGGCCGTGTCGCAGCCGTACGACCGGGCCAGCTCGACCGCGCGCCGTCGTACCGCCGGAGTCGGCAGCAGCATCCCGGTGTTCTCGCGCACCACCTCGAACGGCTGCGCGGCATCGAACTCGCTCGCGCCGCGCCAGTGCGAGGCGTACACCACCAGCTGGTCGGCCGGCTGACGGATCGCGAGCCCGTGTACGAACGACTGGATGCCGCCCGGCCGGGGCGGAAAGTCGTTGGTCACCAGCAGGGTGCGGCCCACTAGCGGCCGGCCCGCTGGTACTCGCGGGCGGCCGCGATCCGTTCGACAGTGCTCGGGTGCGAGGCGAACAACCAGTACTCCACGGGATTGGGTCGTACGTCGGACAGGTTGCGCAGCGCCAGTCGCCGCTGCATGCCGGCGAAGGTGTCCGGGTCGGCGGTCAACGCCAGCGCGTGCGCGTCCGCCCTGGCTTCGACCCGGCGGGACACATAGCTCTGCAGCGGCAGGGTGAGCAGCCCGGCGACCGCGATCACGGCGCCGAGCAGCGCCACCGACCGGGGATCCGTCAGGTCGTCCACGCCGGCCCGGCGCAACAGCCCGGACCAACCGCCGAGCAGGTACAACGCGCACACTCCGGCCGCCGCGCCGAACGCCCCGAGCAGCGTGCTGGTCAGCACGTCGCCCTGTTCGGCGTGGCCGAGCTCGTGCGCCACCACCGACTCCACCTCGGCCGGTGGCGCGGAGTCGACCAGCGTGTCGTACACGACGATGCGCCGGGTCGGGCCGAGGCCGGACACGTACGCGTTGACCATCCGGGTGCGCCGGGACGCGTCCGCGACCAGCACGTCGCGTACCGGTACCCCGTCCCGGTCGGCCATCGCGATCAGGTCCCGCCGCAACGGGGTGTCCGGCATCGGGGTGAACTTGTTGAACACCGGCTCGATCAGTACCGGGAAGACGAACGCGAGCAGCACCATCAGGGCCGCCGCGCCGGCCGCGGTCCAGGCCCACCACCAGCGCGGTGCGGCCCGGGCCACGGCGTAGAAGCCGGCCAGCACGATCGCGCCGAGCACAGCGCTGACCAGTACCGACTTGCCCACGTCGAGCAGCCAGCCGGCCCAGCTCTGGGTGGACAGGTCGTACCGCAGCAGCACCACCCGACGCCAGGCCGCGAACGGCAGCGTCAGCGCCTGGCCGGCGAACACCACGACCAGTCCGCCGAGTACCGCCTGCGCCAGCCAGTGCCCGCCGAACGGGCGCCCCACCAACTCGACCAGCCGGGCACCGAGCGGGGTGAGCCCGAGCAGTACCACCACGATCAGCCCGACCAGCAGCGAGCCGTACGTTCCCGGCCGCAGCGCGGCGTGGAACCGCTTGCCGCGGGCCACCTGGTCGGCCGGCAGTTCGCGCTCGGCGGCCGCCTGGGCCGACCGGGACGGGACGGCCGGTTGCCGCCACGGCACCGTGACCGCGGCGCTCACCGCCAGCCCCACCAGCAGCAGTCCGAGTACGACCGCGGCGGTCACCCGCGGGCTCACCGGAGCTGCTCGCGCAGGTACTGCCGCCAGGCGGCGGTGAACTGCCCGGTGCTCAGCCGCAGTTCCGTACGGAGCGCCCGGGCCAGCCCGGACTCCGGATCGGCGGCCGCGCTGACCTGCCGGTACATCCGCACCAGCGCGTCCTCGCCGGCCCGCGCGACGATCAGCGTGCAGGCCAGCCACGCCTGCTCGTACACCTCGGCCAGCCGGGTGTTGCCGGCGCCGAAATCAGCCGCCATCGGCAACCGCTCCGGCGCCCGGCCATGACTGACCGAGTCGGCCAGTTCGCGCGCGACGCTACGGGTGGACACCCCGGTGCCGCGGTACGCCACATAGTCGGCGAATCCCTCGGCCAGCCAGTACGGCGTGGCCCGGCTGGTCACGTCGCGGGCGGCCAGGTGGGTGATCTCGTGCGTGAGTACCACCTGGCCACCGAGTGGCGACAGCCGTGGGAACACGTCCGGACTGACCACGATCCGCCGGCCGGTCGGCGGCCCGGTGGCGGACAGGTCGGACGAGGCGAACGCGGCGATCTGACCGAGGTCGCCCGGCTCCTCCACCAGACCGGACAGCTCGTCCGCGGAGCCGGGCACCACCACGACGACGCGCTGGGCCCAGCGCTCCCCCCACACCGCGGTCACCCGCGGGATCGCGGCATGCACCGTCCACATGATCCGGCGCATCCGGCCGACCGACCCGGGGTGGCCGAGCACCAGCACCCGGTCGGTACGCAGCGCGCTCACCGGCCCGTAGTCCCACAGGTTGTGCACGGAACCGTCGGGCGCGGTCGGGTCGTCGGCCGCGGTCGTATCGCGCAGCGGGCTGTCCATGCCGGTGCCGTCGTCGGTCAGGTACCACCGGGCGCCGTGCCGGACGAACAGGTACCGCTGCTGCTGGCTGGTCGGTACCGGGTCGAAGTCGGCCAGCGCGTAGCGCAACGTGATCGCCGGCGCGTACAGCTCGTCGCCGTAGATCGGCGCGAGACCGGGCGGCAACGGTGTCTCGTGCCGCGGGTCGACCGTGTACGACCAGCTGCCCAGCGGTACCTCGGCGAGATTGTCGAACAGCGCGCGCTGCCGACCGCCGAAGTCGGTGGCGTACGGGTCGACGGTGTCCAGGAAGGCGGCCCGATCGCGCCGGAGTACCGCATCCGCCCGCTGGTCGAGCAGGGCCTGAACGGCGGCGTCGGACGCGGGTCGGCTGGCGGAGCGTTCCGCGGTGCCGCGCAGGATGTCCGACACGCCTCGTGGCTGGCTCGCCGGTACGGACGCTCCAGTCGGGGCCGGTCCGGCCGCTTCCCCGCTGGCCAGCCCGAACGCCGCACCGCCGAGGTTGGCGGCGACGGCCAGCCACGCGACGCACAGCAGGGACCGCGGTGCCCGTCGCGGCGCTGCGGTGGTCGCTTCCGGGCCCCGTCTCACGCACCCATCCTAGGAACCGGGGGTGGGATCGGCTCGCCCGCCGTCGCCATCGCCGCGCGGCACCGGCCGTGCTGGCGGCCGCCGCCGGTACACCTGGGTCCCGGGCGCCCTCGACGGCCTCAGTGCCCGGTCGAAACCGCTGGTCAGGCGCTGTGCCGGTGGTCGTGACCCGGGCCCGGACGCCGGCCGGGAACCAGGCGCAGCCGGGGAACCATGCCGGCGTCGGCCAGTGCGGACAGCGCCTGCTGCTCGGCCTCGTCGAGTTCGACGCCCTCCGGCGGCGCGCCGAGCATCACGGTCACCACGCAGTCGGCACAGCCGCGACCGCGCACGGCGCAGGTCTCGCAGTCGATGAGCATGTCCGCCTCCTCGGATCGGGGCAGGTCCGTCCCGCTCCCGTCCGACCGACCCGCGAACCCCTCCGCCGCCATGAAGCGGTCGAATGGCGCGTCCAGCCGGTCACAGGTTGACCGTAGGTAGGGGGTACGACAATTCAGCCGGGCCGGCGGTGGCGGAGCCGCTGGTCGGGTCGGATCGCCGCGGCAAGCCACGCCGCCGGACGGGACAGCGACGGACGGGACGCCGGACGGGACGGCGGCGGGTGGGGACGCTCGGTCAGGCCCGGGCCAGCCGGCGCAGCAGCGCGAGGGCGCCCAGCGGGTACGCCCCGTGCCGGGCCACGCCGTCGGCGACCTCCCGGTCGGACGAGATCACCACCACCGGCCGGCCGGGCGGTTCGGCCCGTACCAGTCGTCGGATGAGATCGTCCGCGGTCTCGCCTTTCTTGCTGAACAGCACCCGTACCCCGCGCGGCGGGGTGGCCGCGCCGTGGATCCGTTCGGCACCGTCGAAGACGAGCGTCACCTCGCTACCGGTCTGCGCGGCCAGCCCGCTCAGCGTCCGGCTGAGCCGTTGCCGCTGCTGCTCCAGCGACAGCTCGCCATACCCGCTCTTGGTCACGTTGTACCCGTCCACGATCAGGTGGACCTTGGGCATCGCGAGCAGCTGGTCGAGCCGGGCCGGATCGTTCGTGTCCAGCGCGCGGGCATTGCTGCCCGGTGCCTCACCAGGCTGTTCGCTCGCGGCATCAGCGACGAAGTCGGCGGGCAGCCGGTCCACCGGATCCAGCGCCAGTTCGCGGCGGAGCCCGCCGGCGGCCTGGCTGATCGTCTCCAGCAGCAGCCACAGCCGCGCGTCGTCGATCGCGCGCCCCTCCCGGCTGGCCCCCCGGGCGACGTCGAGCGCGCTCTCCACCGCGTCGATCTTGGTCCGCAACCGGCGGACCTCCGCCTCGTGATCGGTGGCGGCGCGGGCCGCCCGCCCACGCTCGGTGGCGAGCAGCTCGGCGGCCTTGCGTTCCCGCCGCTCCGCTTCCCGCAGGGACCTGGTCAGGGCACGTACCTCGTCGCGCAGCCCGTCGAGTTCGGCCCGCACGTCGCCGAACTGCTCGCGGAGCCGGGCCGACTCCGCCTTGGCCGCGGCGCGCTCCTGTTCGGCCTGGGCAGCCCGGCGTTCGGCGGCGCGCAACTGGTCGGCCACGGCAGCCGCTTCCGTCTCGGTGCGGACCGCCTCGGTGGTACGGCCGATCAGCTCTATCCACCCGTTCGGTCGGAGCAGGTACGCGAGCGCGGCAACGTCCACCGGGTCGGCGGCCGACGGACGGTTCCCGTCGAGTACCGCGTCCGCGAGTTCCCCCACGTCCTTGGCCACCCGGGCGGCGATGTTCTGCCGCAGCAGCGGATCGGCCGAGAGCGCCGCGGCGATCGCGGTACCGCCGAGCTTGGCCCGGCGGTGCGGCGCGAACCGGGCGATCTTCCGCAGGCCGGCCGGCAACTGGTCGTCCGGCAGGCCGCCCAGTGCCGCGGATGCCAACGTCACGACCCGCTGCCGCACCGGCTCCGGCAGTACCGGCTCCGGCTCGGCCGTTGCCGCGTGATCGTCAGAGGCGGGCCCCGCACCGGAGCCGGCATCCGGGGCAGCCGCCGGTACACCGTTGTGGCGGTCCTGGTCCACGCCGGGATCGCCGCCGGGTCCGGACCCGTCCGGGATCCGCCCGTTGACCGGAGCCCCGTTCACCTGGCCCGAACGGCCACCGACCGCCCGATCGCCCGGTTGCCCGGTTGTCTCCGGCCGGGTCTCCGACGCAGGTCCGCTGGTCACGACGATGGCTCCGTCCGGGCGGCCCCCCGGCTGGCGGTACCCCCGGCCGTCCCGGCCCCGCCCGGGCACGCGACACCCGCCCCCGCGCCGACGAGCGCGGGAGCACTGCCACGACCAGGTGCGGTCGGCTGCGGGACCGGCATACCGCCAAGTGTTGCATCGACCGGATCAGAAGGCCGTCCAGCCGCTCGCCGGCCGCCTCAAGCCGACTCTTCCGCCCCGCCGGGCACCGTTCCGGCGTGGCGGCGCGTTTTCGTCGTACCCGATTCGTACCGTGCCTGCGTGCCCAACCCGCCCGGATCCGGCGCCACCCCGCCGTCACCGCAGACCTACGTCCAGGGCACCTTCGAGGATCTCGGCGAACCCCTGCACGCGGCCACCTTCGTCGTCGTCGACCTGGAGACCACCGGCGGCGCACCGGACGGCTGCGGCATCACCGAGATCGGCGCGGTCAAGGTCCGTGGCGGCGAGCCGCTCGGCGAGTTCGCCACCCTGGTCAACCCGGGCGACCGGATCCCGCCGTTCGTCGCCGTCCTGACCGGCATCACCGACGTGCTGGTGGCCGAGGCACCGAAGCTCGATGGCGTACTGCCGGGCTTCCTCGAGTTCATCAAGGGCGCCGTGCTGGTCGCGCACAACGCGCCGTACGACACCGGTTTCCTCCGGGCCGCCTGCGCCCGGCACGGCTACCCGTGGCCGAATCCCCGGGTCGTCGACACCGCCGCGCTGGCCCGCCGGCTGCTCACCCGCGACGAGGTACCCAACTGCAAGCTGTCCACCCTGGCCCGGTTCTTCCGCGCGGGTACCGAGCCGTGCCACCGCGCCCTGGCCGATGCCCGGGCAACCGTGGACGTACTGCACGGGCTCATCGCCCGGGCCGGCAGCTTCAAGGTGTTCACCCTGGAGGAACTGGCCGAGTTCGCCCGTACGGTGAGCCCCACCCAGCGGCGCAAGCGGTACCTGGCCGAGGGCCTGCCGCACGTACCCGGGGTGTACGTGTTCCGCGACCGCACCGGCCGCCCGTTGTACGTGGGGACCAGCGGCGACATCGGCACCCGCGTGCGCAGCTACTTCACCGCGGCGGAAACCCGGGCCCGGATGTCGGAGATGCTCGCCGCGGCCGAGCGGGTCGAGCCGATCGAGTGTGCGCACGCGCTGGAAGCCGAGGTACGCGAGCTGCGGCTGATCGCCGCGCACAAGCCGCCGTACAACCGGCGCTCCAAGTTTCCCGAGCGGGTCAGCTGGGTCAAGCTGACCGTCGAGCCGTACCCGCGGTTGTCGCTGGTCAGCCAGGTACGACCGGACTCCACCGTGTACCTCGGACCGTTCTCGTCCCGCCGCGCCGCCGAGTTGGCGGTAGCGGCGGTGTACGACGCGGTGCCGCTGCGGCAGTGCACCCCGCGACTGTCGATCCGTACGACCACACCCGCCTGCGCGCTGGCCGAGTTGGGCCGGTGCCCGGCACCGTGCGAGCACCGGATCACGGTGCCGGCGTACGCCGCTCACGTCGACCTGTTCAGCGAGGCGGTGGCCGGCGATCCGGGGGTGATCCTCGACCGGCTGCTGGACCGGATCGGCCGGCTCGCCGGGCAGCAGCGGTACGAGGACGCGGCGCGGACCCGCGCGCGACTGGTCGCGTTCCTCCGCGCGGTAGTGCGCATGCAGCGGCTGCGCTCGTTGACCACGCTCGGCGAGGTAGTGGCCGCGCGACCGGCCAGGACCGGTGGGTGGGAGCTGGCGGTGGTGCGGTACGGCCGGCTCGCCGCGGCCGGGCTGTCCCCGCCCGGCACCCATCCGCGCCCCACCATCGACGCGCTGCTGGCGACCGCCGAGACGGTACGCCCGGGACCGGGCCCGACGCCGTGCGCGACCCCGGAGGAGACCGAGCGGATCCTGGCCTGGCTTGAGCGCGCGGAGACCCGGCTCGTCCAGGTGGCCGACGGCTGGGCCTGCCCGGCGACCGGTGCGGCGCGCTGGCGCGACCTGTTGACCAGGGCGGAGGCCGCGCCGCGAGCCGCCGATCCGCTGGGCGACGGTGGCCTGCCGCGGCCGTTGCACCGACCGACCCGCGCCACTGCGTGATGGACGCGTCCACTTATTCGCCTATCCGCAGGTCAGAACGTCGGTTGAAATACCCCGATAGATACACGCAGTCACCTATCGGACAAATGTGCTGATGAAATGGCCGGTCACCCGCTTGCCTCGGCAAGTACGATCACCGTTAGTGCTCGTCCGCGCCAGTTAGCCGACGAGGAGGTGTCATGCACCCGGACACCGCCCCAGCCGGCAAGGAGCCGTCCCAACTCGGTGGCGGTGATCCGCCGGCACCGATGCCTCGCGCCCGCTCGAAGGCGCCGGCCGACAGCCGCGCGCCCACCGACAGCCGGGCGCCCGACAGCCGCGCGCCCGACAGCCGCGCGCCCGACAGTCGAGCGCCGGACAGCCAGGCCGACGGAGTCGCGGCCCGCGCGGACGCACAGCAGCCCGCCCCCGCACGGATCGACGGTCACCCGCCGGTAGCCGTACCGGCCCAGGTCGACGGGCACAGCCCCCGCGGCGACCACCCCCCGCTGCGCGGCACGGCGCCCGGCAGTCCCCTGACCGCCGACGGCACGCCGACCATCGCAACGGTCGACATGAGTCCGCTCAACCGGTGGATGCGCGCCGTCCTGCCGTGGACCCGCAGTGCCGCCACCGAGCCCTCGCTCGACACGCTGATCCGGATCCACCGGCAGGCCCACCCCCGCGCGGACGCGGCGCTGCTCCGGCGTACGTACACGATCGCCGAAGGACTCCACCACGGGCAGCTGCGGCACAGCGGCGAGGCGTACATCACCCACCCGATCGCGGTGGCCCAGATCCTCGCCGAGCTCGGCATGGACACCACCACGCTGGCCGCGGCGCTGCTGCACGACACCGTCGAGGACACCTCGTACACGATCGAGCAGTTGCGGGAGGAGTTCGGCGAGGCGGTGACCCACCTGGTCGACGGGGTCACCAAGCTGGATCGGGTCTACTTCGGCGAGGTGGCCGAGGCGGAGACGCTGCGGAAGATGATCGTGGCCGCCGGCCGGGACGTGCGCGTCATGATCATCAAACTGGCGGACCGGCTGCACAACATGCGCACGCTGCGGTACAAGTCCCGCACCTCGCAGTTGCGCACCGCGGAGGCGACCCGCGACGTGCTGGTGCCGCTCGCCGACCGGCTCGGCATCAACGTGCTCAAACGCCAGCTCGAAGACCTGGTGCTGTACACCGTGGACCCGGACATGTACCTGGAGATCGACCGGTACGTGCAGGACCAGACCGACCAGCCGTACCTGGAGTCCGTGATGGACCGGGTCCGGCTGGAGCTGCGCCGGTCCCGCGTACAGGCGATCGTCACGCCGCGGCCCCGGCACTACGCGTCGATCCAGCAGGAGATGGTCGCCACGGCGACCCCGGAACCGTTCACCGCGCCCCGGCTCGCGGTGATCGTCAACGGCCAGCAGACCGACTGCTATGCCGCGCTCGGCGCGATCCACGGCCTGTGGCAGCCGGTACCGGGCCGGTTCAAGGACTTCATCGCGTCACCGAAGTTCAACCTGTACCAGTCCCTGCACACCACCGTGATCGGGCCGGAGAACCAGCCGATCGAGGTACTGATCCGCACCGAGGCGATGCACCGGACCGCGGAGTACGGCATCGTCGTCCGGTTCCAGGAGCCGGGCAGTTCCACCGACGCCGAGCAGCGGGAGGAACTGGACTGGCTGCACCGGCTGCTCGCCTGGCAGAGCGAAGCGGTCAGCACCGCCGACTTCCTGGAGTCGCTGCGCTGCGACCTGTCCGAGGGGCAGATCCTGGTGTTCACCACCGACGGCGGCCGGGCCCTGCTGCCCGCCGACGCGACCCCGGTGGACCTGGCGTACACCCTCGACACCCAACTCGGCGACCGGCTGATCGGCGCGTACGTGAACGGTCGGCTGGTACCGCTGTCCAGCCGGCTCGAGGACGGTGACGTGGTGGAGATCATCACCGCCAACGACAAGGAAGACTTCCCCGGCCCGTCGCCGGAGTGGCTCGGCTTCGTCAAGAGCCCGCACGCGCACCTGCAGATCAGCCAGTGGTTCGCCCGGCAGGGCGACGACCAGCAGGGCGGGCGGGCACCGCTGGTCCGCAAGCTGGACGCCGGCCGCAGCGCTATCGGTCGGGCCCTTCGACGGTACGAGCGCGGCCTGGCCGACGACGCGCCGCTGATCGCGGTCGCCCGCGGGCTCGGCTATCCGGACATGGACGCGCTGCTGGTGGCGGTCAGCGACCAGCGGTTGTCCGCCGACGACGTGGTGAGCCAGCTGATCGCGCGGGTCGACCACGCCTGACTGTGCTTATGCGCACGGCTCGTCCTTGCCGGCTGCCTCCGGCAGCCCGCAAGGACCGCCATCGGAACCTACGCGCACGGCTCGTCCTTGCCGGCTGCCTCCGGCAGCCCGCAAGGACCGCCATCGGAACCTACGCGCACGGCTCGTCCTTGCCGGCTGCCTCCGGCAGCCCGCCCCCCTCTAGCCTGTGAACCCATGACCACACGCCGACCGGCCGGGCTGCGCGGGCTGGCACATGCCATCGGGTACCAGGTGTTCTACCGGATGCCGCAGCGGTTGCGCCGCCCGCTGATCCGGCTCGGGACCCCGACGTACACGGTCGGCGCCGTGGTCCTGGTACACGACCGCACCGCGCCGCCGGACGCCCCGCGCCTGCTGCTGCTCCGCCAGCCCCCGACCGGCAACTGGACGATCCCCGGTGGCCTGATCGGCCGCCAGGAGCACCCGCACGCGTGTGCCGCCCGGGAGCTGACCGAGGAGACCGGGCTGCGGCTGGGACCGGACGAGCTGTCGCCGGCATCCCCTAACGCGCTGGTACACACCCGGGGCCAGTGGATCGACCTGGTGTTCGAGGCGCACATCGACCCGGCCGAGCACGAGCTGGTCGTCGACGGCGCCGAGGTCCTGGACGCCGGCTGGTACCGGCTCGATGAGCTTCCGCAGCTCACCGTGGCCACCGCGCGACTGCTCGGGCACTACGGGATCGGGCCGGCCGCGGACAACCGACCCGGTCCCGATGACCGCTAGCGCCACGTCCGGCGGCGGGCTGTGCGCGGTACTGCTCGCCGCGGGTGAAGGCACCCGGCTGCGCCCGCTCACCGCGCTGCGGCCGAAGGCGTTGTGCCCGGTCGACGGCGTACCGCTGCTCGATCGCGCCATGGCCCGGGTAGCCGAACTCGGACTCTCCGGTCCCGAGCAGGTCGCGGTGAACGCCTGCCACCTGGCCGAGCAGCTCGTCGCGCACGTCGGCTCGCGGGCCACCCTCTCGGTCGAGAAGCCGCCCGCCCTCGGTACCGCCGGCGGGGTGGCGAACCTGCGCGACTGGATCGCCGGCCGGGCGGTACTCGCGGTCAACGCCGACGCGTACCTGGCCGGCGCGGATCCGGTCCCGTTGCTGGACGGTTGGACCGGCGAGCGGATGCGACTGCTGGTCGTGGCCGACGAGCAGCACGGCGACTACGGCAACCTGCGGTTCGCCGGAATGTCGCTGCTGCCGTGGCGGTACGTCGAGCGGCTGGAACCGGAACCTTCCGAGCTGTACGTGCCCTGGCGGGCCGCCTACCGGCGCGGCGAGCTGGAGCTACGCGAGTACCCCGGCGTGTTCATCGACTGTGGCACGCCGGCCGACTACCTGGCCGCGAACCTGCACGCCAGCGGCGGCAGGAACGTCATCGGCGCCGGCGCGACCGTGCTCGGCACGGTGACCCGCGGAGTGGTCTGGCCGGGCGGTCACGTCGGACCGGACGAGCACCTGGTCGACGCGATCCGGGCCGGCCACGACGTCACCGTGCCGGCCGGCACCGGCTGATCCCGCGCCGGGCCGCGGGTCGGCGCGCCGACGTGATTAGCATGAGCGGCGACCAGCCCACCGGCTGGGCGGCCGGCCGCGGCACCCGCCGGTCCGGCAGCCCGCTCACCGAGGAGCGCCGTACGTGATCACCGCGATCGTCCTCATCGACTGCGAGACCGACTCGATCCCCGAGGTCGCGCAGGCCATCGCCGAACTCCCCGGAGTGAGCGAGGTGTACTCGGTCGCCGGACAGCTCGACCTGATCGCGGTGGTACGGGTGCGCGAGTTCGACCAGATCGCGGACGTGATCGCCGGCCGGATCAGCAAGGTGCCGGGAGTCGTCGCGACCGACACCCACATCGCGTTCCGGGCGTACTCCAAGCACGACCTGGAAGAGGCGTTCGCCATCGGGTTCGAGAACACCGACTGACGGTCAGCGCCCCGCCCGACTCCCGGCCAGACCCGACGCCGCGCGGGTGAACGCCGCCACGGGCCGTCAGCGCACGGTCGGTACAACCGCCCAATCTGTGCGTAACAGGCCAGGCCCGCATCGATCGGACTCGACAGCACCCGGCAAGATGGCGGGTCTGTCGGACGTCGGGGGCCGTCGACGGGCGGCCGTGGGCGGCAACGGACTGCGGCGAGGGGACGACACCGTGACAGGGGCGACACCGGTCTGGTTGAACAAATCACCGGCCGAACGCGACGCTGACCTGGCCCGGCTCCGAGAGCTGGTCGGTGGGATGACGGTCACCGCGACCTCGGTCGACGAGGACGTCACGGTCACCGTCGGCGCCGGCGGTGCGGTCACCGCGATCGCCCTCACCCGGCAGGCCACCCAGCAGACCGGCCGCGCTCTCGGCCGCCTGGTGGTGGCGACGATCCAGCGGGCCACGGCGGACGCGCGTACCCGACTCGCCCAGGCGTTGAACGAGATCACCGGTGGCCGCGGCTTCACCGGTGCCACGGATGGCCGGCTCCCCACCTCGGCACAGCTCGCCGAGGGGCTGCCCGCGGTACCCCGGGCCGATTCTCAGTCGGCAGCGGCCGGCGACCCGACCGCGGCCAGCGACCCGACAGCGGCCGACGGTTCGACAGCGGCCGACGGTTCGACAGCGGCCGACGGTTCGACAGCGGCCGACGGTTCGACGACGCCCGGCGACCCGGCCGCGACCGGACCGGAGAGCACCGCGGCGGGTGGGCCGAACCTGTTCGCCGGCGGGCCGGACGCCGAGGCGGCGCTCACCCGGTACGCCGAGGAAGCCCGCGACCAGATGCGCCGCTACACCGAACTGCGCGCCGAACTCTCCGAGCTGACCGCGACCGCCAGCGCGGCGGACGGTTCGGTGACGGTGACCGCCCGATCCGGCGGCGCGGTCGACCAGATCCTGATCGAAGACTCCGCGCTGCGCGCCGATCCGACCGAGCTGGCCACCCGGATCGTTTCCACCATCCACCTCGCCAACGCGCGCATCTCGATGATCACCGCGGAGCGCGTACAGGCGCTCGCCGGCCCGCGGATGTCCGTCACGGAGCTGGTGAACGCGGCGATCCCGGAGTCGCTCCGGGCCCGGGCGAGCCAGGTGGACGACAACGCGGGTGGACCGCCGCCCACCGGACCCCCGGCCGATACCCAGGACGGTGCCGGCCGGGGACGCGGCGGCAGGGGACGCGCCAACGGCAGAGGTGGTCAGGCATGAGCGAGCGCGGCGAGGTGGCGGCATGAGTTTCGAGGTCGACGTCGACTCGGTACGGCAGGCCCAGGCGCGGCTCGGCCAGCTCGAACAGCACGCCGCGGACATCATGAGCCTGGCCGCCGACGCCAATCCGGAGTGGTACATCTGGGGCCTCGTCGGCGCGCCGTTCGCCGCCATCTACTGGCAGTTCGCCGACGACCTGTACGAGCACCTCGGTCAGCTGGGTGAGGCCCTCAAGGACCGGGCCGAGTCGCTCGAAGGCTCGATGCAGATCTACCACAGCACCGAGCAGGCCATCGTGGACTCACTGACCAAGATCCACGACGTACTCGACTGAGGGCGGAGCCGTGAGCGACACCAGCAAGGACGCCGACGTCACCAACGACGTCAGTGCGAGCGCGGGATCGGTGACCGCGGGCGGGTACGACGTGCTCCGGTTCGATCCGCTCGGCGACCTACCCGCGGTCGGCGGGGCCGTACCGGTGGTCAAGGGCGCCAGCCACCTACTCTCCGGGGACGGCGAGTGGTCGGAGCTGGCCAGCATCGCCGGCGGAGTCGCCGACCTCGGCTTCAGTGTCATGGGGTACATGGCCGACCCGCTGAACTTCCTGATCTCCGCCGGCCTCGGCTTCCTGATCGACGTGGTACAGCCGCTGGAGGACATGCTCGGGCTGGTCACCGGCAATCCGGAGCGGATGGGTACCGAGATCGCCAAGTGGGACCGGGTCGGCAGCGCGCTGGCGCCGCTGGCCGATGAGATCCGGTCAGCGGCCGACGACGGACTTGTCGGCTGGCAGGGCAAGGCGGCCGACGCTGCCCGGCAGCGGCTGCACGAGTTCGCCGACGGGGTGACGAGCCTGACCAACGACGTCGGGCAGCTCAAGATGATCATGGATCTGGCCAAGGCCCTGATGGAGACCGCCCAAGGGCTGGTCACCGGCCTGATGGCCTCGTTCGTCGAGTGGCTCATCTTCACCTGGGTGCCGGCCCTGGCCGCCGCGGGGCCCACCTTCGGCGCGTCCACCGCGGCCGCGGCCGCGGCGACCACCGGAGAGGCGGCGACCACCACCAGCCGCGCCACGTCCTTCATCGAGCGGGTCATGCAGATCCTGCAGAAGCTGCGAGCCATCGTGACCCGGATGCACCCGCGGATCATGCGGCGGGTACAGGCGAGCTTCCAGCTTCGCGAGGGCGGCCGGTTCGCCCGCGGTTGGATCTCCAGCGGGACGCTCGCGCACAACATGTTCAGCGCCCCGATGACGTACGCGCCCGGGCTGGTCAAGCTCGGTGTGTCCGGGGTCGGTGATGCCGTGGACAACGCGACCACCGGCCAGCCCGGCATGAGCGATCGCGACCAGGACCGGGCGCTGGACGGCGACCGGTGAACTCCGCCGACCTCAACTACCCCGGCGGCCGGTACCAGCTGCTGCCCTACCGCACCGGCGAGCCCGCCCCGGCACTCCCGGACGGGTACGGCGGGCTGGCCATCCGGACCTGGCGGACGTCGCGGCTGGCAGCCGACCTGGCTCCGATCGTCGGCGTGGACGGCGAGCCGGCCATGTACGGCTGGGGCGAGGCGCTGGTCCCGCTGCCGCCCGGCGAGCACCTGGTCGAGGTGCAGTACGTCGAGCCGGTGCACACCGCGCTGGTGACGGTGGCGGCCGGCGCGGTCAGTACGGTCGACTACCCGCCCGGTACCGGCGGCAGCGGCCGCCCGACGCGCGGCTCGAACCGCCCGGCCTATGCCAGCAAGCCGTTCAACCCGGCGGTCTACTCGCTGCTCGTCGGCGTGTTCGCGTTCCTCGCCGGGGCCGCGCTGATGAGCCGGCTTGAGGTACCGGTCGGAGTCGGCGGCGCGGTCCTCGCCGTGTTCGCGCTGCTGGTCGTCGCGGTCGGGCCGATCGTGATGTACCGGCGGCACCGGCGCCACACCCGCGGTCGGACCGGACGACGGGGCACGTCGTGACCGCTGTGCTGATCGGCGGCGGCGCCGTACCGGCACCCCCGGACGGCTCCGGCGGGCTGCTGCTGACCTGTTGGTTCGTCAGCAAGGTGGAGCTCACGTCCGGTGGCGCGGTGGTCAACGACCGGCCCAACTACGAGACCTGGGTCGACCCGCCGGAGGTACGCATCGACGGCGAGCCGGTCCGGGCCAGTTGGTCGAGCTGGTGGTATCCGTTGCCGCCCGGTCCGCACCACGTCGAGATCGGCTCCCCCGCGCCGGCCAGTACCCGGGTGGAGGTGACCGGGGGCGACAACACGCTGGTCTTCTACCGTGCCGACCTGCGGATCCAGAAGGACGCCGCGGATACCGAGGTGTTGGAACGGCGCGGCACCGGCTCGCTACGGGCGGGTAAGCGCCGCCCGTCCCGACGCGACCGGGTGCAGTAGCCGGCTCGGGTCAGCCGCTTCCGGCTGCGGCCGCGACCGTCACCCACCGGTCGAGGACCCGGGCGGCCGCGCCGGAGTCCACCGACTCGACCGCGCGGCGCAGTCCCCGGTCGAGCGCTACGGCCAGGTCGCCGTCCAGGCCCTCGTGCGCGGCCAGCGCAGCGGCCGCGTTGACCAGCACCGCATCGCGTACCGGCCCGTGCTCCCCGGCGAGGAACCGGCGGGTCACGTCCGCGTTGTACGCCGCGTCCGCGCCGCGCAGGTCGCCCACCGTCGAGCGGGGTACGCCCAGGTCGGCGGCGTCGAACACGGTCTCCCGGACCGTACCGTCGGTGACCACCCAGACCCTGGTCGGCGCGGCGGTGGTGAGCTCGTCCAGCCCGTCCTCACCGCGGATCACCATGGCCGAGCAGCCGCGCCGGGCCAGCACCTCGGCCATCACCGGCGCCATCCGCGAATCGGCACACCCGATCGCCCCGGCCCGCGGCTGGGCCGGATTGGTCAGCGGCCCGAGGAAGTTGAAGATCGTCGGGATCCCCAGCTCCCGTCGCGTCGCGGCGGCGTGCCGCATGCCGGGGTGGAACCGGGCCGAGAAGCAGAAGCCGATGCCCGCCTCGGTCACGCACCGGGTCACCCCGTCCGGACCGAGATCGAGCGGTATGCCGAGCTCCTCCAGCAGGTCGGCCGAGCCGCAGCTGGACGAGGCGGCCCGGTTGCCGTGCTTGACCACCCGTACGCCGGCGCCGGCCACCACGATCGCGGCCATGGTGGAGATGTTCACCGTGTGGGCCCGGTCGCCGCCGGTGCCCACCACGTCCACGGCATCCGCCGCGTCGTCGCCGAGGTCGATCCGGGCCGCGTTGGCCAACATGACCTGCACCAGCCCGGCCACCTCGGCCGGCGTCTCGCCCTTGGCCCGCAGCCCGACCGCGAAGCCGGCGACCTGCGCGGAGGTGGCGTCGCCACGCATGATCTCGCCCATCGCCCAACCGGTGTCGTCGGTGGACAGGGCCTCGCCGCGCAGCAGCGCGGACAGCAGGTGCGGCCAGCTCCGCTCGGCCATCGCGGGCATCCGGGTCAGCGGGCGACCGGGGTCGTCCCGGCACCGGTCCGGAGCAGGTCCGCCACGGTCGCCGCGGTCTTGACCGGATCGAGCGGGTGGGAGAGCACCGCGTCCGCCCGGGACCAGGCGGCCAGCCAGCGGTCCGCGGACCGGGCCAGCAGCACGCATGTCACAGGACAGTCCTCGATCTCGTCCTTGAGTTGACGGGCGATCCCCAGGCCGCCGGCCGGCCACGCCTCGCCATCGAGGAGCAACAGATCGATGTCCTGTCCCTCGACCAACCGGACCACTTCGTCGGTGGTCGCCGCGTCGACGAAGTCCACCCGTACGTCCGCCGCCGGCTGGCGGCCGATGGCCTGCCGCATGCGATCACGGATCTTCTGGTCGTCGCTGTACAGCAGGACGGTACGGGTACGGGCCTCGCTGGCGCTGGTCATGACGGGTCGCTCCCTGGCGTACGAGCTAGGACCTGCGGATCGTACCGGCGGGGCCGACATCGGCCTCGGGACGGTCGGCCCCGGATTGATCGGCCCCGGATTGATCGGTCTGGTGATGGTCGGCCCCGGCGGATCGGGCGGCGGCCGCCTCCTCGCGGTCGAGCTGGCGGTCCAACCGGGCGGCTTCCCGGTCGGCCGCGCGCATCCACTGCACCACCAGCGCACCGAGCATGAGAATGCTGACCAGTTCGCCGGCCGCCCACAGGATCCCGCCGGCCAACCGCTGGTCGGTGGCCGGATCTGCCCAGTCCAGTCCCAGCGACGGGTAGTAGTCGCCGGCCAGCAGCGTCCTGCTCTGCATCACGGTGAGGCCGAGTACCGCGTGGAACGGCGTGGACAGGAACATGATCAGCGCGCGCAGCGGGTACTGCAGCCGCCACGGCACCGGGTCCAGCCCGATCAACGGCCAGAAGAACAGGCAGCCGGTGATCAGGAAGTGCGCGTGCAGCAGCTGGTGCACCGCGTCGTTGGTCAGCGTCAGCCGGTACAACGAGGTGAAGTACAGCGCGAACGGGTTGGCGATGAACAGCCCGAAGGTCAGCACCGGGAACGTGACGAGCTTGCCCAACCGGCTGTGCAGCACGGTCAGCAGCAGCCGGCGGGGCCGACCGGGCAGGGTCCGCAGCGCGAGCGTGACCGGTGCGCCCAGGGCCAGGAAGATGGGCCCGACCATGGACAGCAGCATGTGCTGCACCATGTGGGCGGAGAGCAGCGTGGTGTCGTACGCGCCGATCCCGGACAAGGTGGCCACCGCGATCGTGCCCAGGCCCAATCCGACGAACAGTACGGTCCGACCCACCGGCCACCGGTCCCCGCGGGCGTGCAGCCGGTACACCCCGTAGAGGTACAACGCCGCGACGACCAGCAGCGCGACGGCGGGAAGCAGCTCCGGCGAGGCGTGGGTGAGGATCGCGGCCGGGGTGAACGGGTGCTCGGCCGGCTCGCCGTGCGCCAGGCCGGTCAGCGGATCGGCGTGCTGCCCGGCTGCGACCCGGAAAACGCAGGACACGCTGCGAGGGTATGCCGACGCGCCGGTAGCAGTTCGCCCACCCCGACGCCATCCGTTGGATCGTGACGGCGATAATGACCAGCGTGACAGCGGCCCAAGCCATCCCCAGCAGCCGGATTCACTCCCTGACCAGGCCGAACATGGTCAGCGTCGGGACGATCGTCTGGCTCTCCAGCGAACTGATGTTCTTCGCGGCGCTTTTCGCGATGTACTTCTCGATCCGCGCCGCGGCACCCGGCGAGTGGGCCCGGCACACCGAAGTGCTCAACCTGCCGTACGCGCTGGTCTTCACCACCATCCTGGTGCTCTCGTCGGTGACCTGCCAGTTCGGCGTGTTCGCCGCCGAGCGCGGGGACGTCTACGGGGTACGCCGGTGGTTCGCCATCACGTTCGTCATGGGACTGGCGTTCGTGCTCGGGCAGGCCAACGAGTACCGCAACCTCGTCGCCGAAGGCATCCGGATCAACGGTGACGGCTACGGCTCGATGTTCTACCTCACCACCGGCTTCCACGGGTTGCACGTGACCGGGGGCCTGTTCGCGTTCATCTTCTTCATGATCCGTACCACCCTGGCCCGGTTCACCCCGGCCCAGGCCACCGCGGCGATCGTCGTGTCGTACTACTGGCACTTCGTCGACGTGGTGTGGATCGCCCTGTTCAGCATGATCTACCTGCTCCAGTAGCCGCCGCGGCGGCTGAGCACCCCGACCCATGAAGCCGACCAACTCGCAAGGTGAGGTCATGACCGCTGTTCCTCCCCATCGACCTAGAGGCCGGCTCCGCGGCCGGGTGGGCACGGCTGCCCGGCTGCTCGCGGCGCTTGCCCTGGCCGGCGGCGTGTACACGGCATTCGCCCCCAGCAGCCAGGCCGACGACACCCCGCAGGACCTGTCAGCGGCGGCCCAGAAGGGGCAGCAGCTGTACAACAACACCTGCATCACGTGTCACGGCCGCAACGCGCAGGGCGTCGAGGGACGCGGGCCCAGCCTGATCGGCGTCGGGTCGGCCGCCGTCGAGTTCCAGGTGGGCACCGGCCGGATGCCGCTGGCCCGCCAGGAGGCGCAGGCCGAGCGCAAGCGCCCGCTGTTCGACGACACCGAGACCCAGCAGATCGCCCGGTACATCCAGGAACTGGGTGGTGGCCCCGAGGTGCCCAGCGGCAACCTGCGGGAGGGCGACGTGGCCCTCGGTGGTGACCTGTTCCGGGTGAACTGCTCGAGCTGTCACACGTTCGGCATGGGCGGCGGCGCGCTGTCCTCCGGCAAGTCCGCCCCGTCGCTCGGCGAGGCGAACGACCGGGAGATCTACGCCGCGATGCTCACCGGCCCGCAGAACATGCCGGTGTTCGGCGACAACGAGCTCACGCCGCAGGAGAAGCAGGACATCATCGCGTTCATCCAGCACACCAAGGCCGACAAGGATCCGGGCGGCTGGGGCATCGGGCACCTCGGCCCGACCACCGAAGGCCTGGTCATCTTCCTGGTCGGCATGGTTGGCCTCGCGATGGCGACGCTGTGGATTGCGGGTAAGTCATGACTGTCAAGCACGTCGGCGACCGGGTGGACGACCCGGCCGAGCCGGAGTTCGATCTCGACGACCCGGCGAACAGCAAGTTCGACCTGGTCCGGGAAGGTGCCCGCCGGGACGGCGTGGAGATCGTGTACTACGAGCCGCGCTTCCCCGTTCCGGGCACCAAGGAGGAGAAGCGGATCGAGCGGGTGATCGCCGGCTGCTTCGCGCTGACCGGTATCTCCTCGCTCGCGTTCGTGGTCATCTTCGTGGCCTGGCCGTGGGAGTACGAGTCCGGCTACCACCTGGACAAGCTGTACACGCCGCTGCTCGGGCTGACCCTCGGCCTGGCCCTGCTCGGCATCGGCGTCGGCGTCATCAGCTGGGCGAAGAAGCTGATGCCGGCCGAGGTGTCGGTCGAGACCCGGCACGATGGCCGGTCGCCGGACGACGACCGGAAGCTCACCGCCGCTGCCGCCGCGAACATGCTCGACGAGACCGGCATCAAGCGCCGCCCGCTGCTCAAGGGCGCGCTCGCCGCCGGACTCGCACCGTTCGGGCTGGTCGCGGTCGTACCGCTCGGTGGCCTGATCAAGAACCCGCACACCAAGGCCGACCCGCTGATGCACACCGCCTGGCGGGAGGGCACTCCGCTGATCTTCCAGGACGGCACTCCGGTACGGCCGGAGGACGTCAGCGTCGGCGGCCAGGTGACCGTGTTCCCGGGCATCCCGGGCGGCACCACCAACAAGTACGCCGACTCCCCCACCCTGCTGATCCACCTGCGCAAGGAGGACGCGGACAAGGCCCGCGCCCAGGCGCTGCCGATCAACTCGGGTGCGCAGTGGGAGGACTTCATCGCGTACTCGAAGATCTGCACCCACGCCGGCTGCCCTGCCAGCCTGTACGAGCAGCAGACCAACCGGCTGCTCTGCCCGTGCCACCAGTCGCAGTTCGACATCACGAACAACGCCCGGCCGATCTTCGGTCCGGCTACCCGCCGACTGCCCCAGCTGCCGATTACGGTGGACGACAAGGGGTTCTTCGTCGCACAGTCCGACTACAAGATTCCGATCGGCCCCGGCTTCTGGGAGCGGCCATGAAGCGCGTGAAGTTCGACCCGAAACGGGCACCTGCGGACACCGTCAACTGGGTGGATGACCGGCTGGCCGGCGCGGGGATCCTGCGCAAGACGTTCAACAAGGTGTTCCCGGACCACTGGTCGTTCCTGCTCGGCGAGATCGCTCTCTACTCGTTCATCACGCTGCTGCTCACGGGTACGTTCCTGACGCTGTTCTTCACCCCGTCGATGGACGAGGTGAAGTACAACGGCAGCTACACGCCGCTGCGCGGCATCGAGATGTCCCGGGCGTACGCGTCCAGCCTGGACCTGTCCTTCGACGTACGCGGCGGACTGGTCATCCGGCAGATGCACCACTGGGCGGCGCTGCTGTTCATGGCCGCGATCGTCATCCACATGCTCCGGGTGTTCTTCACCGGCGCATACCGCAAGCCGCGTGAGCTCAACTGGATCGTCGGTGTGACGCTGTTCTGGTTGGGCTTCGTCGAGGGCTTCGCCGGCTACTCGCTGCCCGATGACGCGCTGTCCGGTACCGGCCTGCGGATCGCCAACGCGATCATGCTGAGCATCCCGCTGGCCGGCACCTGGGTCTCGTTCGCCCTGTTCGGCGGTGAGTTCCCGGGCGAGATCATCATCGAGCGGCTGTACATCGCCCACGTGCTGCTCGTACCGGGCATCCTGCTCGCGCTGATCGCGGTCCACATAGGACTCCTCGTCAAGCAGAAGCACACCCAGTGGCCCGGACCGGGCCGGACCGAGCACAACGTGGTCGGACACCGGATGTTCCCCGGCTTCGCGGCCAAGGGCGGCGGCTTCTTCATGATCGTGTTCGCCGCGATCGCGCTGCTCGGGGGCCTGTTCCAGATCAACCCGATCTGGCTGTTCGGGCCGTACAAGGCAGCCGTGGTGTCGGCGGCCAGCCAGCCCGACTGGTACGTGATGTTCCTGGACGGGTCGACCCGGCTGATGCCGCCGTGGGAACTGCGGCTCGGCGGGTACACCGTGCCGCCACTTCTCTGGCCGACGGTGGTACTGCCCGGCATCCTCACTGTCCTGCCGATGCTGTACCCGTTCATCGAGCAGCGGTTCAGCAAGGACAAGGCGTACCACAACCTGCTGCAGCGGCCGCGGGACGTGCCCGGCCGTACCGCCCTGGGCGCGATGGCGGTGGCGTTCTACGTGGTGCTGACCCTGTCCGGCGCGAACGACGTGATCGCCGACAAGTTCAACATCAGCCTGAACGCGACCACCTGGGCCGGCCGGATCGGCATCCTGCTCGGTCCACCGCTGGCGTACTTCATCACCTACCGGATCTGTCTGGGACTGCAGCAGCACGACCGTGAGGTGCTGGTACACGGTGTGGAAACCGGCATCATCCGGCGCCTGCCATCCGGCCAGTTCATCGAGGTACACCAGCCGCTCGGTCCGGTGGACGAGCACGGTCACGGGGCGCTGCCCTACGCCGGCTGGGCGGTACCGAAGAAGATGAACCGGATCGGTGCGTTGGGTCCGGCCGTGAAGGGCTTCTTCGTACCGGTGGAGAAGCCGGCCGAGACGCCGCCCGAGGCGCCGATCTCCCCCGCGCCTACCCGCGAGGAGATCACCTCCGGTCGGTCGTAGCAGATCGCGGACACCGAGAGGGCCGCGCCGGCGATACGCCGGCGCGGCCCTCTTCTTTGTGCTCGTCGGGCGCGCCCCCGGACCGGGACGTGCCCAGCCCTGGACCTGGACGCGCCAGCTCTCGGGCTGGGAGGTGTCAGCTCTCGGGCTGGGAGGGGCCCAGGTCGAGGTACTGCTCCTGACCGGGCACCCACTCGTACTCGTGGCCACGGGCGCCACTGGTGACCAGCACGCCGAAGGACGGGTACCGCTCGGCCAGGAACCGCAGGCTCGGCGTCATCACGTTGGCCGGATCGGACAGCTCGGTCTCGTCCTCGTCGCCGACGAGCAGGCACCAGCCGCTGGCCCGGTCCCCGTTCTCGCGCGGCGGGATCTGCTCGTCGGTCGGGTCGTGGTACACGTACCCCGGTATCAGGGAGTCGTCCTCCAGCAGCCGTCTGCTCGCGAAGGCCCGCAGGTTGGCCGGGATGTCCGGCTGGTCCGGAGAGCTCGCGGGCGGCTCGGAGAACTCCGCCTGCTCGGCTCCACGCGCGGGGCCACCGGCCCGGACCAGGTCCGCTGTCGTCGAATCGTCGTCGTGATGCGCCACCCGAGCACGGTACCGCCGGCACCGGCGGGAGCCGCGACGGGGCGGTCGGGCGCGCCGACGGCGTCCCGGGCGGGGGTACAGACGTGTCGGGACGGCGCGGCCAGGCCGCACCGTCCCGATCGGGTAAGAGGAGAGCCCTACTCGTGCTGGCTGGCCCGCCGGGCACCGGTGTAGTACTCGAAGAGCAGCCCGCCGGCGCCCGCGGTCACCGCGATCATGCCGACCGCGATCAGCCACGGCATCCAGAAGACCAGGCCGATGCCGGTGACCGTGGCCACCAGCGCGATGCCGAACGGCCAGTAGCTGCCCGGGCTGAAGAAGCCGATGTCACCGACACCGTCGGCGATGTCCGCGTCCTCCCGATCCTCCGGGCGCGGCTCGATCCGCCGGGCGACGAAGCCGAAGTAGCCGCCGCACATCAGGCACAGCAGGCCGGACAGGATCAGCGCGGTGGTACCGATCCAGTCCATGCCGCCGTTGAGACCGACCTCGGTCCACCAGCCGTACACAGCGGCCATCGCGAACAGGAACAGGGAAACGCCGGTGAAAATGCGGTACTCGGTCCTCATGCCTGCGCCTCAGCTCGCCTTGCGATCGGTGCGGTCGGTATCGAACGGGTGCGTCGTGGTCGCCAGCGGGTCCTCCCCGATCGCCTCCAGTGCCGCGGGCGTGCTCTCACCCTGCTGCTTGAGCTGGATGAACCGCTCGTAGTCGGCCGGGTCCACCACGCGCATCTCGAAGTTCATCTGCGAGTGGTACGTCCCGCACAGCTCCGCGCAGCGCCCGACGTACGCGCCGTTGGAGTCGATCGTCACTTCGAACGTGTTGTTGAAGCCGGGCATCACGTCCCGCTTGAACAGCAGGTCCGGCACCCAGAAGGAGTGGATCACGTCGCGACTGGTCTCACTGAACCGGATCCGCTTGCCGGAGGGCACCACGAGCACCGGTACGTAGCCACTGTCGCCGACCGTGGACACCGGCTGGCCCTTGGCGTCCTTGTCGTCGAGGTAGCGGAACTCCCAGGTCCACTTCGCGGCCACCACCTCGACCCGGACGTCCGGGTTCGGCTTCAGCACGTCGACATACGTCTGCACGATCGCGGTGTAGTAGAACAACACCGCCACGATCAGGAACGGCACGACCGTGTACAGCAGCTCGATCGGCAGGTTGTACCGCGTCTGCGGGGGCAGTTCCTCACCGCGCTTGCGGTACCGCACCACGCACCAGAAGATCAGCGCCCACACGAACACGCCCACGGCGAGCGCCGCGATGGTCGAGCCGACCCACAGGTCGTACATCTTGTGGGCCTGCGGCGTGATGCCGCCCTTCGGCCAGCCGAACGCGAAGCTGTCCTTGACCGAGCAGCCGGTCAGCAGCAGGGGTACCAGGACAATTCCGGCGGCGAGAGAAGCGAGCCTGCGGGGCTGGGTCAAGCCTCGCGGCGCCAGTTCTCGCGGGCGAGCCGAGGATGGAGGACCTGCGACCACCTGAGCCTGCCTTTCGCCATGACGATGGGGCAACGGTCGTCACCGTCGGTGGGGAGATTACTCGACCATGCTCACCGGTACCGCGCAGGGGTCAGCGGCACACCGGGGGCTGTACCGGCTGTTGTCCGGCCGTCCGGCGTCGCCACGGTAGCGTCGACCCGTGCCGGCCGAGGTGTACTTCGACGCGGCCTCCGCGGCGCCGCTGCACCCGGTCGCCGCCGAGGCGCTGCGGGCCGCACTGGTGGACGGCTGGGCCGACCCGGCCAAGTTGTACGCGCGGTCCCGGCGCGCCGCCCAGCTGCTCGATGCCGCCCGCGCGGTGGTCGCCGAGATGCTCGACGCGGCCCCCGAGGAGATCTCGTTCTGCGCCAGCGGTACCGAAGCCGCCACGCTGGCCGTGCTCGGTGGACTGGCCGGGCAGGCCCGCGACGGCGACACACTCGTGCACTCCGCCATCGAGCACTCGGCGGTACTGCACGCGGCGGAGTGGCACGTCGCCCGGGGCGGATCGGCGGTGCCGGTACCGGTCGACCGGCTCGGCCGGGTCGAACTCGACGCCTTCGGCGCCGCGGTGCGGGCCCCCGGCGTCGCGCTGGCCGCGCTGATCAGCGCCAGCCACGAGGTGGGGACCGTACAACCGGTCGAACGGGCCGGCGCGCTCGCCGCGGCCGCGGGGGTACCGCTGTACGTCGATGCCGCCCAGTCGCTCGGCCGGGTACCGGTACCGACCGGCTGGTCGGTCCTGTCCGCCAGCGCGCACAAGTGGGGCGGACCGCCCGGTGTGGGCGTGCTCGCGGTACACCGGCACGCCAGGTGGCGCAACCCGTGGCCGGCGGACGAACGGGAGTACCGGCGGGCGCCGGGCTATCCGAACCTGCCCGCGATCGTGGCGGCCGCGGCCGCGTTGCGGGCCCGGCAGGACGAACAGGCGAGCGAGGCGGATCGGCTGTCCGCGCTGGTGGAGCGCATCCGCACCCGGGTACCGGCGGCGGTGCCGGACGTCGAGGTGGTGGGCGACCCGACCGGCCGGCTGCCGCACCTGGTCACGTTCTCCTGCCTGTACGTGGACGGCGAAGCGCTGCTGCACGCGCTGGACCGGCGCGGGTTCGCGGTCTCGTCCGGATCCTCGTGTACCTCGGACACGCTGCGCCCCAGCCATGTGCTGGCCGCGATGGGGGTACTGAGCCACGGCAACGTACGGCTGTCCCTGCACCGGGACACCACCGCCGCCGAGGTGGACGCGTTCCTGGCCGTACTGCCCGACGTCGTCGCGGAACTCCGCGGGGAAGCCGGCGTGGTGGGGCTGTGACCACGCACCTGCTCGACTGTGCCGGCCAGCGCTGCCCGCTGCCGGTCATCGCGCTGGCCCGCCGGATCGGCGAGGTGGACCCCGGTGACGTGGTCCGGGTACGCGCCGACGATCCGGCCGCCGCGCTGGACATTCCGGCCTGGTGCCGGCTGCGCGGCCAGGAGTACCTCGGCGCCACCGACGTGGACGGCGTACCCGCATACGAGGTACGCCGCCGCGCCTGACGTACGACTCTTACCGGGGCAGGAAGGGCTGTACCTCGTCGGCACACTCCTGGCCGTACGACTCGGCCAGCCGCTCGTGGAACTCGGCCGGCTTCACCGCGTACTCCTGGGTGCCGATCGTCTCCAGTACGAGCGTGGCGAGCAGGCTGCCGACCTGCGCCGACCGCTCCAGGGACAGGCCCCAGGACAGGCCGGCGAAGAAGCCAGCGCGGAAGCCGTCGCCGACCCCGGTCGGGTCGTGTACGGCCATCTCCCGGGCCACCGGTACATGGATGGGCTCCATGTCCTTACCGGTGATCCGCACGCCGTGCTTGCCGAGCGTGGTGATCCGGATGCCCACCAGCTCGAGCACCTCGTCGTCGGAGAGGCCCGTCTTGGACTCGAGCAGTCCCTTTTCGTAGTCGTTCGTCAGCAGGTACGTGGCGCCCTCGATCAGGCTGCGCACGTCCGCGCCGGGCATCCGGGCGAGCTGCTGCGACGGGTCGGCGGCGAACCGGTACCCGCGCTCGCGGCACTCGTTGGCGTGCCGAACCATCGCGGCCGGGTCGTCCGCGCCGATCAGTACGAGGTCGAGCGACCCGACCCGCTCGGCGACCGGCAGCAGCTCGATGTTGCGCGCCTCGGCCATCGCGCCGGCATAGAACGAGGCGATCTGGCACATGTCCTCGTCGGTGGTACAGACGAACCGCGCGGTGTGCGCGACCTCGCTCACGTACACCGAGTCGCAGTCGACCCCGTGCCGGCTGAGCCAGCCCCGGTAGTCGTCGAAGTCGCCGCCGACGGCACCGAGCAGTACCGGCTGCAGCCCGAGTTGCGCCATTCCGAAGCTGATGTTCGCCGCGACTCCACCGCGGCGGACGACCAGCTCGTCGACGAGGAAGGACAGCGACACCTTGTGCAGCTGGTCCGGCAGGAGCTGTTCGGCAAACCTACCCGGAAAGTGCATCAGGTGGTCGGTGGCGATGGAACCGGTCACGACGATCGGCATCTTCAAACCCCAGGTGTCTTCGGACAGCGCCGCGCAAGACTATGCCGAACGGACACGACGCGGGCAAGGCGGGTTCAGCGTACGCGCGGACCGGCCGCGATCCCGTCCAGCGAGCGTCGAGCCTGGTGAGGCGGGTGCTGGAAAAGCGAACGGGCCATCCCGGCGTTACCACGCCCGGACAGCCCGTCACCTCACCGGCGGATCAGCTCCGCGGCTGCTCGGACTAGTGGAACGAGTCGCCGCAGGCGCAGGACCCGGTCGCGTTCGGGTTGTCGATGGTGAAGCCCTGCTTGTCGATCTGGTCGACGAAGTCGATGCTGGCGCCCATCAGATACGGCGCGCTCATCCGGTCGACCACGACTTCGACGCCGCCGAAGCCGGTGACCTGGTCGCCGTCGAGCGAACGCTCGTCGAAGAACAACTGGTAGCGCAGGCCGGAACAGCCACCCGGCTGTACCGCTACCCGCAGTCGCAGGTCGTCGCGCCCCTCCTGGTCGAGCAGCGCCTTGACCTTGGTGGCCGCGACGTCGGTCAGGACCACGCCGGTGGCGACGTCGGCTTCGGTCTGGCTGGTCTGCGGAACGGTCACGTGGTGCTCCCTGCAGGCGAGTTGGGCTTTGTGGTTCCCAGCGGTGTCGTCCGGGCACCCACGGCCAACGTGGTCGTCCCAGACGACATTCCCCATAGTTGCACACCGTGCGGACGATGGCCGCCGCTGCGGGCCGCCCGGCCGGTGGCGCCGGTCACCGCGGTCTCCGTCCCGCTCCCCCGTCCCGCGCTCCCCCGCCCGTGCTCCCCACCGCCGAGCCACACGGGTCAGCGGCTCCACTGCCGGGCCACCCGCTCGGCCAGCGAGCGGAGACCCTCGGCCGGCCGGGCGAGGGCCTCCTCCACGCCCCCGACGTGGTCGGCCACCGCATAGGTTCCGGCGATCCCGGCGGCCGCCGCCTCGCGCCGGCCGACAGCGACCTGACCTGCGAGTACGACACACGGCACGCCGCGCTCGGCGGCCGCGGCCGCGACCGCGGCGACTACCTTGCCGCGCAGCGACTGGTTGTCGAAGGAGCCCTCGCCGCTGATCACCAGCTCGCACCGGTCCAGTTCCTCGTCCAGCCGGGTCGCGGTGCGGATGATCTCCGCACCGGACCGCCGGTGCCCGCCCAGGGCGAGCAGGGCCGCCCCGAGTCCGCCGGCGGCCCCGGCACCGGGCAGCGCGGCCAGATCGGGCGGGCAGCCCGGTACGTCCCGTTCCAGCACCGACGCGAAGTTCTCCAGCGCGGCGTCGAGCAGCAGTACGTCTTCGCGGGTGGCGCCCTTCTGCGGCCCGAACACCGCACTGGCCCCGTGGATGCCGAGCAGCGGGTTGTCCACGTCGGTCGCCGCGATCAGCTGGACCGGGCGCAGTCGCGGTTCGCCGCTCAGGGCGGTACACCCGGACAACACCGCGCCGCCGTAGGGCAGTGCGTAGCCGGCGGCGTCCAGCGGAGCCGCGCCCAGCGCTGCCAACATGCCCGCGCCGGCGTCGTTGGTGGCCGAACCGCCCAGCCCCACCACGACGGTGCGGACCCCGGCCTCGGCCGCCGCGGCCAGCAGCAGCCCGAGCCCGTACGAGGTGGTGATCTTCGGATCGCGCTGGTCGGCCGGTACCAGGTGCAGGCCGCAGGCCTGGGCGCTCTCCACGTACCCGGTGTCGCCCACCACGAGCACGTGGCCGTCGGCCGGCCGGCCGAGCGGGTCGACCACCCGGACCGGTACCGGGGTGCCGTCCAGCGCTTCGGCCAGCGCGTCGAGGAAGCCGGGACCGCCGTCGGAGAGCGGCCGGCAGCTGACCTCGTCGTCCGGTGCGGCGGCGAGCCAGCCGGCCGCGATTTCGCGCGCCGCCGCGGGCGCGGACAGGGTGCCGGCGAACTTGTCCGGGCAGATCAGTACTCGCACGGTGGACCAGTCTGCCCGCCCGCCCGTGACCTGCACCACGGCCGGGCGCCCGCCCGTTGTGCCAGCATGGGCCGTCATGAACCGCAACGGGGCGGGGGGACAGCCGGTGACCACACCAACAGGTACCGACGCGGCGGGTACCAACCCGGCAGGTACCGACACGACCGGCTGGGCGGAGCCGTCGTCGACCGCCACCGCGCTGTTGCTGCTGGGTCGGGGGGTCGACCGGGACTCGGAAAAGGGTGTGGAGTGCCCCGGCGAGCTGCCCGCGCCGAGTGATCCGGGTCTGGCCGAGCGCGCCCGGGCCGCCCGCGCGAAGCTCGGCGACCGGGCCTTCGTACTCGGCCACCACTACCAGCGGGACGAAGTGATCGAGTTCGCCGACGTGACCGGCGACTCGTTCAAGCTGGCCCGGGACGCGGCCGCCCGGCCGGACGCCGAGTTCATCGTGTTCTGCGGCGTGCACTTCATGGCCGAGAGCGCCGACATCCTGACCACCCCGGACCAGCAGGTGATACTGCCGGACCTGGCCGCCGGCTGCTCGATGGCGGACATGGCCGCGCTGTCTCAGGTGGAGGACTGCTGGGACACGCTGACCGACGCGGGGCTGGCCGACGGCACCGTGCCGGTCACGTACATGAACTCGACCGCGGCCATCAAGGCGTTCGTGGGCCGGCACGGCGGTACGGTCTGCACCTCGTCCAACGCTGAGCGGGCCCTGCGCTGGGCGTACGAGCGGGGCGAGCGGGTGCTGTTCCTGCCCGACCAGCACCTGGGGCGCAACACCGCGGTACGGGAGCTGGGCTTCGACCTGGACGACTGTGTGCTGTACGACCCGCACAAGCCGGCCGGCGGGCTCAGTGCGGGGCAGTTGCGGGACGCGCGGATGGTCCTGTGGCGCGGGCACTGCTCGGTGCACGGCCGGTTCTCCCTGCAGTGCGTACACGACGTGCGGGAACGCATCCCCGGAGTGAACGTGCTGGTACATCCGGAGTGCCGGTACGACGTGGTGGAGGCGGCCGACTATGTCGGCTCGACCGAGTACATCATCCGGGCTCTCGACACCGCGCCGGCCGGCTCCGCGTGGGCGGTCGGTACCGAGCTGAACCTGGTCCGGCGGCTGGCGAACCGGCACCCGGACAAGCAGGTCGTCTTCCTGGACCGGACGGTGTGCTACTGCTCCACGATGAACCGGATCGACCTGCCGCATCTGGTCTGGGCGCTGGAGGAGCTGGCCGCCGGACGGGTGGTCAACCGGATCCGGGTGGACGACGAGACCGCGCGGTACGCCCGGCTCGGCCTGGACCAGATGCTCGCGCTGCCGTAATACTCGCGATACCGCTGCCGTGACCGCGCCGGATCGCACCTGGCGGCGGTTGACCGATGCGATCATGGGTACGTAGCGCGCGGACGATGGCACGCAGGGCTATCCTCGCCAGCCGGGCAACGTCGCCCGCGCCGGTCCGGCCGTACGATCCGGTCACCGGACCCTTTCCTCGCACACCCGTTGCTGGTCAGAACGGAGAACAGCTTTGCCTGACGACGTGCTCGTGGTACACGGCGGCGCCCCCCTGCACGGTGAGATCCGGATCCGTGGAGCCAAGAATCTGGTCTCCAAGGCGATGGTGGCCGCCCTGCTCGGTGAGGGGCCCAGCCGGCTGTACGACGTGCCCGCGATCCGCGACGTCGAGGTCGTCCGCGGGCTGCTGGCGCTGCACGGCGTACAGGTCAGCGACGGCTCGGATGGCGAGCTGGTGCTCGACCCGGCCAACGTCGAACGGGCCAACGTGGACGAGATCAACGTGCACGCCGGCTCCAGCCGGATCCCGATCCTGTTCTGCGGCCCGCTGCTGCACCGGCTCGGGCACGCGGTCATCCCGGACCTGGGCGGCTGCAAGATCGGTGACCGGCCGATCGACTTCCACCTGTCCGCGCTGCGGCAGTTCGGCGCCCACATCGACAAGACGCCGGAAGGGCTGCACCTGACCGCCCCGCAGCGGCTGCGCGGTACCAAGTTCGAGCTGCCGTACCCGAGCGTCGGCGCCACCGAGCAGGTACTGCTGACCGCGGTCCTGGCCGAGGGCGTCACCGAGCTGCGCAACGCCGCGGTCGAGCCGGAGATCGGCGACCTCATCGCGATCCTGCAGAAGATGGGCGCGATCATCAGCGTGCACACCGACCGGGTGATCCGGATCGAGGGAGTGGACCGGCTCACCGGGTACGCCCACCGGCCGCTGCCGGACCGGCTGGAGAGCGCCAGCTGGGCCTGCGCCGCGCTGGCCACCCGCGGCGACGTGTACATCCGGGGTGCCCGGCAGGTCGACATGATGACGTTCCTGAACGTGTTCCGCTCGGTCGGTGGCGCGTTCGAGGTGGACGACAGCCCGGCCGGCGGCATCCGGTTCTGGCACCCGGGTGGGGACCTCCGCGCGGTCGCGCTGGAGACCGACGTACACCCGGGATTCATGACCGACTGGCAGCAGCCGCTGGTGATCGCGCTGACCCAGGCGCGCGGCCTGTCGATCGTGCACGAGACCGTGTACGAGCGCCGGCTCGGCTACACCGAGGCGCTGGTGTCGATGGGCGCGACCATCCAGCTGTACCGGGACTGCCTCGGCGCCACCCCGTGCCGGTTCGGCCAGCGCAACTTCCAGCACTCCGCGGTGATCTCCGGCCCGACCAAGCTGCACGCCGCCGACCTGGTGATCCCGGACCTGCGGGGTGGGTTCAGCCACCTGATCGCGGCGCTGGCCGCCGAGGGCACCTCGCGGGTGTACGGGGTCGACCTGATCAACCGGGGGTACGAGGACTTCGCGGCCAAGCTGACCGCGCTCGGTGCCCGGGTCGAGCACCCGTAGCGACGCCCCCGGCCGGCGTCTCGGCCAGTAGCTGGCGGCGGGCGGCTCCGGTCGCCCGACCGCTACCCTGCTGACGTGGCCTCCCTGTTCCGACGCCGTAATCAGCTCACCGACCCCGCCGACGCGTCCGGCGATGCCGTAGCCGGGTCGGCTCCTGCGAGCGATCCGGCCGGTACCGCCGACCCCGATGACGCGAAGACGCGCGGGTACACGCCCGGCAAGGGCCGGCCGACGCCGAAGCGCAAGGAGGCCGAACGGCGCAAGTCGGCCGAGCCGCCGCCGGCCAACCGCAAGGAAGCCGTCAAGCGACTGCGCGAGAAGCAGCGCCAGGAGCGGCTCGAGGCGCGCGGCGCGATGATGCGGGGCGAGGAGAAGTACCTGCCCAAGCGTGACCAGGGCGAGGAGCGGGCCATCACCCGCGACGTGGTGGACGTCCGGCACAACGTCGGTACCTGGTTCTTCGCCGGCGCCGTGGTGATCCTCGTCGGTACCTCCGGCGCGATGCCGCCGCAGGTGCGGGTCGGTGCCGAGTTCCTCTGGTACGGGCTGGCGCTCGCGTTCATCGTCGACTCGGTACTGCTGTCCCGCCGGGTCAAGAGCACCGTGCTCGCGCGGGTACCGAAGACGACCGAACGGTTCGGCGGGATGTACCTGTACGCGATCATGCGGTCGATCACGTTCCGCCGGCTGCGCATGCCCAAGCCGCGGGTGAAGTCGGGCGAAAAGCTGCTGTGACGGCGGAGATCCGCCTGGTCAGCGGCGAGGAGCTCCTTGCCGGCTCGGTACCGCTGCGGGCGTACGCGTTCGAGGCGAGCCCGACCGAGCCCGACCGGGAGAAGCTGCGGCGCGCGGCCATCGAGCCGAGTGACCGGCGTACCCACGTGATCGTCGACGGCGACCGGACGATGGCCACCGCGACCGTCTTCCCGATGACGCAGAACGTGCGGGGCGCGCTGCTGCCGATGGGCGCACTGGCCGCGGTCGCCACCAACCCGATGTCCCGCCGGCGCGGGCACGCCCGCGCGCTGCTCGAACACCTGCTGCGCGACATGGTCGACCGGGGCCAGGTGGTGAGCGCGCTGTACCCGTTCCGGGCCTCGTTCTACGAGCGGTTCGGCTACGTCGGGATGCCACAGCAGCGAACCGCGACGCTCGACCCGCGCGAGCTGGCCCGACTGCTGCCGGTAGAGCCGCCCGGCACCGTGGAGCTGGTGCGGAACACCGAGGCAGCGGACGAGATGCGCGCGCTCGCGGTGTCGATCCAGCCGTCCGTGCACGGCATGGCGATCCGGTCCGAAACCGACTTCCGGGCGCTGACCAGGCGGTTCGACCGGTGGACCGCCCTGGCCAAGGTGGACGGCGAGATCGTCGGCCTGCTCGTGTACCAGATCCCGGAGTACGGCGGTGCGCTGGAAGCGGTCTGGTTCCTGTACCGCGATCCACAGGCGCGGACCCTGCTGCTCGGCTGGCTGGCCCGGCATGCCGACCAGGTGGCCACCGCGGAGGTGCCGGTACTGCCCGGTGAGACCCCGGAGACCTGGCTCACCGACCTGACCGTGACCATCGAGGCGAAGGCCGCGCCGCTGAGCAGTCCGGCACCGATGGTGCGGGTGCTGTCCGTACCGGGGCTGGCCGGCCTCCCGGTCGGTCCCGGCGATGTCACCCTCGCGGTCACGGATTCGTTGATCGGCGGGGAGTACCGGCTGACCGGCGTCGACGGGCGACTCGAGATCGGTGCCCCGGCGGGTGAGCCGGCTGCCGCCGTCACCGGGCACGGGCTGGCCGCGCTGGTGTACGGCCTGCTCGATCCGGCCGAGCTGGGACTGCGCGGGTACGGCCAGGTCGATCCGGCCACGCAACAGCTCCTGCGGACGATGTTCCCCCGCCAGGTCCCGTTCCTGCTGGAGGCGTTCTAGCCGCGCCGACCCGGCCGCTGCGCGGGCGGGCGGCTGCGGCTAGCTGGCCGGGGCTAGCTGGCCGGCTCGGTGTACAGCCGGGCGACGACCTCTTCGATGTCCGGCTCCAGCACCGAGATGTCCCGCAGCGCGGCCAGCCCGGCCAGCCGGCCGACCACCTCGGCCGCGGTGGCACCGTCCAGGCTGAACGTGACCCGGCGCCCCTCGGCCGCGATCTGTTCGACCGATGCCCCGGGCAGGCCGAGGTCGCCCGACCAGGGCGCGTCGAAGTCCACCACGACCCGGCGGCGCGAGCCGTACCGGGCGTGCAGCTGCTCCAGCGTCCCGTCGTGTACCACCCGACCGTGGTCGATGATCACCAGCCGCCGGCACAGCCGCTCGATGTCGGCCAGATCGTGCGTCGTGAGTACCAGCGTGACCGTGCCCCGCTGCCCCAGCTCGCCGAGGAACGCGCGTACCGCCTGCTTGCTCACCACGTCGAGCCCGATCGTCGGCTCGTCCAGGAACAGCACCTCCGGGCTGTGCAGCAGGGCCGCGGTGAGCTCCCCGCGCATCCGCTGGCCAAGGGAGAGCTGTCGTACCGGGGTCTGGATGAACTCGTCCAGCTCGAGCAGCTTGCGGCACTCGGCCAGTCGCGCGGCGTGATCCGCGGCCGGTACCCGGAAGACGTGCCGGAGCAGCTGGAACGACTCGCCGAGGGGCAGGTCCCACCACAGCTGTGAACGCTGGCCGAACACCACGCCGATCCGGCGGGCCAGCTTGATCCGCTCCGGCACGGGTTCATGGCCACACACCCGTACCCGCCCGGCGGACGGCGTGAGGACGCCGGTGAGCATCTCGAGGGTGGTGGACTTGCCGGCGCCGTTGGGTCCGATGTACCCGAGCATCTCCCCCGCCTGGACTGCGAGGTCGACCCCGTCGACGGCGGCCACCGTGTGGTTGGTCCACCGCATCCGGCCGGTACGACGGCGCACGGAGAACTCTTTGCGCAGGCCCTGGGTCTCAATGATCATGATCCGGTACTCCGGTAGTGGCGCACCCCGGTACGCCAGACGAGACTGGCAGCGACCGCGGCGAGCGCGGCGACCAGTGGCGCGAGCCAGGCGATCTGCCGCGGCGCGCCGAGTGGATCGGGCCGGCCGAGCAGCACCAGCCCCGGGTAGTACGAGACGAACGCGAAGCCCAGCCCGTACGCGAAGATCCGCCGGAACCAGCCCCCGTAGACCGTGACCGGGTACGTGGTGAAGTCCCGGCCGCCGTAGGTGAAGGCATTGGCGAGCTCGCCGGACTCGATGAACCAGAACGCGACCGTGGCGCCGGCCACGTACACGCTGGCGAAGAACACCGCCCCGCACACCGGCGCGAGTACCACCATGGCCACCCGGGCCGGGGTCCAGTCCACTCCGGCGACGATGACCGAGACCGCGAGCAGCACGATCGCCTGGATCGTGCGGCCGGTACGACGCGCCGAGAAGTCCAGTGCGACCAGCTGACCGAGCGAGGACAGCGGGCGGGTGAGCACCGCGTCGAGCAGCCCGGTACGCACGTACACCCGGAGCCGTTCGACGTTCCCGACGGCCATGTCGGCGGTGGAGAACGCGCAGGACCCGAGCCCCACCATCACCAGCACCTCGCGGACCGAGTAGCCGCCGAGTGCCGGCGTGACCCGGAACAGCACCAGGATCGCGCCCACGTCGAGTACCAGCAGCATCCCGCTGCTGGCCAGGTCCAGGACGAACGAGGCGCGGTACTGGGTCTGGCTGCGCACCTGTGCGCGCACCAGCCGCGCGTACAGCAGTGCGGTCTGCATGGCTGGGCTCGACACGGCCTAACCCCCCTGGACCACGAGCTTGCGGACGGCCCGGCGCTGCACCCAGCCGCACAGCGCGAGCGCGATGACCATCCAGGCCAGCTGGTCGGCCATGATCAGCAGCTGCCCGGTCAGGGACACCCGCTCGACCAGGATGTCCAGCGGTCCCTGGAACAGGGCCGGGAACGGGGTGGCCACCCACAGGACCACCTCGGCCCACCCGGGCAGGAACCGGATCGGGAAGTACAGGCCGGAGCACGCCCCACAGATGAGCAGCCAGCTCATGTACACGCCGCGGATGTCGAGCAGCCAGAACGCGGCGAGGTTGGTCAGGTACCGCATCGCGAAACAGACCACGGTCGCGGCCGTGACGCTGACCGCCGTGAACGGGTAGGTCAGTAGCCGGTGCGGCGCGTACAGGTCGAAGAAGACGATCCCGACGACGACCGGGACGAGCATCCGGGTGAGCAGCGCGTGTACGGCCCGGCCCAGGTCCGCCGCGAGATAGCTGACGATCGGGTCGATCGGGCGCAGCAGGTCGGAGGTGACCTCGCCGGTACGTACCCGGTCGGCCAGATCGGTCCAGCCCCACAGCAGCACCACCCCGAGCAAGCCCTGCCCGACCCACACGAACGTGGCGAGCTGCGGGCCGTCGTACCCGCCGGCCGTACCGCCCGCCGCACCACCCGCGGTGGCGGCGGCCACCACCGCGAGCATCACGTAGCACTTGAGGAAGCCGAACACCGAGTTCGTGAACGCGCCGGCCACGGTCGCCTGGCCATAGGTCGCATAGCGGCGGAATCCGGCCACGGCCAGCGAGAGGAACGCCGGTACCAGGGACGTCGAACCCGGACGGGGAGGCGTCGAGGTCCCCGATGTCACAGAAAACCCCTTTCCGGCATTCCTCCGCAGAGCCGGGAGAGGCTATAACAGTGGGCGTGCTCGCACGACCCAATTCGCCGTCGGGCACCATCGACAGGTGGACGTGAACCCGGAGGCGGCGCTGGCGGCTTACCGCTGGCGCCTCGACCCGGACACGCTGCGTGAGGTCGCGGACGACCGAGAGGAATTGTGGTCGATCCGGGCCGGTCTGACGGCGGCTCTCGCGGAAACCACCGAGGACTCCGGCCGGGCCCGGCTCTACGGTCTGCGCTCGGTCGTCGCCCGCGGGCTCGGGGACATCGACGCCGCCCTATCCGACGCCACCGACGCGGTCGACCACGCCGAGCTGACCGGCTCGTGGCGGCGGCTGGCGGTTGCCCAGTTGCGACTCGCCAACGCGTACCGCTGGCAGAACGACCACGCCACCGCGGACCGGCTGTTCGCGCTGGCCAACTCCGACGACCTGCCGAACCGGCTGCGGGCCGCGGTACACCTGCACGCCGGCGGCTGCTCGTTCGAGCAGAACCGGTACCTGGAGGCGTTCGACCACCTCGAACGGGCACTGGCGCTGCGCGGCGAGAGCGACCTGGACGTGGTCGACACGGTCGAGCAGTCACTCGACGTGATCATCGAACGGATCGCCGCCAAGGGCATCGGCCCGTACCGGCGCAGCCGCGCGGAGGTGCTCGGACTGCCCCCGCCGCCACAACTGCGCCGGCACCGGACCAGCGGCCGGTGGGGATTCCAGGAGCGGTCCGGACGGGTACTCGTACCGCCGGTGTTCGTCGAGGCGCTGCCGTACCACGAGGGCGTGGCCTGGGTACGCAAGCGGCCGACGGAGAACTGGGAACTGGTGGACGAGCGCGGCGCGGTGGTCATCCCGGTCGACCGCGGCTATCCGGCGGTCAGCCTGTTCAGCGAGGGACTGGCCTGGGTACGCGGCGAGCAGACCAACGGTTGGGTCGCGATCGACCGCAACGGCCGGGTCGCGATCGGCGCCAACGGGTTCACCGAGCCGCGCCCGTTCCGGGCCGGTATCGCGGTGGCCCGGCAGGGGCAGTACTTCGGCGTGATCGACACGGCCGGCAAGCCGGTGGTGCCGTTCGCGTACAACGCGGTCTGCACGGCGGCCGTGGACGGCCGGTACACCACCGGTTTCACCGGCGAGGGCCTGGCCGTCATCGACCGGGAGGGCCGCCGCGGCGTGGTGGACCGCGCCGGTCGGATGCTGGTGCCGCCGCGCTACCGGGAGCTGTACATCCATCCGGTCGCCTACGTGATCCTGCGGGACAACTCGTTCGACCGGTGGGCCGATTCGAGCCTGCAGGACGACCTGTGGGGCGCCCTGGACCGGCAGGGCGAGCTGCTGATCGAACCCCGGCACGAGACCCGCGCCGAGGTCGTCGACGCGCTCGACGCGATGCTCAAGGACGACAAGCCGGTGCTGTGACGGCCACCCGGCCGCCGCCGGGAACGTGACGTCCGTCGCCATCCGCCGCTCGGAGCGGGCGCTCGACAGGTGGCCTCCCGGCCGGCTGACTAGGGTCGGAGCATGGAATTCCGTCATCTGGGCCGCTCCGGCCTCGTGGTCAGTGAGATCTCGTACGGCAACTGGATCACCCACGGCTCGCAGGTGGAGGAGGACGCGGCGCTGGCCTGTGTCCGGGCCGCGCTCGACGCCGGCATCACCACCTTCGACACCGCCGACGTGTACGCCGCCACCCGGGCCGAGAGCGTGCTCGGCAAGGCGCTGGCCGGCGAGCGTCGGGAGGGCCTGGAGATCTTCACCAAGGTGTACTGGCCGACCGGCCCGGGCCGCAACGACCGCGGCCTGTCCCGCAAGCACATCATGGAGTCGATCGACGGCTCGCTGCGTCGGCTCGGTACCGACTACGTCGACCTGTACCAGGCGCACCGCTACGACCACGCGACGCCGCTCGAGGAGACGATGGTGGCGTTCGCCGACGTCGTACGGGCCGGCAAGGCGCTCTACATCGGCGTCTCCGAGTGGCGGGCGGAGGAGATCCGGGCCGCCGCGGAACTCGCCCAGGACCTGCGCGTCCGGCTGGTGTCCAACCAGCCGCAGTACTCGATGCTGTGGCGGGTGATCGAGGCCGAGGTGGTACCGGCCTGCGAGGAGCTCGGGCTCGGCCAGATCGTCTGGTCGCCGATCGCGCAGGGCGTGCTGACCGGCAAGTACCAGCCGGGCCAGCCGCCGCCGGCCGGCTCCCGGGCGACCGACGAGAAGGGCGGCGCCGACTTCATCGCGCACTGGCTCTGCCGACGAGGTGCTGACCCGGGTGCAGCAGCTCAAGCCGCTGGCCGCGCACGCCGGCCTGTCGATGGCGCAACTGGCCGTCGCCTGGGTGCTGCAGAACCCGAACGTGTCGTCCGCGATCATCGGCGCGACCCGGCCCGAGCAGGTCGCAGGACAACGTGAAGGCGGCCGGCGTGCGGCTCGACGCCGATCTGCTCGCAGTGTCGACGAGGCGCTGGGCACGGTGGTCGAGCGCGACCCGGCCAAGACGCAGAGCCCGGCCTGACCCGGACCTGACCGCGGCGCCGCGCCGGCCGGCGCGGCGCCGCGGTCGTGGCTACGCGGGTGCTACTCGGGCAGCGACGGCTGCAGGCTCATCCGGTACTCGGTCCGCTCGTCCTCGAGCAGGCTCACCGCGCTGACGCCGTCGGACAACAGCTCCCGCCAGCTCTGGCCGAGCCAGGACTCGGCGTCGGACTGGCTGCCGAACACCTCGGCGGGCCCGGAAACCGGCGCACCGGCCGCGTCTTCGTACCGCCACGTCCAGGGCATCGTCGCTCCCCCAACCAGATTCTCCGGCAGAGCCGCCCCAGCGGCGGCGATCGGCGGCACCAGCGTAGTGGGCGGATCAGTGCCGGCTTCCCGCGGTCGGAAGAAGGTGATGTGACGTACGCCGGGCCATGCCCCTCCGAGGAGCCGTCAGTGCGGGGTGGCATTGGCAACACCGATGCCCGAAATCTGGCACAGAAGAAAGTGCCCGGAAGCCGGTAATCTCAGGTTGTGACCGTCTCGCCGCTGCCCGTTATCGCCGCGCCTGATCAGGTCGCCTCGCAGGCCGCTCGTGCCACATTGGCGGGGTTGGACGTGACCGGGCCGGCACTTGGATCGCTCGCCGACCTCGTCGGCTGGGCCGCCTCCGTCCAGGGCACGCCCCGGCCCGGCCCGTTCCAACGGATCCGGGTACTGCTGCTCACCCACGACCACCAGGGCGACCTCGCCACTGGCGCCGACCCGGCCAGCGCCGCGACCCAGGCCGAGCAGGCGAGCCACGGCCTCGGATCGCTGGCACTGCTTGCCGAGCGGGTCGGCGCGGACATCCAGGTCATATCCGCGAGCGACCTGCCGGGCAGCCGGCACCGGCCGTCGCCGAAGCGGCGGGAGAGGCTGGTCAGCGGCCCGGTCGAGTCCGGCGACGCGATGCCTCCGACAGCCGTCGAGCTCGCCCTGACCGCGGGCCAGCGGCTCGGCGAGCGGGCCGCCGAAGACGCCGTGGACCTGCTCGTGCTGGCCACCGCCGGAGCCGGCGCGGATGCCGCCGCCGCGGTCACCCTGGCCGCGGCCAGCGGCGCCGAGGTGGCCGGCCTCCTCCCCCGGGTGGTACGTGCCGGCGGCCTGGTCGACGACGTGGCCTGGATGACCCGGTGCACGGCGGCACGGGATGCGCTGTTTCGCACCCGCGGCGCCCCGCGGGACGCGATGACGCTGCTCGCCGCGCTCGGCGGGGCCGACCTGTCGGTCGCGACCGGGCTGCTGATCGGCGCCGCGGCGGCCGGTGTTCCGGTGGTATTGGACGGGCCGGTGGCGGCGACGGCCGCGTTCCTGGCGCGCGATCTGGTGGCCACCACGCCGTACTGGTGCCTGCTGCCGGACTACGGCAGCGATCCGGTGGCGCGACTGGCCGGCGACCTGCTCGGCCTGCATCCCGTACTGGACCTGCGCCTCGGGCTGGGATTCGGCTCGGGCGCCCTCGCCGCACTGCCGCTGCTGCAGACCGCGCTGGCGGTCGCCGCGAACGGACAGCCCGAGAATGCCGAGCCGGCCGCCGGGCCCGCCGACGACACCGGGCCCGCTACGACGGGAGGTCCCGCCGCTACGGCCGACCCCGTCGCCACCGACCCCTCCCCAACGGCCGACACCGCCGCAGACGCACCCGGCGACGAGCCGGACGATCCCGACGGCGACTCGCACGGGGCCGCCGGGAAGGCTGACACGGAGTTACCGGGCCCGCCGGCACAACCGGCGGCCGTCATTCCCGATCAACCGGCCGTGCCGCCGGAGCCGCGGTCCGGGCACAGCGGAACAAGCCGACGCCGTACGGCCGAGCACGAAGCGGTCAGCGGACGCTCCTCCTCGGCCGCGCTGTGGCGGCCGGCGACCCCACCGGACTGGCGGACCGTGGGCGTGTCCGGCCGCTCGGCGCTCGCGGCGGCGAAGCCGCCGACCGGCAACCGCGCGAGCGGTACGGACCGGTACCTCGGAGGCGGCCACGGCGCCGGGCTGCAGGATGCCGCCGACCAGGCCTGAATTTCGACTCGCGCGCCGGCCGGCCGGTACGGCACGTTGGACAGCATGCTGATCCGGGAAGCGACACCGGACGACTGGCCCACGATCTGGTCGTTCATGCGCGGAATCGTGGCCGCCGGGGACACGTTCGTGTGGAACCGCGACCTCCCCGAGGAGGGTGCGCGTGCGTACTGGATGCACGAGTTGCCGGGTCGCACCGTCGTAGCGGTCGACGACGACGGCACCGTGCTCGGTACCGCGGAGACGCATCCCAACTACGGCGGCGGCGGTCGGCACATCGCCAACGCCGGCTTCATGGTCGATCCGGCACGCAGCGGTCGAGGTGTCGGGCGAGCGCTCTGCGACCACGTGGTCGAGCAGGCCCGGGCCGACGGCTACCGGGCGATGGTGTTCAACGCGGTGGTGGAGACCAACACCCGGGCGGTCGAGCTGTGGCGCTCACGCGGGTTCGAGGTGCTGGCGACCGTGCCGGAGGGATTCCAGCATCCGGTGAAGGGCTTTGTCGGGCTGCACATCATGTACCGGGCGCTGTAGTCACGCGTTTCCGGTGTCGTACCTGGTCACCAGCCGCTTCGGTGCGGTACGCCGCCATGCCTCGGTCACCAGCCCGCGCATCTCGTCCGCGTCGACCCGGTCCAGGCGTACCCGTACCCAACCGAACCGGCCCACGTACGGCGCGACGGAGAACGTGTCCGGGTCGGTCGCGACCAACTCCGACTGGTCCTCCGGCGACGCCTTGACCGACGCGGACGGCGACTCGGGCGCCCCGACCACGAACATCTTCCCGCGCACCCGGAAGGTGACGTCGGTACCCCAGGTGAGGATCTCCTCGACCTCGGGCAGCCCCAGCGCCAGCTGGCGCAACTGGTCGAAGGGTAAGCCGGCGCTCATGCCGCCGCCTCGCTGCGCTCGGCGCCGTCACGAGGCACATCCGCACTGCGCTTCATGATTCGCTCGCTGCGCTCGCTCATGCCGCCGCCTCGCTGCGCTCGGCGCCGTCACGAGGCACATCCGCACTGCGCTTCATGATTCGCTCGCTGCGCTCGCTCATGCCGCCGCCTCGCTGCGCTCGGCGCCGTCACGAGGCACATCCGCACTGCGCTTCATGATTCGCTCGCTGCGCTCGCTCATGCCGCCGCCTCGCTGCGCTCGCTCACGACACCGACGGGGTCACGAACGGCGGCTTGACCACCGACATCGCCACCCGCCGGCCGCGGACGTCGACCTCGACCTCGCTGCCCTCGCCGAGGCCGGCGGAGGTGTCGAGCAGCGCCAACCCGATGCCGAGCTTCTTGCTCGGCGAGAACGTCCCGCTGGTGACCTCACCGACCGCGGTGTCGCCGTCGTACACGGTCATGTGCGGGCGCGGGATGCCCCGCCCGGTCGCCTCCAGCCCCCAGAGGATCCGACGCGGTCCGGACTCCTTTTCGGCAACCAGCGCGTCCCGGCCCCAGAACTCGGGCTTCTTCCATCCGACCGCCCAGCCGGCCCGTGCCTGTACCGGGCTGATCGACAGGGACAGGTCCTGCCCGTGCAACGGGTACCCCATCTCGGTACGCAGCGTGTCCCGGGCGCCGAGCCCGCACGGGCGTACCGCGAGATCGGCACCGGTTTCGATCAGGGCGTCCCAGATCGTGCCGGCGTAGTGGTTCGGGACGACCAGCTCGTACCCGCGCTCGCCGGTGTAACCGGTGCGGCACACCACCACCGGCCGGCCGGCGATGGTGGACTCCTCGAAGCTCATGTACGCGTGGTCGGCCGGCGCGCCGAGCCGCAGCAGCAGGTCACCGGACATCGGGCCCTGTACGGCGAGGATCGCGAAGTCGGTGTGCTGGTTGATGACCGTGATCCCGGTCGGCGCCTCGGCCGCCAACCGTCGGCACACTTCCGCGGTGTTCGCGGCGTTCGGCACCAGGAAGATCAGCTCGTCCGAGTACCGGTACGCGATCAGGTCGTCGACCACCCCGCCGTCGGCGTCGCAGCACATCGTGTACTGCGCCTTGCCGGCGCCGATCCGGTCCAGGTCGTTGGTCAGGCACCGGTTCACGAACTGTGCCGCGCCCGGGCCCCGTACCGTCGCCTTGCCCAGGTGGGACACGTCGAACAGACCGACCGCCTGGCGTACCGCGGTGTGCTCGGCGACCACACCTCCGGTGGCGTACTCCAGCGGCATGAGCCAGCCGCCGAACTCGGCGAACTTGCCGCCCAATGCCTCGTGCCGGTCGTGCAGCGGGGACCTGAGCGGCCCGGCCGATGACGCACCGGTGGTACCGCGAAGCTCGTCCGTCATGGGTGGGAACCTACCCGGCCGGGTTCGCCCCGTAGCATCGGCGGCGTCCGCACCACGATCGAGGAACCGCAGGAGCAGCGTTGACCTCACTCGTTCTCGCCGACACCGGCCTGACCGCCCTGACCGTCGACGCACTCATCGTCGGGCTGTACGAAGGCGGCTCCCCGGACGCGCCGCCGCGGCTCGCCGCGGGGGCGGAGAGCGTCGACGACGCCTTCGACGGTGACCTCGCGGCCACCCTGTACCAGCTCGGTGCCAACGGCTCCACCGGTGAGGTGACCCGGCTGGCCACGCTCGGCCGGCTGTCCATGCCGGTGATCGGCGCGGTGGGCCTCGGCAAGCAGCCGGCCGACGACGCGCCGCCGACCGCGGACACGCTGCGGCGCGCGGCCGGCGCGGCGGTACGGGCGCTGGCCGGTACGGAGTCGGTGGCGCTGGCCCTGCCCCTCGGTACCGGTGGCACGGCCGACCGGACCTCGGTGCGCGCGGTGGCGGAGGGCGCCCTGCTCGGCGGGTACCGGTTCGTCGGCTACGCGACGAAGCCGAAGCCCGGCCTGCGCAACCCGGTGGACCGGGTGACGATCGTGATTCCGTCCGGATCGGACACCGACGCGGAAGCGGACCTGCGTCGGGTCAGCGACCTGGCGGCCGCGGTGTGCCAGACCAGGGACTGGGTGAACACGCCGCCGAACCAGCTTCGCCCGCCGGCGTTCGCCGACTCGGTCGCCTCGGCCGCCGGGAAGGTCGGGCTGGACGTCGAGGTGCTCGACGAGGAGGCGCTGCGCGCGGGCGGGTACGGCGGAATCCTGGCGGTGGGCAGCGGCTCGGCCGCGCCGCCCCGGCTGGTACGCCTGGCCTACCGCCCGTCCGGCGAGCCGACGGCCACCGTCGCGCTGGTCGGCAAGGGCATCACGTTCGACTCCGGCGGCGTCTCGATCAAGCCGGCGCAGGGCATGTGGGACATGAAGTCCGACATGGGCGGCGCCGCCGCGATTGCCGGCACCATGCTCGCGGTCGCGGCGCTCAAGCCGAGCGTCCAGGTCATCGGGTACCTGCCGATGGCCGAGAACATGCCCAGCGGTACCAGCTACCTGCCCGGCGACGTGGTCACCATGTACGGCGGCAAGCGGGTCGAGGTACTCAACACCGACGCCGAGGGCCGCATGGTGCTGGCCGACGCGATCGTCCGGGCCTGCGAGGACGAGCCGGACTACCTGTTGGAGACGTCCACCCTCACCGGCGGGCAGATCACCGCGCTCGGCAAGCGGGTCTCCGGCGTGATGGGCTCCGAGGAGCTGTGCGCCCGGGTCCGCGAAGCCGGCGACCGTACCGGCGAGCCGGTCTGGCCGATGCCGCTGCCGGACGACATCCGCAAGATCATGGAGAGTGACGTCGCGGACATCCTGCAGGTCGGTGCGGGCATGGAACGGTCCGGACACATGCTGCAGGGCGGTACGTTCCTGGCCGAGTTCGTCGCCGACGGCGTGCCGTGGGTGCACATCGACGTGGCCGGACCGGCGTACCACACCGGCGAGCCGTACGGATATGTCGCCAAGGGCGGCACCGGCGTACCGGTGCGGACGCTGATCGACCTGATCGAGGACATCGCGGCCAACGGATAGGTGGTGCGCGCGGCCTCACTGTCGGGCGGCGCAGGAGCACCGCCGCCAACGGCCAGGGGTGCGCGAGCGGGTCGGTGACTCAACCCTCGCCGGCCCGCTTACGCCGCTCGTTGAAGTCGCGCATGCGCTGCGGGTAGCCGACCAGAGCCACGTCGTACACCGGAATGCCCAGCTTCTGGCCGAATCGGTGGGCCACCTCGGGGTCGGTGATCCGGCGTCGGGTCCACTCCCCGTCGTGGGCGACCAGCAGCACCGTCGTCTCGGTGACCGTGGTCCGCGGCTCCAGGAACGCCTCCACGCCGTACCGGGCCCGGGTGAACTCCTCCAGGTGGGACAGCCCGGCCTGGTAGTCCTTGCCGGTCCGGGTCGTTCCCGACCCGGCCCCGCGTCGACGGAACCAACGCACCGTGTGACCTCCCGCCCTGCCCGCCACCGGCTGCCGCGCTGTCACCGCGGGAGCCACGTCGGTTGCCGGTCCCAGGGTACGTGCCCTCGTGCACCTCGACCGCCGCGTGGCGGCCGGCCCGCGTCGCACCAGCGGTCCTCGAGGTGCCAAGATGACGATCGGTACTGCTCGTCATGCTAGGAGATCTTGTGAGCAACCCGAGCGGCGGATACGACCTCGTCATCCTGGGCGGCGGCAGCGGCGGCTACGCGTGTGCACTGCGCGCGGCCGAGCTTGGCATGTCCGTGGCGTTGATCGAGAAGGACAAGCTCGGCGGCACCTGCCTGCACCGCGGCTGCATCCCGACCAAGGCGCTGCTGCACGCGGGCGAGATCGCCGACCAGGCCCGCGAGTCCGAGCAGTTCGGGGTCCGCGCCTCGTTCGAGGGCATCGACGCGGCCGGCCTGAACAAATACAAGGACGGCGTGGTGTCCCGGCTGTACAAGGGCCTGCAGGGCCTGGTCCGCAGCCGCGGTGTCACCTACGTCGAGGGCGCCGGTCGCCTGGTCGCCCCGGACACCGTCGAGGTGAACGGCGAGCGGATCACCGGCCGGCACGTGGTGCTCGCCACCGGGTCGTACTCGAAGAGCCTGCCCGGCCTGGAGCTGGACGGCGAGCGGGTGATCAGCTCCGAGCACGCGCTGCAGCTCACCGAGCTGCCGAACCGGGCCGTGGTGCTCGGCGGCGGCGTGATCGGCGTCGAGTTCGCCAGCGCCTGGCGCTCGCTCGGTGCCGAGGTGACCGTCATCGAGGCGCTCCCCCGGCTCGTCGCGGCCGAGGACGAGGCGTGCTCGAAGCAGCTGGAGCGGGCCTTCCGCCGGCGCGGCATCACGTACAAGACGAGTTCCCCGTTCTCCGGCGTGGAGCGCACCGACTCGGGTGTACGGGTGAGCGTGGAGTCGGGTGAGACCTTCGACGCCGACCTGCTGCTCGTCGCGGTGGGTCGCGGTCCGACCACGGCCAACCTCGGCTACGAGGAGCAGGGCGTGTCGATGGAGCGCGGTTTCGTGCTCACCGACGAACGACTTCGGACCAACGTGCCCAATGTGTACGCCGTGGGCGACATCGTCCCGGGCCTGCAGCTCGCGCACCGCGGCTTCCAGCAGGGCATCTTCGTCGCCGAGGACATCGCCGGGCTGAACCCGCCGGTGATCGACGAGAACGGCATCCCGCGGGTCACGTACACCGATCCCGAGGTGGCGTCCGTCGGACTGACCGAGGCGAAGGCCAAGGAGCAGTACGGCGAGGACAAGATCGAGACATTGACGTACGACCTGGCCGGGAACGGGCGCAGCCAGATCCTCAAAACTCAGGGATTCGCCAAGCTGGTACGAGTGGCCGATGGTCCCGTGGTAGGCATCCACATGGTGGGCGCCCGGGTCGGGGAGCTGATCGCGGAGGCGCAGTTGATCTACAACTGGGAGGCGTTCCCGGTCGACGTGGCACAGCTCATCCACCCGCACCCGACGCAGAGCGAGGCGCTCGGCGAGGCGCATCTCGCGCTGGCCGGCAAGCCGCTACACGTACACGGCTGAGGCGTCGGGGCGACACACTTTTTCGAACGAGGGGTAACACGCATGTCGGTCTCGGTCACTATGCCTCAGCTCGGAGAGAGCGTCACCGAGGGCACCGTCACCCGCTGGCTCAAGTCCGAAGGTGACCAGGTACAGGCCGACGAGCCGTTGCTCGAGGTCTCCACCGACAAGGTGGACACCGAGATCCCGGCTCCGGCTACGGGCGTACTGCGCTCGATCGTGGTCCAGCAGGACGAGACCGCGCCGGTGGGCGCCGAGCTGGCTGTCATCGGTGACGGTGACGACGGCGGCGCGCCGGCGGACAGCAACGGCTCGCAGCCGACCGACCAGGGCACTGTCGCGCCCGAGCAGGAGCCGGCCGAGGAGCAGGAGCAGCAGGCCCAGCCGCAGGACGACGGTCAGGAGCAGGGCGGTCAGCAGCAGGAGGCCCAGCAGGAGCGGGCCCCGGCCGAGGACCAGGAGCCCGAGCCGCAGTCGGGTGGCCAGCAGTCGGGTGGCCAGCAGTCGGACGGACAGTCCGCGCAGGACGAGCCCGGCGGGCGCCCCCCGACGCAGCAGAGCGGTGACGGCACCGTGGTGACCATGCCGGCGCTCGGCGAGTCGGTCACCGAGGGCACCATCACCCGCTGGCTCAAGCAGGTGGGCGACCAGGTGTCGGCGGACGAGCCGCTGCTCGAGGTCTCCACCGACAAGGTGGACACCGAGATCCCGGCACCCACCAGCGGCACACTGCTGGAGATCAAGGCCGGGGAGGACGAGACGGTCCCGGTGGGTGCCCAGCTCGCGGTGATCGGCTCGGGCGAGCCGGCCCAGTCCGCACCGCAGCAGTCCGAGCCCGAGCAGTCCGCGCCGCAGCAGACCGCGCCGCAGCAGTCCACACCGCAGCAGTCCGCGCCGCAGCAGTCTGAGCCCGAGCAGGCACCGCGGCAACAGGCGCAGCAGGCGCCCCAGCAGCAGGCCGAGCGCCCGCAGCAGCAACAGCAGACCCAGCAGCAACAGACCCAGCAGCCGGCTCCGGCGAAGGAGCAGGCCGCCTCGTCCGCGCCGCAGCCCAGGGCGGCCGAAGAAGACGGCGTCGGGTACGTGACGCCGCTGGTGCGCAAGCTGGCCAGCGAGTACGACATCGACCTGACCAGCATCCAGGGCACCGGCGTCGGCGGGCGGGTACGCAAGCAGGACGTGATGGAGGCGGCCGAGCGTCGGAAGGCGGAGCAGGCCAAGCAGGCGGAGGCCGCGGCCGAGAAGGAGCAGGCCGCCGCCCCGCGGCAGGCGCCCGCACCGGCGCAGTCGACCGGGCAGCGGGCCGGCGGAAAGCAGGAGGCGGCGCCCAAGGTGGAGCCGAGCCCGCTGCGTGGCCGTACCGAGAAGATGTCCCGGATGCGCGCCATCATCGCCAAGCGGATGGTGGAGTCGCTGCAGACGTCCGCGCAGCTCACCACGGTGGTCGAGGTGGACGTCACGCGCATCGCGCGGTTGCGTGAGGCGACCAAGGACGACTTCGTCGCCCGGCACGGCGTGAAGCTGTCGTTCCTGCCGTTCTTCGCGTTGGCCGCGGTCGAGGCGCTGCGCGCCCATCCGAAGGTGAACGCGTCGATCGACGTGGACGCCGGCGCGATCAACTACTACGACGCCGAGCACCTGGGCATCGCGGTGGACACCGAGCGCGGCCTGATGGTGCCGATCATCCACAACGCCGGCGACCTCAACCTGTCCGGGCTGGCCCGGCGGATCGCGGACCTGGCCGAGCGCACCCGTACCAACAAGGTGAGCCCGGACGAGCTGTCCGGTGGGACGTTCACGATCACCAACACCGGCAGCCGGGGTGCCCTGTTCGACACCCCGATCATCTTCCAGCCGCAGTCGGCGATCCTCGGTACCGGCGCGGTGGTCAAGCGCGCGGTCGTCGTGGAAGACCCGCACCTCGGCGAGATCATCGTGCCGCGCTCGATGGTGTACCTGGCGCTCTCGTACGACCACCGGCTCGTTGACGGCGCGGATGCCGCGCGCTTCCTGGCGGCGGTGAAGGAGCGGCTCGAGGGCGGCAACTTCGACTCCGAGCTCGGCCTCGGCTAGCTCTGGTCACGACTGTGGGGGCGCCGGTAGGCGCCCCCACAGTCGTCTATGGATCGCTCAGCACTGGCCGTCGGCGAGTACCCAGTAGTTCGCGCCGGTCTGCTTCAGCGTGTGCGTGACGAACGTGTTGTACAGCCCCATCGCGTCGTTGGAGCCGTTGGCGTAGGTGTACCCGCCGGACTGGTGGGCCCGGCCGGCGGCCACCTGCGCGTAGTTGTTCGCGGTCACGCACGCCCCGCCGGAGCCGGTGGTGGTCCCGGACACCGGACCGGACCGCGATCCCTCCACAGTGGACTGGTCCACCGCGCTCACCGCGTAGCTGTAGCTGGTACCCGGGGCGAGCCCACCGTCGGTGTACGAGGTACCGCCGACCGGTGCGCCGGTGACCCGGGTGCCGTCCCGGTACACGTGATAGCCGGCCGCTCCGGACACGGCCGACCAGGCCAGTGACACCGAGGTGTCGGTGGTACCGCTGACCCGCAGCCCGGTCGGTGCCGGTGGACCGCCGGGCGGCTGTCCCCCACCGTCCAGCCCCCAGGCGCGGGCCAGGTAGTACGACGAGCAGATCGAGTCGAGGTAGTAGGTGCCGGTGGTGCCGCACTGGTCGGGACTGCCGCCCGGGTCGACCGGGGTGCCGTGCCCGATGTTGGCGACCCGGTACACCGAGACCGCCGGCGCTCCGCCCGAGTCGTACACGTCGAGGGTGGTACCGCCGGACAGGCTCGAGCTGCCGCTGGGCGTCTGGGACAGCCCCCACACGTTGGTCCACTGGTCCCGCAGTTCGGTCGCGTTGGCCGGTACCACGGTGGTGTCCGAGCTGCCGTACCAGACCGACACCCGCGGCCACGGGCCCGGGTAGCCGGGATTGGCACCTCGTACCAGGTCGCCCCACTGCGCCGGCGTCTCTCCCTGCGTGGTGTTCATGCAGATGTACGCGGTGGAGAGGTCCGTCGCGCAGTGGTACGCGAGGCCGGCGACGATACCGCCGCCGCCGAACGTGTCCGGGTACGTGGCGAGCATGACCGCGGTCATCGCGGCGCCGGCGGACAGCCCGGTCACGTACACCCGGCTGCCGTTCAGGTGGTAGGTACTGACCGCGTAGCTGGCCATCTGCGCGATGGACAGTGCCTCGCCCTGCCCGCGCGCGGTGTCGCCGGACTCGAACCAGTTGAAGCACGAGTTCGCGTTGTTGGCCGACTTCTGTTCGGCGAACACCAGCGCGAAGTGCCACAGGTCAGCGTACTTCTGCCAGCCGGCGTGGCCGAAGTAGTCGTTGGCGTTCTGGGTACACCCGTGCAGCGCGACCACCAGCGGCGCGCCGGCCGGCAGGCCGTCCGGCCGGTAGCTGTACATCGTCAGGTTTCCGGGGTTGGAACCGAATCCGGTGACCTGGGTGAGGGTGGCGGCGTAGGCGGCCGCCGGCATCGCCGACAGCCCGGCGGCGAGCAAGAGCGCGGTGAGACTACGGACGAGAAGGTTACGGACGAGCACGCCCCGGGCGAGCAGGCTACGGACGAGCAGGTTACGGACGAGGACGGTCCGGGTGCGGTCGGCCATCGCGGGCCTCCCATCAGGAACGATGGCGCTGATCCCAGGATGAACCGGACGTTACGCCGGCGGCTCGGCCGGCCCCATGGTGACGCGGTACACAACTCACCCCGCGACGAGGTGCACGTGATCGGCGGCCGACCGCTCGATCGCGCGCCGCAGGGCCTCCAGTCCGGCCTCGAACTCCGGCCGTGGCGACTCCCGGTCGGCGGTGTCCGGGCCGTACCCCGGCGCGAGCAGCTCCTCCATCGCGGCCTGCCAGCCGTCCAGTTCGAACATCCGGTCCAGCAGCCACCGCACGGCGACCCGCGGATCCCCCGTGCCCGCCAGGTAGCCGCCGCCCACCGGATAGCCGCCGCCCGCCGGGTAGCTGCCGCCCGCCGGGTAGCTGCCGCCCGCCGGGGAGCTGGCCGGTGCGGCGGCCGCCCACGGCACGATCCCGCCAGGGCCCGCGTAGTCAGTACTCATCCCGCACCTCCCGGGTCGGCGCCGGCGAGGATCGCGCGTCGGCGCCGGTGAGGATCGCACCGCCGGCTCGACGCTCGCTCGACGTCCGGCCGCGGAGCCCCGATCCCCGCGCACCGGCGAGCCCCGGAACTGCGGCGCGCGGGTACCGGGTCATCAAGTAGCGTCTGGCCCCGTGACAGCGACCCCAACGTCGAAGACCCCGACGATCCTGGCGACCTCCGGCGGGTACAAGCCCGGCGAGCGCACGTACCTGCAGCCCGCACCGCTGCTGTGGCACGCGATCGAGCTGTCCGAGGCGCGGCGGCCGAAGCTCGCCTTCCTCGGTGGCGCCAACGGCGACGCGCGGCACTTCAACGCGCACTTCCACGAGGGCTTCTACGGCACTGACGTGGAGGTGACCTGCGTCAACCTGTTCCCGATGCCGAACTTCGCGGACCTGCGCGGGCACCTGCTCGGCCAGGACGTGATCTGGGTACAGGGCGGCAGCGTCGCGGCGCTGCTCGCGATCTGGCGGCTGCACGGCGTGGACGAGATCATGCGCGAGTGCTGGGAGGCCGGCGTGGTCCTCTCCGGAGTGTCGGCCGGCTCGATCTGCTGGCACCTCGGCGGTACCACCGACTCGTTCGGCCCGACGCTGCGGCCGATCGACAACGCACTCGGGTTCCTGCCGTACTCCAACGGCGTGCACTACGACAACGAGGCGCAGCGCCGGCCGCTGTTCCAGAAGTTGATCGGCGAGGGCAGCATCCCCGCCGGGTACGCCACCGACGACAACGTGGGCCTGGTGTACCGCGGTACCGAGCTGGTCGAGGCGGTCAGCGAGGCCGCCGGCAAGGGCGCGTACCGGGTGGAGCGGGGCGATGACGGTACCGCGGTGGAGACCCGGATCGAGCCGCGGCTGCTGCCCGGCGCAACCGGGACGTGACCAGCCACCGGGACGTGACCAGCCGCAGGGAAGTCAACTACCAGCGGGGATAGGCTGCAACCGTGACGAACACCGTGGCGTCGACCGGCATCCCGCAGGTGCTCGAGCTCGGCACCGTCGAGTACACGCAGGCCTGGGCGCGGCAGCGCGAGCTGCACGAGGCGCGGGTGGCCGGTACCGGACCCGACGTGCTGATGCTGCTCGAGCATCCGAGCGTGTACACCGCCGGCAAGCGCACCGAGCCGGCCGACCGCCCGATCGACGACACGCCGGTCATCGACGTGGACCGGGGCGGCCGGATCACCTGGCACGGCCCCGGCCAGCTCGTCGGGTATCCGATCCTGGCGCTGCCGGACCCGATGGACGTGGTCGCGCACGTACGCCGGCTGGAGTCGCTGCTGATCGCGGTGTGCGCCGACGTCGGCCTGCACACCGTACGGATCGAGCGGCGCAGTGGGGTGTGGATGCCCGCCGACGAGTCCCGGCCGGCCCGCAAGATCGCGGCTGTCGGCGTACGGGTGAGCCGCGGCGTCAGCATGCACGGCTTCGCGCTCAACTGTGATTGTGACCTCAGCGCGTTCGACCGGATCGTGCCGTGCGGAATCCGGGACGCCGGGGTCACCTCGCTCAGCGCGGAACTGGGTCGCCAGGTCGGGGTGGCGGAGGTCCGGCCGCTGGTGGAGGCACACCTCGACGCGCTGCTGCCCTGACCGCCCGCCACGCCGGAGAACGACCCCGACCGCCGCTTTCGGGCCGGCGTGACGGAGCGTGCGACCGGGTCCGGCCGGCGGTTGGGTGGCGTACCCCTCGGTGAGCGGGATCACCGCGGCACGACGCGTACGGCCTGCGGCGATACGCTTCCGGATGTGACGGTCGTACAGCCAGATGGGCGACGCCTGCTGCGGGTCGAGGCGCGTAATGCCGAGACGCCCATCGAGCGCAAGCCGCCGTGGATCAAGGTCAAGGCCCGGATGGGCCCGGAGTACACCGAGCTCAAGGGCCTGGTCCGCCGCGAGGGCCTGCACACGGTGTGCGAGGAAGCCGGCTGCCCCAACATCTACGAGTGCTGGGAAGACCGCGAGGCGACCTTCCTCATCGGTGGCGACCAGTGCACCCGGCGCTGCGACTTCTGCCAGATCGACACCGGTAAGCCGGCCGAGTTCGACGCCGACGAACCGCGCCGGGTGGCCGACTCGGTATCCACCATGGGCCTGCGGTACGCGACGATCACCGGGGTGGCCCGGGACGACCTGCCCGACGGCGGCGCCTGGCTGTACGCGGAGACGGTCCGCCAGATCCACCGGATGCTCCCCGGCTGCGGCGTCGAGCTGCTGATCCCCGACTTCAACGCGGCACCCGACCTGCTGGCCGAGGTGTACGGCAGCCGCCCGGAGGTCCTGGCCCACAACGTGGAGACGGTGCCGCGGATCTTCAAGCGGATCCGCCCGGCGTTCCGGTACGACCGCTCCCTGTCGATCCTCACCAGCGCCCGCGCGGCCGGTCTGGTCACCAAGTCCAACCTGATCCTCGGGCTCGGCGAGGAACGCTCCGAGGTGTCGACCGCGATGCGCGACCTGTACGAGGCGGGCTGCGAGCTGCTCACGATCACGCAGTACCTGCGACCCAGCCCGCGGCACCATCCGGTGAGCCGGTGGGTGAAGCCGGAGGAGTTCGTCGAGCTGGAGGAAGAGGCCCGCTCGCTCGGGTTCGCCGGAGTCTTGAGCGGACCGCTGGTGCGCTCGTCGTACCGGGCCGGCCGGCTGTACCGCCAGGCGATCGAGGCCCGGCAACAGGCGCCCGCCAGCCAGCCCGACTAGCGCCGCATTTCTTCGTGCGATTGCTTTTGGTGATCGGGTAGCCACACCTCGTCGCGATGGTCGGGTGACGCCCGGGAGCCGTGCCAACCCCGGCCGCCGGTGGCGGCGCTGACCGCGGCGGCAACTAGAATCGCGGCATGGCAAAGGCCGCGCAGCCGGAAAAGGTGCCGTTCATGGAACGGCTCAGGCAGATCCGAACCGCATTCACGTTCACCGCCAAGCGGGACCGCATGTTCCTCCCGCTGGTGGCCGTCGCGGTCGTCGTACCGATCGGCCTCGCCGTACTGGCTGGCTTCCTGCTGAGCTGGATCTACGCACCGGCCGGCGTGCTGCTGGCGGTGCTGGCCGTACTGATCGTGATGAACCTCCGCGCGAACACCGCGATGCTGCGTGAGGCCGAGGGCAAGCCCGGTGCCGCCGCGGCGATCCTGCAGACCATGCGGGGCGACTGGCGGGTCACCCCCGCGGTACAGATGACCACCCAGAACGACTTCGTGCACCGGGCCATCGGCCGGCCCGGGGTCGTGCTGATCGGCGAGGGCAGCCCGAGCCGGACCCGCAGCCTGCTTGCGCAGGAGAAGAAGCGGTTGAACCGGGTCGTCGGCGAGACCCCCATCTACGACCTGTCGATCGGTGACGCGGACGGCCAGGTCGAGTTGGGCAAGCTGCGCACCCACCTGATGAAGCTGCCCCGCAACATCACCGGCAAGCAGGTCAACGCGCTGGACACCCGGCTGACCGCGCTGAACGCCCGGCCGCAGATGCCGAAGGGGCCGATCCCGAAGAACATGCGGCCGAAGGGCAACTTCAAGGCGATGCGCGGCCACTGAGCCGCCACTTCAGGCCGCCGCGCGGCGGCCTGACCGGGCCGCTCCGCACGGCCGGCTGGCGCCAGGTCAGCGCCGATGTCAGCTGGAGACGACGATCGAACCGGCCGCCCGGTCGTGCAGGCCGCGGCCGGACTGGCCGATGATCAGCGCCGGCACGATCAGTACCAGCAGCAGGCCCCGCAGCAGGGCGCGCGGAATACCGACCGCCCGGCCGTGGACGATGGACACGCACCGGATCCTGGCGACCCGCATCCCCGGAGTCTGACCGAACAGGCCGAGGAAGAAGCCGTACTCGGCGATCAGGATCAGGTCGGCCCACAGCCCGGTCGCCGGCGGCCGGTCGATCAGGCCCGCCACGAACAGGCACAGGATCCAGTCGATCACCAGGGCGAGGAAGCGCGCGCCGTATGTCGCGGGTCGCCCCGCCGCCGGCTCACCCGACCCAGGCTGTGGCTCGTCGGCTGTCGGCCGCGGTCCGTCGGGCGGTTCCGCCGCCGGACCCGGGGTCGCCGCGCTGGGCTGTCCGGTCACGAGCGGTAAGGCTACCGGCGGCCTGACGCGACTGTCCCCGGCGGTACCGACCGGGGAATCGATGAACCACCGACAGGCCGGGGTACCCGATGAAAGAGTGGACCCGGACAGGGCCGGATTCGAGCCCCGGCACGGGCGTAACACCGCTGAAACACGCGGGACACGGCCGGGCAACGAGTCGGACCTAACGTCGCGAAGACAACAGGCCATCACCCGTCGTACCGGCCGATGGAGGCATGCGAGTGTTCAGCAACCCGGAAGAGCTCCTGCGGTACCTGTCCGCAGAGGATGTCAGGTTCGTCGACGTACGGTTCTGTGATCTGCCGGGAGTGATGCAGCACTTCACCGTCCCGGTCGAGTCGTTCGGCGAAGAGGTCTTCACCGATGGGCTCGCCTTCGACGGCTCCTCGATCCGCGGCTTCCAGGAGATCCACGAGTCGGACATGCTGCTGCTGCCGGACGCGGCGAGCGCATTCCTCGACCCGTTCCGCGAGCAGAAGACCGTCTGCCTCAACTTCTTCATCCACGACCCGTTCACCCGCGAGCCGTACAGCCGCGACCCGCGCAACATCGCCAAGAAGGCCGAGGAGTACCTGGCCTCGAGCGGCATCGCGGACACCGCGTACTTCGGCCCGGAGGCGGAGTTCTACGTCTTCGACTCGATCCGGTACGACACGACCGCGAACTCCGGCTACTACTACGTCGACTCGATCGAGGGCGCCTGGAACACCGGCCGGGAGGAGCCCGGCGGCAACCGCGGCTACAAGCCGGGGTACAAGGGCGGCTACTTCCCGGTACCGCCGGTGGACCACTACGCGGACCTGCGCGACACGATCGTGCGCAACCTGCTCGGCGTCGGCATCGAGGTGGAGCGGGCGCACCACGAGGTCGGTACCGCCGGCCAGGCCGAGATCAACTACAAGTTCGACACACTGCTGCGGGCCGGCGACACCCTGCAGTTGTTCAAGTACGTGGTGAAGAGCACCGCCTGGACGTCCGGCAAGACCGCGACGTTCATGCCGAAGCCGCTGTTCGGCGACAACGGGTCCGGCATGCACTGCCACCAGAGCCTGTGGCGGGACGGCGACCCGCTGTTCTACGACGAGACCGGGTACGCCGGCCTGTCCGACACCGCCCGCTGGTACGTCGGCGGCCTGCTGCATCACGCGCCGAGCCTGCTCGCGTTCACCAACCCGACGGTCAACTCGTACCGCCGGCTGGTTCCGGGGTTCGAGGCGCCGGTGAACCTCGTCTACTCGCAGCGCAACCGGTCCGCGTGTACCCGGGTGCCGGTGACCGGCACGAACGCCAAGGCGAAGCGCATCGAGTTCCGGGTGCCGGACCCGTCGTCCAACCCGTACCTGGCCTTCGCCGCGATGCTGATGGCCGGCGTGGACGGCATCCGCAACAAGGTCGAGCCGCCCGAGCCGATCGACAAGGACCTGTACGACCTGCCGCCGGAGGAGTTCGCCGGGGTACAGCAGGTGCCCGGTTCGCTGCCGGAGGTGCTGGACGCGTTGACGGCCGACCACGAGTACCTGCTCGACGGCGGCGTGTTCACTCCGGACCTGATCGAGACCTGGATCGACTGGAAGCGCGCGAACGAGGTGGACCCGATCCGGCTGCGCCCCACCCCGCACGAGTTCGCGCTGTACTTCGACGTGTAGTCGCGTTCGCTGCCGCACGGCGGGCCGCTGGGTTTACCCGGCGGCCCGTTTCGCGTGTGTCGAGCGGCACCGCCCGCTAACCGCGCCTCTGCCCCGGGCCCGCGCTACTTTAAGTAGAAGCGTTGACTACGCAGGAGGTGTCGTGGCCTTCATTCTCGCCTGGTTGTTCGGCCCCCTTCGCGCTCGCCGCCGTCACTGGTACGGCCGGGACGACCACCACTACGGATACGACCGGCACTATCGGCACGACCACCACGGGCACAACCGGCACTATCGGGACGACCACCACCGGCACGACCACCACCGGCCCCGTCGCTGGCACGACCGGCGCCACCACGACGGCCGGTACGGCGACGAGCACTGGGACCACCATCGCGACCACCACGATCGCGACCACCACCGGCGCCATCACCATGACCGGCACCATCACGACCGGCACCATGACGATCGGCACCGCCACGATCATCACCACGACCGGCATCACTACGACCGGCATTAGCGAAAGGGGCGCGGCCCCGTACGATCGCCGGGCATGAGGGCCGTTCGCATCCTGCTCCGTGCCGGGCTGGTACTGCTGATCCTTGTCGTGGTGCTGTCGCTGGTAGGCGGCGGGCTGACGCTGTGGACCGTACGGCGCTCGTTCCCCGACTACGCCGGCGAGGAGCGGCTGCCCGGCCTGCGTGCCGAGGTCACCGTCCGCTGGGACTCGCACGGCATTCCGCAGGTGTACGCGCGGAGCACCGACGACCTGTTCCGCGCCCAGGGCTATCTGCACGCCCGGGACCGGTTCTGGGAGATGGACTTCCGGCGCCACATCACGTCGGGCCGGCTGTCCGAACTGTTCGGCGCGAGTGAGGTCGAGACCGACCGGTACCTGCGCACGATGGGTTGGCGCCGGGTTGCCGAACAGGAGTACCCGCGGCTCTCCCCCGACACCCAGCGGTACTTGCGGGCGTACGCGGACGGCGTGAACGCCTGGCTCGGTGACCACGACGGCTCGGCGGCGAGCCTGGAGTACGGCGTGCTGGGGCTGCGCAACCGCGGTTACCGCATCGCTACCTGGGATCCGGTGGACAGCGTGGCCTGGCTCAAGGCGATGGCGTGGGACCTGCGCGGCAACATGGGCGCCGAGATCGACCGGGCCATCCTGCTCGGCAGCGGGCTGTCCCGTGCGCAGGTCGAGCAGCTGTACCCGGCGTATCCGGTACACCAGCACACCCCGATCGTGCCCGGCGGCACGGTCAGCAAGGACACGTTCACCGGCACCGACACGGTGGCGGCCGGAGCTGGCGGTGGCGGACCGGTGACCAGCGGCCCGGTGAGCGAGCAGCCGGCGACCGGTGCGCGGCCGGCACCGGCCACGGCCACGGCTCCGGCCACGGACTCGAGGCCGAACCCGGCCACGGACCCGAGCTCGGCCGTGGCGGCGGACGCCGTGCCGGCGCTGCGGGCGGTCGGCGCGGCGCTGCGGCGACTGCCGCCGCTGCTCGGCGCCAACAGCCCGGACATCGGCTCGAACTCCTGGGTGATCGCGGGCTCCCGCACCAGCACCGGCAAGCCGATCCTGGCCAACGACCCGCACCTGAGCCCATCGCTGCCGGCGATCTGGTACCAGATCGGCCTGCACTGCCTCCCCGGCAGCACGTCCTGCGACATCAACGCGGAGGGGTTCAGCTTCTCCGGCGTACCGGGCGTGGTGATCGGGCACAACGCCCGGATCGCCTGGGGCTTCACCAACCTCGACCCGGACGTCACCGACCTGTACCTGGAACAGGTCGACGGCGACCGGTACCTCGTCGACGGGAAGTGGCTGCCGCTGACCGAGCGGGCCGAGACGATCCGGGTGGCCGGCGGCGACGACGTACACATCACGGTCCGGACGACGAAACACGGGCCGCTGCTGTCCGACCAGTCCGCCGAGCTGCGCCGGATCGGGCGCAAACCGCCGACCGCGGAGTCGCCCGGCCCCGCCTCCCCGGGCAGCCCGGACGGGACCGTGACCGCCGGCCCGGACGGCTACGCGATCGCGCTGCGGTGGACCGCGCTCGACCCCGGTCGCACCATGGACGCGCTGTTCGAGCTGGACACCGCGGCCAACTGGACGGACTTCCGCGCGGCCGCGGAGAAGTTCGCGGTACCGGCGCAGAACATGGTGTACGCCGACGTGGATGGCAACATCGGCTATCAGGCGCCGGGCACGGTACCGATCCGCGGCAAGGGCGACGGCAGGTGGCCGGCGCCCGGCTGGGACTCGTTGTACGACTGGACCGGCACGGTGCCGTTCAGCGCGATGCCGACCGAGTTCAACCCGGCCCGCGGGTACGTGGTGACCGCCAACCAGGCCGTGGTCGGCCCGGACTACCCGTACCTGCTCACCCGGGACTGGACCTACGGCTACCGCAGCCAGCGCATCAACGACCTGATCACCGGTCACCACGGTCCGATCTCGGTGAACGACGTGACGTCGATGCAGTTCGACGCGCGCAACACCAGCGCGGAGACGATCGTGTCGCGGCTGCTCGCGGTACGGCTGACCGGCCGGGCCGCGACCGCGCGGAACCTGTTGCGGGACTGGGACTACCAGCAGTCCGCCGACTCGGCCGCGGCCGCGTTCTACAACGCGACGTGGCGGCACCTGCTCGCCGGTACCTTCGACGAGCTGCCCGCCGACTACCAGGCCACTGGTGGCGAGCGCTGGTTCGAGGTGGTGCGCGGGCTCATCGTCGACCCCGGTTCGCCCTGGTGGGACGACCAGGACACCAGCCGGCACGAGACCCGGGACGACCAGTTGCGGGCCGCCATGACGGCCGCGGCCGACGAGTTGTACGACCGGCTCGGTGACGAGCCCGGCGACTGGCGCTGGGGCGACCTGCACAAGCTGGCCCTGCGCAACCAGTCGTTCGGTACCTCCGGCATCGGCCCGATCGAGTGGCTGTTCAATGTGGACCCGGTGAGCGTGGCCGGCGGCTCCGGCATCGTGAACGCGACCGGCTGGGACGCGAGCGCCGGGTACGAGGTGACCGCGGTTCCGTCCATGCGGATGACCGTCGACCTCGGTGACTTCGACCGCTCCCGCTGGGTGCAGTTCGCCGGCAACTCCGGTCACGCGTTCTCCGACCACTACACCGACCAGTTGGAGCTGTGGCGTACCGGCCGGACCCTGCCGATGCGCTGGGCCGAGGCCAGCGTCAAGCGGGAGACCGCGGACACCCTGACCCTCACGCCCGACCGGAGCTGACCGCTGCCGCGCTGACGGCGTGGCCGGCTGCGAACAGGCCCGCGTCAGCAGTGGTGGAGCTGGCGCAGGTGCCAACCACTGGAGATGGTGTACCGGCCGGGCTCCCGAATGACTACGTGCGTCCAGCGGCCGGCGTCCCGATGGAAGCAGGCGCTCTCGTCGTCCTTGCCGGACAGGGTGGGCCCGGACAGGGTGAGCCAGCGTGACCAGCGCACCCGTACGGTCAACTGGCCGCGCCGGGGCATGTCGAAGGTGACCCCGGTCGGGCCGGAGTCCACCAGCACGCCCGGGTTCGCCACCAGCGGGATCGCGCCGATCACCTGGTAGAGCGTCCAGTCCGGGTTCTGCCAGGTCGGTCGCAGGTAGGACAGGCCAGCCTCGATCAGCGCCTGTTCCTCGACCGCGAACCGGTCCAGCCGGGTCGAGGTGGGTAGCGCGACATAGCTGACCGCGTTCTCGTACAGCCAGCTCAGGTACGACTGCGGGGTGAGCGCGCTGTAGAACAGGCCGTTGCGGTCCACGTCGACCTGGCGCTCCCAGCCGCGGGCGAGCGGTACCGCCTCGGCCACATAGGTGGACTCCCAGTGGTCGTACAGCGGTACGACCTCGATCCGGCCGATCGGCTTGCGCTTGCCCAACTCGTCGATGAGCGGCTGGTAGAACGCGCGCTGCGCGGCCCGGTCGCCGGCGTTGCCGAGGTCTCCGGTCACCAGCGGCGGCTGCCACCACACCAACGCCACGATCGCGCCGACCAGCAGCCGCCGGTCCACCATGGTGACCGCGGCGACCAGCGGTGCCGAGTACAGCATCGGCAGCCGGGTCACGTTCGAACCGATCGGGCTGGGCAGGTAGAACGCGGACAGGATGAGCAGCACGGTCAGCAGCGCGCCGACCCGCAGTGCCCGGTACCGCTTGGGCAGCAGGAAGAACGACGCCACCCCGACCGCGACGAACACCTTCATCGAGTCGCTGGTGAACGGTTGTACGCCACCGTCGGAGAACATCAGCGCGGGCAGCGACACCCCGATCAGCGCGCCCAGGCTGAGCGCGAACCCCTCCAGCCAGTACCCGCCGAGCATTCCGCGTACGGTCGGCCACAGCGCGCCGCGCCAGCGCGGCCCGTGCCCGCCGGCCGGCGGCAGCAGGCCGGCCAGGATCAGCGCTCCGCCGGCCAGCCCGACGAACAGGCCGGCGATCGGGCTGCCGCCCACCGACAGCAGGGCGAGGACGCCGCCGGCGATCGCGCGCCAGCGCCGGCGTACCCCCGGCAACGCCACCGCGACCAGTGCGAACAGTGCGATGGCGACGCCGACCGCGAAGGTGGTACGCCCGCTCACCAGGTTGAACACGCCGACCATGGCGGCCAGCACGCCGCCCAGCGTGGGGCGGCGCACCCGGTACCGGGCGAGCAGCCAGGCGAACGCGATCGCGGCCAGGACACAGGACACCGCGCCGACGCCGCGCGCGCCGATCGCGGCGTTCAGCGGACCGGTGAACACGCTGTACCCGAACGGGTACACCCCGCCGTACCAACGGAAGTCGACCGTGTCCAGGCCGTACGTCTCGAAGAAGTGCCCGCGGGCCACCTGGGCGGACAGGTCGGTACCGGCCAGCGGCATGAACAGGAAGCCGACGGTGAGTACCAGCGAGACCGCGGTGGTGACCAGAACCGGCAGCCGGTACCGCGGTGGCAGGCACCGGTCGACCAGGTCCACCCACCACTCGGACGGCTCCACCACCCGGGGCAGCAGCCCGGTCGGGTTCGGGTCGACCGTGGGTCCGGCCCGGCCGGCCACCTCCTCGGCGGCCGCCTGCTCGGCGACGACCAGGTCGGCCACCTCGATCGCGGCCGGTACCGCGGCGGGCGCCCCACCGGTCGGCGGGTGCTCCCCGGTGTTGTCGGCGAGCGCGTCGAACGGCTGGGTCGCGTCCACCGCGACCGGCTGGCCGTTGCCGGCGGACGGATCGTCCGCGGCCGCGTGACCGGTCCGCTGGTCCCCGCTGACGCTGGCCGGCGCGGCGTCGACCGGACCGCGGTCGGTCGTCGCGTCAGGCATCGAACACCCTCTCCACTACCTGCCGTGCCCTGCGGGCGGTACGGAGGTATTCATCGAGGAACTCCCCCGGATCCCCCCGCCGGCCGCCGTACCCGAGCGCGCGGACCACACCGGCGAGCTCCGGCCCGCGCCTGGGCAACTGATCCGACGGACGGCCGCGGACCAGCATGATCGCATTCCGTACCCGGGTGGTCAGCAGCCAGGCATTGGCCAGAGCCGCGGCATCGGCCGGATCGAGCAACCCGGCGGCACGCGCGGCGTCCAGCGCATCGAGAGTACGCGGGGTGCGCAGAGCCGGTGTCGCGTGCCCGTACCTGAGTTGCAGCAACTGGACCGTCCACTCCACGTCGGCCAGCCCGCCCCGGCCGAGCTTCGTGTGGGTGGCCGGATCCGCGCCCCGGGGCAGCCGTTCGCTGTCCACCCGCGCCTTCACCCGCCGGATCTCGGTGACCTGCGGCGGGGTCAGCCCGCCGAGCGGGTACCGGATGGGATCGGCGAGCGCTCCGAACCTCGCCCCCAGGTCGGCGTCGCCGGCGACGAACCGGGCCCGCAGCAGCGCCTGCGCCTCCCACACCCGGGACCAGCGCGCGTAGTACGTCCGGTACGCGGACAGGCTGCGCGCGAGTGGACCCTGCCGGCCCTCCGGGCGCAGCGCGGGATCGATGACCAGGGGCGGATCCGGGGCCGGTTCGGCGAGCAGCCGGCGTACCCCCTCGGCCACCCGCGCCGCGGCCTGCGCCTCCGCGTCGGTCCCGCCTGCCGTCTCACCGTCGCCGGTCGGCTCGTCCCCGGCCGTAGCCCTGTCGCCGGTACGGCGGGCGCGGGCCGGTACCGGCCCGTCCGACGGGGACCGGAGCGGCTCGTACACGAACAGCACGTCGGCGTCGGACGAGTACGCCAGCTCGGCACCGCCCAGGCGCCCCATCCCGATGATCGCCAGCCGTACCGGGAGTGGGCCGTCCCGCCCGACCGCGGCACACGCGGACGCCAGCGCGGCGCCCAGTACCGCGTCGGTGACGTCGGTCAGGGCCTGCCCAACCGTGTCGCAGTCGGCCAGCCCGAGCAGGTCCGCGCAGGCGATCCGGAACAGTTCCCGGCGGCGCAACGCGCGGATCGCCCGGATCGCCTCGGCCGGATCGTCGTACCGGCCTGCGGTGGCGGCCATCGAGTCCACCAGCACCTGCCGCGGCCGTGGCGCCAACTCCTCGTCGGACGCCAGCAGCCGCAGCGCCTCCGGGTCCCGGACGAGCAGGTCGGAGACGTACCGGCTGGTGCCGAGCAGCCGCGCCAGGCGCAGCGCGACCGGCCCTTCGTCCCGCAGCAGCCGCAGGTACCACGGGGTACGACCGAGCCGCCCGGACACCTGCCGGTAGGCGAGCAGGCCGCGATCGGGTTCGGCCGCGTCGGCGAACTCGGACAGCATCACCGGCAGCAGCGTGTGCTGGATCGCGGCTGCCCGGGACACCCCACCGGTGAGCGCCTCCAGATGCCGCAGCGCGCCGGCCGGATCGGCGAAGCCGAGCACCTCCAGTCGCCGCCGGGCCGCCTGCGGGGTCAGTCGCAGGTCGTCGGTCGGTACCTTCGCGACCGCTTCGAGCAGCGGACGGTACAGCAGCTTCGTGTGCAGCCGGCGCACCTCCCGGGCGCACCGGGTCCACTCGGCAAGAAACGCTTCGGCCGCGTCCCGCCGGTTGTCCGGCCGGTACCCGAGGATCTGCGCCAGCCAGCGCAGCGCCGCGGGATCGTCCGGGATCCGGTGGGTACGACGCAGCCGCTGCAGTTGCAACCGGTGCTCCACCGAGCGCAGGTACCGGTACGCCCGGTCGAGTGCCTGGCCGTCGGCTCTGCCCACGTACCCGCCGGCGGTGAGGGCCCGCAGCGCCGCCAGGGTGTTGCCGCCGCGCAGCGACTCGTCCGCCCGCCCGTGTACGAGCTGCAGCAGCTGTACCGCGAACTCGACGTCGCGCAGCCCGCCCGGGGCGAGCTTGATCTCCCGTTCGGCGTCCCGGGCGGAGAGCAGCTCGGTGGTGCGGCGACGCATCGCGCGTACGTCCTCGACCGCCTCCGGCCGTTCGGCCGCGTGCCAGACGAGGGGTCCGACCTCAGCGAACCAGTCTGCCGCCAACCCCGCGTCGCCGGCCGCCGGACGGGCTTTGAGCAGCGCCTGGAACTCCCAGGTGCGGGCCCACTTGCGGTAGTAGGCGAGATAGCTGGGGACGGTACGCACGAGCGGACCGTCCCGGCCTTCCGGCCGCAGTGCGGCGTCGACCGGCCAGGCCACCTGCCGGCACACGTCCATCAGCCGGCGGGCGAGCGTGGTGGCGGTGGCCAGCGCCCCGTCGGCCGGTACCTCCGCGTCGTCGGTCCGCGCGCCTGGTGCGGCCACGAACAGCACGTCCACGTCGCTGACGTAGTTGAGCTCACGGCCACCGCACTTGCCCATCGCGATCACCGCCAGCCGGGCCGGTGCCGCTCCCGCCGGCAGCTCCGCGGTCGCGATGGCGAGGGCGGCGGCCAGCGTCGCGTCGGCCAGCCGGGCCAGCTCCGCGGCCACCGCCTCGATGTCCCAGCCGTCGGCGAGGTCGGCGCCGGCCACGGCCAGCAGCCGGCGGCGGTACGCCCGGCGCAGCGCCGCGACCGCGTCGGGTCCGGTACCACCGCCGGCAGTCGGCTCGCCGGGGGAAAGCTCGTCAGGGCCGAACAGGTCCTGGGCGGCGAGTGGATCCGCGAGCACCTGGCGGTCGGCGGGACAGGCGACCAGGTGGTCGCCGAGCGCCACCGAGGCGCCGAGCAGCCGGGTCAGCCGCAGCCGGTACCGCTCGTCTGCCTCGATCTCAGCCAGCACACCGGTGTCGCCGGCATGCTCGGCAGCCTCCACCAGGCGATGCAGCTGACGCAGTGCGAGGTCCGGGTCGGCGGCCCCGGCCAGCGCGGTGAACACCACCGCGGCACCGTCATCCAGCGGCTGCTGCGTGTCGTGGTTCCACAGGTTGAGTCCGTCCGCGCCGACCAGTTGGGCGGCCCGACCGGGATCGGTGAAGCCGTACCGGGCCAGCCGGGCGGTGGCACTGGTGGGTCGCGCGGCGGTCACGTACCGGCCCGTCAACCGAGCAGTGGCAGCTGACGGTGGACGCCGGTGTCCAGCGTGCCGAGCGCGAGCGCGGCGAACCGGGCGGCGAACGGCTGCCACACCTCCGCGAGGTCTGGCATCACCGCGTCGACGGCGGCGATCAGCTCGTCCGGCTCCCAGCCGAGCGGCTCGGCCCGCTCCCCCTCCGCGTGTTGCTCAAGATCGGCGCCGTGGTCAAGACCGTGAGGCTCGACACCGTGCTTCTCGAGGTCCTCCGCCACCCAGGCGGCGATCATGTCGGTGTCGCACTCGATGTGGAACTGCAGGCCCCAGGCCCGGTCGCCGATCCGGAACGCCTGGTGCGGCTGGCGCAGGCCGGCCGCGAGCAGCACCGCTCCGCCGGGCAGCTCGGTGATCTCGTCCCGGTTCCAGGTCAGTACGTCCGGGGACAGCGGAAGCTCGGCGAACAGCGGATCCCGTTCGGCCGCGTCCCGACGGGCGACCAGGGCCGGGCCGATCCGGGCCCGGACCGGGCTGCGCTCGACCATGCCACCCATCGCCTGCGCGAGCAGTTGGGCGCCGAGACAGATGCCGAGCGTGGGTACCCGGGTGGCGACCGCGTGCCGCAGCAGCGACTCGAGCGCCGCGAACCACGGCGCACCGGTGCCGTCGGGCCGCCCGTACGCGTCCTGCGCCCCGCCGAGCACGACGAGTGCCACGTAACCCTCGAGATTGTCCGGCAGCGCGTCGCCCGCGTGCGGGCGTACCACCGATAATTCGAGGCCGGCCGCGACGAGCCAGTCACCGAGCCGACGGACGTCGTCGGTCGGGTCGTTTTCGACTACGAGGGCGCGTGCGGCGGTCACGCCCCGAGGCTAGCGGCTGGCCGGTACTTTCCGGCGCGGCCCGTGCCGTTCCCGCCCGGGCACGGGCCCGCGCCGCCGCGTCAGGTGGTCTGGTCACTCCCGGCCGCACCGCCGGGAAGGTCGCCGGCCTGCGGCATGACCTGGAAGGACACCACGCCCTGGGGGTCGACCTCGGCGTCGAGCGCCTTGTCGTCGAGTACCACGGATGCGTTGTCGTCGAGGAACAGCCGCGCCCCGGCCGCGTCGAGCACCTGGTCGCCGTCCTGCGGCGTCGGCGAGAGCGTCAGGGTGAGCGTGTCCGGCTGTCCGTCGTCGGTGGCGATGCGCAGACCGGCGCCGTCGGGCACCTGCGGTTCAGTCGTCAGCGACCGGATGACGGCCACCGCGTTTTCGGTAAGGGTAAGCACGTTTGGGCTCCTCGCGGTTTCGGTGTCGGTTGGTACGACAACCCCGCCCCGACGCATGGCACGCGCCCCCATGGAGGCTGGCGAACCCGGACGAAGCCGGCGTGTGCCGCAGTGCTTCCATATCCCACCGTCCACGCTGTGGCCGTATCCGTCAAACGGAACGGGCTGGTCCGCTCACTGCGTGGGACCGGCGTCGTCCGGTTCCGGCACCGCCGTCACCGGTACAACCAGTCATCCCTTGGATACGCTGCGGTCAACCAGCGCGGTGCGTACCGACCGGGCCGCGTCACTGAGCGTGCGCGCCGCCAGCGCGAGCGGCGCGGCCAGCGCGCCGGCCAACTGACCCCGCTCCCACTCGTGGAACGTGCGCTGGTCGTTGGCCCGCGGGAACGGCCGCGCCGGCGCGTCGACGCCGAGGAAGTCACACAGCGGTCCCCAGCCGCTGCTCACCTCGTACACCAGCAGCCGGTCCGCGGGTACCTCGGCGCGCACCTCGGCGACGTGCCGGTGGAACCGCTCGATCGCGCTGGTCCGGTCGGCGAACCGGCCGCCGAACACGCCGTCCCAGACGAGCCGGCTGACCATCGGTACCACCTGGCGCATGGCCGGATCGGTGCGCAGCGACAGCCACAGCCGGGCCCGGCCGAGCAGGCTGGTGACCCGCATCCGGTCCCGGAAGATGGTGCTGGCCGCGCTGTCGTACCAGCGGTCCGGATCCCGCACCGTCAGCACCACCTTGGCCTGCGGATACGCCGCCACCAGCGGTCGCCAGAGAGCCGCCCCCGGCCAGTCGACGGTGGACCGGTACCCGGCCAGCATGCCGGCCCAGTCGATCGTGTCCGGCGGTGCGTCCGCGGCGCGGATCCAGTCCCGGGTACGTCGCGGCGAGTCGATGACCTCGAACATGTGGTAGCACGGGCCGAAGCCGAGCTGCTCCAGCGCGACCTTCAGCGAGAGCGTGCCGGTACGCCCGAACCCGACCCCGATCACCTGCACGACGGACCTCCCGGACAGACCGGACGAAACCACTCGCCGGACGGTACCGGTTCCGCTTCGCTGCGTACAGTCGGGGTTACAGCCAGCTCAAGTAGCGCTGCCGCTCGTACGGCGTGACCTGCCGGCGGTACTGCCTCCCACTCGGCCCGCTTGTTCGCGCAGGAAGAAGTCGAAGACGTGCTCGCCGAGCATCTCGGCGACGAACTCGCTGCGCTGCCATCACGTCGATCGCCTCGGACAGGTTCTGCGGCAGCGCCTCGTACCCCATCGCGCGGCGCTCGGCGTCCGTGCAGCGACCACACGTCGTCCTCGGCGCCGGGCGGCAGCTCGTACCCCTCCTCGATGCCCTTCAGGCCGGCGCCGAGCAGTACCGCGAAGGCCAGGTACGGGTTGCAGGCCGAGTCGAGCGACCGGATCTCGACCCGGGCCGAGTTGGGCTTGCCGTACGCGGGCACCCGCACCAGCGCGGACCGGTTCAGGTGCCCCCAGCAGACGTACGCCGGCGACTCGGTGATCCGGTCTCGGCAGCGGCTGCGGGAACAGCCGCTTGTACGAGTTGACCCACTGGTTGGTGACCGCGGTGTACTCCCGGGCGTGGACGAGCAGGCCGGCGATGAACGCCCGGGCGACCTTGGACAGCTTCATCGGGTCGGCCGGGTCGTGGAACGCGTTGCGCTCGCCCTCGAACAGCGACAGGTGGGTGTGCATGCCGCTGCCCGGCTGGTCGGTGAACGGCTTGGGCATGAACGTGGCGCGCACGCCCTGCGGACAGCGCCACCTCCTTGACCACGTGCCGGAACGTCATGATGTTGTCGGCGGTGGTGAGCGCGTCGGCGTAGCGCAGGTCGATCTCCTGCTGGCCGGGCGCGACCTCGTGGTGGCTGAACTCGACCGAGATGCCGATCCGCTCCAGCGCGAGCACGGCCTGGCGGCGGAAGTCGCGGGCCACCGCGTGGGTGGTGTGGTCGAAGTAGCCGCCGGTGTCCACCGGGATGGGCACCGAGCCGTCCGGCGGGCAGTCCTGGACAGCAGGAAGAACTCGATCTCGGGGTGGGTGTAGAAGGTGAAGCCCTTCTCGGCCGCCCGGGACAGCACCCGGCGCAGCACGTGCCGCGGGTCGGCCCAGGACGGCGACGCCGTCGGGCAGCAGGATGTCGCAGAACATCCGGGCGCTCTCGCCGCCGACCGCCGCCCTCGAACGGGAACACCTGGAAGGTGGTCGGGTCGGGCATGGCGACCATGTCCGACTCGTAGACCCGGGCGAAGCCCTCGATCGCCGAGCCGTCGAAGCCGATGCCCTCCTCGAAGGCGGCCTCCAGCTCGGCCGGCGCCACCGACACGCTCTTGAGCGTGCCCGAGCACGTCGGTGAACCACAACCGGACGAACCGGATGTCGCGCTCTTCCAGCGTGCGCAGCACGAACTCCTGCTGACGGTCCACGTCCACCCCTGCAGTCTGCCCCCGACCGAGTCTTCCCGGCGTCGTTACGCCGACGTTACGCGACCGGCCGGTGCCGCCTGGCCCGAGCCGTCCGCGGCGCTGGCGCGAAGATGGAGCACATGCCCACGCTGCGCCTCGCTCTCGCCCAGGTCGAACTCCGACCGTCGGTGACCTCGCCGGCAACGCCGCGATCGTCCGCGACTGGTCCCGCCGGGCCGCCGACGCCGGCGCCCAGCTCGTCGCCTTCCCCGAGATGATGCTCACCGGGTACCCGGTCGAGGACCTGGTGTTCCGGGAGTCGTTCGTGGCGGCCTCGCCGGGCGGCGCTGGACCAGCTCGCGGTCGACCTCGCCGAGGACCTGGCCGATGATCCAGCCGGCGGACCGTCCGCTCCGCGCTCGCGGTGATCGTCGGCTACCTCGACGCCGACGGCCCGGCCCGGCTGAACGCCGACGCCGAGCCGGGCCGCGGGCCGCGCAACGCGCTCGCCCTGCTGCATCGGCGGCGAGGTCGTGGCCCGGTACTTCAAGCACCACCTGCCCAACTACGGCGTCTTCGACGAGGACCGCTACTTCGTCCCCGGCGACACCCTGACCGTGGTGCGGGTCGACGGGGTGGACGTGGCGCTGACCATCTGCGAGGACCTGTGGCAGGCCGGCGGGCCGTTCGCCGTGGCCCGGCGGGCCGGCGTCGGGCTGGTGGTCAACATCAACGGCTCGCCGTACGAGCTGAACAAGGACGACGTCCGGCTGCCCTGGTGCGCCCGGCGCGCCGCCGAGGCGGGCGCCACCGTGGCGTACGTGAACATGGTCGGCGGCCAGGACGAGCTGGTCTTCGACGGCGACTCGATGGTCGTGGCCGCGGACGGCGACCTGCTCGCCCGGGCGCCGCAGTTCGACCGAGCACCTGCTGGTGCATCGACCTGGAGCTGCCGGCGGCGACCGGACGGCCGTCCGGCGACCTCGGTGAGATGCGGGTGGCACGGATCGAGCTGCCCGACCCCGCGCCGGTACCGGTCGACCCGCCGGCCGGCGGCCACGCCGAGCAGGGCAGCGCCCGCGCCGAGCACAGCGGCGGCCGGAAGGAGCCGGGCCAGGCCGACCGGATCGCCGACGAGGCCGAGGTCTGGGCGGCGCTGGTCACCGGGCCTGCGCGACTACGTGCGCAAGAACGGCTTCCGCGTCGGTCGTGCTCGGCCTGTCCGGCGGCATCGACTCGGCCGTGGTCGCGGCGATCGCCGTGCGACGCGCTCGGCGCGGAGCGCGTCGTCGGCGTGTCGATGCCCAGCGGATACTCCTCCGGCCACTCCCAGGACGACGCGGCCGAACTGGCCAAGCGCACCGGCCTGGACTACCGGGTCGAGCCGATCCAGCCGATGGTCGACGCCTTCCTGGCCAACCTGTCGCTGGCCGGGCTGGCGGTGGAGAACCTGCAGGCCCGGGTACGCGGCGTGATCCTGATGGCTCTGTCCAACCAGGAGGGTCACCTGGTGCTGACCACGGGCAACAAGAGCGAGCTCGCGGTCGGGTACTCGCACCCTGTACGGCGACTCGGTCGGCGGCTTCAACCCGCTCAAGGACGTACCGAAGACGCTGGTCTGGAAGCTCGCGCGCTGGCGCAACGCGGACGCGGCGGCCGCCGGCCAGCAGCCTCCGATCCCGGAGAACTCGATCAGCAAGCCGCCGAGCGCCGAGCTGCGCCCCGACCAGCTCGACAGCGACTCGCTGCCGGACTACGCGCTGCTCGACCCGATCCTGGCCGGTTACGTCGACGGCGACCTGGGCCGCGACGGCCTGGTCGCGGCCGGGCACGACCCCGCGCTGGTGGACCGGGTGCTGCGGATGGTCGACCTGGCCGAGTACAAGCGGCGGCAGTCCGCGCCCGGCACCAAGATCTCGATCAAGGCGTTCGGCCGGGACCGCCGGCTGCCGATCACCAACCGGTTCCGCGAGGCGGCCACCGCATGACCTGTGAGTTCGCCCATAGGGCGGTGTCCGGTCTGACCGGCCGGTGAGACGATCGGGGCGTACCCGGGGACCCGAACGGGCCTCGAGGAGAGGAGACCAGCATGTCCGAATCCGCTGCCCATGCGCAGTCGCCGCCCGGTGAGCCCACGCTCTACGGCGGGCCGGCCACCCGACGGGTCCGCACCCGCGACCTGCACCTGGCCAAGGAGCGCGGCGAGCGCTGGCCGATGCTCACCAGCTACGACCAGTACACCGCCGGCGATCTTCGACGCCGGCCGGCATCCCGGTACTGCTGGTCGGCGACTCGGCCGCGAACAACGTGTTCGGCTACAGCACGACCGCTGCCGGTCACCGCTGGACGAGCTGCTGCCGCTGGTACGCGCGGTCGTCCGGGCCACCCAGCGGGCGCTCGTCGTCGGCGACCTGCCGTTCGGGTCGTACGAGGAGGGACCGGAGCAGGCTCTGCGCACCGCCGTACGGTTCATGAAGGAGGGCGGCGCCCACGCGGTCAAGCTGGAGGGCGGCCGCCGGATCGAGCCGGCAGATCGAGGCGCTGACCGCCGCCGGCATCCCGGTCATGGCGCACATCGGCTTCACCCCGCAGAGCGAACACCTGCTCGGCGGCTACCGGGTGCAGGGCCGCGGCGACGCCGCCGACGAGGTGGTCGCCGACGCGCACGCGGTAGCCGAGGCGGGCGCGTTCGCGGTGGTCCTGGAGATGGTGCCGGGCGAGGTGGCCAAGCGGATCACCGAGCGAGCTGCCGATCCCGACGGTCGGCATCGGCGCCGGTCCGGACTGCGACGCCCAGGTGCTGGTCTGGCAGGACATGGCCGGGCTGCGGACCGGTCGGCTGCCCCGTTTCGTCAAGCGGTACGCCGATCTCGCCGGCACGCTCGCCGACGCGACCGCACAGTTCGCCGACGAGGTACGCGACGGCGCCTTCCCGGCCGAGGAGCACACCTTCCGCTGAGCGCCCTCCGCCCTCTCACCGGGCGTTGCTGAGTTGTCCGGCCAGTACCTCGGGTGCCTCCGCCAGGGAGGGGCCGTACCAGGTGAGGTGCCGGCCGGACACCAGCGCGTACGGCACGCCGCCGAACGCCTCGGACCCGTCGTCGGCGGTGAACCGGTAGGGCTCGTCCGGCAGCACGATCAGGTCCGGCCGGCGGGCCAGCGCCTCTTCCGGTGTGGTGCGCGGGTACCGCTCGGTGGCGTCGTCGTACAGGTTCCGGACGCCGAGTCGCGCGAGTACGTCGCCGGCGAAGGTGTCCGAGCCGAGCACCATCCACGGCCGGCGCCAGATCGGTACCACCGCTTGTCGGGACAGCCGCGGAGCCGCGGACCACGCGGCGGCGGCCGCGGCGAGCCACTCCGGCCGGTCGAGCCGCAGCGCCTCGAACATCCGGCCGAGGCTGTCCAGGGCCGCGTCGACGGTACGCGGGTAGGTGACCCAGACCGCGACCCCGGCCGCGCGCAGCGCCTCGACATCCTCGCGGCGGTTCTCCTCGGCGTTGGCGAGCACCAGGTCGGGTCGCAGCGCGAGTACCCGCGTGACGTCCGGGTACCTGGTGCCGCCGACCCGCGGCCGGTCCAGCCCGGGCGGATGGGTACACCAGTCGGTCACCCCGACGAGCAGCTCCGGTGCGGTCACCGCGACCGACTCGGTCAGTGACGGGACCAGCGACACGATCCGGCGCGGCCGGTCGATCGGGCACGCGTCGCCGAGGTCGTCGGTGTTCACACGTCGGTGACGCGGAAGCCGGCGTGTGCCTTGTACCGGCGGTTGATCGCGATCAGGTTCGCGGTGAGCGCCTCCACCTGCCCGGCGTTGCGCAGCCGGCCGGCGAAGACGCCCCGCGCTCCCGGAATCACCCCGGCCAGCGCCTGTACGGTCGCCGCCGCGTCCCGGTCGTCAGCCAGCACGAGTACGTCCGCGTCGATCGAGCCGATCGACGGGTCGGTGAGCAGCACCGCGCTGACGTGGTGGAACGCCGCCACCACGCGGGAGTCCGGCAGCAGCGCCGCGGCCTGCTCGGCGGCGCTGCCCTCGGGCACGTCCAGCGGGTACGGCCCGCGCGAGTCGAAGCCGAGCGGGTTCACGCAGTCCACGACGATCTTGCCGTCGAGCCGCGGCCGGAGCGCGGCAATCGTGTCGCCGTGGCCGTCCCACGGCACCGCGACCACCACCAGCTCGGCGTCGCCGGCCACGGTGGCGTTGTCGCCGCCGGTCACCGGCGCGGCTCCCGGCATCGCGCTCAGCTCGGTCGCCGCGGCCGCGCCGCGGGCTCCGTCGCGCGAACCGACCCGCACCGACAGGCCGGCTCTCGCGAACCGGTACGCGAGACCACGCCCCTGCGGGCCGGTGCCACCGAGAATGGCTACGGACAGGCCGGAGACGTCCGGCAGGACGCTGGCATCGAACGGCATGGGCTCATCCTGACAGCCCGTCCCGCCGGCCTGCCCCGGCGCTGGTCCCCAGGCGTCCGGCGCTGGTCCCCAACCGTCTGGCGTCGGCCTTCAGGCGTCCGGCGTCGGCCTTCAGGCGTCTGTGGCCCGTTCGAACAGCACCTTGCGGCGCACCGGATCGGCCTCCACCAGCCGTACCCGGATCCGCTCGCCGACCGGCAGGTCGGTGCCGTGGCACCGGGCCCGTACCGGCGGATCGTCCAGCGCGACCGTACCGACACGCTGGCCGTTCCCGCCCTCGTTGACGTCGGCGTCGATGACCGCGGCGTCGAAGGTCTGGCCGACCCGATCGGCCAGCAGTACCGCCTCGGTCAGGTCGATCACCGCGCGTTCCGCCGTCGACGCGAGGCGGTCGCCGGCCGCCATTGCCTCCGGCAACCGGCCCAGACCGTCCCGCGCCCACGGCGGAATTTCCGCGCTGTGGTGAAGAGCCAGACAGACCTCGGTGGCGTACCGGTCGACCAGTCGCCGCAGCGGTGCCGTGACGTGCGCGTACACCGACGCCACACCGGCATGTCCGGGCTGCTCAGGCACCGTACCGTCGAAGCTGGTGTAGCCGGCCCCGCGCAGCAGCGTGGCCGCCAGGTCCAGAAAGGCCGCGCCGCGGGCGGAGCCGGGATCAGCGGCGGCGACCACCTCGCTGGGCGACGCGCCATCGGGCCAGTCGATGCCGAGCCCGTGGGCCCCCGCGCGCACCCGCTCGACGTCGGCCGGCCGTGCCGGCGGCAGAGTACGCAGTACGCCGACCCGCCCGGCGAGCATGATCCGGGCCGCGCAGATGCCGGTCACCAGCGAGATCTGGGCGTTGTACAGCTCGACCGGCAGCGCCGCCCGGACGGTCAGCCGCCAACCGCCAGCGTCCGGCGTGACCTCCTGCTCCGGTGTACCCAGCTCGATCGCCCCGCGCTGTACGGCGTGCGCCAGCCGCAGCTTGCCGACCTCGGCGAGCAACTCGATCGGCTCGGGCGGTCGGCCGGCATCCACGGCTTCCTGTACCCCGGCGTAGTCGTATCTGGCCCGGCTGCGCACCAGGGCCCGCTCCAGCCACACCTGACTGGGCTCGCCATCAGCGTCGAGGTCGATGGTCCACAGCACTGCCGGTCGGTCCTGGTCCGGCAGCAGACTGGCCGCGCCTTCGCTGAGTACCGGCGGGTGCAGCGGAACCCGGGAGTCCGGGAAGTACACCGTCTGGGTGCGCCGCCACACCTCGGCGTCGAGTTCGCCGCCGGGGCGGACGAAGGCGGCCACGTCGGCGATCGCGTAGTACACCCGGTAGCCGCCCGGCCGGCGCTCGATGCGCACTGCCTGGTCGAGATCCATCGAGCCGGGCGGATCGATCGTCACCAGCGCCAGGTCGGTGCGGTCCCGCCGCGTCGCTTCCCGCTCGGCGTCCTGCTGCTCGGCGTCTCGCTGCTCGGCGGCCGGCGGTGACGCGGCGCGCTGCGAGGTGGCGTCCCGTTTCGCCGCGGCCTGCTCGGCTTCCCGCTGCGAGGTGGCGTCCCGTTTCGCCGCGGCCTGCTCGGCTTCCCGCTGCGCCGCGGGCGGGAACTCGGTGGGGAGTTCCAGCTCGCGGCGCAGGGCGGTGAAGTCGATCCGCGAGGCGAGGACGCGTCGAGTCGTCACTCGCCGTTTCTACCAGTCAGGTCGGTGGCGTACAGCCTTCGCCGCACGCCATCCGCACAGGTCAGGCCTTCCGTGCGGTACGTGACGTCCGCTTCGTCGTCGTTGCCCGCTTGGCTGGCTTCTTCGCCGCGCTCGTCCGCGACGTCGTCTTCCGCGCCGGTGTCGCGCGCTTGGCGGTGGTCTTCTTGGTAGCGGTGCTCTTCGTCGTCCGCTTGGCGGCGGGCCGGGTCGAGGTCTTGCGGGCGGTCGTCTTCCGTGCGGTCGTCTTGCGCGCCGCCGTCTTGCGCCCGGTCGCCTTCTTGGCCGTCGTCTTACGGGCCGCCGTGGTCCGCTTGGCCGTCGTCTTCTTCGCCGTCGTCTTCTTGGCGACGGTCTTGCGCGCGGTGGTCTTCTTGGCGGTGGACTTGCGCGCGCCCGCGGTCTTGCGCGCGGTCGTCTTCTTGGCCGTGGTGCGCTTCGCGGCCGGCCTGGTCGACGACGCGCGCTTGGCGGCCGTACCGGTCTTGCGCGCGGTGGTCTTCTTGGCCGTGGACTTGCGCGCCGCCGCGGTCTTCTTCGTGGTCGTCTTCTTGGCGGCGGGGCGCTTTGCCGCGACCTTCTTGGCGGTCGTCTTCTTGACGGTGGCCCGCTTCGCGGTCGTCTTCGCGGTCGTCCGCTTGGCGGCCGCCTTCTTCGCCGTCGCCCGCTTGGCCGTGGTCTTCTTCGCACCTGCGGCGCGCACGGTGGTCTTGCGCGCGGTGGAGCCGGCTGCCGGTACCGCGCCAGTTGTCCGGGTCGCCGTGCTGCGGGCTGTCGTGCGCTTCGCGCCAGTGCTCGCGGCGCGGGACGTGCTCGTGGCGGCGCCGCCGGTGCGGCTGGTCGCCGCGCGTTTGGCAGCCGGGTCGGTGGTGGCCTTCGTCGCTCCGGCCATCGTTTCCTCCTCAACGGGGTGCGGGATCCGCCGGGAATGGCGTACGCGCCGACACGACCGCGACCGTTGCGGGATCGCTTACGCAATCCCCATGGTCCTGCGTGACGATGCGCGAGGCGTAACAAACACCTCCGGTCCTCACCTTTCTGTACGCGTCCACTGTGCATCCTCCAAGGCCCACTCGCTACCATTTCCGCAGAATAGGAAAGTGCTATCTCCACTGTGGACGCAGTCTTCGAGCAGGTCAGCGACGTGCCGTTGAGGTCGCGGACGACAGCCGAACGGACCCGGAATGGCCGGTCCCGAATTGCGCAACAGTTCTTGAATTGCTTGTCCCATAAGGGAAACAGCTCAACCAAACCAGATTGACGGGTACCTTCACGCATCGGCGATCGGCAACCGCGCCGCACGGACTACGTGTCTGCTTTGTGCGGTTCACCGGTACCGCACGACCGCAAAGAATTTCTTCGCCCGCGTGTCGTCCAGACCGCCAAAACTGGCCTCGCGAGTGCGTTCGCGACCCGTCGCGCCCGTTGACGACGGCTCAGTTCGCGGCTACCCGACGCCGTACGTACCTGCCCGCGGAGATGCCCGCGGCGAGCGCGAGCTCCAGCAGCACGGTCAGAAAGAACAGCGGGTTGTCCCGGTCAAACGAGACGCCCGGCAGCATCAGCAGTGCAGCGGCGGCGGCAACCACGACCAGCGGTAGCGCCAACAGCCACCAGCGGGCGACCCAGAGCCCCAGAATCAGTGCCGCCGCGAGCGGTACGACGAGACGCATCCCGTGATCGTGGTGCCCGACCGGCGTTCCTGACAACTCTGCCGGTACGTCGCTCGGTAGCTGGGGCGTGCGCTGTTCTCGTTCACGGCGCACCGGTTCACGGGCGGGCTGCCCTGTTACACGGGCGCTGTTCTCGTTCACGGCCGAGCGCCGGTTCACGTGGAAGCGTTGGAGTCCAGGTGTCACTCGTGGTCAGGGACCTGGGGTCGGTACCTCACTCCATGGCCGAAAGTCCTTGTGGACAGTGGTCCCGGAGCGGCCATAAGTGTCGTACCCCACCCATATGTTCTGGGCATGGTCGAGCCGGGAGCTAACGGAAGCTGGAATGGCTGACCTCCCTGCGCGCCTGCCCTCTGACCAGCCGTCCGTGGCCGTCGCCCCGATACCGACCGCCGCCGCCGGTGCTACCCATCCGGCCCCGGACCTGGCCGCTGCCTCTCTCCCGGCCGCTGCTTCTCCCCCTGCCGCCGCCTCTCCCCCTGCCGCCGATTCGGCCTGTGCCGCTGTCCCGGCTGCTGTCGGTGTGCCGGCCGCGGTTCAGTCGACGGCCGCGCATCTGCCTGCGGCGTTGGCGGGCCTGCCGCCTGGCCCGGAGTTGGGTGCCGCGTTGGCGGGCATCGACCGGTCGACCCTCAACGGCTACGACCGGGTGCTGGTGCTCCGCGCGCAGGCCCGGCAGGTCGCGCATGAGCAGGCCCGGCTTATGGCCGACCTGGTCGCGGTCGCTGACTGCCCACCGGCGCCGGACCTGTCCGGCGCGTCTCCGCGGGAAGCCGATGAGTTCATCTCCTGTGAGATAGCCGCGGCGTTGACCTGGACCCGGCAAGCCGCCGAAACCCACCTCGGCCTGGCCTGGTCGCTGACCTGTCGCATCCCCGCCGTGCACGCCGCCCTCACTGCCGGCGTGATCGACCTGGCCAAAGCGCGGGTGTTCGACCGCGAAACCGACCCCCTACCCCACAGCGCGGCCCGCGCCGTCTGCGACCAGCTCCTGCCCGACGCACCCCAGCTGACCACCGGACAACTGCGGGCAACACTGCAACGGCTCGTGCTCACCGTCGACCCCGACGCGGCGCGGGTCCGCGAAGCCGAAGCAGTCACCCGGCGGCGGGTGCTGGCCGGCCTGGACTTCGACGGCACCGTGTCCATCAACGTCCTCGGGCTTCCCGCACACCGCGCCACCGCCGCGATGGAACGCATCGACGCCATCGCCGACGCCGCCCGCCGTGGCGGTGACGCCCGCACCATCGACCAGCTACGCGCCGACACCGTGCTCGACCTCCTCGACGGCACCCTGACCGGGCCACTGCCCGGACCACGTAAAGGCGTCATCGAACTCACCGTTCCGCTGACCACCCTGATGGGGCTGTCCGACGAACCCGGTGAGCTGGCCGGATGGGGACCCATCGCCGCCGACATCACCCGCGACCTCGCCGATCAGCACCACAACGTCACCTGGCGCTACCGCGTCGTCGACGCCGACGGACACCTCGTCGGAGCCGGCACCACCCGCCGCCCCACCACCCGCATGGACACCTTCGTCCGCACCCGCGACCGCACCTGCCGCTTCCCCGGCTGCCGCCGACGCGCCACCCGCACCGATCTGGACCACACCATCCCCTATACCGAGGACGGTCCCACCCACCCGGCCAACCTCGGCGCGCTGTGCCGAACCCACCACCGCACCAAACACGAAGGCGGCTGGACACTGGTCCAGCCCCAGCCCGGCGTATTCCACTGGACCAGCCCCCACGGACACCACTACACGGTCCGACCAGGACGACCCGACCACCCGCAATGCGTGGAGTGCGGGAAAGAGCAGCACCAGCCGGGACAGCAGGCACCGGCGGACAACCCCAATCCCCGCCCACCGCCAGCGCCATAGCCGACCACCACCGCACGACAACCACCGATCCCCCGCCATCCGGGCAATGAACCCTGCCCGGCGACCTGGCACACGCTCGCGCCTCGCGAACACCGGCACCGTCGCGCCGCCCGGCGATCGCAACTGGCTGGTCGAGGTCCCTGGCGCGGCGCTCATGCAAGCGGCTCGGCCGGGACGGGGTTCTCGCAGGTCACGGGCCTACTGTCGGATCCCCGCAACGATCTTCCTGGTCCTTGTGCCGCGCTACGCGGCAGATGACGATGACCAGCCAGGGGGTGCAGCGATGCGGTGGAAGAGAACTCTGACCAGCGCGGTTACCTTGTCGATCATGGCAGTCGGTGTCGGCACGCTGGTGACGTCACCAGCGGCCGCACAGGACCGGCCGACCGGCGTCGCGGCGGTGAAGGCCGGCCACTCGCCGATCCTGAAGGCCCACGGCATCGTCGTCGTCACGACGTTCGTCCGGTGCGATCCGGCGTGGGAGTCCGCCCAGCTTGACGCCCAGGTCAACCGGGGCTTCACCGACTACGCGCAGGGCTACACGATCCCGACCATCCGGTGCGACAACAATTGGCACAAGGTGGTGTTCCGCATCTCGACGGCGTCCGGCCGGATGACGCCCGGCAAGGTGACCATCAGCACGCAGTTCCTGGTCACCAACCTCGAGACCGGAGACTCCGCCGGTGCCCACGGCATGGACAACGGGCGCCTCAAGCGGGCGTACCCGATCGGCTGAATGCGAGGGTGCCCACGCGACGAATCGCGTGGGCACCGCGCACGGAGAGTGTCGGCGGACGAGTCGGCCTGTACGCCGGGTTTTGTGGTCGGGACGCCTTGCGGCACTGTCCCGACTGGCGGCCATCCCTCTCGGCCTGCCATTGCTGACAGGCTCCAGCGGTCTACCCGCAGGCATCGGGCGGGCCACCCTCGATCGCCTGCGCAGGCCGGCGCCCGAAGGTACCGACCCTCTTGACCTTGCTCCGGGTGGGGTTTGCCGAGCCATCCCGGTCACCCGGGATGCTGGTGGTCTCTTACACCGCCGTTTCACCCTTACCCGGTGCGCTCGCGCGCCCGGGCGGTCTGTTTTCTGTGGCACTTTCCCGCGGGTCGCCCCGGGTTGCCGTTAGCAACCACCCTGCCCTGTGGAGCCCGGACGTTCCTCGGCGACACCCGATGGGTGCCGACGCGACCGCCCGGCCGACTCGTCCGCCGAGCCCCGATCGTACGCCGGACCGGGTCGCGACCATCGCGGCGCGTCCCGCGGGCACCTGCCCGAAAGCCCGGCACGAGCGGGACCTGTGTCACCGGCCGCCGGTCACCGCGCTGCTGACCAGGCGGTCTCCCCCTACGCTCGGGGGCGATGCATTCGTCCGATGTGGTCCTACTCGTGCTGGCCGGGCTCGGCGCCGGCAGCGTCAACGCGTTCGCCGGCGGCGGCTCGCTGGTCACCTTCCCGGCCCTTCTCGCCACCGGCCTGCCGCTGGTCAGCGCGAACGTGACGAACTCGATCTCGGTCTGCCCCGGGTACCTGTCCAGCGTCGTCGGCAGCCGCCCGGAGCTGGCCGGACAGGGCCGGCGGGCGGTCGTACTGCTGCCCACGGCGGCGGCCGGTACCGCGATCGGCTGCGCGTTGCTGCTGCTCACGCCGGCCCGGGCGTTCGAGCTCGTGGTGCCGTTCCTGGTCCTCGGGGCCACCGCGGTACTGGCGTTCCAGCAGCGGCTGCGGAGGCTCGTCGGCCACCCGCACGAACTGCCCGACCGCCGCCGGGCCATCACGCTGCACGCGCTGGCCGGCTTGGCCGCGGTGTACGGAGGCTATTTCGGCGCCGCGATGGGCGTCATTCTGGTGAGCGTCCTGGCGCTGGTACTGGACGAGACGCTGACCCGGGTGAGCGCGCTCAAGAACGCGCTGTCGGCGGTCGTCGGAGTGGTGACCGCGGTCGTGTTCAGCCTGTACGCGCCGGTGCACTGGCTGTCGGTGCTGGTGGTGGCGCCGGCCACGCTCGCCGGCGGCTATGTCGGGGCCCGGCTGGCCCGGCGGGTACCGGCGGTGTTCCTCCGTTGGGGCATTGTCACGTTCGGCCTGGTGATCGGGCTGATCCTGCTGTACCGCGCGTTCTTCTAGCCCGAGCGACCCCGGCGGGCTGACAGGAGGCGAGGGGCGGGCCTACGGCCCGCCCCTCGCACCGGGAGCAGGTACTACTTCGCAAGCTCCGGGATGTCGTGCACCTTCGGGTCGCCCTCGTCCGCGTGGTAGTCGGCCGGTCGGGTCCGGTCCTCGCCGTCGGAGGCACCGGTCGCCCGCAGGATCAGCGTCGCGACGACCGCCACGACCAGGTTCACCAGCAACGCGACCAGGCCGGCGTATACCGTCATCTTGGTGTCGAACCCCAGCTTGGACAGTGCGAACGCGGAGCCGCCGAAGTGCTCCTTGCCCTTGGCCAGGTTCGGGATCGTGTACAGCATCCAGAGTCCGGCGGTCATGCCACCGACCCAGCCGAGCACCAGACCCCAGCGGTGGAACCACCGGGTGTACAGGCCGATCGCGACCGAGGGCAGGGTCTGCAGGATGATCACGCCGCCGATCAGCTGCAGGTCGATGGAGAACTCCGGGTCGATGAACAGGATGAACATCAGCGCGCCGAACTTCACCAGCAGCGAGGCGATCTTGCTGACCGTCGCCTCCTCCTTCGGCGACGCGTCCCGCTTGATGTACTCGGTGTAGATGTTCCGGGTGAACAGGTTGGCCGCGGCGATCGACATGATGGCCGCCGGCACCAGCGCGCCGATGGCGATCGCGGCGAACGCGATACCGGCGAACCAGCTCGGGAACATGTCGTCGAACAGCACCGGCACGATCGTGTTGCCGTCGGTGCCGATCGGCTTCGTACCGGCCTTGATCGCCATGAACCCGAGCAGCGCGATCAGCCCGAGCAGCAGGCTGTACGCCGGCAGCGCGGACATGTTCCGCTTGATCACGTTGCGGTTCTTGCTGGCCAGTACACCGGTGACGCTGTGCGGGTAGAGGAACAGCGCGAGCGCCGAGCCAAGTGCCAGGGTGGCGTAGTTGAGCTGGTTGTTCGCGTTGAGCAGCAGCCCGTCGGTGGCCACCGGGGTGCCGTCGAACTTGGCCTTCGCCGCGTCGAAGATGCCGCCCCAGCCGCCGAGCTTCGCCGGGATGTAGATGATCGCGACCAGGATCACCGCGTAGATCAGCATGTCCTTGACGAACGCGATCAGCGCCGGCGCGCGCAGCCCGGACTGGTACGTGTACGCGGCCAGGATCGCGAACGCGATGATCAGCGGCCAGTGGCTGCCCAGCCCCATCGCCTTGAGTACGGCCTGGATACCGACGAGTTGGAGCGCGATGTACGGCATGGTCGCCACGATGCCGGTGATCGCGACCAGCAGCGCCAGCGTCGACGAGCCGTGCCGGGCGCGGACGAAGTCCGCGGGCGTGACGAACCCGTGTACGTGCGACACCGACCACAGCCGGATCAGCACCAGGAAGAACATCGGATAGATGATCACGGTGTACGGGACCGCGAAGAATCCGGTCGCCCCGGCACCGAACACCAGCGCCGGTACCGCGACGAAGGTGTACGCCGTATAGAGGTCGCCGCCGATCAGGAACCAGGTGACCCAGGAGCCGAAGCTCCGGCCGCCCAGGCCCCACTCGTCGAGATGCTCCATGGTTTCCGGTCGCCGCCACCGCGCCGCCAGGAAGCCCATGCCGCTGACGACGACGAACAGGATCGAGAAGATGACGAACTCGAGAACATGGCCCTTCATGGCGTCAGCTCCTGTTCTTCGTCATCTGGTACACCACGCTGGTGGTGGTGACACCGAGCAGGATGAACAGCAGCTGTAGCCAGTAGAAGACCGGGAAACCGGCCAGTCTCGGTGAGTCGTGGTTGAACAGGAACGTGAGCAGCGGCACCACGATCGGTATCAGCAGCAGCCAGTTCCACGGACTCCGGTCGGATCGGCGTTGCGCCGGGCCGGTGTCGGGTTCGGTCACGTCAGGACCTCCTCCTGCGTGCGGTCCATGCCGCCGGTGGCGGTGGCCGGGCGGCCCAGGCCGCCGGTGGACGGTTTGGCCGGGCGGTCCATGCCGCCTGGTGCGGCGGCCGGCCGAACGGCCACGGATGAAGGAATGGTGACCGGACGCGCTGGAACCACCGCGCAGGGGGTGCGACGGTACGAGTCGGCCGCGGCCACGGTTGAGGTCGGGGGCACGGCGACGTTAACCCGATCTTCAGCCGGGTGGGGGGCTCATCGGCCGGTTTTGCGCTTGACGGGCGATGTGTCGCGGCGGGCGGCAGGCAGCGGCCGACCGGCGGCGCAGCTAGCGCAGGTCGGCGATCCGGCTGGCGTCGGCGGCGGCGTCCATTGCCGCGTTGGCCAGCGCGTCCGCGTGCTTGTTCCGCTCCCGCGGGATCCAGCTGAACCGGACCGCGTCGAAGCCGCGGACCAGTGCCGCGGCCTGCCGGGCCAGCGGTTGCAGGCCGGGGTGCTTGATCCGCCAGCGCCCGGACATCTGCTCCACCACCAGCTTGGAGTCCATCCGTACGTCGACCTGACGCGCGCCCAGTTCGGCGGCTGCGGTCAGCCCGGCGATGAGCCCGGAGTATTCCGCCACGTTGTTCGTGGCCACCCCGATGGCGGCGGACCGCTCGGCCAGTACCTCGCCGGTGGCCGCGTCCCGGACCACCGCGCCGTACCCGGCCGGACCCGGGTTGCCGCGGGCTCCCCCGTCCGCCTCCATCTGTACCCGCTCGATCACAGGCCCGACTCCGCGGTACGGACCAGGATCCGCCGGCACTCCTCGCAGCGGACCACCTCGTCGGGTGCCGCGGCCCGTACCTCGGACAGCGCCGAGCCGGACAGGTCCAGGTGACAGCCCTCGCACCGGCGGGCACGCAGGATCGCCGCGCCGATGCCGCTCGACTCGCGGATCCGCTCGTACAGCGCGAGCAGGTCCGCGGGTAGCGCGGACACCAGCGGCTTTCGCTCGTCCTGCCGGCGTTCCTCGTCGGCGGCGATCTCGGCGAGCGCGGTGTCGCGCTGCTGCTCGGCATCGGCGAACCGCTGGTCCACCTCGGCGATCTTCGCCTCCACCGCGGTCAGTACCGCCTGGGCCGACTCACGTTGCTCCATCAGCTCCAGCTCGGAGTCCTCGAGCTCGCCCTGCCGGCGGGCGAGCGAGGCCAGCTCGTGCTGGAAGCTCTCCAGCTCCTTCGGCGATCCCGCGCCCGCGTCCAGCCGCGCCTGGTCCCGGTCGGCCCGTTGCCGTACCTGTTCGACGTCGCGCTCCAGCCGGGCGATGTCCCGGTCGAGATCGTCCACCTCGACCTGGGCACGGGCCCGGTCGTCGGCGGTCGACTGCCGTTCGGTGGCGAGCCGCTCCAACTCGGCATGCTGCGGCAGGGTGCGCCGCCGATGCGCCAGCTGAGCGAGGGCGGTGTCGATCGCCTGCAGCTCGAGCAGTTTGTGTTGGGCCTCGGGGTCGGCCTTCACGAGCAGGGCACCTCCGCTGTCGAATTGGTTACCCGGCGGAGGCTACCGCGTTCCGGCGGGCAGTTCCGCCGGACCAGCCGGGGAGCCCATCGGGTCGAGCCGATCAGCTCAGTCCGTCTGCCGCTCCAGCTGTTCGGTGACCGCGTCGAGCACCAGCGACCACGGGAACTCGTCCAGGTGCCGGTCCCCCGCACCGGGCTCATGCAGCCGGTACACGTCGTCGCCGAAGAGTACGGACACTCCCCAGGCGCGCAGCTTGCCGAGGTTCTCGACGAACGCGGGATGGGCCGCCTGCGCCCAGTTGGTGAACGGCATGGTCGCGATCGGTACGCCCTTGCCGATCGCCTCGACCACGATGCCCAGCGCGAGCGTGTCGCTGATCCCGGCGGCCCACTTGTTGATCGTGTTGCAGGTCGCCGGCGCCACCACGATCGCGTCCGGACTGGGCAGCAGATCCAGGGCCAGCGGGTCCTTGTACTCGCTGCGAACCGGATGCCCGGTCTGGGTCTGCAGCGCGGCAATGTCGATGAACCGGGCGCCACTCGGCGACCCGATCACGCACACTTCCCAGCCCCGGGACTGGGCCAGCTCGACGAGCTTGCCCACGTCCCGGGCGACCGGGGAACCACAGACGATCACATAAAGTACGCGTCGGGAAGGACGCGTCATATCGCGACGCCCATCTGGTCGGCCAGCTCCACCATCGGCCCGGCCGGCGCGCCACGGGTACGTCGCAGCACGTCGCTGAGTACGTCGTGGGCGATCGGTCGGCACCTGATCTCCGACGGCGCGAGCCGGTCGGCCGCCAGCAGCATCTCGCTGGCCCGCTCCGAGTTGCCGAGCTGGGCGTAGCCGCGCGCCACGTCGAGCAGGTGCTCGGCCCGCCGCTCCGGCATCAGGCTGGTCAGCCCGTCCATGCCGAGCGCGCTGTGGGTCTCCACCGCGATGCCACCCTCACCCAGCTCGACCGCGGCGGCGGCGCGATGTACCGCCACGTTGGTCGGGCCGAACGAGGTCCAGTAGTGGTTGGCGTCCGTGCCGAGCAGGTCGGCGGCGTCCTGCGCCTCCCGGAGCAGCTCCTGGGTGGTGGCGTTGTCACCGGTCCGGGCCGCCGCCATCGCGGCCTGCAGCAGCAGGATGCCGTACACCGACAGCCGGTCCGGGGTGGCGGCGGCCTCCGTGTCCGGGGCCAGCTTGTGCGCCACCGACACGTTGAGGTCCAGCGCCATCCGGGTACGCCCGAGCGCGCGCAACGCGTTGGCGACCCGGAACGTGCCGACCGCGGCGAGCAGCGGATCGTCGGCCCGCTGGGCGACCGCGATGGCCCGGTCGGCGGCGAGCCAACCCAACTCGTGCTCACCGAGCTTGCGCAGTACCGACGCGGCGATCTGGTACACCTGGGCCAGCAACGATGCCGCCTTGACGCCGGCCTCGCCGGTGAAGTGACCGTCGGCGGCCTGCGCGTCGCGCAGCAGCCGCGGCATCGCCCGGGCGAGCATCCCGTACCTGGCGTGCTGGAAGGTCATCCAGGCGTGTCGTACGCCCTTGGTCAGCTCGTCCAGCGACACCAGCTCGAGCGGGCGGGCGTCGAAGAACGCACTGATCCGGTCGTACCGCTCCAGGGCGGCCCGGATCTCCTCGACCTCGACCTGGTCGACACAGTTGGTGTTGTCCGGGCGTCGCTGCGGATCCCGGCCGATCAGGGCCTGGACGTCGACCTGGAGTACCTCGGCGATCTCCTGTACGACCGAGAACTTGTCCAGCCGGCGGACCCCACGCTCGACCTTGTCGACCCAGCTCTTGGACTTCGCGAGTCGATCCGCGAAGACCTGTTGGGACAGCTTGCGGCGCTGTCGCCAGTACGCCACGCGTCGACCGATCGGCAGATCCTCCACCTTGACCCCCTGTCGTGCCCGGGTGGGCACCGCTAACCCGTGTCCACCGTATGGGGGGCGTCGCACATAGTGTGCGGCCCATCACGGAATGTCGTTCCTACGATCCGCTGAACAACGGTTCTGTATTAATCGCTCTCAGGGCGCAACGAACACTTGACGAGGGCGGTGACGAGGAGGTCCCGAATGCGGCCCGCAAATCACCCGCATCGGTTACACCGGACTCTTCGGCGAGCGGCGCTAGATTACGCCCGACATGGGTGGGCTGTCCTGCCTGGAGCGTGTCTGACCGGAGCGAGATTCCGCTGCGAGCGCCCCGGCTGCCCGACAGTCGGCTGCCACCCAGCCCTCGACGGCGGCGCCGAGGCGGCGTCCTGCGAGGTGGAGCAGGTGCTGGCGTGGTGGTCCCGACGCGCGTTCAGCGTGCTCCTGCCCACCGGCCGCACTTTCGACGTGATCGAGGCCCCCGGCCAGCTAGCCGCCCCGGCCGCACGGATCCTGGCCGAGGACGGCCTGGCCGGACCGATCGCGGTCACCAGCGACAGCCGGTGGATGTTCTTCGTAGCCGTCGGCGACCGGCTGCGGCCGGACCTGTACCACCTGCGCGGGCCGATCCAGCACGCCGCCGGTTCGTGGGTGCCGGCACCGCCCACCCGCTACCCGGACGGCCGGGTCCGGTGGCTGGCGCCGCCGGGTGCCGGAGACTGGCAGGTGCCCGGGTCGGACCCGGTACAGCGCGCCCTGCTGGACGCGGTGCCGCTGCGTCGGTAGCCCGGGTGTCGGTGCCGGCTGGCACAGTGACGTCACGACGGCCGGCAGGCGGGAGGCGGCGAGATGACGCGACGGCATCCGCGTGGTTACCGCGCCCGACGGCTCGGCTACGCGATCGGCTACTCGCTCGGCCGGCTGTTCGGCGGCCGGCCGCCCGGTGGCGGACGGCTCGGTGGCGGACGGCTCGGTGGCGGACGGCTCGGTGGCGGACGGCTCGGCCGGTGGCGGGACGGCCACGGACCCTCCCGGGCAGTGGCGGTGTTCGGGCTCGAAGAGGAGCTTCCTCAGGCCATCGGACGGCTGATGGAGCAGTGCCCGAGCCTCCGCGCCGCGGCCGGCACCGACGCGCCCCGGCTGGACGGCAGTCCGGAATCGCTGGACCTCGTCGACCGCATCCTGGCCGACGCCCCTGATCCGGGCGGGCGCCTGCGGACCGACGCGGCCAACTATCTCGGTACCGTCCTGGTCCGCTCCATGCCCGGCGCCACCTGGCGGATCTGGCCCAACGGGCACCCGGTGGTGGTGATCGGGCCCGACGAGGTGGACCTCATCGCCGAGCTCGCCGACCGGCCCGCGGATCCGGAGCTGACCCGCACGGTGTACCGGCGGCTGTCAGCGGACTAGCCGAGCACCGCGCGGGTACGGCGCAGGAAGTCGCGTTCGGCCGCGTTCCCGGTACGCGCGATCGCCTCGTCGTAGGCGGCCGTGGCTTCGGTGGTACGCCCCAGTCGGCGGAGCAGATCGGCGCGGATCGCGTGGAACAGGTGGTACCCGTCGAGCTCCAGCCCGTCCACTGCGGACAGAGCGGCGTCCGCACCGGACACCTCGGCCATCGCGACCGCGCGGTGCAGCGCCACTATCGGGCTTGGCGCGACCGTCATGAGCTGGTCGTACAGCTGGAGAATCTGTCCCCAGTCGGTCGCGGCGGTGGCCGGCGCGTCGCTGTGTACGGCGTTGATCGCGGCCTGGAGCTGGTACGGCCCGGGCTGGTTGCGCCGTAGGCACTGCCGGACCATCGCCTGGCCTTCCTCGATCAGGTCGCGGTCCCACCGCCCCCGGTCCTGGTCGGCCAGCCGCACCAGTTCGCCGGTCGCGGTGGTACGGGTGGCCCGGCGCGACTCGATCAACAGCATCAGCGCGAGCAGGCCGATCACCTCCGGCTCGTCCGGCATGAGCTCGGCCAGCAGCCGCCCGAGCCGGATCGCCTCGGCGCACAGGTCGTCGCGTACCAGCCGGTCACCCGAGCTGGCCGTGTACCCCTCGTTGAAGATGAGGTACACGACGGCCAGTACGGCCCGGAGCCGGTCGGGCAGGTCGGCCTCGTACGGGATGCGGTACGGGATTCGCGCGTCCCGGATCTTGCCCTTGGCCCGGACCAGTCGCTGCGCCATGGTCGGCTCCGGTACCAGAAACGCGTGCGCGATCTCGGCGGTGGTGAGGCCGCCGAGCAGCCGGAGCGTCAGCGCGACCTGCGCGGCCGGGGCCAGCGCCGGGTGGCAGCAGGTGAAGATCAGGCGCAGCCGGTCGTCGCGCACCGGACCCTCCTCGGCTGGCTCGTCGCGGGCGTGCAGCAGCGCGGCCTGGGCGTGCCGGTCCGCGCGGGACGCCTCCCGGCGCAGCCGGTCGATCGCCCGGTTGCGCGCGGTGGTGATGATCCAGCCGGCCGGGCTCGGTGGGAGACCGTCGGACGGCCAGCGCTGCGTGGCCGTGGTGAACGCGTCCTGCACCGCGTCCTCGGCGATGTCGAGGTCGCCGAAGACGCGGGCGAGGACAGCGACCGCACGCCCGTACTCGGCGCGGAACACCTGATCGAGCTCCGCGGCGGACACGGTCGGGCCCGGCATCAGTCCCCGGTTTCGCCGATGAACGGACGTACCTCGATGGGCAGGGTGGTCGCCCGGGCCGCCTTGCGGCCCCACTCGAGCGCGGCGTCCAGGTCCGGCGCCGACACGATGCAGACCCCGCCGAGGTACTCCTTGCCTTCGGTGTACGGGCCATCGGTGTAGGGGCCATCGGTCAGCAGCGCCTCGCCGTCGGCGTACCGCACCACGGTGGCCGTGTCCGGCCCGTGCAGTCCGCCGGCGAACACCCACGCGCCGGCCTGTTTGAGCTCGGCGTGGAACGCGTCCAAATCGCTCATGATCTTCGCGAGTACGTCCGGCTCCGGCATCGGGCCGTCGACCGGCTGGATCACGGAGAGCAGGTACTGCGTCATCTCGGTTCCCCTTTGGCCTCCGCCGGCACCGTAGCCGGCTTCTCACCTCCTATACGAAGGGTTCGCCGCCGGATCGACAGGACGCGGCTACGAGTTCCCCGGCCGGTACCGCTTCCCCGGCCGGTACCGCCGGAGGGTGAACGACGCGGTGACCGCACAGGGCTCCGGCATGGCGTCGAGCGTTCGCTGGCGCTCCTCGCGCCGGCCGTGCCAGGCGCTCGGCCCCATCTCCACCATCGCCAGCACCTGCGCCCGGGACAGCGCGAGGGGGTGCTCGATCCGCTCCTCGGACAACTGGGTGAACCACGGGTCCAGCGTGCGCGCGAGCCGGTCGTCCTTCTCCTCGTCGACCCGGACCAGGGCGAGCGGCTCGACCAACTCGCGCATGTGGTCGGCCGTGGGCGTCACCACCAGGAGAGTGCCGTCAGGGGTCAGGATCCGGCGGAACTCCCGCGCGTTGCGCGGCGAGAAGATATCCAGTACGACATCGGCGACCTGATCGTCTATCGGCAGCCGTTGCCAGACGTCGGCCACCACCGCGACGGCCCGTTCGTGCGCCTTGGCAGCCCTTCTGGCCGCGTACTTCGACAGGTCGACCGCTATCCCGGCGGCGTCCGGCAGGGCATCCAGTACGGCTCGGAGGTAATAGCCGGTACCCGCGCCCACGTCGACGACCGTCGCGGTGCGGTCGGGTGCGAGGTCACGCCGCACGGTGTCGACGACTGCCCGCGCGAGTACGCCATAGTGCCCTTCGCTCTGGAACTGGGCCCGGGCCGCGACCATGCCGGCGGTCTCGACGGCCTGCCGGTTGGGCTTGTCGAGCAGCGTGACGTAACCGTGCCGCGAGAGGTCGAAGGAATGGCCGTTCGCGCAGCCGACCGACGCCGCGTCGAGCTCCATCGCTTCCTGGCAGTTCGGGCACCGCAAGTACTGGACGAGATCGCGCCGCATCTGGTTCCCATCAGCTGAACTGCGGGAATTGTACGGTCGCCGCCGGTTCGGACCCCGGCCCTAGTCCACCTCGTCGGCCCAGCGGTTCGTGGCGCCCCACGTCTCGTTGCGGCCGCGCACCTCCAGCCCGGCCAGCACAGTCATGGTCTCGCCGACTCCGAGGTTGACCGTCTCCACCGCGACGACATCGCACGGCTCCTCGAGGCGCGGATCCTGGAGCATCGCGATGAGCAGCGTCGGCGCGGCATCGGTCCGGTAGAGGGTGTAGTTCTTGCCGCCCGCCCGGACCGGTCGGCTGACCAGGTCGAGATCCTCCAGCAGGTCGATGACGTCGACCCCGGAGAAGGCCTTGACCACCTTGTCACCGTGGCTGAAGGTCTCCACCGTGCCCATGTGACTGTCCGACAGTGCCCGCAGCCGGCGCTCGACCGTCTCGTACCTGGCAGGCAGGGAATGCAGCACGATCTCGTCGCACGGAATGAACCTGGCCGGACGGCTACTCGGCTGCGGTTGCTTGTGCACCACCGATTCGGCTTGGGATGGCCTGCTCACCGAGGCGCCGACGGTCACCACCACCGCGACGATCACCACGAAACCGACCGCCAGCAGTACGACCCTGCGCCGGGTACTGCTCAAGGTCGGTACCCGCAACAGCCCACTCCCTCGGCTCACCCGTTTCGGTACGCGCCGGACAGTGGGACGCGTCGTCTCGCGTCCGACTGTCGCACCTGAACCGTGTGAGGAGGCTGGTCGTGGCGTGAATCCGACCATCAGCGCGTTGTCGCGCATGAGCTTGGGGGTCGATGCAAACCGGGTGGGCGCGGCAGGTTTCGAACCTGCGACCCCTCGCTTGTAAGGCGAGTGCTCTCCCACTGAGCTACGCGCCCGGCACTGGCGACGAGGTTACCCTGCCGCCGTCATGGTGACGGCGACGAGGGTACCTGTCGCCCGCGGACCGGCGTCAGCCGGCCAGTTCCGCCACGGCGTTGCGCCATGCGTCCTGGTCGCGCGCCTCGCCGGGGCCGTTCATCTCGGCGAACCGGACCACGCCCTGCTTGTCGATCAGGAAAGTGCCGCGGTTGGCGAATCCGGTGGCCTCGTTGAACACGCCGTACGGCTGGGCCACCGCGCCGTGCGGCCAGAAGTCGGCCAGCAGCGGGAACCGGAACCCCTCCCGCTCGGCCCAGACCTTGTGCGCGTACGGCGAGTCGACGCTGATCGTCAGCACCTGGACGCCGTCGTTCGCGTACCGGCCAGGCTCTCCCCGATCGCGGCCAGCTCGCCGCTGGCAGATGCCGGTGAACGCCAGCGGGTAGAACACCAGCAGCACTCGCTCTTGTCCCGGAAGTCGGACAGCGTCACCTGCTGGTTGTTCTGGTCCTTGAGCGTGAAGTCCGGGGCCTCGGTGCCAACCTCGGGCGCCATGGGGTCACTCCTCGATCGATCGGGGCTTTCCAGGCTGCCACACGCCGACCCGGCGCGCCCGGGTGGCCTTCCCCACAAGCCGGGCGCGGGGACCGGCGCCGCCCGATCGGCCAGGTCGCCCCGGCCGCCTTGGCGAACAAACCTGGCGACGAACCTGCTGACGAACCTGGTCAGCACGCGAATCGCCGGGTCCGGCAGGGCCGGACCCGGCGATCTCCCACGCGCTCTACTTCTTCGTTTTGGTGCCCCGCGGCGTCACCAGCCGGGCGCCGATCCAGTCCTTGCCGGCGTTCACGCTGGAGGTCTGCTGCAGCCCGGCGGTCGGCGCCGACTCGCTGATCTCGCTCGGCTCGACGTGGCCCGGACGGCCCGCCTTGGGGGTCAGCAGCCAGACCACGCCGTTGTCGGCGAGCGGGCCAAGCGCGTCGACCAGCTGTCGAACAGGTCACCGTCGCCGTCGCGCCACCACAGCAGCACCGCGTCGACGACCTCGTCGGTGTCCTCGTCGACCAGCTCCCCGCAGCGGTCGGTCAGGGCGTCCCGGAGCTCTTGTCGACGTCGTCGTCGTAGCCCATCTCCATGACGACCATGCCCGGCTCGATGCCGAACCGGTCCGCCAGGCTCTTACGCCGTCCGCCTGACCAGCGGTCGCGCTCACTGTCCCTTGCCTCCTCGAGCTCTCCGGCGCAGCCTCTGCACCGCTTACGCGGGTAGTCCACACAGTCCGACGGCCGCGCGCAAGTGGCTCACCGGCAAGCCTGACAATTTTCTACCGGACATTACCTTCGAACACAGCCAGTAACCATACTTCCGCTTGCCGCAATGCGACGGCCTTCCGACACCATGTCCGGCGAACACCGTTCCGGGCCGCCGGCGGGTACCTCCTCACCCGACTTGCAGCAGCATTCTGGCGCCCTGTGCGATATCGCGCTCCCCCATCAGGACATGTTCGGCCGCGTCACCGAGCGGGACGTACGAGTCGAGACTGGTCACCCGGCGTGCCGCGCCGACAAATCCGCGATCCACCAGTGCGGCCAGCAGCGCCTCGCCGACCCCGCCGGAACGCCGGGTCTCGTCCACGACCAGCACCCGCCCGGTCGCCGCGGCCTCCCGGAGCACGTCCGCGATCGGCAGCGGCGCCAGCCAGCGCAGGTCCACCACCCGTACGCCGATGCCCTCGGCGGCCAGTCGGGCGGCCACCCGCAGGGACATCCGTACGCCGTTGCCGAACGTGACGATCGTCAGGTCGGCGCCGTCGCCGTACCCGCGGGCCCGACCGATCGGCACGTCCGTGGCCGGCCAGTCTTCCGGCCGGGGGTACCGGGCGAGCCAGCCACCGTCACCGTCGGCGTGCAGGTCACGGGTGTGGTAGAGCGCGATCGGCTCCAGAAAGACACAACAGGCGCCGTCCGTCGCCGCGGCGGCCAGGCAGGTACGCAGCATCGCGGCGGCGTCGTCCGGCCGCGCCGGGACGGCCAGTACCAGCCCGGGTACGTCCCGCAGCACGGCGACCGAGTTGTCGTTGTGGAAGTGCCCGCCGAACCCGCGCTGGTAGGCGTACGCTGGCGACGCGCACCACCATCGGGTTGCGGTACGCGCCGGCGGAGAAGAACCCCATGGTGGCCGCCTCGCCGCGGAGCTGGTCCTCGGCGTTGTGCAGGTACGCCAGGTACTGGATCTCGGGTACCGGCAGCAGGCCGGCGAGCCCGGCACCGAGCGCCAGACCGAGGATCGACGTCTCGTCCAGCAGCGTGTCGAAGACCCGGGCCGCGCCGAACCGGTCGCGCAGGCCCTTGGTCACGCCGTACACCCCGCCCTTGACCGCCACGTCCTCGCCGAACACGATCATCCCCGGGTGGCTGGCCAGCCCGTCGGCGAGCGCTGCGTTGATCGCCTGCGCGAGCGTGACCGGTCCGGCGTCCTCCGGCAGCCGGCCGCCGAACGCCGTGGCCCGCGCCGCGGGTGCCGCCGGTCGGGTCGCAACCTCGGTGATCCGGTCCGGCCGGCGGGGCGCGAGCGGCGCCATGATCTCCGCCGCCGAGGCCAGCTTCGGCTCGTCGAGGACCTCCTCGGCCGCGGTGCGGACCTGCCAGCCCATCTCGTCGTACCGGCTGAGCAGCTCGTCGGCGGTCGCCACGCCCGCCTCGGCGAGCAGTCGCGCGGTACCGGCCAGCGGGTCCCGCTCCGCGTCGGCGGCGAGTTCGGCGCGACCGCGGTACGCCGTCTCCGCGTCGCTACCCGCGTGCCCCATCAGCCGTACCATCGACAGGTGCAGTACCGCCGGCCGGCGCTCCTTACGGACCAGCTCGACCGCTCGTACCGCGGTGTCGTAGCTGGCCGCGAGATCGCAGCCGTCCGCGGCGAGGTACTCCAGTCCGGGCCGGGATCCGAGTGCGGCCGCGACCCAGCCGGGCGGCGACGGGACGCTGATTCCCAGGCCGTTGTCCTCGCAGACCAGCAGCAACGGCAGCGGCAGGCCCAGGTGACGGCACCAGCCGGCCGTGTTGAGCGCGGCGGTGGCGGTCGCGTGGTTGATCGACGCGTCGCCGAACGAGCAGACCGCGACCGCGTCCCGCGGCCAGGGCGTGGACACGCCGAGCCGCCGGGACCGTTCGATCGCGAACGCCAGCCCCACCGCCCGGGGCAGGTGCGAGGCGATGGTGGAGGTGGTCGGTACCACGGCCAGCGGTACCGAGCCGAAGACCTTGTGCCGGCCACCGGCGATCGGTTCGGTGGCCGCCGCGACGACTCCCCGCAGTACGTCGCCGACCGGGTCGGTCCCGGTCCGCGCCCCCGGCGACTGGCCGGACAGCGGCTGACCGGACAGCGGCTGGTCGGACAGCGGCTGGCCCGACAGCGGCTGGTCGGCGCGGGCGCAGTAGAACCCGCCGGAGCGGTAGTGCAGCAGCGCCGGATCGCTCGGGCGCAGCGCCGCGGCGACCGCGGCGTTCCCCTCGTGGCCGGCTGAGGAGATCGTGTAGTACCCGGCGCCCATACCGCGCAGCCACCGCGCGGCCAGATCGAGATGACGGCTGGTGAGCTGCGCGTCGTACAACCGGAGCGCCTGCTCGCCGGTGAGTCGGCTGCCCGGGCGGACCGGCTCGCGCGGATCCCGCGGCCGGCCGGTGGACAGGGTGCCGAGGTACGTCCGGAACCGCTCGTCGAGGTGGTACGGCTGGTCATCGAGCTGACGCGACTGGTCGTCACGCTGGTCGCGCTGGTCGCGCTGGTGCGACTGGTCAGAGGCGTCGGGCGGCGGCTCGGCCGGCGGGTGCTGGCTCACCCCGACAGCATTGCCGAACCCCGGCGGTCTCGCCGAACCCGGCAGGCGCGCCGATCCGAACCCCCACAGCACTGCCGAACCCGGCTCACCGGCGACACCGGTCCCAGCCGGGACAAAACCAGTCAGGGCGGCGGCTTACGATCATGCCGTGTCCGGACTCGAGTTCCGCGTCCTCGGACCCGTGGAGATGCTCAGCTCGGGTACTCCGATCCGGCTGGGCGGTCCGAAGCCGCGCGGCCTACTCGCTGCCCTGCTCCTCGCCCAGGGCCAACCGCTGCCCGCCGGGCGGCTGATCGACCTGCTCTGGGGCGAGCACCCACCGGCGACCGCGGCGGCGGTGCTGCAGCAGTACGTGTCGGCGCTGCGTCGCGCGCTGCGGGCGGCCGGCCGGCCGGATGCGCTGGTCACCCGCCCACCCGGGTACGCGCTCGAGATCGACCCGGACGAGCTGGACCTGGTCCGGTACTCCGCGCAGGTGGCCGTCGGGCGGCGGGCACTGGCCGAGGGGCGGCTCGCGGACGCGGCATCCGGACTGCGCGCCGCGCTTCTGCTGTGGCGTGGACCGGCGCTCGGCGACACCAGCCTGACCTCCAGCAGCGCGGCCGCCGATCTGGAGGAGCAGCGGCTGTCCGCACTGGCAGACCGGATCGACGCCGACCTCGGCCTGGGTCGGGAAGCCACCCTGGTGCCGGAGCTGACCGAATTGGTGGCCGCCCATCCGCTGCGGGAACGGTTCCGGGCCCAGCACATGGTCGCGCTGTACCGGGTGGGCCGGCAGGCGGACGCGTTGGCCTCGTACCGGGACGTCCGGGGGGTGCTCAGCCGGCAACTGGCCGTCGAACCGGGTCCGGAGCTGCGCGAGCTGCACGCCACGATGCTCCGGGGAGAGCCGCACGACACCGAACCCGGCCGCCGTGACCCGGCCCGCCGTGACCCGGCCCGGCGCGACCCGGCCCGGCGCGACCCGGCCCGGCGCGACCCGGCCCGGGACGGCGACGACAGCGCCCGCGCCGGCAGCCCGACCGCGCTTCCCCCGGGTATCCCGGACTTCACCGGCATGGCCGGCCAACTCGCCGAGATCGACCGCTGGCTGGCGACGTCCGCGGCCCCCCGCGCCGGTGGCGGGCCGAGCGACACCGCCCTGCCGGTACTGGCGATCGTCGGCAAGCCGGGCAGCGGCAAGACCACGCTCGCGGTACACGCCGCGCACCGCTTGGAAGGCGAGTTCGACACCATCCTGTACGCCGACCTGCGCGGCTGCAGCGAGCAACCGGTACCGGCGGCGGACGTACTGAGCCGGTTCCTGCGCGCACTCGGCGTGGACCCGGCCGGGGTGCCGGTCGACCCGGACGAGCGGAGCGCGGCGTACCGGTCCGCGCTGGCCAGCCGGCGGGTGCTCGCCGTACTCGACGACGCGGCCAGCGCGGCACAGGTACGGTCGCTGCTGCCCAGCAACCCGAGGTGCGTGGTACTGCTCACCAGCCGCGCACCACTCGCGGAACTGGAAGGCGCCCACCGGATCGCGCTGGACGTACTCCCCGACGACGAAGCGCGCGAGCTGCTGGCCCGGGTCGCCGGACCGGATCGGGTACCAGTGGACGACCCGGCCGCGGGTCGGATCGTCAGCCTGTGCGGACGGCTGCCACTGGCGGTACGGGTGGCCGGTTCCCGGCTCGCCGCCCGGCCCGGCTGGTCGGCCGACCTGCTGGTGGAGCGGCTCAGCCACGAGCAGAGCCGGCTGGACGAGCTGGCCGACGACGAGGTCGCGGTACGCGGCAGCCTCGCGCTGAGCTACCAGAGCCTGGACGAGCTGGCCCGGCGGGCGTTCCGACTGCTCGCGCTGGTGGACGTGCCCGATGTGGCCGGCTGGGTGCTGGTACCGCTGCTCGGCGTGTCCGAACGGGTGGCCGACCGGCTCGCGGACCGGCTGGTCGACGCGGGGCTGATCGATCTCGCCGGTGCCGATGCCACCGGGCAGATGCGGTACCGGATGCACGACCTGATCCGGCTGTACGGCCGGGAGCGGGCACACGCCGAGGACCCGGCCGCGGAGCGGGCGGCGGCGCTGGCCCGGCTGCTCGGTACCTGGGTACGACTGGTCGAGCACGCGGTGCTCCGGCTCCCCCGCGCCGCGCTGCGCCTCCCCCGGCCGGCTGGCGCCGCGCCCGGTGAGCCGGCGGGCGCCCCGCCTGATGAGCGACCGGCCGATGAACAGTCCACCGAACCGCCGGCCCGACTGGTGGAGGCGTTGCTGGCGGGCCCGGCCACCTGGTTCGACGCCGAGGAGCGCGCGCTGACCGCCGCGGTCAGCCTGGCCGGCGCGGTCGGCCTGGACGCGCTCGCCTGCGATCTCGCCAACGCCCTGCTCGCCTCGCACTTCGCGGTCCGCAACCGGTTCGACGAGTGGGCCGGCACGCACGACGCCGCGCTCGCCGCCGCGCGCCGGCAGGGCAACCGGCACGGGCAGGCGGTGATCCGGTGCGGGCTGGGGCAGCTGCGGTACGAGCAGGACCGGTTCTCCGAGGCGATCGGGCAGTTCCGACTGGCCCGCGACGCCTTCCAGGCGCTGAACGACCGGCGCGGCGAGGCGACCGCGCTGTACGGCCTGGGCACGGTGTACCGGGAGCTCGCGGACTACCCGCGCGCGCTGGAGGTACTTGACCGGGCCCGGCTGCTGTTCACCGAGCTCGGCGACGCCGAGGCCGTCGCGCACGCCTGGTACGGCCTGGGCTACGCGTACCGCGAGCTCGGCCGGGACGCCGAGGCAATCCCGGCGCTGGACGAGGCGGTACGGATCTACCGGGAGACCGGGAACCGACGCGGTGAGGCGGTCGCGTTGCGCGGCATCGGGCTGGTGTACCGGGCCCAGGGCGCCCTCACCGACGCGCTGCGGTACTGCGGGCAGGCGCACGAGCTGGCCGTGTCGATCGACGACCGGCTGGTCACCGCGTACACCGGTCAGGCGATCGCGAAGATCCAGCTGCGGCTCGGTGAGTACGAGCAGGCCCGGTCGCTGCTCGCCGGCTCGCTGCGTACCTGCTCCGAGCTGCGGGACCGGCTCGGTACCGCGCTCGCCCGCCGTACCCTCGGCGAACTGGAACTGGCCGCCGGCCAGCCGGACCGCGCCCGCGTACACCTGGAACTGGCCCTTGGTGGTTGGGACCGGCTGGCGCTGCCGCACTGGCGGGCCCGGACGCTGCGCGATCTCGGCGCCGCGCACGCGGTGACCGGTCGGCACGCCGACGCGCACGCCGCCTGGCGGGAGGCGGACGCGCTGTTCACCAGGGTCGGCAGCCGCGAGGCGGACGAGCTGACCGGCTGGCGGCAGCGGTACGGCTGCGACTGCCCGCTGTCCTGACCCGGTGCGGGCTGACGACCCGCGGCTCGCACGTATCGTGGCGCCATGGTGCGTGAGCTGCGGTCGACGGTGGGTGGCACGGCGGTACCGGACGGCCGCTGGTACGACTCGGTCAACCCGGCCGACCGGTCCGACATCGTGTGCAAGGTGGCCCTGACCGGCCCCGACACCGTCGTGGCGGCGTGCCGGTCGGCCCGCGCCGCGCAACCGGACTGGGCGCAGGTGCCCGCGCCGGTACGCGGGAGGGTGATCGCGAACCTCGGCCGGCTGGTGGAGGCGAACGCCGACAAGCTCGCCGCGCTGGTGTGCCGGGAAACCGGCAAGCCGATCGTGGAGGCCCGCGGCGAGGTGCAGGAGATCGTCGACACCTGCGACTTCTTCCTCGGCGAGGGCCGCCGGCTGTACGGCCAGACGGTGCCCAGCGAGATGCCGGACAAGCAGCTGTTCACCTACCGGATGCCGGTCGGCGTGATCGCCGTGGTCACCGCCGGCAACTTCCCGGTGGCGGTGCCGTCCTGGTACCTGGTGCCCGCGCTGCTCTGCGGCAATGCGGTGGTGTGGAAGCCGGCCGAGTACGCCAGCGCGTGCGCGGACGCGGTGGCGTCGCTGGTCCATCGCTCGGGCGTACCGGACGGCGTGCTCGACGTGGTGTACGCGTCCGGTGCGGACACGTTCGACGGCCTGTCCGGCGCCCTCGACGCCGGCGTGCTGGACAAGATCGGGTTCACCGGCTCGTCCGAGGTGGGCTCCCGGGTCGGCGAGCTGGCCGGCCGGCACCACCAGTCCGCCTGCCTGGAGCTGGGCGGCAAGAACCCGATGGTCGTCGCACCGTCCGCCGATCTGGAACTCGCCGTCGAGGGCGCGCTCTTCGGCGGATTCGGTACCGCCGGGCAGCGCTGCACCTCACTGGGCACCGCGATCGTGCACGAGTCGGTGTACGACGAGTTCGTGTCCCGGTTCGACGCGGCCACCCGGGCGGCCGCGATCGGCGACCCGCGCCGCGACGACGTGCTGTACGGCCCGCTGCTGGCCGAGACGTTCGCGGCCCGGTACGACAAGTATCTGGACTGGATCGGTACGCGCCATCGGGTGCTCGGCTCGACGGCCACCGGCCGGATCACCAGCGAGCGCCCCCGCGACGGGTTCGTCGGCGACGCGGACGCGGGGCTGTACTACCACCCGGCGATCGTGGCCGACCTCACGCCGGACGACGAGCTGTTCCGGTACGAGACGTTCGGCCCGATCGTCGGCGTCATGCCGTACCGCACGCTGGACGAGGCGATCGAGCTGGCGAACGCTCCCGGGTACGGGCTGTCCTCGGCGATCTACACCACCGACCCGACCGACGCGTTCCGGTTCCAGCGCGGGGTACGCGCCGGCATGGTGAGCGTGAACAACTCGACCTCGGGCGCGGAGGCGCACCTGCCGTTCGGCGGCAACGGGCACTCCGGCAACGGCAGCCGCCAGTCCGGCATCTGGGTGCTCGACCAGTTCACCCGCTGGCAGGCGATGAACTGGGACTTCTCCGGCCGGCTGCAGCGCGCCCAGATGGACACCGCGACCGTCGAGCCGGACCTCGACTTCCGGCTGCCCTGACAAGCCTCTACCAGCCAGCCAGCCCCGCGCCCTGCCCCGCCCTCCCGGGGCCCGGGGCGCCCGACTCAGCCGGTGAGGAACGACAACCGGACCTGCCGGGTCGGATTGTCTATGTTTGTGTCGACCAGGCAGATCGACTGCCAGGTGCCCAGCGCCAGCTGTCCGTCGATCACCGGAATGGTGGCGTATGGCGGCAGGAACGCGGGTAGCACATGGTCACGACCGTGACCGGCGCTGCCGTGCCGGTGTCGCCACCGGCCGTCGGCCGGAAGTACCTCGTCGATCGCGGTCAGCAGATCCTCGTCGCTGCCGGCACCGGTCTCGACGATGGCGAGCCCCGCCGTGGCGTGCGGTACGAACACGTGCACCAGTCCATCGCCCCGGCCACCAGCGAAATCCGAGATCTCGCTCGTAATGTCGCGAACGACAGGACGGTCGCCGGTACGGATGGAAATTACTTCCGAGTACATGTGCTCATCGTCGCGTAGGGGCCGGGCGAAGGTGACGCCGGCCGGTGACGGGGGGCAGGATAGGTCCGAAGAGCACGACGACGAGAGAGTGACGAGGTCTACCCGTGGCCACCGAACGTAAGCGCCCGGTCATCACCGACGGGTTGCCCAGCCAGCTGCCCGACATCGATCCGGACGAGACCAACGAATGGATCGAGTCGCTGGACGCCGTCGTCGACGACCGTGGACGCCAGCGCGCCCGGTACCTCATGCTCCGGCTGCTCGAACGGGCCCGTGAGCATCAGGTGGGCGTCCCGGCCCTGCGCAGCACCGACTACATCAACACGATCCCGCCCGAGCGGGAGCCGTGGTTCCCCGGCGACGAGTACATCGAGCGCCGGATCCGGGCGTACATCCGGTGGAACGCGGCGATGATGGTGCACCGGGCGCAGCGGCCGGCGATCGGAGTCGGCGGGCACATCTCGACGTACGCGTCGGCGGCCAGCCTGTACGAGGTGGGCTTCAACCACTTCTTCAAGGGCAGGGACCACCCCAGCGGCGGCGACCAGGTGTACTTCCAGGGCCACGCCTCGCCGGGCATCTACGCCCGGGCGTTCCTGGAGGGGCGGCTGACCGAGCACCAGCTCGACGGGTTCCGGCAGGAGCTGTCGCACCCTGGTGGCGGGCTGCCGAGCTATCCGCACCCGCGGCTGATGCCGGGCTTCTGGGAGTTCCCGACCGTGTCGATGGGGCTCGGCCCGCTCGGCGCGATCTACCAGGCCCGGTTCAACCGGTACCTGCGCGACCGGGACATCAAGGACACGTCCGGCCAGCGGGTATGGGGCTTCCTCGGCGACGGCGAGCTGGACGAGCCGGAGACGCTCGGCGCGATCAGCCTGGCCGCCCGCGAGGAGCTGGACAACCTGATCTTCGTGGTCAACTGCAACCTGCAGCGACTGGACGGCCCGGTACGCGGCAACGGCAAGATCATCCAGGAGGCGGAGAGCCTGTTCCGCGGCGCCGGCTGGAATGTGATCAAGGTGATCTGGGGCCGGGAGTGGGACGAGCTGCTCGCCCGGGACACCGACGGCGCGCTGGTCAACATCATGAACACCACGCCGGACGGCGACTACCAGACCTACAAGGCCGAGTCCGGCGCCTTCGTCCGGGATCACTTCTTCAGCCGGGACCCGCGGGTCCGCAAGATGGTCGCCCACCTCGGCGACGACGAGATCTGGAACCTCAAGCGCGGCGGGCACGACTACCACAAGCTGTACGCGGCGTACAAGGCGGCGACCGAGCACACCGGCCAGCCGACGGTCATCCTGGCCAAGACGATCAAGGGCTGGACGCTGGGCAGCTCGTTCGAGGCCCGCAACGCCACCCACCAGATGAAGAAGCTGAACGCCGAGGACCTCAAGGCGTTCCGGGACCGGCTCTACCTCGACATCCCGGACGACCAGCTCGACAAGACCATGCCGCCGTACCTGCACTTCGGCAAGGACTCCGACGAGTACCAGTACATGATGGAGCGCCGCCGGCAGCTCGGCGGCTCGCTGCCGGCCCGGTCGACCACGGTCATCCCGCTGGCGCTGCCGCCGGACGACGCCTACTCCGGGCTCAAGCGCGGCTCGGGCAAGCAGAAGGTCGCCAGCACCATGGCCTTCGTCCGGTTGATCAAGGACCTGATGAAGGACCGGGAGTTCGGCAAGCGGTTCGTGCCGATCGTCCCGGACGAGGCGCGCACGTTCGGCATGGACTCGCTGTTCCCGACGGCGAAGATCTACTCGCCGCACGGGCAGAACTACCTGTCCGTGGACCGGGACCTGTTCCTGTCGTACAAGGAGGCCACGTCCGGGCAGATCCTGCACGAGGGCATCAACGAGGCCGGCTCGGTCGCGTCGTTCACTGCCGCCGGCACGTCGTACGCGACGCACCAGGAACCGATGATCCCGCTGTACATCTTCTATTCGATGTTCGGCTTCCAGCGCACCGGCGACGGATTCTGGGCGGCGTCGGACCAGATGGCCCGCGGCTTCGTGCTGGGCGCCACCGCGGGACGCACCACGCTGAACGGTGAGGGGCTGCAGCACCAGGACGGGCATTCGCACCTGCTCGCGGTCACCAACCCGGCCGTGGTGGCGTACGACCCGGCCTGGGCGTACGAGGTGGCGCACCTGGTCAAGGACGGGCTGCGCCGGATGTACGGCGAGAACCCGGAGAACATCTACTACTACTTCACGCTGTACAACGAGCCGCTGATCCAGCCCGCCGAGCCGGAGAACCTGGACGTGGAGGGCCTGCTCAAGGGCATCTACCGGTACGCCCCGGCACCCGAGGGGCTGCCCGGCGACGCGCCGCGGGTGCAGTTGCTCGCGTCCGGCGTGGCGATGCCGTGGGCACAGCACGCACGGGACCTGCTCGCCCAGGACTGGGGGGTCGCGGCCGACATCTGGTCGGTCACCTCGTGGACCGAGCTGCACCGGGACGCGGTGGCGGCCGAGGAGCACAACCTGCTGCACCCGGAGGCCGACCCGCGGGTGCCGTACGTGACCTCGAAGCTGGCCGACACGGCCGGCCCGGTGGTCGCGGTCAGCGACTACATGCACGCGGTACAGGACCTGATCGCCCGGTGGGTGCCGAACGACTACACCTCGCTCGGTACCGACGGCTTCGGCCACTCGGACACCCGGGGCGCGCTGCGCCGGCACTTCCACGTGGACGGCGAGTCAGTGACGGTCGCGGCGCTGCGGCAGCTCGGCCGGCGCGGCGAGGCACCGATGGATCTGGCCGTACAGGCGGTGAAGAAGTACCAGCTCGACGACGTGACGGCCGCCCCGCAGGCGGAGGCCGGCGGCGAGACCTGAGGGTCGCGTTCAGTCCAGGGGCGGGTGGCCATCCGGTCACCCGCCCCTGGCGTCTCCGGCCGGCAGCGCACCGCGCTGGCGTGCTCGCGGCACCGCTGGCAGGCTGTCGGTGGGGAGGCGCCCATGCGAGTCGCGCTGTTCATCACCTGCATCAATGACCTGATGTACCCGGCCACCGGCCGCGCGATCGTGACGATCCTGCGCCGGCTGGGGCAATCCGTCGAGTTCCCCACCGAGCAGACCTGCTGCGGGCAGATGCACGCCAACACCGGCTACCGGGACGAGGCGATGCCGCTGGTACGCCGGTTCTGCGACACGTTCTCCGGATACGACGCGGTGGTGGTACCGAGCGGCTCGTGCGCGGCGATGGTGCGCGAGTCGTACCCGCGGCTGGCCGAGGGCGACCCGGCGCTCGCCAGCGCGGTCGCCGCGCTCACCCCCCGGGTGTACGAGCTGTCCGAGCTGCTCGTCGACGTACTCGGGGTCACCGACGTGGGCGCGCATTTCCCGCACCGGGTCACGTACCACCCGACCTGCCACGGACTGCGCATCCTGATGCTCGGCGACAAGCCGCTGCGGTTGCTGCGCGAGGTACGCGGAATCGATCTGGTCGAGCTGACCGCCGGCGAGGAGTGCTGCGGGTTCGGCGGCACGTTCGCGTTGAAGAACCCGGACGTGTCGACCGCGATGATGGCCGACAAGGCGCGGCACGTACTGGACACCGGTGCCTCGGTGCTGGCCGCGGCGGACAACTCGTGCCTGGCGCACATCGGCGGCGGGCTGGGCCGGCTACGTACCGGCGTGCGCGCGATGCACTACGCGGAGATCCTCGCCGCCGGTCCCGACCCGGCGGTCCGGCCCGGCGCGGGCGACGCGCCGGCACGATCCGACCCACCGGCCACAGTGGACACCCGAGGTGCGCGATGACGGCACTGCCGCGCGGCACCGGGCACCTGTCCAGCGGTACCCCGTTCCCGGTGGCCGCCCGGCGTGCGGTGGCCGACCCGCAACTGCGCGCCAACCTGCGCCGGGCCACCCACACGATCCGGGACAAGCGGGCCAAGGTCGTCGGTGAGCTGCCCGACTGGGAGCAGCTGCGGGAGGCCGGCGCGGCGATCAAGGCGCAGGTGATGGCGAACCTGCCCGAGCTGCTCGAACAGTTCGAAGCGGCGGTGACCGCGGCCGGCGGGCAGGTGCACTGGGCCCGCGACGCCGACGAGGCCAACGCGATCGTGCTCGACCTGGTGCGACGGACCGACACGGACAGTTCCGATACGCACGGCTCGTCCCGCCGGCCCGCTTCCCAGCAGGCCGCCGGGACCGCCATCGATGTTGTGAAGGTCAAGTCGATGGTGACCCAGGAGATCGGGCTGAACGAGGTGCTGGAACAGGCCGGCATCGTCGCGCACGAAACCGATCTCGCCGAGCTGATCGTGCAGCTCGCGCACGACACCCCGTCGCACATCCTGGTACCGGCGATCCACTACAACCGGTCCCAGATCCGGGAGATCTTCCGGGCCGAGATGCCCGGGACCGACGACTCGCTGACCGACTCGCCACCGGTACTCGCCGAGGCGGCCCGCAAGCACCTGCGGCAGCGGTTCCTGGCCAGTACGGTCGGCGTCTCCGGCGCGAACTTCGCCATCGCGGAGACCGGCACCCTGGTCGTGGTGGAGAGCGAAGGCAACGGCCGGATGTGCCTGACCCTGCCGGACACCCTGATCAGTGTGGTCGGCATCGAGAAGATCCTGCCCACGTTCGGCGACCTGGAGGTGTTCCTCCAGCTACTCCCCCGGTCCGCGACCGGCGAGCGGATGAACCCGTACACGTCGATGTGGACCGGGGTGACGCCCGGCGACGGGCCGCAGACGGTACATGTGGTGCTCGTCGACAACGGTCGCACCGCGACGCTCGCCGACCGGGTCGGCCGCCAGGCGCTCGCCTGCATCCGCTGTTCGGCCTGCCTCAACGTCTGCCCGGTGTACGAGCGGACCGGCGGTCACGCCTACGGCTCGGTGTACCCGGGGCCGATCGGTGCGATCATCTCCCCGCAGCTGACCGGGATCGACAAGAACCGGAGCCTGCCGTTCGCGTCGTCGCTGTGCGGGGCGTGCTACGAGGTGTGCCCGGTGAAGATCAACATTCCTGAGGTGCTGGTACACCTGCGCCAGCAGTCCGTGGACGACAAGCGCGGCCACGTGTCCGCCGAACGCACCGCGATGCGCACCCTCGGCTGGGTGATGGGCAACCGGCGGCGGTACGAGGCGGCACTGCGCGCCGCGCGGATGTCCACCGCGCCGTTGCGCCGTACCGCGAGCCGCGGCCAGGCCGCACCGGTGGGCGCCGGGCAGCCGCCGGCCGCGTCGAAGGCCGGACCCGCGGGCGGCGGTCGGCCGCCGAGCGGGGGGTCGTCCGGTCCGGCCGGCGCGCTGCGCCACCTGCCCTGGCCGCTGTCCGCGTGGACGGTGTCGCGGGACGCCCCGCTGCCGGCCCGCGAGTCGTTCCGGGACTGGTGGAAGCGCACCGGCGGGCAGGACCGGCCGTGACCGCGGCCCGAACCGGATCGCCCGGGGCCGGGACGGCCGGGACCGCCCGTGCGGAGATCTTCCGCCGGATCGGCGTCGCACTCGCCGGCGCGCCGCCACCGGAGCCGGTACCGCGGGACTACCGCCGCACCGGTGAGCTGGATCCGGACGCGGTGCTGGAACAACTGGTGGACCGGCTGGTCGACTACAAGGCGGCGGTACACCGGACCGATCCGGCCGGGATCCCAGCCGCGATCGCGCGGGTACTCGCGGACGTCGGCTCGCTGGTGGTACCACCCGACCTTCCGGACGAGTGGTTGTCCGGGTACCCGGGCGCGGTACATCGGGACGACCCGCCGCTGGACCTGTCCACCTTGGACGGTGTCGACGCGGTACTGACCGGCTGCGCGGTGGCGATCGCGGAGACCGGCACGATCGTGCTGGACGCGGGTACGGCACAGGGGCGGCGCGCGCTCACCCTGGTGCCCGATCACCACCTGTGCGTGGTACGAGCCGACCAGGTGGTGGGCATCGTGCCGGAGTCGATCCCGCGGCTGGACGGGCGGCGGCCGTTGACGTTCATCTCCGGCCCCTCGGCCACCAGCGACATCGAGCTGCGCCGGGTGGAGGGCGTACACGGCCCGCGCCGGCTGGACGTCCTCCTGGTGACCCCGTGACTGGTGACCCCGCGACTGGTGACCCCGTGACCGGCGCCTACATCCGGGCAGCTCCGGCCGCCGCGATCCGGCCGCTGCTGGCCCGGCGGTACATCGGCTTCGTCGAGGATCCGGACGCGACCGGCTCCTGGGTGCTGCCGCCGACCCCGACGGTGACCGTGATCGTCAACCTGGGCGCGACGTTCGGTGGCCTGCCGGCGACGTTCGTCGCCGGGATGGAGACCACCTGCACGGAAGTCGAACGGGCGGCCGGGGTGACCTGCCTGGACCTCAAGCTCACCCCGCTCGGGGCGTACACCATCCTGGGTCTGCCCCTGTCCGAGGTGACCGACCGGACCGTCGGGCTCGGTGACCTCGTCGGCCGGGCCGGCGACCGGCTGGTCGAGCAGGTGGCCGCGGCGCCGGACTGGCGCAGCCGGTTCGACCTGGTCGACGCGTTCCTGCGCGACCGCGCCGACCGGGGTCCGGAACCGGCGCCGGCGGTGGTCGAGGCGTGCCGGCGGCTGACCGCGATGGCCGGCCGGGTGCCGATCCGGGAGCTGGCCGCGGAGCTCGGTTGGAGCCAGAAGCACCTGATCACCACGTTCAAGCGCCAGGTGGGCGTACCGCCGAAGACGCTGGCCCGGATCGTGCGGTTCCAGGCGCTGCTCGCCCGGCTGCGGCCGGCCGAGCGGGTGAGCTGGGCCCAGCTCGCGACCGAGGGCGGCTACTACGACCAGGCGCATCTCCACCGGGACTTCCGGGAGTTCGCCGGCACCACCCCGGGCGACTACCTGCGCGCCCGGTCCGGCGCGGCGGCCGGTTAATTCTTTCCAAGACGGCGGTACCGGCGGCTGCCTAGCCTGCTCCCATGACCGACGCAACGAGCCCGCAGAACATGACCGACACAGCGAGTCCGCCGAACATCTTCCCGGCCCTGCGGTACCGGGACGCGTCCGCAGCCGTCGAGTGGCTGCAGCGCGTGTTCGGCTTCCAGGAGAAGGCCGTACACCGCAACGACGACGGCACCATCGGGCATGCCGAGCTGCGGCTCGGTACCGGCGTGATCATGCTGGGCGAACAGCGGGAGCCGGGCTGGTTGGGCGGCCGGCAACAGGATCCGCTGGCGTCCTCGATCAGCGTGTACGTGGTCGTGGACAACCCGGACGAGCACTACAAGCGGGCGGTCGGGGCGGGCGCCACCATCGTCCGGGAGCTGACCGACGAGGACTACGGCTCGCGCGAGTACAGCGCCCGCGACCTCGACGGCAACCTCTGGTCGTTCGGCACCTACGACCCGTACGCGGCCTGACCGACGCGCCGGTACGGCGACCGTCGCGGAACGGGCAGCACCGCGGTACGGCATGGCAGGCTGGCGGCGTGAGCCAGTCGTCCGTCGCCACCCTGCGCCGCATCGAACGCGCCGCCGGGGCACTGGCGACCCAGAGCGTCGCCGCGATGGACGAGACGCTGCCCTGGTTCCGCGCGCTGCCGGCCGACCAGCGGTCCTGGGTGATGCTCGTGGCGCAGTCCGGCATCGCCTCGTTCGCGGCCTGGATGTCCGACCCGGCGAAGCCGCCCGAGTTCGGCGACGAGGTGTTCGCCGCAGCACCCCGCGACCTGACCAGGTCGCTCAGCCTGCAGCAGACCGTGGCGCTGGTGAAGGTCACCATCGACGTGGTCGAGGACCAGGTGCCGCGGCTCGCCGCGCCCGGCGAGGAGCCGGCGCTGCGGGAGGCGGTGCTGCGGTTCTCCCGCGAGGTCGCGTTCGCCGCCGCCCGGGTGTACGCCCGGGCCGCCGAGACCCGCGGCGCGTGGGACGCCCGGCTGCAGGCGATGCTGGTGGACGGGCTGCTGCGCGGCGAGGTCGGCGACGTGGTCGCCAGCCGGGCCGCGGCGCTGGGCTGGACCGAGGCCATGCCGGTGTGCGTCGCGGTGGGCCGGTCCCCCGGCGGCGACCTGAGCCAGTTGCTGTACTCGCTGCACCGGGCCGGCCGCCGGACCGGCGTCGACGTGCTCGGTGGGGTGCATGGCGACCGGCTGATCGCGATCCTGGGTGGCGCGGACGACCCGCTCGGCGCGACCGAGCGGCTCATCGGCGAGTTCGGGGCCGGGCCGGTGGTGGTCGGGCCGCGGGTGCCGACCCTGGACGACGCGGCCGAGTCGGCCCGCGCCGCGCTCGCCGGTTTCCGGGCGGCGTTGGCGTGGCCCGGTGCGCCCCGCCCGGTCGACGCGTCCGAGCTGTACCCGGAGCGGGCGCTCGCCGGCGATCCGGACGCCCGCCGGGTGCTGCGGGGCGAGGTGTACGGCACGCTCGCCCGGGCCGGCCGCGAGCTGATGGAGACGCTGGACGCGTTCTTCGCCGCCGGCGGCGTACTGGAGAGCACCGCGCGGGCGCTGTTCGTACACCCGAACACGGTGCGGTACCGGCTGCGTCGGGTGGCCGAGCTGACCGGCTACTCCGCGACCGTGGCGCGGGGGGCGTTCGCCCTGCAGATCGCGCTCGTGATCGGCCGGTTGGACCTGTCCGGTGGCCGTCCGACTCCCGCGCTCCCGGTCGGTGTGGTGGACCACACCCGCCGGGGCGAGCCGCCGAAGACTCTGGCACCGACCGTGGAAACAGGTGCTGACCAGCCAAAAGAGGACAGTACCCAATAGCTTTTGTAGGAACCCGACAACGTTGGTGGTTGGCTTTGGTGCGCGCTGGCACACCAGGTACCCCGGAGCATCAGTCAGAGTCAACGACGTGCTCGCAGTTCTCGCTCCCGGACAAGGCTCACAAAAGCCCGGATTCCTCCGCCCCTGGCTGGAGGTACCCGGGGTCGAAGCGCGTCTGACCTGGTGGTCCGCTCCCGCGGGAGTGGACCTCGTACAGCTGGGCACCGAGGCCGACGCCGACGAGATCCGGGACACCGCCCGGACCCAGCCGTTGCTGGTCGCCGCCGGCCTTGTCGCGGCTGAACAACTCGCGTTGTACGACGTGCCCATCGTCGCCGGGCACAGCGTCGGCGAGCTGACCGCGGCGGTACTCGCCGAGGTGCTCAGCCCGGAGGCGGCGGTGGCGTTCGCCGGTATCCGCGGCCGCGAGATGGCCGCGGCGTGCGCTCTCGAGCCGACCGGTATGAGCGCGGTCCTCGGCGGTGAACCGGACGACGTGATCACCCGGCTCACCGAGTGCGAGCTGGTACCGGCCAACCGCAACGGTGCCGGTCAGATCGTCGCCGCCGGATCCCTCGCCGGTCTGGACAAGCTCTCCGCCGAGCCGCCCGCGACCGCCACCAAGGTGGTACGGCTGAAGGTGGCCGGAGCGTTCCACACGCCGTACATGGAGCCCGCCGAGCGCGCGCTGGCCGCGGCCGCGGCCGGACTGAGCCCGACCGACCCGAGCAGGATCCTGCTCTCCAACGCGGACGGCGCCTCGGCCGCCACCGGCACCGAGCTGGTACGCCGGCTGGTCCGCCAGGTCACGTTGCCGGTCCGGTGGGACCTGTGCATGGCCAGCCTGGCCGACCTCGGCGTCACCGCGATCATCGAACTGCCACCGGCCGGCACGCTCGCCGGGCTGGTCAAGCGGACGCTGTCCGGCGTGGAGATCGTCACGCTGAACAAGCCGGACGATCTGGCCGCCGCCCGGGACCTGATCGCCCGGCACGGCGTGCCGGCCCACGTCATGCCCGAGCCCGGCCTGCAGTTCCGGGTCGTGGTGGCGACCGCCGCGGGCAACTTCCAACCGGCCGAACTGGCCGAGGGCGCAGAGGTATCAGCCGGCCAGGTGGTCGGTGAGGTGCTCACCCGGCAGGGCGCCACCGAAGTCACCGCGCAGGACGACGGAGTCCTGGTCGAATGGCTCGCCCACCCGGCTGACCCGGTCGCACCGGGTCAGCCCCTTGTCCGGATACATCCGACCGGAGGTGCGCAGTGACGGCCCACGGCTCCCGCATCCTGGCGCTGGGCCATTACCAGCCGCCGAAGGTGCTGACCAACGACGACATCGCCGAGATGGTCGACACCAACGACCAGTGGATCCGCGAGCGCGTCGGCATCGTCACCCGGCGGATCGCCGAGTCGGAGAGCACGGCGGACATGGCCACCCAGGCGGCCGCGAAGGCGCTGGCCGGCTCCGGCCTGGACGCCAGCGACATCGACCTCGTCGTGGTCGCGACGTGCAGCACCGGCGACCGCACCCCCAACGTGGCGTGCCGGGTGGCGCAGCGCCTCGGCATCGCCGCGCCCGGTGCCTTCGACATCAACACCGCCTGTTCGGGCTTTTCCTACGCGCTCGGCCTGGTGGACCACTCGATCCGCGCTGGTGCGGTACGCAACGCGCTGGTCATCGGCTCGGAGAAGCTGTCCGACGTGGTCGACTGGACCGACCGGTCCACCTGCATCATCTTCGGCGACGGGGCCGGCGCGGCGGTGGTGACCGGGGTCGCCGACGGCGAGGAGCCGGGGGTCGGCCCGGTGGTCTGGGGCAGCGACCCGGCCCGTGGCGACACGGTGACCATCGAGGGCTGGAAGCCGTACATCGTCCAGGACGGGCAGGCGGTGTACCGGTGGGCCACCACCGCGCTCGCGCCGCTGGCCCGGCAGGCCTGTGAACGCGCCGGCATCGAGCCGACCGAGCTGGCCGGCTTCGTCGCCCACCAGGCCAACCTGCGCATCATCGACATGATCGCCCGCAAGCTCGGCGCGCCGAACGCGCTGGTTTCCCGGGACATCGTCGAGTCCGGCAACACCTCCGCGGCCTCCATCCCGCTGGCCCTGTCGAAGATGGTCGAACGGCGCGAGGTGCCCTCCGGGTCGCCGGTACTGCTGTTCGGCTTCGGCGGCGGCCTCACCTACGCCGGGCAGGTAGTCCGCTGCCCGTGACGGCCCCGACCACCGGGCTGGAACTCCCCACCCGCCGGACTGGAACAGCCCCCGACCGCCATTTCCGAAGAACGATGAAGGGAACCCAGATGACGCGCGACGACATCCGTGCCGGCATGGCCGAGATCCTCGAAGAGGTTGCCGGGATCAACCCCGACGACGTACTCGACGACAAGTCGTTCACCGATGACCTCGACGTCGACTCCCTGTCCATGGTCGAGGTGGTCGTGGCGGCCGAGGAGAAGTTCGGCGTGAAGATCCCGGACGACGAGGTACAGAACCTCAAGACGGTCGGTGACGCGGTCACATTCATCGACAAGGGATTGGCGTGACCAGAACAGACGTAGTAGTCACCGGGCTCGGCGCCACCACGCCGCTCGGCGGAGACGTCGCATCGACCTGGTCGGCCATGCTGGCCGGCCGGTCCGGAGTGCGGCGGCTCCCGTTCGACTGGGCGGAGACGCTCCCGGTCCAGATCGGTGCCACCCTCGCCGAGGAGCCGAGCACCAAGATCGACCGGATCAAGGCACGCCGGATGGACCGGTGCGAGCAGGTCGCCATCATCGCCGCCCGGGAGGCCTGGGCAGACGCCGGTACGCCGGAGATCGATCCGGAACGGCTCGCCGTCGCGGTCGGCTCCGGCATCGGCGGCGCAACCACGCTGCTCGACCAGGACGACATCCTGGAGCGCAGCGGGGCCCGCAAGGTGAGCCCGTTCACCGTGCCGATGCTGATGCCGAACGGGCCGGCCGCCTGGGTGGGCCTGGAGTTCAGTGCCCGGGCGGGCGTGCACTCCCCGGCCAGTGCCTGCGCCACCGGCGCGGAGGCGATCGCGCTGGGCCTGGACATCATCCGGGCCGGCCGCGCCGACATGGTGATCGTCGGCGGGGTGGAGTCGGTCATGGCACCGCTGCCGATCGCCGGCTTCGCCTCGATGCGGGCGATGTCCACCCGCAACGACGAGCCGGAACGCGCCTCCCGCCCGTTCGACAAGGGACGGGACGGCTTCGTACTCGGTGAAGGTGCCGGGATTCTCGTACTGGAGCGGGCCGACCACGCCCGCGCCCGCGGCGCGAAGGTGTACGCCAGGCTCGCCGGGGCCGGGCTCACCTCCGACGGCTACGACATCGTCCAGCCACAGCCGGAAGGCGAGGGTGCGGTACGCGCGATCAAGCGCGCCCTGGCCGACGCGGATGTCACCGGTACCGACGTGGTGCACGTGAACGCCCATGCCACGTCGACGCCGGTCGGCGACCTCGCCGAGATCATCTCGTTGCACCGCAGCCTCGGCGAGCACCCCGTCATCACGTCGACGAAGTCGATGACCGGTCACCTGCTCGGTGCCGCCGGTGCGGTGGAGTCCATCGCGACCATCCTGGCGATACGGGACAGCGTGATACCGCCCACGGTGAACCTCGATGATCCGGACGATGGCGTCGACCTCGACGTAGTGTCGAACACGGCGCGAAAAATGGACATACCGGTCGCTTTGAACAACTCGTTCGGCTTCGGCGGTCACAACGTGGCACTTCTGTTCGTGCGCCCCTAATGGCGCGACGCGCGTACCCGCGCCCGCCGGCACCACCCATGCTCACGCGCCCGCACGTGCACGTTCCGGCGCCCCAGGGCAGTACCCGAGACGCAGCACCAGGAGGGATTCACGTGACCACCACCGAACCGCAAGCGTCGGTGATCCCGGCGGCGGACCGTGCCAGCGCACCCGCCGCCGGCACCGACGCCCCCAAGGCGTTCGCCGGCCAGGACCTCGACAGCCGGGACCCCGAGGTACGGCTACGCCGGTTGTTCGACGACGGCACGCTGCGTCCCATCTCCGGCCACGACGACTCCGGAGCGATGAGCGCCCGCGGCCTGATCGACGGCAGCCCCGCCGTCGCGTTCGCGTCGGACGCCCGCCTGATGGGTGGCGCGATGGGCGCCGCCGCGTGCCACCACATCGTGGACGCCATCGACCTCGCGGTACGGGAGCGGGTACCGGTCATCGGCCTGTGGCACTCCGGTGGCGCGCGGCTGGCCGAGGGCGTTGTCTCCCTGGACGCGATCGGCCAGGTCTTCGCGGCGATGGTGCGCGCCTCCGGCCGGGTACCGCAGATCTCCGTCGTACTCGGTCCGGCGGCCGGCGGCGCGGCGTACGGCCCGGCGCTGACCGACCTCGTGGTGATGAGCGACACCGGCCGGATCTTCGTGACCGGTCCGGACGTGGTCCGCAGTGTCACCGGTGAGCAGGTCGACATGGCCCGCCTCGGGGGGCCGGAGCCGCACGGCCGGCGCAGCGGCGTCGTACACATCACCACCGACAGCGACGCGGCCGCGATCGACCGGGCCCGCCAGCTGTCGTCCCTGCTGGGCCGGCACGGGCGACTCTCCCCCGCCGACACCGAGGGCACCGACCTCGCCGCGCTGCTGCCGGATCAGGCCAACCGGGCGTACGACATCAAGCCCGTGCTGAAGGCGCTGCTCGACCCGGCCGACGAGGACACCGGGCTCGGTGGTCCGGTCGAGCTGCACGGCCGGTGGGCGCCGAACATGGTGACCACCCTCGGCCGGTTCGCCGGTCGTACCGTCGGCGTGCTCGCCAACAACCCGATGCGCCTGGGCGGCTGTCTCGACTCGAGCAGCGCGGAGAAGGCAGCGCGCTTCGTACGGATGTGCGACTCGCTCGGCATCCCGCTGATCGTGCTGGTGGACGTGCCGGGGTACCTGCCCGGCGTGGGTCAGGAGTGGGACGGCGTGGTACGCCGCGGCGCCAAGCTGCTGCACGCGTTCGCCGAGGCGGTGGTACCGCGGGTGACCCTGGTGACCCGCAAGGCGTACGGCGGCGCGTACATCGCGATGAACTCGCGTTCACTGGGCGCGACCGCGGTATTCGCCTGGCCGACCGCAGAGCTGGGCGTGATGGGTGCCGCGGCCGCGGTGAACGTCCTGCACCGCAAGAAGCTCGCCGCCGTACCGGCCGACCAGCGCGAGGCGGTACGCCAGGAGCTCGTCGCCGAGCACGAGAAGCTCGCCGGCGGGGTGAAGCGGGCCCTCGAGATCGGCGCGGTGGACGAGATCATCGAGCCGACCGCGACCAAGCGCCGGATCGCCGAGGCACTGGCCGCCGCACCCGCCGCCCGCGGCGCGCACGGCAACATCCCGCTGTAGGGACCGGGTTGCCGCCTGGCGGCGGAAACCCGGTCACCAACCGGACGCGCCCGATCCCCGCAGTCCACATCGTCCGCAGTGGCGGTGCGGGTGCGGGGATCTGTGGTTAGCCGACTCTTGTCAGCCAGGTTACCGGCGCACCGTCGCCGGCCAGCCGGTACGGCTCGAGATCGGCATCCCAGGCGCTGCCGAGGAGCTTCTCCAGCCCGTGCGCCAGCGCCTCCGGGCCGCGGGCGGTGGACAGCAGCGACCTGATCCGGTCCTCCGGTACGACGATGTCCCCGTTCGCGCTGACCGACGCGCGGAACAGCCCGCGGCCGGGGACGTACATGATGCGCTCACCGTCGACGCCGGGACTGGGATCCTCGGTCACCTCGAACCGCACCATGGCCCACTGCCGGAGCGCGGCAGCCAGCTCCGAGCCGGTGCCGGTCCGACCGGACCAGGCACATTCGGCCCGCAGGGTGGTGGGGTCCGCGGCCTGCGCGGTCCATTCCAGACGGACGGGTGTACTGAGGACACGAGCCAGTGCCCACTCGACGTGTGGACACACGGCGGGCGGGCTCGAGTGGACGTATACGACGCCTCGCGTCGGCACCTTCGACCTCCCGGTTGACGAGCCACGCCTTCCCCCACGGGCTCGATCAACGAGTGGTCGCCATCATCATGGCGTTGTGGCCAGAGTTTCGCCAGTGAAAGCTGGGATTGGAGGTAATACAGACCAGACAGTCCCACCGGAAATAGTCGCAAAGCTGCCGTGGTTGCAGCTACGGAGACAGCGCGGACCTCGTTGGCCGTACCCCCTGCCCATCGGGTAAGGTGCCCGCGGTCGGCGTGTGCCGCTCTCCCCTTTCCCACCCACCACTGGATGTCGAGGAGTACCCGCGTGGCGAGCAACCAGTCGAAGACCGCGCGCGCATCGGTCCGCGCCGGCCAGGGCGCAGGCGGAGCCGCACTGAGCGTGCTGGGTGAGTTCAAGTACCTCATCCCGCTGAACAGCGGCAAGCACGCGTACGTACGAAACCTGATGACCGGGAAGACGCAGCGCCTGCGTACCGACTCGGAGGGCTTCGTCGAGGAGGTCCGGCAGCTGACCGCCGCCGGCCACGGCCCGAAGATCCGCAGCGAGCTGGACACGCTGCACACCGTGCACCCCGACCACGGCTGGGATGTGACGGCGAAGCGCCTCGTCGACGCGGGCGTTTTCGAAAGCTGAACAACCGGAGCTGACTCTCGCGAGTCCTCCTCGAAACACGACGTCCGGCGCCCCGGGCCGCTAGTAGCGGCCCGGGGCGCTGTTCTGCGCCCTGCCGCCTGCCCGACAACATGCCCACACCTGCCCGAACGGAGCCCACCCGGCGGTCACCTCGACGGTCCTGAGCCCGCCCCGCCGCGCTTTGTCACCCCCGCGGCGGTGAGTGGATCATCCGAACGGGGTACCGGCGATCACGAGAGGCAGCAGCCGGAAGGGAGAGGCATGGCCGACACGGGGCATCCGGAGGTAGTCGCGGTCACCGGCGCGAGCGGCGGAGTGGGGCGGGCCGTGGCCCGCGCGTTCGCCGAGCGCGGCGCGAAGGTGGCTCTGCTCGCCCGGGGTGAACAGGGGCTCGCCGGGGCGGTCCGCGATGTCGAGCTGGCCGGCGGTACCGCGCTCGCGATCCCGGTCGACGTCGCCGACCACCGGGCCGTCGAAGCCGCCGCGGATCGGATCGAGACGGAGCTGGGTCCACTCGACGTGTGGGTGAACACGGCGTTCACCTCGGTGTTCGCCCGTACCTCCGACATCACTCCGGAGGAGTACGAGCGGGTCACCGAGGTGTCGTACCTCGGCTACGTGTACGGCACGAAAGCGGCACTGGCCCGGATGTTGCCGCGGGACCGGGGCGCGATCGTGCAGGTCGGCTCCGCGCTGGCGTACCGCGGTATCCCGCTGCAGTCGGCGTACTGTGCGGCCAAGCACGCGGTACAGGGCTTCACCGAGTCGCTGCGTACCGAACTGCTGCATGACGGGAGCAACGTGCACGTGACCATGGTCCAGCTGCCCGCGGTGAACACCCCGCAGTTCGACTGGGTGCTGTCCCGACTGCCCCGCAAGGCCCAGCCGGTACCGCCGATCTACCAGCCCGAGCTCGCCGCCCGGGCGATCGTGTACGCCGCGGACCACCCGCGCCGGCGGGAGTACTGGGTGGGCGGCTCCACCGCGGCCACGATCGTCGCGAACGCGGTCGCGCCCGGACTGCTCGACCGCTACCTGGCCCGTACCGGAGTCAAGTCCCAGCAGACCGGCGAGCCCAAACCGCCGGACCAGCCGGCCAACCTGTGGGAGCCGGCGGACGGCATCGGCGGGAAGGACTACGGCGCACACGGTTCGTTCGACGACCGGTCCACCAACCGTTCGGCGCAACTGTGGGCGTCGGAGCACCACGGGCTGCTCGGCGCCGCGGCGGCCGGTGCGGCCGCGCTGGTGGGCGTGCTGGCCTGGCGGCGGCGGTGAGTGGCGCGAGCGGCGCGGCGCGGTCCGCCGGCGCCGCGACCAGGTCGGCCGCCGGCGGGGTACAGCGGCACCGCACCTTGCTGCGGCGGGTCGGCAAGATCGGCTACCTCGCGTACGGCCTGATCCACCTGCTGATCGCCGGGCTCGCCGTACAGGTCGCGATCGGCTCCGGTGGACAGTCGGCGGATGCCACCGGTGCGATGGGAGCGGTGGCGAGCAAGCCGTTCGGCAAGGCGCTGCTGATCGTGCTCACGATCGGACTCGCGATGCTCGCACTCTGGCGGCTGTCGCAGGCGATCTGGGGGGTGGCCGGGGAGTCCGACCGGATGGAGACCGCCCGGCGGGTGGCGTCCGGCTGTCAGACCGTCGCCTACGGCGCGCTCGCGGTCAGCTGCGCCAAGGTGGCCGTGGGCAGCGGCTCGTCGGCCAGCAACCAGCAGCAGAAGGCCACCTCGCACCTGCTCGGTATCCCGGGTGGACAGTTCCTGGTCGGGCTCGTCGGCGTGATCGTCATCGGGGTCGGCGTCGGGCTGGCGATCTTCGGACTGCTCCGCAAGTTCTCCGACGACCTGTCCCTGCACGAGCTGCGGCCACGTACCCGGACCGCGGTCTGCACGGTCGGCGCGGTCGGCTACCTCGCCAAGGGCATCGCGTACGGCATCGTCGGTGTGCTTCTGATCGTGGCCGCGGTGAACTACGACCCGGAGCGCAGTCGCGGCCTGGACGCGGCACTGCGCACCCTCGCCGAACAGCCGTACGGTCCGGTGCTTCTGATCGGCGTGGCCATCGGCTTCGCCTGCTTCGGGGTGTACTGCTTCGCCCGGGCGCGGTACCAGCGGCGCTGACCCCGCGCACAGGTATGGTTTTCGACCATGGCTCACCGTCCCGATCGTGCCGCGCTGCCGGATCTGTTCACCGCACCGACCTTTCCGTTCGACGGCGGGCTGCGGGTACGCCCGTTGGAGCCCCGGGTCAGCCCCGAGCCGCCGCGGCGCGGCGAGGGCGGCGTGCAGTGCCCGGCCTGCCTGGCCGGCGACGACGCGTACGTCTGGGTGGACGACCGGTGGCGGGTGCGGACGTCGCCCCGCCCCACCGGGCTGCCCATGACGTTGACCCTCGAGCCGCGGATGCACCTCGACCTCGGCGACCTGCCCAACCTGCACGCCGCCGAGTTGGGGCTGCTCACGGTCCGGCTGGAGCGGGCCATCCGGCTGATCGACGGAGTGGCCCGGGTGCACGTGACCCGATCCGGTGAGGTCGACGCACACCTGGCCGTACAGTTCCGGGCCCGGCCGGCCGGCCTCCTGCAGTTGCGCGGCGAGTTCCTGCCGGCCTGGGAGCAGCTGCTCGCGCCGGAGCCGATGGACCGCTGGTGGGACAACCTGGTGTTCATCGCGGCGTACCTCGCCGACCAGGACGGCCGGGCGATCGTGACCAGCGCGACCCGCCGTCCACCGGCCTGACAACGGTGGTGCCGGTCGCCGCGGCGGCCCTGACCGCAGGCATACAGTCGCCTGCCCGAATGGATATTGGAAACTCCCGGTAATTCATTCATTACTCGGATCGACTTTGGTACTTCTGTCTGATTTGGCGGAATTCTGGCGTTGATTTGCCGAGCAAATTTGGCGTATATTCTGCCCGGCCGAGCGCCCTGTTTCCGCTTTCCGGAGAAAGCCACGTAGGTGGCGGATGCCGCATACCTCACGGCTCTGACCTGCGATCAAGAATGCAAATAATCACTCTCGCGCACCTGCGCAGTGACGAGGAGTATCCAAGGTGGACAACCAGACCGGAGCGGCTCGCAGCTACATAACGCGGGGCCTGGAACTGTTCGCCGAGTTCGGTGACGAGGAAGCGCTGGTCGCCGACGACCGCCGGATCTCCTACCGCGAGCTGCGTACCGGGATCCTCGACATGGCCGCGACGCTGCAGGACCTCGGCGTCCGCTCCGGGATGTCGGTGGGCACGCTGGTCGGCAACCCGCCGGAAGCGCTCATGCTGCAGTTCGCGCTGCACCTGCTGGGCTGCCGGTCGATGTGGATCGCCTCCAACGCGCCGGCGCGCCAGCGGTTCGAGTTTCTCGAGCAGGCGCGGGTGGACATTTTCGTGTACGACGCGCGCATGTTCCCCGAGGTCGGCCGTGACCTCGCGGCGAGCATCCCGACCACGCCGACGTTCTGCTTCGGCGCCGGAATCGGCCCGGACCTGACCGTGCCGCGGCCGGACGGCGCGCCCGCCTTCGACCCGAGCGTGGTCGACCACGAGCCCGAGTCGGTGTTCCAGACCGGCGGTACCACCGGTCGACCGAAACTCGTCCACCACCGGCACTCGTTCTTCCACGCCGTACACGAGCTGGCCGACTACTGGATGTCGAACGGCGGGCACAAGCTCCGGCACCTGGCGCTGTCCGGGTTCTGGCACATCAGCGGCCAGACGCCGGCGATCATGACGCTGTTCACCGGCGGCACCCTGGTGCTCTACGACGGGTGGTTCGAGCTGCCCGAGGTGCTCAGCCTGCTCGAGCAGGAGAAGATCACCAGCACGCTGATCCCGCCGCCCCGGCTGTACGACCTGCTCGACGAGCCGCTGCTGGCCAAGACCGACCTGAGCCGGATGCTGATGATGTCTGTCGGCGGCGCCGCCGCGGCACCGGCCCGGCTGACCGACGCCATCGCCGAGTTCGGCCCGGTGATCCGGCTGGTGTACGGCATGACCGAGGCGCCCTTCATCACCGCCCTGCCGGAGCTCGATCACGACCCGGAGCACCCGGAGCGGTTGGCCTCCTGCGGCCAGGCGTACGGCGACATCCAGATCGAGATCCGCGGCGAGGACCGCACCCCGCTGCCGACCGGCAGCACCGGTGAGGTGTGGGTCAAGGGCAGCCTGGTGATGGCCGGGTACTACGGCGACCCGGAGCTCACCCGGCAGACCCTGGTGGATGGCTGGCTGCGTACCGGCGACGTCGGCTGGCTCGACGCCGACGGCTTCCTGTACCTGGTCGACCGCACCAAGGACATGATCATCACGGGTGCGGGCTCCACCAACGTGTACAGCCGACCGGTCGAGGATGTGCTGATCTCGCACCCGGAGATCCGCGGCGCCGCGGTGATCGCGGTACCGGACTCCGATGTGGGCGAGGCGGTGTACGCGTACGCGCTGCGCACCGAGAACGCGATGGTCACCGAGGAGGAGCTCCGGCTGTACGCGCTGGAGAACCTCAACCGGATCTGGGCGCCGGCCCACATCGAGTTCATCGACGAGTTCCCGTTGACCGAGATGGGCAAGATCGACAAGAAGGCGCTGCGGGCGCGGTACCACGCGACCGCCCGGGTACCGGCCTGACGCCCGGCTCGCCTGAACCGGCAGTCGGGCCCGGGCCGCACAGTGCCGGCGGCCCGGCTGTCAGCCCGCTCGGCTCAGTCCGACGGCGGCTGCCAGTCCGGTGACCGGCCCAGATAGGCGACCAGCCGGTCGGACGCCGAGGCGTCGTCGGGCAGCTCGACCCGCTCGCCGAACGCCTTGTCCGGCCGGTCGTACGGCCAGCGCAACGCGATCTCCAGCGCTGCCTCGCTGAGCTCGGGATCGAGCTGGTCCGGCGCGCCGATCGACTTCGCCACGTCCCAGCCGTGCACCAGGAAATCCACGAAGTGCATGCCCAGTACGACCGGCGCGGCGAAGGTGCCGTAGCCGTACACCTCGACCTGCCGGTCGAGAAAATCGTCGGCCGCGAACGCGGCGAGCACCCGGGCCGCGGCATCCTGGTACGCCCGGTGCGGGTCGTCGCCGGGTGAGCCGGCGTCCCACACCTCGGCGCCGGGCGGATGTCCCGCGGCGGCCAGCGCGAAACCGTTGTGGTGGCCGATCATGTGTCCGAGCAGCTCGCCGAGGCTCCAGTCCCCACACGGGGTCGGCCGGTCCAGGTCACGCACGCTCACCTGGGCGACAATCCGTCCGGTCGCCTCGACGGCACGCCGGTCCAACTCACGTCGATCCACGCTCAGCACGATAGCGACGCGGGGCCCCGGAAGGCCACGTACACCGCCGAGCGCAGCAGGAGGGACCAGCGCCGATGGCGAGCGAGCCGTACGCCGGAACCCGGGAAGCGGCCGATCCGTACTGCCTGGCCGTCGGCGAAGCGACCGCGCTGCTCGCCGGCCACCCGTGGCGGCGGTACGCGGTGGTGGGCGACAGCGTGGCCGAAGGGCTCGGGGATCCGGTCGACGGGTACGTCAACCTGCCGTGGGCCGAGCGGATCGCGGTGGAGCTGCGCCGGCACCGGCCCGAGCTGGCCTACCTCAACCTCGGCCGGCGCAAGCTCCGGGTGGCGCAGGTACGGGCCGGGCAGCTCGACGCCGCGCTCGCCTTCGCGCCGGACCTGGCCCTGGTCAGCGCCGGCGCGAACGACGCGCTGCTGCCGTCGTACGACCCGGACGCGGTCGACGCCGAACTGGTCGCGATGATCCGCGCGCTACAGGACTCCGGCGCCGAGGTGATGACCGTGAGCCTGGTGGACCTGGCCAACTGCCCGGCGGTGGATCCACGCTCGCGCGCCGGCGTGGGCGTACGGATGCGCACGCTCGCCGATCACACCCGCGCGTTGAGCGACCGGCTCGGCACCGTGAACGTGGACCTGAGCCAACACCCGACCACGGTCGACGTCAGCTTGTACTCCAGCGACGGGCTGCACGGCAACGGCCGCAGCCAGGCGATCTCGGCCGCGATCGCGATCCGGACCCTGGGCCGGCGCCTGGGGAACACGTTCCGGCCGGCGCCGGCCTGAGCGACGGATCAGCGGCCTGAGCACGATGCCGGCGCCGGCCTGAGCGACGGATCAGCGGCCGCGCTTGTATACCTCCTGCACGGCGACCAGCAGCTGCTCCCGGCTCGGCTGTACGGCCAGGTCCAGCTCCTGGGCGAACGGGAGTACCGCGCCGTCCGGCCGGGTCACCCGTTTCGGCGGTGCCACCAGCCGCATCTCCTCGGCCGCGGTGGCGAGAATCTCGCCGCCGATGCCGCAGGACCGGTTGGAGTCGTCGATCACCACCAGCCGGCCGGTCTTCTCCAGCGACGCGGCCAGTCCCGCCCAGTCGAACGGGTACAGCGTGCGCGGATCGAAGACCTCGACGGACACCTCGTCCTGCAGTTGCTCGGCCACCGACAAGGCCGCCTGTACCAGGTGACCGACCGCGACCACGGTCACGTCGGTACCTTCGCGATGGATCCGCGCCGAGCCCAGCGGTACCGGGGCGAGAGTCGAGAAGTCGACGTCCTCGCGTACCCCCAGGGATCCCGACGGCGCGAACACGATGACCGGGTCGTCGTCCCGGATGGCCGACACGAGCAGGCCGTACGCGTCGGTCGGCATCGCCGGTACGACGGTCTTCACGCCCATGTGGGCGAACAGGCTGTACGGGTGGTCGGAGTGCTGGCCGGCCCAGCCGCTGCGCGAACCGGAGCCGGGCAGCAGGTACGTGACCGGCACCCTCGCCTGACCCCCGGTCATCAGCGAGAACTTGTGCGCCTGGTTGGTGATCTGCTCGAACGTGAGGAACAGCAGCGACGGGATCTGGAACTCGATCACCGGCCGGTGTCCGGCCAGCGCGGCGCCGGTGGCGAAGCTGGTGAACGCCTGCTCGGACAGCGGGGTGTCCAGCACCCGGTCGGCCCCGAACTTGTCGAACAGCCCGGTGGTGACGTTGGAGACGGCGACCCGGATGTCCTCGCCGAGCAGGAACACGGTCGGGTCGCGCTGCAGCTCGTCACCCAACGCCCGGTTGAGCGCCTTGAGGTAGGAGAGCTTCGGCATCAGGCCACCGTTCCTAGGGTCGGTACGCCGGCTCCGGCGTACTGGCCGGCTCCGGCTGTCGTGGTCGCCGGCATCAGGTGTTGCGCACGCCGGCCCGGGCCCGCAGGCCGGAGGCGTACAGGTAGTCCAGCGCGTCCACCGGATCGGGCTTCGCGCTGGTACACGCGAAGTCGACCGCCTCGGCGAGCAGCGCCTCGATCTCCGCGTCGACGCGGTCGCGTACCGACTGGTCGATCCGCTCCCCCTGGATCTCCACCGGGTCGCGCGATCTGCCGTCCGCTACCTCGTCCTCGGAGCGGTACCGCACCCGGGCCTTGTGCTCCCAGGTGTGGTGCGCGTCGAACCGGTACGTGTGGCACTCCAGGAAGGTCGGCCCGCCGCCGGCCCGGCCCCGCTCGACGCCGCGGCGGGTCGCGGCGAGCATCGCCTCCGGATCCATCCCGTCCACCGACTCGCCCGGGATGCCGAACGCCTCGGCGCGGCCGAGGATCGTGCCGGCCACCGAGTCCTCGACGGTGAGCGTGGTCGCGTACCCGTTGTTCTCGCACACGAAGATGACCGGCACCTTCCACAGCGCGGCCAGGTTCAGCGCCTCCAGCAGCACTCCCTGGCTGACCGCACCGTCGCCGAAGAAGTTCACCCCGACCCGGTCGGTGCCGGACTGTCGCATCGCCCACATGGCGCCGACCGTGATCGCGCCGGCCGCGCCGACGATCGCGTTGGCGCCCAGGATGCCGAGGCTGAAGTCGGCCGCGTGCATGGAGCCGCCCCGGCCCTTGTTCAGCCCGGTGACCCGGCCGGCAAGCTCGGCCATCATCCGCACCGGGTCCGCCCCCTTGGCCAGCACATGCCCGTGGCCGCGGTGGGTGCTGGTGATGACGTCGTCCGGCCGCAGCGCGGCGCAGGCACCGGCCGCGATGGCCTCCTGCCCGATGTACGGGTGGATGCCGCCGACGATCTCGCCGGAGCGGACCAGCTCGATCGCCCGTTCCTCGAACCGGCGGATCAGCCGCACCGTCCGGTACAACCGCTCGGCCATCTCCGTCATCGCTTCTCCCCTGCCGTCACTCACGTGCGCACCGCCTCGATCACGCTTTCCGCGGGTGTACCGGCGCCCTCGCGGACCGCCGTGACCGTGAAGCCGCCCGTGGCCAGCAGCTCGCGGTACTCCGCCTCCGTGCGGTCCCGGCCCTCGAGTGTGACCAGCATCAGCAGGTCCACCATCGCGGCCGATGCCGCGCCGGCACCGGTGGCGTCGCCGTCCGGCAGCAGCTGCTCGAGGACGAGCAGGCGCGCCCCGGGGGCCATCGCCTCGTGTACGACGTGCAGCAGTTTCAGCGCGTGCTCGTCGGTCCAGTTGTGCAGCACCCGGCCGAGCACGTACACGTCGCCGCCGGTCGGTACGCCATCGAAGAAACTGGCTTCGACGAACTCCACCCGGTCGGTCAGGCCGGCCGCGTCCAGTCGGGACCGGGCCCGGCGCACCGCGTCCGGCAGCTCGACCAGCACCCCGCGCAGGTCCGCGTGCTCGGTGAGCAGCGATGCCAGCAGGCTGCCGTTGCCACCGCCGACGTCCACCAGCGTGCCGACCCCGGTGAGGTCGCAGCTGGCCAGTACCGCCGGCACCGGCTGCCCGCCCATCGCCTCGTTGAAGGCGTGGGCCGCGTCCGGGTTGTCCTCCAGGTACGGATAGAACGGCCGGCCGTACACCTTCTCGAAGGCGGGACGGCCGGTACGCAGCGTGTACTCGAGCTCGGCGAACGAGCGGTACACCTCGTTGCCGTACATCAGCGCGGTCAGGTCGGCCGAGCCCGGCGCGTCCGACCGCAGCAGTTCGGTGACCGGGTCGAGCGCGAACGTACCGGGTGCGGTCTGCCGGAACAGCCGGGCCGACGACAGTGCCCGCAGCAGCCGGTGCAGCGCGGCCGGATCGGCACCGGTGGCCGCGGCGAGCTCGTCGACCGTCCGCGGACCGTCCGCGAGCAGGTCGGGCACCCCGAGCCGGACCAGCACGGACAGCCCCTGGGCGAGCCAGCCGGCGGACAGGGTCGCCAGCAACTTGCGCCGCGCGAACCCGTCCGTACCGGTGGTCACGACCCGTACCGCCGTCCTGCCGGCCTACCGGCGTCAGCCACCCGTCCGCCACAGCGTCGGACAGAACTCGGGGTCGGCGTAGTCCGGCCGTCCGTCCGGCGTACGGCGGACCAGCGTGTCGTGGTTGTACTGCACGACGGTGCCGTCACTGAGCGGGAACGAGCGGTACTCGTTCTCCCCGTCCTGCAGGTGGAACGAGATCGCGCGGCGCGGCCGGTCGCTCCGGTTCGGGCCGCTGCCGTGGTACGTCTTGCAGTGGTGGAAGCTCACGTGCCCCTTGGGGATGATCATCGGCACCTTGCGGACCTCGGCGTTGTTGTACGCCGCGTTGTCCGAGAGCATCCGCTCCAGGTCGCTGTTGTCCCGCTCGGCGAAGTGCCGGGTGGTGGTGTCGTCGGCGCCGATCTCCTTCCACCGGTGCGACCCGTCGATCATGGTGATCGTGCCCAGCTCCTCGTCGCAGTGGTGCAACGGGATGAACGCGGTCAGCATCCGCTCCGAGGTGGACGACTGCCAGTAGTGCTTGTCGAAGTGCCACGGCACGATGTTCGACGGCTCGTCCGGGCGCGGCGGCTTGTAGATCAGCGTCGACTGGAACACCCGGATCTCGGCGGCCTGGGCCAGCCGGGCGGCCACCGCGCCGAGCAGCGGCTTGCGCAGGATCCGGGCGATCGCGTCGCTCTCGTAGTGGATGTAGTCGTTGTGCCGCTGCACCGGCCCCTGCGACGGCTCCCAGTACGCCAGCCGGGACGGCCGGGACGGCAGCACCCGGTCGCGATGGCCGGCGTAGAACTCCTCGCTCGCCGCCACGACCTCGTCGATCTCGGCGTCGGTGAATAGCTTCTTGGTCAGGAAGTGGCCGTGCTCGGCGTAGTACTGCACGTCGGCGTCGGAGGGGAGTAACTCCCGTTCCTCGTCCGTCAACGTGAACTGCGGGGTGGCGATGGTGGTCACAGGGGTCCTCCGGCGGGGATGGCCGCGCTCGATACGTGCCGTGGATGTCGATCAGGGGTGGTAACCGGCTGGTGCGTGCCGCCGCACCAGCCGGTTGGGGCGTCGGTGGTTAGCTGCCCGCTCCGGTCAGTTCGCCGGGGGCGCCGGTAACCTCGCTCACCGCTGCCAGTTCGCGCTCCTTCGCCTCGTACAGCGCCTTGATGTTGCCGCTGCCGAAGGTCAGGGCACCGTGTCGCTCGATCAGCTCCCAGAAGTACGTGCGCCGCGGGTGTACCGACTGGGCGAAGATCTGGTACATCTGGCCCCACCGGTCCCGGTCCACCAGCACGTTCAGCTCGCGCAGCGTGCCGACCGGTACGTCGATCGGCCCGAGCCGCGACTCCAGCTCGTCGTAGTAGCTGCCCGGCGTACTCATGAAGCTCATGCCGTGGCTGGACGCGGTGCTGACCGCGTGGGCGATGTCGCTGGTCAGCAGCGCGAGGTGTTGTACCCCGGCGCCGTTGTGCCAGCGCAGGAAGTCGTCGATCTGGCCGGGGCGGCGGGTGGTGTCCGGCTCGATAAGCGTGAAGGTCACCTCACCGGACGGGCTCTGCACCACCTTCGACTCCATCGCCTGGCCACCGACCTGGATGTACTCCTCGAAGATCTCGGTGAAGCCGAAGACGTCGTGGTAGTACGTGACGGTCGGCTCGAGTTCCCCGGCCGGTACGCAGATCGCCGCGTGGTCGATCTTGTGCAGCAGCGGCTCGTCCTCGTCCCCGACGACCGGCTGCAGCGCGATGGCACCGGGGAGGAACTCCTCGGCCGGTCCGTGCCGCTCGATCAGCCGGTGGACGACGTCGCCGAACCCGGAAACCGTCGCCTGTACGACGCGCGCGTCACCCCGCTCGTAGCTGACCGGCTCCGCCAGCGCGGTGGCCCCCCGCCGCACCACCTCGGTGTACGTAGCGGCCGCGTCATCGGTGCCGAAGGCGATCACCGCGACGCCGTCGCCGTGGCTCTCCACGTACCGCGACGCCGGGTGCTCCGGGTCCAGGCCGGTGGTCAGCAGGACCCGAATGCCCCGGTTGCCGACGAGTACCGATCGCTGGCCCGTCAGCCCCGTTTCCGGACCACCGGTGCCGACGACATGGAAACCGAAGGCGGAGCACAGGCGATCCACTTCTTGCTCTATGTCATGGACATAGAACTCGACGTGATCGATTCCGAGGATTCTCATACTGACGTCCCCTTTTGCCATGGGCGGGAAAGGCGCACCGGTGTCGTACGCCGGAAAGCTCGATCTGCGAACATCATTCGGATACCGGCCACCACGCCACGGTCGGCGTCATTGGTACGTGTCCGAACAATGTCCATTGATCCCCCGTGCGACACTGGGCCGAGCGTCGCCTGGTCCCGGACCGATCGCCCGTACTTTTCCCGGAAATCCGTGATCTCCGGGAAAGGTGGCGATTGCCGCCTGCACGTTTGCATCAGGTGGTCCGCATCGTGACTGCAAGGGAATTACGCGCATCGCGGCCACCAAGGTACAACAAACTTCCAGTAGGCAGATACCGCTGGATCAGTTGGCTAACGGTCGCCAATGTGACCCACCTCCGCGGTACGCCTGATTTGCCCCTTTTTCTTTTCATTGCCCGTTACTCTTTTCAGGTACCGGACGACTACTCCGGGTACTCGACGGGCCGATTACCAAGCTGACGTTGTGACCGCCGAAACCGAACGAGTTCGACAAGGCGAGCGCGGTATTCGTCGCGCGGGACTCCTTGCGGATGTGGTCGAGTTCGCAATCCGGATCGGGATCGTCGAGATTGTGGGTCGGCGGCAGCAGGCCGGTACGCAGCGCCATGATCGTCGCCGCCGCCTCCACCACCCCGGAGGCACCGAGCATGTGACCGGTGACCGCCTTGAACGAGCTCACCGCGGGCGCCGCGTCGGCGAACACGGTGCGGATCGCCAGCGCTTCGGCCGCGTCACCCAGCTTCGTGCTGGTCCCGTGCGCGTTCAGGTAGCCGACGTCCCGGCCGTCGACCCCGGCGTCGGACAGCGCCCGGCGCATGCACTCGGCCGCGCCCTCCCCGTCCGGTCGCGGGGTGGTCGGGTGGTGCGCGTCGGTGGTCATGCCCCAGCCGATGATGTCGGCGTACCCGGTGGCGCCGCGCGCGTCCGCGTGCTCCGGGGTCTCCAGCACCAGCACCCCGGCGCCCTCGGCCAGCGCCAACCCGTTGCGGCGCCGGTCGAACGGCCGGCTGGCCGCGGTGGGGTCGTCCCAGCCCTTCGCCAGCGCCCGGGCATTGCCGAAGGTGTCCGCGAGGGTCGGGAACAGCGGCGCCTCGCCGCAACCGCAGAGCACCACGTCCGCCTCGCCGGAGCGCAGCAGCCGCAGCCCCTCGCCGATCGACTGCGCACCGGCCGCGCAGGCGGTACCGATGGACGAGCTGTACCCGCGGATGCCGTACTTGATGGCGATCCGCGCGGTGCCCATGTTCGGCAGCATCCCGGGCAGCAGGTACGGGCTGACCCCGAGCCGACCCTTGACGGTGCGGGCCACCACCTGCGACTCCAGCGTGGCGAGCCCGCCGGTACCGGACACGATCGTGCCGATCCGGTACGGGTCGACATCCCGGCCGACCTCGAGGTTCGCGTCCGCCATCGCGTCCGCGGCGGCGACCATCGCCATCACCACGTACCGGTCCAGGGTGCGACTGTCCGGTCCGGACACCACCGACCGCGGGTCGATCGGCGGTGCGACCCCGGCCACCTCCAGCGAGCCGGCCGCCGGGTGGTCCTCGGCCGGACGCACCAGACCGGACCGGCCGGTGCACAGTGCGTCGAACACCTCGGCCAACTGCTGGCCGACAGAGGTGACCAGGCCGATTCCGGTCACGGTCGCGGTGCGGGTGGTCATGACGCCCCCGAGGTGGTTGCCGGTGCGGCACCCGCCGGTGCGGCGGATGGAGCCGGTACGGCGGTTGCGTGCCGCTGCCGGAGGATGAGCTTGCGCACCTTGCCGGTGGCGCCGGTCGGCAACTCGTTGCCCTCGACCACCGTCACCTGGCGCAGCGTCGCCGCCGCGGCCTCGCCCAGTGCCTCGCGTACCGCCGCGGTCCGGTCGACGTCGCGTTCGGCCGACTCCTCCAGCAGCAGGAACACGTCGGTCACCGCCCCGCCGTCCACGGACACCGCGACCACCGTGCAGTCCACGACATCCGGGCAACGGGCCATGATCCGCTCCTCGGACAACGCCGTGTGCAACAGCACGCCGTTGCCCAGCTCGATCGAGTCCGCCGCGCGGTCGACGTGGTAGAAGTAGTCGTCCGCGTCCCGGTAGATCAGGTCGCCGGTGAGGTAGTAGCCGCGCAGCCGCGACCGGTACGTGGTGACCGAGTCGTTCCAGTACCCGGGGAACAGCGTCGGGGTACGGATCGCCATGTGCCCGACCTCGCCGACCGGCAATTCCTCGCCGTCCAGGTTGAGTACCCGGACCTCGGCGAACACATGCACCTTGCCGACGCAGCGGTCGTACCGGTTGGTGTCGGTGCGATGGGTGATGTGGAACATCGCGTGCCCCATCTCGCTCGAACCCAGCCCGTCGATGAAGCTGGATCCGGGCACCGTGGCAACGCCTTCCCTGGTCACCGCCTTGTGGCTGCCCTGCGCGACCAGCCGCCGGATGTGCGCCTCGTGCGCCGCGTCCCCGGTGTTGAACCAGATCGCCACCGACGACAGGTCCCGCTTGTCGAGGTCGAGGCGGGCCAGCTCGACCCAGGTGACCGAGAAGCCGTACACCCCGGTGGGCCGCCACGTCTCGATCGAGTCGAGTACGTACTCGCCCCGCTGCGAGGACAGGAAGACCAGCTCGGCCTGGTTGCACAGGGCCTGGTTCACGGCCAGGATGCCGGCGGTGTGCGCGGCCGGCAGGGCGCACAGGACGCGCTCGGTACCCTGCGCCTTCGGCGACGACAGCCGGATTCGGCGGGTCGCCTCGAACAGCGTGCCGTGCGTGTGTACCACCGGCTTGGGCAGCCCGGTGGTACCGGACGAGTGCGTGATCGAGATCGGGTCGTCGGCGTGGTGCCGGTACGGCGGCGGAGCCGCGGCCGGGTCGCCGGTACCGAGTTCCGCCACGTCCCCGAGGTGCGGTGCGGCCACCTCGTGGCCGGCCAGCCGCTGCCGGTGGTCGGCGTCGGTCAGTACCCCGACAGCGCGGAGCAGGCCGATGTACTCCGCCGCGATCTCACCGGGCAGGTTGCCGTTGATCAGCGCGGGGATCGCACCCAGCCGGGTCAGCGCGAAGAACTGCAGGATCTGGTCGGCCGCGTTGGTCACGTACACCGCGACCGGGTCCCGCGGCTTGATCCCGCGCTGGTGCAGCCAGGCCGCCCGGGCGTCGATCCGCTCGTCCAACTCGCCGAGCGTCAGCGGCTGCCAGGCCGGCCGGCCGTCCACCTCGGTGTCGAACGTCAGCCCCGGACCGTCCGGCGACGCGCCGTGCGCGAGGACGGTGGCAACGACGTTGCCGGCGCCGAGCTGCGGATCGGCGGCGAGTCCCGCACGGAAGTTCTTGACGGTCACGGTTACCTTCCTTCGTTGCCGTGCGCCGCACCGGTGGCCACCGGCCGGGCGACCAGCACCGCGCTGCCGCGGTCCGGTTCACCGTCGACGTATGCCTGCTCGGCGTGAACGATCAGTGCCTCGGCGGCGTCGCCGTCGCCGATCAGGAGGGCCGCGACCGCGAGCCCTTCGGCCAGCGGCTCACCGGCCGGGCTGACGCACACCACCGGCCCGCCGAGGCCCCACCGGGACGAGACGTGACCCGCTACGGCGTTCGGTACCGACTGGAAGAACAGGAGCGGGCCGACCCGCCGGTCGGCGTCGACGACCTCCGCGACGTGTACCGCGGAGGCGACGTCACCACCCGCGCTGACCAGCACGATCGCGGTACCGGCGGCAGCCTCGGGAGGAGCCGGTGGCTCGTCGTACCGCCGGCGCAGGCACCGCTCGGCCAACTCGGCGACCAGCGGGCTGAACGACGACACGATGAAACCGGCCACCGGGGTCGGCGCGGTGTCGTCCGGCGACTCCGGCCAGGTCGCCTCGGCCAGTACGGTCAGTCCCTCCGCCGCGGCCAGCGCCGACGCGGTGGGGGTGGCCGTGCTCCGGGCCACGCTGCCGGTCATGCCGCACCGACCAGCAGCGCGGTGTTGGCGCCGCCGAACGCGGCGTTGAGGGTCAGCGCGTACGCCGGCGCGGCCGGCCGTGGGCCGTCCAGCACCAGGTCGAGCCGGCAGTCCGGATCGACGTCGAGGAATCCCGCGTTCACCGGTAGCTGACCGGCCTGTACGGCGAGCACGGTGACCGCCAGTTCGAGCAGTCCGGACGCCTCCAGTACCTGCCCGTGCAGCGCCTTCGTGGAGCTGATCGGAATCCGGTCGGCGAGCGGGCCGAACGCGCGGTACAGGGCCGCGGTCTCGGCCACGTCGCTCTGCGCGGTACCGGAGCCGTGGGCGTTGATGTACCCGACCTGCTCCGGCGTGACCCCGGCCCGACCCAGCGCGGCGGTGATCGCCCGGGCCAGCCCGGCGCCGTCCGGCCGTGGCTGGCACGGGTGGTACCCGTCCCCGGACCGTCCCCAGCCGGCGATCCGGGCCTGTCGGTTCGCCCCGCGCCGCCGCGCCGTGGTGCCCGACTCGAGTACCACCGCCGCGACGCCGTCACCCAGCAACAGGCCGGTACGACCCGAGCTGAACGGCCGGACCTGCCCGTCGGTGGCGAGCGCCCGACCCGCGTCGAACAGCGCGAACTGGTCGGACTCGACCAGGTAGCCGGCGGCCACGACCACTCGGCTCAGCCGGCCGGTGGAGATCAGGTACGCCGCGTCGGCGACCGCGGTACTGGCCGCCACACAGGCACTGGTGTACGTGCGTACCGCCCCGGCCAGCCCGCACTTGCCGGCCACCACGTCGGCCAGCGCGGCCGCGGTCAGTCCCGGCCGGTCCGCCGCGGCCGCCCGTGGCATCGCCGGATCGCCGTGTACCGCGAGCAGCAGCCCGCAGTCGCGGCGCTCCGGATCGGCCAGGCCGGCCTGTAGGCACGCGCCGTCCACCACGCCGACCAGCTCGTCGAGCAGGCTCGGCTCGGCCGGGCCGCCGGTACCAGTGCCGGTACCGGCATCGGCGCGGTCATCGAAGGTCGCCGCCACCGTGACCCGACGACGGGACACGTCGAAACGACGTACCGGGCCGAACGCCGGCGTACCGGCGTGCAGCCCGTCGAGCAGCGGCTGGGTGCCGCGACCGAACGCGCTGACCACCGCCAGACCGGTGACGTCGACCGACTCACGGTCGCCCGTCGTGGCTGGCAGGGTCAGCTCCGGCCGTGGTTCACCCATGTGCCGCCTCGGCCATGACGTCACGCAGTACGTCCACCGCGCCGGACACCGTGGTCATCCGCGCCAGCGTGTCGTCGTCGAGGTCGAGCGCGATCTCGTACCGCTGCTCGACCTGATGTACCAGCCAGGCGAGCTCGAGGGAGTCGATGCGTTCCCGCACCGCCTCCGGGGCCCGGTTGCCGTAGCTGGCCAGCATCTCGACGACGTCCTGGCGTTCGGGTGTCGGCTGGGCGTTCACTCAGCCTGGCCCCCGGTCGTCGCCGGCTCGCGGCGAGCGGCGACCGCGGCGGTGAACTCGCCGACTGACATGGCGGCCATCGACTCCGCCTCGTCCTCGGAGAACTTCACGCCGTACTGGTCCTCGATCCGGACCGCGAGCTCGGCGACCGCCAGCGACTCCAGGTCCACCCCGGCCGGGCCGAGCGGCGTGTCGTCATCCACGTCGGTCACGTCGTAGTTCATCTCTTCGAGCGCGCTGATGACGAACTGGCGGATCTCATCGTTCATTGGTGAACTTCCCTTCATGGGACGGCGCCCCGACTCGGGTGAGCGGAACCCGGGCGGACACCCGGGTGACGAGGCGGTGAGGGTGTGGCTGCGTCGGATCGCCGGTGATCCGCGCCAGCAGGCACGCGCGCTGCTGGTCGACGCGGTGGCGGGTCTGCTCGAGCTGCCCAGCTCGGCGATCGAGCTGGCGTACGAGCCGGCTGGCCGGCCGTACCTGACCGGTGCGGCGAGCGGACTGCATGTCGGGCTCAGCCACACCCGGGGCTGGGTGGCGCTGGCCGCCACCGGGCTCGGCCCGGTCGGCGTCGATATCGAGGTGGTACGCCCGCTGCCCACCGTCGCGCTGGCCCGCCGCTGGCTGCGGCCGGAGGAGGCGAGCTGGGTGTCCGACCGGCCGGCCGACCAGCAGACCCGGGCGTTCCTGCAGCTCTGGACGTACAAGGAAGCAATCGGCAAGGCCGCGGGTGTCGGTCTGCGCGGCGGTGGCCTGCGCCGGGCGGTAACGCTGCCCGTCCCGTGGCCGCCGGTCGATCCGGCCCCGCGGCTGCACCCGCTGCCCGACGTCGCCGACCTGGTCGCGGCGGCTCCGGCGGTACCCGGGGAAATCCTGCTGGCCGTGGCCTGTCACCGCGGTACCGCGCTCGGCGCGCCGGTTCTGGTGCGGGTCGAGGCGCCGGTCCGGTCGCGCCGGATCGACGGTGAGGCGACCGGCCCCGGTTAGGGGCGGCCACGCCACCGACGGCCCGGACACGCGCCGGACCGGAACCAGGATCACGGTGCCGACCCGGCCTTGCTGCTGCGCAGTACGGACCGGTCGCGCACGAGCTTTCCGGTGGCGGTCCGCGGCAACTGATCGACGACGTGCAGTTCGCGGGGGCGCTTGAATCCGGCCAGCCGGCTGGCCAGCGCCGGTTCCAGGGTGTCCGCGACAGCGGGGTCGGCCACCATCACGTACGCCTCGATCGCGTTGTTCTCGTAGACCACGACCGCGCTGGTCACGCCGGGCAGTCCGGCCAGGGTGTGCTCGACCTCGGTCAGGTCGACCTTCAGCCCGCCGACCGAGATCTGCGAGTCGAGCCGTCCCTGGATGGTGATCAGCCCGGTGTCCGGGTCGACCACGCCGGCGTCCTTGGTGCGCAGCCAGCCGTCCACCCAGCGGGTCGGGTCGGTGAGCCCGATGTACGGCGAGGCGGGCATCTTGATCAGCAGCTCGCCGCCGTCCTCCCGGACCGTGATGCCGGGCGCGGGCATGAGCGACGGTCGGTTCTCGCCGAACAGGTCGGTGGCGATGACCCCGACCTCGGTCATCCCGTACATGTTGCCCAGCGGCACGCCGTACCGGTCGGCGAAGCGCTCGTGCACCTCGGCGCGGACCAGCTCACCGCCGGTGGTCATCCGCTTGAGCATGGCCAGTCGGGGTGGCGCCACCACCGAAGCGAGCAGCTCGATGTGGAACGGGACGCCGAGCAGGGTCGCCGGCCGCGGGTCGGAGGCGACCGCGGCGAGGATGCTGTCCACGGTCAGCCGCTGCGGCACGACCAGCTGTACGCCCGCGTGCAGCCCGTACAGCAGGCCGCCGACCAGGCCCAACACGTGCACCATCGAGGCGAGGCAGACGATCCGCTCACCGGGCTGCGGTACACCATCGATCTTGGTGTACCGGTGGACCTCCTCGACCAGGTTGGCCGCGGTCCGCGCGATGACCTTCGACGGGCCGGTCGAGCCGGAGCTCAGCTGTACCACCGCGTGCGGGGTGGCGGCCGGGCGGCCGGGATACGCGGTGACCGCGTCCTCGACGTCGTAGAACGCCCGCAGTGCGCCGCTAGCGAAGCTCTTCGGCGCGACCACGGCCTGCGGTGCGAGCCGCTCCATCGCCTGGTCGATCTCGTACGGAGTGAGCCGGTGGTCGAGCAACGCGGCCTGGGCCCCGAGGCGCCAGGTGGCCAGCAGATTCGCCACGTAGGCGACCGACGGTGGAAGTCGGAGTGCGACACATCCACCAGCGCCAATGCCGACCGCGGCGAGTTGTGCCTGCCTTTCGGCTACCAGCCGGCGAAGCGTTGCCCGGTCGATGGGGTCGTCCAACCAGAGGCAGATATCGCTATCCGGGCCCGCCAACAGAACCTCGTCGACCCAGCCAGGGCCGATCCCGGCCTCGACGTCAGTCGTCGAAACCTCGTCACTCATCGCGACTACTCCGCCCACATTTCATCGGCCGATCAGGAAAGACCGGCTATTGACTCTCAGTGACCAGTCAAGGCAGGCCGACCTGGGCCGCTTCGACGGTGCTCCGTCGCTGCCTGACGAGCCCGCAGCTTACCAATCCAGTGATGCATCTCCAATGGTCGATGCCTCGCTTTGCTGTTTCGGTTGGACGGGGCGAGCCCGGCGATCTGGACTTTAGGGCGGTCTAGTGACCAAACGTGATCGGCTCGACGGCAGGGCGCTGCAGGGTGCGCCTTCGGCATTTCGGTTAGGCCACGACACGCGCCCGCAAGTACCCCAGTGTTTTCGGACGGTACAACCGAATCAAGCGATAGTTCGGATTAGACCGGTTCAAGCTCGGTTACCGGTTAGGGGCAAAAATCCGTTTCCGACTACCCGGTGCATTCGTTTGGTCACCGTTTTGAATTTACCCCGGAATTGCGGGCAGAGCTATGTCCACGATCCGACCCAGACACCCTTGACACGTATCCGCCGTGGCTGGACGCTTATCCGGCAATCTGTTGGCCCCGGAAAGGAGATCCAATGGCAGAGGTTGGCAAGCGCTCGACCGCGGTTCGCTCGACGGCCAAGCGTGAGGTAGCTCAGCGCGAGGTTGGCAAGCGCGAGGTTGGCAAGCGCGAGGTAGCCGAGAGCCTCTGACCTGTTAAGTCAGGTCGAACGAGCATCGATGGACCCCGCGACGGTCACGTACCGCGCGGGGTCCATTCCCATGCGACGACAACAATGCGCATGCCTGATCGCCTCAGTGGTGAAGTGATTGCGGCGGGTCATCAATTGATCACCGCAGCTCAATGGGCGGCTTCGACTGCTACCCGGCTGGGCCGGCACGTCGAGTCATAGACCCAGCTCATCGCAGGTCGAACAAGGCGGATCGTTGTCGCCGCTATTCCGCGTGCCTATGCACGGCTGAGCGCCCAACGATCCCACAACAACCCAGGGATCAACGATTCGGGCAACAGGGATCATACTGAAAGGTCGTCGCAGATGCACCCTAACGACGCCGAACGGCCATTACTACTGCTGTTCCGCACCGGTGCGCAGGAATTCCGCGAATATCTGCTCGCCTCGATCGCGCCGCGATACCGCGTACACATCATGTCCTCGAAGGAACCCACCTGGGAGCCGGCGTACACGACCGGCTGGACCCTGGTGCGGGACACCCTCGACGCGGACGAGGTGGTGGCCGCCGCGCTGGAGCTCAACTCCCGCGACCGGATCCACGGCGTGCTCTGCTGGGACGAGTCGCGGATCCCGAACGCCACCCGGATCGCCGCGGCGCTCGGCCTGCCCGGCAGCGACACCGGCGCGGTGATGCGGTGCCGGGACAAGCACCTGACCCGCCAGGCGCTCGCCGCCGGCGGTGTACCGCAGCCCCGGTCGGCGCAGGTCGACACCGTCGCCGAGGCGCTCGCGACCGCCGAGGACTTCGGGTATCCGGTCATCCTCAAGCCGGCCGACCTGGCGCTGAGCCTCGGGGTGGTACGCGCGGACACCCCCGCGGAGCTGTCCGCGTACTTCGAGTTCACCAGCGGCATGACCGTCCCGGAGGTACCCGACTACCGGGCCCGGGTACTGGTCGAGGAGTTCGCCGACGGGCTCGAGATCAGCATCGACGCGGCGGTACACCGGGGCGAGGTGATCCCGCTGGTACTGGCCCGTAAGACGCTCGGGTTCGCGCCGTACTGCATCGAGGTCGGGCATGTGGTGGACGCCGCCGACCCGCTGCTGAACGATGCGGAGCTGACGCGGATCGTGCAGGACACCCACGACGCGCTCGGGTTCCGCGACGGGGTGACGCACACCGAGCTCAAGCTGACCGCCACCGGCCCGAAGATCATCGAGGTGAACGGCCGGCTCGGCGGCGACCTGATCCCGTACCTGGGGCTGCGCGCGACCGGCATCGACACCGGACTCGCCGCGGCCGCGGTCGCCTGCGGCCAGCGACCCGAGGTGATCGCCGACCGCCGGCTGGTCGCCGGGGTCCGGTTCTTCTACGTCAAGGAGAAGGACACCCACATCACTTCGCTGCGGTACGACGAGACCGCCCGGGTCGCGGCCACCGATCAGCTGTCGATCCTGGTACCGCCCGGGGTCACCACCTCTCCGCCACCGGAGGGCACCCGACTGGGCCGGATCGCGCTGGCGACCGCGGTGGCGGACACCGCGGTGGAGTGCCTGGGCGCGCTCGACGTGGCCGAGGCGGGGCTGCGGGTGAACGAGCCGGCTGTCGTACCGCAGGCCGTCGCACCACAGGCCGTCGTACCGCAGGCCGTCGCACCACAGGCCGCGGTGGGCGGCGAGCCGCTCCCGGTCTGACCGTTCCGACCGCGGCGGTACGTACCGCCGCGGTCGGACGACTGGCCCCTCACTATCGCCTGAGGCCGCCGCTACCGCTTGAACCAGTCGCGGAGCTGGTCGGCGGCCTGTGCCTGCGCGCGCCTGCCCCCATCCAGCTCCCCGGCCATCGCGAAGAAGCCGTGGATCATGCCGTCGTACCGGCTCAGCTCGACCGGTACGCCGGCCTCGCGCAACCGCTCGGCGTACCGCTCGCCCTCGTCCCGGAGCGGGTCGTACTCCGCCGTGATCACCAGTGCCGGCGGCAGCCCGGACAGGTCCGGCGCGCGCAACGGCGCCACCAGCGGGTTGTTCCCGTCCTCCGGACCGGTCAGGTAGTGCCCCCAGTACCACTCCACCGAGTGCTGGTTGAACAGGTACGGGTCGGTGCTCTCGCGCAGCGACCGGGTGTCCGCGCGATAGTCGGTGTTCGGGTACACCAGTAGCTGTCCCACCAGCGCAGGGCCGCCCGCGTCGCGGCAGACCAGCGACACCACCGCGGACAGGTTGCCGCCGGCGCTGTCCCCGCCGACCGCGAGCCGGGCCGGGTCCCCGCCGTACTCCCCGACGTGATCGGCCAGCCAGCGCACCGCCGCGGTGCAGTCCTCCACCGCGGCCGGGAACCTCGCCTCCGGTGCCAGCCGGTAGCCGACCGTGGCGACCACGCACGGCACCGCGTTGGCGAGGCTGCGGCAGATCGCGTCCGACGTCTCGATGCTGCCGAGCGTCCAGCCGCCCCCGAAGAAGTACGCCAGCACCGGCAGCGGACCGTCGGCCGCCGGCCGGTAGATCCGCATCGGCAGCTCACCGGCCGGTCCGGGAATCGTGAGGTCGTACACCCGGTCCACCGGCTCGGGATCGCCGCCGGCCTCCTGGATGCTGGCCAGGTCCGCGGCCCGCGCCTCGGCCAGCGTCATCGTGTACAACGGCGGTACGTCGTGCCGGGCGCGCTCGTCGCGCATCGCCGCGACCTGTGGATCAAGGGGCACGGGGTGACCTCTCAGCGGGGACGGATCAGCTCGGGACGGGATCAGCTCGGGACGGGATCAGCTCGGGACCGATCAGCGGGGGATGGATGAGCTCGGTGAGCTGGTGTGGTCGGCGATCAACCGGGCCAGCCGGCGTACACCTTCGTCGATCTGCGCCGGCTCAAGGTAGCTGCTGGCCAGCCGCAACGAGTTGGCACCGGCCCCGTCGGGGTAGAAGAAGCTCATCGGCGTCCACAGCACGCCGTACTCCCGGGCCGAGGTTTCCAGCAGCTTCTCGTCCGCCTGTACCGGCGCGTCGACCACCGCGAAGAAGCCGCCGGACGGCACGTTCCATCGGATGCCGCGCTCGTCCCGCGCCGGCGACGGGAAGTACCGGTCGAGCGCGGCCAGCAGCGTCTTGAGGTTCTGCCGGTAGAACGCGATCTTCTCCCGGTTGGCGGTACGCAGGCTGCAGTCGCAGTCGACCAGCAACCCGCCGATGACCGCCTGCGCGATCGGTGACGTGTTGACCGTGAGCATGCTCTTGACGGTGGACAGCTCCTCGGCGAGCAGGGTGCGCCTGCCGGCCGCGTCGATCACGGTCTGCTCGGCGACGAAGTAGCCGATCCGGGCACCGGGAAAGCCGGACTTGGCGAACGAGCCGAGGTAGATCACCCGACCGCCGGAGTCCAGCGACTTGAGCGTCGGCCGGGGCCGGTCGTCCACGCCGAACAGGCCGTACGGGTTGTCCTCGAGCAGCAGCAGGTCCTCGGCCGCGGCCACGTCGAGCAGCCGCTGCCGGGTGTCCACGTCCAGCGAGATGCCGGACGGGTTGGAGAAGTCCGGTACCAGGTACAACGCCCGCGGGTTGCGGCCGGTCGCGCGTACCGACCGGGCCACTTCGGCGACCGTGGCCGGATCCAGTCCGGTACCGGTCTCCGGCACCGGTACCACCTCGACGTCGACCAGCCGGGCGGCTCCGGTGATGCCCACGTAGCACGGCGAGGCGGCGAGCAGTACGTCGTCCGGCCCGGCGCACAGCCCGCGCAGCACGATGACCATGGCCTCCTGGCAACCGGCGGTCACGCCGATCGCCTCCGGACTCACGTGGATGTCCTCGTCGGTCGCGAGCAGCCGCGCGATCAGGTCGTGGATGATCCCGTTGGTACGGCCGTACTGCATCAACAGCCGGCGTACCTGCTCCTCGGAGTGGCCGTGTTCGCGCAGGTACCCGACGTACAGGTCCAGGTACCGGCCGATGTCACCGGTACGGAAGAACCCCTCGTACGGCCGGCCGGCGGCCAGCGAGATCGCGTCCGGGAAGCGCCCCGCGACCTCGTTGAGGAAGTTCATCGACGCCGACACCGGATCGGACACCGACCGGTGCAGCGTGTCCTTGTCGAGCTCCACCACCGTCGTGCGGCCCTTCCCGTGCAAGCCAGCCGTCAGCCGCGACCGCGGCCGGAACCGCGGCCGCGGTGCGCGTGGGCATACCGTCTCACGGCGTGTCGCCGCTCCGGTAGACCACGGCCGACCGGTCCAGTCCGGCGAGGCTCGGCCGGCCGGTGAGCGCCATGGTGTGCGCGAGCTCGTCGGTGAGCAGCCGTACCACGTTGGTCACCCCGGCCGCGCCGTCGACCGCGAGCCCCCACAGCGCCGGCCGGCCGATCAGTACGGCGGACGCGCCGAGGGCGAGCGCGGCGAACACGTCCCGGCCGTGCCGCACTCCCCCGTCCACGAGCACCGGGCAGTGTCCGGCCACCGCGTCCACCACCTCGGGCAGCGCGTCCAGCGCACCCACCGCGCCATCGAGCTGCCGGCCGCCGTGGTTGGACACGATGATCCCGTCCACGCCGTGCTCGACCGCGAGCCGGGCGTCCTCCGCGGTGACGATCCCCTTGAGCAGCAGCGGAAGGTTGGTCAACCCGCGCAGCCAGGCCAGGTCGGACCAGGTGATCCGGGTGTCGAAGGTGGCGTCGGCGTGCGCGGCGATCGCGGACACGCCGGGCTGGTGCTCGGACGCGCTGGCCATCACGTCCGGGTCGACGTTCGCCGCGCCGAACTCGGGCGCCACCGCGAAGCCGTTGCGCAGGTCGCGTATCCGCCGGCCGAGCCGCGGGGTGTCCACGGTCAGCACCAGCGCCTGGTATCCGGCGGCGACCGCGCGGGCGGCCAGGTCTTCCAGCACTTCCCGTCGGCGCAGCCAGTACAGCTGCAGCCAGAGCGGTCCGGTGGCGGCCGCGGCGATGTCCTCGAGCGACCGGCTGGCGAAGATGCTGACCACGAACAGCGCGCCGGCCTCTCCGGCGCCGCGGGCGGTGGCCACCTCCCCGTCCGGGTGGATCTGCCCGTGGTACGCGAGCGGCGCGATCGCCACCGGGGTGCGCAGCGACGCGCCGAGCAGTTCGATCGAGGTGGGGCAGCTGGACACGTCCACCAGTACCCGCGGTCGCAGCCGCACCGCCGCGAACGCCTCCCGGTTGGCGGCGAGCGTCACCTCCGCGCCACTGCCGCCGTCGACGTAGTCCCACACGTCCGGGCTCAACGCGCTCCGGGCGTACTCCTGATAGTCCTCGGCGCCGAGGATGAGCACCGGGCCGTCCTCCCTCTCGTGACCAGCTCTTCGACCGGGCGCGCCCGGTGTGGACCGGGCGCCGCAGGCACCGGCCAGCGTGCCAGTCGCGCCCGCACGATCATGGATCGGAACCGGGATCCCGGCAACACGGCCCACCCGACCCGCCACCTCGGCCCACCCGACCTGCCACCTCGGCCCACCCGACCTGCCACCTCGGCCCACCCGACCTGCCACCTCGGCCCACCCGACCTGCCACCCTGACCGGGTGAGCGATGAGGAACGGGCGTTGCTGATCGTGGACGCGGCGAACGTGGTCGGCTCGGTGCCGGACGGCTGGTGGCGGGACCGGGCGGGGGCGACCGAGCGGCTCCGCGACGCGCTCGCCCGGGAGTCCCTCGACCACCTGGCCGGGCCGACCGGCGCCGTCGAGGTCACGCTGGTCGTGGAGGGCAAGGCCGCCGGAGTGGAATCGATTCCGGGGGTACCGGTGGTCAGTGCGCCCGGATCGGGCGACGACACGATCGTCAAGCTGGTACGGGAGCGCGGCGACCGCCGGTGCCTGGTGGTCACCGCGGACCGCGGGCTGCGCGACCGGGTGGTGGAGTTGGGTGCCGAGGTGCTCGGTCCCCGGTCGGTCCGGCGCGGCTGACCGTGCCCAGGTGGCCGGCCGCATCCGCCGGTGCGCGAGCTGACCAGCGGCGTCAGGCGGTACGGCTGGCACCGGGGGCGGTGCCCGCGGTACCCAGCCAGGTCGCGATGGCGGCCGCCCGGTTGGACACCCCGAGCTTCGCGTAGATCCGGTTGATGTGGTTCTTGACCGTCTTCTCGCTCAGGTACAGGTCGGCCGCGATCGCCTGGTTCGGGCATCCCTTCGCCACCAGCGCCATCACCTCGCGCTCCCGACTGCTCAACGAGCCGACGATCGGGTTGGTGAACGGGGTCGACGCGGGCTTGGTGTCGAGCTGGTCCCGGGACTCGCGTCCGTCCCGCATGTTCACCATGCCGGTCACGAGCGCGGGGTTCGGACGGACCGCCGGAGCCGGGGCGCCGTTCGGGGCGGCCGGGCTGACCGGTACGGCGGCGGACCGGAGGTGACCGCTGATCGCCGTGGTCGCGCAGGGCGAGAGGACCATCCAGCCGTCGTACGTACCGACGATGGCCTTCACCAGTTCCTCCGGATCGAACTGCCCGTGTACGAGATAACTGGTCGCCCCGGCGGCGAGCGCGGCCAGTACCAGCGCCTCGTCCTCGGCGTAGGTGAGCACCAGTACCCGGGTCATCTCGGCCAGTCGCGGGGTGGCCGTGACCCCGTCCATGCGGGGCATGCGCAGGTCCAGCAGGATGACGTCGGGCCGGTGCTCGGCGGTGACGGCGATCGCCTCCACGCCGTCCTTGGCCGTACCGACGACCTGCACGTCGTCGCTCACCTGCAACAACGTGGTGAGTCCTAGGCGCACCACGTCGTTGTCGTCAGCGATCGCGACTGTGACCATTTGTCCGCCTCCCCGACCCGCCCCCGACTGGCTCCGCACTGTCTTCACCGCTCACCGGGACCCGCGCGACGACGGTCGTACCGGCGCCGTCCCGCGTCTCGATGGCGAAGTGGCCACCGACCCGCAGGACGCGCTCCCGCATCCCGACGATCCCGTACTTGCCGACGGCTTGCAGTTGCCCATCGTCCGTGTCGCAGCCGATGCCGCGGCCGTCATCGGCCACCCGCATCTCGGCGTCCGGTCCACTGCACCTGATCGCGATCTGTACGCCACTGGCTTCGGCGTGCCGCGCGACGTTGCGCAGTGCCTCGTTCAGTACCCCCATCAACTCGTGCCGGGACAGGTTGCTCAGTCGCACGCAGTCGTCCACGTCGACCGTGGCTCCCAGCCCGGTCCCCCGTTCCCATTCGCTCGCGGTCGCGCGTACCGCGTCGGCGAGCGATCCCTCGGCCCGGTCGGTACGCAGCTCGCCGACCAGCTTGCGGGCGTCCCGGGTCGCGGCCTCGGCCGCACTGGCCAACTCCTGTGCGTGCTTGCGGGCCAACCCCGGGTCGCGGTCGATCAGCATGACCAGGCCGGTCGCGCCGAGCGAGATGCCGGTCAGCGTCTTGCCGAGGAAGTCGTGCAGGTCGCGGGCCAGCCGGGCCCGCTCGTGTTCGGCGGCCACCTGGGCGTACGCGACGTGCAGCGCGTTCAGCGCCTCGGCTTCCCGGTACAGCAGCCGGCGCAGCGCGGCACCGGCCACCGCGAAGGCCGGGTAGAGCACCGGCCGGCCGAACAACTCCTGGAAGGACAGCTGGCTCAAGCCGCTCTCGTGCAGCAGCACGGCCCAGTACCCGGCGACCAGCGCCACCGAGGACAGCACCGCGCCGCGCCGGCCGAACAACGCTCCCACCAGCGCGGCCGTGCCCAGCGTGTACGAGAAGAACGGACCCTCGGTACCGGTCACCCCGAGCGTCACCACGGTGGCGGTGACGTCGAGCACCATGTACCACGGGCGGCCGAACAGCGAGGTGCCCTCGCGCCAGTTCACCAGTACCAGTGCGGTGGCCACACCGGCTCCGGCCTGGGCCACGAGTACCCAGATCCGCTGCCGGTCCTGTACCTCGGCGCCCACCGAGAGCACCAGCATGGCCAGCCGCATGCCGACGAGTACCCGACACAGTCCGGCGACCGCGGCGAGCCTCGGCATCCGGCTGGCGAACGGCGACCGGCTGGCCGAGGCCGGGAAGGACGCCGACTCTCCACGACCGGCCGCGTCGGGGCGGGTCGCGGAGCCGGCGCCGGCCGGCTCAGAAGTTGAAGAGCGAGCCGATGTCACGGAACATCACCAATGCGAACGCGGTCAGCAGCAGGATGGCGGCGCCGGGCAGGAAGAACAGGGCCGCGACGACGGTGACCTGCGGGTCGGCCCGACCGGCGCGGCGGCGCGCCTCGCGGGCACGTTCCCGGCGCATCTCCTGCGCCTGGTCGGCCACCACCGCGGCCAGCGGGGTACCGAGTTCCTCGCTCTGCAGCACCGCGGCGATGAACCGGCGCAGCGTGCGGGAGGAGTTCCGGTTGCGCATCTCGTCCAGCGCGGTACGCCGGGACACGCCCACGTCGATCGCGTTGAGAGTGGACCGCACCTCCTCGCCGAGCGCGCCACCGAGCGCTTCGGCGACCCGGCCGAACGCGGCCCGGAAGCTCAGCCCGGCGCCGAGCGTGACGGCCAGTACGTCGAGGAAGTCCGGCAGTTCCCGCTGGATGTCGCCCTGCCGGCGGCTCGCCTTCGAGCGCAGCCAGAGGTCCAGCACCAGCCAGCCGAGCACGGCGAAGACGAGGCCGATGAACGGATGCCCCTGCAGCACGATCGTGACCGCGGCCAGGGTGCCGATCAGTCCGGTACCGATCTTGCGGGCCAGGAACCGGTCGGTCGCCGGCCGGGACGGCTCGCCGGCCGCGGCCAGCCGCCGCCGGTTGGCCTCGACCCAGCCGGGGCCGAACGCCTTGACCGCGAGCGGTACGAGAGGACGGCCCAGCCCCTCCATGATCTGGTCGACCCGCGAGCCGCGGTTGGTGGTACGCCGGCGCACCACCGGCCGGGGTTCGAGCAGGTCCGTCGGTTGCGCGGTACGCAACATCCAGACGCCGTAGCAGCCCGCCAGTACGCAGATGGCGATCGCGGGCGGTATCAGCAGCGGCCACATGACCTCAAGCCCTCCCCTCGGCAGTCACTAGATGCAGTCACTAGATGTTGATCTTGGTTGCGCGCCGGAGCAGCAGGTACCCGGACACGAACAGGAACACCGCGACGCTCGTCGCGAGCAGGCCGATCGGGGTGGTGAGCAGCAGCGTCAACGCGTCCGGCGCCATGAACCGGATGATCAGCACGCTGCCGATACCGAGGATGACGACGCCCCAGGCGTTCGCCTTCGACATCGACAGGGTCGTCTGGATCTCGTCCAGCACCTCGCGCCGGGACTCCAGCGTGTGCGAGATCGTGCGCATCGCGTGGGCCGTGTCGCCACCGCTGCGGGACAGCACGTTGATGGTGCCGGCCAGTACCGACAACTCCCGCGACGGCATCCGCTTGCTCAGCTCACCGAGCGCGCCCTCGACTCCGTGACCCACCGCGAGTGCCTGCCCGACCAGCCGCATCTCCGAGGCGGCCGGCTCCGGCAGCTCCTCGGCCGCGGCCGCCGCGGCGGTCGGCAGCGACAACCCGGCCGAGGTGAAGTTCGCCAGTACCCGGGCCACGTCGGCCACCTGCACGGTGAACGCCAACTGCCGCTTGATCTTGCGACGGCGCAGGTAGACCACGGCTACCAGCACGGTGAGCATGCCCAGCGTCCCCGGTACCGGCGACGGCAACAGCACCGCGCTGAGCAGTCGTACCGCGAGCGCGATGACCGCGACCATCGTGACGAACTGCAGCGGCGGGATGCGGACCCCGCCCGCGCGCAACTGGCCCTCCAGCCACGCGCCCGGACGGGTCCGCCGGAACCGCAGGTCCAGCCGGGCGTACCAGGGCAGGTTCGTCACGATCGGCTCGCCGAACGCGGCCAGCCAGGTGAGCTCGCGGGACCGCATGTCGGCGCGTACGAGCTGGAAGACCCCCGCCCACGCCAGTACGAGCGTGGTCAGGAACAGCACCAGCGGGAACCGGGGATCGGCGCTGAGCGTGTTCAGGGTGCTCACCATGCCGGTACCTGGTTCATCCGGCCACCTCGGCGGCGCCCTGCTCGGCGGTCAGGTCGGCGCGGAACGGCACCGGAATGGTCTCGCCCTTGATGGTGAGCCGGCGCCGGGTCGCCTCGGGCAGCACGAAGTGCCGGAACTCGCCGCGTACCGACCGCTCGCTGGTGAGCTGCTCCATCGAGAACTCGACGACCTTCTCCAGGTGGAACGCCTGCCGGCCGCGCGAGGTCAGCATCGACACGTTGTGGATCCGCCGGGACCCGTCCACCGCCCGGTCGGTGTGCACGATCACGTCCACCGCGCTGTTGATCTGCTCCTGCAGCGCCTCGAACGGGATGTCCAGGTCGCTCATGCTGGCCAGGGTGGCAAGCCGCATCAAGGCGTCCTCGGCCGAGTTCGCGTGCACCGTGGTCAAAGAGCCTTCGTGACCGGTGTTCATGGCCTGCAGCATGTCCAGGGTCTCGCTGCCCCGCACCTCGCCGACCACGATCCGGTCCGGCCGCATCCGCAGGCTGTTGCGGACCAGGTCGCGGATCGTCACCTCGCCGCGGCCCTCCACGTTCGGCGGGCGGGCCTCCAACCGGATGACGTGCTGCTTGCGGAGCGACAGCTCGGCGGTCTCCTCCACCGTCACCAGCCGCTCCCACGGCGGGAGGAAGGCCGACAGCGCGTTGAGCATCGTGGTCTTGCCGCTGCTGGTACCCCCGGATACGACCAGGTTCAGCCGGGCCCGGATGCAGGCCGCGAGCAGCTCCATGGTCGGTTTGTCCATGCTGCCCTTCTCGACCAGCTCCTCCGGCTTGAAGCTGCGCGGGAACCGCCGGATCGTCATGGTCGCCCCGGCCAGCGCGAGCGGCGGGATGATCACGTTGACCCGCTCGCCACTGGGCAGCCGGGCGTCCACCATCGGGCTCGACTCGTCCACCCGGCGGTTCACCGTGGACACGATCCGGTCGATCGTCTGGTGCAGCTGGGCGTCGTCCTCGAACCGGGTCTCGATCCGCTCGATCCGACCGTCGCGCTCGACGAAGATCTCGGACGGGCCGTTGACCATGATCTCGGTGACCGACTCGTCGGCGAGCAGCGACTCGAGAATGCCGAGCCCCAGCGCGTCGTCGACCACCCGCTTGATCAGGCGGAACCGGCTCTCGCTGGACATCACCGGACCCTCGGAGCTCAGGATGTACCCGAGCAGCCGCTCCAGCCGGGCCCGCCGCTCGGACGTGGTCAGGCGGGCGATCTCGTCCAGGTCGACGCTCTCCAGCAGGCGTCGGCGGAACCGGGCGACATCCTCTTCCATACTTTCGTACTGCGCACGGGCCACCCGCGCACGAGCCGCGGTTGCCGCGGCCGCTCGATCCTTCAGCCCCATTCGCTGTCCTCCAACGGCATGACCGCCTTGTGCCCGCGGACCAGTACGGAGCTCGGCAGCGCGGGGAAAACGCGTGGAACCTGGACGGTGACCCGCACGGTCACGCCGTCGCTGTCGTTGATCACCCAGACCTCGGTACGGCCGCGCAGGAAGCCGGCCACCGAGTCATAGGCCGCGCCCTCGCCGTTGCTGCCCTTGCTCGCCGCCCGGGCCCCCGCCCTGGCCGCGTTCTGCGCGGACAGGTCGCTGGCCGCGACGAAGAAGAGTTGGATGCCGGCGAGCAGGGACATCAGCAGTACCGGCAGGAAGATCACTACCTCGATGAGCGCACTGCCCCGGTCGCGGGTACCGGGCCGCGCCAGGCGCCGCATCACCATGTCGAGTCCTCCGAAACCGTGCCCGCGGTCATCGAGACGCGGAATCCGTCGTACCCGGAGGACAGGTCGCCGAAGATCATCGGCACGGACAGCGACACGGTGACCTTCTCGCCGTGCGCGTCGACCTCCGCGTCGTCGCGCCAGCCGGAGAGCAGGCTCGCCTTGGCGGCGTGGTCAGGATCGGCACCGATGCCGTACGCCCGGGCGCCGGCGTTCGCCGCCCGGCTCGCCATCACCACGGTGAAGCCGGCCAGCCCCGCCTGGATCAGGCAGAGGAACAGGATGATCGATACGAAGATCGCGATAAGCGCCTCGACCGGGCCGGAGCCCTCGTCACCACCCCCGCGCGCGGTGGCCGTGGTGGGGGTACGCGCGGCCCGCCGGCCGGGTCGCCGCAGCCAGCGCCGGCGCGGCGTGGGCAGCAGCGAGATCTCCCGGCCCAGGCGTACCACCGGGTTCCAGAGGGTCCAGTCCTCGGCCTTGTCCGGCGGCGCGGAGTTGATGTCGTGCTCGAGCTTGCGGAACTGGGCCGGGATGTGGGTCTTCGCGACCGGTACACCGATGATCTTGCTGATCAGGCCCGGCTGTACCTCGTTGTCGCGGCTGGCCCGGTTGACCACCAACTGGACGTCGTCGGGCTTGCAGACCTCCAGCCTGGACCACAGCCGGAGCAGCCGCTTCGCCGCTCGTACCGCCGGGATGTCCGGGGTGACCACCATGAGCACGTCGTCGGCCATCTCGACGGCGAGCGCGGAGGCCATCGTCGACACCGCGCCGCAGTCCACGATCACCACGTCGAACAGGGACCGCAGCGCGCCGAGGATGCGCTGGGCCACCGGGCCGGTGACGTCCTCGGTCAGCTCGCCTTCGGCCGGGGCCAGCAGCACCCGCAGTCCGGACGAGTGCACGAACAACGAGTCCTCGACCGCGCGCGCGGTGATGTCCTGGGCGACCTCGATCAGGTCCGCGATGGAGCGCCGGTGCAGGATGCCGAGGCTGGCCGGCACGTCACCGGTCTGCAGGTCCAGGTCCACCAGGCAGACCCGGCGCCGCGGCTCGGACCGGGCCGCGGCCAGCGCCATCCGCACCGTGATCGAGGTGGTGCCCACCCCGCCCTTGGCGCCGGCGACGGCCACCAGCCGGGACCGGACGGTACGACCGTCGTCGTCGGCGCCGCGCATCCGGCGGCGTACCGACTCCGACCAGGTCGCGGCAGTCAGCAGCCGGGTGTGCAGCTCCTCCAGCGTGAACGGCATGGTGACGACGGCACGTGCGCCGGCCTCCATCACCGCGCGTACCGACTGGGTGGTCGGCTGGCGCATCGCGACGACGGTGCCGACCTCGGGGTGCTCGGAGGAGATCTGCCGGAGCAGGTCCACCATCGGCAGCGGGCCGAGATCCTCGTGCAGCAGCGCGACGTCGACCTCGCGCCGGTCCAGCGCCGGCAGTACGTCACCGGTGGTGAAAGCCACCAGCGGTACGTCGAAGTCGCCGGCCTCCTTGATGAGCGCGGTCAGCTCACTCGACGACGCCGCGCCGTCGACAGCAACGAGAACGCTGTAACTCACGTCCCCACCCTCCTTTTCGGTGCGGTGGTGCTACCAGCGGCCAGGGCCACCGGCACCACCACCTCAGCCAGCGGTGCTCGATGTGGGAGACGGCGACACCGAGCTGGTGGACGGCTTCGGCGTGGTCGGCTTGGGCTTGGGCTTCGCCGACGACGATGGCGGCGGCGGGCCGGTGTAGGTACGTCCGCTCGAGGGCAACGCACTGCTCTTCGGGGCGACCAGGACGACGGTGATCTTCGAGCCGAAGCCCTGGGCGTAGTTGAGGGCGAGGGTCTCCGCGACGCTGAGCGCGAGCGTGAGCCGCACGCTCTCGTTCGACCGGCCGGTCAGCTTCCGGTCGAGTACGTGTGCGGCGTCGACGACGACCTTCGTGGACGCCTTGCTGCCGCCCTTGTCGGAGAAGGCCGCCAGGATGTCCACGGTGCTGTTCCGGCCGACCCCGGGTGCCACCGCGTCCACCGGCAGGGTGAGGGTGACCTCACGTTCGCCCGGTGCCACCTTCGGCGGCGGGGCGAGCATGCCGCGTTGCAGGTACGACCCGGCGTGCAGGTCGGCGCCGGCGACCATGCCGGCCACCTCCGCGGTGGACTGCAGGGCCGCGTCCGGCAGCCAGCGCTCCGGGACCTCGACCATCGTGACCGCCGAGGGCGGGATGGGATCGTACGCACGGATGTCCTGTTCCAGGCGCAGCACCGTGGTGAGCGGCCCGACCTGGGACCGCACGTCACCGACGTACGCGGTCAACGCTGCGAAGCTCGCCAGCGCGCCGAGCGCCGCCAGCACAAGCATGAGGACGCCTCGTCGTTGCCGAGGGTTCACGACAGACTCCTATCGGCTGCCACCGCGGGCAGGGGAAGGTCGCTCGTCATCGAGCAGTAGGGACAGCGGTGGCCGGCCATCAGCTCGTCGCACCAGGTACACGTCCGGGTCGGGTATCCGCTGAGCACGTCGACGGCGAGCCGGGCGGGGTACGCCGGAGATACCACGATCTCCGCCGTGCGCCGGGCTCCCCACCATTGGGCCGCGCCCTTGATCGGTTCGACCCGCACGGTGTTCTCCGGGCTGAGCGCGGTCGGTACCGCGTTGGTCGCCCAGGTCGAGTCCTGTGACCGTCCGGCGACAACCAGCACGGACGGTTCGTTGGTCAGCCACGGCTCCGGAGGGCCGGCGTCCGATCCCAGGTAGGCGCTCGCGCCGGTCGGCTGCAGGGTGACCGCGAACCGGGTCCACGGCAGGACCGAGAGCAGCCGGTCGCGCAGCCGGGCCCCCCGGATCCGTCGGCCCGGGCGGGACACCCAGGCACCGACGACGAGCCGTCGACCCAGCTCCGGTGCCGCCGCCACGAGCGAGCCGGCATCCACCAGCCGGGCGGCCGCGGACGCGAGCTGGGCCCCGAGTACGGCGAGCGCGAGCGGCGGCAGGTCGACCGGTACCGGCAGCACATGTCCGGTCTCCAGCGCGGACCGGACCAGCGCCAGTTGGTCCGCGTGCGGCGTACCGGACCAGGTCGGGTACAGCGCGAGGACCGTGCCGTACTCCTCGAGTTCGGTCACCACGTGCTCGTACAGCGCGTCGACCCCCGCGATGCCGGGCATGGTGTTGACGGTGGTCAACCGGCCCGGCTGGCTGAACAGGTCCAGTACCGGGAAGTCGCCCAGCAGCATGACCGCCGTCATACGGGTACCCCGGATCCTCCGGACACCGCGGCCGTGGCCTGGTCCGACGCCACTGGTGCTCCCTTCACACTGCGCGGCGTACACCCAGAATCAGGGTGAAAACGGGCTATCCACGCAGACCTGGCGCGATTGTAAATGAAAACGCTTCCATTCTGGGGGTACGGATCCGCCCAAGCGCATATTTGAGGGTCGGTAGCGGGATTCACCGCGCCTACCGCGCGTACCGGATTCGCCGGGTCAGCGCGGTCGGGCACCGCCAGTACGGCCGGCAGGACGGGTCCGGCCGTGGCCCGGGCCGCGGCCGGGCGACCAACCGCCGGCGCTTCGATGGCCACCTGTCGCGGGCCGGGCGCGGGTTGCCGGGCCGGTAGCGCTATGCCGTGCTCCGGGATCAGCCGGATCTCGGCGAACTCGGACGCGGTGGTACCGGAGGCGACCGAGCTGAGCTTCACGTCGATCCGGGCCCGGGCCTCGGCCCAGCCCCGGGCACCGTTGCTGTTGTCGTACCCACACGACGCGGGCGAGGGCGACGGGGTCATGGCGATCGTCGGGCACGGTTGCGGCTGGCAGCCGCCGGCCGAGTCGGGGTCGGACTGGTGCCCGCCCGGACACGGGTACGGCACGGTGTCGTTGGTACCGACCTTGACCTCGATCTCGATCGCTTCCCAGCTGAAGCCGGCAAGAGTGCTGCGGTTGCGCTCGGCGTACACCGCGGCCTGCGCGGCGGCCTTGCCCGGTGCGGCGGCCATGATCGCCGCGGCCCGCGCGTAGTTCTCCGCGGCGATCGCCTTGGCCGCCTCCAGCATGTCCTTGCGGGTCTGCCGGGCGGCCGCCAGCGCCGCCGCGTCCGCTCCGGTCTGGCCGCGCCACTGCAGATACGCCGCCTGGCCGACCCGGAAGAACGCGAACAGCATGATCGTGACGAGGAACAGGACCGCGAGCAGCGGTACCGCGACCGAGCCGCGGTCGGGGCCGGTGAGCCGGCTCCACCGGCGGATACGTCGTGGCCCGGGTCCCGGGGACGGCTCGGGAGCACCCGGCCTGGGCCGGGCCCAACCGGCACTCCCACCACGCCGCAGACTCAACCGGCCCGGCCTGGGCCGGACCCGGGTCTGACGACCCCGAACAAGGCCCTGCCCGTCGGTTGGCGTCAGCTCCGGACCCACCGGGTCACCCCCGAAACGGTTAGAAGGGCTACAGGACGTCACATCTACGCCGAAACGGTAGGGGCCCGGGCCTATCGGTACTAGGGCCCACGAGCCCAAAGCAATCATCACTGGCAGGCCCAGCACCAGCCGGTACAGCGCTGTCCGTACCAAAGGGTATGGCCCGGCCGCTACCCCGAGTGATCTCGACGGAGCGACACGGCCGGGCCCGGGCGGCGACCCAATCGGCAACGTCCGGACCTGCGTGTCCCTTGGGCCACAAGTTGAGGCGCGAGGCCCTGGTTGTTACAGATGTCCGTTCCTAGCGTCTACCCCAACATCCCGGAGCCAGCCGGGCAGACCGGGAAAACAGGCAGAGAAGGGAGGCTGCGATGAAGGTGCGGAACGCAGCCAGCCGAGCCGTCCAGCTCTGGCGGGGCGACCGTGGCGAAGGCCCGATGGGCTACATCATGCTCGCCGCGATCCTCGGCATGCTGGGCCTCGGCCTCGCGCCCCTCGTGCAGAACGACACCTCGAAGGTGTTCAGCGCGGTCATGAAGGGACTCCTGCAGGGCCTGATGGGTCTGTTCTCCGGCTGACTCAAGCCGTTGGCAGTAACCAGCGGTTCCAGCAAGGAGCCCTGTCCAGTCACCAGAAGGGAGCCAGCAATGAAGTTGATCACCACCACGCTCCGCCGGGTTCGGCGTGATGAGGGTGAAGGCCCGGTCGGCTACATCATGGTCGCCGCCATCCTCGGCATGCTCGGCGTCGGCGCTGCCCCGCTGATGCAGAACGACGTCTCGAAGGTGTTCTCGGACGTCATCGGCGGCCTGATCAAGGGCGTCGGCGGCATCTTCGGTCTGTAGGGTCGCTGCCCCGGGTACGACAAGCCCGCGCCGGTTCGTAGGAGCCGGCACGAGCTGTCGTATCCGGGGTGTCGTACCTGGGCCAGACGGGGAGGTGTGCGGTGCGCGACGCGCTTATCGGTGCAGCCGCGGCGGTACTGGGATTCGTGGTGGGCCTGCAGCTTCGGGTGCTGGCCTTCCGCCTCGCGGTACCGTCCGGATCGCCGGACCGCACGCACTGCCCGTCCTGTGTACAGCCACTGATCGCACGGCGGATGGTCGTGCCCGGCTGGCTCAGGCCGGACGGCAGATGCCCCCGGTGCGCGACCCGTATCGGCCCGCCGTACGCACTCGTCGAACTCCTCACCGCAGTGGTCTTCGGACTACTGGCCTGGCGCTTCGGCGCCGATCCCCGACTTCCCGCGTTGCTGGTGGGCGCGGCCGCCGGGGTGGCGCTGGCGGTCATCGACATCGCGGTACACCGGCTACCGGACCGGCTCACGTTGTGGAGCCTCCCGGTTGTCGGCGCGCTGATCGTGACGGCCAGCCTGGTGGCTGGGGACGGCGGGTCGCTCGTGCGGGCGGTACTCGGCCTGGTGGTCTACGCCGGGCTGTTCGCGGTACTCGCACTGCTGCCGCCCGGCCTGGGCTTCGGGGACGTGAAGCTGGCCGGACTGCTCGGCCTGGTACTCGCCTGGATCGGCTGGTACACGCTGGTCCGCGGCGCGTTCCTGGCCATGGTTCTGGCCGGCGTCTTCGCGCTGGTGCTCCTGTTCACCCGGCGGGCCGGTCGCGGTTCGCTCATCCCGCTCGGCCCGTTCATGGTTGCCGGTGCCCTGGTCGCGCTGCTCGCCAGCGCCCCCGCGATCGGCTGATCACCGCTCCACCGCTCCACCGCGTCAACGCCCCGGCCCCCGGGGCGTCCATTGACTTCGCAGAACTTGACGTTGTTCCCCTGGTTCCGGCTCGGCCCCTCGGGCGCGGAATACCGGTGAAAGGCAGGTAGGCCATGTGGAATCCCGGCAGGTTCTGCCGCTCCCGCACCGTTCCCGGCCGGCTGCGCCGAAAAGGCGAAGCCGGTGACGGCCCGATCTCGTACATCATCATCGCCGCGATCCTGGCGGTCCTCGGCCTGGGGCTCGCCCCACTGGTGAAGACCGACACCGCGAAGACGGTCGCGGACGTGATCGGCTCGCTGTTCACCAAGACCGGCGAGACCGGACCGGCCAGCGCGAACGGCGGCGGCAGTGGTCCCGGTAACAGCAACGGCAACAACGGCGGCAACAACGACGGCGGTAACGGGACCGGCGACGGCAATGGCACCGGCGACGGGAACGGCAACGGCAACGGCAACGGCAACGGCAACGGCAACGGCAACGGCAACGGCAACGGCAACGGCAACGGCAACGGCAACGGCAACGGCAACGGCAACGGCAACGGCAACGGCAACCAGCAGCCTCCGCAGGGTGGTTTCGCCCAGCAGGCCGGCGAGGCCGCGCAGGCGGGCATGCGGGACTACGGCGTACCGGCCTCGGTGACCGCGGCGCAGGCGATGCTCGAGTCGGCCAACGGCCGCAGCGGGCTCGCCCGCAACTCCAACAACTACTTCGGCATCAAGTGCCACGGCGGCAGCGCCGGCGGGATCGCCACCGGCTGCGCGACGTACCCGACCCGGGAATGTGACTCGAGCGGCTGCCACACCGTCAACGCGCAGTTCCGGGTGTACGCCTCGATGGAGGACTCGTTCCGGGACCACGCCCTGTTCCTGCGGAACAACGCGCGGTACGCCACCGCCTTCACCCACATGGACGACCCCGAGCAGTTCGCCCGGGACCTGCAGGCGGCCGGCTACGCGACTGACCCGCACTACGCCGAGTCGCTGATCCGGCTGATCCGCCAGCACAACCTGACGCAGTACGACCAGTAGTCGGGGGAACCAGACGCCCGCTCGAACAGCCGGGCCAAGGGGAGGAACACCCTGAGCCGGTGCGGTGCCGCAAGGCGCCGCACCGGCTCGCCATTTTCGGCGGGCCGGTAGGTCAGCGGGCGGGTTTCGACTTCAGCAGCTCGATCGCCTTGGCCACCCGGCGCTGCCGGGTCTCGTCCGTCTTCGCGCCCTCGACCGCGAGTACGTGCTGCTGCTTGTGGCTGTACGACAGCCGGTCGAAGATCTCCCTGGCCTGCCCGTCCCGGTCGAGCGCCTCGGCCAGGTCGGCCGGCACGGTCACCTCACGCGGGGCGGTATCCAGCTCAAGGGTGACGTCCAGCTCGTCGCCCGCGGCGACACCGGCAAGCTGCCGGTTCTCCGCGCTCACGCCGACCAGGTACCGCCCGCCCATGACGGCCACGCTGCTGCGGTACGTGTGCGCCCCGATCGTGACGCGCACGGGTGGGCGCTTGCCCTTGCCCAGGGCGGCGACCACTTCCCCGGGTACCACGATGCCGGTCGCGGTCTTGCCGTTGGACTGCAGCGTGGCCCGGAAGGTCCGGCGGGGTCCACCCGAACCGGCGTCCCGGTCAGCGTCGGTCATGCGCCCTCTCCCCTCGCTCGTCGGCCAACCCACCCTAGGCCGGCGTGCCGGCGCGGTCCGGGACATTCGTGGCCCGGCCGGCCGGGAACCGGCACAGTGGGACGCATGGTCGAGCCCGAAGAGGTACAGCGCCAGTGGGACCGGCGCGCCGCCGGCTATGACGCGAGGTCCCGCCGGCTGGAGCGTGGCGCGGTACGCGGCAGCCGCGACTGGATCTGCGCGCAGGCCACCGGACGGACCCTCGAGGTGGCCGTCGGTACCGGCCTGAACCTGCCCCGGTACGCCGATGACGTACAGCTGGTCGGGCTGGATCTGAGCCCGCGGATGCTGGCCGAGGCGAGCCGGCACGCGACCGGCCTCGGCCGTACGGTCGAGTTGCGCGAAGGCGACGCCGGCGCGCTGCCGTTCCCGGACGGAAGCTTCGACACGGTGGTCTGCACGCTCGCTCTCTGCGTACTGCCTGACCGGGCCGGGGCCATCGCGGAGATGTACCGGGTGCTGCGACCGGGCGGCCGGCTACTGCTGCTCGATCACCTCGAACCGCGGTGGATCCGGGGCCGGCCGGCCACGCTCGCCATCCGGCTGGGCTTCGCGACCGAGGTCAGGCGCCGGTTGTGGCTCGGCACCATCGAGCGGTTCGCCGGCCGGAAACCTGAGGGGCGGATGGACGATCGGCCGATGGATTGAGCGGCGGGTGGCGCTGAGCAGCGCTGCCCCTTCTGCGGTGGGTGGTGGCGCTGAGCGGCGGATGGCCGGCGTCTCCGTGGAGACGCCGGCCACCATCGGCGGGTCGAGCGCGAAGCCCGAAGTACGAGCTCAGACGGCAGCCGCCTCCGCGGTCGCCGGCCCGTTGAGGGTAGGAGTGGAGACGTCGTCGGCCGGATCGGCGTACCGGGCCGGTGCCCGACCGAGCTTCGGCCGGAGCTTCTGGAACGGCCGCTCGATCGCCACATGGGTCAGGCCGGCGAGCAGGAAGGACAGCACCAGCGTCAGCAGCATGACGAAGAGGTAGTTGCCGGTGCCGAGCTCCTTGTCCTGGGCGAAGTAGTAGGTCACCAGCACGACCGTGTGCCAGAGGTACACGCCGTAGGACAGCCGGCCGGCCACGATCATCACCGGGTGCGACAGGAACCTCGACGGTCGCCGGCCGGCCATGATCGCCAGTACCAGTGCCCCGGCGCAGACGAGCTGGATCAGGAACAGCAGTACCCCGTTGAGCACGTTCGGGTAGTACGTGTGCGGATCGCGACCGACGATCTGAGGTACTCCGAGCATCGCGAACGTCACCGCGACGATGAGCCACAGCCGGCCCGGGTTGGCGCGGGCCCACTTGATGAACGCCGGCGCGTCCGCCGGATCGGCCAGCATCCACTCGGCCACCACCGCCAGCGCCATGCCGGCCGCGAAGTACCCGATCAGGGCGGGCAGCCAGTACCACTGCAGCGGCCACTCACCGGTCGAGTCGAGGTGTACGTACACCACCCAGACCAGGTTGAGCGCGACCAGCGAGGACAGCGCGAGCAGCGTCACCTTGGCGCGCTTCGCCACGTCGGTACCACCGAACCGGGCGGCGAGCCAGGCCAGGCCGATCGCCATCGGGGGCAGCAGGACGTAGAAGACCGCCTCGCTGGCGAGCGACCAGGTCGGTACCAGACCGTACGGCAGGTCCGCGGTGTGCCACTCGTTGCCCTGGTAGATCTGCAGGAAGGACATGGTGCGGACAAAGTCCCACCAGGTCTTCTCCGGATTGCAGAACGCGATCGCGAACGCGACCACGAACCAGTACAGCGGGAGCACCCGCAGGGCCCGCCGCCAGAAGTACGCGCGTACCGACGGCAGGCGCTTGCCGACCATCGCCATGCCGACGAACTGCCGGTACAGCAGCATGCCGGCCATCACGCTGAAGAACGGAACCGCCACGCCGAACGGCTGCAGCAGGTACGACCACCAGGACGAATGCGTGCTGTTGTTCCAGCCCGCCGCCATGATGCCGGTGTAGATCGCCGCGTGTACGGCGACCACGCCGACGGCGAAGACCCCGCGCAGACCCTCCAGCGACGGCAGGTACTCGCTGTGTGCGCTCGGTCGGGTTGGTCCGGGCACGCGACCCTCGGTCATGCTCCCGGCCTTGTTATCGGCCATCCGTGTACACCTCACTCCGCTCGACCCCAGGTAAACGGCGCGGGCGACGGTGCACGATCCCGCTCGAGGTTCGCTCGACACCGGCTCGAGGCGGCCGTCCGGCACTCGCCGACCGGCCCGCCGACCCGCCCGGCGCACCGCCGGCCCGGTACCGCCGACGGCTCGGCGAACCGCCGCGGACCGGGACCGGACCAGGAAGATCGACCACGGTTCGAGGCCGCCCCCAGCACGACCTGAGAGCCTCGATCGGGCTCGCGGTGGCCCGGTCCCGGTCCACGCGGTCAGCCGGGCCGGCATTGGGCAGGACCGGCGGCGGGCGACGATCGGGCCAGGCGGAAGGGGCGGGGCATGGGCGATCCGGCAGGCGTCAGGCAGCCGCGGGGCGGCGCACCGGCGCGGGATCCGCTCGCCGGCTCCAGCGACGTCGACGCGGTGCTCGACCGCGTCATGGACCGGATGTGTACCGGCTTCGACCCGGCCCGCACCCTGGGCGAAGAGGGCGTGTTCCACTACGAGGTGATCACGCCGGAGGGCCTGCGGCACCGGTACGTGACGGTGGCCGGCGGTCGGTGCGCGGTGTCCGCCACCGCGACCGGCCCGGCGACCGCCACCATCACCATCGACCTGGTGGACCTGCTGCGGATCGCGCTCGGCGAGCTGTCCGGGTCGGAGGTCTTCCACAGCGGCCGGCTGCACATCTCCGGCGACATCTACTTCTCGATGAACTGGCGCGACTGGTTCGGCGGGAGCTGACCGGCGCCGGTCTTTGGCGACGCGGTCAGCGTCCGGTCTTCAGCGACGCGGTCAGCGCCCGGGTTTGGTGACGCGGTCGGCCCGGTCCGCTTGGGCCGGCCCGGCTCCCGGCACCGGTATTCGGTGACGTGGTCAGCGGCCGGCGCCGGCCATCGCGTCCGCGTCGACCCGCCCCGGCGTAGCCACGTGCAGCACCCGCATGAGCCGGCACTCCGCGCCGTCGGCCGCCGGCGGCCGCACGTCCGCGTCGACCAGCAGGGTGTACCGGTGGAGCGTCCACGAGTTCGGGTCCAGCGCGACCACCTGGCCGCACACCCCGTCGAGCGCGAGCGCGGCGCGGTGCCGGCGCTCCTCCCCGGCGAGCGCGTCGGTGACCGGACCGCCGGCGTCCAGCCGTACCGTCTGGCAGCTCACCGCGCGTGCTCCCGCCGCCGGGTTACTCGCGGTGCCCGCCGCGACGTGCAGCACCGTGCCGGTGCGTACCGGTACGGTGCCGAAGCTCGAGGCGAGACCGCCGTACTCCGCGCCGGTGAGGAAGTCGCCGAACGCCTCGGGGGTACGCCACACGTAGAACGGCGCGTACGAGTTGTGTGCCGCGCCCGCCGTACCCCGCTCGGTCACGCAGAACGCCTTGAACAGCAGGCCGTCCCGCGCGTTCCAGTGGTCCGCCTTGGCGGTCACCCGGTCGTGGATGCGCGTCATGTCGTAGTCGGCGGGCAGGTCGATCGAGTAGCGGGCGAAGAGCACGGCGACCTCACCTGTCGAGAGTGGACCTGTCGAAAGCGGACCTGTCGAAAGCGGACCTGGCGGTAGCGGACCTGGCGGTAGCGGACCTGGCCGGTAGCGGACCTGGCTGCGTTCACGGCTGGCTGCGCGACGAGCGTACTGACCGCGCGGCCGGGGCTCCAGGGCCGAACCGGGGCGCTCCAGCGGTCCTCGAGCGAGCCTTCAGAGCCGCCACCGACAACCTGATACGAACTGCCAGAATTGGCAGTAGGCAATCAAGGCACCACGATGCGTACCTGACAACCAGACCTGAGGAAAGGGTGCCAATGGCCGGCACAGACAAGCCCCGATGGGTGATCTCCGGAGTGATCGAAGCGCCGGTGGATGAGGTCGCCAAGATCCTGTTCGACATCCGTCCCGGGCGGGCCACCGCCGACAACGACGTGCTGCACTACGCCACCTACATGAAGTGGTGGGGCGGGGCGCCGCTCATCGTCGAGGGCGGGCCGACCGACTACCGGGTGAAGATGGACAAGCCCGGCGGTCACGTCGACAAGTTCACCGTCGACCGGGACCGGCTGACGCTGACCAGCCAGGGCAACTGGTGGTACCGCGGCGTGCACTCGCTCGAGCCGCACGAGCGCGGTACCCGGATCGTGCACCGGGTGTACAACATCGCGCCGGGAGCCGGCCAGTTCATCGTGCCGCTCATGCAGCTGCGGCTGAAGTCCGAGATGAAGGACGGCATGAAGCGGCTGTTCGACCAGCTCGGCAAGCGCCTCAAGGCCAAGGCGTACGTCGAGTAGCAGCTGGTACGTCGCGAGTGGGCGGCGCCGCCGGTACGGCGGCGCCGCCCACTCGCGTTACCGGGTCACCGGGTCGAGGACGCGTCCGCGGTATCGGACTCGCGCGCGGTCTCGTCCACCCGCTCGCTCTCCGGCTCGCCGGCCGGTCCGGCAACCGGTGCCGCCGGCGCGGTACGACGGGACAGCCGGCTCGGCCACCACATCCGCCGGTCGAGCTGGATGGTGAGCGCCGGTACCAGCATGGTCACCACCAGCACGTCGAGCAGCACCCCGAACGCGACCACGAAGCCGAGCTCGATGGACGGCACCTGCGGCAGGATGGTGAGCGTCCCGAAGGTCGCCGCCAGTACCAACGCCGCCGCGGTAATGACGCCACCTGTCACCGCCAGCGCCCGCTTCGTACCCTCCCGGGTGCCGTGCCGCTCCGACTCCTCGCGTACCCGGCCCATCAGGAAGATGTTGTAGTCGACCCCGAGCGCCACCAGGAACACGAACGCGGCCAGCGGGAGCGCCGGATCGGCACCACCGAAGTGGAACAGCCTGGTGAAGATCACCGAGCTGACCCCGAGCGCCGCGGCGAAGCCGAGTACCACGGTCGCCATCAGCACGATCGGTGCCACCACCGCCCGCAGCAGGACCGCGAGCACCAGCAGTACGACCAGCAGCACCAGCGGGATCACCATCGAGCGGTCCCGCTCGGAGGTACGGGCGAGGTCGAGGTTCTGTGCCCCCTCGCCGCCGACCACCGCGTCGGCACCGGACACGTCGTGTACCCGGTCCCGCAAGGTGTTGAGCGCCTCGCGTTCGGTCGTACTGTCCGGATCCGCGTCGATGATCGCCATCACCGCGGTGAGGTCCCCGTCGGTGGACGTGGTCGCCACCTGTGCCTGCGCCACGTTCGGCGAGCTCTTCACCGCGGCCAGTACGTCCTGCGCCTGCGGGGTGTTGCTGACCACGAAGACCGGACGGCCGGAGCCGGACGGGAAGCTCTGGTCGAGCAGCTTCTGGCCCTGTACCGAATCCGGGTTGTTGCTGAACTGGTCCACCTGCTTGAGCGGGCCGGGCAACTGGGTGAGCCCGATGGTGAGTACGCCCAGGATCAGCACCGTGAAGATCCACACCGGGCTGGGCCGGCGGCTGATCCGGGCACCCTGACGGGCGAAGAAGCCGGTGTGCTCCCGGCCGACCTGACCCACCCGCGGTACGAACGGCCAGAACACCCACCGGCCGAGGATCACCAGCAGCGCCGGCAGCAGCGTGGTCATCGCCGCGAGCGCGACCAGTACGCCGGCCGCACCCACCGGGCCGAGGCTCTTGTTGGTACCCAGGTCCGCGGCGAGCAGGCAGAGCAGGCCGAGCGACACGGTGGCGCCGGAGGCGATGATGGCCGGACCGGCACCACGCAACGCCCGCTGCATGGCCACGTGCCGGTCCTGGTGGTGCCGCAGCTCTTCGCGATATCGGGCGATGAGCAGCAGCGCGTAGTCGGTACCGGCGCCGAACACCAGCACGATCAGCACCAGCGCGTCGACGTCGTTGACGGTCAGGTCGAACGCCTTGATCAGTCCGTACACGCCGGCGCTGGCGACCTGACTGGCCAGGCCGACGATGAACAGCGGCACGATCCAGAGGACCGGACTGCGGTACGTCATCAGCAGGATGAGCCCGACCACCAGCAGGCTGGCCAGGGCGATCTTCACGTCCAGTCCGGAGAACGCGTCCAGGGTGTCGGCGAGCGAGCCGGCCGAGCCGGTCACCTTCACGTTCAGCCCGTCGCCGCCCTCCCCGACCAGGTCGCGGATCTCGGTGACGTCGTCCAGCACCTGCTGGCCACCGTCCTTGGTGGACAGCGGAATGCTGTACGCGAGTGCCTTGCCGTCCTCGGATCGCTGCAGCTGTTGCTGCTGCGGATCGCCGCCGAACTTGCTGGACAGCTGGCCCAGGTGCCGCTCGGCGAGGGACCGGTCGGCGTCGGTGACGCCGCTGTCCCGCTGGTACACGACCACGGCCAGGGTGCTGTCGCCACCCGGGAACCGGTCCTGCAGCTTGACCACCTTGGTGGACTCGGCGCTGGCCGGCAGCCACACGGCCGCGTCGTTCTTCTGCGCGTCGGTCATCTTCGCGGCGAGCGGGGACACCCCGACCACGAGCGCGACCCAGGCGAACAGCACCAGCCACTTGGTCGCCCGACCGGCCGGGAACGACCACAGCGGGGATCGTCCGGGCGGCCGCTCCTGCTCTGTCATCGCGGCGGACCCTGCCGGCGCGTCTGGCTTCGTCATGCCGAACCTCCACTCAAATCTCGACGGTCGACGGTGCTGCGCCGTCCGCGCTGGGCGCGCCGGGGCAGGCTCGGGGGCACCCGGGACGGATCCGGGCGTGGAGAGACTGGTTTTCGGGGTGGGATAGGCGACGGCGCTGGACCGGGGCTAACCCTGAGTCCAGCGCCGCGCCCGCTCCAACGGGCTCCGGGAACGCGGCGGACCGCGGACCCGGGCTGGGGTCAGCCCGCGGAGCCGGCTTTGGCGCCGGCCGCCGCCACGGCCGGTTGACCGTGCGGTCGCGTCCTGCGAGGCAACAGGAAGGTGGCCAGGAAGCTGACCGCCAGGATCAGTACGACGTAGAGCATCATCCGCACCGTCGAGCGGGCGAACGCGAGCTTCTGCGCGTCCGTGCCGGCCTTGGCGAGCACCGGCCCGGCCTTGGCCGCCGCCCGCGGCGGCAGCGCGGCCATCATCTGCTGGCAGGCCGCCGGCGACTTCCCGCTCTGGAAGTCGGCGGCGCCGGTGGCGCAGGCCCGGAACAGCTGGGTGGAGATCCGGTTCGCGGTCGGCGCGTCCACACCTGCCGCGACCAGCTCGCCGCGCAGCCGCCCGCCGACGTCGGTGGCGGCCGGACCGGCCTGGGCACCGAGCATGCTGAAGAACAGCACTCCGATGACCGCGACCCCGGCCGCGGCACCCAGTTGGTCGGCGGTGTTGAGCATTCCGGAGCCGGTCCCGGCGTACCGCACCGGCACGCCGGCCAGGATCACGTCCACGATCGGCGCGACCACCATGCCCAGGCCCAGACCGGCGACGATCATGCCCGGCATCAGCGTCCAGGTGGTCACGTCCCCGTCGGCGTGCTGGATGGTGTACGCCAGGATCAGGATGCCGGCGGCTTTGATCACGATGCCGATGCTCAGCACGTTGCGACCGAGCTTGGTGGCCAGGTTCGCCGACATGCCCGAGGTGATCATCGCGGCCACCGAGTACGGCGCGATGGTCAGCCCGGCGCGCAGCGGCGACATCCCCAGGCCTGCCTGCAGGAAGAAGGTCAGCGGGAAGAAGAAGCTGGCCATCGCCGCGAAGAAGGTCAGCAGCACGATCAACCCGGCCACGAAGCTCCGGTCGGCGAACAGGCTCAGCTGTACCAGCGGTGCGCCGTCCCGGCGGCTCTTGGCCCGCTCGTACAGCACGAACACGATCAGCAGCGGTACCGAGCCGATCATCGACACGTACGTCCAGGTCGGCCAGTCCAGCTCGGGGCCCTGGATCAGCGGGTAGAGCAGGGCCAGCAGCGCGGCACTGACCAGTACGACCCCGGGGATGTCCAGCTTGCTCGACGGCGACCGGGACGGCCGCACCCACAGCGCCGCGCCGATCAGGGCGAGCAGCCCGATCGGGACGTTCACCAGAAAGATCGTGCGCCACCCGAGGCCCCACAGGTCGGCGTTGACGAGCACGCCGCCGAGCACCGGACCGAGCACCGCGGACAGCCCGGTGAGGGCGCCGAACAGGGCGAACACCGCGCCCCGCTCCTTGGGCTCGAAGGTGATCTGGAAGACCGACAGCGCCTGGGTCATCACCATCGCGGCGAACAGGCCCTGCGCCACCCGGGAGCCGATGAGCATTTCCGGGCTCTGCGCGATGCCGCAGGTCAGCGACGAGAGTACGAAGCCGGCGATACCGCCGAGCAGCAGCTTGCGGTGGCCGTAGATGTCACCGAGCCGGCCGGCGGTGATGAGGAACATCGCGAAGGCGAGCGTGTAGCCCGCGACCGTCCACTGCAGCGCCGCCTCACTCGCCTTGAGGTCGTCGTGCAGCGCCGGCAGCGCGATGTTGACGATTGTCGTGTCGATCATGTCCAGCGCCGCGGCGAGCAGGATGGCGCCCACCGCCAGCCAGCGCCGGTCCGGGCCGGAGCGGGCCGGTGCCCCGCGGGTGGGTGTTTCCGTGCCGGTCATTGCCTCTCCTCGATCATTTGTTCGCCGCAACGCGACATGTCGCGTTACACTCCCAGTTAGATTAGAGAACTCAGCGTAAAAGTCAAGACATGTCGCGCTTGCTCTTTCGGGGGGTCTGGCGCCAGGCTGGAGGCCTCCGGCGCGCAGCTCCGGCAACCGTCCGGGCTAGGGCAGGATCGACATCGGTCGATGCCCTTCCGGCCGGTATTGACCGCACGACGAGGGGGTCCGATGGACAGCTGGCTGGTCGACACGGCAGACCAGCTGGCACTCGACCAGCTCACCGAGGTCCGGGTGCACATGGTCAAAGGCAACCTGCGGATAGCCGTCGGCGCCCAACCGAGCGTCGCGGTGTCCGGCGTACGGGGCCGACCGGTCCGGGTCCGGCTCGACGACGGCGAGCTCACGATCGGGTACGACCGGCGGGTCCGGCGGCTGCCGGTGCCGTTCATCCGGCTCGCCCTGCTGCGCCGTGACCACGCCGACCTGACCGTCACCGCTCCCCCGAACTGCCCGATCGTCGTCACGACGGTCGACGCGACGGTCACCGTCTCCGATGTCACAGCGTCGGTGATCGTTGACAGTGTGTGTGGTGACGTCAACCTCGTCGGGGTGGCCGGACCCGCCCGGGTGGTGACCGGTCGCGGCCTGGTGCAGGCGCTCGGCGTCACCGGCGATCTCGACATCGACATCCACGCCGGTGACCTGCGGCTGATCCACGGCCGGTCCAGCCAGGTCAAGGCGCGCAGCATCCACGGCTCGCACCTGATCGACATGACCACCGGAGCGGGCGTACGGGTCGACGTCGAGTGCAAGGTCGGCGACATCACCGTGCGGCTGCCCGAGGACAGCGACGTCGAGCTCGACCTCGGCTCCACCCGGGGCGAGATCGCCACCGCGTTCCCCGACGTCGAGCAGACCCGCCGGCGTTGGTCCGCGACCGCGCACGGCGTACTGGGCACCGGCACCGGCGTGGTACGGGCCCGCAACGACTCCGGCCGGATCGCCGTACTGCGGCGCGAGCCGGCCGCCCTGGACGAACCCGAGCCGTCGCCGTGAGCGCGGTGTTCCGGCACGGCCAGCTCCGGCTGTACCTGCTGAAGTTGCTGGAGCACGAGCCGCACACCGGGTACGACATGATCCGGCTGCTGGAGGACCGCTTCCAGGGCCTGTACGCACCGTCGACCGGCACCATCTACCCGCGGCTGCAACGACTCGAGACCGAGAAGCGGGTGGAACGGGAGCGGGTCGGCGGCCGCTCGGTGTACCGGATCACCGACTCCGGCCGCGCCGAGCTGGACAGCCGCCGGGCCGAGGTGGTGGCCCTCGAGGAGTCGATCGAAGCCGGCAGGCGCGAGCTCAACACCAATGCCCAGCGGCAGGCCCGGATCGTCGCCGACCAACTCGACGACGAGCTGCGGGTGGCCGCCACCGAACTGCTGCGCAGCCAGCGGCGCGGCCTCGGCGACGAGGTACGCGGCGCCATCGGTGACGTACGGCAGGGGCTGCGCCAGGTGGTGCGGCGGCGCCGGTTCGCCGCCGGCCGGCCCGCCGCCTTGCCGACCGACCTCAACGGGGACGACGACACCTTCGACGAGCTCACCGTCGACGTTCCCGACGGCGCCGGCGGATCGGCCGACGGCGACCTGTCGGTTGACGAGCCGGACGAGCTCGACCGGCGGGTCGACGCGTTCGTCGACGAGCTGCGGGCAGCGGCCGGCCGGACCCCGGCCGAGAAGTACCTGCCCGCGCTCGACGACGCACTGGCCGAGGCATTGCGCCGGTTCCGGCGCGAACTGCGGTAGCTGCCGGGCACCGGGGCAGGGTGTGGCCCGGCGTGCTGCTGCCGGCGCGCCCGCGGCGCGCCGACAACAGACCCCGTGACTCCGGTACACGACGACAGCTCGCTCAGCTGACCTCGACGGCCGGCTGCGGTTCGGCCGAGTAGAACGCGACCCGCCGCATGGTGTTCTTCGCGAACTGCTTGAGGAACCGGTCCGGCGTGGAGACGTCGCGCTCCTCGTCCATGTACGGCTCGAGCGCCCGCTCCATCTCCGGCCGGGCCGGCCGCTTGGCCATGTACTGCGCCACATCGGACAGCTCGCCGTCGTGCTGTACGACCCGGATCATGTCGCCGTCCTTGACGAACAGCGCCACCACGAGGATCACCCCGATCTCCCGACCGGTGGTGTCCCGCAGCGTCGGTCGCGCCTCGGCCTGGACGTTCTTGAACACGTCCGCGATGTCCTGCGCGTGACCGGGCTTCACCTTGTACCGCAGCGCGGAGATCTGCGCGCCGGGCCGCTCCTCGATGGCCCGCTGCTGGATGCACAGCATCTCGTTGCGGGTCAGCCGGCTGAGCAGCGTGTCACCGGCCTCGGACGGGGTGGACAGGTACGGCCGGATTCCCTCGACCACCTGGCCGATCTCGCCCCGGGTGGACAGGTACCGGGCGATGTCGGAGTAGTCGCCATCGTGCTCGAACGCGATCACCAACGAGCCGTCCTGGACGAACACGCCGGCCGCCTGGATCGGGCCGGCCGGGCCGGACCCGCCGTCCGCGGTGGTGAACGCGTCGTCGAAGCCGGACGCCGCGAATACCTCCGCGATCCGCTCCTCGTTACCGGGTTTGACCGAGAAGCTCATTGCTGAGAAGCGCATGAACCGCTCCCTTCCGCGCTTGGAGTGCCGGCCGAGGCTGTTCGGCCGGGGACAGGACGCATGGGTACGCGCTGCCACGGTGGCGATCCGGACTGGAGGGCGTCTGGACGGTGACTGGAGGGGGAAGCCGCCGGGACGGGCGGCTACGCCGGGCGGCCCGGGCTTCAGGCCGGCACGAGCCCGGTTCGAGCCGGGCCTGGCAGTGTCCGGACGGCAACCCACAGCGGACCAGGAGGCGCGACGCAGATGGCCGGACCGACCCGTCTTGTGATGTACCTACGCGCGCCGGAAGGCGACCCCGCCCCCATCCACGAGGCGTACCAGCAGATCCCCTGGGTCACCACGCCCACGCCCGGACTCACCGGCTGCACGCTGCTCCGGGACGTCGACGAGCCGGACCGGTTCATGCTGGTCAGCGACTGGGAGAGCCTGGAGGCGTACCGCACCTGGCAGGAGAGCCCGGAGCACCAGGAGAAGCCGTCGGCGCTGCGCCCCTACCAGGACCGCACCCGGGGCCGGCACTACGGCGTGTACGGCGTGGCGGATTGAGCTGATTGGACTGATTGGGCTGAACAACAGTGGGGCGGGCCGAGGTTCGGCCCGCCCCACCGTCGAGCTCATGCGCACGGCTCGTCATCAGTTCCTATGCGCACGGCTCGTCCTGCCCGACTGGCTCCGCCAGCCCGGCAGGACCGCCATCAGTTCCTATGCGCACGGCTCGTCCTGCCCGACTGGCTCCGCCAGCCCGGCAGGACCGCCATCAGTTCCTATGCGCACGGCTCGTCCTGCCCGACTGGCTCCGCCAGCCCGGCAGGACCGCCATTGTTTACGCCGGCTCGACCGGGGACTCCCAGATGACCAGCATCAACGCGCCCTGCTCCTCGGTGTGCGGGGTGTGCACGCTGCCCGGCGGCATCACCAGCAGGGTGTTCGCCGGATGTGCGCCCGCCTCGGTGTGCAGCTCGCCGTCGAGAACCAGGATGATCTCGTACCCGGTGTGCCGGTGCGTGGCCGCCTGCGCGCCCGGGTGGTAGTACACGATCGAGGCGGCCGGACCACCCGGTCCGGTGTCGGCCGTGGTGTAGAGGTGGTGCACCTCGACGCCCACCCGACCGTCGGCCTTGAGCTGGGTGTACTCGAGCTTCTCGCGGAGCTCGGCGGCCTTGTCCAGCCCGCTGATGATCAGCGGGCCTAGGCTGGCCGGTACGGCGTGTTCGCTGGTGGCGGTCACCGGGGTTCCTCCCTTGTGGACGGTACGACGTCGTGCGCTGGTACGACGTCGTGCGCTGGTACGACGTCGTGCGCTGGTACGACGTCGTGCGCTGGTACGACGTCGTGCGCGGGTGCGACGTCGTGCGCGGGTACGGCGTCGTGGGCGGTACGGCGCAGCGCGGAGCGGCGGATCTTGCCGGACGCGGTGCGCGGAAGTACGTCGCGGAACTCGACCGAGCGGGGGCACAGCTCCGGCGCGAGCCGGCGAGCGGCGTGGTGCAGCAGTTCGTCGGCGAGATCGGCGAGATCCACCTGCCCGCCGGTCGGATCATCGGCCGGCCCGCCGGCCTGGCTACCGGCATCGCGCAGGACCACGAGCGCGCGCGGTACCAGGCCGCCGGCCGGGTCGGGATCGGACACCACGGCCACCTCCGCGACCGCCGGATGGTCGGCCAGCGCGGCTTCGATCTCGTACGGGGAGATCCGGTGGCCGGCGACCTTGAACACGTCGTCGAGCCGGCCCCAGATCCGGATCCAGCCGCCGGCGTCCCGCTCCCCCACATCACCTGTCGGGTACCGGTCCCGCCACGGCCGCTCCGGCTCGATGCCCCGATCCTCCAGGTAACCGGCCATCAGGCCGGCCGGCGGTCCGTCCGGTGTGGACAGTTCCACGCACAGCTCGCCGCTGTCGCCGAGCGCTCCGGTGGCCGGATCGCGGAAGCTCATCGTGTACCCGGGCAGCTCCCGGCCGAGCCAACCCGGCCGCGGCACCATGCCCGGCGTGGTGCCGATCATCCCGGTCGCCTCGGTCTGCCCGTACCCGTCCCGGATGACCACCCCCCAGGCGGCCGCGACCGCCGCCGCGAGCCCCGGGTCCAGCGGCTCGCCGGCGCTCGTCGCCTCCCGCAACCGCGGCAGCGCCGAGGACAGGTGCGGTCGCAGCGTCGCCCAGCAGCTCGGCGGCGCGCAGAAGCTGGTGATCCCGTGCTCGGCCAGTACCGCCGGCAGCTGGGACGGCACCAGTGGCCCGTCCGGCGGTACGACCACCGTGGCCTGCGCGTTCCACGGGGCGAACAGGCTGCTCCAGGAGTGCTTCGCCCAGCCCGGGGCGGACACGTTCAGGTGCCGGTCACCGGGGCGCAATCCGTTCCAGTACATGCTGGACAGGTGCCCGACCGGGTAGCTCACGTGGGTGTGCGCGACCAGCTTCGGCGCGGCGGTGGTACCCGAGGTGAAGTAGCAGAACGCCACGTCGTCGGCGGGCGTCGGACCGTCCGGTACGAACGGTCGCGGTACCGCGACCAGGTCGGCGTAGGAGGACCAGCCGGGCAGCCCATCCGGCACCGCGACCCGTACCCCCGGCACGGTGCCGGCCACCGATGCCCGGTCGGTACGGCAGATGACGTGCGAGATCCGGCCCCGCCGGACCCGGTCGGCCGCCTCGGCGGCGGTGATGCTCGGGTACACCGGGATCACCACCGCGCCGAGCTTCAGGCAGGCGAGCACGCTCTCCCACAGCTCCTGCTGGGCGCCGAGCACCAGCATCACCCGGTCGCCGCGGCGCACCCCCAGCGCGGCCAGTTGCGCGGCCATCGTGTCCGACCGCATGGACAGCTGCGAGTACGACACGGACCGGCTGGCACCGGCGGCGTCCAGCAGTTCGAGCCCCGGCCGGTGGTTGTCCTCGGCGATGACGTCGAACCACTCCAGCGCCCAGTTGAACGTCCGCAGCGCCGGCCACTGGAACTTCGCGACCGCCTCGTCGTGATCCAGCCGGTACGTCAACAGCAGGTCCCGGGCGGTACGGAAGCTGTCGTGCGCGCCGGTGCGCCGGTGCGCCCAGTACGACTCGCGGGTCAACAGGGCCGTCACTGCGCCACCTCCGGTTGTCGGCTCCGGCTCTCGTCCCGCGCCGCTTCCCCTGCCGCATCGGCCGTCCGGACCGCCGGTACCGCCGGCCTGGTGCGCAGCACGTCGGCCGCTATCGCGTCCGCGTCGGCCATGAACTCGCCCCACGGCCCCGGCCGGCTGCTGCCCACCTGGGTGAACCAGCGGGTGAACTCGGTGGGGATGCCCAGCACGTTCATGCCGTGCTCCGGCCGGCCGTCGGCGCGGCGCGGATGGAACGGGCTCGGCGTCACGTCGACCCCACCGGTGACGTACCGGTCGCCGGCCGGCCCGGTGTTGACGTGCCCACGGAGCAGCCCGCGGTCCCGCAGCCGAGCCAGCAGGCCGCCCTCCCGGAGCAGATCCGGTGCCGGTACCCGGGCGTCGACCAGCGCGTCGGCCAGCACCCGCGACCCGGCCACCTGCCCGGACTCGACCACGAACCGACCGGACCGCGGATCGGTGCCGTACCGGGCGCCCGGACCGACCAGCCGGACCACGCCGGCGTCCAGCAGGGCGAGCAACTGGTCGATCCGCTCCCGCGGCGGCCCGGTGGTCAGGTGCGAGGCGACCGGCGCGAACCGGGTGAGGAACTCGCCGGTGTGCGAGTCCGGGTACAGCCCGTCGTAGTCGACCGCCACCCGCACCACGCCCCGGCAGTCCCTGATCGTGTCCAGGCACGCCTTCACCGGGCCGTCCACGTTGCCTTCGTCGGACAGCGCGAGATCGTCGTGCAGCAACCGGACCAGCGCCGCGGTGAACTCGGCCGGGTCGGCGAAGGTACGCCCGTCGAACGGCCGGGACCAGGCAGCCAGGTCCACCGGCGGCAGGTCGCCCACGCCGTACAGCCGGGCCACCGCGGTCACCGCGTCCGCGCCGGTACCGGCGTCCGCCGCGGCCACCGCCTCGGTGGCGAACCGGTCGGCCACGTCCGCGCCGAACCGCTGCCGGATCGCGGTGCCGTAGTAGACCAGCCGCACCTCTTCGAGCAGCCAGGGCAGTACGTCGGTGTCGAACCGCAGCCGGCCGCGCTCCCGGGCCCGGAGCATCCGGTCCCTGGTGAAGATGCGCGGGTGGTAACGGAACTCGCCGTCCTTCTGGTTGCGACCGCGGGCGAGCAGCGGTACGCCACTGCGCGAGCCGGCCACGATCACCGGTTCCCGGCGACTCGGCTGGTACCGCAGGCTGCCGTCCGGCCGGCGGTGGAACGTACCGCCGCGGCCGAGCGTGAACGTCATCATCAGGTCGTAGAAGGACAGCCCGAGCCCGACCACGGCCACCGTCGCACCGGCCGGTATCCCGTCCAGGCGCATGTCCGCGACCGAGTCGCCGGGGATGTACGACAGGCCCGGTCGGGCCGCCGCGAACTCGGCCAGTTCGCGCTGCTCGGGTCGCAGCCGCGGGACCGTGTGCCCGGTGGTCAGCACCAGCCGGTCCACCGCGAGCCGCTGCCCGTCGTCGAGGTGCAGCAGGTACCCGCCGTCGGCCCGTTCCAGATCCTCGACCCGCACGTACAGCCGGGTCAGCCGTACGCCCTCCGGCACCGCGCGCTCGATCCGGTTCAGCACGTACCGCAGGTACTGGCCGAACACGTTGCGCGGCGCGTAGCCCAGCGGATCGCCCCGGTCCGGATCGAAGGTGCCCCACCAGCGGGCCAGGTCCGGACCGGCGCCAGGGCGGGTGGGCCCGTCGTCCGGCGCCCCGGAGAACATCGTCACCTCGCCGGCCGGCGTGTTCATCAGCAGCCAGTGCGGCTGGCTGGTACGCCAGATCCGGCCCGGACCGACATGCACCGAATCGATCGCGTACACCTCGACCGGGCCGTCCGGTGGATCGGCCGACAGCCGCGCGACCAGCCGCTCCAGCACGGACAGTCCGCGTGGACCGACCCCGAGCACGGCGATCCGGTACGGCCGGACGGTGCTGTCCGGGCCGGAGCCGGCCGCGGTGGCCGTCGTGCCGACCGCGGCCGGCAGCACCGGCGCGGTGGCGGGCGGGGCGACAGGTGCGGGAAGTGCGGCCGGCGCCGTGGCCACGTCCAGCGCCTGCACGTCGCACTCGGTGGCCTTGTGCCGGAGCAGCCGGAGCAGGCCGGCCGAGGTGACCGGGCGCTGGCTCCACCCCGCGCTGGCCGGCAGCGGCAGCGCGCCGAGCCGCTCCCAGACCAGCCGGCCGCGCCCGTCGATCGTGCTGCGGGTCTGCCCGGCGTTGTCCCGGTGCAGGCAGAACGGCACGTCCAGCAGGCCGCGGCGGAACGCGCGGACCAGCGCGGTGCCGACGTCGTCGGACAGGTCGAGCACCCCGTACACCAGGGCCTGGGCCTCGGCCAGCACGCCGGAGAAGTCCACCTCGTCGGCCCACGGCAGGTCGCTGCGCCGGCGGGCCCGCTCGGCGGCCCGCGCGGCCACCGTCAGCGCGGTGATGTTCTCGGCCACCGAGGGCAGCCGCTGCGCCTCCACCTCGGTCTTCACGATCAGCCGCTCGGCGCCGCCGCGCACGGCCAGCTCGGCGCTGCGTTCGAGCAGCAGCCGGGCACCGGCCCGGGTGTTCGGAAACACCCCCATGTAGGTGTACAGGACCAGGTGCCGGTCCTGTTGCGGGGCGAGCAGCTCGTCCGCGAGCCGGCGCAGCGCGGCCAGCGCCTCGACGTCCTGCCGCGGGTCGGTCTGCTGCGCGTAGCTCAGCGACACGCTCGGTACGCCGCATTGGGCGAAGAACATCGCCTCCAGCACGCTGACCGCGATCAGCAGGGACGGCGGGCACAACTGGCCGAGCAGGCAACCGCCGAAGCTCTCCACGTGCGCCCGCCGGCCGGTACCGGCGCACCACTCCGCCAGCGCCACACTGGCGTCCTGCCAGGCGGCGGTCGACTCGGCCAGCGGGGTACGCCCGTACGGCAGGCAGTACGACACCGGACCGCCCTCGGTCGCGGACAGCCCCGCCTGCGCGAGTACCCGGAACACCGACTCCGGCCGGGGCGAGCCGTGCCGTACCTGCACCGGCCGGTCCGGGCAGACTCCGGCCACCTCGGCGGTGACCGCCGGACCGTGCGCGACAATCGGGAAGCCGTTGAGTGGACTGCCGCCGGCCAGCGCGGTGGCGGCCTGGCTCAGGTCGCCCACCCGGGTGTAGCTGTCCACGGTGATGGTGCCGACGGTGACCGCCGGCGCTGCCGCCACCGCGCGCAGGCCGGCCGCCATCTCCGCCGCGGGCGCCATGCCCATCCGCGGCTGGACGACCAGCACGCCCCGGTCGGCGGCCGCTCGGACGTACGCGCCGAGATCGTGCTCCGGTGCCAGGCTCACCGTGGCTCCCTCCACTATGGACGGTCTGTGCCGCTGTCCGGCCACCGCTCGACCACCTCGCCGCCGACCAGCCGACGTTCGTCGGCCTCGCCGCCGACCAGCCGACGTTCGTCGGCCTCGCCGCCGTGGCCCAGCTGCCGGTCGCCGGCCGGTACGCCGGCGAGGTACTGCCGCAGCGGGGTGGCGTCGGTCGCGTCGGTGAACACCGCGTCGAAGCCGGCATCCATCAGGGCCTGCGCGTGTACCGGGTCGAGCCGGCCGGCGATGCCGAGCTTGCCGCCGATGACGGCCGGGATGGTGCGGGTGAGCGGGTCGGCCCGCAGTGCCCGGGCGGTACGCACCCCGTCGGAGTGGCCGTGCCCGTTCACCGAGCTGATCACGATCGCGTCCGGCAGTACCTCCCGGGCGGCGGCGACCACCAGCTCGGGAGGTACGCACGGGCCAAGGTTCACCACCTCGTGCCCGGCCTCCTCCAGCAGCAGCTGGAGGAAGACCAGGTTCCAGGTGTGGGAGTCGGACGAGACCGTGGACAGCAGGATCCGCCGCCCACGCCGCACCACCGCAGCCATCGGTGCTCTAGACCAGATCCACGATCGACCACATGCCCTCGAACGCGTTCTTGATCAGCGACCGGCGGTTGCTCATGAACGAGGTCAGCACGTACCGGCCGGGCGGGAACTTCATCGTCACCACGTTCGACACGCCGGTACCGATGGGCGCTGGTCCGGACGGGCCGGCGAACCACGGTGCCGGCGGCGGCGGGGTGTGCAGCCGCAGCGCCTCCATGAACGCGTGTACGTCGTCGGCGGTGGCACCCGGCACCATCGGCAGGAACATCGCCTCGTTGATCTGCGCGGTGTGGTTGGTGACCTGGATGGTGCCGTCGGCCGGTAGCTCGGCCGGGGCCAGGAAGTGCGAGTCCAGGCCGGTGCGGTACATCGCGATGTTCGCGTCGACGTGCGGGAACTTGCCGAACGTCGGGCCGGGCGCGCCGACCGTGAGCATCTTGACGCTGTCCGCTTCTCCGGGGGTGTTCACCGCGCCGTAGTTGAAGATGTAGTAGTTGCCCGGCGTGAGCAGCGTGGTGGACCGGACGGTACCGCCGCGCAGCGTGACCGACGCGCCGCCGACGTAGTACGCCTCGTCGTCGATCAGCTCCAGCGCCTTGCGCTTGACGTTCGGGTCGGTGCTGTTGGCCAACCGGTAGTGCTGCAGGAACACGCTGATCGGTACGCCGTCCTGCAGCGCGAACAGGCCCGGCGCCCGGGACGTCTCGGTGTCGGTACTCACCTCGAGCGTCACCACGCCGGCCGGTACCTGGTTGGGCGTGATCGTGAGGCTGTCGCCGGTCACGAACACCTTGACGATGGAGCTGTGGAAGTTGTTGTACCGGGCCGGCTCGCTGGCCGCGCCGGTGCCGGCGAACGTGAGTCCGCCGACCGCCGGTGCCGCGGCAGCCGCCGCGGCACCGAGCAGTAACCGGCGCCGTGCAACCCCGTCACCCAGCTGTTGTGGGGTGCTGCGCATCGCTGACTCCTTCTCGAGCTGTGATGTGGATCAGCCGCATCGAAGGGTCACCGCACCGGCTCAACAGCCGCTGTAGCCCCGCTTGACGCCTGGTGGGGGGCCGTTTGCGTCGGAGCCCGGGCAGCATTGGACGCGCCGGCACCCGAAAGGCGCCGGCGCGTCCTACCGCCCGATCCGCCGGCTACCCGTCGCGGCGCCGGTTGTCCAGGTACGACGTGGTGTGCTGGGCGGCCCGGAACACCGCGTCGTCCATCACCTCACGTACCAGCGCGGTGGTGGTCCGCACCCCGTCACCGCTGATCCGGAACTCGTCCAGCGCCCGGACCATCCGGTCCAGCGCCTGGGCCCGGTCCGGCGCCCACACGATCACCTTCGCCAGCAGCGAGTCGTACTCCGGTGGCACCCGCCAGCCCGAGTACGCGTGTGTGTCGACCCGGACGAACGGGCCGCCCGGTGGTACGAACTCGGTCAGCCGGCCGGGGCACGGTACGAAGTCCCGGTCCGGGTCCTCGGCGTTGACCCGGCACTCCACCGCGTACCCGTTCACCCGGAGGTCCGACTGCCGCAGCGACAGCGGCAGGCCGGCCGCGACCCGCAACTGCTCGCGGACCACGTCGACGCCGGTCACCGCCTCGGTCACCGGATGCTCCACCTGGATCCGGCAGTTCACCTCGATGAACGCCACATCCTCGCCGTTGACCAGGAACTCGAACGTGCCGGCGCCGGTGTACCCGACCGCCTGCGCGCCGGTCACCGCGAGCCGGGCCAGCCGCTCGGCCACGCCCGGCGCCAACCCGCTCGCCGGGCTCTCCTCGACCAGTTTCTGGTGCCGCCGCTGTACCGAGCAGTCCCGCTCACCGAGGTGCAGCACGGTGCCGAACTGGTCGGCGAGCACCTGCACCTCGATGTGCCGGGCCGTCGGCCAGAACCGCTCCACGTACACCTGGTCGTCGCCGAACGCGGCCCGGGCCGAGGCCCGGGTACGGCGGTACGACGGGACCAGCGCGTCCCGGTCCCGTACCACCGACATGCCGCGCCCGCCGCCACCGGCGGCCGCCTTGATGATCAGCGGCAGCCCGATCTCGTTGGCCTGTTCGAGCAGCTCGGTACTGCTGCGCACCGGGCCGTCCGAGCCGGGCAGTACCGGCAGTCCGGCCGCGGTCATCAGCTGCCGGGCCAGCGCCTTGTCCCCGAGCGAGCCCATCACCTGCGGCGGCGGCCCGATGAACACCAGGCCGTTCGCCGCGCAGATCTCGGCGAAGTCCGGATCCTCGGACAGGAAGCCGTACCCCGGGTGGATGGCCTGCGCGCCGGTCCGCAGCGCCGCCTCGATGATCGTCGGCGGATACAGGTAGCTGCGGCGCAACGCGCCCGGTCCGATGTGGACCGCCTCGTCGGCGGCGAGCACGGCCGCCGAGTCGCGGTCCGCCGTGGAGTACACGACGACGGTACGGATGCCCATCTCCCGGCAGGTACGCACGACCCGCAGCGCGATCTCACCCCGGTTGGCGATCAGCACGCTGTCGAACACTGGCTTGTCCCGGGACTCCGGCACCGGCCTGCCCACCGCGACGACCACCTGGACTCACTCCTCCTCGACCGGTTCGAGTACGACCAGTTCCTCGCCGTACTCCACCGGAGTTCCGTCGGCGATCGGGATCGCCACCACCCGACCGGCGCAGTCCGCCTCGATCGGGTTCATCAGCTTCATCGCCTCGATGATCGCGACCTGTTGCCCCACCTCGATGACGTCACCGACCTCGATGAACGGTCGGGCGCCGGGCTCCGGCGAGCGGTAGAACGTGCCGACCGTGGGCGCGGTGATCGCGAGCCGGTGCTCGTCGACCACCGGTACCGCGGCAGCTTCGACCGGTACCGGATGCGCGACCGCCGCCGGCGGTCCACCGGCCGGTGCCGACCAGTCCGCCTCGACACTCGCGCCGCCGAAGCTGAGCGCCACCCGGGTGGGTGGCCGGACCGACCGGCGCACGATCTCGTGTACGCCCTCGACCAGCGCGTCGAGCAGTGCCTGCGCGCTGGCCTCGGGATCGGCCGGATCCGGCCCACCGGTCCCGTTGGGCGGGCCGAGCACCGGCGCCGGGCGGGACGTCGCGTTGGCCGGACCGGGCTTCACCGACCGGCGCCCGTCGACGCTGACCGTCATGCCACACCTCCTTTGACCCGTTCCGGGTCCGTGATCGGGGTGCCGTACCGGCGGAACCGCTCCCGCCGGGTACGGACCAGCTCGGTACCGGGGGTACCGCGCAACTCGCGCAACGCACAGACCACGGCGCGGTACAGCACCGCGCTGGCCTGGTTGGGATCGGTATGCGAACCGCCGTCCGGCTCGGGTACCACTCCGTCGACGATCCCCAGTTCGAGCAGCGACCGCGGGTCCACCCGCAGCGCCTCGGCCGCGGTACGGGCCGCGTCCCGGCTCTGCCACAGGATCGCCGCGCAGCCCTCCGGACTGATCACCGAGTAGAAGGCGTTCGCGGAGATCAGCACCTGGTCGGCCACGCCGAGCGCGAGCGCGCCGCCGCTGCCGCCCTCACCGGTGACCACGCTGACCACCGGTACCGGCAGGCCGCCCATCACCCGCAGGCACTCGGCGATCGCGATCGCCTGGCCCTGCTCCTCGGCGCTGGTGCCGGGGTACGCGCCGGGGGTGTCGATCAGCGCCACCACCGGGATGCGCAGCTTGGCGGCCAGCCGCATCAGCCGGGCCGCCTTGCGGTAGCCGGCCGGCGACGGCATGCCGAAGTTGCGCGCCACCAGCTGGGCGGTGTTGTGGCCCTTCTCGTGCCCGACCACCATCACCGGCAGCCCGTCGAGCACCGCGATGCCGCCGACCAGCGCGGAGCAGTCCTCCCCGGCCCGGTCGCCGTGCAGCTCGACGAAGCCCTCGGCCCAGTTCATCAGGTGGTCAAGGGTGGTCGGCCGGCCCGGATGCCGGGCCAGTTGCACCATCTCGTCGATCGACGTCTCGGCCACCGCCGCGACATCCCGTACCACCGGATCGGTCTCGCCGGCGCCCCAGGCCGGCTCGCCCGGCTGGGCCACCGAGAGCAGCAGGCCGAGAGTGTGCGGCAGCTCGGGCCGGGCGCGTACGTCGTCGACCAGCCCGTGCTGCAGCAGGAACTCGGCCTTCTGGAAGCCCTCCGGCAACCGCTGCCGGATGGTCTGCTCGATGACCCGCGGGCCGGCGAACCCCATCCGGGCACCCTGCTCGGCGACGATCACATCGGACAGGGTGGCGAACGAGGCCGCCACTCCCCCGTACGTCGGGTCGGTCACCAGCGTGATGGTGAGCAGCCCGGCCTCGTCCAGCGCCGCCATCGCGTTGCTGGTCTTGGCCATCTGTACCAGCGAGAGCGCGCCCTCCTGCATGCGCGCACCGCCGGAGGCGGTCACCAGCAGCAGCGGCACGTTGTCGGCCAGCGCGGTCTCGGCGGCGACCGTGATCGCCTCACCGGCGGCCGTACCGAGGCTCCCGCCGAGGAACCGGAAGTCCATCGCCGCCACCACCACGGCGTGCCCGCGCAGCGTGCCCCGGACCACCCGTACCGCGTCCTCCAGCCCGGTACGGGCCTGTGCCTTCGCCAGCCGGTCGGCGTACGGGACGAGATCGGTGAACTCGAGCGGGTCGTGCACGGTCGCGCCGACCTTCACCGGCTCGACCGAGCCCGCGTCGAGCAGCTGCTCGAGCCGCTCGTCCGCGCTGAGCGGGCTGTGCCAGCCGCACTCCGGGCAGACGCGCAGCAGCCGCTGGTACCGCTTGTGGTACACCATCGTCCGGCAGTGCCGGCAGGCCAGCCATGGCTCCGCGGGCGGTAGTCCGGTGTCGGCGACGGTGCGGGGTAGCGTGCTGGTCATCGGGACCCCCAATCGGGTTCCTCGTCGTGCTCGGTGTCGCCGTCCAGCGCCCACGCGGGTGGCGGCGTATACAGGCTCATCGCGGCGTTCGCGGCCAGGCCCTCGATCACGTACCAGCCGACCTTCTGCCACTGCTCGCGGCTCCGCGACCGCTCGTCCGGTGCTTCCATCTGCGGTACCTCTCCGCCTGCCGTTCGAGTGCGCTGGTCAGTACGCCGCGGTCACCTGGTAGATGCCGAACGGTCGGCTCAGCCGGGTGTCGCGGTAGTCGCGCAGCGGCGCGGTGGTGTTCTTGTGCTCCGGCCCCTGCTCCCAGGTGTCGAAGGACTCGAGATCGCGCCAGGTGCTGATCACGATGAATCCGGTCGGGTCGTGCACGGACCGCAGCAGCTCGTTGCCGAGCAACCCCGGTACGCCCTGCATCCGTGCGCTGACCTCGTGGTACGCCGCTTCGACCCCGTCCGGGGTGGGCGCGGCGTGCCACACCAGTACGTGCACCCGGCCGGTGGACGGATGCGTGCGGGCGTCGAGCGCGGCCCGGGCCGGCGCGGGTGCGTGCACCGGATCGGACATCGGGGGTGCGCCGGCCGGCGGGCGGACCGTGGGGGCGGCGCCGGCCGGCGCCGAAGCGCCGGCCGGCGGGGGAACCACGCTCATCGTGCCGACCCCAGACCGGCACCCCAGCCGGCCCGGGCCCCTTCCCACTCGACGTGGGAGGTGGCCGTGGACTCCGGCGCCAGGTACGCGACCACGTTCATGGTCGACATGGAGCCGCCGGACCGGAACGGGTGCAGCTTCTGCCGGTGCTCCAGGTGCCGGTCGCTGGTCTCGAACTCGCGGAACCGCGGCTCGTCCACCCAGTCGCTGACGATGTAGTAGACGCCGTCCTCCTCGACGCTGCGGGACAGCCACTGGCCGAGGTTGGCCGGGTGCGAGGTCACCGAGTCGCCGATGTCGGTCCAGGTCCGCTCGAACTCGTTCTCCATGCCGGGCTTGATCTGCATCCGCAGCATCACCCGGAACGCGCTCGCCGCGCCCATCAGGTGATCCCCCCGTCGACGTGCAGGGTCGCCCCGGTGACGTACCGGGACAGCTGACTGGCCATGAACAGCACCGCTCCGCCGACCTCGTCCGGCACGCCCAGCCGGCCGAGCGCGGTCTTCTCGGTGTACCGCTTGAGCATCACCGCGCGCTGCTCTTCCGGCATCGCGTCCAGCGCCTCGGTGTGGATGACGCCGAGCGCGAGCACGTTGACCCGGATACCGCGCGGACCGAGCTCCTTGGCCAGCGACCGGGTGAAGCCGACCAGCGCCGCCTTGGTGGCGGTGTAGTGCGCCCGCATCGGGATGCCGACCTCGGCCACCTTCGAGCCGATGCTCATGATCGAACCGCCGGGACCCATCAGGCCCAGCGCGCCCTGGATGATCAGGTGCGTCGCGGTCAGGTTGGTGTCGAGGATCCGCCGCCACTCGTCCAGCGACAGCTTCTCGTACGGGATGTGGCTGATCGCACCGGCGTTGTTCACGACGGTGTCGAGCCGGCCGAAGCGGGTACGGCACTCCTCGATGAGCGCCGTGATCTCCTCCGGCTGGGCCAGGTCGGCCCGGATGACGTGGTGCCGGCCACCGATCTCCTTGAGCTCGCGCTCGAGGGTGGCGACCGCCTCGCTGTCGTTCCGGTAGCAGGTGATGACGTCGACACCGGCGCGGGCGAGCGCGAGCACGATGCCCCGCCCGACGCCTCTGGTACCTCCGGTGACCAGCGCTGTGGTCCCCTTCAGCCCGAGATCCATCAGTCCTCCCTGTCGTGTGCGGTTCATGCGGGGCTACGCCGGTACCGCGGCTACACCAGCCACAGCAGCGCGACGCAGTTGGCTCCGAACGCGAGTACGCCGAGAGTGCTGCGCACCCGGTTCCACTTCCCCCAGTCGTCCCGGGGGTTGATCCGGTCGAAGTCGTCGGGCAGCCGGTCCGGATCGAGGGTGACGATCCACTTGTTCACTGGTGCCGTCTTGGTGATCGAGACGAGCATCGTGGCCAGCGCGAGCGCGGCCCCGACCCCGAAGCTGAGCCGGGCGGCCACGCTGCCCGGCGCCGCCACCGCCAGCAGGATGTCCCCGAGCAACGTGACGACCAGGCAGGTCGGCATGAACGGGTCGTACCTGGTGGCGAAGAACGCGTGCGCGTGCACGTAGCGTCCGGGTGGCAGCGACGCGAGCAGCGGGAAGCCACCGAGCTGGGTGCCGGTGAACACACCGGCCTCCAGTCCGCTGGCCAGCAGCACCAGCGGGAGTACGAGGGTCCGTAGCATGCCGACGTCCCGCTACGACCGCGTGAGCGCTCGGGCCGCGGCCTCCACCTTCTCCTTGATGAGCGCCATCTGGATCCCGGTGTTCCGGTTCAGATGCGCGGTCATCTGCTCGTCCGTGGCCGGCGCGCCGGGCTTCATCTCGAAGTCCTGCACCCAGCGCATCCGGACCGCGTCGCCCTCGGCCTGGTACTCCCAGAACAGCGACATGTACTTGAACGGTCCGGTCTCCACCCGGTGCGCGGACACCGTGCGGGTGGCCTCGTCCGGGGTCCGCTCGGACACCCAGCTCCACACCCGGTTCTCGTCGTCCGGGTGCATGGTGAGCCGGAACTTCACCGTGTCACCGCGCCGCTCGATCACGTCCGCCGCGGCGTACTCGCTGAACAGCGTCGGCCACTGCTCCAGGTCGTTGGTCATCTGCCAGACCAGGTCCATCGGTGCCTCGATCAGCACCGAGCTGTCGGTGTGCCCGGACATCTCAACTCCCTACCGTCATCAGCTGCGCGTTGATGTAGTCGACGGCCAGCCGCGGCGTGGCCATCTCCTGTGGTGCCTCGTCCGGCATCAGCACGTCGTAGGTGCGCTGCACCCGGCCGGCCAGCTCGAGCAGGGCCAGCGAGTCGTAGCCCAGGTCGGTGAACGGGGTGTCGAGCTCGCCGTCGAGACTGGCGATCTCCTCGCCGCCGTTCGCGTCGATCAGTAGCTGGCGCAGGTCGTCCAGACCGAACCTGTCCATCGATGGATCACTCCCTTCGGTTGGTGTCGATTGCGGGTCAGGCCGGCCGGTCGCCGCGCCCCACCACCAGGGCCGAGGTGAACCCGCCGTAGCCGCGGGCCAGTACCAGCGCGGTGGACAGCGGCCGCTGCCGCGGCTCGCCCCGAACCAGGTCGAGGTCGTAGCCCGGTACCAGCTGGTCCGGCCCGTAGGTGGGCGGGATGACCCCGGCCCGCAGGGCGAGCAGCGCGGTGGCCACGTCCAGCGCGGCGCCGCCGCCGTAGGAGCCGGCCGGTGAGCGTCTTCGGCGCGGTCACCGGTACGCCGCCGCGCCCCGAACACCTCGTTGATGGCCTGCGCCTCGGCCAGATCGCTGCGCGGGTACCGCCATCGCGTCGGCGAACACCACGTCGATCTGCGTCGGAGCGCAGCCGGGCGTCGGCCAGCGCCCGCCGGATCGTCGCGGCCAGCACGGCGGCCGCTGCGTCCGGCGGCGGGTCGAAGCCGGCGGCGTACCCGAGGATCTCGCCGTAGCCGCGACCCGCGCCGCGGGCAGCGGCATGGTGGGCGGACTCGGCGATGATGATCGCGCCGCCCTCGCCCGGCAGGTACCCGGCCGCGTCGACGTCGAACGGCAGGTACGCGCCGCTCCGCGTCGTCCACTTGGACAGCAGCCCGGTGGCCAGCTGGGCGGCCACGCCGTACGGGCAGAGCGACGCGTCGGTACCGCCGGTCACGACCAGCCGTGACCCCGGTCCGGTTCAGCCGCCGGGCCTGGCCCAGTGCGTCGAGCCCACCGGCCTGCTCGGTACAGAGCACGCCGCACGGGCCGCGCATCCCGTGCCGGATGGAGATCTGGCCGGTGGTGGCGGCGTAGAACCAGGCGATCGACTGGTAGGCGCCGACACCCAGCCCGGGCCTTGCTGGTACAGCCGCTCCATCTCGTGCTGGCCGAACTCGGTACCGCCCGGACGAGCTGGCGGTGGACCACCGCCATCTCGTACTCGGGCAGGTCGGCCGGGTCCACTCGCGGCGTCGGCGAGCGCGGCCTCGGCCGCGGCCAGCGCCAGGTGCGTCCACCGGTCGGTCTCCGGGATGAGCCGGCTCGGGTACCCGGTCGCGCGGCGGTGAAGCCGGCCACCTCGCCGGCGCACCGCACCGGGTACGGAGTCCGCGTCGAACCGGCTGATGCGGCCGATGCCCGCTCTTGCCGGCCAGTACGGCCTGCCAGTGCTCGTCGGCGTCGAAGCCGGTCGGCGCGATGATGCCGAGCCCGGTCACGACGGTGGAGCCACCGGTACCCGATCGGGTCATGTCTGCCTCGCAGGTGGTCTCATGCCGGTATCGCCTGGAGGGCGGGCCAGCGGCGTGGTGGGCGGGTCGGTCATGCCGGCACCGCCTCCGGCCGGGCCAGCAGGATGGCGCTCTGGAACCCGCCGAACCCGCTGCCGACGCTGAGCACGCGCGTCCATGCCGCTGCTCGCGTGCGGTCAGCGGTACGTAGTCCAGGTCGCATTCGCGGGTCGGGGTTGTGCAGGTTGGCGGTCGGCGGTACGACCTGCCGGTCCAGCGCCAGCGCGCAGGCCGCCACCTCGATCGAGCCGATCGCGCCCAGCGAGTGGCCGATCATCGACTTGATCGAGCTGACCGGCACCTCGTACGCGCGCTGCCCGAGGCTGCGCTTGAACGCGGCGGTCTCGTGCCGGTCGTTCTGCTTGGTGCCGGACCCGTGCGCGTTGATGTAGTCCACGTCGGACGGGTCGAGCCTGGCCTGGTCCAGCGCGCCGGGTGATGGCCTCGGCCATCTCCCGGCCGTCCGGCTTGAGACCGGTCATGTGGAAGGCGTTGCTGCGACTGGCGAAGCCGACCAGCTCGGCGTAGATGTGCGCGCCGCGCGCTGCGGGCCGCGTCGTCGTCCTCGATCACCATCACCGCGGCGCCCTCACCGAGCACGAACCCGTCCCGCTTGGCGTCGAACGGACGCGACGCGTGCGCGGGATCGTCGTTGTTCGGCGAGGTCGCCTTGATGGCGTCGAAACAGGCCGAGGTGATCGGCGAGAGCGGCGCGTCGGTGGCGCCGGCGACGACGACGTCGACGCTCACCCTCGGCGATCAGGCTGAACGCCGTGCCCGATCGCGTCCAGCCCGGACGTACAGCCGGTCGAGATCAGCGCCACCGGGCCCTCGGCGCCGACCACCCAGGCCACCTCGACCGCGAGGGTGCTCGGCACCATGTAGCCCGTACAGGTGCGGCACCACGTAGTCGGTGGTCGACGAGCCAGTGCTTGCCCACCGTCGGAGAGGACCTGGTACTCCTCCTCCAGGCCCATCGTGCAGCCGACCGCGCTGCCGATGCTGACCGCGATCCGGGCCGGGTCGACAGTCCGCCAGCGGCAGGCCGCTGTCGGTCAGCGCCTCCCGGGTGCACGACGACGGCGAACTGGGCGGCCCGGTCCATCCGCCGGATCTCCTGATGCGACTGAGCCCGGCGGCGAGCGGGTCGAAGTCGCACCTCGGCGGCGATCCGCGACCGGAACCCGGTCGGGTCGAACAGCGAGATGGTCCGGGTGGCGGTGCGGCCGGCGGTCAGCTGATCCCAGAACGCCTCCCGCCCCAGCCCACCCGGGGCCACCACGCCGACGCCGGTGATGACGGCGCGTCGGCTCACTTCGGGCCCTCCGACATCCGGCAGTGGGCGCCTGCGGGTTGGCCAGCTGCTCGGTGTCGACGTGGCCGAGTTCCGGCCGCGGCGCGAGCGGGCCGAGGTGGAAGACGACATGCGCCGTCTTCGGTACCGACGTTGACCAGCCGGTGCCGGACGCCGATCGGTACCAGCAGCGAGTCGTCCGGGGCCGAGCCGGATCGGCTCGCCGTCCAGGGTCATCTCCAGCTCGCCGCGTGACGACGTGCAGGAACTCCTCGGAGTACGGGTGGTAGTGCTCGGTGACGAACCTGCCCGGCGCGAGCTTGAGCACGCCGCCGAAGCCGGAGGTGGCAGCCGACGTTGCGGGGGCTCAGGGTGACCCGGATGTCGCCGCCGCGCCGCTGGTTGGGGGCCACGTCCTCCAGCGCGATCTTGGCGGAACTGGTCGTGGTCACTGCACCCTCCCCTGCTCGGCCGTCCACACGTAGAACGGCTGCGCCATGGCGTCCTTCGGCTCTTTCCAGTTCGGGTCGTACGGCCAGACGAACTCGGTCAGCCGCTGGTTGATGTCGCCGTACAGCGGGTGACTGCGCGCCTTGTACAGGTTCGGCGTGATGTCCTCATTCGCCTCGACCAGATGGAAGTACAGGTCGTGAAATGTGAACAAGGTGCGACGCGAAACACCGACCAGGTGCGGGAGTTCGGTTTCGTCGGATTCACCGAACACCTTGGCGATACCGTCGGTATCCCCCGGCGTCTTCATTCGCGCGACGATGAGTGTTCGATGCACAGTCGACCTCCCGCTGCTGTCCGCAATGTGTTCCGGAGATTGACTGGGCGTCTTGGAAACCCGCTCGAAGGCCACTCCAGGCACGGCGAAAACGCCCGCAGGGGGCAAGGGGCCGCAAGAGTGACGGCGTTCACAGTACGGACGTTCGACTGATCCCGGCCGCGCAGACAGTGCTAAATACGGACACATCGGCGCTGGTAAACGGCGTTGGAGCCGGCGCTAACGCCGCACCAACGGTTTGCCAAGTGCCCCCCAGCAAGACGCCAAGAGCGGGCACCACAGTCTTGCACTGACCCAACGCGATCAAGCGCTTACAAATCCTGAGCGCTTGACCCGGACACGCTGGGGTGTCAAATAGGGTGGTGGTGGTCATGCCAGTACAGGTACGTGTCCTCGGCCCGTTCGAGGTCACCATTGACGGAGTCCAGATGACTCCGTCAGCTCCGAAACTTCGGAGGGTGCTCGCGTTACTGACGATGCAGGCCGGAAGTCTGATCCGCATCGATCAGTTCATCGAAGAGTTGTGGGAGGACCGGCCTCCGGTCAGTGCCACTACTACTCTCCAGACCTACATCTACCAACTCCGAAAACTGTTCCGGTGGCATTCGACCGGACTCGGCGGGCATGAGCTCGACGGCGCGGTCAGCCTGCGCACCGCACCCGGCGGGTACGCGCTGCGGCTGCCGGACGGGGCCGTCGACGCCGGGCGGTTCGAGACGCTGGTCGGTGACGGGCGCGCCCGGATCGAGGCGGACGACCTCGAGGCCGGCTCGAAGCTGCTGCGCGAGGCGGTATCCCTCTGGCGCGGTCCCGCGCTCACCGCGGTGGGCAGCGGTCCGGTACTCCGGGCCGAGTCGGTGCGCCTCGAGGAGATCCGCAAGACCGTCATCGAGGAGCGCATCGACGCCGACCTCAAGCTCGGCCGGCACCACCAGCTGATCAGCGAACTGACCGGCATGGTCGCGCAGCACCCCACCCACGAGGGCTTCCAGGGCAAGCTGATGCTGGCGCTGTACCGGGCCGGCCGGCGCTCCGAGGCGCTCCAGACGTACCAGCAGACCCGCCGGGTACTGACCCAGGAGCTCGGGGTCGAGCCGACCGCCGAGCTGCAGCGGCTGCACCTGGCGATGCTGTCCGCCGATCCGAGCCTGGACGCGACCGCCGAACGCGCTACCGCCACCGCGACCGCACCGGCGAGCCCGCCGAGCCAACTGCCGCCGGACTGCTCCGCCATGGTCGGTCGGGGCGAGGAGCTCGACGCCGTGGTCGCGGCCCTCACCGACGAGGGTCGTACCTCCGCACCGGTGGTCATGGCCGTCGGCGCGCCCGGCTCGGGCAAGTCGGCGTTCTGCGTACACGCGGCGCACCGGCTCCGCGCGGAGTACCCGGACGGGCAGCTGTACGCGCGGCTGCTGGAACCGGACGGGACCGCGGTCGAGCCGGCCACCGTACTGGCCGACTTCCTGCGCGCGCTCGGCGTACCGGACCGGGACATCCCGTCCTCGCTGCGGGAGCGGATCTGGGCGTACCGCAGCCAGCTCGCCAACCGGCGGGTGCTGGTGGTACTCGACGACGTGGTCTGCGCGGAGCGGATCATGCCGTTGCTGCCCACCGGTGCCGGCTGCGCCACTCTGGTGGCCGGTCGCCGGCGGTTGACCCACCCGGCCATCACGCTGGACGTACTGCTGCCCCGGCTCGGCTACCGGGACTCGGTACAACTGCTCAGTCAGGCGGTGGGCCGGCAGCGGCTGTCCCGCGACCCGCACGCGCTCGGTCAGCTCGTCGCCGCCTGTGACGGGGTACCGGCCGCGCTGGGGCTGGCCGCGAGCCAGCTGCGGCTCCGGCCGCACTGGCCGATCGCGCGGCTGCTGCCGCAGCTGCACGGCGAACCGGCGCCGAGCGCGCCGGTGGCGCCGTCGGGTGGTACGGCGCTGACCGGTACCGCGCTGACCTACCAGCTGCTCTCGCCGGTCGACCAGCGGGACTTCGGCACGCTCGCGGACGCCGCGACCGAGCCGGTCTGCGCACCCGAGGTGGCCGAGCTGCTGACCATCGACGAGGCGAGCGCGGAGGCACTGCTGGAACGGCTGGTGGAGTTCCAGCTGGCCGAGATCGACGAGGACACCCCACTGGCCCCGACCGGTGGCTTCCGGTACCGCTTCCACCCGCAGGTGCGGGCGGCGGCCCGCCGGCTGACCGGGGAGCCGGCGCTGGCCGGCGGTGGCCGGCCGGGCTGGCCGGCGGTGGAGTCCCGCGGCGCGTAACGACACGTGGTCCGGTCGGGCGGCATCCCGCCGCCCGACCGGCACGCCATGCCATCTGACCGACGCGCCCGGCTCCCTCGAGCTTCGACGGGCGCGAACACGCACGTGAAGGGTGGGTTCCATGACCGGCACGAACAACGGCTCGGCGGCACCGGGCAAACCCGCGGCGGGCTCCGACATGCCTGACCCGCGCGCTCTGATGGACCTGTTCAGCCCGATGGCGCTGCGGGTGGCGGCCACGCTGCGGCTGGCCGACCTGATCGACGCGGGCAGCACCGAGGTGACCGAGCTGGCCGCGAAGGCGGGCGCGGACGCGGACGCGCTCGGCCGGCTGATGCGCTTCCTGGACGCCCGGCGGGTGTTCACCGAGGTCTCCCCCGGCCGGTACGAACTGGGCCCGGTGGGCAAGCTGCTCCGTTCGGACCATCCGTCCCGGCTCTGCTCGTACCTCGACCTCGACTCCGCGAACGCGCGGATCGACATGGCGGTCTGCGGCGGGCTGCTCGCCACGGTCCGGTCGGGCGAACCGGGCTACCGCGAGGTCTACGGTCGCGGCTTCCGCGACGACCTGGCCGCCGACCCGATCCTGTCCGAGTCGTTCAACGGGATGATGATCGCCGCGGCCCGCCGGCTCGGCCCGGAGCTCGCCGACGGGTACGACTGGTCCGGGGTCAAGCACGTCGTGGACGTCGGCGGCGGGGTGGGTCACGTACTCGGCGCCATCATGGTCGCGCACCCGCACCTGACCGGCACGCTGGTCGACCTGCCGGCCACCGGGCCGGGCGGCGAACGGCACCTGGCCGAGGTGGGGGTCGCCGAGCGGTGCACGATCGTCGGGCAGAGCTTCTTCGACGAGCTGCCCGCCGGTGGCGACGTGTACGTACTGGCCCGGGTGCTGCACGAGCGCGACGACGACGAGTCCACCGCGATCCTGCGGCGGGTCGCCGCGGCGGCCGGCCGTACCGGCAAGGTACTGGTCGCCGAGCGGGTCATCGCCGACGACGACGCGCGGGCGATGTCCACCGAGTACGACCTGCGGATGGCGGTCATCCACGACGGCGGGCGGGAGCGTACCGCCGACGAGTACGCCCGGGTGGCCACGCCGGCCGGCCTGACCCTGCGCAACGTGGTGCGGACCCCGTCGTTCCACTCGATCCTGGAGTTCAGCGCCACCGACTAGAGCACGCCCGGCTGTTTCGCGGTTGTGCCGGGGTGCGGAAAGCGTCCCGGCACGACCAGCCGCGGAAAAGCACGCTAGAGCTGATTCTTATCGGAAATACAAACGGATACCCATGTCGGGAATCGAGCTATAGAGAACGATTCCGACCGGGCATATCCAATCTCGAAAAAAGCACGTATATACGGCGTACCCTCGGGTTGTGCGTGTGAGTCGGCCGACCCTGTCGTGGTATGTGGCCGGTTCGGTGGCGACTGTGGCCACCGCCGGACTATCGGGCCTGGCCGGTAGGGCATCCGACGTCCGGTTTCTGGTCGCGCCATTTCCCGCGCTGCCCCAGATTCGCCCACTGGTGGCGAGTTGCCTATTGGGACTGGCCACCGCACTGGGACTGATCGCGGTTTCCCACGTCAACCGGGCCACGCGCCTCGCCGGTCGAGTTCTCGCGCTCGCCGTCGCCGCGGCGGGACTGGTGGCGCTCGGCGCTGACCTCTTCGATCCCGACCTGTACCGGTCGACGTTCGTCGGGAACGCCGGCGAGGTGCCGGTCGTGGTGGCGATCCTGCTGGTCACCACCGGACTCGCGCTCGCGGTCCGGGGAGTGCGGCCGATCGGGCGGATCCGGCCGGATGTGGCGTTCGAGGCGGCCAGCGCGGCACTGGCCCTGTCCGTGGCGATGGCGTACCTGGGCAGCCTGGCCATCCGGCAACAGTCCGCCGGGCCGCTGCAGGTCGCCGTACAGCCGGTTGTCGCGCTACCGATCCTGGCGCTGGGCACCATGCTGTCCCGACCGGACCGGGCCTGGGTACGCCGTTTCGTCGGCCGCAGCCCGGGCTCGACGCTGCTGCGCCGAGTGGCGCCGGTGCTGCTGCTCCCCCCACTCGTCGGTGCGCTGTTCCACCTGCTGGGCGGGCACCGGGTGGTGAGCGATCCGGGGGTCTCGGCCACCTTGTCCGCGACGGTGGTGCTGCTGGTACTCGCGACCGTCGTCGGCGACACGGCCACCCGGCTGGACCGTGGTGAACGGCAGCGGGAGCAGTTGCTGACCGACGTACTGGAGCAGCGGCGCCGGACCTCGTCGATTCTGCACGCACTGCATGACGGCGCCGCGGTACTCAGTCGGGATCTGCGAATCGTGGAGATCAATCCCCGGTACTGCGAAATATTGGGCCGGCCGAGCGAGCAGATTCTGGGACAGGGGCCACCCTTCCCGTGGTGGGTGCCGACCGCGGGCGTCGAGGAGCCGACGAACCGGCTGAAGCGGGTCGCCGCCGGACTCGAGTCCGGCGTCTCGTACGAGCAGACGATCATGCGGCCGGACGGCGTACGGATTTCCGAGCTGGTCACGATCGCCCCACTGCTCGACCAGGCCGGCCGGGTCCGGGAGCTGGTGGCCAGCTTCACCGACATCAGCGAGCGGGTACGCGCCGACGAACTGCAGCGGCGGGTCGAACAACTGCAACGGCTCGACAGCCTCGGCAAGCTCGCCGGTGGGGTCGCGCACGACTTCAACAACCTGTTGGTCGTCATCGGTGGGCACGCCCGGATCCTGTCCGCCAAGTTGTCCGCGGACTCGCCATTGTGCAAGAGCGCCCAGCGCATCACCGAGGCGGCGGCGAAGGGAGACGCGCTGACCCGCCAGCTGCTGATGTTCACCAGCGGCGCTCCCCGACCGCAGCACGCCACCGATCTCGGCCGGGTACTGACCGACATCCAACCGCTCCTCGCCGCCACCCTCGGCGAGTCGGTCATCCTGCGGATGCCGGCCGAGGGCACCGCGTCCGGTTTCCAGGTGGCGGCCGAACAAGGGCAGATGGATCAGGTACTGATCAACCTGGCCGCCAACGCCCGGGACGCGATGCCCGGCGGCGGCGTGTTGAGCATCGGGTGGGAACGTCTCGGCGCTCCCCCGGACATCACCGATCCCGGTACCCACGGTCCGGTCGACTGGTCCCGGTTGACGGTCAGCGACACCGGCTGCGGCATGGACGAGGCGACCCGCGCCCGCGTGTTCGACCCGTTCTTCACCACCAGGCCGGTCACCCAGGGCACCGGGTTGGGACTGTCCACCGTGTACGGCATCGTCGCCGGCGCCGGCGGGCAGATCGAGGTGACGTCGCGCCCCGGCGCGGGCAGCACGTTCGAGATCCTGCTGCCCGCCACCGAGCTGCCCACCGAGCCGCCGACGGTCACCGCGGTCGCGCCCCCGCTCCCGGTCGCCGCCCGGGTCCTCATGGTCGAGGACCAGCCGGCGGTCATCGAACTGGCCGCCACCGTCCTGCAGGACGCCGGACTCGCCGTCACCACGTTCACCGAGCCCGCCGACGCGGTGTCCGCGGTGGATCGCGGCCTGCGGGTGGACCTGCTGCTCACCGACGTGATCATGCCGGGCATCAACGGGCCGCAGCTGGCCGCCGCGGTCCGGGCCCGGCACGGCGCGGTTCCGGTGCTGTACATGTCCGGCTACACCGGGGACGTGCTGCGCGGCGCGGAGCTCACCGGTGGCGTACAGCTACTGACCAAGCCCTTCACCCCCGAGCAACTGATCTCCGCCGTATCGCGGGCGCTGCGCCCCGACCCGGCATCGGTGCCAGCAGAACCGCGGACGTCCATACAGCTGTCCGGGTCGGCCGGTGAAGTCTCGCCGCACGTCGGCAGAGGAGGGTGACAGCAATGACAACGGTTCTGGTCGTCGACGACTCAGTCGCCAACCGTCAGGTCATTCACGACCTGCTCGACATCAGCGGGTACGAGGTCCTCGAAGCGGCGGGCGGCGAGGACGCGCTGGTACTGGCGCACCGGGAGCGACCGCAGGTGGTCGTCACGGACGTGCTGATGCCCGGCATGGACGGCTACGAGCTGGTCCGGTTGTTACGAGAGGACCCCGATACGGCCGATGTGGGGGTCGTGTTCTACAGCGGCAACTACGACGAACGCGAACTGCGGCCGATCGCGGACGCGTACGACATCGACCAGATCGTGACCAAGTCCTCGGATCCCCAACCGCTGCTGGATGCCGTCGACGCTGTGGTCAGCCACGCCGCGACGGTGCCGAACGGTTCGACCGAGCCACGCGCGCACACCGACCGGGACCACCTCCGGTTGGTCAACCACAAGCTCGTGGAGACCGTGCAACGACTCAAGGACAGCGAGCAGCGCTTCCAGGCGATCGTGGAGAGCGCACCGGTGGGCATCGTGGTGGGCACCAGCACCGGTCAGGCGACGTACGCCAATCCCGCGATGGCCGCCATCATGCGCGCGTCCGCGGACGACCTGCTCGACCGCGGCTGGCTGAACTGCCTGGCTCCCGAGCATCACCAGCAGGCGCTGGCGATGCTGGCCGAACCGGGTCCGGCGACCACGCCGCGCTATCGCGACCAGGTCAGCGGTGCCGACCGGTCACCGCAGTGGCTCGATGTACAGCTCCGGCTCACCGATGACGGGAACGGCACGCCGACGGGATTCATCGCGATCGTCGAGGACGTCACCCCGGTGGTGGAGGCGGAGGGACGTCGCGATGTCGAACACCAGCGGCGTACCCAGGAGGCCGACTGGCGCACCAGCCAGCGGATGGAGAGCCTGCGCCGGTTCGCCGGCGGGGCCGCCCACGACTTCAACAACATCCTCGCCATCGTGCTGGCCCACGGCGAGATCCTGCGGGAAACGATCACCGAGGTTCTCCAGTCCGACCACCTCGACCCGCAGCACGCCAAGAACATGACCAGTGACCTGGACAGCATCCTGCACGCCGCCGACCGCGCCGCCCATCTCACCCGGCAGCTGCTGTACTTCGGCCAGCGCGGCCCGGCGCAAGCGGCGGCCACGGACATCAACGCCGCCCTGGAGCCCGAGATCGAGCTCGTCTGCGCCACGCTCCGCCGCTCCATCACGGTCGAGCCTCACCTGGCGCCCGACCTGCCGCCGGTACTCGCCGTCCCGGCCCAGATCGCGCAGGTCCTGCGGCATCTGGCGAGTAACGCCGCCGACGCCATGCCGGATGGCGGGGTGCTGCGGATCGAGACGACGCTGGACGTGAACGGGTCGCCGTTGCCCGAAGTGCTCCGCACCGGGAACGGCAAGTGTGTCCGGCTCACGGTCCGGGACACCGGCCACGGCATGACGCCGGACGAGGTCGAGCACGCGATCGAGCCGTTCTATACGACCAAATCCCGCGCGCAGACCAGCGGGCTCGGCCTGACCACCGTGCAGGGCATCGCCAACCAGTCCGGCGGCGATCTCATCATCGAGTCCCAGCCCGGGAAGGGCACCGCCGTCCACGTCATCCTGCCCGCCACGGCCGTCCCGATCAGCCGGGCGCCGGTCGTCGCCACGGCGGGCGCCCGGTCCGGGGGTGACGAGACCGTCCTGGTGGTGGACGACGAGCAGCAGATCCGCACGATCGTGGACCGCATCCTGACCGCGGCCGGCTACCACGTACTGACCGCGGCGGACGGCGCCCAGGCGCTGGACCTCGCGCATCGACACCCCGGCCCGATCCACTGCCTGCTGACCGACCTCGTCATGCCCGGCATGCCCGGGACCGAACTGGGCCGCCGGCTCGCCGAGGAGAGACCCGATCTGAGCATCCTGTACATGTCCGGCTATGCCGAACCGCTCAACGACCGGGTACAGAACGCGATCCCGCTGCTGACGAAGCCGTTCACCAAGGCGACGCTGTTGGCCGCGTTGCGCGGCAGCATCGTCTTCCACAAGTAGCGGCGGCTCCCCCGCAGCGACAGTTCTTCGCCGGATTACGGCCATCCGTCGGGGCCGGTCGCGGCCGGCCGGGCTGGTCGCGCCGGCCGGCTCAGTCATAAGCTCAGCGTCAGAAGGCGATCGGGAACAGCTGGTCGTAGGCGTGCCGGTCGGCCACCGCCAGCGCGTAGAGCGACCGCAGCGACGGGTGGTCGAGGTGGGCCAGGTCGGACCGGGTCTCCGCGCACCGGTCGACCGCGCAGAAGCCGGCGAGGGTCCAGCCCTTCCGCACGTCGTCCGCGGGCGCGGGCGCGTCCAGCCGGACGCCGGTAAGGGACGCGGTGAACGACGCGGCCAGCGGCGCACCGTCGGCCGGCCGGCCGCCCGCGTACCGCCCCGGCGCCACCCGCAGCGCCGCCGCCTCGGCCATCGCGCGGGTACGCAGTGCCGGGTCGCCGAGCAGGTCCGCGGCCAGTACCAGCCAGCCGGCCCGCACCATGCTGCGGTCGGAATCGCCGCTGTCCGAACGGCCGCGGTCGGCCGCGGCCCGGATCCAGGTCCGGGCCGACCGGTGCGCGGGGCCGGCCGGGGTGTACCGCAGCGCCACGAGCCGGACCAGCAGCTCGGCGTCGGTACGGGCGGCGGGGTCCACCGGCAGCGCGGCGGCGACCTGCGCGCCGAGGCGGCTCCCGGCACCGAGCGCGGCACCGAGCAGCGCGAGATTGGCCAGGTCGACGGGGCGGTCCTCGTGCCGGGCCACCGGCAGCCAGACGCTACGGGCCTGCCGGTCGAGTGGCGCGGCGAAGGCGTCCGCGATCCCGAGCAGTCGGGCCAGCCGCAACCCGACCACGGACGCGCCGAGCGCCTCGGTACCGGCGTCCGGCTCCGGCCACCCGGCCCGTGAGTGTGCCGGCGGCGCCGGTACCCGCGCACCGCGGCAACCGAGCTGGACCGCGTAGTACGTGGCCTGCGGGTCGTCGACGGCCTGCCCCGGCAGCCGCACCCCGCCGGTACCGCCGACCAGCCCGGCGCAGGAGGCCGGATCGACCGGCGGGAGGGAGCCACCCAACTGTGCCGCGGCCTGGCGCAGTGCCGAACGCGCGGACAGCCAGACCGCGTCCGGCCGCATCGCGGCCAGCGCCTGGTCCGCGCCGGCCGCGAGCCCGGGCACGGACGGCACCCGACCGGCGAAGCCGGGGCCGAGGTGCCCGGCGATCTCGATCAGCGACACCGCCTCGCTGAGCTGCGCCTGGGTGGTCGTACCGGCGGCCAGTTCACGCAGCCGGTCGGCGGCCGCGTCGACCACCTCGGCCGGCACCGGAAGGCGAAGCTCGGTGAGCACCCGGACCGCGACCGCGGTGCTCCCCCAGTCCGGACTGTCCGCGCCGGCGGAACCCCGGTACTGCCCGTGCCGGCGCAGCGCCTCGACGGTACGGGCGACCCGCGCCGCGTCCACGGTGGCGCGGACCGAGGACAGCGCGGCGACCGCGTAGTCGACCTGCGCTACCGCCGGCAGCCCGCTGCCGGACAGCCGTCCGTCCAGCGCCGGTGCCAGCCAGGACCGCAGGCTGTCCGGTCGTACTCCGGTGGTACCGCCCACACCGGCGGTACCGCCCGGACCGGTCGAGCCGAGCCGCAGCCACCAGCGGGTCCGGTACAGCGACATCGGCGTACCCGAGCGGCTGCGGACCGCGTCGAGGAAGTAGCCGCGGTCACCGTCGCTGACCCAGGAGTCGCGCAGCAGCTCGACCACGGCCGCGCCGGTGACCGCGTCACCGACGGGGCCGGCCGAGCCGGCTCGGGCGTCCACAGTGGACGACACGGCCGGACCGCAGCCGGCCAACGCCAGCGAGGCGACCGCCAGCGTCACGAGTGATCGGATACCGCCGCGCACAGGAGACCTCCGGAACTGCCGGTCGGCCGGCGGGCCATCAGGGCCCGCCGGCCGACCGACCGGTGCGGATCGCCGGATCAGGTGAAGGTCCGGTTCTGTCCGGTCACGGTGAAGTACGTCGAACCGAACTGGAAGGTGCCGGTCACCGACCGCTCCATCCGGAAGATCTGCCCGTACTGCGGCGGGGTCTCCGGGAAGAACGCCAGGAAGTCCCACTGGTGCTCGCTGTACCAGTTGTCGTGCACCGTGGTCGTCCAGGTGATCTCGGCGGTGGTCGCGTTCGCCTGCTGCTGCGAACCGGTCGGGGCGCCGGCGATGGTGTAGCCGGTACCGAGGTAGTCCACCCGGAAGTGGTCGGTGTGCTCGATGGAGTCCGCGTTGAACGGGGTACCGCCGAGCCACGAGACCTGCGACGAGTTCTGCTTGAACATCGCGTAGTACTCCAGGAACGGCATCTCCACGTGCGAGGCGCCGATCACCTCGGCCTGGCCGTCGGAGCCGTCGACCGGGGAGATGGTGTCCCGGCCCACCGGGTACAGCCAGCGGTTGCGGTCCGGGTAGCCGTCCGGTCCGATCACCGCGCTGCGCGGCGTCGCCACCGCGGCCAGCTTGTCCGCCTTGACCGATGCCTTGTTCCGTACTCCCGGCGCGGCGGTGAGCACCTTGCCGTGCCGGTTCGACCACACGACGACCTTGTCGGCGGTAGTTCCGGCCGGCGTGCCGGCTCCGGTCGGCTCGGCCCAGCCGGTGTCGCCGCCCCACACCGACACCAGCGCGAATGCCAGCGTCGCGGCCGCGGCGAGCCGGGTGGTACGCCCGGTCCTGCGTAGCGGGTTCATCGGGTCCTCCACACGAACACGTCGGCGGCGTCGTTGCCGTCCTGGGCGACCATGTCCTCCGCGTACGACATGAAGGCGATGATCTTCCCGTTCGAGCTGGACACCGGGTAGAAGCTCGGCATGGTCGTCTCCACGCCGTTGCCCGGGGTACTGATCCGGATCGTCTCGCCGCCGCGCAGCTCCCGCCGGAAGATGTCGCGCAGCCCGTTGGTGTCGCCGTCCACGATGTTGCCGCCGGCCGAGATGTACGTGTAGTACCGGCCGTCGGCGCTGATCGCGGTCCAGAAGCTGCCGCCTTCGGCGACCGCCCCGTCGGCGTTGGTGTCCACCATCGTGGTGGTCCCCTTCACCAGGTCCCGCACGAACGCGTGCGAGTCGTGCGTGTCCGGGCTGTCCGGAGTCAGCGTGGTGGCGTGCGAGGCGAACGCGACGTACCGGTTGTCGGCGCTGATCTGCGCGCCCACGCTCAGGTCGTCGCCCTGTTCGCCGTGGCTGCCGACGCTGATCCGGGTGGTACGCCGCAGCCACCGGTCGCGCAGGAACACGTCGCCCATCGCGTTGGTGTCGCCGGCCACCAGGTTGGTGGCGAGCGAGATGAACATCGCGTACCGGCCGTCCGGGCTGAGCACCGGGCCGTCGGACATCTCGTCGGTCTGGGTGCCGCTGGTGGACACGCTCAACCGCTCGGTCTGCCGGGTCCACCGGTCGTACACGAACGAGTCCCAGGTGTCGTTCGTGTCGCCGGCGACCAGGTTGCTGGCGGCGGAGGTGAAGGCGACGAAGCGCCCGTCCCGGCTCACCGTCGGCTTCGAGCTGTTCGCGTTGGACTGCCCGCCGCCGGAGGCGACGCTGACCCGCTCGGTACGACCGGTCTTGAGGTCGCGCAGGAACACGTCGTTGGCGCCGTTGGTGTCGCCGGCCACCAGGTTGGTCGCCTCGGACACGAACGCCACGTACCGTCCGCTGCCGTTGATCTGCGGGTCGATGGCCGATCCGCCGTTGGCCTGCGACCCGTCGGACGCGACGCTGACCCGCTGGGTACGCCCGGCCCGCAGGTCCCGGACGAACACGTCGGTGGTGTCGTTGGTGTCGTCGGCGACCAGGTTGCTGGCGTACGAGGTGAACGCCACGTACCGGCCGTCCAGGCTGATCGTCGGGCGCTCGCTCGGTCCGTTCGCGTGGTCGCCGGAGGTACTGACGCTGACCAGCGCGAGTTCGGGCGGGGCGGAGTGGGTGCGGGCACTGGCCGGTGCCGCCACGGTCAGCAGGACCGCGCCGAGCGATACCGGCACCGCCCATCGGATGAGGCGGGCGCGACCCGGTGCGCCCGCCCGGGATTCGGGCATGTGTTTCTCCTTAGGTCGGCCGTCTTGCGGCGGCAAGGCTCACAGGGCTGCCTCGACGGCTGGTCGACACCCGCTCGAACCCGTGCGGTCCGAGCGGGGCGGGCCGGCTACGAGACGGCGAGGACGGACCGGTCCGGTACCGCGGCCACAGGTGACCGGTCGCCGAACCGGGGGAACAGGGTGAGCGCGTTGGTCCGCAGCGTCTGGATGGACACCCCCAGGTACGCGGGGTCGGTCATCCGCTCGGTCAACATGCTCACCGAGTGCGGCGGTACGAACGGGTAGTCCGTGCCGACCAGGATCCGGTCGGCGCCGGCGAAGTCGCGGACCAGGCGCAACGCGTGCCCGAGCCCGCAACTCGCGGTGTCGAAGTACAACCGGCGCAGGTACTCCAACGGCCCCTGCGGTGCCGCCTCCGGTCCGCCGGGGAACTCGCGCCAGGCGTTGTGGATCCGGTTGGCGATGTACGGGGCGGTACCGCCGGCGTGCGTCACGATCAGCCGGAAGTTCTGGTACCGCTCGAACGTGCCGCGGATCGACATGTTCGACAGCGCGCGGGTGGAGTCGAACACGTACTCGGCGAACCAGCCGGGCAGCCCGAGCAGCGGAGCCGGGTCGATCGGTGGCGTGGTCGGGTGCATCAGGCACACCGCGCCGCGCCGGTCGAGTTCGGCGAACACCGGGTCGAGCAGCGGGTCGCCCAGGTACCGCCCGCGGGTGTTGCTGTACAGCCCCACCCCGTCCAGGCCGAGTACGTCCAGCGCGTAGGCCAGCTCTTCCAGGGTCGCGTCCACGTCCGGCAGCGGCAACGCGGCGAACGCGCCGAGCCGGTCCGGATGCGCGTGTACCAGGTCGGCGGCGTATTCGTTGCACCGGCGGGCCAGCTTCGCGGCGTCGGCCGGATCGCCGAAGTGCACGCCGGGCGGCGGTACCGACACGATGGCCGCGGCGACGTGCCGCTCGTCCATCATCGCGAGCATGTCGTCCGGTACCCACTCGGGCAGGTGCGCCCCGTCCGGGGCGACGATGCCGGCGGCCGCCACCGCGTCCCGGTAGAACTCCGGGACGATGTGGTGGTGTACGTCGAGGTGTCGGGGCGCGGTCATCGTCACTCCGGTCACTGGGTCGACAGCGGTGGGCTGGGGTGGAGGCAGGTGCAGGTGCAGGTGCGGGGGCGGGGACGGGGGCGGGGGCGGGGCGGTACGGGTGGTGCGCTCACCAGGTGACCGGCAGGGCGTTGAACCCGCGGATCATGGTGCCGAGGCCGAACTCGAGCTCCTCCGGCGGTACGGCCAGGCGCAGCGTCGGGAACCGGGCGGCCAGCGTGTCCAGCGCCACCCGGAGCTGGACGCGGCCGATGGCCGCGCCGACGCACCGGTGGATGCCGTGCCCGAACGCGATGTGCGGGTTGTCGGTCCGGGTGAGGTCGAGCCGGTCCGGGTCGGTGAACACGGTCGCGTCCCGGTTCGCCGAGATGGTGGACGGCAGGACCGCCTGACCGGCACAGATCGGCACGCCGTCGATCTCCAGGTCCTCGGTCGCCACCCGGATGGTGCCGCCGGAGACCGGACCCGGGGTGTACCGCAGCAGCTCCTCCACCGCGCGGGCGGACAGGTCCGGCCGCGTGCACAGCAGCTCCCACTGGTCCGGATGGATCAGCAGTACCGCGATCGCGTTGGTCAGCGTGGCCCGCACGGTGTGGTACCCGGCGGTCAGCAACGTGCCGGCCAGTACGGTCAGCTCCCCCGGCTTGAGCCGGTCGCCGTCCTCCTCCACCTGCGACAGCACGCCGAGCAGGTCGTCGCCCGGGTCGGCCCGGGCCTGTTCGACCAGCTGCTCCATGTACTGCTTGAGCTCGCCGCGGGCCGCGGCCACCTCGGCGGTCGCGGTCACGTCGACGCTCAGCGACGTGTTCGTCCAGTGGTAGAAGCTCTCCCGGTCGGCCACCGGTACCCCGAGCAGCTCGCAGATGACCGTGATCGGCAGCGGCTGGGCCAGGTGGAACACCACGTCGGCCGGGCGGCCCGCCTTGACCATGTCGTCGAGCAGGCCGTCCACGATCTGCTGCAGCCGCGGCCGGAGCGCCTCGGCCCGCGCGGTGGTGAACGCGGCGGCCACCAGCCGGCGCAGCCGGGTGTGTCCGGGCGGGTCCATGGCCAGCATCGACGCGGCCTCCGGCCGGGCCGGTCCCATCCGGGGCGCCTCCGGCCGGGTGGTCGCGGCCCGGCTCAGCCGCTGGTCACCGAGCACCTGGCGGTTGCCCGCGTAGCTCGTGACCAGCCAGGCGCGGTCGCCGGTGGGCAGCGAGACCTCGGCCACCGGACAGGTACGCCGTAGCTCGGCGAACTCCTCGGGCGGCGCGAACGGGTCGCGCGGCCGGAACGGGAACGCCGGCCGTGGGGGCTCCTCGGTCATGCCCGGAAGGCTCGGCGATGCCGCTCGAAAACGCGTCGAGGTCCGGTCGCCGCGACCGTGACCGGGTCCCGGCACGGACGGTTTCTCCAGTGCGTTTCGAGAGCGTCTCGGCACGCTACGCCCGTTTATGACCTGCGCTGACCCGGTCATTTCTCCTCACCCCTGTCCGGGCGGGCTGACCTGGCCGCGAACGAGAGGTGGAACCTTTGACCGACGAGATCCGCACTCCGGTACTCATCGTCGGCGGCGGCCTGGTCGGCCTGTCCGCCGCGCTGTTCCTGTCCTGGCACGGCGTCGAGTGCCTGGCCGTCGAACGGCACGCGCACACCTCGCCGCACCCGCGGGCCCGCGGCATCCACCCCCGCGCGATGGAGCTGATGCGCTCGATCGGGCTGGAGGAGGAGATCCGTACCGCCCCGTCGGCCCGCGCGCTGGCCGACAACGCCGGCGTGATCGCCGCGCAGTCGCTGGTCGGCAAGGAACTCGGTGCCCTGCAGGAGGGCTACTTCATGGACGGGCAGGACGACCTGTCCGAGCTCAGCCCGACCAACTGGTGCCTGTGCCACCAGGACGAGTACGAGCCGATCCTGCTCAGGAACGCCCGCCGGCTCGGCGCGGACATCCGGTTCCGGACCGAGCTGGTCGACTTCACCCAGGAGCCCGACGGGGTACGCGGGGTGATCCGCGACCGCGACACCGGTGAGCTGTCCACTGTGGACGCGCGCTACCTGGTCGCGGCGGACGGCCCGGAGAGCCGGGTGCGCGAAGCGCTCGGGGTGTCCTTCGACGGAACCGAGCCGCTGGGCCACTACCTCAACGTGCATTTCCGCGCTGACCTGCGGGAACAGCTGGGCGATCGGCGGTTCATCATGTGCTACACGTTCAACGAGTCGGTACGCGGCGCGTTGATGCCGCTGGACAACGCCGAACGCTGGCTGCTGCACGTGATCTTCGACCCGAGCGTGGACGCGGTCGCCGACTTCACCACCGAACGGTGCCAGCGGCTGGTCCGCGCCGCCGCCGGGGTGCCCGACCTGGACGTCGAGATCATCGGCGTCGCGCCGTGGGACGCGGTCGGCCGGGTGGCCGGCTCGATGAAGGTCGGCGACGTGTTCATCGCCGGCGACGCCGCCCACCTGATGCCACCGAGCGGCGCGCTCGGCTCGAACACCGGCATCGCGGACGCGCACAACCTGGCCTGGAAGATCGCCGCGGTACTGGCCGGACACGCCGGGCCGGCGCTGCTGGACAGCTACGACGCCGAGCGCCGGCCGGTCGGCGGGGCCACCGTCGACCAGGCGGTGATGCGGTCGCGGGACCGGGCCCGGTTGCGCGGCGGGTCGGCCACCCCGAACCCGGCCATCGTCGCCGACTCGACCGCCTGGTTCGGCGGTCGGTACCGGTCCGACGTGGTGATCCCCGACGGCTCCGGCTCCTCCGGCTCCTCCACCTTCGACGGCTCCGACGGCTCCGACGGCTCCGACGGCTCCGACGGCTCCAACGGCTCCAACGGCTCCGACGGGTCCGACGGGTCCGACGGCTCGGACGGGTCGGTGTGGGAGTCGCGGCTGGCCGGCCAGCCCGGTACCCGCGCCCCGCACGTACCGCTGCGTCGGGACGGCGCGGAACTGTCCACTCTGGACCTGTTCAACCACGCGCCGGTGCTGCTCACCGGTACCGCCGGAAGCTCCTGGCTGGACGCGGCGGCGGATGTGGCCAAGGCGACCGGGGCACCGCTGCGGGCGTACCCGATCGGTGCCGGCCCGTTGGTCGAAGCCGGCCGGTCCTGGGCCGCCGCGTACTCGGTGACCGAGGCCGGCGCGGTGCTGGTCCGCCCGGACGGCGTGGTGGCGTGGCGTTCGGTGGGCCTGGTGGCAGACCCGCGCGCCGCCCTGTACGACGCGGTCACCCGCGCGCTCGCACTGGTCCCCGAGCCGGCCCCGGCCGCCTGATCCGTAACCGTCACGAATCCCCGTACGAGACAAAGGAGCGCGCATGTCCGGAATCACCGGCTGGATCGACTACGCCCGGGACCTGTCCCGGGAGCGCAGCACGGTCCTGGCCATGACCGCCACGATGGCCTGCCGTGGCCCTGACGGCGAGGAGGTCTGGGTCAGCCCGCAGGCCGTGTTCGGCCACCGCAACCTGGCCGTGTTCGACCTGGCCAACCGCACCGGAGCCGCCGGCGGCCGCGACGGCCGGCACAGCGGCAACCGCGACGACGGCAGGCAGCCGGTCGCGGTGGAGCACGACGGGCAGCTGCTCGCCGTCGGCATGCACTCCGGCTCGATCCTGAACCACGCCGAGCTGGCCGCCGAACTCACCGGCCGGGGGCACCGGTTCCGCGGCGGCAGCCACAGCGAGGTGCTGGTCCGGGCGTACCTGGAATGGGGTACCGACTGCGTCCACAAGCTGGACGGCTCGTTCGCCGGCGCCGTCTGGGACGCCCGTAGCCGCAGCCTGTGGCTGGTACGGGACCGGCTCGGCATCGAGCCGCTGTTCTACTTCCCCACCCCGACCGGGATGCTGTTCGGCTCCGAGCCGAAGGCGATCCTGGCGCATCCGATGGCCGAAGCGGTAGCCGGACCGGACGAGCTGCGGGAGATCCTCACCTACTCCGGTACGCCCGAGCAGGCCCCGTTTCTCGGCATGCACCGGCTGCGCGCCGGCCGGATGCTCACGGTTTCCGAGCGCGGCCGGGAGCTGTCCGCGTACTGGAACATCGAGGCGGTACCGCACACCGACGACCTGGACACCACCATCGCGACCATCCGCGGCATGCTCGAGGAGAGCATGGAGCGCAACCTGCGCTCGGACGTACCGGTCGGCTCGCTGCTGTCCGGTGGGCTCGACTCCAGCGCGGTGACCGCGCTCGCGGATGCCGCGCTGCGCCCGCGCGGCGAGCGGGTCCGTACCTTCACCGTGGACTTCGAGCGGCACGCGAACAACTTCCAGCCGAACGACACCCGCAGCGCGATGGACCCGCCGTACTCGCAGGACGTGGTGCGGCACGTGAACGCCGAGCACACCGACGTACTGCTGGACCCGGCCGAGCTGGGCGACCCGGTGCTCCGCGCGGCGGTACTGCGGGCCAAGGACTTCCCCACCGCGCTCGGCGACATGAACACCTCGCTGCACCTGCTCGCCCGGGCCGTGGGTGAACACGTCCGGGTGGTGATGACCGGCGAGGCAGCCGACTCGCTCTTCCACGGGGTCGGCTGGAACCGGGACCCGGTCGAGGCGAACATGAACACGTTCCCGTGGGTGGCCCGGGGCATCGTCCGGGACGACGCGAACGGGCTGGGCTGCGCGCTGTTCGACGAGGCGCTGCTGCGGGACCTGAACCCGCTGGGGTACGCCGCGCAGCGGTACTCCGAGTCGGTGTCCGAGGCGCCCCGGCTGCCGGACGCCGGCGGGGTGGACCAGCACATGCGCGAACTGTGCTGGGTACACATGACGAACTTCATGGAGAACCAGAACGCGCACACCGAGCGGCTGTTCAAGGCGGTCGGGGTCGAGGTACGGATGCCGTTCTGCGACCACCGGCTGGTGCAGTACGCCTACAACCTGCCGTGGGATCTGCAGAACTTCGACGGGCGGGAGAAGAGCCTGCTCCGGGCGGCGGTCAAGGACCTGCTGCCGCGCAGCGTGGTCGAGCGGCTCAAGTCGCCGTACCCGGTGACCGTGGATCCGGCCTACGAGAAGGTCCTCCGGGACGACCTGGCCGCGCTGCTGGACGACCCGACCGCACCGGTGCTGCCGCTGCTCAACCGCAAGGCGGCACAGGCGCTGCTGGACGACCCGACCGCACTGGGCGCCTGGGCGAAGCGGGCCAACGTCGAGTTGCCGTTGCAGATCAACAGCTGGCTGCGGCAGTACGGCATCCGGCTGGCCCTCTAGCTGAGCCGGCCCGGTAGCTGAGCCGGGCCTCACGCTGAGCCGGCCCTCACACTGAGCCGGCCTCTAGCTGAGCCGGCCCTCACGCTGAGCCGCTCCTCACGCTGAGCGACCCGGTAGCTGAGCGGACCGGCCGGCGGGTCGCCGTTGGGTCCCGAGGCCGGGCCGGGTGGGTTTCCACCCGGCCCGGCCTTCATCGTGTTCGCGGTCGCCCCGTTCGGGCGGCCGTGATAACTGCCGCGTTCACGGCCGCGTTCCAGACCGCGTGACTGCCGAGTTCCAGACCGCGTGACGTGCCGCGTTCACGGCCGCGGCCCAGACCGCGTGACCGCCGAGTTCCAGACCGCGTGACTGCCGCGTTCGGCCGGGTGACCGCCGCCTTTCGGGCAAATCACCCGCAATCCGCCGAAGCACCGACAGTAAATGATCACCCGGACAGGCCGGCAACGCGCCGGTCGTCAATTCAGATGACAGGAATACGACGAAGCCGTGTTTAGTTTCTGTGAGTTTTCTGAAACCGCCACCCCGACAACCGTCGGCCGGCTTCCCGCGCACTTACTCAGCGTTTAGGTGAGGCCATTGCTTACCACAAATGAGTATGCATTGCACCCCCGTCTACCAGCACAAACGCTTGCCGCACCGATACTTTGACGATCGATGAAGCATCTTCTTGACCGAGAGTACGGGCGTCGGGATGCAATGCCGGACGTACCGAAGAACCGACTGGTGCCGTTTTCGAGTTGTCACCGGATTGTGTAGGGATTGACAGGTGATAATGCTTGCAACCCCGTTCAAACGATGGTTTTCTCTCAGGGAGCGAGAATCACCCATATTGCGGTATCCGCACAGGGGGTTGCATATGAGCGTCCGGTTCCGTTTGATGGGGCCGCTGCGCGTGCTGTACGAGGGACAGACCATCACCCCCAGCGCACCGAAAGTCATGACGGTCCTGGCGTTGCTGCTGCTGCGCGCCAACCGGGTGGTCAAGAGCAGCGAGCTGATCGACGAGCTGTGGGGACACAACCCGCCCGCGACCGCGCTCATCACCCTGCAGGGCTACATCTCCCGGCTGCGCAAGATGTTCACCTCCCGGGTCACCGACGGGTCGGTGTCGCTCAACACCGAGCCGAGCGGGTACGTCATCGTCGTTCAGCCCGAGCAGATCGACCTGTACGAGTTCGAGAGCCTGGCCGTGCGCGGCCGGGACGCACTCGAGGACGGCGACTTCGCGGCCGCCGCGGAGTTGTGCGCGCGCGCCATGCAGCTGTGGGACGGTCCGCCGCTGGCCGACGTACGCCCCGGCGACCTGCTCTCCGCGCATCTGGTCCGGCTCGAGGAGAGCCGCATCCGGGTGATCGAGACCGGCATCGAGGCGCGGCTGCGGGCCGGCGAACACCGGGCCGTCATCTCCGAGCTGATGGAGCTGGCCCGCACCCACCCGCTGCACGAGGGCATCCGGCAGCAGCTGATGCTCGCGCTGTACCGGTCCGGCCGGCGGTTCGAAGCCGTCGCCGAGTACGAGCGGCTGCGCCGGCTGCTCCGCGACGAGCTCGGGCTCGACCCGTCGGTACGACTGCGCACGATGTACCAGGCGCTCCTGGTCGACGACCAGGCGGTGCTGGTGACACCCACTCCGCCGGCACCGGCCGCGGCCCGCTCGGCGCGCACGGCTCCGCCGGTACCCGCGTCCGGGCAGTTCGGGTCACCGGCCCAGTTGCCGCCGGACACCGCCGACTTCGTCGGCCGGCGGGAGGAGGTGGAGCGGGCGATCGCCTGGCTGCGCGAGGCCGCCGACTCGACCGCCACCCGGGTGCTGCTCATCACCGGCATGCCCGGCGTCGGCAAGACCACCCTGGCCGTACACATCGCGCACCGGCTGCGCACCGAGTTCCCGGACGGCCAGCTCTACGCCGACCTGCAGGGCCGGCGCGACCAGCCGTTCGAGCTGCTCGGCGGCTTTCTGCGCGGGATCGGGATGGCGTCGGCGGAGCTGCCGGACGGGGTGCAGGAGCGGTCCGCGCTGTTCCGCACCTGGAGCTCGCGGCACCGCGCGCTGACCCTGCTCGACGACGCCACCTCCGCGCAGCAGGTCAGGCAGCTGCTGCCCAGTGGCGACAACTGCGCGGTGATCGTCACCAGCGCCCGGGAGCTGACCGAAATCCCCGGCGCGCAGGTGCTGCGGCTGCAACCACTCGACCTCGACGACGGGGTCGAGTTGCTTATCCGGCTGTTGGGCGACGACGGCGAGACCGACGTACGCCGGGACGCCGCCCGGGTGGCCGACCTGTTCGGCTGCCTGCCGTTGGCGATCCGGTGCATCGGCGCCCGGATGCACGCCGTACAGGGTGGCCGGCTGATCAGCAAACTGCGCGCGATGCTCGACATCCACTGCGGCGGGCAGGTGTCGCTGAGCGAGCTCCGGTTCGGTGACCTCGACGTGCAGAGCCGTTTCGACAGCAGCTACGGCGAGCTGGGCGAGCTCGACCGCGAGGTGTTCGCGCTGTTCGGCACCGACGAGCGGGCGGTGCTGACCGCGGCCGACGTGCAGGCCGCCCTCGGCGCGTCCACGGCCGGGTGCGCCGCCGCGCTGGACACGTTGGTGCGCAACAACCTGCTCACCGTGGCCGACCAGCAATGCCGGTTCGAACCGTCGTACCGGATGCACCCGCTGCTGCGCGCGTTCGCCCGGGCCAAGGTCGAGGGTGACCGTCCGCAGCGCGGCCGGTCGAGCGACTCCCGCCGCGCCGGTCCGTCCCGGCACTCGGCCGCCGCCGGCTGACGCCCGTCCTGGCACGCGGCACCCGCACCGCACGGCCACCGCAAGTCCATGCGTCGGGACCCAGCACGGCGCCGGCTGACGCCGGTTCGGCACGAGCGGATCTCCAAGTTCCTCCCAGCGGCGCCCGTCAGTGTTGCTGCGCCGGCCCATGCCTCCGGCGCACAACGCCGTCGCGGCCCGTTTGCGCGGGCGCGTCCGGCACGCCGGAGGCACGCACCGCGACCGCCGGTTGACAGGGCGAATCCGCCCACTGGGGCGGCGGAGAGGAGACGACACACGATGGTGAGCAGACGACGGCTGATGCAACTCGGCCTGCTCGGCACCGGCGCGGTGGTGGTACCCGGGGCGTACGCCGCGTTGGCGAACAGCGCCGCCGCGGCGCCGGGCGGGCCGGCGACCGCCGGACACCACCACGGGGCCGGCGGTACCCGGGCAGCACTGGCCGACCCGGCGCCGTTCCAGCAGCCGATGCGGGTACCGCCGGTACGCCGGCCGGCGCTGGCCACGCACGACACCGACTTCTACCTGATGTCCTCGCGGGAGGTACACACCGAGGTCATCCCCGGGTTGCACACCCCGGTGTGGTCGTACGGCGACTCGTTCGTCAGCCCGACGATCCGGGCCCGTACCGGCCGCAAGTCGGCGGTGCTGTACACGAACAAGGTCGGTATGCCGACGGTCGTCCACCTGCACGGCGGTCACCTGCCGGCGCGGCAGGACGGTCACCCGATGGACATCGTGGACAACGGCGAGCAGCGGCTGTACGTGTACCCGAACCAGCAGCCCGGCGCGACGCTGTGGTACCACGACCACGCGCACCACATGGAGGCCGAGAGCGTCTACCGCGGGCTCGCCGGCTTCTACCTGCTGGAGGACACGCACGAGCGGGCGCTCAAGCTGCCCAGCGGGAAGTACGACATCCCGATCATGCTGCGGGACGCCCAGTTCGGCGAGGACGGCTCGCTCATCTTCGAGCCGGGCGACTTCCAGAACCGGCGCACGATCCTGGTCAACGGCCGGCAGCAGCCGTTCTTCAAGGTGGAGGCCCGCAAATACCGGTTCCGGCTGGTCAACGCGTCCAACCTGCGCGCGTTCAACCTGCAGTTGGGCGAGGGCGAGGAACTGGTACAGGTCGGCAACGACGGTGGCCTGCTGCCCGCCGCGCACCACACCGGCAGCTTCGAGCTGTGGCCGGGCGAGCGGGTCGAGGTGGTCGTGGACTTCTCGCGCTACCCGGTCGGTACCCAGCTCGTACTCATGAACCTGTTCGGCACCGACGACGCCACCAGTGCGGTGATGCGCTTCGACGTGACCGACGGCGGCCACGACGAGAGCCAGGTACCGGACGAGCTGCGGCCGGTCGGCCCGCTGCCCGAGGCCACCAGCACCCGCGACATCACCATGCGGCTGGACCTGCAGCTCGGTGCGATGACGATCGACGGGAAGGTGTTCGACCCGGACCGGGTGGACTCGCGGATCACCCTCGGTACGACCGAGATCTGGCAGATCCACAACCAGGACACCATGTTCTCGATCCCGCACAACCTGCACCTGCACCTGGTGCAGTTCGAGGTACTGGACCGGGACGGCACCCCGCCACCGCCCGGTGAGGCCGGCCGCAAGGACACCGTGGTGATCCAGCCGGGCCAGACGGTGCGGATCAAGGCGACCTTCGGTGACCACCTGGGCCGCTTCGTGTACCACTGCCACCTGCTCGACCACTCGGCCGAGGGCATGATGGCGCAGATGGAAATCGTGCGCTGATCCTTGGCACCTCAGCACACGACTCGGGCCCCGGACTTCAAAGTCCGGGGCCCGAGTCGTTGAGGCGGTATTACCAAAGGACGTCAGACCAGCGTCACCGCGGCCGCGTTGACCAGCAGAGCGACCAGCGCGAGCGAGGTGCGCAACGTGTGCCAGCGTCGCCACAGTGGGCGTGGATCGGACCAGTCGGCCGGGATGTTCTCCGGATCGGTGACCTTCACCACCCGGTTGATCGGCACGTTGCGGAAATGCGAGACGTACGAGCTGACCGCGAGCAGTACCGCGGCGGTGAAGAACATCCCTTTCGCGGTCGGCTCGTCGGCGGCGAAGCCGAGTACCAGATCCACCACGGTCGTCGACATGACCAGGATCGGCATGGTCGGATCCCAGTTCCGGCCGATCAACTTGTGCGAGTAGATGTACCGGTCGGTCGGCATCGCGAACAGCGCCGGCAGCACGCTCAGCGCGACCGCGAACAGCACGCCCGCGGTCAGCCCGCTGCCCAGCAGTACGACGACGGAAAGTACGTCGATGACCACGTCACTCCCCCAGGTCAGTACGCCGTCAGCCCGGCAGCGTGTCGACGGTCAGCTCCGAGATGCACCGCATCGTCGAGTTGCGGAAGTGGTTCGCGAACTTCCCCGTGTCGGTGGTGTCCCGGTTCTCGGCGAGGTACTTCGCCATCTGCGACTCGAGCAGGTGCACGGTCTGCTGCTGGCCCATGTGCCGGCCGATCGCCGCGAAGTCACCCTCGTAATGGATGATCCGCACGACCACGTCTTCCTTGATGAACACCGCGGTACCGAGCAGCTTGCCGACCTCGTCGCCGGAGTCGTCGCGCAGCACCGGGGTGGACACCCGCTTGGTACCGCCGAAGATCTCGGCGATCTCGTCCTCGTGACCGGGCTTCACCCGGTAGGTGATCGCGGCGTAGGGCATCAGATTCCTCCATCTACGTTGAGCGTGATGCCGGTGATGTAGCGGGACGTGTCGCCGGCGAGGAACAGCACTGCCCCGGCAACGTCCTCCGGGGTACCGAGCCGGCCGAGCGCGGTCATCGCGACGATCCGGCCCAACACCGGCGGGGGCAGGTCGGGACCTGCCTCGCCGGGAGTCGGCCCCGGGGCAACGGTGTTGACCCGGATGCCGCGTGGACCAAGTTCCTTGCAGAGGGAGCGGGTGAAGCCGACCAGCGCGGCCTTGGACGCGCAGTAGTGCACGGCCATCGGCCGGCCGCGCATCGCCGCGGCACCACCGATGTTCACGATCGACGCGCCGTCGGACATGGCGCCGAGCGCGGCCTTGGTCACCAGGTACGCCGAGGTGAGGTTGCGGTCCACGACCCGGTGCCACTCGTCCTCGGCCAGGTCCTCGAACTTCGCCGCGCCGTCAGCGCCGACGTTGTTGACCAGCACGTCCACCCCGCCGAGCGAGGTGCTGGCCGACTCGACGAAGCGGCGGGCGTCCGCCGGCTGGGTGACGTCGCACCGCACCAGGTGGTGCTGCGCGCCGGTCTCCTTGGCCAGCGCGGCGAGCTCCTCCGACAGCCGCTCGGCGGCGGACGCGGACTGGTGGTAGCACCCCGCCACGCTCGCGCCGGCCTCGGCGAAGGCCAGCGTGATCGCCCGCCCGATGCCGCGGGCGGCACCGGTCACCAGGACCCGTTTGCCGCGCAATCCCTGGTCCACACCGACTCCTTCGTTGGTACGGGGTACGGCCCGGAGTACCCGCGGGCCGGGGACTCCCCGATGGTCACCATTGGTGCTGGGAGCGGGCTCAAGGTCCGCTGAAGCAGCGAGGGGTCAGGCAGCGCCGTCGGGCGTCACGCCACCGCCGCCGGTTCCGGTGCGCGCACCGTTTCGACGATCGCGGGGGTACCGGCCAGAGCCGCGACCACAGCGCGCCGGCGTACCGCGAGAGCCAGCCCGAACGCGGTCACCACCACGCCCACGCCGAGGAAGTACCCGGACAGCGAGAACGCCTCGGACAGCCGTACCACCTGGCTGCCCAGCCCACCGCCGAGCGCCGCGAACAGCCACCAGATACCGAGCGTCTGGGACAGGTACCGGCGCGGCAGGACGTCCGCGGTCGCCGCGATCCCGACCGCGGCGACGATGATCTCGCCACACGCGTGCATGAAGAACGCCACCATCAACCAGCCGGGCGAGACCTTGGTACCGTCCGCGGCCAGTCGGGCGGCCGCCGCCATCAGCAGGAAGCTGCCGCCGGCCAGCAGCAACCCGATGGAGAACTTCACCGGGACCCCGGTACCGCCCCGCCCCATCCGGGGCAGCAGCCAGGCGAAGACCGGCGCGAGCAGCAGGATGAACAGCGGGGTCGCCGACTGGAGCCAACTCGCCGGTACCGAGAATCCGGCCACGTCGCGGTCGGTGTCGTCGCGCGCGAACAAGGTGAGTACCGACCCGTCCTGCGCGATGATCATCCAGAACAGGGTGGCGCCGACCAGTACCCACAGGAAGGCGCGCAACCGGCGCCGGTCGGCCGGCTCGAGGCCGGGATTGCGGTACAGCACGACGTAGCCGATGACCGGTACCAGCAGACTCGTCAGCCCGACCACCACGATCGCCAACCGGGGCGGCACCGCGCCGGTACCCAATCCGACCAGGCCGAGCACGGCGACCGGAATGGCGACCGCGGCGATCCGGATGCCGATCACCCGGCGCCGGGCCGGCTCCAACGGCCGGCCGGGCGCGGCGCCGACGTCGCCGAAGTGCCGCGAGCTGAGCGCGAGCTGCACGACACAGATCAGCATGGTCACCCCGGCCGCGGCGAAGCCGAGGTGCCAGTTCACCCGCTCGCCGAGGAAGCCGGTGACCAGCGGGGCGATCAGCGCGCTGACCTGGATCCCGATGTACACCAGCGAAATGCCCGCCTCCCGACGGCCGCTGGACCGGAACATCAGGTTGACCATGGCCTGGTAGTTCGGCTTGTACAGGCCGGTGCCGAGCGAGACGAGCAGCAGCCCGACCGGGGTGAACCAGGCGGCCGGCAGGCTCAGGCACAGATAGCCGAGGGTGATCACCACTCCCCCGGCGAGCATCGCCGGCCGGGCCCCCAGCCACCGGTCGGCGAGCCAGCCGCCGGGCAGCGACAGCATGAAGGTCAGGCCCATCCAGGCGCCGAACAGCGCGGCCGCGTCGGTGGCCGGCAGCCCGAGACCGTGCTTGGCCGGCGACGCGACCGCGTACAGCACCAGGATCGCCTGCAGCCCGTAGAAGCCGAACCGTTCCCACAGGTCCGCCATGAACAGTGTGACGAACCACTTGGACCGGTACTCGGACCGTTGCGGCTGTCGCACCGCGGTCGCACGGTCCGCCGGTTCCCGGTCGGCCATAGCCTGGTCCGCCATCGCGCTGGCTCCTTCGGCGCACCGGGTACGCGCCCCGTCGGCGCCCCCGCCCGGCGCCACGCTGGCCGGTGCGGCTCGAGCCGGACTCAAGGCACGCACGAGGGATCACCGCATGCTGGCGACCACCGGTGCGGCGCGGTGTGACCGGCAGCGCGCGGCGTCGACCCGGTGGTCCGGACCCGCGATCGCGGCGGTTACGGTGGCCGCGAGGCACTCCCGTCCGGCCCGTTCTGGCCCGGTTTCGGGTACAAAACGCCTGGTAGACGTGACCGATAGCTGCCTGACCGGGAGCCCGGCACGGAGCACACTGCCGGGGGTACGCCGTCGATTGTCGTCAGGGGTTTTCCAGTGGTCGAGGTAGTGAACGCGGCGCCGACATCGGCGCTGCTGGAGCGCATCCGCGCCGGCATCATCGGCGAGGACGAGGTGCTGGACGGTCCGTACGGGCCGCGCCGGATCACCTACTGCGACTACACCGCGTCCGGCCGCGCGCTCGACTTCGTCGAGGACTTCGTCCGGCAGCAGGTGCTCCCCCGGTACGCGAACACGCACACCGAGAGTTCCGGTACCGGCCTGCAGACCAGCCGGCTGCGCGAGGACGCCCGGCAGATCGTGCTGGACGCGGTCGGCGGTACCGACGAGCACGTCGTCATCTTCTGCGGCGCCGGTGCGACCGGAGCGGTGAACAAGCTGGTCGGCATCCTGGAACTGCGGATCCCGGACGGGCTGGCGCGGCGGTACCAGCTGCTCGACCACATCCCGCCGGAGCGGCGGCCGGTGGTGTTCGTCGGGCCGTACGAGCACCACTCCAACGAGCTGCCCTGGCGCGAGTCGATCGCCGACGTGGTGGAGATCGACGCGGACGTCGACGGGCACATCGACCTGGACGCGCTGGAGGCCGAGCTCATCCGGTACGCCGACCGGCCGCTGCGGATCGGCAGCTTCTCCGCCGCGTCCAACGTGACCGGAATCCTGTCGAACACCGAGCGGATCGCCCGGCTGCTGCACCGGTACGGCGCGCTGTCGTTCTGGGACTACGCGGCCGCCGCGCCGTACGTGCCGATCCGGGTGGCCGAGACCCGACCGGGCGCCGGCGACGGCAAGGACGCGATTTTCCTGTCCCCGCACAAGTTCATCGGCGGCCCGCAGACGCCGGGGGTGCTGGTGATGCGCCGGGACCTGGTACGCAACCGGGTGCCCACGATGCCGGGCGGCGGCACGGTCGCGTTCGTCGACTCGGTCCGGCACCGGTACCTCGACGATCCGGCCGCGCGGGAAGAGGGCGGTACCCCGGCCATCGTCGAGTCGATCCGGGCCGGCCTGGTGTTCGCGGTCAAGCAGGCGGTCGGTACCGACCTGATCCAGGCGCGCGAGGAGCGGCTGTGGGGTCGGGCGCTGGAGCGGTGGGAGTGCAATCCGGCCATCGAGATCCTCGGCAACTGTGACGCGCCCCGGCTGTCGATCGTGTCGTTCCAGGTCCGGCACGGCGACCGGTACCTGCACCACAACTTCGTGGTCGCGGTGCTCAACGACCTGTTCGGCATCCAGGCCCGCGGCGGCTGCTCCTGTGCCGGGCCGTACGGTCACCGGCTGCTCGCCATCGATCCGACCAGGTCCGAGGCGTTCCAGGAGGAGATCGACCACGGCTGCGAAGGGATCAAACCCGGTTGGGTACGGGTGAACTTCAACTACTTCATCAGCGACACGGTCCGCGACTACCTGATCGACGCGGTCGACCTGGTGGCCACCCACGGGTACCGGCTGCTCGGCGACTACCGGTTCGATCCGGCCACCGGGCTGTGGCGGCACCGGGACGGCGCGGCCGAGCCGCCGATGCGACTGCTGGACGTGCGATTCGAGGACGGTGAACTGGTCTCGCCGCAGTACCACGCGCGGGCCAGCGAAGCGGCGCTCGCCGGCTACCTGGAGCAGGCCCGCGCGCTGCTGGCCGGACGGGACACCCGGCTGGACGAGGGGCCGACCGGGCTGGCGCCCGACTTCGAGGCGCTGCGCTGGTTCCACCTGCCGCCGGGCTGCCTGGCCGAGAGCCGGCCCCAGCCGGTGGCCGAACCGGTCTGACGGTTCTTTTTGAATGCGGCTATGACCAGGACTTTCGCCGGCTAACGGGCAGACATTGCCAATAGTCGAGCGGGCATTGGCGCAAGGTCATCAGTTGGCATGGCCGGTGTCCCTTCGACAGAATGACGAAGACGAATCAGGGCATGGTCGGGGGCATAACGGCAACACCGCGGGGGTATAACGGCAACACCGCGGGGGGATAGCGGAGATATCGCGGGGGGATAGCCGGGGGGCGCTAGTCCGGTAGACCGTCCAGCCGACGAGGTGAGGCCGCCTTGACCCAGCGCAGCCCGCTCCCTTCAGATCCTGCTCTCATCGGTGGCGACAATCGTTCCGGTACGACGCTGACCAGCGTTGTGCTGGACTCCCATCCAGATCTTGTGGTCGGGCCGGAGCTCGACTTCACCGAGCCGCGCAATCTTGGCCCGTACATCATCGAATCCTGCGAGTTATTACTCGCCGACGATCCCCGGGTACAGGGCGAAGGAGTCGAGACCGCGGATCCGGAGTGGTACTTCGGCGTCCAGTTCGTCAAGCAGTGCCACCGGTTCGGCGTCGACTGCCGGGACGTGCTGGACCTGGTCCGCACCGTGGTCGACGACCTCGGTACCGACGTGTCCGACTTCGATGACCGGTGCCACGTACTTGACGCCGTCGGCGAGTTCCGCCGCAGGCAGACCGGCATGCGACGGTGGGGAATCAAGGTCCAGCGACAGATTCACCGGGTCGACGACCTGGCCCGGATGTTCCCCCGGGCGCACTTCGTGCACGTCGTGCGGGACGGTCGGGACGTGGCCGCGTCCAACCTCACCGGCGGCCAGGAATGGGCGTACAAGACGATCGAGGAAGCCGCGGCCGGATGGCTCGGAGTGGTGGCCCGTCCGCACACGGTCGCGCCGGACGGCCGGTACCTGGAAATGCGGTACGAGGATCTCGTCGGCGAGCCGGCCGAAACACTGCACCGGGTAGTCGATTTCCTCCAGGTCAGGTGGGATGACGCGCTGCTGCGGCACGCCGAGTTGCCGCACACGCTATTCGACAATCCGTACAACCATCCGAGCGCCGAAACCACGACGCACGCACTCTCCAAAGCGAAGGTCGGCCGGCATCGCCACGAGTTGTCCACCGAACAGATCGCGCGATTCGAAGCGCTCGCCGGGCATGAACTGAACCGACTCGGATATTCGATGACCACGTCCGCGCTCCGCTGACAAGCCGGGTCGACAATCGGAGAGGACCACCAGCATGACTCAACCGTCCGGCGACGGTTCCCCCCGCGTGATCATTGTCGGTGGCGGCCACAATGGCCTGACCTGCGCGGCGTATCTGGCCAAGTCCGGTATCGCGGTAACGGTCGTGGAGCGGCGGGACATCCTCGGTGGCGCGTGCGTCACCGAGGAGCTGATGCCCGGGTACCGGTGCTCCACCGCGTCCCTGGTCACGTCGCTGTTCCGCCCGGAGATCGCGGACGACCTGGACCTCGCCGCGCACGGCCTGGAGTTCATCCCGCGCAACCCGTCGGTGGTCGCGCTGTTCCCGGACGGTCAACACCTCTCCCTCGGCTCCGACGAGCAGGCCTGCGTCAAGGAGATCGCCAAGTTCTCCGCTGCGGACGCCGAGGCGTATCCGGTGTACGGGCGCACCATGCGGCGGCTGGCCGAGGCGATCGAGCCGGTGCTGCTGAACCCGCTGCCCGGCCTGCGCGCCGGCAACGGTCGCCCGGCCGGCGCCGGCGCGATGCTCAGGTCGCTGCTGCACCGGGCGGCCGACCTGTCCGACGACGACCTGACCCTGCTGCTGGAGGCGCTCACCGGCAGCGCGGCCGGCCTGCTGGACCACTTCTTCGACCACGACGCGATCAAGGTGCCGCTGGTCATCGACGGGATCACCGGAGTGGACGCGAGCCCGTCCATGCCTGGCTCGGCCTATCTGATGCTGTACCACATGTCCGGCGTGACCGAGGTCGGCCGGCCGGCCTGGGGACAGGTACGCGGCGGCATGGGCGGGATCACCGCGGCGCTCGCCTCGGTCGCCCGCTCGCACGGTGCGGTGATCCGGACCGGTTCCCCGGTGGCCCGGATCCTCACCCGGGACGGGCACGCGACCGGGGTCGCACTGGCCTCCGGCGAGGAGCTGTCCGCAGACGCGGTGATCTCGGCCGCCAACCCGTACACCACCTTCGTCCGGCTGCTGGACGACGGCGTACTGCCGACCCGGTTCCGCCGGGCCGCGCAGAACCGGCGCTTCGACGGCGTGGCGATGAAGATGCACCTGGCCCTGGACCGGCTGCCGGACGTGCGCGGCTTCCCGGCCGGGGTGGGTCCGCAGCACAACGCCACCCTGTTGATCGCACCCACCATGGAGTACCTGGAGCGGGCGTACGAGGACTGCCGCGCCGGCCGGCCGTCGCACCACCCGCACATCGAGTGCACGATCCCCACCGTGCTGGACCCGACGGTCGCGCCGGACGGCCGGCACCTGATGGGCATCTACCTGCAGTACACGCCGTACAAGCTGGCCGACGCGAGCTGGGACGACATCAAGGAGTCGTACGCCGACCGGGTGCTCGAGTGCATGGAGGAGTACCTGCCCGGCATCACCGCCTCGGTGGTGGACCGGTGCGTGCTGAGCCCGCTCGACCTGGAGCGGCGGCTCGGGCTCACCGGTGGCGACCTGTACCACGGCGCGATGACCGCGGACCAGCTGTTCTTCCTGCGCCCCGGCGAGGGATCGTCCAGCCACCACACCCCGGTCGACGGCCTGTACCTGTGCGGCTCGGGCACCCACCCCGGCGGCGGCGTGTTCGGCGTACCCGGACGCAACGGCGCCCGGACCGTGCTGGCCGACCTGGCCGGCTGACCGGCGAGCGGCGGTGGCTGCGGTGCCTTCTGTTCCAGTAGCTCCCGATGAGCGGCGTCCACCCGTCGCTTCCGATGAGCGGCGTGCACCCGCCGCTTCCGACGACCAGTGCCCAGTGGCTCAGGACGTGCGCCGCCCTCCGGTGGCTGCCGACGAGCAGCCTCCCGACTTCGGGCTGGTCGCGCCGCTGGCCATCCCGCCGGAGTCGCGGGTGCCGGACGGGCTCACCGAGGGCTCGGACGAGGCGGAGTACGACCGGTACTTCCGGATCCTGCGCGACGACCCGGGGCTGCTCGACTGGACCCGCAACTGCCTGCGGGTCGAGGCGGACCTCCTGGACGACCTGGAGCGGAGCAGCCTGTCCGCCGAGGAGCGGGAAAAGGTGCTGGAGGGGCTGCTCGCGATTCACCGGGTGACGCTGGAGCGCTGGCTCGCCGCCGGCGAGACCGCGGCGCGGGCGCTACCGACCGAGCGCGCGAACCCCGAGCCCACGAACAACGACCACGTGAGCCCCGAGCGCGCGAACAAGGAGCCCACGAACCGCGGGCGCGCGAGCAGCGATGAGGAGCGGCGATGACGGAGGTCCTGGACCGATTAAGCCCGGCCGGGCTGAGCCCGACCCAACGGAACGCGGTCACCCGCTGGAAGCTCGGTCACCACGTGTTCCACCTGCTGCTGGTGGCGCTCAACACGCGACTGGACGAGGCCATCGACCGGCTCGCCGCCGAGGACTGGACAGCGACCAGCGCCACCCTGCACGACCTGGCCCGGTTGTACGACGCGGCCACCGCCGCGATGGCCTACGCCGCCGACTTTCCGCGTACCGAGTACGAGGTGCTGGTCCGGCCGTCGATGATGCCGCCGTTCGCCAGCGAGGGCTTCTCCGGCGTGTACAACACCGAGCACACGGTCATGCTCGCCGGAGTACGGGAGCTGCGCCGGTTGTACAAGCAGCGCCGCGGTGACGGGGTACCCCCGCACGTACAGGACGCCTGGCAGCGGCTGCTCGACGCGCAGCGCGACAACCGGCACCACCACATGTACGTCTGCCACCGGTTCGTTGACGAGGGCGCCTCACTGCTACAGCGGTTCTGGGCGCACCGGGACCCATCGGAACGCGCGCACGAGGAGGGATCGGCATGATCTGGGTGCTGGAGCACTGGCATCTCAAGCCGGGTACCGGCGACGTCACCGCGGTACTGCAGGAGATGGACGACCTGCTCGGGCCGGCCGCGCATGCCCATCCCGGCTGGTGCGGCCACGCCCGGTTCTTCTCCCGGCTGGACGACGGCACCGAGGCGATGATGCTGTACCCGTGGCGCTCCCGGGACCTGCACGAGGACCTGGCCCGCGGTGAGGAGCCGAAGCTCGCGGACTTCTTCGACCGGTACTGCACGAAGCCGCGGGAGATCATCTACTACGACGAGCTGCCGGTCGACGTGGACGACGACCATGACCACGGCGACGGCCATGCCGACGGCCACGGCGCACCCGACCATGCCGCGCACGGCAGTGGGGCGCGCGCGTGAGTGGCACGGCAGCTCCTGACGGAGTCGCGCTGGTCACCGGCGGTTCCCGGGGCATCGGCAGCGCGATCGCGGTCGCGCTGGCCGGCGCGGGCTGGGACGTCGCGGTCAACTACCGGTCCGACGCCGACGCCGCGGCGGCCGTGGTCACGCAGGTCGAGGCGCGCGGCCGGCGCGCTGTCGCGGTCGCAGGCGACGTGATGGATCCGGACTCCGCCGCCGCGGTCGTCGCCGACGTGCAGGCCCGACTCGGACCGGTCGGCGCGCTGGTCAACAACGTGGGCGAGTTCCACTTCGCGCCGGTCGGCACGATGTCGTACGACGACTGGCGGTACGTCCTCGACTCGAACCTGTCCAGCACGTTCCTGATGAGCAGCCTGGTGCTGCCCGGCATGCGGCAACGGCGGTACGGCCGGATCGTGAACATCGGGCTCGGTCCGGTACACCTGGTCCGCGCGGCACCGAACATCGCCGCGTACGCCGTGGCCAAGACCGGAGTCGTGGTGCTGACGATGAGCATGGCCGCGGAGGAAGCGCCGTACGGCGTGCTGGTCAACTGCGTCTCCCCCGGGCTGATCGACAACGGCATGCTGCCGCCGGAGCAGGCCGGCTGGATGCACAAGCGGGTCCCGATGGGTCGGCTCGGAGGTGCGGACGAGGTCGCCGCCGCGGTGCGGTTTCTCGTCTCCGACCAGGCTTCCTATGTGTCCGGCGCGAACCTCACCGTGTCCGGCGGTTGGGACTGGTTCAACCGGCCGGTCGACCACGACGGCGACGTGACCGGCCTGTTTCTGGCAGACGACTCCACCAGTGACGACGAACCCGGAGGCGACCCCTCATGACCACGCGCCGCCCGGAGCCGGGCGCCGAGATCCCGACCGCCGACGCCCCGCCGCCGGAGCCGGCCGACTCAGCCGCACCGGAGCCGGCGGGCCCGGCCAAGCGGACGCTGACCCTGGCCACCGGTACGGCCTTCGTCGCGCTCTCGGTCATCTGGGGCTCGACGTACCTGTTCATCAAGATCGGCGTGGACTACTGGCCACCGGTACTGCTGGCCGCGACCAGAAACCTCATCGCCTGTGTGGCGGTCGCGCTGGTACTCGCCGCGATGGCCGTGTTCTGGCGGCACTCGTCACCGCTGCCGGGCCGGCGCGGCTGGCTCCCACCGGCGATCTTCGCGCTGTTCCAGGGCACCGCGTTCGCGCTGATCTTCTGGGCCGAGCAGTACATCACCTCGGGCCAGACCGCGGTACTGATCGCCGCCAACCCGATCGTCACGTTGCCACTGGCCCGGTTCTGGCTCGGTGAACCGTTGACCCGCCGGCACTACCTGGCGGTCGGGCTGGGCGTGCTCGGCGTGGTGCTGGTCGCCGGTACCCGGGAAGGCTCCGGTTTCGAAGGCAGCACCGGCATCCGGCTGGTCGCCCAGCTCGCGGTGCTGCTGGCCGCGTTCTGCTACGCGTTCTCGCTGCTGTACAGCCGGAAGTACATGCACGGCGACAAGTACGTGAACACCGCGATCCACCTCGGTACGTCCGGGCTGTACCTGCTGTTGCTGTCCCTGGTGCTCGATCCGTCCGGTGGCGGGCGGATCGAGCTCAACAGCACGAGCGTGCTGGCCCTGCTGTACCTGGCCCTGCTCGGTTCCGCGCTCGCGTACTGGCTGCTGTTCTACCTGATCGAGAACCTCGGGCCGGTCGAGGTCTCGTACAACACCCTGGTCAGTCCGGTAGTGGCCGTGCTGCTCGGCGTGCTGGTGCTGGGCGAGCCGCTGACCTGGCTGGTGGTGCTCGGTACCGCCGCGGTCGGCGCCGGCATCTGGTTCGTGGTACGGCCACAGAAAGAGCCGCAGAAAGAGCCGCAGCCGCTGCGGAAGGATCCGTGAGCTGGCCAGATCGGCTGGCCGGCCGGCCGGAGCTGATGATTCCGGGGCCAGGCGCGCTGCATGACGAGTCGCTGGCGATCCTCGGCTCGCCGATGCTCGCCCACTACGGCGGGGACTGGCCGGCGATCCACGCCGAGCTGATCGCCGCGGTCGGAGAGCTGCTCGGGTGTACCGGGCCGTACCTGCTGCCCGGCACCGGCAGCGCGGCTCTGGACGCCGGCCTGTTCAACCTGTTCGAGCCGGGGCAACGGGTGGTGGTGCCGGACACCGGGTACTTCGGCGACCGCCTGATCGACATGGCCCGCGCGCACCGGCTGGACGTGGTCGGGGTACCGGTCGAGGTGGGCGCGCCGGTGTCGCTGGACCGGGTCGCGGACGCGCTGCCCGGCGCGCACGGGCTGCTGTGCGTACACGTGGAAACCTCCACCGGGGTACGGCACCCGATCCGGGAGCTCTGCGAACTGGCGAGCCGATCGGGCCCGGAGATTGCGGTACTGGTCGACGGCGTGGCCGCGGCCGGCGGCGAGGACGTCACCGTGGACGAGCTTGGCGTCGACCTCTACGTCACCGCGTCGCAGAAGGGACTGGAAGGACCGCCCGGCCTCGGCATCCTCGCGCCGTCGCCGCGCGGCCGGGACCGAATCTCCGGTCGGGCCGGCCGTTGCACCTCGTGGTACTTCGACCTGCGCCGGTGGGAACACCACCGGGCCACCGACGCGTGGGAACCGCACCCGGTGACGATGCCGACCACCGCGTTGATCGCGCTGCTCACGCGCGTACACGAGCTGAATCGGATCGGGATTGCCGAGTGGGTGCGTCGCCGGGCGGCGCTGGCCGGCCGCTGCCGTCGCGGCCTGTCCGACCTGGGCCTCAGACCGGTAGCCGACGCGGAGCACCAGGCGAACCTGGTGGTCGCCGCCTGGGTGGACGATCCGGACGCGATCGCCGAGCGGGTGCTGCGCCGGGCCGGCATCATGATCGCGCGGGGGCTCGGGCCGACCGACGGGAAGGCCATCCGGGTCGGGTTGATCGGCCGGAACGCCACGGATGAGATGGTGGATCGGCTACTCGCCGCCGTCAGCTGAACACGGGAGCGCCAATGCCGAACATGACCCCGGAGGAGTTCCGGCAGTACGGCCGGCAGGTCGTCGACTGGATCGCCGACTACTGGGAGCAGGTCGAGAAGCATCCGGTGCTGTCCCAGGTCGCGCCCGGTGAGGTCGCCGCGAAGCTGCCGGCACGGGCGCCCGAGCAGGGCGAGCCGTTCTCCGCGTTGCTGGCCGACCTCGACTCGACCGTGCTGCCCGGCATCACGCACTGGCAGCACCCGTCGTACTTCGCCTACTTCCCGACGAACACCTCCGGGCCGAGCGTGCTCGCCGATCTGGCCGCCGCCGGCCTCGGCGTACAGGGCATGTTGTGGGCGACCAGCCCGGCGTGTACCGAAATCGAGACGGTCACGCTGGAGTGGCTGCGCGACCTGCTCGGACTGCCGGAGAAGTTCTCCTCGTCCGGTCGGGGCGGCGGCGTCATCCAGGACACCGCGTCTTCGGCAACGCTGGTCGCCCTGCTCACCGCGTTGCACCGGGCCAGCGCCGGGCGGTGGAACACCGACGGGCTCACCGAACGATTCGCGGTGTACGCCTCCGCCGAGGCGCACTCGTCGGTGCAGAAGGCGGCCCGGATCGCCGGGCTCGGCGACAACGCGGTACGAGCGGTGGACGTCGACCCGGACACACTCGCGATGCGACCGGACCGGTTGCGTTCCCTGGTGGCGGCCGACCGCGCGGCCGGCGTGACCCCGGTGCTGGTGGTGGCCACCGTCGGCACCACGTCCACCACCGCGATCGACCCGGTGCCCGCGATCGCGGACTGCTGCGAGCAGGAGCGGATCTGGCTGCACGTGGACGCCGCGTACGCCGGGTCCGCCGCGGTCTGCCCGGAGCTGCGGTGGATCCACGACGGCGTGGAACGGGCCGACAGCTACTGCGTGAACCCGCACAAGTGGCTGCTGACCGGCTTCGACTGCGACGCGTTCTGGGTCGCCGACCGCGCCGAGCTGATCCAGACCCTGTCGGTACTCCCGGAGTACCTGCGCAACGCGGCCACCGAATCCGGCGCGGTGATCGACTACCGGGACTGGCAGGTACCGCTGGGCCGCCGGTTCCGCGCCCTCAAGCTGTGGTGGGTGCTCCGCTGGTACGGCGCGGAAGGCCTGCGCGAGCACATCCGCCGGCACGTCGCGCTGGCGCAGGAGTTCGCCGGCTGGGTAACCGAGGACGGACGGTTCGAGCTCATGGCACCGCATCCGGTCGGGCTGGTGTGCTTCCGGCTGCGCCCCATCCCGCATCAACCGCCGGTAGGTGCCGACCAGACCAACGAACTGCTGCTGCGTCGGCTGAACGAGTCCGGCGCGCTGTACCTGACCCACACGAAGGTGCGCGACCGGTACACGCTGCGGCTCGCCCTCGGCACGCCCACGACCGAGCGGCGCCACCTCGAAGCGGCATGGGCCCGCATCCGGGAAGTGGCCGACGAGCTCAGCTGAGGTCGACGCCGCCGCGCGGCACTCTAGGAGACACTGATCAACTCTCCGGCAGGGTGAGCACGATGTGGTCTGCCCGATCGAGCCAGACGTGGAAGACGCCGTCGCTGCGTGCGGTGAAGCCGAATCGCTCCCAGGCAGGTTGACCCCAGTCGGACCATCGGCGCCAGGTATCGAGAATCGCAGGCCAGAGCAGGCGTGGACCGCCGTAACGGACCTCGGTGCCGTTGGTGCCACGGGTGATCTCGATCCAGGTGGGATCGCTGTCGCCGGTGAGAAACACGCCGGTGTGGCCGTGCCGAACAGTGCGCCCGATCGGCCCGAGTCGCGGTACGGCGAGTTGGAGGATGAAGCGGAAATCGGGGTTCTCGAACACGTCAACGGGGATGTCGCTGGTGTCCGTCTGAGGATCGGTGAAGTCGTAGGTGGTGGGGATCTCGCCACCATCCCGCAGCGGATTGCACACGTCGCTGCGCAGCCACATGAAGTGGCCCGGCCGGGGCAGGAACCGGCCCTGGACGACATCGCGGCCGACGGCTCGGGCGACCACCAGGTTGGACGCCAGCTCGCCGCGCACGTCGGCCACGATCACGCCGCGGTCAGTGAGTTGGCCGATCCACGCCGCTGGGATGCGGGGCACGCCGCAGGTGGCGATGATCCGGTCGAAGGGCGCCCGGCCGGGCGCCCCGGCTGCGCCGTCGCCGCTGAGCAGATGCGGATGATGACCGAGATCGGCCAGGCGGGTGCCGGCGGTCGCGACGAGCGAGGCGTCGATGTCGATGCTGGTCACCTGCCCGTCGCCAAGCCGGTGGCAGACGATCGCGGCGTTGTAGCCGGTACCGGTCCCGACCTCGAGTAACCGATGCCCGTCGTGGACCTCGAGCAGGCCAAGCATTTCGGCCATCAGGCTGGGTCTCGTGGATGAACTGGTGGGCCAGGGCAGGTCGGCGCCGGGAGCTGTCATCACCTGCGTAGTGAGGGACTCATCGCGGTACACCCGGTCAAGCCAGCCGGCGTCAACGATCGGGGTGTCGCCGCTGACCATTTCTCCGTCAGGCGTGTCGTAAAAGGCCGGTACGAAGACGTGCCGCGGAGTATGCAGGAACGCCTCGCGCCAGTCGGACGCGAGCGCACCCTTGCCAACCAGTTCGTTGACCAGCCGCTCCGCGTACGGTTGCCAGTCGATCATCCGGAGGCGCCTTCCGTGAGCAGGTCGGCCAGGGATGCGGCGATGGGTGCGCCGGTCTCATGTTCGAGCCACAGCCACTGGCCGGCCGGATTGCATTCCAACATGATCCAGTCATCCGCGGGCGTGATCACAAAATCGAACGCGCCGAAGTTCAGCCCGAGCGCGTCCATGAACCGCCCGATGCCGGTCTCCACCTCGGCAGGCGTATCGGCCAACCGGTAGCTCAGAGCGTCGTAGTCGGCTCGCCAGTCCACCTGTCCCGCATCGGACGCGGCGTGGATCGCCACGGCAATGGGACGCCGGCCAACCACTGTGACCCGTGCTTCATACGCCTTCGGCACCCATTCCTGGATCAGGTGCGCAGTGGCTGCAAACGAGATCGGGTCGATCGTCGCCGGGTCGATGACGGTGGTGTACGTCATCCTCAGCTGGTCGTCCTCACTGAACACCAGCGACGACAACTGTTTGCACACGACCTTTCCGCCCACGGTGGCGGCGAAGTCGACCACGTCGGGTTGGTGATTGCTGAGCAGCGTCAGCGGCGTACGCAGACCAGCAGCGCCAGCGGTGGCGAGCTGGAGTGGCTTGTACTCCGCGGTCGCCTGCTTGATCGGATCGTTGACCCATAGTGCGTCCAGCGCGGCAAACGTCCCGCCCACCGCATGCCGGGCCTCCACCGCCGCGAACGCCTCGTCCGCCTGCGACATCCCGGCCGGGAGTCGAAACCGGGTCGGCCGCCGGTAGTACACCGACCGGACATCGGCGAGATCCACACTGCCATCCGGGCCGTCGATGCGCCCCGACCAACCGCTGCCGCGACTTGTTGCGGACAGCCGCAGCATCGTCGGGAAGTCACCGGTATCCATCCGGATCATCCGGCAGTCGCGGCGGCCCAACTCGACGATCACGGCGTCGGCAGTCGAGTCTTCGGCGCAGGTCAGAACGAGCACGGTGTCCGAGGCGTTCACGACCGCCGTCCTAGCTGTCCACGCCGGTGTCGCTGCTGGTGTCCGGCACCACCTGGCCATCGACCGAACGCTGGGTCGGCATCTGCGTCGGCGGCCGGGTGCTCGTGGTGTGGTGCTTGCCGACCATCGGCATCGGCACGCCGAGCGTCGCCGAGTACGGACGAAGAGATCCGGGCACATGCTCCATCGGATAGGCGACGCCGCCTGGCTCACCGAGCGGCAATAGTGCGATCGAGGAAAACAGCGGAGCGATCACGGTCATCTTTTCTGACATCCGGCTTCTACCTCCTCACCGCCTGGGAATGGCGGTACAACATGATGATCCCTTGCTGGCGAGTTCGACGCTGCATTCATTGAGGCGGACAACGGTTCCGGCTCATGCGCGCTGCCGTGCCCAGCGCCAGTAATGCTCAGTCACCGCCTCGGTATTCGCGGTCGCATCCGAGACCGCATTCGCCAGCGCCGCGACATCGCCGCCATGTGGACTGTCGCGCAGGAACTCGGTGGCGACCCGCTCGGCTATACGCGCCACCCGGTCCCAGTCGACCTGTGCCCGGTCGCGCAACATGAGGTACTCCTGCCAGATCAGCTCACGGGAGATGTTGGTACGGCTCATGAGCTGACCTCGGCCAGTTCGGAGTATGGGCAGCGGGTCCGAATCGACGGCACATCGGGCGGCGCGGCGGCTGTCCCCGGAGTGCCGGTGTGCATCCATCCGTGCACTTCATCGAGCACCACCAACTGTCCACAACAGGCACACACGCCCTGAGAATCGATCCGAGAAAGTCGTTCCTCGATTGCCGGGTGGTAGGCCGCGCTTGGCAACGTTCTCCCCGGGTGGAGTCGCCAGCGAAAGCGAAGCCGATCGTCGGTGAACTCGATGGCGCGCACCGCGGCCACCAGTTCGGCGCGCTGTTCGGAGGTCGAGAAGGCCCGCCATCGCGCACGAATGGTGGCGCCAGACTCCAACGGCGGTGGAACCGCGGGCAGCTCCATGACGGCGCGAACCAGCGCGGCCAGCAGCACCGTCGACTCGGTCGACGCGGCCGGAGCCGGCCGCTGCCCACATCGGGGCCCGCACCAGTACGCGCGTTGTCCGTCGGTGTCGCAGACCGGGACCATGAGCGAGGCGCAGCGCCCGCACCACAAGAGCCCGCGCAGCAGGAATGGATCAGTGGTCACCAGACATCCCCGTCCGGGACGGGAGTCGTGGTGACAACGCGCGGAGCGCGATATGGCACCGGGCGCCGGTCGCCATCCTGCCGGTCAAGGTCGTCGTCGCAGCCGTCGTGATCCCGCAGCCCCAGTCCCGCCGCACGCAGCACCTGTTCGGCGTGATCGTGGCTCGGGCACATCCAGGCCCGACCGCAGCTGGAACACCGCACGCCTGAATTCGTGGCGACTGGCCGATGTCGTTCGATCATCATGCCGGCCACCGCTGCCAGTTCGCCCTGCTCCGGCACGATCGGCTCAGCCATTGCGGTCACCGCCGGTCGCCTGCACGGAACCGGCCCGCCGTCCGTGGATCGCGTTCTGCTTCACAGCCCGCCCCGACTTCACGCGCGAGGACCCGGCCCACCGGCAATGTCACCGTGCTTGCCTCCTGACATTCGGGATGGGTACGGCGGTCCGTCGAAACCGTTGGGAAGGACCGCGGACCGCCGCACCCGGTATGAGCTGTGGCCGGGGCTGTGTCCTCTTCCCGCGACATCGGTCGCGCCGCTCCACCTCGATGGCGGAACCAGTGCCCCGGCCTGTCACCCGCCACTGCGACCCGGAAGGCCTCGGCAACGGGGACATGCAGGTAGCGTCACCGTCACAGTGCGCTCTGCGACAGGTGGTGACTGGTGCCACGACCGTTGGCACCGCACCAGACCGGAGGAGGACAGGCCGATGGTCCCGGAGTCATTCGGCGAGGCGGTCCGACGGTGGCGCAAGCGCCGAGGCATGTCATTACGGCAGGTCGCGGACCTTGCGCTGATCGATCACGGGCACCTCAGCAGAATCGAGCGCGGGATCAGACCGCCGAATCTGAGCATCGCCAAGGCATTGGATACGGTGCTCGACACCAACGACGAGCTCGCCTGCATGCTTGCGACGCCGCCCGCGGATCTCGCAGGGACCGTTCCGGCTGACGTACCGTATGACCCCATGCGACGGCGCACCCTCGTTCGGTGGTCGCTCGCCGCCGGTACGGTTGCCGGCCTTGCGAGCATCTCCGCGGATACAAGCATGATCGGCCGTATCGGCGCGGCGGACGTCGACCGCCTCGCGACCGCGACCGCCCGGCTGTATGCGTTGGACTATGCGCACGGCGGCGACGAGTTGTGGGAGCTCGCCGCCGCTCGCGCCGCCGACGGATACGCGATGCTCGAGCACGGAACCTATGCACCAGAGATCGGCGCGCGTCTGCTGTGGACGACCGGACGCGCGCAACTCTGCGCCGGCTGGCTCGCCTCCGACGCGGGCCACCACGACGTGGCCCGCGCCCACTACACCGAGGCCGTCACCCTTGCCCGTCAAGGCGGCGATCAGGACATCGAGTCCAACGCGCTGATGAACCTTGCTGCGCAGTCCAACCGACTCGGTCGTCCCCGGGAGGGGTTGCGGTTCGCCGCCGCAGCCGAAGCGGCGCTACCAGCCGAGGCCGCGAGCCGGATGCCGGTCATTCCGCAGCTACGGCGGTCGGTGTCCTACGCCCACCTGGGTGACGCACGAGCCGCCGACACGGCAATCACCGCCGCGCGGAATGCGTTCGACGCGGACGCGGACACACCGCCGCCGGCTTGGTACGCGTTCGCCAACGCCACCGAACTCGACGGGATCGAGGGCACCTGCGCCCTCACGCTCGGTCAGGCGCGCCGCGCCGAGCGGGCCCTTGAACGCGCGGTCACCGGATGCAGCGATCGGTACGCCCGCAATCGGGCGCTCTACCGGGTACGCCTGGCACAGGCCCGGCACCGCGCGGGCGAGGTCGACGGGGCAGCGGAAACACTCGACGCCGCTCTGGACGATCTCTCCGGCGAGGTAGCGAGCTGGCGGATCTCCAGCGAGCTGCATCAGCTCGTAGGTGGCCTGCGCGAGGTCAACACCGCGTGCACGACTGCGGTACTCGACCGGTACGCCAGCATGAGCCGGCCGAGCCGATGACCGATCTGGACATCGAGCGGCACGATGCCACCGGTATGCATGGGCTGCGCGCCGACCTGCTCGCCGTGTACACCGAGGTCTACGCCCACGAGATCGCGGACAATCCGGTGTTCTTCGACGTCGACCAGTTCTGGGAGCGACTCACGGCGTACGCTAGCCGGGCTGGGTTTTCGCTAGTTGTGGGCCGGGTTGACGGCGAGTTGATTGGTTACGCCCTCGGCTACCGGCTCCCCGAAGGAGCGCGGTGGTGGCGCGGATACCGCGGTGATCTACCAGCCGATCAACTGGTCGAGGACGGCCGCCGCACCTTCGCCATCTGCGAGATCATGGTGCGCCCAACTTGGCGACGCCGTGGATATGCTCATGCGCTGCACGACGAGCTCCTCGCCGACCGACCTGAGTCGCGAGCCACGCTGCTTGTCGAGCCCGACAATGCTCCGGCACACGCCGCCTATAGATCGTGGGGGTGGCGGGAAGTCGGGCATGTCAAACCGTCATTCCCGGATTCACCGCTGTACATCTCGATGATGCGGCCCTAGCCCAGGCCGGTGGCTGCCCCTCCGCCTCTCCCTCTATCCCAACTCCACCTGTAGGTCCGGTCGCGCTACGTCGATCGGTCCGGCGAAGCCGGCCGCCGCCGCATCGATGGCGTCGCCGGGATCGGTACCGGGCCACAGGTGCGTGAGTACCAGGCGACCGGCGCCGGCTTCCGCGGCGTACCGACCGGCCTGCGCGGCGCTGGTCATGAACGGGGCGGCGGAATCCGGCACCGCGTCGAGATAGGTCGCCTCGGCCAGCACCACATCCGCGTCGCGGGCCAGCTCGACCAGGTCCGGGCTCGGACCACTGTCGCCGGGGTACATCAGCACCCGCCCGCCGGCCGAAATGCGAAAACCCGCATCGGGTACGTAGTGCGGCAGCGGCCGGCTGTGCACCTCGAACGGCCCCACCTCGAAGCGATCACCCGGGTCGAACTCGCGCAACTCGTACGCGCGGTCCAGCATCCCCGGCCGATCCAGTGCGAGTACCGGATCGAGCGCGCCCGGCAATGTGTACACCGGCAGCGCTGGCGCTGGTTCGTCCGGCAGGTCCCGGGCCCGGAGCAGCGGGTTCAGGTCGGCGCAGTGATCCGGGTGGCCGTGGCTGACCAGCACCGCGTCGACCTGTGCGGCCGGTAGGTACGCCAGCAACCGGGGCAGCGTCGCGTAGCCCGGATCGATCAGCAGCCGGAAGCCGTCCCGTTCGACCAGGTAGCCGCTGCATCCCTGGTCGGCCGTGGGAAAGGCGCCGCTGCCACCGAGCACCGTGATCCGCATCAACCGACCCTAGGGCCTGGCTCTCAGGTGTCGGGCGAGGCTGCGGCAAGGCCTGGGCGGCGGGTCCAGCCGGGCGCCCGCTACCGGACCGATCGGGCAAAGCGCGCGCCATCCGGCCGCCGGCGCGTCGTGTGTGCCGCTTACCGACCAGTGCCTACCGCCTGGCCGATTTCGACCCGGCGTCGGCACCGGTAGATGAACCCTTGACCAGGTGGGCCGCGTAGAACCAGGCAGCGGCCGTAACCCTCGACTCTGTCCTCCCACCCCCAGTGGCCGGCCGGCGCCCGCGCCGGCCGGCCACGCCCCAGGTGAGGACCCGAGGAACGGGTCAGGAGCCGAAGAACCGGATCAGCTGGTCGGCGACCTGCTCGGGCTGCTCGACCGGGATCAGGTGACCGGCACCCGGGAACCGCACCAGCTCGGCGTCGGGCATCTCCGCGACCATCCGCTCCGCGAACGCCACGAAGTCGGGCAGGTCCTGATCCCCCACGCCGACCAGCGTCGGCACCGACACCTCGGCCAGCCGGCCCGGGATCGGCTCGTGCTCGTCTTCCAGCTCGTGCTCCTCGGCCGCGGTCTGGTTCGCCACCGCGATCCGCATCGGCCCGGCGACCTGATCGGCGAGTCGCCGCAGCTCCGGCGACCAGTCCCGCACCGGCCCGCGCACCCACATGTCCAGGTTCAGCTGCACCGCGGTGTCCAGATCGTCCGCGGCGAGCGCCTTCTCCTCGGCCGCGAGGTACTCCCGCATCGGGTCCGACCAGCCCTGGCCGAACAGTGGCGCGGCGAGCATGGCGAGCCGGCTGACCCGTCCCGGCCGTGCCCCGGCGAGTTCGAGCGCCATCCCGCCGCCGAACGAGTTGCCGGCCACCGCGGCGGCGTCGACGCCCAGCTCGTCCAGCACCGCCACCAGGTCGTCCAGATGCCGGAACGCGGCCGTCGGCGCGGGCGAGGCGCCGAAACCCCGAAAATCGGGACGGATCACGGTGTACGTCGGGGACATGGCGGCGGCGACCGCGTCCCAGGACCGGTGGTCGGCCACCCCGGCGTGCAGCAGCAGCACCGGTGGACCGGCGCCCTCCACCCGTACCGCAAGGCCGTTGATCATGCGTAAGTCAGCTGTCACGTCGGGACCGTAACCCCCTGCCGACCTCCGCCGCTGCGATTAAATCCGCCGGTCGGTAGCGTGCGGGAAGATCGCGGGACCGGGTTTCCGCAGGGGCCGGGAGGGCGCAGTGACCACAGCTGTCGACCAGGGGATCGATCCGCGCAGCCGGCAGCCGGTCGGTGACCCCGTGCCGCACACCCCGCCGGACCGGCTGGACGAGGCGTGCCAGGCCGCCGCCGCGGCCGCCGGTCCGCTCCGGGCCACGCCGGCGGACGAGCGGGCCGACCTGCTCCAGGCGGTCGCGACGGCGCTGGAAGGCGAGCGGAAGCAGATCGTCCGGCTCGCCGACGCGGAAACCGGGCTGGGCAAGGCCCGGCTGACCGGCGAGCTCACCCGCACCCGCGCGCAACTGGAGATGTTCGCCGACGCGGTGCTGGAGGGCTCGTACACCGAGGCGATCATCGACCTGCCCGATCAGGCCGCACAGCCCGCGCCACGCCCGGACCTGCGCCGGATGCTGGTACCGCTCGGCCCGGTCGCGGTGTTCGCGGCCAGCAACTTCCCGCTCGCCTTCTCGGTCGCCGGCGGCGACACCGCGAGCGCGCTCGCGGCCGGCTGCCCGGTGGTGGTCAAGGCACACCCCGGGCATCCCGGTACCTCCGTCCTGTGTGGACAGATCGTGGACCGCGCGCTGGCCGCGGCCGGCGCGCCGGACGGTACGTTCGCGGTGGTGCACGGTGAGGCGGTCGGCCGGGACCTGGTCACCCACCCGGCCATCAGCGCGGTCGGGTTCACCGGCTCGTTGACCGGCGGCCGGGCACTGGCCGACCTGTGCGCCAGCCGGCCGGATCCGATCCCGTTCTACGGGGAGCTGGGCTCGCTCAACCCGGTGGTGGTGACCCCCGGCGCGCTGGCCGACCGGCGGGACGACCTGGTCGCCGGGTTCGTCGGGTCGTACCTGCTCGGTTCCGGCCAGTTCTGCACCAAACCCGGGCTGCTGTTCGTGCCGGCCGGGCACGGGCTGACCGACGCGCTCACCGCCGCGGTCGCCGCGGCACCGATCGGTCCGCTGTTGGGCGATCGAATCCAGCAGGGGTACTCCCGTGCCATCGCCAAACTGGCCGGTGCCAGCGGCGTGCGCGCGGTGATCCCGCCGGTGGACGATCCGGCCGGGGTACGACCGGCCCTGCTCGCGGTCTCCGCGACCGCGTTGACCGGTGACGCCGGCCCGTTGCTGGAGGAGTGCTTCGGCCCAGGAGCCGTGCTGGTGGAGTACACCTCGACCGAGGAGCTACTGGCCGCGCTGGAGCGACTGCCGGGCAGCCTCACCGCGAGCCTGCACGCGGACCCGCGGTCCGAGGCCGAGCTGTGCCGGTCGGTACTCGAGCTCGCCACCGCGAAGGCCGGCCGGGTGATCTGGAACGGCTGGCCGACCGGGGTCGCGGTCACCTGGGCGATGCACCACGGCGGGCCGTGGCCGGCCACCACCGCGCCACTGCACACCTCGGTCGGGGTGACCGCCATCCGGCGGTGGTTGCGACCGGTGGCCTACCAGGACGTACCGGATGAGCTACTGCCCGAGGTGCTGCGCGACGCCAACCCACTGGGCGTTCCGCGCCGGGTCAACGGGGAGCTGACCGCCGCTCCGATCGACCGGAGCGCGCTGACCGACCGGTGATCGTGGAACCGGGGGCGGTGCTGGCTCCAACACCGCCCCCGGACACTCCCCCGATACCCCCGGTGCCCCCGCGACCGTCGATCAGCTGGTCACGCCGCCGTCGTCGTCGTCGCCGCTATCGCCGTCGGCATGCCGTACACGGCCGGAACGACCACCGTCGTGGTGACGGCGGGCATCAGGCCGAACGAACCACGCGTGCCGACCTTCATTCAGTCCTCCCGGACGTGCGTCCAACCCCAGACCGGCCCGCACAGGCGCGCCGGTCAGGTCAGCCTCACGCCCCGGGCTATCCGTCGCCTATCTCGGCGCTACCAGCGGCCGGGGCGCGGACGGGACGCGGGCCGGCGCGGACTGGACGCGACCGTCGATCAGGCCGCGATACCCCACGGACGCGTCAGGGCAGCTCGGCGAGCCAGCTCCGGACGTTCTCGACGAACGCGTCGCCCTGCTCGGCGTACAGCGCCATCGACTCCTCCCCGTACCGGTGACCGGCATCCAGGTCCCCGGCCGCGACATGCGCCTTCGCCAGGTGGAACAGCCCGTACGCCACACTCGTCGGGATGCCGAGCCGCCGGTCGATCTCCACCGCGCGGCGGAAGATCTCCACCGCCTCGACCGGACGCCCCTGGGCCACCCGCACCTCGCCGTACACGAGGAGAGCTATCGCCTCGCCGCGCTCGTGCCGGACTTCGGTCAACGTACGGATCAGCTCGCTGGCCAGCTCGGCGGCCTGCTCGACCCGACCGGTACGCAGCCAGGCCCGGGCCAGCACGGTCTCGGCCATCGACCGGTTCACGATGTCGCCGATCGCGGTGAACATGGCGACCGACGCCTCGAGATACCCGATCGCCTCCTCCGGCTGGTAGTCCCGGACCAGCAGCGACCCGATGCAGCCGAGGACGTTCGCCTCCCCGCGCCGGTCCCCGGCACGCCGCAGCACCACCAGCGCACGCTCGTACCCGCGCATGGTTCCGGCGCGATCGGTGTCGTACTCGAGCAGCAGGTTGGCCCGGCCCAGATGTACCCAGCCTTCCTGCGGGGCGCCGCCGATCTCGGCGAACCGGGCGCCGGCCCAGTCGAAGAACGCCCGGGCGAGCCGGGGCCGACCGAGCGACCGGGACCCGCTGCCGGCCTCGGTGGCGGCGACGGCTGCCCGGTGCCGGTCGCCCAGCTGCCGGTACCGCAGCCGCGCCCGCCGCAGCAGCGGCAACGCCAGCTCGCTGTGCCCCTGGGCCCGGAGCAGGATGCCGCGGCTGAGTAGCAGGGCAGCGTCCGCGGCCGGGTCCACCGCACCGCCTGGCCCGGCGGCGGACACCGAGCCGACGACCGCGATCCACTCCTCCAGCCAGCAGTTGAGATCCGCGGCGTTCGTACCGGCCGCGGCGAGGCGCCAGGCCAGGTCGGGCCAGCCCAGCTCGCCCGCGTGCCGTACCGCAGCGGTGAGCAGCGGACGCTCCCGCTCGAACCAGCCGGCGGGATCGACGGCGGGTAAACCGGTCGACTCGTGGATGACCGGCCCGGTGCCGTTCCGCCGGTCGACCAACGCGTTGACGGTCGGCTCGTCCGGCAGCCACGGCACCGGCGGCGCGCCCCGTTCCGGGAGCGGGTACATCGTCCCCGGCAACTTGCTGTCAGCCGTACTGGCCAGCCACAACAGGCAGCTGTACGCGCGGCGCAACGCGGCCGACCGCAGCTCGGGCGGGTCCTGCTTGGCATGTCGCTCGGCCGCGAACAGGCGGACCAGATCGTGCAGGACGTACCGCGGCGAGCCGTCCATCGGGTCCTGCCGTACCTGCACCAGTTGCGCGTCGACCAGCTGGTCGATGATGCGCTCGGCCTGACCCGGGGTGGCGTCGATCAGGGCGGCGGCGAGCCAGAGCGGAAACGTGCCCACCGGCAGCGTCCCGGCCAACCGCAGCAGTGCCGAGGCCGGCGCCTCCAGCCGGCGGTAGCTGTCCGCGAGACAGGCCCGGACACTCCGGTCGCCAGCGCTGAGCTCACCGAGCCGGCTCTGTTCGTCCGCGAGCCGCTGCGCCATCCGGGCCAGCGACAGGTCCTCCCGCTGGCTGAGGCGGGCGCCCACCACCCGGATGGCCAGCGGATGGGAGCCGCACAGCTTGACCAGGCGGTCGACCGTGGACTGCTCGTCGTACCGCCAGTCGCGCCGCACCAGGCGGGCCAGCAGTTCCGCTCCCTCGGCCGGGTACAACACGTCGAGGGAGATCAGCGCCGCGCCGTCCAGTCCGGTGAGGGAACGCCTGCTCGTCACCACCGCGGCCGAGCCACCGGACGTGGGCAGCAGCGGTCGTACCTGCCGCTCGTCCACGGCGTCGTCGATCACGACCAGGATCCGCCGGTCACTGATCATCGACCGGTACAGGCCGAGCCGGGCGTCCGGATCGTCCGGCACCGCCGGGCCGGGCAGGCCGAGCGAGCGCAGCAGCGAGCCGAGCACGGCGTACGGGTCACGCGGGGTGTGCTGGGCTCCGTCCATCGAGGTGAACAGGCAGCCGTCCGGAAAGTGCGTGCGGGCCCAGCGGGCGGCGCGTACCGCCAGCGCGGTCTTGCCCACGCCGCCGAGCCCGGAGATGGACACGATCGCCGGAGTCGAGGCGCCGGCCGCCGCACCGCCAGCCGCGGTCAGCAGCTTCTCCAGTTGGGCCAGTTCCTCCCGCCGACCCACGAAGTCCGGTATCTCGGCCGGCAGCTCGTACGGCGGCACCCGGGACAGCCCCGTCCCCGGTCGTACCGCGGCACCGGTTGCCGGGGCACCCGGGTCGCCGGCGCCGGCCCAGGCGCGCAGTACCTCGTGTACCGGGTCGAGTTCCCGGCACAGTACGGCGCGCTCGAGCCCGCGGAGCTCCTCCCCCGGGTCGATGCCGAGTTCGGTGGCCAGGGTCTGTCGGGCAGCCTGGTACGCGGCCAGCGCGTCACCGGTACGGTCGGCCAGCGCGTACGCCGTGATCAACAGGTAGTGCGCCCGCTCACGCAGCGGGTCCGCCGCGATCAGCTGGCCGGCCTCGAGCAGTACCTCGTCACACGCGCCGACGAGCAGAGCCGTGGCGAGGCTGCGCTCGGCGACCGCGACGCGCTCCTGGTTGAGCCGCTCGGCCACGGCCACCACTCCCGGTGCGGTCACGTCCAGGCAGGCCGGACCGCGCCACAGGGCGAGTGCGGAGCGGTACGCGTCGCGGGCCGCGGCCCAGCCGCCGGTCCGGGCCTCGTCCGCCGCCCGCGTGGCCAGCGCGCGGAACTCGTGCAGGTCGCACCGGGAGGTACCGAGGGGCAGCAGGTACCCGGGGCTGCGGGTGGCCACGTTCTCCTCCGCCGGGCATCCGGCGGCCGCGAGCGCGGCGCGCAGCCTCGACGCCACGATGTGCAGCTGGGCGGAGGCGGTGGCCGGCGGGTCGGTACCCCAGATCGCGTCGATGAGCTGGTCAGCGGGGCAGACCCGGCCGGAGTTCAACAGCAGGGTCGCGAGCATGGCCCGGCTGCGGCCGCCGGCGAGCCGGACCGGCCGGCCGTCCATCTCCATCTCGACCGGGCCGAGCACGAGAAACCGCATGAGCCTCCTTGCCGACATCCTCCCTGGCGGGAAGGTGCCGAGCAAAATGGCCCTGCGACACTCGCGGCGGTCAGCCGCTGCCGCGGCGGGCGCTCACGCCGGCCGGCTCACCGGAGTCCCCCACACGGCCGTCCGGGCGACTCGACCAGCTCTCGGGTCGACCGGTACCGCGAAGCGGAGCCGGGCCGACCACCGGAGCGCCGAGCACCGCGGCGCGGGCGAGTTCGGCCTTGTTGCCGAGCTGGAGCTTGGAACGGATCCTCCGGATGTACGTGTCGACCGTGTGCGGGCTGATGCCGAGCCGGAGCGCGATCTGCGCATGGGTCAGTCCCTGCGCGATCCGGTCGATGACCTGCCGCTCGCGCGGCGACAACGGGTCGTCCGCCGGTGCAGGGCCAGGCGCCGGCGGCGCCACGGTCGCGGTGACGCTGACGACGCCGGTCGTGTACGCGATCGCCGACAGCGCATCAGCCAGCCGCGCGACCGGCGGGTGCTCGGAAGCGCCGTGCCCGACCGGCGCGGGTCCGGACGTCGCGTGCCCGGATGGCTGATCGGAAGCCTGGTCGGACGCCACGGTGACCAGCAGCGTTGTCGACCGCGGATCCGCCTCGCCGTCCGGGTGCCCGCCGTCCGGGGGCCCGCCGTCCGGAGGCCCGCCGTCCGAGGGCTCCCCGCCGGCGACGACCAGGCCGCGCGCCCGCAACGCCGCCGGGAGACCTTCCACGCAGAGACTGGGATCGTGCGCCACCGAGAGCCGCAACATCGAATTCACCTACCGGGATCGCCTGGGCGCCCAGCCAATCAACCGGTTGCTTCACATCGACGTCAGCTCGTCCTCACCCGGACGGCGAACCGCCGCGCGTGACGTCCGAAGCCCGCGCGGATTCCCCCGGCCGGGCCGGGTTGACCTGGGCAGACACCCGGGAAGGACCGATGAGGCCGCGCGTCAGGCCAGCGTGATCGCGGTGCCCTCCACGGTCACCTGTACCGCGGGCAGCGGCGCCGGCGCCGGGCCGCTCGCCACACTCCCGTCCGCGATCTTGTACTGGCTGCCGTGGCACGGGCAGTTGATGGTGCCTTCGCGGACGCTGGTCACCTGACAGCCCTGGTGCGTACACGTCGCGGAGAACGCCTTGATGGTGCCGGCCTCGGGTTGCGTGACGACCACGCGCTGGGCGGTGAAGATCTTGCCGCCGCCCACCGGTATGTCGCTGACCTGCGCCAACGTGCCGCCACCGGCACCGGCTTTCGCGCTGCCGCCCGGCGTGGCGACCGCCGGGGTGTCGTCGGACCCGCCGTACGTGCTGCAGCCGGTCACCGCCACCACCGCACCGGCGGCACCCGCGGCCGCGGTGGTGGCGAGCAGGCCACGCCGCGACAGGCCGCTGGATTCCTGGGCAACCATCGAGTCGTCCTCCCTCACCGGTGTACGCCGAAGGTGGTGAAGAACCACAGCGACGAGGTCAACCAGAGCCCGACCAGAACCGTGAAGACGACGCTACCGACGACCGGCAACACCCAGCCGGGTACGCCACGCCGGGGCAGCACCAACATCTTCATCGTGAACGCGCCGAAGAACGCGGTACCGAGCAGCGAGTGCGCCAGCACCCGGGCGCTGGCGGACTGGAAGCCCAGCGCGTACAGGCAGTGCACCGCCACCGGAACCGTGAGCAGGAACGCCACCCGCCCGGACCAGCGGTGTACCAGGCCGGTCCAGGCCGGCGCCGTGACCCCGGGCAGCCGGCCGAACATCGCCAGCGCGGAGACCACCTGTACCAGCGCGAACAGGGTCGCGGCGGAGGCCAGCCAGACCTTGACCGTCTGCGGGCTGGAGAAGCCGGCCAGGCTCACCGCGATGCCGGTCGGATCGTGCAACCGGCCGTAGACGCCGAGGGCGACCGACACCGCCGCGCCGACGATCAGGATCGCGACCAGGCCCATCGTGCCGGTGGACACGTCCCGGCTGTCCGGTTCCGTCACGCCCGCGAACGGGCCGGGCACGGCCGCCCGCCCGGACGCACGCAGCGGCGGGGGTACGGGTTGGGAGGTCATCGGTACAGCTCCTGCCCTCGCGAGTGGATTGGCACAGGGACGGGTGGCACGAAGGTCAGAACCCGGTGGACCCGTCCACCGCGGCGGCGGTCAACGGAGCACCGTTCACGGTGGCGGTCCCGGTCTCGGTACGCAGCCGCGGTACCGGGGTGGGCGTACCGCCGTTGGTGGTGAACACACCGACCTGCCGGCCGTTCGGCAGCACGATCCAGCCGGCGACGACCCGTGCGCCGCGTACCTGCGCGGTGGCCCGGTACAACCCGGATGGCGCGTGCACCACCGGTACGGCGAAGCTCCAGCTCCGGCCGCCCGCGGTCACGGTGCCGCGAGCCACCCGCTCGTCGTAGGTACCGGTGAGCTTCCCAGCGGTACCGGCCAGCGAGAGTTGACCGGCGCCGGCGGTACCGCGCAGCCAGGCCTCGATGCGCCGGCCGTCGCAGAAGTACGCGACCGCCGTGTCGCCCCGTACCGCGATCGCGACCGTGGCGGTACTCCCGACGACTGTGCCCGCGTAGGTCGCCTGTACCGCGCGCGCCGGCGTCGGTGCCGGGCTGCTCGGGGTGGCGCTGGGGGTGGCGGCCACCTCGGTGGCGACCGCTGCCGGGGTGGACGCCTTCTTGTCGTCCGCGGCGGCGGTCGCGCTGAGGGTGCCGAGCACCGCGGCGAGTACCACGCCAGCGGCCAAGGTCAGGTAGGGGCCCTTGATCTTCATGACACCTCCGGCGTCAGCGTCATCACGGTAGAGCGCACGCCGCGCACCGGTGTCCGGTTCACTACCGGGGACGTGAATCCGACAGCGGCTCAGTCGCTGTCACGCGCCCACGGGGTATCGGCCCAGGGATCGTAGTCGATCTCCAGCGGCTCCTGCGGCGGCCGCTCGCCCTCGGGTACGTGCTGGAGGTTGATCCTGATCCGGTACCAGAGCGAGCTGCGGCCGCGCATCCCGTCGACCAGCGTGTCCGCCGGTTCGAGGTGGCCCCGCACGGTGGGGTGCCGGGTGTGCCACCGCTCGAGACCATCGAGCGCCTCGGCCTTCGTCTTGGCCCGCGCGATCTCGATCACCGGCATCGTCTGCTGCCGACGGCCGGTGCCCTTCGGCGGCTTCTCCGCCGGCCCGAGTCGCTTGGCCAGCCCGAGCAGTGCGTCCAGCGACCCCGGCACGGCGTCGATGCCGTCCCACGGATCGCCGAGGTCGCGGTACCGGTCGAGCACGGCCGGCAGGGTGTACCGCTCCGGCCGGCAGTCCGGTACCTCCGCCCAGCTCAACGGCGTGGAAACCCGCGCGTCGGCGGTCGGCCGTACCGAGTACGCCGAGGCGACCGTGTGGTCCTTCGCGTTCTGGTTGAAGTCGACGAACACACCGTGCCGCTCCTCCTTCCACCATCGACTGGTGGCGAGGTCGGGCGCCCGGTTCTCCACCTCCCGCGCGACCGTCTCGGCGGCGAGCCGCACCTCCCGGTACGTCCAGCGCGGGTGGATCCGCGCGTAGATGTGGAAGCCGCGCGAGCCGGAGGTCTTCGGCCAGCCGGTCAGCTCGTGATCGGCGAGCACCTCGCGTACCACCAGCGCGACGTCCACGATCTGCTTCCAGTCGACGCCGGGCACCGGGTCCAGATCGATCCGCAGCTCGTCCGGGTGCTCCAGGTCCTCGGCCTGTACCGGATGCGGGTTCAGGTCCAGGCAGCCGAGGTTCACCACCCAGGCCAGCTGTGCCTCGTCCCGGACCACGACCTCGTCGGCCGTACGACCGGACGGGTAGCGCAGCTCGACGACCTCGATCCACTCCGGCCGGTTGGTCGGCGCGCGCTTCTGGAAGAACGCCTCTTCGTCGATGCCCTTGACGAACCGTTTGAGGATCATCGGCCGGCCGTCCACCCCGCGCAGCGCACCCTCGGCCACGGCCAGGTAGTAGTGCACCAGGTCGAGCTTGGTGTGACCGCCCTCCGGAAAGACGAGCTTGTCCGGATTGGTGATGGTCACCTCTTGACCGGCGAGCTCCAGGACATGCGACTTCTTCGCCACGCCCACACGGTAAGCGGTCCACACCGGTCATGCCGGCGCTGAGCCTCCCCCTCGGCGGCTCAGCCACCGGCCCCGACGCAGCTGACCGCGCCCATCGGAGATGACTGTCATGCTCAGGCTCCAGGCACAGTAAATCTATAGTCACTGTACGAACACCGCCAAGCCCTCGCCGCCGGCAAGCCCCGCCCGGCCGGACCGACTCAGTAGGCTTCGCTCGATACGGGCAGGTGGTGGGGTGGCCGAGGACCAGCAGGTCGGGCTCCGGGAACGCAAGAAGGAGCGCACCCGGCAGCAGATCGCCGATGCCGCCATGCGCCTGTTTCTCGCCCGCGGGTTCGACGCGGTCACCGTCGTGGAGATCGCGCAGGCGGCCGACGTCGCCGAGAAGACCGTGTACAACTACTTCCCCACCAAAGAGGACCTCGTCTACGGCCGGCTCGAGTCGTTCGAGACCGCGCTGCTCACGGCGGTACGCGAGCGCAAGCCCGGCGAGTCCGTGCTCGCCGCGTTCAGTCGGTTCCTGTTCAGCATCACCGGGCTGCTCGCCCGGCCGGAAGCGACAGCGCAACTCCGCACGGTCAACCGGATGATCACCGACAGCCCGGCGCTGCTACTCCGCGAGCAACAGGTCTTCGCGCGCCACACCGCTTCGCTCGCCACGCTGCTCGCCGCCGACACCGGCGCCCGGGACGGCGACGTGCTGCCATGGGTGGTGGCGAACGCGCTGATGGGAGTCCACCGGGCCGTCGTCGACCTGGTCCGCCGCCGGAGCCTCGCCGGCGCGTCCAACGCGACCATCGCCCGCGCCACCCGCGCCCAGGTCCGCACGGCGCTCGCGGCCCTCGAACACGGGTTCGGAGACTATGGGGTACGGCCGGGCTGACGCACCCCCGGCCGCCACTCCCCGGGGTACCGGCCCGCCCGGGAATCGGACAAATCCGGTTGCGGTACCACTCCGGGCTGACCAACCTGTCCCGATGACCGAGGACGGGCAGGTGGACGTGCACGAGCAGCCGGAGGTCAGGCCGTCGATCGACGCGGCCCTGGTACGCCGACTCGTCGCCGGCCAGTTCCCGCAGTGGGCCGACCTGCCGGTACGACCCGTCGAGTTCGACGGCTGGGACAACCGGACCTTCCACCTCGGCGACGAGTTGACGGTGCGGTTGCCCAGTGCCGCGGGGTATGTGCCACAGGTCGACAAGGAGCACCGCTACCTGCCGGCGCTGGCTCCGCACCTGCCGCTGCCGATCCCGGTACCGCAGGCGAAGGGGGCACCGGCCGAGGGGTACCCGTTCCCCTGGTCGGTGTACCGGTGGATCGACGGCGAGACCGCGAGCGCCGAGCGCATCGCCGACCTGACCGGGTTCGCCACCGACCTCGCCCGCTTCCTCGTCGCGCTGCGGGAGGTGGATCCCACCGACGGGCCACCCGCCGGTCGGCACAGCTTCTATCGTGGCGCCCCGCTCGAGCACTACGACACCGAGACCCGCCGCGCGATCGAGGTACTGGACGGCCGGATCCCCGCCGACACCGCCACCGCGGTGTGGGAGACGGCCCTGCACTCCCCCTGGCGCGGTACCCCGGTCTGGTTCCACGGCGACGTGGCCACCGGCAACCTCCTGCTGCGGGACGGTCGGCTGGCCGCCGTCATCGACTTCGGCGGCTGCGGCGTGGGCGATCCGGCCTGCGATGTCGTGATCGCCTGGACGCTGCTGTCCGGAGCCAGCCGCGAGGCGTTCCGCGCCACGCTCGGGATCGACTCGGACACCTGGGCCCGGGGACGTGCCTGGGCGCTGTGGAAGGCCCTGATCACGCTCGCCGACCCCGACTCGACGCACGCGGCGGGAGCGCGAAAGACCCTCGACGAGGTACTGGCCGAGTACGCGCAATCGCGCTGACCGGGCTGCCGGTGTGCTGACCGTGCTTTCCTCACCGGGCCGCGGTCCTGTCCGCACGACCGGTACCTGACACGCTGACCGGACGGTACGGTCACGGTGGGTGAGTGCCGTGAAGTTGCCGACGCTGGTCGGGTCGTACCGGATCGAGCGGCTGCTGGGGGTCGGCTCGTTCGCCACCGTGTGGCTGGGGTTCGATCCGGCTCTGGACGCCCGGGTCGCGATCAAGGTGCTGGCCGAAAACTGGAGCCACGACCTGCGGGTACGCGAGCGCTTCCTGGACGAGGCGCGGCTGCTGTGGCGGCTGGACCACGAACGCCTGGTACGGGTACACGCCGTCGGTGAACTGGACGACGGCCGGCCGTACCTGGTGATGGCGTGGGCGCAGGGCGGCAGCCTCCGCGACCGGCTCGCCGCCGGACCGATGCCGCTGCCACTGCGACTGTCCCTGCTGCGCGAGGTCGCCGCCGGCGCGGCCGTCCTGCACGCCAACGGGATCGTGCACCGCGACCTGACCCCGGGCAACGTGCTGTTCCGCTGCCCGTCCGGCGCCCCCACCCCGGATCGCACCTCGCTGGCCGACACCGGCTCAGCCAGCGCCGCACCGGCCGGTGCCCCGTCGCGACCCGCCGCACCGGCCGGCGCCACGCCGCGACCCGCTGAGCCGGACAGCTTCGCCGGGCAGGTACTCATCGCCGATCTCGGGCTGGCCAAGGCGCTCGCCGCCGCGTCCGGCCTGACCGCCCGCGCGGGTACCCCCGGATTCATGGCGCCCGAGCAGGACGACCCGCTCGCGGTGGTCGACGCCCGCACCGATGTGTACGGCCTGGGCCGGCTCGGCGTCGCGCTGCTCGGCGTACCGACCGTCGACCGGGTGGGCCTGCCGGCGCTCCGGTCGGGTACCCCGCCGAAGGCCGCCGCGGTGCTGCGAAAGGCGACCGCGCGCGAGCCGGCCGACCGCTACCCGGACGCGGCGGCGTTCCTCACCGCGTTCGACCGGGCCACGACCCCGCGCTGGATCGGATCGCGCCTGCTCTCGGCCGGTCGCCGGCGTCCGCTGGTGGTGGGCGTGGCACTCGTGCTGGCGGCCGTGGCCGGGCTGTCCGCCGGCGACCCGATCCGCCTGCTGTCGCCGGACGGACGAGCCATGGCGGCGGACTCCACCGGCCGGATCACGGTCGTCCTCCCCGCCGGCTGGAACGCCCGGGGCACCGGATGGGCCGGCCAGCGCGGGTCGGACGGCGAACTGGAACCGGCCCTGGTGCTGTCCCCGGACCCGGGCCGGTGGCGGTCCGACCCGTCCGTGCCCGGAGCGTTCATCGGGTTGTCCAGGACCTGGTCGGATCGGGGCACGCCGGCCGCGCTCGTCGCCGAACGGCAGCACGACGGCTGTACCGCGGCACCGGTCCGCATCGCGCGGCCGGCCGAGGTGGACTGGGTGGTGGCCTCGTTCACCGGGTGTGCCAGCGGCAAGCCGAGGGTCGTCGAGGCGGTCGGCACCGGACCGGGTACCTCCGGCCTGGTGTACGCGCAGGTCACGCCGCCGCCCGGCAGCGGGCCGGAGTTCGTCGACACCCTGCTCGGCGGTATCCGCATCCGGCGCTGAACGGCGCCCCCGACGCGCCCGCGCGGAACACCGGCGCCGCGGCGCCACCCGCCGGCGCGTTCGGCACCGCCGAGGGAACAGCCCGGATCGGTGTACTACCGGACCACGACCGCGATGGTGAACGGGTCGACTTCGCGGTTGACGGTGACCGCGACCGTGCTCGGGCGGAGGAACCTGACGTCCACCACGCCCGCCTCGTACGAGGTGGAGACATCGTCGGCCGGTTCCGCGGTCACGGAGTCGGGCACGGTGTCCTCCACCGCCAGGACGGCTCCCACGCTCAGGCAGAGCGACCCGGGACGCGGCCCACCGTTGGCTCGCACGGTGTACCTGATGGGTCCCAGACAGGCCGACGACGCGGTGGGCGTCGGGGTATCCGGCGGGACCGGCCCGGTCGTCGCCTGCTGGGTGGACGCACTGGGGCTGGGCGCGGTCGGCGATGGCGGGGGCGCCGATGGGGTCAGACTCGGCGCCGCCACTGGCAGTGGCGAGACCGGCCCGGCACCGCACGCAACGATCGACGTGAGCAGGGCCAGGGTCACCGCGGCGGCCACGGTCCCACCCACCCTGACCGGGCGGCGGGCCGAACGGCGGTCACCTCGGGTCGTCACGGCGTCAGGTGGAGTCGTCGACGAGCCGGCCCCGGAGCCGGCGCCGCGCCTCGTGGATCCTCGACTTGACCGTTCCCTCCGGCAGGCCCATGAGCGCGGCGATCTCCTGGTACGGCAGGCCGACGATGTCCCGCAAAGCCACCGGCTCGGCCAGGTCGGGGCCGAGCGACTCCAGCCCGTCCAGGAAATCCAGCCTGGTACCGGCGACCACGCTGGTACGGCGCGGGTCGGGCCGGTCGGGTAGTGGTACTCCGGCCGCCTCGGTCGCGGACCGTCGTCGCAGTGCTTTATAGGTCGACCTGGCCCGGTTGGCGGTGATGCCGTGCAGCCAGGTACGGAACGAGGCGCGCCCCTCGAAGCCGCCGATTCCGCTGGCGACCGCGAGCAGCGTGTCCTGGCAGGCTTCCTCGGCGTCCTCCCGGTACGGGAGGAATCGCGCGCACAGCCGCAGCACATCCGGCCGCACCGTGGTGAGCAATGTGTTCAGCGCCCCCGGGTCACCGCCGGAGGCCGCCCGCGCCAGCTGGTCGAGCTCGGCGCCGTCTGTCGACACGCGTCGAAGTCTAACGGCGTCATTCCGTCATAACCGCTGCTCGGTGAGGTACCGGACAGCAGTGGGCGGCGGGTCCAGGTTCGACCCGCCGCCCACTGACAGTGCTATCCCCGCTGTATCCGGCGGTGTTACCCGACCACGACCACGGTGAGCGGCCGCGGGATCCCGGACCGGTCGATCGTGAACATGACGGTCCCGGTCCGCAGGAAACGACAGTTACGTACCGCCGCCTCGTACTGACAGGACACCGCTCCGGCCGGCTGGACCTCGAAACCCTCGGGTCCGAGGTCCCGTACCTGCAGCGTGACCTGCTTCCGGACACAGATCGCCCCCCACGGCGGACCACTGTCGGTGGCGTGCAGGACGTACGTTCCACTGTTCTGACAGGCGGTAGGCGGACTCGGCGGCGATCCCGCGTTGGCGATCACCAGCGTGAAGTGGAACGTGGTGCGCTGGGTGACCGTGACCCGCACGGTCCCGGTACCGATGAGACGACACTCGTGCACCGCCGCCTCGTACGAACAGTCGGTCTTGTTGTCCGGAGTCATCTCCACGTACCCGGGACCGGCGTTGTCGATCCGGAGCATTCCACCCACGGCCATACACAGCCGTGCTCCGGGCGGACCACCAACACTGGCGTCGATCTTGTAGAGCACCGCACCCAGACATCGGGGCGGTACGGGGGTCGGATGGGTCGGACTGGCTGAGTGGGACGCCGGCGTGGTGGGTCGGGTGGTGGCCTGAGTCGTGGGGTGGGTCGTGGCGACCGACGGACTCGCGGTCGGCTTCGGTGCGGCAGCGGCCGGCGCCTTGGCGGACGTACAGGCGGTGGCCGCAACCAGGGTCGCCAACCCGAGACCGGTGATCATCGCGAGCTGACGGATGGCTTGCCTTTTCACGGTGGGACTCCTTTTGAGGATCTGGCGTAGAGGATCTGTCACCCTCTTAGTCGCCCCACCGGTCGCTTTAGTTCGAGTCGGCTCCCCGACTCGTCGAGCCCGTTGCCCAACCCGTCGCGCCCTCGCCGCGACCCGGCCCCGCGGTCCCCCGAGCGGTCGTCAGCCCGCCCGCGGCCGCCTCTCCCGCGGCCGCCCCGCCCCCAGCGGTTGCGGCGTCCCGCGGGGTCCGGCGGCGGTCCAGGCTCTTCCGCTTGCGCTTGCCGGGATACAAGCTCGCCGGGGCGCGGGGCATGCCGGCCGGTCCGAGCGCCACCGACTGGAACGACGGCATCGTCCCGCTCGAGTCGCCGCGCCGGGCCACCAGTGCGGCGAGCGCGGCCATCGCGTCCCCACCGGCACCGTCCGCCGCGGCCCGGTACTCGTCGAGCTGGTCGAGTTGGCCGCGCTCGGCCAGCAGCAGCGCGAGTACCGCCGCGGCTCCCCGGTGACCAGCTCCGGCCGCCTTGCGCCACCACTCCTCCGCCGGCGCGATCTCGCCGTGCTGGCTGAGCAGCATGCCCAGCCCGGCCATCGCGCCGGCGTGCCCGGCGTCGGCGGCCCGGCTCCACCAGCTCTGCGCGCCGTCCGCGTCACCGCGCTCGGCCAGCAGTACGCCGAGGTCGAACATCGCGTCGACGTGCCCGGCCTGCGCGGCCCGGTCGTACCACTGCTCCGCCGGCGCGGATCTCCCCTGCCCGGTCAGCAGCAGGCCGAGGTTGAACATGGCGCCGGTGTCGCCGGCCCGGGCGGCGGTGATCCACCACTTCTCGGCGGTACCGACCTCACCGCGCCGGGCCAGCAGCACGCCCAGGCCGAGCATCGCGCCGGCATGCCCGGCCTCGGCCGCCTGTTGGTACCACGCCGCGGCCTCGTCGACATCGCCCCGTTCGACCAGCAGCGCGCCGAGTCTGGTCTTCGCGTCGAGGTGCCCGTCGCAGGCGGCCTGCCGCCACCACTTCTCCGCGTCGGGAGCCTCGCCCCGGGCGAGCAGCAGCCCGCCGAGCTCGACCATCGCGTCGACCCGTCCGGTCTCGGCCGCCCGCTGGTACCAGGTCTCGGCCTGCTCCGCGTCCAGCCGGTCGACCAGCAGCGCGCCCAGCGCGACCATGGCGCCGAGGTCACCGCCGTCCGCGGCGCGGCGCCACCACACTTCGGCCTCGCCGTCCTGCTGCCGCGCGGCGAGCAGTACGCCCAGGTTGAACATGGCCCGGGTCTGGCCGCCGTCGGCCGCCTGCCGGTACCACTGTTCGGCCTGGTCCCGGTCGTCCCGCTCGGCCAGCAGTACGCCCAGGTTGAACATCGCTCCGACGTTCCCGGCGGCGGCCGCCCGGCGCCACCACACCTCGGCCTCGGTGGTGTCGTCCCGTTCGGCCAGCAGCAGCCCGAGGTGGAACATCGCGGCGGGCTGGGCGCCGGCGGCGGCCCGCCGGTACCACCCCTCGGCCTGCTCGGCCTCTCCGCGGCGGGCCAGCAGCACGCCGAGCCCGAGCATCGCGTCGAGCGCCGCGTCGTCCGCGATCCGGCTGAACGCCTGCTCGGCGAGGTCCGACCGGCCGGCCCGGTACGCGGCGCCACCGATGTCGAGCGACCGGTCGGTACCGGCGAGCGCCAGCAGCGGTCGCCAGACCGCATCCGCGATCGGTACCCCGGCGAGTGGGCTGTCGTCGACCGCGACCCGTTCCACCAGGTAGTCCGCGGCCCGGTAGGTGTCATCCGGATGCGCGGTGAGGCAGCCGCCGGCTCCCGCGACCGGTTCACACGCCCACCGCAGCGCCGCGCGGTAGTCCACCTCCGGATGGTGCCGCAGCCGCGGGTCTACGTACTCCCGGCACAGCTGGATCAGGACGTGCCCCGGCACCGGGTCGTACCCACCGGCCCGGCGCCAGTCCACCGCGGCGGACACCAGGTGCTGGCCGGGCACCTGGAGATCGCCGGTACCGGAGACCCACCGCCGCATCGCCTGCGGGCCACCGGCGAGGTAACCGGTGATCGCGGTACCGCCATGCTCGATCGCCTGCGCGATCCGGGCGTCGGACCGGCGGATGGCCGCGCGGTCGAGTTCGGCCGCGGAGAAGTCACCGATCGCGATGGTGGTCCGGGCCGCGGCGATCACCTCGGCACCGGTACGCGCGACCGCGGACGCGATCACGTCGGCGGGCTTGTCCGGCCGGAGCCTGGCCCACTCCCCGCCGCGCACCGTGGCCAGCACCAGCACCGCGCTGTCCGGTGGACAGAGCCGGTCCAGCAGGGCCCGGTCCAGACCACCGGGCACCAGGTACCGGTCGAGGTCGTCGAGCCAGAGCACCGCGGTACCCAGCGACTGGCCGCACCCGGCCAGCTCCCGCAGTGCCGCCGGCCCGTCCGGTACCAGCAGCAGCCGGTCGGCCGCGACGCTGCTCAGCGCGTGTACCGCAGCACTGGTCCTCCCTGCTCCGGACGGCCCGTGCAGGACGACGAGCCCGCCCGCCGCGAACGCCGCGGCGACGTCCGGATCACGGTCGCGGTCGACATAGGGCACCGGACGATCGCTCTTGCCGGCCCGGATCGCGGGCGTGACACCTAGCTCCGCCGGGGACAGCTCCCGCACCGACGGCAGCCGGCCGTCGACCAGCCGGAAGCCGGGCAGCACCGGCAGCGCCGACGCGTCCGCGCCACCGGCGCCGGCATGCCTGGCCCGCCGCGCCCGGACGAGACCGACCACGGCACCGGCCAGCGGCACCAGCACGGCCGCCGCGGCTGCCCCGGTCACCAGGTCGTCGCGCTGCCACCGGTGCGCCACCGCGGTGCCCACGACCAGGAGCGTCTCCACCCCCGCCCAGGCGGTCAGCAACGCGTACCGGCGACCAGACATCCCCTCAACCTCGCGATGTACGACCCAGCGATGCGCTGCCGACCAGCGGCGGATGGGCAAATCAAAGACTCTTCGGTGTACCTGCGGAGCTTGTCGCGATCCCCCGCGGCGGCCGGATCCGCGCAGCCGAGACCGCGATCGGTGTACCAGGAGCCGCGAGCCGCGCGGCATTCCGCAGCCAAGGGGAACCGATCATTCACGGACAATGACCGTCAAAGCAAGCAGCCACGATGGGGCCGCGCGCCGTAATCGATATCTCCGCCGCGCCGGAGTCCCCGCATCGGCTCCGATGCCGAGCCTGAATGTCTGGATGACGGAATCATTCCGGCAATCCGGCAGCGACCGGAGCTGACGCGGGCAACTGGCCAGTTGACGACTACCGCCCCACGGCAACGTGCCGTGGGGCGGTAGCCGCGTTCGTACGCGGTCAGGAACCGGCAGAGCCTAGGGGCCGACCGTCACGGTCACGATCCTCGGCGTCTGCTGGACCTGTCCGTGGCTGTCCACCGCCCGTACCTGCACGGTGTAGGTGCCGGTCGGGATGACCGGTGTGGTGTAGGCGAAGTTGGATCCCGGAGAGCCCGGACTGGTCAGGAAGGCCGCGATCCACGGGTAGTTGCCGGGCACGCTCGGGGTGCTGAACGTACCGGAGCTGCTCATGCCCTGGTTGGCGCTGTTGACGACCCGTACCTCGACCCGGCCCATGCCCAGGTCATCGATCGCCCGCCCGCTCACCACGATCCGTGAGTCGGTGTACACCTGGCCCGCGGTCGGGTTGCCGACCGGTTCGAGGCCGGGGTCGGCGTCACCGGGATATACGAGGTATCTGGCGGTGGCGCCAGCGGTCGAGGAGTCCTGCTGGCCGGCGGTGTCAACGGCGAAGGCTTCGACGCTGTACTGACCGGACGTCGGCAGGTTCACCGACAGGCTGAACGTGGTACTGGTCCCGCCGGGGGTACCGAGGGTCGCGTTCAGAGTGGCGAAGTTCGCCGCCATCGTGCCGTTGGGCTGCACGTACCGGCTGGTGTCCAGGTCCCGCAGCGCCACCTTGACGCTCTGTACGCCGGTGGCGTCGGTAGCCGTCCCGGTCAGGTCCAGGTGCAGGGCGTCGATGTTCTGCTCGATCCCGGTGAAGCTCAGTAGACCGTTCGGGAAGGCGTCGCCGGGCACCTGCACGATGAGCGTCAGGATCGCGGCGTTGGTGAGCGGCGTGAGCAGGTCCAGGTTGTCGATGGCCAGCACCGCGAAGGTGTAGATGCCTGGACTCAACGCCGGAGTGGTGTAGCTCCAGTTGTACGACGGCACCCCCAGGTTGACCGGGCTCACCCGGTGCAGCCCTGGAATCGCGTCGACTCCCCAGGTGCCGTCCGACGCCAGCGACTCGTGCGTCGAGTTGTTCAGCATGTACACGTTGACCGACTTGAGCGAGGTGTCGTCGGTCGCCGTACCGGAGATCGTCAGTGCCGTTCCCGGGGTGACGGCCACGGGCGCGGCCGGGGTGGGTGGGTTCATCGCCACCGGTGCGGTGACCGTCACCGACGGCGGAACGCCGGTCGCCGACACCGCCCAGTCGCGGACGTCACCGCGCAGGTCGGCCTGCCCGCTGCTGTCGATGGCCGAGGCGCTCATCCGCCAGACGCCCTCGTGCGGCAGGGCGACCTGGTACTGCCAGATGGTGGACGTGGCGCCGACGGTGTCCGGTAGCGCACCGAAGGTGTTGTAGCTCGACGCGACCGTGCCGTCGTCCTGCAGGTACTGGTTGTTCGCGTCGCGGAACCAGAACGACATCCCGCTGACGCCCTTGTCGTCACTGGCCGTACCGGTGGCGAGGAAGGTCGTACTGGCGAGCGAACCGGCCGCCGGCGAGGTGATGGCGGTGTTCGGCGGTATGTCGTCGAAGCTGAACGTCTCGATCTTCTTGACGGCCTTGGTCGGGTCGCTGGTGTTGTTCTTTCCGAATGTCTTCGCCTGGACCTGGTACGAGCCGGTGGGCATCGACACGGTCAGCGACCAGGGACTGGAGGTCGCGTTCACGTTCACGGTCGTCTTGATGACGGCCGCCGGCCCCCACGAGGTCAGGTTGGGCTGCAGGTACAGGTGGGTGTCGCGGTTCTGGATCTCCAGCTGCACCTTGGTGATGCCGGCCGGCGCGACCGCGGTACCGGTGAATGTGAACGGGGTGTTGGAGGTCTTCACCGCTCCCTCGATCGGCGCGGTGATCGTGGTGTTGACCGGCGACGCGGCGGGCTCGCTGGTGAAGTCGAAGAACGCCACCCGGCCGATGCTGGCGCCGCCCTTGCTGTTGCCGTCGCCACCGACGAACAGTCCCCGCGGGGTGGCCTTCATGGCCTCCTCACCGATCACCGAGTTGGAACCCGGGTTCCACTCCAGCGCGGTACCCGTCGCCGGGTCCAGCGCGCCGATGTGATCGCGGCGTACCACCTGGTCACCGAGGTTGTACCCGGACAAGCCCTGGCCGGTGCCGTAGCCGACGTTGTCCAGACCGGGCCACGGCTGGTTCGCTGTGGGCGACTCCTGCCAGCTGAAGTGCCCGCCGACGTACACGGCGGTCTCGGTGATGGCGACCGAGTAGACGCTGTCGAAGTGCCGCGACACCCAGATGGGCTGCACGTTGTCGTTGCCCGCGACCGGGAACGCCATCGCGGTGTCGCTGATCGGTGGCCGGTCGCCACCGGAACCGCTGGTGACGACGAAGTACGAGTCGTTGGGTGCGATGTCCGCGGCGGCTACCCGCTGGATGCCACCCACGAAGGCGAGGTTGTCGTCCCACAGCCGGGTCCGCCACGGCAGCAGCGTCTTGGTCGCGGTGTCGATCAGGCCGACGCCGTACCGGTCCTGCCCGGCGATCTGCCGGCCGGTGTGTACCACCAGCAGCTTGCTGTCGTTGTGGGTCAGCTTGAGCTGCTGCACGTTGAGCAGGCCGCCGACCCCGATCCCGCCGGACAGCGGCAGGTTGAACCCGGTGTCGACCGCACCGGTGGTCGGGTTGAGCGCGACCAGCCCGGTCCGGCTCACCGAGTTGACGGTGGTGAACTGACCGCCGACGTACACCGCGGTGTTGCTCACGTCGATCGCGGTCGCCTTCGAGTTCCCGTTGGCGGTGAACGCGGCGATCGGCGCGCCGGTGGTCGGGTTGAGCTTCACGATCTTGCGCTTGGTCGCCCCGCCGACGGTGTTGAACGCGCCGACGACGTACAGCGCAGAGCCGTCCGGGGACGCCTCGACCGCCATGACGTCACCGTCGAACGTCGGCTTGAAGTTGGCGTCGACCTTCTTGGTGTCGATGTTGTACGAGGCCAGGTACCGCTGGTTGATCGCGGCCCCGCCGACGTTGGCGATCGAGGTGAACGTGCCGGCCAGGAACACCCGGTTCCCGATCGTCTCGATGTCGAGCACCCGGCCGTTGGTGATCCGCGGTACGTCGGCCCGAGGCGTGCTCGGCACGAGTCGCGTGTGGTTGGGTACCGGCTGGCTGGCCACCGCGGCCGGGCTTGCCACCAGCGGTAGGCCGAGAAGCCCGACGGCTCCGACAACGACGCACACGAGCGTGCGACTCCGAGCTTTCATCCTGCTGCCCCCTTGGCACGACGCGGGGCATCAGGGTCCGTTCGGCCCGATGCGATATTTCAACCCGCGTCGTCACCGTAAGAGGCCGTGATCACCGGCTACGTCATACGTCCGGCGGGTAGTGCTGTCGACTATCCGCCGAAACGGGTTCACTTCAGGATCACCGTGTCGGTCATGTCCGTCATCTCCCGCCGCCCGGTTCCACCCGCCGCGAGCAGCCGCTATGCCGACCATCCGGCGTTGTCTACCCATCACGACCGACCCGCTGTACCCGCTACGACAGGCAGGGCCCGCGGGAAGTATCCCGCGGACCCGTCCGATCAGCCGGCCGTACCGACCGGATAGTGCCTCAGAGAGTGACCGTCACGGTGACGATCCGCGGCGTCTGCTGTACCTGGCCGAAGTTGTCCGTACCGCGTACCCACACCGTGTAGGTGCCGGGTGGGATCACCGGGGTCGTATAGGCGAAGTTGGATCCGGGTGACCCGGGGCTGGTGAGGAACGTCCCGATCCACGAGTAGTTGCCGGGCGTGCTCGGGGTCCGGAACGTACCGGAGCTGCTCATGCCCTGGTTGGCGCTGTTGACGACCCGTACCTCCACCCGGCTCATGCCCACGTCGTCGACCGCGCGCCCGTTGACCACGATCCGGGAGTCGGCGTAGACCTGCCCCTCGGTCGGGTTGCCGGCCGGTTCCAGGGTCGGATCGGCGTCCCCCGGATAGATCAGGTACCGCGCGGTGGCGCCGCTGGTCGAGCTGTCCTGCTGCCCGGCCGTGTCCACGGCGTACGCCTCGACACTGAACTCACCAGCGGTCGGCAAATCGATCGACAGGCTGAACGCGGTACTGGTCGCGCCAGGTGCGGCGAGCGTGGCGGGAACCGTGGCGAAATGTGCCGCCATGGTTCCGTTGGGCTGCACGTACCGGCTGGTGTCCAGGTCCTGCAGCGCGATCCGTACCGCCTGCACGCCCTTGTCGTCGGTGGCCGTGCCGGTCAGGTTCAGGTGCAGGGTGTCGATGTTCTGGTCGAGCCCGGTGAAGCCCAGCAGCCCGTTCGGGAAGGCGTCCCCGGGCACCTGCACGGTCAGCGAGAGCCGGCCCTGGTTGGAGCTGGACGTGGTCAGGTCGAGGCTGTCGGTGGCGCGCACCGAGAAGCTGTACTGCCCCGGCGTGAGCGGCACCGTGGTGTACGACCAGTTGTAGGTCGCCGCGCCGAGGTTGGTCGGACTGATCCGGTGGTACCCGGCGATCGAGTCGGCACCCCAGGTCCCGTCGGCGGCCAGTGACTCGCCGGTGGAGGTGTTGCGCAGGGAGATCTCCACCGACTTGAGCCGGTCGTCGTCGTTGGCGGTACCGGAGAAGGTGACCACGGTGCCCGGCGTGACGAGCACCGCCGGTACCGAGGTCGGCGGCGTCATCACGACCGGCGTGCTGATCGCCACCGTCGGCGGTACCCCGGTGGCCGAGACGGTCCAGTCGCGGGTGTCGCCACGAAGGTCCGACTGCCCGCTGCTGTCGATCGCGGTGGCGGTCATCCGCCAGGCGCCCTCGTGCGGGAGGACCACCTCGTACTGCCAGGTCGCGGACGTGAGGCCGACGACATCCGGCAGCGCCCGGAACGTGTTGAACGCCGACGCCACCGTGCCGTCGTCCTGCAGGTACTGGTTGTTCGCGTCGCGGAACGAGTAGGACAGCGCGCTGATGCCCTTGTCGTCGCTGGCGGTACCGGTGGCGATGAAGCCGGTACTGGCGAGCAGGCCCGAGCCGGGCGACCGGATGCTGGTGGTCGGCGGCAGGTCGTCGAAGCTGAACGTCTCGATCTTCTTCTCGGCCTTGCTGGGGTCGCTGGTGTTCCGCTTTCCGAACGTCTGCGCCTTGACCAGGTACGCACCGGTCGGCATGGAGACCGGCAGCGACCAGCCGCTCGAGGTCGCGTTCACCGATGCCACGTTCGCGTTGATGGTGTTGGCCGTACCCCAGGTGGTGAGGTTGTCCTGCAGGAACTGCCGGGAGTCGCGGTTCTGGATTTCCACCTGTACCCGGGTGATGCCGGCCGGCGCGACGGCGGTACCCGTGATGGTGAACGGGCTGTTGGCCGTCTTGACCTGGCCCATGATCGGGGTCGTGACGGTGGTGTTGACCGCCGTGGTCGGCTGGCTGGCGAAGTCGAAGAAGCCGACCCGGCCGATGCTCGCCCCGCCCTTGCTGTTGCCGTCGCCACCGACGAACAGTCCGCGCGGGGTGGCCTTCATGGCCTCCTCGCCGATCACCGAGTTGGAACCCGGGTCCCATTCGAGCGCGGTACCGGTGGCCGGGTCCACCGCACCGAGGTGGTCCCGGCGTACGACCTGGTCACCGAGGTTGTACCCGGACAAGCCCTGGCCGGTGCCGTAGCCGACGTTGTCCAGGCCCGGCCACGGCTGCTGCGCGGTCGGCGACTCCTCCCAGCTGAAGTGCCCGCCGAGGTACACGGCGTCCTCGGTGACGGCCACCGAGTACACACTGTCGAAGTGCCGGGACACCCACTTGGGTTGCACGTTGTCGTTGCCGGCCATCGGGAAGGCCATCGCGGTGTCGTTGATCGGCGGGCGGTCGCCGCCGGAGCCACTGGTGACCACGAAGTACGAGTCGTCCGGCGCGATGTCACCGGTGTGCGCGCGCTGGATGCCGCCGACGAACGCGAGGTTGTCCTCCCACAGCCGGGTACGCCAGGGCAGCAGCGTCTTGGCCGTGGTGTCGATCAGGCCGACGCCGTACCGGTCCTGCCCGGCGATCTGCCGGCCGGTGTGCACGACCATCAGCTTCTTGTCGTCGTGGGTGAGCATCACCTGCTGGACGTTCAGCTGTCCGCCGACCCCGATCCCGCCGGTCAGCGGCAGGTTGAAGCCGGGGTCGACCGCACCGGTGGTCGCGTTCAGCGCGACCAGCCCGCCGCGGTTCACGCCGTTCACCGCGGTGAACTGGCCGCCGACGTACACCGTCGTGGTGCTGACGTCGACCACGCTCGCCTGGGAGTTGCCGTCGGCGGTGAACGCCGCGATCGGCGCGCCGGTGGTCGGGTTGAGCTTGACGATCTTGCGCCTGGCCATCCCGCCGACGGTGTTGAACGACCCGACCACGTACAGCGCGGAGCCATTCGGAGCCGCCTCCACGGCGGCCACGTCACCGTCGAACGTCGGCCGGAAGTTCGGGTCGACCTTCCTGGTGTCGAGGTTGTACGAGGCGAGGAAGCGCTGGTTGAGCTGCGCTCCCCCGACGTTCGCGATCGAGGTGAACGTGCCGGCGAGGAACACCCGGTTGCCGATCGTCTCGATGTCCAGGACCCGACCGTTGGTGATCCGCGGTACGTCGGTCCGAGGCGTACCCGGCACCAGGCGGGTGTGGCCCGGCTTCGGCTGGCTGGCCAGCGCGGCCGGGCTCGCTACCAACGGCAGCCCGAGAAGCCCGACGGCCCCGGCGAGCACGCACGCGAGAGTACGGATCCGAGCACTCAAAGCAGCTCCCATGGCTAGACACGCGGTGCCCGGGTCCGCTCGGCCCCCGTGCAAATTCCTGTATCGCGCCGTCACCATAGAAGGACGTGATCATCGGCCGTGTCGTCTGTCCGGAGGGATTCACTGTCGCCTATTTGCGCTTTACCCAGACATTGGGTCAAACCGCATTTCCGCCGCCGCCGCTCCTGCGGCTTTTCCAGGCGTTTCGCTCTTTGCCATTCATCCGGCGATGATCCCATGAAATGGGTTATGGGCGAGGATGGGCGCGTGCGCGCATCCCGGATGATGACCCTCCTGCTGCAGCTCCAGGTCCGTGGCCAGGCCAGCGGTCGGGAGCTGGCCACGCTGCTCGAAGTCAGCGAGCGGACGGTGCAGCGGGATGTCGAGGCGCTGGTGGCCGCCGGGGTGCCGGTGCGCTCGGCCAGAGGTCCCGCCGGCGGGTACCGCCTGGACCGCGGTTACCGCACCCGGCTGACCGGGGTCGGCCTGGACGAGGCGGGTGCGCTGGCATTCCTCGGACTCGCCGGCCCGGCGCATCAGCTCGGGCTCGGCGAAATGCTGGAAGGTGCCCGGATCAAGGTCTGGGCCAGCCTCACCGGCGAGGCCCGGGAGCGCGTCGGCCACACCGCCGAGCGCTTCCACCTCGACCCGATCCGCTGGTACGGCACGCCCGAGCCGGTGCCGTGCCTGACCCAACTCGCCGCGGCGGTGTGGAGCGATCGTCGGGTGCGCATGCGGTACGTACGAGCCGGAAAAGCCGCCACCCGGGAGGTCTCGCCGCTGGGACTCGTACTCGCGGCCGGCGACTGGTACCTGGTGGCAATGCGCAACCAGCAGCGCCGCACGTACCGGGTGTCCCGGGTGCGATCGGTCGAACTGCTGGACGAGCCGGCGGTACGCCCGGAGCGGTTCGATCTGGCGCAGTCGTGGGCCGAAGCGCGCCGGGAGTTGGAGCAGGAGCGGACCGCGGTCGAGGTCACGGTGCGGGTGGCCGCCCGGGCGCTGCCGCGCCTGCGCAAGCAGGTACCCGTACACGGGCAGACCCTGATCCCGGTCGCGACGACGGGGGAGGTCGAGGTGACGATCCCGTTCGAGGACGAGTCCTGGGCGTGCGAGGCCATTCTCAGCCTGGGCGCGGCCATCGAGGTGCTCGGGCCGGCGCGCATGCGCGAGCGCGTCGCGGACGAACTCCGCCGCACCGCCGCGCGGTACGACCCACCGGCCGCTGACAGCGCGCCGCCGGTCTGAAGCCCTGGTCAGACGGCGACGGTCAGGCGGACGGTCACCAGGTCGCCGAGTTCGATCCCTTCGGCCTTCCGCACCCACGCCCGGATCGGGACGATGTACCGCCCGTCCTTCGGGAACAGCGAGGTCTTCCACTCGCTCGCGCCGACCTCGGCGGCGACCGGAATCATGCCCCAGCCGTAGCTGACGAGCGCGGATGCCGCCTCCAGCTCACCGCACTCCTCGTCCGGAACGGTGACGAAGTGGTGCGGTGCCGGACCCTTCCAGAACCACAACTCGCCGCTGAACTCCAGGTTCATGGCAGCAGGATAGAGGCCGGTCGGCTCCCGTAGGCCCGCTCAGCGGTCGGACCCGGCATGATCCAGATCTCGCTGCGTATACGACAGAAGATGTCGGGAACAGGTGCGACGATCTGCGGATGAGCAACAGCGACTTCCCGTGGGAACCCCCCTTCGCCGGGACCGAGGCCGAGCACCTCGTCGGCGCTCTCGACCGGCTGCGCGCGACCTTCCGCTGGAAGGCCGACGACCTCGACGCGGCCGGGCTGCGGGCCCGGATCGCCACCTCGTCGCTGACGCTCGGCGGGCTGCTCAAGCACCTCGCCGCCGTGGAGGACTACCACTTCACGACCAAGCTGAGCGGGGCGCCGATGGGCGCGCCGTGGGACGCCACCGGCTGGGACGGCAGCAACGACTGGGAGTTCGACTCGGCCGCCGACGACACCCCCGAGCAGCTCTACGCGCTCTGGGACGGAGCCGTCGAACGGTCCCGGACCCGGCTCGGCGCGGCGCTGGCCAACGGCGGGCTCGACCAGCACATCCACCTCACCGGGCCGGACGGCGGCCATGCCAGCCTCCGCCGGCTGGTCTGCGACCTGATCGAGGAGTACGGCCGGCACACCGGCCACGCCGACCTGCTCCGCGAAGCGGTGGACGGGCGGGTGGGCGAGGACCCGCCGGCCGGGTGGCGCGCCAAGGGCGGCTGACCGTCCCCTACCAGGAGACCGTCCCCCACCAGGAGACCGTCCCGTACCGGAAACGTCAGTGGGCGAAGTCCCAGCGGGTGGCGCCGTGCGGCTCGGCGCCGGCCACCCCGACGGCGGTGTGCAGGGTCAGCCGGTACAGGTGCCACGGCGCGGGCCCCGCGCTCGGCGCGCTGTACGGGGCGGTGAGCGCGTCGCCGTCCACCTCGGCCGGCCAGCCGCCGGTACGGTAGACAGCCGCCAAACGCTCCAAAGTGGACGCATCGGTGACCCGGTGCGCCTCGCCCTCGAGCACCAGGTCGATGCCGCGCATGCGCACCGCCACACTGCACGCCGGATTCGCCGCCAGGTTGCGCGACTTGAGCGTGCCCGGCCCACTCGTGAAGTAGAGCGCGTCGTCCACCCACACGGCCCCGACCCCCGCCGAATGCGGCCGCCCGTCCGGCCGTACGGTCGCGACGAAGAACGTCAGGTCGGACTTGGGCGTATCGCTGGCGAGGACGTCCCGCGCCCGGCTCCACGGCAGCTCTGCGGACCCGTACCGGTCGAGGTTGCGGGTCGAGTTCGGCTCGGTCATGGGCTCAGTTTTCACCATCCGTCGAGCGTCCGCGGCTGATCGCCACCGATCCCGGCCCCCTTCGCGGGCACGGCTCATCCGCTGTGAGCTGTCTGTGAGTGACCTGTGAGAGCTCACTCCTAGCGTCGTGTTCACCGCGATCGAGGAAGCGCGGTCGAGCGGCTGGGGCAATCCCAGTCGCGGATCAGATGCCACACGAGGGGGATCCTCATGCGTGTACGCAAACTCATGGCCGTGACCGTCGGGGCGCTGTTGTGCTCGGCGGCCTTCATCCCGTCCCAGGCGTCGGCCGCCGAGAGCGCCGTCGACCACGGCGTCGCCCGGGCCGGTCACTCCGCGACGATCGACGCGGGCTGGGAGCACAGCTGCAGCACCGAGACGCCGTCCGTCTGCGTGTACGTGCAGAACAACGGCCACGGCTGGAGCGCTTTCGGCACCTTCCCGTACGGCCAGACCTACGGGCACCTGGACGTCTTCGGCCCGGACCACGTGACCCACCACTCCGGGGCCGACCGGCCGTGGAGCCCGGGTGACGCGTCTCCGACCTTCACCGGGACCGGGGTCGGGAACGTCTGTACCCAGGGCTGGTACCGCCGCCCCGACGGCACCTACGAGTCGCAGGGCCTGGCCTGCCTCTACTTCGGGTAGTACGAGCCGGTGGGTGGGCGCCGCGCACGCAGCGCGGCGCCCACCGCTGCTCAGACCCCGCCCGGCGGTTCGTCGGCCCAGTCCGGGTACGCCGCGCGCAGGGCGCTCAGCCCGGCACGGTGCGCGGCGGCCACTGCTGGATCGCCGGCCAGCTCGTACGCGTCCGCGAGCGCACCGAGTACCAGGCCGGGAAGGACCGCGAAGCCGCACTCGCGGCTCAGCGCCAGCGCACGCTCGCCGCTGTCGATCGCGGCGCCCGCGTCCCCGAGTCCCACCTGCACCCGCGCGAGCGCCGCGAGGGCGTTGCCCTCCCAGTAACGGAGGCCGAGGCCGGCGGAGGTCTCGACCGCACGGGTCGCCGTCTCCCGTGCCGCGTCCAGCTCACCCACGCCGGCCTGTGCCCACGCCAGACAGCACGGGAATCGCGCCTTGACGAAGGTCATGCCGTGCGCGGCGATCTGCCCGCCCAGCGCGGTGAGCAGCGACGGAACGGGCGGACCCGGCCGGTGGTTCCGCAGCACCGCGAGCGTCAGCCGAGCGTCCAGCACCGTGCTGCGGTAGGCAGTGCCGGAAGCGACCGCGATCGCCTCCTCGGCGTACGCCGCCGCCTGGTCGAAGGCTCCCCAGCTCGCCTCCTGCCTGGCCAGGTCCGCGAGAATGCCGCCCATCTTCACCCGGTCGCCGATCCGCACGCACGCGTCGAGCGCCTGCCGGCCGTGCCTGCGCATGCCCTCCACGTCTCCGGCGAACCCGGCCAGCAGGGCGTGCCCGTCGTGCCACTTCACCAGCACGGCGTCGTCGTCGGGTCGGGTCCGCGCCGATTCGGCCAGCGTGCGGCGGGCGTCGTCGGGCCGGCCGGTCAGCGTGTAGACGCTGACCAGGTTGTCCGAGATCACCGCGCCCACATGCGGCAACCCCAGGTCGCGCGACAGGGCGAGCGCACGTTCCGCGACCTCGATCGCTTCGTCGAACCGGCACAGCCACGAGTACGCGACAGAGCTGTTGTTCAGGGCGGCGATCTCGCCGCGTACGTCGCCGGCCAGATGGTACTGCTCGGCCGCCCGGCCCGAACTCGCGATCGCCTCGGCGTACGCGCCGGTGGCGAGCCACAGCGACCCCTCGGCGACGTGCATCGCTGCCCTGGCTGAGTGATCGCCGTGCTCGTCCGCCGCAGAGGTCGCGGCGGCCAGCATGTCCACCGCCTCGGCGCCGCGACCCGCGGACGAGACGTAGCCGCGCATCGCGTCGGCGAGATGCCAGCTCAGCTCGTACGGCCCGTGCTTCGCGGCCGCCCGCACCGCGGCCACGATGTTGGGCAGCTCCCGGTCCAGCCACTCGATGCCGGCGGCGCCGTCGGCGAACACGTCCGGCGGCGGCGCCGGTCGCGGCAGCCGGTTGAGCGCGGGGCGGTCCGGCACGAGCGCCGCGTCGACCATGCGCAGATACCAGCGGAACAGCCGCTCCCGGGCGGCGGAGCGGCCCGCCTCGTCCTCATCCCGAGCGGCGCAGTCGGCCGCGAACACCCCGACGAGATCGTGCATGGTGTACCGGTCACCGGCACACGGCTGGACCAGGCTCGCCCCGACCAGCGCGTCCAGTCGCTGACCGGCGTCCGGCTCACCATCGAGTACCTCGACCGCGGCAACGGTGACGTCGGGACCCGGTACGAGCCCGAGCAGCCGGAACAGCCGGCGTTGCGGCCCGGGCAGCGCGTCGTACGAGACCTGGAACGACGCCGTCACGGCGACCCGCTCGTCGCCGCCCGCGCGAAGCTCCGCCAGGCTGCCCCTCGCGTCGAGCTCCTGGAGGTACCCGGCCACCGTCGTGTACACGCGTCCGGCCAGGTTCGCGCCGGCGATCCGCAACGCGAGCGGCAGCGAGCCGGTCGCGTGTACCAGGTCCGCGACCGCGTCCGGCTCCGCGGCGGTTCGCTCGTCGCCGATCAGCGCGGCGAGCAGGGTGCGCCCCTCGTCGTCCGACAGGGGGTCGAGCGACAGCAGCTGCGCCCCGTCGAGCGCGACGAGCCCGCGCAGCTGGGAGCGGCTGGTGACGATCGCCGCGGAGTCCGGATCGGCGGGTAGCAGCGGACGTACCTGGTCGGTGGACACGGCGTTGTCGAGCACGACGAGCACCCGGCGCTCGGCCAGCGCGGAGCGGTACGCGGCGATCCGCTCGTCGACGGTCGCGGGCAGCTGGTCGTTGGGCGTACCAAGGCTGCGCAGCAGCCTGCCGAGCGCCTCCGCGACCGGTACCGGGTGTCCGGGAGAGAAGCCGCGCAGGTCGAGGTAGAGCTGTCCACCGGGGAACGCCTCGACGGACCGGTGCGCGCAGTACGTGGCGAGCGCTGACTTGCCGACGCCCGGGCCACCGGAGATCACCACGACAGACGCCGGTTTGGCGAGCAGCTCGGTGACGTGGTCAACCTCGGCGGTACGGCCCACGAACGTCCCGACCGCGGCCGGCAGCTCCCGCGGGACCCGGACGTCGGCGCTCCTCGGGGAATCCGTGCCCGGCGCTGGCAGGGTCCCCGCGAGTACCTCGTGATGGATACGACTCAGCTCCGGCCCGGGGTCGAGACCCAGCTCTTCGCCGAGCCGTTCACGCACCGAGCGGTACGCCTCGAGCGCGTCCACGCGCCGGCCGGACGCGTACAGCGCGCGCATGAGCAGCGCCCACAGCCGTTCCCGGTACGGGTGAGCCGCGGTCAGCGCCTGTAACTCCCCGACCAGCTCATTACCCTCAGCGCCGTTGGCGGCGGCGAGCTCCAGCTCGATCCTGCGCTCCAGCCTGGCTACGCGTTCCTCGATCAACCGAGGCACGACCTCCCGTTGCAGGGAGTCCGACGCGACGTCCGACAGCGGGGTGCCGCGCCACAGCGCCTCGGCCTCCCGCAGCAGCCGTACCGCCGCCGTCGCGTCGCCCCGGGCCGCCGCCTCGTCCGCCCGGCGGTGCAGCCGCTCGACATCGGCGAGGTCCAACGAGCCAGAACCCGCGTCGATCGCGTACCCGTACGGCCTGGTCGCGATCGCCTCCTTGCCCAGCGCGTCCCGCAGCCGCATGACGTACGTCTGGACAGCCTGCTTCTCGCCGCGTACCCGCTGCTCGCCCCACAGCCGTTCGGCGAGCTCCTCGACCGTTACGGCCTCGCCGGCCCGCAGCAGCAGAGTGGCCAGGACGACGCGGAGCTTGGGCCCGGAGATCCGCACCGGCACGCCATCGCGGGTGATCTCCAGGGGCCCGAGCAGCCGGTACGTCAATGGCACGCACCTACTGTGTCAGGTCAGCTGATTACTCCCCGCTACTGATATATCGATGTAATGGAGGTGCAATTGCGCCGACATGTGGGCCGCCTCAGTGTTGGAGCAGGCCGCCGACCGGTACGGGGGCGACGTGGCCGGTTGCCGGCAGGGTCCGCGCCAGGGCGATGCCGATGTCTACCAGCGAAGACCGGCGCAGCTGCGCGACCTCGGGGAGCGGGGTCCAGACCGACTCGACGATGTCGCCGTCCGGCTCAGGCCGGAGTTGGCCGCCGGTGATGCGGACCTGGTAGAAGATGCCGATGTTCTGATGCTCGGAGCCCAGGCGACTCTCGGCGGCGGAGATCACCCGCGAGTCCACGCCCAGCAGACGCTCGACCATCGCGTCGCAGCCGGTCTCCTCGGCGACCTCCCGGACGACCGTGTCGTACGGATCCTCCGCGTGCTCGACCCGCCCGCCCGGCAGAGTCCAGTTGAGCTCGCCCTGCTGTGGTACGTGACCGGCGAGCAGCACGCGCCCGTCCTCGATACACACGGCGTACGCCGCCACCCGCAAACTCATCCCCGCACCCTATTCACAGCTGCTCCGGAGAGTCGATCATGGCTCTGACCTGGTGGGGCGGGTGGGACTCGAACCCACGACCCAGGGATTATGAGAGCCCTCGTTACCCCGGTCCAAGCCGTCTACCAGCGTCTTTACTGGCTCGGACTCTGCCGGAACTGTCTCCACACGCACCGGAGAGCGGTAGTTGGCTCCATGAATGGCTCCACGCCCACTCCCCCGCCGGAAGGTACGGCGACCGGGGTCTGGGGCTCGTCCCCGCCGACCGCACTAGCCACCTCGGGGGCACGGTCTGCCGGTTCGGACAACGGGCCTGCCGTACCCAACCAGGCTACGCCGCACGGCCGCTGTGGACACCCAACCAACACTCGCTCCATCAACTTCCGGCTCTGTCCACTCAGCTCTGTCTAACCGCAACGCTCACTACTCACCCCAACCACCAGAGCGACAAGCGAAGCGATGTCGCAAACCACCGCAACCAACAACGGCCCGCAACCAACCCACCCACCGCAACCACCCACCCACACCACAACACCCACCCACCTGCTCACCCGCCATGCCCTGCCCGAACCAAACCCCGACCCCGATCACTAGCGAAGCGGGATTGGGGTCGGGGTTTGGGGCGGGCGCCCAGGGCATGGCGGGTGAGCTGCCCGTACGCCCCGAAACCCCTACCAAGATCCCTGCCAAACACCCTTCCGGTCACGGAAGGGGTATAGCCGGGGTTTCGGAAGGAGACTTGGCCCCTGACTCGACCGGCCGGCAGAGCCATCGGCGCTCCGCGCCGATGCGCGTCGGCCTGGTGGTCACGTACGGCCGCTGCGCAGCTCGCCGCCGGCCGTGCCGGGCAGGCGCCACGCATGGTGCGGGGCCGCCCCTCCAAGGTCAAGGGCGCTTCGCGTCGCTACGCGACGGGCGGCAAGCCGCCCGCCCTTGACCTCGGAGCCTCTGCGACCCCTCCGCGCAGGTGAAACGGGCAGGCCGAAGCCTGCCCGATGGTTGCGCGTAGCGCCTGCCCATCACGGCCTTCGCCGTACTAGGCTCGCGGCGCTTAGCCGCGACAGATTGCTGAATGAAATACAGTTTGCAAGAAATCCGACATTCGTGGCCACATCCCACACCGGTCAGGTATCACTGTCTACTGGCGATCCATGCCGAGAGGACCGCCAGGATGGCGGCGGAGCCCCCATTCAGCGGTGATTGCACAAGGATTCAGAACACTGGCCTCAGCCGTGACATGGCACGCATCGGGAGACAGATTGACCGAAGACGAATCGCGCGACATCTCACCAATACCCGAAAGCCGAAGCGGCGCACGGCTACTTACAGACGGAGGAATAGCGCTACTCGTACTTGCTGTGGCCCTCTTCGGTGTCGCGTCCCTGATTGCATTGCTGATGGTCGCCAACACAGCTCCGGCCGATAAGCAAGCGGAATTACGAATAGAGGCGATCAAATATGGACTCGGCATAGTCGCCAGCGGTGGCGCGATGGCCGCCCTACTTCTAGCGATACGTCGCCAACGTCTCGCCGAAGCATCCCACGCCTTAGCCGTTAAAACCCAGAACCACGTAGAGATTGACGCCGCCGCGCGCCGTGTGACGGAACTTTATGCTTCAGCCGTCGAGCAGCTCGCGAACTCCCAGGCAGCCATTCGGCTTGGCGCCCTTTACGCCTTGGAGCGGCTCGCCCACGAGAATCCTAGTCAGCGTGCAACAATCGTCGAGGTTCTCTGTGCCTATCTCCGCATGCCTTCCATTCCCGGCGATCACATTGCATTGAACGCGTCAGCGGAAACCGGGAAGGGTGGGGTCACAGAGGAACTTCTGGTACGAGGTGCGGCCGGACAGATACTCGTCAGGCATCTTCGGCCCTACGCATTTACGGAGGCGGGCGACAGGAAGCCCAATCCCTCGTTCTGGCAGGACATCGACCTGAATCTCAGCGGCGCGACCCTGTACGAATGGAACATGGCGTCTTGTGTAGTACGCCGCGCCACATTTCAACGCGCGTCGTTCCACGGGCAGACCCTATTTACTCATGCCAAATTCCGTCAGGAAGCGCAGTTTTCCGGAGCACGGTTCAGTGGCACAGCGGATTTCTCGTATTCGACATTTCGGAGATTAGCCGAATTCGATGACATCGTATTCATGGACGATGTCGATTTCCAAAAGGCCATCTTCCACGATACGGCCTGGTTCACTGGGGCAACGTTCCACCGCGCCTCCTTCATTGCCGCCAGCTTCCGGACGGATGCTTGGTTCAGCGGCTCGACCTTCAATCGTAGCGTCTACTTCGGCACGAACTTCGGTGGGGATGTTGAGTTCGGTGAATGTCGATTCACGGGCGACGTAAACTTCAGGCGGGCCGTCTTTGCTGGATATGTTGATTTCAGCCACGCAACCGCGCTTGCCCGCAAGGACCGCCAAGATTACTGGCCAGAGGAATGGATACTCGAAACGGCTACGGACGATCCATCGACCCTAAGACTCGTAATGGGCGTTGCGGCGCTGAGTAATGCGCCTCCACTTAAGCAACCCAACGATGTAGTCAAGCCGAAACCGCCCACCGCGCGCGGGCGGTGGGCGGTTCCGTGACAGGTCGGTCAACTACGACGCGGCCAGCCGGTTCGAGGTATCAGCTGGGTCAAGGGCTCGGAGTAGTAGGTCTGCGGCGATCATCTGGCGGTCAACTTGGTCATGACTCCAGTACGCGACCGGTAGTCCGGCGGCGAGCCTAGCTGCCGACAGTGCGGTCACCAGGGCCATCGGGTCGGTCAGTGCCGTTACCGGCAGTTCGATCGTGCAGCGTGTTCGTCGTCGGATTCGCATGGCTGGCTCCTAGAAGAGGACCGGGTTCGGCTTGGTCTTCTGTTCGCCGTCTGCCTTGTCGACCGGGGCACGGTCGGTGGGCAGTGCGGCTGCTACCCGCGCTGCCTGGATCGCATCCCTCGTGCGCTGTACCGCTTGGGTGTCTGGGAGCCGGTACGACAGTCGGGGCATCGCCGCGGCGACCTTGGCGTACCGGCCGGCAGAGATGAGTACGAATTCGCCCATGCCGAGCGTCCGGAGCAACTGCGGATTCACCTTGAAAGCGTGTTGCCGGCGGGCGACACCTTGGCGCTTGAGCCGGTTGTCGGTGTCGTAGTCCGCGCCACCTTCGGTGACCCGCTCGGTCCCGGCCAGTTTCGCGGTGTCCTCGGCCTTCTCGGTCTGCCGGTACGTCAACACCGCGGCGTTGGTCGACAGTGCCGACCAGGTGTGCCCGCCGCCGAACCCGGACGGGTCCTGGGCGGTGAGCACCGAGTACGCCCCGGCCTCGCGGTACCGCTCGACCTGGTTGACGAACTCCCGCCCGATCACCGGGTCACCGGCGACCGCGCCGGCTTCCTCGATGACGATGACGACCGGCTTCGGCCGCCCGTCCGGGCCAGCCTGCCGCCGGCGCGGGTCGACCAGGTACGAACCGAAGTCCCGCAACATCAACCGCATCAGCGCGGCTGCCGCCTCGGGCCGACTCACGGTCGGCAGCTCGATGCACGCCACGTCGGCGTCCTCGAACGACCAGCCACCCGAGCCGGCCGGCCCGATCCAACCGCGCAGATGGACCGCCATGGAGGCGTACCGCATCAGCGCGCCGCCGAGGTCGGTGTAGTTGAACGCGTCGACCAGCTCGGCCACGCGCGGGTCCCGCGACCGCTTCGCCAGGTCCGCCAACCGGCCCCGCACGAGCGAGTACACGAGGTCCGGGAGCGCGTCGATGGCCTGGCCCTGTTCGGCGTTGAGCTCCAACGCGAGCGCGACGAGAGTGTTCGCCACGGCGGCCCAGTACCGGTCGCCCCACTCCTCGATCCGGATCAGTCGGTCCCGTACCTCGGCCAGCTCGCCGCGCATCGGGTCGTACGGCGACACACCCTGCAGCAGGGTCCGGAACCGCAACCTGGCCTCATCGGCGATCGCGGCGAGCCGCGGCGCTGCGGACCGGTGCGCGGACGGCGGCTCCTTGCACGTCAAGTAGACGACCTGCCGGCCGTGCTTCGCCGCCCACTCCACGATCGTCAACGCGGTCTCGGTCTTCCCGAGCCCGGTCGCGCCCAGGATCAACAGGTGCCGGTTGTCCGGGTGCGACATCGGCAGGCGCACCCGGCCGTACGACCGCCACGCCCGTGGCAGGTCGCCCCGCTGGCGCCGGCCGACGACAGGCCCGTCGGCGTCGCCCAGGCCCACCGCCAGCGGAGCCGCGGCGACCGCGACCGGCTTCGGGCCGGTGTGCCGTGCCCGCTGCGCGGTGTGTGTGACGACCAGGCGGCGACGCTCCTCACGGGACAGTCGGTGTTCCCGCTCGTCCGCGCCGCAGTACGGCGACCGCTCCCGCTGTACCTGGCTGACCAGCCACGTCATCGCGCCGAGCACCGGCCCAAGCGTGATGCCCATCGCGGCCAGCGTCACCCAGTCGCCGGTCGTGGCCGCGCCCGGCGTCCACCGGATGACGGTTGCCGCGACTCGCACCCAGGCGTGCCAGTAGTCCAGCGATGCCGTGGCGTACCAGGTCGCCGTCGCGCCGAGCACGGCGAGTACGCCGGCCACCAGTCGGTCAGACCAGCGGCGCCGCAACGCCAGATAGGACAGTCCGGCGATCACCGCGGCAGCCGGGAACGTCAGGGCCAGCAACGCGGTGGTAGTCCATCGTGCTGTCTTCATCACTTCACCTCCTGAGGAATGTCGATCACTGACAGAGCACCGATCCGGTCTTCCGAGATCTGCCGCTGCGCCAGCGCGGCCCGCGCTGCCCGCTCGGCCGACAGGACCGCGGTACGTACCTCGTTGCGCGCGACCGCGTAGAGGGTCACCGGGTACTCGGTGAGCAGCCGCTCCACGATCCGGGCCAGCCGAACCGGGGCCTTGACGCTGCGCTCTACCTCGATGGCGACCCGCTGGCCGTTCTCGTAGGTCGCCACGCCATCCGGGACGTGGACCTGGTCAGACGCCAGCTGGCCGCGCCGCGCGAGGCCGAGTGCATCGAGGTCCGACCGGAACGCCCGCTCCGACTCCCAATGCACCAGCGCACCCAGCGACGGCGACCGGCGGCTCTCCAGGTACAGCCGCACCCGCGACACCTCGCACTGGTGGTACGCGGTCACCTCCGATGTCTCCCGGAAGGTGTCCACGCCGACCAGCGCCGCGCCCGTCCGGTTCAGCCGCACGATCCGCGGACGGTCCGCAATCAGCTTGCGTGCCTCAGCGAACCCGGCCCGCTTCCACCGCAGGATCAACGCCCGGCACGCGCGTGGCCCCGGACGCTGCCCGGCCACCGCGCCGGACACCGGCGGCATCCGGCCGATCAACGCTGGGATGTCGTCCTCGTACACCGCCTTCATGTCGGTCAGCCACTGGAAGACCGCCAGGTCCCGTCCGGTCAGGCGGACCTGGCCGGCATCCGAACGCCGCTGCCGCGTCGCCGTGGTCACAACTCCTCCTCTCCGTCTGCGGTACGGCACTCGCCGCACCGCGTCTCGTCTGGCGCGTACGCGGCTAGCGCCCCGCACGCCGCGCACTCCCGCCAGACCGCGCTGTCCGGCGCGGTCAGCCGCACGAGTTCCGCCAGGCTGGTCATGCCGTCGCCTCGGCGTGCTCGTCGCGGATGAGGTGCGCGAGGGTCGCGCCCATGCCCAGCACGGCAACCGGCAGGCACGCGACGAGGGTCGTGATCCACCACGGCGCGGCGGTCATGTGCGCCTCGTTCATCAGGTGCATCGTCACCTGGCCGAGCCCACCGAGCACGAGAGAACTCAGCGCCGACCACTTGGCGAACGCGCGTGCCCGGCCGGTGGCCTGGCCGGACAGCCACACCCGCAGCGCGTACGCCGCGTAGGTCTCCACGCCGATCGGGAGCGTGATCGCCGTGTTGAGCTGGAAGCCGTCCCAGATCCCCGGCAGCGGGTGCACGATCCCGAACCCGGTCCGCGCGCCGAGTTCCACCCACCCGGACCAGATCGCCACCGTTGCCGGCAACGCCAGCAACAGCACCGGCCACACCCGCAACCGGTCCCGCTCCGGTACGGCAGGCACGGCAACCACCGGGGCAGACTCGGCCGCGACCGGGGCCGGCTCGGCAGCCACCGGGACCGGCGGCTCAGCCGACCCAGCAGCCGCGGGCAGCTCAGGCTCGTCGTCCTGGTCCTCGCCGTCCGGTTCTTCTACGGGCGCCGAGGCCGGTGCTACGTCCTCGGCAAAGCCGGCACGTTTGGCAAGCTCGGCACGTACCTCGGCCACCCGGTCCCGGCCCCACCGAGCGCTCAGGCCGAACGCCTCGCCCAGCTCCCGGTCGTTCATCGGCATCCCGGCCGCAACGCTCTCCTCGTACATCAGCCGGGCGGCCTGCCGTCGGGCCGGCAACGGCAACGCCTTACGTGCCGGCGCTGCCTCCTGCTCCGCACTTGCTGTCTGCTGGCTCATCGCTACCTCTCTCCTCGTTGGTTGGCCTCGAGGGGTGAGCCGGGGCGACTGCTACTCCGCCCCGAACTCCCTCGGCTTCACTCGTTGCTCGTGCTTCCGGCGGGCTCGGCACCGTTGCCGTGCTTGGCGTGCCGGCCACCGGACTGCATCCCGGCCGGTGCCGGGTCGAACTCGCGCCAGTTGGTCACCACGACCAACGCACCCTCGGGCAGGTCACGCGCGATCAACTGCTGCACGACAGCGATCTGGCGCATGTCGTAGGTCGGCTCGCGGAGGTTCACCTGCCGGTTGCCGTGCCCGGACGTGCGCAGGTGCGCGATCACGTAGTAGTAGGAAACGAAGTACCGCCACACCTTCGGCGCGGTCACCGCGACACCGCCTCGGCGTCGACCAGCTCGGCCAGACGGGCGGCCGTGTCGTCGTCCAACGGGCTGTCCGGGGCCACCGGTTCGCAGGCGTGGAGCAACACGTCCCAGCCGTGCCACTGGATGACGCCCTCGGCCAGGTACCAGTTGCCGTCGCTGGTGTAGGTCCTTGCCTTGCCGCCCAGGAACCGGCTCCACGCCTGGCCGTCCTGGACACGGTCGAAGTCCAGCGACAAGATCTCGCCGTTCGGGTGGAACCGGATGCTCGGTGGCATCGGCAGCTCCGCCGCCAGCGCGATCAGCGCCAGCATCCGGCGCGGCTCGCCTCGTACGGTGGTCGGCTCGGTCATCTCGTACTCCCTCGGTGGAACGGACGGACGGTTTCGGCTAGCGCCCGTAGGGCGGGGCGGCGGCTCTGCCTCCGCCCTTTCTGGCGCCCGACCTCGCCCGTGGAGGCTCGGGGTCAAGGGAACGAGGGCAAAGGATCTTGGCCGAGCGCAGCGGCCCGAAGGGCGGCGAAGATGCTTTGGCCCCCTTGACGCCGAGTACGGGCGGGGTAGCCAGGGCGCTAGCGGTAATCAGTGCTGCCGCCTGCGGCAGCTCCATCAGGGTTTCTCGGCCCGCCCCGGCCTTGAGGGGCGAGCCTGCCGACGACGGCCCGGACGTGCGATGATGCGGAGCGAGGAGCCGGGCCGACTGCTACTCGGCCCGGATCCTCCCTACCGCCGGTCACTACCGGCCCCGGTCACGCATCGGACGCAGCAGGACCGCGACGAACATCGCCAGGAACACGACGCCCGACAGCGTCACCAGGTCCAGCCGAAGCGCCAAGTGGTGGACCAGGATCGCCACCACGACTACCGCGATAACCCCGGCCACGGCTGCTTCAAGCAAACGCATTGCGAATCACCTTTCCCACGGGACATCCCGGGCGGCGGCGTCGACCAGACCGGAACTCAGAGCGGACGACTCAAGGTCGTCAATCGCCTTCGCCGGAACGACGTACCGCCCGCGAACCTTGATGGCCGGGAACTCACCGGCCCGGACAGCGCGGAACAGCGTGGACTCGGACAGTCCGAGCAGCTCGGCCACCGCTGCGACGGTGTAGAACCGTGGCCGGTTCGCGCCTGCCGGCTGCTGGTCGCTGCCTGGGTACTGCATGACAACCTCCAGTTGAGTTAGGCTGACCCATGCCGACCTAGGTCAGCATTGGACGCACCGATCCCTGGCATTTGGTCCAGGTCGGCTACTTCGAGGGGTGGATGTGAAGGGAAGCGATCCCCGGCCGCCGTACCGTCAGGTTGCGGACGAACTTCGGACGGCGATCAGATCCGGACAGTTCGCGCCAGGCGACCGGCTTCCGTCCGGCCGCGCGATGGCCAAGCAGTACGGCGTGGCCCTGATGACGCTCCAACGTGCATTGAGCACGCTCTCTGCTGAGGGCCTTCTCGTGTCGTACCAGGGGCGCGGCGTCTGGGTCCGGTCGCCGGAGCACGAGGCTCCCGAGGACTCGGCCGATGTGGCGACGCTGGCGGACCGCCTGCGGACGATGGAAGCCCACATCGAGGAGCTGACGAACCGGGTACGCGAGCTTGAGAGCGCCCGCGCGCCGCGCGGACGGAAGGCTTCCTCTCGATCGCCGCACCCGGCCTGACCTGCCATGTTCACCTCCTTTGATCGCTCGTTCCTTGCGCTAAAGCCATTCAAGGCGACCGCGGCAGGTTCGCCCATGTACTGCGACCGCACGCACCATGCACCCGTCCTGCATCTGTGGACGTCCTATGCGACTGGAGGCGTCTTCCCGTGGAAGTCGTAGACGAATGGACCGGCCGTCATGCCATGGCGCTCCGCCGGGCACTCCGGCTGACGCTGGACGGTTTCGCGGAACGGCTCGGGACCGCCGTGCGTACCGCCGCCAAGTGGAGCGCCGAGCCCGAGCTCGTGCCGAGCGCCGAGCTCCAGCGCGCTCTCGACACGCTGCTGTACCAGTCACCGGATGCGGTCAAGACCCGGTTCGCGCTGCTCCTCACCGCCGAGCCGGTCACGGATACGGCAGGCACCGAGGCGGTACAACCGCCGACGCCTGGAGAGTTGCGACTGACCACAGACCAGAACATCGCGGCCGGGTTGGCCTGGCTCGACCGGGCCGCAGGCTGGTCACCCGGCACCGCCCGTACTCAGGTCGCGCGGCAGCTCGACGCCACTGACCCGCGGGCGCTCCAGGACCGTGGACATCGACGCGCTCAGGTGCGCCGGGACGCCATCGGGGACGCTCTGGCCGAGTACTACGACGCCGGTACTGACAACGTGCTCTACCGCGCCAGTACCGGCGCTGGTTCCCTCAACACCACGGTGCTGACCCGGCGAGCGTGGCTGGATCTGGCGTTGCCTCTGGGGACTGACCGGGAGGACTTCCGGTTCAGCCCTGTCGAGCCGCCCGCTCCGGTGCTGGAACCGTCCGCCGCCGATGCCGCTGTGCACCGCCTGGCGGACGCGCTCGCGCTTGACCTGCGCCTGGTGAATGCGCCGCTCTACCGGCTTACCAACCTCGACGTGGGACACCGCCACATCCGCGGCACCGTGGCACGGACCGACTTCGTCAGCTACGCGCTGACGATGGACCTCCTCGAGAACGAGCTGGTGGACGCGATCGCCACCGGTCGCCCGGTATCGCCCGGCACCCTGCCGCTGCGGGACCAGCACCTGCCCGACGTTGACGCTGTTCTGAACGTCGGCAGCCGGCTCTGCGCGGGCGGTCCGCTCGCTCTCACCGCGATCGCCCGGCCCGGCGGCCGTCGCCGTAGCGGCGGTGACTACCTGCTCCTCGTGCAGGAGCGGTCTGGCCGGGTGCTGAACGCCGCGCGCCGCCTGGCCGTGATCCCCAAGGCGTTCCATGAGCCTTTGGTGGACTACAGCGACGATGCCTGCATCAGCGCGACGCTGGAGCGCGAGATGGAGGAAGAGCTGTTCGGGCGTACCGACGTTGACTCGGTCCTCGGCGCTTCTCGGCACGCTGACCCGATGCATCCGAGCCGGGTGTCAGAGCCGATGCGGTGGCTGCTCGACCACGCTGACGGGGGTCACTGGCGGATGGAGTGCACCGGATTCGGGTTCAACCTGGTCAGCGGCAACTACGAGTTCCCGTCCCTGCTCGTCATCGACGATGAGGAGTGGTTGGAGCGGTTCGGCGGCCACGTCGAGGCCAACTGGGAGTCGGATAACCTGCGGCGGTACTCCACGCGGGACCGTGAGCACCTCGCCGCTCTCGCCCATGATCCGGCGTGGAGTAATGAGGGTCTCTTTGCCCTGCTCCAGGGCTTCCGACGCCTCAACGAACTCGGCGGGGACCGGGTTAACCTGCCGGATGTCGAATGGGAGTTCTGAACGATGGCGGACAACTGGTACACCGGCAACGCAACCGACGACGCGGACCAGCACCGCGGTTGGCTGCTCGGCCATTTCTTTGACCCGCGCACGCCCGGCGGCGCCGTCCGCCAGGTCAACACGCTGGAGGTCAAGTGGGGCATCCACCCCGCCGGACAGCAGCGACCGGAGTGGACCGCAGATGACCAGCGGACCACGATGCTTCTGCTGATTCAGGGTCGCTTCCGCCTCGACCTCACGGTGGGAAGCACCACCCTGGCCCGACAGGGCGACTATGTGGTCTGGGGACCCGGCATCGACCACTCCTGGCAGGCGGAGAAGGACTCGATCGTTGTGACCGTTCGCTGGCCTTCTCTCACTGGTGCGGCATAACTCTCACCCTCGCACAGTTGCGCGCCAGCCTCGACCCACGTTACGAGATCGGCGGTCTTCGATCGGCGATCGCGCGGCGCGCGGTACTTGCGGCTACGCCAAACGGCTGGCCGCTCGGTTCGGCCCGGCAGCACAGCGCCCGGCGGGATCAGGTGTTCAGCCCCGACCAACTGGGGTTTTTGGGTCGCGGCACGATGCTAACTGCCAACGGCCTCGGTCAACTCGTCGAACGCTTGCAGGATCTCTCTCTCGACGGCCGGACCGCGTTCTGCGTCCAGCACGAGCGCCTGGAAGCCATCCAACAGACCGCGCTGGATCAACTCCGGCGCCGTGATCTTGCTGCGCTGCAGCGCATCCATGAACCAAGCCGCATCGTCCCTGCCCGCGGTCATCTCGGCCGGGAGGTAGGCCTGGTCCCGGGCCAGCCGTGCATCGGTCGGTCCGATCAGCTTCTCAACCCAGCCGAAAATCCGATCGCGATCCTGCGGCGGAAGGTCGGCAGCCGCTCCAATTACCCGCTCGCCGAAGGACAGGCGCCACCCACTCTCCAGGTAGTCCGCAGAATAGGATTGCCGGCCCCGAACCTTGCTGGTGTCGGGAGATAAATCGCGAGCGGTACGTCCGCACGACAGCCGCCACCTCCCGCCGGATAGTGGCGCGGTGCCGCCTCTCCTCGCTGCGTTGTGCAGCCCAGCCGGTCGTCAGCCACACGACGATCAGGCTGACCACGAGGCTCACGCCAGCACTCAGCAGGACCTGTGGGAGTACATCGTCACGCGCGCAGCCTGCCATAGGTCGAGGCGAATGAGCCATCAGTTCCGTGCTGAGCAAACCCTAGTGAAACCAACGCCCGCGGGTCGTAATGCTAAGCCTGCGCGACCCTGGCCCGGTGCCCGCGGAACCCCTGCACCAAGCCGGCCGCGGACAATTCGGCTATCGCGCGGTGAGCCGTACTCGCGGCCACGCCGTACCGCTCGGCCAGCTCGGCCTCCGAAGGCAGCACATCACCCGGCCTGAGCGCCCCGCAGTTCATAGCCGCGCGCAGCTCGGCCGCGATCCGCAGGTACGGCGAGGCCTCCTGAGCCGCCGAACGGCGTGGAGCGGGAAGCACCGCGTCCTGGTCCGCGCCGGCCGGCAGCGCTGGCAGCCGGTCCGCCAACGATCCCGCGGCCCGCTGGTCCGCTTCGGACAGCCACGCGCTGTACACCTTGAGGGTTGTCGTCCCTCCCCCGCCATGCCCCAACCGGCCGGCGACGGTCCGCACATCTACGCCAGCACCAATCAGCTCCGTCGCTGAGTAATGACGGAGCTGGTGAATGTTCATGTCCCAACCGAGCCGGGCGCACATCCGCTCGTACCGCTGCCCCACCGAATCCGGCCGAAGCCACGTACCGCCATCCGGATCCCGCGAAAACATCCGCGCATCCTCCGGTAAGGAGAATCCGAGCACCGCAGCGCGCTCATCGCATCGAGCCCGGTACGCCCGCAACAGCGCCAACGTCTGATCGTCCAACGTGATCCGACGCTGCTGATGCGTCTTCGTTTCCTTCTCCCATATCTCCGCGCCGTCCTGCGCGATGCTGGTCCGAATAGTCAGCACACCAGTACGCCAGTCGAGCCGGTCCCACGCAAGCGCGCATAATTCCCCGCGCCGTGCGCCGGTCACCATCGCGAGCCAAACAAGCATTCCCCAGTCCGGATCACGCCACGCCTCTTCGAGAATTCGCGCCGCCTGCTCGGCCGATGGCGGCTTCGGTTCCGGCTTTGGCACGGAAGGCGCTGCCGCCAGCTCGGCCGGATTCACCGCGATCCAACCCCACCGCACCCCGCGGTTCAGCGCCGTACTCAAAATCGCGTGGATCTGCCGAACCGTGTTCGGCGCGAGCGGCCGGCAGACATGCGACCGGCAACGCTGATCGCACTTGTGCTTATCGGGAGTGTGGTGGTCGATCCGACGCCGGCCGTTGCACCGCTCACGGCACCGACGGAGCACGGCATAGAACGACTCCAGCGTTTCCGCGTCCAGCCGCCCGACCTGGACGCCACCGAGCACCGGTCGCACATGCTTGTCCAGCTTGCGGACGTACCCGCTCCGCGTGGTCGGCTCCAGCTCGGCCACGTCGAGCCAGCGGTCAAGGAGCTGGTTCAGCGTCGCCCTGGTCCTCGGGTTCCGCCGCTCATCCACCTGGTTGAGCAGCCGCACCCGAACCTTCTCGGCTTCCTTCGCCGCCTTCGGCCCGGCCGGCACGACCTCGACCAGGTGATGCCGCTTCTTCGACACCGGGTCGATCCCGGCGTACACCCGCACCCGCAAAGACCCACTCGGGAGCTTCTCGATCTCGCCACGGGGACGCCGCCGCGGGCTCGTACCAGGGGACATGGAGCCACTCTAAGCCGTTTGGCTCCACGTATGGCTCCACGCAGCGGGAGTCGAGAAGTTGACCAAGGCTTTGACCTGTGTGGGGCGGGTGGGACTCGAACCCACGACCCAGGGATTATGAGTCCCCTGCTCTAACCGGCTGAGCTACCGCCCCGAGCGGCCATCAGGGTACCGACGACCATGGCTGGTCCGGACGGAGGTCCGAACGGCGCGTCGCGTGCTGGCGACCCATGCCGCAGCTTAGACGGCAAGCACGGCAACGTCGTACCGGCGAATCATCGGGTCATGGGTGACGAGGGTGGGGTCCTGACCGCGAGCCTGGGCCAACAGAGACGTGGGTGTCCAGCTGCCTCACCACAGGCCGAAGTCGCGCGCGATCACCTCGTTAGTCTCTGACGCGTCCCAGTCGTCGAGCACCAACTCGCCACGGAGCGATCCCCGCCCGGTCCGGTGCACCGTGCGACTGAGCGGCACCAGCTTGGCGACCGGATGACCGGCGCGGCTGATGATGATTTCCTCGCCGTGTTCGACCCGGTCGACGATCCGCGGCAGGCTGGCCTTCGCCTCGTGGACGTCGAACTGCGCTGCGGGCTCGCCAGACATCGATGCCTCCTCTAGCTAGGAGGTTAGTAAGCTCTCTAGCTGGGACAACACCAACGCCGACCGCTACCACAGGAATGCCCGGACGATGACGACGAACGGTGGACGGGCGGATAGTTACCGGTTGGCAACCATTCCGCCGCGCGACGCCTCTCGGGTGTTTCGCCGACGGGCTTTCTGGGCCTAATGTCGTGCCGGGCAGCCACGACCGGACGGAGTCTCTGTGTTCCCGACCGCATGGCGACGCGCGGTCGGCATGTCACTGCCCTTCGCGCTGGCCGCCATAATCGTCGCCGCCGGTGCCGGCTGTAGTGCCGGCGCGGCGGACACGGGGGACGTGGCGGTCACGATCAACCGCGGTACCTGCGGGCAGGCATGGTCGCCGCCGACCGAGAAGCCGGCCACCTTCCAGCTTCACAACGCGGACACCGTCAGCGCCGAAGTACACCTGATCGACCCGAAGACCGGCGGCATCTACGCGGAGATCGAGGGCCTCGCTCCAGGTACCACCCGGCCGATGCGAGTACAGCTGGGCCGCGGCGACTATGCCTTCCGGTGCCTGGCCGAGGACACCGACGCGGTGACCGGCCCGACGGTGCACGCAAGAGTGGCGAATCCGGCGGCCGCGCCGGCCGTACTCCCGGTCACGATCCAGGACCTGTACCAGCCAGTCCGGCAGTACCGCGCGTACGTGACCACCGGGCTGGCCACCCTGACCCGCGACGCGACAGCGCTCGCCACCGCACTGCACAAAGGTGACCTCGCCGCCGCGAGAAGGGCGTGGCTCACCGCCCACCTGGCGTACGAGCGGCTCGGCGCGGCGTACGGCACGTTCGGCGACTCTGCCGACCGGATCGACGGAAGGCCGGACGGCCTCGCCCAAGGGGCTCACGATCCGGACTTCGTGGGACTGCGCCGCATCGAGTACGGACTGTGGCACGGCGAATCCCCGTCCAGCCTCGCCCGCACCGGTGACGCGTTACTAGCGGACGTCAACGGGCTGCGGCGCGAGTTTCCGCAGCAGCAGACGGATCCGGCGGACCTGCCACTGCGCGCTCACGAAATCATGGAGAACGCGGCGCGGTTCGAGCTGACCGGCGACGCGGACCAGGGCAGCGGTACCGGCCTGGCCACGGTGGACGCGAACCTCGACGGCACCCGGACACTGCTGGACGTCATCGCGCCCGTGCTGCAGCCGCGCTACTCCCGATGGTCCGCAATGGCCGCTTCGCTGGCCCGTACCCGAACTCTGGTCGAGGCGCAGCGCCACGCGGACGGTTCCTGGACTCCGGTCGCGGCGCTGACCCGCCAGGACCGGAGCCGGCTGAACGCCGCCGTCGGCCAACTGCTGGAACAGCTCGCCCCGATCGCGGCGATCGGCGAGCTGCGGCGGACCCGATGAGCGATCGGCGAGACGCGGAGGACCAGACGCGCGACCGGCCAGCCGCGGCGGACCCGGTGACCGAGCCGGAGCATGCCGATAGCGGTGCGGGTCACAGAGCCGGGACCGCCGGGCGACGGGCGTTCCTGCGCGGCGTGGTGGGCGCTGGCGTGGCCGGGGTCGCGGTCGGTGCAACAGCCGGGGCCGCTGCCGGCGCGGCGCTGGCCGGCGGGACGCACGCCGACACTGCGCGCGACCCGGTGGTGCCGTTCCACGGCGCGCACCAGGCCGGAATCATCACGCCGGCGCAGCCGCACTCGGTGCTGGTGGCATTCGACGTGCAGGCCACCGATCGGGCCGAACTCACCGAACTGTTTCGTACCATCACCGACCGCGCGCGGTTCCTAACCACCGGCGGTACCCCACCGGACCCGGGCATCGCCGGGCCGCCCAACGACTCCGGGGTACTCGGCCAGGGCGTCGCCGCCGACCGCCTCACCGTCACCGTGGGCGTGGGCGCGTCGCTGTTCGACGACCGGTACGGCCTGGCGTCCCGCAAGCCGGCCGGTTTGACCGCGATGCCGGTGTTCCCGAACGACCGGCTCGATCCCGCGCAGTGCCACGGTGACCTGAGCCTGCACCTGTGCGCGGACCACCAGGACACCGTGCTGCACGCGCTGCGCGACCTCGCCCGGCACACCCGGGGCGGCATGCAGGTGCGCTGGCGGGTGAACGGCTTCGTGTCCCCGCCGCGCCCGTCGGGTGCCGCCCGCAACCTGATGGGGTTCAAGGACGGTACGTCCAACCTGGACACCACGGACGCGGCGCTGATGAAACAACTGGTGTGGCTGGCTGGCACCGACCAACCATGGGCCGCCGGGGGTAGCTACCAGGTCGTGCGGATCATCAGGATGCTCGTGGAGTTCTGGGACCGGGTGAACATCGTGGAGCAGGAACGGATGTTCGGCCGGCGACGCGACACCGGGGCACCGCTGACCGGCAACCACGAGACGGACGCCCCGGACTACGCCAACGACCCGACCGGCGGATCCATCCCGCTGGACGCGCACATCCGGCTGGCCAATCCGCGTACCGCGCAGAGCCGGTCCAGCCGCATCCTGCGCCGCCCGTACAACTACGACCGCGGTACCGACGCCGTCGGCGACCTCGACATGGGAATGCTGTTCGTCTGCTACCAGCAGGACATCGCGCGGCAGTTCGCGGCGGTGCAGCGCCGGCTGGCCGACGAGCCGCTCACGGATTACATCCAGCCGGTCGGCGGCGGCTACTTCCTGGCTCTTCCCGGCGTACGAGACGCCTCCGACCATCTCGGCCGGAGATTGCTGACGTGACCCTCGACCAACACCACCACTCGTAGAGAGGCAAGACCTTGGGCCTCAACCCCCGCTCCTGGTCCCGAAAGACCTGGGCGCTGACCGGAGCCTCGGCCGTGGCCGTCCTGGCCGTCGCCGCCGCGACCGGCAATGCCTGGGCCGGTGAAGCCGCCTGGTGGCACGGACACCCGAAGCCACCGGTCCACACCGCGACCCCGATCAAGCACGTCGTGGTCATCTTCGACGAGAACATCTCGTTCGACCACTACTTCGGTACGTACCCGAAGGCAGCCAACACCGACGGCACGCCGTTCCACGTTGCCCCCGGTACACCGAAAATCAATGGTTTGACCCCGGCGCTACTGCACCACAACCCGAATCTGTACAACCCGCGGCGGTTGACCCACGAGCAGGCCATGACCTGCGACCAGAACCACAACTACCTGCCCGAGCAGCTGTCGTACAACCGGGGCAAGGACGACAAGTTCGTGGAGAACGTCAGCGTCGACACCTGCACGGGGCTCTTCGGGGAGCCCGGCCTGACGATGGACTACTACGACGGCAACACCGTCACCGGCATGTGGAACTACGCGCAGCACTTCGCGTTGAGTGACAACTCGTTCAACACGGTGTTCGGTCCGTCGACCCCGGGCGCTATCAACCTGATCTCCGGCCAGACCCACGGCATCTACTCGGTGGACTCGAAGACCGGCGAGAAGACGCCGACCCCGGACCCGTACACGGTGATCTCGCCGGACGAGAACGGCATCGGCACCATGATCAACGACCCGGACCCGTCGTTCGACGACTGCTCCGACAAGAACCACACGTCGACCAACGCGCTGGGCGTGATGACCGGCAGGAACATCGGCGACCTGCTCAACGACAAGGGCGCCACGTGGGGCTGGTTCCAGGGCGGCTTCCGGCCGACCGGTACCTCGGACGACGGCTGGAAGATCTGCGGTGCCACCCACACCAACGTGGGCGGCGCGGAGGTCGTCGACTACAGCCCGCACCACAACCCGTTCGCGTACTACGAGTCGACGAGTAACCCGAAGCACCTGCCGCCGTCGTCGGTGGCCAAGATCGGCCACACCGACCGGGCCAACCACAACTACGACCTGCGCGACTTCGACGCCGCGGTCAAGGCGGGCAACCTGCCGGCGGTCAGCTTCCTCAAGGCTCCGTCGTACCAGGACGGCCACGCCGGCTACTCCGACCCGCTCGACGAGCAGCACTTCGTGGTCGACACGATCAACAAGCTCCAGAAGTCGAAGCAGTGGGACTCGACGGCCATCTTCATCGCGTACGACGACTCGGACGGCTGGTACGACCACGTCACGCCGCCGCTGGTGAACGGCTCGAACGACGCGGCGCACGACGACCTGTCGTGGTGTGGCCGCAAGCCGGCCGCCGGCGGGTACCTCGACCGGTGCGGGTACGGGCCGCGGCTGCCGCTGCTGGCGATCAGCCCGTACAGCAAGAGGAACTTCGTGGATCACAACCTGACCGACCAGACCTCGATCCTGCGGTTCATCGAGGACAACTGGCGTACCGACCGGATCGGCGACTACTCGTACGACGCGAAGGCCCATTCGCTGACGAACATGTTCGACTTCCGCCGGCATCCGGACACCCGTCCGGTGCTGCTCGACCCGAACACCGGTGCGGTCACCTCGCACCACTGACCGTCGGCTCAACCCGAGGGCCGGGCGACCGTCACGGTCGCCCGGCCCTGCCGTTTGTCGATGGCGGCCGGAAAGGCCGTTTGCCGATGGCGGCCCCGGAAATGCCGTCTGTCGATGGCGGCCGGAAAGGCCGTTTGTCGATCGCCCCGGCCCGGAAGGCTCAGCGCAGGTACGACGCGCCGTTCACGTCGATGATCGTGCCGCTGGTGAACTCGAGGTCCGGCGAGGCGAGGAACAGCACCGCCGCGGCCACCTCGTCCGGCCGGGCCACCCGACCGAACGGGCTCTGCGCGCGGATCTCGTCGCCCTCGGGACCGTCCAGCACCCCGGCCACCATGTCGGTGTCGACGTAGCCGGGCGCGACCGTACCGACGACGATGCCGTGCGGGGCGAGCGCCCGGGCCATCGACTGGCCGAGCGAGTTCAGTCCCGCTTTGCTCGCCCCGTACGCCGGATGCCGCGGCTCGCCGCGGAACGCGCCACGGGACGACACGTTCACGATCCGTCCCCCGCCGGCCCGCATCATGTGCTGGACCGCGCAGTACGTGGTGTTCGCCGGCCCCATCAGATTGACCCCGATGATCTCCCGCCAGGCGTCCTGCCACTCGTCGTACGACACCTCGGCGATCTTGTGGGAGCGGTGCGCGGCCGCGTTGTTGACCAGTACGTCGAGTCCCCCGAGGGTCGACGCGGCCTCATCCACGGCGCGCTGTACCGCGAGCGGGTCGGCCAGCTCCGCCTGCACGAGCGTGTGCCCGTCCCCGGGCAGCGCCGCCAGCGTCGACTCGGCCTCGTCACGACGGCCGCGGTAGTGCACCGCCACCCGGTCGCCGTTGCGCGCGAACGCGAGCGCGATCGCCCGCCCGATCCCCCGGGAAGCCCCGGTCACGAGTACCGCTCGCCCAGCCGCTCGTCCAGCCACGATGCCGAACCTACCGCGCGTCCGACCGGCTATCCGGGGTGAACCCGCAACCCGTCCCACGACCAGTGCGGAATCGGCATGCCGTCCGGTACGTCATCGGCGGAGTCGTGATAGCGCGACATGGTCGTGGTGGTGGCCCAGGCGAAATAGTCGTGCAACACCTGCCGGACCGGCTCGGTCGCGGTCAGTCCCACGTCGTCCAGGGCCTGGTCGAAACAGTCGATCGCCCTGCGGTCCATCTCCTCGTGCGGACCGTTGCCACTGTGCATCCGCACGACCGCCGTCTCGTCCCCGTAGGCATCGGAGTACGTGGCCGGCCCGCCGAGCGCCTCCGCCCAGTACGCGGCGAGCCGCTCGGAGTGCTGTGGATGGAATCCGTGGCTGAAGGCGTGGCTGACCACCTCGTCGGCCATCACCCGGCGGTGCCACGCCTCCGCCAGGCTGACCAGGCCCGGCATGCCACCGGCGGCCTCGTACACGCTTCGCATGGCTGCAGCATGCCAGTGCCATCCGACAAAAGGGCCGACACCGCCGGGCTACCGCGCCGCCGGATCGGCTTCGCTGAACGCCAGCAGGGCGTCGACCAGCCGGCGGTACCGGGCATACCGGTCATCGAGCGCATCGGCCCGTGCGTCGTCCACCTCGTACCGACGGGTCACCCGGACGGTCGCCGCGACCGCCGAGGGCAGCGAGTCGTACACGCCGGCCGCGAGTCCGGCCAGCACGGCCGCGCCCCGGGCACCCGCCTCGTCGGTGTCCACGGTCTCCAGCGGCAGCCGCAACGTGTCCGCCAGCAACTGGGTCCACAGTGGACTTTGCGAGCCACCGCCGGAGATCCGGGCCGGCCCGGAGAAGGAGAACGCGGACCGCAGCGCGTCCACGTGCGTGCGGTGGTTGAACGCCACCCCGTCGAGTACCGCCCGGATCAGGTGCGCCGGCTCGTGCCAGCCGCGCACGTCGGCGAAGGCCGCGCCGATCCCGTCGCCGTGCGGCGACCCGTACAGGAACGGCAGGTACAACGGCACCTGGGTGGAATCCACCGAGCCCGCCGCCGCGACCGCCGCACCCACCGACGGCAACCCGAGGCGTCGTACCGCCCAATCCAGGTTTGTGGCCGACGACGGCGAGGTCGACATGTGCATCCATTGCCCACGGCGGAGGAAGCTGCGGGCCTGCCAGCGGTGGTCGAGCACCGGCCGGTCGCCGACCACCTGGTTGATCGAGAAGGTGCCCATGACCAGGGACACCACGCCCACGTCGACCGCGCCCATACCGATCGCGCCGGCGTCCACGTCATGCGCGCCGGTCGCCACCGGGGTGCCCGCGGCCAGCCCGGTGACCGCCGCCGCGGCCGGCGTGACCCGCCCGGCGACCTCCCCCGGCAGCCGGATCGGCGGCAACTTCGCCGCGAGGTCCGACAGGCCGTAGAGCGCGAGCGCCTCGTCCGAATACCCCTGATCGTGTACCGACGTGAACGACGCGCTCGCCTCGGTCAGGTCGGTCGCCACCTCACCGGTGAGCCGCAGTCGCAGCCAGTCCTTGCAGAAGAGCAACCACCGGGCCCGATGGTGTACCTCCGGCTCATGGTCCCGGAGCCACGCGTAGACCGCAGCCGGCGAACCGGCGAACGGCGACTGTCCGGTCAACTCCAGTGCCCGCTCGGCCACCCCATCGGTGCGGTACCGGTCGACATAGGTGTATGCGCGGGAGTCGGTGGCGAGGATCGCGGCGCGCACCGGCTCTCCGGCCGCGTCCACCGGGTACACCCCGTCGTTGTGTCCGCAGAGCCCGACCGCGGCGACGGCCGAGCCGGGAACGCCGGCCGAGCGCAGGCATTCCGCGATCGCCCCGGCCGCCTGGGTCCAGGCGGTGTCCAGGTCGCGTTCCTGCCAGCGCGGGCGCGGGCTGTCCACCACGGTCGCGGCCCGCCCCATCGCGATCGCGCGACCGGACGGGTCGAACAGGACCGCCTTCGTCACGGTCTGACCGGCGTCCACGCCGAGCAGATAAGGCCCCTCCGTCCGGGCCGGCCCGCCTACTGGCCCGGCGCTGGTCACGTCCACCCCAGCGCGTCCGCGTTCACCGCCTGCCGGCACCGACCGGTGTCGGCGTACTCCGCGATCGCGTCCGCCACCAGCCGCGCCGACGTCGTGTTCGTCTCCTCGGTGTCACCACCGAAGTGCGTGGTCAGCGTGGTGTTGTCCAGCTTCCGCCAGGGGCTGTCCGGCGGCAGCGGCTCGTCGTCGTACACGTCGATCCCGGCACCGGCGATCCGGCCGGTGACCAGCGCCTGGTACAGCGCGTCGGTGTCGACCAACCGGCTGCGCGACGCGTTGATGAGGTACGCGGTCGGCTTCATCGCGGCGAACTGGGCCGCGCCGATGAACCGCTCGGTCTCGGGCGACAGCCGCGCCTGTACGACCACGAAGTCCGCCTCCGCGCACAGTTCGTCCACTGTGGACGCCCGCTCGACGCCTTCCGGCAACGTCCGCACATAGGGGTCGAAGGCGAGCAGCCGGCAGTCGAAGCCGCGCAGCCGGCGGACGAACTGGGCGCCCACCTGGCCGACCCCGACCATCCCGACGGTACGGCCGGCGATCTCGATCCGGGGCCCGGGGAACTCCTTGCGCCACTCCCCCGCCTTCACCGACGCGTCCGCTCGGGCGATGTTGCGGATCTCCGCGAGCATCAGACCGAGCTGAAGCTCGGCTACCGCGCCGGCATTCCGCCCGTACACCGGAACCACTCCGACGCCGGCGGCGGTGGCCGCCTCGATGTCGACGTTCTCCAGTCCGGTACGGGCCACCGCGATGAGCCGCAGCGAGTCCGCCGCCGCGATCAGCTCCGCGCCCACCGGCGCGAAGTGCAGGCAGATGACCTCGGCACCGGGTACCGCGGCGAGCAGTTCCGGCGGCGGGTCGACCGCGTTCGGGCCACGCGCCTCCATGACCTGCTGCAACTCGTGCTGCCGGTTCTTGTCTCCGGACCAGTCGACCGGCTCGACGGTCGCGGCCGGCAACCGGGACCCCAATTCCGAGGTGTACGCCGAGGCCGGGATGAACTGGTCTCCTACCGCGAGAATCCGCACGCGACCTCCCGAGCTGACGATGTGACCACTCTGCCCGGGGCACGGCGCCGGCCCGGTCCCCGGCCGGCGCAGGTCGTACACCGGGATCCCGGCCGGGTCGACCGGCTCGACGGTGAGCTCCGCGGTACCCGGGGACAGGCAGGCCGCCGTCGCCACCGCGACCGCCCGCCGCAGCGCGTTGGCCTCGTCGCGGCTGGCCGGCTCGGCGGGGTTCGCTGGCTCGGCGGGGTTCGCTGGCTCGGTGTCTTCGCGCTGCTGCCTCGACGGGTGGTCGCGCTCGGCGACCGCGGCGAGGTAGCCGGCGAGCAGCGCGTCGCCGGCGCCGGTCGTGTTCACCGGCACGATCGCCGGGGCCGGCGCGTGCCAGCAGCCGGTCGGCGTGACCAGCACCGCGCCGTCCGCGCCGAGGCTGACCAGCACGGTGCCGCCGGTACGAGCCGCGATCCCGGTCGCCGCCGCTGCCGCGTCCGCGACGGTGCGGACGGGTAGGCCGGTGAGCTCGGCCAGCTCGTCGAGGTTCGGCTTAACCAGGTCAGGATGTGCGTCGATCGCGTACGCCAGCGCGTCGCCGCTCGAGTCGACCGCCACCCGCGCGCCCGAGTCGCGGGCAGCCCGCACGAGTCGGCCGGCCAGCTCCGGGTCGGTACCGGCCGGCAGCGAGCCGCAGATCGCCACCCACTCCGCGCCGGCGCCGGGGGCTGCCCCGCTACCAGTGGCGGCTACCAGCGCGTCCGCCGCGGCGGCGGCCAGCGCGGTACCGGGCTCGTTCACCTTGGTCGGCTCGGTGCCGGTCGCGAGCACCGTGACGTTCACCCTGGTCGCGCCGGCCACGGGTACCGGTACCAGCGCGAGTCCACCAGCTGTCATCAATTCGACCAGCTGCCGACCCTCGGCACCCCCGACCGTGACGACGGCTTCGCTCGGTACACCAAGCTGGTTGAGGATGCGCGCGACGTTCACGCCCTTACCGCTGGCCTCCACCCGTACCTCGGACGCCCGGTGCAAGGTGCCCGGCCGGAGCGCGTCGACCCGGTACGTCCGGTCCACCGACGGGTTCGCGGTGACAGTGCGGATCACGTTAGAGGTACAGGCAGAACGGATGCCCGGCCGGATCGAGCATCACCCGTACGTTGCTCTGTGGCTGGAAGGCCGCCACCTCGGCACCGACGCTCACCGCGTGGGCGACCGCCTCGTCCAGGTCGTCGACCTCGATCTCCAGATGCATCGACATCTGCGGTTTGCCCGGTTCGGCCGGCCACACCGGGCGTACGTACTGCGACTCGGTCTGGAATCCGAGGTTGTATCCCGCGTCCTCGGACGGTGCCACCGAGGCTCCGTCCTCCTCGCCCTCGAACAGTTGCCAGTCGAGCAGCCGCGCGTAGAAGCGCGCCAACTCCTTCCCGTCCGGGGCATCCAGATTCACACCCCACCATTGGGTACGCGTCCGCAACGGCATCGCCCGGCTCCTTACTCGCGTGATCGTGCTCCCCCGCCGCCCGGCCGGCGGCTAGGCCGAGAACAGCTTCCAGTGCCCCTCGGAGACGACGTCGATGGTGCCGTCGACGACCCTGATGGCGGTCTCGTCGTCGATCGCGTACGCCGGAACCCCGATGCTGGCAGCCCAACTCTCCGCCTCGGCCATGGTGTTGCCCGGCATGCCCTCGGGGTTCACATGCGGGCAGATCGAGAAGTCGACGACTCCCAGCGTCTCGTCGCCACCGGCGGGCGGCTTCCACTCGACGAAGTCCGCCCCGATCCGGGGGGTCATCACCATGCTCCCGGCGCTCAACCCCACCCAGACCGTCTCGGTCAGCGAGGGCAGCAGGTCCGCCAGCCCGGACTCCCGCATCCAGTGGCACAGGTACAGGGCATCCCCGCCTGCGACCAGCAGGACGTCTGCCTCCCGGACCCACGGGACCCAGCGCTCCGCACCGATGCTGGGCAGCGCGGTGAGCTCCAGCACGCCCACGGACCGCCAACCCAGGTCACACATGGGGAGGTGGGACTGACCGCTGATGAAGCGCCATGCCGCTTCAGGACCGGCCACGGGGTGCCCGTACGCCGCGGTGGGAATGCACAGGGCGCTGGAGTCGGCGATCGGTTTGCCCAGGAGGTCGACCAGCGCGCTGCGGATGCTCGGGTTCTTGACGCCCGCGGACGTGAGCAGAAGCCTCATGCTGCCTCCAGGTGGCATCGGCGGCGCAAGGTTACCTGCGACGGCCGACACCCGGGCGTTGATCTTTCAAGGCATGAGCAACGCGGCTCTGACCTGGAGTTTTGCTCCCCCACTTGGACTCGAACCAAGAACCTACCGGTTGCCGATCTTGGCATCCTGTCGGTTCTGGTTGGTTCCCAACGCGCTGCCTGACCTGGTCATACACAAGTCTGGACTTCCAGTCATCACCGGTTGGTACCTCGTCGTTCCGGTCCATTCATGGGGCGTAGTTCGGGCATTCCATCGCCGGGATGAAGAACCGTGCTAGCCGCTTTTGTCGAGGGGGCTGCGGGCCTCCTGCAGCCGCCCCGCCGCCTGGTAGGCGCCGGCGAGGTTGTTGCGGGAGGCCAGCGTGGACGGGTGCTCCTCGCCCAACAGCCGCCGCGAATCAGCCAACACCGCCTCGAACTCGGTGATCGCCTCCGGCAGCCGCCCCGCCTCCTGGTAGGCGTAGGCGAGGTTGTGGCGGAAGACCAGCGTGTCCGGGTGCTCCTCGCCCAACAGCCGCCGCGAATCAGCCAACACCGCCTCGAACTCGGTGATCGCCTCCGGCAGCCGCCCCGCCGCCCGGTAGGCGCCGGCGAGGTTGTGGCGGGAGACCAGCGTGTCCGGGTGCTCCTCGCCCAACAGCCGCCGCGAATCAGCCAACACCGCCTCGAACTCGGTGATCGCCGCCGGCAGCCGCCCCGCCGCCCGGTAGGCGTAGGCGAGGTTGTGGCGGGAGACCAGCGTGGACGGGTGCTCCTCGCCCAACAGCCGCCGCGAATCAGCCAACACCGCCTCGAACTCGGTGATCGCCTCCGGCAGCCGCCCCGCCTCCTGGTAGGCGCCGGCGAGGTTGTGGCGGGAGACCAGCGTGTCCGGGTGCTCCTCGCCCAACAGCCGCCGCGAATCAGCCAACACCGCCTCGAACTCGGTGATCGCCTCCGGCAGCCGCCCCGCCTCCTGGTAGGCGTAGGCGAGGTTGTGGCGGAAGACCAGCGTGTCCGGGTGCTCCTCGCCCAACAGCCGCCGCGAATCAGCCAACACCGCCTCGAACTCGGTGATCGCCTCCGGCAGCCGCCCCGCCGCCCGGTAGGCGCCGGCGAGGTTGTGGCGGGAGACCAGCGTGTCCGGGTGCTCCTCGCCCAACAGCCGCCGCGAATCAGCCAACACCGCCTCGAACTCGGTGATCGCCGCCGGCAGCCGCCCCGCCGCCCGGTAGGCGTAGGCGAGGTTGTGGCGGGAGACCAGCGTGGACGGGTGCTCCTCGCCCAACAGCCGCCGCGAATCAGCCAACACCGCCTCGAACTCGGTGATCGCCTCCGGCAGCCGCCCCGCCTCCTGGTAGGCGCCGGCGAGGTTGTGGCGGGAGACCAGCGTGTCCGGGTGCTCCTCGCCCAACAGCCGCCGCGAATCAGCCAACACCGCCTCGAACTCGGTGATCGCCTCCGGCAGCCGCCCCGCCGCCCGGTAGGCGCCGGCGAGGTTGTGGCGGGAGACCAGCGTGTCCGGGTGCTCCTCGCCCAACAGCCGCCGCGAATCAGCCAACACCGCCTCGAACTCGGTGATCGCCTCCGGCAGCCGCCCCGCCGCCCGGTAGGCGCCGGCGAGGTTGTGGCGGAAGACCAGCGTGTCCGGGTGCTCCTCGCCCAACAGCCGCCGCGAATCAGCCAACACCGCCTCGAACTCGGTGATCGCCTCCGGCAGCCGCCCCGCCGCCCGGTAGGCGCCGGCGAGGTTGTGGCGGGAGACCAGCGTGTCCGGGTGCTCCTCGCCCAACAGCCGCCGCGAATCAGCCAACACCGCCTCGAACTCGGTGATCGCCTCCGGCAGCCGCCCCGCCCCCTGGTAGGCGCCGGCGAGGTTGTGGCGGGAGACCAGCGTGTCCGGGTGCTCCTCGCCCAACAGCCGCCGCGAATCAGCCAACACCGCCTCGAACTCGGTGATCGCCTCCGGCAGCCGCCCCGCCCCCTGGTAGGCGCCGGCGAGGTTGTTGCGGGAGACCAGCGTGTCCGGGTGCTCCTCGCCCAACAGCCGCCGCGAATCAGCCAACACCGCCTCGAACTCGGTGATCGCCTCCGGCAGCCGCCCCGCCGCCCGGTAGGCGCCGGCGATGTTGTGGCGGAAGGCCAGCGTGTCCGGGTGCTCCTCGCCCAACAGCCGCCGCCGGTCGGCCAACACCGCCTCGAACTCGGTGATCGCCTCCGGCAGCCGCCCCGCCGCCCGGTAGGCGCCGGCGAGGTTGTTGCGGGAGACCAGCGTGTCCGGGTGCTCCTCGCCCAACAGCCGCCGCGAATCAGCCAACACCGCCTCAAATTGAGCGGTGGCGGCCGTGACCTGGCCCTGGAACTGCCGGAACGTCGCCGCCTGATCCCCGACACGCAAGGCTTCGGTGTGGGGGTGATCGGCTGGGAGATGCTCCAGCAGCGCGTCGACGTGGGGCAGGAGCACGGTCCAGCGCGGCCATCCGGCGACGTTGTTGATCGGATCAGCGGGAACCGCCAACGCCACAAGTCGTGCCGCATCCGCTGCCGGATCCCACGTTGAGGCCGAATCGACGGCTGTAGCGCGGGTGACGGCCTGGACCAGCCGGTGCATCTCCACCATGCCCCCGGCCCGGTTGAGCAGGCTGTAAGAGGCCAGCAAAGCCAACGCGTCAGCCACCCGCATCGGACCGTCAGTGAGCGGGCTCAGCACGTCTTCCGGTAGCCCGGTGGGCCCCAGCCACGCCAGCACCGCCATCACCCGGACGGCAAGAGGCGACCGATCAGCGACCGCCGTCATGCTCACCTGCCACACCGCGGCCACCGTCCGGGCTGCCTGACCGCCCTCGCCGGCATCCGCCGTCACCATCGCGAACTCGCTCGCGAACAGCGCCCGGTACCCGTCGAACGACAACCCGTCGTGCTGGCTGATGTAGGCGGCGGCCTGCTCCAACGCCAACGGCAGATCACCCAGATCCTCCGCCAACCGGCCCGCGCCGTCCGCGTCAGCCACACCGGTCAGCCGGGTCAACAACTGCACACTCGCCGGTCGTTCCAACACCCCCAACCGCACCGGTGTCAGCCCCAGCCCCGCCCAGCGGGCCGCCCCCAGATCCCGCCGCGTCGTCACCAACACCTGGCCCAACCCACTGACCTGCCCCAACAACGGTGCGATGTCGGCGACGTCCTCCACGTTGTCCAACACGAGCAGCCACCCCGGATGCGACTGCAACCAACCAACCGCCCACACCTGCGCATCAGCCAACGTCGCCACCGGATGCAGCCGGCGCGTCAACCCGGCCAACCCCAACCCCACATTGGCCGCACTGTCCGCGGTGATCCACCACACCAGCGGATACCGACCCAGGAACGCGCGGGCATAGTGGGCCACCAATTCGGTCTTGCCGATCCCACCCAGGCCATGGACTGCCGCCTGCCCGACCATCACCCCAGTGCCGTCGTCAGACAACAACCGGTCCAGCACGTCTAGGTCGCGGCCCACGAACACCTGCGATGCCAGCGGCAGGTTATGCACCGTCTGCCCGCTACCCACCGACTGCGGCGTCGGCAGGGTGCCCGCGTCCACACCCACATTCGTCTGCGAGTTGTGGTGACCCACCTGCACACCCTGCCCACCCGAGACAGTCAGCGGGGTCGGCTCCGGCACTCGTTGGACCGGCAGGTCGTCGCCCGGGTCAGGTCCGGTCACTGCGGTGGCGCCGAGAAAGTGTTCGTCTGCGAGTTGTGGTGTCCCACCTGCACACCCTGCCCTCCGGTGACAGTCACCTGGAAGCCGGCCGGCACCGCGCCACCGGCACGCAACAGCGCGACCACATCCTCCAGCAGCGCTCCATCGGCAGCCAACGCCCGCTGGACCTGCACGCGCAACAACTCCACAGCCGACTCATCCGCCGGCTGCCCGGCCACCTCCGCCACCGCCTCCCGCACCTGCGCCGCCCGGCCCGAGGCGAACAACCGCCGCAACAACCGCCGCCCAAGCCCCACCGCCGCATCCGCCGTCGTGTCCTCCACCTGATCGACTACCCGCCCCACCACCGCACCGCCATACGCCAACGCCGCAGACGACAGATACGGCATCACCACACTCACCACATCGGCCACCTCAGACACAGCAACCCCTCCCATGGAGCCATCGATCTACCACGACCAGAAAGATCGACCCACGTATTCAGCGTCGCACGCATCGATTGCATCCCCCACTCAACCGACGGATAGCCGCACCAACTCGCCGTGACTGTCGAGGCTCTCCGGGAAGACCAACGAAAGGCGGAGCTCCAGCTGGACCAGACCTCCGTGTCGGATGCCAATCGAACGCCGCCACCACAGCGGTAGCCCGGTCACTTCCGTCACCTCACGAGGACATCCCGTCTGCCGTCGGCCCACCGTTCCGGGAGCGGACCGCCGCCCGGGGCGCCATGTCAGGCGGCGGTTGACACCTTGCGGGCGGCGGCTGGCGCCCCGGGCGGTGGTCTGCTCGGCTCCGCCTGGGCCGTCGGCGGGCGGGATGGCCGTTCCACCGACCCACCGCAACTGATCTTGCGATCCCGGAGCCGGAGGTCCCCGCCGGAGGCATCCGTCCTTGGCCGGCGGACCGTGACGCGCCGTACGGCGGCTGCTCTGGCCCTACGCCGCGCCGCCCTGCCTGCTGCCGACCTAATATTGATCTTTCTTGTTCGGCCTTGTGCTACCCCCCAGTGGCGGCCCGGGGCCGTTTCTGGTTTCCGCGCGCCGCCGGGTTGCCGGCCGCCGGCCGGAGCGTCAGCGGCAGGCCGGGCGGCCGGATGGCGCGCTGCGGCCCGTCAGGGCCGCCTTGAAGACGTACAGAAAGTTCTCACCGAAATTGCCGGCAGCCGGACAGGACGACTGGTCACTCGGCCTGTACGGTTCGTGACCATGAGTGGTCTGCGGCCATGGCACGTCATCACGCTGTTGAGCTGCATGTTGTGCGCGGTGGCGGTGGTAGGTGCCGTCTATGGCGCGGTACTTCTGGCGAGGCGTAAGGGACGTCGCCCGGGACGTTTCGGGGACGGCTAGGACGCTTTGCCAACGTCCGTCCTGTTGGCTTTAGCGTGGTGTCGTGAGTGACCTAATCGACCGTGCCCGCGAGCTTGCGGAAGCTCAGATGGCAGCTTCCCTGCAGCGCCGGTGGGCGCACGTGCAATCCGTGGCGGCGAAGGCAGAGACCCTGCGACCGGCACTTGGTGACGACGCGGATCTCCTTGTCGCCTCCGCATGGCTCCATGACGTCGGCTACTCGCCCGAGGTCAAGAGCACCGGGTTTCATCCGCTCGACGGCGCAATGTTCCTACGTCGGCTTGGCATGGCTGATCGACTCTGCGGCCTCGTTGCGAATCACTCCGGCGCCAAGTACGAGGCGGAGCTACGCGGCCTGGCCGACGAGCTGGCGGCGTTCCCTGACGAGTCTTCGCTGGCACGTGATGGGTTGTGGTTCTGCGACATGACCACAAGCCCTGCCGGGGAACCGGTGAATTTCGATGATCGTCTGGCGGAGATCCGGCAGCGGTACGGGCCGGAGCACACGGTGCCGCGAGGCATCACCGCGGCGGCGGATGAGATCCGAGCAGCCATCGACGCCATCACCCGCGCGGCTTACGCCAGCGGTGTGGCTATTGGCTAACGCACCGCTCCCCGCTGGTGATCAAGGTAGTCGTCGATTCGAGCGCGGATCCTGGGATGCATCGGCAACTGGCGCGCTTCGTCCGGAGTAAAGGCGCCAAGCTCCGTCGACTCATCACTGATCCGAAGCTCGCCACCGACAACGCGGCACGCCACACACACTGAGTACTCCTGGCGAACCTCCCCGTTGTCGTACGCGAAGACGTGCCGAGGATCGGAGTACACGCCGATCACGTACTGCGGCTTGACATCCAGACCTGTTTCTTCGCGTACCTCCCGGACGATGTTGTCGCTCAACGACTCCCCGCGCTCCATTCCACCGCCGGGAAGCGCCCACAGGTCGTTGTCGGTCCGTCGATGCAGGACGAGCCGTCCGTCATCTGTCGTCACGATGGCCGATGCTGCTGGTACGAGCGAGTTCGCTTGCGGTGCGTCGGGGTCGTCGTAGTAGTCGACCCTGGTCATGCGCTCTTCTCCTGCCCTCGACTGGTGCCGGTGTCGGGTGTCTTGCCCGGCTGATTGTCTGGGACTGGCTCGGTGTCGGCCCAGATGCCTTCGAAGTGCCCGGCAAATCGTGAGAACAGACCGTTCGGTCCGAGTCGTCGAAGATGCAGCAGCGGCGCCGACGATCCAGGCGTCGCGTACAGGTGCGGTGTCACGAGCATTTCGTCATCGAAGCGGAACACAGAGTTGTACAGAGGCACGTCCTGGTATCGCAGTTCGAACCCTGGACAGTTGAGCAACGGCCGGAAGTACTTCATGGTCGTCTGGATCCTCACGACTAGCGTCATCGCTAGATCCTCTTCGGCATCCCGATACGCAACATGCTGGGATTCCGGTTTTGCAATGGCCGCACGTATCTTGCAGCCTTGCTCACACTTCTCACGAAGCGTTTCGATGAGTTGTGGATGCTCCATCGGCAGGAAGTACAGTGTGTAGCCGAGTAGATCGATCTGTTTCTCAGCACGGCTGATCAGATCCCACCAAGTTGCCGTCGGCAGGTTGGATCGGTACGGGTACACCGAGACAACCTCTGCACTGGCAGCGTTTCCGTCGGCCGATCGCTGCTCCGCACCGGGCCAGAGAAAATCCTGGTCCTCGTTGAGGTACTTGGCGATCGCCCAGCGATGACGCGGATGCGGTACGCGTCCGCCGAGCCATCGACTGACCGTCTTCGGATCGACCTCCGCCACCGTCGCTACGGCGGCAATCGTGGCACGTCGACGGTCCATTGCAGCTCGCAACCGCTCATTCGCCATTGGGGACCCCCCGTCCTTTGCAGTGTCGTTTTGACGGTACCACAAACGTCCTAAACGTCCCGCCGATGCGGTGTAGAGGTCACCAAGCCGGGGGTTTTCTGGACGTGGGTGAAGGACACCCGGGGCTACGGCCCTGACGACTCCGAGGGAGTTGGTCATGCGTCTGTTGCAGGACATCTCTGGTGTGACGTTCACGGTGACGTTGGGCGTGGAGGAGAAGAAGGACGCGAACGGTAAGCAGCGGTTCAACAAGGATGGTGCGCCGATGTGGCAGGTCCAGTGCATGGCGCTGGACAAGACGGGCGGCGAGATGCTCAAGATCACGGTGGCTGGTGAACGGCCGAATGTGAGTCTGGGTCAGATCGTCGTTCCGGTGGAGCTGGAGGCTCTGCCGTGGAATCAGAATGGCCGCAGTGGCGTGGCTTTCCGCGCGAAGGAGATTCGTTCGGCGACGTCTTCGGTTTCGAAGGCGGCTTAGTCCTCTCCCCGGTTGTTGTCCCGTGTGGATTTGCACGCATGTGAGGTAGCTGTGACGCAGAAGCACAAGACCACAGCGCAGCTGTGGGATGAGTATCAGCAGTTGGTTGACGAGGAAACCCTGCTCGGAAGGATCGCTGTCCTGTTGGCGGACATGTCGCGTATTGCTCATCAGCGGTACCGCGCGGCAGTGGCGGTCACGGACAAGGCCTACGCCGCTCACCAGGAAACGGTGAAACGCAGCGCCTAGAGGGGAATCGCGTGGAGGCAGGTGGCTGCCTGCCTCCAACGCCCTTCGGAATGTGACGCGGGGCCGGTGCTGACATCACGGTCCGCCGGCCTCGTGTCTCCCTTAACCCACCCATTTCCCTAAGAGAGGGAGGGCGAGTCATGCCCAAGTCTAGTGGCCTTTTCGGTCGGCGTCGCCGCTCGACCGACATCAACCTGATCGCGGCGAACGTACGCCGTTCTGCGGCCCGCCGCGCCTGGATCGCGTTTTGGGTGACCCTGCTCGCCGGCTGGCTCCTCGCCGCCGTGATCACCGCCCAATTCACCGGTATCGGCCTGGCCATCGGGCTGGGCCTGGCGGTCGCGCTCGTGACCGCGGTGCATGTCGGGGTGCTGGTGCTGGTGTGGCCGGTGCTACGGATCATCTGGCACTGGCTGCCGGAAATCACCCTCGGCGGCCTGCTCAGCGCCGCCATCTCCGGCGTCGGTCATTTCGTCCACGGCGCAGGTGCCGTGGCCATCGTCGCCGCCGCCGTCGGTGTCCTGTTCGTGTGGCCGCCGCTGCGGCGTTGGATCGTGGCGGTGTGCTGGTGCCAAATCTCTCGGCATCGGCTGCGGGTGTGTTTCCGCGAGTTCCTCCCGACGGATCGTGACGGCAGCCTGCCGCTGATCCTGTGGGCCACCCCCACCCCGGTCGGGGAACGCGTCTGGGTGTGGCTGCGCTCCGGCCTCTCCCTCGACGAGATCGAAGGCCGCCTACCCAAACTCGCGGTGGCGTGCTGGGCGCGCAGTGTCCAAACCGCCCCCGGTGGGCGCGGTACCTACGCCGCCTACGTGCGGTTCGACATCAAACGCCGGCACTCCTTCGACGAGCCGATCACCTCACCGCTGACCGGCCTACTCGGCGACCTGCTCGACCGCATCCCCGGCCGCAACCGCAACACCGAACCGGTCACCGCCGGCGCCGACCTGACCGCTCTGGACCTGCCGCAGGTCACCCCGGACATGGTCACCATCCCCGACCCCCGCCGGGACAAGACCGGCCCCGGCAACGCCGCCAACGGCAGGCCGGTCAAGGCCACCACCCGGCCCTCCTCACCAGGCCAGGCGTCGACCGCCAGCGGCGACACCGGCGAGGACGTCACCGACTGGATCTAACCCACCCGTGGGGTCGGCCCTAACCAGGCCGGCCCCACGCACATTCCCAACCGCCAACTTCCGTATGTGAAGGAGCGCCGTCATGGCTGCCATACCCATCACTACTACCGCTGCCGTGGACACGGTTCCGGTGGGGCCGGCGCTGTCGATGTTCGACCCGATCTACCTCGGCATCGACGAGTTCGGCCACCCCGTCTACACCACCCTGGCCGGTAAGAACCTGCTCGCCGGAGGCGAACCGGAAGCCGGCAAGTCCGGGCTGCTCAACAACATCGCCGCCCACGCCGCCCTGTCGGCCAACACCCGGCTGTGTCTGCTGGATGGCAAGTGGGTCGAGCTCGGCCAATGGATGGACGTCGCCGACATCTACGTCGGACCCGACATCGACGCCGCGATCCTCACCCTGGCGCGGCTGCAGAAAGTCATCGACAACCGCTACGCCTGGCTGTTCACCCACAACCGCCGCAAGATCGTCCCGGACGATCGGCTGTCCACCATCGTGTGCATGATCGACGAAATCGCGTACTTCTCCGCGACCGTCGGCACCAAACAACAGCAAGAAGCGTTCGTCGCGCTCATGCGTGACGTCGTCGCCCGGGGTCGGGCCTGCGGCGTGATCGTCGTGGCCGCCACCCAACGACCCAACATCGACATCATCCCCACCAGCCTGCGGGACATCTTCGGGTGGCGGTTCGCCGGCCGCTGCACCACCGACAACTCCTCCGACCTGATCCTCGGCCACGGCTGGGTATCCCGCGGCTACTCCGCCGCCACCATCCCACCCGAACAACGCGGCGTCGGCTACCTCATCGCCGAAGGCGGCGTACCCCGCCTGATCCGGCCCCCGTATCTGACCGACGCGCAAATCGAAGACCTGGCCGACTACGCGGCCTGGATCCGCCGCACACCCCACCACACCACCACGGACCGTCCGGCGGTCACCGCTGACCTGCTGGGGGTGGCCGCATGACCACCACCACCAACGCCACCGCCGCCACCGACCGGGCGGACACCACCACTACGTCGGCTCGTACGCGTCGGCACCTGAGGGTCGTACCGCCCGCCGACGCAACCCGACCGGCACCGGCATGCCCGACGCCGCGGGTTCTGCGCCGTTCCTGGCGCACCATCCCCGCCATCACCCTCGCCGCGATCACGGCGGTCGCCGGCACCGGCTACCAGCTCGGCACCGCCGGCACCGGCCTGACCCTGCTCCGCCACCTGGCCGCCATCGCGGCCGGGCTGCTCGTACTCCTCGGCCTGACCCTGGCCGTTCTCGGCGGCACCGGCCGCCGGCACTGCCCCCGCTGCCCCGGCATCTGAACGCCGGACCCACCGCAGCACGCAGCGCCACCCGACACACCTTCGTACGCGAGGGCCGGCCCAGCAGCCCTGCAAAAGCACTGGCCGGCCCTCACCACCACACCCCTAAAGGAGTGGACCCATGCACCCTAACCGCACCGTGCCGACCAGCACGAACACCGTCAACACGTCCTTGACGGGAAACCGTCGATTCCGGCCGGTCGTCGAGAACGACCAATACACCGCCTTCGCCCGGCGCATCCTGCGCGCTGCCGGGCGCCGCGTCGCCGACGGCGACGTCGAAGCACTCCCCGGCCTACTCGACCTCGCCGACGAACTCGACACCGCGATCGGGCACGCCGTCACCGGCCTACGCGCCTACGGCTACTCCTGGGCCGAAATCGCCCTCCGTATCGGCTGCACCCGCCAAGCCGCCCACCAGCGGTGGGGCGGTGACTCGGCATGACCACACTGCGACGCGTCCGGGAACTCGACCGGCAACCCGACGGCCGAACCTGGGTCAACTTCTACGACCCGACCGGCGATCACTTCCCGCTACCCACCTACCCGTACCGGTGCGCCCCGACCGGGCTGTCCACCCTGCGCCAGCTCCGCGCCCGTGGACTACGCCCCGGCGGGCAACTACCCACCGCACAAATCCTGTGGCGCCGCGGAAAGCGGGTGGCCTACCTCTACGACGACACCCTCGCGCTGCCCAAACGCACCGCCACACCCGCCCAACTCACCGCCATCGGCAAAGCACTCCGCGCCCGGCGCACCTGCTCCACCTGCGGCACCGAGAAGCCGTACTACATCCCCCGCCGATTCGGTGAATGCCTCGACTGCGCCGAGGGGTGGGCCGCATGACCACACCTGTTGCTCCCCGTGGCCGGGGATGGGCCTACACCGGCGCCCTGCTCGGCGGTGCGGTATCCATCGCGGCGAACATCGCCCACTCCTACATCCCACCCACCCACGCACCGGCGGATTGGACACCGGAAGCCGGTGCCGTGATCGGCTCGGTGTTCTGGCCGATTGCCCTGTTCGTCGCGGTCGAAATCCTCGCCCGCATCCCCTGGCCCGACGGCCGACGCTGGACCGCCCTGCGGTTCGGCGGACTCGTCCCCGTCGCCCTGGTCGCCGCCGTCGTCTCGTATCGGCACCTGTCCGGACTCCTCGACCACTACGGCGAAGACGCGCTCACCGTCCTGATCGGCCCGCTGGCCGTGGACGGACTCATGGTCATGGCCACCGGCGCCCTGCTGGCCACCGCCGGCCACACCACGGCCGTCATCGCTGCCATCGACACGACAGCCGAGCAGGCACCCGAACTGGAGACCGCCGACACGCCGGCACCGTCCGGAATCCTGGCCAGCGATAGCGCTCCGGTGTTCGCACCCTGGGCACCCGCCCAACTCACCCCGGCAACTAAGCCGGCCCACGTCGACCCGGCCCGGGTCAACGGCCACCAGCCCGCCACGGCGGTGACGGCGTGACCGAATACCTGGTCGACCTGTACCTGGGCTTCCACACCTGCCCAGCCAACCCATCCGCCCACACCGTGGACACCATCCGCCGCACCATCACCACCAGCGGCCACCCCGGACCGTGCCTGACACCGGTCACCATCCGGTGCGGCACCCGCACCGTGCAGATCCGCTGCGGCCGGCACGAACCCGCCCACCGGCAATGCGGCAACTGCCGCACCGTGATCACCATCCGCCGTACCACCGGACGACTGTTCCGGCCCGGGACGGCCGCGTGACCGCCTCGACGGTCACCCTCGCACCCGGGGCCACCAGCACCACGGCCCCGGGTACGGGCGTATCCGCCGAGACACCCACCAGCCCCGCCGGCACCGCCGCTGCTGCCCGGCCGTTTGTGGTCGACCACGTCCTCGACCGGGCCACCCGTGGTGACGTGTTCACCTGGCTCGGGCACGTCCGCGCCGCCGCCGGCTGCGCCAACCCGATCCGCCTGACCGGTGCGGTGCACACCCTCGGCATCGACGCCTTCACCGCCGACCGGCAGCCGGCCTCCGTCGTGCAGCTCGCCCGCACCGATACCGCCGACCTGCCCGACGGCGTCATCTACAAAGCCTGCGGCAACCGCCGATCCTCCGCGTGCCCGCACTGCGCCGAGGTCTACCGCCGCGACGCCTACCAACTCATCCGCGCCGGCATGATCGGCGGCAAAGGCGTCGACCCCTCCGTCGCGGCACATCCGGCGGTGTTCCCCACCTTCACCGCCCCCTCATTCGGCCACGTCCACACCCGCCGCACCTCCAGCACCGGACAGACGCTGCCGTGCCGGCCCCGCCGCCACCCCGACCCCTGCCCCCACGGGGTGGACCTGCGCTGCGGTCGCATCCATGCCGCCGGCGAGAACGTACTCGGCACGCCACTGTGTGCGGACTGCTACGACTACCCCGGCCAAGCCGCGTTCAACGCCCACGCCGGGGAGCTGTGGCGACGTACCACCATCGCCGTCAACCGCTACCTGACCCGCATGGCGAAACACCTCGGCACCGGACCGGTGCGGGCCACCGCGTGCAAGGTCGCCGAGTTCCAAGCCCGCGGCGTCGTGCACTTCCACGCCCTGTTCCGCCTCGACGGCCACAACCCCACCAACCCCGACGCAGTGCTGGCGCCGCCGGCCGGCTTCGACGTCGTCGACCTGGTCGACGCCATCCACTACGCCGCCCAAGCGGTCGCCTACACCACCCCAGGCCACCCCGAACAACCCGACGGCTGGACGCTCACCTGGGGCCAGCAACTCGACGTCCGACCCGTCACCGTACGCGCCGACGAAGACATCACCGACAGCCTCGTCGCCGGCTACTTCGCCAAGTACGCCACCAAATCCACCGAAGCCACCGGCCACATCTCCCGCCGACTCGACACCGAAACGGTTGCTCTCTATGCCGACCCCGCCGGCAGCCACACCGAACGGCAAATCCACACCTGCTGGCGCCTCGGCGCCCACCCCGACTGGGCACGACTACGCCGCTGGGCCCATATGCTCGGATTCGGCGGCCACTTCCTCACCAAATCCCGCCGCTACTCGATCACCTTCCGCCTCCTGCGCGAAACCCGAGTGATCTGGCGCCGCACAGCCGATGCGCCTCCCGCCGATGCGGATCCCGACGACGACACCACCCTGATCGTCGGCGCACTCACCTACGCCGGAACCGGCTGGAAAACCACCGGCGACGCACTCCTGGCGAACACATCCGCCGCACTCGCCCGCGCCCGACAACAAGCCGGCCGCGAAGAACTCGCGCATCTCATTGCCACCGACGGCTGACATGCCGTGTCGATCGACAGCCCAGGAAGCCCGACACGAGAAGTGAGTCAAGGAGGAATCCAGGAATGCCTAGCCCCACAACCGATGCGACGACTGAGATCTTCCGTATGGACAGTCCGCTATGGACTGTCGATGACGTGGCCGCTTATCTCCGGGTGCCGAAGAAGACGCTGTACGAGTGGCGCACGAAATGCTATGGCCCGGAAGGCAAGAAGGTCGGCAAGCACCTTCGGTACGACCCGACCGTTGTCCGGGCCTGGTTCGACTCTCAGAATGCCGCATAGGGAAGGAGACTCCATGGCCCGACCACCGCTACCGCTTGGTACGTGGGGCGAGATACGCACCTACGCCGAGCGGGACAGTCATGGCGCCGTAGCCGGCTACCGAGCCCGGACGCTCTATCGCGGTTATGACGGTGCGGTTCGCGAGCTTGAGCGGCGAGGCCCGAGTAAGGCGAGGGCGACTGCCCGACTCAAGGAAGCCTTGAATCAACTGACATCGACGAATGCGGCTGAGGATCTTCGTGGCTCGGACCGGTTCAGCAAGGCACTCGATTTGTGGTACGAGCGGCTGACAGATCTTGTGAACGACGGCCGTCGGTCGCCGGGCAGTCTCGACACCTATCGCCGAGTAATCAACAAGCACGTCCTGCCGACATTCGCGGAGTTGCGGCTCGCTGAGATGTCCACGCCGCTGATCGACCGGTACTTGCGTGGGGTGAAGGCGAACACGGGTGCACCTACTGCGCGTACCTGTCGCAGCGTGCTGTCCGGCGTGCTAGGTCTGGCGGTCCGGTATGGGGCTATCGCGCACAACCCGGTCCGGGAGGTTGAGCCGATCGAGGCGCGGCCGCGGAGGAATCCTCGTGCCCTGGTCGATGACGAGCCGGCCGCCCTGGTGGAACGGCTCCGCGCGGACGAGAAGGCCACTGCCCGAGATCTTCCGGATCTGGTCTGTTTCATGCTTGCGACCGGCGTCCGGATCGGTGAAGCGCTCGCCGTGCTCTGGTCAGAGGTCGAGCTGGAAGCCGGGCTCGTGCGGATCACCGCGACCATCCTCCGGGTCAAAGGTGTGGGTCTGATCCGTAAACCCACCAAATCACGCGCGGGCGAGCGGACGCTCCTGCTTCCCTCGTGGGCCATCGAGATGCTCCGCAAGCGAGGTCCCGGTGCTCCGGATCAGGTGCTCTTTCCGCACTCCCGGGGCAACGGCTACCGCGATCCCTACAACACGCTTCGGGTGATCCGTGAGGCACGCGGCACAGAGTGGGCCTGGCTGACCAGTCACGTGTTCCGGAAGACGACGGCGACGATCTTGGATGACGCTGGCCTATCGGCCCGCGTCGCGGCGGACCAGCTCGGCCACGCTCGTCCGTCGCTGACCCAGGACGTGTACTTCGCCCGGAAGGCCGTGCACCCGCGGGCGGCCGAGGCGCTGGAAGGGATCTTCGACACCAGAAAGACCAAAGATGGGGCATAGTCCGGGCGTTGATCTTGCCACGGCCACCGCACGGCGTCTGACCTGGTGTTCTGCTCCCCCACTTGGACTCGAACCAAGAACCTACCGGTTAACAGCCGGTCGCTCTGCCAATTGAGCTATGGGGGACCGCGCGTACCACGTGTACTGACTCACGCGACGCGGCCGGGGCTAAGAGTACCGGACCTTTTAGCCGCGCGTCGTTGGGGTACGGAGCATGATGACAAAGATGCCGCGAGTACCAGTTTCACGAATCGGTACCGCGGCGCGACAGCCAGACTCCGGGCAGGACCGGACAGGTCTGAGCGGAGAAGGGAGTACGCGATGCGCGGAAAGATGGCCTTTCTCACCGGTGCGGCGGTCGGTTACGTGCTGGGCAGCCGAGCCGGCCGCGAGCGGTACGAGCAGATCTCGGCGGCCGCCCGCAAGATCAAGGACAGCCCGACGCTGCAGGAAGCCGCTGGTGTGATGCAGGCTCAGGCGGCGCGGTTCGCGGTCACCGGCAAGGACGCCGTGGCCCACCGGCTCAGCCACACGAAGATCGCGCACACCCGGCTCGGGGAACGACTTCTCGGGGAGCACGACGGGTACGCGATGCACGAGTCGCACCGCCCGAACGGAGGCACCGGGCACGGGTCGACCCACATGTGAGCGGTTCCGGTGCTGCGCTGTCGCGGCCACCGCAGAGGCGACGCTTACCCCGTCGCCGGTGGCCCGGGGCAGCGCAGCACCGCGTCCGGCCACGGTTGGCGCGGCCAGCCGCCGCGCGCAGCCAGCCGCCCGCACACCAAGCGCCACCGCGCGAGCAGCGATCAGGCGATCAGCAGCCGGCCGAGCCGACGGGCACCGATCGTCAGCCCGAGCGCCGTCGCGACGAGCAGATACGCCACGTGGCCGAGCAGGTCGAGCGATACCGCGCCGGTGGTGAGCCCGCGGATGATCACCACCGAGTGGTACAGCGGAGTCACCTCGAGCACCCAGCGCGCCCACTCCGGATACGCCGTCACCGGCGCGAACGTACCGGCGAACATGAACATCACGACCATGAGCATGTTGACGTAGTCGAAGTCCTGCCAGCTGTCCAGGAAGGTCACCAGGGCCAGGCCGAGTGAGGCGAACGCGAGCCCGGTGAGGATCGCGGCCGGCAGGGCCAGGACGGCCCACCACGAGCTGACGAACCCGAGCATCGCCATGATCACGAGGAAGGTCCCCGAGTACACGCCGCCGCGCATCAGCGCCGAGGTGATCTCGCCGACCGCGACCTCGAACGGGGTCAGCGGAGTGGCGAGGATGGCGTCGTACAGCCGGATGAATTTCAGCTTGCCGAAGATGTTGAACGTGGTCTCGGTGAGTGCACCGTTCATCGCGGTCACCGCGAGCATGGCCGGCGCCACGAACACGGCGTACCGGATGTTCCGGCCGTCCCCCAACGGGACCGTGCCGATCAGCGCACCCAGCCCAACGCCCAGCGACAGCAGGTAGAACAGCGGTTCGGCCAGGCCGGACACCAGCAGCAGCCAGGAGTGCCGTTGCACCGCCAGGTTGCGTGCGATCAGGGCGCCGGACCGTCGCGGGTCGAACGCCAACCGGTTCAGCAGCAGCGTGACCACGCTAGTCCTCCAACCGGCGACGGAACGCCATCCGGGCGAGCAGGCAGCCGACCACCGCCCAGCCGGCGAGCACGGTGAGGTGCAGCAGCACCATCCCGGCACCGAGGTGCCCGAGCGTGGCGCCGCGGCACAACTCCACCCCGTGCCACAGCGGCGACACCCAGGCCACCGGCCGGATCGGCACCGGAAGCTGGGACACCGGGAAGAACACCCCGGACAGCAACTGCGCCGGCACGACCACGAACCGGAACAGCAGCGGGAACGATCGTTCGTTCGGTACCGAGGCGGTGAACGCGAACGTGGGCGCCGCGATGGCCAGGCCGAGCAGCGCGAGCACCGGCAGGCAGGCCACCGCCAGCACCGAGTGCACCGCGCCGAACGCGATCATGACCAGCAGAAACGCCGATCCGGAAAGCACCGCACGGAACAGTACGAAGACGATGTGCCCGGCCATGATGTCGCCGATCCGCAGCGGGCTGGCGAGCATCGCGTGGTAGAGCCGGGTCCAGGCGATCGCGCTGTACACCGGCCAGATCGACTCGAAGACCGAGGTCATCATGACCGTGGTGGCGAGCAGGCCGGGCGCCAGATAGGTGAAGTAGTCCGAGCCCAGCGCGCTGGTGTCGTCGACGAAGCCGCCGACTCCGACGCCGATCGCGAGCAGCGACACCACCGGTAGTACGAAGCTGGAGAACAGGCTGCCGCGCCAGACCCGCCGATAGCCGAGCAGGTGGTGTTCGAAGGCGGCCGTGGCCGGATGCGCCATCGTCACTCCACCAAGGTCCGGCCGGTGAGGTGCAGGAACACGTCCTCGAGGGAGCTGCGCCGGACCAGGACACTGGTCGGGTTCAGCCGCCGGCCGTGCACCCCGGCCGCGGCCGCGTCGCCGTCGTCGGCGTACAGCAGCAGCCGGTCCGGCAGCACCTCCACCCGATCGACCAGCCCGTCCAGCTTCCCGGCCAGGTCGGCCAGCGCCTCGCCCTCCGGCGGGAACCGCAGCTCGACCACCTCGCGGGTGCTGTACCGCCGGATCAGCTCTGCCGGCGATCCCTCCGCCGCGATCCGGCCGCCGTCCATCACCACCAGCCGGTCGCACAACTGCTCGGCCTCGTCCATGTAGTGCGTGGTCAGTACCAGGGTCACGCCGCGCTGCTTGAGCCGGAACAGCCGCTCCCAGACCAGATGCCGGGCCTGCGGATCGAGGCCGGTGGTGGGCTCGTCCAGCAGCAGGATGTCCGGCTCGTTGACCAGCGCCCGCGCGATCGTCAGCCGGCGCTTCATGCCGCCGGACAGCGGCTCCACCTTGTCGTCGGACCGGTCGGAGAGCTGGACGAACGACAGCAGCTCGGTGGCCCGCTCGGCCGCCACCCGGCGCGGGATGCCGAAGTATCGCGCGTAGGCGGTGAGGTTCTCCCGGACGGTGAGCTCCACGTCGAGGGTGTCCTGCTGCGGCACCACGCCGAGCCGGGCCCGGATCCGCGTGCCGTGCCGCGCCGCGTCCAGGCCGAGGATGTGCAGGGTGCCGTCGGTCGGCGGGGACACGCAGCCGATCATGCGCATGGTCGAGCTCTTGCCCGCGCCGTTGGGACCCAGGAAGCCGAACGCCTCGCCGCGCCGCACCTCCACGTCGATGCCGTCCACCGCGGTCAGCGCGCCGAACCGCTTGACCAGGCCACGGGCCGAGATGAGGGAGCCAGAGCTGAGCGGGCTGGCCGAGTTGGGAGGGCCGCTGGCCGGGTTGGGGGGATTTGAGGCGGACACCTCGCGGACGTTACCCGCCACCTCCGACAGGATCGACCGGTTACCCGGCCCCGTCGAGCAGCGCCCGGGCGTTGTCCCGGACCTTCCCGTACACCTGGCGGACCGCCTCGGTCGGGTCGGCGGCCAGGGTGCCGCCGGCGACCGGCCAGGTCGGGGGCCCGGGGGTACCGGCCAGCACCCACGCGGCCTGGCGGGCGGCGCCGAGTGCGACGTACTCGGCCGGCTCGGGCAGTTCGACCGGCATGCCGAACAGCGCCGGTGCCACCGCCCGCACCGCGGCCGACCGGGACGCGCCACCGATCAGCAGCAGTCGACGTACCCCCACTCCGACCGCCCGCACGGCGTCGATGCCGTCGGCCAGGCCGCACAGCATGCCCTCGACGGCGGCCCTCGCCAGGTTTTCCGGACTCGCGTTCGCCCTGGTCAGACCAGTGATCAGGCCGGTCGCCCGCGGTAGGTTCGGGGTGCGCTCACCGTCCAGGTAGGGCAGCAGGGTCAGCCCGCCGGCGCCGGGCGCGGCGGCGACCGCGAGCGCGTTCAGCTCGGCCAGGTCGACGCCCAGCAGGGTGGCCGCCGCGGTCAGCACCCGCGCCGCGTTCAGGGTGGCGACCAGCGGGAGGTACCGGCCGGTGGCGTCGGCGAACCCGGCCACCAGACCCGAGGTGTCGGCGGTCGGATCCTCGGCGACCGCGAACACGGTGCCGGAGGTGCCGAGCGAGATCACCACATCCCCGGCGGTGAGCCCGAGCCCGAGCGCGGCGGCCATGTTGTCCCCGGTCCCGGGGGCGAGCAGCGCGCCGTCGCGGGTCTCCCCCACCGGCTCGGCCGCCGCCGCCACCCGCGGCACGTCCAGCTCGCGGCCGAAGGCCAACCGCAACAACTCCATCCGGTACCGGCCGGCAGCCGGCGACCAGTAACCGGTGCCGGACGCGTCCCCACGGTCGGTCGTCAGCTCACCGGCGTCGGCGCGCAGCAGCGAGGTCACGTAGTCGTGCGGCAGTACGACACTGGCCACCCGCGCCGCGTGCTCCGGCTCGTGCTCGGCGAGCCACCGCAGCTTCGTCACGGTGAAGCTGGCCACCGGTACCGAGCCGGTCGCCTCCGCCCACGCGGCCGGACCGCCCAGCTCGGCGATCAGGTCGGTCGCGGCCCGGGCCGACCGGTTGTCGTTCCAGAGCAGTGCCGGGCGTACCACCCACCGGTCGTCGTCCAGGCACACCATGCCGTGCTGTTGCCCGGCCACGCTGACCGCGGCCACGCCGTCGAGCAGGCCGTCCGCCGCCGAGGTGAACGCCGACCACCAGGCGGCCGGGTCGACCTCGGTCGCGTCCGGGTGCGCGGCCTGCCCGGACCGCAGCACCTTCCCGCTGTCGGCGTCGCAGACCACGACCTTGGTCGACTGGGTGGAGCAGTCCACCCCGGCTACCAGCGCCATCGCCCCTCCTCGCACCGCGGCACCGGCAGCGCCGCAGCACCGCGGGCCTACCGTCAGGCGCCGGTGACCGACCGGGCCTGCTCGACCAGCTCGGCGGCGAGCCGCTGCACCTGCGGATCGTCCCGGTTCACGGCGCCCTCGTACCGCAGCGCCCACTGCAGGCCGTCCCGTCCGGTCACCCGCCGGGCCACCACCCGTACCGCGCCGCCGGGTACCGGATGTTCGGTGGAGTACGCGACGCTGCGGGTCACCCGCACCCGCACCTGGTGGGGCAGCTGCCCCGGCTCGAGCAACTGGTACGCCACCGGCTCGCCGTCCACCACCGGCACCGCGGGCTCGGATTCCCCATCCTGCGACGGGGCCGCCGGTTCGCCCGGGATGACGGTGAGCACCCGACCCGACCAGGTCGCCTTGTGGATCTCGTGCCAGCCGAGCCGCTCGTCCCGACCGGGCAGCCACAGCCCGTGGTTGGTCGCCACCAGCGCACCGTCGTCGGCCTCGCCGTCGACGCCGGCCCACGCGACGATCCGCTCGTCCGCGCTCAGCGCCGGGCGCGCCTCGGCGGGCAACCGTCGCCGCCGGCGCCGTCGCAGCCGGTCCAACAAGCTCATAGCCCTCCGATCGCCTGGTCCTTGAGCGCCCGCGCGTGCTGCTCCAGCGAGACCAGTTCCCCGAAGATCCGGCCGTACTCGTCGGCGCCGGAGACCGGGTTGATCCGCTGCAGCCGGGACTTGAGCTCGCCGACCCGCCGGTTGACCGCGGGCAACTGGAGCTGGGCCAGGATCACCACGACGTACCGCGGATCCGGCTCGTCGTTGGACAGCAGCCGATCCACCGACAGCTCGCCGACCAGCGCTTTCGACGCCAGGTCCAGGCAGTGGTCGCGTACCTTCTCCACCCAGTTGGGTCCGGCTGTGGCCGCCGCCGCGCCGCCCGCCTCGGCGATCGCCTGCCGCACCTGGGCGTGCACCGGATGGTCGTACGGGGTCGCGTCGACCGCGTCGAAGTACGGACCCGCGATGGCCGGGCACTGCAGCGCGAGTTTGAGGGCTTCCCGTTCGACCAGCGCCTGCCGGCTGTCCGGACCGGGTACGAGTCGACGGCTCACTCCCGCGTGGGTCGAACCCGAGGCTGGCCGGGTCGCCGGACCACTACCCGAACCGGGGCCGCGACCCGCCGATTGCCCGCTCGGACGGCCACCCGCGGCCCGGGCGTCCGAACCGGCCGCCCGGGACACCGCGGCCAGCACCGGCTCCACCTCCATGCCCAGGTCACCGGCCAGCTTGCGGGCGTACTCCGGGCGGAGGGCCTGGTCCTTGATCTTGGCTACCAGCGGCGCGGAGGCGCGCAGCGCGGCCACCCGCCCCTCCGCGGTGTCCAGGTCGTACCGGCGCAGCACGCTGCGCAGCGCGAACGCGATCAGCGGCTCCCGGCCGGCGACGAGGTCACGTACCGCCACGTCGCCCTTGGCCTGGCGGAGCTCGCACGGATCCATGTTGTCCGGGGAGACGGCCACGTACGTCTGCGCCACGAACCGCTGCTCGTCGTCGAACGCGCGCAGCGCGGCCCGCTGCCCCGCCTCGTCCCCGTCGAAGGTGAAGATGATCTCGCCGTTGAACGCGTCCGAGTCGAGCATCAACCGGCGCAGCACCGAGATGTGCTCGTGGCCGAACGCGGTACCGCAGGTGGCGATGGCGGTCGGTACCCCGGCCAGGTGGCAGGCCATCACGTCGGTGTACCCCTCGACCACCACCGCGCGACCCTGCCGGGCGATGTCCCGCTTGGCACCGTTGATGCCGTAGAGCACCTGGGACTTCTTGTACACCGGAGTCTCTGGGGTGTTCAGGTATTTGGGTCCGTCGTCGTCGTCGAACAGCTTCCGTCCGCCGAACCCGATGACGTCGCCGCCGAGATCCGTGATCGGCCACAGCAGCCGGCGCCGGAACCGGTCGATCATGCCGCCGGACCGGGACGGCTTGGCGAGACCGGCGGTGGTCAGCTCGTCCGCGGAGTAGCCCTTCGCGCGCAGGTGCCGGGTCAGCGCGTCCCACGACTCCGGCGCGAACCCGCAGCCGTACTTCTCCGCGGCCGCCTGGTCGAAGCCGCGGGTGGCGAGAAACTGGCGGGCGATCTTCGCCGACGGGCTGGTCAGCTGCTCGGCGTAGAAGGCCGCCGCGTCGGCGTTCGCGGCCACGATCCGCTGCCGCTGGCCGGGCTGCCGGTCCCGGCCCGGGCCGCCGGTGCCGGTCTCCTCGTAGTGCAGGGTCACCCCGGCCCGCTCGGCCAGCCGCTCCACCGCCTCGCCGAAGGACAGGTGCTCGACCTGCATCAGGAAGCCGATCGCGTCACCACCTTCGCCGCAGCCGAAGCAGTACCAGAAGCCGCGGGCCGGGCTGACGTTGAAGCTGGGCGTCTTCTCCTCGTGGAACGGGCACAGGCCCTTGAGGTTGCCGCCGCCGGCTGAACGCAGCGTGACGTGCTCGCCCACCACGTCCACCACCGACGAGCGCTCGCGCACCTGCGCGATGTCGGTGTCCCGGATCCGTCCCGCCATGCGTACATCCTGCCTTGTGGACCGGCCGGCGCACTGTCGCCCCGGCCGGTCCGAAGCCGTTCAGGCGGGGACGATGTTCACCAGGTTCGGCGGCTTCACCACCGCGCGGGCAACCGCGCGACCGGCCAGCGCCTCGACCACCGCCGGCTCGGCCAGCGCGACCGCCCGCAGCTCGTCGGCGTCGATCTCCGGCGGTACCCGCAGCACGGCGCGCTTGCGGCCGGCGACCTGTACCACGCACTCCACCGTGTCGACCGCGACCAGTGCCGGGTCGGCCACCGGCCAGCCGGCCAGCGCGACCGTGGGCGGGTGGCCCAGCCGGGCCCACAGCTCCTCGCCGGTGTACGGCGCGACCGTGGACAGCATGACCGCCAGCGCCTCGACCGCCTCCCGGACCGCCGAATCCGCCCCGCCGATCGCGTCCACAGCGCGGCGTACCGCGGTGACCAGCTCCATCATCCGCGCCACCGCCACGTTGAACCGCTGCGCCTCGATCAGGTCGGTGACCGCGGCGACGGTCCGGTGGGTGACCCGCCGCAGCTCCTCGGCACCACCGGCCGGGTCGGTGCCGACCGGCGACGTCACGTCCGCGGCCAGCCGCAGCGCCCGGCTCAGGAACCGGGCCGCCCCGCCCGGCGACACGTCGGCCCAGTCGATGTCGTCGTCCGGCGGCCCGGCGAAGACCATGGTCAGCCGTACCGCGTCCACGCCGTAGGCGTCCAGTTGCTCACCCAACTCGACACCGTTGCCCAGCGACTTGCTCATCGCCCGGCCCTTGTTGACCACCTGCCCCTGGTTCAGCAGCCGGCGGAACGGCTCGGTGAACCCGATCAGGCCCAGGTCGTACAGCACCTTGGTGATGAACCGGGCGTACAGCAGGTGCCCGGTCGCGTGCTCGACCCCGCCGATGTACTGGTCGACCGGGCACCACCGGTCCACCGCCGCGCGGTCGAAGGCACGATCGGCGCGTACCGGTCCGGCCGGCGAGCAGTACCGCAGGAAGTACCAGGACGAGTCGACGAACGTGTCCATGGTGTCCGCGTCCCGCTCCGCGGGACCACCGCAGCGCGGGCATGGCACCTGCGCCCAGTCCCGTGCGGTGGCCAGCGGAGACACCCCGTGCGGGGTCAGGTCCACGCCGCGCAGGTCGGGCAGCTCCACCGGCAGTTGCTCGTCCGGTACCGGCACCTCGCCGCACTGTGCACAGTGGACGATCGGGATCGGGGTACCCCAGTACCGCTGCCGGCTGATCAGCCAGTCGTGCAGCCGGTAGCGCTCCGCCGGCTCGGTCAGCTCCTTCGGTTCCCGGCCGATCCAGTTGCGTTGCATGGTCAGCACCCGGTCCGGCCAGTACCCGACCAGTCGCTCAATGTCCGCCAGCAGCCGGTCCGCGTACTCGGTGATCCGGAAGTACCACTGGGTCAGCTGCCGCTCCACGACCGAGGTACGGCAGCGCTCGCAGTGGCCGTCGATCACCTGCTCGTTCGCCAGCACGGTGGCGCAGGACGGGCACCAGTTGACCGCGCCGTCCGCCCGGTACGCCAGGCCCCGCTCGTACAGCCGCAGGAACAGCCACTGGTTCCACCGGTAGAAGTCCGGCTCGCACGTGTCCAGCCGGCGCGACCAGTCGATCGAGATCGCGTACCGGCGGAACGAGGCGGCCTGCGTGGCGATGTTGGCGCGGGTCCAGTCGGCCGGGTGCAGTCCGCGCTTGATCGCCGCGTTCTCGGCCGGCAGTCCGAACGCGTCCCAGCCGACCGGGTGCAGCACGTCGTACCCGCGGGCGAACCAGTACCGGGCCAGCATGTCCCCGATCGCGTACGCCTCGGCATGACCCATGTGCAGGTCACCGGAGGGGTAGGCGAACATGTCGCACAGGTACCGCCGGGGCCTCTCAGCGTCCGGGGCGTCGTCTGTGGTCTCGTCGCGGACGCGGAACGGATTCAGCTCCGCCCATACCTTCTGCCAGTGCTTCTCGATGGTCGAAAAATCGTCGGACATGACAGCTCCTCAGGTCAGCACGCCTGGCGTCGGCACGATGGCGGTCGCCGCCGAGGTGCCGAAGGCAGCCCGGGAGCGACGAGCCGTGCGCATAGACAGAGAAAAGACCCGCCGATGGCGGGTCTGCCGCGCCGAGGCGACGCCGGTCGGGTCGTCCGGACCCGGAGTGTGGCGCCCGCTGCCGCTCAGCGCGGCGGGCTAAGGAGCTGCTGTCCTCGCATACCGCTCAGGCTAATCCGATTCGGCGAGGCAGTCATCGGATATGCCCAGGCGCCGCAGCCCGACAACGAGCTGCGGCGCCTGGCGGCAATTACCTGATCCGTGCCGCTCAGTCGCTGCACCAACCGTTGGCGACGTAGGCCGGGTCGGCGGTCACCCAGGCGTCGGTGTAGGCCGGCCATCCGGTATAGGCGTCGTTGCAGGTCACGATCGTGACTAATTCCTGCCCTTACGCGAAGTTAGTAGCTCATTGTCCGGTAAAAGAATGCGCTCAGGAGTTGCCGGATATTTCCAGGCCAGCGATATTCAGGTCACCCCTTTTCCGCGTAGGAGCCCCACATGCGCAGATCTCTCCTCGCCATAGCCCTCGCCGCCGTCACCGCCGCCGCGATGTCCACCACTCCGGCGAGCGCCAACCAACCCGTCCTCGCCCGGCTCTCGACCGGGCTCTCCACGCAACTGGCGCAGGCCGGCTCGACCAGCCTGCTGCCGGTGCTGGTACACGGCTCCAACCTCGCCGCGGCGCGATCCGCGGCCAGCGCGGCCGGACTGCAGACGATCACCGCCTGGCCGAAGATCAGCGTGGTGGTGGCCCGCGGTACCGCGGCCCAGATCACCGCGGCCCGGTCCCAGCCGGGCGTCACCTACCTCGAAGGTGACCAGAAGCTGACCTTCACCATGGAGACCTCGCACGTCGCCACCCGTGGCCAGGCCGCCCGTGACACGCTGCGGACCAGCGCGAACGCGCCGGTCGACGGTCGCGGCGTCGGCGTCGCGGTGATCGACACCGGGGTCGACGCGACCCACCCGGCGTTCAAGAACGCGGACGGGTCCAGCGCGGTGAAGAAGAACCTCAAGTACATCTGCGCGGTGCTCACCGTGGAGGACAACGACTCCTGCTTCCTGGACCTGACCGGCGCCGACACCGACACCCTGTCGCTCGGCGGGCACGGCACCCACGTGGCCGGCATCGTGGCTGGTCGGGACGTCACCCTCACCGACGGCGGCCACCTGCACGGCGCCGCGCCGGGAGCCGCGCTCTACGGCCTGTCGGTCGGTGCCGGACTGTCCATCATCGGTGCCGACTCGGCGCTGAACTGGGTGCTCGACCACCACGCCGCACCATGTGGCGCGGGCGTACCGGCGAGCACCTGCCCGCCGATCAGGGTCACCAACAACTCGTACGGCCCGTCCGGCGGCGGCGCGTTCGACCCGAACAGCGCGACCGTGCAGTTGCAGCGGGCGCTGGCCGCCGAGGGCGTACTGACCGCGTGGGCCAACGGCAACGACGGCGGCGACGGTACGACCGATCTGTCCAACCCGCCCGGCAAGGACCCGACCGCCGGAATCCTGTCGGTGGCCTCGTACAACGACCAGGAGACCGGTACCCGCGACGGCACCGTGTCCGACTTCTCCTCGCGCGGACTGGCCAGTGACCCGAGCACCTTCCCGGACATCTCCGCGCCGGGCGAGAACATCACCTCGGCCTGCCGGCCGTACCTGGTGGTGTGTTCGACCGGGCTGGACCCGCGCAACGGGCCGGGGGTGCTGGACATCGGCACGTTCAACACGATCTCCGGCACGTCGATGGCCACCCCGCACATCGCCGGGATCGTGGCGCAACTGTGCCAGGTGGCTCCGGGCGCAAGTCCGGCCGCGATCGAGAACGCGCTGAAGTCGACGGCGTACAAGTTCACCAATGGCGCGGCGTACCAGCCGGTCGGGGCGTACACCACCTCGTTCGACAAGGGCACCGGGCTGGTCGACGTGTACGCCGCGGCGGCGAGCCTCGGCGCGCACCCGGCCTGACTCACCACTTGAGCGCGTATCGACCTGCTTGCTTTGACGCCAGCAGGTCGATACGCGCGCTGGTAGAGGCCCGGCGCCGTTGCGGCTCGGCGCCGTCGCAGCTCGGCGCCGTCGCAGCTCAGTGCCGTCGCAGCCCAGCGCCGTCGCAGCTCAGCGCCGTCGCAGCTCAGCGCCGTCGCAGCTCAGCGCCGCCGGGGCGGGCGCAGCCCGTCCAGCACGATCGCCAGAGCCCGCTCTTGTACCTTCGGGTCCCCGTGCGCGTGTTCGGCGGCTCGCGCCATGCCGGCCAGTAGCGCGGTGAGCTCGGCGACGCTCAGGTCGTCCCGTACCGCATCCGCTTGTTGAGCCCGGCTGAGCAGCACCTCGAGTGCCCCGCGCAGCTGGCCCCGGACGCCGGCCGTGGCGGTGTGCACGTCGACGCCGGCACCGGCCAGCGCGTCGGCCAACGCGTTCTTGGTGGCCGACTCCCCGACCGCCCGGGTGAAGAACGAGAACAGCGCCGCGCCTGGATCGTCGGCCGCGGCGAGTGCCGCCGCGTCGTCGGCGAGCCGGCGCAGCCGGCCGAGGAACACCGCCTCCAACAGCGCCTCCTTGGTCGGGAAGTGCCGGAACACGGTGCCGATGCCGACCCCGGCGGCGCGGGCGATCTCCTCGGTCGACGCCGAGGTACCCCTCGCCGCGAACACCTCCTCGGCGACCTCGAGCAGCCGAGCCCGGTTCCGCTGTGCGTCCGCCCGCACCGGCGCCTCCCTGTCTCGTCACTGGCCGCGCTCGCTGACCGCGGGACGACTCGCTGGCCGCGCTCGCCGACCGCGTGACCGCTGACCGCGCGACCTCGCTGGCCGCGCGACCTCGCTGACCGCGTGACCTCGCTGACCGCGCGCCTTCGCCGGCCGCTTGACAACCGGAGTGATCAGTCCGATTCTCTTAGCGGAGTAGCGACTCCGGATTCTACGAGCTCGACCGTGGAGGTACGCGTGAGCCGGCCGGCCAGTCCCCGTGAGGTCTTCCACCGCCTGCTCGACGGCGTCACCGGCCAGCGCTGGGACGAGCTGCCCGACCTGTACGCCGGGGACTGCCTGGTCGAGCACCCGTTCGCGGCCGGCGGGCCGGAACGCCGGATCGAGGGCCGGGAGGCGATCCGGACGCACTTCGCCCGCGCCAGCGGTCTCCCGCTCGCGATGACGGCGCACGAGGTCGTGGTCCACGAAACCACCGATCCAGAGGTGGTCATCGGCGAGTTCGACTACCACTGCCGGAACACGGCCACCGATCGGGACTTCGTGGTGAACAACATTTTCGTGCTGCGGGTACGGGATGGCCAGATCGTCGAGTCGCGCGACTACGCCAACCACCGGGTGTTCGCCGAGGAAGTGGGTCGGCTCCCCCAGGGGTCCACGCGTTGAACGGGGACAGGGGCGCCGCAGGCGCCTACTCGACCAACTCGGCGCGGAACGCGGCAATAGCCAGCTGGACGCGGTTGGTCACCGACAGCTTGTCGAACAAATGTGAGATGTGACTTTTCACCGTCGCCTCGCTCAGGTGCAGGCGGCTGGCGATCGCGGCGTTCGCGTGACCGCGGCCGATCTCGATCAGTACCTCGCGCTCGCGTTCGGTCAGGAGGCTGAGCCGGCCGAGCGCCTCGCGGCGGCGTCGGGTCCGGTCCCCGGCGGTGAACCGGTCGATGACCTGGCGGGTCACCGCCGGCGAGAGGATCGAGTCGCCCGCCGCCGCCAGGCGTACCGCCCGCAGCAGTTCCGGCGGTGGGGTGTCCTTGAGCAGGAAACCGGTGGCGCCCGCCTCCAGCGCCCGGAACACGTAGTCGTCGATGTCGAACGTGGTCAACACGATCACCGCGGGCGCATCGGGACGCGTCCGCAGCGCCGCCGTCGCGGTCAGGCCGTCGACCCCGGGCATCCGGATGTCCATGAGCACCACGTCCGGTCGGTGCCGGCGTACCGCCTCGATCGCGTCCTGGCCGTTGTCGGCCTCGCCGACCACGGTCAGATCCTCGGCGGACTCCAGGATCATGCGCAGCCCGGCTCGTACCAGGGCTTCGTCGTCGGCCAGCAGCACCGAGATCACGGCGCCTCCCCGGCGCGACCGGCGACCGGATCGACTCCCATGGCCTGCTCCTCGACGTGATGGTCCAGCCACGGTACGACCGCGCGCAGTTCCCAGCCGTCGCAGCCGTCACGCCCGAGCGGGCCGCTGCGCAGTGAGCCACCGACCAGCCGGATCCGTTCGGCCAGTCCCACCAGCCCGGAGCCCGAGCCGGGCAGGTCCATCGGCACACCGGTACCAGCGGCGTTGCGTACGGTCACGGCGACCTGTCCGTCCTCGCCGCGGCTCACCGACACGGTCGCCGGCGCGCCGGGCGCGTGCTTGCGGACGTTGGTCAACCCTTCCTGAGCTATCCGGTGTACGACCCGGGCCGTGGCCGGCGGGAGCGGACCGGCTTCGTCCCGCAGCTCGACCCGCTGACCGGCCTCGGCCGAGGCTCGTACCAGCGAGGCCAGATCCGCGAACGGCGCGTCCAGGCCGAGCGATGCCGGATCCCCGGACGGGGTCTCGTGGTCGGCGTTCAGCACCCCGAGTACGACACGCAGCTCCCGCAACGCTTCCCGGGCGGTGTACCGGATGAGCGCCGCGCCCTGCTGTACCCGTTCCGGGCTGCCGTTCGCGCCCACCTCCAACGCGCCGGCGTGCAGAGCGATGAGCGACACCTTGTGCGCGAGTACGTCGTGCATCTCCCGGGCTATCCGGGTGCGTTCGGCGGCGCGGGCCTGCTGATCGCGCAGTTGCCGTTCGGCATCGGCGCTCTCGGCCCGCTCACGCAGCGACGCCATCAACGCGTTGCGGGTCGCCAGGTAGATGCCGGCGGCGACCACCGGAGCGACCAGCAACGCCGCACCGACCGCATTGATACCCGTCGGTCGACCCGCGTCGATCCAGAACAAGCCGAACGCGCCCGCCCAACCGACGAGGGCCAGCGCCCAGACCTGGCGCCGCGGGGCGTACAGCGCACCCGCGTACAGCCCGAACAGCAGCGGTCCGGGGTTGCCCGACAACGCGAACGCCGCGGCGCCAACCGTGGCGGCGGCCTGCGGCCACCGCCGGCGCCGCCATTGCGCCGCGCTACCGAGCACCCCCGCCAGCGCGATCACCGGACGAGGCAGCGGCGACCAGTGCGCCTTCACCGCGAACACCGTCAGCACCAGGCAGCCCAGCACCACGGCGGTATCGACGACGCGCGGGTCGGCGACCAGAGCCCGCCAGTCCGCACGGCGCGTCAGGTCCATGGGGCTGAGCCTAGGCACGCGGGGCCGCGGTGTTCATGCGACTTCAGTCGCTGAATCCGGCCCCGGCGCTGCGACTTTTGTCGGACCCGGCCGCCGACCGCGCGGCGATGTGCCCGGAACCCCCGCGCCGGAACGCTTGGCGGGCACCCGGACCCACACCTGCCGGCCGGGGCTTACCGAGGAGCGCCACATGGTCCCCCGTCTGCTCCGTCCGACCGCTCGCGCGCTGGTCGGCCGTGCACTGATCGGCGCAGTCGCCGGCTGCCTGGCCGTACTCGTGGCAGATCCGGTCTCCACCCCGGCGTGGTCGGCGCCGGCCGGCTGCACCGACCCGACGCCGGCCGCGGTGGCCGGGTACTTCGACGCGCTACCGGACCAGCTGGCGCACGACCACGTGCCCGGCGCGGTCGTGTCGGTGGTGGCCGGTGGCAGTACGGTCTTCGCCCGGGGGTACGGCAAAGCGGACGCCGAGCACGACGTCGCGTTCGATCCGGCCCGCTCGCTGGTACGGATCGCGTCGATCACCAAGCTGTTCACCTGGACCGCCGTCATGCAGCAGGTCGAGGCGGGGCGGCTGGACCTGGACACCGATGTGAACAGGTACCTGAAGACCTTCACGATCCCCGCCACCTACCCCGAACCGGTGACCCTGCGCGCCCTGATGAACCACACGGCCGGGTTCGAGGACCGGACCGTCGGTACCGGTGCCCGCACCGCCGCCGACGTGCCACCACTCGGCGAGTACCTGGCCGCCAACCTGCCGGCCCGTATCCGGCCACCGGGCGAGATCTCCGCGTACTCGAACTACGGTGCCGCGCTGGCCGGGTACATCGTCGCGCAGGTGAGCGGCGAGCCGTACGACCGCTACGTGCGGCGGCACCTGTTCGAGCCGCTCGACATGGCCCACAGCACCGCCACCGAACCGGTGCCCGCCGCGCTCGCCGGCGACCTCGCGCACAGCTACAACTCCGACGCGAGGCCACCTCGGCTCGTCCCGTTCACGTTCGACCGGCTGGCACCGGACGGCTCGATCAGCACCACCGCCGAGGACATGGCCCACTTCATGATCGCCCACCTGCACCAGGGCCGCTTCGGCGACAGCAGCATCCTCGCCCCGGCGACCGTGGCGACGATGCACGAACGGTCCTTCGCCGCCGACCAGCGGCTGAGCGGGTACGCCCACGGCTTCAAGGAGAAGATGCTCAACGGGCACCGCATCCTGATGCACGACGGCGGCTGGGAAGGCTTCGAGAGCGCGATGATGCTCGTACCCGGGTGCGATCTCGGACTGTTCTTCTCGACCAACGCCACCGGCGGGGTCGACACCCTCACCAAGCTCGTCGAGCCGTTCTTCGACCGGTTCACGCCGGCCGCGGGGACACCCGACCCGGTAGCCGGGGGCACGGGGGCCGGAGCCACCACGGCCGCGGCGCCACGAGCCGGCTTCTACCAACCGACGCGGCACAACCAGTCGACCGTCGAGAAGCTGCTCACCCTGCTCGGCCCGCTGCGGCTGACCGTTGCCGGCGACGGCACTGTGCACTTCGGCGGAAAGACCTGGACCCCGCAGGGAGACGGCCTGTACCGCGCCGACGACGGCACCAACCACCTGACGTTCCGCGCCGGCCCGGGCGGGCGGCGGTACGTGGTCACCGACCTGTCCTCGTACGAGCTGATCCCGCGCGCGCAGACGCTGCCGGTGAACCTGCTGGTCCTGGCCGGGTTCGTGGTGATCGCCCTGAGCGCGCTGGCGGTACCCCTGGCCGCTTGGTGGCGCCGGGTCCTCCACCGGCCGAGCCGCGCCGCCGCGCCGTGGCGGGCAGCGCGTTGGCTTGCCGCCGGCGCGACCGTGCTGGGCCTGGCGTTCCTGGTTGCGCTGGCCACGGTGCTGTTCGGGGACACCGGCGACTTCCTCTACGGCGCGCCGGTGAGCTTCCGGATCCTGCTCCTCGTGCCCGTCCTGGCTCTCCTGGTCGCCGCCGCCGCGGTCGCCTGGACCGTCAAGGGCTGGCGCGGATCAGGCGCCGGCGTGGTGGCCCGCGTCCACCAGCTCACCCTGTTCGGCGGGATCGCCGCGCTGGGCTGGTTCCTGTGGCAGTGGAACCTGATCGGCTGGCAGTTCGGCTGAGCCGTGGCCTTACAGTGGCGCCATGGCGACCTGGGACGATGTACGCCGGCTGGCGCTCGCGCTGCCGGAGACCGCCGAGGACACCGGCGGCCACAGCGGGCTCCCGGCGTGGAACGTGCGGGACAAGTCGTTCGCCTGGGAGCGGCCGCTGCGCAAGGGCGACCTGGAGGCACTCGGCGATGCCGCGCCGGACGGGCCGATCCTGTGCGCGCGGGTACCGGACGTGGGCGCCAAGGACGCGCTGGTAGCCGACGACCCGGCCGTGTACTTCACCACTCCGCACTTCAAGGGGTACCCGGCGATCCTGGTCCGACTGCCGGAGATCGCCGTACCGGAGCTCGAGGAACTACTGGTCGAGGCGTGGCTGGCCCGGGCACCGAAACGGCTCGCCAAGGAGTACCTGGAGCGGCAGGGCTAGCCCTCCCGCACGGTCACCTCGGGCTGGCGTGCCCGGTCGAAGCCCACCTCGCGCCGCTGCCCGGTCAGTACCAGCCGCAGCGTCTCCCGGATGGCGGTACTGGACGCGCCGACCTGCAGCTCCACCTCGCCCGGCTCCACCAACCGGTGCCCGGCGCGCCCGGTGTACGAGGTGAGGTCGGCGTGCAGGGTCAGCTCGACGGTACGGGTCTGTCCCGGCGCCAGCTCGACCCGCGGCGCGGCGATCAGCTGCTGTACCGGCCGGGCCACCTCGGCCACCGGGTCACGCAGGTACACCTGCACCACCTCGACGGTCGGCCGGTCGGTGGCGTTGCGCAGCACCACGGCCAGCTCGCACGAGCCGTCGGTCGGCCACTCCCGCGCCGAGCGAAGCGTCACCTCCACCCAGTCGGCCGGCGCGTACGACAGCCCGTGGCCGAAGCCGAACACCGGGGTCGGGTCGACGGTACTGACCCCGCTGTGCCGACCGAGTCCGGCGGCGAGGTAGGTCGCGGGTTGGGTCGCGCCGGCGGCCGGGAAGCTCACCGGCAGCCGCCCGGACGGGTTGACCCGGCCGCTCAGCACGTCCGCGATCGCGGCCGCCCCCTCCTGCCCGGGAAAGAACGCGCACACCGCGGCGGCGAGCCGGTCCACCTGCCGGGACAGCTCGTACGGCCGGCCGACGAGCAGCACCAGGATCACCGGGGTACCGCTGGCCAGTACGGCTTCGAGCAGCTCCTCCTGTCGCCCGGGCAGCCGTAGATCGGGTGCGTCGCAGCCTTCCCCGGAGGTACCGCCGCCGAACAGTCCGGCGCGGTCGCCGAGTACCGCCACGCACACCTGCGCGGCGGCGGCGGCGGCAGCCGCTCGCGCGATGGCCTCGTCCTCCCCGCCGAGCACCGGGCAGCCCTCGGCGTAGCGGATGTCGTACCCGCCCGGATCGGCCCGCAGTGCGTCCACAATGGACGGGATGGCGATCCCGACCGGCACCTCGGGATGGTGTACGCCGACGTGCCGCGGGAACGAGTAGCAGCCGAGCAGCATGTCGGTACCGGCCGCACCCGGACCGACGACCGCGATCCGCTGCCCGGCCCGCAACGGCAGCGCCGGCCGCTCGACCGGCTCAGTGACCGCCGCGGCGATCGGCTCGTTGCGCAGCAGCACGATCGACTGCTGCGCCAGCTGCCGGGCCAGCGCGCGGGACGGCGCGTCGTCGAGCTCGATCGCCTCCTCGGCCAGCGCGTCCGGCTCGGGGGTCCAGTCCGCGTCGAGCAGGCCCAGCTCGCACTTCTGCCGGAGTACCCGCTCCACCGACCGGTCGACCAGCGCGACGTCGACCTGGCCCGACTCCACCGCCGCCAGCAACGGCTCGGCGTAGCAGTGCGCGCTCGGCAACTCGACGTCGATGCCGGCGGCGAGCGCGAGCCCGGCCGCCTCCGCGGGGGTACCGGCCACCCCGTGCAGGGTGTGCAGGAACGCGACCGAGAAGTAGTCGGCCACCACGGTGCCGGTGAAGCCGTACCGGTCCCGGAGCAGGTCGGTGAGCAGCGTGTCGTCGGCGGCGACCGGTACCCCGTCGAGATCGGCGTAGCTGTTCATCACCGACCGGGCACCCGCCCGCAGCGCCTGCTCGAACGGCGGCAGCAGGACGTCGGCGAGCTCGCGCGGACCGATCGACACCGGCGCCAGGTTGCGACCCGCGCGGGACGCGGAGTACCCCACGAAGTGCTTCAGCGTGGCCACCACGCCGGCCGACTCGAGGCCCCGGACGTACCCGCTGCCGATCGTGCCGACCAGGTACGGGTCCTCCCCGATCGTCTCCTCGACCCGGCCCCAGCGCAGGTCGCGCACCACGTCCAGCACCGGGGCGAGCCCCTGGTGTACGCCGAGCCGGCGCATCGTCCGACCGATCCCGGCCGCCATCCGCTCGACCAGGTCGGGGTCGAACGAGGCGCCCCAGCACAGTGGCGACGGGTACACGGTGGCCTGCCAGCTGGCCAGTCCGGTCAGGCACTCCTCGTGCAGCAGCGCCGGGATGCCGTGCCGGCCGGCGGCGACGACCTCCCGCTGCAACCGGGCCACCCGCCGGGCGCCGTCGGCCGGCGCGACCGGGGCGCTCCCGTACACCCTGGTCAGCTGGCCGAGGCCTGCCTTGATCAATGCGTCCCAGTCGGTGTCGGCCGGCACCATCTCGTGCTGGAACGGCGCGACCGCACCGCCCGAGTCGCCGGCGAGCCAGACGCCGTACAGCTGGGCGATCTTCTCCCGGACGGTCATCCGCGCCATCAGGTCGGCGACCCGGTCGGCGGTGGTCGCCGAGGAGTCCCACCAGCTCGCCGCGGAGACGTCACTGTCGATGCTCACGGGGATCCGTTCGTCGGCCTCGCCGGATCGGCGCCGGCCGGGTCGCGGCGCCGGCCCGGCGGCCTGGTGCTCCGGCGTACCACCAGGCTGGTCGGCAGTGTCTGGTGTGGAGAGTCGATCGGCTCCTGCGCGATGAGCCGGATCAGCAGGTCGACCGCGTGCCGACCCATCTGGCGGATCGGCTGGTCGACGGTGGTCAGCGGCGGCGTACACAGCGCCGAGTCCGGCACGTTGTCGAAGCCGACCACCGACAGGTCGTCCGGCACCCGCAGTCCCGATCCGGTGGCCACCTCGATCGCGGCGATCGCGGACACGTCGTTCGCCGCGAAGATCGCGGTGGGCGGCTCCGCGGCCGCCAGCAGCCGCCGGGTCGCCTCGGCGGAGACCGTCGGGTCGTACCCGCCGATCTGGACGAGCTCCGGTTCGACCGGTACGCCAGCGGCCGCCATCGCCTGCCGGAAGCCGTCCTCACGCAACTGGGCCGACTGCAGGTCCGGCCGGCCGGTCAGCATGGCGATCCGCCGGTGCCCGAGGCCGAGCAGATGCTCGGTGGCGAGCTGGGCACCGTACCGGTTGTCCGAGTCGATCGTCGGCAGGTCACTCGGGCCGGTGTGCGGGTCCACCGCGACGATGGGCGCGCTGTACCGCACGTCGATGACGGTCGGCGTGACCAGCACGGCACCGTCGACCAGCGTGCCGGACAGCCGGGACAGGTACCGCCGCTCCCAGCCGACGTGATCGGCGGTACGCCCGCCGGCCGCGTACACCACGAGCTCGTAGTCGGTGTCGCGGATCGCGTCGGCGGCGCCCTTGAGCAGCTCGGTACTGAACGGCTCCAGATCGGCCACCAGGATGCCGATCACGTTGGTCCGGTGGTTGCGCAGGCTCCGCGCGACCAGGCTCGCTTCGTACCCCAGCTCGTCGATCACCGCCTGGACCCGGGCGAAGGTGGCCGCCGCGACGCCATACCTCCCGTTGATCACCTTGGACACGGTGGCGACCGAGACGCCGGCCTGGGCGGCGACGTCCCGGATGGTGGCCCGGGAGGTGGGCGCACGGGAGCCGGAGTTCACGCGGCGAGGATAGCTTTCGATAACGTTATCGACAACGATTGACAAGCGCACAACCTGGGCGCAAACTCGGCGGCTATCGAGGCTGGACCGCTCCGGCTCGGCCCCCCGGGCATCTGGAGATGACACATGAGCGTCCTCCGAAGCTGCGCTGCCCTCGCCGTCACGGCCGCGGTGGCGCTCACCGCCGGGTGCGGCGGATCCGACGGTGCGTCGAAAGACGGCTCCGTCACGCTGACCTGGTGGCACAACGGGACGGCGGACCCGGCCCACACCGCCTGGCAGGAGGTCGCGGACGCGTACCACGCGGCCCACCCGAAGGTCTCGTTCAAGATCAACCCGATGCAGAACGAGCAGTTCCAGACCAAGGTGCCGCTCGCGCTGCAGTCCAACGACCCGCCCGACCTGTACCAGCAGTGGGGCGGCGGCGCCGAGGCCACCCAGGTGAAGTCCGGGCGGCTGATGGACCTCACCGACGCGGTGTCCGGCTGGAAGGACCAACTCGGCAACGCGGCGGCCGGCTGGCAGGTCGACGGCAAGCAGTACGGCGTCCCGTTCGACCTGCACGTCGTCGGCTTCTGGTACCGCAAGGACCTGTTCGCCAAGGCCGGCATCACCGCGCCGCCGGCCACCATGGACGACCTCAACGCCGCGGTGTCGAAGTTGAAGGCGGCCGGCATCACGCCGATCGCGCTCGGCGGCAAGGACAAGTGGCCGGACGCGTTCTACTGGGCGTACTTCGCGATCCGCGAGTGCTCGACGGACACGCTGAAGAACGCGGTCAAGAAGCTGGACATGGGCGACGAGTGCTTCCGCAAGGCCGGCGAGGACCTCGCGTCGTTCCTGGACACCAAGCCCTTCCAGAACGGGTTCCTCGGCACCCCGGCGCAGCAGGGCGCGGGCAGTTCGGCCGGCCAGGTCGCCAACGGCAAGGCGGCGATGGAGTTGCAGGGCGACTGGGAGATGGCGGTCATGCCGTCGCTGACCTCGGACAAGGACTTCGCGTCCAAGCTCGGTTGGTTCCCGTTCCCGACGATCGACGGCGGTGACGGCGAGCCGGGAGCCGCCCTCGGCGGTGGGGACGGCTTCTCCTGCACGGTCGAGGCGACGTCGGCCTGCGCCGACTTCCTCAAGTACGTCACCAGCACCGAGGTACAGACCAAGCTGGTCAAGAGCAGCACCGCCACGCTGCCGGTGAACCCCGAGGCGAACGCGGCGGTGAGCGACCCGACGTTGAAGCAGGTGTTGGAGATCCTGCAGAAGGCGCCGTACATCCAGACGTACTTCGACCAGGCGCTGCCGACCAGTGTCGGGCAGGCGCTCAACGACGCCGTCGCCAACTTCGTGGCCGGGCAGGGCTCCCCCGACACGATCGTGAAAGCCGTGGCCACGGCTGCCGCGAACGAGTAGGCCCGGTATGGCGGAGCGGACGGGCCTCGCGCCCACCGCCGGGACGCCGAGCGGGTCCGATCGCGCACCAGGGCGGTCGGCCCGCCCGGCCGGCGGTCGACGCCGTCGCGATGGCCGCGGCCGGCTCCGTACCCGGCTCGAGCTCGCCCTTCTGCTCACCCCCGCGCTGCTGCTGTTCGTCGGATTCGTGCTGGTACCGATCGCGATCGCCGTCTACTACAGCCTGTACAAGTGGACGGGTTTCGGTCCGCTGGACCAGTTCGTCGGGCTGCGGAACTACCGGCGGGCGCTGACCAACCCGGTGTTCCAGCAGGCGATCGTGCACAACCTGATCATCGCCGGACTGTCGCTGGTGGTGCAGTTGCCGCTGTCCATCGCGCTGGCGCTGCTGCTCAACCGGCGACTGCGCGGCCGGGCGTTCCTGCGGCTGGTGGTGTTCGCGCCGTACGTCCTGTCCGAGGCGATCACCGCGGTCATCTGGCTGCTGATCCTGCAGCCGGACGGGTTCGCCGACCAGGTGCTCCGGGCGGTCGGGCTGGGCGGCCAGATCCACCAGTGGCTGGCCGACAGCCACCTCGTGCTCTACACGCTGTTCGTGGTGATCACCTGGAAGTACATCGGCTTCGGCATCATCCTGCTGCTGGCCGGACTGCAGGGCATCCCGTCCGAACTGCGCGAGGCGGCCGCGATCGACGGCGCGTCGAGCGGGCAGGCGACCTGGCACGTCACGTTGCCGCTGCTCGGCCCGACGATCCGGATCTGGATCTTCCTGTCGATGATCGGCTCGCTCCAGCTGTTCGACCTGGTCTGGATCATGACCCTGGGCGGCCCCGCGAACGCGTCCACCACGATGGCGGTGTACCTGATCGACAACGGCTTCAAGCGGTACGAGTTCGGCTACGGCAGTGCGGTCGCGGTCATCCTGTTCATCACCTGTTTCGTGTTCGCGCTGCTGTACCAGCGGTTCGCGCTGCGTCGCGACACCGACGGTGCGCTCACCCGGATGGTGGGGTGAACGTCGTGCGTCCGCGCCTGGGAACTCCGCTGACGTACCTCGCCGCGCTGGTCGTCATCGCGTTCACGGTCGTACCGCTGCTGTTCACGCTGCTGGGCGGGGCGCGTACCACCGCGCAGCTCAACGAGTCGCCGGCCGGCTGGCCGAGCCCGTGGGTGTGGCAGAACTACCGGGAGCTGCTCGCCTCGTCGGCGTTCTGGCGGATGCTCGGCAACAGCATGGCCATCGCGGCACTCGCCACGGTGCTCGCGGTCGGGCTCGGTGCGATGGCCGCGTTCGCGCTCTCCCGGTACGTCTTCGCCGGCCGGGAGGCGATCTACACGCTGTTCACGCTCGGGCTGCTGTTCCCGCTCGGGGTGGCGAGCCTGCCGTTGTATCTGCTGCTGCGCAACCTCGACCTGTTGGAGAACCCGCTGGGCGTGGCGATCCCGGAGGCCGCCTTCTCGCTGCCGGTCACGATCGTGATCCTGCGCCCGTTCCTGCGCGCCGTACCGGCCGAACTGGAAGACGCGGCGGCCATCGACGGCGCGTCCCGGCTCGGATTCTTCTGGCGGATCCTGCTGCCACTGGCCCGACCGGCTCTGGTCACGGTCGCGATCCTCGCCTTCGTGACGAGCTGGAACGCCTACCTGCTGCCGCTGCTCGTGTTCAGCGACCCGAACCACTTCACGCTGCCGCTCGGGGTGGCGACGTTCCAGTCGCAGTACTCCCAGGACACCGCCCGGATTCTCGCGTTCACCGCGTTGTCGATGGTGCCCGCGCTGGGCTTCTTCGTGTTCGCCGAGCGGCGCATCATCGGCGGCCTGACCGGCTCGGTCAAAGGCTGACCCGCGCAGGCACAGGCCGCCCGGTCGAGAGCGCCCCGGCGGTCAGCCGTACAGCTCGCCGGAGAGGTACTTGAGTCCGCTGTCGACCTGCACCGTCACCACCCGCTGCCCCGGTCCGAGCCCGCGGGCCACCCGCAGCGCGGCCACCAGGTTCGCGCCGGTGGAGGGGCCGGAGAAGATGCCTTCGGTACGCGCCGCGGTGCGCGCCATCGCGAACGCGTCCGCCTCGGGTACCGCGATCACCTCGTCGTAGTCCCCCGGTTCGAGTTGCGGCGGACGCGAACCGGTCCCGCCGCCCTCGATGTGGTGGGTACCGGCCGGCCGCCCGGACAGCACGGCCGACTCGGCCGGTTCGACCACCACCCGGTGCAGCGCGGACAGACCCGCGCCGAGCGCCCGGGTGGTACCGAGGAAGCAGCCGGCCGTACCCACGTAGGAACAGAAGGCGGTGATCGCCGGCGGGCCGGGCAGCTGCTCGAGGAGCTCCTCGCCGAGCCGGCGGTAGCCGTCGATCATGTCCCGGTTGTTGAACTGGTCGGTGGCGAAACCGCCGGTCCCGGTCGCGATCTCCGCCGCCCGCCGCATCATCGCCGGAATCAGGTCGGGGGTGATCCCGGCCGGGCTGGGGATCAGCTCGACCTCGGCGCCGAACGCCCGCATGGTGCGCAGCTTCTCGGCCGAGAACGCGTCCGAGGACACGATCCGCAGCGGATAGCCCTTCACCGCGCAGACGAACGCCAGGGACGAGCCGGTGCTGCCACCGGTGTACTCCACGACGGTCTGGCCGGGGCGGAGCCGGCCGTCCGCCTCCGCCCCCTCGATCATGGCCAGCGCCATCCGGTCCTTGTACGAGCCGGTCGGGTTCGCCGCCTCCAGCTTCACCCACACTTCGGCGGAGTCGTCCCCGGCCAGCTGCCCCAGCCGTACCACCGGCGTGCCGCCGATCGCCCCGATGCCACCCGGACGGGTCACCGCGGGCCCCCTACAGCTCGCCGAGCGACCGCTCCGGATCGGCCAGTGCGGTCCGATCCACCTGCCGGCCGGACCGGATCAGCGCCTGGATGTCGTCCTGTACGTCCCAGACGTTGACGTTCATGCCGGCGAGTACCCGGCCGTCCTTCAGCCAGAACGCGACGAACTCGCGGGCACCGTCGGTCGAGCCGCGGAACACCACCTCGTCGTACCCGCCCGGCACCACGTAGCCGCCGTACTCCATGCCCAGGTCGTACTGGTCGGTGAAGAAGAACGGCACCTTGTCGTACGGCTCGTCCTTGCCGAGCATCGCGCCGGCGGCGGCCAGTCCCCCATCGTGCGCGTTCGCCCAGTGCTCCACCCGGATCCGGGTGCCGAACACCGGATGCGGCCAGTTGGCCAGGTCGCCCGCGGCGTACACGTCCGGATCGCTGGTACGCAACCGCTCGTCGGTGACCACGCCGTTGTCCACGGCCAGGCCGGCCGCCTCGGCCAGCTCGGTGTCCGGCCGGATGCCCACCCCGACGATCACCGCGTCGGCCGGCAGCACCGTGCCGTCGGCCAGCCGTACCCCGGTGGCCCTGCCGTCGGCGCTGGTGATCTCGGCCAGCCGGGCGTCGAAGTGCAGGTCCACCCCGTGCTCGCGGTGCAGGTCGGCGAAGACCCTGGCCACCTCGTCGCCGAGCACCCGGCGCAGCGGCAGCGAGTCCATTTCGACCACGGCCACCTCGGCGCCGTAGGACTTCGCGGCCGCCGCCGTCTCCAGCCCGATCCAGCCCGCGCCGATCACCACCACCCGGCCGCCGGGCCGGAGCGCTTCGAGCAGCCCGTCGGAATCCGGGAGGGTACGCAGGTAGTGCACGCCCTTCAGGTCATTGCCCGGTACGTCCAGCCGGCGCGGTACCGAGCCGGTGGCGAGCAGCAGCTTGTCGTACCGCTCCGAGCTGCCGTCGGCGAGCGTGACGGTGTGACCGGACGGGTCGATCGCGGTGACCCGGGTGCCGAGGCGCAGCTCCACGTTGTGCTCCGGGTACCAGCTCTCCGGGTGTACCTGCGCCGACTCGCGCGGGTCGTTGCCCAGCAGGTACCCCTTGGACAGCGGCGGCCGCTCGTACGGCAACTCGTCCTCGGCGCCGATCAGCACGATCCGGCCGTCGAAGCCGCCCTCGCGCAGTCCCTCCGCCGCCTTGGCGCCGGCCAGCCCCGCGCCCACGATCACGAACGTTCGCTCGTCTGCCATTTATGCAACCTCCACCGAATGTCTACTGGAGCTCCATCGGTCCCGTTGGCGCTCCACCGGGCCGGATGCCGCGGTCACACCACACACCACGCGCCGCACCGGTGCTAGCGTTCGGCCCCGGCGGCGATCCGTCCGGTTCGTACGCCGACCATAGACCCGGGAGGATCTCATGGGACGCAGGCTGGCGTTGGGCCTCGGCGCGGTCGCGATAGCGCTGGCTTCCGCCCTGTTCGGCGGCGCTCCGGCGTACGCGGACAAGGTGTGCAACCTGTCCAGCAACGCCCAGCAGTACACCGCCGTGGACGTCGGCGGCGGGTTGAACTACGAGTTCACCCTGCACGAGGGGCGCGGGTACCACAGCTACCAGCAGTACTACCACGACGGCTACGGCCGCTGGTGGACCTACGGGTACGGCGCCGAGCACTCCGGAAACGCCGGCTGGGTGCTCACCTCGCACGTACCCGACTGCGGCCAGCCGGTCTGACCCGTTCGCCGGTGCCGGCGGCGGGCCGCTCAGCGCGCCAGCCGCCGGTGCCAGTTCACCGCCGACAGGTCGGACAGGCTCGCCACCTGGTCGATCACCACGCGGAGCCGGCCCGCGTCGTCGGCCGCGTCCCGCCACCGCACCCGGCAGACCGGATCCAGCACGTCGGGCGCCCGCACTATAAGTAGGTGTACCAACTCGCGCAGCAGCTCCTGCTGCCGCTCGTACCGGGCCACCGCCTCCGGCCGCCGCATCACATACCGCAGCGCGATGCCCTTGAGCAGCGCGCACTCCGCCCGGGCCCGGCGCGGTACGACCAGCTCGGCGGCGTACCGCCGCAGCGGCCCGGCTCCGTACCGCTCGCGGGTGGCGGTCACCGCGGCGGTCACGAACCGGCCGGTCAGTACGCTCGTCACCCGCTTGAGCGTGACCTGGGCGCCGTGCGTGCCGTCGTAGCCGGCCAGCGGTACCAGCACCGGATCGGCGAGTAGGCCGGCCAGTACCGGCTCGAGGTCGGCCGCGGACTCCCCCGAGTACACCTCCGCCACCTGCTGGCAGAGTGCGGACCGCTCGTCGGGGTCGGCGAGCAGCCGGGTGCGGACGTATCCGCCGTGGATCGCGTCCTCGACGTCGTGCACCGAATAGGCCACGTCGTCCGCCCAGTCCATGACCTGCGCCTCGAGGCACCGCCGCAGGTCCGGGGCGTCGGACCGGAGCCAGCCGAACACGGGCCCGTCGTCGGCGTACACCCCGAACTTGCGCTCGCCACCCCGCCGGGGCCACGGATACTTGCAGGTCGCGTCGAGCGCGGCCCGGGTGAGGTTGAGCCCGTAGCTGGTGCCGTCCGGTCCGACCACCTTGGCCTCGAGCCGGGTGAGGATGCGCAGCGTCTGCGCGTTGCCCTCGAATCCGCCGGTGGCGGTGCTCAGCTCGTCCAGCACCTGCTCGCCGTTGTGCCCGAACGGCGGGTGGCCGAGGTCGTGGGCCAGCCCGGCGGTGTCCACCACGTCCGGATCGCAGCCGAGCTGCGCGCCCAGCTCCCGGCCGATCTGGGCCACTTCGAGCGAATGGGTCAACCGGGTTCGCAGGAAATCATCCTCGCCGGCCGTGTGGACCTGCGTCTTCGCCGCGAGTTGCCGGAACGCGGCGCTGTGCAGCACCCGGGCCCGGTCCCGGGCGAACGGGCTCCGGTGCGCGGCCGGGTCCTTAGCCGGCTCGGGCAGCAGCCGGGCACAGGCGTGCTCGTCGTACCCGGTACGCCCGGGTCCGGACCGGTCCCACCACGCCTGTGCCGCGCTCACCGGACCGAGCCTAGGCCGTGACCTCCCGGTCCTGCTGGGACCCGACGCAGGGCCGGCAGGTCACGGCCCTGGGCCACCGCCGAGTCCGATCCGACACAGCGATGATCTTGGCGCTGGAGCCATCGGGGGCGGTCGCTCAGTTCCTGGCCGAATGTCTTCTCACCCCGACCGAATAACTGCCGATTAGCAACCTGCAGACTCCCCCGGAGGTGTATTCAAATGTCCATTCTGGTCACGCATGTCGCGACCGCCCCCACACGATCGTCCCGAATCTGGGACCGAACCGCGACCATCGCCATCGTCACGCTCGTCGCCACCGCCGGCCTGGGCATAAGCAGTGCCCCGGCCAGGGCGGCGACCCAGCCTGACGCATCGGTAATCGTCCGATACGACCCGTCCGAACTGGCCGCCGTGGAGGCGGCCATCGGGCACGCCGGCGGGCAGGTATCCCGCCGGCTCGCCATCATGCCGGCGCTCATCGCCCGGCTCTCGCCGGCCGCCGCGAACCAGCTGCGCCTGGTACCCGGCGTCCTGAACGTGACCTCGGACGCACCGGTACGCATGTCCGGCGCCGCCTGGCGACCCGACAAGGACAACACGTCCCTGCCGACCATCGCCAAGAACATCGGAGTCCAGGAAGTCTGGAAGGGCACCGGCCCGTCCGCGAAGGTGACCGGCACCGGCATCGGCGTCGCGCTGATCGACTCCGGGGTCTCCCCGGTCGCCGGTCTGGACGGCGCCGGCAAGGTCATCAACGGGCCGGACCTGTCGTTCGAGTCGCAGGCACCTAACCTGCGCTACCTCGACACCTTCGGGCACGGCACCCACATGGCCGGCATCATCGCCGGGCAGGACCCCGCCAAGGCCGGCAAGACGAGGCTGCTGTCCGGCATCGCACCCGGACGCCTCGGTCATCAACATCAAGGTCGCCGCCGCCGACGGCGCCACCGACGTCTCCCAGGTCATCGCCGCTATCGACTGGGTCGTCACCCACCGCAACGACCCCGGCCTCAACATCCGGGTGCTCAACCTGTCCTTCGGCACCGACTCCAGCCAGGACCCGCGGTTGGACCCGCTGTCCTACGCGGTGGAGGCGGCCTGGCGCAAGGGCATCGTGGTCGTCGTCGCCGCCGGCAACGACGGGCCCACCGCGACCCGGCTGTCCATGCCGGCGGTGAACCCGTACGTCATCGCCGTCGGCGCCGCCGACATGCACGGCACGGACCCCAGCGGTGACGACACCGTCGCCGAGTTCAGCACCCGCGGCAACGCCACCCGGCACGCCGACCTCGTCGCTCCTGGCCGGTCCGTCGTGTCGCTGCGGGTACCGGACTCGTTCATCGACAGCAACTACCCGACCGGCCGGATCCCGGACGACCCGGAGCAGCGCTACTTCCGCGGCAGCGGCACCTCGCAGGCCACCGCGGTCGTCTCCGGTGTGGCCGCCCTGCTGCTCCAGCAGCGGCCGAACCTGACGCCGGACCAGGTCAAGCGTCTGTTGACCAGTACGGCTCATCACCTCGCCGGCAGTAGTGCCATCGCGCAGGGTGCGGGCGAGCTCGACGCGCTCGCGGCATCCCGCGCGCCCGTACCCACCTTCGTCCAGACCTTCCCGGCCGCTACCGGTACCGGGTCGCTGGAGCTGTCCCGCGGTTCGGCGCACGTCGCCGACCCGGTCACCGGGGTTACTCTCACCGGCGAGAAGGACATCATGGGTACGGCGTGGACGCCCAGCACCTGGGCAACCGCGTCGGCCGCCGGTACCGCCTGGTCGACGGCACCTGGAACGCGCGTACCTGGTCCGGCGGCGACTGGACCGGCTCATCCTGGTCGGCTCGTACCTGGAGCGCCGGGGTGTGGACGGCACGCACCTGGAGTGGCTCAAACTGGTCCAGCCGTACCTGGAGCGGCGCGGTCTGGAACGGCACGGCCTGGAGCGCACGCACCTGGTCGGGTACCACCTGGACCGCCCGGACGTGGTCCGGCGGGTACTGGGCAGGCTCCGAGTGGCAATAGAACAACAGCGGCGCGCCACTGATCCCATCACCGGGCCGGTCCCACCGGCCCGGTGGTGGGCGCTGCCGAACCATCGCGTGCTGGTCCTCACCGCCGGGCTGATCGTCGTGAGCCTCGGCGGGCTGGCCGACTGGTGCTGGTCGGCGGCGTACCGCCGCTGACCCCGCCACCGATGCTCTGGCTGCTGGTCCGCTGTTCTCCCTGACCGAGGGCTTCGCCGATCCACGTCCGGGTCCGCCGCGGCGGCCACGCGCATGAGCATCAGCGAGATCCCGATGGTCCTCGGCCTGCTCAGCACCGCGGCCGTACCGTCGTCCTCGCCCGGGTCGTCGGCGGTACGGCCGGGCTCGCGCTATCCGCCGCCAGCGCGGTCAAGCTGACCTTCAACATCGCGCTGATCGCCTTGCAGGCGACGGTGGTCGCCACGGTCTACACGCGTGGTCGCCGGCTTCTCGGCCGGGATCGGCCCACGCGAATGGCTCGCCGCCTACGCCGCCATGCTCGCCGCGGACGTGGTCGCCACCATCCTGATCACCGCGGTGATCACCCTGCACGACGACCCGAGCGAGTGGCGCCGGCTGCCGGCCGCGATGCGCGGCGTCCCGTTCGTCGCGGTCACGCAGCATCGCCCTGATCAGCGCCCTCGCGATCAACCGGGACGCGCGGGCCGGCGCGCTGCTCGCCGTGGTCGTCGTCGTCATGTACCGGCCTACCGGGCTACGTGCCGCAGAGCCAGGGCAACGCCCAGGTCGAGAAGCTCTACACCTTCACCCGGGCCCTGGACGGCTCCCGCGATTCGCCGACTGGTCGCCTCATCGTGCTCGGCCAGGTCCGCGACCAGCTGCGGGCCGAGAACGCCGAGCTGATCCTGCCGCGCACAGCGGCGAGCTGGCGACCCGGATGCGCCTGTCGGGCGGTGGCGGCACAGAGTGTCGAACGTCGACGCCGACCTGGCCGGTACCTGGTGGGCGCCGGCCGCCACCGGAGAACCGGTGCTGCTGCCGGCCGCCCGGGACGGCCACAGCGTCCGGCGCCACGGCGTCCGGTCGACGGCGATGGCGGTCCCGGTCCTGCTCGGCGACGCACGGCAAGGGCGTGCTGCTGGTCAGCCGACAGCCTGCCGGACGAGCCCACGTTCACCGACGACCGACCTGCGGCTGTTCTCCGGCGCTGGCCAACCACGCGCAGCGTGGCGCTGGCGCAACGCCACGCTGGTCGACCGGCTGCGCCGGGAGGCTACGGGAGAAGGAGCACCTGGCCCTGCACGACCCGCTCACCGGGCTGCCGAACCGGCGGCACTTCTACCGGCTGCTCGACGCCGCGCTGGCGCGCAGCCGCGGACGCGCCGCACCGCCGTCCTGCTGATGGACCTGGACCGGTTCAAGGAGATCAACGACGCGCTCGGCCACGACGTCGGCGACGCGCTGCTGCGCGAGGTGGGCACCGCGGCTGCAGCGCCGCCTCGACGGCCGCGGCACGTCGCCCGGCTCGGCGGCGACGAGTTCGCCGTGCTGGTCCACGCGGCGACCGACCCGGACGCGACACGCTGGTCGCCACGCGGGATCCTCGTGACGCTGGAACAGCCGGTCCAGCTCGACCACCTGCTGCTGACACGTGCGCCAGCGTCGGCATCGCGCTGGCCCCGAGCCACGGCGACGACGCCGCGACCCTGCTGCAGCGCGCCGACGTCGCCATGTACGCCGCCAAGCAGGCCCGCGCCGGAGCTACGCGTCTACCGGCCGGCCGACGACCGCAACAGCGCCGCGCCGGCTGGCGCTCATCGCCGACCTGCGGCAGGCCATCGACCGCCACGAGCTGTCGGTCGTGTTCCAGCCCAAGGTCGACCCGCCGACCGGCGGGTGACCGGCGCCGAGGCGCTGGCCCGCTGGCACCACCGCGACCCGGATGCGTCCCGCCGGACGCAGTTCATCCCGCTGGCCGAACACTCCGGGCTCATCCGCCCGCTGACCCTGCACGTGCTGGACATCGCCCTGCGCGACTGCGCCCGCTGGCGCCGGCTCGGCCACCACCTGCACGTCGCGGTCAACCTCTCGCCCAACAGCCTGCTCGACCGGACGCTGCCCGACGTGGTCGACGCGGCTGCTCGCGCAGACCGGCGTGCCGGCGTCCGCGCTCACCCTGGAGATCACCGAGAGCACCATCATGGCCGACCCGGACGAGCAGCCTCGCCACCCTCGACCGGCTGCACGCCCTCGGCGTCAAGCATCGTCGATCGACGACTTCGGCACCGGCTACTCGTCCCTGGGCCGGCTGCGCGAGCTGCCCATCCACGAAGTCAAGATCGACAAGTCGTTCGTGCAGCGGATGCCGTGGACCACCGGGACCGGGCCGTCGTGCGCTCGGCGGTCCAGCTCGGCCACGCGCTGGACCTCGCGGTGGTCGCCGAGGGCGTCGAGGACGAGGCCACCCTCAACCACTTGACCCGGGCGGGCTGCAACCTGATCCAGGGCTACCTGGTCTCGCGCCCCCTGTACAGCGAAGACTTCGTCTCCTGGCTGGAAGCGACCCGGCTGGCCGGCCGGCGACCGGGAATGGGCGACCTGACCGTCCGCCGGGCCGGCTGACCCGAAGCCGCACCGCGCCGTGACCCACCGCTCGCCATGATCCACCGCGGGCCCTGACCCACCGCTCGCCATGATCCACCGTGGGCCGTGACCGACCGCTCGCCATGATCCACCGCGGGCCGTGACCCACCGCGAGCCGGGTTGTGCTGCTCTGAGCCGCTACCGTGCACCTGGGTATGGACTCTCCCCTATGTCCGTGCCAGTGTCCTGTCACTGCCCGCTCGACATTGCCCGCTCGAATCGTCCGCTCGCGGTCCCCCCGCACTGGTCACAGCTCTGATCACGCTTCACCCCGCTCGTTCGTGGAGGCTATTCATGCGACGCACCAGCCCCCGGCCGCGCCGGCTCCTCGTGCTGGCCGGACTCCTGGTCCTGGCCACCGGAGCCAGCGGCTGCCTGGGCAAGTCCTCGGACTCCGACCCGAAGAAGAACGCCGACGCCAAGAACATCACGCTCACCATCGCGGCCAACGCGATCGCGGGCGGCAAGAACGCCACCTCCGCCGAGTGGATCACCAACTGGGTGATCCCGAAGTTCGTCGAGGCGCAGAAGGCGAAGGGCGTGACCGCCAAGGTCGAGTTCCAGCCCTCCGGGCAGAACGACGAGGACTACAAGAGCAAGATCGCGCTTGACCTGAAGACCGGCAGCGGCGCCGACATCTTCTCCATCGACGGCATCTGGGTCGGCGAGTTCGCCGACGCGGGCTACCTCAAGCCGCTCGACGACGTGGTCGGGCGACGAGTCGTCGAGAAATGGGACGGCTGGACGCAGATCCCGCGATTCGGTACAGCAGAACATGCGGTTCAAGGACAAGCGGTACGGCATCCCGTCCGGTACCGACGGTCGGGTGATCTTCTTCAACAAGAAGCTGTTCGCCCAGGCTGGACTGAGCGCCGACTGGCAGCCGAAGAGCTGGACCGAGCTGCTCACCGCGGCCCGGGCGCTGAAGAAGCTGAAGGGCGTGACGCCGATCCAGCTCAACGCCGGCACCGCCATGGGCGAGGCGACCGCCATGCAGGGCCTGCTACCGCTGCTGGCCGGCACCGGGCAGCAGATCTACACCGGCGGCAAGTGGCAGGGCGACACCGCGGAGCTGCGCGAGGTACTGAGCTTCTACCAGTCCGTCTACGCCGGTGGTCTCGGCGACAAGGTGTGCAGCAGGACGCCAAGGGCCGGGAGAAGTCGTTCGCCGCGTTCGCCGCCGGCAAGGTCGGCATGCTGATCGAGGGCGACTACTTCTGGCGCAGCGTGATCGAGCCGACCAAGGGCATCGCGCCGATGAAGGACCGGGACACCACCGTGGGGTACGCGAAGATTCCGGCGCTCACGCCGCGGCACGGCGTACGCGGCCAGGACTTCGTGTCCATGTCCGGTGGCGGCGGACACGTAATCAACCCGGCCACCAAGTACCCGCAGCAGGCCTGGGAGCTGCTGACCTTCATGAACTCGGCCGAGGCCACGAAGGCGGGACTGGGCGGCGAGGCGCGGATCACCCAGCGCAAGGACGTCAACGCCGACGTACTGGCCGCCGACCCGATGCTGTCGTTCGTCGCCGAGCAGGTGCTGCCGTTGACCGCGTTCCGGCCCGGTCTGGCCGAGTACACCCGGGTGTCGCTGGCGCTGCAGCAGGCCACCCTCGACGTGGTGACCGGCATGAGCCCGGGCGACGCGGTACGCAAGTACGCGAAGGCGGTCAAGGGCATCGCCGGCGCCGACAAGGTCACCGACGACTGACATGGCCGGCACGGTCGATGCCGGTCAGACCGACCGGGAGCCGCCTGCGGGGTCCGCACCAGAGGACCCGGCGGGCGGTTCCGCCCATCCCGCCGGTACGAACCTCGGGCTCGGTACCAGCCATCACGGGGTGGTACCGACCGACCCGGCCGCGGTCGCCCGGTACGCGAGCAGCGATGTCGCCGGCCTCGGCCGGTGGCGGGCGGTCGGTTTCACCCTCCCCGCGTTCGTACTGATCGGCGGGTTCCTGGTCTTCCCGGCGCTGTGGACGCTGTACATCGGCGCCACCAACTACCGGCTCACCGGCGTACAGGCCCGCGAACCGGACGTGGTCGGGCTGGACAACTACACGAACGCGCTGGCCGATCCCACGTTCCGCAACGCGCTGTGGCTGACCGTCCTGTTCGTGCTGGGCTCGGCGGTGGTCGGGCAGAACGGGCTCGGCTTCACGCTGGCCTGGTCGCTGACCGGCGCGCGGAAGGCGGTACGCCGACTCATCGAGTCGCTCGCCCTGCTCGCCTGGATCCTGCCCAGCTCGGTGGTGGCGTTCCTCTGGATCGCGATGCTCGATCGCGACGACGGCACCCTGAACGTGCTGCTCGGTCAGACCCCCGGTACCGCCTGGCTGATCGAGTACCCGATGTTCGCGATGGTGCTGTTCAACGTCTGGCGCGGCACCGCGTTCTCGATGATGCTCTACGGCGCCGCGCTCGCCTCGGTACCGCCGTCGCTGCTCGAGTCGGCGCGACTGGCCGGCGCGTCCGGATTCCAGACGCTGCGGGACGTGGTGGGGCCGCACATCCGCGGTCACGTACTGACCAACACGCTGCTGATCACGCTGTGGACGTTCAACGACTTCACGCCGTTCCTGATCACCGCGGGCGGGCCGAACCACCGGTCGGAGATCCTGGCCGTGTACATCTACAACACCGCGCTGGTCGGCGGCGACATGGGCTACGCGAGCGCGATCTCGCTGCTGGTGCTGCTGGTCAACCTGGTGCTCGCGCTGTTCTACCTGCGGCTGCTGCGGAGGCGGTCATGACCGGCCGCCCCCCGGAAAACCCGGACCCCACCGGCCGGCCGGACTCCCCCGACCCGCCGGGCGCCGCCGGCCGCGCGCCGGCGCCGGACCGGGCGGCCGAGGCGCGGCAGGTCAGCCGCCGGGTAATCGGCCGGATCGGGTTCTACGTGCTGATCGCCGCGGTCACCGCGTTCTTCACGGTGCCGATGCTGTGGCTGGTGTCCGCGCCGTTCACCGCGCATCCGCGGTACGCGGTCAGCCTCACCGACCCGACGTTCGGCAACTTCGGCGAGATCCTGGACAACCCGTACGCGCTGTCCTCGCTGACCAGTTCGGTGGTGCTCGCGCTGGGCACGATGGTGCTGGTGGTGGTCACCGCCGCGCTCGCCGCGTACGCGCTGTCCCGGGTCCGGGTGCCGGGGCGGGACGCGATCCTGTACGCGCTGCTGCTGTTGTCGTCGGTGGTCACCGGTACCGCCGCGATGGTGCCGATCTTCCTGCTGATGTTCCAGTTGGGCCTGATCGACAGCCGGTTCGGCGTGGTACTGGTGCTCTCCGGCGGGCTGCTGCCGGCCGCGATCTTCCTGCTGAAGGACTTCGTGGACGCGATCCCCCGGTCGTACGAGGAGTCCGCCCGGGTCTTCGGCGCGTCCCCGCTGCAGATCCTGCGGGACATCGTGGTGCCGGTGGTACGCCCGGGGCTCGCCACCATCGCGGTCTGGACGATCGTGAACGTGTGGGGCAACTTCCTGGTCCCGTTCATCCTGCTGCGGGATCCGGACAAGCAGCCGGCGGCCACGCTGGTGCGCACCCTGTACACCGAGGGCGGGCAGCCGAACCTGGCGCTCATCTCGACCTTCTCGCTGCTGTACTCCATCCCGGTGGTGGTGATGTACCTGCTGGTCTCCGGCCGGTACGGGTTCCGGTTCCACGGAGGGATCAAGTCATGACGTTCTTGCGCGCCGGTACCGGCGCCGGCGGCCGGCGGCGGCCCTGATGGCGGCCATCGAGCTGCGCGGGTTGACCAAGGACTACCCCGGTGGGGTACGCGCGGTCGACACGCTGGACCTGACCATCAACGACGGCGAGTTCTTCGCACTGCTCGGGCCGTCCGGCTGCGGCAAGACCACACTGCTCCGCACGATCGCCGGGTTGGAGGAAGCGACCGCCGGCCAGGTCATCATCGGCGGGACCGACGTCACCGCCCTGTCTCCGGGCAAGCGGGACGTGGCCATGGTGTTCCAGGACTACGCGCTGTTCCCGCACATGACCGTGGTGGACAACATCGCGTACCCGCTGCGGATCCGCGGGCTGACCAAGCGGGATCGGCACGACCGGGCCGGCGACGTGGGCGCGCAACTCGGACTCGACGGGCTGATGGAGCGCCGGCCGGCGGCGCTGTCCGGCGGCCAGCAGCAGCGGGTGGCGCTGGCCCGTGCGGTCGCCTGCCACCCGAAGGTGTTCCTGTTCGACGAGCCACTGTCCAATCTGGACGCCCGGCTGCGGCTGGAAGCGCGCACCTTCCTCAAGCGGCTGCAGCGCGAGCTCGGGGTGACGACGATCTTCGTCACGCACGACCAGTCCGAGGCGTTGGCGCTGGCCGACCGGATCGCGGTGATGCGGTCGGGTCGGATCCGCCAGCTCGGTACCCCCCGCGAGGTGTTCGGCCGCCCGGCGACCACGTTCGTGGCCAACTTCATCGGCTCCACCCCGATGAACCTGCTGCCCGCGGTCGTGTCCGCCTCCTCGACCGGCGGTTCGCTGGAGGTCGGCGGCCAGCACCTGGCCACCCCGGCCGACGCCGCGCCCCACCTCGCCGCCGGCGACGAGGTGATCGTGGGGGTACGCCCGGAGTACCTGACCCTGTCCACCGCGCCCGCCGACAACTCGCTGCACGGCACGGTGTCGATCATCGAAAACCTCGGTACCGCCTCCCTCGTCACGGTCGAACTGTCCGGTGGGCAACTCGTCGGCGCGACCGTGCCGGAGGGCGAGGAGCCGGAGATCGGCGCCCGGGCATGGCTCGCTCCGGTGACCGGTCGGGTGCTGGTGTACCGGGCCGGCGACGGCGAGCTTGTGCACGCGGTTGACCCGGTCCTGGCGTGACGGTCCACAGTGGAGTGTGGTGGCCGGCGGACCGGGCCGAGGAGCAGTACCGGGAGATTCCGGTCGAGGTACCGCCGGGCTGTGCCGGGCTGACCGTGACCCTCGCGTACACCGGCGGCGTCCTGGATCTGGGATGTCGCGGCCCGGCCGGCTTCCGCGGCTGGTCCGGCGGTGCCCGCGACCGGTACACGATCACCCCGACCGCCGCGACTCCCGGCTATCTCCCCGGTGAGCTCGAGCCCGGCGAGTGGCACGTCATGTTCGGGCTGCACCGGGTACCCGACGCGGGCCTGCCCTGGCAGCTGACCGTGGAGCTGGGCCCGGCCGCGGTGCCCGACCCGCCGCCGGCTCCCCCGGTACCAGACCGACCGCCGCGCCGGGAACTGCCGGCGGTCGACGGGATGACCTGGCTGGCCGGTGACCTGCACGCCCACACGGTGTACTCCGACGGAACCCTCGGCATCGACGAACTCGCGGCCTCGGCCGCGAGCCGCGGGCTGGACTTTCTCGCCGTCACCGACCACAACTCGGTCAGTCACCACCCGGCGCTGCCGGCCGCGAGCGCCCGGGCCGGGGTCATCCTGGTACCCGGTCAGGAGGTCACGACCGACCGCGGCCACGCCAACGCGTTCGGGGACATCGGCTGGATCGACTTCCGGCAGCCGGCCGGCGCCTGGGTCACCGACACCGCCGCCCGTGGCGGCCTGTTGTCGATCAACCATCCGCTCGCCGCGGACTGCGCGTGGAAGCAGCCGCTGGCGGTACGGCCGCCGCTGGCCGAGGTGTGGCACTGGAGTTGGCTGGCGCGCGACTGGGGCGGGCCGCTCGCCTGGTGGCGGGCGTGGGATCCGGCGGTCACGCCGATCGGCGGGTCGGACTTCCACTCCCCGGAACAGGGCCGGCCGCTCGGCTCCCCGACCACCTGGGTGCTGTGCGCCGAGCCGACCGTGGACGGGGTGCTCGCCGGGCTCGCCGCCGGCCATACCGCGATCAGCGCCGATCCACGCGGCCCGCTGCTGCTGCGCTGCGGCTCCGAACTGGTCGCGCTCGGCGCGGACGGCGCGCTGCTCACCGACTTCACCGGCCGGCGTACCCCGGTGTCGGGCAACCGCTGGACCGGACCGGCGCCGGTCGGGCCGTGCTGGCTGGAGGACGGCGCGACCGCGGTACTGGCGATCAGCGCCTAGTCCCGCCGCACGCCCGTCGCTCCGGCGTCAGGACGGCCTACCTGCCGAAGTCGACCTCCTTGGTCTCGGCAGTGCCGGCCGTCCGCCCCGGTGCCGCGTGGTTGCTCCAGTACAGGTTCGTGTGCGCGATCACCTGGGCCGGCGGCGGCGCCCCCCACTCGGTCTGGTCCTCGGTGGTGTGCGCGTCGCTGACCAGCATCGCGTCGTACCCCCGGACGACCGCACCATGGATCGTCGAGCGGATGCACTCATCGGTCTGTGCGCCGGCGACGACGAGCCGCCCGACTCCGAGCCCGGACAGCACGGCCTCGAGGGTGGTCTCCTCGAACGAGTCGCCGTAGTGCTTCTCGACGAGCGGCTCGGTGTCGCCCGGCATCAGCTCGGGGACGATCCGCCAGGGGTCGCTCCCGGGTACGAGGTGCTCGTCGGAGTGCTGGACCCAGACAACCGGGACCCGTTCCCGGCGCGCCTTCTCGACCAGGCTGCCGATGTTCGCGACGACCGCGTCGCGCTCGTGAGCCCCCTCGACGACACCGTTCTGCACGTCGATGACGACGAGTGCGGTGTTCGGCCGGTTCGCGAGTGTGGTCATGATCGCCCCTTGTTCACCCTGACTTCTGGTCCACCCACGCTAGAGCCACCCCCCGACAGAATGGATCCCCTTCTCGGCCACCTCCCCGGCCGAGCCACTTAGGCACCGGCCGCGAGCAGCCAGAACAGGGGCTGCCGCACCCGTACCGGGCCGGACCGGTCGATGGTCCGCTGTACCGCGCGGAGCCGGTCCTCCTCCCGCCGCGGCTCGAACCCGGGCACCAGCCAGGGCGCCATCCGCAGATACCAGACCAGCACCGCGACATCGGCCAGCACCAGCGTCCAGGCACCTTCCGCGCCGTCGAGCACCCGAAGCCCGGCTCCGGCCAGCTGCTCCGTGGCGTACCCGAGGAGCCACCGACCGGGGACGGCGGGTGGGCGGCCGAGCAGGTCCCGGAAGTCGTCGGCGGCGCCGGCACCGACCTGTTGGGTCAGGAACGTACCGCCGGGCGTGAGCACCCTGGCCACCTCGGCCGGCCAGTACGACTCGTGCCGGCTGAGAACAAGATCGAACGAGCCGGTACGCAGCGGCAGCCGACCGCGCTCGGTGCCGTCCTGTACGTCGTTGTCCGGGGCGCCCTCGGACTGCAGCACCGGTACGCCGAGCGGCGCGAGTCGGGCCGCGGCCACCGGTACGTTCGGCGGCCACGACTCGGTGGCGACCGTGACGGCCGGGCGCATCGTGAGTGCGGCCAGCCGCTCACCCCCACCGGTGCCGAGGTCGAGCATGCTCCGGGCGGTACGCGCGTGCGGCAGCACCAGATCCGCGAAGTCCCACGGCGCCGGCTCGGTCGACAGCCGGTCACCGAACCGGGTGAACTCCCAGCCGCCCAGCGGTGCGGTCATGCCTTCGTCGAGCAGCCGCGCGAACCGGTCCACTACTGCTCCCGGGCGGTCAGTACGCAGAACTCGTTGCCCTCCGGATCGGCCAGTACCACCCACCGGACGTCCCGCTGGCCGATGTCGACCCGGGCGGCGCCCAGGTTGACCAGCCGCTCCACTTCGGCGTCCTGGTCGTCCGGATTGAGGTCAAGGTGCAGCCGGTTCTTGCCGGTCTTCTCCTCGGTCGCCGGTACGAAGATGATCCCCGGGTTGGTGTCCTCGTCCTGAACGATGACCACCTCGTCCGGCCCCTCTTCGACCAGTTCGTACTCCAGCACCTGCGCCCACCACCGGGCCAGCCGCGCGGGGTCCTTCGCGTCGATCACGAGGGTGTACCAACGACTCGACATCCAGCCGATTGTGCTGCTTCGCGGTGCGGTCGCCACCGATTTGAAGAATGTCCGCGCGGCGTGGTGCCCACCGACGCGCAAGCCCCGACTCTCGCCCCGGTGAACTCGTCGAGTGGCTACCCGACCGGTGTGCGGCGGCGGGTCGCTGCGGACTCCCGTCTCTGCCGCTCCTGCACCGCCCCGCGAAGGGGCATGGCCGGTGAGAACCAGGTGGGGCGCGGGTTGCGTTGGGACAAGGTGGTACGACCTCGGACAGAGTCGGCCGGGCAGCCATCTCGACTGTCCGAATAGCTCTCTGATATTCAGGTATCAACCCATTTCTGACGCGGGCCATCAGCCAGATGGCGGCTCAGTCGCGCCCTCGCACTGGACCTGCCCCGCGCCTGCCACGACATCGGAGAGGACATCATGACCAGACCGATGTACCGGATCGCGACCGTGCTCCTCGGAGCCGCGCTGGCACTGACCAGCGCTAGCGCGGCCGCCGCAAGCACCGCCACGGCCACCGCAAGCACGGCCACCGCAAGCACCGGCACCGCTGGCCCGATCGCCGCAGGCGCGGCGGCGGGAAGCCCGGTCGCGGCCGGCCAGGTGGCCCCGGGCGACCGCTGCGTGGTCGACAGTGACGGCATCTTCGTGCCGATGTACCAGTCCCCCGGCGGGGCACAGGTCGCGGCCGTACCTGACGGCACCACGTTCCAGGTCGCGCAGGTGAGCGGCGCGTGGGCGTACGGGTTCGCCTACGGGAGCGTCAACCGGTACGGGTGGATCCAGACGTTCTACCTGACCGACTGCGTACACGGCTGAGACGCGACTCGGGCCGGCGTCCCGAACTCAGGACGCCGGCCCGAAGGCTGTCGCGAGAAGATCAGCGGCTGTCGCTGCCCTCACCGGCGATCGAGATCCGACCGGCCTCGAGTCGCGCCACCGGCACCCGGAAGGGCGAACAGGACACGTAGTCCAGACCCGCGTCGTGGAAGAAGTGCACCGAGTCCGGGTCGCCGCCGTGCTCGCCGCACACCCCGATCTTGAGGTCCGGCCGGGCTGCCCGGCCTTCCTCGACCGCGATCCGTACCAGCCGGCCCACGCCCTCGCGGTCCAGCGTCTCGAACGGCGACACCCCGAAGATGCCCTTGTCCAGGTACTGCGAGAAGAACGCCGCCTCCACGTCGTCGCGGGAGAATCCCCACGCGGTCTGGGTCAGGTCGTTGGTACCGAACGAGAAGAACTGCGCCGACTCGGCGATCTGGCCCGCGGTGAGGGCCGCCCGCGGCAGCTCGATCATCGTGCCGACCAGCGGCCGGTCCGTACCGGTGAGCTTGACCCCGGTCGCGGACTCGACCTCGGCGAGCACCTTGTCGGTCTCCTCGGCGATGATCTCGAGCTCCTGTACCGCTCCGATCAGCGGAATCATGATCTCCGCCCGCGGGTCGCCACCGGCCTTGCGCCGCTCGGCCACAGCCTCGGCGATCGCGCGTACCTGCATGGCGAACAGCCCCGGTACGACCAGCCCGAGCCGTACCCCGCGCAGGCCGAGCATCGGGTTCTGCTCGTGCAGCCGGCGTACCGCGGTCAGCAGCGCGATGTCCTTGTCCGACGGCTTGCCCTGCGCCTCGGCGAGCGCCACCCGGACCGACAGCTCGGTGTAGTCCGGCAGGAACTCGTGCAGCGGCGGGTCGAGCAGCCGCACCGTGACCGGCAGCCCGTCCATCGCGGCGAAGATGCCGACGAAGTCGTCCCGCTGCAACGGCAGCAGGGCGGTCAGCGCCGCGTCCCGCTCCTCGTCGGTGTCGGCCAGGATCAGGTTCTCCACGTACTGCCGGCGGTCACCGAGGAACATGTGCTCGGTCCGGCACAGGCCGATGCCGGCCGCACCGAACCGGCGCGCCCGCTCGGCGTCCTCCGGAGTGTCGGCGTTCGCCCGCACGCCCAGCCGGCGCCGCTCGTCGGCCCGCTCCATGATCCGGTGTACGGCCTTGACCAGCTCGTCCGCGTCGTCGGCCGCCGGGTCGAGCTGACCCTCGAAGTACTCCACCACCGGCGACGGCACCACCGGCACCTCACCGGCGTACACCACGCCGGAGGTGCCGTCGATGGAGACGACGTCGCCCTCGTTCACCGTGACCCCGCCGGGTGCGGTGAACTTGCGCGACTTGAGGTCGACGTCGAGTTCCTCGGCACCACACACGCAGGTCTTGCCCATGCCGCGCGCCACCACCGCGGCGTGCGAGGTCTTGCCGCCGCGGCTGGTCAGGATCCCGGCCGAGGCGATCATGCCGTCCAGGTCGTCCGGGTTGGTCTCGCGCCGTACCAGGATCACCTTCTCGCCGCGGCCGGCCCACTCGACCGCGGTCTTCGAGTCGAAGACCACCTTGCCGACGGCCGCACCGGGCGAGGCGTTCATGCCCTTGGCGATCCGGTTGCCCTGCGCCGACTCGTCGAACCGGGGGAACATCAGCTGGGCGAGCTGCGCGCCGTTCACGCGGGTGACGGCCTCGTCCAGCTCGATCAGGCCCTCGTCCACGAGCTGGGTGGCGATGACGTACGCGGCCGCGGCGGTGCGCTTGCCCACCCGGGTCTGCAGCATCCACAGCTTGCCGCGCTCGATGGTGAACTCGATGTCGCACAGGTCGCGATAGTGGTTCTCCAGCGTGGACATGATGTCCATCAACTGGTCGTAGCACTCCTTGTTGAGGTTCTCGAGGTCCTGCAGCGGCACCGTGTTGCGGATGCCGGCCACCACGTCCTCACCCTGCGCGTTCTGCAGGTAGTCGCCGTACACACCCTGCGCGCCGCTGGCCGGGTCGCGGGTGAACGCGACGCCGGTACCGGAGTCCATGCCGAGGTTGCCGAAGACCATCGCGCACACGTTCACCGCGGTACCGAGGTCGGCCGGGATCCGCTCCTGCCGGCGGTACAGGATGGCCCGGTCGGCGTTCCACGAGTCGAACACCGCGCGCACGGCCAGATCCATCTGCTCGCGCGGGTCCTGCGGGAAGTCCCGCCCCGCGTACTTGCGGATGATGCCCTTGAAGTCCTCGACCACCTGGCGCAGGTCGTCCGCGTCCAGATCGAGATCGTTCTTCGTGGACTTCGCGGCCTTTACAGCTTCCAGCGCGTCGTGGAAGTGCTCGCCGTCGATGTCGAGAACGGTCTTGCCGTACATCTGGATAAGCCGGCGGTACGAGTCCCAGGCGAACCGGTCGCTGCCGCTCTGCCGGGCCAGGCCGGCCACCGACTCGTCGTTCAGCCCGACGTTCAGAACGGTCTCCATCATGCCCGGCATGGAGAACTTGGCGCCGGAACGTACCGAGACCAGCAGCGGGTCGGCCGGGTCCCCCAGCCGCTTGCCCATCTGCTTCTCGAGCGACTCGAGGTGGGCGGTCACCTCGTCGCGCAGCTCGGTCGGCTCGTCGCCGGTGTTCAGGTACGCCTTGCAGGCCTCGGTGGTGATGACGAAACCGCCCGGTACAGGGAGTCCGAGGTTGGTCATCTCGGCCAGGTTGGCGCCCTTGCCGCCGAGCAGGTCCTTGAGGTCCCTGTTCCCCTCGGCGAAGTCGTAGACGTATTTGGTCACCGCTGGTCCTCCTGTCCGCAGGCGCGCACCTGCCGTTTTACCCTTTCGTCGGGCCGGGCACCCGCTGGGTGGGCTTCGCCGTGCACCGCCGTTGGCGCACCGCCCGCCCTATCGAGCGAGCCTATGCCTTGTACACACCGTGACCTTCGGCGCCCCAATCGGGGTAACCCGAGCCGTCAACCGCCCGAATCGGGCAGTTCGGCGTCCCCCGGTACCGCCGCTGAGTCCCGATCCTCGAGCCAGCCGGCCGGCAGCGCCACCCGGGCCGGGGCGGTCGTCCGGCCACGGGGCTGCCCCAGCTCGCTGACCGGAAACGGTACGTCCGGATCGAGCTGCGCCAGCAGTACGTCGAGCTCGTCCAGCCGGGAGATCGACGCGAGTCGCCGGCGCAACTCCCCGCCCACCGGGAAGCCCTTGAGGTACCAGGCCACGTGCTTGCGGAAGTCGGTACACCCGTCCCGCTCGTCGCCGAGCCACTCCACCAGGAGTTGCGCATGGCGCCGCATACCGCCGGCGACCTGTCCAAGACCGGGCAACTCCCGGTCGGACCGGCCGGCGAACGCGGCGGCGAGGTCAGCGAACAGCCACGGCCGGCCCAGGCAGCCGCGGCCGACGACCACCCCGTCCGCGCCGGTCTCGGCCATCATCCGCAGCGCGTCGTCGGCTTCCCAGATGTCGCCATTTCCGAGTACCGGGACCCCCAGCGCCTGTTTCAGCGTGCCGATCGCGGCCCAGTCGGCGTGCCCGGAGTACCGGTCCGCGGCGGTACGGGCGTGCAGCGCGACGTACGCCGCTCCGCAGTCCTCCGCGATCCGGCCGGCATCGAGGTACGTGAGGTGCCCGGCGTCGATGCCCTTACGGATCTTCACGGTCACCGGTACCCCTGCCGGAGCCGCCGCCTCGACGGCGGCCGTGACGATCCGGGCGAACAGCTTGCGCCGCCACGGCAGCGCGGCACCACCGCCCTTGCGGGTCACCTTGGGTACCGGGCAGCCGAAGTTCAGGTCGATGTGATCGGCAAGGCGCTCGGCAACGATCATTTCGACAGCACGGCGGGTAATCGAAGGGTCCACGCCGTACAGCTGGAGGCTGCGCGGCCGCTCGTCCGGCTCGAACGCCACCATCCGCAGCGTCTTCGGGTTGCGTTCGACCAGCGCGCGGGTGGTGACCATCTCGCAGACGTACAGGCCGGCCCCGTGCTCCCGGCACAGCCGGCGGAACGCGATGTTGGTGATCCCGGCCATCGGCGCCAGCACGACCGGCGGCCACACCTGGTACGGCCCGAGCGGCAGCGGGGCGGCGCTCACCAGCGGGGCGTGCTCCGACGCCCCGGCCACGGTGGCGCGGGCGTCCCGGTCGACGGCAGAGGGGGCGGACACGCCTTCGAGGATCCCACGCCGTGCCCCGCCACGGATATCGGCAGGTCCTTGCGCTGCCGCGCCCGCCGTCGCAGGGTGTGGGGGTGACCGCAGGTACGCACCACCACAGCCGCCCGTCCGCCGCGGACGAATGCGATCCGGCGCACGCCGAACACGCGCACGCGACCCACGGGGCGCTCGACCCGGCCTGCGCGGTCGCGCACGGCGCCGCGGCACCGGCCACCGCGGTCGGCACCCTGGTGGCCGTGTTCGCCTCGCCGGTCGCGGCTTACCTGCTCCATTTCGGCCGGGACCTGGGGTACCGCACGGTGCTGGTGGAGCCGGACCGGGATCGGCTGACCGACGGCGACCGCCGGCACGCGGACCTGGTCGCCGAGCTGCCCGGACCGGCCGCCCTGGACGCCACCGCCGACCTGGTGGTGACCGACCATCACCGGGACGAGCTGGGCGACCTGCTCCAGGCCGCGCTAGCCACCCCGGCGCGGTGGATCGGCGTGATCGGCAGCCCGCGACACCCGGCGCCGCACGTCCCGGCGTTGCGGGCGTTGGGGGTACCGGAGGAGGAGATCGGCCGGATCCACCGCCCGATCGGGCTCAACATCGGCTCGAAGAGCCCCGCCGAGATCGCGATCTCCACGCTGGCCGGTCTGATCGCCGAGCGCAACGGCAAGCCCGGCGGCTTCACCTTCTGACCGCGGACCTTCTGACCGCGGACCTTCTGACCGCGGACCTTCTGGCCGCGCACCTTCTGGCCGCGCACCTTCTGACCGCGCACCTTCTGGCCGCGCACCTTCTGACCGCGCACCTTCTGACCGCGCACCTTCTGGCCGCGGGCCTTCTAACCGCGGTCCGAGGGCTGGCTGACCGCGGGTGGCTGACCGCGGGTCAGCAGGGGGGCAGCCGCTCCAGCAGGTACCGCTCGACCTGAGCCAGCGCGATCCGCTCCTGCCGCATGGTGTCGCGGTCCCGGATCGTCACCGCGTCATCGTTGAGGGTGTCGAAGTCCACGGTCAGGCAGTACGGCGTACCGATCTCGTCCTGCCGCCGGTACCGCCGGCCGATCGCGCCCGCGTCGTCGAACTCCACCGTCCACCGCTCCCGCAGCAGGGCGGCCAGAGCGCGCGCCTTCGGCGACAACTCCGGGTTGCGCGAGAGCGGTAGTACGGCCGCCTTCACCGGCGCGAGCCGCGGGTCGAACCGCATCACGGTCCGCTTGTCCATGCCGCCCTTGGTGTTCGGCGCTTCGTCGACGTCGTACGCCTCGAGCATGAACGCCAGCACGCTGCGGGTCAGACCGGCGGCCGGCTCGATCACGTACGGCACCCAGCGCTCGCCCTTGTCCTGGTCGAAGTACGACAGGTCGGCGCCGGACTGCTTGTTGTGCGTACCGAGGTCGAAGTCGGTCCGGTTGGCGACGCCCTCCAACTCGGCCCATTCGCTGCCACCGAACTGGAACCGGTACTCGATGTCGACGGTCCGCTTCGCGTAGTGCGACAGCTTGTCCTGCGGGTGCTCGTACCGGCGCAGGTTGTCCGGCTTCAAGCCGAGCATGACGTACCAGTTCCAGCGCTCTTCCAGCCAGTACTCGTGCCACTCCGCGTCGGTGCCGGGTACGACGAAGTACTCCAGCTCCATGACCTCGAACTCGCGGGTCCGGAAGATGAAGTTGCCGGGCGTGATCTCGTTGCGGAACGACTTGCCGGTCTGCGCGATGCCGAACGGCGGCTTCTTGCGCGCCGACTGCATGACGTTGAGGAAGTTGATGAAGATGCCCTGTGCGGTCTCCGGGCGCAGGTAGTGCTCCGCGCTCTCGTCCTCGACCGCACCGAGGAAGGTCTTCATCAGCCCGTTGAACATGCGCGGCTCACTGAAGGTGCCGCGGTTGCCGCAGTTCGGGCAGGCCAGTCCGGCCAGGCCGTTCGGCGGCACCTCGCCGTGCTTCTCGGTGTACTCCTCTTCGAGGTTGTCGGCCCGGTACCGCTTGTGACAGCTGGAACACTCCGTGAGCGGGTCGACGAACTCGTCCACGTGTCCGGACGCCACCCACACGTCGCGCGCCAGTACGACCGCGGAGTCGATGCCGACCACGTCGTCGCGCTGCTGGACCATCGCCTTCCACCACTGGCGTCGGATGTTCTCCTTCAGCTCGACGCCGAGCGGACCGTAGTCCCAGGCCGACCGGGTACCGCCGTAGATCTCGCTCGAGGGGTACACGAACCCGCGACGCTTCGACAGGCTGACGAGGGTCTCGATGCGATCGGCTGACACAGCTCCTCCATCCGGCTGGCGGTCGGTGGGGACAGACACGTCACGGACAACGCTTGAAGGACGGCGATGGTTACCGTCTGTCCAGAAGGCTCAGGCTACGGGGCGATCGCGCACCCCGCCGGGAGATCCATCCGCCTACTGGTCCAGTCCGCACACCTGCCACCTGCCCGAGCGGGCGGAGATCACCCGGATCCGCAGCGTCTCCTGGCTCCCGTTGGCGTACCCGAGGCGGGACGGCACCACGTACCCGAGCGACTCCTGGCTGCTCGAGTGTTCCGGCGGCTCGATGTCGGACAACTGGTACTCGACGAGTCTCGGGTTGTCGGTGGCGCGGGTGGTGAACTCGTCCTCGGACTCGCTCTGCCGTACCCGGGCGCACTGCAGGTCGTACGCCTTGCCGTAGTCCTGGTCACGCAACGCGTCGAGGAACCCACTGACCGCGGTTTTCGCCTGGTCGTTCGTGTCGTTGACCGCCCAGATGAAGAAGCCGCCCAGGCCGACCAGGCCACCGCCGCAGCAGAGCAGTACGGCCAGCCCGCCGACGACCAGGCCGATCCACAGCCGCGGGTTGCGCTCGGACGGCGGGGCGGCGAACGGCGGCCGTACTCCCGGGCCGGGCGGTGGCACCGGCTCGGTACCTCCCACGGCGCCCGGTGGTACACCGGGGAAGCCACCCGGAGCGGTCATCGCGACCCGCTTTCGCGGGCGGGATCCCCCAGCACTGCCACATCGGCGTCGGCTGCCCGGTCACTGGTCGACACGGTCAGCTCGCCGCCGTCGCTCGCGGCGAGGGTCTCGTAGCCACTCGGTTCATCCAGCGCGAACGCGTACAGCGGAGTCGCCGCGATCTTCACCGGGAACGCGGACAACGCCCGGCGGTACGCCCCGACCGAAGCCCACTCGGTGATCAGGCACCACAGCTCCGGCTCGTCGACCGCCCGGCCGACCCGGCCGCGGACGAAGCCGACGCAGTCGGCGAGCGCGGAGAGTGCCTGCTGAGCCTGGTCGGCGAACCCGGCCCCGGCCTCCTCGGCGACCCGGAACCGACTGACAACGAGCACCTGTCCTCCCCCGTCCAGTCCAGCCGGCGGTAGCACCCGCCGCTGCCAGCCACGTTCCACTGCGTGGAGGCACCGGCCGGCGCCGGTCACGCCCCTGGCAGCATGATGGTCTGACGCTACCGTCTCGCCACCAGGTCGAGGCAGCGCCCGTCAGGCCGGTGCGCCCGCCATCGCGCGGTGCCGGACCGGCCGGACAGGGCGCCCCAGGGGTACCGCGACCGACGCCGGGTAGGGAGAGCACGTGACCGAGCAGCGCCGGACGGACGGCAAGCGGCGGACCGAGCCGCCGGTGGGCCGGCCCGGCCCGAACCGGCTCACGGTGCTGCTCGTCTGGCTGTCACACCTGCCGACGACCGGGGTGTTCCTCGGCGCCCTGGTGCTGGGCCTGCTCGGCGTGTTCGCACCGGGCGTGATCGGCGCGCTGCTGCTGTCCGCCATCGCGGCCGGCCTCGCCGCGCTGCTGGCGGCCGGCTGGCCGGCCCATCCTCCGGCCGGGCGGGCGCTGCGACTCCTGGTGATCGCGCTGCTGGTGCTCATCGCGGTGGACAAGCTGAACTGACCGCCGTCGCGCCCGACCGCCGTCGCGACTGGCCGTGCCGTCCTGACCGACCGCGCTGTCGCGACCGACCCGCCGTCGCGACGGCACCCGTTCGGGCCTGCGGGCCGGAACGGCAAACGGCATGCTTCGGTACGTGAAGCTCTACGCCGACCGTCCCGTCCGCGCCCTCCGCCAGATTCTGACCGACGCGTCCGTGGTGCTCTGGACGTACCTGTGGATCCGCGCCGCGATCTGGCTCCACGATCTCGTACTGAAGCTCGGGGTGCCCGGGCAGAAGCTGTCCGACGCCGGTACCGGACTGTCCGGCAGCCTGGCCGATGCCGGCCGTGCCGCCAAACGGGTACCGCTGGTCGGCGACGATCTCGCCGCACCGTTCGGTAAAGCCGCCGAAGCTGCCCGGTCACTGGCCGACGCCGGCCGCGACCAGGAGCACCTGGTGTCGCAGCTGGCGCTGGTACTGGCGGCGTTGCTGCTGGTCGGACCGTTGAGTCTGGTACTGCTCGGCTGGCTGCCGCTGCGGATCCGGTGGATCCGGCGCGCGTCGGCGGCGAGCGTGCTGCGGGGCCAGTCGCAGGGGCAGGACCTGCTCGCACTGCGCGCACTGGCGAACCGGCCGCTGCGCAAGCTCCGGGCCACCGGTCCGGATCCGGTGGACGGGTGGCGCCGGGGCGACCCGGCCGTGATCGGTGCCCTGGCCGCGCTGGAACTGCGCGGCCTCGGGCTGCGCGCGCCGCGGGGCGGCTAGTGCGGACAGTGGGCGCCGGACGGCACCCACTATCCGCACGTCTCAGCCGATCCGGCGCCGTACGTCGGCCACGGTCGCCGGCCCCTGGTCGTACGCCGCCACCCACGGCTCGTCGCCGCCGGGGTGCAGGACGCCCTCCTCCAGCCAGTCGTACCGGCCGGCGAGCACCCGCTTGGTGGCTTGTACATCCAGTGCGTCGGTGTTCTCCCAGAGCCGGTGGAACAGCAGGTCAACCCGCTGCCGGGCCTGCTCGCAGTACAGGTCGGCCAGCTCCATGGCCGCGGCGGAGTGCTCCGGTTCGGTGGTACGCAGCCGGTCCGCGCGTACGCACACGGCGCTCATGGTGAACAGTTCCGCGCCGATGTCGACGATCCGGCCGAGGAAGCCCTGCTTGCGCTCGAGCCGCCCCTGCCACCGGGCCATCCCGTAGAACGTGGAGCGGGCCATCTTGCGGCTCGCCCGTTCGACGTACCGCAGGTGCCGGGCGAGCGGGCCGAACTCGTTGTACGAGGTGGGCGCCTGGCCGCGGCCGACCGCGAGGGACGGGAGCCACCGGGCGTAGAACGCGCCGGCACCGGCCGCCGCCTTCGCCTTGCGCCCGACGCCAGCCTTCGGGTCGATGATGTCGCCGGCCACCGACAGGTGCGCGTCCACCGCCTCGCGCGCGATGAACAGCTTCATGATCTCGGTCGAGCCTTCGAAGATCCGGTTGATCCGCAGGTCCCGGACGATCTGCTCGATCGGGATCGCGCGCTCGCCACGGGCGGCCAACGACTCCGCGGTCTCGTACCCGCGCCCGCCCCGGATCTGCATGGTCTCGTCGGCGACCAGGCAGGCGACCTCGGAGGCGTACAACTTGGCGATGGCCGCCTCGATCCGGATGTCGTTGCGGTCGTCGTCGGCGAGCATGCTGGACAGTTCGAGAATCGACTCCATCGCGAACGTGCTGGCCGCGATGTACGCGATCTTGCTGGAGATGGCCTCGTGCTGGGCGACCGGCCGGCCCCACTGGACCCGCTCGGCGGCCCAGTCCCGGGCCACCCGCAGGCAGAACTTGCCGGCTCCCGCGCACATCGCGGGCAGCGACAACCGACCGGTGTTGAGGGTGGTCAGCGCGATCTTCAGGCCCTTGCCCTCGGCGCCGATCACGTTCTCCGCGGGCACCCGTACGTCGTGGAAGCGGGTGACGCTGTTCTCCAGGCCACGCAGGCCCATGAACGCGTTGCGGCGCTCCACCGTGATGCCGGGGCTGTCCGCCTCGACCACGAACGCGGTGATGCCGCCCCGGTGCCCGTCCGAGCGCGGTACCTGGGCCATCACCACGAGCAGGTCGGCCACGACCCCGTTGGTGGCCCACAACTTCACGCCGTTGAGCAGGTACGCCGAGCCGTCCTCGGTGGGAGTCGCGACCGACGCGAGCCGGGCCGGGTCACTGCCCACGTCCGGCTCGGTGAGCAGGAACGCACTGATCTCGCCGGCCGCCAGCCGGGGCAGGAACTTCTGCTTCTGCTCCTCGGTACCGAACAACTTCAGCGGTTGTGGCACGCCGATCGACTGGTGTGCGGACAGCATCGCGGACAGTGCCGGGTTTGCCGAGCCGACCAGCGCCAACGCCTTGCCGTAGTAGTAGTGCGAGAGGCCGAGGCCGCCGTACTTCTCGTCGATCTTCATGCCGAACGCGCCGAGCTTGCGCATGCCGGTGATCACGCTGTCCGGGATGCGGGCTTCGCGCTCGATCACCGAGTTGTCGATCTCGTTCTCGCAGAACGTCCGGAGCCTGGCCAGGAACGCCTCGCCCTTGGCCCGGTCGGAGTCAGACGGCGTCGGGTGCGGGTGGATCAGGTCGAGCCGCAGCCGGCCGAGGAACAGCTCCTTGCCGAAGCTCGGCTTGTGCCAGTCCTGTTCGCGGGCGGCCTCGGCGACGTCACGGGCCTCCTGCTCGGTCACCGCCGAGCCCGACGGACCGGACCCTTCCCCGGCCGCGGCCGGCGCCACCGGCGAGCCGACCGGCTCCGCGGCGCCAGGCAGTTGCTCCGGCGTGTCGTGCTGGGGCTCACGGGCGGTTGTGGTCATTGCTTCCAAACCCCCTGCTCATGGCGTACCTACGGCACCCGAGTCAACGTTACCCGCGAGTATTACCCGGTAGTAGCGTCCGTGACACCCCGAGATTCCCAGCGGCCGGGCGGCACTTTCCGGACACCGAGCGCCGGTGCTAGCGTCAGTTCCACAAGTGCAGATCGACAGGGGAGCGCACAGCGCTGAGAGTGCGGCAACCGCCGCAGACCCTCGAACCTGATCTGGGTAATGCCAGCGCAGGGAGTTCGGTTCCATCTCTAGCTGTTCGGGTGCCCGCGGTAGCCGGTAGGTCGGTGCCCGTGGGTGGCTAGCCACCTCGTCGTGGCCCGTCTCCCGGGCCGTCGGCGCGGGTGGGGCGTCTCCTCCTTGTTCGGCGCCATGCCGCGGCGCCATCCCCGACGTCGCGGCGCTCATGCCACGGCGCCTTGCCGCGCCACGGCACCACGCACGCGCGTGAACCAGGAGGTTCGACCATGACGACAGGTACCGACTCGGCAACGACCAGCGCGAACGCGACCAGGACCCGCCGCTGGCGGACGATCGACATCGTCGTGGCCTCGGTGATCGCGGTCGCGTTCGGGGTGGTGTTCTGGGCGTGGAACCTGCTGTGGGGCGCCACCGGTGCCGCCTTCGGCTTCTTCCCGCCGGCACAGGCCCTGATGTACGGCGTGTGGCTGCTGCCGGCCGTGCTCGGCGGGCTGATCATCCGCAAGCCGGGCGCGGCGGTGTACACCGAACTGGTGGCCGCGCTGGTCTCCGCGCTGCTCGGCTCCCAGTGGGGCTGGCCGGTGGTACTGCAGGGCCTGCTCGAGGGACTGGGCGGCGAGCTCGCCTTCGCGATCGTGGCGTACCGGCTGTTCCGGGCGCCGGTGGCAATGGCCGCGGGCGCGCTGGCCGGATTCGCCGCGACGCTGTTCGACTCGTTCGTGTACTACGGCGGCACCTCGTGGGCGACCTACCGGCTGCCGTACATCGCGTTCGGGGTACTCAGCGCGATCGTGGTCGCCGGTCTCGGCGGGTACGCGCTGACCCAGGCGCTGGCCCGGACCGGGGTGCTGGACCGGTTCCCGGCCGGCCGCGAGCGGACCGCCGTGTGACCTGGCCCCGATCGCGAGCGGACCGCCGTGTGACCTGGCCCCGACGGCGGCTGCGCCCGACTCCGAAGCCGCGAGCGGCGGCAACTCCGGTGGCCCGCCGGTGAGCACGGTCGAGCTGCGCGGGTTCGGCTGGCGCCATGCCGGCCGCCGCGCCTGGGCGGTCCGCGGGGTGGACCTGCGGATCGAGCACGGCGAGCGGGTGCTGTTGCTGGGCGCGTCCGGCGCCGGGAAGAGCACCCTGCTGGCCGCCATAGCCGGGCTGCTCGCCGAGGACTCCGGCGAACAGGAGGGTGCGGTACTCGTCGACGGAGTGGACGCCCGGCGCCGGCGGGACCGGACCGGCATCCTGTTCCAGGATCCGCAGACGCAGCTGGTCATGGCCCGGGCCGGCGACGATGTCGCGTTCGGGCTGGAGAACCGGGGCGTACCCGTCGACGAGCTCTGGCCGCGGGTCCATGACGCGCTGCGTCGAGTCGGCTTCCGGTACGACCTGGACCGGTCCACCGGGGACCTGTCCGGTGGCGAGCAGCAGCGGCTCGCGCTGGCCGGGGTGCTGGCCCTGCGCCCGGAGTTGCTGCTGCTCGACGAGCCGACCGCGAACCTCGACCCGGCCGGTGCCGAGCTGGTCCGTACCGCCGTCGCGGACAGCCTGGCCGGGCGGGACACCACGCTGATCCTGGTCGAGCACCGAGTCGGGGAAGCGTTACCGCTGGTGGACCGGGTGGTCGCGCTCTCCCCCGGTGCCGGCGTGCTGGCTGACGGGCATCCGGACCGGCTGTTCGCCGAGTACGCCGACGCCCTCGCCGACCAGGGCGTCTGGGTACCGGGCTGGACCTCGCCGCGACCGGCGGCACCGGCAGCCCCGGGACCCGCGCTGGTCACGGCCACCGACCTCGGTTTCACCCACCCCGGCGCCGTCCAGCCGGCGCTGGGCGGGATCGACCTGACCGTCTCGGCCGGCGAGGTGGCGGCGGTACTCGGTCCGAACGGCTCCGGAAAGTCGACCCTGGGCCTGCTGCTCGGTGGCCTGCTCAAGCCCACCGCCGGCGCGATCCGAGCCTCCGTCGGGCTGGCCGGCACCCGGTACGCGGGACAGCCGCCGCACCGGTGGCGCGCCGCGGTACTGGCCGGCCGGATCGGCTCGGTGTTCCAGAACCCGGAGCACCAGTTCGTCACCGCACGGGTGTACGACGAGCTCGCGCTCGGGCCGCACCGGGTCGGCCTGCCGGACGATCAGGTCCGTGCGCGGGTGACGCACGTGTTGGAGCGGCTCGGGCTGGTACGACTCGCCGAAGCCAACCCGTACACGCTGTCCGGTGGTGAGCAGCGCCGGCTGTCGGTGGCGACCGCGCTGGCCACCGCGCCGCACCTGCTCGTACTGGACGAGCCGACGTTCGGGCAGGACCTGCGTACCTGGCGCGAGCTGGTCGCTCTGCTCGCCGAACTCCGGGCCGAAGGCCGCGCCGTGGTCATGGCGACGCACGACACCGCGCTGGTCGACGTACTCGCGGACCGGACCGTCCCGCTGCACGGTGGGCGACTCGCGCCGGCGGCCGGATTCCGCGCGGCTACCCCCTGCCGCGGGGAGGCGCGGGCCGGATGAGGCTCACCGCGCCCCTCACCGCACCGGGAGCGCCGGCCACCCGGCTCGATCCGGTGGCCAAGCTCGCGGCCGCCGCGGTGCTCTCCGTCGGCCTGCTGATCTCCGTGGACCCGGTGACCCCGGCCATTGTGTTGGTCGCGCTCGCCGTCACGTTGCCGTTCGCCGGCCTGCGGTGGGGTGCTCTGGTACGCCGGGGCTGGCCGCTGCTGATCAGTGCGGTCACGGTCGCGCTGGTCAACGTACTGTTCAGCACCGAGCACGGCGGTGCGATCGTGCTGACCGCCGGACCGGTACGGGTGACCGGTGACGCCCTGGGGGTGGGGCTCGGCCTGGCGCTGCGGGTACTGGCGATCGCGCTGCCGGGGCTGGTCGCCTTCGCCACCACCGATCCGACCGAACTCGCCGACGGGCTGATCCAGCACCTGCGGGTACCGCCGCGATTCGCCATCGGCGCGCTCGCCGCGTACCGGCTGCTCCCCCTGCTCGCGAGCGAGTGGGAGCTGCTCACGCTGGCCCGGCGCGCCCGTGGCGTGGATGCCGGACGGAACCCGATCGCACGCCTGCGGCTGTTCGCCGCGACAGTGTTCGCGCTGCTCGTGGGCGCGATCCGGCGTGGTACCCGACTGGCCACCGCGATGGACGCGCGCGGCTTCGACGCGGGGGTACCGCGCACAGTGGCGCGACCGCAGCGGTTCGACCGGGCCGACGCGGTACTGCTGGTGGCCGCGGTCGCGGTGATCGGTGCCGCGCTGGCGACGAGCATCGCGCTCGGTACGTTCCGGCCACTGGTCGGCTGACCGCCGGCGGGGAGTCGCGGTCAGACCACGCCGCCGGCCGCCGGCTCGGCGACGGGGTTCGGGATCGCTCCGCCGTACCGGCGGTCCCGGCTGGCGTACACCTCACACGCGTGCCAGAAGTGCCGGCGGTCGAAGTCCGGCCAGAGCGTGTCGAGGAAGACCATTTCCGCGTACGCCGACTGCCAGAGCAGAAAGTTGGAGATGCGCTGCTCGCCGGACGACCGTACGAACAGGTCCACGTCCGGTATGTCCGGCTCGTCGAGGTACCGGACGAAGACCTTCTCGGAGATCTTGTCCGGCTTCATCCGCCCGTCGGCTACATCCCGGGCAAGCGCGGCCGCGGCGTCGACTATCTCGGCGCGGCCGCCGTAGTTGACGCAGAACTGCAGGGTCAGTACGTCGTTGTCCCGGGTCAGCTGCTCGGCGTACTCGAGTTCGTTGATCACGCTGCGCCAGAGCTTCGGCCGGCGGCCGGCCCAGCGCACCCGTACCCCCATCGCGTGCATCTCGTCCCGCCGGCGGTGGATGACGTCCCGGTTGAAGCCCATCAGCCACCGGACCTCGTCCGGTGACCGTCGCCAGTTCTCGGTCGAGAACGCGTACGCCGACAGGTACTTGACGCCGAGCTCGATGGCACCTTCGATCACGTCGAACAGGGACGCCTCGCCACGCTCGTGCCCGGCGATCCGCGGTAGCCCGCGCTGCTTGGCCCAGCGCCCGTTGCCGTCCATCACGATCGCGACGTGCTGGGGCACCAGACCTGCGGGAATGGCCGGTGGCCGGGCTCCGGACGCGTGCGGGGTCGGCGGGCGGTAGCTGTGGCGACGCATGTCCTGTACACGCTCCTGTGTGTGTTCCAAGCCTGTCCCCGGCCACCTTGCCGGTCGCGACTCCGGCGCTACGACCCGGCCTCGGCGCTCCGCTCGGCCTCGGCGTCATGCCCGGCCGGCCGGCGGGCTTCCCGGGCCGGGCTGCTGGTCCGGTCGACGATAGGAAGTGAACGCAGCGCCCGCTCCAGGTGCCACTGCAGGTGGGCGGCGACGAGGCCGCTCGCCTCCCGCTGGGGCGCTGGTTCGCTCGCCTCGGCGGTGTTCCAGTCTCCGGCGGCGAGCGCCACCATCAGACCGACCGCGGCCGGCGACGGCGAGGTGGCACCGGCTGGCCGGCAGTTGCCGCAGACGCTGCCCCCGGCCGGTACGGAGAAGGCGGCGTGCGGCCCGCGGTTCCCGCACACCGCACAGTCCACCAGCGCGGGCGCCCAGCCGGCGATGGCCATGGCCCGCAACAGGTACCCGTCGAGTACCAGCGTGCTCGGATGCTCGCCGAACGCCAGCGCGCGCAGCGCGCCCAGGGTCAGCAGGTACAGCCGCAGCGACGGCTCGTGCTCCTCCGGCGTGAGGCGCTCCGCGGTCTCGGCTATCGCGCTGGCGGTGGTGTACCGGGGATAGTCGTCAACGAGCTGCTTGCCGTACAGCGCGATGCCCTCCACCTGGCTCACCACGTGCAGGGATCGCCCCTCGGCGAGCTGTACGTCGATGTGCCCGAACGGCTCCAGCCGTGCCCCGAACCGCGACGTGGTACGCCGTACCCCCTTGGCCGCCGCGCGTACCCGACCGTGCTGGCGGGTCAACAGCGTGATGATCCGGTCCGCTTCGCCCAGCTTCTGCACGCGCAGCACCACGGCGTCGTCCCGGTAGAGCCGGCTGCGCTGGTACCTCGACACGGCGCCATTGTCTCCTGTCGCAGGTCCGGCTACCCGCCGCCGAGCGGCAGGGCGCCGAACTCCCCACCGACCAGGTGGTGCAACGGGTCGTCAAGGTCCGGCTCGCCGTGCTCGGCGACCAGCTCGGCGGCGTACCGCTCGGCATCGTCCACCGGCTCGTATCCGATTTCCCGACCGGCTTCGAGGGACCACCACCGGCGGGTGTTCGCGGACACGCCCCAGACCAGGCGGAATCCCGGCCGCGGCGCACTCAGGCAGGCCTCCACCAGCCGCGCGCAGTCGTCCGGTGAGAGCCAGGTGGACAACGCGCGCACGTCGCGGGGACGGTCCATGCAGGTGCCGATGCGCAAACAGAGAACATCCATGCTGTACCGGTCGGCATAGAGCCGGCCGAGCGCCTCAATCGCGGCCTTGCTCCAGCCGTAGTACGTGTCCGGCCGGGCCGACAGATCCGCGGCTACGCCGTCAGCGTCGCGCCGCGAGTCGCGTGAATGCAGTCCGACCGCGTGATTACTCGAGGCCAGAATCACCCGCGGTACGCCATTGCGATGCGCCGCTTCCAATACGCAGTACGTACCGTGCACATTCGTCTGCAGGACTTCCGGCCATGCCATCTCGCCTGGAATCCCGGCCAGATGCACGATCGCGTCTACGTCGCGCGATGCCTCGACCATCGTGTCGAACTCGGTCACCGAACCGACGAATGTCTCCGTACCTTGCCTGCTCTTGCCGTCGGTCTCACGCGCGGCGTCGCCTGCGGTGTCATGCGCGGTCCTGGCGTCGGGCCCATGCGCGGTCTCATGCGTGGCCGCATCGGCGGTCAGCGGCTGGAGGTCCATCAGCCGCAGCGATCGTCCTGGCCGGGCGAGGCGCTCGCGGAGCATCACGCCGATCCGGCCGGCCGCGCCGGTAATGAGCAGTCGCTGCCCGTCAGTACCTGGTTCACGCGTCACTCAATGCACCTCCCGGCCGGACAAACGGCAATGGAGCACAAATGCGTTGAGGGGCCACCCGGGTGGGTGGCCCCTCAACGTTGGTTTGTCCGGCGGCGTCCTACTCTCCCACACCCTCCCGGGTGCAGTACCATCGGCGCTGGAGAGCTTAGCTTCCGGGTTCGGAATGTTACCGGGCGTTTCCTCTCCGCTATGGCCGCCGTAACTCTGTCAGAACACAACACCGGCCTGGCTCCCACACGTTGTTGTGGGGGGTTGGGTGTTCGTGTCCTGGGATGCGCATAGTGGGTGCGTAGCAATTTTGTGGTCAAGCCCTCGGCCTATTAGTACCAGTCAGCTCAACCTGTTACCAGGCTTACACGTCTGGCCTATCAACCCAGTCGTCTAGCTGGGGGCCTTACCCACTCGATGGTGGTGGGAGACCTCATCTGGAAGCAGGCTTCCCGCTTAGATGCTTTCAGCGGTTATCCCTTCCGAACGTGGCTAACCAGCCGTGCCCCTGGCGGGACAACTGGCACACCAGAGGTTCGTCCGTCCCGGTCCTCTCGTACTAGGGACAGCCCTTCTCAAGTCTCCAACGCGCGCGGCGGATAGGGACCGAACTGTCTCACGACGTTCTAAACCCAGCTCGCGTACCGCTTTAATGGGCGAACAGCCCAACCCTTGGGACCTGCTCCAGCCCCAGGATGCGACGAGCCGACATCGAGGTGCCAAACCATCCCGTCGATATGGACTCTTGGGGAAGATCAGCCTGTTATCCCCGGGGTACCTTTTATCCGTTGAGCGACACCGCTTCCACTCGCAAGTGCCGGATCACTAGTCCCGACTTTCGTCCCTGCTCGACCCGTCGGTCTCACAGTCAAGCTCCCTTGTGTACTTGCACTCACCACCTGGTTGCCGACCAGGCTGAGGGAACCTTTGGGCGCCTCCGTTACATTTTGGGAGGCAACCGCCCCAGTTAAACTACCCACCAGGCACTGTTCCTGAACCCGATAAGGGTCCGAGGTTAGACACCCAGATCGACCAGAGTGGTATTTCAACGTTGCCTCCACAACCACTGGCGTGGCTGCTTCACCGGCTCCCACCTATCCTACACAAGCCGACCCGAGCACCAATGCCAAGCTATAGTAAAGGTCCCGGGGTCTTTCCGTCCTGCCGCGCGTAACGAGCATCTTTACTCGTAATGCAATTTCGCCGGGCCTGTGGTTGAGACAGTGGGGAAGTCGTTACGCCATTCGTGCAGGTCGGAACTTACCCGACAAGGAATTTCGCTACCTTAGGATGGTTATAGTTACCACCGCCGTTTACTGGCGCTTAAGTTCTCCGCTTCGCCCCGAAGGACTAACAGGTCCCCTTAACGTTCCAGCACCGGGCAGGCGTCAGTCCGTATACATCGTCTTACAACTTCGCACGGACCTGTGTTTTTAGTAAACAGTCGCTTCCCCCTGCTCTCTGCGGCCACACAGCGCTCCCACCGCAAGGGTGTTCACGCCACACGGCCCCCCTTCTCCCGAAGTTACGGGGGCAATTTGCCGAGTTCCTTAACCACAGTTCGCCCGATCGCCTCGGTATTCTCTACCTGGCCACCTGTGTCGGTTTAGGGTACGGGCCGCTAAAAGCTCGCTAGAGGCTTTTCTCGGCAGCATGGGATCACCGACTTCGCCTAAATCGGCTCGGCATCACGTCTCGGCCGTCACGACGTGCGGATTTACCTACACGTCAGCCTACACGCTTACCCCGGCACTACCACTCACCGGGATCGGCTACCCTCCTGCGTCACCCCATCGCTTGACTACTACAGGCCAGGTTCCCACGCGCCACCCACCAGCTGCCCGAAGGCAACCAGCAGGCACGGATGGTTAGCACAACCTGCCTCGCCAGGGACGCTTTTTCGCGGGTACGGGAATATCAACCCGTTGTCCATCGACTACGCCTCTCGGCCTCGCCTTAGGTCCCGACTTACCCAGGGCGGATGAGCCTAGCCCTGGAACCCTTGGCCATCCGGCGGCAGGGTTTCTCACCCTGCTTTCGCTACTCATGCCTGCATTCTCACTCGTACGGCATCCACGGCTCGGTCACCCGGCCGCTTCCCACGCCGTACGACGCTCCCCTACCCGTCCACGCGCCTAGACCTCAACACCCGCAGGTGAAAAGGCCGAGCACTAGCGTGAACGCCACAGCTTCGGCGGTGTGCTTGAGCCCCGCTACATTGTCGGCGCGGGATCACTTGACCAGTGAGCTATTACGCACTCTTTCAAGGGTGGCTGCTTCTAAGCCAACCTCCTGGTTGTCTCGGCAACCCCACATCCTTTTCCACTTAGCACACGCTTAGGGGCCTTAGCTGGTGATCTGGGCTGTTTCCCTCTCGACTACGAAGCTTATCCCCCGCAGTCTCACTGCCACGCTCTCACTTACCGGCATTCGGAGTTTGGCTGACTTCGGTAAGCTTGTCGGCCCCCTAGGCCATCCAGTGCTCTACCTCCGGCAAGAAACACGCAACGCTGCACCTATATGCATTTCGGGGAGAACCAGCTATCACGGAGTTTGATTGGCCTTTCACCCCTACCCACAGGTCATCCCCCAGGTTTTCAACCCTGGTGGGTTCGGCCCTCCACGCGGTCTTACCCGCGCTTCAGCCTGCCCATGGGTAGATCACTCCGCTTCGGGTCTAGGACACGCGACTCAACGCCCTATTCGGACTCGCTTTCGCTACGGCTCCCCCACACGGGTTAACCTCGCCACGCACCACTAACTCGCAGGCTCATTCTTCAAAAGGCACGCCGTCACCCCACCACCCACATGGGGCAGCAAAGCTCCGACGGATTGTAGGCACTCGGTTTCAGGTACTATTTCACTCCCCTCCCGGGGTACTTTTCACCTTTCCCTCACGGTACTAGTCCGCTATCGGTCACCAGGAAGTATTTAGGCTTAGCGGGTGGTCCCGCCAGATTCACGGCAGATTTCAGGGGTCCGCCGCTACTCGGGTAACCGCATAGGAAGACCGCATGTTTTCGCCTACAGGACTTTCACCCTCTACGGCAGGCCATTCCAGACCCTTCGGCTAACACACGATTTTCTGACTCCCCGGCCAGGTGGTAGCCCGACCACAACGATCCCCACAACCCCGGCCACGCAACGCCTACCAGCTATCACACGCCACCGGTTTAGCCTCATCCGCTTTCGCTCGCCACTACTCACGGAATCACAATTGTTTTCTCTTCCTGCGGGTACTGAGATGTTTCACTTCCCCGCGTTCCCTCCACACGCCCTATACATTCAGGCGCGGGTGACACCACATGACTGGTGCCGGGTTACCCCATTCGGAAATCCTGGGATCACAGCTAGGTTGACAACTCCCCCAGGCTTATCGCAGCCTCCCACGTCCTTCATCGGCTCCTGGTACCAAGGCATCCACCAAGTGCCCTTACCAACTTGACCACAAAGATGCTCGCACCCACTATGCACATCTCAAGAAACGAACGGACCCGAAACCCCACAACCACCACCACCCACCCGCAACCCCACAGCCATCACAAACACGGCTACAAACCAGGGAAAACGGTGTCGTTTGGTGGTCAGGCCGGACCGCCTGAAGACAACACACACCCGCCCACAAGGGCGGCGCCTGTTCCCTCAGGACCCAACAGGGCACCCAACTCCGTCGAACACATCCCCCGCGCAACCGAAACCGCACAGGGCATTACGTGTTGCTGTGCATCCAAGGAAACTAAACCCAACCATCGGCGGGAACACCAAAAAGCCCGCACCAACACTCGGTTGGCACGAGCCCCCCAACACACAACGCGCCAGGGAAAATTGTTCCCGCAAACCCGCGGGCTCCTTAGAAAGGAGGTGATCCAGCCGCACCTTCCGGTACGGCTACCTTGTTACGACTTCGTCCCAATCGCCAGCCCCACCTTCGACCACTCCCTCCGGAAAACCGGTTAGGCCATGGGCTTCGGGTGTTGCCGACTTTCGTGACGTGACGGGCGGTGTGTACAAGGCCCGGGAACGTATTCACCGCAGCGTTGCTGATCTGCGATTACTAGCGACTCCGACTTCACGGGGTCGAGTTGCAGACCCCGATCCGAACTGAGACCGGCTTTATGAGATTCGCTCCACCTTACGGTATCGCAGCCCTTTGTACCGGCCATTGTAGCATGCGTGAAGCCCTGGACATAAGGGGCATGATGACTTGACGTCATCCCCACCTTCCTCCGAGTTGACCCCGGCAGTCTCCCATGAGTCCCCGCCATTACGCGCTGGCAACATGGAACGAGGGTTGCGCTCGTTGCGGGACTTAACCCAACATCTCACGACACGAGCTGACGACAGCCATGCACCACCTGCACACGGCCCCGAAGGACCCGACATCTCTGCCGGTCACCGTGCATGTCAAACCCAGGTAAGGTTCTTCGCGTTGCATCGAATTAATCCGCATGCTCCGCCGCTTGTGCGGGCCCCCGTCAATTCCTTTGAGTTTTAGCCTTGCGGCCGTACTCCCCAGGCGGGGCGCTTAATGCGTTAGCTACGGCACGGAAGCCAATGAAGTCCCCCACACCTAGCGCCCAACGTTTACAGCGTGGACTACCAGGGTATCTAATCCTGTTCGCTCCCCACGCTTTCGCTCCTCAGCGTCAGAACAGGCCCAGAGATCCGCCTTCGCCACCGGTGTTCCTCCTGATATCTGCGCATTTCACCGCTACACCAGGAATTCCAATCTCCCCTACCTGCCTCAAGCCTGCCCGTATCGACCGCAAGCTTGGGGTTAAGCCCCAAGTTTTCACGACCGACGCGACAAGCCGCCTACGAGCTCTTTACGCCCAATAAATCCGGACAACGCTTGCGCCCTACGTCTTACCGCGGCTGCTGGCACGTAGTTAGCCGGCGCTTCTTCTGCAGGTACCGTCACTTGCGCTTCGTCCCTGCTGAAAGAGGTTTACAACCCGAAGGCCTTCTTCCCCCACGCGGCGTCGCTGCGTCAGGCTTCCGCCCATTGCGCAATATTCCCCACTGCTGCCTCCCGTAGGAGTCTGGGCCGTGTCTCAGTCCCAGTGTGGCCGGACACCCTCTCAGGCCGGCTACCCGTCGACGCCTTGGTAGGCCATCACCCCACCAACAAGCTGATAGGCCGCGAGCCCATCCCCAGCCAGAAACCCTTTCCACACACCAGCATGCACCAGTGCGTCCTATCCGGTATTAGCCCCGGTTTCCCGGGGTTATCCCGAAGCTGAGGGCAGGTCACTCACGTGTTACTCACCCGTTCGCCGCTCGAGTACCCCCGAAGGGGCCTTTCCGCTCGACTTGCATGTGTTAAGCACGCCGCCAGCGTTCGTCCTGAGCCAGGATCAAACTCTCCATCAAAAACCTAAAACCACACCCGGCCGAAACCAGACGCGGAAGATAATCAACAGAAAACAAACCTGGCCAAACAAATTGGCAAACCCGCCACCAAACCAAAAGATTCAGCAGCGAGCCAAAATAATATGCTCGACAAAGCCAAAGCACCCTGTTGAGTTCTCAAGGAACAAGCACACCCACACCAACCCCGCTAGGGATTAGCATCTGGGGCAACCGCTCCAGCCTACCCGTAGTGAATCTGAGCGTCAATCTAAAGTGCCAAATTCATTTTGGGGTAGTTCCCGCCGGTTGAGGCCTCGTGTGGCCCCCGTCCAGTGGGATCCCCACCGTACACCAGCGACTGAAGCCGCTGTGCTTGGGGGGTCCCCGCGAGCCGCCCGCTCTGATCGCTCAGCGATCTCCGCGTCCGGTGCCCCGCGAGGCATGGAGAAAGTTACGCAGTCGACCGGTACAACGTCAAATCCATCGGCAGTGGCGCTGATCACCATGAAGATCCGCATCGCCACATCGTCCACTCATACCGGCAATCCAGCCTCTGACCAGCGCAAACCGTGACTCGGAGGGCCGGGGAGCGGTGTCAATGACGCCATCGGGTCGTGGTACGAGGTACCGAGGTCGTTCAGAAACCGAGCTTGCGCAACTGCTTGGGATCGCGCTGCCAGTCCTTCGCGACCCGGATGTGCAGGTCGAGGTAGACCCTGGTACCGAGCAGCTGCTCGATCTCCTTGCGGGCGCGGGTACCGACCTCGCGGAGCCGGCTGCCCGTTGTGACCGATGACGATCGCCTTCTGGGTGGCCCGCTCGACGTACAGGTCGGCGTAGATCTTCGTGACCCGGCCCTTGCGGGTCGTTGGCGTTCCATCTCCTCGACCATCACCGCGATCGAGTGCGGCAGCTCGTCCCGTACCCCTTCCAGCGCCGCCTCACGGATCAGCTCGGCGATCAGGACCTGTTCCGGCTCGTCGGTGATCATGTCGTCCGGGTACAGCTGCGGCGACTCGGGCAGGTAGCGGGTCATCACCTCGGCGAGCAGTTCGACCTGTTCGCCGGAGACCGCGCTGACCGGTACCACCTCGGCGAACTCCGCCGAGCTTGGCTCACCGCGAGCAGCTGCGCGGCCAACCGCTCCCGCTCGACCAGGTCGGTCTTGGTGACGACCGCGATCACGGTCGCCTTCAGCTGGGACAACTCGGCCGCGATGAACCGGTCGCCCCGGCCCACGTCCTCGTCGGCCGGGATGCACAGGCCGATCACGTCGACCTCGCTCCAGGTCTGGCGTACGAGGTCGTTGAGCCGTTCGCCGAGCAGCGTGCGTGGACGGTGCAGCCCCGGGGTGTCGACCAGGATCAGTTGCCCGTCCGGCCGGTTCACCACCCCTCTGATCGCATGCCGGGTGGTCTGCGGCTTGCTGCTGGTGATGGCGATCTTCGGGCCGACCATCGCGTTGGTCAGCGTCGACTTGCCGGCGTTGGGCCGTCCGACGAAACAGGCGAAGCCGGCCCGGTACACCTGCGGGGGTGGTGGGTCGACCGCCTCGGCCACGGTGCCGTCCGCAGGATCGGATGGCGCGGTGACGAGCGGTCCGGCAGGCAAAGGTCGGGCGGGCACTGGTCCGGTCGACGTTGGTTCCGTCGGGTCGACGTTCTGGTCGGTCACCAGGCCCCTAGCGGTTGGCGGTCGCGATGAGGGAGCCGTCCGGCGCGGCGACGAAGACGGGCGCTTCGGCGGTGACCGCGCGTACCGCCGCCAGGCCCCGTCGTCGAGCGTGGAGCCCTCCGTCACCACCGCCGCGGCCTCGAGTCTGGTGGCGCCGGACGCCACCGCATTCGCGACCGCCAGTTGCAGCGCGGTCAGCGACAGCGACGGCAGCGCCACGCTGGCGGAGGCGTAGGTACGGCCGTCCTGGTCACGCACTGCCGCGCCCTCCAGCGCGCCGATCCGGGCCCGGGCGGCCCGGGCCAGGGTGACCAGCTTGGCGTCCTCGGCGTCCAGCTCAGGCATCGGCGGTCTGCTCCTCACGTTGGTCGGATGCTGCCGGCCGGGTCGGCTCGGCGCGTCGGACCAGCACCGTATCGATGCGGTTGCGCCGGCCGGTCGTGCCCTCCGCGGTCAGTACCAGACCGCCCACGGCAGCCGTCGCGCCGGGAATCGGCACCCGGCCGAGCGCCTGCGCCAGCAGCCCGCCGACCGTCTCCACCTCGTCGTCGGGCACGTGTACGTCGAACAACTCGCCGAGATCCTCGACCGGCAACCGGGCGGTCACCCGGACCGTACCGTCCGGCAACTGCTCCACCGGCGGCCGCTCGGCCACGTCGTACTCGTCGGTGATCTCCCCCACGATCTCCTCGAGGATGTCCTCGATCGTGACCAGGCCGGCGGTACCGCCGTATTCGTCGACCACGATCGCGATGTGGGTACGCGCCGCCTGCATCTCGCGGAGCAGGTCGTCGACGGGTTTCGACTCCGGCACGAAAGTGGCCTCGCGCATCACGTCGCACGCGCGCGCGTTGCGGTCGGCGTCCGGGCCGCCCTGGGTACGCCGGACCAGGTCCTTGAGGTACACCACGCCGAGCACATCGTCGATGTTCTCGCCGATGACCGGGATCCTGGAGAAACCGGAGCGCAGCGCGAGCGCGAGGGCCTGCCGGACGTTCTTGTTCGCCTCGATCCACACCATCTCGGTGCGCGGCACCATGACTTCCCGGACGATCGTGCTGCCGAGCGAGAACACCGAGTGGATCATGTCCCGTTCGCCGTGCTCCACCACGCCGCGCTGTTCGGCCAGGTCGACCAGCTCGCGCAGCTCCACCTGGGTGGCGAACGGGCCCTCCCGGAATCCGCGGCCCGGGGTGATCGCGTTACCGATGACGATCAGCAGCGTGGCCAGCGGACCGAGCGCCCGCCCCAGCCAGCGCACCACGCCGGCGCTGGCCAGAGCCACCGGGTACACATGCTGCCGGCCGATCGTCCGCGGGCCGACTCCGACCACGACGAAGCTCACCACCGCCATCGATCCGGCGGCGACCAGGGCGGCGGTCCAGCCCACGCCCCACGCGTCCACCGCCACCAGAGTCACAGCCGTCGTGGCGCCCAACTCGCAGACCAGCCGGATGAGCAGCAGCAGGTTCAGGTGTCGCGGGGCATCCTCGGCGATCTCACGCAGCCGGCGGGCACCGCGCACCCCGGTCCGGGCCAGCTCCGCGGATCGCGCCGGCGACACCCGCGACAGGGCCGCCTCGGTCATGGCGAACAGGCCGGCCAGTACGACCAGCGCCGCCGCCACCGCGAGCAGCGTGGAGGTGGGCATCAGACACTCCGCAGCTGCCTGGACCGGCGCCACTGGGACAGCAGCCGATCCTGCAGCGCGAACATCTCCCGCTCCTCCTCCGGCTCGGCGTGGTCGTACCCGAGCAGGTGCAGCACGCCGTGCACGGTGAGCAGGTGCAGCTCGTCGGCCATCGCGTGCCCGGCCTTGGCGGCCTGTTTCGTGGCCACGTCCGGACAGAGCACGATGTCGCCGAGCAGGGATGGCTCGGTCGGCTCCCCCACCGACTGCGGGCCGCGGTCGACGCTCTCCTCGTCCATCGGGAACGCGAGTACGTCGGTCGGTCCGTCACCACCCATCCACCGGTGGTTGAGCTCGGCCATGTAGCCGTCCTCGACCAGCAGGATGGACAACTCGGCGAGCGGATTGACCCCCAGGTCGTCCAGCACGTACCGCGCTATGGCAAGCACGGCGTCGGTGTCGACCTGGGTACCCGACTCGTTCGCGATCTCTATGGACACCTGTGCCGATCTCCCCGATACCTACCTGCGCCGATTCGATCGCCGGTTGGACATCGCATGCGGGGCCCGCTGTTCCTCAGCGGTCGCCCGTGCTTCGTCCCACCGGCTGTACGCGTCGACGATATTGCTGACCAGCCGATGACGTACCACGTCGGCGCTGGACAGTGAGGTGAAATGGACGTCCTCGAGCCCGTCCAGGATCTCCCGGACGACCCGCAGGCCACTGGCCGTACCGTTGGGCAGGTCGACCTGGGTGATGTCCCCGGTGACCACGACCTTCGAGCCGAAGCCGAGCCGGGTCAGGAACATCTTCATCTGCTCGGGCGTGGTGTTCTGCGCCTCGTCGAGGATGATGAACGCGTCGTTGAGGGTCCGGCCGCGCATGTACGCCAGCGGCGCCACCTCGATCGTCCCGTTGCTGATCAGCCGCGGGATCGAGTCCGGATCGATCATGTCGTGCAGCGCGTCGTACAACGGGCGCAGATACGGATCGATCTTTTCGAACAGCGTGCCGGGCAGGAAGCCCAGCCGCTCCCCCGCCTCGACCGCCGGTCGGGTCAGGATGATCCGGGTGACCTGCTTGGCCTGGAGCGCCTGTACGGCCTTGGCCATGGCCAGATAGGTCTTGCCGGTACCGGCCGGCCCGATGCCGAACACGATCGTGTGCGCGTCGATGGCGTCCACATATCGCTTCTGACCGAGCGTCTTCGGCCGGATCGTCCGGCCCCGACGGGACAGGATGTTGAGCGTGAGCACCTCGGCCGGTCGCTCGGTGGAGCCGGACTCCAGCATGCCGACGGTACGGCGTACGGCGTCCTCGGTGAGGGTCTCACCCTTGTTGATCAGCTCCAGCAGCTCGGCGAACAGCCGCTCGGCGAGCGCGTTGTCCGCGGGCGTACCGGTAAGGGTGATCTCGTTTCCGCGGACGTGAACGTCGCAACTCACTGAACGCTCGACCTGCCGGAGCAGCTCGTCGTGCGAGCCAAGCAGGCTCACCATGGTGTGCGGATCAGGCACCGTGATCTTGGTTTGCACCCGGGCCTGTGCGGACGGGCGAGGACTCTGTGTCATAGGTCGGCCGCTGGGGCCTTGCTCCACCTGCTCTCACAATCGGCCGCGGCAGCTCAGGCGGACGCGGCGCCGGTGCATCGGCCTCCATCGTATCCGCCGCCGGGCGGGCCGGGCCGCCTAAATCGGCGCGCCGCCCACACCGGCCCGCGCCCGACCGCCCGACGCCGCGACCCGGCCGCGTCCGGCGGCCGCCCCGGCCGCCCGGAATCTCCGGTGCCGGGCAGCCTCACCACTTCGGACCGATCACGGCTCGCTGGCGGACACCCGCTCGAAGGTCTGTTGATCACGGGTGAGCCGGTACGTCGCCCAGTGCATCTCCACCACCCGGCCATCGGAGTCCCGGGTGAGCCGCAACCGCTCACCGGCCTCCCGGCCGGACACGGTACGCAGCACGTCGGTGCCCTCCGGCCCGAACACCGCGGGTGGACGACCGGTCGGCGCGGCCGCGCCGCGGGCCTCGAGCCGGCCGTCGTGCCAGGAGAAGACGAACTCGAATCCCTCGCTCCACCAGCGGCCGAGGATGCTCCGGTACTCCGGCGGCGCGGCGGGCCCGGGTGCCCACGGCTCGATGTCGGCCGGATCCGACTCGGCGGCCTTCTCCAGCAGCGTGTGCGTCAGTTCGAGGACCGCGTCGCCGTTGCCGGCCGAGCCGAGCGCGGCCGCCGCGAGCGCCGGCGGGGTGTCCTCCCCGTACCGGCCGTACGCGCTGGCCAGGAAGCCGGGCATCGCGCCGTCGTGACCGACGTGCATGATCCGGTCGCCCTGCGGTACCAGGATCGGCCCCAGCCCGAAGCCGGCGGCCCACAGGCTCTCGTCGGTAACGACCAACGGGTACCGCATCTCCTCGACGGTGGCGACCGCCAGTACCGAGCCGTCCGGGTCGAGCGTCGTCGGGTCGGTCAGGAACGCCGCCCAGCGGGCCATGTCGGTCGCCGTACTCCACAGCTGCGCGGCCGGCGAGACCGCGCGCATGTCCACCGCCGGCTCCGGCCGGACATGGTCGGAGTACGCGTCGACCAGGTAGCCGGCGACCGCACGCTCGGTCGGCAGCACCGTGGTCGCGGAGAGTCCCAGCGGGCGCAGGATCCGGTCGGTCAGGACTTCGGCCCAGGTACCGCCGCGCTTGCCGCCGACCAGTTGACCGAGTACCGCCACCGCCAGGTTGGAGTAGTGCAGCCGGCGGGCCGGCGGGAGTACCCGCTCGGCGTGTACCAGCTCGGCGACCAGTTGCCCGGTGTCCGGCACGTCCAGCGTGTCCCAGATGTCCCCGGCCGGTTCGCGTTGCAGCCCGGCGGTGTGGCTCATCAGGCGGCGGATGGTCAGCTCGCCGTGGGCCGGTACGTCCAGGTGCGCGGATACCGGATCGTCCAGGTCGAGCAGCCCCTCGTCCCGGCACTGCATGGCCAGTACGGCGGTGAAGGTCTTGGTGATCGAGCCGATGCGGAACTGGCTGTCCGGCCCGAGCGGTGGCCGGTCGGTACCGGCGCTGCCCACCTCGAAGGTCCACAGTGGTCGGTCGGAGCGGTGTACGGCGACCTGGACGGCGGGGATCCGGCCGTCCCGCTGGGCCTGCCGGACGAGCCGCTCGTAGCCGGCCTGCGCACCCGCGGCGGGACCAGCGCCATCGGTACCGCCCGGGTCGTTACCGCCCGGGTCGGTGCCGCCGGACTCCGGGTCGCTGGCACGGCTGCCCGCGGGGTCCGTGCCGCGGGTCGCGTTCGACGCTGCCATGCCGGTCAGCCCGGCGGCCAGGTCAACGTGCGCCCACCCAGCAGGTGGCAGTGCACGTGGGCCACGGTCTGGTTGGCGTCCCGGCCGGTATTGAACACGAGCCGGTACCCCGAGTCGGCGATGTCGGCCTGCTTCGCGACCTCGTGCGCCGCGGTCACGATCTCGCCAGCCAGCGCGGGATCCGCGGCGGCGACGTCGGCAAGCGTCGGGTAGTGCTCCTTCGGAATGATCAGGACGTGCGTGGGGGCCTTCGGATCGATGTCCACGAAGGCCAACGTGCGTCCCGATTCATGCAGAATCGTCGCCGGGACCTCACCGGCGACGATGCGGCAGAACAGGCAGTCGGTCACGTCCCGCATCGTAGGTGGCGGCCCCACCGCCCGCCCGGCCGGGGACGCCGAGCCGTCGGCTCACACTCAGCACCAGCGGCCGTCGGCGCACGATCGACACCAGCGGCCGTCGGCGCACGATCGACACCAGCGGCCGTCGGCGCACGATCAACACCAGCGGCTGGTACGGGCGTTGAGCACGGCCAGCGCGGCCACACCGGCGGTGGAGGTACGCAGCACGGTGGTACCGAGCCGCACCGCGGTCGCGCCGGCGGCCGTGAACGCCTCCACCTCCTCGGCGGAGATGCCGCCCTCCGGCCCCACCACGAGTACGACCTCTCCGGTGACCGGCGGGTCGAGGCTGGCGAGCGGGGTCCCGGCGTCCTCGTGCAGGACGTAACCGGCGGTGGCGCCGGCGAGCCGGCGTGCGACATCAGCGGTACCGGCCGGAGCCGTCACCACCGGCAGTCGTACCCGGCGGGACTGCTTGGCCGCCTCCCGCGCCACCGACCGCCATCGCTCCAGCGCCCGGTCGCCCCGCTCGCCGCGCCACTGCACGACCGAGCGGGACGCCGCCCACGGTACGAGCTCGTCGACGCCGACCTCGGTCATCGCCTGTACGGCCAGCTCGGCGCGGTCGCCCTTGGCCAGCGCCTGCACCACCACGAACCGGGGCGCCGGCTCCGGCTCGACCCACCGGCGCTCGATCGCGATGTCCAGCACGCCGCGGCCCACCGCGGTCACCACGCCGGCCGCACACGCCCCCGTACCGTCGGCGAGGAGCAGGCGCTCGCCGGCGCGCAGCCGGGCGACGGTGGCCGCGTGGTGCCCTTCCGGCCCATCCAGCCGGCAGGTGTCACCGGCCGGCAGGGACGGGACGAGGAAGAGCGGAAGGCTCACCGGGCCGGGCCGAGCCGGCGCCATCGCGCCGGCGGCGCCGAACCGAACAGGGCCAGCGCCGCGACATCGAAGAACACCGGCGGCACCACACCGACGGATGCCGGCGGCGTCGCACCGACGGGCCGGACTCTCACGCGTGCCCGTTGAACGCGTCGCGCATGCGGGAGAAGAAGCCGCCGGGCTGGCGGGCCGGCTCGATCACGTCCTCGGCCCGCAGCCGGGACAGCTCGCGCAACAGCCGCTCCTGCTCGGCGTCGAGCCGGGTCGGGGTACGCACGTCGAGGTGCACGTACAGGTCGCCCCGGCCGGTTCCGCGCAGGTGCGGCATGCCGCGGCCACGCAGCCGCAGCGAGGAGCCGGGCTGGGTGCCCGGCTTGACCTCCACGACCTCCTCGCCGTCCAGCGACTTGATCGTCAGTGAGGTGCCGACCGCGGCCACCGTCATCGGCAGTACGACCCGGCAGTGCAGGTCATCGCCCTTGCGGCTGAACACGTCGTGCGGCCGCTCGTGGATCTCCACGTACAGGTCGCCGGGCGGGCCACCGCCCGGGCCGACCTCGCCCTGGCCGGCCAGCCGGATCCGCATGCCGTCCTCGACGCCGGCCGGGATCTTCACGGTGATCGTCCGGCGGGACCGGATCCGGCCGTCGCCGGCGCACTTCGCGCACGGGTGGGTGATCACGGTGCCGTGGCCGCCGCAGGCCGCGCACGGCCGGGCCGTCATCACCTGGCCCAGGAAGGTCCGCTGTACGGTCTGCACCTCGCCGCGGCCACCGCACATCTCGCAGCTGGCGGTGTGCGTACCGGCGGCGGTGCCGGAGCCCTGGCAGGTCGTACAGATGACCGCGGTGTCGACGGTGATCGGAGCGTCCACTCCGGTCGCGGTCTCCTCCAGGTCCAGGTCGAGCCGGATCAGCGCGTCCGAGCCGGACCGGGTGCGCGGCCGCGGGCCACGGGTCGTGCCGGTGCCGCCGAAGAACGCGTCCATGATGTCCTGGAAGCCGACGAACGGGCTGGCGCCCGACTCGGGGCTGCCGGACGGCGCGAGCGGGTCGCCGCCGAGGTCGACTATCTGGCGCTTGCGCGGATCGGACAGGACCTCGTACGCCGCGTTGATCTCCTTGAACCGGTCCTGCGCCTCCGGCGCGGCGTTGACGTCCGGGTGGTACTGGCGGGCCAGCCGTCGATAGGCGCGCTTGATCTCCTCGGTGTTCGCGTCGCGCTCGACCCCGAGAATCGCGTAGTAGTCCTTGGCCACTGCGATGTCCGTGTCCTTGCTGTCAGGGCTAGCAGGGTTATCAGGGCTGGCAGCGGTGCTGGCGCAGCCGGAACGACGTGCTTAGTTCTGGGCCAGCAACTCGCCGACGTAGCGTGCCACGGCGCGCACCGCGGCGATGGTGCCGGGGTAGTCCATCCGGGTCGGTCCGAGTACGCCCATGCCACCGACCGCGGTCTCGCCGGCGCCGTATCCGGTGCTGACGACCGAGGTCGTCCGGAGCCGCTCGATCTCGTTCTCGTCGCCGATGCGGACCCGGAGCAGGCTGGGCGTCTCGACCTCACCGATCAGCTTGAGCAGGATGACCTCCTCCTCGAGTGACTCGAGGATCGGCCGCAGGTCTCCGGTGAAGTCCAGTGCGTTGCGGGTGAGGTTAGCGGTCCCGGCGAGCGCCAGCCGCTCGTCCGGCTTCTCCACCAGCGTCTCCAGCAGGACGGTGGACAGGCTGGTCATGACCGGCTTGAGCTCGTGGCGCGCCTCGGCCAGCAGGCTCTCCACCTGTACCGGGGTGTCGGCCAGCCGGGTGCCCACGAGCTTGGCGTTGATCGACGACCGGAGGCTGACCACGTCCGCCTCCGGCAGGGCGGCGGGAAGGTCCACCACCCGCTGCTCCACCCGGCCGGTGTCGGTGATCATGACCAGCATCAGTCGGGTGTCGGTGAGCGGGACCAGCTCCAGGTGCCGCACGACACTGCGGGACAGCAGCGGGTACTGCATGACCGCGACCTGCCGGGTGATCTGGGCGAGCAGCCGGACGGTGCGATGTACCACGTCGTCGAGGTCGACCGCGCCTTCGAGCAGGCGTTGGATCGCCCGGCGCTCGGCCATGGACAGCGGCTTCACCGCGCCCAACCGGTCCACGAACAGCCGGTATCCCTTGTCGGTGGGCACCCGACCCGCGCTGGTGTGCGGCTGGCGGATGTACCCCTCTTCCTCCAGCACCGCCATGTCGTTGCGTACAGTAGCCGGAGAGACACGCAAGTGGTGCCGGTCGACCAGCGCCTTGCTGCCAACCGGCTCCTGCGTGGACACGTAGTCCTCGACGATGGCTCGCAGGACATCGAGCTTGCGATCGTCAAGCGACATCCGGAGCCTCCTCGTCGCGGCTGGAACGGGCCCGGTCACGGGTAAGACGGGCTCCTGGCACTCTTGGTACCAGAGTGCCAGTCTACGGCCTCCGGGAACACCCCTGACGGCACGCGCCCACCCGTGCGGCCCTCTGCCTGTACTACGTGGATACCCGCCGCGGCCCGCTACTGTCGCCATCCGGTCAGCGGCCCGTCCTGGCGCGTTGTGATCAGCATCTCTAACGTTTGGACCATGACAGATCAGTCAGACAACGCTCCGCGGCCCCCGGCAGGGGGTTCGGGTAGCGTCCCGCCGGATCCCGGCACGCCGCCGCCCCCCGCGGACGCCCCTCCGCCGCCGCCCTCGGGCGCCGGCGCATATCCACCCCCCGGTGCGCCCACCTCGCCGTCAGGCGCCGGCGCACCGCCACCCGGTGCCGTTCCGCCGCCGCCCGGCGGTGGCTACGGTCCACCGCCCGGCGGCTACGCGGGCGGTCCGGGCGGCTACCCCGGCGCGGCGCCCGGCCAGGCACCGCCCGGATACGCCAACTCCGAAGAGAAGACCTGGGCGCTGGTCGCACACTTCGGTGGCGCCGCGGCCGGTTTCATCAGTGGAGGTTGGCTCGGCTGGGTACCGCCGCTGGTCGCCATGCTGGCCAAGGGAAACCAGTCCCCGACCGTACGGGCACACGCGGTCACCTCGTTGAACTTCCAGCTCACCTGGTCGATCATCGCGGTCGTCGGCTACGTACTCGGGATCTGCGGCTCGTTGGTCATCGTCGGCGCGATCTTCTTCGTCGTGCCGTTCGCCGCCATGGTCGTCGAAGTGATCTTCGGTGTACTCGCGGGCATGAAGGCCAACGAAGGCGCCATGTACAAGTACCCCGTCACGATGAACATCGTTAAGTAGCCACTCGACGGTTGGCCGGGGAGCACGCTCCCCGGCCAACCGCTGTTCAGGCCGGCGGGGTCAGCGTGCCGTCCGGCCCGACCGTCATCGCGGTAGCGCCGAAGTCCGCTTTGGACAGGTCACGTACCAGCGTGATCGCCCGCAGTTCCGCGTCCATGGCGGGATACCCGCCGTCGACCATCTCGGTCGGTACCAACTTCCCGCCCTGCCAGCTGCCGTCGGCCGCGAGCCGCACCTGCAGCACTCCACCGATGCCGAGCGGGCCGGCCGACGAGAGCACCTGGTAGCCGGCGAAGTTGCCCATGCTGTAGCCGATCAGGCGCCCCTTGTACCACTCCAGCCCGCGCATGACGTGCGGGCTGTGCCCGACCACGAGATCCGCGCCGGCGTCGATGACCGCGTGCGCGAACGCGATCGGGTCACCCCGGTTCTCACCGAGGAACGACTCGGTACCGGGACGCACGTGGGTACGGTCGGCACCCTCCCCGCCGGCGTGCATGTTCACCACGACCACGTCCGCCTTGGTGGTGGCGGTACGGACCAGCGCGGCGGCGGCGTCGAGGTCGGTGACGCTGTTGGTCCAGCCGTACGGGGAGAACCCGAGCACGGCCACCCGGATGCCGGCCGCGACCAGCACCGGGATCGCCCCCGGCTGCCCGGTGTACCTGACCCCGGCCGCGTCGAGGGCGCCGTGGGTGTCCTGCAGGCCGGACGGTCCGTAGTCGAACGTGTGGTTGTTGGCCAGGTTGAGGATGTGGAAGCCGGCCGCGTGCAGCACGCCGGCGTAGGCCGGCGGCATCCGGAACGCGAAGCAGTCCTGCTTCTTCGGCGACGCGGACGGGGACGGGGTACCCGGTGACGGGCTCGGTTCGACGCACTTGGTGTAGCCGGCGTTCTCGGTGAGGGCGCCCTCGAAGTTGCCCATCACGATGTCGCCGCGCAGCCCGGCCGCGACCCGGTCGAAGAAGCCGCGCGCGCCGTTCGGCGGCAACTTGTCCGGCGCGGTACCCATGATGATGTCGCCGACGCCGGCGATGCTGACCGCCCGGACCGTCGGCGACGGGGACGGCGACGGCGCGGGTGCGGCCGGACCGGCGCGCTCCCAGGCCCCGGGCTCGGCATGCCCGCCCGGCTGGGCACAGCCGGCCAACGCCAGGCAGCCGACGATGACCAGGACGATCGGCCGGTACGGCAAACCGTGACGATTGGGCATGGCTCCCCTCCTCGCCGGGCAGCGTACGCCGGGTACCGACCGTCACCGGCGAGGGCGCGGCGGTACTACGGGAGCAGGTCGCGGACCACGGCGTCGGCGAGCAACCGGCCGCGCAACGTCAGTACGCGCTCTTCCGGCCTGGTACGCCATCGGCTCGAGCAGCCCGTCGGCCAGGGCGCCGCCGGCGGCGGCCCGCCCGTCGGCGGCCAGCCGGTCCAGCGGCAGGCCGTCGGCCAGCCGGAGCCGAGCATGACCTCCTCGGTGTGCCGCTCGTCGCGGCCGTAGGATCTCCCGGGCGTGCCCGGGTGAGGCGCCGGCGGCGAGCCGCCGCGCGTACGCTGGCCGGGTGCTTGACGTTCCACCAACGCACCCCGCCGACGTGGCTGTGCGCGCCCGGCCCGAACCCCCACCAGTCGCCGCCGGTCCAGTAGAGCAGGTTGTGCCGGCAGCGGCGCCCGCGTCGGCCGCGCCCAGTTGGACACCTCGTACCAGGCCGAACCCGGCCCCGGACAGCGTCTCCTCGGCGGCCAGGTACCGGTCGGCGGCCACGTCGTCGTCCGGCGTACGGGCAGCTCGCCGCGGCGGATCCGGGCGGCCAGCCGGGTGCCGTCCTCGACGATCAGCGCGTACGCGCTGACGTGGTCCACCCCGGCGCCGACCACGGCGTCCAGCGAGGCGGCGAAGTCCTCGGTCCGCTCCCCCGGCGTGCCGTAGATCAGGTCGAGGTTGACGTGCTCGAACCCGGCCGCCCGGGCCTCCTCGGCCGCCGCGACCGCCCGGCCCGGGCGTGTGCTGCCGGTCCAGGACCGCCAGCACGCTGGGCGGCCGCCGACTGCATGCCGAGCGAGATCCGGGTGAAGCCGGCCCAGCGCAGCGCGCCGCAGCCAGGCCGGGTCGACCGACTCCGGGTTGGCCTCGGTGGTCACCTCGGCGTCCGGCGGCCAGCCCCCAGGTCCAGTCGATGCCGTCGAGGATCCGGGCCAGGTCGTCCGGCGGCAGCAGGGTCGGCGTGCCGCCGCCGAAGAAGACCGTGTCGACCTCGGGCGCGGCGCCGGAAAGCACCTTCGCGGCCAGCGCCAGCTCGGCTCAGCACCGGTCGGCGTACCCCTCGCGGGTGACCCCGCCACCGAGTTCGGCCGCCGTGTAGGTGTTGAAGTCGCAGTAACCGCACCGGCTGGCGCAGAACGGCACGTGCACGTACACCCCGAACCCGCGGTGCGCCGACCTCGGTCAGGGCCGACGTCGGGCAGCGCGCCGTCGGCGGGTACCGGCTCGCCGCCGGGAGGGTGCCGGGCATCGCCGTCTAGTGTGCACGCCCGTAGGTTCTGACTGGCGCTCGTCACCTACCAGTCACCGCCGATGGCGTGGCGACGCTCGACCCTGGACAGCCCGGCCAACCGCAACGCGCTGTCCAGCCGGCTGATGCTCCTAGCTGCTCGAGGCGCTGGCCAGCGCCGACGCGGACGACGCGGTCCGGGTGGTGGTGCTCGAGCCACACCGGCCCGGTGTTCTGCTCCGGCGCCGGACCTCAAGGAGACCGCCGCGGCCCGCGCCGCCGGTGAGGTGCCCGCCGGCCGGATGCCGGCCGACTGCTGGCCGCGCTCTGGGACTCCGCCAAGCCGGTCCTCGCCCGGGTGGCGGGTCCGGCCCGGGCCGGCGGGCTCGGCCTGATCGCCGCCGCCGACCTGGCCGTCTGCACGGCGGACGCCACCTTCGCGTTCACCGAGGTGCGGCTCGGGCGTGATCCCGGCGGTGATCTCGCGCGACCGTGCTGCCGCCGGCTCGAGCCCCGCGCCGCCGCCGAGCTCTACCTGACCGGCGAGGTCTTCGACGGCCGGCGCGCCGCCGAGGTCGGGCTGGTCACCACCGCGGTACCCGCCGCCGAGCTGGACGCGACGGTCGAGGGGTACCTGCGGGCGTTGGTGCGCGGCGCCCCGGCCGCACTGGCCGGCGCGAAGAAGCTGCTGCAGCCGGAGTCGATCCGGCCGGAGCTGGACCGGCTGGCCCGGTTGTCCGTCGAGTACTTCCTGTCCGACGAGGGTCGGGAAGGTGTGGCCGCGTTCGCGGAGAAGCGGGACGCGGCCTGGGTGCCCGGTACCGGCTGAGCCCGCGCTCGACCGTTGGGTCGGCTGCGGCTGTCGTACCCGGGTGGCATCCCCGGCCTTGTGTACCGGGAATGGCGCTCGCGACTGTTGCCCGGAGCGGTGCTGTGGATCCGTGACGTGTCCCGCACCGACGAACTCCACCGGGTACTGCCGGACGGCTGCCTGGACGTGATGTGGACCGGCGGGGAGCTGGTCGTCGCCGGGCCGGACACCACCGCACAGGTGGCAGTGAGCCCGGCCGGTACGAGCTTCGCGGCCCTCCGGTTCGGCCCCGGCCTCGGCCCCGAGATCCTGGGCGTACCCGCGCACGAGCTGCGGAACCGCCGCGTACCCCTCGCCGCGCTCTGGCCGTCCGCGCAGGTCAGGGACCTGTCGGAACAGCTCGCCGCGGCGACCGATCCGACCCGGCTGCTCGAGTCGGTAGCGGCCGGGCGGTTTCGCACGACCGGTCGGGCCGACCCGGTCGTCGCCGCCGTCGCGGCCCGGCTGGGCGCCGGCTGGTCGGTGGCCGCGACCGCCAGCGCGGTCAACCTGAGCGAGCGGCAACTGCACCGGCGCTGCCTGCCCGCTTTCGGGTACGGCCCGAAGACGCTGGCCCGGGTGCTGCGGCTCGGTCGGGCGCTCGACCTCGCCCGCGCCGGAACCCCGGCGGCGACGGTGGCCGCGACCACCGGGTACGCCGACCAGGCCCACCTCGCCCGGGAGGTGAGGACACTGGCCGGCGTCACGCTGCGGAACCTGATCGGTTGATGCCGCCGCGGCTGGCCTTGCTCGGGGCTGGGCCTTCGGTCCGGTCGGCCGGATCTGGTCGGCCCGTTCAGCCGGGCAGCGGCGCGACAGGTCTGACCGCTCAGCCGGGCAGCGGCGCGAACAGGTCTGACCGCTCAGCCGGGCAGCGGAGCGAACAGGTCGACGCCGTTTCCGTCCGGATCCTGTACCACCGCGTACCGCATGCCCCAGAACGCGTCCCAGGGCTCCTTGTGTCCGGTGTACCCGGCCTGGACGAGCTGGCGGTACGTCTGGTCGACCTGCTCCGGGCCGGCACAGCGGAACCCCAGGCTCATCGCGCTGCCACCCTGCGGCGCGGTCCACTCCGGCTCGAAGGAACGGATGGTCTCGACGGTGTCCCAGGCCAGCTTCAGGCCGCCGGGCAACTCGTACTCGACGTGCGGCTCGCCGTCGGCGGCCGCCGGTACGTCCAGGCCCAACCGGCGGTAGAACGCCAGCGCCTTGGCCATGTCCGCGACAACGATCCCGATCACTGCCAGTTCAGGTGTCATGCGACGACGTTAAGCCGACAGCCGCCGCTGGGTATTGAACGAATCGGACGCGCCGGGCGGTATGTCGGGCCGCGCGCGTACCGGCGATCCGCGACGCCTACCCCGGCTCGCTACGCTCGCACCATGCCGGTCGCTCCGGCAGTTCGATCGGTAACCGAACCTCCAGAACCGAACCTCCAGAACCGAACCGCCAGAACCCGAACCTCCAGGAGGCATGAGTTGCGCAGCCGCCTGTCCCTCGCCGCATCGGCCACCATCGTGGTCGCCGTGGTCGGGCTGCTCGTGGCCTGCGGGGTGGGCAGCCCGCTCGGCTCGGTGTGCGATGTACGCGCCGAGGAGAGCAAGGTGCCGATCGACCCCGAGCAGGTGGCGAACGCGGCGACCATCGCGGCGGTGGGCATCCGGCAACAGGTGCCGGATCAGGCGGTGGTGGTGGCACTCGCGACCGCTCTGCAGGAGTCGAAGCTGCGCAACCTGTCCGAGGGCGACCGCGACTCGGTCGGCCTGTTCCAGCAGCGGCCGAGCCAGGGCTGGGGCACGCCGGACCAGTTGCAGGACCCGCGGTATGCCGCCGGCCGGTTCTACGAGCACCTGTTGCGGGTCGACGGCTGGCAGGACCTGTCCGTGACCGACGCGGCCCAGGCGGTACAGCGGAGCGCGCACCCGCAGGCGTACCAGAAGTGGGCGGACGAGGCGGACATCCTGGCCCGCGCGTTCGTCGGCTCGGAGTCGAGCGCGGTGGCCTGCTCGTTGCCGGACAAGCCAGCCAAGAGTGGCGACGCGGCCGCTGAGGGCGTTGCCACCGCGCTGCGGTTGGACTGGGGCGACGTATCCAGTGCTCCACTGCGGGACCGGGCCGGGCTCACGGTCGCCGTGTCCGACCAGCGGACCGGCTGGCAGTACACGCACTGGCTGGTCGCCCAGGCTGACCGGCTCGGGGTCCGGCGGGTCGAGTTCGCCGGGCAGCAATGGTCGGCGGACAAGGGCGACTGGAAGAAGGCCGGCCGCGCGTCGGTACGCCAGGTCATCGCCGAAACCGACACCGGCGCCTGACCCTTTCGGGCCCGGCAACCCGACCCGGCTCAGCCTTCATGGCGCACCCCCCTCTCTTGGGGGCGGCTCAGCCTTTTCGGGGGCTCAGCCTTTTCGGGGGCTCAGCCTTTTCGGGGGCTCAGCCTTTTCGGGGGCTCAGCCTTTTCGGGGGCTCAGCCTTTTCGGGGGCTCAGCCTTTTCGGGGGCTCAGCCTTTTGGGGGGCGCGGCCTGACCCGGTGCCGGCTCAGCCGAGCCGGGCGAGTTCCGCCTCGGTGAGGGTCAGCTCCGCGGCGGCGGCCGAGTCCACGATCGACTCCGGCCGGCTGGCGCCGGGGATCGGTACCACCACCGGGCTCTTCGCGAGCTGCCACGCGAGACACACCTGCTGCGGCGACACGCCCCGGTCCGCCGCGATGGTGGCGAACTCACCGAGCTCTCCGCCCAACTCGGCGGCGCGCCCGATACCACCGAGCGGGGACCACGGCAGGAACGCGACGCCAAGCTCGGTACATACCGCGATCTCCGGCTCGCTGGACCGGAACCGCGGTGAGAACTCGTTCTGCACGCTGGCCAGCCGGCCGTCGAGAATCCGGTACGCGAGGCGGATCTGCTCCGGGTTGGCGTTCGAGATGCCGACCATGCGTACCTTCCCGGCGTCCAACAGGTCCCGGATCGCGCCGATGGTCTCCTCGTACGGGACCTGCGGATCGGGACGATGGTGCTGGTAGAGGCCGATCGCCTCGACTCCGAGCGCGGCCAGTGACCGGTCGCACGCCTGCCGCAGGTACTCCGGGCGGCCGTTGACCGCCCAGCCGCCGCCCTCGGTACGCACGTGCCCGCCCTTGGTGGCGACCAGCACACCGGACGTGTCGCCCGAGTAGCTGGCCAGCGCCTTCGCGATCAACCGCTCGTTGTGCCCCATGTCGCGATGCTCGGGCGTGTACGCGTCCGCGGTGTCGATCAACGTGACGCCGGCGTCGAGCGCCGCGTGCACGGTACGCACCGACTGCGCCTCGTCCGGCAGGTGTCCGGCGGTCGACATGGGCATCGCACCGAGCCCGATCGCGCCCACCTGAACGTCTCCGACAGGTCGCAGCAGCATGCGTTCTCCTCCTCGTACCATGGCGGACTTCGACAATGCGCTACCCAGACGGCGCCGGACCAACCCGCGGCATCAGCGCTTCGCGGTGCGGTCCCCCTCGTCGCCAGAGGACAGCGCGGCGATGAAGGCCTCCTGGGGTACCTCGACCCGGCCGACCATCTTCATCCGCCGTTTGCCCTCCTTCTGCTTCTCGAGCAGCTTGCGCTTACGGGTGATGTCACCGCCGTAGCACTTGGCCAGTACGTCCTTGCGGATCGCCCGGATGTTCTCGCGGGCGATGATGCGCGAACCGACGGCCGCCTGGATCGGCACCTCGAACTGCTGGCGCGGGATCAGCTTCTTGAGCTTGGCGGTCAGCGACACGCCGTAGCTGTACGCCTTGTCCTTGTGCACGATCGCGCTGAACGCGTCCACCGCCTCGCCGTGCAGCAGGATGTCGACCTTGACCAGGTCCGACTGCTGTTCGCCGCTCGGTTCGTAGTCGAGCGAGGCGTACCCCTTGGTCCGGCTCTTCAACTGGTCGAAGAAGTCGAAGATGATCTCCGCGAGGGGCAGCGTGTACCGCAGCTCGACCCGCTCGGTGGACAGGTAGTCCATGCCCAGCAGCTGGCCGCGCCGGCCCTGGCAGATCTCCATCACCGCGCCGACGTAGTCGTTCGGGGTGAGCACGGTCGCCCGCACCATCGGCTCGTACACCGCGCCGATCTTGCCGTCCGGGAACTCGCTCGGGTTGGTCACGATGTGCTCGGAGCCGTCCTCCATCACCACCCGGTACACCACGTTCGGCGCGGTCGAGATGAGGTCGAGGTCGGACTCCCGCTCCAGCCGCTCCCGGATGATCTCCAGGTGCAGCAGGCCCAGGTAGCCGCAGCGGAAGCCGAACCCGAGCGCCGCGGACGTCTCCGGCTCGTAGTTGAGCGCCGCGTCGTTGAGCTTGAGCCGGTCCAGCGCGTCGCGGAGGTTCGGGTACTCGGACCCGTCGATCGGGTACAGGCCGGAGTACACCATCGGCTTGGGTTCGGAGTAGCCGGCGAGCGGCTCGGTCGCCGGGTGTGCGGCGAACGTGACGGTGTCGCCGACCTTCGACTGGCGTACGTCCTTCACGCCGGTCATCAGGTACCCCACCTCGCCGGTGGACAGGGCCGGCGAGCGGATCGGCTCGGGCGAGATCACCCCGATCTCGAGCAGTTCGTGGGTGGCGCCGGTGGACATCATCCGGATCCGGTCGCGCGGCTCGATCCGCCCGTCGACCACCCGGATGTAGGTGACCACACCGCGGTACACGTCGTACACCGAGTCGAAGATCAACGCGCGGGCCGGCGCGTTCGGGTCGCCCTTCGGCGGGCTGAACTGCCGGACGATCTCGTCGAGCAGGAAGCCGACCCCCTCGCCGGTCTTGCCGGACACCCGCAGGCAGTCCTCCGGCTGGCAGCCGATCAGATGGGCGAGTTCTTCGGCGTACCGCTCGGGCTGTGCCGCCGGTAGGTCGATCTTGTTCAGTACCGGGATGACGTGCAGGTCGTTGTCCAGCGCCAGGTACAGGTTGGCCAGCGTCTGTGCCTCGATCCCCTGCGCGGCGTCGACCAGCAGTACCGCGCCCTCACAGGCGGCGAGACTGCGGGACACCTCGTAGGTGAAGTCCACGTGTCCCGGCGTGTCGATCATGTTCAGCACGTACGACTCGCCGGCCAGATCACCTTCGTGGACCGTCCAGGGCATCCGCACGGCCTGGCTCTTGATTGTGATGCCGCGCTCGCGCTCGATGTCCATCCGGTCGAGGTACTGCGCGCGCATGGCCCGACCGGCGACAACGCCGGTGTACTGCAGCATCCGGTCGGCGAGCGTCGACTTCCCGTGATCGATATGGGCGATGATCGAGAAGTTCCGGATGCGCTGCGGGTCGGTCGCGCCTGGGCTGAGAGTCACGGGCACGGTCGTCCGTTCTGTCCTGTCGTGTGGTCGTTGTCCGGATCAGCACTGGCGTGGCAGGCGGCCGGGCTTGCGCTCAATGCTCGCATGCCCGTCCGGTGCGCCTCGAATGTCTGCCCCCACCGGGCGACTTCCGCGCGGCGCCGGCCCTGGTGAGCCCGAGGTGGCGGTGTCCGCGCGGCGCCGGTTCCACCTACCTGGCTGGGCTTCTGCGCGAGCGCCGGTTCCACCTACCTCGCTGGGCCGCTCAGCCCGCCACTCATTCCGCTCATTCCGCGCGGAGTTGGAAGACCGGGTGATCGGCCGGGTCGGGCAGCTCCGTGAAGAACCTCTTCACCTGGCTGTCCCACCGCTGCCGGTACGCGTCGATGACCGGCTGCCGCTCCTCCAGCGGTAGCTCCACCACCGAGTACCACCTGGCCTTGCCCCGCCGGCGCAGCTCGCACCGCCCGCCCGCGCGCAGGTTCCGGACCCACTCGGTTTCGCCCCGGGCGGACACCAGGTAGCGCTCGCCGTCGCGTTCGAGGACATTGACCGGGACCAGCTGGACCCCACCGCTTCGGCGCCGTGCGACGGCCAGCGTGGTGGCCGCGCCGAGCAGCCGGACCAGCGGATTCACTACCGTACGGGTGAAGCGGTCCGGGCGCAGATAGCGCGGAGCCATGGCGGCGCTCCTCTCAGCCAACGAGCCAGATGGTAGGCGTCCCACCGCGCCGCACCGGTACCGGTGCGCGTGTCTCACGTCGCCTTCGACCTGGCCGCTCGACCTGCCCGGCTCGGCCTCCCACTCCGCCTGGCCGGCTCGACCTGGGCGCTCGACGTGGACGGCTCGACCTGGGCGGCTCGGCCCGGCCGGCTCGACCTGGGCGGCTCCACGTGGACGGCTCGGCCCGGCCGGCTCGGCCGCTCCACCTGGCCACTGTCCCGGGGCCACGGGTCGCCGAGCGGCGCTGGGCGCTTTGGCCGGCTGGAGTGCGTGCTGTTACCCTGGTGCATCGCGCATCCTGCCGCGTTAGAAGTGTGTGCCTAGGATGCGGTCCAAGCATCGAACCCGAGCAGACTGAGGCTGTCGCGTGGCGAACATCAAGTCCCAGATCAAGCGCAACCGGCAGAACGAGACGCCGGCGTCAGCGCAACAAGGCGGTGAAGTCGTCGCTGAAGACCGCTGTCCGCAAGTTCGGGGGGGCGATCGAGTCCGGCGACGCCGACAACGCGGGCGCGCTGATGCGCGCCGCGTGCCGGCAGCTCGACAAGGCCGCGAGCAAAGGCGTGATCCACAAGAACCAGGCAGCGAACCGTAAGTCCGCGATCGCCAAGCGATTCGCGGCCACCTCGCAGTCCTGACGCGTTCATAAGGCACCTGAGGCCGCCCGGTTGACAACCGGGCGGCTTCATCATGTCCGGCCTCACCATGGTCCGACCTCACCATGGTCCGACGCAGGTGCGTCAGACAGACCTCATGTGCCGAACCACGGCTTCCCGTACCAGCGCGCGCATCGCCGCCGGATCCTTGGGCTGCTGGCCCCGCGCCTGCTCCGGTTGAGCCCGTGCGTGGTACCCGGTCGGTTCGTCGTCGTCGTCCATCACCGGCTCGTCCTCGAAGTCGCCGTGACCGGCGTCCGGATAGCCCGGCTGGTACTCGTCACCGGTCGACCGGTACGAGGGGCCGGACAAGTAGTAGCTGCCAGGCGCGCCCTCATCGGAGTGCGCCGCGTGCCGGCCGTACCCCGACGGCGTACCGTCGGCTGTCCAGGCGTGACCGTGCTCGGCCGGTTCCTCGGTCGGATAGTGCGCGTTCTCCTGCTGGTACACGTACGGCCGCCCGAACCGGCCCGGCGCCGGCTCGTCCTGGTAGCCCTCGTTGACGTCGGCGCCCGACCAGTACTCGGGGTCCGGAGTGCCACCGGCCGCCGCGGTGTAGTGCCCCGGGCTCCCCTGATCGGAGTAGTAGTCGCCGCCGGAGCCGTACACCTGGCCCGAGCCGGACACCGGCTGGTCGTAACCGGCGTGCGCGCCATAGCCGGCGTGCGCGCCGTGGTCGGCAGACGCGCCGTAGTCGCCGTGGGCGCCATTGCCGGCGGGCGCCTCATGGTCGGCAGGCGCGCCGTAGCCGGCGTGCGTGGCGTAGTCGGCGTGTGTGCCGTAGCCGGCGCCCTGGGTGCCGTAGTCGGCGTGCGCGCCGTAGCCGGCTGGCTCATCCCGGCGCGGGACGTCGCGCCCGCGGTCGTCGTACCCGGCCGGGTAGCCGCCAGCGGCCGGCTCCTCATCGGACTCGTCGTCGTAGTAGTCGTACTCCGGCTGCCGGTACCCGGCTTCGGCATATCCCGCCTGCGGCGCGGCCTCGTACTCGGCCGGCTCGTAGTCGCCGCCCCACTGGTTGCCGGCGGCCACACCGTCCGGTGATCCGCCAGGTTCGGGCGCGGCACTCTCGTAACTGTGCTGGTCATACTCCCGCTGGTCATACTCCCGCTGGTCATACGCCCGCTGGTCATACGCCGGCTCGTAGCCCTGGTCATACGCCTGCTGGTCGTGCGCGGGCTGGTCGTACTCCGGCTGGTCGTCGGCGTTGACGTCGGGTGAGCCGTACACCCCCGGCTCGTAGTTTCGCGTGCCGTACGTACCCGCGGCGTGCGCGCCAACCCCGTTGACGCCAGCCTGGTGCTCTCGCGGCTCGTACTGGCCCTGTGGTCCGGCCGGCTCGGGCGCTCGTACCGGCTCGGCCGGACGGGCGTGCTCGGTTCGGCGGGGGCGGGTCGGCGGTACGAGATGCTCGGCCCGCATCGGCTGGTCCACCCGTTCGGGTTGGCCCCGCTCGGAACCGGTCCCGCCACGGCGGTTCGCCTGCTGACTGCGCCGGTTGGCATTGCGTGGCGAGTTGGCGAGCAGGTCGTTGACCTTCACCATCACCGCCACGACCAGCGGCAACACTGGAACGGTCCACCAGTCGATCAGCTCGGCCAGGGCCAGCAGTACCGCGACGGCTATCGATCCCTCGAAGAACGCGAAGCACAGCAGCGGGCCGGGCTGGATGTTCCGCAGCCGGAGAACCCGCGCGTAGAGCGCACGTCGCCTGGCCGGTTGCGCCAACCCCTCCGGGATCGGCGGCCCCGTCCGCTCGCGTGCCGAACTCATCGCGTCTCTCCTCCTTGACCGCACCAGTGCCCCGAACGCACTGCCGCTACTCCCGCCGCCGGCGGCCGAGCCCTACCGCGCAGTCGGATGGTCTCCCGCGCCGCGTGCCTGGGCCACCCGGATGAGCGCGTGCTCCAGGGCGTACGCGCGGTGGTCCGAACCGCCCTTGACCGCGGCGTTCGCGTCCGCGGCGGCCTGCATCGCGTCGGCCAGGCCAGCTGCTGTCCACCCGCGCGCCTGCCGCTGGGCACGCTCGACCTTCCACGGCGGCATGCCGAGCGTGGACGCCAACTGGTACGGGTTGCCCCGGCCCGCGCTCGCGACCCTCGCTACCGTACGCACTCCGTCCGCGATCGCGTCGGCGATCGGCACCGGATCCACCCCTACGGCGAGCGCCCAGCGCAGCGCCTCCAGGGCGGCCGGTATGTCGCCGACCATGGCCGCGTCCGCCACGGTGAACCCGGTCACCTCGGCACGACCGCGGTAGTACCGGTTCACCACCTCGACGGTGATCCGACCGTCGGTGTCGGCCACCAGCTGGGAGCAGGCCGAGGCGAGTTCCCGGAGGTCGTTGCCGACCGCGGACAGCAGGACGTCCGCGGCATCGTCCGCACACCGACCACCGAGCCCGCGGATCTCGTCCCGGACGAACGCCAGCCGGTCCCGGTACTTGGTGACCCGGGGTACCTGGACGACCTCGGCGCCGGCATCCCGAAGGCCGTCGACCAGCACCTTTGCCCGGGCGCCACCACCGCCGGTGTGGGTGACGACCAGGCTCACCTCGTCGGCGGGATCGCGGACGTACCGCAGCAGCGCCTCGACAAGATCCTTCTTCGCCGACTCACCGCCGCGGATCACGACCACGCGGCGACCGCCGAACAGGGACGGGCTCACCAGCTCGGCGAGCTCCCCGGCGACCAGGCCACCCGCTTCGTACTCGCCGATGTCGACGTCCGCCGCCTCGGCACGGGCCGCCGCGATCACCGCGGCCACAGCCCGGTTGGCCAGTAGCTCTTCGTCACCAAGGACCAACCGCACCGGTGGAGGCGGGGACGTCACGCCGCCCATCGTCGCACGACCGCGCGGGCCGGCCGCTGCCCGCATCACCCGTCCCGGCGTCACATCGCGGCCCCGCGGACGCGGCACGGCTCGCAGCGGCCCGCCGTCGCGGACCGGTACGGACAGTCGTGCCGCAACGGTGTCGCAAGCTACCCATGCTTCGTTAACCGTGAGGACACCACGGGGATACGGGTAGTGATTGATCCAGGTCACCGTGTCCTCCCCGGTGGTATGCCGTGCCCCACCGCGATCAGCCGACCATCGTGGAGGACCACCGCGATGTCACCGTCCTGATCGGTACGGAGCACCCGGGCGCCCGCCGCGCGGAGCCGGGCGAGCAACCCCGGGTTGGGGTGGCCGTAGTCGTTGTGCACGCCCACGGACGCCACCGCGATCGCCGGCCGGACCTCGGCGAGAAACTCCTGGCTCTGGTACGCCGAGCCGTGGTGGGCGATCTTCAACACCGCTGCCTGTACCGGCTCGTGTTCGGCCAGCAGGCTGGCCTGTTCCTCTGCTTCGGCATCGCCGGGCAACAGGATCGGAACGCCCCGCACCACCGCTCGTACGACCAGGGAGTTGTTGTTCGGGTCGGACCGGGTGTCCGCGACCTGGTGGACCGGCCCGATGACGGTCAGCCGCAGCACTCCGGCCTGGTACGACCAACCGGGCGACGGCGTACCGACGGTCAACCGCCGCGCGGTCGCCTCGTTCAGCACCTGCCGGCGTCCGCCGATCGGGTCCTGATGCGGGCCTGCCGCCACGGCGAGGACCTGCCGGCCGCGGAACACGCCGCTCACCCCGGCCACGTGATCGGCGTGGTAGTGGCTGATCACGAGCAGCACGACGGTACGTACGCCGAGCTCGCGCAGGCAGCGATCCACCTCGGTGGGATCCGGTCCGGCGTCGATGACCACCGCCTGCCCGGCGGCCACGGGAAGGACCAGCGCGTCGCCCTGCCCCACCGAGCAGGCGACGAAGATCCACCCGTCCGGCGGCCAGCCGGTGGTGACGATCCGCACCGGCGCCGCGCCGATCACCGCGGCCACCGCCCCGATCAGGAGGATCCGCCGCAGCATCCCGTGCCGCGTCAACACGAGCAGCACGACGAGTACCGCCGCGAGCAGCAGTCCGCCGGCGGCCCCGCCGGGCCAGGGCGCCACCGCGGCGGGTGCCCGCGCCCCGTACCGGGCCACCAGGACCAGCCAGTACGCGGGCCAGCCAGCGAGCCAGGCCAGCAGGTGCGCAGCACCTGGCCACACCGGTGAGGCGACCGTGGCGACCACTCCCAGGATCGTGGCCGGCGCCACGGCCGGACCGGCCAGCAGGTTCGCGGGTACGGCCACCACGCTGAACGTCCCGGACAGCGCGGCGATCACCGGTGAGCAGGCGACGTGCGCGGCGGCCGGTACGGCCAGCGCCTCGGCTATTCCGGCCGGTACCCCGCGGGCCCGCAGGCCGTCCCGCCAGGACGGTGCGAGCAGCAGCAGCCCGGCGGTGGCGAGCACGGACAGCGCGAACCCCGCGTCGGCGGCCAACCCCGGGTCGACCAGTACCAGCACGAATACGGCCGCGGCGAGCGCCGGCAGGGCGGACTTCGGGCGGCCGGTCGCGAGCGCCACGATGCCGATCGCACCCATCACCGCCGCCCGCAGCACGCTCGGCGACGGCCGGGCCAGCACAACGAACCCGACCAGCGCGAATCCGGCGAGCGCGACCCGGACCCGCGGGCCGACCCGGCACCACCGGGCGCACAGCAGCACGCAGCCGATGACAATGGCCAGGTTCGAGCCGGAGACGGCCACCAGGTGCGTCATGCCGGTGGTACGGAAGGACTCCTCGATGGTCGGGTCGAGCCCGCTGGTGTCACCCACGACCAGGCCGGGCAGCAGGCCCCGCGGTTCGGCCGGCAGGCCACGGCACGCGTCGCGCAGCCCGGCACGGAGCTGACCGGCGAGCCGCTGATACCAGGGCGGGTCGCCGAGCCGGGACGGCGCGTCGGAGATCGACAGGGTCGCCGCCTGCAGGTCGCCACCGAGACGCGGCAGCAGTGTCGCTTCCGCGCTCACCCGCTGGCCGGGCAGTACCGCCCGCCAACCGGGATCGGCTGCCAGCACGACGACCCGGACGTCGAGCCGAACCGTCTGGTCGCCCGTCTCGAGCTGTCGCATTGTCGCTGGTACCGCCCAGCGCGGCGGCCGGTTGGGGGCCCCGCGTACCGCCCGGGGGTCGTCCGAGACGACCAGTTCCACGGTGCCGGTGGCGTGCTGCCGCGCGAGCGACGCCAGCGGTTGGGCATCGCGGGCGGCGGTACGGGCCGAGGTCGCGGCAGCGCCGCACAGTACGCCGATGAGGACCACCACGATCGCGGCGAACCACCGGTGCCGGTGAGCGCCTCGGCCGGCGGTGGCGCGGGACAGGCCGAACCACCACGTCACGGCGGCGCAGGCGGCCGCGCCGGCGGCCAGCCCGAGCGCCCACGTCGCGGTCAGGTAGAGACTGGCCAGCGCGGCGAGCCAGGCGCCCACGGCGAGGCCGGCCAGCCGCAGATCGAGACCGGCCGGTGCGGTGCGGCCAGTGGACAGGGCAGAGCCGGTGGACAGGGCAGAGCCGGTGGACAGGGCAGAGCCGGTGGACAGGGCAGAGCCGGTGGACAGGGCAGAGCCGGTGGGCAGGGCAGAGCCGGTGGCCGGGGCCGGGCGGCGGCCGGTCACACCGTCACCAGATCCTTGAGCTGCTCATATCGGGACGGCCCGATGCCGTCGACCTGCTGCAACTCGCTCACGGCGCGGAAGCCGCCGTGCTTCTCCCGGTAGTCCACGATGCGCTGGGCGGTTACCGGTCCGACGCCGGGCAGCGCGTCGAGCTGTTCGGTGGTCGCGGCGTTGAGGCTGACCTTGCCGTCCGCTCCGGCGGCGGCCGCGCCTCCGGCACCGCCGGCCGGCGCCGGAGCGGCACCGACCACGATCAGCTCGCCATCGGTCACCTTGCGGGCGAGGTTCAGCAGGCCCAGATCGGTACCGGCCAGCGCCCCGCCAGCGCCCTCGACCGCGTCAGCGACCCTCGCACCCGCCGGCAACCGGACCAGCCCGGGATGGTGCACCCGACCGGCCACGGCGACCACGAGTCGCTCCGTCGACGGGCTCGCCGCCCCGACCTCCGGAACCGCCGGTGCCGGCACCACCTCCGCGTGCGGCCGGGACCGCCAGGCGAGCACGCCGGCGATCACCACCACCACGACCGCGACCGCGGCGAGAGCCCGCACTCCGGGCCGACCCGGATCGAATCGCGCGCCGGTCAGCCCGAGCAGACCGGGCAGTCGATGCCGAACTCCGGCGACGGGCGCGACTGCGATCTCAGGAGCAGCGGCAGCGGCCTCGATCGGTGTGGCCGGCACGTCATCGATAGCCGCCGGACCCCCGCCCATGCCCCCGGCGGGCGCAGCGGCGAGCGCCGCGGGAGTGGCTCGGGGGCGAGGAGGCGCCCCGGCAGAGCCCGGCTCACCGGACGACCGGCCCGCACCATCGGGACTGCCATCGCCGTCGGAAACGGTGCCGGGTGCCGGCTCACCAGACGACCGGCCCGCACCATCGGGACTGCCATCACCATCGGAACCGGGGCTGGTCGCCGGCTCACCGGACGACCGGCCCGCACCATCGGGACCGCCATCACCGTCGGAAACGGTGCCGGGTGCCGGCTCACCAGACGACCGGCCCGCACCATCGGGACTGCCATCACCATCGGAACCGGGGCTGGTCGCCGGCTCACCGGACGACCGGCCCGCACCATCGGGACCGCCATCACCGTCGGAAACGGTGCCGGGTGCCGGCTCACCAGACCGGCCGGCGTGATCCGCGAGCGCACGCGACAACCGGACCCGGGCCGTCTCCTGGTCGGTCAACGAACATCGATCCGTCACCCGCAGGACGGTAGGTACCGCGGCCGGCAGACGCCGGGCCCAGGACCGCCCACTGTGGACAACGGAGCCGGCTGTGGACGTACTGGACGACAGCCGGCGCGGGTGCTAGGACCCGGGCTGCCGGCACACGACCATGCCGACCAGTCCGGGACCGCAATGCGCACCGACCGCGGCACCGACCTCGGAGGTGTACAACCGGCGCAGCCCCGGCAGCCGTGCCTGGAGTCGCTCGGCCAGGGCGGCGGCACGGGCGGACGCGGCGAGATGGTGTACCGCGACGTCGACCGGTTCGTCGCCGGCCAGCTCGACCGCGATCTCCTCCAGCCGGGCCATGCCGCGGGTGGCGGTACGCAACTTCTCCCGGAGTACGACCTCGCCGTCGACGACGTGCAGGAGTGGCTTGACCGACAGGGCGGTACCGAGCAGTGCCGTGGCCGCGCCGATCCGGCCGCCGCGACGGAGAAACTCGAGCGTGTCCACATAGAACAGAGTCGTGGTGGCCGCCACGGCGTCGAGCGCTGCTTGCAGTACTCCCGCCGGATCCGTCCCACGGGCGGCGGCCGCACCGGCCGCGAGCGCCGGGAAGCCGAGGCCCATCCCGGTCGACCGGGAGTCGACCACGGTCACCCGACCGTCGAAGTCGGCCGCGGCCGCGACCGCGGTGTCGTACGTACCGGAAAGCCTGCTGGACAGGTGCACCGAGACAACGCCGGGCGCGCCGGCGGCGAGCAACCGCTCGTACACCTCGGCGAACTGTCCCGGTGCGGGCCGCGACGTGGTGACCGTGCCGCGACCGGACAGCGCCCGGGCGACGTCGGCGGGAGTGACGTCGACTCCCTCCTGACCGGGCTGTCCGGCCACCACCACCTGCAGCGGCACCACGTGAAGCTCGCAGTCGGCGGGGTGCGGGTCGGGCAGGTACGCGGTCGAGTCGGTCACCACGGCAACACGGTCACGGCTCACGCCGACCATGAGAACACGGCGCGACTCTCACCAGCGCACCCGCACCACGGCCGCGCCACTGCCCGCACCAACCGCGACCCACGATGGGCCGGTCAGGACCGGCGGGCCTCCGTCACCTGGAACGGCTCGCCCTGCTGGCAGGTGCTCATCAGGTCCGGCTGCGGGTAGCCCTTGACGACCACCGGCGCGCCCGGGGTGAGGATCTTCGAGTTGCCGCCGACGAGCAGGTACACCTTCTTGTCCGTCGCCTTGAGCAGGACGCAACCGGGCTCGACCCCGGCTTCGATCTTGCCCTGTCTGGTCTGCACCGGACCGGTCGGCTTCGGCAGGCTCGGCCCGGACGGACTCGCGGACGACGGGTCGTGCGTCGGAATCCGCGGACTGGACGTCGGGGATGCGCTACTCGAACTGTCGTCCGCTGAACCGCATCCCGCCAGCCCGCCGGCCAGAGTGCCGAACAGGATCCCCGCGGCCAGCAGCCGTCGAGTGGACCGGACATTACGGGTATTTGGCATCAACGTAGTCACACCCATTTCGACGCGGGTCGCCGCCGGCAGGTTCCGACCGGATCCCCCCGGACCGCGAAATCGCAGGTCAGGCGCTATGGCCGACGTTGTACGCGTACAGCCGCCAGGACGCGCCGTCATGGCGCAACTCCGTCCAGTGGCAATTGGCCAGGCCGATCATGGTACGGACCAGCTCCGGCGGCCAGCCGAGCAGGAACCGGCACCCGTGCCGGGCCGCGAGCCCGTGCGTGGCGACCACCACGGTGCCACCGGCCGCGGTATCCGCCGCGTCCTGCAGCGCCTCGGCCACCCGCTTGCCGAGATCGTCCAACGGCTCCATGCCGTACTCCGGGAGATCCTCACCGGCCCGCCAGCGCGCGAAGTCGTCCGGGTAGGCGGCGATCAGCTCCTCCTGGGTACGCCCCTGCCAGGTGCCGAAGTGACGCTCCCGCAGCCGCTGGTCGACCTGTACGGGCAGCCCGGTCACCGCCGCCAGCGCCCCGGCGGTGGCCCGCGCCCGGCGCAGGTCACTGGAGACGATCAGCTCCGGCCGCAGCCTGGCCAGTACTCCGGCCGCCTGCTCGGTCTGCGCCCGGCCGGTCTCGTCCAGGTCGATGTCGGCCTGGCCCTGCACCCGCTTGGAGTGGTTCCAGGCGGTCTGACCGTGCCGCCAGACGATCAGACGGGTCATCGATCTGCGGTACCGTCCGCGGCCACGCCGTCCACCGGCACTCCGTCGGCTCCTTCGACGTCTGCTCCTTCGACGTCTGCTCCTTCGACGTCTGCTCCCTCGGCCGCGGCGAGGTCCCGGTCGGTGAACGGGATCACCGGGCAGTCGCGCCACAACCGGTCCAGCGCGTAGAACTCCCGCTCGTCGGAGTGCTGTACGTGTACCACGATGTCGACGAAGTCGAGCAGTACCCAGCGCCCGGAGCGCTCGCCTTCCCGGCGTACCGGCTTCTCGTCCAGCGAGCGGAGCTTCTCCTCGATGCCGTCGACGATCGAGGCCACCTGCCGCTCGCTGGGAGCCGAAGCGACCAGGAACACGTCGGTGATGACCAGATGGTCCGTCACGTCGATCAGGACGACGTCCTGGGCCTTCTTGTCGGCGGCGGCCTGGGCCGCGGCGAGCGCGAGTTCCCGGGCGCGATCGGATGCGGGCACGCTGTGGGCCTTCCTGTCCTGCGGCTGGGGCGGTGGGGCGATTCAGGTTGTCTGTACCTCCGGCAACCTGTCCCTAAGCCTCTCACGGCACCTGTCGCCGGGCCCGCCACGGCCGACTACCGCCGGCCATCCGCCGCCGCCGGCCACGCCGGCCGGGACGAGCCGGCGGCCGCCTTGCTCAGCGCGGCGGAGAGGCCGGACCGTTGCGGTACAGCCGGCGCTTGGCGATGTACTGCACCACCCCGTCGGGCACCAGGTACCACACCGGCTTGCCGTTGCCGACCCGCTGCCGGCAGTCGGTGGACGAGATCGCCATCGCCGGTACCTCCACCAGCGTGACGGTGTCCTCCGGCAGGTGCGCGTCGGACAGCTCGTACCCGGGGCGGGTCACGCCGACGAAGTGTGCCAGCGCGAACATCTCGTCCGCGTCCTTCCAGGACAGGATCGCCGACAGCGCGTCCGCTCCGGTGATGAAGAACAGGTCCACGTCCGGGCCGTACAGCCGGCGCAGGTCCCGCAGCGTGTCCACGGTGTACGTCGGGCCACTGCGGTCGATGTCCACCCGGCTCACCGAGAAGCGCGGGTTCGACGCGGTCGCGATCACCGTCATCAGGTACCGGTCCTCGGCCGGGCTGACGTACGAGCCGGCCTTCTGCCAGGGCTGGCCGGTCGGTACGAAGACCACCTCGTCGAGCCCGAACCGGCCGGCGACCTCGCTCGCCGCGACCAGGTGACCGTGATGGATCGGGTCGAACGTGCCACCCATGATTCCGATTCGGCGCGTGTCCGGATGCACGACCCGATCCTAGGAGGGGTCGGTTGCGGCGCTCGGGTGAGGCCCGGCAGCGAACCCGTCAGGACAGCCCGGGCAGTGGCGGCTCGCCGCTCTCCCAGCGCAGTACCCGTACCGCCTTGCCGACCTCGGTGCGCGGCATCGTGCCCGGCTCCCCGACGTACACCTCACAGGTCAGCCCGAGCCGCTCCTTGAGTGCGGTGCCCAGCCTGCCCGCGACCGACGGCGCCGGCTCGCCACCCGCGGCCCGTTCGCAGCAGACGGCCAGCCTGGTCTGCGCGGTCCGCGCGTCGAGGACCAGCGTGTAGTGCGGCGCGACCGCGGGATCGGCGAGCACCACCGCCTCCACTTCGGACGGGTACACGTTCACCCCGCGGATCACCAGCATGTCGTCCCGCCGGCCGACGATCTTGCTCATCTTCACGGTGGTACGCCCGTCCGGGCTGGGTGTGCGGTCGAGCCGGGCCAGGTCGCCGGTGCGGTACCGCAGCAGCGGCAGCGCCTGCTTGGTGAACGTGGTGAAGGTCAGCTCGCCCAGCTCGCCGTCCGGCACCGGTACGCCGGTCAGCGGGTCGAGCGCCTCGACGTAGAAGTGGTCCTCCTGGACGTGCAGCCAGCCGGCCGAGTCGAGCGTCTCGCAGGCCACCCCGGGGCCGATGACCTCGGACAGGCCGTAGATGTCCAGCGCCCGGCTGCCGAGCAGTCCCTCGATCTGCGCCCGCATCGCGTCGGTCCACGGTTCGGCACCGTGGATGCCGACCTTGACCGACAGCTCGTCCGGTGCCACCCCGGCCGCCGCCAGCGCCTCGCCCAGATAGATGGCGTACGAGGGTGTGCAGGTCAGTACGTCCGGCCGCAGGTCGAGAATGAGCCGGACCTGCCGCTGGGTCATGCCGCCGGACATCGGTACCACGGTCGCGCCCAGTGCCGCGGCGCCGTGGTGGATGCCCAGGCCCCCGGTGAATAGGCCGTACCCGTAGGCGTTGTGGATCAGCGAGCTACGGCTGGCGCCCGCGCCGGCCAGGCAGCGCGCCATCATCCGGCCCCACAGCGCGATGTCCTCGGCGGTGTACGCGACGAGCGTCGGCCGCCCGGAGGTACCGGACGAGCCGTGCACGCAGGCGACCTCGTCCATCGGTACCGTGACCAGCCCGAACGGGTACGCCTCCCACAGGTCCTGCTTGATCGTGGTGGGCAGCCGCGGCAGGTCGTCGAGGGACAACCCGGTCCCGCTGTCCACGCCGGCGTCGCGGAGCCGGGACGACTGCAATCCGCCCGCGGCGAGCAGCCGGTCCACCAGCGCGCCCAGGCGTTCGGTCTGCAGAGCCGTGCGCTCGTCGACCGAGATCGCCTCGGCCCGGTCCAGGATCATGCGCCGTCCCGGGCCCGGACCACCAACGCCCGGCGCACCTCGTCGTTCTGGTCGACCACCGCGCGACGCAGCGCCGGATCGATGTCGTCGCGGGCGAGCAGTTCCTCGGCCAGCTGGACCGTCTCCGGTTCGATCGCCGACATCGGGTACCCGTACAGCCCGGCCAGCAGGATCATCCAGGGCGAGCGCAGTCGCGCCGACTCGGCCATGTCGGTGAAGAACCGGGCCACGAAGGGCGCGGTCAGCTCCTGCTGCTCGGGCTGCCAGAAGCCGAGCGCGACCGCCTCGATCACGTAGTTGGACGCGTCCGGATCGCACGCCAGGCTCTCCCACGCGCGCTCCTTGGCCGCCGGGTCCGGCAGCGCGGCGCGGCACTCGGCCGCGCTCTTCTCCCCCATCGCGGTGCTGTCGGCGCGCAGCTCGGCGTCGATCTCGGCGGTACCGGCCCGGCCGAGCGTGACCAGCCGGCGCAGCACCGACCAGCGCAGCTCCACGTCGATGGCCAGCCCGTCCGGCACCCGTACCCCGTCGAGCCAGCCGCGCAGCGTCTCCAGATCGGCATCGCCGCTGGCCAGCCGGGCGAAACCGCGGGCGGCGGCGAGCTGCCCGCCACTGCCCGGCTCGGCCGCGGCCAACAGGTCCCGGCAGGCGTCGATGAGCTCCGCCAGCGCGGTCGGGCGGTAGTCCGGGTCGACATAGCGGTACACCGCGACCCGCCCGTGGTTGAGCAGCGTCTCCACCAGCGCGACCTCGTCCTCGGTCCGCAGTCCGGCGGCGACCAGCGTGACGTACTCCCGGGCCGGCAGCTCGGCGTCGCGGGTCATGTCCCAGGCGGCGTTCCACAGCAGCGCGCGGGCGAGCGGGTCGGCCACCCGCGGCAACACCTCCGTCAGCCGCTCCAACGAAGCCGGATCGAGCCGCACCTTGACGTAGTCCAGGTCGCCGTCGTTGAGCAGCAGCAGGTCCGGCGCGCTGACGCCGGTCAACGCCGGTACCGGGGTGCGCCCGCCGTCGCTGTCCGGATCGAGGTCGACCTCCAGCCGGTCCCGCAGTACCGCCTTGCCGTCGGCCACGTCGTACAGCCCGACGCCCAGCCGGTGCGGGCGGAGCACCGGGAACTCGGCCGGCGCGGACTGCTCGATGACCACCGAGGTGTACCGGCCTTCGGCGTCCACCTCCACCAGCGGCCGGACCGTGTTCACCTGCGGCTGGTTCAGCCACACCTCGGCCCAGGTGGACAGGTCCCGGCCGCTGGCCCGCTGCAGCGCGTCGAGCAGGTCGGCCAGGCTCGCGTTGCCGTACGCGTTGCGCTCGAAGTGGTCGCGGATGCCGGCCAGGAACACGTCGTCGCCCAGCCACGCGGTGAGCTGGCGGAGCACCGAGGCGCCCTTGGGGTACGTGATCGAGTCGAGGCTGAGTACGCCGTGCGCGACATCGGGCACGTCGCCCACGATCGGGTGGGTGGACGGGCGCTGGTCAGCCGCGTACCCGGCCACCTTGCGCCCCACCGAGAAGCTCGTCCAGGTACTGGTGAACCGGGTCGCCTCGGCGGTCGCCCGGTGCCCCATGTACTCGGCGAACGACTCGTTCAGCCACAGGTCGTCCCACCAGCGCATGGTGACCAGGTCGCCGAACCACATGTGCGACATCTCGTGCGCGATCACCATCGCGCGGGTCTCCCGCTCGGTCTCGGTGACCGCCGACCGGAACACGAACTCGTCCCGGAACGTCACGCAGCCCGGGTTCTCCATCGCGCCGGCGTTGAACTCCGGTACGAACGCCTGGTCGTACTTGCCGAACGGGTACCGGATGCCGAACAGCTCGTGGAACCGGTCGAAGCACTGTCCGGTGATGGTGAACATCTCGTCGGTGTCGGCATCGAGGTACGGCCCGAGCGAACGCCGGCAGTGCAGGCCGAGCGGTATCCCGTCGTGCTCGGAGTACACCGAGTGGTACGGGCCGGCGACCAGGGTGATCAGGTACGTCGACAGGGGCTTGGTGCGCTCGCACTCCCACCGGCCGGGCGCCACCCGGGTCGCCGGTGTGTTGCCGATCACGGTCCACTCCTCCGGCGCGGTGACCGACACCGTGAACGTGGCCTTGAGGTCGGACTGGTCGAAGCAGGCGAAGATCCGCTGCCCGTCGTCCGCGCAGGACTGGGCGTACAGGTACACCTCGCCGTCGGCCGGGTCCACGAACCGGTGCATTCCTTCGCCGGTACGCGAGTACCGCATGTCCGCCTCGACCAGCAGCTCGTTGTCGGCGGCGAGCTCGGTCAGCGGCAGCCGGTTGTCGGACAGCGTGTCCGGATCCAGCTCCCGACCGTTCAGCACGACCCGGCGCAACGCGGCAGGGCGTACCTCGACAAACGTCGACGCGCCCGGCTCCCGGCAGCCGAACCGGACAGTCGTGCTGGACCAGAAGGTCTCCGCGCCGCGGGTCAGATCCAGCTCGATCGTGTACTCGTGCACGTCGAGCAGGCGCGCGCGATCGGCCGCCTCGGTCCGGTTCAGGCTTGGCATCCCTGCATCATGCCTGGTGTCTCCCGTCTGTGGCGATTGGCCGGGTGCGGTCGGCTGCTACCGTGGAGCGATGCGGATTTCACCGAGCACCCTCGGTTGGTGGGCGCCCTGACGGGCGGCCATCCCTTCCGCGTCTTTCCACGACAGCGGCCGCCCTGCTCGGGCGGCCGTTCTGCTTGTCCGCGGACGACCCGGGCGCGGTGGCCTTCGCCCTGAGGAGCCCGCGATGACCTCGACCTCGACCACACCGTCCCAGCCGACCACCGCATCCCAGCCGGCCGCCGCATCCCAGCCGTCCGCCGCATCCCAGCCGTCCGCCGCATCCCGGCCGGCCGGCCCGGCACCTACCGACGCGCCGCCGCGCACCCGGCGGCTGACCGGCTTCACCCCGTCCGGTGACCTGCAGCTCGGCAACTACTTCGGTGCGATCCAGCCGATTCTGCGACGGCAGCATCAGGCCGACACGCTCGTGTTCATCTCCGACCAGCACGCGCTGACCACCGAACACGACCCACGCCTGCTGTACGACCGGACCCTGACGGTGGCGACGATCCTGCTCGCCGCCGGCGCCGATCCGGACGCCTGCCTGCTGTTCGCGCAGTCGCATGTACCGGAGCACAGCGAGCTGCACTATCTGCTCGAGTGCGTCACCGGGTACGGCGAGGCGCGCCGGATGATCCAGTTCAAGGAGAAATCGACCACCCAGGAGCACGTACGGCTCTCGCTGCTCACCTACCCGGTGCTGATGGCGGCCGACATCCTGTTGTACGACACGACCGAGGTGCCGGTCGGCAACGACCAGAGCCAGCACGTCGAGTTGACCCGCGATGTCGCCGACCGGTTCAACCACCGGTACGGGCCGACCTTCGTACTGCCCCGCGCGGTGAACCCGTCGTTCGCGGCCCGGCTCGCCGACCTGTCCGATCCCGCGGTCAAGATGAGCAAGTCCGCGCGATCCCGGGCCGGGGTACTGGATCTGCTCGATCCGCCGGACGTACTGCGCCGCAAGATCACGCGGGCGGTCACCGACACCGGTTCGGAGGTGCGGTACGACCCGGCCGGCAAGCCCGGCGTGTCCAACCTGCTCACCATCATGGCCGCGTGTACCGGTGGCGATCCGGCCGCGTTGGCCGCGGGTTTCGACCGGTACGGCGAGCTCAAGGCGGCGGTCGCCGACACGGTGATCGACACGCTCGCGCCGATCCAGCAGCGGTACGCCGAACTGGCCCGCGATCCCGGCCATGTCCAGGCGGTACTGCGGATCGGTGCCAGCCGGGCGCGGGACCTGGCCGCCGGAAAGGTCCGCCAGGCGAAAGCCGCGATCGGGCTGCTTCCCGGCTGACCGGCCGGCGGGCGCGCTGAGTCGCGGGGGTGCTGAACCGCGGGGGGTCGGTAGCCGCGGAGGAGTTCTTCTGCTGCGCGGGTCTGCTATGGCGGGGGTCTACTGCTCCTGGGGTCTGCCGCTGCGGGGTCGGATGTCGGCTGTTCGACCCCGCAGCGTGACATCGCGGAACACCGGAGCATGATCTGTCATACCGGCGGTGTACTGATGAAACCGGGTACACCAGGGCGAGGGGGCAGACCCGATGAGCGCACCAGCGAGCGAGCAGCAGCGCGACAGCAATCCGTGGATGGTCCTGGTCGTACTGTGCCTCGGGTTCTTCATGATCCTGTTGGACACCACGATCGTGAACGTGGCGATCCCGTCGATCATCGACGGCCTGCACGCCACCCTGGACGAGATCCTCTGGGTGCTCAACGCCTACGTGCTCGTGTACGCCGTGTTACTGATCACCTGCGGCCGGCTCGGTGACCTGTACGGGCAGAAACGCCTCTTCATGCTCGGCCTGTTCGTGTTCACCGCCGCGTCGGCGGCGTGCGGTCTGGCCAACACGCCGGACCAGCTCATCGCGGCGCGGATCGCCCAGGGGGTCGGTGGCGCGCTGCTCACTCCGCAGACCTTGTCCATGATCACGATGATCTTCCCGGCCGAGCGGCGTGGCGCCGCGTTCGGCGTGTGGGGCGCGGTCGCCGGCGTGGCCACGATCGCCGGCCCCACCCTGGGCGGCCTGGTGGTGACCCGGCTGGGCTGGGAGTGGATCTTCTACGTGAACGTGCCGGTCGGCATCGTCACGATCGTGCTCGCCGCGATCGTCCTCCCCGACCTGCGCACCGGCCGCCGGCACCGGCTCGACCTCGGCGGTACCGCGCTCGCCACCGCCGGGCTGTTCTTCATCACGTACGGGCTGATCGAGGGCCAGCCGCACGACTGGGGCAAGGTGTGGGGGCCGATCACGATCGCCGAGATGATCGGCGGCGGCGTGGTACTGATGATCGCGTTCCTGATCGTGCAGTACTTCGAGAAGCGGGAGCCGCTGGTCCCGTTCGAGCTGTTCGCCGACCGCAACTTCAGCCTGATGAACCTGGTCGCGGCGGCGATCGCGTTCGGCATGTTCGGGCTGTTCCTGCCGCTGACGATCTATCTGCAGTCGGTACTCGGGCTGTCCGCGCTGCAGGCCGGCCTGACCGTCGCGCCGATGTCCGTGGTGTCGATGTTCGTCGCCCCGGTCGCCGGTCGGATGGCCGACCGCATCGGCGGCAAGTACATCCTGTTCAGCGGCCTGTCGCTGTTCGCGGCCGGGATGGGGCACGTGACCTGGGTGTCCCAGGTCGGCGCCGGGCGGTGGGACTTCCTGCCCGGGCTGCTCGTGGCCGGACTGGGAATGGGGCTGACGTTCGCCCCGCTGCAGACCGTCGCGATGCGCAACATCCAGCCTCGGGTGGCCGGCGCGGCGTCCGGACTGATCAACACGACCCGGCAGATGGGTGGCGTGATCGGTTCCGCCGCGGTCGGCGCGCTGCTGCAGGCGAAACTCGCGGCGACGCTGCCGGACGCGGCCCGGGACAACGCGCAGGCGCTGCCGCCGGACGTGCGCGACAGGTTCGTGACCGGGTTCGAGCAGGCCGGTTCCAAGGGGCTGGAGGTGGGTGCCGGACAGACCGGCGCCGAGGTGCCGAAGGGGCTCCCGGCGCAGGTCGCGGACACCGTGGCGCGGCTCGCCGAGAAGACCTTCCACGAGGGGTACGTCCACGCGATGCGGCCGACCTTCGTCCTGCCGATCGCGGTGCTGGGCGCGGGCGCGCTGTCCTGCCTGCTGATCAAGCGACGCAGGAAGGATCCGGAGCAGCCGCCGGCGCCGGCCGCGGAGCAGCCCGCCGTGGTCGCCTGACCTCAGCTCCGACCGGCGAACCCGTTCGCGTCCACCGACTCGTCCGTGGACGGGGTCGTGCCGGACCCAGGCGGCTCCGCCGCGTCGGCTGGCGCGGTCGCCCCGTCCGGTGTGGTCGTGCCATCCGGTGCGTTCACCCCGCCCGGTGCGCCCGCCCCGTCCGGTGCGGTCGTACCCGAGGTGCTCCGCCGGCGCGCCTTGCGCATGGCCAGCCGATCCGCGGCGGACAGCCGCTCGCTCTGGTCCAGCCGCTGGTCACTCCCCCGGCGGCCTGGTACGAAGTCCGTCCCGGCCGCGATCGTGGGCTGCCACTCGAACTCGGTCGCGCCGATCCGTACCGTCACGCCGGGCTCCGCACCGGCCTTCGCCAGCGCGTCCTCCACCCCGAGCCGGGCCAGCCGGTCCGCCAGGTAGCCGACCGCCTCGTCGTTGTCGAAGTTGGTCTGGCGTACCCACCGCTCCGGCTTGGTACCGGTCACCACGTACACGTCGCCGGACTGGCGTACCTCGTACGACACCTCGTCCACGGCCTGCGGTCGCAGCACGATCCGGGTCGGTTCGAGATCCGGCTGGGTCGCCCGGTGCTGGTCGACGACCTCGGCGAGCGCGTACCCGAACGGCGCGAGCCCTTCCCGGGTTACCGCGCTGACCTCGAACACCGGCCAGCCCCGGGACGCCAGATCCGGCCGGACGATCTCGGCCAGCTCCCGCGCGTCCGGCACGTCCACCTTGTTGAGCGCGACCACCCGGGGCCGGTCGGCGAGCCCGCCGTACTGCGCGAGCTCGCGCTCGATCGCGTCGATGTCGGCCACCGGATCGCGCCCCGGCTCCTCGGTCGCGCAGTCCACCACGTGTACCAGTACCGCGCACCGCTCGATGTGCCGGAGGAACTCCAGCCCGAGCCCGCGCCCCTCGGCAGCGCCCGGGATCAGGCCCGGTACATCCGCGATGGTGAACGTGTGGTCGCCGTGCCGTACCACGCCGAGGTTCGGTACCAGCGTGGTGAACGGGTAGTCGGCGATCTTCGGCCGGGCCGCGGACAGCACCGAGATCAGCGACGACTTGCCGGCGCTGGGGAAGCCCACCAGTCCGACGTCGGCGACGCTCTTGAGTTCGAGTACGACATCGAGGCTCTCGCCCGGCTCGCCGAGCTCGGCGAAGCCGGGAGCCTGGCGGCGGGTGTTGGCCAGCGCCGCGTTGCCGCGGCCACCACGGCCACCGTGCGCGATCACGATCGACGTGCCGACGCCGACGAGATCCGCGATGGGCTCGTCGCCCGGCCCGTACACCACCGTGCCGTCCGGCACCCGGAGCACCAGGTCCTCGCCGTTCGCGCCGTCCCGGTTGCTGCCCTGGCCGGGCCGCCCGTTACCGGCCCGGACGTGCGGCCGGAAATGGAAGTCGAGCAGCGTGTGTACGCCCGGGTCGACGGTGAGCACGACGTTCCCGCCGTGTCCGCCGTTGCCACCGTCCGGGCCACCGAGCGGCTTGAACTTCTCCCGGTGGATCGACATGCAGCCGTGGCCACCGTCGCCGGCCTGCAGATGCAGCACCGCCCGGTCGACGAACGTGGTCACGACCCCTCCAGAGTGTGTCTGGTGATCTTCCGGACTCGCGGATCCGCGGCCCGTCCGGACAACAGTACGGGCGGGCCGGTGACCGGCCCGCCCGCTACGCCTGTCCCGCCTACCAGCGGTGTGTCAGCCTCGGTGAGGAGGTTCAGCTCTCCACCGGCAGGATGTTGACGACCTTGCGGCCGCGCTTCGTGCCGAAGTGCACATTGCCCTTGGCCAGCGCGAACAGCGTGTCGTCGCCACCGCGGCCGACCAGGTCGCCGGGGTGGAACTTGGTTCCACGCTGGCGGACGATGATCTCGCCAGCGCTGACCAGCTGGCCGCCGAACCGCTTGACGCCCAGCCGCTGGGAGTTGGAGTCGCGGCCGTTACGCGAACTCGACGCACCCTTTTTGTGAGCCATCTCCAGCGCCTACTTCCCGCTCGAGATGCTGGTCACCTTGACCTTGGTCAGCGGCTGGCGGTGCCCCTGACGCTTGTGGTAACCGGTCTTGTTCTTGAACTTGTGGATCCGGATCTTCGGGCCCTTGGTGTGCGCGACGAGCTCACCGGTCACGGTCGTACCGGCCAGCTTGGCGGCGTCGGCCACCAGGTTTCGTCGCCGTCATCGGACACGAGCAGCAGCGCGGGCAGCGTCACCGTGTCGCCAGGCTCACCGACGAGCTTCTCGACCTCGATCACGTCGCCCTCGGCAACCTTGTACTGCTTGCCGCCGGTCTTGACGATCGCGTACATCGACGCAGGTCTCCTCGTTATGTACTGGGATTGCTCAGCGATCACGCTCGACTCGCTCCCGCGGCACCGCCTGCGGGCGGTCGCCAGCTCGGGCACGCGAGAACATGGCGCACAGAAGTGCGCCACCCGAAAGACTACGGCATGGCGGCCGACCGCCCCAAACCGGGGCCGCCAGCCGACCGGGTACCTCCGGCCGGCCCGCCACGCCGTGCCCTACGTCTACATCGCGGCTGCGGCCCTGGTGCGCCGCCGGCCCGAGCCGCGCCGGCCGCGCCGCCGGCCGTTGTCCCCGTCCGGGTCCTCGTCGGCGGCATCCGCCTCGGTACCGCCGTCGGCGGCCGGCTCGGCACCGTCTTCGGCGTGAGCGGCGTCGCCCGGTACGGCGTCCGGATCGGCTTGCTCGGCGGAGTCGGCCGGCTCGTCTCCGACCGGGTCCCCGTCGGGAGCCTCCTCGACCGCCTTGCCGCGACGGCCACGACGCCGGGACGTGCCCTCGGCGACCTTCCCGTCAGACTTTCCGTCGGTGGCCTTCGCGTCGGCTTTCCCGTCACCCGAACCGTCGGCGGTCGAGCCGCCGCGGGCCTTGGTCGGTACCGGCTCGGTGTGCACGATGATGCCGCGGCCCTTGCAGTGGTCGCAGGTCTCGCTGAACGCGTCGAGCAGGCCCTGACCCAGCCGCTTGCGGGTCATCTGTACCAGTCCGAGCGAGGTGATCTCGGTCACCTGGTGCTTGGTACGGTCCCGGCCCAGGCACTCGGTCAGCCGGCGAAGTACCAGCTCCCGATTGCTCTCCAGCACCATGTCGATGAAGTCGATCACGATGATGCCGCCGGTGTCGCGCAACCGGAGCTGTCGTACGACCTCCTCGGCCGCCTCCAGGTTGTTGCGCGTGACGGTCTGCTCGAGGTTGCCGCCGACCCCGGTGAACTTGCCGGTGTTCACGTCGATGACGGTCATCGCCTCGGTGCGGTCGATGACGAGATGGCCGCCACTGGGCAGGAAGACCTTGCGGTCCAGCGCCTTGAGCAACTGCTCCTCGACCCGACGCTCGACGAATACGTCGCCGGTACCGGTGTACTTCTTCAGTCGCTGCACCAGATCCGGCGAGACGTGCCGGACGTACGGCTCGACCAGTTCCCAGGCCTGCTCGCCGTGTACCACCAGCTCGGCGAAGTCCTCGTTGAACAGGTCCCGTACCACCCGGATGACCAGGTCCGGCTCCTCGTACAGGAGTACCGGAGCGCCACCGTTGCCGATCTTGCTCTCGATCGAGTCCCACAGCGCCTGCAGCCGGGCGATGTCGCGGGTCAGCTCGTCCTCGCTGGCGCCCTCGGCGGCGGTACGCACGATCACGCCCGCGCCCTCGGGTACCAACCGCTTGAGCAGGTCCCGCAGCCGGCGCCGTTCGGTGTCCGGCAACTTGCGGCTGATCCCGCTGGAGTGCCCGCGCGGCACGTACACCAGGTGCCGACCGGACAGCGCGACATGGCTGGTCAGCCGCGCGCCCTTGTGCCCGACCGGATCCTTCGTCACCTGTACCAGGACCGGGTCACCGGGCTTGAGCGCCTGCTCGATGGTCCGGGTACGGCCCTCCAGTCCGGTCACGTCCCAGTTGACCTCGCCGGCGTACAGGACGGCGTTGCGTCCGCGCCCGATGTCGACGAATGCCGCCTCCATGCTCGGCAGCACGTTCTGCACCTTGCCCAGGTACACGTTGCCGACCATGGTCGCGTTGGTTTCCTTGGTCACGTAGTGCTCGACCAGGATCCCGTCCTCGAGTACCGCGACCTGGGTCCGCTCGTTCCGCTGCCGGACCACCATGACCCGCTCGACGGCCTCGCGCCGGGCCAGGAACTCCGCCTCGGACAGGATCGGTGGGCGGGTACGCCGCTGCTCGCGACCGTCCCGGCGGCGCTGGCGCTTGGCTTCCAGCCGGGTCGAGCCGGCGACGCCCTGCACCTCGTCACTTGCCGGTCGGGAGTCGCGGATCTTCACGACCGTGTTCGGCGGGTCGTCCGGGGCCGGCTCGTCGTCCCCGCCGGAGCCCCGACGCCGACGCCGGCGGCGGCGACGTGCGCTCGACTCGGTCTCCTCGGCCGGCTCGTCGGCGCTCTGCTGCGCCTCCGGCTCGTCCTCGTTCTCGTCGTCCAAATCGTCCGGACCGGTGCCCTTGCCGCGCCCACGGCCACGCCGGCCACGGCGGCGGCGCTTGCGGCCACCGGCTTCGTCGTCGGCGTCGGCGTCGTTGCCGTCGTCGGCTTCCGCGCCGGTGTCGGCCTGGTCGACCGCTGCTTCCGCCTCCGCGGCCGGCTCAGCGGATCCGCGACGGGACCGTCGGCGCCGGCTGGTCGTGCCGGTTTCGGCCGTACCGTCGCCGGACTGCTCCGTGCCGGCGTCGGTCTCGCCGGCCGCGGCCTTGCCGCCCGCGGCCTTGGCGCCCCTGGTCGACTTGGCGGCCGCCTTGGGCTGTGCGCCCGGTGCCGGCTCCACCGTCTCCGGGGCGACGAACAGCACTACCGGAGGTGGCGCCGCACCGCCGCGGGAGCGGCGGCGGGTGCCCGTCTCGGCCGGCGCGTCGCCGGTCGGGGCATCGCTGCTCGCGGCCGGGCTGGTCGGGGTGTCAACCGCCGCGGCCGTTGATCCGGTGGGAGGCTCCGAGGCGGTCGGCTCGACCTTCCGCCGACGGGTACGGGTGGCCTTGACCGGCGCGTCACCGGTCCCGGCATCGCCCGCGGCCGGCGGATCGGCCGGCGCGGATGCTCCGGCCGGTTCCGGCTCGGCGGCTGCCTTGGTCGCCCTGCGTCGGCGGGTAGGCCGACTGGCACCGCTCTGATCAGCGGCTTCGTCGCCGGCCGGGCCGGTTTCCGGGTCATCGGAGCCGCGGCGGCGACCGCCGCGGGTGCGCCCTCGGGGCGCGGAGGTTGGTTCGGCGGCGCTGGATGCCTCGGGGGCACCTTCGGTTGCGCCGCCGGTCGGCTCGTTGTCGAGCATCCGGTTGGTCTCCAGTTCTGCCGTCTCCGGGCGCGCGCATGCGCAGCCTCGCGGAGGCGGTCGTGCGTCGGGTGGCTCGGTGGAGCCACCGAAGTCTTCCTACCCCGGACCAGGTGGTCCGGCCGTCAGGCTGACGGGGTCCTGGTGAGCGTCCCGGCGCGATCCGCGGCAAGCGGATCGCCAATGGCGCCCTGCCCGGTAAGCATGCCCTGAGCCAGCCGGATTGTCCTTGGCGACACCCGCGGCTCCAGGCCCGCTATCACGTGCAGGCCTGCCAGAACGTCATCGGGCCGTACAGACGGAGTCACATGCTGTACGACAATGTCGAGTATCGCACACTGCCCTGATCCGGCTACTGAGGGCGCCCCCGGGGTGTCGTCGCGGGTACCGGCGGGTGCGTCGACCGAGGTAACCGGGGTGCCGTCGCCGGCGCCGGCCGGAGTACCTGTAGACGACTCACCGACTGTGACGAGCGACACGACCGCGGAGCGGACGTCGAAGGTACGGCGGCCGGACTTGGTCAGCCGCTCCACCAGGATCTCCCCGGCCGCCAGGAACGCGTCCACGGCCGCCCGGACCTCGGCCTGCTCCATCCCGGGCAGCTCGATGATCCAGTGCGAGGCCACCAACCGGTCGGTGAACGACGGGGTGGTCGCGACGACCGCCTCCAGTACGTCCAGCCCGTCCGGCAGCGCCGCGTCCAGCGACGCGGCCAGCGCCTGCGGGTCGACCTCGCTGGCCAGACCGATTTCGAGGTACTCGGCCTCGCTCGCCATCCCGGTCGGGGTCGCGCTCGCGTACGAGATCTTCGGGTGCGGGCTGAACCCGGCCGAGTACGCGATCGGTACCTGGGCCCGCCGGACCGCCCGCTCCAAGGCGCGCGCGAAGTCGCGGTGCGAGGTGAACCGAAGCCGGCCGCGCTTGGCGTACCGGATCCGGACCCGCTGCACCACCGGCGCCTGGTTCCGATCGGGGGGTCGCTTGTTGGTCATCTAGTCAATCCTCGGATTTTCTGGCATCCGTACAGCCGAGTTTCTGGCGCCCGTATAGCCGAGATCCATTAGGTCGCTGGCAAGGCGGAAGGCGGCGTGTGCAATTTGCACTCGAGCCGCCGACAACGCCGCCAGCGGCCGAATGGGCCGGCTAGACGGGCGTCAGCGGGAGGAGTTTGTGGCCGGTGGGGCCGATTTGGATCTCGGTGCCCATGGTCGGGCACACGCCGCAGTCGAAGCACGGCGTCCACCGGCAGTCGTCCTGCTCCACGCCGGACACCGCGTCCTGCCAGTCGCTCCACAGCCACTCCGGGTCGAGCCCCGAGTCGAGGTGGTCCCACGGGAGTACCTCGTGCTGGTCGCGCTCGCGGGTGGTGTACCAGTCCAGGGACACGCCGTACTCCGGCAGTACCTGCTCGCACGCGGTGACCCAGCGCTGGTAGGAGAAGTGCTCGGTCCAGCCGTCGAAGCGCTGACCGGCCTCCCACACGGCGCGGATCACGGCGCCGACCCGGCGGTCGCCCCGGGACAGCAGTCCCTCGATGTGGGTGGGCTCGCCGTCGTGGTACCGCAGGCCGATCGCCCGGCCGAGGGACCGGTTCGCGTTCACCGCCTGCCGCAGCGCCTTCAGCCGCTGGTCGATCGTGGCCGGATCGGCCATCGCGGCCCACTGGAACGGGGTGTGCGGCTTGGGCACGAACCCGCCGATCGAGACCGTGCAGCGGACGTCCTTCGAGCCCGCGGCCTCCCGACCGGACTTGATCACCTCGTGCGCGAGCCGGGCGATCTGCACCACGTCCTCGTCGGTCTCGGTCGGCAGCCCGCACATGAAGTACAGCTTCACCTGCCGCCAGCCGTGCGTGTACGCGGTGACGACGGTACGGATCAGGTCCTCTTCCGACACCATCTTGTTGATCACGCGCCGGATCCGTTCCGACCCGCCCTCCGGGGCGAACGTCAGGCCGGACCGGCGGCCGTTGCGGGACAGCTCGTTGGCCAGCGTCACGTTGAACGCGTCCACCCGGGTGGACGGCAGGGACAGCGAGACGTTGGTGCCCTCGTACTGGTCGGCCAGGCCCTTGCACACATCGCCGATCTCGGAGTGGTCCGCCGAGGACAGGGACAGCAGCCCCACCTCGTCGAATCCGGACTCGTTCAGCCCGTTGCGCACCATGTCGCCGATGGTGGTGATCGAGCGCTCCCGTACCGGCCGCGTGATCATGCCGGCCTGGCAGAACCGGCAGCCCCGGGTACACCCGCGGAAGATCTCCACGGCGTACCGCTCGTGCACGGTTTCGGCGAGCGGGACCAGCGGCTTCTTCGGGTACGGCCAGGCGTCGAGATCCATCGTGGTGCGCTTGTGCACCCGGAACGGCACCCCGGCACGGTTGGGTGCGATCCGCTGGATCCGCCCGTCCGGCAGGTAGTCCACGTCGTAGAAGCGCGGCACGTACACCGACTCGGTACGGGCCAGCCGCAGCAGCAGTTCGTCCCGGCCACCGGGCCGGCCCTCGGCCTTCCAGTCCCGGGTGATCGCGGTGATCTCCAGTACCGCCTCTTCGCCGTCACCGAGCACGGCGGCGTCGACGAAGTCGGCGATCGGCTCCGGGTTGAACGCGGCGTGACCGCCGGCCACCACGATCGGGTGCTCGTCGGTACGGTCCGCCGAGGACAGCGGGATGCCGGCCAGGTCGAGCGCGGTGAGCAGGTTCGTGTAGCCCATCTCGGTCGAGAACGAGACGCCGAACAGGTCGAACGCGCCGACCGGGCGGTGCGCGTCGACGGTGAACTGCGGTACGCCGTGCTCGCGCATCAGCGCTTCAAGGTCCGGCCACACCGCGTAGGTGCGCTCGGCCAGTACGTCCGGCAACTCGTTGAGCACCTCGTACAGGATCTGCACGCCCTGGTTGGGCAGGCCCACCTCGTACGCGTCGGGGTACATCAGCGCCCACCGGACGGCCGCGCCGTCCCAGTCCTTCACGACCGAGCCGCGCTCACCACCGACGTACTGGATCGGCTTGCTGACCTTGGGCAGCAACTGCTCCAGCTGGTCGAAAACGCTGAACATCTCCTGGCTCCCGGCTTGGTGTCCGCGCTGGCGGAGTACCCGCCGCGCATGGCGCCGATCCGATGGGCGCCGGTGATCCGGGCCGCGTACGGACCCGCACGATGTACCAGCGTACGCGGCCGGGAACTGCGCACTAACGCCCCCAAAGGGTGCCCCGTCCGGCTGTACCACTGGACAGATGCCGTGCCGGGCGGTACGGGGCGGCACGGATGTGCCAGAGTGTCCGGCAGAACGAGCGCTCGTCACGTTGTGTTCGTTGCCTGGCCAGGCGCTGGCCGTCCGCTCGTATCGGGGAAGCGTTCGAAGACCGCGGGTCGGTAGGCGCGTAAGGCTGGGAGGAGGCCTCAGGTGACCGGTCCGCAGGAGCCCGGACAGTGGTCCGAGGGCGAGGTGTGGCCGCCGCCGTATGACGACGGACCGGCACCGGCCGACGCGCCGCGGCCCCGCCGGCGCACCCGGCCATCCGCCCCCGGCCCGTCCACACCTACCTACCCCAACGGCACGGAACACCTCGGCGACCAGGGCGTATACCGCTCCTCCCCGGCCGGGCGGTCGGCGCAGCCCGGGTCGACCTATGGCACCCCCGGTCGCCGGCCGGCCGGCACCGGAGCGCGGAACGCCCCGACCGGTGGACGCGAGTACGGCCGTCCGGCGACTCCGCAGCCCGGTCGCGAGTACGGGCGACCCGCCGGCCGGGAGTACGGGACTCCGGGCGGGTCCGGCGAGCAGCCCGCACGCCGGCCGTCGGTAGCCGCACCCGACCGCCCGGTACCGGGCGGCCGCAAGCCACGGGACGACCGGCGGGCTTCGACGGACTGGACGCACACGCCGCCGCCGGCCGGCTACCAGGCGACCGAGGTGCGGCACCGGCCGGACGAGCAGCTGCTGCCGAGCCTCGACGGTACGGACGGCCCGAGCGCCCCGGCCCGCCGCCGGGCCGGCAGGAGGAGCCGGCGCATCGCGATGATCGCCGGATTCTGCGTGGTCGCGCTGCTGATCGGCGGCGCCGGGTACTGGTTCCTGACGCGCTCGGGCAGCGACCCGAAGTCCGACTCGGGCAGCTTCGCGGTGACCTCGGACCTGTGCGGAAAGGTCGACTCCGACCCGCTCAAGAAGTACGCCGACTCGGAGAAGTCGCGCCGGCACAACACCGAGGCGATCGGCGACCAGACCTCGATGACCTGCTCGATCTCGCTGGAGTCGGCCGCACCGAACAACTTCAACAACGTCCAGGTGGCCGTGTACGCGAACACCTATCCGTCGGTAGCGCGGGCCACCGACGCGTACGCCGGGGCGACCCGCCCGGACGACGCGTCGAAGGAGCCGGGCCAGGAGTCGGGCAACGTCTCGGACCTGGGCGAGCAGGCCTCGTACGTCGCGCGGGTCACCGACGCGGGCGCGTTCTCGTCCACCGACTACACGCTGCGGGTCACCGACAGCAACCTGCTGCTGGAGATCCAGCTGTACTTCGGCTCCGACAAGCCGGTCAGCAAGGACCAGGCGAAGGACGCCGCGGTCAGCGTGGCCCGCAAGGTGATGGACGGCCTGCGGGACTAGCCCGGTTCCAAGGCGCCCGCCGGCGCGTCTGGTAATACCAGCTCAGTCCACGTCGGTGGGCAGGCCGACGTCGAGATGGTGCTCGCGCATCCGGCGCAGCTGCGCCGCCGTGGTGCGGCGGGTCGACAACTCGGGCAGATCGTCCAGCGCGAAGTAGCCGACCCCGGTGGTCTCGCCGTCCAGGCCGGCGACCGGCTCCCCCGGCGCCGCCTGCTCGACGATGAAGAACAGCTTGTACACGTGCCAGGGGCTGGCCGCGTGATAGTTGTGCAGGGAGCCGTCCAGCAGCGCGGCGAGCTTGGTCGCCCGCACGGTCAGCCCGGCCTCCTCGGCGAACTCGCGCTCCACCGCGGCGGTCGGCGCGTCCAACGCGTCCGCCCAGCCGCCGGGCAGGGTCCAGCAGCCGTCCCGCTTCTCCCGTACCAGCAGCACCCGCTGGTCGCGGTCGAACAGCACGCCGCGGACGTCCACCTTCGGCGTCGCGTGGCCCGCCTCGGCCGCCAGCGCACGCTGGAACTCGTCCGGCCCGGCGCCCGCGAGCAGGCCCAGCACCTCGGCGGTGATCTCCCGCATCCGGTGGTACCGGTCCAGGTCGTACTTGTCGGTCGCGTAGTTGAGCCCGTTCTGCGACATCGCCCCGAGCTCGACCGCCAACGCGTGCAGCCGCGCGGCCGGGTCGGACGTGACCGGCCGACCGGGCGAGACGGCACCGGGCGAGACGGCACCGGGCACGGCCCCGACGCCGGCCGGACGGCCGGCGTCGGAACCGACGCCACTGCTCATACCTTGCTCACCGCCACCCGGACCTGCTGGCCGTCGCCGGCTTCACCGGTGTACCCCTCGCCCACCACCGGACCGAGGTCCACCTCGGACGCGAGCGTCTCACCGGCCACCACCGCCAGGTGGGCCCGGACCGCCTCGGTCACCTCCGGCGGCGCCTCGATCACCACGCGGACCCGGTCGGACACGTCCAGGCCGGCGTCGCGGCGGGCCAGCTGCACCACCCGTACGACATCCCGGGCCAGGCCCTCGGCGGCGAGTTCGGGCGTGACGTGGGTGTCCAGCGCGACCAGCCGGTGCGCCTCGAACCTGGTACCGGCGGCGTTCTCCACCGCCGGCCGCAGCTCGAACTCGCCCGGCTCGAGCCGGTGCCCGGCCACGGTCACCGAGCCGTCCTCGGCCGGCGGCGCGAAGTCCCCCGCCTTCGCCGCCCGGATCACCTGCTGGACGGCCGGCCCGAGCCGCGGACCCAACACCCGCGGATTGGGTACCAGCGTCCACTCCGTCGTCGACAGCGCGGCCGGTACGAACCGGCGGACGTTCACCTCGTCGCAGATCAGGTCCCGGTACGGGGCCAGCCGCTCGGCATCGTCGGCGGCCACGCTCAGCTCGGCCAGCGGCAGGCGTACCCGCAGCCCGTTCGCCTTGCGGATGGACAGCGCCACCGAGCAGACGTCCCGTACCGCGTCCATGTCGGCGACCAGGTCCGGATCGGTGGGCAGATCCTCGGCGGTGGGCCAGTCGGTGAGGTGCACGCTGCGGGCGCCGGTCAACCCCTGGTACACCTCCTCGGTGATCATCGGGGCCAGTGGCGCGGCCACCCGGCAGACCGTCTCCAGCACCGTGTACAGGGTGTCGAAGGCGTCCCGGTCGCCGTCCCAGAACCGGTCCCGCGAGCGGCGGACGTACCAGTTGGTGAGCGCGTCGAGATAGCCGCGTACCGCCTGGCAGGCGGCCGAGATGTCGACCCGGTCCAGGTGGCCGGTCACCTCGACGACCAGCTCGCGCAGTTTCGCCAGCGCGTACCGGTCCAGTACATGGGGTGAGGTGGCGCGACGTTCCGCCTGGTAGTCCTCCGCGTTGGCATACAGCGAGAAGAAGTACCAGACGTTCCACAGTGGATTGAGCGACTGCCGTACCGCGTCCCTGATCGCCGTCTCGCTGACCGCCATGTCCCCACCGCGCAGTACCGGCGACGACATGAACGCCCAGCGCACCGCGTCGGAGCCGTAGGCGTCGAACATCTCGTACACGTCCGGGTAGTTGCGCAGGCTCTTGGACATCTTCCGGCCGTCCGCGCCGAGCAGCGTGCCGTGTACCACGCAGCTGCGGAACGCGGGCCGGTCGAACAGCGCGGTCGCCAGTACGTGCAGCGTGTAGAACCAGCCCCGGACCTGCGGGAAGTACTCCACGATGAAGTCGCCCGGGTAGTGGTGCTCGAACCACTCCGCGTTCTCGAACGGGTAGTGCACCTGGGCGAACGGCATCGAGCCGGACTCGAACCAGCAGTCGAGCACCTCGGGTACCCGGCGCATGGTCGACTGCCCGGACGGGTCGTCCGGGTTCGGCCGGGTCAGCTCGTCGATGCCGGGTCGGTGGAGATCGTCCGGACGTACCCCGAAGTCCTCGGCGAGCTGGTCCAGCGAGCCATACACGTCCACCCGCGGGTACTCCGGGTTGTCCGACTTCCACACCGGGATCGGCGAGCCCCAGAACCGGTTCCGGCTGATCGACCAGTCGCGGGCACCCTCCAGCCACTTGCCGAACGAGCCGTCCTTGACGTGCGCCGGCGTCCAGTCGATCCGCTGGTTCAGCTCGACCATCCGGTCCCGGAACGCGGTCACCTGCACGAACCAGCTGGACACGGCCTTGTACACCAGCGGGGTGTCGCACCGCCAGCAGTGCGGGTAGCTGTGGACGTAGCTGTCGTGCCGGAGTACCAGACCGCGCTCGCGCAGCTCCCGGATGATCGGCTTGTTCGTCTCGAAGACCTGCATCCCCACGTACGGCGGGACCAGGTTGGTGAACTTGGTGTGCTCGTCGACGGTCACCACGGTCGGGATGCCGGCCGCGGTACACGCGTTCTGGTCGTCCTCACCGAACGCGGGCGCCATGTGGACGACGCCGGTGCCCTCCTCGGTGGCGACGAAATCGCCGGACAGCACGGTGAACGCGGGCGTACCGGCGACCTGCTCGACCAGGTAGTCGAACAGCGGCGTGTACCGCCGGCCGACCAGCTCGCTGCCCTTGACCGTCCCGACCCGGGTCGCCTCGCCGAGTTCCTTCTCGTACGCGGCCAGCCGCGCCTCACCGAGGATGAATCGACGCCGGCTCTGCTCGCCGGACCCCGGCGCGGCCGGGACCTCCACTACGGCGTAGTCGATGTCCGGCCCGACCGCCACGGCCAGGTTGGACGGCAGCGTCCACGGCGTGGTGGTCCAGACCAGCAGGTCCTCGCCGGTCTCCAGCCGCAGCGCGACGGTGATCGCCGGGTCCTGCCGGTCCCGGTACACGTCGTCCATCCGGGTCTCGGTGTTCGACAGCGGCGTCTCGCAGCGCCAGCAGTACGCCAGCACCCGGAATCCCTCGTACACCAGGCCCTTGTCGTAGAGCGTCTTGAACGCCCACATGACGCTTTCCATGTAGTCCGGGTCGAGCGTCTTGTAGTCGTTGGCGAAGTCGACCCAGCGGGCCTGGCGGTTGACGTACCGCTCCCAGTCGCGGGTGTACTGCAGCACCGAGGTGCGACAGGCGTCGTTGAACTTCGCCAGGCCCATCTGCACGATCTCGGCCTTGGTGGTGATGCCGAGCTGCTTCTCGGCCTCCACCTCGGCCGGCAGCCCGTGGCAGTCCCAGCCGAACCGGCGCTCCACCCGGCGACCGCGCATGGTCTGGTACCGCGGCACCAGATCCTTGACGTACCCGGTGAGCAGGTGGCCGTAGTGCGGCATGCCGTTGGCGAACGGGGGGCCGTCGTAGAAGACGAACTCGTTGTCGCCGTTGGTACCGGCCGGGCGCTGCTCGACGCTGGCGATGAACGTCTCGTCGGTGGCCCAGAAGTCGAGGACCCGCTGCTCTATCTCCGGAAAGGACGGGCTGGCCGGTACGCCACGCTTCGGATCGTCCTTGGGGTACACCATCGCCTTGCCCGCTCCCTCACACCTTGCTGCCATTGGTGTGCGAAGCGACCGTCCTCCGCGTGTGGCCACGCGGCGCCCGGTCCCCGCACACCCTGCCGCCATCCGGTGCGAGGACGAGCGGAACGCGCATGTCGCGCGCTCACCCGCGGTACCACCTCGCTTGGCTCCGCGAAGATCGCGCCGGGTAAGCCGCCGACGGCGACCGCTCCCGGCGCGGGCCACGCGGTGCCCGCTCGTTGGCCGGCTGTCACGGGCCGGACCCGTCCGGTTCTACTCAGGCGCCGCGGTTCTGGCCGGCAGGACGCGGCGCTCTTTCTTCCGGAGGCTCACCGGTGATAGCCGGGTCAACGCCTGTGCCGCCAAGGTTAGCGGACGGTGACCGCCGTCCGCGCGCGGCTTTCCGCCGGGCGATCAGCCGAAACCCGATCATCGGGTACGAGTCGGGCAGCCGGCCACCGCACCGGCCGCCGCGCCGGCTCCCGCACCGGCTCCCGCGCCGCTGGACCGCCGTGGCGCGACACCGCACAGGCTCGCCGCCGGGAAGTAGCCGACCACGCGCGAGTCGTGGCTGGCCCCGGCGTTGTCGCCCAGCGCGACGAAGCAGCCCGCCGGCACCACCGCGTCCGGCACCGGAACTCCGGCCGGTACCGGATCCCCCGGCAGCGCGACGGCGCGCTTGACGAACCTCCGGTCCGCCGGATCCGGCGCGCCGGCCCGATCCGGCGGCGCGATCAGCACCACGTCGCCCGTTCGTATCCGGTCCAGGGCACAGCGCCGGACCAGCACCCGGTCGCCCGGCTCGAACGTGGGCCGCATGCTGTGGCCGCGCACGGTGACCAGCAGCCAGCGGGTCCGCAGCCAGCACGCCCCGAGCCCCGCCACCACCGCGCCGCCGGCCGTGGCGAGCACGGCTCCTACCAGCACGGTCACCGTGGTGCCGGCCCGGTCGCCGCCGGCTCGTCGGCCTGGTAGCCGGCCGCCTGCAGCCGGAACAGCCGGGCGTACCCGCCGTCGGCGGCGACCAGTTGCCGGTGGGTACCCCGCTCGGTGATCCGGCCGCCGGCCAGCGTGACGATCAGGTCGGCGTCGCGTACCGCGCCGAGCCGGTGCGAGATCAACACACTGGTCGAACCCGCCCGGTGCCGGCGCAGCTCGCGGTACATCCGGTACTCGGCTTCCGCGTCGAGTCCCGCGCTCGGCTCGTCCAGGATCATCAGATCCCGCTTGTCCCGCAGGAACGCGCGGGCCAGCGCGAGTCGCTGCCACTGCCCGCCGGAGAGCAGCACCCCGGTCTCCGGATCGTCCTGCTCGGCGCGGCTGTAGAACACCCGGGACAGCAGCGTGTCGTACCCGCGGGGCAGCCCGACCAGCGTGTCGTGGATGCCGGCGCTGCGCGCCGCGGTCACGATCCGGCCGCTGTCGCCCAGCGCGGACAGATCGCCGACCGCGATGTTCTCCGCCGCGGTCAGGTCGTACCCCATGTAGTCCTGGAACACCGCGCCGATCCGGCCGCGCAACTCCTCGATCGACAACTCGCGCAGGTCGGTGCCGTCCCACCGGATCGCGCCCCTGGTCGGGTCGTAGAACCGGCACAGCAGCTTGATCAGCGTGCTCTTGCCCGCGCCGTTGAGTCCGACCAGCGCCACCGCCGTACCGGCCGGGATCGTCAGGTCGACCCCGCGCAGTACCCACGGGCTGTCCGGCCCGTACCGGAACCACACGTCGTCGAGCTCGATCCCGGCGCGCAGCGGCGGTACCGGCCGGGGACGTACCGGCACCGCCAGGTCCGGTGGCGCCGTCTCGACGTACCGGTAGTGGTCGAACATCAACGCGGCCTGATGGGCAGTGGCGATCCGCTCGATGATCGACTGGAGGGACGCCTGGGTACCGGGCACCGCGGCCACGAACACCGCCACGTCGCCGACCCCGAGGCCGCCCCTGGCGGCGGTCCAGATCGCCCAGACCAGTCCCCCGCCGGCGATCGCGGCGGTGAGACTCTGCAGGCCCAGGTTCACCCCGAACTCGCGGCGGTCCTGCCGGGCCTGCTCGGCGTTGGCCGCCGACAGCTCCCGCAGCATCCGGCCGCGGAACATGCCGGTGAGCCCGAACAGCCGCAGTTCCTTGGCCGCTGGCAGGCTGGTCAGCAGCTCCGCGTAGTGCCCCTCCCGCCGGGCGTTCGGCGCGATTCGCCACAGCATCGCGGCCCGGCCGCGGCTCAGCCGCAGTTGCAGGATCAGCGCCGGTACCGCCGAAGCCAGCACCACCATCGCGAGCCAGCCGTTCAAGGTGGCGAGCGCGGCGACGAACCCGACGAGCGTGACCGTCGCCTGCACGGTGGCGAGCGCGTCGTCGACGAGATGCGCGGGCCAGCCGCGACCGGCCTGCTGCGCGAGGTTGAGCCGGTCCCGGAACGCCGGATCCTCCAGCCGGGCGAGCCCCAGCACCCGCCCCATCGCCCGGTACAGCCGGTCCATCGCCAGCAGGCCGACCGCGCGGGTGAGCCGACCGCGCAGGTACGTCTGGGCCGGCAGCAGCCCCGCCCGGGCCAGCCCGAGCCCGGCCAGCGCCGCGGCCGGCAGCAGCAGCGCGGGCCAGCCGCCGGTGCCGGTACCGCCGCGGCCGACCATGGCGAGTTGGTCGAACACCACCTTGGTCAACCAGGCGGCCGCGACCGGCACCAGGCCACCGAGCACGGCCATCGGCGGGTACCCGATGAGCGTTCCGCGGCCGGCCCGCCAGGTCAGGCCGGCCGCGGCGGCGAGGTGCCGGAGCACCTGTCCGAGCCCCAACTGCCCGGACGGAGCGCCCGGACCCCGCCGCCCGGTCATGCCGGTACGTACGCCGGCAGCACCCGCACGTGACCGCCGCTCGCCAGTACCCGGCGATCGGAGTCGACCAGGCACACCGCCGGGTACGTCTGGACGCCGAACGCCCGGCACAGCGGACCGTCCGCCGACTCGAGCACCACGTCGCCCAGTGGCTCCAGCGCCGCCCGCAGTTCCGCGGTGTCCGCGGTACCCGGGTCCGGTCCGACGATCACCGCGAGCACCCGGTACCGGCTGTTGCCGGCGTACCCGGTGAACTCCGGCAGCAGCGCGTGGCACGGGGTGCAACCGGGCGAGAAGAACCCGACCAGCGTCACGTCAGCTGTCGCGAGCGCGTCCGCCGCGGTCGTCGTACCGGTGGTCGTGGCCGCCGTGTACGAGCCGACCGTGGCGCCGGCCGGGAGCACCTGCTCCGCCGGGGTGCCGTGGCCGAGCGTGTCGAACCGGTCGGTGTGCTCCCGGAGCCGGCGGATCACCGCCAGCGTGAGTACGAGATTGAGCAGGCACAACGCTCCGACGACGGCCACGGCCGATCCCAGGAGGTACACGCTTCATCACCCCATCGAAAGAGCCGGATCGACCGGTGGCCGCGCCGGGGGTCGTACGGTCACGGACAGATCGGGCCGTTCGGGCAGTCGCCGACGTACCAGTCGCCGCAGCTCGACACGCAGTTGCAGTTCTCGCTGCACCAGCGCTTCTCGGCGGTACCGCCGTAGCAGCGGCAGTCCCAGTAGCCGCCGCTGCACTGGCAGGCGCTCGCCTCCGCCTTCGGTACCAGGTAGCCGAGCATCCGGTCGCCGAGATCATTGATGAGTCGGACCATTGGGGCACTCCTCGCCTCGTAGGGTCAGCCCCAGGCTGCCGGCCGCGGCTGCCGACCCGGTTCGGTCGCGCTGCGGTACGGCTTCGAATCCGCTTCGAATCCGGCGCCGGTGGCTTGTCCGGCCGCGACCGGCCGTGGCACGGTCGTCGCTGTGCCAGACCTCCCGCCGGTCGCCTCCGATCCGGTGCCCGGGCGGGGATTGACGATCGTCCTGCTCGGCGCGCCGGAGCTGTGTCGGGACGTACACCCGATCCCGCTGTCTCCGCTGGAGCGCGGCATCCTCGCCCTGCTGGCGCTGCCGCCGCGCCGGGTGGTGTCGACCGAGACGCTGATCGACTCGCTGTGGACGACCGCGCCGCACTCGGCCCGCACCCGTGTACACGCGCTGATCTCCGGCCTGCGGCACAAGCTCGCCAGCCCGGGACTCGCCCACCCCGGGGGCGCCGGCCACGGAGTCACCGGTCGGGACCTCGCCGGTCGGGACCTCGCCGGTCAGAACCTCGCCGGTCAGAACCTCGCGGGCCTGGACGGATTCATCGTTTCCCAGCAGCCGGGGTACCGGTTGCGGGACGAGTCGATCGAGGTGGATGTCGACCGGTTCGACCAGGACATCGCCGCCGCCGACGCGGCCGCGGCCGGCGGCTGTCCGGACCAGGCGGCCCAGCTGCTGCGGTCCGCGCTCGACCGGTGGCGTGGGCCGGCGCTCGCGGGTGTCCGCGGCCCGTTCGCCGAATCCGCCCGGGCCGGCCTGGAGGAGCGTCGACTCCGGGCGGTCGAGAAGCGGATGGCGCTCGAACTGGGGCTCGGCCGGCACGAGCACTTGGTCGAGGAACTGGCCGCGCTGGTCGCCGCGCATCCGCTGCGGGAACGGTTGCGGGCCCACCTGATGGTCGCGCTGGTCCGGTCCGGGCGGCACGTGGACGCGCTCGAGTCGTACCGCCGGTACTGCGGTTGGCTGCGCGCCGAGTACGGCCTGGAGGCCGGCGCGGAACTGCGGGCGCTGCACCAGGCGGTACTCGTGGAGGACGCGACCCTGCTGGCCGGGCTCCCGGCCGCGGGCCCGGCCGACGAAATCCCGACCGCCGAGCCCGCCGCGCCCGCCGCGCCCGCCGAGCCCGCCGCGCCCGCCGCGCCGCTCGCGATCCCGGCCGGCGCCGCGGACGTCCCCGCCCAGCTCCCGCTGGGCCTGCCCGGCTTCACCGGCCGGGTCGACGCGCTGCACCAGCTCGACGCCGTCCTGCGGGCGAACCACGAAGAGCCGGATGGCGTACCGGTGTGCGCCGTATCCGGACCGGCCGGAGTCGGCAAGACCGTGCTGGCCGTGCGCTGGGCGCATCAGGTGGCGGGCCACTTCCCGGACGGCCAGCTGTACGTCAACCTGCGCGGCTTCGACCCGACCCGGCCACCGGTGGACGCGGCGCGGGTACTGCCCGGATTCCTGCAGGCGCTCGGGGTACCCCCGCTGCGGATTCCGGACTCGGTCGCCACGCAGGCGGCCCTGTTCCGCAGTACCGTGACCGGCCGCCGGATGCTGGTACTGCTGGACAACGCCCAGGACGCCGAACAAGTACGCCCGCTGCTTCCCGGTTCGCCCGGCAGCCTGGTGGTCGTGACCAGCCGAGACCCGCTGACCAGCCTGGCCGTGGTCGAGGGCGCGCAGCTCATCGCGCTCGACCTGTTCGACCGGGCCGAGGCGCGGCAGCTACTGGTCCGACGGTTGGGCGCCGAACGGGCCGCCGCCGAGCCGGCCGCGGTGGACGAACTGATCGACCTGTGCGCCCGGCTGCCGCTCGCGTTGGCGATCACCGCCGCGCGCGCCCGTACCCGGCCGCGGGTCAGCCTGGCCGGAATGGTCGCCGAACTACGTGCCCACCGGCGGCGGCTGGTCGCGTTCCGCGGTGCCGATCCGGCGGTCGACCTGCACGCGGTGTTCTCCACGTCGTACCGGCAGGTCGAGCCGGCCGCGGCGACGCTGTTCCGGCTCTTCGGGCTGCATCCCGGACCGGACCTCACCGCCGCCGCCGCGGCGAGCCTGGCCGCCGTGCCCCCGGTACAGGCAGCCGCGCAGCTGGCCGAACTGGCTGCCGCGCAACTCATGATCGAGCACGTTCCCGGCCGGTACACCTGCCACGACCTGCTCCGCGCGTTCGCCACCGAGCTGGTCCAGGAAACCGGGACACCGGCCGACCGGCAGGCCGCCACGGAACGCCTGTTCGACCACTACCTGTGTACCGCCGCCCGCGGCGACGCGCTGCTCAGCCCGCCGCGGGAGCGGCTCGACGTCCGTCCCGGACCGGGGGTACGGCCGGAGGAGCTGGTGGACGCGAAGGCGGCGGGCAGCTGGTTCGCCGCCGAACACGCGACCCTGCTCCCGATCGTGCACGCCGCCGGGCCGGCCGGACTCGACCGGTACCTCGGACCGCTCGCGCACGCGCTCACCACCTACCTCGACCGGCACGGCCACTGGTACGACTGGGTCGCCGCGGAACAGGCGGCACTCGACGCGGCGGTACGGCTGGCGGACCCGCGGGCGCAGGCGCGGGCCAGCTACGGCCTGGGCCGGGCACTGGTGCAGTTCGACCGGCTCGAGGACGCGTACCCGCACCTGCGCGCCGCACTGGACGGTTTCGAACGACTGGACGACCAGCCCGGTCAGGCCCGTACGCACTTCAACCTGGCCTGGTGGGCCGACCGGCGGGACGAGGTGGCCGCGGCGCTGCACCACTCGCAGCAGGCGCTCCGGCTGTACCGGGCGAGCGGATCCGCGGCCGAGCAGACCCGCGCGCTGAACATGGTCGGCTGGTACCACGCCCGGCTGGGCGACTACCCGAAGGCGCTGGAGTACTGCACCGAGGCGGTCACCGTGGCCGACCGCATCGGCGACCGGTACGCGGAGGCGTCCGCGCTGGACAGCATCGGGTACGCGTACTACCAGCTCGGGCAGTACGACGAGGCGGTACCGCGGTACCAGAAGGCGATCGACACGTTCCGCTCGGCGGGTGACCGGTACGCCGTGGCCGAGGTGACCGAGCATCTCGCCGACGCGCACGAAGCGGCCGGTCGGGGCGAGTTGGCGCGGCCACTGTGGCGGGAGGCGCTGGACATCCTCGACGAGCTCGAACATCCGGACGCCGCGGCGGTACGGACCAAGCTCGCCACCGCTGGGGCCGGCTAGCTCGCGGCCGCCGGGAGCTCGGGCTCCCCGGGAGATCGGGGACCGCCGGGAGCTCCGGACCTAGATGGGGAACTCCGGGAACCAGAGCGCGATCTCCCGCTTCGACGACTCCGGCGAGTCGGACGCGTGTACCAGATTCTGCTGGTTGGACAGGGAGAAGTCGCCCCGGATGGTGCCGCCGGGAGCCTTGCGGCCGTCGGTGGGCCCGACGATCAGCCGCACCACGTCGATCGCCTGGTCGCCGGCGAGCACCATGGCGACCAGCGGGCCGCCGGTCATGAACTCCCGCAGGGCCGGGTAGAAGCTCCGGTCCACGTGCTCGGCGTAGTGCTGGTCGGCGAGCCCGGGCTCCATCGTCAGCAGCCGCATCGCCTCGATGCTCAGGCCCTTGCGCTCGAAGCGGCTGATGATCTCGCCAACCAACCCGCGGCGGACCGCATCGGGCTTGACCAGCACGAGAGTGCGCTCGGACACCGGACCTCTCCTCTGCCTGGATGACGCTGTTCGCCGAAGCGTAGCGACCAGCCCCTCCTCCACCCCGAGCGCCGTCGTCGCGAGCCATTCCGGACAGGCGGCGGTGGACGCCCGGCAACGACGCCGCGGCCGCGACGGCCCGATCGGGTGCTCTCGGCGGCTGCCGTCCGGCGGCGAGCCAGCAAGGGACGATCCGGGCAAATCGGCCCGGTACAGGGTGGCGCTAACGCCGCGATCAGGGCTCTACCAGCGCAAATAAACCGGTCAATCCCACAGAACTGGGTTCCGCTCGGCCGTAGGCCGACCTAGCCTAACCAGGAACCCCCGGAGGGCGGCAATGCCCAGAAAACATCGCTGGTCACCCCTTCACCGGCACGTCGTGTTCGCCGCCGTGCTCGCGGTACTCGCCGCGTTCGTCACCGCCGCCGGAGCCGGTATGGGCAGTGCCACCGTCGCCTGGCTCGGTGCCGTACTCGCGCTGAGCGGCCTGGCCACGGTGATCGCGTCCGGTCTCGGCCGCAGCGCCAACCGACTGGTCGACGGGGCCGCGCACGTGGTCAGCTCGTCACCCCGACCGACGTCCGGGGTCCGCGGCCGCTGCGACCTGCACCTGGTCGTACGCACGCGCGGCATGGCGCCGGCCGCGATCCGGTACGTCGATCCGGCGGTACCGGTGGACCGCTGGCCGGTCGCCGGCACCACGCTGCCGGTACTGGTGAATCCCACCGACCCGCGGGACGTGCAGGTCATCTGGAGCCACGCGGCGGTGTTCGCCGAGTCCAGCCGCACGGTCGCCCAGGCCGCCGCGTTCCGTCGCGGCCTCGGGAGCCGGCTCGAACAGCGCGGCATTTCCGACCGGCTCCGGTTTGTCGACGAGCGGCCCGGCGGCACCGACCAGTCCCGGGCAGGCGATGACGGGGTGCGCGCTACCAGCTCTCCGGCCGGCGTCGGCGCCGAGCCGGCCGACATGTCCGCTGGTGTGCCTGATGCCGCCCCGGACCCGGTGGCCGAACAGTTCGCGGCCGACCCCGGCACCGGCCCGCACCTGGCTGCCGCGGTCGGGGACACCGGCACGGCCGGGGATGCCGCGACGGTCGGGGACACCGCCACGGTCGAGGACGCCGCTACGGTCGGGGGCGCCGGCGAGTCCGGGAACGCCGGCGGGGCCGGAAACGCCACCGCCGAGGGGCAGCCGTTGCCGAACGGCCGCGCGCACGAACCGGACCGGTGGTTCGAGCCGAGCGAGGATCCGACGCCGTACCTCGCGACCGGGTTCCGCGGACCGGTGGGCCCGCCGAGAAACCCGGTACCGGCCGACCCGCCGGAGAGCGCGTCCCCGGCCGACGCCGAGGCGCCGGCCTCGGCCGACAGCCCCGGCCCGACGGCTGCCCACTCCCCCTGGCCGGCGCAGGGTGCCAACGGGGCCGTGGTCGAATATCCGGCCAGGCCGGTGCCGGCACAGGTCGGATCGCAGGACGGCCGGGCCGACGCGAGGACCGGCCGCGCGCGGACCGAACCGGGGGAAGCGCCGGACCTCGACGGCGACCCGATCGACGACCTGTTCGCGGCCGGGTCCAGCAGCGCACTCGGGCCACTCGGGGATCTTGATTCACTGCTCTTCGCGTACGGGTCGCCGATCAGGGATGTCGGCGTGACGCTGGTCGTCTCCGATCTTGAGCGGTCGCTCAAGTTCTACCGGGACGTACTCGGCTTCTTCGAGGTCGACTCGTCCCCCGGCGCGGCGATGCTGCTGGTCGGCAACGGGCGACTGGTGCTGCGGCAGCACGTCGGGGTGCGGATCCAACCGCCCCGACTGATCCACCTCACCCTGGACGTCACCGATATCGACACCGCCTGGGGCGCCATGCGCGATCGCGGGGTGGAGTGCCGCGACGAACCGCGCCGGGTGTTCATCGGCGAGGCGCTCGAACTCTGGGCGTCGTCGTTCCACGACCCGGACGGACACGGGTTGGCGCTCACCTGCTGGCGGGTCCGCGACTGAGCCGACCGGCAGCGCCGGCGGTCAGCTCGGGCGCGGACCGCGGGCAGGCTGAGGGCGGCGGCCAGGCCTTACCACGGCCGGCGCCAGCGGGGCACCGGTTCAAGCGCGACTCACCGTGACCGATACACTTCACCTCACTTACCCGCCAATCGGATCAATCCGGCTCGGGTAGATGAGCGTTCGGGCCACCCCTGAACTCTCGCTTTCGGTCACAAAGATGTGACTAGCGGTTATGACCTGCGAAGATTCCAAGAAAGCTCACAGCCCGTTTTCGGTATGTTCATCCCCCTGCTTGGGTAGATACAGACGGTGCGATCCACAGGTACATCTGAAACTTCATCTCAAGGTCAGATCCTGATTACAGAGGGTATAGCGGAGCGCGGCGGCACAGCCGTACGCCTCCACCAGGAAGACACCATCACGGCCGGTCGCTCGACGACCGGCCGCGCCGTGGCGCGCGCCCGGACGGAGGCCGCCGCTACGGCCAGCCCGGAGGCCCCGGCCACCGCGGCGGCCAACGACCGGTCCAGCTTCGACAAGGTCGGCCGGTACCGAGAGGTGGACCTGCTCCGGTTCGTCGCCGCGGTGGCCGTGGTCGCCTTCCACTTCCTGTTCCGCGCGACCGCCAAGGCCCCGGAGCTGGCACCGACCGGGTTCACCGATCCGGGCAACGTCTTCCGGTACGGATACCTCGGCGTCGACCTGTTCTTCGTGATCAGCGGATTCGTGATCCTGCGCAGCGCCTGGAACAAGTCGCCCAGCGGCTTCCTGACCTCCCGGATCGGCCGGCTGTACCCCGCATTCTGGGTCGCCTGCACGCTGTCCGCGCTGGTCATCACGTTCGCGCCGTACGACAACAGCTTCGTCTCGCCGCAACGGTGGCTGGCCAACCTGACCATGGCGAGCGAGACGTTCGGGGTGAAGTACATCGACGGCGTCTACTGGACGCTCGCCGTCGAGTTGGCCTTCTACCTGCTGTTGCTGCTGGTCACGCTGGTCGGACTGACCACGTCGCGGGTATTCGGCTTCGCCGTGCTCTGGCTGGCCGTGTCGATGGTCCACCAGATCACGCCGATGCGGTCCCCGCTGCCGCTGCTGCTCGTACCGGACTGGGCGCCGTACTTCATCGGCGGCATGGCGTTCGCGCTGATCGGACGCGAGGGCTGGCGGCTGCGGTACGTGGCGCTGCTCGTCGCGGCATTCCTCAGCTCGCTGTACCGCGCCGTCGACTTCGCCGAGAGCCTGGCCGACAAGTACCAGACGTACTTCTCCATGCTGGTCGTCGCCGGGGTGATCGTCGCGATCTACGGCGTGTTCGTCGCGATCGTGTCCGGCGCCAAGGCACCGCGGCTGGCCGGGTACGCCTGGCTCGGCGGGCTGACCTATCCGCTGTACCTGCTGCACGAGAACATCGGATACGAGCTGTTCGGTGCCGCGCACGCGCTCGGCCTGAACCGGTGGATCGCACTCGCCGGCGTGGTGGCCGTCATCGGCGTGCTCGCCTGGCTGCTGCACGTCACGGTGGAGAACCGGTGCGCGGTACCGCTCGCGCGCTGGCTGCAGGTGCGCTGGGCGACCGTGGTGCTCGCGTTCACTCCGAGCGTGTCGCTGATGGGGCCGCCGGCCATCGAGTCGGTACCGGCCGGCCCGTCCGCCTGGTCAGTCCCGGTCAGGCTCACGGTCGCCGGCCGGCTCAGCCGCTGGGCCGAGGACGGTACGGCGCACATGCAGGATGTACAGCCAGACCGCGCCGAAGACCACACCCAGGATCGCCAGCGCGTACTGGAACACGCCGGTCGCCAGCACCACAACCTGCAGTACCAGTCCCGCCGGCCAAGCCCAGCCATGGCGCAGCATGCCGGCGTTCACGCTGGCCACTACCGCCAGCACCACGATCGCCACGACTCCGGCGCCACTGAGCCGGCCGCCGAGTACCCGGATCGGCTGGATGGCGAGCAGCAGTACCACCGCCTCGATCACGAGTACGCCTGCGCCGGCGCCCCGCACCGCGCCGACCGGATTCCGCAGTCCGGACTGCCGCTGATCACCTGACCCGTCGTCGGGCCGGTCCGGCTGGCCCGGCGGTACGTCGTCGGGCTGCGGTGGGGCCACGTCGTCTGGCTGCGGTTGGGCGTCGACGCCGCTCACCGCTGGTACCACCTGGTCATCGCTGGAACAACCTCCGGGCATCCGCCACGGTCACCACCGAGCCGGTGATGAGCACCCCGATGCCACCGAGCGCCGGGTCCTCACCGTCCTCGGCCAGGGTCAACGCCTCTTCGATCGCGTCCGGCAGCTCGGGCCGTACGGCCACCCGGTCCGGCCCGAACACCTCCACCGCGAGCGCGGTCAACTGGTCCACCGGCATCGCCTTCGGCGAGGTGTTCCGGCTGATCACCACCGCGGCGGCATGCGGCTCGAGCAGCTCGAGCATGGTCGACACGTCCTTGTCGGCCAGCGCCGCCAGTACCACCACCAGCTTGTGCAGCGCGAACTCCTCGTCCAGCGCCTGCAGGGTGGCCGCCATCCCGGCCGGGTTGTGCGCCGCGTCGAGCAGGATCGTCGGGGAGGTACGTACCCGCTCCAACCGTCCCGGCGAGGTGACCTGCGCGAATCCCTCGCGTACCACCTCGGGTTCGAGCCTGCGCTGTACCCCGGCGCCGAGAAACGCCTCGACGGCGGCGAGCGCGACGGCGGCGTTCTGGGCCTGGTGCGCGCCGTGCAGCGGCAGGTACACCTCGTCGTACACCTCGCCGAGGCCCTGGATCGACAGCAACTGGCCGCCGACCGCGACCTGCCGGGAGGTGACGCCGAACTCGGCTCCCTCGCGGGCCACGGTCGCGTTCACGTCGACACAGCGCTGGAGGATCGGCCGAACCGCCTCCTCCGGCTGGGCGGCGCAGATCACCGAAGCGCCCGGGTGGATGATGCCCGCCTTCGCCTCGGCGATGTCGCCGAGCGTGTCGCCGAGCCACTCCATGTGGTCCAGTCCGATCGGGGTGATCACGCACACCGGCGCCTGCAGCACGTTGGTGGCGTCCTCGGCACCGCCGAGCCCGACCTCGACCACGGCCACGTCCACCGGCGCGTCGGCGAACGCCGCGAACGCCATCGCGGTGGTCAGGTCGAAGTACGTCAGCGGCTCGCCGAACTGCTTGTCGATCAGCTCGGCGAGCGGCGCGACCTCGCGGTACACGCCGACGAACCGCTCCGGGCTCACCGGGTCCCCGTCCAGCGCGATCCGCTCCCGCACGGTCTCCAGGTGCGGGCTGGTGTACCGGCCGGTGCGCAGCCCGTGCGCCCGGAGCAGGCCGTCGATCATCCGCGCCGTGGACGTCTTGCCGTTCGTACCGGTCAGGTGGATCGACGGGTACGCCCGCTGCGGCGACCCGAGCAGGTCCAGCAGCCCGAGGATCCGGCCGAGGTCGAACGACATGCGGGTGAAGCCCCGGGCGAGCAGCTCGGCATACACCGCGTCCACATCGTCCGGCGCGGAGCCGGCCGCGGAGCCGGTCGGTGGGCCGGTCGTCGGTCCGCTCACGGGGCGGCGGAGAGCGCGTCGAGCTGGGTGGTCAGCCGCGCGATCTCGCCCTCGGCGGTGGCCAGCCGGTCGTGCACCTTGCGGACCACCTGCTCCGGCGCCTTCGCCACGAATGCCTCGTTGCCGAGCTTGGCCCGGCACTGGTCGGCCTCCTTGCGCATGGCGGCCAGGTCCTTCTCCAACCGAGCCCGCTCGGCGGCGACGTCGATCGTGCCGCGGGTGTCCAGCTCGACGAGTACGCCACCGGAGAGCGCCAGCGTCGCGGACGGGCTGAACTCGTCGGCCGGCTCGTCCAGGCGTACCAGGGCCCGGATCAGCGGTTCGTGTTCGGCCAGCGCGACAGTGTCCAGGCCGGACAGCCGGGCGGCAACCCGCTGGCCGGGCCGGACGCCCTGGTCCGAGCGGAACCGCCGCACCTCGGTCACCACGCCCTGCAGCCGGGTCACCTGTGCCTCTGCGCCGGCGTCGGTGTACGAGGCGTCCGGCGCCGGCCAGTCGGCAATGACGATGCTCTCCGGGCGGGCACCGCGGTCCCGCGCGCCAGCGACGCCACCAGCCGAGCCGGCACCGGTGAGGGCGATCCACAGCTCCTCGGTGACGAACGGCGTGATCGGATGCAGCAGCCGCAGCACGGTGTCGAGCACCTCGCCCATCACCCGCCGGGTCGCGTCCGCCGCCGGCCCGCCGGCGGCCAGCACCGGCTTGGTCAGCTCGAGGTACCAGTCGCACACCTCGTCCCAGGCAAAGTGGTACAGCGTGTCGCAGACCTTGGCGAACTCGAACTCCTCGAAGTACCGGTCGACGTCGGTGACCACCTGATGCAGCCGGGACAGCACCCAGCGGTCCACAGTGGACAGCTCTGCCGCCGCGGGCAGGTCACCGGTGACCGTCGCGCCGTTGAGCAGCGCGAACCGGGTCGCGTTCCACAGCTTGTTGCAGAAGTTGCGGGAGCCCTGCACCCACTCCTCGCCGATCGGCACGTCCACGCCCGGGTTCGCGCCCCGGGCCAGGGTGAACCGCACCGCGTCCGAGCCGTACGCGTCCATCCATTCCAGCGGGTCGACCGCGTTGCCGAACGACTTCGACATCTTCTTGCCGAACTGGTCGCGGACCATGCCGTGCAGCGCGATGGTCTCGAAGGGCACAGCGTCGTTCGGTGGGGCGTCGCGCATCGCGTACAGGCTGAACATCATCATCCGGGCAACCCAGAAGAACAGGATGTCGTACCCGGTGACCAGCACCGATGTCGGATAGAACTTCGCCAGGTCCGGCGTTTCGTCCGGCCAGCCGAGGGTGGAGAACGCCCACAGTCCGGACGAGAACCAGGTGTCCAGGACATCCTCGTCCTGGCGCCAGCCGTCGCCGGTCGGCGCCTCGTCGTCCGGCCCGACGCAGCGCACTTCGCCGTCCGGCCCGTACCAGACCGGAATCCGGTGCCCCCACCACAGCTGCCGGGAGATGCACCAGTCGTGCATGTTGTCGACCCAGGCGAAGTACCGCTTGGCCAGCTCCGGTGGGTGGATCTCCACCCGCCCGTCCCGTACCGCGTCCCCGGCAGCCTCCGCGAGCGGCGCCACCTTGACGAACCACTGCAGGGACAGGCGCGGCTCCACGGTGGTACGGCAGCGCGAGCAGTGCCCGACGGAGTGCACGTACGGCCGCTTCTCCGCCACGATGCGGCTCTGCTCGCGCAGCGCGGCGACCACGGCCGGGCGCGCTTCGTACCGGTCGAGCCCCTGGAACGGTCCATGCGCGGTGATCACGCCGTGCTCGTCCATGATCGTCAGTGACGGCAGGCTGTGCCGCTGCCCGATCTCGAAGTCGTTGGGGTCGTGCGCCGGCGTGACCTTCACCGCGCCGGTACCGAAGCTCGGGTCGACGTGCTCGTCCGCGACGATCGGGATCCGCCGGCCGGTCAGCGGCAACTCCACCTCGGTACCGATGAGGTGGGCATAGCGGCTGTCCTCCGGGTGTACCGCGACCGCGGTGTCACCGAGCATCGTCTCCGCGCGGGTGGTCGCGACGACGATCGACCGGTCGCCGTCCCCGTACCGGATGCTGACCAGCTCGCCGTCGTCCTCGGTGTGCTCCACCTCGATGTCGGACAGCGCGGTCAGGCAGCGCGGGCACCAGTTGATGATGCGCTCGGCGCGGTAGATCAGGTTGTCGTCGTACAACCGCTTGAAGATCGTGAGTACCGCCCGGGACAGCCCGGAGTCCATCGTGAAGCGCTCACGGGTCCAGTCCACCGAGTCGCCGAGCCGGCGCATCTGGTCCAGGATCTTGCCGCCGGACTCCGCCTTCCAGCGCCACACCTGCTCGACGAACGCGTCCCGGCCGAGGTCGTGCCGGGACAGCCCCTCTCCGGCGAGTTGCCGCTCCACCACGTTCTGGGTGGCGATGCCGGCGTGGTCCATGCCGGGCAGCCAGAGCGCGTCGTACCCCTGCATGCGCCGGCGACGGACGAGCGCGTCCATCAGGGTGTGCTCGAACGCGTGGCCGACGTGCAGGGAGCCGGTGACGTTCGGTGGCGGGATGACGATGCAGAACGGCGGCTTCTCGCTCGCCGCGTCAACGGTGAAGTAGCCGGCGGATACCCACTCCTCGTAGCGCCGCGCCTCTACGGCCTGCGGCTGGTACGTCGCGGGCAGCACCTGCGTTCCTGCCGGACTCTGCGTGTCCGGCCTTGCCTCGGTATCCGGCATCGTCGTCACGCTGCGAGTCTACGGAGCCGGGCGAGCGCTTTACGCCCGCCTCCCGCGGGGTGCCGGCAGCGCGACGCGCCACCATCAGGGACGGCCCGGCGACCGGCCGGGGCTCAGCCGCCCCAGACCACGGCGAGTACGCCGAGCAACATGATCACCAGGACGACGGCTCCCATCGCGGTGAGCGCGTGCGTCATCCGGGACGGGCCACGGGCGGCGAGCCGCCCGCCCGCGACCACCACCGCCACGAGCGTGAGCAGGCCGATGATCGGCGCCCACATCGGGTGCAGCACGCCCTCCATGTGGCCAGCCTGTCACCGTCGACCCCGTGCCGGCCAGCTTCTCCACGCGTTTCTCGACTGCCGCGGCGGCGGGCGTCTGGTCCGCGCCGCCGGCGCGAGCGCGCCGTTCCGGACGCCAGCGCGGTGCCCTACCGGCTTGCCCCGGTGCGGTCGGGCCGGCAGGATCGCACCGGCACAGGGGGTACAGCCACATGTCGGATCCGTCCATGGGTCAGCCGCCGTCGAGTGGCGGGCCGTACGGTCAGCCGGGGTACGGCCAGCCAGGGCAAACGCCGTACGGCCAGCCCGGTCAGCCGGCGTACGGCCAGCCTGGTTTCGCCCCGTCCGGTTGGGTACCGCCCGCGCCGAAGAAGAGCCGCCGCGGCCTGGTGATCGGTCTGATCGTCGGAGGCCTGGTCCTATTTCTCGGCTGCGCGGGCGGGGTCACGACCGTCATCTGGAAGATCCGCCAGGACGCGGCGATCACCCTCGACGCGCCGGAACGAACCGCTGGCCTGGTCCGGGACGACACAGCCGACAACTCGGCCCAGCTGATCGAGATCCAGACCCAGATCAGCGGGTCCGACGGGCTGCATGACACCTTCGCGGCGTACTACAAGGATCCGGCGCAGGTCGGTCACCCCGTGGTCATCTACGGCGGGCGCGGCGCGATCGGAAGCCTCGACGCCAGCCTGGACAAATTCTTCTCAGTCGCCGGCGAGGACATGGAGGGTGGCCGGGTCTCCCAGGTGACCGACGTGGATCCGGGCGCTACCGGCGGAGCGCTGCGGTGCGGCACCGGGTCGTACAGGTCGGGCCCGACCACGGTGTGCGCGTGGGCGGAGCACTACGGGCTGGTCGCGGGAGTCTTCCCGGACCGGCCGGTGCCCGAGGCGTCAGCGCTCATGGTGCGGATCCTCGGCGACGTCGTACAGAAGGACTGACCTGCGCAAACCCCGCCCGCCGGGCGGCTGGCGGTCAGTTCGTCAGTCGCCGGTTGGCCAGGCTCGGTACCTCGGTGCGGATCGTCGCGAGCCGTTCCAGGTCCAGGTCGGTGACCGTGACCCCGATCGTGTCCGCCGCCTGGGCCACCACGGTGCCCCACGGGTCGACCACCATGCTGCGGCCGAAGCAGGTGCGCTTCGGCTCGTGGTCGCCGATCTGCCCGGCGGCCGCGACATAGCACTGGTTCTCGATCGCGCGGGCGCGCAACAGTACCTCCCAGTGATCCCGGCCGGTGTGCATCATGAACGCCGCCGGTACCACCAGGAGCTGCGCGTCGGCTATTGCCAGCCGGCGGTACAACTCGGGAAAGCGCAGGTCGTAGCAGATGGACAGGCCGACGCGGAGTCCCTCCAGGTCCACGGTGACCAGTTCCGCGCCGGGCGCCACGCCGTCGGACTCGCGGTACGACACGCGACCTGGGATCTCCACGTCGTACAGGTGGATCTTCCGGTACGTGGCGGCCAGCGCCCCGGAACGGTCGAAGACGAGCGAGGTGTTGTACGTGTGCGTCTCGTCCGGTCCGGCCTCGTGGAACGAGCCGGCCAGTACCCACATGCCCAGCTCGGCGGCCGCGTCGGAGAAGAACTGCGCGAACTCCCCGTCCGCCTGCTCCGGCTTGGGGGCGGTCGCGTTCGGGCCGAGATAGTCGACGTACTCCGGCAGGATCGCCAGGTCGGCACCGGCGGTGGCGGCGCGGCCGAGCAGGTCCCGCGCCACGCGCAGGTTGGCGTCCCGGTCATCCCGGCTGTTCAGCTGGCACACTGCGACCCTCATGCGCCGAGCCTATCGGCCGTGGGCGCGGTCGTCCGCCGCCAAGCTCGGCGGACGGGCAGGTGGGGCGGAGCGTCAGTCGGGGAGGCGCGCCGTCAGGCAGACTTTTCGCGGCGCTCGCGGTCCCGCTTCGGCGGCACCTCGCGCGGCACAATCGTCGGGTTGACGTTCTCCAGCACGACCTCGCGGGTCACCACGACCCGGGCGACATCCGGCCGGCTGGGCACCTCGTACATGACCGGGAGCAGGACTTCTTCCATGATCGCCCGCAGGCCACGCGCGCCGGTGCCGCGCAGGATCGCCTGGTCGGCGATCGACTCGAGCGCGTCCTGGCTGAACTCCAGCTCCACGCCGTCCAGCTCGAACAGCCGCTGGTACTGCTTGACCAGCGCGTTCTTCGGCTCGGTGAGGATCCGGACGAGCGCGTCCTTGTCCAGGTTGCGGACGCTGGTGATGACCGGGAGCCGGCCGACGAACTCGGGGATCATGCCGAACTTGAGCAGATCCTCGGGCATGACCTCGCCGAAGGCGTCGTCGGTGGAACTCTGCTCCTTGCTGCGCAGGTGCGCGCCGAAGCCGAGGCCCTTCTTGCCGACCCGCTGCTCGATGATCTTCTCCAGGCCGGCGAACGCGCCACCCACGATGAACAGCACGTTCGTCGTGTCGATCTGGATGAACTCCTGGTGCGGGTGCTTGCGGCCGCCCTGCGGCGGGACGCTCGCGGTCGTACCTTCGAGGATCTTCAACAGCGCCTGCTGGACGCCCTCGCCGGACACGTCGCGGGTGATCGACGGGTTCTCGCTCTTGCGGGCGATCTTGTCGACCTCGTCGATGTAGATGATGCCGGTCTCGGCGCGCTTGACGTCGTAGTCGGCTGCCTGGATGAGCTTGAGCAGGATGTTCTCGACGTCCTCGCCGACATAGCCGGCCTCGGTGAGCGCGGTGGCGTCGGCGATGGCGAACGGCACGTTGAGCATCCGGGCGAGGGTCTGGGCGAGGTGCGTCTTGCCGCAGCCGGTCGGGCCGATCAGCAGGATGTTGGACTTGGCCAGCTCCACCGTGTCGGAGGTGCCGGACCGGTGCCCGCCGCCGTCCGCCTGGATCCGCTTGTAGTGGTTGTAGACCGCCACGGCGAGCGCCTTCTTGGCCTGGTCCTGACCCACCACATACGAGTCGAGAAACTCGCAGATCTCTTTCGGCTTGGGCAGTTCATCCCACTTGACGTCGCCTGACTCGCTCAGCTCCTCTTCAATGATCTCGTTGCAGAGATCAATGCACTCGTCGCAGATGTAGACGCCCGGGCCCGCAATGAGTTTTTTGACCTGCTTCTGGGACTTTCCGCAGAAGGAACACTTCAGCAGGTCGCCGCCGTCGCCGATCCGTGCCACCTACGACTCCCCTGCGTCAGCCGGGCTAACCACCCAGACGTTACTGGACTCTTCCCGGTGCGATGCTTCGACGTTACATGGTCAGGGGCCCGGTGCGGACCCCTGCGCCACACCTCACCGGTCGGGCACCCGAGGCGGGTCCCGGCCCCTGGCGTCAGCTGCTCGCGGCTGCCGCGACCGGCTGCTTCTTCCGGCTGCTCAGTACCTGGTCAATCATGCCGTACTCAAGAGCCTCGTCCGCTGTGAAGATCTTGTCCCGGTCGATGTCCTTACGGACCTTGTCCACCGATTGACCGGTGTGACGGGACAACATCGATTCCAGCAACGTACGCATCCGCATGATTTCCCGTGCTTGGATCTCAATGTCGGATCCCTGACCATAACCGCCCTCGGTAGCGGGCTGGTGGATGATGATCCGGGAGTTCGGTAGCGCCATGCGTTTGCCAGGTGTACCGGCTGCAAGCAACACTGCCGCCGCCGATGCCGCCTGACCCATGCACACCGTCTGAATATCCGGACGGATGTACTGCATGGTGTCGTAGATCGCGGTCAACGCGGTGAACGACCCGCCGGGCGAGTTGATGTACATGGTGATGTCCCGGTCGGGCTCCATCGACTCCAGAACGATCAACTGTGCCATCACGTCATTCGCGGACACGTCGTCGATCTGTACGCCGAGGAAGATGATCCGCTCCTCGAACATCTTGGTGTACGGATTGGTCTCCTTCACGCCGTACGACGTCCGTTCGACGAACGACGGCAGCGTGTAGCGATTCTGCACCGGCGACCACATGGACGGCACCGCCGGCAGGTTCAACTCGGTCACGTGATCTCCTTCGTCAGCCCAGCCGGTCAGTTGAGGGTTCCGGCGCCTTCCGGCACCTGTACGGCACCGGCCACGACCTTGTCGATGAACCCGTAGTCCTTGGCCTCTTCGGCGGTGAACCAGCGGTCCCGGTCCGAGTCGGCCTCGATCTGCTCCACCGTCTGACCGGTGTGGTGCGCGATCCGCTCCTGGATCGTGCGCTTGGTGTAGAGCATCTGCTCGGCCTGGATCGCGACATCGGCCGCGGTACCACCGATACCGCCGGACGGCTGGTGCATCATGATCCGGCTGTGCGGGGTGGCGTACCGCTTGCCCTTCGTACCGGCGCAGAGCAGGAACTGCCCCATCGACGCGGCCAGGCCGACGGCCACCGTGGCGACGTCATTGGCGACGAACTGCATGGTGTCGTAGATCGCCATGCCGGAGTACACCGAGCCACCGGGCGAGTTGATGTACATGACGATGTCGCGCTCCGGGTCCTCCGCGGCCAGGAGCAGCAACTGCGCGCAGATCCGGTTCGCCGAGTCGTCGGTCACCTCGCTGCCGAGGAAGATGATCCGCTCCCGGAGCAGCCGGTTGAAGACCAGGTCGTCGAAGTTGCCGCCGCCCTCGGGGAAGCTGCGTCCGGCCGGCCCGAGCGGCGTCGACGGGATGTGAAGGTCAGTCATGGCAACCCTTCGCGCTAGCGACTCTGTCGGCGCCGAGGCACCGCTGTCTTTGCCGACCCTAGCCGCTGGTCGGTGCGTCGACCCCGTTCCATGGCCGGTGTTCGCTTTGAGCGCACTGCGGTCGCGCGAGCACTCCGAGCCACCTGCCTGAGCAGCGCGATCGCCGGTACCGCCGGTCGGCACGCGGAGGCGCGGAACGGCGGTACCGCATGATCGGCGGCACACCGGGAGGTGTGGAGCGGACTACTCGCCGGCCGGCTCCGGGTCGTCCGCCGCCGGCTGGGCCGGGCGGAGTACGTCGGACAGATCGACCGGTTCGCCGTCCGGGTCGACCAGCTTGACCTGCTCCATCACCACGGCCAGCGCCTTGGACCGGCGTACGTCGCTGACCAGCGCGCCGAGCTGACCGCCACGGGTGAGCTGGTCGGCGTACTGCTGGGGCGGCACGCCACTGGACTGGGCCCGGCGTACCACCTCGGTGGTCAGCTCCTGGTCGGTCACGCCCAGCTCCTCGGCGTCGGCGAGCGCGTCGAGAACCAGCTGGGTCTTCACCGCGTCCCGGGCCGAGCCGTTGAGTTCCTCGTCGAGCTGCGCCTCGGTCTTGTCCTCGGCACTGAGGTACACGTCGAGGCTCGCGCCCATCTGCTCGAGCTGCTGGCGCATCGACTGCTTGCGGAACTCGACCTCCTCGGTCACCACGCCGTCCGGCACGGGTACCTCGGTGGCTCCGATCAGCGCCTCGACGGCGCGGTCGCGGGCCTGGTAGGCCTGCTCGAACCGGCGCGCCTGCTCCAGCCGCTTGCGGCTGTCCGCGCGCAACTCCTCCAGCGTGTCGAACTCGCTGGCGAGCTGGGCGAACTCGTCGTTCAGCTCGGGCAGTTCCTTCTCCCGGACGGTACGCACGGTCACCGACACCACGGCGTCCTTGCCGGCGTGCTCGCCGCCCACCAGCGAGGTGGTGAACGTGCCGGCCTCACCGGCGGACATGCCGGTCAGCGCCTCGTCCAGGCCCTCCAGCATCCGGTTGGTGCCCACCTCGTACGACACGCCGCTGGCCGAGCCGCCCTCGACCTCCTCGCCGTCGACCGCCGCGGCCAGGTCGATCGAGACGTGGTCGCCGACCTGCGCCGGCCGCTCCACGCCCTTGAGCGTGGCGAACCGGTCCCGCAGGGTGGACAGCTGCTCGTCGATGTCCTCATCGGACACCGGCAGCGGATCGACGGTCACCTTGAGGCTGCTCAGGTCCGGCAGGGTGATGTCCGGGCGTACGTCCACCTCGGCCGTGAACGCCAGCAGCTGGCCGTCCTCGAGCTTGGTGATCTCCACGTCCGGCCGGCCGATCGCCTTCACCTCGTGCTCGCGGACCGCCGCGAGGTACTGCTGCGGGATCGCCTCCTGGGCCGCCTCCTCCAGCACGGCAGCGCGGCCGACCCGCTGGTCGATCAGCCGGAACGGCACCTTGCCGGGGCGGAACCCCGGCACCGTGACGTGCTGGGAGATCGTCTTGTACGCCTTGCGCACGCTCGTCTCGAGCTCCGCGAACGGCACCTCGACCGACAACCGCACCCTGGTCGGGCTCAACGTCTCGACGGCGCTCTTCACGGGCGTACTCCTTGCCGGGGATTGTCTTGGGTGGTCGACCGGACGACACCGGACCGCCCGAGTTTAGGCCAGGCACCAGCGCCCACGGCCGTCCGGGGACCTGACCCTGAGCACGATAGCCAGCCCGATCGCTTCCATGGCGGCCGGGCTTGCCCCGGCCATCGGCTGGCGACTCGTCACCAAACGGCGACTCGGCCGTGGCCATCGGTAGCTGTCCCGGAGCTAGCTTCTATTGCGGTAGATCAGCTCGTTTCGACGGGTTTGGCGGCGACCGGGGGGGGGTGCCGGGGATGGCTCAACTACTGATCGGTTCGCCGTCCGCCGCTCCGCTGGACGTCTCGGTCGCGCACTCCCCCCAGCAGTCGATGTACCTGCTCATGCGCGACGCGGTCAGCCCGAGCCATCCGTCCGCGCGGTCGCCGATAGCCAGAGCGCTACGCGCCGAGCTGTCGGCGAGCCCGGATGCGCGGAACCACGCGTTCGCGCTGCGACCCGGCCGGCGTGGCCTGGTACACGGTCCGGTGCCGAACACGCTCGTCCCGATTCCGCCGTACCGCGATGTCGACATTGCCGAGCAGGTGGCCCACCTGCGCGACTACCCGGTCGACGACCTGGTCGCCGACGTGGCCGCGCTGGGCCCGACCACCCAGGTGTGGCGGTCGGCCGCGGACGACCCGAAACGCTGGCTGTCCGCCTACGCCGACGCGAGCAGCGCCGCCTGGCGGCTGCTGCGGCCGTGGTGGCGCTCGGCCCGCCGGCTGATCGACCAGGAGACCGAGCGGATCGGCGTCGCATCGGTACGAGGTGGGCTCGACGCGCTGCTCAACACGCTCAGCCCGCGGCTGCGGTACGCCGATGGCGTGTTCAGTCTCGGCGACGTATGTCCGGAACGGTTCACCGTGCACGGCCGGCGGCTCGTGCTGGTCCCGTCGGTCATCGCGCCGGACGCGGTGTTCCTCCACCTCGACGAGCCGGGCCTGATCGGCATCGCGTACCCGGTACGCCCCGACGGCGCCGACGCGCGTACCGGGCCGGACCGGGTGGACCGGCTCGCCGTTGTAATCGGTGATGCCCGCGCGGCGGTACTGCGCCTGGTGGACGTACCGGTGACGATGGGCACCCTCGCCGCGGACCTGAACGTGACCCCGGGCGCGGCCACCCGGCAATGCGACCTGCTCGAACGGGCCGGCTTGATCGCCCGGGAACGTCGCGGCAAGGCCGTGCTCGTCACCCGTACCGACGCCGGCGCGAAACTGCTCGACCTGCTCGGCTGAGCGTCTATATGGCGCGCTCTTATCGGGCCGTCAAGTCAATTGACGATTGCCGCAAATGATTGTCGCCGCGATTCTCCCCCGGTACGAAATAAGGGTCCAATCGACCGGGGAAGGGATTCCATTGAAGCGACGGTTTTTGTTCGGCGCGGTGCTGGGTGGGGCGGCCGCGCTGCTGATGGCCCTGCCGGCGCAGGCGTCCACGGCCACCTCGGCGGTGTCGCCGTTCGCCGACCAGGGCCGGGCGGCCGGCTACAGCGCGGCCCAGCTCACGGCGCTCCAGCAGGAGGTGCGCCACTACCAGGACCTGTACGGCGGTCGGCAGACGGCGCTCAACAAGATCGAGTTCCCCGGCGGCAAGGTGCTTATCCCGCTGCCCGGCGAGAAGCGGGCCCGGGAACTCGGCGCGAAGGTCACCGCCGGTTCGTACATGGGCTGCGACGTCGAATGGATGTGCCTGTTCGAGTATTCCGGCTACAGCGGGACCGTGGTCGACCAGTCACGGTTCGACATGTGGTTCTGCAATAAGCGGCCCGTGTACTGGAATACCCACGGCTCGTGGGTGAACAACCAGACCGCGGACACGGTGGGCATCTTCTACCACGTCTATCCGGACGGCCACGAGGGCGTCTGGGGTTACACCGGATTGCCACTGGCGTACCAGCCGGACGCCGACTGGCAGCAGGTGTCCTCGGTACGCAACTGCTGAGAGCGTCCGGACCGGCGCCGCGGCGAGGGGGCGCGGCGCCGCACCGGGCGAGCGGCGAACCGCGAGGGGCCACTTCTGAGATTCGGAAGTGGCCCCTCGCCGGTGTCAGCGGTGGCGGACCTCCCGGCGGGACAATCCGTAACTGAAGGCGACGAACAGCAGCAAACCGGTGCTCACGAAGAGCGGAGTGCTGCCGTACCGGTCCACGACCACACCAGCCGCCGCGACCGAGACCGGGAACAGGCCCAGTGCGGCGAACAGGATGGCGCTCATCGCCCGGCCCAGCAGTTCCCTCGGTACGTCCAGTTGGAGCACGGTGATGACCAGGACGTTGGTGATGGTGCTGGCGGTTCCGGCCACCAGCAGCGCAGCGAGGGCGCCGGAGTAGCCGACGACCGGTACGAGGGCGACCGCCGCCGCCATGACCAGGCCGGACAGCATGGCCGTGATCCCTCTGCGCGGCAGCGCTGTGATGCCGGCCGACACCAGACCGCCCAGCAGCGCCCCGCCGGCGAACGCGGCGAGCAGAGCACCGAACCCGTCGGCTCCGGCGTGCAGGTCGCCGGAGGCGAAGGAGGGCAGCCCGACCCGCATCAAGCCGCCGACGGTCAGGTTGGCCACCGCGGTCACGACCAGGATGGCCCGCAGCAGCGGTGACGACCTGACCAGTGAGAACAACGTGACCCGCGGGGCAGCGGCCCGGCCGCCGCCGGGGTGGGCGGGGACCGGGGGGTGCACCGCCGGCAGGCCCCGGCCGATCGTGACCAGGCAGGCCGCCGACACCGCGAAGGTCACCGCGTCGACTCCGAACGCGGCACCGGGCGAGAGCACCGTCACCAGCAGCCCGGCCAGAGCAGGCCCGACCAGCCCGGCCGCGTACGTCGCCGTGCTGCTCAACGCGTTACCAGCGGCCAGCTGGTCGGCCGGCAGCAGCCGCGGCGTGATCGCGTACGCGGCCGGCTGGAACAGTCCGGCGCCGAGTCCGGCCGCGGCCGCGAGTACGGCGATGACCGCGAAGTTGCCCGACCCCGACGTCGCCACTACCGCGATCGCCACAGACAGCAGCATCCGGCCCAGGTCGGAGACCATCATGACCCGCCAGGGGCCGATCCGGTCGGACAGCATGCCGCCCAGCGGGGTGGTGGCCAGCCGGCACACTCCGTACCCCGCGGCCACCAGGCCGAGCTGTCCGGCACCACCGCCGAGCTGGTACACCAGCCACGGCAGCGCCACCGCGTGGAAGGCGTCCCCGAACACGGAGATGGTGTCGCCGAGGAACAGCAACCGGTACTCCCGCGACCGCAACGGCGCGGTACCGAGCCGCGGGCGGAACCGCCGGGCCGGCGCGGCGACGGTGTCAGTCATGCAACGTCACCGGCAGCGCCTCCAGACCGCGCAGCATGATCGTGTGGCGCCACGGCAACGTGTCCTCGTCGGCGGCGAGCGTGAGCCGCGGGTACCGGGTGAGCAGCCGGCCCAACGCCACCTCGGCCTCCAGCTTGCCCAGGAACGAGCCGAGGCAGCGGTGGATACCGTGCCCGAACGCCAGGTGTCCCGGATCGCCCCGGGTCAGCAGCAGCCGCTCGGCCTCGGGAAACCGGTCCGGATCCCGGTTCGCGCCACCCAGCGACAGCAGCACCAGCTCCCCGCCGGGGATCTCCACCCCGTCGACCGACACCGGCGCGGTGGTGAACCGCAGGGTGGCCATGCTCACCGGTGACTCGTACCGGAGCAGCTCGTCGACCGCATCCGGCAGCGCGTCGAGGTTGGCGAGCAGCCAGCTGTACTGGTCCGGGTTGCGCAACAGCGCGAGGGTGGCCGTACCGAGCAGGTTGACGGTCGTCTCGTGGCCCCCGATGAGCAGCAGGAACACCATCCCGACGATCTCGTCGACGGTGAGCTGACCGGCTTCGCGGGCACGTAGCAGGTCGGTGAGCATGTCGTCGCGCGGCTCGGTGGCCCGTCGATCCAGCAGGTCGACCAGGTACGCCTTCATGTCCCGCATCGCCTGGTCGAAGCGGGCCGCGTCGTCGCTGTGGGTCAGGATCGCGGTGGACCACTGCCGGTACGCGAAACGGTCCTCGGGCGGGAACCCGATCAGCTCGCAGATGATCATCATGGGCAGCGGGAACGCGAAGTCGGCGACGAGGTCGACCGTGTCGCGGCCGTCCAACCCGGCGATCAGGTCATCGGTGATCCGCTCGACCATGGGCCGCATCGTGGCGACCCGCCGCGGGGTGAACGCACCGTGGATCAGCCTGCGCATCCGGGTGTGGTCCGGCGGGTCGCTGTTGAGCATGTGCACCATCTCGCTGCCGAGCGTCACGCCCTCGACCCGATCGTTGGCCAGCGCCTGGGCCCGGCGTACGTCCTGGCCGAACCGCGGGTCGGCGAGTGCGGCGCGTACGTCGCGGTACCGGGCGATGACCCACATCGGCAGGCCCTCGTCGCTCTCCAGTACCGACACCGGTCCGTTCGCCCGGATCCGGGCCAGCGTCGGGTACGGGTTGGTGATGAACGCCGGCTGCTGCGGGGCGGAGGCGGTGGTCGCCGTACTCATGCGTCGCTCCTCGATCGGTGCGCTCTGCTTCGTGCTCGGTGGGCCGCGCAGCGGGCAGGCCTGGTCAGACGATCAGGGCCGGGAACGGCCACCGGTACGGCCGGGTGGGCAGCCACCACAGGTGACCGGCCTGTTCGGCGACGAGCCGCGCCCCGGACAGTTCCCGGTATGCGGCGGCCGGCACCTGGTCCACCGGTACGCCCTCGACCATCGCGTCGATCGCCGCGAGGTACGCCGGCTCGTCGATCGTGTACAGCTCCAGCGAACCTGACCGCCGGTCGCGTACCTCGACGAATCCGGGGCCACGGCGGTGGACGCACCTGCTCGCGAAGTACGTCCGGCGCCACTCCCCGGCCGCGTCCGGCGGATGCGGCGGCGCGGTGGCGGGACAGTCCACAGTGGCCGGTGGGTACAGGTGCCCGACGGTTCCCTCGGAAACGCAGCCGTCGGTGCACCGGGCGGTCCAGTCCACCGCGATCCCGCGCGCGGTCAGCTCGCGCACCAGCACCAAAGTCCGCCCCGACCAGGCGTCCGCGTCTGGACACAGGTGTACCGGCCGGGTGATCCGGGCGTACCGGGCGCCCGCCGCGTGTACGGCGGCAGCGGCCGGTACCCACGGCCCGGTCAGCCGCCGGCGGGCCAGCAGGCCACCGGGTAGCAGCCGGACCGCCTCGGCGTCATCGCGGTACAGCTCCACCTCGACCGCTACTCCGGTCCAGGCGGCGGTGGAGCCCGCCACCGGCAGGTCAACCAACTCCGACGACATCGCGCTCCCCTCCGACAGTGGGGGCAGTCCCCGCCGTGGCCCGGTCGGCGGCGCCGGTCCCAAGAGCGGCGCCGGTCCCGACAACGCTGCCGGCGGCCGCGGCCCTGGCGTGCCAGTGGTCGACCCGCCAGAGCAGCTGGTTGTCCGACTCCACCGCGGTGTGCACGTAATGGCCGTCGTCTCCGAACACCATGCCCAGCTCCTGCCAGCGGGCCAGCAGCGCGGTGGCCACGGTGGCGCCGCCCGGCACCCGTTCAGCCAGGGTCGCGGTGCCGCGGGGCTGATCGAGCAGCCGGAACATGGTCAGCTCGGCGTCCGTGTCCAACTCCAGGACCGACCAGTCGTAGCCGGCCCGGTCGCTGACCAGCACGGTCCGGCCCGGCAGCTCGGTGTACGTCAGCCGGCTGCGCGGGTACCCGTCCCGCCAGGTCTCGATCGCCGCGTCCAGCGTCGCGGCCGTGGTGTTGTCGATGCCCTGCGGCGCGGCTACGAACAGGTACGCGAGGTCGGTGAGCTCCTCGTCCGGCAGCCGGTACACCTGCCGGTAGTGCGGGGCCGGCGCCAGCTCGGAGAAGCCCAGGTCGGGCCGGTCGAAGTACGGGCTGAACCGCTCCACCACGATGCGGGCCGCCCCGGTCGGCGGGTCGAGGTGGGACAGCGCCGGCAGTTGGTCGATGACCGAGCGGTAGTCCTCGTCGGTCTCGCCGGGGAAGCCGTACAGGTAGTTCCAGCTCGTGGTGACGCCGGCGCTCTGCGCGTCCCGCAACGCCCGGACGTTCTGGGCGCCGGTGACGCCCTTGTCCATCAGCCGCAGTACGCGCGTGCTGAGGCTCTCCACCCCGGGCTGCACCTGTACCGCGCCGGCCTCGGCGAGCCGCTGGAAGTGCCGGCGCCGCAGGTTCGCCTTCACCTCGAAGTGCAGCCGCAGGTCGTACTCGGACTCGGCCAGGTCGCGCAGTACCGAGTCGAAGTACCCCATGTCGAGGATGTTGTCCACGACGAAGAAGTCGAGGAGCTGGTGCCGGCGCGCCAGTTCGATCAGCTCGGCGGTGAACCGGTCCGGGCTCTTGCTGCGGTACTGCATGAGCGAGCCGTTGAGCCCGCAGAACGTGCAGTGGTGCTTCTCGCCCCACCAGCAGCCCCGCGATCCCTCCACCACGAGTTTCGGCTCCACCCAGCTGGCCGCGGCCGAGGTGTCGAGGCGCTCGAAGAAGTCGCCGTACTCGGGCATGTGGATCGCGCTGGCGGGCAGCGGCTGGGGCGCCATCGGGTTCACCCGTACCGCGCCGGATCCGTCGCGCCAGCACAGGCTCGGTACCGCGGCCAGGTCGTCCGAGCCGGCGGCGAGCGCGTCGAGCAGCATCGGGAAGGCGACCTCGCCCTCCCCGCGCACCACGAAGTCGAGGAAGCCGAAGTTGCGGTGCAGGGCGGCACCCTGCGGGCCTTCGCAGTTGGCCCCGCCGAACACCGTGCGGGTGCCCGGACAGCGCTCGGCGATCAACCGGGCCGCGGCCAGGCTCGCCGTGTTCTGCTGGAACGTGGTGGTGAATCCGACCAGGTCCGGCGCGTCCGCGGCCAGGTCGTCGACCAGGGCGGACACGAACTCCGGTACCAGCTCCCGCAGCGCCCCGGTGAGCGCGATCTCGGCCGGACCGGCGCCGGCGCCGGCGAGCAGCGGTGCGAACGCCGCCAGGTCGCGGTCCGCACCGTCCATCGCGGTGGCGAACACCCAGTCACCGGCGCCCTGGAAGTACGAGGACTCGGCGAAGTACCGGTAGTCGCCCAGCGAGAACGGGGTGCGCTGGACCACCCAGTCGATGAAGTCGAGGTTGGCGTACCGGATGTGCACGTCATGACCGCGACGGCGGGCCGCGGCGGCGACGATGCCGAGCGCGAGGGAGGGTACGTCGGGCGCACCCCATGGCATGTGGACAAGGACGATCTTCATCGGGGCCGCCTCCGGGCACCGGCGGGCGTCGTTTCGGGGCGGGGGCCCACCGCCCCGAAACACGCTCGGCTGCTGTCAGTACCGATGCGTCACTTGCGGACGGAGGTGCTGTCCGCGGCGTTGGGGCGGGCGGCCGGCTGGGCCTTGTCCAGGTCCACGAGCATCTTGACGATGACCGCACCGCGGTCCCGCTCACTCGTGCTGATCGGGTCGTTGCGTACGCTGCGTCGCTTCACGTGTCCACCTCCTTTCCACGGGGATCTCCGGTCGGTCGAGCCGTCAGGCCGGACCGCCGGGAGCTAGGGTGTCGACCCGTTCGCGGTCGCCGGGGTGCGGCCGGTGCATCGGGTCGGCTGGCGTTTCGGATCGGCTGGCGTTTCGGGTCTGCCGGCGTTTCGGCTCGGCCGGCGCTTTCGGGTCCGCCAGCGGTTCGGCTCGGCTCGCCACCGGGGCGAGGGCCGCCGCGGCGAAGTCGAGCGCGGCGGTGAACACCGCGGTGTGATCGGTGGCGGCGCCGGGATGGCCGCCGTCGATCCACAGCAGACGATGGGGTACGCCGTGCGAGCGCAGGGCGTCCACGTACCGCTCGATCTGCGCGGGCGGGCACTTGTCGTCGTCCTGTGCCGCGGCCACCAGTACCGGGCCGCGGACCTGATGGACGTAGGTCATCGGGTCGGCCACGCGGTACCGCTCCGGCACCGTGTCCGGGGTGCCACCGAAGAGTTCGTCATCCACCTCGCGCAGCGCGGGAGTGGTGGCCCGGTACGCGGACACATAGTCGGCGATCGGCGACACCGCGATCCCGACCGCCCAGCACCCGGGCTGTGCGCCCATCGCGAGCAGCGCAAGGTATCCGCCCCACGAGTAGCCGCACAGGCCGATCCGGTGCGGTTCGGCCACGCCGAGCTCGACGAGGTGTGCGCGTACCGCGTCGAGGTCCTCGAGCTGGGCCGGTCCCACCCGGTAGTCGAAGTCGTACCGCCAGGCCGGGCCGTACCCGGTCGATCCGCGGTAGTTCGTCCGCACCACCGCGTAACCGGCGCGTACGCACAGCTCCACTCGCGGGTCGAAGACGTCCCGGTCGTGCGAGTACGGCCCGCCGTGCAGCAGGAACAGTGTCGGCCAGGGCCCGTCGCCGGGCGGGGTCGCGAGAAAGCTGTGGATCGGCCCGTACGGACGGTGGGTCCACAGCTCGGTACGCCGGCCCAGCGCGGGCGGGACCTCGCCGTCCGGCATGACCGTGCGGCCGGATCGCGGGTCCACGACGACCATCCGGGGTGGGGTCGCCTCGCGGCTCCATACCAGGTGCAGCCGGCCGTCCGGGCTGCCGGACACGTCGAGGATGGTGCCGGTCGGGGTCGGTACCGGCTCCAGCCGGTCAGCATCCAGGTCGGCGAGCAGCAGCCGGCTGTGGCCGGCCCGATCGTGCTGGATGAGCACGGTCCGGCCGGCGCCTGTGCCAGCGCCGCCACCGGTGCGCTGCGGCCCGGTCGGACCAGCCTCGTACCACTGGGCGGTGATCTCGGTGTCGAACGACAGCCCGGGGTAGCGGCACATGCCGGCCGACGCGCGCCAGGTGGCGACCGTGTACCGGCCACCGTGCTCCACCACGACGAGCAGCTCCGGGTCGTCAGCGGCATCCGGCCGGAACTCCAGTGGCCACAGCCGGTCGGTGTGGCTGCCCGCCAGCGCGACCGGTCCGGTCGGGTCCGCTCCGGCCGTGGCAGTCGCGTGCGGCCCGGTCGGCATCAACAACACCGCGGCCGGACCATCGGGGCGGCCGGCCAGCGCGAGCAGCCCGCCGTCCGGGGAGAGGTCGACCACGGTGGCGTACCCGGCGATCGTCGCGATGAGCTGGCCGGACGTACCGGGCCGGCCGAGGTACACGCGCGACTCCCCGCGGATGCCGACCCCCACGGCCACGTGCTGTCCGCTCGCGTCGAAAGCGATCCCGTACCGGCGGCCGGACGGCACTCCGGTCAGCGCGGGAGTGGCAGGCGCCGGAGCGACAGGCGCCGGAGTGGCAGGTCCGCCCGGAAAGGGCTGGCGCAGCCACTGCCCGCCGCCGCGCGGATCCGTTTCGTACCACCAGACGAACCGACCGTCCGGCTCGATTTCGGCGGCGTCAATTCCCGTCGGCGCATCGGTAAGCGTCCAGGACCGACCAAGGTCCAAGTCGTGCGCTACGAGTTGGGGCCGGCCATCCACATCGCGGATCTCGATGCTCCGGGGAGCGCATCGGGCAAAGCCCGGTGCCCAGACATCCTTCAACGAAATCCCCCGATGGGCTTGGCGGCTCGACTGAGGATAGGAGGAAGAATGCGCCGTGTAAACATTTCCGTTCATTCGCCAATGCGATTATTGAATGCCGCCGACCCGCATATGATCCATTCAAATTGGTCAATGCTTATGCGCCGATTCGGATGCGACAATGCAGTCGGCAGCGCGCCGGTCGAGGTCAGCGCCTGCTGCGACCGGCACGCCGACACTGCGTCCCTGCGGACGAGCCGCACACGGCTATGACCTGCGCGAACCGTAGAGGGACGCGTGGAGTCGCCCCGGCTTCTATCCGCATGACCTGGTTCTGAACGAGGCGTGGGGGCCGATCTTGGAATGGCGCGAGCGCCGCGATTCCGTCACTGCCGAGCCGGGCCGGACCTGATTCCGCGCACTGCCAATTCCGGCATCGTTCCATTTTCGCGCATTTCGGCCTCGCGGCCCGACCAGGATCGGCGTTGCGCCGCAAGGATTGGCAGCCTACGTCCGAGGAGATTCTTGATCTATTTCGACCGCAAGACGTGCAACAGGGTCGCGAGACGTGCGACTGGGTGCCGTCATAACTTGAACGCACCATCGATGCCGGCCCGAAATGAGCGGCCTGGCTGTGTGCTGCTGCCTGCGATGCGGGCTGTCCCACCAGGATGCCGAACAGCGACCTGCCGACCGCGACGACGGAGTTGATCATGTGATCGTCCGCCGACCGTTGGGATCGCACCACCACAGCCGGGGCCGTCCGACTGAGGCGGTGACGGGACTCCAGTCATGGAGCATCGATGCTTGACCTGCGTTTCCGCAGGCCAAGTGGGACATCCGGTCGGGGTGGCGGGATTTGAACCCACGGCCCCTCGCTCCCAAAGCGAGTGCGCTACCAAACTGCGCTACACCCCGGTGCGGCAAGTCTAGGTGGTCGTCTCAGCGGCCAGCTCCCCACGGTGTACCAATCCGGTCGGAGCCGGCCTTGTTGCTCGCGCGGCCGGCCGCATCCACCGTGCGGCCGCCAGCGCCAACAGTGGCGCCGGCAGGGCCGCGGCGGCGACCAGCACCGGCACCTCGGCCCACTGGGAGCCGAGCGCATACCCGCCGTACACCATCAGGGCCACCACCTCGGTGGACAGCCCGCCGACCGACGTGACCGTGGCCCGCGCGGTGCCGGTGATCGCGTGCTGCAGCCGGGCGTCGGCGATCACCTCGACGAACCGGAACGCGCCGAAGCAGGCCGCCACGCCGAGGAAGCCCACCGGTACGCCGGACAGCGCACCGACGACGAGCAGCGCTCCCCCACCGAGCACTGTCAGCGCCAGCCGGCGCGGTCGGGCGTCCGGGTGCCGGCCGGCCAGCTCACCCCCGACGATCATGGCGGCGTACGGGAGGAGCAGCAGGAACGGCACCAGCGTGGTGACGTCGGTGGTGGACCTGGCCAGCAGCGGCAGGTACTCGTCGAGGGCGCCGAGACCACTGAGCGCGGCGAGGAACAGCAGCATCCGGCGTACGGCCGGCTGCGTGCGCGCCTCGGCGAGCCCGGCCTGGAGCGTGTCGAGATAGCTCCCCGCCGGGCTGTCCCCGGCGGTTTCCTCGGTCGGATCGTCGCTGGCCGTGGCGACCCTGGCGGTCTCCGGGAAACTCAGTACGACTGGCACCGCGGCGACGCACACCGCCACGCTCACCCAGCCGACCAGCGGATAGCCACCGAGCTTGAGCAGCGGCGCGGCCAACGCGCTCGCCACCACCACGGCCCCCATCTCGAAGGCACCGGTACGACCGAGCAACTTGGCGTACCGGTCGGCTCGCCCGGCCGCGGCGAGCTCGTCGTACACCAGTGCTTCCCAGGTACCGGACATCAGAGCGCTGGTGGCGCCCCAGCACAGGAAGCCGGCCGCGAAGGCCGGGTACGACGGCACGGTGATCCACAGCGCGAAACCGAACGCGCGAATGAGAGCGGCGACAGCCAGGATCCAGCGCCGGGACATCCGGTCGGCGATAGCGCCGAACGGAACCTCCAGCACGAACGTGGTGAGCGACCACAGCGCGAGCAACGAGGACAGCTCGCCGGCCGAGAGTCCGGTGTCGACGAACAGCAGCGTGTACACCGGGTACAGCGGGATGAGCTCGTCCAGCGCGGCGAACACGTACACCCGCCAGACGAGGCGGCGAACCTGGTCAGACTGCTCGGTCGAGCGACGACGGAGGAGCTTCGGTATCGATCAACATCGGCGCATGCGGCAACTGTAGTTGCTCCCGGCCGATACACCCTCGGATTTTCGCCTGAGCTCGACGTGCTGGTCAGCGAGCCGCTGGCGCGGCGGTGCGGGCGGATCTGTACGCTGGTGGGCGCGTCGTCACGACGTCACGCGGGTGTAGCTCAATGGTAGAGCCTCAGCCTTCCAAGCTGATGGTGCGGGTTCGATTCCCGTCACCCGCTCCACAGTAAATGCCCAGGTCAGGAACGGTCCCGACCTGGGCTTCACCGTAACCGTCACATCCTCTCCCCGCCGCGTGCCCGCTACGTGCCCGATTCCGGGCCTTGGCGATACGGCCGCTGAGGGCATCAGCAATGCTCTTGTCCCGCTGCCGCGTGGCGTGCTGGTAGATCATCGCGGCGCGTGCAGAACCGTGCCCCATCCGGGCCATGAGATCCGCGAGGCTCGCTCCGGTGCCGGCGGCAAGTGTGTTGCCGGTGTGCCGCAGGTCGTGGAAGTGAAAGCCGGGCAAGCCGATTTCGGCGACTGTCTTGGTCCAGTTGACGGCTCGCTGGAAGTTGGCCCGACGCAGTACCGCGCCCTTTGCCCCGGTAAAGACGAACGCATCTGAGTCCTCGGCCACGTAAGTAGCAAGATGTGCCCGAATCTCGTGCTGGATTGCGTTCGGGATGGTGACCGTTCGGAGGCCAGCCTCACTCTTGGGCGGCCCGAAGACGACCTGGCCGTTCTGCAGCTCGACCAGAGTGGCCCGCACCGTGACGGCGCCACGGACCAAATCGATGTCTGCACGACGCAACGCCGGCCAGCTCCCCGTAGCGGAGGCTGGTGAACGCGGCGAGGAGGATCAGTGCGCGAAACCGCGGCGGCACCCTGTCGGCAAGCTCGAGGACTTGGTCGACCGTAGCGACCGGCCGCTCCGGTGTGCGCTCTTGTCCGGCTCCCTTGATGCGGCAGGGGTTGCGCCGGATGAGTTCGTCATCAACGGCCGTGTTCAGCACCGCACGGAGTAGGCGGTATGCCTTTGCGACCATGCTTGGGCTAGCACCGGCCGCGATCAGTTCAGCCCGCCAGGCCCGGACAGTAACCGGGCTGATGTCGGTGAGCAGATGACCGCTCAGCGTTGGCTCGATGTACTTGCCGTAGAGCCAGCGGTACAGGTCGAGAGTGCGCGGCCGGAGGTTCGGCCGATGTGCAATCCACTCGACCAGGTAGTCACCCAACGGCAACCGACCCAAGTCGGGATCACGCCAGGTGCCCTTGACGACATCCGCCTCGACGTTAACCAACCATCGTTCCGCGTCCGTCTTCGTCGGGAATGTGTGAGGCGCCGGTCGATCAATACTGTCCGGGCCGCGGTAACGGGCTTGCCAGTGCCCCGAGGGCAGCTTGCGCACCCTGCCGAATCGGCGCTTAGGCATACGTCGGTACTCCCTTCCGATGGTGCAGGACTGGACGGACCGGCTCGACCCGGCCGGCCCTGATGTACTCAGCAAGATCGTCGGGATGGAAGCGGACATACTTGCCAACCTTGTAGAACCGAATGCGGCGTTCGGCCACCAGACGGCGGACGAACCGCACCGGCGTACCGAGGCGCTGTGCGGCCTGCTCCACGTCAAGGCGGCCCTGAACGGGCCGCAGCGCGCCATCCGGCCGCCCGGCCTGCCGCCTTGCGCTCCGGCCGGCGGCCGGCAACCCGTCGGCGCGCGGAAACCAGAAACGGCCCCGGGCCGCCACTTGGGTAGCACGAGGCCGAGCAGAAAGGATCAGCATTGGGCCGGCAGCCGGCCGGCACCCCGGTTGTGCGCGAGCTCGTCACCACGCACGGCCGTACGGCGCGTCACGGCCGGCCGCGCCGGACAGGCGCCACGCATGATGCGGGGCCGCCCCTCCAAGCTCAAGGGCGCTACGCGCCGCTACGCGACGGGCCTACGGCCCGCCCTTGACCTCGGAGCCTCTGCGACCCCTCCGGGCCGGTTATCACCGGGCGGGCCACGGCCTGCCCGAACGTTGCGCGCGACGCCTGCCCGGCACGACCTCCGTCGCCCGCCACTGTCAACCCTCACCTGACGTAGCCGGTCCGGAAGCAGTGGGCCGGGATGAGCCCGTTCGCGCCAGTGGTTGACTCAGGTTTATGAGCGATGAAGAGATCCAGCGGCATCTGGAACGCATGGCGGAAGACCCGGCTACCGGAGCGGTTAGGTCCTCGGCCTGCCGTGCTATTGCAGAAGGCCTCGCATCCGTTGGGAAGGCGTTATGGGTAGTGGGCTACTTCATAGGGTCTGACCGGAGAGACAAGTCCTCAACGTTCTCGTTTGGTAGTGATCAAACAGTTGGAGTCGCGACGGTGGCGCAAATTGGTGGCGAGCTGGCCAACGGCGCGATATGTCTGATGGAGGCTGATAATAAGTACGCTGCGAGCGCGCTCATCCGACAACTCGTGGAGGTTGAGTACCTTGCATCCGCTTTCAAGCACGAGAGTAGCGCTGCATCGACATGGCTACGTGCAGATCGGTCGGCGCGTCGCCAGTACTGGACACCTGGCCAATTAAGGAGGCGGGCAGGTGGCCGATTCCTGGCCTCCGACTACTGGCATCATTGCGAATTGGGTGGGCACCCGACAACTCGCGCAACCTCGCTCTTGCCGGACCATAGGCAGATCGAGTCTGCGTTTTTGTGGGTAGACCTTGCCGGGCACCTCAATCAAATTTGGATACATATCGCCCCGATCGCCGAAGAGTTGCTAAGTGGCATGCCGCAAGTATCAGTGATTCCCGAAGTGAACACGGCAATATCCGCATGGCTGGAAGAAGATGAGCTTTTCGTCGCACTTCAGCATCTTGGCTCCCTGCTGGAAGACCGCTCAGCAAGTGGTCATGACTCTTCCGCACCTGACAGCCATCGCTTATAGCAACGGCCGTAACCCGGCACGCTCGTGTGCGGGCGCTGAACTGCTCCTGCGTGCTACAACCAGCCGAACACGCCCCCGGCAACCCCCACAGCGCCGAGGCTGGGGGTCAGGCGCGGCGGCCATGCTGGATCAGGCCTTGAGTCGGAAGCCCGGACTGGCCATATTTCGCTACTGAGTATCCGGATCAACCACATGCACTTGACTGAGTCCATAGTCAGCACTTTCGACTGCCTCAAGCGCCTCAGCCACCTCCACAGGTTCGCCGTGGATTGCCTTGTTGGCCACACTTACCGCGTAGCGCAGCGGGGGCATCACGCCCTCTGGTACTGCGCCAAGCCTGCCCGCGGCCGAGATCAATTGGCCAGCGCCCATGCGAGCTTTCTCCAGCTCCGGATGAGAATGTCTAAGCACGATTTCTAGGTGGCGTCGCATCCGGGCCAGTCCGTTCCAAATTTCGCCTATGAGAATCTGGTTACGGGCCTTGCTGAGCTCGCGGGATGAAAGTTGCGACGAAACCCGCGCCGCAACAGGTTCACCACTGTCAGGTGTCGGCTCACCGCCGATGAACTGCGTCAGTCGGGCAAAGGCACCCAAAGTGCGTCCTCGGAGCTTAGGGTCCGACACAACGTCACTTACTCTCACCGCTCCGATTTCCTCGAAAAGATACCTTCCGAGGGTCTCTGCATCCGCTGAGTTAATCGCCGTCCCTCTGTCGCCGGTACCTACTGAATGAGGTCGACCACCCCACCACGCCTGCGACGATCCCGGATGCAGCCGCGGCGATGTTTGCCCAGTCGGTCCAGTCCACCATCGATTACTGCTCTCTTACTTCGTTAAGGCGAAGGAACGGCTGGACTCTAATCGCCTCCCCAAGCAACTCTTGTGCAATTACGTACTCACGGTAGATGCGGCGAGTCCGTCGATAGGTATAAACGCCGATCCCAAGTACCGCCACAGCTCCAAAGGAGCCCGCAAGTACAGGCCACCACGCAGCGTCGGTCTTGTGCTGGAGGGCTGCTGCAAAGACGGCTATCAGAAGAGATGCCCCGGCACCAACCACCGCCTTGGCCGCAGTCGTCAAGTATTCATGCCGCCATAGGTACAACTGCTTAAGGTCGGCTTGGGGGTCAGGGAGCTCTGCACGAGCCAACACGAGGATGTCCCGTACCTCGATGTCTCGCACACGGGCCCCCGGTCGGACAGACGCTCAACTTCAGGTAGTGGAGCGTATCGGCTTACGTCGCAAAGGACTGTCGTCTACCGGCTAAGTAGGGACTCAGTCTGACCGGTAGCGCGAGATCGACAAGTACAACCGCAGTACAACCGAGCGTGGCACCGAGTGCGAAACGTTGAGAGCTACTGAGGCGAGGAGCGCAGGTCACCGCAGTGATCCACCCGGTCGACCTCGGCTCGAGCCGGCCTCCCGGTTTAGGGGTTCAAGTCCCCACCTCGCCTCGAAGTTGATGCTGACTGTCAGGCTCGGGCGGCATCCTCGGCAAGATGACCGTGGTCGCGAAGCCTCGCGGCGAGCCATTCGCTGGGAACGCGACGCTGAAGGTAGCGCCGAACCGGCCAGCCATCCAGAACAAGGTCGGCATGGTGTGGCTGAATGCCATAACGGGCCAGCTCCACTGCCTGTCCGTGGTCATGTAGGCCCAAACCGGCGTCCCACCAGGCGCGCGATCCTTTCTCGCCCAACCACGCCCAGGATTTTGCAAGCCGACGAGCTTCCTCGTCGTACACGCCTTCGAAGTGATCCCGGATGGTGCGCGCCAGGCCGGTCAACGGTTCCTGTCGGTCACGTCGTCGCTGAGCTCTTGTAATACCGAGAGCACGGGCCAGGGCTGCGTCCTCGGGATCGGGAAACAGTTCATCCACCGTGGCCCCTCGCGGTCCGAGGCGTCGCCGTGGCAAGGAAGGCTGGCGGCGGGGTTCGCGGGGGACTTGTCGTGAATCGACCCGGACGTACCGGGATGGAGCTGGTCGACGCCCTTCAGCGCCAGGTGCTGATGTTGTAGCACTCGCCGGCTCGGCAGGGGGCGCATGGAACCGGCCGGCTTGGTGCAGGCGACGAAGCCGATCCGCGATCGGCACCTCAACGGTGGACGATGCGCTCTTGACGAATTCGCCCATGACTTTCAGGTCGGCCAGGATCTGAGCCGCGGGAACGCCAAGCTCCTTAGCCAGCTCATGAACACGAGAACGGCGTGGCGAAGGGATCGGGGGGTATGGCATCTGGCTCCTCCAACGGGACCAGTGATCAACGTTCGGAAGGCTACCCCGAACACATGTTCGATCACAGCCGCCACGCCGTGTGATCACACATACACGCATGCGACGTCGTCCACATGAGTGGTTGACCGTCGGCAGCACGAGGGGTAGACGCGCGGCTTAGCAGGCGAGTTGAGCGGGTCGGCCGGGAGCAACGTGACGAACGGGAAGGAGCCTCAACCGCCGTGCCCGTTGCGTGCCCGATCACCCGGTCAACATGGGCCAGTACCGGGCGAGAGCGGCCAGCGGCCATCTAGCCAGAACCGAGGTCGATGGCGCTAGCCAGCCGGCCCAGAACTCCAGCAAGACCACTTCCAAGCTGATGGTGCGGGTTCGATTCCCGTCACCCGCTCCACAACGAAATCCCAGCTCAGAGCACGTTCCTGGGCCGTACGTCAGTGCTCCGGCGCGAGCTCGGCGAGCAGCTTCTCGACGCGGGCGCGGATGTCGTCTCGTACCACCCGGACGATCTCGATGGGTTGTCCGGCCGGATCGGTGAGCTGCCAGTCCTCGTACCGCTTGCCGGGGAAGACCGGACAGGCGTCGCCACAGCCCATCGTGATGATCACGTCGCTCTGCTCGGCGGTACCAAAGTCGAGTTTCTTGGGTTGTTCGGCGGTGAGGTCGATGCCGACCTCGCGCATCGCCGCGACCGCGACCGGGTTGAGCTGATCGGCGGGTTCGGAGCCGGCGGACCGCACCTCGACGGTGTCGCCGGCAAGGTGACGCAGCCAGCCGGCGGCCATCTGGGAGCGGCCGGCGTTGTGCACGCACACGAACAGCACGCTGGGCCGGCTCATCGCGCGGCCTCCTCTGCGTGGGGCACGACCAGGGCGTCGGCGCGGGAGGCATCCGGGTACCACCAGGCGATGCCGGCGATCGCGACCAGGCCACCGAGCAGTTGCGCGGCCATGAAGCCAGGTACCGAAGTGGGGGCGATACCGGCGAACGTGTCGGTGAACGCCCGGCCGATCGTGACCGCGGGATTGGCGAAACTGGTGGAGCTGGTGAACCAGTAGGCGGCGCCGATGTACGCACCGACCGCGGCCGGCACCGCCGCGGTCCGGCCGCTGCGGGTCAGCGCGACGATGCACAGGACGAGTCCGCTGGTAGCGACGATCTCGGCCAGCCACAGGCTGCCGCCGCCTCGATGGGTCCGCGACCAGCTCACCGCCGGCAGCCCGAACATCACATCAGCGAGCGCCGCGCCCAGGATTCCACCGGTGACCTGCGCGGCGACGTACCCGCCGAGGTTTGTCGGGGTCAGACCGGTGCCGGCCCGCCGGCCGAGCCACCAGTCGACGGCCGAGACGACCGGGTTGAAATGCGCACCGGACACCGGCCCGAAGATCAGGATCAGCACGGCCAGCGCGAGCGCGGTGGCTATCGCGTTCTCCAGCAGCTGCAGCCCGACGTCGTGCGGGGACAACCGGGCGGCCGCGACGCCGGAGCCGACCACCGCGGTAACGAGCAGCCCGGTACCGGCGAACTCGGCCGACGCGCGACGGGCCAGGCTCACGAACCGACCTCGGCCGGCGCGGTCGCCGTCGAGGCGTCGAGCAGTTGCGACAGGGCGGCCAGCGCGTCCGGCACCACCCGGTAGTAGACCCACGTCCCGCGCCGTTCGCTGGCGACCAGGCCGGCCTCGCGCAGCACCTTGAGATGGTGCGAGATCGTCGGCCCGGCCACGGTGAAGGCGCCGGTCAGCTCGCACACGCAGACCTCTCCCCCGCCCTGGGCCGCGATCATGGACAACAGTCGCAGGCGTACCGGATCGCCCAGAGCTTTGAAGCCCCGGGCGAGCTCGACGGCGTCATCGGCGGTCAGCGCCTCGGTGACCATCGGCGTACAGCAGGCACCGGTGTACAGCACCGGCAGTTCTCGATTCGACACCCGTCTAGTTTGACGCTGGTCTATACAGCGTGGCAAGCTCTCGTTTAGATGAATGTCGAATCAAGGAGGTGCGGGATGTCCCGCGTCCAGCTGGCTCTGCGCGTGTCCGACCTCGAGGGATCGGTGGCGTTCTACTCCAAGCTGTTCGGCGTCGAGCCGGCCAAGCAGCGGCCGGGATACGCGAACTTCGCCATCGAGGAGCCGCCGCTCAAGCTCGTACTCATCGAGGGCGAGCCGGCCCAGCCGACCGTCATGGACCACCTCGGGGTCGAGGTGTTCAGCACCGACGAGGTGACCGCCGCGACCACGCGACTGGAAGAGTCCGGGCTGGTCACCCTGTCCGAGAACGACACGTCCTGCTGCTACGCCGTGCAGGACAAGGTGTGGGTACGCGGCCCCGGCAGCGAGCCGTGGGAGGTGTACGTGGTCAAGGGTGACGCCGACTCCCTGGACCGGGCCGGTGACAGCGCCTGCTGCACTCCCGGACAGGGCGGCGACAGCACCTGTTGCCTGCCGGTACAGGAGGGGGAGCTCGAGCCGGCGGGCGCGAACGCCGGCTGCTGCTGACCTGCTCCGACCGGCGCCTGGCCAGGCCGGGTGCCACCGCTACCACCCCGACGAGCTGAGGACCAGCCAGGAGCGGCTGGTCCTCAGGTCGTCGCGATCAGTTGGACAGTTGCTTGGCCCACTCGGTGGACTGGGGTGACGGCTGCATCCCCGCCTTGCTGTACAGCCGGATCGCCCCGGTCAGGTTGTCCGCCTCGACATCCAGCGCGGCCGTCGGCAGACCGTCCGCCGCGAACGTGGCCAACGTCCTGGTGAGCAACGCGAAGGCGATTCCTCGCCCGCGCTGGGATGGGTGGACGCCGACATCGCCGACGTACCCCTCCCGGCCGCCCTGCCAGTCACGCCTGCTGCCGAGCGAGAGGCCGACGAGCTCGTCCCCCTGCCTGGCCACGAACCACAACGCCGGGTCGAACTCCTTGGTCGGATCCGCGCACCGCTCATGCCACCACTGGTCCTCTTCGGTTGCGTCGCGCGGGAACGCGGCCTGGTTCGCCGCGTACAGCTGCGCCGAGTCCCGGTCCGGGTCGTACGGCAGGATCTCCACGTCCGGCGGCACCGGCGCTGACGGCGGCTGGTAGCCGCCCAGTTCCCGGTGCATCCGCAGTACGTGGCAGATTTCGGTGTACCCCCGCGCCCGCAACAGGCCGGTGCCCGCGGTGTCGGGGCCGGGTTGCATCACGGTGAAGACCGGTGCCCCGAACATGGTGGCGCGCTGCTCGAGGTACGACAGCAGCGCCGTGCCGACGCCACGGCCGGTGGCCTCCGGGTGTACCCGGGCGTAGCACTGGGCCAGGGATCCGTACCGCCAGGTGTGGCCGAAGCCGAGCACCGATCCGGTGGAATCCTCGACCAGTGCCGGTTCGGAGCCTCGCTCGGTCAGCCGATCCTTCGCCGCGCCAGGGTTGACGGCTCGACCGTGGTAGGCCAGTTCGTAGGCATGGATCAGTTCGTCGATCGCGCTCGCGTCAGCCAGAGTCGCGGCGCGTGCATGCAGCTTCAAAACGATTCCCTCTCGCACAAGTGGTGGGTTTCGACAACCCGGGGGCGCGAGTGGCTTCGCCGCGAAATGCGACGGTCAGCGACAACAGGCGACGCCCGGACAACGGATCGCGGCGTCCATGGCGTCACCTCGCTTCAGGTCAACAGCGTTCCTGCGACAGCTTTCCTGTGACAGGTCAAGCAGAGCGTGTCACCAATCCCGCCGGCTGTCAGTCGGGTATCCGATGCCGCTCCCATCCGTACCGGCCGGGAGCGCGAACTGGCACTCAGCTGACGCAGGTACACCCGGCCCTGGACGGGGCCTTACCGGGTGAACTGCCGTACGGGCAGCCGCACGGTGACGGTGATTCCGCCCGGAACGGTCGGCTTCAGGGCGAGGCTGCCGTGGTGCCGGTCGACCACGACCCGGCTGAGCGGGAGCCCGAGACCGACGCCGGGAATACCGAGTTCGCGTACCCGTGAGCTCCGGTGGAAACGCTCGAAGACGGGCTCGAGCTCATCGGTGGGGATGCCGATGCCGGTGTCCGCGATGGTGAGTACGGCGTGGTCGTCAGGGTCCTGGACCAGCGTGATGGCGACATCCGCGCCGGGATGGCTGTAGCTGATCGCGTTGTCCAACAGTTCGTCCACGACCCGTCGCAGGCTCTCGGCGTCGCCGTCGATCATCAGGCCGGCCGGTACGTCCGCGATGGGATGTACCCGCAGATCCCGCGCTGCTTCGCTCGCGGCCGCGATGGCGTCGCGGACCAACCAGGCGAGATCGAACCGGCCGACCGCCAGACCGACGTCGTCGCTGTCGAGGGCGGCCAGCTCCAGCAGGCGATCGACGATGTAACGCATGCGCTGGCTGTTCCGGGTGACCGCGGTGATCAGCTCGCGGGCCTCGTTCGGCAGTAGGTCCGCGTGTTCGGCCAGCAGTCCGGCGTAGGAACAGATCGAGGTCAGCGGGGTGCGCATCTCGTGGCTGATCAACTCGCGGTAGCTCTCCTCGGCCGCGAGCAACTGCTGGACCAGTGCGGCGGCCAGGGAGTGCTGCACGTACTGCGCGAATCGGCCGGCGACGCCGGTGAGCATCGCGTTGAGAGCGGCGCTGGGTCGTTCGGTGGCGGCCGTGAACAGGGTCAACGCCCCGTAGACGTCGTCGCCGATGCGCACCGGCACGACCACCGCGGCGGCGGTCAACGGCGACCGGGGCCGCACGGCAACCGACGCGAGCCGACTCGTGTTGACGTTCTCGATCCAGACCGGCTCGTGGTGCGACCACGCCAGCCCGGGCAGGCCGGCGCCGGCCTTGAGCGCCTTGGGTACCTGCCGGACCGCGTCGAACCCGGCCCGGTACCACTGACCGGCGGGGCGCATCAGGTCGGCTGCGTGGTCGTAGAGCCACAACTCGGCGTACGGCCAGTCGAGCGTCTCGGTCAACGCGACCAGCGTCGCGTTCCCGACCTCGGGGATGTCCGTCGCGCGGATCACCGCCTGCGCGACGGCGACCTCGCACCGGCGGAACCGGTCGGCGCGGCGTTCGTCGGTCACGTCGTGGAAGGCGGTGACGGCGCCTAGCCGTCGACCCGCCGGACCGTTGATCGGCATGGCTTTCACCTGGTAGACGCGGCGATGGCCATTGTCATCGGTGACGTTCAGGTCGAGCTGGCGGATGGTTTCCCCGGCGATCGCGCGCGCCAGCGGCATGTCCTTGGCGGACAGCGGCCGGCCGTCCTGACTGGTGATCCGCCCGCTGGCCGCCCAGTGTTCGATCCGGCCACCGTTGATGCCCGTGTCACCGACGATGCCGCGCATGACCTGGTTGAACATCACCAGGCCGCCCTCCACGTCACAGGCGGCAATGCCCGCGTCCAGGCTGCTCAACAGGGCGTCGGAGAACACGCGTTGACGGTCGACCTCGGCGTTGCCCCGCACATTGATCGCGTTGGAGATCCTGAGCAGTTCGCCGAACAGTTGCGCGGCACCATCCGCGCTGGCCAGGTCGCGGGACGACCACTCGCGCGGTTCGTGGTCCGCGATGTCCAGGACCCCGATCACCTCGCCGTCGTCACCCCGTACCGGGAACCCGGCGTACGCGCCGATCGACTCCCCGTCCGGCTCGCCGGCGGCCAGGCGCGGGTCGTTGGCGACGTCGCCGATGATCACCGGAAGACCGCTGATCACCACCTCGTCACACAGCGCCTGCGCGAACGGCAGGTCGGAACCGAGGCTCACCGATCCGGGCAGCCCGTGCGCGCCGACCAGCACCTGATGGTCAGCGGTCATCAGCGACGCCACCACGATCGGCGCCTGCACCGTCTCGGCCAGCAGCCGCACCAGCCGCTCCACCGCCGTCCCGCATCCGGCCAGATCCTCGCGGGCGTGTCGTACCGCGGCGATCCGCCGCGCCGATACCAACGTCGCGACGGACGGACGCTTGTTTTCGCTGCTCGACGCCATGATGCCCCCGGGATTCACGGTAGTCCGCAATCTGGCTACTCGGGCTAACTACACAAAACGCCGCACTCTGGCCCGCGCGATCGACGCGGCCCGGCGAGGGCCAGCGTCCGCGAGGGCTCGCCGGAGTCTGCGTGCTTGGGGCGCGAACCGAGGAGGCCCGCACCTGGCACCTCGTACTGGCGGCGCTGGTGCCGGCCATCGCGGCGGCACCGATGGTCGCGCTGATCGGCTCCCAGCCGCCGGTCTCGGGCATCGCCGCCTCGCTGTCGCTCCCGGCCGCCGCCGTGGTGGCCGTCCTGGTCGTAGGACACCGCACCCTCATGGCCCGGCTGGCGATCCTCGTCGGCGCACTGGTGCTCGCCGTACCGGTCGGCGCGGCGGTCTTCCTTCTCGGGTACCTCGTCAGCCAGCCGTTCGCGCACGCGGCCGGCTACCACCCGGACGGCTACGCGATGGTGCCGGGCGCGATCCTGCTCGTACTCCCCCTGGCCAGCGCGATTGTGGGCGCTGCCCGCCGCGCGGTCGACAGCGCGACGGCCACTGTGCCGGCCTGAGGCAGGATCGGGTCGAGGTCAGCTGACCAGTTCGCGCTCCAGCGGGGTACGGAATCGTGGGGTCACCCGGATCGCACCGAGCCAGTCGGTCAACCGGTCACACGCATCCTGCGCGTCGGCCGCGGGACCCGTGCCGAGGTCCTCGAGCAGTCGATGTACGACGGTGCCGTCCGGGCGCTGGGCCCAGCCACCGACGATTCTCCCGTCGTACCAGATCGTGGGTCCGATGTTTCCCGACCGGTCGAACAGTGCCGGTCCGTACTCGCCGAGGAACCAGCCCCGGCCCTGCCAGCCCATCGGGGTCGGATCGAGCGCGGGCAGCAACGTGACCGCCGGTTCAGCGGCCGGCACCGGCTCCACATCGGACGCCAGTACCAGCCCGGTCACGCCAGCCAGGTCGACCTCGACCACGTCCAGTTGACTCAGCGCACGGCGTACCTCCGCCATGGTCCAACCGGTCCACCAGCGCAGGTCTGCCGCGGTGCCCGGCCCGAACGCGGCGAGCCAGCGCCTGACCAGCTCCACCCGGGCGGCGTCGACGGACCACGCGGCGGGCGGGTCGCGCAGCCACACCTCCGGATGCGACCAGCGGAACTGGTTGGAGATCCAGGAACCGCGCGGGCGTCCGCGCACGATGCGCCCCTCGGCGGCGAGCACGAACAGCACCCGGCTGGTCAGGTTGACGGTCGCCTCGTACTTCTTGCCGCGGGCCATCGTGACCTGTTCGCGCAGGCCCGGTACGTCCTTGGACAGTTCCGCGCCGGCCGCCTCGCCGCGCACGGCAAGTGCCGCCAGGGTCTCCGCTTCGACCGCGGCGAGCCAGCCGGCCGGGTCGGCGTAGCCGGCCTCGTCCAGCAGCCGCAGCAGCTTGCGCCGCTCGGTGACCGCGATCGCGCGGGTGCTGGACTCCTCGACCACCGGCGCCAACTCGGTCGGTACCACGAACACGGTGCGCCGCATGCCGAGCATCCGGACCAGCGTCCGGTCGTCGTAGAGCGCCTGCTCGATGGTCTTCGGCTCCACCTGCGGGCACCGGCCCCAGATGGCCAGATACACCGAGGCCGGATCGGTGCCGTGCAGGGCGACCACGCCGCGGGCCGCCTCGACCGGCCCGCCGGCCCGGGTGTCCGCGGCCAGGTGATGTCGCCGGGACAGTCGGGCCCGCCGCTCGGCGACCTCGATCGTTCTCATCGCCGCTCCCGCCTCCCGTCGCACCACGGAGCCGCTCCCGTCTCCCGTCGCACCACGGAGCCGCTCCCGCCTCCCGTCGCACGGATGTGACGCGACGCTATCGGGCGCCCCCGACAATCCGGCTCAGCCGGCGGGCTCGTCCGCCGCGCCGGGCGGCGGCAGCAGGCCGCGGTCCTCCAGGAACCGGTCCACCAGCCCGCGGATGACCGTCGCCATCGTGAAGCTGTGCTCGGCGCACCACTCGCGCAGCAGCGCGTGCTGCCGGGCCGGCAGCCGGACCGGAACCGCCTGGTGCTCGCCGCGCAACGGGCCGAACCGGGCGATCAGCGACTCGATCCGCGACAGCTCGGGCAGCGCAGGCGGTGCCATGAGCTGCGGCCAGCCGCTGCCGGGACTCGGCGCGGCCATCGGTATCCGTCCGAGCAGCCAGGCGAGCACCCGGTCCCGGTCGGCGTCGGGGAGGCCGTTGACCGCACGAACCAGCAGCTCAGCGGGGCTTTCCGGAGCCTCGGGCATGGGAAACCTCCCGATATCGCAGCGATATCGGTCACGATACCTGCCGGGCTCCGGACGGCGGCGGAATTCGCGCCGCGGAAAAGCCGCGCCGCCGGCAATAATTGGCGGCGCGAACCGCGCAGGCGGCGCTCGGAAGCGTCACCGGCGACCGCTAGCGTCGGGTGTCATGACGTCACTTGGATTCGACCGGGTTGCCGAGCGCTATGACGAGAGCCGCGGCACCGAGCGCGGTGACGTGATCGCGGCGGCGATCGCGCCGTGGCTGCGGCCCGGCCCGGTGCTCGAAATCGGCGTCGGGACCGGCGTGGTGTCCGCCGCGCTGCGCCGGCTCGGGCATCCCACGGTCGGGGTCGACCTGTCCGTGCCGATGCTGCGTCGCGCGCTCGACCGGCTCGGCCCGGCGGTCGCCGGCGGGGACGCGCTCACCCTGCCGGTCCGGTCCGGATCGGTCGGATCCGTGGTCATGCCCCTTGTCCTGCATCTGGTCGCGGACCTGACGATCGCGGTCCGGGAGGCGGCCCGGATACTCGCGCCCGGCGGCCGGATCGTCGTGGTGCACGGTGCCCCGGAGATCGGGTCGAACGAGGTCGCGGCGGTGCTCGCACCACTGGCGCGGCTGCGCAACCGGCGGGCCGACGGCGACGACGAGGTCAGCGCGGCCGCCACCGCCGCCGGACTCACCGTGCGACACCGGTCCACCTTCGAACGACTGGACCAGGGCACCCCGGAACAGGCCGCCCGCCAACTCGAAGAACGGGCCTGGGCGTACCTGTGGGATCTGGACGACGCCACCTGGGCCGGCACCGTGCAGCCGGTGATCGCGGCCCTGCGACAACTGCCGGACCAGCACAGGTCGCGGCCCTACCCGGTACGGCAACGACTCACCGTGCTGGCCGCGGCCCCCGACGCCGACTGAGGCGACGAAACCGGCGCGTCAGCCGAAGAAGCGCTGTACCCAGTCGATCGTCTGCGCCACCCAGGGCGTCTCCCGGATGAAGCCGACCCCGGCCGAGATCAGGAACAACGCGACGATCGCGTGGGAGTACCGCGCGGTGCGCCGGGGCCGTCCGAAGACCCCGGTCACCACCAGGCGACCGACCAGTCGGCACAGCACGAACAGCCCGACCGCGACCGCCAGTACCACCATGAAGATCAGCCCGAGCTGGATCGTCGAGGTACGGAGGTTCGCGAGTGCCCAGATGCCCCAGCCGACAAAGGCGAACAGGGCCGCCGCCACCGACAGCTCCAACCCGCGCCGCCAGACCGCCGAACGACCACCCGGCGGCATCGGTACCTCCGGCGCGTGCCGCATCGGTGGCGCGATGCTGGCATCGGGTACCCACACCGGTCTGGGTACCTGTGCCGACCCGCGGGCCCCGGGCGACGGCCACTGCCCATCGCCGGCCGCCAGCCGGGTAGAGCCGCCACCTCCCGCGGCCGCACCCGCTCCGGCCGCCAGCTCGCCGAACCTGGCCGTGTCCTGATCGACCCCGCCGGCGGCCACCTTGGTCCGCTCGGGCGAGCCGACCGGGCCGGGCGAAGCGGGCGAGGCGGCCGGGCCGGGCGAGGCGGCGGGGGCACCGTGGCCGTTGCCGGCGGTACCGACCCGCTGTACCGCACCGCGCAGCTCGACCAGCTCCTGCTCCAGCCGCTCCATCCGCTGCCAGGCGTTGGTGTCCGGCCCCCCGACCGGCCGGGCCGGCACGCCGGCCCGTCCCACCGCCCGTACCGTGCGCCGCGACTCCCCCCAGTGCACGCCGGTATCCGGGCCACCGGCACCGGCCGCCAACTCGACGAGCTGCGCACTCCAGGCCACCAGTTCGGCCGAGCGCGGACGGTCGCCCGGCCGGTCGGCCAGTGGGGCGAGCAGGTGTTCGCGCAGCGCCTGCTTCGACTCGAGCAGCGGGTGCCGGCGCAGTACCGCCCAGGGCGGCGCGACCCCGGCCGCCCCGGGTGCGCCGCCGCTGGCCGCGCCAGCATTGCCCGCACCGCGGTTGCCGGCCGGCGGGTCCGGCGAGTCGGTACGCGGAAAAGCCCCGGTGACCAGGTAGTACGCGACCGCGCCGAACCCGTGTACGTCGTACGCGGCGTCCACCTGCCCGGAGAACGCCTCCGGTCCCCCGGCTTCCCGGGTGTACGCGACCGAGGTGATGTGGTCGCGCCGGTGGTACCGGGCGCCGGTGAAGTCGATCAGCCGGATCTCGCCGGACGGCAGCACCATCACGTTCGACGGCTTGATGTCCATGTGCAGGGCCGGGGAGGCGCCCGGCTCGGGCGGCTCGTGCAGGGCGACGAGAGTACGGGCGAGCGCGTCCAGAGCCGCGGCCGCGTCCAGCCGGGGATGCCCCGGGGCCACGCCGGTGTGTACCCCGCTATGCACGTAGTCCCGGAGGTTCACCCCGTGCAGGTAGTCGAGCACCTGGTACGGCACCTGAGTGTCGGGGGCCGGGGCGCCGGGCGCGTGCGGCAGCGGACCGTAGAACCCGTCCGACCGGCGGCAGATGCCTGGTACCCCCCGGCTGTTGAGGTCCATCAGCACCGCGTCGCCCTTGTCCCAGGAGCGGAGCTGGTCCACCTCGGGCCGGTCGTTGCCGGGCCGGAACACCTTCACGGTCACCGGCGCCGAACTGACCCCCGCGCACAGCCGCACCGCGCGGTACACCTCGGCCTGACCGCCGGAGCCGAGATGTCCGACAAGCCGGTAGCGCTGGTGCGTCTCGGGCAGCGGGCTGGGCGGTCCGCAGACGAGGTCCAGCAACGCCTCGGCGTCGACCATCGCCCCCCTCCCCGTCTGTCCCTTCCGAGGGTACCGAGGTCGCCGGGGGCTAATCCGGTCGCCACCGGACCTCCGGTCGGATAGACAGGCCGGGTGGACGATGAGCTGAGCATGCGGCCGGTACGTGAGGACGAGGTCGAGGCCTACCTGCACGCGTTGCTGGAGGCGTTCGGCGACCCGCCGCGGCAGGAAGCGATCGACAGCGAACGCCGGATCCTCGAACCGGAGCGCACGCTCGCGGTCTTCGACCAGGACCGGATTGTCGCGACCGCGGGCATCTACACCCGGGAGTTGACCGTGCCCGGCGCGGTACTGCCGGTCGCGCACGTGACGCTGGTGTCGGTCGAGCCGACGTACCGCCGGCGCGGCCTGCTCCGCCGGATGATGCGGCGGCAACTCGAGGACATCCGGTCCGCCGGCCGGGAACCGGTCGCCGCGCTGTGGGCCAGCGAGGGCACGCTCTACGGCCGGTACGGCTACGGGCTCGCCGTCCAGCGGTTCGGCTTCACCGCCCGCACCCGTGAGTTGCAGGTCGCCGCCGACCCCGGCAAGGGCCGGCTCCGCTCGGGCAAACCGGCCGAGGTCCGCGAGGACCTGGCTGCCGTGTACGAGACGGTGCGAGCGTCCCGCCCGGGTCTGTCCGGCCGGCCGGGCGCGTGGTGGGAGCAGCGGCTGGAAGACCCGGAACACGACCGGGACGGCGCCTCGCCGCTGCGGGCACTGCTGCACGAGGGGCCGGACGGCGTCGACGGGTACGCGCTGTGGCGGATGAAGCCGGACTGGGACGAGAGCGGCCCCAACGGCGAGGTGCGGGTCAAGGAAGTCCAGGCCACCAACCCGGCCGCGCATGCCGCGCTCTGGCGGTTCCTGCTGAACGTGGACCTGACCCGGCGGCTGACCTTCGGCTTCGCCGCCGCGGACGACCCGCTGCCGCACCTGGTCAACGAGCCGCGGCGGCTCACCACCCAGACGTCAGAGTCGCTGTGGGTACGGGTGGTGGACGTGCCGGCCGCGCTGGCCGCCCGCCGGTACGCCGCTCCGGTCGACGTCGTACTCGCGGTCACCGACGAGCTGGTACCGGAGAACACCGGCCGCTGGCGGTTGACCGGGAACAGCACCGACGCGACGTGCGTACCGACCGACGACGAGCCGGACCTGGAGCTCGGTATCACCGAGCTGGGCGCGGTGTACCTCGGCGGCACCACGCTCACCGCGCTGGCGGGTGCCGGTCGGGTCACCGAGCTGCGGCCGGGCACGCTCGCGCCGGCCAGTACCGCGTTCGGCTGGTACCGCGCGCCGTCGTCCATCGAGGTGTTCTGACTCCTCGGCTGCCCGCGCCCGGCGTACCCCATCGAGGGTTGTGGGTCTGCGGGGAGCCCGCGCGCCCGGCGTCCGCCGCCGGGCGCGCGGCGCCGTCACGACCGGGCGGTTGACGACCTGCGCAGCAGCAGGATGACCACGGCGCCGACCACCAGGTGCATGCAGACGAGCGTGGTCCTCGCGAAGCTGTTGGCCGCCGAGCCGAGCGGGCCGAGCAGCGACAACGCGAGGAAGACCAGCGTGACCACGGTCCAGACGAGCCGGGCCCGCGCGGTGATCCGCTCGAGTACCGCGAGCAGGCCCCAACCGGCCAGCGCCGCCACCAGGGCCACCAGCACGACCATCGGCGCGACCACTTCCTGAAGCGTGTCGCCGGACTTCACCACCAGGTCCGCGCCGAGCACCGGTACGGCCAGCAGCCACACGATCAGGGCCGCGACCGGTGCGGCGAGCACGGCGAGCAGCCGCTGCCGGGTGCGGGACGGTGCCGTCGTGGTCGGAGTCGGGGCGGTACTCGTCACAGGATTCTCCTCGTAGCGCTCGGGAAGGGGCGTAACCAGCGGTCAGGGGCGTAACCAGCGGTCAGGGAAGGTCAGACCGGTTGGCAGGTCGGGCACCAGAACAGGTTGCGGGCGGCCAGTTCGGCGGTGCGCACGGGAGTACCGCAGACCAGGCACGGCTGGTCGGCCCGGCGGTACACGTACACCTCGCCGCCGTGCCGGTCCACCCGCGGCGGGCGACCCATCGCCTCCGGCGTGTGCTCGACGTGCACCGTGTCGATCCGGCCGCGCTTGACCCCGTCGGCCATCAGCGCGACGAGGTCGTCCCAGATCGACCGCCACTCCTGCCCGGTGATGCCGCGGCCCGGCCGGTACGGGTCGATGCCGTGCCGGAACAGCACTTCGGCGCGGTACACGTTGCCGACGCCGGAGAGGATCTCCTGGTTCGTCAGCAGCAGGCCGACCGGCGTCCTGCTGCGGCGCAGCCGCTCCCCCGCGGCCTCGGGATCCGCGTCCGCGCGCAGTGGATCCGCGCCGAGCCGGGCGTGCAGGGCCTTCTTGTCGGCCTGGGTGTACAGCTCACACGCGATCGGGCCGCGCAGGTCCAACCAGGCGCGTTCGCTCCGCAGCCGCAGCCGGATCTGCCCGACCGGTGCGGGCGCGGGAAGCGGGCCGTTGCTGAACCAGCCGTACAGGCCCAGGTGTACGTGCAGCCAGCTCCGCTCCCCGCCGGCCAGCCGGTACCGGTGGAACAGGTGCTTGCCGTGCGCCTCGGCACCGGTGAACGTCGCCCCGTCGAGGCGCTGCGCGCCGACGGCGAACCGGCCCTGCGGGCTTTCCGCGCGTACCTCGCCGCGCAGCAGCCGCCGATGTTCCGCGGCCAGCCGGTGGATGGTGTGTCCCTCGGGCACGCGCCGAGCATGCCACGTCGGGCCGTGTGCGCCGTCGTCGGAGCGCGCTCGTCCGGGACGCCCCGCCGTCACGCCTGGACGCGGTCGGACGCGCCGGAGGGGTCCCGATGCCTCACCTCCGGCGCGCCCGCGCCAGCGCTGGTGGCCGCGAGGGGGCCGGCCACCAGCGTGCCCGCGTCTACGAGTGGGTGCCGAGCTGGTCGGCCTCGCCCTCGTAGATCGAGTACCCGTCCTCCACGTCCGGCAGGCCGTAGAAGCAGACGCTGTCGATCTGCCCGCCGGTCTCGTTCGCCACCGACGGCCCGAAGTTCGCGTACCGGTAGCCACGGTCGGACGCGGCCGAGTTGATGCCCGCCTCGGTGATCTTCATGTTGACCGAGGAGTTCCAGCCGCGGACGTAGTCGATCATCTTGTACGGGTTGTCCTCACCGCGCTCCGGGTGCCGCTCGAGGTAGTCCCAGCTGTAGCTGTGCACGGTGATGATCGGCGGGGCGTACGGGCCACCGAGCAGGCCGCCGAGACCGTCACCGGCGTCCCGGACGAACGTGTCGAAGTACTGCCCGGACGACCACTGGAACGGGTCCTGCGCGGTCGGGTACCGGCCGGCCGGCATGTTCACGGCCAGGTAGAAGTTGCCGCCGATCCGCCACTGGTTGTCCCGCATCGCGGTCAGCCGCTTGTACCGGGCGGTACCGGGGTCGGTGTGCCAGTCCGGCTCGTTGCCCAGCTCGAACACGAACAGCGTGCCCGGGTGCGACTGGATGTACGGCATCACCTTGTTGAGCTCGTCCGTCGCCTTGCCGGAGTCCGGGTCCTCGGACGACTGGATGATCATCTCGGTCACGCCGGTACTCAGCAGCCGGTCCAGGTCGCCGAAGCTGAACTTCGGGTCGACCGCGCCACCGTGGTACATCGACACCCGTACGGTCTGCGGCCGGATCCGGCGCAGGATGTCGATCTTGCGGTTGAAGTCGCCGAACGGCGAGCAGACCGCGCCGTACTTGATGTACGGCGCCGCGGCCGCCCGCTCCGGCAGGCCGAACACCGAACCGGCCGCGAGCGCGGCCGCGCCCGCGCCGATGCCGCCGAGGAACCGCCGACGGGACACCCCTGGCTTGCTCGCGTCCTGATGCGCACCGCTCATGCGCCGTTCCCTTCTCGCCTGATTGCTGTAGGTGCGCACAGCTTGTGGGAATCGGCGGAAATGGTCCTCTCAGTCCGGTCTCACCCGGCTCTCGCGCGCTGCCGACTCGCGGCTCAGCCGGTGCGCCCGCCCGCTGTCCGCCCGGCCCGGTCGCCGTCGGCGGCCGGCAGCAGCATCGGGCCGGCCGGGGACGATTCGGCGGGTACCAGCGGCAGCCGGCCGAGCGTGCGCAGCGACTTCTCCCGCTCGTCCGGCAGGTCGTACACCTGACACAGCGCCAGGCACTGGTGCAGCGCGGAGCGGGCCGCGGTCGGGTTGCCGGTGGCCGCGTACAGCTCGCCCAGCCGGCGTAGCCCGATCGCCTCACCGGGACCGTCGCTCACCTCGCGACAGCCGGTGACCGCCGCCCGCAGCTCGACCGTGGCCTGTTCGTGCCGGCCGAGCCGTACGTGCAGCTCGCCGAGGTGTCCGATGGCCAGTGCTTCGCCCCGCCGGTACCCGAGCTCCCGGCACAGCGCCACGCTGCGGGCCAACTGCCGGTCGGCATCGTCCTCGCTGCCCGGTCGGCCACCGAGCACGATGCCGAGGCTGCACCGGACGTACGCCTCGCCGAACGGGTCACCCAGCTCGGCGAAGTGCGCCAGCGCCCGCCGGTACGCGTCCTCCGCGTCGGCCAGCCGGCCGGCCCGGCGGTGCAGCACGCCCAGGTTGTGCAGTGCCTGCGCCTGCCCGAGCCGGTCGTCCAACTCGACGTACACCGCCTCGGCCCGGGTCAGCGACTCCATCGCCTCGGCATCCCGACCGGCCAGCCGGTAGGCGGTACCGGCCGCGCGCAGTACCGCGCCCTCGCCCGGCCGCTCGCCCAGCTCGGACAGGATCGCCAGCGCCGGGGCGAAGCAGTCGAGCGCCTCGTCCAACCGGTCGGTGTCCAGGTACAGCTCGCCCAGTCCGCGCAGCAGGTACGCCTCGCCGCGCCGGTTGCCGGCGGCCACGCAGCTCTTGAGCGCCAGCTCGTGCGTGACCCGCCAGTCGTCGAGATGCTCGCGCAGCTCGAAGAAGCGCGCGAGCACCCCGGCCAGATCCCAGGCGAGCTCGTCGGAACCACTCGTGGCGGCCTGTCGTACCACCGCCACCAGCGCGGTCCGCTCACTCTCGTACCAGCCGGCCGGATCCGCCAGCAGCGCGTCCACCGCGGCATCCGGCCAGGACCAGCGCGCGGCGGTACCGCGGCCGACCCGCCGGAACCCGCCGGGGAGCCGGTCGTACGCGGCCTCGGCCAGCGCCAGCCACGCGCCGAAGGCGCGACCGAGGCACGCGGGTACGTCATCGTCGGTTCCCTCGGCCAGCTCCCGCGCGTACGCCCGGACCAGGTCGTGGAACCGGTACCGGACCGGGCCGGCGCCGGCCGTGCCCGCCTGTACCAGCCGGGCCTCGACCAGCCCCTCCACCAGCTCTTCGGCCGCGGCCACCGGCAGGTCGAGCAGCGGTGCCGCCACCCAGCCCGCCAGGTCCGGTACGTCCAGCGTGCCGAGCAGCCGGAACGCGCGCTGCTGCGCCGGTGCGAGGGCCTGGTAGCTCAGCGCCAGGCTGGACCTGACCTCGAGGTCACCGGTGCGCAGTACGTCGAGCCGGGCCCGCTCGTCGGCGAGCTGGTCGGCGAGCCGGGCGACCGGCCAGTGCGGTCGGGCGGCCAGCCGGGCGGACGCGATCCGGATGGCCAGCGGCAGGTGCCCGCATCGCTCCACCACCCGGGCGCAGTCCGCGGCCGCCGCGTCCACCCGGGCGCTCCCGACCGTCCGGCGCATCAGCTCCAGCGCCTCGTCCAGCCGGAACACGCCGAGCTCCCAGTGGTGCGCGCCGGGCAGCGTGCCGAGCCGGGGTCGGCTGGTCACGATCACCGCACAGCCCGGCTCGGCCGGCAGCAGGGGCCGCACCTGTACCTCACCGGCGGCGTTGTCCAGCACGATCAGCAGCCGGCGGCCGGCGGTACGCGCGCGGAACAGCGCGGCACGTTCGTCCGGGTCGACCGGCATGGTGCGGGCGTCCTCACCGAGCGCCCGGAGGAACCGGGCCAGTACCTCGCCCGGATCGAGCGGTGCGTCCACACCGCGCAGGTCGGCGAACAGCTGCCCGTCCGGATAGTGCGCGCGGACCCGGTGCGCGAGGTGCACGGCCAGCGCGGTCTTCCCGCTGCCGGCCGCGCCGGACACGGCAACCAGCGGCGGGGTGCCCGACGTCGCCGTCGCGCTCAACGCAGCCGTGGCCGTCCCGCCGGGTGCCGTCGCGCCGGGCGCCGGGGTGAGCGCGGCGACGAGGGCGCCGACCACGTCGGTACGACCGGCGAAATCGGCCACGTCTACCGGCAGCTGGGCCGCCGGCGGCGGACCGGACACCGGCGCGGGAGCCGTCCGGGCCGGCCCCGGTACGTCCAGCTCCGGATCGCCGGCCAGCATCCGCGCGTGCAGCCGCTGCAGCGCCCCGCCCGGTTCGAGCCCCAGCTCCGCGACGATCACGTCCCGGCCCTGGCGGTACACCTCGAGTGCTTCGGCGCGGCGGCCGGACCGGTACAACGCCAGCATCAGCCGCTCGCGCGACTCCTCCCGCAGCGGCTCGGCTTCGACCTGCCGGTGCAGCCCGGGCAGCAGTTCCGCGTGCCGGCCCAGCGCCAACTCCGCGTCGACCCGGTCGCGCTCGGCCGCGAGCCGCTGTTCGACCAGCTCCGCCGTTGCCGCCGCCAGCCCGCTGGCCTGCGCGTCGCCGGGCAGGTCCAGGTCGGCGAAGGCGGTACCGCGCCAGAGCGCCAGCGCCGTGGTGTACCGCTCGGCGGCCTCGGTCAGCTGCCCGTCCCGGACCAGTCGCCCGGCCTGTCCGACCAACTCGGCGAACAGGTCGGCATCCAGCTCCCCCGGCTGTACGTCGAGGCGGTAGCCACCGGGCTGGGTGCTGATCGCGTCGCCGAGGGTCCCGCGCAGCCGCCAGACCAGCGTGTGGATCTGGCCCACCGCGGTCTCCGGCGGCTCACCGGACCACAGCGCGGCCAGCAGCTGATCGATGGGGGTCACGCGGTTGGCGTTGACCAGCAGGGTCACCAGGGCGGCACGTTGCCGGCGGCTCCCGACCAGGACCCGCCGGCCTTCGACGACCACCTCGAGGGGTCCCAGGATCCGAAACTCGGCCATCCGGCGGTTACCGTACCATCGCGGCACTGATCAGGGGTTATCCCGCCGACGAGGGCTCTTTCGCCCGATCGCGCCACGGTTTCGCCCAGTGGGAGCCGTGGGTTCGGCGCCGGAGCAGGCGGTACCGTCGTGCCATGGTCGGGTTGCATCGCAGGCGCCGTCGCCGCCGGGTCGGCGCCGAGGTCGACGATCCGGCGCGGTCCGACGCGACCGGCGCCGTCGAGGCGACGACCGACAGCGGTACCGGGTCGGATGCCGACCCGGCTCCCGCGCCGACGCCACCGGTGGAGCCGGAGGCCCCGCGTGCCGCGGTGACCGCCCGACCGACCGCGCCACCGGTACGGCCGCCGGCACCGGTCGCGGCCACCGCCGAGACGGCCGACCTCGACGCTTCGGACGGCACCGACGCCGTGCCGGCCGCGCCGACCCGAGCGGGCCGGAGCGTCGGGGACGAGCGGGACGCCGAGCGCGGGTTGCGCGGCCTGGTCGGCGCGGGTTCCTCGCAGGTCAACGTGAGTGCCGCGCTGCGGGCGCGGGACGCGGCCCGACCGACCGACCGCGACCTGGCCGAGGCGGAGGAACGACTGGTCGTGGTACGCCGGCACTGGGTACCCCGGGACACCAAGCCGTTCTCGCCCCCGCGCGGCCGCTGACGCCCCGCCGCGCCCCACAGCGCGGCCGCTGACGCCCCGCCCCGCCGCGTGGCCGCTGACTCCCCGCCCCGCCGCCGGCACTGGCGCTGGCGCTGGCGCTGGCGCTGGCGCCAAGAAAGCCGGCTACCGCGGATGCGCGGGAAGCTGGTGGGTCCGCTCGTACTCGGCGAGCTGCCCGATCCGGCGGACATGCCGCGGGTCGCCGGAGAACTCGGTACCGAGGAAGGCGTCCACCAGCGCGGCTGCCTCCTCCGGGCTGTGCATCCGGGCTCCGAGCGCGACCACGTTCGCGTCGTTGTGCGCCCGCGCCAACTCCGCGGTCGTGCCACTCCAGGCGAGCGCGGCGCGTACCCCCGGCACCTTGTTCGCCGCGATCTGCTCCCCGTTGCCGGAGCCACCGATCACCACGCCGAGGCTGCCCGGCGCGTCCACCACGGCCGATGCCGCGGCCAGGCAGTACGGCGGATAGTCGTCGTCCGACCGGTACTCGGCCGGGCCGAGGTCGATCACCTCGTGGCCGTGCTCGGTCAGGTGCTTGACCAGGTACGACTTGAGTTCGAAGCCCGCGTGGTCGGACCCGACATAGACGCGCATGGCGCGAGTCTCGCACGCGCGGCGGTCACCGGGACGCGGAGCCCTGTGCCCCGGACAGCCCGTCGTACAGAGCCGCGGCGGCCTGGTCGACCGCGACGGTACCGGCGTCGAACAGCGCCAGCTTGCGGAAGAAACCGTGCACCATGCCCTGGTACCGGGAGGTCACCACCGACACCCCGGCCGCGGCGAGCGCGGTCGCGTACGCCTCGCCCTCGTCCCGCAGCACGTCGCACTCGGCGGTGATGACCAGGGTCGGCGGCAGGCCGGCGAGGTCCCCGCGCGCCGGGTTGACGTCCGGCTGCTCGCGATCGATGCCCTCCGGTACGAAGGACGACCAGTAGAACCGCATCTCCTCGGTACTGAGCAGCTTCAGGTGGCCGTGCTCGGCGTAGGAGGGTGTGTCCATCGCCGGGTCGATCACCGGGTACACGAGTACCTGGTAGCGGAACGGCGTACCGGCGTCCCGGCCCCGCCGGGAGGTGACCGCGGCGAGGTGCCCGCCGGCGCTGTCGCCGATCACCGCGAGCGCGCTCGGGTCGACACCGCAGTCGGCCGCGTTGGCACGGATCCAGGCCACCGCGCGCTCGACATCGTCGATGGCGGCCGGGAACGGATGCTCCGGCGCGCACCGGTAGTCGATCGAGAACACCGCACAACCGGACCGGTTGGCGAGCCGCCGGCACACCGCGTCCGCGGTGTCCAGGTTGCCGAGCGTCCAGCCGCCGCCGTGCAGGTACACCGCGACCGGGGCACCGTGACCGTTGCGCGGGTCGTACAGCCGGGCCGGTACGCCATCCGCGTCGATGTTCCGTACCACCGGCACCATCATTCCCGGCCCGACCTCGTCCGGTACCGCGTCGATCATCACCGCCCGAGCCTCGGCCAGGGTCTCCGTGGACAGCGGTACCTTCGGCCGGGCCAGCGCCGCCACCGCCTGCGGATGCAGCGTCACGACCGCGCCCCGGACCCGGCGGCTCCGGACTCCGACGCGGCACCGTCCGCGCCGGCGGACAGGTCGGCCAGTACCAGCCCGGCCCGCGCCTTCGGGGTGAACCAGGTGCTCTTGCGCGGCATCTTCAGCCGGGCCAGGTTCACCGCGACGAAGTCGTCCACGGTCACCGCGGCGATGAGGATCGCGAGGTCGGCCCGGCCGGCGTCGACCTCGCCGGTCAACCAGCGCGCCGGATAGTCGCCGCCGACGTAGGTGATGCGCTTGTCGCCGGCGTCGAGCCCGAGGGTGTCGCCGAGTACCAGCCGCTCGACCAGCGAGTGGTCCAGCCGGTCCACCACCCCGCTGTCCAGCCGGCCGTCGTCGACCCGCGCGGAGCCGGCCGGGTGCGGCAGCCGCACTTCCCAACCGCCTTCCCGGGTGTACAGCCGGATGGTGCCCGCCTCGGACGGCAGCTCGGGCGCGGCGGGCCGTACCTCGGCGCCGGCCGACCGCAGCCGCTCGACCAGCTCGTCGGCTGGAACCGGCAACTCGCTGACCAGCCGGTTGTACGGCTGGATGTGCACCGAGCCCGGCGCGCAGACGACCGCGAGGAAGCGGGGCAGCCGGCCCAGTTGCGCGGCCAGCGTGCGGTGGTTGCCGTCGGCCACGATCAGCTCGCCGCCGCCGGCCAGGTCGAGAAGTCGCCGCTGGTCCGGCCCGGCCGGTACGGGCCAGATCGCGTGCTCCCGCCCCTGCGGGTCGACGTCGGTCGTGGCCGGCTCGCCGAGCCGGTCGGCGAGCGCCGCGAGCGCGTCGGACAGCTCGTCACCACGGCCGGTTTGCAGCAGCAGTACCGGGCTGACCAGGTGTCCGAGCGTGTCGGCCAGGGCGGTGCGCTCGCGTACCTTCTCGATAAACACGTCCTCGTTGCGGATCACCAGCCCGGGTTCGTCCGCCGAGGTGGAGATCTGGTCGGTGTCGACCATGCAGAACAGGCCGTACCCCACCGTGTCGCCGGCGCTGGTCCGGTACACCGCGACCACGTCGTCCGCCGGCCGGAACCGTCCGGCCGTCTTCAACCCGGCGAGCCGGGCCGCCGCGGCCGGCAGCGCGTCGGAGAAGGACAGGCCCGCCGCGACCGCCTCGGGCGTACGGTGCGGCATTTCGACACCGAGGGCACTGGCCGGGTTGGCGGCCACGATCGCGGTGATCTCGGCCTCGTCGGCGAACTCGTCGTAGTTCTGCGCGCCGGTGCCGCCGGTGGACAGCCACGCTCGGTTGATCGGGTGGACGACGCTCGCGCCCTCGGACATCGGTTCTCTCCTCCGCGGTAGCTGTGCCCGCGCCACTGCGCACAACGGCTCAAACGCTACCGGGAAGGGACAGCGCCGGCCGCGCGGCCGGCAGCGCCCTGGCGCCGCCCGCGGGCGTACCCGATGACGGGTTTCAGCTGGCCGGACTCGGCTCGGGGCGATCGGCCGCCGGAGCGGCGGCGCCGCCCTGGACCGGCACGCTGGCCGTGACCGGAGCGCCCGACGCGGCCGCCGGCCGGTCGGCGGTGACCCAGCCGCAGTCCCGCACGGACCAGTACATCGACGACGGCACCCGGCGCGGGCGGTGGGCGCCGGCGGATGAGCCAGCGGTGTCACGGGCAGCCATGGGATCCTCCGCGTTCTACCTCTCGGCCACCATGGGCAAGCGACCGCAGACCAGCGTGGAACCCCCGTTCACCTGCGGCAACGTACCTGTCGTCAAGCCGTCAGCGCAGGCCGGGACGGCCGCGACGGTCCGAACGGTTGACAACTCGGCGCCGGCCGGTCAGCGTGCTTGACCGGATCTGCCCCGGGTGCAGCCGAATCTCCGGGGGAGGCGGTAGCAGGGGACGAAAGGACAGTTATGGCTAACCGAACCATCCGTAACCGGCTGCTCGCCGCGGCCGGCGTACTCGCGGTCGCGCTGGGCACGGTCGGCGGTGGTGCCGGCCTGGCGACCGCCGGACCGAGCAACAGCCACCCGCCCTCGCACGAGTCCCAGATCGAGAACCTGGGCCTGGTGAAGAACGAGATCAAGGCGTACTACGGCGACAACGGCGACCACAAGGCGTCGCCCGACTCGCACTACGCGCACGAGGCCGAGGGCGTCGAGGCGAAGATGGTGCGCTGGCTGCGGTACGACGTGCACCGCGCCGACGCGAAGCCGGCGATCGTGCTGGACGTGGACGACACCTCGCTGCTGACCTACACGTACAACGCGACGCACGACTTCGGGTACGACCCGGTCACCAACGGTGAGTGCGTGCTGAGCAAGTGCTTCCCGGCCGTATTCGGCATGGTGAACGTGGTGAAGTGGGCCGACCAGCACGGCATCGCGGTGTTCTTCCTGACCGGCCGTCCGAACGCCCAGCAGGACGCCACCCTCGGCAACCTGCACGACGTCGGCTACCCGGACCCGGTGGCGCTGTTCACCAAGCCGACCAGCGCGCCGTACCCGGAATACCTGACCTGTGCGCCGACCTGCACGACGATCGAGTACAAGTCGCTCACCCGCGGGCACATCGAGTCGCTCGGCTACGACATCCTCGCCAACGCGGGCGACCAGTACTCCGACCTCGAGGGCGGGCACGCCGACCGCGCGTTCAAGCTGCCCAACCCGATGTACTACCTGCCGTGACGGCTGGTCCGGGCCGGCCGCGCGACGCCGCCGGCCCGGACCGCTCGACATGGATCAGTCGAAGGTACGGATCAGTCGAAGGTACGGATCAGTCGAAGATCCGGATCAGTCGAAGACCGGTGGGCGGTCGCGGGTGCGCTTGAGCTCGAAGAACCCGTCGGTGCCGGCCACCAGCAGTACGCCGTCCCAGAGCCGGCCGGCCGCCTCGCCGCGCGGGATCGGGGTCACCACCGGGCCGAAGAACGCCAGGGTCCTCCCGTCCGGCCCGGGCACCTGGATCACCGGGGTGCCCACCTCGTACCCGACCGGATCCATACCGGCGTGGTGGCTGACCCGCAGCGCCTCGTCGTACTCGGTCGAGTCCATCGCCTCGGCCAGGTCGACCGGCAGCCCGGCGGCCGCCAGCGCAGCCTCGACGGTGTCCCGGCCCAGCCCGGCCTTCTCGTGGTGGATCCGGACGCCGAGCTCGGTGTAGAGCCGCCGCAGCACCTCGTTGCCGAACTTCTGCTCGGCGGCGATACAGGTGCGTACCGGACCCCACCCCCGCCGCATCAGCTCTTCGTAGTCGTCCGGCATGTCCCGGCCGGCGTTCAGCACCGACAGGCTCATCACCCGGAACCGCACCCTGACCGGGCGCACCTGTTCCACCTCGAGGAGCCAACGCGAGGTGATCCAGGCCCACGGACAGAGCGGGTCGAACCACATGTCGGCCTCGGTGAGTTGTGCTTCGGACACCCGCGCCTCCTCTGCGGCGGAAAGATAGTTCAATCTTCATCCAACCCGGGGACCCGGCGCCGTGAACCTCCGGGTGACCTACCCCACCCTCGCCCCGTGCGCCCCACCCGCGCGCACGCGCCGGACCTCGCGTGACGTACCCCACCCCGACCCTTAGCGAAGCCGCCCGTGGGGGCGACCACGGTCCGTGGCGTGGGAGACTCGGCTGCGAGTACAGCGTTGTACCCACCCGGGAGGACCGTTGGCCGGCATCCGCAATTTGACCCGGACCGAAGCGATCGAGCGAGCCCGTCTCCTCGACGTCACGTCGTACCACGTGAGTCTCGACGTGACCGACGGCGCCGGTTACCCCGGCGAGGGCACCTTCCGATCGCGGAGCCTGGTCCGGTTCCGCTGCGCGGAACCCGGCGCGTCCACCTTCATCGAGATCGCCGCGGACCGGCTGCGCACCGTGACCCTCAACGGCGCTCCGGTCGACACCGCCGGCTACTCGACCGAGACCGGGCTCCCGCTGCCCGGCCTGGCCGCCGAGAACGAGCTGGTCGTCGAGGCGGACTGTCCGTACTCCACCTCCGGCCAGGGCCTGCACCGCGCGGTCGACCCGGTCGACAAGGAGGTGTACCTCTACAGCCAGTTCGAGACCACCGACGCGCAGCGCGTGTTCGCCTGTTTCGACCAGCCGGATCTCAAGGCGAAGCACACGTTCGAGATCACCGTGCCGGCGCACTGGCGGGCCATCTCGAACATGCCGATCGCGGCCGAGCGGCCGGCCGAACCCGAGGTCACCGGCGGTACCTCCGCCAAGACCGTCACGTTCGCCGAGACGCCCCCGATGAGCACGTACATCGGCGCGATCTGTGCCGGCCCGTACCACGAGGTGACCGACTCCCACGACGGCGTCGACCTCGGCGTGTACTGCCGCCGCTCGCTCGCCAGGTACCTCGACGCGGACGACGTGTTCACCATCACCAAGCAGGGCTTCGACTTCTTCCAGAACGAGTTCGACGCCCGGTACCCGCTGCCCAAGTACGACCAGATCTTCGTGCCGGAGTACAACGCCGGCGCGATGGAGAACTTCGGCTGCGTGACCATGGCCGAGGAGTACTACCTGTTCCGGTCGCAGGTCACCGACTACGACTACGAGCAGCGGGCCAACACGATCCTGCACGAGCTCGCGCACATGTGGTTCGGCGACCTGGTCACCATGCGCTGGTGGGACGACCTGTGGCTCAACGAGTCGTTCGCCGAGTGGGCGAGCCACTGGTGCAACGCGGAGGCGACCCGGTTCTCCGACGCCTGGGCCACCTTCCTGTCCCTGCGCAAGGCCTGGGGATACCGGCAGGACCAGCTTTCCTCGACCCATCCGGTGTACTGCGAGATCCCGGACGTGGCCGCGGTCGAGGTCAACTTCGACGGCATCACGTACGCCAAGGGCGCGAGCATCATCAAGCAGCTGGTGGCGTACGTCGGGCGCGACTCGTTCGTGACCGGCCTGCGGGAGTACTTCCGCAGCCACGCCTTCGGCAACGCGACCTTCGACGACCTGTTGTCCGCACTGGAGAACGCGTCCGGCCGGGAGCTGCGGAAGTTCGCCGCCGACTGGCTCGAGACCGCACAGGTGAACACGCTGCGGCCGGCTGTCGAGGTGGGGCCGGACGGCACGTACACCTCGGTGTCGGTACTGCAGGAGGCACCGGCCGACTATCCGACGCTGCGTACCCACCGGATCGGGGTCGGCCTGTACGACCTGGACTCGTCCGGTACGACGCCGCGACTGGTCCGGCGGGAGCGGCTGGAGATCGATGTGTCCGGCTCCCGCACCGACATTCCGGAGCTCACCGGGGTACGCCAGCCGGACGTCCTGCTCCTCAATGACGACGACCTGACGTACGCGAAGCTGCGGCTGGACGACCGGTCCCGGCAGACCGTGGTGGAGCACATCGCCGCGTTCGAGTCCGCGGTACCGCGTGCCCTGTGCTGGACCGCCGCGATCGACATGCTCCGCGACGCCGAACTGCCGACCCGCGAGTTCCTCCGCCTGGTGCTGTCCGGACTGCCGGCCGAATCGGACATCAACCTGGTCACCGTGATGCTGCGGCAGGTCGAGATGGCGCTGTCGGAGTACGCCGACCGGGGCTGGGCGCCGCAGGGCTGGCAGCAGTTGAGCGATGGTGCCCGCGCCGCGATGCTGGCCGCCGCGCCCGGCAGCGACTTCCAGCTCGCCTGGGCGCGCCAGTACGCCTCGGCCGCCCGCGACCCAAAGGATCTGGCCGTACTGCGCGGCTGGCTGGACGGCGAGGGAGTGCCGGACGGGCTGACCGTGGACACCGAGCTGCGCTGGACCCTGCTGCAGTGCCTGGTCTCCAACGGTGCCGCCGGCGAGGACGAGATCGCCACGGAGCTGCGCAGCGACCAGACCGCGAGCGGTGAGCGGCTGGCGTCGATGACGCGGGCGATGCTGCCGGACCCGGCCGCGAAGGCGGAGGTGTGGCGGCGAATCACCGAGGACACCTCGCTGCCCAACTGGCTGCACCGGGCGATGGTGCTCGGCTTCCAGCCACCGACCCAGGTGGAGCTGCTCGAGCCGTACCGGCGGCGCTACTTCGACACGGTCAGCGACGTCTGGAACCGGTTCGACGGCGAGGTCGCGCAGGTGTTCGTCACGTTCGCGTACCCGCTGCTCCAGGTCGACCAGGACACGGTCACGGCCACCGAGGCGTGGCTGGCCGAGCCCGGCCGCCCCGGCCCGCTGCGGCGGCTGGTGGCCGAGGGGCGGGACCGTACGATGCGGGCGCTCGCTGCCCGGGCCCGTGACACCGCGGCCGCCAACGAGTAGCCGCCGCTTCCGGTGGCGGCCGTGGACACGGCCGCTACCGGTGGCAGTACAGGTAGGCCACGCCGGCTGAGCCGGGGAGGACCGGCCGGCCGTCGTCGTCGGTGACCCGCACCGTGAAGCCGCTGCCGGCGAGGGTGTCGCTCAGCGTCGGTACGTCCCCGAACCGGGGATGTACCTCCATCGCGAGCTGATCCACCCGCGCCAGCCAGGACAGGCCGGACCCGGGCCGCAGCACCGAGAACTCGCTCCCCTCGATGTCCAGCTTGAGCAACCCGACCCGGTCGATTCCGTGCCGCCGCAGCAGCTCGGGTACCGACCTGGTCGGCGGCCGGTCCCGATCGGCGTGCGAGGCGTGCCGCCAGCGCTCGTCGTCGGCGAGTACCCCGATCAGCGGCGCGTCCGCGTCAGCACCGCCGTCGGTGTCGGCCCCGCGGTCGACCCCGCCCGCGCCGGAGCCGGCGGGGTCGTAGCTGGCGGCTCCCCCGGCGAGGGCGATCTCGATCCGGACCCGCCCGTCATCCACGCCGTTGACCGCCAGCAGCCGGGCGATCTCCGTCGCGAAGCCGCGCTGCGCCTCGACCGCGACGACCCGGGCTCCCTCCACCGCCGCCAGCACGGTGAACAGGCCGGCGTTCGCACCGAGGTCCAGCACCCAGCCGCCCGGGGGTACGGCCAGCCCGGTGCGGAGGTACACGTTGCGGCAGTACATCTCCCGCGCACCGGCGGTCAGATCGCCCGGTAGCTGGAGGGAGCGACCGCTCGGGGTGCGGAACCGTGCCCCGTGGCGTTGCCAGGCGCTGTCGGCGACGCGCAGCGACCGGTACCGGATCGCCTCCGGCGCCCGGGCGCCGAGCCGGGTCACCCATCGCACCGCGCTGGCCGGGCGAGCCCGCCGTACTACCCCGAGCAGATCCGATCCGCCTCGGGTCAGCATGGTGCCGACGGTGTGCTCCGGTGTACGAGTCCCGTGATGAGCCATGATCACGGATCGTATCGGCTCCGCAACCCTTCGCGTTGCCGCATCGTCAACCCGTTGTCGGCGCTGCCAGCCCGGTAGGGTCGCCCGGTGGTACCCGATCCCGATCCTGACCGCGCGGAGTTGCGCCTGCTCACCGCGCATGACGACACGCTGCGGCAGGCCCTGGCCGGGCTCCCGTCGCACGCCCGGCACCGCGGCACGATGCTGTTCGCCGCGTCCTGTGCCGAGCAGCTGTTCCGGTGGTACGACGAGCAGCCCGCGGCCGAGCAGCGGGAGTACAGCCGAGGCTGGCGACCGGTGCTGGACGCGGTCTGGCGGTACGCGGCCGGCGACGACGACCGGTTCTACGAGGTGACCCACGCGCTCGGGCGGTACTACCTGAGCCCGCAGTGCCACCACGAGGGGCAGGACGGGCCGGACGACGCCGACCAGGACGAGGTGGCCGCGACGTACTTCGCGGCGAACTGCGTGGTACACGGCCTGGTCGACTTCGCGGCGCTGGCGGCCGCCCGGGTGTTCGAGGCGCTGGACCGGCGCTGGGACGGCGAGTTCCCGCCGGACCGGCAGGACGACGTGCGCCGCGAGCTGGCCCGGCAGGGCGAGCACCTGCGGCTCATCGCGCACGCCGCGGCCGGCGACCCGTGGTGGCACGGCGCCCCGCCGGCTCTGGTGGACCAGCTCCGCTCCGGCTAACGGACGCGATGACCGGCTGATCCCGCGCGGATGGAACTCAGGACCGGGCGAACCGCAGGGTCATGATCTGGAACGGGCGCAGCGACAGCTCGACCCCGCCGCCTTCCACCTCCAGCGGCTGTTCCGGTGACAGCGGCCGTTCGAGCAGGTCGACCGCGGCCGCGCCGGTGACCGGTACGCCGGCCCGGACCCGCGCGACCGCTCGTCCGCCACGCGACTCGTACAGCCGTACCACCAGATCCCCGGAGCGGTCGTCGGCCAGCTTCACCGCCTCGACCACGACCGCCGGGTTGTCGACGGTCACCACCGGCGGCAGTTCGGCGGAGTCTCCGGGTACCGCCCGCAGCGGCAGGTTCAGCGCGTACCCCTCGGCCACCGCGTCACCGATCGTGGCGCCGGGCAGCAGCGCGTACCGGAACAGGTGCCGGCCCTGGTCGGTCTCCGGATCCGGGTACCGGGGCGCTCGCAGCAACGTGAGCCGGATCGTGGTGGTCGTACCACCGGTCGGACGGCTGGTACGGCTGACATCGTGGCCGTACGTCGCGTCGTTCAGCACCGCCGCGCCGTACCCGGGCTCCCCCACGTACATCCACCGGTGCGCGTAGATCTCGAACCGGGCGGAATCCCAACTGGTGTTCGTGTGGGTGGAGCGGTGCAGGTGCCCGAACTGGATCTCGGCGGTGGACCGGTCGGCGTGGATGTCCAGCGGGAACGCGGCCTTGAGCACCTTCTCCGACTCGTGCCAGTCGACCTCGGTCTCCACGTCGACCCGGCGGGCCCCGGCGCGCAGCCGCAGGAGCTGGGTGACCGTCGAGGAACCGAACGAGCGCTCCACCCGTACCGCCGCGACCAGCGGCCCGTTGTCCACCACCTCCACCACGTCGGCGGCGGTGAGGTCGACGACCGTGCGCTTGTAGTGCGCGTCGATGTCCCAGGCGTCCCACATGTTCGGGTGGTCCGGGTGCAGCTGGAGCAGGTTGCCCCGGGCACCGGGCGGCAGCGCCTCCCGGCCGGAGCCGAGGTCCACCACCGAGGCGAGCAGCCCGTCGCCGTCCACCAGCACCCGCAGCAGCCCGTTGTCCAGCAGGTACCCGTCGCCGGTCGACCTGACGGTCACCGGCTCGATCGCCGGGCCACCCGGCAGGTCCGGCTCGGCCACCCCGACCCCGAGCGCCGGCGCGGTCGCCCAGGCCGCCACCTGACCGTCGTGCAGCTTCTGCGCCACCTCGGCGCCATCGACCGACGCGGCGACCAGCTCCACCGGTACCGCGATCACCTCGGCCCGCTCGTGCGGCGCGGCGTTGAAAACCCGTACCCCGCCGTCGTCGTCACCCACCGTCGACGCGATCAGCGCCTCGAGGTCGAGCCGGACCTGCTCGTACGCCTCGCGCGCCTGCCGGTGTACCCAGGCGATCGAACTGCCCGGCAGGATGTCGTGAAACTGGTGCAGCAGCACGATCTTCCAGAGCCGGTCGAGCTCGTCGTACGGGTAGTCGGCCCCGGTGTGCAGCGCGGCCGCGGTCGCCCACAGCTCCGCCTCCCGCAGCAGGTGCTCGCTGCGCCGGTTGCCGGACTTCGTCTTGGCCTGCGTGGTGTACGTGGCGCGGTGCAGCTCCAGGTACATCTCGCCGGACCAGACCGGGGCGTCCGGGTACTCCTCCTCGGCGGCGGCGAAGAACCGGGCCGGCGGCTCGACCGTGACCCGCGGCGAACCTTCCAGATCCGCGAGCCGGCGGGCCCGCTCCAGCATCTCGCGGGTCGGACCACCGCCACCGTCGCCGTACCCGAACGGGGCCAGCGACCGGGTCGCGTACCCCTTCTCCGAGTAGTTGCGTACCGCGTGCGCCAGCTCGCTGCCGGCCAGCATCGAGTTGTACGTGTCGATCGGCGGGAAGTGCGTGAACACCCGGGTGCCGTCGATGCCCTCCCACCAGAACGTGTGGTGCGGCATCTTGTTCGTGGTGTTCCAGGACAGCTTCTGGGTGAGGAACCAGCGCGCCCCGGCCAGCCGCGCGAGCTGCGGGAACGCCGCGGTGTACCCGAACGAGTCGGGCAGCCAGACCTCTTCGCACTCGTAGTCGAAGTTGTCCAGGAAGAACCGCTTGCCGTGGATGAGCTGCCGGGCCAGCGCCTCACTGCCGGGCAGGTTCGCGTCCGACTCGACCCACATGCCGCCGGCCGGCGCCCACTGGCCGTTGCGGACGTCCGCCCGGATCCGCTCGAAGAGGGCCGGCTGGTTCTCCTTGATCCAGGCGTACTGCTGGGCCTGGGAACAGGCGAAGACCAGCTCGGGGTACTCGGCGGCCAGCGCGGTGACGTTGGCGAAGGTACGCGCGCACTTCCGCTTGGTCTCCCGCAGCGGCCACAGCCAGGCGCTGTCGATGTGCGCGTGTCCGACCGCGGAGATGCGGTGCGCACTGGCGTGCGCGGGGCTGGCCAGTACCTCGATCAGCTCATCCCGGGCCGCGGCCGCGGTACCGGTTACGTCGTGCAGGTCGAGCCGGTCGAGCATCCGCTCCAGCGCGCGCAGGATCTGGTGCCGGCGCGGGTCGTCCGGGGACAGTTCGCGCATCAAGCCGTCCAGCACCTCGATGTCGATCACCAGGTGCCACACGGTCTCGTCCGGTACCGCCAGCTCTGCCCGGGCCAGCCGGTACATCGGTTCGTCGCCGGCCGTCTCCGGATCGCCGAGCGGCGTCGGCGCGAAGCCGGGGACCGGCGGGTTGGCGGCGCCCTCGACGTACAGCTCGACGGGTTGGCCGGCGGTGGCGCTCGTGCTGACCGGTACGTACTGGTTGCGCGGCGCGATGCCCTTGATCGGTACGCCGTCCGGGTCGTACGCGAGACCCTCGGCGGAGAAACCGGGGCCGTGCTCCGGGGAGAACCCGAAGTCGACGACGACCTCCACCCGACGACCGGCCCACTCGGCCGGGATCTCGCCGGTCAGCCGGAACCAGGTGGTCGACCACGGGGCGCCCCAGGCGGTACCGACCTCGAACGGCTCGAAGGTCTGCGCCAGGGCCTCGGCCGCCGGTACCGGTTCACCCGGCGCGGTCCAGGCCGCCACGGTCAGCGGCGCGGTGGCGCCGTAGACGGCCGGCCGGATCCGCTGTACCAGCGCCCGCTCGAGGCGCCTCTCCACCATCGGCCGGTCGTCATGCACGCCGAGCCACCTCCTACCGCCGGTACCAGCGAGAATGTCCGCGCAACGATAACGGCGGCAGTCAGGTACGGGAAAGGGCGGAGTGGTGCGGGTCAGCCGATGCTGGCCTGGTCGGTCAGCATGCGCAGGCCGGTGACGATGCCACCGGTGAGGTCGCCACCGGAGAAGGTGGCGGTCATCGACAGCGCGGCGAGCGCGCACACCCGGTCGGGCAGTCGCCGCCGGGCCCGCTCGCCGGTCACGATCTCCAGCGCCCGCTGGTTCGGCGAGATCGCGATCAGCACGCTGTTGGCCGGGTCGGCCAGCTGGTTGTGCAGCCGCTCGGCGTCGTCCCTGGTCGGGCTCGCCAGGTCACCGACGTACACGCTGAAGGTCAGCCGGCTCTCCCGATCGGCGGCGCGGAGCGCCTCGTCCAGCCGGATGAGCTGACGGGTGCTGAACGGCCCGGACAGGGCCTCGGGAAACGCGGACCGGACCGACGGCTCGGTCTCCGCGTGGGCGTCGCTGACCGGAGTGTCCGGAGCGGGTTCCGGCCGGCTCGCGGCGGACACGTCCGCGGGGTCGGTCGCCACGGTCGCCTCACCAGCTGCCACTGGCCCCTCCCTTCACGTCGCGCGCCTCCGGCTCGGTGACCGCCGCGGGCAGCGCGGCCCGGTCGTGGGCCGGCAGAGCGGCCTTGTGTCCGGCACCGCTGCCGCCGCCGGGCGTGGCCGCGCTGAGGAACCACACCGGGGTGAACTCGTACGGCCGGCCCGGGCGGTAGCGCCGGCCACCGCGGGCGCTGACGCCGTAGACCAGACCGGTCATCAGGAACACCACCGCGGCGGGTATGCCGCCGAAGGTGAGCACCGTCTCCAGCAAAGACATCGCAGGCTAACGCCCCTCGCGTCGCAGGGACCGTGAAGTGACCATCACGGTAGCCGAGCGCCCCTCCCGCCAGATTGCCGGGTGCCGGTCCCGCCACGGCCGGGCGGCCTCCAGCGCGGCGGCCGCCGCGAGCACGGTGGCGTCCTCCCCCACCCGACCGGCCAGCATCACTCCGACCGGCAACCCGTCCGGGGTACTGCCGAGCGGCACCGAGATCGCCGGCTGCCCGGTGAGGTTGTACACCGCGCAGAACGGCGACATCCGGGTCTGCGCGGCGAAGTCCTCGGCCGGCTCCAGCGCCGCGAACGAGCCGACCGGCGCCTGTGGCACCGCCAGCGTCGGCGTGACGATCAGGTCGTACCCGCGCAGGTCCCGCAGCGCCCGGCGGACCGCGGCCTGCAGTCGGGTCTGCGCCGCGACCAGCTCGCCGGCCCGGATGTCCCGAGCCTGCCGGGTGAGCCAGGCGGTCAGCGGCAGCAGCTCGTCGTACCGCTCCGGCGGCAGCCCCGGATCGGTCAGTACCGCCCACAGCACCCGGAAGTCCGGCAGCAGCTGCGGTCCGAACGGACCGGTCACGTCCTCCACCACGTGTCCGGCCCCGGCCAGCGCCCGGCAGGCGTCCTCCCAGGCGCCGAGACAGGACCCGTCCACGGGTACGTCGGCGAGCGCCGGCCTGGCGTGCCGGCCGATCCGCAGCGGCCGTGTGACCCCGGCCCGTACCGCGGCCAGGTAGGACCCGGCGGCCGGCGGCGCGGGCGGCGGGTACGGCTCACCGGGCACCGGTACCGCCATCGCGTCGAGCAGCGCCGCGACGTCGGCGACGGTACGGCCGATCGGCCCGTTGCCGGGCAGCCCGAACCCGCCCGCGCCGAGCGGACCGCCGGACACCAGGCCGCGGGTCGGCTTGTACCCGACCAGCCCGCAGATCGAGGCCGGAATCCGCAGCGAGCCGCCGCCGTCGCTGCCCTGACCGGCCGGGATCAGCCCGGCGGCCACCGCCGCGGCCGCACCGCCGGACGACCCGCCAGGAGTGTTTCCGGTACTCCAGGGATTGCGCGCGGGCGGTCCGAGTCTGGTCTCGGTGTACAGGGAGACGCCGAACTCGCTGGTGGCCGTCTTGCCGAGGCTGATCGTGCCGGCGGCGCGGAGCAGGGCGACCACGTCGGCATCCACCGGCGGTACGAAGTCCGCGAACGGTACCGAGCCGAACGTGGTGCGTACCCCCGCGGTCATGGTCAGGTCCTTGATCGCGATCGGTACGCCGTGCAGCGGCGGCAGGTCGGCGCCGCGAGCAGCGGTGACCGCGGCCTCGGCCGCCCGCGCGGCTGCCCGGGCGGCGTCGGCGGTGACCGTGACGAACGCGCCGAGCTCCGGGTCGTACCGGTCGATCCGGTCCAGATAGTGCTCGACCAGCTCGACCGGGGACAGTTCGCCGGCGCGGATGGCGGCGGCCTGTTCGAGCATCGTCAGCTCGTGCGGTTGCGTCACGCCCTCACGCTAGTGCCGTGTCCAGGAACGTCGGCGGTGTGGCGGCGGACTCCAGGCCTTCTCTGGTCAGAGGTCGAGACGGATGAGGCCGAGCGCACTGTCGATCAGCTCGGGCAGCGGCTCGGCGCCGTCGGTTTCGGCCCACCGCAGCACCGCGACGGTGAGCGCTCCGGCCAGCACGAATGCGGCCACCCGTACCCGATAGTCGTCCGCCGGTCGACCGGTGCGGGCCGCGACCGCGTCGGCGAGCATGCCGGCGGTGCCGAGCTGGTTGTCCAGCGTGCGGGCCCGCAGTGCCGGCACCCGCATGCTGAGCCGGGCCCGGGCCAGGGCGAGGTCGAGCTCGGCGGCCGGGATCACGGCGAGCAACTCGCGCATGGACTGCCGGAACGCGTCGGCCGGCGGTTCTCCCGCCGGCCGGGCGACGAACTGCTGGGCGATCATCGGGTCGAACGAGTCGGTCAGCACCACGTCTTCCTTGGTCGGGAAGTAGCGGAAGAACGTGCTGACGGACACCTCGGCGGCGGCCGCGATCTGCTCCACGGTGGTCTCGTCGTACCCGTGTTCGGCGAACAGTCGCATCGCCTCGCGCTGCAGGGTGTCGCGGGTACGTCGCTTCTTCCGCTCACGGAGTCCGGGCCCGACCGTCATGCGTCCGATTCTCGTCCCGCCGGCACGGGTGCGGCGGCACCGGCCGACGCGGGCGCGGCGCGGCCGGCAGCGGACGGGGTGGGCGCGGCGCGCCCGGCAGCGGACGGGGTGGGCGCGGCTCGCCCGGCGCCCGCCGGCATCAGCACGGCCAGCACGACGCCGACCAGCACCAGTCCGGCCCCGGCCACCGCGCCCCAGCCGTAGCCACCGGTGATCGCGGCGTCGGCCGGGGCGCCGCCACCGGTCAGGTGGTCGGTACGCGCGGACGCGACCGTCGTCAGCACGGCCAGGCCGAGCCCGCCGCCGAGCTGCACCGACGTGTTGTACAGGCCGGAAGCGAGGCCGCGGTCGCGGTCCGGTACGCCGTCCACCGCGGTCACGGTCAGCGAGACGAACGCGAGTCCGATGCCGAGTCCGGTGACCAGCAGCGCGGGCAGCACCGCGCCGCGGTACGACCCGCCGTGCGCCATCCGGGCGAGCAGCAACAGCCCGGCCCCGGTCGCGACGCTGCCCGCGATCAGCCCCGGCCGTACCCCGAACCGCGGGCCGAGGGTGGACGCGAGGGTGGCCCCGATCGCCAGCATGACGATCATCGGCAGGTAGCCGAGGGCGGTACGCAGCGGCGAGAAGCCGAGCTGGAGCTGCAGGTACAGCGACGCGAAGTAGAACGTGCCGAGCAGTCCGGCCGCGACGGCGAGCGCGGCCGCGTCGGCCAGTGCCACCGACCGCCGGGCGAGCAGCCGCAGCGGCAGCAACGGGTGCGCGCGCCTGGTCTGGCTCACGGTGAACGCCGTCAGCAGTGCCGCCGCTACCCCGAACGTGCCGACCGTGACCGGGTCGGTCCAGCCGTACTCCCGCGCGGTGTCCAGCCCGTGTACCAGTGCGATCAGGCCGGCGGTGGCGGTCACCGCACCGAACAGGTCGAACGGGCGCCGGTCCAGCCCCGGTTGCGCCGGCACCAGGAACGGCGCCGCGACGAGCAGCGCCATCGCCACCACCGCGTTCAGGCCGAACACCCAGCGCCAGCCGAGCAGGTCGGTCACCAGCCCGCCGATCACCAGCCCGACCGCCACTCCACCACCGGTGATCGCTCCCCACACGCCGAGCGCCCGGGCCCGCTCGGTGGGTTCCGGAAAGGCGCCGAGCAGGGTGGCCATGGCCGCCGGCGCGAGCAGCGCGGCGGCGAGCCCCTGCCCCCCGCGTGCCAGCACGATCATCGACGTGTTCCGCGCGGCCGCACCCGCGACCGACGCGAGTACGAACAGCACAAGTCCGCCGAGCAGCATCCGGCGGCAGCCGAGCCGGTCGGCCAGCCGGCCGCCGAGCAGCAGGCATCCGCCGAAGACCAGCAGGTACGCACTGACCAGCCAGGGCAACCGATCGGCCGGTACGCCGACGGAGCGCTGGATGGACGGCAGCGCGACGTTCATCACCGCGTCGTCCACGTCGACCATGAGCTGGCCGGCGCACAGCACTCCCAGACCCAGCCACCGACTTCTCCGCATGAACTGATAGTAGCTCTCAAATGAGAGCTACGGTCAAAATCTTGGAAGTCCCCGTACCAAGCAGCCGGCCCGGCGGATCCAGCCCCGCGCCGACCACCTCACGGAGCTGGACAATTCCGGCCGGGCCCGGGAGGCGGCACGATGGCACTGTGACCGACACGATGCCGCGCTCCGACGCCGAAGCCCGGGACTCGACCGATCCGCTCGCCCCGTTCCGGGACCGGTTCGTGATCGCCGACCCCGACCTCGTGTACTTCGACGGCAACTCGCTCGGCCGGCTGCCCCGGTCCACCGTCGACCGGCTGCGGGCGGCGATCGACCAGGAGTGGGGCCAGGAGCTGGTCAACGGCTGGTCGCACTGGATCGCGCTCGCCCGGCACGCCGGTGACGAGCTGGCCACCGGCGTACTCGGGGTCGAGCCGGGCGAGGTCGTGGTGTGCGACTCGACCAGCGTCAACCTGTACAAGCTGGCCTCGGCGGCCTGTGACGCCAGACCCGGCCGGCGCGTCATCGTCACCGACGACGACAACTTTCCGACCGACCAGTACGTGCTGCAGGGGCTGACCGAGGCGCGCGGCTACGAGCTGCGGGTGGTACCGACCGACATCGACACCGGGCTGGATCACGACGCGCTGCGGCAGGCGGTCGACGCCGACGTCGCGCTGGTGTCGCTCTCGCACGTGGCGTACCGCTCCGGCGCCCTCGCCGACCTGGCCGCGGTGACCGGTCTCGTGCATGACGCCGGCGCGCTGATGCTGTGGGACCTGTGCCACTCGGCCGGCTCGGTACCGGTACCGCTGGCCGCGTCCGGTGCCGATCTCGCCATCGGCTGCACCTACAAGTACCTCAACGCCGGACCGGGCGCGCCCGCCTTCCTGTACGTGCGGCGGGACCTGCACGCGAGCCTGCGCCAACCGATCTGGGGCTGGTTCGGCCAGCGCGACCAGTTCGCCATGGACAGCCGGTACGTCCCGGACGACTCGATCGACCGGTTCTGTGTCGGCACCCCGTCGATCCTCGGCCTGTACGCCGTGCGGGAAGGCGCCGGCATGATCGCCGAGGCGGGCATCGACGCGCTGTACCGCAAGGCCCAGCAGCTCACCTCGTACGCGGTGGACCTGGCCGACGAGTGGCTCGACGCCGTACGGCTTCCGGCTGGCCTCACCGCGGAGCCCAGACGCGCGCGGGGCCCACATTTCGCTGTACCACCCGCAGGCGTGGCAGCTGTGCCAGGCCCTCAAGGACGCGTCGGTCATCCCGGACTACCGCACCCCGGACCGGCTCCGGATCGGACTGGCGCCGCTGTACACCCGGTTCGTCGAGGTGTGGGACGGCCTGGACCGGCTGCGCCGGATCGTGGCCGAGGGGACCCACGAGCGGTACGACACGACGCTGGCCCGGGTGACCTGAGGTACCACCGGTCCGACCGGTTCGGGATGCCGGCCGGCATGTCGGGTCCCAACATGGGTCCATGGGTAACTGTGTGCCGGCCGGCCGTGGGAACCGTTCCATCCGGTTCCTACCGTCTGCCTCATGACCGGCTCCACGCCCGCCCCCGGCCAGCCCGCCCGACTCGACCTCGACCTGTCCGGGCGTACCGCCCTGGTGACCGGTGGTGCGAGCGGCATCGGCCGGGCCTGTGCCGAACGGCTGGCCGCGGCCGGGGCGCGGGTCTGGGTGGTCGACCTGAACGGCGACGCGGCCAAGGAGGTGGCGGCCGAGCTCGGCGGCGAGCCGCTCGCGCTGGACCTGTCCGACCTGGCCGCGATCGACCGGCTCGAGGTGGCCGCCGACATCCTGGTGAACAACGCCGGACTCCAGCACGTCGCGCCGCTGGAGGACTTCCCGCCGGAGACGTTCGGCCAGATCCTGACGGTCATGCTGGAGGCACCGTTCCGGCTGGTCCGGCGACTGCTGCCACACATGTACGGCCAGGGCTGGGGCCGGGTGGTGAACATCTCGTCGGTACACGGCCTGCGCGCCTCGCCGTTCAAGTCCGCGTACGTGTCCGCCAAGCACGGGCTGGAGGGACTGTCCAAAGTGGTCGCGCTGGAGGGCGCGCCGCACGGCGTCACCTCGAACTGCGTGTGCCCCGCGTACGTGCGGACTCCCCTGGTCGAGCGGCAGATCGCCGACCAGGCGCGGCACCACGACATCTCCGCGGACGAGGTGGTGGAGCAGATCATGCTGGCCCCGGCCGCGCTCAAGCGGCTGATCGAGCCGGCCGAGGTCGCCGAAATGGTGGCGTACCTGTGCAGTCCGCAGGCCTCGTTCATCACCGGCTCGTCGTTCCTGATGGACGGCGGGTGGACGGCGCACTGAACACGCCGCGACCGGCCGGCGCACCGCCGGCCGCGGCGGGAGCGGCGCCGCCGGCCGCTTCGCGCCCGCTGCCGGCCGTGACATCGGCCGACCCGGAGGCGAGAATCCCCGCCGTGATGTCCAGCGTGTTCCTCGAGCTGCTGGCCGCCGACGCCACCGCGGTGGAGTTCGAACGCCCGCTGGTGGAGGCACGCGCCCGGGGCGAGGACGCGGCCGCCATCGCCGAACTGGAGCGGGCCAAGCTGCTCGCGCTGCGGATCCGGGAGACGCTCGAACGGCGCCGGCGGCGCGAGGCCGAGCTGGCCGCCCTGTACGACACCGCCTCCGACCTGGCCGCGCTGCGGGACCTGGACGCGGTACTGCGCGCGATCGTGCACCGGGCGCGTGGACTGCTCCGTACCGACGTGGCGTACCTGTCGATGCTCGACGACACCGGCACCGAGACGTACATGCGGGTCACCGACGGTTCGGTCTCCGCCCGGTTCCAGCGGGTCCGGATCCCGCTCGGCCGTGGCCTGGGTGGCCTGGTGGCGCAGACCGGCCAGCCGTACTCGACCGCGAACTACCTGCCGGACGACCGGTTCCGGCACACCGACGAGATCGACGGCTCGGTCGCCGACGAGGGGCTGGTGTCGATTCTCGGCGTACCACTGCTGCTCGGCCGCCGGGTCATCGGCGTGCTGTACGCGGCGAACCGCAGCGAGCGGCCGTGGGCGCGGGACGAGGTCGCGCTGCTCAGCTCGCTGGCCGCGCACGCCTCGGTGGCAATCGACAACGCCCGGCTGCTGGACGAGACCCGCGCCGCGCTGGACGAGCTGAACCGGGCGACCGGGCTGGTACGCGCGCACAGCGCGGCGGTGGAACGGGCGGCCGAGGCGCACGACCGGCTGGCCGGACTGCTGCTGCGCGGCGGCGGGGTGGAGGACGTGGCCGCGGCGGTCACCGAGGTACTCGGCGGCACGCTCGCGATCCTCGACGCGGACGGGCATGTCCTGGCGCGGGTCGGCGATCCGCGGCTCAGCCCCCCCGACCCCGGTACGTTGCGCGGAGCGCTCGCCACCAGCCGGGCCACCGGCCGCTCGGTACCGTGCGCGGGCAGCTGGATCGCGCCGGCCGCCGCGGGGGCGGAGCAGCTCGGCGTACTCGTGCTGGGCCGGGACGATCTGGACGACGCCGACCAGCTCATCCTGGAGCGCGCCGCCATGGTGACCGCGCTGCTCCTGCTGTTCCGCCGGTCGATGGCCGAGGCGGAGAGTCAGGTACGGGGCGACCTGCTCGACGACCTGCTGGCCGAACCGATGCGCGACGCCGACGGGCTGATCGAGCGCGCCCGGCTGCTCGACGTGGACCTCACCCGGCCGCACGCGGTGGTGGTGAGCCGCACCGCGGCCGCGGATCGCCGTCGGGTCGCGTTCGCGGCCGGCCAGGTCGCCTCGCCGCGGTCCGGGCTGGGTGGCGAGTTCCGCGGGCTGGCCGTCCTGCTGCTACCCGGCCTGGACGCCGGCGAGGCGGCCCGGCTGGTCGCCCGGGAACTGGCCGCCGCCCTCGGCAACCCGGTGACCGCCGGCGCGGCCGGGCCGGCTGCCCGTCCGGACGCGCTGGTCGGCGCGTACGCAGAAGCCCGTCGCTGTATGGACTCACTGCTCGCGCTCGGCCGGGAGGGCGCGGCCGCGAGCGTCGAGGAGCTGGGCTTCGTCGGCGTACTGCTCGGCGACGGACGGGACGTCGGCGGCTTCGTCACCGCGACGATCGGGCCGGTGGTGGCCTATGACGAGCGGCGCGGCACGCAGCTCGTACACACGCTGACGGAGTACTTCGCGCACGGCGGCAACCTGGCCCGTACCGCGGCCGCACTGCACGTACACGTGAACACCGTCGGCCAGCGGCTGTCCCGGATCGAGGCGCTGCTCGGTGACGACTGGCAGCAACCGGACCGGTCCCTGGAGGTACAGCTCGCGCTCCGCCTGTACCGCCTCGGCCCGGCTCTGTCCTGACGCGCATCCAGCGATCCAGCTCCTGACTGACGCCACCCGCCGGAGCGTTTGCGCATTTGTTCATTACTGATAGTAGCTTTACAGCTACTTTAAGTGCCTCAGGTGCGCCCCGGCGAATCCCGCAGAGACCACGGAGCAATGGAGGCTTCAGATGCGCCGCAGGACCTTCGACATCATCATGATCGCCAGTGGACTCGTCCTCACCATCGTGCTGGTGGCGTCCGGCGGGCTACTGATGTGGGGCTACAACTTCGCCAACGATTCCGTACACGACCAGCTCGTCACCCAGAAGATCTTCTTCCCGAAGAAGGGCAGCGAGGCGCTCGACTCACCCGAGGTCGGCCCGTACCTCAACAAGTACGCCGGTCAGCAACTGGTCACCGGCGAACAGGCCGAGGTGTACGCGGACCACTTCATCGCGGTACACCTCAGGGAGGTCGCCGACGGGAAGACCTACTCCGAGGTGAGCGCCGCGGCCCAGGCCGACCCGGACAACGCCCAACTCCAGGCACAGGTACAGACGCTGTTCCGCGGCGAGGCGCTGCGCGGGCTGCTGCTCAACGCGTACGCCTTCTGGAAGATCGCGCAGATCGCGCGGTGGGCCGCCATCGCCAGCTTCACCCTCGGCGGCCTCATGCTGATCCTGTCGATCGTGGGAATGCGGCACCTCGGTCGGGTCGCGCCGGAAGCCGAGCTGCTCGGCGGCCGGCACAAGGAACCCGAGCACGCCGCGACCTGAGCCGCCCCTGCCGCGTGGCGCCGCATTGCCCGGCTGGCGCCGCCCTGGCCCGCAGGACGCGCTGGCCCGCAGGACGCGCTGGGCCGGCGAGCGCCGAAAGCCGGTACGGGAGAAGCGCGGTCGGTCCACCGCGGTTGAAGCAGGTGGACCGACCGCGGCCGGTGACCCGGCCGAGGCCGTCCGCTGGCCGACGAAGCGCTGCGATGAGCGCTGGCGCCGCAGCTCCGGGGCGGTACCACCGGAGGAACTGCGCGCGGAGCGGGTGCGGTGACGGCGAGGATGTACTGCGCCGTGTCCGCCGATCCCGGCGAGCCGGGATCGAGAGAACACGATCTAACCAAGAAAGGCCGGTCGGGAGCCGGAGGCTCCCGACCGACCTTTACTTATCCAGTCTGCTGGGGTCGCGTCAGATGACGCGGACGCCGCTGGCCTGCGGACCCTTGGGGCCCTGGGTGATCTCGAACTCCACCCGCTGGTTCTCGTCCAGGCTGCGGAAGCCGTTGGACTGGATCTCGGAGAAGTGGACGAAGACATCCTTGCTGCCGTCATCGACGGTGATGAAGCCGTAACCCTTGTCTCCGTTGAACCACTTCACAGTGCCCTGTGCCATACCTGTCTCCTCCTCGGAGTGTGGGTCGCACCTTGCGAACCCAACTAGCCGTTCGTCGGCCGGCAACCTCATCCGAAATGGGAGACGAGGAAGCCCGCGGGACCTGATTCGCGGGCCTCATAGATCACCACGAACACACGCAAGAATCACGACCAGCCTCTACAACCTACCGCGTCGGGTAGGGGTTCCGCCGCTATCCCGGGCCCCTGTCACCAGACGGGACCGTTCCACGCCCTCCGGACGGCGGTTCGGACGCCGGCGGATCGACGCCGGGAGCGGTCCCCGCGGGCCCGATCGCGTCGGTGGCAACGGCCGCCGGACCCGTCGCAGCCGGCCGGGACGGGACCGATTGTGCCGCTATGGCCCCATCCGTACTCCCGGATCGTGTAACGGTCCGGTTGCGGCGGTGTTGCCACAGCACTGTCGCGGTGCCCCAGATGCCCCGACGGAACAACAGGACCGCGAGCACGAACACCGAACCAAGAATTATTCCGGTGCCCTCGAAGCCGGAACTGGTCAGCTGGTCCTCGAGGATCACCACCACCACAGCGCCGAGGACACCGCCCCACAAGGTGCCCATACCGCCCAGCACGGTGATCAGTACGACCTTGCCGGATGTGGTCCAATTCACATCCTCCAGCGAGGCGAACCCGTGGCTCGCGGCGAACACTCCGCCGGCCAGCCCGGCGAGACCAGCGGACAGGACGAACGCGAGGATCTTGTACCGCTCCACGTGGTAGCCGAGGGCTCGCGCCCGGGCCGGGTTGTCCCGTACCGCCGTCAGCACCCGGCCGAACGGCGAGTGCACCAGCCGCCAGCCGAACCACATACCGGCCAGCACGATCGGCAGGGCCGCGTAGTAGAAGTAGAACGCGTCGGCCTCCACCGACTCGACGCCGAAGAACGACTTGGGGATCGCCTGCAGGCCGTTCTCGCCACCGGTCACCGACCGCCACTGGTTCGCGGCGAAGTAGATCATCTGCGCGAAAGCCAGCGTGACCATGGCGAAGTAGATGCCGGTACGGCGCACCGACAGGTACCCGATCGGCACCGCGAGCACCATCGCCACCACCGCGCCGGCCAGTACCGCCACCGGGAACGGCACCGTGGCGTGCAGCGCGACCAGGCCCGTCACGTACGCCGAGACGCCCCAGAACGCGGCATGACCGAACGAGAGCAGCCCGGTGTACCCGAGCAGGATGTCGACCGCCAGCGCGAACAGCGCCCATGCCGCGATGTCGACCGCCACCGGCGGGTAGATGAGCCAGGGCAGCGCCAGCGCAGCCAGCAGCCCGACCGCGAGCAGGAACCAGCGCCTCATGCTCTGCTGCCTTCCGCCGCGACTGCGGGGCTCCGCTTCGCCGCACTCCTCGCTCACGCTGCCTCCTCCCGTCTACCGAACAGCCCGGCCGGTCGCAGCAGGATCACGACCGCCATCAGTACGAAGATGAGAATCTGCGCGAACGCCGGCGCGTACGCCTGGCCGTACGCCTCGACCAGCCCGACCAGGAAGCCGGCCACCACCGCGCCGAGGATCGAGCCGAGCCCGCCGATCACCACGACCGCGAACAGAATGATCACGAAGTTGCTGCCCATGTCGGCGGTGATCGCGCGGAACGGCGCGGCCAGCACCCCGGCGAGTCCGGCCAGCGCGATCCCGAAGCCGAACACCGGGATCACCCAGCGGTCCACCCGGATGCCCAGCGCGCGGGTGCGCTCGGCGTTCTCGGTGGCCGCCCGTACCACCATGCCGACCCGGGTACGGGTGAGCACGAGCCACACCGTGACGCACACCAGCACCGAGAAGCCGAGGACGAACAGCTGGTACACCGGCAGCGTCAGCGACCACACCTCGGCCCGCCCGTCCAGCAGCGCCGGCCGGCGGTACGGCAGCCCGGACACGCCGTACCGCCGCTTCACCAGGTCCACCAGCAGCAACGCCAGCCCGAACGTGAGCAGGAAGTTGTACAGCGGGTCGAGCCGGATCAGCCACCGCACCAGCAGCCGCTCGATCAGCACGCCGAAGCCGAACAGGGCCAGCGGTACCAGCACGAGCGCCGGCCAGAACCCGAGCCCGGTCTCTTCCAGCAGTACCGCCGCGCCGATCGCGCCGAGCATGTAGCAGGCGCCGTGCGCGAAGTTCACCACGCCGAGTACGCCGAAAATCACGGCGAGGCCGAGCGCGGCGACCGCGTAGAAGCTGCCGGCGGCAAGCCCCTGCAACGTGTACTGGACGAACTCGCTCACGGCGCCTCCCTGGTTCGCGACTGCGGGGCTTGCTCCGCTGCACTCCTCGCGCTCACGGCGCCTCCCTGGTTCGCGACTGCGGGGCTTGCTCCGCTGCACTCCTCGCGCTCACGGCGCCTCCCTGGTTCGCGACTGCGGGGCTTGCTCCGCTGCACTCCTCGCGCTCACGGCGCCTCCCATCACCCAGGTCGCCCCCGGCGGGCGGCGCGACGACCGCCCGCCGGGGTGCGTCACATGTGGCAGGGACCCTCGGACAACGGCCGGAACGCCTTGGCCCCGGGGATGGTGGCCACGATCTCCTCGTAGTCCCAGTCCTCCGTCACCTTGTCCTTGGTCTTGACCTTCGCCAGGTACACGTCGTGGATGACCCGGTGGTCCTCGGCGCGCACCTTGCCGTTGCGCAGGAACACGTCGTCGAGGTCCTTGCCCTCCAACTCGCCGACCACGTCGTCGGAGCCGTCGGTACCGGCCCGCTGCACCGCCTCCAGGTACTGCAGCGCGGCGGAGTAGTTGCCGGCCTGGTCGAACGACGGCCGTACGTGCGTCTTCGCCATGAACCGGTCCGCCCACTCGCGGTTGCGCGGGTCGAAGTTCCAGTACCAGGCGTCGGTGAACTGGGTGCCGTTGAACTGGTCCACCCCGAGCGAGTGGATGTCGGTGATGAACATCAGGCCGACCGCGAGGTCGATGCCGCGCTCGGCGTACCCGCCCTGGTTGTACTGCTTGACGAAGTTGATCAGGTCGCCGCCGGCGGCCATGGTGCCGATCACGTCCGGCTTGGTGGCCGCGGCGCGGGTCAGGAACGTGGCGAAGTTGTCGTTCGGGAACGGCGTCGGAATGGGCTTGGCGACGCTACCGCCGGCCGCGGTGATCGCCGCGGTGAACGACTTCTGCATGTCCTGGCCGAACGCGTAGTCCGGGTACACGATGGCCCACTTCTTGCCGCCCTGCTCGGTCACCGTGGTACCGGTGCCCTGGGCCAGCTCGTACGTGTCGTACGCCCAGTGGAACGTGTACTTGTTGCACTGCCCGCCGGTCAGCTCGGTGGTGGCCGCGCCCACGTCGATGAAGACCTTCTTCTTGAGCTTCGCCTGGTTCGCCACCGCGAGCGCGGCCGACGAGGTCGGTACGTCGAGAATCACGTCCGCCTGCTGCCGGTCGTACATCTGCTGGGCTTTGGTGTTGGCGATCTCCGGCTTGTTCTGGTGATCGGCGCTGATCACTTCGATCTTCTTGGCGACCGCGTCGTCGCCGTACTTCTTCTTGTAGTCGTCGACCGCCAGCTTCACCGCGGCCACCGCGTTCTGCCCGGCCAGGTCCTTGTAGACCCCGGACATGTCGCTGAGCACCGCCAGCACCACTTTGTCGTCGCTGATCTTTCCGCCGCCGCCGCCCGGTCCGCCGCCGCAGCCGGTGACCGCGAGCGCGATCGCCAGCGCGGAGGCGACACCGCCGGCCGCCCGCACCCGCCTGGATGACCTGCGCCGGGTTGATGCACTGACCCGCATGGATTGCCTCCTGATGTAGCCCGGTAGTTCAGGCGCCGTGTAATTCAGCTGCCGTGTGATTTCAGGTGCCGTGTGGTTCAGACGCCCAGGTGCTCGAGCAGCTCGTCCTGCCGGTCGCGGAACTCGGCCGGCTCCAGGCACGCGACGATGCGGCCCTGGGCGAGCAGATAGTGCCGGTCCGCCACGCCGGCCGCGAACGCGATGTTCTGCTCGACGAGCAGCACCGCGACGCCGTGTTCCTTGGCGGTACTTACGATCTCGGCGATGGTGCGCACGACCACCGGGGCCAGACCCTCGGTCGGCTCGTCCAGCAGCAGCAACCGGGAGCCGGCGCGCAGCACCCGGGCGATCGCGAGCATCTGCTGCTCGCCGCCGGACAACGTGCTGCCGGCGGCACGGCGCCGCTCGGCCAGCACCGGGAACCGGTCGTACACCTGCTCCAGCGACCAGGCGTCGGGTCCGACCACCGGCGGCAGGGTGAGGTTCTCCCGTACCGACAGGCTGGCGTAGATGCCGCGGTCGTCCGGTACCCAGCCGAGTCCGGCCCGGGCCCGCGCGTCCGGGCCGAGCCGCCCGGCGTCCCGGCCGTCGAGCAGAACCTGTCCGGTGTACTGGCGGTGCAGCCCCATCAGGCAGCGCAGCAGCGTGGTCTTGCCGGCACCGTTGCGGCCGACCAGCGTCACCACCTCGCCGGGCGACACGTCGAGGGCCACATCGTCGAGAACCCGCGCCTCCCCGTACCAGGCGGACAGCCCGGACACGCTAAGCATCGGCCGCTCCCCCGTCCGTGCTGCCGGCCCCGTCCGTGCTGCCGGCCCTGTCGGTGCTCCCGGCGCCGTCGGTGCTCCCGGCGCCGTCGGTGCTCCCGGCGGGGTCGGCGCTGCCCAGGTACGCGCTGATGACCCGTTCGTCGGCGCGTACCTCGTGGTAGCCGCCCTCGGCCAGCACCCGACCGTTCTGCAGCACCGTGACCCGGTCCGCTAGCGAGCCGACGACGTGCATGTTGTGCTCGACGAACACCACGGTCCGACCGACCGCGACCCGCTTGACCAGCGCGATCGTCCGGTCGATGTCCTCGGTGCCCATCCCCGCGGTCGGCTCGTCCAGCAACAGCAGCTCCGGATCGAGCGCCAGCGCGAGAGCCAGCTCCAGCGCGCGCTTCTGCCCGTACGGCAGCAGCCCGGCCGGCCGGTCCGCGGCGCCCGCCAGCCCCACCTGCTCGAGCAGGTCGGCGGCCCGCTCGTCGTACCGGCGCAGCTGCCGCTCGGAGCGCCAGAACCGGTACCCGAGCGAGGTACGACCGGCCAGCGCGAGCTGGCAGTGCTGCACCGGGGTCAGCTCGGCGAACAGGCTGGTGATCTGGAACGACCGGGCGATGCCGAGTCGCGCGACCGTGGCCGGCCCACGTCCGGTGATGTCGGTACCCCGGAACGAGATCGTGCCGTGGCTGGGCGCCAGAAAGCCGGTCAGCAGGTTGAACAGCGTGGTCTTGCCGGCGCCGTTGGGTCCGACCAGCGCGTGCACCGAGCCGGCCGGGATCGCCAGGTCCACCCGGTCCACCGCGCGGAAGCCGCGGAACTGCTTGCCCAGCCCTCGGGTGGCGAGCAGCGGCGGTGCGGGCTCAGCCATCGTGTCCTCACGGCATCCGGCGACGGGCCGGTGACGTCCCGCCTCGGCGGACCGCGGCGGCGTCCCGGTGCGGCGGGCCGGGCGCCAGCCACGACCCGCAGCGCTGTGATGCCGAACGCTATGAACCGCTGGTCGCGGCAGCTATGGGAGGGCCGGACACAATGTCCGGATTTCCGGTGTCCAGGACAGACATAAAACCTTCACCGGTGTACCGCCCGCGGGTGAGCCGGCCGTGCGACCCGCGCCGCGACGTCAGGTCAGGCGGACGCCTCGGCCAGTCCGAGCCAGCTGGACCAGCGCGGGTCGGGCGTGCGGTGGCCGAGGACGCGCCACGCCGCGCCTTTCGGCGCGGCGGGGTTTGCCGACAGCCGCCAGCCCATCTCGGCCGGCGTCCGATCGCCTTTGTGATGGTTGCAGCGGGCGCACGCCGCCACGACGTTGTCCCAGGCGTGTGGTCCGCCCCGGCTGCGCGGCAGTACGTGGTCGAGGGTGTCCGCCGGTCCCCGGCAGTAGACGCAGCGCCAGCCGTCCCGGGCGAACACCGCCCGCCGGGATAAGCCGACGTGCGCGCGGTAGGGCACCCGGACGAACCGGTTCAACCGGACGACCGAGGGAACCGCGAGGACCCGACGGGAACTGTGCAGGTAGCCGTCGCCATCCATGACGGCGACCGCTCTGGCGGTCAGGACGAGTACGGCGGCCCGGCGGGCCGGCACGACGCACAGCGGCTCGTACGTCACGTTGAGCACCAACGCGCCGTAGCTGGTGGAGTGGCGTACCGTCATCGCCCCACCTCCGTCCCGCGACAATCTTCGCTGACAAGCCGCCCAGATGCACGTACTAAGTGGCGGACCCTCTTCGTGGACCCCGGTACACGGGCTCCTCCGGGTACCGCCCGGGGCCCTGGAGTACCGCCGGCAACCAGCCGGAACCGGTCAAACCTCGACTCTTGTCACGGGTGTACGGGGTGCCGGTCCAGAGCCCCTCGTCGTGCGGTACGAAGGTGCGCGTGACCTACCCGCTCGAACCCGCCCGCGCCGGCCTGCCCCGGAGCCTGGACTTCGCCGCCGACGTCAAGGACGTGTGCGCCAGCGACGACCGGGTCTGCCAGTTGATGTACCGGGCGGTACACGTCGACTGGCTGGCGCAGAGCAGCCAGTGGCTGATCGTGAAGCCGCTGCGGATCCTGCTGATCCTGCTCATCGCGCTGATCGCGCTGCGGCTGATCCGACGGCTGATCACCCGAGCCACCATCTCGACCGCGGAGGGCACGGTGCCGACCGTGCTGCGGCCGCTCAAGGAGCGCGCGCCGGCCGCCCTGCGGGAGTCCAACGGCACCCTGTTCGAACGCCGCCGGCAGCGCGCCGCCACGCTCGGGTCGGTACTGCGCAGCATGTCCACCGCGGTGGTGTTCGGCATCGCCGCGCTGATGGTGCTGGCCGAGCTGAAGGTCAATCTGGCGCCGCTGCTGGCCAGCGCCGGCATCGCCGGGGTGGCGCTCGGGTTCGGCGCGCAGACGCTGGTCAAGGACGTCATCTCCGGCATGTTCATGATCATGGAAGACCAGTACGGGGTCGGCGACGTGGTCGACGTCGGCGAGGCCAGCGGCACCGTGGAGGCGGTCGGCCTGCGGGTCACCACCGTCCGGGACACCCGCGGCGTGCTCTGGTACATCCGCAACGGCGAGATCATCCGGGTCGGCAACAAGAGCCAGGGCTGGGCGATGGTGATGGTCGACGTACCGGTGGGCTTCGGCACCCGGATCGAGGAGGCCACCGCGGTGATGCGTCGCGCCGCGGAGTCGCTGGCCAGCGACGAGGCGTTCGCGACCGACTTCATCGAGCCGCCGCAGGTTCTGGGAGTCGAGCAGATCACGGTGGACGGGGCGGTCATCCGGGTCACCGCGAAGACCACTCCGCAGGCCCAGTGGCGGGTCGGCCGGGAGTTGCGCCAGCGGGTCACCGAGGCGCTGGACGAGGCCGGTATCTCGGCCCGGCTCGGCAGCCGGCTGATGGTCCGGCCGAACGCGCCGGACAGTGGTACCGGGGCGCCCGGACCGATCTGATCCGCCCGCCGCGCCGGCCCGGCCGGGGGCTGCGGCGGCCGGTTCCGGGGCAGTTGTACGGGCCCCCGGGAACAGCCCCTTAACTGTCACTTAAGGTAACGGGATTTCGCCGTCACGACGGACTGGACGGACCCGGTACCGGACCTCGCCGCGGACCTTCGGTGATCTTTCCACCGGCCACCGGTATGGTGCCTGTTGCCCCTTTTAGCAGGGCAGACCCGACCACTACAGGGGGCAATGCCGGCGTACGCTGAGCACGCTCGAATGGGCAGTCTGGGCGACGGTGAAGACAACGGGCCGCTTAACGTCTGGTTGCGGTCAGTTGACCGATCCTCATCCGTTCGGACTACCAATATGTCCCACAATCGGGCAGACTCGGTCCTACACCCGTTGAGCACACCGCTGCGACCTGCGGGTCGACTGACCAACGGAGAGGAACGACACGCCGGTGTCCGACGAGACACGCCGCACCGACGATTCAGCCGGCCGGGCCGAGGGCGATCCAGCCGCCGGCGGTGAGGACCGGCCCCCGCACGATTCTCCACGAGCCGAAGTCGACCCGGACCGACCCGCCACTTACGGCGAGGTCTTCGCGTCGTCGGAATATCGTGCGTTGTTCGCCGCCAGTGCGTTGTCCTGGATCGGCGACTTCCTCGCCAAGGTCGCACTCGCTTTCCTGGTCTACCGGGACACCAACTCGCTCCTGCTGTCCGCCAGCGCGTTCGCGGTCACCTACCTGCCGTGGATCGCCGGTGGGCCGGTGCTCGCCGCGGTCGCGGAACGCTATCCGTACCGCCGGGTCATGATCCTGTGCGACCTCGCGCGGATGGGCATCATCGCGCTGATCGCCATTCCCGGAATCCCGCTGCCGCTGTTGCCGCTGATGATGTTCTGTGCGGCGATGCTGACCCCGCCGTTCGAGTCGGCCCGGTCCGCGCTGCTGCCCCGGATCCTCGACGGCGACCGCTATGTGGTCGGCCTGGCCGCGCAGAACATGGCACACCAGAGCGCGCAGATCGTCGGGTACGTGTCCGGTGGTGTGCTGTCCGCCATCGACCCCCGGGTCGCGCTGCTCATCGACTCGCTGACCTTCGCGGTGTCGGCGCTGATCATCTGGCGCGGGGTGAAGCCCCGGCCGGCGCTCACCTCCGACACCCAGCGCACCCACCTGCTGCGCGAGACCGGCGAGGGCTTCACCGTCGTCTTCGGCAACCCGGTGCTCCGCTCGATCGCGATCGTCGTCTTCTCGGTGGTCTGCTTCTCGATCGTGCCGGAGGGACTCGCCGCGGGCTGGGCGACGGAGCTCGGTCAGGGGGCGATGGCCCAGGGCGTGCTGATGGCCGCCAACCCGGTCGGGGTGGTCATCGGCGGATTCGTGGTCGGCCGGATGCTGGCTCCGTCGGTCCGGCAGCGGCTGATCCGGCCGCTGGCCATCCTCGCGCCCGCGGCCCTGGTGCCCGCGTTGTTCAGCCCACCGCTGGTGACCATCTTCGTGATGGTCATGCTCACCGGCTTCGCCACGTCGGCCCTGCTGCCGGCCAACGGCCTGTTCGTCCGGGCCCTGCCGGACACCTACCGGGCCCGCGCGTTCGGTGTGATGCAGGGCGGGATCGCGGTGCTGCAGGGGTTGGCAGTGCTGTCCACCGGCGCGGCCGGCAGCCGGTTCTCGGTGCCGATTGTCGTCGGCGTGTGGAGCGTGTTCGGGGTCGCGCTGCTCGGCGTCCTGGCGCTGGTCTGGCCGTCCCAGGAGACGATCCAGCAGGCCGTCGACGAGGCCACCCAGCGGAACCGCCGGCGGGACGCCGCCAACCGGAGCGGCGCGACCGGGCCGACGCCCGAGCCGCCGCCGGAGCACACGTCCGAGCCGGCGGTCGAGCCGCCGCCGTCCAACGGGCAGATGAACCAGCACCCGACCGTGGTGACGACCCTGGACCAGCAGCCCGGTCTCAGCGCGGTCGCACCGACTCCGGGCCGGGCCAAGGGCTGACCCGGCCGGGCGACCACTGGGCCCGGCCACGGACCGAGCGGCCCCGCCCCGGGACTCCGCGGAAGCTGTGACGGCCCTCGCACCGACCCCCGGCCGGTCCGCCCCGCCTGGCACCATGGGTGGGTGCCGGAACCCCTGTCGATAACGCCAGTGCCGTCCACGCCGCGCGACGAAGCCCCCGGGGCCGCGCCCGCCGAACCGGTCAGCTTCTACGAGGCGGTCGGCGGGGCCGCCACGTTCCACCGGTTGGTCGAGCGGTTCTACGCCGGCGTGGCGACCGATCCGGTGCTCCGCCCGCTGTACCCGGACGAGGAGCTGGCCGCTGCCGAGCAACGGCTGCGGATGTTCCTCGAGCAGTACTGGGGCGGCCCGCGTACCTACTCCGACCAGCGCGGTCACCCGCGGCTGCGGATGCGGCACGCACCGTTCCGGATCGGTGCCCGGGAGCGGGACGCCTGGCTGACGCACATGCGCGACGCGGTCGACTCGCTCGACCTGCCCGCCGAGTACCACGCCACACTCTGGGACTACCTGGAGCGGTCGGCGCACTTCATGGTCAACTCTGCGGACGAGTGACCTCCGCCCGATTTGAGCACCCCCGATTTGAGCACGCCCGATTGACGCTCGCCCCACTTGCGCATAATCGGTGCGTATCGGGTTAATCGAGCAGTGAACGTCCCGGTGGCGGTCGGCCGCCGGCATCTTCCCCGGTACGAGGAGACGCGGTGAACGACGACCTCTCGCGGCCAGCGGCGACACCCGCCCCGGTCACCTCCCGGTTGGACAACCCGGACTGGTGGCGTACCGCGGTCTTCTACGAGGTGTACATCCGCAGCTTCGCCGACGGCAACGGCGACGGTGTCGGCGATCTGGACGGCATCCGGTCCCGCCTGGACTACCTGCGCGATCTCGGGGTCGACGCGCTGTGGATCACCCCGTTCTATCCGTCCCCGATGGCCGACCACGGCTACGACGTGGCCGACCCGCGCGACGTCGCGCCGGTGTTCGGCGATCTGGCCGCGTTCGACCTTCTCGTCGCGGCCGCGCATGAGCGGGGCATCAAGGTGACCGTGGACCTGGTGCCGAACCACAGCTCCGACCAGCGCGATTGGTTCCAGCAGGCGCTCGCGGCCGGCCCGGGCAGCCCGGAGCGGGACCGGTACATCTTCCGCGACGGCAAGGGCGCGGACGGCGACGTACCGCCGAACAACTGGCCGAGCGTGTTCGGTGGTACCGCCTGGACCCGCATCACCGAGGCCGACGGCAAGCCCGGCCAGTGGTACCTGCACCTGTTCGCGCCGGAGCAGCCCGACCTCAACTGGGACAACAAGGAGGTGTGGGCCGACCTCGAGCAGACCCTGCGGTTCTGGCTGGACCGCGGCGTGGACGGCTTCCGCATCGACGTGGCGCACGGCATGGCCAAGCCGGCCGACCTGCCCGACATCGACCCCGACGCGATCGAGTCGCACGCCCACCCGGACGCCCGCTGGGACAACGACGGCGTACACGACATCAACCGGTTCCTGCGCAAGATCCTCGACGAGTACCCCGGTTCGATGGCGGTCGGCGAGATCTGGGTGACCGACACCGAGCGGCTCCGGCTGTACCTGCGCTCGGACGAACTGCACCTCGGCTTCGACTTCCGGATGGTCGAGTCGCGCTGGCGGGCCGACGAGCTGCGGGAGGCGATCGACAGCGCGCTCGCGACCGTGGCGGACACCGGTACGCCGCCCACCTGGGTGCTGTCCAATCACGACGTACAGCGGCATGTCACCCGGTACGGCGACGGGCTGGTCGGCAACCGACGCGGCCGGGCGGCCGGGCTGCTGCAGCTCGCCCTGCCCGGGGTCGCCTACCTGTACCAGGGCGACGAGCTGGCGCTGTCCAGCGTCGAGCCGCCGGACGAGACGCTGACCGACCCGGTCTGGGAGCGCAGCGACCACACCCGGCGCGGTCGGGACAACTGCCGACTCCCGATGCCGTGGGAGCCCGGCGAGCCGCCGTACGGATTCAGCACGAGCACCGACACCTGGCTGCCGATGCCGGCCGGGTGGTCGCCGCTGGCCGCCGCCAGCCAGGAGGGCGACCCGGATTCGACCCTGCAGCTGTACCGGCGGGCACTGCGGCTGCGCCGCGAACATCCGGCCCTGTCCGGCGAGCTGCACTGGTTGCCGCCGTCGGACAACTGCGTCGCGTTCCGCCGGGACGGCGGGCTGGTGTGCGTGGCGAACACCTCCAACCTGCCGGTCCCGCTGCCGGCCGGCGAACTGCTCTTGAGCAGCGTCCCGCTGACCCCGGACGGGCAGTTGCCGGGTGACGCGACCGCCTGGCTGGTCGACACCACGGCCGACACGGCGTAGTTGGGTTACTTGTGGTACTTATCGGAACACGCTGAGCAACCTCAGCGCTCCTGTCGTCGTTGACTACTCGACCGCGAGCCCCGCGGTCGCGTAGTCGACCTCGCGAGGAGTTTCGTAGATGCGCCGACTGGTACTCGTACTGGCCACGCTCGCCGCAACCGGACTCGCCGGCCTGCTGCCGGCCGCCGGTGGCGTCGCCCAGCCCCAGGTTGTCTCGGCCAACCCGGTCGACTGGACCCCACACGTACTCGACGGTGTCGTCAACGCCATGACGGTCGTCGGCAACCGGGTGTACGTGGGCGGCCGGTTCAGCCGGGTACAAGCGGCCGGGAGTGTGAGCTCGGTACCGCGGGCCAACCTGTTCTCCTTCCAACTCGGTACCGGCCAGATCGACCCGGCGTTCGCGCCGTCGGTCAACGGAACGGTGCTGGCACTGGCCGCCGGTACCGACGGCACGGTGTACGCCGGCGGCAGCTTCAGTGCCGTGAACGGCCTGTCCACCCCCGCGCTGGTACGGCTGTCCGGCGCGAACGGCGGGGTAATCACCACGTTCACGCCGCGGGTGGCCGGCGGTGAGGTGCACGCGCTCGCGCTGCGGGCCACCCGGCTGTACCTCGGCGGCGCGTTCACCACCGTGGGCGGTGTGTCGCGACCGGCGCTGGCGCGGGTGAGCCCAACCAACGGCGCCTTGGACAACACGTTCAACCTGCAGGTCAGCTCGCCGCGCTCGGGCCGGCTACGGGTCGAGGCGATGGCGCTGTCCTCCGGCGGTACCGGCCTGATCGTGGACGGCACCTTCACCCGGATGGCCGGGCAGCCCCGGTACCAGATCGCGTTCATCGACACCGGTGCCGTACCGGCCCGGCTGACCGGCTGGTCCACCCAGCAGTACGGCGACCAGTGCGCGCCGGCCTTCGACACGTACCTGCGCGGCATCGACTTCGCGCCGGACAACTCGTACTTCGTGGTGGTCGCCACCGGCCAGTACTCCGGCCCGACCAAGATGTGCGACAGCGCGGCCCGCTGGGAGAACACCGGCACTGCCAACAGCCAGGCGACCTGGGTGAACCGTACCGGCGGCGACTCGCTGTACGCCGTGTCGGTCACCGGCAGCGCCGTGTACGTCGGCGGCCACCAGCGCTGGATGGACAACCCGTTCGGCCACGAGAGCCCCGGCCCCGGTGCGGTGTCGCGGGAAGGCATCGCGGCCGTACACCCGATCACCGGCCGGGCGCTGTCCTGGAACCCGACTCGTACCCGCGGAGTGGGCGTGCAGAGCCTCGTCTCGTACCCCGGCGGCCTGCTGGTGGGCAGCGACACCGCCCAGATCGGGCACGAGTACCACGCCCGGGTGGCCGCGTTCCCGGTCAGCTGAGGCCGACCGCCGCTTCAATGGAACCGCCGGGGCTCGCCGAGGCGCTGACGCCAAGCTGAGACCCGGCCACCGATCCGCCGTCCCGGGGCGTCCTCCTACAGTCGTGGGAGGTCCCGGGACGGCGGAGGTGCGGTGTGGCCAGAACCCCGACCAGAGCGGCCGCGGTGCCCGCCGGCCCCCCGCGCGCGGCGCTGATGGTCGTGACGCTGCTGGTCGCGGCGCTGCCCGCCGGCTGTACCCCGGACAGGTCCGCACCGCCGCCACGGTCGGCTCCCGGGTCGTACCAGGCCGGCAGGTCCACTCCGGTGGCCGACCCGGTCTACCCGCGGTACGGCAACCCGTCCCTCGACGTCCTGCACTACCAGCTCCAACTCGCCTGGTCACCGGCCCGGCAGCAACTGACCGGTACCGCGACGCTGGCCGTACGGGTGGCCCGACCGGTCACCGAACTGATCCTCGACTTCGCCCACCGGCTGGCGGTCGACGAGGTACGACTGGGCGCGTCCGCGGACCAGCTGGCACCGGTCACGGCGACCCGTCGCGGTGACGACCTGGTCGTACCGGCCCGCCGGCAACTGGCCGCGGACACCCGGCTCATCCTGGTCGTCCGGTACCACGGGCGGCCGGCGCCGGTACCGATGCCGTCGACCCGGGCGGACGCGCCCAACACCGGCTTCGTCATCACCCGCAACGGCGGGGCCTGGACCATGCAGGAGCCGTACGGCGCGTTCACCTGGTACCCGGTCAACGACCAGCCGTCCGACGAGGCGCTGTACGACGTCGACGTGACCGTGCCGGACGGCTGGTCGGGCGTGTCCAACGGCACGCTCACCGGCGTCACCCGTACCGCCGGGGAGGCGACCTACCGCTGGCACTCCGACGATCCGATCGCGAGTTACCTGGTCACGTTCGCGGTGGACCGGTTCCGCCGGGTGAACGACACCGGACCGCACGGGCTGCCGATCAGCTACTGGGTACGCGCGGACCACACCGACATCCTCGACGTGCTGCGGCGTACCCCGGAACTCATCGGCTGGCTGGAGAAGCGGTTCGGGCGGTACCCGTTCCGCAGCGCCGGCGTGGTGATCGTGCCGTCGCCGTCCGGCATGGAGACCCAGACGATGATCACGCTGGGCGGACCGTCCGGGCGGATGTCGGCCGACGCGCGGGCGGCGTACGACGAGGTGCTCCTGCACGAGCTCGCGCACCAGTGGTTCGGCGACGCGGTGACCCCGCGCAGCTGGACCGACCTGTGGCTGAACGAGGGCTTCGCCATGTACGCCCAGGTGCTGTACGCCGCGGACGCCGGTCACCTCAAGCTCGCCGACGAGCTGGCCGAGTGGCGCGACCGGGACGCGAAGCTGCGCCGCGACTACGGCCCGCCGGGCCACTACCGGCCGGACCGGTTCGCCACCTCCAACGTGTACCTGTGCCCGGCGCTGATGCTCGACCAGCTCCGGCACAAGCTCGGCGACGAGAAGTTCTTCGCCACGATCCGCGCCTGGGTCAGCGAGCACCGCAACACCCAGCAGGACCGCGCCTCGTTCGTGCGCTGGCTCAACCGGTACACCGGCGAGGACTTCACCGACCTGGTCAACCGCTGGCTGGACTCCCCGACGACGCCGGAGTGAGCCGGCCGGCCCGGCTCACCGCGGCGCGCGCACCGACGCGGCCGCCTGCCGCAGCTTCGTCCAGGACGCCGGTCGCACCGGACCGCCGGCGATCCTGGCCGCGGCCGAGGAGTCCAGCGCCGGCTTGCCCGGGGTGAACAGCCAGGTGTCGAACAACTCCCCCAGGTCCTGCCCGGACCGCTCCTCGGCCAGCGCGATGAACTCCTCGATCGTGCCGTTGCCGTACCGGTGGTCGGCCGTCCAGCCGCGCAGGATGTCGAAGAACACGTCGTCACCGACGGCGTTGCGCAACATGTGCAGGCACATCGCGCCCCGGTCGTAGATCGCGCCGTCGAACTGGTTCTCCGGCCCCGGGTCACCCACCTTGACCTGCCAGAACTCGTCGTCGGCCGGGATCGACGCGTAGGTGTAGTCGAAGACCTCCTGCGCGCTGCCCTCGCCGTGCGTCTCCGACCACAGCCACTCGGCGTAGCTGGCGAACCCCTCGTTCAGCCAAATGTTCCGCCACCCGGCCACCGACACCGAGTCGCCGAACCACTGGTGCGCGTTCTCGTGCGTGACCAGGTACATGTTCGAGCCCTGCTCGAACTTGTGCGGGCTGAACATCGGCCGGGTCTGGTCCTCCACCGAGAACCGGAACGTCACGTTGGGCACCACGCCGCCGACCGCGTCGAACGGGTACGGCCCGAACAGGTCGCTGGCCCAGTCGATCACCTCGGGGGTGCGCTCCACGCTCGCCTTCGCGGCCTCGATGCTGGCCGGATCGGCCTGGTTGGAGTACGCCGTCACGACCGGCAGGCCACTGTCCGTGGTGTCGGTACGCACCTCGAAGTCACCCACCACGAGCAGCGCGAGATAGGTGGCCATCGGCTTGGTCTCCCGCCAGCTCCAGCGCACGCCAGCGGGCTCCGGACTGGTGCCGGTGAGCATTCCGTTGCTGACCACGCTGGTGCCCTCGGGTACCAGCACCGAGATGTCGAACGTCGCCTTGTCCAACGGATGGTCGTTGCTCGGGTACCACCACCAGGCGACCTCCGGCTCGTTGGAGGCCACCGCGCCGTCCGGCGTACGCGCCCACGAGGTGAAGCCGTACACCTCGACCTCGGACGGGGTACCGGAGTACTCCACCACGATCGTCAGGTTCTGGCCGGCGGTCAGCGCTGCCGCCGGGGTGACCACCAGCTCGTGCGGGCCCTCGGCGGCGAACGCGGCCACCCGGTTGTTCACCCGTACCGAGCTGACCGTCAACGCGAAGTCGAGGTTGAAGCTGTCGAGCTCCTCGGTGGCCTTGGCCAGCAGCGTCGCGGTCCCCTGCAGGTGATCGGTCACCGGGTCGTACCGCAGCCGCAGGTCATAGTGGGAGACGTCGTACCCGCCGTTGCCGTAGTCCGGGTAGTACGGGTCACCGATGCCGGCGGAACCGGCCCCGGTCACTTGCGCCGCGCCCGCCGGCATGGACGTCAACGGGAGGGTGAGCATGAGCGCGGCGACCGCCGCGATTCCATAGCGCGCGTGCCGTCGCATGTCCGCCCCTTAGTGATGAACCGGTCATCCTCGGGCGAACCATATCCAGCCACCTGGCCGAGAGCTAGAGCACGGCTCCTTCGTCGTGCAGCCAATCGGCCCAGGCGCCGGAGACCGCGGCGGCGCAGTCGACCAGCTCGTCGAGCAGGCCGTCGTGCGCGCCCGGAATCAGCGGTACCTGCATTTCCGCGTACAACGGGAGCTGGCCGCGCTCGGTCGGGTCGCCGACGTACGCCTTCAGGAAGCGCCGGGTGCGGTTCCACTCGTTCAGCGACGCGAAGGTGCGGTCGGCCCACTCCGGCGGCACGGTGGCGAGCGCCCGGGCCCGCATCACCAGGATGTCGCTCTCGGGTCCTTCCAGCGCGAACAGCACGGCGTGCCGCTCCCACAGGGCGAGCAGGTTGCCGTCCGGATCGGTGAGGTACCGGATGCCCAGCCGGCGCAGCGAGTCGACGAGCCGGCTCATCGTGACCGCTTCGACGGCTGCCGGGGTGACCCGGTCGGTGCCGACCACATCCAGCCCGGCGCGCTCGGCGCGGTCCAGCACGCTCGCCGCGATCTCCGCCTCGGACGGCCACGCCGTGCCGGTCAGTCCGGCGGCGCGGTCCGGTGCCGAGATGTCCGTCCAGCCGCTGCTGGTGACCGTGTCGAGCGGCGGGGTGCTGGTCCAGCCGCTGCTGGTCACCGTGTCGATGTGCGGGGCAGCGAGGCGCTCGTCGTACTCCGCCGGCCATTCGGCGACGGTCGGCCAGCCACTCAGCTCGGCCCACGGATCAGGGGTACCGGTGTCCGCACCGGCCCAACCGGACGCGTCGGGGACGCTGTCGGGCTGCTCCGCCGGCGGCCGAGCGGTGTTGCCCGGTCTCGGCGCGGGCACTCCCGGCCGTTCCAGGGGGCGGCTCTCGGCCCCGTCATCGTGCCTGCGCCACCACGGCATAAGCGCGCTCCCTGTTCCCCCAAGAGGGCCAGGCGGCCCGGGAACAGAAGGTACCGGCCGATCGGCCGGATCGGATCCAAGCTGTCGGACATCAGCCCGTTCGGTTCAGTGCGGATTAACCCGAATGGGTGACAAGCCGAGACTCGACCGGTACCACACGCTCCCGTAGGTGGCATCGATCCCGAGCCACCCGCCAGCCCGGCACACGCGTACCGCGTCCTCGGCCAGGAAACCCATCCGGACCAGGCCCTGCACCATCCGTACCGGCACCTCGGCCCGCTCCTCACCGGCCTGCACGGTGAGCGCGACGTGGTCCAGTACCGCGTCGCGGACCACCCGTTCGCCCAGGCCACGGCCGGTGGCGGCGCGTACCGTCTCGCCGGCGGCGAGCGCCACCCGGCGCACCGCGTCGGCCGGTACCCGCTCGAGCACCCGGCTCGTCGGCGGCGGCAGCGGGCCGCGCCAGTCCGCGTCCATCCGGGTCGGCAGCCCGCCGGTACCGGCCTCCAGCACGTCGAGCAGCGCGTCCGCGCGGACCGTCACGTCAGTCTCGAGGCCGGACGGTACGACCCGGGTGACCAGCACCTCGAACGGCAACCGCGCCCACAGGGCCACCTGGCCGGTACCGGCCGGACGAATCCGCACCACCGCGGTCGGGTCCAGCCGCAACAGCCGGGCGAGGTAGGCGGCGGCGTCCGGTACGCCCGGCGGGTCCACCACCGGACCGGTCACGCCGCACCGCCGCTTGCCGGGCCGCCGCTCGCCGGGCCGCCGGTGCTGTCCGTGTACCGGCCGAGGAACTCGCGTTCGGCGGCGGCCAGCCGGCGCGGCCGGCCGGCGGACAGGTCGTACGGCACCAGCACGGTCCGGGCCCGGCTCGCCAGTTGACCGTCGTCGAACAGTTCGTACCCGACCGTGAACGTCGCGTTGCGGATCTCCGCCACCCACAGCTCGATCCGTACCGGGTCGCCATAGTCGATCGGCCGGACGTAGTCGATCTCGTGCCGGGAGATCACCACGCCCTCCTCCAGCGTGGTGATCCCGACTTCCCGCGCCGCCACGAACATCAGCGCGGCTCGCGCCTCCTCGTACAAAGTGAGGAAGCGGGCGTTGTTGACGTGCCCGTACGCGTCCATGTCCGACCACCGCAGCGCGCAGTCGTAGCTGAACCGCGCCACGTCAGGCCTCCACGTACCCCGACCAGAAGTCGCGCTCGTCGTCGTCGAGCGGGCGCGACTTGTCGTCCCGGTACGAGAACGCCACCAGTACGCACTCGCAGCGCGCCACCGGTTCGTTCTCCCGGCCGTACATCTCGGCCCACAGCGTCCAGGAGGACCGGCCGATGCGGCCCACCCAGGTCTCCACCCGCATGGCCAGGCCGGGTTCGTACGTCACCTGGGCGAGATAGTCCACCGCCACCCGCGCCGCGATGCAGCCGCGACTGTCCGGCGCCCCGGGCTGTCCGGTCGGGGACGCCGCGGCCAGCGACATCCGGGCGTCCTCGAACAGGCTCAGGAACCGGGCGTGGTTCAGGTGACCCAGCATGTCCGGATCCGACCAGCGCAGCTGGGTGTGGTGGACGTGCCGCATGGCAGGCCGTCAGTCCCGGGTGAGCCGGCGGTAGGTGACCCGGTGCGGCCGGGCCGCTTCGGCGCCGAGCCGGTCGACCTTGTTCTTCTCGTACGAGTCGAAGTTGCCCTCGAACCAGAACCACTTGGCCGGATCCTGGTCGTCACCCTCCCAGGCCAGGATGTGGGTGGCGATGCGGTCCAGGAACATCCGGTCGTGGCTGGTGATCACCGCACAGCCCGGGAAGTCGAGCAGCGCGTTCTCCAGGCTGGACAGCGTCTCCACGTCCAGGTCGTTGGTGGGCTCGTCGAGCAGCAGCATGTTGCCGCCCTGCTTGAGGGTGAGTGCCAGGTTGAGCCGGTTGCGCTCGCCGCCGGACAGTACGCCGGCCGGCTTCTGCTGGTCCGGCCCCTTGAAGCCGAACGCGGCCAGGTACGCGCGGGACGGCATCTCCACCTTGCCGACCATCAGGTGGTCGAGCCCGTCGGAGACGACCTCCCACACGTTCTTCTTCGGCTCCAGCCCGGCCCGGCTCTGGTCCACGTACGAGATCTTCACGGTCTCGCCGATCCGGATGTTGCCCTTGTCGACCTTCTCCTCGCCGAGCAGCATCTTGAACAGCGTGGTCTTGCCGACGCCGTTCGGGCCGATCACGCCGACGATGCCGCCCTGCGGCAGCGAGAACGACACCCCGTCGAACAGCTCCCGGCCGTCGAAGCCCTTGTGCAGGTCCTCGACCTCGACGACCACGGTGCCCAGGCGCGGGCCCGGCGGGATCTGGATCTCCTCGAAGTCGAGCTTGCGGGTCTTCTCCGCCTCGGCGGCCATCTCCTCGTACCGGGCCAGCCGGGCCTTGCTCTTGGCCTGCCGTGCCTTCGGGTTGGACCGGACCCACTCGAGCTCGTCGGTGAGCCGCTTCTGCATCTTGGCGTCCTTGCGGCCCTGTACGGCCAGCCGGGCGGCCTTGGTCTCCAGGTAGGTGGAGTAGTTGCCCTCGTACGGGTAGGCCCGGCCGCGGTCCAGCTCGAGGATCCACTGCGCCACGTTGTCCAGGAAGTACCGGTCGTGGGTCACGGCCACCACGGTGCCCGGGTACTTCTCCAGGTGCTGTTCGAGCCACTGCACGCTCTCCGCGTCCAGGTGGTTGGTGGGCTCGTCGAGCAGCAGCAGGTCCGGCTCCTGGAGCAGCAGCCGGCACAGCGCCACCCGGCGACGCTCTCCACCGGACAGCGTCGTGACGTCGGCGTCCGGCGGCGGGCAGCGCAGCGCGTCCATCGCCATCTCCAGCTTGGAGTCGACGTCCCACGCGTCGGCGTGATCGAGCTCCTCCTGCAGCTGGCCCATCTCGGTCATCAGCTCGTCGGAGTAGTCGGTGGCCATCAGCTCGGCGATCTCGTTGAACCGGGCCAGCTTCCCCTTGATCCCGGAGACCGCGACCTCGATGTTGGCCAGCACGTTCTTGGCCGGGTCGAGGTCCGGTTCCTGGGTCAGGATGCCCACCGTGAAGCCCGGCGTCAGGTACGCCTCGCCGTTGCTCAGCTGGTCCATGCCGGCCATCACCTTGAGCAGGCTGGACTTGCCGGCTCCGTTCGGGCCGACCACGCCGATCTTGGCGCCAGGCAGGAACGACAGCGTCACGTTGTCCAGGACAACCTTCTCGCCGTGGGCTTTCCGGGCCTGGCGCAGGACATAGATGAACTGAGCCACAGTGGGTGTTTCCTCCGCGATACGCCGTGTGTTTACCGATACCCGCCGTCCCGCGGCGGGCGCTTTTGTCCCCGCTGCGGAGCGATGTCCGTCGGGTGACCTGGTGCGGGGCCAAGCCTTGCGCCGTCCCCGAAATGCCAATCCTTGCAGGCCGGGCGGTATTCCCCCCCAGCGGGGCGGCTCGATGCGACGCTGTACCGGGAGGCACGAACCACACCATCGTCGCAGTTACTAATCGTAGCTATACAACTCTCGTAAGCAGCGGCAATCGGCTGGCAGTCGCGCCGGTCTCCCGGTTTATCCGCAGGTCACGTAATACCTGACGCCGTATTCCAACACTCTGGCGACAGGACTGTGACGGTGGTTGCGCGCCTGCACGCTGAACGATTGGATGTTGAGGCGATTTCACGCCTCTCTACCGCCGTACGCGGTATGCGGTGCGCCCGGGTCGGGACCGGCCAGCAATTCGGCGACACCGGAACGGCCGTAAGCGGGGACGAAGCCGAACGTGGAAGGAGCAACACCCATGCGACCTAGGCGTACGCCCAAGTCGGGCACGCCGACCCTCCGAGTGATCACGGCGCTTGGCACCGTGGCACTGCTCGCGCTCGCCGCTTGCGGCAGCTCGACGGAGACCACCGGAACGAAGGACAGCGGCAAGCTCTCCGGGCGCGGCGAGATCGTGTTCGCCACCGGCAAGGACACCAGCGGCACGCTCCAGGGCATCATCGACATCTGGAACAAGGACCACCCGGACGAGAAGGCCAAGCTGGCTGAGCTGCCCGAGGACGCGGACGCGCAGCGGCAGCAGATGATCCAGAACGCCCAGACCAAGTCCACCACGTACGCGGTACTCAACCTGGACGTGGTCTGGACGGCCGAGTTCGCCGCGAACGGCTGGATCGAGCAGATCCCCGAGTCGGAGATCCCGGTGGACAAGATTCTCCCGCCGGTGATCGAGACGGCGAAGTACTTCAACAAGCTGTACGCCGTGCCCTATGCGTCGGACGGCGGAATGCTCTACTACCGCAAGGATCTGCTGCAGCAGGCCGGCATCGCCGAGCCGCCGAAGACGTGGGCCGACATGGAGGCCGACTGCAAGAAGATCCAGGCCCTGCCCGCCGGCAAGAGCATGAGCTGCTTCGCCGGTCAGTACGAGAAGTACGAGGGCCTCACGGTCAACTTCTCCGAGGCGGTCAACTCCGCCGGCGGCGAGGTCGTGGGTGAGGACGGCAAGGCCAACGTCGACACCCCCGAGGCCAAGAAGGGCCTCGACTTCCTGGTGAACGGCTTCAAGTCGAAGGTCATTTCGCACGACGCCATCACCTACAAGGAGGAGGAGGGCCGGCGCGCCTTCCAGGAGGGTCGGCTGATCTTCCACCGCCAGTGGCCGTACATCTACGCGCTGGCCGGCGCCACCGACGGCTCGTCGAAGGTCAACGGCAAGTTCGCCGTCGCGCCGCTGCCCGGTCTGGACGGCCCGGGCAAGTCCAGCCTCGGCGGACACAACCTGGCGATCAGCAAGTACACCAAGAACAAGGCGAGCGCGCTCGACTTCATGAAGTGGTTCACCAGCGTCGAGAACGAGCGCACGAACCTGCAGAAGAACTCGCTCGCCCCGGTGTACGGCGAGCTGTACGACGACCCGGCGCTGCAGAAGCAGTTCCCGTACCTGCCGGTGCTCAAGGAGTCCATCCTGAGCGCCGTACCGCGGCCGAAGGTGGTGCACTACGGCGACGCGACCGCCGCGATCGAGGAGAACGCGTACGCCGCGCTCACCGGAGCCAAGACGTCGGACCAGGCGTTGAAGGACATGCAGGCGGAACTCGAAAAGATCATCGCAAGTAAGTAACGGCCGCTGGGCCGGGGCGCGTCGGTGCCCCGGCCCAGCCTCTTGAGGAGGTCCCACGTGACCACGACGATCACGGCGCCGCCGACAGCGCCGGTCGGTAAGCAGCCACGTGGCGGAGGCCGTACCGCAGGCGTCGGTAGGTTCGCCGCGCTGCTGCTCTCCCCCACCATGCTGGTGCTCACGCTTGTCGTCGGCTATCCGGTGGTCGCCGCACTCCGGTTGTCGTTCCAGCAGACGGCCGAAAGCATCGACCAGACCAGTGGCGCGCTCGTCCGCACCACGAGCTACGGCCTGGACAACTACGCCGGCATCTTCTCCGGCGGTACCGCCGACCGATTCTGGAACGCGTTCTGGAACACCACCACGTTCACCATCGTCGGGGTGCTGATCGAGACCGTGCTCGGTGTCGCGATGGCCCTGATCATGAACAAGGCGTTCCGCGGCCGCGGCCTCGTCCGCGCCAGCATCCTGGTGCCCTGGGCGATCCCGACCGCGATCTCCGGCCTGCTCTGGCGGTGGATCTTCCAGGCCGACGGCATCGCCAACGACCTGCTGCACACCAAGGTGCTGTGGACGACCGAGGGCTTCCACGCCTGGCTCGCCGTGATGATCGCGGACACCTGGAAGACCGCACCCTTCATCGGCCTGCTCGTCCTCGCCGGCCTGCAGATCATCCCGGCCGAGGTGTACGAGGCGGCAAAGGTGGACGGATCAGGGGCGTTCAGGACGTTCTGGCGGATCACGCTGCCGCTGGTCAAACCCGCACTCGTGGTTGCGGTGCTGTTCCGCATCCTGGATGTACTGCGGATGTTCGACCTGCCGTTCGTGCTGATCGGCGTACGTAAACGATCGGTCGAAACGCTGTCCATGCTGGCCTGGGACGAGTTGAACAACTCCCGGTTCGGACCGGCCGCGGCCTACTCGACGGTGCTGTTCATCTACGTCGCCATCGCCGCGTTCGTGTTCGTCCGAGTGCTCGGCGCCGACATCGTCGGTCGCGGCGTAGGGAGGAAGTAGTCATGAGTACCGCTACCCCGACCGCTCCGATCACGACCGACCCGCCCGTGGCGGACACCCCGGGCACCCGGCGCAAGCGCACCAAGGCGCCCGGCCAGAGCAGCCCGTGGTACTACGTCGGCATCGCCCTGATCGTGCTGTACTGCCTGCTGCCGTTCTACTGGATGGTCGTGTCGGCACTGCGCCGGCAGTCCGACCTGTTCTCCAACTCGGTGCTGCCGGCACCGCCGTCGTTCGAGAACTTCACCAGCGCGTTCAGCGCCAACAACGGCTTCATCCGCGGCCTCATCAACAGCGTGCTGATCGCCGGTGTCACCACCATCGCGGTGCTGGTCATCGGCATTCTGGCCGCGTACGTGCTGGCCCGGGTGGAGTTCCGGGGCAAGGGCATCGTGCTCGCCGCGATCATCGCCACGTCGATGTTCCCCGGCGTCTCGCTGCTGGTGCCGCTGCTCAAGCTGTTCGTCTCGATCGACTGGATCAACACGTACCAGGCGATGATCCTGCCGGACATGAGCTTCGCGTTGCCGCTCGCGGTGTGGTTGCTGACGGCGTTCTTCAAGCAGATGCCGTACGAGCTGGAAGAGGCCGCGCAGATCGACGGGTGTACGCCGGCGCAGGCGTTCCGGAAGGTGATCCTTCCGCTCGCCGCACCCGGTGTGTTCACCACCGCGATCCTGACCTTCATCACGGTCTGGAACGAGTTCATCGTCGCGCTGTCGGTGACGAACGAGCCGACGGTACGGCCGGCCACCGTGGTGGTCTCGCTGTTCACCGGGCAGTACGGCTTCGACCAGCCGTTCGGCACCCAGATGGCGGCCGGCGTGGTCGTCACCGTACCGCTGGTGATCATGGTGCTGCTGTTCCAGCGCCGGATCGTCGAGGGCCTGACCGCGGGAGGCGTCAAGTAACCACACTCTGAGGTGTGGCGAAGCCGCTGGTGGGAACGGAACTGGGCGGCCCGACCGATCGGTCGGGCCGCCCAGTCGTCTGCCGGGGGTACCGCCGGGGGGCGACTAGGCTGGGTCCACCGAACCCGGATCCGCACAGCGGCGAAACCAGACCTAGGAGGCCCCGGCAGTGGCGATTCGCAGCTCGTTCGTCGTGGTCGCCAACCGGTTGCCGGTCGACGGGCTGAAGCTTCCGGACGGTACGCAGGAGTGGCGGCGCAGCCCCGGCGGCCTGGTCACCGCCCTGCACCCGATCATGCGCAGCGAGTCCGGCACCTGGGTCGGCTGGTCCGGCGGTACCGGTCCGGCACCGGAGCCGTTCGAGCTCGACGGCATGCGGCTGCACCCGGTCGCGCTCTCCGACGACGAGGTGGAGCGGTACTACGAGGGCTTCTCGAACGCGTCGCTGTGGCCGCTGTACCACGACGCGGTGGAGCAGCCGGCGTTCCACCGCAGCTGGTGGGAGGCGTACCAGCGGGTCAACGACCGGTTCGCCGAGGCCGCCGCGGAGGCGGCCGAGCAGGGCGCGGTGGTGTGGGTGCAGGACTACCAGCTCCAGCTGGTGCCGGCGATGCTCCGGGCCCGCCGTCCGGACCTGCGCATCGGCTTCTTCCTGCACATCCCGTTCCCGCCGGTCGAACTGTTCATGCAGCTCCCCCGCCGGGGCGACCTGCTGCGCGGCCTGCTCGGCGCGGACCTGGTCGGCTTCCAGCGGCCGCTGGCCGCGCAGAACTTCCTCCGGCTGACCCGCCACCTGCTCGGCCTGCGCCCCAAGGGCCCGGAGGTCGAGGTGGACGGCCGCACCGTCAAGGCCGCGGCGTTCCCGATCTCGATCGACGTCGCCGAGCTCGAGGCCGAGGCGAGCAACGAACAGGTGCAGAAGCGGGCCGAGGAGATCCGTACCGAGCTGGGCAACCCGCAGCGCATCATCCTGGGCGTGGACCGGCTCGACTACACCAAGGGCATCGAGCACCGGCTCAAGGCGTTCCGCGAGCTGCTGGCCGAGCGCCGGCTGAACGTACCGGACTCGGTGATGGTGCAGGTCGCCACGCCGAGCCGGGAGCGGGTGGAGCACTACCGCACGCTGCGGCAGGCGGTGGAGCGCGAGGTCGGCCGGATCAACGGCGACTTCGGCAAGGTCGGTATCCCGGCCGTGCACTACCTGCACCGCTCGTTCAGCCGCAGCGAGCTGGCCGCGATGTACCAGGCCGCCGACGTGATGATGGTGACCCCGCTGCGGGACGGCATGAACCTGGTGGCAAAGGAGTACGTCGCGGCCCGGGTGGATCTGGGCGGCGCGCTGATCCTCAGCGAGTTCGCCGGCGCGGCCGCGGACCTGCGCCAGGCGTACCTGGTCAACCCGCACGACCTGGACGGGCTCAAGGACACCCTGCTGCGGGCGCTGGACGCCGAACCGGCCGACCGGATCCGCCGGATGCGGGCGATGCGCCGGCAGGTACGCAGCCACGACGTGAACCAGTGGGCCCGCTCGTTCCTGGCCGCGCTCGGTGTACCGGGCACCGTGGTGGCGGTCGACGAACCGCCCCGGCCGGAAGCTTCGGCGGCCGCCGAAGCGCGCCAGGCGGGCGAGGCGGGACCGGAGGGTCCGGCCGCGCAGTCCTCGCTCGGCGACGGGTTGGACGCGGCGGTACGACAACTCGCCCAGGCACCGGAGCTGCTGGTGACCGTGGACTTCGACGGCGTACTCGCGCCGATCGTGGACGATCCCGCCGCAGCCGTACCGCTGGCCGCCGCGGTGGCGCCGCTGCACAAGCTGGCCGGGCTGACCCGTACCCACGTGGCCGTGGTGTCCGGTCGGGCCCGCCAGGATCTCGCCCGGCTGTCCGGGCTGCCGGAGCGCTCCGGTGACATCGCGCTGGTGGGCAGCCACGGGTCGGAGTTCGGTACCGATCTCGACGGCAAGCTCGACGCGCCAGCGGCCGACCTGCACGGCCGGTTGGAGATCGAGCTGCGTCAGCTCGCGGCGCGGTACCCGGGAGTCCGGCTCGAGCTGAAGCCGGCCAGCATCACCGTGCACACCCGTACCGCCGACCGGGGTTCCGCCGCCGCCGTCATGGACGAGGTGCGGGGCGGGCCGGCCGGCTGGGACGGCGTACACGTCAAGGAAGGCAAAGAGGTCATCGAGCTGGCCGTGGTGGAGGCGGACAAGGGCACCGCGGTCGACACGCTGCGCCGCACGCTCGGTGCCGACGCGGTGCTGTACGTCGGCGACGACATCACCGACGAGGACGCGTTCGCGCGCCTCGGCGACGGGGATGTCGGCGTCAAGGTCGGCGCCGGCGACACCGGGGCGGCGTACCGGATCGAGGACCCGCCCGCGGTCGCGCGGCTGCTGGAGCAGCTGCTGGACGAGCGGCAACGCTGGCTGTCCCGGTCCGACGGCTGACCCGGTACGTGTGACCTGGTCCGACGGCTGACCCGGCGGACGGCTGACCCGGTACGTCTGACCTGGTCCGACGGCTGACCCGGCGGACGGCTGACCCGGTCCGGACGGCTACCCGTCCTGACCGTCAGGCCGCGGTTCGGGTCCGTCGGCGTCGACCAGCGCGTCGGCGCTCAACCCGTCGGCGTCGACCAGCGCGGCCACCGCGCCGATGACGATCACCGCCGGCGGACCGATCCCGGCACCGGCGACGACGTCGGCGAAGTCACCCAACGTGCCGCGGACGGTGCGCTGCTGCGGCGTACCGCCGTCCTGGACCGCCGCCGCCGGGGTGTCCGCGGGACGGCCACCGGCCAGCAGCGTCGCCACGATCGCCGGCAGATTCTGTACCGCCATGAGCAGCACCACAGTGCCGCGCAGCCGGGCCAGCGCGGGCCAGTCGACCAGCGAACCGGGATCGTCCGGAGGTACGTGCCCGGAGACCACCACCAGCTCGTGCGCCACCCCGCGATGCGTGACCGGTATCCCGGCCAGCCCCGGCACCCCGATCGCGCTGGTGACCCCGGGCACGATCTCGACCGGTACGCCGGCCGCCAGGCAGGCCTGCAGCTCCTCACCGCCGCGGCCGAACACGAACGGATCGCCGCCCTTGAGCCGCACCACGTACCGGCCGGCCAGCCCGCGCTCCACCAGCACGTCGTTGATCGCCTGCTGGTTGAGGTACCGGCCGCGCGGCAGCTTCGCGGCGTCCACCAGCTCCACGTCCGGCCGCAGCTCGTCCAGCAGCAGTTGGGGGGCGAGCCGGTCCACCACGACCACGTCGGCGCGACCGAGCAGCCGGCGCCCTCGTACCGTGATCAGCTCCGGGTCGCCGGGACCAGCACCGACCAGCGCGACGCCCGGTACGGTCCGACCGCCCGGTGACCGCAGCTGTCCCGGCCGGCCGGTCTCCGGCTCGCGGAACCGTGGCGCGTCCAGCGATCCGTCGGCCAGCCTGGTCCGGATGGCTTCCCGCAGCACCATCGACCGGCGCGGGTCGCCGCCGCCGAGGATCGCCACGGTGAGCTCGTCGTGACGTACCACGGTCGGGGTCCACGCGGTAGCCGCGGCGGCGTCATCGGCCCGTACGCAGAACACGCGCCGGTCCTCGGCGGCGGCCGACACCGCCGCGTTCGCCGCCGGGTCGTCGGTGGCCGCGTGTACCAGCCACGCGCCGTCGACGTCCGCCGGTGCGAAAGGCCGGCGGTGCCAGCGGATCCGGCCTTCGGCGGCCAACCCGTCCAGCGCGATGGTGGCCGATGGCGACACCAGCTCGACCAGCGCGCCGGCGTCCAGCAGGGCCGGTATCCGGCGCTGGGCGACCGCGCCGCCACCGACGACCAGCACCCGCCGGCCGTCCAGCCGCAGACCCATCGGGTACGACTGCGTCATGGTCCCGCTCTCCGCATGACCTGATCGTGCCGGCTCACCGACTCCGGGCGACATCCGGGGTGGATCGCGTCCACCGGATTCCGTCGAGGGGCTGGTCCCCTGCGGGGAAGGGTTGATTCCATGCCTGGAAGCACAAACACTGGTAAAAGGTCACAGCCGAACGGCTGACCCGCGGACCGGTCATTTGGCCTAACGTGACGCGTCGACAAGGCAGCTCCAAGGAAGGAGCGCTGGTGACGCAGCCCGCTGACCGCTTCCGCTCCGGCGACCCGGCGTTGCACGCCACCCCACCCGGTAGCGACGACGCTCCGGGTTACCGCTCGTTGCGGGAACTGTCCGAATCCGCAGGAGACTCCACCGACCCGCCGGTCGCAGGTCGGGAGCCCCGTCGGATCGAACCGGTCAACGACCCCGCCGCGCCGCGCCACACCCGCGGCACCCAGTGGGATCCCTGGTCCGGGCAGGATCCCCGGAGCCGGACGGCAGAACCAGCGGCCACCCTGCTCGCCGAACCAGACCTGACGAAGCCCCGCCGGGCCGGAGCGCGCCGCCGGCGCCAGGGCGGCCCCCGGGTGGTCAAGCGGATGGTGCTCGGGCTGGTGCTGGTGCTGGTGCTGGGCGTCGCCGGCTACGCCGGCTACCGGCTCGCCGCGCCGTACTTCGGCTTCGGGTACACCGTCGGCGGTTCGGCCACCGCGTCGAACGTGCACCTCACGGTCGTCGGTGCCCGGTGCGGCCTCGACCACGTCCGCGGCCGGTCCGTACCGCCCGAGTCGGGGCAGTACTGCCGGGTGGACGTCCGGGCCGAGAATACCGGTCGGCAGGCGCACTACCTGGACCTGGCGAGCTGGCAGGTACGGCTGGATGTCGGGCTCGACGCGCGGCCGGCCGCCAAGGTCATGGCCGCCCGGGACGCGATGCTGGCCGGCAACAGCGTCCAGACGTACCACCTGTTCTACGACGTGCCGGATGGCGCCCGGATGAACCGGATCGACATGTCGGTCGGCGACACGAGCGCGGAGCTCGAGCTCCAGTCGTAGCCGCGGGTCGCTCGTACCGGCGCTGCTCTCACGGGCTGGCTGCTCTTACGGGCTGGCTGCTTTACGGGCTGGCTGCTTTACGGGCTGGCGCTGCCATCGGGCCGCAGGTCCGCCGGTACCAGGGACCACACGCCGAGATCGACCCGGCCGGTGGACAGGTATCCGGCGTTGCGGAGCAGTCCCTCGTAGGTGAACCCCGCCTTCACCGCTACCCGGTGCGACGCGGTGTTGCCCGGCGCGATGCGCAGCTCCACCCGCTGGAAACTGTGCTCGAGCAGCAACGACATGGTGAGCGCGTCCACCGCCTCGGCGGCGAAGCCGAAACCGCGCGCCGACGGCAGTACCGCGTAGGACACCTCGGTGACCAGCGCGTTCAGGTCGGTCCGCTTGGCCCACACGCAACCGACCAGGCACTCGTCCTCGCGCCGCACGATGCCGTAGTGGTCACCGTCGCCGGAGGTACGGCGCTCGGCCGCCCGCCAGGTGCACCACATCCGGGCGTCGGCTTCGGTGTACGGCGTGGGCAGCGGCAGCCACCGGCGGGTCAGCTTGTCGTCGCAGATCGGTACGAGCTCGGCGGCGTCCTCGACCGTGAGCGGCCGCACCACCAACCGTGGCGTAACGACGTTGAGCTCGGGAAACCGCGCCGGCGCGCTGGTCTGCACGGTCATCTGGACACCTGCACGGTGCTGGCCATCCGCTCGGTACTGGCCGACCGCCCGTTCCCGGCCGACCACTCGCTCCTGACCGACCACTCGCTCCTGACCGACCACTCGCTCCTGGCCGACCGCACGGTCCTGGCCGCGACGAGAATCCGCCGTGACCCCCACCCGAGCGCCCTCGTCACTCCGCTCCCCGTCTCTGCGGGCCGGCCCAGCACATGCCCGCAAATCGCCCGATCCGCCGCAAGACCATACCGCCTGAGCGTGATCGACTGCCTGCGGGACCGCGAAATCCGCGCCGCGCGCCGCTCTGGGTGACCCGCTCGGTACCGTCTGCGTCATTCCCGCCCCCGTGAGTCGATCCGCCTGCTTGAGTCAATCCGACCAGCTGGTGTGTCGATCCGACCAAGCTCCAGCCAGAGGAGGTTGTCGACGATGAACCCGCCGCCCCGCAGTCCGCACCAGCGCAAGAAGGACACCCTGGACCGGCTCGAACGCGACGTCGACGCCTGGGTCGCCACCGCCGACCGGGACACCGGTACGCCGTACCTGGTTCCGCTGTCGTTCCTCTGGGACGGCAGGACTCTGCTGCTGGCCACGCCGTCCGCGAGCCCGACCGGGCGGAACCTGCGCGCGACCGGCACGGTCCGCCTCGGCATCGGCCCGACCCGCGATCTGATCCTGATCGAGGGCATCGTGGAGGCGACGCCGGACTCCGAGATCCCGGCCGCGGTCGGTGCCGCGTTCGCCGCCAAGACCGGCTTCGACCCGCGCGAGCTCAAAACCTCATACCACTACTTCCGGGTGTACCCGCAGCGGCTCCTGGCGTGGCGCGAAGCCAACGAACTGCCCGGCCGTGAGCTGATGGCCGACGGCAACTGGCTCGTCGACTGACTTCGAACCGGTCGACCTCGGCACCGACGCGCGCGGCCGGCCCGGGTAGCGTGCAGCCATGTCCCGCGTCGGCGAACAGCCCGCGCCCGCACCGTCGCTGCGGCCATCGGTACTCGCGGTGCTGTCCCGGCCGCGCTGGATTCTGGCGGGCGTGATCACGCTGGTAGCCGCGGCCACGATGGTCGGCCTCGGCATCTGGCAGGTCCACCGGTACGCCGAGCGCACCTCGATCAACAATCGGATCGACGCGGCCGCCCGCGCCCAGCCGGTACCGGTGGAGCAGCTGCTGTCGGCCCGTACCGCTCCGCCGGATCAGGTCGAGTACGACCGGGTGACCGCGACCGGGCGGTACGACCAGAGCCACGAGATCCTCGCCCGCGGCCGTACCGTCGACCACCAGGTCGGCTTCGAGGTACTCACGCCGCTGGTGCTGGCCGACGGATCGGCGGTACTGGTGGACCGCGGCTGGATTCCGCCCGCGCCCGGAGGTGCCCGGGCGGTACCGTCCGTGCCCGCCGCGCCGGTGGGCACGGTGACCGTGGTCGGCAAGGTACGGCTGCCGGAGAGCGGGCGTACCGAGGTGGAGCGACGGGACGGTCGAGCCGAGGTACGCCGGATCGATCCGATCGTGCTGGGCCGGCAGTTGCCGTACCCGGTGTACGGCGGGTACGTGACCGCCGACTCGCAGACCCCGCCCGCGGATCGGGCCTTCAGCGGCATCCCGGTCGAGCGCGAGGATCCCGGCCAGAACCTGTCGTACATCGTGCAGTGGTGGCTGTTCGCCGCGCTCACGCTGGTCGGTTTCGGCTGGTTGGCCCGGCGGGAGGCCCGGCTCGGGCCCGCTCGTGACCGGTCGACGACCCCGGCCGCTTAACGGCGCTGCCGCGAAGTCCGGTCTCCGCTGACCTCGTGACCGGTCGCCCGCCTCGGATATCGTGACCTTCATGGATCCGCAGCGACCGTCCAGCCCCTGGGAACAGGACGGTCAGCCCGATCCGTACCTGCCGCCGCCGATGATCGGCCCGGCACCCGGCCCGTACCAGCCCGACTACACCGTGCCGCTGCCGCAGCCCGGGCCCGATCCGTACGCGTACCGGCCGGACTCCCCGCACCCCACGATGCCGCTGCCGCCCGGTGAACTCGAGCCGATCAGCTCGGTGCTGGGCGAGACGATCCTCGCGCAGATCGCCGAGATCCAGGTGACCACGACCACGGTGCGTACGCCCGGCGGCGTGGTCCCGCTGCGGGGCTCCATCTGGGAGGTCACCGAGCAGTGGTACCCCCGGCAGAAGATGGCCAACTGGGGGCTCATCACCGGGCTGTCGCTCACGCTCGCCCTGTTCGTCCTCGGCTTCGTCACCTGCGTGACGTTCTGCCTGGCACCGTTCGCGCTGCTGTTCCTGCTGGCCAAGGAGACCGTGTACGACGGTTTCGCGCTGGTGTCCGTGCGTACCGTCGACTTCCAGTACGTCGCCCGGATACCGGTACACAGCCAGGCGCAGGTGATCCAGGTGCACAACCAGGTCAACTACGCCCGGGCGCTCGCGTCGGTCTAGCGCGCGGTCTGCTGTCGCGGGGCGGGGCCTTCTACGAGCGGCCGGTGTGGATCATCCGTAGCGTCTCGACGGTGTCCGCCTCGTCCGCGCGCTTGTCCTCCCGGTAGCGCAGCACCCGGGCGAACCGCAGTGCCATGCCGCCCGGATACCGCGAGCTGGTCTGCACTCCGTCGAAGGCGATCTCCACCACCAGCTCCGGTCGTACGTACACGGTCCACTCGTCCCGGCGGGCTTCCAGTTCGAGCAGCCGTTTGGTCTGCCAGCCGAGAATCTCGTCGGTCAGCCCCTTGAACGTCTTGCCGAGCATCACGAAGCCGCCCTCGGGATCACGCGCACCGAGGTGCAGGTTGGACAGCCAGCCCCGGCGCCGGCCATGCCCCCATTCCGCGGCCAGTACGACCAGGTCCAGCGTGTGCCGCGGCTTCACCTTCAGCCATCCGCCGCCGCGACGACCGGCCTCGTACGCCGCGTCCAGCGACTTGACCACGACGCCCTCGTGACCCGCGTCGAGCGCGGCGGCGAACACGCCGGACGCCTCCTCGGCGGTGTGCGCGATCGTCCGCGGGATCCGGAGGGTCGATGGCACCGCGATGTCCAGTGCGGCCCACCGCTCCCGGGCCGGCGCGTCGAGCAGATCGGCGCCGTCGAGATGCAGCAGGTCGAAGAAGTACGAGTTGAGCACCGCGTCCGCCGGTTCGCCGGCCCGGGCGGTGCGGCCGACCCGACGGCCGACCCGACTGGCGGTCACCTGGAACGGCCGGGGCCGACCGTCCGGCGCGAGCGCGATCGCCTCGCCGTCGAGTACGGCGGAGCGCAGCGGGAGCGCCCGCACCGCCGCCACCACCTCCGGCACCCGTCCGGTGATGTCGTCGAGACTCCGGGTGTACACGGAAATGTCGTCGCCGTCCCGATGCACCTGGACCCGGATGCCGTCGAGCTTCCAGTCGACCGCGGCCGGACAGACCCGGCCGAGCGCGTCGTCCACACTGGACGATGGCTGGGCCAGCATCGGCGCCAGCGGCCGGCCGACCGTGAGCCGGAACTCCGCCAGCGCGGCGGCACCGCCGTGCAGCGCGGCCGCGGCGACCGCCCGCAGGTCACCGGCGAGCAGCAGCGCCCGCCGTACGTCGGATGAGGGCAGGCCGGCAGCCGACGCGACGGCCTCGACCATGACCCCCTCCAGCGCGCCCTGCCGCAACTCACCGGTGAGCAGGCCGCGCAGGAACCGCTGCTCGCCCTCGGTAGCGGCGCCGAACAGCGCCGTGAGCAGCCGCCGCCGCTCGCCCTGCGAGCCCGGCCCGCTCTGCGCCCCGATGGTGGCCAGTGCGGCGTCCACCTCGGCGACGGTCAGCGTGCTCACCGGAGCCGGCGGCGGCACCTCGCGCAGGCTGGCCCAGCCCACCCCGATCTGACGTTGCCGCAGCTCACCGGAGAGGTACGCCACGCCCGGCACGGTCTCGTCCGGAGCCAGCCGGCGCAGGCACTCGGCCAGCAGCACGGTCTTGGCCTTGCGGGACGAGGTCGCGGCGACGGAGACCGAGGTGGCCGCGAGGTCGGCGAGCAGCATCCCGCCATCATCGCCGCTGGCACCGACAGTTCGCCCGTCGCCGCGCTCGCCGAAGACCGGCCGGCACCGGCACTCAGGTGCGCTCGGCCCGGCGTCACCTCGCGGGTGGCAGCAGGGGCAGGGCCGGCCGGCGAGCAGTCAGCTCCAGAAGCGGAACAGCCCGTCCCCCGCCGCCACCGCGGCCGGGTCCACGCCCAGCGCGTCCACCAGCCAGAACACCAGGCTGAAGAACGCGTTGTTGATCCGCGGATCCCACAGCAGCGCGAAGACGATCAGCAGGCCGTACGGCGCGACATATCCGGCGGCGCGCCGCCACTCGTCCGGCAGCCACGGTTCGGCCACGCCGTACCCGTCGAGCCCCGGCACCGGCAGCAGGTTGAGCAGGCTCGCGCTCGCCTGCAGCAGGCAGGCGAACGCGAGTACCGCCCAGAACGCGGAGTGCTCGGCGCCCGGACCGGTCGGGTCGATCGTGCCCGGGCCGCCGGCGGCGGAGCCCGCGGAGCCGGCGGCGGCCGCGAAAGCCAGCCCCAGCACCAGCGTGAACACCACGTTGATCAAGGGCCCGGCCGCCGAGATCAAGCTGTGGCGCAGCTTGCCCCGGATCGCGCCCCGGTCCACCCACACCGCCCCGCCGGGCAGCCCGATGCCGCCGAGCAGCACGAACAGCACCGGCAGCACGATGGACAGGAACACGTTGGAGTACTTGAGCGGATTGAGCGTCAGGTAGCCCCGGTCGGCCACGCCGGCATCGCCGAACCGGTACGCGAGGAGCGCGTGACCGTACTCGTGCAGGCACAGCGACACCAGCCAGCTCGACACCACGACCAGGAACGCGGCCACGCCGACGCTGCCGATCTCGGCCCAGAGCAGCCAGCCCGATCCGACCAGTACCGCGACGATCGCCAGGAACACCAGCGACGGCCGGCGCGAGCCGCGCATCCCGACGACCGGCTCGCGGTGCGGAAACATGTGCGACTCCCGTCGGTACCCGATGAGATCAGTGATTGTGTCGTCGGCGGCCCGGCCGGCGCGGCGGCGGCCGCCCCGGCGCGGTGGTCAGCGCGTGCTGATCAGCGGCTCAGTCATCCGCTCCGGGCGCGAGCTTGGCCAGCAGCAACGCCTCGGCGAGGCAGGCCCGCCGCCACTCGTCGAGGTGCAGGCTCTCGTTCGCACCGTGCGCCCGGGCGTCCGGGTCCTCGACCCCGGTGACCAGGATGGCCGCCGCCGGGAACGCGTCGGCGAACGAGGCGATGAACGGGATCGAGCCGCCCACCCCCATGTCCACCGGATCGGCGCCGTCCCAGGCCGCCTTGAACGCCGCCCGGGCCGTGTCGTAGACCGGCCCGACCGAGTCGATGCGGTACGGCGCGCCCAACTCGCCCCGGGTCACCGTGATCTTCGCGCCCCACGGCGCGGCCGCCTCCAGGTGCGAGCACAGCGCCGCCATCCCCGTCTCGGGATCCTCACCGGGCGCCAGCCGCATGCTGACCTTGGCTCGGGCCGACGGCACCAGGGTGTTCGACGCGTCCCGCACGGACGGGCAGTCGATGCCGGTCACTGTGATCGACGGCTTGTGCCACAGCCTTTCGCTGATCGAGCCGGTGCCGATCAGCTGTACGCCGTCGAGCAGCCCGGACTCGGCCGCGAGCCGTTCGGACGGCATCCCCACCGCGGTCGGCCCGGCGCTGTGCAGGCCGGCGACCGCCACATCGCCCCCCTCGTCGTGCAGGGTGGCGAGCACCCGGCAGAGCGTGGTCAGCGCATCGGGCACGGCGCCGCCGTACATCCCGCTGTGTACTCCGTGGTCGAGCGTGCTCACCTCGACGTAGCAGTCGGCCAGGCCGCGCAGCGAGGTGGTCAACGCCGGGACGCCGACGTCCCAGTTGCCGGAGTCGGCCAGCACCAGCACGTCGGCGGCGAGCAGGTCCGCGTACCGGTCCAGGAACGCGGCCAGCGTGGGCGAACCGGACTCCTCCTCGCCCTCGATGAACAGCGTCACGCCCACCGGCGGGTGGCCGTCGAAGGCGCGGATCGCGGCCAGGTGCGCGCCGATACCGGCCTTGTCGTCGGCGGCACCCCGGCCGTACAGCCGGCCGTCGACCTCGGTCGGCTCGAACGGCTCGGTGTCCCAGCCGGGGCCGATCGGCTGCACGTCATGGTGGGCGTAGAGCAGGACCGTGGGCGCGTTCGGCGGGCCGGGAATCCTGCCCACGACCGCCGGTTGCCCGCCGTCGACCTGCAGGATCCGCACATCGGGTACGCCCGCGGCCCGGCACAGTTCGGCGGTCAGCTCCGCGCTGCGGCGCACCTCGGCGTGGTCGAAGCCGGGGAACGCGATGCTCGGGATGCGTACCAGCCGCTCCAGGTCGGCGCGCACGCTCGGCAGTACCCGGTCGATGGCGGCGCGGATCTCGGTCTCGGACAGCGATGTCACCTGCTCGGTCATGCCCGGGATGCTATGCCCGCCGGCCGGTGCCCTGTTGCCGGGCGCCTGCGGGGCCTTGTTGGCGGGGGCCCGGCCCTGTTGGCGGGCGCCGGCCGGGCCCTGTCGCTGGGCGCCGGCCGGGCCTTGTCGCCGGACGCCGGCGGGTGGCTCAGCCCGCCCGGTTCGGTAGGGCCGGTCAGCCCGAGGCGGACCCGTTCGCGGTGGCCTGGTCGTCGTCGGCCGGTGGCCGCTCGCCCCGGGTCGCCCAGCGCCAGGCCCGATCGGCACCGCCGCCGAGGAAGCCACCCAGTCCGGCACCGGTGTCGGCGAGTCGCCGGAGCAGCCCGGCGAGCGGATCCTGGGAGTGCGCGAACGCCTCCCGGTACGAGTTGGCCGCGGCCCGCACCTCGTCGCTCATCGACGCCTGCGCGTCATCGGCACGGCGCGGATAGTCACCGGCCAGAATCCGGCTGTACTCCCCCTCGTCGACCCAACGCCGCAGCTCAGCGGCGCGCGCGACCGGGAACGGATGGCTCGCCCGCTCCAGCAGCATCAGCTTGATCAGGCTGTCCCGGAGGTCACCGGCGCGGTCGTACTCGGCGGCCTGCTCGAGGAACGCGGCCGTGTCGATGTCGGCCAGGTTGCCGCCACCGGCGAGCTTCATCGCGGTACGCAGTGCCGCGGCCGGATCCTGGCCGGCCAGCAGACCGGCGCGGTCGGCGGACAACTCGGCCTTGCGGCTCCACTCGTGCAGGGCGGCGACGATTCCGCGCAACGCGAGCGCGCCGACCGGCAGCCAGCCGAGGCCGTCGACCAGTCGGAGCAGTACGTCGAGCATCGTCCGGTACACCGCGTGTCCGCTGCCCAGATGCCCGAGCTCGTGCCCCAGTAGGAACCGCAGCTCCGACTCGTCGAGCAGCTCGACGGCGGCGCTGGTGACCACGATGAACGGCCGGTCGAGCCCGAGCGTGCGGCCGTTCGGGGACGCGTTGAGCTCCACGTACAGCTCGGGCAGCTCGGCCACGTCGAGAGCGGTACCGGCCTCGGCGAACAGCCGGTGCACCCGGGAGTACTGCCGGTGGTCCACCCGGATCGCCGAGCCGAGATAGCGCAGCCGGTACGCCCGCTCGTCGAACATCCCGGAGAAACGCCGCAGCACCTCGTCGAAGCCGCGCAGTCCACGCAGCGCGACCAGCGCGCCACGGTCGGCCGGGTGTTCCCAGGCGCGGGAGCTGATGCCGGTCAGCGTGGTCCGGGCTCGTACCGGAGTGCCGTCCGCGTCGTCAGGGCCGTCGGCCCCGGTGTCGCCGCCGTCCCGATCGATCCTGCCGTCGCTGGCCATGCCAGTCCCCTCCGTCCGGTCCGACCGTCGCCGTCACTGGCACCGGTCGGCCACCCCGTGCGTGCTCACGTGCGCGCTGTCGACCCTGGTCAGGCGGCGGTTCAGCCGCGCATCCTCAGCCGTACGTACTCCTTGTGCGGATCGTGCCCGACTTCCGGGTCGCCGTCTACGACCAGGTCGACCTGCCCGGCGGTCCGGTCGTCGGTGAAGTGACGCTGCTCGTCAAGCATCCACCGGACCCACTGATCCCGGAGCTGCTCACCGTCCCGGGCGATGCCGCGGGCCAGCCGGCGGTCCGGCTCGGCGGTGACGAAAACAGCCATCGTGAGCTCCGGTCGGATCGCGGCCCGGGCGCTGGTCACCCCTTCGAGCACCAGCACGGGTGGTACCGCCAGCTCCTGCCAGTCGTCACCGAACCGCTCGGCTTCCCAGTCGTACCGCCGGTAGCGGGCCGGTTCGCCAGCTCGCAGCGGATCGAGCACCCACTCGGCCAGCCGCGGCCAGAAGCTGACCAGGTCGGCCCAGCCTTCGAGCAGATCATCCGTGTGTACCGTCGGCGCCTCGACTCCGGCCGCCGTGAACGCGTCGACCAGTCGCGCCGCGAACGTGGTCTTGCCCGACCCGGCCGGACCGTCGACCGCGACCAGCCGTACCGGTCCCAGCCTCGGCGGCGCGGCCAGGATCCGGTCGGCAAGGTCGCCGTACCGCTCTGGGGTGGCCCTGGTCCCGTGACCGTCGATGGCCGTCACGTGTCCATCGGCGCTGGCGTGGCCCGTCACGCTTGCCGGTCCGTCGGCGCGGGCGTGGCCCGTCATGCTTGCCGGTCCGTCGGCACGGGCGTGGCCCGTCACGCTTGCCGGTCCGTCGGCGCGGGCGTGGCCCGGAACCGGGCCGGATCGAACAGGTCGATCGGGTGCTCGGTGCGGCCGGCCAGCGCGAGGTCGGCCAGGATCTCCCCGACCACCGGCGAGAACTTGAAGCCGTGGCCGGAGAATCCGCAGGCCACCGCGACCCGCTCGTGGTCGGGATGCCGGCCGATGACGAAATGCTCATCCGGGCTGTTCGTGTAGAGGCAGCTCTTCCCGGCCAGCCAGCGATCGGGCAGGTCCGGCACCCGAGCCGCGAGCCAGTCGTGCATGGCGGCCACCTCGTCGTCGTGGATGACCCGATCGACACTGTCCGCGCTGGTCGGGCCGCCGGCCCGGAAGAACGCGGTCTTCACGCCCTGGTCGTTGGCCGGGAAGCCGTACCCCTGCACGCCGTCGGTGGACTCCCAGATCCAGATCGGCAGCTCGCCGGTACCGAACCTGCCGGGATCGCCGCTCGGCTGCCACCAGTGCTGGAGCTGCCGCTCGACCACGAACGGGACGCCGAGGTCCGCGAGTACCGCCGGAGCCCAGGCTCCCGGGCAGATCACCAGCCGGTCCGCGCTGAGCGTGCCGGCGTCCGTCTCGACCCGCACCCCGTCGCGGTCGGCCGACCAGCCATTGACCCGCACGCCGTACCGCAGGTCCGCGCCGGCGCGAGCCGCCAAGGTCAGCTGGGCCGCGACCGCGTCCTCCGGACGTACCACTCCGGCGACCGCCTCGTACACGGCGATGTCCTCGTCGTGCGGGGCGAACACCGGGTACCGCCGGCGCAACTCGTCCGCGTCGAGCACCTCGTGCGCGAGCCCGTGCTGCCGCGCCGAGGCGAGCGAGCCGGCGACGGTACGAGCCTGCGGCCGGCCGATCATGAGCCCACCGGTGATCGTCATCAGGCTGGTACCGGTGGCCTGTTCGATCTCCCGCCACAGCTCGTACGCCCGTCGCACCAGCGGTACGTACTCCGCACCCTCGAAGTACGCCTGCCGGATGATCCTGGAACCGCCCGCGTGCGAGCCCTGGTCGTGCGGCGGGGTGAACCGCTCCAACCCGATCACTCGCGCGCCCCGGCTGGCCAGGTGGTACGCGGCAGCACTGCCCATGCTGCCCAACCCGATGATCAGTACATCCGCGGCCATGACCGCGAGCCTAGGCCGACGGCCGGGGCTCAGCACGGTGCGCCGAGCCCCGGCCGGGACGGCTCTACAAGCTGAACATGTCCAGCACTCGACCGTCGGTCACGTACAGCCGGCCATTGACGACGACAGGGTGCCCAACGACGTCATGGATGAGGAACGAGTCGATGAAATCGCCAGTGCCCGCGCGCATCGTGAGGACCGTGCCGCTGACTGATGTCAGGTAGAGAACGCCGCCGGCCACGATGGGCTTGTTCACTTGGCCGAGGGTTGACTGCGCACTCCCCCAGACTTGCGCGCCGGTGGTCACGTTGCGCGCCGCCACACCGCCCGAGTCGCGGGCGACGTAGATCCGGTTCTGGTCGACGGCTGCGGCGTAGCCGCCGGTCGCCACCGACCACAGCACCGCACCGTTGCCGGGGTCGACCGCGGCGAGCCCGCCGGTGCCGGTCCGGACGAATACCCGGTTGCCGGCCGGGCTGGCGGCCAATGCGTACCAGTCCTTGGTGTTGGTCCAGAGCGGCGCGCCGGTGAGGATGCTCACCGCTCGGGTGCCCACCGCACCGCTGTCGTCGTCCCGTCGAAGCAGCAGCCGGCCGTCGGCGGACACCGAGCCGGCAAGAAGTTCACCCGAGCGCGACCACAGCTTCGCGCCATCGGTCGCCTGGAAACCGGTGGTCACCGCACCGCCCAGGCCGAAGCCGGACACCGCGACGACACCCTTGTCCACCACCATGGACACATGGCCGTCGTGTCCGGTCAGCCACAGCTGATGGCCGGTCGCCGCGTCCAGCGCAAAGATTGCGGTGCTCGGGTCGCTCTCCGACGTGCACTCACTGCTGGCCACGTACAGCCGACCGGAAACCACGGCGAGGATCGGAGTGGCCGAATCGGAGGGGCGGCCATACTTCGTGAACCACAACCTTTTACCTGTGGCCGCGTCGTACGCGCCGATGCCGGCCTGGTTGCCGGCGAACATCCGGCCACCAGCCACCACCGGTCGCGACTGCTTTGAGCACGCGTCCCGGACCACCGGCGAGGTGAGCGACCAGCGGTAGTCCAGGTTCCCGACGGTGGCCGGGGTGATCGCGGTTTCCAGGGGGTTGTAGCCGCTGTCTGTGGCGTTATAGCCGTCCTGCTGCCAGGACGCCGTCGCGGCGTACGCGGGCGCTGGCGCGACGACCAGCATCGCGACCATCCCGACGATGCCGACAAAGAGCCCGAGCAGTTTCTGATGCCATGATCTGCGCCGCATGACGCCTCCCCGTAGCGGGTTGGCACGAACGTGCCGTGCTTACTGTCGGCGCCCTATTAAGCACGTGCAGTCACCAACGCGACTCCGGACCGTAATCGTCCGGCCGACGGGCAGCGCGAGCCAGGAACGGAACGGCCGGCGCCAGTGCCGGACGGACGCCCGCCGACCCGTCGAGAAGCACCCGTCGAGAAGCACCCGTCGAGAAGCACCCGTCGACAGGCACCCGTCGAGAGGCACGGAGTCCGGGTGCGCCCACCGGGACTGGCAGGCGCACCCGGACCGACGGATCACCCGGCCGTCGCTCCGACCGGTGCGAGGTCGTCTGCGTCGAGGTCGAGATCGTCGAAGTCGTCTTCGTCCACCTCCGGCAACGACTCCGGTCGCTCCAGCTGATGCCCGGCGCCGGAGACCTGACCGGCAGGGTCGGAGCCGTCCGCCTCCGTGCTCGCGCCCGCGAAGTCCATAGCGTCCCCGGTCACGTCCGTGGAACCGACCTTGCGCTTGCGCTTGAACGTGGCGACACCACGGCTCAGGTCGTGCCCCACCGCGGTCGCGTCCAGCTCGTACGACCAGCGCGGGTCACCGTCCACTTCGTACCGCCGGGTGTACATCCGCCCGTGCACGATGATCGGATCGCCCTGGAAGATCGACTGGTACACGTGGTCGCCGAGCTGGCGCCAGCACGCGACCTTGACGAACAGGCTGTCCCCGTCCACCCAGCGGTCGGTCTCCTTGTCGTACCGCCGGGAGGTTGAGGCGATCCGGAAGTTCACGACGGTCGCGCCGGACTCGAGCCGGCGTCGCTCCGGCTGGCTCACCACGTTGCCGACGATGGTGATCGTGGTATCGAACATGTTGGTCTCCACTTCTCCGCGACCGTGTCAACGGCCGCTCACCGGCGACCGCACTGACGGCCGCCCCGCCTGACCGACCGCGTCAACGGCCGCACTAGACCGGCCGCACCCGGCGACCAGTTCCGCGACCACGGTGCCGGCGGCGACCAGCAACGCCAACGACCGAGCTACCGAGCTGTGGACAGCAGGTACCGCTGTGGACAACGTGGACAGCCAGCCCGCCACCTGGTAACGCGCGCGGCGGGGCGAGCAGCCCGACAACGCGAGCCCCGCCCGGCAACGCGAGTCCCCAGCAACGAGTCCGCCCGGCAACGCAACACGCCACACACTATTAACCTGATGTATTCATCGGATGTATAGTTCGACGCATGTCCGCCAGCCATGCCCTGCTCGGCATCCTCACCGAAGGGCCGAAGCACGGTTACGAACTCAAACGGGAGCACGACCTGCGCTTCCCCGGCACCAGGCCACTCGCCTACGCACAGGTGTACGCAACCCTCGGCCGGCTCGAGCGCGACGGCCTGGTCGAGGTCGCGGAGACCAGCCAGGGCGGCGGCCCGGAGCGCACCACCTACGCGATCAGCGAGCAGGGGCGCGCCTCGCTCGACGAGTGGCTCGGCGAGGTCGAGTCGCCCGGCCCGTACCCCGCCGACGACCTGGTCCGGAAAACGCTCACCGCGCTGCACCTCGGCGCCGACGCCACCGGTTTCCTGGCCCGCCAGCGCGCGGCACACCTGGGCCGGATGCGGGAGCTGGTCAGCCTGCAACAGGGCCAGTCCGAGCCGGGCGCCCGCATCGGGCTCGATCACACGATCAGCCACCTGGACGCCGACCTGCGCTGGCTGGAGACCGCCGCGACCAGGGTCGCGGCCGCGCGAAACGGCACCCCCGGCAAGGCGCGGGGCGCCGCGCGAAAGAGCGCCCACCGCACCACCGCACAGAGCGAAACCCAGCGCGCCGCCGAGGCGCCGAACCAGGCCGGAAGGTGACAGGCGTGACCGAGAATCTGCTGACCGCACGCGGTGTGGAGAAGGCGTTCGGCCGTACCCAGGCCCTGCGCGGCGTGTCACTGGACATCGCGGCCGGCGAGATCGTCGCGATCACCGGCGCGTCCGGCAGCGGCAAGTCGACCCTGCTGCACTGCCTGAGCGGCGTACTCCGGCCGGAAGCCGGCGAGATCCGGTACGACGGCCACCGACTCGACGACCTGGACGAGACCAGGCGTACCCAGCTGCGCCGCCGGGAGTTCGGCATCGTGCTGCAGTTCGGCCAACTCGTACCCGAGCTGACCGTGACCGACAACGTGTCGTTGCCGCTGCTCCTGGAGGGGCACGACCGGCGCGCGGCGGAAACCGCGGCGCACACCTGGCTCGACCGGCTCGGCGTGGGCGGGCTCGCCGACGGGATGCCCGGCGAGCTGTCCGGCGGCGAAACGCAGCGGGTCGCGGTGGCGCGCGCCCTCGTCGCCGGCCCGCGCGTGGTGTTCGCCGACGAGCCGACCGGATCGCTCGACACGGTGAGCGGCGAGCAGGTTCTCGAGGTACTGCTCGGTACCGCCCGCGAGCTCGGCACCACCGTCGTACTGGTGACCCATGACAACCGGGTGGCCGCGCACGCTGACCGGGAGATCGTGCTGACCGACGGCCGGGCGCAGCGCGCCGGGGTGCTCGCATGATCCGGCTCGCGCTGACGTTCCTGCGCGCCGGCGGGCTCACCCGCCCGTTGCTGCTCGGCGCGGGTACGGCGGCGGCCACCGCGCTGCTGCTCGTCGCGGTCGCGATGCTCCGCCTGCCCGAGCGGCCGGACGAGGCGCTGTTCGACCTGGTGTACGAGCCGGGGCTGCGCGGCGGCACCGCGTTCGGTACCGCGCTGCTCGTCGCCCCGGTGCTGCTGATGCTGTACCAGGTGGTCCGCTTCGGTACGGCCAGCCGGGAGCGACGGTTGGCGACGCTGCGACTCGCCGGCGCCACTCCCGGTGAAGTACGCGCGATCGGCGCGATCGAGGTCGGCATCCCGGCCACCGTCGGGGCGGTCGCCGGACTCATCGGGTACGCCGTGCTGCGCCTGCTGGTCGGTGGCGAGCCGATCGACGGCGCCGGACCGAGCCAGCGCCCGGTGCACCTGGTACCCACCACCGTGGCGCCGACGTGGTGGCAGTTCGTGCTGGTGGTGGCCGGGGTCGCGGCGGCCGGCGTGGTGATCGGCTGGCGGGCGTCCCGGCACCTCGCGGCCTCGCCGCTGGGGGTCAGCCGGCGCCAGCCGGCGCCACCGCCCCGGCCGTGGGGGCTGGTACCGGTGGGCGTCGCCGCGGTGACCGGTCCGGTCGCGGCCACGTTGCTGGACCACGCCGCCTCGACCGCACTGCTGATCGTGACGATCGTGCTCGTGGTCGTCGGCATCGTCGCGTTGGCGCCGTGGTCGGCGTACCTGGTCGCGCGGCGGGCGGTACGCCGTACCGGCTCGCCGGTGACGCTGCTGGCCGCGCGGCATCTGCTGAGCGAGCCGCGCCCGGCCGGTCGGGCCGCGGCCGCGGTCGGGGCGATCGCGCTGGTATCCGGTGCGGCCGGTGCGATCGAGGCCGACGTGTTCCTGGGCTCGGGCAGCCGGGGCTTCGACCCGTTCTTCGTGGGCTCGTTCGCGCTGGTCGGGGCCGCGCTGCTGGTCGCGCTGGCGGTGGCGACGTGCACCCTGGCGGTACACGCGGCGGAGTCCCTGCTGGACCGCAGGCGGCCGCTGGCCGCGCTCGCGGCGGCCGGAACCCCGGTCGACACGCTCTACCGGGCGCTCGCGCGGGAGGCCGGTCTCGCCACGATGCCGATGGCCGCGGCCGGCGCGCTGCTCGGCGCCGGACCGCTCATCTGGATCGCGACGTCACCGGCCTCGCTCGCGGTCGTCCTGGCGCAGGTCGCCCTGACGTTGTTGCTGGTACGGGTCGCGGTGCGGATCTCCACGGCGACGGTACGGCCGTGGCTGGTGCGTACCTGCGCGGCGACCAACCTACGCACCGAGTAGCCGGTCGGCCGGGTGGCGCCGAGGGGGCGCTACCCGGCCCCGACCACCCGCAGCCCGGCCGGGGCGTACAGCACGGTCGGGGTGCCGTCCGCGGCCACCCGTACCGCGAGCTCGTCACCGGCGATCCGGATGCCGCGCACCTCGTACGCGCCGACCGGTGACGGTGCGATCGGGTTCAACCGGACGGTACCGGCGGGCACATCGGGTTCCAGCCCGAGCAGCGCGCGTACCGCGTGGGTCGCGGCCGCCGCCGCCCACGCCTGCGGGCGGCACGAGGCGGGGTACGGCACCGGTGGCAGCGGCGGGTTGGCGCGCTCCCCGCCGTACAGCTCGGGCAGCCGGTACCCGACGTGCGAGGCGGCGGTCAGCAGTCCACCAAGCAGGCCGACGGCTTCCGCGGTGTGGCCGCCGCGGGCCAGCCCGTACAGCACGATCGCGGTGTCGTGTGTCCACACCGAGCCGGCGTGGTACGAGAGCGGATTGAAGCCCCGGGCGGAGTCCGCGAGCGTACGCAAACCGTGTCCGGAGTTCATCGACGCCGAGCCGAGCCGGCGGGCGACCTGCGCCTCCTCCTCGGCGGACAACAGCCCGGTGCCGAGCAGGTGCCCCATGTTGGAGGTGGCGCTGTCGACCGGCCGGTTCCGCCCGTCCAACGCGATGGCCGGGAACGCACCGTCGGCATCGGACACCCAGTACGCCCGGCGGAACCGCTCGGCCAGCGCGGCGGCCCACTCCCGCCACCGGTCGCCACCCGGCCGGCCGTACGCGTCGAGCAGTTCGGCGCCACTGATCGCGGCCGCGTACGCATAACCCTGCACTTCACACAGGGCGACCGGGCCGGCCGCCGAGCTGCCGTCGGCGAACTGCACGCCGTCGGCGGAGTCCTTCCAGCCCTGGTTGACCAGGCCGGTGCCGGACGAGAGGTATTCGAGGAAGCCGTCGCCGTCCGGATCGCCGTAGTCGGCCATCCAGTCCAGCGCCCGCTCCACCGCCGGGAGCAGCGCGCACACCTCTTCGGCCGGCAGCCCCCAGCGCCACGCCTCGGCGAGGGTCACCACGAACAGCGGCGTCGCGTCGACGGTCCCGTAGTAGACCGGCGGTAGCCACACCGCGGCGTCGGCCGGCCGCAGCTCGTGCGCGATCTTGCCGGGCTGCTCCTCGGACGGCCGGTGCTCGCGGGTGCCCTGCCGGCGGGCCAGCGTCCGCAGCGTGCCGGCGGTCAGCTCGGTGCCGAGCACCAGGCTCATCCGGGCCGCCCACAGCGAGTCGCGGCCGAACAGCGTGAGATACCACGGGGCGCCGGCCGCGCAGTACAGGTCGCTGGGATCGGCCGGGTCGCTGAGCAGCAGCGCGTCGAGGTCCTCGACGCTCTGCCGGACCAGCTCGTCCAGCCGGCGGTCGTCGGCCCGGACGGTGAGCACGCTGTCCCGCCAGGGCGCCGGCGCCGCCGGTGCGGCCGGCCGGAAGGATACCGGTGCGGCAGCGCCATCACCGCCATCGGGTCCGGTGATCGTCGCGCGCACCGCCAGCTCGACCGTCCAGGACTCCCCCGGCGCGAGCTCCAACGCCCAGGTCAGGGTGCCGGCCGCGGCGTCCACGGCGGCCGGCCCGCTGGTCCGCAGCCGTACCTCGAGGGGCCCGTCCCGCCAGGCCAGCCCGCCGTCGCACGGCTCGGCCGGATGCGGCGTCCCCGGCTCGCCGGACTTGACCTGCCCCATCGGCGCCAGGTCCGCCGCCACCAGGACGGTGACGGTGGTACGGGCCGGAACCCGCGCGTCGTTGCGCACCACGACGGTCTCGGTGCCGCCGTCGACCAGGGCGCTGCGGTGCCGCTCCACGACCACGGTCGGGTCCGGCGAGTCGGGGTCGCCCAGCGCCCGCGCGACGCCGAGGAACCGGGCGGTACGAGCGGTCAGCAGGCCCGCGTGTACTGGTGCAACCGGCTCGTCACCGAGCGTGATGGACAGGCGCGACAGCACCCGGCGGTCCGCGACGTACAGGCCGTCGACCCGGCTCGGCTGGTCGCCGCGCAACTCGCCGTCGGCCGGCGAGGTGAACAGCGTCGGCGCAGCTACGCAGGTCACGTGGTCATGCAGATAGGGCTGCCGCGGCCGGCGCGGCAGCGGTCCGGATCCGGCGGGCTGTGCCCGAGTGGCAACGTCCGTCATGATTGGCCCCTTGACAACCCGCTGTAGTGGTGCCATCGTCCGCCCAAAGCCATTTTGAACGTTCAAACTAACACAGCACCTTACCCCGGACGCAGAGACAGGCGTGGATACGTTCGAGCGCGACGACAGCGGCGACGCCCCGGCAGGTACACCGGCGGCGGCGCCATCGCGCGACGGTTCCGGCGCGGCGGGCGGAGCCGCACCGGCCGCGACGCTGGCCGATGTCGCCGCCGCCGCGCAGGTGTCCCGGCAGACCGTGTCGAATGTGCTGAACGCACCGCACCGGGTACGCACCGGGACCCGGCAACGGGTCGAAGAGGCGATCGCCGCACTCGGGTACCAGCCCAACCGGGCCGCGCAGGCGCTGCGCGCGCAGGCGTCCCGGCTCATCGGCTACCGGGTCGAGCCGGTGTACCCGGGCTCGCTCGCCTCCATCCACGACCGGTTCCTGCACGCCCTGGCCGAAGCCGGCCGGGAGGCGGACCACCAGCTGCTGCTGTTCACCGCGGACGACGCCGACGACGAGATCGCCACCTGCGCCCGGCTGTACCGCACCGGCGCGGTCGACGGGTTCGTGCTGTACGGCATCGACCACGGTGACCCGCGACCGCGCACGCTGCTCGAACTGGGCGCGCCGTTCGTCGCGTTCGGCCGTACCGACTACGACGACGAGCACCTGTGGGTCGACGTGGACAACGCCGCCGGTACCGCGGCCGCGGTCGAGCACCTGGTCGCCCGCGGCCACCGTCGCATCGCGTACCTCGGCTGGCCGGAAGGCTATGCCGCGGTGGGTGACCGGCGGGCGGCCGGTTGGCGGACGGCGCTGGACAAGCACGGGCTGCTCGACCGCTGCGTCGAGTTGGACCTGCGCGGCGAGGACAGCTTCGCCAACGGCACCCAACTCGCCAACATCCTGCTCGACCTTCCGGAACCACCGACGGCGGTCGTCACCGCGACCGACACGCTCGCCGTCGGCGTCATGCAGGCCGCGCGCTCGCACGGTCTGACCATCGGCCTCGACCTCGCGGTCGTGGGCTTCGACGACACACCCACCGCGGGCGTACTCGACCTGTCCAGCATCCGCCAGCCGATCGAGGCGGTCGGGCGGGCGATCGTACGCGCGCTACTCCCCACCCTGCCGGGCGTACCGGCGCCGGAGGACTCCGACCGGGACCGGGCCGACCGGCCCGGTACCAGTGGCCGGCTGCTCACTCCGGCGCTGGTGGTACGCGCGTCCAGCGCGCCGCACGCGCCCGGTACCTCGTGAATCCCAACCCCCACCCCCTGAGGAGGCACCCCGTGCCGACGATCCGTACCCGCATCGGTGCGGCTGTCGCCGCCGGCTTGCTGCTGTCGTTGACCGCCTGCGGAGGCGGCAGCGGCGACGAAGGCAAGTCGACCGGCGCGAACCTGACGATGTACGCGTTCTCCTCGTCTCCCGCCGAGGACACCGTGCTCAAGCAGGTCATCGCGGACTACAACAAGACCGGCCGCAACACGGTCAAGTTGAACGTCCTGCCCGAGTACGACACCGCGCTGCAGACCGCGCTGGCCGGCGGCAACCCGCCGGACGTGTTCTACGTCAACGACAACAAGCTGCCGGACCTGGCGAAGAACGGGGTGCTCGACCCGATCGGCGACAAGGTCGACAAGCCCGACGACTTCTACGACAGCCTGAAGGAGTCCTTCACCTACAAGGACACCTTCTACTGCCCGCCGAAGGACTTCTCCACGCTGCAGCTCGTGTACAACTCCGATGACCTGGCCAAGGCCGGCGTCAAGCCGCCGACGACCTGGGACGAGCTGGTGGCCGCGGCTAAGAAGCTCACCCGCAAGGGGCACCCGGGCCTGGTGATGAACCCGGAGTTCTACCGGTGGGGCGCGTTCCTGGCCGCCGCCGGCGCGTGGCCGACGAACGACGACCAGAGCAAGATGACCATGGACACCGACGAGATGCGTACCGGCCTGAAGTTCCTGGCCGACGGGCACAAGGCCGGCTACTTCGGCACCCCGGCGGGCACCGGTACCGGCTGGGGCGGCGAAGCGCTCGGCAAGGGCAAGACGTCCATGACGGTCGAGGGCAACTGGATCGTCGGCGCGATGAAGAACGACTTCCCGAACGTGAAGTACAGCGTCGCCGAACTGCCCACCGGCCCGTCCGGCGACAAGGCGACGCTCGCGTTCAGCGTCTGCTACGGCGTGTCCGCGGCGAGCAAGAACAAGGCCGCCGCGCTCGACTTCGTCAAGTTCCTCACCTCGTCCGAGCAGCAGCTCAAGTTCACCAAGGAGTTCCCGGTGATGCCGTCCCGCCAGTCGGTGGGTGAGCAGTGGGCCTCGGAGAAGCCGGAGCTGAAGGCCTTTGTGGACGGTGCCGAGTACGCGAAGAAGTCGGTGTTCGTACCGGGCTTCACCACCGTCATCGACACCTTCAACGACGGAATCCAAGGGTTGGCCAAGGGGAACAAACAGGTCGACGACGTGATCGACTCGACCCAGAAGGCCGGTACCGACGTTCTCGGCAACGGCTAGCTGACGTGGCCCCGGCGCCTCCCCCTCGGGCGCCGGGGCCACTCCCCGCTCGTGGTGGGACCCCTCTTGTGTTCGGTCCCCTCGCCGCTCGTGCAGTCGCACCACATCGCACGCCCTCAACGGAGGACACCGTGAGCACCGAAGTCGTCCGGTCGGCAGCCGCCGGTACCGGCGGAGACACCGGCCGGGCCGGCCCCACCCGCGCCGGGCGGCCCGGCCGCAGCAGGATTAAAGGCCGGCAGGCGCTGGCCGGCTGGCTGTTCGTCGCACCCGCGCTGATCGGACTGGGCGTCTTCCTGGCGGCGCCGATCCTGATGGCCGCCTGGGTCAGTTTCCGCGACTGGAGCGGGCTCGCCCCGCTGAACACGTCCACCCCGGTCGGTACCGACAACTACGTCGACATCCTGTTCAAGTCCGGGGTGGCGCAGACCGACTTCGCCAAGAGCCTGCGGAACAACCTGTACTACGTACTCGGGGTGGTGCCCGCGCAGACCGCGCTGGCGTTCTTCCTCGCGGTGGTGGTCAACCAGAAGTTCCTCAAGGGCAAGTCGTTCTTCCGTACCGCGTTCTACTTCCCGTCGGTGACCAGCTCGATCGCGATCGCGTTCATCTTCATCTTCCTGTTCAGCCCGACCGGTCTGGTGAACACGCTGCTCGGCGCGCTGCTCCCGGGCACGGTGGAGCTGGTCTGGCTGGACGACGCGGACGGGCTGATCCACCTGCTCCTGCGGGTGTTCGGAGTGGACTCCGGACCGGGGGCGCTGACCGGCCACGACTTCATGGGACTGTCCTTCTGGGAGTGGCTGTCCGGACCGAGCGTGGCGCTCACCTCGGTGATGATCCTGGCCATCTGGACGACCACCGGCACGTTCATGCTGATGTTCCTGGCCGGCCTGCAGAACATCTCCGATGAGCTCGAGGAGGCCGCGCTGATCGACGGCGCGACCGCGCGGCAGCGGTTCTTCAAGATCACGCTGCCGCTGATGAAGCCGACGCTGTTCCTGGTGCTGACCCTCGGACTGATCGGCACCTGGCAGGTCTTCGACCAGATCTACGCGATGACCGCGGGCGGACCGCAGAAGTCCACGCTCACCCCGGCGTACCTGGTCTACCGGGAGGGCTTCCAGAACTCCGCGATGGGCCGGTCCGCGGCGATCGCGTTCGTACTGTTCGCGCTGATCCTGGTCCTGACCGGACTCCAGCGCCTGGTGATCCGGAAGGAGGACTGATGGCTGCCGACACCACGGTCCGCTCGGAGGTGGACGTACCCGGCGAGCAGTCGCCGGCCTGGCGCATCAGCAAGCGGATCATCGGGTACGCCGTGCTGGCCGCGTTCGCGCTCGCGTTCATCTACCCGTTCCTGCTGTCCGTCGCGACCACCTTCAAGTCCCGCCCGGACGTGGCGACGCATCCGGTGCTCCCGTGGCCGGTCGAGTCCACGTCGCGCGCCTGGGACTTCATCCTGGCGCACAGCGACTTTCCACTGTGGACACTGAACTCGCTGATCGTGACCGTTGCGGCAACGCTGCTGCGGCTGTTCCTCGACTCGCTCGCCGGCTACTCACTGGCCCGGTTGCAGTGGCGCGGTCGCGGCGTGGTGTTCGTGGCGGTGCTGGCCGTACTCGCGGTCCCGCCGATCGTGCTGACCGTGCCACGGTTCCTGGTGCTCAAACAGTTGCAGCTGCTGGACACGTACTGGGGACTGATCCTGCCGCTGGCCGTGGACGCGGTCGGCATCTTCATCATGAAGCAGTTCTTCGAGCAGTTGCCGAAGGAACTGGAGGAAGCGGCCCGGATCGACGGCGCCAGCATCTTCAAGACCTACTGGTACGTCGTACTCCCGCTGGCCCGACCGGGGCTGATCACTCTGACGATCCTGTCCTTCCAGGGCACCTGGAACGAGTTCCTGCTGCCGCTGATCGTGGTACGCGCGAGCCCCGACCACTGGACGCTTCCGCTCGGACTGTCCACCCTCGGCCGCGGTGGCGCCGGCGGGCAGACGTTCGACTATCCCACGATGCTGGCAGGATCGATCATGACGATCATTCCGGTAGCGATCGTGTTCATCATCTTCCAGCGCTTCTTCGTACGAGGTATGGCGAGCTCCGGCGTCAAGGGCTGACGCCGACCGCCCCGAGGCTCGGGACCCACCACGCTGCGACGACGCCGTGGTGGGTCCCGATTCGTTTCCGCGCTGGTCTATCCGCCCTGTGCGTCTCCCGCGCGCCGATCCAGCCGCCCGCTGACCGAATCCGGCCGGCGTGTCTTCGGCCTGCCGACCGCTGACCCGTTCAGCGGGTCTGGACGGCGTCCCGCAGCGGGCCGCGGGCGATGTGTTCGCGCACGGTGTCGAGCGGATCCGCCGGCGACAGGAACTCGTGCCACCAGGTCGCACCGGCCGCGGCGATGCTCGCGACATACCGCCGCTCGGCGTCCTCGTCGGCTCGACGGTGCCGGCCGCCGACCGCGATGTCGTAGCCCTCGTCGGTGCCGCGCTGCTCCCGGACGGCGTCACGCAACGCCCGGATGTCGACCGGCATGATGTCCTCCCACATCGGCGGGGTGGCCCGGTAGAGGCAGGAGCCGTCCCACCGGACCGCCCGCTCGCGCGGGCCGCGCCGGGTGAACTGGCCGCCGACCCAGATTGGAATCCGCGGCCGTTGCACCGGTGCGGGTCGCAGCGTCACCTCGTCGACCTGGTAGTGCCTGCCGGTGTAGCTGAACGGCTCACCGCTCCACAGCCCGGCGAGGATGTCGAGCGACTCGTCCAGGATTTCGGCCCGTATTTTCGGGTCGGCCAGGTCGGCGGAGTGGCCACGATGGCGGTCTGTGCGGGCTGCCGGAGGCAGTCCGCACGGACAAGCCGTGCGCATGGACGTTGTATCGGGGCTGTCCGGGTCGCCGCTGCCGACCCCGAGCACGAACCGGCCGCCGGACAGGTGGTCGATCGTCATCGCCTCCGCGGCGACCTTCCACGGCCGGCGCCTGGGCAGCGGCGTGACCATCGTGCCGAGCGTGATCCGCTCGGTCGCCAGCGCGACAGCCGCCAGCGCGATCCACGGGTCGTAGGTGGGCTCGCCGCCACCCTGGTACACCAGATAGTCCTCGACGAACACGCCGTCCCAGCCGGATCGTTCGGCCAGCGCGGCCAGCTCGGCGAGAGTGCGCGGGTCGCCCCAGGCGCCGGCCGGGGAGATGTCGATGCCGAAGCGCATGGCGCCCTTCCCGGTTGTCGAAGTCCGTCGACGCGACCGTATGCGGCGGCTGTGACAGGTTCGTTCACCCCGGGCAGGCGCTGGTCAGCCGGGCCGTTTGACGGGCGGGCGCCGGTCAGGCCGGCCCTTAGGTCAGTCGGGCAGCCGGACCAGGATGTCTGCGCGGTCGCGGGTCGCGGCGACCACTTCGGCGTTGCGCTGGTCCGAGCCGTGCGCCCACTCCCGGGCCACCTCCGGCGGCTTGCCGAAGGCCGCGTGCCGCGCGGTCAGCCGCTCGAGCCGGAGCGTGTCGTCGACCTCGAGATACCAGGTCTCGTCCAGCAGCTCGGCCACATCGGGCCAGGTCAGCAGGTAGTTCCCCTCGGTCACGACCAGCGGCGCCTTCGCCGTCGCCGCGATTGCACCGGCGATCGGCTCCTCCAGGTCGCGACGGAACACCGGCGCGTACACGCACTCCTCGTCGGGATCGTGCAGCCGGCGCAGCAGAGCCGCGTAACCGGCACTGTCGAAGGTGTCCGGGGCACCCTTGCGGTTTGCCCGCCCGAGCCGCTCCAACTCGGCCTGGGCAAGATGAAAACCGTCCATGGGTACGAGTACAGAAACCTCGGAAAGCTCGGCGACGACGGCCTCTGCCAGCGTCGACTTGCCGGCGCCCGGCGGCCCGGTTATCCCGAGAATGCGCCGGACCGCGCCTGGCGCGGCCGAGCGTGCGTGATGATCCGGCGCGGCATGCCGGGGCGGTGGCGTGTGCTCGGCGGCACTGATCGCCTCGTCGGCCAGCGCCCGGGCCCGCGCGACAAGCTCGTCCAGCTTCGAGATCACCTGGACCGGCGAGCTCACATCCAGTACCAGTCGCCCTGCCGGCGTACCAGAAGCTGCTTGCTGAGCAGGTGCTCGTCGCCGGCGAAGTGCACCCGCTCGACCGCGCGCCGGGTCTTCGCCAGCCCCGATGGCGACTCGGTGCCGGTCACCATCAGGACGTCCCGGGCCGGCACCCCCACCACGATGTCGCCGACGATCTGCTCGGCCAGGTGATCCCACACCTCGTCGGCGAGCAGCAGGCTCGACTCGATCCCGTCGAAGGACAGCATGAACACCGGCTCCAGGCCGTGGATCTCCACCTGGTCGAGCGTCTGGTCGAGCTGGTCCGCTGCGGTACGGCGTAACGACCGGTGGGTCATGCCCATCTCGGCCAGTTGGGCCTGCGTGATCAAGCGGCCGCCATACGGCGGGCCGAACGAGTAGCCGACGACAAGATGGTCGAGAAACTCGTCCAGCACCGGAGCCTCAGGGTCGCCAGTGGACGTGTAGAAATCACTGTCCGTGGTCGACCCGAGCACGGGCAGGTACGTCGGGGAGGGGTGCACCCGTCGTAACTTAGTGCGTTCCCGGCCGCAGCGAAATCACCTGTACACCCGCCTGATTGGACTCTCTCGTCATCATCGCCACGCGTGGCCGGGTGACCGGCCGCGCGCCGGTCGCGTGACTCGCTGGTGACCGAACGTGGTCGGGTGGTCGGTTGTTGGTGGGGTACCAGGGCGTGAGTGGGGGTGCGCGCCGGTTGGGTCAGCTCTGGGTCGGATCAAGACCTTTGTCCATCCCGCTGGTAGACGCCGGGCGGTAGCCTCTCCCCGACGGGAGCGCGCCCGTAGCTCAGTGGATAGAGCGGGGGACTTCTAATCCTTAGGTCGCAGGTTCGAATCCTGCCGGGCGCACCGATCCTGACGACGTACGAACCTGATCCGCCGTCCGAGGCCGTCCTGTTCATGGGGATGCGAGACACGGTTTGATCTTGCTGAACCAGTGAGCGGACGCGGTAGACCAGCTATTCGAACTGAGGTTTGATCTTGTGCCGCGTCGTGATGGCGACGGTGACGGAGCGACCAGCCTGCCCACGACATACGAGTGCGCAATGCCACCGGTAGCCAAGCCACCCCGTTCGCCATTTAGCACAGCGGACGGATCGCTATGCCCATCTTGCTGCTAGGTGGTCGTATCCGTAAGATCACACACTGTGGCTACGGTTTCGTGCGCATACTGCGACGAGCACCTGGGGTGACAGATGCGAGTTTCCGAACTCTACTCCCTCAACCGCACGCAGCCAACTCTTGACTTTGTAGACGTCGATGTCTGTACCGACGTTCCGGTGTTCCTCGATCCCAAAGCGATCCGAATTGAGGATTCGGACTGGTCTGATAGTTGCGTGGCGCTTCTGCGATCCTTTTTCGCGGAAGTGCTAGAGGCAGTTAGAGTTCCAAATGAGAGACGTCTCGGCCAGTTGCTCGCTCACCTGACTGAACCAAACGAGACACACCTCGGGTTTTCCAAGGGGCGATCAAGAGGAAGAGGCTTGGGCGGTGTAGGCGCCGGCAAGGTGGTGGATCGGCTATCCAAGAGCCGTGCTGCCAAAACCGGCCTTCTGGAAGACCTGGAGGACTCTGCCTTACTTATTCCAGGGATCGGACCGGATATTATTTCGGATATCGCGACCCACGTAATCAGGGGAGCGCTAATCGGCTACACGCACAGGGCATGCGAGTATTACGGAATACCACTCGAAGACCAATACAGTGGCCACATCTGGAATCCAGACAAGCTGGACTGGGAGGAGGGATGGATCCCTCTACCCAGGGCCGAGGATGGGTCTCTGCTCTTAATACCTAAGTCCATTGTCAGATTCAGGCTAACCTATGACAAGGATAAGTACTTCAACGGTTTCCTGGCGCCATACCTCGAGGACAAGGAGCTTGACTCAAACTCGCAGCTCGTCACGACGCTAAAGAACGGCAAGCGAACTGTCTTCCACGGCGACTTGAAAAAGAAGTACGCAACAGACAAGCTATCGATCGTCCGCTACAGCCAAGAATTCCGCGAAGCGCTGCCAAAGTACCGGTCATCAATCTCACGGCTGTCTTCTCCGGTCCTGACGCACGAGCAGATTGCTGAAGTGACCGACACGCCGGAACCGAACTACAACGCGCTGCTGGATGAGCTCCTTGCCATACCGCCGGGCAATGCAGCGGCCACTGTCTATCATCGGGCGGCCGAAAAGCTCCTCACAGCGATCACATATCCCTATCTTGGCAATGTGCAGTTAGAGAGGGAAATACACGAAGGGAGGAAACGAATAGACATCACCTATGACAATCTCGCGCCGCGAGGAACCTTTTACTGGCTTACCGCCAATTATAGAGCGGCAACGATACCGGTGGAATGTAAGAACTACACGCGCGACATAGCTAATCCGGAACTGGATCAGATTGCGGGAAGGTTCTCTGACAGGCGCGGCTGGGTCGGTATAGTAGTTTGCCGCAGATTCGAAGATAAGGCCCTATTCCTGGATCGCTGCCGGGATACAGCCCGAGACGGCCGAGGCTACATTGTCGCACTGGATGACGACGACATGCGTGGCCTGGTCCGAGAGCGAATAACCTCGAAGGACCAGAAGCCACAAGAAAAGGCCATCTTCAAAGTGATCCATGACCGCTTTAACTTCCTGATCTCGTAGTTTCACGGGAACGGTAGAGGGCGTCGGAACGGACGCCGCTGCGGGAGTTCGTGAACCGGCAGTCGATGCATTGGCCAACACTCGTAGCGCGACATCACTCGTTGGTTTACGGCACAAGCCGCGATGCCCGAGCAACCATGACCAGCGCACGAACGGACGTTAACCAGTAGGAGCTAGACGCCGGCGGTACGGCCGATCAGGTCGACGCTCACCTGCCACAGCCGCGCCTGGGTGGCGGTGTCGTACGAAGCCTTGCTGGACTTCTTCGGCTTGCTGTCGATGAAGAAAGTGCCGGTGACACCTTCGACCTCGGGCGAAGACGCCAGGTACACCGAGGTGGCCGCGCCCTTCTCCGGACTCTTCATGAACAGCCGCATCAGCGGAATGGAGAGCCGCCACAGGATCGAGGAATCCTCCGAGGCGAAGCCGGTGCGTACCACGCCGGGGTGCAGCACGTTGGCGGTCACGCCACTGCCCTCCAGCCGGCGGGCCAGCTCGTACGTGAACATGACGTTGGCCAGCTTCGACTGGCCGTACGCCCGCATTCCGGAGTACCCCTGCTCGGCTTGTAGGTCGTCGAAGTTCAACTTGCCCCCGCCGTGCGCGTCGGACGACACGTTCACGATCCGGGCCGGCGCGCTGGCCTTGAGCCGATCGAGCAACAGGTCCGTGAGCAGGAAGCTGGCGAGATGGTTGACGGCGAACGTGTGCTCCAACCCATCCACGGTCACCCGCCGCGTCGCCCAGAAACCGCCCACGTTGTTGACGAGCACGTCCAGGCGCGGATACGCGGCGAGCACTTCGCTGGCCAACCGCCGTACCTCTGCCTGCGACGACAGGTCGGCGACGAACGCGTCCACGGTCGAGTGGGGATACGCCGCGGCGAGGTCGGCGACCACCTCCCGGGTCCGCGCGGCGTCACGTCCGACAACGCCGACGCGGGCGCCCAACGCGGCCAGGCCAGCGGCCGTAGCCTGACCGATGCCGTTGGTACCGCCGGTCACCAGCACAGTCTTTCCAGCCATCGGGCCAGCGTTCCGGTCCGTCACCGCTGACTCCTTTCCGTACCGCCGGCGAAAGTGCCCCAACAAGCCGCCGGCAAATGCCCAACAAGGCGTAGCCGCGACCCTACTCGTTGGCCCATTGGGCACCGGTCGCCACGGCGGGCGCTCGTACCACTTCCACCACGCAACACAGACGCGGGCCCGGCACCGTGATCGGTGCCGGGCCCTGTCACGTGCGGATGGTTAGCAGGTGCCCCAGAAGTGCGAGCGGAGGTGGAAGTTGACGTTGGTCACCTCCGCGTACTGCCCGGCGCACCCGACGATGTCGGAGTAACCGGCGTTGGCGAAGTAGAGGACGTCGAGCCCGCTCGTGCCCTGGTTGTACAGCGAGCGCACATTCTGCGTCGCCGACCAGGAGCAGACTCCCGGCGAGGCCTGCCAGTCACTGTCGTCGTCCTGCCACTTGCACGGCGTACCGCCGTAGTTGGGCGCCGGGTAGAAGCACACGTAACCGGTCGAGCAGGACACCAGCGGCGAGACCGGTCCGGTCGCCGCGTACGCCCCCGGCGCCTCGACCATGACCAGCGCGGCCGCCACCCCGACGACGGCCAGGAGAACACGCGACGCCGTACCCGAGAACAGTTTCATTCCGTCCCTCTCTGCACAGGTCGCGAACACCCGGGACCGGGCGAACCGCGACCACCCCTGTCTGTCCGGAAAAGACAGATGTCGGCTGACACAGGGAATGCTTCCGGGACTTTGTGACGGTGTCGTTGGCATGCGGCGCACACCCGTTGACGACGAGCGCACACCTCAGGCGATGCCGCTACTGCTCGCTGGCCACGGCCTTGGCGAACAGGGACAGCATGGCGTCCCAGCCGCCGCCACCGACAAGCCCGTCGCGAAGCGCCTGGCCGGCGGTGAGCCGGTCGATGAGTCGATGTTCCAGCTCGACCGTGGTCTGCTCCGGACCGTCGGCGGAGAACCGCACCTCGATCTCGCTGGCGTGGGCGGGATCGGGGTCGTACTGCCACTGGCCGTTGATCTGCCAGGTCACCACGAGCCGGTGCGGCGGCTCCCAGGCCAGCACCCGACCCCAGTCGCATTCGCTGCCGTCGACGCCCCGCTCGTACCAGCGGCCGCCTTCCCGGGGCTCGAGGATCGCCTCGGCCATCTCGGCCTGGCCGATGTGGTACTGCGCCGGCCACCAAGTGTTGATCGAGCTGGTGAAGACGCGGAACGCGCGCTCGATGGGTACGCCTACGGTGACCGTTCCGCCCAGCGGCGGGATCGTGGCTGCGGTGCTCATGAGTTCTCCTGTTCGGAGTCGAAGGGGGCCGCGTCGGCGGCCTTCTGAAAAGCCGTGAGCGCCTCGGCCCAGACGCGATCCAGCCACGCCCGCAGCGCCGCCACCCCGTCCGGATTGACCGCGTACACCCGGCGGGTGCCCTCGGGCCGGCTGACGACCAGGCCACCGTCCTTGAGTACGCGCAGGTGCTGGGACACGGCCGGCCGGCTGATCGGCAACTGACGGGCGAGCTCACCGACGGAGGACGGCCGTCGAGCGAGCAGCTCGAAGATCACCCGGCGGCTCGGATCACCGAGCAGGCTCAACCCACCATCTTGGTAAGTGCCCACGAACGGTAAGGCTAGACTTACGGATGCTGCCCGACAAGAGCCGAGCGCCAGCGCATCGGGGCCCGGTACGAGCGGTACCGACCGGATCAGCTGAAGAGCTGGTTCAGCTCCGCCTGCGGAATCTGCCGCTCGGCGTACGAGAACGTGCCCAGCTCGTACAGCTCCCGGGCGGCCTGCCGGAGTTGGTGGTACATGGCGCGCGCCAGACTGCCGCCGACCGTGACCCGTCGTACCCCCAGGTCCTCGAGTTCGCGGACGGACAGCGCGGCGCCGGACAGGCCGGCCACGACGTTGATCGGGGCGTCGACCTCGGCCACCACGGTCGCGATGGTCTCCGGGCTGTCGGCGCCGGGAGTGAACACGCAGTCCGCGCCCGCCTCGCGTAGCGCGTTGCCGCGCCGGACGCAGTCGGCCAACCCGTCCGGGCCGTGAACCAGCAGGCTGTCGGTACGTCCCACCAGCACGAACGGCACCCCGGCGCGGTCGACGACCTCCCGCGCGGCCCGGATCCGGTCGCCCGCGCTGGTGGTGGCGATGGCCGGGAAGCCGGCGGCGACGAGCATCCGGGCGCTGCCGATGTCCCACGCGTTCGGGACCACGAAACACCCCGGTTGCCGGTGCCGCTCGACAAATGCCCGCGCCCGCTGTGCCTGCTGGGCCTGCGTCGTCTGCTCCATGCCGGCAGCCTGCCAGCCGGGTACGACGGCCACGTCCAGACCGGTTTCCGCGACCGCATACATTCGCAACCGGCCCAAACGCCGCACGCGCGGCCGCGCGCGGGTCGCGAGTATGCCGAGCCGGAGACTGGAGAGGAACGACCGGAATGAGTGTGGGAAGTCGTGCGCTACGACGCCGGTACGCGACGATGCTGCTGGCCGTCGTGGTGTCCGCGATGGTCGTGGCGGCCACTCCGGCCCCGGCCCGGGCGGACAGCATCCGTGGGTACGAGTGGCACCTCACCACGCTGCGGGTCGCGCAGGCACACCACCTCAGCACCGGCCGCGGCGTGATCGTCGGGCTCGTCGACAGCGGCGTGCGCGCCGACCACCCGGACCTTGCCGGCAGCGTGCTGCCGGGCGCCTCGATGATCAAGTCCATCCCTGGCGACGGGCGCAAGGACAACTCCGGACACGGTACGGAGATGGCCGGGCTGATCGCCGGTCACGGCCACGGCTCCGGCCACTCCGACGGCATCCTCGGCATCGCTCCGGCCGCGAAGGTACTGCCGGTGGTCGCTGGCGCGTCCAGCGTGATCCGCGCGAAGGACGTGGCCGCCGGAATCCGCTGGGCGGCCGACCACGGCGCCCGGGTGATCAGCGTGTCCATCGGCACCGCCGGGCCTTCGTTCGACTACATGGTCGACGCGGTCCGGTACGCGATCGCCAAGGACGCCGTGGTGATCGCCGCCGCCGGGAACAACGACGGTGGCGACGTGGAGAGCCCGGCGAACGTCCCCGGCGTGATCGCTGTCGCCGCCACCGACCAGTCCGGCAAGCCGGCGACGTTCGCCGCCCGCGGCGCCGGGGTCGCGCTGGCCGCTCCGGGCGTACACATGATCACCACCGAGGACCGGCCCGGCCTGGACGACTACTCGATCTCGGACGGGACCAGCCAGGCCACCGCCGTGGTCGCCGGGGTCGCCGCACTGGTACGGGCCCGGTATCCGAACCTGAACGCGGCGAGCGTGGTGGACCGGCTGGTCCGTACCGCCCGCGACGCCGGCGGCCATGGCCGCGACCCCAGCTACGGGTACGGCGTGGTGGATCCGGTGGCCGCCCTGACCGGTCCCGCGCCCACCGTGACCGCCAACCCGCTCGGCGCGCCCACTCCGTCCGCGAGCACGGCCGGGGACAGCGCGACCGGATCCGACGGGTTCGCCCCGATCGTGTTCCTCGGTGCCGCCGCGTTGGCGGTACTCGTCCTGATCGTGGTCGTGCTGGTGATCTTCCTGCTGGTCCACCGGCGGTCCCGCCCCAGGTAGAAGCACCTCCGGAGGCACGAAAGAGGCCCACCCGCTCGGCGACGCCCGGACCTGGATGGATCGAAGTCCGCATCCGGACAACCGACATCCGTTTGCGCCGCGGTCGGCATAACGTCAGTCCGACCTTGAGCGGTGTGGGTCTCGCTCATCTGAATCTCGCAGGGGGACTCGTGTCTCATCGGTTCATGGCACTCATAGCGGGCATGGCGGGCGTTGTCGTCGTCGCCGTCGCCACTCCGGCTTCGGCCGCGGCGACCAATCCGGTCGCGATCTGGGAAATGAACGAAGCGCCCGGCGCGACCGTGATGGTCGACAGCAGCGGGCACGGCATCAACGGCGACGTCGGCGACGAGGTCAGAACCGGCACGCCGTACGACGGGGCGATGACGTACCAGTTCCCGCGGTTGACGCCGAACAAGCCACCGGCGCATCCCGAGCACAATGTGCTGGTACCGGACTCGGACGCGCTCGACCCGGGTACCCGCGACTATGCCGTCACGTTCCGGATGCGGACAACTCAGAACTTCGGCAACATCCTCCAAAAGGGACAGTCCGGCGCTATTGGCGGAATGTTCAAGTTCCAGATGCCGAAGGGCATTGTCCAGTGCGTGTTCCGCGGTTCCGCGGGCAACGGTGGGGTCAAGTCGCCGATGGCACTCAACGACGGCGCTTTCCACGTGATCCGGTGTGAGCGCACCGCGACCCGCGTGACGTTGTACGTCGACGGCGTGAACGTCGCCCACCACAACGGCGCGACCGGGAACATCAACAACAACTATCCGCTGTCGATCGGCGGCAAGCCGTTCTGTGACCAGATCAAGGTCACCTGCGACTACTTCCCGGGGTACATCGACCGGGTGCAGATCGACGCCAGCTGAATCCAAACCTCACCGAAAATCCGGCCGCGCGGGAAGTCCCGCGCGGCCGGTCCAGGTCTGCCCTCGGCTGTGCACCGCCGGGCTCCGGCCGGCCCAGCCCGCCGGGGCCACCGGCGAGCCGGGCCGCGGCGTTACCGGCGGGACGCGCTGCCCAACTCCCGGAACACCGGCCACGCCTGCCCGCCGTACGAGCCGAGCTGGTCGGCCCGGTCGAAGTCGGCGGCCGCCTCGGCGTCCCGACCGAGCTGGCGGTACAGGTCGGCGCGGCGCGAGTACGTCCAGCCGTCACCGGGCTGCAGCTCGATCAGCCGGTCGAGATCGGCCAGCGCCTCCCGGAAGTGGCCCATCAACTGGTAGATCCGGGCCCGGCTGGCGATGGCCGACTCGTAGTCCGGCGTCAACTCGATGGCCCGGTCGAGGTCGGCCAGCGCCTCCGCGTCCCGCCCCAACTCGTGGTACGTCAGCGCCCGGTTGGTCATGGCCCACTCGAACTCGGGCTTCAGCCTGATCGCGCGGTCGAAGTCGGCCAGCGCGTCGTCGTACCGGCCGAGCAGCCGATGGATCACGCCGCGCTGGCTCAGCGCCCACACGTCGTCCGGCCGGCGGTCGAGTACCCGGTTGAAGTGCACCAACGAGCCGACCAGGTACCGGCCACCGGCTGGCGATCCGGCGCCGGACGGCGGCACCGCGACGTGAGGTGGCCGTTCGGACCGGGACCGCTCGGACCGTGGTCGCCGGGGTCGTGGCCGCCTGCGGTACCGGCCGCCCAACGGCAGCTCGGCCGCGGATCCGCCGGCTGGTACGGCCCGCGGCCGCATCGTGCGGGGCAGCATGGTCAGCATCGCGGCGAGCGCCAGCCCGACCAGCGCCAGCAGAGCGATCGCGAGCACCGGTACCGACCGGCCACCCGGGTCGGCCTCCCGCGCGCGACCGCCGCCGCCGGTCAACGCGGTCACCGCCGGCACCGCGACCTCGGCCGCCACCGTGCCGTCCGGGGCCTTCACCTGTACCGACACGGTGGTGGGTAGCTCCTCGGGCAGCGGGAAGCCGATCACGTACCGGGAGCGCAGCGCACCGAGGAGCTGGTCGAACGCGGCGGTCGCGGCCGCGGCCCGGGTGCTCACGGCCACTCCCCCGGTGGCGGCCGCGACCTGCGACCAGTACGACCCGCCGGCGCCGGTGCTGACCACGGCCAGTACCGCCCGCGCCTGCCGGAGTCGCCGGGCCAGCGCGTCGGCCGCCTCGCCACCCGCGTCTGCTCCCCCGGTGTACAGCACCACCAGCCGGGGGCCGGGCGCGGACCGTACCTGCCCGAGCGCGAGCGCCACCGCGTCGGCGGTACTGCGGGCACCTCCGGCGCGGATCGTGGACAGGCCGCGCAGCGCGTCCGACTGCCCCTGCCGCAGCGGCGCCACCAGTGCGGGCGCCCGGGTGTCCCCGATCACGGACACCCTCGCCCTGCTCGGCAGCTGCAGGAGCAGGTTCGCGGTACCGCTCAGTCCCGGCTGCAGCGCCGGCGCACCGGCCGCGGACGCGTCGACGACCACCCCGACAGCGAGCTCGTCGGAGATGACCGGAGTCGCGCGGGTCGCCAGCGGTACCCCATCGGCCGTCGCGGTGAACCGGTCCGGTGCGACCGGGCCGGACCCGGCCGTGCGCACGTCGGCGATCAGCGACACCTGCTGGTCGGTCGCCGAAGCGACCACGGCGAGCACGCGGAGCTGGGATGCCGAGGCCGGAGCGGCGGCCCAGACCTGCAGCACGCAGCCGACCGCGACCAGGCCGGCGACCGACGCGAGCCGACGGCGACGCGCCGGTGGACCGGGCCGGCGGTCCGGCTGTGGACCGGGCCGGTGGTAAGGCTGTGGACCGGACCGGCGGTCAGGCCGGCTCGGCGAAAGCGATGACATTGTCCTGGTAGTTCCTGGTCTCGTGGTCAAAGCTGCCCCCGCAGGTCACGAGTCGTAAAGAAGGTTCGAGCGTCGGCGCGTACACCAGGTCGGTCGGGAATTGGACCTTCGGCACCTGGGACAGGTCGGTCACCCGGAACCGGGCGGTGGTCCGGTCGGCCCGCACCACCCGCACGTCGCTGCCAGGTCGCAGCTGCCCGAGGCGGAAGAACACCGCCGGCCCGGCGTCCCAGTCGACGTGCCCGATCACGACCGCCGGCCCGGGCTGACCCGGTCGCGGTCCCTCGGCGTACCAGCCGGCGTGGTCCGGCCGGCTCGGCAGCTCGATCGTGCCGTCGGCCGCCCGACCCAACGGTTCGATCGTGGAGTCCACGCCGATCGCGGGAATCGTGATCCGGACCGGTACCGGCACCGACCGGTAGGTGCGGGTCGACCGGTACCGGTCGGCGACCAGTGGGCCGGTCGGCTCGTCCGACGCCCGCTCCCAGCCGCCGGCCCGGCCCGGCGCCGCGCAGCCGGCCAGCGCGGCACCGCCGGCCAGCGCCGCACCGAGCAACACCCGACGGGTCACGGTCATCGCAGCTCACCCGCCGGCGGCCATGCCGCCCCGACCGGTCTGCGCGGCGCCGCGTGGCAGCCTGGCCGCGACGGTGGCACCGATGGCGCTGGACAGCTTGGCGGCCAGGTCGAACATCTCCTGGTACATCGTGTACGCGCTGTCGTGCGCCTCCTGGTACTTCTTCGCGGCGAAGGCGTCCACGTCGCGCAGCAGCATCTCGTCGTGCTCGCGGAAGGCGTCCGACAGAGCCGTCGAACTCACCCGGTTCCCGGTGGCACCGGCCAGGAAGCCGGACAGCTGCTCCTCGAAGCCGGACAACTTCTGCTCCGCGTCCGCCTGCCGCGCGGTGTCGCGGGCGACGACTCCGGCGGAGTACGCCATCAGCGCGTCCACGTGATCGGCCCAGATCCGCTGGAAGTCACTGGCGGCCTTCGCTCCGAACAGGGTGTCCACCGCGCCGGCGAGGTCGCGGGTGTTGGCGTCGAGCGCCCGCGCGGTCGCGTCGAAGTCCGCGCCGTTCAGCACGGCGGCCCGGGACGCGCCGATGACCAGTACGACGTGCTCGCCGAGCAGCCGGGCGAGTTCAGACCGGAGCTGCCAGGACGGCACCTTCAGGGCGGCCGCGACCGCGGGCGGGAGCAGGGTGGACGCCAGCGCGTTGCCCAACCCGAACGTATGCGCGTAGCCCTCCCGGTACAGGTCCTCGGCCCGCTGGTAGTCCTTGGCCGCGTACGCGTCGGCCTGCTGCAACAGGTGGTCGACGTGCATCTTCACGGCCGCGTCCGCGACGCTCTGCGGCAGCCGGCCCTGCGAGGCGCCGGAGAAGAACGCGGCGAGCTGGTGCTCGTACGCGTTGATCCCCGAGTGCGCCTGGTCGCGTACCGCGTTGTCGTGATCGGCCAGCCCGCGCGCGTAGTTGAACAGGAAGGTGATGTGCTGCGACCACATCGGCGTGAACTGCTTGCTCGCGGCGGCTCCGAACATCGCGCCGATGAGCTGCCCCATCGCCTCGGTGTTCTTGCCGAGTGCCGCGTTCGCCGCCTGCACCAGGTCCGGGTCGCCGCGCAGCCGGGCCCGCATCATGTCCGCGGCGAGCACGTTGTGCTGCCCGAGCAGGGACTCGAGCCGCAGGCTCAGCTCGGCCGGCGATCCGCTCGGCGCGGGGCCGGCCGCGGATGCCGGCGCGCCACTGGCACTGCTGCTCGGGGTCGCCGCGGTCGCCGAGACGTCCGCCCCGTCACCGTCCCCGCTCGTGGTACAGCCAGCCGCCAGCAGGGTCGCCAACACGGTCACCGCGGCGATGCCGCCCACCGCGATGGCACGCCCGGCCATGACGCCGCGGGCCGCTGTGGTCGCCCTGGAAAAGCGCCTCGATGTATATCCCCGTATCCGCATTCACTTACCCCCCAGCGGTCCCCCGTGGCTCGACGAACGGGCCCGGCGTACCGCAACCGTGTGTGTCGAACCGGAGCCACCGCCCCCAGTGGCTCGAGCAAGGGACATCGACTGTTATCACTTGCTCCGCGCGCCACCATACCCACGCGCAACGGCTCTGAACTGCGGTTTGGTCGATGCCCGGAAGGCTGTACGGTTTCGGACAAGAGAGCCGTCACCGCCCGCGCAGAACCGTTGACGCAAGGTTGCACGCGCTCGCGGACCGTCCAGATCGACTTACCTTGTGTAAGGCCGGAGAAGCCGCGGCCGATTGGTCCGCTCCGGCGGCGACAGGACACGCCCTACCCTCGCGGGCATGGTGGAGGTCCCGGAACCGGTGTCGGTACGACTGCTTGCCGACCTGCCGCACCTGGTACCCGTGATCGGGCAGCTGCGGTGGCAGGAGTGGGGTCGTCCGCCGGAGCCGGAGGACCCGTCCTGGTGGATGGAGGTCACCGGCCGGGAGGCCGGCCGCGACACACTGCCGGTGACGTTCGTGGCCGTCGACGCGGACGGAGCGGCGCTCGGCGCGGTCGGGCTCGGCGAGTTCGACCTCGACGAGCTACAGGACCGGTCCCCGTGGGTGCTGGGCTTGATCGTCCGGTCGGACCGCCGGCGGCACGGCATCGGGCGGCTGCTCCTGACGCGCTTGGAGCAGTTCGCGGCCGACGCCGGCCACCGAACGGTGTGGGTGGCGACCGGACCCGCCGCCGACTTCTACCGGCGGTGCGGCTGGCAGGAGACCGAGCGGCTGCGACTGGCCCCCGGCGAGCCGACCACGGTGCTCAGAAAATCGGTGTAGTCAGCACCATGGCCGGCCGGCCCGTGGTGGGTCAGCCCAAACAAGGGTCACGCGCGGGTCAGCTCAACGCGCGGGTCAGCTCAACGCGCGGGTCAGCTCAACGCGCGGGTCAGCTCAACGCGCGGGTCAGCTCAACGCGCGGGTCAGCTCAACGCGCGGGTCAGCTCAACGCGCGGGTCAGCTCAACGCGCGGAGTACAGCCAGGGCTCCTTGAGGTCGTGGAATTCCGGCATTCCTTCGCTCATGGCGTTCAACTCGTCCATTTGCGCCTTCAGTTTCGCCGGCGGCTCTTTGGTTTCTCCCTCACGCGCCGCGGCTTCCGAAGTGAAATACATAGCCATGCTGTACCGGCCGCCACCGTGCTGGACGACCGCGCTGCCGATGACGTCCGGCCGGAATGCGGCCCATTCATCGGAATTCTCGGTCATGAGCTGCTTCGCCCGCTCCGAGTCGCTGCCCTTGCCCTGGATGATCTGGACGAACGTGGCGTCATCGGGGTTGCCGGCGAGGTCCAGGAGCACCTCGTCGCTGTCGAGGAACATGGGCTCGCCGTCGAACAGCTTGGCCGTTTCCGACCACCATTGGTCCTGCTCCGGCCGCTTGCTGTTGCGCTGCGCGGCATCCTTGGACTCGAACCGGGCGAGCGCGATGAACCGGCCGTCCTGGGTCACCCCCGCGGTGCTGCCGAGCCAGCCCTTCGCCCCGGGCGCCAGGTCCTTCATCCACCGGTCCAGCGCCGCCCGGGCCGCGGTCGAGTCGGATACTTTACCCTGAATAACCTGAATAAACATGGCGGGCTCCTTTGTCGGTATACCGGGCGACTGACCGTTTCCCATGGGTCCGTTGACCCACATCCGTTTTCCGGACGTTTGCTGGAGCTGTTCGCCGCTGACGTTGGACGCCGGCTGGCTGGCCTGACCGGATACGGCCGTCAGTCGCACGCTAACGACTCGACAAACATCCCCGTCGATAAATAGAAAAGGTCGAGGGCTCGATTCTCGGGCGGTGGCCGGCACCCGGTCACGTCTCGCGGTCAAGAGCCGGTACGCCGGGGAGGAGCCTGCCGATTTCCTCCGTACCTGCCGGTGATTTCAGGAAAGATGCTGGTAGATGGCGCGATCGGCGGGGGCGCCCGGGGCGGTGACCGGCAGGGGTGAGATCGTGCGCGCTCTCCAACTCCAGGCGTGGAAGTCCGACCCGACGCTCGTCGACGTACCCGCGCCCGAGCCCGGTACCGGGCAGGTGCTGGTCAAGGTCGGTGGCGCCGGCGCCTGCCACTCCGACCTGCACCTGATGCGCGACTTCGACGAGGGCGCGCTTCCCTGGTCGCCACCGTTCACGCTCGGCCACGAGACCGCCGGCTGGGTACACGCGCTCGGCGCCGGCGTGACCGGTACCGAGCTCGGCCAGCCGGTCGCGGTGTACGGGCCGTGGGGCTGCGGTACCTGCGAACGGTGCCGCGTCGGGATGGACACGTACTGCGAGAACCTGGCCGGGGCACCGGTACCGGGCGGCGGTGGTGGACTCGGGCTCGACGGCGGGATGGCCGAGTACCTGCTGGTACCGGACGCGCGACACCTGGTACCGCTGCCGGACGGGCTCGATCCGGTACGGGCCGCGCCGCTCACCGACGCCGGACTCACGCCGTACCACGCGATCCGCCGGTCCTGGCCGAAGCTGGTGCCCGGTACGCACGCGGTCGTGATCGGCATCGGCGGGCTCGGACATGTCGGCGTGCAGATCCTCAAGGCGACGACGGCGGCCCGGGTGATCGCGGTCGACACCCGGCCGGAGGCGCTGCGGCTGGCGGAGGACTGCGGTGCCGATCTGGTGGTCGAATCGGCCGGGAACGCGACCGAGGAGATCCGTCGGGCCACCGGCGGCCGCGGCGCCGACCTGGTGATGGACTGCGTCGGCAGCGACGCCACCCTCGCGCTCGGCGCGGCGGTGGTGCGCACCATCGGCGACCTGACCGTGGTCGGCATCGGCGGCGGCACCCTGGCGATGTCGTTCTTTTCCATCCCGTACGAGACGAGCGTGCAGAGCACCTACTGGGGGTCCCGGTCGGAGCTGGTGGAGGTGCTCGACCTGGGCGCCCGGGGGCTGGTGGACCCGCGGATCACCACGTTCCCGCTCAGTGACGCGCTGACCGCGTACCGCGCGATGGAGTCCGGCCGGCTCGACGGTCGCGCGGTGATCGTGCCCTAGGTCAGGTCGGTGGTCTCCAGGACCCGCTTCGGGTGGCCGTGCCGGGCGATCTCGAGCATGTGCTCGCCGATCCGTTCGGTGGTCGTCATCGACTTCGCGAACACCCGCCGCAACAGCGGCCAGAACGGCGTCGCGACCGTGTAGAAGGCCCGGTACGCGCGCGTCTTGGACCGCGCCCCGTGCAGTGGCCGGATGATGCCGGGCCGGAAGGCGTACCCGTTGCGGAACAGCGCGAGCACCGCGTTCTCGGTACGGCCTTTGACCCGCGCCCACATGACCCGGCCCTTCTCGGTCGAGTCGGTACCGGCGCCGGAGACGTAGATGAACGTGAGCTCCGGGTTCAGTCGCGCCAGCGTGGTGGCGGCGGCCATGGTGAAGTCGTACGTGATGCGGCTGTACTCGGCCTCGCCGCGGCCGGCGGAGGTGACACCGAGGCAGTAGAAGCAGGCGTCGGCACCGGCGAGCTGGTCCTCGATCGAGGACAGGTCGGTGAGGTCGTCGAGCCGGAACTCCCGCAGCTTGCGGTGTACCTGCCCGGCGCCGCCGCGACCGACCGCGATCACCTGTTCGACGTCCTCGGTGATCAGGCACTCGCGCAGTACGCCCTGCCCGACCATGCCGCTCGCACCGAATATGACGACCTTCATGTTCGGCCTTCCGTAGCGCGGAGGTGCGGGCGTCCGCGGCCGAGGCCACCGGGCCGGGACCACGAACGTCGACACCGTAGCGCCAGCGGCGGGCGCGGTTGCTTGACACAGACTAGAAACTCAGTGTCTAGTACGCCTCATGGCACTCGCCCAGACCCTGCTCGGACTGCTCGAACCAGAGCCTCGGCACGGCTATGACCTGCGCCGGGAGTACGACGCGCGGTTCGGCACGCAGCGACCGGTCAAGCCCGCCCAGGTGTACGCCACGCTCGGCCGGCTGTGCCGCGACGGCGACATCGAGGTGGTCGCGGTGGAGCGGGTCGGTGGACCCGACCGCACCCGGTACGCGCTCACCGGCGACGGCGTGACCCGGCTGGAGCGCTGGCTCGCCGAGCCGGAGGGGCCGGCACCGTACCTGCAGTCGGTCGTGTACGCGAAGGTCGTGCTCGCACTGCGCTCCGGCCGGCCGGCCGCGCGGGTGCTGGACGGCCAGCGCGCCGCGCACCTGCGCGAGATGCGGGAGCTGACCGCCCGCAAGCGCGGCGCCGGCGTGGCCACCGCGATCGCGGCCGACTACACGCTGTTCCACCTGGAAGCCGACCTGCGCTGGATCGAGCACACCGCCGCCCGGCTGGACCACCTCGGCACCGAACTGCGGGAGGAGTCGTGACCGCACTGTTGCGCGCCACCGGGCTGCGTCTCGCGTTCGGCCCGACACAGGCGCTGGCCGGGGTTTCCGTCCAGGTACACCCGGGAGAGGTTCTCGCTCTGCTCGGCCCGTCCGGCTCGGGCAAGTCGACCCTGCTGCACTGCCTGGCCGGCATCCTGCGGCCGGATCGCGGCGAGGTCTGGTACCGCGGGTCGCGGCTGGACAACCGGTCCGACGACGCGCGCAGCCGGTTGCGCCGCGACGACTTCGGCTTCGTCTTCCAGTTCGGCTCGCTGGTACCGGACCTGACCGCGGTGGAGAACGTCGCGCTGCCGCTGCGGCTGGCCGGCAACCGGCGGCGACCGGCCGAGGCCCGCGCCCGGGAGTGGCTGGACAAGCTCGGCGTGGCCGACGTGGCCGGCAAGCGCCCCGGTGAGCTGTCCGGCGGCCAGGGCCAGCGGGTGGCTGTGGCTCGGGCCCTGATCGCCGGGCCGCGGGTGGTGTTCGCGGACGAGCCGACCGGCGCGCTGGACAGCTTCAACGGCGAACTGGTGATGGACGAGCTGATGGGAGCCGCGCGGGCACAGGGAGCGTCGGTCGTGCTGGTCACCCACGAGGCGCGGATCGCGGCGTACGCGGACCGCGAGCTCGTGCTGCGCGACGGCGCGACCGCCCCAGCGGAGGTACCGGCGTGACCGGCCCGGGGCTGGGTTTCGGCCTGCGACTGACCTTCGGCGGCAGCCGGGACGGCCGGTTCCGGCTGCTGCTGATGGTCGGCGGAGTGGCGGTCGGCGTGGCGCTGCTGCTCGGCGTGACCGGCGCGCTACCGGCAGCCGCCGAGCGGATCGGCAAGACCGCCACCCGCGGGGTCGCGATCGATGCCGGCCAGGTCCGCGGGCAGCCGGGCGACGCCGGGCAGGCCAGCGCGACCGGCATCCGCGCCCGGCTGTCCGTCGGCCTGTGGCGTGGGCAGGAGGTACACCTGCTGCTGGTCGAGACGGTCGGGCGGGGCGTGCCGCCGCCGCCGGGCGTGCCGCGTACACCAGGACCGGGTGAGGTTTTCGCTTCTCCCGCCCTGTCGCGTGCGCTGGCCGGACACCGCGCCGAGTTGGCGCCCCGGCTGCCCGGCACGGTCGTCGGCCCGGTCGGCCACGCCGGGCTGCTCGGACCGGACGAGCTGTACGCGGTCGCCGGAGTGCCGGCCGGGGTGCTCGACGGCCCGCTGTACCCGGGCTTCGCGACGCCGAGCGGCGGCCTGTTCGACTCGCAGGGCGCCTACCTGGACGGCACCGGCTCGCGGCAGGAATCCGGGCCGGTCGACGAGCTGCTGATCGTGGCGAGCCTGGCCGCGGTCGGCCTGATCGTGCCGCTGCTGGTGCTGATCGGCACCTCGACCCGGTTGTCGGCGGCCAGCCGGGAGCGCCGCGCCGCCGCGATGCGCCTGGTCGGCGCGACCGCGGGGCAACTACGCCGGTTCGGCGCCATCGAGGGCGCGGTCGTCGGCGGCTGCGGCGCCGTGCTGGGAGCGGTGCTGTTCGGGGTACTCCGGGCCCCGGCCGCCGCCGTGATCCCGGTCCGCGCCGGCCTGTACGCCGGCGACATCGCTCCTCCCCCGCTGGCCGCGCTGCTGGTGCTGGTCGGGATCCCGGTGCTGACCGCGGTCGTCGGCGGGCTGGCCGTCCGGCGGGCGGTGTCGGCGCCGCTCTCGGTCCGCCGCCAGGCCGCACCGCCGCGGCTCGGCGCGGCCCGCCTGATCCCGCTCGCCGCCGGACTCCTGCTCCTGCTCGGGGGGTACGTCGACCGGAGCGCCGTCCTGCGCGGCGCCTGGTCCGGTCGGGTGCTGGTGCTGGGTGGTGCGGCGTTGTGCCTGGTCGGGATCGCGCTCGGCGCCGGCACGCTGTCCCGGCTGGCCGGACTGCTGCTGACCCGGGTCGGGCCGGGGCTGACCGGTCAGCTCGCCGGGCGCCGGTTGCTCGCCGACCCGGCCGGCGCGGCCCGCGCGGTCACCGGCACCGCGCTGGTGGTGGTAGCCGTCGGCTGGGCGTTGGCGCTTGCCCCGGTGCTGGCCCCGACCCCCTCGACGGACAGCCAGCGGCTGGCCACGGCGCTGCGGCCGGACACCATGGTCGTCACGCTCGGCCCGGACGCGCGCCTTGACCCGGTGGTCGCCGCGCTGCGGGACGTGCCCGGGGTGGGTGCGATCGCGCCGGCCCGCAGCGTGTCGCTGCTCCCGCCGGGCACGTCTCTCGCCTCCGAATTCCTGGGTGACCACCCGCCGCGGATCGGCGACCAGCCGGTGCGCGCGGTGGTGGCCGACTGCGGCCAGCTCGCCGCCGTGCTGCGGGCACCGCTGGCCGGCTGCCGGCCCGGGACCATCCAGCACCTGTCCACGGGTACCTTCGACGCCGCCACCGTGGCCGCGGCCGGCCGGCTGGCCCCTCTATTGGAGACGCCGGCTCCTATGCCGGCGCCGGCTGTGCGGACGCCGGTCTTGCGCGTGCCGGCGGTTCTCACGTCGGTCACGGTGCCGGACTCGCTGGCCGACAGCAGCTACGGCTTCGCCCTGCACGGCGACCTGCTGGTGCCACCGGCGCTGGTACCCGCCGACGTACCGGCGCCCGACTTCCCGTACCTCCTGGTAGCCACCGACGGCGCGCCCTCCACCCTGGAGGCGGTACGCGCGAGCCTCGGCCCGGCGCTCACGCCGTACCCGCCGACCACGCCACAGGAAGCCGTCGCGCTGGCCCGGTCGGGAGCCGACGGGTACGGTCGCGCGGCACTTCTCGCCATCGTCGCGGTCGTACTGGCCGGCGGCCTGTCCCTCACGGTGACCACGGTGGACGCGGTGCGGGAGCGGCACCGGGCCCATGCCGCGCTGGTCGCGATGGGCACCCCGGCCGCGGTACTGCGGCGCAGCGTGCTGCTGCAGACCGCACTGCCGCTGCTGCTCAACATCGGGCTCGCTGTCCTGGTCGCGGCCGGTAGCTCGTGGTTGTACCTGCGACTGAGCGCCACTCCCGCGATCGCGCCGCCGGCGCTGCCGTGGACCGGGTACGTCACGATCGCGGCCAGCGCGATCATTGCCTGTGTACTCGCGACCGCCGCCGCGCTGCCGTTCGTACGGGCCGCCGCCCGCCCGGACGGCTTGCGAATGGAGTAGCTGGGTCTCTTTCGGTGCTCCTGTCAAGCGACTGTGGGTGCGCGTGATGTCACTGTCGACACGCCTGGCGCGTTGATCGGAAACGTCGGTGCCCGCAGGTACTTTCGCGATCATGATGGGCCCGTCACACGCGCTGTCCGGAGCCGCCGTCTGGTTGGCCGGATCCTTTGCGCTGGACCATTTTCTGGGGTACGAGCAGTCTCCGCTGGCCATCACCGTCGGCACCGCGGTGTGCGCCGGCGGCGCGTTGCTGCCGGACCTCGACATGTCCGGGAAGGTGACGGCGAACCGGGGCGGCGCGACCGTGGCTCACACGTTCGGCATCGTCTCGCTGTTCATCGCCGAGTGTGTCGAGAAGGTCAGCCTCGGCATCTACTACCTGACCAAGACCCGCAAGGACCCCGAGCGCCGCAACGGGCACCGTACGTTCACCCACACGCTGCCGTTCTGCGGGCTGTTGGGCTGGGGTACCGCCGAGCTGTGTGCCCACTTCGGCCGGTGGGCCGTACTCGGAGTGCTGTTCTTCACCATCGGACTGGCGCTGCGCGGGCTGTTCGACGGATGGGCGGAACGCGCCGGCTGGGTGGTCATCACGGTGCTGTCCGCCGGAGCCGCCTGGTACGCCTTCGCCAACCTGTCCGACGACCGGGGCTACCCGATGCTGGGCGCGGCGGTCGGGGTCGGCGCGGTGGTACACCTGTTCGGCGACTGGATAACCCGCGCCGGCGTACCGCTGGCCTGGCCGCTTCCGATCGCCGGTCGCCGTTGGCGCATGTTCGGCATGTTCGATCCGCTGGCGATCAAAGCGGGTGGGCTCTTCGAGGCGCTGGCCGTACGAGGTGCCCTTCTCGCGATCTCCGCGTTCGCCGTGGTCGCGCTGTTCTTCCCGTCCCTCCTGATCGCAGTCGGCATCGGCCGGTAGCGGCCGGAGTTCCAGCCCCGCCCCCCACGGCCCGGTCCGGTGTTGCGCCGGTCGTCTGGTGCCAGCCGCTCGGCCCAGTCCGCTCGGCCCAGCCCGCTCGGCCCAGCCCACTTGGCCCAGCCCACTTGGCCCAGCCCACTCGGCCCAGCCCACTCGGCCCAGCCCACTCGGCCCAGCCCACTCGGCCCACTCGGCCCAGCCCACCCGGTCCAGTCCGCTCGGCCCCGGTCCGCACGGCCCCGGTCCGGCGCGCCAGTCGGCTTGGCGTAGGTGTGCTCAGCCCAGCTCACCCGGTGCCGGTCCGCGTCTCGCTGGTCCGCTCGACGCCCGCCAGCCCGGCCGTCAAGAACCCCTGGGCGTCGCCCCGCGACGGGCTTTCCCTGTGCCCCGGTTGGACTTCCCCACCAGCAGTCATTCCCGAAAGTCGCACCGAACCAGCAGGCTCGGCCGTGTCCTCATCCTTGAAAAGTCCTTTGTGGATATCCGGTCCGGACTGGGCGAAAGTGTCGTACCCCTCCCATAGGTTCGGTGCATGTTCGAGCGGGGGACGACGCCAGCCGAAGCGGCTGCCGCTCCGTCGTGCCCGCCCCCTGCCGCTAGCTCCACCCCCGCCTCCGCGGCTGCTGCTGTGCCGGTCGCGGGTCAGTCCACGACTACGCACCCGGCCGCTGCCCCGGAGTCGGGGTCGGTCGCTGCCGCTGTGCCGGCCGCGGTTCACTCCCCGGCCACGCATCTGCCTGCGGCGTTGGCGGACCTGCCGCCTGGCCCGACGCTGGGTGCCGCGTTGGCGGGCATCGACCGGTCGATTCTGAATGGGTATGACCGGGTGCTGGTGCTCCGCGCGCAGGCCCGGCAGGTCGCGCATGAGCAGGCCCGGCTGCTGGCGGATCTGGTCGCGGTCGCCGACTGCCCACCGGCACCGGACCTGTCCGGCGCGTCGCCGCGGGAAGCCGATGAGTTCATCTCCTGTGAGATAGCCGCGGCGTTGACCTGGACCCGACAAGCCGCCGAAACCCAACTCGGCCTGGCCTGGTCGCTGACCCGTCGCATCCCCGCCGTGCACGCCGCCCTCACGGCCGGCGTGATCGACCTGGCCAAAGCGCGGGTCTTCGACCGCGAAACCGACCCCCTACCCCACGGCGCGGCCCGCGCCGTGTGCGGCCAGCTGCTGCCCGACGCGCCACAGCTGACCACCGGCCAGTTGCGGGCAAAACTGCAACGCCTCGTGTTGACCGTGGACCCGGACGCGGCGCGGATCCGCGAAGCCGAAGCAGTCACCCGGCGGCGGGTGCTGGCCGGACTGGACTTCGACGGCACCGTGTCGATCAGCGTCCTCGGGCTTCCCGCGCACCGCGCCACCGCCGCGATGGAACGCGTCGACGCCATCGCCGACGCCGCCCGCCGTGGCGGTGACGCCCGCACGATGGACCAGCTACGCGCCGACACCGTGCTCGACCTCCTCGACGGCACCACCATCGCCGGGCCACTGCCCGGCCCACGTAAAGGCGTCATCGAGTTGACGGTTCCGCTGACCACCCTGATGGGGCTGTCCGACGAACCCGGTGAGCTGGCCGGATGGGGACCCATCGCCGCCGACATCACCCGCGACCTCGCCGACGAGCACCACAACGTCACCTGGCGCTACCGCGTCGTCGACACCGACGGACACCTCGTCGGAGCCGGCACCACCCGCCGCCCCACCGCCCGCATGGACGCCTTCGTCCGCGCCCGCGACCGCACCTGCCGCTTCCCCGGCTGCCGCCGACGCGCCACCCGCACCGATCTGGACCACACCATCGCCTACACCGAGGACGGCCCCACCCACCCGGCCAACCTCGGCGCCCTGTGCCGGACCCACCACCGCACCAAACACGAAGGCGGCTGGACACTGGTCCAGCCCCAGCCCGGCGTCTTCCACTGGACCAGCCCCCACGGACACCACTACACCGTGAAGCCGGAGACTCCCGGAGGGGCCGACCCACGACCACCGCCCACACCAGCCGATTGAGTCCTTACTTCGACACCGGGTCGGCAAGAACGACCCACACCACGGTGCGTTCACGCGTCCGGAATCGCCAGACCAACCCACCGTGACTGCGGGCCAGCGACAACGCCACACCACGGTGCGTACACGCGTCCGGAATCGCCAGACCAACTCGACGGATCTGCGGGTCAGCAGCATCGCTACGCCGTGCTGGCTGAACCACGCCCACAGACTCACCGGGGGAAGGCGCCGAGCCTACGGCGCCACCGCCCGCCGACGACGGCCCCAACTACACCTCAGCTCGACAGTCGGATCAAGCCGCCCGGCGGTACCTCCGAATCGCGCCCGGACTCCCGTAGCAGCAGGCGGATGACACCGCCGTGCGTCACCAGTAGGTGATGGCCATCGGTCAGGCCATCGAGGAAGTCATGCACCCGCGCCCGCAACGCCGCCGTCGACTCGCCACCGGGCGCCTCGAAGCTGTCGAACTCGACCAGTCGCTCCGGTACACCCGGGGGCAGTTCGTCCCACCGCATTCCGTCAAGGCTGCCGAAGTCCAGCTCGCGCAGGCGCGGGTCAGCGATCGCGTCCACTCCGGCCAGGAGCGCGGTGTCCCTTGCACGGCTCAGATCCGAGGTCCACGCGCCGGCAAACCGCTGCCCGGCCAGCCGGGCGGCGAGCGCACTGGCCTGATCCCGGCCCAGCGCGTTCAGCGGTACATCGGTCCAGCCGGTCAACCGGCCGGCGGCGCTCCAGTCGGTCGCGCCATGCCGGACCAGCCACAACTCGCGACTCATGTCCACCAGGCAGACAGAGTCGACCAGCCCGGGAGAGTCCACCAGGCAGACAGAGTCGACCAGCCCGGGAGAGTCCACCAGGCAGAGAGAGTCCACCAGGCCGGCGAGACGCCACGAGTCACCAGCGCTACGCCGAGCAGCATGACCAGGATCTCTGCGATCTGTTCGGCGGCGCCCAGCGCGTCGCCGGTGACACCCCCGAGCCGGCGTACGGACAGCCGACCGACAATCCCCGCTCCGGCCGCGGCGAGTAGCGCCGCCGGGACCACCCACCAGCCCATCGCGACAGTACCGAGCGCGAGCCCGACACCGATGGTGACCAGCACCCGCGGTCTGGTCAGCGCGGTCGCGTACGAGGCACCCAGCCCATCACCGGTCGCCGGTGCGGCCACCCCCAACAGCCCGATCGCCGCTGCCCGCGCCAGCGCGTGTGCCGCGGGCAGTACCGCCAGCGCCGCCCAACCACCGAGCGCGGCCAGCACCCCGACGCGGAGGATCACGTCGAAGGTGGCGGCCAGTACGCCGAAGGTGCCGTGCCGTGGATCCTTCAGGATCCGCAGCGAGTCCTCCCGGTTCCAGCCCCCACCGAGCGCGTCGACCAGGTCAGCGAGCCCGTCCTCGTGGAACGCGCCGGTGGACAGTACGCCACAGCCGATGGCGACCGCCGCGGCCACCAGCGCGGGCAGTACCTGCAGTGCGGCGGCGTACACCCCGGCGACCGCGGTACCGAGCAGCGCACCGACCACCGGAAACCACGGCACCGACCGGGTCAGGTCGATCGGTCGTACCTCCGCTGAGCCGACCGGTACCCGAGTAAGAAACGCGACCGCGACCCGCAGGCCGGTCACCGCGTCAACCCGCGCTCGTCAAACGTCGCCACCTCGGTGACCGCGACCGCGGCGAGCCGCACCAGTGGTACGGCGGCGAGCGCGCCGCTACCTTCGCCGAGCCGGAACCCGAGGTCGAGCAGCGGCTGCTTGCCCAGCTTGTCCAACAGCAGCCGATGACCCGGCTCGCCCGAGCAGTGCCCGGCCGTACAGTGCGCCAGTGCTCCCGGCCGGGCCACCTCCAGTGGCGCGACCGCGGCGGTGACGACGAATCCGTCCAGTACCACCGGGATCGACCGCACCCGCGCCTCGACGACCGCGCCGGCCAGCGCGGCCAGTTCGGCGCCACCGACCTGGCGCAGGATCTCCATCGGATCGGCTTCCTCGGGTACCCGCTGGCGGGCTGCGGCCACCACGGCGACCTTCGCCGCGTAGTGGGCGTCGTCGACTCCGGTACCCCGTCCGGTCCATTCCTCGGCCGGCCCGCCGAACAAGGTCGCGCAGATCGCGGCGGCCGGGGTGGTGTTGCCGATGCCCATCTCGCCGAGCACGAGCAGGTCGGTACCGGCGTCCAGCCCGGCGACCGCGCGCCGGCCGGCAGTCACGCAGTCCGCGAACCGCTCCTCGGACAGGGCCGGCCGCACCCGCAGGTTGTCTGACGGGCGGCCGACTCCCACGTCCACCACGGACAGCGGTACGCCGAGTGCTCGTGCCATCGCCGCGGCGGTGGCCACGCCGTCGGTGAGCGCGCTCAGCATGGCGGCGGTGACTGCGGCCGGGTACGCGCTGACGTGATCGGCCGCAACCCCGTGATCGGCTGCGAAGATCAGCGCGGCCGGTCGCTTGACACCGGGTCGGCTCGTCCGCTGCCAGCCGGCCAGCCACGCCGCGAGTTCGTCGAGTCGGGCCAGCGCTCCGGCCGGCCGGAGCACGTTCGCCGCGCGCTGCCGGACGGCCGCCATCGCTGCCTCGTCCGGCTCCGGAAAGACCGGCAACTCCGGGAGCCCCAGCAGCGACGGGTCAGCCGACCGCGACGGGGACACCGGCAGGGACGGGGTGCCGTCAGCCATCGAGCCCGCCCCGCATGCTCGCCGCCGGATCGCCGAGTTCCAGCGTGCGGCCGGCGACTACCAGCAGGCACCGGCCGGCGGCGGCTGCCCAGAGCTGGTTCACCCGACCGAGGATCTCGGTGTACCGCCGACCCAGCTCGCTGATCGGTATCACGCCCGAGCCGACCTCGTTGGTGACCGCGACCGCGCCACCGGGACGGGTCGAGGCGAGAGCCGCCGCCGCGGCAGCACGGGAGGCGATGTACGACTCCGGCCGACCCTGCTCGATCAGGTTCGCCACCCACAGGGTGAGGCAGTCCACGATCACATACGCCTGGGCGGGTGCCCGGTCGAGCGCATCTACGAGCTCCGTCGGCTCTTCCAGGGTGGTCCAGCCGGTCGGGCGCTCGGCCCGGTGGCGCGCGATGCGTTCGGCCATCTCGTCGTCGCGCGCCTCGGCAGTGGCGATCAAGGTCACCGGTCGGCCGGAGGCCGCGGCCATCCGCAGGGCCAGGCTGGACTTTCCGCTGCGTACCCCACCGAGCAGCAGAGCGAGCGCCATCAGCACGCCCCGCCGCGGCCAGTTGCAGCGGACCCCGCGGGTCCACAGAGGACCAGCGACGAACCCAGCATGGACGAACCGCCCTTCTGCCGAGGACCGGTGTTCGCGGCAGAGAGCTGGCGACCTGGCTCATCCCCGCGGAGCGGGGCGTCACAGTTGCGGGACAGCGCCGGATTTCAACCGGACTTCGCTGGGCTCTCGTGCCACCCGACCAGGACGCCGGGCAGGGCGAATATAGGCCGGGCGATCAAGGGTGTCCAGCACGCCGGCGGTGCTGGACACCGTGCGCCGGCGGCTACCCGTCGACCGGCGCCGGCGGCTTCCAGGGCTTCATCCAGGGCATCTCCGGCCAGCCCTCGGCGGCGGCCATCAGCGGGAACGCCGTCCCGCCGTCGATCGACTCGCGCACCAGGTCGGCGTGGCCGGCGTGCCGGGCGGTCTCCTCGATCAGGTGCAGCAGCACCCAGCGGACCGACCAGGCATCCACGTCGGCCGGGAACCACGGGGCATTCCTCGGGACCGGTACGGGCTTGTCCAGGTCGAGGCCGGCGATGGCCTCCTCGGTTTCCTTGGCCACCAGCTCGAACTCGGCCAGCGCGTCGGCGAGCGTCTCGTCGGGGCCCAGCGTGAACCCGTCGCCGTAGTCGCGTTGTGCCGTGTCCTTGTCGGAGCGCCGCTCCCGCCCGATGACCCGGTCGATCCAGGCGCGCTCCGTCTGGGAGACGTGCTTGATCAGGCCGCCGACACTGAGCGTGCTGACCGTCGGTGTGGCGCGCGCCTGCTCATCGGTGAGCCCATACGCGGCCAACCGCAGCACATAGCGCTGTTGGGCGAGATAGGCCAGCAGCCCGGCGCGTTCGTCGGCTACCGGTGGTACCAATCCAGGCATTGCCGTCAACCCTCCGTCATGACCGGCTCCCCGGTCGATCACCCGGATCGTGGCACCCGCCTGTGACAGTTCCAGCCGGCCCGCCCCTCACGAAGCGAACAGAACCGCAGAGCCCGGCGGTCAGCCCGAGGACGGCTCCACCGAGAACACCCGGCTCAGACCGGTGATCGTCAGCAGCTTCGACAGGGACGGCGTCAGGTTGCGCAGCCGGTAGTCGACCGCTCCGCGGCGCGCCTGCTTGTACCCGCTGATCAGCACGGACAGGCCGCTGCTGTCGATGAAGGTCACCGCACCGAGGTCGACGACGACCTCCCGGGCCCCCTCCAGCGCGAGCGCCAGCTCGGTCCGGAACGCCCCGGAGGACGTGTAGTCGATCGCGCCACCGGCCGTGACGACAGCGCAGGGGGCTCCGTGTCCCGGCGCCATGGTGGTCTCGACCGAGAAAGGCTTGACCATTGACCCACCGCCCGACATAGACCGCCCCACGGTGCAAGAGTGCCATCCGCGGAGCGACCGGCGGAACGAATCGCGCCCGAGTTCAACCGATTGGCCCCACCGGATCCGACCGTTCAGCCGGCTCCCGCCACGGCCGTCACCGGGTGGCCGAGGGCCCGCCGCAGCGCGGTCGTGATCGCCGCCGCGTCGCCGGTCGGCAGTACCGCCGCCGCGTGACCGTCCGGCCGGATCAGCCACGCTTCACCCGCCCGGGCACCCAAGGCGCCGGCCAGCACACCGTCACAATCAAGATCATCTATCAGATGTACCGCCAGCGGCGGCCCTGACATCGCCGGCAGGTCCACCGGTGCCGTGGCCAGCAACAGGAAGCCGTCCCGGACCAGTTCGCGCAGTCGGGTGGCGCGGGTACCCGCGGGTGGCCGGATCGGTACGTCCGGCACCAGTACCCCGGGGAGTGCCGGCGGTACCGAGCCGCGAGGCGGCCGGCCGGGGAACGGCCGGTCGGGATCGGCGGTGGTCAGCGGCGAGTCGACGTACCAGTACGGCTCGGCCAACCGGCCGGAGTCCACCTCACCGGCCGCGGCCGGATCGACCAGCGCCCGTTCCAGTACGTCGCGCCGGTAGGCCCGGTCCGCGGCGGTCTGCGGTACCAGGAAGCGCATGGTCGCGCTGGTGATCTCGACGTTCTCCCGGGCGGCCGCGTGCCGCTCGTCGTGGTAGCTGTCGAGTAGCGCGGGCGGCGCCCAGCCGCGCAGTACGAAGGCGAGCTTCCAGGCCGCGTTCTCCGCGTCCGGTACCCCGGAGTTGAGGCCACGGGCACCGAACGGGGCCATCAGGTGGGCGCAGTCGCCGGCCAGCAGCACCCGACCGGCGACCATCCGGTCCACGCAGCGGGTGGAGAACGTGTACACCGAGCGCCAGATGATCTCGTACGGCCGGTCCCCGATGATCTGCCGGATGCGCCGGTCCAGCCCGCCGGTGCGCTGCTCGGTGTCGACGTCGAAGTCGGGCGGCACCTGCCAGTCGATCCGGTACGTCGAGTCCGGGCACGGGTGGATGAGCACCTGCCGGCCGGGGTTCCACTCCGGGTCGAAGTGGAACCGCCGCTCGGTGGACCAGTCGCCCAGGTCGGCGCGGATGTCGCAGATCAGGAACCGGTCGGCGAAGCTGTGCCCGTCGAACCGTACGCCGAGCAGGTCCCGCACCTCGGTGTGTCCACCAGCGCAGGCCAGCACGTACGGAGCGCGCAGCATGCCGTTCGAGAACCGCAGCGTCACCCCGTCGTCGTCCTGCGCGATGCCGACCACCTGGTGCGACCAGCGCACGTCGACGAGCGGCTCCTCGGTGATCAGCGCGTCCAGAATCTGCTCGGTACGCGACTGGGACAGGTTCACGAACGGCGGGAACGCCGACCGGCCGGGGTCGGCGAACCGCACCGTGAACAGTTCGGCGTCCCGGTAGTACGTCCGGGAGGTGTGCCAGGTGAGCCCCTCGTCCGCGATCTGCCGGCCGGCGCCGATCGCGGCCCAGATGTCGAGCACGTCCCGCTGCTGGCAGATCGACCGCGAGCCGATCCAACCGCGGCGCGCCCGCTGGTCCAGCAGTACCGTCGGGATCCCCCACCGGGCCAGCAGCAGCGCCGCGGTCTGCCCGACCGGACCGGCACCGATGATCGCGACCGGTTCGCCGCGGTAGCGGCCGGCGGCGGGGGCCATCACGAACCCTGCAGCGCTGCCCAGACCGAGCGGTCCCGCTCCGCGGTCCAGATCCGCGGCCAGTCGACGCCGTCCAGCTCGTCCCACAGCCGCTGCACGTTGAACGGCAGGCAGTGCTCGAAGATCGGCCAGGCGCCGTAGGTCGGAGCCAGCACGGCGTGGGTGGCCGCGAACGCCTCGGCCAGCGTGCCCCCGCGCTCGTGTACCGCGCCGACCTCACGCCGCATGACCTGCAGAAACTCGCGGGTCTGGGTGATCGCGGCGGTCACCGCGGCAGCGCCGTGTACGACCGCGCCCCGACCGCCGATCAGCGCCTCCGCGCCGAGCGCCGCCACATTGTCCAATGTGGAGGATGACCAGTCGCCGTGGAAGGCGTCCCCGGTGTACAGGGCCGCCTGCGCCTCGACCAGATCTCCGGCGTACAGGATGCGCTGGCGCGGCAGCCACGCCACGATGTCGCCGGCGGTGTGGCCGCGCCCGCAGTACCGCAACTGCAGCTCGCCGCGGTCGCCCCCGAGCTGGATCGTCATCCGGTCGGAGAACGTGACGGTCGGCCAGGTCAGGCCGGGGATCGACTCGGCACCGGTGAACAGCCGGGGCATCCGGCCCGCCTCGGACTCCCAGTCCTGCTGTCCCCGTTCGGCCACCAGCTCGCGGGTACGTTCGTGCGCCACGATCACGTCGGTGCCGAACGCGGACGCGCCGAGCACCCGTACCGCGTGGTAATGGCTGAGCACCAGGTACCGGACCGGCTTGTCGGTGTACTCGCGCAACTGGTCCAGCCAGCGCCGGGCCATCACCGGGGTGGCCCGCGCCTCGAAGCACACCAGGAAGTCCTCGCCCTCGATGGCGCCCACGTTCGGGTCGCCTTCGGCGGTCAGCGCGTACACCCCGTCCGCGATGACTTCCAGGGTCTCGGTCTTCTCGGCCAGATCCGCCGACGACGCGAACGGCTTCGCCATGGTGCGGCACCTCCCGGTGGCTCGGACCGCGGCGACCAATCGCATGGCTCGGGCCCCGGTCGTCCCCCATTATCGGACCATGGACGGTCCACCTCGCACGTCCGACGACGGAGCGGTCTCCGAAACCGGAGCGGCGTCCGGAGCCGGAGCGGCGTCCGGAGCCGGAGCGGCGTCCGGAGCCGGAGCGGCGGAGGTACTGCCCGGGGGATTCGTCAACACCGTGGTACGGATCGGCGACACGGTGCGGCGCACTCCGTGGGAGCGGGCCGACTACGTCCACGCGCTGCTCCGGCACCTGGAGAACCAAGGCTGGACCGGCGCGCCGCGCTTCCTCGGTACCGATGCTGAGGGTCGGGAGATCCTGAGCTTCATCGACGGGTACGTCCCGTGGGAGTCGCCCCGGCCGCCGGCGCTGCGGGCGGACGAGCCCCTCCGGCAGCTTGCCCGGCTGGTCCGCGAGTTGCACGACCTGACCGCCGGTACCGCGCTGGCGGAAGACCAGGAGGTCGTCTGCCACAACGACCTGTCCCCGAAGAACACGGTGTACGCCGACGACACCCTGGTGCGGCCGGTCGCGTTCCTCGACTGGGACATCGCGGCGCCGGGCGCGCGCGTACACGATCTCGCTCATGTGTGTTGGCAGTGGCTCGACCTCGGCCCGGGCTGGACCGACCCGACCGAGCCGGCCCGGCTGATCCGGCTGGTCTGCGACGCCTACCGGTTGGACGACCGGTCGGAGGTGGTCGACACGATCCTGTGGTGGCAGGCCCGGTGCGCGGCCGGGATCGACGCCAAGGCGGCCGAGGGCATGCCGGCGATGGTGCGGCTGCGCGACGAGGGGATCCCGGACCTGATCCGGGCCGAGTACGCCTGGGTACACGCGCACCGCGGCGCCCTCGTCAGCCGCCTCGGCTAACGTGCCGGGCATGACCTCTGCCCGGCCGATCGGCCTGCTCGTCGACTACGGCGGCGTACTCACCACCGACGTGTTCGCGTCGTTCGACGCGTTCTGCACCGCCGAAGGGCTGGCACCGGGCCGGGTGCTCGACGTGCTGAAAGCCAACCGTGAGCGGCTGGCGCCGCTGATCATCGGCCTGGAGACCGGCGCGCTGCCGGAAGCGGAGTTCGAGGTCGGATTCGCCGAGGCGCTCGGCGTTGCCCCGGAAGGGCTGATCGTCCGGCTGTTCGCCGGCATGGCACCGGAGCCGCGGATGCTTCGGGCGGTCGGCACGCTGCACGAACACGGCATCCGGACCGGGCTGCTGTCCAACTCGTGGGGCGTCGACAGCTACCCGCGGCAGGAGCTCGCTCTCCTGTTCGACAGCCTGGTGATCTCCGGCGAGGTCGGGCTGCGCAAACCGGACCCGCGGATCTACCGGCTCGCCGCGGAGTCGATCGGGGTACCGCCGGAGCAGTGCGCGTTCATCGACGACGCGGCCGTCAACGCGTCCGCGGCCGACGAGCTCGGTATGACCGGCATCCAGCACGTGGCGGTCGACACCAGCATCGCCGAGCTCGAGCGACTGTTCGGGGTGTCGCTGGCGGGTGTCTCACGCACCGGGCACGGGCGTACACAAGAGGTCAATGAAAGCGCTTAACTTCCTATATATTCCTCGATGTCCCAATCAGTGGCGGACCCCGCGAGTGGCGCCCCGACAACTCCCCGACCGGGGATCCGCCAACCTCATCGAGGAGTGCGGTCCATGACTGTCCCCCGGTACAGCCGACGACTCGCGGCGGTAGTGCTCGCCGCGGTCGCCACCATCGGGCTGAGCGCAGCCCCGGCCTCAGCCGCCGCCCCGGCCGACACGGCCGGCGTGTCCGGCAGCTTCGGCGCGCCGACCACGATCCACGCCACGTACGTCAAGGGCGGTGAGCACTTCACGCTGACCTGCAGCACCGACGGCCCGCGCGGCAGCTTCACCGACTACGACAACCACATCTACCTCAACTGGGTGTCCGGCGGCGTGTGCGACGGTGCGGCCCAGTGGATCCGGGCCCGCTCCCAGCTGTGGTTCGACTTCAACGGCAGTGACGCCGCGGTGAGCGCGGGTACCGAAGGCTTCGACACCAACACCGCCTTCGAGTACTCGCAGGGCGACGCCTCCGGCCCGTACGTCGACGCGTTCGGCAAAGGTCCGTGGTACATCACCGGGCACACCGAGATCATGATGGGCGGCATCATCACCTCGGCCGATAACGGCTGCTCCGGCGTCGGCACCTACGTCCTGGTGTGCGACATCAACACCGGCGACTTCACCATCCCGTAGCCGCGCAATCGCCCCAGTGAGGCCGGCGTCCCGCCCCGGGCGCCGGCCTCTCGCGTGCCCTGTGGGGGCCACGAAACCCCTGGTCAGCGGTATTTCTTGAGCTCCCGCCGGGCCAGCGAGCGCTTGTGTACCTCGTCCGGCCCGTCCGCGAACCGCAGTGCCCGCGCCGCCACCCACAGCCGGGCCAGCGGGAAGTCCTGGGAGATCCCGGCCGCCCCGTGCGCCTGCATGGCCTTGTCCAGCACCCACTCGGTCAGCGCCGGGGTGGCGATCTTGATGGCCTGGATCTCGGTGTGCGCGGCCTTGTTGCCGGCGGTGTCCATCAACCAGGCGGTCTTGAGGACCAGCAGCCGGGTCGCCTCGATCCGCACCCGCGCCTCGGCGATCCACTCCCCGATCACGCCCTGGTTGGCCAGCGGCGCACCGAACGCGGTCCGGTCGAGCACCCGCCGGCACATCAGTTCCAGCCCGCGCTCGGCCATCCCGATCAGCCGCATGCAGTGATGGATCCGACCCGGGCCGAGTCGCGCCTGGGCGATGGCGAACCCGTCGCCCTCCGCGCCGATGAGGTTCTCGGCCGGCACGCGTACGTCGGTGAACTCGAGCTCCGCGTGCCCGCCGTGATCCGAGTCGTCGTACCCGAACACGGTCATCCCGCGCTTGATCGTGACGCCGGGGGTGTCCCGCGGTACCAGGATCATGCTCTGCTGCCGGTGCCGGTCGGCCGCGGGATCGGTCTTGCCCATCACGATCAGGATCGCGCAGCGCGGGCTCATCGCCCCGGACGACCACCACTTGTGCCCGTTGATCACGTACTCGGCGCCGTCCCGTTCGATCCGGGTCGCGATGTTCGTCGCGTCGGACGAGGCGACCTCCGGCTCGGTCATGCAGAACGCCGACCGGATCTCCCCCTCGAGCAACGGCTCGAGCCAGCGTTTCTGCTGCTCAGCGGTACCAAATCCGGCAAGTAGCTCCATGTTTCCGGTGTCCGGCGCGTTGCAGTTGAGAGCGGCCGGCCCGAGTACCGGGCTGTGGCCGGTGATCTCGGCCAGCGGCGCGTACTGCAGGTTGGTCAGGCCGGCGCCGCGCTCGCCCGGCAGGAACAGGTTCCACAGCCCGCGCCGGCGGGCCTCTGCCTTGAGTCCCGCCAGTACCGGCGGGGAGTCCCACTCCAGCCCCGGTACCGATGGCTCGGCCAGCCCCGGCTCGGCCGGGTACACGCACTCGTCCATGAAGGCGAGCAGCTTGCCGCGCAGTTCCTCGGTACGCGCGTCCAGGGCGAAGTCCATCGGCACTCCCAACCCGATCCGGCGGGCGTCCCGCCGCTCCTCCGTGCACGATAGGCGCTACCGATCGGGAGGATCACATGACGCGGTACGGCATCACGATTCCGTTGGACGACATCCCGCTCCCCGAGCAGCGGGACGTGATCGCCGAGCTGCCCGCCCTCGGGTACACCGACGTCTGGACCGGCGAGGCCGCGGCCGCGGACGCGTTCACCCCGCTCGCGCTGGCCAGCGCGTGGGCGCCGGAGCTGCGCCTGGGTACCGCGATCGTGCCGGCGTACACCCGCGGCCCGGCCCTGCTCGCGCAGAGCGCGGCGACCCTCGCCGCGGCCGCACCCGACCGGGTCGCGATCGGCATCGGTACCTCCACCGAGACGATCGTGGAGCACTGGAACGCGATCGACTTCACCGAGCCGTACCACCGGGTGCGGGACACCGTGCAGTTCCTGCGTACCGCGCTCACCGGCGCGAAGGTGACGAAGGAGTACCGCACGTTCACGGTCAACGGGTTCCGGCTGCAGCTCGTACCGGAGGTACAGCCGAAGCTGCTGGTGGCCGCGCTGCGGCCGGGCATGCTCAAGCTGGCCGGCGCGGAGGCTGACGGCGCGATCGTCAACTGGCTGTCCGCCGACGACGTGCGCACGGTCGCGCCGTACGTCCACGGCGGCGGCGCCGATACCAGCGCCGCCGACTCCGCCACCGACACCGGCGGCGCCGGCCGCGCGGACCGCGAGATCGTCGCGCGGATCTTCGTAGCGCCGTCGCAGGACCGGGACCAGGTACGCGCGATCGCCCGCCGCGCCATCGCCGGCTACCTGACCGTGCCGGTGTACCGGGCGTTCCACGAATGGCTCGGGCGCACCGACGCACTCGCGGGCCTGTGGCAGGCGTGGGAGGCGGGCGATCGGGCCGCGGCGCTGGCCGCGATCGGCGACGAGGTGATCGACGCGCTGGTCGTGCACGGCTCACCGGACGAGATCCGGGCGCACGTCGCGCGGTACGTCGACGCCGGCGTCACGACCCCGGTGCTCGCCCTGCTGCCGGTCGGCCGGGACGTCCGGGAAGTCGTCCGGGAGCTGGCCCCGGCTAGCTGACGGCCAACCGCCCGCCCAACTCGCGCAGCACGTCGACCAGCAGCTCCACCTCGACTTCGGTGGTACGCCAGTTCACGATCGCCGGCCGGAACGCGCTCATCCCGCGGTACTTCGTGCTCCCGGCGAAGACCCGCCCGTCCGCGAGCAGCTCCTCGCCGAGCCGCGCGTTCAGCGCGTTCAGCTCGCTGTCCGGCACGCCGGCCGGCGTGTACCGGAAACACACGATGCACAGCTGTACGTCGGCGAGCAGCTCGAAATCCGGTGCCTCGGTGACCAACCGGCCCAGGTGGCTGGCGATCGCGAGCTGCCGCTCCACCATGGCGCGGTAGCCGCTCCGCCCGTACGCCCGCAGCGTCGCCCAGATCGGCAGCGCCCGGGCCCGCCGGGACGAGTCCGGACCGAGCGAGCCGTAGCTCGGGTGCGGATCGTCCGGCCCCGGCAGGTACGGCGCGCCCGGCATACCGAACGCGCTGGTCAGGTACGACTTGTCGGCCAGGAACGCGAACCCGCAGTCGTACGGCACGTTCAGCCACTTGTGACCGTCGGAGGCGACCGAGTTGGCCCGCTCCACCCCTTGTACCAGGTGGACGGTGGTTGGCGAGAGCGCGGCGAACAGGCCGAACGCGCCGTCCACGTGCAGCCAGGCGCCGTACCGCTCGGCCAGGTCCGCCATCGCGTCGATCGGGTCGAAGTCGCCGGTGTTCACGTCGCCGGCGTTGGCCACCAGGACCGCCGGAGCGTCGAGGTCCCGCAGCGACCGCTCCAGCGCGGCCAGATCCAGCCGGCCGGCGTCATCACGTACGCAGCTGACCTGCTGGTCCTTGCCACAGCCGAGCAGCTGCAGCGCCTTGCGCGCGCTGGGGTGCAGGTACCCGCTGGACAGCACCGGCATGACCGGCAACCCGGCGAGTCCGGCCGCGCTGACGTCCACGCCGTGCCGCTCGCCCCACCACTGCCGGGCGGCCGCGAGTCCGGTCAGGTTCGCCATCGTCGCGCTGGACACCACGGCCGTACCCCAGGTTGCCGGCAACCCGAACAGGTCCAGCAGCCAGCGGTGCGTCACGTTCTCCACGCTGGTGGCGAACGACGAACTGGCCCAGGCGAACGCGTTCTGGTCCAGCAGGGAGGTCAGCCAGTCCGCGCCCAGCGCGGCCGGGGTCACGCCGCCGGTGACGAAGTGGAAGAAGCGCGGACCGGACGAGTGGGTGGCCGCGGCGGCACCGACCCGCACCAGCTCCCGCATCGCGGGCAGCGCGCCCACCCCGTCCTCCGGCAGCTCCCCGTCCAGTTCGGCGATCAGCTTCTCGGCGAGCGGATCGCGGACCGGCCGGTCGGGCAGCGACTCCAGGTATCCGCTGGCCAGGTCCACCACCGGACCGAGTGCGGCGGCCGGATGCTCCTTGATCGGATCTGTCATCGCGATCCCTCCCCGGCCGCATTCTCGCGCACCGGCCCCGCCCGGAGCGGCACGTTCAACCAAGCTGGCCGGGCATCGGGTCACGCAACGGGCTGTAACGGGCGGTACACGGGAAACGATCTTCCCTACAGCGGCCGGGCCGCGATCAGAGCGCCGCGGGGGCAGCGTCGCCACCGCCGCACGACGCGGTCGTTTCTCGCCATTAGGGCTGGTTGCGAATACCACCCCAGCCGCTGGGGAACCACCCGGAGTGGCGGTGCGTGGTGTCCAGTATCGACAGGACAGGCGGGTGCGACATGGATCGGTTGCACGTCGACGGGGCGGGCGAGTCCGCCACCGAGGCATCCCGGCTACCGGACAGTGTCGTTCCGCTTGCTCCAGGTGATCCGACCGTCATCGGTGACTACCGGTTGACCGGCCGGCTCGGCATCGGCGGCATGGGTGTGGTGTACCTGGCGACAGCGCCGGACGGCACCAGGGTCGCGGTGAAGACGGTGCACGACCGGCTGGCCCGGGACGACGAGTTCCGCGTCCGGTTCGCCAGTGAGGTCGAACTGGCCCGGCGGGTCGCGCCGTTCTGCACGGCCCGGGTCATCGACCATGAAACCGACGGGCCCCGGCCGTACCTGGTCACCGAGTTCATCGACGGGCCGGACCTGTCCAGCGTCATCAAGGAGCACGGTCCGCTACCCGCCAGCGACCTGCACGCGGTGGCCGTCGGGGTGGCCGCGGCACTCGCGGCGATCCACGCGGCCGGACTGATCCACCGCGATCTGAAGCCGTCCAACGTGGTGCTGTCGATGGCCGGAGCACGGGTGATCGACTTCGGGGTCGCCACGGTCGTGGATGCCGACTCGTACCTCACCCGGAGCGGCATCGTGATGGGCAGCGTCGGCTGGATAGCGCCGGAGCAACTGGTCACCGACACCGTCAGTACGGCCAGCGACGTGTTCACCTGGGGCTGCCTGGTGGCGTACGCCGCGACCGGCCGGCACCCGTTCGGGACCGGCGAGCCGACCAGCGTGGCGTACCGGATCGTGCACGAGCCGGCGGATCTGTCCGGAGTACCGCCGACGCTGCTCGGACCGGTGAGTGCGGCGTTGGCCAAGTGGCCGGAGGATCGCCCGCGGGCGGTGGAGTTGCTGGTGGCGCTGTCTGCCGGGACCGCGACGCCGGAGAGTGCGACGCCGGTGTCCGGGCTCGCGTTGCCGGCACGGAAGCAGGCGGCGTGGAAGCCGGGGGCATGGAAGCCGGCGACGCGGAAGCCGGGGACATGGAAGTCGGCGACGCGGAAGCCGGGGGCATGGAAGCCGGCCGCGTCGAAGCCGGCGGCGTCGAATCCGGCCGCGTCGAAGCCGGCGGCGTGGGAAATGCCGCACAAAACGCCGGCCGCCGGGCTCGTTGAGCCGGTGACCGAGCAGGTCAGCGTAGGCGCCGCGGGAAGGCACGAGGCGATCCGACCGCGGGTTGCCCGGCTGCTGCCGACCGCCAGGCGCAAGAGTGTGGCTGTCGCGCTGCTCGCGATTCCGGCCGCTGTCGCGATCCTGCTCGGCGTGGGCGCGCTCGGCGTGCTCGGTGGCGGCGCGGACGTACCGCGGACTCCGGCGCCGGCATCGTCCGGCGCGGCACAGTTGGAGGCCGGGCCCGGTCATGCCCCGTCAACAGCACCGTCCACGGCTCCGTCGACGCGGACCGGGTCAGCAAGCGGCCCGGCCCCGCACCAGCCGCCGGTACAAGCTGCCGCCGAGAAGGACCACGGCGGTCCCGGCGGCGGCAAGGGTAAGGGGCCCGGCGGCAAGAAGCACGGCAAGCACGGCTGACCGCGCCAGCGGTCCCAGCCGACCCGGATCCGCGCCAGCGGTCCCGGCCGACCCGGATCCGCGCCAGCGGTCCCGGCCGACCCGGATCCGCGCTAGCGGTCCCAGCCGACCCGGATCCGCGCTAGCGGTCCCAGCCAACCCGGATCCGCTTGCCGCGCCGGTCGAAGAAGTGCAGCGCGTCGGTGTCCACCAGCACGTGCAACGGCTCCCCCGGCCGTACCTCCGGCTCGGCGCGCAGGCGCAGCACGAACTCGGCACCCCGGATGCGGTGCCGGCCGCTGTCCGGGTCGTACCGGCCGGGATCCAGCGCCGGTACGCCCGGCGTCCGTTGCCGCGGTCGCGGCCGGGGTCGCTCGTCCGGCCGGCGCCGCTCGCCCCTACCGGAGCCCGTACCGGAGTCCTTGCCGGCGCCCGGGTTCCCCTCGTGCCGGCCGTGCGGTTCGTCCCCGCGTCCACGCCGGGACAGCAGGTGCCGCAGCCGGCGCGGGCGCAACGGGCCGGGAGCCGTTACCGGCGGCCGCAGGTCCGGGCTCGTACCGTCCACCACCGCCTCTGCGCCGATGTCGAGGTACGCGAGCGTCTCGTGGCCGTGGTGCTCGACGAAGCGGACGGTACCGGCGAGGGAACCCCGGGTACCGGCGCCGGTCGGTACCACCGCCTCGGCCCGTACACCCAGGCTGATCCGCTCGTTGTGGTACCGCGCGAGGTCCCGGGCCCGGTTGTCGGTCCACGGGATGGCCAGTGCCTGGCTACCGAGGTCGAGCTGCACGTGACTGTCGAGATGGGCGGTGACCGTGGCGGTGACCAGGTTCATCCGGGGAGTACCGAGGAAACCGGCCACGAACACGGTCGCCGGCCGGCCGTACAGGTCTGCCGGGGTACCGAGCTGCTCCAGCACACCGTCGCGCAGTACGGCCGCCCGATCGGCCATGGTGAGCGCTTCGGTCTGGTCGTGGGTGACGTACACCGTGGTCAGCCGCAGCTCCCGCACCAGCGCGGAGATCTCGGCCCGCAGCCTGGTACGCAGTGCGCTGTCCACATTGGACAACGGCTCGTCCAGCAGGAACAGTTGCGGGTCGCGGATGATGGCGCGCCCCATCGCGACCCGCTGCCGCTGCCCGCCGGAGAGCTGGTGCGGCCGCCGGTCGAGCGTGTCGGCGACCCCGAGCGCGACGGCCAGGTCGGCCACCCGTTCGGCCGCCACGGTCGGATCGACCTTCGCCACGTCCAGCGGGAACGCCAGATTGTCACGCACAGTCAGATGTGGGTACAGCGCGAATTCCTGGAACACCATGGCCACCCGGCGGTCCTTCGGCAGCCAGCCGGTGGCGGCCTGACCGCCCAGGTACACCTCGCCGGAGGTGACCTCCTCCAGGCCGGCGATCATGCGCAGCACCGTGGTCTTGCCGCAGCCGGACGGGCCGAGCAGCACCATCAGCTCGCCGTCGGCGACCTCGAGGTCGAGTGAGTCGACGGCGACGGTGCCGTCCGGAAAGACCTTGGTGACCGATTCGAGTGCCACGGTGGTCACGGCCTGCCTCCGTACCGTGCCTGTACGAAACCATCCCGGAACGGACAGTGCGTCAACGCACCGTCCCTGGACGAAACATGGCGCCGTCGGCCGGATTACGAGCTTCCGACCTGCGGCGTCAGTTGTCGTATGGTGGCACGAATCCAGGATTTGCGGGTCGCCGGCGAGCCTTAGCGTTGCCATCACGACGAGCTGAGCAACCACAGCGAGCAGAGAGAGGCTTACCCCATGAGCGACTTCGACACCCCGGACCCGAGCACCGACAGCCCCGAGCTGGACGCGCCGGACCAGAACGACCTCAACAACGACCTCAACGGCGACGGTATTGCCGACAACGTGTACGTCCACCAGGCCGCCGACGGCAGCACCACGCTGTTCGCCGATACCGACAACGACGGCCGCATCGACACGATCGCCCGGGACGTGGACGGCGACGGCGTCGCCGACTACGTAGGGTTCGACCGCAACCACGACGGGCAGGTCGACCTGCTGGTCGCCGACACCGACCACGACGGCACCGGAGACACCACCTACGAGGACCGCAACCACGACGGTCGGATCGACCTGATCGCGAGCGACTCCGACGAGGACGGCCATGCCGAGCGCACCGTGCTCGACCGCAACTACGACGGTGTCGCGGACACCTTCCAGGCCGACCGCAACGACGACGGCGAGCGGGACCTGAACGCGACCGACTACAACAACGACGGGATCGTCGACCGGGTGGTGGCGGACAACGACTACGACGGTGTCGCGGACACCTTCGTCACCCGTCCGACCGCGACCAGCTGAGCTGTGCCGGCCCGCTGAAGGCGGCGACCCAACGGTCGCCGCCTTCGTCGTGTGCGGCCTGCTGGCAGCCGCGGGTCAGTCGAGAGCCGCTTCAGTCCAGCAGCTCGTAGGCCGGGAACGTCAGGAACTCCACGTACTCGTCGGCGAGCGCGACCTCCTCGAAGACGCGCCGTGCCTCGTCCCACCGGCCGGCGGCGTACTTCTCGTCCCCGACGGTCTGCCGGATCGCGGCCAGCTCCTCGTCCGCTATCCGGCGCACCAGATCCTCGGTCACCGGGTCACCGGACTTCAGCGGTACCTCGTTGTGGATCCACTGCCACAGCTGCGACCGGGCGATCTCGGCGGTGGCGACGTCCTCCATCATGTTGTTGATGCCGGCGGCACCGAGCCCGCGCAGCCACGACTCGACGTACTGCAGGCCGACGCTCACGTCGTTGCGGACGCCCTCCTCGGTCACCTCACCCGGCGTGTCCGCCACCGCGAGCAGTTCCGCGGCGCTGACCCGCACCTCCGGCCGCTGCCGGTCGAGCTGGTTCGGCTTGTCGGCGAGTACCGAGTCGAACACCTCCTGGCACACCGGTACCAGATCCGGGTGTGCCACCCAGGAGCCGTCGAAACCGTCGCCGGCCTCGCGCTCCTTGTCGGCTCGTACCTTGGCCAGCGCCTGCTCGTTCACCTCGGCGTCGCGCCGGCTGGGGATGAACGCGGCCATGCCGCCCATCGCGAACGCGCCGCGCTTGTGGCAGGTGGCGACGAGCAGTTCGGTGTACGCCCGCATGAACGGCGCGGTCATCGTCACCGAGTTGCGGTCCGGCAGCACGAACGACCTGCCGCGGTCGCGGAAGTTCTTGATGACGCTGAACAGGTAGTCCCACCGGCCGGCGTTCAGCCCGGACATGTGGTCGCGCAGCTCGTAGAGGATCTCGTCCATCTCGAACGCGGCGGTGATCGTCTCGATCAGTACGGTCGCCCGGATGGTCCCCTGCGGGATGCCGAGGGTGTCCTGCGCGTGGACGAACACGTCGTTCCACAGCCGCGCCTCGAGGTGGCTCTCCATCTTCGGCAGGTAGAAGTAGGGCCCGCTGCCGTGGTCGAGCTGCCGTTGCGCGCAGTGGAAGAAGTACAACCCGAAGTCGACCAGCGCGCCGACCACCGGCCGGCCGTCCAGCTCGAGGTGCTTCTCGTCCAGGTGCCAGCCGCGCGGGCGTACCACGATGGTCGGCAGCGGTCCGTCGTTGAGCTTGTACTGCTTGCCGTCCGGGTTGCTGAACGTGATCCGCCGCTCGATCGCGTCGATCAGGTTGACCTGCCCGGCGACGACGTTGAACCAGGTCGGCGAGTTGGCGTCCTCGTGGTCGGCGAGCCACACCTTGGCGCCGGAGTTCATCGCGTTGATCGTCATCTTGCGCTCGGTCGGCCCGGTGATCTCGACCCGCCGGTCGACCAGATCGGCCGGCGCGGGGGCGACCTTCCAGTCACCGTCGCGCACCGAGGCGGTCTCCGGCAGGAAGTCCAGCCGACCGGTACCGGAGATCTCCTCCCTGCGCTCGTGGCGTCGCCGGAGCAGCTCGTCCCGCTTCGGGGCGAACCGTCGGTGCAGGTCGGCTACGAAGTCGAGGGCGGCGTCGGTAAGCACCTCGTCGCCGCGCTCCACTGGCTTGCCGAGGACGGTCAGGCCGTGCTCACTCACCGTTGACTCCCTCCACCCGAATCGGATCTACCGTCGTGCTACCCGCGCCGCGACGGCTCAACTGGCCGCGCCACGGCGGGATGGCTCCCCGCCGTCACGGCGGTATGGCTTCTGTACTGCGGACACTAGCCGGAACGGCACCTCAGCGAGACGGTCACCGCCTGACCCGGGCTGCCCGCGCTGTTCGCGCCGGCCGGGGTGGCAGGCTGGCGGCGTGAGCACGGTGCCGGGCCGGCGGGCGATGATCCTGCGCCGGCAGCGACGGCGCACCGTCGCGCTGATCCGGCACGCCCGTCGTCACTCGCGGTTCTTTCAGCGGGGGTACGCCGACCAGCCGGCCGAACCGGTGCTGGTCGACCTGCCGGTCACCCGCAAGCGCGAGTTGATGGACCGGTTCGACGAGTGGGTCACCGAGCCGTCGCTGCGGTACGCCGAGCTGACCGGATTCGTGGCCGATCCCGCGCGTACCGGGGAGCGCTACGCCGGCCGCTATCTCGTGTACACCACCTCCGGCAGTACCGGTGTGCCCGGGCTGCTCGTGCAGGACCCGCGGGCGCAACGGGTGTACGGCTGGCTCGCCGCGACCAGGCTGGCTCCCGCGTTCCTGGGTGCGACCGGGCTGGCGGCGGCGGGGCGGATCCGTCGCGCCGCCGGACTGTGGGCACTCGGCGGGCACTTCGCCGGCGCAGCCACGGCCGGTCGGCTCGCGGCCGGCGGTCCGTTCGCCGAGCACCGGATGCGCGCCTTCGACGTGCTCGCCCCGGTCGACGAGACAGTGGCCGGGCTGAACGCGTACCAGCCCGACCTGCTGATGGGGTACGCGACCGCGCTGTCCGTACTCGCGGCCGAGCAGCGGGCCGGGCGGCTGCGGATCCGGCCGGTGCTCGTGGTGACCGTCAGCGAGTCACTCCCCCGGTACGAGCGGGACCGGATCGGTACCTCGTTCCGCGCGCCGGTACGGGACCTCTACGGCGCCTCGGAGTTCATCCCGCTCGGCGTCGAGTGCCGGTACCACTGGCTGCACGTCAACGACGACTGGGCGGTACTCGAGCCGGTGGACTCGCGCTATCAACCCGTACCGCCGGGCACTGCGTCCGCGACCGTGCTGCTGACCAACCTGGCCAACCGGGTGCAGCCGCTGATCCGGTACGACCTGGGCGACTCGGTGACGGTACGGCCGGAGCCGTGCCCGTGCGGCCGGCCGCTGACCGCGATCCGGGTACAGGGCCGGCACGACGACGTGCTGCGCCTGCCCGGTACCGCGGGCGACGTCGCGATCGTGCCGTTGGCGGTGGAGACGGTGCTGGAGCGCTGTCCCGGGCTGGCGGCGTTTCAGCTGGTACAGACCGGGCCGACGGCACTGCGGTTACGGGTCGCGACCGATCCGGCCGCCGAGGCCCCGGCCGCGCGAGATGTCACGCGGACGGCGGCGGTACACGCGTTGCGGGACTGGCTGGCCGGTCAGGGCTGCGCCGGCGTGACCGTCGAGTCGGACGACCAAGCGCCGGTGCGGGACCCGCGCACCGGCAAGACCCGGCAGGTACTGCGCGCCCCGGCCTGAACCGGCGCCTGGGCACTCAATCGGCGGGCGGCCGGGGCTGTGCTCACGGCGGCGCGCGGTGCTCACGGCGGCGCGCGGTGCTCACGGCGGCGCGCGGTGCTCACGGCGGCGCGCGGTGCTCACGGCGCAACAACGGCCGTATGCAAAGCGGCGGGCGTGGCACCAGGCGCGGAACAAAGTCCGCGCGCCCAGTGCCACGCCCGCTGAACCGTCGGCCCCCGTGGTCCATCCGACGATCCGTGCACCCCCCACAAGCGCCGCTGCCGAGCACCCCCCTTCCGTGCTCGGTGGTACGGAACCGTTGGAGGTACGTACCGCAGGCCGCCACGGTGCGCACCGCGGAACCGCTCCCGCGACAGCCTTTGAGTTTCATGAGTCCGTCTATAAGTTCTCTACCGATCCTGTTCTCTGGCCACCGCCAGCAGCTCGAGAGTCCGCTGCAGCTCAGCCTGTACGCCCAACTCCTGCCAGATCTCAACAGCCCGTAGCAGGCCGGTCACCGCCGCTCCGGGATTCCCTTCGGCGAGGTCCAGCTCGGCCAGTGCCCGCCGGCAGGCGGCCGACCCGAACCGCTCGCCGGACCGCTCGAACCAGGCCGAGGCGCCGGCCAGTGCCGCGCGGGCCTCGCCGGTGCGACCGGTGCGCAGGTACACCTCGCCAAGGGTCTGCGCGCAGAAAGCCCGGCCGAGCGGATCGCCCAGCTCGGTCACGATCGCCTGGGCGGCACGCAGCCGCGGCTCGGCCCGCTCCGGCCGGTCGGCGCGCAGGTCGAGGATCGCCAGGCTGCGCAGCACCTGCCCCTCCGCCCGCCGGTCGCCGACGGCGCGGAAGTCCGCGAGCGCGCGGTGCAGGTGCGCCGCTGCCGCGGTCACGTCGCCGTGCTCCCGGTACGCGATGGCCAGGCCGTACCGGGCGGTGGCGCTGCCGTCCCGCTCGTCGCCCGCCTCGAACGCGGCCAGCGCGGCCGAGTACATGGCGAACGCCTCGGTGAGCTGCCCGCCGATCCGGTACAGGTAGCCGCGGATCACCTGGGCGTGGGCGAGGCCGACCGGATCGCGGAGCCGCTCGAACACCGCGAGCGCCTGCTCGGCATACCCGGCCGCGTCGCCGAACTCGTCCCGGTCGGCGGTCAACTGGGCCAGTCCGTGCAGCAGGTACGCCTGACCGCGCAGGTCACCGCCCTGCTCCGCGGCGGCCAGGGCGATCCGGTGGGTGTCCCCCCAGGCTTCGTAGTAGCCGCGCAGCTTGCAGAACCCCGCCATGCTGCTGGCCAGGTCCCGGGCCAGATCCGCGCGGCCGACCGCGACCGCCTGCCCCACCGCGGCCACCAGCGCCTGCCGCTCCGCCTCGAACCAGGCCGCCGGTGCGCTGGTGACCACCGGCTCCAGTTCGGACACCGGCCAGTCCGGGGCATCGGGGGTACGGCCGCTGCCGCCGCGGGTGGGCAGCCGGGAACTGGCCCGGGCGGCCAGCCACAGCCAGCCGCCGAGCGCCCGCTGTACCGCGGCTGCCATCTCGGCGGCCGGTTCGGTGGCCAGCGCAAGCTCACGCGCGTACAACCGGACCAGGTCGTGCAGGTGGTACCGCGGCTGCCCGGCCACGTCCACGCCCTGCTTGTCGACCAGTCGCGCGGCCACCAGTTGTCCGAGCAGCTCCGGTCCGGCCGTGTCGCCCGGTACCCCGACCAGCGCGGCCACCACCCAGGCCGGGAAGTCCACCGCCTCCAGTACCCCGAGCAGCCGGAACGCCCGCTGTACCGACGGTTCGAGCTCGCGGTACCCGATGTCGAGGCTGCCGCGTACCGCGAGGTCCCCCACCGCCAGCTCGTCCAGCCGCTCCTGGCCGGCACGCAGCCGGGAGGCCAGGTCGGCCAGCCGCCAGCTCGGCCGTACCGCCAGTCGGGCCGCGGCGATGCGGATGGCCAGCGGCAGCCGGTCGCAACAGGTCACGATCTCGGCCGCGGCCGCCGGTTCGCCACTGACCCGATCGGGTCCGACGATCCGCTCGAGCATGTGCAGGCCCTGCTCGTCGTCGAGCCGCTCCAGCTCGAACGGCTCGGCGCCCGGTACCCCGATCAGCAGCGCCCGGCTGGTCAGGATCACGGTGCTGGCCGCGGTACCGGGGATCAGCGGGCGTACCTGCTCGGCGTCCACCGCGTCGTCGAGCAGTACCAGCAGCGCCCGTCCGGCGGTGAGCTGCCGGTACCGCTGCATCTTCCCGGCGGTACCGGCCGGCACCGCGCTCGCCGGCACCCCGAGCGCGCGCAGGAACCGGCCCAGTACGTCGTCCGGGGACAGTGGCGCGGACCGGCCACCGCGCAGGTTCACGTACAGCTGGCCGTCCGGATACCGGTCGGCGACCAGATGCGCCAGGTGTACCGCGAGGGTGGTCTTGCCGACCCCGCCCGGGCCGAGGATCGCGACCACCTGCGCGCCGGCCGTACCCCCGGTGGCCCGGCCGAGGCCGGCGGCGATCCTGTCGGCCAGCGCCTCCCGGCCGGCGAAGTCGGCGATGTCCGGCGGCAACTGCGCCGGTACCGGCAGGGTCGTCGGTACCGCGGCCGGAGACGAGTCCCGGGTACCGGTCGCGATGCCGACCACCGGAATCGTGTCGGCCCGCTGGCCCGAGCCGATCGCCCGGGCAAGTTCCTGCAGGCCTGCCGCGGGCTCGACCCCGAGCTCCTCGGCGAACAGTTCACGGCCGGCCCGGTACCACTCCAGCGCACCGTCCGGCTGGCCGATCCGGTACAGCGCGAGCATCAGGTGGCCGCGCAGCCGCTCCCGCAGCGGATAGTCGCGTACCAGCTGCTCCAGCCGTGGCGCCAGCGCGACCAGTTGGGCCGGTACGCCCTGGGCGAGTACCGCCGCGGACAGCCCCTCGTACGCGGCCAGTCGCTGTTCGGCGAGCCGCTGCACCGCGCCGGGCAGCAGCGGCGCGGCCAGCCCTTCCAGTGGCGCCGGACCCCGCCACAGCTCCACCGCGGCTCGGTACCGGTCCGCGGCCACCGCTGCGTCGCCGGCCGCGAGCGCCACCTCGGCGGCCACCACGTGCCGGGCGAACACCTCGGCGTCCAACGCGCCGAGGGCGGGGCGGATCAGGTACCCGGGCCGGCGGGTGACGATCTGGTCGGTCACCCCGGCGTACTCCCGGAAGGCGCGGCGCAGGTCGGAGATGTACCCGTGCAGCTTGGCGACCGCGCTGGCGGGCGGGCGACTGCCCCAGACCCCGTCGATGATCCGGTCGGCCGGCACCACCTTGCCGGGCGAGAGCAGGAGTACGGCGAGAGTGGCGCGGGCCCGCGGCCCGCCCAGCGGCAGCGACCGGCCGTCGTGCCACACCTCGAGCGGGCCGAGGATGCGGTACTCCACCTCTCGCCCCCAAGTCTTCCGTGATCCTGCGGCGACCTCGGACGACCGGGTGGTTTACGAAAGTACGGACGACATTGCCCCAGTCAGGTCGTCTCATGTAGTCAAGAGTGAATCCGACCTTATTGACACACTTCTGTCACAAACCCGGCAGTTGGCGAAATCACTCCCGCGCCGCTCACCGGCCCCACCGTTCACCGCGCCCACATCCGTACCTGGATCGGGCCACGTCCGCGCCCGCGTCCACGTCTGACGGACACGTAAGAGGGGCCCGGCCAGCTGGCCGGACCCCTCTTGCTGATCAACTACTTCTCTACCCGAGCGCCCCGAGCTACGGCGCCGGCGCCTACCCGGCGCCGGCCGCTACGCGGCGTCCAGGCCGCCTGCGGCGGCCAACTCGCGGAGCCGGTGCAGTGCCTGGATCTCCAGCTGGCGGATCCGCTCACGGGACAGGCTGAACCGCTGGGCCACCTCGGTCAGCGAGTGCTCGCGACCGTCGTCCAGGCCGTACCGCGCCCGGACGATCCCGGCCGACCGGTCGTCGAGGCTGCCGAGCAACGACTCGATCCGCTGCCGTTCCAGCCCGGCGATCACCACGTCCTCCGGGCTCGGCTCGTCCGAGTCGGCCACCAGGTCACCGAGGTTGGTGTCCCCGTCGTCGCCGACCGGCGTGTCCAGCGACACCGTGTCCTGCGACCAGCGGCGCAACTCGTTCACCCGCTCCACCGGTACGCCCAGGGCCGCGGCCAGCTGTCCCGGTTCCGGGTCCTGGCCCAGCTCACGGGTGAGCTGACGAGCCGTGTTGCGCATCCGGTTGACGTCCTCTACGAGGTGTACCGGCAGTCGCACGGTGCGCTCCTGCTGGGCGATCGCCCGGCTGATGGCCTGGCGGATCCACCACGTCGCGTACGTCGAGAACTTGTATCCGCGCCGGTAGTCGAACTTCTCCACGGCGCGTACCAGGCCGGTGTTGCCCTCCTGGATCAGATCCAGCATCGGCATGCCGCTGCGCACGTAGCGTCGCGCGATCGACACCACCAGTCGGAGGTTGGCCTTGACGAACTGTTCCTTTGCCCGCTGCCCATCGGCTGCGAGGCCCTGCAGCTCGGCTCGGGCGATGCCCCGGGGCAGCTTGTCGAGGGTGAGGAGCTGCTCGGCGTACAGGCCGGCTTCCACCGCCTTGGCGAGGTCTACCTCGCCGGCCGCGTCGAGCAGCGACGTCTTGGAAATCTCGTGCAGGTACACCCCGACCAGATCGCGCTCTTCAGCCACCTCGTCGGTGCGAATACCCTTAGTCTGTCCCACGCTCGGGTCCTCCCGTGCCCTAGCAGAAACTTCTGCCCTTGCAGATGCCTCGTCATCGGGCCATGCCGGTTGTTCGCTTGCCCCTTACACAACAGGCCTCAGCCTGTATTGATTCCGCCGTCAGGTACCACGTCGGCCGCCGTCACGCGGTTGTAACCAAATCCCCGTCGCCGGTTTCAGCAAACGCCGGGACGCGGTATGAAGCCTCACACCAGGACTGTTACCGGCCGCACCGGAATTGCGCGGCCGACCACCGAGGTTGGACGCCGCGATGGGGGTGCGATGACGCCAGAAGAGACGAACGCCACTCAAAACGGCGGGGATTCCTTCCGAACAGCCCGTAATTTCCTCCTTACCCACCGGACGGACTACGACTCCGCGTACAACGGCTTCCGTTGGCCTCAGCTGGGGACGTTCAACTGGGCGCTGGACCACTTCGACCGGCTCGCCGAAGAAACCCCGGACACCACCGCCCTGTGGATCGTGGAACAGGACGGCACAGACAACCGGCTGTCGTTCGCGGAGCTGTCCGCCCGGTCCAACCAGGTCGCCAACTGGCTGCGCGGCCAGGGCGTGGTCCGGGGCGACCGGATCGTGCTGATGCTGGGCAACCAGGTCGAGTTGTGGGAGACCCTGCTCGCCGCGATGAAGCTGGGCGCCGTGGTGATCCCGGCCACCACCCTGCTCGGACCGGCCGACCTGGTCGACCGGGTACAGCGTGGCCAGGCCCGGCATGTCGTGGTGGCCGGTGCCGAGACCGGCAAGTTCGCCGACGTACCCGGTGACTACACCCGGATCGCGGTCGGCGAGGCGGCCGACGGCTGGCTCGACTACGCGGACACCGCGTCCGCGACGACCGCATTCGAGCCGGACGGTACGACCGAGGCGAACGAGACCCTGCTGCTGTACTTCACCTCGGGCACCACCGCGCAACCCAAGCTGGTGGAGCACACCCACGCGAGCTACCCCGTCGGGCACCTGTCGACCATGTACTGGCTCGGGGTGCAGCCCGGTGACGTCCATCTGAACATCTCCTCCCCGGGCTGGGCCAAGCACGCCTGGAGCAACGTTTTCGCACCGTGGAACGCCGGCGCGACGGTGCTCGTATACAACTACACGCGGTTCGACGCCGAACGGTTGATGGATGTGCTCCGACGCTGTTCCGTGACCACTTTCTGCGCCCCGCCGACCGTGTGGCGGATGCTCATCCAGGCCGACATCGGCGGCGGCGGGTTGTCGCTGCGCGAGGTGGTGGGAGCGGGCGAACCGCTCAACCCGGAGATCATCGAGCAGGTCGGCCAGGCCTGGGACCGGACTCTGCGGGACGGGTACGGGCAGACCGAGACGACCGCCCAGATCGGCAACCCGCCGGGCCAGCGGGTCAAGCCGGGCTCGATGGGCCGGCCGCTGCCCGGGTACCGGATCACGCTCGTCGATCCGGCCACCGACCAGGTCATCGACACCCCTGGTACGGAAGGGGAAATCTGTCTCGACGTGTCCGGCAACCCGGCCGACCGCCCGCTCGGGTTGATGACCGGCTACCGGGACGACCCGGACCGCACCGCCAGCGCGATGCGCGCCGGCTTCTACCACACCGGTGACGTGGCGAGCCGGGACGAGGACGGCTACATCACCTACGTCGGCCGGGCCGACGACGTGTTCAAGGCGTCCGACTACCGGATCTCGCCGTTCGAGCTGGAGAGCGTGCTGCTCGAGCACCCGGCCGTGGTGGAGGCCGCCGTCGTACCGTCACCGGACCCGGTGCGGTTGGCGGTGCCGAAGGCGTACGTGGTGCTCGCCGCTGGTTGGTCGCCGTCCGCCGACACCGCGGAGCAGATTCTCGGGTACGCCCGGGGCGCGCTGGCCCCGTACAAGCGGGTCCGGCGGATCGAGTTCGCGGAGCTGCCCAAGACGATCTCCGGCAAGATCCGCCGGGTCGAGTTGCGCGGCCGGGAAGGGTCCCTGCACGGGACGGGTTCGGAGCCGACCACCCGGGCCGAGGGCGAGTTCTGGGAGGAGGACTTCCCGGACCTCAAGTCCTGAGCCGGCGCTCGTCCCGCCGCGGACCGGCCTTCCCGCCCCCGGCCTTACCGCCCCGACTCCCGGCCTTACCGCCCGGACTCGCCGGCCTTCCGGCCCCGGCGCCGGCCGGAGCCGCTCGTGCGTACGCCGCGGTCAGGCGGCCGGTTTGCTGGCGAGCATCGGGGTGGCGTCGATCCGGCCGTGCTCGCAGACCGCACCGAACGCGAACGTTGTGCTCAGTCGCGTCGTCTCATCCGGCGGCGTGACCTGCGCGCTGGAGGCTTCCGGCTCACAGAGCCCGGCCTGCTGCTCACCCGGACCGGGTACATGCGACCAGTGCAGCCGCGACCAGGCGGTACGCCCGGCGGCAAGGGTGATCAGGGTCGGCTTGGCGCCGGTCGGAATGAGATTGGTCGGCACCGCCTTGCCGCCGGCCCCGAGCAACTGCATGCCCGGGTAGCCGTACACACGGCAGGTGACCGACGAACGGTTCGTGAGGCTCAACAGGGCGTACGCCTGGCCCGCACCGCCACCGGCGGCCTGGATGCCGAGCTTGAGCGAACTGGTGTGGCAGCGGTCGGTACCGCCACCGCCGCCACCGGGGGGTGCCGGTGGCCCGGCTGTCACGGTGCCACTGGGACTCGCGGTCGCGGACGTACCGGCCGACGGAGTGGTACCGGTCGCGCTCGCGTCGGGTGGCGCGCTGCTGGACGGGTGCTTTCCGCCGCACCCGGCCACCGCCAACGCGCACGTGACCACCGCGATCAGCACTGCAGCTCGCCGGTACATCGTCTCGAGCACCTCCTGGACCATCGGCCACGGTCACTGTCGCTGCACCAGAACTGTCACCGAATGAGACGCAGCCGGGTGCCTGTTTGGTTCCGGTACCCACCGCGGTGGGTCGTCGTAACCCTATTGCCCGGTTGATCTGAGATCGACCGGCGCATCCGGCTGCTCGGGCCGCCGCTGGGCCCGCTGGTCCGGTGGCCGGGTGGGCGCGTCGACCGGCATCGCCGGCTCGCCGGCCACCTCCGGCCCGGCTCCGGCCGGCCCGCTGCCGGTGTCGCGGCGAACCAGCGCGACGCCGGCCAGCACCACGACCATGCCGGCGATCACCTGCGGGGTTACCGCCTCGCCCAGCTTCACCGCGCCCAGCACCACGGCCACGATCGGCATCAGGTAGGTCACCACGGCCGCGGTCGGCCCGATGTCGGTGACCAGCCGGTAGTGCAGCACGTACGCGAAGCCGGTGCAGAACACTCCGAGGATCGCGACGGACACGATGGCGTCGGTACGCAGGTCCGGCAGTTCCCAGCCGAGCAGCGGGGTCACCGCCGCGGTGATGACGGTCGCCATCATCAGCTGTCCGGCCGAGAGTACGACCGGTGACAACCCGCGGTGTACCAGGAACTTGTGCAGGTAGATGAAGAGCATGCCGTAGCACAGGGCGGCGCCGAGGCAGGCCAGCCCGCCCCAACTGGCGATACTCGAGCCGGACTCCCAGGGGGAGAAGATCAGCAACGTGCCGGTGAAGCCCACCGCGATGCCGGCGAGCCGACCGGCCGACATCCGCCGGTCGTACCCGGTCAGGAAGCTCACCAGGATCGTCCACAGTGGCGTGGTGGCGTTCAACGTACCGGCGACACCGGAGCTGACCTGCTGCTCGCCGTAGGCGTAGAACAGGAACGGCAACGTGTTGCCGAGCATGGCCGCGACGGTGAGATGGCCCCAGACGGTCAGCGAGCGGGGCAGCCGCTGCCGCAGTGCCAGCATCATCACGAGCATCGCCAGCGCGCCCAGCACGATCCGCGCCAGCACCACCTGGATCGGCGGAAAACCGCGCAGCGCGACGGCGATCCACAGGAAGCTCGACCCCCACAGCAGCGCGAGCAACCCGAGGCGCACCATCGTGGACCTGGACACGCGGTTCCCTCCGTACAGCTCGATCGCTGGTCATCGCCGGGCAGCCCGCCGGACCGTTCGTAGCCGGACGGCGGTGGCCGGTGACGGGATGCGGCTCTCCGGCAACGCTAGTCGGGAAATGCCGACAATCCGCGGCCGGCGGAGTCGATCGGGACACGAGGTCCGAAACGCGCTACCTGCCAGCCCCGCTCAGCCGGCGAGCAGGATCAGGGCATCGCGTACCCGCTGGTCGGCGTCGGCCAGCGCGGACCGGGCCGTGCCGATGTCCACGCCGGCCAACAGCGACACCAGGGCGACCTTGAGGTCGCCGTCCGCGTCGGCCAGCACGGCGGTGCACGTTGCCTCGTCCGCCCCGGTGGCCTCGACCAGGATCGACAGCATCCGGCCACGCAGCTTCGCGTTGGTGGGCACCATCGCGACCATCAGGTTGGAGTACACCCGGCCGAGTTGGACCATCACCGCGGTGGAGAAGCTGTTGAGCACCAGCTTCTGCGCGGTGGCCGCCTTCATCCGGGTGGAGCCGGTGATCGCCTCGGGGCCGGTCTCGACCCCGACGAACACGTCCACCTCGAAAGCCGCCTCGGCGGCCGGGTTCGCGGTCACCAGCACCGTGCCCGCCCCGTTGGCCGCGGCGGCGCGCAGCGCTGCCAGCACATACGGCGTACGGCCGCTCGCGGTGAGGCCGATCGCCAGGTCACCGCGGGCGACACATCCAGCCGCCTCGGCGGTACCGGCGTCCACGTCGTCCTCGGCCGCCTCGATCGCCCGGTACATCGCTTCCGGACCGCCAGCCTGGTGGGTGCAGAACCAGCCGGCCGGCACGTTGTACGTGGGCAGCAGCTCGGCCGCGTCCAGAGCGGCGATGCGCCCGGAGGTACCGGCGCCGAAGTAGTGCACCCGGTTGCCGCCACGCAACGCGACGACCGCCCGGTCCACCGCGACCGCGAGCGCCGGCAGTACCGCCGACACAGCCGCCGGTACCTCCTCGTCCTCGGTGTTGATCAGGCGCAGCACCTCGAGGGTCGGTACCAGATCGATGTCGGTCGTACGAGGATTGCGCTGCTCGGTCGGCGAGGTGACCCGCTCCACCGGCCGCGCAGTCACGCCCTTCTCCGGCCCTGGCTCACCCGGCGCGGGCGGACCGCCTCGGCGGTGGCCTCCAGCGCCTTCCGAGCCCGGGTGCGGTTGCGGGCCGCGACCCCGACGAACAGGCAGTCGACGACGGTGAGCTGCGCGATCCGGCTGGCCATCGCGCCCGAGCGGTACGTGGTCTCCCGAGCCGCGGTGGTGAGCACGAAGTCCGCGGCCTCGGCCAGCGGTGATCGCGGGAAGTTGGTCAACGCGATCGTGGTGGCGCCGCGCCGGGTCGCCTCGGCGAGCAGGTCGACCGCCTCCACGGTGGCGCCGCTGTGCGAAATCGCGAGCGCGACGTCGCCCTTGCCGAGCAGCGCCGCACTGGCGAGCGCAGTGTGCGCGTCCGGCCAGTAGAACGCGGTACGGCCGATGCGGTGCAGCTTCTGCTGCAGGTCGGAGGCGGCGAAGCCGCTGGCCCCGACGCCGAAGACGTCCACCCGGCTGGCCGCCGCCAGCGCGTCGACCACCTGCTCGCAGGCTTCGAGGTCCAGCTGCTCGGCGGTCTCCTCGACGGCGCGGGCGTCGTTGAACGAGATCGTCGCGATGATCTGCGCCATGTCCGCGCCCGGCGGAATGTCGCCGCCCACCACCCGGGCGTCCGGCGGTTCCACCCGGCGGGCCGCCTCGGCGGCGAGCCTGATCCGCAGTTGCGGGTAGCCGTCCATGCCCACCGAACGACAGAACCTGATCACGGTCGCCTCGGAGGTACCCGCGGCACCGGCCAGCTCGGTGATGGTCTGCCGCGCGGCGGCCGCCGGATCGGCGACGACTAATCTCGCCACCCGCTGTTCAGCCGGGGACAGCGCCGGGAGCAGCCCGCTCACGTGCACAATCAGGCCACTATCGTCGCGAACTGCGGAAACCTTCGCTGTCTTCGACACGGGCGAAACTTACTTTCACAGAGCGTGACCGGTCAACCTTCGCCACGACATTGTCAAGAAAGTTACCTCGTCCGGAGCCTGCTCGCGGCGATCTCGGGTACGACGCGCGGTCGACGTCCGGAACCCGCGACCCGGCGTGGTCGACTTGCGGGCAAGCTCCCGGAAGGTGCGATCGCGGCGTGTTCGACCCGCCATGCCGTACCTGTCGCACTGGAGCCCGCGCCGGACAGCGCCTCAGCTTGCGCCGGGCCACACCTCCCTTGCGCTGGCCACCCCTCACCTTGCGCCGGGCCAACGCCGGCGGCCCTGGTCGCCGTGGCCATGCCCCATCCCGTGACCCGGACGGCGCCTCACGTTGCGCCGGGCCGCAGCTAGTTGCGAGCGGAACGATGGCTCCGCCCATGGCCTAGGGTCGGCGATCGTGCGTACTCCTCTGGTCGTCGGCGTGGACGCCGGCGCGACCGCGAGCCGGGCAGTCATCGCCGAAACGAGCGGTCGGGTGCTCGGCCGCGGCGCTGCGGCCGGCGCCAACATCCGGTCCAGTGCGGGCGACCCGGCGGAGAATCTCGCCGCCGCGCTGCGGGACGCATTGGCTGGTGTACCGACCGAGCTGTCCGTCGACGTACTGGCCGGGGTGATGGCGTTGAGCGGCGCCGGCGCGGCCGGCCGCTCGCGGGCGGTCGCGGCGGCTGACCGTGCCTGGCACGCGGCCGGCTTCGCCGGCCGACCGGCGGTAGTGACCGACCTGGTCAGCGCACACGCGGCCGGGGTACCCGACCCGTGTGGACTGGTGCTGGTGGCCGGTACCGGCTCGGTCGCGGCGTACATCGCCGATGGTGACGTGGCCGATCGCGCCGACGGGTACGGCTGGCTGCTCGGTGACGAGGGAAGTGCGGTACGACTCGGACTCTCCGCCGCGCAGTCGGTGGTACGGGCACTGGACGGTCGCGGCCCAGCAACCGCGCTGGTGGACGAGGTGTTCGACACGCTCGGCGTGGACCGGCCGGGATCCGGAGAGGTCCCGGACGCGCCGATCCAACGGCTCGTCGCGGCCGTGGACGGGCTGCGCCCGGCCGAGTTGGGCCGGCTCGCACCGGTGGTGTCCACAGTGGCCGTGGCCGGCGACGCGGTGGCCGTCGAACTGCTTGACCGTACGGTGGACGCACTGGTCGCCACGCTCGACGCGGTCGCCGACCGGGTCGGAGAACCGGCCCGCGCCCATCCGCCGGTGCTGGCTGGATCTGTTGCGCTGTCGGACGGTCCGCTCGGCACCCGGCTGGCGGCCGCGCTCACTGAGCGGTACGGCGCGGCACCCGTACCGGCTGGTGATGCCGCCGGTGGAGCCGCCTGGCTGGCGCTGTTGAGCACCGGGATGCCCGCCGATCCGGCGGTACACGCGCGGCTGACCCGCGGCGACTGAAGGGTTCGCGCCGACTCACCCGAGCCAGCTCACCCGCGCCGGTTGAAGAGCCGCCCCGACTCACCCTGCGCTGTTTGAAGGAGCCGCGCAGGTCGACTCGGCCGACTGACAGCCGGCGGTCAAGTGGAGGTGCAGGTCTGCGGGGGTGGACCCGTCGGGGACCACGTCGGGCCCACCCCCGGTCCCCCGCTACCGGCCGTGCCCTCGATAGAGCAGGTACTGCCGGCGCCGTGCCACGAATTCGGCCAGCTCGTCCGCCCACGCACCGACGACATCGGTCGCCGTAGCGCCCGCGTCGATCATCGTGCGCAGTCGGGTCGAGCCGGTGAGCTTGTCGATCCAGTACGGGCGGGCCGGGTCGTACGTGTCGTACCGCCACTCGAAGTCTTCGTACTTCCGCGCCTCGACCAGCATCGCGACCGCGGTACGGACCGGGTCGTACGACCGGTGGTCGGTGACCTTCACCTCGGTGCCGTTGCACACCTCGCCGACGTGCTTGGAGAACGTCGGGGTGAAGTAGCCCTCGCGGAACCGCACGCCGGGCAGGTTGTACTCGTTGAGCCGGTCGCCCCAGTGGTAGTCGAGGTACGGCGCGCCGATGAGCTCGAACGGGCGGGTGGTACCGCGTCCCTCCGATGCCGTGGTGCCCTCGAACAGGCAGGTGCCCGGGTACACGACGGCGGTCTGCGGGGTGGGCATGTTGGGGCTGGGCAGTACCCACGGCAGCCCGCCCTCACCGAACAGCTCGTCGCCGAACACCTCGGTGCGCCAGCCGCGCACCTCGACCACGTCCAGCTCCACCGGGCCGCCCGCGTCGGTAGGCAGGAACTCGCCGTTGAAGAAGCGGGCCAGCTCGCCGACAGTCATGCCGTGCTGCTGGACGATCTCCTTGGCGCCGACTCCGGTCTCGAACTCGGGCGTCATCATCGGCCCGCGGGCGATGCCACCGGTCGGGTTGGGCCGGTCCAGTACGACGAACCGCAGTCCGCGCCGGGAGGCGGCCACCATCGCGTTGTAGAGCGTCCAGATGTACGTGTAGAACCGCGCGCCGACATCCTGGATGTCAAACACCACGGTCTCCACACCGGCCGTGTCGTACAGCTCAGCGAACTTGGTCGCGGTCGCGCCGTAGGCGTCGTACACGGTCAGCCCGGTACGGGCGTCGGTGCCGGTGCCTTCGCTGCCGCCGGCCTGCGCGGAACCACGGAAGCCGTGCTCGGGACCGAACACGCCGGTCACGTTCACGCTGCCGGCCGCGACCATCAGGTCGACCAGGTGCTGGTACTTGTTGTTGACCCCGGTCGGGTTGGAGATGACCCCGACCCGCTGCCCGGCGAGCGTGGCGAACCCGCTGCCGACCAGTACATCGAGCCCGGTTTCGATCCGATGACCGTGGTCGTGGGACAAGCCCGGCGCGGCGCTCGTGGGCGCCGCCGCGACGGCGGCACCCACGAGCGTCCCCGTACCGGTGGCGGCGAGGGATCCGCCAACCGCGGAGAGGAAAGACCGACGATCCATCACCATCACCAGCTCAAGCCGTGGCCGAAGGGGTACAGCTCGACGTTCGGGTCGGCCGCGGTCGGGATCATCACCGGCAGCTTGCCGATGGGTGCGATCTCGCCGTAGAGCAGCCGGGCCAGCGCCGCCATCGACACCGGGCTGTACGAGTAGGTGGCGACGTAGGTCGGCGCCTCGGTGAAGTACGCGATGTCGTACGGGTCGCGCACCGCCACCACGATCACCGGCTTACCGGTGGCGAGCAGCTGGTGCACGTACGCCTGCTGCTTGGCACCGGGGTCGGTGACGCCGGTGTCCCACGCCTTCTGGGTGAGCACCACGGTCACGTCGTGCGCCTGTGCCTTGGCCACCCCCTCGGCGATCTGCGCGTCGGTGGGAATGCCCGTATAGAAGCGCTCCGCCGTCGCGCCGCGGGCCGTGATCGCATCGGTCAGCGTGGTCGTCGTGGTCGCCCCCCAGCCGGTGACCAGCACGGACTGGTGGTCGTCGGCGTTGAGCGGCAGGGCGTCCGCGTCGTTCTTGACCAGCGTCATGGTGCGGTCGGTGAGGTCGGCCGCGGCGTCCAGGTGCGCCTGGGTACCGACCACCGAGTCGATCCGGTTCGGGTCTACGAACGGGTGGGTGAGGATGCCGCGGTTCCACTTGAGCGTGAGGATGCGGCGAACCGACTGGTCGATCCGAGCCTCGGTGAGCTCACCGGTGTGTACCGCGGTCAGCACCGCGTTGTACGCCAGGTCGAGGTCCGGCGGCATCAGCAGCATGTCCACGCCGGCCTGCAGCGCGAGCACCGGAACCCGGTCGTCGCCGTACTTCGCGCGTACACCCTCCATGCCGAGCGAGTCGGTGACCACGACGCCGTTGTAGCCGAGTTCGTCGCGGAGCAGCCCGGTCAGGATCGGCTTGGACAGCGTGGCCGGGTCCTCGCTCGGGTCCAGCGCCGGCATCTCCAGGTGCGCGGTCATGATCATGTCGATACCGGACTTGATGGCGGCCCGGAACGGCGGCGCGTCGATCGCCTCCCACTGCTCCTTCGTGTGGGTGATGACCGGGATGCCGGTGTGGCTGTCGGTGTCCGTGTCGCCGTGGCCGGGGAAGTGCTTGGCCGTGGCCGACACGGTCCGGTGTGGCCAGGACGACCGCTGCAACCCCTTGACCTGCGCGGACACCATGTCGCTGACCAGCTTCGGATCGCTGCCGAAGGACCGTACGCCGATCACCGGGTTGCGCGCGTTGACGTTCACGTCCGAGTCGGGCGCGTACGCGGCGTTGATGCCGAGCGCACGCAGCTCCTGGCCGGTGATCGCGGCCGCGGTGTAGGCGTCGGCGGGCTTGCGGGACGCACCGAGCGACATGCTGCCCGGGAACTGGGTGGCCGGCGGGCCGACCCGGGTGACGACGCCCTGCTCCTGGTCGGTGGTGACGATCAGCGGAATGTGCGCGTTGCCGATGATCGCCGCCTTCTGCAGACCGTTGGACAGGCCGGCGATCTGCGGCGGGTTGTTCACGCTGTCGGACCAGGCGAAGTAGATGATCCCGCCGAGCGCGTACTTGTCGACCAGCTGCGCGGGCGTGTCCACGCCATACAGGTCCTGGTTCAGCGCCTTGTCCGCGTCGCTCGGGTTGGTCGCGCTCTCGCCGTAGGCATAGGTGACGAACAGCTGACCGACCTTCTCCTCGAGCGACATGTGCCGCATCGCGGAGGTGATCCAGCCGTTCGCGCCGTGTCGGGAGGTCTGGTCGGCGACCTGCTCGGACGCTGACGTCGCCCCCGCGGGGGCGGCCAGGCTGAGCACCGCGAGCGCGGCGATCGCCCCGCCGGCGAGGCGGGAGAGCCGGCCAACTCTCCGCTTGGTCGTGTGCTGGACGTGGTTCATCGGACCTCCCGCACGGCACCTCGGCGCGCCCCGCCACCGATCGGCACCGGCTGTTGTCGGGTATAGACCGGCATCAGCGACTCGTCGCCGGCTCTGCCGGAAATTACCTTCACCCGTACACAGGGTCAAGAAGGACCTTGCCATTGTCCACAGGCGCCGGGTAGCGGCGGCCACCGCGCCGGCCGGTTATCCACAGGCACCGGCCGGCGCCTTTCCGCGGCCGAGCGGGAGACCTATCGTCACCGTCCATGCCAGGCAGTCAGCAGCTCGCGCTCCTCCTCGTCGGTCAGGCCGGCCGCCAACTTGTGCGTGTCCTGCACCGACTTCTCCCAGGCAAGCGTGTCCCGCGCGGTGTCGGCGAGCGGGCGGGTGACCAGCCCGGCGGCGACCGACGGCGAGTTGTCCCGGGACTGGAATCCGGCGTAGTCCGGCAGTGGCAGCCACAGCGGCAGCGAGCGGTCGCCGGCCCACGGCTCGACCTTGTGCGCGGTCAGGAAGTCCTGGTCCACCCAGGTCAGCTGCGGTGTCACCCCGACGCCGACGGCGATCTGGTCGAGGAACTCGCCCATCCCGAGCACCGGTCCGACCCCGTCGTAGGTGCCGACGGTCCCCTGTTCTCCCGCCCGCACGATCCAGTCGGCCAGGTCGCGCACGTCGATCACCTGGACGGCGTCCTGCGGCGTGCCGGGCGCGAGCACCTCACCGCCGCGGGCCATCCGCAGCGGCCAGTAGCCGAATCGGTCGGTCTCGTCGGCCTCGCGCGGTCCCACGATGAGGCCGGCGCGGCAGATGAACGCGCGATCCCCGAGCGCGGCCAGGACGGCCTGTTCACAGGACACCTTGCCAGGACCGTAGTTCTCGATCGCGTCCTCATCCGCGTCCGGCGCGAGCGGCTCCTCCAGCGGCGAGGTGTCCACCCGCTGGCCGGGCGTCCTGCCGTCGGAGTAGACGGAGCCGGTGGACACGAAGGTCCAGTGCCGGACGTGCGGTGCGAAAACCTCGACGGAGCGGCGCACCCGGCTCGGCTTGCGGGCGATGTCGACCACGGCGTCCCAGCCCTCGGCGGCAAGCTCGGCCCACCCGGCCGGGTCGTCCCGGTCCAGCTTCACGTGCCGGACTCCCGCCGGCGGTTCGCCGGAGACCCCGCGGCAGGCCGCCGTCACCTCGTGCCCGGCCGCCAGCGCCTGCTCGGCGACCGTATAGGAGAGGTAGACGGTTCCCCCGAGTACGAGCATCCGCATGTCCGGCCCCTTCCTGCTCATTTGACTAGGCGCAATCGTCGGCGGCCGTCGTGCGCGCTGCCGTCATTCGATCCTTTCCATGGGGTACATCAGGGGGAAAGCCCTTTCGCGGTGCGCGGATCCGCTGACAGCGCAAACGGGAGCGTGCCGGTGAGCCGGATCCAGCCCCGGTACCAGGCAACCTGCTGGCCGGCGGGGCTCCCGGCACGGCCTGGGCCTAGGCTGTATGACCGTGGGTGATCTTCTGGTCTGGATCGACTGCGAGATGACCGGGCTCGACCTGGGTCATGACGCGCTGATCGAAGTGGCGGCACTGGTCACCGATCCGGAGCTGAACGTGCTCGGCGACGGCGTCGACGTAGTGATCAACGCCCGGGACGAGCTGCTCGAGGCGATGCTTCCGGTGGTCAGCGACATGCACGAGCGGTCCGGCCTCACCGAGGCGGTACGCGCGTCGGCCGTCACTGTGGCCGAAGCCGAGGCGATGGTGCTGGAGTACATCCGCAAGTACGTGCCGGAGCCGCGTACCGCTCCGCTGTGCGGCAACTCGATCGCCACCGACCGCGGTTTCATCTCCCGGGACATGCCAGCGCTCGACGCCCACCTGCACTACCGCATGATCGACGTGTCCTCGATCAAGGAGCTGTGCCGCCGGTGGTACCCGCGGGCGTACTTCGGGCAGCCGGCCAAGGGGCTCGCGCATCGGGCGCTGGCCGACATCCGGGAGAGCATCCGGGAGCTCGCGTACTACCGGGAGACGGTCTTCGTACCGCGGCCCGGTCCGGACGTGGAGACGGCGAAGGCAGTCGCGGCACGGCTGCTCGACCAGGGCAAGATCAACACTGGGCTCGCGAACGGCGATCCGGCACCCGCGCCGGCCGAAGCAGCCGCCGCGGAGAGCGCTGCTGGTGGCGCCGCGGGAGGTACCGTCCAGGCGCCTGAGCACGGGCGCGATCCAGGCGGTACCGGCCCGAACCGGTAGCGCGGGAGTCGCCGGAACCCGGTGCGGTGGACTGTCGACTGCCGGCTATCATTGGCGCGCACCTCCCGCCCTGCGGGCGGCGTGGTGGCTGTAGCTCAGTTGGTAGAGCACTGGGTTGTGGTCCCAGGTGTCGCGGGTTCAAATCCCGTCAGTCACCCTCTGGTTTAACACGCATCAGGGCCGGTCTGCCGACCGGCCCTGATGCGTTTGCGTGCGCCGCCACTATCTCAGTTCAGCTAGCGACCAGGCCCTATGCGGAGTCTTGGATGTTCCTGAAGGTGGCGTTGCGCAGGGAACGTCTGAGGGCGCCTATGGCCCTGATCGCCGCGCCCACACTTCTGTAGTGGTTGTCGCTGGTGGCAAGAATGGCGCCGCTCGGGTCCACGATCCGCCATACATAGGTGTCGACCCCGCTCTTGATCACCTCAAACTCGACAGGGTGGTCGAGGCTGGGCGGACCTGTCAGCTCGACAGCTTCGCCCTGCGCCATCATCGCGTCGATCTCGTCTTCGGTGAGGTCGATCTCCGCCAGCTCGTCTTGCGGCATAGCACCCATCATGCGTCCTGCCCTGCCACGATGAAGGCGCCAAGTTCCGTCCGTCTCGTCGATTGGCTGGAGGACGACCTTCAGCTGGCGCCCCTGCTCATCGCCTGCGAACACGATGAGCCGGTGGCCGTGCTCGGGATGGTCGTGCCACACCGCCTTGGCTGGCTTGGCTGGCCATTGACAGGCGGAACGGACCTGGTCACCGGTAACCCCGCGCCGAGTGCGGATCTTCATTTCGACCGCGGGAGGAATGTCGATGTACCCGATCCAGAACGTCGGCACAGGGTAACTCTAGGTCATCTAGCCCTATTCATCCGATCGCGGCATGTGCGTGTCGGATCGTTCCAGTTCGCGGCTTTGGGCCCGCACGAGCTGTGTAGCGCCGGGGCACGCGAGTACCCCATGGCGGTTAGTTGCCCTGGGCGGCGGCCGGCTTCGAGGCGGTGGCCGTAACGGTCGGGCCCGCCGAGGCGGTTCCGGACGGACTCGCGGTCGGGCTGGCCGTCGGAAGTGGGTGCGGCAGCTTGCTGCCCTGCAGGAACTTCGCCCACGGCAGTTCCCAGTCGGTCCAACCGTCGCCCGCCTGGATGTGCGCCTCAGTGCCCCGGACGACCACCGGATCGCCGACCCTGCTGTTGTTGAACAGCCACCTGGCGTTCTCGGTGGACAGGTTGGTACACCCGTGCGAGACGTTCCGATGGCCCTGGTCACCGACCGACCACGGAGCGGCGTGAATGTACTCACCGCCCCAGGTGATCCGCAGGTCCCAGTACACGAGGGTGCGGTAGCCGGCCGCCGAGCTGATCGGTACGCCATAGGTCGAGGAGTCGAACCACTCCTGTTCCTTGCGCTCCATCACCACGAGGTTGCCGCTGGAGGACGGGGAGCTCGGCTTGCCCAGACTCACCGGCATCCGGCGGATCACCCGGTCATCCCTGATCACGCTCAGTTGCTTGCCCACGTTGTTGACCGCGATGACCTGCTTGGGGCCGACCGTCACCGACGCCGTCCGGTCCGCGACGCCGTACCAGCCGTCGCCCACCGGCATCCCGCCGACACCGATCCGGACCGCGAGTTTGGTACCGGGCTGCCAGTAGACCTTGGGCCGGAAGTGCACCTCGTGGTCACTCCACCAGTGCCAGGCACCCTCCTGCACCGGCGTGCTCATCACGCTCAGGTGCCGCTCGACCGCGGGCTTGAACCGGTTCTCGACGTCCACCCCGAACTCGACCACCACCGGCATGCCCACGCCGACGACCTCGTGGTCGTACATGTAGAGGGCGGTGTTCATCAACCTGTTCGGGTCGGTACCGGACAGGGTGCTGAACCGGGACGTGGCGGTGACGGCCTTACCGTCCGGATTCACCGCGGTCACGTTCACCCGGTAGGTGGCGTTGAAGGCGAGCTGCCGCGCCGGCACCCAGGTGGTCGTGCCCGGGTAGAAGGCGCCCGGTACCGGCCTGTTGCCGGGGCCGAGAAGCGTCGCGGCGGTTACCTGACCACCGATGACGCGCATCGCGATCTCGGTGCCGGTCGGTACCCCCCGCTGCCCGTTCCGCGGCGACGCGATCGCCACCTGCGCCGGTGGCGCGGTCGGTGACGGACTGGCACTCGGCGACCGGGTCTTCTCCGCCGCGCCGTCCTTCCCGGACGTGCAGCCGTTGAGACCGATCAAGCCGGTCAGGGCGAGAGCAAGCACCGCCCAGCCGGGCCGCCGCAGGGCAGACCGGTGCTTGACGGTACGTCTGGGTGCCTGCGCAATCGCTGAACCGGTCATGCCCGTCCTCGCCCCCGCGCCTACGGTTCGAAACTGCCTCATCCTGCCCTATCGGCCAATAGTGCCTGGAGGACGGCTCCGCCGATCACGGTCGTACCGCCGTCAGCACCCTCGACCAGGCCGGATTGCCCAGGTTTCCGCTGGTAAGCCCGTGTCTTGTGCTCGTGGCGTCCGCGGTCGGGTTCCGGTCACCCGCCGCGCACCCGCCCAGGTCCCGCTCCGGCACCGTGTGGTTGTCGCGCGCCGGCACCGTGCGGCTGTCCTTCCCCGGCCTCGTGTGGCTGTCACGCGCCGGTGCGGGCGCGCGAGGGCGCTTTGCCGGTCCGTCGCGGCACCGTGCTATCGTTCATCCCCGTTGCGCGGGCTCGTTCGCAACGCACGCGCCGCTAGCTCAACTGGCAGAGCAGCTGACTCTTAATCAGCGGGTTCGGGGTTCGAGTCCCTGGCGGCGCACCACTCTCACCAGTACAAACACCAGGGCCGGTCGATCATGACCGGCCCTGAACCATGTACGACCTGTTGGTGCGTTCCCCCGCCGTGGACGTCTTGCCGGACGACCCCGCCGCCAGCTGCTGCTGATCCCGCCTCGGCCCGGCCGGGAGTCGCCGCTACCGCATCAAGCTCATGGAGCTGCCCGGCCGGAAACCCGCAACCAGCCAGGTGTACGTCGCGCCCGACGACGCGATCCTGCTGCGAGCCGAACTCGTCGTCGACAATCGTGACCCGGCCACCCCGCGGCGGTCCGCCCGGAGCTGACACGAGTGACAGCGGCCGCGGACGCGGAGCGAGCGGCAGACCCGGCTACGGCAGTTCGACTTCCCAGTCCGCCAGCGGCGGCTCGATCTCGTACGACGGGTCGCAGTAGTTGCGGATCCACTGGGCCGCGCGGCGTTGTGCGTGTCCGCCGTTGGTGACGCGCCCGCTGTCGTCGACCTCCAGGACGTTCGTGAAGATCGTGAACGCCATTTCGAGCTCGGACCCGAACTGCACGAGGTGCGGTCGGTAGTCGATGTCGCCGAGCAGTTCCAGGTCGACGGTCCCGTTGGCGAGGTAGAACGCGAAGAACCTGACCGCTCGCCGGACGTCCTCGGATAGCTGCGCCACGGCAGGCAGCCTACGGCGAGAGCCTCAGTACATACCTGCCGACCAGGACTTCCACGCCCGCCGGATTGTGGGATACCCGCACCTGGTCCAGTCCGGTCGCGGTGACCGGGGCGCCGGCTCGTACCAGCCGGTCACTGCCGGTCGCGTCGATGCCGATACAGGTCATGCCGGCGGTACGGGCCGCCACGATCCCGGATACGGCATCCTCGACCACGACGCAGCGCTCCGGCTTCACGTCCAACCGGGTCGCGGCCAGCAGGTACGGATCGGGATGCGGTTTGCCGCGCTCGGTGTCGTCCCACGCGACCGTCGCGGCGAAACAGTCGGCCAGCCCGAGGCTCGTCAGGACCGCGCCCGCTCGGCCGGACGATGCGCTGGTCACCAGCGCCAGCGGTACCCCAGCGGCAGAAAGGGTGCGCACGACGGACCGCGCACCCGGCAGCGGACGGTAACCAAGGTCGGGCTCGGCCGCCCGGATCGCGGCAAGCACCGTGGCCCGCACGTCAGCCGGAAACAGCGCGTCCACGGTGTGCTCAGGACCGCAGCCCAACACATGGTGATGCAGGTCGGAGTCGGTCAACGGAAGGCCGTGCGACGCGAGCAGCCGCTGCCACAGCTCGATGATGGCTTCCTGCGAGCTGATCAGTACCCCGTCAAGGTCGAACAGGACCGCTTCGTGGGTCGTCACGGGACGGCCCGGAGAGGCCGCCGGGCCAGCGACGACAGCCCACCCGCGAGTAGTGCGTGCTTCACGGCCGCGGCCATGGCAACGGGATCCGGTGCACGCGCGACCAGGGTGTTCACCAGTACAGCCGACGCTCCTAATTCCATCGCCTCGACGACGTGGCGCGGCGAGCCCAGCCCGCCCTCGACGACGGCCGGGACGGTCATCGCCCCGACGCACCGTTCGATCGCGGCCGGGTCGGCGATCCCCCGGTAGCTCGCCACCGGCGAGGCCATCAGCCGGATCGCCGAGCAGCCGAGCTCCTCCAGCGACCGCACCGTGTCCCGCTCCGGCAGGACGAACGGCAGCACGCTGAAACCGTCGCTGAGCAGCTGTTTCGCCGCCAGGATCGTGCCGGACGTGTCCGGCAGGTTGTCCTCGTCGCGCACGTCGAGCTTGATCACATTGAGCCCGAGCCGGTCCCGCAACTGCCGGGCCGTCTCCACCGCCGCCTCGGCCGAGTGGGCGAACGAGGTCGTCCCGATCCAGGTGTACCGGTCCAGCTCGACGTGCTCGTCCAGGTCCATCAGCAGCAGGCTCGAGCGGGTGTGCTCCAGGTCGAACGTCGTGATGAACACGTCCGCGCCGGCCGCGTCCAGCACCTGTCCGACCAGCTCCGGGCTGGTGTACTGCTCGATGCCCAGCAACAGCCGCGAGGTGAGGGCGCGCCCGCCCACCTCCAGCCACGGTGCCGTGCCGAACACCTCGTCGTGGGTGCGGTAGGTCATGCGTCGTCCTCCACGCGGCCAGCCAGAACGCCGGAGGTATAGCACGGTCGCGCGCCGGCCGCCTGCCGCCTGCCGCCGGCCTCAGGCTGACGGCACGGGGGCGGTCACCTGCTGGCGCCCGGCCGGCATCGCCGAACGGAAGAACCAGACGAGCAGCGCGGCCGAACCGGACGCGGCGATCGGGATCAGAAAGCCGGTGCTCGGTCCGTGCTGGTCGACGAGCTGGCCGGCACCGGACGCGGCCAGCGCCATGCCGGCCACGCTCGCCGAGTTGACCCAGGTGAACGCCTGCGTCATCGCCCGGCTGTCGGCCGCACCCTGGATGAGGGTCGAGGACAGCACGATGGTCGGGGCGATCGCCATTCCGGGCAGTACCAGGGCGATGCCCAGCACGGCGGTCGAATCGACAAACAGCAGGGGTACGCCGGCGACCGCCAGGAAACTCAACGCGAAACCGAGCTGGACAGCGGGCGCGATGGACCAGCGGCGACGCCCGTAGGCGAGCCCCACCAGGATGCTCGCGCAGCTCATCACGGCGTAAAGGACTCCGGCCGCACTGGCGACGTGATGCGCCTCGGCGAAGGCACTGACCGACAACTGCATTGAGCCGAAGAACCCGCCCATCGCGAAGTTCACGTACAACAGCACGCCGAAGCCGGCCGTCAGCAGCCCGCGTTCCGTGCTGTCGCGCGGCCGGTCCGCGGCGGGAGGCGGCGCGGTTCGCCGCAGGCTGGCGAACACGAGACCACCGATGACAATCAGAAAAGCAGCCCCGACGGTACCGGCCGGAGCAGCGACCGTGGTCGCGAGCAGTACCGCCACCGCCGGTCCGGTCAGGTACGCCACGTCGATGCTCAACGTCTCCAGCGTGAACGCGGCCGGCAGCAGTACCGTCCCGCGCAGGAGTACCGACCAGCGCGCCGCGGTGAGGGCTCCCACCTGCGGAATCGACCCGCCGGCAAGTCCACCGGCCGCGACGAGCAGCCAGACCGGCCCGTGCGCGACCGCAGCCCCGACCAGCAGTGCGACGGCGCCACCGTGAACGCCGAGGCTCCACGGCAGGACCCGCGGCTGGCCGTACCGGTCGATCAGCCGCGCCACCTGGGGACAGATCACCGCCTCGCCCACCGCAAAGCCGCCGACCACGACACCCGCGATGCCGAACGAGCCCGTTTCACCGTGTACGAGCCACACGATGCCCATGCCGGTCATCGCGAGTCCCAGTCGTACCGGAGCCGCGACCAGAAAGAACGCCAACGCGCCGGGGGTACGGAGTACGCGCCAATAGGACGCCCGGGTGTCTTCTACCGTTTTCGAGCGCGTACGACCGTCGCGCCAGCTGAAGTGCGCCACCGTTGATGCCTTCCGCCGCTCGACGGGGATGCGCGGGGGTCTACGCCCTACCACGCCGCCAGAAGCCCTCCGGCCTCGTCATCGTGCGGATAGGTCGTGCGGGACAGGAATCTCGTCAGACCGCGCTTGATCCAGCCGCGGCTTCTTCACGCTAACGACGCGCCGCCGCGACCGTCAACGGTGCGCCGGGCGCCAACGCTGCCCCCGCCTCGGCTTCACGCTGCGCGAGCGGTGCCCGAGCGGGCTCGGCCTGACGAGCGTGACGTGACGAGCGTGCGGTGTGTGGCCGGCGTCACTCGCACCAACATCACGACCATCCGCCTCCTCCACGGCGCCGAATCGTCTGCTGACCAGCCCGATCCCAGACGAACGGGAACCAAGCTCCCGAGGAGTGATAATGATCAGCAAGCGAGTGTTCGCCGTACTTGGCCTCGCCGCCGCATTGGGCCTTTCCGTGGCCGGCTGTGGCAGTTCCGATGACAACTCGAACGCCAGCGGTTCAGCCGGCGGTGCGGCCAGCGCGTCGGCGGCGCCGTCGGAGGCGATGGCCGACAGCAACAAGCCGTTCGGCGCGGCCTGCTCCCAGATACCGACCGATCCGGCCAACCCGGGTAGCTCCGAGGCGATGGCCAAGGCACCGGTCGCGACCGCGGCAAGTGGCAACCCACTGTTGAAGACCCTGGTCAAGCTCGTCGGCCAGGAGAAGCTGGGCGACACGCTCAACGGAGCGCCTGAGCTGACCGTCTTCGCACCGGTGGACAGCGCGTTCGCGAAGATCCCGCAGGCCACGCTGAGCAAGCTCACCGACGCCCAGATCGCCGGCATCCTCAAGCTGCACGTACTGGACAAGAGGATCGCCCCGGACCAGCTCGCCGGTTCGCACGCCACGCTCAACGGCGGAAGCGTCGAGGTTTCCGGCAGTGGCGACACGTACACCGTGAAGGGTCCTGGAAACACGGCGGCGGCCAGCGTGATCTGCGGCAACGTGCAGACGGCCAACGCCACGGTCTACCTCATCGACACGGTGCTGATGCCGGCCGCGTGACCGCGCCGCCAGGCAAATGCTCCAGCGACAAGCACCGCTAGGACGCCCAGGGGCGTGTCCGAGACCAGGTCCGGACGCGCCCCTGGCCCGTATCCGAGAGGGATGACATGACCCGCTTCCAGAACATCTGGCGGGGCAGCGCGATCGGCGTGCTGGCCGGCGCCGCCGCCGTCGGCACCGCGGAGCTCGTGGCGGCGTTCGTGCGGCCCGAGGCGTCGCCGATCATCGCGGTCGGTTCCCGGCTCATCGTGGCGACGCCGGAACCGCTCAAAGAGTTCGCCATCCGTACCTTCGGCGAGAACGACAAGACCGTGCTGCTGGCCGGTATCTACGCGGCACTCGGCCTGTTCGCGATGCTGGTCGGGATCGCCGCGCTCCGCCGGTTGGTGCTCGGCGTGGCCGGGATTCTCGCGTTCGCGCTGGCCGGCGCGGTGGCAGCCGCCACGCAGTACAACTCCGGACCGCTCGACGTGCTCCCGTCCATCGTGGGCGCGGCCACGGGAGTCGCGGCGCTGCTCGCCCTGCTGAGCCGTCGTCGTGTCGCCGCCGACGCCACACCTTCCGACGACGCCGTACCCGCCGCCACGCCGCGGGAGCGCGCTACGACCGACCGCGCTCCCGCGGTCGACGACGAGGCAACCGACGACGAGGCGCCCGGCAAGCCGCGACTGCTGCTCGGTGCCGCCGCACCGGTCGGCCGCAGGTTCGTACTGGTCGCCGCCGGCACCGTGGTGCTGGCCGGACTGACCGGCTTCGGCGGTCGCGCCCTGCAGGCTGCCCGGTTCTCGGTGGCCGCGTCCCGCGCCAGGGTGCGGATCCCGACACCCGCCAGTCCGGCCAGCGCGGTACCGGCCGGCGCCGACCTCCGGGTACCCGGCATCACGCCGTGGCGTACACCGAACGCGACCTTCTACCGGGTGGACACCGCCTTGACCCCGCCGCAAGTGGCCGTCGAGGACTGGCAACTGCGCATTCACGGGATGGTCGACCGCGAGCTGACGCTGTCGTACGAGGAGCTGGCGAACCGGCCGCTGATCGAGCGGGACATCACCCTCACCTGCGTATCCAACGAGGTCGGCGGACCGTACGTCGGCAACGCCCGGTGGATCGGCGCACCGCTGAAGGACCTGCTCGCCGAGGTCGGCGTACATCCCGATGCCGACCAGTTGGTGAGCCGCTCCGTCGACGGGATGACCATCGGTACCCCGACCGCCATCGCGACCGACGGTCGGGACGCGATGCTCGCTATCGCGATGAACGGCGAACCGCTGCCGGTGGTACACGGATTCCCGGTCCGGATGGTGGTCCCCGGGCTGTACGGCTACGTGTCCGCGTGCAAGTGGATCACCGATCTCGAGCTGACCACGTTCGACGCGTACGACCCCTACTGGGTCCGGCGCAAGTGGGCCGCCAAGGCGCCCATCAAGACGCAGGCCCGGATCGACACCCCCAAGCCGTTCGCACACGTACGGCCCGGTCGCGTCACGATCGGCGGGGTCGCCTGGGCGCAGCACCGCGGCATCGTCGCGGTCGAGGTGCAGCTGGACGACGGACCGTGGCGCCGGGCCCGGCTCGCCACGGCCACCTCCACCGACACCTGGCGGCAATGGACGTACACCTGGGAAGACGCCGAACCCGGCGACCACAGCCTCAGCGTCCGGGCAACGGACGGCACCGGTGCGGTACAGACCGACCGGCGGGCCGAACCATTCCCCAGCGGCGCCGCCGGTCAACACACCCTGTCGATCACGGTGGACGGATAGCGATCCGGTGCCGGGATTCGGCGGTATCCGGTCGCGTCCGGCCAGTGGGGCTCGTACCGTCGCCGCGTGGTGACCTACCAGCATCCGGTCGCGTTCCTGCTCGGCCTCGAAGGCATCGCGCTGCTGCGCGCGTACGCCGGCGACGGGTTTGACCGGTCGTTCGTCGAGGCCCGGATCGCCGAGGTACGCGACATCCTGCTGACACCGGACGGTCCGATGGCGGACGAAGGACTCGAGGTCGGCCAGTTCAGTACGGTCGAGGGCTACCGCTGGTGGGCGGCGCACTACGACGCCGAGGACAACCCGCTGATCAGGGTCGAAGAGCCCGTCGTACACCGGATCCTGGACAGTCTTGCGCCCGGGGACGCGCTGGACGCGGCATGCGGTACCGGTCGGCACACGCGGTATCTCCACGCGCAGGGGCACCGGGTGATCGGCGTCGACAGCTCCCCCGACATGCTGGCCCGGGCCCGCGCCGGCAACCCCGGGGTCGAGTTCCTCGCCGGTGACCTGCACGCACTTCCGGTACCCGATGAAGGCGTCGACCTGGTCGTGTGCGCCCTGGCCCTGCCGCACGTACCGGCGCTGTCGCCGGTACTCGCCGAGTTCGCCCGGGTGCTGCGGCCGGGCGGCCACCTGGTCACGTCGGACATCCACGTGCTGTCGATGTACCTCGGCAGTGTGGCCGGCGGGAACGACGCCGACGGCAAGCGCCATCTGATGCCGGCCAGCCGGTACCTGGCCAGCGACTACCTGTCGGCCGCGATCCCGCTCGGACTACAGGTGCTCGAATGCCACGAGCCGGGCCGCCTCCCCACCGATGTACTGGGAGGACCGCTGGCCCGCGAATGGTGCCCGGAGGCGGCAGACGCCGTGTACGACGCGGTCCCGGCCGCGATGATCTGGCACTTCCAGCGCGCGTAGCGGCGCCTTCTGCGGTGCTCAGCGGCGCCGTGGCGCCCAGTACGGTAGCCGCGTGACGGAACTGTTCCACATCACCGAGCGCGCGACCTGGGAAGCGGCACTGCCCGAGCGGCAGTACCGCCGGTCCACCCGCGGCGTCTCGCTGGAGGAGCAGGGCTTCATCCACTGCTCGCTGCGACACCAGCTTCGCCGGGTGGCCGAGTTCCTCTACGGCGACTTCCGCTCCGGCGACGTGGACGACGAACTCGTGGTGCTGGTCATCGACAGCGACAGCTTGACCGCGCCGCTCAAGTACGAGCCGCCCGCGCCGGGAGCCGACGAGTTTCCGCACGTGTACGGGCCTATTCCGGTCGACGCGGTGACCGCCGTACTTCCCGTGCCCCGCGACAGCACCGGACGGCTCGTACTTCCCGACTAATCCGTACGGCACCAACGCGTGTGGCGCGTTCACACGGCACCAACGCGTGTGGCGCGTTCACACGGCACCAATGCGTGTGGCGCGTTCACACGGCACCAACGCGTGTGGCGCGTTCACACGGCACCAACGGATGTGGCGCGCTCGTCCCTCGCCCGGCTGAGGCGATCGCGCGCCGCTCTGTCGTTCGCCCTGGCTTGAACCGCTGATCGGGCCGTTGATCAGGTGATAGGTCCGTCATGATCCGCCGTCCGCTCCAGCGGCCGCCGTGGGGCGCATCTGTCAGGTTCCTGCTAACCGGTGCATCTGTCCGGCGGGCAAAGCGATCATTGACGGACGGTTAGGCAGGCAGGGCCGGTGCGTCGGCGGGTCACACCCGGGTGGGTGTGGGCGGACGTGGGCATCTGGACCGCGTATGGTCCGATTGACGGCAGTAAATATCTTGGGGGCTGCGCGCCGTGATTGGCACGGTTGTGCTGTTTGTTCGTAACCGTCAGTGAGGATGGATACGATGCGGCCGTTAGGGGATGCCCGGGACGACGCCGAGGAGCCGGCAGCAGCCGACGCCCGACCGCTCGTCCCTGACGCCACTACGACCGGTCCGGACGACGACGAGCCCGCCCCCACCGAGGTTGAGCCCGGAGAAGCCGAGCCCGCGTCCGATGCCACCGAGCCAGACGTGGCGGACCCTGCCCTGGCCGAGCCCGACCTGGCTTCCCCGGAACTTGCCGAGTCGGACTCCCCCGAGCCGCCGATCATTGACGCGAGCAGCTCGGACGCGACCAGCTCGGACGCGACCGGCACCGACGAGACGGACACTGACGAGACCGGCACCGACGCGAGCGGCTCAGCCGCAACCGGCCGAGGCGCGACCGGCCCAGACGCGAGCGACTCCACCGAACCGGCAGCGCTCGCGGACACCGATGCCGACTCAGCGGACGCCGACCCGACCGATGCCGATTTCGTGGAGGCGGACCCAGGCGATGCGACGGAGGTCGACGCGGCCGACGTGCACGGCCCGGACGACGTGGCCGACTGGCGCGAAGACACCGCCGCCCCGACCCGCACGCTGATCGCGTGGGAAGAGGCCGACCCTGCGAGCAGCGACACCACGCACCTACTCGCCGGTCGACTGCTCGATCCGCCGGCGCCCGAGCATCCGGCCCGTGGCACGGCGTCCATTCCGGGGTATACACCGGAGCCCGCCGGCGCGGTGTACGGCGACTTCGACAACAGCCTTGCGAACGACTTCGAGGACGACTACCTAGCCGACGAGTTCGACCCGGTCGATGACTACCCGACCGACTTCGACGCAGCCGACGAGTTCGATCCGGTGGACGACGAGGACGAGTTCGAACCCGTTGCCGTCGCGAACAGGCGACCGGCCGGTGGCTGGCGGCCGCCACGGCAACGCGAGCGGAGTCGACACCCGGCCACGTTGATCACGGTCGCGCTGATCACGGTCGTCGCGGTGGTCGGCACCCTCGGCTACATCTGGCTGGAGTACGGGCCACAGAACGAGGGACAGACCGCGTCCCTGGCCGGCGAGGTACAACGGACAGCTCCCGCGACACCGACCAGTACCGCCGCCGGAGCCCCGGCCGTACCCGCGCCCAGCGCGAGCGCGTCCACTCCACCGGCAGGTGCCGGTACCGGCAACGACCTGGAAGCGGTGTCGGACGATCTGACGATCAGCGCGGTCATCCTCGGTGGCGGCCTGGTACAGATGCGCGAACAGCTGGAGTGGACACCGCACCAGGTACCGGCCGCAATGCCGCTGCTGTTGCCCGGTCTGGTCAGTGGCCCGGGTATGCCGGCCGGCGGTGCGGTACATCCCAAGGCGACCAACCTGAGCGCCAGTCTCGACGGAACGCCGCTGCCGACCGGTACCCCGGACAGTACCAACTCGTGGCTGCTGCACTCGTTCCCGACCGCGCCCGGGCGGCACCGACTGGAGTTGCAGTACACGGTCTCCGGCGCGGTACTCCCGGGCGGCTCCGGAACGAGCACGGTGGTCTTCCAGCCGCTGCTGGTGGGGTACGCGAGTACGGTCCCGATCCGGCTGGACATCACCGGCGCCACGGTCTGGACGACCTACTGCCGGGGCGGCACCATGACGCCGGCCGTCTGCGGCAACCGCAGCCCGAACGGCTGGACGGTACAACAGGAAACCGGCGAGGGCGCGGTCCTTCGGACCGTCATCGTGCGCGCGGGCCTGTGACCGGCGGACCCTCCTCACCAGGGTCAGTGACCGGCACAGCGTCGTCGCCGAGCTCCTGGAAGACGGTGATCTGAAGGTCCGCCGGCGCGGACAACCGCGAGTTGAGTGACCGCCACGGCGTGACCGTCGGCGCGGCGATCAGCTCGGCGCCGCCGTCCACCAGCTGCGACGTCACGCGCTCGGTGTCGGCGACCTCGAACGCGACCCGCAGCCGCGGGCTGACCGGGCGGCCGACTTCGACCTCGTCGATCATCGCGACCTGCGCGGGGTTGGAGATCTCCAGGGTCGCCCGACCCATGTCGAGGATGGTCACCTGCGCACCGTCGCCGCCGGAGATCGCCAGCTCCTCGGGAGCTCCGAGTACGTCCCGGTAGAAGGCGACCGCCTGCTCGTAGTCGGGCGCCTCGACCACCAGCCGTAGTTGCAGCACCCGACCCTTCGGCCGATCAGCCACGCTCCACCTCCTGTCCGCCCGTGTCCGTCCTACTCTGCCGGGTGGGCAGCGGTACCCAAGAAAGGATTTTCGGGTGTACGTCGTGCTGGAGACCGAGCGGATGATCCTGCGACGGCTGACCGGCGCGGACGTGGACAACCTGGTCGAGCTCGACAGCGATCCGGAGGTCATGCGGTATCTCACCGGTGGCCGGGCGACGCCACGGGACGTGGTGGCCGACGAGCTGCTGCCCCGTCTCCTCGACGAGTACGACCGGACCCCTGGGTACGGCCGGTGGGCCGCCATCGATCGGGATACCGGCGCGTTCCTCGGCTGGTTCGGCCTGCGGCAGGGGGCCGTGGACGAGGCCGTGGATGAGGCCACGAGCGAGGCCGCGTCCGCGTCCGGCGGTGACGCCGGGCCTGAACTCGGGTACCGGCTGCGCAAGCCCGCCTGGGGCAACGGATTCGGTACCGAAGGATCCCGCGGCGTGATCCGGCTGGCCTTCACCGAGCTGGCGGTACCCCGGGTCTGGGCGCAGACGATGGCGATCAACCGCGCGTCGCGGCGGGTGATGGAGAAGGCCGGCATGCGGTTCGTCCGTACCTTCCACCTGACCTGGGACGACCCGATCGACGGTGCCGAGCATGGCGAAGTCGAGTACGAGCTGCGCCGCCCCGACTGGCACGCCGGCTGACGGGCTGAGTGCCAGGTCGGGAGCAAGAGGGCCAATCGAGTCACGTTCCAACGACATACTGGCAGGTCGATGGGACAATTGCGGCGACCCACCGCACCTGGTCTCGTCATCGGGGAGTGCCATGAGCCAGTCGCTAGCCGGAGAGTTGCCAGCCGGACCTCCGACCACGCCCGCCGGCGCCCTCGCGGAGCTCGAAGCCGGAAACCGACGATTCGTCACCGGTACCCGGATCCACCCCAACCAGGACGCCGAGCACCGGACCGCGCAGGCGGACAACCAGACCCCGTTCGCGGTGATCTTCGGCTGCTCGGACTCGCGACTGGCCGCCGAGATCATCTTCGACCGGGGCCTCGGCGACCTGTTCGTGGTACGCACCGCCGGGCACACCACCGGACCGGAGGTACTCGGCAGCATCGAGTACGCCGTGACCGTGCTGAACGTGCCGCTGATCGTGGTACTCGGGCACAGCTCCTGTGGCGCGGTCACCGCGGCCCGGGACGCGGTGGCCACGGGCGAGCGCCCGTCCGGTCACCTGCGCGCACTGGTGGACGCGATCGTGCCGAGCGTGAGCCGGGCGACGGCACAGGGCATCGACAACCTCGACCGGATCGTGGACGTACACATCCAGCGCACGGTCGACCAGTTGCAGGACGGTTCCCAGGTGCTCGCCACCGCTATCGGTTCCGGTCGCTGCGCCGTGGTCGGCATGTCCTACCAGCTCAGCGCCGGCCGGATCCGGTTGGTGACCCCGGCCCCGTCGAGCCAGACCCGGCCGGCACTGGCCAGTTGGCCGGAGCGCTGACGGCCAGCCGAGAGGCCGGCGACCGGGTCGGGCTCACCCGGTCACGCGGTCCAGGAAGGTCGCCTGTCCGACCGCGAGCTCGCCGAGCTCCGGATGGCCCAGCGGTCGCCAGCTGAAGTGCACCACCGTCGGCGGCCGCAGTCCGTCGTGCCGCTCGTAGCTGTCCCACTCGCGCGGCGGCGGATGGTCGACCCGCCGGAATCAGCCGAACGGACATTGGCGGCTGACATTGGTTGCTCTAGAGTAACCGTTACTCATGAGGAACCAAGCAGCTTCAGACGCCGTGTTCGACGCACTGGGTGACGCCACCCGGCGCCAGATCGTCGAGCGGTTACGCGACGGTCCGGTGGCGGTCGGTGAACTGGCCGCGCACCTGCCGGTCGGCCGCCCGGCGGTCAGCAAGCACCTTCGGGTACTCGAGGGCGCCGGGCTGGTCGAGCACCACAGCGTCGGCACCCGAAACCTGTACGCGCTCGCGCCACAGGGGTTCACCGTGCTGCAGCAGTGGCTGGTGGGGACCTGGGACCAGGCGCTGGCGGCATTCGCCGAACGGGTCGCCGGACACCATGCGGCCGACCCGTCGGACCAGTCCAGAAGGGACGAGACATGACCGAGCTTCCGCCTATCCGCCGTCAGGTCGCCGTACCGGCCACGGCCGAGGTGGCGTTCAAGATATTCACCGCCGAGATCGGAGCCTGGTGGCCCGTCGGTGACGGACACAGCGTGTACGGGGCGGACACGGTCGTCGACTTCCGCGACGGCCGGGTCGTCGAGCGCGGGCCGGACGGCGACGAGGCCGTGTGGGGCACCGTGCTGGACTGGGAGCCGCCGTACCGGCTGCGCATGACCTGGCACCCGGGCAGCGATCCGGAGGTGCCGAGTGAGGTCGAGGTGCGGTTCAGCGAGCTCAGCGACGAGCAGACCCTGGTCACGCTCGAACATCGCGGCTGGGAAGCGTTCGACGAGCCGGCCAAGTCCCGGGACAACTACAACACCGGCTGGCCACACGTACTGGGGCGGTACCTCGACCGCACCGGCGCCTCGGCCAGCATCGATGAAGCCAGCCCTGGTGAAGCCAGCATCGGTGCGGCCAGCGGCGGCGGCGAGAAGGGCAGCGGCGACACCTGGCTGGCGCTCATGCACACGGCCGGGCCGACCGCACCGGCGGACGGCGTGTTCGGTCACCCCGACTTCGCCGAGCACGTCGCGTTTCTCGGTCGGCTGCGGGAACGGGGCGTCCTGGTCGCGGCCGGCCCACTGGACGGCAGCGGCGACGGCATGACCGTGGTACGCGTGCCGGGTACCGAGGTCGCCGAGTACCTCCGGCTGGCCCAGGACGACGACCTGAGCGTGGCCCGCGGCCTGTTGATGGTGCGGGCGCGACCCTGGCGGGTCGTACTGACCGGCTGACCCGACAGGTGCGGCCCGGCCGGTCGTGCCGACCGGCTGACCCGACCGAGCTGCCCTGGCCGGTCGTGCCGACCGACGCCAAACGAATCCACAAAAGGCGCCTTAAAGCATTCTTAAAAATGCGGGTGGTCCGGTCGCGATTGCGGCGGGACCACCCGCACACTTGTCCGTTAATTACCCGGTATCCCACTCGGACGCCTTTGTAAGTCTTTTTCCTGGCGCATTAGCGCCATGTCAACATTCCGCCATTCCCGGCCGTTGACAGTGTTACGTGAGGTTTAGACATCTTTACCTCAGCAAACTTGCCGTTTCTCAATTCGAGGTCGACGAGGTATCGGCACTGAGCAAGACGCCGGGGAGGATTTTCATGCGCAAAACGGAACAAATGGGTAGGTCAGTAGGGGCGAAAGCCTGGCTGCTGACCGTCGTCGCCGCGGTGGTCGGGGGTGTCGCCTTCGCCGCTCCGGTGCAGGCCGGCCCAGCCGACGACGCGGCCGGCAGCACCCGTACGGCCGGCCCCACCAAGGCGGGCAAGCCGTCGGTGAGCGCGATGTGCAGCACGCCGCGGAACAAGACCGAGGCGGCCTGCTTCGCGCTGCGGCGGGACGACATCGTCGGCCAGCGCGGGCTGCTGACGCTCGACGACCCGTCCGGGTACGGACCGGCCGACCTGCAGTCCGCCTACAACCTGCCGGCCGCTGGCGGCTCCGGCCAGACCGTGGCCATCGTGGACGCGTTCGACAACCCGAACGCCGAAGCCGACCTCGCCGTCTACCGGCAGCAGTACGGCCTTCCGCCGTGTACCACCGCCAACGGTTGTTTCCGCAAGGTCGACCAGCGCGGCGGCACCGACTACCCCGAGCCGGACGCCGGCTGGGCGGGTGAGATCTCGCTCGACGTCGACATGGTGTCCGCGGCCTGCCCGGGCTGCAAGATCCTCCTGGTCGAGGGCGACACCAACGGCTTCGACGACCTCGGCGCGGCGGTGAACCAGGCAGTCGCGATGGGCGCCAAGTACGTCTCGAACAGCTACGGCACGGGCTACTCGAGCTCGCCGGGCAGCGGCGAGGACTCGAGCCTGCTCCCGCTGGAGCAGCAGTACTACAACCACCCGGGCGTGGCGGTCGTGGCCAGCTCCGGCGACGACGACTACGGCGTGTCGTTCCCGGCCGCGTCGCAGTACGTCACCGCGGTCGGCGGCACCTCGCTGGTGACCGACGGCAGCACCCGCGGCTGGTCCGAGAGCGTGTGGCACAACCAGTACGGCGGCCCCGGCTCCGGCTGCTCGATCGTGTTCGACAAGCCGTCGTTCCAGGGCAGTGAAACCGGCTGCGACATGCGGGCCGAGTCTGACGTCGCCGCGGTCGCTGACCCGGCCACCGGCGTGGCGGTGTACAACACCTACCAGGCCGACGGCTGGGCGCAGTACGGCGGCACCAGCGCCTCGTCGCCGATCATTGCCAGCGTGTACGCGCTGTCCGGTACCCCGGTCGACGGCACCTACCCGAACGCGTACCCGTACGCCAACCCGGGCGCGCTGAACGACGTGACCACCGGCCTCAACGGCACCTGCACGCCGGCCGTGTGGTGCACCGCGGGTGCCGGTTGGGACGGCCCGACCGGTCTCGGCACGCCGAACGGTACGGCCGCGTTCAGCACCGGCCCGCACGGCGACATCGCCGGTACGGTCACCGACAGCGGCTCCGGCGACCCGATCGCTGGCGCTGCGGTCAGTGCCGGTGACGTGTCCGGTACCAGCGACGCGGCCGGTCACTACGACCTGTCCGTACCGGTCGGCACGTACGACGTGACCGCCGCGGCGTACGGCTACGGCAGCAAGACCACCAGCGGTGTCGCGGTGGCCAACGACCAGACGGTCACCGAGGACTTCGCGCTCGCCGCGGTACCGCGGTCGACGGTCTCCGGCGCGGTCACCGACGGCTCCGGCCACGCCTGGCCGATCTACGCGAAGATCACGGTCGACGGGGTACCGGGTGGACCGGTCTTCACCGACCCGACCAACGGCCGCTTCAGCATGGAGCTGCCGCAGGGCGCGACGTACCAGCTGCACGTGACCGCCAACTACCCCGGCTACCAGCAGGTGGACACGGCGATCACGGTCGGCACCGGTGACGTCACGAAGAACCTGGCGATGATCGTGGACCCGGCCGGCTGCACCGCACCCGGGTACAGGATCCAGCTCGAGGGCTCCAGCGAGCCGTTCGACACGGAGAACACCCCGGCCGGCTGGACGGTCAAGAACAACACCGCCGACGGCGGCTGGACGTTCACCGACAACAGCGACCGGGGCAACCGCACCGGCGGCAGCGGCGGCTTCGCCATCGTGGACAGCGACGACCTCGGCACCGGTAAGACCGAGGACACCGAGCTGATCACGCCGGCGCTGGACATGTCCGCGCGCACCGCGCCGTCGGTGGGCTTCGACACCGACTACCGGGGCTTCTCCAACTCGGTGGCCGACGTCGACCTGACCACGGACGGCACCACCTGGACGAACCTGTGGCACCAGACCTCGGCCAGCGTGACCGGGCCGGCGCATGTGGACCTCCCGCTCACCGGCGCCGCCGGCAAGACCGGAGTACAGGTGCGGTTCCACTACAAGGGCTCGTTCGCCTGGTGGTGGGAGCTGGACAACATCTTCATCGGTGACCGCACCTGCGTACCGACGCACGGCGGTCTGGTACTCGGTCAGGTGACCGACGCCAACACCAACGCGGGTGTCGTCGGCGCGACCGTGACCAGCAAGGACAACCCGAGCGAGAACGCCACCACGACCGCCACCCCGGACGACCCGAACCTGGGCGACGGCTTCTGGTGGATGTTCTCGTCGGCGACCGGCAACCACCAGTTCGCCGCCGCCAAGGGCAAGTACACCGGTCAGACCAAGACGGTCAACGTCGCCACCGACTACGCCACGAGCGCGAACTTCAAGCTCAAGGCCGGTCGGCTGTCGGTGACCCCGGCGACGATCGCCAAGACCGTCAACTGGGGCGGTACGGCCACCCAGACCGTGACCGTGAAGAACACCGGTACCGCGCCGGCGAAGCTCACCATCGGCGAGCAGCCCGGCGGCTTCGAGCAGCAGTTGGCCGGTGCTCCGCTGAACCGGGTGCACGGCACGTTCACCCCGGGTCGGATGAAGGCCGGTGGCCCGACGGTACGACCGGCGGCGAACCCGTCGGCCGCGCCGTGGACCGCGATCGGCAACTACCCGGTCCCGGTACAGGACAACGCCGCGGACGCGTACGACGGAAAGGTCTACTCCGGCTTCGGCTGGACCGGCAGCGCGGACACCTCCGACCTGTACTCCTACGACCCGGAGGCGGGTAGCTGGACGAAGCTGGCCAGCGCCGCGGACACCCGGGAGGCACCGGCGCACGGGTTCATCGGCGGCAAGTGGTACGTCGCCGGCGGCTGGGGTGCCGACGCCAACCCGGACAGCAAGGTGGAGATCTACGACCCGGCCAGCAACAGCTGGTCGACCGGTGCCGACTCCCCCGCGCCGTACGCCGGCTCGGGTAGCGCGGTACTGGGCGGCAAGTTGTACGTGGTCGGTGGCTGCACGGACGAATGTGGCAGCACCGACGTGTACGCGTACGACGCGGGTGCGAACACCTGGTCGCAGGTGGCCGACTACCCGGAGCCGGTGTCCTGGGAGGCGTGCGGCGGTCTGGCCGGTCAGGTGATCTGCGCCGGCGGTACCGCCACCGACACGCTCACCCACGGCTACGCGTACGACCCGGGCACCGATTCCTGGTCGGCCATCGCGGACCTGCCGATCGACCTGTGGGCCGGTGGTTACGCCGCCGCCAACGGTCAGCTGGTGGTCTCCGGCGGCGTCACCGCCGCTTCCACCGCGGTCACCAACCAGGGTTTCGCGTACGACCCGGCCAGTAACGCCTGGACCGCGCTGCCGAACTCGAACAACACCGTGTACCGCGCCGGCAGCGCGCTCGGGTTCTACAAGGTCGGCGGCAACCCGGGTGGGGCCACCTCCCCGCCGCAGCCGGACTCCGAGGTACTGCCCGGGTACGACCAGGGCGGTACGACCGACGTGACCTGGCTGTCAGAGAACCCGACGGAGCTGACCCTCAACCAGGGCCAGAGCGCGACCGTCACGGTGACCCTGAACGCCGGGGTAGCCGAGGTCACCCAGCCCGGTGCGTACCACGCCGCGCTGGCACTGCAGTCCGACACCCCGTACAGCCTCGGCCAGATCGACGTCACGATGACCGTGAAGCCCCCGAAGTCGTGGGGCAAGATCATGGGCACCGTGACCGGGCCGGGCGGTACTCCGCTAGCCGGGGTGACCGTCCAGATCAACAGCTGGGCGACCAGCTACACGTTGAAGACGGCGGCGGACGGGACGTACGCGTTGTGGCTCGACGTACGGAACAACCCGTTGCAGCTGATCGTCGCGAAGGACGGCTACCAGCCGCAGGTGAAGACCGTGAAGGTGGTCAAGGGCAACTCCGTGGTGACGGACTTCTCGCTGAAGAAGTCCTGACCCGCTAGCTAGTCGCGGCCCGGCCGGTGTCCATCCGGCCGGGCCGCACCAGGTCCGGGGTCCGCCGGGCCCTGGCTCCGCTCATGCGCGCGGCTCGTCGGCCCCGGCCGCCATCAGATCCACCCGCGGTGGGCGGCCTGCCAGACCAGTTGTAACCGGGTACGCACGCCGGCCAGCTCGATCAGGTCCCGGACCCGGCGCTGGACGGTACGGGTGGACAGGCCGAGCTGTACCGCGATCGTCTGGTCGGTGAGCCCGGCCAGCAGCAGCGAGAGCAGCCGCAGGTCCTCAGTGGACGGAGCGGTACCGGCGGCGTCCTCGGTCACCATCACGTTGTCCGCCACCAGCGGTACCGCGCCCGCCCAGGTCATCTCGAACAGCGCGGCCAGCGCGTCGAGGAGTCCGCTCGGGTGGACCAGTACCGCGGACGGCTCGTCGTCGCCGTCCTCCGGAAGCAGCGAGACCAGCGCGAGCGACCGGTCCGCCAGTACCAGCTGCAGCGGGCTCTCCGCCACGATCCGGGCCTGTTCGCCGTTGCGTACCGCCTCGACCAGCCGGTACGGGTCCCCCGGTGCCTCGAGTACCGCGCGGGGGTAGATGGCGCGGACGGCGGCGGGTGCCTCGGCCGGCTCCGGCAGGTCGGTACCGTCCCGGAACGCGACCGCGAATCCGGGCTCCCGGATGAACGAGCACACCTCGCGCTTGGCGATCCGGTTGACCTGCTCCACCCGCTGGCCGATGGCCTGGGCGCCGGACACCACCTCGATCAACTCACCCGCCCCGCGCAGTGCCAGCCGCCGCCGGTACTCGGAGGTGAGCTGGTGTACCGCGGACTCGATCGCGGTCAGCTCCTGCTGCCGCCGCCACACCAGCGGGCCGAAGGCAAGGTCCGGTGGCGCCGCCCGGAACCGGTGACCGGCGCCGGGTGCCCGGTTGACCAGGCCGCTGGCGACCAGTTCACGCAGCGAGACAGTGGTCTCCTCCACCGTGGTGCCCAGCCGGTCGGCAAGCTCGCCCGGCGACGCGGCGGGAAGCCGGAGTAACGCTCGGTAGATCTGCTCCTCGGCCGGTTGTAGCCCGACAGCCTCCAACATCGCGCACCTCTGTCCCGGACACCGGCGGTTCCGATGACCCGGCCGGCGCCAGCGATGATAGGCAACATCGCGAGAATGATCGATATCTCCGGGCCTGCGACCTGCGGTGCAACCAGTGCGATCTGCCACATTACGGCTTCGGAGCGCTAGTCGATCTCGATCGGCTCGGCCGGATAGTCACCGCGCAGGATCGCCGGCAGCAGGGCGGGAAGCTGCCGGGGACGATCGCCTCGCCGGTGGTACGCAGAGCGGCATTCCGGTCCCGCCGGGCGACGCCGGCCATCGCCGCCCCACGCGGCCCCGTTCTCCCGCGCGGTGAGCGTCGGAAACAGGGCCAGTTCCTGTTTGGGCGTACCCGAGGTGCGGGCTGCGAGCGCGGGCGTCGCCGCGAGCGCGAGCAATCGGCCGGCTCAACGACCGTCGAGGCTTCCTACCCTCTTGGCGCCGCGCGCCCCTCTTGACGCCGCGCGCCCCTCTTGACGCCGCGCGCCCCTCTTGACGCCGCGCGCCCCTCTTGACGCCGCGCGCCCCTCTTGACGCCGCGCGCCCCTCTTGACGCCGCGCCCCCTCTTTGACATCGCGCGCGTCATCCATTAACCGTCACGCACGGTGAGCGGGGTCCGCATTACCAATACTTACGGCCGGTAACTTACCGGCAATGAGGCGATGAATTTGTTAGGACGATTCGAGTGACCATCCGTTCGACTGGTCAATGAATCAGCGGGCAGACCAGATTCTGATCGCTAGGCGGGTCGCGCCGCACTCGTACCGGTCGGCACCGCCGGGCGGATGATCGCCTCGTCGTCAGGCATTGCCGGTCGTACGGCCGGGTGCTCGACCAGAGCCAGCACCCGACTGGCCATGAACCGGGCGGTGCGCACCACGGTGCCGCCGCGGGTCACCTCGGACACCTCCGCCACACCTCGGCCGACGGACACGTCGACCCGACGACCGGCGCGGGTGGCGACCACCTCGTACGTCAACACGGTGTCTCCCGCGTCGACCACGATCTCCACCCGGTCGCCCTTCACACCATCGACGGTACTCCGGGAAACGCGGTATTCCGACCGGTCAAAGAGCGAAATTCCCCCGTAGATTGGGCTGGCGCCGCGAGGGGCCACGGCGCCAGCCAATCAGAAGTCAGAACTACGGGTGACACAGAACTATGGGTGACTCGGAACTATCGGTGACTCGGAACTATCGGCGACTCAGAACTATCGGTGACTCAGAACTACGGGTGACGCCGCGTGGCCGGGACTTCAGTAGCTGGCGGTGCGCTTCGCGTACGGGCCGGCGTAGCAATAGTCCACCGAGCCGAACGCGTACGACGTGACACCGGCGTCACTGAGCTGCTTGGTGTAGATCGAGCCACTGTCCCCGCCGACCCAGGTCCGGCGGTATTCGCGGCCGTCGGAGTTGCGGTGGATCTTCGCGTACGACGCCGCGCAGTCCCCGGGCTCCCCCTTGTAGCCGCCGCTCAGGCGGGCCCAGGTGGTACGGCAGGAGCTGCTGTACCGCAGCTCGACCGAGGCGGACGGGCCGAGCGCCACGCTTGCGACGGTCGACGCGCTGGCCGAGCAGCCGGTGCTGTTCGGATCGGTGCCGTCATAGGCGGCGGCATAGGCACCCGACGGTCCGGCGAACACGAGAACGATCGAGGCGGCGAATGCCGCGGTGACCATGGCCACGATTCGAGGTAGACGCTTCATGGGCTTTCCCCATCCCGGAGTCGGGGGGAGCACCATCCCGGGTGCGTTTGACGGCCCGCCGATGTCCACGTGTCAGCGTGCCGGGCAAATCCCGCGGTGTCCATATTTTCTTTTTCGACGTGAATTATTACCGTTCATCACGGTCATTCAGACCGCAAATTCGGTACGCCAATCTGTTCGCGCGTTTCTATTGGTTCGCGCCGGTGCGCCGGCGCGGTCGCGCCGGTCCGCCGGCGCGGTGACGCCGGTCCACCGCCGCCGGGAACGCCGGTCCACCGCCGCCGGGAACGCCGGTCCACCACCGCGGTGACGCCGGTCCACCGGCGCGGTCACGCCCGCGCGGCGGTGGCCGTGGTCGCCCCAGCGGTTACCAGCGCTCCGGTGCGGGTAGGACGGCAGTGGCGCCGGGTCGATCCGCACGGCTCTGCCCGGCCCGAGGCCCCTCGACACCTTCGACGACGCTGCGATATACATCCCTTGGTTTGCCCGCTACCTCCCGGTCAGGAGTCCTTGACCATCATTCGTGGGTCCGGGTGCCCGAACGTCCCACCGGCGTCACACGCTGACGGCGGGAACCGCCGCATCGGCGGACCCGCGTCGGCCGGGTACGCCGCACCCATGGATCCGCGCCGGGGCACGCCGGCCAGCGTCGCGACCGTGTCCGGTCCGCTGAACCGCCTGACGTCTGCTCGGAGGCACTGATGGAGGTCCTCGAACACCGCGCGTCCCGGGCGCAGCAGCGGCTGTGGTTCGTCGAGCAGGTCGCGGACGGGGAGCCGCTGCACAACATCTGCATGGACATGACGTTCGCCGGAACACTCGATCACGCGCACCTGACCACCGCGTTCGCCGACGCCGTGGCCCGGCACGAGTCGCTGCGCACGATGTTCCGGACCCGGCAGGGCGAGCTGTACCAGGTGGTGCTGGACGCGCCGAAGCAGGTGCCGGTCACCTTCCTCGACGTCTCCGACCGGCCCGAGGAGGAGGCGACCCGGGCGTACATCGAGTTCCGCGACGAGCTCGGCCGAGCCCCGTTCGACCTGGCCGAGATACCACTGCTGCGGGTCGGTCACGTCCGGCTGGCCGCCGACCGGGACGCGTTGGTGATGGTGATCCACCACATCGTCGCCGACGCCTGGTCGACCGGAATCCTGCTCGGTGACGTGGTCCGGGCGTACGACGCCCGGCGGAACGGCAGCGCACCGGACTGGTCCGAGCTGCCGGTCCAGTACGTCGACTTCACCGCCTGGCAGGAGAGCCGGTCGGATCAGCCGGCGGCGCTCGCGGCGCTCGACTACTGGCGGGAGCAGCTCGCCGACCTGCCGATGCTCGACCTGACCCTCGGCCGGCCCCGGCCGGACGATGTGGGGCACTCCGGCGGAGCGGTACCGGTGACGATCGACGACCGGACGTACGAGCAGGTCGCCGAGCTCGCGCGGCAGGAGCGGTGTACCCCGTTCATGGTGCTGCTCGTCGCGTACGCCACCGCTATCGGTGTGGTGTTCGGCTCCGACGACGTACCGGTGACCTGTGCCATCGCCGGCCGGCCGCTGCAGGAAGTGGCGCGGGTGGTCGGCCTGTTCGTGGACCGGCTGGTACTGCGTACCGACCTCGGTGGCGTGCCCACCTTCCGGGAGCTGCTCGGTCGGGTACGCGCGGTGGTACTCGACGCCCACGAGCACAGCGCCGCGACGTTCGACCAGATCGTGGAGGCGCTGTCCCCCCGGCGCCAGCTCGGGGTGACGCCACTCGCGCAGGCGGCGATCAACCTGGTACCGGTACCGGCGATTGTGGACACCGAGCCGGCGGGTTTCCCGCCGACCATCGGCGGCGCCCAGAACCACAACGGAACGGTCCGGCACGACCTGGCCCTGGACCTGGAGGAGACCGAGCGCGGCGCCGGCACGATCTACCACGGCTCCGTGCAGTACCGGTACGGCGTGGTCGGCGAAGCCGCCGCCACGCGGGTGGCGGCCCTGTTCCAGCGGCTGCTGCAGATCGGACTGACCGAGCCGGACCGGGCACTGTGGACGGTCCCGGCGGTCGAGCCGGACGAGCTGCCGGCGCTGCTCGCCGACGGCGGGCCGGTCGCTGGCGGGGCGGTCGTCGGCAAGCCCCCGGCGAGCGCAGCCCCGACAGCGCCCGAGCGGGGCCAGACCCTGCCGGAGCTGCTCGCCGCAGCGGCCGCCACACACCCCGACCGGGTGGCCGTGCGCGGTCCCTCCGGCGAGGTCAGCTACGCCGACCTGCTCGCCCGGGCCGGACAGCTCGGGCAGGAACTGCGCGGGTACGGACTGGCGCCGGAGGAGCCGGTGCTGCTGGCGCTGCCCCGCGGCGCCGAGTTCGTGGTCGCGGCGCACGGCGTCATGGCGGCCGGCGGCGGATACGTACCGGTCGACCCGGGCGCGCCGGCCGACCACGTCGGGGCGATCGCGGACCAGGTCCCCGCCCGGTTCGCCGTCGTAGCGCCGGGCGCGCGGGTCGCGTTGCCGGACCGGATCACCACCGTGACCATCGACCTGTCCGATCCGGTACCGGAGCCGGCACCGATCGAGCCCCCGGCGCCCGGGCGGGTCGCGTACACCCTGTTCACCTCCGGCTCCACCGGTCGGCCCAAGGGCGTCGCGGTGGAACACCGGCAGGTGGTGGCGTACGCCCGCGGCGTGCTGAACCGGCTCGACGCGCCGGCCGGATCGACCTTCCTGCTGGCGCAGGCGCCGACCTTCGACTCGATCGGCACCTGCCTCTACGGCGCGCTGCTCAACGTGGGAACGCTCGACGTCGTGGACGAGGACACGGCCACGGATCCGGTCGCGCTGGCCGCGCACGTCGAGCGGTACCCGTACGACTACCTGAAGATCACGCCGTCGCACCTGGCCGCGCTGCTCACCGATCCGGGCATGCTCGACCGGCTCCGGCCGCGACAGGCACTGGTACTCGGCGGCGAGGGCTGCGGGCGCGAGTTCCCCGAGCGGCTCGTCGCGGCCGGCTGGCGGATCCTCGGGCACTACGGGCCCACCGAAGCCACGGTCGGCTGCCTCGCCGGCTGGTTCGGCCCGGAGGTAGCGCCGGAGTTCGGCGGTACCCCGCTCGGACCGCCGCTGCCGGGAGTACGGGCGTACGTGCTGGACCGGCACGGACAGCCGGTACCGCCGGGCTGCCGCGGCGAGCTGTACATCTCCGGCGCGCTGGTGTCCCGCGGGTACGCCGGTGCTCCTGGCGCCACCGCCGCGGCATTCGTACCGGACCCGTTCGCGCCCGCGCCGGGAACCCGGATGTACCGGACCGGCGACGTGGTACGACTGCTCGACAACGGCTACTACGAGTTCTGCGGCCGGCGGGACCGGCAGCTGAAGGTCAACGGGTACCGGCTGGAACCGGCCGCGATCGAGACCGCGCTGACCCGGGACCCGTCGGTGGCCCGTGCGGTCGTGGTGGCGCGCGGGGAACCGGCCCGGCTGGTGGCGTACGTGGTACCGGCTCCGGGCCACAGCGTCGACCCGGCCGCGCTGCGCGAGCAGGTCGGCGACCGGCTGCCGAGCCACGCGGTACCGGCCGTGGTCGTACCGGTGGACCAGCTGCCGATGACCCGGCACGGGAAGCTGGACGAGGCGGCCCTGCCCGATCCGGCCGACGCGCGGGACGACGCGACCGCGGTACCGCCGGCCGGCCCGGTCGAGGAGTTGCTCGCCGAGGTGTGGCGCGACTCGCTGAACCTCACCGGGGTCGGCGCCACCGACAGCTTCTTCGACCTCGGCGGGGACTCGATCCGGGCCATCGCGGTGGTCGCCGCGGCTCGCCGGCACGGCCTGCCGTTGACCGCGCGGCACCTGTTCGAGTACCAGACCATCCGGCGGATCGCGGCCCGGCTCGACGCCGGTACCAGCAAGGACGTCGACCATCCGGCACCGCTCGGTGGCGTTGGCCGGACGGTGGTGCGGGTGCCGGTGCGATCGGAGCAGGCCGCCCGCGCCGCGCTGGATGCCGTGCTCCGCCGGTACCCCCGGCTCGGTTCGAGCGGCACCACGACGAACGGGGACGGCGCCGCGCTGCGGCTCTCCATCGAAGCCGACGCGGTGGTGCTCTCGGCCGACCCGCGTCACGTCGACGACCGTTCGCTCGGCGTGCTGGCCGCGATCATCGCCGGCGAGGAACTGCCGCTGCCCGATCCGGTGAACGGCGGCCACCGGCCGGTCGTGCCGAGCCCGGCCGGTGACCCCGGCGAGCCGGTGCTGCCGGCGCTCCCGCTGCGGACGGATGCGGGGTCCGGTGCCGGCGCGGACGACGGCACCGGCGACGAATCCGCCTGGTCCGGTCCGGACCGGGCCGCGCTCCCCGCCGACCTGGTCCAGACGTTGTACACCGACGCGCCGACCGTGCACCGGACGAGCCCGCTGGACCTGCTCGCCGCGGCCACCAGTCGGGCGCTCGGGCTGCTGGCCGACCAGGACCGGGTCGGCATCGCGGTGGCCGACGTGGACCCGCCGGAGCTTCCCGGCGACCCGCCGTCGCGGCCACTCGGCCGGCACAGCCGACCCGCGCCGGTCCTGATCGACACCGGACACGACGGCTGGGACCAGTTGCTTCCGGCCGCCCGGTCGGCGCTCGCCGCGGCCCGGTCCGCCGGTACCAACGGCGGGTCCGCTGCCGGCGACGGCGACCAGGGCACGGACGGGCACGCCACCACAAGCGGCACCAGCACCGGCGGCCACAGCCGGGTGGACGGCCTCGCGCCGGACGTGCTGATCCGGCTGCTCCCACTGCCGGACGGCGCGGAACTGGCCACCATCCCCGAACCCGACTCCCACCTGGTGGTCGTGCTGGCCGGCCCGGAGGTCGTGGTCGCCGCGCCGGCCCGGCACGATGTGACCGGCGTCGGCACCGCGGTCCGGGACGCCCTGGCGGACGCGCTCGCCCACCTGTCGGGACGGGAGCCGGGCTACTCCGCTCTCGACTTCCCCGATTCCGGGCTGGACGAGGACGGCCTGGCCCGGCTGCTGTCCAGCTTCGGCGTGGACGACGCGCCCGGACCATCCACTGTGGACGGCGCGCCGAGCCCGTCCAACCTGCCCGGCGGGACGGGCTCGGCATGACGCTGACCGTCACGACCGGTCCGGCACCGGGCGATCCGGCGCCGGCCGCCGACCCCGACCTGTCCACCGAGGTACGCGACCTGCTCACCGGTCCGGCGGCCCGGAACGCCTGGGCCGCCCTGCGCGCGGCCCGGGACGCCGGTGAGGAACCGGATCCACGTCCGCTGTACCGGCTGCTCGGCGCGCGCGGCCTGCTCGCCGCCGGTTGGCCGGCCGAGTTCGGCGGTCGCGGTGCGTCCGCCCGCGACGTCGCCGCGGTGGTGAACGAGCTGATCGCCGCGGGGGTACCCGACACCCTGCACACCCTGTCGGTGCAGATCTGCGGCAACTTCCTGTTGACCCGCGGTAGTCCCGCGCAGCGTGGTGCCGTGCTGCCCGCGCTGGCCGCCGGTACCAGGTTCTGCACGGTGCTGTACTCCGAGCCCGAGGTCGGCTCCGACCTGGCCGCGCTCACCACCCGTGCGGTACCGGTCGACGGCGGCTGGCGGATCACCGGCCGCAAGGTGTACAGCGTCAAGACCCGCTTCGCCGACCTCGGACTGGTGGCCGCGCGTACCGACGACGGAGCCAACCGGTACCAGGGGATCACGCTGTTCCTGGTGCCGCTGGACGCGCCGGGCGTGACCGTGGGCGCGCTGTCGAGCGTCGCGGACGAGGACTTCGCCGACGTACGACTCGACGGGGTGCTGGTGCCGACCGGTGCCGTGGTCGGACCGGTGGGTGCCGCCTGGCCGCTGATCACCGAGGCGTTGGCGCTGGAACGTACCGGCGTCGACTACGTCGCCAAGGCCGACACCTGGCTGCGCGGCTGGTGCCGCACGGCCGGTACCCCTGCTCCGGCCGGTCCGCCGGAGCCAACCGGCGAGGCGCTGGTCGACGTCGGGCGGCTGGGTACCCGGATCGAGGCCGCGCGGGCACTCGCGTACCGCTGTGTGGAGCAGATCGCGGCCGGGCGGGTCGACCCGGTACAGGCTGCCATCACCAAACTGTGGTGCAGCGAGACCGCGCGGGAGGTCGCCTGGTGGTGTACCGACGCCGCGGGTCCGGCCGGGATCTGGCGGTACCCGGACGGGATGGTCGACGGGCGGCTGGAGGCGGCGTACCGGGAGGCTCCCGGCCTGACCCTGTCCGCCGGTACCTCGGAGATGATGCTGGAGCTCGTCGCCGGCTCGGGCCTGCCGCTGCCGGACGCGGAACCCGGCGCGGACGAGGAGGTGCTGGCCCGGCAACTCCGGCAGGCGGTACGCGGGGTGCTCGGCGGCTCCGATCCCGACCACCCGGTCGACGGGTGGTGGCGCGAGCTGGCCGAACTGGGCGTGTTCGCGGCCGGGGTACCGACCGCACGGGACGGGCTCGGGCTCGGCGTACTGGCCGGCGTGCTGGTCAGTGAGGAGGCCGGCCGGCACGGGTACGACGCCGGGCTGCTCGACACCATGACCGCACTGGACGCGCTGGTCGCCGCTGCCCCGACGCATCCGTTCCAGCCAGCGGTGCCACCGGCGCTGGCCGGTGACTGGCGGGCGGTACTGGTGGACCCCGCGGTACCGGACCGGCCGGTGCCGTACGCCGGTGCCGACGCGCTGCTGGTGCGTACCGCGACGGGGTACGCGCTGATCCCGGCGGACCTGCCGGGCGTGCGGGTACATCCGCGCCCGACCGCGGCCGGCACGGTCCACACGGTGACCCTCGATCCCGGGACGGTCACCGCCGCCGACGAGCTGTACGGCCACACCACCGGGGATGCGATCGACGGTTCCACCGGGGATGAGTTGGACGCCGCGGTGACCACGGCTGCCCGGCTCCGCCGGGCCGGCTGGCTGGCCGGACTCGCGCACAACTGCCTCGCGCACACCGTCCGGCGTACCCGCTCCCGGCAGCAGTTCGGTCGCGCGGTCGCCGACAACCAGGCGGTCGCGTTCACACTGGCCCGGCTGCTGACCAGGTACGAGGCGATCCGGAACCTGTTGTCGGCGACCGCGGGCGCGCTCGACGAGAGCCGCCGGGGCACCCGGGACGAGCCGGCGCCCGCGCAGCTCGCCGACGGACTGCTCGCCGCGTCGATCGAGCTGGCCCGGGACGCGACCCGCACCGCCGTCCAGTTGCACGGCGCGTACGGGATGACGCTCGGCTCACCGGTGGAACGGCCGTACCGGACGCTGCCGGTCGCGGTCGCCGCGGAACCGTCGACCTCAGCGCTGTACACCGACGCCGCGCAGGCCTGGACGCGGCCGGTGACGTGGTGACGGCACCGGCCACGACGGCGGCCCAGTCCACCGAGCCGGGCGGCCGGGGCGGGTGGCGGCGCCGGTTCCTCGGCACGATGAGCCCGGACTTCCGCCGGCTGTGGCTCGGCCAGGGCATCTCGGAGTTCGGCTCGTACGTGACCGCGGTTGCGTTGCCGCTGGTCGCGCTCGGCACGCTCGGTGCCGGGGCGTCCGAGATGGGCGCGCTGAACGCGCTGGGCCGGCTGCCGTTCCTGCTGTACGTCTTCGCCGGCGTGTTCGTGGACCGGGTTCGGCGGCGGCCGGTGCTGATCGGTACCGACCTGGCTAACGCGGTACTGATGGTGTCGGTGGCGGTCGCGGCGGTCACCGGAGCGCTGAACATCTGGCTGCTCGGTACCGCCCTGCTGATCTCCATGACCCTGACCGTCTGGTTCGACACGGCGTACATGAGCTACCTGCCGTCGCTGGTCGACCGGCGGGAGCTGATGGCCAGCAACACCCGGCTGGAGACCACCCGCTCGGCCGCCCAGGTGACCGGACCGAGCCTCGGCGGCGTACTCGTCCAGGTCCTCACCGCACCGTTCGCGCTGCTGGTCGATGCCGTGTCGTTCGTGGTGTCGGCGCTGTTCACCGCCCGGATCCGCAGTACCGAGCCGACCCCGGCCACCGCCCGTCGGGGGGTCGGCGGCGTCTTCGCCGACATCTGGGAAGGGTTCCGCTTCCTCGGCACCAACCCGGTGCTGCGCCCGCTCGCGGTCGCGATCGGGGTGTCGAACCTGGCCTGGGCGGCGGAGCTCGCGCTCTACATGATCTTCCTGGTACGCGGGCTGGACCTGCCGGTGTCGCTGATCGGCATCACGCTGGCCGGCGCCGGCCCCGGCACGCTCGTCGGCTCCACCCTGGCCGGCATGGCGTCCCGCCGGCTCGGGCTGGCCGGCGCGATCACCGGTGGCCTGACCCTGTTCAGCACCGCCGCGCTGCTCATCCCGCTGACCCCCCGTCACGCCGGCATCGCGGTGCCGACGCTGATCGCGGCCGGCTTCCTGATGGCGCTCGGCGGTCAGGTCTGCGCGGTGAACGTGCTGACCACGCGGCAGAGCCTGACCCCTGACCATCTGCTCGGCCGGGTCAACGCGTCGTTCCGCTTCCTCGCTCTCGGGGTGTCCCCGCTGGGCGCGCTCGCCGGCGGGTACGCCGGTCAGGTCTTCGGGCTGCGCGCCGGGCTGTTCGGCGCGATCGCGCTGATGTTCGTCGCCCCGCTGGTGGTCCTGCTCTCGCCGATGCGCCGGGTACGCACCATCGAGCCGGTCGACGGCGGTGCGGAGTCGACCGAGCCAGCCGCCGTGCCAGCGCCGGCCGATCCCGCGCCGGTGCCGGCCGACCCGGCGACCGCGCCGACCGCTCCCCCGGGGCGCGCCGCGGAGCCGGGGCCAGCCATGAAGCCGGGGCCAGCCACGAAGCCGACTCCCGCCACGGAGCCGGGGGCCGTAGGAGACCAGCACGACGAGGGGACGCGGGCATGACCCAGCCGGCCGCCCGCACGGTGGCGGACATCTATCCGCTGACCCCGATGCAGCAGGGCATGCTCTTCCACGCGATCGGTGCGCCGACCGAGCCGCTGTACCGCCAGCAGCTGGTCCTCGCGATCACCGGGGTACCGGATCCGGAGCTCCTGCGGGCCGGCTTCGCCGACCTGGTGGCCCGGCACACCGTGCTCCGCAGCGGCTTCTCCGCCGACGCCGGGGACCAGCCACTGCAGGTCGTCTTCGGGCAGGCGGAGCTGCCGGTACCCGTCGACGACCTGCGCGGCGCCGAGCAGCGCGAGATCGACCAGCGGCTGGCGGACGTACTGGCCCGGCACCGCACCACCGCGATGGATCCGCGCAAGCCACCGTTGCTGCTGGTACACGCGGTGCGGGTGGCCGACGACCGGTGGAACGTGGTGACCACGCACCACCACCTGATCCTGGACGGCTGGAGCGTGCCGATCCTGCACGCTGAGCTGCTCGAACTGCTCGGTGCCCGGGTCGAGTCGCGCGCCCCGCGGCTGACCCGGCCCCGGCCGTTCGGCGAGTACGTCCGGTGGCTGCGCGACCAGGGCGGCATTCCCACCGGTAGCGCCAGTGCCGCCGGTGCCGCCGGGGCAGACGGCGACAGCGAGCCGGACGCCGAGCAGTACTACAAGGAGCTGCTCGCCGACGTCACCCGCGCCACCCCGCTCGGCGCCGACAACCTCGGCCGGGTCGGCGACCAGACCGGCGCGATCGAGTGGGGCCGGGTCGTCACCGAGCTGCGCACCGGGACCGAGCGCACGGTCGAGCGGCTGGCCCGCGAGCGCGGGCTGCTGCCCAGCACGGTGGTACACGCCGCCTGGGGCCTGCTGCTGGCCCGGTACGCCGGCGTGCCGGACGCGCTGTTCGGGATGACCGTGTCCGGCCGGCCGGCCGAACTCGACGGCGCCGGGCGCCGGGTCGGCATGTTCGTCAACACGGTGCCGATCCGCCTCGACGTGGACGAGGACCGCCCGGTCGGCGACTGGCTGCGTGACGCACAGGACCGGCTGCTCCGCTCCCGGCGGTACGAGCAGGTCCCGGTCTCCACCGCGCAGCGCTGCAGTGGCGTGCCGCCCCGGCGCCCGCTGTTCGAGACCGTGGTCGCCTTCCAGAACTACTGGCGCCGGGAGCAGGACCAACCCGACGGCGTTGGCGGCGTGACGCTCGAGGTCGTCCAGCGGGTCGAGCGGACCAGCATCCCGCTCGCGGTCGCGGTGGCGCTGCCCGGCGACCGGGTGTGGGTGCGGGTCGACTACGACCGCCGACGGTTGTCGCATCCGGTGGCCGAGCGGATGGCCGGCCACTACGCCGCGCTGATCGGCGCACTGGTCGCGGCCGACCCGGACCTGCGGCTCGCCGACCTGGCCCTGCCGGACGCGATCGCACCGCTGCCGGCCGAGCTGGGCGAAGAGGCGGCAGCACCGCCGGCCGCGACCCAGACCCCGGCGGGGGTACCTCCGGGAGAACTGCGACTGTCCGAAAAGGACAGGGCGCTCGCGGTACTGGCCACCGATGATCCGGTGCTGGTCCCGCTGCGGGAAGCGGTGGCCGCGGCCGGCGCCACGCTGCACCACGTCGACCCGTTGGACAACGCGCCCGATCCGGCCGGCGCCCTCGCTGCACCAGCCTCGGGGGGCCCGGACGCGACCGTGGTGGTGGCTCCACCGGGGCTGCTGGCCGGCCTCGCGCGGCCGGGGACGCACGCGGTCGCCGCAGGCGACCCACCATCGCCCGCGCTCGTCGCCCAGTTGCTCGCCGCCGGTTGCCAACTGTCCAGACTGGACGGTGTACGCGCGTACGCGCCGATCCGGTCGCCCGAGGAGGCGACGCGGCTGGGCGTGGTGGCGGACGGTTTCGTGGCGGACGGTCGGGGTCGGCCGGTACCGCTCGGAGCCGCCGGTGAGCTCGTCCTGCGCCGGGACGGCCAACTCGTCCGTACCGGCCTGCGGTGCCGGGAACTTCCCGACGGCCAGCTCGACCAGCTCGGTCGTACCCCCGATGACGAGTCGGTATGGGTGGAGCAGCAGCTCGCCAGCCAGCCAGGTGTGGCCGAGGCGGCGGTGGTGGACGATCCGGACCGCGGCACGGTCGCCTGGGTGGTACCCGCCGGAGCGAACGGCTGGGCGCCACTCGACCCGGTACACCTGCTCGACGACCTGCGCCGGTCGGTACCGCCGGAGCTGCTGCCGACCGTGGTCGAGCCGGTGCCGTGGCTCCCCCGTACCGTCGCCGGACACACCGACCGGGCCGCACTGGTCGCGGCAAGCCACGTACCGGTGACCGACCAGCCGGTACCGGAGCCGCTGGCCGCCCGGTTGGACCGGTTGCCCGCGGACCGTCGTACCGCTTTCCTGGAGCGGCTGCGGAAAGCGCAGCGGGCCACTCCCCGACTGCGGCATCGCGGCGGCGAGGCACCGCTGTCCACCGCGCAGCGGCAATGGCAGGAACTCGCTGGGGCAACCCTGCGCCCTTGGGCGGCGGTACCGGCGGGCGACGGCGACAAGCCGGTGCCGGCGGTGGGGATCCGTACCGACGAGACCGGCCAGCGGCTGTGGTGCGCCGACGCGGATGCCCTCGACTGCGAGTCGCTCGCCCTGCTGGCCGACCCGGTCGCGAGTGGCAGTGGTGCGGCCGGCGCGCTTGATCACGGCGACTACGCGCACTGGCAGGCCGATCCGCGGCAGTCGGCACTGCGCAGCGAGCAGCTCGCGTACTGGCGGAAGGCGCTGGCCGGGGTACCGCCGGCCGGCATCCCGGCCGACCGGGTGCCGGTCGCCACCGGCACCGCCAGGACCGACGAGCCGGACGCCGGCGAGCTGAGCGTGACCGTGGCGACCCCCGATGCCGGGACGGCCGAGTGGTGCGCGGCGCTCGGCGCGGTCCTCGCGATCGCCGGGCAGGACGACGACGTGGTACTCGGGGTCGTGCTCCGGCCCGAGCTTCCCGTCGAGCTGGCCGGTGTGCCCGGACCGTACGCGCGGATGCTCCCGGTACGACTCGCAGTGGACCTGACCAGCGGTTTCGGCGCGATCCGCGATGCGGCCGACGCGTCGCTCACCGGTGCCCGGCGCAACGGGGAGGTGCCCTGGTCCGAGCTCCGGCCGCTGCTGGCCGAGCAGCCCTATCTGAGCGTCGCGGTACACGATCGCCCCGGCTGTCTCGCCGCCCACGCCGGCGCCTCGATCGGCATCGACATCGCCCCCGGTAGTGACTCGGGCCGGACCACGCTGACCGCGGTGTTCGACCGGTCGCGGGTGCTGCCCGGGACCGTGGAGAACCTGCTGCACCGGGCCGCTGAGCTGCTCCGACAGGGCCTGGCCGAGCCGCGGCGCCGGCTCGCCCCGGCCGCGCTGGTGACCAGGACCGAGCACGACCAGCTGCTCACCTGGGCCGACGGCGGCAGCGCGACTGAGCAGGAGACAGCCGACCGGCCGGCGACGCTGCCGGAGCTGGTACTGGCCCGGGCGGCGGCCGCGCCGGAGTCGATCGCGATCGACGGACCGGACGGGACGCTCACCTACGCGGAACTCGTCGAACGGGCCAGCGTGCTCGCGGCGCGACTGCGGGCGACCGGAGTACGGCTCGACGATCGGGTCGCGGTCTGCCTGCCGCGCGGCGCCGCGATGGTGTGGGCACCGCTCGGCGTCATGCTCGCCGGTGCCGCGTACCTGCCGGTCGACCCGGCGTACCCGGCCGCCCGGATCGGTTTCGTCACCACCGACGCGGCCGCGGTCGCCACGGTCACGACCGCGGAACTGGCCGACAAGTTCGACGGCCTGCCGGTCATCACCCTCGACCCGCCACCTGCCGTCCTGCCAGCGGGAGAGGCGTCGGGAGAGCTTCCAGGTGCCCGGCCCGACTCGGCCGCCTACGTGATCTACACGTCCGGCAGTACCGGCGAGCCCAAGGGCGTACTGGTCGAGCACCGCGCGGTGGTGGACTTCTCCCGACACATCGCGCAGGCGTACTCCATCGACGAGACCAGCCGGTTGCTCGGCTTCGCCGCGCTCACCTTCGACGTGTCCGTGTTCGACCTGTGGACCGCGCTGTGCGCCGGCGCGACGCTGGTACTGGCCGGCGACGAGGAGCGGCTGTCCGTCGACACGCTGCAGCGGCTGCTGGTGGACAAGCGGGTCACCGCCGCGGAGTTGCCGCCGAGCCTGATGCCGCTGCTGCGCCCGGAGCTGCTGCCCGACCTGCGCCTCGTCTCGGTGGGCGGCGAAGCGCCGGCCGGTGCGCTGGTGGACGTCTGGGCCACTCCCGAGCGCGAGTTCTGGAACGGGTACGGGCCGACCGAGACCACGGTCGCGGTCACGTTGATGCGCTGCGAGCCACCGTCCGGCGGGCTGGTACCCCCGATCGGCCGGCCGATGGTGAACCACCGCGCGTACGTCCTCGACGAGCGGCTCCGGCCGCTGCCGGTCGGCGTACCCGGTGAACTGTGCATCGGCGGTGCGGGGCTGGCGCGCGGGTACCTCGGCCAGCCCGGGCTGACCGCGGACCGGTTCGTGCCGGACCCGTACGCGCCGCGGCCGGGCGCCAGGATGTACCGCACCGGTGACCTCGCCCGCTGGACCACTGACGGCGTACTGGAGTTCCTCGGCCGGGTCGACCGGCAGGTGAAGCTGCGCGGCTTCCGGGTCGAACTCGGCGAGGTGGAGGCGGTACTGGCCGCGGAGCCGTGGGCACGGCAGGTGGTGGTCGAGCCGTGGGACGACGACGGCACCCGGCACCTGGTCGCCTACCTGGTACCGGCCGACCCGGCCACGCCGCCGGACCTGGCCACGGTGCGGGAGGCGGCGGCCCGGCGGCTGCCGGAGTACATGGTGCCGACCCGGATGGCGGTGCTGGACCGGGTACCGCTCACCCCGACCGGCAAGGTGGACCGGCGGGCGCTGCCGGCACCGGCCCGGCCGGAGGCGACCGCGGGACCGGATACCGACGACTGGACCGACACCGAGCGGGTGCTGGCCAACGAGGTGTTCGCCACCCTGCTCGGGGTGGACCGGGTCGGGCGTACCGACGACTTCTTCAGCCTCGGCGGCAACTCGCTGCAGGCCACCCAGGTCACCTCCCGGGTGCGGGACCGGTACGGCGTGGAGATCAGCCTCACCGAGTTGTTCACCGAGCCGACCGTGGCGCACCTGGCCCGGCTGGTGGAGCGGGCGAAGCAACGCTCGGACGACGAACAGCAGCGGCTGTACGGCGACCAGCCCGCCAGCGCCGAGCCCGCCACCCCGGCGCGCCGGATGGAAGCCGGTGTCACGCTGCCGCTGTCGTACCCGCAGCAGGCGCTGTACGAGGCGATCCAGATCACCGGCAGCAATCCCGGGTACCACGCCCCGTTCGCGCTCCGGCTGGTCGGCGCGCTGGACCTCGACGCGCTGCACCGCGCGTTCGACACGATGGTCGAGCGGCACGCTCCGCTGCGGGTGACCGTGGCGGACGGGCCGGACGGGCCGGTGCAGCGGGTACAACCCGCGGAACCGGTGCCGTTCGCGCTGGTCGAGGTGCCCGGCGCCGATCTCGACGCGCGGTTGACCACGGTCCGGCGGCTGGTACGCGAGGAGAACGAGCGGCCGTTCGACCTGGCCACCGGCCCGATGATCAGAGTTGTGGTGTACCGGTTGGCACCGGACGACCATGTCGTGCAGTGGACCATCCACCATTTGGTGACCGACGGGTGGTCGGTCGGGGTACAGCTCGGTGAGATCGGTACCGCCTACCAGGCGCACGTCACCGGCGAGGCGCCCGCGCTCGCGCCGCTGACCTCCGACTACGCCGAGTTCATCGACTGGCACCGGGGTTACGTGGCCGGCCCCGGGTACCCCCGGGATCTGGACTGGTGGCGGGACGAGCTGTCCGACGTACGCCCGCTCGGCCTGCCGACCGCGACCGCGCGACCAGGTCACGAGTTCCGGCACGGGTGGCGCAACGTGCGGCTGCCGGCCGAGGTCGGCGACGGCACCCTGGCGGTGGGGCGGCAACTCGGCGCGACCCTGTACATGGTGACGCTCGCCGCGTACGCGATCGTGCTCGGCGCCGCGGCCGGTACCGACGACGTGGCGGTGGTGACGCCGAACGCACTGCGGGTGCGGTCCGGCTGGGAGCCGCTGGTCGGCTGGTTCGTCAACCGGGTAGTGGTCCGGCTGCGACCGACCGGCTCGCTGACGTTCGGGGAATTCGTCCGGCAGGTACGCACTACGAGCATGCAGGCGTTCGCGCACCATGACGTGCCGTTCGAGATGCTCCGGCAGGAGTTGGGGCTGCCCGACTCGACGCTGGTGGCGCACTTCTCGGTGCAGAACGCGCCGGCCGGCTCCGGTGGGTTCCGCGGCTTCGGCATGGACGTCGTACTGGACGACACCGGCCGGGACTTCGCCCCGATCATGGAGGTGTACAGCCCGGTGAACGCGCGGTTCGAGATCAGCATCATGCTCCGGCAGCGGGCCGACGCGATCGCCGGTGGGCTGGAGTACGACGCGGCGCTGTTCGAGCCGGACGAGGTGGCGCGCTGGCACGCCGCGTTCGAGGAGATCCTGCGGCGCGGCACCGAGGACCCGGACGTCCGGCTGGCCGACCTGCGCCGGCTCGTCACCGACGACTGAAGCAGTCAGTCCAGGCCGGGTCACTCCACCTGCGCGGGCGCCTCACGGAGCCGGCGTACCGACGTCATCAGCAGCATCGGCGGCGAGATCAGCAACCCGATCGCGGCGACCAGCAGCGTCGGCCGCAGCCCGACCGTCGAACCGAGCAGGCCGCCGGCGAGCGAGCCGAGCGGCGAGATGCCCAGCCCGACGAACCGGAACGTCGCGTTGACCCGGCCGAGCAGCCGGTCCGGGGTCATCGCCTGGCGCAGGCTGACGAAGTTGATCGACGAGATCTGGAACCCGAGCGTGGCCAGGAACTGCGCGGCGGCCAGGAAGCCGGCCCCGGCCAACCCGTCCGGCGCGGCCGGCACCAGCAGCGAGGCCAGCCCGAACAGCGCGATCGCGCTGATCAGCGCCGGTCCGAGGCCGAGCCGCCGCAGCGCCGGTCCGGCCAGCAGTGAGCCGACCAACGCGCCCGGCCCGGCCGCGGCGAGCACCAGGCCGACCATCGCCGGCGGCAGTTCCAGCGACCGGATCGCGAACAGCAGCAGCAGCGCGGTCTGCATCGCCCAGAACAGGTTGCCGATCCCGACCGCGATGACCAGCGCGCGCAGTTGCCGGTGCCCGAACACGAACCGCAGCCCCTCGGCGATGTCCGCGCGGACGCTGCGGCGTTCGCCGTCGACCCGCTCCGGGGGCTTTTCGACGGTACGCAGGCGGCTGAGCGTGACCGCGGAGACGACGAATGACACCGCGTCGGCGAGGAGCACGGCCGGCGCGCTCAGGAGTTGTACCAGCGAACCGCCCAGGCTCGGGCCGACGATCTGCGCGCCGGACCGGCTCACCTCCAGCCGGGCGTTGCCGCGGACCAGCTCGTCCCGCGACACGATCGACGGCAACAGCGAGGCGTACGCGACGTCGAACCACACCGACAGCACCATGATCGCGAGCAGCAGTACCGCGAGCAGCGGGATGGACAGCAGCCCGAGCCAGACCAGCACCGGCACGCTGAGCAGCAGCACCGCGCGGGCGATGTCGGTACTGATCATCACCGGCCGGCGCCGGAACCGGTCCACCCACACGCCGGCGAACAGGTACAGCAGGAACGGCAGCCGGCCGAGCGCGGACAGGGTGCCCTGCTCGGCCGGGGTCGCGGCCAGCGTGACGATCGCTACCAGCGGCAACGCCACGCCGCTGATCTCCGAGCCGAACTCGGAGATGCTCTGGCCGGCCCACAGCAGGTTGAAGTCGCGGTGCCGGTTGAGGCTCTTCGCCGGCGCCGGCTCGGTGACCGGCCCGGCAACCGGCTCTGTGGCGCTGGCCGGCTGAGTGGTGCTGGCCGGCTGAGTGGTGCTGGCCGGCTGAGTGGTGCTGGTCGGCTGAGTGGTGCTCGCCGGCTCCGTGGTGCTCGCCGGCTGAGTGGTGCCGGGCGCGTCGCCACTGCTCACGCGGTGACCGCCGAACCGCCGGCGGGTCCGGCTGCCAGGTGCTGGACAACCAACCGGCCCGCTTCGGCCCACAGCGCCGCCGGCCGGCCGCCGCGTACCGCTTCGACCAGGGCGTGCCGGTAGTACCGCTGGATCGAGGCGGCCGTGGTCATCCCGAACGCGCCGTGCAGTTGTACCCCCTGCCGGGTGCTCGACAGCGCGAGTTCGGCCGCCATCGCGAGCGCCTGGGTCGCGACCGGCAACGCGTCCGCGGTGTACCGGTCGGCCTGACCGGCGGCGTGGTACGTGAGCCGGCGCGCGGCCGCCAGCCGGGCGGCGGTCTCGGCCAGCGCGAACCCGATCACCTGGTTGTCCGCGAGCGGACGGTCGAACTGGGTACGCGCGCGGGTGTGCCGCACGCTCAGCCGGAACGCCTCGTCGGCGAGTCCGACCAGGTAGGCGGCGCGTCGTACCCGGTCCCGGGCCAGCACCTCCGGCGGGTACCAGGGCACGTCGACCGCGTCGCGCGCGTACACCGGCAGGTTTGTGAAGATCAGCTCGGCGAGCCCGGCGTCGGCGATGGCCCCGAGCGGCCGGGCCGACCAGCCTGGACGGTCGACCGGCAGCAGGCGGACGCTGCCGTCCGGCGCCGCGACGAGGAGCGCCCCGGCCGGCTGGGTGACGTAGCCGGCCCGGCCGGTGAGCGTGTCGTCCCGCAGCGTCGCCTCGGTCAGCACGGCGACCGCGGTCGGCACCTCCCCGGCCGCCCACCGCTCCGCGCGCCCGTCCCGCGCCGCGACCAGATGGTCGGCGGCGGTCATCGTGTCCAGCGGCAGCGGGCGTACCAGCGCCCGACCCAGCTCCTCGCAGACCAGCGCGGCGGCGCGCAGCCCGAGATCGAGCCCGCCGGCGTCGACCGGCACCGCGTAACCGAACACTCCGAGTTCGACCAGCGCCGGCCACGGGTCGGACCCGTCCGCGAGCGCGCCGCGTACCGTCCGGCGCAGCTCCTCGCCGAGCAACCCGGCCGTGGTTGTGACCGTCATGAGTTGTCCCCCGACACGAGCGGCGAGCCGGCGATCGTCTGCAGCATCATCTCCGAGGTACCGGCGGAGATGGTCAGGCCCGGCACCTCGCGGTACGCCGCCTCCAGCACCCCGTCGCCGGCCGGCTCGCCGCGGGACAGCGTGGCCGGCAGCCCCACCGTCTCGGCCGCCCACCAGGCCACCCGCTTCGCGGTCTCGCTGGTGTGCCACTTCGCGACCGCGGCCACGGCCGGGTCGAGCCCGCCCGCGGTGAGCTGCGCGAGCGCGTCCCGGGACAGCAGCGAACCGGCCCGGACCTCCGCGTCTAGCTTGCCGATCGCGGCCAGATCACCGTCGGCCAACCCATCGATCGCGCCGTCGCTTCCAGCGCCCGCGCCGGCCGCTCCGCTCCCCCGGACGGCGTGCGCGACCGCGCGGTCCAGCCAGCGCCGCGCCTTCGCCTGGTAGTCGATGCCGGTACGTTCCAGCGCCAGCGCGTCGGTGATCAGCGCCCAGGCCCCGTCCACCGGACCGATCACCGCGTCCGGCCCGACCCGCACCCGATCGAGTACCACGTCGCAGAACGCCTCGTCGGCCATGCTGTCCAACTGTCCGATGTGGACCCCAGGCGCGTCCAGCGGCAGCAGGAACAGGGTCAGTTGGGAGTACCGGGCTCCGGTCGTGCCGGTACGGGCGGCGCACAGCGCGAGATCGGCCAGCTCGCTGTACACGCTGAACACCTTGCGACCGGTCACTTCCCAGCCGCCATCAGCGCTCGGTCGGCCGGTCGTCTGCAGCGACGCGAGATCGGAACCGGAGTCCGGCTCGGAGTACAGCACGGTCGCGTACCGCTCGCCCGAGGCCAGCGCGGGCAGGTGCGCGGCTCGTTGCGTAGGAGTGCCGGCGGTCAGCAGGAAACTGCCCACGATCTGCACGGACAGGGTGTACAGGGTCTCCGGTACGCCGGCGTGGATCAGCGCCTCGACCACCTCGGCCGCCTGTACCGGGGTGGCGCCGCGGCCGCCGTACTCCGTCGGCCAGTTCGCCGCGAACAGTCCGCTCGCGCCGAGCAGCCGGTAGATCGGCCGCGGGTCGGGTGCGGTACCGGCCGGCGCCGCGCGCAGTAGGGCCAGCTCCCGGGTCGCCTCCGGCCCGGCCAGTACGCCCGCGAGCTCGTCGGCCAGCGCCCGCGCGCCCAACCCGGCGTCGAACTCCGTCACGACCGCCCTCCCGGGGTGTACGCCAGGTCGTCGGCCAGCGCGGTACGCAGGTCGGACAGCCGCCGGTCCGGATCGGCGACCGCGGCCGCCAGTACGGCGCTGAACTGCTCGTCCAGCCCGGCGACGGTGTCCGGACCGAACCGCTGCGCGTTGTACTCCAGACCCCCGGCGACGAGTGTCTCGGACCGCTCGCGCAGTACCAGACTCAGATCGAACCGCTCGGCCAGCGGGCTGTACAACTCCATCACCGGGGTGAAGTCCCGGCCGGAGTCGTCCGGCATCGGCGTCGCGCCGTGGACTCCGGCGATGGCTCCCCCGGCCTGCGGCGTGTTCTGCAGCGAGAACATCACCCGTACCGCCGGTGCCTTCCCGCCGAGCCGGTCGCGCAACTCGTCCAGCAGTACCTCGAACGGCAACTGCTGGTGCGCGAACGCCTGGGTGGCCGACGCGCGTACCCGGGTGAGCAGCTCGGCGAAGGTCGGGTCGCCGGACAGGTCGACGCGTACCACGATCCGGTTCACGAAGAAGCCGACCAGCGACTCCCAGCTGCTGCGGGTACGCCCGGCGATCGGCGTGGCGACGAGCAGCTCGGTGGCACCGGTGCGGTACCCGAGCAGCGCGGCGTACCCGGCCAGCAGCGTCATGTACAGCGTGCCGCCGGTACGCCGACCGAGCGCCTTCACCCCGACGCTCACCTCGTCCGGCAGTCGTACGTTGTGGTAGCCCGGCCGGAAGCTCGGCTCCGTCGACCCTCGCGAACCGGCGCGGTCGTACGGCAGCGCCAACCGGGCCGGCGCGCCGGCCAGCCGGTCGGTCCACCAGTCCTTGTCCCGCTGACCGGCGTCGCCGGCCAGGAACTCGTGCTGCGCGTGCACGAACTCGGCGTACCGCGCCGGAAGCGGGTCGAGGTCCGGCGGCCGGTTCTCCACCGCCGCGGAGTACAGCGCGCCGAACTCCCGCAACTGCACGCCCAGCGACCAGGCGTCGGTGACGATGTGGTGGATGACCCACTGCAGCACCGTGGTCTGCTCGTCCAGCCGGACCAGCTGTACCCGAAGCATCGGGCCGTTTTCCAGGTCGAACGGCCGGGCCGTTTCGGCGCCGACCAGCCGGCGCGCCTCGGCTTCCCGTTCGGCCTCCGGCCGGTCCCGCAGGTCCACCACGGTGAAGTCGATCGCCGGTTCCGGCTCGATGATCTGCACCGGCTGGCCGTTCCGGCTGACGAACCGCGCCCGCAGCGGCTCGTGCCGGCGGGTCAGCTCGGTGAACGCGGTGCGTACCGCCTCCGGGTCGAGGTCGCCTTCCAGCCGCAGCGCGAGCGGCGCGTTGTAGATCGCGGTACCCGGCTCGGCCTGCTCGGCCCGCCACACCCGCAACTGCGGGTACGACAGCGGCAGCTCCTCGGCTACCCCGCTGGCGGGTGCCGGCTCGGCGGCGGCTTCCCCCACCGCCTGGTCCAACGCGGCGAGCAGCGCGCGACGCTGCGCCGAACCGGTGTCGCGGGCCGCGTCGACCAGGTCGGCGAGCCCGGCCACAGTGGGCGTGGCGAAGAAGTCGACCAGGCCGATCTCCACCCCGAACGCGTCCCGCACCCGGGACGTCACCTGGGTCGCCTGCAGCGAGTTGCCGCCCAGCTCGAAGAAGTCGTCGTCCGCGCCGACCTGCTCGAGGCCGAGCAGCGGCGCCAGGATCTCGGTCGCGATCCGCGCCTGGGTCGCGCCCTGCGGCGCGGTCACCGCCGGCCCGAGTGGCGACGCGGACAGATCCGGCGCCGGCAGCGCGGACCGGTCGACCTTGCCGGCGACCGTACGGGGCATCGCGTCCAACGCGACGATCCGGCTCGGCACCATGTAGTCCGGCAGCCGCTCGCCCAGGTACGCGCGCAGGTCAGCCGCGTCCGGCACCGAGGCGCCGGTGACCCAGCCGATCAGGTGCTTGGTGCCGTCCCGTTCGAGCACGTCCACCACGGCCGCGTCCACCGCCGGATGCGCGCCCAGCACCCTTTCCACTTCGCCCAGCTCCACCCGGAACCCGCGCAGCTTCACCTGCCGGTCGATCCGGCCGAGGAACTCCAGGTTGCCGTCGGGCAGCCAGCGCACCCTGTCCCCGGTGCGATACAGCCGGGCACCCGGTGACGGGTGGTACGGGTCGACCGGGAACCGCTCCGCGGTCAGCTCCGGCCGGCCGTAGTAGCCACGCGCCACCCCCACCCCGGAAATACAAAGCTCCCCGGGGGTACCGACCGGCACGAGTTCCAGCTGTGCGTCCAGCACGTACGCCCGGTGGTTGGTCATCGGGCGGCCGATCGGCGGTGTGGTGTCCCACCGGCCGGTGCACTCGTACAGGCTGACCGCGACCGTGGTCTCGGTCGGCCCGTACCCGTTGACGAGTCGCCGGCCACCGCGGGTCCACGGCTCGACCAGCGCCCCGGACGGCGCCTCGCCACCCACCGACACGAGCGCGAGATCGGGCAGGTCGTCCGGGTGCAGCAGCGGCATCAGCGCGGGCGGGATCTCGGCCACCTGCACCTTTTCCTCGGCGAGCAGCCGCTGGAGGCGATCGACGGACAGCCGGTCCTGCTCGTCCGCGAGCACCAGGGTCGCGCCGCGTACCAGCCCGGCGAAGATGTCGAACACCGACACGTCGAAGGTGAGCGGCGCGAGCGCGAGCAGCCGGGTACCCGGGTGGAGATCGTACGCGATGCCGATCTGTTCGGCGAAGTTCACCACCGAGCGCTGCTCGACCGCGACGCCCTTCGGCACGCCGGTACTGCCGGAGGTGTAGAGCACGTAGGCCAGGTCCTGTGCGGTGGCGACCGGTGCCGGCCGGTCGGCCGGGGCCGACGCGATCGTCTCCGAGTCGGTGTCGACCAGCAGCAGCGGTACCTGCGCGTCGAACCGGCCGGTCAGCCGCTGCTGGCTCAACACCAGCTCCGGCCGCGCGTCGGTGAGGATCGTGGCCAGCCGCCCGGCCGGGTACGCGGGATCGAGCGGCAGGTACGCGCCGCCGGCCTTGAGAATCGCGAGCAGCGCGACGATCAGGTCGAAGCCGCGCTCCAGGCACACCCCGACCAGCGCCTCCCGGCCGACCCCGCGCTCGCGCAGGACGTGTGCCAGCCGGTTGGCCCGCTCGTCCAGCTCGGCGTAGCTCAGGTCGTTGCCGGCGAACCGCACCGCGGGAGCGTCCGGGTCGGCGTCCGCCCGCGCCTCGATCACCGTCGCCAGCGCGCCGTCCGGATAGCCGGCGGTACCCCCGTCGGCCCAGTCCAGCAGCTTGGCGCGTACCTCGTCGGTGACCGCGACCGGGACACTCTCGAGGTCGAGCCCACGGCGCCAGGCCACGAACTCGGCCTCGGCGCGTACCGGCCCTGCCCCTCTGCGGACCGGCCCGGTCTCGCCGCGGACCGGCCCGGTCTCGCCGCGGACCGGCCCGGACTCGTCCATCCGCTGCCGCAGCGCGCGCAGGAACCGGTTGCGCCGGTCGGCCGGCGCCTTGACCAGCCGTGCCATCAACTCGTCCGGCAGTTCTCCGGCCGGCGTTGCGTGCTGCGCTCCCGCGGCGGCCGGCGGGCTGGCCGGTCGAGCAGCCGGGACCGGCCGGACCGACTCCGGCCAGCCGGCCGGCAACAGATCCACCAGCGGCGTGTCGTCGCCCGCGCCGGGCAGCGCGCCGAGCACCTCGGCGAGCCGCTGCTCGACCTCCTGCATGGCATCGTCGGTCAGCCGGGACGGGTCGTGGTCGAGCCGCAGCCACAGGTCGTCGTCGTGCACGGTCGCCGCGAACGCGAGCGGGATCATCGTGCGCTCCCGCCCGTCCAGCAGCTCGACGGTCAGCCCCGCACCGTCCGGCTCGGTGCGCTCGCTGGTACCGAACGCCTGCACGTCGACCACCGACTCGAACAGCGGAACCCCACGGGGTACCGCGGTCAGCGCGCGCAGCTGGGCCAGCGGCAGGTGCTCGTACCCGCGCAGCTCCAGCAGGTGTTGTTGCAGGTCAGCGAGCCAGCCACCGAGCGCGGCGGAGTCCTCGATCCGGACCCGTACCGGCAGCGTGTTGATGAACGGCCCGACGATCTGTTCCGCGCCGGGCAACTCGGCCGGCCGCCCGGACACCGTCGTACCGAACACCAGGTCGTCCGCGCCGGTCGTACCGGCCAGCACCAGCGCCCACGCGCCCTGCAGCACCGTGTTGAGCGTCAGCCGGCGGCCGCGGGCATACTCCCGCAGCGCGGTCACGGCGTCCGGTTCCAGGTGCAGGTACCGCCGGCCCGGCTTCCCGTCGGGTACCGCGCCGGGTTGCGGCGTACCACCGCCGGGCAGCGGGGTGGGCCGGTCGAAGCCGGCGAGCGTGCCCCGCCAGTACGCGTCCGCGGCTGCCTGATCCTGTCGCTTGATCCAGCGCACGTACTCGCCGTAGCCGGGCGCCGGTTCCAGCGTCACCTCGCTGCCGGCGGTGTACGTGGCGAGCACCTCGTCCACCACCGCCAGCCGGCTCCACGCGTCCATGATCAGGTGGTGGTAGCTGCAGCCGAGCAGGTACTCGGTCGGACCGCAGCGCCACAGCGCGAGCCGTAGCTGCGGGGCGCCGGTGAGCGTGAAGCCCTCCCGGGCCACGCCGGTCAGGTACCGGTCGACCGAGGCGCGCTGGTCGTCCGGGTCGAGCCCGGAGATGTCCCGTTCCCGCCACGGCACCGTGACCGACCGCAGTACCGCCTGCAGCGGCTCCCGGCGCTTCTCCCACGCGAACGCGGTACGCAGGATCGGGTGTCGGTTCACCACCCGCTGCCACGCGTCCCGCAGCCGGCCCGGGTCCACGTCGCCGGACAGCCGGTACACGAACTGCTGCACGTAGGTACCGGAGCCGGGCGCCGCAACGGTTTCGAACAACATGCCCTGCTGTACCGGGGAGAGCGGGTACACGTCCTCCAGCCGGCGGCCGCTCACATGCCCTCCACGGTTGCGTCTTCAGTGGCGCCGGCGCCTGCTTCATCGCCCGCGTCGAGACCCAGCTCCTGTACGAGATCGTCCAGTTCGTCCTGATCGAGCCCGGCGTCCGGGAAGTCGGACGGCGTATACGCGACCGCGGCGGCGGCCCGCGCATGCCTGACCAGTACCCCCAGCCGGTCGGCGAAACCGTCAGCGAGCCCACGTACCACCTGATCGGGCAGGGTGCCGGCCTGGTAGGTGAACCGGGCGTACAGCCGGTCGTCGGAGACCATCGCGTCGATGTCGAGCAGCCGCTGGCCGACCTGGCGGCCCCGCATCCGGGGCGGCTCCGGACCGAACAGCGCCAACCCGCCGAGCATCCGGTCGAGCTGACCGAGCAGGTTGAACCGCAGCCACGGCTCGGGCCGGTCCCGCAGCTCCGCGAGCCGGGAGCCCGGCCCACCGGCAGTCTCGCTGGACGTCAGGTGGCGGAGCAGCCCGTAGCCGATGCCGTCGTTCGGTACCAACCGGAGCTGCTCCTTCGCGGTCTTCAGCACCGTGTCCGGATCGAGGTCACGGGCCGGACCCCCACCCCCCACAAGCTCCAGAACGATAGGGTACGTGGCGGTGAACCAGCCGACCGTGCGGGACAGGTCGGCGGTACCGGCCGGGTCGGTCCGGCCGTGGCTCTCCAGTTCGATCTCGACCGCGCCCGCGCCCAGCCAGCCGGTGACCGCGAGCGCCAGCGCGGCCAGCAGTACGTCGATGACGTGCATGCCGTACCGGGCCGGTACGTCGCGCAGCAGCGCGTCGGTGACCTCCTCGTCCAGCTCGACGTCTTCGGTGACCAGCTGCCCGGGTGCGGTCGGCGCGCCACCGGGGCGGGGTCGGGGTACCGGCCGGTCCAGCCAGTAGTCCAGCTCGCCGGTGACCGCCTCCGTGTCCGCCTGCTCGGCGAGGTACCGGGACCAGCCACTGAACGTGGTGGCCGGCGGCAACGTGACCTCTTCTCCGCTGCTGAGCTGCCGGTACGCCACGTCCAGGTCCTCCAGCAGGACCCGCCAGGACAGCGCGTCGACGACCAGGTGGTGGATCAGGAGCAGCAGTCGCGCCGGCCGGCCTTGACCGGCGCCGGTGCCCGTACCGTCGACCAGTACCGCCCGGACCAGCCGGCCGGCGGCGAGGTCCAGTTCGGCTTCCGCGTCGGCGGCGATCGCCTCCAGCGCCACCGACCGGTCGCCGCCTCCGCTCACCAGCGCGGCCGCGTCGATCCGGGTCAGCTCGATCGGCGGTGCGGCCTCGGTCAGCCGCGCCTGCCAGCCGTCGCCGGTCGACTCGAACCGCATCCGCAGCGCGTCGTGCTGGCCGGGCAGCAGGTTGATCGCCGCGGCCAGCCGGTCCGGGTCCACCGGCCGGGCCAGGTCCAGCCAGAGCGCCTGCGAGAACCGGTCCGGATCCACGCCGCCGGTCGCGCGGTTCAGGAACGCCCGCTGGGCCGGGGTCAGCGGCACCGGTCCCGGTACGGCCACCGCCAGCTCGCCGGCCAGCCCGCTGACCGGTTCCGCGACCGCGGCCTGCTGCGCCACCGTCTGGTACTGGAACAACTGCTTCGGGGTGAGCAGCAGCCCGGCCCGGCGCGCCTGGGCCACTACCCGGATGCTCAGGATCGAGTCGCCGCCGACATCGAAGAAGTTGTCGTGTACGCCCACCCGGTCGATCCGCAGTACCTCGCACCAGACCCCGGCCAGCGTGCGTTCGGCCGGGGTGCTCGGCGCGACGTACCCGGCCTCGGTCTCCGGTTGGTCCGGGGTGGGCAGCGCGTTCCGGTCGACCTTGCCGGCCGGGGTGAGCGGCAGCGCGTCCAGCACCATGATCGTGGCCGGCACCATGTAGTCCGGCAGCCTCGACCGGGCGTGCCGGCGCAGCTCGTCCGCCCCGGCGCCAGCGGGTGACGTGGCCGCCGCTGGCTCCCCGGTCACGGCCGGGCCTCCGGCCGGAGCCGCGGTCACGTAGCCGATCAGCCGGGACTCGTCGCCACGGCCGGCCGCGGCGACGACCACCGCTTCGGCGACGGCGGGATGCTCGGCCAGTACCGCTTCGATCTCGGCGAGCTCGATCCGGTGCCCGTGCACCTTCACCTGGTGGTCGATCCGGCCGAGGAACTCGATCCGGCCGTCCCGCCGGCGCCGGGCCAGGTCCCCGGTGCGGTACATCCGGGCCCCGGCAACCCCGACAGTCCCGGCCGGACCGCCCGGGAGTTCGGCGAACGGGTCCGGTACGAACCGCGCCGCGGTCTCCCCCGGGCGGCCGACGTACCCGCGCGCGACCGTGTCGCCGCCCAGGTACAACTCGCCCACCACCCCGGGGGGCACCGGCTGCGCGTGCCGGTCCAGCAGGTACACCCGGGTACCGGCCAGCGGGTCGCCGAGCGGGGTACTGGTCAGCTCGGCCAGCACCGGTCCGGTGAGCCGGCCGGCGGTCACCCCGACCGTCGCCTCGGTGGGTCCGTAGTGCGCGTACACCGCGCACCGGCCGGCATCGACCAGGCGCGCCATCCACTCGGTGGCCGACGACTCGCCGCCCACCACCAGCGCGCGGTGCGGGAGTACCGCCTCCGGCCCCGGACCGGCCGCCAGCGCGGCCAGATGCGACGGGGTGATCTTCAGGTAGTCCACGTCGTGCTCGGCGACCAGCCGGGCGAACCGGTACGGATCGCGCGCCTCCTCGGCGCTCACCACCAGCAGCCGGCCGCCGAGCACCAGCGCCGGGTAGATCATCGTGCCGCTGGAGTCGAACGTGAACGGCTGCACCGCGGCATAGCAGCCGTCGCGCAGGCCGATCCGGTCGATGACCGCCCTGGTGTACGCCCAGAGCTGCCGGTGCTCGACCGCGACGCCCTTCGGCCGCCCGGTGGAACCGGAGGTGAACAGCACGTACGCGGTGGTGCCCGGGTGCGCCCGGGGCGCGAGATCGCCATCCGGGCCGTCCACCGTGGCCGCGATCGGCAGCTGGGCCACCCGCGCCGGCAGCTCGGGCGGCTCGCCGCTGGTCAGCACCACCTCGGCGCCGGCGCTGTCGAGCATGTACGCGAGCCGCTCGGCCGGCAGCTCCGGATCGAGCGGTACGTAGGCGCCCCCGGCCTTGCCGATCGCGAGCATCCCCACCAGCGCGTCGGCGGAGCGTTCGGCGCACAGTCCGACCGGTACCTCCGGTCCCACCCGGTACCGGTCGACCAGCAGCCGGGCCAGCCGGTTGGCGCGCTGGTTCAGCTCGCGGTACGTCAGCACGCCGGCGGTACCGACCACGGCCGGTGCGTCCGGAGTCGCGGTCGCGCGCGCTTCCACCAGGCGGTACACGCAGACGGGTTCGCCTTCGACCGACGCCGGCGCGGCGAGCTGCGTGCGCCGCTCGTCCTCGTCGAGCATCGGCAGGGTGCCGACCGGACGGTCCAGGTCGGCCACGCCGGCGCGCAGCAGTACGACCAGGTGCCGGGCCAGCTGCTCGACGGTCGACTGGTCGAACAGGTCCGACCGGTACTCGATCCGCGCCGCGAGTACCCCGTGCTGCTCCTGGATCTCCAGGTTCAGGTCATGCCGTACGTAACCGTTTCCGTACTGCCCGTCGTCCTCGCCGGTGTCCGCCACCGGGATGACGTTGAAGCCGACCCGGAACAGCGGGGTGTGGCCGAGCCGCCGCTGCGGGGCCAGCTCGTCCACCAGCCGCTCGAACGGCACGTCCTGGTGCGCCATCGCGGCCAGTACGGTGTCCCGGACCCGGTCCACCACCGCGCCGAAGCCCGGGTCGCCGGACAGGTCGGTACGCAGCACCAGCCGGTTGACGAACAGGCCGATCAGCCGCTCCAGCTCGGGCATCTCCCGGGCCGTCACGGGCGAGCCGACCACCACGTCGTGCTGGCCGGTGTACCGGTGCAGCAGCGTCTTCCAGCCGGCGAGCAGCACCATGAACATGGTGGCCCGGTGGCCGCGGGCCAGCTCCCGCAGCGCATCGGCCAGGTCGGCGTCGAGGTCGAAGCGCACCTCGCCACCGAGACTCGACACCACGGCCGGTGCCGGTCGATCGGTGGGCAGCTGCATGGTCGGCAGCCCGGCGAGCCGCTCCCGCCACCAGTCGAGCTGCGCCCGCATCGCCGGACCGGTCACCGCCCCCAGCTGCCAGGCGGTGTAGTCGGCGTACTGGATGGGCAGCTCCGGCAGGTCGGCCGGCTCACCCCGGGACCCGGCCCGGTAGTACGCGAACAGCTCGTTCAGCAGGTTGGCGGTCGACTGGGCGTCCCCCACGATGTGGTGCAGGTTCATCAGCAGCCGGTCGGTGTCCGGCTCGGAGATCAGGTGCAGTCGCAGCAACGGCCCGGTGGCCAGGTCGAACGGCTCGGTACCGGCCGCCTCGGTCAACCGCGCCAGCCCGGCCGCTGCCTCCTCGGCCGGCAGGTCCCGAAGATCGGTGTACCGCACCGGGATGTCCGCGTCCGGCCACACCACCTGCATCAGCTCGCCGTCCTGCTCGGCGAACGTCGTACGCAGGCTCTCCTGCCGGTCCTGTTCGGCCACCACCGCGGCCCGGAGCAGCTCCGGATCGAGCCGGTTGTCCACCCGCACCGACACGTTGATGTGGTGGACCGGCGCGCCCGGCTCGAGCTGCTCGACGAACCACAGTTGGCGCTGCCCGAACGAGGCGGGATGTACCAGCACCGGCTCCCGGTGGTCCGGGACGGTTGACCCTCCGGTCGACCGATGCTCGGGCACCTGCCACTCCCCCCTTCCGACGACAGCCGCGGGTCAGCGCGGCTGCGGACGATGTGTCGTGGCTGCTGAACCGCTACCCGCTGAGCCACCCCTCGGCACCGCCAGTCGTCGGACCAGCGCGGATACACCGGGAAGCACGGACGTAATTGACGTGGAGGGCTCTTCTGAGGCCAGCCGGGTGAATAGCATCGACACCGCTGTATATCGCACCTGTCCGGAGCGTGTCGAGGCGCGGTCCCGGCCGGACCACTACCGGCCGGTCGGCCAGATCTCCTCGACCGGCCGCGGCCTGCCGAACAGGAAACCCTGGACGTAGTCGACGCCGTACTGCTTCAGCAGTTCGAGGGTCTGCTGATCCTCGACGCCCTCGGCGACCACCTGCTGTCCGAACCTGCGCGCCAGGTCGACGATCGCCTGTACGACGTGCTGGTCGGCGCGATCGTCGACCAGACCCTTGATGAACTGGCGATCGATCTTGAGCTTGGTGGCCGGAAGGCGCTTGAGATAGGTGAAGCTGCCGTACCCGGTACCGAAGTCGTCCAGCGACAGTCCGAAGCCGCGGCCCCGCAGGCCGTTGACGAAGCTGGCCGCGGTCTCCATGTGCTGCATGATCGCCGTCTCGGTCACCTCGAAGGTGACCAGCCGCGGGTCCGCCCCGCTGTCCCGGATCGCCGCGTCGATACGCCGGAGCATGCCCGGATCCGCCACCGACTGCGCGGACAGGTTCACCTCGACGGGATGCCCCGCCGCGGCGATCCGCATCGCCTGCGACACCACCCACGAGTCGATCTCGCCGATCAGGCCGTGCCGCTCCACCGGCGGCAGGAACGTGGCCGCCACCACCAGCCGGCCGGCCGTGTCGCGCATCCGGAGCAGGAGCTCGTGCGAGATCACCGCACCGGTCGCAAGCTCGACGATGGGCTGTGCGTGCAGGAAGAGCCGGCCTTCGTCGAGCGCGTCCTTGGTACGGCCGACCCAGGCAAGCTGCTCGAGCTCCTCGGCGCGCTGATCCTCCTCGGCCCGCCGGGCGCTGATGTCCCGAATGATGATCATCGCGCCGTCGGCCCGCTGGTGGTCGAACTGCGGCCAGGCGTCCAGGCTGACCGCCAGGGTCCGCCCACCCGACCGGAGCTTGGCGTTCTCCAGGTGTACGGCCTGCCCGCTGGACCAGGACCCCGCGATGGTCGCGGTTTCGGCGCTGCCGTCGGCCGCGTCGAGCAGGTCGAGCAGGCTGAGGCCTGGCAGCTCGACGTCCGATCGCTCGAAGATGGCCGCAGCCCGGACGTTGCCGAACGTGATCAGACCGGTGACGTCGACCCGCAGGACGGCTTCCCGCATGGTCGCCGCGGCGGTCAGCAGCAGTCGTCGGGCATCCACCGCCGAGTTGGCGCCGCCGTGGGTCAGGTCGGTCACCACCGCGATCGCCCCGCAGTAGCCGCCGTCCGGGTCGAGCAGCGCCGACGTCGACAGCAGCGCGTAGCAGTCACTGCCATCCCGCCGCGTGAAGCAGAACTCGATCCGTTCGGCCAGCCCATGGCTGCGCCGTCGCTCCAGGCTGGCTCGCGCGTCCACATGGCGATCCGGACTGATGTAGTTCCAGAGGGACTGGCCCTGCATCTCCTCGGGCGTGTAGCCGAGCATACCGGCCATCTGAGGATTGACGAAGGTGGTCTGTTCCTCAAGATCGATCTCCCAGACACCCTCGTTGGTCGCCTCGATGATGCGCCGGAACTGCTGCTCACTGCGGTGCCCCGCGGCGATGGCCGCATTGCGGCCGGTCACGTCCCGAGCGACCGACGAGGCCCCGACGATGCGTCCGCCGCGATCGAAGACCGGCGAGAGGGACAGCGACACCTGCAGCAGCGCGCCACCCTTGCGGGTCCGCTGGGTCTCGTAGTGCTGAACCGGCTCCCCGCGCAGCACGTTGGCGACCAGCAGCTCCACCTCGGTTCGGTGGGTCTCCGGTACGAGCAGACCGGCCGACCTGCCCAGCAGCTCCGCGGCGGTGTACCCGTACAACCGCTCGGCCGCCGCGTTCCAGCTCGTGATCTGGCGGTCGAGGCCCTGGCTGAAGATCGCGTCATCCGAGCCGGCCACGATTTCCGCCAGCATCAGTGCCCGGTCGGTGGCGGCCCGTTCGTCCGTCACGTCGGTACCGACGCCGTACCAGCACGAGCCCTCGGCCGCACCGCTCCACGACAGGAGCCGGTACGAACCGGTGGAGGCCCGCAGCCGTACCTCGAAGGCGGGGTCCAGGGCGGAACCGCTCGGCTGCGCCCCGACGAGCTCGACGACCCGCACCGTGTCGTCCGGATGGACGAGGTCGACGAGCGGACGGCCCAGCAGCTCGGAGGTTCTCCATCCGAGCGTCCGCGACCAGGCAGGATTGGCGGCGAACAGGACGCCGTGGTCGGTCGCGCACAGGAGGCTGGGCGAGGTCAGGCTGAGCCGCCGGAGAGCGGCGTCCGGCATGCCGTCGAGCTCTGGTCGTTCGGCCGTACCCAGCGTGGTCATGACACCTCAGGTTCTGCCGCGTTCACGGCCCGGCCACGGCCCGACCTGGCGGTCCGGAGCGATAGGCACCATCGGCGCGAGCAGCCCGTACCTGAGGTCTTCCCCGAAGTGGATCCCGGCCCGGCGCGGAGCAGGTACCCGGACGCGGTCGGGCCGCCGGATCATCATCCGGCGGCCCGATTGGTGCTCTGTGCTTAGTGCACTGGTGCTCTGTGCTCTGGTGGAGGGGACGACCTAGTAGACGCTCACGCCGTACGCGCTCAGCGCCTCGGTGACCGGCTGGAAGTAGGTCACGCCACCGGAGGAGCAGTTGCCGCTGCCGCCGGAGGTCAGGCCGTTGGCGGTGCTACCGGAGTACAGCGGGCCACCACTGTCGCCGCCCTCGGCGCAGACGGTGGTGCGGATCATGCCGTACACCGAGCCCTCGGCGTAGTTGACCGTCGCGTTCAGCGCGGTTACCCGGCCGCTGTGGATGCCGGTCGTGCTGCCCCGGCGGGTCACGGTCTGGTTCACGCTCGGGGTGGCGGCGCTGGTGATGTCCTGCGAACCGACCTGACCCGGGTGGTTGGTGTAGCTGCTGCTGTACCGGACGATCGCGTAGTCGTTACCCGGGAAGCTGCTGCCGGCGGTGGTGCCCAGCAGCGTGGTGTGCCCGGAGTTGGAGTACCACGACGAGGCGATGTTGCCGCAGTGGCCGGCGGTCAGGAACGAGTAGGTGCTGCCGCTGCGGACGTTGAAGCCGAGCGAGCAACGGTACTGCCCGCCGTAGATCGCGTCGCCACCGGTGATGTACCGGCTGAGCGTGCCGGGCACCGACTCGAGCCGGGCGGCGTCACCGAACTTCGCCACCGCGGACTTGAGCTGCGCCAGCTTCGCCCCGGTGACGGTGCTGTCAGCCTGTACGACCAGCTGGTTGGAGATCGGGTTGACGGCCCACGACGTGCCGGGGATCCGGGAGGTGCGGTCCAGCGTGGCCTGCGCCGCCTTGAGCTGCGCACCGCTGTGCTTCACGATCCGGGCCACCCCACCGGCCGCGGTCACCTTGGCCGCGCTGGTCGAGTCGGTCACCGTGACAACCATCTTGCCGTTGTCGCTCAGGTACGTGCCGGCGGACCGGTCGCCGAGCTGCTCGGCGAGGGTGGTCGCGGCGGCGGCGCTCAACGTGTGCGCGGGTGCGGCCTGCACCGGAGCGGCGAGCAGGCCGCCCGCGGCGATTCCGGTGGCGACGATCGCGAGAGCACCGCGGCGGAGGGTGGTAGAGAGTTTCACGGAGCCTCCAAAGGGGGCTGAGGACACGTCCGGGGTGACATGTCCGAAAGACGACCGGACATTCCCACTTCTCCGTCCCTGGGGGTTACGGGCTATTGGAGAAGTGAAATACCAGTCGAGCCGAGTATCCACATCTTTACGCGCAGCGCACAAGGGTGAAAACGGGAAAAAGTCTACTTACTTGGTGCTACTTCTTAAGAGCATCTTAAAGCGCTGGTAACCGGCGCTCAGCGATTCCGATAACTACATTAATGTCCGAAAAGGTGGCATTACCCGCAGTGACTTTAGCCCGTCGCCGACCGCCCGGCCCGCAAGGCGACCGGCGCGGCGCGCAATCGGGCCGGGCGGCAATAGGCCCAGCCGCAATCGCGCTTATCGGGCACAGGTGCCGGCGTTCACGGGCCAGCGTCCAGGTGCCGGCGTTCGGGGACCGGCGTTCGGGGCGGCGTCCAGATGCCGCCGTTCAGGCGCCGGCGTTCGGGGACCGGCGTTTGGGGCCGGCGTCGGTGCCGGCGGTCAGGTGCTGGCGCCGCCGTCGAGGTCGAGCAGCGCGGCGACCCGGTTCCACCGGAAGATCTCCGCGCCGTTGGTCCGGTCGAACGTCGCGTGCACCGGCTGGCCCCGCCAGTGCCCGTCCACCGTCGCGGTACGCGGCCCGCCGTAGATCATCGTGGACATGGCTCCCGGCGGGGTCGGCGCGAACGGATCGTCGACCGCGGCGAGCGCGGCACATGCCTGTTCCGGTCGGGGGTGGTCACCACCGGGCGGATCGCAGGTCAGCGTCCGGGTGATCGGCTCATGATCGGGCTGGCGCAACGTCACGGTCAGCTCACTCCATGGCTGGTCCGGCACGACCGGTCCCCTCTCCGCCGACTCCGGCCTCCCATTGTGCCGGGCCACCCCGGCCCGCGCCGGTTGCCGCCGCTGAGCGTCGGCTGCGCGCCGGTCGCCGTCGCCGTCACCGTCACCGTCACGTCGGCCACCGCGCCGGTCGCCGCGCCGCTCAGCCGAGCCAGCTCACCACCTGCGACTCGACCGGGCCGTACCAGCCCAGTTGCAGGTGGTTGGCGGCGCCGATCAGGGCGGTACCACCGACCGAGCCGATCCCGGCGGCGTCCAGTGCGCTGTCGACGAACACCACGCCGTCGCTCGGCCCGCGGTTCTCGTTGAAGATCCCGACGATCGTCGGCGAGCCGCCGGCCAGCAGGTACGTACTCACCGAGGCTGGCACCCCGGCACCCTGGATCTGCGAGATCAGCGAGCCGGCGTTGATCGCCGCCTGGATTCCGGTGCCGTCGGTGTAGAAGCCCTGACCGCCGTAGTACGTCGTGTACCAGTCCTGCTGGCTGCCGTCGACGCCGTACACGCCGTCCCACCGGGCCAACATCTGCCGCTGTCCGGGATAGCAGTCGTACCCGCCGGTCGGCGCGAAGGAGAACTCCGGGTGGTAGGTGTACTGGCCGAAACAGGTCATCCGGGTGTGCGGACTGGGCGCGTTGACCGCGCCGCCGCACTCCGGCCAGATCGAGAAGTCGTGCGCCCAACCGTGCGCGTACGGATAGTCGTACCCGCCGTTCGGGCCGCCGAGCAGCAGCAGCTTGCGGACATCCCCGGCGTACGGCCGGCCCCAGGACGGCTTCACCGACGAGGCGTACATCCGGGCCGACAGCTCCCCCTTGCTCCAGCCGATCACGTCGACCGTGGGTACGCCGAGCCTGGCTTTGATGATCGCGATCGCGTCGCCCACCTGCTGCGCCTGCATGAAGTTGTCGCCCTGCTTGTGCGCGAAGCCGATCGCGAACACCCGGTACCCGCGGGTCGACAGGTACTGCATCAGCCCGGTGGTCGGGCAGGTCGACGAGCCGCAGCCGTACCCGCCGGACTCGTTCGGATTGGCCCAGGCCCGGTCCGGATTGTCATTGGCACCGTGTACGAGCAGTACCGGAGTCGGGTGGCTGCCGGTGTCCCAACCCGGCGCGGAGTACAGCAGAAACCGGCCGGAGAAGGGGTGCGCGGCACCGGCGAAGAACGTCCGACGCTGGCCGTCCTGGTCGCCGCGGCCGTCCGGGGCGTACTGCTCCTGGGTGAAGCCGCTGGTCGTGTCGAGGTACCGCTCCACCGACGCCCAGCCGTTGGCGACCGAGTGGTACGTCGCCTCCAACGTCAGGTAGCCGGGCAACGCCGCGTGCGCCGCCGGCGCGCCCGTCGCGACCAGCGCGATACCGAGAACCGCGGCGGCCACGCGGCCGGCCAGTACTGGAATCCGGAGTGTCCGCATGGCCAGACGCTAACCAGGACGTACCGTCCGGACCATGTGCCGAGTGCACATGAACCACCGCTGGTGCCCCGTTCTCCGGTACACGGGGAGGCCGGTACCCGATGAGGAAGGGGTCTGTTGACGTGACCGAGCCCGCGCCCACCGCACCGCATCACCCGGTCGTAGTCGCGCACCGGCAGAGCCGCACCGCCGATCTGCAGTTGCGGGTGGCCGACGCGATCACAGCCTTTGCCGGTTCCATGACATTCGTCTATATCCACGCGATCGGATTCGTCATCTGGATGGTGTTCGTCGAGTCCGATCCGTGGCCCAAACTGACCTTGGTCGTGTCGCTCGAAGCGATCTTCCTGTCGACGTTTGTGATGATCGGCCAGAATCGTCAGGCCGCCTTCCAACAGGCGAAGGCCGACCACGATTTCGTCGAGCAGGAACAGGAACTCAAGACCAACACCGAGTTGACCCGGGCCATCCACCAGCTCACCAAAGAACTCCACGACGGGCTGCTGCCCGCGGCCCCGCCGCGATAGTCCGGACGCATCTGGAAAACCGGCTGGATACAGGCGTAGTGTCCAGGCGTCATGGCTGGCGTAGCCCGACCGGGTCGCCGGTAGTGGCGGTCAGGAGCGGGGTCGCGTGTTGGAGATCATGCCCTTGGCGGATCGGCCGGGGCTGCGGCTCGTAGGAACGGTCGACCTGTCCAACCGGACCGTGTTACAGGCGGCGTTGGACTCGCTTCCGCCACACGGCGAGGAAGTGTATGTCGATCTCGCCGGCCTCGACTTCCTCGACGTGGGCGGCGCGACCGTGCTGATGACCAAGGCCACCGAACTGCGCCCGCGCCGGTTGATCCTGGACAAACCGCCGGATCCGGTGCGACGCATGATCGCCCTACTCTGGGGCAGCGTGCCGACGGTAGAGGCGGAAGCGTCATGACCACGGTCCACTCGCCTACCGCTGCCGTCGACCCGTTCCGGCACGAGGGCCTCGTCTACCAGGACACGGCTGACTACCTCGCCGGCACCGTGCCGTTCGTACAGGCCGCGGTCGATGCCGACGAGCCGGCGCTGGTGGCGGTACCAGCCGGCAACCTGGCGCTGATCCGCGACGAGTTGGGCGCGAGCGCGGAGAAGGTGCGCTTCGCCGACATGACCAAGGCCGGCCGGAACCCGTTCCGGATCATCCCGTGGGTGCTGAACGCCTTCATCAACGAGCACGCCGGGCGACCCGTGCGCATCATCGGTGAGCCGATCTGGGCCGGTCGTACCGCGGACGAGTACCCGGTCTGCGTCCAGCACGAAGCCCTGATCAACCACGCGTTCACCGGCCGGGACGCCACGATCCTGTGCCCGTACGACGCGCGCCGGCTCGAACCGTCCGTGCTCGCCGACGCGGAACGTACCCACCCGATCATGGTGGACCGCAACGGTGTCCGGACCAGCTCCGCGTACGCCGGAGCGGCACCCGTGGTCGCCGACTTCAACCGGCCGCTCGCGGAACCGACTTCGGCCGTGGCCAGCCTGATCTTCGACCACCGGCTGTCCAGCGTGCGCGGCTTCGTGACGGACTGCGCCACCGCCGCCGGCCTGGGCCACGAGCGGATCGCCGACCTGCTCATCGCCGCAAACGAGATCGCCACCAACGCGATCACCCACGGCCAGGTACCGGGCCAGCTCCGGTGCTGGTCACAGGGGGGCAACCTCGTGTGCGAGATCTCCGACCGGGGCCAGATCACGGACCTGCTCGGCGGCCGTACGCCACCCGGCCCGGACAGCGATCACGGTCGCGGTCTGCTGCTCGCGTACTACCTCTGCGATCTGGTACAGATCCACAGCGACGCCGCCGGTACGACGATCCGGCTGCACATGGCAGTCGAGTCGGCGGTCGGCGCGGCATAGCGCTGGCCGCTTCGCGCGGCGGCGGGTTGCATACCGCGGCGGGTTTGCATTGACGGCGGGTTGCTTTGCGGCGGCGGGTCGCTCTGCGGTGGCGGGTCGCTCTGCGGTGGCGGGTCGCTTTGCGGTGGCGGGTCGCTCTGCGGCGCCCACCGTGTCCGCCGACGGGCCCGTCCACTTAGGAGTTTGGCGCGCCATCCAGCCCTCTCCGCGTTTCCGCGCTTAGCGCCAGCCCACCCGACGCCAGCCCACCCGACGCCAGCCCACCCGACGCCAGCCCACCCGACGCCAGCCCACCCGACGCCAGCCCGCCCGGTGCCAGCCCGCTTGGTGGTCGCCGTCAGCGGGCTCTTCCCGCTGTTCGGCCGCCCTCCCGGTTGAACTCCCCACCAGCCAGTCGTTCGCTAGATCTGCCAAGAATCGGCGGGCTCGACCCGGTCTTTTTCTTGGCAGGTCCTTTGTGGATAGCTGGTCTGGAGCGGGCGAAAGTGTCGTACCCCAGGCATAGGTTCGGTCCATGTTCGAGCGGGGGACGACGCCAGCCGAAACGGCTGCCGATCCGTCGCGCCCAGCCGCCGCACCTGCCCCTGCCTCCGCGGCTGTTGCTGTGCCGGTCGCGGTTCCCTCCCTGGCCACGCACCCAGCTACCCCCACCTCGGTCAGCGCCTCTACCCCGGTGACTGCCGCTGTGTCGGTGGCTGTTCAGTCGGCGGCCGCCTGCCCGGTGGCGGCGTTGGCGGGCCTGCCGCCTGGCCCGACGCTGGGTGCCGCGTTGGCGGGCATCGACCGGTCGACCCTCAACGGCTACGACCGGGTGCTGGTGCTCCGCGCGCAGGCCCGGCAGGTCGCGCATGAGCAGGCCCGGCTTATGGCCGACCTGGTCGCGGTCGCCGACTGCCCACCGGCACCGGACCTGTCCGGCGCGTCTCCGCGGGAAGCCGATGAGTTCATCGCCTGTGAGATAGCGGCGGCGTTGACCTGGACCCGGCAAGCCGCCGAAACCCAACTCGGCCTGGCCTGGTCGCTGACCTGTCGCATCCCCGCCGTGCACGCCGCCCTCACGGCCGGCGCGATCGACCTGGCCAAAGCGCGGGTGTTCGACCGCGAAACCAACCCCCTACCCCAGGGCGCGGCCCGCGCCGTGTGCGACCAGATCCTCCCCGACGCACCACAGCTGACCACCGGACAGTTGCGGGCAAAACTGCAACGCCTCGTGTTGACCGTGGACCCCGACGCCGCGCGGGTCCGCGAAGCCGAAGCAGTCACCCGGCGGCGGGTGCTGGCCGGCCTGGACTTCGACGGCACCGTGTCCATCAACGTCCTCGGGCTTCCCGCGCCACGCGCCACCGCCGCGATGGAACGCATCGACGCGATCGCCGACGCCGCCCGCCGTAACGGCGACCTGCGCACCATCGACCAGCTACGCGCCGACACCGTGCTCGACCTCCTCGACGGCACCCTGACCGGGCCGACGCCCGGACCACGCAAAGGCGTCATCGAGTTGACCGTTCCGCTGACCACCCTGATGGGGCTAGCCGACGAACCCGGTGAGCTGGCCGGATGGGGACCCATCGCCGCCGACATCACCCGCGACCTCGCCGACCAGCACCACAACGTCACCTGGCGCTACCGCGTCACCGACGCCCACGGACACCTCGTCGGAGCCGGCACCACCCGCCGCCCCACCACCCGCATGGACACCTTCGTCCGCACCCGCGACCGCACCTGCCGCTTCCCCGGCTGCCGCCGACGCGCCACCCGCACCGACCTCGACCACACCATCCCCTACACCGAGGACGGCCCCACCCACCCGGCCAACCTCGGCGCCCTATGCCGAACCCACCACCGCACCAAACACGAAGGCGGCTGGACACTGGTCCAGGGCCAACCCGGCGTATTCCACTGGACCAGCCCCCACGGACACCACTACACCGTGAAGCCGGAGACTCCCGGAGGGGCCGACCCACGCCCACCGCCCGATCCACCGAGTTGATCTCCACGAATCCGGGTTCCGGTTTTGCTCACGCCGGTGGTGAAGCCCTGGCACCAGATGCACGGCGATGGCCAGACCGACCCTCGTCGAGCTTGTGGGTGTGCGCCGACCAGCACACAGTGGCCGCGAGTAACGCCGGAGGGTGGCGGCATGGTTGGCACATCTGTCCGCGGGCCTGACGCAATAGTCCGGCGGCGCTGGACGCTGGTTGGTCCAGCGACCGCCGGACAGCGGTGCGGGCGATCAGGTCAGCGGCTACCTCTCAGGCGTCTTCCAGCCGGAAGCCGATCTTCACGCCGACCTGGAAGTGCGCGATCTGACCGCTGTCGATGTGTCCGCGAATCTCGGTCACCTCGAACCAGTCGAGGTTCCTGGTGGTCTGGCTCGCCCGGGTGACAGCGTTGCGCACCGCGGCGTCCACGCTGCTCTCTGACGAACCGACGACCTCGATAACGCGATAGACGTGATCGGACACGCGGGCCTCCTCGATCGGCTGGTGCTTCGCCAGCCACTTTCCCGCATTCGACGCCGGTATGCCGCCGATGGCCAGAACCCGGCCGACACGCGTACCTGCGCCGCGGGCCAGTGCAGCGGGCCGGCACGCCTAACGGCGCAGCGGCCAGCGAGGCGCCCTGAGCCCAGTCAGGCGAGGGTCTGCCACCAGCCGTCGACCGGTGGCGGTTCGTCCACGTTGATGCGCTCGCCGGGACGGGGTACCGCCAGCGCCACCTCGCGCGCCTTGGCCTCCCGCCACAACCGGTCCACCGGCTCGCCCCAGGGGTGGAAGGCCAGTACGAAGGTGCCCCAGTGCACCGGTATCAGCAGTCCGCTGCCGAGATCGAGATGGGCGGTCACGGCCTCTTCCGGGGTCATGTGGATGTCCGGCCAGTTCCGGTCGTACGCACCGATCTGCACGAGATTGGCGTCGAACGGGCCGTACTCCGCGCCGATGCCGGCGTACCCGTCGAAGTAGCCGGAGTCGCCGGTGTAGAACAACCGCCGGTTGGCGCCTGCCACCACCCAGGAGCCCCACAGCGTGTAGTTGCGGGCGAGGGTACGACCGGAGAAGTGATGCGCGGCGGTGGCGATCAGCTCCAGGCCGGCCACCTTCACGCTCTCGGTCCAGTCCAACTCGATGATCCGGTCCGCCGGTACCCGCCAGCGCTCCAGGTGGGCGCCGACGCCCAGCGGTACCACGAACGGTGCGGTCTGGGTGCGCACCAAGGTACGCACGCTCGGCAGGTCGAGATGGTCGTAGTGGTCGTGCGAGATGACGATCGCGTCGAGGTGCCCGAGCTGGTCCAGCGGTACCGGTGGCGGGTGCAGTCGTCGCGGTCCCACCAGCGCGAATGGCGAGCACCGCTCGCCCCACACCGGGTCGAACAGGACCCGCGCGCCCTCCAGCTCGATCAGCGCCGAGGCATGCCCGTACCAGGTGACCGACAGTCCGTCCGCGGTCGGTGCCGGGCCGGCGGTGCTGGTCACCAGTGGGATGGTGCCCGGGGGTTTGCGGTCGCCACCACCGAACAGCAGCTGCCACACCGAACGCCGTTCTTCCGGCTCCCCGTCCTCGGCAACCGGCACCGGGTCGACCGGCACCGAGTCGAGCGGGGGCGAGTCAAGTGGGGCGGAGTCAAGTGGGGCGGAGTCAAGTGGGGCGGAGTCGAGCGGCACCGAGTCAAGTGGGGCCGAGTTGGCCGGCACTGGGTCGGCCGGCACTGGGTCGGCCGGCACTGGGTCGGCCGGCACTGGGTCGGCCGGCACTGGGTCGGCCGGCGCCGGATCGGGCGGTACCCGGTCGGGCTGTACCGGGTTGTGGAACACGCCGTCGCGGAACTGGGGTGACCGGCGCAGTCGCTCCGCGCGCTCGCCGCTCGGGTAGCCGCCGAACGCGGCCAGCGTGCGCCAACCGGTCCAATCCGGACGGGTTGCCCTCCCCATGCCGGTCCCCCTTCGTCGCGCACGAATACCAGCCACCGAAGCTGGCGGCCGCGAACGGAGCCGGCGGCCGCCACCGAAGGCCCGGGCGGAGCCAGACCTCCAACAGAGCCAAAGACCCCCAGCGGAGCCGAAGACCCTCCAGCGGAGCCGAAGACCCTCCGGCGGAGCCAGGGATCCCCGGCGGAGCCGAAGACCCTCCAGCGAAGAATGACACGTCCGTCGATGCCCCGACCACGGCCACCGGCGCCAGCCAGCCGACAGCGCGGACCCGGCCCGGCGGTACGTTCGAATCATGGCAAGCGGAACGACGCCACCGGAGGCGCGACCGGCACGGACGCGACGAGCGTCCCGACGGTTGCTGTGGGGACTGCCGCGCGATCCGAACGCGAGCCCGCACCTGACCGCGATGGTCGTCTCCGCGGTGGCCACGGTGCTGCTGGTACGCGGCGCCCTGGCGATCCTCGGGTACCCGCAGATCGGCGGCCGTGGCCTGCACATCGCGCACGTGCTGTGGGGCGGCCTGTTCATGATCGGCGCGGTGGTCATGCTCGTCTCGTTCGCCGGCCCGGTCATCCGGCCGGCCGCGGCGGTGGTCGCCGGAGTCGGCATCGGCTTGTTCATCGACGAGGTCGGCAAGTTCGTCACCAGCGACTCCGACTACTTCTACCGGCCGGCGGCGGCGATCATGTACGCCGTCCTCGTCGCGTTGGTGCTGGTGATCCGGTGGCTGCACGGCCGGCGCCCGCACCACCCGAACGAGCATCTGGCCGGAGCTGTCGACCAGGCCGTGGCCGGGGTGGTCGGCGGCTTCACGCCGCTGCGCCGTACCGAGGTGGAGACGCAACTGCGGCGGGCCCGCGGCGCGACCGGGCATGCCGAGGTGACCGCGCTGGTCCGGGCGGTACCGGATGACCCGCACGAGTTCTTCGACCCGGTCCGGCTGGTCGTGTTCGCACGGCTGGGCCGGCTCCGCCGGCGACTCACCCACCGGCTGGTGGCCAGCCGGTTCATCCTGGCCGTGACGATCGCGGCGCTGCTGATCGAGCTGGCCTATGCGCTGGACCGGTTCGGCCCCCGGCTGTACCGGCTGGTCTTCGACGAGTCCGCCGCACTGGCCGGACCACCCGGCCCGGTGGCCCTCGCGCTCGGGATCGGCAGCACGCTGGTCTTCGCGGTGTTCGTCCTGGTCGGCACCGCCCGGGTGATCCGGGAACGGGTCGCCGGCTTCGCCTGGTTCCACCGGGCGGTGCTGGTCAACCTGCTGGTCACCCGGATGTTCGACTTCGACGTCAACCAGTTCGCGGCGGCCGGTGCGGTGCTGGTCGACCTCGCCGTACTCGGCGTGATCACCACCGAGCTGACCCGGCTGCGCCGGCGCCGCACGCCACCCCAGACGGCGGCGCCGACCGGCAGCACAGGGCTGCCAGCGGGAGGCACGGCAGCTCCGGCCAGCAGCACAGTGGCTCCGGCCGGAGGCACGGCGGCGCCGGCCCGCGGCACAGCAGCTCCGGCCGGCAGCCCGATCACGACCCCAGGTGCTCCCACAGGAACCTGAAGCCGAGCGCGCGCATGAACGCCGTCTGCTCGTTGTCGGCCGCGCCCGCGTGCCCGCCCTCGACGTTCTCGTAGTACGAGACCGGCTGGCCCAGTTCCTCCAGGCGGGCGGCAAGCTTGCGGGCATGAGCCGGGTGTACCCGGTCGTCCTTGGTTGACGTGGTGATCAGCACCGGCGGGTACGGCCGGTCCTTCGACACGTTGTGGTACGGCGAGTAGGTGCGCAGGAACGCCCAGTCGGCCGGGTCGTCCGGATCGCCGTACTCCGCCACCCAGGACGCGCCGGCGAGGAGCCGGTGGTACCGCCGCATGTCGCTGAGCGGTACGTGGATCAGCACCGCGCCGAACAGCTCCGGCCAGCCGGTGAGCATGTTGCCCATCAGCAATCCGCCGTTGCTGCCGCCCTCGATGCCGAGCCGTGCCGAACTGGTCACGCCACGATCGATCAGGTCCTGCGCCACCGCCGCGAAGTCCTGGAATGCGAGCTTGCGGTTCTCCCGCAGCGCCGCCTGGTGCCAGCGCGGGCCGTACTCGCCGCCGCCGCGGATGTTCGCCAGTACGTACACGCCGCCGCGGGACAGCCAGGCGCGACCGAACATGCCGCTGTACGCGGGCAGCATCGGGATCTCGTAGCCGCCGTACCCGGTCAGCAGCGTCGGCCGGCCACCGGCCGGAGCCGGGTCTGCCGGGCCCACCTGGAAGTACGGCACCCGGGTGCCGTCGGCTGAGGTGGCGAAGTGCTGTTCGACCACGAGTCCGGCATGGTCGAAGAACGCCGGCTGCTCCTTGATCGTCTCGGCCGGGGCGGCAACCGGCCCCGCACCGGCGGAGCCCACTGAGCCAGTCGAGCCCGCGGTGCTGGTCGAGCCAGTCGAGCCGGTCGAGCCGGCGACGCCGCGCAGCAGCGCCGGCGGGTTGAGGAAGCCGGCCACGCCCAGCCAGTACTCGTCGTCGAGGTCCGGCTCGGTGTCCAGGATGTCCACCGTGCAGTGCTCCGGCGCACCTGCGAGCTGCTCGCGGTGCCACTCACCGGACCCGGTGGGCGTGAGCACCTCCAGCCGGCTCGACACGTCGTCGAGCAGGTTCAGGATCAGGTGGTTGCGGGTCCAGCTGTGCGCGGTCAGGAACACCCGCTCGGTCGGCTCGAACAGCACCGTCATGGTCCGGTCGCCGGCCTGGTACGCGTCGAACCGGGCGGCCAGCAGCGCGCCGGCCGGGTACGTGGTGCCGTCGACCGTCCACGGCGAGCGCGTTTCGACCAGCAACCATTCCCGGTGTACGTCGGCCTGTGCGTCGGGCGGGATGTCGACCAGGACCAGCTCGCCGTCCGGCGTCCGGTGGTACAGCTCCTCGGTCCAGAAGTCGATCCGACGGGACACGAAGTCGCGCTCGTACCCCTCGGTCGGGTCGTGGTACGCGTCGATGAACATGTCGTCCGCGGCGCCCTCGTAGACCAGCGTGGCCGACTCCAGCGGGGTTCCCCGCCGCCACTGCTTGGCCAGTCGCGGGTAGCCGGACGTGGTCATCGAGCCGGGGCCGAAGTCGGTCGCCACGAAGAGGGTGTCCGGATCGATCCAGGACACGTCGCTCTTGGCCTCCGGCAGGGTGAATCCGTCCGGTACGAACTCGCCGGTGGTCAGGTCGAACTCGCGCGTGACCTGCGCATCCGAGCCACCGCGGGACAGCATGACCAGGGCCCGGGTCAGGTCCGGCCGGCGCACCTTGGCGCCACCCCAGACCCAGCTCTCCCCTTCCGCCTCACCGAGCGCGTCGAGGTCCAGCAGCACCTGCCAGTCCGGCTCGTCGCCGCGGTACCCGGCCAGCGTGGTACGCCGCCACAGCCCGCGCGGGTGCGCCTCGTCCCGCCAGAAGTTGTAGAGGTACTCGCCCCGGCGGACCACGTACGGAATCCGGGTGTCGGAGTCGAGCACCTCGAGCAGTTCGGTCCGGGTCCGGTCGAACTCCGGGCTCGAGCCGAGCGCCGCGACGGTCGTCGCGTTCCGCTCGGCGACCCAGGCCATCGGCCGGTCACCGGAGATCTCCTCCAACCAGCCGTAGGGATCGTCGGCGGGGTCGACCGTAGGGGTCGCGGCAGCGTCGTCGGCGCGTGTCATGAGAACAGTCTGCCCGGCCCCGCCCTCCTGCCGGGCGATGTCACAGCCGACGCCTACTGTGACGGTCATGACTGAGCTCGCGGGCGTACCCCAGGTCGGGGAGATCCAGCACCGGACCGTGGAGGCCAACGGCCTGAGGTTCCATGTGGCCGAGCAGGGCAGTGGCCCGCTGGTGCTGTTTCTGCACGGGTTCCCGGAGTGCTGGTATTCCTGGCGCCACCAGCTGCCCGCGCTCGCCGCGGCCGGCTACCACGCGGTCGCGCTCGACCAGCGGGGGTATGCCCGCAGCGACGCGCCCGCCGACATCGACCAGTACACGATGCTGCATCTGGTCGGGGACGTGATCGCGGTGATCGACGCGCTCGGCGCGCAGCAGGCGGTCGTGGTCGGGCACGACTGGGGCGCACCGGTCGCCTGGACGACCGCGCAGTTCCGGCCGGACCGGGTGCGCGCGGTGGTGGGGATGAGCGTCCCGCACCGCCCGCGCGGCAGCTCCGCGCCGCTGGCGGCCATCCGGCGCCGGATCGGCGAGGGCTTCTATCAGGTGTACTTCCAGCAGCCGGGCGTCGCCGACGCGGAGCTGGCCGCGGATCCGCGCACCACGTTCCGCCGGCTGCTCTACGCCGGCTCCGGCGAGGGCCCGCCGATGGCGCCGGTGGTACCGGAGGGCGGCGGATTCCTCGACACCTGCGCGGAACCGGACGAGCTGCCCGGCTGGCTCACCGCCGAGGACATCGAGATCTTCGCCGGCGAGTTCGTCAGCAACGGCTTTACCGGCGGGCTCAACTGGTACCGGAACATCGACCGCAACTGGGAACTGACGGCGGCCTGGGGCGACGCCCCGGTGACCCCACCGGCGATGTACCTGGCTGGCACCCAGGATCTCGTGGTCAAGTTCCCGGGCAGCCGGGAGTTCATCGAGAACCTGTCCACGTTCGCGCCGGGCCTGCGCCGCACCGTGATGCTGCCCGGCTGCGGCCACTGGACCCAGCAGGAGCGTCCGACCGAGGTCAACGCGGCGCTGGTGGAGTTCCTCCAGCAGCTATGACCCAGCGGCGAGCAGGTCGCTGTCGAGCAGCCGGGCACCGAGCAGGAAGTGCGCGCCGACGAGCACGGCCACGACCGCGACCAGCGTGAACACCACGACCCAGGCGACCGCCGGTACCCGGGTGAGCCGGGCCAGCTGGTCCGCGTCCGAGTCGGGCAACCGGCCCCACCGGCGCTTGCGGGCCAACTCGAAGATCGGGCGCACCCCGCCGAGCAGCAGGAACCACACGAACAGGTAGGCGAACAGGGACTGGATCTCCGCGGTGGTGAACCAGGACACCGCGAACATGAGAGCGCCGGTGACCACCACCGAGACCACCCCGAACGCGTTGCGGATCATCACCAGCATCACGGCCAGCACGCCGATGAAACCCCACAACAGCGCGGTGACGTACCCGAGTGCCAGCATCGCGGCGCCGAGCAGCCCGACCAGTGAGGGTGCGATGTAGCCGGCGAGGCTGGTCATCACCATGCCGAACCCGTTCGGCCGGCCCACCGAGACGCTGAGTCCCGAGGTGTCGGAGTGCAGCCGGATGCCGGACAGCCGGCGCCCGGCGAGGATCGCCACGATGGAGTGACCGGCCTCGTGTACGAGGGTCACGACGTGCCGGGTGATCCGCCACACGCCCATCGGCAGGATGCCCGCGAGCGCCAGCACGCCGGTACAGATGACCAGCACGTACGGCGGGTCGGGCTGGGTGGAGACCACGCGGTGCAGCAGCGCGGTGAACGTGGACGAGTGCACGGCACCTCTACGGGTCGTCGGGTCTGTGGGGCTGCGCGTCTGTGGGGCTGCGCGTCTGTGGGGCTGCGCGTCTGTGGGGCTGCGCGTCTGTGGGGCTGCGCGTCTGTGGGGCTGCGGGCCTGGGGGTCGGGTCCGTGGCTTCGGGTTTGTCGGGTCGGACTGGAAGCTCTGCCAGGTTAGGCCAACCGGCTGTACGCGCCGCCCCGGCCGGACCGGTGCCCGGCGTGCGGCGGGCGCGTCGCGCGCCGGTCCCGGCCGGCACATGGGTGGATTACTGGCAGATATGTCCGGACCGGCCCAATCGCGGAATTCGCGACGATAGTCTCGGTGAACCCCCTGGCGCGACACAGCTTCTCGCGAATCGAGTCTTCTCGAGGATTTCGAGGAAGGGGCGACATGGGGGACGACGACCATACCGGCACGCACGGCACCCAGCGGCGGGGTTTTCTCAAGCTTGGCGCCGCGCTCGCAGTAGCGGCGGCAATTCCGTGGTCGGTCGACGATGTTCGGCGCGGCGCCGCGGCCGCGAGCCGAAATTCCGTCACGGCAGCCGGAGAATCCGCCCGACGACTGGCCATGCACATCCACAGTTCCTTCTCGGAAATGACCGGCAGCATGCATGGTCACCTGCAGCAGGCCATGGCCAACGGTTTCGACGCGATCTTCTTCACCGAACACGACTGGCGCGCGCTCTATACCAACTTCCGGCGGGAGTACCACTTCACCCCCAACGAGCCGGAGACCGGTGGCACCTGGGGAGTCGCATCGCTGCCCAATCTTCCGGCCGGCTCGTTCGCCTCGTCCGCGGGTGGGCTGGTCAGCAGCCCGGTGACACCGAACTACCCGGCCGGCGGCCGGAAGGGCTCGTTGCGGCTGGCCGCGACGAACTCCGGCAGCACGGCGCGTACCAAACGATTCAGGATCGACGACGGTTTCAGCCGGTCCCGGGCGAACCACCACGGGAACATCGCCGGACGCCTGATGCGGCTGGACGCGATGCTGACCAAGGGAAACCCGAACGCGTACGCCGAGGTGTACTTCCTGCTGTCGCACCACCCGGGGAGCGGAGGCCGCGGGGCGGGGCAATGCCAGCTGCGGTACCGGCTGCGGCCGGACGTCACGCACAAGACCATCTCGGTGACGTCTGACGGGACCGGACCGGTGGCCGTGGTGGACCTGCCGATGCCGGTGGGATCGTGGCGGACCTTTGCGTTCGACCTGGTATCCGATCTCAATCAGGCGTGGCCCAGCGAGGACGGACGGGACAACGCGCTCAACCAGGTCGAGTTCCGGGTGACGAGTTCACGGGGCGCCGCGGCCGAAGCATTCTTCAGCTATCTGCGCTTCGACCAGGAGCCGGGCTGGGAACCCATCGGCGTACAGCGCGACATGCTGACCCGGCTGGCAACCAAGGTCGGCTATCACGGGCTAGCCCGGGTCGGCAACGAATACTCACTGGTCGACGACATGCACATCAACGGTTTCGGCTCGTTCCCCACCGCGTTCCACTACGACCAGTACGGCAACACCGGCGTGTTGTACCCGTCGATTCCCGGTATCGGTCGGCACATCGTCGACGCCGTACACGCGGCCGGCGGGATCGCCTCGTACAACCATCCGTTCGGTCATTCGCAGACCAAGCCGGAGCTGCCGCGGTCGACGCAGGACCGTGAAACCCGCGCGCTGATCACCAATCTGCTCGGCAACGACGCGAACGGTGCCGACCTGTTGGAGATGGGCTTCCGGTTGCGCGACGGGGTGAACCTCGACCACCACATCCAGGTACTCGACGCGCTGTGGCGCAACGGCGTCTACATCACCGGGAACGGTTCCTCCGACGACCATCTCGGAGTGGACTGGGCGCACTATCAGAACCGCTGGTACACCTCGGCCTGGAGTACCGGCGCGACCGAGCCGGCCATCCTGGCCGCGCTCAGTGCCGGTCGCGCGTTCGTCGGGGAGTTGGGTTCCTTCGGCGGGACGCTGGATCTCGAGGTGGTCGACGAGGGGTCGAGCATCCCGATGGGCTCGGCGTCGACCTCGACCGCGTCGAGCCGGCAGTACCGGATCGGGCTCACCGGGCTGCCCTCCGGCGGTGCGGTACAGGTGGTACGAGGTGTGGTGGACAACGCCGGTACCAGAGACCCGCGCGCCAACACCAGCGTGGTCAAGAGCTTGAACGCCAGCCAGCTCGCGTCCACCGGCGGCCTGATCTCGCTCGGTAACGCGGATCCGAACTTCGTACGACTGCAGGTGGTCAACTCGAGCGGCCGGATCGTGGCGGTCGGTCAGCCACTGTGGACACTGCACGGCTCGACCGCGCAGGTTCCGCCGAACCGCCGGCGCTAAGACAGGACACCGCTAAGACAGGACACCGCGGCGGCAGGACACCCGGCAGGACACAAAGGCGCTGGGGCAGCGCCAGACATCAAGCGGCGCGCGCCCGACATTCTCGGGCGCGCGCCGGTTCTCCACCCCAGTACGGTCTACTTCTTGAAGGCGTCCTTGATCTTCTCGCCCGCCTGCTTGAGGCTGCCCTTGGTGCGCTGGGTCTTACCCTCCGCCTGCAAGCTCTCGTTGTCGGTCGCGTCGCCGAACTCTTCCTTCGCCCGGCCGGCAACCTCGTCCGCCTTATTGCGGAACTTGTCGTTCTCCGTCACGGCACACCTCCTGCTGCTTGCCAGCCGACATCCGTCTGCCACTCCCAGTGATGCCCGGAACGGGGCGGACCATGTCTGGTCCAGCCGACAAATTTCGGTGAGACACCGCTGACCTCGGCTGATACCGGCCGAAACCGCCTGTCCGGCGAGGCGGAACGGGCGCCCGGCGATCGACGATCGAGTTGACTGATGTGTGAGTCATACATATGTTGACTAGGACAAGCGATCGACAGCCAGACAGCTGAACACGCTCGACTGTTGAAGGAGGCGCACCATGTCCACCCATGCGACCGGAACGTTCCAGCTCAGCGGCTGGGATGAGCAGACCTACGAGGAGTTGCCGGACGGGGCGAAACTGACCCGCGCGGAAATCGCCCAGGACTTCACCGGCGACCTGGCCGCGGCCGGCACCTCACAACTGCTGATGTGCTACAGCCCGGACGGCACCGCCAACTACACCGGCTACCAGCGCATGCAGGGCACCCTCGACGATCGCTCCGGCAGCTTCGTGCTCCGCGCCGACGGTGCGTTCGAAGCCGGCGAAGCCCGTACGACCTGGTCGGTGGTGCCTGGTTCCGGCACCGACGATCTCGCCGGCCTGCGCGGCAGCGGCGAGTCGATCGCGCCGGGCGGACCTGGCGGCACGTACACCTTCGACTATGACCTCGACTGACACCTCACCCGACCGCCCGGCCGAGCCCGACCGCCCGGCCGGGTTGGACCACGCCGGCAACCTGCTCGGCGCGCTGTCCCTGGTCATCGCGGACCGCACCGCGGACGCGGCGGCCGCGGCCGGCGGGTCCGGCTCCACCGCGGCGGCACTGTCCGCGCTGCTCAACTTCCTCGACCGCCCGTCGGTCGACCTCCTCCGCCGGGTGCTCGGCCTCACCTCCTCCGGCACGGTCCGATTGCTGGACCGGCTGGAGGAGACCGGGTACGTCAGCCGCGGGCCGGGGATCGACGGGCGGTCCAGTGCGGTCTCGCTCACCGATTCCGGCCGGCGGGCCGCGGAACAGGTGTCAGCGGCGCGGGCGGAGGTACTCACCGGCGCTCTCGCCATTCTGTCCGCGGACGAGCGGCAGGCGCTCGACCTGCTGCTCGGCAAGCTGCTGGTCGGCCTGATGCGCGAGCCGGGCGCGGTGCGCTGGATGTGCCGGCTCTGTGACCTACGCGCGTGCGGGCGCGAGCGCGGCGAGTGCCCGGTCGCCAACGAGGCCCGGGCCCGCTACCCGGCCAGCTTCCCACAGTCAGGCTGACCGCCGGCCCGGCTGACGGTGGGCCCGACTGACGGCAGGTCCAGCGAGCACCCTGCCGGCGCGCGCTCGGCCGGAACCGGTGGCCGGCCAGGCGGTCAGTCGCCGCCGCTGCGCAGCTCGTCGGTGAGTTCCCGACCGGCTTCGGCCGCCGCGCCGCCGCTGCGTTCCAGCTCGTGCGCCAGCTCCTCCAGCTCGGCGCCGCCGGCCATCAGCCGGACGAGATCGTCGTGCCGGATCTCGTCCTTGGCGAAGTCACCGAGGCTGCGACCCCGGTTGAGCACCAGGAACCGGTCCCCCACCGGGTACGCGTGGTGCGGGTTGTGGGTGATGAACACGACGCCCAACCCGCGGTCCCGGGCCTGCGCGATGTACCGCAGCACCACCCCGGCCTGCTTCACGCCGAGCGCCGAGGTGGGCTCGTCCAGAATCAGCAGCCGGGCACCGAGGTACACGGCGCGGGCGATCGCCACCGACTGCCGTTCACCGCCGGACAACGTGCCCACCGGCTGGTCCGGGTCGCGGATGTCGATACCCATGCCGGCGAGTTCCTGCCGGGTGATGCGCTTGGCCTTGGCCGCGTCGAACCGGCGCAGCGGGCCCCACCCGCGGGTCGGCTCGGCGCCGAGGAAGAAGTTCCGCCAGATCGCCAGCAGCGGGATCATCGCCAGGTCCTGGTAGACCGTGGCGATGCCGGCGTCCAGCGCCTGGCGTGGGCTGGTGAACCGCACCGGCTTCCCGTCGAGCAGCAGCTCTCCGGCGTCTGGTGGATGTACCCCGGACAAGATCTTGATCAGGGTCGACTTGCCCGCGCCGTTGTCGCCGAGCACGCAGGTGACCTCGCCTGCCCGGACCGCGGTGGAGATGTCCTTGAGCGCGATCACGCTGCCGAAGTACTTGGCGATGTCGCGGATCTCGAGCAACGGCGCCTCATTCCCGGTCATCCGGTCACCTCCGGCTCTGCTCGGCGTACCGGCGGACGAACCTGTTGGTCAGCACGGCCAGCAGCAGCATCGCGCCGAGGAAGAACATGAACCAGTCGGCGTCCCAGTGCAGGTAGACGATGCCCTGCGAGGTCATGCCGAAGATCAGCGCACCCAGCGACGCGCCGACCGCCGAGCCGAACCCGCCGGTCAGCAGGCAGCCGCCGATCACCGCCGCGACGATGTAGATCAGTTCCTCGCCGATGCCGGTGTTGGCCTGGATGGACGTCAACCGGACCACGGTCATCGTCCCGACCAGCCAACCCGCCGTCGAGGTCACCATGAAGAGCGTGATTTTGGTACGGCGCGCCGGCACCCCGACGTTGCGGGCCGCGCCCGCGTCCCCGCCGACCGCGAACACCCAGTTGCCGAACCGGGTACGCAGCAACATCCAGGTCGCCAGCACGGTGAGCACGAGCCACCACAGGATCGACACCCGGAAGCCGCTGCCACCGATCGTGACCGAGTTCGCGAACACCTTCCTGGCCGTCTCGTACCCGCCGGCGTTCGCCACCCCGCTGACCAGCACGGTGCCGGTGAGCGCCTTGGTGACGCCCAGGTTCAGCCCCTGCAGCATCAGGAAGCTGCCGAGCGTCACGATGAAGCTGGGCAGCCCGGTACGCACCACCAGGTACCCGTTGAGAAAGCCGATCACCAGCGCGACCACGAGCGAGAGCCCGATGGCCGCCCAGATGTTCCACTCGTACTTGGCGGTGGCCAGTCCGACCACGAGCCCAGTGGTACCGGTCATCACCCCGGCCGACAGGTCGAACTCGCCGCCGATCATCAGCAGCGCGACCGCGACCGCCATGATGCCGAGCGTGCTGGCCGGATCCAGCCAGTTCGCCATGCCGCTGACCGCCCGGAACACGTCCGACTGCAGCGCGAAGAACAGGTACACCGCTATCGCGCCGATGAGCGCGCCGAGTTCGGGCTTGACCAGAAGCCGGCGCAGGATCCCGACCTCGGCTACCCGTTCGTCGGTCGGTGTCGCGGCGGTAGCCGCCATGTCTCCTCCTTGCCGGGCGGGCCGCCGCTGACGCGGCGGCCCGCCAGCGACTCTTCTAGCGGGTGCCCTTCTTCGCCAGGTCGGCGACCTTCGAGGCGTTCTCCTTGGTGACGAAGCCCGGGCCGGTCAGTACCGGCTGGCCACCACCCACCGTGTTCAGGTTGGACTTGTACAAGGTGAGGAACTGCACCGGCAGGTAGCCCTGGAGGTACTGCTGCTGGTCGACGGCGAACAGGATCGTGCCCGCCTCGATCGCCTTCACCACGTCGTCGGTCAGGTCGAAGGTCGCGACCTTCGCGCTCGAGCCGGCGTCCGAGATGGCCTGTACCGCGGTGGTGCCGATGGTCGGGTTCAGCGCGAGTACACCGTCGATCGACTTGTCCGTCTGTAGCTTCGACTTGATCGTGGCCTGCGCCTTGGGCAGGTCGTTCAGGTCGACCTGCAGCGGGTCGACCTTGCCGCCCAGGCCGTCGGTGGCGCCCTGGCAGCGCTGCTCCAGGCCGACGTTGCCGGCCTCGTGGATCACGCACAGTACGTGCTTGAGCCCGGCCTGCTTGAGCTGGTCCCCGGCGCCCCGGCCGGCGATCGTCTCGTCCTGCCCGACATGGGTCACCGCGCCGAACTCGGCCGACTTGTCCTGGCCGGAGTTGATCGTGATGACCGGGATGCCGGCCTGTACCGCCTTCTCGATCGACGCCTTGAGCGCGTCCGGGTTGGCCATCGAGACGACCAGGCCGTCGACCTTCTGGTTCACCGCCGCGTCGATGAGCTGCGACTGCTTCTGCGGGTCGCCGTCACTCTGGTAGTTCACCTTCACGCCGAGGTCCTTGCCGGCCTGCTCGGCACCGTTCTTGACCACGCTCCAGAACACGTCGCCGGCACCGCCGTGGGTGACGACCGCGATCGTGTAGTCGTAGCCGGCGTCGCCACCGGAGCTGTCCGGAGACGAGTCGCCGCAGCCCGCCAGCAGCAACGGTGCTGCCAGCAGCGCGACGAAAAGCCGCCTGGTCACCTTCATCTGGTCCTCCGCTCGGTACACGCGTCGACCGCGTCGGATATGGGCGCGGTTCACCGCTGAGACCTAGATCTTGGCGGTTGATCCGTTTGCCCGGTAGCCGGCCCACCGTGGAGTCGGTTCGAGCCGGGGCGGACGAGGCTGTCAGGACCCGCCTGCGTCGGGCGCGGCGAACAGCTCGGCCGGGTCGTCGTCGCGGTCCGGATGGGCCAGCACCAGCACCTCGTCACCCGCGCCGAGCACGGTGTCCCCGGTGACGTGCACGAGCTGCCCATCCCGGGTGACCAGGCTGATCCACACGTCCGCGCCGAGGGACAGGTCGCGGACCGCGCGGCCGTCCGCCGCCGAACCCGCGGCGACCTCGTGGTGCCGCAACCCCTCCGGCTCGTGCCGGAACCGCATGCCGGTCGCCCACGGTTCCGGCTCGACGGTACGCATCGGCACGTTCAGCCGGCGGGCCACCAACGGGACCAGTCCACCCTGTACGACCACGGAGAACGCGACCACCACGAAGATGATCGAGTACAGCTGGTCGGCGCCGGCCACCTCGGAGCCGACGGCGAACGTGCCGAGCAGGATCGGTACCGCGCCCTTGAGCCCGGACCACAGGATGAACCCGCGCTCCCCCGGTCGCAGCCGGATCGGCAGCAGCAACAGTCCGACCAGCACCGGCCGTACGACAAAGGCGAGCAGCGCGGCCAGTACCAGCCCGATGACCAGCGCGTTGTCGTGCACCAGCGACCCCAGCGAGACGGTCAGCCCGAGTACCACGAACGCCACGATCTCGCCGAGACTGGCGAGCGCCGAGTGGAACCGGCGGATCTCCAGCCGGTACGGCGCCCGCGCGTCGCCGATCACGATGCCGGCGACGAACACGGCGAGGAAACCGGAGCCTTCCGCGACGGTCGCCACGCCGTAGATCAACGCGGCGCCGGCGAGGGTACGCAGCGGATACAGCGCTTCACTGGGCAGCGGTACCCGGCGCATGAACCACAGCAGCGCGAAGCCGCCGGCCAGCCCGACCGCGGCACCGACCACCAGCTGCAGTACGAACGTGACCACGCCGGTACCGATCGCACCGGCGCCGCTGACGCCGCCGGCGGCGAGCAGGCTCACCATCAGCGCGATCCCGACCGGATCGTTGGCGCCGGACTCGCCCTCCAGGATGATGCCGGAACGGCCCCGCACCTCGCGCCGGCCGAGCACCGAGAACACCACCGCCGGATCGGTGGGCGCCAGAGCGGTACCGATGAGCAGCGACGCCAGCCAGCCGAGGCCGAACAGCAGGTGCGCCAGTCCGGCCACGGCGCCGGCGGTCACGACGGTGCCGGCGACGCCGATCCACACCACCGCGCCGGCCGCGGAGCGGAACTGCCGCCAGCCGATGTGCATGCCACCGTCGAACAGGAGCACCGCCAGCGCCACCGTCACGATCCGCTGGACCGTCTCCACCGACAGCGCGCCCAGACCCGGGAACACGTCGGAGGCGACCGCCGCGCACACCAGGAAGATCGCCGGTGCCGGGATCAGGGTACGAGCGCTCAGCCGGTTCGACAGCACGGCGAGCAGGGCCGCGGCTGCCACCACCGCGACGATCCCGCCGAATCGCGTGACGTCATCCATCGCGGGACTCCAACAGGTCGGGAACACACCAAAGGCACGCCGACCAGTCTTCCCGGCACCCCGCCCACCAACTTAGCGGACCGTCACTCCAGGTCAGTCGGGTGTGGACGAACCAACGGCGGTCCCGCCGCACCGGTCAACTCGCCGCCCGGCCGTGGTCGGGGCCGGTGCCGGTGTGCCCCGAGTCCTGCTCCCAGTCCCGCATCCAGCCCATGAGCTGGTCGGCCGGTAGCGGCTTGGTCAGCACGAACCCCTGGATCTCGTCGCAACCGAGCTCGGCCAGGCGTTCCCACACCTCGACCGACTCGACCCCCTCGGCCAGGCACAACAGTCCGAGGTCCCGGGCCAGGCCGATCATGCACCGGACCACCGCCTCGTCGACCTCGCTGGTCAGGATGTTCGTGACGAACCGGCGGTCGATCTTGAGCCGGTCCACCGGCAGGCTGGTGAGCAGGGAAAGGGAGGTGTTCCCGACCCCGAAGTCGTCGATCGAGACGGACACGCCCAGGTCGCGCAACCGCGCCAGTACCTCGGCCGCGCCAGCCGGATCGACCATCACGGCGGTCTCGGTGATCTCCAGATCCAGCGCGGTCAGCGGCAGGTTGACTGGCCCGCACGCGGTCGCCAGCATCGCCGGCAGCTCCGGGGTCAGGCTGCGCGGCGAGATGTTGACCGCGACCCTGATGTCCTGCCCCGCCGCGCGCCAGGCGGCGCACTGCGCGGCGGCTTCGCGCAGCACCCATTCGGTCATCGGCTTGATCAGTGAGGTGCGCTCGACCAGCGGTACGAAGTCGTTCGGCGGGATCAGCCCGCGCACCGGGTGCTGCCAGCGGACCAGTGCCTCCACCTGGTCCACCTGTCCGTCCCGGGTCGACTTCGGTTGGTAGTGCAGGCGGAGTTGGTTGTCGATGATGCCGCGGCGCAGGTCCGCGAGCAGGCTCAACTGCTGCGCCTCCCGCGGGTCGGTCTCCGGGTCGTACAGCGACACCCCGCCGCCGCGCCGCTTCGCCTCGTACATCGCCACGTCCGCGCCGCGCAGCAGGTGGCTCAGCGTGGTGCCGTGGCCGGGCGCGAGGGACACCCCGATGCTTCCGCCTACCTCCACTGCCAGGCCGGACAGCAGCACCGGCTCCCGGAGCAGTCGCAGCACCCGGCGACCGGCTTCGATCGCGTCGGCCTCGCCGGTCGTTCGCGGCAGCAGGACCGCGAACTCGTCGCCGCCGAGCCGGACCACCAGGTCCGCCTCGCCAGCGGCCTGCCGCAACCGGCCGCCCACCACCACGAGCAGTTCGTCCCCTGCGTGGTGGCCGAGCGTGTCGTTGACCTCCTTGAACCGGTCCAGGTCGAGCAACAACAGCGCGACCGGTCCCCCGGTACCTTCCGGACCAAGCTCCCACGCCGCGTGCTGAGCCAACAGCAGGCGGTTGCCGAGGCCGGTCAACCCGTCGTGGTGAGCGGCGTACTCATGCACCCGCTGCCGGCGCCGTACCGCCCACAGCACCACCGCGCCGAGCAGCGCGATCGCGGCCGCGCCGCCGTACAGGATCCGGGTCGACTTCGTGATGGAGGCGTCGATCGGGTCCCGGGCGGTCACCACCTCGACCATCGCGTCCGCCCGGCCGTCCCCGTCCGGGTCGTACGGCAACATCACGTCCAGGGTCGGGATCGGGCGGCCCTCTCCGGCAGGGCTTTCCTGGGTGGGAAAGCCCCCGGCCCGGACCATCGCCAGCTCGTCGGCCGGCAGCCTCGTCTCGCCGTCCGGATGGCTGGAGTCCGCGTACAACAGGGTCCCGGTGTCGAGCGCCCAGACCTCGAGTCCCACCAACCCCTCGGACCGCTGGAGCCGGAGTACGGCCGCGTCGAGCGCCGCGACCGAGCCCGTGGCGACCTGGTTCCGGTCGATGTCGGCCTTGGTGACGTGTGGTTCGACCACCAGGGTGCGCACCAGCCGCGAACTGAACTGGACGCTGTGCAGCGCCCGGGTCTCGATCTGCTGCTGCACGGTGTGCACGCCGAGCGCACCGGCGGCCACGGCTACCAGCGACAGGGCCATCAACACCCGCCATGAGGTGATGGACTGCCCGCGCGCCGCGCGGCGGATGGCAGTGACCCGTTGGACGGTCGCGGTACGGCGGACGGTGCCGGACGGCCGGGTCGGTGTCATGCGCTGCGCCGGCCGGTGCGGCTCGCGACGGTCGCCCCGCGGGTTCCCGCGGTCGCGGCCGGGAGCGCGCGTTGCGGCGGTGCCGGGGTTAGCGATCCTCGGGCACCGAGGTCCGCGGAGACCGGCAGCATCGGCCAGGCCGTACCGAGCGTGGTGATGAGCTTCTCCAGCGCCTCCGGATCGAGCGGCCGGGCGAAGTGGTATCCCTGGCCGGCGACGCAGCCCAGAGCGACCAGCTCATGCGCCTGGCTCGCCTGCTCGACCCCCTCGGCCACGGTGTCCAGGTGCAGCATCTGACTGAGCCGGATCACCGCCTCGGCCACCGCCGCGCCCTCCTGGCTGCCGTTCATCTCGGCCACGAAGCACCGGTCGATCTTGAGGATGTCCACCGGCAGCCTGGTCAGGTACCGCAGCGAGGAGTACCCGGTACCGAAGTCGTCCAGCGCGATCCGGATCCCGTGCTCGTTCAGCTCGCGCAGCTTGGCGATCGCCGACCCGCCGTCGACCAGCGCGTTCTCGGTCACCTCGAGGACCAGATGGGCCGGGTCGAAACCGGTCCGTACCAGGATCGCGATCACGTCCTCGACCAGGGAAGCCTCACCGAGCTGGCCGGGCGAAAGGTTCACGTTCAACCGCAGCTGCCGGCCGGGAGGAAGCCATTGCCGCCAGTGCCGAACCTGCCGACACGCGGTCTCCAGCACCCAGGTACCGAGTTCCACGATCGCGCCGATGCGCTCCGCGACCGGGATGAACATGTCCGGCTGGAGCATCCCGTGTACCGGATGCTGCCACCGGACCAGCGCCTCCACTCCGACCAGCTCACCGGTGTGCAGCGAGACGATCGGCTGGTACTGCAACCGCAGCTGGCCGCCGCTCACCGCCGCGTACAGGTCCTGCTCCAGGTCGCCGCCGTGCAGGATGTTCTCCATGCCGTCGACGTACAGCTCCCAGCTGGAGGTACGGCGGCTCTTGGCCCGGTGCATGGCCACATCGGCACGGTGCAGCAGGTCCGCGGAATCGTCCGCGCCCGGTCCGGACATGGCGATGCCGATGCTGGCCCGATGCCGCAGCTCGTACGTGTCGACCCGAACCGGATCGTCCATGCCGGCGACGATCCGCTTGGCCACTGCGATCGCGTTGTCCACGCCGCCGACGCCGTCCAGCACGATCGCGAACTCGTCCGCGCCGATCCGCGCCACCGTGCTCGGCCCCCACACGCAGCGGTTGAGCTGGCCGCCGAAGTTCACCAGCATCCGGTCGCCGACCTCGTTGCCGTACGTCTCGTTGATCTGCTTGAAGCCGTTGAGGTCGATCACCAGCACCGCGACCGGTTCGCCGGCGGAGCCGACCCGGAAAAGCGCCGCGTCGAGCACCTCGATGAGCCGGCGCCGGTTGGCCAGACCGGTCAACGGATCGGTGATCCCGAGCGCCCGGTTCTCCCGCACCGCGACGAGTTGGCGGACCACCACCAGCCCGCTCATCACCACCGCCCCGATGATCAGGCCACCCCACGGGTACAGGTCCTGACCGAACGCCACCACCAGCAGCACGACGTGACCCACCAGCAGGGCCAGGTACGGCAGCCGCTTGATCCGCCGCTGCGCGCTGGCCGGGCCGGTCCGCGTCCGGGCCGCCCGGAGCTGCTCGCTCGGCGCCAGGGCGAGTAGGAACTGTCCGGTCATCCAGCAGAAGAACTGCCAGTCCTGCGGGTTCACCCACTGCACGTCGGCCCGCAGGTGGTCGAGGTACACGTCGCTGATCATGGCGAAGCCGAGCCCCGCGGTGAGGATGGCGAGCGCCCGCCGGGACACCGGCAGGGAGCCGCGGACCAGCACGGTCGCCACGCCGAGCAGCAGGATCAGGTCCCCGACCAGATACCCGATGGCGGTCAGCATGGCGGCCAGCGGCACGCCGGACGCGGACATGGTCGGGCCGATCACCAGGTACCACAGCAGCAGGAACCCACCGGCCAGCACGATGCCGGTGTCCAACATGACCTTGTACCGGTCCCGGTCGACCAACCTGCGGGTCGGGAACCAGAGCAGGCCGGCGAGCAGCACCGGCACGTACAGCAGGCGCACCGCGTCGGCCGGCGACGGGAAGAGCTGCTGCTCCTGGTACCGGCTGAACAGCAGCCGCGCGACGACCAGCAGTGCGTAGCTGACAGCTATCAGGGTCCAGGCCCGGCGGGTACGGCGGTCCAGGTTGCGCGAGCGGGCCGCGCGGATCGCCAGCACCAGCGCGGCGATGCCGAGGAGCTGCAGCACACTGCCGACGACGATGTTGTGTACGACCGTGCCGGCGGCTTTGGAGGCGACCATGGCGAGCAGGCCCAGGATGTAACCGACGTACAGCCCGGCACTGCTCCAACTGCGCTCCTGGCCGCGGGCGCTCAGGACAGGTACGGCGGGGGTGGCCGCCATCGGTCCTCCTGTTCCTTGCGCTACCTGCTGTTCCGGCTGCCTGCCCGTGCGGGCCGGCTGCCGGTGGCACTGCCTTCATTCCTATCGGCGCCCGGGCGCCCCGCCTGAGCCAATTCCGCCCGCTCGGGATGCGCCCGCGGCCAGCCAGCTCTCCCAACGTCCGGAATCGACCATTCGTTGTGGCTTTGCGATGGCGATGACCCCATCGGGGGATACCGGCCCGCGCGGGCGGCGGCGGCGCGCGCGGGCGGCGGGGGCCGCGGCCCGGGTGGGCGGCGGGGGCCGCGGCCCGGGGTGGCGCGGGCGGGCGGACCGGCGGCGCGGGCCGCGGCCCGGGGGCGCGGCCGGGCGGCGGCGGGCTGCGGCCGGGCGGCGGCGGTAATTCGGTTGGCCGGTCGGCCGCAGCGGTTATGTTCCGGAGGTGACCGGAACGGATCGGCTGTTGGCTTTCGCGCTGTTGTCGCTGGTACTGATCGTGATCCCGGGGCCGAGCGTGCTGTTCGTGGTGGGCCGGGCGCTGGCGCTCGGCCGGCGCGCGGCGGTCATCACCGTGGTGGGCAACGCGGCCGGGGAGTACCTCGCCGTGGTCGCGGTCGCCGTCGGGATCGGCGTGGTCGTGGCCCGCTCCGCGGTGGTGTTCGCGATCATCAAGTTCGCCGGCGCGGCGTACCTGGTCTTCCTCGGCGTCCGCGCGATCGTCCGCCGGCACCGGCTGGCGGCCGTGGTCACCACCGCCCAACCGCCGCAGAGCAGTCGCCGCACCCTCTGGGAAGGCTTCGTGGTGGGGCTCGCGAACCCCAAGTCGGCGGTGTTCTTCGCCGCGGTCCTCCCCCAGTTCGTGGACCGGTCGGCCGGCCACGTACCGGTACAACTGCTGCTGCTCGGTGCGATCTTCGTGGCCATAGCGCTGGTGTGCGACGGGCTCTGGGCGCTGGCCGCCGGTACCGCCCGGGACTGGTTCGCGCGCAGCCCGCGCCGACTCGCCATCACCGGCGGCACCGGCGGGCTCACCATGATCGGACTCGGCATCGGGCTGGCCTTCACCGGCCGCACCGACTAACCGCCCGGCCGCGCCGACTAACCGCCCGGCCGCGCCGACTAACCGCCCGGCCGCACCGACTAACCGCCCGGCCGCACCGACTAACCGCCCGGCGGCACAGGCTAACCGCCCGGCCGCACCGATCAACCGCCCGGCCGCACCGCCCCAACCGGCCGGTGGGACCACCCAACGGGCGGCACCGCCTTGTCGGCCCGAGCGACACCGCCCTAACCGGCCGCACCGTCCTGACCGGCCCGATCGGCACCGTCCGCGAGCTTGCGGGCCCGGACGGCCAGCACGACCGGCGTCGGCCCGCCGCCCTCGATGAACCCGTCGAGGGACAGTCCCGCGTCACCGAACATGCCCAGCAGCTCCGGCAGTGGCCAGTGGTTGGCGCCGACCTTGTCGCGCAGCCCCTGGTCCGTCCACGAGGCGCGGGTCCAGTTGCTGTCCAGGTAGCCCGGGCGGATCACCACGGCGTCGAGATCGCCGCGATCGGCGAACCCGCCGCAGAAACAGGGATGAACGCCGACGTGTACGAACACCCCGCCCGGCCGCAGCACCCGGGCCGCCTCCCGCAGCACCCGCGGGTACCCGGGCATGTCGGTGTGGACCATCATCGCGATCGCGGCCGGTACCGAGGAGTCCCGCAGCGGCAGGGTTTCCGCGTCGGCGCGGGCGATGGGCAACCGCTCCCGGGCGTACCGCAGCATGCCGCCGGACACGTCGACGCCGACCGGTGTCCAGCCGAGCTCCCGCAACAGCGCGGCATGGATCCCGGTACCGCAGCCGAGCTCCAGGCAGGTGCCGCTGCCCGCGCCGAGCAGTTCCCGCAGCGCCCGGTCGATGCCGAGCGGATCGGCCGCTGGCGTGGTGGCGGGAGCACTGGCGGGCGAGCGTTGCGCGCGGAGGAACTCCTGCTCGTACCAGTCCGCGATGTCGTCGTACGCCGCTGTCCGCCCCATCGGTCCTCCCTCGCCACCGGCCCGCCCTTACTTCTACCCCTCTACGGGTACCGGCGCCGGGGTCGCCGGAGCACGCCGCCCGCGCGAGCATGGCAGGCTGTGCCGCACCTGTCGGGTATGCCCGACAACCACCGCGGCAGCGGTGCGGTCCATCGGTACGAGGGAGTCACGGGGACATGGTCATCGCCGGGGTGATTCTGCTGGTCGGCGCAGTGGTGGCGTTCGTGATCGCGATACCGGCGTTCCGTCGTCGCCGGGCGATGGCACAGGCCGAGACGCTCAGCTGCGCGGAGCTGACCATGCTCCGCGGTACCGCCACCGAGTTGGGCGGCACCGGATTCAACCGGGTGTGCGAGGTGACCGGGGTCGCGCAGGTCGGGCCGGACGGCCCACAGACCGCGGAGATGTCGCAGCAGCAGTGCGTCTGGCACCGGCACGCGGTGATCCGGCGGTACCGGGAAACCCGGCGCGACTCGCAGGGCCGGACCAGTACCGACCAGCGCGAGGAGACGGTCAGCGACTTCTCCTCGGCCGTACCGTTCGCGGTGCAGGACGCGTCCGGCGTGATCCCGGTACGCCCGGAGGGCGCCAGGATGGACGGCGCCGAGCTGGTGGTGGACCGGTTCGAGCGGGCCGACGACAGCGGGGCGGAGTTCCAGCTCGGTTCGTTCCAGCTGCGCCTGCCGGGCGCCAACGGGACCATCGGCTACCGGTACCAGGAGTGGATCGTGCGCCCCGGCGCCCGGCTGTTCGTACTGGGCGAGGTGTCCGACCGTACCGGCGAGCTGGCCATGGCCCGACCGTCACAGGGGCAGTACCTGATCTCCACCCGCAGCGAGCAGGAGCTGACCGCGTCCGCCCGCCGTACCCACGTGATCGCCAGTGTGGCCGGCGCGGTGGCCGGGGTCGCCGGCCTGGTCCTGCTGGTAGCGGGCCTGATCAGCTAGGCGGCCCGTCTCAGCACAACGTCGGCTGGGCGGCCCGTGGCAGGAGAGCGTCAGCTGGGCGGCCCGTCCCAGCACAACGTCGGCTGGGCGGCCCGTGGCAGGAGAGCGTCAGCTGGGCGCCAGCCGGCCGTCGTAGGAGTACACGCCGGTGGTTTCGACCAGCTCGCTGATCGGCAACGGCTCCTCGTCCCGGCGCTGCTCATCGCCGCCCTGCTCGTCGCTGCCCTGCTGATCACCGGCCTGGTGGTCACCGGCCTGGTGGTCACCGGCGTGGTGATCGCCGGCCTGGTGATCGCTCTGCTGCTCACTGCCCTGCTGCTCACTGCCCTGCTGCCCACTGCTCTGTTGATCGCCGTCCTGCTGATCCACGCCGGGGCTCGTGGCTTGTCCACGGTCGGTCATGCTCACGCCTTTCGTCCGGTCCGTCCGCAGCGCCTGCCCCCGTTGCGTTCAGCCGACGCTGGCATCACGTACCTCTGGAGTACCTTGCTCTCCGGCAAACGAAACCCCCGGTACTGCCACTTGGCTCAGCCGGCGGTCGGCCAGCGGACCAGCCGGCCGGTCAACCTGGCACCGTCCACATCGGACTCATCGGGACCGCGGTCGGAGCCGGGGCCGGACCCGGAGTCGACCGGCCCGAGGGTGAGTTCGAACTCGGCGAAGTCGCCGGTCGGGATGTCACAGGTCGGCGCGGGGGTACCCGCGAGCAGCAGCGGCAGGGCCGATCGGATGCTGGCGCCGTGGGCGACCACGAGACACGAGCCGGCTGGTTCCGCGCCACCGGTACCGGTCCGATGAGCGGACACGATGCGGGTCAGACCGGTCCGTAGCCGCTGGACCAGCCCGTCCAGGTCCTCGCCGGCCGGGAAGCCGGCAGTCCGGTCACCCGCGGACCAGGCGGCCAGCACCTTGTCGTACACCGCCCAGGCTTCGTCGTCGGAGCGGCCGTCGTACCGACCGGCGTTGATCTCCCGGAACTCCGGCACGGTCTCGACCTCGAGCTCCAGCGCCCCGGCCACGATGTCGGCGGTCTGCCGGGCCCGGCGCAGCGGCGAGCTGTAGACCGGTCCGATCACCGGCGGCCCGTCGGCGAGGCGTGCGGCCAGCTCCTCCGCCTGGCGTACCCCCAGGTCGGTCAATGGGTGGTCGACGACGCGATGGGAGAGCTGGCGGGTGAGATTGGCGAGGTTCTGGCCGTGCCGGACCCACCGAACCGTCGTCACTGTCGGAACCTCCCTCGCCACCGGGCCAGCAGGCTAGCCGCCCGCCGGTGTGTCGACGGGCGGCAGTCCTGCGCGGTACAGCCGGAGTAGATAGGTGCGGGCGCCTCTGCTTGACGCCCGCACGTCCGGCCGACCGGATGCCATCCACGGAGCCTCCCAGGATGCCTGCCGTAGACCGGCGCTATAGGAGTCCCCGAAATTCCCCAAGACATTCATCCCATTTCAAAAACTGACTCCCCCGGCGTACCTCAGGAAGGGCATCATCTGGGTCTGACCTGCGGAAACGCTATCTGGTGGGGGCCTCGTCGTTTGCGAATTACCCGCCCGGGTACCGGCGCAGCCGACAGTCCATCCGATGCTGAGGGGGTAGATCGTGAGGATCGGATACTTCCTGTCGAGCGAGGAGCACGGCCCGAAAGAGCTGGTACGCCAGGCGCAGCTCGCCGAGCGCAGCGGCTTCGAGGCGCTGTGGATCTCCGACCACTACCACCCGTGGAACGACACCCAGGGACAGTCCCCGTTCGTCTGGTCGACGATCGGGGCGATCGCGCAGGCGACCAACCTTCCGGTCACCACCGCGGTCACCTGCCCGACGGTACGGACCCACCCGGCGATCATCGCCCAGGCGGCGGCTACCTCGGCGGTACTGCTGGACAACCGGTTCATCCTCGGGGTCGGTAGCGGCGAGGCGCTGAACGAGCACATCCTCGGCGACCCGTGGCCGTCGGCCGGTGAACGGCTGGGCATGCTCGAAGAGGCCGTCGAGATCATGCGCGAGCTGTGGACCGGCAAGAACGTCAACCATGACGGCGAGTACTACAAGGTCGACAACGCCCGGATCTACACGCTGCCGGACACTCCGCCGCCGGTGTACGTGTCCGCGTTCGGTCCCGCCGCCGCCAAGCTGGCCGGCCGGATCGGCGACGGCCTCATCTCGGTGATGCCGGACGAGCAGGTGATCGAGCTATTCCGCGAGTCCGGGGGCGACGGAAAGCCGCTCCAGGGCGGGTTCAAGGTCTGCTACGGCAAGGACGAGGCGGCCGCGCGCAAGACCGCGTACGACCTGTGGGCGAACCAGGGGCTGCCGGGCGAGCTCGCTCAGGTGCTGCCCCAACCGCGGCACTTCGAACAGGCGTCCCAGCTCGTCACCGAGGAAATGATCGGCGAATCGACGGTCTGCGGACCGGACCTGCGCCGGCACGTCGACCAGTTGAAGACCTTCGTCGACGCCGGGTTCGACGAGATCTACGTCAGTCAGATCGGGCCGGAGCAGGAGCCCTTCTTCGACTTCTACGCATCGCAGGTGCTACCCGAGTTCCGCTGAGTCTTCTCCGCACCGCAGGTAGCAACGAATCACGTACGAACGAATCACGTACGACCGAATCACGTACGACCGAATCACGTACGACCGAATCCAGTTTCCACACCGGGGGTTTACCGCCATGGCATCAGACACCCAGCAGGACATGATCGACGTACTCGTCACCGACCACCGCGAGGTGGAGGAGATGTTCGCCGAGCTGGAGAGCGGCAAGGGCAGCCCGGAGCACCGTCGCCGGCTTGCCGACGTCGTCATCGCCGAGCTCGTCCGGCATTCGGTGGCCGAGGAGCAGTACCTCTACCCGACCGCGCGCAAGGTGCTGTCGGACGGCGACAAAGAGGCCGACCATGAGCTCGAGGAGCACGCCGAGGCCGAGGAGATCATGAAGGAGCTGGAGGGCGTCGACGCGACGGATCCGCGCTTCGACCAGCTGCTCGGCAAGCTCATGAAGGACATCCGGCACCACCTCAAGGAAGAGGAGGACGGCCTGTTCCCGAAGCTGCGCTCGGCCTGCGACAAGGAGGAGCTGGTCAAGCTCGGCAAGCGGGTCGAAACCGCGAAGAAGGCCGCGCCGACCCGGCCGCACCCGTCCGCGCCGGACACGCCGCCGTGGAACAAGATCCTGGCTCCGGGTACCGGCCTGGTGGACCGGCTCCGGGACGCGCTGAGCGACCGGGCCACCTCGACCGAGGACCTCTGAGCCGACACCGCTGAGCCGACCCCGCTGAGCCGATCCCGCTGCTGGCCCCGTCGCGTTATCCCGCGACGGGGCCGGCGGCCGGACAGGTCAGTCGACGAAGGCCAGGTCAGTTGACGAAGGCCAGGTCAGTCGACGAGCGCCTGGTACACGAGCTGGCGCAGCTCCGGCCGGATCGGGTACGTGCTCGACGGCATCAGCTGGGTGAAGAACAGCGCGGTCAACTCCTCGGCCGGATCCACCCAGAATCCGGTGCTGGTGGCGCCGCCCCAGGCGTACTCCCCGGCCGAGCCGAGGGTCCGGGTGGCGGCCGGGTCGCGTACCACCGAGAAACCGAGGCCGAACCCGACGCCCTCGTACGACGCCTCGGCGAACAACCGCCGGCCGAACTGCTCCAGGTCGGCGCCGCCGGGCAGGTGGTTGCGGGTCATGTACGCCACCGTGCGGGAGCCGAGCAGGCGCACCCCGTCCACCTCCCCGCGGCCGAGCAGCAGCTGGGTGAACCGGTGGTAGTCACGGGCGGTGCCGACGAGTCCGCCGCCGCCGGACAGGCAATCCGGCGCCACGGTCGGGTCGGAGATCAACCCGTCGTTGCGTACCGCGGTGCGCTGTGGCGTGGCGAAGTACAGCGCGGCGAGCCGGTCGACGTCCCGCCGCGGTACCTTGAACGCGGTGTCGGTCATGCCGAGCGGCTCGAAGATGCGGGTGGCGAAGAACTGGTCCAGGGGCAGCCCGGACACCACCTCGACGACCCGGCCGAGTACATCCGTGGCCACCGAGTACACCCAGGACGAGCCCGGTTGGAACGCGAGCGGCAACCCGGCCAGGATCTCGCAGCAGGCGGCCAGGTCCTTGCCGGTTGGTGTGGTCCACTCGAACCCGTGCGCCCGGTACATCGCGTCCACCGCGTCGGCCCGGTGGAAGCCGTACGTCAAACCGGCGGTATGGGTGAGCAGGTGCCAGATCCGCACCGGCTCGACAGCGGGCACCGTGACCGGCTTCAGATCCGAGCCACCGGTGTACACCCGGGCGTCGGCGAACGCGGGGATGAACCGGCTGACCGGATCGGTGAGCTGGAGCAGGCCCTCCTCGTACAGCATCATCGCCGCCACCGAGGTGATCGGCTTGGTCATCGAGGCGAGCCGCCAGATCGTGTCGACCTCCACCGGCAGGCCCGCCTCGACGTCGCGCTGGCCGTACCGGGACAGGTGCGCGACCTTGCCGCGGCGGCTGACCGCGATGAGCCAACCGGGCAACCGCCCGTCGTCGACGTACCGCCGGAAGTGCGTGTCGAGCCGGGCCAGCCGCCGTTCGTCGAACCCGACCTCGTCCGCCTCGACCTCGACCGCCAACTGGTTCACGCCACACCTCCGCCAGCTGCGAACTCTGCCCGGCCAAACCGCCAGGTGTACCTTGCCGGGCCGGGTGGGCCGGCCGCCAACGGGGTACCCCCACGGGATGCAACCGTTCCGCGTGGACGTCGCCGACGACATCCTGGTCGACCTGGCCGACCGGCTGGACCGCACCCGCTGGCCGGACCAACCGGACGGAACCGGCTGGGACGACGGTACCGACCTCGCGTACCTGCGCCGGCTGGTGGAGCACTGGCGCCACCGGTACGACTGGCGCGCCGCCGAGGCCCGGCTCAACGCGTTCGACCAGTACCGCGCCGAGGTCGACGGCATCGGCATCCACTTCCTGTACCAGCGCGGCCGGGGCCCCGATCCGGTGCCGCTGGTGGTGACCCACGGCTGGCCCAGCACGTACGCCGAGATGCTGGAGATCGTGCCCCTGCTGACCGATCCCGGTGCCCACGGCGGGGATCCGGCGGACAGCTTCGACGTCGTGGTGCCGTCGCTGCCCGGGTACGGCTTCAGCGATCGACCGGAGCCCGGCGTGGTCTGGCGGTTGCCCGAGCTGTGGGTGCGCCTCATGGTCGATGTGCTGGGGTACCCGCGGTTCGCCGCGCACGGGGTGGACATCGGCGCGTTCCTGACCAACCGGCTCGGCCTGGAGCACCCCGACCGCCTGCTCGGCATCCACGTCACCCAGCTGGCCGAGCCGTCCGTCGAGCCCGGGTCGCTGACCGACGAGGAACGGCGGTTCGTGGCCGACCGCACCCGGGGATGGGCCGACGGGGCCGGGTACTCGCACCTCCAGGGCACCCGCCCGCAGACGCTGAGCTACGGGCTCACCGACTCCCCGGTGGGACTGGCCGCCTGGATCGTGGAGAAATGGCGCTCCTGGAGCGACTGCGGCGGCGACCTCACCCGCCGGTTCAGCGCGGACCAACTGCTCACCACGGTGATGATCTACTGGGTGACCGGGACGATCGGCTCCTCGATCCGGCTGTACAAGGAATGGGGGCTCAACGCCTGCCCGCTGCCCGGCGCGCTGCCGGTGCCGGACGGTCCGCCGGGCGCGGACTCCGCGCCGCCACTGCCGCCCGGTCGCCGGATCGAGACCCCCACCGGGGTGGCGCTGTTCCTGCTGCCGGGCCAGGTCGGGCCGCCGCGGTCGTGGATCGAGCGGGCGTACAACCTGCACCGGTTGACCCGGCCGCCGCGGGGTGGCCACTTCCCCGCGCTGGAGGAGCCCGAGCTGCTGGTGGACGACATCCGGTCGTTCTTCCGCCCGCTGCGCCAGGCCGCGTGACAGGAGGTTGGCGTCCGACCCCGCGGAGTGACCGGCGAGGAGGTAGCGTCCGCCACCGCGAGTCGTGGCCGGTCCGGCTCAACTACCAGTGCTAGTTACGATCGAAGCCCCGGCGAAGGAGCCCGCCATGCGTCCCGTGTACTTCCTGGCAGCCCGCCGTACCCCGGTCGGCCGGCTCCGCGGCCAGCTGTCGTCGGTACGGCCGGACGATCTTGCCGCTGCGGTGATCCGCGGCGTGCTCGCGGACGTACCCGAGCTCGATCCGGCCCGGATAGACGACGTGTACTGGGGAGCGGCGAACCAGGCCGGCGAGGACAACCGCGACGTGGCCAGGATGGCCGCGCTGTTGGCCGGGCTGCCGGACAGCGTGCCCGGCGCGACCGTCAACCGGCTGTGCGCGTCCGGGCTGGAGGCGGTCGCGAGCGCGGCCCGCACCATCGCCACCGGCGAGGCGGACGTCTGCGTCGCCGGCGGCTCGGAGTCGATGAGCCGGGCGCCGTTCGTGGTGCCGCGACCGGACGAGGGCCTGCCGCGCGGGATGGAGATCGTCGACACCCGGCTCGGCTGGCGCCTGGTCAACCCCAGGATGAGCGAGCTGAACGGCCTGTACAGCATGGGCGAGACCGCCGAGGAGGTGGCCGACCGGTACCGGATCTCCCGCCAGCGGCAGGACGAGTTCGCGCTGCGCAGCCACCAGAAGGCGGGCGCGGCCCGGCGGGACGGCCGGTTCGACGCGGAGCTCCTGCCGGTGGCCGTGGACGACGGGACGGTCGACGCGGACGAGGGCATCCGGGAGAACACCAGCCTGGAGAAACTCGCCGCGCTGAAGCCGGTGTTCCGCAAGGACGGCACGGTCACGGCCGGCAACTCGTCCCCGATGAACGACGGCGCGGCCGCGTTGGTGCTGGTCAGCGAGGAGGTAGCCAACGAGCTGGGCGCCGAGCCGCTCGGCCGGTACGTGCTGTCGGCCTCCGCCGGGGTACACCCGGACGTGATGGGGATCGGACCGGTGCCGGCCACCCGCAAGGTGCTCGCCCGGTCCGGCTGGTCCGCCGACGACCTGGAGCTGGTCGAGCTCAACGAGGCGTTCGCCGCCCAGTCGCTGGCCGTACTGGACGAGCTCAAGCTCGACCCGGAGAAGGTCAACGTCAACGGCGGCGCGATCGCACTCGGCCACCCGCTCGGCTGCTCGGGTGCGCGCATCCTGACCACGCTGCTGCACGAGCTGCGCCGCCGCGGCGCGCACCGCGGACTCGCCACCATGTGCGTCGGCGTCGGCCAGGGTCTGGCCACGCTGGTCGAGACTGACTGATCGCCAGCACGCGGCGGCCCCGCCACCGAAGAACCCGCCACCGAAGAACCCGCCATCGACGAACCCGCCATCGACGAAGTAGCAACCAGCTCAACCCCGAAGGAGAGCACGTGCAGAGGTTCACAGACCGGGTGGCCGTGGTCACCGGCGCGGCCCAGGGCATCGGCGCGGCCACCGCGAAGCGGCTGGCCGCCGAGGGCGCGACCGTCGCGGTGGCCGACCTGACCGAGGGGCGGGCCGCCGGCACCGTCGCGGAGATCGAAGAGGCGGGCGGCAAGGCCGTCGCGGTCGGCTGTGACGTCGCGGTACGCGAGCAGGTGGAGAGCCTGATCGACGGTGTGGCCGGGCAGTTCGGCCGGCTCGACATCCTGGTCAACAACGCCGGTGTCCTGCGCGACAACATGCTGTTCAAGATGTCCGACGAGGACTGGCAGACGGTCATCGGCGTACACCTGGGCGGTGCGTTCTTCGCCTGTCGCGCCGCGCAGAAGCACATGGTCGAGGCGAAGTACGGGAAGATCGTCAACCTGAGCAGCCGGTCCGCACTGGGCAACCGCGGCCAGGCCAACTACTCCGCCGCCAAGGCCGGCATTCAGGGGCTCACCGCCACGCTCGCCATCGAGCTCGGCCCGTTCAACATCAACGTGAACGCGGTCGCCCCCGGGTACATCGCGACCGCCATGACCGACGCCACCGCGGTACGGATGAAGATGGACGCCGCGCAGTTGCAGAAGGCGGTCGCCGAGCAGACCCCGCTGCGCCGGGTCGGCCAGCCGGAGGAGGTCGCCTCCGTGGTCGCGTTCCTGGCCAGCGACGACGCGTCGTACGTGAGCGGCCAGACGCTGTACATCAACGGCGGCGCGCGCTAGTTCTCCCGCGCCCGGAGCACGTGCCCGTGTCACCCGCATGACCTGGAGGTCGGCAGATGCCGGAAGCAGTGGTGGTGGCGACCGCGCGGTCCCCGATCGGGCGCGCGTCCAAGGGGTCGCTGGTCGACGTCCGGCCGGACGATCTGGCCGCGACGATCGTGCGGGCGGCGCTGGACAAGGTGCCGCAGCTCGACCCGACCGAGATCGAGGACCTGATGGTCGGGTGTGGGCTGCCCGGCGGCGAACAGGGCTTCAACCTGGCCCGGGTGATCGCGGTGCTGCTCGGGTACGACCACCTGCCCGGCACCACGGTCACCCGGTACTGCGCGTCGTCGTTGCAGACCACCCGGATGGCGTACCACGCGATCAAAGCCGGTGAGGGCGACGTGTTCGTCTCCGCCGGGGTGGAGTGCGTGTCCCGGTACCAGCGCGGCAGTTCGGATTCCTGGCCGGACACCACGAATCCGCAGTTCGACGTGGCGAAGGCGCTCACCGCGGCCCGGGCCGAGCAGGGCGCCGACTCCTGGCTCGACCCGCGCGAGTCGGGCGACCTGCCCGACGTGTACGTGGCGATGGGCCAGACCGCCGAGAACGTCGCGCTGCTGCGCGGCATCACCCGCGAGCTGCAGGACGAGTTCGGGGTCCGGTCCCAGAACCTGGCCGAGAAGGCGATCGCGGACGGCTTCTGGACGCGCGAGATCACGCCGGTGACCACGCCGGACGGCACCGTGGTGAGCGCCGATGACGGCCCGCGCGCCGGTACCACGCTGGAGAAGACCGCCACCCTCAAGCCGGTGTTCCGGCCGGACGGCACGGTCACCGCGGGCAACTGCTGCCCGCTGAACGACGGCGCGGCCGCGGTCGTGGTCATGTCCGACACCCGGGCCCGCGAGTTGGGCATCACCCCGCTGGCCCGGATCGTGTCCACCGGACTGACCGCGTTGTCGCCGGAGATCATGGGGCTCGGTCCGGTCGAGGCGTCGAAGCAGGCGCTGGCCCGGGCCGGCATGTCCATCGGCGACATCGACCTGGTCGAGATCAACGAGGCGTTCGCCGCCCAGGTGATCCCGTCGTATCTCGATCTCGGCATCGATCTCGAGCGGTTGAACGTCAACGGTGGCAGCATCGCGGTCGGCCATCCGTTCGGCATGACCGGCGCCCGGATCACCACCACGCTGCTGAACTCGCTGCAGTGGCACGACAAGCAGTTCGGCCTGGAGACCATGTGCGTCGGCGGCGGTCAGGGCATGGCGATGATCTTCGAAAGGCTCAGTTGATGCGTACCTTCAACTCCCCCACCGAGCTGGCCGGCGTGGTGGACACGGTGCTCGGGCACAGCGACTGGCACATCGTCGACCAGGACCGGATCAACGGGTTCGCCGCCGCGACCGGCGACGACCAGTGGATCCATATCGACGCGGAACGCGCGGCGAGCGGCCCGTTCGGTACCACGATCGCGCACGGGTACCTGACGCTGTCGCTGATCCCGGTGCTGGTCCGGGACATCTTCCGGGTACAGGGCAGCCGGCTGGCGATCAACTACGGGCTGAACAAGGTGCGCTTCCCGGCGCCGGTGCCGGTCGGTACCGCGGTGCGGGCCACGGTCACGGTGATCTCCGTCGAGGAGGTGACCGGCGGCGTACAGGCGATCAGTCAGGTGGTGGTCGAGGCGCAGGGCATCGACAAGCCGTGCTGCGTGGCCGAGACCGTCACCCGGTTCATCCTGGACGAGCCCGGTGCGGCGCCGGCCGCTGCCGCGGAGCCACCGGCATGACCAGTACCGACCGCGTGTTCGTCGGCGGCGAATGGGTTCCCTCGACCGGCGCCGGCACGATCGCGGTGGAGAACCCGGCCACCGAGGAGATCATCGGGCAGGTTCCGGACGGTACCGCCGAGGATGTGGACCGCGCGGTGGCCGCTGCCCGGCAGGCGTTTCCGGCCTGGTCCGCCACCGACCCCGCGGAGCGGGCCGCGCACCTGGGCGCACTGCGGGACGCGCTGGCCGCCCGGCAGACCGAGCTGGCCGAGACGGTCACCGCCGAGATGGGCGCGCCGGCCCGGATCGCCCGCGCCATCCAGACCGGGCTGCCGCTGCAGGTGCTCGGCTCGTACGTGGACCTGCTCGGTTCGCGCGAGGAGCCCGAGCGGATCGGCAACTCGCTGGTGGTACGCGAGCCGGTCGGCGTGGTCGGCGCGATCACGCCGTGGAACTACCCGCTGCACCAGGCGATGGCGAAGATCGCACCGGCGCTCGCGGCCGGCTGCGTGATCGTGCTCAAGCCGAGCGAGGTCGCTCCGCTATCGGCGTACCTGCTGGCCGAGATCGTGGCCGGTGCCGGGTTGCCGGCCGGCGTGTTCAACCTGGTGTCCGGCACCGGGCCGGTGGTGGGCGAGGCGATAGCCGCGCATCCGGACGTCGACCTGGTGTCGTTCACCGGCTCGACCCGGGCCGGTCGACGGGTCGCGTCGCTCGCGGCCGACTCGGTCAAGCGGGTCACCCTCGAACTCGGCGGCAAGTCGGCGAACGTGATCCTCCCGGACGCCGACCTCGGTACCGCGGTGAAGGTGGGCGTGGCGAACTGCCTGCTCAACGGCGGGCAGACCTGTACCGCCTGGACCCGCATGCTGGTACACGCGTCGCAGTACGACGAGGCGGTCACGCGCGCGGTCGAGGTGGCGGCCGGCTACCGCCCCGGTGACCCGACCGATCCGAAGACGCGACTCGGCCCGCTGGTGTCGGCGGGGCAACGGGACCGGGTCCGCGGGTACATCGAGCGCGGCATCGCCGACGGCGCACGGGTGGCCGCCGGTGGTACCAGCGACGACGGGCTGCCCGATCGCGGGTACTTCCAGACCCCGACCGTGTTCGCCGAAGTCGATCCGGACTCCACGATCGCGCAGGAGGAGATCTTCGGACCGGTGCTGTCGATCATCCGGTACACCGACGAGGACGACGCGGTACGGATCGCGAACAACTCCCGGTACGGCCTGGCCGGCGCGGTGTGGTCGGCCGACAACGATCACGCGCTGGCCGTTGCGCGACGGTTGCGGACCGGTCAGGTGGACATCAACGGCGGCACGTTCAACCCGTTGGCGCCGATGGGCGGGTACCGGCAGTCCGGTTACGGCCGCGAGTTCGGCCGGCACGGGTTGCAGGAGTACCTGCAGGTCAAGTCACTACAGCTGCCCTGACCGGCGGCGCGGCGCCGTGCCCACACGCGACGGCATCCCGGGCGCGCCGAGGCGCCCGGGATGCCGGAACGGTTGCTGGGTCAGCCGATTTCGAACTCGCCCGCCACGATGCCGGCGAGGAACACGTTCCACTGTGCGCCCGTGAACACGAGCGCGGGGCCGTCCGGGTTCTTCGAGTCCCGCACGGCGACATGGGTGTCGAGGTCGGCGACCTCGACACACTGTCCGTTGGTTGCCGACTTGCTGCTCTTGCGCCACTCGGCGCCGGTCAGGTCAGGAGTCACTCCTCGCTCCTCGTGGACTCGGCGGATTGGCGGGCCATGGCCGCAATCAGCCTGGCGGATTCCTGTTTGTTCATAGCCGATGCGGTCATGTGGCTATATGCCAGATTACACCGATTCACATCATCTTCCTTCTCCATATACAGGTTCCCGGCCGGTCCCTCGACGTACACGACAGGCGTGTGCATCCGCTCGTCGAACTCGAAGATCGTGAAGCCGCCGAGGATGCCGGGATGGCCGCCACTACTGAACGGCACAATCTGCAGGGTGATCCGTTTAGGCAATTTCAGCAGCTGCTGCAACTGATCGGCCATCACGCCCCGGCTGCCCATTTCCCGGTGCAGTACCGCCTCGTCGAGCAGTACCCAGACCTCCGGCGGATCCTCTCCGAACACCTGCTGCTGACGCTCCAGCCGCAGGCTGACCTGCCGTTCTATCTGTTCCTCGGAGGCGTTGACGTTGCAGGTCGCCTCGATGGCGCGGGCGTAGCACTCGGTCTGCAGCAGGCCGTACACCATCAGCGGTTCGAATACCTTGATGGTCCGGGCCGCGCTCTCCAAGCCGAGGAACGTCGCGAATGGCGCGGGCACGGCGCCGTATCCCGACCACCAACCGCGCTGTTTGCCGAGCTTCTGCAGCTCGAACAACTCGTCGTGCATGCGGTCGTCGGTCACCTGGTATTCGGTCAGCATCGCTTCCAGTTCGGCCCGGACCACGCCGACCTCACCGGCCTCGATTTTCTGAATCTTGCTGACCGAGCAATCGAGGCGGGCGGCGATCCGCGCCTGCGAAACCCCGGCCCGATCCCGTAACCGGCTCAACTGCTCGCCGAGTTGCCAGCGAGGAATGGTCGGGCCGATCGGCTTCGACATGGGCGCGCGTCCTCCTGCGGCGTACCGGTAGGCGCCAGCCGACGGTCGCCCGGACGGGCACCGACGGAGGGGACGGCTGCGCTGTGGTCACCCGGTGGGCAGAAGTCTTACGACGTAAATCTGAGTTCTCCACCATCGCGGATGATCAGCCCTATGCTAGCTCCGTAGTCACGTCAGCACGTTGAGTAGTCAGAGATTCCGGGGCTCACCGGTCGGCTGATCCAGGGCCACCACGTCGCGAGCACCAGGCACCCCTCGCCGCTGATCCCGACCCGCCCAGGCGAAGGAGTACGTCATGACAGTGCCGCTCATCGGGGTAGCCGGCCTGCTCGCCGGTGTACTGATCGGGATGCTGCTGATACCGCAGCGGCCGGCCCTGTACTGCCGGCGCTGCGGCATCACCGTCGACCGGTCGGTGACCGGCCAGCCCCGGCACGGAGGGACCGCGTGACGCGGCCGCGTGCCACCGGCGGTTCGGCGGTCACCACCCAGCGCCGGAGCGACGACTCGGTCTGGCAGCGGTACCTGGCCCTGCGCGACAAAGCCGAAGCCGACTGGCGCCTGCTGGCCCGACTGGCCGACCACATGGCCACCGAGTTCGGTACCGACAGCCCGTACGGCGGCGACATCGACGCGCTGACCACGGCGTTCGACACCGCCACCACCCGTACCCGGGACGCGGTCACCGCCTACTGGTCGTGGAACGCCCAGCACCTGTCCTGACCGCGCCCGACCCGGCTACCCCGAACCCCTAGGCGGACGTGTCAGCGGTCGGTGGCGTGGCCGGCGGGATGACCGGCTGGTTCAGGAGCCGGTTGACCGCGTCGGTACGACGGGCCGAGTCGACCCGGATGCCGAGGTTGTCGCGGTACTGCACCCGGAGGTACCGGATATCGGAGCCGCGCAGTACCACCGACTCCCAGTCGGAGCCCACCGTCTGGCGCGCCGGCATCGACCCGTTCTGCCGGCTCGGGCCCTCCTGCTGGCTGAGGTGTACGCCCTCGAGCACGAGCTCCCGGTCCTCGAGTTTCTCCACCGCGGTGTACCCGCGTACGTATCCCCAGAAGGTCGTACCGTCGGTGAGCCGTACGTGCGCCCACACCTGCGAACCACGGGGCTTGTCCCGGTTGAGCACCTGGAACCACAACCCGCCGGACTCGATCCGGCCGGTGCCGTGCCCGGACCCGGACAGGACCAGGTGCCACAGCATGGCCAGGCAACTCGCCAGTACCACCTCGAGCCCGAGAGTCAGCGCCACCAGCCCGTAGTTGTCCTGGACGTACCGGCCGCCCTCGCGCAGCCACTGCTGTGGATCGACGACCGCCGCCGGCCACACCAGGTGCAGCACGCCCAGCAGCAACAGCGCGCCGACGGTGAACACCAGGCTGGTCAGCGCCACCCGGCTCGCTTCGCGGAACGCCGTCTCGGTGGTGCCCGGCCGGCGGCGCTCCCGCAGCAACTCGAACACCAGACCTGGCGCGACCAACCCCAGAAAGGCCAGTAACGCGCCCGCGGTCTCAGGGATCATCTCGCCGGCTACGAAAAGTCGCCGGGGCCGCTGGGCTGACCGGTGGACAGGTCAGCACCCGCGGTGGCGGTGTCGGAGTCGGAACCCATGCCGGGCAGCTCCATCGGCGCGGCCGGCATGATGGCCGCCGCCTCCTGCGCTACCTGCGCGGCGTCGTGCGCCGCGTCGGCCGCCTGCCAGGCGTCCGCCGCCGCCGCGGAGGCGCTTTGCGCGGCTTCGTACTCGCTCATGGTCGGCTCCCTTGTCGCACCGGCTTGAGGGGATCGCACCAGGTCGGACCTGTGTGAGTTCACCGTCGGAGTCGGGAGCCGGTATTGGCAAGGCGTCTGTCCATGATCCACCCGGCCCAGCACGACAATCCGGCCGTACCGTCCCGGCCAGGGGGCCGGCCGTCGCGGGCGTCGCGCCGATCGGACCGCGGTACAGCAGACTGGGCGGATGGGTATGGTCGCACGGGCCGCGGTCCTCCACGAGGTCGGCGGACCCCTGTCCATCACCGAGATCGAGCTGCCCGATCCGGGGCCGGGGCAGGTACGGGTACGGATGGCGGCCACCGGGGTGTGCCACTCCGACCTGTCGCTCGCCCGCGGCACGCTGCGCCAGAAGATGCCGGTGGTACTCGGACACGAGGGCGCCGGTCACGTGGTCGCGGTCGGCCCCGACGTACCACTGCGGGTGGGCGAACCGGTGGTACTCAACTGGACGCCGCCGTGCGGCCGGTGCTGGTTCTGCGAGCACGGCGAGCCGTACCTGTGCGCGAACGCCGGCGAGTTGAGCACCCGGCCGTACGCCACCCTCGGCGACGGCACCGGGGTGTACCCGGGACTGGGTACCGGCGCGTTCGCCACCGAGACCGTGGTCGGCGCGAACGCCTGCATCCCGGTACCCGATGACGTGCCGTTGACCGAGGCGGCGCTGCTCGGCTGTGCGGTGCTGACCGGCTCCGGCGCGGTGCGCAACTCCGCGCGGGTACGGGCCGGTGAATCGGTGGTGGTGATCGGCCTCGGCGGGGTCGGGCTGTCCGCCGTGCAGGCGGCCGCGGTCGCCGGCGCGGATCCGGTGATCGCCGTGGACCCGGCGCCGGACAAGGCGGCGCTGGCCCGCCGGCTCGGCGCGACCGAGGTGCTCGAGCCGTCGAAGGACCTCGGCAAGCAGGTACGCGCGCGCACCGGCGGGATCGGTGCCGACCACGCGATCGAATGCGTCGGCCGGGCCGAGACGATCCGTACCGCCTGGTCGGTGACGCGGCGCGGCGGCCGGGCGACCGTGGTCGGGCTGGGTCGGCAGGACGATCCGGTGACCTTCACCGCGCTGGAGGTGGCGTTCTTCGCGCGCACCCTGGCCGGCTGCATGTACGGCAACAGCGACCCGGCCCGGGACATCCCGCTGCTGCTCGACGACTACCGGGCCGGAAAACTGGACCTGCGGTCCCTCGTCACCGACGAGGTCGGCCTGGACGAGGTGGACTCGGCGTTCTCCTGGATGGAGGCCGGTCGCGGCGCGCGCACGGTGATCCGCTTCGACCGCTGAGCGGCGCCCACCGCGCGACGCCGGTCACCGCGCGGGCGCGCTCACTCCGCCGGTCACCTCGCGGGCGCGCTCACCTGACCGCGGCGCAGCGACATGACGTACTGCACCAGCGTGATCAGCACCAGTTTCGTCGACTCCCGGCCGCGGGCATCGGTGGCCAGGATCGGCACGTCCGGCCCGATCGCCAACGCCTCCCGTACCTGCTCGGACTCGTGGTGCTGGAGCCCGTCGAAGCAGTTGATCGCGACCACGTACGGCAGTCGCCGGTTCTCGAAGAAGTCGACCGCGGCGAAACAGTCGGCCAGCCGGCGGGTGTCCACCAGTACGACCGCGCCGATCGCGCCCCGCACGAGCTCGTCCCACATGAACCAGAACCGGGTCTGCCCCGGGGTACCGAACAGGTACAGGATCACGTCGGAATCCATGGTGATCCGACCGAAGTCCATCGCCACGGTGGTGGTGGTCTTCTGCGGTACATCCGGATTGTGGTCCACCCCGACGCCGGCCGAGGTCATGATCGCCTCGGTGGTCAGCGGCGTGATCTCGGACACCGAGCCGACCATCGTGGTCTTGCCGACGCCGAAGCCGCCGGCCACGATGATCTTCGCCGAGGTCGGCCGCCCGCCCGCCGACCCCGATTGTCCGGCCGGTCCCATCGGTGCACCCGGCTGTGCGTTCACGATTCCCTCCGTCGACCCCGACGTCTCATCAGATGCGGTCAATCGGCCAGACTGCCCTGCAGCTCGGCCCGTACCGCCGGAGTGAGCAGCTCGCCGGCCTGCCGGGCCAGACGAACCATCTCATATCCGATCATGCCGATGTCACAGTCGTGTGCCGCCAGTACGGCGAGTATGGCCGCATCTCCGATCGCCATCACCACGAAGAAGCCCCGGCCCATCTCGATGACGGTCTGCCGGACCTCGTCGCCGGCGAAGATCTGCGCCGCGCCGTTGGCGATGCTGACCAGGCCGGACGTCACCGCCGCCAACTGGTCGGCGTGGTCGCGCGGCAGCATGTCCGAGCGGGCCAGCAGCAGGCCGTCGGTCGACACCACGACAGCGTGAGCGGCGCCGGGTACCCGCTCGAGGAAACCGTTGATGAGCCAGTTCAGGTTCTGCGCTTCGGGGCTGAGAGCCACCGGAACTCCTCCGATGTACTAGCTGACGGGGGGCTGGTTCGGGGCTGGGTCAGTACTGACGTCGTACTCCGCGTCCGCCCGCCGTACACCGCTGTAGAACCGGGACAGCGTACTGCCAACCTCTTCCGGCTCGGGCAGGGTTCCCGAACTGGCCCGATGGGCCCCCGGGCTCCGCGCCGTGACCGGCTGGTCGGCCACGGCCGGCGGGCAGTTGGCCAGCGGCACCCGGATCGGCAACCCCGCGGGGCTGACTCCTGCGGTAACCGTACGACTCTGGCCACGGGCCGGCGGACCGACCCACTCCGGGTTCTGCCCCACCCACCATGGTGAGGTCAGCCGGGCGGTACCCGGAGTCAGCGGGCTGGACGTGATGAACGCGTTCGCGGGTCGCGCGCCGGGGCGGCGGGCCAACGGTCCGCCGCGCACCCGACGGTCGGAGGTCGTACCGGTCAGGTGCACGTCCGCCGGGCTGCCACCGGACAGCGTGGCGAGCAGCCCGCTCGGCAGCACCACCACCGCGATCACCCCGCCGGCCACCGACGGGCGCAGGTCCACCTCGATGCCGTGCCGGGCGGCCAGGTGGCTCACCACGTACAGCCCCATCCGCTCGGACACCGCGACGTCGACGATCGGGGGCTCGGCGAGCTGTCCGTTGGCCTGCTTGAAGGCGCCCGGCGACATCCCCATGCCGGCGTCCTCGATCGTGATGATGGCTTCGGTGCCGCCGCGGATCAGCCGCCCGGTCAGGTGTACGACCGTGGTCGGCGGCGAGAACGCCGTGGCGTTCTCCAGCAGTTCGGCGAGTACGTGCACGAGATCGGCGACCGCGTGACCGACGATGAACATCCGGTCCTGGCTCTCGTGCCGGATCCGCGAGTAGTGCTCGATCTCGGCCACCGCGGCGAGCATCACCTGGCCCAGTGACACCGGCTCGGACCACCGGCGGCTGGACTCGCTGCCGGCCAGTACCAGCAGGCTCTCGTCGTTACGGCGCATCCGGCTGGCCAGGTGGTCGAGCGTGAACAGGCCTTCGAGTTGTTCGGTGCTCTGCTCCCGCTGTTCCAGGTTGTCGATCAGCCGCAGCTGCCGCTCGACCAGCACCTGGCTGCGCCGGGCCAGGTTGACGAACATCGCGTTGACGTTGCGCCGCAGTACGGCCTGCTCGAGCGCGAGCCGGACCGCCTCCCGGTGTACCTCGTCGAAGGCCACCGCGACCTCGCCGATGTCGTCGGAGGACTCGACCGTGGTGGGCGGCACGTCCACCACCGGATCGCCCCGCGGCGTGGTACGCAGCCGGGTGATGACCTGCGGGAGCCGCTCGTACGCGATGGTCCGGGCCTCGTTGCGCAGCCGGCGCAGGGACCGCGCCATCGACCGGCCGATGGCCAGCGAGATCAGGAACGCGGCGACCAGGATCAGCCCGATCAGCACGCCGGCGAGCGCCACGCTGCGCCACTCCGACCGGCCACGTTCGTCCGCGGCGGTGACGGCCTGGTCGAGCAGCGTCCGTTCGACCGTGTGCACGAGCTCCAGTTGGGTGGTGCTGGCCGCCCACCACTGCTCCGGATCGATGCCGAGGTTCGGACCCTGGTACCGGTCCACCGCGGTCTGCTCGATCCGTGCCGCGGCCAGCGCCGCCTGCCCCTTGACCGCGTCCTCGTACTCGCCGAGCTGCGTCGGGTCGGCCTCGTCCCGGAACCGGTCGATCGCGGCCGAGCGCTCCGCGCGCAGGTCGGCGAACGCCTGGAACTCGCCCACCGTGAAACTGCCCGCATAGGCGATCGCGTACAGCCGACCGCGCAGCTGCGCGTCCAGCTCCTTGGCCAGGCTCAGGTCCTTGACCGCGGCGACCTGCTGGGCCAGCCGGGCATCGCTCACCCCGGACGCGTCCGGCAGCACGTCGAGCAGCGCGGTGATGATCGTCGCGTACCCGTCGAACACCGCGCCCTGCCGCAGCGCGCCGACCCGGACGGACTGACGCAGCGGCTCGAGCTGGGACAGCGCGCGATCCGCGGCCGCCAACCGGGCCTGCGCCTGACGCCCGGGTTCGGCCCGCAGCCGGGCCACCGCCAGCCGGTACTGCCGGATGGCCGCGTCCACCGACCGCGCGTCGACGGCGAGGGCGGCGGAGAGCTGGTCGGTGGTGCCGTCGCCGCGGCCGCTTCCGGTGGCGATCATGTAGCCGGTGGTGCGGTCCCGCTCCCGCTGCAGCTCCTGCACCAGCGCGGTCACCGGCCGGCCGAGGGCCACCTGGCTGGCGAACCGGTCCAGCGCCAAGGCGTCCTGGGCGGAGTGCGCGATATCCAGACCGGCGACCACGCTGAACGCCACGGCGGGCACGATCAGCACCGCGGCGAGCTTGCTGCGGACCCGCCAGTTGCGCATCCGCAACGGGGATCCGGGGGTGCGCCCGACCGGGGCGGGCGGACCGGCGGCTTCGGCTGGCTCGTCCCGGCTACCGGTCGCGGCGCCGACGGCGGCGCCGTCGGCCGCGGGGCGGCCGGCGGTGGGGCGGCCGGTCGACGGGCTGCGCACCGGGGCGGCCGCGGGCTGCGCCCTCACCAGGGACACCTGTGTCACAGCTCCTCCCCGTGCCGGTGGCCTGTTCCCTGCCGCCGCCCTGGTCCGACCAGCGCGAGGCGCTGACTAGGTCAACGTGCGTGGCGCGTGTCGGTGATGTCTATTCGTCGATGAATCGTCGGGTCGTCGATGAATCGTCGGGATTGAAACCGTACTGGTCAGTGGTCGACAATGGCGCGTCCGGGCATCCCGGGGACTGACCGTCCCGCAGGTGAGCAACCGGGTACAGCCCGAAATGCACGACACGGCAACTCTTCGATATCTTCGCGGTGGTTCACCCTCAGTGATCGAGGACGTGCACAGCATCGCGATGATGGCACCGTCTGGCACGGCATGGCTAGCCGGCACCCGTCGCGGACCCACCTGCCGGGCCGGTCTCCGTGCCGGACCGGCCGTACCCCGGGAGGAACCGGCGGGATGCGCATGTTCTCGCGCTGGCTCGCGGCAGCCGCGGTAGCCGGCGTCTGCCTGTCGGCCTGTACCGACACCACGGTCCGGACCCTGCCGGCGGCCGAGCCGGTACGGGTCGGGATCCTCGCGCCGCTGTCCGGCCCGGACGCCCCGGCCGGCGTGGACGCCGTACAGGGCGCCCGGCTCGCCGCCGACGTGGTGAACGACCGGAACCCGTCGCTGCGGCTCCCACTGGCCCGCAACGAGGGGCTGGCCGGGCTGGACGGAGCGCGGCTGTCGCTGACGATCGCCGACAGCACCGGGGACACCGACCGGGCCACCACCGAGGCCCTCCGGCTGACCAGCCAGGAGCGGGTGAGCGCACTGGTACTGGCGGAGGCGGACAGCGTCGCCGCGGCCGCCGCACAGCGCACCGAGCGGATGCGCATCCCGGTACTGGACGCGCGGAGCTCCGCCGGGTACCTCACCGCGCTCGGGCTCGACTGGTACTTCCGGACCGCGGCCAGCGACGAGATGATTGGCGAAGCCGCGTTTTCGCTGCTCCGGCGGCAACAGTCCGACACCGCGCCCGGCCGGGTGGCCATTCTGCACTCGAGCGACCCCAGGGCGATCACGCTGACCCGCACCGTGCAGCAGTTGGCCGCGAACGCCGGTCATCAGGTGGTGGCCGATGTGACGGTCGACGACGACTCGCCGTCGCCCGGTGGCGGGAGCGCGGCCGACCGCGCGGTCACGCAGTTGACGGACGCGGAGCCCGACGCGGTGGTGGCGGTCGCGGCGTCCGTCGCGGACGCGACGACCGCCGACGCGGTACTCCGGGACGCGGACCTGTCCGCGCCGGTGCTCGGCTGGGGACCGGGGTACTCGGACGCGGCGCTCAAGCGCGGTCCCGCCGGCACGTACCCGAACCTGCTACGGATCGGTGGCTGGTCCACCGACTACACCGAACGCAACCCGACCGCGCAGGCCGTCGCCCGGTTGTACGCCGCGCGGTACGGCGAGGCGATCACCGAACCGGCGGTGCAGGCGTTCACCGCCGTGCTCACCCTGGCGATCGCGATGGACGAGGCCGGTACCGCGAGCGCCGGCGCGGTCCGGTCGGCACTTATCAACCTGCGGCTGCCCGGCGGGGACACGATCATGCCGTGGGACGGCGTGCGCTTCTCCGCCGGCGGGCAGAACGTGCTGGCCGGCGGCGTCGTCGAGCAGCGCGCCGGCGGGAAGTTCCGGCTCGTGTTCCCACCCGAGCTGGCGCGCACCCCACCGGTGTGGATCCGGCCGTCGCCGTCACCGTCGCCGGACAGCCAACGACCATGACCGCTGACCATCCGCCCACCCCCGCACCGGCCGGATCGCCACTCCTCCCAGCCGGCGCACCCACGGCCGAGCTGGTGCTGCGGTCGGCGACGCTGCCGGACGGCCGGACCGCCGATGTCGCGCTGGCGGACGGCGTGATCAGCCGGATCGACCCGGCCGGACAGGGCGGGGCCGGTTCCGTCGAACTCGACCTGACCGGGCAGTTGCTGCTGCCCGCGCTGGTGGAACCGCACGCGCATCTGGACAAGGCGCTCACCGCCGCCGAGGTGGAGAACCCGGCCGGCGACCTCGCCGGGGCGGTCACCGCCTGGCTGGCGTACCGCGGCGGGCTGGCCCGGGACGAGGTGGTCGAACGCGCCACCCGGGCGGTCCGCGGCTACTCCGAGCGCGGCGCCACCGCGGTACGCAGCCACGTCGACATCGGTACCGACCTGGGCCTGCGCGCGCTGGACGCGCTGATCGAGGTGCGCGCGGCGGTCGCGGATCTACTGGACCTGCAACTCGTCGCGTTCACCGACGTACCGCTGACCGGAGTGGCCGGCGCGGACAACCGGGCGCTGCTGCGCGACGCGCTGGCGGCCGGCGCGGACGCGGCCGGTGGCTGTCCGCACCTCGACCCGGATCCGGTCGGGTACCAGCGGATCGTCCTCGACCTCGCGGCGGAGTACCGCAGGCCGATCGACCTGCACACCGACGAGACTCTCGACCCGGCCGTACTCACGCTGGAGTCGTACGCCGCGCTGGTGACCGGTACCGGGTTCACCTATGGCGCGGTGGCGAGCCACTGCGTGAGCCTCGGCATGCAGCCTCCGGAGGTGACCGACCGGGTGTGCGCGGCCGTTGCCGCGGCCGGTATCGCGGTGGTGTGCCTGCCGCAGACCAACCTGTACCTGCAGGCCAGAGACGTGACGACGGCCCCGCCGCGCGGGCTCACGGCGGTACGCGCGCTGCGGGCGGCCGGGGTCACCGTGGCCGCCGGCGGCGACAACGTGCAGGACCCGTTCAACAGCATCGGCCGGGGTGACCCGTTCGACACCGCGTCGCTGCTGATCCTGGCCAGCCACGACGACCCGGCCGACGCGTACGCGGCGGTGAGCCGGGACGCCCGCGCGGCGATCGGCCTGCCGGCGGTACAGGTGCGCCCCGGCGCGCCGGCCGAGCTGCTCGCGGTGCCGGCCCGTACCGTCCGCGAAGCGGTGGCCGTCGCGCCACCCGACCGGCTGGTCATCCATCGCGGCCGGGTCGTCGCGCACACCCGGCTGGTACGGGCATGACCGGACCCGTAGCCGGGCCGGCCACCCCCACCGGGCCGACCCCCGGGACGGCCACCCCCACCGGGCCGACCCCCGGGATGGCCACCCCCACCGGGCCGACCCCCGGGCCGACCGGGCCACTGCTGCGGATGGCCGGGATCTCGAAGGTGTATCCGGACCGCACCGCCGCGCTGCGCCCGGTCGACCTGTCCGTCGAGCGCGGCGAGTTCGTCAGCGTGGTCGGCCCGTCCGGCTGCGGCAAGAGCACGCTGCTGCGGATCGGCTGCGGGCTGGTGACGCCGACGACGGGCCGGGCCGCGGTCAGCACCCGTCGTCTCGGGTACGTCTTCCAGGACCCGACCCTGCTGCCCTGGCGCAGCGTGGCGCGCAACGTCGGACTCCTCTGCGAGCTGCACGGGATGCCCAGGCACGAACGGCGGGAGCGGGTCGCCGAGGCGATCGACCGGGTCGGGCTGGCCGAGTTCACCCGGCACCGTCCCCGCACCCTGTCCGGCGGCATGCGGATGCGGGTGTCGCTGGCCCGGACCCTCACGCTGCGACCAGAGTTGCTGCTGCTGGACGAGCCCTTCGGGGCACTGGACGAGCTGACCCGGGAACGGCTGGGCGACGAGTTGCAGGCACTGTTCGTCGCGGACCGGTTCGGCGCCGTGCTGGTCACCCACTCGGTCACCGAGGCGGTGTACCTGTCCAGCCGGGTGCTGGTGCTCTCCGAGCGGCCGGGGCGGATCGTGGCCGACGTGGCGGTCCCGTTCGGCTACCCGCGACCACCCGAGCTGCGGTACGAGCCGGAGTTCGCGGTACTGGCCGCCCGGATCTCCGCGGACCTGCGAACGGCCGGACGCGGCAGCGGTACCGACCGCCGGCCGTCCCCGCGCCCGCGCGGTGGGGGGTCGTCATGAGCGAGCCCCGCGAGCGAACCTGCCAGCAGCAAACCAGCCAGCAGCGAACCAGCCAGCAGCGAACCAGCCAGCAGCGAACCAGCCAGCAGCAAATCAGCCAGCAGCGAACCAGGCAGCACAGTGTGAGGCTTGTGGTGCGCCGGCTGCTGCCGCCGATCGTCGTGCTGGTGGCGGTGCTCTCAGGCTGGTACACGATGAGTTATCTGGTCCTCGACGCGGACCGGCGGTTCCTGCTGCCGCCACCGCACGACGTGCTCACCGTCGGCTTCCTCGACCGGCACAACCGCGCCGAGCTGTTGCGCGGTCTCGCCCTGTCGGCCGAGGTGGCGATGCTCGGGCTCGGGATCGCGGCGGTGCTCGGCATCGGGCTGGCCGTACTGATGACCCAGGCGTCCTGGCTGGAGCGGTCGCTGTACCCGTACTTCGTGGTGCTGCAGACCGTGCCGATTCTCGCGCTGGTACCGCTGTTCGGCTTCTGGTTCGGCTTCGGAATGTCCAGCCGGGTGCTGGTGTGCGTGCTGATCGCGCTGTTCCCGATGATCGCGAACACGCTGTTCGGGCTGCGGTCGGTGCCCACCGGCCACAGCGAGCTGTTCCGGCTGCACCGGGCGGGCCGGCGGCGCCGGCTGGTCAAGCTCGCGCTGCCCACCGCGCTGCCGGCGATCTTCACCGGCCTGCGCATCTCCGGCGGGCTGTCCGTGGTCGGCGCGATCGTCGGCGACTTCTTCTTCAAGCAGGGCGAACCGGGGATCGGCGTCCTGCTCGACCTGTACCGGCAGCGGCTGCAGTCCGAGCAGCTGTTCGCCGCGGTGATCCTGTCCTGCCTGCTCGGCATCGTCGTGTTCTGGCTGTTCGGCTTCCTGGCCCGCCAGCTCGTCGGCGGTTGGCACGAGTCCGCGCAGGACCGCTCGTCGTAACACCCGACCGTCTACCCCCGAATCGCTCACCTCCGAATAGCTGAGACCCAGCCAGTCCCCTTAAGGAGCACGATGACCACATCCGCGACAACCAGAACGCGGCCGACCCGGTCGATGCCGGCCGGGCTCCGCGCGGGTCGGCGGCGGTGGCTACTGCCGCTGGCGGCCCTGCTGATCGGGTCGCTCGCCGCGACCGGCTGTACCAGCGGAGACGACGACGCGAATCCGGCCCCGACGCTGAGCCGCGGTACCGGCTCGATCGACCTGTCGGCGGACTGCCCGGACACCGTGGTGATCCAGTCCGCCTGGATTCCGGAGGCCGAGCACGGCGCGCTGTACCACCTGGTCGGCGAGGGGTACCAGATCGACGAGGGGCACAAGAAGGTCGTCGGCCCGCTGGTCGCCGGCGGCAAGGACACCGGCGTGCAGATCGAGATCCGGGCCGGCGGCCCGGCGACCGGCTTCCAGAACGCCGGCACCCAGATGTACGCCGACCCGAGCATCACGCTCGGGCAGGTGGCGACCGACGACGCGATCGCGCTGTCGGCCAAGCAACCGGTGCTCGGCGTGGTCACCCCGTTCGACATCGCGCCGTACATGATCATGTGGGACCCGAAGGAGCACCCGGAGTTCCACTCCATTGTGGACATCGGGCAGACCGACACGACGGTGCTGTACTTCAAGGGCGCCACGTACATGGACTTCCTGACCGGTACCGGCATCCTGCGCAAGAGCCAGGTCGACGGGTCGTACGACGGGTCACCGGCCCGGTACGTGTCGACCAAGGGCAAGGTGGCCCAGCAGGGCTTCGCGACCAACGAACCGCTGCTGTACGAGAAGCTGCTGCCGCAGTGGAAGCGGCCGGTGCAGTTCCAGTTGATCCACGACACCGGGTACCCGATCTACCCCGAGACGATCGTGATCCGCTCCGGCGACAAGGAGAAGCTGTCGCCGTGCCTGCGCAAGCTGGTACCGATCCTCCAGCGGTCGCAGGTCGAGTACGTACAGGACGCGAAGTCCACCAACGACCTGATCGTGAAGCTGGTCGACGCGTACAAGGTCGGCTTCACCTACAGCGCCGACCAGGCCCAGTTCAGCGTGGACCAGCAGTTGAAGCTCGGCATGGTCGGCAACGGTGACGACAAGACCTTGGGCGACTTCGACCCGAGCCGGATCCAGCGGGTGATCGAGATCGTCCGGCCGATCTACGTGACCCAGCGCAAGGACATGAAGGCGAACCTCAAACCGGGCGACCTGGCCACGAACGAGTTCCTGGACGAGTCCATCGGGATGCCGTGACGGCTGCGCACCGCCCTCCTCCGGCGGCCGTTGCCGCGCTGGCGGCGGAGTTGGCCGCGCTCGGTGCCGTGGTGAGCACCGAGCCGGCCGCCCGCCGGGCCGCGTCCGCCGACTTCTCCCACCTGTCGCCGATCCTGCCCGGCCGGCTGCCGGACCACCCGGCCGACCTGGTCTGCTATCCGTCCACAGTGGACGAGCTGGTGGCCGCCGTGCGGCTCGCGGTGCGGCACCGGGTGCCGGTCACGCCGCGCGGGCAGGGCACCGGCAACTACGGCCAGGCGGTGCCGCTGGCCGGCGGGCTGGTGATCGACCTCAGCCGGTTGGACCGGGTGCTCGCGATCTCCGCCGGGCTCGCCCGCGTGGAGGCCGGCGCCACCTTCGTGGCGATCGAGGCAGCGGCTCGGCGTACCGGCCAGGAGCTCGCGATGATGCCCACCACGGTCGGCAGCACGATCGGCGGGTTCCTGGCCGGCGGAGCCGGCGGCATCGGCTCGATCCAGCACGGCTGGCTGTGGGACGGCTTCGTCACCTCACTCGACGTCATCCCGGCCGCTTCCACGCCGGCCGTCGAGACCGTCACCGGGGCGGCGTGTGCGCCATTCCTGCACGCGTACGGCGTGACCGGCGTGATCGCCGGTGCGACGGTACGGCTGGCGCCGGCCCGGGACTGGGTGGCGCTGCTGGCCGCGGCCGACGACCACGCGACCGCGGTACGGGCCGGTCAGGCGCTGATGCGACTCGACCCCCTCCCCCGGCTCGTGTCGATCGACGATCCGGCCGTGGTGGCTCTGTTCCCGGCCGACCCGGCGCTGGCGGCCGGCCGGTACAGCGTGCGCGCGATCGTGGCCGCGTCGAGCCTGCCGGCCGCCCGGGAAGCGGTCGATGGCGCTGACGTTCTCGCGGTACGCCCGGACGGCGCCGGCTATCTCAGCACGCTCGCGTTCAACCACGTCACGCTGCGGGCGCGAAAGGCTCGACCCGAGCTGTGTCACCTGCAGGTCGGCGGCGCACCGCTGGTGGACGATCCGGCCGCGGTGCGGGCGGTACTGCCGGCCGGAACGCTGCACCTGGACGGCTTCCGGGAGCGCCCGCCCAGCCCGGAACATCCGGCCGGTGAGCACGGCTTCGCCGGCCTGCTGCTGTCCGAGTTCCGCGGTGCCGACCGGCTCTACGCCGGCATCGACCGGCTGCGCGCGATGGGGGTGTTCGTGCTCGATCCGCACACCTGGCTGCTCGGCGGCCCGGCGCTGGAGTCGATCCGGTCGGCGGCCCGGCGGTACGACCCGCACGGCCTGCTCAATCCGGGAAAGCTCCCACCGGCCGACTGACCGGCAGCACCGGTTGCGGCCGGTGCCGCGACGGTGGCTGCTAGCGTCCAGCCGTGCCGTACGGCTACCTCGTGTCCGCGACCATCCTGGCCCTCGGTACCGGGTGCGCGGTGGCGCCGCGTCGACGGTCACCGGTGGCCGCGACCGTGAGCTTCTACGCCGGCTTCATGCTCAACGAGGTACCGGCGGTCGGGCTGTACTGGCTGGTCGCGGCGACCGCGCTGGCCGTCGGGCAGGGAGATGTCGACTCGCTGGTCGGCTGGCTGTCCCTCGGCCTGAGCGTGCTGACCGCGGCGGGACTCGCGATCGTCGGCTGGCGGCAGACCACGGCCGGCCGGGCGCTGGATCGGGCGCTGGACGAGGGTCTCGGTACCGGCTGGCAGGCGACCGTGGACGCGCGGACAGCCTCTCCACCGCGGCCCGGTACCTCGTTCGCCCGGGTCCTGTTCCTCCCGGCCCGGGCCCGCCGCCGTGATGTCGAGCGGATCGCCGACCTCTCGTACGGTGACGCGGGGGTGCGCAACCTGCTCGACGTGTACCGCCCGCGGTCGCGCCCCACCGGCTGCCCCACGTTCGTGCACCTGCACGGGGGACGGCTGCGCCGGGGGCGGAAGAACCAGCAGGCGATGCCGCTGCTCTACTCCCTGGCGAGCCGGGGCTGGGTCTGTGTCAGCGCGAACTACCGGCTGCTCCCGGCCGCCACGTTCCCCGACCACCTCGTCGACGTGAAGAAGCTCATCGCCTGGCTGCGGGTCCACGGCGAGGAGTACGGCGCGGACCCGACGACCCTGTTCCTCGCCGGCTCCTCGGCCGGCGGACAGCTCGCCGCGCTGGCCGCGCTCACCGCCAATGACCCGGCGTACCAGCCAGGTTTCGCCGATGCCGACACCTCGGTCACCGCCGCTGTGTGCCTGTACGGCTGGTACGGATGGCGCCGGCCCAGTAGCTCCAACCCGCCCCCTGACCCGGTACCCGGCCCCGATCCGGGCGGACCGCCGGACGTACCGCTGTCGCACGTCCGGGCCGACGCGCCACCCTTCTTCGTCGTACACGGGGACCGGGACACCGTGGTGGCGGTGGAGGTGGCGCGCGCCTTCGTGGCCGCGCTGCGGCGGGTCTCGGACAACCCGGTGGTGTACGCCGAGCTGCCCGGCGCGCAGCACGGCTTCGACACGTTCCACTCGCTGCGCGGGGACAACGTGATCAACGGCATCGGGTCGTTCGCCGGCTGGGTGCGATCGGGCGCCCGTTATCGCAGGTAACGCAGGACGGCGAGCACCCGGCGGTTGTCGCCCTGGGCGGGCGGCAGCCCGAGCTTGCCGAAGATGCTGGCGACGTGCTTCTCCACCACGCTGTCGGTGATGGTGAGCGCGGTACCGATACCCGCGTTGGACCGGCCCTCGGCCATCAGCGACAGCACCTCACGCTCCCGCGGCGTGAGCGAAGCGACGCCATCGGCGTGGCGGTCCGATCGCAACAGTTGACTGACCACTTCGGGGTCGAGCGCGGTACCGCCGGACGCAACCCGGGTCAACGCGTCGACGAAGTCGGCCACGTCCGCCACCCGGTCCTTGAGCAGGTACCCCACGCCGGCCGCGTTGGTCTCCAGCACCTGGGCGACGTACCGGGTCTCGATGTACTGGGACAGCACGAGTACCCCGGTGTCCGGGTGGTCGCGGCGCAGGTCCAGCGCGGCCACCAGCCCCTCGTCGGTGAAGGTCGGCGGCATCCGGATGTCGACGACCGCGACATCGGGCTGGTGTTCGGTGACCGCGGCGCGTAGGGCGTCGGCGTCGCCGACCGCGCCGCACACCTCGTGGCCGCGGTCGTGCAGCAGTGCGGTGAGGCCCTCCCGCAGCAGCACGGCGTCCTCGGCGATCACAACGCGCATCGGCCCGATGCTCTCACGTACGCAGCGGAAGATCGGCGGTGACGCGGGTCGGACCGCCCGGCGGACTGTCGACGTCGATCCGGCCGTCCACGGTGCGTACCCGCTGGAGGAGCCCGGCCAGTCCGCTCCCGCGGGCCGGATCGGCGGCACCGCGACCGTTGTCGGTCACCTCCAGCCGCAGCCGTCCGCGCTGCTCGACCAGCGTGACGGTGACCGCGGTCGCCTGGCTGTGCTTGGCGGCGTTGGCCAGCAGTTCGGCCGCGCAGAAGTAGGCGATCGTCTCGATCGCCGGAGTGGGACGGGTCGGCAGGTCCACTTCCAGCCGTACCGGGATGGCACTGCCGGCCGCGAGCGTGGCGAGCGCGTCCGGCAGCCCGTTGTCCAGTACCGGCGGGTGGATGCCCCTGGCCAGCACGCGCAGTTCGGCCAGCGCCTCCTTGGCGCCGCGATGCGCGGACTCGACCAGCTCCCGGGCCTGCGGAAGGTCCGGCGCGTCCGCGGTGTCGCCGAGCTTCTCCCTGGCCCGGCCCAGGTTCATGGCGAGCGTGGCCAGCCGTACCTGCGCGCCGTCGTGAAGGTTGCGCTCGATCCGGCGCAGCAGCGCCGCGGAGTCCTCGACCGCGATCGCGCGGGTGGTTTCCAGGTCATGTACCCGCTCGGCCAGCCCGCCCGGGCCGAGCAGGGTACGGATCAACCGGCCGTCCACGGCGGTCACCGCGTGGATGAGCCACGGAGCGGCGAGCAGCATCGCGACACCGAGCGCGAACGCCCCGAACGTGCCGCCGAACGTGCCGATGTGCAGCACCCGGCCGGGGAACGGGGTGAGCGCCGGTACCGGGCTGAGGTGCGTACCGGACGGGTGGTTGCGGAACAGCCCCCACCAGAACGGGTAGGTCACGTCGGCCAGCCCGGCTACCGCGACGAAGGCCGCGTACCCCTCGAGCCACGCGAGCGGCAGCTTGACCAGCAGGTACCCCAGAGCGCGCCAGCCGCCGCCCGCCGGCGCGGGCACCGGTTCGTCGAGCAGGCTCCCGGCCAGGCTCCGGTGTACCGCGCCGAGCCACCGGACCAGCCGTGGCGCGAGCAGGACGAACGCGACCAGCGCGAGCAGGACCCCGCCCGCGGCCACTGGGGCCGCGGGCGGCAGCAGCCGCGCGACGGCGGCACCGAGGGTCAGCACGCCGAGCGGGGGCACCATCGGGAGCAGCCCCAGCGGTACCGCGATCAGGCAGAACAGGAACCCGCGCCGGGTACGGCGGGACACCAGCCCGGACAGTACGGTCCGAGTGAGCGCCCCGCCGGAGCTGGCCATGTAGGTAGTCTCGCCGGTCAGGCGTCGCGGCGGGCGAGCAGGACGCCACCTACCGCGAGCGCTGCCGCCGCGTACAGGCACACCACCCCGAACCCGATCCACGGCCCGAGGAAGTCCGCTCCCGCCATCGGTTTGACCGCGCTCAACGAGTTGGCCGCGATGAAGATCGGGACGTACCGCCCGAACGAGTTGATCACGGCTTCCTGGCCGATCATCGTGACGACCATCGGGAGTACGAACAGGCCGCACACGAAGGTCGCGACCGCGCCCGCGGTGTGCCGTACCGCCGTGGCCACGCCCAGCCCGACCAGTCCGTTGAGGGCGAGGAAGGCGCCGGACAGGACGACTGCCCGCAGTACCCCCGGCTGGCCGAGGGTGTCCGGCGGCGCGGGACTGGGCAGCGCCGCCTGGCCGGCCAGGAACGCCGCGAAGGTGGCGACCTCGCCCACGACCAACGCCGCGCCGCCGAACACGACGGCCTTCGCGGCCAGCACCATCGACCGGTTGGGTACCGCGGCCAGCGTGGCCCGGACCATGCCGGAGGAGTACTCGCTGCTCATGGTCAGCACGCCGAGCACGCCGATGGCGAGGATGCCGGGGATGATGCCGGCCAGCGCGTTGTTGGTCGGGTCGAAGTGGGCGCGCTGGTCGGGCCCCATCCCGGACCATTTGACCGCGCCGTCGGCCAGGACGGCGATGGCGACCGCGCCCAGCACGGTGATGAGCAGTACCCAGGCGGTCGACCGCAGGCTGCGGAGCTTGATCCACTCCATCCGGACCACGTCGCGGAACCGGTAGTGCCCGGTCATGGTGCTGGTCGTCGCAGTGACAGTCATGGCGTCCTCATCCGGCGATGGTGGGTGGTGGTCGCGAGTTCCGCGGCACCGGTGAACTCGGCGGAGCCAGCGGTGAGGTGCAGGAACGCCTCCTCCAGCGAGGACGATCCGGCCGCCAGCGCGGCGACCGGCGTCTGCGCGAGCAGCCGGCCCCGGCCGATCACCACCAGATCGTCGGCGGTCAGCGCCATCTCGCCGATGAGGTGGCTGGACACGAACACGGTCCGCCCCTCCGCGGCCAGGTTCCGCAGCAACGTGCGCAGCCAGCGGATGCCCTCCGGATCGAGCCCGTTGACCGGCTCGTCCAGCAGCAGCACGGCGGGATCCCCGAGCAGCGCGGCGGCGATGCCGAGCCGCTGCGCCATGCCGAGGGAGTACTTTCCGGCCCGCCGGCCGGCCACCTCGGTAAGACCGACGATGCCGAGCACCTCGTCCACGCGCTTGCGGCCTATCGCGTTGCTGGCCGCGAGCGCGGCAAGGTGCGCCCGACCGCTCCGGCCCGGGTGGAACGCCTTCGCTTCGAGCAGGGCGCCGACCTCCCGCAGCGGCCACGACAGGTCGCGGTACCGCCGGCCGCCGATCCGGACGTCTCCGCCGTCCGGCCGCTCCAGCCCGAGGATCAGGCGCATCGTGGTGGACTTGCCCGACCCGTTCGGGCCGAGGAAGCCGGTGACGACTCCAGGCCGTACCTGGAAACTCAGCCCGTCCACGGCGACGATCCGGTCGTACCGTCTGGTCAAACCGTGCGCCTCGATCATCAGGCCTCCTTGTCGCCGGAGCCCGTCACGGTGCCGTGGCGGGACTCTGGTCCCGGCGTGGTACCGGATTCCGTCGCGGCCGCCGGTGGCGGACGTACGGACCGGTGTGGCGCGGCGCGCCGTATGCCGTACACCTGACGGTAGGAATCGGGCGGCCCGGCCGGAACGTGGCCAGCACCCGTCTTCGCCTGGTGGATTTCCGCGGCGGGCGGCACGCCGACCGACCAGCCGCCACTACTTAGGGCACTTGATCGTTTACTATGTGACAACGCGCCGCTGGCCGTACCGGTCATCGGTGCCTGCGACCCCTCAACCGCACGTCGCCGGGCATCCCTCAACCCCCGGTGGCTCCCGCACGTTCACTGAGGGGAATCTTCTCGATGACACGCACCACCCGTGGCGCGCTCGTCGCGTTGTTCGCGATCGGCTGCATGGCGCTCGGCGCCGCCGCCGGCCACGCCGACCCCGGGGATGCCGCCGACGCAGCCCCCGGACCAGCCATCGGGCAGGCGTTGCCCGGACCGATCAATTGCGTCAACAACGACCCGGCGCAGGTCGGCGTCGCCTGCCAGCCGCTGCCCGAATACAGCAACGGCGGCGGCGGGGGCGGGTACCCCACCTACTCGCCGACGCCGACTGAGTCGCCATCGCCGAGTGAGTCACCGTCGGCCACCTCGTCCGGTGGCGGCGCCACCGGCGAGACCCCGGGCCCGGGTCAGGGCGGGACCGGCGGCCCGGCCCTGCCGGTGACCGGAGCACCGGTGACCGCGACGGTGGCCACCGCATTGCTGCTGCTGGTCGCCGGTGCCGCGATCGTCGTGGTGACCCGGCAGCGCCGCCGGACCCGCTCGATGCGCGGCTGACCATCAGCAAGGAGGTGGGCCGGTCCGCTCGCGGGCCGGCCCACTGGCGTGTCTCCTGACCATTGCGCCCCGATCGGCCTGACCATTGCGCCCCCGATCGGGCCGACCATTGCGCCCCGCTCGGGTGGCAGGGGCTGCCGCCGGCCCGTCAGCCGGCGAGCTCCACGATGGCTACCGTCTCCGGCTCCAACTCGATGGTGCCCTCGGAGAACACGAAGCCGGGCTCGCTGCACAACGTGACCCCGACCGGCGTCCCGGGCAGCGGCACCGCGCGCCGCTCCACGGCGAGGTTCGCCACCAGCAGGTAGCGCCCGCGCCGGACCAGCACATACTCCGGTTCCCGGCCCGCTGCGGCTGAGTCGCCGCCCGCCGAGCCGTCCGCGGGAAGCACCTCGACCGACACCAGGTCGAGCCGTGGGTCGGACAGCTCGGGCAGCTCCTTGCGCAGCGCGATCAGCCGGCGGTAGAAGTCCAGCATTCCGGCGTGCGCCGGCTTCTCCAGCTCCGCCCAGTCCAGCTTGGACCGGCTGAACGTGGCCGGATCCTGCGGATCGGGCACCTCGACGTCCGGCCAGTCGTGCTCGGCGAACTCCTCCCGCCGGCCGGCGCCGACCGCGGCCGCCAGCTCCGGCTCCGGATGGCTGGTGAAGAACTGCCAGGGGGTACCGGCCGCCCACTCCTCACCCATGAAGAGCATCGGGGTGTACGGCGAGGTGAGCAGCAACGCCGCACCCACCTTCAGGCGCCCGGGCGACACGCTCGCGGGCAGCCGGTCGCCTTGCGCCCGGTTGCCGATCTGGTCGTGGTTCTGCAGGCACACCACGAACCGGTGCCCCGGTACGTTCCGCCGGTCCACCGGCCGGCCGTGCCGCCGCTGCCGGAAGCTCGATGACGTGTCGGCGTGCAGGAACGCGCCGGTCAGTACCTGCCCCAGCGCGTCCGGCGCGGCGAAGTCGGCGTAGTAGCCCTGCCGCTCGCCGGTCAGCAGTACGTGCAGCGCGTGGTGCACGTCGTCGTCCCACTGGGCGTGCAGGCCGTACCCGCCGGCCTGCCACGGCGTGACCAGCCGCGGATCGTTCAGGTCCGACTCGGCGATCAGCGTCAGCGGCCGGCCGACGTGCGTGGACAGCGCGTCCACCTCCCGGGCCAGCTCCTCCAGCAGGTGTACCGCCCGGCGGTCGAGCAGCGCGTGTACGGCGTCGAGCCGCAGCCCGTCCACGTGGTAGTCGCGCAGCCAGGACAGCGCGCCGTCGACGATGTACCGGCGCACCTCGTCCGAACCCGGCCCGTCCAGGTTCAGCAGGTCACCCCAGGTGCTGCGGCCACTGGTCAGGTACGGGCCGAACTCCGGCTGGTACGCCCCGGACGGGCCGAAGTGGTTGTAGACCGCGTCCACCACGACACCGAGCCCGCGACCGTGACAGGCGTCCACGAACCGCTTGAACCCGTCCGGCCCGCCGTACGGTTCGTGCACGGCGTACCAGCAGACCCCGTCGTACCCCCAGTTGTGTTCGCCGTTGAAGGCGTGGACCGGCAGTACCTCGACCAGGTCCACGCCCAGCTCAACCAGGTGATCGAGTCGCTCGATCGCGCTGTCGAACGTGCCGGCCGGGGTGAACGTGCCGATGTGCAGCTCGTAGATGACGCTGCCGGGCAGTTGCCGACCGGTCCAGTGCTGGTCGTGCCAGGAGTACCGGTCGTGCTCGTACATCCGGCTCAGTCCGTGCACGCCGTCCGGCTGCCAGCGCGAGCGCGGGTCGGGCCGGGGCTGCTCGGCGTCGTCCAGCAGGTACCCGTAGTCGGTGCCGTGCTCGGCGCCCGGTACCTCGACCGTCCACCAGCCGGCGTCGGCGCGCGCCAACTCGTACTCGTCGTCGAGCGCCCGTACCCGTACCCGTCCCGCGTTCGGTGCCCACACCGCGAAGCTGCCCATGACCCTGCCTACCACGCCCGCCGGTGCGACAGTGCGTCAGCGGGTGAGCAGCGCGACCGGATAGGTGGCGAGCAGGTCGGCCAACCGGATCGCCGGGCCGCGCCAGGCGGCGCCGGTCAGCACGTCGACCCACCGGCCCCCGGCTACCGGCAGGGCGGTGTCGCCCCAGCCGCCGAGCCGCTCCAGTCCGACCGGCAGCCGGGTGGCCACCGCGACCGCGCCGCCCCGGTCGAACGCGACCGCGTGCGCGGCGGCCGGCCCGCTGGCCTGGATCGGCGTGTACCCGGTGAACAGCTCCGGCCGGTCCCGCCGCAGCCGCAGCGCCCTGGACACCAACAGCAGCTTCGCCGCGCCGGTGGCGTCCACCGGCGGTACCAGGCCGCCGTCGAGCTGTTCGAGCATCGTGTTGCGCAGCGTGAAGTCGACCGGGCGCCGGTTGTCCGGGTCCACCAGCGAGTTGTCCCACAGCTCGCAGCCGGCGTACACGTCCGGTACCCCCGGCATGGTGAGCTGGACCAGCCGCTGGCCGAGCGAGTTCGACCAGCCGTACGGGGTGATCCGGTCCGCGAACGCGGTCACCTCGGCGGTCAGCTTCGGGTCGTCGTACACCCGGTCGATCAGCGCGTGCATGGCCTGCTCGAACTCGGCGTCCGGGTCGGCCCAGGTGGTCGCCGTCGCCGCCTCCCGCGCGGCCTTGTCGGCGTACGCGTGCAGCCGGTCCGGCTCGATCGGCCAGCACCCGACGATGGTCTGCCAGAGCAGGTGCGCGACGGCCGGGTCGGCCAACGGCACCTCACTCGTCCAGCGGCGTACCGTCGCGGCCCAGTCGTCCGGCAGCTCGGACAGCACCGCGAGCCTGGCCCGTACGTCCTCGCTGCGCTTGGTGTCGTGGGTGGACAGCGTGGTCATCCCGTACGGCTGCTGGTCCTGCCGGCGCCGGCAGGCGTCGTGGAAGTCGTCCGGGGCGGTACCGAAGACGGACGGGTCGCCGCCCACCTCGTTGAGCGCGATGAACCGGGTCCACCGGTAGAACGCGGTGTCCTCGACGCCTTTGGCCATCACCGCGCCGGTGGTCTGCTCGAACCGGATGGCCAGCTCGTTGGTCGGGTCGGACAGCCGGGGCAGCAGCGCGCTGATCACCGGGTCGAGCTCGGGGCGCAGCAGCCGCGCCTCCGTGGCGGCCTCGGTGAGGTGGCCGATGCCGTCCGGCAGGTACGACCGGTACACGCCGAAGCAGGCCAGCAGCTCGACCAGCGCCTCCCGTACGTCGGGCAGGTCGCCGGCCAGCCGGCACAGCCGGCGCAGCTCGGCGTTCAACAGGCCGGTGGCGACCTCCCGCTTCGCGGCCCGGGCCGCTACCGGCCACTCGGCCGGGGTACCGGTCAGGCTGTCCTGCAGCGCGGTGAACGCCGGCTCGGCGGCCGGGTCGACGAACAGCCCGCAGACGTCCCGCAGCGCGTCGTAGCCGGTGGTGCCGGACACCGGCCACTTCGGCAGCTCCTCCCCCGGCTCGAGGATCTTCTCCACGATCAGCCACGCGTCCGGGACCGACTGCCGCAGCCGGTCGAGGTACCCGCCCGGGTCGCGCAGCCCGTCCGGATGGTCGATCCGGATGCCGTCGATGTCGCCCTCGGCGTACCACCGGAGGATCTCCTTGTGGGTCGCGGAGAACACCTCCGGATCCTCGACCCGCAGCGCGGCCAGGTCGCTGACCGCGAAGAACCGCCGGTAGTTGAGGTCGGTGTCGCCGCGCCGCCAGGACTCCAGCCGGTAGTGCTGCTCGTCGTGTACCGCGGTCGCGGAGCCGCCGTGGGTACCGGGTGCGATCGGGAACCGGTGCTGGAAGTACCGCAGCTCGCCGCGTTCGATCCGTAGGTCGTCCAGCGCGTGCGGCTCGTCCGCGAGGACCGGTACCACGATCCGGCCGGCGCACCAGTCGATGTCGAACCAGCGGGCGTACGGCGAGGAGGAGCCACGGCGCAGCACGTCCCACCAGGCCGGGTTGGCCTCGGGCAGCCGGATGCCGCAGTGGTTCGGCACGATGTCGACGACCAGTCCGAGCCCCTGCGCGCGCAGCTCCTCGACCAGGATGCGCAGGCCCTTCTCGCCGCCCAGCTCGTGGTTGACGCGGGAGTGGTCGGCCACGTCGTACCCGTGCTTCGAGCCCGGCATCGCCTGCAGCAGCGGCGCCGAGTACAGGTGGGTCACGCCCAGCTTGGCCAGGTAACCGGCGACCGCACTGGTAGTGATGAGGTCGAAGTCGGGTCGGACCTGCACCCGGTAGGTCGATGTCGGTGTCATCTCCCGCCCCCCAGCTCAGACCAGCTTCGTCAGCACCAGCAATGTGCGCGCGTCCACCTGGAGTCCCGACCCGGCACCGGCCGTACGCGGCTCGGCCGACGGATCGGCGAGCGGTCCGGCCGGATGGTCGGCGGTGTCGAGTACCACCTGCCATTTGCCCGCGTACTCGGCCGGCGGCAGGGTGAACGTCACCGGGTGGTCGTGCGCGTTGAAACACAGCAGGAACGAGTCGTCGGTGATCCGCTCCCCGCGCGGATCGGTACCGGCGATGCCCAGCCCGTTGAGGAACATCCCGATCGAGCGGCCGAAGTCGGACTCCCAGTCGTCCTCGGTCATCTCCCGGCCGTCCGGGGTGAACCAGGCGATGTCCGGCAGCGGGGTGCCCTTGCCCCGGCGTACCGGCCGGCCGTGGAAGAACCGGCGGCGGCGGAACACCGGGTGGTCGGCCCGCAGTTTCGCGACGGTACGGACGAAGTCCATCAACTGCTCGTCCGCCTCGTCCCAGTTCAGCCAGGTGACCTCGTTGTCCTGGCAGTAGGCGTTGTTGTTGCCGCTCTGGGTGCGGCCGAGCTCGTCACCGTGGCTGAGCATCGGTACACCCTGGGAGAGCAGCAGGGTGGCCATGAAGTTGCGCCGCTGCCGGGCCCGCAGGGCGAGCACGTCGGGGTCGTCGGTACGGCCTTCGTGGCCGCAGTTCCAGGACCGGTTGTGGCTTTCCCCGTCGGAGTTGTTCTCGCAGTTCGGGGCGTTGTGCTTGTCGTTGTACGACACCAGGTCGGTGAGCGTGAAGCCGTCGTGGCAGGTGACGAAGTTGATGCTGGCCACCGGCCGGCGCCGGTCGTTCTGGTACAGGTCGGAGGAGCCGGTGATGCGCGAGGCGAACTCGCCGAGGGTGCCCGGCTCGCCGCGCCAGAAGTCGCGCACGGTGTCGCGGTACCGGCCGTTCCACTCCGTCCACAGCGGCGGGAAGTTGCCGACCTGGTAGCCGCCCTCGCCGACGTCCCACGGTTCGGCGATGAGCTTCGCCTGGCTGACCACCGGATCCTGGTGTACGACCTCGAAGAACGTGGACAGCCGGTCCACGTCGTGGAACTCGCGGGCGAGCGCGGAGGCGAGGTCGAACCGGAAGCCGTCCACGTGCATCTCGGTCACCCAGTGCCGCAGCGAGTCCATGATCAGCTGCAGTGAGTGCGGATGCCGCGGGTTCAGGCTGTTGCCGGTACCGGTGTAGTCCATGTAGTAGCGCGGGTCCTCGTCGACCAGCCGGTAGTACGCCTGGTTGTCGATCCCGCGCAGGCTCAGCGTCGGGCCGAGGTGGTTGCCCTCCGCGGTGTGGTTGTAGACCACGTCGAGGATCACCTCGATGCCGGCCGCGTGCAGGGCCCGCACCATCGACTTGAACTCCTGTACCTGCTGCCCGCGCTGGCCGGTGGAGGAGTACGCGTTGTGCGGGGCGAGGAAGCCGACCGTGTTGTAGCCCCAGTAGTTGGTCAGCCCCCGCTCGACCAGGTAGTGGTCGTGCACGAACTGGTGTACCGGCATGAGCTCGAGCGCGGTCACGCCCAGTCCGACGAGATGGTCGATGACGGCCGGGTGGGCGATGCCGGCGTACGTGCCGCGCAGTTCCTTCGGTACGCCCGGATGCCCGACGGTCAGGCCCCGGACGTGCGCCTCGTAGATGACCGTCTCGTGGTACGGCCGGCGCGGCAGCCGGTCGTCGCTCCAGTCGAAGAACGGGCTGATCACGACCGACTTGGGCAGGTGTGGCGCGGAGTCAGCGGTGGACATCGAGTCCGGGTCGCCCAACTGGTACGCGAACAGCGACTCGTCCCAGTCGACTTCGCCCTCGATCGCCTTGGCGTACGGGTCGATCAGCAGCTTGGCCGGGTTGCAGCGCAGGCCCTTGGCCGGCTCGTACGGGCCGTGCACCCGGTACCCGTACCGCTGGCCCGGGCCGACGGTCGGCAGGTACCCGTGCCAGACGAAACCATCTACTTCGGGCAGTCGTACCCGCGTCTCGTTACCGGCCTCGTCGAACAGACACAGCTCGACCGCTTCCGCGACCTCCGAGAACAATGAGAAGTTAGTACCCATTCCGTCATATGTGGCACCGAGCGGGTAGGGCGTTCCCGGCCAGACCTGCATATCCCCCCCATCAACCATCGCCCCGCACTATTGACGCTAATGCAGGAGCCTGCCCGCCGTCCCGGTAAGTAGATAGACAGCGGGCGAACGCTGACCTTTCCTTCTTTGACGTGCGGCAAACATTCTCGGGCATCGGTACGGGGGACGGCAACCGGACGCGACCGGCAGCAAATATGGCCGCTTCAACACGTACGGGTGCTTCGTTCCCTATGCGGCATTATCGACCGTTATTGCCGTCCGCGCGTCAGCCGTTCGCGCATCAGCGCGACAGGCGTCCGTCGTTCGCGCATCAGCGCGACAGGCGTCCGTCGTTCGCGCATCAGCGCGACAGGCGTCCGTCGTTCGCGCATCAGCGCGACAGGCGTCAGCCGTTCGCGCATCAGCGCGACAGGCGTCCGTCGTGAGCGCGTCAGCGCATAAGCGCATCAGTGCTTCTCCCGTCAGCGCGTCTGCCGTCGGCGCGGAATTGCGCTGTGCCGTCAGCCGCGAACGTGGCCGTCGCCGACGATCACGTACTTGGTCGAGGTCAGCTCGGGCAGTCCCATCGGCCCGCGGGCGTGCAGCTTCTGCGTCGAGATACCGATCTCCGCGCCGAACCCGAACTGCTCGCCGTCGGTGAAGCGGGTGGACGCGTTGACCAGTACCGCGGCCGCGTCGACCGCCGCGGTGAAGCGCCGGGCCGCGGCCTGCGAACCGGTGACGATCGCCTCCGAGTGGCCGCTGCCGTACCGGCGGATGTGCGCCACCGCCGCGTCCAGGTCCGGTACCACCGCCGCCGCGAGCCGCAGGTCCAGATACTCGGTCTCCCAGTCCGCCTCGGTGGCCGGCTCGACCGTCACGCCGGTCTGTTCCCCGGCCGCGCGAACCGCCGCGTCGCCGTGTACCACCACCCCGGCATCCGCCAGTTCGCGCAGTGCCCGCGGCAGGAACGCCTCGGCCACGGACTCGTGTACCAGCACCGTCTCGGCCGCGTTGCACACGCTCGGCCGCTGGGTCTTCGCGTTCACCAGGATCCGCAGCGCCATGTCCAGGTCGGCGGCCGCGTCGACGTACACGTGGCAGTTGCCCACGCCCGTCTCGATCACCGGCACCGTCGACTCCTCGACCACCGACCGGATCAGGTTCGCTCCGCCGCGCGGAATCAGTACGTCGACCAGCCCGCGCGCCCGCATCAGTTCCTTCGCCGCGTCGTGACCGGCGCCCGGTACCGCCTGCACGGCGTCGGCGGGCAGCCCGGCATCCTCGATCGCGGCGCGCAGGACCGTGATGATCGCCTGGTTGGAGTCGCGGGCCGACGACGACCCGCGCAGCAGTACCGCGTTGCCCGACTTCAGGCACAGGCCGGCGGCATCCGCGGTGACGTTCGGCCGGCCCTCGTAGATGATCCCGACCACGCCGAACGGGACCCGCACCTGGCGCAGTTCCAGCCCGTTGGCGAGCGTCCCGCCGCGCACGATCTCCCCGACCGGGTCGGGCAGTCCGGCCACCTCGCGCAGCCCGGCCGCCATCGCGGCCACCCGGTCCGCGGTCAGCGACAACCGGTCGATCATCGCCGCCGGCAGTCCGGCGTCGCGCGCCCGTGCCAGGTCCGCCTCGTTTCCGTCCAGAATCGCGGCAGTACCTTCGGCCAGAGCGTCCCCCATCGCGACCAGCGCCGCGTCCTTTAACGCGCGGGTAGCCGTACCGAGCGTGATCGCCGCCGCCCGCGCGCGGGCGGCGGCATCGGTCACCTCACTCATCGTCGCTCACGTCCACCCGGAGATCGCCACCAGCACCTGCCACCGAGGGTAATCCGGGACCTGCGCGGACGCCGGTGACCGCTACCGTGCGCGCTCCTCACTTCCGCCCGCCGTTATCAAGATCCGGACCTGTGCGCGCTGAGCCACAAACGCCTCGAAAAGCTGTGGCTGGCTGCCCACTACCTCGGTTTTCCTGCGCAAGATCCGCAGGTTCGGGCACCGAGCCACACGTTTTGAGCGAATCCGCGTGGCTGGCTGCCCAAGGGTCCGGATCTTCCGCACGACACGCCGCGACTGTGGGCAGCCAGCCACACAAATCAGGCCCTGTTGTGGCTCACCGCGCACAACCGCGGATCTTGAGCCGCGAGACGATCGCGCCATACCCCAACGCTCAGCGACGACGCCCTACAGCAGTACCAGGTCGTCGCGGTGGACCAGCTCCCGCTCGTACTCGACACCCAGCTCGGCCGCGAGCTCGCGGGTACCGCGCCCGAGCAGCCCGGGCAGTTCCAGCGCGTCGTAGTTGACCAGGCCCCGAGCCACCGGCCGGCCATCCGGATCGACCAGGTCCACCGGGTCACCGGCGATGAACGAGCCGTCGACCGCGCGTACGCCCGCGGGCAGCAGTGAGGCGTGCCGCTCCACCACGGCCGCGACCGCACCCGCGTCCAGATGCAGCCGGCCCCGCGGGCTGGTCGCGTGTGCCAGCCAGAACAGCCGTTGCTTGGGGCGCCGGTCAGCCGCGGTGAAGTACGTACCGACGTCCTCGCCGGCCAGTGCCGCGCCGGCCCGCGCGGTGGACGTGACGAGCACCGGTACCCCGGAGCCGGACGCGATCCGGGCCGCCTCGACCTTGGTCGCCATACCGCCGGTACCGATGCCGGAGCGGCCGGCATGATCGAACCGGATGCCGGCGAGATCGGCCGGTCCCGTGACCTCGGCCAGCCGTACCGCGTCCGGCAGCCGCGGGTCACCGTTGTACAGCGCGTCGACATCTGACAGCAGGGTCAGCAGGTCCGCTTTGATCAGTACGGCGACCAGCGCGGCCAACCGGTCGTTGTCCCCGAACCGGATCTCCTCGGTGGCGACCGTGTCGTTCTCGTTCACGATCGGTACGACGCAGAGGTCGAGCAGCCGCCGCAGCGTTCTCAGCGCGTTGCGGTAGTGCGCGCGCCGGGTCACGTCGTCCACGGTCAGCAACACCTGGCCGACGCGCAGCCGGTGCCGGCCGAACGCCTCGGTGTACCGGTGGACCAGCAGCCCCTGCCCGACGCTGGCCGCGGCCTGCTGGGTGGCCAGGTCGCGCGGGCGCCGGGTCAGTCCGAGCGGCGCCATCCCGGCCGCGATCGCCCCGGACGAGACCAGGATGATCTCCTGCCCGGCCAGCCGGCGGCCGGCGAGCGTGTCGACCAGCGCGTCGAGTCGTACCCGGTCCAGCCCGCCGCCACGGCTGGCCAGCGAGGACGAGCCGACCTTCACCACCACGCAGCGCGCGGCCGGGACCTGCGCTCTCACCGCACGCCGAGCAGGTGCTCCATCGCGAGCTGATCGAGCCACTCGAAGCCGCGACCGCGGGCGGCGGTGGCTTCCGGGTCGAACTTTTCGCGCCGCAGCTCGTCCAGGGACTCGCCGGGGGCGATCGTCGGCTCGGACAGCTCGTCCACCTTCGCCACCCGCAGCGCGTCCGCTACCTCCGGATCGGCTCTGAACGCTCGTACCCGCTCGCGCAGGATCAGGTAGTTGCGCATGCAGGCTGCCGCGGTGCCCCACACCCCGTCGAGATCCTCGGTACGCGGCGGCTTGTAGTCGAAGTGCCGGGGCCCGTCGTACCCCGTCGTCTCCAGCACGTCAACGGTCCAGAACGCGCCGCGCAGGTTGCCCGCGCCGAACCGGAGATCCTGGTCGAACCGCGGACCGTGCTGGCCGTTCAGGTCGATGTGGAACAGCTTGCCCTGCCAGGCCGCCTGCGCGATCCCGTGCGCGAAGTTGAGTCCGGCCATCTCCTCGTGCCCGACCTCGGGGTTCACGCCCACCAGCTCGGGGTGCTCGAGCGTGCTGATGAACGCGAGCGCGTGCCCGATCGTCGGCAGCAGGATGTCGCCGCGCGGCTCGTTCGGCTTGGGCTCGATCGCCAGCCGGATCCGGTAGCCGCGGTCCCGGATGTATCCGCAGATCAGGTTGAGCGCCTCGGCGTACCGGTCCAGCGCCGCCGCGACGTGCTTCGACGCCCCGGTCTCGGCACCTTCCCGGCCACCCCACAGCACGTACGTGTGCGCGCCCAGTTCGGCGGCGAGGTCGAGGTTGCGCAGCACCTTCGCGATGGCGAACCGGCGTACCGCCCGGTCGTTCGCGGTGAAGCCGCCGTCGGCGAACACCGGGTGACCGAACAGGTTGGTGGTGGCCATCGGTACCGCCATGCCGGTCGCGTCCAGAGCCGCGCGGAACCGGCCGATCAGGTTCTCCCGGGTGCCGTCGTCCGCGTCGAACGGAAACACGTCGTTGTCGTGGAACGACACGCCGTACGCCCCGAGCTCGGCCAGCTTCTCCACCGCGAGTACCGGATCCAGCGGCGGGCGTACCGCGGTGCCGAACACGTCAACTCCCTGCCAGCCGACCGTCCACAGGCCGAACGAGAACCGGTCCGAACGGGTCGGCGCGTATGTGCCAGTCATCGACAACCTCCTGGTGAACAGGCCGCTGGGCCCCACTCTGCCAGCCGGTACCGGACGCGCGGGGCGATCACCGGGTAAGCGCTATTTGGCGTCGGCGTAGCACTCGACCACCGCCACTTCGAGCGGGAACCGGACCGGGGTGTCGCCGAACACCAGCCGGGTCGCCTCGGCGGCGGCACCGGTCACCGCCTCGACCACCTGTTCGGCCCGCTCCTTCGCGCAGTGCACGATCACCTCGTCGTGCTGGAAGAACACCAGCTCGGCGGGTTGGCGAGCCGGCTCGGCCAACGCCTGGCGCAACACCGCGAGCAGCGCCAGCGCCCATTCGGCCGCGGTCGCCTGTACCACGAAATTCCGGGTGAACCGGCCACGGGAGCGGGCGGCCCGGGCGGCCCGGCGCTCGGCGGCGGCCGGGGCGTCACCCTCCCCGCGGGAACCCGTCGCCGCCGGATCGGCGTCGCCCCAGCCGTCCCCGGACGGCAGAGCACCAGACGGGAGAGCGTCGGAGTCCCCGAGCGTGCCCTCGGCGGACACCTGCCACCAGGCCGCGGACGGCGGCGGACAGGTGCGGCCGAGCCGGGACCGCACCAGCCGGCCCTCCTCACCGGCGCGGGCGGCCTGCTCCACATAGCCGACCGCGACCGGGAACCGCCGCCGCAGGGTGCCGAGCAGCACCCCGGCCTCGCCACCGGTACCCCCGTACATCGCGGCCAGCATCGCGATCTTGGCGCGTCGCCGGTCACCGCCGAAGGTGGCCGCGGCGAGGTCGGTGTACATGTCGTCGGCCCGGGTGAACTCGGCCAGCGCCACATCGCCGGACAACGCGGCCAGCACCCGCGGCTCCAGTTGCGCCGCGTCGGCCACCACCAGCGTCCAGCCCGGATCGGCGACGACCGCCTTGCGTACCCCCTTGGGGATCTGCAGCGCGCCACCGCCCCGGCTCGCCCACCGGCCGGACACCACCCCACCGGCCACGTACTCCGGCCGGAACCGACCGTCCGCCACCCAGGTGTCCAGCCACGACCAGCCGTGCGCGACGTGCAGTCGGGCCAGCTCCTTGTACTCGAGTAGCAGCGGTACGGCCGGGTGGTTCACCTCGCGCAGCACGAACGAGCGGGTCGACGGCACCTGGATGCCCTCGCGTCCGAACGCCCGGATCAGGTCCGCCGGCGAGTCCGGGTTGACCCGCCGGCCACGGAACGCCGCGTCGATCCGGCCGGCCAACTCGACCAGCCGGGCCGGCTGCCCGCCGGACACCGAGCGCGCGCCGAGCAGCTCGGTGAGCAGCGCGTCGTGCACGTCCGCCCGCCACGGCAGCCCGTAGTCCCCCATCTCGGCGGCGACCAGCGCGCCGGCCGACTCCGCGGCCACCAGCAGCCGCATCCGCGCCGGCGCGTCACCCGCCGCGATCCGGCGCAGCTGGCTCTGGTGTACCTCGACCACGGCGTCGAGCGGGTCGACCCCACCGGGCAGCGCGGGCGGGTCCGGCTCGAACAGCGCGGGTTGAGCGTGCCGGTCGACCGGCCGTGGCGGCGGATCGGCCGGTACCGGCCAGTCGCGGCACCGGGCCAGCGCCGCGGCCAGCCCGCGCGGAACCCCCCAGTCGCCGGCGTACCCGGTGAGCAGCGCCTCGGTGAGCGCCAGGTCATGACACCGGTCCACCCGCACGCCGGAGCGCAGCAGGTCCGGGTACACCTCGGAGGCGTCCGGCCACACCCACCGCGGCGAGCCGGACCGCTCCCGCTCGGCCACCGCGGCGGCCAGGTCGGTCACCGGCTCCGCCGGCCCGGCCGGCGCGCCGTCCTCGGCAAGCGGGCGCAGCGTGCCGGCGCCACCGGGACGGGGCACCACCGCGTACATCACGACGGTCATTCTCGCCGCCAACCCCGACAATCCGCGGCGTACGTCGCCGCGCCGGCTCCGGTGATCGACCACGACTGACTCGTCACCGGACGTTTGTACTGTGTGGACATGACCCTCGTGGTACGTGCCGTCCGGCTCCTGGCGATTGCGGCACTGCTGGCCCCGGTGGCGGCGTGCGGCGACAGCTCCGACGCGACGATCGTGGTCGACCACTCCGACTCGGTGGTGGACACGCCGGTGCACGTCCGGATCAACGGCCTTTCCCCAGGTCAGCGCGTCACGGTGACCGCGGAGACGGCCAATGCCGAGGGCGCGGCCTGGACCGCGCACGCGACGTACGCCGCGGCCCCGACCGGCACGGTCGACCTGGCGACGGCGATGCCGCAGGACGGCACCTACCGGATGGCCGACCCGATGGGGCTGTTCTGGTCGATGCGGCCGGCCGTCAACGACACCAGCTTCTTCTCGGCACCGGAGCGAGGGTTGGTCCGCATCACCGTGTCCGATGGTGAGCGCCGGATCGTGCAGCGGACCATCATCCGGCGCCATCCCGGCGCGCGCCTGCCGACCACCGCGCTCACCGTCGCCAAGGACGGGTTCACCGGGATGTACCACCCGGCCACGCCCGCGGGCGCGTCGAGTGGCGGTGGCCAGCCGGCCGGTGGTGGCAACCCCGCCGTACTGGTGATCGGCGGCTCCGAGGGCGGCGACGCGATCGACCTGCTCGGCCCCTATCTGGCCATGCACGGATACCCGACGCTCAGCATGGCCTACTTCAAGTCACCCGGCCTGCCGCCGACCCTGTCGAACATTCCGTTGGAGTACTTCGGCCGCGCGCTCGCCTACCTGTCCCGGCAACCGGGCGTCGACCCGCACCGGATCGTCGTACTCGGCGCCTCCCGCGGTGGCGAACCGGCGGCCCTGCTCGGCGTGCACTATCCCGGGTACGTACGGGGGGTCATCGCGCTCACGTCCGCGAACGTCGCACTCTGCGGCCTACCGGACTGCCGACCCGCCTGGACCTGGCACGGTGCTCCCGTTCCGTTCACCCGTCAGGGCAACGAGCCGAACCCGACCGACCAGCCCGCGGCGGTCATCCCGGTCGAACGCATCGCCGGCCCGGTACTCGTGGTGTGCGCCGGACACGACGAGGTGTGGAACTCCTGCGACTACGGCGCAGCCTTCGTGAAACGGCTCGACGCGCACCACAGCCGCTATCCGCACAAGCTCCTGACCTACCCGGAGGCCTTCCACTACGTGAACATGCCGATCCCGTACGCGCCAGGAACCTGGGATCCGAACATGGACCGGAACGGCCCGGCGCGCGCAAAGGAGTGGCCGGCGATCCTCGACTTCCTCGCGCACGTCCCGACCACCGCAGGCTGACCGGTCGGGCTTCGCTGACCTGTCGGGCCTCGCTGGCTGTCGGGCCTCGCTGGCTGTCGGGCCTCGCTGACCGGTCAGGTGCCGAGCGCCAGGCCCTCCCGGAGTACGGCGGTGAACTCCCCGGGCTTCTCCACGTGCGGGCTGTGGCCGGTGTCGGCGATCACGACCTCGCGGTACGAGCCGCCCGCCTCGGCATACCGGGCCAGTACCGCGCGGGTCTGCGTGACCATCGGCTGCGGCGGGAAGGTGTCCTCGCCGGGCCAGCCCGGTACCGCACCGAGCGAACCGAGGTACGCCAGGTCGTACAGCGACGTGTCGGAGACGATCTGGTCGTCGGACCCGCGGATCCACAGGATCGGTGGCTTCGGGTCGACCCGGTCGAGGTCGTCGAGGCGCAGGTGGATCGGCGCCATCGTGTTCAGTACGCCGCGCTTGCCGGGCAGTACCCCCGGCCAGTCCTCGGCCGCGACCGCCTCGCCCGGGTAGTGGTCGTCGCCGATCCGGGTGGACAGCATCGAGTCCAGGTACACCTCGACCAGGTCCGGTACGAACGGCGGCTTGAAGTAGGTGGCGAGCATGATGTTGCGCGGCGAGGTCGGCGACTCGTCGCCGCGGTCACCGGCGGCCAGCCGGGCGACGAAGTCGGGGTTCGCGCCGCCGCCACCGGAGCCGAGCCCGTCCGGCCGGCAGAGCAGGCCGTCGGCGTTGCGGGTGCCGGAGAAGCCGTACGGCGAGACCGGGTTGACCAACGTCACCGAGCGCACCGATTCGGGCCGGTCGCGCAGGTACTGCAGGACCACCCCGCCGCCCATGCTCCAGCCGATCAGGTGCACCCGACCGAGGTCCAGCGCGTCGACCACCGCGGCGAGATCATCGGAGTAGTCCCGTACCCCTCGGGTGGCGTCCACCGGTTCGGGATCGGTGTCCCCGAAGCCGCGCAGGTCGACCGCGAGCGGGCGGTACCGGTCGGCTCCCCCGCTGTCCCCGTTGCCCTCGGCGAGGTCGAGCAGGTTGTGCTGCCAGAACAGGCTGGACGACACGTTGCCATGGACGAACACGACCGGTTCACCGGCGGTACGCCCGGACACCTCGACGACGTTGACGGTGAGCCGGTCGGTCGGTACCCGGCGGGCGGACAGGCCGGGAAGCAGGCTGGAGGTCACACGCTGCAGGCTAGCCACCCGCGGCGCCGGGCACCTATGTGAGCAGGCGACATGTTCGGGCGCCTGCGCTGGATGATCTCCATACAACCGGCCGCCCGCGGGCAGGTGCTCCGCGCCGCGCGACTGGCGCGCGATGCTGCCCGCCAGCCGGCGCCGGCCTGCCCGGGTGCCCGCCCCCCCGGCCGGCCAGCCCGGGTGCCCGCCTCCCCGCCGGCCAGGATGCCCTGGGACGCACCACGAACGGCCCGGCGAGGGTTCGCCGGGCCGTCCGCGGGAAGGGAGGAGGGAAGGTCTGTTGGTGGTGTTCCCACCGGAGCTCTGACTCAATCCTGCTCGGTGGAGATTTCTTCCGGTCCGGTGGCGCCGCCCGATCGAGCCGCGCCACCGGTCCAGTCGCGCCGCCCGACCGAGCCGCGCCACCGGTCAAGCCGCGCCGCCAGCCCGGGTCGTCGTGCCGGCCCGGCGTGCGTCGTGCCGGCGGGCGTGCCGAGCTAGCTCACGAATGTTCGGTGAGCGTCACGTTGGCCGTCCTGGTCTTCCCGTTCCGGCTGTACGTGACCTTCACGGTGTCGCCGGCCCGGTGCGCCTGAACCGCCCCGACCAGGTCATCCGCACTGTTGATCTTCTGGTCGTCGAGCTGCACGATCAGGTCGTTCTCGGCCAGGCCGGCCTTCTCGGCCGGACTGCCGTCCTGGGTACTGGCCACGATCGCGCCCTGCGTGTTGCCGGTCGCGTCGGTGACGCTCACGCCGAGGAAGGCGTGACTGACCTTGCCGTCACTGATCAGCTCGTTGGCGGTGGCGTTGGCCCGGCTGATCGGGATGGCGAAGCCGACCCCGATGTTGCCGCCCTGACCGCCACCGGAGTTACCGGCCGTCGCGATCGCGCTGTTGATCCCGACCACCTGTCCGGTCGAGCTGACCAGCGGTCCACCGGAGTTGCCCGGGTTGATCGCCGCGTCGGTCTGGATGGCGTCGCTGATCGTGTTGGTGGAGTTGCCACCCGACTGGCCGTCCTCCTCGCCGCTGACCGTGAACGTCCGGTGCAGAGCGCTGACGATGCCCGCGGTCACCGAACCCTCCAGGCCGAGCGGGCTGCCGATGGCCAGTACCTGGTCGCCGACCTGCAGCTTGCTGCTGTCGCCGAGGGTGGCCGGCCGCAGCCCCGACACGTCCTGTGCCTTGATCACCGCGAGGTCGCCGAGCGGGTCGGTACCGACCACCTCGGCCGGTGCCGTCCTGCCGTCGCTGAACCCGACCTGGATGCTGCCGCCGTCCGCGGCCACGGCAACCACGTGGTTGTTGGTCAGGATCGTGCCGTCGGACCGGATGATCACACCGGAGCCTTCGCCGGCCGACGACGCGCCGCGCACCATGATCGACACGACACTCGGCTGTACCGCCTTCGCGACCGCCGCCAACGAGTTGCCGGAGGTGGACGTGGGTGCCGAGACCACCGGGCTGGACGTGACCGTGTTGCCGTCGTCGGCACCCCGTACGACGAGTCCGCCGATCACGCCGCCACCGAGCACCAGGATCACCGCGGCCGCCAGCGTCGCCAGTCGCCGTCCCCAACCGGGACCGGTCCGCTGCGGTGCCGGCACCGGGCCGTACCCGCCCGGCTGGCCGTACGCCCCGGGCTGGCCGTAGGCGCTGGTCTGGCCGTAACCCGCGGGCTGTGCGTAGGCGCCGGCCTGGCCGTACGCCCCCGGCTGCGCGTAGGCGCCCGGCTGCCCGTGCCCGCCGGGCTGCCCGTACCCGCCGGGCTGCCCGGGTGTTCCCGGCTGGCCCGATGGGGCGGGCTGCCCGTACGGGATCGACTGGGTCGCGTGCTCGCTGCCGGTACCGGACCCGAACGCGCCGGTCGTGGCCGCGGCCTGCGAATATCCCGGCTGGCTGCTACCCGCGCCGTACTGCGCCTGCTCGCCGGTCGGCCCGCCGTAGCCGCCCGGTCCGGGCGCCTGCGGCGCCTCGGCTGTCGGTCCAGCCGGCGCTGCGTCGGTCATCGGTCCAGCCTGCGCTGCCTCGGCTTGCGGTCCAGCCGGGCTGGCCGGTGACGGGGCAGCCGACGACGAGTCAGCCGTCGGTCCAGCCGACGCTTCGGCCGGTGGTCCCGCCGGCGACCCGTCCGCACTCGCCTGATGCCCGGCCGGCGCGACCTCACCGGTCGACGAACTCTCGTCCCGCCGGTCAGAAAACTCGTTGGGCGTCTCGTTGCTGCTCATGACTACAGGATTGCCTTTCAGACTTCGCCGTCGCTGTACATGTGCTGGGAGTTACCTAGGAGTGCCCACCCGCAGGATGGCCGGACCCGCCGGCCGGCGATGACCCGGCCCCCGCCGTCGGTTCACCCGCGCCACCCTCGGCCTCCGGTCCAGCACCGGCCTCGGCCACCGGTCCAGCACCGGCCTCGTCCACCGGTCCAGCACCGGCCTCATCCACCGGTCCAGCAGCGGCCTCGGCCGCCGGTCCAGCACCGGACTCGACCGCCGGTCCTACGCCGGCCGGTCCGGCTCCGGTCGGCCCGGTGCCATGCCCGGGGCCAGCGGGGACGGTCAGCTTCCCGATCAGCGTCAACCTGTCATCCGGTACCGGATCCTCGGGCCTCGTCTCGTCCGCGAGCGGCAACCGGACGCGGAACACCGCACCCTGCCCCGGCATGCTGTCCACCTGTACCGTCCCGCCGTGCGTCGCGACCAGGGCGGCCACGATCGCCAGGCCCAGACCGGTACCGCCCTCGGCCCGCGAACGCGCCGGATCGGCCCGGTAGAACCGCTCGAACACCCGATCGGACTGCTCCTCGGTGAGACCGGGTCCGCGGTCCGCCACTTCGAGGACCGCCGCCGGCGACGCACCGTGCTCGGCCCGGACCCGAACCTCCACCGGGGTACCGGCTGGCGTGTGCACCAGCGCGTTGTCCAGCAGATTCGCCAGTACCTGCCGTAGCCGCGGCTCGTCACCGAGTACCACCGGTGGCCCGGTCAGCCCCTCGGTCGTACCGACCACCAGATCGATCGGCCGGTCCGGGTGTACCGCGCGGGCCGCCTGTACCGCATCGGCACCGAGCGCGAGCAGGTCGACGGGTTCCCGGGCGAGCGGCCGTTGCTGGTCCAACCGGGCCAACAGCAGCAGGTCCTCGACGAGCAGTCCCATCCGGGCGGCCTCGTCCTCGATCCGCCGGACCAGCCGGTCCACCTCGTCCCGGTCGCCGGCCGCCCCGTGCCGGTACAGCTCCGCGAAGCCCCGGATGGTGGTCAGCGGGGTACGCAGCTCATGGCTCGCGTCCGCGATGAACCGGCGCATCCGCTCCTCGGACCGGCGGGCGGAGGTGGCCGAGTGCTGTGCCGCCGCCTCGGATGCCTCCCGCGCGCGGAAGGCGTACTCGATCTGCGCCAGCATCGCGTTGAGCGCTCGACCGAGCCGGCCCACCTCGGTACCGGGATCCCGGTCGGGTACCCGTCGGGTCAGGTCACCGGCCGCGATCCCGGCCGCGGTCTGCTCTATCTCGACCAGTGGCCGCAGGCTGGCTCGTACCAGCGCCACTCCCACCATGGCGAGCAGCACCAACACCACGACTCCGACCACCAGGTCGATGCGTACCAGCCGCTCCACCGCACTGTCGACGTCGGCGAGACTGGCCGCGATCACCAGCGTGGTCGACTCCGGCAGCGGCTGTACCAGCACCCGCCACCGTTCCCCGGTGGGGCTCGAGCCCACCGTGTACGGCTCCTTCGCGTGGCTGGACAGGGCGGAGGCCGAGATCGGCAGGCGCGGCTGCAACCGGCCGCCGGTCAGCCGGATCGGTTCCCGGTCGACGACGCGACCGTTCGCGTCGTGCAGTTCGAAGACGTACGTGCTGGGCAGCTGTACCGCGCTGTCGGTGGTGACCGGGAAGATCCGGCTCAGGTCGATCTCGGAGCTGCCCGCCTGTACCTGCCGGAGTACCTGACCGGAGATGCTGTTGAGCTGCGCGTCCACCCGGCCGACCAGGTACGTCTGCAGCGCGGTCACGCTGGCCAGGCTGATCAGCGCCAGCGCGAACGCGACCAGCGCCAGTACCGCCGCGACCAGTCGTACCCGCAGCGGTGTGCGGGCCACCAGATCGCCCGGCCCGCGGACGAAGTCCCGCAGCAGCGCCCTGAATCGCATCGGCTAGGCGGGTCGACGAAGCACGTACCCCACGCCCCGCAGCGTGTGGATCAACCGCGGCTCCCCGGTGTCGACCTTGCGACGGAGGTACGAGACGTACGACTCGACGATCGAGTCGTCGCCCCGGAAGTCGTAGTTCCAGACGTGGTCGAGGATCTGCGCCTTGGACAGCACCCGTCCCGCGTTGGTCATGAAGTACCGCAGCAGCTTGAACTCTGTCGGCGACAGGGAAACCTGGCTCCCACCCCGGTACACCTCGTGGGTTTCCTCGTCCAACTCGATGTCGGCGAAGGTCAGCCGCGGCGGTGGCTCGAACCCGCCCTGCGTGCGCCGCAACACCGCGCGGATCCGGGCGACCACTTCCTCCAGGCTGAACGGCTTGGTCACGTAGTCGTCGCCGCCGAGCGTCAGGCCGCGGATCTTGTCCTCGGTCGCGTCCCGCGCGGTCAGGAACACCACAGGGGTACGGTCCCCGCCGGACCGCATCCGCCGGGCGACCTCGAAGCCGTCCATGTCCGGCAACATGATGTCGAGTACCACCAGGTCAGGCCGGTGCCGGCCGATCGCTGTGGTGGCTTCGCCACCGCCGGTCGCGGTCTGTACCTCGAAGCCGGCGTACCGCAGGCTCGCGGCCAGCAGCTCCAGAATGTTCGGGTCGTCCTCAACCACCAGCAGGCGCGCTTCCGGCTCGCCGCGCGGTGCGCGCACGCGGCCGCCGGCGGTACCGGACGAGATCGTGTCCACCACCCGGCCCGCTTGTTGGCCGGCCTGCGTACCGGTGGTCTGCGCGCCGGCCTGCGTGCCGGTCTGTGTACCGGTCTGTGTACCGCCTGCCGCACGGGCGTCCGCGCCCGTTCCGCTGGCAGAGTTCAGCCCCATGGGCACATCATGCGCTTCCGCGCTGGCCGGTACCTGACCGTCGGCTGAGAGTTCCCTGGGAGCGGTGAGGTGTCGGTCCTGCCGCTGTGTACCGCGTCCTGCCGCGCGTTTCCCGCGACCCCTGTGGCGTCCCGCGACCCTGCCGCGCGTTTCCCGCGACCCTGTCGCCCACCCTGCCGCGACTCTGCCGTGCGTTCCTGCGACCCTGCCGTGCGATTCCGGCGACTCTGCCGTGCGTTTCCCGCGACTCTGCCGTGCGTTTCCCGCGACGCGATGACTTTCTCGTGATCGCCTGGTCGGTATGGGTGGGGGCAATCTGCACGGACCAGGGAGGTCTCATGGGCAAGCTCATCGTTTCGACCGCAATGGCGCTCGACGGGGTGATCGAGTCGACCGAAGGGTGGTTCATCCACTCGGGAGAACACGAGGACGAAAGCGCCAACCAGTTGTGGCTGGCTGACGCGATGCTGCTCGGGCGCAAGACCTACCAGGGCCTGTCCCAGGTATGGCCGGACATGACCGATGACCGCGGATTCGCCGACCGGGTCAACAGCATGCCGAAGCATGTCGCGTCCACCACGCTGCACGGGCCGCTCGACTGGAACGCCACGCTCATCGAAGGCGATCTGGCCGAGAGCGTGGCGGCGTTGAAGGCGCACTACAGCGGCAATCTGGTGATGTACGGCTGTGGTGGGCTGGCTCGCACCCTGGCCAACGCGAATCTCGTCGACGAGTTCCACTTCTCCGTCTTCCCGACCGCCTGGGGCGAGGGCGACCACCTGTTCCACGCCGGTCCACCGGTACGGCTGCGGCTGGCCAGCACCACGATGTACCGCTCCGGGGTAGCACTGCTGGTCTACCGGCCGGACACCGCCCCACTGGACCCCCAGGAGTCGGACACCGAGCAGTCGGGCACCGCGCAGTCGGGCACCGCACAGCCGGCCACCCCGGAGTAGGCGCCATCCTCGGCTTGGCGTCCGCGCTGATCGTCAGCGCTGACGTCCAGGCCTGACGCTGCGCCGCGGCGCCGCCCGGCGCCCCCGGGTGGGCGCGCGTCCACGTGGACGCGCGTCCACCGCCGCGCTCCCGCGCCACCACGGCCCACCAGTGCGTCCCGGTGGACTTCTTCTGACCCGGTCGCAGCCTGTGGACAACGGTTTGATCCAGCTGGCCACCACCGATAAGATTCGAACATGTGTTCGAACGATATGCCTGACCGGCCGGGTCCACCGGTGCCGGTGGACGAGCTGGCCAATGCGCCGGTCCCACTGGGCAAGCTGGCCTCACGCGACCCGGTCACGCTCTCCGGCCCGGAGCTGCGTGAAGCGCTGCTCGAGACGTGGCGCCAGACTTGTCGGCTACAGGCACGGCTGACCCGGCTGGTCGCGGAGTTCGACACAAGACAGGCTGGCAACGACGATGCCGCTCACAGCACCGCTGCCTGGCTGCGCGCGTTCACTCGCATGAGCGGGCCGCAGGCAGCCGCGCTGGTCCGGGCCGCGGAAGCCACTCGATCCCTGCCCGCTGTCGCGGCCGCGTTCGACCGCGGTGAGGTGAGCGCCGCACATGTCGACCGGGTGGCTGACCTGGCCCGGCGGGTGGGCGTCGAACGGGTCGCCGAGGTGGAGCAGATCCTCGTCGAGGCCGCCCGGGAGTGCGATCCGCAGGAGCTCGGCGTGGTGTGCGGTCGGGTCAGGGCGCATGTCGACCCGGATGGTGTGGCGCCGGATGCCCGGCGCGACTTCGCGCGACGCGAGGTCACCTTCGCGAAGCTCGACGGGATGGTCGTCGTTCGCGGCCAGTTGGACGCCGAGGGCGGCGCGACCGTGCTCAGCGCGCTCGACGCGCTGATGAAGCCGCCCGTGAGCGGCGACGACCGGACGTCCGGGCAGCGGCGGGCCGATGCCCTCGTCGACCTGGCCAGGAACGCGTTGCACGCCGGCCAGTTGCCCTCCGTCGGCGGCGGTCGACCCCATCTGGGGGTACTCGTCGACCTGAACCTCCTGCGGTCCGCGACGGACGTGTCGTCGACGACACGATCGGGTGCCGCTCCACTGACTCGACTCGGGCCGTCGACGCCGCCGACGCTGCCCTCGATCACCGATCTCCCCGCACCGGCCTGGACGACCTGGGCCGGTCCGATCGACGGATCCACGGTGCGCAGGTTGGCCTGCGACTCGGTGGTCTATCGAGTGGTGCTGGACCCGACCAACGGGCTGCCGACCGACCTGGGCAGGACTGTGCGCACCGTGCCGGGCTGGCTGCGCCGAGCGTTGGTGGCGCGCGACCGTGGGTGCCGCTTCCCCGGCTGTCGCGCGCTGGCGGCCTGGTGCGACGGGCACCACCTGAAATCCTGGCTGGACGGTGGCGGCACCGAAGTCGGCAACCTGATCCTGTTGTGCCGCTACCACCACGTACTGATCCACCAGTGCGGCTGGTCGGTCCAGTTCGATCCGGCCACCGGCGAGGTCTCAGCTACCCGCCCGGACGGACGGGCCTACGAGGTCGAGCGCTCACGAGCGTTCGTCGCCGCCTGGAGCCATCCCGAGCGCGAGGTCCCGACACAGCCCGATCGGGACGTGGGTGACGCCGGCGCGGCCTGACCCGTGCCGCCCGTCGACCCCCACCGGCGCATGCTCCAGCGGCCCGGCGTGCCGGCTCACCAGGCCAGCACGCGGTGCCGGCGCGCCCCGTCGAGGCGGTCGGTGGCGCGGTGCCGGCGTGCCCTGGCAGCACCGTGGGGTGGGGCGTGAAAACCTGTCGCGATGGCGGGTTATTCGGGCACGCCGCTGCCGCGCAAGTTGGGCATCGGCTCGGACAGCAGGGTGCTCCTTGACGGCGCACCCGATGATTTCGACCTCGGGCCGCTGCCGGGGCAGGTCGCCATCCACCGTCGCCCCGGCACCGGGCCGTACGACGTCGTGCTCTGCTTCTGCCCGGACTTCGATCGCCTCAGCCGGCGCTACCGGGTACTGCACGAGAAGACCACGCCGGCCGGCGCGCTATGGATCTGCTGGCCGAAGCGCAGCTCAGGAGTCCGCACCGATCTCAACGAGAACGTCGTACGCGATCACGCACTTCAGCACGGCCGGGTGGACGTGAAGGTGTGCGCCATCGACGACACCTGGTCCGGACTGAAGCTCGTCATCCGGGTGGCCGACCGCTAGCCGGTCAACTCGACCCGATCCAGCGGGCACCGCCGCCGCACGCGGCCAGTCGAGCCGGTGCAGTGGCCGCTCAGCGGGGCGGACCGGCCGCGATGCGCTCCATGGCGGCAGCCACACCACCCCGCCACCAGCCCATCGCCTCCACCCACCAGGTGAGGCCCACCTCGGCATATGGGACCACAGTCTCCGCCGCGCCGGTCGGCTCAGTGGCGCCCTCGATCGCCACGTCGAACACACCGTCAGGCAGTACCCCCGTCGCGGCGAGACCGGCCCGCTCGGCATATACGACGTCGAGGATCTCCGCGAGTACCTCCGGCGGCATCGTCCTGCCGGCACGAAAGTCCGGGTGTACCGGCATGACTCCGTCGTACCGGGCGGCCCGACGGAACGGTGCCCGCGCTGGCCACCCGCCTGCGCACCAGATGGGGATGCGCGGCTGCTGCACCGGGGTGGGCAGCATGCGCACCGGTTCACCAGGTACGAGTTCCACCTCCTCGCCGGACCACAGCGCGACAAGCGCGGCGAGAGCCGAGTCGAGTGCCGCGGCCCGGCTTCGCCGGTCCGCGGGCTCGCCGAACGCCCGGTACTCGCGATCCATCGAGCCGAGTCCCGCACCGAAGACCAACCGGCCGCCGGACAGCCGGTCGAGCGATACGGCCTCCCGTGCCACCACCTGCGCCCGTCGGCGCGGCAGCGCGGTCATGAGCACGCCGAGCCGGATCCGGGTGGTACGAGCGGCGATGGCGGCAGCGACCACAGTGGGATTCGCGACCGGCCAACCCGGCTCGTGGTACAGCAGGTGGTCCCAGCAGAACACGCCGTCCCAGCCCGCATCCTCGGCTGCCACGGCCAGGTCCACCAGAAGCGTCGGGTTACCGAACTCACCGACGTTCGGCAGCCCGACCGCATAGCGCACGCCCATCTGTCTCTCCTAGATCAAGCCACTGCAGTGGGTGGTGGACGTTGGCGAGGAGGTAGACGACGCGGTCGATGTTGGCGCGAGGAAGGTGACGACGCGGTCGATGTTGGCGTGAGGAAGTAGACGACGCGGTCGATGTTGGCGCGAGGAAGGTGACAAGGACAGCGTGACGCATCCGGAGACGGTCGGTTGGCCGGGCGGGCTGCGTCCACCTGAACCGCCGAGGAGAGCGCCCGCCGCCGTCCCCAGTTCACGTGACGGGGAGATCATCCAGGGAAAACAGACGGTCAATTCGCGCGTCGCCGCTCACCCGAACTGTGCAGGCGGCACTCATTCGTGGTATTCACACGAGTCGTGCAGTCAACAGCGAGTACCGACTCGACGGGTACGCACGCTTTGTCCGCCCAGGCGGACGAGCTCATCGCAGCCGGACGAGCAGCCGATGCTGTGCCGCTGCTGGATCAGGCTACGGCGATCCGGCCGCGGGACAGCGGTCTCTGGCTGCGCCTCGCAGCCGCGCTGCTCGCCGTCGAGGGCGGCACGGACGCCGACGTCCGAGCCCGGGATGCCGCTGAACGCGCGGTCACGCTGGACACGCACAGCGCCGTCGGGTTCCGCCTGCTGAGCGAGGCGTCCCTACGGCTGGGCGAGACGACCGCCGCGCTGGCGGCAACCAGGGCCGCGGTACAGGTGCAGCCGCGCAGCTGGGTAGCCCACCTCGATCTTGCCGCGGCGCTCGGTGGTGATCCACGGCATCATCGGGAGGCCCGCCGCGCCGCACTCCGCGCGGCCGACCTCGCGCCGCCCGGCCGAGCTGAGCCTCATCTGGTACTGGCGGAGTTCGCCGCCCGTGATGGCGACTGGGCGACCGCGGCCTCGGCGTTCCAGGACGCGATCGCGGCGAGTCCGGATGACGAACGGGCCCGACACGGTCTTGCCGACGCGCGGGCGCGACTTGCTGGTGGCGACACAGCGGATGCCGCGCCGACCACTCAACTCCCCCGGATCCCGCGCCCCTATCCGCGGCTGCGCGGCCGCCGTGCGGCCGGCCGCACGGCCGACGACCGGACCAGCGACAACTGGGCTGCCGAGAACTGGGCTGCCGAGAACAGGGCCACCGATAGTCGGGCCGCTGAAGATCAGGCCGCGGACAGATACGACCCGGAGAGCAGGGCGGCGGAGAACTGGGCACCGGGGAGCGGGCCGGCTGAGAGCGGCGCGGCGGCGAGCCGCACCGGCGGCGACTGGACTGCGGCCAACTGGGCGGCCCCGGACCAGCACCCAGACGCTGGACAACCCGGTGTCGGCGGCCCGGACGGATGGTCCGCCGACGCCCGCGGCGCCGATCCACTCGTTGCCGATCAGCTCGGCGCGGATCAACTCGCCGCAGATCTAGTCGGCGCGGATCCACTTGCCGCAGATCGGCTCGGCGCCGGACCCATCGGCGCGAACCCGCTCGGCGCCGACTCCCGCAACGCAGGGCCCCGCAGTGCGGGTCCGCGCAGTGCTGTCCCGCGGAGCGCAGACCTCCGCAGCGCAGACTCCCAGCAGGAGCTGGCGCAATCACTCGCCGGTCCTGGTGCGGCCCGCGCAATGGGCAACCAGTTGGCGGTGCTGGCCGCGGTACAAGCAGCCGCGATCGGGCTGCTGCTGCTCGCCGTACCAGCCGTACCGGCCCGGTGGCACGCGACAGTGTCGCTGCTGACCCTCGGCGGAATCGGGCTGCTCGCCGCGGCCACCGTCGCCGGAATGCGCAGCTCACTGGCGTACCTGCCGGCCCGACTGAGCGCTCTCGCCCCGCTGGCCGGTTCGGTCGGGCTGCTACTGGTGAGCCTGGGCTCGGTGGCGATCGGCGGTCTGGCCGGCGCGGTCATCCCGGGCAGCTCGGAGTACCTGCGGTTCGCGCTGGTACCCGCGCTGCTCGCCCATCTCACCGGTCACCTGGCCGCGCGGTTCGCCGAGGTGCGGGGCAGATCCGCCGGTACCGAGGACGAGAACGCGCAGAGCGGGCAGGGCATCAGGGCCGGGGTCTGGCTCGGGCTCGGCCTGTCGAACCTGCTGCACGGTCTGGGTCTCGCGGTACTCGCGGTGCTCGCCGGCCTGATGCCCGACCGGGTGTACCTGCTGATCGTGATCGCAGTGGTACTGCCGGTGACCTTCCTCGACGCGGTGCAACTCGCCGCGCTGTTGCACCGGCTCCGGCTGCACCGCCGGCGGTTCCACTGGTGGCCGTACGCAGCCATCTTTGGGCTGGTGGCGACGATCATGGTGTCCGGCGCCGGCTTCGGCGGGGCGCTGCTGATCGCCTACGGCGCGGCGACCGAAGGCATGCTCGTGGTCGCGGCGGCGGTCAGCGCGGTGCTCGCCACCGGCTGCATGATCGCCACGCTCCGGCTCCGCCGGCAGTAGCCGCACAACCCAACCACCGCACGAGCCACCACGCAGCAGCCGCCGGACCAGAGACCACCGCGCCGGGCAGTCCCGCGCAACCCGCCCACCGTGCCGGTACCACCCCTGATTCGGGTGATTCCGGTCGCGGCGGTCGGCGCCGCCCTGTGGTAGGCAGTGGGCATGCGTGACGTGGTGGTGATCGGCGCCGGGCACAACGGCCTCACGGCGGCTGCCCTGCTGGCCCGGGCCGGCCTCGACGTCGAGGTGCTCGAGCGGGACAGCATGGTCGGTGGCGCCTGCCGGACCGAGACACCGTTCGCGGCCGCGCCGCAGCTGCGCGCTTCCACCGGGGCGTACCTGCTCGGCCTGATGCAGCCCGAGGTCATCGAGGCGCTCGACCTGCGGATCGGTACCGATCTTCCGCTGGTACGCCGCGACCCGCACTACTTCCTGCCGACCATCGACGGGCGGTATCTGCTGCTCGGCGCCGACGAGGAAGCCGCCCACAGCCACTTCACCGAGTTCTTCACCGATCAGGACTGGCGGGCCAACGAGGCGATGGGCGCCGAGCTGGCCGCGCTGCGCGAGGACCTCGCCCCGGCGTGGATGGCGGAGCCGCTGAGCCTCGAGGACACCGCCGAGCGGTACATCCGACCCGAGCTGCGCGAGACGTTCACGACCATGGTGCGCGGGTCCGCGATCGAGTACCTGTCCCGGTTCGGCTTCGCCAGCGAGCTGCTGGTCGCCATGTACGCGATCACCGACGGCATGCCCGGGCTGACCGGCTCCCCGTGGCATCCCGGCAGCGGCCACAACCTGCTCGTACACAACATGTGCCGGCTGCCCGGCGCCGGCGGCACCTGGATGGTCGTACGCGGCGGCATGGGCACGGTGACCCAGGTGATCGCCGAGCGGGCGGTCAAGAACGGCGCCACCGTGCGGACCGGCGTGGCCGTGGACCGGATCCTGACCAGCGGCGGCGCGGCGAGCGGGGTCGTCACCGCCGGCGGCGAGGAGATCTCCGCCCGGGTGGTGCTCGTCGCCACCGACGCGTTCCGGCTGCCCGGACTGCTCGGTGACGCCTGCCCGGAAGACCTGACAACCCTGATCGAGGGGTACGCCGAGCGCTCCCCCGGCCAGACCATGAAGATCAACCTGGCACTGGACGGGGTACCGCGGTTCTCCGCCCTACCCGAGCCGGTCGGCCAACACTCGACCACCGTGCACCTGCTCCCGGAGCCGGCATCCGACGGCAGCGTGCTCACGGCGGTACGGGCCGCGTTCGACGCCGCGAACGAGGGACGGCTGGACCCGCTGCCACCGGTGGAGTGGTACCTGCACTCCACCCTCGACACCTCCCTGCAGGACCCGGACGGGCACCACTCCTCCGCGTTCTTCGTCCAGGGCGTACCGCACCAGCCGGCCGGTTCGGACTGGGCGGCCGAGAAGGACCGGTACGTCGAGCGGGTCCTGGCCTTCGCCGAGCGGTACGTGCCGGGCCTGTCCGCGCAGGTCGTGGACGTGTACGCGCTGGCGCCGCCGGACATCGAGAGCCACTTCGGCATCACCGGCGGCAACATCGACCACATCGACAACGCGATCGCGTTCGCCGACCGGATGCCGTACCGCGCCGGAGTGCCCGGCGTGTACGCAGGTGCCGCCGGCTGCCACCCGGCCGGCAGCGTGATCGGGTGCGCCGGCCACAACGCGGCGCAGGTGATCCTGGCCGACCTCGACCTGCCCGCCTAGCCACCGGCGGCGGTGAGACCCGCCGCCCGATTCAGACCCGGCACCCGATCAGACCCGCCGCCCGATTCAGACCCGGCACCCGGTCAGACCCGCCGGTAAGAGCCCGTCCGTGCACTGTCCGTGACCAGCACATCGGCAGCCGGTCGGCCGTCGGGGCGACCGATGTCCCGTTGAGCAGATCAGGCATAGTAGGTCGGATCGCCGGTCGGGGCTATTACCCTGCGGCGACGCCAAACGGGGGCACAGCAAGGGCGAGACCGCCGACGGGGAGGCATGCGGAATGTCCGATGGCCAGATCGTGGTGTCTGGACTGACGAAACAGTTTCGGAAAGTCAGGGCCGTGGACGATCTGTCGTTCACGGTGGAGCCGGGCACGATCACCGGGTTCCTGGGGCCGAACGGAGCCGGTAAGACCACCACGCTGCGATGCCTGCTCGGGCTGGTGACGCCGACGGCGGGCAGCGCGACGATCGGTGGCCAGCGGTACGCCGAACTGGCGCACCCGTTGAGCACGGTCGGCGCGGCGCTGGAGGCGTCAAGCTTCCACAAGGGCCGCACCGGCCGCAACCACCTCCGGGTGATGTGCGCCGCGGCCGGACTGCCGTACCGCCGGGCCGACGAGGCGCTGGAGATGGTCGGCATGAGCGACGCCGCCAACCGGAAGGTCCGCGGGTACTCGATGGGCATGCGGCAGCGTCTCGGCCTGGCCCAGACGCTGCTCGGCGACCCGAAGGTCCTGATCCTCGACGAGCCGGCGAACGGGCTGGACCCGGCCGGCATCAACTGGCTCCGGTCGTTCCTGCGCTCGCTCGCCAATGAGGGCCGCACCGTGCTGGTCTCCAGCCACCTGCTGTCCGAGGTCGAGCAGACGGTCGACGAGGTCGTGATCATCGCGGCCGGCCGCAGTGTGCGGCAGGGCAAGATCACCGATCTGCAGGCCGACGCCAGCGCCAGCGTGCGGGTCCGTACGCCGCACGCCGACAAGCTCGTGGCCGCGCTGCCCGGCGCGACGATCCGTACGACCGCGCAACCTGATCTGCTGTACATCGACGACCGGCCGGCGGCCGAGGTCGGCAAGGCCGCGCTGGCGGCCCAGGTCGAGCTGCACGAGCTGACTACCGAGCAGTCCGACCTGGAAGACCTGTTCCTGGCCCTGACCACGGGCGCGGCGAACTCTCCGGTGCAGGCCGCGCTGATCCCGGGCGGGTACGGAGGACCGGCAGCACAACCACCAGCGGGTAACGCGGGAAAGGCGGGTCAGCGGTGATCGGGCTGATCAAGAGCGAGGTCATCAAGCTGCGTACCACCCACGTCTGGTGGGGCATGCTGCTCGGTGTCGTCGCGTTCACCGGCCTGGCCCTGCTGATCAACTGCATCCAGGCGCACTTCGCGTTCGACAACCCGACCGCGCCCTCGGTGGACTCCGGCAACTCGGTACAGCAGCAGGGCGCCCAGCAGGCCGAGCAGATGGCGTCGAGCGTCGCCGCCCAGGCGGCCAACATCTTCACGTCCGGCCAGTTCTTCGGGCTGCTGCTCGCGATGATCTTCGGGGTACTGATCATCACCAACGAGTTCTTCCACCAGACCGCCACGGCGACGTTCCTCACCACGCCGGTCCGGTCCAAGGTGGTCAGCGCGAAGCTGGCCGCGGCGATCCTCTGGGGCGTGATCTTCGGTCTGGTCACCGCGATCATCTCGATTCCGGTCGGGCTCGCGTTCCTGTCCTCGGAAGGGCAGCCCAGCCATCTGGGCGACTCGACCGTGCTCAAATCCATCGCCCTGAACCTGCTGGGCTTCGCGATCTGGGCGATCTTCGGGCTCGGCCTGGGCACGCTGCTGAAGAACCAGATCTGGGCGATCGTGATCGCGCTGGTGACCTACCTCGGCCAGCTCGTACTCACCGGAATCCTGATCGCGCTCGCCACGTACTACGAGGCGCAGTGGATCAGCGACATCCAGTACTGGCTTCCGTCCGGTGCGTCCGGCGTGATGATCTCTGCGGTGGATCTCACCGGGGTACCGCCGTGGTGGGCCGGTGCCCTGACCCTGTTCGGCTACGGCGCGGTCGCGGCCGGACTGGGTTCATTGATCACCGTACGGCGCGACATCAGCTGACAGGTGACATCAGCTAGGACGCGCCGCCGCCCGACAAGCGACCTCAGCTGACCAGCGACACCAGCTGACCAGAAGCCAACTGACCAGCGACATCGGCTGACCAGACGCCAGTTGACAGACGTTGCGGCGGCCTCGGTCGAGAGGTCGAGAGGCTGAGAATCGAGTACGGAAGTGCCGCCGGTCCCGGTCGGGATCGGCGGCACTTCTGTGTCTCCCGGCAAGTTCTCTGGTAGACCCATACGCGTACGCGGGCGGTGACGTACCAGTCGACACCGGCGCGTAGCCTGGAACGCCGGACGTTGTGGGTAGATCCGCGGTGGAAGAGGCGATGGCGGCCGTGTCGACGCAGACGAATTCTCCGAACCGGCCGGGTGCTGGGACGACTCCCGACCCGGACGGTCGTTCAGACAGCTCGGAAACGAGCTTGCTGGCGGGATTCGGACCAAACGAGTGGATGGTCGAGGAGATGTACCAGCGGTACGTCGCCGACCCCTCGAGCGTGGATCCCGCGTGGCATGACTTCTTCGCCGACTACCGGCCGACCATCAGCCCGGACGGCACCGGCGACACCAAGGCGGGCGACACCAAGGCCGTCAACACCACGGCCGGCGACACCAAGGCCGGCGACCCGCAGGCCAGCCGCGACCAGGCAACCGACAACCAGGCAACCGACAATCAGGCAACCGACACCAAGACCGGCGGGACCGCTCCGGCCACCGCCGACGGGGCTTCCGGGGCCGGCGCGGCGAAGACCGGCGCGGCCCAGCCCAGCGCCACGGCCACCCGGCCGGCGAACAGCACGACAACGGCGCAGCCGACGCCCGGGCCGGCCACCGGATCGGGCAACGCGGCGCCGGCACAGTCCGCCGGCAAGGCCGCGACCAGCGACAAGGCCGCGGTAGGCGACAAGCCCGCGGTAGGCGACAAGGCCGCCGTAGGCGACAAGGCCGCGATTGACAACAAGGCAACCAGCACCGCCGGCACCAAGCCGGCCGGCGACAAGGCCGCCGCCAAACCAGCAGACAGCAAGCCAGCCGAGACCAAGCCGGCCGGCAAGGCCGCCGACGCCAAGCAGACCGACGCCAAGCAGACCGCCGGCAAGCAGACCAGCGCAGCCGGCGACAAGCAGGGCGAGGACGGCACCAAGCGGATGCAGTTGCGCGGGGTGGCCGCGCGGATCGCCGCGAACATGGACGCCTCACTCGCGGTACCGACCGCGACGAGCGTGCGCGCGGCGCCGGCGAAGCTGCTCGCGGACAACCGGATCGTGATCAACAACCATCTGTCCCGTGGCCGGGGCGGCAAGATCAGTTTCACCCATCTCATCGGGTACGCGGTGGTCAAGGCGCTGCGCACGCACCCGGAGATGAACAACTCGTACGCGATGGTCGACGGCAAGCCGGCCCTGGTCACGCCGGAACACGTCAACCTCGGGCTGGCCATCGACCTGGTCAAGTCGGATGGCACCCGCACCCTGGTGGTACCGAGCATCAAGCGCGCCGAGACGCTCGACTTCCGGCAGTTCTGGACCGCGTACGAGGACGTGGTACGCCGCGCCCGGCGCAACGAGCTGACCATGGACGACTACTCCGGTACCACGATCTCGCTGACAAACCCGGGCGGTATCGGCACCGTGCACTCGATGCCGCGGCTGCTCTCCGGCCAGGGCACGATCATCGGCGTCGGCGCGATGGAGTACCCGGCGGAGTACTCCGGCATGTCCGACGAGACGCTCGCCCGGCTCGCCGTGTCGAAGATCATCACGCTCACCTCGACGTACGACCACCGGATCATCCAGGGCGCGCAGTCCGGCGAGTTCCTCAAGCGGATCCACCAGCTGCTGCTCGGCGAGGACGGCTTCTACGACGAGGTGTTCACCTCGCTGCGGCTGCCGTACGAGCCGGTCCGGTGGGTACGCGACGCGGCCGTCACGCACGAGGGCGAGATCGACAAGAACGCCCGGGTGATCGAGCTGATCCACTCGTACCGGGTGCGCGGCCACCTGATGGCGGACACCGACCCGCTCGAGTTCCGCATCCGCAAGCACCCCGACCTGGACATCCTCCAGCACGGGTTGACGCTGTGGGACCTGGACCGGACCTTCCCGGTGGGCGGCTTCGCCGGTCAGCAGACCATGAAGCTGCGCGACATCCTGGGCGTGCTGCGCGACTCGTACTGCCGGCGGATCGGCGTCGAGTACATGCACATCCAGGACCCGGAGGAGCGGCGCTGGCTGCAGGAGCGGGTCGAGCGCCGGCACGAGAAGCCGCCGGTCGAACACCAGAAGCACGTGCTCAACCGGCTGAACGCGGCCGAGGCGTTCGAGACGTTCCTGCAGACCAAGTACGTCGGGCAGCGCCGGTTCTCGCTCGAAGGCGGCGAGACGCTGATCCCGCTGCTGGACGAGGTACTGCAGGCGTCGGCGACCACCGGCATGGACGAGGTCGTCATCGGCATGGCGCACCGCGGCCGGCTGAACGTACTGGCCAACATCGTCGGCAAGCCGTACGAGAAGATCTTCTCCGAGTTCGAGGGGTACATCGACCCGAAGTCCGCGCAGGGCTCGGGTGACGTCAAGTACCACCTCGGCTCGACCGGGAAGTTCACCACCCCGGACGGCGAGCACGCGAGCACGGTGAGCGTGGTAGCCAACCCGAGCCACCTGGAGGCGGTCGACCCGGTACTCGAGGGAATCGTGCGGGCCAAGCAGGACCGCATCGACCTCAAGCTCGAGGGGTACACGGTGCTCCCGGTGCTGGTGCACGGCGACGCCGCGTTCGCCGGCCAGGGCGTGGTGGCCGAGACGCTGAACCTGTCCCAGCTCCGGGGTTACCGCACCGGCGGCACGCTGCACGTGGTCGTGAACAACCAGGTCGGCTTCACCACCGCGCCGGACTACTCCCGGTCCAGCCTGTACTGCACCGACGTCGCGCGGATGATCCAGGCACCGATCTTCCACGTCAACGGCGACGACCCGGAGGCATGTGTACGGGTCGCCCGGCTGGCGTTCGAGTACCGGCAGGCGTTCAACAAGGACGTCGTGATCGACATGGTCTGCTACCGCCGGCGCGGGCACAACGAGGGCGACGACCCGTCGATGACGCAACCGCTGATGTACCGGATCATCGATGCCAAGCGCAGCGTCCGGAAGCTGTACACCGAAGAGCTGATCGGCCGCGGCGACATCTCGCTGTCCGACGCCGAAGAGGCGCTGCGGGACTTCCACGAGCAGCTCGAAGGAGTGTTCCGGGCCACCAAGGAGGCCGCGTCGACGCCGACCCGGGCGCCCCGGTCCCGGCAGCCGGAGACCGAGCCGGCGGTCGAGACGCTGGCCGACCCGGCGGTGGTACGCAGGATCGGCGAGGCGCACCTGAACCTGCCGGACCTGTTCGTGCCGCATCCGCGGATCCGCAAGCTGCTCGAACGGCGCGCCAAGATGGCCGCCGAGGGTCCGGTCGACTGGGCCATGGGCGAGCTGATCGCGTTCGGCACGCTGCTCGTCCAGGGCGTACCGATCCGGCTGTCCGGCCAGGACTCCCGGCGCGGCACGTTCGTCCAGCGGCACTCGGTCGTGGTCGACCACGCCACCGGCGCCGAGTACGCGCCGCTGTCCAACCTGTCCGACGACCAGGCCCGATTCTGGGTGTACGACTCGCTGCTGAGCGAGTTCGCCGCGATGGGCTTCGACTACGGGTACTCGGTGGAGAACCCGGACGTGCTGGTGCTCTGGGAGGCCCAGTTCGGCGACTTCGCCGACGGCGCCCAGTCGATCGTGGACGAGTTCATCTCGGCCGGTGAGGCGAAGTGGGGGCAGCGGTCCAGCGTGACGCTGCTGCTGCCGCACAGCCACGAGGGTCAGGGCCCGGACCACACCTCCGGCCGTCCCGAGCGGTACCTGCAGTTGTGCGCCGAGGACAACATGCGGGTGGCGATCCCGACCACACCGGCGAACTACTTCCACCTGCTCCGCCGGCAGGCGCTGTCGCCGAAGAAGAAGCCGCTGGTGGTGTTCACGCCCAAGTCCCTGCTGCGGCACAAGTTGTGTGTCTCGCCGGTCGAGGACTTCAGCAACGGTACGTTCGCGCCGGTACTCCCGGACCCGGGCGTGGCCGGCCGGGCGCTGGACGCGCAGCAGGTCAAGCGCGTGCTGCTGTGTACCGGCAAGGTCTACTACGACCTGTTGCAGGCGCGGGAGGAACGCGGTACCACCGACACCGCCCTGATCCGGCTCGAGCAGCTGTACCCGCTGCCGGTGGAGGAGACCCGGGCGGCGCTGGCGCAGTACCCGAACGCCGAGGACTTCGTCTGGATCCAGGAGGAGCCGGCGAACCAGGGCGCCTGGTCGTTCATCGCGCTCAACCTGCTCGAGCACCTGGAGGGCGTACGGCTGCGGCGGATTTCGCGGCCGCCGGCGGCGGCGCCCGCCGCGGGGTCGACGAAGGTGCACGGGTGGGAGCAGGAGGCGCTGCTCGCGGCCGCCCTGCCGACCTCGGACAAGTAGCCGGATGTACTTCACCGACCGCGGTATCGAGGAGCTGACGAACCGGCGCGGCGAGGACGAGGTCACGTTCGCCTGGTTGGCCGAACGGCTGCGGGACTTCGTGGACCTCAATCCGGAGTTCGAGGTACCGGTGGAGCGGTTGGCCACCTGGCTGGCCCGGCTGGACGACGTCGACGAGGACTAACCTCGCCGGTCGTACCGGCCGGGCCGCCAGTGCATGCCGCTCCCTTGCTGGATCCAGCCGGGCCGCCAACTCCAGCTGGGACACCGGATCGGATTTCTCCGCTCCGATCGGGCCGCCGGTTCGAGTCGACCCCGTGTGAGCAAGTCTTGATCGATCCGGCTGGCCCGCGGCTCCCCGATGGGCCTTGCGCCCCCTCCTCTCGGACAGGGTCTTGCTGTTGACGCGAACCAATCATGCCATGACGCTGTGTAGTTCGCCAGCTACAACTAGTGCCTACACGCAGACTGCACCCGTGTTCGCACGATCGTTTCCGGCAAGTGCGCGCGAGCCGGCCGGTAGGGTGACGGATCCGGAAATATAGGGACCTAGCCGCGTATCAATAGGGACCTAACCGACTGTCCGTAGGGGCCTTGCCACCCACCGGTAGGGGCCCATCGCCGGTCGCGTCGGACGGGCTCCAGGTCACGGCAGGGCAGCTCCGTACGTTCACGAACCGCGTGGGCTGGGACGCGGGTAAACCCTTCGCGGGTCGTCGTACCCGCCTGCCAGGATCGGCGCGATGACCACCGCAGCCACCGAATCCAGGTCGAGCCGCACGGGCTGGCGTGAGCTTCCGCCGCTGGCCCGCCGGCAGTTCATCGGTATCGCACTGTCCGCGGTGGGCAGTGGCCTGTCCATCCCCTTCCTGTTCGTCTATCTCACGGTTGTCCGGGATCTGCCGACCACCGCGATCGGACTGGTGCTGGCCTGGATGGGCGTGGTCAGCCTGGGCGTGTCACCGCTGGTCGGCACATTGATCGACCGGTTCGGACCGCGGCTCGTGCTCGCCGCCGGGCTGGCCGGCGAGGCCGCCGGCATGGCGCTGGTCGCCACCATCCACAACCTGCGGGACGCCTGGCTCGTCGCGACCCTGGTGGCGGTCATGGGCTGCGCGATCTGGCCGGCGTCGTCCGCTCTACTGACCCGACTGGTGCCCGAGCAGGGCCGGCAGCGGGCATTCGGGCTGCAGTTCATGCTGCTGAACGCCGGTCTCGGCCTCGGCGGTCTGGTCGCGTCGACGCTGGTCGACCTGGACCGCCCGGTCACCTTCGAGCGGCTGTACCTGATCGACGCGGTCAGCTATCTCGGGTACATCGTCGTGCTGCTGCTCATGCCCCGGTCAGCCGGCCTGTACCAACCGGAGCCGGACGCGGACACCGGACCGCAGCCCGGCTGGCGGGTGGTGCTGGCCGACCGCACCCTGCTCAAGGTCGTCGGCGTGGCGACCCTGCTGCTGATCTGCTCGTACGCGCAGATCGAGTCCGGCTTCACCGCGTACGCGGTACAGCAGGCCGAGGTACCCGCGCGAGCCATCGGGTGGGCGTTCGGGGCCAACACCGCGGTCATCGTGGTCGGTCAGCTCGTCACGCTGCGACTGCTGGAGGGCCGGCGACGCAGCCGCGCGCTCGGGTTCTGCGGCCTGATCTGGGGGTGCGCGTGGGCCGTCGTCGCGCTGTCCGGCCTGGCCGTACCGGGCTGGCTGGCGATCCTGTGCGTGGTGGTGGGACTCGCGGTATTCGGCGCGGCGGAGACCATCTGGGCACCGGTCATGCCGGCGATCGTCAACGATCTCGCCGACGAGCGCGTCCGCGGCCGGTACAACGCCCTGTCCACGATGACCTGGACGGTGGCGGGCATCGCCGGTCCGGCGATGGCCGGAATCCTGCTCGGCGCCGGACTGGCCACTGCCTGGGTGACGGTGTGCGTGGGCGGTTGCCTGCTGAGCGCTGTCGCGATGGCGCGGCTCGGCCGGCACCTCACGCCGGAACAGAACGGGGTGGGCCGCCCGGCGCCACAGCCGGTGGCGGTCGCCGAGGACCTGCCGACGCCACGGCCGGTCAGTACCGCCGAGGACCTGCCCACGCCGATCGGGAGCCGCAAGCAGCGGTAACGCCGCTGGTCATGGGCAGGCCCGCCGCGGTAACGCCGCTGGTCGTGGGCAGGCCCGCCGCGGTAACGCCGCTGGTCGTGGGCAGGCCCGCCGCGGTAACGCCGCTGGTCGTGGGCAGGCCCGCCGCGGTAACGCCGCTGGTCGTGGGCAGGCCCGCCGCGGTAACGCCGCTGGTCGTGGGCGTGACAGCGGGCTAGCGGGTGTGGTCGAGGACCACCTTGCCGAAGATCTCGCCGGACTCCAGCCGGGCGAACGCGTCCCGCGCCTCGGACAGCCCGTACTCCGAGTCGATCACCGGCCGGATGCCCCGCTCGGCACACAGCGCGAGCAGCGCGGCGAGCTCGTCCCGGGTACCCATGGTGCTGCCGACGATCTCCAGTTGCAGGAAGAAGACCCGGCGCAGGTCCACGGCCGGCAGATGCCCGGCGGTCGCGCCGGACACCACGATCCGCCCACCGGGCTTGGCCGCCTTCATCGAGTGCTCGAAGGTGGGTTCGCCGACCGTCTCGATCACCACGTCGACCCGCTCGGGCAGCCGGGCACCCGACTCGCAGGCCTCCGCGCCCAGGCTGGCGATCCGCTCCCGCTTGCCCGGGTCCCGGCTCGTCGCGTACACCCGGGCTCCGAGCGCCTTGGCCAGCACCACCGCGGCGGTGGACACTCCCCCGCCGGCGCCCTGGACGAGCACGCTGCCGCCCTCGGGCAGCCGTCCCTTGGTAGTGAGCATCCGGTACGCGGTGAGCCAGGCCGTCGGCAGGCAGGCGGCCTCCGCGAAGGTCAGTTGCTCCGGCTTGGGTACCAGGTTGCGCGCCGGCACCGTCACCTTCGTGGCGAGCGTGCCCTGGTACCGCTCGGAGAGCAGGCTGCGCTTGGCGTCGAGGGTCTCGTCCCCGGTATCGCCGGTATCGCCGACCACCGAATGCACGACGACCGGTACACCATCGGGGCCGGTACCGGCCGCGTCGCACCCGAGGATCATCGGTAGCCGGTCCTCGGCCAGCCCCACGCCGCGAAGTGACCACAGATCATGGTGGTTGAGCGAGCTGGCCAGTACGTCGACCACCGCCCAGCCGTCCTCCGCCTCGGGGTCCGGCCGCTCTCCGATCTCCAGACCGGCCAACGGATCGTCAGGACTGATGCGGGTGGCGTACGCGGCACGCATGTGCGCACGCTAACAGGCGATCGAAAGGCTGGCAGAGTGGCTGATCACCTACCCGGGACCGCGCTCCCGGCGGGAGACACAGCGCGACGGCGGGACCCCGTTCCGCGAACAGCCCACGAAACGATGGACCCGTGGGGAAGCCATAGCGCGACGTTTCAGCCAGAATGGCCCTGTGCTCCGTCCACCGACATCCAACGGGTGACTTGCCGGAGGGGCCGGACACCGCCGACGTTCACGGATGGAGGCCAGGCCTAGTGCAGCCGCGGCGAACCGAGGAGTCGACGATCGAGGAAGGCTATCCAGCCCCGCTCCGGCCGGCCGGCCGGGCGGTCGGAGCCGTGGTCGAGCCGATGGAGTACCGCCGGGTGCTCGGACATTTCCCGACCGGCGTCACCGTGATCACCGCCTCGGGGCACAGCAACCCGGTCGGGCTGTCGGTCAACTCGTTCACCTCGGTATCGCTCGATCCTCCACTGGTCTGCTTCTTCCCTGCCCAGCGGTCCCGCGCCTGGTCGGCCATCCGGCACAGCGGCCGGTTCTGCGTGAACGTACTGGCCGCCGACCAGGCACCGGTGGCGCGACTGTTCGCCACGCCCGGCGCGGACCGGTTCCGCAACCTCGACTGGGCACCCGCACCGCACTCCGGGGCACCGCTGCTCGGCGGGGTGGTCGCCTGGATCGACTGCGCCATCGAGGCGGTGGCCCCGACCGGCGACCACGACATGGCGCTCGGCCGGGTGCTCGGGCTCGGAACAGACCCGACCCGCGAGCCGCTAGTGTTCCACCGGGGTCGGTACGGCACGGCCAACTGACCCCGCCGCCTACCCGGCGGAGACGACCGATCGCCCGCGGCGGATGTCGCAGCGGCACGATGGCCAGCAGACCGAGCAGTCAGCATGGAGATCGATATGACCGTGTCCGGTGAGGCCGCGACGAGCCCCGGGCAGGCAAGCGCCGACCAGCCGACCGACAGCCCACCCGCCAACGGCCGGGCCAGCACGGACAGCCGGGCCAGCACCGACGGCCGGGCCAGCACCGACAGCCAGACCAGCACGGACAGCCGGGCCAGCACCGACAGCCGGGCCAGCACCGACAGCCAGACCAGCACGGACGGCCCGGCCGCCGACGCGCAGGGCAGCGCAACCGGGCAGGGCACCGCGACCGAGCCGGCCGCCCGTCAGGCACGATCCCGGCTCCGGCGTACACCCTGGGGTTTCGTACTGCTGCTCGTCGCCTACCTGGCCGGCCGGGTAGCTGTACTGACGTCCGGCGTGCCGGTCGAGCACTACGACACGTTCTCCTACGCGCACCGCGCCGAAGCCCTGTTCAACCGCGGCCCGCTGGTGTCGTTCACCGGCCACTCCCCCCGGCTGTGGGGAGCCCCGGTGCTGTTCGCGCTGTTCACCGACGACACCTGGCGGACCCGCGCGCAATGGGCCATCGGCACGCTGGCCTGGGCGCTGCTGGCCTGGGCGGTCTGGCGGTCGCTGCGCAGCACACCGGTACGCGTGCTGGCCAGCGGTGTACTGCTGCTTGTCGCGCTGATGCAGCGGGTGACCAACTGGGACTTCGCGCTGCTCGCCGAGCCGCTGTCGATCAGCCTCGGCGTCCTCGCGCTCGCGCTGTTCCTGCTCTGGCTGCGGCCCGCGTACGGCCGGACGCCGCCGGTGCCGTCCGGGACAGCCGGCACCTCCGCGACCGACAGCGCCGCCAGCGACCCTGCACCCAGCGACCCGGCACCTGACGAGCCTGCACCCGGCGACCCTGCACCCGGCGACCCGGCACCTGGCGAGCCGGCATCTGGCGAGCCGGCCGGATCGGGTCGGCGCGGTCGGCTGTGGCCGGGCATCGCGTTGGCCGGCTGTACCGTCGCCGCGTTCTGGTGGACGTTCACCCGGCCGGAGATCCGGCTGTTCACCGCGGTACTCGTGGTCGGGATCGCGCTGGTCGGCTGGTGGAGCCGGCCGCGGCGGGTCGCGGCCGGCGTCGCGGTCGCGGTACTGCTGGCCGCCATCGGCTGGTGCACGCTCATCACGCCGAACGTCAACACCACGTTCCCGCGGTGGAGCGCCTCCGGCCTGACCCTGCAGGAGGAGACGTTCACGTTCCGCCTGCGGTACCGGGTGTACCTGCACGAGGACATCCAGCGGGTGTACGAGCGGGACCTCGGCATGCCGGCCTGTCCGGGCGCCGCGCGACTGGCCAAGGACGACCACCCGTACCAGAGCTTCCTCATCCAGTACCGCAGGTGCACCGAGTTGCGCCAGTGGGCGGCCGCGCACGGACAGGAGTCCAGCTACCAGTTCCCGGTGCACGCACCCGGTACGTACACCCGGCTGGTACGCGCGGAGGCGTCCCGGATCCTCGCCGACCGGACCCGGTACGGCCAGGTCAGTCCGCTGTTCCCGACCGCGGTCGAGGACCTGTTCTTCCCGCCGCCGATCGGCGGCCACGTGATCGTGAAGCTGATCGGCGCGCTGCTGCTCGGGCTGGTCGCGGCGGTGGTCACCGGAGCGGTACGGCGCCGGTTCGCCCTGGTCGGTACGTCCGTCGTGCTGGTCGCGGCATCGGGGCTGAGCGCGCTGGCCGGGCACGCGTACGCGGGCAACGAACTGGACCGCATCGGTGTCCAGGAGGCGCTGTTCGTACGGATCAGCATCGTGCTCCTGCTGGCCGCGGCCGTCGACGCGCTCCTCGAACGCCGACGCACCCGCGGCGCCTGGCTGACCGCCACCCGCCGCCTGGCTGACCCGCGCTGACCGCCATCCGCGCTGACCGCCATCCGCCCTGACCGCCATCCGCGCTGACCGCGACCCGCGCTGACCGCCGCCCTCGCAGCGCAGCTGGCCACGGCACGCGCGACGCCCGGTTCGGCGCGCCTAGCGGGAGGTGCGGATCACGCCGTCCCGCAGCGCGACGGCGGCGACCGCCTCGGCCACCGCTGGCGCTACCGCGGTGTCCAGCGCGCTCGGCACGATCCGGTCCGGACGCAGGTCGCCCGCGGCCGCGGCGATCGCCTCGGCGGCGGCCAGCTTCATGTCCTCGGTGATCCGGGTCGCCCGTACGTCCAGCGCGCCGCGGAAGATGCCCGGGAACGCCAGCACGTTGTTGATCTGGTTCGGGAAGTCACTGCGGCCGGTCGCGACGATCGCGGCGTACCGGTGCGCGAGCTCCGGCGGTACCTCCGGCGTCGGGTTGGCCAGCGCGAAGATGATCGATCCGTGCGCCAGCAGCGCGACGTGCTCCTCCGGGATCTGCCCACCGGAGACGCCGATCAGTACGTCCGCACCGCGCAGCGCGATCTCGATGCCACCGCGCAGCCCGCCCGGGTTGGTCATGCCGGCCAGCTCCGCCTTCACCGCGTTGAGGCCGTCCCGGTCGGGGTGCAGGACACCCTTGGAGTCGCACATGACCACGTCGGTGACGCCGGCCGCGAGCAGGATCCGGGTCACCGCGACCCCGGCCGCACCCGCCCCGGATACCACCACGCGCAGGTCGGAGAGCTTGCGGTCGACCAGCAGCGCGGCATTGCGCAGCGCGGCGAGCACCACCACCGCGGTGCCGTGCTGATCGTCGTGGAACACCGGGATCGGCAGCGCCGCGTCGAGCCGGCGCTCGATGTCGAAGCAGCGCGGCGCGCTGATGTCCTCCAGGTTGATGCCGCCGAACGACGGAGCCAGCCGGGTCACCGTCTCGACGATCTCGTCGGGGTCCTTGGTGTCGAGGCAGATCGGCACCGCGTCCACGCCACCGAACTGCTTGAACAGGACCGCCTTGCCCTCCATCACCGGCATCGCCGCGGCCGGACCGATGTCGCCGAGCCCGAGCACCGCCGTACCGTCGGTCACCACCGCGACGGTGTGGCCGATCCAGGTGTACGCCTCGGCCAGGCTCGGATCGGCCGCGATGGCACGCGACACTTCGGCGACCCCGGGCGTGTACGCGAGCGACAGGTCCTCGGCCGAGTTCAGCGGGATCGTCGAGGCCACCGCGAGCTTTCCGCCACGGTGCAGGACGAAGACCGGATCGTCCGGATCGATCGGGGCAGTCACCTGTGGACTCCTAACCAGGGCGAGCAACCAGGGCGGTTGTCAGCGGCATCCACGAAACCCGGCGGTCAGCCGAGCGCCGGACGCCTCGAGCCCCGGGAATCGCCCGAGTGGCTCGAGTCTAGTAGCGGACTTCGGCACGGTACGGCCCCCTGGCTGGCGCCACGATCCACCCCTACTGGACCATGTCCGCCGTGCCCGGATATGTCCGGCGCAAACGGGCTGGCTGCGGTGAAAGCCTTCCCGTGCCGGCCGGGACCGCGCAACCGGTCGCGCCGCAATCGCTGGCGCCGCAATCGCTGGCGCCGCAATCGCTGGCGCCGCAATCAGCGGCGGCGCAATCGCTGGCGCCGCAATCAGCGGCGGCGCAATGAGTGGCGGCGCAATGAGTGGCGAACCCGCGGCGGCCAGATCGGCCAGTACCTCCAGACGACCCGACCCACCACGTCGGCAGGTCCGTACCGGCGGGAATCGTCGGCCACGAGCTCGTTGTCACCCTCGACCCACCAGCCGCCGTCCACCGGACGCACCGCGCGCTTGACCACCAGGAGGTCGGGCCGGGCCGGGAACCGCGCGAGTACGACGTGCCCCGGCCGTACCGCGGCGCCGAGGCGGACCAGCACCGCGTCGTCATGCCGCAGCGTCGGTGCCATCGACGGGCCTCGTACCAGCACTGCGACCAGTGGCCAACGGCGCGACATGTTCACTGCTCCTGTGTCGGGACGCGGCGGTCAGGCAGCCCGGACATGCGGATTCTCCCCGGTGGAGGGGTCGACGATAACGCCGCTGTGCCGAGGTGGCCTCGCATCGCTGCCGGCCAGGGCCAGGAGTAGGGTCGGCCACCAGGATTACCGCAACAACCGCACCTACTCTGGAGGAACACGATGCGACTGCCGCGTCTCTTCGCTCCGAGGATCGTCGCCAGTGCGCACTGCGATCTGCCTTGTGGGGTGTACGACCCGGCACAGGCTCGGATCGAGGCGGAATCGGTCAAGGCGATCTGCGAGAAGTACCAGCAGAACACCGACCCCGAGTTCCGTACCCGGGCGATCATCATCAAGGAGCAGCGCGCCGAGCTGGTCAAGCACCACCTCTGGGTGCTGTGGACGGACTACTTCAAGCCCAACCACTTCGAGAAGTACCCGCACCTGCACCAGCTGTTCAACGAGGCGACCAAGCTGGCCGGCGCGTCCGGCGCCAAGGGCTCGGTCGACGCGGGTAAGGCCGAGGAGCTCCTCGGCAAGATCGAGGAGATCTCGAAGATCTTCTGGGAGACCAAGCAGGCGTGACGCGGCTACGGCGTGACCTGCCCGGCCGCGTTCGTCGCGACCGGGCACGACCGCCGTCACCCGCCGACCTCGACCGGTCGATCAGGACCGGTCCGGTGTTTCGGGCCGGTCCCTCGGGGCCGGCCTTCGGCGCGTCCGGGGAACCCTCGTGATCACCGACCTCGCGGTACGCGAGCTGCGGCCGGCCGATGTACCGGACGTGGTGGCGATGGTGCACGAGCTGGCCAGGTACGAGCGGGCACCGGACTCCTGCCGACTCACCGCCGAACAGCTGCACGCCGCGCTGTTCTGCCCCGAGCCGGCGCTCTACGGCCACGTCGGGCTCGGGCGGCTGGCGCCGACCGACGACGCCCAGCCGCTCAGTGCCGCCCAACCGCGGGATGACGCCCAGCCGCTCAGTGCCGCCCAACCGCGGGATGACGCCCAGCCGCTCAGTGTCACCCAGCCCCGTGATGACGCCCAGCCGCGTGATGATGCCCAGCCGCTCGATGACGCCCAGCCGCTCGGTTTCGCGCTGTGGTTCAAGAACTTCTCGACCTGGGAAGGCGTACACGGGATCTACCTCGAGGACCTGTACGTAAGCCCGTCCGCGCGCGGCAGTGGTCTCGGCCGGGCACTGCTCGCCGCGCTGGCTGCCGAGTGTGTACGAAATGGATATAAGCGCCTGGACTGGTGGGTTCTGCACTGGAATCCGGCTCGCGATTTCTATCACTCTCTCGGCGCGGTACCCATGGACGATTGGATTCCGTACCGGCTGGAAGGTCCCCCGCTTACCCGGCTGGCCAGTGGGTACACCGCGGGCAACCGCGACGGCGAGTTGCCTGTCGCGGCTCGTGATGGAAACGATGGGGATTAGGGCATGGGCAGCGGGCCCAGCGAACCCTTAGAGTCACCCGGGGGTGCTGACGTGGTGCAGGCGCTGTCTACCGATATGACGACGGTTCCAGATGACGTCGTCGAGTTGTCCGTGCCTGCGGACGGCGCATACCTGTCCGTCCTGCGCACCGCCACCGCCGGGTTGGCCGCGCGGCTGCACTTCACTCTCGACGAGATCGAGGACCTGCGCATCGCGGTGGACGAAGCGTGCGCGATGCTGCTCGCCGGCGTCAGCTCCGACACCGAGCTGCGGTGCCGGTTCGAGATGGTCGACGGCGCCCTCACCGTGGCGGTGAGCGTGCCGGCCGGCACCCAGCGACTACCCGGGACCCAGACTTTCGCCTGGAAGGTGCTGACCGCACTGGCCGGCGAGGTGTCCGCCGACTCCTCCTCCGGCGTAGCGACCATCCGGCTGACCAAGCGTCGGGGCAGCGGGCCATGAGATCACCGGAAACCTCAGCTGGCACCACCGCCTATGAAGTCTCGGTTCCCGGGCAGGTCTCGGTTCCAGGGCAACAGGTGCGTTCGACCCAGGCCGGCCCGGCCATCCCGCGGCCGGCCCCGGCGTATGCGGAACAGGCACCGGTCCGCGAGTTGCTGTCCCGGCTGGCCGGCTGCGAACGCGGCGGCGGCGAGTGGGCCGCGCTGCGCGCCGAGGTCGTACAACGCCACCTGTCGCTGGTACGCCCGCTGGCCTGGCGGTTCCGCGGCCGCGGCGAGGACCTCGACGATCTGGTACAGGTCGCCACCCTCGGGCTGTTGAAGGCGATCGACCGGTTCGACTGCGATCACGGCGCCGAGTTCACCACGTTCGCCACCCCCACCATCGTCGGTGAGTTGAAACGGCACCTGCGCGACCGCGGCTCCGCGGTACGGCTGCCCCGGCGCCTGCACGAGCGGCAGGCGGCCGCTTCGCACACCTCCAGCCTGCTGTACCAGCGACTCGGCCGGTCCCCGACGGTGGCGGAGCTGGCCACCGAACTGGGCGCCACCGAGGAGGACGTGCTGGAGGCGCTGGAGAGCGCCCAGGCGTACACGGTCGTACCGCTGGACGACGACCGGGACGCGGTACCCGCTGACCCCTCTGTGGCGCCGGTGGACGCGCTGGAAGGCGTCGAGTACCGGGCGACCCTGCGTCCGCTGCTCGACCAGTTGGCGCCGCGCGAGAAGCGCATCCTGATGCTCCGCTTCTTCGAGCACCAGACCCAGTCCCAGATCGCCTCCGAGCTCGGCATCTCGCAGGTGCAGGTGTCGCGGCTGCTGACCCGCACGCTCGCCGAGTTGCGCAGCGCCCTGCAGGAGTAGAGCACCGCGCGATAGCGCCAGCGCCTCATGCGAGAGGCGCCCGCCGGCACAACCCGACAGCGCAAGCGCCGGATGCGACAGGCAGCACCGCGCGACACCGGCCAGTGCCGGATGCGGGGCAGCGGCGCTCAGCGGATACCCAGGGCCTCCCGGCTCGCCGGGGCGATCAGCAGTCCCGCGCCGGCCAGGCCAATCAACAGCACCGGTACGCCCACGTAGGCGAGGCCGCCGCCGACCATGAAGTACCCGATCGGCAGGAGCATGAGCTGCAGCACCACCGAGGGTCCGCGCGCCCAGGACTGCCGGCGGACCAATGCGCGCGCGAGCGCGCCGAGCAGCGCCGCGAGCGCTATCGCAATCACACCCTCAGTAACGGCAGCGCCCGGTGACAGTGGGTCACCAAACAGGGACGCGCCAATGAGCAGTGCCGCGATTACTAAGAGTGCAGCTGCTTCCGCGTACAGCAGGCCGACAGCCCACTTCAAGGTGGCGGGAAGCACCGGGTCTACCGGATCGGTCACGGCGGACAGGGTACCCCCCGGTACAGTGCCGGCCATGCGGGCGTTGTTGGTGGTTAACCCCAAGGCCACGACCACCAGCGAGCGCAGTCGAGACGTTCTCGCCCGGGCGCTGCGCAGCGAGATCGAGCTGGAGGTCGAGTACACCCGGCGCCGCGGGCACGCCGCCGAGCTGGCTCGTCAGGCGGTCAAGGACGTCCTGGACGTGGTCGTCACGCTGGGCGGCGACGGCACCGTCAACGAGGTGGTCAACGGCCTGCTGGTGGACGGCCCGGGGCCGAAGGTGCCGGCGCTGGCGGTGGTACCGGGCGGCTCCACGAACGTGTTCGCCCGCGCGCTGGGCCTGCCCGGGGACTGGACCGAAGGTGCCGCCCAGATCCTCGAGGCGCTGCGGGAACACCGGTCCCGGTCGATCGGCCTGGGCCGCGCCGGCGACCGCTGGTTCACCTTCTGCGCCGGCATGGGACTCGACGCCGCCGTGATCAGGCGGGTGGAGCGGGCCCGGCTCCGCGGACGGATGGCCAGTCCCGCCCTGTACCTGCGGTCGACGCTGGCGCAGTACTTCAGTGCTGCCGAACGGCGTGGATCGCCCGTCACCCTGACCCGGCCGGGCGCGGACCCGGAGCGCAACCTGTCCACGGTGATCGTGCAGAACACCGCACCCTGGACGTATCTCTACGGCCGTCCGGTCAATCCATGTCCCGACGCGTCGTTTGATACCGGTTTGGATCTAATGGCCCTGAGGGCCCTGCACGTGCCGAGCACTGCGCGTACTGTGACGCAGATGTTGACCAGCATGCCTGACCCGCACGGCAAGCGGGTGCTGGGACTGCACGATCTCAGCGAGTTCGTACTCACGGCACGGCGGCCACTCGCCTTTCAGGTGGATGGCGACTATCTCGGTGAACGAGATCAAGTGAGGTTCCGATCGGAACCTGATGCGATCCGCGTGGTGTGTTGACGTCCGGACCGGGTAAGCGGGCCTGGGAGTTCAGAAAGTCCCACGGACGTTGACTACTGGTACTACATTCGTTACAGGCTGTCGCGGATCTGGTCCGCAAGGTTAGGACAAATCCGCCCAGAAGTGCGGTGACGATGCTCACCGAGCGCAATTTTCTGCGGTTTTGGCCTTGACATCGCAGAAGTTCGTGAAAGCATTCACAAGCGAAAGCCACACGCTTGTCACCGTGTGCCATCACCTTGGCGCGCGAGAGACATACACCAAATGCCACTGAAACTCTGATCCAAGGAGTGTTGTTCTCATGGATTGGCGCCACCGTGCCGCCTGCCGCGACGAGGACCCAGAGCTGTTCTTCCCCATCGGCACTTCTGGTCCGGCGCTGCTGCAGGTCGAACAGGCAAAGGCGGTGTGCCGGCGCTGCTCGGCTACCGACCAGTGCCTCCAATGGGCTCTGGAAAGCGGCCAGGACGCTGGCGTGTGGGGCGGAATGAGTGAAGACGAGCGGCGCGCTCTCAAGCGTCGCAGTGGCTTCCGGGTAAGTGCCCATACCGCCTGACGCCGCACGACCGAAGACGCCCCGGACAGCGTGGTCCGGGGCGTCAGTTTTTTCCCGTACGTTGGCCGCCCGACGCGCGGCCCGGTGAACGTGCCGCGTCGAGGCGCTCAGGCGGCCCGGCGATGGCTCCAGGCGACCGCGTCGTACCGGCTCAACACCAGTCCCGCCAACGCGACCGCGTCCCCCAGCGGAGCGCTGACGGCGACCGCACCAGCCTGAACGGCGGCATCGCGGGCACGGTCGTACAACCGGCCCGGAGCGAGGAAGTAGGCGGCTACCGCCACCCGTCGTGCACCGGCGGCGTGCAACTGGCGTACCGCCTGCGCCGGATCGGGCTGCGCGCCGGCCGCGAACGCGGCCACCGCCGGTGTCCCGTGCCGGGCACCGAGTGCGCCGGCGACCCGATGTACCGCGGACTGAGCGGCCGGATCGCGGGTACCGGCCGCCGCGAGTACCAGCGCGTCGAAGCCGTTCGCGCCGGTCGATTCGAGCAGCCGACCGTCGAGAGCCTCCAGCAGCCGCGGGTCGGGCCCGGCGCTGCGTCCCGCGCGCCTCGTCACCGGGCGCGCGTCCAGAAGTCCGGGCGCAGCGTCCAGCGATCCAGACCGCGCATCCACAAGTCCGGGCGGCGCGTCCAGCGATCCAGACCGCGCGTCCGGTAGTCCAGGCCGTGCAACCAGCGATCCCACCTCATCGGGGTCGACCGGCGTCACCGCGCTGCCGGCAGCCGGCCCGAGTACCTCCGCGACCAGTACGGACAGCTCGGGTACGGCGTCCCGCGCGGCGACCACGACGTCCGGTACGTCCACGGTCCCGTGGTACGCCGCGGTGAACAGCAGCGGCACCAGTACGGCCGAGTCGTGGCCGGCGTCCCGCAGGTCCCGCAGCACGTCCAGTGGGCGTGCCCCGGCGAAGTCGAGGAACGCGGCCGTGACCACGGTTCCCGGCCGCAGTGCGGCCACCCGGCGGACGAGCGCCCAGGTGCGCTCGCCCGCCCGCGGGTCCCTACTCCCGTGCGCCACCAGTACCAGCGGCGGAACCCGTGGCGAGCCCCGCACCGGTACCGCGCGGTGCGGCGCGGCGGTCGAGGTCACCGGTGTATCCCGCACTCGACCTTGTCGAACAGCGGCCAGCGGCCGGCCCGGTCACCTTCGCCAGCGCGTACCGCGCGGGTGCACGGCCAGCAGCCGACCGAGGAGTACCCCTGGCCGAGCAGCTCGTTGACCGGCACCCGGTGCCGGGCGATGTACCCGTCCACGTCGGCCTGGGTCCAGGCAGCCAGCGGCGCGAGCTTGACCATGTTGCGGTTGGCGTCGAAGTCGACGACCCGGGTACGGGCCCGGCTCGGTGACTCGTCCCGACGCAGTCCGGTCGCCCACGCGTCGTACGGCTCGAGCGCCTCGGCCAGCGGCTGTACCTTGCGCAGCGCGCAGCAGGTGTCCGGGTCGCGCTCGAACAGGCGCGGACCGTACTCGGCGTCCTGCCGCCCGACCGTCAGCTCCGGCCGGATCGACCGCACGTTGACGTTGTAGTCGCGCATGACCCGGTCCCGTACGTCCAGGGTCTCGGCGAAGTGCAGGCCGGTGTCCAGGAACACCACGTCGATGCCGGGCACCACCCGGGACACCAGGTGTACGAGCACCGCGTCGGCGAATGACGAGGTGACGCACAGCTTGGACCCGAACTCCTCGTGTGCCCACTGGACCACCTTCTCGGCCGACGCGCCTTCGAGTTGGGCGTCCGCTTCGATGGCGAGTTCACGCAGTTCAGCCGGATTCCTCATCGGGGTACCACCAGCCCTACGAACTTGACCCGGAAGACCCGGGTACAGGACGCGCACTCCCAGGTGCCGTGCTCTGTCCCATGTGGACGAATGTCTTCATCACCGCAGTACGGGCAGAAGTACGGAACGATCCGCTCGCTCATCGCAGGTCTTCTTCCGCGGCGCGGATCACCCACTCGGCGAACCGCTCCTCCGGCTTGCGCTGCTCCAGGTAGTTGCGGACCAGGTGCTCCACGTACTCCGCCAGCCCGGTGGCGGTCACCTTCAGACCGCGCAGCTTGCGGCCGAACCCGGCGTCCAGGCCGAGCCCGCCGCCGAGGTGTACCTGGAAGCCCTCCACCTGCCGGCCCTCGCCGTCGGGTACCAGCTGGCCCTTGAGCCCGATGTCGGCGACCTGGGTACGGGCGCACGCGTTCGGACACCCGTTGACGTGGATGGACAGCGGCACGTCCAGCTCTGGGATCCGGCGCTCCAGCTCGGCGATCAGGTCGATGGACAGCTGCCTTGGTCTCGACGATGGCGAGCTTGCAGTACTCGATGCCGGTACAGGCCATCGTGCCCTGACGGAAGCCGCTGGGGTTGGCCGGCAGCCCGATGGCGTCGAGGTCGGCCACCAGGCCGTCCACCTCGGCCTCCGGAACATCGAGGACCAGCAGTTTCTGGTACGGGGAGGTGCGGATCCGGCCCGAGCCGTGCCGCTCCACCACGTCGGCGACCTGCGCCAGCAGCGAGCCGGAGACCCGGCCGACCGCGGGTGCCACCCCGACGTAGAACTTGCCGTCGCGCTGCCGGTGTACCCCGACGTGGTCGATCGGCGCGACCGCAGCTCCGGCGCCGGTCCGTCCACCAGCTTGCGGTGCAGGTACTCGTCCTCCACCACCTGCCGGAACTTCTCGATCCCCCAGTCGTGCACCAGGAACTTCAGCCGGGCCCGGCTACGCAGCCGGCGGTACCCGTAGTCGCGGAAGACGCTGGTGACCGCCCACCACAGGTCCGGAATCTCGTCCAGCGGACACCCACACGCCCAGCCGCTTGGCGAGCATCGGGTTGGTCGACAGCCCGCCGCCGACCCACAGGTCGAAGCCGGGCCCGTGCTCGGGGTGCTCGACGCCCAGGAACGCGATGTCGTTGGCCTCGTACGGGGTGTCCGGCAGCCAGGACGCGCAGGTCTTGAACTTGCGCGGCAGGTTGGAGAACTCCTTGCTGCCCAGGTACCGGTCGGTGATCTCCCGCAGCGCAGGTGTCGCGTCGACCAGCTCCTCGGCGGAAATGCCGGCCACCGGGCTACCGAGCATGACCCGCGGGTAGTCCCCGCACGCCTCGGTGGTGGACAGCCCGACCGCCTCGAGCCGGCGCCAGATCTCCGGCACGTCCTCGACCCGGATCCAGTGCAGCTGGATGTTCTGCCGGTCGGTGATGTCCGCGGTGTCCCGGCCGAACTCGCTGGGAGATCTGCGCGATCGTCCGCAGCTGCGCCAGGCTCAGCTGCCCGCCGTCGACCCGTACCCGGAGCATGAAGTACTCGTCGTCGAGCTCCTCCGGCTCCAGCACAGCGGTACGACCGCCGTCGATGCCGGGCTTGCGCTGCGTGTACAGCCCCCACCAGCGGAACCGGCCGCGCAGGTCCGCGGGGTCGATCGAGGCGAACCCGGCGTGCGCGTAGATGTTCTCGATCCGGGCCCGGACGTTGAGCCCGTCGTCGTCCTTCTTGGTCCGCTCGTTCGGGTTCAGCGGCTCCCGGTGCCCCATCGCCCACTGGCCCTCGCCGCGCGGCTTGCGGGCAGCAGGGCGGCGGGGCGCGGGAGCGGGGGTGCGCGGTGCCGAGATGGTGGACGTCATGGGGCGTCCCTTCGGGCCAGGGGACGCGCGTAGGCGCCGGCGGACAGCTCGCGAAACAACGGTGTCAGTCAGGCAATGCCGGCGCGGTACGCGCGACCGATAGACAGGCGAGCGGCGTCAGGCGAGCCGGACACATGGCGCTGCACACGCGGCCGTGATCGACGTGACGACGGAGCACCGGAAGGTGCTCCATCGGACGGGCCTGCGCGGCAGTCATGGGGATAAGCATGACACGGACGACTCGGACATGCCAGGTTCTCGTGACCGGGCTCTCAGACACCTCCGAAAAACGCCACCGACCAGCCAAAATGCTCAAAATTGGGCGGACACGGTGCACCAGTCGACCCGCGCCGTCCGACGGGGGCGGGCGACCAGGCGGGCGGGTGGCGGCCCACGGCGGCTACGGTCAAGCCGCGGGCCGTGTCCAAAAGCCGCCCGCGACCCAGCGCCGGCCGCGACCAAGAAGGCGGTCAGCGGCGGGTGAGTGGCACGACCAGCACCGCTTCGGTGCCGCCGCCGGCCGGGGCCGCAGCTCGATGGTGCCGCGCAGCTCGCCGGTGGCCAGGGCGCGGACGATCTGCAGGCCCAGCCGTCCGCTGCGCGTCCGGATCGAAGCCCTCGGGCAGGCCCCGGCCGTTGTCGGCCACGGTCACGTGCAGCTGCTTGCGGAACCGGTGCGCAGCGACGACCAGCCGCCGATCGACCACGGCTCGCCGGCGATCCTCGCCCGGCCGGGAAGCCGTGCTCCACCGCGTTGATGCAGCAGCTCGTTGAGCACCATCACCAGCGAGGTGGCGATCTCGGCGGGCAGCACGCCGAAGGTGCCCTCCCGGCGCATCCGTCACCCGCGACTCGGTCGCCGCCACCTCGGCGGCCGCGACGGCGACCCGGTCCACGATGCCGTCGAACTCGACCGCCTCGTCGCTGGACATGCGACAGCGTCTCGTGCACCAGCGCGATCGAGGCGACCCGGCGTACCGACTCCTCCAGCGCCACCCGGGCCTCCGGGACGTCGACCCGGCGGGCCTGCAGGCGCAGCAGCGCCGCCACCGTCTGCAGGTTGTTCTTCACCCGGTGGTGGATCTCCCGGATGGTGGCGTCCTTGGTCATCAGCGCGCGGTCCCGGCGGCGGACCTCGGTGACGTCGCGGACCAGCACCAGCGCGCCGATCGGCACGCCGGCCGGCAGCAGCGGCAGCGCCCGCATCAGCACGGTCGCGCCGCGCGCCTCGACCTCCTTGCGGGCCGGCGCCTCACCGCGCAGCGCGGCCAGGATGCGTTCGGCCGCGTCGCTGCCCTCGAGCGGGTCGTCGGCCAGCCGGCCGGACAGCGCGGCGAGCTCCTCGCCGACCAGGTGGCGCGTTGAAGCCGAGCCGGCGGTACGCCGACTGCGCGTTCGGGCTCGCGTAGTGACCTTGCCGCCGGCGTCGAGCCGGATCAGCCCGTCGCCGACCCGCGGCGCCGAGGTGGTCTCGCCCGGATGCCGGGGCGGCGGGAACGTGCCGTCGGCGACCATCTGGGCCAGGTCGTCGGCGGTGGTGAGGTAGTTCAGTTCCAGCTGGCTCGGGCGTGCGCGCGGTGGACAGGTTGGTGTCCCGGCCGACGATCGCCACGATCGTGCTCGTCCTGTCGGCCGCGCAGCGTACCGGGATCGCCTCGTGCCGGGCCGGGGTGTCGCCGTACCAGACCGGGTCGCCCTCCCGCCAGATCCGGCCCTCGGCGTAGGCGACGTCGAGGTGGGCGCACCTCCGGGCCGCCGACGATCCGGCCCACCTGGTCGTCCTGGTACGCGGTCGGGCGACGTGGTCGGCCGTACCTGCGCGACGCACAGGAACCGCGCCGTCGCGCCGATCGGCACCCACAGCAGCAGATCGGCGAAGGACAGGTCGGAGAGCAGCTGCCAGTCACCGGCGAGCCGGTGCAGGTGGTCGATGTCGGCATTGGCCGAGGTTGGTGTGCTCCTCGACCAGATCCCGCAGCGTGGACACACCCGAAGCCTGCCACGTCATGTCGACAACCGGGTCAGAGCGTTTCGGTCACCTTGGTCAGCCCGCGCGGGCGATCCGGATCCTCGCCCCGGGCCAGCGCCAGCGCACAGCGCCAGCCGCTGCAACGGCAGGATGTCCAGCAACGGCGCGTACCGCTCGTCCACCGCCGGGGTCGGCGATGCGCACGACGCCCGCCGGTACGTCGGACGGCCCGACCGTCACCACGTCCGCCCGGCGCTCCCCCAGCCGGGCCACCACGTCCCGCATCGCCCGGCCGCCCGGCCCGTCGCCGACCACGGCCAGCACCGGTACGTCCGGATCGGTCATGGCCAGCGGCCCGTGCAGCAGGTCGGCACCGGAGAACGCGAGCGCCGGCAGATAGCGACGTCTCCATCAGCTTCAGCGCGGCCTCCCGGGCGGTCGGGTACGCGTACCCGCGGCCGGTGGTGACCAGTTGCGCGGCGAACCGGTACCGCGGGGCCACCTGCTCGGCGGTCGGATCGGCCAGTACGGTCGCGGCCAGCTCGGGGCAGCACGGCCAGCTCCGACCGCTGGTCGGCGGGCAGCCGGCCGTCGCCCGCGCGTACCGCCCTCGATCAGCATGAGCAGGGCAAGCAGTTCCGCGGTGTACGTCTTGGTGGCCGCCACCGCCCGCTCGTGACCGGCCTCCACGTCGGTACCGTCAACTCGGCTGCCTCGGCCAGCGGCGAACCGGGATCGTTGGTGACCGCGAGGGTGACCGCGCCGGTTTCCCGGGCCACGGTGAGGACCTCGACCAGGTCCGGCGAGCCACCGCTCTGGCTCACCCCGACCACCAGCGCGGCGGACAGGTCCGGCCGGGCGCCGTACAGGGTGATCGCGCTCGGCGAGGCCAGCCCGGTCGGGATCCCCAGCCGGATCTCGGTCAGGTAGGCCGCGTACAGCGCCGCGTGGTCGCTGGTCCCGCGCGCGGTGAACAGCACGAACCGCGGCCGCGCGGACGCGATCCGGGCGGCGGCCCGCTCGATCGGGCCGATGCCCTGCCCCAGCAGCCGGTCGAACACCGCCGGCTGTTCGCCGATATCGGCCGTCATCCCGGCCCCGGCCGGCCCGGTGGCGGGGCCGCCTGCCGCCGGAGTTCCCGGCACGGCGCGCGGCTGCACGGTGTCCGGCTGCACGGTGTCCGGCTGCACGGTGTCCGGCTGCACGGTGTCCGGCTGCATGCTGTCCGGCTGCATGCTGTCCGGCTGCACGGTGTCCGGCTGCTCTGTCACGGCAACTCCCTCCACCGCGTACCGGCCGGCGCGTTGCCGCCAGCCGGCATGGTTCCGGACGAAGTGCCGAGCCAGCTCGACCGGCACCATTGTGCGCAGTCTTGCACGATAAAGCGTCTATCCACACGCTAATGCGCATCGGTATTGTGGACCGATCAGCCCCGATGTCCGCACTGGCCCAGAATCCGCCCTCCGGTCCACATCCGAGTCGATCAGCACCCGTACCCTTGGCGCAGCCCGCGGGGGCGGGCCACGAACAGGTGGCCGAAGGGGTGGCCGACGGGAATGGGCCAGGGGACCGACCAGACGCAGCCGGACGAGCACAACGCGGCGGACAAACACAACGGGGCGAACAAACACAACGGGGCGGACCAACGCAACGGAGCGGACGAACACGACGGGGCGGACGAACACAACGGGGCGGACGAACACAACGGGATGGGCGACCAGAACGGGATGGGCGACCAGGACCGGCCGGACGAACGAGACCGTCCGGACGAACAACACAAGCCGTATTCGGATCAGACCAGCCAGGACGACGAAGGTCCGGTCGACGCTGATCGGCGGGCCGCGGTGGACGAGGCGCGGCTCGCCCGTACCGCCACAGCCAGAGGCGACCTCGAGCACGCCGCCCGGCACATAGCAGCGGCGCTCGCGCACGATCCGGGGCTGCCGGAGGTACACGAGGCGTTGAGTCAGCTCGCCGCGCGCGCCGGCGGCCGGGCCCTCACCCTGTTTCCGGCCACTGGACGGGTGTCCATCGGCTCGGTGGTGGCCCGCGCCCACCTGCTCGCCGCGTCCGGCGAGATCGGCGACGCCCTGCGGCTGATCTCGGCGGCCACCCGCAGCGACCCGCGACGGGTCTGGGCGGCGGTGCCATGGGTGACCGATCCGGCGCTACCGGTGCAGTTGCCCGCCGACGACCTGGCCCAGTACCTGCTGTCCATGGTGTCCGGACTGGACGATCCGGTCACACCCGAGGAACACGACTCGCTGGTGCCGTTCCTCGAAGTCGCCCGCAACGGGATCGCCGTACATTCGACCCACGCGCTGCTGCTCGCCGCCGGTTCCGCGGTCGCCCGCCGGATCGGTGCCGTCGACGACGCGGTGAGCTGGGCGACCCGCGCCAACCACGTGTCGCCGTCGTACATCACCAGCGTCATGCTCGGGTACGCCTACCGGGCCGCCGGACGGCACAACGACGCGATCGCCGCGTGGCAGCGGGCACTCGACTACTCCCCCGGCAATGTCGAGGTCGCCGCGTACATCGCGGACCTGCTGGCCGAGACGGATCGGCTGGACGAGGCGCTGCGGTGGATCGACCAGGCGCTGGCCCGCGATCCACTGCACGAGACCGCGTACCCGACCGGCTGCGTATTGCGGTACCGGCAGGACGAGAACGTCGGGCACCTGGTCGCGCTCTCCGACTTCCTGCGCGAGCAGCCGGAGAACCGGACCGCCAACCGGTTCCTGACCCAGTGCTGCCGCGGCCGGAACTGGCTGAGCCGGGTACCGAAGCCGGTTACGGTCGCAACCGACCTGCTCGACCGGCGGCTCACCGAACGAGCGCCCGGCCCGGGTGTACCCGGCTCGATCACACTGCCGGAACTCGAACCACCGAGCGCGCTGGAATCGGTACGCCGGACCTTTCCGGACACCACGATCACGGTGCGGCAGGTACCGGAGCCGGACATCCGGCTGCCGCGGCATCCGGTGCTGTACCCGATCTGGCAGTACGACGGCGAGAGGGCGCGACCTGCGGTCGCACCACCGTCGGCCACCGCTGTCCGTGCGATCCGCGCGATCGCCCCGCAGTGGTGGTCACATCCGCTGAGCGGGTACGACGCCGCGGTCCGGCTGTCCATCCTGAGCCTCGAAGACCTGCTCGGGATGCTGGTACATCCGCCGAGCCCGCCGGACACCGATCTCGGTCAACTGTTCGCGCGGCACGAACCGGCGCTGTGGGTACGACTGGTGCAGTGCTGGGCCTGCCTCGGCCTGCTGCACCACCGGGCCGAGCAGCCGTGGCGCGAGTCGGTACGCCGCGCGGTCCTGGTCGATCTCGCGTTCGGGGTCGAGGACTGGACGGTGGAAGCGGCCGTGCTGGGGCTGGTGTTCGCCGCCTGGACCGACCCGACCGCCCGTACCGACGTCGCCGGACTGGTCGCCGAGCGGCTGATCGACGCGGCAGAGGTCTACCGGCAGCGCAACATGAGCCTGCTCAGCTCGCTCGCCGAACTCGCGCTCGTCACCCCGATGCTGCCGGCCGAAGCGGTACGGCTGGCCCGGGCGATCCTGCACCGCCCAGAAAGCCCCGCCTGACCAAGGCATGCGCTACGGATCCCCGTGCCGCCGTGAAACCCTGCCGTCCGGCTGCGCTACGCCTGATCCCCACCTCGAGGGATCCCGGCTGAGCGCCGGTAGCTCGGGCTATTCGACGATGGCGATCAGGTCGCCTTCCTGGACGACGTCGCCCTCGTTCACGGCGACCCGGGTGACCACGCCGCTGGACTCGGCGACCACCGGGATCTCCATCTTCATGGACTCCAGGATCACCAGCGTGTCGCCTTCGGCAATGGAATCGCCCTGCGTGGTGACCACCTTCCACACGTTGGCCACCATTTCGGCACGGATTTCCTCGGCCATCGTGTGCACCTCCACCGGGTCATGAGTTGCCGAGGTATCCAATCATGGCCGCACCCGGCTGGCATGCCCGGACCCCACGCCGCGCCCGCGGTGCCTCATCCCGGCCTCGCCCGCCGAGCCGGTCAGTCGCACGCCGCCGCCGCACGCCGTTGCCAGCCGGCGCCGGTGCGCCGCCAGGCACCTCGGCCGTGGGCGGCGGCGGCCCGTCACATAGCATGCGGCGGACACGGAAACGAGGTGACCCCGCATGGCCAAGAAGTCCCGCAAGAAGAAGGCCAGGAAGAAGAAGGCCGCGAACCACGGCAAGCGGCCGAACTCCTGAGCACGACAGATTCAGGTACAGCACGTTCAGGCACGGCAGATCGGGACCGGTCGATCACGGCCGGATTCCCGGTCCCGCCGGGCTGACCCAGCCCAGCGGCATCAGCACAGCCACCCCAGCCGGGCGGCACAGCCCTCAGCGGACGGCACCAGCGCTACTCGGCGAGGAACTCCCGGGCGTCGGCTTCCAGGACGATCTCCCGCAGCCGCACCATCACCCGCTCGCGCAGTCCGTTCGGCGCAATCTCCTGGCCGCAGCAGCGGGCCACCAGCGCCTTTACCTCCTGCTCGATGCCGAACTCGCGCAGGCAGGGCGAGCACTCGTCCAGATGTTCGCGGATCTTGTCCCGCTGGTCCTCACCGCACTCGAGGTCGAGGTACAGGTAGACCTCGGCAAGCACCTCGCGACAGTCGACCTCGTGTGGTTCACCGCAGCTCACGGCGGTCACACCTCCTGCTCAGCCGGTCGTGTGGCCGGCCGCGAAATGCCGCGCTCGGCGGCGTACGACTCGAGCATCCGCCGCAGGTTCCGCCGGCCCCGGTGCAGTCGTGACATCACCGTGCCGATCGGCGTCCCCATGATCTCGGCGATCTCCTTGTACGAGAAGCCTTCGACGTCGGCGAGGTACACGGCAAGCCGGAACTCCTCCGGCAACCGCTGCAGCGCGTCCTTGACGTCGGAGTCAGGCAACCGGTCCAGCGCCTCGGTCTCGGCCGACTTCAGCCCGGCCGAGGTGTGCGAACTCGCCTCGGCGAGTTGCCAGTCGGTGATCTCCTCGGTGGGCGACTGAATCGGCTGGCGCTGCCGACGCCGGTACGAGTTGATGTACGTGTTGGTCAGGATCCGGTACAGCCAGGCCTTGAGGTTCGTACCTTCCTCGAACTGGTGGAAGGCGGCGAAAGCCTTGAGGTACGTCTCCTGGACCAGGTCCTCGGCGTCAGCGGGATTCCTGGTCATCCGTAATCCGGCCGCATAGAGCTGGTCGACGAACGGCATGGCGTCCCGTTCGAACCGGGCGCGCCGCTGCTCCGGCGTCTCCGCTCGCGCCACGTCCTGGTACCCCCTCGTCGCAGCCTGCGGAGAGGATACGCCGACCGGACGAGTGAGAACCGGGCGCGGCGGCGACGGCTGCTCTCCGGCGCTCCGGGCCTGTTCGACCCCCCATGCCGGGCCGTCGATCAACCGGCGCAGCCGTTGGGTGTCGTCGTGGCGGGTACCGCATGTATCCGCGGTAGGCACCGGATCGCTCCCTTCGCCCCGGAGATCGACTCACCGCACCGTCACGGTACGCAACCAGGGCTCCGGCCGGTGCAACGCGCGGGTACGTGGCAGACATTCCTGATCCGGTCAGCAAAGGTGGTCCGGTACGCCGGAATGACCTGCTTGACCACGATGTCTGGCACTTTGGACGGCTAGCGGGGCTGGTCACCGGTCGCGATTCGCAGACTACTTGCCGTCACCTTCGGTACTGCCGGAGGTGTCGATCCAGCCGTGGTCCGCAAGCCATTCGACCACCGTTGCGGCCACCGCGGCCGACTGCCGGCGCAGCGAGTGGTCCTCCCCCGGCACTACCCGCACCACCCGGTCAGGACCCGCCTCGGGAATCCCGAAGGCGTCCCGGGAACCGTTGACCACCAGGGTGGGCAGGCCGGTATCGAGTTCGGCGACGCGGGACCGCTCCGGACGGCCGGGCGGATGCAACGGGAACGCGAGCGCGACCACGCCGACCGCTCCGGCATCGCGACCGGTACGGCACGCCACCCGGGCACCACTCGACCTGCCACCGACGACCAGCGGCACCCCGGCCAGCTTCGTACCGACGTCCGAGTCGATGGATCCGCTGGTCAGCGCGGAGACAACCGTCAGCCAGGCGGTGTCGAGTTGATGCGTGGGCGCGGGCGCCTTCCGGCCGGCAACCCGGTACGGCTGGAGAATGCGCGCCACCGCGACGCCGTACGCGACCACTCTGTCGCGTACGGCAACGAGATCCGGTGCCTCGATGCCACCACCCGCGCCATGCCCCAGAACGAGGAGCGCCACCGGATCGGGTGGTACATCGAGGGTCAGCGCCGCTGGCCCGTGCGGAGTAGCTAGGTCGAGACCGGAGCGGCGAGGTGTGATTCGTCGGAGCGCCACGCGACAAGCATCGCGCGTCTCTCCCGTGGTGTGGTACCGCCCCAGACACCGTTGCAGTCCCCGGCCTCCAGCGCCCACGCGAGGCAGGCACCTTGGACATCACAGGATCTGCACAGCGCGAGTGCGGCATCGGCCGGCTCGCTCGGCGCCGGGAAGAAGGTTTCTGGATCGACGGACTGACAACGGCCGCGACCGCGCCAGGCTGGCTCGGTGTACCGCTCACGCCAGGCATTGAGAAGCCTTGGATCCCGGCGTGCGGCGGCGACCTCGTGCGGGCGGGGCATCCGCGCCCGGGTCATCACCCACCTCCCCCGTGGGAGATTGAAGTGTCATTTATTTGACGGCAGATTTCACCGCACAGGCGTTGTGTTTTACTCCTGTTCCGCAACGGTCGGCAAGGGTTTGGGGCGAGCCTTCTCGACATTTAGGGCCGAGATAACTCATTAATATTTGGACGGTCACGCGGTGTCGCACAAACTGTGCGGCGCGAATAGTGCCGGATACGGTGAGTAATCGCCCATGCACGGCTTCGACCCAGTGCCGCGACCGGTCACGCGGTCGCCCGACGGCCTGCTGGCGGGCTGGTTCCACCCCCGCCGCGAGGTGTTCGCGCCGCCTCCCGGACCTGCCGTCGGCTCGCCGGTCCGGGTACGCACAGCCGATTCCGCCACACATCCGCCACCGCCGCCGGGCGCACCGTCACAGCCTGCGCGCACACGATTCCGGGATACACCGGGCAGCAATCGCTTTCCCGAGCGCCATTCGCATGACCGGGGCTCGGCAACGGTTACCCGGGTCATCGGCGTTCATGGATCAGAACAGGGTCAGGTCCACCGGTTCTATCGGCGGCGCATGCAATGGTGCGGCCGCTACGGCTTGGATCAGTTCCGGAGAATTGTTACGTACATCACCCACCTGGCGACCAACCGGACGAATCTCCAGCCCCGCCAAAACCGCTTCCGACGGTGCTGCCAGAAGCGCGTCGATGGCCGACAGCGGTTCGCTTTCCCGGGCGGCCGCGGGTCCGGACTCCCCGGCTCGGGACCCCCCGGCTCGGGACCCCCCGGCTCGGGACTCCCCGGCGCGGGACTCCTCGCCGCCGGACTCCCCGGCTCGGGGCTCCCCGACCGGTCCGTCACCGAGCCATTGCGACCAGCGGTCCGGCGCCAACACCAACGGCATCCGATCGTGTACGGCGTCCAGCTCACCGAGCGCCGCGGTCGTCACGATCGTGCAGGTCAGCATGCGCTCCGGGCCCCACGGCTGCCACAGTCCGGCGAACGCCAGACCGGCACCGTCCGGGCGGGTCATGAAGTACGGCTGCTTGCCGCCGCTATCCGCACGGCGCAGCCACTCGTACCAGCCGTCCGCCGGTACCAGGCAGCGGCGGCGGGCGAAGGCGTCCCGGTACGCCGGCGTGGTCGCCACCGTCTCGGCCCGCGCGTTGATCATCCGGGCGCCCTCGCGCGGATGCTTGGCCCAGTGCGGCAGCAGCCCCCATCGGGCGATCGCGATCCGACGGCTGCCGTCGCGGGCACGGCGTACCACCGGCACCGGATCGGTCGGAGCGACGTTGTAGTTGACCTCGAGCGGCCCGTCGGTGTCGTCGATCGCGTCGAAGAGCGCGGCCAGATCGGCCGCGCTACGGATCGATGCGTACCGCCCGCACATCGCCGTCACGGTACCGCCCGGCTCCGACCGCTCCGCCAGGATGCCGGGCGACACCGCGGGCGACTGGTGCTCGGCGAGGTACGGAGGGGACAAGCCGCCGAGGAACGTGTGAGTCCCCCCACATCGGACGGTTCGGGCACCTACCGGTCGCTGGGCACGTTGTTGCTGACCTGCGGTACGCCAACGACGTGCCAAGGGACGACCAGCACCGGCCGCCGGTACACCGGGCAGACTGAGGCCGTGGAAGATTCGCGCGCAGACGCTGCCGGCCGGCGGCCGAGTCGTACCGGCGGAACCGCGGCGACCAGCCCGGACGCGGCGCTGTGCTGGCCGGCGCCGCGCGCGACCGAGCCGGTTACAGCCACCGTGTCCGTACCCGGGTCCAAGTCGATGACCGCTCGGGCGCTGGTGATCGCCGCCGTGTCCGTCGGCTCCAGCACGCTGCGCCAGCCGCTGCGCGCCCGGGACACCGAGCTGATGGCCTACGGCCTGCGCGCGATGGGGACCCACACCTCGATCTCCGATCCGGCGCTGTGGCTGGTACGCCCGAAACCGTTGCGCGGGCCGGCCCGGGTGGACGTGGGGCTCGCCGGCACGGTCATGCGGTTCCTGCCGCCGGTGGCCGCGATAGCCGACGGTCCGGTGTCCTTCGACGGAGATCCGCGGGCCCGGCAACGGCCGCTGGCGCCACTCATCCAGGCGTTGCGCGATCTCGGCGTACGGGTCAGCGACGACGGCCGAGGCGGGCTGCCGCTCACCGTGCACGGCATCGGCCGGGTCGGCGGCGGTACCGTCACCATCGACGCGTCCGCGTCCAGCCAGCTTGTATCCGGGCTGCTGCTCGCCGCCACCGACTTCGACAGCGGGATTGTGGTACGCCACGTCGGGCCGCCGCTGCCGAGCGCGCCCCACATCGACATGACGGTACGGATGCTGCGCGCGGCCGGTGCCGCGGTCGACGCGTCCCGCCCGGACGTGTGGGAGGTCGAGCCGGGCCGGCTCACCGGTCGCGGCTGGGACATCGAGCCGGACCTGTCCAATGCCGCGCCATTCCTCGCCGCGGCCGCCGTCACCGGTGGGGAGGTCACCGTCGCGGGTTGGCCGGCCAGTACCGCCCAGCCCGGCGACGCGCTGCGCGGGTTGCTGACCGAGATGGGCGCGGCGTGCCGACTCGGTACGGACGGGCTGACCGTGCGCGGTACCGGTCCCATCCACGGCATCGACGCGGACCTGTCCGGCGTCAGCGAGCTGGTACCGGTGCTCGCCGGCATGTGCGCGCTGGCGGACTCGCCGTCCCGGTTGCGCGGCATCGCGCACATGCGTGGTCACGAGACGGACCGGCTCGCCGCGTTGAGCCGCGAGTTGGGCAACCTCGGCGCGGACGTGACCGAGACCTCCGACGGCCTGACGATCCGGCCACGGCCACTGTCCGGCGGGGTGTTCGAGACGTACGACGACCACCGGCTGGCGCACACCGCCGCGGTACTCGGACTGGCGGTCGACGGCGTCGTCCTGTCGGATGTGTCATGTACCGCGAAAACGCTGCCGGAGTTCCGCACACTGTGGACAGGCATGGTCGGTGGGACTGGCCCGACAGCCGGCTCAGCCGCCAGCTAGCGCCCGCTCGGGAGAACGGCCAGCCAGGAAGCAGCCAGAGAGTGCAGCAAGGGAGAACGCACTGAAGCGACGGGAGTACGACGAGGACGACGTCCGGATACGTCCGGGGCGTTCCTCCCGTCCCCGTACCCGCATCCGGCCCCTGCACACGGACGCCACCGACGGCTTCGTGGTGGCCGTCGACCGCGGCCGGTACACCTGCGTGATCGGCACCGATCCGCACGGCGGACGTTCCGGCATGGCCGGCGAGCGGGAGCTCACCGCGATGCGGGCCCGGGAACTCGGCCGCAAATCGGTGGTCGTCGGGGACCGGGTGGCGCTGGTCGGCGACATCAGCGGCCAGGCCGGCGCGCTGGCCCGCATCGTCCGGATCACCGAGCGCACCTCGGTGCTGCGCCGGACCGCGGACGACGACGACCAGACCGAACGCGTACTGGTCGCGAACGCCGACCAACTCGTGATCGTCTGCTCGCTCGCGGACCCGCCGCCGCGTACCGGGTTCATCAACCGGTGCCTGGTCGCGGCGTACGACGCGGGCGTGGAACCACTGCTCTGCCTGACCAAGGGCGACCTGGCCGGGCCGGAGGAGGTGGTGGACTACTACGCCGAGCTGGACCTGCGGTACGTGGTCTGCCGGATGGGTACCGAGCCGGCCGAACTGCGCGCAGCGCTGGTCGACCAGCTGTCCGTACTGGTCGGACACTCCGGCGTCGGCAAGTCGACCCTGGTCAACCAACTCGTACCGGGTGCGGATCGCGCGGTCGGGCGGGTCAGCGCGATCGGCAAGGGCCGGCACACCTCGTCCAGCGCAGTGGTACTGCGGCTGCCGAGCGGCGGCTGGATCGTCGACACGCCGGGGGTACGTTCGTTCGGCCTCGCGCACGTATCGCCGGAGAGCCTGTTGCACGGCTTCGCGGACCTGGTCGAAGGTACGACCGAGTGCCCGCCCAACTGCGACCACACCGGCGCCAATGGGGACTGTGCGTTGGACGCGTGGGTAGCCAGCGGTCACGCGTCGCCGCGCCGGCTCGACGCGTACCGCCGGCTGCTTGCCTCGCGGGCCGGCGAAGAGTAGGCCCGGCTGCCAGCCCGCCGGGTGCGGGCGCCTCCGGTTCTTGGCGGCCGCGACGGCACGGGGCGGGTCAGACCTCGACGAACCCGCCGGTACGCCAGTAGAGCCCGCGTTCGCGCATCATGAGGTCCTCGTCCACCAGGAAGCGGCGCAGCGACGCGTAGTCCGCGTGCCAGGCGCGCAGCACCGCGTCGACGGCCCGCTCCGGGTACTTCACCCCCGGCTCGAAGCAGCTCGCGAGGTGCTCCAGCACGACCCGGCGCTTGCGCCGTACCGCCGGGATGCTGACCAACCGGCCGTCCCGGATGAACACCCGCAGTACCGCCGCGCGCTCCCGATCCGGGTCGAGTGGCTCGCTCTCCGCCTCCGTACCGTCGGCCAGACTCTCCCGCACCGCGACCTTGAACGCGTCGAGATCCGCGACCAGCCGACCCTCCACTGTGGAGACCAGACCGCCCGTCTCCAACTGGCCGAGGGCACGGATGGTTTCCCTGGCCACCAGCCCGGCGCGGTCTGCCACCTCACTCGGCGTCCCGGCGCCGAGTGCCACCGCGGCGTACGTCCGTAGCCGCACGGGCTCGGCCAGTAGCCGGCACAACGTCTCCGGAATCATCCTTCGACGGTATCCAACCGCCCGACCGGCCCGCGCGATGGTTCGCCGGTCGGCGTGCCGGCCGGAGCCGGTCCGGCGCTGCCGCTTGTGCTGCCGCGGGGACTGCTCGGCGTGACGCGCGCGGGCTGTGGGCACCGCGTGGGCCGCGGCGCGGCGCGGGCGCCAGACGGGGTACGGCGCGCGCGGTCCGCTAGGTTTCGCCCATGACCCGGTACGCCGACGACATGGCGCTGGCGCACGTGCTGGCCGACACCGCCGACTCGATCGCGATGGCGCGGTTCCGGTCGCTCGAGCTCGAGGTGAAGGTGAAGCCCGACCTCAGCCCGGTCACCGAGGCGGACACCGCGATCGAGGAAGCGTTGCGGGGCACCCTGGGGCGGGCCCGCCCGCGCGACGGCGTGATCGGCGAGGAGTTCGGCGAGACCCCGGCCGCGGCCGGTCCGGGCAACCGCCGGTGGGTGATCGATCCGATCGACTCGACCAAGAACTTTGTCCGCGGAGTACCCATCTGGGGGACCCTGATCGCCCTCATGGAGGGCGACGAGCCGATGGTCGGCCTGGTCAGCGCGCCGGCGCTCGGCCGCCGCTGGTGGGCCGCCCGGGGCCACGGGGCGTACGCCGGCCGGCACTCGACCAACGCGACGAAGCTCAAGGTCTCGGGGGTACAGCGACTGGCCGACGCCTCGTTCTGCTACTCGAGCCTGACCGGCTGGGACGAGATCGGCCGGCTCGACGGGGTGATCGACCTGTGCCGGCAGAGCTGGCGGTCCCGGGCCTTCGGCGACTTCTACGGGTACGTGCTGGTCGCCGAGGGAGCGGTCGACGCGATGGCGGAACCCGAGGTGATGCTCTGGGATCTCGCCGCGCTGGTACCGATCGTGACCGAGGCCGGCGGTACCTTCACCGATTTGTCCGGTCGGCCCGGCCCGGACGGGGGCAGCGGCGTGGCCACCAACGGCGTGCTGCACGACGAGGTACTGAGCCGCCTCGCTGGCTGACACCGCCGGCTGACCTACACCGCCGGCTGACCCGCACCGCCGGCTGACCCGCACCGCCGGGCCCGTGCGCCGGGGTGTCGCCGCGGCCGGAGCCGATCGGGCCGGTTCCGGATGGTTGAACGCGCGCCAGCGGGGCATGGGATACGACGATGCGACACCCGGGTACGCATGCCTGCCAGCCAGGGGTGCCGCGTCGTACCACTGGAACGCTGTACCTGGAAGTGAGGTGAACACCGATGTCGAAGGTCGCATTCATCGTCGCCGACGTGTTCGAGGACTCCGAGTTCAGCAAGCCGTACGAGGCGGTCCGCGAAGCCGGCCACGAAGCGGTGATCATCGGAGTCGAGAGCGGTACCACGCTCACCGGCAAGAACGGTTCGGAGATCACGTCCGACGCCGGTATCGACTCGATCGACCCGAAGAGCTTCGACGCGCTGGTCATTCCCGGCGGGTACTCGCCGGACAAGCTGCGTACCAACGCGGGCATGGTGGCGCTCACCCGCGCCATGGTGGAAGGCGGGCGGCCCACCGCGGTGATCTGCCACGGTCCGTGGATGCTCGCCGAAGCCGACGTGCTCCGCGGTCGCCGGGTGACCTCGTGGGCGTCGGTCCGTACCGACCTGGTGAACGCCGGGGCGGACTGGACCGACGCGGAGGTGGTCGAGGACGGGAACCTCATCACGTCCCGCTCGCCGAAGGACCTGCCCGCGTTCTGCAGCGCCCTGCTGCGTCAGCTCAACCGGCAACCGGCGCCTGCGTAGGCGGTTTTCCGACCCGAATGGTGGCCGGCTCCATCACGGGGCCGGCCACCTTCAATCGCCGGCCACCTTCAACGCCGGCCACCTTCAATCGCCGGCCACCTTCAATCGCGGCACCGCCAACCGCCGTCCACGGTCCAATCGCTGCGCCGCTATCGCCCCGCTCGGCACCGGGCGACCGCGGTTGCCGCGGGGGACGCACCCGCGCCGGTCAGCTCGGCAGCGTCAGCCGCCGCTTCGCGGAATGCCGCCGGATCGCCACGATCAGCCCGATCAGCGCCGCCGCCAGGAAGCTTGCCATCGGACACACCACCGCCCCGGCCACGCCGAGGAACAACCCGCGCAGCCCGGTGCGTGGTCCGACCGCCAGGATCGCCGGCCGGCCGTCCTCGGTTTCGCAGGTGATCTCGTACGTGCCGGAGCGGCTCACGTCTATCTGGTAGATCGCGTACCAGGTACCGGAGCCGTTGGTGACCTGTAGCGCGCCCGCGACCGGGATCAGCCGTACCCCGCTCTCACCGGCCGCGGTATGGCACTTGATGTCCGTCAGCAGCGACTTGAAGTCGCCGTCCAGGTACAACGTGCGCGAACGGGTACTGCCGAGCTCGATCCGCTGGGGCTGCCCGGCCGAGAACTGCTCCATCGGGCCCAGCGCCGGCCGCAGGGCGAAGAACAGGAACGCCAGCCCGGCACCGATCCCCAGTACGAGGATCACGGCGGCGATCAGGTACCACAACCGGCTCGGCCGGATCCGTGCTGGTGGGCCGGCCGGCACCGGCCAGCTGACGTCGGCGGGTTCAGCGCCCGTGCTGCCGCTCATGGTGCAAGGTTCCCAGTCCGTACCGTCGGATGGTCAACCGGGTCGGCGGTCGCCCGCGGCACCGGCCGGCCGTCGCCAGACCGGGAGTCCGCGGCGGCGGATCAGTCGTTGTCGGTGGCCCACCGCGGGATCTCCGGCGCCTCACCCTGGACCGGTCGGGGTCGCGGCTCGGGATGCTGACCGAACACCGTCGGATCGCAGTCGCCCAGCCGGGGGCTGCCCCCGTCGGCCGGGTCGACCAGCACGTACCCGGTCGGCGACAGCTCGGTGAACAGGCGGGCGGCGACGGCGTGGCGGTAGGCCCGATGGTACGGCGCGGCCCCGATCGCGAGCATGCCGGGCCGGGCCGCGCCGAGGTGGACGACCGCCTCGTGCGGGTAGCCGGGCGGCTCGCCGTCCACCCCGCCGGCGTCGGTCCGGTCCGGCTCCGCACCCGGCGGCACGGTGAGCTGGCTGGCCAGCAGCCGGTGTCGGGTACCGACCAGAGCCGCCGCCCGGTCGGCATCGGTCGGGTCCGGCATCCGCATCAGCACGGTCGCGCCGGCCGTGGCGGGCGGCATCGTCGCCGGATGCACGGTGGCCGGGTGCACGTCCGGCCGCAGGTGCCGGAAGAACAGCATCAAGCGGATCGAGCGGCGCCGTAGTAGCTGGTCCAGCCGGTCCAGGAAACCGGCGGACAGGTGGTCGGCGCCGGTGATGGCGAGCAGTCGCGGCCGGTCGGCCGGCGGTTCGCGCCGGATCTGCTCGGCCAGTACCGCGATGACGATCTGCCGGAGCAGGGGCAGCGCGGTACCGGCGACCCGGTCAGAGAGCTGCAGTACCCGCAGCCCGGCGGCCGGATCGCGGTACGGCTCCACCGGTGACCTGGTGCCCTCGGCCGCGGCAAGCTCGGTCAGCGCCTCCCCCAGCCGGAGTAGCGCGGGCAGCGCGATCGCCGGGGTGTCGCGCCGTAGTTCGGCCAGCGCGGACAGCTCGTCGTCGGTGAGCCGCTCCTGGGTCGCCCCAGCCGCGGCCGGCCGGCTCGTCGGGCCCGATCCGGCGGTGGCCGATTCAGCGGGCCGGTCGCCCCCGGCGGTACCGGGTACCGCCGAGCCGGCCCGCGCCGGGCGGTCGGCGCCGGACAACTCCCGTACCGCGAGTGCCAGCCGGCCGAGGCTGACCGGCGCCGTGACACATTCGGCCACCCGCCGGACCAGGTCCGGATCGGGCCGGGCCCGGTCCGCCGCGGTCGCCTTCGCCTTCGCTGTCCCCGCCGAACCGGCCGCGGTCGACGCGGTGCTGGCCGCGGTGCCGGGGCCGGCCGCGGTGGCAGCGCCGGGGCCGGTGGCAGACGCGGGGCCGGTGGCGGTCGCGGTGCCTGGCGCGGTGCCGGCCGCGGCTTCGGAGCCGGCGTCGGCCGACATGGCGCTGGCGAGCACCCATCCGATACCGGCCGGGTCGAGTCCGGCGAGCAGGTTCACCGCGGACAGGTGCTCGGGCAGCGTCAACAGGTCGGCGGCGTGTCCGGTACGACCGGCCAGCGAGACCAGGCCGCGGCTCACGCTGTCCGGGCTGAGATCCACCACGCTGATCGACATGCCGGGAGTGGCGTTGAGCAGCGAACCGCCCACCGCGGCGAGCAGCGTGTCCCAGCCCGCCGGGGTACCGCCGTACACGTCGACCCGCTGCGTGCTGGTCGGTCGCAGGTCCAGCCACCGGGTCGCCCGGATGCGCTCGGACTCGGTCCGGTCGTGGCTGTCCCGGTTGGCGCGCCACTGGGCGGTACGCCGGATCACGTCGGGATACTCGGCCAGGCACTCGTCCCGCCAGGTCCGGTACGCGCGTGCCGCCCGGCGACGCGGCCGGTACAGCGCCAGGTACGCGTGCGCGACCATGCCGAGCGCGACCAGCGCGAGTACCGCCGCGATCGGGCCGGCCGGACCGCCCTCGCGCCAGAACCAGACCAGTCCGCCGACGGCGAGCAGCTCGAGCCCGCCCGCGCGCAGCAGCCGTACCCGCCGCCGACCCATGGCCCGGTCGTACCGGCCGGTCAGCTCGCTGGCCCAGGTCGGCTCCAGTACGGCCAGCGCGGGCGGGTCGTCGGCGAACGTGGCGGCGCCGGCCGGCTCCCGGTACTCCCAGCCCCAACGTTCCTCGCTCGCGACCAGCCGGCTGGCGAGGAAGACCGGCAGCCTCGGCGTCACGACTGTGCCTCCGGCGTACCCGGGGTATCGCCCGACACCGGCCAGTCGGGGAACAGGTCCACTCCCCGGGCCAGCCCGGCCAGTTCCGCGTCGGCCGCGGCGAGCCGGGTACGGGCCGGCTGGCACACCGCCGCCCAGGCGGTGTCGTCCGCGGGAGTGAACCGCCGCCCGCACTGGTGGCAGTGCGGGGCGTCATGACCGGACCAGCCGGAGCAGACCGGGCACTGCCGGCGGCTCAACCGCCCGCGCTCGTCGCGTACCACCCGGTGTGCGGCCGCGGCGCGATCCCACCGGGCCCGGCAGGCGTGTACCGCATCGGCCAGCTCGCGATCGTCGACCCGCCGGCCGCCGTCGGCGAGTACCGCGTCGGTGATCCGGGCGAGCGCGCGCCGGATCGCCGGCCGGGACAGGCGGGTCAGCGGGATGAGTGGTGCGGCCCGGCGCCGGTGCGTCGGCTCGGCGTGCTTGCTGACCGGTGCTCCGGTGCGGGCGACCGGCGGCCGGGGTGCCGCTCCGGCCCCACCGGATCCGATGGTCAGCAGCAGCGGGTACCAGCCCAGCACGGCGACCGTGAGCGCGCCGCCGTCCCGCCGCCACCAGTCCAACCGGAGCAGCGGGCGGCTGATGTCCGGCTTGGCGAGGGTCCAGCCGTCCTCGGTCGTGAGCGCGTCGTCGAGCAGGTGCAGCTCCGCGTCCCCGAGATAGGGCACCGGAAGGACGAGGTGGGCATACCCACTGCCGAGCCATGGCCGTGGCCGTGCTTCGGCGGCGGGATCCGACACTGAGCCCCTCCCGATGACAACTGGGACGCGCCGAGCCTAGCGATCATCCCGCTAGCCGGATACTCGGCTCGACCCGGTCCGGCGCCGGTACGGCAGGGCCGTCGCCGCAGTCGGTTAGCGTCGGGCCGTGTCGAACGGACCTGAGCTGCGTACCGAACGACTCCGGCTGCGGCGCTGGACACCGGCCGACCGGGAACCGTTCGCCGCGATGAATGCCGACCCCGAGGTCATGCGGTACTTCCCGGCCGCCCTCTCGTCCGCCGAGAGTGACGCGATGGTGGACCGGATCGAGGACGGCTTCGACCAGTCCGGCTTCGGCCTGTGGGCGGTGGAGGTGCGCTCGACGGGGCACTTCGTCGGTTTCACCGGCCTGTCCCGGCCCCGCTTCACCGCGCACTTCACGCCCGCCGTGGAGGTGGGGTGGCGACTGGCCCGCGATGCCTGGGGGCAGGGGTACGCGAGTGAAGCGGCCCGGGCCGCGATCGGCTTCGGCTTCGGCCCGGCCGGGCTCGACGAGATCGTCTCGTTCACCGGCTACCCGAACCAGCGCTCCCAGGCGGTGATGCGCCGGATCGGGATGACCCACGATCCGGCCGACGACTTCGACCACCCGGACCTGTCCGCCGGGCATCCGCTGAGGCGGCACGTCCTTTACCGGATCCGACCGGGCGCCGGCTCCACCGCACCAGCCGGCGGTCGCCTGCCGGCTTGACGAGGGGCCGGGAGTGTCCGCTCAATCCGTCGCGAGCGCAACGGCCGAGTGGGCCTAGGTCCATCCGTCGTTGGGCCCAGGTCCGGCCGGTGACCTTAGGTCCTGGCCGCCTTCTGAGGGGCCGATCGCGCCTTGACGGCTCCCGGATGTCCCCATTGCGCAGGGCTTATCGCTTAGCGTACATCTGCATGCACTTGGGGTAATTTACCTGAGTTATCCGGCTCATTTATGTTTTGGGCCGACGTGAGACATTTACACGATCTGGTCTGGACTGTTATACCTGCCTCGCGACACTTGTCGTAAATGAGCTCGAATGGGGAGGCTCGGGTGAAAAGATCAATCGCCGTAGCCGGAATCGCCGTTCTGGTCGCCGGCCTCGGTGCCGCCAGCCAGACCGCGGCTTCCGCGCAGACGCCGCAGCCCAGCACGGCGACAGCCGTGGCACGGGCAACCACGGCGCTCAGCCAGCATGCGGACGCCATCAAGGGTTCGGCTGCTGACAAGTACTCCGTGCACCGCGTGATCGTCGACAAGAACGGCGCCACGCACGTGCGTTACGACCGCACGTACAAGGGCCTGCCGGTGCTCGGCGGCGACTTCATCGTGCACAACACGGCGTCTGGTGCCTTCGCGGGCACGAGCAACGCCCTGGCCGCACCGATCAACCTGGACTCGACCGCCACGATCAGCGCCAGCACGGCGAAGAGCACGGCGACCAAGTCCTTCTCCGGCAAGGTGGCCAAGGCCGGCTCGACCCGCCTGGTCGTCGACGCCAAGGGCGGCAGCACCGCCACGCTGGCCTACGAGACGGTCGTGTCCGGCACCAAGGCCGACCAGACCCCCAGCACCCTGCACGTCACCGTTGACGCCAAGTCCGGCAAGGTCCTGCACAAGTGGGACGAGGTCATGACGGACATCGGCGTTGGCAACAGCATCTACCTGGGTGCGGTCAACATCGACACCACCCCGGCGTACTCGATGGTGGACCCCTCGCACGGCAACGGCTCCACGTGCGACCTGGCCCACGGCAGCTTCAGCTGCAACGTCTTCACCGACGCTGACAACAACTGGGGCGACGGTACTCAGAACGACCCGGCGTCGGCCGGCGTGGACGCGCACTTCGGTGCCGCCCTCACGTTCGACTACTACAAGAACGTGCACGGCCGCAACGGCATCTTCGGTGACGGCCAGGGCGTTCCGAGCCGGGTGCACTACGGCAACGCGTACGTGAACGCCTTCTGGGACGGCTCCCAGATGACGTACGGCGACGGTGAGGGCAACGCGCGTCCGCTCGTGTCCCTCGACGTGGCCGGCCACGAGATGAGCCACGGAGTTACCCAGGCCGTTTCCGGTCTGGACTACTTCGGCGACGCCGGTGGCCTGAACGAGTCCACCAGCGACATCTTCGGTTCCATGGTCGAGTTCTACGCGAACAACGCCTCGGACCCGGGCGACTACGACATCGGCGAGAAGATCAACATCTTCGGCGATGGCCAGCCGCTGCGCTACATGTACCACCCGTCGCTGGACGGCATCTCGTACGACTGCTGGGACTCCTCGGTCCCGAACAGCGACCCGCACTACTCCTCCGGCGTGGGCAACCACTTCTTCTACCTCCTCGCCGAGGGCTCCAACGGCAGCCCGACCTGTGACGGGTCGACTGTTACCGGTGCCGGCCGCGCAGCGGCCGAGCAGATCTGGTTCCACGCGCTCGACGCGTACTTCAGCAGCAGTGAGACCTACTCGCAGGCTCGGGTCTCCACCCTGCGCTCCGCCGCGGACCTCTACGGCTGTGGCAGTGGCCCGTACCAGACCGTTCAGGCGGCCTGGAACGCGGTAAGCGTCAGCGCCAGCGACCCCTGCTAATCAGGGATCTCCGGTGATCGTGGCCCCGGGCGGGATTCTCCGCCCGGGGCCACGACTCGTTTCAGCACACAGCCTGGGGAGGCACTGTGATGTCCAAACCCGCGGTACGGCGACTGCTTGACGGGCTCGCTGCGGTCACAACCACCGGCCTGGTGCTGGCCGCCACCGCCGCCGCGGCGGGCGCGACCACCAGCGCGGCCGGCACGGTCACCGACAACAGCGCCCTGCGGCCGGCCACCGCCGTCCACACCGCGCTGCCGAACGGCGCACCTGACATCGATGTCGCGGCCGTACGCGCGCACCTGCAGCAACTCCAGTCCATCGCCGACAGCAACGGCGGCAACCGTGCCACCGGCGACTCCGGCTACCGGGCGTCCGTCGACTACGTCGAGGCGCAGGCCGCGGCGGCCGGCTACTCGGTCACCGAGCAGTCGTTCTCGATCTTCGGCAGCACCAGCTGGAACGTACTGGCCGAGCTGCCCGGTACCGACCCCAACCGGGTGATCATGATCGGCTCCCACCTGGACAGCGTCGGCGCTGGTCCGGGCATCAACGACAACGGCTCGGGCAGTTCGGCGATCCTCGCGGTCGCGCAGGCGGTCGCGGCCGCGTACCAGGCCAGCGGTACCGCTCCGGCGGCCACGCTCAGGTTCGCCTGGTGGGGTGCCGAGGAGTACGGCATGGTCGGCTCCGGCTACTACGTGGACAACCTGCCGTCGAACGAGCTGGCGCGGATCACCGCGTACCTGAACTTCGACATGGTCGGCTCGCCGAACCCGGGCTACTTCGTCTACGACGACGTACCGGCCCTGCAGCAGCTGTTCAACGACTACTTCGGCACGATCGGCGTACCGACCGAGATCGAGACCGAGGGCGACGGCCGCTCCGACCACGCCTCGTTCAAGAGCGCCGGTGTACAGGTCGGCGGTCTGTTCTCCGGCGCCGACTACACCAAGACGAGCACTCAGGCAGCACAGTGGGGCGGTACCGCGGGGCAGCCGTTCGACTCCTGCTACCACAGCTCCTGCGACACCATCAACAACATCAACGACACCGCGCTGGACCACAACAGCGACGCCATCTCGTACGGCGTCTGGCAACTGGCCGCATGACATGACACGGGTGCGCCGGCCGGTACCGCGGGCGGGCGCACCCGGGTCATTCCGGCAGGGTCGCGGTCAGGTCCAGCTCCACCAGCTGACCCGCGAAGCCGAGCGTGGTTACGCCGAGCAGGGTGCTCGCGGTGCTGAACGCGCCGGCCAGTACCGATCCGGTGAACCGCCGCCAGACTCCCGCGAGTACCGCGTTGTCGTCGCTCACCACGTAGATCACCGACCGTACGACGTGCTCCGGGCCGGCGTTGACCGCCGCGAGCGCGGTCAACGCGTTGGCCGCTACCTGGTCGACCTGCGCGTCGAGATCGCCCAACCCCACCACGGTGCCGGACAGGTCCAACGGGCACTGGCCGGCGAGGAACGCGAGCCGGCCGGCCGGTACGACGGTGACGTGGTGGTATCCCGGCGTCGCGTGCAGCTGGGCTGGATTGATGCGCTCGATCGGCTGGCTCATGCCGCGCAGTATGCCGCTGTGCCGCGCGCACGTGCTGTCGACGCTCTGCGACGATCCGGGATGCGCCAGCGAGCCGAGGCAATGGAGATGTCATGGAGACAGATGGCATGGAGATGTGGAACAACCCGTCCTGCTCGAAGTGCGCGGCCGCACGGGACACCCTGGGCGAGGCGCGGATACCGGTTCGGCTGCGGGCGTACCTGGACGACCCACCGACAGCCGCTGAACTGACCGAGGTACTGCGCCGGCTCGACGCGCAACCGTGGGACATCTGCCGTACCGGCGAACCCGCGGCGGTAGCCCTCGGGATGCCCGACTGGCCCCGGGACGAGGCGGCCGTACCGCGCTGGATCGAGGCGATGGTGGCCGAACCGCAGCTCATCCAGCGGCCGATCCTGTTGCTGGACGACGGATCGGCTCTGGTCGGACGTACCCCCGAGGCACTCGACGAAGCGGTCCGGCGGGCCAAGGGCTGACCGCGGCGCGTCCGGGACGGCGGCGCCGGTCGGTGGGTTGGCAAGGCCGCCCGGTGACTCGACGTGACCACTTGGCAGCGCGGCCTGCCGCAACGGGTGGTCTCACCCGGAGTAACGCCGACCTAGCATTGCCCGAGGTTTGCGACATGCCTGCGAACGGGGGCGGCATTCAGCCGCACCCCGACAGTCCCTGGCGAGCTGGCCAGGTGATCGCTGGAGGGGCGCATGCATCGGATCCTGGCCGGCGTCTGCGCACTCGCGCCACTGTCCTTCGTACTGCTGGCGCTGCCGGCCGCGCCGGTCGCGGCCAGTCCGCCCGGCCCGGTGTTCGCGGACGGGTTCGAGTCCGGCACCACCAGCGCCTGGACCACTGCGACCGGACTGGTCGTCAACACCCAACTCGTCGCCGACGGCACCTACGCCGCGCGCGCCACCATGACCGGCGGCGCCGCGCAGGCCACCAAGAACCTGACCAGCACCTACCCGGAGCTGACGCTGCGAGCGAAAGTGAACCTGCTCGCCATCTCCGGCACCAACGCCGTCAACTTCCTCAAGTTGCGTACCACCACCGGCACCGCCATCGCCGAGGCATACGTCACACCGACCGGGCTACTCGGCATCCGCAACGACACCACCGGCGTCGCCACCCAGAGCACCACCACCCTGACCAGCAACACCTGGCACGACCTCGCCCTGCACGCCGCCGTCACCGGCACCACCAGCCACCTCGACCTCACCCTCGACGGCACCCCGGTACCCGGCCTCACCCTGACCACCAACCTCGGCACCACCGCGATCGGTCGGGTACAGGTCGGCGAAAACGTCGCCGGCCGCACCGCCGACCTCGGCTACGACACCGCCAGCGCCACCGTCCCCACGCCGCCGCCCCCTCCGCCGGTGTTCGCGGACGGGTTCGAGTCCGGCACCACCAGCGCCTGGACCACTGCGACCGGACTGGTCGTCAACACCCAACTCGTCGCCGACGGCACCTACGCCGCGCGCGCCACCATGACCGGCGGCGCCGCGCAGGCCACCAAGAACCTGACCAGCACCTACCCGGAGCTGACGCTGCGAGCGAAAGTGAACCTGCTCGCCATCTCCGGCACCAACGCCGTCAACTTCCTCAAGTTGCGTACCACCACCGGCACCGCCATCGCCGAGGCATACGTCACACCGACCGGGCTACTCGGCATCCGCAACGACACCACCGGCGTCGCCACCCAGAGCACCACCACCCTGACCAGCAACACCTGGCACGACCTCGCCCTGCACGCCGCCGTCACCGGCACCACCAGCCACCTCGACCTCACCCTCGACGGCACCCCGGTACCCGGCCTCACCCTGACCACCAACCTCGGCACCACCGCGATCGGTCGGGTACAGGTCGGCGAAAACGTCGCCGGCCGCACCGCCGACCTCGGCTACGACACCGCCAGCGCCGACGCCCCGCCGCCGACCGGTGACCCCGTCCTGGTCGCCGCCGGCGACATCGCGTGCGACCCGCTGAACCCCAACTTCAACGGCGGCGCGGGTACCGCCAACGCGTGCCGGCAGCGGACGGTGTCCGACCTGGTGCTGGCCGATCCGGCGGTGACCGCGGTGGCCGCGCTCGGCGACGTGCAGTACGAGTGCGGTGGCGCGGCCGCGTTCGCCGCGTCGTACGGCCCGTCCTGGGGCCGGTTCCGGAACATCACGCACCCGGCCGTGGGCAACCACGAGTACATCGCCAGCAGCCCCACCACTCCGGCGACCGACTGCGACCCGACCGGGCAGGCAGCCGGGTACTACGGCTACTTCGGCGCGGCCGCCGGCACTCCGGGGCAGGGGTACTACAGCTACGACCTGGGCGCGTGGCACGTCATCGTGCTGAACTCCAACTGCGGCGAAGCGGGCGGCTGCGCTGCCGGTACGCCCCAGGACCAGTGGCTGCTCGCCGACCTGGCCGCGCACCCGGCAGCCTGCACGCTCGCCTACTGGCACATTCCGCTGTGGTCGTCCGGCGGCCGGGCGGCACAGAACTCGAAGACCTTCACCCAGCGGTTGTACGCCGCCGGCGCGGACGTGATTCTCACCGGCCACGACCACACGTACGAGCGGTTCGCGCCACAGGACCCGAACGGCGTGGCGAACCCGAACGGCGTGGCGAACCCGAACGGCCTGCGCGCGTGGGTCGTCGGTACCGGCGGTGCGAACCACACCACGATCCCGTCGGTCGCGGCGAACAGCGAGGTGCGCAACTCCGACACGTTCGGGCTGCTCCGGCTCACCCTGCACCCGACCGGGTACGACTGGACGTTCGTACCGGAGCCGGGCAAGACGTTCACCGACAGCGGTACCCAAGCCTGCCACTGAGCCAGCGCCCGCGCCGTCGCGCGTCGCGGCCACGATCATGTTCCGCGCTTGACAGCTTATATTCCGATAGGGCTATATTGCTGGAGTGGCATCAACGTTCGAGGTACTGGCCGAGCCGAGCCGGCGCGAGATTCTCGACCTGTTGCGTGGCGGCGAGCGGCCAGTGGGTGAGCTGGTCAAACGGCTCACGCTGACCCAGCCGACCGTGTCGAAGCACCTCAAGGTGCTGCGCGAGGCGGGCCTGGTGGAGGTGCGGCAGGACGCGCAGCGCCGGTGGTACCGGCTCTGTCCGGAGCCACTCGCCGAAGTCGACACCTGGCTCGCGCCGTACCGAAGAATGTGGAACACCAGCCTGGACGCGCTGGAACGGCGGCTGGACGCCATGCCCGACGATCCGATCGCGAAGGACTGAGCTGTGGCACAGGAACAGGGACAGGCGAGCTTGCGGACCGTCGACGGCGTACCGGTGCTGCGCTTGGAGCGGCGGCTCCCGCACCCGCCGGAGAAGGTGTGGAGGGCCGTCACCGAGCCGGCCGAGCTGAAGCACTGGTTCCCGGCGACCGTCGAGTTCCCGGCGACCGTCGACCTCCCGGCGGGCACCGAGCTCCGGCCCGGCACTCTCATGCGGTTCACCTTCGAGGAGGGCGGGCCGACCACCGACGGCGTGGTCCTCGAATGCGACCCGCCGAAGGTGTACGCGTTCCGGTGGAACGACGACGTGCTGCGCTTCGAGCTCGTCCCGGACGGCGCCGGCTGCCGGCTGATCTTCACCCACACGCACGGCGGGACGTTCGGCCGGCTCGGCGCCAACCGCAACGCGGCCGGTTGGGACGTGTGCCTGGCGTCGCTGGTCGCCCGGCTGGACGGGCGGGACGCACCCGCGCCACCGGGCGACATGCTCAGCCCGATGGAGGAGTACACGGAGAAGTTCGGCCTGGCCGAGGGTGAGGTCACCGACGCCGGCGACGGCTATCTCGTGCGCTTCGCCCGGGACCTGGTGTGGAAGCCGGTGGACGAGGCATGGGCGCTGTTCACCGAGGACGAGGAGCCGGCGGTGGGCGCCGAGCCGCCGTTGCGGTTCATCAACCCGTACGTACCGGCCGGGCAGGTCAGTGCGGTGCAGCCACCGCACGTCATCGAGTACGAGTGGCTGCACGACGGGAAGCCGGCCGGGCGGGTGCGTTTCGAACTTGCCCAGGACCCGCGCCAGGGCACCCGGGTCGTACTGACCCAGACCCTGCCGGCCGAACTCGCGGACCTGCGCCCGGTCGCGCTCGCGGCCTGGCAGACGCACCTCGAGCTGTACTTCGCGGCCCTGCACGGACAGGTGCGGCCCTGGCCGGAGGGCCGCACCGAGGAGCTGACCGAGCGGTACCGCACGCGGTTGAGCTAGGCGCCGGCGGCGACGACCCGCCTAGCGCCGGATCAGGACCGTGTACCCGGCCGGCACGGTCACCGTGATCGTCGGGCCGGTCGCGTGCCGGGTCGACACGGTACGGCCGGTCGGGTCGAGCACCCAGGCGGTAGCCGTACCGGTGCCCGGCAGCGCGACCCGCACCGTGCGGGAGCCGGTGGCGAAGCTGCGCAGCAGCGCGATCCCGCCGGTGCCGTCGGTCAGTACCAGTCGCTCCACCTCCGGCTGTACGAGCAGCGCGTCGACCAGCGCCGGGGCGGCCGAGGTGCCGGTCACGGTCACGGTGTCCGCACCGGCGAGGGTGCGCGGCAGGGTGCGTACCGACAGCAGCCCGGGCGCCGGCGAGTCGCCCTGCGCACCGACATCGCCGTGGCGTACCGACCCGGCAGTCACGACGGCCGCCGCCCACCGGGTAGTACCGGCACCGGGCGCCAGCTCCACTACCGGCATCAGCACGCTCGGGCCGGTGATCGCCGCGTCCAGGGTGAGCGCGCCACCCGCGCCGAGCCGGACGCCCGCTCCTCCGCTCCACTGGCTCTCTCCGGTCCAGCCGCTGTCCGGGGTGTACACCGACGCGTCGCCGGACAGCGCGCCCGACTCCGCCTCCACCAGTCGCCAGGTGTCCCGTTGTACGACCTGACCGGCCCGGGCGACCGCGGCCGCGTCCGGGAAGGCGTCCAGCGCCAGCATCGCGAGTAGCCCGTGGATCGTGGACTCGGCGCCGGAGTTGCGGTTGATCGTGCCGTCACCGGAGACCCCGTCGAACGTGACGCCGGTGGCCGGGTCGTACACCGGCTGGCCGGACGGGTTGTTGCCGAAGAACCAGGACCCGGCGATGCCGCCGAGCACCCGTAGCTGCGGCCGGTTGGTGGCGAGCGCGGCGGTCAGCACCGACTCGACCCGGGACTCCGCGCCGTACGCGATCTGCACCGTGTCGGTCGGCGCCGGCAGCCAGCCGTTCTGCGGACCGGCGCTGACCAGCAGGTGCGGGGTGAACGACGCCGTGTCAGACAGTGCGGCGGCGCGGGCCTGACCGTTGCCGGTCACGGCGTACGCGCGAGCCAACCCGGCCGGGGCGAGCCCACCCCAGGCGTGCCAGTCGGCCTGCGACAGCGCCCACGGCAGAATCGCGCCGTACGGCCAGGTGCGCGGGTTACCGGCTCGCCGCGCGGCCACCCCCTCGGCCAGTCGGGTGAGGGTGGCCCGGGCGTTCCGGTCGCTGCGGTCGTTCCGGTCGCTGCGGTCGTTCCGGTCGTTTCGCGTCGCGACGTACGCGGACAGTCCGAGCAGGGCCTCGCCGGTGGCGTCGGCGCCGTCGGCGATCAGCCACGCCGGCACCCGGGCGCCGTCGATGTCCAGATACTCGCCGTACCGGTCGAGCACCTGCCGGTCGATCGCGCCGATCGCGAGCGTCAGCCGATCGCGCAGGAACGCGGCGAAGGCCGGATCGGCGGAGGCGAACGCGGCGTACCCCTCGCCGAGTGCCCACACGGTGCGGGCCAGCCAGTACGACGCGTCCGAGTCGGACGGATCCGGCTGCTCCGGCGGGTCAGCGCTCGGGTGCAGGGTGCCGTCCGGCTGCATCCACAGCACCACGTTGCCGGCGTTCGGACCGGTCGCGGTCTGCAGGTAGGTCAGGCCGCGGAGCAGCTGGTACGCGGTGGCCCGGCTGGACGCGGCGCCGGTCAGCCGCCAGTGCCGCAGGTACACCACGGCCGCCCGGCTGACGTCGTCGGCGTTGAACGCGCCCTGGCCGTAGGTGTTCGTGGCCGGGTCGTAGGCACCGCCGCCGACGCGCTTGTACGTGCCGTCCGGCTGCCGGTCGGCGTACGTCCACAGCACGCCGACCGCGGGCTCGGCGGCCAGCCGGTAGGTGGTGTGGCCGGCCTGCGCGGGCGGGGCGACCCGGTCACCGAGCCAGTCGAGGTGGGCGAAGTTGGTCAGCGGCTCGGCCGCGGGTGCCGCGGCGGGGGTGGAGGTGGCCGCGCTCGCGGCCGGTACGCCGAGCGCCATGGTCGCCGGCAGCAGCAGCGCGAGCAGCACCCGGCCGGAGCGGCGGGCGAGGTGGGACAGGCGCATCGAAGGCCTCCATTGACGCAGGTCAGCACCGGATTGGCGGACCCGGGGGACGATTCCCCCGTTGCTGGCCGGGACCACGTTCCGGGATTGACAGGCACTACTAGACCGGTTTAGCTATTGCCTAGCACTAAACCGGTTTACGCGATAGCCCCGCGCCTGGCCGGGAACCTCCGGAGGCCCCGTGTCGACCACCCGACCGACGATCGCCGACGTCGCCAGGCGCGCCGGGGTGAGCAAGGGTGCGGTCTCCTTCGCGCTCAACGACCGGCCCGGGCTGTCGGCGCAGACCCGGGAGCGAATCCTCGCGGTCGCCCGGGACATGGGCTGGGCGCCGGACCCGCGGGCCCGCGGCCTGACCAACCGGCGGGCGTACGCACTCGGGCTGATCGTGGCCAAGCCGCCGCGGCTGCTCGACGCCGACCCGTTCTTCCCGGCCTTCATCGCGGGCGTACAGGAGGAACTGGCGCCCCGCGGGTTGGCCCTGGTCATGCAGGTCGTCACCGACGAGCGGGCCGAGCGCGACGGCTACCGGCAGCTCGCCACCGAACGCCGGGTGGACGGGGTGTACCTGTCCGACCTGCGGCTCGACGACAGCCGGCTGGAGCTGGTCGCCGAACTCGGCATCCCGGCGGTGACGCTGGGCCGCCCGCCCGGGGACAGCACGATCCCGGCCGTGGTGGCCGACGACGCGGCCGGCATCGACGCGGCCGTGGACCACCTGGTCGGGCTCGGTCACCGGCGGATCGGTCACGTAGCCGGGCCGACCTCACTGATCCACGGGGCCGGCCGGATGGTCGCCTGGGAGGCGGCACTGGCCCGGCACGGGCTCCCCCGCGGACCCGGCCGGCACGGCGACTTCACCCCGGCCGGTGGCGCGCGGGCCACCCGCGGGCTGCTGCGGCTGGCCGAACCGCCGACCGCGATCCTGTACGCCAACGACCTGATGGCCATCGCCGGCATCAGCGTCGCGCACCAGCTCGGCGTACGGGTGCCGGACGACCTGTCCATCGTCGGCTTCGACGACACCGCGCTCGCCGAACACGTCTCCCCCGCGCTCACCACCGTGCGGGTCGACCCGCAGCGCTGGGGCCGGCGGGCGACCCGCCTGCTGCTCGAGTTCATCGAGTCCGGCCGGGCCGCCGACGTGGTCATGCCGGCGCCGTCGCTGATCGTGCGGCGGTCCACCGGGCCGGCACCGGCCCACGCCGCCGCCCGACGCCCGGCCGGTCGCGCCATAGCCAGCCGGGTCACGCCCGGCCGCGGCACCACCGCGAAACCAACGGCCGGCCGCACCGCGGCCGGGCCGCGTCCAGAAACCAGTGAACCCGACAGTCCGCTCCCCGAGGAGTAGCCGACATGAGACGCACAGCCCTGACCATCGCCGCCGCGCTCGCCGCGAGCGTGGCGTTCACCGCATGCAGCGGAGGCGGCGGCGACGCCGCGGAGGCCAACAAGGCGCGCGGCGAGATCACCATCTGGTACTCGAACAACCCGCAGGAAGTCGCGTGGGGCAAGCAGATGGTGGCCGCCTGGAATAGCGAACACAGCGATCAGAAGGTGACCGCGCAGGAGATCCCGGCCGGCAAGTCCTCCGAGGAGGTCATCACCGCCGCGATCACCGCCGGCAACGCGCCGTGCCTGATCTTCAACACCGCACCCGCGGCCGTACCGCAGTTCCAGAAGCAGGGCGGGCTGGTACCGCTGGACTCGTTCTCCGACGGCACGTCGTACCTGGAGGAGCGCAGCGGGGACACCGCCGGCCAGTACAAGTCGCCGGACGGCAAGTACTACCAGATGCCGTGGAAGTCCAACCCGGTGATGATCTTCTACAACAAGAAGCTGTTCGCCAAGGCCGGGTTGAACGCCGAGAACCCGCCGCTGCGCACGTACGACGAGTTCCTCGCCACCTCGCGCAAGCTCGTGTCGAGCAAGGCCGCGCAGGCCGCGATCTGGCCGGCGCCGAGCAGTGAGTTCTTCCAGCCCTGGTTCGACTTCTACCCGCTGTTCGCGGCCGAGACCGGCGGCAAGCAGCTCGTCGAGGACGGCAAGCCGACCTTCACCTCGGACGAGGGCAAGAGGGTCGTGAAGTTCTGGCAGACCATGTACGCCGAGAAGCTGGCGCCGAACGAGCAGTTCAAGGGCGACGCGTTCGCCGAGGGCAAGTCGGCGATGGCGATCGTCGGACCATGGGCGATCCCGGTGTACAAGGGCAAGGTCGACTGGGGCTCGGTGCCGGTACCGACCTCGGCCGGCAAGGACGCCGAAGAGATTCACACCTTCTCCGACGCCAAGAACGTGGCGATGTACAGCTCGTGCAAGAACCGGGCCACCGCCTGGGACGTGATCAAGTTCGCCACCTCCAAGGAGCAGGACGGCAAGCTGCTGGAGCTGAGCGGTCAGATGCCGCTGCGTACCGACCTGCCCGGCGCCTACCCGGACTACTTCGCCGCGAACACCGCCTACTCCGCCTTCGCCGACCAGGCGAGCCGCACCGTCGAGGTGCCGAACGTGCCGAACAGCATCAAGGTCTGGCAGACGTTCCGGGACGCGTACTCCAAGTCGGTGATCTTCGGCAAGGAGGACCCGAACCAGGCGCTGGACGATGCGTCCAACAAGATCAAGCAGTACGTGAGCCAGGGCTGACCCGTGGTCGCCTCGATCGTCACGGGTGACCGACCGCCGGCGGGCACGCGCCGGCGGTCGGTCACCGGCTGGCGGCAACGACTGCTCGGTCGGCACCCGGCCGGTATCGCGCTCGCGGCCCCGATGGTCGCGTTCCTCGTGCTGGTGTTCGCGTACCCGCTCGTGCTCGCGGTGTGGATGTCGTTCCACGACTACTTCTTCACCGCGCCCGGGGTGCCGGTACCGAGGCCGTTCGTGGGCCTGGACAACTACCGCGCGGTACTGACCGACTCGGCGGTGCTCCGGTCGTTCGGGAACATCGCGATCTTCCTGGTCATCAACGTGCCGTTGACCACGGGGGTGGCCCTCGTACTGGCCTCGATGCTGAACGCCGCGATCCCGGCCCGCGGGTTCTTCCGTACCGCGTACTACCTGCCGTACGTCACCGCAAGTGTCGCGGTGGTCGGCGTGTGGCTGTGGCTGTTCACCACCGGCGGGCTGGTCAACCACCTGCTCGGGCCGCTGGCGCCGAACCCATCCTGGCTGGTCAACAGCGGTTTCGCGATGCCGTTGATCGCGGTGTACGTGACCTGGAAACAGCTCGGCTTCTTCGTGCTGCTGTACCTGGCCGCGCTGCAGAACGTGCCGACGCACCTGTACGAGAGTGCGGCGGTGGACGGTGCCGGCCGGATCCGTACCTGGTGGACGGTGACCGTCCCCGGGGTACGGCCGGCGACCGCACTGGTGGTGATCCTGGCCATCATCACCGGCGGCAACCTGTTCACCGAGCCGTACCTGCTCACCGGCGGTGGCGGCCCGGACGGCGCCTCCGCGTCACCGGTGCTGCTGATGTACCGCAAAGGCATCGAGCAGGGCGAGCCCGACGTGGCCGCCGCGCTCGGCGTGGTCCTGGTGCTGGCGGTGCTGATCATTGCCCTGGTCAACCGCCGGCTGATCGAGCGGGAGTAGCGCGATGACGACGACAATCCAACCGCTGCCGGCGGTCAAGCCTGCTGATGGGCGCCGTACCCCCGCGGCACGACCGGACCGGCGCGGCCGCGTGGCCCGGCTGGCCGTACTCAGCGCGGGCGCGTTGATCTTCCTTTTTCCCTTCTACTACATGCTGGTCGGCTCGTTCCAGCGCGAACCGGACCCCGGGATCGGCGGCGCGTTTCCCAGCCCGGGCGACGTGACGCTGGACAACTACGCCGAGATCAACGGGTCGATCTCACTGCTCCGGTCCCTGGCGAACTCCGGCCTGGTGACTGGCGGGGTCCTGCTCGGCACCGTGACCTTCGGCATGCTCGCCGGGTACGCGCTGGCGCTGTTGTCCTGGCGGGGCCGGTCGACGCTGTTCGCCTCCGTACTGCTGGTGCAGGTCATCCCGTTCCAGTTGCTGATGATCCCGCTGTACGTGCTGATCGTGCGCTCGTACGGGCTGGCCGACTCCTACCTCGGCATGATGCTGCCGTTCCTGATCAGCCCGACCGCGGTACTGATCTTCCGGCAGTTCTTCAAGTCGCTGCCCGAGGACGTGTTCGCGTCCGCCCGACTGGACGGGGCCAACGAGCTGCAGGTGCTGCGGTACATCGCGTTGCCGCTGGTCAGGCCCGCACTGCTGACCGTGGTGCTGGTGACGTTCATCGGCCCGTGGAACGAGTTCCTGTGGCCGTTCCTGGTCACCAAACGCGCCGACATGCAGCCGCTGGCGGTGGCGCTGGCCAACTACATCAGCAACATCTCCGGCCAGACGGCGAACCCGTACGGCGCGATCCTGGCCGGCGCGTGCGTGCTGGCCGCGCCCGCGATCGGGCTGTTCATCATCTTCCAGCGCCGGTTCGTGTCCACCGATGTCGGCTCCTCGATTAAGGGTTGATCGTGACAGCTTTCCCGTACTCGTTGACCCGGCTGGGTGTGGTCATGGCACCCGAGCCGGGCAACCCGCTGGAGGCCGAGGGGGTGCTCAATCCGGGCTCCGGGTTCACCCCGGACGGCCGGCTGCACCTGCTGCCGCGGCTGGTCGCGGCCGGCAACGTGTCCCGGGTCGGGCTCGCCTCGGTCGTACTGGACAACGGCGTGCCGGTAGGGGTGGAGCGCCGCGGCGTCGTACTCGAACCGGACGAGGTGTGGGAGCGGGGCCCCGGCACCGCCGGGGTCGAGGACCCGCGTACCACCTGGCTGGAGTGCCTCGGCACGCACGTGATGTCGTACGTCGCGTACGGGCCGCTCGGCCCACGGCCGGCGCTCGCGGTCTCCGCCGACCTGCGCACCTGGCGCCGGCTCGGACCTCTGCTCTTCGGGTACTCGCCGGAGTTGGCGATCGACCTGAACCTGTTCCCGAACAAGGACGTCGTACTGTTCCCGGCACCCGTGACGGCTCCGGACGGCAGTACCGCGCTGGCGTTCCTGCACCGGCCGATGTGGGACCTGTCCTGGATCCGGGACAGCGCGGGTACCTACCTGCCGCGCGGGATCGACGACGACCGGCCCGGCATCTGGGTGTCGTACGTACCGCTGGCTTCGGTGGTCGACGACGTGCGGGCGCTGACCCGGCTGGACCAGCACCGGCTGGTCGCGATGAGCGAGTACCCGTTCGAGTCGTTGAAGATCGGCGCCGGTCCCGCCCCGATCCGGGTGGACGAGGGCTGGCTGCTCATCCACCACGGGGTGAGCGGCGAGCTCGTGCAGGGCTGGGACCAGCAGCAGAAGGTGCACTACGGGGCCGGCGCGATGCTGCTGGACCCGGACGACGTCACCCGGGTGCTGGCCCGTACGCCCGAGCCGTTGCTCGATCCGGAGACCGAGGACGAGCGCAGCGGCATCGTGCCGAACGTGGTGTTCCCGACCGCGATCGAGGAGGTGGACGGAGTCCGGTACGTCTTCTACGGGATGGCCGACTCCAAGATCGGCGTCGCCCGGCTGGACCGGGCCGGCTAGCGCGGTCGGGCGGCGGCGGCTCGGCCGAGCTGTGCCGCGGCTGCCGGGTGGCGCCGCGGCGGGTGGCGGCGGCTCGGCCGGTCGGCGGCGGGTCAGAGGTGCAGCTCGGCGGCGATCCGGTCGACCGCGTCCTTCGCCTCCTTGAGGCCGGCACCGGACTGCTCCCGGTAGGCCTTGATCGCCCGGATCTTCTTCCCCTCCACCAGGTACTTCGCGACCGGCCCGAACTCGGCGTCCGGCGGCCGGACTCCGGTGCCCGCCAGGACGGCGTCGAGACTGCGCTCCATCCGGGCGAGCCGGCGTTCCAGCTGGACGATCTTGCGGTGCGGCGCCGCCAGTACGGCGATCAGCGCGATCAGGCCGAGGGGGATGAGAAAGACCATGAAGAGTCCGGCATCCATAGCCGACGATCATATGGCCCGGTAGCGCGGTCCCCTTGGTCGAACAGGCCCGTTGGTCGTCCGGCGGCCGATCGGGGGCCGAGGAACGCGCCAGAGCTGACCCCCGCCACAGGCGCACCGGCGGTCCGCGCGGAAGCGGTCAGGACGGCGCACGGGTACCGCGCAGGCGGTCCCCGACCCGGCGCACGGTCTCCTCCGGCGGGATGAGCGGGCAGGTGTCGCAGAGCTGCCCGGCCAGCGCGGGTGTCTGGTACGCCAGGCAGCACACGGTGCGCCGCTTCCACGACAGGTACCCGTCGCCCCATGGCACGTCCAGCCAGCGGATCGGATGCCGCAGCGCCCGGGGCGCCACCTCGAACAGCCCCGCGATCTCCGCGGGCGCGTCAGCGTCGACCGCTCCGACGCCGCCTGCCCCGGCAGATCCTCCGGCGGCTCCACCGACAGCGAGGAACATCGCGCTGGCCAGCCGGTCGGCCGCGTCCGCCCACAACGCCCGCCGCCCCCGCCGGGTGGTCGCGTCGACCGCGGCCACCAGCGGTTTCAGTGCCATCGCGTACCAGTCGGCAGCGGCGCCGCGCAGCGCGGCGGGACTGTCGGCGACGGTGACACCGGCGCGGCCGGCGAGCGGATCGGTCGACAGCACCCGCACGGTCGGGGCGGCCGCGGCCACCCCGTCCACGCTGTACGGCCCGAGCCGGATCCACAGGTCCGGGCCGAGCACCAGGGCCCGCCGCTGCACCACCAGTGCGGCCGCGATCGGGGTGGCGAACGCGCTGGCGATCTCGCCGGCCACCAGGGTCGCGACCGCGGTACGAGCCGCCGGGGTCGGGCAACCGCCGTACCGGCCGGCCACCCGCTCGATCAGGGAGCCGATGCGCTCGGGCCGGACCACGTCGCGGTACGCGACCCAGTCTTCTCCGGTCGGTACACCAGCAAAGGTTTCGATGTGGCCGAACGCCGATGCCGCCCGAAGGGCCGCCGCGACCGCCGGATTCCCGGCCATCGCGGCCGGTTCACGATCCCGGCCCGGCTCGATCGGCTGCACCCCTGTCGTCGGCTGGAGGTCACCGGGCGTCGCTCTCCCCGGTGTACGCGATCTCGTGCCAGCGTAATCCGGCCCGGCCGGGGTCCGGCCGGACTGGGCGCAACATCACCCGGCGAGCCGGCCCGCCGGTCCGTAGTCGTCCGTGGGTCCGGCGCCAGTCGGCCGCGGTGACCGAACGGGACATCGGATAGCCCTGGCCGTACCGGCAGCCGAGGCCGACCAGGATGTCCCGCTGCGCCTGGGTCTCGATGCCCTCGCGACGATCGGCGACGAGGAGCCCGACCGTACCGACGGTCAGCAGGCGTACCGCCGTGGTGCGGTCGCCGGCGGCGACGAGCCGGACCAGCATCGCGAGGAGCGGCAGGTCACCCAGCGGATCGCCGACCGAGAACATTTTGGACAGGCACCCCAGCGAGTCGTCGGCGAGGTACGGCCGGACCAGGAAGACCCAGGACAGCAGCCCCATGCCGACGGTCACGATCAGCGCGTCCAGCAGGGCGGCCCAGCTGGTACCGGTCGGCCGCGACCGCGCCATGATCAACAGGCGGGCGCCGACAACAGGTACGTGGACAGGTAGAAGCCGTCCGCGATGGAAGGGGAACGGGTCGGTGTACCCGAGAACCTCGGTGAGCAGGTCATAGACCGCGTCACCGAGCACGAGGGTGGCGACCACGGCCGCTAGGAACAACCAGGGCGCCCGCGGGCGCGGCCGGTTCCGGCGGATGCCGCCAGGATCGCGGCCACGCTCAGCATGCCGATGAGGTACCAGGCCAACTCCGGCCGGTGCGGCCAGAGGAAGTAGACGGCAGCCAACACCGCCACGCCGACGCCATACGCCGCATGGGTCCATCTGCCCACGGGTTGGTCATCGGCACCGGTGCACCGCGCCTGAGTAGACCTTGCGCCCCGGTACCGTCCTCCCGTGACCGTGGTCCGATCGATCGCGTTGTTCCTGCTCGCCGCCCTAGCCGAGATCGGCGGCGCCTGGCTGGTCTGGCAGGGCTGGCGGGAGCACCGGGGGCTGTGGTGGATCGCCGGCGGGATGATCGCGCTCGGCGCGTACGGGTTCGTCGCCACGTTCCAGCCCGACCCGCATTTCGGCCGGATCCTGGCCGCCTACGGTGGCGTGTTCGTCGCCGGCTCGCTGGCCTGGGGAATGCTGGTGGACGGGTTCCGGCCGGACCGGTGGGACCTACTCGGCGCCGGCATCTGCCTGGTCGGGGTCGCCATCATCATGTACGCCCCCCGGCACTGAATCGTCCCGGTTGGGCGGTTGCCGGCCGATGTGCCGATCCACCGTCCGGACCGATCCGGCGCGGCCGCCGGACGATTGTCCCTCCGGGACGCATCCTGAAAACCATGGGGCATCAGGTGTACGGCTCGGCCGAAGAGCTGCTGGCCGCGGTCGGTAACGGGCGTCCGGTGGTGCGCGAGCCGCTGGCGAAGACCGTCGACTCGCTGTCCGGCTCCCCGTTCGAGCGGATCCGGACCGGCGGCACGTCGTACGTGCTCAAGCACCTGGGCCGTGATCTGGACTGGATCATGCGGGTCACCGACGACGGCGTGGACGGGCCGCCCCGGGTGGTCGGCATGTGGCGGGACGGGCTGCTCGACGCGCTGCCGCCGGTACTCGACCACGCGCTCGTCGGCGTGTCGTACGACCCGGCCACCGGTCGGGCCGCGCTGCTGATGCGGGACGTGACCGACGCACTGGTGCGAAGCGGTACCGACCGGATCGGGCTCGACCAGCACCGGCGGTTCCTCGATCACCTGGCAGCGCTGCACGCGACGTTCTGGACGTTCAGCGACACGGGGTACGGGTACCTGGCCCCGGCCGCGGTGACGTACGCCGCGTTCAGTCCCGCGATGGCGGCTCGGGAGGCCGCGGCCGGCTACGACGACGCGGTACCACGGGCGATCCCGGCCGGCTGGGCGCGACTCCGGGAGGTGGCACCGGCGTCGTACCAGCCGACGCTGGCACTGGCGCTCGACCCGGAACCGCTGGTACGCGCGCTGGCCGAGACGCCGGCAACCCTGATCCACCGGGACTGGAAGTACGGCAACCTCGGCTCCCTACCGGACGGCCGGACCGTACTGCTCGACTGGGCCTTCCCCGGGCAGGGCGCGGCGTGCGCGGATCTCGGCTGGTACCTCGCGGTCAACTGCGACCGGCTGCCGGAGCCCAAAGAGAAGACGGTGCAGGTCTATCGGGACGCGCTGGAACGGCACGGGATCGCCACGGCCGGCTGGTGGGAGCGGCAGCTGGAGTTGGCGCTGCTCGGCGCGTTCGTACAACTGGGCTGGTCCAAGACCGGGGATCCGGTCGAGCTGGAGTGGTGGACGCGGCGGATCACCCCGGTCGCCCGCGCCCTGCTGCGATAGTCGCGCGGCTCGCCGCAGCCCGCCCTGCTGCGATAGCCGCCGGCCGTTGTGCGCAGCGCCGGCTCCGCCCCGGTGGGCGCGGGCGCTCCGCTGCGGTGAGCGCCGGCAGCCGCGATCCTGGTGCGATGAGCCGACCGTGGTACGACAGCCCGGCCGAGTGGGCCGCCGGACCGGACCGGGTGTACGGGGCGCTCGCCGCGGCCGCCGTGGCGCTGCTGCCGCGGTGGACCGACCCACCGCGAGCGCTCGACGTCGGCACCGGTACCGGCGCGTTCGCCCGGGCCGCGGCCGGCCGGGGCGCCGAGGTACTGGCGAGCGACCTGTCCCTCGCGATGCTCGGGCTCGATCGGGACCACCGGCCGCCCGCCCTGGTCGGCGACGTCACCGCGCTACCGGTCCGGGACGGTTGTACCGACCTGGTGCTGGCCGGTTTCGTGCTGAGCCACCTGGCCGACCCGGTCGCCGGCCTGGTCGAGCTGGCCCGGGTGGTACGCCCCGGCGGGACAGTGCTGGCCACCTCGTTCCCGGCCGGTCCGGACGTACCGAGCCATCCGGTGAAGACCACCGTGGACGCGGTACTCGCGGACGCCGGTTACACACCTCCGGACTGGTACACCAGGCTCAAAGGCGACGGCGAGGAGCGGGTCGGCAGCGTCGCCGGCCTGTCGGCGGTGGCCACCGCGGCCGGCCTGCCGGACGCCCGACTGGACCTGGTGCGGGTCGAGGTGGCCGACCTCGGGATGGACACGCTACTGCGGTGGCGGCTCGGCATGGCGCAGGTCGCGCCGTGGCTGGCCGACCGGAGCCCCGCCGATCGGGCCGCCGTCGTGCGCGACGCGACCGAGGCGCTCGCCACGGTGCCGGTGCCGCCGGTGCCCATGCTGGTGCTCCGGGCGCGGGTACCCGCCAACTGATCGCTGCCCGCCCACGCGCCGCAGGGACGGCTGGACGTGGTCAGCGACGCGCCGGCGGGCGCCAGCCCGGGCGACGACCGAACGCGGCGACCAGCCGCTCCTGCTCGTCGGCTCCGGCCGGCACCTCGGCCCGCGGACCGATCACCCCGGCCTGCCGGTACTGCTCCTCGCGGTCGGCGAACCAGTCCGCGCAGAACCGGACGCACTCGGCGTCCAACTTCGGGTCGGCACCGATGGCGACGGCCAGATCCCAGCCGTGGATCAGGTGATCGGCGAGGAGTTGCATGGCGTACTCGGTCGCGGGAGTCGGACCGAAGGACAACTCGACGGTACGGTCGAGCGCTCCCGGCTCACTGACCGCGGCCAGCGCGTCCGCGGCCGCGTCAGCGGCGTTGCCGGTCGCGTCCGCGCCGAGCAGGTCCCCTTCGTACCGGTCCCCCACCTCGGCCACGGTCGACCCGCCGAACAACGGAACCGTCCACCGGTCCTCGTAGACGACGTGGTTGACCAGCTGCCGGACGTTCCAGTCGGCGCACGGCGTGGGCTCGTCCCACTGGGTACCGCCCACCTGCCGTACCCGGGTGAGGAACTCGTCCAGGCTCCGGCTGTACATCTCGACCACGTTCACGTGAGCCCCCTGTCCGCCGGCCGGTACCTGCCGGTCCGCCGGCCGGTACATTGCCCGGTCCGCCACCGCCGGGGCGACGGATCGTGTCAGAGCACCATCATGACGGCCGGCCGCGCGCAGCCCGATCATCCGCTCAGCCGATTCCTCGACATGATCGGTGGCCGGTTCACGATTCGATCACGGCCGCCGGCGAACCGCCCGGCTCCGAAATCCGTTATCGACCGTTCCTACCGTGGATTCCGTTTCCGTGTACTCTCATGCGTTTTCAAATTCGGGCTGAATCCGTCACGAGTCCACGAAAGCGTTCTCCACGGCGATGACCAGCCACGATGTCGGGTAAGGATTATCGGTCGCGTCTTTGTCCAAACCCACCATCAGGCGCCTGCCGTATGTAGAGTGCGCATTGTCGCCCTGGACCCCGGTGACGTGCGTATCGCGGTTTCGTACGCACCTTTGTGTCGATCCGGGGGGCGGCGCGAGTTGATCAGCAACGCGGGGGTACGGGCAGGTGGCGGAATACCGCCGATCGCCCGAGCCGTCCTGCGTCTGGTTCTCCTGACCGGGACCGCCGCCGGCGCATGGCTGGTGTTGTCCCAGGCGGACGCGCAAGCCGCTCATGCCGATGCCGGCACCACTGCCGAGCAGACGGCCTCCGGCTCCGCACCATCGGTGAGTGTGAGCCTGGTCGGTGGGCTGCTGACCAGTACCGGCCAGACGGTCGACGCGCTGCTGGACCATTTTCCTCAGCCAGTCGTACCGCACGCGGCGGCCGCTGCGAGCACCCAGCCAGCAGCCGCGGGTGCGCGGCCCGTGGCGGCCGCCGCTTCACCGCAGATCAACGAGGCGACCCGCGCGGCACCGGCCCTCGGGCCGATCGCCGGGATCCTGACCCCGACCGCGAGCGGGCTGGCGCCCGTGACCACCGCGCTCGCGCCCCTGACCACCGCGCTGGCGCCGGTTCTCGCGCCGCTGACAGGCGTGACCACCGCGCTGGCGCCGGTTTTCGCGCCGCTGACAGGCGTGACCACCGCCCTGGCGCCCCTGACCACCGCCCTGGCACCCGTGACCACCGCCCTGGCGCCCCTGACCACCGCCCTGGCACCCGTGACCACCGCCCTGGCGCCCCTGACCACCGCGCTCGCGCCCCTGACCACCGCCCTGGCGCCGGTCCTCGCTCCGCTCGCGCCGGTCACGGCCGCGCTGGCGCCGGTGTTGGCGCCGTTGACCGGCCCACTCGAGCCGGTGACCGGGCTGCTGCCGGGCGCACAGTCGGCGACCGGGCGGTTCGGATCGACCCTGGCGCTGTCCATTGCCGCGCCGGCAGCTTCCGGCCACCCGGCGGCCCTCGGCTGGACCGGGATCCCGGCCGGCGCGTGGACCAGCGCCGCCTCACCTCCGTCGCCGCGCGGCGGCTCCGACGCGGTCGTACCGGCCGGGCCGCTGCCGCTGGCCCCGACCTCTCCGGCCCAGCCGCCGTGTCCGGTCACTCCGGCCGGCGCGGCCACCGCCGGCAGCGCCAACGGCTCCGGCCACTCGACCAAGGCCATGGCATTCCTGACCGGTACGTGGCATCCCGAGCTCAGCTCGGGGCGCGTCGTACCGGCCCGGCTGATGGCCTTCTCCGGCCGCAGCGTGCGGCCCGACCAGCGCGGCGGTTAGCGCCCTTTCCCCCGGCAACTCCACGGACACCACGGTGTCCGGTTGCCAGACGGTGTCCACAGACCGTTTCTCTCGGGAAGGGTTTCAATGTCAACGAAAGCATGGCTGCTGCGCGGCCTGTTCGTCGTGGGCGCGACCGGCGGGCTCTGCCTCGTCGGTGCGGCCGCCGCGAACGCCGCGTCCGGCACCCCGGCATCGCTGACCGACGGCTTACCCGTCGTGTCGACGCTGACCGGATCGCAACACTCAGGGGGGCTGTTAGGCCTCGGTCTACTCGGCTCCGGTGACACCGGCGACGCGTCCTCGACGAGCAACAACAGCTCGTCGGCGACCGGCGGCAACGGCGGCAGCTCGGGCAACGGCGGCAACGCCAGCTCCGACAACGACGCCACCTCCGGCAACTCCGGCAACTCGGGGAACTCCGGTTCGACCGGCGGCAACAGTTCCACCACCGTGTGCATCGGCGTGGCGCATGTACATTGCGGCGCCTCGGCTGGCTCCGGTAACTCCGGCAACACCGGGTCCACGGGGGACACCGGCGACGCCTCCAACCACTCCAACACGCAGGGCGGCAGCACCGGCAACGGCGGCAGCGGTGGGAACGCCTCCACCTCGACCGACTCGAACACCGGGGCCACCAGCGGCAACTCGAGCGCCTCGTCCGGCTCCGGATCCAACGGCTCCGGATCCAACGGCTACGGGCACGACAACCACGGCTGTGGATGCGACTCGGGCAGCTCCGCGACCGTTTCCGGTGACACCGGCGACGCGTCGTCGAACAGCAACAACAGCTCCAGCGCGACCGGCGGCAACGGCGGCGACTCCGGCAACGGCGGCGACGCGGACTCGGACAACGACGCAACCTCCGGCAACTCGGGCGACTCCGGCAACTCCGGGTCGACCGGCGGCAACAGTGCCACCGTGTGGTGCTTCGGCCTGTACGACGTGCACTGCAGCGCATCGGCCGACTCCGGCGACTCGGGCAACACCGGCCACACCGGGAGCACCGGCGACGCCTCGAACAGCTCCAACACGCAGGGCGGCAGTACCGGCAACGGCGGTAGCGGCGGCAACGCCTCGACGTCGACCGACTCGAACACGGGCGCGCACAGCGGCAACTCGAGCGCCTCGTCCGGCTCCGGATCCAACGGCTCCGGATCCAACGGCTCCGGCTCCAACGGCTCCGGGTTCAACGGCTACGGGCACGACAACCACGGCTGTGGATGCGACTCGGGCAGTTCCTGGACCGTCTCCGGCGACACTGGTGACGCTACGTCAGACAGCAACAACAGCTCCAACGCGACCGGCGGCAACGGGGGCGACTCCGGCAACGGCGGCGACGCGGACTCGGACAACGACGCGACCTCAGGCGACTCCGGTGACTCCGGCAACTCCGGCTCCACCGGTCGCAACAGCGCCTCGGCGTGGTGCTTCGGCCTGTACGACGTGAAGTGCAGTGCCAGCGCCGACTCGGGCGACTCCGGCAACACCGGGCACACCGGCAACACCGGCGATGCCTCCAACCGCAGCCGGACCATCGGCGGCAGCACTGGCAATGGCGGCGACGGCGGCAACGCCTGGACCTCCACCGACTCGACGACCACCTCCCGTACCGGGAACTCGACCGCATCGTCCGGCTCCGGGTCCCACAGCTACCGGCACGACAACCACGGCTGTGGATGCGACTCGGGCCACTCCTGGACGGTGTCCGGCGACACCGGCGACGCCACGTCGAACAGCAACAACAGCTCCAGCGCGACCGGCGGCAACGGTGGGAACTCGGGCCGTGGCGGCGACGCCGACTCGGAGAACGACGCCACCTCCGGCGACTCCGGCGACTCCGGAAACTCGGGTCCGACCGGTGGCAACTCCGCCAGCACCAAGGTATTTGGCGGCGAGCACGGGCACGGCTGTGGCTGCGACAACGAGCCCAGCCCGTCCATGCTCCGCGGGTACGACAACTGCGGTTGCGACAGCCACCACCACCACGGCGGCGTCTCCGGTTCGGCCTCGGCCGGCTCCGGCGACTCCGGGAACACCGGCTCTACCGGTGACACCGGCAACGCCAAGAACCACAGCTGGACCACCGGTGGCAGCACCGGCAACGGTGGCGACGGCGGCAACGCCGGTACCTGGACGAAGTCTCAGACCAGGGCCACCAGCGGCAACAGCACTGCGCACAGCGGCCACTAACAGCGGCTGAACGTCGACAAGGGCGAACACCCCTTGCGGCGGGGACGGGTACCACCAGGTGCCCGTCCCCGCCGACCAGCGGCCTCGATCAGGTCCTGCTCGAAGGAGTGCCCATGTTCCGAACCTCGACCCACCGCCGCGGACCCGGTGGCCTGACCGGCTGGCGGCGTACCGCGGCTCTGCTGCTCATCGCCACCTTCGTGGTCATCGTCGTGCTGGCGCTGGCCACCTCGCACCAGTAGCGGGTGCCGCGCCGGCAGGTCGGCCAACGACCCCGGCGCGGCGACACCCGTCCGGTTGACGCCCCGCACGTCATGCGCACGGCTCGTCCTTGCCGCCTCAACCCGCAAGGACCGCCATCCGCCCGCGCGGTCAGGCAAGATACCCGGATGTGGTCGGGGCGGTGACGGACACCGGAAACGGCACGGTCGTCGTCGGCGTCGACGGCTCCGGCCGTACCCACCGCCTGCGCGCCATCGCCGCCGCGGCCCCCGGTGCGCTGTGGTTCAGCACCAGTCCGGCGGTACCGGTGGCGGAGTTCCTGACCGACGCCCGGCACCGGGACGCGCTGGTGATCGTGGACGACGCGCACCGGCTCGACAGCGCGGACCTGCGCGTTCTCGCCGCGGCCGCGCGGGACGGCGTACCGATGGCGGTCTCCCGCCGCCCCACCGTGGACCGGCCGGAACTGGCCGAACTCGACGGCGCGGTGGCCGCCCGCGGCCGGGTCGAGGTGCTGGCACCGCTGGACCTGGCCGCGGTCGCCGCCCTGCTCCGCCAACCGGACGAATCGGCGGCTCCGGTACTGCGCGCCTCCGCCGGACTCCCCGCGATCGTGCTGGCGCTGGTGGACGCGCGGGCCGACCCGGCACCACCGGCACTGGTCGCCCGGGTACACCGGGAGCTGGCCTTCCTGCCCGCGCCGACCGTCGCGCTCGCACGGGTACTGGCGCTGCGGCTCGACCTGTCCGACGAGGTACTGGCCGCCGCCGCGGGGCTGTCCCGGGACCAGTTGGAGGCGGCGATCCGCTCGCTGCGCGACGCCGGCCTGCTGGTACCGGATGGGGAGCGCGTCATCCCGGCGGTGGCCGAGGCGATCCTCGCCGACCTGCCGGCGGCCGGGCGGCGGCGGGCGCACGACGCGGTCGCGCACGCCCTGGTCGGCGCGGGCGCGGATCCGGTGCTGGCGGCGACCCAACTGCGCGCGGCGCGGGTGTCCACGCCGGCGGCCGCCGAGGTGTACCGGGCCGCCGGCGAGCAGACCCGGTTCACCGATCCGGCCGCGGCCGCGAGTTGGTACGACGACGCCGCGGACGCCGGAGCCGACCCGATCGCGCTCGCGGCCGGCCGGACCGAGGCCGGCGCCCTGCTCGGACTGCCGGTGGATCCGGCCGCGGTCGCGGTACCGGCACCGGAGGCCGGCCGGCTCGCGCTGGTCGACGGCGCGGTCGCCGCCCACCAGGGCCGGTCGGTACGGGCCGCGCAGCGGCTGTCCGAGGCGCCGCCGCCCGGACCGGTGCTGGCCGTACCGTCGCTGGTCGCGACCGGCCGCGCGGCCGAAGCCCGGGCCGCGCTGGAGAGCGCCGGTACCGGCGCCGGGAGCGTGGCGCGACTGGCCGAGGCGGTACTCGCGGTCGGCGATCCGGAGGCGGCGCTGCCGCTGCTGATCGAAGCCGCCGAAGCGGCCGAGGCGACCCCGCCGGCGCTGGTACTGCCGGACACCCCGCACGCGCTCGGCGCGGTGGTCGCGGTCGCCGCCGGTGACGCCGACTCGGCCGAGCACCTGCTGGTACGGGCAGCACAGGCCGGCGTGGGCGGGCCGGTCGCGGCCGACCGGCACCGGCTGCTGCTCGCGTGGGTACACCTGCGGACCGGTCGGTACGACACGGCGGCGGCCGAGGTACGCCGGTCGGACGGCGCCGCGCTGGCGGGTCGGGACCGGCTGCTGCACGCCGCGCTCGCGGCCGGACTGGCCCGACGGTCCGGCGACATCGCGAGCCTGCGGGACGCCTGGTCCCGGGTCGCGCCGGTCCTGGCGCGCGGCGCGGTCGACCTGTTCGTGCTGGAGGCGATCGAGGAGTTCGCGGTCGCCGCCGCGCGGCTGCGCGAGCTGCGCCGGGTCGTACCGGCCCTGGAAGCGCTGGACGTGATCCTCGACGGGCTCGGCAGCCCACCGGCGTGGACGACGGCGCTGGGCTGGATCCGGCTGCAGCTGGCGGCCGCGGTGGAGGACGCGACGGAGGCCGACCGCGTCGCCCGGCAGCTCGCGGCGGTCAAGCCGGCCGGCCACCGGCCGCGGGCGCTGTGCGCGGCGGCGACCTGTTGGGCCGGCGCCCTGGCCGGTCAGGTCGACGGCGACGAGGTGGTCGCGGCGACCGACGAGCTGGTCGCCGCCGAGTTGCCGTGGGAGGCGTCCCGGCTGGCCGGGCAGGCCGCGATCCGTACCACCGACGCCCCGCTGGCCCGCCGGCTGCTGGAGCGGGCCCGCGACCTGTCCGGTCCGGACTCTAGTGGCGCCCCAACCACCCAACTGGCCGGACTGTCCGAGCGGGAGGTGGAGGTGGCCCGGCTGGTGCTTTCCGGCGCTACGTACCGGGAAATCGGCGCCCGGTTGTTCATCTCCCCCAAAACAGTCGAGCATCACGTCGCACGTATCCGGACCAAGTTGGGCGCAACAACCCGAGCCGAATTCGTCGCCGCGCTCCGGGGCGTTCTCGCCGCGGACTGACCTGTGTCGCATGGGCGACAGTGCATGTCACACGGCTGACAGGCATGCGGCGGTGGCTGTGATACTCACCCCCATACGCCCTCCTCGAGCATGGGGTTTACCCCGATGCCGGTCGTGCCGCCCAGGCCGCACGCTGACTGCATGCCCGAGCCGTTGGCGGCAAAGGGCCAAGTCACAGAGGGGTCAGGACAATGCCGATCGACGTAACCGAGATGCTCAAGAGCTTCATCCAGGACATCCTCAGCCACCCCAAGTCCGCCCAGCAGTTCGCCGAGGACCCGTACGGCAAGCTCACCGAGAGTGGACTCACCGACGCGGACCTGTCCGGGGTCGACGTCCGTCAGGTCGTCGGCGACGTGTGCGGCTCCGGCACCATCCCGGCGAGCACGAGCAGCGCGCTGCAGAGCTACGCCAGCGGCAGCTCCGGCCCGCCGAGCTACTCCGGGCACCAGTCGGTGGAGCAGGTCGTCCAGCAGCTCAGCTACGTGACCAACGTGGCGTACTCCGACGACCACAGCGTCACCACGATCACGGACAACTCCACCGACATCGACGAGTCGGTACACGTCGGCGGCAACGTCGACGGTGACATCGACGTGGACAACGTCAACGCGACCGGCGACGGTTCGGTGGCCGCCGGCCAGAACAGCACCGTCAACGCGGCGACCGGCGACGGCTCGCAGGCGATCGGCGGCGACAACTTCGGCCAGGCCAACTCCGGCGCCGGCGCGGTGCAGATCGGCAACGCACCCGGCGGGCTCGGCGGCTACGGCGACCCGATCCTGACCCGCGAGGTCCCCGGCTTCGGCGGCGGCATCGGCCCGATCAACACCGGCACCAACACCGGTGTGCTGGCCGGCGGCAACGTGGACGACACCGTCGTCGGCGACCACAACACGGTGGCCAACGTGGACGGTCCGCTCAGCAACAGCACGCTCAACTTCGGCGACGGCGACGTGGCCAACGTCGGTGGCTCCACCGTCGCCAACTCCGCGATCGGCGCCGGCGGCGACACCAGCAACATCTCCGGCAACGCGGTAGGCCCCGGTGGCGCGATCTCCGGCGACGGTCCGGCGCTCGGCAACTACTCCGACAGCCACGACGTCAGCACCGAGACGTCCACCATCGACGCCGACAACTCGGTCGTGGGTAGCGAGCAGGGCCCTGGCGACCAGCACCTCGACGGCGAGGTCCACCAGGACCTCGACCTGGGCCGGCCGCCGGTGCTCGAGCCGCTGCGCGCGGCCGACGGTCCGGACGACGGCGGCGACCCTCTCTAAGTCGAAGCCAACCACCCGGCAGCGGGCCGTGCGGGACAAGAACCCGCAGGGCTCGCTGCCGTGTTGGGCGACCGGTACGACTGACCTGCCACGGCCCGTGCACGATCGCGGATGGGGACCACGATGACTGCGCAACCCGTACCCGGCGACCAGGCCGTACTGACCCAGGCGGCCGAGCTGGTCGCCCTCGGCATGCGCGCGTGCGAGGGGTACGGGCGTGAGGATCTCGGCGCCCGGCTGGCCGTGACCAGCCGGACGCTGGCTGACCCGGCCGTACACATCGTGGTCGCCGGAGAGTTCAAACAGGGCAAGAGTTCCCTGGTCAACGCGTTGCTCGGGGCGAACGTCTGCCCGGTCGACGACGACGTGGCCACCGCGGTGCCGACCTACCTGCGGTACGGCCCGGAGCTCAAGGCCGAGCTGCTGTACGCCGGCGACCCGCCCCGGCGCGAGACGATCCCGATGGACGACGTACGCCGGTACGTGGTGGAGAGCGGCGACGGGCTGGCCGGCGCGCCGACGGCGCGGGTGGCCGGCGTCGAGGTCGCGCTGCCCCGGACCATGCTCAGCGGCGGCCTGATCGTGGTGGATACACCAGGGGTGGGCGGGCTCGGATCGGCGCACGCGGCGGCGAGCCTGGCCGCGATCTCGGTGGCCCGGGCGGTGATCTTCGTGACCGACGCGTCGCAGGAGCTGACCCGCACCGAGGTGGACTTCCTGCGTCGGGCCCGGTCGATCTGCGACACGGTCATCTGCGTGATGACGAAGACCGACTTCTACCCGGCCTGGCGCCGGATCCGCGACCTCAACGCCGGGCACCTGCGCGCGGACGGCATCGGCGTGCTGTGCGTCTCGTCGAGCCTGCGCGCCCGGGCGGTACAGGCCAACGACGCCGCGCTCAACACCGAGTCCGGCTTCCCGGAACTGGTCCGCTTCGTCACCGAACAGGTGGGGGCGGGCGCGGCCCGACGCCTCGCCGGCGAGGCGTCCGCCGAGGTGTCCGCGGTGTGCGACCAGATCATCGGCCAGTTCGAGGCGGAACGCGCCGCGCTCGCCGACCCGGCCGCGGCCCAGGCCGTGATGGACGCGCTCAACGTGACGAAGCAACGGGTCGAGGCGCTGCGTACCGCGGCCGCGAAATGGAGCCAGACGCTCGGCGACGGCATCGGTGACCTCAACTCGGACATCGACCACGACCTGCGTACCCGGATCCGGAAGATCGCGCAGGAGGCGGACGAGGCGCTCGAGGAGCTGGATCCGGCCGACGCCTGGGACGAGATCGAGGCGTGGCTGGAGTCCCTCGTGTCGTACGAGGTGCTGGAGAACTACGGCCTGCTGCGGTACCGGGCCGAGGAGCTGAGCGCGCAGGTCGCCGAGCATTTCCGTGAGGCGGCCGGGGGCACGCTCGCCCAGCTCGGGGTGTTCAACCCGGACACGGTCGTGTCGCAGACCCGGATCGACGCGAACGTGGAGCTGGAGAAGATGCGGGTCGGCAAGCAGGCGATGGTGGCGATGAAGAGCGCATACTCCGGCGCGATCATGTTCACCATGCTGAGCAGCATGGCGGGCATCGCGCTCGGCCCGATCGGGGTCGGCATCGGCCTGGTGATGGGGCGCAAGGGGTTGCGCGACGAGAAGAAGCGGCTGCTCGAGCAGCGGCGGGCCCAGGCCAAGAACGCGGTACGCCGCTACTGCGACGAGGTGAACTTCGTGATGGGCAAGGATTCGCGGGACACCATCCGGCGGGTACAACGCCAGCTCCGCGACCACTACAGCGGCCTCGCCGACCAGCTCAACCGGTCCAACGCGGAGGCCCTGGCCGGGGCGACCGACGCGGCCCGCAGCAGCGAGTCCGACCGGGCCAAACGGCTCCGTGACCTCGACGCCGAGCTGGGCCGGTTGCGGCAGGTACGGCAGCGCGCCGCGGCGATGGCGGGACAGTGATGGACACGCCGCCGCAGAGCCTGATCGACCGTACCCGCGCGCTGCTCGCCCAGTCGCTGGAGGTGTACCGCGGCACCCCGCACGCCGCGCGGCTGACCGGAATCGTCGGCCGGCTGGACGAACCGCTGCGGATCGCGGTCGCCGGTCGGGTCAAGTCGGGCAAGTCCACGCTGCTGAACGCCCTGGTGGGCGAGCGGTTGGCACCGACCGACGCGGGCGAGTGCACCCGGATCGTCACCTGGTACCGGGATGGCCACACGTACCAGGTGATGGGTTATCCCCTCCAGGGACAGCCCCGCCAGCTGCGGTTCGAACGCGAGCAGGAGGCCATCGACGTCGACCTCGGTGGACTGTCCGCGGACGACTACGACGAACTGGTGGTGACCTGGCCGTCGCAGGCGCTGCGCACCGCCACGTTGATCGACACCCCCGGCATGGGCTCGCTGACCGAGCGCGCGTCCCAGCGGGCCTGGGACCTGCTCGCCGCCTCCGACGAGGAGGAGAGCCCGGCCGACGCGGTGCTGTACCTGATGCGCCACCTGCACTCCAACGACCTGGAGTTCCTGCACGCGTTCCACGACACCGAGGTGTCCCGGCCCAACCCGGTGAACGCGATCGGCATCCTGTCCCGGGCCGACGAGATCGGGGTCGGCCGGATCGACGCGATGGCCTCGGCCCGGCGCATCGCCACCCGGTTGTCCACCGATTCCCGGGTACGTCGGGTGGTGCAGACCGTGCTGCCGGTGGCCGGGCTGCTGGCCGAGACCGCGGTGACGCTGACCGAGACCGAGGTGGCCCACCTGCGCCGCCTGGCCGAGCTGGACGTGCGGGCCACCGAGGAGCTGCTGCTGTCCGCCGACCGGTTCGTCAACCTGATGCCCGAGCTGGGCCTCACCTCGATCGAGCGGGAGGCGCTGCTTGCCCGGTTCGGCCTGTTCGGGGTGCGGTTGGCCGCCACCCTGCTGCGCCGGTCGGTCGCCGGTACCGCCGGTGAGCTGTCCCGCGAGCTGGCCGAGCGCAGCGGTCTCGCCGAGCTGCGCGAGGTACTCGGCTCGCTGTTCTTCGAGCGCAGCGACATCCTCAAGTGCCGGTCGGCGCTGCTCGCGCTGGACACGCTCACCCGTACCGATGTCCGGCCCGGCAGCCAGGCGCTGGCCGGTGAGCTCGAGCAGACCATCGCGTCCGCCCACCCGTTCAACGAGCTGCGGGTGCTCTCCGCGGTACGGGCCGGTTGGGTCGGCGGCAAGCCGGACGTGGTGGAGGACCTGGAACGGCTGATCGGCGGCCTGGGCGGCGCCCCGCACCTGCGCCTGCGGTTGCCGCCGGACGCCGGGGCGGACGACCTCACCACCGCCGCCCGTACCGCGCTGGTCCGCTGGCAGCGTCGTGCGGAGAACCCGCTGACCAGCCGGGAGATGACGATCGCCGCGCGGGTCGTGGTCCGGTCCTGCGAGGGAATGCTCGCCGACCTGGCGCGGTCGCGATGAACCGCCGCCCGGTCCGGCTACAGACCGTCCAGCCCGGCGGGGTCGTGCTGGTCCGGGTCGCCGTCGTGGTCGGCGCCGTCGGGACGGCCCGCTTCGTCGAGGTCCCCGGAGCCTTCCGGGTACGAGCCGCTGTCCGGGTACGAGTCGCTGTCCGGGTACGAGCCGCCTTCCGGGTACGAGTCGAGCAGCGCCGGATCGGCGTCGGCGAAACCCTCGGCGTGCTGACCGTCGCCCGGGTCGCTGGTGCTGTCGGCGGAGAAGGCGACCGCCGGAGCCTGCCCGCCGGCCGGCTCGAGAGTCGCGGCACCGTGGCCGAAGTCGAGATCGCCGACCGGGTCGCTGAGCCCGGCCGCGCCAGCCGGCTCCAGCGCGCCGTGGTCGACAGCGCCGTGGTCGACAGCGCCGTGGCCGAGGGCGCCGAGGTGGCCAGCCGCGCCGTCGCCGGCCGTGGCGCCGTGGTCGACCGTGTTGGTGGGGTCGAGGGCGCCCGCGTGGTCGGCGTCGATCGAAACCGGTGCGCCGGCGAACGCGTCGAGCCAGCCGCCCGGGTCCACGCCAGCGGCCGGATCGAGGTCGGCCCGGAGGGCCGGGTCGAGCGGCACCGGGCTGTGCGCCATCACGAACTGCGCCAGGTGCTCGGCCACCTCGACCGGCGCCGTGTCGGCGAAGTTGACCACCGCTTCGGCGGCCAGCTCGCCGGGCAGGTCGGGATGACCGGCCGCGGCGAGCAGCTCCTCCTGGCTGTCACCGGGCGCGGACGAGCCGCCGGTCAGGTCGGCAAAGACATCTCGCAGCGGGCGGGCCGGTGGCATACGCCCAGTCTAGGAACGCGCCGGCCGCCCACGGGTAGGGGCGATCCCCCGACCGCACCCCCATTCGCCGGCCTGGGACCGTGGTCCCCCCGGGCCTGCGCGCAGGCCCGCCCCCGCCGACACCGCCCCGGCGCGGGACCGCGACTCCCCCGCGCCACCGCCCAGCCAGCCCCCGCCCAGATACGACCTTCGGAGCAGTAGCGATGTACGCACTCGGCATTGACCTCGGCACCACGTTCACCGCGGCGGCAACCTGGCGAGACGGCCACGCCGAGATCGCCTCGCTCGGTAGCCGGTCGGCCGCGATCCCCTCGGTCGTACTGCTGCGCGAGGACGAGACGTTCGTGACCGGCGAGGCAGCCGACCGGCGCGGCATGAGCGAACCGGACCGGGTGGCCCGCGAGTTCAAGCGCCGGCTCGGCGACACCACGCCGTTGCTGCTCGGCGGCGTGCCGTACTCGGCCGAGGCGCTGATGGCACGACTGCTGCGCGTGGTCGTGGACGAGGTGGTGTCCCGGGAGAACGGCGAGCCCACGGCGATCTGCGTCTGCCATCCGGCCAACTGGGGGCCGTACAAGACGGATCTGCTCCACCAGGCCGTGCGGATCGCCGGCCTGGAGGTACCGGTCACCTTCACCACCGAGCCGGAAGCGGCCGCGACGCACTACGCCGAGCAGCAGCGGCTCGAACCGGGCGCCATGATCGCGGTGTACGACCTGGGCGGCGGCACCTTCGACGCGGCGGTACTCCGCAAGACCGCGACCGGGTTCCAGCTTCTCGGCCAGCCGGAGGGAATCGAGCGGCTGGGCGGCATCGACTTCGACGCGGCCGTGTTCAGCCATGTCGGCCGCGCGCTCGGCGGCAAGCTGGCCGAACTGGACGAGGACGACCGCGCCGCGATCGCGGCCGTGTCCCGGCTTCGCGAGGAGTGTGTACGCGCGAAGGAAGCGCTGTCCGCCGACACCGACACCTCGATCCCGGTACTGCTGCCGAACCTGTCCACCGAGATCCGGCTGACCCGGGCCGAGCTGGAGGCGATGGTACGGCCGGCCCTGCACGACACGATCGAGGCGCTCAAGCGGGCGCTGCGGTCGGCCGGCGTGACACCGGACCAGCTGCATTCGGTACTGCTGGTCGGCGGCTCGTCCCGGATGCCGATCGTCTCGCAGATGACCGGCGCGGAGTTGGGCCGGCCGGTGGCCGTGGACGCGCATCCGAAGCACGCGGTGGCGCTCGGCGCGGCGTGGCTGGCCAGCGGAAAGTCGACCGCGACCCGGGTCGGCGCGCCGCCCACCCCGGCCCCGGCCCCGGCTGCCGCAGCGGCAGGGCCGGCCACCACGCTGTTCTCCGCCACGCCGGCGCATGTGCAGCACCCGTCGGCACCGGTGTCCCCGGCCGCCCGACCGGCCACGGCAGCCGGATCAGCGGCGGGCTCTGCGGCGGCCGGAACAGCGGCGGCCGGAACAGCGGCGGCAGGCTCTGCGGCGGCTGGCTCTGTGGCAGCGGGACCAGCGGGTTCAGTGGCGCCGGCGTTCGGGCAGCCGCCCGCGGCCGCAGGTGCGGCCCCGGCTTCGGGGATCGCCCCGAGCTCGGGACCGCCGGCGTCCACCGCACCGTCCATGGCTCCGTCCTCCGGCCGCGCGGCGGTGGACCGGTCGGGCCAGTGGAGCCAGGACCGGGCACCCTCGGGCGCGACCCCGACGACCTACGGACGGCGCACCGACGCGGTGCGGCGCGCCGAGTCGGCCGGCCGCGCCGACAACGGTTTCCGCGCCACCCCACCGGCGCCACCGGCCAGGTCGGGCAGTCGCCGGCTGGCCGTACTGCTGATGGCCGGCGCGGCCGCGATCGTGCTGCTCGCCGGCGCCGCGGCCGCGTACGAGCTGACCAAGGACGACCCGAACACCCCGGCGAGCGGTGATCCGACCGGTTCGCCGAAGAGTTCAGCGAGTGCCAAGACGTCGCCGGTGGCGGCGGTACCGGCGGACGAGCAGTGCACCCCGGAGATGAAGACCAACCACCGGTGGGTCTGCCTGACCAAGGCCACGTTCGACGGCGAGAAGCTCACCATCGAGTACCGGGCGCGGGACAACGGTGTGCGTTTCAACGTCAACGGTGGCTTCCACCTGCACATCTACGGCGCGGATGAGACCGGCGCCAACCCGTCGGACCGTAACCAGGGCACGCAGGGCTCGGGTGGTCACTGGTACGTCGAGGACCAGAATCCATCCGTACGGTCGGCCACCAGCCAGGACTTCCAGAACGCGATCGGTCCTGACGCGGTGAAGGTGTGCGCGCGGATCGCCAACTCCGAGCACGCCCTGGTGAACGACAACACCAGCAACTCCACCTTCAAGACCGGCAATTGTGTACGGATAACCCGCACCAACTCGTAGCTCGGCCGCTCGACTCGCCCGGCGCTCGGCTCCCGCGGTCAACGCAGGCGGGGGCCGGGCGGGAGCCGGCCGGGGCTACCGCCCGGCGAGCAGGCCGATGGCGCCGGACTCGATCAGGATGATCGCGCCGAGAGCCATGAACACGAACGGGACGATCCAGTGCCCGAACCGTCCCACCACCGCGATGACCCGCGGGTGCGAGCCGAGCCACGACGCCGCGAGGCACCACAGCGCGACGCCGACGGCGAACACCGCGACCGTGACGAGACTGTCGATCAGTCCGATCGAGCGGAACAACGGCGTGTAGACGGAGATGTTGTCCGCGCCGTTGGCGATGGTCAGACTCGCGACCGCCAGCAGCCCGGTGGCCGGCGCAGGCGGCTCGTCCTCCCCGTCGGCGCGGATCGCCGAGATCAACCCCTTGACCCCGAGCGCGAACGGCACCAGCCCGAGCAGGCCCACCCACCTGTCCGGGACGATCGTCAAACCGGCCGCCGCGGCCGCCGAGACGATCACCAGCGCGGCGATGCCGAGGTACTGGCCGGCCCAGATCTGCGCCGCTCTCGGTCGGCCGGCTGTCCGGGCGGACAGGAACAGCACGGTGAGCACGATCAGGTCGTCGACGTCGGTACCGACGAACAGCGCGGCGGCGGCCACCACGCCGGCAAGATCTCCCACGGCCGGCAGCGTACGGCGTACTCGCCGACGGGCGGTTCAGCTCCCCGTTCCGGGCCGGCACATCGCCCCCGGACATTGCCGCCGGGCGCGACGTCCGCGGGCCGGCTAACCTGCCGCTATGGTGCGCAAACCGACGCGGTACGGCGGGAGAGACGACACCGTGCTGGTCGTCGTACTCGACTGCGCGGAGCTTGACAGGTCCGCTGAGTTCTGGTGCGGCGTACTCGGCTACACCAGCGCGCCGCCGTCACCGGGGCGGTACCGGCGCCTCCTACCCGCGAACGGCGACGGCATCGAGGTGCTCCTGCAGCGGGTACCCGAGGCGAAGGCGACGAAGAACCGGCTGCACCTCGACCTGCGGGTGCCCGACCTCGAGGACGAGCTGGCGCGGCTGCTTGCCCTGGGTGCGCGCCACGCGGCGGCCGAGCCGGTCGAAGAAGACGGCTGGAAGTGGTACATCCTGCAGGACCCCGACGGCAACGAGTTCTGCGTGCTGCAGCCCCCACCGCGCCCAGCAGAAGATCAGTGACGCGACCCGCCTGACGCGCGGATTCCGGCCGGCCGGACCAGTCCCCGGTCGACGAAGTCCTCGCGTACCGCCGCGCGCAGCTCCGCAGAACCGGCCAGCAGCCGGCTGGCCTGCTCAGGCGGCTCGTCCGCCCACGGCGGCAGTCCCATCGCACTGAGTCGGTCGAACAGGTCCCGTTGCGGCGACAGCGCGACCGGCTCACCTTCCTCGGCCAGCACGCCCCACTTCGACACGTACACATAAAAGGCTTGAAGCTCTTCGTCGCCGTCGAGGCGGAGCGGATAGTCGTCGCCGGACAGCAGCCGCCGGTCATAGTTGGGTTCGGTCGCGTCCAGGCACGCCAACTGGTCCTCGTCCAGCCAGCCGACCACCACGTCGGATTCTTCGCCAGCCACGTGGCAGGGTGCGGCCGCGACGAAGCCCGGCCGGCTCACGTGAGCCGAGTGGCCCGCCCGGAGGTTCTCCACCCTGGCCTTGACCAGGGGAATCGCCGGTTCTAGGCCGGCCCTGCGCATCTTGCCGCGCATCACGCCGGGGCACGCGTTCGAGCCGACCGCGACGACCGGGTGACGGTCGTCGACGCTCGCGACGGCCCGGGTGACGAAGTGCGAGCCGAGCGACGCCTCCCGCGGGTCGGCCGGATCGGCGCAGCCGTCACAGCAGGCGACCTGGGCCTCCGCGAGCCCCTGCGGCCCCGGCGTCAGCGTGTGCTCACACGCGGACAGCAGGAGCATCGACGTGTCGGCCGGCGACCCCGGGTAGCTCAGCGGGTCCCGGTAGAAGTCGGGAAGCGCCGGCACGGGTACGCCTGGCATGTCTCCTCCACGCATCGAGGTATGGACATACCCTTACCCAGCCGGCGGCAGATCCGTGCACCATCCGGCGGATCGCCTGCGTGACGCCGGCGACTAGCGCCTCAACTGCCGCTCGACGCCGTCGGTCATGCGGGTGAACTCGTCGACGAGGTCGACGCCGTATCGGTCGGCGAGCACCAGCACCGCCCACAGGCAGTCGGCGAGCTCGTGGCCCAGGAGGGCGCGGGCGTCCGCTATCTCGCGCCGGCCGTCGACCGCCATCACGAGTTTCGCGAGATCACCCACGTCGCCGACGAACCCGAGCGCGAGATCACCGGTGGTCCAGGCGCCTCGCCCGGCCGCGATGTTGTGCCGGTCGTACAGGTCGGCGATGGCGGTGGCACGGTCCTGCAGCGTCGTCAGCTCCATGTCCGCCGACTCTAGGCGGCGTCGGCCGGGCGACCCGCCGGCTCAGAACCGACAACCGGCGATGGCGTACGCGCACGCACAGAGCGGTCAGCTCTGCCCCAAGCCGCCCGCCCAGTCGGCGACCAGCGCGAACAGCGCGGTGACCCGCCGTACGGCCTCCTCGGCGGAGCCGTCGCGGTTGTACGAGGAGCTGCCGAGGTCGTCGCGTACCGCTCGGCCGAGAATCGCCGGCGCCAGCCAGCTGTACTTGGCCGCACCACATGCCGCGATGGCGGCTCGTACGCGATCATCCGAGCCTGTCCAGCCGCCGTCCCGCAGGCCCCGGAGATAGCTGTCGGTGGCGGTTTCCGCGAGCTCCGGCAGCAGCGCCATGTCCATCAGCCCGTCGGTGAAGCTGTCCAGGATCAGGTTCGACACGTCCTCGCCGACCGCGCCCTCGCCGACGAACGACCAGTCCAGGAGTACGGACGTGCCGTTGCTGTCGATGAGGTTCGCCGGCCAGACGTCCAGGTGGCACAGGGTGCGCTCGCCGGCTTCCGCGGCGGCGAGCAGCCGGTCCCGCTCGTGCCACAACCGCCGGAGCTCCTGCCGCACCCGCGGCGGCCAGACGGCCACCCGGGGATGATCCCAATGCCTCTCCTGTACCTCGACGGAAAGGCTCGGGCCTTCGGCCAGGTACTGCGCCAGCCACCGGCGCGACAGCCATCCTGACTCGGGCACCCGGCCGGCCCACCGCGCCTGACCCACGCCGAGCTCGTACGCGAAGCGCGCGATCCGCGGAACCGGCCAGTCGAACCCCTCGGTACCGGCGACCTCATCGAGCCACAGCTCGACCAGTCCGTCGCTCCGTACCGTCGACTCCAGCACGTCGGGTGCGGTGATGCCGGCTTCGCCGTACGCGGTGGCCGCCAGTCCGGTGGTGTACGCCAGTGCCTCCCGGCGCCAGTAGTTCCAATGCGCCGGATCGTCGCTGGTGGGCCAGAATCCGCTCGGACCCTCGGCCGGTGGACGAGCAACCTTGAGTACGGCCGAGCCGAGGTCTCCGCGTACCCGCCAGATCCCGAAGGTCGCGGCATTTCCCTTGTTGTGCCGCGGCGACTCGACGGTGACCACGGTGCTGCCGATCCGGCTCGGTACCCGCGCGCACGTGACCGTCCTGCCGTCACCCGCGTCCAGCAGTACGCCGTCGCCCGCGACCGCTGCCTCTGCGCCCCCCGTGCCGTCCACCATGCCCCGAGCCTAGGTACCGGCTCCCCCGCGCCCGGAGCAGCCGGCGGCGGGTCGCGCCCGGCATGATGAGCCCGTGATTCCAACGAGTGCGCTGAGCGGCAGCCGGCAGAGACGACTCGTCAACGGCACTGTGCTCACAGTCGGTACCGCGCTGCCCGCTCTCTTCCTGATCGTCCTCGGCCTCACATCGTCGCTGGTCGACACGCCCCTCGAACTGGTACTGCCGCTGGGGATGGGCATCAGCATCGGGTCGCTGAGCTACTGGTTCGGGCGGTTCACCCTCGCGGTCTGGAGCGAGAAGAAGAAGTCCGGCCGGATCAGTGAACCGGGCTGGTGGCCGTTCGCGGTCTGCTTTCTCGCCATGATCGCGGCGCTGGCCTCGATCCCGTTTCTGGACTCCTGACCCGGAGCGGTCGCCGCACAGCCGAGCTACGACCCGATTCCGTGACGCTCATCCGGGACACGGGGTCGGGGACCTCCACAGGGCAGGTCACAGGGTGTCCGCGCCAGTGCTGAGGAACTCGAAGCGATCGGCCTCGACGGCGACTTGCCTGAGGACGTAGAGGAACTCGAAGGGCGTTGCACCGGGACGGGGCACCCATCCGCACACCCACATGCCGTCCTCAGTGAGGACGAAATATGCGACGTTCATCGTGCGATTGCGGCTCCAGGCCGCGCGTCCGCTGAGGTCGTCGAACCCGCGAGGACAGCGGGATCTAAGCTCCCAGCCGGATTCACGAGGAATCACCTCGACCTCGTGCTTGCGGCGACCTCGCACGGGATGTGGGTCAAAGCTGACGATGACCCGGTTACCGCGGCGCGTGAGTAACGGATCGTCGTCAGTCCACGCGTTCCACTCATCGGTCATGGCGGTGGTCCTTGTCGAGCGTTTGCTTGACTTCAGTGAGCGTGAGATCACCGCGCGTGAGGCGCCGTTCGAGTTCGTCCGCCATGGCTGTGAGCTGTTCAACCAGCGAACGAGCCCGTGCTGAATCGAACTCGGGTGCGCCGAGTAAGACGTCACCTTCAAGCGCGAGGTTGTATCGGCGTGCGGCGATCCCCTTCGCAACTATCTCGACCGCTGTTACGCGGAACCAGGTACCGCTTGCCGCAATGACCGACTCGACGTCGTTACGCCCTATGTCCGCGAGGGCAGCGATCGGCGTGTAGCAGTGAAGTAGCACGTGGCCGCCTCGCGCATCCAGTCGGAGCGCGAAGGGCTGTTGGCGGCCACCGCCCATGGAACGTGTGGCGTAGAGGGATGCTGTGGCGTTGTCCCAGTGCACCGTGTCCTCCGCGAGGTACGGCAGCTCGGTCGCCTGGCGCAGCGCGGCAAGGCGGGTACGCCAATCGCTGGAGAAGTCAGCTAGGACGAGCGGTTTCCGCGCCGCACCCGCTAGATCGGCCGGGCGCACGTCGAACGCACTCCTCAGGGGTTCAGTGATCCGCGGGATGCCGGCCCCCGCGCGACGGAACTCGGCGGCGTCTACCTCCACACGGGGGTCGTCCTTGCCGGCGCCGCCGAACTCGTGCATCAGTTCGGTGAACTGGTGCAGGCGTCGCAGGACCCGGTGAACCTGGAGGTACTCGACGCTGTCCTTGAGGTACGGAATCTGGACCTGGATCTTGTCCGTCTCCTCGACCGATCGCTCGAGCGCGGCGAGACGCCGATCAGCGAGGGACGACACCCGGTCGACGCGGCCGTTTCGCTGCTCCATGACCGATGGTGTCCACGCCACGCCGTAGTGGACGACCCTGTCGCAGTAGGTGTGTAGGTCCTCTCCCTCACACAGCACGTCAGTGCAGATCATTACGAGTGGGTAGCCGGGCATTCGGAACTGTTTGACCGCGGTCTTGACCCCGCCACCGACAACGCCAGCCGCTGGCTGCTGCCGACCGAGCAGATCGCCTAGCGCCGTGGCGGCGCTGTCGAGCCGAGCATCCTTCTCCAGCAGCTCGGGCACGTTGAGTCGCACGATGAGGTCGAAGTCATTCGCGATTGCACCAAGTTCCCTATGTGAACCCCACCCCTCGGTCTCACCTTGCTCCAAACGTCGCAGGAAGCGCTCAGCCGCGACGCCCTCCACTCGATCGCTTCGCGCATTTCCCCGGAGGTTGGCGATCTCATGGGCGAAGTCGATGTAGAGGTCGATCAATGGATTGCCCAGACGGATCGCAGAGGCCAGCAGTTCGGCTCTGAGGTAGCGATCTTTCAAGTCCGCGGGCGTCGCTAGCGCGCGCTGCGGCCAGATGCGAGCAGCGAGCTCGGTGCGCGCGGCCAGCGTCGTGAAGAAGGTGCCGCGTTCGAGCTCCACCTTGACATCGATCTGTCGTTTGGACGGGCTCTGCGGTCGCTCGGCGAACTGGTGCATGAGATCGCGTGCGAGTTCGTTCCTGTGCTCCGCAAGAAGGTCGACGGCCGCACGTTGGACGGCGTCGTACGCGACTGCTGCGGTCACCTGCTTAGGCAGGTACGACTGCGTGAGGACACCGAGCCTGGTTCGGAGTTCGGCGTCTTCCAGTCCCGTCGCATCGGCGAGGGCGCGCCAGACGGTAGTGGCGTCGCACTCTAGGAGATAGTTCGCCAGTGGTTGCCCAAAGAAGGACGACACTCTAAGGCGGCGCGACAATGTGGCGCCCGAAACGATGGGGAGAGTTGATTCGCCCCGAAAGAACCAGCCAAAGAAGGTGTCGGCGATGGCGTCGTCCCGATCACCCTTGTCGGCACCGCTTCGGCGGCCGGTCTCTCTCTCGCGATGAAAATCATCTACCACCGGTCGGAGCTCGGCCCAGCGTGCTTCTGGCAGCTCGGACTGAAGACGTCCCAGGAGCCATGAGTTGTACGTCTCGTCGAGCTTGCGCTTGATCTCATCGACGCTCGCCACGCGTCGGACGAATACAAGAGTCTTTGCGCCAGTCGTCCAGGCAGCGGACACGGAAGCGACGAGCGCATCCATTTTGGGATGCGAGAGCTCAGCATCAAATTCTCGGTAGTGGCTGTCAGCGAGTCGGTTGACGACAGCAGTGTCGATGCCAGTGCGTTCATCGGAGCGATCCGCCTGGTTGCTGTCATAGAAGTTGCCAGCGTCCTCCTCGTCTTCGTCTTCGTCATCGCGGGTCACCACCACCTTGCCGGCTGCGGTCTGGCTGAAACTCTCGAAGCTCGCGAGCATGCCCATCTGGAACCGGTCATTGAATCGCTCGGAGCTGATCACCTCGGCAACCTTCTTCTGCACCAAGGCGACCGTGAGACGTTCGCGGACGGAGCCGGCGGGGAGAGGTTCATCGAATGCACTCAAACCACCGTGGTGCCAATCACTGCGATACAGATTTTTCGTGAGCCGCTCTCCGTTGACGCTGAGGTAGTTGACTCGGCGGATGAGGATGGCGGCAGCCAGTTCCTTCTTCTCGGTATCACTAATTTTCTTATCAACGAGGCCAGTGAACGCCGGGCCGGAAGGGCTGTCGAGCCGATCGACCAGGTACAGCTGGTTATACAGATGGCGCCAATCGTTCTCAACCGGCGTGGCGGACAGCAACAACACACGGTCGGCGATGGGGGCGAAGTGCGCGGCAAGTGCGCGCTCTGGTGAGATCTCTTGGTGCCCGAGAACGTTGGCGAGGACTCCGTTCCGGTTGGAGGCCGCGTGTGAGATCCGTCCGTCTTCAATGCGCACGCCATGCTTGAGGTTGTGAGCCTCGTCGATGATCACCAGATCGAAGTGCGGCAGCACCACGTTGACCGCCTGGCCGAGCAGACTTCTGAGGCGAGTGCGGTCAGTGGTTGCCGGCAGGTCCCTTTTTCGCAGCCATGGCAGCAACTTGACGACCTCTTCACGTTCTACGTCGTCATGCCCGGCCAAGGACCTCGAAAGAGAAAACGACGTGAGGCGCATGAAGAAGTCGCGGTCGTCGTCAACTTGGGCCTCAACAGCTATATCATCAAGGCGGTCGATCTTAACGATCGGCCGCGCGGGCGCCCCGCCGAATGCCTTGACCCGCAGGTCCTCGATGAGCCAGTTCGTGCGCACAAAGGTGCGCCAGTCCTTCATCCACTTCAGTTGGATGTTCTGGCGGGGGGCGATGATGAGAGCCTTGAAGTCCGGGTTGAAGTGCCGGAAGATTGCCAGCGCGGTGAGTGCCACGTAGGTCTTACCTAAGCCGACCTCGTCGGCGAGGTAGGCGACGCGGTGCTTCTGCAGCATGTTGTGAACAGCGACGGCTCCCTCCAACTGGGGTCGGGCCCGTGGTGCATTCGAGCCGAGTCCAGCACCCAGGTCGACGAGTGCTTCGGCAGAGGCGACGTCGATGAGGGGGCGCGGATTCATCGTAAGCCTGCCGTGGCGATAGGGAACTGCGCGTCAAACCAAGGCAGAAAGTCAGCCAGGGCTGGATCGTCCTCGATCAGGCGCTCCCGCACGGTTTGGGCAGACGCGAGGAGTTCGCCGAGTTCCGCGATTGCCGCCTCGCGACCCTTAGCCATCCACGGATGCTTGGTGCGAGCCCAGGTCTCCAATTCCTGTGCGCTTGCCAGCACAACGTAGGCAAGCACGGGATCCGCGTCGACGTCGAGTGCCTGTAGCAGGCTGGCAGGCGAGTCCAGCGTTTGTCCGTAGACGAGGGAGGCCGCGCGCTTCTTCTCGCCGACCTTGACGGCCAGTGTCACCCGCCGACGCAGCGAGGCGAAACCATGGAAGACACCAGCAAAGCGCTCAAAGATGGAGTCTGTTTGCGCGGGCAGGGCGCCAGCGAACTCGTCTGTATCCGGATCCGTATCGCCTCCGACCATGAGCGTTCCCAGCATGCGCTGAATCCCTCGTTCGTCCAATGCCCACATCTCGAGGATCTGTGACGCCGTGAGCTCAACGCCGTCCAGCACAAAGGGCTTCTGGTCAGCGTTGGCCTCACTCACCAGAACGGGTCCGGATCGATCTGACGAAGCAGCCCATACCACGGATGTGAACAGCAACCGCGCCCTCATGACGTCGCTGACAGTTGAGTCGACAGGTTGCCAACCCTTCGCCTGAGCAACGGCAATGGTCCCGAGGTCGATGCCCAATGACCTAAGGGTCAGCGAATCGGTCCCCTTCCCCCACCACCGAGCCTCGGCGGTCAGTGTCGCCCAGTCGAAACGCAGATCCAGCGGAACCCCTCGCGCGTCGTTGTCCTCGGGGTCTATTGCGATGAAGTCCACATCACCCCCTCCGCCTATCGGATCGAGGGACCAGCGAACGTTGGGTTTTGCTGACTGCTCCAAGACCCCGGCCTCCCAATTGTTCACTCCGGAGTGGCCTTGACGGGTGAGGTTTGGCGAGCCCCCGAAGATGAACTCCACCGGTGACTGTCCGCCGCGGAAGAACCGGTACGCCTTCGCATGCAACCGGCGGTCGCCCGATTCGACGCCCTGACCCGCCCGGGTGATTCCGACGGCAAGACTCGCCCAGGTGACCGATGGATGGTCGCTGATCGCGTCGTATACGGCAGGGGTGACCGTGATCTTGCCTGCGACGCGAGGCAGAACCACCCTGGCCTCGACCACACCGCACATCGCCATAAGCTCAGTGAGTGTGTCGATCCCATCCTGGTCGAAGAAGGGCGAAATAACCTCGAGCTTGAGGCTCCACAAGTCGCCCCCTATGTGGGAGCTCAGGAACTCTGCTAAGTCACCCTCACCGGAATAGAAGGAGGGTAGGAGGTGTCCGTTGGCCCGCCGGTTGCTGTATTCGACAGCCTCGTCTTCAAGGAACCTCTGGATGGCTTGTGTCGCCTCGCCGCCCGGACCTCTCTTCGTCAACCGGCGAACGAATCGACGCAACCCGCTTACTAAGCCATCCCGGGCGCCGGCCCGGATCGTGGTCACGTGGCCAACCTCGATGTTTGTTCGCCATGACGACGTGCGGAGGTTTGCGCTGCTGGTGAGCACAACGAGGTGCCTCTCATTCTCGTTCTCGACGAGTGCGAGGACAACCTTGGGGTGGAAGACACCCGTGGTCGGATGGATCGGAAAACTGTTCCATCGCAACTGCCCAACTACTCGGTCTCCCACCACAAGTGCACGGGACTCGTAGAACACGTCGACCTTCAAACCGTCCTCGCGCAGGTAGTGGGACATCTGAAGCATCCGTCGCAGCCTGTGACGGGAGACCCCGTCCGGAACGAAAGCCGGAAGGATCTGGTCCTCAAAAAAGGACGGATCGAGGTCATGCGTCGTAAAGACAACATGAGTTACGCGGCCACCGTCGCCGATCTTCTCGGTCAGAGCCGCTTCGAGGACCTCAGTCGTCCAACTCACGCGTACTCCAGATCCCGGACGAGCATGGCGAGGTTTGAGATGAAGTACGAGTTCGTCCACAGGGAGTTGAGCGAGTCCCGTGCGGGCAGCTCACCGGAGCCATCCTGACGCTGGACGAGCAGCTTGCGGTTGTCGTCTAATGAGACCCATCCGACCGGAGCGCCTCGGTCCTGTGACACGAGGCAGTTCTGCTCGGTGAGCATGGGCAGTACCGCGCGGTAGTCCCGCTCGTGGAGCGCGGTCGCGATCTGGATCCAGCGGAGGCGCCCGTGAGCAGTCCCAACCGGCGCGTTGAGCCGACCCTCGCTTGCTTCGATCTCAAGCAGTCCTAGCTGGGACTTAGTGAGGGGCAGCTTGCCCTTCCACGCACGGGCTGCCAAGTCCGCGACGTCGTCGAGCTCGGAGCCTTTGTGAGCTGTGACAAAGGAGAACAACGCGCCCGCAACGCTGAGCATCTGCTCTGCGGCGAGGATGGCCCTGAGCCGGTCGCGAAGTGGCTCCAGGTAATCTGATTTCAAAGAGTCGGTGATGTGAGTCAGGGTGGCTCGGGCCGCGCGCGGATCCCATCCGTGCTGGCCGATCGCGGTCGCCAGTCCTGCCTGAACTGGCCAGACCCTCTCGACTGTCTCCCCCTCAACAACCTTCGAGTGAAGGATCCGCTTTTCGTCCGGGCCGGGCCGGTCAAGCAGCATGGACGCAAGTTCGCTATATCGCTCCTGGCTATCAAGAGCCGCTTTGGCTATGCGGCCACCGTCCCGAAGGAGTCTTACCAGCGCCCTCTGGTCGGTCCCCCATGACTGCAAACATGGCGCGTACGACAACTCGACGAGCTCGCGGCCCACTTTCGACAGCGTCGCCCCATCCGGACGACTGTCGACCAGACCGGATCGCTGGGCCGCCGCGACGTACAACCCCCAGATGCCGTTCGTCCGTTGATGCGCCAGCAGATGGTCACGCGGGTCCGAGGAGACCGTGAACCGCGCCTCGGATGCCTTCCTGCGTGCGCGGTCAACTCCACGGAACCCGGCGGACTTGTCGCCGTTCAACCGGACTTGGGCACATAACTGCTCCCACACGATGAACGGATCGGCTTCGTTACCGACTTGCTCGGCGAGGTAGCAACCAATGAGCAGCACTCGAAAGTCGATTAGCGAGGTGGTCTGGGTGGTCAGGTTGGAGATCACGGTACGACCGATGCCGGACCACACCGTCTGAATGCCCAACGGATCTCGCGCGCCCTCGGTCTTGGCTCTCGGATCGATTTCAGTCAAAAAGAACATGCCGGACCACGCCTCACGGTGACATCAAACCTCGTCGGTTGCCGCACGTTGCTCTGCACAGGATGCGGGCTCATGGACTGATGATGGTCGGTCCTGAGGGCCGAGGGAGGTCATTGCGCGTGATCGCATAAACATGACGGTTAAGGAAGGTCCTGCGCGAAGCGGTAGCGGTCGCACTACGGGTCGCGAACGCGGTGAGTGCGGCGCACCGAGTCAACCCCACCGCGTGCTGTTCACCGGTGTAGGGCAAGCACAGAAGTCATCCTTAGGTGGCGGCTGTGTCTACTCAAAGCCGCAGGCAGGCATCACGTGCATATCGCAGGGCCCGAGGTCGTCAGCGTCAAACTGGTCGTGCAGGAGCATGCACGAACCCTCCGGCGATTCCGGAGACTCAGGTAGTGAGGCTCAGCCAGTTGCTGGTACGGGCATTAGTTGCAGATGATCTGTCCGTATTTCCGGACCAAGCCGTAGCAGGCGGCGTGCGGGCGGTGGTCGAGCCATTCGCCTCTCCAGGACCGCGAGCTCGATGTCATCGAGTCCATTCTGCGGCTGCGTACCGCACATCGAGCCGCACGACATTCGCGATCCGTACTTAACGCGCTCGCTGGATGTGGGGCGTATTTCCAAGGATCGTCAGTGACCGGATCGGCCACGCCAGCATGGGGATCACGTTGCAGATCTACACGCACCGATCCACCTGCAAGGACCGCAGCTTGGCCGAGCGGATAGCTGGGTTGTTTCGGAGATGACTGGCCTTCACGCGAAACGGCCGCCAGATGATCTCTGGCGGGCCGCGCCGGCGGAGCCGGCCCGCAGACATGACGATGGCCCGGAGAGGAACTCTCCGGGCCATCGTCCCTGGTAGCGGGGGTAGGATTTGAACCTACGACCTCTGGGTTATGAGCCCAGCGAGCTACCGAGCTGCTCCACCCCGCGTCGGTGAAGCCAAGGTTAGCCTGCCCGCTCCGCACCGCCAAATCGGGGGTCCCACCTCCGGCCGGGCCCGTGGGTGCGGGGCTCCGTGACGGTAGTGCTCGGCGTGTCTCCCACGTCCGGTTGGTGCGGCAGGGCACCGGTGACGCGACCATGAACGCATGCTTCCAGGGCCACTCGCACGCATCGCAGCCCAGCTCAGGCGCCTTCCGCTGGTACCGACGATCACGGCCGTACTGCTCGTTGCGGTGGTTGTCGTGGCGATCGTCGCGCCGCAGCTCCTCGGCAACCCTGAAACGGACAGTCGCGGCCCGAGCACCGACCAACCCAACCCCACCGGCAAGGGAACTCCGGTGCTGCTCCTGCACGGGTACGGCGGAGACCCGGGGCTGATGAACACGCTGGCCGAGCGGATCCGGCATACCGGGCGCACCGTGATCGTGCCGGAGTTGCCGGACAGCGGTCAGGCGGATCTGACCGAGCAGGCCGACGTGGTGGACCGGGCGGTGGCCGAGGCTATGCGGGGCGGCGCCACGAGCGTCGACATCGTGGCCCACTCGGCCGGTGGCATCGTGGCGCGGGTGTGGGCACGCGACCACGACGGTGCGCACAAGGCCCGCCGGATCGTCACGCTCGGCTCGCCGCATCGGGGCATCACGCTCGGCGAACCCTCGTCGGCCGACTGTCCGGTCGCGTGCAAGCAGATGCTGCCGGGCAGCCGGTTCCTGACCAGCCTGCCGGCGCCGGTACCGCATCCGCCGGAGTGGCTGTCGCTCTGGACCGAACGGGATCAGGTCGTGACGCCGGACAGCAGCCGACTCGACGGCGCGCTCAACGCGTCCGTGCAGTCCATCTGCGACAGCCTGTCCACGGACCACATCGGACTCGTCACCGACCCCACGGTCGCGCAGGCGGTACTGAACGCACTCGGCTCGGGCCCGCTGCGCGAACCCGACCCGATCACATGCTGAGCACCGCCGACGGCGGGTGGACCACAAGGAACCCTAGCTAACCCGCGGGTTTGCTCGGGGTTGGTGACGTACTCCCCCGAGGCGATCCGGAGGCGGACGGTGCCGGAGACGGCGAGGCCGTGCCGGCCGCCTTCTGCGCCGCCTCGTACTGCGTGACCGCCGCCTGCAACGCCGTCAGCGCCTTGCCGTAAGCCTCGACATCGCCCTTCTGCTGGGCGGCCCGCAGATCGCTCAACGCCTTGTTGATCTTCGCTACCGCCGCGGTCAACGCCGGCGAGCCGGCATTGCTGGTCGGCGGATTCTGGGTACTGCTCGGTGGCGTCGTGGTCGATGGTGGTCGCCCGGCCGCCTGGTCCACCAGGGACTGCAGCGCCTGCGGCACCGTGTCGGCGTACGCCACATAGTCGCCGTACGCGGCGAGCACCTTCTTCATCAGCGGGTACGCGTTCTCGTCCCGGCCCTGGATGTACACCGGTTCGACATAGAGCAGTCCACCGCCGACCGGAAGGGTGAGCAGGTTGCCGTACACCACGCGCGAGTTCTGCGACTCGAACAGGGTCAGGTCCTGCCGCGCGTTCGGCGCGTTCTGCATCTTCGGCTGTACCTGCACCGGCCCCTGGGTGAGCGTGTCACCCGGCAGCTCGAGCACGTTGATGCTCGGCTTGCCCTCGTTGTCGTAGTGCGCGGACAGCAGCGCCGCGAGGTTCTGCCGGCCGCGCGCGGTCACCGCGGCGGTCAGCTGGAACGTCGGCTGCTCCTGGTTCGGATACTGCGCGACCACGTAGTACGGCGGCTGCTTCTTGCCCGAACCGGGGTCGGTGGGGTCGCGCGGGATCTCCCAGAAGTCCTGCTGGTTCAGGAACTCGCGCGGGTTGCTGACGTGGAACTTCACCAGCATGTCCCGCTGGATCTTGAACAGGTCCTCCGGGTACCGGAAGTGCTCGGCCAGATCTGTCGGCAGGTCCCGCTGCGGCTTGATGATGCCGCCGAACGCGGAGTTCCACGCCCGCATCACCGGGTCCTTGTCGTCGACGGAGTACAACGTGACGGTCCCGTCGTACGCGTCGACCGTGGCCTTCACCGAGTTGCGGATGTAGTTGATCTCCCGCCGGGCCTGCTGGGCGGTACCGGTGCCGGTGAGCGAGTCACTGGTCGCGTCCTGCAGGTCGATGCGCTGGGCGTACGGGTACGTCTCCGAGGTGGTGTACGCGTCGAGGATCCAGGTCACCCGGCCGTTGACGACAGCCGGATACGGGTCGCCGTCCGCGGTCAGGAACGGCGCCACCTTCTCCACCCGGGCCCGCGGATCACGGATGTACATCAGCTTGGAGTTGTCGTTGAACACGTCCGAGAGCAGGAAGTTCTTGTCCCGGAAGTACAGCGCGTACAGCAGGCGCCGGCCGATCGAGTTCATCGCCACGCCGCCCTTGCCGTCGTAGCTGAAGTTGATCTGCTCGGCGTTGCTCTCCGACGAGGCCGGCCGGTCGAACTCGGCGTCCTTCGCGCTCGCGTCCGCCTTGCCGACGATGGAGAAGTCGCCGACGAGCTCGCCGTAGTAGATGCGCTGCTGCTTGACCTGGATCTGCTCGGTGTCGGCGAGACAGCCGGCCTGGTTGCCGCCGTTGTCGTTGGGGCCGCTGTTGTTGTCGTCGTTCTGGCCGAGGAACCCGGAGACGAAGAACGGCTGGCCGGCACAGACGACCTGGTTCGCCGGCGCCGCCACGAAGCCGTACCCGTGGGTGAACACGGTGTGCCGGTTCTGCCAGTTGGTCTGGTTGCCGAGCAGCTTCGCGGAGTTGAGCTCGCGTACCCCGACCACGTAGTCCTGGGTGGCGCCGTTCGTCGTGTACCGGTCGACGTCGAGTTTCTCGCCGAAGTCGTAGAAGCTGCGGCTCTGCTGCAACTGGGTGTACGTCTCGGACAGCACGCTCGGGTCGAGCAGCCGGATGTCCGGCACGGTGCCCCGGTCGGCCGGCAGTTCCGCGGTCGGGATCGTGGTGCGCGAGTCGTACCGCTGCTGCTCTACCAGGTTCAGGCCGTACGCCGCCCGGGTCGCCTGGATGGTGCGTTGCGTGTAGTCGGCTTCCTTGCCCACCACGTTCGGCTTGACCTCGAACGTGGTCACGATCGCCGGATAGACGCCGCCGATCACGATCGCCGACACCACCAGCAGGCCGAGTGCGACCCCGGGCCAGACGAGGGTACGGATGACCGCGTTGGAGAACAGCACCACGGCGGCCGCGACGATCACCGCGATCCAGGTGAGGATCTCCTTGGCCGGCAGCAACGCGTTGATGTCGGCGTATCCGCCGCCGGTCAACCCGGTCACGTCGTTGTGGTCGAGCACCAGGCCGCGCTGGTCGAGGAAGTACGCCGCGGCCTTGAGCAGCACGAACAGCGCTACGAGGATCGACAGGTGCAGCCGGGCCGAGCGGGTGATGCGGTCACCGCGGCCCTGCAGTCGCAGCCCGCCGTACAGCCAGTGCGCGAACATCGCGCCGAGCAGGCCGATGAACACCGCCCAGAACCCGACGCCGACCAGGTACCGCCAGAACGGGTACTCGAACACGTAGAAGCTCGCGTCCCAGTGGAACTGTGGATCGGTCTGGCCGAACGGTACGGAGTTGCGGAACAGCATCCACTGCGGCCACTTCGCCTGCGCGGACAGCCCGGTGATCAGGCCGCAGAATGCCGCGAGCAGCCCGATGTACAGGCCGATCCGCGGCGTGACGACCATTCGGTACCGGTCGAGGTTCAGCTGCTCGGGTGAGTTCGGCCGCAGCGCCGGGCGCAGCCGGTACGCCAGGTAGAGGTTTATGGCCACCCACAGCGCCATGCCCAGGCCGAACGCGCCGAACAACAGCGACCGGGTCTGCAGGGTCCGGGAGAAGACCGACGTGTAGCCGACCTCGTCGAACCACAGCCAGTCGGTCCACGCCGAGACCAGCCAACTGGTCAGGGTGAGCAGTACGAGGAGGGCGATGATCAGGACCACCGCGACGCGTCCACGTCGGCTCACTCGTGGCAGAGGTGTACGCATGACCACGGACGGGCCCCCAGTTCTCCGGGGCGCCGGTGCCCCGCGCCGACCGGCGCCAGGCGTCTAAGAGTACGTGCCTGCGCCGGGCCGCCCTGCTCAGCCCTGCCGCACCCGCCGGCAGGCCCCGATCAGCCGGTACACAACGGTGGGGTGCGATGGTCGCGCAGGTCCCGCAGCGCGTCGAGCGCGTTGTCCAGCGTCGACACCTTGACCAGTCGCAGCCCCTTCGGCGGCCCGCTGTGCAGCGCCTCCGCGCAGTTGTCCGCCGGGGTCAGGAACACCGACGCGCCGTCCCGCTTCGCCGCGATCAGCTTCTCCGGAATTCCACCGATCGGCCCGACCTCGCCGTCGTCGGTGATCTCGCCGGTACCCGCGATGGTCAGCCCGCCGGTGAGGTCGTCCGCGGACAGCTTGTCGATGATGCCGAGCGCGAACATCAGGCCGGCGGACGGCCCGCCGATCTTGTCCAGGTCGATCTTCACCTCGTACCGGCAGGGCTGCTTCTGCTCGATGCCGACCCCGATGATCGCGTCACCGGCGTCGTTCTTGCCGGTGGTCACGTCGGTGCTGCCGATCCGGCCGTCTCGTCGGAACCCGATCGTGCGGGTGGTGCCGGCCGGCTTGGCCTGGGCCAGCTCCACCAGGTTCGCGCCGGAGGTCACCTGCTCGCCGTCGACGCTGATGATGACGTCGCCGACCTGGAGCTTGCCGGCCGACGGGGAGTCGCCGGGCAGATCCTTGACGTGTACCTCGACCGGGCAGCCCAGTTCGCGCAGCGCCGCCGTCTCGGCGCTGGACTGCGAGTCGGCGAACTGCTGCTCCTGCTCCTCGTCGACCTCCTGCTGCGACTTGTCCGGCGGATACACCAGCTCCCGCGGCAGCACCGCGTAGCTGTCCGACAGCCAGTAGTAGATCGCCGAGCCGAGGTCGAGATCGGTCAACACGGACACGGTCACCAACCGCAACTGGCCCTTGGAATCCGTGGACTCACCCTTGGTGATCGCGATGACCGCATGGTGGTCGGACGACTCAGGCGCGGTACCGAGCGTGTCGACGGTCGGGCCGGGGCCGAGCGCGACGTACGGCACCCGCAGTGACAGCGCGCCGTACGTCAGGAGGGCCACGACCACGGCGCCGACGAGGACCGTCCACCCGCGTCGTCTCATGGGTGCGAGCGTAGCCGCGCTCGATGGTCGGTCCGCACCGACGCCTGCCGGTGCCGGCCGGTACGGATCGCCGCTGCTCACAGTCACCATTCCCGCCCACCACAGGCTCGTACGACCGGGAAAGATGATCACCGAGTGTTCGCGCCGAGCGGAAACCGGGGACCCGGACACCGCTCGGACCGTCGCGTACCGTTGAGGAGTGAACGATCCGGTGAACTCGTCATGACTGACGTACCGTTCGGCTTCGCGATGCCCGGCGGGATTCCAGATCCCAACGATCCGCAGCAGCTCGCGAAGTTCTTCGCCCAGATCCAGCAGATGTTCACCAGTACCGAATCCGGGCCGGTGAACTGGGAGCTGGCCCGCCAGGCCGCGGAGGGGCAGGTCGCCGCGGACGATCCGCCGGTGACCCCCGCGGACCGGACCGCCGTGGACGAGGCGCTGCGGCTGGCGGACCTGTGGCTGGAGTCGGAGTCCACGTTCCCGTCCGGCATCCAGTCGACCGTCGCGTGGACCAGGCGCCAGTGGATCGGCGCGACCCTGGACGTGTGGCGCACGTTGTGCGACCCGGTGGCCGCCCGGATGGTCTCCGCGATGAGCGAGATCATGCCGGAGGAGGCCCGCAGCCAACTGGGTCCGATGACCGCCATGGTGCAGTCGCTCGGTGGCGCGATGTTCGGTGCCCAGCTCGGCGCCGCGCTGGCGTCCCTGGCCGGTGAGGTACTGGCCAGCACCGAGATCGGCCTGCCGCTCGCCGGTTCCGGCACCGCCGGCCTGATTCCGGCCAACATCACCGCGTACGGGACGGGCCTGGAGCTTCCGGCCGACGAGGTCCGGTTGTACGTGGCGCTCCGCGAGGCGGCGCATCAGCGCCTGTTCGCGCATGTCCCGTGGCTGCAGGGCCATGTACGCACCGCGGTCGAGGCGTACGCGAAGGGCATGCGGGTCAACCGCGAAGCGATCGAGGAGGCGCTGGGTCGGGTCGACCCGATGCGCCCGGAGACCATGCAGGAGCTGAACTTCGAGGGCGTGTTCGCCCCGGAGGACTCCCCCGCGCAGCGGGCCGCCCTGTCCCGCCTGGAAACCGCGCTGGCCCTGATCGAGGGCTGGGTGACCCAGGTGGTGGATCGCGCCGTCGCCGACCGGCTGCCGAACCTGAACCGGCTGGGCGAGGCGTTCCGGCGCCGGCGGGCCGAGGGCGGGCCGGCCGAGCAGACGTTCGCGGCACTGGTCGGGCTGGAGTTGCGCCCGCGGCGGCTACGCGAGGCGTCCGCCGTCTGGGACGCCCTGCTCGCGAGCCGTGGCATGGAGGGGCGGGACGCGATCTGGGCACATCCCGACCTGTTGCCCACCGGGGACGATTTCGCCGACCCGACCGCGTTCGCCGAGGTTGGCAGCTTCGACATCAGCGACATGGGCTTCGGCGACGCGCCGGCCATCGAGGAGCCGAGCGCCAAGCAGCTCAGCGACGCCCGCGAGAGCGCGGACAAGAAGCCCGGCGACCCGACTCCTGGCGACCCGACTCCTGGCGACCCGGCTCCCGACGACAGGGCACCTGGCGACACTCCGCCCAACGACACGGCGCCGGGCGACAGCCCCCCTGACGACAAGACGCCGAACGACAAGACGCCCGACGACACCGCGCCGGACGAAGGGGACGACAAGCCCGGCACCGACGGGCCGCGCCGCGACGAGCCGCCCCGCTGACCTGGACCTGCCCCGTCAGCGGCTCCCAGCGCGCGGCCAGCGGCGTCTAGCGCCCGGCCAGCAGCGCTCGGGTCGCGTCCCAGCCCTCGAGCTGCGGATCGAGCCGCTCCAGGTCGGCCGGGCCGCGTAGCCGGTGCCAGCCCGGACAGTCCGCGACCGCGATCCTCGCCGTCTGTCCAGGCTCGTCCCTGGAATCAGGCTCGACCGCGCGGTCGGATCCCGGCATCGCCACCGCCGGGTCGCCTGACGGCTGCGTCCGGCCCGCGGTGAGGACGGCTCCACGCGCCCGCTGTACCGCGGCCTGCAGCTCCGCCATCGAGGTGCGGTCGAGGTCCGGATCAGCGTCGACCAGCCAGGCCGGTACCGGCAGCCGGCTGGCGAGCCCGATCAGTCCCGGACCGGCCGGTGACACCGGGGCCGCCGCCGTGCTCCGGCTGGTGAGCGGCCGCAGCAGCTTGCCGAGCAGCATGGCCGGCAGATCGGGTACGTCCGGAGCCACCACCGCCGCCTGCTCGTACCCCAGCGCGGCTGCCTGTCGCAGGACGGCGACCGGCCGGCCGGCGGACAGCACCCGCATCTGTGGCCAGCGGATCTCCTCCGCCAGCGCGGCGGTGTCCGGATCGCCGGCCGCCACCGCGGTGTCCACTTCGGCCAGTGTGCTGAGCAGGTCGACGACATCCTCGGCGAGTACCCGGCGCCACCGGGCCGGCTCGATTCCCGGTGGTGCCCAGCCGACCGGCCCCAGCAGCACCACCACGCAGCGTCGGGTCATCACACGTCATCCTCGGACAGGCCGAGCCCGGCCGCCGCGGAGACCCCCTCCAGATAGCCGCGCGCCCGCTCGGTACGGGGGTACCGGCTGAGCAACTCCCAGAAGTCGGCACCGTGCCCGGGTACGACGAGATGCGCCAGTTCGTGCAGCAGCACGTAGTCCACGACCCATTCGGGCATGACCCGCAGCCGGGAGGACAGCCGTACCGTCCGGTCCGCCGGCGTACACGATCCCCACCGGCCGGACTGGTTGGTGACCCAGCGGACGCTCGCCGGCTCTGCCGCGGCCGGGTGATCGTCGAGGTACCGCCGGGCCAGCCGGCGGGCCCGGGCCAGCAGCGCCTCGTCGCTGCGCGGCGTGCGCTGTTCCCGCCGCTCCAGCCGGTCGATCATGCGCCGGACCCACTCGCGCTCCTCGGCCCGACTGAACCGGGCGGGGATCAGCACCACAACGCGGTCCCCGTCCCGGTACGCCGACACGGTCCGGCGACGGCGCACACTGCGTCGTACCTCCACCGCCGGCTGGCGCCCGGCTTCTCGGGCCACGACCGCACGCTAGCCGTACGCGCCCGGTTACCGGTATCGGTGACGCACCTGCAAGGCAAAGATCTTGCCAAGAATCTCCGTTCCACAGCCGGTGGAGGACGAAATCCCAGGTGAGCGGGGCGTGAACGGACCGGGAGCGGCGGCCGCACACAGCATGTACACCAGCCCTCCACAGCGGCGCGCCGGTGCGTCCCCACGTTATCCACAGATCCGTCCACAGCCTGTGGGCATGTCGCGTTGACCCTGGTCACAGGCGGGTTTAGCGTCGTCGACTAGGAAGCCCCCGGAGTAGTGCGGAGGTTCCGGCGCAAGGGGAAGGCGCCGGTGCCCATGCCGAGTCCGGGGGCTTCACTGAGGGATAGCCCGTGAGCACTCCGCGCCATTCCCATCGCCGTATCGACCCAGGCTCCGACCTGGCCCACGGCTCGACGGCACCTCGACGCGCCACACTCGGAACCTCACACCGAGTAACAAAACGGGCGGGAATCGAGCGTGTGGCGTCGCTTTTCTCACAGCATCGACGTGGCAGCAGGGCCAAACGTGCTGACGGTGGGTACTGTCCGCCCGGGGGTCGACGGCCGCGACTGGCGGTCGCAACTGCAACGAGGAGGGGCACTGTGGCCGAGACTTACAACGGCTACTGCGTGAAGTGCAAGGAAAAGCGGGACTTCGAGGGAGAGGTCGCGGTATCGGAGTCCGGCCGCCGGATGGCCAAGGGCAAGTGCCCGGTATGCGGCACCACGATGAACCGGATCCTGGGCAAGGCCTGACCCGAAGCGGCCGATCGATCTGCGCACACCGCGTCTGATCCGGTCCGACCCGCCGGTACGCCGGTGGCAGACCGGACCCGACTCCGCGCGCAGGTACGAGAGCCCGGTGCCGACCTGGCACGCCGGGCATGGCTGGAGAGTCCCGTTGATCTGACCCGACCGGCACAACCGGACGGTAGCTGGCGCGCCGGCCGTATGGCCGGCGCGCCAGTCGCACGGGCAGTCCCACGGCGCACCGCCCGCCCCGAACGCCTCGCACCCGAACTCCGTCGCGCCCGGACGCCGTCGCGCCCGAACTCCGTCGCGCCCGAACTCCGTCGCGCCCGGACGCCGTCGCGCCCGAACGCCTCGCGCCCGAACGCCGTCGCGCCCGAACGCCGTCGCGCCCGAACGCCTCGCGCCCGAACGCCTCGCGCCCCGAGCGAGGTGTCCGGAAGCCGACAATCGGATGCGGTTCCTGTGGATCGTGCGGTGTGTCCCTGGGGACAACCTGTTGATAACCGCTGATCCCTGTGGACAGACGGTTGCCGTGGCAGCCCCGTTCCGTGCCAGGGTCCGGCGCATGACGCGCCCTATGCTGCTGCCGGCCGTACGCCGGTTCTGGCGGGACAGCCGTACCGTCCAGTTCGGCCTGGATCCCGACCGCGGCCTCACCATCGAGTTCGGCCATCCATCGGTGATCCGCCTGCTCGACCTGCTCGACGGCAGCCGCAGCGAAGCGGCGGTGTACCGCGACGCCGGCGCACTCGGCATCCGGGTCGAGGACACCACCTGCCTGCTCGAGTCGCTGCGCCGGGCCGGACTGGTCATCTCCGCCGAGGCCCTGCTGCCGGCCGGCCTGACCCTGTCGCAACGCCAACGGCTCCTCCCGGAGGCGCTCGCGCTCGCGCTGCGCACCCGGCCGGGCGACCAGACTCCCGCACAGCTCCTGCGCGGACGGCTCACCGCACGGGTGCGGATCACCGGCGGCGGGCGGTTGGTCGGCCCCATCGCCACCAGTCTCGCGGCGGCCGGTGTCGGCCGGATCGAGCCTGCCGTCACCGGCACCGTCCGGGCCGGCGAGCCGACCGTCGGGGGCGTCCTGCCGGCCGATCTGCGGCGGCCACGCCGGCGGGCGATCGCCGACGCGATCCTGCGCACCGCACCACATGCGGATGTCCTGGCGGTACCGGACGGAGAAGCCGATCTTGTCGTGATCGTCGGGCAGCCGCGGCCGGCCACGCTCGACGCGCTGGCCTACGCGTTGCGACACGCTCCTCACCTGGCCGTGTCGGTACGGGACGGCACGGTGGTGATCGGCCCGCTGGTACGCCCCGGCCAGAGCCCGTGCCTACACTGCGTCCAGTTGTACCGGCAGGAGCGCGACCCGTCCTGGCCAGCGCTGGTGGCCCAGTTGGCGACCGGTCCGGAGGTACCGGAGCCGGTGGAGACCGCGGTGTCCGCCAGCGCGGTCGGCCTGGTCGTACGGGAGGCGCTGGCCCAGCTCGACGGCGCGGAACCGGTCACGCTCGGCGGTACCGTCGAGCTCGGCCCGGACTGCGTACCGCGGCGACGGAGCTGGCCGGCGCATCCCCGGTGCGGCTGCCTGACCCCTCGCCGGCGATCGGGACGCTGACACCGGCGCGCTGAGCCGGAGGCGCGAGCCGGACGAGCTGGGCGAGCTGAGCCGGAGCGCGCTGAGCGTGACCAGAACCCCTCGGGGATAACCGACAGAGTTTGCGTGCGGCGGCAAGGGACAATGCAGAGGTGACCGACATCCCGCGCCGTGCTGTGTTCCGTACGGCGAAACTCGCCAGCCTGCCGCTCGGCTTCGCCGGGCGGGCCGCCCTCGGGCTCGGCAAGCGGGTGACCGGCCTGTCCGGCGAGGTCATCACGGCGGAGATCCAGCAGCGTACGGCCGAGCAGTTGTTCAGCGTGCTCGGCCAGCTCAAGGGCGGCGCGATGAAGCTGGGCCAGGCGCTGTCGATCTTCGAAGCGGCCATGCCGGAGAACCTCGCCGGGCCGTACCGGGCGGCGCTGACCAAGCTGCAGGAGGCCGCTCCCCCGCTGCCGGTCGCGACCGTACACAAGGTGCTGGAGGCTGAGCTCGGGGTGCGGTGGCGGCGCAAGTTCGCCGAGTTCGACGATCGGCCCGCCGCGGCGGCGAGCATCGGGCAGGTACATCGGGCGGTGTGGCGCGACGGGCGGCCGGTCGCGGTCAAGGTGCAGTACCCGGGCGCCGGCGCGGCACTGCTCGCCGATCTCAACCAGTTGGGCCGGCTGGCCTCCCTGTTCCGCGTGCTGCAACCGGGCCTGGACGTGAAACCGCTGGTCGCGGAGTTGCGTGAACGGATCAGCGAGGAGCTGGACTACCAGCTCGAGGCGCGCAGCCAGCGCGCGTTCGCCAAGGCGTACGCGGACGACGACGACATCTTCGTGCCGCAGGTGGTCGCGGCGTCGCCGAAGGTACTGGTGACCGAGTGGATCGACGGCACCCCGCTGTCGAAGGTGATCGCCGAGGGCAGCACCGACCAGCGCGATCGCGCCGGCCTGTTGATGGCGACGCTGCACTTCTCCGCGCCGGCCCGGGTCAAGCTGCTGCACGCCGACCCGCATCCGGGAAACTTCCGGCTGCTCGATGACGGGCGGCTCGGGGTGATCGACTTCGGTGCGGTGGCCCGGTTGCCGAAGGGCCTGCCCGAACCGATCGGGCGGCTGACCAGCCTCGCGCTCGACGGCGAGGCGGAGAAGGTGCTCGACGGGCTACGGGACGAAGGCTTCGTACGGCCCGAGGTCGAGGTCGACGCGCAGCAGGTGCTGGACTTCCTGCTGCCGATGCTGGAACCGATCAGTGTGGACGAGTTCCGGTTCAGTCGAGCCTGGTTGCGGGGCGAGGCGACCCGGCTGAGCAACCCGCGGAGCCCGGCGTACCAGTTGGGTCGACACCTCAACCTGCCGCCGTCGTACCTGCTGATCCACCGCGTGACCCTCGGGTCGATCGGGGTGCTGTGTCAGTTGGAGGCGAACGCGCCGTACCGGAAGGTGCTCGAGCGCTGGGTGCCCGGCTTCGCGCCGACCGGTTGACCCACTGATCCGCCCAGCCGTACAACCGGTGGGAGCGTCACTCCCACCAGACGTCGTCCAGCTCCGCCTCGATCGCCCGGATGTTCTCCCGGGTGCAGCTGTCGCAGATCCACGCGTCTCCGCGCGGGCCCACCTCGCGGGTCCAGGTGAGGGTGGATTCGGTGGTACGTAAGCACCGGCGGCAGGACACCACTCCGCTGTGGGGTTCCGCGTCCTGGTCCCTGGTCTGAGTCTTCACGACAGCCCCTTACCCTTGCGCGGCGCTGGCCGGACTTGACGCTACGCCGAGTCCATGGGCATCTGGTTTCAGCTTTCTGACAGGTTTGTTACCTGAACAGACAACCCTTGTTAATACGAACGTAACTCCTCCCGTCAAGTCCCCTGTACCGGATTCCGGCGCCGGCTCCGGGTGTCGGACCGTTAGTTCCGATATGTCCGGGAAGACCACCCGATCGGAGGACGGGAACTGGTCGCCCCGGCCACGACGTACAGAACGAGCCGGCCCCACGGTCGGATGACCATGGGGCCGGCTGAAGGTGGCTCGGTCAGGTACTAGCCGCGGCGACGGGCCTTGGCAGCGACCTGTCGAGCCGGTCGGTAGGGCAATGCGCGCCACGTAGGCGCGCGACGCATTCGTGCACGGGCTAGAGCTTCGTTGAGAAGATTCATCGTGTTGCTCCTGTTGGCAGCGTGAGTAGTCATCCCGGTCTTCTTCGTGGATACGGCCGGTCGTGATACCGGCGGGCGGAAGGTACGAATGGTGCTACGCATCAGGCTGCGTCCTCTTGCTCGTGCGCTCTGAGGATCGCCTCGGCGCGTGCGGCTGCCTCGACCCGGCCGACCGCGTCACGCACTGCGTCCTCCTTGCGCGGACGACCGCGCGGACGCTTGCGAGGAACGATCGCACCGCGCTCGAAGATCTCGCCGCCCCAGACACCCCACGGTTCCTGCCGCTCCAGAGCGCCGGACAGGCACTCCAACCGGAGCGGGCAATCGCCGCACATGGACTTCGCGATCTCGAGCTCGGCCGGCGCGTCGGAGAACCACAGGTCTGGATCGTTCCGACGGCACGGCAAATTCGCCTCCACCTCGACGGCCCTGTCCGCCAGGGCCCCCGCCAGGCTCATCTCCCGGTCACCTCGCTTTCCTGCTCGTCTTGTGGACTGCTATGTGCCGAATGGTCAACTCGGCCATACAAAAAGGCCGCGGATCCCGGTTGGCGGGTTCCGCGGCCTCGAGGTGAGCCGGTGGTCAAAGGATCAGACCGGTTTTCCTCGAGGTGGGACCCCACCGCCAACGCCACCGAGAACGGTGACATTGACCGACTTGATCTGGTTCTGGACGGAGATCGGGAGTGCTGCCGTTGCGGGCACACTGCTCCCCTTGGCCCGCGACAGGCCTGCCGTAGTCATCACCTGAACTCGTGCTCCAGCCGGTGCCACACCGCTAGCGCTGGTGACGCGAGAGTGAGCGGCATACGGCGCATCCGGAGCGACGCAGGCAGACAGCAGCGCCGACGGTCGCGCGGTCTTGAAGATCGTTGCCACTGTCGTCACCTCCTGTCTGCTCTCATCACGTCGATCCGATCATCGAGCGGCACACCAATTGATCCGGCGTTCCGCGCTGGCTAACGCAGGCTATGCCGCCGAGGCGGCGGGGGGCAATTGGTTTTACGAACCTGTCGCAAAGTTGGCTGAATGGATGATGTCGGGCTGGTCAGCCCGGCGGCTCCGCGCGGTCGATCATGGCCAGTACCGCCTCGCCGTACAGCCCGAGCTTGCGCGGTCCGATACCGGGAATGGCGACCAGCGCGTCGGTACTCGTCGGTTTGCGCTCGGCCAGCGCCATCAGAGTGGCGTCGGTGAAGACCACATACGCGGGCACCTTCTGCTCGCCGGCCACCTTGGTACGCCACTCCCGCAGCTGCTGGTACAACGCCTCGTCCAGGTCGGACGGGCAGGTCGCGCAGCGGCCGAGTTTCCGCTCGGCGCCGTCGGTCAGCGTCGTACCGCAGACCCGGCAGGACGCCACCACGACCTTGCGGCGGCTGCCGTCCGCGCGCCGGACACCGGGCGCCGCGGCTCCGGCCGTAGCGGGCCCGTTCGGCAGGAACCGGCACGGTCGCCGCTGCCGACCGCCGGGTGACCGCGCCGCGGCCCAGGACAACCACAACCACTCGCGGGCCCGGGTCACCCCGACGTAGAGCAGCCGCCGCTCCTCCTCGACCTGCTCGGGGGTACGCGCGAACGTCACCGGCAGGGTGCCCTCGACCAGGCCGACCAGGAAGACCGCGTCCCACTCCAGCCCCTTGGCCGCGTGCAGAGACGCGAGAGTCACGCCGTCGACCGCCGGTACGTGCTGGATCGCCGCGCGCCGGAGCAGGTCCTCGTGGAATCCGGCCAGCCGCGAGCCCGCGGGTTGGGAGGCGTCCGACGCGGCGCTGCCGGCCTCGACCGGCTGAGGCTCGACCGACTCCGGGACGGGTGCGGCATCCGGGACCGGGGCGGCCACTGTGGACAGATACTCCTCGGCCAGTCGTACCAGCGCGGCCAGCGCCTCCCAGCGCTCCCGCGCGGCACCGCCGGCCGGCGGGCTGTCCGGCTGCCAGTCGACCGCGCGCAGCGCCTCGACCACGGCCTCGGTCAGCGGCTGCGCCGGATCGGCGGTATTGCCGGCGGACCGGATGGCGGCCATCGCCTGCCGTACCTCCGGCCGCTCGAAGAACCGGACCCCACCGCGCACCAGGTACGACACGCCGGCCTCGGCCAGCGCCTCCTCGTACGCCTCGGACTGCGCGTTGGCGCGGAACAGCACCGCGATCTCGCTCGCCGGCAACCCGCCCGCGATCAGTTCGGCGCAGCGCGCCGCCACCGCGGCCGCCTCGGCGGGCTCGTCCGCGAACGAACGGAGATCCGGCTCCGGACCGGGTGGCCGTTGGCCACGCAACTCCAGCCGCAGCCGGGCGGTGGACCCGCGAGCCGCCCGGATCACCGTATTGGCCAGCCCCACCACCTGCGGAGTGGAGCGGTAGTCCCGGACCAGCCGGATCACGGTGGCGCCCTGGTACCGCCGGGAGAAGTCGACCAGATGGTCCGGGGACGCGCCGGTGAACGAGTAGATCGTCTGGCTCGCGTCGCCGACCACGGTCACGTCGTCCCGGTCCCCCAGCCACGCGTCGAGGAGCCGCTGCTGTACCGGGTTCACGTCCTGGTACTCGTCGACGACGAGATGCCGGTACTGCGCACGCACCTGTTCGCCGACATCCGGATGGTCCTCGACCGCCCAGATCGCCGCGCGCAGCAGATCCTCGAAGTCGATCACCCCGGCCGTGCGCTTGGCCTGCTCGTACGCGGTGTACACGGCGACCACCTGTTCGGCGGCCAGCGGCGGCTCCCGACCGGCCTTGGCCGCGGCGACCGGATACTCGGCCGGCTCGAGCAGGCACGACTTGGCCCACTCGATCTCGCTCGCCAGGTCCCGGGCGGTGGTCCGGTCGGTCGGCACCCGAACCCGGGCCGCGGCCAGCCCGACCAGGCGTGCCTTGCTCTCCAGCACCTCCGGCATCTCCCGACCGCCGAGCAGCCGGGGCGCGAAGTAGCGCAGTTGCCGCAGGGCGGCCGCGTGGAAGGTACGGGCCTGCACACCGCGCGCGCCGAGCCGGATCAGCCGGTCGCGCATCTCACCGGCGGCCCGGGTGGTGAAGGTGACCGCGAGCACATGCTGCGGGCGTACCTCCCCGGACACCGCGCGGTACGCGATGCGATGCGTGATCGCCCGGGTTTTGCCGGTGCCCGCGCCGGCGAGGATGCACACCGGTCCGGCCGGCGCGGTCACCGCCGCCCGCTGCTCGTCGTCAAGCCCGTCGAGGATCCGGCCTACCAGCTCCCGCCGGGTCGGGCCGGAAGAATGTGAGTCAGCCACCACAAGTGGGCATTCTCATGTCGAGGTATGACGTTGCCGACAAGTAACCTGCCAATCAGGTAACGCGGAAGGGACACCGATGACCCCCATCATCATGTACTCGACTCCTTGGTGCGGCTACTGCCGCCGGCTGAAGTCGCAGTTCGAACGGGAGGACATCGCGTACACGGTGGTGGACATCGAGGACGACCCCGAAGCCGCGGAGTACGTGATGGAAATCAACGGCGGCAACCAGACGGTACCGACCGTGCGGTTCCCGGACGGTTCGGCATTGACGAACCCGACGATCGCGCAGGTACGCGACCACCTGTCGGTGCTCTCCACCCGCTGAACCGGTCACGGGAGCCACCCGTGAGCTGTTTCTCAGGCCGCCGTCGCACGTACATACTGCAGCCAGTCATGCACGAACTGTTGCCGGCTCACTCCTAGTACCGCCCGCAGCGCGGCATGGTTGCGCTGGTTGTCGACCGCGCTCGTCACCTGACCGGACCGCTCGTACAGGGCGATCAGCTTGGCCGCGCCGTACTCCTTGTCGATGTACCGGCAGGCGAGCCAGGACACCGCGTATTTCAGCGTGGCGTCGTCGAGGTAGAAGTCCGCGCTGTTCGGCAGGGCGTTCGGGCAGCGTCCTGGCCGCGATGGCGGTACGTGCCGAGCCCAGCAACGGATCGTCGCCGACGCCGATGTCGCGGGTTTGGTAGCCGTTGCGTAGTGCCCGTTGCGCCGACAGCGGGTCAGTTCGCGTTCAACCAGCCCATGATCAGGTGGTACGCGACCGAACTGAGCGGCGGCAACAGCGGCGGCGGTACCGGCTCGTCGCCGTTGAGGCGGGCCCGGGTGTACCAACCCGCTTCGGCCAGCTCGGTGTGGTCGACCACGATCGGCTGGTCCGGATCGGCTGTCGCGGTGAAGCCGAGCATCATCGAGGCCGGGAACGGCCAGGGCTGGCTCGCGATGTACCGCAGGTCCCGCGCCGTGACCCCGACCTCCTCGGCCACCTCCCGGATCACCGCCGCTTCGGCGGACTCGCCCGGCTCGACGTACCCGGCGAGGCAGGAGTACCGGTCCGGCGGCCACTCCGGCTTGCGGGCCAACAGGCAGCGCCCCGCCGGCCCGGACTTCCCGTCGTGTACCAGCATGATCACGGCCGGATCGGTACGCGGCCACAGGGTCGGACCACCGTCGGCCGGTACCCGCGCCCAGCCGGCGTCGATCGGCGTCGTCTCCACCCCGGTGATCGGGCTGTACCGGTGGCTCGCGTGCCAGTTGGCCAGCGCCACCGCGGTGGTGAACACGCCCGAGTCGAGATCGCCGAGCAGGTGGCCGATGCCGCGCAGCCCGGCCGAACGGGTACCGGGGATCGTCGGCAGCGCGCCTACCACGGCGAAATAGCTGGTACCGGCGTCGTCCACGCCGAGGAAGAGCCGCTGGCCGGGCGGGGCGTCAGACGGGTCGACGTACACGAGCGCGGGCGGCTCGTCGCGTACCAGGGCCCGGCCCTCGGCGATGACCAGCACCCGACTGCGTTCCCAGGCCGCGGCGATCCAGTCGGCGTCCGAGCGCCGGTGGGCGGCCCGGTCGAGTGAGTACCGGGACAGCGCTGGTAGATCGGCAGTCGGTGGATTCACCGGACAACACTAGCCGCGCGGAGTAGGTGAGTTCAGTGTGCGGGTTCACTGTGCCGTAGCTGGTAGGCGCGTACCTTCGCGCGATTGCCGCAGGTCGCCATGCTGCACCAGCGGCGCCGGCCCCGGGTGTCGAGGAACAGCCAGCCGCACTCGTCGCCCGGGCAGCGCCGTACCCGCCGCTGGTCGCCGCGACTGAGCAGATCCGCGGCCGCCCGCGCGACGGCGAGCAGCGGGAGGTCCAGGCCCACCTCGTCCGGCAGGTACCACCGGGCGCCGTGCTCGGCCAGCTCCAGTCGCGCGGCCGCCGCCGCCCGTTGGGCCACCGCGGCGACCTGGGCGAACGCATCGGTGTCGGCCGGATCGAGGAGTACCCGGTACAGGTCGTCGCGCAGCGCTCGCACCTCGTCCAGGCAGCGGTCGGCCCGGTCCGGCTCGTCCAGTGCCGCCGCGCGGAGCCGGTCGGCCGCGGCCGCGGGGATCAGTTCGGCGAAGGTCGACCAGGTCGCCAGCGCGGCGTAGTCCCTGAGCCATTCCCGCTCCGGAGCCGGCGGGGCGTCCCAGCCGGCCCAGGTGTTGCAGAAGTCCAGCGCCGGATCGCCACCGACCCGCCCCGGCAGGACGTGTCCGTCGAGTTCCACCCAGTGCATGCGCGCATTCTGCCGCACCGATCCGGCGCGTCTAACCGGCCAGTACGCGATGACCGGTTATGGATTCTCCGGCCTGTCGCGGGGTCGGCCGGTCCGCCCGGACGGACCGGGCTCAGGCGCGGGTCACCTCATCGAGAACGCCGAGTCGCGGTTCGACGGCGTCCGCGTCGCCGAGGATCACCGTCACGGCCCGGGACGGCGCGAAGTACCGCTGGGCCGCCGCGGCGACGTCGTCGCGGGTGGCGGCGGCGAGCCGGGCGACATGCTCGGCCAGCCACTCCAGGCGCAGCCCGTGACCGGCCAGCACGGCGGCGAGCGACGCGAGCCCGGCCTGGGTGGCGACCCCCAACTGCAGGGTGCCCAGCGCGTACTGGCGGGCCTGTTCGAGCTCCTCCGCGCTCGGCGGCAGGCTCGCCAGGCGACCCAACTCGTACCACATCTCCAGCAGCGCCGGCGTGGTCACGTCGGTGGCCACGTCCGCCGAGATCACCACCGCCGAACCGGCCGCGGAATGCTCCACTCCCGAGTGCGGCGAGTAGGTGTAGCCCTTGTCCTCGCGGATGTTCTCGACCAGCCGCGACGAGAAGTAGCCGCCGAGGATCAGGTTGGCCAGCTGTACCGCGGCGTTGTCCGGATCGGTACGACCGACGGTACGGAACGCCATCCGCAGCGCGGACTGCACCGAACCCGGCCGGTCCGCGAGCGTGATCGGCCCCGGCTCGAACTCCGGTACCGGCGGAAGCTCCGCCGACTTGCCGCCACCGTTCCAGGCCGACAGCGCCTGTTCCGCGGTGTCGAGGGCCTTCTCCACCGGTACGTCGCCGACCAGCACGAGCGTCGCGCCGGCCGGGTGCAGCCGCTCGGCGTGCATAGCGCGCAACTGGGCCGCGGACACCGCGAGCACCTGGTCCGGCTCCGGCGTCTGTACCGCGTACGGGTGCCGGCCGTAGACGCGGCGGTGCAGGGCGGTACGGGCCAGGTGCGACGGCTGGGTGTTGGCGACCCGGATGGCGTCGGCCAGCCGGTCCCGCTCGGTGCTGACCTCGCCGGCCGGATAGGTGGCGCCGGTCAGCACCTCGGTGAGCAGCTCGAACAGTCGCGCCATCCCGGGCGCCAGGCTGTTGCCGGAAATCATCAACCGGTCCGGGTCGGTACCCGCGGACAGCCCGCCGCCGATCTTCTGCAGCTCCGCGGCGAGGTCCACAGTGGACATCGTCTCGGTACCGGAGAACAGCGTGCGGCTCAACACCGAACTGCGGGCAAGGTGCGCCTTCGCGAACGGAAGCCGCAGCCGCACCTCCAGCAGCGGTACGGACGGGCGGCGGACCGCGATCACCGAGAGTCCGTTGGACAGGGTGCGCTCGCCCGTCTTGGGCAGCTTCAGCTTGCGCGGCTGTCCCAGCGCCGGCACCTCACGAACGCTCACCACGCCAACCCTTCGCTCGCATCGTCATTCCTCGCACCCGCCCGGCTCCTCGCGCTCACGCGCCGGCACCCGCGATGACCTCGAGGGTCGCCCGGCGCTGCGGGCGGATCGTCGCGGCGGCGGCCCGGAGCTGCTCGACCGTGACCTCACCGACCAGCCTCGGCAGCTCACCCAGCAGGTTCGCGTCGCCGCGCTGCTGCTCCAGTACGGCCATCTGCAGCGTCCGGCCGATGACCGCGTCCACGTCGCGCAGCATGTGGGTGGCCATCCGGGCCTGTACCCGGGCGAGCTCGTCCGCGTCCAGCCCGTCCGTGGCCAGCCGGTCGAGCTCCTCGTCGACCGTACGCAGCACCTTCTCCACGTCCCCGCCCGGCGGCAGGTGCAGTTGCAGCACCAGCGCGGTGGGGTCGCGCACCGCGAACGGCTCGCCCATGAAGCCGGCGTACCCACCGACGCTGGTCACCGAGCGGTCCCGCAGTACCAGCCGCTCGACCAGCCGGGACGCGTCCCCGTCGGTCAGCACCTCGGCCAGCACCACGTACGGCAGGTACCCGGTGAAGTCCTCGACCGGGTCCGGCACCCGCCAGGCCGCGGCGACCGCGGGCAGCGGGGCGTGCGGATCGGTGTACGACGCGCGCCGCTCCGCGGTCAGGTCCGGCTCGGCGAAGCTCGGCCGTACCGGCGCCGACCGGGCCGGTACATCGCTGAAGTGCCGCTCGATCATCGCCACCGTGTCCTCGACGACGAGATCGCCGCCCACGCACAGCACCGCGTTGCCGGCCGCGTAGTACTTCTCGAAGAAGTCAGCGGCCTCGGCCACGGTCGCGGCCTGCAGGTCCTCGAAGGATCCGTAGCCGTCGTGCGCGTTCGGGTACGTGTCGAACATGACCGGCGGCATCTTCAGCCACGGGAACCCGCCGTACGGCCGGTTGAGCACGTTGACCCGGATCTCCTCGGAGACCACGTCCACCTGGTTGCGCAGCGTCTCCTGGGTCAGCCGCGGACTGCGCATCCGGTCGGCTTCCAGGAACAGGGCCAGCTCGAGCCCGCTCGACGGCAGCGTCTCGAAGTATTCGGTGTAGTCGAAGTGGGTCGACCCGTTGAACGTGCCGCCGGCTCCCTGCACGTACCGGAAATGTTCCAGCTTTTCCAGGCTCTCCGACCCCTGGAACATCAGGTGCTCGAACAGGTGGGCGAAGCCGGTGCGGCCCTCCGGCTCGGAGCGGATGCCCACGTCGTACACGACGGAGACGCCCACCACCGGGGCGCTGCGGTCGGGAGCCAGCACCACGCGCAACCCGTTGGGAAGCGTGAACCGCTCGATCGGATACTTCGTGGCAGGGATGCGAACGCTGCGTCGACCAGGCACGCGTCGACCATAGCTGGTCGAACCGGCCCAACGCCGCAGGCCGTGACCCTCGCGGGAACCCTGCGTGGCTCAGACCGGCCGGATCGAGTTGATCACGTCCTGGACCACCCAGTCGTACTGTCGATGGGTGCCCGGAACCGAGACGTAGAGCACCGCCGCTTCGGGCTTGCCGACATCCACGAGTACCACGCCGACCAGTTCGTCGGTGGCCTTGAGACCGGACTCCTTGAAGTGCAGGCGGAAGATCGTCACCCAGGCCGGCCGGCCGCCCAGTACGGTCTGCTCGTCCTTGATCATGTCGATCGTGTTGGGCTGCGGGTAGTACTGCGTACGCACGTCCGCGGCGACCTGCCGGCCGGTGCACTTGAGGTCGAGGATCATCCCGTCGTTGACCGTGGCCGGCACCGAACCGGACAGGACCGAGGCGAGGTACGTGCCGCCCGGGTACATCTCGGTCACGAAGAACTGGCCGGTCAGGTAGTGCACCTTCAGCGTGCCGCCGGACCAGTTGTCCCGCCACACCTCCCACGGCTCGCCGTACGCCCGGTAGGAGATGCCGACGCGGCTGTCGACGGTACGGGGGCCGGCCGGCGCGGGGCCGCCGTCCGGGTAGTCCGGCTCGGCGGTGGCGGTCGGCGGCGGGCAGAGCTTGGCCAGCGGCGGCCGGGTGTCCGGGGTGCTCTCGCCACCCAGCGGGCCGATGCCGCGCTTGCCGCCGAAAGTGCCGGCCATGGTCAGCACCAGCACGACGACCAGCCCGACGACAGCCAGGCCGCCACCGACCCCGCCGAACAGCAGCAGCCGGCGCCGGTCGGTCGGCGGCTTGGCCGAACCGCCGGAGATCACGTCCACCCGGTCCTCGTCGAGTCCGGTCACCAGCCCCGTGCCGGCCGCACCGCGGCCGTGAGGCGGGCTCGGCAGGTACCGGTTGACCGGATCCGGCCGGCCGGCCGGGCCGCCGGTAGTGGGATGGCTCGGCTGGTAGCGGGTGACCGGATCCGGCCGCGTCGAGCCGCCTGTGCCGCCCGTCCCGGAAGTCCCGTCTGGTCCGGCGGAGCTTCCGCTGGTGGGTGGCGTGGACACGGTCGCACCCTGGTCGGACGCCCCGGGGGCGGGTCGCGCCCAGGGCGAGTCGTGCTGCTCCGGATCCCGGCTCATGTCCACATCTCATCGTCGGCGGTCACGGTCTCCTGCCAGTGTTGCGCAGAGGCGCCAGCAGGGCAGCAGCCGCCCAGGCCCCGGGCGGCCGGGCCGGATCACAGTCGGATCACGGCCGGGCTTCGGACCGGTCGTCCACCGCGTCGACCTCGGGCAGGTCGGCGACCAGCCGGACGAGTTCGTCCGGACCGAGCAGATCCACCGGTCGTACCGTCTCGTCCGCGCGTACGTAGTGGAACGCGGCCCGCACCCGCTCCACCGGCTCGCCGACCAGCTCGGCCCAGGCCATCCGGTACGCCGCCAGCTGCACGGCCGCGGCCACTGCCCGGGCACCGGTGGGCGGGCGGCCGGTCTTCCAGTCGACCACCTGGTACGACCCGTCCGGGTCACGGAACACCGCGTCCATCCGGCCGCGGATGACGGTACCGGCCAGCACCGTGGTGAACGGCACCTCCACCGCCACCGGTACCAGCTCGGCCCACTCGCTGGAATCGAACCGTTGCTGCAGCTCGACCAGGCTCTCGTCCGGTGCCGCTCCCTCGTCCGCCGCCCCGGGCAGCTCGTCCACGTCGAGGAGCCGATCCGCGCCGTACCGCTGCTCCAGCCAGCGGTGGAACGCGGTACCGCGCCGGGCGTACGGGTCGGGTCGCTCCGGCAACGGGCGCCGGATCCGGCGGGCCAGCGCCTGCGGATCGCCGCGCAACGCGACCAGCTGGGACACCGACAACTGATCCGGGAGTACCACCTGGTGGGGCCCCGGCCGCAGCCGCTCCCGCTCGGCGAGCAGGAGATCCACCTCGTACGCCCACTGATCGGCGACCGGGTCGGGCCGGTCCCCGCCAGCGGCGGCAGCTCCGACGACGGCCGGCGCACCGGCGCCATCAGCGGGGGCAGCGGCGCTGTCTAGGTCGGCGCTGGTGGGGGCAGCGGCGGCGCTGTCGGCCGTGCCGGCGGCGGCGTCACCGCTGGCGTCGGCGGCAGCTTCCAGGTCGGCCAGCGCGGCACGGACCAGCCCGGCCGCCTGCTCCATCACCTGCCGCCGCGGCCCCAGCGGGTCGCTCGGCCACACCGCCTGCGCCGGATGCTCGGTCAGCGGGTTGGTCGCACCGTCCGGCGGCGGCGCGGTCCAGCCGTCCACGACTCCCGCGCCGGCGGTACACCGGTCCCGGATCTCCTCCAGGAACACCGACGGTCCACGCGGCAGCTTGCCGGCGTCGTCCCACCAGTACCCGGAGCAGAGCAGCAGCCCCCGCGGGCGGGTCACCGCCACGTACGCGAGCCGGCGTTCCTCGGTCTCGTCGTGCGTCTTCCACTCGTTCAGGAACCGGGCGCGCGCCTCCTTGACCGCCTGCGTGCTGACCGCGCCGGCCAGGTCGAGCGTCGGCAGGGCAGCCCGGTCGCCGCGCAGCGGGAACGGCAGCGAGCCCGGCCGGTTCAGCCACTGATCCGAGGGCTGCCCGGACGGGAAGACCTTGTGGGTCAGCCCGGCCACCGCCACCACGTCCCACTCCAGGCCCTTGGCGGCGTGCACGGTCAGCAGCTGGACCGCGCCCTCGATCACCTCGACGTGGCCCGGCTCCAGCCCGCGCTCGGCGTCCTCGGCAGCGGCCAGGAAGGCCAGGAACGACGACAACGTCGCGCCCTCGATCTCCCCGGCGAACTCGGCGGCCACATCGCCGAACGCGTCCAGGTGCCCCCGGGCCAGCCCGCCCTCGCCACCCCGGGCGGCCACCTCGACGTCCAGCCCGAGGGTGCGTTCCACGTCCGCGACCAGATCGGGCAGCGCCTGGTCGAGCCGGCGGCGCAGGGCCCGCAACTCGTCCCGCAGCGCGACCAGCCGGCGGTTGCCCTCCGCCGAGTACGCCGTCGGCCCGCCCAGGTTGTCCAGCGCCTCCACCAGCGTGGCCTCGTCCAGCCGGTCGGTCAGCAGCGGCCGGTCTCCCGGCTGCCCGTCGCCCGCCTCCCCGCCGTCCGGCTGCCCGTCCGCGGTGGGCCTGGCCGGCGGCTGCTCCCGGCGCCGCTGCGCCAGGGTCTTCGACCGGCGGTACAGGGCGATCAGATCCCGCGGCCCGATCCGCCAGCGCGGGCCGGTCAACAGCCGCAGCAGCGCCCCGCCGGCCGCCGGATCGGACAGCACCTGCAGCGTGCAGACGATCTCGCGGACCTCCGGGGTGTCCAGCAGCCCGCCGAGCCCGACCACCTCGACCGGCAGCCCCTGCGCGTGCAGGGCCGCCTCCAGCACCGGAATCTGCCGGCGCGACCGCACCAGTACCGCGGTGGTGGGAGTACCGCTGACCACACCACCGGTCGGCCCGGCCCAACCCGCCGCGCGCCAGCGCGTCGCGATCCGCTCGGCCAGCCAGCCGGCCTCGTCGACCGAGGTACCGAACAGCCCGCACCGTACCGACGGATGCCGGCGACCGTCGGCAAGAGTGGACCGGCCCTCCGGCGGTTCCAGGGTGGCCACCGACGACCGGGCCCGCAGCGGCGCGCTCAGCGTGTTCGCCACGTCCAGGATCGGCGGTACGTTCCGCCAGCTCACGCTCAGCTGGCGTACCGTCGCCGGCCGGCCGTCGACCAGCGGGAAGTCCTCCGGGAACCGGTCCAGTGCCTCGGTACTGGCGCCGCGCCAGGCATAGATCGACTGGCACGGATCCCCGACCGCGGTGACCGGATGGCCACCGGAGAACAGTGAGCGCAGCAGCACCAACTGGGCGTGGCTGGTGTCCTGGTACTCGTCGAGCAGCACCACCCGGTACCGCTCCCGCTCCACCGCGCCGACCGCCGGATGGTCCCGCGCCACCAGCGCGGCCCGGGCCAACTGGTCGCCGAAGTCCATCGCCTCGACCGAGCGCTTCGCCACCTCGTACGCCTCGACCAGCGGCAGCAGCTGCACCCGCGCGCGCTGCCGCTGCACCAGCTTCGTCACGTCGACGTACGCCCGGCCGGGCAGCGCGTTGATGGTGCGCTCGAGCCAGTCGGTGAACGCCACCACGTCGGCCGGCTCGCACAGGTGCTCGGCCAGGTCGGCGGAGAGTCCCAGCACCTCGTCGGTGACCGTGGCCGGGGCCAGGTCCACCGCGGACATGTCGCCGTCGTACCCGCGTACCACCGCGTCGGCGAGCTGCCAGCAGGCCGCCTCGGACAGCAGCCGGGTGGTCGGCTCGTACCCGGCGCGCAGGCCGTGCTCGGAGACGACCCGGGCCGCGTACGAGTGGTACGTCGACACGGTCGGCTCACCGGCCAGCAGCGTCGCCCGGGGACCGGCGAAATCGGCGGTACGGGCGAGCTGGCCGAGCCGCTGCCGGATGCGCTGGGCCAGCCCGCCGGCCGCCTTGCGGGTGAACGTCAGCCCGAGCACCCGCTCCGGCCGGACGTAACCGTTGGCCACCAGGTACACCACCCGGGCCGCCATCGTCTCGGTCTTGCCAGAACCGGCGCCGGCCACCACCAGCAGCGGCGCCACCGGGCTGGCCACGACCGCGGCCTGCTGCGGGGTCGGCTGGGGCTGGCCGAGCAGGTCGGCGAGCCGGTACGGCGAGTAGCGCGGCTCCTCCGACGGCGGCGGGCCGGCGACCGCGGTGGACTGCGGGCGGCTCATCCGGTCACCGGCCGGCCGTGCGGGTTGACCGGGCAGGACGTCTGCACCGCACACATCCGGCAGTGGTCGTTGACCACCGCGTGGAACGTGGACGCGCCCATGGTCCGGGCCGCGTCGCGCACCATCTCGTCCGCCCAGTCCGGATTCGCCGACTCACCGAGCGCGGGCTGCGGCTGCTCCTTGGCGTCGGCGCGGTCGCCGCCGAGGTGTACCAGCGCGGCACCGCCCGGCTCGGCATCCGGCGGTACCCCCTCCACCTCGGCGAACGCGCCTTCCGCCGCGGCCACCTGGTACGCCCCGAGCTGCGGGTGCTCGGCCACGTCGGCGTCCTTCGGCGCGGACTTGCCGGTCTTGAGGTCGACCACGACCAGTCGCCCGTCCGCGTCGACCTCCAGCCGGTCCACCTGCCCGCGCAGCTCGATCTCCGGCTCGTGTTCGGACCGGCGCGGCAGTCGGGTCCGGAAGCTGCGCTCGACCGCGAGCAGCCGGCGCGGGTTCGCGGCCAGCCAGCGGGCCAACCGGTCGAGCATCCGTTCCGCTTCGGCCCGGCGCCGGCCGACCAGCCAGCGGGCCGGGAAGTCGATCTCGTCCCAGTGCGCGTCCAGGTACGTCCGGAGCGCCGCGACGTCCGTCGGCTCGCCCGGCTCGGCGGTCGCCGCCGCGGCGTGTACCACGGTGCCGACGTCCTGCTCGGGGCTCGGCGGCGCCGAGCCACCGTGCCGTTCCAGCACCCAGCGCAGGCCGCATCGCCGGATCTGCTCCACGGTCGACGGCGACACGTCCACCTTGTCGCCGGGGAACGCGAGCGGCCCGTCGTCGGACAGCGGCGCGAGCCCCCACCAGTCGACCGGATCGGCTCCCGGCACACCGGCCGCGGCGAGCCTCGCCAACTGGGTCGCCGCCGCCTCACGCCGGGGCGTCGGGGCCGAGGGGTCGGCCACCGCGCTGCGCAGCTCGGCGACCAGCGCCGGCAGGGTCAGCGCCCGCGGCAGCCCGGCCGGGGACTGCGGCTCGTCGTCGGCACCGGCACCGGTCAGCTCGGCGAGGAACCGGCTCGGCTGCTCCTCACCGTCGCCCGAGGCGACCGCGGTCACCAGCAGCTGCCGGCGGGCCCTGGTCACCGCCACGTAGAACAGCCGGCGCTCCTCGTCCAGCAGCGCGGCCACCTGACCGGCGGTACCGGCGACCCACGCCGGACCGATCCCCGGCCCGAACCCGTCGCCGGTCGTACCGTCCGGATCGACGTCCGCGGACAGCGCCGGCACCCGACCGGCGGCACAGTCCACCAGCAGCTCCGACCCGAGCACGCTGCCGCGCAGCTTCAGGTTGGGCCAGACGCCCTCCTGTACGCCGAGCACGGCGACCACATCCCACTCGCGCCCCTTGGCGGCGTGCGCGGTGAGCACCCGTACCGCGGCGCCCCGGTCCGCGGTCGGGGCCAGCGTGTCGGCCGGCAGCTGCTGGGCGAGCAGGTGCTCGACGAACACCTCGGCACCGGCGCCCGGCAACCGGTCGACGAACCGCGCGGCCGCCTCGAACAGCGCGACCACGGCGTCGAGGTCCCGGTCGGCGGCCGCGCCCCGGTGCCCGCCGGCGGTACTGGCGGCCAGCCACTTCTCGGCCAGGCCGCTGCGCTGCCAGACCGCCCACAACACGTCCTCGGCGGTACCGCCCGGCTTCGCGGCGGTGTCCCGGGCGATCGCGAGCAGCTCGGCGATCCGGCGGGCCGGTACCGCCCACCGCCGGTCCACCGCGACCAGCTCGATCGGGTCCCGCAACGCCGCCACCAGCAGTACGCCGGACGGCCGGCGGTCTCCCCCGGCCAGCGCGAGCGCCCGCAGGCCCTGCCGCAGCCGCCGTTCGGCGAACGGGTCGGCGCCACCGAGCGGCGAGTGCAGCAGCGCGACCGCGGCCTGCTCGTCGAGCCGCTCCGGAATGAGCGCACAGCGCAGCAGCAACAGCAGCGGGGCCACCGCGCTCTGCCCGGCCAGCGGCAGGTCCTCGGCACCGACCTCGACCGGTACGCCGGCCTGCGTCAGCGCCCGGTGTACCGACGGGAGCTGCCGGGTGGTGGAGCGCAGCAGTACCGCCATCCGCGACCACGGCACGCCGTAGATGAGGTGCGCCTCCCGCAGCCGGTGCGCCAGGTACGCCGCCTCCTGGCTGGCCGAACGGAACAGTCGTACCTCGACCGACCCCGGCTCGTCCCGTCCCGGGGTGACCTGCCGGTGCCGCGCCGGCCCGCGCAGTCGCGCGGCGACCCGCCGGCTCGCGTCAACCAGTACCGGACCGGCCCGCCAACTGGACTCCAGCGTCACCACCGGAGCGGGCGACCCGGTCGGGGTGGTGAACCGGTCCCTGAAGTCCGGTACCCCGGCCGGATCGGCGCCACGGAACGCGAACGTGGACGAGTCGGGGTCGCCGAACCCGGTCACCTGGCCGTCGCTGGCTACCAGTTCGAGCAGCGCGAGTTGGGCCGGATCGGTGTCGTGCAGCTCGTCGACGTACACCCGCTGATAGCGACCGCGCTCGGCGGCGAGCAGGTCGGCGTCGCCGAGCAGAAGTCCGGTGGCCGCCCGGATCAGTTCGGCGTTGTCGTAGCCGACCGTGCCCCGGGTGGTGGCGTCGCGCAGGGCGAGCACGTCGCCGTACTCCAGCGCGAAGCGGGCGGCCGCGATCCAGTCGTCGCGATCGAGCAGCAGTCCCCATTCGGCGAGCTGATCGGGCCCGATGCCGCGCTCCGCGACGCGCAGCAGCAGATCGCGCAACTCGGCGGCGAACCCCCTGGTGCGCAGCGCCGGCCGCAGCGACACCGGCCAGCCCGGGTCGGGCAGGTCCTCGGTCGGACCACCGGAGGCGGCGAGCATCTCCCGGATGATCAGGTCCTGTTCCGGCCCGGCGAGCAGTCGCGGTGGCGGATCGCCGCGTTCGGTGGCGGCCCGCTGGAGCAGGCCGAAGGCGTACCCGTGGAAGGTCCGTACCTGCGGGTCGGCGCTGGTGTGGCCGATCCGGGCCGCGATCCGGCGGCGCAGCCGGGCCGCGCCGCGGCGGCCGAACGTGAGCACGAGCAGGTGGTCCGGGTCCACGCCGGCCGCGACCCGGCCGGTCACCGCCTCCACCAGCGTGGTCGTCTTGCCGGTGCCGGGGGCACCCAACACCAACAACGGACCGGAGGTGTACCCGGCCGCCCGGCGCTGCGCCGCGTCGAGTTCGGGCGGTCCGGCCGGTGCCGGCGGACGGCGGACCAGCTGATAGTCCGCGGCGGGCCGCGGGATCGCCGGTGCGCTCACCGGGCTATGACATCACGTCGGGCCGACGGCCGAGGTCGCGGCGCGGCAACTCGACACGACCGGTGTTATCCGGACGACAGTGCGTCGGCGGACATCCACCATGCCGGTCGCGCCCATCCGCGCCACCACTCCCCCGATCCGGGTTAGGGCGGGCAGACCGCCGCACAACAGCCGGGCGAGTCGGGACAGTCGACGAGAATATGAACTATCCGTGACCGCCGGGCCACGAGGTGATGTCCGAACTGTCACCAGCACCCATCCTGAGCACGGATTCGGCATTGGGGCATCGGCCGGCCGGGCGGGAGATTACGCTGCGCGCCGTGACAGAGATTGTCCTTGCCCGTGGCTCGCAGGACGAAAGGAGCAGGGTGCCGGCTGGAATCGCGGCCGGGCATCCGGCGACTGCCGAGGTCGGACTCCGGGTGCTCGCCGCCGGGGGTTCGGCCGCCGACGCGGCTGTCGCCGGGGTACTCGCGAGCTGCGTGGGCGAGACCCTACTGACCGGTATAGCCGGTGGCGGCTTCGCCACCTACTACGACGCCACTGCCCGGACGGTCACCTGTCTGGACTTCTTCGTCGCGGCGCCGGGCCTGGACGGGGACCGGCAGCCGGCCCCGATGGTGCCGATCGAGGTGGACTTCGGCGGGGTACCGCTGCCGTACTCGGTCGGCGCGCCCAGTGCCGCGGTGCCCGGCGTACCGGCCGGCTGCGGCGAGATCCACGCCCGGTGGGGACGGCTGCCCTGGCACCAGGTGGTCGCACCGGCCGTCGAGCTGGCCCGTCGTGGCGCCGCACTGCCCAGCGCGCAGGCCGACACGCTGCCCGCGCTCGCCCCGGCGATGCTGCCGGGCGAGGGCGCGGCCGTCTACGCGCCGGCCGGACGGCTGTTGCGGGGCGGCGACCGGCTGTACCACCCGGGTTTGGATCGCGCCATGGAACTGCTCGCCGAGCAGGGTCCGGACGTGTTCTACACCGGCAAGCTCGGCGAGCTGATGGTGGACACGCTGCGGGCCGGCGGGGCCGCGTTCGGGCCGGTGGACCTGGCCTCGTACCGGGTGCTCGAGGTGCCCGCCCTGCGAGCCGACTTCGCCGGCGTGAACGTGTACGGCCGGAAGGATCTCAACTGCGCGATCGAGACGATCGCGGCCCTCGGTGACCTGAGCCGGCTGTCCCGCGGCGAGCGCGCGGTGGCCGTGGCCGCGGTACTGCGCGACCAGAACCGGCCGCGGTTGGGCGACACCACCAACATCTCGGTCGTCGACCCGGAGGGCAACGCGTGTGTCGTGACGACCACGCTCGGGCTCGGCTCGACGGTCTGGCTGCCCGGGTACGGCGTACACCTCAACTCAATGCTCGGCGAGGGCGAGCTGTACGTCGGCGAGCTGGCTCCCGGTACCCGGATGTCGAGCATGATGTGCCCGATGGTGGTGACCGGCTCGGCGGCCACGCCGACGCTCGGCCAGGGCCCGGCGGTACCGAGTGAGCACGCCGCCACCGACGGGCTGGACGCGGCGGTGGAGCCGGACACGCCCGCGCTACCGGCCGACAGCCTGGTCTCGGTACGGATCAACACCTCCGGTCCGGCGGCCGGCGAGACGGTCACGATCGCGGAGTTGAGTGACGTGATCGGCGACCCGCCCGACGAGCTCGGCGGTCGCCGCCCGGCCCCGTTGCCGGAACCGGTCGGGGACCTGGTGCTCGCGGCCGGCGCGGCTGGCGCGTCCCGGATCCGGACCGCGCTGGTACACACGCTGATCGGCGTACTGATCGACGGGCTGGAGCCGGAGGAGGCGATCGCCCGGCCGCGCTACCACGTCACCGACCGGATCGCGCACCTCGAACCGGGGGTACCGGCCGAGGAGGTCGCCGCGCTGCGCGGCGCCGGGTACGAGATCCGCCGGTGGGACCGGCTGAACCACTACTTCGGCGGCGCCAGCGCGGTCGGTCGTACCGGTGCCGGTGGCGATCCACGTCGCGGCGGCGCCGGCCTGCACCTGGAGCCGCCGGCACCCTAGCCCGAGGCGGCGCATAGCCCGGCGCGGCCGGTCGACGGTCAGGCGGCGGCCAGCGCGGCCGGTCGACGGTCAGGCGGCGGCCAGCGCGGCCGGTCGACGGTCAGGCGGCAGGCGGTGGCCACCAGCGGGCGGCGGCCATGTCCACCCGGTCGCCGCGGAACGGTACCGACTCCGACAGCAGGCGCTGGCGCGCTTCCAGCTCATGTCCGGGTACCAGCCGGCCGTTGCCGGCGACCACCCGGTGCCACGCGACCACGCCTCCGTACCGGGACATCACGGTGCCGACGCTGCGGGCCGAGGCGCGGCCACCGTGCTCCTGGATGTACTCCGCGATGTCGCCGTACGACATGACCCGGCCGGCCGGGATCAGCTCGACCACCGCGAGCACCCGCTCCACGTGATCCGGGATCACCTCGTGGACGGTCACGCGGGACAGACTACGGCGCCCGGTCCCGATCGGGTCCGGGCGCCGCAGGGGGCTCGTCATTAGTACGTTGGCAGGGTCTTGTCGACCTGGGTGGCCCAGGCGGTCACGCCGCCCTGGACGTGTACCGCGTCGCGGAAACCGGCCGCCTTCAGCGCGGCGAGCGCCTCCGCGGACCGGACCCCGGTCTTGCAGTGCAGCACGATCTGCCGGTTCTGCGGGAGCGACGACAGGGCCGCCCCGCTCAGGATCTCGCCCTTCGGAATCAGCGTCGAGCCGGGGATCCGGACGATCTCGAACTCGGCCGGCTCCCGTACGTCGATGAGCAGGAAGTCCTTGCCCGCGTCCATCCAGTCCTTCAGCTCGGCGGCGGTGATCGTGGCCCCGCGCGCCGCCTCGGCCGCCTCGTCGGAGACCGTGCCGCAGAAGTCGTCGTAGTCGATCAGCTCGGTGACGGTCGGGTTCTCCCCGCAGATCGGGCAGTCCGGGTCCTTGCGCACCTTGATCTGGCGGTACGTCATCTCCAGGGCGTCGTACACCACCAGCCGGCCGACCAGCGGCTCGCCGATGCCGGTGAGCAGCTTGATCGCCTCGGTCACCTGGATCGAGCCGACCGACGCGCAGAGCACGCCGAGTACGCCGCCTTCGGCGCAGGACGGCACCATGCCCGGCGGCGGCGGCTCCGGGTACAGGCAGCGGTAGCAGGGGCCGTGCTCGGCCCAGAACACGCTGGCCTGACCGTCGAACCGGAAGATCGAGCCCCACACGTACGGCTTGCCGAGCAGCACGCACGCGTCGTTGACCATGTACCGGGTGGCGAAGTTGTCGGTGCCGTCCACGATCAGGTCGTACTGGCCGAAGATGTCCATGACGTTGTCGTTGGACAGCGACTCGTTGTGTACGACCACGTTGACCAGCGGGTTTATCTCGGTGATGCTCTCCTGCGCGGAGACCGCCTTCGGCTTTCCGATGTCACTCTGGCCGTGGATGATCTGGCGCTGCAGGTTCGACTCGTCGACCGTGTCGAAGTCGATCACGCCGAGCGTGCCGACTCCGGCCGCGGCCAGGTACATCAGCGCCGGCGAGCCGAGACCGCCGGCGCCCACACACAGCACCTTGGCGTTCTTCAGGCGCTTCTGACCGTCCATCGCGACGTCGGGGATGATCAGATGCCGGGAGTACCGGCGCACCTCGTCGACGGTCAGTTCCGGTGCGGGCTCGACAAGCGGCGGCAGCGGCACGGCGAAAACCTTTCGGAACGAGATCGGGTACGAGCGTCAGGTCGGGATGCGCGCGTCGGAGACCGACATTCCGCGCGAACCGCCGTCCAACGCCTCTCCCCGCCATTGTGCTCCGTCGGGCCGGTCCGCGCCCGTGACGTCCAACACGGGCCCGGTGCTCACTATGGGGCAGCGAGGCTCTGACCTGCGCAAGGAATACCTGCCCACCGGTCAGGTGTTGCCGCCGTACGCGCCGGGCGGGCCGGAGTACCGCTTGCCCTCCACGTACGGCCAGGCGTTCGCGACACATCCGTGAAGCCCGAGGGTCTGCTGTTCCATCACCGGTGCCAGCTTGCCGTTGCCGGTACACAACTCGTGCCCGTGCCCGAGCCGGTGCCCCACCTCATGGTTGATCGCGTACTCCCGGTACACCTCCATGGAGGCCCCGTAGTTCGGTACGCCGAGCAGCCAGCGGGCCAGGTTGATCGCCACGCTGTTGCCGTTGCGGCATGAGGTGTAGCCGTCGGTGAGCAGTGGCGCGCACAGCGCGTCGACGGTCTTCGGGGTGGCGAGGTAGAGCGTGAAGTCGTACGCCGCGTCCGGCCCGACCCGCTGCAACCGGATGTCGCCACCGGCGATCCAACTGCGCGGGTCGCCGAGCGTCTTTTCCGCGGCGGCGGCGAAACCGGCCGGGTCGACGTTGGTGATGCCGTCCTCGACCGCCACCCGGTAACGCAGCAGCGTGCCGCTCTGCCCGGCCACCTCGCCGGTGCCGGCCACGATCCGGTACGTGCCGGGGCCGTCCTGCAGCACCGTGGGCGGCGCGGTCGGTGACGGCTTGGCCGAACTCGACAGGGACGGGGTCGGCGACGGCGCGGCGCTGGCCGAGGAGGGTCTGGTCGCCGCAGCGGGCGCCCCGAGCTGGTCGCCACCTGGCGAGTTGCCCCGGACCAGATCGACCGCGACCAGCAGCCCGGCGATCAGGAACAGCAGCGTGATGATGGTGCGGCGGCGGCGGGCGTACATCCGTCGGCGGGCGATGCGACGGGGTTCGAGGCGGGTCCTCGCCGGCGACCGCCCGCCGGCTCCGCCCCGCGTGGATGGCGGTGCCGGCCTGGATGACATCCGTTCTAGCGTGCCATGGCCTGTCCAGGTTGTACGGCGGGTCCGGACATACCGCGGGAATCAGCCACGGTTCGTACTTCGTCCAGCAGCGCCACAGCCGCTCTGGCCACCAGCCGGGGCACCTCCATCTGCGCGACGTGCCCGACCCCGCCCAGCAGCAGCAACCGGCTGTCCGGGATCGTGCGCCCGACCCGGTCCGCCAGCCGTACGTCCACCAGCCGGTCCTGCCGTCCCCACACCACCAGCGTGGGCGCCTCGACCCGCTCGGCCAGCCGCCACAGCGAGTCGCTGCCCGGCAGGTACGCCCGGAGGAAGCTCGACACCAGCGCCCGGAAGGTGCTCATGTAGGCGTCGGCGAACCACGGGGTGGCGAGCCGGTAGTTGGCCTCCTCGATCGCCTCGTCCCGCCGTACCGCGGACAGCCGGCCGGGATCGGCGAAGCAGAGGTTGATGAACTCCCGGGCCAGCTCCTCCGGCGCCATGGCGGACAGCCGGCGCACGATCAGCCGGTCGACCCTCGGTACCAGCATCAGCGGCAGCAGCCGCGCGTGCGCGGAGCGGCGCGGGTCGATGAACGGCATGGCCGGCGAGATGAGCGTGAGGGTCCGTACCAGGTCGGGGCGCAGCGCGGCCACCCGCACGCTGACCGCACCGCCGAGCGAGTTGCCGAACAGGTGTACCGGGCCCCGGTCGGAGTACTCGATCCAGCGGATCACCCGCGCGGACAGCGCGTTCACCGTGTAGCGGCTGCCCGGCTCGCTCCGGCCGAAGCCGGGAAGGTCGATCGCCTGCCCGGCGAGCCGGTCGGAGAGCAGGTCGGCGAGGTCGGTCCAGTTCTGCCCGGAGCCACCGAGGCCGTGCACGTACACGGCCGGCTCGGCGTCCGGCGCGGTTGCCGGGGTCTCCCGGACGTACGTGAGGCAGTCGTCGAGTCGTACCGAGCGGCCGGGCCACGGAGCGGCGGGCTGCTCGACGGTTCTGACGTTGTCGTCCGCGGCGAGCTGTGCGCGCTTCACAGTCCCGAGTCTGCTCCGGCGGTCAACGCGCGGCCGACTCGGACCCGACGATGTCGGAGAAATGTCACTCGTCGAGCAGAGTTTCCAACCTGCGGTTCAGCGCGGCCAGCGCCGCCCGGGCCGATGCCTGCCGGGCGTCGCCGTCCACCGGCGCGGCGCCGACCAGGCGCTCCGGCCCCTGGTCGGTGAGCAGCAGGAGTACGGCCAGCGCCACCGTGGTGGTACCGGCCGGCAGCACGTCGACGTACTCGACCGCGCACCGGGCGCGGCCACCGAGCAGGACGTGTACCGCGTCCGCGGTCGCGGCCGCGGCGGCGCGCACCACGTGCCCCTCGACCGCCGGTCCGGCCGCCCGACCGACCGCGCGGACCCCACCGACCGCGAGGCACACCTCGACAGCGGCTTCCAGGCCGGCGATCGCCACCTGTACCCGTTCGAGCAGGACCCTCGGGCCGGAGCCACTGGTCCCGCCGTCCATATAACTGGTGGACGAACCGCGCGCCTCCGCCTCGATCACGTGCGGGCTGTCGCCGATGGCCCCGTGCGGGTACCGGCCGAGTGCCTGCAACTCCCCGGACGGCCGGGCGAGCGCCGCGCCCATGCTGAACCGGTCCCGCAGTACCCGTGCCACGTCGCGGCCGACCGCCGCCCCGTCCGCCTCGTCCTCGACGTCGAGTCGCAGGATCCGGCCGCGATCCGGGGTGTCGTACAGGCTCGCGTCCCGCACCCCGGCCACACCGCGGACCACGGCCAGCACCTCGGCTTCCGGTGCCTGCGCGAGATCGAAGTCGGCTTCGGCACTGCCGGTACCGGTCGACCCCGGCGCGACGTCCGCCGGCGACTCCACGGTCGGCTCGACGCCGTCGTCCGGCAGTCCGGCCCGCGTACCGGGGTCGGCGGGCGCACCGTCCACCCCGGCGCCGTCGAGCGCATCCGGCGCCCGGCCGGCCGGGCTCGTCGCGTCCACCCCAGAACCGTGCGGGGGTACGGGATCCACGCCGTCGCCGGCACCGGGCGGCTGCGTCGCGTACCCGTCGGTCGGCCAGCCCACGTCGCTCGGCTCGGGCTGCTGCTCGGAGCCGAACGGCGGCCGGGCCGGACGCGGCGGTACCGGGCTGACCGGGTACGACTGCCGGTAGGCCGCCGGCGGTTCCGCGTCGGCCGCCAGGTGTGCTTCCGGCGGGCCGGCCACCGGTTCGCCCTGCGGTACGAGCTCGGGAGGCAGCCCGACCGGCGACAGGTACTGGTGGTTCGGATACCCACCGAACGGGGCAGCCGGGATCTCGAAGGCCGGATCGGACGGCGGCCACCCGGAACCGGTGAGGTCCTCGTACGTGGCCTGCGCTGACATCGGCGCCTCCGGTGATCCGACCGGATATGCCGGCTCGGCGGGTCCGGCCTGCGGTGCCGGCGGTACGGCATCCGGGGAACGGGTCGGGTCGGGCATGGTCGGGCCTGGTGCCGACGGCTCGTGCGCGGTCCCGGCGGGCGTCGCGGGGCCGGGAGTCACGAGGCCGGGAGTCACGGGGCCCGGAGTCACGGGGCCCGGAGTCACGGGGCCCGGAGTCACGGGGCCCGGAGTCACGGGGCCCGGTGCCGGCTCGGCCGCAGCACCGTCCGCCGGGACCGCATGCCGGGCGGCGTGCCGGCCGGGCTCATAGCCGTACCCGGGGGTGGCCGGGTCGTACGGGAGCGGCTCCGGCCGCGGCGGCTCCGGCGAGTACTGCTGCGGCGCGTGCTGCCGGGGTTCGTGCCGCGGCGGTTCGTGCCGCGGCGGCTCGTACTGCTGCGGCTCCGGCTGCGGCTGGCGCGGCACCGGATCGACCTGCCACGGCGACGGTGGCCGTACCTGACCAGGCGACGCGTCCACCGGCGGTACCAGCGGCCCACCCGACGGGGGCACGATCGTCGGCCGGTACTCGGGAGCTCCGTGCGGAGTACGGAAAAACTGGGCTATCCGCACCAGCCGGCCCGTATCCTCGCCGTCATCGACCGGTTCGGCCGCGTGCTCGGGCGGTACACCGGCCGGATCGGCGCCGATATCGGCGGTCGGCTCCTGGTCGGGTGCCGGTGGCCAGGACCTGGGTACGTCGGCACGGCCAGCGGGACCGGGCCAGTCACTGGCCGGTCCGCCGTATCTCCGTGGCTCGTACACCAGACACACTCCTGCCCGAGCCGGTCAAAGCGTGGTTACCGCCAGGAGGTTACCGTGCGCGCGGCAGGCAGGATAAGTCGTGCAGCAGGGCCGATGTCGCTCCTCAGTTAGGCTCGCAGGGTCCGGGGTACGGACAGCGGGGGCGAGGAGGCCATCCCATGAGTGAGCGCAGCGAGGCACAGACGTGAGCTCCGCGACAGACCGTGGTACCCGAGTGGACGGTCGCCCGGTCCGGCTCCCCCGCTCCGCCCGTCGCCGGCAACTCCTCGCGGCGGCCCAGGAGGTATTCGTCGCGCAGGGCTACCACGCCGCCGCGATGGACGACATCGCCGAGCGGGCCGGGGTCAGCAAACCAGTGCTCTATCAGCACTTTCCCGGCAAGCTCGAGCTGTACCTGGCGCTGCTCGACACGCACTGCGACTCACTGGTCAACGGGGTCCGGGCCGCGATGGCCGGTACCACCGACAACAAGGTGCGGGTGGCCGCGGCCATGCAGGCGTACTTCGACTTCGTCGACGGCGAGGGCGAGGCGTTCCGGCTGGTGTTCGAGTCGGACCTGCGCAACGAGCCGGCGGTACGCGAGCGGGCGGAGCGGGCCGAGCGCGCCTGTATCAGCGCGATCACCGAAACGATCATGTCCGACACCGGCGTGAGCCAGGAACACGCCGAGATGCTGGCGGTCGGGCTCACCGGCATGGCCGAGGTGAGCGCGCGATACTGGCTGGCCTCCCGCCGGGTGGTGGCCAAACAGGACGCGGTGAGCCTGCTTACGGCTCTGTCCTGGCGGGGCATTTCCAGCTTCCCGCGGCAGAACCAGGCGGACGAGACGTCCGGTTGAGCCGATCGGGCTAGCCTTCTGCGATGAGCGGTACGACCAGCCGGCGGACGCCGGACCAGGCCACCCGGCCGACCAGGACAGCGGCGCCCGGCCGGAAACGGTCGGCCCGCCGGCAGGACCCCGACCAGGCGTCGAATACGCTTCCGGCGAATGCTGCGGCCCTACGGCAAGGAGGCCAGGTGGAGGTCAAGATCGGCGTCCAGTACGCGCCACGCGAGCTCGTCATCGAGAGCGCCCAGTCGCCTGACGAGGTCGCGAAGGCGGTGGCCGAAGCGCTCGAGTCGGACAGCATCCTGAACCTGGTCGACGAGAAGGGCCGGCGGGTGATCGTGCCGGTCGCCAAGATCGCGTACATCGAGATCGCCGACCAGGGCCCGCGTCCGGTGGGATTCACCGCCCGCTGACCCGCGGTACCGGTCAGTTGTTCATGCCGAGGCCGGTCATCCGCTCGCTGTGTGCGGTGGTCAGCCGCTTGAACAGCCCGGCCACCCCGGCGAGGTCGCCGGAGCCCTCGACGATCATCATGGTCAGCGCGTCGTGCTCGGCGGCGACGCGCTGGGCCTGGCTCAGCGCCTCGCCGACCAGCCGGCGGGCCCACAGCGCCAGCCGGTGCGCGATCCGCGGATCGGCCGCGATGGCGGACCGGATCTCGGCGGCGGCGAAGTCCATGTACCGGGTGTCGTGCAGTACCTCGAGCACGAGGGTGCGGTCCGGCTCGGACAGGAACCCGGCCACCTCGCGGTAGAAGTCGTCCGCCATGCCGTCGCCCACGTACGCCTTGGCCAGGCACTCCAGCCAGTCCTTCGGCTCGGTGGAGTCGTGGTACTCGTCCAGCGGCGCGATGAACGGGTCCATCGCGGCTTCCGGCTCGACCCCGAGCTCGGCCATCCGGTCGACCAGCCGCTGGTAGCAGGCCATCTCCTGGGCGGCCATCTCGGAAAGTACCGCCCGGCGCCGCAGGTCCGGGGCCAGCCGCGCGTCCTGCGCGATCCGGTCGAACGCGACGAGCTGGCCGTACGCGAGTACCGCGAGCAGGCCGATCACGGCTTCAGTCGGCGGGACGTACCGCGACTCGGACACCGGCGCCTCCGCTGCGTGTGTGCGGGATGACGCCCGCGAGGGTACCGGCCCGGACGGACAGACGTACCATAGAGGCTGGTTACGAACCACAGCGTTCGTACGAAACGCCCACGGCGGCCCAGGTGCTGCGCCGACGGCCCGTACCGGGCCGGGTGTTGCCGGGCGCGGCCGGCGTTCGTTGTCGAAGGCCGCACCGCCCGCAGCCGGGGGCTCTCGGGTCACGCTGGACGGCTAGATCGCACGGCGGACCGAGCAAGAGAGAGGGACATACGCTGTCTAAGCACACAGAAGACGAACACGTCGTGCCGGAGGACGGCGCGACCGCCGCGGCCCGGTACGACATCGAGCAGTCCGAAGCGCAGACCGACTGGGAGCAGTACGACACGGACGCGCGCCTGCTCGACCACTCGACCGCCGGCGCTCCCGACGAGGAGTCGGTCGAGGAACTCGCCGCCAAGGCACCGGTACGCCCGGACAGCCCGACCTTTGCCGAGCTGGGCGTACGGCAGGAGACCGTGGACGCGCTCGCCCAGGTCGGCATCACGCACGCGTTCGCGATCCAGGAGTACGCGATCCCGGTCGGGCTGCGCGGCTCGGACATCATCGGCCAGGCGCCGACCGGTACCGGCAAGACGCTCGGGTTCGGGGTGCCGCTGCTGCAGCGGGTACTCGGCCCGGACGAGGGGGCCGACGGCCTGCCGCAGGCGCTCGTCGTACTGCCCACCCGGGAGCTGGGCCTGCAGGTCGCCAAGGACATCGCGACCGCCGGCAAGCGACGCAAGATCCGGGTCCTGCCGGTGTACGGCGGGCGGGCGTACGAGCCGCAGATCGAGGCGATGCGCACCGGCGTCGACATCGTGGTCGGTACCCCCGGGCGGCTGCTCGACCTGGCCAAGTCCAAGCACCTGAAGCTGCACGCGGTACGCATGCTGGTACTTGACGAGGCGGACCGGATGCTCGACCTCGGCTTCCTCGAGGACATCGAGAAGATCCTGGCGATGCTGCCGTCCGAGCGGCAGACCATGCTGTTCTCGGCCACCATGCCGGACCCGATCGTGCTGCTGTCCCGCCGGTTCCTGACCCAGCCGATGACGATCCACGCCGAACACACGGCGGAGACCGGGCCGAGCCCGCTGACCGAGCAGTACGTGTACCGCGCCCACCCGATGAACAAGCCCGAGGTGGTCGCGCGCATCCTGCAGGCCAAGGAGCGCGGCCTGTCGATGATCTTCTGCCGTACCAAGCGGGCCGCCCAGAAACTCGCCGACGACCTGGACTTCCGTGGCTTCGCGGCCGCGGCGGTACACGGAGACCTCGGTCAGGGCGCCCGGGAGCGGGCGATGCGCGCGTTCCGCAGCGGGAAGGTCGACGTACTGGTAGCCACCGAGGTGGCCGCCCGCGGGCTGGACGTGACCGGCGTCACGCACGTCATCAACTACGACTGCCCGGACGACCCGGACATGTACGTACACCGGATCGGCCGTACCGGTCGGGCCGGCGCGACCGGGGTCGCGGTCACGTTGGTCGACTGGGAGGACATGACCCGCTGGCGGTTGATCGACCGCACGCTCGGGGTCGGCGTACCGGAGCCGCTGGAGACGTACCACACCTCCGCACACCTGTACGCGGACCTGCACATCCCGGAGGGCGCGAGCGGTACGTTGCCGACCAAGCAACGGGTCCGCGCCGGCCTGGGCGCCGAGCAGGAAGAGGACATCGAGATCAAGCCGCGGGCACGGCGGACCAAGCGGAGCCGGTCCACCGGTACGCCCGCCGCGACCAGCGAGCCCAGCGCTACCGCACCGCGCCAGCGGCGCCGGCGGAAGATCGGCAACGGTGCCACCGCGAGCGGCGGCTCCAGCGGGGACGCCGGTTCGACCGGCGGCGAATCCGGCTCGGCGGCCGACGAGGCGGGCCGTGGCGCCAAGCGGCCGGCCCGTCGCCGGCGCCGCCGCACCGGCCGGTCCCCCGGCGCGGACGGCACCCCGTCGAGTTGAGGTAACCGGCACCTCACCAGGGCCGATCCCGCGCGGTTCGCTGACTGCGTCACGGGTCGGCCCGGTTGGTACCGTCAGCGCTGTGACGAGCGTGGACGGTCCCGGTCAGAGTGGCTCCGGCGGGCAGCCGGCTGAGCATGCCGACGACTACTGGCGCCGGCCGGCAGAGGGCAATGGCGCGGCCGGCGGCGGCTCGGCAAGTGGTGGCTCGGCAGGTGGTGGCCCGGCAGGTGGCCCGGCAGGTGGTGGCGCAGACGCCGCCGGCGCGGCGAGCGGCGGCGCCGGGGCGCTCTCGTACACCGGTCCCCCGATCAACCAGCCGCCGCCACCGGGCTGGCGGCCACCGCTGGTGGTGCAGCCGGCCGCGCCGCGCCAGTTGCCCGCGCAGGATCCGGCCACGGTGGACGCCGCCGAACGGAGCGCCCGGACCACGACCTACGGCGTCGGCATCCTGGCCGGCGCGATCGTGCTCATCCTGATGTTCGTGGTCTGCGCCCGGGTGATCAGCTGACCGCACCGCAACGCCGCCGCGCTTTCAGCTGGCCGCGCTCCACCGGCGCCGTCGCGGGGCCGGGGCAGGCGTCAGGAGCCTTCCCACACCATCGTGGCGCCGGTGTGACCGGTACGGACCACGTAGTACGTCGAGACGCCGCTGAGGCCGAGCACCACGATGCCGACCACCAGCGCGACCAGCCCGAGACCGAAGGGCCGGCCGGTGATCCCCCGGGCGACGCCTCCGTCACCCTCGCCACGGGCAGACCCGCCTCGTTGCGTCACCGCGACGAGCACCAGCGCGGCCACACCGAGTCCGAGCGTCCACCAGAGCATGGTGGTACCGAGGTGCTCGTGCTCCTCCACCTTGTCGGCGAGCTCTCCACCCAGCCGGTTGGCGGCGGCCAGCCGCTCCTGGAAGTTCTCGCCGGACAGCTTGGCGACGAACGCCGACAGTGGCGCGATCACCGCGAGCCCGACCAGCGGCAGTACGAGCATCCGGCGCAGCGGCATGGCGACCAGATACAGCACCGCCACCACGGCGAGCAGCGGTACGAAGATCACCGGCGCGTGCACGATCAGTGGATGGGCGGGTAGCCCCATGATCTCTTCGGGCACGTGGCATCCTCCTCGGCCGGTTGATCACATTCTTGCGTCTCCTAGATCACACGTAACCGGAGGCGCGCCGGTTCGTCCGACCGTCCAACCGGGGTTCCGGCAACCGTGCACACGCGGGCGCGCGGCGTAGGCAAGCGTGCGGTCGCCGCCGCTCAGCGGTCCGCGATGAGGCGCCGGGCCAGCTGCCGGTACGCGGCCGCGCCCCGGGTACGCCCGGCCGTGGCGAGCGCGCTGCGCCCCACCGCCGGCGCCTCGGCGAACCGTACCGACCGTGGGATCGCCGGCTCCAGCACGCGCAGCTGGTACTTCTCCGCGATCCCGGCCACCACCTGCCGTGCCAGCAGCAGCCGCGGATCGTACTGGGTGGGCAGCACGCCCAGCACCGCCAGCCGCGGGTTGGTGCGCTGGCGTACCTCGTCCTCGATCGTGTCGAGCAGCTGGTCGACCCCGCGGAACGCGAGCGTCTCCGGCTGGATCGGGATGAGCACCCCGGTCGCCGCCGCCAGCGCGCCCAACGTGAGCAGGCCCAGCGTGGGTGGGCAGTCGATCAGGATGTCGTCGTACCGGCTGCGCAGCGGCGCCAACGCGTCCCGCAGCCGCGACTCGCGGTCCGGGGACGGCGCGAGCAGTGCCTCGCAGCCGGCCAGCTCGATCGAGGCGGGAAGCAGGTCCGGTCCGTCCTGGGTCGGCACGATGGCGTCAGCGGCGGATGCCCGGCGCATCAGCACGTCGTACCCGGTCGGCTCGAGGTCGCGCGGCTCGTACCCGAGCGCGAACGTCAGGCAGGCCTGCGGATCCAGATCCACCAGCAGTACCCGCCGGTCCAGTTCCGCGTACGCCGCGCCGAGGCAGGCCACCGTGGTGGTCTTGCCGACGCCGCCCTTCTGGTTGGCGACGGCGAGGACATACGACATGCCGACAGTCTGTCCTGTACCAGCGGAACCTCGCCCGCCGGTAGAGGTTGGTTGCCCCGTCGGGGCAGGATGGGCAGCACCATGACTCAGCTCGCTCCGCATCAGGCCCGGTCCGGTCAGTTGTCCACCAGTCACGGCCCGGTGGCCATCCTCGACGCGGTCGGTGATCCGGCCGATCGCGGCAGTGCGCTGCTGGTGCCCGGGTACACCGGCAGCAAGGAGGACTTCGCGCCGGTGCTGGACCCGCTGGCGGCGACCGGCCGCCGGGTGGTCGCGATCGACCTGCCCGGCCAGTACCAGAGCCCCGGTCCGGACGATCCCACCCGGTACACGATCGACTGGCTGGCCGAAATCGTGCTGGAGATCGCGGCGACGCTCGCTCCGCCGGTACAGCTGCTGGGTCATTCGATGGGCGGGCTGATCGCCCGGGCGGCGGTGATCGCCGAGCCGGACCGGTTCCGCTCGTTGTTGCTCCTCGGCTCCGGCCCGGCGGCGATCGACGGCGGCCGCAAGGCGCGGATGCAGATGCTCGAGCCGCTGCTGCCGCTCGGCATGGCGGCCCTGTACGACGCGATGGAGCAGGCCTGGGCGGCGGATCCGTCGATCCCGCCGGTACCCCCGGAGCTGCGCGAGTTCCTCCGCGCCCGGTTCCTGCTGTCGTCGCCGGCCGGTCTCAAGGGCATGGGGGACGCGCTGCTGGCCGAGCCGGACCGGACCGCCGAGCTGCGCGCGACCGGCATACCGGTGCTGGTCTGCCACGGCGAGTACGACGACGCCTGGCCGCCGGAGGTGCAGGCGGCGATGGCCGAAGCGCTGGGCGCCCCACGGGTGGCGATCCCGGACGCGCTGCACTCCCCCGCGGTGGAGCGGCCGGACGTCACCGTGGCCACCGTGACCGAGTTCTGGGCGGCGGTCGGCTGAGCCGACTGTCCCACCGGCCCGGGTCGGCTGCGCCGCGCCCCCCGGGCAGGCCCCACTCCCGCCGGCCCGGCGAGGCGCCGGCCGCCCCGATGGGCGCCGCCGGCCGCGGTGTATCCGACGTCCGCTCGCCGCGGGCCGGTCCGGCGAGGCACGCTGGAGGGCATGACGGACCTCGGACTGTTCGGCCCGGACAGCGTGACCTGGCGGGTCAACAGCGACCCGGTGCTGAGCATCGCCGGCCTGCGCGCACTGCTGCTCCAGTCGCTGCACCCGCGCGCGATGGCCGGCGTGTCCCAGCACTCGGACTTCCGCGCCGACCCGTGGGGGCGGCTGTTCCGGACCGGGGAGTACATCGCCACGGTCAGCTTCGGCAGTACCGAGGAGGCGCAGCAGGCGGCCGAACGGGTCCGGGCACTGCACGCACGACTGACCGGAACCGACACCGAGACCGGCGAGACGTTCCGGATCGACGAGCCCGACCTGCTGCGCTGGGTACACGTGACCGAGATCGAGTCGTTCGTCAGCACTGTACGGCGCTCCGGTGCCGGACTGTCCCGCGACGACGTCAACCGGTACTACGCCGAGCAACGCCAAGCCGCCGAGCTGATCGGCATCGACCCGCTGACCGTGCCCGCGTCCGACTCGGACGTCACCGAGTACTACCGGCAGATGCAGCCGGAACTGCGACTCACCCCGGAGGCGGTGGGTGCCGCGGCGTTCCTGTTGTGGCCGCCGATGCCGCGTAAGGCCGCACCGGTACGGCCGGCGTGGGCCGGTCTGTTCGGGCTCGGGTTCGCGCTGCTGCCCGGTTGGGCCCGCCGGCGGTACGGAGCGCCCGGCCTGCCCACCACCGGACCGGCGGCCACCATGAGCCTGCGCGCGCTGCGCGCCACCCTGCTGGCGTTGCCGCGATCGATGCGGGAAGGGCCGCGGTACACCGAAGCGAAGCGACGCGCCGCAGCCCGCGGCATCACGGTCTGACCGGCCGTTTGGTTCTCGGGCGACACTCAGCCCGCCGCCGGCGCCAGCGCTCAACCCGGCCGGCGCTCAGCCGCCGCTCAGCGGGGCGCCGGCCGGAACGCCGGTGCCAGCGCGGCGATGCCGGCGACCAGCACCATCGGTACGGCGAACGCGAGCTGCAGGCTGCTCACCTCGGCCAGCACTCCGACCAACGGGGCGCCGACCACGAAGCCGAGGTAGTTGAACAGGTTCACCCTGGCCACCGCCACGCCCGAGCCGGTCGGGTCGAGCTGTCCGGCCGCCGCGAACGACTGCGGTACGACCACGCAGAGTCCGAGCCCGAGCACCGCGAATCCGGCGATGCCCACCGCCGGCACCGGCGCGACCACCACGACCAGCAGGCCGAGCACGGCGAGCACGACTCCGTCGCGTACCGTCCGGACCGCTCCGTACCGCTGGACCGCGCGGTCGGCACCGGCCCGGCCGAGCACCATCGCGCACTGGTACGCCGCGTAGCCGAGCGCGGCCACACTGGTCGTCGCGTCCAGCGCGTCGTGCAGGTACACCGCGCTCCAGTTCGAGGTCGCCGAGTCGGCGATGTACATCAGCATCACGGCCAGGCCGATGAGCACGATCGGTCGCCACGGCACCACCGCGGCTGTCGCCACCTCGGTCGGCGACGCCGGCTCGACCCGGGTCTCGGCCGGCCGCAGCAGCAGCGTGCCCGCCGGCAACGCCAGCGCGACCCCGACCACCGCGACAAGCCCGAGCGCGGAGTGCAGGGACAGGTCGAGCCAACCGGCCGCGGCGGTGGCCAGCGCGCCCAGGATTCCGGCCAGGCTCCAGACCGCGTGGAACGAGGCGATGATGCTCCGGCCGTACCGCCACTGCAGCGACACGGCCTGCATGTTCATGCTCGCGTCGACCGCGCCGACGGCCAGCCCGAACAGCGCGAGCGCGGCATACAGCGCCGGCCGGCCGGGGGCGACACCGACCGCCGTGATCGCCACGCACACTGCCGGACCGGCCACCCGCAGCACCAGGGCGCTGCCGATCCGCGGAGCGAGTACCCCCGCGAGCAGGCTGCCGATTCCGGCGATCACCGGCACCGCGAGCAGTACCCCGGACAGCTGCAGATCGTCGAAGCCGTGCTTGTCCTTGAGCGCCGGTACCTGGGTCAGCAGCGCGGCGAAGCACAGCCCCTGGACGAAGTAGCCGGCGGCGACCGCCAGCCGGGCCCGCCGGTCCCGATCCGCGGCCACACCCGGCACCGTCAGCGAAGGCACGGTCGGCCCCGGCCCGGTCGGCTCAGGCACTGGTGTCCGGCCCGATCGGATCCCCGACCGCGGCCCACGGCTCGATCACGGGTGCGTTGGCGCCGGCGGGGCAGGAGCGGCGGAAGTCGCACCACGAGCACCAACTGCCCGGGCGTACCGGAAAGGCGTCGTCCGGCTCGGCCCCGTCGGCGATGGCCCGCTCGGCGGCGGTGATGTCCTCGGCGGTCTCGTCGGTACGGCGCAGGTGCCGCTCCAGCGACTGTCGGTGTGCTCGTGGCTGAGCACCGTGCCGGTCGGCAGGTGGTGCAACTCGACCCGGCGGCACCGCCGGCGCATGGTCCGCTCAGTCGCGTACGCGTACAGCGCGAGCGCCCGGGAGCCGCGCGCGTCGTCGTCGGTCAGCGGCCGGCGACCGGTCTTGTAGTCGACCACCACGAGTTCGTCGCCGCGCCGGTCCAACCGGTCGATCCGCCCGGACAGCGCCAGCGTGGGGGTCCGCGCGGCCACGGTGCGCTCCACCCCGACCGGCTCGTCCGCGGGATCGATCCCGACCAGGTACGCGTCGAGCCAGTCCAGCGCCCGGCGGAACGCCGACCGCTGCTGCGACTCGTCCCGGTAGCCGTCGGTGACCCAGGCCCCGCGCAGCAACGTGCCGATGGCCGCCTTGGTACGTCGGGCCGGCTCCAACATGTACCAGCCGCGGAGTGCGGTGTGGACGCTCGCGCCGAGCGAGTTGTGCGCCCACGGCGGCCCCTTGGGTGGCGACGGCCGGTCCACATAGCTGAACCGGTACCGCCGGGGGCAGTCCTCGTACGCCGACACCTTGCTGGGCGTGCAGACGAACAGCCGCCGCGGCAGCCCCTCGATGGGCAACTGGTCGGCTGGTGGTGGCGTTGTTCCGGGCACGTGTCGATCCTGCCAGCGCGGTGTGACACTTGACCGCATGGGCCTGTTGCAGTGGTTCCGCGGAAATGGCGATACCGCCACCGCGGCACTGTCCGCGGCCATGGCCGAGCTGGAGGGCTTCGTCAACCCCGGACGGAAGCGGCAGACCGAACTGGTCGAGGAGCTGAAGAACAAGCGGCACGACATCGGCAACGGCACACCGCCGGACATCGACCTCATCCGGGGCATCGCGATAATCCGCCTCCGCCCGAAAGGCGCGCCGCCAGCCTCCGCGCCGCCAGCCTCCGCGCCGCCAGCCTCGGCACCGCCGGCGGACGCCGCATCGCCGGAGCCCGGACCGCCGCCGGGATCCTGACGTCAGCTGGCGTACGCCCGCACGAAACTCGCCACCGAGTCCGCCACCAGTTGTACCGCGATCGCGGCGAGCAGCAGGCCGGCGATCCGGGTCATCACCTCGATGCCGCCCGGCCGGAGCAGCCGGACGATCACCGACGAGAACCGCATGAACGCGTAGATCACCAGGTGGATGACGACGATGGCGGCCGCTATCGCCAGGTAGTCGTCCGTACCGTCGGCCCGGCGGACGAACAGGATGGTCGCCACGATCGCACCCGGTCCGGCCAGCAGTGGCGTGCCCAGCGGTACCAGCGCCACGTTCACCGTCGCCTGCTTCGTCGGATCGTCCTGATTTCCGGTCAGCAACTGCAGCGCGACCAGCAACAACAGCAGCCCGCCGGCACCCTGCAACGCCGGCAGGTCGATGCCGAGGTACCGCAGGATCTGCTCCCCGGCGACGGCGAACACCACGATCACGCCGAACGCCAGCGCCACCGCCTGCCAGGCCGCGCGGTGCCGGACGCGGCGGTCGAGCGCGCCGGTCAACGCCAGGAAGATCGGCACCATACCGGGTGGATCCACGATCACGAGCAGCGTGACCAGCGCCTCGCCGAACAGCCGTAGGTTCACCCGGCCGCCGTACCGGTCGACTGCCCCGCCGTACCGGTCGACTGCCGGTGGCCGCGGCGACGATCCGTTCGTACACCTCGACCGCGGTGGTGTTCGCGCCGAGCGGGACGGTCTTGTTCGTACCGTGGAAGTCACTCGAGCCGGTCACGACCAGGCCCAGCTCGGCGGCCAGCCGCCGCACGTGCGCCCGCTCGGCCGGCAGGTGGTCCGGGTGGTCGGCTTCCAGACCGACGAGTCCCGCGGCGACCAGTTCGACGATCAGGGAATCCGGGACGGTACGCCCGCGCCGGGTCGCCCGGGATGCGCGAACACCGGTACCCCGCCGGCGGCCACGATCAGCTCGACCGCGGCGAACACTTCGAGGTCCTGCCTTGGGCAGCCGGTACCGCCGGCCCAGCCACTCCGGCCGGAATGCCTCGTCCACAGTGGACGACCAGCCCGCGCCGGATCAGCGACTGGGCGAGGTGTGGCCGGCCGACACTGCCTCCGGCCGCATCCGCCTGTACCTCCGCCCAGGTCACGTCGATCCCGTCGGCCCGCATCAGGTCGACGATCCGCTCGGCCCGCCGCTCCCGGTTCTGCGCGTACCTCGGCCAGTGCCGCGGTCAGCGCGGCGTCGTCCGGGTCGAGCAGATAGGCGAGCAGGTGTACCGCGATCGGCGGGTCGCCGCCGTGCCAGCGGACGGACAGCTCGATGCCGGGCACCAGTTCCAGTCCGGCCGGCAGGGCCGCGCTCGCCGCCGCCCAGCCGGCGGTGGTGTCGTGGTCGGTGATCGCCACGACGTCGAGCCCGGCGTCCGCGGCCGCGCGGACCAGCTCGGCCGGACTGAGCGTGCCGTCGCTGGCGGTCGAGTGAGCGTGCAGGTCGATGCGCATCGGGAGAAACGGTAGCCGCGGTGGGGCGCGCCATTCGGCGCGCCCCACCGCGGCATCACGCAAGCGCCATTCCGGCTACCGGTCGGGGTGCCGCTCCTTCGGACGGGAGCGGCAACCCCATGCCGTCAGCCGCCGTACCGCGGGACCAGGCGCACCGTCCGGGACGAGCCGGGAAGCGGGGACGGACCGGGCACCGGTACGTTCTCGACGTTCCCGGGCTTGTCCAGCCGCATCCGGATCAGCCCCTGCCTGTTGGTCACGCCGAGCAGGGAGCCGTCGTCCTCCCAGTCGAACATGACGGTCGGGATCGGCCACCAGGCCACCGGCTGCCCGCCGTGGTACAGCGTGCGCAGGTCGTAGGTGACCAGGCCGAGCTCATGGTTCGGCGCCGTGCCCATGATCGTGACGCGCTCCCCGTCCGGCGATACAACGCCCACATCCGTCGTGAAGGCGGACGAGCAGTTGTTGCCGACCGGCCGCAGCTTGTTCACCGGGTCGAGGGTCGTCAGGCAGGCCGAACGGGACCCGGAGAAGGCACCGAGCACCAGCCCGTCCCCGGTGATACCGAGCACCCGACCGGGACGGTCGGCCCAGGTCGGTACGAACGGTCCCTCGTCCGGCCACCACACGTCGTACCTGTCCTGTCCGCCCCGCGTGTCACTGGCGGCGAGCAGCACGCCGCCATCACGCAGGTACGCCAGCGGCCAGCCCTCGTCCTGGGACGGTGAGGTGTGCAGGTAGTCGAGTTTCCTTCCGGACAGCGCGGCTTCGATCAGCTGGGAGTCCTCGTCGTAGGTGAGCCTCCGCCCGTCCGGTGACACCGCGACGTGCCCGATGCTGCTCCGCTTCGGATCGCCCGGCGCCAGTCGGGTGAGCGCGCCGTCCCGGGTCACCAGCCACAGTGACTGGCGCACCGACTCCCTTTCCGTGCTGATCGGCGCGGCGAGCACCAGCCAGCCGTCCGGCACCCGGTACACCTCGTTGGCCGAGCCGAGCGACTCGAGCGGAATCGCGACGCCATCGGTGGTATAGAGCGTCTGGTCGACCATCACGTCCAGGCGCGGGCCGTTGGCCAACCTCGGTACCGGACTCGGCGAGACCACCGCGGGACTGGGTCCGCTGGCCGGCGGAGCCTGGTCGGACCGGTGGGCGATCCGGACGGCGCCCACGCCACCCACGATCGCCAGCACGGTCAACGCGGCACTCGCCGCCACCGCCACGCTGCGCCGGCGGCGCGCCCTGGCCGCGCCGCGCACCGCTGCCCCGGCCGGGTCCCGCGGCACCGGCGCGTCCGAAACCTGCTCCTGGAACGTCTGTCGGAGTCGGCTCTCCAGCTCGATCACCGCAGCTCACCCCCTACCCTCGTGTCGAGTGGCGCGTCGTGCGCCAGGTTGCGGCGCAGCCTGTCCAGGGCGCGGGCCGACTGGCTCTTGACCGTCCCCACGCTGATGCCGAGCAGCCGAGCCGTCTCGGTCTCGGTCTGGTCGCAGTAGAACCTCAGCACCAGCACCGCGCGTTGCCGGACCGGCAGTGCGCGGACCAGCTCCCACAGTTCGTCGCGTTCCGCGTGCCGGGCCGCTTCGTCGCCGGTCACGGTCTCCGGGAGTCGCCCGGAGGGCCGCTCGCCGTGCCACCGCCGGCGCCACCAGCTGGTCGCGGTGTTGACCAGGATCTTGCGGGCGTACGCCTCGACGGCGGCCGGATCGGAGATCCGGTGCCAGGCGAGAAACGTCTTGGTGAGCGTGGTCTGCAGTAGGTCCTCGGCGTGCCCCCAGTCGCCGACCAGCAGGTACGCCGTGCGCAGCAACGCCGCGGACCTGGCCGACACGAACTCGGAGAACTCCCGAGCCAGGTCCGGATCGCCGCGCACACTGTCCTCCGTCTTCTGTCGTACCACAGTCCGGATGCCCGCCTCGGCATCGAGAACCGCCGTCACCGGTCGACCCCGGCCAGTCCAGCCGGCTGCCCATCCGGCACCTTCCGTCGTCGCATCGTCGCCTCCGTTCGAGCCGTCCGAGATCCCAGACGCCTCGGCAGCGCCGGACGGTTGGCATCAGGCGCCGGAACGGTGACACGCAGAACCGGGCGCGCCGCAGTACGGCGCGCCCGGAGGACGCTTGTCAGGCAACCAGGAGCGGGCTACCGCGACGGGCGGTTCGCATCGCTACCCGTTCACTCCTCGTGGCCGAGCCGGGCCTCGACCGCCTGCGGCTCGTACATCTCCTCGAAGACGCGCAGGTACAGCTCGTTCGGGTTGGGCAGGTGCTTGATCTCCCGCAGCGCCTGGTCCTGACCCGCGGACTCCAGCACGAACGTGCCGTAGCTGAGCATCCGGCCGGGCGGCGACTGCTCGTACTTCATGTCGGTGACCCGGGCAGCGGCATCATCGCGACTCCCGGGTGATGATACCGTTGACCACCATGACCCGCTTGTTGGTCAGGATGAACCGGTCGAAGTACCAGTCCACGACCTTCCAGGCCACCCAGCCGATCACGGCCAGCCAGATGACCACCACCACGGTCATCGCGGTCGCTCGCATCCCGGCGCGCGAAGATGCCGGAGAGGTAACCCAGCCGAAGGTCGCGGCTATGCCGATGAGCAGCGGCACGCCGAGATGGATCCAGTGCCGCTTCCACTCGCCGCGGTATCGCTCGGTGGGGAAGAGATACCGCGCGACCAGTGTGCTGGGCTTCGGCTCCAGGGTGATTATCCGTCGCGGACCGCCCGGCATTCCGTCGTCGTCGAACGGGAAGCCGCCACCACCACCGCGGCCGCCTCCACCGCCACCTCCGCCCCTGAATTCCGGAGGCTCCGGTGGCTGCGGCGGGGCCGGTGGCCCGGGCGGCTCGTCTGGTGGCTCGTGCGTCGGGCTCGGTGGATGCGCGAATCCCACCGGAGCTGCGTCCAATCCTGGCGGATCGGGACGATAAGGGCGGGGTGCCCCAGGTATCGGCTCGGTGTCCCGCCGATCGCGGTCGCCCTGGTCGTCTTCGCCGTCGTACTGCATTCGACCAGGCTATGCGACCAAGTTGGTGAAGAAGTTGCCAAAGCCGGAGGCTATGTCACGAAGCACGTCACCGAGTGATCCCGCGACATCAGCGGCTGCGGTGGGTCGGTAGGCGATGAAGAAAATCAAGAACGCGATACCGGCCCAGGTCAGGACCTTTTTGACCGATTTCCCCTCCCCCACGTCACCAGAGCGCGTACTCAGCGTATCAGTTTTGCCCTGTGTGGTGAATGTGTGGGCGCAAATGTACCGCCATGACGCGCCTAACCATTCGAGCAGATTCACACCCCACTGTGCAGGTACGGCGACGGCGCGCCGTACACGAGTTCCGCGGGACGCCATTCGACGAGGTCGTGCAGCACGACATGGTCCGCCAGGACGTACCCCGCCTCGGCCGGCCAGGCTACCGCGTACAGCCACATTCCCTTGGCTTCGCCGACGTAGGCGCTCCGGTCGTCCGCGGCCGGTACCACCCACAGCGGAGTGGGATGCCCGGCGGCCCGGATCTTCGCCTGCGGCGCCTGCTCGGTGACCGCGCTGGCCAGCGCCGGCCCCGGATCGGGGCCGTCGATTCCGGCGAACCTGCAGCCCAGGCCCACTCCGGGCTCCTCCGCGATGAGCACCACGTCGGCCGGGCCGCCCAGCGGCGCCGGCCCGCTGCACGCGACCACGGTCGCCCGGACTCCGCTGCGTTCGTCGCCCGCCCAGCCGATGCCGGTGACCATCCAGCCGTCGAGCAACGGCCAGGTACACCACACCGGCACTTTGGCCAGGTTGCAGATTGTTTCGATGATGTCCGGGGCGATATGTCGGGGTACGTGATACGGCAGCACGACCCCGTGCTGCTCGCAACGCCAGTCGCTCGACATGAGGTCCGGCGCCTTCACCGGGCCACCACATCGCGGACAGCTCACCGCGACGCCCACATGGTCACGGTGGGCCGGTGCGCCCGGTACGTCAAGCCCTTCCGAGGATTACGTACGAGGAGGCGAATCGTCACCGCAGGTAGTCACGCCCGGCGACAGCGCCTCCGTGGACAGGCTCAGCGCGTGCTGCCGTACCCACGCGTGCATGGCGATGCCGCTGGCCACCCCGGCGTTGATCGAGCGGGTCGAACCGTACTGGGCGATCGAGCAGACCAGCTCGCAGATCATCCGGGCGGTACCGGACAGGCCCGGCCCTTCCTGCCCGAACAGCAGCACGCAGGCCCGCGGCAGGATGACGGTCTCCAGCGGTACCGAACCGGGCAGGTTGTCCATACCGATCACCGGCAGGTGCTGGCCGGCCGCCCAGTCGACGAACTCCTCGGCGGTCGGATGGTGCCGTACGTGCTGGTACCGGTCGGTCACCATCGCGCCCCGCCGGTTCCATCGACGCTTCCCGACGATGTGCACCTCCCGCGCCGCGAACGCGTTGGCGGTGCGTACCACCGTGCCGATGTTGAGGTCGTGCTGCCAGTTCTCGATCGCCACGTGGAAGTCGTGCCGCCGGGTGTCGAGATCGGCCACGATCGCTTCCCGGCGCCAGTAGCGGTACCGGTCGACGACGTTGCGCCGGTCCCCGTATGCGAGCAGTTCCGGGTCGTACCGCGGGTCGTCCGGCCACGGCTCCGGGCACGGCCCGACGCCTACGCCCTGGTCGTCCTCGCTCATCACATCGCGAGGGTACGGGCCGGTCAGCGGATCGGCGCCGCCGCGCTTGCCGGCGGCGTCGATCGCCGATGGTTCCGTTGTGCCGGTCAGGCTGTACGGCCGAGCGCGGCGGTGAGGTCGGCCAGGAACTGACGCTCCGCCGCGCTCACCTTCTCGCCGCCGACGCCGAGGATGCCGCCGGTGCGCTGGGTACCGCACACCTCCTCGGCGATCATCAGCAGCCAGTCCGTGTACTCGGCGCGTTCCTGCGGGGTCGCCTTCGCCGCGAGTACCGCGGTCGCGTCCCGGCTGGCGGCCACCACCCGGCCGGTCCGATCGGTCGCGCTGATCGCCTCGGCGGTGGACGCGCCGCCCGCCGACGGGGTCGCCGCGCGGGTTGGCGCCGCCGCGGGCGCCTGGCTGCCGGCCGCCGGAGCCGCTGACGCCGCCGCGGCCATGATCTCCTGCATCAACGGGCTACTCGCGTCCGTGCCGGCCCGGACCAGGTTCATCCCGGCGTGCGCCTCCCGCATGGTGCCCAATGTCCCGTCCGCCTCGGCGTGTACGGCGGCGCCCACGACGTACAGCGGCAGGCTGCAGAGCAACTGCCACTCGTCGTCCGAATAGTCCCCTTGCGTCGACATGACGGCATGGTAGCCGCGTGATCACCCTCAGACCACATGCGCCGTACCGGGTCGCTACCGGTGGTAGGTGCGCGTCTACGCCAGCGGCGTCAACGGACCACGTCACAACCCCAGCCGTCGTACGTACCGCCGTGCCGCTCGATCACCTCGAGCACCTGGGCCGCGGCCGGATCGATCCGCTCCGGGGCATCCCGGCGGACCGCCCGGACCGTCCAGTTGCCGTCCTCGTCCCCGTCCACGGCCACCCCGTACCCGTGACCGCGCAGGTCCTGGCCGGCGGCCTTGGCCTGCTCGCTGCTCGCGAAGTACCCGACGTGCTCGATCGGGCGCGGTTCGCCCACCCGGTCGCCACGGGACGCGAGCGCGTCCAGCAGCGCCTTGCTCCTGGCCCGCTGCAGCCCCGTGTGGTCGGGCCGGAACAGTTCGAGCGTGCGCTTCCAGTCCGGATCGTCGGCATGCGCGACGTCCACCATGAACGGCGCGGCATCGTCGAGTTCGAACGACTCCGGCCAGCTCGGCAGCTGGTAGACGAACCGGCAACTGCCGGCGCTGAAGTACCGCCCGACGTAGCGGCCGGAGTACCGGCGCTCCACCCCGGTCGCGAGCCGGTCCTCCACGGCGTACAACGCGGGCAACTGCGCGGCCGACGGTGAGCCGTCCGGTCGCGGGTCGGCCAACCGCACGGTGACCTCGACCCGTACCGGCAGTTCGGCCACCGGAGCAGCGCCGATCGCGTCCACGTCGGCCCGGATGGCAGCCGGTTGACCGTCCACCTGTCCGTCGTACGCCCGCCAGTCCGGCGTCCAGCGAGGCCGGAGGCGGCGGAACAGCGGCATCGTTGACCTCCCCGTTCGACGGCACCTGACCGGTCGTTTCGGATCGGAGTGCCTTGTCGGACAGTACGCCCGCCCGCGGTACGGGTGCGGGTCTACTCGGCCAGCTCGGGGAAGCTCGGCAGGTCGCCGCCGTGCCGCTCGGCGTACTCCCGCTTGGGCACCATGACCTTGCGGCGGAACACGCACACGAGCACGCCGTCCTGGTTGTAGCCGCGCGTCTCGACCTGTACCACGCCGCGATCCGGCTTGGACGACGATTCGCGTACGTCCAGCACGGTTGTCTGGCCGTAGATCGTGTCGCCGTGGAACGTCGGCGCGACATGCCGCAGCGACTCGACCTCGAGATTCGCGATCGCGCGCCCGGACACGTCCGGTACCGACATGCCGAGCAGCAGCGAGTAGATGAAGTTGCCCACCACCACGTTGCGACCGAAGTCGGTGGAGGTCTGCGCATAGTGCGCGTCGAGGTGCAGCGGATGGTGGTTCATCGTGAGCAGGCAGAAGAGGTGGTCGTCGTACTCGGTCACCGTTTTGCCCGGCCAGTGCTTGTACACCGCGCCGACCTCGAAGTCCTCGAAGTACCGCCCGAACCGCATCGTTGTCCCTCCCGCGCTCTGGCCAGCCGATCCACGGGCAACCGCTGAGTCAACGACTGCCGACCGACAACGGGTATCACGTACGGCCGTCGGATGCGCGACCGGCCCACAAATCCACCGCCGCGGGTTCTCCGCGGTACCGGAAAGTAGCCGGGGAAAATCGTCCCGGCGGGGCCCGCGCGACAGTGCGCAAGGCGCTGGAACCGGCAATAGGGAAATGGAGAAGGAAAAGAAAGAGAAATGCAGCGAGCGGCGGGGCCCTCCCCGGCAACCCGCCGCCCGCGCTGACTCTGCCGAATCATGCCGTGTGCGGATACCGCGCCGCTGCGGCGTAGGTCACAGTTACAAAACCGTATCCAGACCGGTAAATGGTCCGCGATATGCGGCATCGACTTATTCAGCGACACCCCGTCACTGATCGGGGATCGAGCGGCCGGCCGGGGGGTTGGGCCAGCTGGGCGTCACGCGGCGGGTCGGCGGGGGCGCCGCTCGGACCCGGCGCCGGTCACGGGACAGGTCCGGCGGCGGTCCGCGCCCAGCGCCGTGGGCCTCGTGCCAGACTGCCGGGATGCCCGGCGACTCTGACCACGGCGACCCGACGCCGACCGCTGCCGACGTTCCGACCCGGCTCGCCCCGCGCGGCCGCGCCATCCGACTCGTTGTCACCGTGCTGTGTTTCGGCCTTCTGCTCGCCGGCACTCTGGTCGGTCAGGACGACGATTTCCCGTTCGGACCATTCCGGATGTACGCCACGACGGATCACATCAACGATCCGGTGCGGGACACCCGCGTCGACGCGGTGGACAACTCCGGCCACCGGTTCGAGCTCACCGAGGTCAACAGCGGGTTCCGCCGGGCCGAGGTGGAGGGCCAGATCGAGCGGCTGACCGCACGGCCCGAACTGCTCGGCGCCATCGCCGATGGGTACGCCCGGAAGAACCCGTCCGCCGGCACGATCCTGCACGTGGCTGTCGTCGTGCGGTGGCACGAGTTGCACGACGGGCGCCCGACCGGCCGGTACCGCGACTCCACGGTGGTCACCTGGGACGCGCCGGGCGCGGGAGCCGGCCGATGAGCGGCCTGGAACGGGTCGACGGGCGTACACCGCGCGAGCCCGACTCGCGCTGGTCGAGCGCATCGCGGTGGGCGGGCCGCTGGCCCTTGTCGGGCCTGTCGCGCTGGTTGACCGAGGCGGTACCGGCCGGCCGGGTGGCCGCCTTCCGCACGGTCGTGTACCTGTTCGTCGTCGCCGACCTGCTGTACTTCACGCCGTGGGTACGCGGGCACGCGTTCGTACCGGGTGAGCTCTACCAGCCGCTGCTGATCGGCCGGTTGCTGCCGTTCCCCACGCCGTCGTACTCGCTGGTCACCACGGTCTTCTGGGTGCTCGTCGCGGCCGGGCTGGCAGCCGCCACCGGACGGGCACCGCGGCTGCTCGGCTGGACCGTCTTCGCGCTGTACCTCGAGTGGATGCTCATCGCGATGAGCTACGGCAAGGTGGATCACGACCGCTTCGGTCTGCTCGTCGCGCTCGCGGTACTCCCGACAGCCGGCGTGGCCAGGCACGGTGAACGCCGGTTGACCGAGTACGGCGGGTGGGCGTTGCGCATCACCCAGGTTGCCGTGGTCTCCACCTACTTCCTGTCCACCTGGGCGAAACTCCGCTTCGGTGGGATCGAGTGGCTCACCGGCGCCACCCTGACCCGTGCTGTCCTCAGACGCGGCACGGTGTTCAGCGACTGGACCGTGCACGTACCGGAGCTGCTGGTGGTCATGCAGGTGGTGATCGTGGCATTCGAGTTGAGCAGCCCGATCGTGTTCCTGCTCAGTCCGAGGCTGCGCCTGTGGATGGTCGGCTTCTTCTACTCCTTCCACGTCATGGTGTTCGCCACCATCACGATCACCTTCATGCCGCATCAGGCCGCGATGGCGAGCTTCCTGCCGCTCGAACGGGTCCGCCCCATCCTCTGGCTGCGCCGTGCGGGTCGGCGGCTGCGGCGTGCGACCGACGAAGCGGAAGAGCAAGCGCCGGCGACGGCACTCGACCCCGCGTCGACTGCCGGAGCCGCACCGGCGACGGCACCGGCCGGTGGCCCGCCCGCGTAGGACGGCACCACCGGCCGGAGTCACGCCTGTCGACCCTGTCCGCCACGGCGGGCAGAGTCGCGGTCTAGCTGGTGTCGCGTTGGAGTCTCTCCCGCTCAGCCTGCGGCAGAGAGCAGACCGCGGTGCCTCCAGGCAACCGATGCCGGTTGCGCGACACCCACCGGTACACCGGCCAGGCCGCCCGCAACAGCGGCCGGCGGCCGAGCACCCACCCGACGGGCCGCCAGATCGGGCCTGAGTCCTCCAGCAGCCGGGCGATGCCCTCCGGACCGGCCGCCACTCCGCGGCTGTCGACCCACTGGACCGCGTCTTCAGCCTGCTGTGCTGACACACCGAGCGCACCGAGGTCGGCATGTTGCCAGGCCACCACATCCGCCCGGGTGCGCATCCACCTCGCGATGAACCGGGCACACGAACTGCAGAACGCGCAGTCGCCGTCATAGAGGAACGTGGGTCGTCGGACCACCATGGGTCCATCGTCCACCCAGTGCTGTCGACCTGCGGCATGGGCACCGGAGCGCCCGCGCGGCAGGGCCGTGGGCATGCCGCCGCGCGGCCGCGGAAGGGCCGTGGGCAGGCAATCCAAGCGGATGTCTTCGAACATGTGTTCGAATCTAGTGCCTCGCGGGAGCCCTCGCCACCCCGTTGACAGACAACTCGAACAGTTGTTCGAATGTAGCGGTGCGGTGGGACAACTTACGGACTAACGGGGCCGGTGCGGGGCCGCGCGACCCCGTGACGAGCTGCGGCGAGTCGAACCGGGGCGGCGCTGGAACCGGCACGGCCGGCGCCGCTGGAGCCGGCGCGGCTGACGGTGCTGGAGCCGGCGCGGCCGGCGGCGGGGCGATGGTTGCGCCGACGTTGCCGCTCGGGCTGCCTGGGGCGGTCACCCGCACCTTCGACACTCCCGGCTTCCGGGGCATGACGTTCTACGAGATCCACGCGAAGTCGATCATCAACAAGGTGCCCGCCCCGTCGAGGGTGCCGTTCAGCTGGACGATCAATCCCTATCGCGGCTGTTCACACGCGTGCGTCTACTGCTTCGCCCGCAACACCCACACGTATCTCGACCTCGACGCCGGCCTGGACTTCGACCGGCGGGTGGTGGTCAAGGTCAACGCCGGCGAGCTGTTACGACGCGAGCTGGCCAAGCCCCGGTGGGCCGGCGAATCGATCGCGATGGGCACCAACGTCGACTGTTACCAGCGGGCCGAGGGTCGGTACGGCCTGATGCGCGAGATCATCTCCGCGCTCCGGGACCGGGCCAACCCGTTCTCGATCCTCACCAAGGGCACGTTGGTGCTGCGCGACCTGGATCTGCTCGGGCAGGCCGCCGAAGTCGCCAAGGTGTCGGTCAGCGTGTCCATCGGCTCCGTCGACGAGGAACTCTGGCGCACTGTCGAACCGGGCACGCCACGGCCCGGCCGGCGACTCGACGTCGTACGCGCACTGGTGGACGCCGGCCTCGGCGGCGGCGTGCTGATGGCGCCGATCCTGCCCGGGCTGAGCGACTCTCCGGAACAGCTCGACCGGACCGTGGCCGCGCTCGCGGCCGCCGGCGCGCCCAGCATCACCCCGCTCGTACTGCACCTAAGACCGGGTGCCCGCGAGTGGTACCTGGCGTGGCTGGCGCGCGAGCATCCGCACCTCGTACCGCGCTATCAGCAGCTGTACGGCAAGGGTTCCTACGCGCCGTCCGGGTACCAGCGCGAGGTGACGGCGCTGGTTCGGGAAGCCGCCCGGCGGCACGGGTTGTACACCGGTGAACCAGCTCAGGCACGCGACAGCGGGGCGTCCTCCACGCGCGGCACGCCCCGCAGCGGCGGCACGGCCGGGCGCGGCGGCGCGGCACGCGGTGGGGAGCGGCAGCGAGTGCGCGCAGGCCAGCGGTCGACAAGCCGCGACCGCCCCGACCCGGGCGATGACCGGCGCGATCCGCGTCTCGCCGGCAGCCGCCTCCTGCGCGCGACCCGGCAGGCCGCGACCGAGGTGCCCCTACCCGGCCTCTAGCCGAGGTCGCAGCGGCCGGCGCCGGCCGCGGGATGGCGGACGGGCGACGGGCGTGGACGCAGGGCCCGCCGGGCGACGCGTATGGCCAGCCGGGACGGGGAGGCAGGGCGGGGACGGAGTGGCGGCGGGGCGGGACGCGTGGGCGCCGACGAGACGGCGGCGGGTCAGGCCTTGTACTCGCGCAACAGGCCCCGGCTGATGATCGTCTTCTGGATCTCGCTGGTACCTTCGCCGATCAACAGGAACGGGGCCTCCCGCATCAGCCGCTCGATCTCGTACTCCTTCGAGTAGCCGTAACCGCCATGGATCCGGAACGCCTCCTGGACCACCTCGACGCAGTACTCACTCGCGAGCAGCTTCGCCATCCCGGCCTCGACGTCGTTGCGCGCGCCGGAGTCCTTGAGCCGGGCGGCGTTGACCATCAGCGCGTGTGCCGCCTCGATCTTGGTGCCCATCTCGGCGAGCTTGAACGCGATCGCCTGGTGCCCTACCAGCTTCGTGCCGAAGGTCGAGCGCTGCTGCGCGTACGCCACCGCCAGCTCGAACGCGCGGAGCATCACGCCGCACGCGCGGGCCGCCACGTTCACCCGGCCCACCTCGATGCCGTCCATCATCTGGTAGAAGCCGCGGCCCGCGCCCGCCTCCGGACCGCCGAGCACCGCACTGGCCGGCACCCGGTGGTCGTCGAGGACGAGCTCGGTCGTCTCGACCCCCTTGTACCCCATCTTCTCGATCTTGCCCGGCACCCGCAGACCCGGCGCCGTCTCCCCGAATCCGGGCTCCTTCTCCAGCAGGAACGTGGTCATGTTCCCGTAGACGCTCTCCGCGCCCTGGTCGGTCTTGAGCAGGGTCGCGACGACCGAGGAATAGGCGCCGTTGGTGAGCCACATCTTCTGGCCGTTGATCACGTACTCGTCGCCGTCCGGCACCGCCTTGCTGCGGATCGCCGCGACGTCCGAGCCGCACTCGGGCTCCGACATGGAGAACGCGCCCCGTACCTCACCGGTCGCCATCCTCGGCAGCAGCCGTTGTTTCTGCTCGTCACTGCCGTGCTGGGAGATCAGGTACGCCACGATGAAGTGGGTGTTGACGATGCCGGAGATCGACATCCAGCCGCGGGACAACTCCTCCACGACCAGCGCGTAGGTGAGCAGCGACTCGCCGAGCCCACCGTGCTCCTCGGCGATGGTCAGGCCGAACAGGCCCATCTCCCGCATTCCGTCGACGATCTCCGCCGGATATTCGTCGGCGTGTTCGAGTCGCTGCGCGGCCGGGATGATCTCTTTGTCCACGAACGTGCGGACGGTGCCCAGGATCTCCTGCTGGAGGTCGGTCAGGTCGTGCGTCGCGGCGAGACGGGCCATCACAACACCCCCGGGCGGTCTGGTTACCGGTGAGTCACGTTACCGGTGGGTATGGCCGCGCGCCGGCCGTCCGACCAGGGCGGCGGCGTGAACCGGCTCACCGGTACCGCGCCTCCCGGACGCTGTTGCCGCCGTCGACCACGAGCATCTGGCCGGTGATGTACGACGCGGCCGGCGTGCACAGGAAGGCGATCACCGCGGCCACCTCCTCGGGCGTACCCGGGCGGCCCATGGGTGCGTCCAGACCGTGCTTGAGCTCGGCGACGGTGGACGAGCCGGTGTGGATGATGCCCGGCGCGACCGCGTTGACCGTGACCCCGTCGGCCACCAGTTCCACGGCAAGAGCCCTGGTCAGGCCGATCATGCCGGCCTTGGCCGCCGCGTACGCCGCCTCGGCCGGCATCGCGTTGACCGGTCCGACGGTCGCCGAGACGTTCACCACCCGCCCCCAGCCGCGCTCCCCCATGCCGGCCACGAAGGCGCGGCTGACCAGGAACGCGGTGGTCAGGTTCCGGTCGATCTCGGCCTGCCACTCGCTCTGGGTCAGCTGGGCCACCGGCCGGAACACCTCCGGGCTCGCCTTGCTGGCCAGGCCCGCGTTGTTCACCACGATGTCGACGTCACCGAGCTGCTCGGCGATGGCGTCGGCGAGCGCGCCGACCTCCGCCTCGTCGGTCAGGTCGGCCACGAACCCGGTCGCGCCCAGCTCCGCCGCCCGGTCGTGGATCCGCCGGGTGGTCGACACGATCGCCACCTGGGCACCGAGCCGGTTCAGCCGCCGGGCGATCGCGTACCCGATCCCGTCCGGGCTGCCGGCGCCGGTGACCAGCGCCCGCCGGCCCTCGAGCCGGTCGTCCATCGCCGCGTCGGCCGCGCCGGCCAGGTCGGCGTACCCGTCCGCTTCGCGCCGCTTGGCGTTGTCCCGCGCACCTCTGCGGCGTACCGAGCCTCCTGCCGGCGGATCGGTGGTCACCAGGGTCAGCGGAGGAGAGTCATGCCACGGTGCGCGACGACTCGGGGGCGGTACAGCCATGTGGCGATCCTGCCTGTTCGGGACGAGCCGGGCAACGTACCGGCCGGGTAACGATCGGTGAAGCAGCCAACCGGGGGCTCGACCGCCGGCATCGAGGTGGACAAGCTCCCGGAATCGTGCCGCCAACCCGACTCGCACCGTAGCCGCGCCGATCCAGCGGTTACGGTGCGATCAACATTACGAGCTTCAGGAGTACCGCGTGGCCTTCTACGACCCCTACCAGAGCGGTGGCGAGCACTCCGGTGACCCGAACATGAGCGGACCCCCGGCGTACCAGCCCATCGTCCCGTACGGCTATCCCATGTACGCACCCCCGCGCCCGACCAACGGAATGGCGATCGGGGCACTGGTGGTGTCGATCCTGAGCCTCGCGATGTGCGGCGGCCTGATCTCACCGGTCGGCGCGATCCTGGGCCACATCTCCCGGCGCCAGATCCGTACCCGCGGTGAGCAGGGCGACGGGCTCGCCCTCGCCGGCGTGATCGTCGGCTGGGTCGGTACCGCCTTCGCCGTCCTGCTCTGGGGCGGGATGATCGCCCTGTTCGCGGCGAGCGTGTGGTTCGCCGAGGAAGTCGGTCCGTCGATCCCGACGTACCCGACGGACACGCCGTTCCCCTCGTACAGCCCGCTGCCCTCCGACACGCCGAGCCCGTTGCCCAGCATGATCCGCGCCGGGCTGCTGGCACTGTCGACGGTCCTCGGCTGACCGCGCCGAGCCGCCAGCGGCCGCGACGAGGCGGGCCAGGGAGCGGCCCTACTCCTCCGGCGGGGTGAACTCGCTGGTCCTGGTCATGCCGGCGGCCCGACCCTTGCTCGCCACCACCAGCGCCATCTTGCGGGACGCCTCGTCGATCATCTCGTCGCCGATCATCACCGCGCCGCGCATGCCGCCGGCCTCGGAGGTGTAGTGCTGGTACGCGTCGAGAATCAGCTCGGCGTGGTCGTAGTCGGACTGTGCGGGCGCGTAGATCTCGTTGCACGGCTCGAGCTGCCCGGGGTGTAGTACCCACTTGCCGTCGAAGCCGAGCGCGGCCGACCGCTTGGCCACCTCACGGAACCCGTCGACGTCGCGGATCTGCAGGTACGGACCGTCAATGGCCTGCAGGTCGTGGGTACGGGCGGCCATCAGGATGCGCATCAGGATGTAGTGGTACTGGTCGCCCGGATAGTCCGGGTGCAACGCGCCCACCACCAGCGACTTCATGTTGATCGAGGCCATGAAGTCGGCCGGCCCGAAGATGATCGTCTCGATCCGCGGTGACGCGGCGGCGATCTCGTCCACGTGTACCAACCCGCGCGCGTTCTCGATCTGCGCCTCGATGCCGATCCCGCCCACCGGCAGCCCGAGCGACTTCTCCAGCTGGGTCAGGGTCAGGTCCAGCCACTCGATCTGCCCGGCCGACTGCACCTTCGGCAGCATGACGCAGTCGAGTGCCGCACCGGCGCCTTCGACCACCTCGATCACGTCCCGGTAGGTCCACTCGGTGGTCAGGTCGTTCACCCGGACCACCCGTACCTTGCCGGACCAGTCACCGCCGGTGAGCGCGGCCACGATGTTCTTCCGCGCGTCCGGCTTGGCCAGCGGCGCGACCGAGTCCTCCAGGTCCAGGAACACCTGGTCAGCCGGCAGGCCCTGGGCCTTGTCCAGCATCTTGGTGCTGGAGCCCGGTACCGCGAGACAGGACCGGCGGGGCCGCCCGACCGAGGCCATGTGATCACCCTTCGCGCACGTCAGTGGTGGACCGGAGCTACCGACCGGTACGCCCGGACGCTAGCCATTCGACGCATGGTCGCAGAATGCACCTGTGGGAGATGTCACGAGTCGAGTAGTGGTGATTACCGGCGCGAGTTCCGGCATCGGCGCCGCGGCCGCGGTCGCGCTGGCCGGACGGGGTGACGAGGTCGTCCTGGTCGGGCGTGACCCGGACCGGCTGCGGCGGGTCGCCGAGGAGGTACGCGAGGCCAGCGGGCGTACCCCGGATACGCACCGGGCCGATTTCGCGGTACTGGACGAGGTGCGGGCGCTCGGCGAGACGCTCTCCGACCGGTACCCCCGCGTCGATGTGCTGGCCAACAACGCCGGGCTGCTGGCCGGACGGCGGACGACCACCGCGGACGGCCACGAGTTGACCATCCAGGTCAACCACCTCGCCGGGTTCCTGCTCACCCACCTGCTGCTGGATCGGCTCGTCGCGGCCGCACCCGCGCGGCTGATCACCACCGCGTCCGGTTCGGAGGCGAGCGGCCGGCTCGACCCCGCCGACCTGTCCGGCGCCCGTCGCAGGTACAGCCGGTGGCTCGCGTACGGGTCGAGCAAGCAGGCGAACATCCTGTTCACCGTGGAGGCGGCCCGCCGGTGGACCGACCGCGGCGTGATCGCGACCAGCTTCCATCCGGGCTTCGTGCGTACCCGCTGGGGCTCCGGCAGCCCGCTGGTCGCGCTGGCCAAGGTGCTGCCGTACGCCGGCCTGAGCTCGGAACAGGGCGCCGACACGATGATCTGGCTCGCCACCGAGGAGGCCGGGCTGGCGCAGCCGGGCGGCTACTTCCAGCGGCGTACGCCCGCCCGGCCGCGGGCGCACTCGACCGATCCGGTGCTGGCCGAGCGGTTGTGGGAGGCGAGCCTGGCCGCGGTCGGGCTGCCCGTAGCGCGCTAGCGGTCCCACTCCACCAGCGCGGCTAAAGGTCGCGGGCCGGGTCCGGCGCCGGGTCGGACGCTGTGCCAGACGCCGTACCGGCGCGACCGCGGCGCCGGCCGCCGAGCACCACCACCGCGACGCCGGTGACCACCAGTACCAGTCCCGGAATCGCCGGCAGCCGGGGCACCTGATCGAGCAGGATCACGCCCAGCAGCGCCGCGCCCGGCACCTCCAGCAGCAGCACCACACTGAGCACGGTCGCCGGCACCTTGTGCAGCGCGTAGTTCACCAGCGAGTGGCCGAGGAACTGCGGCCCGGCGACCAGCCCGGCGATGGCCAGCCAACTGGCCGCGGCGTACCCGGCCAGCGGCACGCCCGCGACCAGGCAGGTGACGCCGAGCAGGACCGCACAGACCGAATAGCAGATCCCGGTGTACGTCACAGTGCTGACCGCGACCCGCACCCGTTCGCCGACCGTCACGTACACCGCGCCGGCCATCCCGCCGACCAGTGCGAGCAGGTCGCCGACCACCGCCTCGGTCGACACCGACACGTCGGCACCGGTGGCGACCGCGGCACCGAGTACCGCCACGCCGATCCCGAGCCAGGTCGCCGCCGGCAGCCGCCGGCCCGCCGCCACCGACAACAGACCGGCCCATACCGGTTGTACGCACACGAGCGCCGTCGACGTGGCCACACTGGTCAACGTCGTACTCGGTACCCAGGTGGCGAAATGCACCGCGAGCGCGACTCCCGCCGCGGTACAGCGGATCGCGCCCGACCGGCCGAGCCGGCCCAGCACTCGCGGGCGTACCAGCAGAAACGGCGCGAGAAGCGCGGCGGCGGCCGCGTTGCGCCAGAACGCCACCGCCAGCGGCGGCGCCTCGGACAGCACGATGAGCGAGGCGGAACTGGAGATCGCCACGACCGCGACGGCGAGCGCCGCGATCGTCAACCGGTCCGGGCGGCGGCTGTCGGCGAGCGGCGCCGGTTCGCCGGCGTCCCCGGTACCGCGTGCGCCCACCTGGCTGATGGGACCTCCCCCGGCGATGGTTACGTTCAGTCGATCACCCGATGCCAGCCTGAAACTGTTCGGACTACCGTCTGTCTGGATTTGCGAATGAAAGGGCCGTATATGCATCCCTGCCTCAGGGACCGAACCGTCGATGTGCCCCGAGCAGTTCTGTTCGACTTCTTCGGCACGCTCACCCGGGCCGTACACCCGGCCCAGCGCGACTGGGCGCAGCGGCAGGCGGCCTGCGTGCTCGGCTGTCGACCGGCCCGGTACCTGAGTGTCATGGACAGTTCGTTCTACCAGCGGGCGGCCGGCCAGTTCGGGTCGGTCGAGGAAACCCTGCGCTGGACCGCCAAGCAGGCCGGTGCCAACCCGTGCCGGTCCCAGATAGCCGCGGCGGCCTGGGTACGGCGCCGGATGACCCGTACCAACGCACGATTACGCCGGGACGCGCTGCTGGTACTGGCCCGGCTCCGGGCCGACGGCGCGCGTATCGCGGTCGTCACCGACTGCACCGCGGAACTGGCTGAATGCTGGGCCGACCTGCCGGTCGCCCGGTACGTCGACGTACCGGTGTTCTCCGTCGCGCTCGGCGTGTGCAAGCCCGACCCGTACATGTACAACACGGCCTGTGATGCGCTAGGAGTACCGCCGGAGGACTGCCTCTACGTCGGCGACGGCGGCAGCGCGGAGTTGTCCGGCGCCCGGCGGCTGGGCATCCCGGCGGTACGGATCTCGGCGCCGGACCACCGCCAGCACCTCGTGTACAACCCGGAACCCGACTGGGACGGGCCGGTGATCGGCTCCCTCACCGAGCTGCTGGTCGAACCGGCGCTCTACCGCCGGAACTAGGCGCCTGCCGACTCCTCGGGACAGCCCTGCCGACTCTCCGGGACAGCCCTGCCGACTCTCCGGGACAGCCCTGCCGACTCTCCGGGACAGCCCTGCCGACTCCTCGGGACAGCCCTGCCGACTCCTCGGGACAGCCCTGCCGACTCTCCGGGACAGCTCTGCCGACTCCTCGGCGAAGCTAGCCGGACAATTCCGCTCATGCCGCGGGGCGCGGTTGCGTCACCGCGGCTCGACAGCTCCCCGTACCGTCGACCCCAGCAGCAGCGACGCCGGTGACCGGTTTGCCGCTCCCGGGCGTCGCCGGCCGGGTCGGGCGATGGCAGGATCAGGCGGCGGCTGCATCAGCTCTGGGAGGAGTACTCCGTTGTCGGTCGGAGTCCGGGTCGGAAGCCGCTATGTGGCGACCGCGGTGATCGGCCAGGGCTCATTCGGCACCGTGTTCCGCGCCGATGGGCCGGATGGCATGGTCGCGCTGAAGCTGCTGCGCCCTGACATCGCCAACAGCCCAGAGGTGGTCAACCGGTTCCTGCGGGAGCGGTCGGTACTGCTCCGGATGCGCCACCAGAACCTGGTCAGCGTGCGCGACCTCGTCGCCGAAGGCGACGTACTGGCCCTGGTGATGGACTTCGTGGAAGGGCCGGACCTGCGCCGGTACCTCACCCAGATGGGTCCGCTGCCGCCCGCCGTGGCCGCCTCGCTGGTCGCCGGTATCGCCGACGGGCTCGCCCACACGCACGCCCAGGGCGCGGTACATCGGGACCTCAAGCCGGAGAACGTACTGCTCCGGCTCACCTCCGACGGTCCGGTACCGCTGATCACCGACTTCGGCGTGGCCCGGCTGGCCGCGACCGGCTCCACGCTCACCGGGCCGCAGATGATGTTCGGCACGCCCGCGTACCTGGCCCCCGAACTCGTACAGGGCCAGCACGTGTCCGCGCCGGCCGACGTGTACGCCTGCGGAGTGCTGCTGTACGAGCTGGTCTCCGGCCGGCCGCCGTTCTCCGACGACCACCCGTTGGCGCTGGTACACCGGCATGTGACCGAGGTACCGCAGCAGCCGCCCGGGATGCCGGACGAGCTGTGGCCGGCCGTCTCGGCGTGCCTGGCCAAGGATCCGGCCGCCCGACCCGACGCGCTCAGCCTCGCCGCGCACCTGCACGAGCTGGGCGCGCGACTCGGTGGCCGGTCCAGTGGCCAGGGGTACCCGGCCGGCCCGGTGAGCGCGCCGCCCGGGTACCTGCCCGCGAGCACCCCGCCCGGTCCGCCGTCCGGTCCGCCGTCCTCGTCCGGTGCTCCGCCGGCACACCGCGCCCCGACCTCACCCGGCGCCGGGCCCGCGTCCGGCGCGCCCAACGGCGGCCAGCCCGGCATGCACGGGCACGCGGCCGTCTCGCACCGCACCACGATGCTTCCGCACGTACCCCCGCAGGAGCCGGACTGGCCGGCCGGGCAGGTCGCCGACGGCGGCTGGCGGACGATCGCGCTGCGCGTGGGTGCCCTGCTCGCGGTGGCTCTGCTCGGCATCGCGGGTGGCTACGCGATCGGCGCCTCCACCGCCAAGCCGGCCGAACGGTCCGGCGCCTCGGCGACCCCGACCAAGCCGGCGGGGTCGAGCAAGCCCACCCCGGCACCGACCGCGATCACCCGGGCCGCCACCGAGCTTCCGTTCGCCACGGTGGCCAACGGCTGGGGCCCGATCGAGCTGAACAAGTCGGTCGGTCAGCAGAGCGTCGACGACGGTGTCCCGATCACCATCGCCGGACAGCCGCACCAGACCGGGCTCGGCGTACACGCGCCCAGCCAGGCCCGGTTCTATCTCGGCGGCAAGTGCAGCACGTTCACCGCCACGGTCGGGGTGGACGGCGAGGTGGCCGCCGCGGGCGGTTCGGTGGACTTCCAGGTGCTGGTGGACGGGCGGATCGCGTACGACAGCGGCGTGGTCCGCGGCGCCGACCCGGCCAAGCCGCTCTCCGCGGACATCACCGGTGGGCAGGTACTCGACCTGGTCGTCACTGACGCCGGTGACGGCAACGCGAACGACCACGCCGACTGGGCGGACGCGCAGCTCGTCTGCGCCCCGTAGGCGCTGGCCGCCTGCCTGCCGCGCGTCTTCGCGTAGGCGGTCGAGGCGCCTGGCGGCACGGCCGGTCGAAGCGCCAAGGGGCCGGTCGCGGCGCCAAGGGCCCGGTCGCGGCGCCAAGGGCCCGGTCGACCTGACCGGATTCGGTGGCTTACCAACGCTCACCCCGGCCGGCGCGGGATCGCTACGGCTGGTGACCTGCGCCGAGCCGGGGGAAGATGCGGGTATGGCGGGGCCGGTTCCTCCCGGCAGCGGTACCTCGACGGCGCAAGCGCTGAGCGCGGCCGACGGGGCCACTCTGGCCGGGCTCGCGGTCGAAGCGGTCCGCCGCCGGCTCACCGGCGAGCCCCCCGCGGTGCCGGCGCCGACCGCGCCCGCGCTCCGGAACCCCGGCGCGTCGTTCGTCACCCTGATGCGCCAGGAGCGCCTGCTCGGCTGCATCGGCACCCTCGAAACGGATCGGCCGCTGTACCTCGACGTGATGCGCAACGCCCGACATGCGATGACCGACCCGCGGCTGCCACCGGTGACCGCGGCGGACTGGCCGGAACTGTCGGTCGAGGTGTCCGTACTCACTACGCCGGAACCGCTGCCGGTGCACAGCATGTCGGAGCTCGTCGCGGTACTCCGGCCGGGCGTGGACGGGCTGATCCTCGACGACTCGAGCCGGCGCGCGACGTTCCTGCCGGCGGTGTGGCAGTCCGTACCGCGGCCCGAGGAATTCGTCGAACGCCTGCTCGTGAAGGGCGGCTGGGGCGAACACCGCTGGCCGGACGAGCTGCGGGTACGGCGGTACAGCGCGGAGGAGTACCACGACGAACCGCCGCGACCGCCGATCGGGCCGGACGTCGCGCCCACCTGAGCGGCCGGCCGTGCCATGATGCGGCCATGGTCGACCCGGAGCCAGCAGCTCGACCGCCCGCGGCGTCTCCGCCGGCCGGCTCTTCACCTGCCGCTCCGGCCGCGGCGTCTTCGCCGGTCGCGGCGCCGGTGGCCGACACGCCGTCGGCCGGACAGCTGTTGATCGAGGAAGCGACCAAGAAGGCCGCGATCGTCTGGCTGTCGGTCGCGGACGGGCAGCCCTACCCGGTCTGGTGCCTCTGGGCGGACGGAAGCCTGTACGTGGTGAGCGGCGGCGCCGAGCAACCGGCCCCCCGGCTGGCCCACGCACGCGCCTGTCAGGTGACGGCTCGCGGCGACCACGGCGGCCGGATCGTGACGTGGCCGGCCACGGTCACCCGGGTACGCCCGGACACCGACGAGTGGGCCGCGCTGGTACCCCAGCTGATCGCCAAGCGGCTGAACCTGTCGACCACCGAGGACACCGCGGCGCGGTGGGCGGCCGAATGCGTGATCAGCCGGCTCACTCCCGCCGACGGCACCGCGCAGGCCGGCGCCGACCTTCCGGACAGCTCACTCGCGGCCGAGGCGCCCGAGACGCCGGCGGCGCAGCGCACCGACACCCCGTTCCGGCTGCACCGGGTCCGGCGCCGGCGCTGACCGGGCGGCGCCGCCGCTCTCAGGTCGGCGCCGTTGCGCACCGCACTCAAGCCGGAGCGCCTCAAGCTGGCGGTGTCCGAGTGCTGGCGCCGTGCTCAGGCCAGCGCCGCACCCAAGCCGGAGCTCCACAAGAGCCGGCGTCACCCGAAGAACGGCGGCACCTGGATTTCGCCGGACGCCACCGCCGCCACCGCGCCGCTGACCGTGGCCCGCACCGGCTGCCCACCGCTCGCGGTCACAGTGCACTCCAGCGTGGACGGGCGGCCCAGCTCGATCCCCTGCCGGACGGTGTACGCCGACTCCCCGTCGCCGCTGACCAGCCCGGACGCGACCAACCAGAGCCCGTACGCGAGCGCGGCCGACCCGGTCGCCGGATCCTCCGGTACGCCGAGATCCGCCGCGAACACCCGGCTGTGCGCCGTGGACGTCGCGGCATCCCAGGCGCTCACCGCGAGGTTGCACCCGATCAGGCGCAGCGCGGCGAGATCCGGTACCACCTGCGCCAGCGCCTCCGGGCGTACCGCCAGGGTCACGGTGTCCAGGCCACAACTCGTCCGCCTCGGCGGTACACCGGTGAAGTCCTCATCGGTGAGCCCGACCGCGGCGAGCAGCGGCGCCGGGTCCACCGGCTCGCCGACCACGGGCGTACCGCCGGTCAGGGTCGCCCGACCGTCCGACACCACCACCGGCAGTTGCCCGGCTCCACACTCCTGCACCACGTCACCGGTACTGATCCGGCCCAGTCGGGCCAGGGTGACCGCGGTACCCACACTCGGGTGGCCGGCGAACGGGATCTCGGCCGCCGGCGTGAAGATCCGGATCCGGTAGTCCCCACCAGCGACCGGCGGCAGTACGAACGTGGTTTCGGACAGGTGGAACTCCCGCGCGATGGCCTGCATCTGGCCGGGCTCCACGCCATCGGCATCCAGGACGACCGCGAGCGGATTTCCCGCGTACGGCCGGTCCGTGAAGACGTCGACAACCTCGTACTTCAGCCGAGCAACCATGAGCTGAACCCTAGGCCAGCCGGACCCGCCGCCGGCACCGGCCGGTACGGGTCGGCCCCGCCGGTACGCCACCGGATTCCAGCCGCTCGATCGGCGATGGACGCAATGTACCGACGGCTAACCTTGCCTGGTGACGACGGCGGTGCGGGTTTATCTGGCCAGGCTGGCCGGCATTGCCGTGTTCGACCCCACCGGTGACCAGGTGGGTCGGATCCGGGACGCGGTGGTCCGGCCCCGGCCGGGCAACCAGCCGCCCCGGGTGATCGGGCTGATCGCCGAGATCCAGGTCCGGCGGCGCATCTTCGTCCCGATGGGGCGGGTCACCGCGATCGACGCCGAAGCGGTCGTGCTGTCGACCGGAACGCTGAACCTCAAGCGGTTCGAGAAGCGCCCGGGTGAGCTGCTCGCGCTGGAGGACCTGCTGGACCGGCGGGTCGGGGTGGTGGAGCCGGGTCAGAGCGTGCCGCCGCGGCCGGCCACCGTGGTCGACGTCGCGATGGAGCAGGAACGTACCGGCGACTGGGTGCTGTCCCGGGTCGCGGTGCGCGAGCACACCGGCCGGCTGACCCGGCGCGGACAGCTGCACCAGCTGGAGTGGAACGAGATCACCGGCCTGGTCGGCGCCCCCGAGCAGCAGGGCACCGCACACCTGCTCGCGGTACTCGACTCCATGCGCGCGGCCGACCTGGCCAACGTGCTGCAGGACCTGTCCGGCCGGCGCCGGCTCGAGGTGGCCTTCGCGCTCGAGGACGAGCGGCTCGCCGATGTACTGGAGGAGCTGCCCGAGGCGGACCAGGTGGAGATCCTCGGTGCGCTCGGTTCGGATCGCGCCGCGGACGTACTCGAGGCGATGGATCCGGACGACGCGGCCGACCTGCTCGCCGAGTTACCGATCGCGGAACAGGAACGCCTGCTGCAGCTCATGGAGCCGGACGAAGCCGATCCGGTCCGGCAGCTGCTCGACTACCGCCCCGGTACCGCCGGCAGCATGATGACCAGCGAGCCGGTGATCCTCACTCCGGATACCACGATCGCCGAGGCGCTCGCGCACATCCGGGCGCCCGACCTGTCCCCCGCGGTCGCCGCGCAGGTGTTCGTCTGCCGCGCCCCGAACGCGACTCCCACCGGCCGGTACCTCGGCATGGTCCACTTCCAGAAGCTGCTCCGCGAACCGCCCGCGGAGCTGGTCGGCGGGATCGTCGACAACGACATCGACCCGCTGACCCCGGAGGAGTCGTTGACCGAGGTCACCCGGCGGATGGCGATCTACAACCTGGTGGCGATTCCGGTGGTCGACACGGCCGACCGGCTCGTCGGCGCGGTCACCGTGGACGACGTCCTCGACCACATGCTGCCGGCCGACTGGCGGGACCGGGACAATGCCTGAGCCGCGCACCGCCGAGGTTCGCGCCAGCGGCCGGCGGGCCGAATCCGGGCGCCGGACCGAGGGCAGGTCGGCGGGCCGACGACTGGACCAGCCGCGCGAGCCCGGCCTGCACCTGCCCCGCTTCGACACCGAGGCGTTCGGCCGGTTCGCGGAGACGTTCGCGCGGTTCATGGGTACCGCCCGGTTCATCGTGTACATGACCGTGTTCGTGGTCCTGTGGATCTCCCTGAACCTCATCGGCATCTACGGCCTGCGCTGGGATCCGTTCCCGTTCATCCTGCTCAACGTGTTCTTCTCGGCCCAGGCGTCCTATGCCGCGCCGTTGATCCTGCTCGCGCAGAACCGGCAGGCCGACCGGGACCGGGTGCAGACCGATGAGGACCGACGCCGCGCCGCGGCGCAGAAGGCGGACACCGAGTATCTGGCCCGGGAAATCGCCGCGCTGAGGATCGCGGTCGGTGAGGTCGCGACCCGCGACTACCTGCGCTCGGAGCTGACCCGGCTGGTCGAGGAGATCGAAGAGGCCGGCCAGCGGCAGAAGCGGGAACGCCGGCCCCGGCGCAAGGACGACGACCAGTTGGGCGAGCCGGTCGACCCGCCGATGCCCGACGAGCTGCATAGCGTGGCCGACGACGGGCAGCTCCTGACTGAGCTCGACCACACCGACGGTCGGGAGCGCCGGTCACCGGACCGGTCCCGGACGACGCGGGACACTCCACCCGACCGCGCCCGCCGCTGACGCCGCCGCCTGAAGCGCCGGACGCTCCACCCGACCGCGCCCGCCGCTCACGCCGCCGCGGCCTGAAGCGCGGGGCGCTCCATCCGCGCCTTGCGCTGAGACTGGGGCCCAGGCACGGACCAAGATCACCGCGGGAGCGGGCTGGGATCGCGGCCCCGTGCCGCTGGCCTGGGTGCCACAAACGCGCGCCGGGCCGGCTGGGCGGAGTCGCCCGGCCGGCCCGGCGTCACGATCGACCTACCGGAACGGGGGTCAGTTCGTAGCTTCCGTCCAGCCGTCGCCGACGAACCGGTCCCGGTCGCGCGGATTCTCGCTGTTGAGCCGCACCCCGTGCCGGTCGAACACGAACACACCGTCGACGTACACGCCGCGGCCCTGGTAGTTGGAGTCGCTCGCGTACGCCCAGCGCAGTTGCGTCGTACCGTCCGGCAGGTCCGCGGACGCGTCCAGCCACTGCCGTCCCTCGTACCCGCTCACCGAACCGTCCGTCGTCCAGTGGTACTGGCGTGCCCGCAGCGTCAACGGCACCGGCGCCCAGGTCGTACCGTCCACGGAGGACTCCAGCCGCGCGATGTCGAAGCCGGGCTCCGTGTCGTACCAGAGCTGGAAGCGCAGCCGACCGTCGGAGGTGGCCGCCGGCAGCGTGGCGGTGAGCGTCGACGTGGTCGCGTTGGCGTGCCCGGCCGACCAGTCGGTGCGGCCGCGGGCCGGCCGTACCGGGATGGCGAGCCCGAAGTCACGCACCATCGCACGGCGGGCCACGTTGTTGCTGCCCCAGTCCCGGCTCGGGTGCACGCGGTTGGACAGCAGGATCACGAACGAGCGGGACAGCGGGTCGATCACGATCGAGGTACCTGTGTAGCCGGTGTGCCCGGCCGTGACCGGCGAGGAGATCTCCCCCATGTACCACTGCAGGCCGAGCTCGAAGCCGAGCCCGTGCGCGTCCGGGAACGTGGGCGTGAAGTTGGTGAACATCTGCCGCACCGCGTGCTCGGACAGGATCCGGTGCGAACCGTACCGCCCGCCGTCGAGGAACATCTGCGCGAAGATCGCCATGTCCCGTGCGGTGGAGAACACCCCGGCGTGGCCGGCGACTCCACCCAGCGCCCACGAGTTCTCGTCGTGCACCGAGCCCCACACCAGGCCACGGTCGGCCCACGGCTCGTACTCCTGCGCGGCGATCCGGGACAGCTTGCTGGCCGGCGGGTTGTACCCGGTGTCGACCATGCCCAGCGGCGCGGTGATGTCGTCGTGTACGACCTGGTCGAGCGTCTTGCCGGTGAGCTTCTCGACCACCTTGCCGAGCACCAGCAGGTTGATGTCGGAGTAGATGTACTCCGTGTCCGGCTCGGCGACCGGCGTCTCGTTGTACAGCGCCGCGATCCGCTCGTCGTAGGTGTCGTAGCCGGCCCACAGCGACGGCACCGGATCCGGCTTGAGCCCGCTGGTGTGGGTCAGCAGGTGCCGGATGGTGATGTCTTCCTTGCCGTTGGCACCGAACTCGGGGATGTACTGCACGACCGGCGCGGCGATGTCCAGCCGGCCCTGGTCGACCAGGCGCATGGCCGCGACCGTGGTGAAGATCTTGGAGATCGACGCCATGTCCCAGATCGTGTCCAGCTGCGCGTCGATCTGCTGGTCGGCGGGGAGTTCAACCACCTGGCCGTCGGTCACCGTGTACTTGACCGCCTGCCCCACCGCGGCGTGCTGGACGATCCGGCCGTCCTTGCCGGCGATGATCGTGGCGCCCGCATAGGTCGGGTGGGTCGGGTGATCGGCGGTGGGCTGCAGATACGCCGCCGCGTCGGTGACCATCTGGTCGATGTACGCCGGAATGAGCCCGACCTGCTGGGGCGTGCCGGGCCGCAGCGTGCGGCCGGGGGTGAACCTGATGTCGTCGGCGGTGACCGTCGGCGCGCCGGTGTCCCCGGCGGCGGCGGGACCGGCGGCGACCGGGGCGGCGAGCGGCCCGTCGCCGGGTGCGGCGAGCGCGCCACCGGGCGCGGCGGCCAGCCCGACCAGGACGGTGACCAGCCCGACCATGACCAGGCGGGGGGATCGACGACGCATCGACCTGTGCGGCATGGCGATGCCCTTCCGTTCTCGGCGACTTCGTGAAGAAATGTTCCACAGGTCGGTCCGGTAGTGAAGACCCCGCCGCCGGCTTGTGGACAGACCGTGCGGCTGTGGACAGGCCCGGGCGCGGCACACGGCGCACAGACAGCCCGGACGCGGCGCACGGACAGGCCGGGCCGCGGCACCCGGCGCACGGACATGGCCCGGCGCGGGGGCGGGTACGCCGACCGGTGAGCGGCGGCACCTACCCGGGTGAGCGGGGAACGCCGGACGCCCTCGTAGCATTGGCCGCATGCCCACCCGACCCACTTCGGATACCGAGGCCGCCGTCCGCGTCGCGCTCGAGCGCGTGGACGACCCGGAGATCCGCCGGCCCATCACCGAGCTCGGCATGGTCAAGTCGGTCGAGGTAGCGCCCGACGGATCGGTCGAGGTCGGCATCCTGCTCACCGTCGCCGGCTGCCCGCTGCGGGACAAGCTGCGCACCGACGTGACCGAGGCGGCACGGAGCGTGCCGGAGGTCACCGGCGTGACCGTGACCTTCGGCGTGATGTCCGACGAGCAGCGGCGCGGACTGCAGCAGTCGCTGCGCGGCGGTGCGGGCGCCGGCGCCGAGCCGGTCATCCCGTTCGCGCAGCCGGGCTCACGGACCCGGGTGTACGCGATCGCGTCCGGCAAGGGCGGCGTGGGCAAGTCGAGCATCACGGTCAACCTGGCCGCGGCCCTGGCCGCGCGCGGGCTCGACGTCGGGGTGGTGGACGCGGACATCTACGGCCACTCGGTGCCACGGATGCTCGGCGTGATCGACCGGCCGACCCAGGTCGAAGACATGATCATGCCCCCGCAGGCGTACGGGGTGAAGGTCATCTCCATCGGCATGTTCACCAAGGGGAACGCGGCCGTGGTGTGGCGGGGCCCGATGCTGCACCGTGCCCTGCAGCAGTTCCTCGCCGACGTGTACTGGGGCGACCTCGACGTCCTGTTGATGGACCTGCCACCCGGTACCGGCGACGTGGCGATCTCGTTGGCTCAGCTCGTACCGAGCGCGGAGATCCTGGTCGTGACCACGCCCCAGGCGGCCGCCGCCGAGGTGGCCGAACGAGCCGGCGCGATCGCCCTGCAGACGCACCAGCGGCTGGTCGGCGTGGTGGAGAACATGTCCTGGCTGGAGCTTCCGGACGGGTCGCGCATGGAGGTGTTCGGGGCCGGCGGTGGCGCCGCGGTGTCCGCCGCGCTGACCCGGGCGGTCGGTGCCGAGGTACCGCTGCTGGGCCAGATTCCGCTGGACACGGCGGTACGCGCGGCCGGCGACGCCGGTACCCCCATCGTGCTGACCGATCCGGACTCGCCTGCCGCGGTCGCGCTCGCGCCGATCGTGGAGCGGCTCGCGGTACGCCGGTCCAGCCTGGTCGGCAAGCCGCTCGGCCTGCAGCCGGCGCGGTCCTGACCTCGCCGCGACGGCACCGAAGCACCGCGCCCGAGCCGGCCCGCCCGACCTGAGCCGGCGGAACGCGTCGCTAGACCCGGACGACGCTGCCGTACTCGTCGATCTCGTCCGCGTGCGTGTCGTCGAACCAGATGCCGCCGCTGGCCAGATACCGGAACCGGTGCTCGCCCGGGGGCAGGGTGATGGACACGCTCCGCGTGTTGTCCCGCCGGGGTACCAACTCGTGCTGGCCGGGCTTCCAGCCGTTGAAACTGCCGACCACGCTGACCACGCCCGGTGGGTCCTCCTCGGGCAGGCTGAACGTCAGCTTGATCTTTCCTCCCCGCTGTACCGCTCGCTTGAGCACGCGATCCCCCCTCCGGAGTTCAACGTCCGGCATTACGGTACGTGCCCATCTAGCTACACGTAGGCAGCACCGTAGAACAGCGGGGATCTCTCAGGTGGCGTCGGTGTCGTACCTCGGTCGCGCGCCGGCCTGCCGATTCGTCGACTGGGTCGGTACCGCCGGCTTGCCGCCGGACCGCGCGCCGGAACCGTTCGCGCCGTTCGGGCCCGAGTCGGTCAGGTTGGCTTGTACATCCTGAACGTCGTCGTACAACTCCTGGAACGGCCGGCGGAGGAGCTGCTCGTCCTCCTCGCTCAGCACGTGCTTGCGTACAAAAGTCCTCGGGTTCAGGTCTTCCAACTCGATATTGGTGCCCAACTCCCGGGACAGGTCACCGGTCGCGTTGCGGGCCATCGTGCGCAACGTGCGCAGCATCTTGACGCCGTCGCTGATCATCTTCGGCAGCCGGTCCGGGCCGAAGATGAACAGGCCGATCAGCACCAGCGGGATGACTTCACCCCACCCCACGCTGTCGAACATCCGTGCTCCTCCGCGCGCGCCGAACCGATCCCCGAAGCTTACGGCCACCACGGGGGTGTCGCGGAAGGGCGGCCGGCGGCAAAGATCCGCGCCCGGCGGATCACCGGCGTCCGCGCTGCTCGGCGCCCGTTGCTCGACGTCCGCGCTACCTGGCGGCCGTGTTACTTGGCGTCCGCCGCGAGGGTGATCTCGGCCGAGCGGCGCGCGCCGTTGCGGGTGTACTCGACCGGCACCACCGTGCCCGGCGCGTTCTTCCGGATCAGCGCGACCAGGTCCACCGAGTCCGACAACACCCGGCTGTCGAACCTCGTCACCACGTCGCCGTCGTGCAGCCCGGCCCGGGCCGCCGGACCGCCGGGCTCCACGTGCTGCAGCCGTACGCCACCGGTGACGCTGGTGAACTCGGTGTCCAGCGTCGCCCCGATGACGGTGCGCCGCGCCCGACCGGTGGAGATGATGTCCTGCGCCACCCGCCGGGCCTGGTTGATCGGGATGGCGAAGCCGAGACCGATGTTGCCGCCCTTGCCGTCCGAGCCGGGGAACGTGGCGATGGCCGAGTTGACCCCGACCACCCGGCCGGCACCGTCGATCAGCGGGCCACCGGAGTTACCCGGGTTGATCGCCGCGTCGGTCTGGATCGCGGCCAGGTACGCGGTCTGCCCACCGTCCTCGCCGGTCTTCACCGGCCGGTCCAGCGCGCTGATGATCCCGTACGTCACGGTGTTCTGCAGGCCCAGCGGAGCGCCGATGGCCAGCACCGGATCGCCCACCGCGGCCCGGTCGGAGTCGCCGAAGCGCACCGCCGCCGAACCGCTGCGGTCCACCTTGAGCACGGCCAGATCGGACTCGGGATCGGTGCCGGACACCTTGGCCGGTACCACCGTGCCGTCGCTGAACACCACCCGGAGCGTGCCGCCCGAGGCGGCTTCGGCCACATGATCGTTGGTGAGGATGTACCCGTCGGAGGAGATGACGAAGCCGGAGCCGTTGCCCTGCCGGCTGTCCGACTCGATCAGCACGGTCACCACGCTCGGCATCACGCCGGCGACCACCCCGGCCACCGATTCCGGCTTGCGCTGGGCGGCATCGGCGGTGCTGCCGTCGGCGGTACCGAGGCTTCCGGCCCGGGTACGGGCCGCGGCCACGTAACCGAGGGCGCCACCGAGCAGGCCGGCGACCAGCGCGATCGTGCTCGCCAGCACCAGTACGAAGCCGAGGCTCCGACGTGGCCCGTAACCGGTCGGTGCGATCGGCGGGAGCGGCTCCAGGGGTGGCCCGGCGGAGCCGTTGGCCTGCTGTACCACGACCGCGCGCGCGTACGGGTCCCGCCACGGGTCGGTGGCCGCGTTGCTGGCCCACCACGGCGAGCCCTGGCTGGCCGGCGCCGCGGGACGCCCGTTGGGGTCCGGCCCGGGGCCGGGTGGCGCGGTCGGTGCCGGTTGGCCAGCCAGCCCCGGACCCGCGCCGGGATACCCGGCGGCGTTGCCTGCGTAGGTCACGCTCAGCTACTCCTCTTCAGCGAGCCCCAGAGAGGTCACCGTGTGCTCACCTGGCGCCGACAGCGCGAAGATCTACTCCGGCCGCGGGTGTCCCCTCCAGGATTACACGCCGCGGCACACCCGGCGCCTCCGCGTCTGGCCCGGTCTTGTTGCCTAGGCTGAGCGGACCGACGAGGAGGAGGTGCGTAGCCGTGACAAGTCTCGCGTCGAGCACCAGAGAGTTCACCGAGTCGTACATCCCCGAGGACGCCGTGCTGCAAACAGCGCGGGCCCGGGCAGGCGAGTTCGGCATCCCACCGCTGGAGTCCGGCGGTGGCGCGGCGCTGCGGTTGCTGGCCGCCGCGGTCGGGGCCAAATCCGTGGTGGAGGTCGGCACCGGTACCGGCGTGAGCGGCGTCTGGCTGCTGCGCGGCATGCGCACGGACGGCATCCTGACCACGATCGATCTTGAACCGGAGTACCAGCGGCTGGCCCGGCAGTCGTTCGCGGAGGCCGGGTTCGCGCCGTCGCGGACCAGGATCATCGCCGGCCGCGCGCTCGACGTGCTGCCCGGCTCGCCGACGGGGTGTACGACCTGGTCTTCCTCGACGGCGACAAGACCGAGTACACCCAGTGCATTGTCGAAGCCCTGCGGCTGCTCCGGCCGGGCGGAGCGCTGGTGATCAACAACGCCCTGTACGGCGGAAAGGTCCCTGATCCGGCCGCCCGCGACCACGAGTCGGTGGCGTTGCGGGAGGTGGCCAAGGCCGTCCGGGACGCCGACGAGTGGCTGCCCGCGCTGCTGTCGGTCGGTGACGGACTCCTCTGCGCAATCAAGCGCTAGCGCACTTGCCGGCCTGCGGCGGGCCCAGCCGCCGCCTGACAGCGTTCTCAACTCGGCTGCTCGAGCGGGGGGTGCGGACCCGTTCGCCCTTGCCCAGCACCACGATGCCGCTGTCCGTGACCTTGTACAGCTCGCGGTCGGCGTCGTGGTCCACCCCGAGCCGGGCGCCGTCCGGCACGATCACGTGCTTGTCCAGGATCGCGTTGCGTACCACCGCGCCGCGGCCCACCCGTACCCCCGGCATCAGCACCGATTCCTCGACCCAGGCGCCGTCCTCCACCTCGACGCTGGGCGCGAGTACCGAGCGGGCGACCGTACCGGTGACGATGCTGCCGTTGCAGACGAGTGACTCGTACGCCCGGCCGCCCAGCACGAACTTGGCCGGCGGCTGCGGCGGGATGTGGGTGCGGATCGGCCACTCCGCGTTGTACAGGTTGAAGATCGGCTGTACCGACACCAGGTCCATGTGCGACTCGTCGTACGCGTCCACGGTGCCGACGTCCCGCCAGTACGCCCGGTCCCGCTCGGTGGCGCCCGGTACGTCATTGCGGTCGAAGTCGTACACCGCCGCCATGCCCTTGCCGACCAGCAGCGGAATGATGTTGCCGCCCATGTCGTGCGCGCTGGCGGGGTCTTCGGCGTCCAGTCGCAGCGCCTCGATCGGCACGTCCGCGGTGAACACGTAGTTTCCCATCGACGCGTACGAGACGTCCGGATCGTCCGGTACACCCGGCGGCTGCGCCGGCTTCTCCAGGAATCCGTTGATCGTGACGCCGTCCTCGCCGGCCTCGATGACGCCGAAGGCGCGGGCCTCCTCGCGCGGTACCCGGATGCCCGCGACCGTGACGCCGGCGCCGGACTCGATGTGCTGGGCGACCATCTGCCGCGGGTCCATCCGGTACACGTGGTCGGCACCGAACACGACGATGTACTCCGGCTGCTCGTCGTACACCAGGTTCAGCGACTGGTAGATCGCGTCGGCGGAGCCGGTGTACCAGCGCGGGCCGAGCCGCTGCTGCGCCGGCACCGGGGTGATGTACTGCCCGAGCATCGAGTTCATCCGCCAGGTGGACGTGACGTGCCGGTCCAGCGAATGCGACTTGTACTGGGTGAGCACGCAGATTTTCAAATATCCCGCGTTCACCAGATTCGACAGGACAAAATCCACCAGCCGGTACTGCCCGCCGAACGGAACTGCCGGCTTTGCCCGATCCGCGGTCAGGGGCATGGCGTTTGCCCTCACCACCGGCGAGCACGATGGTCAGGATCCGTGGATCGCCCCTGCGCATGTTGTGAGACTAATGGCCCCGGGCGTCCTGAGCAGCGTCCATGAGCACTGTTAACGCGGACCTATCGTCGTTGGCCCCGGCGGGCTCCGCAGCGCGACCCATAGGGTGACGTCATGCGTGTGGCCGTCCTGACCAACGAGTACCCGCCGGACATCTACGGCGGCGCCGGCGTACACGTCGATTTCCTCGTCCAGGAGTTGCGGCGGCTGGTCGACGTGGACGTGCACTGTTTCGGCGCCGACCGCGCGGACGCCCGGGGGTACACGCCCGGCGCCGAAATCGCCGTGCCGACGCGGCGCTGCGACGCTCTCCATCGACCTGCAGATGAGGCCGGCGTCGGCGGGGCGACGGCGGCGGGCGGCGGTACCGCTGAGGGCGCCGGACCGCCGGAGCTGGTGCATTCGCACACCTGGTACACCAACCTCGCCGGGCACCTGAGCAAGCTGCTGTACGACGTGCCGCACGTACTGACCGCGCACTCGCTGGAGCCGCTGCGGCCGTGGAAGGCGGAGCAGCTCGGCGGCGGGTACGCCCTGTCAGTTGGGCCGAGCGGACGGGTACGAGTCGGCCGACGCGATCGTCGCGGTCAGCGCCGGCATGCGCAACGACGTGCTCGACGCCTACCCGAACGTCAACCCGCACCGGGTGCACGTGATCCACAACGGCATCGACACCAGCTTGTACCGCCCGGACACGAGCACGGAGGTGCTGGTCAACCAGGTGTCGACGCGGACCGGCCGTACCTGCTCTACGTCGGCAGTCACCCGGCAGAAGGGGCTGCCGCACCTGCTGCGCGCCGCCACCCGGCTGGACAAGGGCGTACAGCTCGTACTCGCCGCGTCGGCACCGGACACGCCGGAGATCGGCGCCGAGGTCGCCGCGGCGATCGACGAGCTGCGCGCCGACCGCGGCGGCGACGTCGTCTGGCTCGACACGATGCTGCCCCGCGACGACGTGATCGCGCTGCTCAGCCACGCCACCGCGTTCTGCTGCCGGTGGATGTACGAGCCGCTCGGCATCGTGAACCTGGAGGCGATGGCCTGCCAGACCGCGGTGATCGCCAGCGATGTGGGCGGGATCCCCGAGGTGGTCGACGACGGGAAGACCGGGCTGTTGGTGCACTATTCCCGGACGACCCGACCGGGTACGAGGTGGCGCTGGCGGAGGCGCTGAACGCGCTGGTCCGTGACCCGGCCCGGGCCGAGGCGATGGGAGCCGCCGGTCGGATCCGGGCGGTGGCGGAGTTCGGCTGGGAGGCGATCGCCGTGCGTACGGTCCAGCTCTACCGGAGCCTGGCGTGAGCGAGCTGTCCGACAGCCAGCAGGCGGCGGCGTGAGCGGCCGCGGTCGTCGACCGGTGGCCGGTCGCGGGTCGGCGCGCAGCCGGCCGGTCGTGGCGGTGCGTCCCGTGGCGCCGGGGGCAGGGCCAGAAACCCGGACCGGTTGCGCGTACGCCGGGCGGACCGTGCTCGGCGTCGGGCTCAGCCTCTCCGCGCTGTGGTTCGGCGTGTGGGTGGCCGGTTCCCGGGCGCCCCGGGCTGGCGCGGCGCGCTCGGTGCGGCACTGGTCGGCGCGGCGTCGGGCGCGGCAACCCTGGTACCGGCGGTGGACCGCAAGCTCCGGCTCAGCGACAGCCGGGCGGAGAGCGCGTACGCCGGCATCGCCGGGCTGGCGATCTGCCGGCTGGTTCGCCCTGCGGCGGTGGCTGGGGACGGCGCGGCCGGCTACCTGTTCACCGCGGTCGGCGTGTCCGGGCTGGTCGCCACGGTCGGCCTGGCCGTCCATGGGTAGTCCGACCGCCAACCCCGAGAACTGTCGCGCCCGGGGTCCAGGGTGGGCGGCATGACCGCGTCACGACCGCTGCCCGACCTGTCGACCGAGGCCGCGACTCCGGTGGGCGCCTGCCAGCACCGGGCGCTCCTCGGCCGCGATGCCGTTCGATCTGCGCCAGTCGCTGCGGGCGCTGGGCGGGTTCGCGCCGTGCGCCGGCCACCATGCTGGCCGAGCGTCGGTACGCAAGGCGCTCCCCCGGCCCGGATCGACCGACGAGGCGGTGGTGGTGGACATCTTGGTGCGGCCGGACGGGAAGCCCGGCTGGCGCTGGAGGTCTACGCGGCCGACCGGCTTACCCCGGGCGAGGTGACCGCGATCGAGCGGTCGGTGGGGCGGTGGCTGAGCCTGGACGACGATCTCACGCCGTTCCTCACCGTCGCGGCGGACGATCCGGCGATGGCACCGGTGCTGGAGCTCCCGCCGGCCTGCACCGGTCCGGTTCGCCACGCTGGCCGAAGGCGTGAGCTATTTCGTACTGACCCAGCGCACCGCGCAGCGGATCGCCGGCAGCCGCAAGCGGCGGTTGGCGGCCCGCTACGGCGCCCCGTTGAGCGTCGACGGCACTGCGCACGTCGCCTTCCCGTCGCTGGACCGGCTGACCGAGCTCGGGCCGGACCAGCTCGCGGAGTACACCGGCAACCCGCGGCAGACGGACTACTTCGCCGCCGCGGCTCGAGGGCTGGCCCGACTGGACGAGGAGTGGCTCTACACCGCGCCGTACGAGGAGGTACGAGCCGCGCTGCGGGGCATCCGCGGAATCGGCGAGTTCACCGCGTCGGCGATCCTGCTGCGGGTGCTGGGCCGGCCCGATCACGTACCGGTCGAGATGGCCCAGTTCGCCGACGTGATCTCGACGCTGTACGGGCCGGGCACTCCGGTCGACGCGGTGCGGGCCCGGTACGGGCCACAGGTCGGCTGGTGGTCGTACTTCGCGAAGACGGCGCTCGGCTGGCGCGGGGTACCGGTCTCCGCGGGCACCGGAAAGCGGAACGTGGCCTGACCGCGGGCAGATTCGGCGGTCCGGTCAGGCCGGGACGGTCTCCAGCCAGTTCAGCAGGGTGCGCACGCCCCAGCCGGTCGCGCCCTTGATCGTTGCCGATCAGGTCTTGTCCGACCAGGCCGGGGCAGACATGTCCAGGTGTACCCAGCGGTCGGTGTAGTCCCCGGTGAACTCGCGCAGGAACAGCGCGGCGAGCAGCGTGCTGGCGTTGCCGGTGGGCGGCACGTTGGTCAGGTCGGCGATGTCGCTGTCGAGCAGCTCGCGGTAGTCGTCCGCGAGCAGCATCCGCCAGACCCGTTCACCGGCCGCCTCGGCGGCGCGCCGAACTGGTCGGCCAGCGTGTCGTTCTGGCTCAGCAGCGCGGCGGTGCGCTTGCCCAACGACACCTTCACCGCACCGGTGAGGGTCGCGACGTCCACCAGCACGTCCGGCTCGAGGTGGGCGGCGGCGTACGCCAGCGCGTCGGCGAGCACCATCCGGCCCTCGGCGTCGGTGTTGTGTACCTCGCTGGTGATGCCGCCGTAGTGCCGGTCAGACGGTCGGTGACGTCGTTGTCGTTGGCGAGCAGGTGGGCGAGCACGTTGCTGGTGCGCACCAGCGCGCGCGTGGCGGCCACGTTGGACGTCCGGATCTCCTGGGCCTGCTGGGTCTTGCCGTAGGGCAGGTCGCCCTTGAACGTCTGCGAGGCGTCACGCGGGATCGGGACCAGCCTCAGCCAGGGCACCCGCAGGCCACCGAAGAAGTCGGCGTCACGCCAGTTGGCTCCCGGATTCCACTTGGGCGGGAGGTTCACCACGAGCGGCCGGGTCGGACCGTCGCCCTTGGTCACCTCGAGGGCCGCCTCGGAGAGGATCCGCTGCCGCATGGCCAGCGCCGAGCGGGGTGCGTTGGGAGAGGGGCCGCCCATCAGTGACCGTGCGTCGGTGAGGACGAGGTTCTGGCCGGTCTCGAGGCGGGAGAGCGGGGGTTCGTCGAGGTTCCCGTGGTCGCTGAGCACGACCGTGGAGGCGCGGGAGACGCGGGCCAGCAGGTCGGGGTCGAAGTAGCCCTGGGGCGGCGCGACGGCCGGTGCTCCGGTGAGGCTGTGCGCCTTCATGCTCTTCGAGGAGAGATCGTCGGCCCGTCGCAGCAGGGCAGGACTGCGCCGGGCCAGCGAGGCGATGTCGGGGTCGGCGTACCCCAGGGTGAGGGCGGTGTGGGTGCGCACGCTGGACAGGAGGGTCTCCAGCACGCTGCTCGCGCGCGACTGGGACTCCTTGCTCGGTGCGCCGGAGATCGGGGTGGGCGACGGGCTCGGGGAGGGGCTGCTGTCGGGCTTCTGGTCGGTGCCGTCGTTGGAGCCGTTGCTCGCTTGCGCGGATCCCAGCGAGAGCGGCGGGTTGCCGTGGCCGAAGTCCTGGAGGGCGTCGAGCACCGCGGGGTCGACCAGCCAGGTCAGGTCTGACGGGCCGGCCGAGGACCCGAAATCGGCGAGCCGGCTCAGCCGGCCCTCGGGCTCGGTGAGGTGCACCCAGCGGGTCGGGCCGTTGAGGCTGCCGTCGGAGGCGCGGCGGGCACGCTCGCGCAGGGGGAGTACGACGGACAGCGGCAGCGTCCGCTTGCTGGCCACGTCCTTCGGCACGAGCGGGATGAAGGTGCGGGCTCGGCCGTCGGCGATCAGGTCGCGACCGTCCAGGCTGGTGCCGAGTGCGTGTACGCCGATCCAGTAGACGCCCGGGTCGCCGCTGATCTCGAGCTCGTCGACCCGTACCCGAACGGTGAAGTCGGCCTGCTCGCCGGGGGCCAGGTCCCCGACGGCCACCTGGACGCCGGGTGCGGTCACCCTCGAACCGACCGTTGCGTCGGCCGCGGACCCGGCAGCCTCGGCCAGCTCGTCGCGAGTGGTGATCGGCGTGCTGGAGACGAACGGCGAGACGTTGATGTCGGTCCAGTCGTCTTGGGACTCGTTGCGCACGATGCCGCTGATGGTGAGCACCCCGTGTGCCGGGATCGTCGACGGACTGAGCACCGTCATCGTCACCGACAGCGGCGTCGTCACGGGCGTCTCTGCCGCGCGGGCCGGCTGGGCGTGGTGGCCCCGGCACTCGCGACCAGGGGTCCCGAGAGTGCCGCCGCGGTCAGAGTCAGCACCGCCAGCGCACGGGTCGCCAGCCGGGTGCTCCTCACGCGGCGATGCTATCCAGCAGGCGACCTGCTCCCCGCGAGGCCGGGCCGGGCCATCGGGCGGGAGCTGAGCCCGCACCCAACTAGAGTGGTCTCCCGTGTCCGAGGAGCCCCTGCTGATCAGCGACGTCCAGGCGCGCGTGGTCGCGGAGCTGGCGCGGATCGCTCCTGTCACCGAGGAGCTGGGTCGTCGCTTCGCCGAGGCCGGCGAGGAGATCGCCCTGGTCGGCGGGCCGGTCCGCGACGCGATGCTGGGTCGGTTGCACAACGACCTCGATTTCACCACCTCGGCGCGACCGGAGGTCACCGAGAAGCTGGTCAAGGGCTGGGCCGAGGCGACGTGGGACATCGGCCGCGACTTCGGCACGATCGGCTGCCGTCGCGGGGAGTGGCAGGTCGAGATCACGACGTACCGCTCCGAGGCCTACGACCCCGAAAGTCGCAAGCCGGTCGTGCAGTACGGCGACTCGCTGGTCGGTGACCTGGCCCGGCGCGACTTCACGGTGAATGCGATGGCGCTCTCGCTGCCCGAGCAGCACCTCGAGGACCCGTTCGGCGGGATCGTCGACCTCGCCCATCAGGTGCTGCGCACGCCCGGCCGCCCCGAGGACTCCTTCTCCGACGACCCGCTGCGGATGATGCGGGCCGCCCGCTTCGCGGCGCAGCTCGGCTTCACCGTCGCGCCGGAGGTGCAGGAGGCGATGGCGGGGATGGCCGATCGGATCTCGATCGTGTCCGCCGAGCGGGTTCGTGACGAGCTGGTCAAGCTCCTGCTCGCACGGGATCCCGTCCGCGGGCTGCGCCTGCTCGTGGAGACCGGGCTGGCCGAGCAGGTCCTGCCCGAGCTGCCGGCACTCGCGCTCGAGCGCGACGAGCACCACCGTCACAAGGACGTCTACGAGCACACGCTCACCGTGCTCGAGCAGTCGATCGACCTCGAGGATCGGCTCGGCTGGCCCTGACTTCATCTCGCGGTTCGCCGCGCTGATGCACGACGTCGGCAAGCCGCGCACCCGGCGGTTCGCCGACGACGGCGTGGTGACCTTCCACCACCACGACGTGGTCGGCGCCAAGATGACCCGCAAGCGGATGCAGTCGCTGAAGTTCTCCAACGACCAGATCGACGCCGTGGCCAAGCTGGTCGAGCTGCACCTGCGCTTCCACGGCTACGGCTCGGGGGAGTGGACCGACTCCGCCGTACGCCGCTACGTGCGCGATGCAGGCGACCAGCTCGCCCGGCTGCACGTGCTGACCAGAGCCGACTGCACCACCCGCAACCAGCGCAAGGCCGAACGGCTGCGGCGCACCTACGACGACCTCGAGACAGCGCATCGAGCGGCTCTCGGAGGAGGAGGAGCTCGCCTCGATCCGGCCCGACCTCGACGGCAACCAGATCATGGAGATCCTCGGGATCGGCCCGGGCCGCGGGGTCGGCGAGGCCTACCGGTTCCTGCTCGAGCTGCGGCTCGACCGGGGCCCGATGAGCGAGGACGACGCCAGGGCCGCGTTGCTGGACTGGGCGGCAGCCCGGTCCTGAGAGGGCTCAGAAGCCGAACTGGTTGCGCCGCTCGCGAAGCCAGTCGACGTACGCCGTCAGGCCCCACTCGACTGCCTGCGTCTCGGCGGCATCGGCCTTGGCGGCAGCCTCGTCCTTGCGCCCGCAGGCGACCAGGGCGAGCGCGAGATAGCCGTCGACCGGCCCCATGACCACGGAGATCCCACTCATCGCCAACCGGCCGGACAGGGGTTCGAGGTGGCCCGCCAACTCCTCGGCGTACGACCGGTCACCGGCCACGGCCGCCGCCTCCGCCTGTCCGCACCAGGTGTCGGTCGAGGCCCAGCTCTCCACGGTGGGCGGGCGGGTCCACCAGCAGCGCGCGCAACATCTCCAGGCTCCCGCCGCGGGCGAGACCCAGGATGGCGATGCCGCTGCTCATGTCGTCGCCGCCGAGGACGCCCGCCTTCACGAGGGGTTCCACCACCTCGAGGATACGGCCGTCCCACAGGTGCGAAATCAGCTGCGCGGCGGCGACCTGCACCGTCTCCATGATGGGGTTGAGCCGCGGACGGTACTCGACGACCTCCTCGACATGGCGAGCAGCCGCTTCGTTGTCGGCGCTCATCGCCGCCAGGCTCATCTGCATCCAGGCGATGGCCATCAGGGCGTAGGAGTTGCGATGGCGTCGAGCCACGCTCGCTCGCAGGCGCGGAGGTGTTCGAAGCGTGCCCGGTCGCCCTCCTCCAGTGCTCCTGCTGCGACGAGCAGGTGGGCGACCGCCAGCGAGTCCTCCTGGCCGGCCACCTGCGCTGCCTCGAGCCCCTCGCGCGCCAGCTCCACCCGACGGCCGAGCTGGCCGGGTGTCCACAGCGCCTTCCACGCGGTGTGACAGGCCCACCACTGCAAAGCCGGGTCACCGATGCGGCGTGCCATCGCATGCCCCTCGTCGGCGAGAGCAAGGATCTCTGCGCGGGCGCCCGGGTCGTAGTAGAGCTGCACCGCCAGGGCGAGCATCAGCCGGCACCGTTCCGCGGAGTCAGCGACCGGGACGCCGGTCGAGGCCCCAGCGGAGGTCGTCGATCGTGTCCTCCAGGACCTCGTTCCACTGCTGGGAGAGCCACACCAGGTTGTCACTCGCGGCCGCCGCGGCGGCCCCGAGGCGCTGGAGGTCATCGACTCGACGGGCGAGCGCGATCGCCTCGGCGGCGCAGGGGAGGACCTGGTTCCACTCCGAGTTTGGCCGGAAGTCACGTGCTCGGGTCAGCAGCAGGTCGATCCGCTCCTCGGGGGTGCCGAGCGGGTCACGCCGGTGGGCGTCGACGCCGCGCCCATCAGCCGTTCGGCCTCCACCCAGGAGAAGGTGCGACGAGCCTGCGACGCGGCGTCGACAGCGGCGCGCCAGGCCCGACCTGCGTAGGACGGGCCAGCCGCAAGCCAGTGGCGGGCGAGCTCGGCCACGCGTTCGTCGGGTCCGACCAGCGTCGCGACCGCGCCGCTGCCGGAGAGCGCGTGCGCCACCCGGGCGTGCAGGCGGGCGATGCGAGACGGGGTGGCGGTGGTCGCGACCGCGTCCCGGGTCAGCGCGTGGGTGAAGGCCAGCATGCCGACCTCCGGCTCCTGCACCAGGCCCGCGTCGCGGGCGGGAGCGAGCTGGTCGTCCACCTCGTCGACGGGCTCCTCGGCCACGGCCGCGAGCACGTCGATCGAGAACCGACGCCCGAGCACGGCGGCGAGGAGCAGCAACGAGCGCGTCTGTTCCGGCAGCGTCTCGAAGCGCCGCGCGACCACGTCGCGCACGGTGGCCGGCACCGTTCCGGCCCGTGCCGGGTCGACACCGAGTCGGGCCAGCTCGATCAGGAAGAACGGGTTGCCCTCCGAGCGCGTGTGCCACTGCGCGAGGATCTCGGGGTCGGGATCGGCGCCGGTCACCTCGGCCACCAGCATCGCGGCGTCGTCCAGGTCGAGGCCGGCCAGGTCGATCCGGACCACGTGGCGGCGAGCGAGCTCCTCCCCGACGTCGGCCAGTGCGCCGGCTGGTTCGGGCCAGGGGCGGCGGGTGGCCACGACCGCCAGCTGCTGACCGTGACGCGTGGCCGCCACCAGCCGGCGCAGGACCTTCAGGGTCGCGGTGTCGGCCCAGTGCAGGTCCTCGAGGACGAGCAGCACCGGTCCGCTCTCGGAGCGGGTGAGCACCTCGCGCGCGATGCTCTCCCACGCCCGGAAGGCCTGCCGCTCGTCCGCTTCGGGATCGTCGGCACTCGTGGTTCCACTGAGCAGGCGCTCGATCTCGACATCGAGCACCCGGCGGTCGTGGCGCCCGAGCTCGTCCAGCGCCTGGCTCCATGGCCACAGGGGTGGAGCACCGTCGTCCTGCGCGCAGCGCCCGGTGGCGATCACGAACCCACGTTGCTGGGCCTCCTCGGTCACCCGTTCGACGAGTCGCGACTTGCCGATGCCCGGCTCGCCGACGAGCAGGGCGAACGTCGGCTCACCCTCCGAGGCGCGGTCGAGCACTCCGTGGAGCGCCTCGAGCTCACGGGCGCGGCCGACGGTGCCCCAACCGGTGGACCGGGTCCCGCGTGGGGCAGGCGCGCCGGTGCTCGCGGCGAACCGAGGTCGTCGGGATCTCGGCTCGCAGCCAAAGTTGCAGGCCCGGCTCCTGGACCAGGACCGCCTGCTCGAGGTCCCGGAGCTCGTGGCCGGGGTCGAGGCCCAGCTCGTCCGCGAGCACCCCGCGGATGTGCCGCAGAGCCTCCAGGGACTCGGCCTGGCGCCCGGTCCGGGCCAGAGCAAGTGCGTGCAGGGCCCAGACGCGCTCCTGCAGGGGATAACGCACCGTCGCCTGCTCGGTCGCTGCCGCGACGACCGCGTGGTCACCGAGAGCCAGCAGCCCGAGCACCCGATCCTCCTCCGCGCCTCGACGCAGCTCCTCGAGGGTCGATCGCTCGAGGGCGACCTCGGGGTGGTCGGGCAGGTCGGCGTACGCCTCCCCGCTCCACAGCCCGAGCAGGTCTTCGAGACGGTCGACGTGGTCGGCGATCGTGGCGCGGTCGGGCCAGTCGGCCGCGGGGCCGGTGGTGAACTGGGAGGCCAGTGGGGCCAGCGCCCGCCGTCGGGTGCGCACGTCATCGGCGAAGTGGTGGGCATCGACGTGGGCGCGGGGGACCTCGAGCCGGTAGCCGTGGTCGCTGGTCACCAGGACGCTCGACTTCTCGCGCGGTCCGAGGCCGGGCTCGAGCACGCGTCGTACGCCGGAGACGTAGGAGTGCAGCGTCCCGTGTGCTCCGCGGGGCGGACCGTCACCCCAGACCAGGTCCACCAGGGCGTCCCGGGACACGTCGCTGCCCAGCCTGAGGGCCAGCGCCGCGATCACCGACCGCGGCTTGCGGGCACCCAGCTCGACGGTGTCCCCGGGATCCTCCCCGAGCGCCACCTGGCTGGTACCGAGCACGCGCACCCACATGCGCAAACGCTATCCGGCGACGGCCTCGCAGGGACCCAAGTCGGAATCCAGCCGGGCCACCACGAGGTCGAGGACGACCACCTGTGGCCGATCCTGCGCCGTCACGCCGAGTCTGCCGGCAACGCCGAGGACCTGGCCACACTGGCCGACATGGAAGCCGAGCACGGCGTCATCGACCCGGCGCTCGCCGCCACCCTCCGCGCGTTCGAGGAGATGGCGGCGCACCCGTGCGGGGACCACCGCAACGCCCTCGACATCCGCGTCACCGCGGCCCAGGAGCACCTGCTCACCCACCTCGCGCACGAGGAAGGCCAGGCGCTGCCGATGCTCCAACGCACCGTGAGCGTCGAGGAGAACCAGGCGTTCGAGGCAGCCGTGGGCAAGGCCTACCCCGCTCGGATCATCCCGTTCGTGCTGTGCTGGGTGATGCATGACCTGCCCACGGAGGCTCGAGCGCGCATCGTGTCGCAGGCCGGTCCTGCCTACACGGTCGTTCACGCAGTGCTGAGGCGCCGCTTCGAGCGACAGGAGCGGGTGGCCTTCCGCTACGTCTGAGCTCGGCGTCCGGGCAGGATGGGCGCATGGCGTTGCTGCACGACCATCTGCCCGACCTCGAGCTGGAGCACCTGCCGCTCGGCACCACGCCGACCCCGGTGCGCCCTCTCGACGAGGACCTGGTGCCCGGTGTCGAGGTGTGGCTGAAGGACGAGAGCCGGTTCGGCAACGGCCGCTGGGGTGGCAACAAGGTCCGCAAGCTGGAGTGGATCATCCCGGAGGCCCACCGGCGCGGCGTACGCACGTTGTTCACGGTCGGCGGCATCGGCACCCACTGGGGCCTGGCTGCTGCGCTCTACGGCCGGGAGCACGGCCTGCAGACCCTGCTCGGCCTGGTCGACCAGCCCGTCGACGACCACGTGCGCGAGCAGCTCAGCCGGCTGCGTGACAGCGGGGCAGAGCTGCACCGCTACCGCGACCCGCGACGACTGCGGCTCGCTGCACCGTGGCTGGTCGCGAAGACGACCGCGCGCGACAGACGGCTGCCGTGGTACCTGCCTGCCGGTGGCTCCAACCCCTTCGGGGCGACGGCGTACGTCGATGCCGCCTTCGAGATAGCCGCCCAGGTGGACCTCGGCCTGCTCCCCGAGCCGGCCACGGTGGTCACGGCGGTCGGGTCCGGCGGCACCGCCGCGGGGCTCGCGCTGGGGCTGCGCCTGGCCGGCCTGCGCACGCGCGTCTTCGGCGCCGTGGTCAACGACTCCTTCCCCCTCGACGCCCCCGTCATCGCGAAGCTGGCCAACCGGACGGCCGACCTGCTGCGCGAGCGCGGCGCCTCCTTCGACGTCCCACCAGTCGATCCGGGGGACGTGACGATGCGCACGGACTGGCTCGGTTCGACCTACGGCGACGTGACGCCGCCCGCGCTCGCAGCCGTGGGGGACGCCGCCTCACACGGGCTGACCCTCGAGCCCGTCTACACGGGAAAGTCACTGGCCGCCATGCGAGACGTGGGCGGTAGGTCCGAGATGCCGGAACCTATCCTCTGGCTGAACACCCACGGCCCTCGCTGACCCGCAGCGGGCCGCAACAGCCAGGAGAACCCCGTGCCCCTGACCGACGTCGCCCCCATCGAAGCCACGATCGAGATCGCGGCTCCTCCCGCGGCGGTCTGGGAGCTGGTCTCCGACCTGCGCAACATGCCGCGCTGGAGCCCGCAGTGCCGCAAGACCATCGTGCGCGGCGGTGCGATGCAGGAGGGCGCCAAGCTGATCAACATCAACCGGCGCGGCCTGCTGTTCTGGCCGACCCAGGCGATGGTGACCGAGTTCGTGCCCGAGCAGAAGATCGCCTTCCGGATCCGTGAGAACTGGACGATCTGGTCCTTCACGCTGATCCCCACCGGGACGGCGGCACCCGCGTCGTGCAGCGCCGGGAGGCACCCAAGGGCATCTCCGACGTCTCGGTGCGCCTGACCAAGGCGGTGCTCGGCGGCGTCGAGGACTTCACCTCCGGCCTCGTCGAGGGCATGAACCAGACCCTGAGCCGGATCAAGGCCGACGCCGAGCGGGCCGCCGCCGCCTAGAAGGTCTGAGCTGCCCCAGCGCCGCAGCACCCAGCCGTCGGCGTCGTGCTCGAGCTCGACGGACTCGGTGTTGGCGAGCTCGTTGCTCGCGCCCAGGCGGTGTCAGGCCCGGCCCAGCGTGGGTACGACGATCCCGAGTGCCGTCTGGTGGCCCACCACCAGCACCGTCTCGCCGCGATGGAGGTCGGCGATCTCCTCGAGCTGCGCGCGGTGCCGGGCACCACCTCGACGCCGGACTCGCCCCCGGCGAAACGCGACGTCCAGCGACCCGGCGTACCACTGCTCGCTGACCGCCTCGATCCGGCCGTAGTCGAACGGCTGGCCCATCAGCTCGCCGATGAACACCTCGCGCAGCGACTTGCGCGCGGTCACCGCGACCCCGAGCCGGGCCGCAGCGATCTCGGCCGTCTGCACCGCCCGCGACGCGTCGCTGCACCAGACCGCCGCGATCCGGCGCCCGCGGAGCGGACTCCGCCAGCTCGGCGGCCTGCTCCCGACCCGCTGGAGTCAGCGAACCGCCTTCGTCGGAGAACCAGTCCTCGACGAAGGCGGCCTTCGCGTGACGGGCGACGACGAGCGTCGCCGGGCAGTGCAGGTCGGACACGGTGTCCATCAGACACCATCAGGTCTCGCTCAGGCGGCGACGGGCGACACCTGCTGACCGTTGAGCCGACGGAAGGTGTAGGCCGCGCCGATGAGCACCACAGGAGCCGCCACGAGCAGTCCCACCAGGCAGAGGATCGCGCCGACGATGAACGCGACGATGCCGAGCAGGTAGAACACGACGGTGTTGGCGAGGTGGTCGGTCGCGAACTTCACGCTCGCCTTGACCGCGTCGACCGGATCCATGTCCTGGTCGACGACGTAGAACATCGTCCAGTTCAACAGGAAGCCGACGATGAGCCCGGGCAGGTAGCACAGCAGTGTCCCGATGAAGGTCGCGACCGCGACGATCAGCGCAGCCGTGATGACCTTGCCGTTGCCGGCCCACTTGCCGATCTCGCCCATCGACACCGGCTTGTCGTCGGCGACGTTGAGGGCGTTCTTGATCAGGCCGGCGCCCAGCGCCTGCGCGATCAGGCTGACGACCAGGCCGGCCAGTCCCGCGCCGAGCAACGAGACGAAGAAGCTGGGCCCGCACTGGGTCTTGACCTCGGTGCCGAGGATGGTCTGGGTGCAGTCGTGGGTGCCGAGCAGCGTCGCGCGCAGCACCAGCTGCACGATGACCTCGAGCACGATGACGATGAGCAGGACGACGAGCATCGGGACGAGCAGGTCACCCGGCTTGGCCTTGAACTTCGCCCACCCGTAGGAGAAGGCGTCGGTCGCGCTGTAGTCACCGCTGCCCAGCGGTGGCGCAGGTGGCGGCGGCGGGGCAGCGCCGTACCCACCGGGAGCACCGGGGCCACCGGGTGGAGGTGGCGGCGGCGGGGTGCCGTAGCCGCCTGGCGGCGGGGTGCCGTAGCCGCCTGGAGGACCCGCCGGTGGGGGCGTGTCGCCGGCCGGGGGCGGTGGTGTGCCGCCTCCCGGGTTCTCGGGGGGAGGGGGAGGAGGCGTGCCTTCGCTCATGGCCGAAGCCTAGGAACACCGCAGACCGTTGTCGATGACCCGATCGGGTTCAAATTCCGTGTCTGAGCGGGGACGGGGCACAAATGCACAAAAGACCGGCGCGGTCACGAACCAGGTTCGTGACCGCGCCGGTCTGATGCTCTGAGGCTGGCTCAGCGCTCCACGTCGCCCTTGATGAACGCCTCGACGGAGGCGCGGCCCTCGTCGTCGGGGCGCTGCACCGGCGGGCTCTTCATCAGGTACGACGACGCCGAGAGGATCGGGCCACCGATGCCGCGGTCCTTGGCGATCTTCGCCGCGCGGATCGCGTCGATGATGATGCCGGCCGAGTTGGGGGAGTCCCAGACCTCGAGCTTGTACTCCAGGTTCAGCGGCACGTCACCGAACGCGCGACCCTCGAGGCGGACGTAGGCCCACTTGCGGTCGTCGAGCCACTGCACGTAGTCCGACGGACCGATGTGCACGTTGCGGTCGGACACTTGTTGGCCAGCGGCCGGTCAGGTTGGAGGTCACGGCCTGGGTCTTGGAGACCTTCTTGGACTCCAGGCGCTCACGCTCGAGCATGTTCTTGAAGTCCATGTTGCCGCCGACGTTGAGCTGGTAGGTGCGGTCCAGCACCACGCCGCGGTCCTCGAACAGGCTGGGCCATCACGCGGTGGGTGATGGTGGCGCCGACCTGGCTACTTGATGTCGTCACCGATGATCGGCACGCCGGCGTCCTCGAACTTCTTGGCCCACTCGGGGTCGGAGGCGATGAACACGGGCAGGGCGTTGACGAAGGCCACGCCTGCGTCGATCGCGCACTGGGCGTAGAACTTGTCGGCGTTCTCCGAGCCCACCGGCAGGTAGGAGACGAGTACGTCGGCCTCGGACTCCTCGCAGCGCCTGGACGATGTCGACCGGCTCGGCGTCGGACTCCTCGATGGTCTCGCGGTAGTACTTGCCGAGGCCGTCGAGGGTGTGACCGCGCTGGACCTCACGCCGGTCGGCGGCACGTCGCAGAACTTGATGGTGTTGTTCTCCGAGTTGTTGATCGCGTCGGAGAGGTCGAAGCCGACCTTCTTCGCGTCGACGTCGAAGGCTGCGACGAACTCGACGTCCTTGACGTGGTAGTCGCCGAACATGACGTGCATCAGGCCGGGCACGTTCCCGGCCGGGTCGGCGTCCTTGTAGTACTCGACGCCCTGGACCAGGGAGCTGGCGCAGTTGCCGACTCCCACGATGGCTACTCGGACCGATGACATGGTGTCCCTCATTTCACGCTCCTGTGCTGGGTGCGGTGCTCTGGCTTGCGGTGGCTGCCTTCGGCTTGGCCGGCGGCGCTTCGACCGGGTGCGGTCCGGTCGCGGTTCGGGCCCGGCGCGCTCTGCAGCGATGAGGTCGGTCAGCCACCGGACCTCCCGCTCCACCGACTCGATGGAGTGGCGCTGCAGCTCGCTGATGTAGCGGTCGGTGCCCGCGGGTCCCCGGTTGACCCGGGCGCGGTCGAGACGCTCCTGGAGGCGGGAGCGACGTCCCTCGAGGATGCGCAGGCGCACCTCGGAGTCGGTGCGGGAGAAGAACGCGAACCTCATGTTGAAGTCCTCGTCCTCCCAGGCGGAGGGGCCGACGTCGGTGATCTTGCCGGCGAAGTACTCGGAGCCCGCGGGGGTGATCTGGTAGACGATCCGCTGCCGCCGGGAGACCCCCGGCGGAGTCCGTGGCCACCTCGGTCACCAGCCCGGCGCGCAGCATCCGCTTGAGGGCCGGGTAGAGGGAGCCGTAGGACAGCAACCGGGTCCAGCCGAGCAGCAGGTTGAGCCGCTTGCGCAGCTCGTAGCCGTGCAGGGGCGAGTCGTGCAGCAGTCCGAGGACTGCCAGCTCGAGGGTCGCCCCCTTGCTTGCCACGTGCCTGCTCTCCTCGTGTCGTCCGGCGTGCGTCGTCGTGTCGGGAGCTTCTATCAACCCAACCTATCGCATCGATATATCGTGTGCGAATCGCCACTCCGTGCGCGGAGACGTGGATCCGGGGCTCTCGGTCACCCCGTAACCTCTCGTGGCAGATCACCGGCGTCACCGACAGGAAAGAGTGATCAGTGAGCGGCAACCGCAGCAGCGCCTCGCCCGGCGAAGACGGCCCGCACGTCGAGCGCCGCCGAGCACGAAGGCGCTGCGGCGAAGCGGACCGCGCCAAGGGAACGGCAAGGCCGCCGGCAAGCACCGGCGGCTGAAGCAGGTCGCTGATGTGGCTGCACGATCGTCGGCCTGGCCGGCACTGCTGGTGCTGGTCGGCATCTTCTACTTCGCCTACAAGAACACCGAGATCCCCGACGCCAACAAGGCCTTCGAGGCGCAGTCGACCTACGTCTACTACTCGGGCGGCAAGCCAAGGTCGGCCGGTTCGCCGAGCAGAACCGCGAGTCGATCCCGCTGGCCGACATCCCGCAGTCGATGCAGGACGCCGCGATCGCCGCCGAGGACCGCACCTTCTACACCAACAGCGGCATCGACCCGAAGGGCATCCTGCGCGCGGCGTTCTCCAACGCCAAGGGCAACGCCACCCAGGGTGCCTCGACCATCACCCAGCAGTACGTGAAGATCCTCTACCTCAGCCAGGAGCGCACGCTCTCGCGCAAGGTCAAGGAGGCCTTCCTCTCGCTGAAGGTGCAGCAGGAGCAGTCCAAGGATCCAGATCCTCGAGGGCTACCTGAACACCATCTACTTCGGCCGCGGCGCCTACGGCGTCCAGGCCGCCGTCCAACGCCTACTTCGGCAAGCCGGCCAAGAAGCTGACCGTGCCCGAGTCGGCGATGCTCGCGGCGGTGCTCAACTCCCCGAACTACCTCAGCCCCGACCGCGGCGCCGCGGGGCGCGACGCCCTGATCGAGCGCTACGACTACGTGCTGCGCGGCATGGTCTCGATGGGCAACCTCGACGCCTCGCGAGGCCGACAAGTACTACGGCAAGCTGCCCAAGCTGGCCAAGGCCAAGGCCGACAACCAGTACGGCGGCCAGCGCGGCTTCATGCTCACCATGGTCAAGAAGGAGCTGCTCAAGCTCGGCTTCGACGAGGCCGAGATCGACTCCGGCGGCCTCCGCGTCGAGACGACCTTCACCAAGAAGGCGATGAAGGCCGCCGAGGACGGCGTACTCGCCGAGCGGCCGCAGGGGCTGAAGAAGCTGCACGTCGCCACCGCGTCCGTCGACGTCAAGACCGGCGCCCTGCTCGGCTTCTACGCCGGCCAGGACTACCTCGACAGCCAGCTGAACTGGGCCGCGCTCGGCGGCTCGCCGGGTTCGGCGTTCAAGCCGTTCGCGCTCGCTGCCGGACTCAAGGACGGGCTTCAGCCTCAAGGACACCTTCGACGGCAACTCGCCGTTCATCTTCGAGGACGGCAGCGAGGTCGTCAACCAGGGTGAGGGCGGCGGCACCAACTACGGCTCGGCGATCAGCCTGCTCACCGCGACCGAGAACTCGGTCAACACGGCGTACGTCGACCTCACCGACGTCGATGCCGAACGGCCCCGAGAAGATCTGAAGACGGCCGTCGCGCATGGGCATCCCGAAGAACGACCCCGGGCCTCGAGGCCAACCCGGCCATCGCGCTCGGCTCGGCCACGGTCAGCCCGATCGACATGGCCAACGCCTACGCCACCATCGCCAACGGCGGCGTCCACCACGACTGGTTCATGGTCAAGAAGGTCACCCGCGCCTCCGACGGCAAGGTGCTCTACCGGCGCCGACGCAAGAACGACCGGGCGCTCCCCGAGGACCTCGCCGCGACGTCAGCTACGCGCTCCAGCAGGCCGTCCAGAGCGGCACCGGCCAGAACGCCCGGCCTCGACCGCCCCGCGGCCGGCAAGACCGGCACGGCGACCAACGACGACGGGGACGTGTCGTCGTCCTGGTTCGTCGGCTACACCCCGCAGGTCTCCACCGCGGTGATGTACGTGCGCGGCAAGGGCAACGAGGCGCTCAACGGCTACCTGCCCAGCTCTTCGGCGGCGACTACCCGGCCTCGCACCTGGACCGCGGTGATGGAGCGCCCTGCATGGAGGGCACCGACGAGGAGGACTTCCCGCGAGCCGGCCTTCGTCGACGGCGAGGCGCCCGGGACGGGCCACGCGCCGTACACCCCGCCGCCGCCGAGCCGACGAAGAAGGCCAAGAAGCCGAAGCCCACAAGCCGAAGCCGACGGCCACGCAGCGACCGCCCAGCCCGACGCCGGCAGCCGGACCGCCGGCCGACCGACGCCGGACGCCGACGGCCACGGCGACGGCGGCGGACCGCGGGTCCCGCGAGTCCTGCGACCCGACGGACCCCACCTGCACCCGTGAGCCCGGGCGGCCGGGGCTGCCGGAGCCCGGAGACGTCGTCGCCCCGACCCGGACCGACCCGTTCGCCCGCTCGATGAGCGAGGTGATCGGCGGACCGGTCGGGCACCACGCCCGGCCGCACCGCTGGTGGGTGCCGGTCCGGGTGCTGCTGGCGCTGTTCGCGGTCGTGTTCGCGCCTCTCGATGGTGCAGCACGCAGCCGTGCCTGCAGACCAACTGGTCCAGCGACCAGGCCCGCTACGGCAAGGCCTGCTACTCCGACATCCCCTACCTCTACACCGGGCCGCGGCTTCGCCGAGGGACTGTGGCCGTACGCCGACAACGACGGCCGCTACGAGGCGATGGAGTACCCCGTCGGCATCTCCTACCTCGCCTGGGTGGCGGCCGAGGATCACCCAGCTCGACCCGTCCGGGCCGCCCGTCGCCGAGCGGCACCACCAGGACCCCGGCTCCCTGTGGTCGCTGCCCGGGATGTCCAAGGAGGTCAACACCTACTTCCTGGTCACCGCGGTGCTCCTGCGGCGCCTTCGGGCTGCTGGCGACCTGGTTCCTGGCCGGGGTGCATCCGCGGCGACCGTGGGACGCGCTGCCGTTCGTGCTCTCCCCGGCGCTGCTGATGACCGGCCTGATCAACTGGGACCTGCTGGCGGTCGCGCTCGTCGCCGGCGCGCTGTGGGCCTGGGCGCGCGACCGGCCGGTGCTGACCGGCGTGATGATCGGCCTGGGCACCGCCGCCAAGCTCTACCCGCTGTTCCTGCTCGGGCCCGATCCTGGTCGTCGCCTGGCGGCGTCGACGGCTCGGCGGCGTTCGCCGCGGCCGCCGGCGCCGCCGCGGTCGCCTGGCGGTGGTCAACCTGCCGGCCTGGCTGACCGGTCCCGAGCAGTGGAAGGTCTTCTGGCGGTTCAACTCCGAGCGCGGCGCCGACCTCGGCTCGGTGTGGCTGGCGCTCGCCCACCGCGGGCACACGTTCACCGCCGACACGATCAACCTGCTGGTCCTGGGTGCTCTTCGGCGCGGTCTGCGTCGCTGGTGGCGCTGCTCGGGCTGCGCGCCCGCAGACGCCCGCGGGTGGCGCAGCTGGGCGTTCCTGGTGGTCGCCGGGCTTCCTGCTGGTCAACAAGGTCTACTCGCCGCAGTACGTGCTCTGGCTGCTGCCGCTCGCCGTGCTCGCCCGGCCGCGCTGGCGCGACCTGCTGATCTGGCAGGCCGGCGAGCTGTTCTACCTCGCTGGCCGTCTGGACCTACCTCGGCGGCTGGCTCGAGGAGGCGGTCGGCGGCGGCGCCCCGGTCTACGACCTCGCGATCTGGGTCCGGGTGGCGGCGCAGCTCTACCTGGTCGCGATGGTGGTGCGCGACGTCGTACGCCCCGAGCACGATCCGGTGACGGCGCGACCCGAGGGACGCGCGAGCGACCGGCGTCCTCAGCTGATCTCGACGGCGTCGAAGGTCGTCGCGGTGAACCGCACCCGGCAGTCGACCTCGTCGCCCACGGCGGGCACCGGTCGACCCGGCGGGGATGAACAGCATCGAGGCCTGCATGTGCGGGGGCTCGGCGAAGAGCCGCTGCTTGCCGCCCACGGTGTACGGCGAACGCACGAACCCGGCCGCGTCGAGGCCACCGCGCGCGATCGAGGCGGCCCGCGCCTTCAGGGTCGGCGTCACCGGTCGGCGCCTCGAGGCCGATGCCGTGGGAGGTGCCGCCGGAGACGATCAGGATCGTGCCGGCGCGCGGAGCCGTGCGGCCGCGGTAGCCGTAGATGTCGCCGCGCTCGACCGGGTGGGCGTCGAGCACCGTCGCCCGCACCGACAGCGCGCCGCGGTCACCGAGCCACAGCGCGGTGCCGATGCGGGGCCGGAAGGTGAAGTCGGGGTACTGCCGGCCAGGCGCTCGAGCTCGGCGTCGGTGAGGTGGGAGACCCAGATCGTGCGTCCGGGTGGTCGAGCTGTCGATGCCGGCGGCCACGACGTCGTTCATCAGCCGCTCGACCTCGGCTGAGGTGCGAGTCCCGGCGTCCCCGGGCCAGCGGCAGGTGCAGCGCGACCCCCTCGACGCTGACGCCGCCGGTCGCAGCGACCAGGCGCGCCGCCTCGCGCAGTCCCGTGGCGCGTGAACCCGTGGCGCAGCATCGAGGTCATCCGCTCGAGCGACGACGCGCGGCCGGTCCGTCGGACCGCCCTGCGCGGCCAGCGCCTCGAGGTCCTCGAGCCGGCCGACGGTGTGGATCACCCGCGGGTCGTCCGAGGGCGCGGCGCGAACGGTCGCCACGGCGTGAGCACGAGCAGCGACCCGTCGTACCGCTGGTCGACGTGGGGCAGCTCGTCGTAGGTGCCGACGGCGAGGGTGTCGACGCCCAGCCACGCGGCCTTGCGGGCCAGCCGGTGCAGGCCGAAGCCGTAGCCGTTGCCCTTGGCGACCGGGACCAGCCCGGGGTTGCCGCGCCAGCACGTCCGTGAGGTGCGCGCGCCAACGGTCGCCGTCGACGTACAGGGTCAGGGCCATCGGCTCACCCCCGCCGCTTCATGTAGAGGTCGAAGGCCTTGTAGATCGCGCTTGCTCAGCGGCAGGTCCCACTCGCCGGCGTACTCCACGGCCTCGCCGCCGGTGCCGACCTTGAACTGGATCAGCCCGACGTGGCTGTCGTCGGAGTCGAGGGTGTCGGTGATGCCGCGCAGGTCGTAGACGTGCGCGCCGGCCGCGAGCGAGTCGCGGATCATCTGCCACTGGACGGCGTTGGAGCCGCGCACGTCGCGCTTCTCGGTGGAGGAGGCGCCGTAGGAGTACCAGGTGTGCGCGCCGACCCGGATCCAGATGGTGGCGGCGACCAGGTCGCCCTCGTGGCGGGCGAGGTAGAGCCGGATCCGGTCGGGCTCCTCGGCGCCGAGCGCCTCGAACATCGTCTCGAAGTAGCTCAGCGGCCGCGGGGTGAAGTGGTCGCGCTCGGCGGTGTGCGGCGTAGAGCTCGTGGAACGCCTTCAGGTCCGAGCGGCGTGCCGTGCTCGACCTCGACCCCGGCCTTGGCGGCCTTCTTGATGTTGCGACGCCACTGCTGGTTCATGCCCTTGAGCACGTCGTCCTCGGTGCGCGGCGTCCCGTCGGCGTCGACCAGCGGGATCTGGAAGTTGTACTGCGGCTGCCCGGCCGCGAAGCCGCCGGCGACCGACTGCGGCCGCCAGCCGGCCTCGCGCAGCTGGGAGACGACGCTGGCCCCGACCTGGCTGCGCTCGGTCGGGCGGCAGGCTCGGTCAGCGACTGCGACCGCCTCGTCGGCGATGCCCTCCTTGACCTGGGCCGCGCTCCACCGCCGGGTCACCACCGGCGGGCCGATCCGGATGCCGAAGGCGCCCTTGCTCTTCAGGTGGGCCGCCATCGGGTCCAGCCAGGCGCGCGAGGTCGTCGCTCGACCAGTCGATGACCGGGCCCTCGGGGAGGTAGGCGAGGTAGCGCTTGACGCGCGGCAGCTGGCGGTAGAGCACCAGCGCGGCCCCGACGACGCTCGCCCGTCGCGGTCGAACCAGCCGATCGACTCGGCCGTCCACTCCGGCTTCACCGCCGCCCATGCCGGGGTCTGCAGGAAGCTCGCCGAGCCCCCGTCGCGATCGGTCACCGAGCGGATGAAGGCGAGGTGCTCCTCGGCGCGTGATCGTGCGCACGGAGAGGGCGCCGACGGCTGGGGAGGTCACGCCGCGAGCCTAACGGGGATGGCCGCCGGCCCGGTCAGCGCACCAGCGCGTCGGTGACCAGCCCTGATCGTCGCGAAGGACGCCGCGCGCGGGTCGATGAGGGTGAAGTGGTCGCCGGGGACGTCGACCAGCTCGGCCGTGGCCGCCGGCGGCGCGGGCCTTGGCGACGTAGCGACGTGGCCTGCTCGGGCGGGACCACGGCGTCGTCCTCGGCGTGCACGCGCCCAGACCGGGCAGGCGGCCGGGACCAGCAGGAGGGGTCGGAGAGCGCGTAGTGCTCCGGGCACCTCGCTCGGGGCTGCCGCCGGCAAAGCGCGGTCACCGGCGCGCCGCGAGCCGGGCGCGGCGGCAGCCGTGGTCAGGTCGAGGACCCCGGAGAGCGAGATCGCGCCGCGGGACGCGACGACCGGCGGCCCGCCGGGGGTCGTCGCGTGCGCGAGGCCGCCCAGACGGCGAGCTGGCCGCCGGCCGAGTGGCCGAGCAGGACGACGCGCTCGGCGAGGTCGCTCCTGCGTGCAGCCGGTCGACGGCCAGCGCGACGTCCGTCGATCGGGTCGGGCCAGCCGCCGCCGTCGCCGATGCGGCGGTACTCGACGTTCCAGGTCGCCCAGCCGAGCCCGCGTCATCAGGCGTGGCCGATCGGGTCCAGCTGGTCGAGGCCGTAGCCGGGCATCCAGTAGCCGCCGTGCAGCAGCACCAGCGTGCCGACGGGTCGTGCCGGTCGGGGAGCCGGAGGTCGGCGTACTGGTCGGCGTGGTCGTCGGCCGTAGCGGATCCGCCTGGCAGCTCCCGGTCGAGGTCGGCGCCGCGTCGCTCGCCGCAGCCGCCAGCACGGCCAGCGCCGCCGGCGAGCCGCCGCGGCCGAGCAGGGCCGCGGCGCGGAGCGTCAGACGCCGTGCTCGCGCAGCCACGCGAAGTCGGCCAGGTGCTCCTCGGCCCCGCCCGGGGTCTCGCAGATCGACCGGCGCCCCGGCGTCGCGGACGACGCCGGCGAACTCGTCGGCGTCGAGCTGGCCGGCGCCGAAGTTGGCGTGCCGGTCGGCCCCGGAGTCGAAGGCGTCGCGGCTGTCGTTGGCGTGCACCAGGTCGATCCGGCCGGTGATCGAGCGCACCTTCTCCACGGCGGTCGGCAGCTCGATGCCGCCGGCCCAGGCGTGGCAGGTGTCGAGGCAGAAGCCGACGTCCTCGAACCCCTCGGCCTGCGGAGATCGCGTCCCACACCCCGGCGATCCGGTCGAGGTGGCGGGCCATCGCGTTGTCGCCGCCGGCGGTGTTCTCGATCAGCAGCGGGATCTTGATGTCGGTCGCCTCGATCGCCTTGCGCCAGTTGTCGAAGCCCTTGGCCGGGTCGTCGTCCTTGTTGACGTGGCCGCCGTGCACGATCAGGCCCTTGGCGCCGATCTCGGCCGCGGCGTCCATGTGCTGCTGGAGCAGCTTGCGGCTCGGGATCCGGATCCGGTTGTTCGTCGTCGCGACGTTGACGATGTAGGGCGCGTGCACGTAGAGGTCGACCCCGGCCGCCTCGGCGTCGGCGCGCAGCGCCGCCGGCGCCGCCGGCGTACCGGATCTCGGGGCCCTTGTAGCCCTGCGGGTCGCCGAGGAAGAACTGCACCAGCGTCGTCTCGCGCGCCTTCGCCTCGGCGACCGGGTCGGTCTGCTCGACGTGGGCTCCGATGACGATCTGGTGCTGTGGCTCATGGCTCCACCCTAGGCGCGCGCCCCTGACAGCCCCGAGGCGTCCGACGGATCGGTGGTCGAATACCGGGTCTGCCAGATTTGAACATGTTCAACTAAGATTTGAACATGTTCAAGAGAATGCGCTCTATGCCTGCTGACACCCGCCAGCTGATCCTCGACACCGCGATCCGGCTCTTCGAGGAGCGGGGGTACGCCGGGACGACGATGCGCGCCATCGCGACCGAGGCCGGGGTCGCGCCGAGCAACGCCTACTACTGGTTCGCGAGCAAGGACCAGCTCGTGCAGGAGTTCTACCGGCGCATCCAGGTCGCCCACCGCGAGCGCAGTGCCGCGGCCCTCGCCCGGCGGGGGCCCCTGACCGAGCGGCTGCTGGCCGTCGAACGAGCCGGCATCGAGGTGATGGCGCCCTACCACGGGTTCGGATCCGCCTTCGTCGGCACCGCGATCGTCCCGGGGCCGACGGTCAGCCCGTTCAGCGAGGAGTCGGCCGGGCGCCCGCGAGCTGTCGATGGCGATCTATCCGCGACGTCGGTCGAGGGCTCCTCGCCGTCGGTACCGGCCAAGCTGGCGCCGGTGCTGCCCGACCTGCTCTGGCTGGCGCACCTGAGCGTCACCCTCTACTGGGTGATCGACACCAGCCCCGGCCAGCGAGCGCACGCAACAGCTGGTCGAGCGCTCGGTGGCGATGCTTGGCAGCGCCATCGCGCTGGCCCGCCTGCCGGGCGCGACCGCGCTGGTCCAGCAGGTCGGATCGGTGCTCGACGTGGTCGTACCCGAGCGGGGGTCCTCGTGAACAGCCGAACGGCGGTACGGCGCCTACGAGCCTCGTTCACTGAGCTGCCGATCGTCGTGTTCGGCCATGCTCGTCGGATCCGTGCGGGCTCGGAGCCCTCGGTGGCGTCGTGGGCCTGCTCCTGGGGCTCCGGGTCAACCCAGGGACCGCCTGGTTCGCGGTGCTCGAGGTGGGTGTCCCCGCCGGGATGGTCGGGTGCGTGCTCGGCCTCCTCGTCGGGCTGATTGCGCAGTGGCGGGGCGCCGTACCCACGTCTGGCCCACCCACCGAGCCTGTGGACGACGATTTCGCGGGGACGCCGCCCGGTTGGTAGCCTTGCGCGTCGCGCTCCCCGATGGGAGTCGCGACACCGCATCAGCCCTCCTGCCACGGAAACGCCGTGGCCGCCTGAGTCCGAAGGAGGTGGAGAACGCTATGCGTACCTATGAACTCATGGTCATCCTCGATCCCAACCTCGAGGAGCGCACGGTTCAGCCCTCGCTCGACACATACCTCAACGTCGTTCGCAACGACGGCGGCAGCGTCGACAACGTCGAGGTCTGGGGTCGTCGTCGTCTCGCCTACGAGATCGACAAGAACGCCGAAGGCATCTACGCCGTCGTGTCGCTGCAGGCCGAGCCTGCGACCGTCAAGGAGCTCGACCGTCAGCTCACGCTGAACGAGTCGGTGCTCCGCACCAAGGTCATCCGCCCCGACGCTCACTGACCCAGCGACCGCAACCAACCCGGCAGACCATCCAGGGAGAACCACATGGCAGGCGAGACAGTCATCACCGTCGTCGGCAACCTCGTCGACGACCCCGAGCTCCGCTTCACCCCCTCGGGTGCCGCGGTGGCCAACTTCCGGATCGCGTCCACGCCGCGGACCTTCGACCGCCAGTCCAACGAGTGGAAGGACGGCGAGGCGCTGTTCCTGTCCTGCTCGGTGTGGCGGCAGGCCGCGGAGAACGTCGCCGAGTCCCTCACCGAAGGGCATGCGCGTCGTGGTCCAGGGCCGGCTCAAGCAGCGCTCCTACGAGACCCGCGAGGGTGAGAAGCGCACCGTCGTCGAGCTCGACGTCGAAGAGGTCGGGCCGAGCCTGAAGTACGCCACCGCCAAGGTCGCGCGCGTCCAGCGCAGCGGCGGAGGCGGCGGCTACGGCAGCCAGGGCGGCGGCGGGGACGACCCGTGGGCCTCCAGCCCCTCCCAGGGTGGCCAGCCGCAGGGCGGCGCTGCGCCCCAGGGCGGCGGCAACCAGGGTGGTTCCTGGGGCGGCCAGCAGGGCGGCGGCCAAGGAAGCGGCCAGCCCGCCGGTCAGCCGGCCCAGCAGAACGACCCGTGGGCCAGTGGCGGCGGCTCCGACGAGCCTCCGTTCTGACCCAGCAACGCATCAACCAACCATCAAGACCAGAGCCAACCATTCCGGCGTGAGCCGGGCTCTATTCTGCTGATTGAGGCCTCCGGCCTCGGAAAGAGAGCACCACAATGGCAAAGGCAGTCATCCGCAAGCCGAAGAAGAAGGTTTGCCAGTTCTGCAAGGAGAAGGCGACCGGTGTCGACTACAAGGACACCAACCTGCTCCGCAAGTTCATCTCCGACCGCGGCAAGATCCGCGCGCGTCGGGTCACCGGCAACTGCGTGCAGCACCAGCGCGACGTCGCCACGGCCGTGAAGAACGCCCGTGAGGTCGCGCTGCTGCCCTACACGTCCACGGCTCGCTGAGAAGGGATGACGACATGAAGCTCATCCTGACCCAGGAAGTCACCGGTCTCGGTGGCGCCGGCGACGTGGTCGAGGTCAAGGACGGCTACGGCCGCAACTACCTCATCCCGCGCGGCTTCGGCATCCGCTGGACCCGCGGTGGCGAGAAGACCATCGAGTCGATCAAGAAGTCGCGTGACGCGCGCTCGGTGCGCGACGCCGACCACGCTGCCGAGGTCAAGGCCAAGCTCGAGGGATCGACGTTCAACGTCAAGGTCCGCGCGGGCGAGGGCGGTCGCCTCTTCGGTGCCGTCACCGCCTCCGACATCGCCACGGCGATCACCGAGGCCGGCGCCGAGATCGACAAGCGCACCATCGTGCTGGGCAACCCGATCAAGTCGCTCGGCGCCCACACCGTCACCGTCAAGGTGCACGACGAGGTCGAGGCGCAGGTCAGCCTCAACGTCGTTTCCGCCTGAGGTACACGCTCGACAGTACGAGACACCGCTATGTCCGGAAAGTTTCCCGAACATCACGCCGAGTGGTGTCACAGGACCGGGGTTGTGAAACCGTCACGACGCCCGCCGTCGACGGGGGTGGATCTCCAGCGGCCCGGGTCCGCCGAGCCACTCGCGCCGGTGGACCCGGAACAGCGAGTAGATGAACACCACGCTGACCAGCAGGGAGACCAGCTGGGTGGGGCCGGCGAGCTGGTCGAGTCCGCCGCCGAGCGTCAGCACCGGGAGTACGGCGACCAGGCCGAACCCCCACACCAGCAGGCCGAACCGCTTCGCCACCATCGGGTCCGTCGGGGTCTGGGTCGCACCGAGCAGGCCGATCTCGCGTGAGAGCAGCAGGCAGAACGCGATCTGCGGCAGCGAGACGAACCACTCGCCCGGAGGTGATCGAGACGGTGGTTGAGCTGGGGGAACCACATCGGCACGCTGACCACGCCGGCCAGGATGGCGAGCCACCGCTCGTCGAGAAGACGTCGTCGTGGCGGGTGAGAGCCCCCATCCCCGGCGATCACGAGCAGCCAGCCGACGGGGTCGGCGAGGGCGTCGTAGCGCTGCCAGTCCGGCGAGGGATGGGCCGGAAAGTAGGCGAAGAGCACCACGACCACCATCCCCATGGCGACCCTCTGCAGCGGTGAGCCCAACCCCATGCGCGCAAGCGTAGGCTCCCGGGTCATGGCCAAGGCTGCTGCCGTCCCGCTCGCCCCCGGCGTCTGGCGGATCCCCTTGATCGGCGACTTCGTGAACGGCTTCATGCTGCGCGACGACGACGGCGGGCAGGTGACCCTGATCGACATGGGGATCGCGTCCTCGGGCAAGAAGGTGATGGCGGGGCTGGCCTCGATCGGGTCCGGACCGAGTGACGTGACCCGGCTGATGGCCACCCACGGCCATCCCGACCACGTCGGCGGGGCGGCGTACGTCGCGAAGCAGACCGGCCGCCCGATCGACGTGCACAGCGACGACGCGGAGTACGTCCGGTCCGGCACGCTGCCTCCCCGTGACCCGCACGCCGGTTTCGTCGGTCGGCTGATGCAGCGGCTGCCCGACCCGAAGACGGAGCCGGTGGCCGTCGGCGAGGAGCTGCACGACGGTCAGGTGGTCCCGTTCGCCGGTGGGCTGCGCGTCGTCCACACACCCGGACACACGCCGGGGCACGTGTCCTACCTCCACGAGCCGACCGGGGTGCTGATCACCGGTGACGCGATCTTCAACGTGCTCGGGCGGCGCTGGCCGATGAAGATGCTGTGCACCAACTTCGCGATGACCAAGCAGACCGCGCACCAGTTGGGCGAGCTGGAGTACGCCGTCGCGGCGTTCACCCACGGGCCGGAGATCACCGACCGCCCGCGCGAGGCGATCCGGAAGTTCCTGGCCAAGGACGGCTGAGGACTAGCGCCTCGAAACCTGGGCGCCCAGGCGCATCCACCGGTCGCCGCGCGCGCGGAGGATCAGGGTCACCGCGCGCCCACCCATGAAGCAGACCGAGAACGACACCCACAGCCAGACCAGCCCGTGCGTGCCGACCAGCCAGACCGCCGGCGCGAACAGGGCGAGCGTCACCAGCTGGGCCCAGGCGAGGTAGACGGCGTCGCCCGCCCCGATCAGCACGCCGTCGAGCACGAACACGATGCCGGCGACGGGCTGCGCGACCGCGGCCACGAGCAGCACCGGCACCAGCAGGTCCTGCACGACGGGATCGCTGGTGAACAGACGGCCGAGCAACGGCGAGACCGCGGCCAGCGCGAGCCCGGTGACGATGCCGCTGAGCCAGCCCCATCGCTCCATCCGGCTCGTCACCGCGCGTGTTCCCGGGGCATCGCCGGCGCCGAGGTAGCGACCGGTGATCGCCTGCGCGGCGATGGCGACCGCGTCGAGCACGAAGGCCAGGAAGGTCCAGATGGTCAGCGCCAGCTGCATCGTCGCGAGGTCGGCGTCGCCGAGCCCGGCGGCGGCGTACGTCATCAGCAGCAGCGAGGCGCGCAGCATCAGCGTGCGCATGATCAGGGGCACGCCGGCCCGCCCCGCCAGGCGGATCCCGGCAAGATCCGGTCGCAGCGGCGCCGCCTCCCTGCGGGCCGCGCGCACCACGACCCATCCCAGCGCGACGGCCGATCCAGCTGGGCGATCAGGGTGCCCAGTGCGGACCCGGCGATGCCCAGGCCGACGCCGTACACCAGCACGAGGTTGAGCACGATGTTCGCCACGTTGCCGACCACCGCGACCACCAGTGGCGTGCGGGTGTCCTGGAGGCCACGCAGCACACCGGTCGCGGCCAACATCAGCAGCAGCGGCACGGCGCCGAGCAGCGCGATGTGCAGGTACGTCGCTGCCAGGTCGGCGACGCGGGCACCGGGACCGAACAGCCCGACGATCGGCCCCGTGAGCGGGAGCACGACGAGCGTCGCCAGCGCGCCGATCAGGGCCGCGAGCCAGAGCCCGTCGATGCCCTGGGCGAGCGCCCCGCCGGTGTTGCCGGCCCCGACCTGCCGGGCGACCGAGGCCGTGGTGCCGTAGGCGAGGAAGATGCACAGGCTGACCAGGGTGCCGAGCACCGCGGAGGCGATGCCGAGGGCCGCCAGCTGCGGAGTTCCGAGGTGCCCGACGATCGCGGAGTCCGCCAGCAGGAACAGGGGCTCGGCGACCAGCGCCAGGAACGCGGGCACGGCCAGCCGCAGGATCTCCCGGTCGTGCTCCCGACCAGGGGCAGGGCGACCGGTCACTACCACGAGGTGAGGTTAGGCGCCAGCAAAACCTGTGTAAAACCCGGCTTTGGTTGTGGGTATCGGTCTTCGCAGGGGCTTTGTCGACAAACGAACAGGGCGGTCCCAGATGGCGGGCTGGTGAATACCAGCAGGCCGGAAAACTTCTCTCCACACCCTGTGGATCGACAAAACCGCAGGTCAGAGGCGGTTTTGCCGAACGAACTTTTTCTGGCCTCACAGCGGAGTCAACAGGCTGTGCACACCACTGGCGGCGTGTTCCACACGATCAACAGGGTTATCCACAGGTGCCTGTGGATGACGGGCTTGGCGGGTCCGGTTCGAGGCGCCTACTGTCGCCCGGTCGGGGTGGACGCGCTCCGGAAAACGGTCGGTGGCGGGACCTAGCCTGCTGGTACGGATGTGAGGGAAGGGGCCAGTGGGATGAGCAGCACCGATCCGGGTTCGGCAGACAACATGGCTGGTGGCGCCGCGGTGGCGATGAGTGAGTCGTGGGCCGACTCCTACCCCACCTATGCCGCGTTCGGCGACGACACCACCGGCAACCAGGAACACTGGTCCGGCCGGATGCCTCCGCAGGACTCCGACGCCGAGCAGAGCGTGCTCGGGTCGATGCTGATCTCCAAGGACGCGATCGCCGACGTCAACGAGCAGATCGGCGGCGGCGACTTCTACCGGCCGGCGCACGAGACCATCTACGACGCGATCGTCGACCTCTACGGCCGCGGCGAGCCGGCAGACCCGGTCACCGTCTCGGCGGAGCTCAACCGCCGTGGCGAGCTGGCGCGTGTCGGCGGAGCGCCGTACCTGCACACGCTGTCGGCCAGCGTCCCGATCGCCGCCAACGCCGGCTACTACGCCGACGATCGTGCGCGAGAAGGCGATCCTGCGCCGCCTGGTCGACGCCGGCACCAAGATCGCGCAGATGGGGTACGCCGGCGAGGGCGATGTCGACTCGACCGTCGACGTGGCCCAGCAGGAGATCTACGCGATCGGGGAGAAGCGCCAGCAGGAGGACTACGCGCCGCTGTCCTCGATCATGGAGGCCACCCTCGACGAGATCGAGGCGATCTCGAGCAACGACGGCACCACCGGTGGCGTGCCCACCGGCTTCGCCGACCTCGACGAGCTGATCAACGGCTTCTCCGGTGGCCAGATGATCATCGTGGCGGCGCGACCGGCCGTCGGTAAGTCGACGCTGGCCCTGGACTTCTGTCGTTCCGCGTCGATCCACAACAACCTGACCAGCGTCATCTTCAGCCTGGAGATGTCCAAGAGCGAGATCACGATGCGCCTGCTGTCGGCGGAGGCGAAGATCCCGCTGAACAACATCCGCAAGGGCCCGATGACCGACGAGGACTGGAACAAGCTCGGTCCGAAGATGGGCCAGGTCTCCGGGGCGCCGATGTTCATCGACGACAGCCCCAACATGACGATGATGGAGATCCGCGCGAAGGCGCGGCGGCTCAAGCAGCGCCACGACCTGAAGCTGATCGTGATCGACTACCTCCAGCTGATGACCTCCGGCAAGAAGGTCGAGTCCCGCCAGGTCGAGGTCTCGGAGTTCTCCCGCCAGATCAAGCTGCTCGCCAAGGAGCTCGACGTCCCGATCGTGGCGCTCTCGCAGCTCAACCGTGGTCCCGAGCAGCGCTCCGACAAGCGCCCGATGATGAGCGATCTGCGTGAGTCCGGCTCGATCGAGCAGGACGCCGACATCGTGATGCTGCTGCACCGCGAGGACGTCTACGAGCGCGAGTCCCCCCGCGCCGGCGAGGCCGACATCATCGTGGCCAAGCACCGCAACGGTCCGACGCGTGATGTGGTGGTCAGCTTCCAGGGCCACTACTCCCGCTTCGTGGACATGGCTCACTGACCAATTCGGCCTAGACCGCTCCGCACCGATCGGGACAACTCGGTTCCCGATCGCGAGCTGCAGGCGCACAGTGCCTCTAGCACGTTGCATGTATCAGGGCTCCACGACACTGCCTCCTTGAGCCCTGAAGACCAGGGAGGTGTGAACGATGCGGTTCACCGACGTACGACAGATGGCTTCCGAGCCCGAGCAGGTCTGGGACGCGCTGCACGACCGCGAGGTCCTGCAGACCGCGATCCCCGGCTGTGAGCGGCTGAACCCGCTGGGCGGCGGCGAGTACGCCGCGATCCTGGCTGCTCGCGTCGGCCGGCTGGCCGACACCTACCGCGGCTCCTTCAGCATCGTGGACACCGTTCCCGGCACAGCACTGCTCGTCGAGGTGGCCGGTCGCGGCCGCTTCGGCACTCTCGACGTCGAACTCAGGGTCAGGCTCGACGACGGCAGGAGCCGGGGCACCACCGCGCTTCTCTACGACGCCCACGCCCGGGTCGGCGGCATGGTCGCCCGACTCGGTCGGGCACCGCTGAGCGTTGCCGGCGGTCACATCACCGGCTGCTTCTTCCGCGACCTCGAGCGCGCCCTGCGCTCGCGCACGAACGCCGGCTCGGCGTACCGGTCGCGGCTGGTCGCGTCGACTGCCTGACACCGCTTGCGGCGCCCCGGCGACAGCTGGTGTCCCGTCGACGATGCCGGAGAACGCAGTGAGCGTCCGCTGGATCGCCGTACTGGTTGGGTAAAACTGCCACTTCTCGACCGTTGCAACCCCCAAGAAGTGGCGGTTTCACCAGCGAACTGGTGAAACCGCCAGCCCCGGACCCAGATATCCCTCAGCGCAGCCGCGCCTGCTCACGCGCGGTCCGCACGGCGGCGCTCAGGGACTCGATGTCGAAGGCGCCGTAGTGGCGCTGGCCGTTGACGAAGAACGTCGGGGTGCCCGAGACCCCGCTCAGGTCGGCGGACTCGACGTCCTGGGCGACCCGGTTCTGGTGGGTGCCCCGCTTGAGCTCGTCGTGGAAGAGCTCGGGGTCCAGGCCCAGCTGCTCGGCGTACCGCATCAGGTTCTTGCCCTCCAGCGCGTCCTGGTGCTCGAGCAGGAGGTCGTGCATCTCCCAGAACTTCCCCTGGGCCGCGGCCGCCTCGGAGGCCTCGGCGGCGAGCTGCGCGTGCGGGTGTACGTCGGTGAGCGGCAGGTGGCGCCAGACGTAGCGCACGTCGGTGTCCTCGAGCAGGTCGCGTACGACGGGCTCGGCCCGGCCGCAGTGCGGGCACTCGAGGTCGCCGAACTCGATGACCGTGATCGGTGCATCGACTGGCCCACGCACGTGGTCACGCTGCGGATCGACCGCAGGGATCAGGTCCTGGATCAGCTTCGTGTCACCGAGGAGCGCCCGCGCCCGTCGGTCGGGTGGCAACAACCCGGCCAGGCGGTAGACGACCGCGGTCAGTGCCGCGGACACGATCACCGCCGACAACGCGCCGAGCTTGGCCTGCTCGAGCTCGACACCGTGCAGCGCTCGAGTGGCGATCAGCAGCGCCACGGTGAAGCCGATCCCGGAGATGGTGCCGCCGCCGATCACCGCGGCCCAGCCGACCGGCGGACGCACCCGCCCACGGCTGACCCGGGTCACGGCCCACGAGGTCGTCACTACCGCGACAGGCTTGCCGACCACGTAGCCGACGAGCACGCCCAGAGTCACCGGCGCGGCGTACGCGTGCCGCAGGAAGCCTCCGTCCAGCTCGATACCCGCGTTGGACAGGGCGAACAGCGGCACGATCACATAGCTCGTCCACGGGTGGTAGAAGGCCTGCAGCCGCGAGTTCGGTGACAGCGTCGAGGTGAGCACCGCCCGGGCCGAGCGGGCCAGCTCGGGCGTCGGCTCCTCGCGGAACTCGCGCACCCGTCCGGTCGCCTCCTCGAGGTCGCCACGGCTCGGGGTGTACGCCGGGGCGGCCAGCCCGATCGCCAGCCCGGCCACGAGCGGGTCGACCCCGCTCGACATCAGGGCGCCCCAGACGACGACGCCGAGCAGGAAGAACAGCCACCGCTGCTGCATCCTGAGCCGGACCGCGACCAGCAGGGCGCCGTACACGAGGACCGCCAGCACGATCGGCAGCACGGTGATGTCGTTGCTGTAGACCAACGCGATCACCCCGAGCGCGGCGAGGTCGTCGACGACGAAGACGGTCACCAGGAACACCCGCACCCTGTCGGGCACGTCGCGACCGATCAGGGCGAGCAGCCCGAGCGCGAGCGCGGTGTCGGTCGACATGGCGATGCCCCACGCGCCCTCGCTGCCGTGACCGGCGTTGAAGGCCAGGAAGACGACTGCCGGGACCACCATGCCGACCAGCCCGACGGCGAACGGCAGCAGGAACCTGCGCCGCTCACGCAGGTCTCCGAGGTCGAACTCTCGACGGGTCTCGAGACCGACGACGAGGAAGAAGAAGGTCATCAGGCCGCTGTTGACCCACTCCCTCAGGTCGTACGACGGACCGTGGGATCCGAGCTTGATGGACAGCTGGGTGTGCCACAGCTCGTCGTACGACGACGCATCGAGGTTCGCCCACAGCAGCGCGACCACGACCGCGCCGACGAGCACGCCAGCGCTTCCGGACTCGGTCTGCAGGAACGACCGCAGCGGGGCAGATCGTCCGCGCTGCCACAGCGTGATGCCGCGCCACGGCGCGGAGGATGACGAGTCAGCCATCGCGCACCACGGGCACGAGCGTACTGACCAGCGGACGCTTCCGGCTCTCGTTGCGGTGGGCAACTAGGTTTCCTTCCATGACGCGCACAGCACTGGTCCTAGGCGGTGGCGGGGTGACCGGGATCGCCTGGGAGCTCGGGATCCTCAAGGGGCTCGCCGACGAAGGGGTCGACCTCACCTCCGCCGACCTGGTCATCGGCACGTCGGCAGGGTCCGTCGTCGGAGCCCAGATCACCACTGGTCGCACCGTGGAGGAGCTGTACGAGACCCAGCTCGAGCCGGCCGATCATGAGATCGGCGCGAAGCTCTCGAAGCTCACCCTGCTGCCGATGCTGCCCGCGATGCTGCTGCCGGGGAGCGGCAACACCAAGCGGTCCCGGATCGGGAAGATGTCGATGCGCCGGCACCCACCCGGCGGTGAGAAGCGGATCGAGGTGATCCGCTCGCGGATCGGCGTCGAGAAGTGGGGCGACCGCGAGCTCAAGGTCACCGCTGTCGAGGCGGAGACCGGGAAGTTCACGGTCTTCGACAAGGACAGCGGGGTCGACATCGTCCACGCGGTCGCTGCCAGCTGCGCCGTACCGCTCGTCTGGCCCGCGGTCACCATCGGGGGCAAGCACTACATCGACGGCGGCATCCGCTCCACGGCCAACGTCGACCTGGCCAAGGGTGCTGACGCCGTGGTCGTGATCGCCCCGCTGCCGCAGGCGTTCAGCAAGGCCACCTCGATCCGGGCCCAGCTCGAGCGCACTGGCGCCAGGCACACCGCGGTGGTCACTCCCGATGAGCAGGCACTCGTCGACATCGGCAAGAACGTGCTCGACCCGGCCAAGCGTGCCGATGCCGCACGAGCCGGACTGCGCCAGGCCTCGTCGGTGCTGGAGAAGGTCAAGGCGGCCTGGCAGCCCGCCACCGAAGTGGGCTAGGGCGGCGTTGACGCTTCTCTTCGTGCCGCCCGATGCTGACCGGGGACAGGCATGAACGGGGAGTGTGATGGCGACCTACGAGCTCGGCCCGGACAGGTTCGCCATCGCTCGTCCCTGAGGACCTGCTGTACGTCGAGGTGTTCCTCGAGTCGTCCGGCGCCAGGATCGACCTGATCCTCCCCAGCCAGCACGTGACCGAGCGACCCCCGGGCACGGCCTTCGCCGCCGCGGGCCCGGTGGTTCCCGCCTTCGGAGGCGACCCGGGCTTCAACGTGCTCACCTATGACCTCACTACGGCCGAGGCCGTGCAGCTGGGCGAACGCCTGCTCGGCCGGCTGGACCGCCAGCCCGGAACGGGCACGCTCGAGCTGCCGGCGATGGTGCGGCTGCAGACCCGTGGCGGCGGTTCCTGGCACCTCACTCCCGAGCCCCGTTCCGCTCCGGACGGCTGGGCTGCCATCTGGGTCGCCGAGCTGCTCGAGACCCTGGGCGAGCTGCCGGGCGTCGCCGGTCCGCTGATGGACGTGGTCGCGACCCAGAGCCCGGGTTTCGAGCCCGCCGGGTTCGGCATCGTCCCGCTCACCTTGTATCCCGAGTTGTTCCACTCGGTCTTCCAGACCCGGCTGTCGATGTCGATGCTCGGGGCGACCGGCCGGATCCAGGGACCGCTCTTCGCGCCGGGGTCGGAGCCCGCGACTCCGCTCGCGCTGAAGTCCTATGACCAGGCCGTGCAGTTCGGGCGGGAGCAGACCACCACGATGGTCGTGCGCGGTGCCCTGACCTCGGGGCACCAGGCGGAGCTGAAGGTTGTCACCCGACGGGAGTTCGCCCGGATGCAGTCGACGGGGACCCTCACCCTCGACCCCGAGGAGGACGCCTTCGTCGCGGGACAGACCTATGTCCAGGGCCGTCTGTTCCAGACCGGGACGCTGAACATCATCGACCCGGTGGTCAGCTTCGAGGGGATGGATACGCCGTTCCGGAGCATGCGGATCGCTCCCGAGCGGGTGGGTCAGGTCGACTTCGACCTGACCGATGCAGCGCCGTTCTTCTGGGTGGAGCGGCTGGGTGGGAGGGTCCGCTTCGACCTCGTCGCCACTGATTGGTCGGGCCGGGAGATCGCGTTCAGCCTGCCGCTGATGTTCATCCTGGGGGCCAACCCGAACCTGCCGTTGGACCAGTTGCAGCAGAGGTTGGACAGCGCGCCCGCCGACCACCGCACCATCGAGCTCGGCGGCGCTCCGGTGACCCTGGCCGACCCCGGCAGCCGGGACGACGTCACCGTCGAGCAGGTGACCCTGCCGGTGCACACGGTCGTGATGGAGCTCGTGCCCAGCCCCTTCGGTGCGGCGCGCGCTCTGGTTCCGAGGACGGTCGACGTGGCCCTGGACGCAGTCGGTCGGCTCACCTCACAGGCGGAGAAGGCCACCTGCAAGCTGATGCACCAGGTCGACGACGCGGGCAACTTCCTCGAGATGACGACGGGCCTGCCCGTGGCCTTCCCGGCTGCGCAGGTCGGTGGGTTGGCCAACCCCGACACCCTGCTCAAGACAGTCAACGCGGCGAAGGGGGCGATCCCCACCGGGGCGGTCGAGGCGATCTTCGGGCAGGCCAAGCTGCTCGGCGTACAGCTGCTCGACCTGCTGCCGGCCCTTCCGGAACCACCCACGATCGTCTCGGTGCAGGCACCCGACAAGGTGACCACCACCTATGACTGGACCCCGGAGCTGACCACCGGCCAGCACGCCGGGGTCCTGCGTCTGGGGGAAGGGGCCGAGCTCCATCTCCACGCCAGCCTCGAGGCCTCGATCGACCTCACGACGCTCCAGCCGCAACCACCCACCGCGACGATCACGGGGTCGCTGACGAAGGCCACCGTCTCGCTGCTCGACGCGATCCTGGTGAGCTTCGAGAAGCTCAGGCTCGAGGACCTGCCGCACCGGAGCCCGTCGGTGTCGGCTTCGGGTGCGTCGAGGTCAGCTCGCCAAGGACCTCGAGTTCGTGCAGGACCTGGCCAAGGAGATCCAGAGCTTCGGCGCGGGCTGCCCGATCAGCGTGGACCCCTCGGGAATCACTGCGGCCTACAGCTGGCGCTCCCTCCAGTGGGCCTCGGCCTGTTCAGCCTGAGCAACGTCTCGCTCGGGGCCGAGGCGCACATTCCCCTTCACGGGGTCGCCGGCGTCGGTGCGGTTCAACTTCGGGGAGCGGGACAAGCCGTTCAACCTCTCGGTGGACGGGGTCGGTGGCGGAGGCTTCTTCGCGATCAAGGCCTCGACGGCCGCGCTGGAGCTGGTCGAGGCGTCGCTGGAGTTCGGCGGAAACATCGAGATCAGCGTCTTCGTCGCGACCGGAGAGGTCCATGCGATGGGCGGGGTCTCGCTGCTGCGCTCCGAGCACGAGATCAAGGTCGGGGGCTACCTGCGGTGCGGCGGCCACCTCGAGGTTCTCGAAGTCGTCACGGTGAGCGTGGAGTTCGAGATGGGGCTGAGCTACGTCGACGGCGGCGGGGAGCATGCCCGGGTCGAGGGGCACGCCAGCGTGACCGTCGACGTGAGTGTGCTGTTGCTGAGCGAGACGGTGAGCTTCGAGGTGACCAAGTCATTCGAGGCCCCTGCGGTCGGCAGCCCGTTCGACCTGGAGATCGACGAGTCCGCGTGGAACCAGCTGTGCGACGCGTTCGCGTGAAGGGAGTCTGCTCGTGACCGAACCGCTGCTGTCGTGGGTGTGCTGCCCGAACGGCGTCGTCGACGGTCGGCTGCGTCTCTCCGTCGTGGTGGTGCCGCGGCTGGGCACGGGTGGCACGCTCGCGGACTACCCGGCCCTGGTGGACTGGCCACATCAGCTGGCCGGCGTACGGCTCACGGTGGCGTTCGGTCCGGGATCGGTCGAGGAGGAAGCCACCCTCGTCGGGGATCCCGCCGACTCCGGTCTGTGGCGGGCGGTCTTCCCCGCCACCACGCCGGTCCGCGCCTTCGGTACGGCGCGCGACCGAACCTCCGGCGACTCCGTGCTCTCCTACCCCGCGCGCGACGTGGCCGGCGCGCTCCGGGCCAGCTATGCGAGCGCCGCGAAGGGCACCGAGGACCTCAGCGAGGAACCGGCCGCGGCCTTCCGACCCACCTTCGACCTGCGACCGCTGCAGGAGTTCCAGGACAACGTCGGCACCGCCGTCCAGGACGCGATCCACCTCATCGAGCAGCAGGCAGACGTCGGCGTCGTCGAGGTGGCCGTCCATGATCCGCCGGCGACACACCGGTGGGCAAGGCCTTCGCGATGCAACAGCCCCTGCACAACGCGCAGCAGGCCGCGGGCGAGGACCTGGATCTGCACGGCGTCGTCTCGCTGCTCGGTGACCATCCGGTGCTGATGCGGCGGCTCGGGCTGGTCGTCGACCTCAGCGTGGCGATCCCGCAGCTCGCCCGGTCCAGCCACCGGTGTCCGGGTGTCGACGTCCTCCACCCTGCCCGGCAACGCACAGCACCACCTCCCGATGACCGCAGTCGTCCTCGGCGCCAACACCTTCGCGCTCGCTGCGCGCGACGACCCGACCCTGTCCCGCGGGGTCTGGCCGGTCGACCGACCTGAGTACCAGCTCGAGTCGCTCGACGTCGACACGGCCGTGCGCAAGGCCGTCGCACTGGCGAGCGCTCCCCGACCCCTCCGGGGCCGAGCGGTCCACACCTCCCGGCTCTGCGCAACGACGGGATCGCGCTGGTGCACACGGGGCGGGTCAAGGCGCTCACCGACCGGATGGAGCGCGCCCGTTCACGGCGTACGACGATCGCGGCGGAGCCGGCTGTCACCGAGCCCGACCTCTTCGCCGAGGACCTGCTGCGCGGCTATCGCGTCGACGTGCGCGACGCGGCGAGTGGAACCTTCCGGTCGCTGCACGCACGCCGGGTGCGCTACACCGTCGACGGGTTCGGTGCGATCCCGCAGGGCCCGGACCCGTTCCAGGACGAGGATCACCCAGGACGCCCTCACCGGTGACCAGGCGCTCTACATCCACGAGCGGATGGTCACCTGGAGAGGGTGGAGTCTCTCGGCGCCCCGCCCCGGAGGCCAGCGTGGCCGGGTGCCCGGGTCGATGCCGAAGGAACTGGCCGCCCTCAACGTGCACACCACCACCGAGGTGTCGCCCTCCACGTTGCCGAAGCTGCGCTACGGCAACAGCTATCCTTCCGGCTCAGGACCGTCGACCTCGCCGGCAACAGCCTTGACCTCGATGCGGCGCCGGGCGAGGTGACCACCAAGCGGTTGCAGTACCTCCGCTACGACCCGGTCGGCCCGCCAGTGGTCGCCCCGACGGGCGCCACAGCAGACTTCGACCCGGGCGCCTCGCTGCACCGCATGGTCATCAAACAGCCGGTGCCCCTGGGTTTTCCGACCAACCCACGCATCGTCACCGAGCGCCTGCTGCTGCCACCGCAGGGCTCGCTCACGCTGGCCGAGCAGCACGGCGCGCTCGACGACGCGCTCGGGGTCGAGGACCACGCACGTCGCTCCGAAGTGCGAGCCCTGCTGCCGCGCGCGGACGCCGAGCTCACCCTCCCCGTGGGAGCGTTCGCGCCCTACCTGCCCGACCCGCAGGCGAAGGGCGTCGTCTTCACGGGCCTGCCCGGGCTGCCGGATGGCGAGGCCTTCCCGGTGGAGTTCGACCATGGGGAGACCTGGGCCGACGTACGCCCGATCCGGCTGGGGCGCGCTCCCTTGTCCGGCTTCAACCCGGTCGCACCCCGGTTCGACCCGGCCACACGCACCCTGACGGTCGAGCTCGCCTGGAGGGGCGCAGCCAGCGGGTGCGCTTTCCTCGATGTTGGCCAGGCCCGACCTGATGGCGCTGCTGGGCGACATCACCCCGACGCAGACAGACGCCGAGAAGACCCCGTTCGTCGATCGGGTGAAGGCGGGTCAGCACCCGATGTTCACGCCGTACGTCGAGATCGAGCTGACCCATGCTGTCCGGGTGCCGAAGGCGGCCGACTTCGACCAGCCCCTCACAGCGGTCCGGAAGCTCGGTCAGGCGACGGTCGACTTCAGCACGGCGTTGGCAGTGGATGCTGCGAGCACCGACGCGGTCGCCCTGCACGCGGAGTGGACCGAGCCGGTCGACGACGACGGCACCGGTCGCCCGGGCACGGCGGCGCGTTCCGAGCAGGTGTTCTCGGCACGCGTGCCCGCGACCGGACTGGCGATCCTCGGCACCGACCCGGCCCACCGGTCGCTGCTCGGGATCGACACTGCGGCGCAGAGTCCCCAGCACCCGGGGCTGCCTCGCCACCAGCTCCCGGACACCGGGTTCGCACGTCACCTATCGTCCCGTCGCCACGACACGGTTCGCCGACTGCTACGGCGAGGGCGAGACCGAGACGGCGAGTGGAAGACCGGCGGTCGTCGTACTCCCCAACGTGGGCAAGCCGCCCCCGCCGGTGGTGCCGTCCGTGGTCCCCAGCCAGCGGGTGCCTGCCCAGGACGTCGAGAGCACCGACGACGGTGGTCTGCACTCCTCGGCGGCCCAGGATCCGGATGCCTTCCAGGACGGCGGCGGGTGGGCACGCACGACGCAGCACCGGCACGGAGGCGCTGTCCGGGTGTACCTGGGTCGGCCCTGGTTCGTCACCGGCGCGGACGAGTCCCTCGGCGTCATCCTCGCCGGCCCGCAGGACAGCCTCCAGCTGCCACCCAACACAGGGCCCGACATCTGGGCCTACGACGCGTCGGACACGTTCTCGCAGTTCTACTCACAGATGGGCCAGGACCCCATCCGACGCAGCCAACCGGTCTCGGCTCTCGGGCAGCAGCACTTCCGCAACGTCGCGCACCAACGCTTCATCCAGCAGCTTCCCGATGCCCTGGTCACGAACCCGGGCGCGGTTCCCGAGGTCTCTGCCCGTGCTGGTCCAGGGCTACGCGCCGCAGTTCGAGGAGTCGACGGGTCTCTGGTACGCCGACATCCAGCTCGACGGCGACGTGTCCTACTCGTGCCCTTCCTCCGCCTGGCCGTGTGCCGCTTCCAGCCCAACTCGCTCACCGACGACGTGAGCATCTCCCGGGTCTCGACGGTGGACATCATCCAGCTGCTGCCCGACCGGCGGCTGACCCTGCTCCGCCACCAGCAGGACCCGGAGATCACCGTCACGCTGTGGGGCCGCTCCTACCTGGAGTCCGACCACGATCTGGCGCCACTGGTGACCGCCCAGGTCTTCAGCGCGGAACCAGGTGGCCAGCCCGACGAAACCCACTGGCAGCCCGTTCCGGCCCTGCCGGCGTTCGAGCTCAGGCGCGACGACGGTCGGCGCCTGTGGACCGCGGAGGCCCAGCTGCCACCTGCGACGGCGGGACGCGCGCTGCGCCTGCTCGTCGTCGAGCGCGAGCAGCTGGCCTCCCAGGGCGGCCCCAGCGCGCGCGGATCGTCCACGTGGGCACCATCGACCTGTGAGGTCTACAGCCCCGCTATCAGCGCGTTGACCTCCGGAGGAATCTCTTCGGACCCGATCGGGAAGGTCTCACCGGGCACCAGGCCCGCGATCTGCTCGATCTTCTGCTGCACCAGGAGCAGTGTCAGGTTGGCGTAGTCCGGACCACGCAGGAGCGTGCCGATCGCGGCGAAGCCGACGTCGTGCGACGGGAAGATCAGGTAGTCGTGCCAGTTCGACCGGCCTGGGTACTGCCCAAGGTCCTTCGCCACCACCTTGATGTTGCCGGGATTGTGGTCGATCCACGCGAAGCTTCCCGGCCGTCCGCGCAGGTGCGGCTGCCCCCGCAGCACGGTGCCGTCGGAGTGCACGGCGAACTCGAAGATCTCGGCGCCCGAAGTAGTCGTTGGGGACCGAGCCCGGGAACCATGTCGTCCGCGGCAGCTCCTTGCCCAGGAACACCTGACCGTCGAAGTACCAGATGAAGTACGCGTCCGCCACGGGTCGACCCCCTAGTCACGACAGCACGGATGTGACATGCACCCCGGCCAACTCGCGAGGGTTTGAGCCCACCGAAACGACGCGGTTGCCCCGGCCGGTCCCCGCGGGTCGACTGTCTGGCCGGTGGTCGCCGGCGGGGCGGTCGGCTGCAGCAGGAGGCCAGGTGAGCCATCCGGTGGAGACGAGGCGTACGTCGACCCGGTCGGCAGCCCAGGGTCGTGACCCGGGCGGGCGCTGGCGCAGGCCCGCGTGGCGTCGCCACGTGCTGCGTGACGAGTTCGGCGTGATCGCCGTCCTGGTCGCTCGTCGCGGTCGTAGGCGCCTTCCACCCGGACTTCCTGCACCGGCAACCTGCTGTCGATCACTCACAACACCGTCTACGTCGGGCTGATGTCGTGCGGGATCGTCTTCCCGCTCGCCATGCGCGAGGTCGACCTGTCCGTTGGGGGCATGTACGCCCTGTGCATGGTCGTCGGCGCCGTCCTCATCGTGACGGCGTCGGCACCTGGTTCGCGCCCTCGCGATCCTCGTGCTGTCGGCCGTCTCGGCGCGCTCAACGGCGTCTGACGACCTACATGGGACTGCCGTCGTTCATCGTCACGCTCGCCACGGCGCTGCTCTTCCGCGGCGCCGGGCTCGCGCTGGCCGACGGCAAGCAGATCACCGACCTGCCGCAGAACGACGCGTTCTTCACCTTCCTCGGCGGCAACTCGCCGGCGTGCCCACCGCCGTGTGGATCTCCGCCGTCCTGGTCGTCGTGCTGACCGTCCTGTTCACCCGCACGAGGTTGGTGCACGGGTGCGCGCCATCGGCTCCAACCCCGAGGCGGCCGCGTTCAGCGGCCTGCCGGTGGTACGCACGCGGGTCGCGGCACTCTCACTGTCCGGGCTGATGGCGGGCGTGGCGGCGATCTTCTCGCTCGCCTTCTTCATCGCCGGTGACCCGACGGTCGGCCAGGGCTACGAGCTGACCGCCATCGCCGCCGCATCATCGGCGGCACGCCGCTCGCGGGGGGCCGGGATCGGTCGTCGGCGCGGCGGTGGGCTGCCTCATCCTCAGTGTCGTCGCGTCGGCACTGGCCTTCTTCCAGGTCCCGATCAACTGGACCACCTTCGCGACCGGCGGCGTCATCCTCATCGCCGTCGGCGCGGACACCCTGCTGCGCCGCTTCCGGAGCACGCGTTCCGCCGGCGCCTGACCGACCCCGCCCGTACGCCAGGAGACGACGAATGAACCAGCGCACACCATGGCGGGCCGGCCTCGCCGCGAGCCTCGTCCTCGCCTGCCCCTCAGCCTCCCGCCGCCTGCGGCGACAGCGGCTCGGGTTCGGGCTCGGGCGGCAAGAAGCTCAAGATGGGCATCGCCGTACCCAACAACAGCCTGAACTTCGCCCGCGAGATGTACCAGGGCGCGACGTCGGCAGCCCAGCACGCCGGCAACATCGACTTCAAGGTCGTCGGGCCGCCGAACACCGACGGCCCGGCCGAGGTCCAGCTCTTCCAGAACCTGGTCGTGACCCACCGGGACGGCGTCGTCCTGTACAACCTCGACCCGCCGATCTTCACCCGCCCGGCGGCGCAGGCCGTCGACCAGGGCGTCCCGGTCGTCGCGCTGGACACGGCGCCGACCCCGGGCAGCAAGGTGAACTTCTTCGTCGGAACGACAACTACGAGCTCGGCGGACGCTCGCCGACGAGGCCGTCAAGAAGATGCCGCCCAACCCGAAG
>CAVUMR010000001.1:0-1697743 GCA_963742715.1 uncultured Actinomycetota bacterium | reverse complement strand
CGCGGCACTCGTCGGAGATCATCCGGTCGACCGCGAGCTTCGAGTTGCCGTAGGCGTTGACCGGGCTGGCGGGCAGCGTCTCGGGCATCGGCACCACGTCCGGCTCGCCGTAGACGGCGCAGGTCGAGGAGAACACCAGCCGCTTGACCTCCGCCGCGCGCATCGCGTCGAGCAGGTTCAGCGTCGCGACGAAGTTGCCGCGGTGGTAGCGCTCGGGGTGCTCGACGGACTCGGCGACGAGCGCGAGCGCGGCGAAGTGCAGGACGGCGTCGAAGCCCTCGGCGACGGCGGCCGCCGTGGCCGCGGCGTCGTTGAGGTCGACGTCGAGGTGGCGCGCGCCCGCGGGGATCGCCTCCGCGTGGCCGCGGTAGAGGCTGTCGAGGACCGCGACGTCGTGCCCCGCCTCGACGAGCTGGGCGGCCACGATCGACCCGATATAGCCGGCGCCGCCGGTCACGAGGAGCTTCATGCGGCCGAGAGTGATACCAGTCCGTCGGTACCCTTTCGCGTGTGCTCGTCCGCTTGATCGGGGCCCTCGTGACGGCGCTCGCACTGCTCACCGCGCTGCCCGCCGGGGCCGCGGCGCAGCTGTCGCGCGCGCCGCAGCAGGTCTATGACGACTACCGCTCCGACGCGGCGATCGAGCCCTGCGACCACACGGTCGCCGCCTATCGCCGGACGCTCAAGGAGATCACGCCCGACATCGAGGAGGAGACGCCCGCCTTCCGCCCCGCGGTCGAGGCGGCGCGCCGCGAGCGCGAGCGCGGCCGCCAGGACTGCCTCGCGCAGGACTCGCCGACCCAGCCCGGGACGGACGGCGACGACGACGGCGCGGCCGGAGGCTCGGCGGGCGGCACCACGCCGTCCCCGCCCGCGCAGACCGGCGCCGCCGGCGCCCTCCCCGGAGCCCGCGCAGCCGGCGAACCCCGCGCCGGCGCCCGGCGGCGAGAACGCCGCTCCCGCGCCGGAGGCCACCCCGACGCCGACCGTCGCGCCGCCGCCCCCGATCGCGAACTCGGCGCCGCCCGCGCCCGCGGCGCCCGTGCTCCTCAACCGGCCCCACGAGGGCACGCCCGTCGGCGTCCTGATCGCGCTCGGGCTGCTCGCGCTGAGCGCGCTGCTGGCCGTGCTGGCGCTGCTCGCGCGGCGCCTCGGCTGGGGCGAGGAGCGGCTCGCCGGCCCGCGCCACGCCTGGGGCGAGGCGACCTACCGCGCGGGCGCAACGTGGGCTGATTTCGTCGACTGGATCCGCCTTGGCCGCGGTCCGCACCGTCTATAATCCTTCGGACTGAATCACCCCTCCGTTTGCGCTGATTAGCAGGGCTCTTTTGAGTCCGTCCGGGCCTCGGAGCAGTATCGACAACCCGCGAATTCAGCCAAGACGGCCCGAAAGACGGGCCACGGAACGGGAGAGGAGTCGGATGATGGAGTCAACGCCCCACACAGCGCTCAAGACGGAGCCCCGGATGGGGGAGGCGCTGAGTGTGCGACGGCTGTTCACACAGCCCGGCGTTCACCCCTTCGACCAGGTCGAGTGGGAGCTCCGCGACGCGCGGATCGGCCACGGCGACCGCGTGGCGTTCGAGCAGAAGGACGTCGAGTTCCCGAAGTCGTGGTCGCAGAACGCCACGAACATCGTCGCCCAGAAGTACTTCCGCGGCCAGCTCGACTCGCCGACCCGCGAGCGCTCGGTCAAGCAGATGGTCTCGCGCGTCGCCGGCACGATCGCCGACTGGGGTCGTGAGCGCGGCTACTTCGCCACCGCCGAGGACGGCGACACCTTCGAGGCCGAGCTCAGCTTCATCCTGCTCAACCAGCTCGCGGCGTTCAACTCGCCGGTCTGGTTCAACGTCGGGTTCGAGGAGCAGCCGCAGTGCTCGGCCTGCTTCATCCTCAGCGTGCAGGACACGATGGAGTCGATCCTGGACTGGAACACCAAGGAGGGCAAGATCTTCCGCGGCGGCTCCGGCGCGGGCATCAACCTCTCCAACATCCGCGGGTCGACCGAGCCGCTGTCCAAGGGCGGCACCGCCTCCGGTCCTGTCTCCTTCATGCGCGGGGCCGACGCCTGGGCGGGCACGATCAAGTCCGGCGGCAAGACGCGCCGCGCCGCGAAGATGGTCGTGCTCGACATCGACCACCCGGACATCCGCCACTTCATCTGGTGCAAGGCGAAGGAGGAGGACAAGGCCGCCGCGCTGCGCGACGCCGGGTTCGACATGTCGATCGACGGCGAGGGCTTCCAGTCGATCCAGTACCAGAACGCCAACAACTCCGTGCGCGTGACCGACGCGTTCATGCAGGCGGTCGAGAACGACGAGGACTGGCACCTGCCGTCGCGCGCCACGGGCGAGCCGGTCGGCGATCCGATCCCCGCGCGCGAGCTCATGCGCGAGATGGCCGAGGCGGGCTGGCGCTGCGCCGATCCCGGCGTCCAGTTCGACACGACGATCAACCAGTGGCACACGTCGCCGAACTCGGGCCGCATCAACGCGTCCAACCCGTGCTCGGAGTACATGCACGTCGACGACTCGGCCTGCAACCTCGCGTCGCTGAACCTCATGAAGTTCCGCCGGCCCGACGGCTCGCTCGACGTCGACCGCTTCAACCACGCGGTCGACATCGTCTTCCTCGCGCAGGAGATCATCGTCGGCCCGTCGAGCTATCCGACGAAGGAGATCGGCGAGAACGCCCGCGCCTTCCGCCAGCTCGGCCTCGGCTACGCCAACCTCGGCGCCTTCCTGATGGCCAACGGCATGCCCTACGACTCGGACGCCGGCCGCGGCACCGCCGCCGCGATCACGGCGCTGATGACCGGGCGCGCGTACCTGCAGTCGGCCAAGGTCGCCGCGGGCATCGGCCCCTACGACCGCTACCAGGAGAACCGCGAGGCGCACAACAACGTCATGCGGATGCACCGTGACGCGTCCTACTCGATCCCGGACTCCACCTGCGAGGACGCGCCGCTGCTGGCGGCCGCGCGCGAGAGCTGGAACGAGGCGGTCGCGCTCGGCGAGCTCTACGGCTACCGCAACGCGCAGGCGACGGTGCTCGCGCCCACGGGGACGATCTCGTTCCTGATGGACTGCGACACCACGGGCATCGAGCCCGACTTCTCGCTCGTCAAGTACAAGGAGCTGGTCGGCGGCGGCTCGATGGTGATCGCCAACCGCACGGTGCCGATGGCGCTGGGCACGCTCGGCTACAGCGACGAGCAGATCGAGCAGATCGAGGCCCACATCACCGAGCACTCGACGATCGTCGGGGCGCCCGGGCTCGACCCCGCGCACCTCGAGGTGTTCGACGTCGCGGTCGGCGAGCGCGCGATCTCGCACCCGGGCCACATCAAGATGATGGGCGCGGTCCAGCCGTTCCTCTCGGGCGCGATCTCCAAGACGGTCAACCTGCCCGAGACCGCCACGGTGGAGGACATCGCCGAGGCCTACATCCAGTCGTGGAAGCTCGGCGTCAAGGCGCTGGCGATCTACCGCGACGGCTCCAAGACCGCGCAGGCTCTGCGCACCGACGCGCAGCAGGGCAAGTCGGTCACGACCACGGTCGACGGCGACGAGGAGGGCGGCTACGTCACGCCCGACGGCGAGAAGCTCGTGCCCGCGGCGCAGATCGCGCCGCTGATCGAGGAGGCCGTCGCCGAGGCGATCAAGCGCACGCGCGAGGACGCGGGCCCGCAGCGGCGCCGGATGCCGCGCGAGCGCCAGTCGATCACGCACAAGTTCTCGCTCGGCGGCCACGAGGGCTACATCACGGCCGGCATGTACGACGACGGCTCGGTCGGGGAGATCTTCCTCACCGACGTCGGCAAGGAGGGCTCGACCCTGCGCGGCATGATGAACTCGTTCGCGACCGCGATCTCGATCTCGCTGCAGTACGGCGTGCCGCTCGAGACGCTCGTGCGCAAGTTCGCCTACATGCGCTTCGACCCGGAGGGGATCACCACCAACCCGGAGATCCCGTTCGCCAAGTCGATGCCCGACTACATCATGCGCTGGCTCGCCTCGCGCTTCCTCGACGCCGACGTGCAGGAGGACCTCGGGATCCTCACCAAGGAGGTCCGCGCGCGCCGCACGGCGCAGGACCTCGCGACCGGCGCCGCCGCGAGCGACACGGCCGGCCCGAGCCAGGGCGGCAACGGGGGCAACGGCGGCACGACCCCGAAGGCCAGCGCGCCCGGCACCACGAAGTCCGCGGCGTCGGCGATGACCGACTCGCCGCCGGTCCTGCCCGCGAAGATGGTCGGGCTCGACCTCGGCCCCGCCTGCTCGCAGTGCGGCGGCATGATGCAGCGCACGGGCTCGTGCTACACGTGCTCGAGCTGCGGCAACAACACCGGCTGCGGCTGAGTCAGCACGCGGTGTCCCCGGGGGTCGACTCCGCGTCGGCCCTCGGTCGACGTTAACCGTCGTCGGCCCCCAGCATTCTGGGATCAGGCGCGTTCGGGCTGGTGACGCATCCTCGTCTCGATGAGCATCACAGACACGAGGCTGGGAGGCTTCATGACGAGGTTGACGCGCCGCGACGCCATCGTGGGCGCGGCGGCCGCCGTCTGGGGCACCACGACGGCGATCCCGGCGCAGGCCGCGCAGCGTTCGCGCCGCTGCCGGCTCTGGATGGTGAGCTCCGTTTCGACGCGGCGACGCGGCGCGCTGCCGCCGATGCTCGGACGCTCGTGCGCAGGAGTCGGACGCGCGAGCTGCGACGCGCTCCAGCCACGACATTAGGCGGCGAACGGCCACTCGACGCGAAACATCGGGCGCCACAGTCGAGGCCCGGCAGTCGATACTCGACGTGCGCGCGCAGGTGCGCCGCCGTCCTGACCGACTATCTCGGATGCGGTCGAGTGGCACCTGGTCGTCGGCGGCTCGAGCGCGCACTGGCGCGGGGTGCAGGACGCAACGCTTATCGTCAAGTTGAGCCGCACGGCCAGACGAGTCTGCTCGGCGGAGGCAGCATCCCGCGCTTCGACGCGGCCTCGGCCTCGGTCAGGTCGGAGTGGTCGCGATCCAGGTCAGCGACTCGGCTACGCGCAGCGGGCGTCGTCTGCGCCTCGCTACCTCGGCACCATGCTCGCGGACGCGCGGGCGTTCGCGGGCACGATCGGTTCGACGCCGTGCAGGGCAGCCATCCGCGCCGCGCCGGGCGACGGCTTCGACTTCCGGCTCGAGCGTCGCCGACGCGCGAACCACCGGATGACGCGGCTGCTCGCTCGTGCTGCGACGACGCGGCGCGCCGGGAAGCGATGACGACCACCTACCGGGAGTACTCTGGACCGCCTCGCCCCGCTGGAGGCGGCGCTGCGGGCCAACGGGCAGTGGGACTTCCCGCAACCCGTGGCTGACGACCTTCATCGGCGACCGCCGGCGTCGAGTCGGTCCGTCGATGCCGAGCTGGCTGCGCTGGAGCCGCCGGCCGACCTCGGTCCGTCTTCGGCCAGATCGTGCTCTCCCCGCTCCGCACGTCCGGCGATCTCCAGCCCGCTGCTCCGCATGCCGTCCGACACGCTGTCCTACGCCTTCAATCTGGTCCGCCCTCCCCATCAGCGGCGACCGCCGCGCGGCGAGGCGCCTCGTCGAGGCCAACCAGGCGACCTACCGGCGCATCAAGGCCGCCGGCGGCACGCTGTACCCGTGAGCGCGCTTCTCGCTCTCCCGACGCCAGTGGCGCGACCACTTGGGCCCGGCCTTCGCTCAGCTGGAAGCCGCCAAGCGGAGGTTCGACCCCCACGACACCCTCACGCCCGGCTACGACGTCTTCAAGGCGGCGCCGTTGCGCGGGAGGTTGCCGCGGCCGGTCGGCCACGGCAGGCGCTTCGTGTTCGAGCGCGGGACGCGGTAGACGTCGATGCCGTGGTCGAACGTCGTGACCACGATCTCGAGCTTGCCGTCGCGGTTCACGTCGGCGATCGACGGTGCCGCGGGGATGCCGATGCCGTTGCCGTTCGTGCCCTGGTTGCGCAGGCGGAGGTCGTGGAGCTTCTTGCCGCGTGCGGAGAGCACGACCAGGCGGCCTGAGTTGCGCGCCCGGCCGTAGGTGCCGAAGACGAGCTCGGTCCGGCCGTCGCGGTTCAGGTCGGCGGCGACGACCTCGGACGCGAAGGTCTTCGCGTCTCCGCGGGCGAAGTTGTGCCGCCACAGTCGCTTGCCCTTCGGGCTGATCGCGTAGATGAAGCCGTCGGGGATCGGGGCGACGATCTCGGGGCGGCGGTTGCCGGTGAGGTCGACGATGGTCGGAGCGGGGATGCCGCTCGGCGGGTAGAAGTCGCCGTCGCGGCGCACCGCCGGCTTGCGCGTGAGCGGGAGCCGGTTGAAGCCCTTGTGCCGGCGACCCGAGCGCGACCCGTTGCCGTACGCGCCGTCGAGCACCATGAACGCGTAGGCCTGCGTCTCGTACGGCTCCTTCCTGCTCGACGTTGGGGACGCCGATGACCTCGTTGCGACCGTCGCGGTCGAGGTCGCCGATCGACGGCGGCGAGGCCGTCCACTGCAGCCACGGCGTCTTCTTCACGTCGGGCCAGTCGCCGGCGTGCCGGTGGTAGTGGCGGTCCTCCACCTTGGGCCTGAGCCAGCGGATGAACTGACCCCATCCGAGGCGCTTCCCGACGTGGCCGCTCTGGCGGTTCGTGTACCACGGCGACGCGAGCACCGACGTGCCGTCGTGGTTGAAGAGGTTGATCTGGTGGTTGTCGTAGGTGACGACGACCTCGCGCTGCGGGTCGTCGTCGAGCTGCCCGATCCCGACGTTCTCCCCGTAGGCCCCGTAGCCGTGGTTGCCGACGCCGTTGAAGGTCGCGTCGGCCGCGCTGTAGCGCGGCCAGCCGGGCGCGTTGGCGCCCGAGGCGGTGAAGGCGAAGACCTGCGAGCCGGTGGACGAGGTGTTGGTGGTCGTGGCCACGACCTCGATGCGACCGTCTCCGTCGAGGTCGGCCGCCGCCATGCCGCGGGTCTCCGGGCACTCGCCGCCGCTGCAGGTCGAGGCCGGCCAGCCGGCCTTGGGCTGCAGCCCTCCGGCGCCGAGGTTGTAGGCCGCCACGGTTCCGTCGTTGCCGCCGACGACGATCTCCTTCACGCCGTCCCGGTCGAGGTCGGCGACCACGCCGGGCGCGTAGACCCGTCCTTTGCTCGCCGTGCCCTTGCCGAGGAGCCGGCCCTTCGCGTTGTAGACGAGCGTGCTGTAGAAGGGCGCGACGATCTCGAGCTTCTTGTCGCCGGTGAGATCGACGAGCCCGGGCGACGAGAACCACCCCGTCTCCCCCGTGTCGATGTTGCGCACGAAGCGCGGCTTCGCCACCGCCGCGCTCGCGGCGTCGGCCGCCGTCAGCGCGACGAGCAGGACGAGTGCGAGCCACCGCCACATCGCGCCCACCTTAGAAGTGTTCACACCTCGGCGAGATGGGCGCGCACGGACGCCGCGAGCTCGTGCGTGAAGCTCGGGAACGGGCCGACCGCCGCGTCCACCGCCTGGGTGAGCGGCCACAGCTCGGTGGTCCCCGCCCGGATGCCCGCGCGCACGGCATCGCGCACGGCATGGACGAACGCGAGCGAGCGGTCGAGGAACGCCCGCGCGTCGTCGCGCTCCATGACGGGGTAGTGCGCGGTCAGCAGGAGTGCGGGATCGAGCGCGCGCAGGCGCCGGAGGGTCGCCTCGTAGCCGGGGGCCGTGTAGTAGCGGGGCGGGATCAGGCGCGTGCCGGCGCGGTCGTAGACGCCGTCGGCGAGGGCGGCGTCGATGATGATCGCCGCGCCGCTGCGCGGATCCCAGAGCCCGAGGTGCCCAGGCGTGTGACCGGGCAGCGCGAGCACCTCGACGCGCCAGGAGGGACCGAGGCGGAGCGTCTCGCCGCCCTGCAGCCCGATGTCCACAGGCGCGTCGCCGCCCAGCTCGTGCTGGAGGAACGCCACGTCCTCCGTCGTCGGGCCGAATCCGTAGGGCTCGTACCAGCGGTAGTTGCCCGCGAGCATGGCGGCGTTGGACTCGATCCACGCGCGATCGGCCTCACCGCAGAGCAGGCGGGCGCCCGGCGCCGCGGCGCGCAGCGAGCGGTTGCCGCCGCAGTGATCGACGTCGGCGTGCGAGATCAGCACGTCGTCGAGGTCGGCCAGCGACCGGCCGAGCCCCGCGAGGTACGGCGCGATGACCTGCTCGGGCATGTCGCGCAGGCCGCTGTCCACCAGCAGCGCACGCTCCTCGCCGACCAGGAGGTACTGGCACACGTAGCGCTCGCCGAGATCGCCCTCGATGCGGTGGATCCCCGTCGCCACCTCCATGAGGGCGGGATCGTACGGCCTCGTCGCGGCTGGCATCATCGCCCCGTGGCCCGCACCTCGTTGTCCGATCTGCTGATCGTGGACGCGGACGTCCACGTCCACGAGAGCCCCGGCGCGCTCGCTCCGTACTGCGACGGGCCATGGGACGTCGCGCTGCGCAACGTGGCGGACGTTCCCGAGCGCTATCTCGACATCCCGGGCTTCTCACCGGGAGGCGACGGCACGCTCACGGCGCGCTTCCCGACCTCCCACGAGGGGACGCGCATGGTGCACACGCCGGAGCAGATGGTCGCCGAGCTGCAGGCGATCCACATCGACCTCGCGGTGCTCTTCCCCGATCACCTGCTCAAGCTCGCCGTGCTGCCGCAGGCGGGCTACGCGGCCGCGCTGGCCCGTGCCTACAACGCCTGGCTCGTCGACTGCTGGACCTCCCGCCACGCCGCGCTGCTCGGCGCGATCGTCGCCTGCCCGCAGGATCCGGAGGACGCCGCGCGCGAGATCGAGCGCTACGCCGACGACCCTTCGATCGTCTCGGTCTACCTGCCCTGCGCAGGGCTCGACCCGCTCTGGGGCCACCGCCGCTATGACCCGATCTTCGACGCCGCCCAGAACGCCGGGCTGCCGGTGCTGCTGCATTCGGTCACCGTCACGTCGCCGGTCTTCCCGTTCAACAACCACGGCTTCGACACGGAGTTCGCCCGCCACGCCACCAGCCACACCTTCGCGATCCTCGCGAACCTGGTCAGCATGGTCTCCACCGGCGTCGTCGTCCGCTACCCGGAGCTCAGGATCGGGGTGACCGAGGCGGGGATCTCCTGGATGCCGTTCCTGTGCAACCGGCTCGACAAGGAGTACCTCGAGCGCCGGCGGGAGGTCCCGTTCCTCACCGAGCGCCCGAGCCACTACCTCAAGCGCGTCTACGTGGCGACCCAGCCGATCGAGGAGCCGGAGCGGCTGCGCGACCTCGTCACGCTGATGGAGCTCTACGACGGCGAGGACACCACGATCTACGCCTCCGACTGGCCGCACCACGACTTCGACCACCCCATGAAGGTCAACCAGGTCCCCTTCAGCGAGGCGCAGCGGCGCAAGGTCTTCGGCGAGAACGCACTCGAGCTCTTCGGGATCGACCGCACGGGATCCCGGCGGTGACCGAGGTCGTCGTCGGCCGGCTCGCCGACTTCCCGGACGGGACGCACAAGGTCGTCGAGGCCGCGGGACGGGAGATCGGCGTCTTCAACATCGCCGGGCGCCTCTACGGGCTGCCGAACCTCTGCCCGCACCAGACGGGTCCCCTGTGCGAGGGCCGCACGCTGACCGGCACGCTGACCGCCGATCGCGAGAGCGGCTGGGACCCGCAATGGGTCATGGAGGGGGAGGTGATCGCCTGCCCCTGGCACGGCTTGGAGTACCACGTGCCGACCGGCCGCTGCCTCGCCTACCCCGCGATCACGTTGCGCAGCTACCCCGTGACCGTGCGCGGCGCCGACGTCGTCGTCACCGTCGGCGGGCGGCGGACGTGAGCGACCGGCCCGTCGCGGGACGGCTCGCGGTCGTCGACGAGGACGACCGCGTCCTCGTCGTGCTCGAGGACGATCCCTCCGATTGGGTCTGTGCCTTCGCCAAGGCCGAGGACTTCCCGGCCCGTCGCTGGGCACAGGACATGGCGCGGACCTACAACGCGCGGCTGGACATCAGTTGCGCATCCAGCCGCCGTCCACCAGCAGCGTCTGGCCGGTGACGAAGCCGCTGTCGTCGCCCGCGAAGAACACGATCGCGCGCGCGACGTCCTCGACCTCGCCGCGGCGCTTGAGCGACTGAGCGTCGAGCACGCCGCGCCAGAGCGCGTCCTGGTCGGCATGGATCTCGGTCGCCGCGGTCGGGAACGCCCCCGGCGCGACGGCGTTGACGCGGATGCCCTCGGGACCGGCCTCCCGCGCCAGCGCGCGCGTGAAGCCGATGACCGCGCCCTTGGACGCGACGTAGGAGAGCAGCTGTGCCTCGCCCCAGAAGAACGTCACCGAGGCGACATTGACGATCGCGCCGCCGCCGCGGGCCACCATCTGCCCGCGCACGGCCTTCGCCAGCAGGAAGTAGCCGCGGACGTTCGTGGCGAACACCGCGTCCCACTCCGCGGCGTCGGCTTCGTGCCACGGTCCGATGGGGTAGATCGCGGCGTTGTTGACGAGCACGTCCGTCCCGCCGAAGGCCTCCTGCGCACGCGCGGCCACCGTCTCGATGGCGGCCGGATCGGACACGTCGGCCTCGACGGCGATCGCCTCGCCGCCCGCCTCGGTGATCGCGGCCACCGTCTCGCCCAGCCGCTCGGGCTGCAGGCCGGCGGCCACGACCTTCGCCCCGCGCGCGGCGAGCAGCTGCGCGGTCGCGCGGCCGATCCCGGTGCCCGCACCGGTGACGATCGCCGTCTTGCCGGTCACCGACATCCGCGGATCGTAGAGCGCATATGGTCCCGCCGTGCGCGACCCGGCCTCGTCCCCGAGCCTGGCGGCGGGCCTCGCCTTCGTCGCGTCGGCCGCCGTGCTGGTCGTCGAGATCCTCGGCATCCGCCTGCTCGCGCCCTACGTCGGGCTCACGCTCGAGACGACGACCGCGATCATCGGCACCGTGCTGGCCGGCATCGCGGCCGGCTCGGCGCTCGGAGGGCGGGCCGCCGATCGCGTGAGCCCGCGGCTGCTCCTGCCCGTCCTGCTCGCCGCGGGCGGCGCGCTGGCCATCGCCACGGTGCCGCTCGTGCGCCTCTTCGGGGAGGCGCTGCGCGGCGGCGGGGACGCCGCCGCGCTGGTGATCGCGCTGACCGCGCTGCTGCCGCCGGCCACGGCGCTGAGCGCGGTGACGCCGGCCGTGGTCAAGGTCCAGCTGCGCGACCTCGGCGCGACCGGCTCGGTCGTCGGCCGGCTGTCGGCGTGGGCGACGACGGGCGGGCTCGTCGGGACGTTCGCGACCGGCTTCGTGATCGTGCCGCTGCTCGCGACCGACGTCGCGCTCTATGGGCTCGGCGCCGGGTTGATCGCGCTCGCGCTGGCCCTCGGCCCGGGCGGCGCGCCGTGGTCCGGATCGATGCTCGGCCTGATCGCCGGCGCGGCCGTCCTCGGCGCCGTCGCCGTGGCGGTGGGCGCCCCGTGCGACGCGGAGACCCGCTACCACTGCGCGCGCGTCGACGTCGACCCGAAGCGGCCGAGCGGGAGGACGCTCGTGCTCGAGAACCTCAAGCACTCCTACGTCGACCTCGACGACCCGCGCCGGCTGGAGCTCGACTACATCCGCTGGATCGGCGATGCGATCGACGGCATGGCGCCGCGCGGCGCGCCGCTCGACGGCGTCTTCCTCGGCGGCGCGGGCTTCACGCTCCCGCGCTACCTGCTGGCCACGCGCCGCGGCTCCCGCGCCCGGGTGCACGAGGTGGACGGCGAGCTGGTCGAGCTCGCGCGCGAGCGCCTCGGGCTGCGGACGGGACGGGATCTCCGGGTCGTGGAGGGTGACGCGCGGGTGACGCTCGCGGACGAGGCCACCGCCTCGGCGGACCTGCTCGTCGGTGACGCGTTCGGGGCGCGCGCGATCCCGTGGCACCTGGCGACCGTCGAGTACGCCCGCGAGATCCGGCGCGTGCTGCGGCCGCGCGGGCTCTACGCGCTCAACCTCATCGACCAGCCACCGCTGAAGCTCGCCCGCGCCGAGGTCGCGACGCTGCGCGCGGTGTTCGCCGACGTGGCGCTGGTGGCGCTGCCGAGCGCCGCCGGCCGGCCGGCGGGCGGCAACCTCGTCCTGCTCGCCTCCGAGACGGCGCTGCCGCGCGGCGTCCGGCCCGCCTCGCGCGGCGCGCGGACGTACGACCGGCGCGCCGCCGCGCGCTTCGCGGCGGGCGCCGAGCCGTTGCGGGACCTCGACGCGCCCGCGGATCAGCTGCTGTCACGGGGCTAGAGGCTGCGGCTCAGCCACTCCATGGGGAAGGGCGGCTGCGCGAGCGGCCGGACCGCCAGGTGCATCAGCGAGAGCGGGTTGTCGTCGCCGGCGATGCGGTTCAGGCGCACGGTGCTGCACCCGCCGCAGCGGTGGACGAGCGCCCACTCGCCGTCATCGCGGACGCAGACGGCGATCGGCTCCATCGAGCCGGCGCAGTCCGCGGCGCGGTCGCCGGGCACGTCGTCGTCGAGGTGCCGGCTCCACAGGCAGGTGGGGCAGTGGTTGCGGTGCCGCGTGCCCGGCGCGTCCATCGACACGTCGAGCCGGCAGCGGCGGCATCTGAAGGTGTCCTGGCTTCGGCGCCGGACACGGTGGTGGTTGCGCTGGTCGCGCGACACGGGGGAACCTCCGGGAGTGATCTAAGAAAGGACGGAAACCGGGGTCGCGCGGGGGGCGGGCTCAGCCCAGGCGGCGCGACGTGAGGTGTTCCGTGGCGGCAGTCATAGATCGCTGAGCAGCGTACCGGCCGGCTCGCGGATCGCCTATGGGTGCTACCCGTACCTTGACACCGGGGTGCCGGAGGGAGTTGGGTAGTCCGGATGCGCTCACGGACGATCGCGCTCGCCGTCGCCGCCCTCGCGGTGGCAGCGCCCAGCACCGCGAGCGCGCGGCCGACCGCGTCGGTCGACGGCAGCGTGATCCGGATCGTCGACTCCGCGGGCCTGGCCGACAACGTGACGATCACGCTGTCCGCCGGCACGAACTGGCGGATCCAGGGCGTCGACGGCGGCACCGGCTGCACCGCCCAGCCCGGCGCCGTGGCCTTCTGCGACGACCAGGGGACGCGCACGTTCGAGCTCGCGCTCGCGGGCGGCAACGACCGGCTCAGCTACGGCGGCGCGATCCCGGTCACGGCGACGGACCTCGGGGACGGCGACGACGCCGTGACCTCGAGCGCCGCGCGCGGGCACACCATCCTCGGCGGCGCCGGCAACGACACGCTCACGCTGACCGGCTTCGCGCCGCCTGGCGCCGCGGGCGAGGCGATGACGCTCGACGGCGGCGGCGACAACGACGTGCTCGACGTGGCCGGGCGGCGCAGCGCCGACCTGCTGGGAGGGGGCGGCGGCGACGACCGCGTGAGCTATCTGGACCGCGCGGCCTCGGCGCCCGTCACGGTCAGCTTCGACGGTGTGGCCAACGACGGCGGCGCGGCCGGCGCCGAGGGCGACAACGTCAGCGACGACGTCGAGCACGTGACCGCGACGGCCGGCGCCGACGCCCTGTCCGGCGACGCCGGCGACCAGACCCTCGACGGCGGCGCGGGCGCCGACGTCCTCGCCGCGGGCGGCGGGACCGACACGCTGAGCTTCGCGAGCCGCACGGCCGGCGTCACCGCCAGCCTCGCCGCCGCGACGACGAGCGACGGCGACACGATCTCGGGCTTCGAGAACGCGACCGGCGGCAGCGGCAACGACACGCTGTCGGGCAGCGACGCCGTCAACGCGCTCGACGGCGGGCCGGGCGGCAACGACACGCTCGACGGCCGCCTCGGCGCCGACCAGCTCAACGGCGGGGGCGGAATCATCAAGGACGACAGCGCGAGCTACGAGTCGCGGCCGGGCCCGGTCACCGCCTCGCTCGACGGGGTCGCCAACGATCCGGACGGCGACGTCTACACCAACATCAACGGCCTGCGCGGGACCGCGGCGGGAGACACGCTGCGCGGCGGCAGCGCCCCCGACCGCCTGTTCGGCCTCGGCGGCGACGACCTGCTCGACGGCGGTCCCGGCGACTTCGTGAGCGACCGGCTCGACGGCGGCGAGGGTGCGCACGACCGCGCCGACTACAGCGGCCGGCTCGATGCGCTCGACATCCGGCTCGGCGAGCCCGGTGGCGAGGACTCGATCGGCGGGGTCGAGGACGTCACCGGGAGCCCGCTCGGCGACGAGATCCGAGGCGACGGCGGACCCAACCGCCTCGACGGCGCGGGCGGCAGCGACCGGCTCTTCGGCGGGCTCGGCGCCGACGCGCTGGCGGGCGGCCCCGGCTTCGACGTCGCCCACTACGGCGACGGCCGCGCCGCCGGCGTGACCGCGTCGCTCGACGGCGTCGCCAACGACCCCGACGGCGACAGCTATTCAGAGATCGAGGGCCTGTTCGGCACCCCGTTCGCCGACACCCTGCTCGGCGGCGCGGTCGCCGACGCGCTCCACGGCAGCTCCGGCGACGACACCCTGCGCGGCGGCGGCGGACCGGACACGCTCGAGGGCGGCTCCGGCGCGGACCTGCTCGACGGCGGCCCCGGCACCGATCCGGACGTGATGTACGGCGACACGTCGGCCAACCTCTTCAACAGCCAGGCCGACACGGTCGACTACAGCGCCCGCACCACCGCGGTCAACGCCACCATCTCCTTCGGGACCGCGGGCACGGTCACGATCGACGGGGACGTGCTGCACGACGTGCCGAACATCATCGGCGGCTCTGGCAACGACCGCCTCGTCGGCAACTTCGTGAAGAACACCCTCCGCGGCGGCCCCGGCATCGACCGGATCGACGGCAAGGCCGGGGACGACACGCTGATCGGCGACGCCGGCAACGACGTCATCGGCCCGCTCGTGGCCGGCTCGCCGAGGACCTGCAACGCCAGCGCCGGCAGCTTCCCGGTCTGCACCATCCGCGAGTTCGTCGCCAACCCGCCGCCCGACGGCAACGACATCGTCAACGGGGGCGACGGGAACGACCTCGTGAGCTCGGTCGACGGCTTCGCCGACGCGGCCGTCAGCTGCGGGAAGGGGACCGACGTCGCCGAGATCGACCTGCTCGACCCGTCCCCGTCGATCAGCTGCGAGCAGAGCGCGAACGGCGCCCGCGACCAGCACCCGCTCGTGCGCTTCCCGAGCCGCACCGCGCGGCTGAGCAAGACGCGCCGGCTCGCGGTCCGCATGGCCTGCCCGCGCGCCCGCGGCCGCCGCACCTGCAAGGGCACGCTCACGATCCGCCGCGGCACGCGCACCGTGGCCCGCAAGCGCTACTCGATCCGCCGCGGACGCGCCCGCACGGTGCGCCTGCGCGTCAAGGGCAAGCGGCCGCGGACCGTGACCGCGATCGCGCGCGGCCGCGACACCAAGCGCCGGGCGCTCACGACGCGCGCGAAGCTGCGCGTCGTGCGCCGCCGCTGAGGCGACCGTCAGACGGCGCCCTCCGGGCGCCACCAGCTCAACGTCCAGTGATGCACCGCGTAGGCGTCGGGGAACTCCTCCCCCGCCCGCTCGGGCTCGTCCCACAGGTAGGGGTAGAACTTCTCGGCGCCGAAGATCGTGACGCCTGGCTCCTGCTCCAGCACGAGGCTGAAGAAGTACGGCCCGTTCGCGTCGCCCGAGTGCGCTCCCAGCCCGACCGTCTGGCGCGCGACCCGCGCCGCGCGCTCGAAGGCGGGGTGTCCCGGCACGGCGCCGAGCACGGCGGTGCCGACGCGGCCGGGCAGCTCGAGCGCGGCGAACGCCTCGACGCCCGCCAGCAGGCCCTCGAGCGGTCGCCGGCACTCGACGTCGGTATCGAAGTAGACGCCGCCGAAGCGCCGGAGGACCTCGTAGCGCATCAGGTTGGAGAGCTCGGACGCGGTGCGCACGCGCCCCACCTCGGCGCCGGGGAACCCGAGCGCCCCGAGGTCGGCGTCCGTCCACAGCCGCACCTCCCAGCCCGGGTGGAGGCGCTCGAAGCCGCGCCCGAACTCGAGGTGGGCCGCCGGCAGCTCGGCGCCGCCGACCCAGATCCGGTGCAGCACGCGCGGGATCAGCATCCGCGGCCGGCGCAGCGGGCCCCGCGGCGGCGGCGGCGATTCGCGCAACCGCAGGGCGACCGGCGGCAGCGCCGGCCGTGCCGCGACCTCGACCTTCACGCGGCAGCCCTGCGCGAACCAGCGCACGTCCTCGTGCACGAGGTCGACCTCGAGGAGGTAGCGCCCGGGCTCGGGCGGCGCGACGACGTCGAGCGGCATGAGGATCCGCTCGCCGGGACCGACGTCGCGAGTGAAGCCCGTGCGCAGCCCGTCGGCGGTGTGGACGGAGCCGTCGGGGTGCAGCCAGCGGTAGCTCGCGCGGATCGCGGGCGTCCGGTCGAGGCCGCGCGGCCACCACTCGGTGCCGTGGTTGGTGACGCGGAAGAACACGTTCCGCCCCTCCCCGGGCGCCAGCGCCGGCGCCGTCCCGACCGGCTCGATGGCGGCGCGGTAGCCGGACTCCGGGACGTCGCGCCCCTCCCAGCGGCGGTCCATCTCGCCGACGGTCACGAGCGGAGCGCCGGCCGGCGGCGGCGCCGCGACGGTCCCGCTCGCGCGCAGGACCCGCTCGACCGCGCGCCCGGTCGGCCGCCGGCAGCGGCCGCGTCCGCAGCGAGGGCCGCAGCTCCGGCAGGTAGAACGCCTCGTTGATGCGGCCGCCGCCGGCGGCGATCAGCAGCGGGTTCGCGACCTCGTAGCGGAGAGCCTTGTCGCGACGCTGGTCGGTCCCGGCGAGCAGCAGCTCGAGGTGGTAGACGGGCTCCTCGATGTACTCGCACGGCGCGACCGGGTCCGCGTGGGCGTGCTGGACGCCGCGGAAGCGCAGCGTCCCGTCGTTGCGGACGAGGCGGTTGTTGAAGTCGACGCTCCACGGCGGGTCGTCGAGCACGCGGCCGGCGTCCGGATACAGCCACGGCCGGGCCACCCAGTACTGGTGCACCTCGCGGGCGGCGAGCAGCTCCGGCAGCCGCGCGAGGAACGCCGGGCTCATGACCTCGTCGTCGTCGAGGCGCAGGATCCAGTCGCCCGAGCACTGCGCGTGCAGCCACGGGAGGTGGCGCTCGTAGAGCCGGTACTCGATGCGGAAGAAGCGGTCCGCGAGGGCGGCGTAGGCGGCGAGCGTCGCCGCGTCGCCGCGCGCGTCGGCCGCGATCACGATCTCGTCGGCCAGCTCGCGCACGGGCTCGAGCAGCGCGGCGACGCGCGCAGCGGGCGCGCTCGCGATCAGGCAGACGGAGAGGGACATGCGAGCGGGTGGGCCGGTTCAGTCGTGGGCGACCTGGTGGCGCAGGCGATCGCGCAGATCGGCGAAGCGCACGCTCTCGTACACGATCAGCGCCACCAGCAGCGCGGCGAGGATCGCGAGCGTCGTCAGCGCGGCGAGCTCGGTCGCGAGCGGGATCAGCGCGACGAGCACCAGCGCGCACAGCAGCCGCTGGAAGCTGAAGCGGTGCACGTTGCGCAGCCGGAACGCGACATGGGCGACGAGATACACCGCGGTGCCGCCCAGCAGCGCGACCGCGGGCACGAGCTTCAGCGGGTCCTCGACATGCCCGAGCGTCTTCTTCAGCCCGAGCGCGAGCAGCACGATGCCCGCGACCATCGGGAAGTGCAGGTAGCCGTAGGAGTCGCGGCCGATCGAGTTGCGCTCGCGGCCGGGCGCGGCCTGCGAAAGCCGGCGCTCGGCGACGAGCGCGACGACGTCGAAGTACAGCCACCACAACGCACCCGCGACGATCACGCCGAGCACCGCCGCGACGAGGATGCCCGCGTCGACCTCCGACTCCACCCCGATGCCGATCGCCACGATCGACTCGCCGAGCGCGATGATCACGATCAGGCCGAAGCGCTCGGCGAAGTGGCCGGGCACCATCCGCCAGCCCTCGACGCCGAAGAAGTACGGGCCGCCGTAGTCGAGCAGGATCGCGACGCCCCACAGCACGCCCGAGACCGTCCCGTCGGTGAACGACGCCGCGACCAGCAGGCCGACCCCGATCGCGGTCGAGACCGCGAGCGCGATCACCGACGCGCGCAGGTTGGGGTCGTCGCGGCTGCCGATCACGAACAGGACGATGTGGGCGATCCGCACGCCGGCGTAGGCGACCGCGAAGATCAGCGCGGAGTCGCCGAACGCCTGCGGCACGCACAGCGCGGCGACGAGGAACGAGGCCATCGCGCCGAACATCGCGATCCGCACGACGCCCTCCTCGGGGTCCACGAGGCTCGTCAGCCATGCGTAGCCGCTCCACGACCACCACAGCACCGCGAGCACGAGCATCGCCTTCGCGAGCCCGGTCCACGTCGGCTCGTCGGCCATCAGCTGCGTGCACTGGGTCAGCGCGAGCACGAAGACGAGGTCGAAGAACAGCTCGAGCGGCGTGACGCGCTCCTTGTCGCGCAGCGTGGCGGCGAGCCGCGGCGCGCGCGGGCGGATCGGGGCGGCGCTCACTCCTCAGCCTCCGTCGAGCTCGTCGACGAGGGCGGCCACGCGCCGCGCGATCTCGTCGCGGGTGGCCCGGACCTCGTCGACGCTGCGGCCCTGCGGGTCCTCGAGCTCCCAGTCGACGTAGCGCTTGCCCGGGATGTAGGGACACTCGTCGCCGCAGCCCATGGTCACCACCACGTCGGCGCGCTCGGCGAGCTCGCGCGTGAGCGCCTGCGGCGTGCGGGCGGACAGGTCGATCGCGAGCTCCCGCATCACGTCGACCACCTCGGGATGGACGCGCGCGGCGGGACGGGTGCCCGCCGAGGCGGCGCTATGGCGCCCGCCGGCCGCCTGCTCGAACAGGGCCTGGCTCATCTGCGACCGGCCGGCGTTGTGAAGGCAGACGAAGAGCGCGTGGGCCACTGCGATCGACAGTAGCGCCCAGGCGCATCACGACGACGCGCGCGCCGACGGCGCCGGAGGCGAGCAACAGCGGCAGGAGCGGGACCGCGAAGCGCCAGTTGTAGCCCTGGGCGGCGACCGAGAGCACCAGCGCGGCGATCGCCGAGCCGCCGAGCAGCAGCAGGGCCAGCCGCGTGCCGCGGCTCGTGAACGGGAGCGCGATCAGCGTGAGCAGCGTCGCGAGCAGCACGAGCGCGCCGGGGACGCGGGACAGCTTCTGCGCCGACTCGAACCAGCCGGCCGAGCGGCGGAAGCGGATCTCCGCCGGCCCGTAGAGGGGGTCGACGGCCGTGCGGTTGAACTGCTCCCAGGCCACGTTGCTCGCGCCGAGGTTGAGGCTCAACGGCGGCTGGCCGAACCCGGCGCGCTCGTCGGGATCGACGAAGCGCCAGAGGTCCGCGGCGATCGCGCGCGCGTAGGCCTTGGGCTGGCCGAGCGCCGCCGCGCGCCCGAAGCGACCCATCAGCTCGTCCTGCGCCGGCGGCCCGGCCCCTCCCACCACCCGCATCGCGGGCGAGTCGGCGTCCCACATGTAGTGGTCCGGCCCCGAGCGCGTGCGGGCGTCGGTCTTCTCGCACAGCACGCGCGTCCCGGCCGGCGGCGTGAAGGCGGTGCAGTCGGCGAACGGCGCGACGCGGGCGTAGAGCGCCCAGCCGCGCCCGTCGGTGAAGCCGAAGTAGTCCGTGGCCCGGTACTGCGCGCCGGCGTAGACGAGCACGACGGCGCCCGCGGCCAGCACCAGCGCGGCCGCCGGCAGCAGGCGCGCCCGCAGGCCCTCGGACGGCCGCAGCAGCGCCACCAGGGCAAACACCGGGACGATGAACATGCCCGTCCCGCGCACCGTCGTGGCCATGCCGAGCAGCAGCCCGGCGCCCGCCGCGAGGGCGAGCGCGCCGCGCACCGGCAGCGGCCGCTGCGTGAGGCCCGCGGCGACGTAGAGCGCGCCGACCACGAGCAGCATGAACAGCCACTCGGAGAGCAGGGTGTGCTCGAAGTAGAGGAAGTCGCCGGACAGCGCGATCACGGCGGCCGGCACGAGCGCCACCCAGCGCGGCTGGCCGAGGCGCAGGAGCGCGGCGTACGCGAGCACCGCGGTGAACAGCCCGAGCAGGTGCTGGACGACGATCGTGGCCGGCAGGTTGGGCCAGATCGCGGCCAGCACGCCGAGGAAGGCGGAGTAGCCGGCCGGCCGGTAGAAGTGCGGCAGGAACAGCGGCCCGTCGGCCTCCTTCGCGTAGCCCCACGAATCGATGTAGTTGAGGTGGGCCGGATAGATCGCCCACGTCAGCGCGGCGCGCGCGACGACCCCGAGCACGAGCACGACGATCAGGCCGCGGTGGGTGCGGATCAGCGCCACGGCCGCAACAGGGTATCTTGGCCGCGGTGGGGAGCGGCGCAGACGACCCTCGCACGCTCTCCGTGATCGTGCCCGTCTACAACGAGGCCGACGGCCTGCGCTCCGTGCTCGCCGAGCGGCTGTTCAGCGCGCCGTGCCCGATCGCGCGCCAGTGGATCCTCGTCGACGACGGCTCGGCCGACGGCAGCGGCGCGATCCTCGACGAGGCGGCGGGCCTCACGTCCGAGGAGGTCCGCGTCGTGCACAAGGCCAACGGCGGCAAGGGCACGGCCGTGCGAGCCGGTCTCGAGCTCGCGACGGGCGACTTCGTGGTCGTGCAGGACGCCGACGCGGAGTACGACCCGAGCGACATCCCGCGCCTGCTCGAGCCGTTGCTGCGCGACGAGGCCGACGTCGTCTACGGCTCGCGCTTCCGGCGCGAGCGCCACCAGGTCCACCGCACCTTCCACTACTTCGTCAACCGCTTCCTGACGCTGCTCTCGAACGTGCTGTCGGGGATCTACCTCACCGACATGGAGACGTGTTACAAGCTCGCGCGCACCGACCTCGTGCGCGCGATGCGCCTGCGGGCCAAGCGCTTCGAGTTCGAGGTCGAGTTCACCGCCTACGTCGCGAAGTCCGGGGCCCGGGTGTTCGAGATGCCGATCGTCTACTACCCCCGCACGCGCACGGCCGGCAAGAAGATCGGCTGGCGGGACGGCGTCGCCGCGCTCGGGCACCTCGTGCGCTTCAACCTCCTGATCTCGCCACGCGCCGCCTTCAAGGACCTCCCCGGCCGCTACCGGCCGACGGAATAGGCTCCTCCCCATGAGCGCAACGCAGGTGCAGGTCGGGTCGCTGTTGCGCGACTGGCGGCAGCGGCGCCGGCTCTCGCAGCTCGAGCTCGCGCTCGACGCGGAGGTGTCGGCGCGGCACCTCTCGTTCGTCGAGACGGGACGCTCGCGCCCGAGCGCGTCGATGGTGCTGCACCTCGCCGAGCGGCTCGAGGTGCCGCTGCGCGAGCGCAACCGGATGCTGCTGGCGGCCGGCCACGCGCCCGCGTTCCAGAGCCACGACCTCGACGACGAGCCGATGGCGCCCGTGCGGGCGGCGATCGACCTGATCCTCGCCGGCCACGACCCGTATCCGGCGCTGGTGGTCGACCGCGCGTGGGAGATGATCGCCGCGAACCGCGCCGTGTCGCTGCTGACGGCGAACGTCGCGCCACACCTGCTCGAGCCGCCGGTCAACGTCCTGCGCGTCTCGCTGCATCCCGACGGCGTGGCGCCGCGGATCGCCAACCTCGCCGAGTGGCGCATGCACCTGCTCGACCGGCTGCGGCGCCAGATCGCGCTCACCGGCGACCCGGCGCTCGTCGCGCTGCTCGCCGAGCTCGAGACCTACCCGGCGCCGCCCGCGCCCGCGCACGATCCGGGGCAGGCGATCGCCGTGCCGCTGCGGCTGCGCACTCCGCAGGGCGAGCTCGCCTTCATCTCGACGGTCGCGACCTTCGGCACCGCCGTCGAGGTCACGTCCTCGGAGCTCGCGATCGAGTCGTTCTTCCCCGCCGACGACATGACGGCGGCAGTGGTGCGCGAGCACGTCGGGCGCCTACCTCAGACGTAATCGACGCGCCTCCCTCCGCGCGGCACAGTGGGTCGCGTCAACACCGACGACTCCTGGAGGTCGACCCAGCCATGTCTTTGCGCACCGCCCTGAAGCTCGATGCCGTCGTCACCGGCGCCAACGGCGGCGCCTACCTCGTCGCCGCGGGGCCGCTCGAGGACCTGCTCGGCCTCTCGCCCGCGCTGCTGCGCAGCATCGGCGTGTTCCTGCTGCTGTTCTCCGGCGCCGTGTGGACGGTCGCCGCGCGGCCGCGGGTCTCGACGTCCGCCGCGCTCGCGGTGATCGCCATCAACGTCCTCTGGGCCGCCGACTCGATCGTGTTCCTGCTCAGCGGCGTCTCGGACCCCACCACGGTCGGCGCGATCTGGATCGTGATGCAGGCGCTCGTCGTCGCCGGCTTCGCCGGCCTGCAGGCCGTCACCCGCGGCGCCGCCCGCGAACGGGCGCTCGCGGCCTAGGCCTCAGTGAGTGCGACGGTCGCGGAGCGCTCCTGCGCTTCGCGGCCGGTGTCGCGCCAGAGGTTGCCCAGGGCGATCAGGGCGATCAGCAGCGCCGGGATCCCGACGAGCACCATGCGGACCTTGCGCTCGGAGAGCGCGGCGAGCACGAAGCCCATGTAGGGCGCGCCGGTCACGACGCGCGCCTGGGTCTTGTTGGGCAGCGTGAAGACCCAGGGGTCGGCGACCTTGTTGGCGTCGCCCTTGGTGCGGAAGACCGGGATCCTGGTCTTGGGGTCGCGTCCGATCGAGCGGATGCGGTGGGTCACGAGGCCTTCCGGACCGGACCCGCGCGGGGGCTGGTAGGTGATGACGTCGCCGACCTTCAACGACTTCACCGGGACGACCTCGTCGAAGACGAGTGAGCCGCGATCGTAGGAGCCGGTCATCGACCCGCTGACGATCACGTACCGCTCCCAGCCCATCAGGCTGGGGACGATCAGGAAGAGGCCGAACAGCATGCCCGCCGCCACGATCAGCGCCATGAGGGCGTGGCCGAGGCGGCGGGCGAGCATGTCAGTCGGTCTTCAGTCGGTCGCTAGGTGCTACGCGGCATCCCAGGTGAACGGGACCACGGCGTTGTCGCCCTGGAGGAGGTTGCCGGCGCTGCTGTCGAGCGCGACCGAGAACTCGTACTTGTGCTCCTCATCGACGGCCCAGCTGCTGAGGCCGATGGGCGCGGTCATGGCGGCGAGGGTGCCGGTGTACTTGTTGACGTTGTCGCCGACGGTGGTGCAGACCTTGTCGGGGCCGCAGTCGGTCACGACGACGTTGAGCTTGGGGGAGATCGGGTTGACGGTGTCGGAGTCGACGACGGTCCCGCGGGTGAGCGTGAAGGTGCCGGCCAGCGTGCCGTTGTTCTTGATGATGACCTCGCCCTTGGTGGCCGGATCGCCGGGCCGCATGTTGGAGGCGCTGAGGATCGCGACGTTGTTCTTGTCGTTGCTCATGCTCAGCGTGCCGGCCGCGAACGTGTTGCTCGGGTTGGCCGTCTGGGCGGTGAACGACGCGCCTGAAGCGCCGGTGACGCCGACGGCGACGAGGACCGTGGCCAGTGCTGCGAGGCTGCGGCGAGGGTTCGCCTTGAGGCTCTTGAATCGGGACATTGGGGGAAGCTCCTGGTGAGTGCCTGGGTGAGGGAACGGACGCTCGAGAGCTCCCGCGTTGGCCTCGATATCGGCACTGCCTCAGCTGGGGTCGCGACCCCATAGACGCATGTTCGACGGGTTTAGCCATCGAGGCGCGCGGCCGCCTCGCGGAGCGCCTCAGCGGCATCCGCCGCGAGCCGCTGCACGAGCTCGCCCGCCGGCAGCTCCTCGGCCAGCGCGTGGGCCTGGCCCGCCCACAGGTGGAAGCCGCCGGCGTCGCCCGCCTCGCGCGCTGCAGCGCGCAATGGCGCCGTGAGGTGGTGGATCTCCGGATAGCCCGCGGGGGCGTCGCCGGAGTGCTCGCGCATGAAGCGGTTGACCACCCCGCGCGCGTAGCGGCCGGTGAAAGCGCGGGTGAGCGCGGTCGGGTCGCTCGCCTTGAGCGCCGCGCGATGGGCGGGCGACGTGCCCGCCTCCGGGGTGCGCATGAACGCCGTGCCGAGCTGCGCCGCCGCGGCCCCCGCCACCAGCACGGCGGCGATCGAGCGCCCCGTGGACAGCCCGCCCGTGGCGACGAGCGGGAGCTCGACGGCCGCGCCGATCAGCTGCAGGGCGGCGAGCAGCCCGAGGTCCGAGCCGGCGTCGTCGTCGAAGCTGCCGCGGTGACCGCCCGCCTCGACGCCCTGGACCACGAGCACCTGCGCGCCCGCGTCGCGCGCGCGGCGCGCCTCGGCCGGTGTCGTCACCGTGATCCATGACTCGGCCCCCGCCTCGCGCAGCCGCGCGACCACGTCGGGCGCCGGGCAGCCGAACGTGAAGGAGACGACCGGGACCCGCTCGGAGACCGCGAGCGCGAGCTTCTCCTCCCAGCCGTCGTCGTCGCGGTGCGGCGTGCCGAGGGCCACGCCGCGGCGGTCGCTCTCCCCCGCGAGCGTCGCGGCGTATGAGCGCAGCGCCGCCGCGTCGGCCGGGCCGGCGGGCGGCGCGAAGAGGTTGAGCCCGAACGGCCGGGCGGTCAGCTCGCGCAGCGCCTCGAGGTCGGCGCGGACCGTGTCGACGGGCTTGTAGCCGGCCGCGAGGAACCCGAGGCCGCCGGCCTCGCAGACCGCGGCAGCGAGCGCGGGATTCGAGGGGCCGCCCGCCAGCGGCGCCTGCACGATCGGGTGCTCGAGCCGGTCCAGTGCTGCCATACCTCGGCAGTATGAGGCCGGCGTCCGTATGATCGCGGACATCCCGGGCTCGGAGTTCAGCGTCGCCATGCATGCGGAGGGGTCGGCCGAGATCGTCGTGGTCCACGGCGAGATCGACCTCGCCACCGCGGATGCCGTGCGGGCGAACCTCCGCAAGGCGTTCGAGCGGTCCGGCAGCGTGGTGCTCGACCTCCGTGAGGTCGGCTTCATGGACACCCAGGGACTGGCGGTCGTGATCGAGGCGCAGCAGACCTCGGCCGCCGACGGGTCGCAGTTCGCCATCACGCGCGCACCCGAACATGTGCACCGGTTGTTCGACATGATCGGCCTCACGTCGCGGCTGACGGTCGTCGACGACCCTGCTGCCGCCGCGTCGTGAGCAACCTCCGCAGCGCCGCCGCCCGGCTCAGCACCGTTCACCACCCAGGACGACGCTGGGTGGCCACGGGGATCGCCCTCCTCACCGTCGTCGGGCTCACGCTGCTCGACTCGATGTGGAGCGACGTCATCTCCGCCACCGTGGTGGTGGCGCCGTTCATCGCCGCGATGTTCGCCGGCCCGCGCCAGACCGCGGCCGTCGCTCTCGCGGCCTCGGCGAGCGCGCTGCTCAGCGGGATCTGGAACGACAACTTCGGCGACGCCGGCTACGAGGTCCGCGCCGCGATCGTGATCGTCGGCGGGGTCTTCTCGGTGCTGGCCGCGCGCACCCGCGAGGAGGCGACGCGCGCCGAGGCGCTGGGCGCCCAGCTGACGACGGCGCTCAGCAACCTCGCCGAGGCGGTGGTGGTGCAGGACCGCGAGCAGCGGCTCGTCTACGCCAACGAGGCCGCCGCCGAGACGCTCGGCTTCCCCGCCGTCGACGCGCTGCTCGGCGCGGCGCCGCAGGACCTGGTCTCGCTCGCCGACTACTACAACGAGGACGGCTCGCCGCTGACCCCCGAGCAGTACCCGTCGCGGCGCGTGCTCGCCGGCGAGGACGTGGGACCGCAGACCGTCCGCGTCATCAACCGCACCACGGGTGAGGAGCGCTGGCGCGTGAACAAGCCGCGCGGCGTCCTCGACGCCCGCGGCGAGACCAGGCTCGTGGTGACGGTGATCGAGGACATCACCGACCAGAAGCGCGCGGAGCTCGCGCAGCGGCTGCTCGCGCGCGGCGGCCAGGCGCTCTCGTCCTCGCTCAACTACGAGCGGACGCTGCAGGAGGTCGCCGACCTGGCCGTGCCCTCGCTCGCCGACTGGTGCGGCGTGAGCATGCCCGACCGCCACGGCCTGATCGCGCAGGTCGCGGTGGCCCACAGCGACCCGGAGAAGGTCGCGTTCGCCCGCCGCTACAGCCAGCGCTACCCGAGCCGCACGAGCGACGAGGGCGGCGCGGCGCAAGTGCTGCGCGACGGCCACTCGCAGCTGATCCCCGAGATCCCCGACGAGCTGCTCGAAGCCGCGGTCCAGGATCCCGAGCAGCGCGAGCTGCTGCGCGACATCGGCATGCGCTCGGCGATCAGCGTGCCGATGACGGCGGCGTCGGGCACGCCGATCGGCGTCATCTCCTTCATCAACGCCGAGTCCGGCCGCGTCTTCACCGAGGGCGAGCTCGAGCTGTGCGAGGAGCTCGGGCGGCGGGCGGGGATCGCGGTCGAGAACGCGCGCCTCTACACCGAGCGCTCGCTGATCGCCCACACGCTCCAGCGCGCGCTGCTGCCGCCCGCGCTGCCGGAGATCCCGGGCTTCTCGCTGTCGGCGCTGTACCGGCCCGCGGGCGAGGAGAACTGGGTCGGCGGCGACTTCTACGACGCCTTCGCGGTGCGCGACGGCTGGGTGGCGATCGTCGGCGACGTCGCCGGCCGCGGCGCCCAGGCGGCGTCGCTGACCGCGTTCGCGCGCCACGTGTTCCGCACCGCGGCGCAGCTGCACGACGACCCGCTCGACGCCGTCGCCTACCTCAACCGCCAGCTCTACGAACGCGCCGGCACGGCGCTGTGCACGGTCTGCTGCGTGCACCTGCGGGCGCGCGGCGCGGACGCCGACGCGACCGTGGTGTGCGGCGGCCACCCGCTGCCCTACGCGGTGCGCCAGGCCGGCGCCGCGGAGCCGGTCGGCCGCTTCGGGCAGATGCTCGGCGCGTGGCCGCACGGCGAGTGGTCGCGCACGACGACGACGCTCGCGCCCGGCGACGTGCTCGTGCTCTACACGGACGGCGTCACCGACGCGACCGGCGCCGAGGACCGCTACGGCGACGAGCGCCTGCAGGCGGTGCTGCGCGAGTCCAGCGACGCCGAGGACGCGCTGCGGCGCCTCGCCGACGGCCTCGCGGACTTCGAGACCGGCGAGCAGGCCGACGACACGGCCGCGCTCGCGATCGCGCGCTCACTGCCCGCGGCAGCAGCGAAGCCCGACGATCAGCTCGGCTCGGCCGCGTAGACCTTCAGGCCCTTGGGCGCGCCCTTGGCGCTGAAGCGCCAGCGGCGCTTGAGCTGGATGGCCTCGCTGCGCTCACCCTTTCGTCCGCCCTCGACCTTGCCGTGGACGGCTTCGGAGATCAGCACCTCACCCGCGCCCGCCGCCTCGGCGACGCGCGCGGCGACGTTGACGTCGACCCCGAAGTAGTCGCCGCCGAGCCGCCGCGGGCGGCCGGTGTGGACGCCCGCGCGCAGGCGCGGGCGATGGCCGTCGACCTCGACCGACTCGAGCGCGCGGGCGGCGGCGTGCGCGGCCTCGATCGCCTGGCCGGGGTCCTCGAACACCGCCATCAGCCCGTCGCCGAGCCGCTTCACGATCTCCCCGTCGCGCGAGCAGATCTCGGGCTCGACGGCCTCGCCGACGTCGCGCAGCAGCGCCAGCGCCTGGGTGTCGCCGGCGTCGAGCGCCCACGTGGAGAAGTCGGCGAGGTCGGTGAAGACGATCGTCAGCTCGCGGTCGCCGCGGCCGCGACCCTGCGCCTCGGAGACGCCCTGCCAGACCTGCAGCGCGCTCATCCCGACTTCCCGCAGCGCGCCGGGCCGCTCGGCCGTCAGCGCGGACAGCCGGCGGCCGAGCACCGCCGGCGCCCGGTCGCCGGTCAGCGACAGCGGGTCGCCGTAGCGCTCGTCGCCGGGGAGCCGCGAGCGCCCGAGGCGCACGAGCTTGACCAGGCGCGGGTCGCCGTCGAGGCGCTTGAGCGCGCGGGTGAGGCGGTTCTGCCCGTCCTCGCTCACGCGGGTGATGCTATGCGGCGAGCGGTTGGTTGAAGCGCAGCATGTTGCCGGAAGGATCGCGGAAGGCGCAGTCGCGCACGCCGTAGGGCATGTCGATCGGCTCCTGCAGCACTTCGGCGCCCGCGGCGCGGATGCGCTCGAAGGTGGCGTCGACGTCGCCGGTCGTGAAGATCACGCCGCGCAGCAGGCCCTTCGCCAGCAGCTCCGCCGCCGCCTCCTTGTCGTCGGTCGAGGCGTTCGGGTCCGCGAGCGGCGGTTCGAGGACGATCTCCACGTCGGGCTGCGACGGCACCCCGACGGTCACCCAGCGCATCCCTTCGAACCCGACGTCGTTGCGGACCTCGAGGCCGAGCACGTCCCGGTAGAAGGCGAGCGCCTTGTCATGGTCGTCGACGGCGATGAAGCATGTTGAGAGCTTGATGTCCATGCGGCTCACGTTACGGGCCGGGGGGCGGGCTTGGCTTCTCCATTCCTGACCGGTCGCGTCTGGATCTTGGCGACGCAGGGCGGGATGGCGGCGCTGTCGTCGTGGCGGCGGGCGCGGTAGGCGCTCGGGCTCTCGCCGACCAGTTCGGTGAACCGCGAGCTGAACGACCCCAGCGATGTGCATCCGACCTCGAAGCAGACCTCCGTGACGGACAGGTCGCCCCGCCGCAGCAGCGCCTTCGCCCGCTCGATCCGGCGCGTCATCAGATGGCTGTACGGCGTCTCCCCGTAGGCGGCGCGGAAGCTGCGGGAGAAATGGCCCGGCGACATCAGGGCGGTGCGCGCCAGCGCCGGGACGTCGAGCGGCTTCGCGTAGTCGCGGTCCATCCGATCGCGGGCCTGGCGCAGCCTGACGAGATCCTCCAAGCGTCACCCGCTCAGCATCCCACAGCCGCTCCGCCCGGAACGCGTCGGCGACCAGCTGCGCGTAGCGCCGCCAGACCGCCGGATCGCGCTCCTGCGCGCCCGTGAGCGAGCTCGCCACGCCGCTGAGGAGGACCTTCAGGTCCGCCGGCTCGGCGTCCGGGCGCATCGCGCCCTGGGCGATCGCGCGGTCCATGAGCTCGCGCAGCGCGGCCATGACCGCGGCGCGGGCCTCGAGCCGCTCGGGCGTCTCGAGCCCCTGGGACATCGAGAACACCATCCCGCGGTCGCGGCAGTACGCCTCGGCCACGCGGGCCAGGAACGCGCAGAACGCGCTCCAGGGATCGGCGTCCGCCGCCGCCGCGCGCGCCTCGCGCTCGAACCAGCGCGCGCGCTCGGTCGCCACCGCCGCGACGAGGTGCTCCTTGGTCGGGAAGCAGCGGTAGACCGTGCCCTTGCCGACGCCGGCGCGCGCGGCGATGTCCGGCACCACCGCGCTCTCGCCCTTCTCGGCGAACACCTCGGCCGCGGCCGCGACGACGCGCGCGCGGTTGCGGACGGCGTCGGCACGGGTGCGCGTGGCCGTCATGCGGTCTGGGTCGCGGGCGTGGGGTGCGCCACCATGCGCCCGCTGCGGCTGGGGATCAGCGAGGCGACGATCGCGGCGGCGAGCGCGACCCCGGAGCCGACCAGGAAGGCAGCCGTGTACCCGCTGTCGGTGGGGAGCCCGGCCCCGAGCGCGCTGGCGGCGAGCACGGCGGCGCTGACCTGGGAGCCGAGCGAGGCGCCGACGGAGCGCACGAGCGTGTTGACGCCCGTCGCCTGGCCGGTCTCCTCGCGCGGCACCGCCTCCATGATCAGGTTCGGCATCGCCGCGAAGGCCAGCCCGATGCCGATCGACATCACGACGTTCCAGGCCACCATCAGCCCCTGGCTGCCGTGGGCGAGCGCCATCATCAGCAGGCCGAAGGAGGTGATCGCGCCGCCGAGGGCGAGCGGCAGCCGGCTGCCGTGGCGGGTGCCGAGCACGCCGGAGAGCGGGCCGGCGACGAGCATGACGAGCGCGCCGGGGAGCATCAGCAGCCCGGCGCCGGTGGCGGTCAGGCCGAAGCCGTAGCCGGTGGACTCGGGCGCCTCGACCAGCTGCGGGATCAGGATGAACGAGCCGAACATGCCGAAGCCGACGAGCAGCGTCGCGAGGTTCGTCATCAGCACGGGCGGCTTCAGGAGGGTCTCGATGTCGACCAGCGGCTCCTCGGTCCGGCGCTGGAGCACGACCCAGCCGGCGAGGATCACGACGCCGAACGCGAACAGGCCGAGCGTGCGCCCGTCGAGCCAGCCCCATTCGTTGGCGCGCGAGATGGCGAGCAGCGGCGCGGCGAGGCCGACCGCGAGCAGGAGCGCGCCGCGCACGTCGACGCGGCCGGGCGTGCGCACCGGCGACTCGGGCACGAACAGCTCGACCATGACGGCGGCGAAGACGGCGGTGATCGCGCCGAGCCAGAAGATCCAGTGATACGAGGCGTGGTCGGTGATGACGCCGCCGAGGATCAGCCCGGCGCCGCCGCCGATGCCGAAGGTCGCGGAGATCAGCCCGATCGAGCTCGCGACCTTCTCGCGCGGGAACTCGTCGCGGATGATCCCGAAGCAGAGCGGGAAGATGCCGCCGCCGGCGCCCTGCAGGACGCGGCCGAGGACGACGACCTCGAGGCCGGTGCCGAGCGCGGAGACGACCGAGCCGGCGCCGAACAGCGCGAGCGCGACGACGAGCAGCCGGCGCTTGCCGAACATGTCGCCGAGGCGGCCGAAGATGGGCGTGCAGACCGCGGCGGAGAGCAGGTAGCCCGTGACGGTCCAGGCGACGCCGCTGGCGTCGGTGTGCAGCGAGGTCGCGAGCTCGGTGAGGGCGGGGATGAGCGTCGTCTGGGCCAGCGCGAAGGCGAGCGCGGAGAGCGAGAGGATGAACAGGCTGCGCATCGGGTGGGGACGGGGATGAGGCATTCCCGTCCAGGCTAGCGAACCGGACCCGAGGGTCCGTTTTGCCGCTCGGTTGCCTTTCGGCGCGCGGTCCGGCAGAGTCTCCCTCGAGGCCTCGAGTGCACGACCGCGACCACGCCCAGGACAAGGCACCGGACACCACCGCCGCCGAGCGGGCGCCGGCCGCCGCGCCGCAGGTGCCCGCCGCGCTCGCCCTCCAGCGCAAGATCGGCAACCGCGCCTTCGGGCAGCTGATCTCCCGCGCCACCTCGCCGGAGGAGTCGGTGGAGATGCTCGACCCCGCGATCAACGGGGCCCACGTCGACGCCGAGCAGATCAGCCGCGTCTTCCTGCCCTTCTCCAAGGACCAGGAGGGCTTCGACAAGATGGCCGAGGCCTACGAGACGAAGATGGAGACGCCGCTGAAGGGCGCGCTCGAGTCGCGGCTCGGCTCCGAGGACCTGTTCGAGGTCGAGAAGCGCGTGCCGTGGCGCGGCTTCCCGCCGCCGAAGGACGAGTCCGGCGGCGGCGCGGCCGCCTGACGCGGCGCGGGTGGGGCCTCCGGCGCTAGGGTGCCGGACGTGGGCGCAGACGTACCGGATTCCTTCCGCGCGCTCGTGGCGGAGAAGAGCGACGACGAGGTCGCGCGCGATCTGCGCGAGCTGAGCGCGGACGACCTCGGCGAGGGCGACGTCGTCGTCCGCGTCGACTGGTCGAGCGTCAACTACAAGGACGCCCTCGCGGTCTCGCCGAAGGGCAAGGTGGCGCAGATCTCGCCGCTGATCCCCGGCGTCGACCTGGCCGGCACGGTGGTGTCGGGCAACGGCGAGGGCGAAGCGGTGATCGTCCATGGCCATGACCTCGGCGTCGCGCACCACGGCGGCTTCGCGGAGTACGCGCGGGTGCCCGGCGACTGGGTCATCCCGCTGCCCGACGGGCTGAGCACGCGCCAGGCGATGGCGCTCGGGACCGCCGGCTTCACCGCCGCGCTGTCCGTGCAGCGGCTCGAGGACCACGGCGTCGAGCCCGGCGACGGGCCGGTGCTCGTGCTGGGCGCCTCGGGCGGCGTCGGCTCGACCGCGGTCGGCATCCTCGCCGCGCGCGGGTTCGAGGTCGCGGCCGCGACCGGCAAGCCCGACGAGGCCGACTGGCTGCGCGAGCTCGGCGCGAGCGAGGTGCTCTCGCGCGACGAGACCTCGGCGGAGTCGAAGCGGCCGATGGAGAAGGAGCGCTGGGCGGCGGTCGTCGACCCGGTCGGCGGGACGTCGCTGGCCTACGCGCTGCGTACCACCCGCTACGGCGGCGCGGTCGCGGCGAGCGGCCTGACCGGCGGCACGTCGCTCGAGACCACGGTCTTCCCCTTCATCCTGCGCATGGTCTCGCTGCTGGGCGTCGACTCCGTCAACACCCCGAACGACGTGCGGCTCGCGGTCTGGGAGCGGCTCGCGGGCGACCTCCGCCCCAACGGCCTCGACGAGAGCATCACCCGCGAGGTCGCGCTCGACGAGGTCGACTCGCTGCTCGACGACGTGCTGGCGGGCAAGGGCGTCGGGCGCACCGTCGTGCGCGTGAACGGCTGAGCTCGATGGCGGAGCGCCCGAGACCCGACATCGAGCACACGCGCGAGGCGCTGCGCCAGCACGACGAGCGGGTCGAGTCGGAGGAGCCCGAGGAGTCGCAGGACGCCGAGCCCGACGCGGGCGAGGACGAGGAGCAGGAGGGCTAGCCCCGCGCGGGGCGCCCCACCACCAGCTCATAGGTCTGCTCGTCGGTGCGGTCCGGCGCGCCCAGCACGGTCCGGTGCAGGACGCGGCGCATCACCGTCCTGCCGCCGGCGAAGGGCGTGAAGCCGGCCTGCCGCAGGGCGTCCTCGGTCGCGGCGACCGCGAACAGCTCGCGCCCCTCCGCCCGCCACGCCGCGGTCAGGGCCTTCACCTCCATGCCGGGCGGCGGGCCGGAGGCGGGCACCCCGCACCAGCTCGTGAGCGCCCCCGGCAGCACGGTCGTGAGGTTCGACTCGTTGACGACGACGATCGCCGCGTCCGCCGGCACCGCCGAGCAGACGGCGTCGATCGGCCGGTGCAGCCCCGCGTAGTCCTGGAAGCCCGCGACGCGGCCCGACACGAGCGCCGCGGGCACGAACAGCGCGACCAGGCCGACTGCGAGCGCCGCACGCGCGGCGAGCAGCCCCCGTGCGCGAGCGCGCTCCACCGCCCACGCGACGGCCGCGGTCGCCAGCAGCAGCGCGCCCGGGAGCGCGAACGGGACCATCCGCCGCGCCGCCCACGGCTGGTCGGGGTAGATCGACGGCTTGGCGATGATCAGCGCGAGCGGCACGACCGCGAAGGCGAGCACGAGACCTTCGGCGGCCCGCGCCTCGCCGCGCACCACGCGCCACACCAGCAGCGCCGCGCCCGCGATGGCGAGGATCAGCACCGGCCAGCCGTCGTGCCAGGCGATCCAGTGCCCGGCGTACTCGTAGAACGTCCGCTCGGGGTCGACCGGGCTCACGCCGGCCTCGCGCTGCAGCGGCTCGAAGATCCCGGCGCGCGGGAGCATCAGCGCGGGGTCGCGGGTGGTCCGCAGGAGCGGCTGGACCACGGCGAGCGCACCCGCGAGCACGACCAGCACGAGCGCGCCGGCCGCGAGGCGCGTCCGGTGCCGCTCCCACAGCCCCCGCACCCGGCGCGCGACCGCGGGCGGGCGGGCGAGCAGCACGCCGACGAGGACGACCACGACGGTCGCGGCGGTGAGCTGGAGCACCGCGTCGCGCTGGGCCCCGTAGTAGGCGCGGCTGCGCTCCATCACGTCGAGCAGCCCGATCGCCACGCCGGGGACGAGGCCGGCGAGCAGGGCCGTCCGCGCGCCGCCCCGCCAGGGCGAGCCGGGCTCGCGCTGGCCCGGGAGCGTCCCGACCCACAGCAGCACGAGCGCGAGCGCGAGCCCGTAGACCATGAAGTCGACGCGCGCGCACGCGGTCGCCCCGAGCAGGACGCCGGCGAGCGCGGCGCGGCGCCGCGACCCGGCGCGCAGGGCCGACAGCAGCATCCAGGCCCCGGCCGCGATCATGATCAGCATCAGCGACTCGGAGAACCCGTCGCGGGCGACGTAGAGGAACGGGAGGCTGATCGCCAGCAGCAGCGTCCCGGCGAACGCCCACGCCGGGCGCAGCAGCTCGAGCGCGAGCCCGAACAGCGCCAGCAGCGCCAGCGCGGCGAGCGCGGCCGGGATGCGGTAGAGGCCGTCCTCCCCGAGCAGCCAGTGCGCGGCGGCCTGGATGGTGGGCAGGCCGTGGACGAACTGGAACTGCACCTCGCCGTTGCCCGCCGGCGCGAGCGCGGCGCTCAGCGGCTGGCCCGTGAACGGCCCGGACAGCTGCGGCATCGTCAGGTCGTGGTCGCGCACGAGCCAGCGCGCGGTCATCGCGTAGGTCCCGGGATCGCGGTCGACGTAGCTGTGCTCGGCGGCGAGGCGCCCGTTCACCAGCGCGCTCGCGGTCGCGAGCGCGTACGCCGCGCCCCACCAGCGCGTGGTGGTGGCGGACAGGCCGCCGCGCCGGGGATCGAGCAGCCAGACGAGGCCGGCCGTCAGCGCGAGGGCGGCCGGGACGACGAAGACCGGGCGGAAGGCGCCGACGTAGGCGAGCGGCAGGCCGGCGAGGACGATGCCGGCCACCAGGCAGACCAGCGGCACGGTGAGGAGCGCCGGGTCGCGGCGAGGGGCGGACGGCGAGGCCACGCGGCGGCAGGGTAGCCGGGTGGACCCCGTAACATCGCGGCTCGCCGTGGAGACGCAGGGCTTCACCATCACGCTCGACTACGCCCCGAGCGCGAGCAACGAGCCGCGCTGGGGGTACGGCCGGCCGTCGCATGCGCGCCTCGCCACGCTCCTCAGCCGCCACCGCGCGCGCTACGAGCAGGAGCTGCGCGGCATCGTCCCGTACATCGAGGAGCTGCGCCGCATCCGCGTGGCGATCGACCCCGATGCTCCGGAGGAGCCGGCCTGGGTCAACCACTTCCTGCCGGGCCTCGACGGCGCGATGCTCTACGGGCTGCTGCGCGAGCGCCGGCCCGCGCGATACCTGGAGATCGGCTCGGGGAACTCCACGAAGTTCGTCGCCCGCGCCCGGCGCGACGGCGGGCTCGACACCCACCTCACGTCGATCGACCCCGCGCCGCGGGCCGAGATCGACACGCTCTGCGACACCGTGATCCGCGCGCCGCTGGAGTCGGTCGACCTCGCGCAGTTCAGCCGGCTGCGGCGCGGGGACATGGTGTTCTTCGACGGCTCGCACCGCGTCTTCATGAACAGCGACACGGTCGTGTTCTTCCTCGAGGTGCTCTCGCTGCTGCCGGCGGGCGTGCTCGTCGGCGTCCACGACATCCGCCTCCCCGACGACTACCCGCAGGAGTTCGCGGATCGCTGGTACTCGGAGCAGTACCTCCTGGCGTGCTGGCTGCTCGCGGAGAGCCCGCGCGTGCAGCCGGTGTTCGCGGCCGCCTACGTCAGCCGCTACACCTCGATCGCCGCGCCCCTCGATCCGCTCTGGACGTCGCCGGGCTTCGAGACGGTCGAGCGCCACGGGGACGCGTTCTGGTTCGAGACCGCAGACAGGGCCCCGGTCGCATCCGTGCGCGAGCGCGCCGCGGCGCTCGTCAGGCGCGCGACTCGGCGGCCTTGACCGCCCGCCGCGCCTCGGTGCGGCGGCGCTCGGCCTCGGCCTCGGCCTCCTTGACCGCGCGGCGGGCCGCCCGCTCGTGCGCCTCCAGGTCCTCGACGACCGCGCGCGCCTTCTGTGCGGCCTCCTCGGCCTCCTCGAGCGCGGCGCGGGCGCGCTCCGACGCCGTCTCGGCCTCCGCCTGAGCGGTCAGCGCGCGGTCTGCGGCCTCGCGCGCACGCTCGGCCGCCTTCTCCCGCCGCCGCTGCGCGTCCGACGGCTGCGAGCGCTCCGGCTTGGAGGCGCGCGGAGCGGTCCGACTTCGAGGCGGCGGAGCGGTCCGACTTCGTGGTGCCGGCGCCGCCGGACTTGGCGCGCGGCTTGGCGGGCGCCTTGGTGGCGCCGGAGCCGCGCGACTTCGTGGCGCCGGCGGCGAGCAGCGCCATCGGGTCCGCGCCGGCCTCCGCGTCGCGCTCGAGGCGGCCGGCCTCGAGCAGCGCGCGGACGTCGTCGTCGACCGACGCCGCGTGGAGGGTCGCGCGGACCTTCTCGTCGGTGCTCGCGGTCGCGTCCTCGCCGAGCGCCAGCCGCGCGAAGGCGCGCACGGCCTCGCGCTCGCGCGCGGTCGCCTCGCGCACGGCCGCGGCGTCGCCGGCGCCGGAGAGCAGCGCCTCGTGGGCCTCCCGCAGCGCCTCGCCGGCGGCCAGCAGGTCGTCGGCCCCGTGCTCGCGCACGGCCCGGTTGATCGCGCCCGCCGCGACGTTCGGGCGCCGCAGCGCCTTCACCTCATCGGCCTGCTCGCGGCGCTTCTCGGCCCGCAGGCGCTTCGCGAGCGCGTCGCGGGCGGCGGTGAACTCGTCGTCCGGCAGCCCGTAGAGCTCGTCGGCCTCGTCGACCATGACGGCAGGGTACGCGCGAGTGGCCGCCGCCCAATCTGTATAAACCTGATCGGGATTGTCGATACAAGCTGAAAGGCACGCATGAGCCAGACCGACGAGCTGCTCAAGAACAACGAGGCGTACGCGGAGAAGTTCGACAAGGCCGGGCTGCCGCTGCCGCCCGCGCGCAAGGTCGCCGTCGTCGCCTGCATGGACGCGCGGCTCAACCCCTCCTACGTGCTCGGCCTCGAGGAGGGCGACGCGCACGTGATCCGCAACGCCGGCGGCGTCGTGACCGACGACGAGATCCGCTCGCTGGCGATCTCGCAGCGGCTGCTCGGGACGGAGGAGATCATCCTCATCCACCACACCGACTGCGGCATGCTCACCTTCCAGGACGACGAGTTCCGCCGCCAGATCCAGGACGAGACCGGCATCAAGCCGCAGTGGTCGGCCGAGACGTTCCGCGACCTCGAGGAGGACGTCCGGCAGTCCAAGGCGCGCATCGAGGCGAGCCCGTTCGTGCCCAACAAGGACTCGATCCGCGGCTTCATCTACGACGTCGACACCGGGCGCCTGCAAGAGGTCTCCTGACCCGCGACGGGAGGGGGCGGCGTAAGCTGCGCGCGCATGAAGCGTCTCCCCCTCGCGCTCGTCCTCGCCGCCCTCGCCGTCGCGGCGCCCGCGCAGGCCCAGGCGCCGCTCGCCCCGTTCGGCCACGCCTGCGCCCCCAAGGCCGGCGTGCGCTTCTGCCCGACCGTCGATCTCAGCCAGCGCGTGGCCTCCTGGGACGGCACGCCGCTCGACGTCGACGTCACGCTGCCGCCCGGCGGCAGCGGGCCGTTCCCGGCGGTCGTGCTCGAGCACGGCTACCCGGGGACCAAGGCGACCTTCCAGGCGACCGCGCCGAAGGGCGACGGCCGCTCGACCTACCACTACAACGACAACTTCTACGCCCGCCGGGGCTATGCGGTGGTCACGCTCTCGGCGCGCGGGTTCGGGCGCTCCTGCGGCACGCCCGCGTCGCGCACCGCCGGCTGCGAGCGCGGCTGGACGCACATCGCCGACCACCGCTTCGAGAACCGCGACGTCCAGCACCTGCTCGGGCTGCTGGTCGACCAGGGCATCGCGCGCCCCGACGGGCTCGGCGTCAGCGGCGTGTCGGGCGGCGGCGGCCGTGCGGTCGGCCTCGCCTACCTGCGCGACCGCATCCGCCTGCCCGACGGCAGCTTCGCGCCCTGGGTCAGCCCGCGCGGCACGCCGCTGCACATCGCCGCCGCGTTCCCGCGCTGGGGCTGGTACGACCTCACGACCGCGCTCGTGCCCAACGGCCGCCCCGCCACGTCGCGCAGCCCGCTCGGGGTCCCCAAGCGGACCTGGATCGACCTCCTCTACGCGGGCGGCGCCGCCGCCGGCTTCCTCGCCCCGCCGGGCGCCGATCCGCAGGCCGACCTGACGAGCTGGCGCAGCGCCACCCTGCGCGAGCCGTTCGGGCCGGAGGTCAGCGGGATCGCCCGGACGCTCACCACCTACATCGGCGGCGCCGCCGGCCTGCGCGGCAGCGAGCCGGCGCCGCTGATGATCGAGAACGGCTGGACCGACGAGCTGTTCCCGGCCGACGAGGCGCTGCGCATCGGCGCGGGGGCGACGCGGCCGAAGCTCCTGCTCGGCGACCTCGGCCACGGCTGGGCGCACAACCCGCCCGCGACCGACCGGGCGTTCAATGACCTCGGCGCCGACTTCCTCCGCATCCACCTGCAGCCCGAGCGCCCGCGCCAGCCCGCCCTGCCGCCCGACGTCCAGGCGTTCGTCTCGACCTGCCCCAAGACCGCCGTCGGGCGCCGCCTCAGCGGCCCGTCGCTGGCGTCGCTGCAGCGCGGCGAGGTCGTCCTGCGCACGGCGCGCGCCAGGCGCCTGACCTCGCGCGGCGGCCGCCGGGCGACGGCGAAGGCGCTCAACGGCGCCGGGGGCGACTGGTGCAAGGGCGTGCGGACGCGGCGCGAGCCGAACACCGCGACCTACCAGGCGCGCTCCCCCGGCTTCACGCTGCTCGGCGCGCCGTCCGTGCAGGCGACGATCCGCAGCGCCGGCGCCGGCGGGCAGATCGCGGCGCGGCTGTGGGCCGTCCGCGGCGCGCGCCAGCGCCTGATCGCGCGCGGCCTCTACCGCCTGCGCGCCCGGCCAGCGCGGCCGCATCCGCTTCGAGCTGCACCCGAACGCCTACCGCTTCGGCGCCCGCAGCCGCTTCAAGCTCGAGCTGCTGGGCCGCGACGCGCCCTACGCGCAGGCGCCCCAGCGGGCGTTCTCCGTGCGCGTGCTGCGGCTGCGGCTCGCGCTGCCGACCGCCGAGCGAGGGAACCAGGGGAGCTCAGGATGACCGACGACCACGGCGACCCGATCTCCTACCAGGCGCTCCAGCGCGGCACGCCGATCTTCTCCTCCGACGACCGGCAGCTCGGCACGGTCGAGCGCGCGATCGACAACCCGAAGGAGCACATCTTCGACGGCATCGTGATGATCGCCGGCGACCGCCACGCTGTGGGTCGACGCGCCGGAGGTCGCCCGCATCACCGAGCGCCGCGTCACGCTGACGATCGACGCCGAGGAGGCCGCCGCGCTAACGGACTACGCGCCCGGAGCCCCCGAGTACAGCGCCAACGTGCGCGGCGGGCGGCTCAGCCGCTTCTTCGGGGGCGGCTGGAAGCGGCGCTGACGCCGGCGCCGGCCGGCCCGCGGCGGCGGTCGCCCACAGCAGCGCGAGCCAGGTGAGCGCGGCCAGCGCGACGTGGACCCAGACGATCTCGGCGGGTCCCTCGAGCGCGTACTGGATCCCGCCGACCGCGCCCTGGGCCCCGATCAGCACGGCCGCCACGCCGACGGCGCGCTGCACGTCGGCGGGCGCCCCGCGGCGGCGCAGCAGGACGAAGACGGCGACGACCGCGACGCCGAGCACGGTCGCGAGCCGCGCCGTGCTGGTGGATCGCCCAGTCGAGCGTGCTGAGCCCCTTCCACTCCAGGCGGTCGATCGTGTCGCCCGTCCCCGCCCCGCCGGCGTGCGGCCCCGCCGCGGTCGCGGCGGTGCCGAAGAAGATCGCGAGCGCGCCCAGCGGGAGCAGGGCGCGCACCGCCCACACGCTGGTGCGGTCGAGCAGCCGCGGGCGCTCGCCCGGCTCGTAGCGCGCGCGCCAGGCCAGCGCGACGGCGGCCACGAGGATCAGCATCGAGAGCGCGTAGTGGCCCATGACGAAGCCGGGGGCGAGGTGGTTGCGGACCGTGAAGCCGCCGAGCACGGCCTGGCCGAGCGACGCCCAGCGGCAGCAGCACGCCGAGCCGCGCGAGGTCGCGGCGGAACGGCCGCCGCCGGAACGCGAGCGCGCCCGCCGCGACGGCGGCGAGCCCGACGAGGCCCGAGATGAGGCGGTTGCCGTACTCGATCCAGGCGTGCGTCTCGAGCGGCGGCGCGACGCCGCCGTAGCACTTGGGCCAGTCCGGGCACCCGAGCCCGGAGCCGGTCAGGCGGACCGCCGCGCCCGTGAAGACGATCAGCGTGAGCGCGACGAGCGCGACCTCGGTGACGCGCTGGTAGGCGGCGGGGGTGAGCGTCGGGAGCCGGCGGGACATGCGAGGCCGAAGGCTAGCGGTGCGAGCGCGGCCTCGGACTCGGCCTCGCGGCGCTCGGGGCACGGGACCTGAGCGCGGCGGGGCCGTGCGACTCGCGGCGCTGCGGCGCGGCCGCGCGCGCGCGGGTTGACGATCCCGACCAGGGAGATCACGCCGCCGAGCATCATCAGCGCGCCGCCGACGCCCATGCCCCAGCGGAAGGCGTGGACCGAGGCGGCCTCGACCGGCGCGTCGAGCTCCGCGCGCCCCGGCGCGCCGCCCGACAGCGGCCGCTCCTTGACCTCGCGCACGGCGGCGCGCTGGGCCGGGCTGAGCTCGGCGGCCGGCCAGCCGCTCGTCGAGCGCCGAGCCGAACTGCGCGGCCACCACCGCGCCGACCGCCGCGATCGCGAGCAGGCCCGCGACGCGCGAGATCGCGTTGTTGGCGCCGCTCGCGACGCCGGCGTTGTGCTGCGGCACCGCGCCGAGCACCGTGTTGGTCAGCGGCGCCACCGTCATCGAGAGGCCGAGGCCGAACAGCAGCACGGCCGGCAGCAGTCGGTCAGGTAGTCGACGTCGGGTCGAGACGCGGCCCATCCAGATCAGGCCGAGCCCGCCGAGCGAGCGGCCCGGCGCCCATCAGCGCGCGCGGGCCGATGCGGTCCGAGAGCGCGCCGAAGCGCCGCGACAGCACGAACATGATCACGGTGATCGGCATCAGCGTCACGCCCGCCGCGACCGCGCGTGTAGCCCGCGACCTGCTGGAGGTAGATCGCGACGAAGAACGTCGCCGCGCTGAGCCCGCCGTAGACGAGCAGCGTCGCGACGTTGCCGACCGCGAAGTTGCGCGAGCGGAAGATGCGCGAGCGGCAGCATCGGGTGGTCCGAGCGCCGCTCGTGGAGGACGAAGGCGACGAGCAGCGCGGCGCCGATCAGCCCGGGCAGGTAGACGACGGGGTCGCCGAAGCCGTAGACCGGCTGCTCGATCAGCGCGAACACCGGCCCGGCGAGGCCGAGCGCGACGAGCAGCGCGCCGAGGTAGTCGATGCGGTGCGTCGACTCCTCGTCGACCGACTCGGGCACCGCCGCGCGCACGAGCGCCAGCGTCGCGAGCACGAACGGCACGTTGATCCCGAAGATCCAGCGCCACGACGCGTGGTCGACCAGCAGCCCGCCGCCGAGCGGCCCGATCACCATCGCGATGCCGGCCCACGCCGTCCACGTGCCGATCGCCGCGCCGCGCTCCTCGGCGGGGAAGGTCGCGGTGATGACCGCCAGCGACGACGGCACGAGCAGCGCCCCCGCGATCCCCTGCAGCGCCCGCGCCGCCACCAGCAGCTCGGCGGTCGGCGCGAGCGCGCACAGCACCGAGGTGACGCCGAAGCCCATCAGCCCGACGGCGAAGATCCGCCGCCGGCCGAGCAGGTCGCCGAGCGAGCCGCCGACCAGCAGCAGCGCGCCGAGCGTCAGCAGGTAGGCCTCGACGATCCACTGCTGCGCCGCGAGGCCCGTGTCGAGGTCGTCGCGGATCGCCGGCAGCGCGACGTTGACGACGGTGCCGTCGACGAACACCACCGCCGAGCCGAGGATGCACGCGATCAGCGTGAGGCGCTTGGTGCGGGCGTCGGGCATCGGCGCCCGAGCCTAGACCTCGGCCACCACCGCGTAGGCGTCCTGCCGGAAGCGGTCGGCCTCGGCGTCGCCGCTGCCGCGCGGGAACCACATGAAGCTGCGCCGGAAGCCCGCGACGTCGGCCAGCACGACCGCGACCTCCGGGAAGATCGGGTGCTGGTGGGTGGGGTCGACCCAGAACGTCTTGAGCGCGTTGACGGCGTGCGGGTTGATCGTCTCGGCCACGAGCACGCCGCCCGGCGCGCAGGCGCGCGTGCGCGAGCTCGAAGAAGCGCACGAGCGCGTCGGCGGGCAGGTGCTCGATCACGTGGATCGCGGTGATCGCGCCGAGGCTGCCCGGCGGCAGCGACTCGAGGTGGCCGATCGCGTCGCCGACCGTGACGTCCAGGCCCGCCGCGCGGGCGCGCGCCGCCATGCCCGCGTCGGAGTCGACCCCGCTCGCCTCGATCCCGGCCGCCTTGAGGCGCTCGAGCAGCTCGCCGCGGCCGCAGCCGACGTCGAGCACCGGGCCGCGGCCCTCGAGCAGCGGCACGTACGGCTCGATCAGCTCGGCGACGCGCTCGCGGGGGCCGCGGAAGACCTCCTCGAAGCGGCGGTACGCCTCGCCGTCCTCCGCGGCCGCGGCGTCGCGGCGGAAGCCGAGCACGCGCCCGGCGCGCTCGTCCTCGAAGACGCTCAGGCCCTCGCCCGCCATGTACGGCGCGGCGCGCGCCCCGACCATCAGCTCGTGCAGCTGGCGCTGGGCGTCGTCGACGCGCGGGACGAGCCCCTCCGCCGTCGCCTCCTGGACGCCGAGGCGCCCGCGCAGGTCCTCCTGGTGGCGGGTCAGCGCCTCCAGCGCCGCCGCCGATCTCGTCGAGCCGGCGCTGGACGCGGGCCTGCTCGCGCGACCCGGCGGCGCGGTCGCTGTGGAGCTCGAGCGCGAGCCGCCGCAGCGCCGCCGCGAGCGCGAGGTCGAGCTCCCGCTCGGAGGCCGTGTACGGGCGCAGCGCGCGGAACAGCGCGCGCCGCGCGGCGCCCTTCGCCCCGCCGCGGCCGCCGCCGCTGAGGTCGAAGGAGAGCCGGTGCTCGAAGTCACCGCCCGGGAGCGGCGCCCCGGCCGCCGCGGGCGGCGCGCCCTTGCGGCGGCGGCCGATCCGGACGAGCCGCTTGCGCGCGATCGCGCCGACCGCCTCGGGGCTCAGCCAGGCGGCGATGTCGGCGGCGGCGCGCGCACCGCGCGCGGCGGACGCCGCACGGTCGCCGTAGACCTCGCGCAGCGTGGCGGCGGCGTGCTCGAGCGAGGGCTCGGCCCAGATCCCCTCCTCCGGGTAGTGCTCGGCCTCGGGCCCGACCTCGGTCAGCGCCCAGTCGACGAGGTAGGAGTTCGCCGGCGTCATGAAGTCGGTGTTGCCGGAGTAGCCGGTGGCGATCACGGGCTTGCCGAGCGCCATCGACTCCGCCAGCGTCAGGCCGTAGCCCTCGGAGCGGTGCAGCGACACGTAGGAGTCGGCGCGCTCGAACAGCGCGGCCATCTCGGCGGGCTCGAGCATCGCGTCCACGAGCCGGATGTCGTCGCGGTCGCCGATCGCGTGCCGCAGCCGCTCGCGCGCCTCGGGGCGGTACTGCGCGTTGATCGTCTTGAGCAGCAGCGTCGGGCCCTCGCCGGGCTCGAACGCGCGCTTGAACGCCTCGATCAGCCCGAGCGGGTTCTTGCGCTCGAGCGTCGAGAAGAAGTCGAACGCGAACAGGAACACGAAGCCGTCCGGCAGCTCGAACGGCACCGTCGCGCCGTGCGCGTCGGGCTTCGTCACCGGCAGCGGCACGACGACCACGGGCACGCCGACGTCGGTCGCGCGCGCGAGGTTCTCGGCGACGTAGCTCGAGTAGACCCAGACCTCGTCGACGAGGTCGAACGACGCGTCCCACCAGGCCGGCACCGCGTCGGTCTCCCACGCCCACTGCCCGATCGTGTAGCGCGAGCGCAGCGTCTCCTCGCCCGCCTGCTCGGCGAACTCGCGGACCTGCTCGGCGTTGACGCACAGCAGGTTGACGGCGGGCTCGCGGCCGTCGGGCATCGCGACCTCGGCGAACTCCCGCTGCTCGGCCGTGACGGGCCCCGCGCCGCGCTCCTCGACCGGGAGCCACGGCGGAGCGTCGAGGTCGCGACCGGCACGCCGGCGGCCTGCAGCGCGCTCGTGTAGCCGCGCGCCGCCGAGCCGAGCCCGAGGTTGCCGCTCAGATAGCCGGTGACGAGCACGGGCGGCACCTCGTCGGTCACGGCGCCGTCCGGCGCGGGCGGCAGCAGGTCCTCGGCGAGCCCGAGCTCGGCGCGGCCGTGCTCCCACAGCCACGCCACGTAGCGCTGGCCGTCCTCGCCCTCGAGGCTCTCGAACGCCGCGCGGATGTCCTCGCGCTCGTTCCACGGATCGAGCGCGTACGGACCGACGCCGGCCGCCAGGCCCGACCCGGCGGGCGTCGTCAGCCAGCGCGCGAACGCGCGCGCCCCGTCCGGCGAGTAGATGTCGCCGAAGTCCTCGCCCGCCTCGAGCGCCTGCATGTGCAGGCGGCGCAGCCGCTCGTTCCAGACGAGCCCGCCCGGGCAGCTTCCGGGCACCGCCGGCGCCCTCGGCCTCGACGACCCAGCCGGCGTCGAGCAGCGCCTGCGCGCGCCGGCCGCACGCCTCCGCGAGCGCCGGGTCGTCGAGCACGAGCGTGCGCCCCTGGGGATACTGCGGTCCCGGCGGGTGCTGCGGTCCCTGGGGATACTGCGGTCCCGGCGGCGGCGCCTGCGGGTACTGGCCCTGCGGGTGCTGGCCCTGCGGATACTGCGGCGCCTGTGCCTGCGGCCGGAAGTACCGGTTCGACGCCGGCAACGCGAGCAGGACGATCACCAGGATCACGAAGATCACGGCCAGCAGGGTCAGAGCCAGACCCACCGGGGCGTACCAGGTCGGCAGCGCGTCCTCGAGTTGCTGCTGCAGGCGCACCTGCTGGTTGGTACCGCCGGAACCGAACGGTCCGGTCGCGGTCTGTACCAGGCCACAGACGCCGCACACCAGGTACAACCCGCCGAGCGACCAGGTGATGATCCGGCTCACGTTGCTGCCCCGCAGGTTCAGCCAGGCCAGCACACCGAGGCCGACCGCGACGAGGATCGCCACCACCGAGGAGGCGATCGAGGTCGCCCGGGTGATGGAGACGACCACGTCGCCGCCTTCCTCGCCGGCCATGACCCGCCTGGTCACGTCGACGATCCGGCCGGACATCGCGATACCGATGATCGCGTCGACCACCAGCACCAACATCACCAAGAAAAGCAGTGCTGAGGACGCGGTGACCGCACCCGGTCGGGGGCCGCGCGGCGGCTTCTCCGGTGGGTATTCCACCAGCGGTGGCGGCTGGTACGTCATCGTGCCTCCATACCGGGATCGGCCCCGACAGGGTCGTGCCCGACCAGGCGTACGCGGGGACCGCGAAGCACCGGCGGGCACTACTTGCGATATCGGACGTTTGCGATGATCCGAACAATGTTCGGAAGGTAGCACTGTTTACCGCGCCGGCCGGACAGCCACCGGCGGCCCTCGACAAGCGCCGTTCGGCGTACGCCGGTGGCCCTCGACAGCCCCGTTCGGCGGACGCCGGTGGCCATCGACAAGCCCCTTCGGCGGACGCCGGTGGCCCCGACAGGCTCAGCCGGCCAGGCGTGCCCGGGCGTACTCGGCCAGCGGGGTGGTCGCGCGCAGGCACCCGGTGAACGTGTTCACCTCGGCCGGCTCACCGGCCAACCGCCGCCACGCCGACTCGCCGGCAGCGGGGTCGAGCTCGGCGAGCAGCGTCGCGGCGTACACCTTCCCCTCCGGGGTTGCCTGGTCGAGCAGTGCCTCGACCTCGGGCCTCGCCCCGGCGCCGGCCGCGCGCACTTCCTGGAAGGCGGCCGTGACCGGCAGCAGTTGCCCGGCGAACCCGACCCCGCCGAAGGCGACGACCTCCGCGCGGGACAGTTCACTGAGCGCCCCGGCCAGCCTGTCGCCGGTCGCGCCGGATCGATCGTCCGCGGTCGATTCCATGCCCTCGATGCTACCCAGGGCCGCCGCGAATGTGCTGGTCGCGACGGCCCTGCGGCGCCCCTCAGACGGGAGTGGTGGAGGTGACGGTCAGCCCCTCCTTGGTCTCGGCGAGGTCCACTCCGACCTTGTCGCCGTCCCGGATCTCACCGGCCAGCAGCGCCTTGGCCAGCGCGTCCCCGATCGCCGTCTGTACCAGCCGGCGCAGCGGCCGCGCGCCGTACACCGCGTCGAAGCCGTTCATGGCCAGCCACTCCCGGGCCGCGCTGCTCACGTCCAGGGCGAGCCGGCGGTCGGCCAGGCGACGGGCCAGGTTCGCCAGCTGAATCTCCACAATGGACTCGAGTTCCTTGGTGGTCAGCGCGTGGAACACCACCACGTCGTCGAGCCGGTTGAGGAACTCCGGCTTGAAGTTCGACCGGACCGCCTCCATCACGGTCGCCCGGCGCGAGTCGTCGTCCAGGCTCGGATCGCTCAGCGCCTGCGAACCGAGGTTCGAGGTGAGCACCAGGATCGCGTTGCGGAAGTCGACGGTACGACCCTGCCCGTCGGTCAGCCGGCCGTCGTCGAGTACCTGCAGCAGCACGTCGAACACGTCCGGGTGCGCCTTCTCCACCTCGTCGAGCAGGATCACGCTGTACGGCCGGCGCCGGACCGCCTCGGTGAGCTGGCCGCCCTCCTCGTACCCGACATAGCCGGGCGGCGCGCCGACGAGCCGGGCGACCGAGTGCTTCTCGCCGTACTCGCTCATGTCGATGCGTACCATCGCGCGCTCGTCGTCGAACAGGAACGCGGCGAGCGCCTTGGCCAGCTCGGTCTTGCCGACGCCGGTCGGGCCGAGGAACAGGAACGAGCCGGTCGGCCGGTCCGGATCCGCGATCCCGGTGCGGGCGCGGCGGACCGCGTCACTCACCGCGCCGACCGCCTCGGCCTGGCCGACCACCCGGGACGACAGCGCCTCCTCCATCCGGAGCAGCTTCGCGGTCTCACCCTCCATCAGCCGGCCGGCCGGGATGCCGGTCCAGGACGCGACCACGTCGGCGATGTCGTCCGCGCCGACCTCCTCCTTCAGCATCGCGCCCACCGACTGCAGCTCGACCAGCTCCGCCTCGGCCGCCTCCAGCTGCTTGCGCAGGTCGGGGATCCGGCCGTACCGCAACTCGGAAGCCTTCGCCAGGTCACCGTCCCGCTCGGCCCGCTCAGCCGCGCCCTTGAGCTCCTCCAGCTCCTCCTTGGCCGCGGAGATGGCGGCGATCCGCTTCTTCTCCCGCTGCCACCGCTCGGACAGCACGGTGAGCTGCTCGCGGCGGTCGGCCAGCTCGCGCCGCAACCGGTCCAGCCGATCGCGCGACGCCGCGTCCGGCTCCTTGGCCAGCGCCATCTCCTCGATCTCCAGCCGGCGTACCGTCCGCTCGATCTCGTCCACCTCGACCGGGCGGGAGTCGATCTCCATCCGGAGCCGGGACGCGGACTCGTCCACCAGGTCGATCGCCTTGTCCGGCAGGAACCGGTCGGCGATGTACCGGTCGGACAGCGCGGCCGCGGCCACCAGCGCGGCGTCGGTGATCCGTACGCCGTGGTGCACCTCGTACCGCTCCTTGAGCCCGCGCAGGATGCCGATGGTGTTCTCCACGCTCGGCTCTCCGACCAGTACCGGCTGGAACCGCCGCTCCAGCGCGGGATCCTTCTCGATCCGCTCGCGGTACTCGTCCAGGGTGGTCGCGCCGACCATGCGCAACTCGCCCCGGGCCAGCATCGGCTTGAGCATGTTGCCGGCGTCCATCGAGCCCTCGGCCTTACCGGCCCCGACCACCGTGTGCAGCTCGTCGATGAACGTGACGATCTGTCCGTCGGACGACTTGATCTCTTCGAGTACGGACTTGAGCCGCTCCTCGAACTGCCCGCGGTACTGCGCGCCGGCGACCATCGCGCCCAGGTCGAGAGAGACCAGGCGCTTGTTCTTCAGGCTCTCCGGTACGTCCCCGGCGATGATCCGCTGGGCCAGTCCCTCCACGATCGCCGTCTTGCCCACGCCCGGCTCGCCGATCAGGACCGGATTGTTCTTGGTACGCCGGGACAGCACCTGGATCACCCGGCGGATCTCGGTGTCCCGGCCGATGACCGGGTCGAGCTTGCCGTCACGGGCCCGATCGGTGAGGTCCACGCTGTACTTGTCGAGCGCCTTGTACGTCTGCTCCGGATCCGCGGTGGTCACCCGACGCTCGCCGCCGCGTACGGTCGGGAAGGCCGCGACCAGGGTGTCCTCGGTGGCGCCGGCCCCCTTGAGCGCGGTGGCGACCTCGCCGCCGACCCGCGCCAGTCCGGCCAGCAGGTGCTCGGTGGAGATGTACTCGTCGCCGAGCGGGCGGGCGATCTGCTCGGCCGCGTTCAGCACGTTCACCAGCTCGCGGGCCATGCTCGGCTCGGCCAGCGAGCTGCTCTTCGCCCGCGGCAGCTTGTCCAGGGTGGTCGCGGCGACGGACTGCACCCGCACCGGATCGGCGCCCGCGGCACGCAGCAGCGCGGGGGCGGTCGACCCTCTCGGTGGTCAGCAGCGCGTCGAGCAGGTGCCACGGCTCCACGGTCGGGTGGCCCCGACGGGTCGCGGTGGCGACCGCGGACGTGACGACCTCGCGGCTCTTCGTGGTCAGGCGTTCGACGTTCATCGGCTCCTCGTTACTCCTGGTCGTGCGCGCGTCTTCTGAACTGAACCGGCCCAAACTTGAGTCTATTCCGCTCAAGTCGAGATCGCCGGTGCCGGTCCGGGTTGCGCCCTTCGTCGAGGGCCGCGCTGCTCTGCTGGGGGCGGCCGCGTTGCTCGGCCGGGCCGGCGCGTTGCTCCGCTGGGGGCGGCCGCGTTGCTCCGCCCGGCGGGGCGGGCGCGTCGCGCACGTTCCAGCGGCCGTGGCCGGCCGTTAGGGTCGAGCCATGTCTGCACCGATTGCGCTGGTGACCGGCGCCGGCCGTGGCATCGGCCGTGGCGTGGCGGTCGAGCTGTCCAAGGCCGGCCACCAGGTCGCGCTGACCGCACGCAACGCCGACGAACTCGCCGAGACGGCCGGGCTGTGCCCCGGCGAGACCCTCGTCGTACCAGCGGACATGACCGATCCCGAGCAGATCGAGCGGCTGTACGACACGGTCGAGTCCGAACTGGGCGGGGTGGACGTACTGGTCGCCAACGCCGGTGCCGGCACCTCCGCGCCGGTACACAAGATCACCGACGCCGACTGGCAGTACATGCTCGACCTGAACCTGACCGCGCCGTTCCGGTGTGTACGCCGGGCGGTACCCGGGATGGTCGAGCGCGGGTACGGCCGGATCGTCGTACTCGCGTCCATGGCCTCCAAGCGGGGCGAGCCGTACATCGCCGCGTACACCGCCGCCAAGCACGGTGTGCTCGGGCTCGTCCGGTCGGCATCGGCCGAGCTGGTCAAGACCGGGGTGACCGTGAACGCGATCTGCCCGGCGTACGTCGACACCCCGATGACCGACGGCACCGTGGACATCATCGTGCGTACCACCGGCCGCAGCGCTGACGTGGCCCGCAAGATCCTCGAGGACAAGCAGCCGATCGGGCGACTGGTGACCGTGGACGAGGTGGTGTCCGCGGTCATGTTCTGCGTGGGCAACGCGGCGTTCACCGGGCAGAGCATCAGCATCGACGGCGGGGCGATCCAGTCATGAGCTCGCTGTGGGCAGCCCGGCGCGCTTCCCGGGACGAGGCCACCCCGGCCGACCGGCGCAGGGAGTCCCCTGGACCGGAGCGGGTCAACCCGCCGGAGCTGCCCCGGCCGTCCGGCTTCTCGCACGCGGTGGTGGCGACCGGAAAGCTGGTGTTCCTCGCCGGCCAGACCGCCCAGGACGCCGCCGGCGAGATCGTCGGCGACACCGTGGTGGAGCAGTTCCAGCAGGCACTGTCCAACCTGCTCATCGCCCTGCGCGCGGCCGGCGGACGCCCGGATCAGTTGGTACAGGTGCGCGTGTACGCCACCGACCTGACCGACTACCGTGCCCACGCGCGCGAGATCGGCGCGGTGTGGCGGATGCTGGTCGGGCGCGAGTACCCGGCCATGGCCGGCATCGGCGTCTCCCAACTGTGGGACGAGCGCGCCCTGGTCGAACTCGAAGGCGTCGCCGCCATCCCCTGACCCCCCTGGCCGCCGCAGTCCCACACCACGCGAGCGCTTGGTGGGTGGGTCAGCGGGACAGGACCGCGGTGACGTGGCGGCGGGCCGAGGCTTCCAGCGCGGCCTGCAACGCGTGGAAGAGGTCGACGGCGCGGGACGCCGGCCAGTCCGGCGGGAGCAGCTCGGCCGGCAGGCCGGGGTCGAGGTACGGCAGCCGCCGCCACGCGGTGAGCGCGCGTACCCAGTCGGCGAACGCGGCCACGTCCGGCCCGGGAGCGGCACGCCAGGACGACAGCACCGGCTGGTACGAGGCGATGAACTCGTCGTACCACCGGCGCAGCCCGTCCAGGTCCCACCAGGACGTGACCGCGGTACGCAGGTCCGCGAAGGCGAGATAGTCCGCGCGGAACAGGTTGACGTACCCGTCGAGCCCGAGCCGATCCAGCGCGGCCCGGGTCGGCTCGTACAGGTGCGCGGGTGCGATCCAGACGCCCGGCGCGGTGGTACCGAAGCCGAGCCAGGCGAGCCGGGACCGCAACTGGTGCCGCTTGCTGCGCTCGGACTCCGGTACCGAGAAGACCGCGAGCAACCAGCCGTCGGCGAGGGTCGCGCGGCGCGGGTGGAAGATTCGCTCGTCTCCGTCGCGCAGTACGTCCCGACCAGCCGGTGAGAGCGCATAGCCGGCCGTCCCGGAAAGCCGGCGCGGCGAGATGAGGCCCCGTTGCTTGAGCCGGGAAACCGCCGACCGTACCGCCGGCTCGTCCACGCCGAGGTCGGCCAGCAGCCGGACCAGCCCGGATACCGGCAGGAAACCGTCGGCTGCCCGCGCGTACAACCCGTAGATGGTGACGATCAGCGAGCGCGGCTGCGGCTCGCGGAGCCCGCCCGCGGCGGCGGTCGCTGTCCTGACGGTCGTCACCACAACACGATAGGCCGCCCGGGGAGTCGCGCGACCACCCAAGAACCCGCGACCAGAGCGCCGCCGAACGAGACTTGCGTTCCATTGACTACCGTCACAAGCGCGGCATACTGGCCACAAGAGCCGCCGGCCAGCGCAAGGCGGCGCACGCACTCCTCACGAAGGAGTCGCCATGGAGCTCTCGCCCTCGGCGTACGAAGACCCGTTCGCCCGTGACCATCTCCCACCCGCCGACCAGTGGCCCGACCTGCAGTTCACGCTGCCGGAGCTCAAGTACCCCCGGCAACTCAACGCGGCCACCGCGCTGCTCAACGGGCCGGCGGTGCGCAAGGACCGGCGCTGCCTGCTGTCCCCGACCGAGACGTGGACGTACGCCGAGCTGGAGTCGCGAGCGAACCAGGTCGCCCGGGTGCTGGTCGACGACCTCGGCCTGGTGACCGGCAACCGGGTGCTGCTGCGCGCGCCGAACAGCCCGTGGCTCGCGGCGTGCTGGTTCGCCGTGCTCAAGGCCGGCGGGGTCGCGGTCACCACGATGGCGATGCTGCGCGAGTCGGAGCTGCGCACGATCGGCGAGATCGCCGGGATCAGCATGTCGCTGTGCGACCACCGGTTCGCCGAAGACCTGGCGGCGGCCGACATCGCGCCGATGGTGGCGTGGGGCGGCGGCGGGGCGGACGACCTGCTCAACCGGGCGGCGACCAAGTCGACCGAGTTCACCGACGTACCGACGGCAGCCGACGACGTGGCGATGCTCGCGTTCACCTCGGGTACCACCGGCCGCCCCAAGGCGACCATGCACTTCCACCGCGATCTGCTCGCGGTGGCGGACACCTTCTCCCGGTACGTGCTCCGCCCCCGACCGGACGACCTGTTCGTCGGCAGCCCGCCGCTCGGCTTCACGTTCGGGCTCGGCGGGCTGCTCGTCTTCCCGCTGCACGCGGGTGCGGCCACGCTGCTGCTGGAGAAGGCGACCCCGGACATCCTGCTGCCGGCGATGGCCGAACACCGGGTGACCACGGTGTTCACCGCGCCGACCGCGTACCGGGCGATGGTGCCCGAGCTGGCCCTGCGGCCGCTGCCAGAGCTGCGGCAGTGCGTGTCGGCCGGGGAACCGCTGCCCAAGGCCACCTGGGAGTCGTTCCGCGAGGTCACCGGGCTGGAGATCATCGACGGCATCGGCTCGACCGAGATGTTGCACATCTTCATCTCGGCAACCGAAAACGCGATCCGGCCCGGCTCCACCGGTACCGCCGTGCCGGGCTACACGGCCGCAGTGCTCGACGACGACGGCAAGCCGGTACCCGACGGCGAGCTGGGCAACCTCGCGGTACGGGGGCCGACCGGCTGCCGGTACCTGTCCGACCCGCGCCAGCAGCAGTACGTGCGCAACGGCTGGAACTTCACCGGCGACACGTACCTGCGCGACGCCGACGGCTACTTCTGGTACCAGGCCCGCAGCGACGACATGATCATCTCCGCCGGGTACAACATCGCTGGTCCTGAGGTGGAACAGGCGCTGCTCAAGCACCCGGACGTGGTCGAGTGCGCGGTGATCGGCGCGCCCGATCCGGAGCGGACGATGACCGTGCGGGCGTACGTGGTGCTGCGCGGAGATCAGGTCGCCGATCCGGTGCGGGCCACACAGCTCACAGACGAGTTGCGCGACCACTGCAAGCGGGAGATCGCCCCGTACAAGTGCCCGCGGGCGATCGAGTTCCTGACCGCGCTGCCGCGTACCAGTACCGGCAAGGTCCAGCGCTACCGCCTGCGCGAACTCGCCGCGCGGCCTGCGCCCGGCGAGATGGCCACCCCTGGAGCCGCCACGCCAGGAGCCGCCAACCCAGGAGCCGCCACGCCAGGAGCCGCCAACCCAGGAGCCGCGCAGCCCGCGCCCGGTGCGGAACCGGGCGCCGCGGCGGAATAGCGAGGTGGGGGACCCCGTGCGGATCGCGATCATCGGCGGCGGGCCGGGCGGCCTGTACTTCGCCGCGCTGGCGAAACAGCTCGACCCGACACGCGAGGTCATCGTCTGGGAGCGGAACGCGCCGGACGACACGTTCGGCTTCGGGGTGGTCTTCTCGGACGAGACCCTGGGCGGCATCGAGACCGCTGACCGGCGGATCTTCGAGCAGCTGGCGACCGGGTTCGCCCGCTGGGACGACATCGACGTGCACTACCGCGGCGAGGTCATCACCTCCGGCGGCCACGGTTTCGCCGCGACGAGCCGGGTGCGGCTGCTGCGGATCCTGCAGCAACGCTGCAAGGAGCTCGGCGTGACCGTGCTGTACCGCACCGAGGCGCCGTCCATCGACGAGCTGCGCGCCGAGTACGACCTGGTGGTCGCCTCCGACGGGGTGAACTCGGCGACCCGCGCGAAGTACGCCGACGTGTTCCGGCCGGAGTACGAGATCCGCCGCTGCCGGTACATCTGGCTCGGCACCGACAAGGTGTTCGACGCGTTCACCTTCATGATCAAGCAGACCGAGCACGGCGCGATGCAGGTGCACGCGTACCCGTACGACCGGACCGGCTCGACGCTGATCGTGGAGATGCACGACTCGGTGTGGCAGCGGGCCGGGTTCGACTCGATCGCCGCCCGGGACCTGCCGCCGGGGCACAGCGACCAGGCATCGATCGACCGGTGCGCGTCGCTGTTCGCCGAGCTGCTCGACGGTCACTCGCTGGTCGGCAACAACTCGAAGTGGATCAACTTCACCACGGTGCGCTGCGGCACCTGGCGGCACGGGAACCTGGTGCTGCTCGGCGACGCCGCGCACACCGCGCACTTCTCCATCGGGTCGGGGACCAAGCTGGCCATGGAGGACGCCCTGGCGCTCGCCGCCTGCCTGTCCGAGCACGCCGACATCCCAGAAGCCCTCATCGCGTACGAGGCTGAGCGGCGTCCCGTGGTGCTCTCCACCCAGCGCGCCGCCCAGGCGAGCCTCGAATGGTTCGAGAACATCGGGCAGTACGCGCACCAGCACCCACTGCAGTTCGCGTTCAACATCCTCACCCGATCCCGCCGGGTCACCTACGACAACCTGCGGCTGCGGGATCCGGAGTTCCTCGACCGGCTCGACACCTGGTTCGCGTTCTCGGCCGGCCAGCTCGAGCCACGGCCGCCGATGTTCCACCCGTACCGGCTGCGCGGCCTGGAGCTGGACAACCGGATCGTGGTGTCCGCGATGGACATGTACTCCGGAGTGGACGGCGACCCGACCGACTTCCACCTCGTACACCTCGGCGCGCGGGCGCTCGGAGGTGCCGGACTGGTACTGACCGAGATGGTGTGCGTGTCGCCGGAGGGTCGGATCACCCCGGGCTGCACCGGCCTGTACACCGACTCGCAGCAGGCGGCCTGGAAGCGCGTCGTCGACTACGTACACCGGTACACGCCGGCGAGGATCGGCGTCCAGTTAGGACACTCCGGCCGCAAGGGGTCCACCCGGCTGATGTGGGAGGGCATCGACGAGCCGCTGCCGGACGGCAACTGGGAGGTGTGCGGGCCGTCGGCGATCCCGTACGGGCCGGGTTCGCACCCGCCGCGGGCACTGGAGCCGGCCGAGCTGGACGAGATCCGGGAGCAGTTCGTGGCCGCCGCCCGGCGGGCGGAACAGGCCGGCTTCGACCTGCTCGAACTGCACTGCGCGCACGGGTACCTGCTGTCCTCGTTCATCTCGCCGCTGTCCAACCAGCGGGAGGACTCCTACGGCGGCTCGTTGGAGAACCGGCTGCGGTACCCGCTGGAGGTGTTCGACGCGATCCGGCAGGTGTGGCCGGCGCACAAGCCGATGTCGGTACGCATCTCCGCGACCGACTGGTACGACGGCGGAATCGACGCGGACGACGCGGTCGCGATCGCGCGCGCGTTCGCCGCGCACGGCGTGGACGCGGTGGACGTGTCGACCGGTCAGGTGCTGAAGGCGGAGCGGCCCGCCTACGGCCGGTCGTACCAGACGCCGTACGCGGACCGGATCCGCAACGAGGTGCCGGACGTGACCGTGATCGCGGTCGGAGCGATCTCCTCGTACGACGACGTGAACTCGATCCTGCTGGCCGGCCGCGCCGACCTGTGCGCGATCGGCCGGGCGCACCTCTACGATCCACACTGGACACTGCATGCCGCGGCCGACCAGGACTATCCGGTCGACTGGCCGGTGCAGTACCAGGCCGGCTCCCGCAAGCCGCAGACCGGCCGATCCGATGGTCCGAAGCCACGGCTCGAGCTGATCCGCAGCGGTACGCCCGGCACCCGGCACGCTCGCTGGCGCCCGTCGCGGTAGGCGCAGCGGGTCGAGCGCTAGCGGCGGGCGCGGCTGAGTCACAGCCCGCGAAAAACCTACTCGGCCCAGTTGCGCAGCGCGTCCTGAGCCTTGTCGACACCCTGCTCTATCTTCTCGCTGTGCTGGCCGCCGGTACGTTCGTCAGCCAGGTCACCGGCCTTCTCGACCCCTTGGTCGACCTGGTCTGCGTGCTCGGCCGCCAGTTCGCGAGCCTTGTCCGTGAAGTCCTTGAACCTGTCCGTGATCCCCATTCGGTGCCTCCGTCCGGCCGGACCCAGGTCCGGCGTTGCCAGTCACCTGACGGGTACCCACCAGGCGCCGGCTAACCCGCCGATCCCGAGCTGGTTCGCTGCCGCGGGACCACGTCGGCGGTTCCTTCGACGGCGATCCCGCCCATTGCGGACGGCCCCGCCCGGGGTGGGCGGTCCCGGCGTCGACGGCCGATCCGAACGTATTGCGGACCTATTGCCGGCGGTCGGGACCCTGGTTGCGCGGCCGCCAGACCACCAGCGCGGACTCGCGTACCGGCACCAGGTCCCGGCGCGGTTCCCGGGAGAAGCCGGACGCCATCGCTTCCAGCTCGGCCAGCCGTTGCCGGGCCGCGTCCAGTTGCGCCTCGACGTCGGCCAGGTGCGACTGCAGCGCGGTCACGGTCTGCTCGAGCTCGATGATCCGCTTGATCCCGGCGAGGTTGACGCCCTCTTCCTGGGACAACCGCTGGATCTCGCGGAGCAGCGCGACGTCGCGAGCGCTGTACCGGCGGCCACCACCGGACGCCCGGCCGGGCTGTACCAGTCCGAGCCGGTCGTACTGCCGGAGCGTCTGCGGGTGCATGCCAGCCATCCGGGCGGCGACCGAGATGACGATCACCTTCGCGTCCGAAGCCGCTTCAAGGTGCCCGAACGGTTCGTACATCAACTCCACCCCCGGCGCTTCGCCTCATTGTCCAGCCGCTCCCGCGGAGCGGGATCGGTCGCGGCGGTGAATTCGGCCAGCGCCTTTCGCGCTTCTTCGGGGAGATCCTTTGGTACCAACACTTCCACGGTCACGAGCAGATCGCCGGACACGCCCGACTTGGCGGACACGCCCTTTCCGCGCACCCGGAAGGTACGTCCACTCGGAGTACCCGGTGGAACCCGTACCGTCACCGCACCGTCGAAGGTCGGTACCCGCAGGTCGACGCCGAGCGCGGCCTCCGGGAACGTGACCGGCACCGTCAACGTGAGGTCGCGGCCCTTGCGGCCGAACAGGTCATCAGACCCGACGTGAGCCAGTACGTACAGGTCACCGGGGAGTGCACCGGGCGCGCCCGGTTCACCCTTGCCCTTGATCCGGATCCGCTGGCCGTTCTCCACGCCAGGGGGGATGCGCACGCTGAGTCGCCGGCTCTTGGTCACGCCGCCGGAGCCGCGGCACTCGGGGCACTTCTCGTCCACGATCGAGCCGACGCCCTGGCACTCCCGGCACGGCTCGCTGAAGCTGAACGCGCCCTGGTTCGCGGTCACCAAACCGTTGCCGCCGCACACCTGGCAGATGCGCGGGGCGCTGCCGGGCTTGGCGCCGGTCCCGTGGCAGGTGTCGCACACCCCGGGAGACCGGAGCGTGAGCGACACGGTGGAGCCTCGTACCGCGTCCTCGAACGACAGCTTCACCTCGGCCTCGACGTCGCGACCGCGGTTCGTGGTCGTACGCCGGGAGCCCCCGCCGCCGAAGAACGACCCGAACAGGTCGCCCAGGCCACCGCTCCCACCACCGGTGGTCGTGGTGGTGCCACCCTGCCGGTTGAGCAGGTCGGACAGGTCGAAGGGCATCCCGCCGGTACCGCCCATTCGCGCGCCGCGACGGAACGCCCCGCTGCCGAACAGCGCGCGGGCCTCGTCGTACTCCTTGCGCTTGCGCGCGTCGGAAAGGACCGAGTACGCCTCGGACACCTCTTTGAACTTCTCCCGGGCCCCGTCGTTACCGGGGTTGCGGTCGGGATGCGACTCCCGGGCATGCTTGCGGAACGCCTTCTTGATCTCGCTGGCGGAGGCATCCTTGGACACCCCGAGCATGCGGTAGAAGTCCTTCTCCAGCCAGTCCTTGGTGCTCACCGGACACCTCCCTCCGCGCCTGTACGTGTCAGTTGTCGTCGCCGTTCGAGCGGCCCGCGTCCGGCCGGGGTCGTGGCGACGGGCGTGGACGTGGCCGGTCGGACCCCGACTGGTCTATCTCGGTACCGTCCGCGGCCGGTCGAGCCTCGGCGGATCCCTCCGAGGTCGCGTCGCTCTCCTGCCCGCTGGCCTTCTTTGCGTTGGCCGCCGTCTGGCCCTTGCCGCCCGTCGACGAGCCGGCCGCATCCGAGCTGGTACCGGCACCGGCCGCCTGGTCACTGCCCGGCTTGGCCGCCTCGCCGTCAGGCTCAGCACCACCGTCGGACGTGCCCGTCGGCTCGGCATCCGGGTCCGGATCCGCGACCGCCACCATCGCCGGCCGGAGCAGCTTCTCCCCGACCAGGTACCCGCGCCGCATGACGGCGACGCAGGTCGGCTCGGTCACGTCGGCGGACAGCGAATGCGCGACCGCCTCGTGCCGCATCGGGTCGAACGGGTCGCCCTGCTCGCCGAACGCGGTCAGGCCGAACTTGCTCAGGCCCGCTATCAACTGGTCCGCGACCGCACCGAACGGACCGACCAGGTCACCGTGCTCACGCGCCCGGTCGACGTCGTCCAGCACCGGCAGCAGCGCGCTGAGCACGGTCTTGGTCGCCATTTCCGCGGCCACCGACCGGTCCCGCTCGACCCGGCGCCGGTAGTTCGCGTACTCCGCGACCACCCGCTTGAGGTCGGTGGTGCGCTCCTCCAGCTCGGCGCGTACCGACTCCACCGTCACCGCCGGGTCGGACCCACCGTCGGGTTTCGCGGCATCGCCGGTCGACCCCGCGCCCGTGGTCCCGGCGCCGTCGGTCTTCGACGACGCGTCGGCCCCGCCAGCCGCCGGCGCGGAACCCGCGCCGGCCGGCTGGTTCGCACCGGCCGCGTCGCCGGTACCGGCTGACCCGGCGGCGGTGCTGGGCTTGTCACCGGTCGGATCGATCCGGCGCTTGTCCCGTACTACCAACGGTTCCGACCCGGGCGCGCCACCTGACTGCGCGCCTGGGCCGGGGGCCCCGGAATCCGGGGCCTCCCCACGCGTGCCGTCCTTGGTTTCGCGCTCTTCGGTCACTTCTTGTCGTCCTCGTCAACAATCTCGGCGTCCACGACGTCCTCGCCACCGGCGCTGCCGGCCGTACCGGCGGACGCCCCCGGGCCACCCGCGGCCGCGCCGGCCATCGGGTCGGTCGGGCCGCCACCGGGAGCACCCTCGCCAGCCGCCTGGGCCTGCGCGTACATGGCCGCGCCGGCATCCTGGGACAGCTTGGCGAGCTTCTCCTGGGCGGTACGGATGGTCTCCAGGTCCTGTCCGCCGAGCGCCGAGCGCAACTCACCGAGGGCGTCGTTGAGCTCGACCTTCTTGTCGTCCGGCACCTTGTCGCCGTGCTCGGCGAGGAACTTCTCGGTCTGGTACTGCAGGCTCTCGGCCAGGTTGCGGGTCTCCGCCTCCTCACGCCGCCGCTTGTCGTCGTCGGCGTGCTCCTGGGCCTCGCGCATCATCCGCTCGATGTCGTCCTTCGCCAGCGAGGAACCGCCGGTGATCGTCATCGACTGCGCCTTGCCGGTACCCATGTCCTTGGCGGACACGTTCACGATGCCGTTCTCGTCGATGTCGAAGGTGACCTCGATCTGCGGTACCCCGCGCGGCGCCGGCGGCAGGCCGGACAGCTCGAACGTGCCGAGCTTCTTGTTGTACGCCGCGATCTCGCGCTCACCCTGGTACACCAGGATCAGCACCGAAGGCTGGTTGTCGTCGGCGGTCGTGAAGATCTCCGACCGCTTCACCGGGATCTTGGTGTTGCGCTCGATGAGCTTGGTGAACACACCGCCCTTGGTCTCGATGCCCAGCGACAGCGGGGTCACGTCGACCAGCAGTACGTCCTTGACCTCGCCCTTGAGGACACCGGCCTGCAGTGCCGCGCCGACCGCCACGACCTCGTCCGGGTTGACACCCTTGTGCGGGTCCTTGCCGGTCATCTCGCGGACGACCTCGCTGACCGCGGGCATCCGGGTCGAGCCGCCGACCATGATCACATGGTCGATGACGCTGACGTTCACGCCGGCGTCCTTGATCGCCTGCTCGAACGGGCCCTTGCACCGGTTGAGCAGGTCCTGGGTCATCCGCTCGAACTCGGCGCGGGTCAGGTTCACGTCCAGGTGCAGCGGACCGTCCGGACCCGCGGTGATGTACGGCAGGTTGATCGTGGTCTGGGTGGTGGCGGACAGCTCGATCTTGGCCTTCTCGGCGGCTTCCTTGAGCCGCTGCATGGCCATCTTGTCCTGGGCGAGATCGATGCCGTACTGCCCGTTGAACGTCTTGACCAGGTGGTCGATCACGCGCTGGTCCCAGTCGTCGCCACCGAGGTGGTTGTCGCCGCTGGTCGCCATGACCTGGATGACGCCCTCGCCGATCTCCAACAGGGACACGTCGAAGGTGCCGCCGCCGAGGTCGAAGACCAGTACGGTCTGCTCCTGGTCGCCCTTGTCCAGACCGTACGCGAGCGCGGCCGCGGTGGGCTCGTTGATGATGCGCAGCACGTTGAAGCCGGCGATCTCGCCAGCCTCCTTGGTGGCGGTGCGCTGCGCGTCGTTGAAGTAGGCCGGGACGGTGACCACCGCGTCGGTGATCTGCTCACCGAGGTACGCCTCGGCGTCCCGCTTGAGCTTCATCAGGATCCGCGCGCTCATCTCCTGCGCGGTGTACTTCTTGCCGTCGATGTCGACGGACCAGTCCGTACCCATGTGCCGCTTCACCGAGCGGGTGGTCCGGTCCGGGTTGGTGATCGACTGGCGCTTGGCGACCTCTCCTACGAGAACCTCGCTGTTCTTGGCGAACGCGACGATCGACGGAGTGGTACGCGCGCCCTCCGCGTTCGCGATCACCGTGGGCTCGCCGCCCTCGAGGACGCTGACCACAGAGTTGGTCGTCCCGAGGTCGATGCCGACCGCACGTGCCATTTCGTAAGCCTCCAGAGAGCAGGTACGTCGAGTTCAAAGCTGGGGTTGGTTCAAGTTGAGTGAGTGCGACTCAATATTTTGTCGAGCAACCACGCAGTGTCAAGTGGAAGTTGAGTCGATCACACGCAACTCTAGTGCCGTCCAGTACAACACCTGAGCAGCCCACCCATTCCCGCCCGGTAGCCGGAAGTTCCGGGCACCCGGTTATCCCGCCGGTGGTCCGGCGCGTAGCGGTGTGATGGAGGGGCGGCGAGGCGGAGCCTGCCGGGCGGCTCGCGGTCACACCAGCGTGACCGGTTCACCGCGCGGAACGGAGGCTAGCGACAAACCGCCGATTCCGTGTACCGCGGACCGAAGTCGTGACGTAGAGCCGCGGGCGCGGCCCGGACCAGGATCGCCGAGGCACACCGGCGGCGGGTATGGGTCAGGCGCCTTCGGCGAGATTCCGGTGTACCAGGACCAGCTCCTGGGTGGGCAGCTCCCGACCGGACCCGGGGCTGTGCCGGCCCCGTCCCGCGGGTGGACCGGTACCGACCGGACCGGCCACCGGCTGGCCCCGGAGCTGTCCGGTCGGAGTCAGCACCGGCGGTACCGCCGGCATGGCCAGCGGCGCGGACGCGCGTACCGCCTCATAAGCCGGAAGGTCCCCGGCGGCGGCCCGGTCATCGCCGGCGCGACTGTCGGCGGCGGTCTGGCTGACGGATGCCGGCGCCTGCCGACGGCCACTGATCCGGCGGCCGCTGTCCAGCCCGGCGAAGGAGAGCGCGTCGCCGATGATGCTGTTCGCGGCCCGCCACGACTCGCACGGCCAGGACAGCTTGCAGTGCACGCAGTCGGTACGCATGAGCGAGTCCGGCTGGTGCCGGAACCACATGTCGACCGCGAGCGACCAGGCGGTGATCTCTCTGATCCCTGCCGGCGGACGGTGCGGGGGCGGTACGTCAGGCGTGTACGGGCTGTCCATCGACTCTGCCTCCACTGCCGACCGACCGGCGGTCCGTTGAGCGCTTCCCCACCCGGCTATACCTGGACTAACGCCGCGGAGTCCGGTCGGTCACGGAGAATCCTCGTCCGATCACACTAAGTAGCAGCACGCACTCCCTGCCGGCCTCCCCACCGCGGCCGGCCGGCCGGTAGCGTGCGATGGCCCACCGGCCGGGCGGAAGATGACTCACCGGCCGGGCAGAATACGAAAGCGGCCGGTAGGTTACCCGCCAGTAATCGAAGATTTGGCGCGCGGGCTCGACCCGGACGAGGGTCGGAACTCGACGCGCGGATGAGGCGCCGGGATCGAGGCGCCGACGCCGTGGCCCACCTGGACCGCCGGCGCGGCGCGGGGACGGGAGGACGCCGTGACGGTGCGTCTGGTCATCGGGCTGCTGATGACGGTTGCGGCGTTCGCCGTGGCCGGCCGGCGGGTGTGGTGGCTGTACCGGCTGATCAGCTCCGGCCAGCCCGCGCACGGGCGGCTGGACGGCTGGTCGAGCCGGCTCCGTACCCACCTCGTCGAGGTGTTCGGCCAGCGGCGGCTGCTGCGCTGGTCGGTACCCGGGCTCGCGCACGCGTTCACCTTCTGGGGCTTCGTGGTGCTGTTCGCCACGATCGTCGAGGCGTACGGCGCGCTGTTCGACAAGGACTTCCACATCCCGCTGATCGGCCGCTGGCAGGTGCTCGGCTTCGCCGAGGACTTCTTCGCGACCGCGGTACTGGTCGCGCTGGTCACGTTCACCGTCATCCGGATCCGCCAGGCGCCGGCCCGACTGGAGCGCTCGTCCCGGTTCTACGGCTCGCACACCGGCCCGGCCTGGGGCATCCTCGGCATGATCACGCTGGTGATCGTCACGCTCCTGCTGTACCGCGGGGCGCAGGTCAACACCGGAGTGTTCCCGTTCGGCGACAGCCGCTGGACGTTCGCGTCGTGGCTGGTCAGCAAGGCGCTCGCACCCCTGGGTACGGACCTGAACGAGATCGTCGAGACGGTGTTCGTACTCGGGCAACTGGCCGTGATCCTCGGTTTCCTGGTGCTCGTCGTGTACTCCAAGCACCTGCACATCGGGCTCGCCCCGGTGAACGTCACGACCAAGCGGCTGCCGCGCGGGCTCGGCGCCCTGCTGCCGATGGAGTCCGACGGCAAGCCGGTGGACTTCGAGGATCCGGGCGAGGACGACACGTTCGGCCGCAGCAAGATCGAGGACTTCACCTGGAAGGGGATGCTCGACTTCGCCACCTGTACCGAGTGCGGCCGCTGCCAGTCGCAGTGCCCGGCGTGGAACACCGGCAAGCCGCTGTCCCCGAAGTTGATGATCATGGACCTGCGCGACCACCTGTTCGCGAAGGCGCCGTACCTGCTCGGCGAGAAGGAACTGCCGAGCGATGCCGCGACCCCCGCCGTGGATCCGGCCGAGCGCGGGCACGGCGTACCCGAGTCCGGGTTTCCCCGCATCACCGGCTCCGGGCCGGACCAGGCCAGCCGGCCGCTCGTCGGTACCGCCGAAGAGGGCGGGGTCATCGACCCGGACGTGCTGTGGTCCTGCACCACCTGCGGCGCCTGCGTCGAGCAGTGCCCGGTGGACATCGAGCACGTCGACCACATCGTCGACATGCGGCGCTACCAGGTGCTGATCGAGTCGAGCTTCCCCAGCGAGGCCGGCGTGATGCTGCGCAACCTGGAGAACCGCGGCAACCCGTGGGGCGCCCCGCAGAACACCCGGGAGGACTGGACCAAGGGCCTGGACTTCGAGGTACCGCGGATCACCGGCGACGACGACCAGTTCGAGTACCTGTTCTGGGTCGGCTGCGCCGGCGCGTTCGACGACGCCGCCAAGAAGACCACCCGCGCCGTCGCCACCCTGCTCAACGAGGCGGGTGTCAGCTTCGCGATTCTCGGCGAGGGCGAGACGTGTACCGGTGACCCGGCCCGCCGCATCGGCAACGAGTTCCTGTTCCAGATGCTCGCGCGTACCAACGTGGAGACGCTGAACTCCGCGCTGGAGTCGCGGCCGGTCGACCAGCGCAAGATCATCGCCACCTGTCCGCACTGCTTCAACACCCTGCGCAACGAGTACGGCCAGCTCGGCGGCCACTACCAGGTCATCCACCACACCCAACTGCTCGCGCAGCTCGTCGCGGACAAGCGGCTCACGCCGGTACAGCCGGTCGAGGGTGGGTTGACGTACCACGACGCCTGTTACCTCGGCCGGCACAACCGGGTGTTCAGCCCGCCGCGGGAAGTGCTCGGGGCGGCGGCCGGTTGCGGTCCCGGCCCGGTCAGCGCCACCCCGGAGGGCGCCGGCGACCGCCCCGGCGGCGGGGTGGTCAGCCCGATCGGCGTCACCGAGATGCCGCGGTTCGCCGAGCGCTCGTTCTGCTGCGGCGCGGGCGGCGCCCGGATGTGGATGGAGGAGCGGATCGGCAAGCGGGTCAACGTCGAGCGGGTCGAGGAAGCGCTCGCCACCGGCGCGAAGACCGTCGCGGTGTCCTGCCCGTTCTGCCTGACCATGCTCGGCGACGGGGTGACCGGGAAGAAGTCGGCCGGAGAGGCGGGCGAGGACGTCGAGGTGGTCGACGTCGCGACCGTGCTGCTCCGGTCGGTCAAGCCGGCCACGAGGTAAGCGCCGCTCCGGGTTCGCGGCCCGCGCGGTGGCTGCGGGTGCGGTCGCCGCGGCGGCGGTTCGCCGAGCGGCCACCGTGACCCAACCGCCGTCCGCCGGGTGTCCGGGCCGCGGTGCCTCCGTGAGAGGCTGCGACGGTGAGCGACGACCCCAACGAGCGGGCATACGAACGGATGGATGAGGCCCGCCGCCAGCGCGAAAGGGCCGCCCGCGCCGAGGCGGAATCCGACGCCCGCGCCGAGGCCACCGGCGCCTCCCGGGCGCTCGGTCCGACCGAACGCCGCGTCAACGGCACCCCGGTCCGGAACCGCTGGACGCTTCGCGGCCGGACCCTTCGCGACGGGACCGACGAGCAGGAGCAGGACGAGGACGGCGCGCCGCTGTGGAAGCGGTACAAGCCGCCGGTGGTGTTCCAGCCCAAGATCGTGTTCATCTTCCTGCTGGTCACCCTGCTGGTCGGCGCGTTCGTGTACGCCCGCAGCCAGCCGGACTGGCCGCCACCGCCGAACTGCGAGAAGAGCGCGCTGGCCGTACAGCCGAACCACGCGCGTACCGGCTTCCCGATCCACTGGGTGGCGACCGGTCCCCGTGGGCAGTACGTGGTGACGATCGCGGCCAAGAGCGTCGCGCTGACCCCGGACGGGCAGGTCCGGATAGTCGAGCCGGAGCCCAACGCCAACGGCAAGGCGCAGGTGGTACGTACGCAGTTCCAGCTCAACGGGTGCCGGGTGGCCGGCAAGTTCGACCTGCCGCTGGAGTTCGGCGAGTTCAACCTGCGCATGTACCAGGTCACCGGCACCTCGGTACGCGAGGTCGCGAAGATCCGGGTGGAGTCCGACGGCTGAGTCCGGCGGGTCAGGTGTGATCCATCCGGCCGGCGTGGCGTTCAATGGTGCAGACCGTCCACCAGGGGTGTCGGTCGCGTGCGGGGTGATGAGGCCATCAACGGTTCAGGACTGGCGGAGCTGTTGCCGCTAGCCGCGTTCGTACTGCTCACAGCGGCGAATGCGTTCTTCGTGGTGGCCGAGTACGCGCTGGTCACCGCCGACAGGGCACTCATCGAGCAGCAGGCCGCGGCCGGTGACCGGCAGGCCCGTACCGTGCTCCGGGCACTGCGTACCCTCTCGTTCCAGCTCTCCGGAGCCCAGCTCGGCATCACGCTGAGCGCCCTGCTCGCCGGCTATCTGGCCGAGCCGGCGTTCGCCGGCTTCGTACACCCGCTGGTGGAGCGGCTGCCGCTGGTCAGCGAACCGGCCGGCGACAACATCGCGGTCGGGCTCGCGCTGGTGATCGCGACGCTGATCTCGATGCTGTTCGGCGAGCTGATCCCGAAGAACGCGACGCTGGCCACGCCGATGCGCGCGGTACGGGTGACCGCCCCGATCCAGCGCGGATTCTCCGCCACGTTCGCCTGGCTGATCCGTTTCCTGAACGGCAGCGCGAACCTGGTGGTCCGCCGGCTCGGCGTGGAGCCGCAGGAGGAGTTGGCCAGCGCCCGCTCGCCGGAGGAGCTCGGCCTGCTCGCGGCGATCTCGGCGCGCGCCGGCGCGCTGCCCCGGGAGACCGCGGTGCTGCTCCAGCGCACCATCCGGTTCGGCGAGAAGCGCGCGGCCGAGGCGATGACCCCGCGGGTGGACGTCGAGGCACTGGCCGCCGACGCGACCGTCGCCGACCTGCTCGACGCGGTCCGTACCACCGGCTTCAGTCGATTTCCGGTGTACGAGAGCACCCTCGACCAGGTCGTCGGAGTGGCGACCGTCAACGACGCGCTGGCGGTACCACCGGCCCGGCGGGCCAGTACCCAGCTGCTGCGCGTCGCGCGCGAGCCGGTGTTCGTACCGGAGAGCCTGGACCTCGACCGGGTGCTCGCGGTGATGCGCGAGTCCAGTACCGACCTGGTGGTCGTGGTGGACGAGTACGGCGGTACCGACGGCGTGGTCACGGCGGAGGACCTGGTCGAGGAGCTGGTCGGGGAGATCGTCGACGAGCACGACCTGGCCGATGGGATCGACCGGACGGTACCGCTGGACGAGGCCGAACTGCCGCTGGCCGGCGGCGACACCGACACCGTGGTGCCGGGGGTACTCCGCGAGGACGAGCTGGCCGAGCAGAGCGGTTTCCGGCTGCCGGACGGGCCGTACGAGACGCTTGCCGGCTTCATCCTGGCGCAGCTCGGGCACATCCCGGTCGAGGGCGAGGTCGTCCGGTACGAGGGGTGGGAGTTCACCGTCACGTCGGTGGAGCGGCACCGGATCGAACAGGTGCGGATCCACCTGCCGGCCGACTGGCACCCGCCGAGCGGGCAGGTACCGGCCGACTCCGGCGACGGCACCGGGAACGGTGACCGGTCATGAGCGTCGGTGCCCTGCTCGCCACGGTGTTGCTGCTGGTCAGCAACGCGTTCTTCGTGGCCGCCGAGTTCGCGCTGATCGCCAGTCGCCGGACCGCGGTCGAACCGCTCGCCGACCGGTACCGCCGGGCCCGGTGGGCGCTGTCGGCGATGAACCAGATCCCGCTGATGATCGCCGGAGCGCAGCTCGGCGTGACCGTGTGCTCCCTGGGTCTGGGCGCGGCCGCCGAGCCGGCCTTCGCGCGCCTGCTGGACCATCCGTTCGAGTGGTTCGGGCTGTCCGACCACCTGCGCCACCCGATCGCGTTCGTACTGGCCCTGATCGTGGTGACCTTCCTGCACACCGTCGTCGGCGAGATGGTGCCGAAGAACCTGACACTCGCCGGACCGGAGCGGGCGGTGCTGTGGCTCGGCCCGCCGATGCTCGCCTTCTGTACGGTCACCCGCCCGCTGCTCGCCGGGATGCGGTGGGCGTCCCGCTCGGTACTGCGGCTGTTCAAGATCGAGGCTCAGGAGAGCCTGAAGACGGTGTACACCGCCGAGGAACTGGCCGGGCTGGTGGCCGAGTCACGTACCGAGGGGCTGCTCGATCCGGAGGAGCACGCCCGGATCACCGGGGCGCTCACGCTCACCCAGCGCACCGCGCGGGAGATCCTGCGCCCGTGGCCGTCGGTGTACACGGTCTCCGACGACATCTCGCCGGCGTCGCTGGAGGTGCTGGCCACCCGTACCCGGCATTCCCGGTTCCCGGTGGTGGCCCGGGCCAGTCGCCGGGTACTGGGATTTGTGCACGTCAAGGACGTACTCGGGCTGTCCGGCCAGGCCCGCCGCGACCCGCTGCCGCAGACGCTGGTCCGGCCGATCCAGGCGGTACCGCCGGAGCGAACCCTGGCCGAGCTGCTGCTGTACATGCGGCGGGCCCGGGCGCACATCGTGCTGGTGACCGAAGGGCGCCAGCCGCTCGGTGTCGTCACGCTCGACGACGTCCTGTCGGCGGTGGTGGGCGGTAGTACGCCCACGGTCGCGAGCTCGGCCCGCTGATCCCGGCGGCGCGGGGCTGATCGCCCGCCGCGGTGCGGGGCTCACCGCTCGCCGCGGCCGTCAGCGCCGCGGCGTCGGTCGGCGCACCGGCGGACCGCGATGGCGGTCGACGCCCGGCGTCAGTCGGCGCGCAGCCACTGGCCGTAGAGCACCAGACCGCCGAAGGCGATGAGCCCCAGAATCGCTCCGATGTACACCAGTCGCCTGGCCAGGTCGTTCTCCGCGAGCCCCAGCGCGGACCGGTTCGACGCGAGCGTCTCGGCGGCCGGTTGTCGGCTCGGCTCGTTCGCGGACGATGCCGCTTGAGCGCCGTCGGCCCGGTTGTCAGCGGTCGCCGGGCCGCCGACCGCACGCCGCTGGTTGCCCGGCCGGAGCTGCCCGGGCTGTACCGCGTTGTCCGCACCGTTCGACGCCGGCGGGGCCGCGCCCCCACCCGGAGGGCGGCGCGGCGGGACTCGCGGCGTACGGGTCGACGGCAGCGCCGAGGTGGTGGTGGAAGCCTCGGCCGATGGTTCGCAGGAGGGTGCCAGGGTCGGGGCGGCCGCTCGCGGCACGAAGTCGGCCACCACGGTCGTGCCGGGACAGACCAGTGCTCTTTCGCCCGGTCGGGTCGCGGCTTGTGCCATCGCGGCGCCGAGCACGCTGCCGAGGAGTACGAACACACTCAGGGTCACGCCGACCAGCAGCGCAACCAGGCTTCGCCCGTTCGCCCCCCGCATGCCCACAGCGCACCCCCTCGGCGCGGCGCGACCGGCGGGGATGGGGGGCGACGCGGTCGCGCGTCCTGTTAGCGAAGGTAACCCTGAAGATCCAAGAGAGCCGTCGGATATCCGTCAGCGACCACCAACCGCAACGTTGTTGCCGCCTGCCTGACCAGGGACGATTGACATACCTGGCCCGGACCTGTGCCGATTGCGGCACCTCAATCGGACACCACGGCGCGCGTCTGCCGCCCCGCCGCCGATCTCGGGCTCCAGGGCGGCGTTGATGTCCGTGGCCGCCGCCCCGCGCACACAGCGAGCGGGCCGGGCACGGCGTACGCCATGCCCGGCCCGCTGCGGTCCGTGGTCACCGATGCGGAATCAGCACCACGGCGGTCGCCCGGCGGAAGGGGAGCGGTGGGACCGAACCGCCCGCCAGACGAGAGTTGCTAGAAGTGGGACCAGACCACGTCCACGTCGGCCGCCCGGACGAACGCGATCCGGTGACCCAACTGGATCACCAGGTACCGGTCGTGTCCGATGACCACCGTGTCGTCCATCGGGTTGCTGTCGTCGATCGTCTTCGAGTAGTAGTAGTCGGCCACCGCCGAGCCACCCGTCACATACGCCTGACCAGCGGCGATCGTGTACTGCAACGGGGTCACCGTCTGGTACGGGATCGGCGTGCCGGCGTAGGCGGCTTCCTCGGGGTAGGCCCGGCCGTAGACTGGAATCGAGCTGAGCCCGGACTTGGGCTTGATCAGCTTGGCGAACGCCGGTACCGCGGTGCGGGCATTGGCCGGGTTGTGGAACCAGGCCTTCGTCCCGCCCCACCAGATCGCGGTCCAGTCGCCCTGACGGCCGGCCACCACGAACTGCTGACCCGCGCTGGCCTTGTCACCCCAGTCGTTTCCGCAGGTCGTACCGGGTGTGCCATCGGGGTGCAGAGCCGGGTCGGAGACCAGCGGAGCGTCGTCACTGGCCGCGGTGTGCAGGTACACGAAGCTGGTGCCCTGGTCCGGCACCTCCGTGCTCTGCTCGCAGTCGGTGACGTGCTGGAGGTTCGTGTCGAACCGGGGCCGGATCGTCACCACGTTGCTATGCGAGGTCGCGGTCTGGAAGATCGGCCGGCCGAGCAGGGTCATGAAGTGGCCCCAGTCCCAGAACGGACCCGGGTCCCAGTGCATGCCGGCGACCGTGGTCGGCAGCGTGCCGGGCACGTTGTCGTGGCCGATGATGTGCTGCCGGTCCAGCGGCACGTGGTACTTCGCGGCCAGGTAGCGCACCAGGCGCGCGGACGAGTGGTACAGCGACTCGGTGTACCAGTCGGCACCCGAGATCGCGAAGCCCTCCTGCTCGATGCCGACGCTGTGCATGTTGATGTACCAGTTGCCGGCCTGCCACGCGACGTTCTTCGTGGGCACCATCTGCGTGACGTGCCCGTCGCCGGACCGTACGACGTAGTGGGCGCTCACGTACGACAGCGGGTTGGTGAAGATCCCGAGCGTGCCCTCGTACGACTCCTCGGTGTCGTGCATGACGATGTAGTTGATCTTCATGTCACGCGGCCGGTCGGCGAAGTCGTAGTTGCCGTAGTCACCGGGGTCGGCGCTGTTCTGCTCGTACGCCGCGGGCACGAAGTCGCAGTCGAGGCCGGACGGGCACTCGATCTGCGGGTCAGCGGCCGGGTGCGCCAGCTTGAGCGCGGTCAGAGCCGTGGTGGCCGGGCGTACCGCCGGCTGCGCGGCGAGCCGCACCGTCTGGCCGTCGGTAGTGGTCTGGGCCGCACCGGCGCGGATCGTCGCGTACACGTTGTCGGCGAACGCGCGGGCACCGGCGTCAGTGCCCGAGCCGGAGTACTTGGCGACCGCCGCGTACCACCCGGACGGGTCGGTCGCACTCGCACCCCCGAGCGCGTCCGCGTAGCTGGCGAGCAGAGCCGCGCCACCACGGACGTTCGCGCCGGGGTCGGTCTTGAGCGCGGTGGTGCTCGCGCCGGTCAGCTGCGCCGCGGCGCGGAGGGTGTGCAGGCTGGGCGCGTCGGACACCGGACCGGCACCGTCGCCCTTGGCCTGCCGCAGGGAACTCGCCGGTACGTCAGTCAGGTGCATCAGGCCGTAGCCACCCGACGTGCTCGGCGCGCCGCGGTGCGCCTCCCAGCGCGACTCGTTATAGGACACCGCGAGCAGCACACTCTCCGGTACCCCGAAATCCTTGGCGGCGCGGGCGAAGGCCTGCTGGCGCGACGACGCCGCCGAAGCGCCGGCGCCGGCCGGGTCTGCCACCGGACCGGCATTGGCCGGACCTAATGACAGGACCACCGCTCCGACCGCACCGATGGCGGTCGCGGCGGCCAGCCGTGAGGTCAATGGCATGGACGACTCCTCCCAGGCACGGCCCGGCCGGACCACGTCCACCATGGCGGCCGGGCGCTGCTCCGAGCGCACTCGGGCAGCACGCCGCTCACCTTGGCTGGCGCTCCCGCATTCGTCAATGCCTGTCGCGGCACCTGTGGACCCTGGGAATTTCCTTCAGCCGCGGAGCGCGTCCCGGCGGCGACCTACCGGACGGTCAGCCGGTCGGCCAGACCCGCCAGTTGCGGTACGACCGGCTCGGCGTCGGACCGCGTTGCCCCTGGTAGCGGGAGCCGTAGACGGCGGATCCGTACGGGTGCTCGGACGGCGAGGACAGCCGGAACAGGCACAGCTGGCCGATCTTCATGCCGGGCCACAGGATGATCGGCAGGTTCGCGACGTTGGACAGCTCGAGCGTGACGTGGCCGGAGAAGCCGGGGTCGATGAAGCCCGCGGTGGAGTGCGTGAGCAGGCCGAGCCGACCCAGGCTCGACTTGCCCTCGAGCCGGCCGGCCAGGGTGTCCGGCAGGGTCACCACCTCGAGCGTCGAGGCCAGCACGAACTCACCGGGGTGCAGCACGAACCGTTCGCCGTCCGGCACCTCGACCAGGCTGGTCAGCTCGTCCTGCTGCTCGGCCGGATCGATGTGGGTGTACTTCGTGTTGTTGAAGACCCGGAACCACCGGTCCAACCGCACGTCGACGCTCGACGGCTGGACGAGGTCCGGATCGAACGGCTCCACCTGCAGCCGGCCGGCCTTCAGCTCCGCGACGAGGTCACGGTCGGAGAGCAGCACAGGGGGAGGCTACCCGAGGCGGCTGGTACCGGCCGGGACGCGCCGCCGGCCGGTCCGCCGGGGCTCCCGTGCCGGGTCGCTGAGCGGCCGAAGTGGCTAGCTGTTCGAACATATGTTCGATAGAGTTGGGCGATGGCGACGTGGCAACAGTTCGCGGCGGCGGCCCCCGACCTGGCGGCTGCCATCCGCCGGCTGATGTATCAGTTCGGCCCCGGCCTCGGTTACCTGGCCACGGTCCGCGGCGACGGCGGGCCACGGGTTCACCCGGTCAGCCCGGTCATCACGACCGAGGGGCTCTACTGCTTTGTCGTGGACTCGCCGAAGCGCCGCGACCTCGACCGGGACGCCCGCTACGCACTGCACTCCTTCCCGCCGGACAACTCCGATGACGAGGCGTACCTGACCGGTCGCGTCGTTCCCGTCGAGGACACGTTGGAGCGTGACCAGGTGGCTTCGTCCCACCACGCGGCACCACAGATGGACTGGCGGCTGTACGAGTTCACCGTCGAGGTGGCGATGCTCGCGATGTACCCGCACCAGGGAAGTTGGCCACCGACGTACATGGTGTGGCGGGACCAGAGCGGTGCTCCGGACGCACCCGACGACCCGGACGGCGAGCCGCAACCGTCGCCGACCGGCTCCCCCCGTCGCCGGCGGTCACCGGACCGGCAACCGGGCTCGAAGCTGCCGAAGCGCGAGCCGCAGGCCACCCGCCGCAGCGACGACGGCACGCACGACCGTCACCGTCACCGCGGGCACTGATCCGGTACAGTGGTCGGCGCCCGCGGGTGTAGTTCAATGGCAGAACATCAGCTTCCCAAGCTGACAGTGCGAGTTCGATTCTCGTCACCCGCTCCAGGAGTAGCAGCCCAGGTCAGAGTTGGTTTCTGAGCTGGGCTGTTGATCTTTTTGGCACTCTTTCCCAGCCGGTCGGTCTCGCTCGATGCCGCACGGCAGTGGAGAGCAGGCAAGCGCCGTACAGTCGGCTCGGGACCGAGGTACACACTCGGCGAACGGCGACGATGGGTGGGCCGGTGGCTCGATACGCGGTTGCGCAGCTGGACGAGATCGAGGAGTTCGCGGACGCGGGAGCTCACTACCGGCCGATCCGACACCACCTCGGCATCACGGCGTTCGGAGTGACCGCGTGGACGGCCCACGCCGCGGGCGACGTCGTCATCAACGAGCACGACGAGGACGACCCCACCGCTGACCAGGAGCTCTTTCTCGTACTGCGCGGCCACGCGGTGTTCGAGCTCGACGGCGACCGGGTCGACGCGCCGGCCGGAACTCTGGTGTTCGCCCCTCCCCGTACCAAGCGAACAGCCTCCGCCACGCAGGCGGGGACGACCATCATCGCGCTGGAAGCTACGCCGGGAAAGGCGTACGAGGCGCGCGGCTGGGAGCTGTGGGCTCCGGTCGTACCCCTCTATGAGGCGGGCGAGTACGCGGAGGTCGCCGACCGCCTGGCCGCCGCGGTCACGGCCGCTCCGCAGTACCCCATGTTGTTCTTCAACCTCGCCTGCTGCGAGAGTCGCTGCGGCCGGACGAGTGCGGCGCTCGATCACCTCCGTAAGGCCATCGAGCTGTCGGAGGAGTTTCGCGACTCCGCAAAGGATGACTCCGACCTGGATCCGATTCGCGACGAACCCGCCTTCAAGCAGCTGATCGGCGACTAGGGCTCCGGGGATTCTCCCGAACACGCACGCGGGTTGACCCGTGCCGAGCCGGCAAAGCCGCGCTTAGCCGGCGGGGCTCGGGCTGGCGGGTCGAGGGTCGATCATCCCAGCGGTAATAGGCGACGGCCGGAATCCCTTGACGAGCAGATAGACGCCGAGCGAAAACTCCCACACCGCGATGGGGATGGCCGCGATCGCCGTAACCGCGGACACGCGGTCCCAGGCGCCGAACAGTACGCCGAGGTCGGACATGACGAGCGTGGTCGCTCCGACGAATCCGATCCGCGGAAGAATCCGCGGCACCAGGCGTGACTGGTACAGCAGGGTACCCAGCAATAGTGCGTTCACGGCCGGCATGAAGCCCCCTCCGAGCAGGAAGATCGAGTCGTAGAAGCCGACCAACGCCTGGCTGGTGACCAACGCGTCCGCTCCGGCTCCGTCCCGCCGCATGGACACGACCGTCAGCAGGCTCGCGACGCCGACGAAGGTGGCGGCGGCTTCCAGGACCCGGGAGCTGACGAAGCCCAGTGCGAGCGCTTCGTTCTGCCTCTTGACCACCGGGTACAGCACGATCGTGGTGCCGATGCCGGCGAGTGCCACGATCACTTCCAGGATGCCGCCGACAATGACCGGGACTTCCGAGCCGGTACCGGTGATGTAGTCCGCGTCGTGCACCGAGCTGTACAGGGCGAGGGTCGGGATCGAGACGAAGGTGAGCACATAGAGCGCGCCCGCGACCAGCGCGGTTTTCCGCAGCGAATCCATCGGTACTCGATTTGTCGGCGTGGTTCGGTCGGAGACGGTCATGTCGTTCTCCCGGCGCGGATTGGCGAAACAAGCGGGACCGATCCAGACAGATGACCAAAGCCTACGGAGGAGAACGGTCGGGCGGGCCACAACAACCACACCCCTGGCACGCGAGGGCCACAAAGGACAGCGTCCGACAATGCCGTCGCGAACGGCCCAGGCGGCCGGCGTGATCGCCGTACACCTGGGCCGTTCGCTTTTGCACCACCGCCGATTGAACGAGAGCGGTCAGGAACCCGCGCCCACGTCCACCTCGGACTCCGGCGCGAGCCGGTCACCGGTGGTCGACCTCGGCGCGCTGCCCGCGGCCTTCGCACCGGGTGCCCAGTCGGTGGCCGCCTGCGTACCGGCGGTCCCGATGCGCTGTACGAAGTACGTCAGGTACAACTGCGCGGCGAGCTGGGCGCTGTGCTCCTCCCGGCCGACGTAGGTGTACTCGGCGGACGACTCGGCGTAGCTGGCCCCACTGGGGTACCGCGACTGCATGGTCATCGCGGCCGCGGCGTGCAGGGCGGACTGCGTGACCGAGGTCGGTGGCGCGTTGTCGAAGCCGAACACCGCGGCCTGCGCGTCGAGCAGCGCGTACGGCAACTGCTGCCCGGTACCCCAGTCGCAGCCCTGCGGGTAGTACACGCTGCCGTACCCGATCCGGTAGACCTTGCCGCCCGGCGAGTCGTACGGCGGGGTGTTGTACGGGACGGTCGGCAGCGCGGCGTACACCGGCTTGAGGTTCGCGAGGCTCGCCTGCGGGGCGGGGGTTCCCGCGAGGGCGGCCATCATGACGGTGTCCACGTTCTGGTAGGCGGTACTGGTGTAGTCCGGCGCGACCCGGCTGTGGTTGATGATCACGCCGTTGCTCTCCACATTGGAGCCCCCGAGCCAGGCGCTCAGCGGCTTGCCGTCGATCACCGTGCTGGAGTTGACGTCGGACGGCCGCGCCCAGGCGGCCAACTGCAGCGTGGCCTGCTGGTGCCGCCACGCGTCCCAGTGCGTGCTGTTCGGGAACATGGCGGTCGCGAGCGCCGGCGCGAGCGCGAACCAGGCGTTCTCCTCGGCACCGGTGTTGCCGGCCCGGATCACCTTGCCGGTGCGATCGCGCAGGTAGACCGCGGGTACCAGCAGGCTCTGGTCGGCTTCCCACTCGACCATCCGGGCGACCCGGCGCTTGGTGTCCGGGGTGAGGTCGTCCCACAGCATCCAGCCGGCCCGGCCGGCGAGCGACGACCACAGCGAGCTCTGCCAGGAGTCGCCCCAACCGCCGGGCTTGTTCGCGATGTGGTTGGCCGCGACCTTGTCGACCAGGGTCGCCGCCACGTTCTGCGCGGTCGCGGTGGGCTGGCCGACCACCCCCGGGTCGTACACCCCGGTGCGCAGCGAGATGGCCAGCGCCATGGCCTCCATGGACAGCCGCCGGATGTGGTCGGTCGAGTCTTCCTGCGCGTGTACGTCCATCGGCCGCGCCATCAGCGCCGGCGCCGTACCGGACCACCAGGTCGTCAGCGCGTACCGGTTGGCGGTGAGCAGCAGCATCCGCGCCTGCCCGGCCGGCCCGCCGGTCATCTCGGACGTGTCCAGGTCGGACCAGGAGATCGGCGCGACGGTGGGAGCCGGCGACACCACGTACCCGCTCAGGTCCACGATCAGGTGGGTGGCGCCGGTGGAGTTGTAGATGTTCACGCCACCGTCGTCCCCGACCGGCACGATCACGGTGATCGCCACGGTGCGGTCGGTACGCGTGTTCAGGCTCGACGTCACCGGTCGGGTGGTACCGGACGGCCAGACCGTGAGGTACCCACCGGTCACGGTCGACGAGGTGCTGGCGACGGTCAGTACGACCGCGGAGATCCCGGCGACCGGTACCCCGGGCGCGGCGGACGCGCGTACCTCGACGGCCTGTCCGGCGCCGAGGCGCTGCTTGGTACCCATGCTCCGGGTGTCCAACAGCCGGAACGGCGACACCGAGCGGTTCCCGCCCGCCCACAGCGCACCGAGGTCCTGGTTGCGCGCGTCATCCGCGTTGCCGACGAAGTATCCGACCAGGTCAACCACTACATCAGTGGTACCGGCGCCAGCGGCGACGGCGAGGCCACCGGAGGAGCCGAGCCCCACCACCGCCAGGTTCGCCACCACGGTCTTCGCCGGCATGTTGAGTACCGAGGTGATGGGCCGGGCCGCGCCGGCCGGCCACGCGGTGAGGTACGTAGCGGTGGTCCCGGCGATCCCGGTCAGGTTCACGGCCACCCCGGTCGCTCCCACCGGCACCCCGCCGATGCCGCTGATCGGGATCGTGAGCGGTGCGGTACCGCGCAGCGGGTTGTGGCTGACCCGGGTGTCCACCAGTCGTCGCTGGTCAACCGGTACGAAGCCGCCCGGCACCGGGGTGTCGCCGGCCGAGTACCAGCCGGTCACGTCGACCAACACGTGTACCTGACCGGTGTTGGTCCGGAGGTCGACCGCGCCGTTGTCGGCGATCCGGACGAGCGCCGTGTTGGAGATCGTCTGGTTGCGTACGAAGTTCAGCGTGGAGGTGCCCGGATCCGGCGCGCCGCCCGGGCTGACCGACACGTGTCCGGTGACGGTCGGCAGGGTGGCGGTGATGGTGAGCACGACCGCGGCGACGTTGGTCGCCGGGATCCCGGCCCGTCCGAGAATCGGCAGCGAGCGGACCTGCGCGCCGATCAGCGGACCGCCATCCTTGCGGGTGTCCAACAGTCGGGCGGCCGGCACGGTCACGAGCGCACCCGATCCGGCCGGCGGACCGACCGCGGCCCGGGGCGGCGTCACGGCCTTCGGATGAGCGCCCATCCGGGCCGCCGGAACGCCGACGGCGGCGGTCAGGGACGCCGGCACCTGATCGAAGGACGCGCCGGGCAGGAACACCACCAGTCCGGCGACGACGCCGACGCACGACAGGACAGCAAGCGACCACACCGGGCCCGGCATGGCTTTGGCTCGTAATCCACGCGTCCTGCGCATCGATTCCCCCGCATCCGTGCGTCAGCCGCCAGATCGTCCGGGCACTGCCCGACCTGAGCGAACAGGCACTGTGACGCGATGACGGACACGAAGCACGTCAATGACGCTGGGGGGACATCACCCGGCACGAAACCAGGTGTTCGGGCAGCCGCACGCACCGTTCGGGCGTCAGCGGTGGCCGTCCGGCCAGGCATAGGAACAGATCGATGGTGTACGGCTACGCGCCGCTCATCAGCACACGCGCTGCCGTTACCGCGGCCGCGTCGCACCCTCAACGCGCCTCAGCGCACGGAAAGCGCGGGAAACGCGGGGGAGCGCGCGGGGAGCGCGGGGAACGCGCGGGCACAAGAAGGCCGGTCGGGAATCGACTCCGACCGGCCTCTCGTAAGCGCGTCAGCTCCTGGCGGTCGCCTCGCGCTCGGCGATCTTGCTGCGTACGTCGTCCATGTCCAGCGCCCGTACCGCACTGATCACCTGCTCCAGGGCGGCCGGCGGAAGCGCGCCGGGCTGGGCGAAGACCAGTACGCCGTCCCGGAAAGCCATCAGGGTCGGGATCGACGAGATGTGCAGGGCACCGGCCAACTGCTGCTCGGCCTCGGTGTCGACCTTGGCGAACACGATGTCGGTGTGCTGCTCGCTGGCCTTCTCGAAGACCGGCGCGAACTGTCGACAGGGGCCACACCAGGCTGCCCAGAAGTCGACCAGCACGATGCCGTCGCTGCTCACCGTCTGCTCGAACGCCTCGTTGGTCAACTCGACGGTCGCCATGGTCAGCTTCTCCCCTTGCCGTGATAGTCGTCTCATGTACCCCTGAGGGGTATGCCTGGATAACCTCCGGCACCCCGGATGCATTCCCCGATCCGGCTGGTCGACACCACCCGCACCTCACGGAACCGCCCGTACGCGCGCCCAACGGCGGAACCACACGGTCGGCGGGTACCCACTCGACGCCCGACCGGTCCGCCGATGCGGCAGGGTGGGCTCGTGCCCGGCGCTGACGTACCACTCGACGCCCGGCCGGCGGACCGGGTACGACTGGCCTCCCGCCGGCGCGGTGAAGCGACTCTCGCCCGCGAGTGTGCCGCGCTGCTGCGGGGCGCCGATCCGTTCGCCGACCCGGAGCTCGTGCTGTTCCTCGGCGGGCTGCCGGCACAACGGTTCCTCGGACCGGGCGACGCCGAGCTGTGGCCACGGGTGTGGGCGGCCCGTGGCCTGCTGTACGCCTGGCACCCGGACGCGGGACCCGCCGTGGTCGCCGGGCTGGCCGACCGAGCCTGGCGGGTACGGGAGATGTCCGCCAAAGTCGTCGCGGTCCGGGAGCTCGGCGCCGCGGCGGACGCGCTCATCCCGCTGTGTACCGACGAGGTGCCGCGGGTGCGAGCCGCCGCGGCCCGCGCGCTCGGCCTGGTCGGCGAGGCCGAACACGCCAGCTACCTGCGCGACCTGCGTGACGACGAGGAGCCGGAGGTACGGCGCCAGGCGCACCGGGCGCTGGACCGGCTGTCGGTACGGCTCGAACGGGACCTGACCGGGCCGGACCTATAGACCGGCTAGTGCTCGTGCCCGGTACCGGAGGCCACCTGATCGAGCGCCCGTGCCGCGACCGGGGTGAGGGCCTCGCCCTTCAGCTCGTCCAGCCGGTACCAGTGGGCCTGCCCGTTGGCGGGCGGACGGTCACCGGCCTCGTCGGCGGTACGCCCGTCCAGCCACACCTCGTACAGGATCTGCACCGCGTGCTGCCGCCCGCCGTCGGCTGACCCGAGAGACGACTCCACCCCGAGCAGCCGGACCACGACCACATCCAGGCCGGTCTCCGAACGCAGCTGCTCGCGTACCTCATCCTCGGGTCGCGTGCCGAAGCCGAGCGGACCGCCCGGCAACGTCCAGTCGCCGCCCGGGTCCCGGATGAGCAACACCCGGCCCTCCGGGTCGTGGCAGACGCCGTACACACTGACCTGTTGCTGGCCCGCTGGGGTGGACACGGATCGGGACGCTACTCCCCAAAAAGTAGCCAGTCGACTACCTTCAGATGGCAAATCGGATACGTCGACCTTGGCGCGATACCGTCGCGAAACGCCTCGGCAGACACGTGACCCTCGCCAATCCCCGCTCCGGCCACCCCGGCCGGCCCGTCCGCTGGCACAACCCGGCCACAGCCTGCCCGAAGTGGTCGCCAACATGGGCCGGTACCAGGCATGCTGTGTCTCGGCGTTCGCCGAACACCCTTTCCGCCCACCTTCTCCCACTCCGTACGAGAGCCTGATGCCACGGTCCTCTGCCCGTCGCGGTGCACGGCAAGATGCCCGTGCCGGGGTCGGTGCTGCGTTCGTTCTGCTCGTGCTGATCACCGCGATCGAGCTCGCGGACGGGCCACGGGCGCACTACATCGCGCTGATGGCGACCCCACCGTTCCTCGCCGCGTCGTTCGCCACCTGGCGGGCGGTGGTCGAGGTGGGCGCGGTCGCCACCATCCTGTCCACGCTGTTCACCGTGTTCAGTCCGGCCGAGCTGGCGCTGGAGAACGTGGTCATCGTGAGCGCGATCGTGCTGTCCACCGGGATCGCCGCCTCGGTCGGGGTGATCCGGCAGCGCCAGGTGGAGCGCTTCGCGGCGTTGTCCCGGCTGGCGTCGGTGACCCAGCAGGCGGTGCTGCGCCCGATCGGCCCGCGGGTGGGCACGCTGTCGATCGCGGCACGGTACGTGTCGGCAAGTGCCGAAGCGGACATCGGCGGCGACCTGTACGAAGCGCTCGACACCGCGTACGGCGTGCGCATGCTGATCGGTGACGTGCGGGGCAAGGGTCTCGACGCGGTACGACTGGCCAGCATCGTGCTCGGCTCGTACCGGCACGTCGCGTACGAGCGGGCCGACCTGCGGGCGATCGTGGCCGACCTGGACCGCGCGGTGGCCCGGTCGGTCGGGTACGAGGACTTCGTCACCGCGGCCGTGGTGGAGGAGCGCGGCGGCACGCTGACCGTGCTGAACTGCGGTCACCCGGCACCGCTGCTGCTCCGGCGCGGTGAGGTCATCTCGCTCGATCCGCCCACGCCGGCGCCGCCGCTCGGCTTCATGCCGGTCACCCGGCCGCGGGTCGAGCGGCTGGAGCCGGGCGACCGGCTGCTGCTCTACACCGACGGACTGGGCGAGGCGCGCAACGAGGGCGTCTTCTTCCCGATCCAGGAACGGGCCTGGGGCCTGCTCGGTCACGGCACCGTGGACAACGGGCTGTCCTCGCTGGAGAGCGCGCTGATCGAGTGGGTGAACGGCCAACTCGACGACGACATCGCGCTGGTACTGCTGGAGTACACCGGCGCACCGGCCGAGGCGGCCGAGCCGACTCCCAGCTGGGAGGTCGGCGACGCGGTCGAGCGGTAACGGCCGAGCCTCAGCTGAGCGCACGCCCTTCCAGCGGCTGCGCCCGGCGGGCGAGTACGGAGATGGCCCGATGGCGGCCGATATAACGGCCGGTATTCCGGACCAGGAGCATGTTACGAAGATTAGCCAGCATCGCTGGACCTCCTCTGACGGCCGGGTCGCCTCCCCAGGTCCCCGCGTGGCTGTGCACAAGCGTCCGGCCGGTACGCCCCCGCCGGCATCCGCCCTTCGGATCGGCGCCGTAAGCCGAACGGACGCAACCGTCCGGACCGCCGATTCCGTACCACCGGCGAGGCTCCCGGAGCGCGGGAAGGTGCCCCCGGACGCTGCCGCCGGCCCCCCGGTGACCGATCTCACCGCCCCCGGCCGATCCGCCGTTCAAGGCCGCTACCTGCGCAAATAGAGAATTCGTGGACAACCGCCGGGGTCCTGCCGGGCATCGTCGGGTATGTGCTTGTCACTGGTTACCGGCGGGTAATACAGTGCCCGTTGTTACCCACCAGTAATGCACTCGCTCGAGCTGAGCACGGCGAGCACGGGAGTTCACTGATGAGCCACTACAAGAGCAACCTGCGGGACCTCGAGTTCAACCTGTTCGAGGTGTTCGGCGTCGACCGCACGTTCGGGACCGCGCCGTACGACGGGATCGACGCGGAGACCGCACGGGGCATCCTCGTCGAGGTGGCCGCACTGGCCCGCGACGAGCTGGCCCCCTCGATGGTCGAGAGCGACCGGACCCCACCGGTGTTCGACCCGCAGGCTCACACGGTGACCGTGCCCGAGGGGCTCCGCCGGTCGTACCAGGCGTACATGGACGCGGAGTACTGGCGGATGGACCTGCCCGAGGGGCTCGGCGGTACTCCCGCGCCGCGTTCGTTCTGGTGGGCGTACGCCGACCTTATCCTCGGCGCCAACCCGGCTGTCTGGATGTACGGCTGCGGTCCGAGCTTCGCCCACACGCTGCACCGGGAAGGCACGCCGGAGCAGCAGGAGTGGGCCAAGCTGTTCGTGGAGAAGCGGTGGGGCGCCACCATGGTGCTCACCGAGCCGGACGCCGGCTCGGACGTGGGCGCCGGCCGGACCAGGGCCTACCCGCAGCCGGACGGGTCCTGGCACATCGAGGGCGTCAAGCGGTTCATCACGTCCGGCGAGCACGACATGGCCGGCAACATCATCCATTACGTACTGGCCCGGCCGGTCGGCGTGGACGGCGTCGGCGGCCCCGGCAGCAAGGGCCTGTCCCTGTTCGTGGTGCCGAAGCACCTGTTCGACCCGGCCACCGGCGAGCTGACCGAGCGCAACGGCGTGTACACCACGAACCTCGAACACAAGATGGGGCTCAAGGCGTCCACCACCTGCGAGCTGACGTTCGGTGACGACAAGCCCGCCAAGGGCTGGCTGCTCGGCGACAGGCACGACGGCATCCGGCAGATGTTCCTGGTCATCGAGTACGCCCGGATGATGGTCGGTACCAAGGCGATCGCCACGCTCTCCACCGGGTACCTCAACGCGCTGGAGTACGCGAAGAACCGGGTACAGGGCGCGGACCTCACCGACGCCTCGAAGACCGCGCCGCGGGTGACGATCACGCACCACCCGGATGTACGCCGGTCGCTGTTGACCCAGAAGTCGTACGCGGAGGGCCTGCGCGCGCTGGTCTGCTACACCGGCACCTGGCAGGACCGGGCCCAGATCGCGGCCGCGGCCGGCGACGACGAGGCGGCCGATCTCGCAAACCGGGTGAACGACCTGCTGCTCCCGATCGTCAAGGGCTGCGGATCGGAGCGGGCGTACGAGCTGCTCGGCTCCGAGTCGCTGCAGACCTTCGGCGGCTCCGGATACCTGCAGGACTACCCGCTCGAGCAGTACATCCGCGACTCGAAGATCGACACCCTGTACGAGGGCACCACCGCGATCCAGAGTCTCGACCTGTTCTTCCGGAAGATCGTGAAAGACCAGGGCAAGGCGCTGCTCACGGTCTCCGGCGAGATCAAGGCGTTCCTCGACGCGGACTCCGGCAACGGTCGGCTCAAGGAGGAGCGGGCCGCGCTGGCCGAGGCTCTCGAACACGTACAGGGCATGCTCGGCACGCTGTTCGGTTTCCTCGCGGCGTCCCAGTCGCAGCCGCGCGAGCTGTACAGGATCGGGTTGAACACCCGGCGGCTGCTGCTGGCCCTGGGCGACCTGATGGTCGGCTGGCTGCTGCAGCGGCAGGCGACCGTGGCGCTCGACGCGCTGTCCCGGGGTGAACTGCCGGCCGCCGACCGCAACTTCTACGAGGGCAAGGTGGCGGCGGCCCGGTTCTTCGCGCAGTCGGTACTCCCGCGACTGGCCGCCGATCGCAAGGCGATCGAGACCACCTCGCTCGACGTCATGGACCTGCCGGAAGAGGCGTTCTGAGCTGACCGGTCACCACCTCCGCTCGTACACCGCCGCTCGTACACCGCCGCCCGGCCCCGTGCCGGGCGGCGGTCGCGTGTCAGCCGCGGGCGGTGGTCGCCGCGGTGCGCTCGGCGGCACCGGGCGCCAGGTCGGTCCACGCTCCGGACACCGCGTGTACCGCGATCCCGGCGGTACGCATGCCGCCCGCCGCGACCTCGTCCGGATCGAGCAGCGCGGACAGGTCCTCGACACCCGGGTTGTGCCCCACCAGGAGCAGCACGCCGACCTCCGGGTCGGTTGCCTGTACGACTGTCAGCAGGTCACCGGCGGTCGCCTCGTACACCCGCTTGTCGTAGTGCACGGTCGGCGGGGCGCCCAACTCCAGCGCGGCGTCGTGCCAGGTCTGCCGGGTACGCCGGGCCGGTGAACAGACCACCAGCTCCGGTACCAGCTTCTGGTCGGACAACCAGCGACCGGCCGCCGCCGCGTCCCGATGACCGCGCTCGGCCAGCGGGCGATCGTGATCCGGCACCGACCCGTCCGGCCGGTCCGCTTTCGCGTGCCTGAGCAGCACGAGCGTTCGGGATTGCATGCGACAAGCCTGCCGTATCGGACGCTCTCAGCGGTACAGGTGTGGGAACCCGCAACCGGGGGTACGTCCCGGAGCGGAGGTGTGGTCATGGGAATCGGTGGAAGCATCTTCCTTATCGCATTAGGGGCGATCCTCGCGTTCGCCGTGAACTTCAACATGGGTTGGCTCGACATCAACATCGTCGGCTGGGTACTGATCCTGGCCGGGGTCACCGGTCTGACGCTCACGCTGGCGTTCTGGAACCGGCGCCGGACGGCGGTCGTGACGACGCAGCAGTCGGTCCAGGATCCGGCGGCGCAGCCTGCTGTGTACACCGAGCGTCCTACCTATACAGAGCGGCGGGTGTACTCCGAGCAGGACCCGCCACCCCCGCCCGCCTGACCTGGCGTGGCGGTACCGCGGTCGGTTCTCGCGGCCGGCAGCGGTACGAATGCCCACCAGCCCCGGCGCGCGCGGCGTACACCCGTCGATGAGAAGTCCGAGACGATCACGACCAGCAGGCGCCGGTCTACGGTCGCCGTTCCGACAAGCTGCCAGTTCCGCCCCCCTCAATTGGCAGCACTGTCGGAACGGCGATCGTGCGCGTACGGCCGGTATCTGGATGCCAGCGCGGACAGGTACGCTGACGCCATCGGGAGGGAGCACCGATGGGCATCGGCGGCAGCATTTTCCTCGTGGCCATTGGCGCCATCATCGCGTTCGGCGTGCGGTACGACGTCAGCTGGCTGGACCTGAAGGTTGTCGGCTGGGTCTTCATGATCGCCGGGATCACCGGCATCGTGTTGACGTTGGTGCTGCAGCAGCGCAACAAGCGGCGGATCACCGAAGAGCGCCAGGTGTACGACGAGCGCCAGGGCCGCCCCCAGTAATCGTGCCGGGCCGGTTGATTCATGACTGATCTCATGTGCCCGGCGCGGCTCGTCTGCGTCCGGCATGGCGAGTGCGCCGACAACGCCGCCCGCGTCATCTCGACCGCGGTTCCCGGCACCGGGCTGACCGACGCGGGTCGCGCACAGGCGGCCGAGGTCGCCGAGTCGCTCGCCTCGCTCAACCTTTCCCACGTGTACACGAGTCCGCTGCGCCGGACCCGGGAAACCGCGGCGATCATCGCCGACCGGTACGGGGTCGGCACCACCGTGCTGGACGAGCTCGCCGAGTACGGCGTGGGCAGTTGCGAGTCGCGCGACGACGACGAGTCCCGGCGGAAGTGCCGGAAGGTACTGCGCTCGTGGGTGCTCGACGGGGACCTCGACGCGCGGCTGGACGGCGGGGAGAGCGGCCACGAGGTGCTCACCCGGTTCGCGAAGGCACTGGAGACGATCGCGGACGCGAGCCGCGGCCAGACTGTCGCGGTGGTGTCGCACGCCGGCACGCTCACGCTCGGGCTGAGCGCCCTGTGCGCCGGGCTGAAGCCGGTCGAGGTCTGGGGCACCGTGCTGCGCTACTGCACGCCGGTCACCATCGAGTACGAGGGTTCCGGCTGGAGCTGCCCGGCCGGCTGGCCGGCCCGCTGACGGGTCACACCCGCGCTCCTCACCCGCGCTCCCCGGTCGCGCTGCCCGGCGACCGGTTCAGCGGCGGGATGCCCGCAACGCGCGCAGCAGCGGGATCGACTCGATCTTCTCCTCGGTCAGCTCGTCCCAGTGCAGCTCGCCGCCGGACCGGGACAACCGGTCGGCCCGGCAGTCGATCACCCGGTCCGGCGTGACGATCAGGTCCACCGGTACGTCGTGGCTGGTCATCGGGATCGTTCCGGGGTCCCGTACCTGAAGCGCATGCACCGTGGTGACCACGACCGTGTCGGGCCCGATCAGCCCGGCCGCGCCGGCGACCGCGAACTCCAGGTCGGAGAAGCCGCCGCCCTTGCCCAGTCGCGCCCCGTCCCGGCTCACCGCCACCGAGCCGGCCAGCACCAGGTCCACCGGCTCCAGGTCGGCGACCGCGATGCGGCGGGCCGACTTCGAAGCGCCCGCGATCGAGGACGCCTTGCGCGGCGTATCGGCCAGTTGCTCGGGATCGAGCAAGAAGAACGGATCCGGGTCGGCCAGCCGCGGCACCGCCATGAACACGATCTTGCCGTCGACCAGGGCCCGTTGCCGGACCGGCCACTGCGCCGAGTCCGGGTTGGCCTTGATCGTGCGGGCGCGCTGCCACTCGGGCAGCTCACGGAGCCGGTCCGCGGCCGCCTCCGCGCCGGTGAAGTTCGGGATGCGACCGCGCGCACCGGGGAAACGGGCCACCTTCGCCGTACGCAGCGCCTCCCACACCTCGTCCCGCAGGGCGGCCTTGGCGGCCAGTACGTCCGCGGGTCCGCCCGCGTCCCGGTCGTGTCGCGGTGTACGCCTGGCCATCCGGGCATCGTCGCACGACACACTGCCTCGGACGTCGCGTCGCGTCGGCGCCGGCTACGGTCGGCTCATGCGGCTGCGGACGGTGGGAGCGGCGGCGTTGCTGCTGGAGTTCGGCAGTGACCAGCCGAACCAGGCTGGCCGGAACGACGCCGGCGCGACCGACCCTGGTCAGCAGGTCCGCGACTGGTGCGCCGCGCTCGACGCCCGGCGCTCGGCCATCGGCGGCGACGGGCTGGAGATCGTGCCCGGCGCGCGGACGATCCTCCTCGACGGCCTGACCGACCCGGCGGCCACCGCGGAAACGATCCGCGACTGGCCCACCCCGCCACCGGCGGACCCAGCCGGCGGCGAGCTGGTCGAGCTCCGGTGCCGGTACGACGGGCCGGATCTGGACGAGGTCGCGCGACAGTGGCAGGTAACGCCGGCCGACGTGGCGCGGATCCACTCCGGAATCGAGTACCAGGTCGCGTTCTGCGGTTTCGCGCCCGGCTTCGGGTACCTCACCGGACTGCCGGCCGACCGCGCGGTGCCGCGCCGGTCGACGCCGCGGTCGCGGGTACCGGCTGGCGCGATCGGGCTGGCCGACCGGTACACCGGCGTGTATCCGTCCGAGTCGCCGGGCGGCTGGCAGCTCATCGGCAGTACCGACGTGCGCCTGTTCGACCCGGACCGGGAGCCGCCCGCGCTGCTACGACCCGGTACCCGGGTGCGCTTCGTACCGGTGCCCGGAGTGACGGCGTGATGCGGGCGGTCGAGGTGGTACGCGCCGGCACGCTGTCCACCGTGCAGGATCTCGGCCGGCCGGGGTACGCGCACCTGGGCGTGCCCCGGTCGGGTGCGGTGGACGTGCCCGCGCTGCGACTGGCGAACCGGCTCGTCGGCAACGACGAAGCGGCCGCGGGAATCGAGGTCACGCTCTCCGGCTGCACGTTAAGGCCGCAGGTCGCGTTGACGATCGCGGTGACCGGCGCGCCGGCCGAGGTACGGGTCGACCGGCGCGGTCGCGATCACGGGTTGCCGGTCACGGTGCCCGCCGGCGGGCTGGTGGAGCTCGGGCCGGCGACCGCGGGAGTACGCACGTACGTCGGGCTCGCGGGCGGGATCGCGGTGCCGCCGGTACTCGGCAGCCGGTCGTACGACACGCTCTCCGGACTGGGTCCGGCACCGCTGCGGGACGGTGACGTACTGCCGCTCGGGTCGCCAGTGGACGTACCTGCCGGCGTGGACACCCCGGTGGTTCCCGCGCCCGAGCCGGCACTCGCGCTGCGGATCGCGTTGGGGCCACGGGACGACTGGTTCACCGCGGACGCGCTAGAAGCGCTGCTCACGGCCTCGTACACGATCAGCCCGACGAGCAACCGGGTCGGCGCGCGACTGACCGGCGTCGCGCTGGCCCGGGCGGTGGAAAGGGAACTGCCCAGTGAAGGGCTGGTACTCGGCGCGGTGCAGGTGCCGGCCGACGGCCAGCCGCTGATCTTCCTCGCCGACCATCCGACCACCGGCGGCTATCCGGTCGTCGGGGTGCTGCACCCGGACGAGGTGCCGGTGGTCGCCCAGGCCCGGCCCGGCACCGCGGTACGGTTCGTCCGATGGACCTGAACGCCGATCTCGGCGAGGGCTACGGCGTCTGGCGACTGGCCGACGACGACGCCCTGATCGCGCTGGTGACCAGCGCAAACGTGGCCTGCGGGTTCCACGCCGGCGACCCGTCGACGATGCGCCGGGTGTGCGCGTCGGCGGTCGCCCGGGGGGTCGCGATCGGCGCGCAGGTGAGCTATCAGGACCGGGCCGGCTTCGGCCGGCGGCACATCGACTACGACCCGGCCGAGCTGACCGACGACGTGCTGTACCAGCTCGCCGCGCTGGACGGGTTCGCCCGGGTGGCCGGCGGCCGGGTGCGGTACGTGAAGCCGCACGGCGCGCTGTACAACACCGCGGTAGTTGACGAGGTGCAGGCCGGCGCGGTGGTGCGGGCGGTACGCGAGTACGACGACACGCTGCCGCTGCTCGGCCTGCCCGGATCGGCGCTGCTCCGGCTGGGCGCCGCGGCCGGCCTGCGCACCGTCGCCGAGGGGTTCGCCGATCGGGCGTACACGCCGGCCGGAGCGCTGGTGTCGCGCCGCGAGCCGGGGGCGCTGGTGACCGACGAGGACACCGTGGTGGCCCGGGCGGTACGGATGGCCACCGAGGGCACCGTGGTCGCGGCCGACGGCACCAACATCGCGATGACGATCGAATCCCTGTGCGTACACGGGGACACTCCGGGCGCGGTTTCGCTCGCCCGCCGGGTGCGGGCCGGGCTGACCGAGGCCGGCGTGACCGTGCAGCCGTTCTGACCTGCGCTAATCCGTTGGTCCGTTGACCGGCGGGATCGCTACCCGGCGCGGTCGCTAACCGGGTCGCTGGCCGGCTGGTCGCTAACCGGTCGGGTCCACGCCGTGCAGCACCAGGGCGAGCCGGCGCGGGCCGTCCGCGACCAGTCGTACCGGCACTCCCCAGTCCTGCCGGGCCAGCCGGCACGCCGGGTTGTCGCCGGCCGCGTCACAGGTGGCCGCCTGCGCGGTGACGTGCAGTACACCTGTGTCCACTGTGGAGCTCACGGTGAGTTCGCGAGTCAGGTCGGCACCGGTTCCGGCACCCTCGACCAGCAGCTCAGGTGGCGATGCGGTCACCTCCAGCCGGGTCGGCGGGCCGAACGTGGAGTCGAGTTTCTGGCCGGCCGGCGGCTCGTACACCACCTGAAGCGTGACCGTTCCAGCGGCGAGTTCGGCGGGTGGGCGTTCGGTCCGGTGCCGCTGGCCGTCGGCCTGCTGGGTCGCCGGCGCGAGCGGAATGCGGGTGAGCCGGTGCGCGGCCGACTCGACCACGATCAGCTCGCCGTCGAACAGCACCAGATCGGTCGGCTCCAACAGGCCGGTGGCGAGCGTGCCCACCTGGCCGGTCGCCGGGTCGTACAGCCGGATCGCGCCGTTGTAGGTGTCCGCCACCGCCACGCTGTTGTGGTTGGTCATGCTGTTGTCGCCGACCGCGCCGCTGGCCGCACCGCCTTCGCCGGCGGCTTCGCCTTTACCGACGGTGCCGGTCGGCAGGGCGCAGACGCCGAGCGGGTGCTGGAACAGCGCGGCGTCGGCCGCCCCGTCCACGTGCCCGAAGTCGAACAGCCCGGCGCCCACCGCGGTGTGCATCGCGCCGGCCTCGACGTACCGCAGCGCAGACGTCTCCGCGTCCACCAGCCACAGCCGGTCGCCGGCGACCGCGAGCCCGGACGGCTGCGCCATGAACACGTCCGGCAGGTCGCCGTCGCGCAGGCCCTCGACCGTGGTGCCGGCGTACACCCCGGCGGTGCGCTTCACCGGGTCGTACCACCACAGCTGATGGATTCCGGCCATCGCGACGATGACCCGGTCGTCGTACCAGGCCACATCCCACGGCGAGGACAGGTCGACCGCGAGCGCGTCGTGTGCGTGGTCGTCCACCGCCGACCGCCACGGCCGCCCGGTGCCGGCCACCGTCGTCACCTCACCCGTGTGCAGGTGTACGCCGCGGAGCAGGTGATTGACGGTGTCGGCGACGACGACGTGGTACCCCACGTGCTCGGCGACGTGATCCGGCAGCAGGCACATGCCCTGTGGCTCGTTGAAGCTCGCCGCGGCAGGCGCCCCGTCCGCGCGCCCACGAGCACCCGAGCCGAAGACGCGGATGACGTCCTCGGTACCGGCCATTTCGACGAGCCGGTGGCGCGCCGTGTCGGACACAAGCAGGGCACCGCTGGGCAGCATCAACACTTTTCCGGGGTACCGCAGGGCAGTGGCCGCCGCGGGAGGTGCCTCGTACGGGTTGCCGCCGCGCCGCAGCGTGCCTCGTTCCTCGTGCTCGGTGACGAGCTCGCCGATCAGCCGATCCAGGCTCTCGGCGTGCCCCTCCCCGGCCATCGTCGCCGCCACGTACCCAGCGGGATCCACCACCACCAGCGTGGGCCAGGCGCGCGCGGTGTACTCCTGCCAGGTGCGCAGGTCCGGGTCGTCCAGTACCGGATGGGTCACGCCGTACCGCTCGACCGCCGCGACCACCGCGTCCGGCTGCCGCTCGTGCTCGAACTTCGGGGAGTGCACGCCGATCACGACCAGCTCGTCGGCGTACTTCTCCTCCAGCGGCCGCAACTCGTCCAGTACGTGCAGGCAGTTCACGCAGCAGAAGGTCCAGAAGTCGAGCAGCACGATCTTTCCGCGCAGGTCGGCGATGGACAGCCGGCGGCCACCGGTGTTGATCCAGCCACGGCCGCGAAGCTCCGGCGCGCGTACCCGAGGAGTCATGGCGGCAAGCCTACGAAGCCGGTACGCCGCCCGCCGCGCGACGCCCTGAAGCGATTCGCCACACCTACCGCGCTGGTGTCACCCGGCCGGGGCCAGACACAGGACGGAGTCTTTGCGACCGCCGCGTACTTCCACCACCGGCTGGTTCGGATCGGCGCACTTGGTCTGGTCGTCGACCTTCTTGACCACCTTGAACGCACCGGGGTCCGAGCAGGACGCGGACTTCGCGCCGCTGCCGCTGCGTACGACACAACTGCCGACCGGGAAGTCCTCGCCGCTGGCGACCACTGCGATGACCACGGCGGTGACCGTGCCGAGCAGGAGTACGACGGCGGCGACCGCGATACCGATGATCAGGCCGGTACGCGACTTCTTCGCGGGACCAGGTGGGTACGGCCCCGGCCCGCCCGGATATCCCGGCGGTGGGTACTGCCCGGGCGGAACCTGGCCGGGGAACTGGCCCGGCGGGGCCGGAAACTGCACGGCCGGGAACTGGCCCGTCTGGTACCCCGGCGGCATCCCCTGGACCGGAAACTGGCCGGTCTGCTGCGGCCCCGGAAACGTGCCCGGGGACTGTCCCGGCGGCGCGGTCTGACCCGGGTACCAGCCCGGCGCCGGTTGACCGACCGGAGCTCCGCTGCCCGGACCGCCGGGCGGCACCGATGCGTGGCCCGGGTGCGGCGGACCCGGATGCGGCGGGCCCGGGTGCGGCGGACCCGGATGCGGCGGACCCGGATGCGGTGCCTGACCAGGGTGCGGCGGCGAGCCGACCCCCGGTCCGCTCGCCCAGGGCGATGGCGGCGGACCGGCCGGTCCCGCTGGAGCTGCCGGCTGACCAGCGACGCTGCCGGGCGGGGTCGTAGCCGCGGCCGGCATGGTGGACTCGCCGGTCGGCGGGCCGGACTGCGGACCCGGCGCGACGCCGCTCAGGCCGGGACCGGCCGGCGCCGGCGAGTGTGGCCCGATGCCTGCCGGCGGTGCCGGCGGATGGTCGGTGACGGACGGGTTCACCGCCGGAGGATGCGGCGGTGCCGGCGAGCCGGGCGCGGTCGTCGGGTGCAGGACCGGCCCGGGTGGCGGCGGCACAGGGCCGGACGGGGGGAACGGACCGAGCCGGGGACGCGAGCCGCTGGGTACCGGCGCATCGGCGGCGGCCGACCCCGCGGCGGAACCGGGCGAACCGGGTGCGGCTCCAGCCTGTCCATCGACGTCGCGGGCGGGCTGCTCAGGACCGGACGGGACAGTCCCGTCGGACGTCATGGCATCTCCTCCACCACGTCGGACCGGCGATCAGGCGACTGTACGGCAGGGGACCACCGTACCGGCTGGTCGGCGTACCGGGACTCACCGCGAATCCGGAATGTCGACTGCATCGCGCCCCTGCGACCGAGCTCAGCACTTTCGCACGTCGACCGACTCAGACCCTCGCACCGCGACCCGCGCCCTCGCCGCGAGCCAGCCGGCCCTCCCGGCGACCGGCGAGTCGCAGCGCCTGCCGGCCAGCTCCGCGCCGCAAGCCGGTCGCCCGATCGCGGACTCCCGGATCGGGTCCGGAAATGGCGATGACCCGGCGGGACTCTGTGTCCCGGCCGGGTCATTCTCATGCTCGGGGTGGACCGAGCGTCGGTGTCCTCAGGGCTGGCTGCACGCACCCAAGGGCGGCCTCGCGCCGGCGGTGGTCGCCGGGGTGGCCTGGCTGCTCAGGTCAGTACCGGTTGACGATCGTCAGCAGCTCGTCGCGGAGCGCCTGGGACGGGGCATTGGCCAGCGCCCGCTCGATCGCACGGGCGCGACGGTTGGCAGCCCGCCGGTTGCGCATCTTGCTCATCATGTTGTGCATGTCGCTCCCTCGCTCGGACTTGGTGCGCCTTCACATGTAATTACATCGGACAGCCGCCGGATATTCCAATGATTATTAGGTGATCTCGTACACACACCTTCGATCATTCGCCCCACGAGCCCTGTGACCAGTGTGCCCGCTACCGGCCGAAGATCCCGAAGGTGGTGATCGGTACACAAAAAAACTGCGGCTCCCCGCGCGTCGAGCGTGGGGAGCCGCAGCCCGTTGACCAGTCCTTACAATGCCCTACCGCCAGGCGAGCAGAGCCCTACCGCCAGGCGAGCAGAGCCGCCTCCGGGTCGTTGATGAAGCGCCCGACGTCCCGCAGGAACATCGAACCCAACTCGCCATCGATGATCCGGTGATCGAACGAGAGGCCGAGGGTCGTGACGTGGCGCGGCTTGACCTTGCCCTTGTGTACCCACGGCTGCTCGCGGATCGTCCCGAACGCGAGGATCGCCGCCTCGCCCGGCGGCAGGATCGGCGTACCCGTGTCCACCCCGAACACGCCCACGTTGGTGATCGTGAAGGTGCCGCCCTGCATAGCGGACGGTGGGGTCTTCCCGGCCCGCGCGGTCGCGGTGAGGTTCGACATCGCCTCGGCCAGCTCACGCAACGACAAGCTGCCCGCGTCCTGGATGTTCGGCACGATCAGGCCGCGTTCGGTGGCCGCCGCGATGCCGAGGTTGACGTACTCCTTGATGACGATCTCGCCGGCGGCCTCGTCCCAGGTGGAGTTGACCATCGGGTGCCGGTCGATCGCGACCAGTACCGCCTTGGCCACCAGCAGCAGCGGCGACACCTTCACGTCCGCCCAGCCGGGCATCCCGCGCAACCGCTGCGCCGCGCGTACCGTCCGGGTCGCGTCCACGGTGAGGAACTCGGTGACGTGCGGGGCGGTGAACGCGCTGCGCACCATGTTCTCGGCGGTGAGCTTGCGTACCCCCTTGATCGGCACCCGGCGTTCCCGACCGGGTCCCCAGGTCGGTACGGCGGCCGGCGCGGCAGCGGGTGCGCTGGACGCGGCGAGCACGTCCTCCCGGCTGATCGAGCCGTTCGGCCCGGTACCGGCCAGGGCGTGCAGGTCGACGCCGAGCTCCTTGGCCAGCTTGCGTACCGGCGGCTTGGCCAGCACCGACACGCCACCGTTCGACGCGGCCACGGCCGGCGCGGACCGGACCGGCGCCACCGGCGCGGGAGTCGGAGCTGGTGCCGGCGCGGCGACTGGCTCCGGGGCTGCCTCGGCAACCGGAGCGCCCTTGCGCGGCCGGCGCTTCGCGGCCGTGGTGCGCGGCCCGTATCCGACCAGCACGGCCGTACGCCCGCCCGGTGCCGGACCACCGATCAGGCCGGGCTCGATCGGCTCGTCGCCGGCCTTGCCCACCTCCGCCAACGTCTCCGCGGACGGCGGCACCGGGGCCGGCTCCGGCCCTCCGGCATCGCTGGCCGGCAGGGGTCCGCTGCCGGGCTGGGTGTCGAACGCGATGATCGGCGAACCGACCTCGACCGTGTCACCCTCGCCGTGCATCAACTCGGTGACCTGTCCGGCGTACGGGGAGGGGATCTCCACCGCCGCCTTCGCGGTCTCCACCTCCACGATCGGCTGGTTCAGCGTCACGTCGTCGCCTGGCTTGACCAGCCACTTCAGGATCTCGCCCTCGGTCAGGCCCTCACCGAGATCCGGCAACTTGAACTGTTTGATCCGGGACATCGGTGGCTCCTAGTAGCTGAAGGTCCGGTCGACCGCGTCGAGCACCCGGTCGAGGTCTGGCAGGAACTCCTCCTCGAGCCGGGACGGCGGGTACGGCGTGTCGAAGCCGGTCACCCGCAGCACCGGTGACTCCAGCGAGTAGAAGCAGTTCTCGGTCACCCGGGCCGCTATCTCAGCACCCACCCCGACGTTGCCCGGCGCCTCGTGTACGACCACCAGCCGGCCGGTCTTGCGCACCGACGCGTACACCGGGTCCAGGTCCAGCGGAGACACCGAGCGCAGGTCGATCACCTCGATGGACCGGCCGTCCTCGGCCGCGGCGATGGCACTGTCGAGCGCGACCCGCACCATCGGGCCGTACGCCACGATCGTGCAGTCCGAGCCCTCGTTGACGGTCCGGGACGCGAACAGCGGGTACGCGTCGTCGAGCGAACCGCCGACCTCCACCGGGCCCTTCTCCCAGTAGCGCCGCTTCGGCTCGAAGAACATCACCGGGTCGTCGGACGCGATGGCCTGCCGGATCATCGTGTACGCATCCTGCGGGTTGGCGCAGGACACGACCTTCAGGCCGGCCGTGTGGGCGAAGTACGCCTCAGGTGATTCGGAATGGTGTTCGACCGCGCCGATGCCGCCGCCGAACGGGATCCGGATGACGACCGGCAGGCGGACCTTGCCCTGCGAGCGGTAGTGCATCTTCGCCAGCTGGGACACGATCTGGTCGAACGCGGGATACGTGAAGCCGTCGAACTGCATCTCGCAGACCGGGCGGAAGCCTCGGATGGCGAGGCCCACCGCGGTGCCGACGATGCCGGACTCGGCGAGTGGGGTGTCCATCACCCGGTCCTCACCGAAGTCCTTCTGCAACCCGTCGGTGATCCGGAAGACGCCGCCCAGCTTGCCGACGTCCTCACCCATGATGAGGACCTTGGGGTCGTCTTCCATCGCCTTGCGCAGGCCGACGTTCAACGCCTTGCCGAGCGTCAGGGTCTCCGTGCCGCCAGCCATCAGTGCCCACCTCCCACGGAGGAATCGAACGACTCGTGGTAGCGGGCGAACCACTCCCGCTCGGTGTCCAGCGCGGGCGAACCACCGGCGTAGACGTGGTCGAACATGGTCAACGGTGCCGGGTCGGGCAGGTCGAGCACCCGTTCCCGCAGGTCGATCGCTTCCTTGTCGGCGTCCGCGTCGACCTGGGCGAAGAAGTCGGCGTCGGCGAGCTGCTGCTTGTCCAGGAACGCGCGTACCCGCGCGATCGGGTCGCGCAGCTTCCACGCCTCGACCTCGCTGGCGATGCGGTACCGGGTCGGATCGTCGGAGCTGGTGTGCGCGCCCATCCGGTAGGTGTACGCCTCGATCAGGGTCGGACCCTGGCCCATCCGGGCCGCGTCCATGGCGGCCTTGGTCACCGCGTACGAGGCGAGCACGTCGTTGCCGTCGACCCGGATGCCGGGGAAGCCGTACCCGTTGGCGCGCTGGTAGATCGGCGCCCGGGCCTGCCGCTCGACCGGCTCGGAGATCGCGTACTGGTTGTTCTGGCAGAAGAACACCAGGGGGGAGTTGTACACCGCGGACCAGACGAACGCCTCGTTCACGTCGCCCTGGCTGGTCGCCCCGTCGCCGAAGTACACGATGACGGCTTCGCCGTCCTCGGTGCCGACCTTGCCTTCCTTGGCGATGCCCATCGCGTAACCGGTCGCGTGCAGCGTCTGCGCGCCGATCACGATCGTGTACATGTTGAACTTGAACTTGTTCGGGTCCCATCCGCCCAGGTCAACGCCGCGGAACAGGCCCAACGGCATGATCGGGTCGATGCCGCGGCAGTAGAGCACGCCGTGCTCGCGGTACGTCGGGAACGCCATGTCCTGCGCCCGGAGCGCCCGGCCGGATCCCACCTGGGCGGCCTCCTGGCCGAGCAGGCTGGCCCAGATGCCCAGCTCGCCCTGGCGCTGGAGCGCTGTCGCCTCGGTGTCGAGTCGACGAATGACGACGAGATCGCGGTAGAGCCCGCGATATTCCTCGTCGGTGAACTGCACGGAGTAATCGGGGTGCTCGACCCGCTCGCCCTCCGGAGTGAGCAGCTGCACGAAGTCGGGGTCACCCGACTTCTTTGCGCCGCCCCGTTTCCGGGCTCCGCCACCCATCGACATCCATCTCTCCCTCGCTGTCGGCCGTCGGCGCGGGGTCACCACGCTGAGAGCAGTCTGTTCAGCCACTTGACCCCGATCGGGGGTCACCCGGCGGGAGCGCCGGCAGCGAGGCTTGGACAGTCGACCGCGGCCTCGTTGCCGTTGTCATTCCATGTGTGTCACCAGCATGGCAGACCACATGAAGCTGGTAACAGTCGCGCGAACCGGTCGGCTTGGCTATTGCTGGTCGCGATCATTTGATCGCAATCTGTAATCAACGAACTACCGCATTGTGGTCACAATCCACTCATCCTCAGTCCACCCTGAGTAGTACACACGGTCACGGCGGCACGACAGGGGCTCGTGCGCCGAGGGCCGGGAGGGGGACGTCGATGCTGGAACGCACACCCTGTACCGAGACCCCGCCCGACCCGCGGCCTGCCCCACCGGGAGCCACCGTCGCGGCCGGTTCTGGTGCACCGATCGGATGCCGCTCCAGCCACGATCCGGACCTGTCCCCGCCTCCTTCGTCCGCCACGTCAACCGCTGCGGGAGCCTCCACGGCCGCCGCGGCGAACCGACGCGCCAACGCGATGCTGGCCGGTCTGGTCGCGTTGACTTCACTCGCCACCGCGACCGCGGTGACCGCCGGAGTGGTCCAACTCCACGACCGACCGACACTCCCCGTAGTCCCGTTCCTCGCCGCCCGGCCGGACGGACCGGCGATCATCGGGCCGCCACCGGGGCAACCGGACGCCCGACGCCGGGCGGCTCCACCGGCGGCCGCCACGCCGGCGCGGACGGCCGACGAATCGGCTGTCGCCCGGACCCGGGTCCGGGCCGGCGGTACCCGCGTCATCGCACGCCCTCCAGCCAAGGGGCCGGCGGACGGTGGGCGGGACGAGTCCGGCCACTGGCCGGGCCACGGTGGCGACGCCGGGGACGGCTGCCGGGACCGGCCGGGTCGCCACTGGGACGGGCAACGCCATGGAAGTGGGCACGGTCATCGGGACGGGCCGGGTCAGTGGCACCGGTCGCACCGGCCGGCTCCACACCGGCCGGACGGTGGTCACCGACCACCGGCGGGCCCGGGAACCCACCGGCCCTAGTCGGACTCGGCCCAGCTCCGGACGTGATCAACCCCGCCTCGCCTCCTCCGCTCATGCATGTATCTTAGATACAACATGCATACAGCGACTCCCCCCGCCGCCGAACGGGTATACGAGCACGTCAAGCACGCAATCCTGGACCGCACGTACCAGGGTGGCCGGCTGCTCACCGAAGGCGAGGTAGCCGACGAGGTCGGGGTGTCCCGCACTCCGGTACGGGAAGCGCTGCTCCGACTGGAGGCCGAAGGGCTCATCCAGCTGTACCCGAAGAAGGGCGCGCTGGTACTCCCGGTCTCGGCCGACGAGGTCGACGACGTACTGGAAGCGCGCGAGCTCATCGAGACGCACGCGGCGAGCAAAGTGGGCGCCCGGTACGACGCGGCACTCGTACCCGCGCTGCGTGAGCTGCTCGACCAGATGCGTACGGCGGCGGCCGCCGGCGACCCGACCGCGTTCATGGCCGCGGACCGCGGGTTCCACGAAGCGTTGGTACGCAGTGCCGGAAACGCCCTGCTGTCCCGGTTCTACGAGTCGCTGCGGGACCGGCAGCTGCGGATGGGAGTCGAGACGATCCGGTTCTCGCCGGATCGGATGACGACCGCCATCGACGAGCACGGGCAGATGCTGGCCGCGCTGGAAGCGGGTGACCCGACGCGGCTGCGCGCGTTGGCGGAGACGCACGTACACAACGCCTCGGGGTACCTGCGGAGCATGCGTTGACCGTTCGCCCCACCCCGCACCGCCGCGTCGCCTTGCTTGACCTGCCCCGACCCGATGGCCGGGGTCGGCACCCGACCGCCGGCGCGTTGCCGTGGCTGGTCTGGGCGGTCGGGCTGGCCGTGTACGTGGTCGCGGTGTTCCACCGGTTCTCGCTCGGCGTCGCCGGGATCGAGGCGGCGCACCGGCTGGGCGTCAGCCCGGCCACCTTGTCGCTGTTCCCGGTGCTGCAGCTACTGGTGTACGCGCTGATGCAGATCCCGGTCGGCGTGCTGCTCGACCGGTACGGCAGCAAACGCCTGCTCCTCACCGGGCTGATCGTGATGACCGGCGGGCAGGTGCTGTTCGGACTGGCCGGTACGGCCGGCTTGGCGGTCGGTGCTCGGGTACTGCTCGGCGCCGGTGACGCGATGGTGTTCATCAGCGTGTTGCGGCTGATCACGATGTGGTTCCCGGCCCGGCGCGCGGGCGTGGTGTCGCAGCTGACCGGCGTGATCGGTCAGCTCGGCGCGGTCGTGTCGGCCGCACCGCTGGCGGCCGCGCTGCACTCCTACGGCTGGACCGCGAGCTTCGTCGGCGCGGCCGTGGTCGGCGGGCTCGTGCTGGTACCGCTGCTGTTCGCCGTGTCCGACGCGCCGGCCGGTACCGACTCCGACCGGCGGGACGCGCCATCGCTCGCCGCGGTACGCCGCAGCCTGCGGCTGGCCTGGCGCGAGCCGGGCACCCGGCTCGGCCTGTGGACGCACTTCACCACCCAGTTCTCCGGCGTGGTCTTCGCGGTGCTGTGGGGATTCCCGTTCCTGGTGTCCGCGCAGGGGCTGTCGACCGGTACGGCCAGCGCGCTGCTGACGCTGTACGTGCTGGCCGGGATCGCGGTCGGTCCGCTGCTCGGCCAGTTCGCCGCCCGGCTGCCGTTCCACCGGTCCCGACTCGCGCTGGGCATCGTCGCGGTCGCCGCCACCGCCTGGGCGGTAGTTCTGCTCTGGCCCGGGCCGGCCCCGCTACCGGTGCTGATCGCCCTGGTGGTCGCGATCGCGCCGACCGGCCCCGGCTCGATGATCGGCTTCGACCACGCCCGGCTGTTCAACCCGCCGGCCCGGCTCGGCAGCGCCGCCGGCATCGTCAACGTGGGCGGCTTCGGCGCCTCACTGATCGCGATCCTCGCCATCGGAGTGGTACTCGACCTGCTCACCCCGGGCGGCGGCGGGACGTACGAGCTGGGCGCGTTCCGCTGGGCGTTCGCGGTGCAGTACCTGCTGTGGGGGCTCGGCGTGGTGCAGATCCTGCGGTACCGCCGGGCGGCCCGGTGCCGACTGGCCGTACACCATCCGGAGGCCTACGACGCGCTGCGGCGGGGCGAGCTGCCCAGCCTCGCCGCGTGACGGCGGCCTCTACTTCTCCGGGTCGGACTGGCTGGGTGCGGCCGCCTTGCCGTTGTTGCGTTGGGCCAGCCACTCGCGTACCGCCACCTCGTCGGTGAGGTCGATGCCGGCCGCGATGATGTCCGTGACCAGCTCCGTGACCGGGGTACGGCTCGCGCCCGTCATCATCAACTCGGCGAAGTCCGCCGCGTGCTCGGTGACCGCGTCCCGGGTCGCGGCGAGCGCCTCCATGGACAGGCCGCGCTGCAGCCCGGCGTAGCCGACGAACGCGTCCAGTACCACCGGCAGCCAGCGCGTACATTCCTCGTCGATCACGGCTGACCGGGGCGCCCAGTCGAGCAGCAGCGACTCGACCGCGGTCGGGCTCCACCGCAGCGGATCCCCCGAGTTGTGGTCGACCGCGTAGTCCACCAGCAGTCGGGCGCACGCCTCGACCACCTGCGGGTCCGGCCCGTCCAGCGCGCCCAGTCGGGACCCGAGGAAGCCGGCCACCACCTCGTCCCGCTGCTCCGGTCCGGGCTTCTCCGGCGCCGGTACGTCGTCGGGCAGCAGCGCCAGTCGCGCCATCGTCAGGGCCCGCTCCTCGACCAGCGTCTCGCTCTCCGGTAGCTCCTCGAGCAGGTCGGTACCGGCGATCAGCTTGGCCACCTCGGCACGTACCCGGGCCGGCTCCGCCTCAGTGAAGATCAGGTCCGGGTCGCTGTCGGCGGTACTGCGGCACTCGTCCAGGATCCGGTCGGGCGGGCTGCCCACCCAGCAGTCCTTGATCACCCGCAGGTTGTGGTCGCCGAGCAGGCACACCGCGTGCGGCGGCCCGCCGTCCTTCTCGTCCGTGTACGCGAAGACGGCCACGTACTCGGTCTGGTCGCCGTAGGTGTCGCTCAGGGTCCACGCGCCGGTACACCGGACCTCACCGACGTGATCCACCCAGTCCGGCGCCTCGATGCCGGCCGCCTGCAGCGCGTCCGCGGCGCCACCGGCCCGTTCCGCCGCCGGCGACGGCGCTACCGCGGACAGTACGGACAGCACGGCCCGGGCCGGCCGGCTCGGCTCGTTGGCCAGGTGGTCGGAGAAGCCGCTGGCGAACCGCAGTACGGCGTCGGCACGGTCGACATCCGCGGCCGCGTACGCCCCGCCGAGCAGCGAGGACATCGCGAGCTCCGCCGAGAACGCGGTGTCCAGGTCGGCGATCGGGGCGCACGCGGAGAGGATCTCGTCGTACAACCCGCGACGGTTGGGAGCGGCTGGCTTGCTGGTCTTGCGACGACGTGGCCGGGAAGACATGCGATCGAGCCTACGCGGAGCCGATCGCCCGCTCGGTGAGACCGCAGGTCCAGTGGCCCGCCCGCGGGTCCAGTGGTCGGTTTGCGGCGCCGGGTCAGCTGTTCGCGATCGCCAGTGCGGCGCGCGCGTCACCGTACGTGTGCAACTCGGCCCGCAGCGGCGCGACCACGTGATCGCGCGCGACCTCGGTGATCGCGGTGAGCAGCTTGGCCTCGGCGCGGCGGCGCCGGCGGCGCGCGGCGATGGAGACCAGCGGCCGGCTGAGCATGGAGGTACCGAGGCCGAGCACCAGACCGCCGAGCAGCAGCAGCGTCGGAATCGGCAGCTCGCCGACCCGGGGCGTGACCACGTCCGGCAGCGCGAGCAGCAGGAACAGCCAGCGCGCCACCAGCCAACCGGCGCCGGCCACGGCCATCAGCGCGAACAGCCACTGCAGGCCGCCGATCACCCGCCACCACGGCGGCACCCGGTCCATGCCGAGATCCACCGAGCCGACCGCCCGGTCCAGCGCGTCCGGCAGGTCCGGCTCGTGCGACCGGGCGGCGAGTCGCATCGCGTACGCCCACGGCTCGGGCAGGCTCTCCGCGACCGGATCGGTCAGCCGGCGTACCGCGAGCCCGACCTCGGCCCGCTGTGCCGCGGTCGCCTCCGGCAACGAGGTACGGGCCGGAATCGCCGGTACCGGCTCGCCGTCCTTCTTGCGGTCGAGGTGCAGCCGCCGCAGCGGATCGGGGCGCAGCCGGCGTACCCACCGGGTGAACGGCCAGCCGGTGAACCGGGTACCGCGGTGCCGGTAGGCCGCCTCGACCGCGGCCGCCACCCCGGGCACACCCGCCGTCTCGGACAGCGCGCCCGCGAGCGTACGCACGCTGGAGCGGTCGATCGCGTCCTCGCTCAGCTCGACGCCCACCAGGTCGACGAGTCCACTCGCGACGGTCGCCACATCGCCGGACAGCCGGTGCAGTGCGGATCGGCGCGCGGCCACGGTCTCCACCAGCAGGTCGCGCAGCTCGTCCATGCCGTGCGCGGTACGAGCGGACGTGGCCAGCAGCGGCACCCCGCGCAGGCCGTCCGCGTTGAGCAGCCGGCCGAGATCGGCCAGGCAGCGCTCCACATCCGGCGGCGACAACTTGTCGATCTGGTTGAGCACGACCACCGTGACCGCCCGGTGCCGGGTCAGGTTCCGCAGGTACCGCTCGTGTACCACCTTGTCGGCGTACTTCTGCGGGTCGACCACCCAGATCAGCAGGTCGACCAGGCCGACGAGGCGATCGACCTCGAGCCGGTGGGACTGCTCGACGGAGTCGAAGTCGGGCAGGTCGAGCAGTACCAGGCCACGCAGCGCCGCCTGCTCCTCGCCGTCGAGAGCGGACTCGCGGGCCACCTGATGCCGGCTCGGCAGGCCCAGCCAGTCGAGCAGCCGGCCCGCACCGCCCGGGTTCCACACGCACGCGTGCGCGGCACCGGTGGTCGGCCGCAGCAGCCCCACCCGGGACAGCTCCAGCCCGGACAGCGCGTTGAACAGGCTGGACTTGCCCGAGCCGGTGGACCCGGCCAGCGCCACCACGGTGTGGTCCCGGGACAGCTTGAGTCGCGCGTCCGCCTGCGCTACCAGGTTGCGGGCGGCGGTCAGGCGCTCCGGCGGTACCCGGCCGTCGACCGCGGTCACGAAACGCTCGATCGCCTCTACCCGGCTCACCAGCGAGTCGACGTCGAGTTCGGCGCGCGGCTCGGTACGCAGCCTGGACAGCACGCTCACCGACCACTCCCTGGAGATGTCGCGCTGGCCTCGGCGTCCGGCTCCGCTTCCTCGCTGTCCGGGGCACCGTCCGCGGCACTGTCCGACGCGCTGTCCTCGCCGTCCGAGGGGCTGTCCGACGCGCTGTCCGCGGCCCGCTTCGGCTTGCGGTGGTTGGCCCGGCGCGCCGGGCGCTCCTCGTCACTGTCGGCCGCGGCGTCAGACTTCGCGGCATCGGCCTTCGCGGCCTTGGTGGTCCTGGCCTTCGGGTCGGCCTTGCCGTTGCCGGCTGTGGGGTCCGCCGCGGTGGCGCCGTCAGCCGGCCCACCGGGCGTCGCGTCGTCGGCCTTCGCGTCGCTGGCCTTCGCGTCGCTGGCCTTCTCGTCGCTGGCCTTCGCGTCGTCAGACTTCGCGGCGTCGGCCTTCGGGTCGACGGCCTTGTCGGTCACCGCGTCGACCTCGGCGACGGTGTCCGGCAGCGCGGTGGGTGACATGACCTCATCGTGTACCGGCTCGGTCGCGGCGGGCGGTACCGACTCGCCCGAACGCAGCGGTCGCCGGTGGCTGACCAGCGAAATCTTGTTGCGCGCCTTCTCCACGCCGCCGACCGCGGCACGCATCCGCTCGGCCGCGCGCACGTCCACGCCGGACGCGTCGAGCCGGTCGTTGAACCGGGCCTCCTCGTCGGCCAGCAGCGCGCGTACCCGATCCAGCAGATCCTGGCGGGCGCGGGCGGCGAGGCTGCGGACGGCCTGGTCGCCGAAGATGGCCTCGAGCAGTTTCTGCGACAGCACGGTGGTGCCGCCGGCGACCGCGACCTCGGCTCCGGTCGGGATGAAATGCGTCGCGGTGAACACCGCGATCATCACCAGCAGACCGGTCGCGTTCACCGTGTACGCGGTGAACCGGGCAACCGACCTCCGGCTGGCACCCTGGGTACGCACCATGTCGAGTACGGCGCCCTGCCAGTCCCGTACCAGCCGGGCGACCCGGTCGCCGATGTCCGGCGACGGCTTCTCCAGGTCGGTACCGGCGAGCAGTTGGCCACCGGCGGGCTGTGCCCGCCACTGGATGCCGGCCTGCTCGGCGGCATCGGTGGCCGCACCCCGCAGCAGCGCGGACAGTCCCGTTTCCAGCGCGCTGCGCAGCTCCCGGCCGGGTGCGGTACGGCCGGTGATCGCCGCGGTCACCTGATCGCGCAGCTTGCCGACCCGCGCTTCCAGCGCGCGCAGCAGCTCGCCGGTACCGACGAACTCCTGCCACCGGGCCAGCACCTCGCCGCGCAGCATCGCGCCGTCGCGGATGCCTTCCTCCACAGTGGACACAGCCAGCGCGTACGGCGCGTGCGCGGCTTCCCGCAGCAGTTGCGCCGTGGTCGCCTGTGCCTCCGCGTCCCGGGCCAGTCCGGCGGCTCGTACCGCGGCGGCGGCGAGCGCACCGTCCAGGCTCTGCCGTACCACCGAGGCCCGTTCCTCGGCGTCCCCGGCCAGCGCGTCGAACCAGCCGCGCAGGTGCGCGACCTGTGCCTCGTCCAGCAGGCCGTCCGCGTCGAGTTCCGCTTCGGCCAGGTGGAACACCGGAGCGTCGCTCAGGCCGTTGCGGGCGAGCATCTCGCGCAGGTGGGCGCTGACCTGTTCGCCGGCGCCGTCCGGGATCCGGTCCAGCAGGATCGCCAGCGCGGTACCGCGACTGCGCGCGGTGAGCAGCACATCCCAGGGCACCGCGTCGGCGTACCGCTCCGCGGTCGTCACAAACAACCAGAGGTCGGCCGCGGCAAGTAGTTGGGTGGCGAGTTCCCGGTTCTCCTCGACCACCGAGTCGATGTCCGGCGCGTCCAGCAGCGCGAGTCCCGGGGCCAGTGCGCTGGTGGGCGCGACCCGCAGCGTGCGCGCGTCGACGCTGTCGCCGGTGGTACGGGACAGCCCGGGCAGCAGGTGGTGCTCGCCGAACCAGGACTGGTCGTCCGGGCTGCACACCAGGACCGCGGCCCGGGTGGTCGGGCGGAGCACCCCGGCCGGGGTTATGGGCTCGCGTACCAGGCTGTTCACCAGAGTGGACTTGCCGGAGCCGGTGGAGCCGCCGACCACCACGAGCAGCGGGGCATCCAGCCGTACCAGCCGGGGAAGCAGGTAGTCGTCGATCTGGTCGACCAGCTCCTGCGCCTCCCGCCGGGCATCCGCCACGCCCGGACTGATCAGCTCGTACCGGGTGCCCCGGACCGTGTCGCGCAGTTCGCACAACGCGTCGGACAGCGCGGCGATCCGCTGCGCCTCGCGCGACCTGGCCCTCGTCACCCGGCTCTCGTCGGCCGGCGCGACTGGTGCCGGTGCCTCGGCCGCAGGTACAGCCGGCGGGTCCGGCGTTGGCGCGGGATCGGCCGGTGGGATCGACGGCGCCCCGGTCGTCGCGACGCCGTTGGGTGCCGCGTCAGGCGGCGCCGCGCCCTGGGTTGCCGTGCCGGTCGCGGTGTCGTCGGTGGTCGCGGTGCCGTCGGTGGTCGCGGTGCCGTCGGTGGTCGCGGTGCCGTCGGTGGTCGCGGTGCCGTCGGTGCTCGCGCTGCCGTCGGGCTGCTCCGGCGGCGTCGGCTCGCTCAGGACGGGGGCCGCGTCAGCCGGGCCGGCACCATGCCGGGCACCCTCGGAACCACCGGGCTGCCCGGTCCCGCCGGTCTCGTCGGACACGGCAGGCTGCGCGGCCTGCCCGCTGTCCTCTGCCAGCGCAGGCTGCGCAGCCGGCTCGGTGCGAGCCTCGGCTGGATCGGATGTCACGTCCCCTGCCTCAGTGAGCGTGGCTTCCTCCGGTTTCCGGCATGACGAGCTGCGTCAGCATGCGCGCGGTCGTGGCGGACGCCGGTGTCCCGGGTCGGTCCCCCTCCTGGCGCGCGACGCTCTACCCCCCGCGTCACGGCTCCAGCGTGCCCGATCATCGCACGAGCGACAACGCACAGTGTCCAGATGCCGTCAGCGGAGGACCGGACATAGTGCATATGTCAGTCCCGCGACGAGGCACAGCAACATCACGATAACCGCGCGCACCGGTGTGGTCGGCGACTTTTGGACGACGAACGGACCGGCGGGTCGGCCGCTCGGAGCGAGCAGCCGACCCGCCTGTGCAGCTCAGCGGGACGAGCTCACTGCCGTGGCAGCACCACGATCGCGTCGCCGTCCGGTCGCTCGCCGGTCGCATCACTCGGTACGACCTGCGGCTGGCCGTCGACCACCATCATCGTGGAGCCGCCACCGTCGAGATTGATCGCGTCGCGGGCACCCAGGATGCGCATCACCGCGGCCACCTCCGGCACGGACAGGCCCACGCTGTGTCCCGGCTTGCGCCCGTCCACCGTCATCAGCACGATCCGGCCATCGGCCGTGACGCCGGCCGCGGTACGGGGGTTCCGACGCAGGTACCAGCCGTTGTAGAAGTTCGCGCGGTCCACCCCGTCGATGTCCTCCGGGCTGTAGCCGTCCCGTACCGGGTCCAGCGCGATCCGCCCGTCGTGCAGCAGCAGCGGCCCGCCGTTCACCACCGAACTGTCCTTGCCCAGTCGTACCTTCGCGCCGGTGACCGCGTCGACCACCTTGCTCGACACCGCCAACTTGGCGCCGACCGGGGCGTGCTCGCGCAGCCAGGTCGCGCCGGTACCGGTGCCCTGTACGACCTTGCCGTCGGCCGGGATCGGGCCACCCCGGGTCTCCGCGGTCGCGGTCACCACGCCGTGGCGGTCCAGGGTCACCTGGTAGCCGCTCTCCTCGCCCTCGATCGGCGTCTCCGCCTCCGGCCCGAACACCGGGTCGAAGACGACGATCTCGTTCGGGTTGCCGCAGGTGTAGTCGTGCGCGGGGTGCAGGAACGGCGTCTCGTCGCCGACCCCGCCGCAGTTCACGATCAGGCCCGCCTTGCGGTTGAGTCCGGTCACCAGGCCGGTCGCGCCGTCCGAGGAGTGGATCGAGCTGTGCGTGGCGAGCCGCCGTACCGCGGAGCCCTTGCCGGAGCCGCCGGCCAGTACCAGCGCCGGGCGGCCGTTGACCGCCTCCGAGACGAGGTCACCGTCGAGGACCGAGATGCCGCCGAGGTCGCCTTCGGTACCGGCCAGGTGCGCTCCCGGCCCGGCGTCCGGGTCGTTCGCGATCACGAAGAAGCCGCCGTTGACCGCACCGAGCGCGCCGAGCCGGTCGGATACCGAGCTGGTCGTCTCCCGGCCCGGCACGATCTGCGTGCCCAGCTCGGAGCGGACCGTACCGTCGAACTTCTTCGGGTCGATGACCAGCACGTTCACCACCCACGGGCCGGTCGTCGGGAAGCCGTCCTCACCGGTGTACTGCGCGCCGGCACCGGTCAGGCCCTTGGCCTTCAGGTCGTCCACCGTCGCCTGCGCCGCCGCCTGATCGGCGTACCGGCCGACCCGGATCATCCAGCCCAGCGGCCGGTGGGCCGGTCCGAGCGGAGACGGGCCGGCGGTGCGGTCGCGGCGCGGCTCGTACCCGGCCGCGCGCACCTGTGCCTCGATCGGGGTCGCCTCGGCCTCGGTGGTGGCGGTGCCGACGGTGACCGTCCAGGCCTCGCGGGTAGAGGCGGCGCCGGCCTCGACCCGCAGATGGGTCACGCCGGGGGCTACCTGCTCGGCGGTACTGTGCTGCGCCAGGCCGGCTGGCCCCAGTGGCAGCCGCCGCGCCGTGAAGGTCGCCGTGGGGTCGGCGGCACGGGTCGGCGTCGCAACCGCATGGACAGCCCCGGCAGTCGACATCACGACTGCGAGTGCCGCCGTGATGGTGGCAGAAAGGAGTGGTCGTCGCATGCGCATAGATTTCCGTCCCGGGGCAACGAAGTGAACACCTGACGACGAAGACATCATGAACCGGTACAACCGGCCCGCTGGGGCGGACCGGCAGGGGGGACGTCAGTGACCGCACCGATGAAGGCGGCCGAACCAGCGGCAGCGATCCGGGAACCCGCGCTGGGCGCCCTGGCTGGCGGCTACCGGGGGGTGACAGCGCTGGTCACGGGCCTGGATGAGGCGGACTTCATGCGGCCCAGCCGGTGTGCCGGCTGGGCCGTGGTGGACGTGCTGTACCACCTGCTCTGCGACGCGCAGCGGGCTCTGGTCGCGCTGGCCACCCCCACCGACGCCCGCGCGGACACCGACTTCATCACGTACTGGCGGTACTTCGCCGGCGGCCCGGCCCCGAGCCTCGCCGCGGCCCGGCAGGCCCGTTCGACCCGGATCGCCGCGGCCTCCTGGGACCGGCCGGCCGCGCTGGTCGCGCTGTGGCAGGAGACCACCGAGGCAGCCGTACGAGCCGCGGCGGCGGTACCGGCCAACTCCCGGCTGACCACGCAGGGACACGTACTCGCGCTGCCGGACCTGCTGGCCAGTTTCGCGGTCGAGGCGGCGGTACATCACCTCGACATGACGCTCGACCTGCCGGACGCGGCGGAGCCCGATGCCGACGCGCTGGCGCTGACCCGGCGGACCCTGGACGGCGTACTCGGCTCCGGGACGGTCCGGCCGAGCTGGTCCGACCCGGAGTATGCGCTCAAGGGCACCGGCCGGCTCGGGCTCGACGCCGCCGAACGCCGGCTGTTGGGCGCGTCGGCGGACCAGTTCCCGCTGTTCGGCTGACCTGCCCCGGCCGGTGGCTGTCCGGCCGGCTCTGTCCGATGGCACCGGCCGTTCGGCGCGGCACCGCCGGCCTTTGTCGGACCGCGCCGGCCCGTTCGGCGCGGCACCGCCGGCCGTTCGGCGCGCCGCCGGCACCTGGGCGTCGCGCCAGTGTCAGTTGGGCGCGATTGCGCCGCGTTGAGCTGCGGCTCGTACACAATCCGAACATGCCCGTGACGACGGCGACGTGACCGCGGTGGACGATCACCGCGGACATTCCGACGCGCCCGCGGGAGGAACGCTGTCCGAGCAGCCGGCGGCGAAGGGGCTCGTCCTCGTCGTGGAGGACGAGCGACCCATCGCGGACCTGGTACGGATGTACCTGTCCCGGGAGGGCTTCGGGGTTCAGGTCGAGTACGACGGTGACGCCGGCCTCGCGTCCGCCCGCCGGCTGCACCCGGTGGCGATCGTCCTGGACATCCGCATGCCCGGCATGGACGGCATCGAGCTGTGCCGGCGGTTGCGCGAAGCCGGCGACTGGACCCCGATCCTGTTCCTGACCGCACGGGACGACGAGGTGGACCGGGTGCTCGGGCTGGAGCTGGGCGCCGACGACTACCTGACCAAGCCGTTCAGCCCGCGGGAGCTGGTCGCCCGGGTACGCGCGGTGCTGCGCCGCACCGCCGGGCCACCCGACCTCGAGCGGGTACAACGCGTCGGCGAGGTACTGCTCGACCCGGCCCGCCGACAGGTCACCGCGGCCGGTCTCGAGGTGGCGCTCACGCCGACCGAGTTCGACCTGCTCGCACACCTGATGCGGCGGCCAGGCCGGGTGTTCACCCGCGAGGAGCTGCTCGCCTCGGTATGGGGGTACGCCGCCCAGGCCGGTACCCGCACCGTGGACGTACACGTCGCGCAGGTACGCGGCAAGCTCGGTGCGGCCAGCCCGATCCGGACGGTGCGCGGTGTCGGGTACAGCGCAAACGCCTGAGCCGCGGCGCGGGCCGCCGCCGCCTCCCGGCGGACCGCCAGCTCCCGGAGGACCGCCACCGCCCTCTCCCGGCGGACCGGCATCGCCGTCTCTGGGCGCACCGCCGCCGCCGACCGGGCCGGGAGCGCGGCCGACGCCGGGAGGCGAGCCGACCGTGCGGCTCCCGCGTCCCCCGCAGACCGCGCCGAAGCAGCCGCGCCAGCGGCTGATGACGATCACCGCCCGGGCCGTCCTGATCACCTGCTCAGTGGCGCTGGTGGCGGTGCTGGTGACCGCCGCGGTGGCGTTCCCGTTGACCCGCAGCGCCGCCCAGCGGGAGGCCCGGGCCGCGCTCGCCGCCCAGGCCGACCTGGTCGCCGCGCTGCTCAGCCCGCGCGCCGGAGTCCTGCAGGAACAGCGGGTCGCGCGCCGGTTGCACGCCCGCCGGATCGACATCGCGCTGGTTCGCGACGGCGGCTCCGGCCAGGCGTGGGTGCCGGCCCGGGTGATCGAGGCGGTGTCCGCCGGCGAGCCCGTCCACACCACCGTGCGGCGCGACGGCCGGCCGATCATGGTCGAGGCCCGGCCCATCTCCGACGGCTCCGGGGTGGTGCTGGCCCAGCCGACCGCGGCGGCCGAGGGCGGCGCCATGATCCGGTTCGGCCTGGCCCTGCTGGCCGGCCTGCTCGCCGGCCTGGTCGCGGGCGTACTGCTGGCCCGTCGGCTGTCCAGACCGATCCGGCATGCGGCCACCGCCGCCCGCCGGCTGTCGGCCGGAGATCGGACGGTACGGCTGGACATCGAGCCACCCGCCGAGGTGGCCGATCTGTCCCGGGCCCTGAACGAGCTCAACGTGGCGCTGGCCACCAGCGAGGGGAGGCAGCGCGACTTCCTGCTGTCCGTCTCCCATGAGCTGCGTACCCCATTGACAACCATCCGGGGGTACGCGGAGGCGCTGGCCGACGGTGTCGTCGACAGCGAGACCGCGCCCCGGGCCGGACGGACCGTACTGGCCGAGGCGGACCGGCTGGACCGGCTGGTGGCCGACCTGCTCGCGTTGGCGCGGCTGGAGGCGCAGGACTTCCGGCTGGAGCTGATCGCGGTGGACCTGCCCGGTCTGGTGCGCAGTGCCGGGGAGGCGTGGGCGCCCCGGTGCGCCGAGGCCGAACTGCGACTGGCCATGGAGCTGCCGAACTATCCGCTGGTCGTACGTACCGACCCGACCCGGCTGCGGCAGGTGGTGGACGGGCTGCTGGAGAACGCGCTGCGGGTCGTACCGTCCGGTGCTCCGCTGGTACTGGCGGTCCGGTCCGCGCCGGGAGTCGCGGTACTGGAGGTGCGCGACGGCGGGCCCGGGCTGTCCCAGGCGGATCTGGCCGTCGCGTTCGAGCGGGGCGCCCTGTACGAGCGGTACCGCGGCATCCGCAAGGTCGGTACCGGACTGGGCCTGGCGCTGGCCGCGCGACTCGTACAGCGACTCGGCGGCTGGATCGAGGCGGGGCACGCGCCCGAGGGCGGCGCCCGGTTCACCGTCCGCCTCCCGACGGCCTGATCCACCCAGGTGTGCGCGCCGGGTGCCGGGTGCCGGCGCCTCGGGGTGCCGGAGCCGACAGCCGACAGCCGGCGCCGGCGCGGTCTTACCGAGTCCGTACCTGAGCTTGACGGTCCCCTCGTGACTGCCGACCACTCTTCCGGTGTGGCACGACGACTGGGAGGCAACACGATGACACCGTTGACCATGACCCGCCGGATCGCCGTCGGGATCGCCGCCGGCGCAATCGGTATCGCGACCCTTTCCGGCTGCGGCACGCTCCGGGACGCGGCCGGCGGTGCCGCCGTCGAGGGCAGCTCCGCCGCCAACGAGGTGCTGGTGGCGAACGAACAGGCCCTCGAGGCGACCGGGCTGCTGCCGGCCGACGTGACCGGCGAGGCCGCGCCGAGCACCGGCCCGAGCGACGGGGCGAGCGCCGATCCGGACGCCCGGCACCGGGCAATGCGGGTACGGGCCTACTTCCGGCACCACACGATGCACGGCGAGTTCGCGGTACAGACCAAGGACGGCACCAAGACCATCGCGGTACAGCGGGGCACGATCACCGCGGTGGACGGCAAGACCGTGACGATCAAGTCCTCGGACGGCTACTCGGTCACCTGGACGATCACCGACGACACCCGGATCCGCGCCAACCGCGACAAGGGCGACGCGGCTGACCTCAAGACCGGCGCGCAGGTCGGGGTGGCCGGCAGCAAGGACGGCGACACCACCACCGCGCGACTGATCGTGGTACCCGCCAAGCAGGCACCCGGCAAGTAACAGCCCCGGTAAGTAACGAAAGAGCAGGTCCTTGGGCTCCCGCCGGTCCGGCGGGAGCCCAACTCGTCAGCCGATGTCCGGTGCGCCGCTTTCGCCGGAGACCGCACTGCGGTAGATACGTGTCATGCGTCGCTGGACTGGCGGTACCGGGATCGTGCTGCTGCCGCTGATCGTCGTCACGATGGCCGGCGGCTGTGCGCGGAACCTGCCGACCGCCGACCCGGTACCGGCCCGCACCGTCACCCCGTCGGAGTCGACGTCGGCCACGCCGCCGGCGCTCACGCCGTCGACCAGCCCGCCCCCGGTACCGCCGCCGCCCTCCCCGACGCCGACCGGCTGTCCCGCCGATCCGGCCACCAACCAGGCGATCCTGAACGCGGCCCGGCAGCTCAACGGCGGGGCGCTGCCGCTGGACACCCAGGTCGCGCAGCGCCGGTGTACCGCCGGGTACCTGGGCGCGCGACTCAACTCGGCCGATGCCGGACCGGCGATGCTGCTGCTCCAGTGGGAGGCGGGCGCCTGGGCCGGGCTCGCGTTCGGCTCGTTCGTGTGCGACGAACCGGCGGTGCAGTCCACCCCGTCCGAGGTACAGCGGCTGGTCAACTGCTGACCGCGGCGGCACCGGCTCCGGCACCGCTTCCGGTTCCGCGGCGCGGCCGCGGGTTCGGGCGCCGCGCGACCATCAGCCACTCGTCCCGGGCGACTCCCTCGTGCAGTTGGTTCGCCGGTACCAGCCGCACCTTGCGGAAGCCCACCTTCTGGTACGCCCGCTGCGCCCGCAGGTTGTGCGCCATCACCGACAGCGCCACCCGCCGCGCGTGCAGGTCCTCGAACAGGTGCCCGACCAGCAGCCGCAGCGCGCGGGTACCCAGGCCGGTACCCCAGAGCTCGGGTTCTCCGACGAAGGTGTCCACGCCGTACGGGTTATCCACTGTGGACAGCCGCAGCGCGGTGGCGTCGCGCGGGAAGTCACGCCAGCGGTAGTACTGCAGGTAGCCGACGCAACGACCGTCCAACTCCGTGACCAGGCAGTGCACCGGCACGTCGCCGTGCAGCCGCGGCCGGTACCGGGCCTGCACGTCCCGTACCGACATCGGCCGGTCCCGGCCGCCGAACCACTCCAGTACCCGCGGATCGGACAGCCAGCGGGCGAGCAGTGCGTAGTCGGCGGCGCTGTCCCGAAGCGAGCGAAGCACCAGTTCGCGCTCCCGGACGACGACCACCATGTCCGCCATCATCCGGGCGTGGCCGGGAACCGTCCACGGTCCGGGTACGTCCTACCGTCATGACGAGCAGGAGATGGGTGACGCTCGGCCTGGCCTTCAGCGCCGGCCTGGCGATCACCGGCTGCACAGGCGGCGGCGATTCCGGCGGTACCGATCTTCCCGCGATCAGGCTGGTCAGCGCCGATTCGTGTGCGCAGACGCTCCGCGAGGTCAAGGACGCCGCACTGCCGCACGTCGGCGCCTACGGGTTCGAGCGGGGCCCGCTGTCGGCCGTCGACGACCGCGCGGGCGCGGCCGAGGACACCACCGGCCAGGCCGCCGCGAAGCCCGGTGCCGCTCCCGGCACCGGCCCGGACAAGAGCGCCGCCGAGCACTCCAGCACCAATACCGCCGAAGCCGGCATCGACGAACCGGACATCGTCAAGACCGACGGCCGGCGCATCGTGACCGTGCACGGCATGACGCTCGAGGTCATCGACCCGGCCACCCGGCGGATCACCGGCTCGGTGGAACTCCCGCACGAAGGCCCGACCTACCGCGGGTACCGGGTCACCAACCTGCTGATCTCCGGCGACCGGGTGCTCGTGATCATTCCGTCGAACGGCGGGATCATGCCCGACCCGGGGGTGCGGGACGACGCTGCATCCGCCCGCGAAGAGGCTCCGCCTCCGGACGCCGGCGAGCCGGGTGCGGCGGCACCGGGCAGCCCGGGCGCGGTCACTCCTCCCACCGGCCCGGACACGCCGGTGAGCTCGCCGAGCGCCGGTGACCCGAACCCCGGTACACCGGTGCCTGGCGCGTCGGACCCGACCGGGCCCGCGCCGACTCCCGAGCGGATCCGAGGACCGGAACTGCTGATCATCGACGTGGCCGGCACTCCCCGCATCGTCCAGAAGCTTTCGCTCGACGGCTCGTTCGTCGACGCCCGCCAGGTCGGCTCGCGAGCCTGGCTGGTGACCCGGTCCACCCCGAACCTCCGCTTCTCGTACCCGGACCAGAACACGTCCCCGTCGGCGGCGACCGCGCAGAACCGGAAGATCGTCGAGCGCTCCACCCTGGCCGACTGGCTGCCGCGGTACCGGAGCGAGAAGGGCGGCACGGCGGACACCGGCCAGGTTCCGTGCGGCGCGGTACTGCGGCCGACCGAGTTCCGGGGCAGCGCGATGCTCACCGTGTTCCCGGTGAACCTCGAAAGCGACGACACCCTCGATCTCGACGATGCCGTGAGCGTCGTGGGCGACGGGCAGACCGTCTACAGCAACGGCAGCAGCCTGTACGTGGCGGAGGAGCGGTACCCGACCCCGGGTACCGACCGGTCCAACCAGCCGCGGACCGAGCTGTACAAGTTCGCGCTGCCGCGCTCCGGCTCCGGTCCGGCCAGGTTCGCCGCCGGTGGGAGTGTCGCCGGGGAGCTGCTCAACCAGTACGCGCTGTCGGAGTACCAGGACCACCTGCGGGTCGCGACCACGACCAGCGCGGTCGGCCGGACGTCGGAGAGGTCGGAGAGCGCGGTGACCGTACTGGCCACCAAGGACCGCGAGCTGACCTCCGTCGGCACGGTCGGCGGGCTGGGCCGGGGCGAGCGGATCTTCGGCGTACGGTTCGTCGGCCCGGTCGGCTATGTCGTCACGTACAAGCAGACCGATCCGCTGTACACCCTGGATCTGAGCGACGCGACCAAGCCGCGCCTGGTCGGCGAGCTGAAGATGCCGGGCTACTCGGCATACCTGCATCCGGTCGGTACCGACCGCCTCATCGGAGTCGGGCAGGACGCGACCGATCAGGGCGAGACCAGGGGCACCCAGGTGTCCCTGTTCGACGTGAGCCAGCCGGACAAGCCGAAGCGGCTCTCCGTGTACCGGCTGCCCGGCGCGTACTCGCAGGCCGAGTTCGACCCACACGCCTTCCTGTTCAACCCGGACACCGGGCTGTTGGTACTCCCGATCACCGGGCGGTACGCGCAACCCATGCCGGCCGAGAAGGACCCGGCGCGTCCCTCCACGACCGCGCCGACCAAGCCGGTACTGGTGCCGAGCGGCGCGCTGGTGCTCCGGCTGACCGGCGACACGTTCACCGAGGTAGGCACCGTGCGCAGTCCGCTCGCGGAGAAGACCGGTGACCAGATCCAGCGGAGCCTGACCGTGGGCGGCACCCTGTGGCTGCTCTCCCAGCAGGGGCTGATCGCCGCGGACCAGCAAGGGGTGACCCACCAGACCTGGGTGCGGTTCCCGACCGGCTGACCCACGCAGACCTTCCACCCCTCCCTGGCCGCCGGCCCGGGCCACCTGGCCCGGGCCGGCGGCTCATGCGTGGGAGGTCGTGCGGGATCCCGTGGCGGTACCGGTCACAGGTACATGCCGGTGCGTTCGGTCGACCCGCCGTTCTGGTCGCCGCCGTCGCCGTCGGTCTTGTCGCCCTCGGCCCGGTCGCTGTCGGTCTTGTCGCCCTCGCCGAAGAACCGCCGGCCGCCGAAGTCACCCTGCAGCCGGTCGTCGAGCTCGTCGGCGAGCCGCGTCATCACCTGTACCGCGAGTACCAGATGGGTCGGCTGGAAGTCCCGCCCGAACACCACCACCGACGCCCATACCGTGTCGTCCACGCAGTACAGCCGGCCGATCGGCATCCGCCTGGTGAGCTGGGACAACCGGTGGTACAGCCGCTCGTTGGGCGTGATGCCGGTGAGGATCGGCGAGTACACGTCGACCAGCGCCGGGTTCTCGTGCAGCCGTACGAACACCATCGCCGAGCCGGACCGGATGCTGATGTCCCCGTCGTCGTCCACGGTCAACGAGTCGGGCTCGGACCGCAGCAGCGCGGCCACCACGAGCCGTACCCGCTCGGACAGTGGCAGCGACGGATCCACCGCCGCAGACCGGGACCGGTGCGGGGCGACGTGCTCCTCGTCGCCGAGTTCCTCGTCGCTGTAGTCGTCCGGAGCCGCCAGCGCGTCCACGGCGTGCCGGGCGGCACCGAGCGAGGGCACCTCGACACCGTCACTCGCGGTGTAGGTCAGGAAAGCCGGGTGTGGCGCGCCGTACACATCCCGCAAAGTCCTGGTGACCGCGGCGGCGACCGGGGTCGTCTCACCGGCCGGTGCGAGCATGCCGAACCGGGGACCGGATCCGTCGACGACGCCGGGCGGTGACCAGCCGAGCGCGATCAGGTCGGCGATGGCCGCGCGATCCAGCCGGTACCCCGGGGGGAGTTCCGCGTTGCCGACCGCGTTCGCCGCCACCGATCCGTCGGTCCGCGCGCTCACCACCACGTCGTAGACCGCGTCACCGGTGCCGGAGGCGGTCGGGTCGAGGGTCAGGATCAACTCCGCGCTGGCCGGCAGCGCGGCGACCACCGTGGCGAGCGCCCGGGCGAAGTCCTGCCAGGCGGCGGCGACCTTGGCCTTCAGGCCGGCGGTCCCGACGTCCTCCAGCAGGGAAGGCGCCGCGACCTCGCCGGACGTGCCGTCCGCCCCGCCAGGGGCCTCGCTGTCTGCGTCCACATGCCCTCCCCTCGCCGATCACCCTATCCACCGCCGACCGCGCTACGGCGGTCGCGTCAGGACCACCGCCCACCAGGTAAGACGCCAGTCGAGCATCGACCTCTGACGATGCCGCCCCCGGCGCGCTCGCCGGCCGCCGCCGTCCGCGAGCGACGCCGCGGTGTGGCGAGTCGGCCGCCGCTGTCCGCTCGGTCGCTAGCGGTCGCCGCGGTCGGTGCCGGCCGCGTCCCCGGTCCAGCCGGCCGCGAGCTCGGCGATCCGGCGGGCGGCGACCTCCCGGTCGGCCCCGGCGCCGACCGCCAGACCGAGGAGGTACGCGGTGAGCGGCGCGGCCGGACGAGCCACCCCGTGTGCGACGTCCCGCGCGAGGTCCAGCACAAGCGCCTGATCCACGTCCGGGTCGAGCTCGAGCGCGAGCGTGACCGCGGCCATCCAGTCGTCCAGGACACTCACTGTGACCACTCCTCCGCCCGGCGTACATCCTCGTCGGTGTCGCAGTCGTACCACGGCGGCGGCTGCGCGGTGGGTGGGTCGCCGGACGGGGTGCGCAACTCGACCACCCGCAGTCCGGTGAGCAGCCGGTGCATGCCCACTCCGGCGGGGGCCGCGAAAGCGTCGAGTCGAGTCCGCAGCGCGGCTGTCCGCCACACGCCGCAGAGAAGTTGGCGCCGACCGTCGCCGTCGACGTACAGCGCGCCGTCCTGGCCGGGCCGGCCGGCCGCGTCGCGCAACGCGATGATCGCGGCCGGGGTGAGGAAGGGCAGGTCCGCCGCCAGCACCGCGGCCAGCTCCGGCGGCTCATCCACGCCGGCCGAGCCCACACCGGCCGAGCCCACACCAGCCGAGCCCGCACCGACCGCACCCACACCGGACTCCTGTGGGCCGCCGGAATCGCGACTACGCCCGGGCGGACCGTCGATCGGCCGGCGACCGGCAACCAACCGGCCCAGCCCAGCGGCGGTCGCGGCCACCGGCCCCCCGCCCGCCGGCTCCTCCAGGACCAGAAAGACATCCGGGGGTACCGGCTGCGGCGGCCCGACAACGATCCGTGGGCGGGCGTCCGGCACCGCGTTCAGCACCCGGTCCAGCAGCGGTACGCCACCGACCGGGATGCCGGGCTTGTGCCGGCCACCCAACCGGCGGGCCGAGCCACCGGCCAGCACGATCGCGGCGTACGCGGGGGGCACGGCTGCTGTCACGGTTCCCACGCTAGGCCGTGTCCTGTCGATCTTGCCGGTCGAACGATCGGCAGCACCCGGCCCAACCGCGCGTCGCCCTGTGCCGGCGGGACGGCCCGTCGGCCGGGTGAAGCGGGGCGGATCCGCGCGTAGCCTCGGACCCATGGGCCGGGTCACGGGACGGCGGCCGGTGCTCCGCATCGACGGAGCGGGTGGAGACCAGCGGGCCGACACGCTGGTCGCCGAGGAGCCGCTGGAAATCAGGGTCGGCGGTACGCCGCTGGCGGTCACCATGCGCACGCCCGGTGACGACATCGACCTCGGCCTCGGCTTCCTCCTCACCGAGGGCATGGTCCGCAACGCGGAGGACGTACGTACCGCCCGGCACTGCGCCGACGAAACGCCCAACACGTACAACGTGCTGGAGGTGAGCCTCGCGCCCGGGGTACCGCAGCCGACCACCGATCCGACCCGCAACTTCTACACCACCAGCTCGTGCGGGATCTGCGGCAAGACCAGCATCGACGCGGTACGGACCAGCTCGCGCTATCCGGTCGCGGACGACCCGGTACAGGTCGACGTGGCGGTACTGACCGCGCTGCCGGACCTGCTGCGAGCCAGTCAGCGCGTGTTCGCCCGTACCGGTGGACTGCACGCCGCCGGCCTGTTCACCGCGACCGGGGAGCTGCGGTGCGTACGAGAGGACGTCGGCCGGCACAACGCGGTGGACAAGGTGATCGGTTGGGCGCTGCGGAACGATGAGCTGCCGCTGGCCGGTCACGTGCTCCTCGTCAGTGGACGTGCCAGCTTCGAGTTGACCCAGAAGGCGTCGATGGCGGGGATCCCGGTACTGGCGGCCGTGTCGGCGCCGAGCACGCTCGCCGTGGATCTGGCCGCCGAGGTCGGCATCACGCTGGTCGGCTTCCTGCGCGGCAGCCGGATGAACGTGTACACCGGCGCCGAGCGGATCCGGTTGCCCGACCAGAGCCGCACCAACCAGCCGACCGCCGCGGAGACCGGGACCTGAGAAGCACCGACCGCCGCGGAGGGCGGCACCTAAGAAGCACCGACCGGCCGCGGAGACCGGGACCTAGGAAGCACCGATCGCCGCGGAGACGGCGCCCAGGAACCACCGACCGCCGCGGAGACCGGCGTCTACGAGGCGGCGCCGGTGAACGGCCAGGCGGATGGCGGCACCCCGCTGACCAGCACCTGCTTGAGCAGCAGCGCCATCGAGTAGGTCGGGTCGCACTCGAGTGCCCGGTCCACCGCCACGGTCGCCATCGCCCCGTCCCCGTCCTGCCAGGCGGCGAAGGCCAGCAACGACGCCGGTGCCGGCAGGAACGCCGGGTCGGCGCGGGTCACCACGTCGGTCCAGAGCGACAGCTGTGCCGGGCGGGTGGTCGCGTCGAGCCGGGACCACGCCTCGTCGCGTACCCGCTCCAGGGCGAGCAGCACGCTCAGCCACGCCACCTCGTCGTCGGTGAGCGGCTCCCGTCGGTCCCGATGGCGCCGCAGCGCGGCCGTGATCACCCGCGCTCCCTCGCGGGCGAGTCCGCGGTGACCGCTCACCAGATCGCCCCTCACCCGCGCCCAGACCTCCAACCGGGCCTCGGCGCGGATCGTCGCCTGCCGCATCGCCACCCGGCGGATTCCACTGACCGGCGCCAGCCGCTCCACCAGCGCGGACCGGTCCGGCAGCGCGACCAGGCCGGCGTAGATCGCCTCGGCCGGTACCGCGCTGACGGACAGGTCGTACGGCACGCCCTCCGGCGGGCAGCACGTACGGTCCGGGCAGACGTACGACCAGTACCGCCCGGCATCGACCCGGAGCGCGTCCCGAATGGGCGTACCGCGCCGGAGGACGGCGTGCCGTACCGCTGCCGTCGCCGGTGCCACCCGGTCGTCCGGGCCGTACCCGACCAGCATCACCTCGGTGACCGCGTGCCGGGCCACCACCTCGGCGAGATGCTGACCGAGCTGCTCACCGAGCTCCCCCAGCTGGCCGCCGGGGAGGTCGGGTGAGGATGCCGGCCGGGCAGCGGGGTCGGGCGGATGGCCATGCTCGTCGGTACCGGACGGCAGTGGTTCCGGGAGGTCGATCCGGGCGGTGATCGCGAGAACCTGTCCGCGCAGGCCGATGACGACGAGGCTCTCGGACGGGTGGAAACCGAGCAGGTAGGGCACGGCGGCGAGCAGGTCGACGGGCGACTGCAGGCACAGCCTGGTCCCGCTGCGATCGACAGGCAGGTTGGACATGACCGCAGAGCGTGCCGGTCAGGTAGCAGTTTCGTGAAGCCCTCGACGCCGGCCTGTGGATAACCCCGCCCACTTATCCACAGGCGGTCGCATCCGCCAGCCACCAGAGGGGCCGGGAACAACCGCGTCAGTACCCGAATCGCAGGTTGTGTACGTCGATGCCGTCCTGCCATTCGTGACCGCGGTCGGCCAGGTCCAGCGTCAGCGTGACGTGCGCCATCGCGCGGTACCCGGCCCGGTAGAAGCAGTGGATCGCGCCCACGTTCCGGCTGGCCGGCGAGACGCTCAGGAAGGTGAGCCGGCGCCGGCGACCCTCCTCGGCCACCCGCTCGAGCAGTGCCCGACCGACCCCGTGACCGCGGTGCGACCCGGTCACGACAAGCGGGTCCACCTCGCCCGACCGGCCCTGCAGCAGCAGGCCGGTGAAGCCCACCACGGTGCCCTCGGCGTCCTCGGCCACCCACATCCCGGACAGGTCGAGCCGGGTCAGGTACTCCTCGAACGCGGCACCCTGGTCCGGCCCCCCGGCCGCCTTCTCGTGGTAGAGCTCCTGGTGCTGTTCCACCAGCTCGGCCCATAAACCACGACACGCTCCGTGGTCGGTCGGCCGGTAGGACCGGACCGTCACGTCGACCTGCTGCGGGCGGGCGAGCCCAGTGGATGCACTGTCGGACATGCCCCATGCATACTCCTCGACCGGACCCGCCGACAGGCCTTTGCCCCAGCGGGCGGCCCACACCGGCCCATACCGCCCGGCTGTACCGCCTGGCCGAGCGCGCCGTCCCACCGCGTACCGTCGGCAGGCGTGGACCTGGCGTACCTGCGCGCCCATCCGGGGCACATCGGCACCTTCCTGCACCACCAGCGACTGCGGGTCACCCCGGTGCCGGGCGGCTCCATCTGTACGGCCAACCGGTTGACCCTGGACGACGGCACGGACGTGTTCGCCAAGAGCTGGCCGGAAGGGGCTGCCGGGCCACCGCCGGGGTTCTTCGCCGCCGAGGCCGCCGGGCTGCGTTGGCTCAGGGCTGCCGATGCCGTACCGGTCCCGGAAGTGCTGGCCGAAACCGACACCATGCTGGTGCTGGAGTGGGTGCAGCCCGGGCCGGTCACGCCCGCCGGCGCGGAACGGTTCGGGCGGCAGCTCGCCGCGCTGCATGCCGCGGGCGCACCCCGGTACGGCGCGGACCGGGACGGCTACATCGGCAGCCTCCCGCTGGACAACGCGCCGCTCAACCGACCGGACGAGCCGGACAGCGCCTGGCCGGGCTGGTTCGCCGAACGGAGACTCCAGCCGTACCTGCGCCGGTCGGTCGACAACGGCGCGCTCGGGCAGGCCGACGCGCGGGCGGTACAGGACGTCATCGACGGCATCGGCGAGCTGGCCGGGCCTTCGGAACCGCCGTCCCGCCTGCACGGGGACCTGTGGCCGGGCAATGTGCTGTGGGACTCCACCGGTACCGGCTGGCTGGTCGATCCGGCCGCGCACGGCGGTCACCGGGAGACCGACCTGGCCCTGCTCGCGCTCTTCGGCGGCGTACCGATGCTGGACCGGATCCTGCGGGCGTACCAGGAGGTGTCGCCGCTCGCGGACGGGTGGCGCGAGCGGGTACCGCTGCACCAACTGCACCTGCTTCTCGTACACACCGCGCTGTTCGGCAGCTCGTACGCGAGCGCGGTGCGTCAGGCCGCCGACACGTACCGCTGACCTGGGCGGCGGGCTGCCGCGGGAAACACCGCACGCCGTGCGGTTTCGGGCGATTGGGCCACACTGGTCGCATGGCCGGTACTGATCCGCTCAACGCGGGACTCCAACAGCTCGTCGACGAAGGCACGCTCTCGCCGCAGCAGGCCGGCCGGACCGCGCAGGTACTCGCGGCCGCACTGCACAGTTCATCGGCCGGCGGGCACCCGACCGGCCAACCCGACCACCCGCACCGGGCCAACGTTCTGGTGGAGGTGGCCGCGTACGTCGGCGGCGCGCTGATGCTCGGCGGCGCCGGCATCATCGTCGGCAACCTGTGGCGGGACATCCCGCGCGGCGGCCGGATCGGGCTGACCGTGACGGTGACCGTGTTCCTCGCGGTCGCCGGCCTGATCCTCGGCCTGCACCAGGGCTCGCTCAAGCGCACCGACAACCCGTCCCGGCGCCGGCTGTCGTCCGCGCTGGGTGCGCTGGCGACCGGGAGCGCCGCCGCGGTGGGCGGACTGGTGGTCGACGGCCGGGCCGAGCCCCTTTCGATCGGCGTGGCCGCGCTGCTGGTCAGCGTGCCGCTGTACGTGGTGCTCCGGGGCGCGCCGCTGCTGTTCGCGTCCTGGCTGGCCGGCATGGTCGCGCTGTGGGCGGTGTGTGACCTGATCATCAACGGGACGGACGCCAACGCCGCCCGGTCCGACGACGTACTCCTGCTGGTCTGGTCGCTCGCCCTGATCGGGTACGGCACGTTGTGGCTGGCCCTCGCGCTGCTCGACGTGGTGACCGAGAACGAGGCCAGCGCGTTCCTGGCCGCGGCCGCCGGACTGCTCGGCAGCGAGGTGCTCGCCACCCAGTCCGACTACGCCTGGGTGGGCCTGGTGCTGTCCGTCGCGGTCGGGGCCGGAATCGTCGTGGCGTACTCCCGGATCCGGCACTGGAGCCTGCTGCTGGCCGGCGTGCTGCTGGCGTTGATCGTGCCGGCGACCGCGCTCGCCACGATCTTCGACAACTACCTGGCCCCGGCGCTCGCACTGCTGATCATCGGTATCGCGCTGCTCGCTATCGGGGGAAGTGTGCTGATACGCCGGTCCTCGCAGCATCACGGCGCCGGCAGTCCCGCCCCGGCGCGGTAGCCGCCAGCGACCTGCCACTACTGGCGCGGTGGGCGCCGCGACGGTCGGGCGGGAGACGGTCTGACCGAATGAGTAGCCCAACTCGTCGGTCCCTCGGGATACGGTCGACCCATGCCTCCGACCGGGTCCAACCCGCGCGGGACCGGGCTGGTGGACCGGTTCGGCCGGGTCGCCACCGACCTACGCGTCTCGTTGACCGACCGCTGCAACCTGCGCTGCACCTACTGCATGCCCCCCGAGGGACTGCCGTGGCTGCCGTCGACCGACATCCTCACCGACGCCGAAGTGATCCGGCTGGTCCGGATCGGGGTCGAGCAGCTCGGCGTGACCGAGGTGCGGTTCACCGGCGGCGAGCCGCTGCTGCGCCCCGGCCTGGTCGGCGTGGTCGAGGCGGTCACCGGCCTGCGACCCCGGCCACAGGTTTCCCTGACCACGAACGCGATCGGGCTGTCCCGGCTGGCCGGTCCCCTCTCCGCCGCCGGCCTGGACCGGTTGAACGTCTCGCTGGACACCCTCGACCCGCAGCGGTTCGAGCAGATGGCGCACCGCCGCCGGCTGCCGGACACGCTGGCCGGGCTCGAGGCCGCGGTCGCCGCCGGGCTCACCCCGGTCAAGGTGAACGCGGTGCTGCTGCGCGGGGTCAACGACGACGAGGCCGTACCGCTGCTCGACTTCGCCATGAGCCACGGCTACGAGCTGCGGTTCATCGAGCAGATGCCACTCGACGCCCAGCACGGGTGGCGGCGCGAGGACATGGTCACCGCCGCCGAGATCCTGGAGCGGCTCCGCCAGGCGTACCGGCTAGATCCCGATCCGGACGAGCGCGGCAGTACACCCGCTGAAAGCTGGCTGGTCGACGGCGGTCCGGCGAAGGTCGGCGTGATCGGCAGCGTGACCCGGCCGTTCTGTGGCGCCTGCGACCGCACCCGGCTGACCGCGGACGGACAGATCCGCAACTGCCTGTTCGCCCGCGAGGAGAACGACCTGCGCGGGGCGATGCGCTCCGGCGCGAGCGATGCCGAGCTGGCCGACCGGTGGCGGGCCGCGATGTGGGCGAAGCACCCCGGTCACGGCATCGACGACCCGACGTTCCTGCAGCCGGTGCGGCCGATGTCCGCGATCGGCGGCTGAGCGTGGCCGGTCCGGACCCGGCGCCGACCGTGACGGTGCGATACTTCGCCGGTGCGCGCGCCGCGGCCGGCACCGCCGAGGAGAAGCTCCCGGCCGCCGATGTGGACGCGCTGGTCGCCGAGTTGACTACGCGGCACGGCGCCGACCTCGCCCGGGTGCTCGCGGTCGCTTCGTTCCTCGTCAACGGCACGTCCTGCCGGGACCGGGCCGCACCACTCCCCACCGACGCGACGGTCGACATCCTGCCGCCCTTCGCTGGGGGGTAAGTGATCGGGCTCGTCGTCTTCGTCGGTGTGATCCTGCTGATCATCGGCGGGATTCACGTGTACCTGTGGAAGCGCCTGGTCCGCGACACGACCCGACCGGGCTGGCCGCGCCGGCTGGGCACCGGTGCCGCGATCCTGCTGTTCGTCCTCGTACCGGTGACCCTGATCGGCACCAGAACGCTGTCGCTCGGCCCCAGTCGGATACTCGCCTGGCCCGGGTACCTGTGGATCGCGGCGATGTTCTACCTGTTGTTGACGTTGCTGGTGCTGGAGTTGCCGCGAGCGGCGGTATGGCTCAACCGGCGCCGCCGCGACCGCGAGACCGGGCCGGACGCGACCGCAACCGAACCCGCGGTGCCGACCGAACCGGCGGCGGAGCCCGCTGAACCGTCGGCGCAGGCTGAACCGACCGAGCCGGTGGAGCAGTCGCAGGCCCCGGAGCCGAGCCGCCGGCTGTTCCTGGCCAGGTCGATCGCGCTGGTCGCCGGCGCGACCACGGTCGGCACGGTCGGGTACGGGACGGTCGTCGCGATGGGCAGGCCGCGGGTACACCGCGTCGCGGTACCGCTGCGCCGGCTCGATCCGAAACTGGACGGGTTCCGCATCGCGCTCGTCAGCGACCTGCACCTCGGCCCGATCCTGCGGCGCGGGTTCACCGAGCGGGTGGTCGAGACGGTCAACGCGCAGCGGCCGGACCTGATCGCGGTGGTCGGTGATCTGGTCGACGGCTCGGTGGTGGAGCTCGGCCGGGAGGCGGAGCCGCTGCGGCGACTCCAGGCACCGCACGGGTCGTACTTCGTGACCGGCAACCACGAGTACTACGTCGGCGTCGAGGCCTGGGTGGACGAGGTCCGGTCGTACGGGCTGACCGTGCTGCGTAACCAGCGGGTCGAGGTCGAGGGCGCGGGCGCCTTCGACCTGGCCGGCGTCAACGATCCGACCGGCCGGTCGTACGACGGCGGGCCGAACCTGGACATGGCACTCGCCGGTCGGGATCCCGATCGCGCGGTCGTACTGCTCGCGCACCAGCCGGTACAGGTGGGCGATGCGGCGAAGCGCGGGGTCGACCTGCAACTGTCCGGGCACACGCACGGCGGTCAGCTGTGGCCGTTCGACTACGCGGTACGGCTGGAGCAGCCGGTCGTGTCCGGACTGGCCAAGGTGGACGGCACCTGGTTGTACGTCACCAACGGCGTCGGTTCCTGGGGTCCACCGGTACGGGTCGGCGCACCGCCCGAGGTGACGATCGTGGAACTACACGCCGCCCGCTGAGGTCACATGAGTGCAGGCGCGCGCGGCGCGCTGAGGTCACGTGAGTGCAGGCGCGCGGCGCGCTGACACCGGGCGAGCCGAGTTCACCCGGCCGGGTGTGGGATCGTGGCGTTTCCGTCACCGGTTCGACCGACCGTCCATGTAAGGATTCCCGGGTGCCGATGCATGCTGGTTTCCCCGGCGCCTGGTTTGCCGACCTGCACATCCACTCCAAGTACTCGCGCGCCTGCAGCAAGGACTGCGATCTGGAGCACCTGGCGTGGTGGGCCCGGCGCAAGGGGATCAACCTCGTCGGTACCGGCGACTTCACGCATCCGGCCTGGTACGAACACCTGCGCCAGACGTTGGTACCGGCCGAGCCGGGGCTGTACCGGCTGAAACCCGAGGTCGAACGGGCGGTACAACGCAAGCTCCCGCCAGCCTGCCAGGGCGAGACCCGGTTCATGCTCTCGGTCGAGATCTCCACGATCTACAAGCGGGACGACCGCACCCGCAAGGTCCACCACCTGATCTACTTCCCCGACCTGGACGCGGTGGAGCGGTTCAACACCGCGCTCGGCCGGATCGGCAACCTCGGCTCGGACGGCCGGCCGATCCTCGGGCTGGACTCACGCGACCTGCTCGAGATCACGCTGCAGGCGAGCCCGGACGGCTATCTGGTGCCGGCGCACATCTGGACGCCGTGGTTCTCCGCGCTGGGCTCGAAGTCCGGCTTCGACGCGATCGCCGACTGCTACGCCGACCTGGCCGACCACATCTTCGCGCTGGAGACCGGCCTGTCCAGCGACCCGGAGATGAACTGGCGGGTGTCCTCTTTGGACTCGTACCGGCTGGTCAGCAACTCGGACGCGCACTCGCCGCCGGCGCTCGGCCGGGAGGCGACCGCGTTCACCGGTGAGCTGGACTACTTCGGCGTACGCGAGGCGCTGCGTACCGGCGAGGGGTTCGCCGGCACCATCGAGTTCTTCCCCGAGGAGGGCAAGTACCACCTCGACGGGCACCGCAAATGCCAGGTACGGCTCGAGCCCGCGGACACCAACCGGCACGAGGGTCGCTGCCCGGACTGCGGCAAGCCGCTCACGGTCGGGGTGCTGAACCGGGTGGACGCGCTCGCGGACCGGCCGGACGGGGCCCGGCCCGCCAACGCGGCGCCGTTCGCCAACCTGGTACAGCTGCCGCAGATTCTCGGTGAGCTCCACAGCGTCGGCCCGCGCAGCAAGACGGTCGACGGCAAGGTGGTCCCGCTGATCGCGCAACTGGGGCCTGAGCTGCGCATCCTCACCGAGACTCCACTCGACGAGATCACCCGGGTCGGTGGCGAGCTGCTCGGCGAGGCGATCCGCCGCCTGCGCGCCGGCGCGGTACTCCGGGAGGCGGGGTACGACGGGGAGTACGGCGTCGTCCGGCTTTTCGAGCCGCGCGAGTTGACCGACCGCGGCGACGCGGCGCTGTTCGACGTACCCGAGCCGGCTGCTCTTTTTGAGCTGGACGGCGGGCAACCGGCGCCGGCCAGGCCCAAGCCCACGCGGCGCCGCGCGGCCAACCGGTCGGAGGCCGGGGAGTCGACGCTGGAGGAGTCGCAGGCGGCCCCGGCGGACGCGCTGAAGGGACTCGGCGTACACGAGCCGGTGCTCACCGGGATGGAGCGGCTGGGCACCGGGCTGCTCGACCGGCTCGACCCGGACCAGCGGGCGGCCGCCTCGGTCACCGACGGTCCGCTGCTCATCGTGGCGGGTCCGGGCACCGGAAAGACCCGGGCGCTCACCCACCGGCTGGCCCATCTGGTGGCCGAGCGGGGGGTACCCGCGCACGAGTGCCTGGCCATCACGTTCACCCGGCGGGCGGCCGCGGAAATGGCCGAGCGGCTGGCGTTCCTGCTCGGCGACGACGCGAACGGCATGACCGTGACCACGTTCCACGCGCTCGGGCTGTCGATCGTCCGGGAGCACGCCGGCCGGCTCGGGCTGAGCAGCGGGGTGCGGGTCGCCGACGACGCGGAGCGGATCGAGGCGGTCGCGGAGGCGGCCGGACTGCCACCCGGCGACGTGACCCAGGCCGCCCGCAAGCTGCTCGCCGACCTGCCCGAAGACCTGCGCGAGGGGTACGTCAAGGAGCTGCGCGCGCGTGATCTCGTCGACCTGGACGAGCTGGTACGACTGCCGGTGGAGCTGCTGTCGGACGAGCCGGCACTGGTCGCGGAGTACCGGCGGCGCTGGCCGTGGCTGTTCGTCGACGAGTACCAGGACGTCGACGCGACCCAGTACGCGCTGCTCAAGCTGCTCGCCCCGCCGGACGGCAACATCTGCGCGATCGGCGACCCGGACCAGGCCATCTACGCGTTCCGCGGTGCCGACGTCGGCTTCTTCCTGCGCTTCGCGACCGACTTCCCGACCGCGCGGACAGTGCGGCTGTCCCGCAACTACCGGTCGACCGCGCCGATCCTGGCGGCCGCGATGCAGGTCGTCGCGCCGGTCACGCTGGTCGCCGACCGGGTCCTCACGCCGGTACGCCGGGCCGCCAGCATCGGGCCCCGGATCGGGCTGTACGAGGCCGCCACTCCCGAGGAGGAAGCGGACTTCGTCGCCCGTACCCTCGACCAGCTCGTCGGCGGTACCTCCCTGCACGCGCTGGACTCCGGTCGGGTGGACAGCCGCGACGCCGACCTCGGCGGGGTCGGCTTCGCCGACATAGCCGTGCTGTACCGCACCGACGCGCAGGCCAGGTACGTGCTGGACGCGCTGTCCCGCGCGGGCGTACCGGTGCAGAAGCGGTCCCACGACCGGCTGCTGGACCGGCCCGGGGTGGCCGCGATCGCGGCCGAGCTGAAGTACGCCACCGGCATGGACGGCGCGGTGGCCGCCCGGGTACGGCTGACCGGGCAGGTACTGGCCGACCGGCCCGGCGAGCTGGACCCGACCGACCTGCACCAGGCGGTCGACGTGCTGATGCCGCTGGCCCAGCGCTGTGGCTGGGATCTGCCCCGGTTCCTGACCGAGCTGGCCACCGGCGCCGAGGTCGACACCTGGGATCCGCGCGCCGACCGGGTCACGCTGCTCACCCTGCACGCGTCGAAGGGGCTGGAGTTCCCGATCGTGTTCCTGGTCGGCTGCGAGGACGGGCTGCTGCCGCTGCGGCTGCCCGGTTCGGCACCGGATCCGGCCGCGGAAGCCGAGGAACGGCGGCTGTTCTTCGTCGGCATCACCCGCGCCCAGGACCGGTTGTACTTCAGCCACGTCCAGCGGCGGTTCCGGTACGGCACCGAGCGGGAGATGCGCCGCTCTCCGTTCGTCGACGCGGTCGACGTACGGCTGACGGACCGGCTGAACGTGGCGGCCGAGCGCAAGCCGCGGGCAAAACAACTTCGGCTGATCTGATCGCGCAACGGTGTGGGTGCAACGAAATGAGCACACGCAGTCACCATCGGCGGTCGGATGATCGACAGCCAGGGCGAACCGACCCGATAACCACCGATTGGTCGCCGGCCGGCGGCCAGGACAGGTGGCGACATGGCGATAGGGGCGGGCAGGCTGGCATCAATGCGGGAGCAGAATGCTCGACGCGCCAAGCTACGGTGAGCCGGAACCTGTCGTACGACCTGATCCACACCCATGCCGACCGTTACGACCGCCGCTCCAGATGCGGACGGAGGAGGAGTCATGTCCATGTACGGACCTCCGGGCTCGGGTGGCGGACCGCGCCCGGGTGACCCGCAGGAGCCGTGGTACGGCGGCGGCTACGACCCACGGCAGCAGCCGCAGAACCGCGGCCCGTCCGATCCCTACGGGCAGCCGCCGCAGGACCCGTACGGCCAGCAGCCACCGCAGAACCCCTACGGCCAGAACCCGTCGTACGGCGGCCAGCCGCCACAGGACCCGTTCAACCAGCCGACCACGCAGAACCCGTACGGCCAGCAGCCACCACCGCAGGATCCGTACAGCGCACCGCAGCCGCCGTACGACCCGTACGGTCAGCCCGGCCAGCCGAGCGGGCCACCGAGCGACCCGTACGGCCAGCAGCCGACCACGGCCATGCCGGCCGTCGGTCCGGGTGGACCTCCCGGCGGACCTCCTGGTGGACCCCCCGGCGGGCCGCCCGGGGCCCCGCCGTACGGCCAGCCCTGGCAGCCGACTCCACCGAAGAAGAAGAGCAAGGCGCCGCTGATCATCACGCTGGTCGTGGTGCTGGTGATCCTGCTCTGCGGCGGCGGCAGCGCGGCGGCGTACTTCGCGCTCCGGGACGACGCGACCCCGGTCGCGGACGACACTCCGACCCCGACCACGGGCGCCTCGCGCGCGTCGGAGAGCGCGTCGCCGGACGAGTCGGGCAGCGAGTCGCCGAGTGAGTCGCCCAGCAGTGACAGCAGCGACAACGCGGTGGCGACCGTACAGAAGGGCCAGTGCGTCCAGCAGGTCGACACGGACGACATCCGCATCACCGCGTGTACCAAGGGCGTGTTCCGGGTGTTGGAGCGTTTCGACGGTACGACCGACCAGAAGAAGTGCCCGAGCGGTACCGACCACTACTACCGCTACGACAACTTCCTCGACAACGCCAAGGACGTACTGCTCTGTCTGAAGACCGTGTGATTGCGAGTTCTAGCGCGGTATTCGATATTCGCTAGATAGCGCGATAGACACCGAGAGGGGCGGCGACCAGACAGGTCGCCGCCCCTGCACATATCCCGACCCAGTGAGGTGGATGCCTTGATCAACGCGATTCACGCGCTCGTCTTCTCCCGTAACTCCGACACGGTGCGCACGTTCTTCCGGGACGTACTGGAGTGCCGTTCCGTCGATGCCGGCGGCGGCTGGCTGATCTTCGCGCTGCCCCCGGCCGAGCTCGGCGTACACCCGACCGACGGCGACCCGGCGCACGAGCTGTACCTGATGTGCGACGACATCGAGGCGACGGTGGCCGAGCTGACCGCGAAGGGCGTGACGTTCGCCGGCCCGGTCAGCGACGAGGGATTCGGCCTGGTCACCCGCATCAAGGTCACCGACGAAGACGAGATCGCGCTGTACCAGCCGAAGCACCCAAGCCCGTTGACTCCATCCAGCTGACGCACCGCGGCGCCGGCGCGACACGCCGGTAGCACTCTCTAGCTATATCTACGGTTCGGGCTAGAGACGCCGATACGGTGCGAGACGTGGATCCGGTACGCAACCCGTACGCGCCCGGCGCCGGCCAGCGCCCACCCGAGCTGGCCGGCCGCGACCACGAGCTGCACATGTTCGACGTGGTGCTGGAACGGGTGGCCCGCGGCCGGCCGGAACGCAGCCTGGTACTCACCGGGCTGCGCGGCGTCGGCAAGACGGTGCTGCTGAACACGCTGCGCGGCCAGGCGATCGGCCGGCTGTGGGGCACCGGAAAACTGGAGGCCCGGCCGGAGCAGTCGCTGCGCCGCCCGGTGGCCGCCGCCCTGCACATGGCCATCCGCGAGCTCGCCCCACGGCACCGCGCGCCGGACCGGACCGACGACTTCCTGGCGGTACTCAAGGCGTTCGCGCTGCGGTCCAACCCGGCCAACGCGAAGCTGCGCGACCGCTGGCAGCCGGGCATCGACGTACCGCCGGCGACCGGTCGGGCCGACTCCGGCGACATCGAGATCGACCTGGTCGAACTGTTCTCCGACGCGGCCGGCATCGCCACCGACGTGGGCACCGGAGTGGCCCTGTTCATCGACGAGATGCAGGACCTGCCGCCGGACGACGTGTCCGCGCTGTGCGCCGCCTGCCACGAGTTGAGCCAGACCGGCGCGCCGCTGATCGTGGTCGGCGCCGGGCTGCCGCACCTGCCGGCGGTACTGTCCGCGTCCAAGTCGTACTCCGAGCGGCTGTTCCGGTACACCCGGATCGACCGGCTCGAGCGAGACGCGGCCGATCAGGCGCTGACCGCACCGGCCGGGCGCGAGGAGGTCGAGTTCAAGTCCGAAGCCCTGGACGCGCTGTACGAGGTGTCCGGCGGCTACCCGTACTTCGTACAGGCGTACGGGAAGGCGACCTGGGATCACGCGCCGGCCAGTCCGGTGACCGCGGACGACGTACGGGTGGCGGCACCGGACGCGGAAGCCGAGCTCGCGGTCGGATTCTTCGGCTCCCGGTACGACCGGGCGACTCCGGCCGAACGGGAGTACATGCGGGCGATGGCGGTACTCGCGTCCGACGACGACGGCGGGGACGCGGTACCGACCGCCGAGGTCGCCACCGCGCTGGGACGGCGGCCGTCGAGTCTCTCGCCCGCGCGGGACTCATTGATCAAGAAGGGCCTGATCTACTCCGGGGAGCGCGGCACGATCGCGTTCACGGTGCCGCACTTCGGCCGGTACCTGCGCGCCCAGCCGACGTAACAAGTCGCCACCGTCAGTGTCTGCCGGCCAGCTACGGCCGGGTCGCCGGTCAGGGCTTGGTGGCCGGTCGCAACGACAGCAGCCAGTGGTACCAGCCGGATCCGTTCGACCGCCGGCGCGCCGCGACCGCCAACTCCCGTTGCAGGTCGGCGCGGGCTTTTCCGGAAGCCCACTGCCGGGCGTCGGCGTAGTAGCCCTTGGGGTCGCGCAGGATCCGGGTGAGGCGTTCCCGTTCGACGGCGGCGCGGCCACGTCTCGGGACAGGCGTCGAATCCGGCATGTTCGCTCCCATGGCGTTCGCCGTCATCTCGCCTCCAGATTCGCAAACGTGCATCGGCACGTCCAGAGCCAATCGTCCCACCTCAGCCACCGAACGGCGGCACCGGAGGGCGGCCGCCCGCGGCGCTGTCCATTCAGAGCGGCGGCCAGCAACTCGCGTCGCCATCCACCCAGAGCCGCGGCCAGCAGCTCGCGGCGCTGTCCATTCAGAGCGGCGGCCAGCAACTCGCGTCGCTACCTGTTCAGGGCCGCGGCCAGCAGCTCACCGAGCAGCCGGACCACCTCGACGTCCCGCTCGGCCAGCGCACCCGGCTCGAGCGCGTCCAGGGTGAGCAGCCCGAACTGCCGCTCGTCGGTGACCACCGGTACCGCGATCAGCGACCGGTGCCGGTGCCGCGCTTCCGCCCAACCCCAGGGCGCGTCCTGGGTCAGGTCCGGATAGAACCCGTCCTCGTCGTTGTCGATCATGCGGAACGCTTCCTCGCCGAGCCCGGTGTCCCCGACGAAGGCGACCGTGGCCGGCTCGGCCCGGCCGTAGTACCCGGCCAGCTCCAGCCGCCGGAACCGCCCGGGCGCCACGCAGAAGAAGCAGGCGCGGACGTCCCGTCGCTCGACCAGCTCGGTCGCCGCGGAGAGGACCACCTGTACCGCCTGGCCCTGCAGCCGCTCCAGCTCGCCGGTACGCGGGCGGGCGTCGGTGATCTCGCCGAGCAGGTACGCCAGCGGCGTGAGCACCCGGCCGACCACCAGCCGCATCTGCTGTTTCGCCCGCTCGGCCGAGTGCTCGGCATCGGCCGCACGCACCGCCGCGGCGCGCTCGGCGTACATCGGCAAGCCGACCGCCATGGCGGTGACGATCCCGGCCGCGACCAGGAGCGCCGCGTACCCGAAGCCGGCTGTTTCCCTCCCGGCGAGCGAGCCCAGCGCGAACGCGACAACGGCGCAGCCGACGGCCAATGGGCGATAGTTGCGCCGCAGCCACTCCGAGAATCCAGGCATCGTGTCGCACACCGTAGCGTTCCGGTGCGACAGGACGGATCTGGCCCGATGCCGGTACGGCAGGCCCGGATCGACCCGGCCGCGCCACCGGCCGGCCCCGTGAATCGACCCCCAGCCGCGCCACCGGCCGACCCCGCGAATCGACCCGGCCGCGCCACCGGCCGACCCCGCAGATCGACCCGGCCGCACGCGCGGATCTGGCCGGTTGCCGGTTCCGCGCACGCGGACACGGGGTATGAAGACAGGCATGAGACCGGTACGCACGCTCGCCCGCGGAATGCTCGCCGCTCGCTTCATCGCCACCGGGGCGAAAGCCCTGACGAATCCGTACCCCATGGTGGATCGGGCCAAGCCGGTCACCGACCGGATCGCACCGGCGCTGGAACAGGTGGCGCCCTGGCTGCCGACCGATCCGGCCACTCTGGTCCGCGTCAACGGCGCGGTACAGGTCGGCAGCGGACTCATGCTCATCACCGGCCGGACGCCCCGGCTCGCGGCCGCGGTACTGGCCGGCACGCTGGTACCGGCGACCCTGGGCTACCGGCTGCGGCGCGGTACCGAGGGCAAGCGGCGGGAGGAGTTCGGGGAGCTGCTGACGAACCTCGGGCTGCTCGGCGGCCTGGTGCTCGCCGCGCTGGACACCGAGGGTCGGCCGGGCGTGCGGTGGCGGACCACGCACGCGGCCGGGCACGCCTGGCATGCCGCCGAGCACGCGGCGGACCAGGCACGACGTGGCGCGGAACGAGCCGGCCACCGGGCCCGCCGGACGGCCCGCACGGCCAAGCGGGAGGCGCGCATCGCGACCCGCGCCGCCGCGGCCGGACGCCGGTTCGGCTAGCGCTTCCGGCGCCGCGAAGCCCCAGCCAGCACCCCGACCCAACCGGTCCACCGAACCCAGCGGCCGGGTCCGCTGATCAGGGGCAGTTGACCCATTCTTCGGTACCGTCGGCGAACTGCTGTCGTTTCCACACCGGAAGCCGCGCCTTCACCTCGTCCACCAGCCGGCGGCAGGCGTCGAACGCCTCGCCCCGGTGCGGGCAGGCCACCGCCGCCACCAGCGCCGGCTCACCGATCGCGAGCAGGCCGATGCGGTGCCCGACCGCGACCGCGTACACGTCCGGCTCCCCGGCTATCTCGGCCGCGATCGTGGCCAGCACGTCCGCCGCGGTCGGGTGCCCCTCGTACTCGAGTTCGGTGACCCCACGACCGTCGTCGTGGTCGCGTACCACGCCGGCGAACGAGACCACCGCGCCGGCGGCCGGATGCCCGACCAGTCGCTCGTACTCGGCGGCCACCAGTGGCCGGGTCGTCACCTCGACCCGGACCACGCCGCGGTCCAGCTGCGCGGTCATGTCCCGCTCCGTCCGTCGGCCGGTCGCTGGTGGGGGTACAACGGAACCGGCACGAGTTCGACCTCGCTGCCGGTGGCACCGGTGTCACCGGGCCGGATCACGGCGAATCCGATGCCCCGCGCGACTCCGCGCAGCATGGACGAGCCGGCGTGCGGCAGCGGGTACACCCGTCCGTCGTCCTCGGTACGGACGATCGCCAGGTGGGTGAAGTCGCCGCGACCGGGAATGTCGGCGCCGAGCGTGACCCGGGGCAGCACCGGCGGGTCCTCGCCGCGCAGTCCGGCGAGAAGCGGTACGACGAGCGTGAGCAGCGCGATCACCGCGGACTGCGGGTTGCCGGGCAGGCCGGCCAACCAGCGACCGCCGGGCAGCGCGGCCAGCATCATCGGGAAGCCCGGCCGCACCTTGACGGTGTCCACGAGATAGTCCGCGTTCAGCTCGGCGAGGGCCGGATGCAGGTGGTCCACCGGACCGTGCATGGTTCCGCCGGTGGTCACCACCAGGTCCACCTCGTCGAGCGTGGACCGGATCGCCTCGACGTGACCGTCCAGGGTGTCCTCGACCGGCCCCAACGGGGCGAAGCGCGGTACCGGTACCGCGCCGAGGCGGCGCAGCCAGGCCGGCAGCGACGGGCCGAGCGAGTCGCGTACCCGCCCGTCCCCGGGGGTGCCCCGGACCAGCAGTTCGTCGCCGAACACCAGCACCGCGACCCTGGGCGCCGGGTGTACGGACAGCGTGTCGTACCCGCACGCCGCGGCCAGCCCGAGTACGGCCGGGCTCACGGTCGTACCGGCCGGGATCAGCTCCTCACCCTTGCCGGCCTCCTCGCCGGGCAGTCGCCAGTCCGGCACCGGGCGGGCTTCGCCGGTCACGTACCGCTCGCCGTCCCGCTCGGTGACCTGCGAGTCCTCCACCCGGACGATGCGGTCGGCGGCGGCCGGCACCATCGCGCCGGTGGCGATCTCGACCGCGGTATCGGGGGCCAGCGGCTGCGGCACCTGGCCGGCCAGCACCCGACCGGCCACCCGCCACGGCTCCGGCCCGCGGACCGCCCAACCGTCCACACTGGACGTCGGGAAGGCGGGCAGGTCGGTCAACGTCACCAGCGGCGCGGCCAGGGTCAGCCCGTCCGAGTCCGCCAGCGGTACCTCGGTCGCCGGCAGCGCCGACGCGGCGGCGTACGCGGCGGATCGGGCCTCGTCCCAGCTCGGCGCGGTGAGCGTCATCGCGCTCCCTTCCCGCCGGCCGGCTGCCCGCTGTTGCCCGGCTGACCGGCGCCGGCATGCGCGGCGCGGTGGTGATCGCCGCCGCGGAGCTGGTCGACGGCGTGGACGAGGATCGGGCCGAGTACCGCCAGCCCGTCCTTGGCCGCCCCCGCCGATCCGGCCAGGTTGACGATGAGGGTACGACGGGACACACCGGCCAGCCCCCGGGACAGCGCGGCGGTCGGCACCTTGCCGGCGCCGTAGCCGCGGATCGCCTCGGCGATGCCCGGTACCTGGTAGTCGAGGACCGCCGCGGTGACCTCCGGCGTCCGGTCGGTCGGGGAGATGCCGGTACCGCCACTGGTCAGCACGATGTCGCAGCCGGTCGCGACGGCGGCTCGCAGCGCGTCACCGACCGGATCGCCGTCGGGTACCACGATCGGGTCGTCGACCGTACAACCGAGCGCGCGCAACCCGTCGACGAGCAGCGGGCCGCTGGCGTCCTCGTACTGACCGGCCGCGGCCCGGTTCGACGCGACGATCACCCGGGCCCGGATCGGTCCCGGGCCGTCACCGGCTCCGGCCATGCGCCCGCGGTACTCCGGGTCGATGCCGCTCATCCGTCCTCCCGTACCCAGCGTCCGGTCTTGCCGCCTTCCTTGCTCAGTACCCGTACCGCATCGATTCCGGCCGCCGGATCGACGGCCTTGACCATGTCGACCAGGGCGAGCCCGGCGGCGGCCACGGCGGTCAGCGCTTCCATCTCGACCCCGGTGCGATCGGCGGTACGCGTCGTCGCGGTGATCTCCACGGTCCGCTGTCGCAGTTCGAAGTCGACGGTCACCCCGTGCAGCGCGATCGGATGGCACAGCGGTACGAGCTCGGGAGTGCGTTTGGCGCCCATGATGCCGGCCACCCGGGCCACCGCGAGCGCGTCACCTTTGGGCAGGGCGTCCCGCCGCAGCAGGTCAAGCACCTCCGCCGTGGTGGTGAGCCGCCCCGCGGCGACCGCGGTACGCGCGGACACCTCTTTTCCCGACACGTCCACCATGCGCGCGGCGCCATCCGCGTCCACATGGGTGAGCCGGGGCGATTGTGCGCCGTTCGGTGAGTCCGGTCCGGACCGGTCAATGCTGCTGTCAGCCACGCCGTGAGCCTACGCGGGGACACCGACCGGACGGCGCGGTCCGCTACCGGTCGTCACCTCCCGGCGGGTCGCCCGAATGACCGGTCAGGGTCGACATCGCGGTACGCCCGGAGCTGGAGATTTGCGAGCTGCGAAACGCAACTCCAGGTATTCGCTTTTCGATCACCGGGGCACCTCGCCGTGTTACCTGACCGTGGCCGGGTAATGTCCGACAGCAGGGATCGCGGAGAATCGCGGCCGATGCGGTTTGGTGACGTGAGTGAACTCCTCAACCGCGGCCCGGGCAGTCGGATCCGCGGCTCCGGCAGTGCTATTCCCGAGAATTATTACCGGGTGGGAAATAGGTCGTGAGCGTAAATCAGATCGACGTACCTCGATGTGCGGGCTCGCCGTGACGGCCTGGCGAACCGGCCGGCCGACGGTCGCCCCGGCCCCGCGCACGTCGGGAAGGCACTGCTTCATCCCTGCTGAGCGCATAGAGTGCAACTGAGGGCTGCCTGGTCGCGTGACACTTCCGGGGATCGATCTCAGGAGGCGCCGATTCGCACGGCGGCGCGTGACTTCACCGCTACGACCCGCGCCGAGAACATGACATGGGGCACGGGTCGAAATGTGTTTGCCTCCACTATTGACGTACCGTTATCACGACATCTACGCCCCGTAGAAGTCTCTGCCCACTCTCCAGCCCATTCCCAATTTGCGACCATTCGAGCCGTTGGTGTCCGACACTCCAGTCCTCGACCGAACCTGATGCGATGCCTGGTCTGGCGGGGCGCCGAAAACGGCTCGATACTCGCCGTACCGGCCCTCTCTACTCGCATCCCGACCGTCGCGGTCCGCCCTGGAGGTACGGTCGTGGCCGCCTTATCCACAACCCAATGGATCGGCACTGTCACCGTGTGCCACCGCGAATGCCGCCGGTGCGTAGTACCGGGTACGAACAGGAAACGAGTCGCGATTTCTTCCGCGGCGCGCAGAGCGAGGGAGGCGAGCATGCGCGAGCTCGACTGGCACTGAGGCGCCCCCACTCCCGCCATCCGGCCGACACCCCTGTGAGGAGACCGCAATGCGCGAACTCGACTGGCACTGAACCGCCCCTGACCAACGTCCAGCCAGGCACCCACGGAGGGGGACCGCAATGCGCGAGCTCGACTGGCACTGACCGACCGACACATCCGTCCATGACCTCGACAGACACCGCCGAAGGGAGATCGTCGTGCGCGAGCTCGACTGGCACTGAACCGCCGGGCACCAGACCCGGCCCGACTTCCGGCACCCCGACCGGCACCGACTTCCGGCGCCCCAATTTCGCGAAGGGAGACCGCAATGCGCGAGCTCGACTGGCACTGACCGTTCCGCGGAAAGACCGGACCGGTGCAACTCGCCCGAAAATCACAGAAAGGTGGTGCTCGACATGCGCGAGCTTGATTGGCACTGATCGACCGACGTGACGATCGAACGTTCGGCGTAGCATGGCCGTACCCAATGGCGCCGAGCGCATGGATACGATCACAATGAGTGAAATGACGGGTCGAGCAGACCTGCCGCTCAACCGGTACATATACGGCTACGCGAGCGTTGCCGGTGTACTTCTGCTCATCGTCGTTTCCGAATGGCTGCGGCTGTCGTCGCTGCTCAGCTGGCAGGTGGTCGCGCTGATCGGCGCGGCCGCGGTGGCCGGCGTGGTCGCCCTCACCGTGCGCATCGGCAGCAACCGCATCTCGTTCGGGTGGGGCGAGGCGACGATCGTCCTCGGCCTGGTACTGCTCGACCCGAGCGTGCTGATCGTCTGCGCGGTCATCGGAAAGCTCATCGCCGAGCTGGCCCTGCGGGTTCCGCCGCTGAAGATGCTGTTCAACCTCAGCAAGCAGACCGTCGCGGTCGCCGTCGGCGCCTGGGCGGGTAGTACGTTCGCCGGTGATCAGATCGGCCGGTTCTCGGTCACCGGCACCGTCGGGTTGGTCGTCGGTGCCGCCGTGTTCGTCCTCGTCGCGGATGTGTCCGTGGCGATCGCGGTCGGGTTGGCCAGCGGCGCCCCCGCGACCCAGGTACTGGTGAAGGGCTGGCAGGTCCGGCTGGTCGCCGTGATCGGCAACGTGGCTGCCGGCCTCGCCACCGTGTGGGTGCTCTCGCTGAACATGCGGATGCTCATCGCGGTACCGCCACTGGTGCTCTGCCTGCACCTCTTGTACGCGATCCGGTTGCGCACCCGCGCCGAGCGGGATGCCTGGCAGCGGCTCGCCGACGCCACCGACCGGCTGAACGACGTGGAGCTCGACCGGGTGCTCCGTACCGCGGTCAACACCGCGACCGAGATCTTCTCGGCCGACGAGGTCGAGATCGAGGTCCGGCTCGGAGACGGACCGCCCGGGCTGGTGCGCGGCGACGCCTCGGAGGTCACCTTCGCCGGGCGGGTCACCGACGCCCCGCCGGCCTACGGCGTGACCATCGCGGCGCGGCTGACGAATCCCACCCGGTACCGGGCCCGGGTCACCACGAGCGAGCTGGATCTGCTCGACCACCGGTACGCGCTGATCCCGGACCGCCCGCTGCCGGCACTGGAGGCGCCAGGAGCACTGGACACGCTCGACGGCGAGCCGGGGCTGGGGGAGCTGCGGCTGCGGTTCCGCGGCAAGATCCGCCTCAACGAGCGCGAGCGGTACGTCCTGCAGACGTTCGCGGCGGCGCTGTCGACCGCGCTGCGCAACGCGTACGCGTTCGCCGAGACGCAGCGGCTGGCCGAACGGCACGCGCACGCGGCCACCCATGACGCGCTCACCGGGCTGCCCAACCGGCGCCATCTGCTCGAGCGCGGCGAAGAGGTGCTGTCGGCCCGGCCGGTGCGCGGCGTACACGCGCTGCTGCTCATTGACCTCGACCACTTCAAAGAGGTCAACGACACGCTCGGCCACTCGGCCGGCGACGAGGTACTGACCGTCGTGGGTCGCCGACTGGCGGCCGCCGCGGGCGAGAAGGACGTGGTCGCGCGCCTGGGCGGCGACGAGTTCGCGGTGCTCTTCGTCGGGCTCGCCGCCCCGGCACTGGCCACCCACCGGGCCCGGCAGCTCGTCGCCGCGCTGGATCCGCCACTGGAGACCGACGGCCTGCGCATCCACGTCAGCGCCAGTGGCGGGGTGGCGACCGCGCCCGCGCAAGGCGGCATCCGGGAGTTGCTCCGGCGGGCCGACGTCGCCATGTACCAGGCGAAACGCGAGGGTCAGACGGTGGCCACGTACGCCCGCAGCCGGGACACCGCGGACGTCGGCCGGCTGGCGCTCGGCGGCGACCTGCGCGCGGCATTGGACGAGCGCCAGTTCACCGTGCAGTACCAGCCGATCGTCGACCTGGCCAGCGGCGAGGTCCTGGCGGCCGAGGCGCTCACCCGGTGGATCCACCCGTACCGCGGTGAGCTGGACCCGCGCCGGTTCCTCACCTCGATCGAGCAGTCCGGCATGCTGCCCGCGTTCTCCCGGATCGTGCTGGACGAGGCGCTCGCCGCCGCGCAGCAGTGGCACGCGAACGGGCACGACGTGTCGGTCGCGGTGAACGTCTCGCCGCGCAGCCTGCTGGACCTGAGCTACCCGGAGTTGGTGGCCCGCCGGCTGCTCGCCTACCAGGTACCGGCCGACCGGGTGGTACTCGAGATCACCGAGACGCTGACGCTCAGCCAGCTCGACATCGTCGACGAGGTCGTTTCCCAGCTACGCGAACTGGGCGTCCGGCTGGCCCTGGACGACTTCGGTACCGGCTACTCGTCGCTGGCCATGCTCGCCCGGGTACCTGTGCACGAGCTCAAGATCGACCACAGCTTCGTGTCCGCGATGGAGTCCTCGCCGGAGGCCGCCGCGGTGGTACGCGCGACCGTCGAGCTGGGGCGCAGCCTCGGCCTGCTGGTGGTGGCCGAGGGCGTGGAGAGCCAGCAGCAGCGCGGCGCCCTGTTCGAGATGGGCTGCCCGACCGGACAGGGCCACCTGTTCAGCCGGCCGATGACCGCCGACCGTTTCCTCGGCGTACTGGCCCGCGGTCGCCGGGTGGCGCCGCCGCTGTCCGAGGACGCGCAGGTGATCCGGATCCCTCCGAGCCGACTGGTGCGGCGCAACCGCGACCGGCTCTAGCGTTCGGCTCCGCCGCCGCGCAGCCTTCGCACACCGCCGCAACCGCACCCCGCTCCACCACCCGCGCCGCATAGCCGGCCGTAGCGCCGTGCCCGGCCGCTGACCGGGACGGCCGGCCGCGCATGCCAGACTGCTGGCCGTGACCCGCACGGACAGCGCCAGCCGGCTCCTTCGACGCGTCCACCGGGCCGCCGACGGACTGGCGGCCGACCTCGGGTTGTACGGCGTGTCCACGGCGTTCGCCGGACTCACCGCGGCCACCTCGACGTTGCCCGCGCATCGCGCGTGGGGCTCGATCGCGGTCATCGGGTACGCCCTGGCGACCACGGTCACGCTGGCGCAACTGGTCGCCGCGGCCCGCCGCCGCTCGGGCGGTCGTCCCGGTCGGTGGACCGGCGCTCCCGGCCGGTGGGCGGTACTCGCGGTCGGCTGGCTCGGTACCACGCTGCTGCCGCTGCTGGTGCAGGCGGTACAACGGGCCGGCGGGGCACCGGATCGCGCCCAGGACGAGGTGGTCGTGGTCGAGGCGGCCGGCGCGCGGCTGCTCGACACCGGCAGCCCGTACCTGTCCCACGCCGGGATCGAGGCGGCGCTACCGCACCTCGGCTACCTCGCGTACGTGCCGTACCAGCCGGGCATGGCCCTGTTCGGGCTGCCCCGCCGGGTGTTCGGCGCGCACTGGTGGACCGACGCCCGGATCGGATTCGCGCTGGTCACCGCGGTGACCGTGCTGGTCGCGATCCGGCTGCTGTGGGGCCGGGTCCCGGGGCCACCGCTGATCCGGGCCGCGCAGGTGGTGGCCGCGCTGCCGGTCTGCGCGCTCACCCTCGCCACCGGCGGGGACGACCTGCCGGTGCTGGGACTGACCCTGCTGGCACTCGCGCTGGCGACCCGGGAACGGTGGACCGGGGCCGGGTTCGCGGCCGGCGCCGCCGGATCACTCAAGCTGTTCGGCTGGCCGGTGTTGGTGATTCTCGGGGTGTACGTGCTGCTCCGGTGGCTGCGGCCGGCGGCCGGGACCACCCGCTCGCGCGCGGACGCGGTCAGGTACCTGCTGCCCGCACTCGGTCTGCCGGTGCTGACGTTGCTGCCGGTGCTGGTGGCCCGCCCGGACGGGGTACTGGAGAACCTCATCCGGTACCCCCTCGGGCTGGGACTGGCCGGAAGTCCCGCGGCGAGCAACTTCCCCGGTCACGTCCTTGCCGAGACGGTGCCGGGGGGTCGGGTCCTGGCGGCGATCCTGCTGGCCGCGGCGGCGCTCGCCATCGGTGTGCACCTGGTGCTCCAGCCGCCCCGGGACGCCGGCGCGGTGGCCTGGCGGGCGGCGATCGCGATGCTCGCCGCGATCCTGCTCGCGCCGGCCAGCAGGTTCGGCTACCTGCTCTATCCGGCCGCGTACGCGGTGTGGGCGGTGGCGCTGAGCCGCGCGACTCCGCGGCCGGAGCCGGAACGAGCGGACGCGGCCGGCGCGGCGGCAGGGGCGACTGATGACCGCGGCGGCTCGTCCCCGACCGTCCCGGTCAGCCGATGAGCGGGACGGGGACGCGCGCGCAACCGCCGCGGGCGGAGCCGACCGAGGCCGGCCGCGCGACCCGACACGGCACCCGTCCCGGCTGGGACGTGCTCGCGGCGGTCGCCGCCGGCGGCGCGCTCGGGGCGGCGGCCCGGTACGGGATCTCGGTCGCGCTACCGGCGGATCCGGCCGAGTTTCCGCTGGCCACCTTGCTGATCAACACGGCCGGCTGCCTGCTGCTGGGCGCGCTGATGGCGCTGCTCGCCGGGCTCGCCGATCCGCACCGGCTGGCCCGGCCGTTCCTCGGCGTCGGCGTGCTCGGTGGCTTCACCACCTTCTCGACGTACGCGCTGGAAGTCGACCGGCTGCTGCTCGCCGGTCGGCCGGGTGCGGCGTTCGGCTATCTCGCCGGCACCGTGGCCGCGGCGTTGACCGCGGTGTACCTGGGCGACGCGGCCGTCCGCCGGTTGCGGCGCCGGGGGCGATCGTGACGCTGCTGCTCGTACTGATCGGTGGCGCGGTGGGCGCACCGGTGCGATACCTCGCCGATCGCGCGGTACAGGCGCGGCACGACTCGATGTTCCCGTGGGGCACCTTCGCGGTGAACGTGACCGGCTCGCTGCTGCTCGGGCTGGTCGCCGGCGCGATACAGGCGCTCGGCCTGCCGGATCAGCTGCGGGCGCTGGTCGGCGTCGGGTTCTGCGGGGCGCTCACCACGTACTCCACCTTCGGGTATGAAACCGTCCGGCTGGCCCGCGACGGCGCTCGGCTGTACGCGGCGCTGAATGTGCTGGTCAGCGCCGTGGCCGGGGTCGGCGCGGCGTTCCTGGGCTGGCTGGTGACCGGCGCCGGCGGCTGACCGGGGGGCGGCTGGCACCGGCCGGGCCGGGCGGTGGCGGACGGGCCGGACAGATCGGCTTGGCCGGCCCGCACCGCTCCAACATGCGCAAACCGATCACCAGGCGTACACAGTAGAGATGAGCTTCCGCCAGCGTCTCGGCGCGGCGGTGTACCGCGACCGTCGCGAAGGGGGAGCCGCACTCGCCGCGCTGCTCGGCCGGTACGCCGCTGATCCGGACGCGGTCGTGCTGGGGCTGGTCCGCGGGGGTGTGCCGGTGGCCGCGGAGGCGGCCCGGCGGCTCGCGCTGCCGCTCGACGTACTGGTCATCCGCAAGCTCGGGGTGCCGTGGTCACCGGAGGTCGCGTTCGGCGCGGTCGGTCCGGGCGGCGTGATCGTGTACAACGACGACGTCGCCCGCCGGTTGCGTGACGATCAGATCGAGGCCGTGCAGGAGCGCGAGCGGACCGAGGTGGTACGCCGGGAGCAGGAGTACCGGGCCGGAAAGCCGCCACTGGACCTGTCCGAGCGGGTCGCGGTCGTCGTCGACGACGGGCTGGCGACCGGCGCCACGGCCCGGGCCGCGGTCCTGCTCGCACGGAAACTGGGCGCGGCCAGGGTGGTGGTCGCCGTACCGGTGGGCTCCGACGAGGCCGTGCAGGCGTTGACCGAACTGGCGGACGAGGTCGTCTGCCCGCTGGTACCACCGTCATTCGGCGCGGTGGGGCAGTACTACGGCGACTTCAAGCAGGTGGCCGACGACCAGGTACGCGCGATGCTGCACCGGTCGGGGGCCGCCGCCCGGGAAACCGACGCGGATCGGCCGGCGCAGTCGGCGGAGCGCCGCCGCTACCGCTGAAACAGATCCGGGTGTACGAACCGCACCAGCGCTGACACGACCCCGTCCGTGTAGCCGCTCGTCGGTACCACCGCGCGGTGGCTCATCAGATCCGCGTGGCTCTCGCTCGACTCGGAGAATCCGCCGGCCGCCATGCCCGGTGCTGCCGGACCGCCGGTCGCGTCCGCGTCGTCGTCGTCGAGTTCCTCGGTCACCTGCTCGACGATCTCCATCATCTGCGGCGGCGCGGGCATCTGGATGGTCGAACCGATGCTCTCGGTACCGTCGGCGGCCACCACGACCACCCAGCCGGTGTCGAACCAGTGCTCGCCGATCCGGTGCAGCTCGGCGTACAGCCCGACGCCGTACTCCGCGTCGAGGGCGGTCAGCGCGGTCCGGGCACGGTTGCGCGCCTCGGCGATGCAGTCCGGATCCCGTAGCGGCTGATCCGAACCGTCCGAGTTGACCTCCACGCCGGTGACCCGCCACGGGCGGTCCGGCCAGACGCGGGTGAACGCTTCCCGCACCGCCGCGACCTTGAGCGGGTTCACCGAGCCCACTGCGACCAACACGTGGTCACGGTACCCGCGACCGGAGGGCGCCGTGAAACGGCGGACTCCCGAACTGGATCAATCGTCGCCGGCCCGACACCGGCGCGCTTCTCGACCGGATGCGCCTAGACCGCCATGTCGACGAACCGGGACAGGTGCAGCTGGGCGGCGACCGTCACGGTGTCGGTCGGGCCGTTCCGGTGCTTGGCCACGATGAAGTCGGCCTCACCGGCCCGTGGCGACTCGCGGTCGTAGTAGTCCTCGCGGTGCAGCAGCAGGACGACGTCGGCGTCCTGCTCGATCGAACCGCTTTCCCGCAGGTCGGACAGCTGCGGGCGCTTGTCGGTGCGCTGCTCCGGACCACGGTTCAGCTGGCTGACCGCGATGACCGGACAGTCGACCTCCTTGGCCAGCAGCTTCAGCCCCCGGGAAAGCTCCGCGACCTCCTGCTGGCGGCTCTCCACCCGTTTGGGCCCGGTCATCAGCTGCAGATAGTCGACCACGATCAACTTCACGTCATGGCGTTGCTTGAGCCGGCGCGCCTTGGCCCGGATCTCCATCAGCGTCATGTTGGGCGTGTCGTCGATGAACAGCGGCGCCTCGCTGATCTCGCCCATCCGGCGGGCCAGCTTCGTCCAGTCGTCGTCCGAGAGCTGACCGGACCGCAGCGTGTGCAACGGCACCCGGGCCTCGGCGGCGAGCAGTCGCATCACGATCTCGACCTTGCTCATTTCCAGGCTGAACATGACACTGGACAAATTGTTACGAACCGACACAGATCGGAGAAAGTCCATCGCGACAGTGGAGTTGTGTGTCGGTATCCACGATTCGCTCGCGAGATACATGTGATCGGCGCTATCCACCTGTACGCAGCGGACCGGAACCGAGGGGACTTCGCGGACGTCCACGATGTACCGGCGTCGGGTGGTCTCCCGGGCCGCGCTCACCTGACGCGCCAGCTTGCGTGACAGCTTGAAGACCGGATCAGCGGTGGTGAAAGTCAGGGTGTAGCAGATCGAACTGTCCTCGCGGCGTCCGTTGACCCGCTTGGTCCGCAGCGCCACCTTGTAGCCGAGGCTGAGGATCAGTTCGCGCACATCGAGAGCCAACCGCCGACACGTGACGGCGAACTGGATCGTGCCAGCCGACATGGCGTGCCCGTCGGTGTCGAGCAGCCCGGCCAGGAGGGCACGTCGTTGGCTCTCGGACGCGCGAAGGTACGCCTGCGGAATGTGTTTGTTGCCCAGCACCCCCACGGTGCGCAGGCGACCCTGAACAGTGCCGAGCCGCGCACGACACGCCGCGCATTGGCGCCCGGCGGCTGGCCGACCGCAGTCCGGGCAGGTGGGCCGCGGAACTGGGGCGGACATTGTGCGGGCGCGGCCACCGCATGACTGGCCACAGGACCGGATGTTTGCAGCCTTCGGCGTGAAACGGGCGCCACATACGACACAGTCGCGGTCCGGGAATGGCGCGGCCGCAGGCAGCCGAACGCTGTAGGTGAGCGGGTGGGCGCCCCCGACGACCTCGTAGCCGTCCGCCTCCACGTTCGCGACGATCTCCGGGTCAGCGGTGGTGATCCTGGCGGCGTCGGAGTGTCCGTCGCCCAACCAGACACCCAGCGTGTACGGCGCCACGAGGAGGTCCCGGTCCGGCAGCGTGGCAGCTGCGGCCACCGCGACAGCGTGGTTGGGTCGCCCGTCTGCCACGCACCGAACGGTCGCCGCCAGCTGCTCGGTCGTCACAATCGGATCGTGCGTGGCCTTCGCCGCGGCGTTCACCGGTTGGAGCGCATGGTCGAGCAATGCGCCGACCAGGGCTCGGCGGGAGGCGGGCACAGTCCGGCGCCACGGCGTCCCGTGTCTCTGGTACTCCCGTACGGTCGTGCCCGCCATCCCTACCTGAGCGGCGACCGTGTGGAGGACGTGCCGGAACTCAGGCCCTACCTCGGCCACCACATCGGGCATGGCGATCAACTGCTCGGAGTCGGTCTGTGCGGCCACGTGTGTGTCGCGGAGCCGATCCAATGACACGTCCGACCAGTACCAGCCGGGGCGGTTCTCGGCCGCCTGGCGACGGCTGGCGCGCGTGCTCGTGCGCCACTGGTGTTGCGCGTCCGCGACGATGACAGTCCCGTCCGAGAACTCGACTTCGTAACACGGCCGCCCGTGCATGACGTCGGTCGCCGCGACAACCCGGGTCGGTTGTCCATCGGCACCGATGAGTTCGTCACCCGGTTGGACGTCCCCCATCGTGGTCCACCCGGTCGGTGTGGGCAGCGGGGTGTCCAGCGCCAAAGCCTTCCCGAGGCCTGGTCTCCCGGCCACGATGATCAATTGGCCGGGGTGAAGGCCGTTGAGCAGCCGGTCCAGATCGGTGAATCCGGTCGGCACCCCGCTCATCATTCCGCTGTTGGCGCCGATCGCCTCGATCTCGTCGAGGGTCGGCTGCAGCAGCTCGGCCAGCGCGGCGAAGTCCTCGCTGATCCGCTTCTCGGTGACGTCGTAAATGGCCTGTTGGGCGAGGTCGACCACCTCGTCGATGTCCCGCCCGCCACCGGCGGCGGAGCCATACCCGAGCTGCGCGATCCGGGTGCCCGCCTCGATCAGCCGGCGCAGCACCGCCCGCTCGGCGACGATCCTGGCGTAGTACGCCGCGTTGGCGGCGGTGGGCACGGAGGCGATGAGCGTGTGCAGGTACGGCGCGCCACCGATCCGGGCCAGCTCACCCGCGCCGGCCAGCGCCGCGGACACGGTGATCGGGTCGGCCGGCTCGCCGCGACCGTACAGATCCAGCACCGCGTCGAAGACGACCGCGTGTTTGGGCTGGTAGAAGTCGCCGTTGCGAAGGACCTCCACCACATCCGCGATGGCGTCCTTGGACAGCAGCATGCCGCCCAGTACGCACTGCTCAGCGGCGATGTCCTGGGGCGGCGTGCGCTCGAAATCCGGCGCGGCGCCGACCGCGCGGATGTCGTCCGAGACCGCCACCGTTCCCCCGTTCCAGCCCATTGCCCGAACCGGCGAACACAAGACAACCCCGGGGGTACGACAGTTTCCCGCCGAGGTGGTGCTTCAACGGGGACAGGCCCGGGGAGGGCGGCATGCCGGCCACAAGACCATAGGAACCGAGGAGGCCGGAGGCCAAACCCGCCGGTGGACAGGGCGGGGGACAAAGCTGTGGACGCGTACGGATTCGTGTGGGCAGTGCTGTGCACAGCTTGTGGACATCGGTTGGGGATATCTGGTCATTCATGCTTTGACCAGCCACGACGACATCCCCATGGTGTGGACGAGAAGAATTTCGGGCTTCTGACAGGTAACTGACTCCGCCACAGCCGCGCGACCCACCGACGGACGGCCACGGTGCCGGCCGTGAATCGCGGAGCAGTTCGACCAGTCGCTCGTACGGCCAGGTCGTCACGACGTCCTCGGCGCGCAGCCAACCACGGCGGGCGGTGATCGTGGCGTACCGGACGAAGTCGAGCTGCGGTACCGCGTGCGCGTCGGACGAGATCGCGAACCGCACGCCGTGCCGTGCCGCCCAGCGGAGGTGCTCGTCCCGTAGGTCGAGCCGGTCCGGCCCGCCGTTGAGCTCCATGATCGTGCCGGTACGCGCGGCCACCTCGAACACGGCGTCCAGGTCCACGTCGATCGGCTCGCGCCGGCCGATCAGGCGACCGGTCGGGTGCCCGATCACGTGTACGCCCGGGTTCTCGCAGGCCCGGATGAGCCGCCGGGTCTGCTCCGCGCGGGACAGCGTGAAGTGGCTGTGCACGCTGGCGACGCACACGTCGAAGCCGGCCAGTACGTCCTGCGGCCAGTCCACCGAGCCGTCCGGCCCGATGTTCAGCTCGGTACCGTGCAGCAGCTTCATATCCGGATACCGCGGTTGCAGCTCGCGGAGAGAGGCCCGTTGCGCGAGCGCCTTGTCCAGCGTCATGCGCTGCATGAACAGGTCCGGTGCGTGGTCGGTGACCGCGTAATAGTCGTAGCCACGGGCGGCCGCCGCGTCGAGCATCTCGGTCAGCGACGAGACCCCGTCGGTCAGGTCGGTATGGGTGTGCAGGTCACCGCGCAGATCGTCAAGATCGACCAACTCCGGCACCTCACCCCGCCGCGCCGCGGCCACCTCGCCCCGGTCTTCGCGCAGCTCCGGCGGTACCCACGCCAGACCCAGCCGGCTGTACACGGCCTCCTCCGTGTCGGCCACGATCAGCTCACCCGACTCGGCGGAGAACAGCCCGTACTCGGACAACTTGAGGCCCTTGCCGACCGCGATTTCGCGTACCGCCACGTTGTGCTCGCGCGATCCGGTGAAGTACTGCAGTGCCGCGCCCCAGCACTCCGGCGGTACCACCCGCAGGTCCACCTGCAGGCCGGCGGTGGTACGGATAGACGTCTTGGTCTCGCCGCGCACGAGTACCCGCTCGACCTGCGGCAGCTCGGCGAAGGCCGCCATCAACGGCGTGGAGTCAGCGGCCGCGGCGAGAATGTCGACATCGCCGATGCTCTCCCGGCCGCGCCGCAGCGAGCCGGCGTAGGTACACCGCACACATCCGGCCACTGTGGACAGTGCGGTCACGATCGGCTGGGCCACGTCCAGCGCGGCCGACATCAGCACCCGTCCACCAGATTTGCGCATCAGCTCGATACCGGCGCGGATGTTCTCCTCGGTCTTCGGACCGAACCCCTTCAACCCGCGCAGCCGACCCGCGTCGATCGCGGCAGCCAGCTCGTCGACCTCGGCGATGCCCAGCTCCTGGTACACCATCAGGGCTTTCTTGGGTCCGAGAGTCGGGATGCGCATCAGCCGCAGGACGCCCGGCGGGATCTCCGCGCGCAGCTCTTCTAGCTGGGCGAACGTGCCGGTGTTCCGCGCTTCGGCGATCTTGTCGGCGATCGACCGACCGACGTTGGGAATCTGCCGGATGCCGGCCTCGTCGAGCCCGTCCAGCTCGGACGGATAGCCGGCGATCGCGCGGGCGGCCTTCTCGTACGCGCGGGCCTTGAACGCGTCCGAGCCGACGATCGCGACCAGCTCCGCGTACTCGCCGAGGAGTTCGGCGACGACGTCGTTCGACCGGGCCATGCCGCCGAGTCTAGGAGCGGCCGCGGAGGGCAGTCGTCACCGTGGACGGACCGTCACGTCGTGGTATTCGAATGGGCATAGGAGCGGCCGATCAGACGGAGGTCGGTGGCGGCACATAGACAGCCGCCACCACCAAATCCGTCGGCCGGCGCTGTGGGCCCTATTGGCGCTGGATTTGGTACGCAACGGCAGCCCTTGCGTCGCCCGCAGGTACGATCACAACGGTGACTCCGGACGTATCCGAGGGAATAGATATGTCTACAGCACCGGTAGTGATCTCTGGCTGACATGGTTGAACCTCTGCGACTTTCGCGTACTTACTTGCTGCAATACTGTGCGAATAGCCATACGACTGCGCAAGGCTCGCGCTCACCGTAGCGTTGATACCGAATGTCACGTCAGCTTGTGCGCTGATTGCATTGGCATCAACCGACGCTCCGATGGATACCCCGGAGAGCAGTCGTCACCGTGGACGGACCGTCACGTCGGGCCGGGCGGCCGAGCCGGGTGCCAAGGCGCGCCAGTCCCCGGTGTGCTGGCGCTCGCTGGCCGGGCCGAAGACCGCGAGCGCCTCCAGATCCGACGGCACCACCAGCACGTTCTCCCGGACGAACTCGTCCACCCCCGGCCACCTGCTGTCCGCGCGCAACCGGGCCGCCGCGGCGTCGAGGTCGTAGGCGGTACGGCGGAGTGTGACGTCCGGCCCGAGGAGCGCCCAGTAGGCGCCGGTTCCGCCGTACGGCATGCCGACACTGCCCGCGCAGACGTACCGTCTCCGGTCCACCAGCCGGTCGAACGGCATGTGCGTGTGACCGAGCACGACCACCTGCTCATCGACCCCATCAAACGCCGCCGCGTAGTACTCCGGCGGAGAGTCGACCAGCACGATCTCGGTGTCGTCCCGCGCGGTGGCGTGGCAGAACCGGACCGGCCCGAGCCCGTCGAGGTCGAGCGTCACGTTCCGCGGCAGGCCGTCGAGCAGGTCCCGGTGCTGCCGCTCTAACAGGCCGACGACGCCCGCGGTCATCGCGCCCGCTTCGGCCGGCAGGTCCGGATCCGGCCGGCCGTCGTAGTGCGCCACCAGCTCGCGCTCGCAGTTTCCGTGTACCCAGATGGCGCGGTCGCCCAGCGCGGTCAGCGCGTCGAGCGTCTCCGCCGGCATCGGCCCGGTGGCGATGTCGCCGTTGAGGACGACCGCATCCGCCGCCCGCACGTCGGGCTCGGCCAGCACCGCTTCAAGAGCAGGAAGATTTCCGTGTACGTCGGCCAGCACCGCTACTCGCATATCAGCAACGATATGGCTAGTACCACCGGAGGAGCCGCACTTTTCGCGCCCGGCGTACCAAAGCGCGGGTTGCGCGGCGGCGCTGTTTGCGCGGCGGCCCTGTTTACGCGCCGGCCCTGTCACGCGCCGGCTCTGTTGGACGCTGGCTCTGTTGGGCGCTGGCTCTGTTGGGCGCTGGCTCTGTTGGACGCTGGCCCTGTTTGCGCGGCGGCCCTATTTACGCGCCGGCCCTGTTTACGCGCCGGCCGGCCGACTCCAGGGTGCGGATGCTGGAGTCGGCCGGCCAGCCTCTAGCGTCTGCCAGCGCGCGACCTGTGCAGGTAGCTCACCGTGTCGCCAGAGTTTCCTTATTGTGCCCTACCAGCCCCGGTAGGTCTGCTCTGTCGCCTCCACAACCTGGTCCGCCGGCGGGCGCTCGACGCTGACCGGGGTACCGAAGTCGTGGTAGTTGATCTCGATCGCGTAGTCCTGCCGCTTGCCGGCTACCTCGATCGGCAGGGTGACCTCGAGTCGACTCAGCCGACCCTGCCCGTCCACGTCCGCCTCGAACGGCAGCTTCATGTTCACATCGCCGAACAACTGGATCAGCAGGTCGAGCTTCTGGCGCTGGTCGCCGGCGACGTTGCGCACCGCTTCCTGTACATCGAGCGTGCCGGTGTACCGGCCATCAGTAGCCGGCTGGACATCGGCCGCGCCGGCCAGGAAGTTCGCGAGCGTGGTCGGGTCGGCCGCGGTGTTGGCCGGATGCGTGGCCGGCAGCCGCTTGGCGTCGACATGCGTCCACTTGTCGGACGGTGCGTTCGGCAGCCCGCGGGCGTACAGGTCGGGCCCGAGCATCCGCAGCTCGTAGGTACGACTGGCGTCGGTTACCTCGGATTCCCCGTTGGCCTTCGCCGGGTCGTAGCTACCGGTCACTTTGGCCGTACCACTGGTCAGGTCGAACTGGAAACTCGTCTCGGCGAGTTCTGTCGCGGCCTTGCTCAACTGCAGGTCCGCGCTGGTCAGGTCGCTGCTCGACGGCGCGGCCGTGGAAGTGGTCGCCGACGGGCTGGCCGATGGATCGGTGGTGGGTGTACCCGTGCAGCCGGCCAGCGCGGGCAGAGCGAGTACGAAACCAGCTGCGACGGCGAGGATTCCTGCCCGTCGGTACATGTCGATCTCTCCCGTCTGGTGACTATGTCCGACTGTTACCCACCCGGCCAGGTTTCCATCCCTCAAGTCTCGACGAGCTCACCGCCGATGAGTCTCGGCAGGTCATGGCACCGTTTCGCGGCTGGGCGCAGCGCGCTGCGGTCAATATCGTTCTCTACGTCCAGATTGTTACGGGCGTCACTTTCTCTTCGATCGTCTGGACGGACGATGGCGGAGGTATGCCCGAGTTCGCCACACTGCCGGGGTGACCGCAGCCGAAGTACCGCGTGCCGACGCGGTGGCATGGTCAGACGGGACCGAGACCGATCGGTATCCGGCGTTGTTGCCACCACCGATGCGGCGTGAGAAGCGGCAGGGTTCCGGCTCCGTGTACCGCTCCGGAGGCAACCCGCAGCCCGGCCGGCTGTACGCCGCCGAGGATCCGCCCGACGACCACCCGGCCGACGACTGGGGCGACCCGTCCCCGGGCGGGTCATCCCCGGGCGAGCCGTCCCGGGCCGAGTCGTCCCGGAGCGGGCCGTCCCGCGCCGAGTCGTCCTGGAGCGAGTCATCCCGCGGCGAGTCGTCCTGGAGCGATCCGGACGCCGAGGTGACGCAGAACTGGTTCCAGGCGGCGACCGGGCCCAGCGCGGCAGCTCCGGACACCCATAACGGTTTCCGCAGCGAGCCGACCGCCGGGTTCGAGCCCGGCTACGGGCCGGCGACACCCACCGGTCCTGCCGCGGGCCGGCGCACGCCGCCGGCCTGGACCGACACCGACGTCACCGCCCAGTTCAGCGCGATCCCGCGCGACCCGGCGTACGACACCGAGCCGGGTCACTCCAACGGTGCCGCGCCGAACCTTCACCCGGAGACGCCGACCTGGCCGGATCCCGACGCGACCGCCCAGTTCAGCGCGGTACGGGTCGACCCGGAGCCGAGCCCACGGTCGCCCTTGCCCGTGTTGTCCACGACACCGACCGCGCGTACCGAGGATCCGCCGGCGGTAGCCGCTGCGGCGGACGAGGATCACGCCGAGCTGCTCACCGACGAGGAGCCGGTACCCGGGCAGCCCGGCGCGGTAGCCGCGGCGACTCTCGCCTGGTATCTGGTACCAACCGTCCTGGTCGGCATCTGGCTGCTGATCTTCGGCATGACCGGCGACACCACCACCCGGAGCCCGGCTCTCCGGCTGATCGAGCACCTGCACTGGATCGGCCTGGCGCTGGTCATCAGTCTCGGCCTGTCGCAGTTGCTGCGGCTGGTCATGGTCGGTTGGCGGGCGTACGGCATCGGGTTCGCCGCGACCGTGATCGGCGGCGCCGCCACCACAGCGCTGGTGTCCGTACTCGGACATCCCGTCCTGTCCTGAAAAACACCTGTGGCGGGCAACCCCGGTCCGGGGCGCCCGCCACATTGTGGTGCGTCAGGTCATTTCGCCTGTACGACATCCAGCGTGAAGGTCGCCGTGACCTCCGGGTGCAGCCGCACCTTCACCTGGTACGACCCGACCGACTTGACGTGCGGCATCTCGATCCGGCGCCGGTCCAGGGGCGGACCGCCTGCCGTCTTCACCGCGGCCGCCACATCCGCCGCCGTTACCGAGCCGAACAGTCGACCCTGCGCGCCGGCGCGGGCGGTGAGCTTGACCTTCAGGTCGTGCAGCTCAGCCTTCACCTGCTCGGCCTGGTCGAGAGTGCGGATCTCCCGGGCCTCGCGGGCCCGGCGGATCTGTACGACCTGCTTCTCCGCTCCTCGGGTCCACCGGATCGCGAACCGCTGCGGGAGCAGATAGTTGCGGCCATAGCCGTCCTTGACGTCGATGACGTCGCCGGGCGAACCGAGGCCGGACACCTCCTGGGTAAGGATGATCTTCATCATGGCGCTCCTCAGCGGTTCTGAGCGGTGTACGGGAGCAGCGCCATCTCGCGGGCGTTCTTGATTGCCCGCGCGATCTGCCGCTGCTGCTGGGCGTTCACACCGGTCACTCGCCGGGCACGGATCTTGCCACGGTCCGAGATGAACTTACGCAGCAGTGCGGTGTCCTTGTAGTCGATGTACTTGATCTTGTCTTTGAAAAGCGGATTGATCTTCTTTTTCGGCTTGCGTGTAGACGCAGGCTTCGGCATTGCTCTTGCTGCCCTTCGGATACGGCTCAACCGCGATCAGCCGGTCGTGTCGGCTCGGCCACGCGCGGTCGGAGCGTGCTCGATCAGAATGGTGGCTCGTCGTCGAAGGAACCGCCGCCACCGCTACCCCCGGAGGGGGCCGGTGTGGCAGATGCCCACGGGTCGTCGGTGCCGGCGTTGCCGCCGCCACCACCGCCGCTGTTGCCGGAGCCGAAGCCGCCGCCGCTACCGCCGGAGGAGCGGGACATCTTCTGCACCTTGGCGGTGGCGTAACGCAGCGACGGGCCGATCTCGTCGACCTCCAGCTCGATCACCGTGCGCTTCTCGCCCTCGCGGGTCTCGTACGACCGCTGCCGCAGCCGGCCCTGCACGACCACCCGGGCACCCCGGCCGAGCGACTCGGCGACGTTCTCCGCCGCCTGCCGCCACACCGTGCAGGAAAGGAACAGCGGCTCGCCGTCCTTCCACTCGTTGGACTGCTTGTCGAGGAAACGCGGCGTGGAAGCCACCCGGAACCGAGCGACGGCCGCGCCGGACGGCGTGAACCGCAGCTCGGGATCATCGGTCAGGTTTCCCACGACCGTGATGACGGTGTCACCTGCCATGACCTACTCCTTATGGTTCCCAGCGTGTACATCGTGCAAGTCGGACCAACCGGTATGCGGTGGCTGCGAGATCACCGGCGACCGCGAAGTCACCGATGACTGTGCCCATCGGGTACGACAGGACGCCGAGAGGCGGATCAGAGATCGGTACGAAGCGGTACGGGTCCGGTCAGTGCACTTCCGGTCGAAGGACCTTGGTGCGCAGGATCGCCTCGTTGAGGCGCAGCTGCCGGTCGAGTTCAGCGACGGCAGCCGGTTCGGCCTGCACGTCGATGACCGCGTAGATGCCCTCGGTACGCTTGTTGATCTCGTACGAAAGGCGGCGACGGCCCCACACGTCGAGCTTCTCCACTGAGCCGCCCGAAGTGCGGATCACGTTGAGATAGGTGTCGAGTGACGGGGAGACGGTGCGCTCCTCGAGCTCTGGGTCGAGGATCACCATGATCTCGTAATGACGCAAGACTTTCTCACCCCCTATGGACTAGGCGGCCGCGGTCCATCCGCGGCAGGGGTCTTGGCGTCGTACGCACAAAACCGCGGGTCCGAAACCCGCGGTCAGGCGCGAACTATGGAACTTTATCAGCCGCGGGGCGCCCGGTCCGAATCCATCTGGGTGGGACCTGGGGAGGAACGACCACACCGACCAGGTTGGACCGGGCGCCCCGCGGAGCTCTGTTGAATTAGTGGCGCTGCCTGGTAGGCAAGTCTTGGTTCAGCTGTCCCCGTCGACTAGAACGCGGCAGCCCGGGCCGACCGCTGCGCGATCACGGTCCGCACCGCTGCGGCGCCGACCCCGATCAGGCACACCGCGGCGAGCAGCGCGAGCAGCGTGCTCGGTCCGTTGTCGGTCGGCGCGTTCACCGGGTCGACAGCGACGGCGGTTTCTTCCTCCGGCGTCATCGGAGCGGTGGCCGGCCCACCGAGGGCGGTGCCGCCGCCCGGCTGCTTGCCCTGCGCTTCCGCACCGGGAACGCCGCCGCGGGCGACCGGGTCCGGCACCTTCGTCTGACCCTGCTGGGCCGAGCTGCCGCCCGTCCCGCCGGCCGGAGCGCCGGGCGCGCTGCCCGCACCGCTGCCGCCGGGCTGGGAGCCCTGATCCGAGGTACCGCCGGACGAGCCGCCGGGTGCAGGGTTCTGCTGCGCCGGCGTCACGGTGATCGACACCGCGTCGTAGGACGGCAGCAGGCTCAGGCCACAGGTCGGGCGAAGCGTCAGCTGGGCGGGGCCGGAGGTGAACCGGAGGGACAGCGAGTCACCGGACCGCACGGTCACGTTGTGGCTGTCGACGGTCACCGGGTGGTCGTTCACGTACGGGATGGCAGAGGTGCCGAGGCCGTTCTGCACCTTGATGATCTGGCCGGCCTCGATCGTCTCCGACTTCGAGCTGGCCTTGGAGGAAGGGGCGAGGCCGAGGAGCCCGCAGCCACCGGAGAACGACACGCTCTGCGTGTCGGCGGCGGCCGGGCTGGCCAGGAAAAGGGCTGAAGCGCCGAGTCCGACAACGCCAGCCATCGTGAGCTTGGCGAACCTACCGGTCCCGCGCTGAGTCTTCATGTCACGCACGCTTAGTACTCCCCAGGTCTACATGTCCGACAGACCGTCACGCGCACAGCGACGGCATCAACCGACTAACGAGGGGCCGCCTCAGGGGTGACGCGACAAACCGCGATTTTCCCATCAGCGTGGCCGGTCCGTAACGTACCGGCCAAGGTGGTAACCGACCGCAATACCCCTCGAACTATTCGTACTGGTTCTGGATCATCTTTGTCCCGGCACTATACGCAGCCAATCCGGGCGATGACACCCGAACCGGGCGTCGATTGAGCACAATCCGTACCGCTCGGAACCGCGGGAACCCCGAGCCACCCCCTGATCGGGTACCGCCGGAGCCGACCGCCTCGGTCGACTCAGGGCGGTCCGGGATTGTCGGCGCGAAGCCGTACCCTGCCCTGTATGCGCATCGGTGCCCACGTCGACTCGACCGATCCGCTCGCCGAGGCGACGGCGCGCGGTGCCGAGGTCGTCCAGTTCTTCCTCACCGACCCCCAGGGATTCGCCGTACCGAAGCCGCGCGCTGACGCGGCCGGCCTGCGGGACTCGTCCGTCGACGTGTACGTGCACGCGCCGTACCTCATCAACGTCGCGACCATGAACAACCGGATCCGGATCCCGAGCCGGAAGCTGCTCGCGCAGCACGCCACCGCGGCCGCCGACCTCGGTGCCCGCGGCCTGATCGTGCACGGCGGCCACGTCACCAAGGGCAGTGACGTCGACGCCGGCTTCGCCAACTGGCGCAAGACCTTCTCCTATGCCGCCGAGTCCGGCGGATTCGACGTGCCGATCCTGATCGAGAACACGGCCGGCGGCGACAACGCCTGTGCCCGCCGGCTGGACGCGCTGGCCCGGTTGTGGGACGTGATCGGCGAGTTCGAACCGGGTTTCTGCCTGGACACCTGCCACGCCCACGCCGGCGGCGAGGAACTGCTCGGCATCGTCGACCGGGTGAAGGCGATCACCGGGCGGGTCGACCTGATCCACGCCAACGACTCGCGGGACGGCTTCGACTCGCGCCGCGACCGGCACGACAACCTCGGTAACGGCAAGATCGATCCGGACCTGATCGTGGAGGTGATCCGCGCTTCCGGCGCGCCGGTGGTCGTCGAGACCCCCGGCGGTGCCGAGGGGCAGGGCGCCGACATCCGATACCTGCGGGAGCGGCTTGCGCGATGAGTTCGGAGGCGGAAGCAGGAGCAACGGGGCCCGGGCCGGCGGCTACCGGGGGCTCGACCCAGGACCAGCACGACGACGACAACCGCGGCGACGACAAGCGCGGCGACAAGCCTGACGGCTCGGCCCTCGGTCCCGATCCGACCACCGGCGCCGAGGCACCTACCGACGTCGACCGGTCGGACGGCCCCGGCCAGGACGCAGTTCAGGCGACCGATCGCGCCACGACCACGGACGACGAGCCCGCCGCGGACGACAAGGCCGCCACCGACGACAAGCCCGCCACCGACGACAAGGCCGCCACCGACGACAGGGCGGCCGAGAAGGACGACGGCGAGCGCTGGTCGCTGTTCGCCCCGGCCGACCGCCCACTCGGACAGCAGGGACGGTTCGGTCGGGTCCTCGCCCGTACCGGCTACGTGATCCGGCACGAGTGGACCCTCGCCTGCCTGTTCGCCCTGGCCCTCGCGGCGGTGCTGACCTGGCCGACACTCGCGCATCCGACCGACACGATTCCGCAGGACATCTACGATCCGCTGCTGCAGGCGTGGCAGGTGGCCTGGGGTGGGCACGCGGTACTCACCGACCCGGCGCACCTGTGGAACTCCAACACGTTCTTCCCGGAGCGGAACAGCTACGCGTTCAGCGATAGCCTGCTCGGGTACGCGCCGGCCGGCATGCTCGGCTCCGGCCCGGTCGCCGCGGTGGTCCGGTACAACATTCTCTACGTACTGGTGCACGCGCTCGCATTCGTCGGGATGTACGCGCTGTGCCGGCAGTTGGGCGCGCGGTGGCAGGGCGCCGCGACGGCCGCCGTCGCGTTCGCGTACGCCCCGTGGCGGCTCAGTCAGGCCGGGCACCTGCACGTGCTGTCCACCGGCGGGATCGTGCTGGCCCTCGCGATGCTCGCGCGCGGGCACGGCTGGTCGCTGCGCCGGGGGTACCGACCGGATCGGACCCGGCCCGGTTGGGCCCTCGCCGGCTGGCTCGTCGCGGCGTGGCAGATCACCCTGGGGTTCGGCATCGGCCTGCCGTTCGGGTACCTGCTCGCGCTGTGTGCGCTGGTCGGAGTGGTCGGCTGGCTGGTCACGAAGCGACCGCGCTTCGGCTATCGCCTGTTGCTCGCGGACCTGGGCGGTGGGCTGGTCTTCGCCGGCGTCGGCGCTTTCATGGCCTCGCCCTATTTCGACGTGGTACGGGACCACCCGAACGCCCGCCGCAGCGCGGCTGACATCGCCCTCTACTCACCGCCGCTGCGCGGGTTCCTGGTGGCCCCGGCCGAGTCGTGGTTGTGGGGGGAACAGCACGAGCGGGCCCGGGCAGCCCTGACGTTCCCGCCGGAGATGACCATGCTGGTCGGGCTCTTCCTGCTCGGCCTGGCCGCGGCCGGACTGTTCCTGTCCCGCTGGCACCCGCGGCAGCGGGTACTGCTCGGCGCTGGCGTGGTCGTCACCGTGGTACTGGCGATGGGCACCCAGTTCCTCGACGGCAAGTACACCTACCTGCCGCTCTACGACCACCTACCCGGCTGGGACGGGCTGCGTACCCCCGGGCGGCTGGTCGTCTACCCGACGATCCTGCTCGGCATCCTCGCCGCGGGGGCGGTATCCGAACTGGGCGACCGTGCCTGGGAGTACGCCCACAGCGGTTACCGCAAGCGGCCGCCTGGACCGCTGCTACGGCTGGCACTGCTGATTCCACTGCTGCTCGTACTGGTCGAAGGCGTCAACCGCACGCCGCATCCGCAGGTACCGCAGCAGCCGGCCGCGCTGCGCGACGTCACCGGCCCGGTGCTGGTACTGCCGAGCGACCCGCTCACCGACGAGGCGGTGATGCTGTGGTCGACCGACGGCTTCCCGCTCGTCGTCAACGGCGGCAGCGGTTTCGAGCCGGTACGCCTGCACGAGGTCCGGCAGGTGGCCACCACGTTCCCGGACCCCGGAAGCGTCGACTACCTGCGTGGACTCGGCGTACACACGGTGGTGGTGCTCATCGACCGCACCGCCGGAACGCCGTACGCCAACGCCGCCACCGGATCGGACGACGGCCTGGGCATCAGTCGCCGCGAGGTCGGCGACGCGGTGGTGTTCTCGCTGGACTGAACCGGCCGGACGCGCGGCCCGCGGCCGACCTGCGGCTCCCGGTGCGATGGCGGCGTCCGGCTCAGCCGGCGACCGCCTCCGCCACCGCGAGGTAGGGCTGCGTCGGGTCGGCATCCCGAGCCGCCCACAGCGCGTTGTCGACCGCCCGGACCAGGGCCCAACCCAGCACCCGGTCGGTGGGTACGCCGAGGCCGTCCGCGAGCCGCGCCGCCGTGTCGAGCGCCGCGGCCCGACCGGGGGCCTCCCGCAGCAGGTCGTGCATGAGGTGGCCGGTGTCGAACGCCGCCTCGCCGGCCAGTGGCTTGGGGTCGATCAGCAGCCACGGTTCACGCCGCGCGGAGAGCATGTTGCCCAGGTGGGCATCCCGGTTGACCAGCAGCTCCGGCCCGTCCGGCTCGGTGGCGTAGCGGGTGGCGAGCTCGACCGCGCGGTCCAGCACGCGCCGCGGGACCGGCTCGCCGCACTCCTTCTGTTCCACCGGGAACTCTGCCGCCCAGCGTGCGACCAGGTCGGTCACGTGCGGGTACGGGTGATCGCCGCGGCGGTCCGACGGAACCGACACCGGCCGGCGGCTGTCGGTCGCAGGCTCGTCCGGCCCAGGACAGTCCCGGTCCGGCGTGGCCGGCCGCCGGAGCCGGCGCAGCAGGGCGCACGCGATCCCGATGGCTTCCGGCCGGTTCGGGTGGTCGAGCAGGGGCGTACCCGGATCGGCGCGCTCGAGCAGCAGCGCGCCGGTCGCGACGTCCACCTCGTACAACTCGACCGCGCCGTCTCCGCCGTAGCAGCGCAGCGCCGCGGCCTCCGCGTAGTTCTCGTCGTCCAGCACCGGGACCTTCAGTACCGCCGGGCTGCCGTCCGCCCGGGTCACCGCGAGGACCAGCGAATGGGTCCCGCCGGTGTACGAACGCCCGAGCCGTAACTGCCACCGTTCGGTCAGGTCGGCGACCACCGCCGGCAGCGCCTCGAGCCACGCCGCCCCACGGTCACCGAAGATCTCGACGACGTTGGTCCGGATCTCGGCGGGAAGCTCGTACGCCTGGGTCACACAGCCATCCCAGCATCCACCCGCCGCGCCGGTGAACCGAGTTTCGCCCGGAGGCGCTCCACCCAGGGCGCGTCCGGGGCACCGTCGAAGTACCCGCCGTCGGGATCGTCACTGCCGTCCGCGCGTACCGGGTCGAGCTGCGGCCGCAGCGCCTCACGCACCACGTACCCGCAGAGCACCAGCAACGTGACGAGCCTGGTCAGGGCGGCCAGGACGAACACCCACTCCGGGATCACGCCCTTGCCGCTGGCGCCCATCAACTCGCCGTAGAAGGCGAGGAAGTACAGCACCTCACCGATCTGCCAGGCCAGGAACGCGCCCCACTTCGGCCGGGCCAGTACGGCCAGCGGGATCAGCCACAGCACGTACTGCTGGGACCAGACCTTGCCGGTGATCACGAAGAGCGCGACGGTGAGGAACACCAGCGCCGAGAGCCTCGGCCGGCGCGGGGCCAGTAGCGCCAGCGCGACCACGCCGATGCAGCAGAGCAGGAAGAGCAGGAAGTACACCCGGTTCAGCATCGGAATGTCGTTGCCCAGCCAGGTGAACGGCGGCAGCCCGGACCTGCCCCGACCGGTCGGTAGGTGCACGCCGATGTACCAGAGCGTGCCCCAGTCGATGGGACGGGTGGCGTTGAGCCGGAAGAACTGCAGCCACGAGTCGGGCCACAGCAGCGCAACCGGTGCGTTGACGACGAACCACGACGCCGCGGCGGCGCCCACCACGTACGTCGCCTCGACCAGTCGCCGGCTGCGCAACCCGAGGACGAGCAGCGGTCCGAGCAGGAGCAGCGGGTAGAACTTCGCCGCCACGGCCAGCCCCAGCACAATGCCCGCCACCACCGGATGTCGACGCGCCCAGGCGTACATGGCCAGTGCGGCGAGCCCGACCGCGAACAGGTCCCAGTTGACCGTCGCGGTGAAGAACAGCGCTGGTGCCAGCGCCATCATGGCCGCGTCCCAGGGTCGTCGGCGGCGCAGTGCCAGGATGCTGGCGACCGTGATGAGACCGAAGATGCCCAGGACGAGCGCGTTGACGTCGTAGAACGTCTGGCCCTGGTTGAACGTCGGCCCGACGGCCGACCCGATCGCGTGTACCGGCAACCCGATCGCGCCCATGAAGGCGCCGGTCAGCACCGGGTACTCGACCGGGTGGTCGCGGTACGGCATGGCCCCGTCGGACAGCTTCTCGGCGTAGTACAGCGCGAGCACGTCGGTGTAGCAGTAGTGCGTGTACTGCTTGAGGTTGGTCCAGGCGCCGTCCCGGCAGGGCGACTTCTGCACCCAGTGCAGGGCGAACACGATGCAGGTCAACGCGAGCACGATGCGTACCGGCGTCCAGAACCTGCTGCGGGTCGGGCGCGCGGCATGGGCACCGACCGGCCCGCCGATCATCTCGGCCGCGCCGGTCACGAACCAGTCGTGCCGGCCGGGCGACGCGACCTCGCGGTATGCGGCTGTCGCCGGTTGACCCGGGTCGCCGGTGGCGTCCGTGGTTGGCCCGATCCGGCCCGACGTCATGCTCATCCTGCGCATCCTGCCGTACCGGAAGTCGGCCGTCGGCACGCATCCGCTCAGATCGACGCGGATTGTCCCGATTCACCGCCAGCCTGTCGCCGCGCATGGTCCGCGACGACGGCCGACCTCGGGGTCGGCGGCGAGCGAGTGGTGGCCGCGTGCGGCGTCCCCGACTAGGGGCCGTCACCACCGGCACCCGGCAGCCCACCGGTACTGCGGGACGGCGACGGACTCGGCGGGAGGGACGGCGGAACCGACGGCTGCTTCGGGCTGGGAGTCGGCGACGGCGGCGGCGCGCTGGCGTCGCCGAGGGCGGTGCTACCGGTGAACTTCGCCGGCGGGAAGTCCTTCTCCGGCTTGCCCTCCAACGACCGGTCCATGAACTTCTTCCAGATCTGGCCCGGCAGCATCGACCCGTAGATGTTCGCGCCGTACGAGTTGACGATCGGTCCGTCATTCGTCTTGCGGCCCATCCACACGGCAGTCGCCAGTTGCGGGGTGTAGCCACACATCCACGCCTGCGAGTTCTCGCCGGTGTCCTTGTACTGCCAGGTACCGGTCTTGGCGCCGGCGTCCCGGCCGTCGTTCAGCGCGTTGTTGCCGACAACCTGCTTGAGTACCCAGTCCATGTCCGCGGCCGTGTCCGCGCTGAACACCGGGCGCTGCGCGGGCTTTGCCCGGAACACCATCTTCTCGCCGGAGTACACCTGCTCCACGAAGTGCGCCTCGGTGTACGTGCCGTTGTTCGCGATGGTGGCGAAGCCGTTCGCGTGGTCCAGCACTGTCACCGGGTACTGGCCGAAGCCGACCTCGTTGCCGAACAGCTTGGCGGCCTCGTCCGGCGGGGTGGTGGTGAGGTCGATGACCTTGGCCTCACCGGTGGCGGAACCGTCGGTCATCATCGTCCGGATACCGGCGTCCCGGGCGGTCTTGATCACGGCTTCCTTGCCGACCTTGCTGGTCAGCGCGTAGTACGTCGTGTTCAGCGACATGACTGTGGACTTCCACAGCGGGCAGTTCTTGCCGCAGGTGGAGCCGTCGGAGTTCGTCACCGGGTTGTCGGTCGCCCGGTCCGGGAACTTCCGCGGGGTGGAGCTGTCCCAGTACGACTTGACCGAGATGTTGTTCTCGATCGCGGTCGCCAGCGCGTACACCTTGAACGAGGAGCCCGGCTGGTGGCCACGCGGCTGCCCGGAGCCGTCGTACCCCATGACGTAGTCGAAGCCGACGCCGTTCTCGCCGCCGTAGTACGCCTTGACCCGGCCGGTACCGGGCTCGACCGACACCAGCGCGTCCTGGAGGTTCTTCGGATTCTCCGCCAGCACCTCGCGGGACGACTTGATCGCGGCGTCTTCCATGCGCTTGTCGATCGTGGTGACGATCCGGAAGCCGGCCGAGGTCAACTGCTGTTCGCTGATGCCGCGATCGGCGAGCTCGCGCTTGACCTGCGCGACGACCAGTCCGGTCGGCGCGTCCAGGCCCTGGTTCGGTCCGTTCGCACTGGGCTTGATCGTCTTCGGGTACACCGCGCTGGCGATCTTTCCGCGGTCGTACCAGTTCATAACGCTCATCTGGTCCAGTACGTACTTCCAGCGCTCCTTCGCCGCGTCGGCGTTCACGGCCGGATCGAAGTACGACGGGTCCTTGATGCAGGAGGCGAGTACCGCCGCCTCCTCGGAGCTGAGGTGTACGACCGCCTTGCCGAAGTACGCCAGCGAGGCGGCCTGGATGCCGTACGCCCCGCGGCCGAAGTAGATCGTGTTCAGGTAGTAGTCGAGGATCTGCTTCTTGGAGAACTCGCGATCCAGCTTCATCGCGATGACCGCTTCCTTGGCCTTCTGCGAGTACGTCCGCTTACCGGGACTGTTCGCGTCGGAGGCGATCTTGGCGTACTGCTGGGTGATCGTGGAACCGCCCTGCCGGCTCTCCCCGCCGGCCACGTTGCTCCAGGCGGCTCGCGCGATGCCGGTCACCGACACACCGGAGTTGGTGTAGAAGGTGCGGTCCTCGGCGGCGACCACGGCGTGCTGGACGTTGTCCGGGATCTTGTCGATCGGCACCCGGGTCCGGTTCTCGGTGCCGATCCGCGCCATGACGGTCTTGCCGTCGGAGTAGTAGATCGTGGTCACCTGCGGGCTCGGCAGGTCGCCGGGCAGCGGGACGCTCATAAAGAAGTAGGTACCGCCGAGTACCGCGAAGCCGGTGAGCATGAGCAGTGCGGCCGCGCCGGCCAACAGGCGCCGGCGGCGCTTGGCCTTCTTGCCGCCACCTTCACCGGCCAGAGCGGCGGCCCGGCGGGATGCCGCCCGCGACCCCCGGGGCGGGTTGCCGGGGTAGCCGTCGTCATCGGCGTAGCCCGGGTAGTTCGGGTCGTACGGACCGCCGGGTCCACCAGGGCCGCCGGCGCCGCCCGGACCGGCCGGGCGCACGCTCGCGCGGCCCACCGACGCGCGGCCGGTGGCGCCGCTGCCGCTGTACGGATCGGCCGAGTGTCGCCCCACGCCGTACCCATCGGCACCATGGGAGCCCGAGCTGTAGGAATCGCCGTACGGATCCGAGCCGCGACCGACCGAAGCCCGACCGACGGAAGCCCGTCCGACCCCGGCGCGACCGCTGCCGGAGTTACCGCCGTAGCCGGTCGATCCGGCGCCGTGGTCGCCCGCCCCGGCCCGGCCGACGCTCGCGCGTCCGGCTCCGTTGCCAGGAGGAGGGGTGCTCCGGCCGGCGGCACCTCCAGCGGCACCGCCGCGCAGACTCCGGCGGTACGTGCCGCTCGTGCCGTACGGGTCCGATGCCGAATCGTCGGATGAGCCCGGGCCGTTCACCCGGGCCACTCCACGAGTGGGGCGGTACGGGTCAGTCATTCGTCACACCATGCCGGTAGGGGGTGGGGGTTGTCATATCGCCACCCGATTCGTGTGAGCTACCACGCACCGCGAATGGGGCGCACGGGCGCATTAGCCAGATATCACAGCGGGGGAGCCTACGTCGAGCCGCCCGCGGCGCCTCGCCGAGGGGCCGGGGACGATCCATCACTCGGCGGCCTCGCGACGGGATGGCGGCCCGTCGTCCCGCATCCCGCCACGGCCCATCAGGTACTGCTCGACGAGGTGATTCCAGCCGCAGCCACGGCAGACCTCCACCACGTACACGCTGAACTCCTGGTAGGTCATCGCCAACATGGACAGCTCGTCGCGCGCCCGGGCCTGTCCGGCGGCGTGCTTGAGTTCGTCGCCATATATGTAGTGCACCAGCCACAGACTTTCCCGTCGGCAGACGGGACAGGACCGGTCCACCTGCTCGCCGTGAAAGCGGGCCGCGGACAACAGGTACGGCGATGCGTCGCACACCTCGTGCAGCCCGATCCGGGCCGAGAACACGTCGCGCAGCAGCGCTCGCTTCTGGAGCGAGTAGTCGACGACCTGCCGCTGCGTGCGCATGCGCACGAGGGTACGCGGAAGGCGCCGGAGGCGACACCTACCGCTGTTGGGAACAAGATCACGCCAATTCGGGATGACCAGCGCAATCCAGTGTTGCCGCCGGGGCACAGGCTGATCTACTGTCGTGATGTATCGAGCCGATACATCGGCTGCGCTCGCAAACCGCTCGCAGACCGGTAGAAAGTCGTTCGTAGACCGGCTGGACGTCGGTCCCAGCCCGCTACGAAGTCGCTCGTAGACCCGCAGGAGGTGAGGACAATGCTGGAGCTCGCAGTCCTCGGCCTCCTGCACGAATCACCGATGCACGGCTACGAGCTGCGGAAACGCCTCAACACCATGCTCGGCGCATTCCGGGCGGCGTTCAGCTACGGCACGCTGTACCCGACCCTGCGCCGGATGCGCGAAACCGGCTGGATCGCCGAGGACGAGCCCGACCCGGACCAGCCGGTCCCACCGCTGACCGGCCGCCGCGGCAAGGTCGTGTACCGGCTGACCGCCGAGGGCAAGGAGCGGTTCGCCGCGCTGCTCGGGCAGACCGGACCGGAGACGTACGACGACGCCGGCTTCGGGGTGCACTTCGCGTTCTTCTCGCGTACCGACTCGGACACCCGGCTGCGGATCCTCGAGGGTCGGCGCCGCAAGGTGGAGGAGCGGCGGGAAGGGCTGCGCGAGTCGCTGACCCGCGCGGCCGAACGGCTCGACGCGTACACGCTGGAGCTCCAGCGGCACGGTCTCGACGGCTGTGAACGGGAAGTGCGCTGGCTCGAGGAGCTCATCGCGCACGAGCGGGCCGGTCAGCCCCCGACGGTGACCATCGGCCGGGAGTCGACCGGCAAGGACTCGACCACCGGCGAACCACCCGGGCCGTCCGGCAGCGACCAGGGCGACGGCCAGCGGTTACCCGGGTCGGCCGAACCCTGAGACGGCCGACTATCCAGCGGTTGACCAGCAATTGAGCCTGGCAACTCCGCCGTCGCGCCAGGCGCGGCGGTGGTTTGCCGGAGAAACCAGGAAGATCACCGGCCGTGTACCAGCGGCCGCCAAACCTACGGACCACCGACTCCGGCCCAGCAGAAACCGCAGGACCCGCCGGAGCGGCCGTGATGGAGAAGGAGGCAGCACATGGGCTCCGTCCGCGTCGCCATCGTCGGTGTCGGCAACTGCGCCACGTCCCTCATCCAGGGCGTGGAGTACTACCGCAACGCCGACCCAGCGCAGCGCGTCCCCGGTCTCATGCACGTCGAGTTCGGCGACTACCACATTCGTGACGTCGAGGTCGTTGCGGCATTCGACGTCGACGCCAAGAAGGTCGGTCGCGATATCGCCGAGGCGATCGCGGCCAGCGAAAACAACACCATCAAGATCTGTGATGTACCGCCGAGCGGCGTGATCGTGCAGCGCGGTCCCACCTACGACGGCCTCGGTGAGTTCTACCGGGAGACGATCGACGAGTCCGACGAGGCGCCGGTCGACGTGGTCCGGGTACTCCGGGAGACGCAGGCCGACGTTCTCGTCTCGTACCTTCCGGTCGGTTCCGAAGAGGCCGACAAGTACTACGCGCAGTGCGCGATCGACGCCGGCGTCGCGTTCGTCAACGCGCTGCCCGTGTTCATCGCGTCCGACCCGGTGTGGGCGCAGAAGTTCACCGACGCCGGCGTACCGATCGTCGGCGACGACATCAAGTCGCAGGTCGGTGCCACCATCACCCACCGGGTACTGGCGAAGCTGTTCGAGGACCGGGGAGTTGAGCTGCTCCGCACGTACCAGCTCAACTTCGGCGGAAACATGGACTTCATGAACATGCTCGAGCGCAAGCGGCTGAAGTCGAAGAAGATCTCGAAGACCCAGTCGGTCACCTCGCAGATCCCGCACGAGATGGAGCGCGCGTCCGTCCACATCGGACCGAGCGACTACGTGCCGTGGCTGGACGACCGGAAGTGGGCGTACGTACGGCTCGAGGGCCGGTCCTTCGGCGACGTGCCGCTGAACCTCGAGTACAAGCTGGAGGTCTGGGACTCGCCCAACTCCGCCGGCATCATCATCGACGCGGTACGCGCGGCCAAGATCGCCAAGGACCGCGGGGTCGGTGGTCCGATCCTGTCCGCGTCGAGCTACTTCATGAAGTCGCCGCCGGAGCAGTACGACGACAACAGCGCCCGGGACGCGGTGGAGAAGTTCATCCGCGGCGAGGTCGAGCGCTGACCCTGCAACGTTGATCTCCAACGTTGACACCGGTTGGCGGTAAGACCGGTCGAGCGTTACCGGGCCCGGAGCCATTGGCTCCGGGCCCGGACACTTTTCCAGGCACCCGCCTGTGCTTGGCGCCGGTGACCTGTTTCGGACAAATTGCTGGGAAGTAGGAAGGGTTTCTTGTCGTACGGCCTGACGGTTCTTACGATTTTTCTGCCCTTTCATCCCTTTCCTGGACCGGTGACGCATGTCCGAACACAAGTCCCGTCGAAGGCTCGGCATGATCCTGACCCCCCTGCTCGTGGTAGCCCTCGCGGTGGGCGGCGGGCTACTCGCCAGCGGTGGCCCGGCGGCCGCGGCGGCACAGACGCTCACCCCGTACACGTTCTGCTTTGACGCGACCGGCGCTCCGGACTTCCTCGCCGAGATCCGGGAGTCGACGGATGCCTGGAGCACCGCTCTCCAAGCCGGCGATGTCATCGAGGGCTGCGGCTCCGACGTGGTGTTCATCGAGATCCACGGCGACGGCAGCGGAGGTGTGACCTACAACGAGTTCGGTGAAGTGATCATCGACGCCAACTCGGTCTTTCAGTACTACCTGCCGCGCATCATCGGGCACACCCTCGGGCATGTGTTCGGCCTGCCGGACAACTACACCGGGGACTGCAACATCCTGATGTCCGGTGGCTCCGCGCCCACCAGCTGCACCAACGTGCACCCGAGCGTCAGCGAAGCCGCGCAGGTTGACTCGCTGTGGGGCAGCCTCACCCGGCCGTGACGTCGCCACCGGGCCGGGTGCGTCCAGCTCCGCGTCGGGCGCATCCGGCGCCGGGGCGCCGACCCCGGCCGGTGCGCTCGACTCGGTCGGTAGGACTTCAGGTCGCTGGGACAGCAGGTCGCTGGGACAGCAGGTCGCTGGGACAGCAGGTCGGGAGGGCAGGTCGGCCTTGTCCAGGGGCGTCGCCTGTTCCTAGTATTGATTTGCCCGATTTTGCCCCTTTTAGCCTGGACCGGTGACTCATGCTCACTCGACGGCTCGGCCACCTCGCAGCACTCCTCGGACTCGCGCTCGGTGTACTCGGCGGGCCACTGCTCGGCTCCACCGCGGCATCAGCATCGGCAGCGCCGAGCCTCGACGCGTACACCGTCTGCTACAACGCCGCGAGCGCCGGTGACTTCGTCGGTACCGCGGACGAGGCGGCCGGCATCTGGAACGAGCGCCTGGTCAACGCGCAACTGTCCGGCTGCGGCAACGACGTGATGATCTACGAGATCTACGGCGGCGGGTCGTACGCCCAGGTGTTCGGGCTCGGCCAGGGCGAGATCTACATCGACTACGAGCAGGCCCAGCAGTACAACCCGGTACGGATCATGGCCCACGAGCTGGGGCACATCCTCGGCTTGCCGGACAACTACAACGGCGACTGCGGCATCCTGATGTCGGGCCACAGCGCGGGTACCGCCTGCACCAACCCGATCCCCAGCGCCGGCGAGGTCGCCGAGGTGGACGGGAACTTCGGTGTCTCCGGTACCGCCCCGGCGCGGACGTACCGGGAGTTGACGCCCGCCGCCTGACCAGCTGTTGACTGTCCCGGTGGGGCTCGGTGCCGATCGGCACCGGGCCTCATTGCCTGTTCCGGATAATTCCCCGCCCATCAGCTGCACCAACGCGATCCCCGGCGCCAGCGAAGCCGCCCAGGTCGACGCGCTCTGGGCCCTGCGCTAGCTCATCGCGTCGCTTCGAGCCTACGGGAGCCGGGCAGCCCAACGCCTGTTGCCGCATGGGTCCGGAGCCGGCTGGCTCCGGGCCCTCGCCGCCTCGACACGGGATCGGTGCCGCATGCCCATCCGACGACCCCGCCGCCTGCTCCTGACCCTGCCGACGCTTGTACTCGCGCTGCTGAGCGGGCCGATGGTCGGTCTCACGCCGGCCGCGGCCGTCACCCCGCAGGCTCCGGACCACATCTGCTATGACCCCACCAGTGCCCCGATTTCGTCACGACGATCCGCGCGACCGCGGACCTGTGGAACGAGCGCCCCGTCGAGATCCAGTTCTCCGAGACGCCGACGGTGCCGCGGACCTGATGATCTACCAGGTCGACAGCGGCGGTTCGGATAGCGGACTTGAACTTCCGCATCGCCCCGGCGACAGCGGATCGCACCACGCGGAGTCGCTGACGGCCTCGGCCGGGTCCGCCACCGCTCGGGATACCTCCGCGAGGCGCGTCGGGCAATGATCAGCAACCCGGAGTTGTACGGCTACCGGAAGTTATTTCTCGAGAACCGCTCGACCCGATCCCGGGAATCCGGACCTCAGCGTGGACCTAATTGTCCGGTTTTGAACGCATAAGTCCGACCGATGCGGACCATCCGGTACAAGAAACGCGGGTCATCTGAAATATCACGAACGGCACACTCTTGCCTGAAAGCGCTTACGTCTTTACCATCTTGTTGTCCCTTTCGCCCCTTCCGTGTGGGAGAGTGATTCATGTCCCGTCGGACAATCGGTCGCTTCTTGGCTCCGCTCGCCGCGACGGCGCTCGCCGTTGCCGGTGTTTCGGCCACGACCGCTGCCCCCGCCGCCGCTGCCAACATCCAGGCGTACAGCGTCTGCATCAACACCACCAACGGCGGCGACTTCGCCGGCCTCGAGGACACCGGCACCGGCGTCTGGAACAGCAGCGTCTCCGCCGTACAGCTGTACAACGGTGGCTCGGGCTGCCAGGACATCTGGTACTTCGAGGCCCAGGGTGGCGGCTCGTACGCCCAGGTCTACAGCCTCGGCGTTGCCGACATCGTGATCGACTACCAGCAGGCGCAGCAGTACTACGCGCTGCGGATCGTCACCCACGAGACCGGCCACGCCCTCGGCCTGCCGGACAACTACAACGGTGACTGCAACATCCTGATGTCCGGTGGCTCCGCGCCCACCAGCTGCACCAACGTGTACCCGAGCTCCGGCGAGGCCGCGCAGGTCAACTCGATGTGGGGCGGCTTCGCGCCGAACCACAGCACCGCGACCCGCAACAGCACCCCGAAGACCTACGTCTTCTAGGTCGGTACGCAGTACCTGATCAACCTCTCAGGGTGAGCCCCGGCGCCAACGGCGCCGGGGTTCACTCTTTCCTGCGGCCGGCAACCGAGCCGGTTCGCTGTCACCGGCGGATCGGACCTACACCGGACCCGCCGGGGGCAGTCAGCTCAACAGGAAGCCGCGCTCGAGCAGCACCCGCGCTTCGAGTTCCAGCAGGTGCCGCTTGCGGGGCAGGCCCCCGCCGTACCCCACCAGGGTTTTGTTGGCGCCCACTACCCGATGGCACGGGACGATCAACGCCACCGGATTGCGGTTGTTGGCCACGCCCACCGCGCGAGCCCCGGTCGGGTCGTTCGGGATGTCCGCCCGACCAGCCAGGCTCGGCTCGTTGACCAGTCGCGCGATCTGCCCGTAGCTGCGCGTCTCGCCGTAGGGGATGGCGCGCAGCCGCGTCCACACGGCCAGCTCGAAGTCCGAGCCGTGCAGGGACAGCGGCACGTCGAACTCGGTGAGCTCTCCGGCGAAGTACGCCATCAACTGGTCTTCCGCGGCGCGCAGCACGGGGTCAACAGCGGCGCCGTGCCCGGCGGTGTCCCGGGCCGGGTCGTCGACCGCGCCGGACCCGGAGTCGGCCCCGTTCGGCGAGCCGGCCGGGGACCAGTCCCGCTGGAAGCCGAGCCGGCACAGGCCGAAGTCGTCCGCGCCGAGCAGCAGCTCACCGACGGGTGACGCCACGGTTGTCCATCGCACGCCGCCATCGTCGCACCCGGGTCGGACAGGACCGGTGTCACCGACACACCCGAGCGGGACGGCGAGGCGCGCAGAGGCGGGGCGCCGGCGGGCCGGGGACCGTAGGCTCGGTCCGTGCTCGCGAACGGGGATCTGGCCGCCATTCTCCGCAGCCGTGGCTTCCGGCGACTCCTGTCGGTACGGATGATCAGCCAGTTCGGTGACGGGCTGTTCCAGGCGGGGCTCGCGGTCAGCATCCTGTTCAACCCGGAAAAGCGAGCCGACCCGCTCGCGGTCGCCACCGGCTTCGCCATCCTGCTGCTGCCGTACTCCATGCTCGGGCCCTATGTCGGGGTGTTCCTGGACCGGTGGAGCCGACGCCATGTCCTGGTCTACGCGCAGCTGATCCGCGCGGCGACGGTCGTACCGACCGCGGCACTGATCTGGTACGGCCGGTCGACCGTGATCTTCGCGCTGTTCGCGCTGGTGGTGATCGGGGTCAACCGGTTCATCCTGGCCGGCCTGTCCGCCGCGACTCCACATGTCGTCGAGGACCGGCGGCTGGTCACCGCCAACGCGCTCGCGCCGACCCTCGGTACCGTCTGCTTCTCCCTCGGCCTGGGCAGCGCGGTGCTGCTGCAGCGGCTGATGCCCTCCGGTGCTCACGGGTACGCGGTGATCGCGCTGCTCGCGGTACCGGCCTACCTGTCCGCGTCGAATCTCGCCCGCGTCTCGTTCCGGGTCGACGATCTCGGCCCGGACGAGAAGGAGCGGCACCCGGACGGCCTGTTCGCCGAGATCGTCGACGTGGCGCGCGGCATGGTGGCTGGCGCACGGCACCTCGCCGCGCGACGGGGCGCGGCGTACGTGATGCTCACCCAGACCGGTTTCCGGGCGTTGTACGGGGTGCTCACCGTGTCGACGCTGCTGCTGTACAGCAACTACTTCGACACCGGTACCGACTTCTCCAACTCACTCGCCGGACTGGGTCGACTGGTGATCGCCGGCGCGGTCGGCTCCCTGGTGTCCGCGGTCGTCACGCCGATCGTGACGAAGCGGATCGGCGGCCGGCTGTGGGTGGCCGGTCTGGTCGGCGCGGTCGGGGTGGCGGTACTCGTGTTCGGGCTGCCGTTCCGCGCCGGGATGCTGATCGTCGCGGTGTTCATCATCAACATCGCCTCGCAGGGTACGAAGATCGTGGTGGACACCGCGCTGCAGCACGAATGCGCCGACGAGTACCGGGGGCGCGTGTTCAGCGTCAACGACACCGCGTTCAACATGGCGTTCGTACTCGGCCTGTTCCTCGGCGCGCTGACCCTGCCGGAGACCGGAAAGTCGGTACCGGTGCTGGTCACGATCGCGATCGGCTACCTGCTGCTGGCCGGTTGGTACGGCGTGGCCGGCGGCCGGTGGGCGCGACGGGTCGGTGAGGACGTGGCCTCACCCGGCCGGCTGCCGACCCCGCCCACGACTGTCCACAGTGGAGGAGGTACATGACCAGGGCCGCGCCCCCGGGCCGGACCGGACAGTCGTGCGCCGGGATCGGACGCGGACGATGAGCCGGTTCGTCGACCTGTCCCACCCGATCGAGTCCGGCATGACCACCTATCCCGGACTGCCGGCACCGGTGGTCAGCACGTACATCTCGCGCGCCGAGTCGGCGCAGCGGCTCACCGGCGGGGTGTCGTTCCACATCGGGCAGGTCGAACTGGTCGCGAACACCGGTACCTACCTGGACGCCCCGTACCACTTCCACGCCGATGGCCCGGACGTCGCCGCGCTGCCCCTCGAGCGGCTGGTGGACGTACCGATCGCCCTGGTCAACGCGGTCCGGGCCGCGCGGGTGGACGCGCAACTGCTCGGCGACCCGGGCCGGCTGTGGGGTCGCGCGGTGCTCGTACACACCGGCTGGTCCCGGCACTGGGGGACGGACGAGTACGGCGTCGACGCGCCGTACCTGACCGCCGACGCGGTACGCGCGCTGATCCACGCCAACGTGGCGCTGGTCGGAATCGACTCGGTCAACATCGACAACATCGCCGACACCTCGCGACCGGCCCATCACGGGCTGCTCGGTGCCGGTATCCCGATCGTCGAGCACCTGACCGCGCTGGACCGGCTACCGGCCGAGGGCGCGCGGCTGACCGTACTGCCGGCACCGGTGGTCGGCATGGGCACCTTCCCGGTCCGCGCGGTGGCGACCCTGCCCTGAGCGGGCCGACTTTGACAGGCGACCCTGCCCTGAACGGGCCGACTTGGACGAGCGACCCTGCCCTGAGCGGGCCGACTTTGACAGGCGACCCTGCCCTGAGCGGGCCGTCTCTGGCGAGCGACCGTGCCTGAGCGGCCGCCTCGGCGAATCCAGGCCGTCCGGGCGGAGCGGCCCGGCCTGCGGCCGCCGGAACAGCGGTCAGTCGGACGAGATGCCCTGCTCGCGGGCCCAACGGCGCAGCTCCACCTCGGCGTCCTCGTGCGAGAGCGGTCCGCGGTCCAGGCGCAGCTCCTTGAGGTACCGCCAGGCCTGTCCGACCAGCGGTCCCGGCGGCAACCCGAGCATCCGCATGATCTCGTTGCCGTCGAGGTCCGGGCGTACCCGGGCCAGATCCTCCTCGGCCTGCAGCCGGGCGATCCGCTCCTCCAGCGCGTCGTAGTCCTGGGACAGCGCGGCGGCCTTGCGCTTGTTGCGGGTCGTGCAGTCGGACCGGACCAGCTTGTGCAGCCGGGGCAGCAGCTCACCGGCGTCGGTGACGTACCGGCGTACCGCCGAGTCGGTCCACTCGCCCCGCCCGTACCCGTAGAACCGCAGGTGCAGCGCGATAAGGTGGCACACCTTGTCGATCACGTCGGACGGGTAGCGCAACTCCTTGAGCCGCCGCTTCGCCATCCGCGCGCCGACCACCTCGTGGTGGTGGAAGCTGACCCGGCCCGGTCCCTCGACCTCCTTCGTCGCCGGCTTGCCGACGTCGTGCAACAGCGCGGCCAGCCTTAGTACGAGATCGCAGCCGTCGTCCTCCAGCGCGACCGCGTTGCGTACCACGGTCAGCGTGTGTTCGTACACGTCCTTGTGCTGGGCGTGCTCGTCGATCTCCATCCGCAACCCGGGCAGCTCGGGTACGAACACGTCGGCGATACCGGTGTCCACGGCGAGCTGCAGCCCGGCTGTCGGATCGGCACCGCAGAGCAGCTTGCTGAACTCGTCCCGTACCCGCTCGGCGGTGATCCGGCGCAGGTCACCGGCCATGTCGACCATCGCCTGACGTACCTCGTCGGCCACGCCGAACTTCAGCTGCGCGACGAACCGGGCCGCCCGCAGCATCCGCAGCGGGTCGTCGGCGAAGGACTCCTCGGGGGTACCGGGGGTCCGGAGCACTCGCCGGGCCAGATCGTCGAGCCCGCCATACGGGTCGGTGAACTGGTGCTCCGGCAGCGACACGGCCATCGCGTTGACGGTGAAGTCACGCCGCCGCAGGTCGTCGGTGAGGCTCTCGCCGTACTTCACGACCGGGTTTCGGCTGACCCTGTCGTAGCTCTCCGCCCGGTACGTGGTGATCTCCAGCCGGAGGCCCTTGCGGGCCGCGCCGATGGTGCCGAACGCCGCCCCGGTGGTCCAGGTGCTCTCCGCCCAGCCGGTCAGCAGCTCGAGGGTCTGCTCCGGTCGGGCGTCGGTGGCGAAGTCGAGATCCTCGCCGAGCCGGCCGAGCAGCGCGTCCCGCACCGAGCCGCCGACCAGGTGCAACTCGTACCCGGACGCGTTGAACCGGCGCCCCAGCTCGTCGGCTACCGGCGAGACCCGGAGCAGCTCGGCCACCGCCCGGCGCTGTGCGGTGGTGAGCTCACGACGTACGGCGTCGGACATCGGTCGCACAGCCTAACGAGCTGACCGGACCGGACCGCGCCGGCCTCGTCGCGATGACTCGTCGCGTACCCGGCGCCGGCACCGGATTCCAAGATCATCACGCCCGCCGGGCGGAACCGGGGTCGGACGATAGTGTTTACAGGGTGGTCCGGACGAACTCTGCGGGTGCCACCGACGAGCCGCGCGGCCGTCGGGTGCGCCGCCGTCGCCGTGGCCGTGGCCGGACCCCCACCGCGCCCCGGCGCAGTCCCGACGCGCCTGCCGACGACGCCGTACCGGTAGTCGATCCGGTCGACGCGAGTCCCCGCGCCGCGACCCGCGGTAACAACCGGCAGCCGAACGTACCCGCTGGTGACGCCGCGTACAGTCGGGGCCGGCGGGCCGGTCGCGGCCGGACCGAACGGGTCGAGGAAGTGTCCGCCGGCGGGCTCGTGGTGCAGGAGCAGGACGGCTTGCTGTACGGCGCGTTGATCGGCAAGCACGACCGGCGCGGTCGCCTCGTCTGGTCGCTGCCCAAGGGCCACATCGAGGCCGGCGAGACTCTCGAGCAGACCGCGCAGCGGGAAGTCGCCGAGGAGACCGGCATCACCGGCGAGGTACTGCACCGGCTCGGCACCGTGGACTACTGGTTCATGTTCCGCGGCAAGAAGATCCACAAGACCGTGCACCATTTCCTCCTGCGTCGCATTTCTGGTGAGCTGTGCGACCGGGACGTCGAAGTGGTGGAGGTGGCATGGGTACCGCTGGCGGATCTTCCGCACCGGTTGGCGTATCCGGACGAGCGCCGGTTGGTCGCACAGGTGCCGGATCTGCTTGCCAGGACCGGATGAGCCAGTACCGGATGAGGCTGCGGTGAGCGACCCGAACGCCGGTCGCCCGCGGCCGGGTCCCGGTCGGCCCTCGCCGGGCCGCCGCCCGACGCCTCGGGGCACCACGTACACCTCCGCCGCCGCCCGGGTCGATCGATCGGGTGACGCGGTGACGGCGCCCCCGGATCCGGAGGCCACCGCCGTCTTTTCGGCGATCCCGGCCGGCGCATCCGGCGCCGCGCAGTCGCCCGCCGGGCCCGCGTCCGCGGAGGAGTCCGGCTCGGTCGCCCGCAACAGCGCGGTGATGGCCGCCGGCAGCCTGGTCAGCCGGGTCACCGGATTCCTGCGTACCGCCGCCATCTCGGCCGCCATCGGCGCGCTCGCGGTGGGCGACGCCTACAACGTCGCCAACACCATGCCCGCGATGGTGTACGAGCTGCTCCTCGGCGGCGTGCTGACCAGTGTCGTGGTGCCGCTGCTGGTACGCGCCCGGCGCAACGATGCCGACCATGGCGACGCGTACACCCATCGACTGCTGACCCTGTCGGTGCTGATCCTCGCCGCGGCGACCGTGGTGGCGGTGGCCTGCGCGCCACTGATCGCGGCGGTGATGACGAGCCGGGTCGCCGACCGGCACCTCATCACCTCGCTGGGGTACCTGCTGCTTCCGGAGATCTTCTTCTTCGGGTTGTTCGCGATGCTCGCCGCGGTACTCAACACCAGGGGTCATTTCGCCGCGCCGACCTGGACGCCGATCCTCAACAACGTCGTGGTGATCCTGACCGCGGTCACGTTCATCGCGCTGTGGGGCGTACGCGGGCAGCTCGACGCCAGCCGGGTCACCGGCGCGCAGGTCGCGGTACTGGGCATCGGCACCACGCTCGGGATCCTGATCCAGGGGCTCGGGCTGTGGCCCGCGCTGCGCAAGGTCGGCTTCCGCTGGAAGTGGCGGTTCGACCTGCGGGAACTGCACCTGCGCGAGCTGGCTCACCTCGGCGGGTGGATGCTGTGTTACGTCGGGGTCAGCCAGATCGGCGTGTTCGTGGTGATCCGGCTCGCCAAGGCCGCCGGTGAACACGCCGCCGGTGGCGCGACCGTGTACCTGAACGCCTTCCTGATCTTCATGATGGCGCACGGCGTACTGGTGGTCTCGGTCATCACCGCGCTGATGCCACGGATGAGCGCGGCGGCGAGCGAGAAGCGGTACGCCGACGTGGCCGGGCACCTGTCCACCGGTACCCGGCTGTCCGCGGTACTGCTGCTTCCGGCCAGCGGGGCGTACCTGCTGCTCGGTACCCCCATCGCGATCGCGCTGTTCCAGCTCGGCCGGTACAGCCACGAGGCCGCGAACGCCACCGGTGTGGTGATCGCGATCGCCGGACTCGGGCTGGTCCCGTTCGCGATCAGCCAACTGCAGGTGTTCGCGTTCTACGCGCTGCCGGACACCCGTACGCCCGCGCTGATCAACATTCCGGTGGTGGCCGTACGGGTGATCGTCGACCTGCTCGTGTACTGGCTGCTGCCCGCGTCCGCGGTGGCGGCCGGCCTGATGGTGGGCAACGCGATCTCGTTCGTGGTCGCCGCGGTACTCGGCGCGGTGTTGCTGCGCCGGCGCCTCGGTGGCCTCGGGGTGCGTCGTACCGGCCGGACCCTGGGCAAGCTCACCGTGGCCGCCGTCGTCGCGATGATCCCGGCCGGGCTGCTCGCGTACCTGCTCACCCGCGTGATCGGCGAGGGGAAGCTGGCCAGCCTGGTGACCGTGGTGCTGGCCGGTGGCGTGCTGGCCGCCGGGTACCTGGCCGGTGCCCTGCTGCTGCGGGTGGCCGAGGTCAACCAGGTGTGGACGATGGTCCGCACGCGACTCGGCAGGTGACCCCGGCGGGATCTCAACGACTAAGATCGATCCGTAAATACCGGGACAAGCCGTACAACCGTTGCCCGGTCGGCAATGCCGCGACACGGTACGGTGAACGGGTTCCAGGGGGCACGCGCCGAACCGGTAGCGGCCCCTAGCACGTCTCGTACCGGATCACCGACCGGCACGCCGGGCAACACGCCGCCCACGGGGCGGGGTCCCGGTCGCTCGGGTTACCGAGGACCTAGGCTGGTGCGCGTACGTTGCGAGCACCAGCCGGAGGGAGGACGGGTTGACCCAGGTCGGTGCACCCGCGGTAGGCGAGGTGCTGGCCGACCGGTACCGGCTGGAAGAGCACATCAACGACGACTCCACCGGCCGGCAGGTCTGGCGCGGCATCGACGTCATCCTCCGGCGCCCGGTAACCGTCGTCCTGCGGTACCCCGGTGGTGCCGCGGCTGAGGAGATGCTCGCCGCGGCGGTAGCCGCGAGCCGGGTCGTACACCCGCACATCGTCGGCGTGTACGACGCGGTCGACGAAGGCGCCCGGGCGTACGTGGTGCGCGAATGGGTCGACGGCCGCTCGTTGCGGGAAGCTGTCCGGGACACGCCGCTGGAGCCCGAACGGGCCACCTCGATCGCGCACGCGCTCGCCGACGCGCTCGCCGCCGTACACGGCACCGGGGTCGCGCACGGCAACGTCCACCCCGGCACCGTGCTGATCGGCAACGAGCACCGGGTCGTACTGGCCGACGCCCGCGCCGACGGGCACGCCTCGGCGGACGGGGACGTACGCGCGCTCGGCGCGGTGCTCTACTGCGCGCTCACCGGCCACTGGCCGCGGGAGGTGTCCGGGCCGGCCGGGCTGCCGGACGCGCCCCGGGTGGACGGCCGGATCGCCTCCCCCCGACAGGTACGCAGCGGCGTGCCCAACTATCTCGACGCGCTCACCATGGACCTGCTCGACCCGGCGCTGCCGCCGCCGAGCGCCGCGGAACTGTCCGCCGAACTCGGTCGGCTCGACGTCGACCCGGACGACATCAGCGGTGCGCTCGACCTGGTCTCGACGGAGCCGCACGAGTCGCAGCGCCCGGTCTGGAAGAAGATCTCGGTGGGCGTGGGCGCGCTGCTCGCCATCGCGCTGGCCGGACTGCTGCTCGGCACCCGGTGGCTGCCGGCGACCAACCAGAACGGCTTCCCGTCCGCGTCACCGAACGCCGGCAACAGCCAGGGCGCCGGCGAGCCGGCACCGATCAAGCCCACGTCCGTACGCATCGTCGACCCGCCGCGCGGCGACCGTACCGAGGTCCGCAACCAGCAGAACGTACTCGACGGCGACCAGAGCACCGAGTGGTCGACCGACCAGTACAACAGCGCGGCCTTCGGTGGCCTGAAGCCCGGCATGGGGATCCTGCTCGACCTCGGCTCGGCCCGCGAGGTACAGAACGTCGAGATCGAGTTCGACCAGCCCGGTTGTACCGTCCAGTTGCGCGGCGGTACCGAGGATCCGGCGGCCGGCGGCTCCGGCGACTCGGACAGCGACAACCAGATCGCCACCTCGTACCGGACCATCTCCGCGCCGCGGGTGAACGCCCCGCCGCGGGCGGTACTGGCGGCCGGCGGCGCCCGTACCCGGTACCTGTTGATCTGGATCACGGTGTTGCCGTCGGTCGAGGGCAAGTTCCAGGTCGGCGTCCAGGACATCACGGTTACCGGCCGCTGACGCGGCGTGCCGCGCTCGCTGCGCGCCGGTCGGTCGAGCCTCGGTAGGGTGCCCTCCGTGCGGAACGATTCGGCGGATGTACCGGCCGGCACCGGGTCAACCGGCGCCGGGCGGGACGACGCCCTGTCGAACGCCGGCCGCGATGACCAGCCACCCGGCCCCGATGACCGGACCCTCCTCCAGAACCACGTCGCGGGCGATCCCGACGCGTTCGCCGAGTTGGTGCGGCGGCACCGCGACCGGCTCTGGGCGGTCGCACTGCGCACCCTCGCCGATCGAGAGGAGGCGGCCGACGCGCTCCAGGACGCGCTGCTGTCGGCGTACCGCGCCGCGGACCGGTTCCGTGGTGACTCGGCGGTCACCACCTGGCTGCACCGGATCGTGGTGAACGCCTGTCTCGACCGGGTACGCCGGCGCGCGGCGCGCCCGACGGTGCCACTGCCGGAGTCCGGGCCGGGCGAGCCGGCGGTGGAACTCGACCACGACACCTCACTGGAGATCCGCTCGGCACTCGCCCAGCTGCCGGTCGAACAACGGGCCGCGATCGTGCTCGTCGACGTCTACGGGTACCCGGTGAGCGAGGCGGCACGGATTCTCGAGGTCGCCGAGGGGACCGTGAAGAGCCGGTGCGCGCGGGGGCGCGCCCGCCTGGCCGTGAACCTTGGCTATCTACGGAACCCGGAAGCCTCCGGCGACGTCGGATCACAAGACAGCCGCGATGCGGATGTGCGGCCATCGTGACCGGACGCCGGATGAGATCAGTCGCCGGATGAGCCGGCGCGCGTCAGGACCAGGACAGGAGAACCGGTGAGCGCGGACCAACCAGGCGGTCGGCAGGTCGATCTCGACCTGCTGGCGGACTACGCCTGCGGTGCGCTCGACGGGACCCCGGCGGCCGAGCAGGTCGCCGCGCTGGTCACCACCGACGCGGGTTGGATCGCGATGTACCAGGCGCTGCGGGCGGCCGAGCCGATGGTGAGCGGCCAACTGTCCGCGCTCGGCGCGACCCCCGAGGTGCTGCCGGCGGATGTCGCGCTCCGGCTGGACGAGGCACTCCGTACCGCCGGGCACCCGGCCGGTGCGGCGGCCGCTGTCGCCGGACCGGGCGCCGAGGTCGTGTCCCTCGCCACCCGACGCCGGCGGCGGGCCCGCGTGCTGGCCGCCGCGGCAGCGGTGGTCGGAGTGCTCGGTATCGGCACCGTCGGCGCGATCGGACTGGTCGGGCAGAACGGCGGCACGGCCACCAGTGCGCAGCAGGAGAGCGGCGCCACCGACCTGGCCGGCCCCAGCGCTGCCGGCGGTGATGCCGGCCGTACCCCACGCGACAACGGCTTGCAGGTGCCCAACGGCAAGAGCGCCCCGGCCGCCTTCGGTGGCCTCCTGGTGAGCGGTACCGACTACCAGCCGGACACGCTCCGCTCGCTCCCGGATCGACTCGGACTGTCCAAGGACAGCCTGGCGCCGGAGCTGGCAGCCACTGTGCCCACTGAGCTGGCCCGGCTGACCGAGCCCGGCCTGCTGCGGCAGTGCCTCGCCGCGGTCACCACCAGGCATCCCGGGTCGACCCAGGTCGTCGACTTCGCCCGGTACCAGGGCAACCCCGCCCTGATCATCCTGGTCGCCGGGGCCGCCGGGGACCGGCTCGTCGTCGTGGCCGGACCAGCCTGCGGAGGTACCGGGCCGGACGAGCGCTTTACCGCGCCGCTCTGAGCCGGCCGGCTGGACAGTGCCCGCCTCACCGCGGCGAGGTTGTATCCGGGTCGTGAGCGAGCTGTGTCCCGCCGTGAGAGTGATGCGTACCGCGTTGGGGAATCTCCCTCCGTACGATGACGTTCTGCTGGCCGGATGGGAAACATGCCGGATACCGGCAGCCAGGCCCGCCATGTCACGAGGAGAGAGTCCGCCGTGGGAGCGCCGAACCCGACCGACGTACGCAATGTGATCATCATCGGTTCCGGTCCAGCCGGATACACCGCCGCCGTCTATGCGGCCCGAGCCAGCCTCAATCCGCTGGTCATCGAGGGTGTGCAGTCCGGTGGGGCGCTGATGACCACCACCGAAGTGGAAAACTTCCCCGGGTTCCCGGACGGCATTCTCGGCCCTGACCTGATGGACGGCATGCGCAAGCAGGCTGAGCGGTTCGGCGCCGAGCTGCTGACCGACGACGTCTCCCGGGTCGACCTTACCGGCGAGATCAAGTCGGTCTGGGTCGGCGAGACCGAGTACCGGGCGCACGCCGTGATCCTGTCCACCGGATCCGCGTGGCGGCCGCTCGGCGTACCGGGCGAGCAGGAGCTGCTCGGGCACGGCGTATCCAGCTGTGCCACCTGCGACGGGTTCTTCTTCCGCGGCCAGCACATCGCGGTCGTGGGGGGCGGCGACTCGGCGATGGAGGAAGCGACGTTCCTCACCAAGTTCGCCGAGACGGTCACGATCATCCACCGGCGCGACGAGTTCCGGGCGAGCCGGATCATGGTCGACCGCGCACTGGCCAACGACAAGATCAAGGTCGAGTGGGACACCGTGGTGACCGGCATCGTCGGTACCGACAAGGTGGGCGGCGCCTCGGTCCGCAACGTCAAGACCGGCGAAGAGAAGGTCCTTCCGGTCACCGGCGTGTTCATCGCGATCGGCCACGACCCGCGCAGCGCGCTGTTCCGCGGTCAGGTTGCCATGGACCCGGACGGGTACGTCATCGTCGATGCCCCGACCAGCCGGACGAACCTGCCCGGCGTGTTCGCGGCCGGCGACCTGGTCGACCACACCTACCGGCAGGCGATCACGGCCGCCGGTACCGGGTGTGTGGCCGCGCTGGATGCCGAGCGGTTCCTGGCCGCGCGGGAAGCCGCGCACGAGGTCGCCACCGAAGTCGTACAGGGAAGCTGAAACTCAAGGCGCGCTCGTCCATCAGAATCCACCGACCAGAGATTGGAGACCCCCACCGTGGGAGCGAACAAGGCGGTGACCGACGGCAGCTTCCAGGCTGACGTGTTGAAGTCCGACAAGCCGGTGCTCGTGGACTTCTGGGCGGAGTGGTGCGGGCCGTGCAAGAAGGTCGCGCCGGTACTCGAGGAGCTGTCCGCCGAGTACGCCGGGAAGGTCGAGTTCGTCAAGCTCAACATCGACGAGAACCCGCAGGTCACCCGCGAGTACGGCGTCATGTCCATCCCCACGCTGACGGTGTTCAAGGATGGTCAGCCGTTCCAGTCGGTGATCGGCGCGCACCCCAAGAGCACGCTCGCCAAGCTGGTCGAGTCGGCCCTGTAACACCGCGGCGCTGTAACACCGCGGCCCTGTAACACCGCGGCGCTCTGAACTGACTCCGCACAGGACGTGTTGTACCTGTGCGGAGTCTTCTTTGTACACAGGGCTATATCTGCTGGTCAGGGGCGGAGCGGGCGCGGCCCGGCGTTGCCGGATCATGCCGCTGCCAGGCGGTACGCTGCGGAATCAGTGCTGGGGCGGTGAACCGCCCGGGAGAGGAGACCACCGGGATGCGACCGATCCGCCTGGGCGATCGGGGCCCCGCCGTGGCCGAGGTGCGGGCGGTACTCGGTGATCTGGGTCTGCTCTCCGCCGGCGGCGGCAGCACCGATCCGGAGCAGATCGAGTACGACGCCGCGGTCGAGGTCGCGGTGCGGGCGTTCCAGCAGTCCCGCGGGCTTACCGCGGACGGTCGGGTCGGTGACGAGACCTGGCGTTCACTTGACGGCGCCCGCTGGGAGCTCGGTGACCGCCTCCTGTTCCGTGCCATCCCCGTCGCGATGTCCGGCGACGACGTGCGGCAGCTGCAGGAACGGCTGCTGGAGATGGGGTACGACGTCGGCCGCCCGGACGGCATCTTCGGTCACCGCACCGAGCACGCGCTCGGCCAGTTCCAGCGCGAGGTCGGGCTGGTACCCGATGGATCGTTCGGCCCGGCCACCATGCACGCCCTGCGCCGCCTCGGCCGCAAGGTGGTCGGTGGCCGGCCTCAACTGCTGCGGGAGTACGACGTTCTCCGGCACTCCGGTCCGGTGCTCGTCGGCAAGCGGATCGTGATCGATCCCGGCCACGGCGGCGACGACCCCGGCGTGGTGGTGCCCGACGGAATGCTCCGCTGGACCGAGGCGGATCTCGTGTTCGACCTGGCCGCTCGGCTGGAGGGTCGGCTCGCCGCGGCCGGGGTGCAGGTGCACCTCACCCGGGGCCGGAACCGCGGCTTTCCCGACGCGGAACGGGCCCGGTTCGCCAACGAGCTCGGTGCCGACCTGCTCGTCTCGCTGCACCTGGACGGCCACCGCAACGCGGACGCGCAGGGCTGCGCGGCGTACCACTTCGGCACCGGCTCGGGGGTCACGTCCACGGTGGGGGAACGGCTGGCCGGATTGGTACAGCGCGAGATCGTGGCGCGGACCGGACTGGAAGACGCGCGGGTACACGGGAAGACCTGGGAGCTGTTGCGGCTCACCAGGATGCCGGCGGTACGGGTCGAGGTGTGCTACCTGACCGCACCGGAGGATCGGGCCCGCATCATCGAGCCGAGTTTCCGGGACACCGTGGTCGAGGCGATCGTCGCCGCGGTACAGCGGATGTACCTACCGGCCGAATCCGATGTACAGACCGGCACCTTCGACGTCAGCTCGTTGCGCGCGGCTCTCGCGCACTGACGCCCCAGTCCTGGCTCTCCCGCGGCGGCTCACTCCCGCACTGAGGTCCCTTCCTGGCTCTCCCGCGGCGGCTCATTCCCGCACAGAGGTCCGGCGCGGCTCGCTCGCCAGGTCCCCCTCACGCCCTGCGGCGATCGGCTCGGCTCAGGATGAGCTGGACGACATGGACGAGCGGGTGGCCGGGCGCAGCAGCGCCTCCGGGCTCATCGAGCCGAGCAACTTCTCCAACGCGTACTCGACGTCAGACTTCCACGACAGCGCGGTGCGCAGTTCCAGCCGCAGGCGCGGGAAGCGCGGATGCGGACGTACCGTCTTGAACCCGACGGAAAGGTAGAAATCGGCGGGTACCACGCACCCGGGGCCTTCCCACTTCGCGTCGCCGAAGGCCTCGATCGCCTTGACTCCGCGTTTGGTGAGGTCCCGCGCGACTCCCTGGACGAGCATCCGGCCGAGCCCGCCGCCGCTGAACGCCGGTACGACATGGGAGGTCATCAGCAGCACCGCGTCCGGACTGACCGGGCTGGTGGGGAAGGCAATCGAGCGGGGCACGTACGCCGGCGGCGCGAACAGCACGTAGCCGGCCGGCATGCCGTCGACATAGATGAGCTTTCCGCAGGAGCCCCATTCGAGCAGGGTCTGGGATACCCAGGCTTCCTTTTCCAGCTCCGGGTCGCCAGCTTCAACCGCGCGCTCCGCGGCCACCGGATCCAGCTCCCAGAACACGCATCGGCGGCAGCGGCGAGGCAGCTCTTCGAGCGTGTCGAGAGTGAGGTTCACGAGGCGTCGGGACATCAGCGCACCGTGCCTGTGTACAACGCGATTCCCCTCCCAGACCCCAACCAGCCGATCGTACGCGGGAATCAGGTTCGGGGGGAGGCTTCGGACACAGTCACCGGCACGGCCGCATGCATCACATTGAGCAGGAACCGCCTGGTGGGGCCGGTAGACTCGGCGCGGTCCGAGTGACAACTGCTCCGCTCACCAGCGCCGACCTGGCCGGCCATCGGCGATCGGCCGTCGCGCGAGTTGGGACGCCGGTGGGCGCTGGGAGGACATCTTGTCCGGCACCACACTCGACGACTACGCCGACCGGTACGCGCAGCGCATCCGGGGCATGACCGCCTCCGAGATCCGGGCGCTCTTCGCGGTCGCGAGCCGGCCCGAGGTGGTGTCGCTGGCCGGGGGAGCGCCGTACGTCGCCGCCCTCCCACTGGACGCGGTGGGCGAGATGCTCGGCGACCTGGCCGGCAGGCACGGCACCACCTCGCTGCAGTACGGCGTGGGCCAGGGCGAGCTCCCGCTGCGCGAGCAGATCTGCTCGGTGATGGCACTGTCCGGGATCGACGCGTCGATGGGCGCCTCACCGGACGACGTGGTGGTGACCGTCGGCTCCCAGCAGGCCCTGGACCTCGTGTCCCGCGTCTTCCTCGATCCCGGCGACGTGGTGCTGGCCGAGGGACCGAGCTACGTCGGTGCGTTGGGCGTCTTTCAGGCCGCGCAGGCCGACGTCGTACACGTGCCAATGGACGACGACGGACTGATCCCGGAAGCGCTGGAGGAAGCTCTGGCGGCGGTGGCCCGTACCGGCCGGCGCGCCAAGTTCCTCTACACCGTGCCGGCTTACCACAACCCGGCCGGCGTGACGCTGGCCGAAAACCGCCGGGAGCGCATCCTCGAGATCGCGGAACGCGCGCGCCTCCTGGTAGTCGAGGACGACCCGTACGGCCTGCTCGGCTTCGACCGGGAGCCGATACCGGCGCTGCGGTCCCGGGTACGGGACGGGGTGCTGTACCTCGGCACCTTCTCCAAGACGTTCGCGCCGGGGCTGCGGGTCGGCTGGGTTCTCGCGCCGCACGGCGTACGCGAAAAACTGGTGATCGCGAGTGAGGCACAGATCCTGTGCCCGAGCGCGTTCGCCCAAGCCGCGGTCACCGGGTACCTGACGACGATGCCGTGGCAGCAGCAACTCAAGACCTTCCGGGAGCTGTACCGGGAGCGCCGGGACGCGATGCTCGCCGGCCTCGCCGACTACCTGCCGGCCGGTACCCGCTGGACCCATCCGGACGGCGGCTTCTACGTATGGGTCACGTTGCCGCCGGGCCTCGACTCGAAGGCGATGATGCCGCGCGCGATCCACGGCCGGGTGGCGTACGTGCCCGGTACCGGCTTCTACGCCGACGGCTCCGGCATCGAGCATCTCCGGTTGAGCTACTGCTTCCCGCCACCGGATCGGATTCGGGAGGGCCTGCGCCGGCTCGGCCAGGTGATCGACGAGGAGCTGGAGTTGCGGACCACCTTCGGTACCGCCGGCGGCGCCGCGGTGCCCGGCATCCACACCAATGACACCCCCGGGCCGGGCCTCGCGTGACCGCCGTTTCTGGCGCCGACCCGTCCGCCGGCGTGGCCGTGGGCGGTGCCGACCATTCCACCCGCGCGGCCGTAGCTGGCGTCGACCCTTCTGCTGGCGTGGCCGTAGCGGGCGCCGCCGTCGCGGGGACCGGCGCGGGCGCCGCCGTCACGGGGACCGACGCGGGTGTCGCTGGCGCCGGCGCGACCGAGCAGTTCCGCACGTTGGTGCTCGCCGGCGGGCTGTCCTACGAGCGGGACGTGTCGCTCCGTTCCGGCCGGCGGGCACTGGACGCCTTGCGGCGTGCCCGGGTCGAGGTGGAGCTCCGGGATGTCGACGCGGACCTGCTCGCGGCTCTGACTGTCGACCCGCCGGACGCTGTCGTGATCGCGCTGCACGGGGAGGCCGGTGAGGACGGCTCGCTGCGCGGCGTACTCGATCTCATCGGAATCCCGTACGTGGGTAGCGACGCGCACGCGGCCCGGGTCGCGTGGGACAAGCCGACCGCCAAGGCGGTACTGCAGCGGGCCGGCATCCGTACCCCCGACTGGGTGGCGCTGCCGCACGACATCTTCTCCGAGCTGGGCGCGCAGAAGCTGATGGATCGCATCCTCGCGCGACTCGGGCTGCCGCTGATGGTCAAGCCGGCGAGTGGCGGTTCCGGGCTCGGCGTACACGCGGTACACACGCCGGCCGAGCTACCCACCGCCATGGTGGCGTGCTTCGCGTACGGCTCGACCGCACTGGTGGAGCAGTTCGTACCGGGTGCCGACATCGCGGTCAGCGTGCTCGATCTGGACGATGGTCCGGTCGCCCTACCGGCGGTCGAGATCGTGCCCCCGAACGGCGGCTACGACTATGCCGCCCGGTACACCGCGGGAATCACCACCTGGCATGTGCCGGCCCGGCTGGACCCGGCGGTGGCCGCGGCGGTCGGCGAGGTGGCCGTGGCGGTACACCGGACGCTCGGGCTGCGGGACATGTCCCGGGTGGACGTGATCGTGGACGCGACCGGCACGCCGCACGTACTCGAGGCCAACGTCGCGCCAGGCATGACCGAGACGTCGCTGCTGCCGATGGCGGTCGACGCGGCCGGGCTGGACTTCGGGACCGTACTGGTCGGGCAGGTCCGGCAGGCCATAGCCCGCGCGCACCAGACGGACTAACCGCCGGGCCCAAAGGACGGACCAGCGGCCCGGCACACCACGCGAACCAACGGCCCGGCATACCAAACGGACCAGCGGCCGGACGCACCGGCGGGTTAGCGGCCGCCGGTCTTCGCCGGTGCGCCGCCGCGGCGGGCGCTCACGACGAAGTACGTCAGGGCGTATACGAACGGCCCCGCGCGCAGAGCCGCCTCCCAGCTCGCGCACTCCTCGTCGGTCACGTCACCGGCTTCTTCGAGCGTGCGCGCCCAGGTCGTGATGCCGAACGCCTCCGACGGATCAGTGAGGACGAGCGGGAAGCCGTCCATGGTGAGGTCGACCAGGCCGGCCCAGGCCAACAGGGCCGGCAGCCGGTGCGCGAGATCCGGCTGCCGGACATGCGTGCGCCGGTACGCCACGATGCGTTCCGCCAGCGGATGCCCGGCCGCATCGACAACCAACGTCGACTGGTCCGGATCCGCCACCACGAGCCGGCCACCGGGCCGCAGTACGCGGATCAACTCCCGGAGTACCCGCCGGGGATCGACGAGGTGCTGGAACAAGCGGTCGGCACGTACCGCGTCGAACTGCCGGTCCCGGAACGGCAGCGCGGCCGCGTCGGCGACGACCACAGCCCGACCACGTGAGGCGGCCGTCCTGGCCATGGACATCGAGGCGTCCACACCGACGTACGTGGTCTCGCCGCCGGGACCGCAGCCGACATCCAGTACCCGCTCACGACCGGTGAGTTCGCGCATGCGGGCCCGGTAACGCGAAATCGCGTGCCAGCGCTCGAGTGTGCGCTGGCACGCGATCAGTGCGGCCGGATCGTCGCTGCCGTCGACGTCACCCCATGGGTACGTCACTGCTCCGGCTGGCCGTCGACTCCCATAATGCCGACGATCCGCTCCAGGTCGTCAACGGTCGCGAACTCGATGACGATCTTGCCCTTGCGGCGGCCAAGGTCGACCTTCACGCGCGTGTCGAACCGGTCAGACAGCCGGTGCGCCAGCTCGGTCACGCCTGGGGCGTGCGGCGTCGCCCGCCGCTGAGCCGGCTGCTTCCGGGGTACGTCGGAGTCGTGCAGCGCGAGCGCCACAAGTTCCTCGGTGGCCCGCACGGACAGCCCCTCGGCCACGATCCGCTGAGCGAGCGCGTCCTGCTGGTCCCCGTCTTCGAGAGCGAGAAGTGCGCGCGCGTGCCCGGCGGACAGCACGCCGGCCGCGACCCGACGCTGTACGGCGGCGGGCAGGTTGAGCAGCCGGATGGTGTTGGAGATCTGCGGGCGGCTCCGGCCGATGCGCCGAGCCAGCTCCTCGTGCGTCGCGCCGAACTCGTCCAGCAGCTGCTGGTACGCCGCCGCCTCTTCCAGCGGGTTGAGGTTCGCGCGGTGGATGTTCTCGAGCAGCGCGTCCCGCAGCATCTGGTCGTCGCGGGTGTCCCGGATGATCGCCGGAATCAGCTCCAGGCCGATTTCCTTGGCTGCCCGCCAGCGCCGCTCACCCATGACCAGCTCGTACCGGCCGGCCATGATCTCGCGTACCACGATGGGCTGGAGGAAGCCCACTTCACCGATCGAGTGCTTGAGCTCTTCCAGCGACTCCTCGTCGAAGACGTGCCGTGGCTGGCGGGCGTTGGGGGTGATCGCGTTGACCGCGATCTCACGGAACCGCGCTCCCGGTACGGGCGCGAGGTGTGAGTCGTCGTGATCGGCGGCGGCGGAGCGGTTGTCGCTGTGCTGGGTCGCTACCGCGTCCGAACCGGAAGCCCGTCCCGCGGAGATGACATCCGGGTGCGTCGGCGACTCGGCCGTGGCCACCTGACCGGGGATGGCCGGAGACTCGGTGGGAATCAGTGCACCCAGCCCCCGCCCGAGTCCACCTCGGCGGTTCTTCATGCGGCCCCTCCAGCCTTTGCGCCCCGTTCGGCGATCTCACGAGCAGCGTCGAAGTAGCTCGTCGCGCCGCGCGAACCTGGATCGTAGGTCATGACCGACTGGCCATATCCGGGCGCTTCTGAGACCCGTACGCTCCGCGGGATCACGGATCGAACCACGACGTCGCCGAAGTGCTCCCGCACTTCCTGCGCCACCTGATCAGCAAGCTTGGTACGGCCGTCGTACATGGTCAGCAGGATCGTCGAAATCCGCATCCTCGGATTGAGGTGCGCCTTGACGAGCTCGACGTTGCGCAGGAGCTGCCCGAGCCCTTCCAGCGCGTAGTACTCGCACTGGATCGGGATCAGTACCTCCTCGGCCGCGACCAAGGCGTTCACGGTCAGCAGGCCGAGAGAGGGCGGGCAGTCGATGAAGATGTAGTCGAGGGGCTCGGTGTACTCCTCGATCGCCCGGCGCAGCCGGGACTCCCGAGCCACCACTGACACCAACTCGATCTCCGCACCGGCGAGGTCGATGGTCGCGGGTACACAGAACAGGTTCGGAATGCCCTCGACGGCCTGGGTCACCTCGGCGAGCGGAAGCTCCTCGATCAACGAGTCGTAGACGCTGTTGACCCCCGCGCGATGGTCGACGTTCAGCCCGGTCGACGCGTTGCCCTGCGGATCAAGATCGATCACGAGTACCCGGTTGCCGTGCAGAGCGAGCGCGACCGCGAGGTTCACCGCGGTCGTCGTCTTACCGACGCCGCCCTTCTGGTTCGCGATGCAGATGATCCGCCGCTTGGCCGGGCGCGGCATCGTGACCTCGCCGGCCGGGTTGAGAACCTGTACGGCTCTCCGCGCTTCCATCGCGAGCGGCGGATCCTCGTGCTCTGTTTCACGTGAAACAGGATCGACGTGTACCTGACGTGAGTCGGGCCCCTGAGCCGCCGGGTGCTCCGGTGCCAGGTGCGGATCACCCGCTGCGGCGCCTGGCGCATAGCCGCTACCGGACACGTTCTGCAGCGCCGGATCGTGTCCGTATCCGCTCGGGTCATTCACCTGCTGCGGGTACGGATTGCGCCACGCCTCGTCCTGCGGTGGGGGAGCCGCCGCGGTGGCATCTCCGGGCGCAGAGGTGCCACTCCGGTACACCGTGCCGTGGCGTGGCGCTCCACCCGGGTGGCTGGAGCCGGCGCCCGTGGAGTCGTACCGGGCGGCCTCGCTCCCGGCCTCCGGCGGCGCCTGACGCCAGCCGATTCCGGTGTCGTCCTCTGGATCTGTTTCACGTGAAACAGCGGCATCGAGCGTTTGCCGGATGCGCCGCTGACTCACGTCGTACGGACCGTCGGTCTGCTCGGGACCGTCTTCGCGCGCCATGCCGCCCTCGTCTACTAGGACCGGATCGCCGCCATTCACGTCCGCCGGGGCGCCAGTGGTACGGCCGGGCTCAGTTGTCCCGCGTACGTCCGCCGGCTCACTCCTTGCGGTGGCGGTGCTCGGCAAGCCTACGGTGCTCGCTTGTGTGGTGCTACGGGTGTCGCGTGTCGCCGAGTCCGGGGCGCCCGTGCTTGAGGCAGTGACCGCTGGCTCGTCGCCGGTATCCGTGGATGCCGGTGCTGGTTGAGCCGTCTTACGGCCTCGCCGGCGGCGAAACAGCCGCCCGATGAAGCCCTTTCCGCGGCGAGATTCGTTGGAAGAATTCGCCAGTGAGTCGGCGTCCTTCTCGGCCGTGTCGTTCATCACGGGGTCGACAGTGGTCGCGTCTGGGACTCGCGCGGCCGCCACCGGGCCGCCGGCCTCAAGCTCTACCAATTCGGTGTGCACGTCGGTGGCCGCCGCTCCGGTGCTTGCCGGGGCGGGAGCCGGTGACCCTCTCGCGTCATCCGCTGTGGCGGGGTGGCCGGAATCTGGCGCGGTAGCAACGTTCACTCCGGGGGCTGTCCTGGTGGCTGTCCCGACGGCTGTCCCGGTGGCTTCAAAGACTCCGGTGCGGTCGGCGTCAACGGCCCCGGCGCGACCCATGGACTCCGAGACGTCGACTCTCTCCGCCGGCTCTGCCCTCTCCGCCGGCTCGGCTCTCTCCGCGGGCTCGGCGGGCTCGGCGGGCTGCGCGGGCTCTGCCCTCTCCGCGGCTCCTCTCTCCGCGGGCTCTGGCGTCTCCGCGGCTCCTCCCTCCGCGGGCTTGGCTTTGTCCGCCGGCTCTACTCTCTCCGGCTCTGGTGCCTCCGCGGCCGCTCTCTCCGCGGGCTCTGCTCTCTCTGCGGCTGCTGTGGATTCGAGCAACCCCTCGGGCCGAGCGGCTCCAGCGTTCTCTGCGGCGGAGTTGGCTCGTTCGGGCTTCACACTCGGCTCGCCTGCGTCTGGGCCTCGGTGGGCGAGATTGGCCCACGCGGAGCCGGATCTTCCTCGGCCGGTGCGGGTCGGATCGGATCCGGCCTGGCCGGCGTCCGCATGTCCCAACGTCGTGGTGCCGGCCTCCGCGTGGCCTAACGCCACACTGCCTGACCCGGCATCACTGGGCGCGGCATCGGCAGCACCGGCGTCGCCAGGTCCGGCACCGCCAGCCCCGGCATCGCCCGCCCCATCGCTGGGCGCGGCACCGCTAGCGCCAGCATCGGTGGGTCCGGTTGGGCCGGACCTCGTCGCATCAGCGGCTGACTGGCTGGACGGATCCCGATCGGATTGTGCTTCCGTTCGAACCCCGGGCCAGCCACCTGAGGTCGAACGCCGGACCGCACGACTCATCTCCGCCTCCGTTTCGACCGGCGCCCGGCCATCACGTCTCGCTCACGTACCACCTCGATGACCGTGGTTGGCTGTTCGAGCAACTCGTCCCCGCACCGCCGGACGACCGGATCGGCACCGCCCGCACGGCGTACCGCGTCGGCGTGCTCCACGATCTCCGCCTCGGCGCTGGCGCCCTTCATGGCGAGCAGGCGACCACCGATCTTGGCCAGCGGAAGGCACCACGCGGCGAGCCGGTCGATCGATGCAACCGCCCGTGCGGTCACCACGTCCGCGGGCGGGAGCTTGCCGGCCGACTCCTCAGCTCGTGCGCGTACCACCTGGACCCGGTCGAGCCCGAGCGACTCGACCGCTTCCTCAAGAAAGGCGGTACGCCTCGCGAGCGGCTCCACGAGAGTCACGGCCAGATCAGGGCGAGCGATCGCGAGCACGATGCCGGGCAGTCCGGCACCGGAGCCGACATCGGTGACCTCAGCGTCCGGCTGTACGAGCGCGGCCAGCGCCGCACAGTTCAGCAGATGGCGGTCCCAGAGTCGGGGTGTCTCGCGCGGTCCGATGAGTCCACGGACGATCCCGTCAGTGGACAACAGGTCGGCGTACGCCTCGGCAATCTGCAGCCGCCCGCCGAACAACTGGCGGGCGGAGTCGACAAGAGTGGTTGGTACAGCCATAGTCATCCGCTCCTTGGTACCCGTTGGTTTCGTAGTCGCACGGGACGCGGCGTACGACCGGCGAGTCGCTGTCGGTCAGGTGGGCACAGTTCGCCCAGTACGGTCACAGGCGCCACCGAACGCTGGACGTCACGGCCGGACATCGGTACCCGGGGTGCGGGTCCACGACCATGATCACCGCGACCGTAGCGGCGTCTCCTGGTGTGGTCGGTAGCAGAGTGCGAGCAGTCACGCCGTCCATCGCACAGCTGAGCGACGCCGGCGCCGGCCGAAACACGTCGTCGTCGGGACCGGTTTCGTCGAGACGAGATCGCACAGCTGAGCGACGCGGGCGCCGGCCAAACTCATAGAGCCCGGCATGCGTGGTTTGGTTCGGAACAATCAGATATGAGCCTCAATGGGCTCTCTATACAGAAACTGGCCGGGTGCCGCCATTGGCGATACCCGGCCAGTCCACACACCAGTCGTTGAGCTACCCGGTCAACAACACGGCTGCCGTCAGTCGGCCGGCCGTACGACCACCCGTCGAGCCGGCTCCACGCCCTCCGACTCGCTCAGTACACCGGTCAGCGCGTTGACCACGTCGTGCACGCACTTCCGCTCGAACGGATTCATCGGCTCGAGCTTCACCGGCTCGCCGTACTCCCGTACCTTCTCGGCAGCGTTCTTGGCGATCGCGGACAGCTCCTTGCGTCGCGCCGTCCGGTAGCCCCCGACATCGAGAAGGAGCCGGCTCGGCGTACCGGTCTGCTTGAACACAGCCAGCCGCGCGAGCTCCTGCAGCGCCTCCAGGGTGACCCCGCGCTGTCCGACAAGTGGATCGAGTCCCGGCCCGACGACCTCGACGACGGGCCGCCCGTTGCGCACGAGCTCGTCGATGTCGCCGTCGTAGTCGAGGGCATCGAGCAGCCCTTCGACATAGTCGGCCGCGACCTCGCTCTGCTGGAACAAGGTGTCCGGACCAGCGCCGGCCTCGGCCCCGTCGGCCTCGTCGGCACCGCCTTCTTCGTCCGCGCCTTCGCCCTCCGCACCCTCGTCGTCCGCACCCTCGTCGTCCGCACCCTCGTCGTCCGCACCCTCGTCGTCCGCATCGGCCACGTCCGCATCGGCGGTGTCGGCCGGACCGGCAACGCTCGAACCGCTGTCGGGCCCGGCTTCGCCGGCCACCGCGTTCACACTGCCCGTCTCGGTACCGCTGGCGTCACCGCCAACCGCTATCGCCGCGTCACCGGCTGCCGGACCGTCCGGCTCGCCAGCCTCGCCAGCGCCGGAGCTGGTCATCCTCGTATCGGTCACTGTCACGTTCTCCAGAGTGTTGGGCGCCGGGCGCGCCACTATCGGTACGTCGTACTCAACGACGGGTCTTCTTCCGGGTCCCGGTTTTTTTGGTGGTCGTCGGCTTCGCGCCGGGCCGCGGAGCTAGCGCCTTGCCGTCTGTCGTGCTGGCACCGTTGGGGGAGGCTGCGCCCTTCCCGGCATCCTTGTCGGTCTTGCCCTTGCCGGGGGCGCGGCCGGCCGGCGCCGACTTCCCCGCGCCGGCAGCACTGTTCACCGGCGGCGGGTACTTGCGCAGCACCCAGAACTGCTGACCCATCGAGAACAGGTTGGTGGTGACCCAGTAGATCACCACACCGATCGGGAACAGCGAGCCCGACACCAACAGGGACAGCGGGACGCCGTACAGCATCAGCCGCTGGATCATCTTCTGCTGCGGATCGGTGGCCCAACCGGTACGCGAGATCATCTGCCGCTGCGTCAGGTACGTCGTGATGATCATCATCGCGACCAGGACCGCAGCGACGATCTTGACGTTCATGGCGCTCGCGTCCAGCGCGGCAAGCTCGCTCGCGGTGGAGCCGAACTTCGCGGCGATCGGTGCGCCCAGCAGGTGCGCGCCGGAGGCGCTGTCGAACTGCCCGATGGTCCAGCCGTACAGCGTCTTGGCCGCCTCCGACTTGTCCGGGTCGAGCCGCCGCAGTACGTGGAACAGACCGAGGAAGACCGGAATCTGCAGTACCAGCGGCAGGCAGCCCATCAACGGGTTGGCCTTCTCCGTCCGGTAGAGCTCCATGAGCTCCTTCTGCATGCTCTCGCGGTCGCCCTTGTGCTTCTCCTGCAGCTCCTTGACCCGCGGCTGAAGAGCCTGCATCGCCCGCTGTGACTTGATCTGCTTGACGAACAGCGGGAACAGGATCACCCGTACGGTGATCACCAGGAAGACGATCGCCAGGACCCAGGCGAAGTTGGTACCGATCACCTGGCCGGCGGGCAGGATGAGGTCCCACAGGGAGTGCCAGGTCAGCAGAATCCACGAGATCGCCCAGTAGATCCAGTCCAGGCTGATCAGGTGCACGTCGGGGCTCCCGTCATGTCCGCCGAAACCTCGGCTCGGTCAAGTTCAACGCGTCAGGTGCGCCGGCGACGCTCACGCGCCGGAGGCACAGGGTCGTAGCCACCTGGATGAAATGGATGGCAACGCAGCAGCCGCCAGGCCGCGAGCGCGGTTCCACGGATCGCGCCGTGAGTGGCGAGCGCCTCGAGGGCGTACGCGCTGCACGATGGGTAGAACCGGCAACGAGCCGGCAACGCCGGGCTTATCCATCGACGGTACGCGACGATGGGCAGGCTCAGTAATTTGACCAGTGGCTGGTAGGGCGAGCGGCGGGCCGGTTCGACCGGATCGGAGTGCAGCGCCGGCTGGGCCATGTCAGCCATCCTCGGCAGGGCGCGCCGGAACGGTCGTCGACGAGTCGCGCGGCCCGGCCGCCGAACCAGAAGACCCGGCCGCCGAACCAGAAGGACCAGCGGCCGGGGAGGAGCGGGTGGCCGGCGCCGGAGACTGAGCGGCCGGGCCGCCCCGCTGGCCGGTCGTCGACCGGCGTCGCGCGGTCATCGCCGCGGTGAGCGCCCGGTCGAGATCGTGGCCGAGCTCGTCGAAGGTGCGGCGGTCGGAGCCGGGCAGCGCCCGCACCACCACGTTGGCCGGGCCGGGAAGTTGATCAAGGCGTTCGCGGATCAGATGCCGCAGCCGCCGGCGGACCCGGTTGCGGACCACCGCGTTGCCCACGGCGCGTGGTACGGCGAAACCGACCTGGGTCGAGCCGACCCGGTCGGTTTCCATCGCCTGGGTGGTACTCATGCCGGTTCCGGTCGAGGGCTCATCGCCGATGACCGCGTTCTGCGGGGAATCACCAGCGGAGAGCAGAACGTGCACCACGACCGCGCCTCGGCCAGCGCGCCGCCCGCCGCGAACGGTCGCAGCGAAATCAGCGCGGCGCCGCAGCCGCGCGGCCGGCGGCAACACGGCTTGAGACCGCGGACCTCAGACCGCGAGACGCGCGCGACCCTTGCGGCGCCGGCTGGAGATGATCGCCCGACCCGCGCGGGTACGCATGCGCAGCCGGAAGCCGTGGGTCTTCGCGCGGCGGCGGTTGTTCGGCTGGAAGGTGCGCTTGCTCACGTCAGGGCTCCAAGATCAGCGCTGTCACTGGATGTCGTTCAGCGGGCGCCCGAACCGGATCGCTACTGGTTCGGTGAGCCGGCCGTCGTCGGGGTAGATCGCCACCGCCAGGTTCACCGGGGGCCACCGCCCGCCACGGACCGGGACGAGGGTACACACGCACGCTACGGCGGCAAGCGTAGCAAAGGGCAGTCGGCCGATCCCCGAGGGTGTACCGGCGCCAATGCGCGAGCAAGTTCCCGACATTGAGCACGTTGAGACGAGTATCCGGCAGTAGGCCGCCAGCCTGTGGACAACGCCTTGTTCGACGAACCGCGGCACTGTTAGCGTGCCACGTTGCCGACCTTCCCCTGTTGCCACCTCGCTCGGTGCTTCTGATCCCGGTTCGGGATGATATGTCACCGTGAAGTCGCGGGGCGGCGGCGTGCTCGGCCGGGCCATGGCGCACCATGGCCACACTGTGGGGCTCATCAATACACAGGCTGTGGAAAGCCTGTGGACAGCGCGCTAGGTCGCGGGAGTCCCACGCTCGTTGCCGGACGGGGGAACGCGTGGAGCGAGGGGGTGGCGCGGCGGTGACCGATGAGACGGTTGACCTTGTTGCGGTGTGGGTGGCGGCGACCGACGAGTTGGCGGACGAGACCCTGTCCCCCCAACAACGGGCCTGGCTCCGGCTGACCAGACCGCTCGCGCTGGTCGAAGGCACCGCGCTGATCGCGGCACCCAACCAGTTCGCCAAGGACGCCATCGAGTCACGGCTGCGACCGGCGATCACCGAGGCGCTGTCGCGCCGGTTGGGCCGGACCATCCAGGTCGCGGTCACCATCCGGCAGAGCGAGGACACCGACGGGGTGCCCGTCGACCACTCTCCGGTGGTCACACCGCCGCCGGCGTACGGAGTCGAGGCGGCCCCACTCGACCGCCAGGACGGCCAGTCGTACAACGGTCACCCGGGACGCGACGGTCATCAGGGACCTGGCGGCCACCCCGGACAGGACGACCAGCGGGGGTACGGGGGGCGGGGCGGCTACGACAGCCAGTCCGGACCCGACAACCGCCGCTCGGACAACGGTCCCGACCGCCGGATGGACGATCGACCCGGACCGCTGGCACAGGTCGTCGGCCTGGTGCGGGGCGGCCGCGGCAACGACAGCGCCAACCGGCTCAATCCGAAGTACACCTTCGAGACTTTCGTGATCGGCTCCAGCAACCGCTTCGCCAACGCGGCGGCGGTCGCGGTGGCCGAGTCACCGGCAAAGGCCTACAACCCGCTTTTCGTGTACGGCGACTCCGGGCTCGGCAAGACGCACCTGCTGCACGCGATCGGCCACTACGCCACCAGCCTCGGCAACGCCCGCAGCGTGCGGTACGTGTCGACCGAGGAGTTCACCAACGACTTCATCAACTCGCTGCGGGACGACAAGACGCAGACGTTCCAGCGGCGCTACCGCGACGTGGACATCCTCCTGATCGACGACATCCAGTTCCTGGAGAACCGGGAGCGGACCCAGGAGGAGTTCTTCCATACCTTCAACACCCTGCACAACTCGAACAAACAGATCGTGATCACGTCGGACCGCTCGCCCAAGCAACTGGCCACGCTGGAGGACCGGCTGCGGACCCGGTTCGAGTGGGGGCTGCTGGCCGACATCCAGCCGCCGGACCTGGAAACCCGGATCGCGATCCTGCAGAAGAAGGCCGCACAGGAGCGGCTGGCCGCGCCGCCGGACGTACTGGAGTTCATCGCGTCGCGGATCTCCAACTCGATCCGGGAGCTCGAGGGTGCGCTGATCCGGGTCACCGCGTTCGCCAGCCTGAACCGGTCGCCGGTCGATCTCGCGCTGGCCGAGGAGGTGCTCCGGGACTTCATCCCGGACGGCACCGGCCCGGACATCACCGCCGACCAGATCATGGAGCTGACCGCCGACTACTTCGGCATGACCATGGAGGACCTGCACGGGCACTCCCGCTCGCGGGTGCTGGTGAACGCCCGCCAGGTCGCCATGTACCTGTGCCGGGAGCTGACCCAGATGTCCCTGCCGCAGATCGGGCAGGCGTTCGGCGGCCGCGACCACACCACGGTCATGCACGCCGACCGGAAGATCCGGCAGCAGATGGCCGAGCGGCGCAGCCTGTTCAACCAGATCGCCGAGCTGACCAACCGGATCAAGCAGCAGGCCCCGTAGCGGCTCCCGGCCCGCCCGCCAGCGCTTCCCCGAATCGCTCCTAAGCGCCCTCGCGGCACCGCACCGCGCCCCGCGCGTCGCGGTTTCGGGCAGGTCGCCGCGGTATCGGGCACCTCCGCGCCGGTTGCCAGGCGCCATTTCGCGGTGGTCGACGACGGAATCGGGAGTCGCCCGGAACTGGCCCCATCCCCCGTTCGGCTGATCTTTCGCCGTACGGACGGCTGGTTGTCCACAGGATGTGCATGACGCCTGGGGATAACTCTGTGGAGGTACCGATGGGATTCATTCGGATGGCCCGCGGAGGTCACCCGTACGGTTGGGGATTACCTGCGGATTGTCGTGGACAGCCCTGGGGAAAACCGCACGAATCCGTGGACAAGGCTGTGACGACCCGGCCGCTGTCCCCGGCCGTACCCGCCGACAGGTTGACCGGTCCACAACCTGTCCACTGCCTCGCAGCAACGGCTAGCTGCGCAGACACCGGTTATCCACAGCATCCACAACAGCTACGAAGACGACTGTTACTTCTTCAATAAGAAGACAAACCAACGTCACGCTGTGGGTTAGCGTCACCGCACACCCGTACCAGGAATGTCGCGGAGACACGGCATACTGCCGGCAGCGGCTCGGCGTACCGTCGAGAGAGCTTCGCCCGCGGCCGGACGTACCCGATCTCCGGTTGTACCGCTCGACGTGATCGAAGACCCCGTCCAGGAGGCATCGCATGAAGTTCCGGGTCGAGCGGGATGCGCTCGCCGACGCCGTGGCATGGACCGCCAAGAGCCTGCCGAGCCGACCGCCGGTGCCCGTGCTGGCCGGTGTGCTGCTGCGGGTCGCCGACGGTCAGCTGGTCGTTTCGGGGTTCGACTACGAGGTCTCCAGTCAGGTCACCCTCGAGGTGACCGTCGACTCCGACGGGATAGCCCTGGTCTCCGGCCGCCTGCTGGCCGAGATCACCCGCGCCCTGCCGGCCAAGCCGGTCAACGTGGCCGCGGACGGCAGCCGGGTGGAGATCACCTGCGGCAGCGCCCGGTTCACGCTGCCGACGATGCCGGTCGACGACTACCCGTCGCTGCCGGATATGCCGACCGCCGCGGGCACCATCGACGCGTCCGTGTTCGGTACCGCGGTCGGTCAGGTCGCGATCGCGGCCGGCCGCGACGACACGCTGCCGATGATGACCGGGGTACGGGTCGAGCTGGAGCGCAGCACGATCACGCTGCTCGCGACCGACCGGTACCGGGCCGCGATGCGGACGCTGGAGTGGCGGCCGGACGACGCGGACACCAGCCTGCAGGCGCTCGTACCGGCTCGTACTCTCGCCGAGACCGCCAAGACCCTCGGCCCGCTCGGTGGCACCGTGACGCTCGCGTTGTCCCGCGGCGGTACCGGAGAGGGCCTGATCGGTTTCGCCGGCGGTGACCGGCGTACCACCAGCCGGCTGCTCGAGGGCGACTACCCGAAGCTGCGCTCGCTGTTCCCGGACCAGCACGGGTCGCAGGCGCGGGTCACCACCGGCGCGCTGGTCGAGGTGGTCAAGCGCGTCGCGCTGGTCGCCGAGCGGAACACCCCGGTACGGCTCACCTTCGGCGACGGCGGGCTGATCGTCGAGGCCGGCGGCACCGAGGACGCCCGCGCCAGCGAGGCGATGGACTGCGAGTACACCGGCGAGACGATGACCGTCGCGTTCAACCCGCAGTTCCTGCTCGACGGGCTCGGCGCCATCGACGGGACGGTCGCGGTGCTGTCGTTCAACGACCCGAAGAAGCCCGCGGTGATCAGCGGTGGTACCGACGACGGCGAGGTGGACAGCTCCTACAAGTACCTGCTGATGCCGGTACGACTGGGCAGCTGACCCGCGCGGCGGTCGACAACCTGCGACCAGCAGGCCCGGACCCCACAGGGGCCGGGCCTGTGCGCACGATCGGCGCGCGAGAGACGAGCACGGTGACACGAGGAGGGGCCATGCAGCTCGGACTGGTCGGACTCGGCCGGATGGGCGGCAACATGCGGGAACGGCTGCGCCGCGCGGGTCACGAGGTCGTCGGGTACGACATGAACCCGGACGTCTCCGACGCCGCGAGCCTGGCCGAGATGGTCGACCGCCTCGACGCACCGCGCGCGGTCTGGGTCATGGTCCCGGCCGGTGAGATCACCCGGCAGACGATCAGCGACCTGGGCGGCCTGCTGTCCGCCGGCGACATCGTCGTCGACGGCGGCAACTCCCGCTTCACCGACGATCTCGAGCACGCCGAAGGGCTCTCCGGCAACGGCATCGGGTACGTCGACGTCGGGGTGTCCGGCGGCGTGTGGGGGCTGGAGAGCGGGTACGGCCTGATGGTCGGCGGCTCCGACGAGGACGTACAGCGGCTGATGCCGATCTTCGACGCGCTCAAGCCGGACGGCGAGTTCGGGTTCGCGCACGCCGGCGGGGTGGGTGCCGGTCACTACGCGAAGATGGTGCACAACGGCATCGAGTACGGGCTGATGCACGCCTACGCCGAAGGCTACGAGCTGCTGACCGCGAGCGAGCACGTCACGAATGTGCCGGCGGTGATCAAGTCCTGGCGGTCCGGTACCGTCGTCCGGTCCTGGCTGCTCGACCTGCTCGACCGCGCGCTGGACGACGATCCGAAGCTCGCGTCGCTGTCCGGGTACACCGAGGACTCCGGTGAGGGCCGGTGGACGGTCGAGGAGGCGATCCGGCTCCGGGTGCCGCTCAACGTCATCACCGCCTCGCTGTTCGCCCGGTTCGCGTCCCGGCAGGAGGAGTCGCCCGGGATGAAGGCGGTGGCCGCGCTCCGGCACCAGTTCGGCGGCCACGCGACCCGACCCGGGCAGCACCCGAAGTCCGGAGACGGCTGAGCGGACCGGCGCCCGATCGGCGCTGGTGGATCGGGGGAAGCGTGTACGTCCGGCGGCTGGAGCTCACGGACTTCCGCAGCTACGCCCAGGTCGCCGTGGATCTCGACTCGGGTCCGAGCGTTTTCGTCGGCCCGAACGGGCACGGCAAGACCAATCTGGTGGAGGCGCTCGGGTACGTCGCGACGCTGGCGAGCCATCGCGTCGCCAGTGACGCACCGCTGGTACGAGCCGGAGCCGACCGTGCCGTGGTTCGTACCGCGATTGTCCACAGTGGACGCGAACTGCTGGTCGAACTGGAGATCGTGCCGGGCAAGGCGAACCGGGCCCGACTGAACCGCTCCCCGGTGAGCCGCCCCCGCGAGGTGCTCGGCGCGCTGCGACTGGTGCAGTTCGCCCCGGAGGACCTGTCGGTAATCCGGGGCGATCCGTCCGAGCGGCGACGGTTCCTCGACGAGCTGCTGGTCGTGCGGTACCCCCGGTACGCCGGGGTCCGGGCCGACTACGACCGGGTGGTCAAGCAGCGCAACGCGCTGTTGCGCACGGCGTACCTGGCTCGCAAGGCCCCCGGCCGGGACGGCGCCAACGACCTGCGCACCCTCGACGTGTGGGACAGCCACCTGGCCCGGCACGGCGCCGAGCTGATCTGCGGCCGGCTCGAGCTCGTGGCCGCGCTGGCGCCATATGTGGAGAAGGCGTACGACGCGGTCAGCCAGGGCCGCGGCCGGGCGAAGATCGGATACCGGTCCGCGCTGACCGACGACGGCGAGGAGCTCACCCCCGATCGCGACCTGGTCGCCGCACGGCTCGCGGCAGCACTGGCCAAGGCCCGCCCGGCCGAGGTGGACCGGGGCGTCACCCTGGTCGGTCCGCAGCGCGACGACCTGGCTCTGGTACTCGGTGAGCTGCCGGCCAAGGGTTACGCCAGCCACGGTGAATGCTGGTCGTACGCGCTCGCGCTGCGGTTGGCGAGCTTCGACCTGCTGCGCGCTGACGGGGTGGAGCCGGTACTCGTACTCGATGACGTATTCGCCGAACTCGATGCAGATCGACGCGACCGGCTGGCAGCATTGGTGTCCGGCGCCAGCCAGGTGCTCGTCACCTGCGCGGTCGCCGCGGACGTACCGGAACAGTTGCAGGGTGGTCGGTACGACGTTGCCGGCGGGGAGGTACACCGTGTCCGCTGACCAGGTGCCGGACGGCGGCCGACCGGCCGACAGCGCCCGACCGACCGACCGCCCTGGCTCGACCGACCGCGCCGGCTCGACCGACCGCGCGGGCTCGACCGGTCGCCCTGGCTCGACCGACCGCCCTGGCTCGACCGACCGCCCTGGCTCGACCGACCGCGCCGGCTCGACCGGCGGCAAGGCCGCGGGCGGCGCTACACCCGAAGCGGCTGGCCGACCCCCCGCCGGCGGCGAGGACGAACCGCGCGGTCCGGAGCTGGCCCGGGCGGTGCTGGACGCGGCCCGCGCCAAGCGACAGGGATCATCGCGATCCGGCCGCGGCGGCACGGGAGGCGGCGCCGGTGGTCGGGGCTTCCGGCGGCGCGGGTACAGCGGATCGGGCCCGGACCCGCGCGACCCCCAGCCGTTCGGCTCGCTGCTCGACAAGCTGGTGAAGGACCGGGGCTGGAAGCAGCCCAAGGCCGAGGCGACCGTGTTCGGCGCCTGGGAACGGGTGGTCGGCGCCGACATCGCGGCACACTGCCGGCCGGTGAAACTGAACGATGGCGAGCTGACCGTCGAGGCCGAGTCGACCGCCTGGGCCACCCAGCTGCGCGGCCTGGTCGGCACCATGATCGCCCGCATCAGCGCCGAGGCGGGCCCGCGGCTGGTGACCCGGATCCGGATCCACGGACCGGCCGCGCCGAGTTGGGTGCGCGGGCCACGCCGGGTCCGCGGCCGCGGGGTACGCGACACCTACGGATAACCGGCCGCCCGACCTGTCACGCCGACCTGTCGACCACCGATGAAGGCGGCGGCCCTACCCGCCCGGCCCGAGCGCCTTGGCCATCACATGCTCGCGGTGTACGCCGTCCGGCATCAGGTCACCGAGCTCTCCGGTGAGCGTGAAGCCGTGGCGCAGGTAGAGCGCGGTCGCACTGTCGTTGTCCGGTACCACGGCCAGCTCGATCCGCTTGGCGCCACGGTCGCGGGCCCACTGGTCCACCGCCCGCATGAGCGCGTCGCCGACGCCGCGGCCGCGGGCGGCCGGACCGACCCACATCGAGATCAGCTCGACCACACCGTCCTGTTCGGCCGGTACCCCGCTGGCCATGCCGACCGGTTGTCCGTCCAGGACCGCGACCAGGTTGTACGAGTCCGGAATCCCCAGCCGGGACCGCCAGCGCTCCTCCCGGTCGCCGTCACCCTGCCAGTCGGCCAACCGGGATCCGAACGCGTACGGGGCCTCGGCCAGCGCGGCGAGTCGCAGCTCGCGCCAGATCCGCCAATTGTCCGGGTCCAGTACCTGTAGCTCGATCACATCGCAGAGAATGGCGTAAGGATCCGGGGCCTCGCCACCACGTTCGGTGAGCATGATCGAAAGAGTCCGGGGCACGACAGCGCAACCCGCCAGCGTCGCGTACACGGGCACCGGCATGCCCGGTCGCGTGGGGGGATGCGTCCCCGGGCACTTTCGCGGCGCTACGGCCACGACAGGGGGTGGCGCGCGCGGATTATGCGGACGGAGCCAAGTAGGATCGAGAGGACGTCCGTTCGATGAGACCCGCATGCGGGCACTGATCGACACGCTCCGCTGGCGGCGCTGACGCGCCGTAGGTGGATGGTCACCCGCCGGACCGGATCACGGGGTCCCATTGCCGAGTGGGCGGCCTGCCGCGTGCCCTGTCAGTAGCTCGCGTGCACTGACACCCGCCGATGACGGCAGGCACGCGCCTGACGCCATCCGCAGAAAGTGACGCCAGGGTGGTAGCCCCGAAGCAGAAGCAGAGCGAGTACACGGCTGCGTCGATCACTGTCCTCGAGGGTCTTGAGGCGGTACGGAAGCGTCCCGGCATGTACATCGGCTCGACGGGCGAGCGCGGGCTCCAGCAGTTGGTGCAGGAGGTCGTCGACAACGCGGTCGACGAGGCGCTGGCCGGATACTGCGACAAGATCGTGGTGACTCTGCTTGATGACGGCTCGGTCCGGGTGGTGGACAACGGCCGCGGCATCCCGGTCGACATCCACCCGGTGGAGAAGCGGCCGGCCGTAGAGGTCGCGCTGACCACCCTGCACGCGGGCGGCAAGTTCGACAGCAAGGCGTACGCCGTGTCCGGCGGCCTGCACGGCGTGGGCGTATCGGTGGTGAACGCGCTGTCCACCCGCGTCGAGATGGAGATCCACAAGGACGGCTTCGTCTGGCGCCAGTCGTACCGCAACTCCAAGCCGGTCACGAAGGTGCTCAAGGGCGAGCCGACCCGCAAGTCCGGTACCTCGGTGACGTTCTGGCCGGACCCGACGATCTTCGAGACCGTCGAGTTCAACCTCGAGACGATCTACCGCCGGCTGCAGGAGATGGCGTTCCTCAACCGCAACCTGGAGATCGTGCTGCGCGACGAGCGCAACGGTGAGCGTGGGGAGCCGCGCGAGACGACCTTCCTGTACAAGGGCGGGATCGCGGACTTCGTCCGGCACCTGAACGCGAAGAAGAGCGCGATCCACAAGTCGGTGGTCGACTTCGGCGCCGAGGTCAACGGCATGTCGGTCGAGATCGCGATGCAGTGGAACGAGTCGTACGGCGAGAGCGTGTACACGTTCGCCAACACGATCAACACGCATGAGGGCGGTACCCATGAAGAGGGTTTCCGGTCTGCCCTGACGGGTGTGGTCAACAAGTACGGCACGGACAAGAAGCTGCTCAAGGGCGACGACAAGCTGAGCGGTGAGGACATCCGGGAGGGGCTCGCCGCGATCATCTCGGTGAAGCTGGCCAACCCGCAGTTCGAGGGTCAGACCAAGACGAAGCTCGGCAACACCGAGGTGAAGGGCTTCGTGCAGAAGACCTGCAACGAGTGGCTGGCCGACTGGCTGGAGCGCAACCCGAGCGAAGCCAAGACGATCATCCAGAAGGCCGGCGCGGCGGCCAGGGCCCGGATCGCGGCCGCCCAGGCGCGCAAGCTGGCCCGGCGCAAGAGCCTGCTGGAGTCCAGCTCGATGCCGGGCAAGCTGGCCGACTGCCAGTCCACCGACCCGCGCGAGTCGGAGATCTTCGTGGTGGAGGGCGACTCCGCCGGCGGCTCGGCCAAGCAGGGCCGGGATCCCCGTACCCAGGCGATCCTGCCGCTGCGGGGCAAGATCATCAACGTGGAGAAGGCGCGCATCGACCGGGTGCTGCGCAACAACGAGGTGCAGGCGATGATCACCGCGCTGGGCACCGGCATCCACGACGAGTTCGACATCGAGAAGCTGCGGTACCACAAGATCGTGATGATGGCCGACGCCGATGTGGACGGTCAGCACATCCGTACCCTGCTGCTCACCCTGCTGTTCCGCTTCATGCGGCCGCTGGTCGAGCTGGGCCACGTCTATCTCGCGCAGCCGCCGTTGTACAAGATCAAATGGAACAAGAAGGGCGACGACGCGGAGTACGCCTACTCCGACCGCGAGCGGGACGGCCTGCTCCGGCTGCGGAAGGAGAAGAAGGCGAACGCCAAGCCGGACGACATCCAGCGGTTCAAGGGTCTCGGCGAGATGAACTACCCCGAGCTGTGGGAGACCACGATGAACCCGGCCACCCGGTCGCTGCTGCAGGTCACCCTGGACGACGCGGCAACCGCCGATGAGCTGTTCAGCGTACTGATGGGCGAGGACGTCGAGTCCCGCCGCCAGTTCATCCAGCGCAACGCACGGGACGTACGGTTCCTCGACATCTAGCTCGTTGTAGTTGTGATGTTGACTCCAAGTAACGAAACGTCCACACAATCCACAGGTTTTTCCACAGCGGAAGGTCGCACGTGACGGAGACGACGGTCCCGCCGAGTAACCGGGGGCGTATCGAGCCGATCGGGCTCGAGGTCGAGATGCAGCGGTCGTACCTCGACTACGCGATGAGCGTCATCGTCGGTCGGGCACTGCCCGATGTACGGGACGGGCTCAAGCCGGTACACCGCAAGATCCTCTACGGGATGTACGACGGCGGCTACCGGCCGGACCGCGGGTATGTGAAGTGTTCCCGGGTCGTCGGTGACGTCATGGGTAACTACCACCCGCACGGCGACTCGGCGATCTACGACACCCTCGTCCGGATGGCGCAGCCCTGGTCGCTGCGCTACCCGCTGATCGACGGCAACGGCAACTTCGGCTCGCCCGGCAACGATCCGGCCGCCGCGATGCGGTACTGCCTGACCGCCGACGCGCTCGTCCGGACGCCGGAGGGCACGGTACGGATCGGTGACATCGTGCCGGATGCCGAGCCCAACTCCGACCACGACATCGACCTCAAGGTCGTGGACCGCAACGGTGACGTCGTACGCGCGACCAAGTTCTTCCACTCCGGCAAGCACGAGACGCTGCGGCTGCGTACCCGGGAGGGATACGAGCTCACCGGCACCGGGAACCACCCGGTGCTCTGCCTGGTGAACCTGCTCGGCGTGCCGACCCTGCTGTGGAAGCTGCTGGAGGAGATCGCGCCGGGCGACCGGGTGGTCATGCAGCGGGTGATGCCGGACGAGCTCGGCTACCCCGCGTTCGAGGCGGTCGAGGCCGCGATCGTGGCCGGCGCCTTCGTCAGCGAGGGTTGGGTGTCGAAGGACCGGGCCGGCTTCAACAGCGTCGACCGGGACTACTTCGTCCGGGTGCTGGCCGCGTACGACACCGCCGTCGGCGGACCGCGCTACCTCAACGAACGGGTCATTGCCTCCGGAAGCACCCTGTGTGAGCTGGACATCCACGACCTGACCGCGCTGCGCCGCAGCGTCCTCGGCGACATGGTCGGCCAGCGCAGCGCGGCGAAGCAGGTTCCCGAGTTCGTCTGGCGCTCCACCGCGGCGGTCAAGCGCGCCTTCCTCCAGTCGCTGTTCGAGGGCGACGGTTCGTCATCGCTGCTGCCGCGCAAGACGATCCAGATTTCGTACTCGACCCGCAGTGAGCGGCTGGCCAGCGAGGTACAGCAGCTGCTGCTGGAGTTCGGCGTGATCAGCCGGCTGTGCCGGTACGACCATGGCGAGATCAAGGTCGTGATCACCAACCGGCGTGATGCGCTGCTGTTCGCCGGGCGGGTCGGTTTCCTCGGTCGCAAGCAGGACAAGCTCACCGCCGAGCTGGCCGAGATCCCGCGCCGGAGTACGGCACTGAGCAGCGACCACGTTCCGTACGTCGCCGACTTCATCCGCGCCCGCGGTGCCGGTCGGTGGACCGAGCGGGACTGGCTGCGGCGGCACAACGTCGACCGGGTCGAGCGCTGGGAGCGGGACCGGGCCGAGATCACCGCCCGGATCACCGAGCCAGGTGTGCTGGACGTGGTGGAGCCGCTGGTGGACGGCCGGTTCTACTACGCCGAGGTGGCCGAGGTTGCCGACGCCGGCGTGCGGCCGGTGTACAGCATCAGGGTCGACACCGACGATCACGCGTTCGTCTCCAACGGGTTCGTCAGCCACAACACAGAGTGTCGTCTCGACCCGCTGGCGATGGAAATGCTGCGGGACATCGACGAGGACACCGTCAACTTTTCACCGAACTACGACGGTCGTACCCAGGAGCCGGACATCCTGCCGGCCCGGTTCCCGAACCTGCTGGTCAACGGCTCCGAGGGCATCGCGGTCGGGATGGCGACCCGGATCCCGCCGCACAACCTGCGCGAGATCGGCGCGGCCGTGCAGTGGTGCCTGGCGCATCCGGACGTGGGTGAAGAGGAAACCCTCGAGGAACTCATCAAGATCGTCAAGGGCCCGGACTTCCCGACCCATGGCCTGATCGTCGGCACGAACACCATCGAGGAGGCGTACCGCACCGGCCGCGGCTCCATCCGGATGCGCGCCGTGGTCGAGGTGGACGAGGACGTCAAGGGCCGCACCTGCCTGGTCGTGACCGAGCTGCCGTACCAGGTGAACCCGGACAACCTCGCGGAGCGCATCGCCGACCTGGTCAAGGAAGGCAAGCTCGGCGGCATCGCCGACATCCGGGACGAGTCCAGCGGACGTACCGGCATGCGGATCGTGATCGTGCTCAAGCGCGACGCGGTCGCCAAGGTCGTACTGAACAACCTGTACAAGCACACCCAGCTGCAGGACACCTTCGGCGCGAACATGCTCGCGCTGGTCGACGGCGTACCGCGCACCCTCAATCTGGCCCAGTTCCTCCGGTACTACGAGGCACACCAGATCGAGGTCATCGTCCGGCGTACCCGTTACCGGTTGCGCAAGGCCGAGGAGCGGGCCCACATCCTGCGTGGTCTGGTCAAGGCGCTGGACATGCTGGACGAGGTGATCGCCCTGATCCGGCGCTCGCCGAGTTCGGACGAGGCGAAGGGCGGCCTGATGCGGCTGCTCGACGTCGACGAGCTGCAGGCCACCGCGATCCTCGACATGCAGCTGCGCCGGCTGGCCGCGCTGGAGCGCCAGAAGATCATCGACGAGCTGGCCGAGATCGAGCTCAAGATCGCCGACCTGAAGGACATTCTGGCCCGGCCGGAGCGGCAGCGGCAGATCGTCAGCGACGAGTTGAACGAGATCGTCGAGAAGTACGGCGACGAGCGGCGCACCCGGATCGTGCCGTACGACGGCGACGTGTCCATGGAGGACCTGATCGCGCGGGAGGACGTGGTCGTCACGATCACCCGCGGCGGGTACGCCAAGCGCACCAAGGTCGACCTGTACCGCTCGCAGAAGCGCGGTGGCAAGGGCGTACAGGGCGCGCAGCTCCGACAGGACGACCTGGTCAGCCACTTCTTCACCTGCTCCACCCACGACTGGATCCTGTTCTTCACGAACAAGGGCCGGGTGTACCGGGCGAAGACGTACGAGTTGCCGGAGGCCAACCGCGCGGCGCGCGGTCAGCACGTGGCGAACCTGCTCGCGTTCCAACCGGACGAGCACATCGCGCAGGTCATCGAGATCCCGCACTACCAGGTGTATCCGTACCTCGTACTCGCCACGAAGGAAGGTCTGGTCAAGAAGACCCGGCTGGAGGACTTCGACTCGGCCCGCTCCGGCGGCATCATCGCGATCAACCTGCGGGACGAGGACGAGTTGGTGGGCGCCGCGCTGATCGGGTCCGAGGACGACCTGTTGCTGGTCAGCCGGGCCGCGCAGGCGATCCGGTTCAAGGCGACCGACGACGCGCTGCGGCCGATGGGCCGGGCCACCTCCGGCGTGATCGGCATGCGCTTCACCGGTGAGGACGAGTTGCTCACCATGGAGGTGGTGCGCGAGGGTATGGACATCCTCGTGGCCACTGGTGGCGGTTACGCCAAGCGCACTCCGGTGGATGCGTACCCCAGCCAGAACCGTGGCGGCAAGGGCGTACTTACTGCGAAGATCACATCTCGACGTGGTGGGCTGGTCGGGGCGGTCGCGGTGAGCCCGGAGGACGAACTGTTCGCAATCACGTCCAATGGTGGTGTGATACGCACCCCGGTGAAACCTGTACGGCGTACGCGAGACCGGAACACAATGGGGGTCAAATTGATTGACCTGCCGGCGGGCGTCACGCTAGTGGGTATCACCCGCAACGCAGACGAGCCTGAGGAACAGGACTGACGGATGACTGAGGCGCAGACGCACGACTCGGCCGGTCGCTCCGGTTCAGCGGCGCGGGGGCCCGCGCAGGCTGGCCGGGCCGTAGTGGGTCGCGCTGCCGTGCCCGCCGAGGCCGGCTCGACGAAATTCGTCCGGCCCCCCGGCATGCAGCCGCCACCATCAGGTCCGGGCAACGGCACCGCCGCACCACAGCCGGGCGCCGCCCGGACCCAGGTTGCCGATGCGGTACGCGCGGCGCGGGCGACCGTGTCGGCGGCTGCTTCCCGTGGGCCGCGGCGGGCGCGACTGCACCTCAAGCGCATCGACCCGTGGTCGATGATGAAGTTCTCGTTCGCGGTGGCGCTGGTGCTGTTCATCGTGATGGTGGTCGCGACCGCGGTGCTGTACCTGGCGCTGGACGCGATGGGGGTCTTCGACAGCGTCAACAAGACGCTGACCTCGCTGATCGGCTCGACCGGCGAGACGAAGGGCTTCGACCTGCAGATCACGGCCAAGGGCGTCATCGGTACGGCCGCGCTGCTCGGGGTGGTCAACATGGTGCTGTTCACCGCGTTGGCCACGCTCGGCGCGTTCATCTACAACGTCTGCGCGGATCTCGTGGGAGGCATCGAACTCACGCTGTCCGAGCGGGACTGACCCGCGGGTACGGCCTGCTCGAAGTGCCCGCTCGAAGTTCCCGCTCGGACGGCCCGTGAGGAGGGGCCGCACCAGCTGGAATATGGCGGCCGGACGGCTCGTACCCGTGCGCTGGCCCGGATTTTGGGCCACCTGGCGCGTACGGTAACCTTGCTCCTCGCGTCCCGGGGCTATAGCTCAGTCGGTTAGAGCGCATCGCTGATAACGATGAGGTCGCTGGTTCGATTCCAGCTAGCCCCACCCCCTGTGCCCGATCACGATGAGGGGCCTCGTGCCCCGTCCGATGAGGGGAACACCCGACCATGAAGAAGCTGCTCATCCTCGTCGGCCTGATCGGCCTGGCCGCGCTGGTGGCGAAGAAGGTCAAGGACGCCAACGACGAGCGGGCGCTCTGGCACGAGGCGACCACCGCACCTGACCTGCGGTAGTCACCTCGACCCGTCCGCCGCCGCGCCATCCGGCACCCGATCCGGGTGTACGCGATGAGGCGCGGTCCGGGACCAGCTCAGGTCACGTCCTGGGTGGGTACCCTGTAGGCGCAGCGCCGGGGGCGTAGCTCAATTGGCAGAGCACCGCCTTTGCAAGGCGGGGGTTAGGGGTTCAAGTCCCCTCGTCTCCACCAGTACAAGCCTGTGACCAGGCGAAACGCTTCTCCACGGTGACCCGGAGCGCCTTGTCCGGTGCTGGTTACCACGCCGATCTCGCGGCGCTGATCGTGCTGATCATCGGCGGCTCGTCGGACTAACCGGGCTGCCGCCGGTCGACCGTGGTCATCGGCCGCCATCGCTGCGAGCCACGGAGAAGAGCAAGGCCGTACTCGGCAGCCTCCTAGCGCGTGCGCCGATCACCTCCAGGTCCTGGCCGACGACGAATGACCCCGGCCGGCCGCCGACGATGTCGAGTTTCCTTCGATCCGCTACGGATCAGCGCCGGATGATGGATCACAGCTCCGACGAGGCGATCTCACTATCGAGGATGTACCTGCGAGCTGTCCGCCGCGGTCGACGCCATCGACCTGTCCGCAGGCGGCGAACACCGCACTGCTAAGGAGACGCCGTGGTCATCGAGCGTGTTGACGGCCGCGACAGGCCTGGGAGTACGGGGAGGAGACGACGATGAGCAACGAACAAGTGACACCTGAGACGAGAGGTGTCGCGGTGCAGGTCCTCACCACGGTTGACCTGCACCAGGAGATCGAGGGCCTGGCCGGGCGCCAACTTCGAATGCGCATGGTGACCATCGAGCCTGGAGGCGTCTTCGGTCCGATTCACGACCATAAGGGCAGACCAGGCACCGCCTACATCTTGCAGGGAACGATCACCGACCATCGAAGCGGGGTCGCGACGGAGTATGGGCCTGGAGTGGGCTGGCCCGAGGATCGGAACACGACCCACTGGCTCGAGAACACAGGAACGATTCCAGCCGTGGAGATCTCGGTCGACATCGTCGGGCAAGAGTAGACAGGCCTTTGCCGCCGACTGCCCGCTCGGGCCGGCGCGCCGTACGCCATCCGGGAACGGCACACCGTGGTCCGCTCCACGTCGCGACCACGGCCGAATTGGGGCGCAATCGACGGACGCCTCGGCTTGGATGGGCACCATGTACGTCACCAAGGACGGACGAACCTGGCGGACCGGTACGGCTAGCGACGTCGCCTGGATCGCGGGTAAGACGACGGAGGGCATATCGATCACCACGGCGATCCCGCCGGTGTTCGACGCGTACGCCACCTTCCACTCGCCCGACGGCGTCGGCATGGAGGCCCAGGAACGCGCCGTGGTGGAGGAGCTCGTACGGCACACCCCTGACCAGCCCTGGTGGTTGGGGTACCTCGAAACCGGTGCACACGACATCGTGTTCCCCACCGCTCCGAAGGTGTACCTCTACTGGCGCTGGCCCTATGTGCTGGTCGAAGCCGGGCCGGAACAGGCCCTGACCTGGCGTACCGGTCACATGCGCGGCGAGGGATCGCTGCCCGACCTGTTCTTCCCCGCCGATCGCTCCTGGCTCGTATCCGCTCTCTGGGACGACCTCTGGACCGACCTCGGCGGTACCGCAGACCTGGTCTCCGCTCTGCACCGCAATCCGCTGGTCAACGCCCGTCCCGTGGGGCCAGACGAAGACGCCCTCCCGCCAGGGCTCACGCGCGAGTAGACCCGATTGACGGGACCGCGCAGCGTGGACCGCGAAGCGGTCGGCCCGGACTCGTGGCCGGGTAGGCCCGGGAACTCAGCCGGCCGGTTCTCCCACGCGGAGCTGTACACGATCGTCTTCGAGCCATTCGGCCCGCGTGTGCGGCGGGGGCAGCTCGACCCCGGCGACTCCCGCCGGCGCCGCGAGAGCCGGGGCCGCGAGAGCCGGGGCCGCGAGAGCCGGGGCCGCGAGAGCCGGGGCGCCGAAAGCCGGTGCCGCGAACTCGTTCCGCAGGGTCCGGAGGAGCTCGCCGGCAACCTCCAGCGTCTCCGGAGCGTTGTCGGGGTCGTCCAGTCCGAGCCCGAACACGGCGGCGTCCTCGTCGGTACTGGCGATGATCGCCTCGTGGTACCCGCGGGCCCTGAGGTAGAGCGTGACTGGACCGCCCTCGCCGTCCGCGCTGAGTTCGGTGAGCAACCGTCGGTCCTCGTCGGTACCACCGTGCTGGACGTACACCCGCCGGAAAGCCGCCAGCCTGTCGTCCGGAGGATTCCCCGCGTCGACGAAGCGATCGACGAACCGGTCGAAGCACTCGGCGGTCGGCCGCGGGATCCAGATGTACACGTCGAGACAGGGCGGCATGCCCGGACCGTACTGCCGGCGCACCGCAGGTGGCGAACGCACCAGGTCAGACGGTCCGCGAGCGCGACCGCGGCGACCGGAGACATTGCGTTCTGCCAGATGCCTGAATCTTTCAGCCGATCACAGTCGGCGGAGACCGGATCTGGTAACTCGCCAGATTGCGTGCCGCTTGGTTGACCACGTGGTGCAAATGTCAACCAACGATGCCGCGAGCAAGTCAACGAGATCCTGGATCATCGCTTCACCTGGCAGCAGGAACATGTGCACGCGTGCGGCTTTGTATGCCGCGAGCTCTATGGGGCGCTGGGCGATCCTTGCGTCTCTTCCGATAACCGCCCACCCTGTACCTCTGATGAGCCGAAGCCATTCCTCGTCGGGTGCGCCGTACGCTTCATTTCTGGATCCGAATAGTTCGCCGGGAGTATGGACGTCATACCCGAGATCCATCAGGAATCGTCGGATAGTCCTACTAACGCTGTTCTCATCGAGATAGAACTCAGGCGGCGTGGCCCAAGACGACGCGCGCGGCGGTGCGGACGTCGTCCACGCTGACACCGAGTTCGTCTGCGATGACTCCAGGGCTCTCACCCGCCTTCAGCATTCCGGCCACGTCGGCAACGCGTGTCCGGCTGCCCTCGAAGATCGGTTGCCCAAATGCTCTGTGCGGATCAATGACGACCTTCGACGGCTCGCAATGTCGAAGCGACAGGTACTGGGGATAACAGTCGTCCGCACGTGCGATGTACTGCAGGTAGTCGGCGACGATTTCGCGGATCACGTGTTGGCCGGTGCGGCCCTCGATGAGGCCAGCACCCTCCTCCGTCCGGGAAAAGTCCCACAGCACGTCTATGCCGTCGGTCGCGAGCTCCGGGGATACAAGTACGTATTCCCGGCCGAATTCCGCCTGGAGACGCTGGAGGGCAGGCCGGATCCGTTGTGGACGGACACCGGCATCGCGCAGTGCCCAGAGCACCCACGCCTCGGCCAGCGCGATCAGCGGTACTCGTGCCTCACGAGGATTCTCCGGGTGGAGGACGTGAATGAGAGGCGCACCGCGCTCATATCCGCGTGCCCAACGATGAAAGGTCTGGCGCGGGATGCCGAGATATCGGGCGCTGTCGGTCATGCCGAGTAGCCCACCGGTGAACCGGATATCTCCCACGTCCCCTCCTCTCACGTCCATCCTGCCTTGACATGAGCGCGAAGCAAGGCACCACGCGAGCAATCCAGCAGAACGCACGGTATGCCCGAAGTGGTCTTCGTGCATCGCTTGGACCAACCAGCACATCCGGTACGGACATGTCGTACCGGCCGGTGACAATCGTCCGATGGCAGCTCAGTACGGTCCCCACCGCTGGTCGGCGGGTTACCACGACGACGGCAACAACGACGCGTACCGCGGTAAGCGCTTCACGGTCGCGGACCTGTCCGGCGCGAGGTTCGTCGACTGCGACCTGACCCAGGTCAAGATCGTCGACTCGTGGCTCGTCGACGTGGACGTGTCCGGGTACGTCAACAGCTTCGTCGTCAACGGGGTCGACGTCACAGAGTTTGTGGAGGCCGAGCTCGACCGGCGACACCCCGAGCGGGTGCAGCTTCGGCGGGTGCGTACGGCCGACGACTTCCGCGCGATGTGGAACACGGTCGAGCGGCTCTGGTCGGACACGGTCGCCCGCGCCGAGCGGCTGCCCGAACCGGCTCGGCACGAGCGGGTCGACGAGGAGTGGTCGTTCGTCGAGACGCTGCGCCACCTGATCTACATCACCGACAGCTGGGCCAGCCGTACGATCCTCGACGAGCCGATGCCGTACCACCGGCTCGGCCTGCCGCAGACCGCGTACGCGCCCGCGGACGCGATGGTGCTGGGCATGGACCTCGACGCGCAACCGTCGTACGAGGAGGTGCTCGCGGTACGGGCCGAGCGGATGGCACTGGTGCGCGGCCTGGTCGACGGCCTGACCGACGCCGAACTCGCACGAACCTGCGAGCGGTCGCCCGCACCGGGCTATCCGGAGGAAGCGCGCCCGGTCGGCGAATGTCTCGGCGTGGTGATGAGCGAGGAGTGCGAGCACCATCAGTTCGCGGCACGCGATCTGGCGGTGATCGAGAAGCGGTAGACGATCGTGGTCTTCGAGAAGCGGTAGGCGGCCTCGCGGAGGGGTAGGCGATCTCGCGCCCTTGAGGATCGCGGTCGAGGAGCGGTAGCCGATCGCGGCCGTTGAGGAGCGGTAGGCGTGCTCGTCAGCGCTGAGCGCGTCAGCGCCTGCCGATGACCACGGTGGCGTGGAACTCCTCCGAGCTGGCGACCTCCGCGACGAGTCCACTGCGGACGAACGCGTCCACGGCGACCGGCGCCTGCCGCTCGCTCGTCTCGATCAGCAGGTGACCGCCGGGTGCCAGCCAGTCCGGCGCCTCGGCGGCCACCCGTCGCAGCACGTCCAGGCCGTCCGACCCACCATCAAGGGCAATTCGTCGCTCGTACTCGCGTGCCTCCGGCGGCATCAGCGCGATCGCCTCGGTCGGCACGTACGGGACGTTCGCGGCCAGGATGTCGACGCGGCCGCGAAGCGTTGCGGGCAACGGCTCGAACAGATCACCCTCGTACACCTGACCAATGCCGGCGAGATTGCGGCGGGCGCACCGGACCGCGGCCGGTTCGAGGTCGGCGGCGTGCAGGTCGACGTCGCCACGGGAGGCCAGGGCGGTGGCCAGCGCGAGCCCCACCGCGCCCGAGCCGCAGCACAGGTCCAGCACGGTGTGCGCGTGCGGAACGAGCGCGAGCGCGCGGTCGACCAGGTACGAGGTGCGGCGGCGCGGTACGAAGACGCCCGCCTCCACGCCGATCCGCAGGCCGCGGAATTCGGCCCAGCCGAGGATGTACTCGAGGGGCTCGCCGGCCACCCGCCGGTCCACCATGGCGTCCAGCTCGACCGGCGACGACGCGGCCGCGACCAGCAGGTCCGCCTCGTCCTCGGCGAATACGCAACCGGCGGCGCGTAGCTTCGCGACGATCACGGGGTCCGGCACCGGCACATCCTCGCAGCGTCCGGCCGCTCCGCGGCCTCCGGAGCGCCGGCCCTCGAAACGCTCGGTCGGCTTCGCGGCGGCCGGACGCCCCGGGAGCGCCCGGCCGGGCGCCCGGCCCGGGCGCCGGAGAGTTCAGGACCGGACTGCTCCGGACGTCGGTACCCAATAACGCAGTTTGTCGCCCCGTTGATCTTCGAGGACGCCGCCGCAGTGCTCGATGACCAGCCGGGAGGCGACGTTGTCCTCGTCGCAGGTGATCAGCGCCTGCTCGATGCCGAGCGCGCGGGTGACCGGCATGGCCGCGCGGAGCATCGCGGTCGCGTGCCCCTGGCGGCGGGCCGACGGCCGTACGTCGTAACCGATGTGCCCGCCCACTTCCAGCAGCGTCGGCGTGAGCTGGTGCCGGACCGCGAGCCGGCCGAGGTACTCGTCTGCCTCGACCCACCAGAGAGTGGTCGACGCTACCCAGTTCTCCGGTCGCGGAGTCTCCTCGAGCGCCTGCAGGTGCAGCTCGTGTACGAACTTGGCGAAGCCGTCCGGGTCCGCCCAGTAGGCCGAGTGCTCCCGGATCTCGTTGCCGACCATCGTGTGGTCCTGGCGGTCGCCGCGGCCTTCCTGCTGGAACTCGGCCATGGCGGCAAGGAACGACTGGTGTACCCGGGTGGTCGGCGGGACGAGTTGAGGCATGACCTAGTGGTACCGGACGAGCCGCCGTGGTCGCACCTGGATTTGCCGCGCTGACCAGCGCCATCGCGGTGCGGATCGGTGCGGATCGGTGCCAGGCGGAGCGGCCCGGACCAGCGCCATCACGGTGCGGAGCGGGCGACAACGGGGCTGCGGCGCGGAGCGGGCGACAACGGGGCGGCGGCGCGGGTCGGGTTGGGGGCGTACCGCGCCCGTGTCACGATGGCCGGATGATCGGCACGTTGCAGACCGTACCCGCGCTCACCCGACCCGACCTGCTCGCGACACCGGTGGTCGCGGCACTGGAGAAGTGGCCCGGGCAGACCCCGGCCGATCAGGTGCTGGTCGCGGAGATCGATCCGGAGTTGGCGGACACGGCCGCGTTCTGCGCGGCGTACGACGTGGGGCTCGACCAGTCGGCCAACTGCGTGGTGGTCAGCGGCAAGCGCGCGGGAGAGGTGCGGTACGCCGCCTGCCTGGTACTCGCGACCACCCGCGCGGACGTGAACAACACGGTCCGGCGGTACCTGGACGTGCGCAAGGCGAGCTTCGCGCCGATGGACTCCGCGGTCGAGCTGACCAGCATGGAGTACGGCGGCATCACCCCGATCGGGGTACCGGACGGCTGGCCGATCCTGGTCGACGCCGCGGTGGTCGCGGCGGGCCCGGTGATCATCGGCAGTGGCGTACGCCGGAGCAAGATCGTCCTGCCCGGTCCGGCTCTGGCCGAGCTGCCCGGTGCCGAGGTCATCGAGGGCCTCGGCACCTGACCGTCCGTCGTTGCACGTGAAACCACCCGGCGTGTCGCTCGGCGTGTCGACGCGCTGACCTGGCGCCGGCACAAGGGGCGCCCGCGGGACACGAGACCGGTCAGCCGGCCCGGACCAGTCGAGCGACCACATCCTGCACGGGTACGTCGACGCGCGAGCCGGACGCCCGGTCCCGTACCTCGACCATGCCGTCGACCAGACGCCGACCCACCACCACGATCGTGGGCGCACCGAGCAGCTCCGAGTCGGCGAACTTCACCCCGGCCGACACCTCACTCCGGTCGTCCACCAGTACCCGCAGCCCGTGATCGGCCAGCTCGCCGGCGAGCGTGAGCGCCACGGCCTCCTGCGATCCCCGGCCGGCCGCGACGATGTGTACCTGGGCCGGCGCGATGGAGGCCGGCCAGCACAACCCGTGGTCGTCGCAGGTCTGCTCGGCGATCGCGGCGACCGCGCGGGAAACCCCGACTCCGTACGAGCCCATGGTCACCCGTACCGGCTTCCCGTCGGGGCCCAGCGCGTCGAGTAGGAACACGTCGGAGAACCTGTTCTCCAGCGCGAAGATGTGGCCGATCTCGATGCCCCGCTCGATCGACAGCGCCGCACCGCAGTGGGGGCAGGGGTCGCCGGCGCGTACCTCGGCCGCCTCGATGGTGCCGTCGGGGCTGAAGTCCCGGCCGCACACCACGTCGACCGCGTGCCGGCCCGGCTCGTTCGCCCCGGTCGCCCAGGCGGTACCGGCCACGATCCGCGGATCGACCAGGTACCGGATGCCGAGCTTCGCCAGCAGCTGTGGCCCGATGTACCCCTTGATCAGGTCCTGATGGGCGGCGAAGTCGGCCTCGGTGAACAGCGTGACGGTGGCCGGGAAGACGGCCGCGGCCAGCCGCTTGAGGTCGACCTCACGGTCACCCGGTACGCCGATGACCAGCGTCTCCGCTGCGTCGGCGCCGGGCGCGTGCACGTTCACCACGACGTTCTTCAGCGTGTCCGCGGCGGTGAACGCCCGGTCCAGCCCGGCCGCGTTCAGGTGCGCCACCAGCGAGTCGATGGTGGGCGTGTCCGGGGTGTCGAGTACCCGCGCGGCCGGGTGGCTCGCGCCGTCAGCGGTGCCGGGCGGCGTCACCATCGCCTCGGTGTTCGCCGCGTACCCGCAGGCGGAACAGGCCACGAACGTGTCCTCACCGTTCGGCGCGACCGCGAGGAACTCCTCCGAGCGCGAGCCGCCCATCGCGCCCGACCTGGCCGCCACGATGGAGTACCGCAGGCCCAACCGGTCGAAGATCCGGATGTACGCCTGCCGGTGCTTGTCGTACGACGCGGCCAGCCCCTCCGCGGACAGGTCGAACGAGTACGAGTCCTTCATCACGAACTCGCGACCGCGCAGCAGGCCGGCGCGGGGGCGCTGCTCGTCCCGGTACTTGGTCTGGAGCTGGTACAGGATCACCGGATAGTCCTTGTACGACGTGTACAGATCCTTCACCAGCAGGGTGAACATCTCCTCGTGCGTGGGGCCGAGCACGTACTGGCCGCCGCGCCGGTCCCGCAGCTGGAAGATGTCGTCGCCGTACTCCGCCGTCCGGCCGCTCGCGTCGTACACCTCGCGGGGCAGCAGCGCCGGGAACGACACCTCCTGGGCGCCGATCGCGGCCAGCTCCTCGCGTACCACCCGGGCGATGTTGTCCAGCACGAGCTTGCCGAGCGGCAGCCACGAGTAGACGCCGGGCGCGGCCCGTCGGACGTACCCGGCCCGCACCAGCAGCCGGTGGCTCGGCACCTCGGCGTCCGCCGGATCCTCGCGCAGCGTCCGGACGAACAGCGAGGACATGCGGAGCAGCACGGTGTACCTCCGGAGCAGTGGCGAATAACGGCCGGTGCACAGGCCGCGACCGGCCGCGATGGTGCCGAGTATCGCAACGGCGGTCGGCTGGCTCACCCGGTTATCGCGGGTAGCCTCCGGTTCAGGAAGCCCGGGGGGCGCGTGCGCGCTGCCGCGCTGGAGTGACGGGCAGTCTGGATCGACCGACGCAGGGGGAGAGCAGCGGTGCCGGCGGGTTGGACGAGTTTCGTCGCGTTGGGCGACAGCTTCACCGAGGGTATGGACGATCTCCGGCCGGACGGCACGTACCGGGGCTGGGCGGATCTGGTCGCGTCCCGGTTGGCCGGTCAGGTGCCCGGATTCCGGTACGCCAATCTCGCGGTTCGCGGCCGCCTGTTCGGCGAGGTCGCGGACGAGCAGTTGCCGTTGGCGTTGGCGATGCGGCCGGCGCTGGTGAGCTTCGCGGCCGGCGGAAATGACGCGCTGCGGCGCAACTTCGATCCGGCGACGATCATCCCCCGGCTCGACCGGGTGGTCGCCGACCTGGTCGACACCGGGGCGACCGTACTGCTGCTGACCGGCCCGGACGGCACCTTCCGGCTACCGGCGCGGAACATGATCCAGCGGCGGGCCGGCCTGCTCAACGACGCCATCCGGGCCACCGCCGCCCGGCACGGCACCCTCCTCGCGGACTGCTGGCCGGATGAGAGCTTCGCGGATGTACGGCTGTGGAGCGACGACCGGCTGCATCTGGGCGAAGCGGGCCACCGCCGGGTCGCGGCCAAGGTGCTGAACGTGCTCGGCCTACCCGCCGAACCGGACTGGATGGCCACCCTCCCGCCGGCCACCCCGGCGCCGTGGCTGTCCGCCCGCCGCGACGATCTCCGCTGGGTACGCCAGCACTTCGCGCCATGGGTCGGGCGCCGGCTCCGTGGTCGCTCATCCGGGGACGCGACGGCGGCCAAACGGCCCGAGTTGGCGCCGCTCGACACCGGCTGAACCCGGCGCACGGTCGGTCCCGCGCGCCGGGCCGGGCGCTCAGCGGCGCCGCGGGTTCAGGGCAGTTGACGCCGGTCGCCGCCGCCGAGGGCGGTCTTGGCCTTGCCGTACAGGTAGACCACCGCGCCGACGGCGATCGCGCCGACGATGATGTAGAACAGCAGGCCGATCGTGGCCTTGATGAGCCACACCACCACGGATCCGGCGACGAACAGGGCGATGATCAGGGCGGCTGCCACCAGCAGTGGGCGCAACGGTCCGGCCTTTCTCTCGGGCTCCGGCCGCGAGGCCGGTGGGTGAGCTGTCCGGTCGTCCCGTCCAGTCACCTCTATCGTGCGCGGTGTGACGGCGCTCCGGACAGGGGGACCTACCCGGATCCCGAGCTCAGGGTCGCCCTGACCGGCCCGCCCGCGCTCTGTCCGCGCGGCGGGCCGGCAGACGCGACCGACGTCATGCGGCGGCGGGCGGACCTGCCGCGCGAACAGGCCGCCCAGGAGCTCGGCTATCCCGGCTTTCCCGCGGATGCCTGGACGGCGCTACGGCGTGACGGCGAGGTGGTCGAGGACGCGCCGGCCGAGCTTCTCGTCTCCCACCAGTTCCACGGCGGCGGTCTCCGGCGCGACCCGACCGGCGCCCAGCCGGATGAAGGTTTCCCAGCCCAGCCGGAGGGTCACGGTGGGATCCGCGTCCGCGCTGGTAGGGCCCGCGCTCGCCCGGGAGTCGTCGAGCACCGCGCCGCGACCGTCGGCGTCGACCGCGACGTCGGCGACGAAAGCGACCGGCCCGGTCACCGCGAACCGGACGACCGTGCCCGGTGCGGCACCCGCGTCCTTGGCCACCACCTTCGGCAGCGCGGCCAGCAGCAGGCCACGGCCGAGCTGTGCGCCCGGAGACGACAGGTTGCCGGGCCTGCCCACCGCCCGCCTGATGTCCTGCTCGTGGATCCACGCGTCGAACGAGCGCAGCATCATCATGAACTCGAGCGGCCGGGGTCGCCCCCACGGATCGGTGGTCTGCGCGGCCGGGTCGAGCGGACCGTCCAGCGCCTGCCGCCGGCGGGCGTACACCTCGGCGAGCTCGGCCAGCACCTCGGGGCCGGACCGGGACCGGCGGAGGTCGATCGGGATCTCGATGGCCCGGTCGGCGTCGGTACGCACATGCGCCAGCTCCGGCAGCTCGTGCTCCGGTACCGGCTCGCCCAGGTAGATCGCCTCGATGCTGACCAGGTGCGCGTACTGGTCCTTGACCGTCCAACCGGGACAGTCGGTGGGCCGGTTCCAGTCGTCCTCGGTCAGCGCCTGCCCGAGCTCGATGACGGCTTCGAAACTGTGTGCCCAGGCCTGGACGTACTGATCGATCATCGGCATGGGAGGAGCCTTCCGGTCGGGTTGGTGCTGGCGCAATGAGGCTGGCCACATAGGGTTCCACCGTGTTCTCGCCACGTCCGGTCCCCGTCGTACCGGCTGTCCCGGGCAGGTACCACCGGTAGTGGACTCGGTCGCGGGGGCGGTCTCGGCGTACGGGCCGACAGTCCTCATCTTTCTCGCCTCGTTGCCGCTGGTGGCGCTCGTGGCGCTGGCCCGGTACCGGTGGCTGCGCCGCCGCGACGCTCGGTGGCCGCTTCGTACCGCCCTGGCCGAGGTCGGGATGATCGCCGGTACCGCGCCGTGGCTGTACCTGATGCTGCGGCCCTATCCCGCGCGGTACGCCCAGTTGCGGCTGATCCCGCTGGAGGATCTGATCTCGCTGGCCGAGCGTGGTGACCTGGTCTTCTTCCTGGTCCAGTTGGTCGGCAACCTGCTCGTGTTCGCCGCGCTCGGGTTCTTCGCGCCGATCCGGTTCACGGTGCTGGCGTCGCTGCCCCGGGTACTGGCCCTGATCGCCGCGATCTCGGCCACGATCGAGTTGACCCAACTGGTACTCGGACGGGGCCGGGTCACCTCGTTCGATGACGTGATGATCAACGCGGTCGGCGCCACCATCGCCGCGATGCTGTCCCGTCGCTGGTGGCGTACGGACGACTGACCGCCGCACAGGCGAGTGGCCGGCTCGCCCCCCAGCGGGCGAACCGGCCACAAGTCGGGTGAATCGGGTGGTTCTAGTGCCGGTGCAGCGGTCGGTGTGCGGGCCGGCGGCGGACCATGATCGTCATGCCGGTGCCGAACATCAGCAGCGCGCCGGCGAGCGCGATCGCGAGCAGCAGAATCATGACGCTCCGGTCGCGGCTGGTCGGGTCGGAGGTGTCGGCCACGGCCGCGGCGTCGAGGTCACCGGTCGCCTTCTCCGCCTTCACGGCCTGCTTGCCTGCCGGAGCGGAGCCGGCCGGGCTCGGTTGGGCGTTCGGCTGGTTGTTCTGGCCGGTGCCGCCCTGCCCGCTGCCGCCCTGGTTACCGGACGGCTGGCCGCCGGACGGCTGGTCGGACGAGTCGCTGTCCTCGGGGCTCGGGTCGACCGGTGGCTCGGGAGAGCAGATCGGCGGGCAGACCGGGTAGACGTACGTGATCTCCGGATCCGGCTTGGGCGCGCAGATCGGCGGGCAGACCGGCACGTAGTACGTCACCTCGGGTTCGGGCTGCGGGTTGTCCGGCGGCTGGGGCAGGTCCTCGTTGGGGCACAGGTGTCCGGGCTGGCAGGGCGGGGCGGCGTGGGCAGCGGCGGTACCGGTCAGAACCAGCCCGAAGCCGACGGACACGCTCGCGAGGAGAAGTGCGATCTGCTTGCGCATTGTGGGCCTCCTGCGGCCGGCGGGACCGGATGTCCCGCACTCACCGGCATGAGGCCGCCGCTGCCGCGAGCCCAACAACTTCTGTCGAGAAACTTCTCCCGCCGCTCGCGGAGCGCCGCCCACCGCCCGCCAAGCCGCCGCCGCCTGCCGCCCGCCCGCCAGACCGCCGCCGCCCGGCACGGGCGCACGGACAGGTCAGCGCGACCGGACCGGCGGGCGCCAGACCATGGTCAGCCCGGCGTACAGCGCCCCGGCCAGCACCAGCGCGACCAGTACGCCGATGTTCGCCGCGCCCACCGTGCCCTTCTTCGCCGAGTCGGTGAGCAGGAAGCCGACCACCTTCGCGATCTTCTCGTCGTACGAAATGATCAGGCCGAGCCCGACGACGGTGCCGACCACCAGCGACACGACGCCCGCCCAGTTCACCGCGAAGCCGCCGAGTCGCGGCGCGGCCAGCAGGTCCAGGTCGTAGCCGGACTGCCGGTACCGCCACATGTCGACCAGGAAGATCGCCACCCAGGCCGCCATCACCACGCCGACGATCGCGAGGAACGCCTGGAACGTGCCGAGGAAGCTGCTCGACACGAACAGCAGGTACCAGCCGCCCAGCACCATCAGCACGCCGTCGACCAGTACCGCGTAGTGCCGGCGGATCGGTACGCCCAGCGCCAGCATGGACAGCCCGGAGCTGTAGATGTCCATGATCGAACCGGACAGGAAGCCGCCGATCGCGGTGATCAGGTACGGCACCAGGAACCAGGTGGGCAGCGCGAGTACGAGTGCGCCGACCGGGTCGGCCCCGGCCGCCTCGGCGATCTTCGCGTTGCCGCCCGCGAGTACCACCCCGAAGACCAGCAGCACGATCGGCGGCAGCGCCCCGCCGAGGGTCGTCCAGAACACGATGCGGCTGGCCCGCTCCTGCCGCGGCAGGTACCGGCTGTAGTCCGCGCCGCAGTTGACCCAGCCCAGGCCGAGCAGCGTCATCGCGAAGATCACGCCGCCGACGATCACGCCCGGGCCGCCGGTCCACGCGCCCTCGCCGGACAGGTGTACATCAGGCAGAACCAGTCCGATGTACACGATGGTGAGCAGCACGAACGCGATCGTCAGGTACTGCTGCACCTTCATGATCAGCGCGTGTCCGTACAACCCGACCACGATCGTGACCAGCGCGGCGACCACGAAGCACAGGGCCAGCGCGGTCTTGGTGGGGGCGCCACCGTCGCCGGCGAAGGTGTCCGGCGCGAGCCGGGCCAGGATGCCCCCGCCTCCCAGCGCGGACAGCGTTACCAGCACGGTCTCCCAGCCGACGTTCGACAGGTACGAGAAGAACGTGGGCAGCTTGTTGCCGTGGTAGCCGTACGCCGCCCGGCCGAGCGTCATGGTCGGTACGCCGGATCGGGTGCCCGCGATCGACACCAGCCCGACCAGGAGGAACGACAGCACGTACCCGAGCGTGCCGGCGATGATGGCGGGCACCAGCCCGAGCCCGAGGCCGACCACGTACACGCCGAACGCGATGCCGAACAGCGACAGGTTGCTGGCCGCCCACGGCCAGAACAACTCGGTGGCGCGCCCGTGCCGCTCCTGCTCGGGTACCGCGTTGATGCCGTTGCGCTCGATCTCACGCGGGGAGACGTTCTGCACACGCTCGCTCATGTCGCCGCCTCGCTGCGCTCGCCGCCACCATGAGGCACTGCCGCACTGCACTTCATGATTCGCTCGCTGCGCTCGCTCATGGCGGGACGCTACTGCGGCCGGCACCCGCGGCGAAAGATCAGCCGGGTATCGGCCGCGGTGCGGGCCGTGGAAGGCCGTGAACGATCGTTCAGACGCCAGGGCCGACCGGGCTAGGCTGGCCCGGTGACCGCCGAGCAGACCCGCGCCCAGCCCGTTGCCGCGTCTACGGCCGGGCCGCGCCGGTCCCGCAAGGAGGAGATCCTGGAGATCGCGGTCGGCCTGTTCGCCAGCCGCGGTTACCACGGTGTGTCGATGGACGACATCGGCAGCGCGGCCGGCGTGACCGGCCCGGCGCTGTACCACCACTTCGCCGGCAAAGAGGCGATGCTCGGCGCCGCGTTGCACCCGGTCAGTGAGCAGCTGCTCGAGGGTGGCCGGCAGCGGGTGGCCGCACACGAGGGTGACGCGCTGGCGGCAGTCATCGCGCTGGTCGACTTCCACGTCGACTTCGCGCTGGCCAACCCGGCGGTGATCGCGCTGCAACTGCACGAGCTGGACCGGCTGCCGGCCGACTCCCGGCGGTACATCCGGCAGCTTCAGCGGCGGTACGTCGAGGAGTGGGTCGGGGTGCTGATCCGGGTACGGCCCGAGCTGTCCGACGCGGACGCACGGGTGCTGGCGCACGCCGCGTTCGGCCTGATGAACTCCACGCCGTACATCGGTGGAGCGCTGGGCCGGGAACGCCGTGCCGAGCTGCTGCGCGAAGCGACCCTGGCCGCCCTGCTGGGGCCGACCAGCACCACGTAACCTAACGAGCGTTAAGGCGCTGGCCGTTGGGCCGCGCGACGGCGCCGGCCGCGGGTCGGCGCACCGGTCTGGAGGGACGGACGAGCGTGATCGAATCGGTACTGGTGGCCAACCGGGGCGAGATCGCCCGCCGGGTGATCCGGACCGCGCGCCGGCTCGGGGTACGGGCGATCGCGGTGTACTCAGAGGCCGACGCCAACCTGCCGTTCGTCGCCGAAGCCGATGAGGCGGTACTGATCGGACCGGCCAATCCGGCCCAGTCGTACCGCAACACCGAGGCCATTCTCGCCGCGGCCAAGCAGACCGGCGCCGAGGCGATCCACCCCGGGTACGGCTTCCTGAGCGAGAACGCCGAGTTCGCGCGCGCTGTCATCGCGGCCGGACTGATCTGGGTCGGGCCACCGCCGGAGGCTATCGACCAACTCGGCGACAAGATCAACGCGCGCAACCTGATGGCCGCCGCGGGCGTGCCGGTGTCTCCCGGTACCCGCGAACCGGTCGCCGGCGTGGACGCGGCGCTGGCCGCGGCCACGGAGATCGGGTACCCGGTGATGGTCAAGGCGGCGGCCGGCGGCGGCGGCATGGGCATGGCCGCGGCGGCCGACGAGGACACGCTGCGCGCCGAGTTCGACAAGGTGGCCGCGTTCGCCGGCCGGATGTTCGGCGACCCGAGCGTGCTGCTCGAGCGGTACTTCCCGCGCATCCGGCACGTCGAGGTGCAGATCCTCGGGCTGGCCGACGGCCGGGTGATCGCGCTCGGCGAGCGGGACTGCTCGGTACAGCGGCGCAACCAGAAGGTGGCCGAGGAGACCCCGTCGCCGGCGGTCGACGACGCACTGCGCGCGCGGCTGCTCGACGCCGGCCGGCTGGCCGGCGAGGCGGTCGGCTACCGCAGCGCCGGCACGGTCGAGTGCCTGCTCGACCCGGCCAGCGGCGAGTTCTTCTTCCTGGAGATGAACACCCGGCTCCAGGTCGAGCACCCGATCACCGAGGCGGTGCTCGGCATCGACCTGGTCGAGGCCCAGCTGCGGATCGCCAACGGTGAGGAGCCGGGCTTCGACCCGGACGCGGTGCGGGCCACCGGCCACGCGATCGAGCTGCGGATCAACGCTGAGGACCCGAAGCGGTTCCTGCCCGGACCGGGCGCGGTCACCGCCTGGCGGGAGCCGTCCGGCGACGGGATCCGGGTCGACTCGGGGTACGCCGAGGGCACCACGGTCACCCCGTTCTACGACTCGCTGATGGCCAAGCTGGTGGTGCACGCGCCGGATCGGGCGACCGCGCTGGCCCGGGCCCGGGATGCCGTGGCGCGGTTCGAGATCGCCGGACCCAAGTCGAACCTGCCGTTCCACCTCGAGCTGCTCGACTACCCCGAGTTCGTCAGCGGCGACTACGACACCGGGATCGTGGGGAGGATGCGGTCATGAGCGGGGAGCTGCCGGCCGCTGTCTCGCTGCGCGAGGTCGGGCCGCGGGACGGGCTGCAGAACGAGGATCCGGTACCGGCCGACGCCAAGGTCGAGCTGCTGGACGCGCTGTCCGGCACCGGGGTGGGCCGGATCGAGGCGGTGAGTTTCGTCCACCCGAAGGCGATCCCGCAGATGGCCGACGCGGACGAGGTGTGGTCACGGGCGCGTCGCAACCCGCAGGTGCGCTACTCCGCGCTGGTACCGAATTCCAAAGGAGCGCAGCGCGCGCTGGCCGCCGGCTTCACCGAGATCGAGGTCGTGGTGTCGGCCAGCGACACCCACAACCGGAAGAACGTGAACCGCGGTACCGACGAGTCGCTGGACGACATCGCCCAGCTCATCGACCTGCTGCACGGCGCGGGCGCGAGCGCCGAGGTGATCGTCGCGACCAGCTTCGGCTGCCCGTACGAGGGTGACGTACCACCGGAACGGGTCGCCGCGATCGTCGACCGGGTCGTCGCGGACGGGGCGGACCGGGTCGCGTTCGGGGACACCACCGGCATGGGTACGCCCCGGCGGGTGCGTGACGTGGTGACCCGGGTACGGAACCGGCACCCGGACGTACCGGTGCTGCTGCACTTCCACAACACCCGCGGTACCGCCCTGGCGAACGTGCTGACCGCGCTCGAACTGGGCGTCACCGAGTTCGACGCGAGCGTGGGCGGGTTGGGCGGCTGCCCGTACGCCCCCGGCGCGACCGGCAATGTGGCCACCGAGGAGGTGGTCCACATGCTCGAGGACATGGGGATCGCGACTGGAGTGGACCTGCCGGCGCTGATCGAGGTGGCCGCGTTGGCGCAGCGCATCGTCGGTCGGGAGCTGCCCAGCGGCGTACTGCGGGCGGGGCCGCGCAACCGGACCATCCCGGCCTGAGCAGCGCGGGCGACCCGGCTCGGCCGGCGCGGTCCGCCGGTGCGGCGTGCCGGCTCCGCGCCGGCAAGCAGCAAGCAAGCTGGACGAAACAGACAGTCACGACACACCGAGCTCCTCTGGCGGAGACACGGTCAGTTCCGCACAATTCGGAATCACCTGCCCCCGACCGGGACGACGGGTGAGCCCACCGTGGTTCCGGCTGATGACCTGAGGTGATTCATGCCCCTACGCCGCATCGCCGCCGTGATAGGTGCGATTTCGACGTCCCTGTTCATCGTGCTGGGCGTAGCTGGCCCGGCCAACGCGGCTACTCCCGAGGAGAAGCTGCAGGTGATGTCCGACTGGACCCAGCCGACGCAGTCCAGCTACGACGCCTGGAACGCCGCCCGCAATGACCAGGGCCCGTGGGCCGACTACGGCTTCGACTGGTCCACCGACTACTGCTCGAACAGCCCGGACAACCCGTTCGGCTTCCCGTTCGAGGACTCCTGCGCGCACCACGACTGGGGCTACCGGAACTACAAGGCCATGGGCCAGTTCGACGCCAACAAGTCCCGGATCGACGACATGTTCTACTTCAACATGCAGCAGGTCTGCGCCGGCTACTCGGGCTGGGAGCAGGACGCCTGCGACGGCACCGCGTGGTCGTACTACCACGCCGTCGTCATCTTCGGCATCCAGTCCCGCAGCACCGGTCAGGCCCTGCAGATGGCGGCCGCCGCCCACTGATCGGGTGAAAGCCGCACTTGGCGCGGATTGTTCAGCTCGCAACGAATTGTCCGTCTGCTGACTCTTCCGGCGGCGCAATGTCGCCGTATCGCACCGCTGGTCCGGATCTACCCAGGTCCGGGCCAGCGGTGTTTTGCGTGCCCGTCCGGAACGTGCGTGTCGTAACCGCTGCCCCGTTCGTTGAAACTACCGTTCGTACCCTGTCGATCACTAACCGTGTCTGATCCGGCCCGCACACCTGCGGGTCGACCGGACCGGACCAGGACGGAGTACCAGATGGGTCAGCAGCCGCGAGGTGAGCGCGACGGCCGTCGCGCGTCGCGGCCGTGGCTGCGGGTGTGCCTGCGCACGCTCGTACTCGCCGGCTCGGCCGGTGCTGTCTGGTTGCTCGGCTCCGCCAGTGCGCACGCGGATGCCGGCGATGCGTCCACCGCTGTACCTGTCGAGCAGGTCCAGTCCGGGGGCGACGCGATCCACGCCGGACGGTACGGCGCGCCACCGGCGTCGTCGTTCCGTACCGGACATCCCGGCGTCACCGGCCAGGTGACACCGCGGGATGCCGTCGTCCCCACCCAGCACAACGGCGCGCTCGGTGCGCTGACCGGCGTTGTGACCAGCACACTCGGGCACCTCGCGAAGCCCGCGACCGAGGTGGTCGGGGTACTGGCGACGCCGGTGACAGGAGTGGTCGACACGGTCGAACCACCGGCGACCGGTGCGCTCGGCGGGCTGGCCGCACCGGTGACCGGCGCGGTACGCCCGGCCGTCGACCGTTCCGGCTCGGACAACCTGCCGGTAACGACCCTGGTCCGGCGTCCAGCCGCACCACGCGGGGAGCGGGCGCACCGCGTCCCCGTACCGGCCCAGCTGTTCGGCCTCCCGGCGCTGTTCCGTGTCGCCAGCACGGGCACCACCGGCGACGAGCTGGTCCGTAACACCGCTGACCCGAGGTCCGCGGTACCGACCCTGCCGGGTCCAGCGCCACTGCCGGCGTACCCCGGTCCCGGGTTGCTCACCACGGCGGGCGCGACGGGTACGTCGTTGCCCGCGCCGGAGGCGGGAGCTGGCACCGCCCTCGGCGGTCACACCGTGCGCGATCCCGGTACGGCCCGGGCATTGCTGGTCACGGCTGTCGCCGGGTTGCCACGGGAGCGCGTGGCCGACCCTGCGGTCTCACCGGACTGAGCGCCTTCGCCGGCCGGTCGCGGTCAGGCATGTGGCGCCGGTCCGGCTGGCGATGGTTCTGCCGATCAGTCTGAAGTACCTGATTCACCTCGCATTACCAGGCACGACACGAATATCTAGCCAATAAGAAGGGTCACCAAATCCCATGAACACTTGGGCTCGTAAGACCATCAAGTCCGGCGTACTCGCGGCGGCCTTCCTGCTCGTCTCCGGGGCGCCGGCGCACGCCGACCAGTCGTCGTCGGACAACGGCGGCGTCCTGGCCGGCAACAACGTGAGCGTCCCGATCGACGTCGACGTCGCGGTCTGTGGCAATGGTGTCGGCGTACTCGCGCCGGGGGTCGGCGTGGCCGACTGCAGCACCGGTGTCGAGATGATGACCGAGGCCGGTGCCCAGCACTCGACCGACAACGACGGCCTGATCAGCGGCAACAACGTGAGCATCCCGATCGACATCGACGCCGTGGTCTGTGGCAATGGTGTCGGCGTACTCGCGCCCGGTATCGGTGCGGCTGACTGCTCCACCGGTGGCGACGACGACGGCAACAACGGCGGCGGGGGCAACTACCCCGGCGGCACCATGCTCGGTGGGAACATCCTCGGCCACAACGGCGGCGGGGCCAACGGCGGCGGCGCTCAGGGCGGCGGCGCGGGACAGCACTCCAACGACAACGACGGCCTGCTGAGCGGCAACAACGTCAGCATCCCGATCGACGTCGACATCGCGGTCTGTGGCAACGGCATCGGCCTCCTCGCACCGGGCATCGGTGCGGCTGACTGCTCCACCGGTGGCGACAACGGCGGCAACGGCGGCGGCGGCAACGGTGGCGGCGGCAACGGTGGCGGCGGCAACGGTGGCGGCGGCAGTGGCAACGGTGGCGGCGGCACCGGCAGTGGCAACAACGGCGGTGGCGGCACCGGCAGTGGCAACAACGGCGGTGGCGCCGGTGGCAGCGGCATGTCGGTCATGAAGGAGTACACGCCCAAGCACGCGTGGACCCCGGCTCACGACCTTACTGCCGGCAACTCCGTGGGTACCGGCCTGGCCTCGAGCCTGCCGGTCGCCGGTGGCCTGCTCTGATCGCCACTAGTCACACAGGGTTCTGATCGGTACCGCGTGGCGGGGGTCGACACCCGCCACGCGGTACCGCGATCGATCCGATGGGGGCCTTCCGTCCGGGAGGTCCCCATCTGCGTGTCCGCGCGCGGGGGTGCGACTTGGCCCGCTGGGCGTCGCTGGGCTACCCTAACGATCGTTCAGGTGACCGGCGCATGGGTACGCCGCACGAGGGGAGATCCAGTGACGCTGGACAGTGAGGCCCTGGAGCAGCTGCGCAAGCGGGTGCAGTCCGGCGGGGCGGAGAAGTACCACGCCGCCAACCGGGCCAAGGGCAAGCTGTTCGCCCGGGAACGGGTGGCGCTGCTGGTCGACGAGGGCAGCTTCGTCGAGGACGCGATGTACGCGAACGCCTCGGCCGGTGGGGGCGGGTTGGCGGGGGAAGACCCAGGGCTGCCCGCGGACGGCGTGGTCACCGGTACCGCCACGGTCGACGGCCGGCCGGTGTGCCTGATGGCCAACGACTCGACGGTCAAGGCCGGCTCCTGGGGCGCGCGTACGGTCGAGAAGATCGTCCGGATCATCGAGAAGGCGTACGCCATCGGGGTTCCGATGATCTATCTGGTCGACTCCGCCGGCGCCCGGATCACCGACCAGGTGCAGTTGTTCCCCGGCCGCCGTGGCGCCGGTCGGATCTTCTGGAACCAGGTACGCGCGTCCGGCTCGATCCCGCAGGCCTGCGCGCTGTTCGGGCCGAGCGCGGCCGGCGGGGCGTACATTCCGGCGTTCTGCGACGTGGTCGCGATGGTCGACGGCAACGCGTCGATGTACCTCGGCTCCGACCGGATGGTCGAGATGGTCACCGGAGAGAAGACCACGCTGGAAGCCATGGGCGGCGCGGCGGTGCACTGCAAGGAGTCCGGCTGCGGGCACTTCCTCTGCAAGGACGAGGAGGAGGCGCTCGAGGTCGTCAAGCGGTACCTGAGTTACCTCCCGTCCAACTGGACCCAGCAGCCGCCCGCCACCGCCGCGGTCGACGCGCCGACCGTCGACCTGGGCAAGCTCGTACCGGCCAGCGAGCGGCAGGCGTTCGACATGCGCCGGTACGTCAAGGGCATCCTCGACGAGGGCTCGTTCTTCGAGATCCAGGCGCTGTGGGCGCGCGAGCTGGTGGTCGGGTTCGGCCGGCTTGACGGCCAGGTTGTCGGAGTGGTCGGCAACAACTCGATGTTCAAGGGCGGGGTGTTGTTCGTCGACTCGGCGGACAAGGCCACCCGGTTCATCCAGCTCTGCGACGCGTTCAACGTGCCGCTGCTGTTCCTGGCCGACGTACCGGGCTTCATGGTGGGCAGCGCGGTGGAGAAGCAGGGCATCATCCGGCACGGCGCGAAGATGATCAGCGCGGTGTCCGAGGCGACCGTACCGAAGATCTGCGTGGTGATCCGCAAGGCGTACGGCGCCGGCCTGTACGCGATGGCGGGTCCCGGTTTCGAGCCGGACGCCACGATCGCGCTGCCGACCGCGAAGATCGCGGTGATGGGCGCGGAAGCCGCGGTGAACGCGGTGTACGCCAACAAGATCGCCGCGTTGCCGGACGACGAGGCGAGGAACACGTTCGTGGCCGAGAAGCGGGCCGAGTACGAGCGCGACATCGACATCGTGCGGCTGGCCAGCGAGCTGGTGGTCGACGCGATAGTCGAGCCGTACGAGCTGCGTGGCGAGCTGGTACGACGGCTCGCGGTCGCGCGCACCAAGGACCGTACGTTCTCCCGGCGCCGGCACGGCGTCACACCCGTCTGATCCGAGCCCCGGCTGTGCCGGTGCCCGACCGGAAGACTCCAGAAGGGAGTGTCCACAGTGGACTTCAAGCTCACTGAGGAGCATGAGGCGCTGCGGAGCACCGTGCGCGAGTTCGCCCGCGAGGTGGTCGCGCCCGTCATCGGGGACTTCTACGAGCGGCACGCCTTCCCGTACGAGATCGTCCGCCAGATGGGCGAGATGGGGCTGTTCGGGCTGCCGTTCCCGGAGGAGTACGGCGGGATGGGCGGCGACTATCTCGCCCTGTGCGTGGCGCTGGAGGAGTTGGCCCGGGTCGACTCGTCGGTGGCCATCACGCTGGAGGCGGCGGTCTCGCTCGGTGCCATGCCGATCTACCGGTTCGGTACCGAGGAGCAGCGCAAACAGTGGCTGCCGAAGCTGTGCAGCGGTGCCGCGCTGGGCGGCTTCGGGCTGACCGAGCCGGGCGGCGGTTCGGACGCCGGTGCCACCCGTACCCGCGCGGTGGCCGACGGCGACCACTGGGTCATCAACGGCAGCAAGGCGTTCATCACCAACTCCGGTACCGACATCACCGAGTTCGTGACGGTCACCGCGGTCACCGGCGAGCAGTACGGGCGCAAGCAGATCTCCACCATCCTGGTGCCGAACGGGACCCCTGGATTCACCGTCGGCAAGAACTACTCGAAGGTCGGCTGGTGCGCCTCGGACACCCGCGAGCTGTCCTTCGACAACTGCCGGGTACCGCTGGACCACCTGGTCGGTGAAGTCGGACGCGGGTACGCCCAGTTCCTCAGCATCCTCGACGAGGGGCGGGTGGCCATCGCCGCGCTCGCCACCGGACTGGCCCAGGGGTGCGTCGACGAGTCGGTCAAGTACGCCGGTCAGCGGCAGGCGTTCGGCTCGCCGATCGGCAAGTACCAGGCGGTCCAGTTCATGATCGCGGACATGGAGCGGCGGGCGCACACGTCCCGGCTGGCGTACCTGGACGCCGGGATGCGGCTGGTTTCCGGCGACCCGTTCAAGCGGCAGGCCGCGATCGCCAAGCTGCACGCCTCCGACGCGGCCGTGGCGAACGCCCGGGACGCGACGCAGGTACACGGCGGCTACGGCTTCATGAACGAGTTCCCGGTCGGCCGGTTCTGGCGGGACGCCAAGGTGCTCGAGATCGGCGAAGGTACCAACGAGGTGCAGCGCATGATCATCGCCCGCGACCTGGGCCTGTAGCCAGCGCCGTCACCTTCTTCTTCCAGTCCCTGGATCGGCTGACCGCGACCGCCGAGATCGCCGTTCGGTGCGGGATTGCTCCGCACCCGTGCACCGGACGGCGATCTTGAGCAGGGAAGAGGAGCTCAGTGGCCGTACACCGGGATCAGCAGGCCGCGCGCCAGCGTGTGGAACGTGAGGTTGAAGCCGACCACCGCCGGTGACGTGTCCGGGTCCGGGCCGAGCTTCTCGCTGTCCACCGCGTGTACCGCGAACACGTACCGGTGTGGCGGGTCGCCCTCCGGGGGTGCCGCGCCACCGAACTCGCGGATGCCGTAGTCGTTGCGGGCGTGTACCGCGCCGGCCGGCAGGCCGCTGAGGTCGCCACTGGCGGCGCCGCGGGGCAACTCGGTCACGTCGGCGGGCAGGTCGAACAGCACCCAGTGCCAGAATCCGCTGCCGGTGGGGGCGTCCGGGTCGTAACAGGTGACCGCGAAGCTCTTGGTCTCGGTCGGGAACCCGGACCAGGACAGGTGCGGCGAGAGGTTCTCGCCGGAGACCCCCATCCCGTTGAAGACGTGCGCATCGGGCAGCTTCTCGCCGTCGGCGATGTCCCGACTGGTCACGGTGAAGCCCGGTACCTCGGGCAGAAAGTCGTACGGCAGCGGCGGCCGACCGCGCTCGGACATGGTGCCTCCCATGAGCATTCGTTACTTACCGGCACCGTACCCGGGAGCACGCCGGCCGCCAGCCGGGGACGGTGACGGTGCCGCCGGCCGCCAGCCGGGGATGGTGACGGTGCCGCCGGCCGCCAGCCGGGGATGGTGACGGTGCCGCCGGCCGCCAGCCGGCGGGGCGGTGACCTCAAACGATCTCGACCCTTTCGGCGCCGGGGCGCGTGTAACTGAGTGGAAACACCGAGCGATCCCCGGAGGCGACAATGGCCGGACGGCTGCGCACCATGACGGGCGTCATCGCGCTGGCCGCGGCGTTCGCGCTGGCCGGCTGCGCGGCCGATACCGCGAACTCCAGCGGTGGCGACGCGAGCGCCTCGCCCGCCGCCGGTACCACTCTGCAGGTCATCGACCCGAGCAGCGGCGGCTCGGTCACCGTGCCGTTCACGGTGAAGCTGCAGTCCGCGGTACCGCTCGGGGAGCCCGGTACCGGCCGCAAGCACGTGCACATCTGGTTCGACGGCCAGGAGTCGGCGTACACGATGGGCTTCTCCGACCAGGTGGAGATCACCAAGTTGGCGCCGGGGCAGCACACGATGACGGTGTCGCTGCGCAACGCCGATCACTCCGCGGTGTCGCCGAAGGTCGAGGCGACCGGTACGACGATCATGGTCACCGGCGCGGGCGTCTCACCTACCGGGCCGGAGCCGAGCGGGTCGAGCATGGGCGAGGACGACGGCAAGTACGACTACTGACCGGCGTCCGGGATCACCGTCCGGGATCACCGTCCGACCAGTGAACGGGCGGCATGCCGCCGGCCCGCCGATGCCGTACCGGCATACGCTGTGGACATGGCTGCCGACACCATCTCCTTCGCGCGCGGCGCCCCGTCGCTGGACATCGTGGACATCGCCGGCCTGCAGTCGGCCGCGAAACGGGCGTTCCAGAGCGATCCGGCAGCGATCATCGGGTACGGCGCCTCAGTCGGTCACCTACCGTTGCGGCGCTGGATCGCCGAGCGGCACGGCGTACCGGTCGAGCAGGTGATGGTGACCAACGGTTCGTTGCAGGCCGACGCGTTCCTGTTCGACGCGCTGGTACAGCCGGGCACTCCGGTGGTGGTGGAGAAGCCGACGTACGACCGGACCCTGCTCGGGCTGCGCAACCGCGGCGCGCAGCTGTACGCGGTGACCGTCGAGGCGGACGGGTTGGACACCCGGGAGCTGGCGGAGCTGCTCGAGTCCGGGCTGCGCCCGGCGTTCGCGCACGTCATCCCGAACTTCCAGAACCCGTCCGGCGCCACGTTGAGCCTGGACAAGCGGCAGCACCTGCTGGAGCTCGCGCGCCGGTACGACTTCCTGATCTTCGAGGACGACCCGTACCTGGAGATCCGGTTCAAGGGCCAGCCGCTGCCGACCATGCTGTCGATGGACGACACCGAGCACGTGGTGTACGCGTCCTCGTTCTCCAAGACGATCTGCCCCGGCATCCGGGTCGGCTACCTGATCGGCCCGGCCGAGTTGGTGGCCCGGCTGGCCAAGACCGCGACCAGCACGTACATCACGCCGAACCTGATCGCGCAGGCGATGGTGTACGAGTTCTGCGCCTCCGGCGACATCGAACGGTCGATCAAGACGGTCCGCGCGGCACTGGCCGAGCGGGCGCAGCGACTCGGTGACCGGCTCGCCGCGGAACTGCCCGAGGCGCGGTTCGTCCGGCCGGACGGCGGCTACTTCCTCTGGGTGGAGCTGCCGGGGGTCGACGCGGGTGAGCTGTTCACCGCCGCGGCCGCTCGCGGCGTCGCCGTGGTCAGGGGCACCGACTTCGTGCTCGACGGGGGTACGCACGCACTGCGGCTGGCGTACTCGGCGGTCTGCGTCGAGGACATCGACGAGGGTGTCCGGCGACTCGCGGAGGCGGTACGAGCGGCGATGGTGTCTCGCTCGAGAACTTAGCCCGAGAGGGCGCTTTCGTACATATTTGTCCTGCTTATAGAGCAAGCGGACAGTCAGGATCAGCGGGCGCTGAGTTAGCTCGGGTGACGAGCCGCGGCGTACCCTGTCGTGGGTTCTTTCCCGACCTGTCGGCGCATCGCCATTGGCCACTCCCGGTCGGGCGCGCCGCGACAGCGTGCCCCGGGTACCGGACCCTGCAGCGGCCCCTCGACAGGTCCGACCTGTCCGGCGTGGTGGGCCGGCGTGCCCGACGAGAGGGGGCGGACGATGGCTGACTCGACCCGGGGAACCAGGGGCAGTGGACGGGGCCTGTCGCGGGCCCTCGCCGCTCCCGTCCGGGCCATGTCCAAGGTGTCGAAGGTACTGCCGCGCAACGGCGCGGTGATGAAGCCTCCGGCCGGTAAGGCGCGGACCGGCCGCAGCGCGGTCGTCGACTGCGGGCTGTACGTCCACGGGGTGCGTCAACCCGGCGACTGGGACTACCCGGACGCGATCGCGGCCGCCCGGGAGGGCACCGGCCGGTTCGTCTGGATCGGTCTGCACGAGCCGGCCGTGGACGAGTTCGCCGACATCGCCCAGAGTTTCGACCTGCACGAACTCGCGGTCGAAGACGCGGTGAAGGCGTTCCAGCGCCCCAAGCTGGAGCGGTACGGCGACGTGACGTTCGTGGTGGTGCGCACGGCCCGGTATGTCGAGCACGGCGAGCTGACCGAGACCAGCGAGGTGATCGAGACCGGCGACGTGATGCTGTTCATCGGTCCGTACTTCGTGATCACGGTGCGGCACGGGGACGCGTGCCGGCTGGCCCCGGTACGGCAGGACCTGGAGTCCAAGGCGGAGCTGCTCGCGCAGGGCCCGTGGACGGTGTTCCACGCGGTCGCCGACCGGATCGTGGACATCTACCTCGACGTGGCCGCCGCGGTCGAGCAGGACATCGACGAGCTCGAAGTGAGCGTGTTCGGTCGCTCCGGCGGCGGCAATGTCCAGCGCATCTACCAGCTCAAGCGGGAGTTGGTGGAGTTCAAGCGCGCCGTCTTTCCGCTGCAGCGGCCGCTCGCGGTGCTGGTCGAGGGCCAGGTGCCGGCGGTACCGGAGGAGATCCGCCGGTACATCCGCGACGTCGCCGACCACCTGTCCCGGGTGGTGGAGCAGGTGGCCTCGTTCGACGACCTGCTCAACTCGATCCTGCAGGCGCGGCTGGCCCAGGTCACCGTCGACCAGAACAACGACATGCGCAAGATCGCCGCCTGGGCCGCCATCGCGGCGGTACCGACCGCCATCGCCGGCATCTACGGGATGAACTTCACCCACATGCCGGAGCTGCACTGGCGGTTCGGTTACGCCCTGATCTGGATCGTGATCCTGGTCGTCTGCTCCGCGCTGTACCGGGCCTTCCGCCGCTCCGGCTGGCTGTAGCCCCGCGCCGCCGTGCCGGACCGCCGCGACGCCGGCGCGCGGTGCCGGCCTCGGCCGGGGCCGTGGGCGCCGCGCTGGGGCTCTGACCTGCGACACGCGGGGAATAGTTGATTAGTCAACTAGGTTGGGCGGTGGGAGTACCACACCCAGGAGGCTGACGATGCCCGCCGTAACCGCAGACCCGTTGACCCTGCCCCGCGTACCCGCACTGCCGCGGCAGTCCATCGTCTGGCGACCGGTCGGTCGGGTGATCACCGCCCGCCGGTACCTGGAGGGCGAAGGCTTCGAGGTCCGTCGGCCGTTCCCCGGCGTCGACCTGTCACTCGCCGACCCGTTCCTGCTGCTGGACCACATGGGCGCGGTGGAGTACGCCCCGGGCGAGGCCAAGGGCACGCCATGGCACCCGCACCGCGGGTTCGAGACCGTCACGTACATGATCGACGGGGCGTTCGAGCACCAGGACACCACCGGCGGCGGCGGGATGATCACCGACGGCGCCACCCAGTGGATGACCGCCGGTTCCGGGCTGCAGCACATCGAGACGCCGCCGGAGTCGCTGGTGGTTTCCGGTGGCCTGTTCCACGGCATCCAGTTGTGGGTCAACCTGCCGAAGTCGGCGAAGTGGACCCCGCCGCGGTACCAGGACATCGAAGCCCGGGACGTGAAGCTCCTCTCCGGCGCGGACGGTGGCGCACTGGTACGCGTGATCGCCGGTGAACTGGCCGGTCACGCGGGACCTGGGCAGACGTACACCCCGATCACGTACCTGCACGCCACAGTGGCTGCCGGAGCCCGGCTGGAACTGCCCTGGCCCGAGGACTTCAACGCGCTGGTGTACGTGCTGTCGGGTCGCGGGTACGCCGGAGTCGACAACCGGCCGCTGGACGAGGGGCAGCTCGCGGTGTTCGGGCCGGGGGAGGCACTGGCCATTCAGGCGGCCGACCGGCAACCGACCGCGGCGGCGTCCGGCTGGGACGTACTGGTCCTCGGCGGGTTGCCGATCCGCGAACCGATCTCCCGGTACGGACCGTTCGTGATGAACACGAAGGCGGAGATCCTGCAGGCGGTCGAGGACTTCCAGGCCGGTCGGATGGGCACCATCCCGGCCGCCCGGGTACCGCATCGCACCAGCGCGGACGAGAACCTGCCGCCGGCCTAGGCCGTTGCCGCCCGCGAAGCGCACATCGCATGACAGTGGGCCGGGAGATCAACTCCCGGCCCACTTTGTCGCTTATAGAAGGGTGTCGCTTGTCGAAACCTGTCGGGCCTTCTCGCGTTTCCGAGCTACGAGTGCGCCTTGCCGGGGGTCCGGCGGTTGGTCGCCTTCGTGGTGGACGTCTCCGTCCCGGCCTCGACGGGGGTTACCGGGTCGGCTGCCGCACTGGGGGTACCAGTCGGCGTGCCCGAGCTGCCGGACGTACCGCTGTCCCGGTGCATGCTGTCGGTGACCTTCTGCTTGGCCGTACCGGCCTTGTCCAGCGCGGTCTCGACCGCGGCTCCGGCCTTTTCCTTGGCCGTCTCCATGGCGGTACCGGCCTTCTCCCGGGCGGTGCTCATGGCGCTCTCGGGCCGCGACGGGGGGTAACCCTGGTCCGGGTCGTACTCCTCCCAGCGCGGCGTCGAGCGCCGGCTCACCAGCGCACCGGCGGCACCGGCAATCGCGCCGACCGCCAGTGCACCGAGCATCCACGGCCACCGGCGCTTGGGCTCTTCACCACGGAGAGCCAGCGACGCTCCACGAGCCCGCCGCTTCGCCTCCTTGCCCGCGTGCCGGCCCCGCTTCTGGGCCTTGGACGCACGCCCCCGGGTTTCTTCGGTGGCGCGTTGGGCGTTCTCCACCGCGGCCGTGATGAGCGGCGCAAGCGTCGACTCCCACGATCTCGTCGCGGCGGTTCGGGCCCGATCCACCGCTGGTGCCATCGCGTCGCGGGCCGAGTCGACCCGCGGTGCAAGGGCTTCACGGGCCGAGTCGACCCGTGGACCGAGTGTCTCGGCCGCACGCTCGGCGGCCATTGACGCAGCCGACCGGAAGTGCTCGAGTCCCTCGGACAGTTCATCACCGATCTGCTGCGGCGCACGCCTGCGCAGTCGTACCACTGTCCCACCTCCTGTACTTACTTCTTCACATCCTCTCCCTTCCCGTACCCACGTACACCCGAAACACCCCCATGGAAGGATGTCTCGGCGAACCTGGTCGACTTCCGGGCGACATTTCTTCGAGGAGGATCTGGTGACCGACCAGCTCTACGCGACTCTGCACACCAATGCCGGGCCTATCCGGCTGCAACTTTTCCCCGACCACGCTCCCAAGACCGTGCGCAACTTCGTGGAGTTGGCGCAGGGGACGCGGGACTGGACCGACCCCCGGACCGGCGAGCCCGGTCAGGGCGGCCTGTACGACGGCACGATCTTCCACCGCGTGATCGCCGGTTTCATGCTCCAGGGCGGCGACCCGACCGGTACCGGACGAGGTGGCCCCGGCTACCAGTTCGGTGACGAGTTCCACCCTGACCTGCAGTTCGACCGGCCGTACCTGCTGGCCATGGCGAACGCCGGACCGGGTACCAACGGGTCGCAGTTCTTCATCACGGTGGGCCCCACCCCACACCTGAACCGCCGGCACACGATCTTCGGTGAGGTGGCCGACGAGGACTCCAAGCGGGTGGTGGACGCGATCGCGACCGCGCCGACCGGGGCGATGGACCGGCCGGTGAAAGACGTGACCATCGAGCGGGTGGACGTGGAGAGCAGCCAGGGCTGACCGCCCTGGGTGAGTGCCTGTGGTGAGTACAGCCGCCGCGACGCCGACGGGAGGCCGTCGGCGTCGCGGCGTTCTCTGACCGTGCCGGGGCCCGCGGTGGACCCCGCCCGTCGGCGGACGGACGGGACGCGGGGCGCGCGGCATCCTTGAGGGGTACGCCCGGCAGACTGGTCGCCGCGTGGACGCGGACCGAGGGGGAACGTTGAGCGATTGGCAGCAGCAGGTCGGGGAGCCGACCGTGCAGGTGTGCTATCGGCATCCGGGGCGCGAGACGTACGTCCGGTGTGTCCGCTGCGACCGGCCGATCTGCCCGGACTGCATGAACGAGGCGTCCGTCGGCTTCCAGTGCCCCGATTGTGTACGCCAGGGCAACCAGTCGGTACGCCCGGCGCGGACCGCGTTCGGCGGCAGCCAGGCCGGCGTCAAGGGGTACATGACGATCTCGCTGATCGCCGCGAACGTGCTGGTCTTCCTGCTCAGCCTGGCCTATGGCGGAGTCGGTTCCGCGGTCGGTCAGAGCGTGATCGGCGGCGGGGTCACCGAGCTGCACCTGTGGGGCGGGGTGATCCCGGCGCTGCGCGACTTCCCGGGCGGCCCGGTGGTCGACGGGGTCGCGGCCGGGGACTACTACCGGCTGATCACCGCGATGTTCATCCACTTCGGCATCACCCACCTGCTGCTGAACATGTGGGCGTTGTGGATCCTCGGCCGCTATCTGGAGCAGACCGTCGGCCCGCTGCGGTTCCTCGGCCTGTACCTGGTCGCGGGGCTCGGTGGGAACGTCGCGGTGTACGTGCTCGGCTCGCCGGGAGGCCTGTCGGCCGGCGCGTCGACCGCGATCTTCGGCCTGTTCGCCGCGGTGTTCTTCGTCAACCGCAAGCTCCGGTTGGACAACTCCGGCATCGTCGTGCTGATCGTGCTGAACCTCGGGTTCACGTTCCTGATCCCGAACATCTCGATCCTCGGCCACCTGGGCGGTCTGGTGACCGGCGCGGTGGTCGGCTTCGGGCTGGCGTACGCGCCGCGGGAGCGCCGGAGCCTGGTGCAGGCGCTGGTGGTGGGCGGTGCGTTCGTGATCCTGATGCTGGTGACCCTGGCCCGGACGGCAGCCCTGACCGGCTAGCGGCAGCCCTGTGGCGGTCGGGACGAGGGGGCTGAAGCGCTGGTCAGCGGCCGGTGCGCATGGTCCGCAACTCGTTCACCACGTCTTCCGGTGCCGCGGTCAGCTCGTACCCGCTGAGCAGGTACAGCCGCTGGCCGGTGTCGATCTCGAGCAGCTGTGAGCGCAGCCCCAGCCGGCGGCGCTCGTCGACCCGGATCCGCTCGATGTCGCGCCAGGGGATGTGCCGCCGGCTGGCGTACCCGCTCACCACGGTCAGCCCGGTCGCGTCCGCGGCCAGTCGTACCGGCGCGACCAGGTCCCGCAGCGCGAGCACGGCCAGTACGGCCGCGCCGGCCCCGGCCACCACGGTCTGCGCCCGGTCGGCCGGGTACCCGAACGCGACCAGCGCGAAGATGACCGCGCCGGCGCCCTTCAGTACCGGCAGGGCACGGGAGACCCGCCATTGCCGGGTCGGTGCGGATACCTCACTGTGGCTCGGATCGGTGCTCACCAGCCCAGTCTTCCGCAGTCGTACCGGCACCGGCGACCGTGGTCCGGAGACGGTCGCGGGCCTGCCGTACCAGCCAGTCCGGCAGGTACTCTGTGGGAAAAGCTACCGAGGAGTAACAAATGCGCGACGCGGTCATCGTCGGAGCGGTGCGTACCCCGGTCGGACGCAAGAAGGGCGGGCTCGCCGGCGTACACCCGGTGGATCTTTCCGCCCATGTCCTGCGGGCGCTGGTCGAGCGGACCGGGTTCGATCCCGCGGAGGTCGACGACGTGGTCTGGGGCTGCGTGAGCCAGGTCGGCGAGCAGTCGTGGAACATCGGGCGCAACGCCGTGCTGGCCGCCGGCTGGCCCGAGTCGGTACCGGCCACCACGATCGACCGCCAGTGCGGCTCGAGCCAGCAGGCCGTACATTTCGCGGCCGCGGCCGTGGTGAGCGGCCAGTGCGACCTGGTGGTGGCCGGTGGCGTCGAGTCGATGACCCGGGTGCCGATGGGCGCCTCGGTCGGACACGACGTCGGCCTGCCGTTCAGTGAGCGCGTGGTCGAGCGGTACGCCGGGCGCGACGGTGTGCTCGACGGCCCGCTGCCGTTCAACCAGGGGGTGGGCGCTGAGCTGGTGTCCCGGCGCTGGGGGTTCAGCCGGACCCAACTGGACGAGTTCTCGCTGGCCAGCCACACGAAGGCGGCCGCCGCGCAGGACAGCGGGCGGTTCGAGACGCAGATCGTGCCGGTGCCGACCGAGGCCGGCGAGGTCGCCGCGGACGAAGGCATCCGCCGGGACACGTCGCTGGCGAAGCTCGCCGAACTGCCCACACCGTTCCGCCCGGACGGGGTGGTGACCGCCGGGTCGGCGTCGCAGATCTCCGACGGGGCCGCCGCGATGCTGGTCACCACCAGCGACAACGCGCGCCGGCTGGGGCTGCGGCCGCTGGTCCGGGTACACGCCACGGCGCTGGCCGGAGCCGATCCGGTCACCATGCTGACCGCGCCTATCCCGGCCACCGCCAAGGTGCTCGCGAAGGCCGGCCTCGGTATCGCCGACATCGGGGCGTACGAGGTGAACGAGGCGTTCGCACCGGTACCGCTGGCCTGGCTGATCGAGACCGGCGCGGATCCGGCCCGGCTCAACCCGCTCGGTGGCGCGATCGCGCTGGGACATCCACTCGGTGCGTCCGGCGCGCGCCTGATGATCACGCTCGCCTATCACCTGCGGTCGGAGGGCATCCGGTACGGCCTGCAGACGATGTGCGAGGGCGGCGGGATGGCCAACGCGACCATCCTCGAGTTGGTCGACTGATCCCGTCCCTGACCCTGCCAGGACCCTTCCGGAGCGACCCTCCACGCACTCCATAAATCCCTCAATGCACTCCACAAATACGGAACGTGCTCGTCCGCAGGCCGGTACAGCGGAGTTCGTGCAGGTCAAAGCCGCACTCTCCGTGTTCAGAATTGACGATCACCGATATCCACAGAAGCTGTGGATATCGGTCATAGGTAGTCCGGGAGAAGCTGACCGGCCGGGTGCCCGGACGATCTGTCCAGCGACCTCGCTGTACGCGGCTGCTGACGGTATATACGCCGGTCAGAGCCTTCGCTGGGAGATTCTCCAGTCGACCGCGGGACGCGTCCCGGTGGCGCGGGAAGCCGGTCGGGTCGGTACCGGCCGGTTGTCCACAGAACCTGTGGATAACCCTGGGGCGTCCATCCACAGTGTGGATAACGCCTGGGGAAAACTACAGATGTGTAGTTACTAAGAGGCCGTAACCAATTTACTTTCTGTTGTTACGCGGCGGGTTGTGGAGCGCTCTGGCACCGGGCCGAGCCGCCGCCATGGACCCCGGACGCTGATACGCCGGCCCGCGTAGGTGCCGGCCGGCGTACAGCAGGTGCCAGGACGTGTTAGTGCCCCGACCGGATGATCGGACACACCGGGGTCAGCGCGGTGGCGCTACCGCCAGCGGGACAGGACGAGCAGGCTTCCGACCAGTGCGCCGAAACCGATACCCAGGTTCCAGTACCGCAGGTCCTTGATCGGCCACTCGCCCTGGGAGAGATAGAAGATGACCAGCCAGCAGATGCCGATCAGGATCAGCCCGACAGCGAGGATCGGCACCCACATGGGGCTGGGCCTCTTGGTCGCGGCCGTCTGGACCGGGCGCAGCTCGGCCGGCGGCGTATAGACCTTCTTCTTACGTACACGGGACTTTGGCACGTTATCTCCTGAGGGGGCCTTCGCAAGCTAGCGTAGTCAACGGAGTAGACGGCTCAAGGAGCGGGGCGTGGTGGACAGCACAACGAACGGCCAAGGGCCGGCGTTGCTCCGCATGCTGCGGACGTTCCTGCCACGTCGAACCTCCGAACGGCGAGGTGCCTGGTGGTACATCGTGCCATTGGTTCTGTTCGCCGCGGGCATGCTCCTGGCTACTACCGCGAAAACGGCACAGGGCACCCAACTCCGCAACGACCGTCGGGTCGAGGTGTCCGAGCTGATCACGCAGCGGCGGGTGGAGGTCGACCGGGCCACCCGCGAAGCCAGCCGGTTGCAGCGCCAGGTCGACGACGGCACCCGGGTACAGGGTAGTTCCGATGCCCGGATCAGCGAACAGCAGCGGCGGATCGACGCCATGCGGGCCGGCGCCGGACTGACCGCCGTACGCGGGCCGGGTCTCACCGTGCGGCTGGACGACGCGCCCCGCCGTCCGGACGGTTCGCTGCCGGCCGGCGCGACCATGGACGACGTGGTGGTGCACCAGCAGGACGTACAGGCCGTGGTGAACGCGTTGTGGGCCGGCGGCGCCGAGGCTATGACGATCATGGGCGTACGTGTCATTTCGACGAGCGCGGTACGCTGCGTCGGTAACACACTGCTGCTGCATGGCCGCGTTTACTCGCCACCGTTCACGGTAGCCGCGATAGGCGACCGGGCCGGCATGCTCGCCGCGCTCGACCGATCGGCCGGGGTGCGCGCATTCGTCCAGGCCGAACACGATTTCGGGCTGGGGTATGAGGTGACGATCGAGGAGGACTTCAGGGTGCCGGGGTACGACGGTTCCGCCGCTTTGGCGGACGCGCGCGTACCCGAGTAGTGGAGTAGTCGGATGCCTCGGAAGAAGCCGGACGACTCCGCCGCGGAGAATCCGCCACCCGAGCGTGAGCCGTGGGAGGACGCGACCGCGATCCTGCCGCGGATCGCGGCTCCACCACCGGGCAAGCCGACGCCGTGGCGACGGGTACCCCGACCCGACTCGGCTCCTCCCGGTCCCGGCGGTTACCCGGTCAGCGGGCCGCCGCGTTCGGGTGGCTACCCGGTCAGCTCACCTCCGGCCAGCGCCCCGCCGGCCGACCGGCCCGGGTACCGCCAGCCCCCACCGGCACCGCCCCGGCCACCGCGGTACGAGGCACCACCCGCCCGCCGTAACGACGGGCGCGGCTCGTACGGCGCGGAGGGACCGTACGGCAACCCGTACGGCGAGCCGCCCCGGTACACCGAGCCGCCCCGGTACACCGAGCCGGCGGACTACGGCCGGCCCGACCGGCGCGGGCTGCCGGCGGTACCACCGGCCTACGGCGGCCAGTCGGAGCCGTACGAGCACGACCCGTACCAGCCGGCACATGATCCGTACGCCCGGCAGCCGGAGGCCTATCCGGAGCCGCGGGATCCGTACGCGGCGCCCTACGGCGAGCCGCGCGGCCTGCCGGCGGTACGTGGGGACGCGCCCGGCCGGAACCAGCAGCCGGTCGGGTACGACCGGTCCCCCCGGCGACCGGCCGGGGACGAGCCGGCGACCGTCATCATTCCGGCCGCGGGCTCGGTCGACGAGCAGACCCAGGTCCTGCGCTCCGGCCGGACCGGAGGCCCGAGCGGCGCCGGTCGCAGCCGCGAGGTGGACGAACCGACGCAGTACCTCGGTACCGGCCGGGGCCGCTCCGGGACCAGCCGGCATCCCGGCTACCGGAACGGGGACGGCACCGCCAGCCGCGCCAGCGTTCCCGCCCGTACCGCCGCGGGCGACCGGGACGGCGCCGGTCGCACCGCCGGTGCCGGCCGCGGCGCCACCGCGAGCGGCAGCGTCAGTGCTGGTCAGGGCGGTGGCGGACGCAACGGCAACGGTACCGGCCGGGACGGCGCCGGCGCCGAGGGCAAAGAGGGCGGCAGCGCGGTCCGGACCTTCTTCCGTGGCGTCGGCGAACTGCTCATCACGGCCGGCATGATCGTGCTGCTCTTCGCCGGGTACGAGGTGTACGGCAAGCCGATGCAGGTACACGCCGCCCAGGGCAGGCTCGACGACCGACTGGTACAGCAATGGGGCCGGCCGCCCTCGGAGGTACAGCCGGGTCCGCCGCTGCCCGGTGACGCGGTCGGCCGGCTGTACATCCCCGAGCTGAACCTGCAGTGGGTGGTGGTGGAAGGCGTCGATCCGGCCGACCTGAATGTCGGGCCCGGGCACTACCCGGACACCGCGCAGCCGGGCGCGGTGGGCAACTTCGCGGTGGCCGGGCACCGGATGCGCGGCATGTTCTGGGATCTCGACCGGCTCGACATCGGCTCGTTCGTGGTGGCCGAGACCCGGGACGAGTGGTACGTCTACCGCGTGTACGGCACCGACATCGTGTCGCCGCAGGAGGTCGACGTGGTCGCCCCGGTACCCGGACGGCCGGGCGAGCAGCCGACCCTCGCGCAGCTGACCCTCACCACCTGCAACCCGAAGTGGGACAACTACCAGCGACTGGTGATCCACGCGTCGCTGGACCACAAGCAGCCGAAGACAGCCGGCCGCCCGGCCGAGCTCGGAGGATAGGGATGTACGGCTGGATCTGGCGCAAGCTGCCGTTGGGCCTGCCCGGAAAGCTGCTCGGCTCCCTGATCCTGGTAGCCGCCGCGGTCGCGGTGCTGTGGCTGGTGATCTTTCCCAAGGCAGAACCACTGCTGCCATTCGATGACGTACAGGTCGAGTCCGGCACACCGGCACCGGCCCCCACCCGTTGACCCCCGTCAGTTACCGGAGTACCGCATGACCCCCCGGGTCCTCGTCGTCGACAACTACGACTCGTTCGTGTTCAACCTCGTCCAGTACCTCGGCCAGCTCGGTGCCGAGTGCGTGGTACGTCGCAACGACGAGATCACGGTCGCCGAGGCGGGCCGGCTGGACGTGGCCGGCATCCTGCTCTCGCCCGGACCCGGTACTCCCGAGCGCGCGGGCATCTGCGTCCCGCTCGTGCAGCAGCTGGCCGGACAGGTACCGATTCTCGGAGTGTGCCTCGGACACCAGGCGATCGGCGTGGCGTACGGCGCGACCGTGGGACGGGCGCCGGAGCTGCTGCACGGCAAGACGAGCGAGGTACAGCACGACGGCAGCGGGGTACTGGCCGGACTGCCCGATCCGTTCATCGCGACCCGGTACCACTCGCTCGCCGTGGAGCGGCACACGCTGACCGACGATCTGGTGGTGACCGGGCGGACCGCCAGCGGCGTGGTGATGGCGATGCGCCACCGCGAGTTGCCGCTGGAAGGCGTGCAGTTCCACCCCGAGTCGGTACTCACGCAGGGCGGGCACCTGATGCTCGCCAACTGGCTCGCGGCCTGCGGGCACCCGATCGCGCTGGACCGGGTGCCGGTACTCGCGGCCGAGGTGGAGGAGCGCCGGCTCGCCGCGTTCGGCTGAGCCGCCCGCGCGAGCCCCGGGCCGCTCGCCGCTCGCGTGGGCGGGAGGCGGCGGGCAGAGGCGGCGTGCGGAGGCGGCGAGCGGTTACGCCGGCGGCGAGGGAGAGACCGTCACGGTCGACGACGTCGGCGACGGCTCGGTCTGCCGGACGAAGATCTTGACCGTGTCGCCCTTCTTCCACGGCTTGCCCGCCTCCGGCTCCTGGCCGGTGACCGTGCCGGGCGCGGCATCGCCGGTGGTGACCGGTACGACCTGGACCTCGAAGTCGCCCAGCATCGAGGTCGCTTCCTCCTGGGTCTTTCCGATCACGTCCGGCACCGAGATCATCGACGCGTTCGACAGCTGCACCGTGACGGTGGCGCCTTCGGCGACCTTGCTGCCGGCCGCCGGATCGGTGCCGACCACCGTGCCTTCGGCCAGCTCGCTGTCGACCTCGACGAACTTGCCCTTGAGCTTGTTCTGTTTGAGGGACTCCTCCGCGCCCTGCTTGGTATACCCACGCAGGTTCGGGATGGTCGTCGTCTTCGGGCCGGCGCCGATCGTGAGCAGTACGGTGCTGCCCTTCGGTGCGCTGTCGCTGGCCTGCGGGCTCTGCGCGACGACCTTGCCCTTCTCTTCCGCGGTGGAGAAGCCGGGCTGGGTCTCGACCTTGAACTGCTTGGTGGTCAGGATCGAGCGCGCCTCCTGCTCGGGCTGGCCCACCACATCCGGCACGGTCACCGGTACCGACCTGTTGGCCAGGTACAACCCGGTGCCCACGGCCGCGATCGCGAACACCGCGAGCAGCCCGAGCGTGATGAGCACCCAGGCGGCCGCGCGGCGGCGGTTCTCGTCGGTACGGGACGCGGGCACGGTCGGTGGACCGCCGGCCGGCATCGGCGCGATGTACTGGGTGCGCTCGTCCGGTGGGAGCACCGGGGTGGCGCGTACCGGCCGGCCGTTGGCCGCGCGGAGCAGGTCGGCACGCATCTCGGCGGCGGACTGGTACCGGTTGGCCGGATTCTTCGACAGAGCCTTGAGCACCACCGCGTCCACGTCCGGCGTGACGTCCGGATTGCGCTCGCTCGGCGGGTGCGGGTCCTCCCGTACGTGCTGGTAGGCCACGCTGACCGGGTTGTCCCCGGTGAACGGCGGCTCGCCGCAGACCAACTCGTACACCACACAACCGGTGGCGTACACGTCGCTCCGCGCGTCCACCGTCTCGCCGCGCGCCTGCTCCGGCGAGAGGTACTGCGCGGTGCCGATGACCGCGCTGGTCTGGGTCATGGTGGCGGTCGTACTGGCGACCGCGCGGGCGATGCCGAAGTCCATGACCTTGACCTGACCGGCCGGCGTGAGCATCACATTGCCGGGCTTGATGTCCCGGTGGATGATGCCGTGCCGGTGGCTGAACTCGAGCGCGCCGCAGATGTCGGCGGCGATCTCGGTGGCCCGCCGGGGCATGAACCGCCCCTCGGCCGCCAGCACCTCCTTGAGGGTGCGACCGTTCACGAACTCCATCACGATGTACGGCAGGCTCTCGCCGTCCGCCCCGCGCTCCTCGCCGGTGTCGTACACGGCCACGATCGCCGGGTGGTTGAGCGAGGCCGCGTTCTGCGCCTCGCGCCGGAACCGGGCCTGGAACGTGGCGTCGCGGGCGAGGTCGGTACGCAGCATCTTGATCGCGACATCGCGACCGAGCCGCAGGTCGCGCCCCCGGTGTACCTCGGCCATGCCGCCATAGCCGAGCAGTTCGCCGACCTGGTACCTCCCACCGAGGAGGCGGGCCTGCGCGGTCATCGTGTCAGTCCTTCATTCGAGTGTCTGCGCCCCGCCCCGGTCCCGGTTTCAGGCTCGGTGGAGGTGGAAGTGGATGGCGTCGGGGTATCGCTGGTGGTGACCGACGCGGACGGGCTGGGGCTCGGCGAGGCACTGGGCTTGCTCGGCGAGATCGTCGGCATCGTCGGCGGCTCGTCCCAGTCTGGCTGCACCCCGACCTCGACGCTGTCGCCCTTGTGCACCGTGGTGGGCGAGATGCTGGTCACCTGGCCGGTCTTGTAGCCGTCCTGGTGGAACGTGAGCCTGCTCGGGTGCAGGCCCATCCCGGTGAGCTTCTTCGCCACCTCGGCATAGTCCTTGCCCAGGTAGTCGGCCTCGGACAGGACGATCTCCGCGTTCACCGGACTGTTGCTGCTGGTCTTCGACGGGTTGTCCGAGCCGCGGTCCCGGTCATGCGAACTCAGCAGGACGTACCCGATACCGCCGAGCGCGAAGACCACGAGCAGCGCACCGGCCACGAGCGCGGCGGTGAGTCCGCCGGACCGCTTGCCGTCCTTGTCGCCAGCGCCGTTGCCGCCGCCGTACTGGTAGGTCTGGTCGGCCGCGCCGCCCCGCATGGCGGCGATCCCGGGCGAGTAGCCGGCCGGGCTGACCGGGCCGGTACCGCCGGTTGCCGGGCTCGTCGGCGCGGTCGCGCCGGCCGCCAGCAGGTGGGTGCTGGTGTTCGAGCCCAGCCGCGGATCGGCGACCTGCTCGCCCCGGGCGGCCCGCCGGGCCGCGGTCGCCATCGCGCTCGCGGTCGGCCAGCGGTGCGCCGGGTCCTTGGCCATCGCGACGCCGACCAGCTCCCGGACCGCCGGGGGTACGTCGGCCGGAAGCGCCGGCGGCGGCTCGTTGATGTGCCGCATCGCGACTTCGATCGGATTGTCGCCCTCGAACGGCCGGTGGCCGGCAAGGCACTGGTAGGCCACCACGCCCAGCGAGTACACGTCACTGGCGTACGTCACCTTGGTGCCGGTCGCCTGCTCGGGCGACACGTACGAGGCGGTACCGAGGATCGAACCGGCCTGGGTGAGCGCACCCGACATGGCGCTGCGGGCGATGCCGAAGTCGGTCAGTACCAGCCGGCCCTGCGGGCGTACGAGCAGATTGCCGGGCTTGACGTCGCGGTGTACGACACCGTGGTCGTGTGCCGCCTGGAGCGCGTCGGCGGCCTGCGCGACCAGGTCCATCGCCCGACTCGGGGTCAGCCGGCCGGCCTGCTGGAGGACCCGGGACAGCGGCTCGCCCTCGACGTACTCCATCACCAGGTAGGCGAGCTGCCCACCGCCCGGCGCGGCGTTCTCGCCGTAGTCGTAGATCCGGACCACGCCGGGGTGGTTGAGGGTGGCCATGACCCGCGCCTCGGCCTGGAAGCGCTCCGCGAAACCCGGCTCGGCGAGCATCGCCGGCTGCAGCACCTTCACCGCGACGGTACGGCCGAGCACGACGTCGTCGGCCCGCCACACGTCGCCCATGCCGCCGCTGGCGATCCGCTCGTCCAGCCGGTACCGGCCGCCCAGCGTGATGCCCGGCATCAGCATCGGGTGTTCTCCCTCATCGTCTGCACCCGTCCATCGCTGCGCACATCACGTCTCCGGCGATGCGCGTCGCCTCGTGGCTGCCGTCCGGCCCGTACCCCTCCAGGAAGACGGCGATCGCGACCTGCGGGTCACCATTCTTCGCCGCGAAGCCCATGAACCAGCCGTGTTCGCCGGTTGTCTCACCGTGCTCGGCGGTGCCGGTCTTGCCGCCGACGTCGTACCCGTCGAGCCGAGCCGCGGTGCCGGTGCCGTTCTCCACCACGCTCACCATCATGTCCCGCAGAGCGGACGCGGTGCCCGAGCTGATCGGTTGCCGCCATTCCTCCTCGTGTGCGGTCTGCAGGGTGGCGAAGTCCGGACCCTGGATCTCCTGGATCAGGTACGGCTTCATCTCCCGGCCGCCGTTGGCCACCGCGGCCGCGACCAGCGCGTTCTGCAGCGGGGTCTCGCGTACGTCCCGCTGGCCGATGGCCGACTGCGCCACGGCCGGCGGGTCGCTCATCGGGCCGGTCTGGCTCGGCGCGACCTTCATCGGGATTTCCAGCGAATTGTCCTCGAAACCGAAGTCACGCGCCTTGTCCCGCACCACGTCCGCACCGAGCCGCACCCCGAGCTGGGCGTACGCCGTGTTGCAGGAGACCGTCAGGGCTTCCTTCAGGCTCACCCGCGAGGCCGGACAGATCGACGGTACGGCGTTGTGGATCTCCACCGTGGTCTGCGGCGGGGTGTACGACGGCCCGGCCGGAACCATCGTGTCCGGCTGGTAGCCGTGCTCGAGCGCGGCCGCGGACACGATGACCTTCATCGTCGAGCCGGGCGGCCAGGTGTCGCCGATCGCGCGGTTCATCAGCGGGTTGCTCTTGTCGTTGAGGTACCCGTTCCACGCCTGCTGGACCTTGGCCCGGTCATGGGTGGCCAGCCGGTTCGGGTCGAAGCTCGGCGTGGACACCATGGCCAGGATCGCGCCGGTCTTCGGGTTGAGCGCGACCACTGCGCCCTTCGCGTGCAGCCGGTTGAGGTCGTTGTACGCGGTCTCCTGCGCCCGCCGGTCCACGGTGAGGACGACGGCTCCCCCCAACTGCTGGCGGCCGGTGATCATGTCGGAGACCCGGCGGACGAACAGCTGGGCGTCGTCACCGGACAGGATCGAGTCCTGTGCCGCTTCGATACCTGCCTTGCCCACGACGAGCGATTTGTACCCGGTGATCTGGGCGTACACCGGCCCTTGCGGGTAGAAGCGCTGATAGCGCAACTCGCCGCCGGTGTCCCTGGACAACGCCACAGCGTCGCGATCGACCAAGATGTAACCCCGCTGTCGCTGGTACTCAGAAAGAACCACGCGGTGGTTGAGCGGGTTGTTGCGGTACTCGTCATTCTTGACGAACTGAACCCAGTTCAGGTTCAGCATGAGCAGCGCGAACAGCGCCATCACGGCGATTGCTACCCGGCGCAGCGGTTTGTTCACAGGTGTACCACCTCGGTCGTCGCTGTCGAGATCCGCGGCGGTACGGACCCGCCGGCGGCCGGGTCGACCGGCCGGCGTGCGCCGTCACTGATCCGCAGCAACAGGGCCACCAGGATCCAGTTCGCCACCAGGGAGGAACCCCCGTAGGACAGGAACGGGGTGGTCAACCCGGTCAGCGGGACGAGCTTGCTGACCCCGCCGACGATCACGAAGACCTGCAGTCCGAGCGAGAAGGCCAGCCCGCCGGCGAGCAGCTTGCCGAACGAGTCCCGGACGAGCAGCGCGGTGCGCAGCCCCCGCTCGGCGATCAGCAGGTACACCATCACCATCGCGATCAGCCCGAACAGGCCGATCTCCTCGCCGAAACCGGCGGTGATGAAGTCGCTCTGGGCGAGCGGTACCGTCTGCGGCTCACCGGCGCCCGGACCGGTGCCGAACAGCCCGCCCGAACCCAGCCCGAACAGCGACTGGACGAGCTGGTAGCCGCTGTCGCCGGGGTCGGCGAACGGGTCCAGCCAGATGTGTACGCGCTGGTAGAAGTTGGCGAACGGGCCGAGCACGGTACCCAGCGAGTACGCCGTGAACGCACCACCGGCGAACAGTCCGACACCGATCAGCAGCCAGCTCGTCCGCTCGGTCGCGATGTACATCATCGCCACGAAGGTGCCGAAGTACATCAGCGAGGTACCGAGGTCCTTCTCGAACACCAGTACCAGCAGGCTCGCCACCCACACCGCGATGACCGGGCCGAGGTCGCGGCCGCGGGGGAAGTCGATGCCGAGGACCCGGCGGCTGGCCAGCGACAGCACTTCCCGCTTGCGTACCAGGTAATAGGCGAAGAACGTGAACAGCGCGAGCTTGGCGAACTCGCCTGGCTGTACCGAAGCGATCGGGGTCTTGATCCACAGCTTGGCGCCGTTCACCTCGCTGAACCGCGCCGGCAGGATCGCCGGGATGGCCACCAGCACGATGCCGGCCAGACCGAGCGTGTAGGCGTACCGGGACAGCGACCGGTGGTCGCGGACCACCAGCAGCAGCGCGATGAAGGCGCCGACCGCCACGATCGTCCAGATGAACTGCTGGATGCCGAGCCCGGCGAAGTCCGGATAGTCCGGCCGCTTGCCGGGGTCCTCCAGGCCGAGGTCGATCCGTCGGATGAACACCACGCCGAGCCCGTTGAGCAGGGCCGCGCAGGGCAGGATCGCCGGATCCGCGTACGGCGCGAGGAAGCGCAGCGCGACGTGCGCGACCAGGAACACGAAGCCGACCAGGGCCGGTAGCAGGATCACGTTCAGTCCGACCGAACCGAGCAGCGCCGCGTTCATCGAGGCGGCCAGCGCCAGTACCAGGATCAGCGCGAACAGGAGCAGTGCCAGCTCCGCGTTGCGACCGGTGGGCATACGCCGGCCCGACCGCGCCCCGGCTGCGGGCGAGGTGTTCGGGTTGGCGTGGGCTGGCGCGGTCACGAGCTCGGGCTCACCTGTCCGGGCGGCAGTCGGGACTTTCCTGGACGGAGCTCGGAGACGGAGTGCCGGCCATCGTCGCCGAACCGGTCGGGCTGCCGGTCGCGCCGGCGCTGGCGCTGGCGGTCGCCCGCGGCGACGGCTTGCCGGTGGCCCGGGGAGTGGTCCTGGGGGTGGGCGAGGCCGAGGTGGAGGTGTTGCCCGGCGACTGCGACTGCGACTGCGAGGGCAGCGGGCACGGCGGCAGCAGGTTCTGGTTGCCCGGGTCTTCCGAGGTCAGGTCGGTGAGGATGCGCTGGGCGTCGTGCCGGTCCTTGGCCGGGATGCCGTCGCGTACCCGGTTGCGGGCCACCCGGGTCAGGTCGGTCAGCTCGGTCGGGCTCTGTACGTCCACACTGGACATCCGCAGTCCGACCAGCTGACCGGGTACGCCCCGGAACACCGCGACGTGGCCGTCCGAGGTGGCGCCGACGTAGTACTGCGACTGGGTGTAGCGCCAGCCGTACCAGCCGCCGGTGCCGAGCAGTACGAGCAGCACCAGCAGCACCAGGCTGTTGCGTACCCTGTGCGGCTTGCCCGGCGCCTCCTCGGCGTCCTCGTCCGGCACCTCGGCGACCGGCTCGACCGGGCGTACCGAGGCGGCGGCCGCCCGCGCGGCCGCGCTGGTCGGGTCGGCGGCGGTGGCCATGCCGCGGTCCCGTGCCGCCGCGCCGCCCACCACCGGCCGGTCTTCGACGATGTCGTGGTCGGTGACGTCGGCGACGATCACCGTCACGTTGTCCGGCCCGCCGCCGCGCAGCGCCAACTGGACCAGCCGGTCGACGCACTGGTGCGGGTCGGGCAGCTCGTTCAGGGTGTCCTCGATGGTCTCCTGACTGACCACACCGGACAGGCCGTCGCTGCACAACATGTACCGGTCGCCGGGAACGCCGTCCCGGAGCGAGAACTCCGGCTCGACGTCGCGGCCGTCCAGCGCGCGGGTGAGCAGCGACCGCTGCGGGTGGCTGCTCGCCTCCTCCTGGGTGATCCGGCCCTCGTCGACGAGCATCTGGACGTACGAGTCGTCCTTGGTGATCTGCGCCAGTACGCCGTCGCGCAGCAGGTACGCGCGGGAGTCGCCGACGTGCCCGAGGGCGAACCTGCTGCCCGAGAACAGCATCGAGGTGAGCGTGGTGCCCATGCCCTCGAGCTGCGGATTCTCGTCGACAGCGTCCCGGAGCTGCTGGTTGGCCGCGGCTACCGCCCGACGCAGCACGTCGACCAGGTCGGCGCCCGGTACGTCGTCGTCGAGCGGGGCGAGCGCGCCGATCACGATGTTGCTCGCGATGTCGCCGGCCGCCATCCCGCCCATGCCGTCGGCCACGGCGAGCAGCCGCGGCCCGGCGTAGACGGAGTCCTGGTTGCCGTCTCTGATCAGGCCGCGGTCACTGCGCGCCGCGTATCGCAAGGTCAATGTCATGGCCGTAGCTCGAGTGCGGTGCGGCCGATTCTGATCGGCACGCCAAGGGGGACAGGTGTTGGTCCGGTGACCTTAGCGCGGTCCAGGTATGTCCCGTTGGTCGAGCCGAGGTCCTCGAGCAACCACTGCCCGGTGCGCGGCACCAGGCGGGCGTGCCGCGTCGAGGCGTAGTCATCGGTGAGTACCAATGTCGAGTCCTCGGCGCGGCCGATCGTGATCGGTGCCTCGGTCAGCGTGATCCGGGTACCGGCCAGCGCGCCCTCGGTCACCACCAGTTGGCGGGCGGACTTGGTGCGCTTGGCCTTGACCGGCCGGGCCGGAGCGGCACCACTGCCCATACCGCGCGGTGAAGCGACCAGCCTGGCCTGCTTCGAACCCGCCCACAGGTCACGCCGGATCACACCGACTACCGCGAAGACGAACACCCAGAGCAGTACGAGGAACCCGAAGCGGGCAACCGCGAGGACGACCTCAGGCATCAGCCATCCACGCGGAAGGTCATCGTGGTAGTCCCGATCTGCACGACGTCACCTGGCTGCAGCGCGACCGCGGACACCCGCTGACCGTTCACCGCGGTGCCGTTGGTGGAGCCGAGGTCGGTGAGCACCAGCCTGGTCCCGTCGAAGTCCAGCCGGGCGTGCCGGCGGGAGATGCCCACGTCGGCCAGGCGCAACTGGGCCTGGTCGCCCCGGCCGATGATGGTCGACCCGATCGCCACCGCGTACTGCCGGCCGTCGCTGGACACCAGTCGCGCGTTGTGCGCCGGCCCCATCGGGGCCATCGGCGGGGTCGGCGCGCTCGCGTACGGACCGGCCCCACTGGTCGGGGCAGGTTGGTCGTACTGCTGCTGATAGCCGCCGGCACCCATGCCCGCGCCCATCCCGCCGCCACCCAGGTCGCCGCCCGCGCCCGCGCCGCTGTACGGCGGCTCGGGTTGTTGACCCCCGGTGTACACCTCGGCGGTCACCCGGAACATGCCGGTGTCCAGGCCCTCGCCGCGCTCGATCTCGACCAGCACGTCGCCGTACACCGTCCAGCCCTGCTCGCCGATGTACTCGGCCTGGGCCTGGGCCAGCTCCTGCGCCAGCGCGGCCGCATACGGCGCCAGCCGGCTGTGGTCGTACGGCGACAGGTCGATCACGTACCGGTTCGGTACGAGCGTGCGGCCCCCGGCGAGGATGGCTTTGTGCGCATCGGCTTCCCGTTGCATCGCACTGGCGATCTCCACCGGGTGCACGACACCCTTGAAGACCTTGGCGAATGCACCCTCGACCAAGCTCTCCAGACGCTTTTCGAAGCGTTGCAGAACGCTCACCGGCTCCTCCTCGGCTTCTGTGCCCACGATGGTATCTGGAGGGGGCAGCCCCGCACGCAGGCAACTTCCCCCGTGCTATCGTTGCCGCGCTGCCGCGGGCTGATGACCTGGCCCGGTGTTCGCGGGGAAGTGGCGGAATGGCAGACGCGCACGGTTCAGGTCCGTGTGCCCGAAAGGGCGTGAGGGTTCAACTCCCTTCTTCCCCACGAGTCCCTCCCGGATCACCTTCGCCGTGGAGGGACTTCGTCTTTCGGCGACTCAACCCCAACCCCCAAGATCACGATTTGGGTACCTGCCGGGCGCAGGCGACCGCGCGGGCGTGTCTCAACTCACGATCTTGGGTGCGGGTCGCGGCGGTGGGGTCAGCTCCAGTCGGCGTTCGCGCCGGTTGACCGGAGGCGTTCCCGGGTCGCGTCGTCGCAGAGGGCACCGGCGACTCCGGCGGCGTACGCCTCGGCTCCGCCCAGGCCGAGTCCGGCGGCGAGCCGGTGTTCGGTGGCCAGGTCGGTGTTGAACATGGCCGGGTCGTCGGTGTTGATCGTGCACCGCACCCCGGCCGCGACCAGCCGCGGCAGCGGGTGCTCGGCCAGCGAGTCGACCACCCGGGTGCGCAGGTTCGAGGTCAGGCACACGTCCAGGACGATCCCGCGCTCGGCCAGTTGGGCCAGCAGCGCCGGATCGTCGACCGCCCGGATGCCGTGCCGGATCCTGGCCGCGCCCAGCTCCAGCGCTTCCCGGATGTACTCCGGACCGTGTGCCTCGCCGGCGTGCGGTACGAGGCCGAGACCGCCGTCCGCGGCGATCTGGAACGCGCTCGCGTACGGCTTGGCCGGGTTGCCGGTCTCCAGCCCGCCGAGCCCGATGCCGACGATGCCGCGGTCGCGGTACCGGACGGACCAGCGGGCGCACTCCTCGGCCAGTTCGAGCGGGCAGCCGCCGCGGTAGATGTCGGGGGTCAGCCGCACGGTCACGCCGTACCGCTCGGCCGCCTCGACGATGCCGTCGGTGTACCCCTCGTACATCACGTCCCACGGCACGCCCTGCAGCACCCGCTCGGGCGGCGAGAAGATCCCCTCCAGGTACACCGCGCCCTGGCTCGCCGCTTCGGCCGCGTAGTCGACCACGACCTGCCGGAAGTCCTCGGCGGTACGCAGGCAGTTGGTGGTCAGCAGCCACACCTGGATGAAGTGTTTGAAGTCGCGGAACTCGTAGAGCCTGGTCAGCTCCTCGACCGAGTCGACCGGTAGCGGGGCGGCGTTGCGGCGGGCGATCTCCAGCAGCGTCTGCGGCCGGATCGCGCCTTCCAGATGTACGTGCAGCTCGATCTTGGGGTACATCAGAGTGCTCCTCAGGCCCGTCGCTCCGCGTGGTACAGCAGCTCGAGCACCGCCCGGGCGGTCTCCAGCCACCGGTCCATCCAGCCGTCCGGCGCGTGATCGTCGCGACCCGGCAACTCCATCAGCAGTCCCTGGACGAGCGGGTGGCAGGCGGTGTCCGGATCGGCCGCGGCCGCCTCCACCGCGGCCCGGGTCGTACCGACCGTGTCGTGCCGCCTGAAGCTCGGCTCCTGAACCAGGTCGGTGGCGCGGATGGTGTGCTGGTCGGCGGTGTGGCCGATGCTGGCGCGGCCGATCCCGGCGGCGTCGGTGCCGAAGGCGTCCGCCGGATAGGTCGGTACAGCCTCGGCGGGCCGGCTCATGCCGGGCTCGGTACGTCCGAGCACCCGGTCCATGATCGGCGTGCTGACCGCGTCGGAGCCGCTGCCCGTGGACGGTTCGGTGGTCGTGCCCAGGCCCCCGGTACCGCGCCGCATGCTCTCCGGCTCCGGCGGGGCGAGCGTGGGCATGCCGTCCGGGAAGCTCGACACGGTGGAGTAGCCGCCGGTGGAGTCGGACGGTCCGGTCGGGTACCCGGTCGGTGCCGGCGCGGACGAGTAGCCCGGCGCCGGTGCGGCCGGGTATCCCGGCGGTGGCGCGGGCGGGTAGCTCGGCGCCGCCGAGTAGCCGGTGGGTGCCGGCTCGGTCGCGATGGAGGTGCCACCGAACTCCGGATAGTGCATCCCGTTGGTGGCCGGGGCGCCGGCGTATCCGCCGCCCGCGCCGTTCGCGTAGTGCGGCGCGACCGGACCGCTCGGGTACTGCGGCGCGGCGGTACCGCCCGGGTAGTGCGGCACCCCGGCCGTACCGGTGGCACCCGGGCCGGGACCGGTCGGATAGTGCGGGGCGGCGGAGCCGGACGCGGCGGACAGCCCCGGCTTACCGTTCACCGCGGCGCTGTCCCGGGGTGCGGCCGGCGGACTGCCGCGGAACGTGAAGCCTTCGAAGTCACGCCCGAGGCTGTCCGATCCCAGATCCATGTCGCTAAGGGTGCCTGCCTCGACACGACCCTGCGCCATCGGGGTCGATCGATTACTGATCGTTACCGACCGATCGTTACCGACCCGGCGAGCGAGGTCCGGTCGGCTGCGCGGGAGCGGTCGAGGTGGCCGGTGGCTGCCGCTGTTGGTTCTGCTTGTCGTTGAACTCCTTCTGCTTGCGGAACGCGCCGGCGACCGCGATCGCGGCCACCAGGACCGCCACCACGATCACGCCGACCACCACACCGGGCCAGATCCGCCGGCGGTCCCGCCAGGTGCGGCTGGACCCGTACAGCAGCGCGGACCGCAGTTGCCGGCGGCGCAGCGCGTCCGCCTCCAGCATGTACTTCTCGACGTTGGGGGTCGCCACAAAGGTGGTCGGCCGGTCGCCGTTGGACTGCTCCGCCGGCCGCCCGCCGTTCGGCGAGGTGGTGGCCGGGAGACCGGTACCGCGGGGGCTGGTGACCGGTACCGGCAGGTCGCCGGAGGACTGGCCGCCCGGTCCCGGACCGGCCGGCGGTACCGACGTCATCGCCGGATCGCCTGCAGCCGGTCGTACTTCCGGTTCGGGTCGGCCACCATCGCGGCGAGGGTGAGGTACGCCTCGCGGGTAGCCGCCCGGAGCCGGCTCGGGTCGACGCCGTCGCCGTGCGCGAGCGCCGGGTCGAACGGCACCGGCACGATGCGGCCGGTCTCGATGCCGAGGTCGCTGTGCAGCCGCCGGGTCACCCGCCGGTGCGCCGCCCGGGTCAGGCAGACCAGCGCGATGACCGCGTTGGCGACCCGGTGCGGATCGACCTGGTGTACCCGGGCCAGCGCGACCCTGGTCGACTCGACCGCGTCGTGGCTGGCCGTGGTCACCACGATCGTCTGGTCGGCGCGGGACAGCGAACCGACCGCCGCGGTACCGGTGTCGTTGCCGACGTCGATCAGGGTGAACGGATAGTCGTCCCGCAACTCGTCCAGCAGCGGCACCAGCCGCTCGCCCGGTACCGGCACGTGCCACGGCGTGCCGTCGAGCAGGTGCAGGCCGCTGTGCAGGGCGAGCGGGCGGGCCCGCTCGATGGCCGGGTCGTCGGTACCGATCGCGTCCACCACGTTCGGGGCCGGCCGGTTGGCCACCCGCCGGCCCAGTGACGCCGCGCCGCACCGGGCGTCGATCAGCAGCGTCGGGTCACCGCGCAGTGCGGCCAGGCTGAGCGCCACCCCGATACCGGTGGTGGTGGTGCCGACGCCGCCCTTGCCGGCGATGAACGCCAGCATCCGGGGCTCCCGCTGCCGCGCGCGTACCCGGGCCACCAGCACCCGCTCCCGCTCCAGTGCTTCGGCGGCACCCGGTACGACCAGGCCGAACGACGCCGACCGCACCAACCGGCGCCAGCCGGACGGCATGGTCGGGTGGGATCGCGTCGGCCGGGTGATCCGGTCCAGCAGGTCGCTCGCGGTGGGCATCGCGGCCGGTACCGAGGCGCCTGGCGCGGAACCCTCGAGGGAACGGCTCAGCGCGCTGCCGTACGTGGTGCCCCGCCCCGGCTGGGCACCGCTGGGCGGGCCGGAGACAACCGGGAGTACACCGGTGTCGGCGGAACTGGGCGGGACGGCGCCCGGGAACGGCGTCGGCGGCAACCCGCCGATGGACGGCTGCGACAGGCCGGTACCGCCGGGTGGCGGGTAACCGCCCGCTCCCGGACCGGGCGGTCCTGAGAAGGGGTGAGGCTGCCCCAGGTACGGCGGAGCCGAGACCGCGGGTACCCCGGAGACCGGCGGGCCGGCCACGGCCGCACCGTGGTCCGGTGGTGCGGATACCGGTGCGCCGGGTGGCCGGGCCACGCCACGCGCGGTCGGTAGGTCCGGCGCCCGGTACCCACCGGCCGAACCGCCACCGTTGTCCGAACCGGACCCGCTCCCGGGCCTACTGCCGGACCCGCTGGCCGGGTACGCGCCGGGTGAGGTCGGCGTGGCGAGCCCGAGCGCGCTCGGGTCGATTCCCATGCGGGACAGCTCGCCGGCCGCGTCCTGGGCTGCCCGGCGGGTGGCTGCCTCCCGCTCGGCACGCTCGGCATCCGGATCGGGCACCGGTCACCTCCTCCCGGCTCGGTGGCCGTCGGCCGTCGCTGCGTTGCCAACCATGAGTGCCGGCGATGAGTGCCGGTCAGGTCGCCGTCCATGCAGCCGGACAGGTCGCCGGCCAGGTCGCCGGACATGGTCCCCGGCCATCAGGACAGATCCTCGTACTCGATCATCCACTGGAATACCCCGAGCGCACCGGCGGCGAGTACGACCAGCACCGCGACCACGCCGATCTCGGTCCAGTTGAGGAGTCGCCGGGTACGCGCGTGGCTGATCTCGGACAGCGGCAGCGCGCTCAGTGCCACCACGGCGGTACCGACCAGCCCGACCAGCAGTACGAACCAGGGCCGCAGCCCCGGGTAGTCGCCGACCAGTCGTACGCCGTGCGCGCCGAGCACCATGACGCCGGCCAGCCGCAGCGGTACGACATGCATGACCCGGGAGTACATCCGGGACCGGAGCAGCAGCGCCAGACCGGCCAGGACGGACAGCCAACGGTCCCAGTCGGAGTCGGAGTACGCCAGCCAGATCGCGGTCAGCCCGCCGACCACGGAGGAGCCGAACAGCCCGCCGGCGAGCAGCCAACTGCTCCGGCGTACCCGCTCGGAAAGATTGTCCGTGGTGATCATGGACGAGTTGCGGACCCGGTAGTCGGCGCTGGCCAGGCCGCCGACGGACAGCGAGACCCGCGGCAGCGAGCCGACCAGCAGCACCGCGAGGACGATCTCGACCCGGGCGGCGGAGATCACCTCCCAGCCCTGGGCGGCGGTGATCGCGAAGCCGATCGCGGCCGCCGCCAGCACCACCGCGGTGGCCAGGTGGACGGTGGCCAGCGAGGTGATGATGCGCGCGGCGATCGCGACGGCGAGCGCTCCGACCAGCGCGGATGCCCACCGGCCCGGCTGGTCCCAGGCCGACCAGACGCCGACCAGCCAGCCGCCGATGCCGCCCCAGACCATGCCGGTCGCGATCAGCAGCCCGGCCGGCAGCCGGTGCCCACGGGGTACCGCCCACCATGTGCCGAGCATGGTCAGCGCGGCCACCAGCGCGGCGGCGGCCAGCGACGCGGCATCCTCCGGCCGCCGGGTGTCCGGGTAGAACGTGGCGGCGAGCAGCCCGATCGCGCCGATGATCAGCGCGAACTTGACCGTGGTACGGCTGCGCCACAGCCCGCCGGACTCGTCGACCGCGTCCTCGACCGCGTCCCGCACGTCCTCCACGTACGCGGGCTGGGTCGCCACGTCCCGGCTGCGCAGCTCCAGCACGTCGCCGTCGAGTACACCCGCGTCGGACAGGCTCTGGGTGGAGCTCAGCGTGGGTCCACCCACCCGGCCCAGGCTCCAGGCCTGCGGCCGGGTCGGCCGCTCGGCCGGGTCGCAGTAACCGAGCAGTTGCGGTAGGACGTCGGCGAGCGGAAGCGAGCTCGGGAGGGCGAGGTCCACCCGGCGAGTGCCGTTCACGACGGTCACCCGGCTGTACGCGGTAGGCACCCGGCCACCCCCTGGAGTTGGCGTGGCGTTCTCAGACTTTCTACGTTTCTCACAGACGGCGGTCTATTTCCCGCTCACCCAGATTTCTAGCTGACCGGGCGCACTTGTGCACGTGCACGGTCGATGCGGGAGCATAACCGTCGATGTCCTCCGGGCTGCGCGCCCGGGCAGCAGTACGCGGATACGGCGGTGACGGCAGTGGGTACGACGCTCGTCAAGCGGCCGGCGCGGATCGCGCCCCCGGTGGTCCCGGGCGACGAGATCATGATCGCCGAGCCGCCCAAGCAGCAGCAGGCCCCACCGGCGGCGATGAGCATGTCGATGATCATCATGCCGGTCGTCAGCGGCGCCGGCTCGCTCATGGTGGCGATCACCAACCCGGGCCGGCCGTTGTACGCGATCGCCGGGTTGCTGTTCCTGGTGGCCTCGGTCGCGCTCGGTGCGGTGATGCTGATCGGACAGCGCACCGGTACCCGCCGGCAGACCCGGGAGGGCCGGGAGCGGTACCTGGACTATGTCGAGGAGCTGCGCCGGCGGCTGCGGCGGACCATCGCGCAGCAGAAGGCGAACGCCGCGTGGCGGCACCCGGAGCCGGCCCGGCTGGTCGACATCGCGCGGCTGAACGCCCGCCGCTGGGAGCGCCGGATCGGCGACTCGGACTTCCTGCTGCTGCGCGCCGGCGTCGGCGACCAGCCGATCGCCACCCAGTTGACCATGGCCGGCGACGAGAGCCCGCTGAACGAGGCGGATCCGGTCTGCCGGGAGGCCGCCCGGCAGTTGCGCGCCCGGTACGCCACCCTGCACGACCAGCCGGTCTGCCTGAACCTGCGGAACCTGTCGGTGCTGTCCGTGATCGGCGACCGGGCTGCCGGCCGGGCCCTGGCCCGCGCCCTGGTCACCCAGCTCGTCGCGTTCCACTCCCCGGAGGACGTCCGGCTGGCCGTGGTACGCGCCGAGCAGCACGCCGCGGACTGGGAGTGGGCGAAGTGGCTGCCGCACGTACAGGACCGCACCGCGGTCGACGGGGAGATCCCGGTACGACTGATCTCGGCGAGCGTGCCCGCGATGATGGAGATCCTCGCGCCCGAGCTGGAGTCCCGGCTGGACGCGCTGCAGCGTCGCCGTGGCCAGCGCTCGGTGGCCCAGCGGCACCTGGTCGTGATCATCGACGGCGAGAACCTGACCAGCGCGTACGGGCTGGAATCGCCCGACCGGGCGGCCGCGCTGGCCGATCTGGGCATCCACGTGGTCCTGCTGCTGGGCAGCCGGCGGGAGGAGCCGGAGTCGGTCGACGAGCGGGTGTGGGTGGGCCCGGAGGGCTACGCGGCGGTGGAGTCCACCGGCTGGACGCTGGGCATCGACCGGGTCAACCCCGGCCTGCTGCCGACGCTGGCCCGCCAGTGCGCGCCGCTGCGGCTGGTTGCCGAGGAGAACGTCGACACGCTCACCGAGACGATCGCGCTGAACGAGATCCTCGAGGTCCCGGACGTGGCGAAGCTCGACCCGAGCCGTACCTGGGTGCCCCGCCCGCTGCGGGAGTTCCTGCGGGTACCGATCGGCATCGGCTCGGACGGCCGGCCGGTGCTGCTCGACCTCAAGGAGTCCGCGCACGGCGGGATGGGCCCGCACGGGCTGATCGTCGGTGCCACCGGCTCGGGCAAGTCGGAGATGCTGCGTACGCTCGTCGCCTCGATCGTGATCAACCACTCGCCGGAGCGGCTCGCGCTGCTGCTGGTCGACTTCAAGGGTGGCGCCACGTTCGCCGGCATGAAGCCGCTGCCGCACCTGGCCGGGATGATCACCAACCTGCAGGACGACCTGACCCTGGTCGACCGGATGCGGGACGCGCTGTTCGGCGAGATGCTGCGCCGCCAGGAGGTGCTCAAGCAGGCCGGCAACCTGCCGAACGTGACCGCGTACCAGCAGCTGCGCGACGCCGGGCAGCCACTGGAGCCGCTGCCCGAACTGATCGTGATCGTGGACGAGTTCTCCGAACTGCTGACCGCCAAGCCGGACTTCGCCGAACTGTTCGTCGCCGTCGGCCGGATCGGCCGGTCGATCGGGGTACATCTGCTGCTCGCCACCCAGCGGCTGGAGATGGGCAAGATCCGCGGCCTGGAGTCGCACCTGTCGTACCGGATCAGCCTGCGTACCTTCTCCGAGGCGGAGAGCCGCGAGGCGATCGGCGTACCGGACGCGTACCACCTGCCGCCCGAGCCCGGCTCCGGGTACCTCAAGGTCGACACCACCGTGTTCGAGCGGTTCAAGGCGGCGCTCGTATCCGCGCCGTACGTGCCGCCGGACGACGCGCCGAAGACGCTCGTACCGGTCGTGCCGTACCTGTCGATCAACGGCCTGGGCGCCTGGCTCGCCGGTAAGGCGGCGGCCGCCGAGGCGCGCCGGGACGGCACCGACGCGCCGGCCATCGGCGGTGAGCTGACCGTGCTCGACGTGGCGGTGGCGCAGCTCGCCGCCGGCGGGGTCGAGGCGGTACGACCGGTCTGGCTCGAGCCGCTGACCCCGGTACTGCCGCTGGACCGGATCCAGGATCCGGCCGCCCGTGCCCCGGCCGGCTCGATGTCGGCGGTACTCGGGCTGGTGGACGACCCGGCCCGGCAACGCCAGTTCCCGCTGGAGTGGGACTTCACCGGCGGCGGCGGCAACCTGGTCATCGCCGGGGCACCCCAGGCCGGCAAGAGCACGCTGGTCCGCACCCTGGTCACCTCGCTGGCGCTGCGGTACGCCCCGGGCGACGTGGCCTGCTACTGCATCGACTACGGCGGCGGCGGGCTCGCCCCGCTGGAGGACCTGCCGCACGTGGCCGCGGTGGCGAGCCGGATCGACAGCGAGCGGATCCGCCGCACCATCGGTGAGGTGCAGACCGCACTGGAGGCGCGGGAGGACCTGTTCCGCCGGCACGGGTTGGACTCCGCGGCCGCGCTGCGGGTGGCCCGCGCCGCCGGCAAGGTGCCTCAGGACGTACCCGGTGACCTGTTCCTGGTGGTGGACGGCTGGGGCAGCTTCCGCGAGGAGTTCGAGCTGCTGGAGACGGCGGTCGGGGAGATCGCCGCGCGCGGCCTGAACTACGGCGTACACGTGGTGCTCACGGTCAGCCAGACCATGCAGGTACGGATGCGCATGCAGGCCGCCTTCGGCGGCCGGATCGACCTGCGCCTCAACGACCCGTTCGACACCGCGTTCGACCGCAAGGTGATGGAGCAGGTGTCGAAGGAGACCCCTGGTCGGGCCGTGGTCGAAGGCGACCTGCTGGCGCACATCGCGCTGCCGCGCATCGACGGCGGGGACACCGTCGACGATCTGTCCGACGCGATGAAGGACCTGATCCGGGTGGTCGGCGAGCGCTGGCCGCGCGGTGCCGTACCGGTGGTACAGGTGCTCCCGTCGCTGTTCCCGTGGCGCGACCTGCCACCGGTGGAGCCGGGCGACACCGGGGTACCGGTCGGCATCTCCGAGCGCGACCTCGGACCGGTCGGGGTGGACCTGGCCGGCTCCGACCCGCACCTGCTCGTGTACGGCGACGGCGAGACCGGCAAGTCGAACCTGCTGCGCGTGATCCTGCGCGGGCACATGGCGTCGCGTACGCCCGAGGAGCTCGGCATCGTGGTGGTCGACTACCGCCGCAGCCTGCTCGATCTGGTACCGCCGGAGTACCTGCTGGCGTACTGCACCACCCAGCAGCAGACCGGCGCGGTAGCCGAGGAGATCGCCGGCTCGCTGGCCAAGCGGCTGCCGGGTCCGGGGGTCACCTCCGCGCAACTGCGCAACCGGAGCTGGTGGCAGGGGCTGGACGTGCTGTTCGTGGTGGACGACTACGACCTGGTCGCGACCGCGTCCGGCAACCCGCTGCTGCCGCTGGTGGACTACATCCCGCAGGCGCGCGACATCGGCCTGCACGTGGTGCTGTCCCGTCGTACCGGCGGCATCTCCCGGGCGCTGTTCGAGCCGTTGCTGCAGCGCCTCAACGACGTGAGTACCCCCGGCTTCCTGTTCTCCGGGGACCGGATGGAGGGCCGGCTGGTCAACGGGGTCGCGTCCCAGCGGCTGCCGGTCGGGCGGGCGCTGTACGCCGGGCGCGGCGGCGGCGCGACGCAGGTCCAGGTGGCGTACGCCCCGGACGGGGAGATCCGGGCGTGACCAGGGCTTTCAGCGCGCACCTGCGACGTCACCGAACGTCCCGGCAATGGGCGTCACCACAGTCGCCGGACGGTTCGTACCCCATGCGGGTCCCGGGTTCATCCCGGATGTGCCTCGTAGGGTTTGTCCAGGTTGCGCGTGAACGTTACCGTCAGAACCCAGTCGGGCCGGCGAAAACGGCATCGCGGTCCATGGCGACACTCCGGGGTGAAAGATGAGCAGCCTCGCGCCTTTCGACAAGCATCCCGCTTCGCCTGAGGCGATCCGGGGTCAGGCATCGACGCTCGGCGACCTCGCCAACAAGGCGATCGACCAGCAAGCGGTCACCCAGCAGGCGTTCGATCCAGCGGCCACCAACTGGGACGGCATGGCGGCACCGGAGTTGCGGGCCGCGCCCGAGCCGGTTCGCCGCAGCGCCGAGGACGCCTCGTCGGCGCTGGCGTGGGCCGCGGTACCCCTGAACTTCTGGGCCAACGAGATCACCGAGTTCAACCGGGTGGTCGACAACATCGTGTCGAGCCTGGCCAGCCAGGCGGCCAACGACTACGGCGCCGAGGGCACCGACGGCGAGAAGCCCACCGCCAGCCAGATCAACTCGGCCCGGCAGACCGCCGAGGCGAAGGCCCGGTCCGACTGGCAGACCGCGTACAACACCTACATCGTCACCGGCTCGGCCGACGCCGCCGCGATGTTCGACAAGGGCCCCACCGCGGAGAACCTGGCCAAGGCCCGCGCGGTCGGCGCGATCCCGTCCAGCCCCGGAGCGTTCACCATCCTGCCGGCGGCGTGGCAGCACAGCGCGATGGTCGACCAGGCCAACCACGACGTCCAGCTGCTCAAGGACGCGATGGACGGCAAGCTGTCGCCGGAAGAGGCGCGGCGGGTGCTGGAGAACCTGCGCGGCATCGTCAACGACCTGGTGGGCAGCGGCGGGAACGGCCCGACCAGCGAGGGCGACCTGGCCTACCTCGCCACCTTCTACGCCGGCATGGGCAGCCAGATCTTCCAGGTACCGGGGTATGTCCGGAAGAACGACTTCGAGTGGGACTACCCGACCACCCGGTACTACGTGAACCCGTCCACCGGGCAGGCGATCCCGATCGGGCCGGACGTCGTACACGCCGAGGCCCCGGGCTTCTCCGCCGCGGACCAGAGCTGGATGCTCGCCGCGCTCGGCGGCGGCATGCTCGCGCTGTCCAACGAGAAGCTCGGCGGCGGCTTCAACCAGCTGCCGCAGACGGTGCGTGACCTGGTCACCCAGGACCCGCTGGACATGGACGTCAATGCCCAGATCGGCATTGTGATGACCGGCTGGAAGCTGAACCGCGAAGACGACTGGGTCGCCATGGCGGACATGCTCGGTCACACGTCCGGCAACGTGCAGGGCGGCCAGGAGTTCTCCCGCGACCTGACCTACCAGATGGGCGAGATCGCGAGCGTCGCCCAGTCCGTCGACGACGGTGGCGACCTCGGCCCCAACCAGCGCGGCTACGGCGCGTTCATGGCCGACGGAATGCTCCGGGACCACGACGACATGGACAGCATGATGTCGCAGATCCTCGGCGCGTCCACCCGCAACCACGACGCCAACGCGGACGTGCTGACCAACACCGGCAACCCGGGGATCTACGACCCGACGCTGGCGATCATGGACTACGAGTGGAACGACGACGGTCGTACCGCCAGTCACCTGTACGACTGGATCGGCGACGCCCGCGGTTCCGGCGACCCGAGCCAGGTCGCGCTCGCCGACCGCGCCGCGGCCGGACTGTTCGCCAACGTGTCCGACGCGTACGAGCACCACGACGGCAACTTCACCACGCTCGGCAACTTCAACCGGCTCATGGACGGGCCCGGCAACGACTACCGGGAGAACAGCGACTCGTTCGGGGTGCGCAATCCGTACCTGGCGCAGGCACTGGGCGAGACCACGGCCGGTTACCTCGACCGGTTCGGCGCGGACCCGTCCGGTGACACCGGGCTGCAGAACGGCAAGGTCATCATCAGCGAGGGTGACCGGATCCGGATCTTCACCCTGGTCGGTACCGACCCGCAGGCCGCGCAGGGACTGGCCGGTTCGGTCGGCGTGTACGAGCAGGTGATGGGCGAGCACGCGGCCCGCGCGAGCGGCGTGGACCAGGTCGAGCTGGCCAACTCGGCCGCCCGGGTGGACGCGTACCTCGAGGTCGGGCTCAACAACGGCGCGCTCGACCGCACCCACAACGCCGAGGTGGCGGCACAGCAGGCGCTGATCGAGAAGCGCACCGGATTCGCGGTCGCCAAGGACATCCTCACCGCGCCGATCGGCCTGGCCGGCCCCGGTGGCATCCCGGTCACCACGATGATCAACGTGTTCTCCGATACGACCACGAACGGCTGGACCGCCGAGCAGGTCCAGCTGCAGGCCCAGACCGTGGGCGCGCCCGGTGACTACGGCCTGGACAACCTGCAGCTCAACACGTCGTACGGCCAGGTGGCCGCGCTGGTACACGACGGCAGGATCGACGTGGCGTCGCTGGACCCGTCCCTGACCGAGCGCGGCGCGGACGGCCAGCTGCACCTGCGCCCGGTGAACGAGGTGGCCGGCGCGAACGGGGAGAACATGTCGCACGCGATCGGGGCGCTGACCGACGCCGCCGACCACAGCGGCTACAACCCGGCCACCTTCGACCGGCAGCTCGGCGACACGGACAACAACGTGATCGCGCACGACTACTACAGCGACCCGGACGAGTACTACCGCCGGATCCTGCAGGGCAACATCCACTGACGTGGTTCTGATGACCCGATCGCACGTACCCGGTCCGGCCCGGCGGCTCGTCCGCCCGGGTCGGTCCGTCGTACGGTCCCGCGGCCGGGGGCCGGTCCGGCTGGCGGCGGCGTTCGGCCTGGTCGCGGTGCTGGTCGCCGGAGCCGGGTGTACGTCGGACGAGAAGCCGCCGGCGCCGGCGAAGTCGGCCGTGCCGACCCCGACCGGTCCGGACGACCTGGTCGCCTTCCAGTGGGACGCGGCGACCGGTGTGGATCTCACCTCGGCGCAGGCTCGTGCCGCCCGCGCGTGGACCGAGTCCGCGCAGGCGGTGGTCGGCGTCGACGGTGCCGGGTACCCGGGCTTCAAGGAAGCCACCAAGCGCGAGCTGTACGCCGAGGCGGTGAAGGACCAGGCGCCGGACGGGCTGGCGGCTTCCCGCGGTACCTACGGGTTCCGGCTGGAGGCGCTGACCGCCAGTGCCAGCGGGTTCACCGCCACGATGTGCACCGACATGTACGGCGTGACCGACTACCGGTTCCCGACGTACGAGCCGTTCACCCCGGGCACCCTGCAGGTGTTCGACCTGACCTTCGAGCGTGCCTCCGGTAGCAAACCCACGCCGCCCAGCTCGCCGGCCACCGCCACCGTCGACGGGGTCGTCGGTCCGGTACCCGGCGTCGACGTGTTCAGCCCGTGGCAGGCGGTCTCCCGCAAGTACCGCTTCGCCAGCGGCGGCCGGATCCCGGCCAGCTGCCGCTCCTGGTTCGCCGGCCGGCACCCCGAGGTGGGCGATCCGTTCACCGGGAAGATCGGCAAGCCGAGCCCGACCCCACCCACCCCGACCTCGTCGTCACCCGGCTGGTGAGCCGGTAGTGGTGCCTAGATCCTCGGAGGAGTCCCGATGACGTACTACGACGTCAACCCGGATGTCGTCGCGACCGCGGGCAACAACACGGCCGCCACGTCCGGTGGCTGGCAGGCCTGGGGTGGCCAGGCGGACACCGCGCTGCGTACCGCCGCGACCGAGGTACAGGAGTCCACGGTCACCTCCGCGGTCGAGTCGTACCTGTCGATCTGGAACCCGAAGTTCCAGAGCGTCGCGCAGCAGGTCGAGGCGCTCGGTACGAACACGACGTCCGCGTCGAACACGGTGGCGAACGCCGACGCGGACTCCACCACCCTGCTGGACGGGCAGGGCTCGATCTTCGAGAGCAACGGATCGGTGCTGAGCCGGCCCCTCACCGCCGGCGGCGGTGGCGGTGGTGGCGGCGGGGGCAGCTGGTAGTACAGAGCTGGATAGCTGACTGGGCGGCCCCGCGGGGCCGCCCAGTTCTGTTCGCGCCAAGGGGCGCAGGCCAGCTCCGTGCGCGGGCCGTGGCTTCGCGCCGGCGCGGGCCGGCCCCAAGCGGGCGCGGGCTGGGAGACCGACAAACGCGACGGCGGGTGGAAGCCGAAGCTTCCACCCGCCGCTGTGTCCACTGCCGCCGGCCGCGGCCGGCAGTACGTACGACTCAGGCGCCCGAGCCGAGGATGGTCTGCGCCCGCTGGCCACCGGTGAGGAACGTGTCGTGCACGTTGCCGGTGGTGCGCTGGAACTGGCGCATGTTGTTGATGTACTCGTCGATCAGCTCGTCAGCCTTGCGCATGCAGGACTGGTGCTCCTCGGTACCCATACCACCGTCGAAGTTCGCGAGCGCCTTCGACACGTGGGAACGGAGCGTGGACCGCAGGCCGTCGATGTTGCCAGCGTGCGAGCCCTGGTCAGCGGACAGCTGGTCGAGAGTGCCGAAGTCGGCACGGAGCTGGTAGTTGCTCATTCTGGAATGCCTCCCTCAGATTCTCAGGCGTTGATGCCGCGGGACAGGACCGAAGCGTGCGATTCCATGCCCGCGACGCTGGTCTGCTGGGCGGAGGTCGAGTCGTCGTCTGCGGTGAGCAGGGTGTTCTCGGTGCGGACCGCGCGTACCGCCTGCTCGGCGATGAGGTTCGCCAGCTGGGTCAGGTTGCCGCCGGACATGTCCGATACGCCGGTGAACGTGTTGCCCGCCGAGCCCTTGAGGCCCTGCTTCGACGCGTCCATGCGCCCGAGGAAGTTACGCGACTCGCCGAACTGATCTTCGGAGTTGGCCTCATAGCCCTGTCCGGACTGGGTGAGGACACCCGCGTCGTTCAGATTGACGTAGTTGCCGGCCACTGTTGCCTCCCGTACGTGGTGTGGTCGCTGCTGCGACGGTGGCCCGATCCGGCACCGACGAAGCTCTGCTCCTCACTAGCTCGGGCCCGTCTGCGGCGTGGGTACCAGCACTAACCCGGCACCACGTCGCTTGTCGGTAGAGTACCGTCCGCGAGCAAGTGACGATATTGCCCGTAACTGAGTGCTTCTACCCCTCCCGATGAGATCCCGTGGAATTAATGGTTGAGTTCCCCGGTTTTCTCCCGGAGTGATGATCAAATAGCATTGAGTTGTATGTCCTTGCCTGGCGTGAGGTGATTACCCACACCGGCCGCCCGATACCGATGAATCAGAACCGTGGCGTGCCGAGATGCTTGAAGCCGTCGAGGATGCTCTCGCCCTCGTCCTTGAGCGCGTCCACGCCCTTGCTCGTCACGTCGCCGACCGCGTCCCCGACCGGGGAGCAGGCCACGCCGCCGACGATCCCGCCGGCCAGCGCGCCGCCCGCCTTCGCGAGGGGGTGCGGGATCGGCTCCATCGCACCGAGCCGACCACCTGTCACGGCGCACCCGGTGATCGTGGTGGTTTCGGCCGCGGCGCCGGCAGCGGCGCCACCCGGACTCTCTCCCTCGTGGAGCCGCTTGTTCAGCGACCCGAGGAAGCCGGCCGCCGTACCGCCGATCTTGGCGCCCTTGGCCGCGCGGCCGATCAGGTCCCAGGCGCGCGGGCCGATTCGCGGTCCGGAGCCGAACACCCTCCTGGCGGCCCCGCCCTCGGCCCAGGGGTAGCCGTACCGGTACTGCAGGGCGGAAGCGCCGAAGCCGACCGCGGCCGCGCCCCGTCCCAACGCCCACGGCCAGTTGCCGAGGCCACCCGGCGGGATCGCGTTGCCCTTGAACGCCTTCCACATCTGGGACAGCGGGTTCCACGGCTGGCCCGGCGGTACCAACCCGACCGAGGCGGCCGCGGCGACGTTGGCCGGTGTCGGCCCGGCGTCGAGCATCCCGGCCGCGGTGCGTCCACCGCCGACGATGTACTGGTCGTACGCCTTGTGCCACAGCTTCTTGGCCTCGGCCTCCACCGCCTGCATCGCTTCGAGCGAGGTGGACAGCGGTACCGGCTTGCCGTTGGGCAGGGTCGCGCTGAGGATCCGGGTGTTGGCGCTGGCCAGGTTCAACAGGATCTGTTGGACCTCACCGTTGAACGCGGTGATCTGCGCGGCCCAGTAGTCGAGCGCGGTGGACGCCCAGGACAGCGCGTTGCTCACCGCGTACGCCCGCTGCCGGATCGGCTTCGGGGCGGCCCGCAACTCCGGTGCGGCGATCCCGTCCCAGTTGGACACCGCGGGCATGAACGCCATCAGCGACAGTCGACTCTCGTCGATCGCCTCGGATGCCTGGGTGGCCAGTTGGGCACTCTGCTGGGATAGCTCACCCGGATTCGCCGGGTGTATGTCGAACGGCTGCATTCCGCCGCTGCCTGCCATGCTCGCTCCTTGTCCGCCAGAGCTGACCAGTGGTCGAGCTGATCAAGGATTGATCGGACGCCGTAGCGTCGAAGCTTCGTGATCGAGGTGCCGGCCGTGCTGGCTGAGCTGGTGGGACGCCTCGGTGTCGCTGTTGGTGACCGTGTGCGCGGCCGAGACGGTGTTGGTGCCGACCGCGTCGACTTCCTTGCCGACGCTGTGCATGGTCGGGTTCAGCTGCGAGAGGTAACCCTCGAGCGCGGCCGAGAAGGTGCTGTCGTGGGCGTCGCTCGCGGCGTTGCGGAGCAGGTTCTCCGACTTGTTGGCCCAGGACTCCCAGGACGACGCGGTGGCCGACGTGCTGCGGCCGGCGCTGGCAACCGCGTCCGGGTTGACATCGAAGAAGGACATCACACCTCATCCCCGTACACCGACGGCGTATAAAACGTCCGTTTTTACCCGATCGAGCACGATACTGCGTGATTGCAAAGCGTACAGAGCACGCAGACCCATTGCAGTGGGAAGAGGTTCCCAAGTCATCCCGGTTTCATGCCAATGCGGACGTCGCAGGGACAGATTTCCGGGCAGATTTCCGGACGGATCTCCGGTCACGCGAGTACGCGATATCGTTTCTGATATGGACGACGAGGCGGGCCGGGCGGACGGCCCTCGCGGCGACGACAGCCCGGCCGGTCCAGCCGGTCCGGCCAGCCCGGACGGTCCGGCCAGCCCGGACGGTCCGGCCAGCCCGGACGGTCCGGCCAGCCCGGACAACCTGCCGCTGCTTCCGGGATTCCGGGAGATGGCGATGCGCCGTCGGGACGTGGTCGCCGACCTGGTGGCCCACCGGCACGCGGCCGGACTGTCCCAGACCGACGTGGCGGCCCGGATGGGCACCTCGCAGCCGGCGGTGGCGCGGCTGGAGGCCGGCGGTGTGGACGTCCGGCTGTCCACCTTGGAGCGGTACGCGGCCGCGGTCGGGCATCGACTCGAGTTGCGGCTGCGCGAGTCAGGAGAGGACTGAGGCGGATGGGCAGCGGAGTGGCACCAGGTCGGCCGGTCGGCAGCTCGGTCGGCCCGCCCGAGTGGACGCCGTGGCGGCAGCCGGGTCGCCGGCCCGGACCGCCGGACCGGCCGGGACCGCCGGACCGCCCGGGACTCCCGGAGCCGGGTGCCGGAGCGCTGGAGCCGTGGCTCGAGCAGCGGCTGTTCGACCAGCGCATCGTGCTGCTGTCCGGCCCACTGTCGGGGGAGTTGGCCTCCCGGGTGTCGGCCGCGCTGCTGACCCTCGACGCGCTCGAGCTCAAGCCGGTACGACTGCACCTGTCCAGTCCCGGCGGTGACCTGGGCGCCGCGTTCACCTTGATCGACACCCTGGACGTGATGCGGGTACCGGTGGAGGCGGTGGCCACCGGCGAGGTGGTCGGAGCGGCACTGGGCGTGTACGCCGCGGCACCGCAGCGCTCGGCGTACCCGCACGCGCGGTTCCGGCTGGCCGAGCCGCGACTGGCTGAGGCGGCCGGTACCGCCGATGAGGTCGTGGACGCCGCCGGCCGGCACCTGCGCATGCTGGACGACCTGATCGTCCGGCTCGCCGCGGCGACCGGTCGGCCGCGCGCCGAGGTGGAACGCGACCTCACCGACGGGCGGCTGCTAGATGCCTCCGCCGCGCAGGAGTACGGCCTGGTGGACAAGATCGTCGGTCCGGCGCGCCAGTCGGAAGGCTGACCGGGAAGGGTCACCGGGGAAGGGGTCACGGGCCGCATCGGAGCCCTATCGGGACCATGCAGCTGACGTCCCCGCTGGACGCGCGGGTGATAATCGCGCCATGCGGCTATCTGCCCGGGTCGACTACGCCCTCCGCGCGGCGGCGGAACTGTCCTGCGCCGGGGGTGGCCCGGTGACCGCCGAACACCTCGCGACCACCCAGCGGATCCCGGGGAAGTTCCTCGAGCACATCCTCACCCAGCTCCGCCGGGCCGGCCTGGTCCGCAGCCAGCGCGGCCCGGTCGGGGGTTACTGGCTGGCCCGGCCGCCGGGCGAGATCTCACTCGCCGACATCATCCGGGCCGTCGACGGACCTTTGCTGGGCGTACGCGGCGCGCGCCCCGAAGACGTCGACTACACCGGTGCCGCGCAGCCGCTGCAACGCGTGTGGATCGCGCTGCGAGCCAGCGAACGGCAGATCCTGGAGTCGGTCACGCTCGAGCACATCGCGTCCGGCGAGCTGCCGGAAATGGTGCGGCTGCTGACCGAGGACAAGCGCGCCTGGACCGTGCCGCACCCCTGAACCAGCGGCCCGCCGCCGATTCAGGGGTGCTGGTCAGCCGATCGGCCAGGTGTGCACCGGCTCGTTCGTGAGCATCAGCTCGCGGTACCGACGGGTCATCTCGGCCAGCGCGTCGGGTCGGGTCAGCCCACGGCCGTCGGAGAGTTTCTCCACCGTCTCGACCTGCCAGGTGGAGCCGTTCGAGTGGGTCGTACAGCGCTGCTCGATGATGCCGAGCAACCGGTCCCGGCTCACCGGGTCGACCCCGCAGCGGTCGAGCCCCTCGTACGCCTTGGGCAGCAGGTGCCGCAGCACCAGATCGGTGACCGGCAGCTCCCCGTGCCGCGGCCAGTAGACCCGCGACCGCAGTCCGTCGCGGGCGGCGGAGTGGAAGTTCTCCTCGGCCGCACTGAACGTCATCTGCGTCCAGATCGGACGGTCCTCCTCGGCGAGGGTACGGACCACGCCGTAGAAGAACGCCGCGTTGGCCAGCATGTCCACCACGGTCGGGCCGGCCGGCAGTACCCGGTTCTCCACCCGCAGGTGTGGCCGGCCGTTCATGATGTCGTACACCGGCCGGTTCCACCGGTACACGGTGCCGTTGTGCAGCCGCAGCTCCTCCAGTTGCGGCACCCCGCCGGACTCCAGTACGGCCACCGGATCCTCGTCCGCGCACATCGGCAACAGCGGCGTGAAGTACCGCACGTTCTCCTCGAACAGGTCGAAGATCGAGGTGATCCAGCGCTCGCCGAACCAGACGCGCGCGCGTACCCCCTGGGCTTTGAGCTCTTCGGACCTGGTGTCGGTGGCCTGCTCGAACAGGGCGATCCGGGTCTCCGCCCACAGGTGCTTGCCGAACAGGTACGGCGAGTTCGCGCCGATCGCGCACTGGATCCCGGTCAGCGCCTGAGACGCGTTCCAGTACTGCGCGAACGTCTCGGGCGCGACCTGCAGGTGGAACTGAAGGCTGGTACACGCGGCCTCGGGCGCGATCGAGTCGGCCGAGGTCTGCAGCCGCTCGGCACCCATGATGTTCAGCCGCAGGTCCTCGCCGCGGGCGGCGACGATCCGCTCGTTGAGCAGCCGGTACCGCGGGTTCGCGGACAGGTTCTCCAACTGCGCGTGCTTCTGCTCCAGCGTCGGCAGGATGCCGATCGTGCAGATGTGCGCGCCGGCCCGTTGGGCGCGCTCCTCCGCCTGGTTGAGGATCGTGAGCAGGTCCCGTTCGTACACGGTGAAACCGTCGCCGGCTATCAACCGCGGTTGTACGTTGATCTCGATGTTGAACTGGCCCAGCTCGGTCTGGAACCGAGGGTTCGCGATCAGTGCGAGCACCTCGGCGTTCTTCATGGCGGGCGACGCGTCGTCCTCGACGAGATTGAGCTCGATCTCCAGACCGGTGAGCGGCTTGTCGGCGTCGAATCGGAAGTCATTGAGCATGAGCGCGAAGACGTCGAGGCAACGGCGCACCTTCCGGCGGTACCGCTGCATGTCGTCTGCACTGAACCCACGCTCGTCCACCTGCTTCCCCATTGGGCCCTCCCCCCGGGTCGTACGCAGGCGTACGGATACCAACCGTAGATACAGCCGGCACGCACTGCCAGTATCTGACCGGACACTGAGATGCACTATTTGCCCGTCCTCATACGATTAATCCATGGAACGGCCGGCTTTTGAGGCCATCGCGGTGCGCTGGGACCGTTGGCGCCGCGCGAGTCTCGGCGCACTGGGATGGGGAGCCTTCGCGGCGCTCGTCGCGGTACTGGCCGACCTCACCGGGCGCAACCAGCCTGGTGGAAGGGCTGGTTGGCTGTACGGCACGGTGACCGCTTTCCTGGTGGTCGTCGGCGTACTGGTCTTCATCGCCGGGGCGCTGGGGCTGTTGGCCGCCACCGTCGCCGGTCGCCGGATCGGGGCCCGGGTGGCGGCCCCACCGGGACTCCGGCGCGAACGCATCTGGCTATTCGCCTGGGCTGTGCTCTGCGCGCTCGCCGCGGTGGTCATCTCGTTGCCCACCGCGCCGGCCGGGTTGTGCGCGCTGGGCGTTGGCCAGACCGTGACGGTCAACGTCGAGGGCCGGATGGCCGATCGCGGTGCGTCCTACGGCACCGGGTGGTATCTGGCCAATGGGGACAGTCACGAGCTGGTGATCCAGGACGCGGCGCCGCCGTCCGGTACGCAACGGGAGGTGTGCGTCGGCTGGGTGGGCAACGACCACGGCTGGACCGGAACTCCATGGCCCGGACTGCTGGTCTGGTTGCTGCTGGTGACCCCGTTCGCGATCGGCGCGCTGTGGCTGGCGGTTCGGCTCGCACTCACCTTCGCGACCCGGTCCCGATCGGCTGACTGACCGGCTCGGGTCGCTGGTTGCGCCGGAGGTGCCGGCCGAGGGCTGGCCCCACCGGGCACACTGCGCCGGACACACGGCGGCGGATCCGCGCCGGAGCAACGGATCCGCCATCGGTACGCCGGGAGATCAGGCGCGGACTGCTTCGCCCTCGATCTCGATGGTGATGTTCTTGCTGACCAGCACGCCACCGGACTCCAGGGCCTGGTTCCAGGTGATGCCCCAGGCTTCCCGGTCGATCTGGGTACGCGCGGAGAAGGCAAGTACCTCCTGGCCCCACGGGCTCTGCGCGACGCCCTCGAGTTCGACGGTCAGCTCGACCTCGCGGGTGACGTCCTTGATGGTCAACTCGCCGACCACGGTGAACGTCGAGCCGGAGTGGCTGCTCACGCGCAGGCTGCGGAAGCTCAGCTCGGGGTACTTCTCGACCTCGAGGAAGTCGTTGGTACGCAGGTGCTTGTCACGGTCGGCCACGCCGGTGTCGATGCTGCCGGTACGGATGGTGGCGGTGACGCCGGACTCCAGCGGGTTCTCGGTCACCGTGATGGTGCCGTCGAAGTCGGCGAAGTGACCGCGCACCTTGCTGACCATGAGGTGCCGGGCGACGAACCCGACCCGGGTGTGTGCGGTGTCGAGCCGGAAGGTGCCGGGGGCGGGTACGACGACGCCGTCCCAGCTGCGGGGGGCGAGCACGCTCTGGGTCATCGGATACTCCTTGAAAAGGACGGAAGCTCGGGTATTCAGCGGTTGAGCGGTTGAGCGGTTGAGCGGTTGAGCGGTTGAGCGGTTGAGCGGTTCAGCGGTTGAGCGGTTCAGCGGTGCTGAAATCTGTGATCCAGCGACCTCGGCGATTCAGTTGAGCTAGCAACTATCCTCCTCGCAATATTCCCTGTGTCAACCAAGCGGGTACGGTGAGTGGTGTGGATCTCATCAACGACGCACGTCTCACCGCGATGGGCCTGTTCGCCGAGGCGTACGCGGGTGTGATCGCGAAGATGGCGCCGTTGCTCGCCGCCAACCGCATCTCCGCGGTCGAGTTCGAGGTGCTGATGCGGCTGGCCCGCTCGCCGGAGCACCGGCTCCGGATGACGGATCTGGCGGCCCAGGCCGCCCTGTCCACCAGCGGGGCGACCCGGGTGGTCGACCGGCTCGAACAGGCCGGCCTGGTCGAGCGGCAGACCTGCCGGAGCGACCGGCGCGGTTTCTTCGCGGCGCTGACCGAGGCGGGACTGGAGCGGGTGGCCGCCCTGCTTCCGCAGCACCTCGCCGACATCGACACCTGGTTCACCGGCCGGCTCACCGCGGCCCAACTGGACGATCTGGTCGCGACGCTGCGGGTGATCCGGGACGCGGTCCGACCCGACGCCGCCGCCGGCAGTACCGGCCCGGTGCCGGTCTGAGTCTCCCGCCCGCGGTCTCCCGTCCGGCGCCTCCGCCAGCCGCGCTTACCGACTCTCCGGCGGCGGTGCGGTCAGGCGGCGTGGTGCGGTGAAGTGGCGGCGGTGCGGTCAGGCGGCGTGGTGCGGTGAAGTGGCGGCGGTGCGGTCAGGCGGCGTGGTGCGGTGAAGTGGCGGCGGTGCGTCATACCTGGCCGGTAGCGTCCGCCTGGTGCGCTACGGGATTGTTCTTCCGTTCACCGGCGGCAGGCTCACCGCCGAGCTGGCCGCCCTCGCCGAGCACTCCGGCTGGGACGGGATCTTCGTCGCGGAGACCGTCTGGGGGCTCGACGCCTGGGGGCTGCTGACCGCGGCCGCGGCTCGCACCGAGCGGATCAGGCTCGGCACGATGCTGACTCCGCTGCCGCGCCGGCGGCCGTGGGACCTGGCCGGGCAGACCGCCACGCTGGACGACTTCTCCGGCGGCCGGGTGATCCTGAGCGTCGGGCTGGGCGCCCTGCACCCCGGATGGACCGCGTTCGAGCGGGACCAGGGCCGGCGTACCCGCGCCGAGCTGCTCGACGAGGGGCTCGACGTACTGACCGGGCTGTGGCGGGGCCAGCCCTTCTCGTACCAGGGTCAGCACTACACGGTCACGGCCACCGACTTCTTCGCCCCGCCACCGCCGGTACAGCAGCCCCGGATCACCACCTGGGTGGTCGGCGCGTGCGGGCGACCCAGGTCGATGGCGCGGGTGGCGCGGTACGACGGCTGGATTCCCAACGCGGCACCGCCCGGCGAGACCGAGGGCCGGCTGACTCCGGAGATGCTCCGGGACGGCGTGGCCTTGCTCGCCGAGCGGCGGGCTGCCGAGGGCATCCCCGACCAGCCCTTCGACGTGGTCACCGAGGGCACCACGCCCGCCGACCGGCCGGACGAGGCCGCCGCCGAGGTGAAGAGCTGGGCGGACGCGGGCGCCACCTGGTGGATCGAGTCGGACTGGGGCATTCCGGCCGAGCGACTGGCCGAGACGTTGACGGCGAGGATCGAAGCCGGGCCACCGCGGGTCGACTGACCGGCGCGGCCGGTCACCGCTCGGCAGTCAGAGGTGGGAGATCAGCGGACGGGCGGTCAGCCGGTCTGCGCTCCGGCCGTGCGCTGCGACCAGACCCGGACGATGTCGCGTACCGAGATCATGCCGGCGACCTCGTCGTTGTCCATCACCACGAGGTGCCGGAAGCCGCCGCGCACCATCGCAATGGCGGCCTCGTCGAGCGTCCAACCAGGACTGGCGTACACCAGGTCCTTGGTGAGGTGCTCGCTCGATCGTTCGCTGTCGGGGTCGAGGCCGTTCCCGATCGCGTTCAGAATGTCCCGTTCGGTAAGGATGCCGACGCCGAACGAATCCGGGTCCAGCACCACTGCCGCACCCACCTGACGCGCTGCCATCAGGTTGGCGGCCTGCCGCAGGGTGTGGTCCGGACCGATGGACAGCACTGCGGTGCTCATGGCGTCGAATACCCGCATCTGCATCACCTCGGGGTGCGTCGGCGTAGAACCCATGGTCACCTGCGGCCCCAGAAGTCACAAGTGGAGTCGCGAGATGACCATGATCGACACGGTACGGCCAGCGGCCCGGCGATGTGCCGCGTTGGGCGCGCGGGTACCGGACAAACGGACCGCCCCAGCGCAGACCAGTCAGCCGCTGACCCACTCCACCAGCTGGGACAACACCAACATCCCGTCGTGTGGCGCACCGGGCAGGGCGTGTTCGCTGCGACCCAGCGGTACGACGTGTGCGACCCCCCGGGCCGCGGCCGGATCGCGGATCGACAGGCGCAGCGCCTCCGGCCACACGCCGACCGTCGCGACATGCCGGGACAGTGCCGCGGTCGCGTCCTGCACGGTCGGTACCGGTCGGATCACGGCGAACCGGGCGAACGGGTGATCCAGTACGTCGAATGCCGCTTCCGACACCACCACGGTGCTCGCCGGAGTGGCGCCGGCCGGAGAGTCGAGTGGGTCCGGGCGCCAGCGGGCACCGGCGAGCCGGCCGCGGCGCAGCCGCATCAGGTGGCCGGCCTGACCGGGCAGCGGTACCGGCGGAGCGGTCGCGTCCCAGGTGGCGAGGGCCTCGGACAGGGCGTCGGCGTACCGCTGCACCTCGTCCCGGGAGCCGAGCACGTACTGCAGGTGGGAGGAGTCGCACGCCTTCTGGTCGTGCAGGCACACGTCAGCGGCGGCCCGCGCGGCCACGTCGGCCAACGCTGAAGCGGACGCACCGGACACGTCGAGGATGCTCACGCCGTACCGCGGGTCGAACGAGACGACCCGGGTGAACGGAGCGCGCTGGCGTACCGACGCGACCGCGGCGACATCGCCCCACACCACGATCCGGTCGAACGCGTCCGGCGCGAACAGGGCCGCCTCCACGCCCGGATCGCCGCCCGGCCAGTACCCGACGGACAGGTGCGTGAGCAGCGGATGCCGCCGGCCACCGGCAACGGAGAGCGCGGTGGCCAGCAGCGCGGTCGGGAGTACCGCCTGCGACGGCAGCTTCACCACGCCGGCGCCCTTGGTGACCAGCAGCCGCAGCGCCGACAGCGCGGGTACCAGGGGCGCGTTGCCGGCGGTGATGTGCAGTTGCCGGGTCGGCATCGCGCGTACCGCGTACGGCGCCGGCTCGTCCCGGTGGTGCGGTACGCCGAGCCGCCCGGCGACCTCGGCGGACAGCGGCGCGAACGGCTCCGGCAGCGCCTCGCCGGGCAGCGTGACCCAGCCGTCCAGGAACTCGCTGCCGGGCCGGCCGTACGCGCCGAGCTCCCGATCCACGACCGTACGCAGCACCGACGTGTCCACCGCGGCGGCGAATCCGGTCAGCTCGGTGTCGAGCATGGCGTCCGGGTACGGCGCGGTGGCCCGCATCGTCTCGACCACCTCGGCGATCGCGTCCGGGGAGCCGATCAGCACCTCACCGAGCCGGTCGAGCAGCGCCAACACCTCGTCGAACGGGACCGCGTACGGGCCGGTCACCAACTGGTCGAGATCGAAATCCACCAGCTCCAGCGGGTCGATGTCGGGCAGCAGCAGGTACCGGCGTCGCTCGGTGACCTGGCCTTTCTCCACGTACCGCTCGACCAGCACCTGGGCGCCGTCGCCGTCCATCCGGACGTAGCCGGCGTCCGGCCCGGCCGCGTTCACCGCGGCGACGACCCGCGCCCGCGGTACGTCCGGAGGCGGTACCAGCCGGCCGCGGATCAGGTGCGGCACGCGCACCACGCCGCCGTCGTCGACGAACAGCCGGTGCTCCTTGAGCAGCCGGCCGAGGTCGCCGTTGACTGGCATCCCGGCAGTGCTCATACCGGGAGGGAAGCCGCGATTCCCGCGCACCCCTTCACCTCCTGCCGCGACGCACGCCCGATGTCGGTCACCGCCGGACCGGACAGGCCGCAGTCGCAGCCGTCCGGATGCAGCGTCACCTCGTCGCCACTGACCAGGAAGCCGGGGTACGTCCGGGCCAGCGGATCGAGGAACGCGAACCGTCCCCGCACCGGCCGGCCGTTGGTCGGCAGTGGCCGCAGTGCTTCGTCCACGACGTACGGGGCGATCAGCGGCGGTACGTGGAACCGGCCGGCCGGGCACCGCAGCAACGCGGTGTTCAGCTCGATCATCGAGTACGCCTCGACCAGGTCCGGTACCCCGAGCTGGGTCTGTACCAGTGACACCAGCACGTCGCGTGGTACCGAGTCGCCGGCGAACGTCTTCCAGCCGCCGCCGCAGAGCACCACCGAGCCGGGTGGCGCGTGTACCGGCCGTCCGGTCGTCGCGATCGCGCGTACCAGCCGGAGCAACTGGTACGGCGTGCCGAACAGGAACACCCGCCGGCCGGTACCCGCGGTCGCGCGCAGGTTGCCGACGAGTCGTCGCAGGTAGGGGTCACGGTCGGGCTCCCCGCCGGTACCGTCCAGGGCTGCCCCGAGGGCCGACGCGGCGGTGCCGCCGGCCGCGGCCGCGCCCTCGACGGCGGCCAGTCCGGCCCGCAGGGTCCGCAGCGCGCCGACCGCGGCGGCCGAGCGTGGCCCGCGGACCAGCGCGCGCAGCGCCTCGGCCGGCAGCCAGGCCGGATAGAGCGCGTGGCACTCCTCGAAGGCGCCGGCGATCTCCCGGCCGAGCGACTGGTTGCCGCTGCTGCCGGACGCGAAATCCAGCAGAAACGCCGTCGACCGTCGCGGCCGCACCCGGTCGGCCACGGTCGCGAAGGTGTACGCGGGGAGCGTGGCGGCCGCGGCGCGACCCGCCATCCGCTCGACCCGGGTACCGGGACCGGTGTCCGCGCCGAGCACCAGTGGCGCGAGTACGGCCGTGTTGATCCGTCGCACCGCCCGCCAGGTGATCTCATCCCGCGGTACCACCGACAGCGCGCCGGAGGTGCCGGAGCTGACCACCGGGCGCAGGCCGGTACCGACCAGCGCGGACAGCCACTCGTCCAGATCGGTCGCCTCAGCCGCAGCTTCCGGAGAGGCCGGCAGCCGCGCGATCGTGCCGAGCCAGCGGGTCATCGACGAGTAGTCGCCGATGTCCAACCAGCGCGGGTCGTACGACTTGAACACCCCGTCGGTGAGCAGTTGCCGGTCCGCGAGCAGGTCCGGGATCTCGGCCGGTACGCCGCGGGGCAGCCGGGTGGTGCCGGTGCGGGCGGCGAGGTCGGCGTACAACGGGACGTCGGCGACCAACCGCGCGTGCGTGTCGGACAGCAGGGCGCCGCGCACCATCGCCAGCCGCTCGGGGTCGTACCCGCGCCCGCGCGCCCACCGCTGGGCGAGCCGGACCAGCTCGTCGAGCAGCCGGGATCGCCGATCGGCCACCACCATGGCTCCACGGTAGGCCCTGTCCGGCTGCTGCGGCCGGGTCGAACGCCTCGGCCGGACCCGGGTTCCGGCGGGCGGGCTATCCTGCCAGCGGCCGAACGCATTGCACCGGCGCGGCCACGCGCGGCAGGCGCAGGCGGCGGTCACTCCGAGCCGCCCCGGACCCGGCCACGCGCGGGGAGCGCACACGCGCGGGAAGGGACTGGCGTGACCGTCAACGTCGTGATTCTCGCTGCCGGCATGGGCACCCGACTCGGCCGGCCGTACCCGAAGCCGCTGACCCGCCTGGTCGACGGCCGGAGCATCCTGCGTCAGCAGGTGGAGCACATCGACGCCGCGTTCGGCCCGTCCGCGCGGGTCACGATCGTGGTCGGCTTCAAGAAAGAGCTGATCATGGAGGCGGCCGCGGATCGCGCCTCGTTCGTCTACAACGAGTTGTACGACCAGACCAACACGTCCAAGAGCCTGCACAAGGCGCTGCGGCTGTCCCCGCCCGGCGGGGTGCTCTGGCTGAACGGCGACGTGGTGTTCGTACCCGGACTGCTCGGCGAGTTCCGCCCGTACATCGACGCGGAACAGAGCTTCGTGGCGGTCAACACGGACAGCGTGGCCGAGGAGGAAGTCAAGTACACCCTGGACGGCGAGGGGTACATCAAGGACCTGTCCAAGCAGGTCGTCGGCGGTCTCGGTGAGGCGGTCGGGATCAACTACGTGGCCGCGGCGGACAAGCCGGTACTGGTCGAGCAGCTCGACCGGGCCGACGACCAGGACTACTTCGAGCGCGGCATCGAGACCGGGATCGGCGAGTACGGGCTGCGGTTCCGCGCCGTGGACATCTCCGCGTACGGCTGCGTCGAGGTCGACTTCGCCGCGGACCTGGAGCGGGCCAACACGCTGGACAGCCGGGAGTGAGCGACGTGAATGGCAGCGGTGGCGCGCCGGCGCCGGATGGCCAGCCGGCCGGGATGGGTGGCGCCGGCCGGCCGACCGCGGCGGACTTCCGCGCCCGGCACCGCGGCGGCGGGCTGTTCACCGAGACCGTGAACCAGACGCTCGGCGCGCAGTTCGCCGTGCTCGCGCACCGGCGGAGCCTGCCGCCGACCGCGCTCACGCTGGCCAATCTGGTGCTCGGGGTAGGGGCGTCGATCCTGCTGGTGGCGCTCGCGCCGGCCACCGACGGCCATCCGATCGCCGCCGCGCTGCTCGGCCTCGGCGCGCTGCTGGCCTGGCAGGTGGCGTACAGCCTGGACTGCGCCGACGGGCAACTGGCCAGGGTGACCGGTCAGGCCAGTCCGGCCGGTGCCCGGTTGGACATCCTGTGTGACATCGCGGTGCAGATCGCACTGCTGGCCGCCATCGCGGCGGTCGCGGCGGCGCACGCGGCCACCCCGGCCTGGCTGGCCGCGGTCTTCGCCGGCACCTGGATGATCAACCTGATCACCTCGGTGATGGCCAGGGAGGGCACCAATGTCAGCCTGGTGACCTCGACCTCGCTGCTGGTGCGGCTGGTCAAGCTCATCCGCGACTACGGCGCGATCATCACGCTGGTCGGGCTGGTCGCCATGGTCCTACCCGGCTGGATGCGCTGGCTGATGGCGCTGTTCACGCTGTCCAATGGACTGTTCCTGCTGGCCAGCATCGCGCAGTCGACCCGCGCGGCGCTGGCCGGCGGACGCGCGGTAGCGGTCGGGCACCCCGAGCCGCGCGTCGGGCACCCCGAGTCGTGACCGGCGCGGCCGCCGACGGTCCAGCCGGCCCGGTCGGACTGCGCGCCCGGGTGACCGGGCCCGGCGGCCGGCGGGTGGTCACCGGGCTGGTCGACCAGGGCGTGATCGCACTGGCCAACGCGGGCAACGGACTGCTCGCGGTAGCGCTGTTGCCACCGGCCCGCGCCGGCGCGGTCATGCTGTCGATCGCCTTCGTGTACTTCGTGATCGGCATCAACCGCGCGTTCGTCGGTGACGTACTGCTCGCGCACGCGTCCCGGTACGACGGCGCGGACCGGGACCGGCGGGTACAGAACGCACAGGCGACCGCGCTGGTCCTGGCCGTGGTCGCGGCCGGGGTACTCCTGGTGGTGTGGGCGGTCGGCGTACCCGGCCTGATCTGGGCGCTGCCGTTCGTACCGTTCCTGGTGCTGCACGACACCGGCCGGTACGCCTATCTCGCCGCGCGGGCGCAGTCCCGAGCCCTCGTGATCGACCTGACCTGGGTCCTCGTACAGGCTGTCGCGGTCACCGCGCTGTGGCTGTCCGGCTGGCACGACGGGGGCGCGCTGCTCGTCGCGTGGGGGCTCGGCGCGACCGCCGGAGCGTCGCTCTTCTTCGCTCGTACCGGGGTGAACCCGTTCCGCGGCCGGCCGCGGGACTGGATCGCCGAGACCCGGCACCTGTCCGGCTGGTTCACCGCCACCGCACTGGTCGGGCAGGCGCAGACCCTGCTGGTGGCGAACCTGGTCACCGGGCTGCTGACGCCGGCCGCGTACGCCGGACTGCGGTTCGTGCAGTTGGTGGTGCTGCAGCCGGTACAGAACCTCGTGATGGCCATGATGGGTCTGCTGGTACCGCGCGCGTCCCGGCTCGCCGCCGCCGGCTCCGCATTGGAGGTGCGCAGGCAGACCCGGATGGTCGCGCTCGTCACCGGAGCGCTCGCGCTGGTACTGCTGGCGATCGTGGTACCGCTCGCGCACCCGGTGCTCGGCTGGCTCAAGGGCGGGGCGTACCGGCCGGTCGCCGACATCGCGCTTCCGGTCGCCATCCAGGCCGGCATCTACCTGCTGCAGATCCCGTTCACCGCGGCGATGCGCGGCATGCACCGGGCCCGGCTGCTGTTCGGCCAGTACGCGATCTTCACCGCGACCAGCCTGACCGGCCTGGTGGTCGGAGCCTGGCGCGGTGACCTGACCGGCGCGGCCTGGGGGCTCACCACCGGCGCCGCCGTCGGGCTCGTCGTCATGGTGCTGCTGTACCGGATCGCGCTGGCGCAGCTGGCAACGGCCGGGCCGGCGGTCGCTGAAGGCCCGACCGGGACGGAGATCGCCGACGAGCCGGCCGGGTAACCGCCGGCTCTTCAGCGGGACTGGGTGCCGCTTCGAGGTGGCTCGCTACGGTAGGTCGGCGGAACGGGCGAGCTGAGGAGCTGAGCGGATGACCTGGCTGGTGACCGGCGGAGCGGGCTACATCGGCTCGCACACGGTACGACGGCTGTGCGCGGCCGGACACCAGGTGGTGGTGCTCGACAACCTGTCCAGCGGCAACCGCGACCGGATTCCCGCGGGCGTACCGCTGGTGGTCGGCGAGGTCGCCGATCGGGCCGCGGTGACCGCGACCCTCAGGGAGTACGGCGTCACCGGTGTGCTGCACTTCGCCGGGCAGAAGTCGCCCACCGACTCGATGAGCCAGCCGGTCCACTACTACGAGCAGAACGTCGGCGGGATGATCTCGCTGCTCGGCGCGGTGGTGGACGCCGGAGTACGCCGGTTCGTGTTCTCCTCCTCGGCCGCGGTGTACGGGATACCGTCCACCCCGGTGGTGACCGAGGAGACGCCGGCCACGCCGCTCAACCCGTACGGCGCGAGCAAGCTCGTCTGCGAGTGGATGCTGCGCTCGACCGCACAGGCGCACGACCTGTCCTGGATCGCGCTGCGGTACTTCAACGTGGTGGGCAGCGACGATCCGATCCTGGCCGACCGGGGCGCCATCAACCTGTTCCCGCTGATCTTCACGGCGATGACCGAGGACCGCCCGGCGCTGGTGACCGGCGACGACTACCCGACCCGGGACGGCACCGGGATCCGCGACTACGTCCACGTCGCGGATCTGGCCGACGCGCATGTGGCCGCGGTCGCGCGGCTCGTCGGGTCGGCCGAGAAGACCGGCGACTTCTACAACGTCGGTACCGGCGTCGGCTACTCGGTCCTCGAGGTGCTGGACGCCATCCGGGCCGAGACCGGGCAGCCGGTGCCGCATGTGGTCGGCCCGCGCCGGCCGGGCGACCCGCCGGAGGTGGTGGCGAGCGCGGAGAAGATCGCCGCCGAGCTCGGCTGGCGGGCCCGACGGGACCTGGCCGAGATGGTCGGCTCGGCCTGGCGGTCCTGGGCGGCCCAGCACGCGCCGGCCTGACCCGCACCGCCCGCGCCCAGCTCAGCCCCCACAACCGAAGAACGCAGGAGGTACTCCCGTGACCAGCGCGCCGCGATTCACCGCCCGGGCCGACGTGGCCACCGAGACTCCTGAGCGGTACGCGAAGCAACTCGCCTCGCACCTCGGTCGGCGGGTGCCGTTCGAGGAGACGCCGGACGGGAGCGTCTGCACGTTTCCCGGTGGCCGTGCGGTGATCCGGTCGGGCGAGGGGCAGTTGACGCTGCTCGCCGAGGCGGCCGACGAGGCGGCGCTGGCGACTGTCCAGGATGTACTGGGCCGGCACCTGGAGCGGTTCGGCCAGCGCCAGAACCTGTCCGTGACCTGGGTCGTCGGAGAGCCCAGCGCCTGACCCGCGCGTCGCGGCGCCCGGGCGGGCGAGCGTCAGCCCGGGCGGCGCGCGGACAGCTCGGCGTACACCTCAAGCAGCCGCCCGGTCAGCACCTTGGGCGTGAACACCTGCTCGTACCGCTGGCGGGCGGTGGCGAACAGGGTCGGCGCGGCGGTACGGGCGGGAACCAGCGCCTCGGCCAGTGCCGCCGGCTCCGGGGGTACCGCCCAGCCGGCCGGCTGTTCACCGGTCGCGTCGATCAGGTACGGGGCCCCGCCGAGCGCGGTGGCGAGCACCGGCCGGGCGTTGGCGAGTGCTTCGAGCACCACGGTCGGGAGTACGTCCTCGCAGGTGGACGTGGACAGCACCACGGATGCCGCGCGGATCGCCGCGGGTACCTCGGTCGACGGCAATGGCCCGGTGTAGGTGACGTCGTCCCGCTCCGTGGCCGCGGTCTCGGCCAGTGACCGCAGCGGGCCGTCCCCGACGATCCGCAGCTGTCCGGCCGTACCGTCCGGGTGCCGCCGCCACGCGTCCAGCAGCAGGCCGAGGCCCTTCTCCCCGGACAGCCGGCCGACGAACAGGAAGCCGTCGCCGGTCTCGTGGTGCGGACCGGGATCGGGTACCGAGTTGGGCTTCACGGTGATCTGGTCGGGGCGAATGCCGAGCGTGCCGAGGTGTGCGGCGACCGCGGGAGTGAGCGCGATGAACCTCTCGACGCTGCGCCAGGTACCGCGGTGCACGGTGAGCGTGGTCGCCATCACCGCGCTCTGCGCCTTCGAGCCGCGATAGCAGGAGTGCACGATGCCGGGCAGCGGGAACGCCCGACCGAGGCAGTCCCGGCAGGCGTGCCCGTCCCGGAAGTACAGCCCGTTCGAGCAGATGTGCCGGAAGTTGTGCACGGTCTGCACCACCGGTACGCCGTGCTTGTGCGCGGTCCGCACCACCCACGGGGAGAGCAGCGGGTACGGGTTGTGCAGGTGCAGTACGTCCGGCCGCTCCCGGTCCAGCAGCGCGGCCAGCTCCCGCTGTGCCCGCGGCGCGTAGATCGGCGACACGGGCAGCAGCGCCTTCTGTACCGGTGGCAGCGACGGGATCTCGTCCGAGCTGCGCTGGAAGCCGATCACCTCGACGCCCACCTCGGCGAGCAGTCGGCTCTCGGTGTCGACCATGGTGTTCTCACCGGACGGCTGCGCGGAGGAGTACCGGTTGTGCGCGATGACGACCTTCATCCGTTCCTCACCGTCAACCGACCCGACCCTGTCCGTACCGTCAACCGAGCGTGACAAGCCCGACCGCACACCGTACCCGCCCGAAGCGGCGGACGGCCGCGCGCCGGCGCCGGGGGTGCGTGCAAGTATTGACCCCTCAACGGCCTGCGATGAGGACCGGGAGATCAGGAACGTGGACTTGCTGACCAAGGCGTCCGAGCGAGCAGTCCGGGTGCCGCGGCCACTGCTCATCGGCGCGGGCCTGGCGATCCTCCCCGCCATCGCGATCGGAAGCTGGCAGGCCACCCGGGACGGCGCGCTGTCCGGCCTGGGCGCCGGCGCGGCGATCCTGATCGCCGGTCTGGTCGCCGCGACCGCGCTGTCGCTGCCCGGCAAATCCCCGGAAGGCCTGCTGCTCGGCATCGCCATTCCGTTCGGCGCGATGATGACGTGGACCCACCTCAACCAGCCGCGGGTGGTCTGGGCGGTGATGGCCGTGATCGGCCTGACCTGCGTGATCGCCACGTTCCCGTGGTGGCGGGACTGGCGGGACCTGCCCAGACTCGGCGGCTTCTGGCTGGTGATCCCGGTCTGGGCGTTCGGCACGGTCAGCGCGCTCGGGGTGGGCCACTGGACCGTCGCGGCCCAGCGGGTGATCTACGGCGGGTACGCCCTGCTGGTGCTTCTGCTGGTGTACCAGGGTGTCCGGCGCCGCGGTCGGGACGTGTCGATCGGGCTGGTGGCCGGCCTGCTGCTCGGTCACGCCGCACTACTCGTCGCCGGCTGCCAGTACGTGTTCGTGTCCGGGCACCACTTCGTACCGGACATCGCCTGGAGCTTCCGGCAGGACGACCGGTTCTGGGGCGGGCCGTGGCTGGTGTACCACCCGAACTTCATCGGCATGACCGCGGTGATCGCGGCCCTGCGGGTGTTCCCGGACCGGGGTTTCCGGATGTGGCAGCGGGTGGCGGTGTTCGCGACCGCGATGTTCGTACTCGTGATCGTCGCGTCCCGTACCTCGTTCCTGATCGCCGGCATGGGCACGGCCGTCTTCGCGCTCGCGTACTGCTGGCGCGCGGGCGTACCCCGGTGGCGGGTGTGGTCGTGGCTGTCGACGGCGGACCGGCGGCGCGCGGTCGGCCGCGCGGTGGCTCCGCTGCTCGCGCTCTGTCTGGTCTTCATGTCCAGCGGGGGCATGGACCTGCTGCTCAAGAACCGGTACGGCGGCGACGACGCGGACAGTGGCAGGTTCAACTCGGCGGTGAGCGGGCGGGCCGACGTGTGGGCGTTCATCGGCCGCGACTTCTCCCACGACAGCGTGGTGGAGAAGGTGTTCGGCAACGCCGACAACTCCCGCGGCTACGTGCTGCGGTACCCCGACCCCTCCGACGAGCGGTACGAGGAGCAGCCGAAACTCACCGCGGACAACGGCCCGGTCGGTGCGCTGCGCCGCGGCGGCATCCTCGGCGTACTGGCGGTGGTCGGCGGCATCGTGCTGGTCGTCTGGCGGGCGGTACGACGGCAGGTGCCGATCTGGGTGCCGGTGGCGACCCTCGGCGTACTGGCCGGTGGCCTCACCGAGGACGAGATCACCGGTACCACTCCCGCCTGGTTGATCATCTTCGCGGCCGAGGTGTGGGTGCTGTACCGCGCGTCCCGCCCGGCGGACGAACCGGCCGAACCGGGCGAGCCTGAGTTGAGCGGATCCGGCGCGCACCGTACCTGAGGCACACTGGCGAGGTGCCCGAACTTCCAGAGGTCGAGGCGCTCGCCGGCTACCTGCGGGAGCGCGCGGTCGGCCGTACCGTCGAGCGCGCCCAGGCGGTCGCGCTCAACGCGCTCAAGACGTACGACCCGCCGCTGTCCGTGCTGACCGGCGCCCGGGTGACCGGGGCGGACCGGCACGGAAAGTTCCTCGACCTCAGCCTCGAGCCGGCGGCCGGGCCGGGCTCCGAGGTACACCTGATCACCCACCTCGCGCGGGCCGGCTGGCTGCACTATCGGGAGTCGCTGGCGCCGACGCTGCTCCGCCCCGGCAAGGGGCCGATCGCGCTGCGGGTACGGCTGGACGACGAGAGCGGGTTCGACCTCACCGAGGCCGGTACCCAGAAGAAACTCGCGGTGTACCTGGTGCGCGAGCCGGCGCAGGTGCCCGGCATCGCCCGGCTCGGACCGGATCCGCTCACGCTCGACCTGGACGGTTTCGCGGCGCGGCTGGCCGACCGCCGTACCCAGATCAAGGGTGTGCTCACCGACCAGAGCGCGTTCGCCGGCATCGGCAACGCGTACTCCGACGAGATCCTGCACGCCGCCCGGATGTCCCCGTTCGCGCTCGCCGCGAAGCTGGACGCGGAACAGGTCGAGCGGCTGTACCAGGCGGTCGGCACCGTGCTGCGGCGCGCGGTGGACCGGTCGGCCGGACAGCGCGCGGCCACCCTCAAGGCCGAGAAACGGGCCGGGCTCGCGGTACACGCGCGGACCGGGCTGCCCTGTCCGGTCTGTGGCGACACGGTGCGCGAGGTGTCATTCAGCGACTCCAGCCTGCAGTACTGTCCGACCTGCCAGACCGGGGGCAAACCACTGGCCGACCGTCGGCTGTCCCGGCTGCTCAAGTAGCGCAACCGCCCGCTCCGGTAGGCAGCCAGGTAGGCAGCCAGGTAGGCAGCCAGGTAGGCAGCCAGGTGGGCGAAACCACCGCGAAGCCCGGATTAGTGCCGGTCAATAGGATGCTGGTCAGGTAATACGATCAGTCAACGATGTCGATGCCCCGCCGGGTGAACCATGGCACGCGGGCTCGGGTCGACATCGTCATGCTGGACCTACTAGTGTCGGCCGGTCGCCACCGGCCTGCGCTTCCCCCATGGCAGACTTGGGTGGCCGTGAAACGACTTGTCGTCCCAACGGGCAGGCACCTGTCCCGGCGCCGGGACGGTCACGATGGACAGGTGCGGGACGAGCGGGGCGATGCGCCGGTCGGTCAGGATCGACCGGGTCGGCTCGTCGACGCCCGGGAGGACACGACTGCGGTGACGACGAGTCTCCAGCGGCCACCTACACGGCAGGGCCGGAGCACCAGACCCTCACATCTCGAAGCGGTCGGCGAAGTGGTGCCGATCATCAACGGCGTACCCCGCTCGGCCTGGTTCCGGGCCCGTCGGGCGGCCACCTGGGCCCGGCCGTACGCCACCGTCCTGCTCTTTCTCGACCTGATCTGCGCGGCCACCGCGGACTTCGTGCCGATCACGATGTACCCGCAGGCCACCGCCGGTTTCGAAAACCGTTGGCAGCTGTACGTGGTGGCCTACGTGCTGCTCCCGTTCGGCTGGGCGTTCGTACTGTGGAGCAACGGGGCGTACGACCGGCGCTATCTGGGCCTCGGTACGGACGAGTTCAAGCGGGTGATCCGCGCGTCACTCACCGTGGTGGCGATCGTCTCGTTCCTCGCCCTCACCCTGAAGGCGCAGCTGTCCCGACTCACCGTCGCCACCGCGCTGCTCACGACTCTGCTCGCGATTCTGGTGCTGCGGTTCCTGGCCCGGCGGGTGCTGCACCTGATCCGCCGGCGCGGAAAGGCCGGGCACCGGCTGCTGCTGGTCGGCACGCTGCCGGAATCCCTCGACGTGTACACCGCCGTGACCCGCAACCCGTACGCCGGGCTCGTGCCGGTCGGCGTGCACCTCACCGAGGGGATGTCCAGCGCGCGCGGGGTGGAGGCGCCGGTCCCGCTGTACGCCGGACGGGACGTGGTCGAGCTGGTCCAGGAGATCGGCGCGGACACCATCGCGGTGTGCGGACAGGCCGGCGGCGACTCGGTCGAACTGCGCCGGCTGGCCTGGCAGCTCGAGGGCACCGGCATCGACCTGATCGTGGCGCCGCAGCTCACCGACATCGCCGGCCCCCGGGTACACATCCGGCCGGTCGAGGGCCTGCCGCTGCTGCACGTGGAAGAGCCCACCCTGTCCGGGGTCGGCTGGCTCACCAAGAACGCCCTGGACCGGGTCGCGGCCGCGCTCGGCCTGCTCGTGCTCTCCCCGTTGATCGGCATCGTCGCGATGCTGATCAAGATGTCCGACCGGGGCCCGGTGTTCTTCCGGCAGGCGCGGGTGGGCATGGAAGGTACGACCTTCCGGGTGTGGAAGTTCCGCACCATGTACGTCGACGCCGAGGAACGGCTCGCCGCGCTGGTGGACCAGAACGAAACCGACGGGCTGCTGTTCAAGATCCGCAACGACCCGCGCATCACCCCGGTCGGCCAGTGGCTCCGGCGTACCTCCGCGGACGAGCTGCCCCAGTTGATCAACGTGCTCCGCGGCGAGATGTCGCTGGTGGGGCCGCGGCCGCTGCCCGCGGAGAACGGCGACTTCCTCGGCGACGTACGGCGTCGACTGCTGGTACGCCCGGGCATCACCGGCCTGTGGCAGGTGTCCGGCCGCTCCGACCTGTCCTGGGACGACGCGGTACGGCTCGACCTTTACTACGTGGACAACTGGTCGCTCACCTTCGACCTGGTCATCCTGTGGCGCACGCTCGGCGCGGTGTTCGCCCGCCGCGGCGCGTACTAGAGCAGAGCCGGTAACGCCGGCTTCGTCCGGCCCGGTCAGCAGTCGTATCTGCGCTGTCGGATATCCGCACGGTTTCTACCCGCTTAGCTGTTCGTTACGTACGTCCTGGTGACACGCTGTGTGATCGAAAAACCATAGCGTCGCGTTCGTTGGCTCCTCTCTTCTGCCAAGGATTGCGATGTATCAGGTTCGACGTCTCCGTCCAGTTCTGCTGGTCGCATGCTTCATCGTTGCGGGATGTACCGCCCAGTCGACTCCGTCCACGTCCGATGGGCAGGCGGACAACTCGCCCTCGCCCTCGCCGTCGGCATCCGCGTCGGCACTTCTCAGCCCGTCACCGCCACCGTCGCCGACGCCGGTACAGCCGACCTCCCGGAAGCCGGCTCCGCCACCGGCGGTGCTCTACGCCAACTGCACGCAGGCATGGAATGCCGGCGTGGCGCCGCTGTACGAGGGTGACGCCGGGTACCGCGTCGGGCTGGACGCCGACCGGGACGGCATTGCCTGCGAGTGGCCGCCTGCCGCGCCGCCACCCGCCGGCGGCGATCCGGGTGGGGGCAACCAGGGCGGCGGCAACGTCTACTACGCGAACTGCAGCGAAGCCCGGGCGGCCGGCGCTGCTCCGTTGTACCGGGGCGACCCGGGATACCGATCCGCATTGGACCGGGACAACGACGGTGTCGCCTGCGAGTAGGCCCGGTTGGGCTTGCCTTAAGTTGATCGGCGGCTGACGATTCCGCCATGCGGGACAACGTGGCCGCGATCATCGCGGTGGCGGTGCTGCTCGTCGGGTTAGCTGCGGCGGTCGTCGCGGTACTGCGACTGCGCAGCCGGCGGGGCATCGTCACCCCGAACCAGCGCGCCACCTACGAGGTGCTGCACCTGGCCGGCCTGGCCGCCGAGCCGCTGCGGGCCGGGCTCAACCAGACCACTGCCGGCAAAGCGGTACGGCACCTGCGGGCACTGGTCGGGGCACTCGGGCTGGTGATCGCCGAGGGCGACCGGGTGCTCGCCTGGGACGGTGCCGGCCAGCACCATCGCGACCAGGTTGTCGCCGCCGCCAGGGCCGCCACCGACTCCGGCCAGACCATCGTGCTCGGCGTGTCCGACCTGCCCTGCGACCGGATCGACTGCCCGGTACGGGGCGCGGTGGCGGTACCGCTCAGTACGGCCGCCGGACCGGCCGGGGCACTGGTCGTGGTGACCGACGACCAGCCGGCGCCCGGACTCGTACAGGCGACGCTGGAGACCACCCGGTGGGCGGCCGCGCAACTCGCGCTGGCCGAGCTGGACAGTTCCCGGGCGCGACTGGCCCGGGCCGAGATCCGGGCCCTGCGGGCACAGATCAGCCCGCACTTCATCTACAACGCCCTGTCCGCTATCGCGTCATTCGTGCGTACCGACCCGGAGCGCGCCCGCGAGCTGATCCTCGAGTTCGCCGAGTTCACCCGGTACAGCTTCCGCGCGCACGGAGAGTTCACCACGCTCGCCGACGAGTTGCGGTCCATCGACCGGTACCTCACGATCGAGCGGGCCCGCTTCGGCGAGCGGCTGCAGGTGTTACTGCAGATAGCGCCGGAAGTACTGCCGGTCACGCTGCCGTACCTGTGCTTGCAGCCGCTGGTGGAGAACGCGGTACGGCACGGACTGGCGAGTAAGCCGGGCGTCGGTACGGTCAGCATCGTGGCCCAGGACGCCGGCGCGGAGTGCCTGATCACCGTCGAGGACGACGGGGTCGGGATGGATCCGTCGGTACTGCGGTCGGAAGCGGTCGACGATCCGTCCGAGGCCGGTCAACACGTCGGATTGGCGAACGTGGACGAGCGGCTGCGCACCGTGTTCGGCGACGGGTTCGGGCTGGTGGTGGAGACGGCGTTGGGAGCAGGTACCAAGGTGAGCATGCGGATACCGAAGTTCCATCCGGCCGCCCAGGCACGGGCGTCGTAGTGGAACCGGGGGAGGCCGCCGCGCCGGCGGGCGTGGACGGGGCGGACGGCTCCGCTCGCTCCACCGCGGTACGGCTGCGGGTGCTCGCCGTGGACGACGAGGCACCGGCGCTGGACGAACTGGCGTACCTGCTGCGCGCCGACGAGCGGGTCGATCGGGTGGTGACCGCCGGCGACACCACCGAGGCGCTGCGGGTACTGCGCGACACCGAGGTGGACGCGGTCTTTCTCGACATCCGGATGCCCGGTCTGGACGGCATGGAACTGGCCCGGCTGCTCAAGCGGTTCGCCCGACCACCGGCGGTCGTGTTCGTCACCGCGTACGACGAGAACGCGGTCGAGGCGTTCGACCTGGGCGTGGTCGACTACCTGCTCAAGCCGGTACAACCGGAGCGGCTGGCCGAGTCGCTGCGCCGGGTGACGGCCGCCCGGCTGGTACCCGCGCACCCGGCCGTGGCCGGCCAGCGGCAGCGCGACGAGGTGATCCCGGTCGAGTTGGGCGGCAGCACCCGGATGCTGCCGCGCAGCGCGGTGCACTGGGTGGAGGCGCAGGGCGACTACGCGCGGCTGCACACCGGCGGGCAGTCGCATCTGGTGCGCGTGCCGCTGTCCACCCTGTCCGACCGCTGGGGCGACGCGGGATTCGTCCGGATCCACCGGTCGTACCTGGTCCAGTTGCGCCTGATCACCGAGCTGCGGCTGACCGCCTCCGGGTACGTCGTGGTGGTGGACGGGCGGGAGCTGCCGGTGTCCCGCCGGCACACCCGGGAGCTCAAGGACAAGCTGGTCCGCCAGGCCAAGCAGAACCTGCACCGCTGATCCCCGGGAGGTTCGATGCCGGACGAACCGTCGGCACCGGCGCAGCCGCCGGATGGCGGCGCGCCGACCGGCGGCCCCAAGAAGGCCGGCCCGGCGAGCGACGAAAGCGGCGGCCCGGCGGACGAGTCGAGCCCCGGCGGCAAGAACGCCGGCCCGGCGAGCGACGAGAGCGGCGGCCCGCCGAGCGGTGGTCGCACGGAAGCCGGCCCGCGGGTGCGGGTGGTGCTGGCCGACCTCGTTCCGGACCGGCTGGACTCGTCCACCCGCAGGGAGCTGGCCGAGCAGACCCGGGTCGGTGAGCTGCTGGTCCGGGGGCTGGTCCGGGCGCAGCTCGCGCTGGCCCTGCGGCTCGCCTCGGTCGTACTGGTCGCGCTGGTGGCACTGCCGCTGCTGTTCGCGGTCGCGCCGACGATCGCGCAGGCCCGGCTGTTCGGCATCGCGGTGCCGTGGCTGCTGCTGGGCGTCGCGGCGTACCCGTTCCTGTTCGGCGTCGGCTGGGTGTACCTGCGGATGAGCGAGCGCAACGAGCGCGACTTCGCCGACCTGGTCGAGCGGCCGAAACGGTGAGGGGTTTCGCGCTACCGGCCATCATTCTGGTCACCCTGCTCACGGTCGTCATCGGCGCGTACGGCGTGCGGCTCGCCCGTACCACCTCGGACTTCCTGGTCGCGTCCCGCGCCATCAGCCCGACCCAGAACGCGGCCGCGATCAGTGGCGAGTACCTGTCCGCGGCGAGCTTCCTCGGCGTGGCCGGGCTGGTGCTCAAGTACGGCGTGGACGTGCTCTGGTACCCGGTCGGGTTCGCCGCCGGCTATCTGGCGCTGCTGCTGTTCGTGGCCGCCCCGCTGCGCCGGTCCGGTGCGTTCACGCTGCCGGACTTCTGCGAGGTACGGCTGGGCTCGCGCCGCCTGCGCAAGCTCGCCACGCTGTTCGTGCTGGTGATCGGCTGGCTGTACCTGGTGCCGCAACTGCAGGGCGCCGGGCTGACCCTCGGCACGGTCACCGGGGCGCCGGCCTGGCTCGGCGCGGTACTGGTCGCGGTGGTGGTCACCGGGAACGTCGCGGTCGGCGGAATGCGCTCGATCACCTACGTACAGGCCTTCCAGTACTGGCTGAAGCTCACCGCGCTCGCGTTCCCGGTGGCGTTCCTGCTGCTCAACTGGCAGGCGGACGGCCGGCCGGAGCTGGCCCCGCCGACCGCCCCCGCGTTCGCGCAGGCGACCACGGTACGGGTGCCGGACGCCGTCCGGGTGGAGCTGACGACCCCGGTCACCGTCGAGGTGCGTGGAGAAGTCGATGGGGTACGCCGTGCCGGCGCCACCACGCTCGGCAGCGGCGAACACGTACTGGCCGCGGACGCGTCGGTGCGGTTCCCGGCCGGTACCGAGATCCCGCGGGTGGCCGGACTGTCCTGGCGTACCGGGGTGGAGTGGCTGGTACCGGGAGCCGAGCGCCGCTCCGACCACGGGCTCGTCGGTACGTACTCGCTGATCCTGGCCACGTTCCTCGGCACCATGGGGCTGCCGCACGTACTCGTGCGCTTCTACACGAATCCGGACGGTGCCGCGGCTCGCCGCACCACCCTGGTCGTACTCGGCCTGGTCGGGGTGTTCTACCTGCTCCCGACGCTGTACGGGGTGCTCGGCCAGGTGTACACGCCGGAGCTGCTGATGACCGGCGACACCGACGCGGTGGTACTCGTGCTGCCGGAGCGGATGGTCGGCGGCGGCACCCTCGGCGCGGCGCTGTCGGCGCTGGTGGCGGCCGGTGCGTTCGCGGCGTTCCTGTCCACGTCGAGCGGACTGGCCACCTCGATCGCGGGCGTGCTGTCCACCGATGTGCTGGGCGCACGGGCCGGGACGGTACGTGGCTTCCGGGTGGCGGCCGTGGTCGGCGCGGTCGTACCGCTGGCGATCGCGCTGCAGGCCACCGACCTGGACGTGTCGCAGGTGGTGGGCCTCGCGTTCGCGGTGGCCGCGTCCAGCTTCTGCCCGCTGCTGGTACTCGGCATCTGGTGGCGCGGGCTGACCGGACCCGGTGCCGCGGCCGGGGTGGTGGTGGGCGGCGGCGCGGCGGTCACCGCGGTGCTGGTCACCGTGCTGGCACCGCCGCTGCCCGGCTGGACCGGGGTGCTGGTCGGACAGCCGGCCGCGTGGACGGTACCGCTGGCGTTCGCGGTGATGGTGATCGTCTCGCTGGCCACCCGGCGGCGGATCCCGGCCGACGTGAGCCGGACGATGCTGCGGCTGCACGCACCGGACACGCTGCGGCTGTAACCCGGCCCGGCCGCCGGTACTGAGGCAGCATGGGAACGGTGACCGATGCCGTCCCACCCGGAGCCCTACCGCCGGGGGCCGAGATCCACGCCGAGCACCCGTTCGCGACCCCGGCCGGCGACCGGGACCCGGTACGCCGGTTCCGCGGCCGACTGGTCGCGCCGGTCACGCTGTGGACGACAACCGATGGGGTACGCCGGGCCGGCCTGACCGTGGCGTCCACAGTGGTGGCCGGCGGCGCCCCGGCGCGACTGCTCGGCCTGCTCGATCCGGAGTCGGAGTTGTACGAGGCGCTCGAGGCGGCGGACGAGCAGGCCACGTTCACCGTGCAACCGCTGGACGCCTCGCATCGGCAACTCGCGGACCAGTTCGCCGGCCTGATGCCGGCGCCGGGCGGAGTGTTCCGGCAGTGGCGCTGGCGGGACACCGAGTGGGGACCGGTACTCGCCGACCTGCCCACCTGGGCCGGCTGTCGGGTACAGGGAATCCGGCAGGTCGGCTGGAGCATGCTGGTCGAGGCGACCGTCGAGCACGCCGAGGTCGGCGCGGACGCGCCGAGTCTGGTGTACCGCCGGGGGCGCTACCGGGTGCTCGACCCGGACTGATCCGGGATGTCGGCCGGGGCGACCGTGTCGTCGCCCGGTCGGGCCGGTGCGGGCAGTACCGCGCTGCTGCCCGGCCACCGCTGCGGCGGCAGCAGCGCGGTCTCCATGATGGTGCGCAGCAGGGTCAGTGGCGCGTACGGATCCACCGGGTCAGAGGTGGTGAGCCCGTGCGCCTGCAGCCCGTCGAACACCGCGACGATCAGTGCGGCGAGGGTCGCGGCGTCCACGTCCGGCCGTACCTCGCCGCGGCGCCGGCTGTTCACCACCGCCTGCTCGGAGATCCGGTGGAACAGCCGGTACCGGCGCTGGAAGTACCCGTGCGCCGGGTGGTCCGGGTCGATGCTCTCCGCGCCGATGCTCACCAGCAGGCGGGTGGTCCACGGATGTTCGGCCTGGTACATCGCGTACCGCACGAAGATGTCGAGCAGCTCGGGCAGGCCGACCGCGTCGTCGACGTCCTCCGGCCACTGGGTCGTCCCGTACGCCATCCCGGCGACCACCTGCTCCCGGTGCGCCAGCGCGGCCAACAGGAGCTCCTGCTTGCTGGCGAAATGGTGCAGGACGCCGGCCTGGGTCACGCCGGCCCGGCGGGCGATCTCGGCGAGGGACGCGCGGTGGTAGCCGACCTGGCCGAAGACATCGATCGCAGCGTCCAGGACCTCGGATTTCCGGCGGAGTCCCTTTGGATAGGACCGCTCCGGGCGCCGCCGCGGCACGACCACCTCCCGGCAGGGGGACAACGTTCGGAGGTAGATCAAAAACCTAGCAGGTGACGGGTATCTGTGGTCCGCTGATCCGTCGATGGGCCGTTTCTAGGATTCGAACTGACCGTTCGTCTGATAGATGCCTACCTATCGCTTGGTATGTTTTTCCTGCGTACCGGGGGGTGCGGTAACGGTAGAAAACCGGCGAGGGGTCGGCGGGCACGGCCCGCCTGGCGCGACAGCGGACCAATGGTCACGCGTCGCGGTCGGTACTACCGAGGGGGTCGCGCTGCGGGGCCGCTGAGAGACGGCGGCCCCGCAGGACAGCGACAGTCGCCCACTCCAGATGCCCGCTCGCGGCGTTGTCGGCCGGCTTGAGTGCCCTCCGGGCACACGGCGCCGCCCTCCGCCTGGCGAGCGAACATCTGGACGCCGACGCGTGGTGTTGTCGGCCAGCTGACCAGAACCGTTGATCGACGGGACCTTCGTCGCTCGGCGCAGGCCGGTAGCCGTTCGGCGCACCGACTGACCGTGCGGCGTTGTGTGTCTTCTGCGGTCCGGATGCGCCCGCATACCTTTTGCGAAATCCCCAACCCAGCCGGTCGGCGCTGGCGCGGTCCGCTCCGGTAGTCCGCGCTTCCGACGTGTACCGCCGGGCGTTTCCGGTGCCGGCCACCCCCACACCAACCATGCAAGGTGGTGAGCCGATGACAACCGACGCCACCGCACCACCCCCCGACGACGCGACCGTTGCCGGGTCCGGTGCAAGGACGCCGAACGCCGCCGCTTACACCGCTGTCGCGGACAGCCCGGAGTTCGACACGCTGCGTCGTACCTTCCGCCGATTCGTCTTCCCGATGACCGTCGCGTTCCTTGTCTGGTACCTGCTCTACGTCGTGCTCTCGGCGTACGCGCGGGACTTCATGGGCACCAAGGTCGTCGGCAACATCAACATCGCGCTGATCTTCGGCCTGCTCCAGTTCCTCTCCACATTCCTCATCGCCTGGTGGTACGCCCGCTGGGCCCACCAGAAGCTCGACACCGACGCGCGCGGACTCCGTACCCGGGCGGAAGGGGACGGCCGATGAACGTCATCCTCGCCCAGGGGACCACGTCCACCTCGCGGAACATCACGATCGTGCTGTTCCTGCTCTTCGTGGCGATCACGCTCGCGATCACGGTGTACGCCGGCCGCCGCACGCACAGCGCGACCGACTTCTACGCCGGCGGCCGGTCGTTCTCCGGTTTCCAGAACGGGCTGGCGATCAGCGGCGACTACATGTCCGCCGCGAGCTTCCTCGGCATCGCCGGCATCATCGCGCTGTCCGGGTACGACGGCTTCCTGTACTCGATCGGCTTCCTGGTCGCGTGGCTGGTGGCGCTGCTGCTGGTCGCCGAGCTGATGCGGAACTCCGGCCGGTACACGATGGCCGATGTACTGGCGTTCCGGATGCGGCAGCGGCCGGTCCGTACCGCCGCCGCGGTGTCCACCATCACCGTGTCGATCTTCTACCTGCTCGCCCAGATGGTGGGCGCCGGCGCGCTGGTCGCGCTGCTGCTCGGCATCAAGAAGGGGCAGACGTTCCTGGGCATGACCCCGGGTACCGCGAAGGTCGCCACGATCGTGATGGTCGGCGCGTTGATGATCTTCTACGTGACGCTCGGCGGCATGAAGGGCACCACATACGTCCAGATCATCAAGGCGTTCCTGCTGATCTGCGGTGCGATCCTGATGACGGTGCTGGTGCTGTCGGCATTCCACTTCAACCTGTCGTCGCTGCTCGGCGACGCGGCCAGCACCAGCGGCAAGGGCAACGCGTTCCTGCAACCGGGCCTCAAGTACGGCGTGGACGTGCCGGGCGACGCGGGTCAGACGTTCATCAACAAGATCGACCTGCTCTCGCTGGGCCTCGCCCTGGTGCTCGGCACCGCCGGCCTGCCGCACATCCTGATCCGCTTCTACACGGTGCCCAACGCCAACGCGGCCCGGCGCAGCGTCATCTGGGCGATCGGCATCATCGGGTTCTTCTACCTGATGACGCTGGCGCTCGGCTTCGGTGCCGCCGCGCTGGTCGGCAGCAAGGCCATCGCCGCCTCGGACAAGGCGGGCAACACCGCCGCACCGCTGCTCGCGCAGGCCCTCGGGGAGAAGTACCTCGGCGGTGACCTCGGCGGCTCGATCCTGCTCGCGGTGATCGCGGCGGTCGCGTTCGCCACGATCCTCGCGGTGGTCGCCGGCCTGACCCTGGCCTCCTCGTCGTCGATGGCGCACGACATGTACGCCAACGTGATCAAGCGGGGCGCGGCCAGTGAGCGGCAGGAGGTCGTGGTCGCCAAGTTCTCCGCGTTCGTGATCGGCGCGGTGGCGATCGTGCTGGCCATCTTCGCGCAGAACCTGAACGTGGCGTTCCTGGTCGCGCTGGCCTTCGCGGTCGCCGCGTCGGGCAACCTGCCGGCCATCCTGTACAGCCTGTTCTGGAAGCGGTTCAACACCACCGGCGCGGTGGCCGCGATCTACGGCGGCCTGGTCTCCGCGGTGATCCTGGTGATCTTCTCGCCGGTGGTCTCCGGCTCGGAGACCGCGCTGTTCACCGACCACGACTTCTCCTGGTTCCCGCTGGCGAACCCCGGGATCGTGTCGATCCCGATGGGCTTCCTCTGCGGGTACCTCGGCACGGTGCTGTCCAAGGAGCCGGCCGACGTGGCGAAGTACGCGGAACTGGAGGTGCGCTCGCTCACCGGGGCCGGCGCCCACTAGCCACCTCCACGGTGTACCGGGCTGCGGTGCACCGACGCACCGACCACGGGTGCGGTCGCGCGGGACGTCCCGTGCGGCCGCACCCGTCCTGTTGGCGACCCGGAGAGCCGCCGGCCCGGGCCGGCCGGAGCGCGGCGCGCCACCGATTCAGTGCCTCGCTAGGCTGGGCGTTATGACCGGCAGTGTTTCCCCGCGGTACGGCGAAGGCCACCGCATTCTCGTCACGGGTGGTGCCGGCTTCGTCCCGTCACACGTGGTTGACCGTCTGGTCGAGCGTGGCTGCACGGTGGTCGCGGTGGACAACTTCGTCACCGGCTCCCGGGACAACGTGGCGCACCTGGCCGACCACCCGCGGTTCACGCTGATCGAGGCCGACGTGTCCGCCGGGCTACCGGCGCATCCCGCGCTCGCCGAGCGGTTCGACGCGGTCGTACACCTGGCCAGCCCGGCGTCACCGGTCGACTTCGCCAAGTTGCCGATCGAGATCCTCAAGGTCAGCTCGCTGGGCACGTTCCACCTGCTCGACCGTGCGGTCGCGGACAGCGCCCGGTTCATCCTCGCGTCCACCTCCGAGGTGTACGGCGATCCGCACGTACACCCGCAGCCGGAGTCGTACTGGGGCAACGTCAACCCGATCGGCGTGCGCAGCGTGTACGACGAGGCCAAGCGGTTCGCCGAGGCGGCCACCATGGCGTACCGGCGGCATCACCGGCTGGACGCCGGGATCGTGCGCATCTTCAACACGTACGGGCCGCGGATGCGGCCGGACGACGGTCGTGCCGTACCGACGTTCATCTGCCAGGCCCTGCGCAACGAGCCGATCACCGTGCACGGCGACGGCTCGCAGACCCGGTCGATCTGCTACGTCGACGATCTCGTCCGCGGCATCCTGCTGCTGCTCGACTCGTCCGAGCCGGGGCCGGTCAACTGTGGTACCGAGCAGGAGCTGTCCATGCGGGACCTGGCCCGGCGCATCATCGCGTTGGCCGGCTCGACCTCTGAGTTGACGTTCGTGGAGCGCACCGCGGACGACCCGAGCCAGCGCCGGCCGGATCTCACCGCGGCCCGATCGCGGCTGGGGTACGAGCCGCAGGTCGGCTCCGACGAGGGGCTCAGCCGTACCATCGAATACTTCGCCGAGCGCTTGAGCGTGCACTCCCGGTAACGACTCGCGTCGTCGGTTCCCGACTCTCTCGCGGCTCACCGTACGCTTGGGACATGTCGAGTCCCACGACACCGTATAGCCGTGGTTCCGCCCGGGTGCCCGGTGCGGGCACCCGTGGCCGCGCCTCCGTCCCGTACCCCCAGGATCCCTACCGCCAGTCCGGCGGCGGGCGCGGTCCGGGCGGACGCGGGCCCGGCGGCGGCGGTTGGGGGCCGGGCGGTCCCGGTGGACCTAGCGGTCCTGGTGGACCCGGCGGTCCGTACCGCGGCGATCCGTACCGCAAGGGTCGGGTCCGGCCCCGGTGGGGCCGCATCGCGCTGGTGTTCGCGCTGCTCATCACGCTCGTCGTGGTCGGCGGCGGGCTGGGCCTGCTGTGGTACGTGCACTCGATGGACGAGAAGCTGCGGCGTACCGACGCGTTCGCCGGGCTGAACACCGGCCGGCCGCAGCCGGCCGCCGACGGGGCGGCGAACTTCCTGCTGCTGGGCAGCGACTCGCGCAACCCGGAGTCGACCGCCGGGTCGCGGACCGACACGATCATGGTGTTGCACGTGTCGGCCGACCACAAGAAGGCCTACTTCATCTCCATGCCCCGCGACCTGTACGTCTACGTGCCCCAGTCGCCGGACGGCAACAACGGCGACACCCGCGCGAAGATCAACGCCGCGTTCGCCTGGGGTGGTACGCCGCTGATGGTCAAGACCGTGGAGGGCTTCACCGGGGTACGCATCGACCATGTCGCGCTGATCGACTTCGCCGGCTTCGTCCAGGTGACCGACGCGCTCGACGGCGTCGACCTGTTCGTGGAGCAGACCGTCACCTCGATCCACACCAACAAGACGTTCACCAAGGGCACCCACCATCTCAACGGTGCCGACGCGCTCGACTACGTACGCCAGCGCAAGCAGTTCCCGGACGGCGACTTCGCCCGGATGCGGCACCAGCAGGCGTTCCTCAAAGCGGTCATGGACCGGGCCGCGAGCACCGGCACGTTGAGCAACCCGACCAAGCTGAACGCGTTCGTGAAGGCGGTCACCAAGGCGATGGTGGTGGACCAGGACTTCAGCGTGCTGTCGGTGGGCATGCAGGTCCGGTCGATCCGCAGCAAGGACATGATCTTCATCACGAGCCCGAACCTGGGGTCGGACACGATCGACGGGGAGAGCGTCGTGGTGTCGGACAAGGGCAAGGCCGCGCCGCTGTACGACGCGGTCGCGCACGACAAGGTCGACGCGTGGCTGAAGCAGAATCCGATCAGCCCGCCCGGCAAGTAGCGCAGGCCACAGGTCGCCCGGGCCAGCGCTGAAACGTCCGGTAGCTGGGGCGACGCACGACGTGACAGTTGATCGCGACGGCTGGCCGGAGGGGCCACCGACCGGCTACCGTATCGTCGCCCGCCGTTTTCCAACCGTCCGCCACGCTTGTGTCGGATACCGCCGGATTCTCCCGTCCGGACCGGACGGATCGCGGTGACGGAACGGCCGGCCGTAAGGTGGAACGCCATGCGCACGGACGTGAGGAGGAGGCCGCAGGTGAACACCGGTTCGCATCGCCGGCGCCAGCGGCCCCGCAGCCCACTGTGGGCGCGGCTCCTCGTCTGGGTCGGCGCGGTGCTGGTGCTGTTCTCCGGCGGCACGGTCGGCGGTACCAAGTTGCTGTTCCACCGGTACGACAGCGCCATCAAGAAGGAGAACCTGCTCGGTTCGGCGCGGAAGGAAACCGAGGGGCGCGCCAAGATCGACGGCCCGCTGAACTTCCTGCTGCTCGGCTCGGACTACCGCGAAGGCGACCCGAACACCCAGTGGCGTACCGACACGATCATGGTGCTGCACATCCCTCGCGAGCACGACCGGGCGTACCTCGTGTCGATCCCGCGTGACTCCCGGGTACACATCGCGAAGTGCCCGGACAGCGACGAGGGATGCACTGACAAGATCAACGCGGCGTACGCGTTCGGCGGCCCGCAGAACACCGCCGAGACCGTGAGCGAGTTGACCGGCCTGCGGTTCGACGGCATGGCCATCATCAACTTCCAGGGCTTTACCCGGGCTATCGGCGCGCTCGGCGGAGTACACCTGTGCGTGGACGAGGTAACCGAGTCGATCCACTCCGGCAAGGTGTACCAGAAGGGCTGTTTCTTCTTCAATCAGCACGACGCGCTGGACTATGTGCGACAGCGGGAGCTGATTCCGGACGGCGACTACGGCCGGCAGCGACACCAGCAACAGCTCATCAAGGCGGTACTCGCGGACGCCACCAGCAAGGGTGTCATCACCAATCCGGCCAAGGTCGACAAGGTGATCAAGGCGGCCGGAAAATCGCTGACGGTCGACCTGCCGAGCGGCTGGGGGCTGCAGGATCTGGCCTTCGAGCTGCGCAGCGTACAGCCGGAGGCGATGGTCGCGTTGAAGGTGCCGCATCACACCGAGACGATCGGCAACACCGCCTTCGAGATACTCCAGGACGACAAGCAGGACGCCTCGGCGCTGTTCACCGCGCTGCGCGACGAGACCCTCGACGAGTGGATCCTGAGCAACCCGTCCTACGTCAACCGCTGAGCCCGCTCGAGCGGGTCGGACCCGTGGCGTGCGCCCCAAACCTGGACCCGTGGCGTGCGCCCCAAACCTGGACCCGTGGCGTGCGCCGCAAACGTGCACCCTTGGCGTGCGCCCCAAACGGGGACCGTGGGTGCGTCCCCAAACGCGAATAGTCCGTAAACTCCGGAAAGTCGATAATAAAGTTAGTCGCGCGTAATGCCGTAGCGGCTAGTTGCGTAACGGTCGCGTTTTGGTCATCCCTCGCTCTGTTCACCAGAGGCGCTCTTATCGTTAACGGGAGTTCCCATATGAGGGAGGCCCGTGGCAGGTCGTCGGCAGCGTGGGGGATCGGCGGGTGCCAATAGGCGGCATACCCCGCTATGGGCTATTTTGTGCGTCTGGTTCGGCGCCGCGTTGACCATCTTCTCCGGTGCCACGATTGCTGGGGCACAAGCGCTATTCCACCGGTACGACAGCCAGATAACGCACAAGAACCTCCTCGGCGACGCGCGGAAGCCGGTCGAGAAGGGCCGGAACGAGATCACCGGACCGCTGAACTTCCTGCTGCTCGGCTCGGACTTCCGCGAGAACACCGAGGGCACCTGGCGGTCGGACACCGTGATCGTCCTGCACATCCCGGCCGACCACACGAGCGCGTACCTGATCTCGCTGCCGCGCGACGCCCGGGTACGCATTCCCACCTGCCCGTACGACAAGTCCGGCTGCCTGGACAAGGTGAACGCCGCGTACGCCTACGGGGGTCCGCAACTCGCAGCCCGGACCGTGAGCGAGCTGACCAAGCTCAAGTTCGACGGCATGGCGATCATCAACTTCTACGGATTCACCCGGGTCGTCGGCGCACTCGGCGGGGTGGACCTGTGCGTGGACGAGGACACGTACTCGATCCACACCGAGAAGCTGTACAAGAAGGGCTGCTACCACTTCAACGAGCACGACGCGCTGGACTACGTACGCCAGCGGGAGGAGATCCCGGACGGCGACTACGGCCGGCAGCGGCACCAGCAGCAGCTGATCAGGGCGGCACTGCAGCAGGCCCGCGACCTCGGCGTGATCAGCAACCCGCTCACGCTCGACCGGGTCATCCGGGCCGCCGGCCAGTCCCTGACGGTCGATCTACCGGCCGGCATGACGGTCGCGGACCTCGCGTTCGAGCTGCGCAACGTACACGCCGCGGACATGACCATGCTCCGGCTGCCCGCGCACACCGAGTACATCGGCGGCCAGTCCTTCGAGATTCTCGAGCCGGGCGCCACCGAACTGTTCGGCGCGGTACGGACCGACACCATCGACCAGTGGATGCTGCGATACCCGAAGATGAACAACAGCCGCTGAGCGCCGGTCGGGAGCCCCGCGATACCGGCCGGTGCGGTATACGTACCAGCTAGGGAGATCGCCGGCCGCCAGGAGGAGTCCCGTGTTCGGTCCCGACGTGCCCAGCGTGCCCCCGGCCGGGGTATCCGCGGAGGCGCACCTGGTGGATGTCCGCGAGCCGGACGAGTGGGTGAGCGGACACGCGCCGGACGCGCAGCACCTGCCGATGCAGGACGTACCCGCGCGGATGGGCGAGGTACCGATGGACGGCGACGTCGTCGTGGTCTGCCGGTCGGGTGCCCGATCCGCCCAAGTGGTGGCGTACCTGCAGGCCAATGGCTGGGACAACGTCCGTAACCTGGATGGCGGCATGCGAGCCTGGGCTTCGGCCGGTAGGCCCATCCTGAGTGAGGACGGCAGTGCCCCGCGCATCATCTGAAACCGCCGGAGATCCTCCCGGAGCACCTCCGTACCGCCCGCTGGTCTTCGCGCACCGCGGCTCCAGCGCGGCCGTCGCCGAACACACCCTGGCCGCGTACCTGCGCGCGATCGACGAGGGCGCCGACGGGCTGGAGTGCGACGTACGACTGACCCGCGACGGGCACCTGATCTGCATGCACGACCGGCGGGTCGAGCGGACCAGCAACGGTCGCGGCGTGGTCAGCGAGTTCGCCCTCGACGAGCTGTCCACACTGGACTTCGGGTCCTGGCATCCCGGCTATCCGGAGTCCGCCGACCAGCTGGTGAACGACCGGCCCGAACCGGCAGCCGAGCCGATCATCGACGAGGCGCGCAATCGCGTACTCACCTTCGCGAAGCTGCTCGAAGTGGTGGTGGACTCGCCCCGGCCGGTACGACTGCTGGTCGAGACCAAGCACCCCACCCGGTACGGCGGGCTGGTGGAACGCACGCTGGTCAGCGAGCTGCGTCGGTACGGGCTGGCCGACCCGGCCACCGACATCGCGGACGCGCCGGTGACCGTGATGTCGTTCTCGTCGCTGGCGGTCCGGCGGGTACGGGAGCTCGCCCCGGGCGTACCGACGGTCATGCTGTTCCGCAGCGTGCCGCGGCTGTTCCGGGACGGCTCGCTGCCGTTCCGGGCGCGGATCGCCGGCCCCGGCATGCTCATCGTGCGGGAGTACCCGGAGTATGTGGGCCGGCTGCACGCGGCCGGCAACCTCGCGTACAGCTGGACGGTTAACCGGCCGGAGGACATCGAGCTGGTGCTCGACCTGCGGGTGGACGGCATCATCACCGACCGCCCGACCGAGGTGCTGGCCGCGCTGGCCCGGCGCGCCGGGGCATGACCGGCGGTCGGGAACCGGCGTCGGGGGTGGACTATCCGGCTTTCGTGGCCGGGCTGCGGCAGTCACTGGAGCCGGTCGGACCGGGTGGGTCGGCGCTGGCCGCGATGACCGACCTGGTGGCGGTGGCGCGGGACGCGGTGGGCGCGATGGCCGGTTCGTTCATCCGGTACGGCGTGGGAGGTGGCCGGCTGCTGGTCGCCACCGCGCCGATCGAGTGGGCGATCGGCCGGCCGATCGACCAGGACCATCCGAAGGTGATCGCGCTGCTCGCCGACCGGCACCGGGTGGCGGTGATCGCCCGGGACTTCCCTGACCAGCACGTCCCGCACCTGCTCGCCTCCGGGGTACGCCGGGCGTTGGTCGCCCGGGCCGACTTCGACGGGAGGGCGATCGGTTCGCTGCAGCTCTACTTCCCGGAGGAGGAGGGCCCGATCGACGACGCGCAGTTCGCGATCGCCGACACCGCGGCAGCGGTCGCCGGGGTGCTGTGCGCCGCGGCCGAGGTAGGGGCGAACGCGGCCGGCGAGGCCCGGCCCGACGAGCTGCTGGTGGCCATCACCAGCCACGAGCTGCGCACCCCGGTCACCGTGGTCAAGGGGTACGCGGACACCTTGGTGGACCGGTGGGAACAGCTCGACGACACGCAGCGGCGGGAAGCCGCGCAGATCATCGGCCAGCGCGCGGGCGAGCTCGCCCAGCTACTCGACGGGTTGCTGCTGGACAGCGTGCTGACCGGCGAGTCGGGCGGGCCGGTGCGTACCCCGTTCGACCTGGCCGAGGTACTGGTGGAGGCGCTCGACCGGCTACCCGAGCGGATCCGCGACCGGCTGGACCGGTCCATTCCGAGTGACCTTCCGCTTGCGCTCGGTGACCCTATCGGCGTGGCGGCGGTGGTGGCTGAGCTGGCCGGCAACGCGGACAAGTACGCCCCGGACACCAGCGAGATCCTGATTACCGCGGGTTCAGACGATCGAACCGTGTATTTCCGGATTGCGGACCACGGAGTCGGGGTACGCCCTGCCAACGTGGAACGCGCTTTCGATCGGTTCTGGCAGGCGGAGGGGAGGGACCGCCGCCGGTTCGGCGGGCTGGGTCTCGGCCTGTATCTCGTCCGCCGACTGGTAGAGCGGCAAAACGGATGGGTATCCCTAAGACCACGCGAAGCGGGCGGTACGGTCGCCGAGGTACGGTTACCCCGCGCGAGCCAGCCAGCAGGGGAGGCATAGGCGTGGTCGCGGGTTTCAGTCAGCACGTGTGGTGCCGCGGACAGACGCTTATCGCCCACCACGCGAGTGCCGCTGCGGCTGCCCGGCGGCGGGTCGGTGCTGAGCTCTCCACCGCCGGGGTGGGTTCCGCGCTGCTGACCGACACGGTCGCGGTGCTCTCCGAGCTGGTGGGAAACGCCGTCCGGCATGCCCGGCCGCTGTCCGGCGACATGATCCGGGTGGGCTGGGTGGTCAGCCCGTACGCGATCGAGGTTCAGGTCACCGACGGTGGTTCCGCTGACTGGCCGCGGATCTGCTCGGTCGGCCCGGACGCCGTCGCCGGCCGCGGGCTCGCCATCGTCGAGGCGTTGTGCAGCCGGTGGGGGGTTACCCGGGAGCGGTCCAGCCAGTGCGTCTGGGCGGAGCTGTCCCGGGAAACGACCGACGACGGAACGGTCCGGCACGCCGGCTGATCACGGGGACCCGGCCGATCGCGTGACCGGGGGCGGGTCGCCCCCTAGGCTGGTGCGTCGTGGGCAAGCAGAGTCGAATGAAGAGCCGGAAGGCCGTCGAGGCCAAGTCCGCCAAATCCTCCCGATCGTCAACCCGTGACGTCTACGTGGCCCGCCCGTTCGAGGGCCTGGCCGGTGAAGTCGAATGGATCGCGCTGCGCGAGCTGGTACCGGCCGCGACCGCGCGGCTGCGGTTGGCCGAGCCGTACGCGGAGAAGTACCCCGACCGCGAGGTGCAGCTCGCCACCGTCCTGCCGATGGCCTGGCCGGCGATGGTACGACCCGGTGGTGCCGTACTGGTGGGGCTGCAGCGCCAGTTCCAGTCCGGTGACGTGAGCCGGGACGTCGCGGCCGCACTGTTGCGTGCGCTGGAGACCGAACCGGGTGAGCCGGTGTCGGTACCCGCGCTCCCGGGCCCCGGGCCGCGGCTGCAGGACGTACTGGCCGACGATCCGCTCGAGGTGACCCTGCACGACAGCTACGGCTTCTGGCTGGAGCCGGACGCCGAGTCGGATCCGAACGTACAGGCGAGCCTGGAGCGCGCCAACGCGTCGATCTATCCGACCGTACGACTCGAGGTGGCCCCGGGCGCGTACTGGTGCCAGGTGTCCGACCGCGCGCACGTGCGCTGGGTGATGCCCGAGCCCGAGGACGCCGTACTGGACGCGCTGGCACGACTGAGTGCTGCACACACCCTGCTGCTCGGCGACGGTACGAAGTTCGCCGGCATGTTCCGGGCGCACGGCCTGCTGGTACCGGTCTGGGACCTGCCCCGGGACACGCCGGCGGCGGTCTGGGAGCAGCCGCTGACCGAGTTCGCGGCGCGGTACCGGGAGGCGCTCGGTGACTCGACGTCGTTGACCTCTGACCAGCGCCGGGCCCGGCACGGACTGCTGGGACGGCAGCTCACCCTGCGCTGACCGGGCCTGTTGGACGGTGGCCGCTACCGGTGGCCGTCAGGGGTGGAGCGGCTCGCGCTCGATCGGGCACGACATGCAGCGCGGGCCGCCCCGCCCGGAGCCCAGCTCCGACCCGGCGATGCGGATGACCTCGATCCCGGCCTCCTCCAGCCGGGCGTTGGTCTGCACGTTCCGCTCGTAGGCGACGCACAGCCGCGGCCCGATGGCGAGCGTGTTGTTGCCGTCGTCCCACTGCTCGCGCTCGGCCGTGATCGGGTCGAGCCCGGTGTCGATGATGCGCAGCGTGTCGATCCGCATGGCTTTCGCGGCCGCGGTGAGGAACGGCTCCGGGCCGGTCACGTCCAGCTCGTCCGACCCGGTGACCGTGTACGCCACCAGCGAGTCGGCGACGTTCGGGTACATGACCACGGCGTCGACATCGACCATCGTGCACACGGTGTCCAGGTGCATGGTCGCGCGTTCCTGGGCGATCGGTACGACCAGCACGGTGTGCGCCAGACCCCGGTCGAACGCGCGTCGCGCGAGCCGTTCGGCACCGGCCGGCGTGGTCCGTTCGCCCACTCCGACCGCGACCACCCCCGGGGCCAGCAGCAGTACGTCGCCACCCTCCAGGTGCTCCAGCGACGGGTCGTACAGCAGCGGGGTGCCCGCGAACGTCGGGTGGTGCTGGTAGATCGCCTCGGTGATGGTGGTTTCCCTGGTACGCGCGGTCATGGTGAAGCTGGTGACCGCTACGTGACCGCCCAGCCAGACACTCGAGTCCCGGGTGAACAGCAGGTTCGGCAGCGGATCGATGACGAAGTCGTGCCGGTCCATCAGCGTGTACACCACGCCCCGGCCGCCGGTCAGCTCCTCGTGCGCCAGCCCGCCGATCAGTACCGAGGCGAGCGGCTCCGGCGGCAGGTCGGCCAGGTACCCGGACACCCGGTCCCGCAGCGAGTCACCGAGCCGCCGGTCGGACAGTACGGCCTGGGTCAGGTTTTCCCGGGCCTCCGGTACCGCAAGGGTCTCGATCAGCAGGTCGCAGACGTACAGCACTTCCACGCCGCGACTGCGCAGGGCCTCCGCGAACGCGTCGTGCTCCTCGCCGGCCCGACCGACCCACGGGATGCCGTCGAACAGCAACGAGTCGTTGTTGCGCGGCGTCAGCCGGCTCAGCTCGCGTCCGGGCCGGTGCAGGAGCACCCGACGCAGCCGCCCTACCTCGGTGTCGACATGGTGAGCCACGCCCCGGAGCCTATCCACCCCGGTCGAGGTCAGGACCGGTACACACAGGCCGGCCCCGGCATTGCGCCCCTGCTCGGGGGCCGGTACGCGCGCGCCGGCCGGGCGCGCTGCCCGCTACGGTGGCGGGGTGCCCATCTTCGATGAACTCCGGATGTTCAATGAGGACTTGCGCCGGTTGCTCCCGGACGGTGAGCAGCCACTCGCGCTGGCGCATTTCCAGCAGGCGTTCGGTGAGGACCGGTTGGAGCGCTCCCCGGAAGAGCTGAACCGGCTCTTCGGCCTGCTGCCCGGCCGGGTGCGGGAGCAGGTGATCCGCACCCTGGAAGGCCCGCCGCGGGACCGGCCGGCCTGGGAACGGGCGATCGACTTCGCCCTGATCGGCCCGGACATCGACCCGGGCATCGGCGACCGGCTGCTCGGCGGCACCGCGGCGTCGGGGCACGTCGGCTCCTGGGCGGCGCAGTGGGTGGCCGTCACCCGCAGCCGCACCATGCTCAAGCTCCTGGTCACCAACCGCCGGCTGCTGGTCCTGGAGCAGATGACGCGGGCCAACGACCCGTTCGAGCTGGTCTTCGCGATGCCGCGGGCGGCCGTCCTGGAGGCCCGTCGCGAGGGCAAATTCCTGCAGCGCGGGCGCGTGGTGCTCGACTTCGCCGACCTGTCCCAGCTGGCGCTGATGACCGGCATGTTCGACACGAAGCCGGCCGACGGCGTGATCAACGCCCTGCGCATGGGTACCCCGGCGGGCGGCTGACCGGCACCGTCATCGATGCCGGGGCAGACCCGGGTTGATCGGCGTTGATACGGTTTCCCACGATCCGCCAGATGGGGCGGTGCGGACGGGGGGAAAATTGGCTGAGTTCTATGTCGATCCGCCGGTGCTCGAGCAGTTCGCCAGCCTTTCCGACGGCCGGAAGTCGCAGTACGACACGCTGCACACCCAACTGGCCGACGCCCACATCGGCAGCGACAGCTTCGGCCACATCCCGATGGTGGGCAGCCGGATCTACGAGGCGTACGACGAGCACGTACAGGCCTGTACCGAGGGTGTGCAGTCCGCGGCCGACTCGATGGCCGCCATCGCGACCGCGTTGCGCGGAGTCGTCGCCAACTACACCGGTGCCGACACCTCCGGGCGTACGGACATGCAGGTCATCAACGACACCATGGGCGACATCACGATCACCTCGCCCGGCTCGTAGGTACGACCGGCGGCTAGGTACGGCCGGCGGCTAGGTACGACCAGCGCCGGTCGAGCAGGTCAAGCGGGGACGCAGGCATGAGCAAGGGGGAACGGTGAGCCAGGGCACGGAGTACGCGAACAAGCTCGAGGGGTGGTTCAGCTCGCTACCCGGGCCCATCCAGTCGGTACTGCACGAGCCGTTCGACTGGATGAACGACAAGCTCGAGGCCGTGGCCGGTGACCCGGACGACCTGATGCGCGTCTCCAGTGTGTACGTGCAGGTCGGCCAGCAGGTACACGAGCTGGTCCAGGAGCAGGTCTCGCAGCGCAAGATGCTCGACGGCGGCGTGTGGACCGGCGACAGCTACGACGCGTTCACCGCGAAGATGGGTGAGATCGAGACGTCGCTGAACAAGCTCGGTGACGCCACCGGCAAGACCGAGGAGATCCTCAAGGCCGGGGCACAGGCCTGTGTCGACGGCGCCAACATGATCATCGACATCGTGGTGTCGCTACTCTCGTTCGCGCTGTCTACGCTCGCCGTGAACCTCGCCCTGTCCGTGCTGTCCTTCGGCGCGAGCATGGCCGCCTGGGTGGCGGAGATGATCGCCAAGGGCCTGCAGTCGATGGCGCAGGTGCTCAACGCGATTCAGAAGGTCGCGCAGATCCTGCTGAAGATCGCCGAGATCATCAAGAAGCTGGCCACCATCCTCAAGCAGATCGCCGAGCTGCTCAAGGCGATCAAGGAGGTCCTGCAGGCGATCAAGGCGGCGGCGGGCGCGACCAAGCTGATGTCGGTCGGTGGCCTGGCGGCGCGGGGTGGCGCGGCCGGTGCCTACGCGCTCACCTCGCACGGGATCAGCGCGGCCACCGGCGGCGCGATCACCATTCCCGGTGGCGCCGGTACCGGCCTGCACGCCGCGCAGGACGGCCACGACCTGTACGGAGACGTGCAGGACGCGCAGGACGTCGACCACTAGCTCCGCCGGGGCCCGCACCCGACCCCGCATCGCCCGCACCAAGATCGCCGTTTCGGACCCGTCGCGCGCAGTTCCCTGCGCCGGAGGTGTACCGGACGGCGATCTTGCTTGTGGGCGTGGGTGTGGTCGCGCTGCGGCCGATTGCGCGGGACGCCGGTCGGTGTGTGGCCGGGTCAGGTCAGACGTCGAGGCTGCGGTCGATGTGGTCGAGCCGCTCGAGCAGCCCGTCCATCCGCGCGTTGAACATCTCCTGCGCCTCGTCGAGCGACGGCCCCTCCTGCGCGAGCAGGGAGCCGCGCAGGCTCTCGCTCGCCACCAGGGCCGCGTTCGTCGCCTCGGTGATGCGCTCGCCGAGCGTGTAGTTGTCCGCCTGCCGCAGCGCGAGGATGTCGAACGTGACATCGCGGATCTGACCGGCGCCGTCAGCGGTGACGGTGACGCTCTCGTCGGCGTCGGTACCGGTCACCGACTCTTCGGCGATGTGCGCCACCCGGTCCTGCGCCTCGGCTAGCCGCTGCGGGAACGTGTCCATCAGGTGCTGAAGTCGCTGCATCGGATTGGTCACTGGTACTCCCCCCGTTCGCGGCGGCGTGCCGCTGTGTACCGGCTGGCCCGGGTCACCGGCTGCCCTTGAAGCCGCGCCCGCCGCGTCCACGGCCGGTGTCCGGCTGCGCGGCCGGGGCGCCGGCCTCCACCGGTGCGTCGTAGCTGGCCGGCGCGGGTGTACTGACCGGCGCGGCCGGTGCCGGGGCGCTGGTCGGACGCGCCGGCGCGGGTACCGCTTGCAACGCCCCGGCCACCAGCGCGCGGGTACTTTCGTCGAGCCCGTCGAGCATCGCGTCCCGGGTACCTTCGCGCGCCTGGGTCATCGCGGCGTTGAGTGCTTCGGTGACCAGAGCCCCGAGTGACGGGGACCGGATCAGGCGCGGATCGACATACACCTCGGTGACCCGGGGTCGACCGTCCACGGTCACCCGCACCTCACCGTTGGACACGTCCGCGGTGTACTGGCGCGCGGTGGCCGCGCTGACCGACGCCTGGATCTCGGTGGCACGCTGCTGGAGTTCGCCGGCCTTCTGCCGCAACTCCTGGCCCGCCGACGCCAGGCCGAACGGATCGGACACCCCGCCTCCTCACGCGCCGATGACCAGCGCTGTGATCACCCTCCCCCGGACAGGCGGCAGTGTACCGACGGGAACCGTCGGGATTCATGCCGGCCGATGCCCGCAGACATGCACGTACTGACAGTCTTCGATCGAGTACACACCGAATCGGTTGATCACGGGCGGTACCTCAGAAGGCCACAGAACGGTAACCTTGCTGCCGTACGGGGGGCCAGACGGGGCTGTACGAGCGGGTTAGGAGGCGTACGTGCCGCACGTCGAGCTCACCCTCTCCGACGAACCATCCGGCCGCGAGCCACTGGAACTCCTGTTCACGCCACCTGCCGCGGCCAGACCGGACGCGACCGCGCGGGCCGCGCAGCCGGTTTCTCCCGGCGGGTACACCGGCGGATTCGAGCACAACGGCGGACCGGACTGGTACGACGGCGCCTCCGGTGACGACGGCGCGCCGGTCGACACCGACGGCGGTCACGGCGGAGACGCCCAGGGCGATCCGGACGACACCGGAGCCGCCCGACCCGGCGCGCTGACCGGCTCGCTCGCCATGTGGGCGCGGGTCGTCCCGGAAGCGCTGGAACCCTGCCTGGTGCTCGATGTGACCGGCGCGATCGTCGCCGTGTCGTCGTCCTGCCGGCTGATGCTGGGGCTGCCGCATCCGCGCGAAATCGTCGGTCGGGGGCTGCTCGACGGCGTCCTGCACCTGGTGGACTTCACCGCCGCCGGGGTACGGCTGGTCGACTGGGAGCTGGAGCGCATTCCGCCGCTGCTCGCGTTGGCGACCAACGGCCTGGCCCGTGGCCTGATGCGGGTGCGGGTCGGCGACAAGGTACGCACGGTCGACGCGGTCACCACGCCGTTGCGCGACACCTACCCGCCGGTCGGCTCGATGACGTTCTTCAAGCTGATCTGAGCCCGCCCGCGAGCGGCCGGGGTGCCTACAGGCTCCTGATCAGCCCGTACAGCGAGATCAACGTGAAGACGGTGAACATCACCGCGGCGCCGCGCTGGACCCACTTCAGCGGGATGTACTTCAGCACGATCCGGCCGAGCACCACGGCGATCGCCGCGACCCCCACCAGCGCCACGAACGAGCCGATGAACACCTCGATCGGCGCGTTGTACCGGGCGACCAGGGCGACCGTGGCGAGCTGCGAGGCGTCGCCCCACTCGGCCGCGAACAGCACCCCGAAGCAGGTCAGCGCGATGCGGAAGAAGCTGCGCGCGGCCGGCGCGCTGGCCGCGTCGGCCGGGCTCTCGTCGTCCTGACCGAAGCTCTCCCGGAACAACAGCGCGGCACCGACGGCGAACAGCAGCGTGACCACGCCGAGCACCACCGGGGTGGGCAGCAGGGTGATCAGCCCACCCGCGCTCACCGCGATCACGCACTGCACCAGGAACGCGGCGCTCACCCCGACCAGCACCGGCCAGTGCCGGTACCGGCTGGACAGGACCAGGGTGGCCATCAGGGTCTTGTCCGGCAGCTCCACGGCCAGGATGACCAGTAGTGAGGCGACGAGTGCGGCGGTGTTCACCGGGGGTGCTCCTCCGATCGTGGGGGCGTCCGGCCGTACGGATAGGCGCTCTGCGCGGCCGCCTCGGCCCGGGCGAGGACAATCTTCGCCGGTACGCCGAGTGCCTCGGCCGTGGCCATCACATCTTCGTACTCGACCGAGACATTTGCGACCTCGCCGGCGTACCGCGCGATCTTGATCCGGAGCTGCCGGCCGTCCACCTCGACCGTGGAGAACGTCCGGTCCAGCGCGTACTTGTCCACAGTGGACGCTCGCAGCCCGATGGTACTGGTGTGCGTGAAGATCGCGCTCTGTACCGGATCGAGCAGGTCGGGCCGGCACAGCACGTGCAGGGTGTGCGCGCTGCGGCCCTTCTTCATCAGGATCGGTACCAGCCAGGCGTCCGAGGCGCCGGCGGCGAGGATCGCGGCCAGCGCGTTCGGCCATAGTCGCAGGTCGAGATCATCGATATTGCATTCGAGTACCACGGCTGACTCGGTGCCGGCCGCGGTGGTCGGAGTCGCGGTGGTCGGAGTCGCGGTCGCGGCCGGGACGGGCTCGCCGAGTACGAGGCGCAGTACGTTCGCCGCCTCGTCCGGGTCGCGGCCACCGGCGCCGGTGCCGACGGTACGGACCCGTACCGGCGGGAGCGAGCCGTACTGCGTGACGTGCGTGGCGATCAGCGCGGCACCGGTCGGGGTACACGCCTCGTACGGCAGGTCCGCTCCGGTCAGTGGCGCGTCGGCCGCGGACAGGATGGCCAGTACCGCTGGCGCGGGTATCGGAATCGCGCCGTGCGCGCCGCGGGTGCGGCCACCGCCGACGGCGACCGGGCTGGCGACGACGGTGCGCAGGTCGTGCCGGTGCCGCAACCAGCCGAAGCCGGCGCAGGTACCGACGATGTCGGCCAGCGCGTCCAACGCGCCCACCTCGTGGAAGTGCACCTCGTCCGGCCCGGTGCCGTGGGCCCGGCCTTCGGCCGCCGCGAGCCGCTCGAACGCCTCCGTCGCGGTGGTTTTGACCTCCGCGGGCAGGCCGGACCTGTCGAGCAGCTCCCGGATGTCCCGCCAACGGCGACTGTGCCGGCTCGGCGGCGCCACCACGTCCACCTTGGTGGCGACCAGTCCGTGCCGGGTCACCCGCTCGGCGGTCAGCCGCACCGGTTCGACCGGCAGCAGGTCGATCGAGGACTGCAGCTCCGCCAGCGGTACGCCCGCGTCGACCAGCGCGCCGAGGAACATGTCGCCGCTGGCACCGGCCGCGCAGTCGAGCCAGCCGATCACGGCGTGACCACCGGATCGGCCGAGGGCGCGGTGGCGGGCGGCGGGGGCGCTGTGCCCGGTGGCGCGGCGGCTGGTGGTGCGGTGGCCGGGGGCGCTGTGGCCGGTGGCGCGGCGGGTGCGGCGGGTGCGGCGGGTGCGGTCGTGCGGCGGGCCACCCGGGCGGCGAACACACCGGCGCCGAACCCGTTGTCGATGTTCACCACCGAGATGCCGGGCGCACAGGCGTTCAACATGGTCAACAGGGCCGCGAGCCCGCCGAAACTGGCGCCGTAACCGACGCTCGTGGGCACCGCGACGAGCGGTACCCCCACCAGTCCACCGACCGCACTCGGCAGCGCGCCGTCCATGCCGGCGACGACCACGACGCAGTCGGCCCGGTCGAGTGCCGGCCGGGCGGCGAGCAACCGGTGGATGCCGGCGACCCCGACGTCGGTGATCTGCTCGACGGCGGCACCGAACACCCGCGCGGTGAACGCGACCTCGGCCGCGACCGGGAGGTCGGAGGTACCCGCGCACAGCACCGTGACGTGACCGCTCGGCGTCGGCAGCGGGCCGGCCGCGACGCATCGCGCGATCGGGTCCGCGGTCACCGGCCCGATGCCCGGCTCGGCCACCAGCGCACTGCTCGTCCCGTCGCCGGCCCGGGTCACCAGCGCGGGCCGGTCCGGGTGGGCTTCGCGCAGGTGGCGCACGATCGCGATGACCTGCTCGGTCGTCTTGCCGGCCGCGTACACGACCTCGGGATCACCGGTACGCAGGGCACGATGGGTGTCGACCCGGGCGAAGCCGAGATCGGTGTACCCGTCGCCGTCGCCCAGCACCCCGACGGTCAGCCGCTCCAGGGCGCTGGCCGGGTCGACCGTGCCGGCCGCGACGGCGTCGAGGAGGACCCGTGCCTCGGTACGATCCACGATCGCAAGCCTAGGTCGCCACCGCACGAGCAGCCGGCGGGGGCCGACCGGGCAGGTCCAATGGCGGTCCCTGCGGGCTGCCGTAGGCAGCTGGCAGGGACGAGCCGTGCGCGGGGGTTCTATTGGCGGTCCCTGCGGGCTGCCGTCAGGCAGCTGGCAGGGACGAGCCGTGCGCGGGGGTTCTATTGGCGGTCCCTGCGGGCTGCCGTCAGGCAGCTGGCAGGGACGAGCCGTGCGCACGGGTTCAGCCGGGGCGCCAACCCTGGCTGGTCACCGCGTAGAACAGGGCCACGGCCAGGAACAACACCAGCGCCGCGATCGGGCTGAGCATGCCGACGGCGATGCAGATGGCGTACACCAGCACGCCCACCCAGGCACGGGAGCCCTCGGACCGGGCGAACCGGGCGTCGAAGCCCGGCTCGAACAGCTCCGGCCGGCGCGCCAGCCGGCGCCACATGAACACCCACGGGATCGTCATCAGCACGCCGACCAGGCCGTAGAACGCCGCCGCTATCCGCGCGTTGTTGCCGCCCTCCTCGACATAGTCGGCCAGTACCGCGGTCGGGAACGGCAGGAACGAAACGGACAGCAGGAGCATCAGGTTCCACCACTGGAGCTGGTGGTCGATGTGCCGCAGCCGGTTGAAGAACGCGTGGTGGTTGAGCCAGATGATGCCGATGGTGAAGAACGACGCGAGGTAGGCCAGGTACGACGGCCACTCGTGCAGCAGCTGGTCGAGCAGGTGCTCGCCCCGCGGTACGTCGATCTCCAGGATCAGCAGTGTGATCGCGATGGCCATCACGCCGTCGCTGAACGCTTCGACCCGGTTGGTGGGGGAGAGTCGTACGCCGTGCTCCCCGCTGGTTGTCTCCGTCACGCCCGCTCCCTCATGGCTGGTGGCGTCACGCTAAACCCGGCGGGCGGCCGGAGACTTCCCGCGATCGGCCGGCAATCGGGGGGCCGGGCAATCGGCGGGTCGCTCAGCCTTGCGGCACCTCGACCGACGGGCTGGATCGCGGCCGCAGCGGGCTGAGGCTCATCGCGGCGGTCACCGCGGTCGCGAGCAGCCAGCCGCCGATCACGTCGGTGGGCCAGTGCGCCACCAGCGCCACCCGGCTGATCCCGACGAGTACCGCCCAGGTCGCGGCCGCGGCCACCAGTCCAGTCCGCGCCCGCCTTGTGGCCAGCACGCTCAGTGCCAACATGATCACGATGCCCGCGGCGATGGTGGCCGAGGTGGTGTGACCCGACGGGTACGCCCAACCGGTCGACGGGGTGAGCCGGTCGGCCGGGCGCGGCCGGGCCACCAGTGCGAGCGTGGCGTGCCGGAGGGCAGTGGCGGCCGTGGCGGTGATCAGCAGGAACGCGACGCTGGTTGATTGCCGGCGCCAGAGCAGCAGCGCGACAGCGAGAAGGCCGAGCGGGATCAGCAGCCGGGCGTCGGCGCTGTGTGTCACCACGGACATGAAGGTCCGCCAGCCGGCGTGGTCGAGCGCGAACCGGCGGGCGGACTCGCTGACCGTCGAGTCGACCGACCGCACCGGCCGGAACCGAACGGCCACCAGCCCGGTGAGTACGAGAAACGCCACGATCGCGGCGGTACCGATGCCGATGGCCCGGCGCCGCCGGGCCGGGTCCGGTCTCTGGATGTCCTCGCCTACCTGCATCGACGCTGCCGTCCTCCGGTCCGACGGACGGCCTGGGCGACCGTACTTCCGGCACATTCTCCCCGGCGCGCCACCGCTCCCGCCGGTGCGCCGGGGCTCAGCGCCGGCACACCTACGGCCGGCGGGCCACCGCGAAGATCCGGTGGAACGGGAGCACGGTGCCGTACGGCTGGCGCGGGTACGACTCCCGCAGCGCGGCCGCCATGTCAGTGCGGAACGCCGGCCGCTCCTCCTCGGGCAACGCGTCGAGATAGGGCCGCAGGCCGGTACCGGCGAACCATTCGTACACCGGATCGTCGCCCGGCAGCAGGTGCTGGTACGTCGTCTCCCACACGTTCACCTGGCAGCCGGTACGGGCGAGCAGGTCGAGATAGGCGCCTGGTGACGCGACCGGGCTGGTACCGCGTGGTCCGGTGTGTTCGGTGACCGGACCGAGCCGGGCCGACCAGGCCGGTTGGCTCACCACCGACGCGATGGCGGCACCGACCGCGGCATGGTCGGCGGCCGGTACCTGGAACGCCAGCGCGCCGCCCGGCCGGAGTACGTCGACCCAGCGCCGGAGCAGGTCCTGGTGGCCGGCGACCCAGTGCAGGACCGCGTTGCTCACGATCAGGTCGACCGGCTGTTCGGGCTGCCAGGTCTGTACATCGCCGAGCTCGAAGGTGAGGCGGGGGCGGCTCAGCCGTTGGGCGGCGGAGATCATCTCGGCGGACGAGTCGACGCCGGAGACCGTGGCGTCCGGCCACCGGTCGGCGAGCGTGACCGTCATCGTGCCGGGGCCGCAGCCGAGGTCGACGACGCTGGCCGGATCGAGGTCGGCGACCTGTGCGACGAGATCGTGGAACGCCCGGGCGCGCTCGGCGCCGAAGCGTTCGTACTGGCCGGGATCCCAACTGGGCATGTGTCCGCCACCTCCGCGCCTCGCCCGGCCACCCTAGCGGCGGAACATTCGCGTTCCCGACAACGACCTGCCAAGGGCGTCGGCCGGCGCCAGGAGTCCCGGCGTCCACCCGGGCCGGGCCTCCCCACGACCCGGGTGGACGGTGCCGGCCGGGCGACGGCGCCGCCGAGGAACAGGCGGCACAGCACCGGCACAGCGGTGGGACAGCAGCGGAAGGAGCGTTGGGGTCGGGCGAGGGTACGACTCCGCGATATGCGGGGGAACCGTCGGAGAAGTACCCTCGCCCGCCTCGCCACCCACCGACGGGCGGTCCGGCGGGGCCCTGGCCGGGGAGGTCGCCGAGCGCGGAGACGCCGGCGACCCTTCCGTCCGGGAGTACGCCCGGTGGTGGGTGATCCAGTTGCGGAGCAGGACTCCGCGGGCGGTGCGATCGATCAGGTGATGTCGTTGAACACGTACGGCCGCGGTCGCCGCCGCCGGTGCCGGCTGGCCGACAGAAGCGCGCGCCGCGGTGGGCCGGACTCGCGCGTCCGTGGCTCCAACTGGCTCGGTGGCGCGGGTCGGGCGGTCAGTTCTCCCTTTGACCGCCCGCCCGACGACCACTCGACCGACCACTCGACCGCCGGCCCCCCGACCGACGGCCCTCCGACCGGCCTGTCCTCGCGGCGTACCGGTGCCGTGAGGCCGCACCACTGTGGAACCGTGCTCGTGCTGTACAGGTCGTGCCGGGCGGTCCACCCCATCCGCCACGGCTTGCGGGCGGCCGCTTCGGCCCGTTCAGCCAGCCGCCGCGCGTTGCACGGGTAACTGGAGTGGCAGCACACGCACACGCCGTTGCCGTCGGCACCCGAGTGCTTTCCGAGTACGTACTGGGCTTCCCGCCACAGCAGCGGGTCCACCACGTCCTCGGGTCTGTCGCCCTCCGCGGCTGGTTCGGTTCCGTCGGCGCTCGGTTGATCCACGTCGACACCCACAGCGGTACCTCCCCCCAGAAGCCCGGACCACCCGAACTTCTAGAACGGAAAGTTAGCCACTTGTGACCGGTTGTCGACGGACGTGTTGTGCGACTTTTGTAACGGGACGTAACACGTTCGGGTGAAAGGTGACCGTGACTCCTGCTCGGCGGTACCTCAGGCGAGGATCGGTCCGGTCTGCGGGAACCGGGCGATCAGCCGGCTGCGGATGTCCGCCAGCCTCGGCGGCTTCTCGCCCGCCTGCGCCGAGTAGATCGTGTCGATCCGCATCAACTTGCCCCAGGCGATCAGGTCCTCGGTGGTCGCGGTCGGGGTGAGCCGGTCGAACCAGTCGGCCCGGCCGTACACGAGCTCGCCGTCGATCGTGACCAGGTCGATCCAGGACGGGTCCGCGGCCAGCACATTCTCGTAGCCGTCGGTCAGCCGGCGCTCCAGGACCACCAGGTCCGCGGGGCGACCCGCCGCGATCCGGCCCAGCTTGTCGCCCAGTCCGGCGATGTCGGCCGCGGTACCGGTGACGGAGTCGACCAGGAAGCGCGGGTCCACGGCCGCACCTTGCCGGGCGAGCACCCGTCGCGCGACCTTGAGCTCGGCCAGCAGGCTCGGGCTGCCGCTCGGCATCCAGTCGGCGCCGAGCCCGATCGGCACCCCCAGCTCGATCGCGTCCGCGACCGCCGTGGTGTCCCCGTACAGCCGGAGGTTGCTCTGGGGGGACCAGACCAGCTTGGCGCCCGCGTCGGCGACCGCGCCCAACTGGTCGCGGGTCAGCGCGGTGCCGTGGATGATCACGGTCGCCCTGGTCAGCAGGTTGCTGGCGACCAGCGCGTCGAACTCGTGCCGGGCGGCCAGGTTGTCCGGCCGGCCCTCGGCCAGGTGGATGTAGAACGCGGTGACCGCCCCGCTGTCCATGTTCGCCCGCAGCTTGGCCTTGTCGGCGTCGTCGGCCCGGTCCAGGTCGACCGCGCTGCGCGCCTTGTGCTCGCCGAAGATCCGCAGGTCCACGTTGCGGACCAGGGCTTCCTCCTTCTGCGGGTACTTCGCGCTCGCGCCCTGGATCGCGGTCACGCCACCGACGAGCGCGCGGGCCTCGGCGTACCGGGTGAGCACGCGCAGCAGCGACGGGTTGGCGGTCAGCGACTCCCAGGGAGTACGGACGACCGCCTTGTACGTGTCGCTGGAGCGCCAGGCGTTCCGGTTCGGGTACAGCCGCGGCGGCTCCCACGGGCCGAACACGTTGTACTCCGGGTGCCCGTGCAGGTCGATCAGCCCGGGCAGGATCACGCCCTCGGTGTCGATCGGCTTGAGCCCGTCCGGCTTGGTGGTACCGACCGACGCGATGGTCCTGCCCTCGATCACCACGTACCCGTCGACCGGGCCGTCCGGCGTGAGCAGCAGGCCGTGCAGGGCGTACGCGGTGGCGGCCGCGGCGGCGGTGAGCAGCCGCTCGCGCCGGTGCGGCCGGCTGCTCGGCGGCAGCCCGCGCAGCACGCCGGTGTAGTACCGCTCGTCGAAGTCGCCGCCCGACGCCCGGGCCGTCCTGCGGGTCGGGGCCGGAGTCGCGCCGGTGCGCTTGACCGGCGGGGGTGCGGTGGCGGGTGTGCTGGTGGTGGCGGCTCCGGTGGCGCGCTTGACCGATCGCGCCTTGATGGTCGGGCTCATCTCAGTCCTCCCATTGCCGGGCCGCGGCGGGCACGGTCACGGTGAGTACGGCTCGGGCAGGGTCGTCGTCGGACCCGGGTCCGCGGCCCGCCCAGGACCGTCCGTCGCGCATCCAGTCGGGCGTACCGGGCGGCAGGTCCCGGGCCGGGATCGGAAGCAGTTCGCCGGGGCCGAAGTCGTCGCCGTAGGGCTCGAGTCCGGTCGGCCGGTCCGCGGTGATCCGGCCGTGCAGGGTCGCCAGCGCGTTGTTCCAGCTCACCAGCAGTTCACGGGTGGCTTCGGCGCGTTGGCCGGCCGGTACCCGGGATGGCGCGGTCGGATGGGTCGCGGTCGCGTACGCGATGCCGGCCGGCCGCTCGGCCCAGTGGTGCCAGGCGCGGTCGGCGTACCGGCCGAAGGTGACCACGCCCTCGATCGAGTTGTTCGCGAACACCGCGGCGAGCCAGCGCTCCCGGTACTCGGCGATGTGCGCGTCGTTGACCAGCCCGGACGGTGTGCCGACCACGCTGTACAGGAACGTGTTCAGGGCTACGTAGCTGTCGGTGAGGCCGAGCTTGGCGAGGAAGCCCTGTACCCGCTGACCTGCCTCGCCGACGAGGATCCGGCGTACCACGGTCTCCTGCGCGGCCGGGTCCTGGCCGATCACGAGGAGTCGCGCCGTGCCGTCGAGCCGACCGCGGTGGAACAGCGGTCCCCACTCGATCCGGAACGAGTCCGGCGGGTACGTCTCGCCGCCGGGGAAGTCGGCGACCAGGCTGGCGTACGGCTTTTCCACGTATCCGGGATCGAAGCTGGATCCGGGATCGAAGCTGTCGAACACAGCGGTCTCCTCTGGTGATACGTGGGTTCGTAACACACAGTGAGACCCGCGGGACTCGTCCAGTCGGATAACCGATCGGCCGGGTTGTGTGGCGTTGCCGGCGCCGCCCGACGCCGTCCTGGCGGCCACCGCGGAGCCTTTCCCAAACTCAAGATCGTCGTTTGGTACGCGTCCGGTGCAGTGACGTGCACCTGGCGGGCAGCAAACGACGATCTTGGGGGTTCTTTGGCCGCGCTGCCAAGAACGGACACTTGTGGTGATACCGGACGATCCTCTACCCTTCCCGTCAGTACCTTACTCCGGGGTAAGGTGCTCGACCGGTCGACCAAGAATCATCCGCCCAGCAATTGTCCCCCGATTCCCTTGTCGACCCACGATCGAATTCCGGAATTCTCCCAAGCCGGCCATCGGCGGTTAACGCATGACGCCTGAATTCCGTCTGCCCCTGTCCCGACCGAACCAGCGCGCCCTATGGAACCAGCGCGCCCGACGGAAACAGCATTCCCCGACAGAAACGGCGCTCGCCCGACGAAAACAGCTTGTTGTCGACCCGATTCGACGAAGGAGCAGCCCCATGCGCAAGCAGCTTGTCCTCGCCATCGCCGCGGCCGGAGCACTGCTGGTCGCCCCCACCGCCTCGGCGTTCGCGTCCGCACCCGTGACCGCCGGCGGGGTACTCACCACCGGCAGCGCCGGCGGCACCGAGGTCGCGGCCGGCGACACCGTCACCGCCAGCCTGGCCAGCGGTACCACCGCGAACTTCTCCTCGTCCGCGGACGGCAGCAGCGGCGTGACCTGCTCGACCTCCGGCTTCACCGCCACCGTCACCGACAACCCGGCCGCTCCCGGTACCGCCGGCGAGTCGATCACGGCCCAGAACTTCGACGACTGCACGAGCAACGTCGTCGGCGTGTTCGGTGTCGACAGCGTGACCGTCGACAACTTGCCGTACACCTCCACGGTCGATTCGACCGGCGCGGTGAGCGTCAGCGGCGCTCTGCAGACCACCGTCGTACTGAGCACCCTGTTCGGCACGGTGACCTGCGTCTACAGCGGATCGAGCATTTCCGGTACGGCGTCCAACGACGGAAACACGATTGCGTTCACGAACCAGGAGTTCACCCTCGCCTCCGGGCCGGGCACCTGTTTCGGATCCGGATTCTTTACCGCGACCTATGGCCCGGTGGTCGACACGACTCAGGGCGGCAGCGCGGTATTCGTCAACTGACCTACCAATAGTGCGGGGCCGGCGCGAAGCGAAATTCGCGCCGGCCCCGCGCCGTTATGCGCCGCCGGCCACCGCCGCGCGCCGGACCGCGCTGTTATGCGCCGCCGGCCCCGCACCCGTTATCGCGCCGGTCCCCGCCGTTTGCGTGCTGGCCCGGCGCGGCTCATTGGTGCGACCGCCAGAACGCGCACTGGTGCTCGCTCGCCACGTCCACCGGGGCGATGCGGTCGGTAGCCAGCGACAACGCGGCGCCGCTGCGGTAGCTCGGCCAGTACGGATCCGGGGAACCGGTACGCGCGAACGCCGTCCAGTAGTCGATCAGCCGCTCGGACAGCACCCGCTCGGTCGGGCTCAGCGGATCGGGCTTCGGCCACTGCAGCGACGGGAAGAGGAACCGCAGGTCCGAGCCGTGGGACGCACCGAGCGGCAGGCCGCCGAGAGCGTCGCCGGTCGCCTCGGCGAACTCGTAGGAGTACACCGGGGCACGGCGCGCGGCGGCGTCATCGGCCGGGAGCTGCGAGCAGGTACCGAGCAGGCCGCCGCTGTCGGTCAGCACCGCCGCCATGGCCAGCCCCGGCGAGGGATAGCTGCTCAGCGGGTACGCCCTGAGAATCGCGTCGGCGTGCGCCGCCCCGAACAGCTGCCCGATCCGGTTCGGGTACTCCGCCTCGGTGACCGGCCGCCCGGGCACGTCGTACGACAGCGCCACGAACATGCGCATCTCGTCCTTGGTACCGCCCTGCAGGATCGGCACCGCTGGCGTCGCGCCGAGCCGGAGCGCGGTCAACGGTTGGAGCGGCAGCGCGGGCGTACCGGCCACCGGCTGCCAGGGCAGGTCGGAAAGGTGCGGGTGTACCAGGTACACCTGACTGTCGTTGATGCCGACCAGGTCCTCGACGGGCAGGCGGCGCAGGCACCCGGCGGCGGTCCGGGGGTTGTCGCAGCCGCGCGCGGCCGCCGTGGCGAGGCCCCGCTTCTCCGCGACCTGCCTGGTCACGAACGCGTTCCCGCACGGGCCGCTCTGCACGATCGCGCGCTGGAACAGGCCGCTGGCGCCCGGTGCGGCCAGCTGCGCGCACACACTGAACGCACCGGCCGACTGGCCCCACAGCGTCACGTTGCGCGGGTCGCCACCGAACGCGGCGATGTTCTGCCGTACCCAGCGCAGCGCCGCCTGCTGGTCGGCGAGCCCGAAGTTGCCGTTGTACGCGTCGAGCAGCGCCGGATGGGCGAGGAAGCCGAGCGCGCCGAGCCGGTAGTTGACCGTGACGACGATGACGTTGCCGCGTACCACCAGTTCGGTCGGGTCGTACTGGTCGCCGCTGCCGTTGATGAACCCACCGCCGTGCAGGTACACCAGCACCGGCAGCGGCGCGGCGGGCTGTTCCATCGCGGCGCGCCGGACCGTCTGGATGTCCTCGTGTGGAGTGGTGACGTTGAGGTACAGGCAGTCCTCGGTACCGACGACTTCTGGCGTACCGCCGCCGAAGTCACCGGTGAAACCGCCGTCGACCTGCGGACATGCCGATCCGGGGCGGATCGCGTCGCGGATGTCCGACCAGCTCGCGACCGGCCGCGGATACCGCCAGCGCAGCTCGCCGACCGGTGGTGCCGCGTACGGGATGCCGCGGAACACCCGGTGGTCGCCGGCCACGTCGCCCCGTACCCAACCACTGGTGGTCTGGACGACGGCCTCGTCGGCGATCGGGTCGTCGGGTGCGGCGGACGCCGCGGTCCGGCCTGTCGCGCTGAGGGTGAGCGCCGCGGCCGCGGTGACCGCGACAACGAGATATCGGATCTTGATCATGTACTAGAGGATCATGGATCCGGTGCGCCCGAGTTGTCGGTTTCGGCAAGGTTCGATGGATGGTCCAGGCGCGCGGGGCGTTCAGGCCCGGGAGGTCGGTGCGGCGAGCTCGGCCAGGTGCCGCAGCGAGTTGATGAGGTGCTCAGGGCCGAATGGCGGGAAGTGGAGATACTCCCGGATGGACTGCGGTACCGCCGACCAGTCGTAGGTGAGCGTCACCTCGGTCTCGGACGGACCGAGCGGCGCAAGATCGTATCGCCAGGTCCACCCGCCGAACTCAAGGTCGCCGTCGCCCTGCTCCACCCCCGGCAGCCAGCCGATGGCGCGCGGCGGGTCGAACACGAGGACCTTGTTCGCCACCTGGTAGTTACCGTCCGGATGGTCGGGGTGGTACATGTCCACCCGGAAGACCTGCCCCACCTCGGTCAGCGGCGCCTGGTTGGCGGCTTCCTGAACCCAGCCGGTGCCGTCGATCGCGGAATGGGTCGTCGGGTCCGCCAGCACCGCGAACACTCTCGCGGCGGGTACGGCGACAGTCAGGGTGGCGCTCACGTTCTCCTCGGCCATGGCGGCACGCTCCTCGCGTCTCATCCTGGGCCTTCCCCGGGACGTTCCCACCATGCAGACCACGTGGCCACGCAGAACTCATCGATCGGGTGGACGGAGCCCGCACCGGTGCCACCGCTAAACAACGAGGAGTCGGTTCAAGCGGATACCAGTTGCGCCATCAAGGCGGCGACCGTGGAGACGATGCCGAGCACTGCGCCGATTGTCGTCAAGCCTTCTCTCGGCGATGCCCATAGACCGCGGTTCAACTTGCGCCATGCGTGCGGCACGATGGTCATCTGTAGTTTCTGCCACTTGTGTTGTCGGAAGCTGCAGCCGAGCAATAGGCCACCGGAGTTCCGGCGACAAAGGGTCCCATCCCTGGTGATCGCGCCGCACCAGACTGGTGCTTGAAGGAGAAAATAGCCGGTTACCAGCAATGACAACACGAGTAATGCGACTGGTCCGACTGAGCGATTCCACCATGCGGTCACGAGTACTACGAACAGCAGGTAGCCCCAGTATCGCGCGATCCCTTTCATGGTAGGCAATCTATCGAGTGGGTATCCATAAGTGAAGTCGTAGATCAAGAAATGATTGTCGAATCCCTGTGAGATGCGCGGACTGTAGATGCCCGATTGCGCATGTTCGGATGTCCGTATATTTGACTCGAAGTAAAAGCGTTCGACTGGAGAAGGCCAGCGCGTCGACATTCCCGCTGCTCTATGGCAGGTGCACGCTGGAGCGGTTCGTCCAAGTCGTGTGCGTCACGTTCTACTCGGGTAGAAGTCACGCATAAGACGGGAAATGGGCGCCCTACGCAGGTGGACGGGGTGCCGATCGACGGCGGCGCCACCAGGCCGCGCCGATCAGCCCGAGGCCGAGCAGGGCGGTCAGGCCACTGATCCAGGTCCCCGCGCCGTGGTACGGCGTGGCGTACCGGGCGCGGACCGTGTGCGACCCGGCCGGGACGGCGACGGCGACGAGCCCGTGGTCCGCCGGTACGAACGTGGCCGGCTTGCCGTCCACGGTCACCGACCAGGCCCGCCGGATCGCGTCGGCGAAGACCAGGTAGCCGTCGCCCGTCGCGTCCACGTCCAGGGCCATCTCCTCGGCGGCGTCGGTGCGCCACCGCACGGTCGCCGGCTCGCCGTCAGCCGCCGTGCCGGGCGCGTCCAGCACCACCGTGTCGGCGGGTACCTGCCCGCTGGCCAGCAGGTCCAGCCGGCGTGCGGCGTCGGGTTCGACCACGGTACGGCTGGCCCAGCGCACCCGAGGTAGGGCGGTCTGGCGCTGGTAGATGACGGCCGGGCCGCCGTCGACCACGCGCAGTCCGTCGCCGGTACCGGTGACCACCGACAGTGCCGGAGTGCCGCTCCGAGCCGCGAGTCGCATCGCTGCACCTCCGTGCAGCGTGACCACGGCGGTCAGCTGTTGCTCGGCGGACACCTGCTCGGCCGGCAGCGCGACATAGAACGGTGTCCGGTCCTTGGCCGACCAGTCCATCCGGTCGGTGCGCGTGACGGTACGACCCGTCCCGTCCCGTAGCTCGATGGAGATCCTGCCGGTCAACGCGGTACCCGCCGCCAACCCGACCGGGGTGACCCCCACCGCGCGTACCGGGCCGTGTACCGGCAGCGGAACGGTCACCGGTCGGTCCGGCGCGAGCGCCACCGCGGAACCGTCGCCGGTGTCCGGCTGGACGTGCCCGAGCACCGGCAGCTCCTGCGGCACCACGTAGTAGCTGACGCCGAGCCGGTCCAGTACCGGGCTGCGCACCACCGCGCCGTCGGCGAAGATCCCGCCGAGCACGGTCGCGGGCGTACCCAATTGCTTGCCGGGCAGTTCTTCGACCAGCTCGGCGAATCGACTGTCCAGGAACGAGTGCGCGTGCAGGCCCCGCAGCCCGTGGATGATGTCGGTACCGCCGAAGATCGCGCCGTTCACGCCGTAGAAGCGCTGATGACCCAGGTGCTCGGCCAGGTACTGATGGGTCTGCGTCTCCGGATAGAAGGTGAAGCGCTCGCTGCGCGGGTAGTACGGCCGGACCAGCATCAGGCCCTGTACGGCGATCAGCGCCGGGATCGCGACGGCGGCGGCGAACCGGACGAAGCCCGAGCCGCCGAACCGGGCCAGCCTGGGCCCGCCGGTCCCGCGGCCGTTTCCGGATCGCAGCGCCGGGCCGAACCACAGGAATGCCGCGCACGCCGCGGCGGCCGCGACGAACACCAGCCCGATCGCGACCTGGTGCAGGAAGAAGGTGGACAGGCCGGTCCGGTGCTGCGCCGCCTGCTTCTGCTGGGCCCAGTGGAACCCGCGCAGGATCGCGTAGCCGCCGATGACCGCAGAACCAATCCAGACCACGATGGGGTACGCCCGGGCGAGCCGCCCCGGGACCGCGGTCTCCACCGCGCCGGCGTCTTTGCTGGCCAGCGCGGTACGGCGGCGCAGCAGCAGCTCGAAGCCGGTCGCGGCGAGGACCGCGACGAGGAAGCCGAGGATGCTGCGGGCGCGGCCGACGAAGTTGTCCTCGAACAGCACCGGCAGCTTCTGCGCGACCGCGAGCGGCGGACCGCCGAGGAAGACCAGTTCCGCCCAGCCGAGCGTGGCGAGCACGGTGAACAGCCACACGCCGCGAGGCAGCAGTTGTCGGCCGTACCGCGCGAGCGCGACCGCGGTCACCGCGAGCACCACCGCCGCCGCGCCGAAGTACGCGTTCTCCTCGATCAGGATCCGGATGTGGAACCACAGCGGCTGGTGCGTCGGGTTGGTGGTACCGAACGCGAAAGGCGCGATCGTGGTGCTGAGCAGCTCGAACGGGATGTGGTCGCCGGGCCCCTGGCCGCGGCCGCGGATCAGCGTGCCGGACATGAAGTACACGAACGGCAGGAGTTGTACCGCGGTCAGCGCGACCCCGCCGAACACCCCGGCCGCGGCACCGGCCAGTACGCCGATCGGGCGCCGGCCGCGCCAGCCGTACTGGGCGAGTACCCGGACGAGCAGATAGCCGGCGCCGGTGAGCAGCGCGTACCCGGTGACCGACGGGAAGCCGCCGAACAGCATCGCCGCCACGGTCAGCGCGACCAGCGCGCCGTCCCGGATCCGCCGTTGCTGTACCAGGCATTCGAGCGCCCAGAAGAACGCGGGGATGAACGTCGCGACCCGGGTCTGCGGCCAGTTCGTCCACACGATCAGGAACGCGCTGCTGGTGAAGACCAGCCCGCCGAGCAGCGCCGCCGCGCGACCCAGCCGCAGCCGCCGCAGGTACAGGAAGCACCCGCCGATCCCGCAGATGATCTCCAGCAGTTTCAGGTACGCGGGCGCGAGCCAGGCCGGGAGCAGCCAGTACGCGATGGCGACCGGGGATCCGAGGCCCTCGTTCGGGGTGGCGCCGAGGGGAGCGCCACCGCCCTGGTTGGGATCCCACACCGTGATGTGCCCGTGTCGGATCGCGTCCCCGAACACGGCCGCCCGCGGGAAGCCGGCGTCGATCGTGTCGCCCAGGTTGATCGTGTGCGTACCGGTGGCCGGAATGCCGGCGTCCCGGTAGAGCGTCATGCCCGGGAAAATGTCGGTACCCGCGAATATCGTGCTGCCGAGCAGCGGGGAACCGATTCCGAGCAGGGCGAACGTGGCGATCGCCAGTACCACCACGCTGGTGATCGGATCGGGGAGCCGCCGCCAGCGCCGAGCGGTGGGTGGTTCGGCAGCCGACTCGTCGGACTCGATCGGCGGCGCGGGAGCATGCCGCGGTTGCTCGTCCGGGGCGGTCGCCTCTGGCGCCTCGCTGTCGGCGTCGGCCGCGGCTTGTTCTTCGGTGGTGCGGTCGACCCGTTCGGGACGGAGCGCAGACTCGCCCGCGAACCCGGACGTCCGCTCGGTCCTTGCGTCGATGAGATGCTCCCGTGCTGCTCATACCGGGCGGCCCGCGCCGCGGCTCCGCATGCTTCTGATCAGCGTCAACCGGCTTCTGATCAGCTCAACCGGTGCGAACGGTGAGCGTAACCGGTGTACACAGCTGACGTTACGGCGCACTTATACCAGTGGAGCCCGCGACTACTCAACGTGGCGAGCCGGCGCGTGGGAACCTGAGTCAGCACGCCGCTGGTCGTTGGCGACGCACCGGTCGCGCGGGCGCGGCCGCGTACACCATGCTGGTTTTCTTTGTCCGAGGAGCGCCGATGTCCGATCGCGAGCCGCATGGAGACCTCGGCGCCTACAGCAGCCCCGGTGCCGAGGCGACGCCGTGGCCGGCCGCGCTGCGGGTGATCGAGGACGCCGAGGTGCTGTGGCTGTCCACGGTGCGCCCGGACGGCCGGCCGCACGTCACGCCGCTGATCGCGGCCTGGACCGGGGGAAGGCTGTACTTCACCACCGGCCCGGGGGAGCGCAAGGCGCGCAATCTCGCGGCCAACGCCAACTGCGTGATGACCACCGGGACCAGCACTCTGGCCGGAGTCGACGTCACTGTCGAGGGGCCGGCGACCATCGTGACCGCCGCCGCGGAGCGGGAGTCCGCGATCGCTGCGTACGAGGCGAAGTACGGTCCCCACCTGACCGACCCGGACGGCATCTGGCACGGCATGCCGGACGGCATCCGCAGCGGCGAGGTTCTCCTCTACCGGATCGATCCCGCGGTCGGGTTCGCGTTCGGCAAGGGGACGACGTTCAGCCAGACCCGCTACACGTTCTAGCTCGCCTTTACCGGACCGCCCCGGCCGCGCCTCGGCGGCTGCGCGTGCTGGTGGCACCGGTGGAGGCGCCGCTCGGCGCGGCGGGTTCGCCGCTGGTGTGGTGCTGGCCCCGCTCCGGCGCGGTGGACCGCTTGGTTAGGGCAGATGGTCCCCGTGCAGGCCCTGGAACTCGCGGATCTCGACCGGGATCGTGAGGACCCGAGCGAGTTTGCGGCCCCACTCGACCGCCGCGTCGAGATCCGGCGCGGTGATGACGGAGAGTCCGCCGACGTGCTCCTTGCCCTCGACGTACGGCCCGTCGGTGGTGACCACCTGGCCGTCCCTCGTCCGCGCCACCACCGCCTCGCTCGCGTCGGTCAGCCCGCCGGCGAAGACCCACGCGCCCGCCTCCCGAAGCTCCCGGTTGAAGGCGCGGACGCCCTCCATGATCGGCTCCAGGTCCTCGGGCGGGAGCGGGCCACCGTCGGGCTGCTGAATCGCGAGAATGAAATGCGGCATCTGTACGCCTCCGTAGATCGCTGCGGACACTGCCGGCTCCTGCCGGCCCCACCCGCTACACGAACGGCCTACCACCGAATCGACACCTGACCCCGCTCCGGTGCGAGAAAATCTCCCGGCGCTTCCGCCTTTGACCGCGCTGTACTCGACGAGGTACTCGTACTCGCGGAGAAGGCTCACCGAACTGGTGGCCGCCCGGGGGGCCGCTGGTGACGCCGACCCGCGGATCGATCTGCGTGGAGCGATGATCGAGGCGCCCGGCCGCGACCCGTATGGACCATGACAACTGGTTGACCGGCTCGGCGTGGGCTTGTGCTCGTCGGCGGCTCGGTCGGGCGGCTTCGGCGGTGGCTCGGCGTGGGCTTGTGCTCGTCGGCGGCTCGGTCGGGCGGCTTCGGCGGTGGCTCGGCGTGGGCTTGTGCTCGTCGGCGGCTCGGTCGGGCGGCTCTCGCGGTGGCTTGGTCGGGCGGCTCTCGCGGTGGCTTGGTCGGTCGGCGTCCAGCGGCGGCTCAAGATCCGTCGCTGGACGCAGTGAGCCACAACAGGCCCTGGTTTGTGTGGCTGGCTGCCCACAACACCCCGATTCGGGTACCAAGATCCCAACCTTCGGGCAGTAAGCCACACGAATTCACTCAAAACGCGTGGCCCACTGCCCAAACCCGCGGATCTTCCCCCCAAAATGCCCAGGTCGTGGGCACCCAGCCACAGCTTTCGAGGCTGTTTGTGGCTCAGCGCGCCCAACCGCGGATCTTGAACCCAGCGCCGGAGCCGAAGAGCGCCCTACCGCGGATCTTGAACCAACCGCGGAGCGAAAGAGGAGCCGGCAATGGAACTTGAAACCACGACCGCGGATCTTGAAACAACCGCCGCGGGCATGGTGCCGTAAGGGGTGCGTTGATCAGCGCTCATCGAGCCTGCTGGCCGTCCGTCAGGTGCGCTAGCGGCCGGAGCGCCCGGACCGTGAACGCGGTCGTCGGCGACACGGTCACGAGTCGGTGAGCTGGTCGCCCAGGGGGCTGCGGCGGTACAGGACCCGGCGGCCGTCGCGGGTACGACTGAGCAGGCCGTCAGCTCGGCGACCGGGTTGCGTCCCGCGCCCGCAGGGCGCTGCCGCCGGCGGCCACGGCGGCGAGCGCATAGCACGCGAGCAGCGCCAGGCCGGACCACGGCCGGATGGGCAGGGTCGCGAGGTCCCGGGTCGACTGGATGGCGAGGCCCGCGTCCATCGGTGCGTACCGCAGGACGCGCTCCTGCCAGTCGGGGTCGGAGATGAACATCGCGACCACCGGCATCACGAACAGCAGGGCCAGCATCGCGGTCACGGCGGCTCCGGTGTCGCGGATCAGTAGCCCCATTCCGGCCCCGAGCAGTGCGATGAGCGTGAGGTACAGGACTGTCCCGATGGCCGCCCGCTGGGTGAGGTCGTGCAGCACGGTCGAGCCGGCGTATCCCGCCGCGGCGGTGAAGCCCCGACCGGGCAACACGGCCCGCGCAACGAGCAGGGCCCCGACGACCCCCACCGCGGCGGCACCCGAGGCGAGTGCCCCGAGTACGGCGACCTTCGACACCAGTACGGTCCACCGTCGTGGTACTCCGACGAGGGTCGACGTGATGGTCCCGGTCGCGTACTCGCCGGTGACCAGCAGTACCCCGAGGATCGCCGCGCCCACCTGGGCGAGGCGTACGCCGGCCAGGCTGAGCTTCACGGTGTCGAGCGTGCACGGGTCCTCGGCGCAGTCGTGCACCCGGAGCGTTCCGGTGATCGCAAACCCCAGCCCGACCATCGCGAGTACGACGAGCAGCAGCAGCCAGCCGGTGCTGGGTACGGTGCGGGCCTTGGTCCACTCCGACCGCAGTGCCCCCGTCATGCGTCCCGCCGCCGCAGCTGCCACCAGGCGAGCGTGAGGGCGATCGCGGCGTAGCCGAGCACGACCGAGATGCCCACCCCGGGACCGATCAGCGCCCACGGTTCGGCAAGCGTGTCGGTCGGCGGCTTGGCCCGCAGCGTCGCCAGGCCTCCGGCGAGGGTGGTGTACATCAGCCAGCGCGGCGTGGTGCCCGGCAGGACCGAGCCCGCGATCAGCGGGAGTACGACGAGCACGATCGTCAGGGTGATCGCGGCCGCGCTGCGCCGCACCAGCATCCCGATGGCGAGCGCGACGAGCGTTACCCCGGTCATGAACAGCGCGGTGAGTACCAGGGTCCGGAGCACGGCTCCGTCGGTGAGCGACGGCGTCGGGAACGCCGGCGGCCCCATGCCGTTGTCGCGGAGGATCGGCACCGCGACGAGGAACGAGACGATCACGGCGCACAGGCTGAGCACGAACGTCACGCCGCCGAGTACGAGCGCCTTCGCCGCGAGTACCTGACCGCGTCGTGGGGTGGCGGTGAACGTCGTACGGATCATGCCCCGCCGGTACTCCGACGTCGCGAACAGCGCACCGATGCAGATGAGGGCCATCAGGCCGGCGATCACGCCGATGAGCGATGCCTCGACGACGTCGTCGTCCGGTGCCTGTGGTCCGACCTTGCCCGTGCCGATGACCGTGTAGATGCCGGCGCGCTCGGTGACGACCTGCCGCTCGGCCGGCGGCTCCTGCCCGTTCTTGTCGAGCGGTCCCTGCCCGTTCTCGTCGGGCGGTCCCTGCCCGTTCTGGTCGAGCAGGTCGTCGGTGATCGGCATCGAGACGGCGGTGCCCTGCCAGTTCCCGCCCGACGAGGGGGTCAGCGTGACGTTGGCAAACGTCGCGGTGGCGGTGTCGACGTGCTCGCCCATCGACGAGCCGCCCATGCCGCGGGCGACGTACACGGTCGGGGCCGACGACACCGCCGGTCCGAGGTCGGCGGTTTCGGGTACGTCCGCCGGAGTCATGGTGGCGATCTTCTGCCATGCCTTCCCATCGGCGGACTCGTAGCCGGTGACCTTCTCGCCCGTACGGGTCAGCCGCAGCCACCGGTCGCCGGTGCTTGCGCTGCCCGCGACGTCGTGCGTGTAGTCGGACTGCATCCGTACGCCGTTGGAGCCGGTGAGCAGCACGGACACGTACGACGAACCTGATTTCGTGCCGTTCTTGAGGGTGATCCCGGCGGCGATGTCGGTCCACGGCTTCGGCGGTACCGCGGTTCCGCGGCCCGGGCCGCGGTCGTTCGGTCGGGCGTCCAGCGGTGCGAGCGACGTGACGTGCACCGTCACCGACGCGTTACCTCGTACGGTCTGGTGTACGAAGCCGAAGCCGTCGGCCACCGGATCTCCGGAGGGGCCGGTGACGAAGTTGGGGTGCTTGTTGATGTCGGTCTTGCTGCCGGACGCACCGAGCGCGCTCAGGCCGACCGTCAGTACCGCCGCGCCGAGCAGCGTGACGATCCACCGCGGTACGGAACGAAGCTTGGTCCATTCGCCGCGCAGGGCGTTCATCGGTGGTCCCCCTCGACCGCGAACTCGACGGCACCGCGGGTGAGCTCCAGGTAGGCCTCCTCGAGGGAGGCCCGGTGGCGGCGCAGCTCGGTGAACGGGACACCGGCGGCACCGAGAAGCGATGCGATCGCATCGCTGGGCAGCCCGTCGACGACGACACCGTCGGTTCCTCGCACGGTGACTGTCGCGCCGGCGTTGGCCAGTACGGTCGTCGCCTCGGACCGCTGGTCCGTCATCACCTCGACCTGGTCCCTGGACACCGACGCGAGCAGTTCGGCCACGGTCGTCTCCGCGACGAGCCGGCCCCGGCCGATGACGACAAGCTGGTGCGCGGTGTCCTGCAGTTCGCTCATGAGGTGGCTGGACACGAGCACCACCCGGCCGTCCGCGGCAAGCGACCGCAGGAGGCCCCGGATCCAGACGATGCCGTCCGGGTCGAGCCCGTTGGTGGGCTCGTCGAACATCAGTACGGCCGGGTCACCGAGCAGCGCCGCGGCGATTCCCAGTCGCTGCCGCATGCCGAGCGAGAACCCACCCGCGCGCTTGCGCGCCACCGCGGCGAGGCCGACCTGGTCGAGTACCTCGTCGACCCGCTTGTCGGGGATCCGGTTGCTGCGCGCCATCCACAGGAGATGGTTGCGGGCGCGTCGGCTCGGGTGTACGGCGTCCGGGTCGAGCAGCGCGCCGACCTGGGTCAGCGGCTTGTCGAGGGTCGCGTACCGCCGGCCGTTGACCAGCGCGTCCCCGTCGTCAGGGGCGTCCAGGCCGAGGAGCAGGCGCATGGTGGTGGACTTGCCGGCACCGTTGGGGCCGACGAACCCGGTGACCTCGCCGGGTCGGACGGAGAAGGACAAACGGTCCACGGCGACCGTGCCGCGATAGGTCTTCCGGACGTCCCGGACCTCGAGCGATGGCTGCATGACAGCGACGCTACGAGCGCGCCGGCCCGGTGTCGTCACGCCCGGGTGGGATCTCTCCCGCCGCTGACCAGCCATCCGATCCCCCATGAGAGGGACGACACACCGGTGACAATGGACGGATGACGTGGCGACCCGGGTTGCGGCCGATCGGATTGGCGACGCGGGACCTGAAGTCCGCGGCTCGGGCACCGCTGGCAGGCGTCGTGCTCGCCGTGTTCGCCGTCGCGCAGGCTGGCGTCGGTGCCAACGTGACGGCGACGAAGGTGGTGCCCGACGGCTCGGCGATCGACAGCGGGAGTACCCCCGGGTCGCCGCACGACGTCGCCATCGCCGTACTGCTCGCGCTGGCGACGACCGCACCGGTAGCGCTGGCCGGGCTGTGGCCGCTGGTCGCGGTCGTACTGTCCGCCCTGGCGATGCTGCTGTGTCTGCTCGCGCAGGTCCCGCCGACGGTGGGCGCTCTGCTCGCGTTCGGCACGCTGTACGTCATCGTCGGGCTCCGGCACCGGGCCTGGGTGGTCGCGGTGCTCGTCGCGCCGTTCGTCGTCTGCGTGGCCGTGCCGGCGGTGAACGAGGCGGCCGCCGTGGTGGTGCTGGCGGTGGCCGCGCTGGCCGGTACGGCGGGGATCGCCTTCCGGGTACGCGACGACGCGCGGCACCGGGACGCGGTCGTCGAGGCCGCGCAGGAGTCCACGCTCGAGCACCTGGCGCGTGGGGAGCGCGCGCGGATCGCCCGCGAGCTGCACGACGTCGTCGCGCACCACGTGTCGCTCGTCGCGCTTCAGGCCGACGCCGCGCGGCTGACGGTCCCGGGCATGCCGCCCGAAGGCGCGAAGCGGCTGCTTGCGATCGGCGATACCGCCCGGACGGCGCTCACGGAGATGCGCCGCCTGCTCGGGGTGCTCCGCGAGGACGCCGACGGCGCCGAGGTCTCGACCCGCCGCCCCCAACCGGGCCTCGACCAGCTCACGGATCTGCTCGACGACGTACGCGACGCCGGCCCCGGCCAGGTCCGGCTGATCGTGCGCGGCGCGGTGGCTCCCCTCGACCAGGGCACCGAGCTCACCGCGTACCGGATCGTGCAGGAGGCGCTGACCAACGTGCGGCGGCACGCCGGTGGGGCGGCGGTCGATGTCGAGCTCGACTACCGGCCGGACCGGCTCGTGGTCCGCATCCGGGACACCGGACCGGGGCCGGGCGTACCCGCCGACGGCGGCGCCGTCGGGCACGGGCTCGCCGGGATGCGGGAGCGGGTCGCGATGGCGGACGGCACGTTGTGGACCGGACCCGGGTCGATCGGCGGGTTCGTCGTCCACGCCGAGCTGCCGATCGGCGCTGCGTCGTGACGATCCGGGTCGTCGTGGTGGACGACCAGGAAGTGGTCCGCGCCGCGTTCGGAGCCCTGCTGACCACCCAGTCCGACTTCACGGTCGTCGGGACGGCCGCCGACGGCGCTGACGCGGTGCGGCTGTGTGCCGAGCGGCACCCGGATGTGGTGCTGATGGACGTGCGCATGCCCAGGATGGACGGAATCGAGGCCACCCGCCGGATCGTCGCCGCGGAGCCTCGTCCGCGCGTCCTGGTGCTCACGACTTTCGATCTCGACGAGCACGTGTACGACGCGCTCGAGGCCGGGGCCAGCGGGTTCCTGCTCAAGGACGTCACTCCCGAGCGGCTGTTCGACGCGGTCCGGGTGATCGCCGCCGGCGACGCGCTGCTCGCGCCCGGCGTCACGCGACGACTCGTCGCCGAGTTCGCCCGCCTACGCACCCGCCAGGCGACCCCGTCGACCACGCTCGGCGCGTTGACGCCCCGCGAGCGCGAGGTTCTGCTCCTGGTAGCCGAGGGACTGTCCAACCCGGAGATCGCCGCCCGGCTCGTCGTCGGCGAGGAAACCGTGAAGACGCACGTCAGCCGCGTACTGACGAAACTCGGGCTGCGCGACCGCACCCAGGCGGTCGTGCTCGCCTACGAGTCCGGCCTGGTGGTGCCCGGCGGTCGATAGGCCGACCGGGGTGACGTGGTTCTGAAGTTCATCGGTTGGTGTCCGCGGTGATGTGCTCGAACAGGCCCGCGCGGATGCGGGTGCGCACTCCCTTGGCCCACGGCTCATCCAGCTCGTCGACATCGAGGGCGGCCACGTTGTTGAGCAGCATGCCGAAGGCGAGGAACGACTTCACCGTCACCGGGTCCAGCCCTGAGGTGTCGGCAACCGTGTCCCACATGTGCGCGAGCCGCCCTCGTACAAGATCGCGCACTTCGTTGTCGCCGCAGGCGGCGAAGCCCTGCAGCTGCAACAGCAGGGTGGTGCGGTCGGCCAGCAGCTCGTAGTACTGCGTTCCCATCAGCGTCAGCGCGTCCAGGCCACCGGCGCCTTCGGCGGCGTGCGACATGCCGTCGCTGAACCGGTCGAAGGCCGCGCCGACGAGCTCGAGGAACAGCGCCTTCTTGGTCCCGAACATCCGGAACACGTACGCCTGCGTGATGCCTGCGTCGTGCGCGATCGCCTCGATCGAGGCGCCGTACAGTCCGTGGTTCGCGAACTCGCCGGTGGCGATCCCCAACACCTGGGATCGCCGTTCGGTTCCGCTCATCCGGGCAGCCATGGCGACAGATTACTAGTTACTAACTACTAACTTGTATCGTGGGGCGATGGGCGACGACACCTGGGCCGGTCTAGCTGACCTGTTTGCCGATGAGGCGTACGCCTCCGTGAAGGGGTACGTGCGCACCTACGTGTTGCACCACCAGCTGCTCGAGCATCTGCCCGAGCCGCCGGCCGCCGTGCTCGACGTCGGCGGTGGTGCGGGTCATCAGTCGTTCCCGCTGGCCCAGGCCGGATACGAGGTGACTCTGCTTGACCCGTCGCCGGCGATGCTGGGCAAGGCCCAACAGCACCTGGCGCGGCTGCCTGCCGAGGTACAACAGCGGGTGACGCTTCTGCAGGCCGACGGTGAGAATGCCGCGGACGCGGTGGATGGCCGGCGCTTCGACGGCGTGTTGTGCCATGGCGTACTCGGGTACCTCGAGCAGCCGGAACCGATGGTCGACCAGCTGTGCGAGTGTGCCGCTGCCGGCGGCGTCGTCTCGATCATGACGGGCAACGCCAGGACGATGGCGGTACGCCCGGCCCTGGAACGGCGGTGGGACGACGCCCTGGCCGCGTTCGACGCCAGAACCGAGATCGGGGTGCTGGGAGTGCCGGGCCGCGCCGACACGGTGGACGAACTCAGCGAGCTCATGCGGAGCCGGGGCGTGGAGCCACTGCGCTGGTACGGCGTGTGGCTGTTCGTCGACTGGCTCGAGTTCAGCGGAGCCGAGCTGGACCCGAGCGACTCACCGCAGGTAGCGGCGACGGCCGCGGTCGAACTCGAAGCGAGCAGGCGGGATCCGTACCGTCAAATGAGCCGCGTCTTCCACCTCCTGGGACGCAAGGGGCCGGGCTGACAGCCATGCAGGTGACGTGGCGGACGGTACGGCCCTGCTCAGGCGGTCACTCCGGTGTGCCCCGCCCAGCTCTCGGCGGGGCGCACCGCCGCGTGAGCCGCCGTTGTCGGGCCGGCGCCGTGATCGGGTCGATGCCGGCCCGTTGCCGTAGCCGCCTACGGTCGGCTGCGTGGATCGACTCGTCCGGCGGGTTCCCGCCGTCGCCCTGCTGCTCGTGACCTCGACCGCCGCGCTGTGCTGGCCGGTTCCGGCGCTGGCGGCCGGCGCACCCGCGGCGCCTGGCATCGTGCCCGCGCTCGCACCGTCGGCGTCACCGACGCCGTCCGGGCCGATCCCGAAAGACTGCACCCCGCTGGTGTACGACCCGGAAGGCGTGCTCGGCGCGAGCGGTACCGCGCGGGTCACCGCGGCCGCGGAGCAGTTGGCGTCCCTCGGCGCGATCGTTCGGGTACGGGTGTACTCCGGCCCCGGTCACGCGGATCTGGACCGGCAGGAAGGTACCGACGAGCAGCGGTGCCCGGATTGGCGGTCGGGCGCGCTCCGCGCGCCAACATTGATCGTCTGTTCACTATCGCTGAAGGACCACAAGACCGGTCTGTACTACGGCCGCCGGTACGCCTACGCGCTGGCCTCGACCTGGACGAACATCGAGACGACGCAGATGAATCCGCGGTTCAAGGACGGCGATATCGCTGGTGGCCTGGTCGCCGGTCTCGAGGAGATCCGCAGCGCCATCAACGGGGCCAGGAATACTCCGTCGACGCAGCCGCGGTCCGGGTCCTCCTTTGTCGGCTCCGGGCTGTGCTTCGAGATCGCGGCCTTCGCAATGTTCGCCCTGTTCGCCATCTTCGGCATCGGCGCCCGCCGCCGTGGCGGCTGGGGATCCGGCGGGTGGGGGTCCGGTGGTTGGGGATCGGGTGGCGGCTTCAGCGGCAGTGGCTCGACGTTCTCCGGCGGATCGAGCTTCTCCGGCGGATCGAGCGGTGGATCGAGCAGCAGCGGCGGAGGCGGCGGCTCCACCAGCTGGTGATCGGTGCCGGCGCTGCCGCTCTCCAGCGGTGACCGCGGCCAGAACGCCCCCGCCCGAATCATCAGGCGGGGGCGTTGTGGGCTCTGGTTCTATCCGTGGGACCAACGCCCCGATGACGTCGGCCCTCTCCGTACCTGATGGATCAGGTGTACGGGTTGTCGATCGCCTTCCAGCCCGTGCAGATCGACGCCTGGCTGCCGTTGTGGTCCTCCTCGCACAGTCGCCCATCGAAGTGCGAGATCCGCCCGTACAGACCGGCGACCGAGGTGATGTACCCGCTGCGCGTGGTGTCGCAGCCGTCGGCGACCGAAGAGGTGCCGAGCTGGTAATACGCGCCGCCGGTCGTGCGCAGCCGCAGGTGCAGGTACGCGCCGAGACCGTTTGCCGGGCAGTGGTCGGTGATCGAACCGCCGATGTCGGCGTTTGTCGCCGAGTTCCAGGTCACCGCCAGCGTTGCGGTGGCGTAACCGGCCGCGCCTTGGCCGGCCGTGCTGAAGTCGGCGTAGCGGGTGGTGGCTGCCGATGCCGTCTGGGCGAATCCCAGGACGAAGACCGCCACCAGGGCAGCGAGCAGGGCGAGTTTGCGTGGCACAGACACTCCTCGATGGGCGTACTGCTCCAGTTGGGGTCAGGTGACCATAGCTTTTCGCCCAGGTCGCCGCACTGCTCTGTCGAGGCCAGCAGTAAGCAGTGCTCGGCCAGACAAATCCACTCGCAAACCGGTTAACGGGACGAATCGTCGACATATGCCTTCACCCTTTTGGGCTACTTGCTGGTGGATTCTCCAGTAGTCGCGAGCCCGATTGGATCATGATCGCTTTCCATGTCGGAAGATCGGAGACGGCTATGGTCCTGAAGGCTGCGAATATCGACCGCGAGATGGACGAGGCGAGCAGGGTCGGTGACCCGGCCGCTGACGCGCTGGTGTCCGGCATGATCGACAACGGGGAAGTCGAGGGTGTCAACCATCTGTTCCGCACCATCGGAACTCTCAAGCCTGGCGTGGACCTCTCCGACCTCCCCAAGGGACTACGCGAGTTCCTGAACGAAGCCGAAGCCGAACCGCCCGGCTGGAGCGAGGCAGACGTCAAAGCCGCCGAGGGCTTCTTCGCCCACCACCACGGTGAGGCGTCCATGCTCCAGGGCACCGTTGGACTCATCGGCACCTATCTGTCCCCGACCGGTGCGTACACGCTGCGCTCCACCGGCCGACTGGGCGGCGTCGACGGACCGGGCCGACGCCTGTCGCAGTCCTCGCGGCTCTTCATCGACATGGGAAACCGCAATGCCCTGCGCGACGGTTCACTGGCAGCGACCGTCACCAAGGTGCGGCTGGTACACGCTTCGGTACGGCAACTGCACAAGAAGAGCGGGGAGTGGGATTACGCCAAATGGGGGGAGCCGGTGTCCCAGAAGTACATCACCGGCGCGTCGGCCGTATTCAGCAGCCAGATCCTGCAAGGGATGCAGCACCTGGGATTGGACGTTTCCCGCGAGGACGCGCACGGCTTCATGTGCGCGTGGCACTACGTCAACCACTACCTCGGTACACCGGAAAAGTGGCTGCCCCCCAAGGACGCCGACGAGGTCGAGCGGGGGTGGAACCACATGCGGGAAACGGAATTCCAGAGGACCGACGACGGGGTCTTCCTGACCAGACAAGCCTTGGACTTCTACAAGAAGTTCCTGCCGCCCGGGGCGCACGACGCGTACGTCGCCATGGTCCGCGTGGCACTCACCGACAAGTACGCCGACATGGCAGGCATCCCGCACACCGTCCTGGCTGAGGCCGGCAAGCCCATCGCCGCGGGACACGGCATCGTCAGCGGTGTCGGTGGCGGCCTGATGGGGGGCACCGCGGAGAAGACCGTCGGCGTCAATCCCTACAAGGACATCCTCGGCATCGCGTCCAAGGCCTTCAACGCGGTCGAACGTTTCGCCCTGACCCACGACCAGGACGACCAGCCGCAGATGCACGAGGAACTACACGACAACCGCTGACCGCTGTCCGGAACCGGAAGGAGCATCGTGACAAGCCGTGGGTCGGCTTGCACTCCTCAACGCCGGACAACTCGACATCGGCGACACCGGCCGTGCCCAGTCGCCCCGGGTCAACCGCCAGCGCCGCCGTGGCGCCGGGAAAGCCGCTGTGACCTGGGAACACGTACTGACTGGCGGAGGGCAAGGGATTCGAACCCTTGAGGATGGGGTCACCACCCTAGCGGTTTTCAAGTGCGGATCGATCCATATGTCCCCCAGGTTCGTGACCTGCGGTGATGCTGAGCAGCTCACCGCGTTGGGTGGCCGCTTCCCAGCTATTTCCCGCGTGCCTATCTCTCGGCGTCCCATTGGTGCTCACTCTCCCTCAGTGCTGTCATGTTCGTCAGGCGCCTCGGTGCCGTCCGAGAGCGCCTCTTCGATGCGACTGTTGGCCTCGTGCTCGGTGTCGTCCAGCACGCCGGCGTAGATGCGCAGGAGGACGTCGACGGAGTGCCCGGCACGGCGCGCGACCTCTGTAGCGTCTACGCCTGAGCGCAGCCACAGGCTCACGCCAGCGTGGCGGAGGTCGTACGGCCGGGCCGCCAGCGGCGACGCGGCCTGGGCCGGCGTGAGGGCCACTATGCGGGCCTTGCGCCACGCCTGGCCGTACTCAGCCTCGGTGACGTAGCCACCCCGGGCCGCGTAGAACAGCCGACCGTCTCGCGCCGGCGGGTACTCGCCCCGGTGGTCGCGGAGTAGCTGGGCCAGCGCCGGCGGGATCGGGACGCTGCGCACTGCGTTGCGGGCGCGCCATTTCAGCTGTCGCGACTCCTGGGGCACGCCGCTGTCCGTCCAGTCGGCGCCAACCCGGGGCGCCGAGCCGTCGAAGTCGAGCCGGCCCCAGCCCCTCTCCGGGAGGATGCAGTGAGCCTCTCGGAGATCGAGCGCCTCGGACGGGCGCATGGCCGCGTAGTACAGGCAGCCGAAGAACGCCTCCAGGTGCTCACCGCGGCGGCCTTGCGCGCGGACCGCGGCGAGCAGCTGGCGGACCTGCTTCGGGTTGGCCACTACGCGGCGGTCCACCTCGTGGGCAACCTCCGGCATCTTCCACTGGATGATGTCCAGCGGGTTCGCCGGCAGGTGACCGCGCTCGACGGCGTACCGCAGCGCGTTGTAGAACACCGAGCGCTTGCGCCTGGCTGTGGTCGCCGCTGCCGGCCGGCCGTCCATGGTCTCGGCCAGCGCGTCGAGTGCCCGGCGTACGAGTACGGTGTCCTCGCCGAGCGCCGACACCGGTACCGACGTCCTGCGGATCCAGTCCAGGGCCTGGCGTACCTCCGCCGGCGCGGACTGGGCGCTCCGGCTCGGCACGAACGCCCACCGGTACAGAGCAGCCCGGAGCACCTTCGGATCCGGGCTGGCGCCGCGGCCGCGGGTCAGTCCCGGCGCGATGGTGGCCAGCGCCTCGGCGCGGGACCGCCGCGAGTTCGGTGCCGACCGTGCCCACTTCATCTGGTTGTACGCGACCGCATGCTCGAACCAGGACGGCCCGGCCCGCCGCTGCTTGACGAGGGACAACGGGAGACCGGTCTCGGTGTCGAACGGCTCGCCATCCTTGGCCGCGCTGAGCAGGTGAGAGCGGAACGAGTCGGCGAGCGCCTTGGTCGCGAATGAGCGCGACCTTTCCTTGCCCTCGACCGACCAACGGACCTCTGCGTTGCCGGCGGCGTTCGCACGTAGCTTCCAGACCCGGACGTTGTAGGACTTCACGCGACCCCTTGACCGGCCAGGTCGGCCAGCTCGCCCTCGACGAGGTTGTCCAGCCACGCGTCGAGGACGCTGCGGCGGATGCGCACCTGGCCGTTGGGCAGGCGGATGGAGCGTGGTGCGCGGCCGAGCTGGCGCCAGCGGTAGAAGGTGGCTTTGGCGACGCCGAGTTCGGCGATGACCTGGGGAACGGTAAGCAAGTCGTCTCGTTCGCGGGGCATTACCACTCCTGTTCGTCGTAGCGGCGGTGGAACTCGGCCAGGTCGGCGTTGTGGCGGATGCAGTCGGTGGCGTGGCCCTCTTCGGTGTCGTCGGGGTGCTGGTCGAAGGGCCCGTGGTCGGTGATGCGGTTGCTACAGGTGCGGCAGGTCCATCGGGCGGTGGGTGCGTGTCCCCAGTGCCTGGGCCGTTCTGCACCGGGTCGGACGCCTTCGACGATGTAGAACCAGGCGGCCTCGCCGAGTGGGAGTCCTTCGCGCTCGGCGTCGTCGGCCAGGTCGAGTGCGCCGCCGACGTCGTGCCAGCCAACGCCGTCACCGCGGGCTTCGCTGGCGTAGTGGCGGAGACGTTCGATAGCGACCTTGCGGACGAACAGGGCAGCGCGGATGCCGGTGAGCGGCTCGACGTCGACGTCGGCCGAGTGGCCGGGCCCGAGGATGCTCGGCCGTTCCACGCTGACGTCGTGCTCGGCGAGCTGGGCGGCGACCTCGTGGAGGTGAACGTGCGTCCGCCAGCGGATCCCGGCGGCGGTGTCGTCGGTGGACATCAGCGACCGTCCTCCGTCGTATCAGCGGTGCGGGCTTTGCCGTCGATGTAGACGCGGACGAGCTGAGACGGTGGACGGTCTGGGTAGGGCCGGGAGACGTCGTGAACGGTCACGGCGGCATAGAGGGCGTCAACGACGGGCGCGATGTCGTCGGGATGGCCATGCAGGCGGATGCGCATCAGCGATCCACCTCCGGGTTGTGACGCCAGCGCACGAACGCGGGGACGGACAGCGCGCTCCAGGCGGTGAGGGCGACGCCGGCGGCGAGCTGGTGGGCGTCGATGGGGCTGGCGGCCCACACCATCGCTACGGTGGCGGCGCCGAGCAGCGTCCAGCCGATGCGTGCTCCGGTTGAGCCGGCGGCCGCGAGCAGCCATAGGCCGGTGGTGACGATCAGCCAGGTCCACCACAGCTGACTCGGGGTGGCGGGAAGGCCGGCGGCGTGGTCGGTGATGTAGGTGTGGACCGGGTCGACCACGACGCGGGTGAGGATGTGCAGGTGGTGTCCGATGGCGACGCCGGCGACGGCGCCGGCGTGGCTGGCCGCGGTCAGGCCGTGGAACAGGTCCCGCAGCAGCATCCAGACGATCGCCAGCACGGCGCCGATCAGGGCGAGCACGACCAGGGCGACAGCGCCGAGTCTGGCCGCGTCGGCCGGGTGCCGGCGCAGATTGTCAACGATCTCCCGGCGTTCCTCCCACAGGTCGCCGAGGACGGTCGTCCAGTCGTTCGAGTCGGCGGTGAACTCGTCCAACTCGTCCAGGTCGACTGCGTCGTCGTCGTACGGGTTCGGGGTGCGCACGTGGATTCCTTCCGGTACGGCGGCGGGGAATTGGCGGCGCGGCGGGCGGGTGGGCATGGTGGAGCTCCTTCCTGACTGGGGTCGAGCGGCGGTACGGCGGGCGGTCACACGGCCCACTCCTCCTGCTGGTCGGCAACGGCCCGGTACTGGCCGTAGCCGGCTTTCTGGATCCGGCCGAGCTGGGCCAGGTCGCCGAGCAGGTTGTGGACCTGGCTTTCGCTGTAGCCGGTGACGTCCTGGATGGCTTTGGGCCGGGTGTGGCCGGCGCGGATCGCGTCGAGGACTTTCTGCTGGCCGGGGAGCAGCCCGGCGGGGGTGCGTTGTTCGGGCACCCAGAACCGTTCGACACGGCGTACCGGCGGGTGCGCGTCGCCGAACTCGAGCACGTCGATCGATGCCATGGCGGTGTTCTGTGCGCCGAGTCGCTCGGTGAGGTCGTCGAACTCGTCGAGCATCCCGGCGTCGGCGAGCTGCAGGAGCAGTTCGTCGTGGAGGGTCTGTTCCTGCGCGGCCTGGTGGCGGCGGGCGTACTGCTTGCCGGCGGCATTGGCCTGCCGTGCGGGCAGGGTCCGCCAGCCGATCCGGTCGGGCCACACATCGGCCATTTCGTCGGTGACCCAGAAACCGCGCAGCGGCGCGTTGCGGGCGCCTTCTTCCGGGTCGCACAGGTAGGCGTACCCGGGCAGTTTCGGGAACGCGGAGGGGTTGATGTCGACGTCGAAGACCTGCTTGGCGTTCTTGGTTTTCGACCGCAGGATCACGCCGTTGCCGGCGAGCAGGCTGCTCCGGAGTGTGTCGGCGCCGTTGCCGGCGCCGCCGAACGCGTCGAGGGTGGGCGACTGGCTGGCCATGATGAGCCCGACACCGACTTTGCGGCCCTCGCGGGCGATGGTCAGCGCCAACCCCTGACACACGGTGGCGAGTAGCGGGTTCTGCGCCGGGTCGAACACCTTGTGGCATTCGTCGAGGAAGACCATCAGGCCGGGCCGCTCGGCGGTGGGCCCGAAGCCGACTCGGCCGGCGAGCCGGTTCTCCACGCCGTTGATCTTCATGACGCGGACCGCGGCCTGGAGCATGTGGTAGATCGCCTCGAACGACGTCGCGGCGTAGTCGGCATGCTTGACCAGCAGCGGGGAGCTGTCGCCCTGTTGCCCGTCGCCGTACCAGATCACCGTCGGATGTGTGGTCGACGCGGCCAGCGACATGCAGATCGACTCGATCATCCGGGACTTGCCCGAGCCGGGTGCGCCTTGTAGGTAGCCGCCGAAGATGCCGTCGCGCTTGTACACCGTCCATTGGCCGATGCCCTCGCCGTCGACGAACGGGCCGAGGTTGACCGACCCGGTAGCCGAGTCGAACCCGGCCGCGGGGCCGGGCCACAACTGCGGGGTCTTGACCTGCGGGCGGGTCACGATGGTGAGCACCGCGGCCGGCGCCGGCCGCTCGGGGTGCACCTCGACGATGACGTCCTGGCCGGGCATCAGCTGCAGCCCGGACCGCAGCGTCAGGACCATGTTGCGGACCTGCTCCACGGTGTGCGTACCGGGAACGAGTTCCAGCACGTACCGGTAGCCGGCCCGGATGATCTCCGGCTCGATCAGCCGGGATCCGGCCAACGTCTTACCGGTGCCGCCGAGATGGGCGTGCCAGCGGGTGACGTACAGGTCGTCCTCGCCGGGTTCGGTCAGCAGTGCGGGTTCGGCGCCGGGGCCGATGCGGTGTTCGCGCCACCACAGCAGCGACAGCATCGACCCGAACGCACCCAACGCGGCGACCGCGCCCAAACTCAGGCCGAGCAACGCCACCGCCGACAGCCACGACGCACCCAGGTAGAACGCGGCGACCAGCCGGTGCCGCAACGCCCGCGACAGCGCCCGGCGGCGGGTCGCGAACCCGGCGAGGACCGCGACGACGAACGCCGCGGCCGCCACCCCGTACGCCACATCGAGGTCATCACCGGCGGCGTGGACGGCGATGCGGGCCGCGCCGCCGGCCAGCACCAGCAGACCCATCGCCCCCCATGGCGCCAACTGCGCGCCGATACCGGCGTCGTCGAGCACCACACCCGCCGACGCCGGCAGCCGCCCAGGCGCCGGAACGGTCGCGGCGGTGCCGGTGGCGGTGGCGGTGGCGGTCACCGTGTCGTGGGCCGCGTCGACGGCACGGGCCGCGGCCGCGCGCAACTGCGCGTCGATGTCAGTCGTACGGGTCACCGGAACCTCCCGGACGGGTACTGGAGTGCACTGCTGGGGTTTGACCTGTTGGAGCGGACGGGCCGGGCGGCGTGCCCGCCGCCCGGCCCGTGGGGGTTATCGGCCCTGCTGCTGGTAGTCCTTGTCGCCGGCGTCGGGGGCCAGGTCGTACGCCTCCTGGACGGTCTTCTGCTTCTCCAGCTCGGCGGCGTGCTTGTCCGCGGCCGCGGCCGCGGTACCGAACGCCTCCTGCATCTCGTGCGCGGTGGCCAGGCCAGCACCGGCGACCTTGGACTTGCTCAGGTGACCGATGTAGCCCTCGTTGCCGGCCGAGCCGTGCTCGCCGGCGAACCTGCCCAGGGACTTGGCGTAGGCGATCGACTGATCCAGACCGACGACTTCGCCGTTGGTGGTGGTCACGGTGGTGTCCTCCTGCGGTGGGGTGATCGGTGGGAACGGGATGATCTGCGCCGACGGCCCGTCAGCCGCCGACTCCTGCGCGCGGGGAACCTGGTCGAACTCCGGGTCGGCCGCCCCGCCGGCCGGCTCGGAGATCTCGGTATGGCTGGTCGCGGTGCGACGGGATGCGGTGTGGCGGGCGCTGAACGCGGCCACCGCGCCCTTGAGCTCAGCCGGGCCGGGATGCACGCCGTGGCACCACGCGTTCACCTCGTGCTGCCGGCCCGCGTCCAGCAGCGCCTGCTGCCACTCCGGCGAGGTGAAAAACGCGTGCCCCGTCTCGGTCAGACAGCCCGAGCACAGCCGCGAGCCGTCCGAACGGGTCTGACCCGGCCCACAGGCCACGGTGCGGCACCGGACACACCGGACCGCCGGTGACGGCGGCACGACGTAGGTGTCGTCGTCGTGGACCACCGTCGGCTCCGGTGGGATGAACGGACGCCCACCCGGCCGGTCGTCGGCCGGTTCGGTGTCCACCGCGGCCCGGCCGCCGCCGCCGGCCGAGGTCGGCTCGGTCTGCTCGGTCGGCTCGGTCGGTTCGGTCGGCTCGGTCTGCTCGCGCCGGCGGGTTTCCGCCCGCGCCCGGCGGGCCTCGGTGCGCGCCTGCAACCCGTCGGAGAGCAGATCGGCGAAGTAGTCGCGGGTGCCGTACCGGACCGGCTGATTCGGTGCGGCCTGCCCGGCGGCGCGGGCCTTGGCCTTGCGCACCTCGTAGCGGGGGTTCGGCGCACCTCTCAGCGCGTAGGTGACGTCCATGGCGGCGTTCTTGGCCAGCCACACCAGCAGCCACAGCACACCCAGATCGATCAGCGCCATGTCAGACCGCCATCCCGGCCGCGCGGGACTTGCGGATCACCCGGCGGGCCATCACCAGCGCCGCGACGATGCAGCCGATCGCCAACCCGGTGGCCGAGTCGGTACCGAGCCACTCGGCCAGCGCCCCGTTCACCGCGTCGAGCAACTGCCCCGTCCAGTCCCGGATCGAGGCACCGAGCTTGCCTGGCGTCGCCGAGGCCACCGACGGGATCAGCAGCGCCGACCAGATCGCCGCGGAGTTGGGCACCCCGTCGAGGAACAGGTCGATCACCACGGCGATCACACCGCCGGCCAGCAGCACCGGCGGCAGCCAACCCCACGGCAGCACGTCGAGCACCGCCGCGATGAACCGGCCGAGCCAGGTACCGGCGGCCAGCGTCCCGCCGACCACCGCGAACCCCAGCGACGTCCACGCCAGCGCGGTCGTACCCTTCTGCCGGGCCGCCCGGATCGCGCTGTTGCCACTTCCTCGCATGTTGTTCGCTCCCCTCACAGCAGGACCCAGCCCGCCAGGGCCAGGACAGGACGGATGACATGACCGGCCAGCCACGGGCCGGGACCGGTCGAGATCAGCAACTTCCACACGACGAACACCGGCAACGCCCGACCAGGCCGCTGCGCGATCCACTCGGCGTAGCGACACACCGCCGTGACCGGCAGCGCCACGAGCCGGAACCACCACACCCCGAACGCCCGGACCGGCCCGTACGTGCGGGTCGTCCACGCCCCCCAGTGCGCGTAGCCAGCCAGCTCGGCCAGCGACGCCGGCGGGTCGGTCACCACCGCCGGCGGCACCACATAGCCCTTCACCCCGGCCAGCCCTGCCCGCAGCCACTCACGCGCCGTAGCCGGCCCCGATTGGAGACTGGAGGCTTCATCGGCCGTCTCACGCTCAGCGGACACCTGTCCGAACTCTCCACTGGAGACTGGAGTCTTACCGTCCGTCACGCTCATCGTGGGTTTCCTCCGTCCGCTGTCGTCGTCGTCGTCCTGGTCGCGGCGGCCACCGCCCGGCACACCACCGCGCCCTCACCGCTCGCATCGCCACCAGCGGCCGGGCCGGCCGGCGTGTACCGCTCGACCAACGCCTGCCGGTACCGCGGATCGGGCGCCTGCGGTGCGGGCTGCGGAGTGGCCGGCGTACGCGCCTCCGCAGGAATGGCCGCGGCGAGCTGCCGGTCGAGCTCGGCGGTCAGCTCGGCCTCGCGGCAGGTCTTGTGGCAGGGCTTGCCGTGTTCGTCGAGGCAGCTGGCCAGCCCGCCGCAGCACCGGCACGGGGCCGGGCCGCGGTGGTTGAAGTGCTGGCCATCGCGCCAGTCCAGGACCACTCGGTGGGTCAGCTGGTCGATATGGGTTCGGCGACTCATGCCACCCGCCCTCTCGCGCCGGCGGTCGGTGCCGGCCGGGTCAGGTACACCCGGGCGTGCGGCCAACCGCGGCGCAATGCGCCGACCAGCGCCAGCGCCTCGATGACCGTGTGGGCGGTGTAGGCCGCGCGCAGCGCCCGGCCCTCCACCCGCACCACCAACGGCCGCGCCAGCGGCGCGTACATCCGAGCCACGCGCCGGCTCACCGGGACTCACCGCCCGATGCCCGATCCCGCTTCCACCGGTTGCACGTCGCCTTGCTCGTGCCGCTCGCCCTAGCCAGCTCCGCGCCGGACGGTTCCCGGCCGAGTTGATCGGACAGCTGGGCGTACTGGGTAGCGATCCGATCGCTGGTAACCGCATCGGCCGGCTCAGCCGACTGGCGGCGCCCGCGCCGACCCGACTCACGTCGACCCTGGCGGTGGGCGTCGGGAGCCGGCGCGTCCGCGAGGCCATGAGTCGACACGTCCGGCTCACCGGCTCCGGGCTGAGTCGGCTCACCGCTGCGGTGAGCCGGCGTAGCGGATCCGCCGCGGGTCCGCCCATGAGTCGGTGCGGTGAGCCGGTCCGGGGTCAGGTCGGTTGCCAGCAGCGTGGCCATGCCGGTGTTGTCGGCCCAACCGCCGAGCCGTTCGGCGATCGCGTCCAGGTCGTAGCTGGCGATCGCGATGTCGGCGGTCACCGGGTCGACGTGCGCGGCGATCCTGGCCCGGATCGCGGTGGTCAGCGCGGCGTGCCGGCGCTGACGGGCCAGTTCATCCTCGGCGGCCCGCAGCGAGCCGTACACGCCAAGGCCCGGGTTACGTTTGGCCAGCTCCCGCGCCCGCGCGGTTACCGGCCATGCCTGCGGCAGGTAGCAGCGCCACGGGTAGAGCGGCGTGGGCGCGGCCATGTCGCCGACCTGGCGCAGCACGTCGCGGCGCTTGTTCATACCGCGCCACAGCCAGATCCCGAACGCCACCAGCGAGGCGCCGGTGAACACCGCCTGCTGGTACGGGTTGTCCTTGTGGCCGTCGTAGTTGATGTACGCGACCATCCCGGCCACGGCTAGGGCGAACAGTCGCCCGCCCAGCGCACGCTCCCGGTGGTAGATCCGCCGCACGTCCGCTGTGGACAGCAGCACCACGCCTACCAGCTCGATCGCCAACGCCAGACCCAGCGCGATCAGCTGCCTGGGCAGTGTCACCAACCCCAGACCGACGTCAGGCAGGTTGAGCTTCTCCACCAGGCCCTCGGTCTGGCCGAACAACGCCACCCCGGCCAGCACCGCGTACAACACCGCGGTGAGCCGCTGGTTGGACAACTCGGCCCGCTGCTGCTGCGACGCCAGCCATGCCAACGCCCGCACCCGTGACCCGAGCGGCTGATTGCCGGTGTCGCCGGTCGCCGACTCATCGGCTGCCGGCCCGGACGGCGCGGTCGGCTCATGCACTGTTGGCATCGGCGTGGGACCGGCCGGCTCTACAGCAGCCGGCGCCGGCTCAGCCGGCGCCGTCCAGTCCTGCGGGATGAAGTCGGGCACGTCCACCGCCGGCTCACGGTCCGGGTCCGGGAACGGCAGTCCAGTCGCAGTCATCACGTCACCTCCCCTCTCGTTGGCGACACCACGCACACCGGCAGCCGGTACTGGCCCGGCCCAGCCGGCGCGAACAGCACTTGCTCGACCGCGGGGTCCTCGATCAGGACCACAGGCCCGGGGCCGGATACCTCGATGCCGCCGAACGCGGTCAGGTACCCGTCGCCGAGGTCTCGGCGGCACAGCGCGTCGGCGGCCAGCACCGCTCGGTTCGGGTCGTTGGTGAACACGGCGATCTCGTCGTCTTCGCCCCACCAGTCGCACGGCACACCGCACAGCTGCGGCATGCCCTCGGCCAGGTACGACCGGGCTGCCTCCTCCGACAGCACCTGGCGGGTCGTGGCGGTGGTCATCCCGCCACTTCCCCGCGCGGGCGGGCCGGTACGCAGGTCACCAGCCAGTCGGGATGCTTGCGACGCAGCTCCGCGACCAGGTTGCCGGCGTGGCGTGCGGGCAACCGCCATGCGCCCAGTGGTCGACCGAACTCGGCTCGGACCAGGTACTCAGCCATCACGCCACCGCCTCATCTGACGCCGTCACGGCGACGCGCCGGCGAGCCCGCGCGGCACGGTCACGCATGCGGGCACGCTCGCGTTCGCTCGTGCCGCCCCAGATGCCGTACCGGCCAACGGACGACGTCATCGCTTCCTCGAGGCACGCCGCCGTACGCGGGCAACCGGCGCACAACACCCGGGCATGCAGCTGTTCAGCGCGGGCCACGTTCGGTGTTATCGGCCCGGTCTTCACCAGGGGAAACCACGCCTCCGGATCCGCGTCCGGACGCTGGCACGGCGGCACCGTCGCGGCGGCCAACGGACCCTGCCGCGATCCGTCGTTCGGCCGCACAGCCACTCGATGGGGTACTTCCGGCCCGGCGATCCGGCCCGCTGCCGGCGGCGCCACTACCCTTGCGCTTGGCATCACTGGACTCCTTCCACTTGATGCAAGAGGCCCCGGCGGGAGCTGCTATCTCCCACCGGGGCCACGCCGTTTCTGGACGGCCACCACACCCGGCCGAACGGATTCGTTCGGCAAGCACGGACACCGACCAGAAGACGATGTAGAAGCACGCGGGCCAGGCCGGTACGAACAGCCCGGCCTGGCCCGCATCTCTTGGGTTTCAGTCAGTTACGCAGCTCTGCTGCGCGGCGTCGCGGGTTCCTGCCGATAGCGGCTCTGGGCACGCCACCCGTCCCGGTGGCCTCTTCCCCGGCGTTGTCACACGATCCGCATAGGACGGTCGTCGAACCGTGGTAACGCGACGCTCTCCATATGGGTGATGTCAACGAACGACCTCTACCGCCAACTTGCGCCGGTGAGTGATTAGACGTAAGACGTCTTGCCTATGACAGGGACCATAGTCGCGCATCGGACTAGCGACAAGACGTCTTACGTCACCCGTTGGAGTGATCTCGGACGATCCCGGATGACGGCGTACGCTGACGCGGTCAGACGTCTTACGGACTGGAGCCGGGATGCCTCTGGAGCCCCCAAAGGCGCGCTACAGCCAGATCGCGGAGATGCTGCGCGCCCGAATCGAAGACGGCAGCTATCTACCGGGCTCGGCCCTACCGAGCGAAAGTGACCTTGCTGCCGAGTTCGGCGTAACCCGTCCGACCGTCAACCGAGCGGTCGGGATGCTTCGCATGGACGGGCTGGTCAAGGTGCGGCGTGGTGCCGGCACGTATGTACGCGAGCTGCCCCGCATCCTGCGCGACGCGCGCCAGCGGTACAGCTCACGCCGCCAGGGCACGGGTGCGGCGGACGTCGAGGCCCGGGCGCTGAACCTGGAGCCGCGTACGGACTACACAGAGATCGGCAAGGTCGAACCTCCAGAGTCGGTGGCCAAGATCCTCGGGCTGGGCAAGGGGCAGCAGACCCTTGTGCGCCGGCGTCGGCTGTTCGTGAACGACGTACCGACCCAGCTCGCCGACTCGTACATCCCGTGGTCCATCGCAGAGAGCTGCCCGGAGCTCCAGCAGCCGGTCATCGGTGGCGGTGGCTCGTACGCGCAGCTGGCCCAACTGGGCCACGCTCCGGTGCGCTTCACCGAAGACGTCACCGTGCGGGCGGCCACCGACGAGGAGGCTCGGCTACTCGACCTGGACGGTGACGCTCGGCCCGTCTTCGACGTAGTTCACGTCGCGTGGACCGCGGGCGGTCGCCCGGTCGAGGTGGCGCTGCATGTGATGGCAGGACACCTGTGGACGTTGCGGTACGACTGGTCGGACGAGCCGGTAGAGCCGGTGCAGCTGTGACCATGCAGGTGTCGCTGGCCTGCGTACCGGCCCCCGGCGTGGTGAACGAGGACCACGTGGTGGCCGCGCCCGACTTCGTGTGCGTGCTCGACGGGGTGACCACGCCCGAAGGGCTCGACCACGGGTGCGTACACGGCACGCCGTGGCTCGTGCAGCGGCTCGCCGCCCAGCTCGTCGACGCGCACACCCGGCGCGGTGGCACGGCGCTGCCGGAGTTGCTGGCCGAAGCTATCGAGGCGGTGCGAGGCGAGCACGGCGGCAGCTGCGACCTGGAGCATCCTGGCTCCCCGGCCACCACGGTGTGCATCCTGCGCGCCGCGGAGGACCGCGCGGACTACCTCGTGCTGGGAGACAGCCCGCTCGTGCTCGAGCGCGACGGCCAGGTCGAGGTCATCACCGATCTGCGTATCCAGCGGTCCAACGCCGACCGTCGCGCCGAGGTGCTCTCCGGCGCGGCCGCGGTCGGCACACCGACCCACGCGGCCGCGGTACGGCGGCTGTCCGAGTCGCAACGGTCGTACCGCAACCGAACCGGCGGCTACTGGGTCGCCGCTGGCGACCCGGCCGCAGCCCACCAGGCGCTGACGGGTGCGGTGCCGCTGTCCGGCCCCGGCCGGCTACAACGCGCGGCGTTGCTCACCGACGGCGCTTCCCGCGCGGTCGACACCTTCTCCCTCATGGACTGGCCCGGGCTGCTCGACGTGCTCACCGATCGCGGCCCGGGTGAACTGATTCGGCTCGTGCGCGCGGCCGAGCTGGCCGACGAAGGCGGCGCGGTCCGACCCCGGTATAAGAAGCACGACGACGCAACCGCCGTCCTGTGCACCTTCCCCACACCGGAGCAACCGTGAGCACCGCACGCCACTCGGTCAGCGTCGCCGCCGCCGTCATCGACGACGCCAGCCGGTTCCTGGTCATCCAGCGCCGTGACAACGGCAAGTGGGAACTCCCCGGCGGCGTCCTTGAGGTCGACGAACCGATCCTCGACGGCGTCAAGCGCGAGGTACGCGAGGAAACCGGCTACGACATCGAGCCCGAACGCCTCACCGGCGTGTACAAGAACATGAAGCTCGGTGTCGTTGCACTCGTCTTCCGCGCCCATGTCCTCGCCGGGATCCCGACCCGGAGTTCTGAATCAATCAACGTCGAGTGGTGGACGCCCGAGATGGTGACCGACCGCATGACCGAGGCGTACTCCGTGCGTCTCCTCGATGCCCTCACTCCGGAGGGCCCTGCGATCCGAGAGCACGACGGGACGCGTCTCCTTGAAGCGGGCTCGAACAGATTGGGCGACGCTTCGGTCCACACAGATTGCCGACTTCCGGCTCCATGACCTGGCCGCCGTACTGGCAACAGTTCCCGTACCACTCAATGGCGCGCCAATGGCGCGCAGCACGCCATTGCGCCTCAACGCTCCAGAACAGACTTCAACGTCAACTTGCTCATTGAGGCTCGACTACATCAGCACCATCCGCAATCTCGGTCACGAGGACGTTGATACCGAAATCGCTTAGTCGCTGAACACACCGGTGTAACGTCACCTGCGAAAAAGTGAACAGTGCATCAAGTGTCGCTGGCCTTCCCGCAAAGGCGAACACGACGTTTGAGGGCCGGAACCGGTCCGGCAAGGTTCGTCCACCGTCACTCTGTTTGGCTACCCGCTCCTTAAGCCGAGCCAGGGCGTCAACCTGACGGCATAGCGCTTCGGCGGACACTAAGGCTTGATTGAACAAATGGCTAGCCGAAACCGAGTCATCCAAACGTTTCACGTGGACCAACTCGCAGTCGGCTCCAAGGAGATCGCACGACTCAATTCCTCCGGGATGCTGCTCGGTATAGAGCAACTTTCTGTCAAGGCAGGTTATATCTCCATCGGCGGCGGCCACTAGTTGATTGTATCGACGCTCGGACACTGGGCCAAGATACGACTCGCCCGTCTCTCTCCTTACTTTGACACACGTTGGCCATGCTGGTAACTCTGTGGTCCACCTTTGGCTAAATACCCGTTCTAGACGCTCCTTTAGGAGCTCTAGGTAGGCCCCGCTTACGTTATACCACTGGCCTCGACTGTATACGTAGCGTCGGCTGTTCAAATCGCATTCGAAGGTGAGCCATTTGTTTACCGATATTGCCCTACTTACGGCATCGCCATCATTATTGACGGCCTGGACCTTGGCGCGCTTCATTGCATCGAGGCGCCGATCCTCAGGCAAGTTACGGACGGAAGAGAGCACGTCATCGACATCCAGTTCTTCCACCACGCCATTCTGGCCTCGCCCGAACCCCGAGAGAACGTACCGGCTTGCCTCGCCGCGTTCGTCATCCCACTCGGAAGGCCATGACAACGCAATCCGCGTTGACTCAGCACTTGCTATTTGACTAGCCAGTGTGTTGTTGAGGTCTTGGACCACAGGGTCATCAGATCGAAGGGGCCGCGTCCCTTCGAGGTGCTCGAGTCCCTGGACCACGGAGCTCGACTCCACCACATCATGGATGGCGCGGATGTCGGCCATAAGTGCGGCCGGCTCTTTCCCCAGTGGAACGTTAAGGGCGTCGGCACCCCTAATTGTAATCCAGGGCCTGTCGCCGGCGACCGCACACGATAGTCCAGAGCTGTCGACGCTTACGACCATCCGTCCGAGAAGGTCGCCTAGTTCTTCAATCCTGAATGCGCTGAGCGCGGCCCCTCCAAGGACCGATGTCTTAGCAGTTCTGGGCAGGACATCAATGGCGTTCGTAGTAACTGACCTAACACGCCGCGGGTTCGCTCTCCGAATTGCGAAGCGAAGACCAAAGCCGGTGTCGATGAGGTTGGGTGCGAGCACGAGAAAGCCCATTCCCCACGTCAATGCGTAGACGTACTTGCCGTACGGCAGCAGGAGGACTCCCGCGGAGGTCATGTTCCCGACCGAAGGTGCCACGCCAGTGAGACTGTGCGCCTGATCTACCCAGTCAGCCCGTTCTTTGGCGATCGCCCCATATATGAAAAGCCCTTTCTGGTCCCCTACCCTTACTTCCGTCCTATCGAATCCTCGGTCGAAGTACTTATCCTGTACGTAACGCTCAAGGCCTAGGCTTTTGTCCGAGCGAAGCCGATACAGAGTGGTCTGGGTGGTTGTGGCAGGCGCACGTGACACGGTTGGCTCCAACCATATGACTGCGAGTAGCACAAGGATGTGCCGCCCCTGAAGCGCCCGCAGTCATATATCGGACTCCTGATCCAATCGTGGGACATCAGGGTACGCGATCGGGCCGCGTCGGGTTTCCGCGATCGTTCATGGCTTGGTCGGCTGCGAACCGTTCCGGAACGCGGGCTGTTCCACAGCACAACCGTTCCAGGAACGCTGCAAAGGTGCCCCTACGCTGCGTGCTCTATGAGTGGGCGCGGTTGTACCGATGCCGCGCGCACATCCCGGTGCTGATTGACTCGTCGACGAACATCGGCTGTCTACAGATGGTGCAGCGCGGCGCGCCGGCCCAGCGCGGATGGTCGGCCCAGCCATCCCGCTTGAATACATCACCCGCGTCGGGTGGCACACCAGCGAGGTCTCGGGCTGCTGCTGGCGGCATCTGCGACGCCGCAGTTGAGCCCGGAATCATCGCTGTGTCGAAGCTCCGATCGCCCGTCTCGCACGTCCGTGCAGCGGCCACGATCGCGTAGCGACTGGTACTCGCGTTGCGCTCGGCTAGCTCTGGGCTCCCGCCGCCACGATCCTCGATGACGCGCGCGTAGTCCTCGGTTGGGATCCACTCAAACGGCCGACCGTTCCGGACCTTGCGTTGGTAGGGCAACCACTCACCCATGACGATCCCGCCAACGACGAAGTCGAGGTCCGGGGACCCGCCTACCCTGGTAAGCCTCTCCCGGGTGGGATAAGCGTGAAGCCGGCCACAAGGGACCGGCGATCCACTGCGTGGGCACCGCTGGGTACCGGTCCACACGTCAGCCCACCCGCAACGTTGGTACTCCATCTGCCACCATCCCGCCACAATCCTGAGCTCCGGAGCACGCAAAGCTTGCTGCCATCCAGTCAGCGCAGGAATTACCAGCCGCGGCACCCCATCGAGGAACTCCGGACGGATGCTGTCAGTCGTCCAGAGCGCCCGATTGCCAGCCCGGGCAAGGTCACGCTGGCGCTGACCGACGCTCTGCCGCGATATGCGCGTGAGCTGTATCTCGCCGGCAAGGGTCACGGTCGACCCCACGGCGATGAAGTCGGCGCGACGGCGCCCCCGCGCAGTGCACACTTCGGCTTCGACGGTTGCGCCGACCCGTTCGCAGGTCCGCATCTCGCGCTCGGCTAGAGCCTTGTGTTTATCACTCTCCGGCATGTGCTCCGCGTGCACGTGACCGCCTTCGGCATGACAAAACAGGCGTAGCCCGTTGCGCTGCTTGAAATGCATCCAGATCGGCACGAGTTCCTTGCCGGAACGTACATGATTCGTCATACACCGCAGGCAAAGGAGCTTGCCGTCGGCCTCGTCTCTACCGTGCGGACGGTTCTTTGTGATCCTGGCGAGTACGTGGGCCATGTTGTGCAGCCCCCAGTCGGGTTTCCTCGGCTGGATTTCCACCATGTCGGGCAGGTAGAGGACGCCGTCGCTGAACTGGGTCGGGTCGATGCCGCGCCAAGAGTGTCCAGAGTTCATGGCAACCGCCTTGCTGCTAGGCCCGTGCCCATCACTGATGGTCCCACCGATTGTTGCAGCCAGTGAGCGTGTCGTCGATGGCTCCGCTCACCCGGCCGAACAAGGGCCTTCGTTCAGTTGCCGACCTGGCGGGCGGTCGGCGTGGACCGGATTTGCTCTGCGGCGGGCGTCGGTTCAGCCCTTGTCCGACCGGTCATCGACAGGGGTCTCCGACCTGGCGGCGTTGTGCCACTCGGAGCCCCCAGGGATGAAGACGGCTTCGACAGAACGGCCGTGCTGCCGGCGATGCCCACTTGGGTGGCAGCTCGGGCACGGATACGGCTGGCCGTCTGCCGTTTCCCGCATGCGGCTCGGTTCGTGGCACACGCCGCAGTGCTCCGGCCGCAGCTGGCGAACCGGAGCGGCTGCCGGTGCGGGCAGGTCCCGCAGCCGGGCCCGTAGCACCGCGTACGGCGATCGCACACCAACGGCGTTGCCGCCGGCGAGCTCGGCGGCCAGCCGCGCGGGCGACCAGGCGCCGATGCGGAGTACCGCGGCGACATCCGGTAGCAGCCGGCCGCGCTGCTTCGGGGTGAGGTTGCCCCACGTTGAGGGCAGCTCGGCGAGCAGCTGGCATGCCTGGTTTGTCGCGGCGTCTTCGGCAGCCGCCGCCTGGTCGCGTCCGTCGATCCTCTTGCCGCCGCCGTTGTCCACAGGTGCGACGGTCTCACGCGCCCGCGCAGGCGGCGGAGGTTCAAGGACGTTCAAGGGCGTTCGGGTGGCACAGCTCTGCCGGGGGTCCCCCGGCATTCGCGCCGGGGGGAGGGTGGCGCCTGCGCCGCCTCGGCGATTTGCCACCCCCGGCAGCCTGCCGGGGGGCTGTGGATAACTATGTGGCCGCGCGACGGCCGGATCCGAGCCGCCCATCACGACGGTGTACACGTTCGTACCGGCCCGCCCAGCGGCTACCTCGACCACGAGCTGCCCGCTGCCCTCCAGGCGCCGGATGACCCGCTGGACGGTACGGATGTCCAGCCGCGTCTTGCGCGCCAGCGTGGACATCGAGGGCCACGCGTTGCGGCCATCGTCATCGGCCGTATCAGCGATCGCCAGCAGCACCAAGCGCTCGTTGCCGGCAGTCGGCGACTTGTCCCACACCCACGTCATCGCCCGCACGCTCACCGGGCACCCCCGGCGGGATCTGTAAGGGCCTCAACGCTTCCCGCGGATTTCCCGCAACCAGCGACAATCAGCCGGACCGGCCTGAACACCAGTGGGACCACAAGAAAGCTTGAGTGGCCCACCCGAAGTACCGGGAAGGCCGCTCTGACCTGCGGAAACGTACTGGCTGGCGGAGGGCATGGGATTCGAACCCATGAGGACAGGGTCACTGCCCTAGCGGTTTTCAAGACCGCCGCCATCGGCCACTAGGCGAGCCCTCCCACCTGCGCAACCGTCTCAGGACGTACCTCAGAATCGGGTTTGTCTTTGACTGTCCGCAGCGGGCGGATCCACGGCCGGAGCCGCATCGCCACCCGGCAACCAGTCTGCCAGACGGCCGGTCGGCCTCGGGCGAGCAGGGATCGCGGTCGTCCCGGGTCAGCCCGGTGTGGGCAACAGCGGAGTCGGCCGAGACACGAACCGCCGCAGCAGTGCCGCCTGCTCAGGCCGAACCACCAGTAGATGGTCGGGTCCTTGCCGCGGACGGCGGCAAGGACCCGAGGTGGTACGCGGCGACTGCAGGTTGCCTACTTGGCGAGCCGCACGTCGACCCCACCGGAAAAGAACGAGTCGTGCAGTTCGATCTTGTTGGCCTTGAAGGTCTTCGGAACGTCGTACACGAGGATGGCCTTGACGGTGTTACCGGGATTGATCTCGTTCAGGAACGAGTTCGACTTGTCCAGATAGATCGAGGCCTCGCCGGACGCGGAATATTCTCTCCCGGCCGTGTCGAACAGTTTCTGGCTGGAGGAGTCGAGAGTCCGCGCTTCGTTGCCGATGTTCTTGACGGTCACGAAGACCTCGACAAACTGGCCCTGTGCGTCGAGGCCGAACTCCGCAGGCCCGACCCTGGGCACGCCGGCCTTTACGCCGGTGACGGTGAACTCGAATTTTCCGTCCCGCACTGGTTTGCCGAAGCCGGCGCCCTTCGGCTTGGCCTTGGCTGCCGCGGCGGATGCCTTCGGGGCGGCGGAGCCCTTTGCGGCCGCGGATGCGGGCGGGGCGGCCGCGCCCACCGAGTTCGCCGGCTCGGGGGACGAGGTGAGGCCCGCCACGATTCCGATGATGGTGAAGCCGGCGAGCAGACCGATCACCGTGGTCAGGAACTTGTGCCGGGCGACCCACGGCTTCCTCGGGACCGGGATCTGGAACGGCCAGCCGGACGGCGCCGCCGGCCACGAGTCGTCGGGCTGCCAGTTCGGCGGCGGCTGCCAACCTGTGGGCACCGGTGGCCAGCCCGGAGGCGGATTGAATCGTGTTTGCTGAGTGACGCTCATCTTGGTCAGACTCCTGTTGTGGGGGTGCTGAATGCGGAGCCGGCGAGGAACTAGCAAAAGTCGGGTCGATCGCAGGGTGCCCGAGAACCGGCGCCGCCAAAGTTCGCAGGATCAACCCTGTCCGACCATGGACCTTCGGCTGGAGGACCTGGCCGATCAGCCAGGCGCGGGCCATCCGGCCGTCTTGTGGTTCGTCGGATAAACGGAGTCCGGAATGGGCTTGGCTCGCGATCGGGGTCGGGAGGACAGGGCGCGGAGCGGCATGCGCTTGTCGCCCATAAGCCGAGGTCCCGGGCATGCTATCGCCGTCAACACCCCGAGTTGGATGGCAGCGCCTTCAATCTGGCGGTCAATACGGCGGCGCGTTGGCGATCACCATTCGGTTGTACGAATGGGCGTCGGGTTCGTCAGCCTTCTGACAGGGACGTGCCGGGTCGAATTGTCAGCGAGCTGTCTTTTCCGTTGAACGGATTGGCAAGGAATCATTCGGGACGCCCTCGCGCACGCGGTCGATCGACCGCCGCCGTACCAGGAAGGAGCCGCCGTACCAGGTAGGAGCCCGCCCTACCGCCGAGGAGCCGCCCTACCGCCGCGGACAGGCAGGCGCGCAGGCCGGCGCTCGTGGCGTTCCGCACCTCTCCGCCCATCCGGCCGAACTACGGCGCTCCAAATGGGCAGGTCGGGCCGATGACTGCCGGAGGGGACGCGACACCCAACGAGTCGTGGACAGGACAGTCGGATAGTACGCAGGCGCGCACAGTCGCCTTGTAGCCGCAGAATCGCAGCTTGTCCCGCGCGTCCGAACCGCCCGCCGCCCGCAAGGGGAGCCGACATGACGGCACCGCAAGACCCGACATCGGACCGACTCTGGCCGCACCGGTGGGCGATCCAGGCGATTGTCGAAGCGGACCAGATCAAGTACCGGCTGGAAGCGGCGTTGCCTGCCGGGGTCACCGAGCACCCGTCAGCAAAGGCAATCGAACATCATTTGGCATGTGTACGAGTGGCGTGCCGGAGATATCCGATGTGGCCACCGTGGCGCGACGCGAAGGATCGATGGCGCGGTACCTCGGTCGAGCGCGCATTCCTCAATCTGCACGCCGCCAAAGTGCAACTCGTGGACGTACTGTCGCCGGCCGAGATCGACCTGCTGGTGCCGGATGTGCTCGCCCGGATGAGCGCCGCACTCGACGGCCGCGATCCTCGACGTATCGCGGCGGAAACGCTTGCGCGTTGCCCGGAAATGCCGGACCGTCGAGCAGCACTGAAGCAGGCCATGGAGACGGCGTACAGCGCGAGCGACGAGAAATACTCCCGACTGCGCGACTTCCGCAACATCCTTGTGCTGGCCGCCCTCGCCTTCGCTTTCGTGACGGTAATTCTCCTCCTCACCATTTACTACCGGCCGACCTCGGTGCCGCTCTGCTTCGCGCCGAGCGTGACGGTGGCAAGCGATACGGCACCGGCAGGGCCCATGGTGTGTCCGAGCGGCACCGCGCGGCCCACCGGCGGCGACGCGTTGATCATCGCCGGGTTGGGCGCGCTCGGCGGCGCGCTTGCCGGGCTGTTCGCGATCCGTCGGCTGCGGGGCACCTCCACGCCGTACGGAGTTTCCACCGCGCTCGCTCTGGTGAAAGTGCCGTCCGGCGCGCTTACCGCGCTGATCGGGATCCTGTTTCTCGCCGGCGGATTCGTACCGGGATTGTCCAATCTGGATACCCAACGGCAGATTCTGGCGTACGCGGTGGTCTTCGGCTATGCGCAACAGCTCATTACCCGGCTGGCGGACGATCGGGCCCAGACCATTCTGGACAACATCCCGAGTAAGGACGCCGACGCCGATCAAATGAGCGCAGGTCGCGCGACTCCGGAGCTCCCACCGTGTCCGCCGCCCAAGTCGGGATCGCGGACGGCGCCGACGAGCGGGGAACCCACCCGGCGGGGCTGGCGCCGCGGCCACCGGCGGGAGGACAACGCCCCCTGAGCGCGAAGGCCCCGGTGAACTCCGCTGAGCCGGTGAACTTCACGCCGATCGCCTAGGGTCGGCCAGATGTACGCCGTGACGATCACCGAGCCGGGTGGACCTGAGGTACTGCGCTGGACCGAGGTACCGGATCCGGAGCCGGGGCCGACCGAGGTGGTCATCGAGGTGGTCGCGAGCGCGGTCAACCGGGCTGACCTCGCCCAGCGGCAGGGCGTCTACCCACCGCCGCCGGGTGCGTCCCCGTACCCCGGACTGGAGTGCTCGGGCCGGATCGCGGCAGCCGGTGAGGACGTCACCGGCTGGCAGGTCGGCGATGAGGTCTGTGCGGTGCTCGCCGGCGGCGGCTACGCCGAGCGGGTGGCGGTGGACGCCGGACAACTGTTGCCCATCCCGGCCGGCGTCGACCTGGTGGACGCGGCCGCTCTGCCCGAGGTCGCGTGCACCGTCTGGTCGAACGTGTACACGGCGGCCGGGCTCCGCGCCGGCGACACGCTGCTCGTCCACGGTGGGGGCAGCGGCATCGGTACCCACGCGATCCAGGTTGCCAAGGCGACCGGGGCGCGGGTGTACACGACGGCCAGCCCGGCGAAGCATTCCGCCCTGCGCGAGTTGGGTGCGGACGGCGTGATCGACTACCACACCGAGGACTTTGTGCAGGTGGTACGCGATGCCACCGACGGTCGCGGCGTCGACGTGATCCTCGACAATATGGGGGCGAAGTACCTCGGGCGCAACATCGAGGCGCTCGCCACGAACGGCCGGCTGGTGATCATCGGGCTGCAGGGCGGCGCCCGGGCCGAGCTGGACCTGGGCCGGATGCTGCGCGAGCGGCTGAGCGTCACGGTGACCCGGTTGCGGCCCCGGCCGGTCGAGGAGAAGGCCGAGATCGCGACGCTGGTCCGCGAGCACGTGTGGCCGCTCGTCGCCTCCGGTGAGGTACGCCCGATCGTGGACCGCCGGCTGCCGATGTCGCGGGCGGCCGACGCGCACCGGGTGGTCGAGGCGAGCGAGCACATCGGCAAGGTGCTACTCGTGCGGGAGTGAAGGACCCGAGTCACCGAGCAGATAGCGCGGACCAGGTCCTTTGCTCGCCATCGTGTCGTCCGGATTGGACAGTGCGCACCGGCGCAACGACAGGCAGCCGCAGCCGATGCAGCCGGTCAGGTTGTCCCGCAGCCGTTCCAGCAGCGCGATCTGCTCGTCCAGCCGGTCCTGCCAGCGGCGGGACAGCCGCTCCCAGTCGGCTTTCGTCGGCGTACGTTCGTCCGGCAGCGTGCTGAGCGCGTTCTTGATCTCGTCCAGGCTCAGCCCGACCCGTTGCGCGATCCGGACGAACGCCAGCCTGCGCAGCTCGGCGCGGGCGTACCGCCGCTGCCCGCCACCGGTACGCCGGGACCGGAGCAGTCCCTGCTTCTCGTAGTACCGCAGTGCCGACGGCGCGACCCCGCTGCGCGCCGCGAAGTCGCCGATCGCGAGCTCGTCCACGCGGTAACCCTCGCCGGGTCTTGAGTTGAAGTCAACTTCATGTTGCAGGGTACCGGCATGACTGCGACGACCTCCACCGCGGAAACCGCGACCCGACCGCCCGAGGCGCCCGGGCCGCTCCCGTTCGGTGAAACGTACCGGCTGCTCAGCCTCATGACCGGCGACGAGAAGCACAGCTTCAGCGCCACCTCGACCCTCGACGTGCTGTGGGTGCTCTACGACCGGATCCTGCGGGTGTCCCCGGACACCGTGCACGATCCGGACCGGGACCGGTTCCTGCTGTCCAAGGGCCACGGCCCGATGGCGTTCTACGCGGTACTGGCCGCCAAGCGCTTCATCCCGGTCGAGTGGCTGCCGACGTTCGGCCAGCTCGACTCCGCCCTCGGGTACCACCCGGATCGGGTTCTGATTCCGGGGGTGGAGATCTCCAGTGGCTCGCTCGGCCACGGCCTCCCGCTCGCCGTCGGCGTCGCACTCGGGCTGCGCGCCCAGAACCGACCTTCGCGGGTGTACGTCCTGGTAGGCGACGCGGAACTGGACGAAGGCAGCAACCACGAGGCGATCGCGTACGCCGGAGCCACCAGTTTGGACAACCTGACCGTGGTCGTGGTCGACAACCAGTCCGCGACCCACGGCTGGCCCGGCGGTATCGCCGCCCGGTTCGGGGTGGCCGGCTGGTCCACCGCGACCGTCGACGGCCGCGACCACGACGCGATCCACACCGGGCTGACCACGCCGCTGCCGAACCGGCCGCACGTCGTCGTCGCCCGCGTCGAGCCGAAGGGGTAGGCGTGCGTGGGCACGAGGAGTGCAGCGAAGCAAGCCCGGCAGTCGCGACCAAGGAGGAACTGTGACTGATATGCGTGACCGGTTCATCGACGCGACCACCGACCTGCTCGAGGACCCGCGTACCGCCGTGGTGCTGGCCGACATCTCGGCCGAACCGTTCGAGCCGGCCGCGGGCAGGTATCCGGGCCGGGTCATCAACGTCGGCATCCGCGAGCAGTTGATGCTGAGCGTGGCCGGTGGACTCGCCCTGTCCGGGCTGCGGCCGGTCGCCCACTCGTACGCGCCGTTCCTGGTCGAGCGGGCATTCGAACAGATCAAACTCGATCTTGTACATCAGGGTGTGAGCGCGGTGCTGGTCAGTGTGGGCGCGTCGTACGACTGGGCCGAGGGTGGCCGGACCCATCACGCGCCCGGCGATGTCGCGCTGCTCGACACGTTGCCGGACTGGACCGTGCAGGTGCCCGGGCACCTGGACGAGGTGACGCCACTGATGCGGGCGGCGATGCACACCGATGATTCGGTGTACCTCCGGCTCTCCATGCGCCAGAACGCCGCGGCGTGGCCGGCCGCTCTCGATGGCCACCTCGCCGTGGTACGCGAGGGCACCGGAGCGGCCGTGATCGCGGTCGGGCCGATGCTCGACCAGGTGCTCGCGGCGACCGAAGGGCTCGATGTCACGGTCGCGTACGCGGTGACCGTGCGCCCGTTCGACACGGCTGGCCTGCGCGCGCTCGGGCACGACCGGATCGTGCTGGTGGAGCCGTATCTCGCCGGTACCTCATCGCGGGTCGTGACCGGGGCGCTCGCGGACACCCCGCACCGGCTGCTCGCGTTGGGCGTCGGTCGGGAGGAGCCGCGGCGGTACGGCACAGCGGCCGATCACGACCGGTTGTACGGCCTGGATCCGGCCGGGCTGCGCCGCTCGATCAGCGCGTTCCTCGACTGACCGGCGGGGCGACTGTCGGGGTCGACCCGAGGTCAGGGGCGGTGCGGGGGGAACAGCGACCGGACCCAGTCGGGGAGCGTCCCCCGCTCCGCTGGCGGCTTGCTCTCGACGTGCACGACGCCGACGACGGCGTTGGCGTGGATGCGGAGCAGCGGCGTGCCGGGCCGGCGCGGTACCGGCGCCAGGGCTATCCGCCGTTCGCCGACGACCGCGACGCCGCTGTGCTCGACCTCGACGCCTTCCGGCACGGTGACCCGGACGTCACCGAGGATGGACAGGGCGCTGATCGTGATGACGCCGTCCCGGGCGACCTCCGCGCTGACCATGGCGTCGCGCAGGTCGACCCTGGTCGCGCCGAGGATCGCCCACACCCGCAACCGGCGCGGCAGCCGCCATCGACCGGTGTGCGTGTGGTCGCTCAGCAACGAGATGATCGTGCCGCGGGTCCGGGAGATGCCGACCGGCGGAGGTGGCTGGAGTCCTTCGGTGACCTGCGCCAACTCGGCCGGGGTGTCGGCCGACCAGACCGCGCCCACCCGGAGGGTGAACTCGTCGAGGGTGAGCCGGCCCTCGCCACATGCCTGCTGGAGCAGGCTCGCGACATGCTCGCGCTCGGCATCGGTGATTCGGGCAGGCATGCCGGCAGGGGGATTGTTCGGGCGCTCCATCTCCACGAGAAACGACGGTAGCCCGGCCCCGGTACGTCGTCCAGAGGCTATGACGTCATTGTGACGGCAACGTGACGCCAGTAGTGCCGGTCGGAAGGCCACCGGCGGCGGATCACCGAGCGCCGGCGGATCAGCCGTCCGGCTCCGGTACCACGATCGAGGCCGGCGTCGACTGGCCGAACAGCAGCGCCACCAGGTCGCTGATCGCGTGTACACCACCGGCGAGGGTGCCGTCCGGCGCGAGCTGGTACATCACCGCCACCACGTACCGCTGGTCCGGGCCGGCGAAGCCGACCGAGTTCGTCACCCAGTGCTTGCCGTACGAGTCGGTCTCGAACGACCAGCCGTCCTTGTCCCCCGGCTGCGCCTGCGAGCCGGCCGCCCAGACTCCCCAGCGCTGGTTCTGCGCCACGTTCCGCATCGCGTTCACCAGGTACGCGCGGTCATCCGGATGCGCCTGGTCCAGCACGTACCGCATCAGCGCGACCAGGTCGTTCGTCGTGCACTTGAGCAGGCCCCAGTACTCGTCGAAGCCGTCCACGAACGTCACGCCGGTCATGCCGTACCGGCTCTGCAGGCGGGTCAGCATCGCGGCACCGCCGTACTTGTGCCAGATCCGGTCCGCCGCGTTGTTGTCCGACCAGCTCAGCATGTTCGCGATGTCGGTACGGTCGGCCGTGGTGATCGACACCTGGCCGGCGCGCTGCCGGTCCAGTACATCCATGATCATTCCGAGTTTGATCGTGGACGCGGTCCAGCCGGAGTGATCGGGTGAGCCGGCCCGCCACACCGCTCCGCTGCGCCGGTCGAACATCACCACACCGAGGTATCCGGACTTGGCCCGCACGTACGTCGACGCGGCGCTGAAGCGTCGCTGCTGCGTACAGTCCCAGGGCTGTCCCGGTTGGCAACTCCCGCCGGCGCCGGACGCGATCACCGACCTGGACCTGGACGGACCTGGCGACGGCGAGGTCCCGGCATCGCTCGCCTGCGCCCAGGCGGTGGGCCCGCTGTCCTCGCTGGGTTGCGCGCAGTTGGCCAGGAGGGTGAGCATCGCGGCCGCGACGGTGAGCCCGACGGCGGTGCGGCGGAGGGGTCCGGTCACCGCGGTCAGCCCTGGCTGGGTCGCGACCCACCGGTCGTCGCGGAGCCGGCCGCCCGCCGCGCCCGGTGCTTGCGCGCGGACACCCGCTCCCGGCCGAGGATCCACATCGCCTCGACCCCGTCCCGCCAGGTGATCTTCTTGCCTTCGGCGCGACTGCGGGCGGTGTAGCTGATCGGCACCTCGTACGGCCGGATGCCGCGGGCGAGCAGCTTGCCGGTCACCTCGGCCTCCATGCCGAACCCGCGCGACTTGATCTCCAGCGAGCGGTACAGCTCGACCGGCATCAGCTTGAAGCAGGTCTCCAGATCGCCGATGTACGAGTTGAACATGATGTTCGCGGCCGTGGTCACGGCCTTGTTGCCCATCACGTACCAGAAGGAGTACGCGCTGTGCCCGCCGAACGTGCGGTTGCCGTACACGACGTGCGCGCGCCCCTCCTGTACCGGGGCGAGCAGCTTCGGGATGTCCTTCGGGTCGTACTCGAGGTCGGCGTCCAGGATCACCATGTAGTCGCCGGTCGCGTTCTCCATGGCGGTGGTGATGGCCGCGCCCTTGCCGCGGTTGCGCTCGTGCGCGATGACGCGGATCCGGGCATCGTCCTGTTGAGCCAGGATCTCAGCGGTGCCGTCGACGCTGCCGTCGTCCACGACGACGAGCTCGATCTCGCACGAGTAGTCGACCCCGAGCGCCTGCTTGATCGCCTCGGCGACCCGGTCGTGCTCGTTGTACACCGGCATGAGAATTGACAGCTTCACCGTGATGCCCTCTCCGACCGCCGGTTCTTGCGGCGGACCGAGGCTCGTCCGGACCCGCGGGGCGCCGTGATGTCGTCCGCGCCGCGCTCAACCTGCGAAAGTATAGGCGGGTCCGACTCGGCGGTCGCACCAGTCCGGCGGGTGGGCCGGAGCCGGCTCAATGCCTCCCGCGGACCAGTCCCGCGAGCGACTCGACCACGGCCGGCCAGATCCGCGACAACGGATCGATGACCGCGAAGTGATCAACGTCCGGCAGCTCGACCAGGCTGGCGCCGGTGGCCCGCGCGTACTGCCTGGACATCTGTACCGGCACCCGGTCGTCCGCGCTGCCGTGCACGATCATCACCGGCGCGTCGACCCGCAGTTGGGTCGGATCCGCGCTGGCGTACCGGTCGGCGGCACCGTCCGCACCGTCCGGGCCGCAGCCCATCAGTTGGCCGACCGCGCCGTCGCCGATGCCCTGGTGGTACCCGTCGATCAGGTTGCTGACCGGGGCGAGCGCGAGTACGCCGATCGTCGACGGCCGGCTGCGCGGTCGCCACCGGTGCCCGGTCGGGAGGTTGTGCCGGCCCGCCGACCACAGCGCCAGGTGCCCGCCGGCCGAGTGTCCGGCCAGCACCGTGCGGGTGATGTCCACCCGACCGGGCGCGGCCGCCGCGACCAGACTCGGTGCCTTGTCGATCGCGGCCGCCACGTCGTCCAGCGTGCCCGGCCAGCCGCCGCCCGGCTGCCCGATCCGGCGGTACTCCGGTAACGCCACCGCGTACCCGCGGGCGGCAAGATCGGCGGCGAGCGGACCGACGTGCAGCCGGTCGTACTCGGCCATCCAGAAGCCGCCGTGCAGGAACAGTACGAGTGGGGCAGCCACGCCGGCACGCGGAAGTCGCACGTCGATGACGTGTTCCGGCTCCGGGCCGTACCGAAGAATGAGATCGGGGGGCGGGGCCGGCCGGCTAAGCACGTCGGTAGCCACGGCTGCGACGGTATCGTGACCGCGGCTGCGATCGCAGGCTAAGCCCGAGCGTGGCAACGGAAGCGTGACAACGGATTCCGGTGGATCGGAGCGTGAGGTAACCGTGCGGATCGAGGAGTTCACCGACGTCAACTATCGCGTCGAGGACAGCGTCGCCGTGGTCACGATCGATCGACCGGACCGGATGAATGCCTTCCGCGGCCGTACCGTCGACGAGCTGATCAGCGCGTTCAAGTACGCCTGGGCGTCGGACGAGGTGGCCGCGGTGATCCTCACCGGCGCCGGTGAACGAGCATTCTGCGCCGGCGGTGACGTCAAGGAACGCGCCGAGTCGTACGCCCGCGCGGCCGAAAACGGGACAAAGCCGGGCTACGGCGAGACCGAGTGGGGCACCTTCGAGATCGAGCGGCTGCACCGGTTGATCCGGGACATCCCGAAGCCGGTGATCGCCGCGGTCAACGGGGTCGCTGTCGGTGGCGGACACGTCCTGCATGTGTTGTGCGACCTGACGATCGCGGCCGAGCACGCCCGGTTCGGACAGGTCGGCCCGCGCGTCGGGAGCTTCGACGCGGGCTTCGGCTCGGCGTACCTGGCCCGGGTGATCGGCGAGAAGCGGGCCCGGCAGCTGTGGTTCCTGCTCGACCAGATCGACGCCGTGACGGCCGAACGCTGGGGCCTGGTGAACGCGGTCGTACCCGCGGGAGACCTGATGGAGACCGCGCTGTCGTGGGGGCGGCGGATGGCGTCGTTCTCACCGACCGCGCTGCGCTTCCTCAAGCACTCGTTCAACGCCGACTCCGACCACATGGCCGGACTGTCCAATCTGGCCTTTGCCGGGCTGGAGCTGTTCGTACACACCGAAGAGGCGAACGAGGGAGTGCGCGCGTTCACCGAGAAGCGCGAGCCGGACTTCCGCCGGTACCGCTGACCTATGCGGTGGGGCCGCCGGTATTTCAGAGCGGGCGTTCAGCGCCAGCGGCGTACCCGGCGGGCATGTCCGAACACGCCGAAAGCCATGAACATCAGCGGCCACATCGGCCAGAAGAACATCGCGTCGTCCGAGGCGATCGAGGCGGCCAGCCAGATCGTCACCAGTACCAGGCCGACCGTACCGACGCTGATGCCGTGCCGTACCACGCCGGACCGGGCGGCCGCCCGCGCTTCCGGGGTGTTCTCCAGCAGCCGTCGGCCACCGTCGGGCAGGTCCGCGGTGAGCGGAGCCAACTCGTCGCGGATCTTCGCCGCGTACGCCAGTCGAAGTCGCTCATCCGCCTCGTCCAGGGTGAGCATCCCCTCGGCGGTGGCGAGGTTGATGATCCGGGCGACCATCTCCCGCTCGGCGTTGGAGGCGCGCACCGTGCCTGACCCGCTCGACCTGCGGCCGGGCATCCGGGTCAGCCCGGCCCGCTCCAGGTCGGTCGCCGGTACGGCCTCGACCGCCGGCTGGGGGACGGGACGGGAGTCGACGTCGGGTCGGGACGGGGTGGCGTCCATGGCTGCCCTCACAGGGTTGCGACCGGTTCCTCAGGGTTATGCGGTGTCGCGATGGAGGTTCATGCGGTATCGCGACGGAGGTGCTGCGACGTGTCGCGATCGGTGCGGCGGTCCCGCCGGGCGCCGAACTCGGCGTTCGAGGTTTACACCGTTCACGATTACATTGATTGTACGCCGCGGCGGGAGGCGTCGGTAGGTTTCGACCTGACGTGGCGGTCGGGTACGCGAGGGGAGCGTTTCCTCCTCAACGCCGGCCGGGCAGCCCTGGATTCCCCGGCGTGGCGCGGCGGCGACGCGGGCACCCCGGTTCGCACGGTGGCCCTGGTACGGAAGGATGGGCCGCATGACCGATGCATCGACCGGGCAGAACGGCGCGGACGCCACCAGCGGCGACGCGAACGGCGCGACCAACGGTGCCGAGCCGGACGACCAACGACCCCAGCGCACCGTGGTGGTGGTCGGGCCGGACGGCAAGCCGGTAGGCACGGTCGAGGTCGATGAGCGCGACGTCGACGACGACGGCGACCCGTCCCGGCTGGTCGAGCAGCCGGCCAAGGTGATGCGGATCGGCAGCATGATCAAGCAGCTGCTCGAGGAGGTCCGCGCCGCGCCCCTGGACGAAGCCGGCCGGCAGCGGCTCCGGGAGATCCACGCCCGCTCGATCACCGAGCTGGAAGAAGGGCTCGCGCCGGAGCTGCGGGACGAGCTGGAGCGCCTGTCCCTCCCGTTCAACGACGAGATCCCGAGCGAGGCCGAGCTCCGCATCGCGCAGGCCCAGCTCGTCGGCTGGCTGGAGGGCCTGTTCCACGGCATCCAGGCGGCGCTGATGGCGCAGCAGATGGCCGCGCGGCTGCAGTTGGAGCAGATGCGGCGGGAGGTGCCGGCGCTGCCGATGGGCCAGGGGCCGATGCCGCAGAACCCGTTCGGCGGCGGCGCCGGCGGCCAGGACCACGCCACCGGCCAGTACCTCTAGTCGGGCGGCGGCGCGGCCGCTAGTTGCCGGCGGCGCCGAACAGCTTCTCCAGGTACACCGCGACGCCGTCCTCGTCGTTCGACACCGTCCGCTCGGCCGCGACCGACAGCACGGCCGGGTGCGCGTTGGCGACCGCGACCGAGCGCCCAACGTAGGTGAGCATCGGTACGTCGTTCGGCATGTCACCGAACGCGATAATGCCGGTCGGCTGCACGCCGTACCGCTCGGCGACCCAGGCCAGTCCGCTCGCCTTGGTCACCCCCGCGGCGGAGATCTCGATCAGTCCGGCGTACGACGAGTGCGTCGCCTGCGCCCGTTCCCCGAGTACCCGGGTGATCGTCTCGGCCAGTACGTCGGAGTCGTGGCCGGGTACCCGGGCGAGCAGCTTCACCGCCGGCCGCGCGAGCAGCTCGGCCAGTTCCGCCGGGCGTACCCAGTCGGGCTGGGCGTCGGAGCGCACCTGGTACGAGCGTTCGTGCAGCAGCCGGTGGCCGTGCTCCACCTCCACCGCGAAGGTGATCTCCGGCAGCTCCTCCCGCAGGCCCTTGACCACCTCGGCGAGCAGGTCCGGGTCGATCGGCCGGTGGTCGAGGACCGTACCGGTCGAAGGGTCGTACACGATCGCGCCGTTGGCGCAGACCGCCGGACCGCGCGGGCCGGTCTGCTCGTACACCTCGTCCAGCCAGCGGATCGGACGTCCGGTGACCATCACGAACGGGATGCCGGTGCGGTCGAGCCGGTCCAGGGCCGCGATCGTGCGGGCGCTGACCGTGCCGTCGGTACGCAGCAGCGTGCCGTCCAGGTCGCAGGCGACGAGCGCGGGGAGGTCCACAGCGCCCAGTCTGCCTGGCCCGTACCGTCGCGCCCGTCGGCCGGCCCGGGCGCCGTGCCGACCGCCGCGCCGGGTGGCCGGGCGCCGCGGAGGAGCCCGCTACAGGGGGCCGGCCCGCCAGACCTACAGGTGGCCGCGGTCGAGCAGCTGCTCCAGGTACCGGGCCACGCCGTCCTCGTCGCTGCTGCCGGTCACGTCGTCGGCGACCGCGAGTACCTCGTCGTGCGCGTTGCCGACCGCCACGCCGTACCCGGCCCACTCGAACATCGACACGTCGTTGGGCATGTCCCCGAACACGAGTACGTCGCCCGGGTCCACGCCGAGCGCGGCCGCCACCACGGACAGCCCGGACGCCTTGGTCACGTCCGGTGGGCACAGCTCGATCATGCCGAGGCCGGAGTACGTGACCTCGCACAACGTGCCCGGCACCGCGTGTCGTACCAGCTCGAACAGTTCCTCGACAGCGACCGTGGTGGACCGGACGAACACCTTGTACACCGGACCCGCGAGCGACTCGTCCCGGCTGCGCAGCTCGGACTTCTCCGCGAACGGCCAGACGAACCCCGGTTCGGACCACAGTGCCGAGCCGGGCGCGTCCAGCGCCTCGACGGTGATCTCGACCGGTCCGGCGGCCGCCTCGATCCGGGCCAGCGCGGCGAGCACCTGCGTCCCGTCCATCCGCACGGTGTGCAGCACGGTCGGCGGATCGCTCAGCTCGGCCACGTACGCGCCCTGGGCGAGGACCAGGTAGTCGGCCACGCCGAGATCCGCCCGGCACATGTCGATCAGGCGTGGCCCCCGGCCGGTCACCCCGACCAGCGGGATGGACGCGGCCTTGACCCGGGACAGTGCCGCGCGGGACCGGTCGCTGACGGTGTAGTCGCTGCGTACCAGCGTCCCGTCCAGGTCGGTGGCGACCAGTTTCGGCAGCCCCCGCAGGCCGGCCGGCGGCGCGCCGGGCTCGGCTAAGCCCCCGTCCGCGCCGGTCATCGACGTACCGGCTCCAGCACGTCCCGGCCGACGAAGTGCTGCAGGGCCTTGGGCACCCGTACCGAGCCGTCCGGCTGCTGGTGGTTCTCCAGGATCGCGACGAGCCACCGGGTGGTCGCCAGGGTGCCGTTGAGGGTGGCGGCCACCTGCGGCTTGCCGTCCTCGTCGCGGTACCGGATGCCGAGGCGGCGGGCCTGGAACGTGGTGCAGTTCGAGGTCGAGGTGAGCTCGCGGTACCGCTGCTGGCTCGGTATCCAGGCCTCGCAGTCGTACTTGCGGGCGGCGCTGGTACCGAGGTCGCCGGCGGCCACGTCGATCACCCGGTACGGCAGCTCGGCCTTGGCGAGCATCTCCTCCTCCCAGGCGAGCAGCCGCAGGTGCTCGTCGGCCGCCTCCTCGGGCTTGCAGTAGGAGAACATCTCGACCTTGTCGAACTGGTGCACCCGGATGATGCCGCGGGTGTCCTTGCCGTAGCTGCCGGCCTCCCGCCGGAAGCAGGACGACCAGCCGGCATAGCGCAGCGGGCCGTCGGCCAGGTCGACGATCTCGCCGGCGTGGTACGCCGCCAACGGGACCTCGGAGGTACCGACCAGGAAAAGGTCGTCGGCTTCCAGCCGGTACACCTCGGCGGCGTGTTCGCCCAGGAAGCCGGTGCCCTCCATCGACTCCGGCTTGACCAGCACCGGCGGGATGACCGGGATGAACCCGGCCTCGACCGCCTGTGCCATCGCGACCTGGAGCAGCGCCAGTTGCAGCAGCGCCCCCGCGCCGGTCAGGAAGTAGAACCGGGCGCCGGAGACCTTCGCGCCGCGCTCGGTGTCGATCGCGCCGAGCAGCTCGCCGAGCTCCAGGTGGTCGCGCATGCCCTCGCCGCCGGGCCGGTCGCCGACCTCGCGCAGCGTGGCGAAGTTCTCCTCGCCGCCGGCCGGTACGCCGGGCTCGACCACGTTGGCCACGGCCAGGTGCGCGGCCTTGAACGCCGCCTCGGCTTCGTTGGCCGCGGTCTCGGCCGTCTTCACCTCGGCGGAGAGTTCTCTGGTACGCGCGAGCAGAGCCTGCTTCTCCTCGCCCTTGGCCGACGCGACCAGCTTGCCCTGCTGTTTCTGTTCCGCCCGCAGCGTCTCGAACCGGCCGAGCGCGGCACGGCGCTCCGCATCGGCGGTGAGCAGCGTGTCCACCGCCGACTCGGAGTCGCCGCGGGCTAGCTGGCTGGCGCGTACCAGGGCCGGGTCTTCTCGCAACAAACGCAGGTCGATCACGGCAACCGAGGGTACTCGTGCGGCGGTAGCGATCACCCCTCAGTTATCCGGTTGTGCCGCATATCCGCGCGCCGTGGCCCGGCGGTAGCGCCAGCTGGATCGTCGTGGCGTCGGCCGGATCGTCGTGGCGTCGGCCGGATCGTCGTAGTGTCGGCCGGAACGCGGGGATCATGGGTACATGCCGGTGACGATGGACCAGCCGCGATTCGAGGAACTGGTCGGGAACGCGCTCGACGAGATCCCGCAGCCGCTGCTGGACCTGATGGACAACGTCGTCATCCTGGTCGAGGACGACCCACCGGAGGGCGAAGGCGACCTGCTCGGGCTGTATGAGGGATATGCGCTCACCGAGCGGGGCTGGGACTACGGCGCGGTACTCCCGGACCGCATCACCATTTACCGCAATCCGATCCTGCGCATCTGCGACTCGGAGGACGATGTGGTCGAGGAGGTCGCGGTCACCGTGGTACACGAGATCGCGCACCACTTCGGCATCGACGACGCGCGACTGCACGCGCTCGGTTGGGGCTGAGTTTCCGCGTCCAGATCGGAACCCGCGCTGACCGGTACCCGACAGCCGTGCGTTGCGGGCGGCCCGTACCGTCGCAGCCACACGGGGCGGCCGGGTGCGGGCGGCGCAGAAGCGCGCCGGAGCACCGGCCGTCTTTCGAGCTCGGGAGGAGACAGCGCGTCATGCGCAGCGAACTGTTTGCCAGGGAGAACCTGGAAGTGGAGTCGACCCAGCCCGGTCTGCGGCTGCAGAACTCCAAGTTGCTCAAGGCCGAACTCAACGGCGAGTGCATGGCGCGTACCGGCACGATGGTCGCCTACCAGGGCAATGTGCAGTTCCAGGCACTCGGCTCGGGCGGCATGGGCAAGTGGCTCAAGCAGAAGCTGACCGGCGAGGGCGTACCGCTGATGCGGGTGGCCGGACAGGGCGACGTGTTCTTCGCCGACCAGGCCGCCGACGTACACATCATCGATCTCGAGCAGGGTGACGCGCTCACCATCAACGGCCGCAACGTGCTCGCGTTCGACTCGACCCTGCAGTACGACATCAAGTTCGTACAGGGCATGGGCATGCTGTCCAGCGCCGGCCTGTTCAACTGCGTGTTCACCGGCCAGGGGCGGATCGCGATCACCACCAAGGGCACTCCGGTGGTGCTGAACGTGGACCAGCCGACCTTCGCCGACCCGCAGGCCGCGATCTGCTGGTCGGCCAACCTGCAGACCGGGTACCAGCGGGCCGACCAGTTGGGCATCGGCACGCTGCTCGGGCGTACCACCGGGGAGCGGTTCACGATGAGCTTCGCCGGCCAGGGCTTCGTGGTCGTACAGCCGTCCGAGGAGCTGCCGGCGCACATGATGAACGGCGGTCAGCAACAGCAGCAGGGCGGGATGCTCGGCAACCTGCTCGGCGGCTGAGCCCGTACTTCCGACCCGCGGACGGCCCGGCGCATTCGCGCCGGGCCGCTTCGTTTGTGCTTGTGGAGGGCGGCGCGCCCTGGTGGGCGCGCGGTGCCCTTCCGGTGACGCGCGGCGCTACGGCTGGGCCGCCTCGGCGTACCGCTCGGCCTGCTCGCGGAGCAGGTCGAACACCAGTTTCGTGTCGGCGGTACCGAGTCCACCGCTGCCGGCCTGCACGATCGCCGGCCCGACCAGCACGTACGACAGTGCGGCGGCCAGCGGGTTGGTGTCCAGCCCGTCCACTTCCAGCCCGAGCGCCGGGCCCCGCATCCCGCCGGGTACGGCGATCATCGACACCCGACTGCGGGCACCGTTGCTGGTCACGTGCTCCCGGCACTTCACCGCGATGTCCTGTACCTGCCGGAACACCACCTTCGCCTGGGCTGCCGACGGGTACTCGTAGATGCGGACGGTGGCCAGTACCGAGTTGAGCCCGCGTCCCTTGATGAACGTCCGGCCGACCACGACGTGCTGGTACTTCGGCTTGTAGCCGCACATCGTGGCGGTGTTGCTGTTGCGCGGGTCGACCGTGTACCCGCTCGGAAGGTCCGGCTGGGCTAGTAGTACGGCGTTGAGCCCGGCCGTGCCGAGCGGGCTGTAGTTGGGTGTGGGCTGGCTCGCGGCTCGACTGACCGGCGCCGGGCTGGCCATGCCGGCGGCGCAGCCGATCAGGCCGGGACTGGCCAGGGCCAGAGCCAGTGCACCGGTAACCGCTTTGGCGCGCAGAGACATCAGACTCCCTCTCGTCCCGTCACCCCGTCGGCGGGACGTGGACCGTTCGCGACGACTGGTTCCGACTCCGGTCGCGGAACCCCGACCACCGCCACGGCCCGGCGGTGCGCGAAGGCCACTACCGGACAAAACGCTGGTAACCGCGTTGGGGTTACGCCCCGAGCCAGGTTGAGGCGTAGTCCGACAGGCCCGGCAAACCTTGACACCTCCGCGTGTACGTGAGCAGTATCAGCGCTGTACGAGCAGAAATGCGCACGGATCGACGCGCAGACCGGGACTATCCGGGCAGCGGTGACGGGCGACGGGGCGGCTGAAACACCGCTGGATGGCGGCAAATCCGTGGCCGATCCCTGCGAGGTGAGACCGTGCAATCCATCCCTCACGCACGACGGGCCGGTCGGACCGGCCGCGCCACGGCGGTGCTTGCTACCGCGGTTCTGGCCGGAGCCACCGCGCTGGCGGCCGCCACCCCGGCCACGGCGTCGCCGGCGGGCGTGCGCTACTCGGACGACGGCTCGGTGATCACCGCCGTGGTACCGCGCTCCGGCGCCGGGCCCGGCTACCGGGTACGACTGGACAAGCAGCCGGTGCAGCTCACCACCGTGCGTGGTGGCCACACCGTGCTCGCGTCCACCGCCGACAACGCGTTCGACTTCCGCGGTCCCGGCGGTTGGGTCACGGCCACCGAGGTGACCGGCGCGGACTGGTCCGGCAACGCTCTCGACCTGGACCTCGCCACCAGTGACCCGGCCGCGACCATGCACGTCACGCTCACGTTCAGTGCCGACCGGTACCGGATCGACAGCACGGTCACCGGCGTGGACGCGACCTCGACCGGCCTGCACTTCGATATGGGGTCGGCCGGCCACTGGTACGGGATGGGCGAGGCGACCACCGACAGCGGCGCGCCGTACACCGGTCAGCCCTGGCCGTTGGACACCGAGCCGGTCGCCGACGACGCGATGGGGCCGGCGGAGTACCTGATGACCGACCCGTTCTGGTTCACCCAGTCGGCGGTCGGCCTGTACGTCGACACCCGCAACGTGATGGACGTGTCGCTCGGGCACGCGACCCCCGGCGTGGCCGGGTTCGAGGTGACCGAGTCGGACAGCCTGTCCGCGACCGTGTTCGTCGAGCGCAACCCGCACGCGGTGTACGCCGACTACATCGGCATCGCCGGCAAGCCGGCCAAGTCCGACGCGACCGCGAGGCAGTACTCCAGTCCACTGTGGAACTCGTGGGCGCAGTTCTACACCACGGTCACCCAGAACGGGCTGCTCGACTGGGCCCGCGAGCTCCACGGCGCGGGCGTACCGGGCCACACGATCCAGCTCGACGACGGTTGGATGAGCCACTACGGCGACTTCACCTTCAACGACAAGTTCCCCGACCCGACCGCGATGTCCGACGAGATCCACGGCATGGGCTACGACTTCGGCTTGTGGGTAACCCTGTGGATAAATCTCGACGCGGACAACTACCAGGTGGCCGCCGACAACGGCTACCTGCTGCGGGACAAGACCGACCCGAGCAAGCCGTGCACGGTCGAGTGGTGGAACGGCGAGGCCGGCATCGTCGACCTGGGCAACCCGGCCGCCCGCGACTGGTACGCGGGGAAACTGCACGCGCTGGAGCAGCAGTACGGCGTGGACGGCTTCAAGTTCGACACCCGGTTCTTCGACGAGACCTGCGCACCGGCGGAGGGGCACGAGCCGCTCGACTACCTGCAGCTCGGCGCCGCGCTGACCGACGAGTTCGACCAGCAGGGCGCGGGCGTACGGCTGTCCTGGACCGGCTCGCAGCAGCACGGATTCGTGATCCGGGAGGTGGACAAAGGTACCGGCTGGGACTCGTTGCAGGCCGCGGTGAAGCAGGACCTGTCGATCTCCAGCATCGGGTACCCGTTCGTGGAGACCGACATGATCGGCGGCTCGCTCGGCCAGCCGCCGCCGACCAAGGAGGTGCTGGTCCGCTGGGCCCAGGCGGCGGCACTGATGCCGCTGGTGTACTCCTCGACCTCGCCGATCCGGGTGTACGACCAGGTGAACCAGCGCTGGGTGAACTACGACGCGGAGACCGCGAAGCTGTACACGAAGGCGATGAAGCTGCACGGGTTGCTCGCGCCGTACATCCAGGCCCAGGTGCGGCGGGCGGTCGCGACCGGTGAGCCGATCATGAAGCCGCTGTTCTTCAACTACCCGTCGGATCAGGCGACGTACGAGTTGACCGACGAGTGGCTGCTGGGCGACTCACTGCTGGCCGCGCCGGTGCTGACCGACGCGACCAGTCGGGACATCCACGTACCGCCGGGCACCTGGTTCGACGTGGCCCGGCACAAGGTGGTGCACGGCCCGGCGGACCTGCGCGACTATCCGGCTGACCTCGGTACGTTGCCGATGTTCGTCAACCTCGGGAATCCCGGGCTCCTACGCGCCGTTCGCTGAGCTGAGGCGGTGGCCCCGGACCCTTGCCGGGGCCACCCAACCTCAGCTGGTGACGTCGCGGGCGCCGAACCGGGCCCACGCCGCGGCGCAGAACACCAGCGTGTACGCCCCGGCGGAGAGCAGCCCGCGGGTGATCCCGTCCGTCGCGATCGGGTCCCGCAGCAGGTCGCCGAAGGCCAACCAGTTGTGCGTGAGCAGGTACGGGTGGATCACCGAGAGCTGCTGGATCGCGTCGATGATGTGGCTCACGATGGTCAGGATCAGCAGCGCGATGGTCGCCCCGATCGGCTGCTCGGTGAGCGTCGAGATGAACAGGCCGATCGCGCCCACCGCGGTCAGGCACGCGGTGAGGTAGAGGACGACCAGCAGGATCCGCCACAGTCCCGCACCGAATGACAGGGTGCTGCCGGACACCAGCGGGAAGTCGCCCGGCCCGAACAGGATCAGCCCGATCGTCAACCCGGTGACCGCCACCAGCGCCGTGGCGGTCAGCGCGAACACCACGATCGCGGCGAACTTCACCGCGAGCGCCCGGGTCCGGTGTACCGGCACGGTGAGCAGGTAGCGCATCGTGCCGAGGTTCGCCTCGCCGGCGATCGAGTCCCCGGCGATCGCGGCCACCGCGAGCGGCAGGAACAGCGGCAGCTCCAACATCAGCGCGGCCAGCGCGACGAACGCCCCGTTGTCGGTGATCGCGCTGAAGAAGTCGACGCCGCCCTCACCGCTCGGCCCGTCGAGCTTCACCCCGACGGCGATGATGATCGGTACCGCGGCGAGCACCGCCATGCCGACCCAGTTGCGCCGCCGCCCGAAGATCAGCCGCAGCTCGGACCGGAAGAACCGGGTGCTCATCAGCGACCGCGGCCGCGCCGACGAAGGCCCGGTCAACGCCCGCTGGTCGGCCCCGGTCCCGGGTGACCCGACGGCCCCGGCCGCCGTGACCGCCTCAGCCGCTGACATCGAAGCCCTCCCCGGTGAGCGACACGAACACGTCCTCCAGATCGGGCGCCAACACCCGGAATCCACGTACCGGCACATCCGCGTGTACCAGCGCGGCCACCACCTTCTCCGGCGCGACGCCACCGAGGATCCCGGTCACGTGGCTCGGCGAGATGTCCAGATCGGACAGTCCCTGTTCGGTGAGTACCCGGGCCGCGTCGGCAGGCCGTTCGGTGTCCACCTGCGCCCGCGGCGTGGTACCCGCGCGCAGCTCCGCGATCGGTGCCTGGGCCACCAGCTTGCCGACGTGCATGACCCCGACATGGGTACAGATCTGCTCGACCTCGGCCAACAGGTGGGTGGAGAGCAGCACGGTCGTACCGGCGGCAGCCAGCTCGGTGACGAGCGTGCGTACCTCCCGGGTGCCCTGCGGATCCAGCCCGTTCGTCGGCTCGTCCAGTACCAGCAGCTCGCGCGGTCGCAGCAGGGCCGACGCGATGGCCAGCCGCTGCCGCATGCCGAGCGAGTACGCCCGGTACCGCTTGCGGGTCGCGGCGGTCAGGCCGACCCGCTCGAACGCCTCGCCGATGCGGCGCTTGGCGGTCTTCGGGTCGACGGTCCGGTCGGCGGCGTCGATCCGGCGCAGGTTGTCCCAGCCGGACAGGTACGGGTGGAACGCCGGCCCCTCCACCAGAGTTCCTACCCGCGGCAACGCCTCGGCCGCCCGGTCCGGGATGGCCGCGCCGAGCAGCTCCCGGTAGCCGCTGGTCGGCCGGATCAGGCCGAGCAGCAGCCGGATCGTGGTCGTCTTGCCGGAGCCGTTCGGGCCGAGGAAGCCGTACACGGAGCCGACCGGTACGGCCAGGTCGATCGCGTTCACGGCGAGCTGCCCGCCCCGGAAGCGCTTGCTGAGCTTCTCGGTACGTACCGCCAGTGCGGTATCGGGTGTGGAAGCGGTGGTGCGGGCGGCTGACGCCGCCCGCACCACCGCCTCGTCAGTTGCGGTCACGGTTACTTCGGACCCCTCGTTCCGGTGTGCGGCTGACTGGCCGGCGCGTTCAGCGCCGCCCGCGGGTCGGCCGCCGCGGCGTAGAGCCGCTCCGGGCTCACCGCCCCGACGAGCACCCGTCCGTCGTCGATCAGCAGTACGGAGAACAGTCGCGACTTCAGCAGTCGTCCGCTGCCCCAGTCACCGCTGACCTGCGGCAACGCACTGACGATCGCGCCGAGTCCGGCGGCCGGGTCGTCGCCGTCGGGCCGGTTCCCGCCCTCGGGCCGGTTCCCGTCGGCCGGGCCGGGGCTCGCCGTCGGGTCCTGCTTGTTGCCACGCAGTACCAGTACGGTGGTCCAGCCCTCGCCGATCGCGGTCGGCCGGCCGGCCGGCAACATGCGGTCCGGACCGTGGTTGGCCTCCGGCTCGTCGGTCGCCTCGGTGACCTTCGCGCCCTTCGGCGGGGTGAACCGGAACTGGCCGGCATCCGGTCGGCTGAAGCTGATCCGGGTGAACGCCACCTCGACCGCCACCGAATCGCCGCTCTTCGGGTACACCTGCACCCGCAGCGGGATGTGCCGCTCACCGTCGATGGCCAGTCGTACCTGCCCGATCAGCGAGTCGGCGTCCTTCGGCGCGAGTACCAGCTCGTACGCGGAGCGACCGGCGACCCGTGCGGTGCCGGCGGTACTGACCTTGGTGGTCGGCGAGATCGCGTCCAGCGCGTACTGGGCTGCCTGCTGCGGCGTCATCGGCAGTTCCGACGCCTCCGCCGGTACACCCGGGCGGTCCTTCTCCTGGTCGGAGAGCCGGCGGTGGCTCGCCGCGTTCTGCTGGCTGGACCAGATCCACAGGTCGTGCCCGTTGCGCACGACATCCGACTCGCCGAGCGTGCCAAGCAGTGCGACCCGGGCCCGCTCCGGTCCGTCGTACCAGACCCGCAGCGTGTGGTTGCCGGAGATCAGCGAGGTCAGGTCGGAGCTGCCCTCGCCGCCCCCGGTGGGCAACTTCGGAAAACCAAGATCCGCCTTCTGTACGACGGTGCCGGACATCGGCGCCACCGTGGCGGTCTGCAGGTCCACCAGGAGTTGAGCGGCACTACGGGACGGCAGGCTCTCGGCGGCACTCGCCGCAATCAGTCGGGTCGCGCCCCCCGCGCCCAGAACCACGGCCAGTACGGCGGTCGGCACTATCCACCGCAGTCCGGGCCGGGACGTAAACACAGACATGACATGCACCCCTGTCGTAGGTCTCTGCACCCATCCTGCGCGCGGCATGCTGTGAGCAGACTGAGAACCGTCGCCTACGCGCACGGCTCGTCCCGGCGGCGCGCCGCCGGGACCGCCATCGGCCAGACCGGTGGCCGCCGCTGGCACGATCAACCGTGGAGGTGGGGCGGGTGCGGCTGCTGGTGGTCGAGGACGAGGTACGGCTCACCGGTGCGCTCAAGCGCGGACTGGAGGCCGAGGGCTTCGTCGTCGACGTGTTCCATGACGGCCCCGGTGGTCTCGACGCCGCCCGGCACAGCGAGTACGACGCGGTGATCCTGGACGTGATGCTGCCGGGCCTGTCCGGCTACCGGATCGTGCGGGCACTGCGGGACGAGGACAACTGGGTACCGGTGCTGATGCTCTCGGCCAAGGACGGCGAGTACGACCAGTCCGACGGGCTCGACGCCGGCGCCGACGATTACCTGACCAAACCGTTCTCGTACGTGGTGCTGCTCGCCCGGCTGCGCGCGCTGCTCCGGCGCGGGGCGCGGGAGCGGCCGACCGTACTGTCCGCCGGTGGCCTGCGCCTGGACCCGGCCACCCGACGGGTCACCCGCGACGAGGTCGAGATAACCCTGACCACTAGGGAGTACGCGCTGCTGGAGTACCTGCTGCGGCACGCCGGCGAGGTGGTCTCCAAGATCGAGTTGCTCGACCACGTGTGGGACGCGCCGGACGACACCGATCCGAACGTGGTCGAGGTGTACGTCGGGTACCTGCGCCGCAAGATCGACACGCCGTTCGGGGTGTCGTCGGTACAGACCGTGCGGGGCGCCGGGTACCGGCTCGTCGCGGCTGCCGCCCCGGCCGAACCGCCGGCTGGGGGCTGACGCGTGCGCTGGTGGCGGGGGTTGTCGCTGCGGTCACGGCTGATCCTGATCGGTACCGCCGGACTGGCCGCCGGACTCGCGCTCGGTGGACTGCTGATGGTGCTCACCCTCCGGTACACCCTGCAAAGAAGTCTGGATGAAAGCGCGGTCAGGACGGCGCGTGAGGTGGCGACGCTGATCGACACCGGCCGGTTGCCCGACCCGATCCCGGTCGCGCCGGGCGCCGAGGTCGTGCAGGTGGTGGACGAGAACGGCGGTATCCGGCAGGCGTCGGCCGGCGCGGATCGGCTGGTAGCGGTGCTCCGGCCGGCCGAGCTGCGCCGGGCCAGGGCCGGCGATCGGCTGTACGTGTCGGGGGACCGGGCCAGCGTGGACGGCCCGCTGCGGGTGGTGGCCGTGCCGGCCGGGACGCCCGACGATCCACAGACCGTGCTGGTCGCGGTGCCGGCGCAGGACCTGACCGACGCGGTGCGGGTGCTGCGCAACATCCTGCTGGTGGCGTACCCGCTGCTGGTGCTCGTGCTGGTCGGAGTCGCGTGGCGGGTGGTGGGCGCGACGCTGCGCCCGGTGGAGGCGTTGCGCCGCGGCGCCGAGGAGATCACCGGTCCCGGGCAGTTGCCGGTGCCGTCGGCCCGGGACGAGATCTACCGGTTGGCGGTCACGCTGAACGGGATGCTCGACCGGCTCGAGGCTGCGCGGCAGCGGCAACGGGCCTTCGTCGCGGATGCCGCGCACGAGTTGCGCAGCCCGCTGACCAGCATGCGTACCCAGTTGGAGGTCTCGTCCCGGATCCACGAGCCGGCGCCGGTGGACGACCTGCTGCTGGACGTGGCGCGGTTGAGTCGACTGGTCGACGACCTGCTGCTGCTGGCGCGGGCCGACGATGCCGGGCTCCCGGCCGGTCGCCGCGAGCCGGTCGACGTGACCGCGCTGCTCACCGAGGTGGCCGGGCGGTACCCCAACGGCCGGGTGCCGGTCACCGTGTCCGCGGCCAGTTACCGTCCACTGTGGACTGAAGGGGATCCGGACCGGCTCGGCCGGATCGTCACCAACCTCGTCGACAACGCGGTCCGGTACGCGTCGAGCTCGGTGGTTCTCGCCGCCGCCCCGGAGAGCGGTCGGGTACTGCTGACGGTGACCGACGACGGACCCGGAATCGCGCCGGCCGACCGCGAGCGCGTGTTCGACCGGTTCACCCGGCTGGACGACGCGCGCGGCCGGGACGAGGGCGGCAGCGGCCTCGGGCTCGCGATCGCGCGGGAGTTGGCGCGGCTGCACGGCGGTACCGTCCGACTCGCCGATGCCGCACCCGGTGTTCGCGCCGAGATCCGCCTGCCGACGGTCGAAGCTCCCTGAGCGTGTCGGTGTCCAAGATCCGGACCTGTGCGCACTGAGCCACAAACGGCCTCGAAACCTGTGGCTGACTGCCCACTACCTCGGTTTTCTTGCACAAGATCCGCAGGTACGGGCAACAGGACACACGTTTCGCGACTATTCGCGTGGCTGGCTGCCCAACAGTCCGGATCTTCCGCACGACACGCCGGGAAGGTGGGCAGCCAGCCACACGAAACAGGGCCTGTTGTGGCTCAGTGCGTCCAACCGCGGATCTTGGGACTTGCCAGGCGTGATCGCGTGCCACCGCGCGCGTCAGGATCGGGGGGCCAGCGGCCGGGATCGCGGGTCACTGCGCCCGTCAAGATCGGGGCCGTCACGCGGTACCGGTGTCGCGGAGGCGGGCGAGCCAGGCGGCCGCGTCGGTGAAGTCGGCGTCCGCGCTACCGGGCGGCGGCGGTACCTGCGCCTCGTCACCGATGCGCGGGTACGAGCCGAGAAAGCGTACGTCCGCGCAGATGCGCCGTAGCGCGGCCAGCGCCTCGCCGACCCGTACGTCCGCGACGTGCCCGACACAGTCGAGGAAGAAGCAGTAGCGGCCGAGTCGCTCGCCGGTCGGTCGGGACTCGATCCGGGTCAGGTTCACGCCGCGGATCGCCAGCTCGGTCAGTACCTGGAGCAGCGCACCGACCCGGTCGTGCGCGATGTACACCGCGATCGAGGTGACGTCGCGGCCGGTCGGTGCCGGTGGGGCGGCCGGCCGGGCGACGAGTACGAACCGGGTTACCGCGTCCGCCTGATCCGCGATGTGTTCGGCGAGCGTGGACAGCCTGTTCCGCTCGACCGCCAGTGGCGTGGTGATGGCCGCGTCGTACTCGCCGGCGGCCACGGCCACCGCCGCGGTCGCGTTGGACAGCACCTCCACCGTGGTGGCGGACGGGACCTTGCCGCGCAGCCAGCTCCGGCACTGGGCGATCGCCTGTGGGTGGGCCGCGACCGCGCGTACACCATCGAGGTCTGTTCCTCGGCGCACCGCGAACACGAAGTTCACCGGCAGCACGATCTCGCGGGTGATGACGAGCGGCTCACCGTTGGCCAGCTCGTCCAGGGTCACCGCGACGCCGCCACCGACCGAGTTCTCCAGCGGTACGAGAGCGGCGTCGGCGTCACCGGCGCGGACGTTGTCCAGGGCCTCCGGCACGCTGTGCGCTGGTACCAGTTCGGCCCGGCGTGCGGCCGGCACGGTGCGGAGCGCCTCTTCACTGAAGGTGCCCTCGGGACCGAGGTACGTGAAACGGGTCGGCGGTACTCCGGGCATGTCACCGAGAGTACGGGCAGGCCGGCCCCCCAGCGCGAGCCCGCCCCGCTGCTCGGAAGCAACGGGGCGGGACGTGCAGAGCAGGTCGAGAGACGACCGACGTGCTCAGAAGTGGATGAAGTTCACGCCGGCGCTGTTCATCCAGCGCTGGCCATAGTTGTACGGCGACCAGTTGTAGTCCTCGACGAGGACCTGGCCGTCGCCGACCTGCAGTACGTACGCGACATGCCCGTACGAGCCGACCCCGTCCACCCCGGGGTTGAACACGGCCACCGAGCCGGCGGTCGGGTTGCCATCCGTCGAGATCCCCGCGGCCCCCGCCGCGTCGTCCCAGTTCAGCGCGTTGCCCCAGTGGACGCCGGCGTAGTAGTTGTGGAACGCGATGCCGCGGTCGTTGTTGATCCGCCAGGCCACGAAGCTGGTGCACTCGCGGGTGTAGAAGTTCCACTGGTCCACCGAGTCGATCGGACCACCGCTGTACGGGTAGTCGTCGACGCCCGGAGTGGCGGCGGCAGGGCCGGTGGGTACGAGCAGCAGCGCGGCAACGATCGAGACGGCGAGCAGGCCGAGCCTGCGGCTCCAGGCGGAGAGCCTGGCGGTGAGTGCCGACATGGCGGGTCCTTTCGTCGGTGCTGGGGGATGTCGGGAGGGGATATGGACTGCCGGTCGCCTGACCGCGAGGGGCCGCGGAGGGCTAACCGCGTACCGGCAGCTGTGTAGCAATATTGCGCAGAAGCGGACAGAACGGAAGCTATCTTACTAATTCATAACAATAAGGGCACAGACGGTGAACGTTTGTGTACCGATGGCGGCATCGACCAGCGCAAGCCGAGCCGTCCGCGGCTGAGCTCTGCGCGCCCGCGCCGTCGGTCCTACGGTGAGAGTGACGAGCGGTGAGAGAGTGACGAGCAGGGAGGCGAGCATGTCCAGTGCCGGCGCTTACCGCGAGACGTACCGCCGAAGCCTTGAGGATCCGGACGGGTTCTGGCTCGAAGCGGCGCAGGGCATCGACTGGTACACGCCGCCGACGCGAGCACTGGACGACAGCGCGGCTCCGTTGTACCGCTGGTTCCCGGACGGCGTGCTCAACACCTGCTACAACGCGGTCGACCGGCACGTGGAGGACGGCCGTGCCGATAGCACAGCACTGGTGTACGACAGTGCCTACGCCGGCACCTGCCGCGAGTACACCTATCTGGAACTCCAGTACGAGACGTCCCGGGTGGCCGGCGCGCTGCGGAGAAGCGGTGTGGACAAGGGCGATCGCGTCGTCATCTACATGCCGATGGTGCCGGAAACGATCGTCACGATGCTCGCCTGCGCCCGGATCGGCGCCGTCCACTCGGTCGTGTTCGGCGGCTTCGCCGCGAACGAGCTGGCGGTACGCATCGACGACGCGAAGCCGACGGTGATCGTGTCCGCGTCCTGCGGGCTCGAGCCGGGCCGGACCATCGCGTACAAGCCGATCCTGGACGCCGCGCTCGAGCGCTCCACCCACACACCGGACCTGTGCGTGGTGCTGCAGCGCGAGCAGTGCGTGGCTGACCTCGGGGAACGGGACGTCGACTACTACGACTGGGTACGGGACGCGCCGCTCGCGCCGTGCGTCGAGCTGGCCGCCACCGATCCGCTGTACATCCTCTACACGTCCGGTACGACCGGGAAGCCGAAGGGCGTGGTCCGCGACAACGGCGGGCACGCGGTCGCGCTGCACTGGAGCATGGCGAACGTGTACGACACCCACCAGGGTGAGGTGTTCTGGGCCGCCAGCGACGTCGGCTGGGTGGTCGGCCACTCGTACATCGTGTACGCGCCACTGCTCGCCGGCTGCACCTCGGTGCTGTACGAGGGGAAGCCGGTCGGTACCCCCGACGCGGGTGCGTTCTGGCGGGTCGTCTCCCAGCACAACGTGAAGGCGCTGTTCACCGCGCCGACCGCGTTCCGGGCGATCAAGAAGGAGGACCCGAAGGGGGAGCATCGCGGCCGGTACGAGCTGGGCAGCCTCAAGTACCTGTACCTCGCCGGCGAGCGGCTGGACCCGGACACGTACCACTGGGCGGCCGACCTGCTGGACATCCCGGTCATCGACCACTGGTGGCAGACCGAGACCGGCTGGCCGGTCGCGGCGAACTGCATGGGCATCGAGCCGCTGCCGGTCAAGCCCGGTTCGCCGACCGTGCCGGTGCCGGGCTACGACGTACACGTGCTGGTCGGTGACGGGGACGACGCCGCGCCGGGCGACGAGGGCGCCATCGCGATCAAGCTGCCGCTGCCACCAGGAACACTGCCGACGCTGTACAACGACGACGAGCGCTACCGCGAGTCCTACCTGACCCGGTACGACGGCTACTACCTCACCGGCGACGGTGGTCATCTCGACGAGGACGGCTACCTGTACGTGATGGGCCGGATCGACGACGTGATCAACGTGGCCGGCCACCGGCTGTCCACCGGCGCGATCGAGGAGGTCGTCGCGCAGCATCCGCAGGTGGCCGAGTGCGCGGTGATCGGGGTGTCCGATCCGATCAAGGGCCAGGTGCCGCGCGGTCTGGTGGTCCTCATGGCCGGCGCCGACATCGACGAGCAGACGCTGCGGGACGAGCTGGTGGCGCTGGTACGCGAGCAGATCGGCGCGGTCGCGGCGTTCCGGGACGTGGTCGTCGTACCGGGCCTGCCGAAGACCCGCAGCGGCAAGATCCTGCGCGGCACCATGCGCCAGCTCGCCGAGGGGCGGCACCCGGACACGCCGTCCACGATCGAAGATCCGGCCGTACTGGACAAGATCGGGCCACTATTGCGCTGATTGCGCGGCGCGATTGTCACGTACCCGGCAAATTCGGCGTGGCGCCTCGGGTGCGGTCCGTCCGCGCGCCTGTTGCCTGCGAAACTGGGAGGGCTCCGACCAGTGTCTGGCGGGGCGTCAACCGGCCGCAGCTCGACAGTGCGAGAGGGGACCGCTCTCCATGGACGCACTGCATCGGGCCGGGGCATGGCTGGGGCTCTCCGCCGACGAGGACTGGGCCGAGTACGAGGACCCGGACGGTGACCAGCCGCTCGACGACGACGCCGAACCCGCGCCGGAGCCCGAGCAGGACGTCCGGTCCGACGAGGACCTGCTGCCGGTGCTCGCGCCGTACCGGATCGCCAGCATCCGGCTGACCAGCTTCTCCGGCATGCGCGGAGTGGCCGAGCGGTACCGCGACGGCACTCCGGTGATCATCGACCTGACCGGCCTGGACGCTCCGGACGCCCAGCGCGTGGTCGACTTCTCGGCCGGGCTGATCTTCGGGCTGTGTGGTTCGCTCGAGCGGCTGGCCCACCGGGTGTTCCTGCTGCTCCCGCCGAATGCCGTCCTCGATCGGGCCTAAGCGCACGGCTCGTCGAGCCGGGCAGCTGTGACCAGCGACCCGGCGGGACCGCCATCGAACTCAAGCGCATGGGGCGCTGGCATGCTGATCGGCGTGGACGCCGATCCCGTGACCGAGCCGGTCCCACCCGCGCAGTCCGTGGCCGAGGGGCCTGACCGGCGGACGCTGCGCGACGAGGTACTGCTGGTACTCGCCGTCTCGCTCGGTGCGTCCGCGGTGTACGCGCTGGTCAGCCTCATCGCGAAGCTCACCGCGGCACAGTCGCTGTCGGCGCAGCGGGCCACCCTGAACCCGTCCCAAGCGCCCGGCCGGCCGTGGCTCGACCTGACGTACCAGTTGCTCGGCATCGCGTTCGCGCTGGCACCGGTGCTGCTCGCGATGCACCTGCTGCGGCGTACCGACGGGTCGGTGTGGCGCACGATCGGCGTCGACCGGAGCCGGCCCCGGTTCGACCTGTCCGCGGGCGCGCTGCTCGCACTCGGGATCGGCGTACCCGGGCTCGGGCTGTACCTCGCCGCGAGAGCGCTCGGGCTCAACGCGACGGTGGTGCCGGCGGCGCTGCCGCACGTCTGGTGGGGAGTGCCGGTACTGATCCTCTCCGCGCTGCAGAACGCCGTACTCGAAGAGGTCGTCGTGGTCGGCTACCTGATCACCCGGCTGCGCCGGCTCGGCTGGGCGGTGCCGGCCACGGTCGCCGCGAGCGCCGTACTGCGCGGCTCCTACCACCTTTACCAGGGTTTCGGAGGCTTTGCCGGCAATGCGGTAATGGGCGTGATCTTCGCGCTATTCTTTCTGCGTACCAGACGCACCGGGCCGTTGATCATCGCGCATTCGTTGATAGATATCGTAGCGTTTGTCGGCTATACCGTTTTAGCTGGTCAGGTCGCGTGGTTGCCGGGTTAGGTCAGTGCTCGTCCGTTCAGTCGGAAATAGCGGATTCCTCGCTGGAGCATTCTCCGAACGGTACCTCCGCACGTAAACTCCGCCGCAGCGTGCGCATCGCGCCGCATTGGATGTCGGAGGTACAAAAGCCGTGTCTTTACCATCCCCGATCGGACGAAGGCGTCCGATAGCTGTCGCCCTCGCGACGGTGGCGCTCACCGCGCTCGCCGTGGCAGGTCCCGACCAGGCGTTCGCGCAGGACAGCGCGGCCGCGCCCACCGGTGGATTCACCGACGGCCTGTACATCGTGCAGCTCGCCGAGGCGCCGGTCGGCTCGTACGACGGGCACGTCGCGGGCATGCGGGCCACCCAGCCCCGGTCCGGCGCGAAGCTCGACCGGAACAGCGCGGACGTCCAGCGGTACCGCGGGCACCTGGCCGACCGGCACGACGCGGTACTGGCGCGGGTGCCGCGGGCCAAGAAGGTCTATGACTACACGTACACCTTCAATGGTTTCGCCGCCCGGCTGACCGGCCGCGACGCCGCGATGCTCGCCCGCACGCCGGGTGTGGTGCGGCTGACGAAGAACCAGCTCGTCCACGCGGACACCATCTCCACTCCCGACTTCCTCGGTCTGACCGGCGCCAACGGCGTCTGGCAGCAGCGGTTCGGCGGGGCCGCGCACGCCGGTGAGGGCGTCATCGTCGGCGAGGTCGACTCCGGCTTCTGGCCGGAGAACCCGAGCTTCGGCCCGCTGCCCGAGCCGCGGCCGGACGCCTACGTGATCGGCTCGAAGTGGCACGGCACCTGCGACCAGGGCGCCGAGACCGACCCGACCCGTAACGTGACCTGCAACAACAAGGTGATCGGGGCGCGCTGGTACAACAGCGGCGTCAACGCGATCCCGGAGGAGTTCCACTCGCCGCGCGACTGGGGCGGCCACGGCTCGCACACCGCCTCCACTGCCGCCGGCAACAACGGCGTACCGGTGACGATCAACGGGCAGAGCATCGGCAGTGCCTCCGGCATGGCACCGGCCGCCCGGCTCGCCATCTACAAGGTGTGCTGGAGCACCGACTACGCCGGCGGCAACTCGTGCGGTACGACCGACTCGGTGGCCGCGATCGACCAGGCCGTCGCGGACGGCGTCGACGTGATCAACTACTCGATCTCCGGCGCGCGTACCACCAACCTCGACCCGGTCGAGGTGGCGTTCTTCAACGCGGCCGCGGCCGGTGTGTTCGTGTCGGTGTCGGCCGGTAACAACGGCGACAGCGTCGGCGTGAGCAGCGTGGCGCACAACGCGCCGTGGGAGACCACGGTCGCGGCGAGCACCCACGACCGCGCGTTCCAGTCGAGCGTGACGCTGGGCAACGGCACCACGGCCACCGGCGCGGGCAACGGCGCGGCGGTACCGTCCTCGCCGCTGATCGCCTCGGAGAACGCCGGCAAGGCCGGCGCCGATCCGGCGCAGGTACTGCTCTGCTTCTCCGGCACCCTCGACCCGGCCAAGGTGACCGGCAAGATCGTCACCTGCCAGCGCGGCAACAACGCGCGTACCGACAAGAGCCTCGCGGTACAGCAGGCCGGTGGAGTTGGTGCGGTCATCTACAACGTGGCCGGTGGCGCCGCGGACACCGCGGCCGACTTCCACTTCGTACCGACCGTGCACCTCGACGCGGCCGCGGGTGCTCCGGTGCACGCGTACGCGCTGACCGCCGGTGCCACCGCGTCGCTCGCGGCCGGGCAGCGGATCTCCGTACAGGCGCCGGTCATGGGCTCGTTCTCGTCCTACGGCCCGGCGCTGGCCGGCGGCGGTGACCTGCTCAAGCCGGACATCACCGCGCCCGGCGTGGACATCATCGCGGCGGTCGCCCCGCCCGGCAACGGCGGGCACATGTGGGACTCGTTCCAGGGCACCTCGATGTCGACGCCGCACATCAGCGGCCTCGCCGCCCTGATCCTGTCCACGTTCCCCGGCTGGTCGCCGACCGCGGTCAAGTCCGCGATCATGACGACCGCGTCGCAGACCGACAACCACGGCGCGGCTATCGCCCGTCAGGGCATGCCCGGTCCGGCCACCCCGCTGGACTACGGCGCCGGCCACGTCGTGCCGAGCAGGATCTTCGACCCCGGTCTGGTGTACGAGTCGGGAGCCGTCGACTGGATCCGGTTCCTGTGCGGGTCCCGTGACCTGCCAGCCACCGACGGCAACTGTCAGGCGGCCGGCTCGATCGACCCGAGCGACCTGAACTACCCGTCGATCTCGATCGGCGATCTCGCCGGTGCGCAGACCATCACCCGCACTGTTCGCAACGTGGGCAAGAAGAACGGCAACTACAAGGTCGCCGTTCAGGTGCCGGCCGGCTTCACCGTGCAGGTGTCGCCGACGCACTTCGTGGTCAAGCCCGGCAAGACCGCGACGTACACGGTGAAGATCTCGCGTACCACCGCGGCGTTCGGTACCTACGGGTTCGGCTCGCTGACCTGGTCGGACAACAAGGGTCACGCGGTACGCAGCCCGATCGCGGTACGGCCGGTGCCACTGGCCGCGCCGGCCGAGGTGACCGGCACCGGCGCGTCCGGCTCGACTCCGGTACCGGTGCAGCCCGGGTTCACCGGCACCCTCGACTCGGCGGTGAACGGGCTGGTCCCGGCCACCGTCACCGACCTGGCGCTGAAGAACCCGAGCTCGAGCGGGTTCGACCCGGCCGATCCGCAGACCGCGGACGACACCGGCAAGGTGACCGTGGTGGTGCCGGCCGGTACCACGATCGCGCGGTTCGCCACCTTCGGCGCGGACTACCCGAGCGGTACGGACGTCGACGTGTTCCTGTACCGGCAGACCGCCGGTGGGCTGGAACTGGTCGGGCAGAGCGCCGGCGGTACCGCCGAGGAATCCGTCACGTTGACGGCTCCCGAGGCGGGTACGTACGAGTTCTACGTCAACCTGTTCGGCCTGCCGGCCGGCCAGACCGAGGCGACGATCAAGCCGCACACCTGGGTGGTGGGAGGTACCGCGGCCGGTAACGCGACCGTGGCACCGGCCAGTACCGCCGTCACCAGCGGCCAGCCGACCCAGCTCACGCTGTCCTGGTCGGGACTGACCGCCGGGGTGCGGTACCTCGGTCAGGTGGCGTACAGCTCCGGCGGCTCGGCGGTCGGCAGCACGATCGTCCGCATCGACGGGTAGTGGGCGTCTTGTAGCGCGGCGCGCCGCTCCTTGGACCGCCGCTCCTGGTGCGCTTTGTAACGCGCGGCTCTTTGGGCCGCCGCTCCTGGTGCGCTTTGTGGCGCGCGGCTCGATATGCGGGAGGCCCCGCCGGTGGGTTACCACCGGCGGGGCCTCTTTCGCGCTTCTCCCGGCCGGTACACCAGCCGGTCTGGATCTTTAGTTGATGAAGGTGATCCGGTCGGCCGCGGGCGGCGCGATCGGCGAGCCCTGCGACGAGTGCGCCTCCATGTAGTCGACGAAACCGTCGAGGTCGATGGCGCCGACCAGCGGGTCGGTACCGTTCGCCAGCTCCCCGAAGCCGTCACCGCCACCGGCCAGGAACGAGTTGACCGTCACCCGGTAGGTAGCGGCCTGGTCGATCGCCGTGCCGTTGAGCATGATGCTGTCCACCACGATCTTCGCCGCGCCGGTCTGCGCGTTGTCGACCGTGTAGGTGAAGCCTTCGGACACCTGCAGCACCTTCGGCGAGGCCTCGTTCGCCTCCGAATACTGCTGCTGCAGTACGTGCACGAGCTGGGCCCCGGTCAGGCTGATCGTGGTCAGGTAGTTGGTGAACGGCTGGACGGTGAACGCCTCGCCGTAGGTGACCACGCCGTTGCCTTCACTGCCGGACTGTGCGTACTGCAGGTCCGACCGGATACCGCCCGGGTTCATCAGCGCAAGTTGCGCGCCGCCCTTGTCCGCCGGCGTGGTGTTCTCCAGCTGCGCGTCCGCGATCAGGTCACCGAGCGGCGACTCCGGCGCTGTGGAGCCCCGGCCGAGGATGTCGGCGGTGATGTAGCCGACCGGCGCGTTCGCGATCGGGGCGACCAGCTCGCCGTACTTGGCGACCATGGCCGAGATCTCCGGCTCCGGCGTGACGTCCCGCGTGACGATCTTGTTGGTCGCGGTCTCCGACCAGCGCAGTACGTCGTGCGTCCGCTTGTCGATCTTGAACCGGAGGTCGGTGAACAGCCGGCCGAACGAGGCGGCCGAGGTGACCAGGCGCTTGCGACCGTACTGGTCCTGCAGGTTGCAGACGTACGACTGGTGGGTGTGGCCGCTGATCACCAGGTCCACGGCCGGCTTGAGCCGCTTGTTGATGTCCACGATCGCACCGGACACGCCAGAGCCCTGGCCGCCGGCGTTGCAGTCGTAGTTGTACACCGGGGAAGCCACCTCGCCGCCCTCGTGCATGACCGCGACGATCGCCTGGACGCCCTTGTGCTTGAGCGCGGTCACGTACTTGTTGATCGTGTCCGCCTCGTCCAGGAACTTCAGGCCCTTGACGCCTTCCGCGGTCACGATGTTCGGGGTGTCCTTGGTGACCACGCCGATGAAGCCGACCTTCTCACCCTGGAAAGACTTGATCACGTACGGGGTGAACAGCGGCTTGCCGGTGGACTCCTCCACCACGTTCGCGGCGAGGTAGTCGAACTCGGCACCCTTGAACGGGTTGTCCGGGTCGTAGCAGCCGTCGTCGGTGCGGCAGCCGCCGTTCTGCATCCGCTTGAGCTCTTCCTTGCCCTCGTCGAACTCGTGGTTGCCCACCGAGGCAAGATCGACACCCAGCATGTTGAGCGCGTTGATCGTCGGCTCGTCGTGGAACGCGGCGGACAGCAGCGGGCTCGCGCCCACGTTGTCGCCGGCGGTCACCGTGATCGAGTTCGGGTGGCCCTTGCGCGCGTTCCGCAGGTGGGTGGCCAGGTAGCCGACCCCACCGGCGGGCACGCTCACCTGGTTGCCGTTCGCGTCCAGGGTCAGGATCGAGCCGGACGAACCCTGCGGGGGCTCCAGGTTCCCGTGGAAGTCGTTGAACGACAGGATCTGGACGTTCAGCGTCGAGTCGGCCGTCGTCGCGTTCGCCGCGGCCGATCCGGCCACCGCGAATGCGATAGTCAGTGTCGCCGCGAAAGCCACTGTTGTGGCGCGGCGGAACCTCTCGGACATCACCCTCCTAAGGGCTTTTTCACGTGTACCTGGGGCGCCACGTGCCTGTGCTGCTGTCGGCCACGCGGGTCCCGGCTGCTGATCCGGTCGACGCGACGCCGGCCGGGCGACCGCAGCCTAAGCGCCCGGGCCCAGCCGTACCAAGGGACGTATCGGTGGTTTCCAAGGTCGTTTGCGGCAGGCTACCGCTGGTACATCCCCAATGGGGTACCAAAGCCGTACCTGTGGATAACTACCGCTCGTCTGGTCGTTTTGGGTTCGTTCTGGCCCTGTGGTCGACGGGTGCTCGCGGCCGGGCCCTGCCCGGCTCGGGTCGGTTCGGTCGACGGCGCTCGTGGCGGCGGCGCCGGTTTCGCGCGGACGCGTGGGCGGTGATGCGGCATTGGCCGCGGGCGCGGCGCCGAGTTCCTGGCGCGGGCGTCGCGCCAGTCGGAGGCGTGCCGGTGACCGTGTCGGGGCAGGCGGCGTGGCACCCCTGACTGCTTTGCCCGGTGCCAAACGGGGCCTGTATCCTCGATCCCCGACGGTCCAGGCCGTCGCTGGAGGCTTCGCCTAGTCCGGTCTATGGCGCCGCACTGCTAATGCGGTTGGGGTTTACCGCCCCTCCCGGGTTCAAATCCCGGAGCCTCCGCGGTTTGGACAGTGGTTACACTGGCCGGACTTGCGCCCGTAGCTCAACGGATAGAGCATCTGACTACGGATCAGAAGGTTGGGGGTTCGAGTCCCTCCGGGCGCGCCAATCGCAACGCTGTGACCAGGGCATTCACCCAATGGGTGGGTGCCCTGTCTGCGTAGTTGATCTTTGGTGTGGACGTGGTGTGGACATGAGTTTCGGACGGGTGTGTCCGAAAATCGGAAGGTGACCCGGGCGGGTGCGTCCATGAAACAGAAGGTTGGCGTTCGGCTGTGGTACTGGGAAGTCGAAGAGCTGCTCGCCGGCCGCAGTTGAAGTCGATCACGTCACCATCTAACGGTTGGTGTAGCAAGTTCACCCGCAGGTGGTGAATGTCGCCGCGTGGTGCCTGGATGGGGTCGGCACGAGGTGGCGTGTCGCCGCTTCCGCCGTTCGGCGGTCAGCGGTCGCTGCACGCGGGTTGGGGGATCGTGCATCGGCGCCCCAGAAGTCAGACCTGGCTATTCGCAGAGATCAGCTGTCGGGTCGGCGCCTGGCTGCAGCTTCACGGGCATAGTCGTGGACATGCCAGTGCTGCGGGGAGAGGAGCGGTGGGCTGCGGCGTGCATACGCGCGGCGCTGGGGTCTGTTGCACGAGCGCGGGATGGCCTGCGGGAGACTGCCGCGGTGAGGATCTCGCGTCGCGTCCAACCGCCTGTGTCTGACCGTGCGGCGTTCGCCAGGTTCCAGTTCCCGCCGGAGATCATCGTGCTGGCGGTGCGCTGGTATCTGCGGTTCGGGCTGTCCTACCGCGATGTCGAGAAGCTGCTCGCCGACCGCGGTGTCGAGGTCGACCACGTCACCGTCTACCGGTGGGTGCAACGGTTCACCCCACTGCTGATAGACGCGGCCAGCCTGTGCCGGCACGGGGTCGGTACCAGGTGGTATGTCGACGAGACGTACGTCAAGGTCGGCGGCCAATGGGTCTGCTGCACCGATGGGTGACATCTGAGATGGCTTGCCTTGCGGGGCGGGCTGGAAGGATGTTGCTGTGCCCAAGCCGTACCCTCGTGAGTTCCGTGACGATGTTGTCCGGGTGGCCCGCGGCCGCGATGCCGGCGTGACGGTCGAGCAGATCGCCAAGGACTTCGGTGTGCATCCGATGACGTTGTTCAAGTGGCTGCGGCAGGCCGACATCGACGACGGCGCCACGCCGGGCACGTCTCGCGGTGAGGCCGCTGAACTGCGTGAGGCCCGCCGGCGGATCAAGCTGCTGGAGCAGGAGAACGAGGTGCTGCGCCGGGCAGCGGCCTACCTGTCCCAGGCGCACCTTCCGGGAAAAGGCTCTACCCGCTCGTGAGGGAGCTGGCCGCTGGCGGGGTCCCCGTGGCGGTCGCGTGCCGGGTGCTCAAGCTCGCCCGCCAGCCGTACTACCGGTGGCTGGCCGCCCCGGTGTCCGGAGCCGACCTGACGGCTGCGTACCGGGCGAACGCGCTGTTTGACGCCCACCGTGACGATCCGGAGTTCGGATACCGGTTCCTCGTCGACGAAGCGCACCGCTGTGGTGAGCCGATGTCGGCCCGGACCGCGTGGCGGATCTGCTCGGACAACGGCTGGTGGTCGGCGTTCGGCAAGCCCAAGCGGCGCGGCAAAGCCGGGAAGGTCGGCCCGCCGGTCCACGACGACCTCGTCGAAGGTGACTTCACCGCCGACCGGCCGAACCAGCTGTGGCTCGCCGACATCACCGAGCACCCGACCGGCGAGGGCAAGCTGTACCTGTGCGCGGTCAAGGACGTGTTCTCCGGCCGCATCGTGGGCTACTCGATCGACTCCCGAATGAAGTCACGGCTGGCGGTGGCAGCGTTGGACAACGCCGCCGCCCGCCGCGGAGACGTGGCCGGCTGCATCCTGCACACCGACCGCGGTTCGCAGTTCCGGTCCCGGAAGCTGCAGCACGCTCTCAACCGGCACCTCATGGTCGGGTCCATGGGCCGCGTCGGCGCGGCCGGGGACAACGCGGCCATGGAGTCGTTCTTCGCTCTGCTACAGAACAACGTGCTGGACCGGAGAACCTGGGCTACCCGCGAAGACCTACGCATCGCGATCGTCACCTGGATCGAACGGACCTACCACCGCCGCCGTCGCCAGGCCCGCCTCGGCCGGTTGACCCCCATCGAGTACGAGACCATCATGACCGCGCCAGCCACCCAGGCTGCGTGACTAGGAACTGTCACCTACCGGTGCAGCAGACCCGTTTGGGCAGGTCATCGACGTGTATGTCTCACCGCGCCGCGACGCTGGCGCGGCGCGCCGGTTCTTCACCCGGGCACTTGCCTCGAGCGGCGTGCGGCCGACCGAGGTGGTCACCGACCAGGCGGCCACGTACCCGATCGTGCTCGACGAGCTGCTGCCCAGGGTGTGGCACCGCACCGAACAGTATGCAAACAACCGGATCGAAGCCGACCACAGCCAGCTGAAGCGCCGGCTGCGGCCGATGCGCGGACTCAAGACCGACCGATCAGCCAGAACCATCATCGCAGGACACGCGCTGGTGCAGAACATCCGCCGAGGACACTACGAACTCGCCGTCGACGCACCGCCAGCATCGCGGGTCGCGGTCGCCTTCGACGAGCTCGCTCACGCGGTCTGACCGAAGCCGCCATCGTGGGTCAACGCGACCCACGAACAGAAAGATGCAACAGCGCCACTCTCGGCCGGTTCGATGTCCAACAGGCTTCTGAAGAGGAAAGCGGATGATCGACGATCTCGATGCGGACCTCGTTGCCGACCCGGCGGTGGCGCCGGCCCGGCTGCGCGTGCTGACACCACGTGTGCGTGAAGCCTTGGGCGATCCGGCCTTGACCGTGCGCCAGTGGCGGGCGGGAGCCGACTTCTGGGCCGACTTGGTGGACACGAAGGGGACCGTTGCCGTCCTTCGCTCGCCAAGGGTCGAGCTGGCCGACACCAGCTACGAGGGCACCGTCGATTTCGGCGATATCATCGAGAAGGAGGTCTGGGCGCTGGAGCTGATGTCGGCGGCGGGAGTCCCCGTTCCGCAGGTGCTCGGGTGGGGACGCCGGCAGGCCCCGGACGGCTTGTCGTGGATACTGCTCAGCTTCGTCGCGCACGACGAGGATCCTGAGGTGCCGCTGAACAGGCTCGGCGAATTGGCGCGGCGCCTGCACAGCATCCGGCCCAATGTGGCACGGCTCCGCCCGCCGCCGTCGTGGCCCGGCTACGTGTGGGAAAGGCTGCGCCAGCGTTTGGAGGCGGCGCGAAAGTACTGCACTCTGCCACCCGACGCCGACTTGCAGGAAGGCGCCATCGGCCTGTTGGCCGCCCGTGTCGGACACGCCACCAGCCTGCTGCATATGGATCTTCGCGACGTGAACGTGTGCGTGAGTAAAGGCGACATCGCAGCGCTCATCGATGTTGCCAATTGCATCGTCGGTGACCCGCTGTTGGAGCTGGGCCGGGTACGCGGCTACGGCTTGCTGAACGAAGAATTTCTCGCGGGATATGGGCTCGACCTCGGCCGGCTCAGCCGCGAGGAGCTGACATTACTGGATATTTACGAGCTGGATACGGCGGCGCTGCTGGCGGTGGTGGCTGTCGAGGAATTCGACGACCCGGGTTTGCATCGTGACCAATCGGCCAGGGCGGAGGAACTTGCCGCGCGGATAGCCGGTTCGCTGTCGGCCGCGGTGAGCTAGCGCATGCCGTCCATCCGCACGGTCCTCCTCGACGCGGCAGACACCCTGTTCTACAACCGCCGGCTCGCGCAGCATATGAGCACATTGAACGAAGGCGACGATCCACGGCTGCATGTTGCCTCGCTTCGGCGGTCCATTTCGGTGGTGGGCGGGCGTGGGCTGTGGCCGGAGGATTCGGCGACCCACCGGAGCGTCTGGCGCGGTGGGCCCAGTTCTACGAAATTGTGCTGGCCGAGGCGGGCCTTCGCAGGGCGCCCGCACGGTCGCTCGGCCACCAATTCGCCGAGATCGTTGCCGACCCCTCCAGCTATGCGATTTTCGAGGATGTCGAGCCTTTGCTGGCCACGCTTGAGTCGCTTAGCAAATCCGTCGGCATCGTGTCCAATTTCGACGGTCTGCTCGGCCCCATTCTGGACCACATCGGGCTCAGTGCCCGGATCACGGTGGTGGTCACCTCCTGGGATGTCGGCATGTACAAGCCGGATCCCAGGATCTTTCGGACGGCACTGGAGCGCCTGGACGTGGGGCCAGAGCATTCCATGTTCGTCGGCGACTCGCCCTACTCCGACATCGGCGGGGCCAAGGCGGCCGGGCTGCTGCCAGTTCTGATCGACCGCACCGGCGACGCCGGCCATTGCGACGCTTACAGGATCGCCCATTTGGGCGAAGTGGTGGGATTCCTCGGATGAAACACGAAACCGTCCCGCTGGCCGAAGGCCTGTCCCGGTGGCGGCAGCTGGCGAGGGGCTGGCCGATGGAGTGTGGGGCGGCGTGGCTTAAGGCGGAACACGGGCGGGTCACGCCGGCGCATTATCTGACGTTCCTCGCTGGCGACGGTGGTCCTGTCGCCGCGGCATCGTGGTTACTCCTCACCGGTGACGAAGAACGCCGCGGCTACGCTTTCTATGACCTTGTTCTTGGTACGGAAGGAATCGACGGCGGCGACGTGGAAACGCACGTTCGGCTACGGGGCCACCGCGCCGAACAGGTCCGGCTGGCCGCGCAGCACCGCCAGATCCGCGATCGCCTCCCCGCCGTCGGCGAGCATCACCGCCACATCCAGCGCGACCCGGCCCGGATCATGCCCGGACGACCGGCGCCGTAGCCGCCCGAGCGCGTCGCTGAATCCGACGGCCAGACCCGTCGCGTCGGCCAGATCAGTCAGCAGCCGAGCCCCGCCATGCCCGACCACACCCCGCCCATCAGCCGACACCATGACCTTCGGACGTGCTCCGGTAACCTGCACCTGGCGAGTGCCTTCCGTGACGGACGATCCGGGCCTTAGACAAGCCAGATCTTCCCAGATCAGAAGGCACTCGCTCTTACGTGACCCCGCCTCCCCACACGCCTTACTGAACAGCCGAGGCTAACGTGACCCCGGCTCCCCACACGCCTTACTGAACGGCCGAGGCTAATGGCTCGGGGCGCTAGTTGTCGGCGCCAATGGCCATGGATTACCATCATCCCACATGCGCTCTGCCTCATCAACGAAGTGGGTGTACCAGTATCCGTCCTGTGCATCGAGGCGGAAGATGGGACGGGGCTCACCAATTGTTGCCCGATACTCGTAATGTTGCACGTAGATAACACCACTCGGTGTGCGTGCATTGATTGAATTTATGTTTAGTCTTGGCACGAACGAGGTCACGCGAATTTCGAGGTTCCCGCCTGTGTCGGCGCAGAGAGTTGCCAACTCGTCAAGGGAGTTCCGTATTCTGCTCGCCAGCCGATCCGCTTCGAACGGTGCTGTGCTCTGCGATGCAGCCTCCCTGACCAAATGGCCAGCGGTTGGATCAATGAGAAGTACTCGGATTGTCGCGCCCGCTGGCAGCATTCGGCGGATGTCATTACGCATTGACTGCACGGTGCGGGCCCCTGAGATTCCGATGTATAGAAGATCTTTGGCCATGGCTCGCTGCGGTGGAAGCTCGGGCGGGAAGTCGAACTCAAATAGCGACGTGGTGTGCCCCTGTGATGCCGCAATGCGAGCGATGGAGTGCCGAGATCTGGCCTGTGAGACAGCCAATAGGGCAAGGAATCCTAAGATTACCGAAGACGTCGTCCTGAGGCTGGAAATACCAAATACCCCGAGAACTGTAAAGATCAATGCGGATGCGGCGAGGATATAGAGATCGAGATTATCGCTGCGCACAAGGGAAAGTAGCCTGCTCGAAACTCCGTCCGACGTGTCGTTCATGGACTCATCGTAGGGGCAAGCGGTCTCATGCTCCAGCGACTCTGTCAGATTCTGCGTTGTTCATTTGCGTCGAGAGGATTCGGTGTCTCCACCAAAGGCTCCGGTGCATCTAATGGCAGGGACAAGTTCTTTGACGCTCTCGTGGCACTGACTGCCGCCGGCACCGCCTTCCGAGGGCTTCGTGAACGGCCATCCCGCGTGCGATTCACGTGGGTCTGTTGCATCAGTAGCGAGGTCGTCCGGGAAAGACCGTCCGCCGTGACGGGGCGCGCGGCCCGTTGATCGGCCGTAACGTCTGGCAACGGCCACCTTGGATCACCCGCGACCTGATGCGGCAGCTGCACACGATCTCCACAAGGGACACCGATGGATTACCGGAATTACGTCCGCAAGCTCACCCTGCCGACCGGCTACACCATGCCGACGGAGTTGACCTTCCAGGATCTCGTCGCGACCGCGCTCAGCCGGGACGACCTGGCCGACGACGTGGTCGGCATCAACGCGAGCATCGACCTGATCGAGCGGACCCGCGGCGGTGGCTGGCCCACTGAGCCGGTGACCGAGGAGTTCAACTTCGTCGATCTGGTCTGGCACGAGCTGGAGTTCCGGGACGGCTACTCCTACTCGTACGTCGTGCGCCGTGACGATGGCTCGTACCTCGGCTGCTGCTACCTGTACCCGATGGGTCGGCGTACCGAGCTGACCGCGGAGCTGCTGCGCTACGACGTGGACGTGAGCTGGTGGGTCACCACGTCCGGGTATGAGCGGGGGTACTACGGCAAGCTCTACCGGGCGCTGCGGCGCTGGCTGGACGACGTGCTGCCGTTCGACCAGCCGTACTACTCGAACAGGGAGATCCCTACCGCTGAGTGACACCGTCCGGGAGCTTGCGTGGCCGCCAAGGCTCATGAGCCCTGCGAAGGCACGTGCACGGGTCGAGGGGCCGGGCCCTTCGGTGGTCCGGTGTCGTGGTGTGACTAGGTGGGGGTTTGGCGTTCGTCTTGCTCCTGGTCTGCCTGGTGGAGGGCGTCGATGAGGTGGTTGCGGGCTCGGGCGATCCGTGAGCGGATGGTGCCGACGGGGCAGGCGCAGACGTGGGCGGCTTCGAGGTAGCTGAGTCCGAGTATCTGGGTGGCGACGAACGCGTGGCGTTGCTCGGTGGGGAGCTGGTCGAGGAGCGCGGTGAGGGCGTGGTGTTCGTCGGCCCGGTGCGGGTCAGCGCCTACCGCCTGCTCTGCGGGTACCGGAAAGGGGCTGGTCTGGGGCCGGCTGGCTGCGGCGCGCAGGTGGTCCGCGGCGACCCGGCGGGCGATGGCCAACAGCCAGGTGCGGGCCGACGAACGGGCCGCGAACCGGGGCAGTGCCCGCATCGCGCGGAGGAAGGTTTCCTGGGCCAGGTCGGGCGCGTCGACCGGGTTGGTCAGGTAACACAGGAACCGGTGGACGTCGTGTTGGGTGGCCTCGATGAACGCGGTCGTCGCGGCCCGGTCGCCCGCCTTGGCGCGTAGTGCCAGGTCGGTGAGGGCGATGTCGTCAGGGCGCCGGGCCACCTAGGCAGGGTAGCTCCAGCGTCGGCCGGAATTTTCTGAGGTAACGGCGGGAACCATCCGGTGGTGCCGGACGACTTCCTGGACATGGGATGTGAGCGCTATCGGGAGGCGTTGTCGGCGCGTCTGGACGGCGCGGAGGAGCCGGCCGAGCAGGCAGCGGTCGACGCTCACCTCGCGGACTGCCCGGCGTGCCGGCGCTGGTTCGACGACGCCGCCGCGGTGACCCGCCGGGTCCGGTTGGGCGCGGCGCCGGTCGGGTCTCCCGGCTTGGACGTGGCCGCTCTGGTCGAGGCGGCGCCGGGCCTGTTCCGCCGTCGGTCGGCCGGGCTGCTGCGGGTCGCGTTGGGGGTGCTGGGTGGGCTGCAGGCCCTGTTGGGAATCGTCCAGCTCAGTGCGGCGGCCGGCCATCAGCACGGCGTGTCGTTGGGTGCGGCCGATCCCGGTCACCTCTGGCATGAGTCGGCGGCGTGGAATGTGGCGGTGGGGGCCGGGTTCTGCTGGATCGCGATCCGCCGGGCCACCGCGAGCGGGATCGTGCCGATGTTGACGGTGTTCGTGCTGGTCCTGGTGTTGTCGAGTATGGATGACCTGCTGGCCGATCGGGTCGGCCCGGCCCGGCTCGGCTCCCATGTGCTGCTGCTCGCCGGGTACGCCGTGGTGGTGCTGCTGGTCCGGTTGGGTATGGACGACACCCCGCCCGGCGACCGGATGCCCGGACCCCGGTGGCGGGTGGACTTCGACCACGTGGACGACGACGCGGACCAGGACCTGCCCGCCGGCCGGCCGACCTCGTGGCGGCGCCGTCCGCGGCATGACCAGACAGGCCGTCGCAGCGCCGCATGAGGGGTCCGGCAATTTGCGCCTTCCGGCAGGGAACCGGCGGACACCTCCGAACGACTACCTGTCCGACGCTGTGCGTCAGGTGATCATTACGCCGCGGTCGCCGTGGGCTCCGCGGGCACGGAAGGAAGATGATGGGTCGAACTTTGCGGGTCATGTCGGGCGCGGCGGTCGGGACCGTGCTCGGTGTGTTGAGCCTGGTCGGTACGGCGCAGGCGCATGTCACGGTCAACCCCGTGGAAGCCGAGCAGGGCGGCTATGCGCGGTTGGCGTTCCGGGTGCCGACCGAGAGCGACACCGTCTCCACCACCAAGGTGGAGGTGTTCCTGCCGACCGACCAGCCGATCGCGTCGGTGTCGGTGATGCCAGTGCCGGGTTGGACGGCCACGGTCACCCACTCGAAGCTGGCGAAGCCACTGACCACCGATGATGGTGACAAGGTCACCGAGGCGGTGACGAAGATCGGCTGGACGGCCAGCTCGGCGCAGTCGGCCATCAAGCCGGGGCAGTTCCAGGAGTTCCCGGTGTCGCTCGGGCCGCTGCCCGAGGTCGCGGCGATCAGTTTCAAGGCGTTGCAGACCTACTCGGACGGATCGGTGGTCCGCTGGATCGAGCAGCCGACCAGCGGCGGGTCCGAGCCGGAGCACCCGGCCCCGACGCTCACCCTGACCAAGGCTGGTGCCGACAGCGAAACGACCACGGCCGGGGCCGGCGGCCAGGCCGTCGGTGCCAAGTCGGACGACGACAGCAACGCGAGCGGCGCCGCGTTGGCGGTCGGCATCGTCGGGGGCGTGCTGGGCCTGATCGGGATCGCGTTGGGCGGCCTGGCACTGTCCCGGACCCGGCGCGCCGGCTGATTCACCGGGCTGCGCGGTCGGCCGGCCCACGGGGGCGGCCGACCGATCCCGCCCAACCCCTGATCTACAACCCGTACGGCTGACCCGCGAGGTGGCGTCCATGTCCAGGAACAGGCAACGTGCGAGAGAGCGGGCCAGGCGCGTCGTGGTCGAACAGAGCAGAGCCCGGGCGCGGCGCCGCCGGCTCGCCCTCGCCGGTGCCGGGGTCGCCGCGGTTCTCGCCACGCTCGCAACGCTGGTCGTGGTCCGGCTGACCGGAGGTTCGGCAACCTCGCCGATTGCCGACGTTTCCGGGCCGGCCCCGGCCGTGGTGGTCGAGGCGGTGTCCGGGGTACCGGCTGGAGTGCTCGATGCGGTGGGTCGCGGCACGGCCAGCACGTTGCCGGTACTCACGACCGGGCAGTCGGTCCTGACCTCCGGCGGCAAGCCGCTGGTGGTGTACCTCGGCGCGGAGTACTGCCCGTACTGCGCGGCACAACGCTGGGCCGTGGTCGTCGCGCTGTCCCGGTTCGGTGCCTTCAGCGGACTCGGCCAGACCCGCTCGGCCGGAGCCGACGTGTTCCCGAACACCGCCACCCTGTCCTTTCACGGCGCCAGCTACCGCAGCCGGTACCTGACCTTTCAAGGCGTGGAGACGCAGAGCAACCGCCGCCAGGGCAGCGGCTACGCGACGCTGGATGAGCCCACCGCCGAACAGCAGGCGCTGCTGCGCCGGTTCGACGCCCCGCCGTACGTGGACGCCCAGAGCACGGGCGCGATCCCGTTCATCGACTTCGCCAACCAGGCCGTCGCGTCCGGCGCCTCGTTCAGCCCGCAGGTGCTCGCCGGACGGTCGGTCGAGCAGATCGCGCGGACACTGTCCGACCCGTCGTCTCCGATCACCCGGGCGGTCGGTGGTGCCGCGAACGCGCTGACCACCGTGCTGTGCCAGCTCACCGGCGGACAGCCCGGCGCGGTGTGCGTCAGCGCGGCCGGCACGGCGTACCAGGGACAGCTGCATGCGGCGCACTGAGCTGGACCGGCCGTCGGCGGCCGCCGGGGCGTCGCCGCGCTGGCTTGCCTGGACGACCCTCGCGCTCGCCTTGGCCGGGGTCGCCATCGCCGGGTACCTCACGGCCGAGCACTACACCGCATCCACCACGCTGGCCTGCCCCGACACCGGGACGGTCAACTGCGCGAAGGTGACCACCAGCGCCCAGTCGACCGTGCTGGGAGTGCCGGTGGCGCTGCTCGGGCTGCTGTACTTCGTCGCCATAGCGCCGTGCTGCCTGCCAGCCGCCTGGCGATCCGGCAACACGGCGCTGCGGTGGGGGCGGGTGCTGCTTACCGCGGCCGGCGCGCTGTTCGTGTGCTACCTGGTGTACGTCGAACTGTTCGTGGTCGACGCGATCTGCCTGTGGTGTACGGCGGTGCATGTGATCGCGATCGCCCTGTTCGCGCTGGTGGCTTTCGGCGCCGCCGCCGATCCGCGCGGCCAGCCTCGCTCCGGACGCTGAGGTGTATCGAATCCTCGCCGCGGTCGCGGTCGGCGTACTGGTCGCGATCGGCGCGGCGACCCCGGCCTGGGCGCACTCGCGACTGCTGCGTACCGATCCGGCCGACGGCGCCACGCTGACCCGGCCGGTGGCCACCGTGACGCTGACGTTCAACGAGCGGGTACGGGGCCGGTTCAGCACCGTGGTCGTCACCGGACCCGGCGACATCTCGTACAGCCGCGGGGCGGTACAGGTCGTCGACACCGACGTACAGCAGCGGGTCTATCCACTCCGCTCGGGCAACTACCGGGTGGCCTGGCGGGCGGTGTCCGCCGACGGCCATCCGGTGCAGGGCGAGTTCGGCTTCACGCTGCGGCTGTCGCCGGCCGACGAGCCGACCGCCGGCCCACCGACCGCGGCCGCCACGCCGACCAGGCACGGGTCGGGCCGGCGTACCAGCTGGTGGGTATTGCTCGGCTCGGTCGTCGCGAGCGCGGGCGTCGTCGCCGTGGTGCGGCTGCGGCGCCGCGCGGGCGGTCGTCCCCGCTCGGCGGTGCAGCGGTGAGCGCGGATGCGGCGGGCGGCGAACCGGGGATCGTCGAGCCCCGGCCGGCGACCCCCGGGGTCCGATGGTGGCCACCGGCGGCGGCGCTGGCCGGCATCGGCGTGCTCGTCGCAGCGCTTCAGTTCGGGCACGGCGTCAACCCCGCCATCGCCGGGCTGCCCGACCCGGGACGGTTCACCGCCTGGGCACTGCCGGCGTTCCGGCTGCTGGTCGACGTGTCGGCCACCCTCACCGTCGGGCTGACGACAACGGCGGCATTCCTGCTGCCCGGCACCGGGCGGACTGTGTGCGCGGCCGGGTTCCGCATGCTCCGGTGGGCCACCGTCACCGCATCCGGCTGGGCCGCGGCCACAGTCGTGCTCCTGGTGCTGAGCGCGTCCGATCTGCTGGGTCGGCCGGTCGGCCGCCTGAGCGGGGCCAGCGTGATCAGCTTCGCCACCACGGTCTCGCAGGGGCAGGCGCTCGTCGTCCAGGCCGGCCTCGCGGCCGTGGTCGCCGCCGTCGCCGGATTCGGGCTGTCCCGCGTCGCCGCGGCCGGCACCGCCCTGCTCGCCCTGGTCGCGGTGCTGCCCCCGGCGTTCACCGGGCACGCCGCAGGGGCCGGCAACCACCAGGTGGCGGTGACCAGCCTCGCCCTGCACATCGGCGCCGCGGTGCTGTGGGTGGGCGGGCTGGCCGCGCTGGTGACGCTGCGGCGGACCGGAGCCTTGGCCGGCGTGGCGACCCGGTACAGCCGGCTCGCCCTCGGCTGCTGGGTCGCCGTCGGGGTGAGCGGGGTGGCCAACGCCTGGGTACGGCTCGGCGGCATCGACCAGTTGGGGCAGTCCCGGTACGGCGTCCTGGTACTCGGGAAACTGGCCGCGCTGGTGATCCTCGGCGGTCTCGGCGCAGCCCACCGGACCCGCACCCTGCCCGCGCTCCGCGCCGGCCGCCGGTGGGCGTTCAGCCGGCTCGCCGCCGCCGAACTCGTCGTGTTCGCCGGTACCTTCGGGCTCGCCGTCGCGCTGTCCCGCAGCCCCGCACCGGTACCGGACACCCCCGTCGACGCCGACCCGGTGGTCGAGGTGCTCGGCTTCGGCATGCCCGCGCCGCCGACCGCGCTGCGGATGATCGCCGATCCGCTGCCGGACCTGTTCTTCCTCACCGTTACCGCGGTCGGCGTGGTCGCCTACCTCGCCGGGGTCCGACGGCTGCACCGCGCCGGCCACCGGTGGCCGATCGGCCGCACCGTGTGCTGGCTCGCCGGCATGCTCGTGCTCGCCGCGGTCACCGTCCTCGGCCTGGCCCGCTACGCGTACGTGCTGTTCAGCGTGCACATGGCCCAGCACATGGTGCTGTCCATGCTGGTACCCATCCTGCTGGTCAGCGGCGCCCCGATCACGCTCGCGCTGCGGGCCCTGAGGCGTCCGACCGACCCCGATGTGCGCGGCGCGCGGGAGTGGCTGCTGCTCGCCGTACACAGCCAACCGATCAAGATCCTCACGCATCCGCTGGTGGCCCTCGGCCTGTACGTGGTGAGCCTCTACGGCCTGTACCTCAGTAACCTGCTCGGCGTCCTCATGCGGTACCACCTCGGTCACCTGGCCATGCTCAGCCACTTCGTCGTAGCCGGATACCTGCTGTTCTGGACCCTCATCGGGGTCGATCCGGACCGCTGGCACACCCCGCCACCGCTGCGGGTGGCCGTCCACTTCGCCGCGATGGCCTTCCACGGCTTCTTCGGCATGATCCTCATGCAGTCCCGCACCGTGATCGCCCCGGACTGGTACCGCACCGTCCACCCCGACTGGGCACCGTCGCTGCTCAGCGACCAGCACCTCGGCGCCGGCATCGCCTGGGCGTTCGGGGAAATCCCCGCCGTGATCGTGTTCGCCATCCTGATCGTCCGGTGGATCCACGCCGACGAACGCGAACAGGCGCGGCTCGACCGAGCCGCTGCCCGAGCCGAGGCTGCCGGAGAAGACGACGAGCTCGCCCGGTACAACACGTTTCTCGCCCAGGCCAACGGCAGGACGGTACCGGTCCTCGACCCGCGGCATTCGCCGTCGGAGCCGGGCTGAGCCAGCCCTGGGTGGCTCGTCGGTCCAACCGCGTGGCGCCCGCTCCGCAGGTTGCCGTCGACGAGCCTGGCCCGCGAACGGAAGAGGCGGAAGGCTCTCGAAACCGCGGGTCAGCTTCCGGTTGGGTCGGGGGTTGGCGTGGGGGTGCGCAGCATTGCCGCGCGGCGGGTGAGGTAGCGCTGTTCGGGCAGGCTGGCGGTCATCGTGGCCGCGCGGAGGTAGGACTCGCGGGCGGCGTGCGGGTCACCGGATTGTTCGAGCAGGTGGTGCTGGCGGTCCACCACCTCACCGGACTCACGCAACTCACGGTCCATCCGCATCATCACGGCCTGCATGTCCGCGATCCACTCCGGGCTCCGGTCGGCCAGCGACGCACCCAACCCACCGAACATCATGATCATGTACTTCATCTGGGTCCCCTCGTCCGGCGCCCCTCGGCGGGCGCTGGCCCCCGGTCGGAGCAGCCACCCCGATACTCGACATCCTCCACCAAGATTTTTTCTATTCGCGCGGTTCAATCGGCGATGTCGGCACGGGCAGGCTGCGGCGGCGGGCGCGGCCCCTTAGGTTGCGGGCTCCGCTTCGCCGGGAACCGGCTTTGTGGCGGCCGCCACGCTCACGTGGCGGCTCATCGTCAGGTGCAGGAAGACCGCTCCCACGAGCACCGCCGCGAGCCCGGCCAGCAGCATCCAGGTCAGTGGTCGGCCGGTGCGGAGTTCGGCGTGCGCCCGGGCCGCCCCGACCAGGATCAGGGACACCATCACCACCGCGGTCTCGACCATCAGCCGCGCCGTGGTCCAGCGCGAGTCGACGAAGACGGCCAGCCCCGCCAGGCCCAGGCAGAAGACCGCTCCGACTACCCGGCCTGTCAGCGGCGTCACCGCCCACGGCCACACCGTGTCGGCCCACCCGGGGGCGGCGAACACCGCGACTCCCGCACCGGCCGCGAGCAGCCCGGTGGCGCCGATGATCCACCGACTCGCGTGGGAGAGCAGGAGATCGTCCGGCGACCGGAGACGCTCCCGGGTCCGGTTGGCCAGCACCGCGGCCACGATCAGGAACGGCGTCGTGAAGTACAGGCCGGCCCACAGTACGAATGCGACGTGATTGTGGGTGAACTTCGTCCAGTGCAGGACAGTGGCCACGCCGAGCAACGAGGCGAACAGGCCAACGGCGGGGAACCCGCTCTTGACCGTGTGCCATTGCGACGCCGTCACGACCCTGGCGAAGAAGTACGCACCGCCGAGGTAGGCCGCACCCAGCAGCATCGCCGTCATCGTCGGCTTGATCTCCCAAGCGAACCACCCGCCGGTGCTACCCGGCCAGATGTACACGACGGGGAACGCCACCAGCAGGAACGGGATGACCGCAGCGGCCAGGATCCGGGTGTAAGGACGCACGGTGTCGTCCCGCAAACCGGCGCCGGCGGCACTCTCGGTCCGGACCATTTCCACCCCCAACCCCGTTCTGACCAGCACCGATCCCCAGTATGCGCCCGCTGGCCCTACCCCAGCCCGGCTCTTCGTCCTGCCGGCTTCTTCGTCCTGCCGGCTCCGCGATCGGCCGCGCACCTCGGCCGTGATTGGTGACGCCGCGCCGACGACCCCGCAGTCCGCGCCGAACCGGCGCTCCGGGTCCCCTGACAGCCCGTCCCGAACCCTCTCCGTCCGCTGAGATCACCACGAAGACCGGCTTGGGCGTATCCACCCCCTGGTGCGCCTGTCGCAAAGCTGCCAACACAGGTAGCCAGTCAGCGGCGACGGCTGGTCGGCAGTTGGGGCGTCGCTACTTCGTACCGACGATGCAGCGGGCCGCGCCCGGAATCCTCACCGTGCCGCCCGCTTCGTACCTGCTGACCTCGGTGATGACGGCTTTCCCGATCCGCTCGCGCGCCGGTTGGTCGACCTGCTGAAGCGCCGCGGCCACGACCGAGACGTGCTCGCTGATCATCTCCCAGTATTCGGCCGGTGATGACGTAACGAGTTCGATGCCGACGTCCCACTCGGCAATGTCGCGCAGTCCCGCGGCCTCGTACCGGGCACTGACATATCCCGGGGCGGCGCACCGGTACATGTTCGGCTCGTCCGGGTCGGGTGGCGCCAGGGTCGCTTCCGTCGCGATCGCCTCCATGACGATCCCGGTCCACGGATTTTCCTCGGGCCTGACCCATACCGACGAACAAAGCCGTCCACCCGATTTGAGTACACGCGCGAACTCGCCGGTGGCTTTGGCGAGGTCGGGAAAGAACATGTATCCGAACCGTACCGAAATGCTGTCGAATGTCGCGTCACCGAAGGGCAGGTCGTCGGCACTGCACACTCTGGTCTCGACATTGGTGATTCCTTGGGCGTTGGCTCGTCGCGTCGCGATCTCGAGCATCTCGGCGGCAAGGTCGGTCAGTACGACGTGTCCCCTGGGCGTGAGCTTGGCGACGGTCAGCCCCGGCTCACCGGTACCCGCGGCGACGTCAAGATGTTGCTGATCATCGGCGAGGTCGAGACGCCCGATGATCGCTGTGCCGACCGGGCCCAGCTGATCCATGATCATCGAGTCCCACTTCTCCCAGCTCGCGGAGAGCCCGGCCCACGTCGCTCGCTGAACGTTTCGGATCTCATCGCCGCTCGGCATTGGGCATCCTCCGCTGCGTCTCCCGCGACGGTAGCCACACCGACCAGCGCGGACGCCCGGTTCCGCCGGGAAGCCGACAATGACGGTCGGGCACACCGCCACCGGTTCGGAGGAGCCGCTCAGTGGGCGGTGGCGCCGTCGACGACGCGATGCGTCACGGCCCAGCGGGTGGCGGCGGCGCGGTTCGGCACTCCGATCTTGGTGTAGATGTTCTCGATGTGGTGCTCGGCGGTGCGCGGTGAGATGAACAGCTCGGTGGCGATCTGCCCGGACGTCCGGCCTCCGGCGACGAGGCGGAGAACGTCGAGTTCGCGCCGGGTCAGCCCGCCCGGCCGCGCCCCGCGGCGAGGGCCCGGATCGCGTCGCGCGGCGTCGAGCTGACGCTGGGCGTAGCCGGCGGCGTCGTCGAGGTCGAGCCCGGCGCCCGTCGCGACCAGCTCGCCGACCCGGGTCGCTCCGAGCCGAGTGGCCAGCCGGCTGGAGAGTTCGGCCAGCTCCGGTACGTGGTGGAAGCTCGATGGCTCCCGCGAGATCGCCCCGAGGAGCGTGGCGGCCGGCTCCAGCCGGTCGAGCCGCTCGAACAGCATCGGGACGCTGGCGATGGTGATGATCAGCTGTGGCACGTTGCCGGCCCGACGGAACGCGGTGATCGCCTCGGCGAACAGTCCGAGGGCCGCGTCAGGGTCGCCATCCGACGTGTGCAGGCGCGCCGCGTCCCGGGCGATAAAGCCTTCGAAGAAGTGGACCCGGTGCTCGCGTACGAAGGCAACGCCTTCCTCCCAGGCTGCCAACGCCCGTTGCGCGTTCTGCCGCGAGAAGGCCATTCCGGCGATCCACAGTGAGTACGCGATCCAGTACGGGTTACCGAGCCGGCGCGCTGCCGAGACCGAGTCCTCGGTTATCGCCAGGGCCTCCTCGACCCGGCCGGCCGACTGGAGGCCGTCGACATATGCGGCAAGGCCGTAGCCACGGTCGCCGCCGTAGCGTCGTACCACCTCGCCGGTCAGTTCGACATAACGGTCGAGGTCACCGCAGTAGACCTGGCAAAGAGCTTCGACGAACATCGCGTACCCCGGTTCGCACGGGTCGTACCGTGGGTCACCCTCCAGCTCGACCGCCCGGTGTGCGTTGGCGCGGGCGGCTTCGGCGCGGCCGGCGAAACAGGCGTACCCGGCGGCGGTGAACAGGCGTGGCAGGCGCGGTACCTCGGCGGCGCGGGCGGCTGGCAGCAACTCCTCGGCCCACGCCAGCGTCTCGAAGAGCTGCACCGAGAAGCCCATCAGGGCGGCGTGCGCGGCGAGGTCGGTGGCCACCACGAGCTCCCCCCGGGCCGAGCTCCAGCGGAACGCCGCGCGGAGGTTGGCGAGTTCGACGTCCACCCAGTCGACGGTGTCCCGCCATCCCGGCCCGTTCCATCGATCCCACCGGGCGGCTGCCTCGCCCGCGTAGTGGGCGGCATGGCGGTCGCGGGTCGACGCGAGGTCGCCGGCAGCCTCGAGCTGATCTTCGGTGTACTGGCGGATGGTCTCGAACAGGCTGTATCGGGTGCGGACGGTGGTCGTGTGGTCGGCGACGACCAGCGACTTGCGCACGAGCGAGTCGAGGTGTCCGAGGACATCGACCTCGTCGCCGCGCGGGGCGACGGCGTGGATGCCGGTCAGGTCGAACCCCCCGGCGAACACGGAGGTAGCCCGGAGCAGCTCGCGCTCGTCCTCGGTCAGCAGGTCGTACGACCACGCGACGGCGTGACGCAGGGTGTGCTGACGATCCGGGCCCGGCGTCGACCCCTGGAGTAGGCGCAGGCGGTCGGCGAGTCGGCTGCGTACCTCGACGGCACTCATGGCCGCCATCCGCGCGGCAGCCAGCTCGATGCCCAACGGAAGACCGTCGAGCGTGGTGCAGATTTCGGTCACCGCTGCCGCCGTGTCCGGGTCGCCGAGGCCGAAGTCGGGACGTACGGCGCGGGCCCGGTCGACGAACAAGGTGACCGCCTCGGAGGCGCTCCCGCCGTCGACCGTCAACGGTGGTACGCCGTGCACGACCTCGCCGTTCACACCGAGCGGCTCGCGCGACGTGGCCAGGATCCTGACGCTGCCGGAGCGGCCGAGAAGGTTGTCGATCACCGCGCCGGCCTCGTACAGAAGGTGCTCGCAGTTGTCGACGACGAGCAGCAACTGCCGGCCGGACAGCGCGGCAGCGACCGTCTCGATCAGCGAGGTGTCACCCTGCGGCGCGATGCCGAAGACGGTCGCGATCGCGGCGGGGATCGACGCCGGATCGGCGACCGGCGCCAGCTCGAGAAGCCACACCCCTTCGGGGAACTCCGCGGCGAGCTCGCCCCCCACCTCCAGTGCCAGCCGGGTCTTGCCGACGCCGCCGACGCCGGTGAGCGTGACCAGTCGGCCGTTACGGACGAGCTCGGCCACGTCGCCTATCAGCTGGTCGCGACCGACGAGCGTGCTGCGCTGTCGCGGCAGGTTGCCGGGGTCCTCGGTACCGCGCAGCACGGGGAACTCCGACGGCAGGCCATCGGCGACGACCTGGTACACCCCCATGCGTCCCTGTACGCCGCGCAGCCGTTGCTCACCGAGGGGGCGGAGCGACAGGCGGTTGCGCAGCAGCACCTCGGCGGCGTCCGACACGAGGATCTGCCCGCCGTGGGCGAGTGCCATCAACCGCCCCGTCCGATTGACCTCGTTGCCGGTGTAGCTGTTATTGCGCTCGAGCGCCTCCCCGGTATGTATGCCCATCCGCACACCGAAGCCGATCGTCGCGTCGGCGCGCAGTCTGCGCTGCGCGTCGACAGCCGCCTCGGCCGCCTTCGCAACCGTCGCGAAAGCGGCGCTGAAACCGTCGTCGCCGGTGGCGTACACGAACCCGCCGTTATCTTCGATCGCGGCCCGGACGATCCCGTCGTGGACCCGTACGGCGGCCGCCATCTCAGCCGGAGCCTCGTCCCACAGCCGCGTGGCGTCCTGGATGCCGGTGATCAGGAAGGTCACCGTTCCCGACGGGATGCGGACAGACATGCCAGTACGGTATGCGCTTCGCGGCACGATCAAGCCCGGACGACGGTGCGCGGCTGCGTGGCCGGAGCAGGTCGCTGATGGACAACGGGCGGCTGGGGCGAACAAGGGGGACGACCATGAGCGGGCTGCTGGACATCTGGCGTCAGGTCGCCGGCAAGTGGAGTGAGGTCTCCGGTCAGGTCCGCGACGACCAATGGGACAACCCGACGCCGTGCGACGAGTGGACCGTGCGCCAGCTCGTGGACCACACCCTCGGTTGGCAGGCCGAGGGCGGGCGCCTGATCGGTGCGGAGGTCGCGCCCGGGGACGATTGGGACCGGATCCGGACAGCGTTCGACGCCCACCTGGCGGACCCCGACGGGCTGGCCGGAACCGTCGACGCGTTCGCGGGGATCCCGAAATCCGACCTGGTCGCGTTACTCATCGGTGATCTGCTGATCCACTCCTGGGACCTGGCCCGCTCGATCGGCGCTGACGAGACGCTCCCGCCGGACGCGGTCGAGGCCACGACGGCCGGCCTCCACCACGCACCACCGGAACTGCTCCGGGGTACCGACCCGGTCGGGCACAAGATGATGGCCGCAGCCTGCGAGGCCCCGGCCGACGCCAGCGCGCAGGACAAGATGCTGGCGTTCACCGGTCGCCGACCCTGAGCATCGCCCGGCCTTGAGCACCGCAGGTCGACCCCGCACGGTCGCATGGAGGCGACCGGCGGGGCGTACCGAACTGTCAGCCAGTCTGGACCTGGCGTTCCTGCGGGTCGATCTGGCCGAGGCTCTTGACCACCTTGAAGGTGCCCGCCTCGGAGCGTGCGATGTACATGTTCATCCGTACGTGGTGCTGACCCGGAACCATTTCGGCCGGGCCGCCCGGACCCTGGCTGATCCGGGCGTGATCGAGGGCGGCGATCACGTCGTCCTGATCGAGCGACCCGGCCTCGATCACCGCCGCCTCCCACATCTTGAGTGCCCGGTACGTTCCTGAGCACGCCGAGCCGGCCGTGAACAGCGCACTCCCGGGGTAGCGGGCGTCGTACCGGTTGAGCAGCTCGACGCTGAACGGGTCGCGAACGTCCCGGTAGAAGTCGAGGCACCCGTACAGGCCCTCGACCTGCTCGGCCGGTACGAGGTTCAGGAAGTTCTCGTCGAAGTAGGTACACACGAGCTGCCCGTCGTACCCCGCCTCATGGAGTTGGGCGAGGAACGGGCCCAGCCCCGGCGGGACGATCGTGTTGAACACAATGTCGGCGCCGGACGCCATGATGTCGGCGACGATCCGGGCGTAGTCGGTGTGGTCGAGCGGGAAGTACTCCTCGCCGACGATCTCGCCGCCCCGTGCCGCGACGACCTCCCGGACCCGCTTGTTGAGCGTGTGCGGCCAGATGTAGTCGGCCGACGGCAGGTAGACCTTGCTCGCCCCCGTCTCCCGCATCAGCCACGGGAAGAACGGCTCGATCTGTTGGGCCGGGACCGGTCCGGTACAGAAGATCAGCGGGTGACTCTCCTGCCCTTCGTACTGCTCCGGGTAGAGGTAGAGCTTCCCTGCCTCGTCGACCACCGGGCCTTTGATCGCCTGGCGGGTCGAGCTGTAGATGCCGCCGATGACGACGTCGACGTCGGCCTGGAGAGCCAGCCTGGTGGCCGCCACACGAGCCACGTCGTCATCGGTGGCACTGTCCTCGACGAACAGCTCGACCGGACGACCGAGCAGGCCACCCTGGGCGTTGATGTCGTCGATGACCATGGTGGCGACGTTGACGTTTGCGATGCCCATGAACGAGAGCGCGCCGCTCTGGTCTGTGATCAGACCAACGCGGGCCGATCTGTCGATGGCACTCATCTCGTCCTCGCGACCTATGCCTGGTAGGTGCCGAGCAGGGGAGCGGACTGGGGCTTGCCCACGTGTCCGGCCTCCTTCAGGATCGGCGGCACCTCGGGGTCGGACACGAAGCTCGCCCACCCCTGCTCGTCCCAGTCGAAGAGCGCCCACACCCGGGTCGGCTCGGTCGGGTCGCGGAACACGGTCGAGCCCTTCGACCCGTGCTGGGCGCGCTTCTCGGCGCCCTTGGTGCTGAACACGTCCAGGAACCGGTCGACGTCCTCGACGTACGTGGTGGCCAGGATCATGATGATTCCTCCGAATGGATCACTGCGGATCTCGTTGTCGACGCCCGGTAGGACGGCGTGCCCCAACTGTGTGCGAGCGCCATGCCGGCAGCATCGGAAGATCTACCTACTTCGGGGCTGGGTAGGTACCGCCGCTCACACAGCTGTCGAGGTCCGCGAATCCTCGATCAGTTGCGGAGGCTGTTACTGATGATCTTCCAGGTGGCGTGAGGTGGCGATCGCGTCCTGCCAGGACTGGAGAAAGGCCGGATATCGCTCGGCGAATTCGCTGAGATGTCCTTTTGCGGCATCGGTCAGGGCCGTGAGTTCATAGGTGACCGTGACTTCACTGTGTCCGTTTGCGCCATCGAGGGCGACCGTGACGGTTCCGGCGTCCGTGTCGGGGGTGATGCGGGCATAGCGGATGTGCTGCCCGGGTGTGCTGTCGACGACCACCCACGTGGTGGTCCGGTTGTGCGCATGGGTTTCAAAGACGGTTCCGGGTGCGCTGTCATCGATGGTTGACGCGGGGAAATGCGGCCGCCACTGAGGTACCCAAGCCTCCTCGCCGCGTGGGTGAACAGGTGGAACGCCTGATCCGGTGGGAGTGCGACGGTCAGGCGCCCGGTGAGCCGATGCTGGGCGCCGGAGGTGGGAATCATTGCTCGTCCTCCAGTTTGTGCGCGTCCGCGGCGGTCAATGTCAGTCCATAGACGGCCTTGAGCTGCTCGATCCTGGCGATGGTGTCGGGGGTGAATGGTGTCTTGCCTTCGAAGGCGTGCAGGGCGATGCCTTCAACCAGGTCGCCGAGGGATAGGTCGAAGAACTCGGCCAGGGCCTTGAGGACCTTTAGGACATTGCGTTCGATCCGCAGTCCGGTCTGCACTCGCTCGACGGTTACCATGTTACCACGGTAACATCGCGCCGGCACCGGACAACCCGGCTCGGGCGGCGAGCAGAGCAAGATCAAGGAACGCCGACATGGGTACGAACGATGAGGACTGAGGCTGCGCTGGTGCCTCTACGCCCTGGTCGACTCGGCGGCACTGGACCCGGCCCGGGCGTACGCGTGGGTAGTGCCGCGCTGCGTGGACTACCTCCTGTGGGCCTCCACCCCGGGTTCACCGAGGACCCGGTGCGCTGCCGGCTGATCCTCGAGGAACCGGTGTAGCGGCGCGGGTCAGGTGCGGTGTGCACGGACAGCTCGGCGGGCTGCGGAAGTCGGTTGATCCTCGGCACTGTCCGTGCGAGCCTCCGTTGCCATGTCTGAGGTCACCAAGCTGCACGACGACGAGGTGGACATCGACGCGTCGCTGGTGGCGCGCCTGCTGGCCGAGCAGTTCCCGAGGTGGGCCGGGCTCCCGATTCGCGTGGTCGCCTCGTCGGGTACGGACAATGTGACCTTTCGCGTCGGCGCGGACCTGGCGGTCCGCCTGCCTCGCGTCGCGTGGGGGCAGGGCCAGGTGGAGAAGGACCTGACCTGGCTGCCGCGGCTGGCATCTCAGCTTCCACTCGCTGTTCCCGAGCCGCTGGCCCTCGGTGCGCCCGGCGCGGGCTATCCCTTCACCTGGGGCGTGTACCGGTGGCTGGAGGGCGAGGCCTTTCAGTTTGATCAACTGGCTGACCCGGTGGCCGCGGCGAAGGAGCTTGCCGAGTTCGTCCGCTGCCTACAAGCGGTCGACCCGACCGGGGCTCCGGTCCCGCCGGACGACCCGTTTGCCCGTGGTACCCCGCTGGCCCCGCGTGACCAGCTCTTCCGCGAGGCGCTGGAGGAGCTGCGGGATGAGTTCGACACCGGACTCGTCCTTGCCGCCTGGGAGGCGTCGCTGGCGGCAGACACCTGGACCGGTCCGCCCAGGTGGATCCACGGAGATCTGATGCCGGGCAACGTGCTGGTGGCCGAGGGCCGGCTTGCCGCGGTCATCGACTTCGCCACCGCGTGGGCAGCCGACCCGGCGGGCGATCTACTGGCCGCCTGGTACATGTTCGCCGGCGACTCGCGGCGGGCCTTCCGCGACGCGCTGGGCGTCGACCAGGACACGTGGGCGCGCGGCCGCGGTTGGGCACTCTCCCTGGAAATGATCGCAATTCCGTACTACCGGACCCGCAATCCCGCGGCGCTGCGCGACGGCTTCCCCATCATCGCCGAGGCCCTCGCCGACTTCGCCGCGGAGCACTAGCTCCGGCCGTTCCAGTTCGACCGGATCGGCGACCTCACGCAGCCACCGTTGCGTTGGTCGATGGCATTGCGTCGAGCCGACGCCGTAGCATCACCGTTCGGGCCGGTCAGCGGTCGTCTACCCGGACCGCGCCGGTCGCGGCGGACGGCGGAACAGAACACATGCGTGTGAGCTTTCGGGTGCTGGGCCCGGTGACGGTCGAGGTCGACGGGCAGCCGTTGGCGCTGGCCCGGCCGCGCCAGCGCGCCCTGCTCGGGTATCTCCTGTTGCACCGCAATACGACGGTGCCGACCGACCGGCTCGTGGACGCGATGTGGGACGGCGAAGGCCCGGCCACCGCCCGCCGCCAGGTCCAGACCGAGCTGTCGATGCTGCGCCGGCTGGTACGGGCAGCCGGTGCCGACGACCCGATCACGACGGTACGGGGCGGTTACGCGATCACCGTCGGCGCCGGGTTGCTGGACCTGGACGAGTTCGACTCGCAGGTACGCGCCGCAGCCGCGGCCGACGACCCGTACCGGGCTGTCCGCATGCTGCGCCAGGCGCTGGACCTGTGGTCCGGTACCCCGCTGGGTGGTGTCGAGGCCGCGTACGCGCCATCGCATCGGCTCGGGCTCGAGGAGCGGCGGCTGCGCGCGTACGAAGACCTGTTCGAGTGGGAGCTCGCGTGCGGCCGGCACGGCGTGGTGATCGCCGAGTCGCACGAGCTGGCCGGCCGGTACCCGCTGCGTGAGCGGCTGATCGGCCAGCTCATGCTCGCCCTGTACCGGGACGGTCGCGGATCCGAGGCGCTCGCCCTGGGCCGGTCGCTGCGCGGGCGGCTGGCCGAAGACCACGGTCTCGATCCCGGTCGCGCACTGCAGGACCTGGAACGCGCGATCCTGCGGTCCGACCCGTCGCTCGACGTGGCACCGGCTCCGTCCGTACCGTCGAATGGGGTGACCGCGCACCGGCCGGCGGCGCCGGACCACCGACCGACGCCCCAGCAGCTGCCCCGTGATCTGGCCGGGGTGGTCGGCCGCGGGCCGGAGCTCGAGCGTCTCGACGGCGTTCTCACCGCGAGCCGCGCATCCGGCGAGCCCGCGACGGTGATCCTCACCGGCACCGCCGGCGTCGGCAAGACCACCCTCGCCGTGCACTGGGCGCACCGGGTCGCCGGCGACTTCCCGGACGGCCAGCTCTACGTGAACCTGCGCGGCTTCGACACGGATGCGGCGCTCGACCCGGCCGACGCGCTGCGCGGATTCCTCGCCGCGTTCGGTGAGCCGGCGTCGGCATGGGCAACGGCCGACCTCGACGTGCTCACCGCGCTGTACCGCACGCACCTGGCCGGTCGGACCACGCTCCTGCTGATCGACAACGCCCGCGACGCCGCCCAGGTCCGCCCGCTGCTGCCCGGTGACGCCGCGTGCACCGTCGTGATCACCAGCCGCGATCGGCTCACCGGCCTGGTCGCGACCGGCGGTGCGCAGGTCGTACCGCTCGACGTGTTCAGCGAAGCGGACGCACGCGACTTCATGCGCCGTCGCCTGGGCGCCGGCCGGGTCGACGCCTGCGTCGACGCGGTCGCCGACATCCTCGGGCAGTGCGCGCGGCTGCCGCTTGCGGTCGCGATCATCACCGCCCGCGCCGCCACCAGTCCCGGACTGCCGCTGGGCACGGTCGCGCGGCAGCTGCACACCGCCAACCGTGGCCTCGCCGCGCTCAGGGTCGCCGACGGCATCGACATCACCGCCACGTTCTCGTGGTCCTACGACACGCTGTCGGCCGGGGCGGCGGCACTGTTTCGCGCACTGGGCGCGCATCCGTCGCCGGACGCCTCGCTTCCCGCGCTCGCGAGCCGTTGCGGCTTCGCGGTCCCGTACGCTCGCGAGCTGGCCGACGAGCTGGTCAACGCCAACCTGGCCGTCGAGCATCTCGGCGAGCGCTTCTCGACGCACGACCTGCTGCGCGTGTACGCCTCCGAGAGGTCCCGCCAGGAACCGGAGCCGGACGCGGCCATGCGCCGCATGCTCGACCACTACCTGCACTCGGCGCACCGGGCGGTCATCCTGTTCCAGCCCCGACGAACCCCGCTCCGGCTGGACGCACCCGACCCGGCCGCGACCGTGACCACGTTCGCCGATCGGGGCGAGGCACTGAGCTGGCTCACCACCGAGCACCCCACGCTGGTCAGGTTGACCGACGAAGCCGCGGCGCGCGGCCACGACCCCCACGCCTGGCAGCTCGGCTGGTGCCTGACCGACTTCCTGTTCCGCGTCGGCCACTGGAGCGACTGGCTGCAGGTGCAGACCGTCGCACTTGCCGCCGCGACGCGTACCGGCGACAAGGCGGCCATGGCGCGCTGCCGGATAGGCCTCGCGCGCGCCATGATCGCGGCCCAGCGCTACGCGGACGCCCACCCACACCTGGAGGCCGCTCGCCGGCTGTCGGCGGAGATCGGTGACCTCAGCGGCGAGGCCTTCGCTCTGCAGATCATCTCCGAGGTCCAGTCCGCGCTCGGCGGCGACCGGGCCGGCCTCGCCGCCCTCACCGAGGCGATCGAGTTGTACGACAAGGCCGCCAACGTGCTGGGTGCCGCCGCGGCGCACAACAATCTCGCCGTCCGCTACACCGCGCTGCGCCGCTTCGACGAGGCGCTCAGACACGGCGGGCAGGCGCTGCGGGTGTTCGCCGCCCACGGCGAGATCAACGGACTCGGAGCGGTGCACGACACGCTGGGGCGCGCCTACCACGGGCGGGGCGACCACGCGGCCGCCATCGAGCACCTGGAACGCGCCGCCGGGATCAAGCGAACGCTCGGCGAGACCTACCTGGAAGCGATGACGCTCACCGATCTCGGTGAGGTGTACGCCGCCGCGGGTGACCAGGCAGCGGCGGGCCGCACGTGGCGGCAGGCCCTGGCGTTGCTGGAGCGCCTCGACCATCCGGCGGCCGAGGAGGTCCGGTCCCGGCTCGCCCGCGTCGAGGCCTGATCCCGCTCACCGTCCGCCGGGCCGGCATTGCCGTCCGCTGTGGCTGGGTGGCGGCCGCGGCCAGCCGGTAGCCGATCGTGTACCGCGTCGGCATGACGACGGCGTGACGCGCGCATGACGGACGGTGCGAGGTTGGTCTGAATCGGCAACTCACCCGAAGCTAGGAGGATCTGTGCGGCTTTCCGCTAAGTACGCAGCGCGTTCGCTGGTCGTGGCCGGTGTGGTAGCGGCCGGAATGTTCGCCGTTCCGGGCGCCGCGAACGCGGCCGTCAGCAACTGTTCGACCTGGGCGAGCGGCCGCACCGGCAACGTGTCCTGCAACACCACCCACGGCAGCGAATACCGTGCGCACGTCAAGTGCCTCAAGGTGGACCATCCGGAGCTGGCCACCTGGGTGAACGGGAAATGGGTCACCGCGGGGCCGAGCACCGGCACCTGCCCGGTAGGAACGTTCGTCGGCGCGGTACAGCACGGCACGAGGTAACCGCGTTCCGCGCTGGGGCTTCCGTCGGGGATCCGCCCGTTGGGCGACCTCGACGGAAGCTTCCCGGCGCTCCCGCCGCAGGCGCGATAGCGGCTGTCGGCCCGGTCAGCCGGCGGCAGGGATGGCCGGCCATCCCGAGCGGGTCAACCGCCGGCGGACCCGGTGGAGGAGGTACCCGGCGGCGGCGAGACCGATCAGGACCGGTACGAGCGCCCCGGCGCGGAAGCCGTCGCCGACGAGTACGACGCCCGCATCCACGCCTCCCGGTGCGGGGAACGCGACGGCCAGGTACACGCCGAACCGCACCACCCTGACGCCGTGGCGGCGGGTCGCGGACCCGTCGATCGAGGGACGGTCACCGGCCCCGGCCACCCGCTCGACCCGGTGCCCACCCCGGCTGAGCCGGACAGCTCCGGCAGCGGTGAGGCTGAGCAACGCGACGAGCGCGTAGCTGGTACCGCCGTTGATCCCGAACAGTACGAACGCCGCGAGGGACACCGCCGCGCCGATCAGCTCCACCGCGCTCGTCGCCCGGAGCCACCACCCGGTACGCAGCGGCCATACCCGGGTGTACAGGCCGACCAGTAGATAGATCCCGAACCACACGCCGCTCAGGGCCAGCAGGTACAGGCCCCACAGCAGGCCACCGACGGCGTCGGCCAGCCCACGCGAGGTTACGTCGTCGGTGCCGATCGAGCCGCCGGCCGCGAGGTCGACCACGTCGGACAACTCGTGGGCACCGTACGACGCGGCGCCGAACACTACGGCGATCACCAGGAGTAGGCCGAGCACGAACGAGCTGACGAAGCCGGGCGATGGGCCGTCCACGGCCGTCCTCGGTCGACTGAACACAGCGGCAGCCAACTGCATCGCGGTGTCCGGTCGACGCGGTAAACGATCACAACACCGTCACGGCCGCAGCTTCTTCAAACGAGCTAGGCGACGAATGACATGGTCGAGGTAGTAGTCCGGCTCCCTCGGTACGGCGGGATCTGTCGCGCCGGCGTTCCCAGGGGCGATATCACCGTGCAGTAGCGCGAGGGTCTCGCCCGTTCTGAAGCTCTGGGCTTCTTGCGATGCTTCGAAGCTGGTGGCGAGCGAATCGGTGGCCTGCCTCAGCTCAACTTGGAGCGCTGCCGGTAGCGGGTTCCGAGCCCAGGTCAGGGTCGACATGATCGACTGCAGCCGGTCTTGCGCATAGGACGCGACGGTGCTGGTCGCTGCGAGCGGCTCGACGAGATCATCGGCAGGCCGTGCATGAACCCAGGCCACCATCGAAGCGAGTCGCCCGATCTCCTCCAGGCTGACCGAGTTCAGTTCTCGTGCGGGTCCCGGTAGGAACGACATGCACATCGCTGGTGTGTCGAACCAGCGGCTCGTGCGGCTGAAGTCGTGCAGCACCGGGGCAGCCACGCCCCCCACCTTCTCGAGGACCACGGCCTCTCGCTCAGCTTGAGCGCACTCAGTCGCGTCGGCACCGTGCGAGACCCGCACGACGACATCTCGGATGACGCCTTCTGTACCCAGATAGGAGACCCTGTGGACAGCGTGGCGGTTGCCACTTTCGAACCGGGTGACCGCCGTAATGCGCTCGGAAGGACAGCCCATCACACCAGAGGCATATCTCCGGACCGCACTGAGAACATTTTCCCTGGCAGACGCTGTCATCGACAGCATCGTAAGTGGGCTGCGGAAACAGTCGCGCCACGCTCAATCCGCTGTGCGGTCCTGGTCGCTGCTGGCACTGGACTTGGTGGGGTAAGCCACTGAATCCGATGAATGTCACGTACGCGCACCGCCCAGTCCAGGAGGTGCCCGACGGCGTACGTGATCAGGCCTCTGCCCTGTCCCGCCGGCTCCAGCCAGCAGCCGAGCTCGCACCTGCCCGTGGCGGCGTCGAAGCTGACGAACATCACGCCGCCGACCAGGGTGCCGTCGAGCCAGATGCCGTACAGCCGACCTGCGTCACGGGCAGCGAGGTCGGCGTACCGCTGCAGCGTTGCGCGCGCGGAGTCCAGGTCCGTACTCCGGCTCGCCCACGGAATCCACGGGTCCACCGCGGCGCGCGCCCGGTTCATGTGGGCGAGGAACTCCTCGGCCTGCCACGGCTCGAGCGGGCGCAGTTCGGCCCCGTCGGCCAGAACGATCGCGAACACCCGGGCAACCTACCGGCAGCACCGTGAACCTGACCGACGTTGAGCGTCGCGGGCTACGCCCCGGGGTCAGAGTGGGTGGTACCGACGAATTGTGCCGCCAGCTCGTGGTTGTCGAGGTGGCGGTGGAAGCCGGCCTTGAATCGAAGGTCGACGGTGGTCGGCTCCGGGTCCAGCGAGTACGGCGCTCCGCCGGTCAGCGCGGCGACGATCGTCGGTACGTCGTGGTGGAACGTGACGCCGCGGCGGACGTAGTAGCTGTCACGTCCGTCCGCCAGTACCTCCAGGTCGGCCGGTGGCACCGGGTCGTAGATCGGCTTGGTCGCCAGGTCGTACTCGAAGGTGTCGGTGAGGAACGGGCGTACCGCCGCCGGCACCTGTGGCGCGAGCTCCTCGGTCCACCATTGCCGGAGCAGCGGTTCCACCTCGGGGGTGGAGTGCAGGTGGCGGAGGAAGGCGAGGACCGCGCCCGGCTGGCAGATCATGGAGTCGGCCAGGTTGAGCCCGGCCGCGGCCTTGTCCGGGCACCGGGCGAACCAGTCCGCCATGCTCCACAGGACCTGCGACTGCTTCAGCTCGGCCAGGTCGTACAGCGGTGCCCAGATGTTGCGGAGGACCAGGTTCTCGACGATGCCGCGAGCCCACAGCAGGAACCGTTGCATCCGGGTGTTGTCGGCGATGCTGATGTCCGGTGTCGCGGCGACGTAGTCGTAGTCGTCGAGGTCACCGCGGACGGTGACCAGGCCCAGCGCCTCCCGGTTCTGGGCGTACGCCGTGTTGGGCAGCACGATCAGCGGGTACACCGCGATGCGCGGGATGAGCCGGGCGAGCCGGTCGTACCCCTCGATGAACGAGTCGTAGGTCTCCCCGGGCGCGCCCCAGATCAGCTCCGCGTACGCGTCGAGTCCGGCCGCACTCAGCCAGTGGGCCAGGTCCTCCCACTGGTTCAGCCGCATGTTGCGCCGCTGCATGCCGTCGAGCGCGGTGTCGTTCAACGTCTGCAGGGCCAGGGTGAACGAGCTGGTCATGCCGTGGGCCTTCAGCGACTGCACGATCTGGTAGAAGATCGCGGACTTGTTCTTGGCCCAGGAGGTCTCGAGCGCGCGGGGATAGCCGTACCGCTCCCGCACGCGGATGACGTCCTCGACGAACTCGAGGTCGTCGGGGAGCATGCCGAAGTTGGCGTCGCACAGGACGATGGTGTGCGCCCCGTGGTAGGCGAGCAGGTCGAGCTCCGCGCGGAGCCGGTCCCGGGGGAACCGCCGTACCTTCTGCCCCACCGCGCCGCCCCAGTAACAGAACGCGCAGTGGTACGGGCAGCCGCGGTTGGTCTCCATCAGCGCCACGTCGTAGCGGAACCGGCCGCGATCGTCGTGCAGCGGGATCGCCCCGCCGAGGAATGGGGACGGTACGACCGACAGGTCGGCGATCGGCGTGGGTTCATCCGTGGTCGCGACGTTGCCCGCATCGTCGCGATAGGACACTCCGGCGACCTTGGCCAGATCGGTGACGGGACAGCCTTCCAGGTACGCCCGCAGCAGGTCGCGGAAGACGAACTCGCCCTCGCTGTTGACGATCAGGTCGACCTCGGGATGCTGGCGCAGCAGCCGGTCGGCCTGGTGCGCCACGTGCGTACCGCCGAAGACGACCCACCCCGCCGGGTTGAGCTGCTTGAAGGTCTCGGCAATGGCGATGAAGGCCCGGAAGTTCCAGCCCAGTACCGAACAGGCGAGGACGTCGGGCACCCGCTCGCCGAACAGGCGACTGGACATCGTCAGGTGGCTCGCGCTGCCGCCGAAGTTCACGATCTCGACGTTCATCCCGTCGCGGACCGACTCGTCGGCCAGTGCGGTCGCCCCGAGATAGCCGGCGGCCAACGGCATGGACTCGGTGGGCATGTCCCACGCACCGCGTTGAACGAGATACGCCCAGCGCTTGCCGCGGCTCCCGGCGTCAACCACGCCGGCTCACCTCGCCGGGGTGAGATCCGGCGGTGCCATGCGGGATGCTCGCTGCTGGACGCCCATGACGTACTGTCGCACGTACTCGCTGCGCCGGGCTAGTCGTACGCCGTCCGAATGGACCTCGACGTGCGGCAGCCGGGCGAGTGCCCGCGAGACGGGCGCCTCGATGACCTCCCGCACGGGTACTCCGAACATCGTGGCCATCGCCGAGTAGCGCAGCCCGCCGGCGCAGCCGAGCGACTTCTCCAACGCGAGCTCCAGGGATACCGGACCCGGAACCATCGTCAGCGGATCGGACAGGAACCGTGGCATGGGGTGCGTGGTCAGGCAGCCGCGCGGCGCGATGAAGGAGTACGCCTCGCTGCCGAAGCCGAACGTGTCGCCGGCGTACCCGAAGTAGTACTCCAGTGAGACGAAGTCGGCGGTGTGCGGCGGGCGGGTCCAGTGGAAGTACTCGTGGTTGTGGAAGCCGGCCGCGGTGAGCAGGTTCTCGATCTCGGTCAGCCCGCCGCGGTAGTCCGCGTCGGTCCAGAGCTCGGCCCGGCCGCGGCGCAGCCGGCGCGCCAGCGAGCTGTTCGCCGCCGGGCTGTAGACGTGCGCGGCGATGTGCGGCGGGTCCAGGGCGAGCGCGGTCCGGACGCTGTGCAGGGTGTCCGCCACCGACTCGCCCGGGTAGCAGATGACCAGGTCGACGCTGAGCTGGTCGAAGCCGTGCCGACGGGCGAGCTCGAACACCGCGAGCCCGTCGTCGGCGGAGTGCCGGCGGCCCATCTGGCGCAGGGTCGGATCGTTGAAGCTCTCCACCCCGATGCTGAGCCGGTTCACTCCGATGTCGCGCAACGCCTCCAGTACCGGCGCGTCGATGCTGTCCGCGGTCGCCTCGACACTGAAGTACTGGTCGCGCAGATCCCATTCGGGCTGGAACGCCGCCGCGATCCGCCGCAGTTGGTCCGGGCTGAGCACGGTCGGCGTACCGCCGCCCCAGTTGATGCCGATCGGCTCGTACCGCTCCGCCAGCCGGGGTACGTAGTGGCGGATGTTGCGGACCAGCGCGTCGACATAGGCGTCGTACAGGTCACGGTTGAGCAGAACGCTGTTCGGAATGGCGCTCACGCAGCGGCAGAACGAGCAGCGCGCGGCGCAGAACGGTACCTGGAGATAGAGCAGCAGCGGCGCCTTCACGGGGTACCTAGCCGACCAGTTCCGGTGCCGGCAGCTCGTCGCCGAAGTCCAGCGCCTCGGCCAGCGCGAGCTGGAAGCCGCTGTCGTCGTACTGCGCGGCCAGGCGGTACCCGTGCAGTTGGTCGGTCTGGCTCGACGCCGCCCCGCTCTCGGCGCCGAGCCGCCACCAGATCGAGTGGTGGTCCAGCGGTACCACGGACAGCCGCGACCGGGCCTCGGTGAGCTGGCGCAGGAGGTCCCGCAGGTCGTGCGAGAACCAGTGGGTGCGCCGGCCGTACCGGGGTGCCTGCTTCGTCTTGGGCGGTAGTTCGGTAGCGCCGTAGCGCTCGCGGTAGAGCAGGGCGAACTCGCGCAGGGCCGGCCACCGCCGGGACGCCTCGAGTGTCCGGTCCGCCTCGCACTGCAGGTCGTACGCCAGGCTGGGGGTCTCGCTCATGGCCAGGCCGCCGTTCAGCGTCCGGTACCCGTAGTACATGGCGAAGCTCCGGTCGGCCTCCTTGACCGGCATGAGGGCCATCTGGTCCCAGCCCGCGTCGCGGACCAGCGCGAAGTTGGCCACCGCGGCGTTCGAGCCGAGGACGTCCAGCGACCCACGGTTGCGCCGGATGAACTCCACGCTCTGCCGGGCCTCCTCCTCGGTCTCGCCGGGGAAGCCGACGATCAGGTTGAGCTGCACGGCGATCCCGGCCGCGGAGCACCACTCGAGGATCTGGGACGCGTGTTCGAGATCGGTGTTCTTGCCCATGAGCTTCTGGATGCGGTCGGAGCCGGCGTCAAGCCCGAAGATGAGGCGGCGACAGCCGGCCTCGGCGAACCGCATCGCCACCTGCGGCGTCCAGTGCTTGTGCAGGCGCCCGAAGACCATCCAGCGGATGTCCAGCCCGGCGTTCCGGATGGCGTCGGCGAGGTCGAGCCCGAAGCGGGGCATGAGCTCCTCGTCGACGAAGTAGAAGGTACGGCAGGCGTACCGCTCGGACAGGTGCTTCAGGTGCTCGGCGGCGGCGGTCGCGTCACCCAGTACGAACCGGTCGTACGTCTTGAAGTGGCTGCAGTAGTGGCACCGGCCGTAGCTGCAGCCGCGGGAGGACTGGTACGGCAGGACGCGCTCGGGCAGGAAGTAGTCGTCCAGTGGCAGGTCGCTGAAGTCCGGGCACAACTTGTGGAACGGCACCGCCGGGGTGGGCGGGCGGCCCTCCAACTGGTCCAGCAGGTCGCCCAGTGCCGCCTCCGACTCGTACGGCAGGTACTTGTCGAACAGCGTGCCGAACCGCTCGTCGCCCGGTAGCTCGTCCCGCAGCCGCGTGACCATGCTGCCGCCGGCCACGAGGATCCCATCCCAGGTCGCGCGCAGGTGCCGGGCCACGGTGAATCCGGGGAGCAGCTGCTCGTCGAGGCCCATGGAGATGCCGATCACGTCCGGCCGGTAGTCCTCGATGGCCTCGTCCACCCAGTCGGCCAGCAGCCCGATGAACGGGTTCTCGGCCGGCAGCTCGGTGCCCTGCCACAGCTCGGCCGGGCTGCCGGTGGCGAAGCGGGTACGCAGTTGGGACAGCCCGATGTCGGTGCTGCCGTACGCGGCGGAGTAGAGCTCCAGCGCGTCTTCGAGCACCCGGACCGCCCATTGCAGGCGCCCGTAGTCGTAGAACTCGTCCGCGTCCCGCAGCACGTTCCGGGCCGCCGCCAGGTTGTCCAGTACGTAGTCCGAGCGGATCAGCGCGGGCGCCAGGCGGGCCAGCGCGACCGCGTCATGGCCGGTCAGCTCGGTTCGCGCGTCGAGTTCGTCTACCCGTGCCGAGATCGACCCGACCGCCGCGCGCAGCGTCGCGTCGGTCAGTACGTGCTGATAGAAGCGCAGGTTCAGGTCGACGATGCGGCACGAATGCCCGCGTCGCTCCGCCTCCGCCTTCAGGATCGGCAGTGACAGATGCGCGTGGAACGGCCGACATTGGGGCGGGAAGAGCAACAGGAGCCGCATGGTGTCCTTACCCGAACACTCGATCCCGGAAGAGGGTGCCGAGCCAGCCGCGGCCGAAGACCGCGTCGTACACCCCGCCCCCCTCCCGAGAATGGAATGAGACTGCTTCGTCGAAGTACGGCTCGTCGCGGATGAATGGAGTCGACGGCTCCGGGCGCTCACCCGTGGCAAGGACGTCGAACCATCGATCCAGACACTGCCAGGCGAGGCCGAGCGACCACACGACTGGTGGTCGCCGCAGCATGAACATGCAGCGGATTCCGGTGAACCCCTGCGGATTGTCCTTGATCAGTTCCGGCGCCGGCCCGCCCGCGGAAAGGTGGCCCCGGTCCGGGAACATGGTGCGGAATGGCGTCAGGTGGTCAGGCGGACCACGGAATCCCATGATCGTATTGAAAGTCCCGGCCTTTACCTTCAGGTTGAGGTTCATGACGAACAGCGGTAGATCGAACGCCTTGCTCGGAATACCGACGCAGGCGACGATCGTCGACATGTGCGGGATCTCGCTGTCCAGCCAGAACCAGACCAGGCGCCCTAACCCGTCGGCCTGCCACGTCTCCAACCGGTAGCTGGCGGCGAACACCTGGGCGGCCGGACCGACGACGAGACGGCTCTGCTCGCTGCTGTCCGACTCGGCGAAGCCCAGTGCCTTGAGGTGGTCGTCGACCAGCCGCCCATGTAGCGTCGCGCCCCCATCGATGAGGGCCCCGACCATATCCAGACCGGCCATGCGGTCGCCTTCTGGCTAGGCGGGTGCCGTCAGGTGTCGAGGTCCCCGAGCTTGGCGCCGAGCTGGAACTTCTGGTCGAAGGCGTCGACCTGGCCCACGCCGACGAGATCGTCCCGGACGACGACCATCGCCTGCCGGCCCTCGAGCTGGGTCAGCGCGTCACCCATGCCACTGACCGCGCCGTCGTCGTACCGGCCGGTCCACACGTGTCCATTGCTGGCCGGGGAGCGCTCGTCGAGCACTACCACCGCGACTTCCTTTCCGGCCAGCATCCGCGCGCCGCGGCTCTGCAGCTCGTCGACCACCAGCCGGCCATTCCTGACCTGACCTTGGAATGTTGGGTACATGCCCGATCCGCCCTCCGCTCGAAGACCAATGCGGGGCGATACGACAGCTCCTGCAATGGGCGTGGGAAATGATCTCGCCGTTTCGGCTGCATTTACAGGAAGCTGGGTCGCCTGCGTCCGAGGGAACCACTCGTCGCCAACGCTGTCAAGGCGCGTATCGCTTGGTGTACATTGACCATCGTCTTTTATCGGCGAGTCGTTGTGCCTCGCCGGAGAGGCCCACCAACTCGGGGCAGTTCGGGATGACAGCGCCCAATTTGGTGACATATTCCGGTAACTGAATTAGTGCCAACGCAGAACCGCTACGGATCACGGCGCGGGGTATTCCACCACGTCGATTGGGTACGGATGGGCGGAGCCGCGCATGAACATGCTCGTCGTCGACCGGCTGTCGCGGACCTTTACCAATGGTGCCCAGAAGATCCACGCATTGCGCGATGTCAGCTTTACGGTTGCCGACCGCGAGATCATCGGACTCCTCGGCCCGAATGGCGCCGGTAAGACGACGTTGACAAAGATCGCCGCGACGCTGCTGCTGCCCACGACCGGCACCGTCCTGGTGGAGGGCCTCGACGTGGTGGCCCGGCCGGCCGAGGCGCGGCGGCTGACTTCGGTCGTCCTCGGCGGCGACCGCGGGCTGTACCCCCGGCTCAGCGGCCGCGACAACCTCCGCTTCTTCGCCATGCTGCACGGCGCGACGCGACGCGAGCTGGCGGCGCGGGCCGACGCCGCGCTGGCCGAGGCCGGCCTGGCCGCCGCGGCCGGACACAACGTCGAGACCTACTCGCGCGGGATGCGCCAACGGCTGCACCTGGCCATCGGCCTGTTCACCCGCCCCCGGCTGCTCCTGCTCGACGAGCCGACCGTCGGCCTGGACCCGATCGAGGCCGACCGGATCCGGTCGGTCGTCTCCGACCTCCGGGCCGCCGGAGCAGCCGTGCTGCTCACCAGCCACTACCTGCTCGACATCGAACGCCTCGCCGACCGGGTGGTCCTGCTCGACGAAGGGAAGCTGACCGGCGACATGCCGGTGGCCCGGTTCGCGCGTACCGCGGGCTACGTCAGCACCGTGACGGTCCGGGTGCGGGGCGCGCCACCCGCGGACCTGTCCGCGGCACCCGTCCGCGACGGTCTCGCCGTCGACGGCGTCTGGCCGGAGGGCGACCTGTGGGCGGTGCGGCTGCGGGTCCGGGACTGGCAGGCGGAGTCGTTCCGCGACCTCAGCGAGCTGATCGGGGCCATGTCCAGGGACCTCGAGATCGTCGACGTCAGTGTCGAGCCGTTGCGGCTCGAGGACGCCTACGTGCGGCTGCACGATGACAGCACCGAGCCTCACTAGCCGGTGGGCCGCCGCCGGGTCGGTGCTGTGGGCCAGCGCCGGAGTCCAGGCGCGTACCACCGCCGGGGTGTTCAGCGTGCTCACGGCCATCGTCATGCCGGCGACCTACCTGGTGCTCACCTCGCGGGCCGTCGACCACCCCGGACCGGAGGTGGCCACGCGGATCGTGGTCGGGGTCGCGTTGATGGCGCTGTGGGGTACCACGCTGTGGAGCGGTGGCAGCGTGCTGCGCCGCGAACTGCGCGACGGTACGTTCGGCGCCGCCGTGGTGGGAGTCCACCCGCCGCAGCTCGTACTCCTCGGCAAGTCCCTCGGCTCGACCCTGCACGCCGCCGCGCTGGTCGCGCCGACCACCGCCGTCATGGTGTGGCTGCTGCACCTGCCGGTACGCGCGGCCGCACCGGGGTGGCTCGCGGTAGGCGTGGTGGTGGTCCTCGCCTCCGGTACCGCGCTCGGCGAGCTGCTGGCCTGCGTCTTCCTGCTGACCAGGTACGGACCACAACTGTCCAGCGCGTTGATGTACCCGATCTACCTGCTCGGTGGGCTGCTCATCCCCCCGGAGGCGCTGCCCGCCGTACTGCGCCCGATCGCGGCGGTCATCAGCCTCCGCTGGGCGACCGAGTTCCTGGTGGCCGCCGCCGCCGGACGGATTCTGGTGCTGCCGCTGGCCATCGCGGTCGGGCTCACCGTCGGGTACTTCGCGGTCGGGCACCTGGCATTCGCCGGCATCGTGCGGCGGATCCGCAGGGACGGTCGCTTTGAGCTCTGACTACGCCCCGACCGCACCGGGCTGGATCGCCGAGACCGTCCGCTTCGGCCGGGTGCACTTCTTCAGCGAGTACCCACTGCGGGTGCTGGTGACCGTCGTGCTGCCGCGGCCGGTACTCCAGTACCTGTTCTTCGTCACCCTCGGCGGGGTCCTGGCCGGCCCGGCCTACCGGGAGTTCGCCCTGGTGGGCGCCCCCACCGTGACCTTGATGCAGGTGGCGGTGCTGGTCGGAGACGTACCCCTGACCGACAAGTGGTCCGGCACGTTCAACCAGGTGCGCTCGGGCCGGCCCAGTCCGTTCCTGGTGATGGTGCTCCGGGCGCTGCCCTACCCCCTGCTCGGCACCGTGGCGCTGGCGATCTGCCTGCTGGTCGTACCCCCGTTGACCGGCCACGCCCGGCTCGCCGGGCACCTCGTCGAACAGCTGCCGCTGTACACCGTGATGGCGTTCAGCACCTGCGCCGCGGGCCTCGCGGTCGCGCTGCTGTCCATGGGGAAACGCGCCGACGTGCTGCTGTGCAACCTGCTGGCCTACCTCATCCTGCTCGCCGGCGGCGTGTTCATTCCGCCGGAGCGGGTGCCGTTCGCCGAGGTGCTCGGCGTCTTCCTGCCGGTGGGCCACGGGCTGGTCGCGGTACGCGCCGCCCTCGACGGTCGGCCGTGGCTCGCGCCGGCGCTGGCCGAAGTCCTGGTCGGCCTCGGGTGGCTTCTCGTCGGGTACCTCACCCTGCGGATCCAGATATGGAGGGCGAACAGGTACGGCCACGACGACTTCAACTAGCCGGCGAGGGAGCACTGGTGTTCGGAACCGGGATCCACGAGAAGATCAACCAGCACTACGCGCAGTTCCTCGAGCGCACCCTCATCACTGAAGGCATCCTCTTCCCCGACATCTACCGCCGCTATGTCGGGTACCGCGACGCGCTCGACTCCGACCGCCCGGCGCAACGTGCTCTCCAGCTCGACCGGCTCCAGGCGCAGCTGACCCACGCCACCACCCAGGTACCGGCGTATCGCCACCTGGACCCGCGCGCGCCGCTGGCCGACTGGCCGCTGATCTCCAAGGCGGACCTCCGCGACCGGCTCGCCGACTTCTGCGATGACGCCATCGACGTCACACGGTCCCGCGCCGGGTACACGTCGGGTACCACCGGCATCCCGGTGAAGGTCGTCTTCGACTTCGCCCAACTCGCCGACGGCTTTGCCCTGGCCCTGCGCCGCAACACCGCCGCCGGCCTGCCGCTGCGGCGCCGGATCCTGATCCCGATGTGCGACGGCGCCCTCCCGTGGACCGAGTACGCCTCACCCGGGCACGGCAACTCCATCGTCGCCCAGTTCGGCTCGACCGGGGACGACGTCGACACCTCGGTCAGCCGAAGCGCGCGATTCGCGCCCGATGTCGTGTACGGCCACCCGTCGAGCTGTCTCCGCTTCGCGCGCGCCGTGTCCGCCGCGTCGCTGCAGGTACAGCCGAAATGTGTCCTGACCTGCGGCGAGAAGCTCGACCAGCACATCCGCGACGAACTCGAGGCCACCTTGGCCGCACCCGTCCGGGACGGCTACGGGATGTGCGAGTTCGGCACCATCGCCGTGCAGTGCGAGCGCGGGAAGTACCACATCGAGAGCGAACGGCTCTGGGTCGAGATCGTCGACGAACACGGCCGGCCGGCGCCGTCCGGTCAGCCTGGCGAGCTCGTCGTCACCGACCTCGTCAACCGGGCGATGCCGCTCATCCGGTACCGCACCGGCGACATCGCCAGCCTCGATGACGAGGCCTGCGGCTGCGGCTACCCCGGCGACATCCTGTCCGGACTCGAAGGGCGCGACCTCGGCACGGTCTGCCTCGACGGTGGAGTCACCGTCTCCGTCATCACCCTGACCAAGGTCGTGCGCCGGTACCCGCTGCGGCGGTTCCAACTCGTCCACCGCGCCAAGGACCACCTCGAGGTCCTCGTGTCCCTCCGCCCGGACACCGCCGCGTCGACAGTGACCGAACAACTGACCGCCGACCTCCGCGGCGTCACCGACCACGCCGCCACGGTCACCGTCCGCCCCGTCGCCGACGACGGCTTCCTCCTCGACAACTCGGCCAAACAGAGTGACTTCGTGTCACTGATCTAGGAAGGAGGTGGTGAACATGGCAAAGGAGAAGGCGCTCGACGCGATCGAGGTCATGCTGACCAAGGACGTCATCCACTGACCCGAACGGCAGTTCTCGGGTGCGCCGGCCGGTCCACGTCAACCGTGGGCCGGCCGGTCGCGCGCAGGCCTTCGGGACAGCCGGCCGTCCGGCCCGGCGGGGTCGGCCGCTCGCTGTTGACCTGCGGCTTCGTCCGGTTTATCGGCCCGTGGCGGAGGCGGACCCGGCCCCTTGGCGGAGGCGGACACGGCCCCCTTGCGGAGGCGGACCCGACCCGTGGCGGAGGCGGACCCGGCCCCTTGGCGGAGGTCGACCCGGCCCGCCCCGGTCGACCGCGCCAGCGGCCCGAACGCATCGCTTCGGCGCACTCAGCACTCTTTATGCGCTTCATGCACTGCGGTACCTTTCTGGGGCTACGCGGCTTTCGCGGCCGGCTCGGCGTCCCCGCCCAGGGGCGACCGCGCCGGAGCGTCACCGGACTCGTGACCAGCGAGAGGGGGTGACCATAGTGAGCATGTGGCCGGACTCCTGATCTGTCGGGGTGCCGGCCGGCCCGGCCGGCCGGCACCGTTGTCCGCCCGCCTTGGACGCACCACCCACGTCACCCCGCCTGCTCGACCCGCCCCGCGTCGACCCGTCTGGTACCGATGGGTCCGCGAGCGCCGCTGGGTCCGCCCGCACCGACCCCGGTCACGAGACGCGTCCGTCGCGCCGACGCCCGATACGGCGGGCGGTTTCGGTACGCGTGCCCCGAACCTCCACATCCGTCCGCCCGTCTGCCGCGAGACGTCACTGATCGATCAAGTTCGATGTGTTTCGTACGCATGACGGCGGGCACCTTGCCGGGCGGCAGAGCGATGACCGCGCGAGACGTACACGTGGAGGGGGTCGGGAGTCATGACCGCAGGAAAGCCGCGGCGGCGGCAACGAAGGATCGCCGTAATCGTGCTCGCGATGGCCGCGGCCGTCCTGACCGTCTCGACCGCCGCGCCGGCCGATGCGACGAGCCGGGGCAGGACGGTCCGGACCACGATCAACATCCCCGCGATGGTGGTGGACAACCTCTGCAACGGCGACGTGGTCAATCTCCACGGTGACCTGACCATCACGACCACCACGACGCCGGCCCATGACGGCGGCTACACCGTACGGTCGTCGTCGGTGGCCCGGAACCTGCGCGGTACGCGCATCGCGCCGCTTCCGGCGATCGGCTACCGCGGTGGCGACGGCGAGAACACGTACTCGTACTACGCGCCGCCGCCGTACCCGTCCACCCATCGGGTCGTGCACTGGACCGCGCTCGTCCCGCAGGGCAACGCCCCGCGCATGTACCTGGTGCTGGTGATCCGGGAAACGATCACCGCCGACGGGACGGTGCTCCCGGTCTTCGAGGGCACCTACCTGGTGTGCAAGCAGCCGACCTGCTCCCAGAAGCCGGTCTGACATGGAGCGCCCAGAACCCATGGACCGGCGCGCCTTCCTGCGCCGGGCGAGCACGATCGCGGTCGGCTCGGTCGCGGCCCGTGGCGTGTACGAGGTCCTCGACCAGTTCGCCGGCGGGCCGCCCCGGGCCGAGGCCGCCGTGATCCGGCGCTTCCAGGAGCAGTACCTGATCGACCAGGTCGAGGTGATCGTCGACAACGGCGTCACGGTGGGGATCCCGCCGCTGCACAACGACGTGTTCACCGCCAAGCTCAAGGGCAACGTCAACTGGACCAAGGCGGCGTTGAAGAGCGCGAAGACCCGGGTCGAGAAGGCCATCGCGAAGGTGGAGGCACCGTACCCGTCCACGGCCGCCGGTCTGACCATCGTGGTCGGCTGGGGCCTGCCGTACTTCCGCGCGTTCGTACCGTCGCTCATGAACATGTACCTGCCCGCCATCCCCGGAACCTCGCCGAAGCAGTACGCGGTGCTGGACGCGATCCGGTTCCCGAGCGATCCGGCCGGCATGGTCCTCGAGGACAACCACGTCATGTTCAAGTTCCGCAGCGACTCGTCGTCGATCGTCAGCGGTGCGGAGCAGGCGTTGTTCGACAACCAGAACAGCGGCGCGTACATCGGAGACCTGTTCGACCTCACCAGCAAGCGGATCGGATTCCTCGGTCGCGGGTTCGGCAACCCGAGCATCGGCAAGAGTCTGGCGGTCGCCGCCGGCGTACCCGGTGCGGATCGGATCCCGGCGGACTCGCAGCTGATGATGGGGTTCACCAGTACGCAGACGCAGGCGCTGGGGCCGGACAACATTCCCAGCTTCGAGACCCTCCGCGGGGTCACCGACCAGTGGCCCAACGGCTACTTCGCGGCCGGTACCGCGATGCACCTGTCGCACCTCTACCTGGACATCGACACCTGGTACAACAGCATGGACACCCAGGCCTACGCCGAACGGGTCAAGCGGATGTTCTCGCCGCGGACTGCCGTACCGGCCGACCCGGACACGGTCACGCTGCCGAACGGCCCGGCCCAGCTGTCGTCGATGTCCCAGGTCAGGCAGGACGCCACGGGCAGCGGGGTGCTCGGGCACAACGCGCTGCTGCAGCAGGCGACGCGGCTGGCCGCCACCACCTACGACAACTACGGCCGGCGGCGGGTACAGGGCACCCCGGTGCCGTTGCGCGAGGACTTCAACACCCTCGACGACCCGTTCGCCTGGGCGCCAGGGGGAGTCGGGCCGACCAACAAGCCGGGCATGCACTTCGTGGCGTTCGTACCGGGACATCACCTGTTCCATCGCGCCCGCCTCGCCATGGACGGCGTGATGCCGGACGGTACGAACTTCCGCGCCGCGCCGTACAACCTGTCGGACGAGAACATCGGCATCAACGCGCGGATGCGGGCGTCACACCGGCAGAACTACGTCATCCCGCCCCGGCGGAACCGCAGCTTCCCGTTGGTCGAACTGCTGACCTGACCGAGCCGGAGACGGCGACCCGCTCGGCTGTCGGTGCCGTGATCCGGACCGCCGTACCGTCGGCTCTGTGAGAATGGGCCGGTGATCTCGTTGCGCGTGTCGACGAGTGACTCCACCGACCCGCTCGTACCCGGCTTCGTGCCCCGATGAGCGCGCCTCTGGTACTCGATGCCGCCGCCGTCCGTACGGCCTGCGGTCCGGCCGCCGCCGTCGAGGCGATCACCGCCGCGCTGACCGCCGGGCTGGACCCGGCCGCCGATCCTCCTCGGCAGGCCGTGCCGCTGCGCTCGGGAGAGCTCCTGCTGATGCCGTCCGAGGGCGTCCGGGGCGGAGCCCACGTCGGCATCAAGCTCGCCACCGTGGCACCGGGCAACCCCGCTCGCGGGCTGCCCCGCATCCACGGCTCCTACCTGCTGTTCGACGCCGAATCCCTGAGCCCGGTCGCCCTGCTGGACGGAACGGCGCTCACGACGCTGCGTACTCCCGCGGTGTCCGTGGCAGCGGTCCGTGCCCGGCTGACGGGCGGAACCGGTCCGGTGGCGCTGGCGGTCTTCGGGGCCGGGCCACAGGCACACGGCCATATCGCCACCCTGGCCGCGGTACTCGCACCGCACCGGCCGCTCGGCAGGATCAGCCACCTGGTCCGCGAGCCGGCCCGCGTGACACCGGCCGAAGGCGCCGAGGTGATCGCCCTCGACAGCCCGCGGGTGCGCGACGTCCTGCGTACGGCGGAGGTCGTCGTGTGCGCCACCTCGGCCCGGTCCCCGTTGTTCGATGCCGAGCTGATCGCCGACACCGCCGTCGTCATCGCGGTCGGCTCCCACGAACCCGAGGCCCGGGAACTTCCCGGCGCGCTCTGCGCCAGGGCCACCGTCGTGGTCGAGGACGTGGATACGGCCCTCCGCGAGGCGGGTGACGTGTGCCTCGCCCTGGCGGAAAAGGCTGTGCGAGTGGACGAGCTGGTACCGATGCGCGAGCTCGTCACCGGCCGTACCCTCCCCGACCCGGGGCGGCCCCTGATCTTCAAGAGTGTCGGCATGGCGTGGGAGGACCTGGTCGTGGCGGAGGCAGTGTTCCGCGGACGGCCCACCGCCGCGACCTGACCACGCTGTCGGCCGCATTCGACGGTGGGCTGATGACGATGTCGTCCGGCCGCAACGAGAATCGCTGCCATCGGCCGCTATCGGTGAGCCCACTGCGGTAAACGGTGGGTACTCCGTCCACCATGCCCTGACCGTAGCGGCGGTGATCGCCCCGGCGAGGTGGACGGATATGTCCAGGTTGGTGGCGACCATGGTCCATCACCGGCCTCCGTCCGTTGTTCGACAGTTACCTTCCGTTCTTGAATGATCTCTGTCTGTAATCATTCTGACCCGGAGGGGGACGGCATGAGGGCGCAGACAGAGGTTCCGGTCGACAAGCGGTACGTCAAGCCAGCTACGGCACGTCGTTCGGTAGCGGGACGCCTGGTCCTGCTGGCGGTTGCCGCCGCGGTGGTATCGGTGTTCGGACTGGTCACACCTGCCGCCGCGGCCGGCGCCGGGCCGACGGTGACGCTGGAGCCGCTCGGCCGGTACGTCGTCGGCAGCACGGTCGAGACCTACTACGGCGAGTTCGGCCTGGAGTACTGGCAGACGTCGATGGTCGTGAACTGGAAAGTGTCCGCGCCGAACCGGGTCTGCAAGCAGACGCTGACCGAGCAGAGCTACGACACGCTCGGTGGCGACCCGGACCCCATCCTCGGGCCGGAGACGGTCACCACGACCATCGGGAACAGTGTCCGCGGCCACAGCTACTCGGAGAACGCCATGGACTACGACCGCGGCTCGCACAGTTTCGTGGTCCGGGTGACCGACTGCGCGGGCAAGACCTCGGCCAGCGGCATCGCCGGCACCAGCGTCGCGTTCGATGAGGACACCGACCCGGCGATCACCTATGCGGGTGCCTGGAGTGTCAGCCACTTCACCGGCTTCAGCGGCGGTACCACGCACTACGCGACCACGGCCGGGGCCAGCGCCACGGTTCAGGTCAGCGGCGCGGTCGCGCTGGTGATGGAGCAGGCGGCAAACCGAGGCTCGGCCGCGGTCTACGTCGACGGGGTGAAGAGGGCGACGGTGAACACCCACTCCGACGCCACCCAGCACCGCCGCGTGGTCTGGCAGGGCCTACTTCTGGGTGGCCCACACACGCTGAGGGTGGTCAACCTCGCCACGGCCGGCCACCCACGCATCGACATCGACCTCATCGCCGGTGCCGGCGCGGAGGAATGATCGCGCCATCGCTGAAGTGACGCCCCGGCCGGGATGACCCGCCGGGGCGTCCACCTGCAGAGCAGCCGGTGCCTACCGCTGGCCGTTGGATGGATTCGTGAACCGGTCGAGCCAGGCGCCCGCAACGTCGCTGAGCGGGTCAGCGTTGATGCGATAGACGCGTTCCCGGCCGCGGAGCTCGACGCGTACCAGGCCGGCGTCTTCCAGTACGCGCAGGTGTCGGGTGATCGTGGGCCAGGAATGGTCGAAGCGACCAGGCCCGGCGGTCGGGGGCGTCCTGGACCGATATCGGCCAGAGCATGGGGGTGACCAAGCAGGCGGCGCAGAAGCGGTTCGTGCCGAAGGGTCCCGGCGAACCGTCCGAGCTCGATCCCAGCAGCGGCTTCAGCCGGTTCAACGATCACGCCCGGCATGCCGTGGTCGCGTCGCAGAACGCGGCCCACGACGCCCGCAACGACCGGATCACCTCCGCGCATCTGGTACTCGGGCTGCTCAGCCAGCCGGACAGCGCGGCCGCGCGGGTCCTCGCCGCGCACGGCCTGTCGCTGGACCGGGTACGGCAGGAGGCAACCGCGACCCTGCCCGAGCCGGCCGCGGACCTACCCGCGCTGACTCCGTTCGACCCGGGTGCCAAGAAGGCGCTCGAGCTGACGTTCCGGGAGGCGCTGCGGCTGGGCGATTCCGAGATCGGTACCGAGCACATCCTGTTGGCCCTGCTGGAGTTGGAGGACGGCACCGGGGTGCTGGCCGGGCTCGGCCTGGACAAGGCAGCGGTCGAGGCGACGGTCACTGCCGACCGATAGCCACGGTCCTGGCCGATCGGCCACAGTCCGGCCGCCGACGTCCAGGTCACCCGGTACCGGACTAGCGTGGTCGGATGCGGGTGGTGACCTGGAACGTGAACTCGGTGAAGCAGCGGGTGCCGCGGCTGCTCCCGTGGCTGGAACAGCGGCGACCGGACGTGCTCTGCCTGCAGGAAACCAAGCTCACCGACGAGGCGTTCACCGCCCTGCTCGGTGACGAGCTGGCCGGCCGCGGGTACGCGGTCGCCCACCACGGTGAGGGCCGCTGGAACGGGGTGGCAATCCTGTCCCGCGTCGGGCTCGACGACGTGGTGACCGGCGTGGCGGGAGCGCCCGGCTTCCCCCATCCGGAGGCTCGGGCGGTGGCCGCGACCTGCGGTGGGATCAGAATCCATTCGGTGTACGTCCCGAACGGGCGGGAGCCGGACTCCGACCACTACCAGTACAAGCTGGCCTGGCTGGCCGCGCTGCGCGAGGTGTCCGGCGCCGGGCCGGAGGCCGCGATCGTCTGCGGCGACATGAACATCGCGCCGGCCGACGCGGATGTGTTCGATCCGGCCGCGTACGTCGGTCAGACCCATGTCACGCCGCCGGAGCGGGCGGCACTGGCCGAGCTGATGTCGGTCGGCCTGCACGACGTGGTACGGGACCGCTGGCCGAGCGAGCGGGTCTTCACCTACTGGGACTACCGGGCCGGCATGTTCCACCAGGACCTCGGCATGCGCATCGACCTGGTGCTCGCCACGGCATCGGTCGCCGGCCGGGTGCGCGCGGCGTGGGTCGACCGGCACGCCCGGAAGGGCACCGGGCCGAGTGACCACGCACCGGTGATCGTGGACCTGGACGAGGCGCCGGATGGTGACATCGGGCCGGTCGTACCTCCGCCGTCGGCCCGCGGTCCCCGCCGCGGCAAGGCCACCCTGCCCCAGTCCCGCTGACGCCTCGGGGTCTACTCGGGGTCTAGTAGTAGCGCAACTCCGCGTCCTGGCCGCGATGGTCGGAGTACCGGGCCGGCCAGCCGCTCGGACTGCCGGACGACTGGTACGCGAGGCCGTGGTCGACCGTGACCTGGTTGTAGATGGCGTACGTCTTCGCGAAGAAGAAGTCGATGCGGCTGCTGCCGCCGTGCGACCAGTGGTTGGCCTGCAAGCAGGTGAAGGCGGCCGTACCAACCGACGCGCGTCGAGGGTTCGGCTACGTTTTCCCGTCACCGACCGCGGGCGCGGGCAGAAGGTTGCGACGGGCGCCGATGACGGCGCCGACCACCCCGACCGTGAAGCCGAGTACCGGAAAGATGCCCAGGCAGAAGATCATGGCCTCGGGCAGGTTCACTCCGACCGGGGCTACCAGTTCGCCGTCGAGGGTCCGGCCGTCGATCGCGTGGCTGCGCAGCGCCTCGGGCAGCCAGAGGGCGTAGCTGAGCGGCATGGCGGCGGTCACGGTCCAGACCGCGGCCTGTACTCCCGAGCGGAGCGATCGGCCGGCTCTCCCCGCCGCGTACGCCGGTACGAAGAAGGCGGCGGCCGGTACGCCCACCAGCACCAGTCCGAGCACGGGCAGCAGCGCGACCGGAGGATCGGTCTCGTCGAGCCGGTTCGACAGCAGGAACCAGGTCGTGAACAGGACCGCGCCGGCGGCGCTCAGGTGTGGGGCTCGCGCGGCGAGCCACCGTGGGGGTGCCACGGCTATCCACAGGCAGCCGGCCAGTACGACGCCGAGATACACCGCCGCCGGTGGTGACAGGTGCTGTGCCGCGGCCGGTTCCCGGCGCAGGAAGACCGCGGTTGCGGCGATCGACGCGGCCACGGCACCGGTAACCAGGATGGTCGGTGCTGATACGGGCAGTGTCAGCGGGCGCGACCGCGCGACGGCCACGATCAGCATCGCGCCGACCAGTCCGGTGAAGGTCATCGCGAACACAGTCAGCCCGGGTACCGCCGAGCCGACCGTGGTCCCGACGGCCGCGACCGCGCCCACCACCACCACGGTGACCGCGAGCACCGGCCAACCGCCCGCCGGCGGTAGCCACAGCGTGGCCCGGGCGCAGCTCAGTGCGAATTGCCAGCGGGCCGAGCGTCCCCGGATCTCGGCCAGCTCGGCGAGCATCGCCGTACCCCATTCGCGCCGGTGTTCGGGGAGCGCCGCCACCGCGGCCGCGAGCATCCGCGCCGGCCGGTCCGTCGCGGACGTGGGTGATCCGGCTGCGGACCTGCGCAATCCCGTCGCGGACCTGGATGATCGGGCCGCGGACCTGCGCAATCCCGTCGCGGACCTGGGTGATCCGGCCGCGGACCGCCAGTGGCGCCACACGAACCGTGCGGCGAGGTGGCTGGCCGAACCGAGCTGCAGCAGCGCCACCCACAGCAGCGGCGGGACGACCAGTTGCGCGACGGCGGTCACCGGCACAGGTCGGTGACCGCCGGTCGCCAGAGCGATCGCGTAGAACAGCACCCACGCGGCCACGACGACCCACGTGACGACGGTGGCGAGCTTCCGCCGGGGCCAGCTCATGCGCCCTGCCACCGCTCGGTCAGACCGGGCCGTCGAGTGGCCGTGGTGGCGGTGGCGGTGTTGGCGGTGGCAGTGGTGGCGGTGGCGAGTTCGGTGGCCAGTGCCCGCCCCGAGCCGGTCAGCCGGTACAGATGGCGCGGTGGTCGGCCGGCGGGGACGTCGTTGTCCCAGGTGGTTTCCAGCAGGCCACGATCGGCGAGGCGCATCAGGATCGGATACAGCGAGCCGGGCTTGATCTCGAGCTGCTGGCACAGCTGGTAGCCGTACCGCCAGTCGGCCGGCGTCTCAGCCAGCGCGAGCACCACTGCGGTGGTCTGGGCGGAAGGGCGTCGGGTACGGGCCATACACTAACTCTACATATTCAGAGTTACCTCGGCAATGGCGAGCTCTGGTCGATCTTCACTGCGAGAGAGGGGGGTACCGGAGTTGCCCGGTACCCCCGCCCGGGGGTTGCCGCTACCGGCCCGGCTTGCTCCGCAGGACGGTCCGGCGCTCCTGCAGTTCCGCCGCGTCGATCTCGCCGCGTGCGAACCGCTCGGCCAGCACCCGCTCCGCCGACGACCGCGCCGCTACCGCCGGCGACCTGCGGTACAGCAGGTACCCGACGGTGGAGAGCACCAGCGCCCAGAACAGCACCGGAAACACGAGCCACCACCCGGGTCCTCCGGTCCACGGCCCGTGACCGTGACTCCAGGCCGGGTGGTTGTAGGCGACCGCCGCGTAGCTTCCGAACTGCGTCAACATCTCGACTCCTCGTAGCCGGGCGCCGTTTGCGCCGGTACTCCGATGGTGTCGTCGAAAGCGCCGGCAGCCATCGGCCAGCGGACGGCTTCGGGGATACGGCACCGGGCGCAGCGGCCGGCGGTGGCGTGCCCCGGACTACGTTCCGGGACGTACGCGAGTCCGGGATGTACGCGCGACCTCGCCGGCTACGGCTCGACCAAAGGCCGCGACGGGCAGGCGCGACTCGGTTTCAGGCCGGTGATCTCGGCCGCTGGAGAACGCTTACCGTGCACCCGCCAGGAGTCGAGATAGGGCCACGGCCAGACGACTCCGCGCCGGTTCCACCAGTCGCCGGTACGTCGACACGGCGGCGAGATGCCGAAGTGTACGTGACAGGCGCTGGCGTCGCCTGTTCTCCCGACAATGGCGATCGGTTCGCCGGCGGTCACGCGAGTACCAGCGGTCAGGGTTCGACGAATGGTGCTGAAGTGTGAGCCGTAATAGCGCACGCCGTCGTCGCCGAGGATGGAAACGCTCAGGCCACCGCGGGTGGCACCAGCGTTGACTTTCGGGTCGTACCGGTCGACACCGGTGACCTCGAGTACAACGCCGCTGGTCACGGCCACCATCGAAGCACCGCAGGGCGCCATGATGTCGGTCGCGGAATAGCCGTGGTGGATCCGGGCGTACGAGACAGTGCCACGCACCGGAAAGACATAGCTGACTTGCGCCGGTGGCGATGACGCCGGCGGGGATTCCGGTACCGAAGAAGGGGATGCCGATGCATCCGGCGCGCTTGATCCGCGGGTCTTTCCGTAGGCCGAATGTACGACCACCACACCGGCGACCGCGAGGACTGCCGCACCCACGATCAGTAGCAGATATCGCGCTCGCATCATCGCGGCCGCTCCACTGCCGAACCTCCGCTACCGGTCGTTGCTTCGCCAGGACCGACGAGCGCCGACAACCCTAGATGAGTAGCGCCAGGCATGGCGTGCGGTCCCAGTGCCCATAGGCGGTCAGGGGTCGTAGGCGGTCAGGGGTCGTACGCGGTCAGGGCAGTAGGACAGGTTAGTCGGGCCGTTCCGCCAGCCGCTCCAGCCGGTTCCAACCGGCCCAGCCGCGCTCGCGCACCAGCTCCTGCAGCCGCTCGGCCCGCGGGTCGGACTCGACGGCGAACGCGTCCAGGAGGTCGAACGGTAGATCGTCGTGCGCCAGCTCGCTGAGGTCGGTCTCGCCGGAGGCGTACGCCTGTTCGGCCAGGCCGGCCATGATGTCGGCGGCTTCCTCCAGGCGCGGGTCGTCGCCTGCGTCGCTGTCGAAGATCTCCGACAGGACCCGGTAGAGCCGAACGACTTGCGGGTCGTCGAGCTGCGCGAGTTTCCCGGGCATCCACTCGCGGACCTGATCGGGCCAGCGAGCCGCGACCAGGATCCACCCGTCCCGCTCACCCTCCACGATCCGTTCTGACGCCCCGATCTCCCGGAGCCGATCGAGATAGGAGCTCACCTCTGGTGGGAGCGCCAGGCTGTCCCCGGCGGCGAGCTGCGCGATCTGCTTGCGGCTGGTCTCCAGCTGTTCGATCTTGCCGCACAGGTGGCTGTCGATTCGTTGGACCGCTTCGGCGAAGCTCGACGCGTCGGCTCCGAGCATCTGGGCGATCCGGGACAGCGGCACGCCGGCGTCGGCGAGGGTGCGGATCTTGATGAGGGACACGACTGCCGTCGCGCCGTACCGCCGGTAGCCGGAAGCATCCCGTTCCGGCTCGGGCAGTAGTCCGATCTGGTGATAGTGCCGCACCGCCCGCACCGTGACGCCGGCGTACGCCGCCAGTTGACCGATCGTCAGCATGCTCTGATCCTGCCCTCAACCTGCCCGGACCCTGTCGAGCCGGCTCAGGAGATCCTGCGACGGTAGGTGAGGTGGGCGAGCAGGTAGGCAACGGCGAGGATGCCGACGCACCAGGCGAGGGCGGTCCAGAGGTCGGTACCGACCGGCTGCTCGACGAACAGGTCCCGGATCGCGTTGACGATGGAGGTCACCGGCTGGTGCTCGGCGAAGGCGCGTACCGGGCCGGGCATGGTGTCGGTGGGTACGAAGGCCGAGCTGATGAACGGCAGGAACACGAGCGGGTAGGAGAACGCGCCCACCCCGTCCACGGACTTCGCGGTGAGGCCGGGGATCACGGCAATCCAGGTCAGCGCCAGCGTGAACAGGACCAGAATGCCGGCGACCGCGAGCCAGGCCAGCACGTCCGCGCCCGAGCGGAAGCCCATGAGGAGGGCGATGCCGACGACGACCACCAGCGAGATCACGTTGGCGACCAGCGAGGTCAGTACGTGCGCCCACAGCACGGACGATCGGGCGATCGGCATCGACTGGAACCGTTCGAAGATCCCGCCCTGCAGGTCCATGAAGAGCCGGTATGCGGTGTACGAGATGCCCGAAGCGATCGTGATGAGCAGAATACCGGGAAGCATGTATTTCACGTACGAGACTTTCCCGGTGTCGATCGCGCCGCCGAACACGTAGACGAACAGCAGCATGATGGCGATCGGTGTGATCGCGGTCGTGATGATGGTGTCCGGGCTGCGCGCGATATGGCGCAGCGAACGGCCCAGGAGTACGGCGGTGTTGCCGAGGAAGTGCTTGTTCATCGCTGTTCCTTCTCCGTTCCGGCGCCGACGACCGCGAAGAAGACGTCTTCGAGGGTGGGCTGCTTCTCGACGTACTCGACCTCGGCGGGTGGCAGTAGCTGTTTGAGCTCGGCCAGGGTGCCGTCGACGATGATCCGACCCTCGTGGAGGATCGCGATCCGGTCGGCCAGCTGCTCCGCCTCGTCCAGGTACTGCGTGGTGAGCAGCACGGTCGTGCCGCCCGCGGCGAGCTCCTTGACGGCCTGCCACACCTCGATGCGCGCCTCCGGGTCCAGCCCGGTCGTCGGCTCGTCGAGGAAGATGACCGGCGGATTCCCGATGAGACTCATCGCGATGTCCAGCCGGCGGCGCATGCCACCGGAGTACGTCCGCACCCGCCGAGCGCCCGCTTCGGTCAGCGAGAAGCGCCTCAGCAGGTCGTCCGCGATCGCGCCCGGGTCCTTGAGGCGCCTGAGCCTGGCGACCAGGACGAGGTTCTCCCGCCCGGTGAGGATCTCGTCGACCGCCGCGAACTGCCCGGTGAGACTGATGGACTCGCGTACGTCATCGGCCTGGGTCGCGACCTCGAAACCGTTGACCCGGGCAGTACCGGCGTCGGCCTTGAGCAGCGTGGACAGGATCTTCACCACGGTGGTCTTGCCCGCCCCGTTCGAGCCGAGCAGGGCGAAGATGCTGCCCCGCGCCACCTCGAGGTCCACTCCGCGCAGCACCTTCAGCTGCTGGTACGACTTCTCCAGGCCACGCACGTGTATCGCGGCCTGCTCAACCTGATCGGTTGTCGGCGTCATGCTCATGGCAGCCAGCATGGAGGGTTGACGCAGCGTCAGGGTCAAGCGCGCAGGGCGGATTGGATTCGTCCGTGGTGCTCGCGCGACGTGGTCGCCGACCGCCCGTCGGTCAGAGGGTGCGCTTGCGGGCGCCGGGTCCGGGTCGGCCACCGATCTCGCGTGGCGCGAGCAGGTGCCCGCCGGCACAGCGCATTTCCAGGTGTACCGGCTCGCCGCAGTCGCGGTGCTCCAGGATCATCGCCGGGCCGCCGGGACTGGGCAGATGCGTGTCGCCCCAGGCCAGCAGGGCGAGCAGCAGCGGGTACAGCTCCAGTCCCTTGTCGGTGAGCCGGTACTCGTGGCGCTGCCGGTGCCCGGGGTCGCGGTAGGGCTCGCGGCGTACCAGTCCACGCTCGACCAGGGTGCGTAGCCGGTCGCTGAGGACCTGACGGGGGATCGCGGTCCGGACCCGGAGATCGTCGAACCGCCGGATCCCCTGGAACAGCTCCCGCAGGACGAGGAACGTCCACTTCTCGCCGACGATGTCGAGCGTCCGGCCGATGGAGCAGTTGTCGGTCGACCAGGCCAGGGCCGGCGGCTGCCGAGGCGCCGACGGCTGCGCGGGCGGTTGCTGGTCGGCCGGCTGTGGCGCGGCCGGTTGCTGGTCGGTCGGCTGGTGAGCGGGCGACTGCTGAACAGTGGCATCCACGACATCATCCTAGGTCTACTTGACAGACCCAGCAACGGCGGCGCAGGCTGCGTCCATGAGCCAGACCCAGGTCGTCACCAATCCGGCCATCGAGCCGGAACGGGGGGTCGCCGGGCGGGTCGCCACCGCGGAACGGGAGACTCACGCCGAGCCCGCCACGGCGGAACGCGAGCACCGCGCGGGGCGTGGACCAGCGGAAACCGGCATTGTGTACCGGCTGCGACGGGCCGACGCCACCGACGCGGTCGGGCTGGCGGCGATGCTGACCGACCTGTCGCCGCAGTCGGCGTACCGCAGGTTCATGGGTGGCCGGCGGGTGCCGCTACCGCGGGTGCTCACCCAGCTCGTCCAGGCAGCTGACGATCGCGGGGCGTGGCTCGGACTGGCCGGTGACGTCGTGGTGGCGCACGGCTGCTGGGCCTTCGAACCGCACTCGACGGGCTACCCGGCGGACGAGCTACCGGTCGCGGAACTGGGCGTCGTGGTCGCGGACGACTGGCAGGACCGGGGGCTCGGTACCCGACTGTTGTCGCTGGTAACGGGTGACGCTATCCGGGCTGGGGCCGGGTCCGTGCGGCTGAACATCCTGGCCGAGAACCGCCGGCTGGTCGCCCGGGTCGCCCGCGACTGGCCGGGGACGATCCCGCAGCGGGACGGCGTGCTCCTCACGTACACCATCCCGGTTGTGGGTTTCATAGCCGGCGGGACCAGCACCGGGTGAACGGCGCTGGCCCCGCGGGTTGCCTCAGATGGTCAGGGCGGCGGTGCAGGTCTTGCCGGTCGCGGCGTTGGCCCCCCGCGCCACGATCCGGTCCGCGCCGGCGCGGTTCGGGATCTTCCGCTGCACCTCGAACGAGCCGGATCGCCCGCCGGTCCTGGCCGTACCGGACGCGACCTTCACCCCGTTGTCGGTGAAGGACCACGTCCACGTCTGGCCGTTCCGGTTCGAGTCGACCTCGAACTCGGCCTCGATGCCGCCGTCCCGCGCGCCGGCCTTCAGCTTCGACTGGACGGCGGCCGAGCAGGTGCCGGCGACCCGTACGTCGCCGTCCTTGGCCACGGCCGGGCTGGCGGCGAACGAGACGATCCCCGACACGAGGGCCGCCGCGGTCAGCAGTGGAATCACGCGCATGACGCGCCTCCTGGTGGTACCGCGGTGACCCGGTGTCGCCGCGTGCTGTCACCGATCACACGTCGTGCGTAGTACAACGCTCAATCGAACGATGGCACTAGTACCTGCCGACGATCGCGGGCAAAGCGGGCAGGCGAAGGGCCGAGGACGGCACTACGGTCTGCTCCGTGAGTCGACTGATCCGAGGCATCGTCGCAGGTGCCGTGCTGCTCGGAGCAGCCGTAGGAGTAGCCGGAGCGGCACAGCCCGCGACCGCGGGATCGGGTCGCCCGGTGGTTCGATCGGCGCCGCCGGCCAGAGCGACGCCGGGCCGGCAGCCGCCGCCCGGGGGATGTGGTTCCACGGTGTACGACCCGTCAGGCGCACTCGGTGCGACCGGCGCCGCGACCGTCGCCGCCGCCACCGAACGGGTCACGGCACACGGTGCCTTCGTGCGGGTACGGGTGTACGGGGGTCGTCGACCGGTGGAGCTGGACAAGCAGGAGCGGCTGGACGAGGAAGGGTGCCTCGGCTGGCGCCTCGGCACCACCCGGATGCCGCGGTTGATCGTGTGCGCCGTCTCGGTCGCGGACAAGCGGACCGCGCTGTACTACGGCGCGTCGTTCGAAGACGAGCTGGACGGAGCCTGGCCGCAGATCGTGAACACCCAGGTCGGGCCGCGGTTCGAGCAGGGGAACCTGGCCGGCGGGCTGGCGGTGGGGCTGGACGCGATCGCGGACGCCCTCGATGACGGAGGCAGCGTCGGCATCCTGTCCAGGAACTCCACGCACGGCCTCGGGTTCCTGTTCGGTGCCGGTCGGCTGTACCTGCTGGCCAGTTTCGCGCTGTTCCTGGTGTTCGCCATCGTCGTGAAGGTCGGCCGTCGCGGCCGCTCGTACCGCTGACGCGCGCGCTCAGAACACCTTGTGCAGCACCAGCGGGTACACCGGTCCGGCGCCGGCCTCGCGCAGCAGTGCCGCCGCGACCGTGAGGGTCCAGCCGGTACGGGTGGTGTCGTCCAGCAGCAGCACCGGGCCGGCCGGTACCGGATCGGGAACCGCGAGCCGGGTCAGCGCGTTGGTGGCCGCGGCGACGTTGGTGCCGGTGGCGTCCTGTGCCGGGCCGGAGCCGACCGTGACCGCCTCGACCAGCTGCATCCGGCCGAGGGTGGCGAGCCGTCCGGCCAGGTCACGGAGCAGCGGATCGCGCCGGCGGGACGGCACCCAGGTGACCCAGGTCGGGCGGCCGGCCGGCCAGCCCCAGCGGGCGAGCGTGGCGACCAGACCGTCGAAGACCTCGGCGCTGGCCTCGGCGGACGCGAGAGCGGCGGTCACCGCGGTACCCCAGGCGGGGTCTTCGGCCAGCGCGAGTGCCCGACCGGGTTCGGCCCGCGCGTCGAGCGCGATCTTGCCGCGGCGGGGTGCGCCGGACGGCCACATCTTGCGCGGCTCGATGGCCACGGTCTGCCCGCGTAGATGGGCCAGCGCGGCGGCGACGAGAGCCGGGTCCGGGGAGGCGCCGGGCTCGGGGAGCGTGCCGGTACAGACCGAGCAGCGGCCACAGTCCGGTGTCTCGGGATCGTCCAGAGCGCCGCGCAGCATGGCGAGGAGACAAGTGCCTCCGCTGCGGTACGCGCGAATGGTGTCCTGCTCGGCGCGGCGGGCGGCGGCGATGTCGGCGTACCGCCGGTGGTCGTACACCCAGCCGTTGCCGGTGGTGGCCCAGCCACCGTCGCGCCGCTCCACCGCCCCGTCCACGTCGAGCACCTTGAGCAGCGCTTCGAGCCGACCGCGGCGCAGTCCGGCCTCCACCTCGAGCCGGGGCAGGCTCATCGCCCCGTTTCGGGCGAGGGTGTCCAGCACCCGCTGTACGACCTGCTCCGACGGCATCGCCTGGGCATCGAAGTACGCCCAGATCTTCTCGTCCGCGGCGGTGGGCAGCATGACCCCGATCGCCCGCGGCAGTGCCCGCCCGGCCCGACCGACCTGCTGGTAGTACGCGATCGGGGAAGCCGGCGCGCCCAGGTGGATGACGAACGCCAGCCGCGGATGGTCGTACCCCATGCCGAGACTGGACGTGGCGACCAGCGCGGTCAGCTCACCGGCGAGCAGCGCGCGTTCCAGCGATTCGCGCTGCTCCGGCTCGGTGGCCGACGAGTACGCCGCGACCTTGAGTCCCTGCGCGCTGAGGAAGTCGGCCAGCCGGGTCGTTTCGGCAACCGTCAGCGTGTACACGATGCCGGTGCCCTCAGCCTTGGTGAGCGCGGCGGCGATCCAGGCGTAGGCGGTGGGCACGTCGGGGGTGGGGACGACCGCGAGTTCGAGGCCTTCCCGATCCAGTGGCCCGCGCAGGGTGAGGGTGTCCTCGCCGAGTTGGGTGGCGATGTCGGCGACCACCCGACCGTTCGCGGTGGCGGTCGTGGCGAGCACCGGAGTTCCCTCCGGCAGCCCGGCGAGTACCGCCGCGATCCGCCGGTAGTCCGGCCGGAAGTCGTGCCCCCAGTCGGAGATGCAATGCGCCTCGTCGACGACGAGCAGGCCGAGCCGGGGCGCGAGATTCGGCAGCACCCGTGCGCGGAAGCCGGCCGAGTTGAGCCGCTCCGGGGAGATCAGCAGTACGTCGACGTCGTCGGCGTCCAGCCGGGCCTCGATCGCCGGCCAGTCCTCGATGTTGGCGGAGTTGATCGTGACCGCGCGCAGGCCGGCTCGTTCGGCCGCGGCGACCTGGTCGCGCATGAGCGCGAGCAGCGGGGATACGACCAGAGTCGGCCCGGCGCCCTCGGCCCGGCGCAGCGCGGTCGCGACCCAGTAGACCGCGGACTTGCCCCAACCGGTGCGCTGCACCACCACGACCCGGCGGCGCTCGGCCGCCAGCGCGGCTATCGCGGACCACTGGTCGGTACGCAGCACCGCCTCGGGTCCGGCCAGCGCACGCAGCGTCGCCTCGGCGCCGTCCCGCAACGATCCCGGATCGGGGTTACTCACGCCCCCATGGTGCCGGCCGCACGGATGATCGGTGCCGCCGACCCGCGGATCGCTCCACTCGCCGGTGCCTGTGCGGCCGGCGCCTGTGCGGCCGGCGCCTGTGCGGCCGGTGCCTGTGCGGCCGGTGCCTGTGCGGCCGGTGCCTTGTGCGGCCGGCGCTTTGTGCGGCCGGTGCCTGTGCGGCCGGTGCCTTGTGCGGCCGGCGCTTTGTGCGGCCGGTGCCTTGTGCGGCCGGTGCCTGTGCGGCCGGCGCGGCTAGTGGAATGTGGGCGGTTGGTTCAGGTCGTGCATCGTGGAGTTGTGGAACAGCTCCATATCAGCCGAGCTTCCCGTCTTGCGTTCGACGATTCCGAGCTTGTCCAACAACTCGACGATCGCGCTGTCCGGGCCGAGTGAACTGACCATCCAGACGAACAGCGCCAGCACGACCGCGCCCAGGATGACGCACACCACGACCACGATCGGGACGTTGAGCCACGGCAGGTGCCACATCCCGTCCAGCGTCCGATAGACGAAACGGGGTACCGCGGTTCCCACCGCACCCACCACCCTGGCGGCCACGAATACGTACCCGGCCACCAGCGCGGTGGCCGCGGCGATCAGCACCTTGCCGAGCAGTCCCCAGCCCCGGTAACCGGACCAGTCGAGCCGGAAACCGGCTAGCTGATGCCCGGCCCGCCGCAGCAATATGAGTACCTGGGCCGCGATGGAGAACTGCAGCAGCGCGAGGTTGAAGCCGCGGTCGAGTTCCTGGGACACGTAGTACGCGACGTATCCGGCCAGTGCTGAGCGCGCGAGCCAGGTGATGGCGACCATGGCCGACCCGAGTGGACGCCACCCGGACGGCGCGGACGGCGTTGCCGGGCCGGGGCGCAGCGCGTCGGGTTCGTCATGGGCCAGCAGGACACCGTCCACTTCGGCGTTCAGCTGGAACGCGCCGCGGTTGTAGTCGAGCTGGAAGCTCTCGTCGTGCCCCTCAACCGAAGGCCCCTCAACTGAAGGCCCCTCGACTGACGGGCCGCTCTGCTCGGTGGCCGCGGCCGGAGGCTGCTTGGGCCGGAAGGAGGGCGCCAGGAACAGGTTCAGAATCACGATCGCGATCCCGAGGGCGACGCTCGTACCAGTCTGCGGATGCCCTTCGACATTCAGGTGACCGGCTCGGATCGACAGGACAATGACAGCGACAAAACTGAGAATCCGCGCCAGGCACATCCCGCCACCCTGGCACGAATACCTCGTACGGAGCAAAGAGGATACGTATTTTGAGCGGTGGGCCGGAGCTCGACACGGTATTTGTCAGGTGGGTCTGGTGTCGGGCATTGCTACACCGGGGCTGGTGGCTGGTCACCAGCGTCTACCTGGTGGTCGACGCGCACCTGTCCGCGGCTCAACTGGTACTGATCGGTGTCGCCCAGGGAACGATCGCGCTGCTGTTCGAGGTACCGGCCGGCGTCATCGCGGACACCCTGAGCCGGAAATGGTCGCTGGTCGTCTCGCACGTACTGATGGGCGCCGCGATGATCGCCACCGGACTGGTCACCGGATTCGGGCTCCTGGTGGCCACGCAGGTTCTGTGGGGCTTGTCGTGGACGTTCGCGAGCGGTGCCGACGTCGCGTGGATCAGCGACGAGCTCGACGATCCCGCGCGTACCTCGCAGGCACTGATGCGCGCGGGACGGGCCCAGTCGACCGGCGCGGTCGCCGGGATGGTGGCCATCGGCGGATTGGCCTGGCTCACCCAACGCGATACCGCGATGGTGCTCGCCGGAACCGCCATGCTGCTGCTCGGCCTGTACGTCGTGATCCGGTTCCGGGAGCGGCACTTCGTACCGGCCACCAGCCGCAGGTGGTCAGCGTCCTGGTCGATCCTGGTGCGTGGACTGGCGCTGGTCCGGGCCAGCCGCGTCATCCTCGTCATGTTCGCGGTGACGTTCCTGGTCAACGGCGTCACCGGAACCTTTGGCCGGGTGTACCCGCTGCGGCTGCTCGACCTCGGGCTCGGCACCGATCCGGTCGTGTGGCTGACCGGCCTGGGCGTACTGATCTTTCTCCTGGGTGCGCTCGCGCTGCGGATCACGCAGCCACACATCGAAGGTGTACGCACGGTCCGGCTCGGCTACCTCATCGCCTGCGCGGTGGGCGCGGTCGGAGTCGTCGGCCTCGCGGTCGCGCCCGAGCACCTCAGTGGCAGCGTGGCGATCGTGCTGGCCGCCGGCGCGCTGTCGCTGACCCGTACCTTCGGCACGATCTGGGTCAACCGGCAGACCAGCAGCGACGTGCGGGCCACCGTGCACTCATTCCTCGCCCAGGCCGAGTACCTCGGTGCGATCGCCTGCGGGCTCGCCATGGCCGGAGTCGCCGGGATCGCGCACCTGCCTATCGCGCTGATGACCTGCGGCGCGCTGCTCGTGATCGCGATCGTGCTCGTCCACCGCGTCGAGCGGCCGCATCGGGTCCAGGGGTAGGGCGCTGAAACGTGGATCGCCCCGGCTGGACAACGGAGCCGCCGGGGCGATTCGCCGGTCCGCCCTGAGGCCGTGTCCGGCCGAGCCGGCATGCCAGCGCTGCACTACCGGGACGTTCGAGGGGCGCCTGACTCCGTACCGAGCCAGGCGCCCTCGATGACAGTCCTAGATGGACGTCAGCTGATCGTCAGACGGTGCGGAATTCCCCGCCCTGGTCGGTCCGGTGGGTGGAGCCGGGGCAGACCGCGGTCGACGTCGTGCTGAAGTCCGAGGTCTGGCGACGCCACGGGCCGGCGTACCAGTTGCCGTTGCTGCACTTGACGAGCGCCCGGAACTGGTTGCCCGGCGCGCTGCCGCGGCAGGTCAGCTTGTGCGCGTTGGTGTACAGGACGCTCTTGCAGTCCGGCCGGGGTACCTCGGCGGACGGGGGAGCGTCGCTGACCAGCACGGAGGCGCTGTCGGCTGCCGCGGTGGACACATTCGCGGTGGACGCGGTCGCGGTGGACGCGCTCGCGGCCGGCGCGAAGCCAACCATGATGATCGCGCTCAGCAGGCCTGCTGCGAGGAGTGCGGTCTTTCGCATCGGAATCTCCTTCGGTTGTTGCGGCTATCTCGAATCGGTTGATGGCGTGGCTCAGGTACCGGTATCCAGCTCGTCGACCCCAGGCCCAGCCCGCTGCTGACGAAGCTCGCTGCTGACGAAGCTCGCTGCTGACGAAGCTCGCTGCTGACGAAGCTCGCTGTTGGCGAAGCTCGCGGCACTCGCGTTGGCGAACCTCGGTGTGGGCGACGCTTGACTGCCTGGTGTCCGGACCACCGTGTCGAGGCGGGCGAGGTGCTGTCACACCTTCCGATCAATGTCGATCAGCCGGCCGCGCCGTACCTGGTCAGGACGGTAGGGACAGTCCGGCCACTGCGGGATACCCCGGACTACAAGGACAAACAGGGCCGTCCCCACCGGAGCTGGCCGACCGACTGGACGCGTTGCTGACCACGCCACCTGCCGAGGCGGTACGGATCGCGGACGAGCTGGTCGTCGAAACCCTCACGCTGGCGGCCGCGCACCTTCCGGAGGCTGGCGCCGATGCCGAACTCGCGTACGTCCGGCAGCAGCGGCCGTCTGGGACGAGGCGCCGCGCGAAGTTGCCGAGGGTGGCTCCCCGCGGTGAGGGAGCCGTGCCGGTGGCGGGCGACGTCGAGCTCCCGCTGCGTCAACTCCGCCGTACGCCGGGCGGTGGCTACCGCGACGATCCGCGTCGGCGCGTGGCTGCCGCCGTACCCGGAAGGGGTGGATCTCCGGGTTACCTCAGGGCGTAGCCACGATGACGGTGCTGCCGGACCGGACGAGGGTTGGAGACGACCTTCCCGTCCACCCGGAAGCAGGACTGATGCGTGTCAACCGTGTCCACCTCGCCACCACGATCGCGGCCGGCCTGACGCTGGTGGCGGTGACCGCCGGAGCGGTCACGCCGGCGCTCGCGGACCCGACGAGCGCTGCCGCGCCGGCGAGCCGGCCGGAACTGCCGCCGCTCGACCCGGACCTGCTCGCCGGCGCCATCGCCGGGCTGCCGAACGACACGATGACCGGCGCGATCGTCACCGTCGGCGGACCGGCCGGGCGCTGGTCCGGTACCTCCGGGGTCTCCGACATCCACACCGGCGCGCCGGTACGCCCGGACGGCGCGTTCCGCATCGGCAGCATCACCAAGGTCTTCACCGCGACGGTCGTGCTGCAACTCGTCGCCGAACACCGGCTCGACCTGCGCCGATCCGTGCAGCACTACCTCCCCGGCCTGCTGCCACGGCACTATCCAGCGGTCATGGTCGGGCAACTGCTCAACCACACGAGCGGCCTGCCGTACTCGAACGAGACTCCGCAAGCCGGCGATCCGGCCTGGTTCGTGGCGCACCGGTTCGACGGCTGGACGCCGCGGCAGGTGGTGGCCTCGGCGACCACGCAACCGATGCAGTTCACTCCGGGTACCGAGCAGCGGTACAACGGCGTCAACTACTTCATCGCCGGGCTGCTCATCGAGAAGGCCACCGGCCACTCGTACGCCGACGAGGTGCGGGACCGGGTCGCCCGCCCGTTGGGGCTGCGCCAGACGTACCAGCCCCGGGGCAACGACCCGCGGATTCTCGGGCCACACGCGCACGCGTACGTAGCGGTGAACGGCACGTTGTACGACGTGACCGAGCAGAGCCCGTACAGCTGGGCCGAGGGCGGGATGATCTCCAGTACCGCCGATCTCACCCGACTGATCCGCGCGCTGTACCGCGGGCACCTGTTGCCACCCGCGCAACTCGCGCAGATGTTCACCGTTCCGCCGGTGCCGTACACCGGTGGCGGCAGCAACTGTGCGATCGGCCCGGACGCCGGGATGGCCTGCTTCAGCATGGGCCTGACCAGGACCACGCTGCCGAACGAGGTGACCGTGTGGGGAAAGAGCGGCAGCGTCCCCGGCTACACCCAGGCCGTCTTCGCCACGCGTGACCTGCGCCGGGTGCTCGTGTACTCCCTCAATCCGACCGGCAACCGGGACGGCTCGGAGGGGCCGTACGTGCAGAGCATCGCGGCGGCCACCTTCGACCCGGACCTGCTGTAGCGACGGCGCGTCCGGTTGGGGACGTGCCACCAACTGCCAGTGAACTGCCAGTAACTGCCAATCTGGCAGTTGGCGGCTGGCAGTTGGGCGTCAGCGCTGGTCGAGCCTGCCAGTCAGATCATCCACCGGGACCCAGACGTGGGACCGGCCGCGGCGCGTGCGGTGGAGCAGTCCACGGAGTTCCAGGTCGAGAAGGTCCTGGCGGGCGGTTTCGCGGACGACGTTGTGGCTGGTTCCGTGGGATACCGCGGTGTAGAACGCGTCCGGGTGGGTCAGCGCGTTCTGCAGGAGCGCGAGTTGTCGATGGTTGAACTCGCCCGGCATGGCCGCCAATGAGCGCTGGAAGCCGCGCAGGTCCTCGACTTTACGGGAGAGGTAATCGTGCAGCTCGCTGATGGCCCGCTGAATTACCTGAAGCTGATAGATCAGGAAGTACGTGAGGTCGTCTTCGTCCTGCTCGGTGTACAGGTAGCTTCGGGCGTACTGCGACGGAGCGTTCTTGAGGATTCGGGAGATGGACAGGAATTCGGTGAGCCAGTAGTCGTCGTGCAGCATCGACCAGTAGAACAGCGCCCGCGCGGTCCTGCCGTTGCCATCCTCGAACGGGTGGATGTACCCGACCATGAAATGGATCACGATTGCCCGAACGACCGGGGGCACGTAGGAACCATTGTCGGTTCGCTTGGCGAACCGGCAGAGCTCCTTGATCCGTTCGGGAATCTCGGCGGCCGGCGGCGGCCGGTAGAGAATCTGATCGTGGTCGCCGCACACCGCGACGCGATCCTCGTCGACGCCCTGGAAGCGCCCTGCGCTGTCCGGGTTCGCCAGTGTTCCGTCGGTGACGATGCGGTGGATCTCCAGGATCAACTCCGGGGTCAGCGGCTCCTCCCGCAATTCGCCGGTCCGGCGCATCGCCCAGTAGTTGTTGAGGATCATTTTTTCGCTTCTGGTCCGCGGCTCCCGCCCGCTTCGGATCATTTCCTTCGCGACCACGTGGCTGGTGGAGGCACCCTCGAGTTGGCTGGAGGTGATGGCCTCCTCGATCAGGGAGTTGATGAGATACCGGTCCTTGGTGGCCGGATTGGCGACCTGTTCGGGCAGATCGATGCGGCCGCTCAGATCGCGGTTGACGATTTCGATCGCGCGAAGCACCTCGTCCGGCATCGCGTAGGTGAACGAGTGACCGTCGCTGGAATGCAGCGGCAATTCACGCTGTAGCGCACGTCGGGCGAGCTTGGTGAGCAGCCACCATTCTTCATGGGTGAGGCCCTCGGGTGGCTTCTTGTATCGGAGCTTGTCCCAGGGGAGGTAGCGCTGGTCCACGACGGACTGGACAGGTGACAGCAGAAACCGCCCGATCAGCTCAGGATCGGACAGGTTTTCCAGCAGGCCACCCGGATCGGGCGGCGGCATCGGGACCTTCACGCGGCGCCTCCAACTGCCAATGCTAGTCGTCCTGGCAGTTGCAGGTGGGTGGACAAGAAGGCGCGCAGGCGAGGCGAGAAGGCGTGCGGGCGAGGCGAGAAGGCGTGCAGGCGAGGAGGGAAGGCGTGCGGGCGAGGCGAGAAGGCGTGCAGGCGAGGAGGGAAGGCGTGCGGGCGAGGCGGGAAGGCGTTCGGGCGAGGCGGGAAGGCGTGCGGGCGGGGGGCAGGCCGGGGCAGGCCGGTTGGGGGCGAGCTGCCAACTGCCAGTGAACTGCCAGTAACTGCCAATCTGGCAGTTGGCGGCTGGCAGGTGGGCGCCAGCGGCGCGCCTCGAACTCAGCTGCAGCCGCGCAGACGGTGCCTCGAAACAGCCCCTCGACAACAGCGGCGCCCCGGATTCAGCGGCCGCCCCTCGCCAACAGCGGCGCCCCGGATTCAGCGCCGCCCCTCGACAACAGCGGCGCCCCGGATTCAGCGCCCCGCGAAGACGGCGGCGCCCCCTCGAACCCGCGGGTCCGAGGGGGCGCCGGCACGTCAGGGAGGTGCTAGCTCCCGTACACCTCCAGCTCCGTCAGGTCCATGAAGTCACAGCCGGAGAATGCCCCTGGGCATTCTCCGACCTGGAACACCTGGGACGTGACGATGGTGAACCGGATGAACTGGATCCCGTCCGCGGTACCGGCCGCCGGAGTCAGCGCGTTCAGCCGACCACGGTCGTCCGGGGTGAACTGGCCCGAGTTGGCGAGCTGCCAGCTCGTACCGTCGACGGAGGTTTCGATTGTGTAATCGCCGGTCGAAGCGCTGCCGCCGTCGCCGCAGGTCGCGCTCGGGTCGACCGCGACCTGGGTGATGTCGACGGCCTGCGGCAGCCGCACGGTCATCGACTTCGGGGTGTCCGGCCCGGGCTGGCCGTTGACCAGGTCGGCGGTGGCGCTCCAGCCGGTGGCGAAGGACTGGTCGATCGCCTCGGTCGGACCGCAGCCGGGGAACTCGTCGCCGTCGAACGCGGTGACTTCCGCGCCGCCGGCCAGCGAGGCCCAGTCCCGGGTGACGGTGAAGTTGTGCTGGCGGGTACCGCCCTGGACGGTCACCGAGGCGGTCACGCTGTCGAACCCGGGCAGCATCGCGATCACCTTCGGGTAGGTGCCCGCGATCAGACCGTGGATGGTGTACCGGCCGTTGGCGTTGGTGATGGCGCTCGGGTTGGACCCGCTCGGCGTGCCCTGGAAGGCGACCGTGACGGTGGCGCCGGCCAGCGGAGCGCCGGTCACCGAGTCGGTCACGATGCCGGTCAGCGTGCCCTTCGGGGTGCCCGGTGCCGGCGGCGTCGAGAAGTCCTCGCCGGGCGCGATGTCGTTGCCGTCCAGGGCGCCGGCGAAGAAGCCCATGCCCCGGTGCGCGAACACCTGCCACAGCTTCTTGACGTGGTAGCCGTTGAACACCGCGTGGTCGGCCAGCAGGATCGCGTTGCGCATGTCCAGGAACGACGGGTTGTTCGCGGCCAGCTCCATCGCCCGGGTGACCAGCGACTCGGCCACCTTCGAGCCGACCGCGGTCCGCAGGTCCCACAGGGTCTGCGCCCAGATCTCACCATCATCGTGTACCTCCGGCGAGCCGCCCACGTGGCCGTAGTCGCCGTAGGTGTACCCGCCCGGACCCGAGGTCGCGGTGCCCGGGCACTTCGGCGACGTCGAGCCGACCGCGCAGTCGACCGGTTCGGTCCGGTCCAGGAACACGCCCTCGCCGTCGTACTGGAACATCACGATGTCGCCATCGGCCGCGGTGTCGGCCTGCAGCCCCTTGGCCACGAGGTAGTCCATCGCGTACCAGTCGCCCCAGGCCTCACCCATCGCGCCGGCCTGTACCTCGCCGAGGGTCGAGTTTCCGGTGGCGTCCACGACGAGCCGGTTCGACAACCCGTGGGTGTACTCGTGGTACACGGTGTCGGCCTCGTCGCCCACGTTGGTCGGCGAGAACGGGTCCCCGTCCGGGTACGTGGTGCCCGGCTGGTGCTGCAGGTACATCTGCATCCGCGGCGCCTGGCCGTCCGGCGGGGTCTCCATGTTGGCGTTGTCGATGTGGTCGCTGTCCGGCAGGCCGTTGTCGGTGTTCGCGCCGTCGTCGGTCTGCGCCTCGACCGCGTCGTGGCCCTTGCCGTGGCCACTGGTGTTGTGCGCCTCGAAGTTGCCGGCCGCCTCGGTGAAACCGATCGGGGCGGCGAGCAGGTGGTCGTGCCAGGTGTTCACGAAGTAGAAGACCTGGGTGGCGTTCTGGTTCCGGTTGACCCGCCAGGAGAACGGCACGTCCGGGTTCCACGAACACGGCGACGGGTTGTCGCAGAAGCTCACGTCGTCGAGGTGGAACGGCTTGAGCGGGTAGTCCCACGAGTTGCCGTGCCGGGGCGGGATCTCCTCGTTCCCGGTCACCTCGTCGTTGTCGTCCACGTCCGCGTACGTGTGGGTGTTGTTGCCGGTCAGCTTCTTGGCGTTGGCCGCCAGCCAGCCGTTCGCGGTGAAGTTCGTGGGTACCTGGCTGCCGCCGTGCGCCGCCTTCGGGAAGTACCGGTAGGCGATCCCGTCGGCCGGGTCCTTGGCGGCCGCGTCGGCAGCCGAGGGCTCGGTCGGGGTGGCGTCGTTGCCGAGGCTGCGCCGGAACAGGACCCGGCCGTCGACCGCGTCGATGACGTGCAGCGCCGGGTGGGCCGACGACATCGTGACGGTCTGCCAGGCCCGCCGGGTGCCGGTCGGGGTGGCGAACAGGACCGCCTGCGCGGTGTCGTTGGGGCCGGCCGCCGTACTGCGGTCGCCCAGGTCGCCGCGGGCCCGGCCGATCGCGGCCTTCCCGCTGGTCACGCCACTGGCGGCGGCCGGCGCGGAGAGCCCGGAAACCGGTGCGCCCTGCACGGCGATGAGCCGGCCGTCGCGGGTCACGTGCGCCTTGAGGCCGTTGCCGAACAGCGGTACGCCGCCGGCCCGCTGTACCCACGACAGGTGGTGGATGCCCTCGATGTCCACGTACTCCCGGCTGAGCGACATGGTGGACAGGTCCGCCTGGGTCAGGCCGAACCCGGCGAGGTGGGAACGCACGTAGCCCATCGCGACGTCCGCGGGGCGCCCGGCCGCGGGGCCGGTCAGGAAGCCGTCGAGCCGGGCGACCATCCGGGGGGTACCGGTGAGCCCGTCCAGTTCCACCACGGCCTGGGTGCCGAGCGAGTCACGCAACTGCGCGGTTGCCGGCCGGGCGGCCGCGGCCGCGGCTTTCCGGCTCAGTACCTGGCGGGCCGTCCTGGTACTGCCGGTGCGCGCGTCGTACGACGGCTTGAGCTCGGCGCCCTGCTGGTTGCCGGCGCCGTGCGGGCCGGTGGGCGCCGCCGCGGACAGTTGCGGGCCGCTGATCAGGCCGATGCCGACCGCGGTACAGATCGACACAGTGGCGGCGAGCCAACGCCCGCCCAGCCGCGCGTGGTGACGTCTATCCATCGAGGTCCCCCTGCTGTACGGCCGGACCCGGGTGACCGACCGTTCGCAGCCTGCCGGCCGGTGAACGAGTCCGGCAAGGGCAACGACCAACTATGCGGGTAACGGATCGGGTGCGGCGGCACCATCGGTACCGGTGTGCTGCTTTTGCCGGCAAATGTCGTGACGCCGGGGCGGGTCCCGGGTGCTTCCGCGGTGGGCCACCCGGTTGAGGTCGAGCGCCGTCCGACCTGGGACCGTGGCGGCATGAGGGTATTCGTGACCGGCGGGTCGGGATTCGTCGGTGGCCGGCTCATCCGCACCCTGTCCGCGGACGGCCACACCGTCGTCGGCCTGGCCCGCAGCGCGCGGGCCGTCGCCGCGGTCGAGGCGAACGGCGGCTCTGCGGTACGGGGCGACCTGGACGACCGGGCCGCACTGCGTACCGGCATGTCCGGTGCCGACCTGGTGGTGCACGCGGCAGCGAAGCTGACCGGTGGCCCGCGTGAGGCCGCCGAGTACCACCGGGTCAACGTCGCCGGTACCGAGGCGGTGCTCGCCGTCGCGCGCGAATCGGGCGTACCGAAGCTGGTACACGTCTCCACCGAGCAGGTGCTGATGTCCGGCGCTCCACTGGTAGGCGCCGACGAGTCGTGGGAGTACCCGGCGCGATCGATCGGGCTGTACGCGGCGACCAAGCAAGCGGCCGAACGAGCCGTGCTGGACGCCGGCATGATCGCGGTACGCCCGCGGATGATCTGGGGAAAGGGCGACACCACGCTGCTGCCGGCGGTGACCGAGGCGGCCCGCGCGGGCAAGCTGCGCTGGATCGGCGATGGATACCACCTGACCAGCACCTGTCACGTGGACAACGTGGTCGAGGGCATCCTCGCCGCCGCCGACAAGGGCCGGCCGGGCGAGGTGTACTTCCTGACCGATGGCGAGCCGGTCGAGTTCCGTACCTTCTGGACCGAACTGCTCGCCACTCAGGGAGTACAAGCGCCGATCGGTAGGTTGCCGCGCGGCCTGGCCGCGACCGCGGCGGCGGTCGCCGAGCCGGCCTGGCGGCTGCTGCGTCTGCCCGGCGATCCGCCGCTGGACCGGATGACCGTGGCGCTGCTGGCCGACGAATGCACCGTCGACGACGCCAAAGCCCGCCGCGAGTTGGGCTACCGCGGCACGACCAGCCGGGCGGACGGATTCGCCGAGCTCTGGGCCGGGTGAGCGCTCGTCAGCGGCCGGTTGGGGATCGGCGTCAGCCGCTGACCCGGTGCAGCAGGATCGCCACGTACAGGTCGCGGGTCTGTGGTGCCGGATCCACTCCCAGCTCGTCCGCCAGGATCGCGCGCAACCGCTGGTACGCCGCTATCGCGCGGGCCGGTTCGGCGTCCGCGGCGTAGGCGCGCATCAGGATCCGGCAGGCCGCCTCGTCGAGTGGGTCGGCGCGCACCGCGGCCTCGGCCGTCGGCCCGGCCATCGGATCCCGCACCTGTACCGCGGCTCCCGCGGCGGCATGCCGGGCCCGGCGCAGCAACCCGGCGTGAGCGGCCCGCACCGTGACGACCCAGGTGGCGTCGGGCAGGTCCGCCAGCAGGTCACCGTCGAGCAGCGCGACCGCCTTGCGCGCGGGGACCAGCGCGGCCGCCGGTTCCCCGGCCGCCAGCAGTTGACCGGCGTACTCGACCAGTCCGGCGCCGTGGTCGAGGTCCACCCGGACCGCCGGGCCGAGCCGATAGCCGCCGCGCCCGCCGGTGATGGCCCGAGGCCCGAGGGTGGTCCGCAGCCGGCTGACCATGGTCGCGACATTGTCGGCCGGAAGCCGCGGCGGCGGGCCGGGCCACAGCACCTCGATGATCCGGTCGAGCCCGATCAGCCGGCCGGGTTCACTCGCGAGCAGGGCGAGCAGGTGCCGCGCCTTGCGGCTGCCGACTCCGGTCGCGGGCCAGATCGCGCCGTGCCGGTACACCGTGAAGCCGCTGACCAGGTGCAACCTCAGCTCGGCGGCCTCGAACGAACCGACCGGCGAACCGCCCGCAGAGCCGCACGCCGGGCCCCTCGCCGAACCGGTCGGTGAGCTGGTCGGTGGACCGGCCGGTGGACCGGTCGGTGAGCCGAAGGCTCCACGCATGCTGCCTCCCCGAACGCACTTCCTTGTCAGCCACTCACTCTGCGGCGCGGGGCTGGGCAGCTTATGGGCATCTTCTGGGTGCCTGGATCAACCGGCTGCAACGGGCCCGCAATCGCGCCCGGGAGCCTGCTTGTCAACCGTGAAGGAGACAGGCATGCAGGTTCACATCATCAGAAAAAGGCTGATCGGCAGTCTCGTGGCGCTCGCCGTGGCCGGCGCCGGTCTGCTGGCCGTCGCGGATCCCGCAGTGGCGTCAGAGAATCCCAACTGCGCACTCATAGCGAGCCCGCCGGAGTACGCCGGCGCCGGTTCGTTCAGCGTCAGCGGCATGGGCATACGCGACGGCTGCGTACAGAACCGCAGCAGCGTGACCGTCCGGATCCGCAAGGACATCCCGTTCGGGTCCGACCAGACCGTCGCGTCGCACACGGTCAACAACGTCGTCAACGTGACCGTGTACGCGATCTGGCACTGCTCCCGTGGCGACGGCGGCAACCTGTTCACCGAGATCTACACCAACGCCGGCGGTAGTGCGCAATCCACCCGGCGCGGCATCAACTGCCTCTAGTGCGCATTTCACGCCGAAAGGGCTCTTCCATGAAACGACTTCAACCAGCGATCGTCATCGCGGCATTCGCCGTGGTCCTGTCCGGCCTGACCCTGTCCGCCACGCCGGCGGCGGCCGCATCCGCGCCGACCGCGCCGACGGTGTTCGGGTTACGGACCGGCGTCGACTATGCCGAGTTCTCCTTCACCGACGCGTCGACCAACGAGGACGGCTTCACCATCCAGACCCAGGTACCGGGCGGTGCCTGGCAGAACGGTGCCGAGATCAGGGACCACACCTCGGGGCAGCCGGAAGCCACCGGGCGCACCTATACGCATTCGTTCCAGCACCTGTCGGTACCGGTGGAGATCTGTTTCCGGGTGGCGGTGTTCAACGAGAGCGGTACCAACTACAGCCGCCGGCCGGTGTGTACCGCCCCGCACGCGGTGGACAATTTCAAGGTGGTCAGCAAGACCTCGACCTCGGTCACGCTGAGCTGGCGGGACGACTCGATAAACGAGCGGTCCACCGACCTGTACTCCGGCTACGCCAGTGACCATGAGCTGGACCCGGTGGCGCACTGGGGGATCCAGGCGGGCGAGGGGACCATCACCACCTACACGGTCAACGGCCTGCGGCCGAACATCGTCTACGAGTTCGCGGTGTTCGCCGCCAACAACGTTGGCGATGCCGAGTCGTACCACGTCACCGCCCGGACTCCGGCGGGCTGACCCAAGGCCGCGCCGCGCGCCCCGATGCGGGCGCGCGGCCGCTGGCTGCCCAGCGACCTGGTCGAACCGCCCGACGGGCCGGGTACGGCCGGCATTTCCGCGGCCGGGCCCGGCCGCCAGCCGTTGGCCGACCGTCCGGCGAATATTGAACCAAACCTCTATGCACGCACTGTTACGGTGCAGTGGCGACCGACAGTGCGGTAGAGGGAGATCTCCCATGCGGTTTCGGATCCTCGGACCGCTCGAGGTGTGGGACGGTGACCGCCGGCTCGCCGTACCAGGCCCCCAGCAGCGGGCTCTGCTAGCGCTGCTGCTGCTCAACGCCGGTCAGGTGGTGTCCACCGATCGTCTGGTCGAATCGCTCTGGTCCGAGGACCGCCCGCCTACCGCGCGCGGACTGTTGCAGGGGTGTGTGGCCCAACTGCGTCGCGCGTTGCGGGCCGGCGACGGTACGCCCCAGCCGCTGCTTACCCGTGCTCCCGGGTACGTCCTGGAGGTCGGGCCCGGTGACCTCGACCTGTACACCTTCGTCGAGCTGGACCGGGCGGCCACCCGGGCGCTCCCCACCGCGTTGGACCAGGCCGGGGAGCTGTGGGCCGAGGCGCTCGACCTGTGGCGCGGACCGGCGCTGGACGGCATCGCGCTGGACGCCTGCCGCGCCGAGGCGCAGCGGCTGGACGAGTACCGGCTGGCCGTACTGGGGAAGCGGATCGCGGTGGACCTGCGGCTCGGGCGGGCCGCCCGACTGGTCGGGGAGCTGCGACCGCTGGTACTCGCGCATCCGCTGCGGGAGCACCTGTGGGCGCAGCTGATGCTCGCCCTGTACGCGACGGATCGGCAGGCGGACGCGCTGGCCGCGTACCGGGAGTTGCGCGCGATCCTGGTCGAACAGCTCGGCATCGAGCCCGGTACGGCGGTCGCCGCGCTGCACCACGCGATGCTGGCCGGGGACGACCCGATGCCGATCTATCTCGCCGGCCCGGGGCGGATGGTCGCCACCTCGGTCGCCACCTCGGTCGCCACCTCGGTCACGACGCCAGGACCCCCGGCCCCGGTGGAGCCGGTCAGCCCCGCCGCGCCCGCGCAGTTGCCGGCCGCCGCGCCCGACTTCACCGGTCGTACCGGGCACCTCGACCAGCTCGACGAACTCCTGGCCGACCTCGGGGCACGGTCCGCGATCACGGTCATCTCGGGTACCGCCGGGGCCGGCAAGACCGCGCTCGCGGTCCGCTGGGCACATCAGGTGCGGGACCGGTTCGCCGACGGCCAGTTGTACGTCGACCTGCGCGGGTACGCCCAGGTGCCGCCGATGCGGGCGATCGAGGCGCTGTCCGGATTCCTGCGCGCGCTGGGCGTACCGGCCGAGCGGGTGCCGCCGGACCTGGAGCAGGCGGCCGCCCTCTACCGCACGCTGCTCGCCGACCGGCGGGTGCTCGTGGTCCTGGACAACGCGCGGAGTGTCCAGCAGGTCCGGCCGCTGCTGCCGGGCAGTCCGGGCTGCCTGGTGCTGGTCACCAGCCGCGACCGGCTGGGCGGGCTGGTCGCGCGGGACGGCGCCCGCCACTTGAGCCTCGGCGTGCTCGACCCGGACGAGGCGAACGCGCTGCTCACCCGGGTCCTCGGCGCTGCGCGGGTCGAAGCCGAGGCCCGGGCCGCCACCGAGCTGGCGCGGCTGTGCAGCCATCTCCCGCTGGCGCTGCGGATCGCCGCGGCGCAGCTGACCATCCATCCTGGTAGGACCCTGGCCGACCAGGTGGCGGACCTGGCCGGCGAGGACCGGCTCGACGTCCTGCAGATCGACGACGACGAGGAGTCGGCGGTACGCGCCGCGTTCGACCGGTCGTACGCGGCCCTGTCACCGGCCGCCGGCCGGATGTTCCGGCTGCTCGGCGTCGTACCGTGCCCGGACGTCACCGTCGCGGTGGCGGCGTTGCTCAGCGACGGCACGCCCGGGTCCGCGACGGGACTGCTGGACGAACTCGCCGGCGCGCACCTGCTGCACAGCGCGGTGCCGGGACGGTTCGCCTTTCACGACCTGCTGCACGTGTACGCGGCAGAGCGCGCGGTCGCGGAGGAGCCACCCGAGGATCGCGCGGCCGTGCTCGCCCGGCTGCTCGACGCGTACCTGTTCACCGTGGACGCGGCTGCCCGGCTGCTCTACCCGGAGAAGATCCGGCTGGCGGTGCCGGAGACCGCCAGCGACGGCGGTACACCTCGACGGTTGTTCGACGTGGTCGACCGGGCGCAGGCGCTCGGCTGGTTGGACCAGGAACGGGCCAACCTGGTGGCGGCCATCCGGCATGCCGCCGCACACGGGCCGCACCGGCTCGCCTACCTGCTCGCCAACGCGCTGCAGGGCTATCTGGGTATGCGGTCCGACCCGGTCGACTGGCAGACCGTGACCGACGCCGGCCTGGCCGCGGCCGAGGCCGACGGGGACCTCCGGGCCAGGGCGTTGGCGGAGCTCAGCGTCGGCATCCGGTGCGAGCAGTGGACCGACTATCCCAGCGCGACCGCGAGCTTCTCCCGGACGCTGGCCCTCGCCGAGCGGGCCGAGTGGCTGGAGTGCCAGGCAGCCGCGCTGCACGAGATCGGGATGATCCACCGGCGTACCGGCCGGCTGCGGGAGGCCGCCCGGTTCTACACCCGGGCCCTCGAGCTCGATCGGCGTACCGGCTCTCTGCCCGGCCTGTCGCACCGGTTGGTCAGTCTCGGCAACCTGTACGCGGAGGACGGCCGGCTGGCCGAGGCCACGGAGTACTACGGCCAGGCGCTGCCGCTCATCGAACAGGTCGGCTCCCGCTCGGGTCAGGCGGTGGTACGCGGCAACCTGGGCGAGTGCTGCGTCGTACTGGGGCGGCTGGACGAGGCGCTCGGCCACTTCGAGCAGGCGTTGACGGTCAATCGCGAGGTCGGCAACCGGGGCCGGGCGGCCGACAATCTCCGGGCGCTCGCGCGCGTGCACTGCGACGCCGGCCGGTACGCCGAGGCGCTGGAGCTGGCCGAGGCCGCGCTCGCCGGGAGCCGGGAGACCGGCGAGCGGCGGTACCAGGTCGACGCGATGAACGTGACAGGCACCGTGTACCAGCGGCTCGGGGAGTACCAGCGCGCGATCGAGCTGCACCAGCAGGCGCTGCGGCTCAGCCGCGAGACCGGGGTACGGGAACACGAGGTGGCCGCACTGATCGGGCTGGCCCACTCGCACCAGCAGCTCGGCGATTCCGAGCAGGCCACCGGCTGCGCCGAGGAGGCGGTACGACTCGCCCGGCAGCACGGGTTCCGGCTGCTCGAGGGTCCGGCGCGGACCGCCCTCGGTACGGTCCGGCTCGCGCAGGGCCGGTTCGACGAGGCGATCCGGCACGTGCGGGAAGCACTCGTCGTACATCGGGACACCGGTCACCGGCTCGGTGCGGGCCGGACCCTCCTGGTCCTCGGTACCGCGCTGCGGGAGCGGGGTGACCCGGACGCGGCGGTCAGGGCCTGGCGCGAAGCGCTGGCCGTGTTCTCCGACACCGGGGCGCCGGAGGTGGAGAACGTGCGGAGCCTGCTCCGGTCGGTACCCGCGGAGCTGTCCAGCGCAGGCGGCTGAGCAGCCCGCGCTGGACCTCCGCACCGGCCACGAGAATTGCGCCGGCTACGAGCACGCCGCGGTGATCACGACGTTGTTCTCGAGCGCGCAACGACCGTCCACTGTGGACTCCGGTCCTCTTGCCGGCTGCAACGCCCTTGCAATCGGTGCCGCGCAGACTGCCCCGGTCCGTGAACGTGAGTACCGCGGTCGTACCCGCGGACGGTACGGCCGGCACCGCGACTGACCTGGAAGGACAACGCACCATGGTGAAGCGACTCGCCCGGCGGTTGGCCGCCGTCGCCCTGCTGCCGATGGCGGTGGGCGTCTCCCTGTTCGGCATTGCCGCACCCGCGCAGGCCGCGGAATCCCTCACCGCGTGGCAGGGATCCTGCGGGTACATCAATGTGTACTTCGACCACGCCTGGGTGACCTGCAGCGCCAACGGGCCGTACTGGGTGCTGTTCCGCGGAAGCTGCGGCTCGGGAGACGGCGCCTACTCGTACTGGTCGTCGCCCGGGAGCGGGGACGTCACGCTCGGCATCCAGTGCTACGACTACGCCACCATCTCCAACGTCACTGTGCAGATCGGCCGGACCAGCTCGACCTGACTCCGGCTTGGTGGCCCCGGCACGGGCGGGCGCGGTCCGCCGCGTCCCGCCCGTGATCGTCGCGACCGCCCGCGCTTGATCCGGTCGGGTGTGGCCGGCGGCGCCCCGGGGTACCCGCTGGATCAGGCGATCCGGCGGAGGTGGGTTGATGGTCGCGGCCACCGGTCGCTGGTTCCTGACCGCGGAGGAACGGGGCAACCCGTACACCCGGCTGGATTCCCGCCACCCCGACGGCATCGCCTGGAGCACCGGCAACGAGGTGCGCCCGGTGGTACACGGAGCGGCTTATTTCGCTGAGCTGATGGCGGCGGTGCGCGAGTTGCGCGACGGGGATCTGCTGCTGTTCACCGACTGGCGCGGCGACCCGGACGAGCGGCTCGACGGTACGGGTACCGAGGTGGCCGCCGCGTTCGCCGACGCGGCCCGGCGGGGTGTGGTCGTCAAGGGACTGCTGTGGCGGTCGCACCTGGACCGGTTCCAGTTCAGCGAGCAGGAGAACCGGCATCTCGGCGACGACATCGAGGCGGCCGGCGGGGAGTGCCTGCTGGACATGCGGCTGCGTACCGGCGGCGCACACCACCAGAAGTTCGTGGTGCTGCGCCATCGCGACCGGCCGGAACTCGACGTCGCGTACGTCGGCGGGATCGATCTCGGCCACAGCCGGCGCGACGACGAGTCCCACCAGGGCGATCCGCAGCCCCAGCAGATGTCGGCCGCCTACGGCGACCGGCCGCCGTGGCACGACGTACAGGTGGCGATCCGCGGGCCGGCGGTCGGTGACGTGGAGACGGTCTTCCGGGAACGCTGGGAGGACCCCAACCGGCTCACCCGCAACCCGCTGCACCGGATCCGCGACGCGGTGCAGCACGAGGACACCCGGGCGAACCCGCTGCCGGACCAGCTGCCCGACCCGGCCCGGTGCGGCAGCCATGCGGTACAGCTGCTCCGGACCTATCCGCACCGGCGGAACGGCTATCCGTTCGCGCCGGCCGGGGGAGCGGAGCGTGGCCCGGGGGTACGCGAAGATGCTCGGCGCGGTACGACACCTCATCTACCTGGAAGATCAGTACCTCTGGTCGGAGGAGGTGGCCGCGCTGTTCGCGCAGGCACTGGCCGAGCGGCCGGAGCTGCGGCTGATCGCGGTGGTACCGCGGTCGCCGGACCAGGACGGTCGGTTCAGCCAGGTACCGCAGCTGGTGGGTCGCGCGGTCGCGCTGCGGGAACTCACCGCCGCCGGAGGAGACCGGGTCGCCGTGTACAGCCCGGAAAACCATGACGGGACGCCGGTGTACGTGCACGCCAAGGTGTGCGTGGCGGACGACAGCTGGGCGACGGTCGGCTCGGACAACCTCAACCTTCGGTCCTGGACGTACGACTCGGAACTGAGCTGCGCGGTGGTCGACGAGGGCGCCGGCGACGGCGAGAGCGCCGGCGCCGCGGACGGCGACGGTTATGCGAGACGACTGCGGCTCACTCTCGCCCGCGAACACCTCGACCGGTCCGACGGCGACGACGCCGACCTGCGCGACCCGCGCTCCGCGTTCGACGCCTTCACCCGATCCGCCGAGGCGCTGGACGAGTGGTACGCGCACGGGCGGTCGGGCGAGCGTCCACCCGGGCGGTTGCGCCGGTACGAGCCGCCGGAGCTGTCCCGGTTCACCATGACCTGGGCCCGGCCGTTGTACCGGCTGGTCTTCGACCCGGACGGCCGCCCCGCCGACCTGCGCAAACAGGACCGTTTCTAAGGCGTGCCGCCGGAGCCGGCCGGTACAGCGGGCGGCGTTGCGAACGGTGGCCGGCGCTGCGAACGGTGGCCGGCGGTCCGAACGGCGACTGCCGCCCCGGCGGGCCGAACGGGTCGGATCGGTGACCGGACGACTCGAGTTCCGGCAATCGCCGCGTGGCGCGGTCGGGCGGCTCCTACCGTCGTCGCCGTCAGCTGTGCGTGGAATCCGGCCAGCCGGATGTGCGGCGCCGTGCGCCGTTTCGATCCCAACTGGCCTGGAGTGATTGGGGGCGACAATGGCTCGATTCGCGGTAACGATGCCGGTTATCCCGGCTCTGCGCCAAGAAGGCAGCATGTTCTTCGACGAGGTGGCCGAACGATGGGACGACTACACCGCGTCGCGCCAGCGGATCGGAGTCACCCGGGAGGCCGGTTGGCTGCAGGCCACGCCCCACGGTGACCTGCTCAACCTGCTCATCGAGGGCAACGACCCGATCACCGGCAACCGGCAGTTCGCCGCGTCGCGGGATCCGTTCGACCTGTGGTTCAAGGATCGCGCCGCCCGCCTGACCGGAGTCGACTTCAATGAACCGATTCCGGTACACCCGGAACTCGTCAACGAGGCCGTTCCGGCCGGGCAGATCGGAAAGCAGAACATGCTGCTCGTGACACCGCTGCTGCCCGGAATGACCGCCAGTTTCCTGGAGAGCAGTCGGGAACTCAGCGGGAAGCGTCGCGAGGGCTGGGAGCAGTTCCAACGCAATGCCGGCGTCTCCGAGAACCGGTGGCTGCAGCACACGCCGATGGGCGACTACGTGTTGCTGTACCTGGACGGTGCCGATCTGTCCAAGGCGTTCGCGTACCTGGCCACGTCGACGGGAGAGACCGAGACCTGGTTCAGGCAGGTCGTACTGGACCAGACCGGCGTCGACTGGGCGGCACCGCCGCCGCCGCTGCCCGAGGTGCAGTTCGACTGGCGCGTGTAGCACCAACGGCTACCGGGCGAGCTGACCAAACGGCCAGCCCGCCCGGGCGCGTTCAATCGAGGTGCGCCGAAGCGCTTCATCCCGCCGCGCGGCGGGATGAAGCGAACGGGACTCAGGTAGCGGTCTTGCGGCGGGTCGACCGGCGGTACCGCATCGCGAACCAGATCAGCGCAGCGCCGAACAGCACGGCGATCGTGCCGCCGGTCACCTCGGTGAGCAGGACCGAAGCGCTGTCACCGGTCACCGGCAGGCTCGGTCCGGCGGCCAGTACGGTCACCGTGACGGACATGCTGGCACCACTGGTCACGCCGGTCGCGGTGATGACCGCGGTGCCGGCCTGCGTGAGCCTGACCCAGGTCGAGAAGGCGCCGACGCCGTTGGTGTTCGCACTGCCCGCCGATTGCGACGCTCCGCCGTAGCTCACGTCGAGCATCACGACTTCGTGCACACCGAAGCCGGTGCCCGAGATCTGTACGGCGTTCCCTTCGGTGACTGTTCCCGAGGAAACGGTCAGCGCGGGTGATGGGGCGGGATACGGCACAGCGACGGCTGCCGCCGGAAAAAGCAGCACGGAAAGTGCGATTGTTGCCAGCGACAGGATTAAACGGTACCTGCCCATGTTTCCCCCGAAATAAAGCTGAATGTCTAATGGCCTTTTCTACATTGATCCGAGATTAGCGAACTGGTACGCAGTTGTACGGAAATCCGATATTTGTGTGCCAGGGTGTCGCGGCCGGTGTGGTGCGTAACCGCAGGGCTGAGGCGGGTCGCGCACCGGGTGCTTGTACCGCGGTCAGCACCGTGACCTGAATAGTCCGGGTGCTGCCCGGTGCGACGTCGACCGTCAGTACGCCGACGGCGCGACCACTTTCCTGGCCGGTACCGAATCCGGACGGCACGCCGTCCACCGACGCGGACCGGACCGCTCCGGCGACCGGGCTGAATACCAGCACATTGGTGCGGATCGTGTACGGGACGCCGGCAAGTCCCATGCCGAGCACGCTCGGCGACAGCCCGCTGGACGGGGCGGTCGACCGGATCGTCAACCGGAGCTTCAACTCCTGCCGGCCCTCGGCGAGGCACCCGGACGGCCGCAGGTCGGCCGCGAACGACAGGTAGTAGCCGAGCTTGGCGCCGGTGCCGTCGTTGAGGAACACCCCCACGGTCGGCTGGTCCGCGTCGTGGCGGGGCAGCATGCCGCTCACGGCCGTACCGTCAATGGTCCGTTGCTCGTCCGGGTGGGCGCTCCACACCAGCAGCCGCCGCTCGTCCGCGGCCCGGCCGAGAGCCGCGAGTACCGCCCGCGGATCGCCAAGACCCTGTGCCACCACGTCGAACATGACCCGGGCGACTCCGGCGAAGTACTGGTCCTGCTCCACCGACGTCGCGTACCGGGCGTACGCGTCGGACAGCAGTTGCCGTACCACGGTGCCGGCGGCCAGCACCTCGCCACCGGGCATGCGCACCGGACCGGTCGCCGCCAGCAGGTACGACAGGGCAACCGGATCGGTGGCCAGGACGCCGTCCACGGTCTGGCCGGTACGCCGCCGGTACATCTCCCGGGCCAGCGCGGCCGCGGTCGGGAAGTCCGGAGTGAAGGTGATGTCGGCCGGGAAGGTGCCGAGCCGGTCGGTGTACAGCGACCGCTGCGCCGGGTTGAGCGGCAGTACCGGCTGGTCGAACACCTGCAGTACGGCCGACGCGGAACCCTGCCCGACCAGCGTGATCGCGCCGTGGTCGGCCCGGACCACCGCGAACGCGCCGGGCATTCCGCCGGTGGCGCGCAGCTCGGCCAGGTTCTGGAACAGCACCAGGTAGGTACGCGGGCCGTGGGCTCCCAGCATCGGCGGCAGGATCGTCGCCGCCCGGGCGACGGTGGCCGTGGTCGCGGCGACCCGGGCCAGCCGGTCCCGCAGCTCGGTGACGGCCGAGCGCAGCGGCGGCGCCAGCTCCCCGGCGCGGATGGCGGCGATCCGGCCGCTCGCCTGCGCGGTCGCCGCACTCGCTTCGGCCAGTGCCGGCGCGATCCGCTGCAACTGGGCCAGGTCCATCCGTCCACCGTGCGGTGCGAGGGCCGCCGGACCGAGGCCGGACATCGCGGCGAGGGCCGCGGCGCCCCGGGCGACGAGTTCGTCCAGCGCCCCGGTCACGGTGGCGAGTGCCGCCAGGTCGTCGCCGACCACCGGTGCGACCCGACCGGCCCGCCAGGAGGTGCCGTGGGTCGCGGCGCGGGCGGCGCGGGTCTCCTGCCGGAGCCGGGCCACAGTGCCCTGCCCAGCGGTGACGTCGCCCCGCGCCATCTGCTGTTCGAGCTGGCGTACCAGTTGGGTCGCGGCGACCAGGTGGTCCCGGGCCTGCAACCCGCGCACGGTGAGCCAGCCGGCCCCGGCCACCAGCGCGACGACGACCACCGCCGCCGTCCAGCCGAGTCGCCGCGCCGCGTGCCCGGCCGGTTTGCGTCCGGCCCGGTGTCCCGGCGGTGGGTCCGACGGCGGCGCCGTCGGGTCGGCCGGCCGGTCGCCGGGGTGGCCGGACACGCCCTCGCCGGTCAGCACCACCCACGGCGACCGGGCGAGAATGCGCAGGTCAAGCCACAGATTCTGAGTGTGTACGTAGTGCAGATCGAGCTCGGTGCGGTCGTCCCAGCCGAGCTGGTTGCGGCCGGAGGTCTGCGCGAGTCCGGTGAGCCCGGGGAGCGCGGCCAGCCGTTGCCGCTGCCGCGCGTCGTACCGCTGGGTCCGGTGGTCGAAGTTGGGGCGCGGTCCGACCAGGCTCATCTCGCCGCGGGCCACGTTGACGAACTGCGGCAGCTCGTCGATGGAGAACCGGCGCAGCACCCGCCCGACCCGGGTGATCCGGGACTCGTCCGGTACCTCCGCGTCCGGCTCGGCATCGCGGGTCATGGTGCGCAGCTTGAGCAGCGTGAACGGCTGGCCGCCGGACCCGGTACGACGTTGCCGGATCAGCACCGGACGACCGTCCTCGCACCAGATCGCGATCGCGCAGGCCAGGGTCACCAGCAGCGCCGGTACCGCGATGACGGCGAGTACGACGAAGTCGAGCAGTCGCTTGCCGCGGTACATCCGTGGCGCGACGCCGAGGTCAGTAGCGCGCGCGGCGCCGAGGTCAGTGGCGCCGAGGTCAGGGACGCCGAGATCAGTGCTGGCCGCCACCCGGCCGTCCGACGTCACCACCGGCCCGGTCACCGTCACCGGACCGGCCGCGGCTCGCGTGGTGGCCGCGCGTACCACCGCCCGGAGTTGGGCGTTGACGATCCTGGACCCTCGGGACCTGACCATGCTCACCCCACAGTGACGACTAGCTGCGCACTTTAGATCAGCTCATATCCGGTACACGCGGATTCGCGGCTTTCTCGCACCGTTCGGCCATCACGGTCTGACCAGTGCGAACGCTGACCGTTGCCGCCAGGTACGGCCTCCGTCGGTGGTGGTGAAGACCGCGTCGGGGGTCAGCAGTACACCCTCGCTGGGAGTAGTGAAGGCCAGCCCGATCGGGCCGGCGGTACCGCTCGACCGGCCGTCGGACAGCCGTCGCGCACCCTGCGCCCGGTCGACCACCGGCGCGAGTCGGGACGCCGGTACGCAGCCCAGGTTGCGCCAGGTCCGGCCACCGTCGGTACTGCCCTTGACCCGCAGCCGCGCGCACCCGGCGCCGGGCACGGTGACGAACGCGGCCCCGGTGGACAGCACGTCGAACGCGCGGGCACCCGGTACGACCGAGAGCCGCTGCCAGGAGTCCCCGCCGTTCGCGCTGCGCCGGATCGACCCGTCCTCGCACAGCGCCGCGCCGTCGGCCGGGGTCAGCCCGGCCACCTGCAGGATCCGTACCGATCGCGGGCACGGCGAGCTGACCAGGGCGGTCGGCGCGTGCAGCCGGCGGGCGTACGGGTCCGGGAGCCGGTGCCAGGCGCCGGCGGTCGAGGACCGCAGCTGCCAGCTCTGCCCGCCGTTCGAGGTCTGGTAGAAGTGCGGCTGGCACCGGGCGTCCGCGCCGACGATCCAGGCTTCGCTCCGGTCGATCACCCGGATCCGCAGGATCGAGGCTGCCGGCGTGCGTACGCCGTGCCAGCTCCGGCCGCCGTCGGTGGACCGGTACAGCCCGCCGGTGCGGCCGCAGCCGACCGGTGCCGCCGCCATCACCACGCCCTCGCCGAGGTCGACCGGTACCGAGGTGGCGACGGGTTGCCGGGTCGTGGCCGCGCCGCCGGCGCTATGGTCGCGCTTCACCGGCGCCCTGCTCGCCGGTGCCTTGTCCGTCGGTGTCTTGTCCGTCGGCTCGGTGCTCGCGGAGGCGGTGCTGGCCGGGGAGGTGCGGGCCGGCGCGCTGGTCTCCGCCATCGGCCGCACCGGGGTCGGCGGCCGCAGCACGACCGTCGCCAGCGCCGCGTCGACCGCGAGCAGCGTGGCCACGACGGTCAACGACAGGACGCCGCCCGGCCCGCGCAACCGCGGCCACCGGAGGACCGGCGCCCGCAGTTGCCGTGCGCGCAGGAGCAGCAGGTGCGGCCGCAGGACGCGAAGCCGGGTCAGGTGTTCCCCCAAAGCTCGTGCGCGCGGTGGCGCCCTCGTGCATGACTCCCGCGGCCGGTGTCACCGCGGACCAACTCGGCCCGCGCGGCGCGGGTCGGCCGCGCCGCGCCGCGCCGCGCACCGCGGTCTACCTGCACCGCGATATTTCACAATTTCGAAGGGTAATCGCCGTGTCACCGTCCGCGTTGACCGAAGTGCACTATATGGTACGGACGCCCAGGGGGTTGGGATTTGCGGTAGCACGACAGGGGGACCTACCGCGATGGTTCGTGCACCACTTAGCGCCGGCGAGGCCGGCACAGCGCCGATCCGGCTGGGCGTGGTCAGCTCGTGCTACGACCCGGAAGGCGGCTCCGCCGCGGTCGCCGGCGCGATCTGCCGGTCGCTGGTACGGCTCGGGCACCACGTCCACGTACTGACCGGCTTCCCGAACTACCCGACCGGCCGGATCTTCCCCGGCTACCGGCTTTCGCGCTACCAGTACGAGGAGCGCGCGGGCGTACACGTGCACCGGGTTCCGTTGGTGCCCAGCCACGACCGCTCCGCGCTGCGGCGGGCGGTGACCTACCTGTCCTTCGCCGGTGCCGCGTCCACGAAGTTGCGGCTGCTGCGCTCGGTCGACGCCTGGCTGGTGATCACCTCACAGGCCACCACGGTGCTGCCGGCGATGATCGCGCGGGCGCTGTTCGGCCGGCCGTACGTCATGCACATCCACGACCTGTGGCCGCAGACCGTGGCCGAGAGCGGCTTCATCCGACGCGGTCCGGTGCTCGCCTCGGTGGTACGCGGGCTGCACGCGTTCTGCGACGCGTCGTACCGCCGGGCGGCCGCGGTCGCGGTGAGCGCCCCGGGCATGGTCGACGTACTGCGCGACCGCGGCGTCCGGCCGGACAAGCTCAGCGTGGTACCGAACTGGGTCGACGAGTCGGTGTTCCGGCCGGTACCGCGGGACGAGGTGCTCGCCCGCAGCCTCGGGTTGGACGGCTTCGTCCTCATGTACGCGGGCAGCCTCGGTGACCTCCAGGGCCTGGAGACCGCGATCGAAGCGGCGGCGCTGGTGACGGATCTGCCCGGTCTCAAGCTGGTGTTCGCCGGCACCGGGGTGGCCGAACAGCGACTGCGGGAGGCGGCCCGCGGGGCCGGCAACGTGATGTTCCTGGGTAACCAACCGACCGACCGGATCGCCGCGCTGATCGCGCTGAGCGACGCGCAACTGGTCAGCCTCAAGGACCTGCCGCTGTTCCGCGCGACGCTGCCGAGCAAGCTGCAGGCCACGCTCGCCTGCGGCCGGCCGGTGATCGGGTCGATCGCCGGCGACGGGGCGCGCCTGATCGAGCAGTCCGGTGCCGGCATCGCGGTACCGCCCGCGGACGCGCCCGCGCTGGCCGCGGCGATCCGCCGGCTGTACACGCTGGACGCCGCGGCCCGGGAAGCGCTGGGGCGGGCCGGCCGGCGGTACTACCTGGACCGGCTCAGCGCCCGGGTGGGCAGCGCCGCGCTCGCCGGCCTGGTCGCCGACGCGGTGTCCGGGCGGGCGTCATGACCGGCCGGCTGTCCGGCGCCACCGTGCTCATCACCGGCGGCACCGGCACGTTCGGCCGGACCATGGCCGGCCGGCTGCTCACCGGCGACTGCGCCGAGGTGCGGGTGCTGAGCCGGGACGAGACCAAACAGGACGACATGCGCCGCCAGTTCACCGACGACCGGCTCCGGTTCCACCTCGGCAGTGTCCGTGACCCGGACACGGTGGACCGGGCCTGTCGCCGCGTCGACTACGTGTTCCACGCGGCGGCCCTCAAGCAGGTGCCATCGTGCGAGTTCTTCCCGATCGAGGCGCTGCGGACCAACGCGCTGGGCAGCGCGAACGTGATGGAGGCGGCCCGCGCCAACGGGGTCCGCACGGTCGTGTGCCTCAGCACCGACAAGGCGGTCTACCCGATCAACGCGATGGGCATGTCCAAGGCGCTGATGGAGAAGATCGCCCAGGCGTACTCCCGCGAGGGCTGGGCGACGGTCGCGCACCGGCGATCGGCCGCGGGCACCGGCGCCGGCGGCACCGTGGTGTGCGTCGTCCGGTACGGCAACGTGCTGTGCTCGCGCGGGTCGGTGGTACCGCTGTTCGTCGAACAGCTCGGCCGCGGCCTGCCGCTGACCATCACGAACCCGCGGATGACCCGGTTCCTGATGTCCATCGACGAGGCGATGCGGCTGGTGGAGCACGCGTTCGTGGCCGCCAGCCCGGGGGACCTGTTCGTCCGCAAGGCACCGGCCAGCACGGTCGAGGTGATCGCCCGCGCGGTGGCCCGGCTGCTCGGCACCGAGCCGGAGCTGAAGATCATCGGCACCCGGCACGGCGAGAAGCTGTACGAGACGCTGGTCAGCCGCGAGGAGGCGTCCCGGGCCGAGGACCAGGGCGACTACTTCCGGATCCCGACCGACGACCGGGGCCTGAACTACCACCTGTACTTCGACCAGGGCGTCGAAGGCGCCGACCTGGCCACCGAGTACACCTCGCACAACGCCGAGCGGCTGGACGAGGACGCGGTGGCCGCGATGCTGCGGCGTACCCCCGAGTTCCAGGCGGTACTCGCCGACGCGAACCGGCCGGGCGGTCCACCGCCGGGCCGGGCGTCTATGGTCACCCAGCCCCGGACGCCGGCCGAAGCACCGGCCCGCTCGCTGGGCGGACCGACGGGCGGGTGGCCGCGATGAGGATCGCGCTCACCGGCGCCGGTGGCTTCCTCGGCTGGCACGTCCGCTGCCGGGCCTTCGCGCTGGGCATGGACTGCGTCGTGCTGCGGCGGGACGAGCTCGCCGATCCGGACCGGCTGGTCGGCGCGCTGTCCGGAGTGGACGCGGTGGTGCACTGCGCCGGGGTGAACCGCGGTACCGACGCCGACGTCACCGAGGGGAACGTGGCGCCGGCGCGGGTGCTCGCCGACGCGGTCCGTCGGGCGGATCGCCCGATCCGGATGGTGTACGCGAACTCGGTCCAGTCCCGGTCCGACTGCCCGTACGGAGTGGCGAAACGGCAGGCCGCCGACCTGCTCGCCGGGCCGGACCAGGAGCGCTTCTCCGATGTCGTACTGCCCAACCTGTACGGCGAGCACGGCCGGCCGCACTACAACTCGTTCGTCGCCACCTTCTGCCACCAGATCGCGGCCGGGCGGCAGCCGGTGGTCGAGGAGGACCGGCCGGTACCGCTGCTGCACGCGCAGGACGCGGCCGAGGCGCTGATCGGGGAGACCGTGGCGACCGGGCACCGGGTGGTCGAGCCGCCCGGTGAGGCGTTCACGGTGTCGGAGGTACTCCGGGAGGTGCGCGACTTCGACGCGGTGTACCGCACCGGTGAACTGCCCGACCTGACCGACCGGTTCCGGGCGCGGCTGTTCAACACCTACCGGTCGTACCTGTTCCCCGGCCGGTACCCGATCGTCCCGACGCCGCACACCGACGCGCGCGGCGAACTGGTCGAGTGCGTACGCGCGCCCAGCGGCGGCCAGGCGTTCGTCTCCTCCACCGCACCGGACGCGGTCCGCGGCGAGCACGTACACCTGCGCAAACTCGAGCGTTTCGTGGTGGTGGCCGGTACCGCCGAGATCGCCATGCGCCGGCTGTTCACCACCCGGGTGGTGCGGTTCCAGGTGGCCGGTGCCCGGCCGGTGATCGTGGACGCGCCGACGATGTGGCTGCACCGGCTGACCAACACCGGAAACCGGCCGGTCATCGCGTTCTTCTGGGCCAGCGAGCTGTACCGGCCGGACGACGCGGACACCTATCCGGGCCTGGTGGACGTGCCGGAACACGACTCCGATCTGGCGCTGCGGGTGCCCGTCGGTACGAGCGCGCACGGGGGTGCCGGGTCGTGACCAAGGTGATGACGTTCGTCGGTACCCGTCCGGAGCTGATCCGGCTGTCCCGGGTGATCGACCGGCTGGCCGGCACGCTCGACCACGTACTCGTCCACACCGGACAGAACGCCGATCCGGCCCTGCGCGAGGTGTTCTTCACCGACCTCAAGCTGCCCCGGCCGGACCACAACCTGAAGGTCGACACGTCGAGTCTCGGCCGGGCGCTGGGCACCATCCTGGCCGGCGCCGAGCAGGTCATCACCGCGGAGCGGCCGGACGCGGTACTCGTACTCGGCGACACCAACAGCGGGCTGGCGGCGGTGATGGCCCGCCGGATGCGGGTGCCGGTGTACCACCTCGAGGCCGGCAACCGGTGCTTCGACGCGAACGTGCCGGAGGAGACCAACCGCCGGATCATCGACCACACCGCGGACTTCAACCTGGTGTACACCGAGCACGCCCGGCGGAACCTGCTCGCCGAGGGGCTGCACCCGCGCCGGATCCTGCTCATCGGCTCGCCGATGCGGGAGGTGCTCGACCACTACCGGGACGGCGTGGACCGCTCCAACGTGCTGGGTCGGATCGGACTGCCGCCGGGCGGGTACTTCCTGGTCAGCGCGCACCGGGAGGAGAACGTCGACGACCCGGCCCGACTCGCGCGGCTGCTCGACTGCCTGCGGGCGGTACGCCGGCGCTGGGACCTGCCGCTGCTCGTGTCGACGCATCCGCGTACCCGCAAACGCCTGCGGTCCCTGCCGGACGGCGAGGTGTACACCGGGATGGGCGACGTCGGCGCCCACGGGGGGCGGGACGGCGGGGCGCACCGGGTCGACGGGCTCGGCGACCTCGACGGGATCGTCTTCCACGAGCCGTTCGGCTTCCTCGACTACGTCCGGCTGCAGCGCGACGCCCGCTGCGTGCTGTCCGACAGCGGCACGATCAGCGAGGAGTCGGCGATCTGCGGCTTCCCCGCGGTGACCCTGCGCGAGTCGATCGAGCGGCCGGAGGCACTCGACACCGGCACGATCGTGATGACCGGCCTGGATCCGGACAACGTGCTGGAGGCGATCGAGGCGACCCTGCGGCAGACCGCCGCCGAGGGGGTCCCGTGCCCGGCCGACTACCGGATCGCCGACACGTCGCGGCGGGTCGTGAACGCGATCCTGTCCACCGTGCGCCGGCACCACGACTGGGCCGGGGTCCGGCTGCCGGCCGCCGGTTCACCGCAGGCCGCTCCGCCCCGCACCGCCGCACCGGACGCATCAGGCACGCCGGCTTCGCCGGTACCGCTGGAAAGGGTTCAGTGATGGCGGCGGCGCACAAGGGGTCGGTGCTGGACGCGGCGGGCGGCGAGGTCGGCGGCGCAGCCCGCTGGATCGCGGAACTCGACGGTTTCCTGCGGGAGCACTCCGAGCCGGAGCCACCGGTGACGGTGCTCGGCCGGCACCGCCCGCTCACCGCCGGCTGGCTGCTCGGCCGGGAACGCGCGGCCGCCCGGGCGTCGGTGGCGGTGGCGGCCAACAACGCGTCGTTCGCGTTCGCCGGCGCGCACCGCCGGGTGCTGGTCCGCAACGCACTGCATTTCCTGTACCAGTCGGAGCAGCACCTGCTCGCGTCGATGCCCCGGTCGTTCCACGCGCAGATCCCGGTGGTACGCGCGCTGCTGCGGCGGGCCGACGTGATCGTGGCGCCCACCAGCGCGATGGCCGCGCGGGTCGCGCACCATGTGCCGGCGGTACGGGACCGGGTGGTGGTACGGCCGCATCCGGTCACCCCGCTCGGCTCGCGGCGGCCGGTGAGCGAGCCGTTCATCCTGGTACCGGTGCTGCCCGCGCCGTACAAGAACCTGATGTCGCAACTGCGCGCGCTGCTGGTCGCGACCACTCGTACCGGCCGGACCCTGGAGATCCGGGTGACCGCCCGCCGTGAGGATCTGCCGCCCGCGCTGGCCGACCATCCGCGCTTGTGGGCGCTCGGCACCGTGTCGGCCGAGTCGCTCGGGCACCTGTGGCGGTCGGCCACCGCCGCGTTCTTCCCGACCAGGGCGGAGGCGTTCGGCTATCCGCTGGCCGAGGCGCGGGCGTACGGCGTGCCGATCCTCTCGCCGGACACCGACCAGGCCCGCGAGGTGGCCGGACCGGCGCTGCGCCCGTACCGGCTGGACGACCTGGACAGCCTGACCGACGCGCTCGCCGCGCTGGACGCGCCGGTCGCCCCGGAGCTGCACCTGTTCGACCGGGACGCGTACTTCCGCTGGCTGCTCGAGCTGGGCGCGACGCCGGGTGCCGCCACGCCGGGTGCCGATGCGGCAGGTGCCGATGCGCCCGCGGCCGAGACCCGGGACGGGCATGGACGCCGTCAGTAAGCGGCTGTACGAGTCGTACGCGTCGACCCACGCCGGCCACGGCAACGGTGCCGCGGTCCGGCTGGTGTACCGCCGGGACATCCGCCCGCACCTGCCCGCCCATCCGCACGAGAAGCGCGTCCTGGACCTCGGCTGCGGCCAGGGCGAGCTGGTCGCCCTGCTGCGCGACGACGGGTACGACGCGACCGGCGTGGACGTGAGTCCCGAGCAGGTGGCGATCGCCCGGCAGGCCGGACGGCCGGGAATCGTGCACGCGGACTTCCACGAGTACCTGCGCGAGTCGCGCGGCTGGCACGCGATCGTCGCGACCGACGTACTGGAGCATCTGCCCAAGCACGAGGTCATCCGTACCTTCGACGACGTACGGGCGGCCCTCGCGCCGGGCGGCGTGTTCATCGCGCGGGTACCGAACGCGGCCAGCCCGTTCAGCGGGCACATCCGGTACGGCGACATCACCCACGAGACGTCGTTCACCGCGCGTACCGTGGCGCAGCTCGCCGCCGTGTCCCGGTTCGAGTCGGTCCGTACCTTCGGCTGCCCGCCGCTGGTACACGGCCTGCGCAGCGCGGCACGGGCGATGGTCTGGAAACCGATCAGCGGACTGATCCGGCTGGCGCTGGCCGCCGAAACCGGCGCGTTGGGCGGCCACATCACCACGCAGAACCTCACGTTCATCGCCCGCGCGGCTGCCCGAGCGGGGGCGTCCGCCGGTGCGTCGATCCCGGTCGACGGCGAGTCGTACGCCGAGCCGGACCAGACGAACGAATGGGCTACGTGAGCGCGAGTCCGGCCGGGGAGGACCTGCGCGCCTTCGGGCGCGGCGTCGCGACCACCTCCGTGTGCAATGTGGCGGCAGCCGTGTGCGCCGGAGTCGCCGGGATCGTGATCGCCCGGGCGCTGGGCCCGACCGTGCGCGGCGAGTACGCGGCCGTGATCGCCTGGTTCGGCGTCGTACTGGTGATCGGCGAGCTGGGCCAGACCGCGGCGACCACCTACTTCGTGGCCCGGTACCCGCGCTCGGCGCCGGACTATCTGGCCAGCTCACGGCACATGCTGGTGGTATCCGGATCGGTCACCCTGGTGCTCGGCATGCTCGTGGCGCCGCTGCTGTCCGGTGGGAACTCCACCGTGACCTGGGGCTACCTGCTCATGTTCGGTACCTGCCTGGCGAGCTTCGTGAGCGCGAGCTACACGTTCAGTCTGCAGGCGGTCGACCTCCGGGCCTGGAACGTGGCCCGGCTGAGCCAACCGGTCGGTTTCGTGCTCGCGGTCCTGGTGCTGCGCGCCGTCGGGGTGCTGGGACTCATCAGCGGGCTCCTGGTCCTCGCCGGCACGATCGTCGGGCAGACCCTGCTGGCCCAGCAGTTGTGCCGCAGGCAGGGACTCACCGGGGGCCGGCGCGACCCGCGGCTGGCCCGCAGGATGCGGCGGTACGGCCTGAGCCAGCTCGCCGCCGCGGTGCCCAGCGTGCTGGTCGCGCGACTGGACCAGCTGCTGCTGTCGGTCACCGTCGCGCCGGCGGAGCTCGGCCGGTACGCGGTCGCGGTCTCGGTGACCACCCTCGCCGTCCCGGTGGTGTCGGCGTTGGGGAGCGTCGCGTTTCCGCGGCTGGCGTCGCGGATGCTCTCCGCCGGCGCCGCCACCACGCTGCAACGGCGCGCGGTCCTGGCCAGCGCCGGCATGGGATTGGCGCTGATGATCCCGGTCGCCGTGCTGGCGCACTGGTTCATCCCGGCGATCTTCGGCGCCGGCTTCGTCGGCTCGGTCCCGCTGGTACTGCTGCTGGCCCCGAGCGGGGTCATGCTGCCGTGCGCGCAGGTCTGTGCCGACCTGCTCCGCGGGTACGGCCGGCCGCTGGACGTGGCCAGGGCGCAGGCCTGGTCCGCCGCGCTCACGGTGATCCTGCTGGTGGTACTGCTGCCGATCGTCGGGGTGGCCGGTGCGGCGATCACCGCCACGGCGACCTCGGTCGTCACCGTCGTACTCCTGCTGCGGGCGCTGCGCCGGCACCGGATCCGGCGCGAGGCGGAGGTCGCCATGGAGCCGGCGGGGGTGTCCTGATGTCGGCGGTGCGCCGGGTGGCCGCATTGGCGGTGGACGCGGCGTGCGGGGTCGCCGGGCGGCGCGGCATCGTGCGGGCCGCCCGGTTCGCGCTGCACCGGGCCCGGCTCGACCTGCCCAACGACCCGGCCGTCAACGGTGAGTACGCCCTGCAGCGGTGGCTGTTCGACGCGGTACCGCCGGCCGAACCGGTGACCGTGCTGGACGTCGGCGCGAACATCGGGGCGTGGTCCCGCGCGCTGCTCACGCACGCGCGCCGGGCCGGTCGCCTCGACGACCTGCGCCTGCACGCGTTCGAGCCGGCCGCGGCGACCCACCGACACCTGGTCGCGACCCTGCCGGCGATCGTGCGGGTCAACCGGCTGGCCATGTCGGACACCGTCGGCTCGGCGACCCTGCACGTGGGGGCGCCCGAAGCCGGCAGCCACTCGCTGTACGACGGGAGCGCCACCGGAGCGTCCGCGCATCTCGAGGTGGTCGACACGACCACGGTGGACCGGTACGTCGCTGACCAGGGCATCCACCGGATCGACCTGGTGAAGATCGACACCGAGGGCCACGACTTCCGGGTACTGCGGGGGGCGGAACAGTGCCTGCGCGCCCAGCGCGTCTCGCTCGTCCAGTTCGAGTACAACCACCGCTGGGTGTACGCCCGCCACTTCCTCAAGGACGTGTTCGACCTGCTCGTACCGCTGGGCTACCGGATCGGGAAGGTGACCCCGCGGGGCGTCGAGACGTACCCGGGCTGGGACCCGGAGCTGGAGACCTTCGTGGAAGGCAACTTCGTCGCCGGTACGCCGGAGGTGGCCGCCGAACTGCCCGGGATCGCATGGTGGAAATCGCAATAGCGTAGTCGAGTGAGAACCCTCTGTTATTTTCTGAGGTCACGACCCATGTGAAAGGGAGTACCCGCGGTGCACCTGGGCCTCGTCGGACCGGCCGGTCCGGACCTGTTCGTGGACAACATCGCGGACACCCTTTCCCGGATGGGTCACCGGGTGAGCCTGCTCGGCTCGGCCCGCGCGGAACTGGCGCACCGCACCGGCCGGCTGGTCCGGCTGGCTGCCGTCGGAGCGGAACTCGCGTTGACCAGGCTGCCCAGCGTGGAGAGCCGGTACCACCGGCGCCTCGTCCGGCGGGCGCACGAGCTTGGCTGCGACGCGGTGATCAACACCGATGGCACCGTGCTGCCGGACACGGTGGCGGACCTGCGGCGGTACCGGATCCCGACCGCGCTGTGGTTCGCCGACGCGGTATGCAACCTGGGCTCGCAGCGGATGCTGCTCGCCCCGTACACGGCGATGTTCTTCAAGGATCCGCTGCTGGTGGAGCGGCTGCGCGCCACCCTCGACGCGCCGGTGGAGTACCTGCCCGAGGCGTGCAATCCGCGCTGGCACCAGCCCGCCGGGCCGGCCGGTACCGAGCCCGTCATCGTGGTGGCCGGCAACGTCTATCCGAGCCGGCTGGTACTGCTGCGGCGACTGCACGACGCGGGCATCCCGCTCGTGGTGTACGGGGTACCGGCAGCGTGGGCGCGGGGCCTGCTGCCGCCGGGCATGCACACCGGCCGGCCGGTCTTCCGCGAGGAGAAGTCCCGGGTGTACCGGCGGGCGGCCGGCGTACTCAACAACCTGCACCCGGCCGAGATGCACAGCGTGAACTGCCGGCTGTTCGAGGCGACCGGCGCCGGCGCGGCGGTCCTGTGCGAACGCCGTCCGGTACTTGCCGACCTGTTCGACACCGAGCGCGAGGTCGTCCCGTTCGGCGACTTCGCCGAGCTGGTCGAGCGGGCCCGCGAGCTGCTCGACGACCCGGGTCGTACCGGCGAGCTCGGCGACGCCGCGAGCAAGCGGGCGCACGCGGAGCACAGCTACGAGGCGCGGTTGACGACGATTCTGGAGCGGATCCTGTGACCCGGCTTCGCCCCGATCGACGGCGGCTCATCGGCGACCGGAGACTCTCCGCCGATGCGCGGACGCCATCCGGACAGGCGCGGGTCCGGGTGGTCATGGTCATCGACCATCCGGTGCAGCACATCGCGCCGGGACTGCGGCTGCTCGCGGCCAGAGCCGACGTGGAGGTGTCCGTCTACTACTGGCGCGTGCCGAGGGAAGGAATGTACGACCCCGGATTCGGTCGGCACGTCCGTTGGAACGCCGATCTGCATTCCGGGTACGACTGGTGGTGTCCACCCGCGATCGGCGGAATGCGTCGGCGCGTCGCGGTACTGCGCCGGCTGTGGAGCGCGCGTCCCGAGATTGTCTTCTGCTTCGGGTGGGCCGGCGCTGTTGCCAGGCTCGGCATTGTCTATTCGCTGGTTACCCGGACTCCGATCCTCTATTTCGGCGACAGCAACATGCGCTGCACCCGCATAGGTCGGCACCAGCGCATCCGCCGCCTCCTGAGACGCCAGATCCTGCGGCGGGCGACCGCGGTCGTGTCGACCGGAACATCGAACCGCGAGTTCTATGTCGCCCACGGAGTCCCGCCGGAACGGATCCGCCCGGGCGTCTACCCGACGCACGTCGACGCGTTCGCCGCGGCCGCCCGGCAGCGTGCCGTGCCGGGTCCGGAATACCGGGCGGACCAGGAACGGCCGGAGTCGGACGACCGGCCGGTGGTCATCGCGTTCGCCGGCAAGTTCATCGCGGTCAAGGGCGTCGCCGATCTGGTCGAGGCGGTGGCGCTGCTTCCGCAAACCGCACGATGGGAACTGCGCCTGATCGGCGACGGGCCACTGCGTGCCCAGCTCGAACAGCTCGTCCGTACCCGTGGCCTGACCGGCAGGGTCCGGTTCGTTGGGTTCCGGAACGTCGACGAGATGCCGGCCGAGCTCAGCGCGGCGGACATTTTCGTGCTGCCCTCGCGCCGTGAGCCGCGTGGGCTGGTCGCGGTCGAAGGAATGGCCGCTGGAGCGGCCACCGTGGTCAGTTCGGCGACGGGCGTCTGGGGGGCCGGCGACGTCATCGAACCCGAACGCAGCGGCCTGGTGTTCCGAGCCGGCGATGTCGACGACCTCGCCGGTTGCCTGCGCCGGCTGATCGACGACCCGGGGCTGCGCGCACGGCTCGGGGCCGCCGGTCAGGCGAGTGCGATGGCACAGGGTCCGGACGACTTCGCCGCCGCCGTCGCGGCCGCGCTGGCCTCGGTCGCCGGAGGGCGCGCCCATGCATGAGCCCGGTGAGAGCGTCGCGACCGGATCCCGGCCGGCGAAAGTCCTGGTGGCGTGCCTGCTCGGCATGGCTGCCGTAGTGCCGCTGCTGCCGACCTACTTCGGGCCGTCCGACCTGCGCACCCAGTTGCTCACCCGTTCCATCTCGGTGGCGCTGATCTGTGTCGCCGCGCTGCGCCTCGTCACCGCGCTGCCGGATGCCACGCGCGGGATCGCACACTGGCGGATCGGTCCGTGGTACCTGCTCTGGAGCACGGTCTCCTTCGGCCTCGCCTCGTTGACCTGGCTCGAACCCCAGATCGGCTCGGCGAGCCGGATCGCGGTGCCGAGCGTCGTCGGTGCCCTCATGGTCGTCGCCGTGGCCCAGATCGCGTGGACCACCGGCTACGTCCTCGGTCCGCCTCGACTGGTAGCGGCGGTGGTTTCCGGCAGCCTCGCCGGGCTGCTGCGCGGCACCGGCACAACGGTGCGGATCGGCCCGGCGCTGCCCTGGGTGCTGTACGCGATCGGCACTGTGGCCCGACTGGCGACCGTGCGGTTCACCGGCAGCTTCGGCTATGTGGGTGCCGCCGCGACGCTGCTCTCCACTCCGCTCCCGCTCGGCCAGCTGCTCAACATGGTCTCGATGCTCGCGATCTTCGCCATCGCCGCGGCGGCGTACCAGCTGTTCAGCCGGCCCTCCACCGGGCGGCTGATCAGCCTGCTCCTGCTGGTCGGGATCGAAGCAACCGTCGGTGCGCTCGGCGGCGGGAAAGAGTCGTTCGTCCTGTCGATGCTCGCCGTGTTGATCCCGTACGGCGCGCTGCGCGGACGGCTGCCGCTGAAGGTCATCCTGATCGGCGCGTTCCTGTTCCTCTGGCTCGTGGTGCCGTTCAACACCTCGTACCGCCAGGTGGTCCGCAGCGAGCGGAGCGTGCTGACCCCATCGGCCGCGGTCGCGGCGGCTCCACAGGTGCTGTCCCAGGTAGCCCGGCCGAACTCGATCCAGACGGTACTGGTGGACTCCGCGTACACCCTGCTGCGGCGGATCCGGGAGATCGACAGCGTCGCGATCATCCGGCAGCGGACCCCGGGGATCATCCCGTACCGCAGCCCGGCCGACTACGTGACCGCGCCGGTTCTCGGGGTGGTACCCCGGGTGCTCTGGCCGGACAAACCGGTGCTGGCCGCCGGGTACCAGTTCAGCCAGGAGTACTACCAGCTACCGAGCAGCGTGTACACGTCGACCGCCATCACGCCGCCGGGAGACCTGTACCGGCACGGCGGCTGGCTTCCGCTGGTGTTCGGCATGGCGCTGATCGGGGTTGCCTGCCGGCAGTTCGACAAGGCGTTCCGGGCCGAGGACGACTTCCGGGCGATCTGTTTCCTACTGGTGTTCATCCCGATGGTGGTCAAAGCCGAGCTGGACGTGTTCAGCCTGCTCGCCAGCCTGCCCAGCGCGATCGTCACCGCCGTGATCGGGGCACACCTGATCTGCCGACTGCCGGCTCGTTCCCCCGGCGTGCCGGCCGGCCCGCCCGCGGCCGGACCGGTGCGCCGGCAGTCCGTCGGGACTCAGGCATGAGCTCGGTATTACTGCTGGCTCCGTCCCGCGGCCTGGGCGGCGGCATCGAGCGGTACGTGTCCACAGTGGAGGCGGCGTTCGCCGATCACGCGGTGCGGTACCGCCGGTTGGACCTGCGCTCCCCGGACCGCGTGGCCGGGCCGGCGGGCAAGCTCGCGTTCGTCCGGGAGGTGGCCGCCGCGGTCCGGACCAGCCCCGATCCGGTACGGCTGGTGCTGGCCCACCGCAATCTCCTCCCGGTGCTGTACCGGCTGGTCAGGTTTCCGCGGTACCGGGGCGCGACGGTGGTGTTCCACGGCAGCGAGGTGTGGTCCGGCCGCGGTGGCTGGCGGGACCTGGCGTTGCGCCGGTCGGACGTACGGGCGGTCGCCGGCAGCAACTTCACCGCGGGCGCGCTCGTCCGGTCGGGCCCGGCGAACGTGCTCAACCCCGGGGTATCCCGCGAGTGGTACGACGAGCTCGTCGCGGCCGGCCGCGAGCTGAGCTCCACCGGCCGCGAGCTGGGCTTCACCGGCCGGGGCGGAGTCGCCGAGCGCCCGCACCTGGTCACCGCGTTCCGGCTCGACCAGTGGCGGGACAAGGGGCTGGACGCGCTGCTGCGGGCGGTACCGCTGCTCGATCAGCCGATCCGGCTCACCGTCTGTGGCGCCGGACCGGTACCGCCGGACCTGACCGCGCGGGTGGACGGGCTGCCGTGGTGCCGGGTCCGGGCTGACCTGCCGGACCGGGCGCTGGCCGCGCAACTCGCCGACGCGGACCTGTTCGTACTGGCCACCAGGACCCGGCGCGGGTCGGCGCACACCGGTGAGGGCTTCGGCCTGGTGCTGCTGGAGGCGCAGCTCGCCGGTACGCCGGTGGTCGCACCCGCGTACGGCGGCAGTGGTGAGGCGTTCCAGCCGGGCCTGACCGGGGTCGCCCCGGTCGACGAAAGCCCCGGGGCGCTGGCCGCGGTGATCGCACCGGTGCTGCGCGACCACGAGCACCGGGCCGAACTGGCCCGCGCGGCCGCCGCGTGGTCGCGCCGCCGGTTCGAGCCGATCGGGTACGGCCGGCACATTGTGCGCATGCTGCTCGGCGAGGCGCCCGAACCCGGAGCGCCCGAACCCGGAGCGCCCGAACCCGGAGCGCCCGAACCCGGATCAGCCGAACCCGGCGCGCCCGACCTCGATGCGCCGGCGTGGGCCGGGGAGGAACGCGGTGTCCACTAGAAGCTCCGTGACGACCCGCATCCGGGCGATTCCGCTGGTCGGGACGGCGATCGCCGGCACCGCCCGGGTGGCCCGCCGGTACGCGTTCCCCGGCTCCGGCTCGTTCTGGGACCGGCACTACGCCCGCGGTGGATCGTCCGGCGAGGGGTCCCAAGGGATGCTCGCGGACTTCAAGGCGGAGGTACTCAACGACTTCGTGACCCGCCACGCGGTGCGCTCGGTGATCGAGTTCGGCTGCGGGGACGGCGAACAGCTGGCCCGCGCCCGCTACCCGCGCTACCTCGGCCTCGACGTCTCCCCGAGCACACTTCGGCGCGTCGCCCGCCGATTCGCCGACGACCGGACCAAGAGCTTTCTCCGGTACGACCCGGAGTGCTTCACCGATCCGGCCGGGATGCTCGTCGCGGAGCTGGCCCTGTCACTGGACGTCATCTACCACCTGGTCGAAGACAGCGTCTACGAGGCGCACCTGCGGCATGTGTTCGGCGCGGCCCGCCGCTACGTGGTGCTGTTCACCAGCGACGCGGACACGCTGCCGGTCACCGAGCCGACCGGTCCGCACATCCGACACCGTCCGGTGACCAGGGATGTCGCCGGCTCGTTCCCGGACTGGCGGCTGGTCGAGCGGATCGCCAACCGGTACCCGTACCAGGGTGCCGGGACGCTCACGTCGTTCGCGGACTTCTTCGTGTACGAGCGGAACCTGGTGGAGCCGTGTGCGGCATCTGCGGAGTGATCCGCCCGACCGGTACGGCCGACCGGGACAGCGCCGTGGTGGACGAGGTCAACCGCCGGCAGCACCATCGCGGCCCGGACGATTCGGTCCGGTGGCGTGATGACCAGGTCGTACTCGGCCAGACCCGGCTCGCGATCATCGACCTCACCGACGGCGGTCGCCAGCCGTTCCACACCCCGGACGGCTCGGTTTCGGTGGTCTTCAACGGCGAGCTCTACAACCACGAGGCGCTGCGGCAGCGGTACGGCCTGACCACGCGGGACCGGTGCGACGGGGCGGTACTCCCGGAGCTGTGGCAACGGCTGGGCACCGTCATGTTCGGCGAGTTGCGCGGCATGTACGCGATCGGGGTGTACGACCGGCGCGACGGCACCGTCACGCTGGCCCGCGACCCGTTCGGCATCAAGCCGCTCTACTGGAACCGGACCGCGACCGGGGCACTCGCCTTCGCCTCCGAGCCACGGTCACTGTTGCCGCTGGTCCAGCGGCCGCGGCTGGCCCAACCGGCGCTGGCTCACTACCTGACGTTCGGTGCCCTCGGCCCGGACCAGTCGCCGTTCGCCGGCATCGAGGCGGTACCCGCGAACGGCTGGCTGCAATGGGACCGCGGCTGCGTTGCGCGCAGGGAGGGGACCGTGCGGGCCGCGCCGTTCGACGAGTTGCCGGCCACCGGGCCGTCCCAGCTGCGGGACGGCTTCGTGGCATCGGTCGCGGCGCACCTGCGCAGCGACGTACCCCTGGCGTTGTTGTTGTCTTCGGGTCTGGACTCTGCCGCGATCGCCTGGGCCTGCGCCGCGCTCGGCACCCAGCTCTCCTGCGTGACCGTCGACCTGGGGGCGGGCCCGTCCGAGCTGTCCGGAGCGCGACGGGTGGCCGACCGGTTCGGGCACTCCCACGACGTCGTGTCGGCGGTACCCGATGAGTCGCTGGTCGAGCGGTACTTCGCCGCGATGCAGCGGCCGTCGATCGACGGGCTGAACGTGTTCGTGGTGAGCAGGGCGATCGCCGAGCTCGGCGTGAAGGTGGCGCTGTCCGGACTCGGCGGGGACGAGGTGCTCGCCGGGTACCCGGTGTTCCGGCTGCTCCGCTGGCTGCCGTGGCTGCGGGCGGCGGACGCCGTGGCGCTGACGCCGCTGCTCGCCGCCGCCTACCGGGGCCGGAACGACAAGGTGGCCCAGCTGCTCGGCGCGTCGGGACCAAGGGACGCGGCCGACCTGAACACGTTGGTACGCCGGGTCCTCACCGACGACCAGGTCGCCGCTCTTCTCCCGGGTGGGAGTGCGGCCTGCCCGGATCGCGCCGCGCACCGGCTGGGAGTCGTCGGGGCCCGGGATACCTCCGCCCGTGCCCTCGTGCTGGCCGAACTGGGCGGGTACCTGGGCGGCACCCTGTTGCCTGACACGGACGCCTTCTCGATGGCCTGGTCGGTCGAGGCGCGGGTGCCCTATGTGGACGTTCCGTTCGCCCGGGCCGCGCTGGCCATGGCGCCCCGCCGTGGGGTCGGGAAGCGCCGCTTCGCGGCCGCGCTCGGCGACGCCGAGCTTCGGCGGATCGCCCGCCGGCCCAAGCGCGGCTTCGAGCTGCCGATGGACGCCTGGATGCGGGTCGGGCCGCTGCGGGACCGGGTCCGGCAGGCGTTCCATCCGGACGCACCGGTGCGGGCACTGCTGCGGCCGGACGCGGTGGACGATCTCCTGACCGGCTGGCAGCAGGGGCGATTGAGCTGGTCCCGCGCCTGGTTGATGGTCTCCCTCGACGCGTGGCTGCGCACGCTCGGTCACGACCTCGCTGCCGCGTCGCCCGCGGACGACCGCGCTGCCGCGTCGCCCGCGGACGACCGCGCTGCCGCGTCACCCGCGGTTACGACCCCGGACCTCGCCGCCGCGGGGCCCACGGTCGACCTCACCGCCGCGGGGCCGACCGGCCTCAGCCCGACGGATGCGCTCGGGGGGCTCCGGTGAGGTCGCGGTCAGCGGAGTCACTCGGGGGGCTGCGGTGACCTGGCGGTCGGCGGCCGAGCGGCTGTCGCATCGGCTGGTGGTCCGGCGCCGGATGCCGGCACCGTTCCGGTCCGCCCGGATCTACGTGTCGACCGAGGGTGGCCTGCGCTACCTGCGGCCCGGCATGGCCCGGGTGGACCCGACGCTGCTGGGGCTCGCCGCGGAGTTCGTCCGGCCGGGGGCGATCGTCTGGGACATCGGGGCCAACGTCGGCCTGTTCAGCTTCGCCGCGGCCGTCTGCGCCGGCCGGAGCGGTCGGGTGCTCGCGGTCGAGCCGGACACCTGGCTGGTCGGGCTGTTACGACGGTCCGTCCGGGCCAACCGCCGCCACGCCCACGTCGAGATCCTCCCGGCCGCCATCAGCGACGCCGCCGGGGTCGGCCGCTTCCACATCGCCCGGCGCAGCCGATCCAGCAGCCACCTTGACGGTTTCGGTACCACCCAGACCGGCGGCATCCGGCACACCCAGCTGGTACCGACGGTCACGCTCGACCGGCTGCTGGCGGCAGCGCCCCGGCCGGACGTACTCAAGATCGATGTCGAGGCGGCCGAGGCGCTGGTACTGGCCGGTGCCAGCGCGGTACTCGCCAACCGGCCGGTGATCATCTGCGAGGTCGCGCAGGAGAATGCCGAACGGGTACGAGAGCTGCTGCTGCCCTTCGACTATCTGCTGTACGACGGGGCCGTTCCGGCGTCGGAGCGTCGTCCACTCGACCGGGCGCCGTTCATGTTGCTCGCCCTGCCGAGCCCGGTACCGGCGTCGGCGGCATCGGCGGCCCGACCGCCCACGGATCGGCGCAGTACCCAGGCCTGATACCCGGGCGCCACCGCGAACAGGTCGGACGTGCTGGTCAACGGCGTCTGGCTCCGCGGGAGCCGCCGGAGCAGCCCGTGCCGGTCCGGCAGCATGAAGCTGTAGCCGTACTCGCGGAGCACGGCCGCGACCGGTGCCCGGGTCTCGCCGAGTACGACATCGCTCATGCCGTTCCACTCCAGTTGCAGTACCGCGATGCGCCGCTCGGACAGTGCCCGCCGGGCTCCTTCCAGCACCAACCGCTCGGCACCTTCGACATCGACCTTCACGCCGGCGACGAACTGGTCGCCGATGAGGTTGTCCAGCGTGTCGAGCTCGATCTCCTCGCCCGGGCCGTCGCTGTCGCCGGAGCCGTCGCCGGAGCCGTCGCCGGAGCCGTCGCCGGAGCCGGAGCCAGCCGTCTGGTCGTGGCCGCCGCGCTCCTCCGGCAGGTGCGCCGCGGCTGGCGGGTCCGCCGGTGCCGGCGGGTGCGCCGCGGCCGGCTCGAGCAGCAGGTGGTTCATCGTGCAGTGGCCGGTGGTGAGTCTCGACCGGCCCGGCTGATCGGCGAGCGCGCACTGCCGGATCGTGATCGGGAAGTCGTTGAGGCCGACGTTCTCGCGCAGTTTCGCGGCCGTCTCCGCACCCGGCTCGACCGCGATCACCGTCGCGCCAGCGTCCGCGGCCCACAGCGCGTAGCTGCCGACGTTGCTGCCCACGTCGACGAACAGGTCGCCCAGCCGCAGCACCCGGCGCCAGACCAGCATCTCCGGCCAGTCGGGTGGGTTCGCGTACAGCACCTTGCTCGCTGCCGCCGAGTGCAGCTCCGCCCACATCCGGCCGTGCCGGCCCACCGTCGTGAGGGTCCGCCGACCCAGCCGGCCCCGTACCTGGAACGCCACCGCGCGGGCGATGCTCCGCAGCCGGCGATGCGCGTTGGCGGGATGGGTCCAGACGAACCGGAGCACGTGTACCGCCTCCCGCAGCACGCTCACCGGGAGTCCCGCGCGATCGCGAATCCGCGCTGGTCAGCGGGTCGGTCGGCGCGGTCGTCACGCGGTTCCCGCGCTTCCCGCGCTTCCCGCGCTTCCCGCGCCTCCCGCGCTTCCCGGGCGAGCGCGTCCACGGTCAGCTGGAACCAGGCGTGGTACAGGCAGAACCGCAGCCCGGTACGACCGTCCAGAAAGCCTGCCTTCAGCACGTACATGTAGAGGAACTGGGCGAGCGGACGCGCGGGTACCACCGGGAACAGCAGGTCCTTCGCGACCGCGCGGGCGAGCGGTCGGCTGTCGCCGGCCCGGATCGAGCGGAACCTCCGCCACCGCTCGCGGTACGGCACCGGGGTGGCCCGTCGGGAGGCCTCCAACTCGGCGTACCCGATGTGCTTGTGCAGCCAGGCGGCGAGGCCCTTGCGGTCCTCGTTGACCAGGTCGTACTGGAGCCGGCCGACGGTACCGTCGATCCGCGCCCGTTCACCGAACGCCTCCCCGCCGAACGTCGCCGCGCCCTGCCGCATCAGCCGGACGATCCACGAGCCCCGGTACCAGCCACAGTGCCGGATCCACCGCCCGCCGAAGACCAGCCGGTAGCGCTGCGCGTACGCGTCACAGCGAGGATCCGCGACCACCCGCGCGAGCTCGTCCGCCAGGCTCGGCGACACCCACTCGTCGGCGTCCACGAAGTAGATCCAGTCGTACCGCAGCAGCGGCAGCCGCAGCGCGAAGTCGCGCTGCGCGCCGTACCCCCGCCATGGTTCGACCACCACCTCGGCCCCGGCGGCGGTGGCCCGGGCGACGGTGTCATCGGTGGACAGGGAATCGACCACCACGACCTGTGCGGCCCATTCGAGCGAATAGAGACAGCGCTCGATATTGGCGGATTCGTTTCCGGTCAGCACGATGACCGACACCGGTACGGAACGCGCCGGCGGCTGATTCCCGGGCTGGTACGGCCGAAATCGGAGCGATGTCACCGATCCTCCACGAAAAGCGGGCTCACATTAGACGGCAATGTAGCCGGGTTGAGCCGTATTCATGGCGGTACGACGTAGTATCCGGTGATCGTTTCCCTCGGAAGGTCGGCCTGCCGTGGAATTGCGCACTGTTCTTCAGCTCATACGGGACCAATGGAAATTGGTCCTCATTGCTGCCCTACTAGCCACCGCTGTCGCGGGGTTCCTGACCTGGCGTCAAACTCCGGTTTACGCCGCACAGGTCACTTTGTTCGTTTCCGCGTCCGGGACTCCCGACGACGCGGCGGCGGCATATCAGGGCTCCCTGCTGTCCCAGCAGAAGGTGAAGTCGTACACCGAATTGCTCCGGGGTCAGCGGGTCATGAACGGGGTGGTCAACCGCCTCGGGCTCGACCTGGACGCCAGCGAACTCGCCGGAAAGGTCAGCACCGCCGCGATTCCGGACACCGCGCTTCTGACCGCCACAGTCAATGACACATCTCCGGAGCAGGCGCAGCGGATCGCGAACGCGGTCGGCGCGGAATTCGTGAAGCTGATCCCCGCCATCGAGAACACCACGAGCGACCGCCATCCGGCGATCCGGGTCACCGTGGTGAGTACCGCGGACCTGCCGTCGGCGCCGGTGTCACCGCGACCGCTGCGCAACCTCGCCGTCGGGCTCATTCTCGGGCTGCTCGGCGGATTCGGTCTGGCCGTCGGCCGGCGCTCGTTGGACACCACGATCAAGTCGACCGAGCAGCTCGACGAGCTGACCGCCGTGCCGACGCTCGGCACCATCGTGTTCGACCCGACCGCCGGTAAGGCGCCGCTCACGATCAACACTCCGCACGGGCTGCGCGCCGAGGCCTTCCGCAAGGTCCGTACCAATCTCCAGTTCGTGGACGTGGACCACTCGGCCAAGGTCATCGTCGTCACCAGCGCGGTGTCCGGCGAGGGCAAAACGATCACCGTGTGCAATCTCGCGCTGGCGATGGCCGAGGCGGAGAAGCGGGTGATCGTGGTCGACGCGGACCTGCGGCGGCCGACCGTGGCGAAGTACCTCGGGCTGCCGAACGGGGTCGGGCTCACCACCGCGCTGGTCGGTGACGCCACGCTCGGCGAGGTGGTCCAGCCGTGGGGACGGCAGCAGTTCTCCGTACTGGCGAGCGGTCCCATCCCGCCGAATCCGAGCAAGCTGCTCGGCTCGCAGCGGATGCGCGACCTGCTGGCCACGCTCCGGGAGAACTACGACATGGTGATCATCGACGCGCCGCCGGTACTGCCGGTGGCGGACGCTCCGACGATCTCCGCGTACTGCGACGGTGTGGTGCTGGTGGTACGGCACGGGAAGACGCGCCACGACCAGGTCCGCAACACCCTCACGGCGCTGCGCAACGTGGAGTCGCCGATCGTCGGTACCGTGCTGAACCTCGCCCCGCCGGCGAGCCAGAAGTCGTACCGCTACGAGTACCGGTACGACAACCGGCACGCCACCCAGAAGCCCGGGCGGCGGGACCAGCCCGACACCGGGCGGGTACCCGGCCGCGACGGCGCGCCGACCGGAGCCCGGGTACCGGCCGGGGACAGGGTGCCGGCCGGGGACAGGGTGCCGGCCGGGGACAGGGTGTCCGCCGGCAACCGGGGGTCGGCCGCGAGGCCCGGGGTCGGGCCGGAGCATCCGGACAACGGGGGGAACCACGGTCGGCTGCCGGTCGGCCCGAACGGCGTGCTGCTCACCGGCCCCACCGTCTGGACGCCGAAGGTCAACCCGCCCGAGGAGGCCGAGCCGTCCCGGCAGCCGCGGTCCACCGGACCGTCGACGTCGTGACGACCGACCTCCGTCGCGAGCCGGTGCCGGTGCCGGTACCAGTGCCGGACAGCGTCCCGAGGGCCGGGGACTGGTTCAATCCGCAGCCGTTCCGGATCCTGCACGTGTGTGCCGGCAACGTGTGCCGCTCCGCACTGGCGGAGCGGCTGATGACCCGCGGCCTGCGGGACCGGCTGGGCCCGCTCGCGCACCGGTTCCAGACCATCAGCGCCGGCACCCGCGCGGTCCCGGGCCAGCCCATCCACCCCGACATCGCATCGATCCTGCACGCGTACGGCGCGGACCCGGCCGGTTTCCGGACCCGACGGCTGGATCCCGACGTGATCCGGGACGCCGATCTCGTGCTCGCCGCGACCGCGGTCGAACGGGACCGCGCGATCGAGCTGCTGCCGGCCGCGTTGCCGCGCGCGTTCACGCTCATCGAGTTCGCCCGGCTGGCCCGGCGGGTACAGCTGCCGCCGTTCCTGGCCAGCGACCGAGCCCGCGACGGAGCCGGGGATGGAGCCGGCGAGGGAGCCGATGCGCCGGCTGTGGAGGCGGGGGGAGCGGGCGACGCCGACCCCGATGTGCGGACCCGGGCCCGGCTGGTCGTCGCCGAAGCGCGGCTCATGCGCGGCGCGGCGTACATCGACCCGGCCGAGAACGACATCCCCGACCCGGCCGCCAGCCTGATCCGATTCGAGCAATGTGCCGCGCTGGTGGCCCGGGCGCTCGACGTGGTGCTCGACGCGCTCTGTCCGCCGGGCGTGCGGGACGGCCGGTGACCGCTGGGAGTGCGGCGGCGGCCGCGGGGCGGGTGATGGCAGCGCGCACGGTCGCGGTGGTGGGGCTCGGGTACGTCGGGCTTCCGCTCGCGGTACGAGCCGTCGAAGTGGGACACGACGTGGTGGGGTACGACACCGACGAGCGGCGGATCAAGCTGCTCGACGCGGCGGAGCCGTACATCGAGGACATCACGCCGGCGCGACTGCGGGCCGCGCTGGACACCGGGCGATTCCGGGCCGGTACCGATCCGGCGCGGCTGGCCGGCTTCGACGTGTGCGTACTGGCGGTACCGACGCCGATGTCCGGTGACGAGCCCGACCTCGGTCCGATCGAACAGGCGGGGCGGTCGATCGCCGGCCTGCTGCGCCCCGGCGTGACCGTGATTCTCGAGTCGACCACCTACCCCGGTACGACCGAGGAGGTGCTGCGTCCGCTGCTCGAAGCCGGCAGCGGGCTGACGACCCCCGGCGACTTCTTCCTCGGGTACAGCCCGGAGCGCATCGACCCGGGCAACCCGCACTGGCACCTGGAGAACACGCCGAAGGTGGTGTCCGGAGTGGACGCCGCGTCGCTGGCGCGGGTGCGGGAGTTCTACGACGGGCTCGTGGCCCGCACCGTGCCGGTCTCCGGCCCGCGTACCGCCGAGTTCGCCAAGCTGCTGGAGAACACGTTCCGCCAGGTGAACATCGGGCTGGTCAACGAGCTCGCCACGGTGTCCGGCCAGCTCGGCGTGGACATCTGGGAGGCGATCGACGCGGCCGCGACCAAACCGTTCGGCTTCCTGCCGTTCCGGCCGGGTCCGGGAGTCGGCGGGCACTGCCTGCCGACCGACCCGACGTACCTGTCCTGGCAGGTCAACCGCGTGTGTGGCGCGCCGCTGCGGTTCGTCGAGCTGGCCAACGCGATCAACACCGGAATGCCGGGGTACGTGGTGCGAAGAGTCGAGGCCGGTCTCGACGCGCGCGGCACCCGGCTGTCCGGAGCGCGGGTGCTGCTGCTCGGCCTCGCGTACAAGCCGAACAGCGCTGACCTTCGGGAATCGCCCGCACTGGCGGTAGCGCGACTGTTCGAGCGAGCCGGCGCGCGGGTGCGCGCGGTCGAGCCGCACGCGCCGGGCGAGCTGATCCCGGCCGGCATCCGGCTGGTGTCGCTGACCGGCGCCGAGGTGCGGGCGGCGGACGTGGTCGTCCTGTTGACCGACCACGACGCCTTCGACCACCGGACCATCGAACAGGCCCGGTACGTCTTCGACGCCCGGAACCGGTGCCGCGGCCCGAGCGTCGAGCGGCTGTAGTGCGCCTCCCGGTCCGAGCCGGTCACGCCGCGGGCCGGCGGTTTGTCCCCGCCGGTGGTGGGCACTCAATCGACCGCGGAAGGGAGCTGCGGCTGTGGTGAGTCGATTCAGGCAATGGACGCTCGACGTACACGATGTGGACCGGATGGCGACCTTCTGGTCGCAGGTGCTGGGGTACGAGATCGATCCGGACGACGCCGGCGGAGGCGTCCACCTCCGGTCGGCGGGCGACCCGCCGGGAAAGCTCAGCGTCTGGCTCCAGCCCACCGACGCGGGCAAGGAACAGAAGAACCGGAACCACCCCGACCTGGTCGTCGAGGCCGGTGAGGTGGACGCCGAGGTTCAGCGACTTCTGGGCCTGGGCGCCAGCCGGGCCGACGTCGGGCAGACCGGCGACGAGGGCTTCACCGTGCTGGCGGATCCCGAGGGCAACGAGTTCTGCCTGCTGCACCGGCCGCCCGGCACCTGACCGGCCGCGTCGTTAGAGCAGCCCTCGGAGGTACGCGGCCTGCCCGACGTGCTGGAGGTCGTCGCTCGCCACGCTGACCAGCCGTACCCCGACGGTGACCGGTGGATCCCAGCGCTCGTCCACAACCCGGTCGAGATCGTCCACGGTCAGCCGGCCGATCAGGTCGCGGGTGCGGCCGGCGACCTCGTCGTAGTACGCCACGAGCGACTCGGCGCTGTCCGGTTGTACCGCGACCACCTGCACGGCCGAGTGACCGTAACCGGTGTTGGACGGGTCGGGATCCAGCCCGAAGCGCGCGGCCCAGTCACCGGACACCCACACCTGATCCTCGCCGCGGAGCTGCGCGACGTGATGGTCCTGTACCCGGGTCAGGTGCCATACCAGCCAGCCGATCGGGTTGGCCCCGGGCGCTGGTGACTGGCGCAGCTGGTCGGGGCTCAGCCCGTCGACGGCGGATCGGACCAGCTCGGGTAGCCGGTCGAACAGGTCGATCAGCAGCTCGTTCACGTTCACCGGTCGTGCACCCCCTCCGGCTCGTTGGTGGACCTGTGGCCCCCAGTACACCAGGGCGGGCGGTAGATCAGGGGACTCCCCGATGACGACCCCGATCCGGCGCGGCACGATCGATAGGTGCGATTCCTGTTGAACGTCATCTGGTTGGTGTTCGGTGGGCTTCTGATGGCCCTCGGGTACGCGATCGCGGGTCTGATCTGTTTCTTGCTGGTGATCACGATCCCGTTCGGGGTCGCGTCGTTCCGGATGGCGAACTACGCGCTCTGGCCGTTCGGGCGCACCCTCGTACCGAAGCGGTCCGCGGGTGTGGGGTCCGGGTTGGGCAACGTCATCTGGTTCATCGTGGCCGGCTGGTGGCTCGCGCTCGGGCACCTGCTCTCCGCGGTGGCGCAGTTCGTCACGATCATCGGCATTCCGCTGGCGATCGCGAACCTCAAGCTGATCCCGGTGGCGCTGTTCCCGCTCGGCCACCAGATCGTCGACGACGACCGGCTCTAGAGACCCGCCGAGGTGTACCCGCCAGAGCCGGCGGAGTTGGTGGCCGAACTCGCCGCGCTGGTCGGCTGAGCGCTCGCCCGCCGGCCGGCCCTGTCGCGGGGGGGCGAGCCCGACAAATCGGTTGCGTGGCGAGCGGGCCGGATCCACTGTGTATGCGCGGCTCGTCGGCCTGGTCGGCCGCGGCAATCCAACCAAGGGAGAGGGAAATGCGCGCAGCTTTCATGTCCAGTCAGCTCCGAATCGGGATCTACCTTGAGGACATGAAGCTTCGTGCAGACTCTGAACTTGGGCATCCTGGCGCATGTAGACGCCGGTAAGACCAGCCTCACCGAGCGGCTGCTCTATGCCGCCGGTGTCATCGACGAAATCGGCAGCGTCGATGACGGCAGCACCCAGACCGATTCGATGGCGCTGGAGCGGCAACGCGGCATCACCATCAAGTCCGCCGTCGTCTCGTTCGCCATCGACGACATCACAGTCAATCTGATCGACACTCCCGGCCACCCGGACTTCATCGCCGAGGTGGAGCGGGTGTTGAGCGTGCTCGACGGCGCGGTGCTGGTCATCTCCGCGGTGGAGGGCGTGCAGTCCCAGACCCGCGTGCTGATGCGTACGCTGCAGCGCCTGCGCATCCCGTCTCTCATTTTCGTCAACAAGATCGACCGCAATGGCGCACGCTATGACGAGTTGTTGACGAGCATTTCCGAAAAACTGACCCCCGCGATTGTACCGATGGGAGCAGCGGCCGAACTGGGCACTCGGGACGCCGGCTTCACGCCGTACCCCATCGATTCTTCTGTTCTCGCTTCTGCTTCCGGTGCCGGTTTCTCGGCGCGGCTGGTCGAGGTGCTCGCCGAGCGCGACGACGCGCTACTCGCGGCATACGTGAACGACGAGACGGCCGTCTCGTACCGCCGGCTCCTCGGCGAGCTCGCCGCGCAGACGAAGCGGGCGCTGGTACATCCGGTGTACTTCGGCTCGGCCATCACCGGCGCCGGAGTGGACGCGTTGACCACCGGTATCAGGAAACTGTTGCCGGCCGCCGAAGGCGACGTCGACGGTCCGGTCTCGGGCACCGTGTTCAAGGTGGAACGTGGTCCCGCCGGCGAGAAAATCGCGTACGTGCGGATGTTCTCCGGCACGGTACGGGTGCGGGATCCGCTGCGGTTCGGCCAGACTGACGAAGACGGAAAAGTCACCGCGATCAGCGTCTTCGACAATGGCTCGGCGGTACGCCGGGCGTCGGTGGTCGCGGGGGAGATCGGCAAACTGTGGGGGCTCGCGGACGTCCGGATCGGCGACCCGATCGGCGAGCCAGCGGGTGCGCTGTCGGCTGGGCGCTTGGGTGCGTCGTCGGCTTCGCGCTCGGCTGAGTTGTCGGCTTCGCAATTGGGTGAGCCTGCCGGTGGCCCGGGTGTGGACGCCGGGCGCTATTTTTCGCCGCCGACCCTGGAGACGGTCGTCATTCCCGCGCGTCCCGCCGACAAGGGGGCGCTGCACCTCGCGCTCACCCAGCTCGCCGAGCAGGACCCGCTGATCAACCTGCGGCTGGACGAGCTCCGGCAGGAGATCTCCGTGTCGCTCTACGGCGAGGTACAGAAAGAGGTCATCGAGGCGACCCTGGCGAACGACTACGGCATCGACGTCACGTTCCGCGAAACGACGACGATCTGTGTCGAGCGGCCGGTCGGTACCGGTGCGGCGCTCGAAATCATCGCCAAGGCGCCGAATCCGTTCCTCGCCACGGTCGGGTTGCGGATCGAGCCGGCGCCGGTCAACTCCGGGGTGGAATTCCGGCTCGGTGTGGAACTCGGGTCGATGCCGTACGCGTTCTTCAAGGCGGTCGAGGACAGCGTGCACGAGACGCTACGACAGGGAATCCACGGCTGGCAGGTCACCGACTGCACGGTCACGATGACCCACTCGGGATACTGGCCGCGGCAGAGTCATGCGCACCAGGGCTTCGACAAGAGCATGTCCAGCACCGGTGCGGACTTTCGCGGCTTGACTCCATTGGTGCTGATGAGTGCGCTGACTCAGGCCGGTACCACCGTGTACGAGCCGATGCACCGCTTCCAACTCGAGGCGCCGGCCGACACGCTCGGCTCGATCCTGCCCGCGTTGGTACGCCTGCGCGCCGTTCCGCAGTCACCGGCGATTCGCGGATCGACGTGTGTACTGGAGGGCCTGATTCCCGCGGCGCGCGTACACGAGTTGCAGCAGTTGCTGCCCACGTTGAGCCGTGGCGAGGGAGTGCTGGAGAGCGCTTTCGAGCGGTACCAGCCAGTCCAGGGCACCGTGCCGGATCGGCCCCGGTCGGACCACAATCCGTTGAACCGGAAGGAGTACCTGTTGCACGTACAGCGGCGGGTGTGAGCTTGTCCCCGGTCGTCTCGATCTGGCCATGTGTGCGCGCCGCGGCGCGGCTCTGTGCATGGCGCGGCCGTGTGCGCGGGGCGGTCTGAGCCGCGTGCGTGGTGCGACGCGAGCCGTATGGGTGGCGCGGCCTGAGCCGTGTGCGTGGTGCGATCGCAAGCCGCTTCTTTGTCGGCAGCCATGGCAGCGCGGTGTTTTTCAGGGTTTCCGTTGTTTCCTTTGCGGGGGGTGCTTTCATCTCCGAAGTTCTTTGGCTTCCTTTATGGACGGTGATCTCGGAGCGGCCGGAATTGTCATACCCCCGGCATAGATTCTGGGCATGGACACGCGGGAGCTGACGGCAGCCGCAACAGCTGACGTTCCCGCGTGCACGGGCTCGGTTGGTGTGGTGGATGAGCCGATCCCGGCTGCGGTGACGGCGTTGGCGGAGTTGGCGCCGGGTCCGGGGTTGGCGGCGGCGCTGGCGTCGATCGACCGGTCGATGTTGGACGGTTACGGCCGGGTGTTGGTGATGCAGGCGACCGCCCGCCAAGCCGCGCATTGGCAGGCGCAGTTGTTCGCGGATCTCGTCGCGGTAGCGGCCTGCCCACCCGGCCCGGTGGTGCCGGGCGTGCCCGTCCCGGTGACTGGCGAGACGGGTGAGGTGGCGGAGTTCGCGGCGGAGGAGATCGCGGCCGCGTTGACGTGGACCCGCCGTATGGCCGAGGGCCAGTTGGAGCTGGGTTGGTCACTGATCCACCGGCTACCGGCGGTGCACGCCGCCCTGTCCGAGGGTCGGATTGATGTGCCGAAGGCGCGGGTGTTCGAGCGTGAGACCCACCCGCTGCCCGACCCGGCCGCCCGCGCCGTCTGCGACCAGCTGCTGCCGGACGCACCGCGGCTGACCAGCGGGCAGTTGCGGGCCAGACTGCAACGCCTCGTGCTCACTATCGACCCCGAGGCCGCGCGGCTGCGCGAGGAGAAAGCGGTAGCCGAGCGGCGGGTGATCTCCGGGTTGGAGTTCGACGGCACCACCTCGATCACCGTGCTCGGGCTACCCACCGAACGCGCCACCGCGGCGATGGAACGCGTCGACGCGATCGCGCAGGCGGCCCGCCGCGCCGGTGACGCCCGCACCACGGACCAGTTGCGCGCGGACACTGTGCTCGACCTGCTCGACGGCACCCTTTCCGGGCCGATGCCCGGACCACGCAAAGGCGTGATCGAGTTGACCGTGCCGCTGACCACCCTGATGGGGCTGTCCGAGGAACCCGGTGAGCTGGCCGGGTGGGGTCCGATCACCGCGGAGATCGCCCGCCGCACCGCCGCCCAACAACGCTGCGCCACCTGGCGATTCCGCGTCACCGACGACACCGCTGGTGTCGGCGACAGCGGCGGCGGGACCGGTAGCGGTGCAAACAGTGCCGCCGAGAGCTCCCCCAGCGGCGACACGGACAGCGTCAGCAGCGCTGACCGCGCCGGTGGTGGTCATGTCGACGGCGGTGGGCGCGGTAGCGGCGCCGGACGTGGCAACGGCGGCTGCACCTGCGGCGCCGGTGCCGGCGATGACAGCGACAGCCGTGGCGCCACCCGCACCGATGCCGACAGCGACGGTGTTGGTGCCGCGGATGGCGGCATGGTCGCCTACGGCACCACCCGCCGCCGACCCAACGCCTGGCTCGACGGATACATCCGCACCCGCGACCGCACCTGCCGCTTCCCCGGCTGCCGCATCCCCTCCAGCCACACAGACCTCGACCACACCATCCCCTACCAACACAACGGCCGCACCCACCCCAACAACCTCGGCGCCATCTGCCGCACCCACCACCGCGCCAAACACCAAGGCGGCTGGAAACTCACCCAAAACCCACCCGGCGTCTTCCACTGGACCAGCCCCCACGGCCACCACTACACCGTCCCACCCGACAGCCGGCACGGCACGCGCGGCACGGAACACCGGAAACGCCCAGAACAGGCCGACCCCCGCCCACCGCCGCCGGCGGCGAACTAGTTGATCACGGAGGCGCCGCATTCAGTGCCGCTGCGCCCTGACCTGCGCTCCGCCCGATCCCATGGCGGCGAACTGTTCGTCCTTGCCGGTAGTCGGGATGTCGATCGCGTCGGCGCCGAGTGACCCGAGTGCACCGACCCGACCGAGAGGACGGAAGGTGACCTGGGTACGCCCACCTCGCTCAGCCACGCCGCACAGCTGGAGGGACCATGGCCAAACTGATCACGTTCACCGCGGGCGCACGGACACCTGCCACACCACACGTTGTGTACGGCCTGCTCGCCGACGGCACGACCTGGCCGGTGTGGTCGCCGATCGGGAGCTTCCGGTTGGAGCGGGAAGGGCGCGACGGTGGCGAGAGCGTGGGGGCGGTCCGGGTCTTCACGACCGGCGCGGTACACAGTCACGAGGAGCTACTAGAACTGAAGCCCGACGAGAAGCTGAGCTACACGGCATTCGCCGGACTGCCGATCCGGGCACACCGAGCTGATATCACGTTGACCGAACAGGGCTCGGCGACGGTTATCAACTGGTACGAGGAGTTCGAGCCGAAGTTGACTGGTACCGGCTGGCTGCTCCGACTGTTCCTGCGCTGGTTCGTACAGCGCTGCGCGAACGGGCTGGCCGCACACGCGGGCACGATGGCCTGAGAGCGCGGTGAGCCGAGAGCGCGGTGAGCCGAGCGGTGGGCCGAGAGCGCTATGGGCTGACAGCAAGAGGGCTGAAAGGAGCGTCAACGTGCTGCTGCGAGATGTCGAGCTCGGCGATGTCGACGCGTACGTTCGGATGCGCTGCGACCCGGTGATGATGGCCGACCTTGGCGGCCCGGTACCGCGGGACGGTATCGAGGCGAAGGTGCGGCGTGACGTCGAGAGCGCGGCGTCCGGCAAGGACTGGATCAAGATGATCGTGCCGGACGGGGCCACCCCAGAAACGGTCGCCGGCACCGTGGCCATGTGGTCGCACGACGACGGTGACGGGCCGATCACCGAGATCGGCTGGATGGTGCTGCCGGAGTTCCAGCGGCGCGGACTCGGCAAACGGGCGGTACGCGCGCTGCTCGACGAGGCTCGCGATGACGGCCGATGGGGAGTCGTACACGCGTTCCCGGCGGCAACCAACGTGGCGTCCAACGCGATGTGCCGCTCGCTCGGCTTCACGGATCTCGGCCCGCGGGACATTACGTTCGCCGGCAAGGTCTTCCGCTGCAACCACTGGACCATCGACCCGAGCAGAGACCCGAGCAGAGACCCGAGCAGAGACCCGGGAGACGCGGGCGGAGACCCGAGCGGAGACCCGGTCTGACCTGCGCGGATCCTATGCCGGGGGGCACGCACAGGGGCGGGCGACCGAAGCCGCCCGCCCCCGTAACCGGTTGCTTGTTGACGTACTACTTCTTCACGTACGTGTTGTAGAAGATCTGCGTACCGAGCGAGTCGGACAGCACCACGCCGCCGACCTTCGAGCCGTTCAGGGACAGCGACTTCTTGTAGTACATCGGCACGGTCGCCGCGTACGTGCTGGTCACCTTCTCGTCGAGGGCGGCCCACTTGCTCGCCGCCTCGCTGACCGGCAACTTCGAGATCTCGTCCATCTCCGAGTCGATCCCGGGGTTGTCGAAGTACGAGGTGTCGATGTTGCCCTCGTCGGCGAACGCCCGGCCGTCGAACAGCGGCGGAAGCACCGCCGCGCCGCTCGGCCAGTCAGCCGCCCAGTCGGTCAGGTAGAAGTCCCACGGGTTGGCCTTGCGCCCGAGCAGGGAGAAGTAGTTCCCCGCGTCGACCGGCTGCAGCGCGATGTCGAAGCCGGCCTTGCCCAGCGACTCCTTCATGAACGGCGCGATCTTCTGGCCCTGCGCGTTGTTCCGGAAGCCGAACGTCAGCTTGACCCGCTTGTTGCCGAGCAGCTCCTTGGCCTTCTCCGGGTTGCCGTTCGCGCCGGCCGGGAAGGCGTCGTACTTCTTGTAGCCGATCGTGGCCGGCGACAGCATCGTGGTGGCCGGCTCACCGGCGGGCGGCCCGCCGAGCAGCTGGATCAGGCCGCCGCGGTCGACCGCGTACGACAGTGCCTTGCGCACGTTCAGGTCAGGCACCCGCTGCACGTTCACAGCCAGGTAGTAGACGAACGGCGTGGTGCCCTGGGTCGCGCGCTTCATCGCCGACGAGTTGCTCAGCACGCTCGGCAGCACCTGCTGCGGTACCGGCGCCTGCGCGATGGCGGTCTGGTCGACGCCGTTGTCCGCGAGTACCCGCTCGGCCTGCTGCTGGTCGTCGGGGCCGAAGGTGACCATGTAGGTGTCCGGGTACGCGTGCCGCAGCGGGTCGGTCTTGGCGTCCCAGTACTGGTTGCGCTCCAGCTCCAGGGAGGTGCCCCGGGTGTACTTCTTGATCTTGTACGGACCGGACGCGAACGGCCGGTTGTCGTAGTCGACCTTGGTGTCCTTGGCCTGCGGTACCGGCGCCGTGCTCATCGTGGCCGCGAACGGCAGGTCGCAGTGCGGGCTGTTGAACTTGAAGGTCAGCCCGTTGTCCCCGGACACCTCGAGGTTCGGCGGCGTGGTGGGCGCTCCGTCGTAGGGGCCCTTGTACGACTTGTTGTACGTGACGTCGCCAGCCAGCCACTGCTGGATGTAGTGCGGGCCCTCGGAGAGGTTCGGCGAGAAGGACCGGGCGATGCCGTACGCCACGTCCTTCGCGGTGATCGGCGAGCCGTCCTCGAACTTCAACCCCGATTTGAGGGTGTACTTCCAGGTCTTGCAGTCCTTGTTGACGTCCGTCCCCGCGTCGGTGGCGAGGTCGCCGACCAGCAGGAGCTTGCCGGAGCCGTCCTCCTTGAACGAGGTGAGGGTACGGCTGAACAGCTGCTCGATCGCGAACGCCTGCACCACGTAGGTGCGCTGCGGATCGAGGTGCTCGTAGTCGTCCTCCTGCAGGATGTTGATCGTCCCGCCCTTGCTGGCGCCGGAGATCTCCTTGGCCGGACCCTGCGAGTCCTTCGGGTCGGTGGCGATGGCGCCGGACTGCTTCTTCGAGTCGCTGCTACTGCTCGTATCGGTGCCCTTGTTGGAGCTGCATGCGCCTAGCGACGCGATGACAGCCAAGGCCCCGAACGTGGCGATCGCGATGCGCGGCCGCATCTGATACCTCCTGGTGTCCACGCTCCAGTACCGAACTCGACTCGAACCTATGCACGATCCGGAGTGCTGGCGTCACAGAGGCGCAACAAGACGATTGCGACTCCACGGTCAAGCGAGCGGTCGGGCGAGCGGTCAAGCAGGGGTCAAGCAGGGCCAGGCAGGGGCCGGTGAGCGGTCAAGCCAGCGGTCGGCCCATGATCGCGATCCGCGGTACAGCGGCGTCCAGGCTGGCCAGGCAGTCCTTGCCGGTCGCGCCGACGGTGACCACGACAGCGGCCCGGCTCATGAAGTCGCCGGGCGGCAGCCGCAGCTCGACGCCGGGTCGCACCAGCGGTCGGGCCGACTCGACGCCGTCAACCTCCGGCCAGTCCGCCGGGATGCGCACCTCGTCGATCACCAGGTCGTGTGGCGGGAGTACGAACCGGACCGCGGCCGCCTGTCGCGGCGTGACCGTGACCCGCGGCGGCCGGCCGAGAGCCAGGTCGGCGACCGCGCCGGCCAGGTCGGCGCCGAGCGCGAGCCGACCGAGGTACGGGATGAGGTCCCCGCCGAGTCGCGCGTTCACCTCGATCAACCGGTACCCGTCCGGCGCCAGTTTCACTTCGGTGTGGGTGACCCCGAGGTCGAACCCGAGCAGTTCGTGTACCCGCTGGAGCAGCGCGACCAGCGCATCCGGAATCGGTACGGTCGGGTCGACGACGTGCCCGATCTCCTGGAAGTACGGCGCCGGCCCGAGCTCCTTGTGGGCCAGGCAGATCGGCGTGACCCGGCCCTCGTACACGACCGAGTCGACGCTGTACTCCTCGCCCGGCACGTACTCCTCGACGATCACGCCGGTGCTCTCGTGCGTGAGTACCAGCCCCGGCGCCGCGCCGACGGCCGCGATCCCGTACCCGCTGGCCACCTCGGCCAGGGTGTCCGCGCGTACCACCCCGATGCTGCCGCCGAACGCCCGTGGCTTGAGCACCACCGGCAGCCCGATCCGGTCGGCCGCGGCCACCGCCTCGTCCAGCGTGTGCGCCAGTTCCGCCTGTACCGCGCCGGCGCCGGTCGCGGCCAGCCGGCGCCGGGTCGTCCACTTGTCCTTGCACGCGCGTACCGCGTCCGGGCTCGCGCCGGGCAGGCCGAGTTCGGCGACGAGTTGGGCGACCGGCTCGACGTACCGCTCGTCCAGGGTGACCACGCCGCCGATCCGGTGGCTGTCGGCGTAACCGCGCACCGCGGCGAGCAGGTGGTCGAGCGAGAACCTTTCGATCAGGTGTACGTCGCTGACGTAGCGCCGCTGCCACGTCGGCAGCTGGGTGTCCACCAGCACGATCGGTGCCGTGGCCGCCATCGCCGCGAAGGCGAACTCCCGGTAGCCGGCGGCGCCGCTGCCGATCACGACCAGGGGTGGCGTACCCGCCGTCGCCGGGGCGGCCGGGGCCATGGGGTACCTCCGAGGGGTCGGGGTCGGCGGCGACCCTACCGCTGCGGAGCAACGTGTACCGACCCGCGCGGTCAGCCGCCGGCGTCCTGGATCGGGGGGAGTTCGCGCAGTTCCGCCTCGTACACCTCGCTGGCCTCCCGGTCCCCGACGGCGGCGGAGGTACCGGCGAGGGCGGTGAGGGTCTGCCGCAGGTAGTACGGGTATCCCAGCTCGCGCCAGATCGCCAGCGCTTCCCGGTACCGGTCGGCCGCCCCGTCCAGGTCGCCGCTCGCCTGGGCGACCATGCCGGCGACGTACAGCGCGCGGCCGATGCTGTACGGCTCGCCCAGCTCGCGGCACCAGGTGAGCGCCTGTTCGGCCAGCGGGGCGGCATCCTCGACCCGGCCGGTCTCGGTGTACAGCCGGGCCAGCGATGCCCGGGTCAGCGCGGCGCGCCGCTGGTCGCCCAACCTGCACAGCTCGTGCAGCGCCTCGATGAACCGGCGCTCCGACGCGGCGTACCGCCCGGCCTTGCGCAACGCGATGCCGTAGTTGTGCAGCGCCAACCCGTACTGGGTGCCGCCCTCGGACCGCAGGTCGGCCAGCAGCAGCTCGTACTCGTCGAAGCTGCTGGCCAGGTCCTTGCCGGAGAAACGGATGCTGAAGATCCCGTACCGGGCCCGGGCCGTGAGGGTCCGGTCGCCGAGTCGTTGCGCGGCGGCCAGCGCACGGCGGTAGTCGACCATCGCGCCGGCCGGGTCCGCCTCCTTCATCCGGGCCAGCCCGAGCCGGCTGCACAGCTGCGCCTCGCCACGGTCCGGGTCGACCGCGTCGTAGGCGCGCCGGGCCTGCGCGATCGTGGCCCGCGCCGCCGGGAAGTCGTCCCAGGACAGCTCCACCTCGGCCAGCAGGCGCAGCATCGCCGCCTCCCCGAGCCGGTCACCGACGCGTACCGCCGCCGCTCGGGCCTGGTCGAGCACCCGCCGCCACGGCTCGGCCTCCCCGTTCGCGAGTGAGCTGGACAGTCGCATCGCCAGCGGCCAGGCCAGGTCGGCGCGGTCGGCGTCGGCGGCCTGCCGTACCGCCACCAGCAGCGCCGACTGCTCGTCGGCGAACCAGCCGGCCGGCTCGGCGTGCGCGGCGTCGAGGACCTCGGCGGCTGGTTGCCAGCAGGGCCGCGGGTACGGGTCGAGCGGGTACCGCAGCAGCGCGTCGTCGGCCCGGCCGGCGAGGGCCAGCCAGCCGGCGAGTGCCCGGTCCCGGGCCGCGTCGCGCTCCGCGCCGGAGTCCTCGGCCTCGGCGAGTTCCCGGGCGAGCAGCCGGAGCAGGTCGTGCAGCCGGTACCGCGGGCAGGTGACGCCGCGCCCGGCCGGATCGACCAGGTGCCGGTCGACCAGGTCCTCCAGCAGCCGCTCGGCGGTACCGGATCGGGTGTCCAGCACCGCGGCGGCCACCCAGCTCGCGAAGTCGGGGGCGGCGAGCAGGCCGAGCCGGCGGAACAGCCGCTGCTGGTTGTCGTCCAACTGCCGGTAGCTCAGCGCCAGGCTGGCGCGGATGCCGAGGTCACCGATCTCCAGCCAGTCGAGCCGTTCCCGTTCCACCACAAGGTGCCGGGCCAGATCCGACAGTGTCCACTGTGGACGACTCGCCAGTCGGGAGCCGGCGATCCGTACGGCCAGCGGCAGCTCACCGCAGTGGCCGACCAGCTCGGCGGCCACCCGCGGCTCGGCGGCCACCCGTCCGCCCCCGGCGATCCGGTCCAGCAGCGTCACCGCGTCGTCGGTGGAGAAGACGTCCACCGGTACCGCGTGCAGCCCTTCCAGCCCGGCCAGCCGCTGGCGGCTGGTCACCAGGACCGCGCAGCCCGGTGCGGCCGGGAGCAGCGGGCGTACCTGCTCCTCGTCCCGCGCGTCATCGAGCGTGACCAGCATCCGCCGGCCGGCGAGCAGGCTCCGGTAGAGGCCGGCGCGATCGTCCTGGTGGGCCGGCATCACCTGTTCGGCGATCCCGAGGCCGCGCAACAGCCTGGCCAGAGCCGTGGACGCGCACAGCGGATCCGACGACGCGCCGTGCAGCCGGACGAACAGCTGCCCGTCCGGGTAGCGTTCGGCGACCCGGTGCGCGGCGTGCACCATCAGCGTGGTCTTGCCGGCCCCGCCCGGGCCGGTGATCGCGGCGACCGCCGGGGCGTCGCGGGCCGGTGCCGCCAGTACCTCGCACAGCCGTCCGAGCTGAGCCGCGCGACCGGTGAAGTCGTTGAGATCGGCGGGCAGCATCCGCGGTACCGCCGCGGCGGGTCGATGCGGCGGGCCGGCGTCGGGGGTGAAGCCAGGCTCGGCCCGCAGGATTCCCGCGTGTACCGCCCGCAGCGGCGCGGACGGTTCGAGGCCCAGCTCGTCGATCAGCAGTCGGCGGGCCCGGGCGTACTCCTCGATCGCCTCACCGATCCGGCCGGACCGGGCCAGCGCGATCATCAATTGGCCGCGGAACCGTTCGTGCAGCGGATGTTCGGCCACCACGCCGGCGAGTTCGACGGCCAGTTCACGGGCCCGCCCCAGGGCGAGCTCGGCGTCCACGGCTTCCTCGAACGCGACCAGCCGCCACTCGTCGACCCGCCGCGCCGCCTCCCGGACCACGGGCAGCTCGACATCCGCGTACGCCCGACCACGCCACCGCGCCAGCGCCGCGCGGAACCCCGCGGCTCCCGTCTGGAGGTTCCCGGCCGCGACCTCGGCGCGGGCGGCCGCGACCTCCGCCTGGAAGGTGTCGAGGTCCAGTGCGCCCGGCTCCAGCCGCAGCCGGTAGCCGGGTGCCTGCGTCACGATCGGGCTGTTGGTGGCCGTGCTGGTGGCGGGGGTACTGCCGGTGCCGGTGCCGGTGCTGGTGCTGATGGCGCCGGCATTGCCGCCGCCCAGGGCCCGGCGTAGCGCGGAGATGTGGCCCTGCAACGCGACCCGTGCGGTGGCCGGCGGGTCGCCGGGCCAGAGGTCCGCGATCAGCCGGTCGGCCGACACCACCCGGCCGGCCTCCAGCAGCAGCAGCGCGAGTACCGCCCGGGTCTGCGGGCCGCCCAGCGCGATCGGCTCGCCGTCCCGTTCCGCCACCAACGGACCGAGCACACCGAACCGCAGCGTGCCCATCCGCCAGCCCCCTTCCAGCCCGAGCCGCGGCCCAGGCTACTGGGGCAGGGGTAGCTCACTCCGGTGCTGATACGAGCGGGAAAGCGTCAGGACTCGGCGTACGGATCGGCGCCCTCGGCCAGTCGTGCGGCCATCCGCTCCAGCCGTCCCCGCACCGCGCGGTACAGGCCGGAACCGAGACTGATCCGCGCCACTCCGAGCCGGGCCAGCTCCGGTACGGCCGGCGCACCCGGCCGGTACAGGATGTTCACCGGGCCGTCGACCTGCTCGACCAGTTCCCTGATCGCCACCGGATCCGCGGCGAAGATCGGGTACACGCAGTCGGCTCCGGCGGCCAGGTACCGCCGGGACCGCTCGATCGCGTCCGCGAGCCGTGCCTCGGGGGTACCGGTGCCGTGCAGGTACGAGTCGACCCGCGCGTTGAGGACCAGGTCGACCTTGGCTCCCCGGGCGGCGGACCGTACCGCGGCGAGAAACTCAACCTGCTTGTCCACGTTGACCATGGCGCCGGTACGAGGCTGCGAATCCTCCAGGTTGCAGCCGGCCGCGCCGGTGGCGACGAGCCGCTCGACCAGTTCCGCCGGTGCCAGCCGGTACCCCCGCTCGATGTCCGCGGTGACCGGAACCTCGACGGCGGCCGCGATCCGGGCGATCGCGCCGAACATCTCGCCTGGTGGGGTGGCCTCGCCGTCGGCGTAGCCGAGCGACTCGGCGACGGCGCCGCTGCTGGTCGCGACGGCGGGCAGGCCGGCGGCCGCGATGACCCGGGCGGAGCCGGCGTCCCAGGCGTTGGCCAGCACGACCGGTTCGCCGGGACGGTGCAGTGCCCGCAGCACCGCGGCGCGGGCGGTGACCTCCATGGTCCGCTGGCGCGCGGCACCGGTGGACGGGTCGGCTGTGGTGCCGGAGAACGGGTTGGCGACGTCGGAGAACGGATGGCCGGCGGCGGGCGATCGGCGGTGCGGGCCGGTCACGGCGTCCCCCGCCGTACCGGCAGCGCGAACGGTCCGCGCTGGTGCTCTCCGCCGCTGAGGGCGTCCCGGGTGTGCATGTCCGACACAGTAGGCGCCGCCGATGCGTCGCGAGGCGTGACCGCCCATCGCCGCGCATACCCGTCAGAGGACCGCGGCGTCGGCGCTGCGCAGCTGCCGGGTCCGATCGCACTCTCGGGTGGAAAACGCAAGGCAAAGAGGTACTTCCCCCTCGAAGATGCGATGACTAACGTGTCCCCGTGACGGTATTCCGGATCGGCGAGGCGGCCGAGCTGCTCGGGCGTCAGCGCGGACACGGTGCGCCGCTGGGTCGACGCCGGACGGCTCGCCGCGGTCCGCGACGAGCACGGGCACCGGGTGATCGACGGGCGTCGACCTGGCCGCGTTCGCGCGGTCGCCGGTCGGGCGAGCCGGACGACCGCGGCGGACGCGTCGTCGGCCCGCAACCGGCTGCGCGGCATCGTCACCGCGGTCGTCAAGGACACGGTGATGGCGCAGGTCGACATCCAGGCCGGCCCGTTCCGGGTGGTGTCGCTGATGAGCCGGGAGGCCGTCGACGAGCTGGACCTGCGAGGTCGGGTCGGTGGCGGTCGCGGTGATCAAGTCGACCACGGTCGTGGTGGAGAAGGCGGCCTCGAGCGCGGCAGCCGAGGAAGGAGCGGCACGTGAAGGCACCTGGGGTACGCGCGGTCGCGGCCGTGGCGGTCGCGGCGCTGCTGGCGCTGGCGGGCTGCGGCGACGGTGGCGCCGACGGCTCGACGCCGGGCAGGCGCGCAGGACAAGGTGACCGGGGACGCGTGACCGTGTTCGCGGCGGCGTCGCTGACCGAGTCGTTCACGCCAGATCGGCAAGGACTTCGAGGCGGCCAACCCGGGCACGAAGGTCACGTTCAACTTCGCCGGCAGCTCGGCGCTGGCCACCCAGATCAACCAGGGCGCCCCGGCCGACGTGTTCGCCGTCCGCCGCGCCGGCCAACATGAAGACGGTCACCGACGCCGGCAACGGCGACGGCACGCCGACCACGTTCGTGAAGAACCAGCTGGTCATCGCCGTGCCCAAGGGCAACCCGAAGGGCATCACGGGCGCTGGCCGACCTGACCAAGCCCGGCGTGAAGGTGGCGCTGTGCGCCGAGCAGGTGCCGTGCGGCGCGGCGGCGAAGAAGGCGCTGGCCGCGGCCAAGGTCAAGCTCACCCCGGTCACCCTGGAGCAGGACGTCAAGGCGGCGCTGTCCAAGGTGAAGCTCGGCGAGGTCGACGCGGCGCTGGTCTACCGCACCGACGCCAAGGCCGCCGCCGCCGACGTGGACGGCGTCGAGTTCCCCGAGTCGGCCGGCGCGATCAACGACTACCCGATCGTCGTGCTGAAGGACGCGCCGAACAAGGCCGGCGGCGCAGGCGTTCGTCGCCTACGTGCTGTCCGACCAGGGCCGGAGCGGTGCTGACCGACGCCGGCTTCCAGGCGCCCGTGACCGACGCGTGCCGGCCATCGACGCCGAGACGCGGCGCGCTCGCGCCGCGGGCGCTCGCCGCTGGCGTTGCTGCTGCCGGCCGGCTCGGCCTGGCGTTCCTGGTGCTGCCGCTGGCCGGGCTGCTGATCCGGGCACCGTGGACGCACCCTGCCGCGAGCGGCTGACCGAGCCGGGCGTCCTGACCGCGCTGCGGCTGTCGCTGCAGACCGCCACCCTGGCCACGCGTGCTCTGCCTGGCTGCTCGGCGTACCGCTGGCCTGGCTGCTGGCCCGGGTCGAGTTCCCCGGCCGGCGGCTGGTCCGCGCGCTGGTCACCGTGCCGCTGGTGCTGCCGCCGGTGGTCGGCGGCGTGGCGCTGCTGCTGGTCTTCGGCCGCCGCGGCCTGGTCGGCGCGCTGGCTCGACGCGCACGTTCGGGATCACGCTGCCGTTCACCACCGCCGGCGTGGTGCTCGCCGAGGCGTTCGTCGCGATGCCGTTCCTGGTGATCGCGGTCGAGGGCGCGCTGCGCGGCGCCGACACCCGCTACGAGGAGGCCGCCGCCACGCTCGGCGCCGGCCGGTGGACCGACGTTCCGCCGGGTCACGCTGCCGCTGGTCGCGCCGGGCATCGCGGCCGGCGCGGTGCTGTGCTGGGCCCGGGCGCTCGGCGAGTTCGGCGCCACGATCACGTTCGCCGGCAACTTCCCGGGCCGTACCCAGACCATGCCGCTGGCCGTCTACCTGGCGCTGGAGACCGACCTGGACGCGGCGATCGTGCTCAGCCTGGTCCTGCTGGTCGTCTCGGTGGCGATCCTGGCCAGCCTGCGCGACCGCTGGATCGACGAGCCCATGACCGGCGCCGAACCGCTGCTCGACGCGCACCTCGTCGTCGACGCGCGGCGCTTCCGCCTCGACCTGCGCCTGCGCGATCGCGGCCGGCGAGGTCGTCGCGCTGCTCGGCCCGAACGGCGCCGGCAAGACCACCGCGCTGCGCGCGCTGGCCGGCCTGCAGCCGCTGACCGCCGGCCACGTCACGCTCGACGGCGGCCGCTCGACCGCCCGACCGTCGACTGTGGACGCCCACCGGAGCGGCGCCCGATCGGCGTGGTGTTCCAGGACTACCTGCTCTTCCCGCACCTGACCGCGCTGGACAACGTCGCGTTCGGGCCGCGCCGCCACGGCGTCGACCGGCGCGGCGCCCGCGCAGCAGGCGGCCGACTGGCTGGCCCGGGTCGGGCTGGCCGAGCACGCCCGGCGCAAGCCCCGGCAGCTGTCCGGCGGGCAGGCGCAGCGGGTCGCGCTGGCCCGGGCCCTCGCCGTCGACCCGGCCTGCTGCTGCTCGACGAGCCGCTCGCCGCGCTCGACGCCCGCACCCGGCTGGACACCCGCGCCGAGCTGCACCGCCACCTCGCCGAGCACCCCGGCGCGACCGCTGCTGGTCACCCACGACCCGCTCGACGCGCTGGTGCTCGCCGACCGGCTGGTCATCATCGAGGACGGCCGGATCGTGCAGGAGGGCGACGCCGCCACGATCACCGCCCGGCCGCGCACCGACTACGTCGCCCGGCTCGTCGGCCTCAACCTCTACCGGGGCACGCGCCGACGGCCACACCGTCCGCGTCGCCGGCGACTTCGCGCTCACCGTCGCGGACCCGCTCGACGGCGACGTGTTCGTCGCGTTCCCGCCGTCCGCCGTCGCGCTGCTACACCGAGCCGCCCGACGGCAGCCCGCGCAACACCTGGCCGGCCACGGTCACCGGCATCCAGCGGCACGGCGACAACCTGCGGGTCCAGCTCGCCGGGCCGATCGCGGTCGCCGCCGACGTCACCCCGGCCGCCGCCGCCAGCTGCGGCTCGCCCCCGGGCAACAGGTCTGGGCCGCGGTGAAGGCCGCCGAAACCCGCGCCTACCCGGCCGCCATCCAGCAGCATGCAGGGGACGGCCGCTGAACGCGTGCCGGACAGGAAGGACCACCGATGCTGCGAGGACTCAGCACCGTCAGCTTCTTCGCCGACGACCTGGTCGCGGCCAGGCAATGGTACGCCGGGTTGCTCGGCGTCGAGCCGTACTTCGAGCGTCCCGGCCCGGACGGGCGGCCGGTGTACCTCGAGTTCCGGCTCGGCGACTACCGGCACGAACTGGGCCTGATCGACCGGCGCTTCGCGCCACCGGGAGCGGCGACAGGTCCGGCCGGCGCGGTTGTCTACTGGCACGTCGACGACCTGGCCGCGACCCTCGACAAGCTGCTGTCGATGGGCGCGAAGGAGTACGAACCCCGTACCGAGCGGGGCGACGGTTTCGTCACCGCGTCGGTGGTGGACCCGTTCGGGAACGTGCTCGGGGTCATGTACAACCAGCACTATCTGGACGTGCTCGGCACCAGGCCCGGCGCCGGCTGAGTCAGACCGCCGGGCGTAGTACGGCGAGCAGCCGGTCCAGGTCGCCGGTCGTGTTGTACAGATGCGCCGACACGCGCAGGCTGCCGGCCCGGTGCGCGAGGTCGACGCCGGCGTCCGCGAGCCGACGGTGCAGGTCGGCGTTGCGGGCGCGGTCGGCGTGCGAGAAGTACACCAGCGTGGAGCGCCGGTCGGGCTCGCGCGGGCTGAGCACCTGGAGCCCCGCGTCGTCGAGGCCGGCGAGCAGGTGGTCCACCAGCTCCTGGTCGTACCGGTGGATCCGGTCGGCGCCGACGTCGAGCTGGTGCTCGACGGCGGCCGTCCACGGTACGTAGTTGTTGAAGTTGGCGGTGCCGAAGATGTCGTACCCGCGCGGGTTCACCGACGAGGGCAGCGTGATCTCCAGGTCGTCCCGGGCCAGATCGGTCTGGTCGAACTGGCTCAGCCAGTACGCCTTGGTACGGCGCAACCGCTGCCGCAGCGACGGCCGCAGCCAGCAGAAGCCGGTCCCGTACGGCCCGCACAGCCACTTGAACCCGACGCTGACCAGCGCGTCCACCGGCAGTGACGACATGTCGACCGGTCGGGCTCCCACCGCCTGCGAACCGTTGACCACGAAAGTTACGCCGTGCTCCCGGCACACCGCGCCGAGGCCGGCGAGGTCGGCGAGGTACCCGGAGAACGAGTGCACCCACGTCGTACAGAACACCCGGGTCCGGGGCGTGATCGCGGCCGCCAGCTCGTCCGGTTGTACGACCCGGTCCCGCGGCCGCACCTGCCGTACCCGCACGCCGTACCGCTGCTCGGCGACGAGCCAGGGCAGGATGTCGGACGGGAAGTCGCCGGCCAGCACGAGCACCTCGTCGCCTTCCCGCCACGGGTACGCGGTGGCGATCAGGTGCAGGCTGTACGACGCGCTGTTGGCCAGGACGATGTCGTCCGTACGCGCGTTGACCAGCCGGGCGAGCGCCTCCCGCAGCCGCTGCGGCACCCTTTGGAACCGGTCAGTGGTCAGCTCGTACGGGTGCGTCTTCCAGGAGACCGCCTCGCCCGCGGCCCCGGCCGCGACCAGCGGCAACGCTCCCTGGTGTGCCGTGTTGAGCCAGCTCCGGCCGCCGAAGTCGCCGAACCCGGCGGAGATGTCGCGCGTCATGGGCCTGTTCTACCGGCTCGCGTGCCGGCCCGCGCCGACCCATGGCCGGCACGCGGCACTCACACGGCACTCACGCGGCACTCACGCGAGGTGGAAGATCTCGGTGAGCGGCCGCATCGACTCGTCCGGCGCGGTGCCGTCCAGTGCCTCGAACAGCGGCGACATCTCCGCCTGCCAGCGCGCGTTGACCTCGGTCTCGGCCATTCCCGCCTTGGCAGCCTCGAAGTCGTCGGTCTCCAGGTAGCCGACCAGCAGCCCGTCCTCGCGCAGGAACAGCGAATAGTTGTGCCAGCCGGTCGCGGTCAACGCCTCGCGCATCTCCGGCCACACCGACCGGTGGCGTTCCTGGTACTCCCCGAGCCGGTCGGCCTTGACCTTGAGCAGAAAGCACACCCGCTGCATCGGCTACCTCCCAGGCGGTGTCCTGTCAGACGCCGGCGGGCCGCCGATCGGCGGCCCGCCGGACAGAAGACTCAGAACTGGAACTGGTCGATGTTGTCCTTGTTGAACACGGTCGGGTCGCCGAGCAGCACCTCACCCTTGTCGCCGATGGTGTACTCGCCGAGACCGCCGGCGGTGAACTTCTCGCCCTTGGCGCCGGTGATGATGCCCGAGGCCAGGCTCGCGGCCACGTAACCGGCCAGCTCACCGAGCTTGCCCGGGTCCCACAGCTCGAACGCCTGGACCGTGCCGTCCTTGACGTACTGCCGCATGTCGTTCGGGGTACCGAGGCCGACGAGCTGCACCTTGCCCTTGTACTGCGAGCCGGACAGGTACTGTGCCGCCGCTTTGATGCCGACCGTGGTCGGCGAGATGATGCCCTTCAGATTCGGGTACGACCGGAGCAGTCCCTGGGTTTCGGTGAAGGACTTCTGCGCGTCGTCGTTGCCGTACGCGACCTTGACGAGCTTCATCTTGGCGTACTTCGGATCCTTGAGCTCGTCCTTCATGAAGTCGATCCAGGTGTTCTGGTTGGTCGCGGTCTGCGCGGCCGAGAGGATCGCGATGTCGCCGGTATAGTTCAGCTCCTTGCCGAGCAACTGCACCTCGGTACGACCGATCGCCTCCGGGCTGGCCTGGTTGACGAACACCTTCCGGCAGTCCGGATTCGTGTCGGAGTCGTACGTGACGACCGCGATCTTCGCCGACATCGCCTGTTTCATCGCGGTACACAACGCGCCCGGGTCCTGCGCGGACACCACGATCGCGTCCTGTCCCTGCTGGGTCAGCGTGTTGACGTAGTTGACCTGCCCGGCGGTGTCGGTGGCGCTCGCCGTACCGACCTCCTTGTACTCCCCGCCGACCGCCTCGACGGCCTTCTTGCCGCCGGTGTCGGACGTGGTGAAGTACGGGTTGTTCACCTGCTTGGGCAGGAACGCGATCTTCAGACCACTCTTGATCTTGGCGTCGGGGTTCGCCGAGCCGCTCGCGGCCGGGCCGCCCCCGCCATTGTCGTTCGAGTCCTTCGTGGTGCCGCCGCACGCGCTCAGCGCCAGGGCGAGCACCGCCACGCCGATCAGCGCCGCCCGCGGGCGCGTCCGTGGCTTGAAGGGTCGGGTCGTCATGATCGCCGCCTTTCGCCGGATGAAGCCGGAGAGTGAAGCCGGGGATGAAGCTCGAGGGATGAGGCAGGGATGAAAGCTAGGTAGACGTGGTGGTCGGGAGCGTCGATCTATGTCGTCGGACCACGTCCCGGAGCTGCCGCGCGACGCGCGGGGCCAGCACGGATACGACCAGCAGCACTCCGGTGACGACGATCTGGGACTGGGCCGAGACGTCCGCGAGGCTCATCAGGTTCTGCAGCGTGCCCAGCAGGAACACGCCGCCCACGGCGCCAGCGAGAGTGCCCTTGCCGCCGTCGAAGTCCACTCCGCCGAGCAGCACCGCGGCGATGACGGACAGCTCCAGACCGGTCGCGTTGTCGTACCGGGCGCTGGCGTAGTGCAGCGTCCAGATCACGCCGGCCAGCGACGCCACCAGCCCGGTCACCACGAACATGACCAGCTTGAGTCGCTTGACCCGGATGCCGGTGAAGAACGCCGCCTCGGAGTTCGCGCCGATCGCATACAACGACCGGCCGACCGGCGTCGCGTGCAGCACCGCGGCCGCGGCCGCGAGCAGCACCAGGTACAGGATGAGGGTCTTCGGAATGAAGGTCTCGCCGATGCGGCCGGCGCCGAAGTCCAGGTAGTTGAGCGGGAAGTCGCTGACCGCGTTGGCGCCCAGGATGATCTGGGCCAGCCCGCGGTAGGCGGCCAGGGTGCCGATGGTGACCGCGAGCGCGGGCAGCCCGAGCCGGGTGACCAGCAGGCCGTTCACCAGGCCGCCGGCGGCGCCGACCAGCAGGCAGAACGGGATGATGTACTCGATCGGCCAGTTGGCGTTCCACAGCGCCCCGAGCAGCGCGCTGGACAGCCCGGCCGCGGAACCGACCGACAGGTCCACCTCGCCGGCCACCACCAGCATCGTCATCGGCAGCGCCACCAGCGCGATGACCATCGTGTTGCCGATCAGGAAGGACAGGTTGATGGTGCCGCCGAAGTTGGCCACGCTGGTCAGGCCGTAGACCAGCACGATCGCCAGCAGCAGGGCGACCGCGGTGTCCCAGCGGAGCAGCGCCGTCGGCCGCCAGCGGTCAGTCATGGTGTACCGCCCTCCGCCGGCGAAGTACCGTCGCCACCCGTAGCGCCACCACCCGGTCCACCGCGATCGCGGCGAGCAGCAGCGAACCGTCGATCGCGGCTTCCCACGACGAGCTGACGCCGAGGCTCGGCAGGGCGCCGGAGATGCTGGTCAACAGCACAGCGCCCAGCGCGGCACCGAACACGCCGCCGGAGCCGCCGGTGAACGCCACCCCGCCGACCACCACCGCGCTGACCACGGTCAGCTCGAATCCGCTGCCGGTACCGGAGTCCACGTTGCCGAACCGGGCCAGGTACATCGCGCCGCCGAGTCCCGCGAGCGCTCCACACAGGACGTACGCCATGGTGATCCGCTTGCGCATCGGGACGCCGGCGAGCCGGGCCGCCTCGTAGTGTGAGCCGATCGCGTAGAACTCCCGACCGCTGCGGTACGAGCGCAGGTACAGCCCGAGGAGCAGCAGCACGACCAGCCCCATGACGGCCAGGTACGGCAGGAAGAACGGCCCGCCGTGCCCGAGCCGGATGAAGCCGCCGGGCAGGTCGTGCGCGACGATCTCGCGGGAGCCGACCCAGATCGAATCCAACCCCCGGATGATGTACAGCGTGCCCAGCGTCACCACCAGCGAGGGCACCTTGCCGAAGCTGACCAGTGCGCCGTTGACCAGGCCGAGTCCGGCGCCGAGCGCCACCGCGAGCGCGATCGCGAGTGCCGGGTTGCCGCCGCCTTCCAGGAAGTTGCCGGCCGCGAACGCGGTGATGCCGACCGTCGAGCCGACCGACAGGTCGACGTTGCGGGTGATGACCACGGTCGCCTCGCCGGCCGCGACGATCACCAGGATCGTGGCATTGAGCAGTAGATCCTTCACGCCCTGGGTGGACAGGAACCGGTGGTTGGTCAGCTCGGTACCGACGACCAGCACGGCCAGTACGACCAGCAGCGCCAGCTCGCGGACCCGCAGTACCCGGTCGACCAGCCGTTTCGAGCCGGACCCGCCGAGCTGGGTCGGTTCGGCCGGTACCCGCACCGCGGCCGTCACACCTTCCCCCGCGCGGTCACGCCCGCTCCCGGTCCCGGCCGGTCACGCCGGCACCGCCGGGCCGGTCGCGGCGGACATGATCGATTCCTCGGTCGCGTCGGCGGCGTTGAGCTCGGCCACCAGCCGGCCCTCCCGCATGACCAGCACCCGATCGGCCATGCCGAGTACCTCGGGCAGCTCGGACGAAATCATCAGCACCGCGACGCCCCGCGCGGCCAGCTCGGACAGCAGCCGGTGTACCTCGGCCTTGGTACCGACGTCGATGCCGCGGGTCGGCTCGTCCACGATCAGCACGGACGGCTCAGTGGCGAGCCACTTCGCCAGTACGACCTTCTGCTGGTTGCCGCCGGACAGCGCGGTGACCGCGTCGGAGAGTCGGGCGTACTTGAGCCGCAGGCGCTGCGCCCACTCGGTGGCTGTGCCGCGTTCCCGCCGCCGGCTCATCAGGCCCCACCGGTTGAGCATGCGCAGCTGGGTGAGTACCAGATTCCGCTCGATCGACAGGTCCATGACGAGCCCCTGGGACCGCCGGTCCTCCGGTACCAGAGCGAGCCCGGCCGCGGTGGCGGCGGTGGGCGAGGCCGGTCGCAGCGGCGCGCCGGCCAGCCGCACCGACCCGGCATCCCAGCGGTCGATGCCGAAGATCGCCCGGGCGACCTCGGACCGGCCGGCGCCGATCAGCCCGGCCAGCGCGACGATCTCGCCCCGGCGCACCTCGAACGACACGTCGGTGAACGCGCCTTGCCGGGTCAGCCGGTGCACCGACAGGGCCACCTCGCCGCGTTCCGCCGTGGACTTCGGGTACAGCGTGTCCAGGTGCCGGCCCACCATCCGCCGGACCAGGTCGTCGGGGGTCAGGTCGGCGACCGGCTCGCTCGCGACCAGTTGGCCGTCCCGCAGCGTGGTGACCCGCTGGCACAGCTCGAAGACCTCGTCGAGCCGGTGCGAGATGAACAGCACCGCGGCGCCGCCGGCCCGCAGCGCCCGCGCCACGGTGAACAGCCGCGCGACCTCGGTGCTGGTCAGGGCCGCGGTGGGCTCGTCCATGATGAGCACGCGCGCGTCCAGGGACAGCGCCTTGGCGATCTCGACCATCTGCTGGTCCGCGATGGACAGTCCCCGGGCCGGCGCGGCGCAGTCCATCCGGACGCCGAGCTGGGCGAACAGGTCGGCCGCGGCCCGGTTCATCGCGGCCCGGTCGATCCGGCCCAGGCCGGGCGCGAGCCCACGGTTGGGGAGCCGGGGCTGGCGACCCATGAAGATGTTCTCGGCCACCGACAGGTCCGGAAACAGGGTCGGCTCCTGGTAGATCACCGCCACTCCGGCGTCGCGGGCGTCGGCCGGTCCGGCGAAGGTGACCGGCTCGCCGTCGAGCAGCACCTGCCCGCGGTCCGGCCGGTGTACCCCGGCGAGGAGCTTGATCAGCGTCGACTTGCCCGCGCCGTTCTCGCCGGCCAGCGCGTGCGCCTCACCGGCGAACAGCTCCATCGAGACGTCGCGGAGGGCCCGTACCGAGCCGAACGACTTGCTGATTCCGCGCAGCGCCATCACCGGAACGTGCGGTGCTGGTTGGCTCATGCGTGCGCTCCAGGTATCGAGGCGCTTCTGTGGCCGGGCTGAGCTCAATCGATCCGGTTCATCAACATGAATCGTTTCACCGTGACCGCTGACGCTACTGAGCCCTCCGGAGGGTGTCAAGGGTCACTCCGCGCCGGTCGCCCCTTCGCCCGGCGACGCGCGAGCCGGGCCGCGGTCAGCGGCGGGGCAGGCTCGACCCGCGTACCACCAGCTCGGGCTGGAACACCACGCTGCGGTGCCGGTGGGTCGCGGCGTCGTCGCCGGTCTCCTCGATCAGCAGCTCGGCGGCGTTCTGTCCCATCCGGTACGCGGGCTGGCGTACCGAGGTGAGCGGCACCGCCGCCGCGGCGGCGAACTCGATGTCGTCGTACCCGACGATCGACATGTCCTCCGGCACCCGTACCCCGGCCGCGAACATCGCCTGCAGGATCCCGAGCGCGACCAGGTCGTTGACGCAGAACACCGCGGTCGGCCGCTGGGCGAGCCCGAGCAGCCGGGCTCCCGCGTCCCGGCCGGAGGTGAGCGTCATCTGCTCCACTTCGAGCACGGTCAGCGCGGTCGGGGGCAGCCCGGCCCGGGCCACGGCGGCTTCCGCGCCGGCGCGCCGGTCGCGGCACTGGGCCAGTCCGGCCGGGCCGCTGATGTACGCGATCGCGGTGTGCCCGCCGGCGACCAGGTGGCTCACCGCGAGGTCGCCGCCGAGCACGTCGTCGACCGATACCGAGCAGCCCTGTGCGGCCGGGCTGACCCGGTCCACCAGCACGTACGGGATGCGGTACCGGCGGAACTTGACCAGGTTGCCGCTGCTCGCGTCGGCCGGCGTGACCAGCAGCCCGCGTACCCGCTGCTCGGCGAAGAGGGACAGGTAGTCGGCCTCGTCGCCGGGGTCCTGCCGGCTGTTGCAGAGCATCACGCCGAGCCCGGACCCGCGGGCCACCTGCTCGGCACCGCGGGCGATCTCGGCGAAGAACGGGTTGGCCATGTCCAGCACGAGCAGGGCCATGATCCGGCTACGGCCGGCGCGCAGGTGGCGGGCCGACTCGCTGCGTACGTACCCCAGCTCCTCGATCGCGGCGGTGACCCGCGCCCGTACGTCGGCGGAGACCAGGTTGGGGCGGTTGATCACGTTCGACACGGTGCCGACCGAGACTCTCGCCCGCCTGGCTACGTCCTTGATGCCGACCATGGCGCTCCTTGACCTCCGCTGGCGGGGAGCCTAGCATGCGGTGAAACGATTCATATCGGAGTCTCACGCTCATTGCGCGTGAACCGCCGCGCGGCCCGTTCAGTGGGCGTGGGCTGGTACAGGAGCTGTCAATCATGAGCGAGCCGTCCGCCGTGCTGACGGCGTTGAAGTCGCAACGGATCGAGCTCCCGTCCTGGGCGTTCGGCAATTCCGGTACCCGGTTCAAGGTGTTCGGCCAGCCCGGAGTGCCGCGCGACCCGTACGAGAAGATCGCCGACGCGGCACAGGTGCACCGGTACACCGGAGTCGCGCCGACAGTGTCCCTGCACATTCCGTGGGACAAGGTCGACGACTACGCCGACCTCGCGCAGCACGCGAAGGAGCACGGCGTACGACTCGGGGTGATCAACGCCAACACCTTCCAGGACGACGACTACCGGCTCGGCAGCGTCGCGCATCCCGACGCCGCGGTACGCCGCAAAGCCGTGGACCACCTGCTCGAATGCGTCGACATCATGGACGCCACCGGATCGCGCGACCTCAAGCTGTGGTTCGCCGACGGCACCAACTATCCGGGCCAGGACGACATCCGGTCCCGGCAGTACCGGCTCGCCGAGTGCCTGGCCGAGGTGTACCAACGGCTCGGCGACGGCCAGCGGATGCTGCTGGAGTACAAGCTGTTCGAGCCGTCCTTCTACAGCACCGACGTACCGGACTGGGGCACCGCGTACGCGCACTGCCGCAACCTCGGCGAGCAGGCGCAGGTGGTGGTGGACACCGGGCACCACGCGCCGGGTACCAACATCGAGTTCATCGTGGCGTTCCTGTTGCGCGAGCGGAAGCTCGGCGCGTTCGACTTCAACTCCCGGTTCTACGCCGACGACGACCTGATGGTCGGTGCGGCCGACCCGTTCCAGCTGTTCCGGATCATGTTCGAGGTGGTACGCGGCGGCGGCCTCGCCGAGGACAGCGGCGTGAACTTCATGCTCGACCAGTGCCACAACATCGAGCCGAAGATTCCCGGGCAGATCCGCTCGGTGATGAACGTGCAGGAGGCCACCGCGAAGGCGCTGCTGGTGGACCAGCCGGCGCTCGCGACCGCGCAGCGGGCCGGTGACGTACTGGGCGCGCACGCGGTACTGATGGACGCGTACAACACCGATGTCCGGCCGCTGCTCGCCCAGTTGCGTACCGACCAGGGGCTCGATCCGGATCCGATGGCCGCGTACGCCCGCTCCGGGTACGCCGAGCGGATCGCCGCGGACCGGGTCGGCGGCCAGCAGGCCGGGTGGGGTGCGTGACCGATCCAGGCGGAGCGCCCCCGGCGGTGACGGAGCTGCTCGACCGGTCCCACCGGCTCGGCGCCGATCCGCGGAACACCAACTACGCCGGCGGCAACGCGTCGGCCAAGGCGACGGCCACCGATCCGGTCACCAACCAGCCGGTGGACCTCATGTGGGTCAAGGGCTCCGGCGGGGATCTCGGCACGCTGACCGAGGCCGGGCTCGCGGTGCTGCGGCTGGATCGGCTGCGCGCGCTGGTGGACGTGTACCCGGGGGTGGAGCGCGAGGACGAGATGGTGGCCGCGTTCGACTTCTGCCTGCACGGCAAGGGCGGCGCGGCCCCGTCCATCGACACCGCGATGCACGGGCTGGTGGACGCCGCGCACGTCGACCACCTGCACCCGGACTCGGGCATCGCGCTCGCCACCGCGGCCGACGGCGAGGCGCTGACCAAGGAGTGCTTCGGCGACCGGGTCGCGTGGGTGCCGTGGCGGCGCCCCGGCTTCCAGCTCGGACTGGACATCGCCGCGGTACGCCGTGCCAACCCGCGCGCCATCGGCGTGATCCTCGGCGGGCACGGCATCACCGCGTGGGGCGACACCTCACAGGAGTGCGAGGCGAACTCGCTCGACATCATCCGTACCGCAGCGGTGTTCATCGCCGAGCGCGGGCGGGCCGAGCCGTTCGGCGCGACGGTGCCCGACTGGACGCCGCTGCCCACCGAGGCCCGACACGCACGGGCCGCGGCGCTGTTTCCGCTGCTCCGCGGGCTCGCCTCGACCGACCGGCCGCAGGTCGGCCACTACACCGACTCGGACGTCGTACTCGACTTCCTGTCCCGCTCCGAGCATGCACGGCTGGCCGCGCTCGGCACGTCCTGCCCGGACCATTTCCTGCGTACCAAGGTGCGCCCGCTCGTTCTCGACCTCCCCGCCGACGCACCGCTGGACCGGGTCGAGGAGCGGCTGCGCGAGTTGCACGCGACCTACCGGGACGACTACGCGGCCTACTACCGGCGGTACGCGGACTCCGATTCGCCGCCGATGCGCGGCGCGGATCCGGCCGTCGTGCTGGTGCCCGGCGTCGGCATGTTCTCCTTCGGCGCGAACAAGCAGACCGCGCGGGTGGCCGGCGAGTTCTACCTCAACGCGATCAACGTGATGCGCGGCGCGGAGGCTGTGTCGACGTACGCGCCGATTCCGGAGTCGGAGAAGTTCCGGATCGAATACTGGGCGCTGGAGGAGGCCAAGCTCGCCCGGCTGCCGACGCCGAAACCGCTGGTCGGCCGGGTCGCCCTGGTCACCGGTGGCGGGTCCGGCATCGGCCGCGCGGTGGCCGAGCGGCTCGCCGCCGAGGGCGCGTGCGTGGCGGTCGCCGACCTCAACGGTCCGGCCGCCGCCGAGGTGGCCGCCGGCATCGGGTCGACCGACGTCGCGGTGCCGGTCACCGTCGACGTCACCGACGAAGAGCAGATCAACGCCGCGGTACGCGCGGCGGTGCTCGCGTTCGGCGGGGTGGATCTCGTCGTCAACAACGCCGGCCTGTCCATCTCCAAGCCGCTGCTGGACACGTCCGGCCGCGACTGGGACCTGCAGCACGACGTGATGGCCCGCGGCTCGTTCCTGGTGGCCCGGGAAACCGCCCGCGTGATGATCGCCCAGGCGATGGGCGGCGACCTCGTGTACGTCGTCAGCAAGAACAGTGTTTTCGCAGGTCCGGACAATATCGGGTACGGCGCGGCCAAGGCCGATCAGGCGCATCAGGTACGACTGCTCGCGGCCGAGCTGGGCAGGCACGGCATCCGGGTGAACGGAGTGAACCCGGACGCGGTGGTACGCGGCTCGGGCATCTTCGCCAGCGGCTGGGGCGCGCAGCGGGCGGCGGTGTACGGCGTGCCAGAGTCCGAGCTGGGCGCGTTCTACGCCAAGCGCACGTTGCTGGGCGACGAGGTACTGCCCGAGCATGTCGCGGCCGCGGTGTACGTCCTCGCGGCCGGTGACCTGTCCCGGACCACCGGACTGCACGTGCCTGTCGACGGTGGCGTGGCGGCCGCGTTCCTGCGATGACGCGCGGTCCCTCCTCGGCGGCGGCCGCGATGCCCCGGCGCTATGCGGCCGTGGACCTGGGCGCTTCCAGCGGCCGGGTGATGGTGGGCGCGATCAGTCCGTCCACTGTGGAGCTGACGGAGGTGGCGCGGTTCCCGAACGAGCCGGTGCGGCTGCCGGACGGGCTGCACTGGGACATCCTGGCGCTCTACCGGGGGATCCTGGCCGGGCTGCGCGACGCCGAACATCGCGCCGGCCCTGATGAGGCCGGCGGCCTGCGCTCGGCCGGCATCGACTCGTGGGCGATCGACTACGGGTTGCTGGACGAATCCGGTGCGCTGCTCGGCCTGCCGTACCACTATCGCGACTCCCGCACCGACGCGGTGGACGCGCCGGTGGACCGGGCGAAGCTGTACGAGACGACCGGCATCCAGCACCTGCCGTTCAACACGATCTACCAGTTGTACGCCGAGCCGCCGGCTCGACTGGACGCCGCGCGCACGTTGCTGCTGATCCCGGACCTGCTCGGCTACTGGCTGACCGGTTCGGTGGGGGCGGAACGTACCAACGCGTCGACGACCGCGCTGTACGACGTCACGACCGGGGAGTGGGCGGATTCCTCGTTCGCCCGGTTGCTGCCGCCACTGCGCGAGCCCGGCAGTCCGATCGGGCGCCTACTCCCGCACACGGGCGTGACCGGGAAACTGGTCGCGGTCGGCTCGCACGACACCGCGTCGGCGGTGGTGGCGGTGCCGGCGACCAGCGACAACTTCGCGTATGTGTGTACCGGCACCTGGTCGCTGGTCGGAGTCGAACTTCCCGCGCCGGTGCTCACCGGGGACAGCCGGCAGGCGAACTTCACCAACGAGGTCGGCGTCGACGGCACCATCCGGTACCTGCGCAACGTCATGGGCCTGTGGCTGCTGCAGGAGTGCCAGCGCGCCTGGTCCGAGCCGGACACCGCCGCACTGGTCGAGGCCGCCGCCGACGCGCCACCGTTCGCCGCGCTGGTCGACCCGGACCACGCGAGCTTCCTGGCCCCCACCGCGCCCGGACGCGACGCGATGCCCGCCCGGATCGACGCTTTCTGCGGGGGTACCGGCCAGCCGGCGCCAGTTGATCGGCCAGGTTACGTCCGGTGCGTACTGGAGAGCCTCGCGCTCGGGCACCGGTCCGCACTGCGCGACGCAATGCGGCTCTCCGGTCGCGCCGTGGACGTCGTACACCTGGTCGGCGGAGCCGCCCGGAACCCGCTGCTGTGCCAGTTGACCGCGGACGCGACCGGGTTGCCGGTGGTCGCCGGCCCGGTGGAGGCGGCCGCGCTGGGCAACGTGCTGGTGCAGGCCCGTGCCGATGGGGGGCCGGCGACGCTCGCCGCGATGCGCGAGCTGGTCGCCGGTACCCGACAATTGCGCCGGTACGAGCCACAAGGCGACCCGGCCGCCTGGGATCGCGCCGCCGCGCTCGTCGGCCGGGCGTAGCCCTGTTTCGTCAGAGCACCGGGAACTGGCCTACCGGAAGTTGGTATCCGAGCGCGCCGCCGGCGCCGAAGCCCCAGCAGCGCAGCGTGCTGTCGGTACGGGTCGCGCAGGACACGTACCCGTCCGCGGATGGCATGGCCCAGGTCGTACCCGCGCCGACGCGGGTGGGCACCAGGTGCGAGTTCGCCGTGCCGTCGCCGAGCGAGCCGTACCGGTTGTCGCCCCAGCACCACAGTGAATGGTCGGTACCGGTGGCGCAGGTGTGCCCGTAGCCGGCCGCCACCGCACTCCACGGTCCACCGGTGGTGAGCTGGACCGGGCTCAGCCGCATGGTGGTGCCGCCGTCGCCGAGCTGGCCGTAGGTGTTGTCGCCCCAGCACCACAGGCTGCCGTCGGTCTGCGTGCCGCAGCTGTGCCGGTACCCGGCGCTCACCGTGGCCCAGTCGGTACCGGTACCGACCCGCACCGGCGACAGTCGCTGGGTGGTCGTACCGTCGCCGACCCCGCCGAAGAAGTTGTAGCCCCAGCACCACAGCGACCCGTCGGTACGGGTGGCGCAGGTGTGGCCGCCGCCGGCGTCCACCGTGGCCCAGTTGGTGTCGGTGCCGACCCGGGTGGGCGTGGACCGGTTGGTGGTGGTGCCGTCGCCCAGCTCGCCGGTGCCGTTGCCGCCCCAGCACCACAGGCTGTGGTCGGTACGGATCGCGCAGCTGTGCAGGCCGTCCGCGGACACGGTCGCCCAGGTGCCGCCGGTACCGATCCGCACCGGGGTGGTCCGGTTGACGCTGGTGCCGTCACCCACCTGGCGGTTGGTGTTGTCGCCCCAGCACCACAGGCTGCCGTCGCTACGGGTGGCGCAGGTGTGCTGGCCGCCGACCGCGGCCACCGCCCAGGTCTTGTCCAGGCCCACCTGTGACGGCATGAAGAACGTGAGGGTGCTGCCGTTGCCGAGCTCGCCGGTGGTGTTGGTACCCCAGCACCACAGCGAGTGGTTCGGCTTGGTCGCGCAGCCGTGGGTCTCGCCGGCGGCCACCGAGGTCCAGTTCCCGCTGACCGGGTACGGCTCGGACACGGCGAGCGTGCCCAGGTTCACCGCACCGGTGCCGAACTGCCCGAACGAGTTCTCGCCCCAGCATCGGGTACCGGCCGTGCTGTCGTGCGTGACGCCGCAGGCGTGCCGCCCGCCGGCCGCGATCGCGTCGAAGGTGTAGGTGCTGATCGTCGCCGGCGAGGTCCGGGTGATCGACGTGCCGTCACCGACCTGGCCCCAGCCGTTGTTGCCCCAGCACGACACCAGGTGGTTCGGGCGGATTCCGCAGGTCGAGTAGTCGCCGGCGTCGACCGCGATCCACTCGAGGTACGTGGTGACCTGTAGCGGGTTGCGGTTCTTCTCCGTGGTGGTGCCGACGCCGAGCTGGCCGTGGCCGTTGTAGCCCCAGCACCACAGCGTCTGGTCGGTACGCGTCGCACAGCTGTGCTGGTAGCCGGTGCTCACCTCGTTCCAGGTGGTCGCGGTACCGACCTGCACCGGGGTGAGCCGCTTCGTGGTGGTGCCGTCGCCGACCTGGCCGTAGAAGTTGGCGCCCCAGCACCAGAGCGTGCCGTCGGTACGGGTTGCGCAGGTCTGTGTGCCGCCGACCGCCACGCCGGCCCAGACAGCCGCGGTACCGACCTGGGTCGGCGTGAGCCGCTTCGTGGTCGTGCCGTCGCCGAGCTGGCCGTCGCTGTTGCGGCCCCAGCACCACAGGGTGTGGTCGGTACGGGTCGCGCAGGTCACGTTCACGCCGACCGCCACGTTCGACCAGACCGTGCCGCCGATCTGTACCGGGGACGCGCTGTCGGTGGTGGTGCCGTTGCCGAGCTGGCCGCTCGCGTTGGAGCCCCAGCACCAGAGCGTGTGTCCGGTACGGGTGGCGCAGGTGTGGTAGTTGCCGGCGGCCACGTGGTTCCAGTTGGGGTCCGTACTAACCTGCCCCGGGGTCGGTACCGCGAAGGAGGTCGTGCCGTTGCCGAGCTGGCCGAGACCGTTGCCGCCCCAGCACCACAGCGTGCCGTCGGTACGGATGCCGCAGGTGTGCGAATCGCCGGCGGACAGGGTCTGGAACGGGGCGGCGACCGCGGCGGCGCTGCTCACGGCCGGGGCTGCGGCGCTGCTCAGGGCCGGAGCTGCGGCGCTGCTCGCGGCCGGGGCGATCAGGCCGCCTACGACGAGTACGGCACCGCTGATGACCGAGATGAGCGCGCGCGATCGCACCATCAACCCCCATGAATGTTGTCCGCCGGTCGGAAGGTAGCCGGGTACGGGCGTTCCGGGCATGGGCCGTCCGGTCGATCACCGGTGACAGACATCGGACTCTTGGCTAGTCGGTAGCGCCCGGCTCGACGTCGAACTCGAACCACACGCTGGTGCCGTCCGAGCGTTGTTCGCTGCGCCAGGCCGTACACAGGGAATCGACCACCCGCAGGCCGCGCCCGCCGATGTCGTCCGGCGCGTGCTCGACCAGGGCGGGCCTTCCCCGACGACCCGAGTCGCTCACCATGACGACCAGTTGGGCGGCGTCGAGTACCGCGCCGACCCGGCTCGGCGTACCGGTGTGGATGACCGCGTTGGTGACGACCTCGGACAGGCAGAGCACCGCGTCCTGTCGGACCTCGGCCGGTACCCCCCAGCCGGTGAGGAGCGCGGCGAGCCACCGGCGGCCGAGCCCGGCCGCCCGCGAGTCGGCCGGCAGCAGGGTGTGCGCGCTGCGGGTGGTACGTCCGACAACGCTGGTGAGCAGCAACAACGCCCGGTCGTCGCCGTCGCCGACGCCCCTCATCGCCGACATGAGCCCGGTGGCGAGGTCGTGCGGCTGGTGCGCGCCGGCGCGCAGCTTGTCGAAGCACCTCGCGAGTTGCGCCAGCCCGTCGTCCACCGCGATCCGGCGCGACTCGACCAACCCGTCGGTACACAGCACCAGGGTCGCGCCGGGCGGCAGCGGTACGTCCGTGCAGGCCCGGTCACCCTCGTGCAGGCCGAGCGGGGGACCGGCCGGCAGGTCCACGGTCACCGCCGGGGCGCCCGGTACGGCCAGCACCGGTGGCAGGTGCCCGGCCGAGGCGAGCCGCACCGTACGACGGTCGGCGGAGACCACGCCCAGCAGTACCGTGACGATCTGCTCGGGTACTCCGAGGGTGAACAGCAGCCGGTCCAGTCGTTGCAGCACCAGCTCCGGCGACGGGTCCAGCAGCGCGTAGGCGCGCAGCGCCGAGCGCACCTGCCCCATCACGGTGGCCGCGGCGACGCCCCGCCCCATCACGTCGCCGATGACCACCAGTACCTCGTCGCCCTCCAGCGGCAGCACGTCGTACCAGTCGCCGCCGACCTCGATCCCGGCCTCACTGGAGGTCGGCTCGTACCGGGCGGCCAGGGCGAGACCGGGCAGGTCGGGGAGCGTGTCCGGCAGCAGGCTGCGCTGCAGCAACTCGGCGGTGGCCTGCTGCCCCTCGAAGGCCTGGGCCCGGCGTAGCGCGTGCGCGGCCTGCTCGGTGAACGCCGCGAGAAACGCCTGCTCGGCCGGGTCGAACGGCTGGTCGGTGCCGTAGCACAGCATCACCGCGCCGAGCGTGTCGTCGCGGATCCGCAGCGGCACCGTGGCGAACGCGCGGGTACCGAACGAGCCCTGGTGCTCGGCGAGCCCGGAGTACCGCGCCGCCAGGCTGTCCAGCGTCGTGAACCACAGCGGCTGGCCGGACCGGGTGGTCGCGACCAGCGGCAGGTCGGCGGTGCCGTCCAGCGTGCACCAGTTTGCCCGTTCGTGCCCCAGCGGCTCGTCGTGCATGGCCAGGAACCGCAGCTCCCGGCCGCCGGCGGCGCGCAGGGCCAGCCCGCCGCGCACGATCCCGGGCAGGGCCGCCGCGTGGCGGAGGATCACCAGGGCCGCCGCGTCGGTGCTCATCGTCTCGGCCAGCCCGGCGGTCAGCTCCTGGAGCCGGCGCAGCCGCTGGACGTCGACGTCAGCATCCGGCACGCCAGCGTCACCCGTCCCGGGAGGCGTGTCCGGCGCGACCGACACGCCCAGAGCCATACCGCCAGGTTAGGTCGGCCGCCGCCCGTGCCGGATCGGTTGTTCAGCGGTACGGGACTGGACAGCCGTCCGATTCGCCCGCCCCCGGTGCCGTCTCGGCGCCAAGATCGAATGCGTGCGACCTCGGCTGACCCGGGTGGGGGCGTCGTGACCGATGCGTGGGAGCCGGAGGCGCCCGGGGTGCTGCGCCTTCCGTCCGGCCGGCTCGTCCGGGGCCGTGGCCTGCGGCGCCCGCTGCCGGCCGGACCGATCCCGACCTTCGCGGTGTACCTGCTGGGCACCCCGCCACCGGCGGTCGAGTGGGAGAGCCGCTGGTTGCGCTGGCCCGAGCCCGGGCCACTACATGCGGAACAGCTCGAACGCCGCCGCCCGGCGGCCGCCGAAGCGCACCGCGTTGGTGTCGGCCAGCCACTCCAGGAACTCGCGCGCCGCCGCCATCGGGTGATCGCCGAGCGCCTCCAGGTAGGCCGCGTGCGCCTCCAGCGAGGCCGCGCCGGCGTCGAGGGTGGCCGACACGTCCACCGCGTGCGTCGCCTCCGGTGAGCCGGCGACGGCGACGTACTTCACGCCGGACCAGCGCTCCAGCCCGTCCGCTTCGAGCTCGGTGAAGATCCACCGGTTGCCGGCGTCGCCGACCGCGTCCAGCACCGCCCGACCGACGTTGCGGTGGTCCGGGGAGTTCCAGCCGCCGCCGGGCCAGAAGTCCCGGTGGTTGCCCATGATGACCAGCTCCGGCTGGTGCCGGCGGATCGCGGCCGCGATGTCCCGGCGCAGCGGCAGGCCGTACTCGATGACGCCGTCGTGATGGTCCAGGAACTCGACCACCGACACGCCCACCTTGGCCGCGCCGGCCCGCTGCTCGGCCTCGCGCAGCGGCGCACACTCGGCCGGCGACATGGTGTCGATGCCGGCTTCGCCACGGGTGACCAGCAGATACCGGACGTCCTTGCCGGCACCGGTCCAGCCGGCGATGGCCGACGCGGCACCGTACTCCAGGTCGTCCGGATGGGCCGCGATGGCCAGCGCCCGCGACCAGTCCTCCGGCATCTCCTCAAGCTGCTCCATGCCTGCTCCCGCTGCTGGTAGTCAGATCCGACATCGCGCCGACGGGCCACCCGTGCCGCACGATCCGACCGTAGCCCGCGGATCGCACCGCCAGCGCGGCTACGTGCCGATGTGTTGGCCACCACTGGTCGAACCGCCAGCAACCGGCCGCACCGGACGGGTTGTCCGGAACGTTGGCGCGGATGGTCGGCCAGAGCGTGAACGCGCACCGGTCCAGCGGTACGGACATGCCCAACCCGCGCGCTTTGACGTACGCCTCCTTGAGCGTCCAGTACCGGGCGAACAACTCGCGCTGTTCCGGACCGTCGGTCGCCTCGACGTGTACCAGCTCGGTCGGGGCGAGCACCTTGCGGGCGAGCCGGCGCAGGTTCAGTCGCCGGTCGACCGGTTCGAGATCCACGCCACAGTCGGTGCCGACCGTCACCACGCAGCCGACCAGTCCGTCGGTGTGCGACAGGTTCACCCGGAGCCGGCGCGGCAGGCGCGGAGCGGCGATCTCGGGCCGCCCGTACCGGCCGGGCGTGAACTGCCAGACCTCCGGGCGTACGTGCGGCACGCACCAGGACAGCGCGGCCCGGGTGAGCGCGTGCGCGGCGACGTATCCGCGCTGGTCCCGCTCGTGTACGAACCGTTCGGCCCGGTCCCGTTCCGCGTCGCTCAACAGCGCCGCGCAGCCCGCCAACTCGCCCCGCCACGCCAGCGCGTCCGGCTCCGCCAGCCATACGTGGATCTCATCCGGCCTGATCCGCATGGGGCACCTCACCATCCCGGTCCGAGTGCTGGGCGGTCCTGGCGCAGACCGTCTCCTGGCGCAGATCGTGAGCGCCGGGGACCGGACACGGCCGTCCAAAAGTGAGCAGACCCCCGGCCGCGGTGACGGATACAACGAATCGTGAGTTTCGCCGACTGCCTGCCACGGCCGGCGGCGAAGCAGTCGTAGGTTCGCCGGCCACCACCCGGCGGCGACCAGCATCCGTGCCGATGGGGGTTCGCGTGCAGATCGGAATCGAAGCCATCAATCCGTACGTCAGTCGCGCCTGGCTCGACGTCCGCGAACTGTTCGAGGCGCGGCGGCTGGACGCCACCCGGTTCGGCAACCTGCTGATGGAGCAGAAGTCGGTGAGCCTGCCGTGCGAGGACGCGGTCAGCAACGGCGTGAACGCGGCGAAGCCACTGCTCGACGCGTTGACCCCGGCCGAACGCGACAAGCTCGAACTGCTCGTCGTGTCCACCGAGTCCGGCATCGACCTCGGCAAACCGATCAGCACGTACATCCACCAGCACCTCGGCCTGACCAACCGGTGCCGGTCGTTCGAGGTGAAGCACGCCTGTTACGGCGGGACGGCGGCGCTGCAGACAGCGGCCGCGATAGTGGGCGCCAGCCCGGTACCCGATGCGAAGGCCCTGGTTGTCGCGACCGAAGCGGCGAGCGCGTCATCGCACGGCAGCTACTGGGAGCCGTCCGAGGGTGCCGGGGCGGTCGCGATGCTGGTCAGCCGGCGGCCGGACGTGCTCGCCCTGGACGTGGGCGCGAACGGCTACCACACCTTCGAGGTGATGGACACGGCCCGGCCGCGTCCGGACGTCGACCTGGTCGACTCCGACATCTCGCTGCTCGCGTACGTCAAGTGCCTGCAGGAGAGCTTCGGCATGTACCGCGAGCGGGTGCAGGGCGCCGACATCGTCGACACGTTCGACCAGCTCGTGTTCCACACCCCGTTCGCCGGCATGGTGCGCGGCGCGCACCGCAGCCTGCTGCGGCGGGAGAAGCGCGCGGCCACGCCGGTCATCGACGCGGACTTCGAGGCGCGGGTCGGGCCGTCGCTGCAGTACTGCTCCCGGGTCGGCAACCTGTTCTCCTCCGCGCTGTACCTCGGCCTGTGCTCGGCCATCGAGCAGGGTCCGGGTACCGGCCCGCGGCGGATGGGCCTGTTCTCGTACGGCTCCGGCTGCGCGTCGGAGTTCTTCAGCGGGATCGTCGGGCCGCAGGCGCGGGAGGTACTCGCACGGCAGTCCGTGTCCGCCGCGCTCGACAACCGGCGGCAACTGACCGTGGACCAGTACGACGAGCTGGTGAAGCTCGGTGAGGACCGGTCCTTCGGGGTACGGGAAGCCGTCTTCGACACCGCGCCCTACCAGGACCTGTACGACGCGCAGGCGGCCGGCCAGGGGCTGCTCGTACTGGACCGGATCGACAACTTCCATCGCGAGTACCGCTGGACCTGAGCGTCCGCCCGCCGCCGAGCTCGCCTCGGCGCGCTGGCTCCGCCGGTGTGCCGACCCGCTTCCGACCGATCGCCTGTGAGGCCGTGAATGACCGATAGAGACTCGCACGTCGTCGTGGTGTCCGCTCCGACGCAGGAGCAGCTCGCCGCGCTCGCCGGCCGGTTCGTGACCCGGCTGTCGGCGGACGCGACGGCGGTACCGACGCTTGCCGAGGTCGCGTTCACCACCCAGACCGGCCGGGTCCCGATGGCGCACCGGCTGGCCGTGACCTGCGCTGACGTACCGACGTTGTGCGAGGCGCTGTCGGCGTACAGGCACGGGCGGTCGCATGCCGCGCTCCGGCACGCCGGTCCGGTCACCGCCGCGACGGCTGGTGGCTCGGCCGCCCGCGAGACCCGGCCGGGCACCGAGGTAGACGCGGCCGCCGCGTGGCTGGCCGGGCAGGACGTGGACTGGCGCCGGTACTGGCCGGAGCCGCCGCGCCGGGTGTCGCTGCCGACCTACCGGCCCGCCGCCGCATCACGACCATCCACAGTGGACGAGCCGGCCGGAGCGAGCGTGGACGAGCCCGCCGGCAGCGCGGCGCCCAGCGCGGAAGAGCCCGCCGACGCGAGCGCAGACGTGTTGGCCCGTGCGGGCCGGTACCTCGTCGAGGTCTACGCCGAGGTCTCCGGCATCCCGGTCGACTCCCTGGACGAGCACACTCCGCTGGAGCAGTACGGCCTGAGCTCCTATGTGGTCACTCAGCTCAACGAGCGGCTGAACGGCGAGCTCGGTGAGCTGCCCCAGACGCTGTTCTACCTGCACCCCGATTTGGCCAGCGTGGCCGCCGACCTCGCCAACCGGTTCCCGGAGCGGTGGCAGGACCCCGCCGCCGCCGCGACCCCCACCGTCGCCGGCGCCGTGGAGGCCGCCGCCGTTGGCAACGCGCTCACCGGCCCCGGCCGGGAAACCGGGACAGACGGCGACATCGCCGTGATCGGGATCGCCGGCACGGTACCCGCAGGCCCCGGACCTGGACAGCTTCTGGGCGAACCTGTCCGATGGGGTCGACTGCGTGACGCAGCTGCCGCCGCACCGGCGCCGGGACGGCTGGCCGAACGACCTGATGTGGGGCGGCTTTCTCGACGAGGTGGACCGCTTCGACCCGAAGCTGTTCGGCATCACGCCACGCGACGCCGCCCTGATGGATCCGCAGGAGCGGCTGTTCCTGGAGGTCGTCTGGGAGTCGCTGGACGACGCCGGCTACCCGCGGCAGCGGCTGCGCGACCAGCACCACTCGCGGGTCGCCGTGTACGCGGGCGCGATGCACAACGAGTACCCCTTCTTCGGGGTCGAACAGTCCCTGACCGGCGGTACCTCCCAGGACAGCGGCGGCGCGATCGGCGGCATCGCGAACCGCGTGTCGTACCACTTCGACCTGCGCGGGCCGAGCGTCACGGTCGACACGATGTGCTCATCCTCGCTGGTCGCGATCCACTTCGCGGTACGGGACCTGCGCGCGCGGCGCGTGCCGAGGTCGCGATCGCCGGGGCGGTGAACCTGTCCCTGCACCCGAACAAGTTCATCCAGCAGCGGCGGTTGAAGATGACGTCGAGCAACCACCGCTGCCAGAGCTTCGGCGCGGGTGGGGACGGCTTCGTACCGGCCGAGGGCGCTGGCGCGGTGATCCTCAAGCCGCTGGCCCGCGCGCTCGCCGATGGCGACCGGATGCACGCCGTGATCCGGGGCACCTCGGTGGTACACGCGGGCAAGACCAACGGCTGGATCGTGCCGAGCCCGGCGAGCCAGGGCGAGGTTGTCCGGCAGGCGCTTGAGGATGCTGGCGTACCAGCGGAAACAGTCGGGTACATCGAGGCACACGGCACCGGTACCGCGCTGGGCGACCCGATCGAGCTGGACGGCCTGCTGGACGTGTTCGGCGACCGTGGACTCGCGCCCGGGAGCATCCCGATCGGCTCGGTGAAGTCGGGCATCGGGCATGTCGAGGCGGCGGCCGGGATCGCCGGACTGACCAAGGTGATCCTGCAGCTGCGGCACCGGCAGCTCGCCCCGTCCCTGCACGCGGACGAGCTGAACCCCAAGATCCGCTGGGACCGGGTGCCGTTCCGGGTACAGCGGGAGCTGTCCGACTGGCCCGCTCCTGCGTCCAGGGTGCCGGCGGCTGACTGGCGGCCGCGCCGTGCCGGGATCAGTTCGTTCGGCGCCGGCGGAACGATCGCGCACCTCGTGGTCGACGAGCCGGAGCCGGCGGCAGCCGCGCCGCGACCGGCCCCGCGGCCACAGGTGATCGTGCTGTCCGCCAACGACCCCGACCGGCTCCGGGCCGCCGCCGCCCGACTCGCCGACGTCCTTGACAGTGCTACCGCGGCCGGCACCGCGCCGACCAGCGCCGCCGCTTCGACCGGCACCGCGCCGACCGGCACCGCGCCGACCGGCACCGCCGCATCGACCGGCGCCGGCATAGAGCTTGCCGATCTCGCGTACACCCTCCAGGTCGGCCGGGAGCCGCTGCGCGAGCGGCTCGCCGTGGTGGTGTCCGATGCCGCCGAGCTGTCCCGGGAGCTGCACGCGTTCCTCGACCGTCGGCCCGGCACCGTGCTGCGCGGGCGGGCCGCCGCCGGTAAGCCGGCCGTGGACCCGGACTCGGACCTGACCTCGCTGGCCCGGCAGTGGGTCGAGGGCGGCGCGGTCGACTGGTACCGCACTTGGGACGCCGACCGGCGCGTCGGCCGCCGGCCCCGGATCGTCGCGCTGCCGTCGTACCCGTTCGCGCGGGTCCGCTGCTGGCTGCCGGAGAACACCCCGGTCACCCCGGTGCCTGCCCCTGCCCCTGCGTCGGGGGTTCCGGCCGCCGCCATCGATGGGCCGGAGACTCCGCTGTACCGCAAGGACTGGCGACCGGCGGCAGCACCCGCGGATCGCATCGTGCCGGCCGGCCCGCTCCTGTGCGTCTACCCGCTGGGCGCGGAAGCGCTGGTACACGGGCTGATCGAGCGGATCGGTCCGGACCGGCTGCTGCCGGTGTGCGCGGGTGACGACGGGCCGGAGGGCTTCACCGACCGGCGCTCCGGGGCCGAGCTGATCGACCGGGTGCTGGCGAGCCATCCCGACCTGTCCGGTTGGCTCGACGTCTGCGACCTCGGCCCGGCCACTGCCGGCAGGCACGACTGGGATGCCCGGCTCGGCATGCTGCAACGGATGATCGCCGGCCGTACCGGCGCGGACCTGCGGATCGTGCACGTCACCCGCGGGCTGCAGGCCGTCGACGGGCCCGAGCCCAGCATCGCCGGTGCGGTACCGGCCGGCTTCGTCCGGATGCTCGGCGCGGAGTACCAGCGGGTCACCGCGACCACGGTGGACACCGATCTTTCGCCGAGCGACCCTGACCTGCCGCAACAGCTCTATGCGGAGCTGGCGCTACCCGCGCTGCACGGCGAGATCTGCTACCGGAGCGGCGAGCGGCTCGAGCCGTACCTGGTCGAGACAACCGAGCAACCCCAGCCGATCGGGTACGACCCGGAAGCCGCTTACGTGATCACCGGCGGTACCCGCGGTCTCGGCGCACTTCTCGCTCGTCACCTCGCCGACCACGGCGTACGCAAGCTGGCTCTGACGGGTTTGAATCCACCGACCGAGGCGACGTTGGCGCAGGTGGCGGCGTTGCGGGACCGGGGTGTGCGGGTGCTGACGCACCACGGCCCGCTCACCCGCCGCGACGAGCTGGCTGCTTTCCTTGATCGGGTACGCGCGGAGCTCGGCCCCATCGACGGAGTGGTGCACTGCGCCGGCCGGGGCGAGCAGGGACCTCCCTCGTTCGCGCGCAAGGCGCTGGACGAGATCGGTGCGGTACTCGAGCCGAAGGTCGACGGACTGGTCACCCTGGCGCAACTGACCGAGCCGGATCGGCCCCGGTTCCTCGTGGCGTACTCGTCGATCTGTGCGGTGGTGCCCAGGCTCGCGTCCGGGGTCTCCGAGTACGCCGCCGCGAACGCGTTCATGGACTTCTACGTCGGCTACCGGCACCGGTCGGGTGCTGGCGGGTTCCGCGCGGTCAACTGGCCGATGTGGCGGGACACCGGCTTCGGTACCGGTCAGCAGGACCCCTGCGCGGAGTACGGCATCGCCTCGTTGTCCGACGCCGCGGGCCTGCGGGTGTTCGACCGGGTGGTCGGCCTGCCGGCCGGGAGCGTGCTGCTGGCCGCGCCGCCGCTCGGCGAGGTGGTCGACGCGGACGCGCTGCTGCGGGTCAAGCGCCGGATCGGCCGGGACGGCGCGCAGCCGTCGGTACTGCCAGCGGCCGAGCCCGCGCCGGCGCCTACTTCCACGGCGGTGCCTACGCTCACGACGCCCGCCGAGCCCGCGCCGGCGCCTATTCCCACGGCGGCTCCGGCACCGGTGACCGAGCCCGCACCCTGGTTGGTCGAGTTGTTCGCCGAGGTCATCGGCTGCCCGCCGGCCGACCTCGACCTGGACGTCGACTTCGGGGATCTCGGCGTGGAGTCGGTCATGCTCGGCGAGTTGCTGGAGCGGATCGAGGAGCACCTCGGCCGCCGGCTCGAACCGTCGACCCTGCTGGACCACCCGACCCTGCAGCGCCTCGCCGGGTACCTCGGACCGGAGGCGCAGGCCACCGCCGGCCCGGCCGCACCCGCCGCACCGGCCGCACCGGCCGCACCGGCCGCACCGGTAACGGAGCCGGTCAGGGTCGCCGAGCCGGCCGCAGCCGAGCCACCCGCAGCCGTGCCACCACCGAGCGTCGAGCCGGCCGCCGAGCCGGTCAGGACCGCCGCACCCGCGACCGCCGCTCCCGCGACCGCCGCATCGGGCGGCGCGGTCGACGGCAAGATCGCGGTGATCGGGCTGGCGTGCCAGTTCCCCGGCTCGCCGGACGCCGACACGTTCTGGGAGAACCTCGCCGCCGGGAAGTCCGGCGTGACCGAGGTGCCCGCGTCCCGGTGGGACCATCGCAGCTGGTACCGCCCGGGCGGCGGGATCGGCTGGAGCGCCAGCAAGTGGGGCGCGTTCGTCGACGGGATCGAGGACTTCGACGCCTCCTTCTTCGGCATGAGCGAGGACGAGGGGCGTCACCTCGACCCGACCGTGCGGCTGTTCCTCGAGGCGACCACCACCGCACTGCACGACGCCGGCCACGCGCCGGCCGACCTGGCCGGACGGGACGTCGGGGTGTTCGTCGGCGGGCGGGTCACGCAGTACGCCCGGCGGGCCGGCCTGCGCAGCGGACTGCTGCACGCCGATCCGAACTTCCTCGGCGCGTACGTCGCGCACCACTTCGACTTCCGCGGCCCGAACCTGGTGGTCGACACCGCGTGCTCGTCGGCGCTGGTCAGCGTGCAGTTGGCCTGCCAGAGCCTGCTGTCCGGCGCGGCCGAGATCGCGGTCGCCGGGGGAGTCGAGGTGCTGCTGGACGAGCAGACCTACCTGGAGTTCAGCACTGCCAAGGTGATGTCCCCGTCCGGCCGGTGCGCCACGTTCGACGAAAAGGCCGACGGCTTCGTACCCGGCGAAGGGGTCGGGGTGGTGCTGCTCAAGCCGCTGGCCGCCGCGCTGGCCGACGGCGACCGCATCCACGCGGTCATCGACTCGGCGGTGGTGAACAGCGACGGTCGCACCATGGGCATCACCACGCCGAACCCGACCGCGCAGGCGGCGTTGGTACGGCGTGCGCTCGCCGATGCCGGTCGTGATGCGGGGGAGATCGGCCTGGTGGAGGCGCACGGTACCGGGACGCTCATCGGCGACCCGATCGAGCTGCGCGCGCTCACGGACGTGTTCCGGGAGACGACGTCGGCGGTGGGTCGGTGCGCGATCGGCAGCGTCAAGTCGAACATCGGGCACCTGCTGTGCGCGGCCGGCATCGCCGGGCTGGTCAAGGTCGTACTCGCGGTCGAGCACGGGAAGCTGCCGCCGACCCTGCACTGCGACACCCCGAACCCCCGGTTCGACTTCGCGTCGTCGCCGTTCCGCATCAGTACCGAGCTGCGCGACTGGCCGGAGGATCAGCCGCGGGTGGCCGGGGTCAGCTCGTTCGGGCTCGGCGGTACCAACGCGCACGTCATCGCGTCCGCGTTCGATCCGGAGCTGCGGGTCGGGTACCCGGACGCCCGGCCGGCACTTCCCGCGCCGGTGTTCCAGCGCAAGCGGCTGTGGCTCGAACGGGACGACGCGGCCGCCCCGGTCAGCCCGGCGCCCCTGTTGGACGCGTCGCCCCCGGCGGATCGCGGTCCCGTCGAGAAGGCCCCGGTCGGGAGGAAGCCGGTGATCGTCGAGGAGGCGCCGCCGTCGCTGTTGGAGCTGTCGTTCCGGTAGCCCTGCCGCGCCGGCGAACCAACGAGCTCAGGCGGGAGCGGTGTCCAGCAGGCCCCGCTCCCGCGCCAGCGCCACCGCCTCGGTACGCCCGCGGGCGCCGAGCTTGGCGAGGATGTGCGACACGTGCACGCTGGCGGTCTTCTCGCTGATGAACAGCTGCCGGCCGATCTCCCGGTTGCTGCGGCCCTGCGCGACCAGCGCGAGCACTTCCTGCTCCCGGCTGGTCAGCAGGTTGGTGGAGACCGGGCGCTGGCGTGGTGGCCGGGCGGCCGCGCCGCCGGTGAGCTCGGCGAGCTCCGCGAGCAACGGCTCGGCACCGAGTCGACGCGCGGTGGCGACCGCCGATTCCGTGAGCGTGTCCGCCTCGTCGGCCTGACCGGTCGCCCGTAGTACCGCCGCCAGCCTGGTACTGGACCGGGCGGCCTCGTACACATGGCGCAGGTTCTCGAATGCCGCGACGCTCTGCCGCCACGCGTCGACCAGCTCGTCCTCAGGTGGGGCGTCGATGCCCGTCAACCAGCGCAGCCGGGCGTACTCGGCCACCACCCGCGCCCGCCACGCGGTGCTCTCCGGTCCCGGCCGGCGGCTCCGGGCGATCGCGCCCTCCCACACCCGATCGGCCACCTCGACGTGCTGGCGGCCGGCCGCGACCAGCGCCTCGTGGTCGCGGGCACCGGTGCGCCGTACCGCCGCGCAGGTCTGCCCGAGTATCAGTGCGCCCAGCCGCAGCCGGGCCTGGAACAGCTCCTCGTTCCACATCGGCTGCAGGGTGGCGATCACGTCGTCGTGTACCGCGACCGCCGCGTCGAGGTCCCCGGTGTCACCGTGCAGGTCGATGCCGGCGAATCCGGTGAGTACGGCGATCATCCCGTCCCGTTTCCAGGACGGCCGTACCAGCGGCAGCGCGTCGAGGGCGGCGCGCTCGCCACGGCCGGCGGCCACCGCGAGTCCGGTGGCGGTGAGCAGCGCCCAGGCCGACTCGGGCGGGGACATCTCGGAGGTGTCGACCAGCCGGAGCGAGACGTCCCAGTCACCGCTGTTGTACGCGACGAGTGCGGCCAGCACCCGGGCCTCCACGCCGTACGGCGCCCACTGCCGCCCGGTCGCGACGGCCAGCTCGTCGGCGGCGAGGTACGCGGTGCGCGCCTCGTCCCACCGGGCCTGCTCGTAGTACAGCCCGGCGAGGTGGAACAGGCTGCGGAGCTCGGCGGCGGCGTCGGCGCCCTTCCGCGCCGCCGCGACCGCGTCGGTCAGCGTTTCGAGCGAGGCGTCCGGATCGCCGGCCCGTTGGCTCAGCTTGGCGGTCACCAGGGTCGCGTCCGCGATCACGTCGACCAGGTCGTGTTGCCGCGCGATCGCCAGCGCCTCGGCCGCCCAGCGTTCGGCCGCGTCGTCCCGGCCGCGGTCCAGGCTGGCCCGGGCGTGCAGGGCCAGTACCTGCGCGTGCAGCCGGACCGGCGGCTCGGCCGGCAGCAGGTCGAGGGCGTCACCGCTGAGCTGCAGGATGTCGATCTGGGTGTCGGCGAGCATCGCCGCGTGACCCAGCGCGTGCAGCAGCCGGGCCCGCTGCAGCGGGGTCGCGTCGTCAGGCAGTTGCCGGAGCTGATCCTGTACCAGGGCGATGGCGCGGAACACGTCCCCGGCCGCGGCCGCCGCCTGGCTGGCCTTCTCGGTGAGTTCCACCAGGTCGACCGGGGTTCCGTCGGCCTCCCGCGGGCGGTACGAGGCGGCCAGCGCGAGCGCGACCTCGTAGTGGCGTACCGACTCCTCCCAGCCGCCGACCGTCATCGCGTCGTCGCCGGCGCGGATGCTGGCGGTGACCGCGGTCGCGGTGTCTCCGGCCGCCCGCGCGTGGTACGCGAGTTCCGCGGCCGAGCAGTCGTCCGCGCGGTCGAGGGTCGCGGCGTACGCGGCGTGCAACCGGGTGCGCTCGCCGGGGAGCAGGTCGTCGTACACGGCCTCGGCCAGGAGCGCGTGCCGGAACGCGTAGCCGTCCCGCTCGGGTACCAGTACCTGGCCCTCCACCGCTGCGCGGAGCGCGGCGTACAGGTCGTCGTCGGAGAGCCCGGCCACCGCCGCGAGCAGCTCGTGATCGACCGCCCGGCCGGCGACCGCGGCCGCCCGGACCGCGCGCCGGCCGCGATCGTCGAGCCGGTCGAGCCGCACCAGCAGCACCTCGGTGAGATCGGTCGGCAGCGCGGGGGTACCGGGCGTGTTCGCGGGCGCCGGTCCCCGGCCGTCGAGTGCCGCGGTGAGCTCCTCGGCGAAGAACGCGTTGCCTTCGGCCCGCTGCACGATCGTCCGCAGCGCCGGCTCCGGCATCGCTCGCCCGACCAGCGCTTGTACCAGCGTGCGCATGTCCGGTTCGTGCAGCGGCTGGAGGTGGACTCTGGTCACCTCCGGCAGCCGGCCCCACTCGGCGAGCGAGCCGCGCAACGGGTGCCGCCGGTGCATGTCGTCGCTGCGGTACGACGCGACCACCGAGATCCCGGACACCGGTCGGGCGAACAGGTAGCCGACCAGCTCCCGACTCGACGGGTCCGCCCAGTGCATGTCCTCTACCAGCACGAGTACCGGGGCGCGGGCGGCCAGTGCGGCGAGCCCGGCATGTACCCCTTCCAGCACTTCGGCCCTGTCGACGCGGGCCGGATCTCCGGCGGCGGTGCCGGCCCCGGCGACCGGGTTGCCGCCGGTGGGCAGGAGCCGGGCGAGGGCCGGGTTGCCGGCGGTCATCGCGTCGGCAAGCTCGGGGGAACCGGTGGCGAGCCGGCCTATCATCTCCCGGATCGGGAGGTAGGGCACCGCGCTGTCGCCAAGATCGAGGCAGCGGCCGACCAGTACGGTCCAGCCGAGCCCGCGCGCGTCGCTGGCCAGCTCCTTGAGCAGCCGGGTCTTGCCCACCCCCGCGTCCCCGTCGAGCAGCACGGCGCCGCCCGCCTGTGGGGCGGGCGTGTGCGCGTCACCGTCGAGACCGACCGCGCGACGCAGGCGCCGGTGGTCGGCATCGCGGCCGATGAGGGGCAGATTGATCAGTCGCTCTGGCGGCACGCTTACCTTGATAGCGCGTTCAGCTCCTTCTGTGCCGCGGATCGCGCGGACGCCGCGGGTACCGGTCGGATCGCTGGCCGATTTGTCTTGGTTGGCGTAGGACCGCGGGTGGGCCGCGCCGCCGGCCGGCTCGCGGCCGCCCGCAGCCGATTGACCGCCTGGCGTACCGCCGACCCCAGCGCGTTCGGTGCGGCGTGTGCCGCCGGTTGCCGCCGTGCCGCTTGTTGCCGCCGTGCCGGTTCGGAGAGCCGGGCGGTACGGGCCAGCCGCGAGTGCTCGGCGTCGCGGAGTTGGTCGGCGATGCGCTGGTGGGCCAGCTCGCTCAGCAGGTGGTGCTCGTACATCTCAGGCTCCTTGGTTGGGGGTCTTTCGATGTCTCCAACCTGCTGCTAAGGCCCCGATGGGTACATCTGGCAGATGCCCTATCCGGAACGCGGCACCGCCCGCCAGGGCGGCGGGCGGTGCGGGAGCGTGCTGCGTTGGTGGAGTTGTCGTCGGTCTACCCGGCTGTTCGGCCGGGCGCCCGGCCGGCCATTACCGTCCGGCGTTGGTCGAGCGGCCGGCGTACCGGTGGCCCGAGGTTCCCCGGCGGGCGCTGCGCGCCAGCCGCGAGTGCTCGGCGTCGCGGAGTTGGTCGGAGATGCGCTCGTGGGCCAGATCGCTCAGCAGGTGGTGCTCGTACATCTCAGGCTCCTTGTTCGGGGGTGTTTCTCTGATGACTCCAATCTGCTGCTAAGGCCCCCGTGCCTACATCCGGCAGATGCCTTATCTCCACGCCGCCGCCCACCCTTACGCCTTACTTCAGGTGCCGGGCGAAGAACCGGTTCCCGTCGTCCCCCTCGAACTGCGGGACGCCGGTGTGGCCGCCCAGATTGGCGTGCAGCGTCTTCTCCTTGGAGCCGAAGGCGTCGAACAGGTCCAGGGCCTGCTGCCGGTCGTTTCCCTCGTCGTCCCACTGCAGCAGGACCAGCAGCGGAATGGTGACCTGCCGGGCCTCCTCGATCATGGTGCGGGGCACGTAACTCCCGGCGAACAGAAGGGCAGCCGAGATGCGCGGCTCGACCACCGCCAGCCGGACTCCGATGGCGATCACTCCCCCTGCGTACCCGACCGGCCCGCCGATCCCGGGCAGTGACAGGAGGGCGTCCAGGGCGGCCCGCCACTCCGGGACCGCCTGTTCGACCAGCGGCAGGATGAGCCGGTCGACGATCTCGTCGGAGACCGGCTTGCCGGCCTCCAGCGCCCGGCGCAGGTCGGTGCGGGCTTCCTCGGCGACAGCGGAACGGGGCCGGTCACCGCTCCCAGGGAGCTCGATGGTGGCCGCGGCGTAGCCCTCCGCCGCGCAGTGCCGGGCCCGGGCCACCAGCCGGGGGTACATCTTGTGCAGTCCGCCGGGGTGGCCGAGCAGGATCAGCGGGACCGGTGCGGATGCGGATCCGGGCGTCCACAGGATGCCGGGGACGTCGCCGAGGGTGAATTCGCGCTCGAGGACGCCGTCGTCGAGGCGCTTTTCGGACCTGAATCGCATGGTCGTGCCTTTCGGGAGTGCTCCTGAACGGCGCTCCCGGACGACCTATCGTCCGACCGTGACCCCGGAGGGGAGCACCCACGTCGATACGTTCACGGGTACCACCTCCTCGTTCGCTCGCACGGCCTCCGGAAATTAGCAGTGGTCGCCGTGGTTTCGCGAACGGGTTATCGCGGAGATCTTGACCGGGGCGGCGCGGAAGAGGTGAGCGGGGGGCGGTCAGTCCTTGCTGGCGAAGGCGGCGTCGAAGGCGGCCGCGGGTGGCTCGATGGCGGCCAGCCGGCGGACGAACTCCAGCGCCTCGGGGGCACCGATGAGCCGGTCCATGCCGGCGTCCTCCCACTCGACCGAGATCGGGCCGGCGTAGCCGATCGCGTTCAGCGCCCGGAACACGTCCTCCCACGGCACGTCGCCGTGCCCGGTGGAGATGAAGTCCCAGCCGCGCCGCAGGTCCGCCCACGGCAGGTGCGAGGACAGCCGCCCGCTCCGGCCGTTCAGCCGCTTCTTCGTGTCCTTGCAGTCCACGTGGTAGATCCGGTCTTTGAAGTCGAACAGGAAGCCGACCGGATCGAGGTCCTGCCAGACGAAGTGGGACGGGTCGAAGTTCAGCCCGAACGCCGGCCGGTGCCCGATCGCCTCGAGGGTTCGTACCGTCGTCCAGTAGTCGTAGGCGATCTCGCTCGGATGTACCTCGTGCGCGAACCGCACGCCGACCTCGTCGTACACGTCGAGGATCGGGTTCCACCGGTCGGCGAAGTCGGCGTAGCCGCGCTCGATCATCGACTCCGGTACCGGCGGGAACATCGCGACCGTGTGCCAGATCGACGAGCCGGTGAAACCGACCACTGTGGACACTCCGAGTTTCGCGGCCGCCCGCGCGGTGTCGGCCATTTCCGCGGCGGCGCGCTGGCGTACACCTTCGGGGTCGCCGTTTCCCCAGATCCGGCTGGGCAGGATCCCCTGGTGCCGCTCGTCGATCGGGTGGTCGCACACCGCCTGCCCGACCAGGTGGTTGGAGATGATCCAGACCCCGAGGTTGTACTTGCGCAGCACGTCGAGTTTGCGCTCGACGTACCGGTCGTCGGCCAGTGCCTTGTCCACCTCGAAGTGGTCGCCCCAGCAGGCGAGCTCGAGTCCCTCGTACCCCCACTCCGACGCCAGCCGGCAGACCTCGGTGAACGGCAGGTCCGCCCACTGCCCGGTGAACAGCGTGATCGGTCGTGGCATCGGGTCGTCCTCTCGCTCAGGTCCGGGTTTCTCAGGAGGGCGGATCAGGCGTCCACCGGGGTCCAGCACCCCTCGTTCGTCGCGCTGCGCGACACCGCGTCGAGCACCAGCTGTACCTGTAGGCCGTCGGCGAACGACGGGGACGGCGGGCGACCGGCGGCGATGGCCTCGACCAGGTCCTTCACCTCGTGCGTGAACGAGTGCTCGTAGCCGATGATGTGCCCCGGCGGCCACCAGGCACCGACGTACGGGTGGCTGGACTCGGTCACCAGGATCCGGCGGAAGCCCTGTACGGACGCATCCTCGGTGGCGTCGTGGAACTCCAGCTCGTTCAGCCGCTCAAGATCGAACACGAGGCTGCCGGTGGAGCCGTTGATCTCGATCCGCATGCCGTTCTTGCGGCCGGTGGCGAACCGGGTCGCCTCGTAGGTGGCGACCGCCCCGCCGTCGAGCCGGGCCAGGAACAGCGCGGCGTCGTCGACAGTGACCGCGCCGGTCGGTACAGCCCCCCCGGCAGTACCGCCCGACGCGGTCAGCCCGCTCGACACTTCGGAAAGCGGGCGCTCCTTTATGAACGTTTCAACCAGCCCGGATACTCCGGTAATTTTCTGGCCGGTGATGAACTGGGTCAGATCGACGATGTGGGCGCCGATGTCACCCAGTGCCCCGCTGCCCGCCTGATCCGCCTGCAACCGCCAGACCAGCGGAAACTCCGGGTCGACGATCCAGTCCTGGAGGTACTGCGCGCGGACGTGCCGGATCGTGCCGAGTCTTCCGGCCGCGATCAGGTCCCGCGCGAACGCGGCCGCCGGCACCCGTCGGTAGTTGAAACCCACCATTGCGTACACGCCGCGGCGTTCCGCGGCGGCGGCCGCGTCCACCATCGCGCGCGCCTCCGACACGGTGTTGGCCAGCGGTTTCTCGCACAGGACGTGCTTGCCGGCCTGCAGCGCGGCGATCGCGATCTCGGCGTGACTGGAGCCGGGCGTACAGACGTCCACCAGCGTGACGTCGTCCCGTTCCAGCAGCCGCTTCCAGTCCGTCTCGTACCCCGACCAGCCGAATCTGGCCGCCGCGGCGGCCACCCCGTCCCGGTTGCGGCCGCACACCGCCGCCAGCTGTACCGCCATCGGCAGGTCGAAGAAGCGTCCGGCGGTACGCCAGGCGTGTGAGTGGGCCGCGCCCATGAACGCGTACCCGACCATGCCGACGCCGAGTACCGGCAGGTCCCGAGTCTCCGGCGCTGTCATCGAATCCCCGTCAGGACTCGAAGCCGAGCGGCAGGTACTGGTCCACGTTGTTCTTCGTGATCGTCGCGGAGGCCAGGATGATGAACGCCGGTACCTCGTGCTCGACCAGGTCGTTCATGCCCTTGCCCTGCGCGATCAGCCGCGCCAGCGAGATCGCCGAGGACGCCATCGTCGGGCTGTACGTGACGGTGGCCTTCAGTACCGTGTTGTCCGCCTTGATCTGGCGCATCGCGTTGGCCGAACCGGCGCCGCCGACCATGAAGAACTCGCTGCGCTTTGCCTGGTTGATCGCGGCCAGTACGCCGAGGCCCTGGTCGTCGTCGTGGTTCCAGACCGCGTCGATCTTGGTACGCGCCTGCAGGATGTTCGACATCACCGACTGCCCGGACTCGACGGTGAACTCCGCCGCCTGCCGGATGTTCACCTTGTAGCCGAACTTGGCCAGCGCCTCCTTGAAGCCGCGGCTGCGGTCCTGGGTGAGCTGCAGGCTGTCGATCCCGGCCACCTCGGCGATCACCGGATTGGACTTGCCGGCGGTCTTCAACTGCTCGCCGACGTAGTTGCCGGCGGACTGGCCCATGCCGTAGTTGTCGCCGCCGATCCAGGTGCGGTACGCGAGCGGCGTGTCGAAGATCCGGTCCAGGTTGACCACCGGGATGCCGGCGTCCATCGCCTTGCGGGCGACCGAGGTGAGCGCCTTGCCGTCGAACGGCAGGATCACCAGCGCGTCCACCTTCTTGTCGATCAGCGTCTGGATGGACGAGATCTGCTTGGTCACGTCGTTGGTGGCTTCCACCGGCTCGAACGTGACGTCGGAGTACTGCTTGGCCTGGCCGTCGGCGTTCTTGCTGATGGCCGCGATCCAGCCGTGGTCTGCCTGTGGCGCGGAGAAGCCGATGGTGACTTCCTTGCCGGCCTTGGCGTTGTCGCCACCGGTACCGACCTGCGCGCTGGTGCTGGTCTTGTCGTCGTTGCCGCTGCCGGTACACGCGGTCAGCAGCGCGCCGGCACCGACCGCCACGCCACCGGCCAGGAGCCGACGCCGGTCGAAGCCGCTGGTACGAGCTGTACTCATGGAAGCTTCCTCTCAGTGGTCACGCGTCAGGTGGTTGTGCGTCGGCCGCGGCGTTGCAGCAGCACGGCGGCGACGATGATGGCGCCCTTGGCGATGTTCTGGACCTCGGTCGGCAGGTTGTTCAGGACGAACAGGTTGGTGATCGTGGTGAACACGAGGACGCCCAGGATCGAACCGATCAGGGTGCCCCGCCCACCGGTGAGCAGGGTGCCGCCGATGATCACGGCGGCGATCGCGTCCAGTTCGTACAGGTCGCCATGGGTGCTGCTGCCGGTGGTGGTCAGCCCCATGATCATGATCGCGGCGATGCCGCAGCACAGGCCGGAGACGACGTAGAGCAGAGCGGTGTGCCGGCGCACGTTGATGCCGGCGAGCCGGGCCGCCTCCGGGTTGCCGCCGACGGCGAAGGTGCGTCGGCCGAACGTGGTGCGGTTCAGCGCGACCCAGCCGACCACCACGACGGCGGCGAAGATGTACACCAGCAGCGGTATGCCGAGCAGTTCGTTGTTGGCGAGGTTGTTGATCGACTCGATGCTGACCAGTTGGGTCTTGCGGTCCGAGATCGACTGGGCCAGCCCGCGGGCGGACACCATCGAGGCGAGCGTGACGATGAACGCGACGAGCCCGCCGTACGCGATGAACAGGCCGTTGACCAGCCCGGCGCCGATCCCGACGGCGACCGCGGCGAAGATCATCACCCAGATGCCCCAGCGCTGCGCGTAGTCCTGGGTGGCGCCGGTGGTGGCCCACACCGAGGAGAGCGCGACCAGCGCGCCGACCGACAGGTCGATGCCGCCGCCGATGATCACGAACGTCATCCCGACCGTGACCACGCCGATGATCGACGAGCTGGTCAGGATGTTCACGATGTTGCCGGTGGTGAGGAACCGGCCGTCGGTGGTGATCACGCCGATGATCCCGAGCACGACCAGCACGCCGACCAGTCCGAGGCTGCGCGCGGCCGCGAGCCGACCGGCCAGCCAGGACGGCACCTCCGCGGTGCCGGCCTGCGCGGCGGCCGCCTCGACCCGACCGCGCTCGTCCACCGGCGGTACGTCCACCGGCGCCGCGCTGCCCGGCGGAATGCCGACCGGTGCGGTACTGCCCGCGCCGCCTGTCGGAGCTGTCATGCCGCCGCACCCTCCATCACCAGGTCGAGGACGCGCGCCTCGTCGATGTCGCGCGCGTCTCCGGCATGTACGACCCGGCCCTCCCGGATCACCAGCACCCGGTCGGACAGGCCGATGACCTCGGGAATCTCGCTGGAGATCAGCAGTACGCCGACGCCGGAGTCGGCCAGCCGGCGGATCAGCCGGTACAGCTCGCTGCGGGCACCCACGTCCACGCCGCGGGTCGGTTCGTCGAGGATCAGCAGCCGGCATTCGCGCAGCAGCCAGCGGGCCAGTACGACCTTCTGCTGGTTGCCGCCGGAGAGGGTTCGTACCTGCCGGCGCGGATCGGTCGGCCGTACGTCCAGCTCGGCGATCGCGTTCGCCGCGTCCAGCAGTTCCTTGGCCCGGGCGATGAAGCCGCCCCGGGAGTACCGGCCGAGAGTCGCCAGCGTGACGTTGCGGTACACCGGTTCGTGCAGCAGCAGGCCCTGGCTCTTGCGCTCCTCCGGGCAGAGCCCCATGCCGGCACGTACCGCCGCCGGTACCGAGCCGGGGCGGATCCGGCGACCGTTGACCAGGACCCGACCGGCGGTCGGCCGGCGCGCGCCGTACACCGTCTCGGAGATCTCGGACCGGCCGGAACCGCCCAACCCGGCCAGGCCGACGATCTCGCCGGCGTGCACGGTGAACGAGACGTCGCTGAACTCCCCGGTACGGCTGAGTCCTTCGACGCGGAGCAGCTCGGCGGCCTGGTCCGTGGGCGGGTCCGGTCGGGGTGGGAACGCGTACTCCACGCTCCGGCCGGTCATCAGCCGGACCAGGTCGGCGGTCGGCGTGGTCTTGGCCGGCAGCGCGGATGCCACCGTGCGGCCGTCCTTGAGCACCGTGACGCGGTCGCCGATGACCCGGATCTCGCCCAGCCGGTGGGAGATGTAGATGACCGCCATGCCCTGCGCGGTGAGCTGCTGGATCACCCGGAAGAGGTTGTCGACCTCACCGCCGTCGAGCACCGCCGACGGCTCGTCCATCACGATCAGCCGGGCGTCGTGGGAGAGCGCCCGGGCCATGCTGACCACCTGCTTGCCGGCCGCCGGCAGCGAGCCGACCTCCCGGGTGGGCGCGATGTCGGTGTGGCCGAGCCGGGCCAGCAGCGCGGCGGCCGCGTCGTTCATCGCGCCGCGGCGGTTGAAGCCGAGGCTCGCCTGTTCGTGGCCGAGGAAGATGTTCTCCGCGACGCTGAGCCCGTCGACCAGGTCGAGCTCCTGGTAGATGGTCGCCAGCCCGGCCCGCAGCGCGGCCAGTGGGGTGGCGAACGACACCGGCTCGTCCTGCCACCGGACCTCGCCGCCGTCCGCCCGGTGCGCACCGGACAGCACCTTGATCAACGTGGACTTGCCGGCGCCGTTCTGGCCGAGGAGGCAGTGCACCTCGCCCGCCTCGACGACCAGGTCGACCTGGTCGAGCGCGCGTACGCCGGGGAACTCCTTGACCACTCCGCTGACCGTGAGCAGCGCGTTCACCGGGTGCGTCACGCGTGGCCCCGGCCGGACGGGCAGCGGTTGGGCAGGCTCATGGCGGGCGCCACCTCCCTCGTCACGGCGGACGGATGCCCTCGTGGGCTCCGTGGACGTGGTGCCCCGTTGGGTGTGCCCTCGTGGAGGGTCCGTCTCGGCGTGGTGTTGGGCCAAAGCTAGGCGCACTTTGTCGGCGGGCACAAGAGTTTCTGCCGGGCCCGGTCATTCTTTCCACCCGAAAAGACGAAAGTGGCCTAGCTGAAGCTGCTGGACGCAAGGTCGCTGTCGCGTAGCGTGTGCCTCCGGCGGAGTTTCCGAAGTTCGCAGGCGAGATGAGGTACAACCGGGCCGTGCCATACTTCGTCCTCACGCTGGATGAAGTAATGGCACTGGTGGGCCCCTCCCGCACCCCGCACGGCACAGGGAGACTGGCAGTGCGGAGGTGGGGTGCATTGACCGTGGTCCGGCCGGAGAACGCGCATCAGGCGCGCCTGCTGCGCCTGCTGCGCGACGGCGGGGCGCGATCCCGGGCACAGCTCGGCGACACCGTGGAGCTGTCCCGATCCAAGCTGGCCGTCGAGATCGACCGGATGCACGCGCGCGGGCTGGTCCAGACCGACGGGCTCGCCGAGTCGCGCGGTGGTCGCCGGTCCTCGATCGTCCGGATCTCCGACCAGACCCGTTTCCTCGGCATCGACATCGGCGCGACCTCGGTCGACGTCGCGATCACCGACGGCGAGCTGCGGGTGCTCTCGCACCTCTCCGAGCCGATGGATGTACGCAGTGGCCCCGAGGCGGTGATCGGTCGCGCCCTGGAGCTGATCGGCAAACTGCGCGGCGAGGACACGGCACCGGCCGTGGTGGGAGCCGGGGTCGGCGTGCCCGGCCCGGTCTCGTTCCGCGAGGGCGTACCGGTCTCCCCGCCGATCATGCCCGGCTGGAACCAGTTCCCGGTACGGGAGACGTTCAGTGCCGAGCTGGGCTGCCCGGTACTGGTCGACAACGACGTCAACATCATGGCGCTGGGCGAGAAGCACGCCGGCGTGGCCCGGTCGGTCGAGGACTACCTCTTCGTGAAGATCGGTACCGGCATCGGCTGCGGCATCGTCGTACACGGTGAGGTGTACCGCGGGGTCAGCGGCTGCGCCGGCGACATCGGGCACATCTGCGTGGACGAGAACGGGCCGACCTGCTCGTGCGGCAACGTCGGCTGCCTGGAGGCGTTCTTCGGTGGCGCGGCGCTACGCCGGGACGCGCTCGCGGCGGCCCGCGCCGGCCGGTCCGAGCAGCTCGCCGCCCGGCTGGCCGAGGTAGGCGACCTCACCGCGCGGGATGTCGCCATCGCGGCCGCGGCCGGCGACGGGTTCGCGCTGGGCATGATCCGGGAGGGCGGTCGCCGGGTCGGTCAGGCGCTCGCCGGACTGGTCAGCTTCTTCAACCCGGGACTGGTGGTGATCGGCGGCGGGGTGTCCGGGATCGGGCACGCGTTGCTCGCCGAGATCCGCAGCGCGGTCTACCGGCAGTCGCTGCCGCTGGCCACCGGCAACCTGCCGATCACCCTGTCCGAGCTGGGCGACCGGGCCGGCGTGGTCGGCGCCGCGCGGTTGATCAGCGATCACGTGTACTCGGCCGGCTGAGCCCGCGAGTCCGGCCACCCCGTCGGCTCTGCCACCCCGTCGGCTCTGCCACCCCCCGTCGGCTCTGCCGGTCCGCGCGGCTATGGCGGCCGGCGCGTCAGCCGGCGGCGGCGTGGGCGGGTTCGACCGCCGCGAACGGGCTGAGCCGGCCCCACCGGGACAGCTCCCGCTCCAGCCACGGCGGCGCGACGACCGTCATCCCGCCGCGGTCGCACGCGGCACCCAGGGACAGCTGCCCGGCATGCCACCTGACCAGCGAACTCGTGTCGGTGGTGACCACGCCGTCCTCCGCGAAACCGGGTGGCTGGACGCAGACCTCATTGCCGGGCTGGTCGAGAACCAACCAATACCGGTTAGGCGTACGTCGGCCGGTGAGGTCGAACCGCACCACCACCCGTGGCCGGGGCAACGAGGTCGGGTCGACGAGCCGGGACACCGACCACAGCGCGAGATAGGGATCCTGATCCTCGGGACGTACCTCCCGCCAGCGCGCTGCCCACACCCCGAGCGTGAGACCCACCTCGGCGAGCTCCCGGCCGCAGTCGGTCAGCTCGTACGTGGTGCGGCTCCCGGCCCTCGTACACGCGACCACCCCGCCGCGTTCGAGCAGGCGCAGGCGCTGGGCGAGCACGCTGCGGGGCAGCCCCGGCGCCCCGTCGAGGATCTCGCCGAACCGGCGGCAGCCGACGTGCAGGTTCCGGAGGATGATCGGCGTCCAGCGCTCGGCGAAGATCTCGGCGCCGAGCGCGATCGGGCAGTACTGGCCGTAGCTCCGCATGCCCCTCACTGTGGGCGTTCCGCCGGTACCGCGGCAGTCCATTCTTCGAACTTCTCCCGGCCGGTGCGCGGCCCGAGCATCGAGGCATGTGGGAACTGGGAAACTACGCGGCGGTCGCCGAGCTGATCGCGGGGATGGGTCGCGACCTGGTCGCGGCGGCAGACGTACAGCCCGGTCACCGGGTACTCGACGTGGGCGCCGGCACCGGAAACGCGGCGGTACCCGCGGCCAAGACCGGCGCTTCGGTGGTCGCGCTCGATCCGACCCCGGAGCTGCTCGCGGTCGGGGAACGCCTGGCCGGCGGCCTGCCGATCGACTGGGTCGAGGGGAGCGCGGAGCGGCTGCCGTACTCCGACGCGACGTTCGACGTGGTCCTGTCCTGTGTCGGCGCGATGTTCGCCGAGGATCGCCAGGCGACCGCGCGGGAACTCGTGCGGGTGTGCCGGCCGGGCGGCACGATCGCGATGGCCAACTGGACACCGACCGGTGGCGCGGGCCAGTTCTTCACCATGCTCGGCCGGTACCTTCCCCCGCCCACCGGACCGTTGCCGACTCGATGGGGGGAGCCGGCGTACGCCCGGACCCTGTTCCCGGGCCTGCCGGTACGTACCGAGGAGCGGATCGTCCAGCTCGACTTCACCGGTACCCCGGCCGAGCTGACCGAGTTCTACCGGTCGTCGTTCGCGCCGGTGATCGCGACCAGGGCCGGGCTCGACAGCCCGACCGCCCAGGAATCCCTGGACCGCGACCTGCTGGAGCTGCTCACCTCGGAGGGTGGGAGCGCGGTCGACGAACCCGGCTGCTGGCGGTTTCCCTGGCTGCTTGTCCGGGTCACTCCCTGACGTCGGCGACCAGCGCGGTGACCGCATCGGTGATCTCGGTGGCCGGCCAGTCCAGGGCCGACTCCAGCACGGTCACCTCGCACATCGACAGGCCCGGTACGCCGCGGTCCTGCCAGCCGCCGAACAGCCAGGTCCGCTTCTCCTCGGCCAGCCGAAGGCCGGCCTCGGTCAGGGCATCGACGGAGTACGGCAGCCACAACTGGAACTGGTGGGTGTGCGGTGGCGCGGGATGTACCCGGGCGCCGGGTACCTCGGCAAGCGCCGCCGCCACCACCTTCGCGTGCGCGATGTACGAGTCCAGGCGGGGCAGTACCGTCTCCAGTCCGGTGAGGGCGGCAAGCGCGGCCGGCCAGTGCTGGAACAGCTGCCCGCCGTACCGGTGGCGCCACGCCTTAGCCGCGCCGACGAAGTCCGCCGGCCCGGCCAGTGCCGCCCCGGAGATACCGCCGATCGTCTTGTAGAACGACGTGTACACGCTGTCAGCCAGTCCGGCCACCTCGTCGGTGGTACGTCCGAAGTGGACGGTGGTCTCCCAGATCCGCGCTCCATCGACATGTACGGCCGCGCCACGGTCCCGGGCCGCGGCCACCACGTCCACCAGCTCGTCCCAGGTCGGCAGTACGAAACCGGCGTCCCGCAGTGGCAACTCCAGCAGGATCGAGTCGAACGGCTCTTCGCACTCGCGTACCTCTTGCGCGGTCGGCAGCCGGTTCGCCCGGGTCGGCCATACCGAGTGCAGGCCGGTCAACACCGAGTAGGCGTGCTGCTCGTGTACCTCCGGATGCGCGAGCGGATGCATCGCGACCGCGCCGCCGCCACCAGCCGCTTCCGACCAGCACCGCAGCGCGACCTGCTGCGCCATCGTCCCGGTCGGGAAGAACAGCGCCTGCTCAGCGCCGAACAGCTCGGCGACGCGGTGCTCCAGCGTTTCTACCGGACCACCCTCGCCGTACGTGTCGGGCATGGTGTCCAGGTCGTACGAGCCGGGCAGCTCCGCCAGCCGTTCGGCCAGCGTCAGCGGGCGCTTGCCGGACAGGAACCGGTCGCAGCCGCGCATCGCCCGCTGGGCCCGCCGGGTCTTCTCGTCCACCATCCGCCCATCATGACCGCTCTGCCCACTCGGGTAAGGGGTTCAGCGACTCAGCCGCACAGCACGGAGTACGGCGAGGTGACCTGCCACCGGACCTGCTGCCAGGTGATCCAGCCGTACGTGTGAACGCAGTGGGCGCCGGCGGACACCTTCGCCGGTCCCGCGAAGTACGCGTACTGTCCGTCGTCGACGTCCGTGGCGGCGTAGATGCAGCCATTGGTCTGGTGGGTCTCAGTGCACCTCGCGAGGAAAACGTGGGTCTCCCGGGTCACTCCCCAGCTCACACCGCCATGGTTCATCTTGGCGCAGGCGACTCCGGTGCTGTTGTTGACGTAGATGTCCAGCTCACCGATCTTGGTGCTGGTGTCGGCGTAGTACAGGTTCTTGTGCCACGCCAGGGTGCCCGCACAGTCGCCGGTGCCGGTGAGCCCCTCCGGTCCGGGCAGCGCGGCCGAAGCCGTGACCGGGGTGAACGCCAACGCGGCCGCGATGGTGCTGATCAGTACGGCGGCTCGGGTCAGGCGTCGGTGCATGTTCGGTCCTCTCCTCGGGGTGCGGTCAGTCGGCGATTCTGCCTCGAGGAACCTAACAGTGGGCCGCTACAGGTACGTCAGCGTGCGGAGCGACCCGATCCACCACCCGGCTTGACGGCACCTGCCCGGACCCGAGCTCAACCGAATAGGGTGCGCAGTTCGGCACCGCGACGCAGACAGGACGGCATGAATCGGGTACGTGAGGACCAGGGACCGGTCACGTTCACGGTCCGGCGGGTCGCGCCGGCCGACCGCCTGTTCCTGACCGCCGCGTTGGCCTGTGTCGTCGGCTGGTCCGTGGTGCTGGTGCTGGTCGGACTCATCCGGGAGTTCGGCGGGATAGCGGCTGTCGTACCGAGCGGGTTCGCCATCGTCGGCGGCCTCTACTCGTACGGCCTGATCGCGATCGCGGTGTACGCGGGCTCGCAGCGCAAGGGCTGGAAGTACGGCCGGTTCGCGCGGATCCTCTGCGCCTGCGTGTCCGCGGCTGCCGCGATGGCGATCCAGAACGGCGCCGACTCCGGCGGTACCCGCGAACTGATCGGCCGGCTCGCGTCGGCGGCCGTGGTCGCGATCAGTGTGATCGTGATCGTCGGGGAAGCGCGATCGCGGCCGATGTCGCCCGGCTCGTGCCTGGCCGCCGGCGTACTGCCGAGCCTGCTGCTCGCCATCGGCGCGGCCGTACAGCCGGGGATCCTCGAGTTCACGCGGGCGTTCTCCCCGAACGCGGCCGTCGACGCGGACCCGGTCATCAGCAACTTCGTGGTGCCGCTCGCGCTCGCCGCACCCGCGTACGTCCTGCTCGGCACGGCGGCCTGGGCGTTGTTCACGGTGCGGGTCGGGTTGGCCGCCTCCCGGCCGGTGGTCGCCTCGACCGTCGTGGTGGCCGGGGTGCTGGCGGTCAAGCTGGCCTGGGTCGCGCTGTCGATCGCCGACGTACTCCCGCACTGGTTGCAGGGTCGGCAGCAGACCTGGGACGCGGTACGGGCCGACGGCCGGTGGTCGTGGCTGCTGGCCAGCGTGCTGGCGGCGGTGGTGATCGCCGGCCTGATCGTGCTGGACCGGACGGCCGGCCGCCGTTCCCGCAGAACCAAAGGCCGGGCCAAACGCCGAGCCGAACGCCGGGCCAAACGCCAAGCCGACCGCCGCGCTCAACGACATGAGGAGCACGGGCCGCTGGTGACCCGGGTACTGGACCGGCTGGAGTCCCACGACTCCTCGATGACGGCCGGACTCGACCGGGCCGAGCGGGTCGTCCAGGCCGTCATCTGGACGCTGGCGGCTCCCGCGCTGGTGATCTCGCTGCTGGGGATCGTCAGCGCGCTGTGGTTCGGTGCCGGGGTCTCGCCGGAGGTACCGGTCGCCGGCGCGCTGCTGGCCGGGTCGGTACTGGTCGCCCGGGCAGCGCTGGAGCCGCGATGGCGGTACGCCGCCTGCGCGCTGCTCGCCGTGGCGGCGGTGATCCTGCTGCTGGTACCGCTCGGAGCGCACTACGGCAGCGCGTGGTGGGTGAGGATCGTGACGTCCGTGCAGCAGAACTACGTCTACCTGCCCGGTCTCCTCGGCTTCGTCGCGCTGGCGGTGACGATCGTCCTGGCGTACCGGCTGTGGACCGCGAAACGGCACCGCGGTCGGGTCTGGAACCGGCGCAGCCTGTCCACCGTCGCGGCCGCGCTCTGGACCGCGGTGCTGCTTCCGGTCAGCCTGTTCTTCTTCCTGCCGTTGTTGTCGTCGTTTCCGCTGGTGTACCCGCGGACCGGCTCCTTCCATGTCTTCAACCTGCTGCCCACCCGGGAGGAGATGCGCGGCATCTCGATCATGCTCGGGGATCCGGCGCCGGAGCGGGCGCAGCCCGGTTGGGCGGGCCCCGGCGGGACGTTCGAGTGGACCACCTTCGACGCGGTACTCACGCTCGGTCTCGTGCTGTTCCTGGTACTGACCGCGCGGGGACCGCTGCTCCGGTCCCGGTACGCCAACCCGATGGTTCTGATGGTCTGCCTGACCAGCACCCTGGTCGCGCACAGCGCCACGGTGAGCCCGGTGTCGTGGGGTCGCGGCGGTTGGCTCTACCTGGCGATGGTGTTCCCGGCCGGGTACGAGCTGCTGTTCAACTCCAGACAGGCCAGCCGGCGGCCCGGCAGCCTGTTCGCGCTGGTGGTGCTGAGCGCGATCGCGCTGACGACGCTGGGCGTCATGGCGGTCACCACCCGCTCGTTCCTCAGCGACGCCTATCCGCTCGACGCCACCGTGTACGGCTACGCCCGGAACTTCGGGGCGCAGTTCTTCGTCTACCCGATGGCCGCGACGTACCTGGTACTGGCGCTGGTGCACTGGCGCCGTACCCGGCACGAGGTCATCGCACCGGGTCCGGCGGCCAGCTAGCTGTAGTAACCCAGGAGGTTGTTGACGGCGTGGCGGGTTGAAGTGGGGAGGACCTCCGGGCGGAGTGGATGTGTCTGGCATCTGCTCCCACCGCGGAGGTCCTCGTGGCTCACGTTAACGCCCGTACGAACCTGTTCGCCCGCAATCTGATCGTGCAACGTGTCGCGGCGGGGTGGCCGCCGGCCTGGGTGGCCGAGCAACTGGGCATCTCCCGCGCCACGGTCTACAAGTGGCTACGCCGGCACGCCGAGGCCGGGCCGGCCGGGTTGGTCGACCGGTCCTCGCGGCCCCGGCACACCCCGAACCGGACCCCGGCGCGGGTGGAGAAGCGGGTGCTGGCCACCCGGCGGCGGCGCCGCCGCGGCGCGGTGGTGCTCGCCGCCGAGCTGGGCCTGTGTCCCTCGACGGTCGGGCGGATCCTGGCCCGCCACCGGGTGGCGCACCTGGCCACGGTCGACCCGATCACCGGGCAGCCGGTCCGCAGCGCGCCCCGCAGCGCGAACCGGTACGAACACCCACAGCCCGGCGACCTGGTCCACGTCGACGTCAAGAAACTCGGCCGGATCCCGCCCGGCGGAGGGTGGCGGCTCCACGGCCGCGACACGGCGGTCTCAGTAGCCCACCGGCACAAGAACACCAAGACCGGCTACGACTACGTGCACACCGCCATCGACGACCACACCCGGCTGGCCTACAGCGAAGCCCTGCCCGACGAACGCGACCACACCTGCGCAGGGTTCCTGCACCGGGCACTGGCCTGGTTCGCCACCCAGCACGGTGTCCGGGTCCGCCGCGTGCTCACCGACAACGCCATGGTCTACCGACGCGGTACCGACTGGGGCTGGGTCTGCTCGGCCTGGCAGGTCAAACGCCGCTTCACCAAACCCGGCTGCCCGTGGACCAACGGCAAAGCCGAACGATTCAACCGCACCCTGCTCCGCGAATGGGCCTAAGCCCGGGCCTGGACCAGCAACACCGCCCGCCACCGCGCCCTCGACAGATTCCTGACCTTCTACAACACTCGACGCGGCCACTCCGCCCTCGGCGGACAACCACCCATCAGCCGGCTCACCGCCTGACCGACGTCAACAACGTCCCGGGTCACAACAGCTAGCCGTCATCGTGGAGGCCGGCCGTCAGCTGACCGTCGCGGGTACCGGCTCCTCGACCGCCCGGTCCGGATCGAGGCTGGTGCCGCGCACCACCAGCCGCGCCAGCGGCCCGGTCATCACCGTCGTGACCAGCGCCATCAACACCAGGATGGTGTACAGCCGAGTGTTGATCATGCCGAGCTGCAGGCAGACGCTCAGCACGATCAGCTCGGTCAGCCCGCGGGTGTTCAGCAGTACCCCGATCAGCGTCGACTCCCGCGCGGGCAGTCCGGACATGCGGGCGCCGATCGCGGCTCCGCCGATCTTGCTGGCGATGGCCAGTACACAGGTCACCGCCAGCAGTGCCACGTCAGCGGGGCGCAGCCCGCCGATGTCGACCGAGAGCGCGGCGACGAAGAAGAACACCGGCAGCAGCAGCCGCCCGGCGTGCGAGACGGGCTTCGCGATCGACTCGTCGTGCTGACCGTTCTCGTCCCGCGGCATGACCAGGCCGATCGCCAGCGCGCCGAAGATGACGTGCAGCCCCAGCAGGCCGGTGGCCCAGGCCGACAGCATCGCGATCGCGACCACGCCGACCAGGCGGTCGAAGCCGGTCCGCTCGGTCCGCCGCATCCACCAGCGCATCAGCGGCCGGACCACGAAGATCAGCGCGGCCAGGTACACCGCGACACCGACCAGCCGCCAGAGCAGGCTGCCCTTGCCGTTGAGTGCCACCACCCCGGCGAGTACGAGCCAGCCGACCAGGTCGATCAGGCCGGCCGAGGCCATCGCGACCGCGCCGGGACGGGTCCGGTGGAAGCCGGTCTCGGCCAGGATGGCGGCCAGCACCGGGACCGCGGTGATGGCCAGTGCCACCCCCATGACCAGCGTGAACCCCAGCGCGCCCGGCGCGTTCGAACCCTGCGGCCGCCAGCCGGCGAGTGGGCCCCAGCACAGCGCGATGCCCAGCAGGGCGCCGGATCCGAACGGCACCACCAGGGCACCGGTGGTCACCGCGGGCACCGCGAACCGGCGCTCCCGCAGCAGCCGCAGGTTGAGCTCGTAGCCGATGGAGAACAGGAACAGCACCAGGCCGAACTGCGAGATGACCCCGAGGAACGGCACCGCGTCCGGCGGGAACAGCTTCTCCTGCAGGTCTTCGGACACCCGGCCCAGCACGCCGGCGCCGAGCAGGATGCCGGCCATGATCTGGCCGATGACCGCGGGCTGACGGAACCGGCGGCACAACGCGCCCAGCAGCAACGACACGACGACGATCGCGGCGAATCCGGCGAGGACCTCGATCGTGATGTGTTCGATGTTCACACAGCCTCCTGATCGCTCGCCCGATCCGCTCGCCGCGTGCGCCGGGGGGTCGGCAGGGCGCGGCGCCGCTTCTCGGGGCTGTACCCGGACGCGACCCGGTAACGGTATATGCGGGAGCTTCAGGCTTCCATGGGCGGATTTGTGGGCTGTTCGTCCGCTCGAACGGTCACCCCGGCGTGGCCGGTCCATCGGTCCCTCACGGCCATGGACGAACTCGATGGCCAGGGAACGAAACAGCGGCCCGGCTGCTGGCCGGGCCGCTGTCAGTTCGCGGTGTGCTGGTCAGCAGCCCACCGTGTGGTCGGTTCCCGCGCCGTAGTCGCGACCCTGCCAGGTGATCAGGCCACCGGCCCAGACACAGTTGTGCGGAGAGGTCACCTTGCGCGGCCCGGCGTAGTAGGCGTAGGTGCCCTGGTCGAACCGCTGCTCGAGAACATCGCACCGTGGGGCGGTTGTCGTCTGCTGGCACTTGTAGAAGTCCAGGAACGTGTGCAACGGCACGCCCCAGGTCGGTCCGCCGTGGTTCATCTTGGCGCAGTTCACGCCGGTGCTGGCGTTGTAGTAGATGTCCAGTTCACCGATCTTGGTGCTGCCGGCCATGACGTTCTGGTGCCAGATCAGGCCTCCGGCGCAGTCGCCCGCGCCGGGGTCGCGGTCCGGTCCCGGCAGGGCGGCGGACGCCGCGGTCGGTGCGCACACCAGCGTGGCCGCCAGCGCGGTGAGGATCACGGCAGCCTTCGCCGCATATCGGTACATGGGGAATCCCTCCATCGAACGTGGTGCTTGCGGTCAGCAGCCCACCATGTTGTTGGTCTCCGCTTCGCGCACGTCGCCCTGCCAGGCGATGTAGCCACCGGCCCACAGGCAGTGGTTGCCCGGGGTGAACTTGAGCGGGCCGGCGTAGTAGGCGTACTGGCCCTGGTCGGCTTTGTGATCGATAGGCGTGCAGTGTGGCCCGGGGTTCGTCTCCTGGCACACGTAGTAGTTCATGTAGGTGAGCGTGGCCACGCCCCAGCTCGGCCCGCCGTGGTTCACCTTGGCGCAGTTCACGCCGGTACTGGCGTTGTAGTAGACGTCCAGTTCACCGACCTTGGTGGCGCCGGCCATGACGTTCTTGTGCCAGATCAGGTTGCCGGCGCAGTCGCCGGCGCCGGGGTCGCGGTTCGGTCCCGGCAGGGCGGCCGAGGCCGCGGTGGTCGGCGCGAACGCCATGGTGGCCACCAGCGCGCTGAGGATTACGGCAGCTTTCACTGCACGTCGGTACATGGGATTCGCTCCAGGTACGTAGTCGGTCGCGGGTGCGGGTCAGCAGCCCACGGTGTTGCTGGTCGCCTCGCCGTACAGGTGACCCTGGTACGTGATGTTGCCGCCGGCCCAGACGCAGTGGTTGTTGGCGGTCACCTTGAGAGGGCCGGCGTAGTAGGCGTAGTTGTCCCGGTCCCACTTGGTCTCGAGCACATCGCAGCGCGGACCCGGCGCCGTCTGCTGACACTTGTGCAGGTACATGTACGTGTCCGAGGCCACGCCCCAGGTCGGTCCGCCGTGGTTCAGCTTGGCGCAGTTCACGCCGGTACTGGCGTTGTAGTAGATGTCCAGCTCACCGATCTTGGTGGCGCCGGCCATGACGTTCTTGTGCCAGATCAGGTTGCCGGCGCAGTCGCCGGCGCCGGGGTCGCGGTTCGGTCCCGGCAGGGAGGCGGAGGCCGAGCTGGCCGGTATGAACGCCAGGGTGGCCGCCAGCGCGGTGAGGATCACGGCAGCCTTCGCCGCAGGTCGGTACATATGCAGTCCTTCCGGAATGTGTCGTTCGCGACGATAGGCTGCCGCCGCTCGTACACCCTGGCTTCTGTTTCGATCAGACTCGATCAGATCGCGGCGCGGGCCCGGCAGCCGTATCGGCCGCCGGGCCCGTTGTCCCGCCGTAAAGAGATCAGCCGCAGAGCACGGTGGCGGCGGTGTTCACATTGTGGTACGACCCCTGCCAGAAGATGTAACCGCCGGCCGAGACGCAGTGGCTGCCCGCGGTCACCGTGGCCGGCCCGGCGTAGTACGCGAACTGGCCGCCGTCATGGTCTTCGGCCGCGTAAACGCAGGTGCTGCTCGGGCTGGTCTCCTGGCACTTGGCGATCTGCACATAGGTGTCCCGGGTAACGCCCCAGGTCGGCCCGCCGTGGTTCATCTTCGCGCAGTTCACGCCGGTGCTGGCGTTGTAGTAGATGTCCAGCTCACCGATCTTGGTGCCGCCGTAGTTGAGGTTCTTGCTCCACACCAGGTTGCCGGAGCAGTCGCCGGTGCCGGTGATGCCCTCCGGGCCCGGTACGGCGGCCGAGGCGGCGGTGGTCGGCACGAACGCCAGGGCGGTTGCCAGCGCGCCGAGGATCACGGCTGTCTTGGCCACGCGTCGGTACATAGGGAATCTCCTCCAAGGGTGTCGTCGCGACGCCAGGCTTCCGCGGCCGGCACGCCCGGTTGCGACTTTCGATCGAACTCGATCAGACTGCGCGCACCGGTGCAAGCCCGGCGGCCGGTGTGGCCGCCGGGCTCGTGTCCCGTCGTCGGAAGCTCAGCCGCAGAGAACGGTCGCGCCGGTGGCGACCTTGCGGCGGGCACCCTCCCAGAAGATCCATCCGTTGGCGGTGATGCAGTGGCTGCCGGCGGTCACCTTGACCGGTCCGGCGAAGTACTCGAACGGGCCGCGGTCGCTGTCGTCGGCCGTCTCGAAACAGGTGCCGGTCGGATTGGTCTGCTCGCATTTCGCGATGTACACCCAGGTGTCCCGGGCGACGCCCCAGGTCGGCCCGCCGTGGTTCATCTTGGCGCAGTTCACGCCGGTGCTGGCGTTGTAGTAGATGTCCAGCTCGCCGATCTTGGTACCGCTGTAGTTGAGGTTCTTGTGCCACACCAGGTTGCCGGTGCAGTCGCCGGTACCGGTGATCCCTTCCGGCCCGGGCACGGCGGCGGACGCCGTGGCGGCCGGTACGAGACTCAGCGCGGTCGCTAACGCGCTGAAGATCAGTGCGACCTTCGCAAACCGTCGGTACATCGTGAGGTCCCCCCTCGGAAAAGCGGCTGTCGGCGACGCCAGGCTCACCCGGCAGGTGGGGGTGGTTGCGGTTTCCGATCGAAACCGATCAGACTGCGACCGATGGCGGCTTCGGTGGACCACCCGCCCGCCCCGTACGGGGCGGTTGACCTCGATGAACTGAGCGCTCGACTACGGCGGTTACAGGTCTGGGCCGGCGTTCCCTACCGCGAGGTACACCGCCGGGTGGTACGCGCCAGGCGCTGCCGGGGGGTCGCGGAGATACCGGCGTACAACACGGTGTACCGCTGCCTGCAGCCCGGCCGCAGCCGGCTCGACGTCGAGCTGCTGGTCGACATCGCCACCGCGCTGCTGGGCGACGACGGTCTCGCGGCCGAGTGGCGCCAGGCGCACCAGGTCGTCGCCGGACTCGCCGACCGGGCCGCGGTGGTGGCCGTCTCCGACCGGTTGCCGGACGACCCGGCCGGTTTCGTCGGCCGGCGGGCCGAGCTGGACCAGCTGCTGGCCGACGTGACCGCCGGTGGGCCGGGGGTGGTCGCCGCGATCGAGGGCATGGCCGGGGTGGGCAAGACCTCGCTGGCCGTACACGCCGCGCACCTGGCCGTACAGGGCGGCCGGTTCGCCGACCTGCGGCTCGCGGTGAACCTGCGCGGCTTCGACCCGGAGCTGCCGCCGGCAGACCCGGGTGCGGTACTGGACGCGTTCCTGCGCCAGCTCGGCGTGGCCGGCAGCGAGATCCACGCGCTCGGGCTGGCCGGGCGCAGCGCCCGGTTCCGCGCGCTGATGGCGGGCCGGCAGGCGGTGCTGCTGCTCGACAACGCCGCCACCGAGGACCAGGTCGAACCGCTGCTGCCGGGCAGCCCGAGCTGCCTGGTGCTGGTCACCAGCCGGCACCGGCTGGCCGGCCTGCGCGGCGCCCGGCACCTGCAACTGGACGTGTTCACCGAGGTCGAGGCGCTGGACCTGCTGCGCGCCGCGGGAGGCCGGCAGCTCGGCGTGGACGACCGGCACACCGCCGCCGAGATCGCCCGGCTGGCCGGGCACCTGCCGCTGGCGCTCGCGCTGGTCGGCAGCCGGATCCGGACCCGGCCGGACTGGACACTGGCCGACCACCTGGACCAGTCGACCGAACACCGCAGCCGGCTGCGGCTCGACGACGGCGTGGAGCTCGCGCTGCGGCTGTCGTACGCGGCCCTCGGCGCCGACCAGCAACGCCTGCTGCGGCTGCTCGCGCTGCATCCGGGGCGCGACTTCGACGCGACCGCCGCGGCCGCGCTGGCCGGTACCGGGCTGGCCGCCACCCGCCGGCAGCTGGCCGAGCTGCACGCCAGCAGCATCGTGCAGCAGCGGCTGGCCGGCCGGTACGAGCTGCACGATCTGGTCCGGATCTTCGCGGCGGACCAGGCGCGGGACGAGGACGCCGGGTCGGCCCGGCGGGACGCGTTGACCCGCCTGCTCGATCACTACCGGTACGCGGCCGCGCTCGCCGCCGACCTGTACGCGCCGCAGGAGAAGCACCGGCGGCCACGGGTGGCCGATCCGGGTACGCCGACCCCACCACTGGCCGATCGCGAGTCGGCGACGGCGTGGCTGGAAGCCGAACGGGCCAACCTCATCTCGGTCGCCACGTACGCCGCCGACCACGACTGGCCCGGGCACGCCGGCGACCTGTCGATCATCCTGTACCCGTTCCTCGATCTCGCCGGCTACTACGAGGACGCGGAGACCCTGCACCGGCGCGCCGTCGAGGTGGCCGACGAGCGGACCCGCGGGTACGCGTTGAACCAGCTCGGCTGCGTGTACTGGCGTACCGGCCGGATGACCGAGGCGATCGGGTGCTTCGAGCGGGGAGCCGCGCTGTTCGAGCGGATCGGGGATCCGGCCGGGCGCGGTCGTACCGTCGGGAATCTCGGCGTCGTACTCCAGGGGATGGGCCGGTTCGCCGAGTCGCTCACGTACCACGAGCTCGCGGCCAGCCTGTTCCACCAGACCGGTGACCAGACCGGGGAGAGTCGCTCGACCGGCAACGCCGGTTGTGCCCGGGTGGGTCTCGGCCAGTACGTCGAGGCGCTGGCCGACTTCGACCGGTCGCTGGAGCTGGCCCGGGCGGCCGGCGACCGGCCGGGTGCCGGCGCCACGCTGGCGAACATGGGGTGCTCACACGAGAAGCTCGGCAACTTCACCGAGGCGCTGCGCTACCACGAGGACGCGCTGACGATCGCGCGCGAGGTCGGGCACCGGGACGGGGAAACCCAGTCGATCACCAACATCGGCAACGCGCTGGCCCAGTTGGACCGGCACGACGAGGCGCTGGAGCACCACAGGCAGGCGCTCGCCATGGCCCGGGCCAGCGGCAACCGGCAGGTCGAGGCGAAGGCGCTGAACAGCGTCGGCGTCTCGCTGCGCTCGTTCGGCCGGCTCGACGACGCGATCGCCAGCCACCGGCAGGCGCTCGCCATCGCGGAGGAGCTGGGCGACCTGGAGGAGGTGGCCCGGGCGTACGCCGAGATCGCGGCCGCCCGCGCGCAGGCCGGTGCCGCCGCCGACGCCCGCGACCACTGGGAGCGGGCGCTGCGCGTGTACCGGGACATCGGCGCCCCCGAGGCGGATCGGATCGAGGCCGCGCTGGCCGTGGCCCGCTGACTGACCCGGCCCGCTGGCTTGCCCACGCTGACCCGGCCCACTGACCCGGCCCACTGACCCGGCCCACTGGCCCGGCCCGCTGGCCCGGCCCGCTGGCCCGGCCCGCTGGCCCGGCCCGCTGGCCCGGCCCGCTGGCGGTGTCGCTCGTGTTTTGCACAGGCGGCCGTGGCCGGGGCGCGGTTGTCCACAGCCGGCGCACCGGCCCCTCCCGTGAAGCCGGCCGAGGCCGTAAGCTCCCCGCCGTACCTGGCCGTACCAGTTAATTCCCTGACATAAGGGAGCGCGATGGCGGCGTCGTACGACGAACTCGGGGTGCTTTCCCTCGGCCTGCTCCGGCCGTTGTTGTCCACCGCCGATATCCGGCAGCGAGCTGGTCGGGTGGCGCCCGACCGGCGCGCCTGGCTCATCCGGCGCAACAGCTGCACGCTGCGGGCCACCCGCCGGATGGCGGAGCTCGGCATCGAGGTCGCCGGGCGGACCGACTTCGGCACCGGGCTCGCCGCGCATCGGGAGCTGATCCAGAGTCTGGTCGCCGCGACCGGCCGCACCACTGAGCTGATCGGTCAGGTGGCGAACCGGCTCGGCGTGCCGGTGTGGTGCATCAAGGGCGCGGCGGCTCGCCAGTGGTACGACGATCCCGAACTGCGGGACCTCGGCGACTGCGACCTGATGGTGGCCGACGAGCGGCAGGGCTTCGCGCTGACCCGGGCACTGCGGGACGAGGGGTACGGCTACGAGCCGCGCGAGCTGCCCTGGCTGAAGTTCGACCCGGCCGACTCGTGCGTGTACGGCCAGGTGAACCTGCGCAGTCCGGACCCCGACGAGCTGCTCGGCGTCGACGTGCACTTCGGCGGCTACTCGATCCGGCACTGTGCCCGCTCGCGCTGGCGGCCGGAGCCGGACGAGCCGGCCGGACTGTCCACTCCGGACAGCGCGGTCACGCTGGTACACCTGGTCGGCAACGCGGCCGGAGACCTGGCGGTCACGGTCAAGGACCTGAACGACCTGACCCTGGTGCTGGAGCGCGAGGACCTGGACTGGCTCGCCGCGGTCACCGAACTCCGCCGGGTACACCTGTTGCCGTTCTTCCGGACCATGCTGCGGCGGTTGACCAAGCTGGTCCGGCTCGGGCCGGTCGCCGCGCGCCGGGTCGCCGACCTGCCGGCCGGAGTGTGGGAGCCGGTGCCGCTCACCGACCGGGCCGGCTGGCGGAACAGGTGGGGCACCACGGTCGCGCACGCCTTCCGTACCGGTCTGGGCAACTCGGTGCCGGCCGCGCTCGGTGACGCGAGCACCGCCGCCCGCTACTACTGGCGGCCACTGGAGCTGGCCCTGGCCGGCCCGTCCGAGTCGCCCGAGCCGGTCGCGTGGAATCCGCGCACCTGTGTCCGGCTGGTACCGCTGGACACCGCCCGCGCGCTGGCCGCCGGCTCCCGACCATCCGGTCCCGGCCCCGCTGCCGGCACTGACGCCGACCCGGCCGCTGAGCCGGCCGTCACGCCGGCGCTGTCCGGGGTGCGGTTCGAGTCGGTCGGTCGCGGGTTCGTGGTGCACGCGGCCGGCGACCAGTTCATCCCGACCGTCGACTACCGGCTGGCACCGGACACCGTGCACGCCGCGCTCGCCGCGTCGGGGGGCCGATGATCGACCTGACCGGGCCGGTGCCGCCGTGGCCGGACGCCGCCCGTTCCTCGTTCGCCGCCGCGGTCTCCCAGGCGCTCGCCGCGCCGGACGCCTGGGAGACGCCGTGGCTGCACGGCGACTCCGAGACCCGGTCCAGCTTCGCCCGCCTGCTCGATCGGTCGCCGGACCGGGTGTTGATCACCGGTGGGGTGCGCGCCGCCGCGTTGTCGCTGGCCGCGCTGGTGGTCGACGCGGTGGTGGAGCGTCCGACCTTTGCCGACGTGCCGGGGGTGTTGCGCGCCGCCGGCACCCCGGTCCGCTCCCGGGCCTGGGCCGACTTTCCGGGGGTACCTCCGGCAGCAGGGCGCCGGTTGTGGTGGGTGACCTCGCCGTGCCGCAATCCGGACGGTGCCTCGGTGGACACGGGTACCGCAGCCTTTCTCGCCGAGCGGGCGGCGGCCGGTGACCTGGTCGTGCAGAACACCACGTACCAGTGGTTCCAGCCGGACCATCGGCTGATCCCGGGCGCGCTGGAGGTGGGCACGGTCAGCAAGCTGGCCGGTGGTGGGGCCAGGATCGGCTGGCTCGTCTCGCCGGGACCGATCGAGCCGGCCGTACTGCACCGCAACAGCGCCGGTCCGGCCCGGGCCTGGCAACGTGCCTGGGCCGGGTTCGTCGGCTCAGAGGGCTTCGCGCTGTTGCGCGATTCGGTGACCGGGACCGTCCGCCGGGCGGCCGCGGCGTTCGCGGGCGCCGTCGCCGCACCCCGGGACGCGGCCGCCCCACCGGCGCCGTTCGCGCTGCTGGCGCTGCCGGCCGGCCGGGCAGAGCGGGACGCGGTCACCGAACTGGAGCGGCGCGGCGTACGGGTCGGCGCCGGAGCCGACTTCCAGGCACCGGTACCGAGCCTGCGGGTGGCGTTCTTCGGCGTGGACGAAGCCGCCGCGGCCGCCGCGGCGGGAGAAGTGCGGGCTGAGGTCGGTACCCCCGACGGTTCTCCGGTCTTGGTCACCGAGGGGAGCGACCGTGCGTCTTGATGCCCTGCTCGCCGAGCCGACCGCCGGTCTGATCCACCTCGAGCGCTGGTGCAACGACGGCTCGCCCAGCGGGATGTCGTTCGGCACGCACCAGGTGAGCGAGGCCTACCGGCCGCGGGAAGGCAAGGAGAAGTTCCCGCTGCGGACCAGGATCGTGCCGTGGGACCAGCTCGACCTGTACGCCGCCCAGCCGTCGAACGCGCTGGTCGGGCACGTGTACCGGCCGGACGGCGTGCTGGTCGCGCTGCACCCGGACGATCCGACCGAGCTGCCCGGCGCGCGCGGGCCGGACCTCATGGCCGCGCCCACCTCGTCCGCGCGCACCGTGCTGGTGCTCGAGCCGGGGCCGGCGTGGTACGCGAAGCTGCACTACCCGGCGATGATCGGCCGGGCGCCGCGGCACCTCAACCGCAAGCGGGTGTGGGCGAGCGTGCGGATGTGCGCGGAGCTGAACGCGATGGCCGCGGCCGGCCGGCTGACCCCCACGTCGGGGTATCTCGCCGAGTCGCTCGGGGTGGCGAGCGCGGCCGGCGGCGAGGAGATGGGCGTGCTGTACCGGGAGTACGCGCCGTACCCGGAGCCCGCCGCCGATCCGGCCGTGATCCCGGTGTTCGCGCTGTTCTCCACCGATCTGTACGCGCCGGACGACCCGCCGCTGCTCGCGCAACTGCTCGACGGCGTAGCCGATCCGGCCGACGCGTTCCGCCGTACCGTGCTGGAGCCGATCCTGGAGTCGCATCTCTCGCTGACGCTCGGGCTCGGCCTGGTACCCGAGGATCACGCCCAGAACGTGCTGGTCGAGTTGGCGCCCGGTTCGGCCGGTCCGGCGGCCACGATCCGCCGGGCGGTACGCCGGGACATGCTCGACTGGTACGGCGACCTCGGCATCCGCCGGGAGCGCGGGCTCGCGCCGGAGCTGGTCCGTACCTTCGACGTCGCCGCCGATCCGGACCGGTCGTACGGCGGTCGCAGTTACGCCTTCGACTTCCGGCTCGGCGACTACATCCTCGACCCGCTGATCGACTGCGCGCAGCGGTGCGCCGGCGTACCGGCCGAGGAGAGCCGGGAGTGGGTGCGGCTGCGGGTGCACGAGCTGGCCGCCGGTCACGGCGTGGACCTGCGCGACTACTTCCAGCCGTACGACCAGGTGTACTACTACGAGCGCAGCACCGCGATCTGGCGGGACGGCCGGCCGGTGTTCCGTACCCGCACCGGTCCTCGGTACCGCTGACCGGCCGGGCACCAGCCCCGCGGCCGGCGGCGGTCAGCCGGCCTGGTGGTAGCCGGTGCGGACGCCCTCGCGCAGCAGGTTCGGCAGCGCGTCGGCGTGCCGGCCGAGGTCGGCGCGCAGCGCGGGGGTACGCATGATGCCGGTGATCAGGCTGTCCAGGCTCATCCTCGCGAGCGGCCGGGCCAGCGCCGCGTCGACGTCGAACTCCGCCGCCGCATCGCGGCCGGCGCCCGCGGCGCCGACCGACTCGTCCGGTGACTCGCGCATCGACTCGCGCAGCGCCACCCCCAGCGCGAACGCGGTCTGCCAGAACCGGACCAGCGCCGGGTCGGCGGCCTCGGCGTGCGCGGCCGGACGGGACCCGGTCAGGTCGTACCCGCGGTCGGCCAGCGCGACCTCGGTGGGCACCACCGCCCAGTCGAAGCCGTGCGGGTCCCGCCGCAGGTAGCAGTTGGCTGCGCCGTCGCGCGGGTCCAGGTGTGGCGTGAACGTGGGCAGCAGTGGGCTGGCGGCGAAGAAGTCCGGATCGGTCTCGGGTGGGAAGCACACCGACGAGCGCTCGCCGAGGAAGTCGTGGCCGGCGACGCTCGGCACCGGCAGGTGATCGGCCAGGTTCGGCACCGTGATCAGCAGCGGTACGTCGAGGCTGGTCAGGTACTTGTGGATCACCACATCGTCGTGGTCGCCCGGCCCGCACGCGGACTCGAGGTACCGGGCGAAGCCGATCGCGCGTTCGGTCGGTAGCGCCGCGGCCACCGTCGGCACCTTGTCGCTGACCACGGCGGCCCAGTACGTGCCGCGCAGTGCGGCCAGCCGCACCGCGTACGACGACCGGGAGATCCAGTGCGCGAAGAAGCTCACCAGCGCGTCCGGGCGGGCACTGATCGCCGTGATCGCCTGGCGTACGAAGTCGCCGGTCAGCGCGGCGTCGTCCTGGAGTACGAGATGGTGGCTCGCGGCCGGGTCGGCCGCGCCCCAGGCCAGCGCGGCGGTCCGGATGGCCGACGGCGGACCGGTCGGGTCCGGATCCTCGATCACCCGGGCGCGCAGCTCCGGATGCCGCGTGACCAGCAGGCGAGCCTGCTCGGCGCGGCTGGGATGGCACATGATCGCCACCGAGATCGCTATCGAGGTCGCTCCGACACCGGTCGTCATACCGCGACGCCTTCCCGATCATCCACGGAGCTCAGTGCCCCGACCAGCCACGGGCCCAGGCGCCCTCGACCAGTCACGAGGCAGTGCCCCGCCATCCACACGGAGCGCAGTGCGTCCCGGCAATCCACGGGGCTCGAAGACGCCCCGCCAGCACCGGTCACGGTAGCGGGGACGAACCACTACCAGTCGTCCATCGACCGCAATCGGGATAGGGAGGCCTTCCCATACCGATCACTAGCATCGGGGGTCAAATCTTGGCATAGTGACCCGTCGATGCCTGCGTCCTCGCGGGCCGGACCGGCGGGTCGCCGCGACGGTGGCGATGGACCGGACGGGCCGCGTCGCCGCGACCGTGGCGGCAGGTAGTGGAGGTCGCCGGGCGGTCGGAGGTGATGCGATGCTGACCATCTTCGACATCGATGACACGTTGCTTCGCACCCTTCCGGTGGCGTACGCGAAGACGTGTCGTACGGCCGAGCTGATGGGGCTGGTACCGCCGTCGGATGAGCGGTTCCGGGCCGTGTTCGGGCGGCTGACCCTGCCCGAGTGCCTGCGCTACTGGCACGGCGAGCTCGATCCGGACGCGTGGCTCGCGGTGTACAACACGCTGCGGAAGGACTTCCCGTACCAGCCGATGCCCGGGGTCGCGGACGTCGTCGCCGCGCTCCGCGCGGCCGGACACGAGCTGGCCATCCTCACCAACGGTCCCGGTGACAAGACGGTACGCAAGCTCGCCGCGGCCGGGATCGACGTCGACTCGCTGCGGTTCGTACGGCACGCCGACAACGCCCGCCGGCTCAAGCCCGACGTCGAGGCGTTCACCGATCTGGTCAGCGACTTCGGGGTGGAGCCGGCCGACAGCGTGTACGTCAGCGACCGGCCCGAGGACGGCACCGCCGCGCTGCTCGCCGGGTTCGGCTTCGTCGGCGTGTGTACCGGCGTGTGGACAGCCGCGGACTTCCGCGACTGCGGCCTGCCCGAGCAGGTGGTCTGTACCGACCTGCGGTCCGTGCTCTCCGTCGTTCCCGCGTTCGCGCCATGACCGGCGAGCTGAGCGGCGCGATGAACGGCGAGTTGAGCAGCGCGATGGGCGGCGAGTTGAGCAGCGCGATGGGCGGCGAGGTGAACAGCGCCGGCGGCTGGTGGGAGTCGGCGGTCGCGCTGCACGGCACCCGCGCGGGCCGGAGCGCGGGCGTACGCGCCGACGGTCTGAGCCGCCCGGACAGCGCCTGCTTCGTCCTACCAGTAGATGCGTCCGCCGAGGTCCGGCGCCGGACTCTGACCCTCGTGCTGTACTTCGGGCTGTCCCTGACCACGCTGCGGAGTTGGGTCGCCGAGCCACCGTCGAGCTATGCGGACTGGTACCGCCGGCACTCCGACCGGCTCCCCGCGGTCGCCATGCTGCGCCCGTCACCTGCCTGGTACGACCTGCCGGCGACTGCCTGGCGACGGTACGACTGCCACTTGACCAGCGCGTACGGCCCTTCGGCGCGGTACGTGAAGGTAGTCGATGGAGGCCCGTGCCCGCCCGGGCTGGTACTGGACGTCATCCCGGTCACGGTCGACGACGTGGCCGCCGCCGAGGCCCGGCTCGACCGGGAGCCGGCCGCCGGGCCGTACGACGACGCGCCCTTCTACCGGAAGGTGGTCGGCGCCGGCCCGGCCAGCGGTCCCGGCCCAGCGAACGGCGCCGCGCCCGACGATGCGGCGGCCCACCGCCAGCCCACCCGGGGTGGCTGCGCGGCCGTCCGGATCGTGCCGGACGGCACGCGGCACCCGGACGAGGTGCTCGCCGCCCCGCTGCTGTGCGCGGAGCTGGCCAGCCTGCTCGCCGCGCGGATCGACGTCGCGGCCGGGATCCGGGTGCCGCGATGATCCGCTGCCGGGTGGTGTCGCTCGACCTGGACGAGACGCTGTGCGATCACCGCGCCGCGGTGCAGGCCGGCCTCGACGCTGCCCTCGCGGCCATGGGGATGTCCCGGCATTCGCCGACCGCCATCACCGCCCAGCAGCGGTTCCAGACCGCGGCGACGATTCTCAAGCGGCGCGCCGACCGGCTGGGCGAGCCGTGGTGGTCGGTCGCCGAGCAGCTGTCCATGGCGTTCCGGATCGATCGGGAGGGTGCCGACCTGCGCCGGGCGGCAGCGGCGTTCGACGCCGCGCTCGCCGCGACGCTGCTGGTCTTCCCGGATGTACCGGCGGCCATCGACGGGCTGCGCCGGGCCGGCTTCCGGGTGGCGGTACTGAGCAACGGTGACGGCACCACGCAGCGCACCAAGCTGGCGCGGGCCGGCCTGCTCGACCGGCTCGACCACGTGGTCGTCTCCGGCGAGGTCGGCGCGCACAAGCCGGACCGGCGGATCTTCCAGGCGCTGTGCGGGGTCACCGGTGTGGCCCCCGAGGACATCGTGCACGTCGGTGACGATCCCGCGCACGACGTGGAGGGCGCGCTCGCCGCCGGACTGCACGCGGTGTGGGTACGCCGCGGCCCCGGTACGCCGGACGCGACCGTGCCGCCATCGGTACCGACCATCTCGTCACTCGCCGGGCTGGGCAGGTTGCTTGCCCCGGCCGTCGAAGGGAGGCCACGTGGCCGAGGATGAACCGCAGGTACCGGAGTGCGCCGATCCGGCCGCCCGCCGGGTGGTACGACGGATCGGTGCGGAGTTCGAACAGGTCGGTGACGGCCGGTACCAGAACTGCAACGTCCTGCACTTCGACGGCAACGAGTACGTGTTCAGCCACCGGGCGATCCTGACCCTGGTGACCACGGCCGCGTGCAACGCCGCGTGCAAGTTCTGCTCGAACGAGGTCACGTTCACGCCGAGCGGGCCGTACCTAGCCCCGTCGCCGCAGCTCGAACGTACCGTCGCGTTCGCCGAACTGGCCGGGGTCACCAAGGTCGCGTACACCGGGGGAGAGCCGACCGCGGCGCCACAGAAGCTGTACGACCTGGTCCGCACGGTGTCGCCACGGTTCCGCCGGTCCCGGCTGCACACCAACGGGTTCGGGTTGCCGCGGCCGGTCCAGACCCCGGACGGGGAGCGGGCGCTGCTGCCGGCGCTGATCGACGCGGGCATGACCGGCGTGAGCGTGTCGGTCGCGTCGCACATCACCGAGGACAACCACCGGGTGATGCGCCTCAAGGGCAAGTGGGACGGCCTGTCCGACGACGACCTGCGGTACATCTCGGCACACAGCGACGAGCGGTTCAGCCCCCGGCTGAGCTGCGTACTCACGCACGAGAGCGTGCTCACCGCGGACGACATCATCGGGTACGTCGACTGGGGCGTCGGCCTCGGCTTCCGCCGGTTCATCTTCCGGTCCTGCTCGCAGATCCCGGACGAGTTCACCAAGGTGACCGACTTCAGCGACTTCAACTCGTCCAGCTACATCCCGATCGAGCCGATCGTGCTGCGGTTGCGCGAGCACGGCGACTTCCGCGAGACGTACCAGCAGCACAAGACCGACTCGCACGTACACGTCTTCGAACGCTCGGACGGTGTGGTGATCGACATCGACGAGTCGTCCGAGGAGGTGGATCCGGACCCGAAGATCCGCCGGCTCAACGTGATGCCGGACGGCGTCACGTACACCAGCTGGATCGATCCTCGGTCCTGGCTGTTCCCGGACGAAGCCGACCGGGCCGCGACCAGCATCCGGAAGGAGCTGCCGCTGCTGCTCGCCGGCGGCTGCGGGGACGGCGCCGGCAGGCTCGGCGGAGACGCGGTCGGCGCGACCGCCGGGGGTGGCCCGGCCGGCGAGGGGCGGCCATGACCCCGGACCGGTACGACCCGCAACCCGTCGACCTGCATGTACACACGCTGGTCAGCGACGGTCGGCAGCCGGCCGGGGAGGTGCTGGCGGCCGCGGCCGCGCGGGGCGTCCGGGTACTCACGATCACCGATCACTCGGCGGTGATCTTCACTCCCGAACTGGTCGCCCAGGCGGCCGGGCTCGGCATCGAGCTGCCGTTCCCCGGTACCGAGCTCAGCACGTTCCACAGCGAGCGACGGCACCATCTGCTGGTGTACGGCGAGGGCTGCCTCGACCCGGACTTCCAGCGACTGGTGGCCGCGCCGGTGATCTGGAAGAACGCTCGGTTCCGCCGGGCGCTGGCGCTGCTGAGGGAGGACCGGCCGGGGCTGCCCGGCGACGACGAGATCCTCCGGGGCGCCCGCCCGGACGGTCCGGACCAGTACCCGGACAAGCGCATGTTCGGCCGCACGCTCGCCGCGGCGACGATCGCCGCGTACACCGGACAGCCCGCCGACGAGGTGCGCACCGAGTTGTCGGCCGCGTTGGAGCGCGTGGACGCGGCCTCCCCGCCGGCCGGGTTGGCCGACCGGTACCTGCCGACCCTCGACGTGCTGGCGGCGGCCCGCGCGATCGGAGCCGTCACCGCGTTGGCGCATCCGCTCTGGCAACTGCGCGACCCGACCGGCTCCCGCGACGAGCTCTACCGGCACTTGGACGAGTTCGTCGAGCACGGGCTGGCCGGCTGGGAGGTCGCCTCGTACCACCACGTGGTGCCCGGTGTGGACGCGGACCTGATCGACCGGGCAGCGTCCCGCGGGCTGCTCCGGTTCGGCGGGTCCGATTACCACGGCAACGGCAAGAGCGAGCTCGGCCGGTACGGGCTCACCACCGACGAGTTCGCCGGCATCGCGGCCGCGGTCGGCCGCGCCGCCCAACAAGCCGCCGCCCAGCAAGCCGCCGCCCAGCAAGCCGCCGCCCAGCCGGCCGCGCCACAAGACCGGCACCCAGTGGCCGGCCGATGAACGCCGAGACGCGGACGGTCGGGCCCGGATACGCCCGCCGCCCGAGCCCCGGCGGTGGTCGCGGCGACGGCCCGGTCGCGCTGCCGTACGGGCTGGGTGAGCAGCAGGTACACCTGCCGCCGGGGAGCGTGGTGATCGGTCCGACCGAGTCGCTCGGTCGGTGCCGGCAGGCCGACCGGCACCGCGCCGAGGACTCCAGCCGGATCGTCGCCGAGGCGGTCGAGCGGGCGATGTCCCGGCTCACCGGGCGGCTCCGGTACGCCAACCACATCGCGCTGTGTGTCAGTGACGGCACCCGCGCGACCCCGCACGAGGTGGTGTTGCCGCCGCTGCTGCACGCGCTGCGGCGGCACGCGCCGGACGCCCGGCTGGCCTGCGTGATCGCGACCGGTCGGCACCGGCCGCGCGGCGTCGCCCCGGTACGCGGTGCGGTCGCCGGGTGCGGGATGCCCGAGGTACCGGTGCTGGTGCACGATCCGGACGCCGGCGACCTGGTCCGGGTCGGTACCGCCGGGAACGGCGTACCGGTGCTGCTCAACGCGGCGGTGGCCGACGCGGACCTGGTGATCTGCGTCGGCACGGTGACCCCGCACGCCGAGGCCGGGTTCTCCGGCGGGGCCAAAGCGGTGGTACCCGGCGTCGCCGGCAACGAGACGATCAGCGCGCTGCACGCGCTGGCCGACCAGCCGCTGGAGCTGTACGGGCAGCTCGCCGGCAACCCGTTCCGCGCCTTCCTCGAGGAGGCGACCGAGCTGATCGGCGACGTGTGGGCCTGCAACGTGGGGCTGCACCCGTGCGGCGCGGTGGCGGTGGCCGAGTTCGGCCCGTCGACCGAGGTGCACCGGTCGGTCGCCGGCTGGTTCGCCGGCCAGTTCGCCCAGCCGGTACCGGCCGCCGCCGACGTGCTCGTGCTGGGAGCCGGCGGGCACCCGTACGACCTGGACCTTTACCAGGCCGAGGGCAAGGCGTGGCGGATCGGACTGGGCGTACTGAACGCGCGCGCGGTGGTGCTGGTCGCGGCCTGCCCGCGCGGGGTGGGCGACCGCGCGTTCGCGGACGCGCTCGCCGGTACACCGGGACGGGATCCGCACGCCGCCCGCAAGGCCCGGTTCCTGACCGAGGCGCTGGCCCGGACCGAGCGGCGGTACCTCGTCTCCACCGGACTCGACGGCCCGGTCGCCGACGCGCTCGGCGCGCGGCCGGCACCGTCGGTGCAGCAGGCGCTGGACGCGGCTGTCGCGCAGGTCGGCAACCGGGTCGTCGTGCTGGCCCATCCGCCCTACACCATGTGGCGAGCCGCCGGGCTCGACCGAAGCTGAGGAGGTCGCTGCCGTGCGCTGTGTGGAAATCGAAAAGCCCGGATCGGATTGGGTATCCGCGGAGCGGACCCGCCCGCGGCCCGGACCCCACGATCTCGTCGTCCGGGTACTGGCCAGCGGCGTCTGCTTCATGGATGTCCGGCAGGCGCGTGGCGAAATGGGCGACGGCGGTCGCATCCCCGGTCACGAGTTCGTCGGCGAGGTGGTGGCACTGGGCGCCGAGGCGACCGGCTTCGGCGTCGGCGACCGGGTCGGCGTGACCTGGCACCAGCGCTGGTGCCGATCCTGCCCGGACTGCGTCCGCGGCCGGATCGAGCTGTGCCGGGCCGCCAACGAGACCGGCATCTACCTCGACGGCGGGCACGCCGAGTACGCGCTGGTGGACGCCGGGTCGGCGGTACGGATCGACTCCGCGCTGGATCCCGCGGTCGCGGCCACCCTGCTGTGCAGCGGCTACGTCGCGTACTCCGGACTTGTGGACGCCGCGGTACGCCCGGGCGACCGGGTCGCCGTGGTCGGGTTCGGCGGCATCGGGCACCTGGCCACCCAGTACGCCCGCGCGTTCGGCGCCGAGGTGACCGTACTGACCACCTCGGCGGACAAGGAGTCGGACGCGCGCCGGCTCGGTGCCGAGCACGTGGTGGTGGCCGATGCCGACCAGTTGGGGCAGCCGGTACCGGAGTTGGGCGAGCTCGACGCCGCGCTGTTGACCAGCGAGCATCCGGGCGCGTTGATGACGGCGGTACACGCGCTCGCCCCGTACGGCCGGCTGGTGGCGGTCGCCGCGCCGGTGGAGCCGGTGCCGCTGGTACTGCAGCGGCTGCTGCACTACAAGCTCACGGTCGCCGGCGCCTCCCAGGGGCCCCGGCACCGGCTGGCCGAGACGTTCGACCTGCACCGGCGGAGCGGAGCGGAGAGCGTGGTGCAGCGGTACGGGCTGGACGACGCGGCCGCGGCGCTGGACGCGGTGGCCACCCGACAGGTCCGGTACCGGGCCGCGCTGATCCCTTGATCGGGGCGCGTCTACGGGCCGGGTCACGTCCACGGGCCGGATGGCGGAGGCGCGGGTGACAGCCATGCGCCTGGTGACGTTCGGCGAGCTGAACCTGCACGTCACGGTTCTGCCGGGGTCCGGTGAGCCCGACGCCGGACCAACCGTCGACGTCGCGGTCGGTGGCCCGCCCGCCTTCGCCGCCCGGCAGGCGCGGGCACTCGGCGCGCGCGCGTCGGTGGTCGCGGTGGCCGGGGACGATCCGTTGGGCTGGTCACTGCCGGCGCTGCTCGCGGTGGACTCCCGGTCCGCGCCGGAGTCGGTCCGGGTGGTGCCGTCCGGCGACCGTACCGGCCGGCTGCTGCTGTACCCGGACCCGAACGGGGAGGCGCGGATCGAGGTCGATCCGTCGGACTGCTCGCTCGACGACCTGACCGGGTACGCGGAAGAGGCGCGCGGTGCCGACTTCGTCCACCTGGCCTACTTCCCCGGTACCGGCCGACTCCACACGGCGCTGGCCGAACTCGGCGTACCACGGCTGGTCGACGTCGGCTTCCTGCCCTGGCGGCACGACCGGCACACGCTCGCGGCGGTGGTCGACTCGGTACCGATGGGCGCGGAGGTACTGATCCTCAACGGCGCCGGCGACCGGGCGGGCGTGGAACAGGTCGCCGCGGACGCGGTACGACTGGGCCGGGCGCGACTCGCGCTGGTCACGCTCGGTGCGGACGGGGCGGCGCTGGTGGACGGGAAGGGCATCCGGTACCAGCCGGCCCACCCGTCCCGCCCGGTCTGCACGGTCGGTGCCGGCGACTCCCTGGCGGTCGCGTTCGCACTGGCCGTGCACCGGGGCGAGGCACCCGACGACGCGCTCGCGTGGGCACAGCTGGTCGCGGCCCGGAAGGTCGAACAGCTCTCCGCCCCGGCGTACCCCCCGATCGGGTCGGATCTGTGACGGCGCGGATCGCGCTGTGGGACCTGCGGCATGGCGGCCGGGACCGGCCGGCGATCGCGCGGGTGCTGGCGGGCAGCGAAGCCGACCTGGCCGTGGTGACCGAGTACCGGCGGGACGACGGCCACGGCAGCCTGGCTGACGCACTAGTCGGTGGGCCACTGGGTCACGTCGTGGACAGCGCGCCGGCGCCGGGGCGCAACGGCGTACTCGTGGCGTCCCGGACCCCGCTCTCGACGGCGCTTTCGGCCCCGCTCTCGGCGGCGCTCCCGACCGCGCTCTCGGCCGCGCTCCCGGCGGCGCGCCCCGAGCGGCCGTCCACAGTGGACGGGCGAGCGGTCGCGGTGGAATGGCACGGCCGGACGGTGCTGGCGATCTCCGCGCCGTCGCCCAAGGGCGGCCCGGACCGGCGCCGCGCGTTGGCCGGTTGGCTGGTCGACGTACTCCCGGCGGTGGACGTGCTGGTCGGGACCGTGAAGGGCCGGTACGACGACGACTTCGCGCCGCTGTGGCGCGCGCTGGACGCAGCATCGTGGAGCCGGATCAGCCCGCCGGGCGGCACCGGCCAGCTGTGGGTCCGCGACCTTTCCGACCAGCCCTTGCTGTACTGCCCGATCGAAGGGAGCGCTGTCGCATGAAGTACCGCCGGCTCGGATCGACCGGAACGCTCGTCTCTGAACTGTGCCTGGGCGGGATGACGTTCGGCGCGGACACCGACGAGGACGAGGCGCGGCAGATCATCGCGCTGTTCCGCGATCACGGGGGCACGTTCTTCGACACCGCGGACTGCTACCACGGCGGAAAGTCGGAGGAGATCCTCGGCCGGGCGCTGGCCGGCGACCGGGACGAGGTGGTACTCGCGACCAAGTCCGGCCTGCGCGTCGGTGACGGGCCGAACGACGTGGGCGGTTCCGCGACCCACCTGATCCGCAGCGTGGAGCGGAGCCTGCGCCGGCTCGGTACGGACAGGATCGACCTGTACCAACTGCACTGCTGGGACCCGGAGACTCCACTGGAGGAGACCCTGGCGGCCGCGGCAACGCTGGTACAGCAGGGCAAGGTCCGGTATTTCGGGGTGTCCAACCTGAGCGGCTGGCAGCTCACCAAGGCGTGGTACCTCGCCTCGGCGCACGGCTGGCCCCGGCCGGTCACCGCGCAGCAGCAGTACTCGCTGGTCGAGCGCTCGATCGAGCGCGAGGTCGTACCGGCGTGCACCCACCTCGGGGTCGGCGTGCTGCCGTGGGGACCGTTGGGCGGCGGGTTCCTGTCCGGCAAGTACGACCGGGACACGCCGCCGCCGAGCGGTACCCGGCTGGCCGGTTCACTGTCCTGGATGGAGGAGTACTGGGAGCGGCGCGCGACCGAGCGGGGCTGGCGGATCCTCGACGCGATCCGCGCGGTCAGCGACGAGACCGGTCGTACCGTCGCCCAGGTCGCGATCAACTGGCTGCTGCACCGGCCGGGCGTGGTCAGCCCGATCCTCGGTGCGCGCACGCTGGCGCAGGCCAAGGACAACCTCGGCGGGTACGGCTGGGAGCTGACCGCCGAGCAGTCCGAGCGGCTGTCGGTCGCGTCCGCGATCGAGCCGGAGTACGTGCAGCGGTTCCTCGGGGTCGCGATGGGCAGCCGGGTCGACTTCGATCCGGCCGTCGACGCGTGGGTGGGGCTGCGGTAACGCGATGACCCGCTCGATCCGCCCGCACGCCGTCGGGCCGACCTCCGCCGGGGCGGTCGCCGAGGCGTGCGCGGCGGTCGGGCTGGGCGCGCTGTCCGGCCCACCGGTACCGATGACCGGCGGCTACCTGCACCGGGTGCTGCGGGTGTCGCTTGCGGCCGGTGGTTCGGCCGGTGGTTCGGCAGTGGTCAAGCTGATCGATCCGGTGGTGATCCCGGCGACCGGCTGGGACCGGTTACGGGACGCCGAGGCGGTCGCCCGCAACGCCGCGGCGGCCGGAGTGCCCGCGGTGGCCGCGTACGCGCCGGCCGGAGATCCGCTGGTCGAGCTGGCCGACGGTACCGGTGCGCTGGTGTTTCCGCACGTCACCGGCCGGATACTGCCGCTGGACGCGCTGCCCGACGTCGCGCTGGCGGCCGCGGCCGGCACGATGCTGGGGCGGCTGCACGCGGCCGGCCTCGATCCCGGTCCGTTCCTGCGGCGCGGCGAGGAGCCGCTGTGGGAGCCGGTCGAACCATCCGCCTGGCGGCCGCTCGTCACGCCCGCCGGCTCGCCGGTCCTGACCGGGCTGCTGCCGCTGCTGGAGGACTGGTCGGCCCGGTACGCGCACGGTCGCGGCGCCCTCGGCCGGGTCGTCGTCGCCGGCCACGGCGACCTGTCCCCGCGCAACGTGCTCTGGTCCGGCGTGGGCAGTGCTGGCCCAGTTGGCACAGCTGGCACAGCCAGGCCGACCGGTCACGTCATCGACTGGGAGCACGCCGGACCGGTCGACCCGGCCGTGGAGGCGGCCACCGGCGCGGTCGAGTGGAGCCGCGACCCCGCCGGCCGGGTCGACCCGGCGAGCTTCCGCGCTTTCGTCCGGGCGTACCGGTCGACCCCGGCGGGACACTTCCTCGACCCGGCCGGCCTGCTCGGCTGCGCCGGGCGGCTGATGGCGTGGCTCGCGTACAACCTGGGTCGCGCGGCCGGTGAGTCGCCGGAGCCGGACGGCGTCCACCTGACCCGCGCGGTACAGGCGGCCGGCTGGCTGCGCGGGCTCGACACGCAGTGGCGGCAACTCGAGCAGTGGCTGGAGGGCGGATGAGTACCCCGGTGATCGTGCTGGTGGGGCCGCCGACCGCGGGCAAGAGCACAGCGGTACGCGCGCTCCGCCGGGCGGTACCCGACCTCGCCCACTTCGCGGTGCGGGTGTACTTCCAGGAGCAGGCCGCGCTCGGTACCCCCGTCGGCCGGCAGGCCTATGTGTTGGCGCGCCGGCAACGGTTCCTGCCGGACGAGTTCGTCGGCGCGGAAGTCGACCGGTGGCTCGGGGACCGGCTGGCCGGCGGGGCGACCGGGGTACTGCTGGAAGGCTTCCCGCGCAACACCGCGCAGGCCGGCGTACTGGCCGCGCTGCTGTCCCGGCGGGACCTGCGGGTCGACGCGTTCCTGCACCTCGACATCCCGGACGAGGTCGCGTTCGCCCGGTCCCGGCGGCTGGTGTGCATGCGCTGCGAGACGTTCGTCGAGGACGGGATCCCGGTACCGGACGCGGCCTGCCCGACCTGTGCCGGCCCGGTCGTACTGCGGCCGGACGACGTACCGGAGGTGTTCGCCGAGCGGCTGGCCGCGCACCGGGCCAGCGTCGCCGAGCTGCTCGGCCATTACGAGCCGCGCGGGGTGGTACGCCGGATCGACGGGACCGCCGACCGGGACAAGGTCGAGGCGCAGGTCATCGAGGTCATCACCGACCTGGTGGCTGGAGCATGACTCGGCCGTCGCCGTCGCCGTCGCTGCCGTCGCCTGTGCTCCCGGAACATCCGTGGTCGCCGGCGCGGCAGCGCCGGGCCTGGACGTACGAGCCGGTCCGGCTGCTGGAGACCGGCGCCCGGACGTGCGGCCCGACCTTCCGGCTGTCCGACCCGCGGATCGGCGTACAGGTGGTCACCGGTGACCCGGAGCTGGTCGCGGCCGCGTTCCGGGCCACCTCGGCGGGTGCGGACACGGCTCCGGACAACGACGTACTCACCGAGGTGGTCGGCCCGGACTCGGTGCTGACCACCGGAGGCGCCCGGCACCGCACCACCCGCCGCGACACCCGGTCGATCATCGGTCGCCTGACCTCGCCGGACGCGTTGGCGCGGATCATCGACACCGCACTGGACGGCTGGCGGCCGGGCCGGCGCCGGTTGCTCGGCCCGCTCCACGCACTCGCCGTCGAAACGCTGTTGACCTGCGTGTACGGTCCGCTGCCGGCCGGGATCCGAGAGCCGCTGGTCGAGCTGCTGCTGGCCGATGTACGCGGCAACCGGTCGCCCCGGGCGTTCGCCGGTCCGGCCGGGCCACCGGCACCGTGGCGACTGCTCGCCGGCGCGCGGGAATCGCTCGACGCGCTGCTCGCCGCGGCCCGGTCGGCGGCCGGATCGAGGTACGCCGGAGACGACCGGCACCTGATGACGCTGCTCATCACCGGTCACGAGACGACCGCGGTCGCCGCCGCCTGGACTCTGGAGCGGCTGGCCCGGAATCCCTCCAGCGACCCGGTGGGCGGGGTGCGGCTGGCGGTGCTGGAGGCGCTGCGGCTGCGGCCGGTGATCCCGGTACTGACCAGGACCCTGGGCGTCCCGCTCCGATGCGGAGACAGCGCTCTTCCGGCCGGTACCCCCATCGGGCTTTCACCCTGGTTGACCCACCGCGATCCGCGCCACTACGACGAACCCGAGCTGTTCCGGCCGGAGCGGTTCGCGGTCACGGTGCCGGCGGCGCACCTGTGGTACCCGTTCGGCGGCGGCTCCCGCAAGTGCCTGGGGGACGAGTTCGCCGTCGCGGTCGCCGCCGCGATGGTGCGCGCCGTGCTGCGCCGGTTCACGCTGGAGCCGGGGTACGAGCGGGACGAGCCGCCGGTACGCCGGTCGATCATGGTCGTACCCGGAGACGGGGTGCTGGTCCGGCTGCGCCGCCGGTGACTGTGCTGGCCCGGCCGCGCCGCCGGTGACTGTGCTGGCCCGGCCGCGCCGCCGGTGACGGTGCTGGCCCGGCCGCGCCGCCGGTGACGGTGGTGGTGAGGGCACGGCCCGGTGCGATAGCCCGGCCTTCCCATAGACAGGCCGCGGGCGCCGTGGAAATGTGCGCGGACATGCCACTTATCCGGGTATCCGGCCTGGTGAAGGAGTTCCGCCGGCCACGGCGGCACACCGGCTTCCTCGGTGGGGTACGCACGCTGCTGACCCGCGAGTACACCGTGACCCGCGCGGTCGACGGGATCAGCTTCGACGTCGAGCGCGGCGAGCTGGTCGGCTATCTCGGGCCGAACGGGGCCGGCAAGTCGACCACGATCAAGATGATGACCGGCATTCTGGTGCCGACCGCCGGGCAGGTCGAGGTCGCCGGCGTCACGCCGTGGCGGGACCGGCACCGCAACGCGAAGCAGATCGGCGTGGTGTTCGGCCAGCGCAGCCAGTTGTGGTGGGACCTGCCGTTGCGCGAGTCGTTCCGGCTGATCGGCAGCCTGTACGAGGTGCCGCCGGCCCGGTACCGCGCCAACCTCGCCCGGTTCACCGAGCTGCTCGACCTCGGCGGGTTTCTGGACACCCCGGTCCGGCAGCTCTCGCTCGGCCAGCGGATGCGCGGCGATCTGGCCGCGGCGATGCTGTACGACCCGGCGATCCTGTACCTCGACGAGCCGACCGTCGGGCTGGACCTGGTGGCCAAGGAGCGCATCCGCGAGTTCGTCGCCGAGCTGGTCCGGGACGCCACCACCACCGTCATCCTGACCACGCACGATCTGGAGGACGTGGAGCGGCTGTGCCACCGGGTCATCCTGATCGATCACGGCCGGGCCATGTTCGACGGTGACCTGGCCACGCTGACCGCGAAGTACACGCCGTACCGGGAAATGGTCGTGCACCTGGCCGCGCCGATCCCGCACACCGCCGGCTTCGCGCTGCCCGGCGTTGCCCGGGTCGACCGGCAGGGTCGTACCGTCCGGCTGCGGTTCGATCCCGGGCAGCTCGCCGCGACCGAACTGATCGCGCAGGTCACCGCCCGGTATCCGGTGACCGACCTGTCCGTCACCGAGCCGGCGCTCGACGCGGTGATCCGCGAGATCTACGCCGAACGGTCCGTCCGGGTATGACCGTGCGATCGCTCGCGCCGCCCCGGCGCTGGCTGCGGCGTTACGCCGGGTTCAGCCGGATCCAATTCCAGACCGTGCTGGCGTACCGGGCGGACTACCTCGTCACCGCGGTCGTGCTGCTGCTGCAGGTGTACCTGCTGAAAGTGGTGTGGACCGCGCTCTACGCCGATCGCGGCTCGGTGGACGGCGTACCGCTGGACACGATGATCGCGTACGCGACGCTCGCCACCCTGCAGTACACGGTGATCAACCGCTGGCGGTTCTCGCCGATCCCGGAGCGGGTACGGCGCGGCTGGATCGCGACCGACCTGCTGCGGCCGGCCGGTTTCGTCGGCCAGATGCTCGCGCTGCAACTCGGCGGTACCGCCGCGATCGCCCCGTTCGTCCTGCTCGCCGCGCCGTTCGCGCTGGTGGTCGGGGGTGCCGCCGCACCGGCCGGCCCGACCGCGCTACTCGCCTACCTGGTCAGTCTCGCGCTCGCGTACCTGGTCAGCCAGCAACTGGCACTGCTGCTCGGACTGGTCTCGTTCTGGACCCTCGAGGTCGGCGGCGTGTACCTGATGTACCGGGTGGTCGCGCAGTTCCTGTCCGGCGCGCTGATCCCGCTGTGGTTCATGCCGGACCCGGTGCGGATCGTCGCCGCGGTGCTGCCGTTCCAGGCCACCCTGTACACCCCGACCGCGGTGTACCTCGGGCAGCTCGCCGGTTCCTCGGCGCTTCGCGCGTTGGCTGTGCAGCTGGCGTGGGGTGGTGGGCTCGCGTTGCTGACCCGGCTGGTGTGGTGGCGCGCGATCCGCCGCGTCGTCGTCCAGGGCGGCTGAGATGCGCGCGTACCCGCTGCTGCTCGGTGCCGCGCTCCGCGGCGAGCTGCAGTACCGCGGCAACTTCCTGATCCTGCTCGTCGGCGGAGTGTGCTACCAAGGCGTCGGGCTTGCGTTCCTGTGGGCGGTACTCGACCGGTTCGGCACGCTCGGTGGGTGGTCGCTCGGTGAGCTGGCTTTCCTGTACGGCATCCGGCTCACCGCACACGGACTGTGGGTACTGCCGTTCGGCCAGCTCATCAACTTCGACGCGGTGGTACGCGAGGGCGAGTTCGACCGGTACCTGGTCCGGCCGGTCCACCCGCTGCTCCAGCTCATCACCCGGCGACTGGACCTCACCTCGGCCGGTGACCTGCAGGCCGGAGTCGTACTGCTGGTTGTGGCGAGCCTGCTCGTACCGGTGGACTGGTCGCCGCTCGCGGTGGCGTACCTGCTGCTCGCCGTGGTGGGCGGCGCACTGGTCGAGCTGGCGGTACAACTGGCCAGCTCGGCGCTGGCGTTCCGGTTCCTCAGTACGGTCGCGCTGCGGATCGCGGCAGACGACGTGTTCAACACGTTCGGCAACTACCCGATGAAGATCTTCGGGCCGGCCGCCCGGTTCGGGCTCACCTTCGTACTGCCGGTGGCGTTCGTGGCGTACCTCCCGGCGACCGTGCTGCTCGGACGTACCGGTGAACTCACTGTCCCGCCGTGGCTCGCCTGGCTGGCGCCGGCGGTGGGCGCGTTGCTGCTGGCCGGTGCGGTCCGGTTCTGGAACCGGCAAGCTCGGTACTACGTGAGCAGCGGCCACTGAGCTGGTCTGCTCCGGGTCTTGGCCGCTCGTCGGTGGCCGTCTCCGGCGGCGCTCGGCTCGGGCGGCGGGCGGCTCAGGCGGCGCTCGGCTCCGCGGCGGGCGGTTCTGCGGCGGGCGGCTCGTCGGTGGCCGTCTCCGGCGGCCGGCGGTGGTCCGGCTCTGCGGCGGGCGGCCGGCGATACTGGCCGGCATGGGCGGACTGGTGATCATCACGGGCGGTAGTCGGGGGATCGGGGCGGCCACGGCGCGGCTGCTCGCGCGGGACGGGTACGACCTCTGCCTGAGCTACCGCACGGATGAGGCGGCCGCTCAGGCGGTGGTGGCCGACTGTGCTGTCGCGGGCGCGTCGGCTCGAGCGGTACGCGCCGACGTGTCGTCCGAGGCGGACGTGCTGGCCCTGTTCGAGGCGGCCGGCGGTCCGGTGTACGGGCTGGTCAACAACGCGGGCATTGTCGGCCGGCAGTCGCGGGTTTCGGAGCTCGCAGCTGACCGGATCGAACGGATGCTGGCGGTCAACGTGCTCGGCGCGTTCCTGTGTGCCCGCGAGGCGGTACGCCGGATGTCCTCCGCTGGCGCGGCCGGTGGCCGTGGCGTGATCGTCAACGTCTCGTCCCGCGCCGCCGTGCTCGGGTCGCCGGGGGAGTACGTCGACTACGCCGCGTCCAAGGCGGCGGTGGACACGCTGACCGTGGGTCTGGCCCGCGAGGTGGCCGGTGAGGGAATCCGGGTCAACGGGGTACGCCCGGGCCTGATCGAGACGGACATCCACGCGAGCGGCGGCGAACCCGGCCGGGTGGCCCGGCTGGCCGGCACCGTACCGATGGGGCGGGGCGGCCACGCCGACGAGGTAGCCGAGGCGATCCGATGGCTGCTGTCGCCGGCCGCGTCGTACGTCACCGGAGCCATCCTCGACGTCAGCGGCGGCCGCTGATCCGGTAGTCCTTCTCCGGTGTCCTTTCCCGGTGGTGTCGCTGGGGACCGTGCCAGAGTCACCGCGTCGATGGGCACGGATGCTCGTCCGCGGCACCAGGAATGCCCCATTGCAGACCGCCACTGCGCCGGTTCGAGGTCAGCCACTGGTCCCCGGCGGTACGCGGAGCATCAAGGTGGGCGGTGCCTCATGGTGGGCGGTGCCTCATGGTGGGCGGTGCTTCATGGTGGGCGGTGCTTCATGGTGGGCGGTGCCTCAAGGTGGGCGGTGCCTCATGGTGGGCGGTGCCTCAAGGTGGGCGGTGCCTCATGGTGGGCGGTGCCTCAAGATGGCGCACCTCTCGGCCAACGGTCAGCACCGACTGTCCGCCCTGGTCAGGGTGGTGCGGTAGTGGCGCGTCCATGTCCAACGGCACGTCCACTCGGGCATGGCTGGCCACGTCGGCGGCCAGGTGCGTGGTGATCAACTGCTGGTCGCCGCCGGCGGTGGGCGGGGATCCGGGTTATCCGCCGGTGCCCGCCGCTTCGTGTGCCGCTGCTCTTCCCCGCACTCCACGCATTGCGGGTGGTCGGGTCGTTCTGGTCGGGCGGTGTAGCGGTGGCCGTGGGGGCTGGTCCAGTCGAAGACGCCGGCTTGGGGCTGGTGGAGTGTCCAGCCGCCTTCGTGTTTGGTGCGGTGGTGGGTCCGGCACAGGGCGCCGAGATTGATGGGATGGGTGGGACCGTCCTCGGTGTAGGGAACGGTGTGGTCGAGATCCGTGTGTGAGGCGGATCGGCGGCAGCCGGGGAAGCGGCAGGTGCGGTCGCGGGCCCGCACGAACGCGTCCATGCGGGCGGTCGGGCGGCGGGTGGTGCCGGCTCCGACGAGCTGCCCGTCGGCGTCGACGACGCGGTAGCGCCAGGTGACGTTGTGGTGCTCGTCGGCGAGTTTGCGGGTGATGTCGGCAGCGATGGGTCCCCACCCGGCCAGCTCGCCGGGTTCCTCGGACAGCCCCATGAGCGTGGTGAGCGGCACGGTGAGTTCGATGACACCTTTACGCGGGGCGGGTAGTGGTCCGGTCAGGGTGCCGTCGAGCAGGTCGAGCACGGTGTCGGCGCGTAGCTGGTCCATGGTGCGGGCGTCACCGTTACGCCGGGCCGCGTGCGCGATCGCGTGGACGCGTTCCATCGCGGCGGTGGCGCGTTCGGTGGGTAGCCCGAGCACGGTGATGGAGGTGGTGCCGTCGAACTCCAGTCCGGAGATCACCCGCCGCTCGGCTACCGCTTTCTCCTCGCGCAGCCGCGCGGCTTCCGGATCCACCGTCAAGACGAGGCGTTGCAGTCTGGCCCGCAGCTGCCCGGTGGTCAGCCGGGGTGCGTCCGGCAGCAGCTGGTCGCAGACGGCGCGGGCGGCCGGGTCGGGCAGCGGGTGGGTCTCACGGTCGAACACCCGCGCCTTCGGCACATCAATCGCACCGGCCGACAGGGCCGCGTGCACCGCCGGCAGACGGCGCACCAGTGACCAGCCGAGCGACAACTGGTGCTCGGCGGCCCGGCGGGTCCAGGTCAACGCGGCGGCGATCTCCTCGGCGGCGAACTCACCGACCTCGCAGAACTCACCGAAGACATTCGTGGCGGGCTCGGACTCGCCGGGTGGGCAGGCCGCGACCGAGACCACATCCGCCAGCAACTGCGCCTGCCAATGCGCGGCTTGCCGGGCGGTCGCCTGCATCACGAGCACCCGGCCATAGCCGTTCAGCCTCGACCGGTCGATGCCCGACAACGCGGCCGCCAACCCCGGCCCCGCCGGCAGACCAGCCAACGCCGTCACCGCAGCCGGAATCGGCTCATCCACCACACCAACCGAGCCCGGACACGCGGAAACGCCAGCCAAACCGGCTGCCGTCACCCCGCGCTCGTCCATGCCCAGAACCTATGAGAGAGGTACGACAGTTCCGGCCGCTCCGGGAGCGCCGTCCACAAAGGAAATAGGGGATCTCGGAGAAGAGAGCACCATCCACAAAGGAACTAAGAAATCCTTGACAAACACCGCGGTGCCCACCGGGTTGGTCCGCTCTATCGAAGAGCTGCCTCGACACCCTGTACAGCCAGAGCCCCGGCAAGCTGAACGCCGGAGCCCCGGCAAGCTGGACGTCGCCCGGCAAGCTGAACGTCGGAGCGCCGAGAAGCTGAACGCCGGAGCCCCGGCAAGCTGAACGCCGCAGCGCCGAGAAGCTGAACGGAGCCCCGGCAGGCTGCACGGTCAAAGCCTCCACCCGCTGCACGGCCAGGGTCTCAACCGCCGCATGTCAGAGCCTCGACATGTGCGCACGGGGCGGAGCCCACAACCACCTCACGCGCACCGCTGGACGTCGCTGGCGCCATTCGACCTCACCGGCGGTCGATGAGCGCGATCGCCGGACGTTGGCATACCTGGGGCGTAGCGTCCGCCGCATGGACTTCAAGCTCGAGCTGATCGCCGTACCGGTGTCGGATGTAGATCGGGCGAAAGCGTTCTACACCGAGAAGGCAGGATTCACCGTCGACCACGACCACACGGTCAGTGATGAGTTGCGCTTCATCCAGTGCACGCCGCCGGGCTCGGCATGCTCGATCGCGTTCGGCACCGGCATCTCCCCGTCGCCACCTGGCTCGATGCAGGGTCTGCAGCTCGTCGTCACCGACATTGAAGCCGCGCGGGCCGAGCTCGCCGGACGTGGCGTGGACGTGTCCGAGGCGCGCGAAGCTCCCGGCGGGAAGTTCGCGTTCTTCAGCGACCCGGACGGCAACGGCTGGTCGTTGCAGGAGATCCCCTGGCGCGATCAGGGCTGAGTGCCGTGCGACCAGCCTGAGTGCCGTGCGACCAGGCTGAGTGCCGTGCGACCAGGCTGAGCGCCGCGGCTCGGCCGCGCGGACAGGGGCTAGCGCCGCGCGGCCAGGGCTAGCGCCGCGCGGCCAGGGCTAGCGCCGCGCGGCCAGGGCTAGCGCCGCGCGGCCAGGGCCTAAGTGCCGTGCGACCAGGGCTAGCGCCGCGCGGCCAGGGCTTAAGTGCCGTGCGACCAGGGCAAGTACGGCGCAGGGCGGAGTGCGGCGTGAGCTGACGAGCCAGCGTCGGGGGCGGATCAGAGGTCGCGGCCGAACAGCAGAGCCTCGCCGTCGGGCGGCAGTGCGCCGAGCTGTTGCCAGCCTCGCCCGGTGTACAGCCCGACTGCCGCGGGCGCGGTGCGGTGGCAGGACAGGATGGCCGTTGGCGCGGGGGCGCCGGAGATCAGCAGGTCGTGCGCGAGCCGGCCGTACCCCTGGCGCTGAACGGTCGGCTGTACGGCGACGTGGACCACCTCGAGGCACAGCTCGCCCAGCCAGCGGTCGGTGGCCGCGGGGTCCAGCGCAGGCGCCGCCATGTTGTCCCGCCACCAGTCACCCGGTCGGGCGAGTACCGCGAGCGCGATCGCGACCAGCCGACCCGCGTCGCCGCGGACGGTCACGAACCGGAACCCGGACCGCGTCCGGGCGTACCGCACCACTCGCTCCGAGAACGCCGCGGCCTGCTCCGGCCCCTCGTGGTACGGCGGTTGGCCGAATGCCGCCGCGTACACCTCGGTCGCCTCGGCGAGCAGGTCGGGCGCGGGTCCGCCAGTGGACAGCGTCGCCTCCATCGGCACCACCTCCGCCTAAGCGAAACTCAGCGCTCGCGAGCTGAGCCAGCAGCGCTAGCGAGCTGAGCCCGCGGCGCCGGCGAGCAGAGCCCGCGGCGCCGGCGAGCAGAGCCCGCAGCGCCAGCGAGCAGAAGCCAGCGAGCAAAGCCGTACATCCAGGTCAGGTGCAGGCCGGGACGCCGCCGTCGGCCCCACCGTTGAACGCGTCGATGCGCTGCTGCGCGTCACCGTGATCGGACTCGTTCGTCCAGGGGAAGTCGTCGGCGACCGCGGCCAGGGTCCGGGCCAGTTCCTCGTTGTCGCCCGGCTCGATCCGCAGCGTGCCGTCGTTGGCGGCGCCGGCGATGGTCGCGCCGGCCAGGCAGTCGGCCTGCAGTTCGGCGGCCACCGAGACCTGGCCGCGGTCGAGCCTGGCCTGGATGGCGTGGCCCCACTCGTGCGCGATGATCAGGTACACCCAGGCGTCGCCGATCTGGTCGTACCCGGCCGCCATCAGGTTCTCGTCCCAGGCCAGGAAGTCGCCGGCGGAGCAGTAGAAGGCGTTGAACGGTACCGACGGCTGGCCACCGCAGCGCGGGCCGTTGCGTCCGGTGTAGCCACCGGCCGGCCGGGGACTGTTGTACCGGGTGCCGAACAGCTCGGTGAAGTGGCGCTGCCAGAACTGGTTGGTGGTCGAGACCGCGTCCCGCTCGTCCTTGGCCAGATCCGGCCGGTTGGCCTGCTCAGCACGGTCGCCGGGGCCGCTCTGGAGCGGAAGGCCACAGCCGGCCGTGAGCACGATCGCGACGAACAGGTACAGCCACCGCACGGCCACCTCCGGGATAGGCGTCCCATTGTGACCTAGCCGCCGGGCCAGCCGATCATCCGCCGGCCCGTGCCGGCCCCACCAACCGGTCAGTACCGAGCCCGCGCAGCGGAGCGGCGAGTTTCAAGAGCATTTCGGCGTACTCGTCGGCCGGATCCGAGTCGAGCACGATCGCGCCACCGGCGCCGACCTGGAGCACGTCGTCGTGCAGCACGGCGGTACGGATGACGATGTTGAGGTCGGCCGCTCCGGTCAGGCCGAAGTACCCCAGCGCGCCGGAGTAGACGCCGCGCGGCCGGTCCTCGAGCCGCCCGATGATCTCCATGGTGCGCAGCTTCGGGGCGCCGGTCATCGAGCCGCCGGGGAAACAGGCGCGGGCCGCCGCGACCGCACCCACCGCGGGCCGGAGTCGGCCGCTGATGGTGGAGACCAGTTGGTGCATCGTGGTGTACGACTCGACCGCCATGAACGACGGCACGCGGACCGTACCGACTTCGCAGATCCGACCGAGGTCGTTGCGTACCAGGTCGACGATCATGAGGTTCTCGGCCCGGGACTTCGGGCAGGACAGCAGCCCGTCCCGGGACAGTTGGTCCAGCGTGGGATCGGGATCCCGAGGTGCGGTGCCCTTGATCGGACGGGACTCCGCGATGCCCTCCTCGGTCACCTTGAGGAACCGTTCCGGCGAGGAGCAGAGCACCTGGGTACCGCCGAAGCGCAGGTAGGCGGCGTACGGCGCGGGATTCTCCCGCCGCTGCCGGAGGTACGCGTGGAGCGGGTCGCCGTGGTACGGCATCCGCAGCTCGTTGGTCAGGCAGATCTCGTAGCTCTCCCCGGCGCGCAGCTCGGCCAGGCAGGTGCGGATGTCGGCGAGGTACCCCTCGCGCGGGCGGGCGAGCAGGTGACCGAGGTCAGGCGTGGCCGAGCCGGCAAAACCGGCCGGCCCGGCAAAACCCGCCGAGCCGGCAAAACCGGCCGGCCCGGCAAAACCCGCCGAGCCGGCAAGCCCGGCCGGCCCGGCAAGCCCGGCCGGCCCGGCAAGCCCGGCCGGCTCGGCAAGCCCGGCCGGCTCGGCAAGCCCGGTCGGCTCGGCAAGCCCGGTCGGCTCGGCAAAACCGGTCGGCTCGGCAAGCCCGGTCGGCTCGGCAAGCCCGGTCGGCTCGGCAAGCCCGGCCGGCTCGGCCGCGACCAGCGCGCCGGCAGCCTCGTCGAGCCAGTCGCCACAGTCGGTACAGCCGTCCCGGCACATTGCCACCAGCCAGGTCGATCGTTGCTCGTGGTCGATCGCGACGAACCGGGTGGCCGCGACCCAGACCGCGTCCGGGGTACCGGCGACGTGCCGGTTCGGCGAGCCGCAGGCGGCTTTGAGCTCGTACCCGAAGTAGCCGACGTAGCCGCCCTTGAGGTCGAACGGCAGCTCCGGGGCGGGTGGTACGGCGCGCTCGTCCAGTCGCCGCCGCAGTACCGAGAAGATGTCGCCGGGCACCCGCCCGATCTGGCGGCCGCTCCCGTCGAGCACCTCGACCGCGCCGGTGCCGGCCCGGTAGCGGAGCACCTCGCCGTGCCGGCCCCCCGGGTACCCCAGGAAAGAGAACCTGGCCAGGCCGGCCGACACCCGGCTGCTGTCCAGCCAGAACGCGTAGGGGCGGTCGGCGAACAGGCGGCCGAAGGCAGCCTCGGCGTCGGCGGCGAAGCCCAACCGGCGGTATCGCAACCGGGTCGGACCAGGGCGGGAGGAGATCAACGGCGTACGCATGACGTCGGCTCACGCTACGCCCACTGACGTACCGACAGAGCCGCTTGCCGGCGGACGCCGGGACGCGCCATCGCGCCGAGGCTGGGCACATGACGAATCCAGTCGAAACAACCGCGCTGACCAAGCGGTACGGCCACACGCTCGCGGTCGACGACGTGAACCTGACCGTGCGCCCGGGTGAGGTGTACGGCTTCGTCGGGCCGAACGGCGCCGGCAAGACGACCACGTTGCGCATGCTGCTCGGGCTGGTGCGGCCTACCTCCGGAGCGGTACGCCTGTTCGGCAGAGCGCCCGGGCGGGGCTACCTGGACCGGGTGGGCGCGCTGATCGAGGGGCCGGCGTTCTATCCGTACCTGTCCGGCCGGCAGAACCTGCGGGTGCTGGCCAACCACGCCGGGGTGTCGAAGAGCCGGGTGGACGAGGTGCTGCACCTGGTCGATCTGGCCGACCGGTCCCGGGACCGGTACGCGGCCTACTCGCTGGGCATGAAGCAGCGCCTGGGCCTGGCCGCGGCGCTGCTGAAGGACCCCGAGCTGCTGATCCTGGACGAGCCGACGAACGGGCTCGACCCGACCGGCATGGCGGACATGCGGGTGACCATCCGCAAGCTGGCCAGCGAGGGCTGCACCGTGCTGCTCTCCAGCCACCTGCTTGGCGAGGTCCAGCAGATCTGTGACCGGGTGGGTGTGATCACCCGCGGCCGGCTGGTCGCCCAGACCACCGTCGCCGAGCTCGGCTCGGGGCGCCGGCTGCACGTGGCCGCCGAGCCGCTGGACCAGGCCCGCGAGCTGCTCACCGGGCTGGTCGGGGCGGACCGGGTGCGCACCGACGGCGCCGCCCTCGCCCTCGACCTGGAGTACGACGGCGGAGAGGCGGCCGACCTGCGGGCCGGCCGGGCCGCCCGGATCAACACCGAGCTCGTCCAGGCCGGGGTGTCGGTCAGCGAGCTGCGCTGGCGCGAGCCCGATCTCGAACAGTCCTTCCTCGAACTGACCGGAGGTAAGTGAAATGGTGGGCGACATCCGCGCCGAACTGTTCAAGCAGGTCCGTCGTCCGGCAGCCTGGCTGCTGCTGGCCATCGGCGTCGTGCTCAGCATGATTTTCGGGTACGTCATCCCCTATGCCGGCTACGCGGGCGGTACGTCCGGTCCACCGGACAGCGACCGCGGGCTGCCGGCGATGCTGCCGGACGCGTTCGTCGGCAGTGCGATCGGCGGGATGCCGGTGTTCGTGGGCGCCCTCGCGTTGATCTTCGGCGTGCTGGTGGCCGGCAGTGAGTACGGCTGGGAGACCTGGAAGACCGTGCTCGCCCAGGGCTCGTCGAGGCTGCGGGTGTACGCGGCCAAGCTGGTGACCGCTACGGCCGGTGCCTTCGTGCTGGTGTTGAGCCTGTTCCTGGCGGCTGCCGCGGCGAGCGCGATCGTCGCCTCGATGGAGAGCCAGCCGCTGGACTGGCCGTCCGCCGTCGACATCGCGCGGGGCTTCGGCGCCGGCCTGTTGATCACCACGATGTGGACGTCGCTGGGGGTACTGCTCGGCATCGCGCTGCGGTCGGTGGCGCTGCCGATCGGGCTCGGCCTGGTCTGGATGCTGGCCATCCAGAACCTGATCACCGGGATCGCCGCGCCGCTGCTGGACTGGGTGGCGCAGGCGCAGAAGGGCCTGCCCGGACCGAACGCCGGCTCGCTGGTCTTCTCGCTGGGCGCTCCGGGCGACACGCCGGGGGTCACCGGGCTGGTCGGATCGGGGCAGGCGGTCCTCGTACTCACGGCGTACCTGCTGGTATTCACGGTGCTGGGCGGCTGGGTGCTGCGCCGCCGGGATGTCCTGTGATGTCCTGGATCGACCTGAACTGTTCGACCCGCCAAGATCTACATTGGCAGCACGCCAGCTCGGCGAGAACCGAGCTGGATCGATGAGATGTTGGCTGGACCGATGAAGAGGTCGCTGGACCGATGAAACTGAGCAGGTCGCTGATCGGCGACGTGATCCTCGTACTCGTGCTCGCGGTGGTCGGAGTCTTCGGCACCGCGAGCGCGAGTCGGTTCAACAACCCGGATCTGCCGATCGACGGCCGTGGGTTCGCGCTGGTGCTCGGCACCGTGCTGGTGCTGCTGGTACGCCGCCGGTTCCCGCTGCTCACGCTGGCGCTGAGCACCCTGATGACCGCGGCGTACCTGGTGGTCGGCTACCCGTACGGGCCGATCCTGTTCGCGTTCACGGTCGCGGTGTACACGGTGGGCCGGTGGGTGCCGCTGCGGACCGCGATACCGGTCTGCGCCGTGGCGCTGGCCGCCATGCTCGTGCACCTGTTCACCAACAGCAACGCGCTGCCCGGGCTGCTCGGCGTGATCCCGGCCGGTGCCTGGGTGCTGGTGCCGTTCACGATCGGCCTCACCGTACGGATGGCGCGGGAGACCGCGGTACGGGCTCAGGCCGAGGCGATCCGGCAGCACGTCGACGAGGAGCGGCTGCGGATGGCGCAGGAGGTGCACGACATCGTCGGGCACGGGCTCGCCGCCATCAAGATGCAGGCGGACGTGGCCCTGCACGTGATGCCGCGACGACCCGAGCAGGCCGAGACCGCGCTGCAGGCGATCAGCCGTACCAGCACCGACGCGCTCGACGAGCTGCGCGCGACGCTCGCGGTGGTACGCCGTACCGGCACCGATTCGTCGCGGTCGCCGACGCCGGGCCTGGAGCGGCTCGAGGAGCTGTGCGACCGGATGGTCGACGCGGGCGTACAGGTGAAGCTGGAGACCACCGGGGCGCGCCGGGCGGTGCCGATGGCGGTCGACCTGGCCGGGTACCGGGTGGTCCAGGAGGCGCTGACGAACGTGCTGCGGCACGGCGACCAGAAGGCCGCCCGGGTCCGGGTCAGCTACGAGACTGACGCGGTGACGTTGGAGATCAGCAACCGCACCGCGTCGGTGCCCACCCGCGGCGGCGGCTTCGGCATCCCCGGCATGCGGGACCGGGTCGTCGCGCTCGGCGGGGAGTTCGCCGCCGGCCTCACCCGGGACGGCTGCTTCGAGGTACGCGCGAGCATTCCGACCGACGACGACACCGAGCCGGCGGGAGCCCGTACATGATCAGGGTTTTGATCGTCGACGACCAGGACCTGGTGCGGCTCGGCCTGCGCACCCTGGTGGACAGCGAGGACGGGCTGGAGTTCGTCGGCGAGGCCGCCGACGGGCTGGCCGCGGTGACCGCCACCCGGGAACACCGACCCGATGTCGTACTGATGGACATCCGGATGCCGGGCGTGGACGGGCTGGAGGCGACCCGCCGGATCGTGGCCGATCCGGAGCTGGCGCAGGTACGGGTGATCGTGCTGACCACGTTCGAGCTGGACGAGTACGTCTTCGACGCGCTGCGGTACGGCGCCAGCGGCTTCCTGCTCAAGGACACCAAGCCGGCCGAGCTGCTGCACGCGATCCGGGTGGTGGCCGACGGTGCCGCGCTGCTGTCGCCGTCGGTGACCCGCCGGGTGGTACGCGAGTTCGCGGCCCAGCCCAGCCGCACGTTGAAGCCGCACCCGCAGCTCGGCACACTGACCGAGCGGGAGCGGGAAGTCGTCGCGCTGGTCGGCGAGGGGCTGAGCAACGAGGAGATCGCCGAGCGGCTGGTGGTGAGCCCGGCGACCGCGCGTACCCACGTGAGCCGGGCAATGATCAAGCTGGGCGCGAGAGATCGCGCCCAGCTTGTCGTGTTCGCCTACCAGTCGGGGCTGGTCAACTGAGCTCCGCGCAGGCCTGACTCCCGCTCAGGCCGCCACCGCGTCGGCCTTGGTCCGGCTCGTCGGCTCGGCCCCCGTGGCGCGCAGGCTCTGCGCGGTGCGTGTCGGCCGGGCCGGGTTCCTGCGGATCCGACCCCACGGCTTGTACACGGACAGGACGAACGCGAACAGCAGCGCCATGGTCGACACGATCGGCGGGAAGATCAGGTCCGGCATGCTCGGCACCGCGCCGCCGGCCAGGTAGTCCCGGCCCTGTTCGGCCGCTGCCAGCACGCCCGGCCGCAGCGCGAACAGCACCAGCGAGCTCAGCACGACGTTGAGCACCAGCTTCACGGCCACCCACCAGAACTTCACCAGGCCGTACTTGGTGCCCAGGCTCAGCACGATGCCGGAGAGCAGGCAGATCAGTCCGGTGGCGAACAGCGGCCAGATCGCGAACAGCTCCAGCGCCTGGTAGGACAGCGCCTTGGTGGCACCGCTGTCGCTGAACAACGCGGTGAAGACCAGTACGCCCAGCACGATGTCCATGCCGATCCACGCCCCGGCCGACGCGATGTGCACCAGCAGCACGGCCTTACGGGTCCGGCCACCGAGTCGCCGCGGTCGGATCCGCGGTGTTGCGATGCTCGCCACGACACAACCCTTTCCGGTCTGGCCCCGTCGGCTGGGTTGCCACCCCCTCGCTGGCAACCCGGCCCGGGCTGGTTTTCAGGTACGGCTCTCAGGTACGGGTTTTCAGGTACGGGTCAAGCCTCGCGGCTGAACGGGGATCCGTCGTCAGCCCGCGGACGTACGTCGGCGTACGTAGCCGGGCGGCGCTGAGGCGGCGGGACGACTGGTCGGCGCTGACGCGGCGGTGGGGCGGCGATCGTCAGAATGGGCCGATGACGGATCGACATCTGGACTGGCCGGGCTGCTACAACGCGCGCGATCTCGGCGGGCTGCCGACCGCCGACGGTCGGACGATCCGGCCGGGAGCGCTGGTCCGGTCCGACAACGTGTACCGGCTGACGCCGCAGGCGTGGGCGGCGGTGCGGGCGCACGGCGTACACACGATCGTGGACCTGCGCAACGACGACGAAGTCGAACCGGACGCGGGCAACCGGCCGGACGGGTTCCGTACCGTACGGGTAGCGCTGGACGACAGCACCGACACCGCGTTCTGGCAGTACATCGCGGACGAGGAACTGGACGGCTCCCCGCTGTACTTCCATCCGTTCCTGGACCGGAAACCGGAGCGCTGCGCGGCGGCGGTGGCCGCGGTGGCGCGGGCCGACCCGGGTGGTGTGCTCGTGCACTGCGGGGTCGGGCGGGACCGGACCGGGCTGGTGACCGCGCTGGTGCTGGCGCTGGTCGGCGTACCGGTGGACGAGATCGTCGCCGACTACGAGCTCAGTACGGCGCGGCTCGATCCACTGTGGACCGACCGCGGGCTGCCCGACCAGGGCGCGGAGATCGCGGGGATCCTGGCCCGGAAGAACACCACCGCCGCAGCCAGCCTGCGGGCCATGTTCGCCGACCGTGACGTGGCGGGCCGGTTGCGAGCCGGCGGCCTCACCGAGGCCGACGTCCGGGCGCTCCGGGCGCGCCTGCTGTCCGACCGATAGGGCGCCTGCTGGCCGACCGGTAGGCGCGATCGCTGGGGCCGCCGCCCCGCCCGCGGTCGCGGCGCGCGCCCGGAGGAGCGGCGCCCACGCCGGTCCGGCCGGGCGGGAAACTGGCCGTTTGACGGGCTGGCGGCGGAATAACTACCACTGTAAGTTCGGCCCCACCGCCAGCGCACCGCCGCCGACCTCGGGGTGTCATGTCGCGGAGCGAACTCCGCGTCGCCAGGGTCGGGCGCGCTGCCGATGGCCATCGTGCCGGAGGCCGACATGCCGGAAGCCGGGCCGCAGCGCGGACTGTCTCTGCACGGCATCGGCGTGCGCTTCGGTGGCCTGACCGCGCTGGACGACGTCTCACTGGACGTACCGGCCGGCGGCATCGTCGGGATCATCGGCCCGAACGGGGCCGGCAAGACCACCCTGTTCAACGTCATCTGCGGCTTCGTCCGGGCCGGTACCGGCTCGATCAGCTGGCAGGGAGCGCCGCTGCGGCCGCGCCCGCACCGGCTGCCGAGCCTCGGCATCGGCCGGACGCTGCAGGGCATCGGGCTGTTCGGCCACCTCACCGTGCTGGAGAACGTACTGGTCGGCGCGGCCCATCAGGCCCGTACCGGCTTCGGCTCGGCACTGTTCGCGCTGCCCCGGGCCGACCGGGAGGAGCGGACCCTCCGCGCGGCCGCGATGGAGTGCCTGGACGAGCTGGGCGTGGCCGGGTACGCCGACCGGATGCCGGACACCCTGCCGTACCCGGTACGCAAGCGGGTGGGGCTGGCCCGGGCGCTGGTGGCCAAGCCCCGATTGCTGTTGCTGGACGAGCCGGCCGGTGGCCTGGGCGCCGAGGACATCGACGAACTGGCCGAGCTGGTCATCGGCCTGCCCGCTCGGGACGACCACACCGCGGTGATGCTGGTCGAGCACCACATGGACCTGGTGATGCGCAGCTGCCAGCAGGTGGTGGTGCTCGACTTCGGCCGGGTCATCGCGACCGGGCCGCCGGAGCGGGTCCGGGACGACCCGGCGGTGGCCGAGGCCTACCTGGGGCCGGCATGAGCGAGCCCAGTGAGCGAATCATGAAGCGCTGTGCGGATGTGCCTCATGACGGCGGCGAGCGCAGCGAGGCGGCGGCATGAGCGCGCTGCTGGACGTCGACGGACTGACGGTCGGCTACGACGGCACCGACGTGCTGCACGAAGTGGATCTCCAGGTACCGGCCGGCACGATCTGTGCGGTCCTGGGCGCCAACGGCGCCGGCAAGACCACCCTGCTCCGCGCCCTGTCCGGCATGCTGCGGCCGACCTCCGGGCGGATCACCCTCGAGGATCAGGACCTTTCGGGGGTACCGGTGGAGCAGCGCATCCGCCGGGGGCTCGTGCATGTGCCGGAGGGTCGCGGGGTCATCGACGAGCTGACCGTGGAGGAGAACCTGCGGCTCGGCGGGCTGTACCGGCGGGACCCCGGTGACCTCCGCCGGGCCATGGCCGAGGTGTACGAGCTGTTCGACTTGCTCGCCCAGCGCCGGCGGTACCTCGGCCACCAGCTCTCCGGCGGGGAGCGGCAACTGCTCGCGCTCGGTCGGGCACTGGTCGCGCGGCCGCGGCTGCTGCTGCTCGACGAGCCGTCCCTGGGCATCGCGCCGAAACTGGTGGCCCGGATCATGGCGCTGCTGCGCACGCTGCGCGACGACACCGGGCTGACCGTACTGCTGGTCGAACAGAACGTCCGTGGCGCGCTGGCCGTCGCGGACGAGGGGGTGGTGATGTCGCTCGGACGGGTGGCGGTCACCGCGCCGGCCCGGCAACTGGCCGGTGACGACCGGCTCCGCCACGCGTACCTGGGATTCTGACCATCGCACCGGCAGGAGGCTCCGATTGGAACGGTTCCTGACGCTCACCGTCGACGGCCTCGCCCGGGGCGCGGTGTACGCCGCGTTCGCGCTCGCGCTGGTGCTCATCTGGCGCGGCACGAGGATCGTCAACTTCGCCCAGGGCGCCATGGCGGTGGTGACCGCGTACCTGGCGTACAGCGTGTCGAGCGCGACCGGCTCGTACTGGCTCGGCTTCGCGGCCGCGCTGGTCGGCGGGTTGTTCGTCGGCGCGCTGGTGGAGCGGGTGGTGATGCGTCGGGTCGAGCACGCCCCGCCACTGAACGCGGTCATCGTGGCGCTCGGACTCGTACTGGTCCTCAAGGGCGTGCTCGGGATGGTCTACGGCAACCAGTACGAGTCGTTCCCGGCCCCGTTCAGCCGTACCGCGATGACGGTCGCCGGGGTACCGCTGGTGTCCCGGTACGACCTGTTCGTGTTCGGCACCGTGCTGCTGTTGATGCTCGCGCTGGCGCTGCTGTTCACCCGTACCGCCACCGGGTTGCGGATGCGCGCCGCCGCGTTCGCGCCGGAGGTATCCCGACTGCTCGGGGTCCGGGTGGGGCGGATGCTCACGCTCGGCTGGGCGCTGGCCGCGCTGGTCGGCGCGCTGGCCGGGATGCTGGTGATCCCGACCGGACTGGGACTGCACCCGACCGCGATGGATCTGGTGTTCGTCTCCGCGTTCACCGCGGCGGTGGTGGGCGGGCTGGACAGCCCGATCGGCGCGGTGGTCGGTGGCCTCGCGGTGGGGCTGGTGCTGTCCTACGTGGCCGGTTACCTGGGCAGCGACACCACTGCGATGGCGGTGCTGGCCCTGCTCGTGGTGGTACTGCTGGCCCGACCCAACGGGCTGTTCTCCGGTACCTCGGCGAGGCGGATATGACCGGTCTCTGGGCGCGCTCGACGCTGCTGCGGCACCTCGCGTTCACCGCGCTCGCGGTCGCCGGGCTGCTGCTCCTCACGTACGCGCTGGAACCGTTCCGCAACTACCAGCTCGCCACCGCCGCGGCGTACCTGTGCGCGGCCGCCGGGCTGACCGTGCTGACCGGTCAGAGCGGCCAGCTCTCCCTCGGGCACGGCGCGCTGATGGCGATCGGCGCGTACACGGTGGCGCTGGTACAGAACGAGTTCGGTGAGCGCAACGCGACCGGCCAGTGGATCCTGCTGGTCTCGCTGGCCGCCGGAATCGTGGTGACCGCGGTGGCCGGCGGAATCATCGGGCTGGCCGCGGCGCGACTGCGCGGGCCGTACCTGGCCGGGCTCACCCTCGCGGTCGCCGTGGCGGTACCCACGCTCGGCACGATCTACGGCAGCCTGCTGCACGGCGACCAGGGGCTGACCGTGTACCTGCTGCCCACCCCGACCGGGCTCGGCGTGAACTTCCCGTACGAGCGGTGGCAGGCCTGGCTAGCGCTGGCCGCCGCACTGGTCACGCTGCTGGCGCTGGGGAACCTGACCGCGGGACGGTTCGGGCGCACGCTGCGGGCGGTACGCGACGACGAGATCGCGGCCCGGTTGTCCGGCATCCACGTCGCCCGTACCCAAGTGCTGGCCTTTGTCATCAGCGCCGCCTGCGCCGGCCTGGGCGGGGGCATCTTCGCGGTACTCGCGCAGAACGTGACGCCCGGCGCGTTCTCGCTGACCCTGTCACTGTACCTGCTGCTGGCGATCGTGGTCGGCGGTCTCGGCAGCCTGACCGGGGCGGTGTGGGGCAGCCTGCTGCTGGTCCTGCTGCCGCAGCTGACCGACACCCTTACCGACCAGTTCACCCTGTCTCCGGCCGCGCATCAGCGGCTGGCCGGCAACCTGCCGCTGGCCGTGTTCGGGCTCCTGCTGATCCTGGTGATGATCGCCGCACCGGGTGGGTTGCAGGGCCTGCTGCACCGGGCCCGTCGATGGGCTCTCCGGCGTAAGCCACTCCTAGGGAAGGGGTAGTGGAGCATGTTTCGCAGTACAGCGCGCAGCGTGGTCAGCCTGGTCGCGGTGGCCGTACTGGCGGCCGTGGCGGGATGCGGCGGTGATTCCGGCGGTTCCGGGGGCACCGCGGCACCCGGGGTGACCGACACCGAGGTCATCGTCGGTACCCACCAGCCGCTCACCGGGCCGGCGGCCGCCGGTTACAGCAAGATCTCGGCCGCGACCAAGGCGTACTTCGACTACGTGAACGAGAACGGCGGCGTGTTCGGCCGCAAGATCACGTACAAGGTGATGGACGACGGGTACAACCCGGCGAACACCCAGCAGGTGGTACGCCAGCTGGTCCTGCAGGACAAGGTGTTCGCGATCCTCAACGGCCTCGGTACCCCCACCCACACCGGCGTGCTCGGCTTCCTCAACACCAACAAGGTGCCCGACCTGTTCGTGGCGTCCGGCAGCCGCAGCTGGAACCAGCCGGACAAGTATCCGGGCACGTTCGGCTACAACCCGGACTACACGATCGAGGGCAAGATCCTCGCCAACTACCTCAAGTCGAACTTCGCCGGCAAGAAGGTATGCGTGTTCGGCCAGCACGACGACTTCGGCGCGGACGGCAAGAAGGGCGTCGAAGCGGTACTCGGCGCTTCTGGTATTACCCACAGCGAGACGTACGACGTGACGAACCAGAACGTGGGACCGCAGATCGGCGCGCTGAAGCAGGCCGGCTGCGAGGTGACGGTCTCGTTCACCGTGCCCGGCTTCACCGCGCTGGCCATGGGCACCGCGGCGCAGCTCGGCTTCCGTACCCAGTGGTTCGTGTCCAACGTGGGAGCCGACTATCCGACCCTGTCCGCGCTGCTCAAGGCGGCCGGCGCGCCGTTGCTGGAGGGCATGCTCAGCACCGCGTACCTGCCCTCGATCGACGACACGGCCAACCCGTGGATCGCAGCTGTTCCGCAAGCTCAACGACGAGTACAACAACGGTGCGCCGTACGACGGCAACGTGCAGTACGGCTTCTCCGTCGGGTACCTGTTCGTGCAGGCGCTGCGCGCCGCGGGCAAGGACCTGACCCGGCAGGGAATCGTGGACGCGGTGGAGATGGGCGGCTTCGCCGGACCGGGGCTCGGGCCGCTGCGGTTCTCCGCGGATGACCACTCCGGCTACGGCGGGCTGCAGATCGGCAAGGTACAGGGCGGCAAGTCCGTACTGTCCGGGCCGGTGTTCACCACCGATGACGGGAGCGGGGAAGTCAAGGAGTCCGAGCTGAGCCAGGAGGCCCCGCCGGACAAGGGCATACCGAACTGATGCACACGGCTCGTCCCGCCGGCGCGCTGTGCCAGCGCGCCGGCGGGACCGCCATCGAACTAATGCCTGGCGGCCGGCGGCTAGGTGATCTGGCCGCCGGCCACCACCTGGCCGTAGAGCGACCGCAGGCCGGCGACCAGCGCGGTCAGTCCCAGTTCGAAGGCGCCCTCGTCCACCTGTTCGCGGTGCTCGGCGAGTCGGTGCGCGTCCTGCAGGTGCGGGTAGCGGTCGCCGTACACGCTGGGATCGTCCGGGAATCCGCCGGCGAACGAGCCGAGCGCGGAGCCGGCCACGAAGTACCGCATGGCGGCGCCGATCCGGGTGGCGTAGCTGGCCGGCCAGCCCGCCTCGACGAGCGCGCCGTACACCGCGTCGGCGAGAGTGAGCGCGGCCGGCCGCAGCGCCGGTCCCCGGGCCAGGAACGGCACCGCGTTGGGGTGCGCGGCGAGCGCCCGCCGGTACGCCCGCGCCCACCCGGTCAACGCGTCCGCCCAGTCCTGCTGGCCGAACATGCTCAGGTCGACCTGTTCGATGATCGCGTCGCCGACCGCGTCGAGGATCTCGTCCTTGGTGGCGAAATGGTTGTACAGCGACGGTGCCCGCACGCCCAGCTCGTGCGCGAGCCGGCGGGTGGACAGTGCGTCCAATCCCTCGGTGTCCAGGATCGACGTCGCCACGTCGACGATGCGCTCCCGGGTCAGGAGCGGCCGGCGAGGTCGGGCCACGGCACCTCGCTCCCTCCGTTGCTCCGGTCCGCGCGGCTGGCGGCGTAACCGTCAGGGGATGACGACGAGCCGGATCGGGTTGCCGTCCTTGTTCGCCAGCTGTCGTACCCCATCCTCGACATCTTCCAGCGGAAGCGTGCCACTGATCGACCGGCTCACGTCCAGCCGGCCGGTGCGGACCAGCGCGACCACCTGGTCGAGATCGCGCTTGGTGTAGCCGAGGTGGCCGAGCAGCGACTGGGACAGGCTGTTGAACAGCACCGCCGGGCCGAGTTCGATCTTCTCCCGGGACATCCCGATCAGCAGCAGCCGGCCGTACCGGCCGAGGCACCGGCCGCCCTGCTTGACGACCTCGTTGGTGCCGACCAGGTCCACCGCCACGTCGAGGCCGGAGTCGCCGGTCAGCCGGGCTATGTCCGCGGGTACGTCATCGGTGGTCGGGTCTAGAACGGCGTCGGCGCCGGCCGCGAGCGCGCGTTCCCGGGCCGCCGGATTCGGGTCGATCGCGACGATCGGTGCGGCGCCCACCAGGCGGGCGAGCTGCACCGCGTGCACCCCCAGGCCGCCGATGCCCCACAGGCCGATCGATTCGCCCGGCCGCAGCGCGGCTCTCCGGATCAGCCCGGCGTAGGGCGTCGCGACCGCGTCGGCCAGGATCGCCGCCTGCTCGAACGGCAGTCCATCGGGTACGGCGGTGAGACTCGAGTACGGCACGACGATGTACTCCGCCCAGGCCCCGTCGAAGTCGAAGCCCATGATCATCGCGTCCGGGCAGTCCGCCTCGTTACCGCCGCCCGCGCAGACCGGGCAGTCCCCGCAGCGCATCCCGCCCGCCATCACGACCCGGTCTCCCACCTGCCAGCTCGGTACGTCCGAGCCGAGTCGGGCGATCGTGCCGGCCGCCTCGTGCCCGGGCGTGATCACCGGCTCCGAGGCGCGCAGGCCACCATCGAGCAGGTGTACGTCGGACAGGCAGATGCCGCAGGCCGCGACCCGTACCAGTACCTCACCGGGGCCTGGCTCGGGCACCGGGATCGTCTCCACCGAGAACCGGCCGGTAGTCGAGTCGAACCGGCCCGCGCGCATCGTGTCCGTCACGGGCCGACAATCCACGCCGTACCGTGCGCCGGTCAAGCAGTGTCGATGGCGACGCCGCCGACCGACCGCAGCGCGGAGCCGGAGTACGGCGTTCGCCGCACCAGAATGCCGCGTTCCACCGGGCGGCCGTGACCCCCGATAGAACAGCTCCTGCTCGCTGACCCGGCCGCGGGTCCGTACGCGCTCGAAGCTGTTCAGGAGCGTGCTGTCCATACCCAGTTCCGGCCGTATACCTCGGCAGAGGGTGGCCGTACCTGATCAACTGTTCGGCTATCCCGTTGGCTGTACCTATGGCTGCCGTGTATTACAGCGGCTATCGTCGGTGTATGACAGAACCACTGACGCCCGACGACGAGGCGGGGCTAGCGCAAGTGGGAGACGAGACCCCAACCGCGCCCGACAGCCCCGGGCAGCTGACGCGGTTCGAGTCACGAGGCTTCTTCCCCGCGGACTACGCCGTAGTGGAGAACGGCAAGGTCTACGCGAGTGGGGCATTCTGGTCGGTACTGCGCTTCGCGGAATTCCCCGCGATCCTGCCGACGATGTCTCTCGTCGCGGTCATTGCCGTGCCATTCAACGCGAACTTCGCGGAGCACACTTTTACCCTGGACCTTCGGGACCAGGATGAGAAATCCGTGGGTGTTCACGTAAAGGGCGTGTTCAGGGCGGCGCCTACTGTCGAAGGCAAGTTTGGAGCGCCGACTCTGAGTCCGGTCGCGGTGTCGATTCAGGCGCTCAGGCTCGACCGACCGGGAGAGTACAGCTTCGTACTGCTCGTTGATGACATCGAGCTTGACCGCTATCGATTCAGAGTCATACAGGTTGCCAGTATCGCGGTATAGCGGGAATCGCGTCTGACGATTTCGGAGTACGGGGCTTGCCACTAAATCTCAGCAAGTATGACGCAGTTGATTGGGATGACGACGATGATGTGAACGGCAATCTAGTGCATTGCATGCGGGCGGAACACCTTGGAACCAATCCGGAGAGGGTTGTGTCGCAGGTCTTAAGTGAAGAACCCGTTGAGATCCGTATGAAGGTGCAGACTGCCGAATTTGCCATCGTGGGTCCTGACGATCGAGGTCGACATTGTGGGTGGTGCTGTTTGATACATCGCATAAGCGCGGCGACTGGCTGCGTCCGGTTACCGGGTGGCGTGCCGAGGATCCGAACGGCGGGTTTGGCAACAGGGCACACGAGTGGAGGTGCAAGGCCGTGGCTGAGCGGAATCTGAGCGAGCGCGAGCGCCGGGAGTTGGCGAACGCGCATCGAGGTGAGGTCATCGACGAATCCGCGGAAGCCGTGGAGCCCCGTCGTATCGGCCAAGTGGTGTCGTTGAGGTTGGAGAGTGACACGATCTCCGCACTTCGGGACATCGCGAACCGTCATGGTCTGACGATGAGTGACTTACTGCGCGATGGCGCGCGAATGGTCATCGAGGCCGCTGAGCGGATACGCCCGATCACTGACCTCAGCTTTGAGGTGATGCGGATCGAAACCCACCTGCACTCCGACGCGACCGCACGGCACACCGCCAACCCCGTGCGCATAGAACCGCCGATATCGTTCACGGCGTAAACATCATTCCGGCCCGGATGCGACCAGCTGAGGGACGGTTAGCGGCCGGGAGCGCGGCAGTAGCCGTACGACTCTGCTCCGCCCGAAGTCGTTGCGCTGCGCACAGAATTCCCCGCGATCTCGGCGTTGGAGAGCCCGTGCGCGAGGAGTACGGCGACGCCACGTTCACGGGGCTCAGGTCCCGCCACACGTCGTCGGCCGACCCCGGCGGTGTACGACGGGCGAACCGCTCCACCAGCCGTCGGGTGAGGACGGGTCCTGGCACGACACCATGCACGCAATCGGCTTCCTGCTCTTCATGGTCGCCAGCATGGTCGCGATGGTGAGCTCCGCCCTGGCCCTGCGCGGCAACGACGAGTGGCGCGGCTGGCGCTGGTTGGGCTGGACTCCGCTCCTGCTCGTAGTCGTGGCCTTCGCCAGCGCGGTGATCCCGGGTGAACTCGGCCTGCTGCTCTTCCTCGTACTCATACTCAGCTGGTTCCGTGATGGGGGCGCACCTCGCCTCGCTGGCCCGGCACACCAGCGCGGTGCCCAGCACCGCCAGCCTGCCCGGCCGCCCCCGGGCTGCTCTGACTCGGTCGACCGGGGGCCACTCCGCCGCCGTCCCGCGCTGCCGGTGGTCCGGCCCGCTCCGCCGCCGGCGGCGCGCCCGCGCCAAGATCAATCCGCTCGAGGACCGAAACACGCCCGGCGTGTTTCGGTCTACGGGCTATCCGAATGGCGCCAGTCCGCGCGGGGTGCCCCAGCCGGTGGGGGCGTCGTACCCGGGCAGGCCGGTACAGAGGTAGTCCTCGCCGCAGAAGCCGTTGGAGCCGCCGATCACGTCGAAGTACGCGTCCGGCCGGTCGTACAAGGATTCCGGCGTGACGGTTTCCGGGTGCCCGGTCAGCGCGATGAGCCCGGCCAGGTACGGCGTGGACACGCTGGTACCGCCGATGACGACCCAGCCGACGTTCTGGAACGAGTCGTACACGGCCACCCCGTGCTCGGGATCGGCGAGCGCGGAGATGTCCGCGACCGTGCGCATCGCGCAGTTGGCATCGTCCTGCTGGGGCGGCTTGTCGATCCAGGCCGAGCAGCCGCTGCCCGAGCCCGACCAGGCGGTTTCGTTCCACCCGCGCGCGTTGTCGGTGCGGGTCAGGGTGGTACCGCCGACCGCGATCACCGGGCCGTAGACGGCAGGGAACGCGGCGGTGGTGAACCCGTAGTCACCGGACGCCGCGAGGATCGGTACCCCTGGATGGTGGTACGACCCGGCCACGTCGGCCATGCCGCGGAACTCCTCCGCGCCGTAGCTGTTCGACACGACCGAGGCGCCGAGGCGTACCGCGCTGTCCACGCCCTCGGCCAGCGCTTCGAATGCCCCGCTGTCGCCCTCGACCAGCATCAACCGGCAGTCCGGGCAGGCCGCGGACACCATTTGCAGGTCCACCGCGGCCTCCACCGCCCAGCCGGGATCCGGATCCGGCAACGGTTCGGGGTCGCCGCGCTGGTTGACCTTCCGGAAGCAGCCGGTGACAGCCGCGCAGGTCGGAAGACCGAATTCTTTCCGGTACGTGGCGAGATCCGCTTCGGCGGTCGGGTAGTCCCCGGCCACCACGACCGCGACGGTGTGCCCGGCACCGCCGGAGTCGGAGAGTTGGTACGCCGCGCGCAGGTCTGCCGGTCCGTACCCCTCGGGCGGTCCGGTCAGCCGGGTGCTGCCCGGGCGGTACAGGGCGAGGCACCGGAACTGCCCCGGCAGCCGGGCGTCGCAGGCGGGTCGCGACGGCCCGCCGAAAGTCGCCGGCCCGCCGAAAGACGCCGGCGCGGCGGCGGCCGCCCGAGCGGTGGGCGCGACACCCACGGTGACCGCGTCCTTGACGACCTCAAGGATCGTGGCGCGGTTCGCGTCCCGTGCGGTCACCCGGAACGCCGCCGTACCGCCGGCGGTCGGGTAGGTCCAGGTCGCGCTGTACCGGCCGCTGCCAAGGTCAGACACGACGGTCGGCGTCCAGGTGTGGCCGCCGTCGGACGAAATCTCCACGGTGGCCGCGGTGATCGGCACCGATGGAGCACCGGACGAATGGCCGACAGTGAGCAGCAGGGAGCCGGGGCCGACCGGTACGTGGTTGTCCAAGCCCTCGGTGAGCTGGTAGTTCAACGCCAGCAGCGATACCGCCGAGCACTGGTCGGCTGAGCCGAGGAGTCCGCAGGACCACCGGTCCGGCACGGTCTGCGCGTCCGAGTGCTCCGAGCCGAACGTCCACTCCGCGTGCGAGCTGGTCGACTGGTGCGTCCAGGTGGTCGTGCGGGTCTGGTCGTACACCAGCCGGTAGGTCGCCGGGTCGGCCGGTACGGTCACGTCGCCGCCGGCGGTGTCGAGCCAGTCGGCGAGCTGCTCGGCGCCGCGGAACAGTTGGAATCGGGACGTCGACTCCACCCCGTCACCATTGAAGTCGAGCGCGCCACCGTGGTCCGGCTCCGAGTCGATGACCGGGGCGAGCAACACCGACAGCGTGTCGCCGATCCGGCAGGCGGGGCACTGGTACGCCCCGTTCCCGGTGTCCGCCACGGTGCCCGGGTGCAGCGGTCCGCGGTACCAGTCGACCGTCGTCTCCTGCCCGGGCAGGTACGCACGCGGCCCGCTGTACAGCTCGCCCATCGGCGGGAATCCGGCGTAGTCGGCGTAGACGCCCTCGTGGTACAGGAGGTTCGGGATCGCGCTGACGTACTCGGTACGGCGCAGCGGCAGCCGCAGCGGATAGATCGAGCGGAACTGGACCAGCTCCCACGGCAGCATCCCGAACCGGGTCGCGCCACCGGTGAGGCCGTCGACCTCGGCGTGGTACCGGTTGTCGAGAGTGGCGAGGCTGGCAGGTTCGGCCCGGTACCGCTGGTCCGCGCCGATCGAGCCGTCGCTGACGAACTCCACGTCGTAGGAGTAGGGGATCGCGGCGGGGTACGGCGGCGCGCCGGACAGGCCGGCATACGGCGTGGACTCCAGCCGGCCGTGGACTGCCAGGTGCAGGGCGCCGGCACCGCCAGGAGTGGGCGAGACGTACATCGGCGCGGATCCGTCCGAGCCGGTGCTGAGGCCGAGGCCGATCAGGTCGTCGGACCCCTGGTACACGGAAAGGTCGAGGGCGATCAGCCGGGCCGGTCGGGGCGTGGCGACGGTGACCCGGGACGAGGCCGTGCGCAGGTCGAGCGTGACCTCGCGCGGCGCGTCCACCACGAAGCGGGTGACCAGCAGCCGCTCCTCGACCAGGCCGTTGTCGTCGTAGGTCGGGTAGTAGATCATCGCGCCGTAGTTGCCGGCCGGCACGCTGATCCGGGCCTCGCCGTCGGTCGCGGTCACGAAGCCGGTGTACTTCCGGCTGTCGTCCACGTTGACGACGTCGATCCCCGCGCCACTGACCGGCGCACCGGTCGGGTCCAGCACGTTGAGTCGCAGCGTGTGCATCGGGAACCGCGGTTGGGCCGGCTCGGGCGCACGGCTGCCGGCGTACCGGATGCCGGTCACCCCGCCGAAGACGGCCGTGCCGCCGCCCCCGCCATGCCTGGAGTCGGGCCGGCCGGCGTCGGTGCGGACCTGCCGGTCCAACGCGGCACCGAACTCGCGCGCGCCGGCCGGGGTCAGGTAGCCGTCCGCGGTGGTCGCGTTCGGCCGGCCGGTGACCGTGACGCCGGGTGGGGCCGCGACCGGCGATCCGGCGGCGTAGCTGATCCGGACCGGCAGCCGGTCGCTGGCACCGTCGCGGAGCAGCGCGGACACGTCGAACAGACCCGGATCCAGAACCCGGCCGAGATAGGGGACGGCCGCCGCCGGGACGACCAGCGTGTCGCCATGCAGCTTTCGGATGGTGTACGAGTGCCCCGGAGCGTCCGGCCGTGGCTGGACCGCCAGCCGCTCCCGACCGTCCGGATCGCGATGCACCAGCACGAGGTCGCCGGTCACCAGCGGTACGGCTGCCGGGGTGCCGCCGCGAGCCGGCGCCTGGCCGGCGACCGCGCCAGCACCCTGGCCGGAGAGCGTGACGGCGAGGGTCACCGCGGCGAGCAGGGCTGGTCGTAGCCGACGCATCGGTAGCTGCTGTACAGGCACGCAAGCCCCCCGGGACTCGGCTGGTAGAGATCTGGTGCGAGGTCATCGCAGCACCAGCAGCGGGTCCGAGGTGGGGGAACGTCATATCTCTTGGCATATCGGGATTACCGGATACATTGGCTCTGATCAGCGAGGCGACGCGCTCCGGGTGGTCAGAACGCGGCGTGTACCGCGACCGAGTGGCTCACCGCGACGGTGTGCGTGACACAGTCCGACCCGGTCAGCAGGTGCAGCAGGAAGCCGGTCGGCTCGTGCACGTACCCGAGCGGCTGGCCGGGTCGCAGGTCGAGGCTGACCTGGCGGTACGTGCTCGGCGCAACGGTGAGCGTGGTGCCGGCGAAGCTCGCGCTGACGACCCGGTGCAGGTGACCGGTGAGGATCCGTACGACCTGCCGGTGCCGGGCGACGACTTCGGCCAGCGCGTCCCCGTCGGCCAGCCGCATCCCGTCCATGACCGTGATGCCGACCGGTACCGGTGGATGGTGCAGGCACACGAATGCCGGTACCTCCGGCCGCCGCGCGAGCGTCTCGTCCAGCCAGGTCAGCTGCTCGGCGCCGAGCAGACCGCCCTGCTCGCCCGGCACCAGCGAGTCGAGCCCCACGATCGTCGCTTCCGGATAGTCCACTGTGTACCGCGTCCGGTCGGTACCGCCGAGGAAACCGGTACCGGCGAACGCGGCCACCAGAGCGTCCCGGTTGTCGTGGTTGCCCGGTACGACGTGCACCGGCAGCGGGAAGCCGCCGACGATTGTGCGGAACGCGGCGTACTCCGCCGGCTTCCCGCCGTCGGTCAGGTCCCCGGTGACGACCACACAGTCCGGCCGCGGTTCCAGCGACAACACCCGGCCGAGCGCCCGGTACAGCCCGGATGCCGGCTCGGCGGCCAGCGGGCCGATTGTCAGGTGTGGGTCGCTGAGCTGCGCGATGAGCACGGGTACCCCCGGGGGGATCGAACGGCGGCGGGCTCGCGGTACGGCCATTCTGCCCGCACGTATGCCCAGCTTGCAGTTCACCGCACAGGCGCTGAGACGCCTCTGTACGGCTCCGGCCGGCCGCTGACAGCGGCCGGCCGGAGCCCTGCAGAGGTCTACAAAGGGTGCGTCAGCAGTTCGGGGCACTCCAGAACTTGCTGGACTTGTTGCCGACGTGGGTGTGGTCGTCGTGGTCCGGGTACCCGGGGCCGAGGATCTCCTTGAAGCCGGCCGACTGGGCCGCGTGCCACATGGTGCACAGGGTGGAGCCGCTGCTCGGGCTCAGATCGGCGGCCTGGCCGTACATGTGCAGGCTGGTCGACGAGCCGCCGACCGACGAGTTGCAGGACACGCTGCGGAACGACGAGGAGATCACGATCCCCTTGTCGCCGAGCTTGTGCCGAAGCGCCTCGAGCTGCCACATGATCCGGCGGATGTTCTCCTTCGCGGTGGCCGCGGACACCTTGCCGCCGTTGAAGTTGTTGGCGCCGCAGTTGTCGTCGAACTCGGAGTACGCGAAGTGGACCGGGGTGCAGTCCGAGTCCTGCAGCGAGTAGATCTTGTTGAACGTGGCCGGTCCGGCGACGCCGTCGGCGCCGAGCCCGTAGCCGGCCTGGAACCGCTTGACCGCGTTGGCGGTCGCCGGCCCGTACGCGCCGTCGAGGGCGAGCGTCTCACCGGAGCTCACCCAGCCGGCGACCCGGATCTGCAGCTGGGTGACGTCGCTGCCACTCATGCCCTGGGACAGGGTGCGGTTCCAGGTGTAGCAGTCGTCCGCGTAGGCGGGGGCCGCGGTGGCCGCGGCGACGGTAAGGGCGCTGCTCAGGCCCACCAGGGCAGCAACGAGCAGCCGGCTGAGTCTCTTACGCATGGTGCCTCCACCAGTAAGGGGGTGCGGTGGTGGCAGGCCTGCCCATCAGTGCTGAAATCGTCCCGAAAGGAAGCGGCACCGTCAACGTAGGCGACGAAATTTTCCTACTGAATTGCCGGACTCGGGGCGCGGTACAGGGCTGGCGGCTTCTCCAGTGTGGACAGTTCCGGTGGCGACCGGGCCGGTAGGTCGGGCGGGTACCCCGGCCAGACCCCGCTTCCACGGCTCGACCACCAGCCCCCGACCACGACCAACAAGCTCCAGGCACGCTCGCGGCCGCGCCGGACCGTACCCACGCGGCAGGACTACGCGTTCCCCCAGGTCGCGATCTTGGCGGTGGCCGTCAACCCCCGTACGGCCGGGTGATGATCTCCAGGCTGTGACCGTTGGGGTCCAGCCAGTACACCCCGCGCCCGCCGTCATGGGTGTTGATCCGGCCTTCCTCGCGGTGGAACGGATCGGCCCAGAACGTCAGCCCGCGGTCCTTGATCCGCCCCCAGATCTGGTCGAACTCCTCCTCGGTCACCAGAAACGCGTAGTGCTGCGGGTGTACCGGCCCGTCGGCCCGCATGACGTCGAGGGAGATCGAGTTGTCGAGCTCGACGACGAGGAACGGGCCGAAGCTGGCCGGTTGCTCCAGACCGAGGAGGTCTACCAGGAAACCGGCCGTTTTCTCCCGGTCTTCGGCGTGGACGATCGTGTGGTTCAACTGCACGGGCATGCGACCCCCTCGGGTCCGTCACCGGCGTATGGTCGGCACCGGTAGACATTGCTACCTCGTAGCAGGTGTTGTCACCCTCCCGTGAGGGAAGTGATGCCCCGTGGGCGTGCGCCAGTGGATCGACAGCTGGCCGGTGTACCGGCAGGTCACCGGGGCTGATCCGCTCGGGCGGGGAGCCGCCTCGAAGTCGGCCCGGTCGGACGCGCTGCGCGCGCGTACCGAAACGGCTGACTCGGTGGCCCGGTCGGTCTGCCCGTACTGCGCGGTCGGCTGCGGCCAGAAGGTGTTCGTCAAGGACGGCCGGATCACCCAGATCGAGGGCGATCCGGACAGCCCGATCTCGCGCGGCCGGTTGTGCCCGAAGGGTTCGGCCAGCAAGAGCCTGGTGACCAGCCCGCTGCGGCAGCAGAAGGTGCTCTACCGCCGGCCGTACGGCACCGACTGGGAAGAGCTGGACCTGCCCACGGCGATGGACATGATCGCCGACCGGATCCTGGCCGCGCGGGACGCCACCTGGCAGGACAAGGACGCCGACGGCCGGCCGTTGAACCGGACCCTGGGCATCGCGTCGCTCGGCGGCGCCACCCTGGACAACGAAGAGAACTACCTGATCAAGAAGCTGTTCACCGCGATTGGCGCGCTGCAGATCGAGAACCAGGCGCGCATTTGACACTCCTCCACCGTCCCCGGTCTGGGGACCAGCTTCGGCCGCGGCGGCGCGACCACGTTCCAGCAGGATCTGCAGAACGCTGACTGCATCGTCATCCAGGGCTCGAACATGGCCGAGTGCCATCCGGTCGGGTTCGGCTGGGTGATGGAGGCGAAGCGCCGCGGCGCCACGGTCATCCACGTCGACCCCCGGTTCACCCGCACCAGCGCGGTCGCCGATCAGCACGTACCGCTGCGCGCCGGCAGCGACATCGCGTTCCTCGGCGGGATCGTCAACTACATCCTCCAGAACGAGCTGGACTTCCGGGAGTACGTCGTCGCGTACACGAACGCCGCGACGATCGTGTCCGAGGACTTCCGCGACACCGAGGACCTGGACGGGCTGTTCTCCGGCTTCGACCCGGAGACGAACACGTACGACCAGTCGAGCTGGCAGTACGCCACCCACTCCGGGGCCGGCGGGTCGGACGACTCGCACATGCAGCGGGAGACCGCGGCCGCGCTCCAGCACGACATGGGCGGGCCACCGGTCGCCGCCAACGTCGAGCGGGACGAGACCCTGCAGCACCCGCACTGCGTGTACCAGCTGCTCAAGCGGCACTATTCGCGGTACACGCCGGAGCTGATCGAGCGGATCTGCGGCGTACCGCAGGACGCGTTCGCCAAGGTGTGCGAGGCGTGGACACGCAACTCCGGCCGGGAGCGCACCACCGCGCTGGTGTACTCGGTCGGCTGGACCCAGCACACCGTGGGCGTGCAGTACATCCGCACCGGCGCGATCATCCAGCTGCTGCTCGGCAACATGGGCCGGCCCGGCGGCGGGATCATGGCGCTGCGCGGGCACGCCAGCATCCAGGGCTCGACCGACATCCCGACGCTGTTCAACCTGCTGCCGGGGTACCTGCCGATGCCGCACCACGAGAAGCACGAGACGTTCGAGGCGTGGATCGACGCGATCCGGCACCCCGGCCAGAAGGGGTTCTGGGGCAACGCGAAGGCGTACGCCATAAGTCTGTTGAAGGCCTACTGGGGTGAGGCCGCGACCGCGGACAACGACTTCTGCTACGGGTATCTGCCCCGGCTGACCGGCGACCACGGGACCTACCGCCAGGTCCTCGACATGATCGACGGCAAGATCAAGGGATACTTCCTGCTCGGCCAGAACCCGGCGGTCGGCTCGGCGCACGGCCGGGCCCAGCGGCTCGGCATGGCCAACCTCGACTGGCTGGTCGTGCGCGACCTGTACCTGATCGAGAGCGCCCGGTTCTGGCAGGACGGGCCGGAGGTGGAGACCGGCGAGATCTCCCCGGAGACCTGTCGTACCGAGGTGTTCTTCGTACCGGCCGCGTCCCACGTGGAGAAGGAAGGCACGTTCACCCAGACCCAGCGGATGCTCCAGTGGCGGGAGAAGGCCGTCGACCCGCCGGGCGACTGCCGCTCCGAGCTGTGGTTCTTCTACCACCTGGGCAACCTGCTGCGGGAGAAGCTGGCCGCCTCCACCGAGCGCCGGGATCGGCCGCTGCTCGACCTGACCTGGGACTACCCGGTGCACGGGCCGTACGACGAGCCGAGCTCCGACGCGGTACTGCGGGAGATCAACGGCTGGGAGATCGAGACCGGCCGGCTGCTGTCGAAGTTCGCCGAGATGAAGGACGACGGGTCCACCGCCGGCGGGTGCTGGATCTACACCGGCGTGTACGCCGACGGGGTCAACCAGGCGGCCCGGCGCAAGCCGGCCAGCGAGCAGAGCTGGGTGGCGCCGGAGTGGGGCTGGGCCTGGCCGGCGAACCGGCGCATCCTGTACAACCGCGCCTCCGCCGATCCGGACGGCAACCCGTGGAGCGAGCGCAAGGCCTACGTCTGGTGGGACGCCGAGCAGGAGAAGTGGGTCGGGCACGACGTGCCGGACGTGGAGGTCACCAAGCCGCCGTCGTACCGGCCGCCGGACGACGCCACCGGGGTTGCCGCCTTGGCCGGCGACGACCCGTTCATCATGCAGGGCGACGGGAAGGGCTGGTTGTACGTACCGTCCGGGCTCATCGACGGGCCGATGCCCACGCACTACGAGCCGGTCGAGTCGCCGATCGGGAACCTGTTGTACAAGCAGCAGGTCAACCCGACCCGCAAGACGTACCCGCGTTCCGACAACCCAGCCAACCCGTCCGCTTCTTTCCCGGACGTCGACATTTTCCCCTACGTGCTGACGCTCAACCGGCTCACCGAGCACCACACCGCCGGTGGGATGAGCCGGACGCTGGCGTACCTGTCGGAGTTGCAGCCGGCCATGTTCGTCGAGGTGTCGCCGGACCTGGCCGCCGAGCGCGGCCTCGTACACCTCGGTTGGGCTCATGTGGTGACGACCCGCGCGGCAGTGGAGGCGCAGGTGCTGGTCACCGAGCGGCTGACCCCGCTGCGGGTGGACGGTCGCAAGATCCATCAGATCTGGATGCCGTACCACTGGGGCAGCGCCGGCCTGACCACCGGCGACTCCGCGAACGACCTGCTCGGCATCACGCTGGACCCGAACGTGCTGATCCAGGAGAGCAAGGTGTCGACCTGCGACATCCAGCCCGGCCGGCGACCGCGCGGCAAGGCCCTGCAGGTGTACCTGGCCGGCTACCGGCGCCGCGCCGGCCTGCTGCCGGCCCCTGGCGAGCCGGTCGCGGGCGAGCCCTCTGCGGACGCGTCGGCCGAGGGAAGCACCGAGGGGAGTGACCGTGGCTGAGAACCCGCCCCGGATGGGCTTCTTCACCGACACCAGCGTGTGTATCGGCTGCAAGGCGTGCGAGGTCGCCTGCAAGGAGTGGAACCTCGTGCCCGACGACGGGCTCAACCTGCTCGGCATGTCGTACGACAACACCGGCTCGTTGAGTGCCAACACCTGGCGGCACGTCGCGTTCATCGAGCAGCGCACGCCCGGGCAGGACGGCCGCTGGCTGATGTCGTCGGACGTGTGCAAGCACTGTACGAACTCGGCCTGCCTGGACGTGTGCCCGACCGGCTCGCTGTTCCGCACCGAGTTCGGCACCGTGGTCGTCCAGGAGGACATCTGCAACGGGTGCGGCTACTGCATTCCGGCCTGCCCGTACGGCGTGATCGACCAGCGCCCCGGCGACGGCCGGGCCTGGAAGTGCACGATGTGCTACGACCGGATCGGCGAGGGGATGACGCCGGCCTGCGCGCAGGCGTGCCCCACCGAGTCGATCCAGTACGGGCCACTCGAGGAGCTGCGCACCCGCGCCGCGCAGCGGCTCGACACGTTGCAGGCGGACGGCGAGACCAGTGCCCGGCTGTACGGCCACGATCCCGACGACGGCGTCGGCGGTGACGGCGCGTTCTTCCTGCTGCTGGACGAGCCGGAGGTGTACGGCCTGCCGCCCGATCCGGTGGTGACCACCCGGGACCTGCCGTCGATGTGGAAGCACGCCGGCCTGGCCGCCGCCACCATGGCGGTCGCCGTCATCGGTGCGTTCCTGGGGCGGCGGCGGTGACCGCCGCCGGCAACGGCCAGCGCGGCAACGGCGGCCGGCGGCGCGGTGGCGCCGAGCGGGCGATGGTGCCCGACGCCGACTTCCAGTCGTACTACGGCCGGCCGATCATCAAGGCGCCGGTGTGGAAGCACGACATCCCGGCGTACTTCTTCACCGGAGGAGTGGCGGCCGGATCCGCGCTGCTCGCGGCCGGAGCCGATGCGACCGGGCGTCCCGGCCTGCGCCGGGCCGGTCGACTCGGCGCGGTGGGTGCGCTCGCCGCCAGCACGTACTTCCTGATCAACGACCTGGGTCGGCCGGAGCGTTTCCACCACATGCTGCGGGTCGCGAAGCCCACCTCGCCGATGTCGATGGGTACCTGGATCCTGGCCGCGTTCGGTGCGGCCGCCAGTGCCGCCGCGGCCGGTGAGGTACTGCCGGATCGCGGCATCGGGCGGCTCGCCCGGCCGGTCGGTCGGGTGGCCGGATACGCGGCCGCGGCACTGGCTCCGGCGCTCGGCACGTACACCGCCGTGCTGCTGAGCAACACCGCCGTACCGTCCTGGCACGAGGCGTACCGCGAGCTGCCCTTCGTGTTTTCCGGCAGTGCGCTGGCGAGCGCGGCGGGCCTGGGGCTGATCGCGGCGCCGGTCGAGGAGACCGGGCCGGCCTGCCGGATGGCGGTGGCGGGTGCGGCGATGGAGCTGGCCGGCTCCCACCAGCTCGAGAACGGGCTCGGCCTGGCCAGCGAGGCGTACCGGACCGGTCGGGCCGGCCGGCTGCTGCGGGCCGGTCGGATGCTGACCGCGGCCGGGGTGGCCGGGGCGGTGCTCGGGCGGCGCAGCCGGGTGCTGTCCGCGCTGTCCGGTGCCGCGCTGCTCGCCGGCGGCGCGGCGACCCGGTTCGGCATCGTCGACGGCGGCGTGGCTTCGGCGAAGGACCCGAAGTACACGGTCGTGCCGCAGCGGGAACGGATGGATCGCACTCACCAGGGATAAGTGGCGGCTGCCCGGGGTACCGGACGGGCAACCGCTATAGCGGCATTTCCCTACCCCCCGGGGGAAGCCATGACCGAAGCAACCCGCAACCCGACCCGCGGCCGGTGGGGCCTCGTCGCCGCCGCCGTGTTGGTCCAGCTCGCGATCGGTGCCGTGTACGCCTGGAGCGTGTTCAACAAACCGCTGCAGGCGCAGTTCGGGTGGAGCAAGTCGGAGGTGGTGCTGCCCTTCGAGTTCGTGATCGGCACGATCTTCATCGGTAGCTTCATCGGCGGCCGCATCCAGGACCGGACCGGGCCACGGCCGGTCGCGCTCGGCGGCGGCGTGCTGTACTCGCTGGGCATCGTGCTCGCCTCGTTCGTCTCCTCCGGCGACCAGCTGTGGCTGCTCGTGCTGACGTACGGCGTGATGGGCGGCATCGGGTTGGGCGCGGTGTACATCACCCCGATCGCGATGCTCAGCAAGTGGTTCCCGGACCGCCGGGGACTGATCACCGGCATCGCGGTCGCCGGGTTCGGCTTCGGCGCACTCATCACCGCGCCGGTGGCGAAAGCCCTGATGAGCGGTACCGACGACAAGCCGAGCGTGTTCCTGCCGCTCGGCATCGGGTATCTGGTGGCGATCGTGCTGGGCGCGTCGTTCTTCCGGAACCCGCCGGCCGGGTACGAGGTGCCCGGCTTCGTCGCGGCCACCACCGGCGGTGCGGTGCCCGGCACCAAGGTGTACGGGCTGGGCGAGGCGCTGCGCACTCCGCAGTGGTACATGCTGACCGCGATCCTGACCCTGAACGTGACCTGCGGAATCGCGCTGATCTCGCAGGCCGCGGACGCCACCGAGGCGATCGCCGGGGTCAGCGCCGCCACCGCGTCCGGGCTGGTCGGCGTACTGGGCCTGTTCAACGGAGGCGGTCGGATCGCCTGGGCCTGGCTGTCCGACCGGATCGGCCGGATGCGCGCGTTCCTCGGCATGCTCGGGCTGCAGGCGGTGTGCTTCTTCATCCTTCCGCACGCGGCGGCGTTCGCGCTGTTCGCGGTGCTCGCGGCCCTGGTGTACCTGGCCTACGGCGGCGGCTTCGGCACCATGCCGGCGACCGCGGCCGACTACTTCGGCACCCCGAACGCGGGCGCGATCTACGGGGCGATGATCGTCGGCTGGAGCATCGGCGGCGTGGCCGGCCCGCTGATCCTGGCCGCGCTGTACGAGTCGAGTGGCAAGAGCTACACGCTGCCGTTCACGGTGATCGCGATCGTGGCGGTGGTCGCACTGGTGCTGCCGCTGGTCACCCGGATGCCGTCCGCACCAGCCACCGAGGACACCGAGAAGCGGGTCACCGCCTGACCGGTCGCGTCACCCGGGCGTCGTCGCGGCGCCCGGGTGACGCGCGTCCAGCGCGGTCCAGAAGTCGCACTGGTGCTCGGCGGCGAACTCCGCGTCCGTGACCGGCCGGCTGCCGCCACCCGGGCGCAGCGACATCACCAGGCGGGTGCCGTTGTACGACGGCCAGTTCGCGGCCGGTACGCCGTCGCGGGCGAAGTCGCCCCAGGCGTGCTGGAGGTCCCGCGCCAGCCGCCGCTCGGCATCGTCGAACAGCGGCGGAAGCTCCGGGTTGAACGTCGGGAACAGGTACGCGAGTTCGGCGGCGTGCCCGGCTCCCCAGACGTACCCGGGGACGTAGCCCGGGCCGGGGCCGGTGCGGTGGTCGAACTCGTACGCCCGTACCGGCGTCCACCGGGCGAACGAGCCGGTCAGCCGCCGGTTGGCGCAGCCGCCGATGCCGGAGATCAGCCCGGCGTCGGTCATCACCGCGCCGATGAGGTACGCCGCGGTGAACCGGTCGGGGTCGGCCGGCCACGGGTAGTGCGCGAGTACGGCGGCCGGCTCCGGGGTGCCCTGCGGCTCCGGGGCGCCTTGCGGCTGCGGGGGGCCCCGCAGCGCTGGGACTGTCCGCAACCAGGCGAGGTACTGGCTTCGACTCGAGCCGATGAAGCCCTGCGAGAACGTCCTGCCCTCGTCCCGGTTGGCGCCGATCACCAGCGGTACCCGGGCGAACTCCCCGGCCGGGACGGCGTCGGCCGGCCGGCGCGGGAGGGTCGCGGTGCCGTACACCGGCGCGAGCGCGGACACCGGCGCGTCGAGCAGGAAGCTCACCGACGTACCGCGTAGACACGCCATCCTGCTGAACGGGTCGGGGCAGCCGGCGGCGGCCGCGGCGGACGCGCCCGCCGCCTCGGCCTCCCGTTGGGTGCGGCCCGGACACGACCCGCTCTGTATCATCGCCTGCGCGAACAGGCCCCGGGAGCCGGGCGCGAGCAGATGCGCGCACACCGACCAGGCGCCGGCGGACTCCCCACCCACCGTGACCCGGTGCGGGTCGCCGCCGAACGCGGCGAGGTTGCGCTGGACCCAGCGCAGCGCGGCCTGCTGGTCCAGGAAGCCGTAGTTGCCGGACCCGCCACCCTCGGCGGTCAGTTCCGGCGTCGCGAGAAAGCCGAGCATGCCGAGGCGGTAGTTGAACGACACCCCGATCACGCCGCTGGCCCGTACGACCGCCGCCAGGTCCGCCTGGTCGGCACCGCCGTTGAGCAGCGCGCCGCCGTGGATGAACACGTACACCGGCCGCCGGTCGCCGGCCGCCACGCCGGCCGGTCGCTGCACGTTGACGAACAGGCAGTCTTCGCTTTCGGTACGGGGGCCGTTGTCGCTGCCCGCGGCGGCACACCGGCTGCCGTACCGGGTCGCGTCCCGCACGCCGTGCCACGCCCGCGCCGGACGGGGCGGCCGCCAGCGGTTCGGTCCGGTCGGGGGCGCGGCGTACCGGATGCCGAGGAAGCTGTCGACGCCGTCGGTACGGACACCCTGTACCGCGCCCGCGTCGGTGCGGACCACCGGCGCGGTACCGGTCGGGGCCGCACCTCCCGGGACCGCGGCGGCCAGCACGACCACGGCGACCGCGCGGGCGACGTGCGCACCGCTCAACGCACCGCTCAACGCACCGCTCAACGCACCGCTCAACGCACCGCTCAACGCACCGCTCAACGCACCGCGATCGTGATGCCGTCCCGGGCCGGTACGAGTTCCCCGATTACCGGATAGCCCGGCAGCTCACCGGCCACCAACAGGCCACCGGAGGTCTGCGCGTCCGCGAGCAGCAGCAACTCCTGCTCGTCCGTGCTGCCCGCGTCCAGGTACGGGCGTACCCAGTCGAGATTGCGCTTGGTGCCGCCGCTGACGTACCCCTCGGCCGCGCTTTCGCGTGCCGCCTCCAGATAGGGCACGGCAGCCGTGTCGACGACCGCGGTCACGCCGCTCGCCCGGGCGAGCTTGTGCAGGTGGCCGAGCAGCCCGAAGCCGGTGATGTCGGTGGCCGTGGTGATGCCGGCGGCCACCGCCGCCACGGCCGCGTCCCGGTTCAGCGACACCATCGATTCGATCGCGTGGGTGAAACGTTCACCGGTCGACTTGTGCCGGTTGTTCAGCACGCCGACCCCGAGCGGCTTCGTCAGCGTCAACGGGATGCCCGGTTTGCCGGTGTCGTTGCGGAGCAGCCGGTCGGGATCCGCGATCCCGGTCACGGCCAGTCCGTACTTGGGCTCCGGGTCGTCGATGCTGTGGCCGCCGCCGAGTTGGCAGCCGGCTTCCCGGGTCACGTCGAGCCCGCCCCGCAGTACCTCGGTGACCAGCTCCAACGGCAGTACGTCGCGCGGCCAGCCGAGCAGGTTGACCGCCACGATCGGCGTGCCACCCATCGCGTACACGTCGGAAAGCGCGTTGGCGGCGGCGATCCGGCCCCAGTCGTAGGCGTCGTCGACGACCGGGGTGAAGAAGTCGGCGGTGGCGACCACGGCGGTGCCGTTCGCGATCCGGACGACGGCCGCGTCGTCACCGGTCTCCAGCCCGACCAGAAGCTCGCCGTTCCAGCCGTTGCCGCTGGCTCCCGGCTGGTCGCCGACTCCTGGCTGGTCGCCGAACAGGTTGGCGACGACGGATTCGAGCTCGCCCGGGGGGATCTTGCAGGCACAGCCGCCGCCGCGGGCGTACTGGGTGAGCCGCATGTGGCCCAGACTAGGCTCCCATCCTGGAGGCGTTCAGGTAGCTGGTGCTCCTCCCGGTCTTCAAAACCGGTGCGGCCCGGGATCCGGGCCGGGCGGGTTCGATTCCCGTCCGCCTCCGCCAGCATGTTCGGGAGGTGCGTGGTCGTGGGGGCTGATCCGCGTCGCCGGGTGCCGCGCACCGACCACGTGCTCGCCGACCCACGGCTGGCCGCGGCCACGGAACGGCTCGGCGCCGGCCCGGTCAAAGAGGTCGTTTCCGCTGTTCAGGATCGGGTCCGGCGCGGTGAGGTGGACCCCGTCCAGGTGGCCGACGTGGCGGTCGACGCGCTGCCGGCGACCGCCACCGGCATCCGCCCGGTGATCAACGCGACCGGCGTCGTGCTGCACACCAACCTGGGTCGGGCGCCGCTGTCCGAGGCGGCCGTCGCCGCGATGGTGTCGGTCAGCGGTACCTGCGACGTGGAGCTGGACCTGGCCACCGGACGGCGGGCCCGGCGCGGGCGTACCGCCCTGGCCGCGCTGGCCGCCGCGGTACCGGACGCGGAAGCCGTACACGTGGTGAACAACGGGGCCGCCGCGCTGGTGCTCGCGGCCACCGCGCTCGCGGTCGACAAGGAGATCGTGGTCAGCCGCGGCGAGCTGGTGGAGATCGGCGACGGGTTCCGGCTGCCCGACCTGCTCGAATCCACCGGTGCCCGGCTGCGCGAGGTCGGTACCACCAACCGGACCGTGCTGGGGGACTACGCCGACGCGATCGGATCCGCGACCTCCTTCGTGCTCAAGGTGCACCCCTCGAACTTCGTGATGCGCGGCTTCACCTCGGCGGTACCGGTCGGGGAGCTGGCCACCCTCGGCGTACCGGTGGTCGCCGACCTCGGCTCCGGGCTCCTGGTCCGCGATCCGGAGCTGCCGGACGAGCCGGACGCCGCATCGGCGCTGCGTGCGGGTGCCGCCCTGGTCACGGCCAGCGGCGACAAGCTGCTCGGTGGGCCGCAGGCCGGGCTGCTGCTCGGCCGGGCCGCGATCGTGGAGCGGCTGCGCCGGCACCCGCTGGCCCGCGCGCTGCGGGTGGACAAGCTGACGCTCGCCGCGCTCGAGGCGACCCTGCGCGGCCCGACTCACCCGACCTGGCAGGCGGTACACGCCTCGCCGGGGGAGCTGCGGGCGCGGGTGTCGGCGCTGCGGGAGGCGGCCGGCCGGGGCGAGGTCGTGGTCTCGGTCGCCGTCGTCGGTGGCGGTGGGGCACCGGACGTCGAGCTGCCGTCGTGGGCACTCGCGCTGCCCGAGGGGTACGCCGAGCCGCTGCGACTCGGGGTCCCGCCGATCGTGGGTCGGGTCGAACGCGGACAGCTGATGCTTGACCTGCGGTGCGTGCCGCCGGGGCTGGACTCTGCGATCGCGGACGCGATCCGAAGGGTCTGACGTGCACGTCATCGCCACCGCGGGGCACGTGGACCACGGCAAGTCCACGCTGGTCAGAGCCCTGACCGGAATGGAACCCGACCGGTGGGCCGAGGAACGGCGCCGGGGCATGACCATCGACCTGGGCTTCGCCTGGACCGACCTGCCGTCCGGCGAGACGGTCGCTTTCGTCGACGTACCAGGGCATGAGCGGTTCGTACCGAACATGCTCGCCGGGGTGGGGCCGGTGCCGGCCGCGCTGGTCGTAGTGGCAGCCGACGAGGGCTGGATGCCGCAGTCGGCCGAGCATCTGGCCGCGCTGGACGCCCTCGGGGTGCGGCACGGGCTGCTCGCGGTCACGCGTACCGATGTCGCCGATCCTGCTGACGCGATCCGCGAGGCGCGGTCGGAGCTGGGCCGGACGTCGCTGGGCGAGGTGGAGGCGGTGCCGGTCAGCGCGCCGACCGGGGCCGGCCTGGACGAGCTGCGCGCCGCCCTGGCTCGGCTGGTCAACCGGCTGCCGGCGCCGGAGCACGACGCGCCGGTGCGGCTGTGGGTGGACCGCGCGTTCACGATTCAGGGCAGCGGCACCGTGGTGACCGGCACGCTCGGCGCGGGCGCGATCGCGGTCGGCGACACCCTGGCGCTCGGTGGCCGGCCGGTGGTTGTCCGGGGGTTGCAGGCACTCGGCGCCGCCCACGCCCGGGTCGGTGCGGTCGCGCGCGTCGCGGTGAACCTGCGCGGCGTGACCCGCGACGCGGTACGGCGGGGAGACGCGCTGGTCACGCCGGACGCCTTCCACGACACGTCCCTGATCGACGTACGGCTGGCCGGGGACCCGGTCGAGTCGCTGCCGACGACCGTGACTCTGCACCTCGGCGCGGCGGCGGTGACCGCGCGGGTCCGGCCGCTCGGCGTGGACACCGCCCGGCTGCGGCTGGACCGGTCGTTGCCGCTGCACCTGGGCGATCGGGCGCTGCTGCGCGACCCGGGCCGGCACCACGTCGCCGGTGCGGTCACCGTGCTGGACGTCGCCCCGCCGCCACTGTCGCGCCGGGGCGCCGCCGCTCGCCGTGCGGAGGTTCTCGCTGGCCTGTCCGGTACCCCGGACGAAGCGACGGAGGTGCGGCTGCGGCGGCTGGTCCGGCGGCGGGACCTGGCCCGGATGGGGGTGACCGTGACCGGGAGCCCGGTCGCGGGGGACTGGCTGGCTGACCCGTCGTTCTGGAGCTCGCTGCGGGAACGACTCCGCGACCAGGTCGCCCGGCACGCCGCCGCGCGTCCGCTGGAGCCGCTGGTACCGGTGGAAGCCCTGCGCCAGGCGCTCGGCCTGCCCGACCGGGCGCTGGTCGAGGCGCTGGTCACGCCACCCCTGGTGACGACCGGCGGGCGCATCGGGGTGCCGTCCGCCGGGCTTCCACCGGCCGTGCAGCGCGCGGTCGACCAGGTGCGCTCGGACCTGGAGGATCACCCGTTCCGGGCGCCGGAGGCGGGCCGGCTGACCGAACTACGGCTCGGCTCGCGCGAGCTCGCGGCCGCGGTACGGGCCGGCGCGCTGGTACGCGTGGCCGACGGGATTGTGCTGCGGCCGGACGCGATTCGGCGGGCTGCCCGGATTCTCGCCACGCTGCCGCAGCCGTTCACGCTCAGCCAGGCGCGGCAGGCGCTGGACACCACGCGACGGGTCGCCGTACCCCTGCTGCAAATGCTCGACCGGGACGGCCTGACCGAGCGGCTGCCCGACGACCGGCGACGGGTCCGGCCCGCGGTCAGCTGACCTCGTCCGGCCGGTACCGGCGGTGCACCGCGATGTCGGCCAGCCGGTCCAGGGCCTCGGCGTTGCGTGGACGCAGCACCAGGGCCTGCAGCGGGTGCGGGACGACCCGGCCGAAGCCGGACGACGCCACCTCGTACATCCGCACGCGGGTCCGGTCCGGCCCGACCGGCTCCAACGACAGCCTGACCCGCGCCTTCCCGAACGGCCACAGGCCGGCGTCGAGGTCGAGAAGCTTGTTCGGCACCATCTCGCGGACCATGGTCTGGTCGTTGAGCTGGATCGGCCAGGGGCCGATCCGGTGGTGGATGTGGGCGCCGACCTCGGGCCAGGTGTCGTCCACGTCCCGGATGTGCGCGGCCCCCACCACCCAGCTGGCGTAGCTCCAGCCGTCGGCCAGCACCGCGAAGATCCGCTCGGCTGAGGCGCCGATCGTGCGGCATACCTCTGTCACGGCAACCTCCCTGGCAGCAGCTTCCGGCGTCCGGTCAGGATGCCCGGCAGCGACCTGCACAAACACGTCCCCGCGATTTCGGTGTTCCGGCGCGCGAGCGGGGTACCCGCAGGCAGAGTCGGCGGTGGGAGTCGGAGGGGCGGCAGGGCGTGCAGACAGTTGACGCGGTGGTCGTCGGTGCCGGTCACAACGGCCTGGTCGCCGCCAACCTGCTGGTCGACGCCGGCTGGGACGTGCTGGTGCTGGAGGCGACCGGGGTGGCCGGCGGCTCGGTACAGACCGCCGAGCTCACCGCGCCCGGTTTCCACAGCGACGTGTGCAGTGCCTTCTATCCGCTCGGGCGTAGCTCTCCGGTGCTCCGGGACCTGGACCTGGAGTCGTACGGCCTGGTGTGGCGGCACGCGCCCGCCGTGCTGGCGCACGTGCTGCCCGACGACCGGTGTGCGCTGCTGTCCCGCGACCTCGAGGAGACCGGCGAGTCGCTCGCCGCGTTCGCCCCGGCCGACGCGCGCGCCTGGGCCGAGCTGGCCGGGCAGTGGCAGCGCATCGGCGAGCCGTTGCTCGAAGCGCTGCTCGCTCCGTTTCCGCCGGTACGCGCCGGCGCGCGGCTGCTGTGGCGGCTCGGTACCGCGGAAGCGCTGCGGTTCGTCCGGATGTCGGTCATGTCGGTCCTCGAGTACGGCGGTGAGCGCTTCGCCGGGGAAGGCGCCCGGCTGCTGCTGGCCGGCAACGCCGCGCACACCGACCTCGGGCCCGAGCAGGCGGGAAGCGCGATCTTCGGCTGGCTGCTGGCGATGCTCGGCCAGAGCGTCGGCTTCCCGGTACCCGAGGGTGGGGCCGGGCAGCTGACCGGGGCGTTGCTGCGGCGGCTGGAGAAGGGCGGCGGCCAGGTGGAGTACCACCGGCCGGTCCACCAGGTGCTGCACGCCCGGGGCACCGCGGTCGGGGTACGGGACGCCGCGGGTGAGCTGGTGCGGGCGCGGCGCGCGGTGCTCGCCGACGTACCGGCGCCGGCGCTGTACCGGGACCTGGTCGGCCTCGACGCGCTGCCCGGACGCTTCGCCGAGGACCTGGACCGGTTCCACTGGGACCACGCCACCATCAAGCTCGACTGGGCGCTGTCCGCGCCGGTGCCGTGGACCGCGGCCGATGCCCGCCGGGCCGGCACCGTCCACCTCGGCGGCGATCTCGACGACCTGACCGTGTACAGCGTGCAGCTCTCCCGCGGACGGATCCCGGAGAAGCCGTTCGTGCTGGTCGGCCAGATGACCACGAGCGATCCGAGCCGTTCCCCGGCCGGTACCGAGGCGGTGTGGGCGTACAGCCACGTGCCGCAGAGCCTGGCCCGGGAGGAGGGGCTGCTGCGCGAGCACGCCGAACGGGTCGAGCAGCTCATCGAGCGGCACGCGCCGGGCTTCCGCTCGGCGGTTCTGGCCCGCAACGTGCTGCTTCCCAGCGGGCTGCAGGAGCACAATCCGAGCCTGTTCGGCGGAGCCGTGAACGGGGGCACCGCCGCGCTGCACCAGCAGCTGGTGTTCCGGCCGGTGCCCGGTCTCGGCCGTGCGGACACCCCGGTCGACCGGTTGTACCTGGCCAGCTCCTCGGCCCATCCCGGTGGCGGGGTGCACGGCGGTCCGGGCGCCAACGCGGCCAAGGCCGCGCTGGCCCGCAATGGCCCGGCCGGGGAGCCCTACGCCGCCGGGATCCGCGCGATCAACCGCCGGCTGTACCGCTGACCAGCGCCGTCACGCCGCGGCGGCCGGCGTCCAGACCTCGGCTGACGGGGCGTCCGGGGTGAGCGTGACACCACTGATGTCGTAGTCGGAGATGAAGTACGGCTCGGGCAGGTAGTCGTCGCCGAGGAACATGGCGCGCTGGATGCCCTCGATCTCGATCGAGCCACCGTTGTCGCCGTTACCGGGCGCGCGGATCACGCTGATGCTCTCGATGTCGTCCGCGGTCGTACCGGGTGGCAACTCGACCGTGGTCGCGGCCGGGTCATCGCGCTGTACCGACCAGCCGGGAGTCGCGTGATCCGACCGGTACACCGTGGGATCCCCGACGAGCTTGACCCCGACGGCGGCGCCGATCCACGGGTCGGAGTTCTGGTCGGCGATGGTGGTCTTCTTCAACACGAGGTAGAGGTAGTTGCGCTCATCGGACAGGTCCGGGGTGGCCGGATCGGCGGTCGCCTCGGTCTTGCCTTCGCGGACCATCTCCTGCGCGGTCACCCAGTAGGTCCAGCCCTCGCGGTCCATCATGATCTCGCGCGCGTTGCCGGCCGGCAGCTCGGCTTGGACCGCGGGAGTGAACCGCATCGGGGTCTGCTGCGCGGGGTCGTCGAGCTGGTCGCACACGTTGTTGTTGTCGGTGCAGGTCTGCAGGATCGGGTGGTGCCCCTCGTACGTCCCGGCGAACGGGATCGTGCCGTGGTTGGGCGCCTGGTAGAACTCCGAACCGGGCACGGTGTTGCCGTCCGGGTCGACTTCGAGCTGGTAGACGCCGCCGAAATAGATCCACTCGATGTCGGTGGTGCGACCCCACCGCGCCATCAGCGAGGCCGGCGCCAGGCCGGTGCCACCGTCCTCATTGGACCAGACGATGGTGTACCGGAGTTCGTAGGAGCCGTCCGGCTGCGGCGTCACCTCGTGCCAGGCGATCAGCGGTACGTCGGTGAACGCGTTCTGGAAGGCGCCGCCCCAGGTGGCGGTGGTACGCCCGTACAGGATCGGTGCGTGCGCGGCCACCGCGTAGTCGGCGGTACCGGGGCGCACCTCGCTGAAGTTCAGATCGCGGAACAGTCCCAGCTCACCGCCGCGGGTCCGGTCGGTGGCCAGCCGAAGGGTGAGCAGGTGCCGGCCGGCGCGCAGGTGGCCGAGGAAGAACTGGCGCTTCGTCGGCATCGACGACGGGATCACCACGTCGGTCTGGTATCGGCCGTCCACCAGCGCGGACACCACCGCGGACTCGTGCCCGGTCACGCCCCAGGAAACCCCCGGCGACCAGGCGGTGAAGTCCACGAGCGCCTCTCCGGTCCGACGCATCGTGAAATGCAGGCGCGCGTCATGGCCGGCGCGTACCGCCACGACGCCCTTCGCCGGGTCAGCCGTGGCCGGGGCGCTCCAGCCGACGAGCGACGCCACCACTGACATGGCGGCCACGGCGCCGACTGCTCCGGCTCGGACCCGCCAGCCGGCTCGGGCCCGCCATCCCGCCCGGACTCGCCATCCGGCGCCGATCCGCCACGGTGATCCACTCTTCATACCGCCTCCCCACAGACGTTCGGCCTCGTTCCCACCCCTCGGCGTGCCTGGTCGAGGCAGGCCGATGGCGTGGGTCGAGCGCCGTTGGTGTCCCCGGGATCACCGGGACATTTCCGACCGGTATGACCGGCAGTCGAATATTAGAGATGTTTGTCCGTGATCGGGAGTTCGGCCGCGACGGGGCGCCAGCTCGAGGCCGCGGCGGGGCGCCAGCTCAGGGTGGCGGCGCGGGGTGGCGGAGCGAGGTGGCGGGGCGCCGGCTCGGGGTCGGGGGCCTGACGGCTATTACGTCAGACGATATAGTGGCCCACGTAATACCCGGCCACCGGAGCCCGGGAGCCCGGAGTCCGTCGAGAGTGATCAATAGAGCCAGCGACAACCAAGAGGGAGCCGGTGTGGGGCTGGGCCGATTCGGCGAGCCGAGCGTGCTGATTCTGGCCAGCCTGGCCGGCGGACCCAAGCACGGATACGCGCTGATGAAGGACATCGAGGAGCTGGCCGGCGTGAGCGTCGGGCCCGGCACGCTGTACGCGGCGCTGTCCCGGTTGGACCGGGACGGACTGATCGAACGCCTGCCTGAGCGGGACCGGCGCCGGCCGTACCGGATCACCGCGGCCGGTGCCGAGGTCGTGACCGAGTATCTCCGGCACGCACAGCGGGTGGCGACCACCGGTCTGCGGCGACTGGCGGCGTACTCATGAAGTTCCTGGTCAGGCTCTATCCGGCCCGCTGGCGACGGCGGTACGGGGCGGAGCTGGAGCAACTGCTCGACGACCTCGGCCCGGCCTCGTACCCGGCCCGCGCGAGTACCGCTGTCGACCTGCTGCGCGGAGCCGCCCGCGCCCACCTCACCTGGGAGCGAACGATGGACGTGACGTTCAAGGCAGCGATCCGGCGCGGGGTACTGATCGCGCTGCTTGTCTGGGTCGTCCTGTCGGCCGAGGTGGTCCGCGCCAACGTGCTGTTCCCGTCCCGCGCGGACAACGACGGCGTATCTGTGGTGTTCGCCTACTTCGGCGCCTTCGCCGCACTCGCGGCTGTCGGGGTGGTCGCGCAGCGCACCGGGGTCGACCTGCGACGGGTGGTCTGGGTCGGGGTGATCGCCGGGGTGCTGGTGGGCGCCCTCACGATCGGTACGTTCTTCGCGGTGGACAACGTCTTCCTGGACACCGTCAGCCAGCAGCAGACCAAGATCGACGGCCTGGCGCGCAGCGGCATGTCCTCGATGCGCGAGTACATCAACCGGGGCCTGCTCGGTGCGCTGCCCTTCCTGACCGTCTTCTTCGGCTTCGCCGGGGCGGTCCTGTCCGCCGCCGGTGCCACGGCCGCGCGCCGGTTCCGGTCCGGCGCGCCCGACCTGGGCTGAGCCGGGCTGTACCGGCCTGAGCGGCATTCGAGCGGGCCGCTCAGACCGCGACGACGAGGATTCCTCAGTTGGCCTGGGTGGATGCCCAGACGTTGTCGATGGCCAGGTTGTAGTTGTGCCCGGTGGCGGTGTCACCGGCGACGACCTGGCCGACCCCGGTGGTACCGAAGTTGTCGGTACGGGACAGCGTGGTGATCTTGGTGCCGTTCAGCCACACCTCGATCTGGCTCGACGCGCCGGTGATGACCACATGCACCTTCACCTCGTACCAGGTGTTGAGGCTCAGCGCCGTAGTGCTGGATCTGGTGGTGTTGCTGACGTCGTCGTGGTACCCGAGTTGGCGGCTGCTGTTGTAGGTCAGCGACACGATGTTCCCGCCGGTACTCGTGCGCAGCCGCAGCACGTTCACGGTTGCCGTGGTGTTGCTGATGATCCGGATCCGCTGCCGGTAGTACAGGTTGGTGCGTGCGGTCGGCAGGGTCTTCGACGCGTACCGGGCGGCGTTGGTGGTGCTCTGCGCCTGAGCTGCCCAGGCACCGGTGTCGATGGTGGTCTGCTGTGCGGTCAGGCCACTGTTGGTGGTCCAGCGGGTGAAGTTGCCGGTCTCGAAGCCGTCGGTGAACGCCGCTGTCACGGCACTGGCCGAGGGGCTCAGCGGTGACACGTTCAGGGCCGCGTCGACCGATCGGACGGTGTAGCCGACCGTGGAGTCCGGGCTCGCCGTGCTGTCGCTGTAGGTGAGCGTGGTGCCGGACACCTGTGCGAGCTGGGTTGCCGAGCCGTTGCGGAAGATCCGGTATCCGGTGACTCCGACGTTGTCGGTACCGGCGTTCCAGACCACGTTGACCTGGGTGTCGGCCATCGCGGTCGCGGTCACCGTGGTCGGAGCCGTCGGCGCGGTGGTGTCCGCTCCGGAGGTAGTGGTCGCGGTTACCGCATTGCTCGGCGCCGATTCGTGTCCCGCCCCGTCCAGAGCGGTGACGGTGTACGTGTACCCGGTGGACGCGGTCAGTCCGTTGTTGGCGAAGGCGACCGCGGTACCGGGCAGGTCGGCCACGGCCACCGCGTTGCGGTACACCCGGTAGCCGGTCACGCCGACATTGTCGGTGGCCGCGGTCCAGGCCAGATCGATCTCATTGGTCAGTACCGCGGTGGTGTGCAGGCTTCCCGGTGCGGTCGGCGCCGACGTGTCACTGCCGAACACCGGATCGACCAGCACGTTGTCGAAGACCGCGTCGAAACTCCGGCCGGTCGACGGGTCGCCGAGTTCGAGCCGGCCGATCGGAGTGGTACCGAGCGTGTCGACCTGCGACACCGCGCTCACCCCGTCGAGCAGGGTGTCGACCTGGCTGGTCGCGCCCGCGACGTTCAGGTGCAACTGCAACTCGTGCCAGGCTCCGAGCGTCACGGTCTGGGTGCTCGTCGTCGTCGCCCCGGTGGTGTCGTTACGGAAGCCGAGCTTCCCGGTACTCGAGACGAACGCCGAACCGATCGGGCTGCTCGTCGCGGTACGCATCCGCACCAGGCTGACCGAGCCGGCGCCCTGGCTGCGCAACTTGAACCGCACCCGGTAGGACAGCTCGCCGGGAGTCGCGTCGAGCGTCACCTGCGCCGAGGCTCCGGCCGTACCGTTGCTGGTTGCCTGTGCCGCCCATCCACCGCTGTCCACATCGGACTGTTGGACGGTCATGCCGGGTGCGCTCGTCCACTTGGACAGGTCCCCGGACTCGAAGCCGTCGGAGAAAGCGTCGCCGGTACTCACCGCCGCCGGGTTGCTGAAGCCGGAGGTGTTGCCGACCGCGTCCTTGGAGATCAACTGATAGGTGTACCCGGTGAGCGGCGCGACCGTCTTGTCCGCGTAGCCGCTCCCGGCCGGGATGCTGGTGACGAGCTGGCCGTTGCGGTACAGGTCGTAGCCGCTCACCGCCACGTCGTCGGTACCGGGCGTCCAGCTCAGGTCCACCTCGAGGCCGGAGTGCGCGGTCGCGGTGAGGTTGGTCGCGGCGGTCGGTGGCGTGATGTCGCCGATGAACTCCCGGTCGAAGGCGACGTCGTCGAAGCTCACGTCGAACGTCTTCGTACTGGTCGCGGATCCGGGATCACCCAGTTCGACCCGGCCGATCGGGTTGGTACCGAGATCCCAGGTCCGGGTCAGCTCGGGTGCTGGCGCGCCGTCGAGCCACACCTCGGTCAGGCTGGACGTGCCGTTCAGGCTGACGTGGAGCTGCGCGGTATGCCAGTTGCCGGGGCTCGCCGTGGTGGTACCGGTGACGCTCGCCGGCGCGGCCCCGGCGTCGTTGCGGATGGTCAACTTGTTGGTGGAACTCAACCCCAGGGTGGCGATCGAGCTTCCGCTGGTGTTGTTCGCCCGGAACCTGAGCAGGTTCACGCTCGTGTTGTGACTCGCCGCGTTGAACCTCGCCTCGTAGTACAGATTCGTCTCGGTCGGGTTGACGGTCCGCCACGCGGAGGCGCCCAGTCCGGTGCTGGTGGCGCGCGCCGCGTACGAGCCGGAGAGCACCGGCGACTGGCTGATCGCCAGCCCGTTGTTGACCGGGTTGTTGGTCGGGGCCGGGTTGGTCCAACTGGACAGGTTGCCCGACTCGAAGCCGTCGTGGAACAGCACCGCGATCGTCGGGGTGGTCGCGGTCGCCGTCGCGCTGGCCGCCGACGCGTTGCCGGCCGCGTCGATCGCCCGCACCGTGTACGCGTGGGTCGAACCGGGAGCGACGGTCGTGTCGGAGTACGTGGTCTGCGAACCGACCGTGGTCAGCAGTGAACCGTCGCGGAAGATCCGGTACCCGGTGATTCCCACGTTGTCCAGCGACGCGGTCCAGGACATGTCGACCTGCGTCTTGTACGTGCCGACCGCGGCGAGGCCGGTCGGTGCGCTCGGTGCGCTCGTGTCGGCCGCGCCCGGGTTGCACTTGACCGATCCGGAGTCGAGCGTCTGCCCGGTGGTGGTGACGAACCGGTAGCCCGCGCCCGCGGCGTTGAACGTCAACTGCATGGCGCCGGGCAGCGCTGACGAGGCGAGCATCCGCGCGTCAGTGGTGACGAAACTGCCGCTGCCGTGCCCGCCGGTACCGTCGACCAGCTCGGTGATTCCGCTGGCACTCGGGTTGCCGGAGCCGTCCATCGGGGTCCACCGCTGGTAGGTGTGGTCGTGGCCGTTGAGGACCAGGTCCACACCGCGCTGGGCGAGCAGCGACCAGATGGCGGACATGCTCACCGCCGCCGGCTCCTGACCGATGTTGTAGATCGGCTGGTGGTAGGTCACCACAGTGCACGGCTGAGTGTTGTGGTTCAGGTCGTTGACCAGCCAGTCGTATTGCGCGGTGCCGGGCATGGTCTGCCCCAACTGGGAGTTCGCGTCCAGTTCGATCACGTGCCAGCCGTGCGTGTTGACGCTGTAGTAATGCGGGATGTTGTCCCAGTAGTCGAAGTACCCGCCGGCCTGTCCGTTCTCGTACTCGTGGTTGCCGATCACGGGATTGGTGATCGAGCGGAACCGGCCGTAGAAGGTACCGGCGGTCGCTTCCGGTCGGTACCAGTTGTAGAACTCGGTCGAGGTGCCCTTTTCGTACACGTCCCCGAGGTACATGACCAGGTTCGGGTTCCAACTGGCGATCAGGTTGGTCACGTCGGTCTCGGCGGCCTCGCCGCTGGCACCGTCGCCGACCGCGGCCACGGTGAATGCCGTACCGGGGGCGGGCTGGGTGCCGGGAGTGGCACTGCGGGTGTTGGTGTTGACCGGCGGCGTGGTGACCCCGTTGGCGAAGGTGAGATCCACGGTCGCCCGGGTGGTGACGGACGCGTCCCGCAGCATTCCCTCGACTCCGAGCTGGTGCGCCCCGTCGAGGAACTTCGGGCTGGGCAGGGTGAACGCGTACGGCGCCTGGTAGTCGGTCAGCAGGTACTGGCCGTCCAGGTAGAACACCATCCGCTGTACGCCCGGGGAGGTGCCGCTGACCACCGTGATCGTCGCGGTCACCGGCTGGTTCCCGACGAGCTGCGTGCCGGTGGCGGGCGCGGTGAAGCAGACCCGCATGGTGTACGTCCCGACCGGGCTCGAATCCACGCACGGCGATGCCGCGTTGGCCGTACCGGAGATCGCCAGCACCGATGCGATCAGCAGGAAGGGCACCGTCCATCGCGCCCACCAACGCAACCGCACACTCATGACCATCACGCCACTCATGCGTTTCCCCCATTTGCCCCGCGGTCGCATATCCGGACCGCATACCGGCCGCATTGCCGGTCCGACTTTCGTCGGCTGCTAAATACAGTGTGCGAATTCCAGCTCACCGCCGCCATCCGCTATCCGACCGTGTGGGAAATGGAAATCGGCGGGCCACGCGGTTAGGTATGACAAATAGCGGCGGGGTACGAGCCGTGCCGGCCCGTACCCCGCCCCCACTTCGCCGATTAGTTGGCCTGAGTGGATGCCCAGACGTTGTCGATGGCGAAGTTGTAGTTGTGTCCGGTGGCCGTTTCGCCGGCGGCGACCTGGCCTATCGCGTTGTTGCCGAACTTGTCGGTCTTCGAGAGGGTGGTGATCTTGGCGCCGTTCAGCCACACCTCGATCTGGCTCGACGCGCCGTTGATGACCACGTGCACCTTCACCTCGTACCAGGTGTTGAGGGCCAGTGCGGTCGTACTGGTCGTGGTCGTGTTCATGATGTCGTCGTGGTAGCCGAGTTGCCGGCTGCCGTTGTAGGTCAGCGAGACGATGTTCCCGCCGGCCGCGGTGCGCAGCCGCAGCACGTTCACGGTTGCCGTGGTGTTGCTGATGATCCGGATCCGCTCCCGGTAGTACAGGTTGGTCCGGGCGGTCGGCAGCGTCTTCGACGCGTACCTCGCGGAGTTGGTGGTGGTGCTCAGCGCGAGCGCCGCCCAGCTACCGGTGTCCACCGTGGTCTGCTGCGCGGTCAGGCCATTGTTGGTGGTCCAGCGGGTGAAGTTGCCGGTTTCGAAGCCGTCGGTGAACGCCGGAGTGACGGTGCTCGCCGAGGGGCTCAGCGGTGAGATGTTGGCCGCCGCGTCGACCGACCGGATGGCGTAACTGACGGTGGAGTCCGGCGTCGCCGTGGTGTCGGTGTAGGTCAGCGTCGTGCCGGAGACCTGCACCAGCTGCGTTGTCGAGCCGTTGCGGAAGACCCGGTAGCCCGTGACGCCGACGTTGTCGGTACCGGCGGTCCAGGTCACGGTGACCTGGGTGTCGGACACCGCGGTAGCGGTCACCGTGGCCGGTGCCGTCGGCGGCGTGATGTCCCCGCCGGCGGTGGTGGTGGCGTTGACGATGTTGCTGGCCAGCGACTCGTTACCGGCCGCGTCCAGGGCTGTCACCTTGTACTGGTACGCGGTGCTCGGAGTGAGCCCGGTGTTGGCGTAGGTCAGCACGTTGCCGAGCGTCGCCACGACCACGTTGTTGCGGTACACCTTGTAGCCCGTCACGCCGACGTTGTCGGTGGAGGCGTTCCAGGCCAGGTCGATCTCGTTGCTGAGTACCGCGGTGGTGTGCAGGTTGGTCGGTGCGGTCGGTGCGGTGGTGTCCGTCGCCGCGGTGGTGGTGGCGTTGATGACGTTGCTGGCCAGCGACTCGTTACCGGCCGCGTCCAGGGCTGTCACCTTGTACTGGTACGCGGTGCTCGGGGTGAGCCCGGTGTTCGCGTAGGTCAGCACGTTGCCGAGAGTGATGATCGCGACGTTGTTGCGGTAGACCCGGTAGCCCGTCACGCCGACGTTGTCGGTGGAGGCGTTCCAGGCCAGGTCGATCTCGTTGCTGAGTACCGCGGTGGTGTGCAGGCTGCTCGGCGCGGTCGGTGCGGTGGTGTCCGTTGCCGCCGTAGTGGTCGCGTTGACGATGTTGCTCGCCGCCGACTCATTGCCGGCCGCGTCCAGCGCGGTCACCTTGTACTGGTACGCGGTGGCCGGAGCGAGCCCGGTGTTGGCGTAGGTCAGCACGTTGCCGAGCGTCGCGACGACCACGTTGTTTCGGTACACCTTGTAGCCGGTGACCCCGACGTTGTCGGTTGCCGCGTTCCACGCCAGGTCGATCTCGTTGCTGAGTACCGCGGTGGTGTGCAGATTGGTCGGTGCCGCCGGCGGAGTGGTGTCGCCGCCGGGGGTGATCACCGGGTTGGCCAGCACGTTGTCGAAGGCCACGTCGAAGGTACGAGCGACCGACGGGTCGCCGAGCTCGAGTCGGCCGATCGGGGAGGTACCGAGCGACGCGACCTGGGATACCGCGCTGGCGCCGTCCAGCAGGGTGTCGGCCTGGCCGGACGCACCCGCGATGAGCAGGTGCAGCTCTACCTCGTGCCACACCCCCGGCGTCACGGTCAGCGTGCTCGCCGTGGTCGCACTGGTGGTGTCGTTGCGGAAGCTGAGCTTGCCGGTGCTCGACACGAACACCGAACCGATCGCGCCGTTGGTTGCGGTACGCATCCGGAGCAGGTTGACCGAGTTGACGCCCTGGCTGATCAGCTTGAAGCGCACCCGGTAGGTCAGGTCGGTGACGGTCGCGTCGAGCGTGACCTGGGCGGAGGCTCCCACCGCGCCGGTGCTGGTCGCCTCGGCGGCCCACAAGCCGGTGTCCACCTCGGTCTGCTGGACCGCGAGGCCGTTCACGGCGGTCCACTTGTCCAGGGTTCCGGCCTCGAAGCCGTCGGAGAAGGCGTCGGTGGTGGTCACCGACGCGTTGTTCGACGCCGGCGAGGAGTTCCCGGCGGTGTCCTTCGAAACCAACTTGTAGGTGTACGCCGTCAGCGGCGCCACCGTCGTGTCGGAGTAGGTACTCGCGGCCGGGATGTTCGTGATGAGCACGTTGTTCCGGTACACGTCGTAGCTGGTGACGCCCACGTCGTCGGTACCCGGCGTCCAGGCCAGGTCCACCCGCAGGCCCGAATGCGCGGTCGCGGTGAGGCCGGTGGCCGCGGTCGGCGCCGACACGTCACCGATGAACGCGGTGTCGTAGGCGACGTCGTCGTAGCTCACGTCGAACGTCTTGGTGGTGGTCGCCGAGCCGGGATCACCCAACTCGATCCGACCGATCGGGTTCACGCCGAGATCCCAGGTCCGGGTCAGGTCCGGCTGCGGGTTGCCGTCCAGCCACACCTCGGTCAGGCTCGACGCCCCGGTGATGTTCACGTGGAGCTGCACGGTGTGCCAGTTGCCCGGGGTCGCGACCGTGGTACCGGTGACGCTCCCCGCCGGGGAGCCGGCATCGTTGCGGATGGTCAACCGGTTGGTGGTACTCAGCGAGAGCGTGGCGATCGCGTTCGCGGCCGCGACGTCCCGCCGGAACCGCAGCAGGTTGACGCTGGTGTTGTGGCTCGCCGCGTTGAACCGCGTCTGGTAGTACAGGTTCGTCTGGGTCGCGGTGAGCGTGTGCCAGGCCGAAGCGCCCAGGCCTGTACTGACCGCACGGGCCGCGTAGGTACCGGCGAACACCGGTGACTGGCTCGCCGCCAGCCCGTTGTTGACCGGATTGTTGGTCGGTGCTGGATTGGTCCAGTTCGACAGGTCACCGGTTTCGAAACCGTCCTGGAACAGGGCCGGGGCCGCGCCGGCCTGGCCGCCTATCGCAAGTAATGGTGCCGCCAGCAGAATGGGCACAATTCCACGTACCCACCACCGCAGCCGTAACCGAACGCCCATAGCGCCGCTCATGAATCCCCCATGTGATCCGCCGCGCCCGGCGTAACCGGTCGCTCAGATTGATCGGCTTTCGCCAGCCCTCGCTGGCTTTCGCAGTGTGCGAAGGGCACCGGCTCGTGCGCCATCATCCGTTCGACGCGCGGAACGGATTCCCGGACCGATTGCGCTCACGCGGGTCGGACACGCCATCATCCGTACGCCTGACAGCAGGTACGGTTCACGATGGTTTGCGGCCGGAATCGGTGGCATTTGTACTCTGGTCAGCGCGGAGGCGTACGGCTGTCCAATTCCCGACCCGCAATGCCAAGGGTGATCGCATTCAGCGGAACAATGCGACATGCGCCTACCGACCCGACCCCGCCGGAATTCGATGAATGGCGGCGGCGATTCTGGGTTTCGTCACCGTACCCGCGGCCAGGGTCGGCCGAACTACCAGGGTAGATTTCCATTCTCGTCGGTGTCGTCGGTACGCCACAGGTGACCGAAGAAGGTGCCGGTCGGGCCGTCCTCGGGCAGGGTGGCGAGCTGGACGCTGATCGCGGCGCCCTGCTCGGGGGTACGCAGTCCGCGCGCGCCGTTGAGATCCGTGGCGCAATAGCCCGGATTGGCCGCGTTCACCTTGATCGGGGTGTCCCGCAGTTCCTTCGCGTACATCGCGGTGACCATGTTCAGCGCCGATTTCGACGACGGGTACGATACCGATGCCATCGGCCACAACGGGCTGCTCGGATCGGTCATCGACCCGATCGAGCCGACCTCGCTCGACACGTTCACGATCCGGGCGGCCGGTGCCCGGCGCAGCAACGGCAGCATCGCGTTGATGACCGCGACCACTCCGAACACATTCGTCTCGTACACCGTGCGCATGGTTTCGATCATTGTTTCGCTGGGTTTGCCGCTGCCGTCGCCGCGGGCGATTCCGGCGTTGTTGATCAGGATGTCGAGCTGGCTGTACCGGTCCTCGATCCATTCCGCGGCGCGCTGGATCGACTTCTCGTCGGTCACGTCGAGCTGGACGAAATGGGCGTCGATGCCGTCCGCGCGCAACGTCTCTTCGGCGGCCCGACCGCGGGTCTCGTCCCGCGCGCCGGCCAGGACCGTCACGCCTTCCGCGCCGAGCATCCGGGCCGTGGCCAGGCCGATTCCCTTGTTCGCGCCGGTGATCAATGCAATCGCTGTCATGCCGGTAACCCTTGCGCGGATCGTCCGGCGGCGGGAGAGGCCCGGTGAGACTGGGATCAGCGGTACCACCCTGGTCGGGCGCGGGTAGGGCAGGCTGGAGAAATGGCTGGGAAGGGTGGCGCGGCATGCTGAACCGCACCGAGCTGGCGATGTTCCTGCGCAGCCGGCGGGACCGGCTCACGCCGGGCGACGTGGGCCTGCCCGGCACCGGGCGCCGGCGTACCCCCGGACTGCGGCGCCAGGAGGTCGCGCAGGTCGCCGGCATGTCGGTCGACTACTACATCCGGCTCGAACAGGCGCGGGGGCCGCGACCGTCCCGGCAGGTGCTGGCCGCGCTGGCCCGCGCGCTGATGCTGACCCGGGACGAGCGCGACTACCTGTTCCGGATCGCCGGGGAGAATCCGCCGCCGGTGGTCGGCCCGAGCCGGGAGGTTCCGGCGGCCATCCGGTACCTGATGGACAACATGCCGACCACGCCCGCTTTCGTCGTCGACGCGAAGTACGACCTGCTCGCCTGGAACGCGCTCGCCACGCACTTCATCGGGCACCTCGCGGGGATCCCCAGGGACGAGCGCAACATGATCCGCTGGATGTTCGGACGGCCCGACACCGACGTGAGCTGGAACGACGAGAACACAGTGCGGTTCGCCCGCGCGTCGGTCGCGGACCTGCGCGTCGCGTACGCCCGGTATCCCGGCGATCGGGGCATCGAGCAGCTGGTCACCGAGCTGCTGGGCCTCTCGCCCCGGTTCGCGCAGATGTGGGAGGCGCGGGAGGTGCGGGTGCGCGGCGGCGTCGTCAAACGGGTCGTACACCCGGAGCTCGGGCCGTTGGAATTTGATTGTCAGGTGCTCAACATCCAGGACTCGGATCAACGGCTGATCGTGTACTGCGCGACGCCCGGCTCGGCGACGGAGGCCGCGTTCCACCGGCTGGCCGCACAACCCGTGCCGCAGCTCGAACGCGGCTAGCTGTCCTGCGTCGCGGCGGGGCAGCGGTTGTCTCGGTGGCCAGTGCAGTCGAGAAGTGGACAGACCGGTTGTAGCGGGCGTCCCCCGTGCCCATGGTCTTGGGCATGACCTGGACCCGGGAACAGGCGCTGGCCGAGCTTGACTTCCTCGCCACCGTCGAGCACGCGCTGCTGGTCGAGTACCAGTGGATCTTCTGCGCGCTGGGTCACGATATCGACGGCGTGGACCCGCGGGTCCATGACGCCGCGCAGGTCGTGTCCGGGATGTCGGTGGACGCGATGCGACAGCTGCGCCGGATCAACAACGCGCTCGCCAGCGCCGAGCAGTCGGCGCAGACCGATCGGGCGTCCGCGCTGCCCGCCGAGGGTGGTCCGGTCACGTTCGGACCACTGAGCCGGGACCAGCTCGATCAGCTCGTAGCGCGGGCGTCGACCGTTGCCTACGCCGTGGACGCGCGGTACGAGCGGCTGCGGCCGACGGTCGAGCCGCCCACCGCCGTACTGGAGGACGGTCTGCGCGAACAGGTCGCCTCGATCGTCGAGTTCGGTACCGCCCACAAGTCGTCGCTGGACAGCTTCGTCTCGGGCCTGCGCGACGTGCCGGCCAGCGTGTACCTGCTCGCCAGCCGGTACGAGCCGGCCGACGACCTCGAGCGGTTCCTGTTGGACCTGTCCGACCGGTACTACCAACTCATCATGAACGCGGTACGAATGAGCTTCGCGGTGCCCGGTGACTTCGGCTTCGGTGGCGGTGAGCTGCTGCAGCGCGCCGTATCGGCCATGCTCAGCCTGAACGACGTCAACCGGTTGCTGGTCCAGCGCGGCCTGCTGCCCGCGTTCACCGTGTCCTGAGCGGAGCCGAAGCGGCGGCCCGTCGACGGTCGGGCAATCGAGGTGAACCAGCGCGACCACTACCCGTCGGATCCTGCCGTACCTTCGAGAGCCCCATTGCCACTCGGGAGGAGTGCGATGTCCCGGATGCCCTCGGTGACCGTACGCACGGTGAACCTCGACTGTCCCGATGCCCAGGCGATGGCCCGTTTCTACGGTGGCCTGCTTGGCTGGAAGCCCACCGCGGTCGAACCGGACTGGGTGCTCATGCGCGATCCGCGAGGCGGCACCGGGTTGTCGTTCCAGGAGACTGACGGATATCAGCGCCCGACGTGGCCCGAGGAACCCGATCGCCAGCAGAAGATGCTCCATCTCGAGCTGCTCCTCACCCCACCTGGCACTTCTGACGACGGCGGATACGCCGATGCGGACGGCCAGGCCGCCTTGGAGGAGGCGGTGCGGCTCGCGCTGTCGGTCGGGGGCACGCTCGCTGAGCCGCAGGCCAGGGCGGACCTGCGGGTGGTGCTCGATCCGGCGGGACATCCGCTGTGCCTGTTCCTGCCGTGACCTCTGCTCCGGACCAAGCAGGTGTATTGGCGGTTGCGCAGCGCCACATGTCGGATTTGCGTGGTGGGCCGCCTGGGGCTCGAACCCAGAACCCGCGGATTAAAAGTCCGCTGCTCTGCCAATTGAGCTAACGGCCCGACGGGGGTACAGGCTACCGGACCGGCGCTGATCCGAAGATCTGTAGCCCGCTGGCCGAGCGTCGGGCCGGGTTCTGGCCGGGCGCGTACTTTACTGGCGGCATGGAGGCGATTCGCGGCACCGCCCTGGTCGCGGCCACGATGACCATGGGGCTGATGGCCGGCGTGTTCGGCCTGTACACCCACACGATCATGCGGGGGCTGCGCCGGACCGACGACCGCACGTTCGTCGTCGCGTTCCAGGCGATCGACCGGGCGATCATCAACCCCTGGTTCCTGACCAGCTACCTCGGCGCGATCGGACTCACCGCGCTGGCCGGGGGCCTGAGCCGCGGCGAGGACATGATGCCGTGGATCGTGGCGGCGTTCCTGCTGTACCTGGCCACGGTCGTCATCACGTCGGTCGTACACCTGCCGATGAATGACGCCCTCAAGGCGGCGGGTGACCCGCGCGACCCGGCCGCGGTGCGCGGCCGGTTCAACGAGCGTCGCTGGTCAACCTGGAACCTGGTCCGCACGCTGCTGTCCACCGCCGCCTTCGGATGCCTGGCATGGGCCCTCGTGGTGTACGGCGGGCAGCTCTGAAACGCAGGACACGCCCTAGCCGCGCTGGTCCCGTACCAGCGCGGCGGCCGCGGCGAGCCGGGCTGTCTCGTCCGGCGACATGTTGGGGTCAGCAGCACGCATGGCCGCCGCCTGATCGAGCATCAGCTTCGGGTCGTCGGTACGCCGACAGAACTCAGGCAGGAACGCGCGGGCGAGAGCGCTCCGCTCGTTCGTCTCGTCCACCGCGACCTGGGCCACGATCAGCGCGGACAGGGCGACCTCAAGGGCGGGCGGCCCGTCGCTGGCGTTGCGCCAGTCGATGACGACCGGGCCGCGGGACGTGAGCATGACGTTGTCCGGATGCAGGTCCAGGTGCAGCACGCGGGATCCGGCGCCGGCGCCGGGACGGGTCGGCAGCGCGTGCAGTCGATGGTGCAGGTCCGCGAGGAGCTCCGCGCCGGTCGCCACGTCCACGTCCGCCGCGATCATCGCCGCCAGCAGGGTCGCGCCGTCCAGCCGCTCCAGCACCAGGTCCGGGCCGGCGGCCTCGTACACGGCCGGCACCGGGAAACCGAAGCCGGCGACGTACGCCATGACGGCGGCCTCGGCCGCCACGTCACCGCCGGCGCGGTAACGCCGCAGGACCCGGGACCCATCCAGCGCGTACACGTCCGCGTCGCGTCCAGACGCGAGCAACTCCAGGTCGCGATGGTCGGGCACCTCGCGACGGTAGCCGACCCGGTACGGTTCGGTTCCGCACCCGGCCGGCCCACCCGCCCGCCGAGTAAGCCGCCGAATGAGCCCACCGAGTAAGCCCGCTGAGTAGTAGGAGCACCGGACATGCAGCTCGCCGCAGATGTACTCGTCGGCCTGGTCGCCGTGCTTCAGGCGTACTTCCTGGTACTCGAGATGTTCCTCTGGCGCACCGAGCGCGGCCAGCGCATCTTCGGTACGACCCCGGAGTTCGCCGAGGAGAGCGCGGTGCTCGCCGCGAACCAGGGCCTGTACAACGGATTCCTGGCCGCCGGACTCGTTTTCGGGCTCGTCGCCCGGGACACGATCGGGTTCCCGGTGACGGTGTTCTTCCTGGTCTGCGTGCTCATCGCCGGGCTGTACGGCGGCGCCACCGCCAACCGGCGCATCCTCGTCGCGCAGGCGCTGCCGGCCGCGATCGCGCTGGTGCTGACCCTCATCGCGTAACGACCGGCCGATCCGGGGCAGGTACGCCGGAGGTCGCCAGAGTATTTTTCGCCGCACCGATGAGTTCTGGTCGCGGCGGTGGTCTGTACCGGTAACAGCTAACGAGCCTCGCCGGAAGGACCACTACCGTGACCATCACCGAGATCCCCGTCGCCCCCCGTACCGCCGTCGCCTCGACGACCACCGCCGCCCCCACGCGTGGCCGCGCCAAGAACGTGGCCCTCTGGGCGCTGCAGATCGTGCTCGCGGCGTTCTTCGTCTTCGCCGCCATGCCCAAGCTGCTCGGTGACACCACGACCGTGGAAATGTTCAACACGATCGGCTTCGGCCAATGGTTCCGCTACCTCACCGGTACCTGCGAGCTGGCCGGCGCGATCGGACTGCTGATCCCGCGGCTGTCCGGCCTGGCCGCGCTCGGACTGGTCGGCGTCATGGTCGGCGCGACCCTGACCAACCTGTTCCTGTTGCCCGGCATGGCACCGGCCGCGATTGTCACCGCTGTGCTGGGGATCGTGTTCGCACTGATCGCCCGGTCCCGGTGGGACAGCACGAAGGCCCTGGTCAGCCTCGTCAGGAAGTAATCGTGGAAGACCCTCCGGTCGACCCCTGCTGCGATCAGCAGGGGTCGACGCGCGTCCAGCCGTGCGCGTACCGGCCGCGCAGTTCGGTGATGAAGCGCGCGATCCGGGGCTCGTCGAACCGGCTCAACCGGTCGATCCGGCCCCACGCGGTCAACGCGATACCGCGGTCCATCCGGTCGTACGGCGCCAGCACCACATCACGGGGGTACCGCCGGGCGATCGCCTCGAGCCGCTCGACGTCAGCCCTGGTCGTCGCGCGGGCGTACCGGATGACGATGTGGCCGTGTTCGAGCGCGTGCACGGTCAGGCCGGTCGACACCTGCTCGCGGTACACCCCGGGCGCGATGGTGAACCCGAAGTGCGGTCCGGAGGTCGGCGGATCCGAGTTGTACTTCGCGTGCCGGATCGCTTCCGCGGAGACGTGCGGACTGGCCAGGATCGGTACCGCCTGACCGGGCAGGCAGGGCGCCGGTCGGGAGACCGCGGTGGAGCCGACCGCGGCACCGGTGATCGAGGTGTACTGGCTGGCGACCACCCCGAAGATGACCGCGGCGACCGCGGCGACGGCCCCGACCCGCCAGATCCACATTCGCGAGTACACCGTGATGTCCTGGGTTTCGGTGTCTGCTCGGGCTGCGCTGCTCACCGGAGCCTCCCTCGGGCGCGTTGCCGCCTCTCCCGCACGGCGAGCGCGGCAGGCAGCAGGAACTGCGCGGCGATCAGCGCGGTGACCGTGGCGGATTCCCAGAAGGCGGACTGGTCGACACCGCCGGCGGCCAGGTTCGGCAGCAGCCAGGCGACCGTGCCGATGCCGAACGGCAGCAGGTAGCTGACCAGGAACCAGAGCATGCCGAGGGCGCCGGCGAAGTAGAGCAGGCTGAACCAGCCGGCCACCGCGCGGTCCCGGTCGGTCGCTTCGGCCAGCTCCGCCCGCTCCGGGCCGGTCAGCGGCAGCAGCCGCCGCTTGAGCGTCAACCAGCTGATCCGGTACAGGTTCTGGCAGCCGAGCGCGGTCGCGAGCACCGCGTACAGGTCGGTACGCAGGAACACCGCGCACTGCAGCGCGACGGCGAACAGCTCGAACACCACGATCGCGCCGAGCAGGCGGTACAGGCCCGGCGGGAGTTGTGCCGCACCGGCCTCGTACAGCCAGCGCAGGCCGAGGGACGCGGCGATCACGGTGCCGTCGAACGCGAGTCCGGCGAGCATCGGCCCGTACCGCTGTCGCCGCGGCACCGTGAGCAGCAGCGACAGGTCGGTCTCGTACGTGATGAAGATGCCGCGGAAGCTGATCCGGAACGTGCCGGGTACGCCTGCCGCGCGTCCGGCCAGCCAGTGCCACGCCTCGTGTACCGGTGGCAGTACCAGCGCGATCGCGCCCAGGCAGGCGATGCTGAGCAGTGGATCGGTCAGGAACCAGGCGTCTTCGACGGTGGGTCGGCTCACCGGCCGGGCGATCAGCACCGCGAGGTCGAACACAGCCGCGGCCGCGTACACCGTCCAGGCGAGCCGGCCGAACAGCGGCGGTGCGATGCGAGCGGCGGCCGAGGACAGCCGGCCCGGGGGTCTGGTGATGACCGGCGGCTCGGTGTCATCGAGCACGCCGGCGTCGCGCAGTGCGGCCAGGAAGTCCGGCACGTCCACCGGTTCGCCAGCGACCTGTTCGGCGGCGGTGGCCGCGTCGGCGACAGTGCCGCCGGCCGCGAGGGTCTGCACGACCACCCGGCCGACCTCCGGTACCGCGACGAACATGCCGGTACGCGGGTTGCCGATCAGCACCTCGTCGCCGTCCGGGGTGCAGGACAGCGCGCTGGCCGAAGCCCGCAACCGCGCCGCGGGGTCCGGTGCCAGCTCGGATCCCGGTGCGGTACCGGTGGACATGGCACCTCCCTCGGGCCGCTCCCGTGGCGCCCGACCTCGGACGGGCACCACGGGAGGACTGACGATCAGCTGTCGGGGCACATGCTGGCGATGAAAGCGAGGCAGACGGTCAGACGGGTCTGCTCCACCTTGCGAACCTTGATCTTCATTCGGTCACCCCCTTTCGCTGGACGCGAGTTCGGCCTCGCCCCGGTCCTCCGCGGGCGCCGGAGCGGGTATGGGTGTCTCGCTGGCGCCCGTTCCGCCCGCGGCCCGGCGGCCGGCACCGGCGGTCAGGCACACCGGGCAGTCGGGATTGCGCGGCCAGTCCGCGATGGACAGCTCGCCGGCCGAGCGCAGGTCGAGGGTGCCGAGCCGGCCGGCGAACGCCGGCGGCATGATCCCGGTGAGGTACCGCAGTGCCTCGAACGACACGAGCGCGCCGAGCAGTGACGCGACCGGTCCGATGCCGCGGTTGACCGTGGGCAGCTGCCCGAACAGGCCGAGAGTCGCCTGGATGACGTCGCCGCCGTCGGTCTCGGCCGGGCACTCGTAGCAGGCGCTGTGCCCTGGGTGTACCGACCAGACGAGCGCCTGCGTGACGAACATGCCGGCCCGGATGAACGGCACGCCGTGCCCCACGCAGGCGGAGTTGACCCACCGGTCGATGCCGAGCGGGCGGTCCACCCCGGCGACGACGAGATCGGGGTTGGTCCGGCGTACCACGTCCGCGACCGCGGCCGCGTCACCGAGATCGGCCTGGATGGTGCTCACCGCGATGGCCGGATCGAACTCGCGTACCCACTCGGCCGCGCGGTCGACCTTGGACCGCGCGACGTCCTGCCGGCGGTACACGAACTGGCGGGCGAAGTTGCCCAGCTCGACGGTGTCCCGGTCCAGCAACGTGAGCCGGCCGATGCCGAGACCGCACAGGTTCTGCAGCACGTTGGAGCCGAGCCCGCCGACTCCGAGCTGCAGTACGTGCGCTTCGCGCAGCCGCAGCTGTACGTCCTCCGCGCTGTACGCCAGGTCGGTGAAGGTACGGAAGAACTCGAGATTGCTGACGTACCGGTTCTGCGCGACCTGCGGGAGTACGCCCAGCCGCCGCTCGTCCTCGATCAGCCGCAGTTCGTTCAGCCCGTCGATCGCGTCGGCCAGATCAACAGAATCGACAGGTGTACCGGACCGGGAGAGCTCGGCAGCGAGCATGTCGAGGTCGCGGCCACCGTCGCGGAGCAGGGTGAGGAGTTGTTCGACCACACCGTCCGGGTCTTCCAGGACGATCCGCTCGCGTGGGTCCGAGACGACGTGTACCTCGGTGCCGACCCGCTCCCACGCGACGGGTTTCAGCCGCGGAATCATGGCTCCGGCCCCCTTTCGAGTTAGCCGGCCAGATCAGCCACGACGGTAGGGAAATGCGCTAAGCGTTCGCTAAGTCGCTTACTGTTGCTAAGCCGGCGAGCCGTACCTGGGTCGCCACCGGTGGCTGGCGTGCTGGACGGCCAGCGGTTGGGGTCGTCGGCGGTGGTTGCCGTGTCGGGCTGTCGGCGGTGGTTGGGCGTTAGTCGGTGGCTGGGCGTCTTGGTGGTTGTCGTGTCGGGCTGTCGGCGGTGGCTGGGCGTCAGTCGGTGGCTGGGCGCCTGGTGGTTGCCGTCCGCGCGGACCTCGGGTGCGTGGCGGTCATCCCGCCACCAGCCCGGCCGTGTGCGTTCGTTCGTAGGCTCTGCGGCTCGCGGGCATCGGCGGGTGCCCAGGTGCGGGGCAGCGTTGACTACCCGGCGTGGCGACCGGGTCAGCGTTCATTGCCCGGCCTGGTGCCGGGGATCGAAGGTGGTCGTGCGGTGGTCGGCTATGGCGTTGGCGGTGGGCGGGGGTCGGGGTTGTCCGCCGGTGCCTGCTGTCCCGGCTGGTGCTGCTCTTTCCCGCACGCCGTGCACTGGGTGTGGTCGGGTCGTTCTGGTTGGACGGTGTAGTGGTGTCCGTGGGGGCTGGTCCAGTGGAAGACGCCGGGCTGGGGCTGGACCAGTTTCCAGCCTCCTTCGTGTTTGGTGCGGTGGTGGGTTCGGCATAGGGCGCCGAGGTTGGCCGGGTGGGTGGGGCCGTCCTCCGTATAGGCGATGGTGTGGTCCAGATCGGTGCGGGTGGCGCGTCGGCGGCAGCCGGGGAAGCGGCAGGTGCGGTCGCGGGTGCGGACGAAGGTGTCCATGCGGGTGGTGGGGCGGCGGGTGGTGCCGGCTCCGACGAGGTGTCCGTGGGTGTCGGTGACGCGGTAGCGCCAGGTGACGTTGTGGTGGTGGTTGGCGAGGTCGCGGGTGATGTCGGCGGCGATGGGTCCCCATCCGGCCAGCTCACCGGGTTCCTCGGACAACCCCATCAGGGTGGTCAGCGGAACGGTCAACTCGATGACGCCTTTACGCGGGCCGGGCAGTGGCCCGGCGATGGTGGTGCCGTCGAGCAGGTCGAGCACGGTGTCGGCGCGTAGCTGGTCGATGGTGCGCAGGTCACCGTTACGGCGGGCGGCGTCGGCGATCGCGTCGATGCGTTCCATCGCGGCGGTGGCGCGGTGCGCGGGAAGCCCGAGGACGCTGATCGACACGGTGCCGTCGAAGTCCAGGCCGGCCAGCACCCGCCGCCGGGTGACTGCTTCGGCTTCGCGGACCCGCGCCGCGTCCGGGTCCACGGTCAACACGAGCCGTTGCAGTCTTGCCCGCAACTGGCCGGTGGTCAGCTGTGGCGCGTCGGGCAGCAGCTGGTCGCACACGGCGCGGGCCGCGCCCTGGGGTAGCGGGTCGGTTTCGCGGTCGAACACCCGCGCTTTGGCCAGGTCGATCACCCCGGCCGTGAGGGCGGCGTGCACGGCCGGGATGCGACAGGTCAGCGACCAGGCCAGGCCGAGGTGGGTTTCGGCGGCTTGCCGGGTCCAGGTCAACGCCGCGGCTATCTCACAGGAGATGAACTCGTCCGCTTCCCGTGGCGAGGCGCCGGACAGGTCCGGTGCCGGTGGGCAGTCGGCGACCGCGACCAGATCCGCCAGCAGCCGGGCCTGCTCATGCGCGACCTGCCGGGCCTGCGCGCGGAGCACCAGCACCCGGTCATAGCCATTCAGGGCCGACCGGTCGATGCCCGCCAACACGGCACCCAGTGTCGGGCCAGGCGGCAGGCCCGCCAACGCCGCCACCGGGCAGGCGGCCGTCGACTGAACCGCGACCGACACGGCAGCGACCGGGGTGGAGGCAGCGGCAGCGGCAGTGACCGGGGTGGAGGCAGCGGCGGTGGCAGTGACCGGGGTGGAGGCTGCGGCAGCGGCAGTGACCGGGGTGGGAGCGGCTGGGTGCGTGGCCAGGGACTGCGCCGCGACCGGGGCTGGGATCGGCTCGTCCACGGCCGCAACCGAGTCGGAGCGCGCGGGAGCGACAGCCACCCCGGCTGCTATCAGCTCCCGCTCGTCCATGCCCAGAACCTATGGGAGGGGTATGACAATTCCGGCCTCTCCAGGGATGCCGTCCACAAAGGAATCCGGGGAACTCCGAGACGACCTGCAAGACCTGCAGCAGGGCCGCTTACTCCACTTCGGACTGTTGCCGAGAGCGCTCGAGATCCCAGCCGAACAGCAAGACTTCCGTCGGACGGCCGACGCGGCCGGGGGCGCCAACATGCGCGCGGGTTCGTTTCCGGAACGGAGAGCGTTGTGCTCGCGTGACCGGTGGCGACGTGGAAGCCGGCCAGGAAGGACCGGAGCCAGGGATGCGGACACGGCCCAGGCGGGGGGATACGCGCGTTGCCGGCGCGCGGCACAGGGATGCGGACACGGGCTCAGGCGGCGGGACACGCGCGTTGCCGGCGCGCGGCAGCGGAAGGTGATGCGGGTCGGAGGCGGGAGGCGGGGAAAGGAACAGGCCGGAGCGGGCAGCTTGATGCCTACAGCCAGCGCACGCCGGGGTAGGTCTCGGTGGTGGGGCCAGCAGGCGCCACACTGCCCGCCAGCTCGGCGGCTGGACCATCACCGGCTGGACCGCCACCGGCCGGACCGCCACCGGCTGAACTGTGCTGGGTCACGTCCGCGACGAAGTCGCTGACCAGCGCGGTTACCAGGTCCGGGCGGTCGTGTAGGCAGTAGTGCGTACCGCCAGCGATCTCGGCGTACCGGGCGCCCGGCACGCACCTGGCGGCAGCACGCAACCGCGCGGGTGAGGCGATGCGGTCCAGTTCGGCGCCGACGAACAGGGCCGGTACGCGTACCTCGCGAGCGGCGTCGAGTGCGTCGTACGACCAGAAGTCGAGGAGCTGATCGGCGTACCGGACGAGCACGTCGGGCCGGCCGAACGGCCGGCTCACCTCAGGTTGCAGTACCGGGTCCACGGCGGCCAGCGCCTCCTCGATCGCCACCGGGGCGGAGTCCGGGCTGGCCGCCGGCTCAGTCGAGGTACCGCCGCCATCGAGCAGCTTGCCGACCCGGCTGGCCATCCGCGGCTGCCGCTGCACGATCCTGCAGACGTGCTCCAGGTGCTTCTCGTACCCGGTGTCCAGCTCCTGGTCCTGACCCAGCCGCTTGAACGAGCCGGCGACGAAAACCAGAGAGGCGACTGACCGGGGGTACCGGCGGGCGAACTCGAGCGCGACCTTCGGGCCGGTACACCAGCCGACGAGATGAGCCTGCGCGACGCCTTCGGCGGCCAGTACCCGGCGCAGGTCCTCGACCTGTTCGGCCATCGTGAGCACCGGCTCGTCCGGGTCGGTACCGCGCGGCTCCCAGGTGAGTACCCGGTGGCTGTCACCGAGCCGTTCGATCAGCCGGGACCAGAAGCCGACGCCCTGACCGAGCGCGTTGAGCAGCACGAGGGTCGGTCCGGACGAGCCGCCGGCCAGGTACCTCAGCGGGCCGGAGCCGTTGAACGGCGCGATGCGCCGCCACACCAGCCCCGCGGCCGGCGCGATGCCCCCGTTCGTGGACTCCGCCGCGTGGTCGAGCGACCGCCACGCCGCGGCGAGAAGCTGGCGCGGCGCCGTCGCGCGGGGGAGAACAGCCGTCCCGGCAGAGCCGCCGAGAACGGCGGCAGAGGCATCAACGCTGGCCGGGTCGGGAACGAGCGGGCCGAGCAGTTCCGGCAGCGCGTCCAGCCGGGCGGCGAGAAAGCGGTCGGCCGCGGTCGGCTCGGCGCTGGCATCGGCCGGCGCGAGGGGTACCGGGCACACCTGCCGGATGCCGTCGACCAGCTCGGTCAGCGGGGTCGGCTCCGGCATGAGGTGGTACCTGACCGCACCAGCACCGGCCGGCCGGGGCAGGCCGAGCAGCGTGTCGACGGCCAGTTCGAGATCCAGCACCGGCACGTTTCCGTCCGGTACGGCTGGCCAGCGCAGCGGCTGGTTGCTCGCCGCCGGCGCCCGCACGGCGAGTTCCCGGACAACGGCGTGCACCTCCGCGAGTACCCGAAGAAAGCCTGGCTGTTCCCAACTCGGGGCGGCGAGCGCCGTGCCGGCGAGCAGTGGGGCGACGCGGACGACGCGCACCGGGGTTCCGCTGGCCGTCGCGGCGTCGACGGTCTCCTGCTCCAGCTGCTGGTACCGCTGGACATGCCGCTCGTCCGCGGCCGGGCCGAGCGCCGGTCGGACCAGCGTGAGGCAGCTCGCACCGCGCTGACGTACCGCAGCGAGCAGGGTGCGCAGCTCGGCCAGGTCGGCGGCGAGCGCGGGTCCGCGGGCCGGCCCGGTGTCGGTGGCGAGGTACCAGAGGTCCACATCGGACAGCGCGTCGGCCAGCGCGGAGGTGGCGGCGCTGGTGTCTGGGTGCCAGCGCAACCGCTCCGGTCCGGCGGCCGGGAAACCGGGGATCACCGCAGGTCGCCCGCGTCCACACCGGTGCACCTGCGTGCCATCGGGATCGGTGTCAGCAGCGGTCAGCAGCCGGGTCGCCAGCCGGTCGGCGAGCAATGGCGAGGAGCCGGCGATCAGGGCTGTGCGAGGCATGTCCTCCCCATTCCCGCCGGGCCGTTCGGGCGCGGCGCAGCACCGTCGAATCGATCCGATGGTCGCCGGCCGGTTGCCGCCGGGCCGCTCAGTTTTGAGCGGTAAGTCCGGATCCGTCGTCGTTAACTGGCGTTCGGATCGGTCGGCTCACGGCGACCACCGCGGGAAACGCAGACCGCGATCACCACGGAAAGGCAAGCCCTGAATTCCGGGCCATATATGCCATGCCACGAGAGGGGTCGTCCATGGCGCAGCAGTGGGACCAGACGTTTGTCGAGCTCATGCGGGGCTACCTGCCGGCGCTGCCGGAAGACATCCCGCTCCACGAGGACATGAGCCTGCCGGCACTCGGGCTCGACTCGGTCGGCACGGTCGGCCTGCTCGCCGACCTCGAGGACACGTACGACGTGACGTTTCCGGACGAGAGCATCAAGCCGGCCACCTTCAGCACGCCGGGTGTGACCTGGTCGACGCTGTCCCAACTACGCAACGCCGGGACGCCGGTGGAGGTGGACCGGTGACGTCCGGTCCCCCCGAGGTACTCGACGGCTGGTTCCGCGCCGCCGCGGCGCGTCACCCGGACGCCCCGGCCCTGCGCATCAGATCGCAGCGGTGGACGTACGCGGAGTTGGACCGGCTCGCCACCGCCTGGGCTGCCGCGCTGACCGCGGATGGCCGGCGGCCCCGGCGGGTCGGGCTGCTCGCGGCGAAGAGCCTGGAGGCGTACGCCGGGTTCCTGGCCGGGCTGTACGCCGGGGCGACGGTGGTACCGCTGAGCCCGGACGCGCCGGGCGAGCGCAACGCCGGCATCGTGGCGGCGGCCGAGCTCGACGCGCTGGTGGTGGACACCGCCGGCGCCGCGGAACTCGACGAGATCGCGGCCGCCCGTCCGGACGCCCCGTTGCTCGTACCGGGTGACGTCGAGGTGTCCGCCGCACTCCGGCCGCGGGTGATCGTGCCCGGGGACGGTGGCGGCGAGCCCACCACCGCCGCGCGGTCCACCGACGACTTCGCGTACCTGCTGTTCACCTCGGGTTCCACCGGACAGCCCAAGGGTGTACCGATCTCGCACGCGAACTTCAGCGCGTACCTGACCGCGATGCTCCCCCGGTATGACGTGGGGCCGGGCGACAACGTCACGCAGGTGTACGAGCTGACCTTCGACCTGTCCATGTTCGAGGTCTGGATCGCGTGGAGCACCGGCGCCTGCCTGTGCGCGATGAACCGGTTGCAGGCGTTGCAGCCGGCCCGGTACGCGCGTACGTACGACCTGACCGTGTGGGTCTCCACGCCGAGCCTGGTCAACTCGCTCAAAGCCAAGGACCTGCTCGCGCCGGAGGCGCTGCCGGGCCTGCGGTACTCGGTGTTCTGCGGCGAGCCGCTGCCGGGGCACAGCGCCTGGTACTGGCAGGACGCGGCACCGAACGCCGTGCTGGACAACCTGTACGGGCCGACCGAGCTGACCGTGTCCTGTACCGGGCTGCGCTGCCCGCCCGGGGAGGCCGCGCCGGTCGCGTCCAACGGGACGGTGCCGGTGGGCTGGGCGAACGACGACATGGAGTACCGGCTGGTACCCACCGACGGGACCGACGCCGCCGAGAGTGCCGGCGATGTCGGCAGCACCGACGTACCCGACGGGGAGCTGTGCTTCACCGGACCGCAGATGTTCCGGGGCTACCTGGACCCGGCCGACGACCAAGGCCGGTTCATCGAGCTGGACGGTCGCACCTGGTACCGCACCGGCGACCGCGCGCAGCGCAGCGACGAGCACGGGCTGCTGCACCTGGGTCGTACCGACAACCAGGTGAAGGTGCAGGGCTACCGGATCGAACTGGCCGAGGTCGAGCACACGATCCGGTCCGAGGTACCCGGTGCCGACGCGGTCGCCTGTGCGGTGGACGACGCCGCGGCGGCGGTACTGGTCGCGTTCGTGATCGCGTCGGATCCGGTCGACCTGGCCGCGCTGGCGCTGCGACTGGCCGACCGGCTACCCGCGTACATGCTGCCCAAGCGTCTGTGGCAGCTCTCCGACGCGCCGCTCAACCGCAACGGGAAGGTCGACCGCTCCGGCCTGCGGGACACCGCGGCCCGGTGGGTGCGCGAGTCCGCACAGCCGGAGGTGGTGTGGCACAGCCCCGCCGACCCGGCGCCGGACGACGAGGCGTGCCGGCGGGGCCGGTGACGGCAGGCCGATGCCCCAGTCCAAGCCCGAGCGGGCCTGAACAGAAAAGCCGATGTCCAAGAGCCGATGTCCAACAGCAACTGCTGAAGGAGTCACCACGGTGAGCGCTGGTCGGATCGAATGTCACCTGACGCTGAAGCACACGGACTTCGTGATGCAGAACCATCGCGTCCACGGCGTCTCGGTGATGCCCGGCGTGACGTTCCTGGACATCGTGCTGCGGATCGTCGCGGCGAAGGGCTTCGACCCCGAGCGGGTGCTGCTGCGCAACATCCTGTTCTCCGAAGCGGTCGCCACCGCGGACGGCCTGGACCGGGACATCCGGGTGGTCGTCGGCGAGGAGCGGGACGGCGTGCGGAGCGTCCTGGTGGAGAGCCGGGTCGCCGGCGCGGAGCACGCACCGTGGCGACGCAACTGCACCGCCGAGCTGACCGATTGCGACCTGCCGGAACCGCCGCCGATCGACCTCGCCGCGCTCCGTTCCGGTGCGTTGCGGCAGGGCTCGATGGAGGAGTTGTACGCGCAGGCGCGCACCGAGGAGATCAAGCACGGCCCGCGGATGGCCTGTACCGGCGCGCTGTACCGGGGTACCGACTATCTCCTCGCCGAACTGGACGTGATCGCGGCCGACCCGAAGCACGACGCGCTGTTCCACCTGCATCCGGCCAAGCTCGACGCGGCCACGATCGCGGCGTTCGGGCAGACCCCGTCGCCCGGCGACCCGTTCATCCCGATCTTCATCGAGCGGTTCCGGGCCCCGCGCTCGCTGCCGGCCCGGTGGCACGCGTACATGCCGCAGGTCGAGAACTGGTCCGAGTCCGGCGAGATCGGCCGCAACGACTGCCTGATCTACGACGGGTCCGGCCGGTTCGTGGCCGAGTTCGGCACGCTCACCATCAAGCGGATCCGGTCCGCCGAGTTGATGACCCGGCTGGTCGCCGACGCGCCGGCCCCCGCTCTAGTCGAGCCGCCGGCCGCTGAGCCGGCTGCCATGCCGGCGCCCGCTTCGGCCGGCGGCGAGACCGACCCGGTTGCCGCGTACACCGCGCACCTGACCCGGATCGTGGCCGACCTGCGGGACGGGGACACGTCGGAGGTACCGACCGGCGCCGGGTTCTACGACCTCGGACTCGACTCGGTCGCCATGCTGCGGATCAGCTCGCAGCTCGAGCAGGTGGTGGGGGCACAGCTCTATCCGACGCTGCTGTTCGAGTACAACACCGTCGACAGTCTCGCCGCGTATCTCGCCGGGAAGTACGGCGCGCCGGCCGCCGATATCGAGCCCGCCGCCGACGCAGCGCCGGCCGTGGAGAGCGCTGAGCCGGCCGGTACCGACCTGACCTGCTACCGGCCGGTGTGGGTCGCGGAACCGGCCCCGGCCGCGACCGCCGACCCCGGCCACCTGATCGTGGTCGGCGGTACTCCTGACGTGGTAGCCGCCCTGCGTGCCCGGCACGACCGGGTGACCGTGGTGGACCAGCTCAACGGCGCGCTGCCCACTGCGGGCGCGGTCGTGGCGTTCGCCGGCTCAGCGGCCGGCGCCGGCTCGGTGGACGCCGGCGAGGACGAGTTCCACACGCTGTGGTCGATCGCGACCGCGCTGGTGGAGAGCCGGCCGGACCGGCCCTGCCCGCTCGTCTGGCTGTACTCGACGGAGCCCGGCGAGGCCCGTCCCGCGCAGGCCGCGCTCGCCGCGCTGGCCCGCACCATCGCGGTCGAGACTCCGGCGGTACAAGCACATGTGGTCGAGTACGACCGGTCTCTCGCCGCGCCGGAACTGGCCGCGATCGCGCTCGCCGAACTGGGCGCCCCGGCCGGCGATCGGGTGCGCTACCAGGGCGGACAGCGGCTGGCCCAGCGGTACACCAGTCATCAGCCGGCCGGTGGCGGCGGCGGGTTCCGCGACGGCGGCGCCTACCTGATCGCCGGTGGCGAGGGTGGCATCGGCGGCCACGTCGCCGACTATCTCGTCCGGGAGCTGCGGGCGCGGGTCGTGCTGCTCGGCCGCGGAGCGGTCCCGCGCGAGTCGACGCAGGCGCGGATCGCCGACTGGCGCGCGTCCGGCGCCGAGGCGCACTACGTCACCGCCGACCTGACCGACGCCGGCCAGGTGGAGGCGGCCGTCGCAGAGGCGCGCACGCTGCTCGGCGGGCTCGACGGAGTGCTGCACTGCGCCGGCGTCGTCAACGACGGGGTCTACTTCCGCAAGCAACCCGATGAGGTACGCCGGGTGCTGCGGCCGAAGATCCTCGGCGCGGTACACCTCGATGAGGCGACGCGCGGCGACCGGCTCGACGTGTTCGTGCTGTTCTCCTCGCTGTCGGCCGTGTTCGGGAATCCCGGGCAGTCCGACTACGCGTACGCGAACGGGTTCCTGGACGAGTTCGCGCGCTGGCGGGCCGGCCGGCCGGACCGGTCCGGGCACACCCTCTCGGTCAACTGGCCGTACTGGGCGGACGGCGGGATGCGGCTGTCCGCGGACGTGATCGCGGAGTCCGAGCGGACCACCGGCCTGGGCGCGCTGCCGACCGGCGCCGGGCTCGACGTACTGCGGCAGGCGCTGACCGGTACGGAACCGCAGTTGGCCGTCGGGTACGGCACCGAGGCGCGGTACCGCTCCAGCCTGCCGGTGACCTCTGCCCCGGAGGCGCCCGCCGCGCCAGCAACTGAGCCGGCCGCGGTCGCGCCGGTCACCGGGTCGACCCCCCAGCCGCGGGACACCGACGACATCGCGGTGATCGGCGTGAGCGGCCGGTACCCCGGTGCTCGCGATCTTGCCGAGTTCTGGAGCAACCTGGCCGAGGGCCGCGACTGTGTCGTCGAGGTGCCGGACGAGCGCTGGGACCACGACGCGATCTACCACCCGGACAAGCACGAGACCGGTCGTACCTACGGCAAGTGGGGCGGCTTCCTCGACGGGTACGACCAGTTCGACCCGGCGTTCTTCGGCATCTCCCGCAAGGACGCCGAGCGGATGGACCCGCAGGAGCGGCTGTTCCTGCAGACCTGCTGGCACACGCTGGAGCACGCCGGGTACCACCCGCAGGCGCTGGCCGAGCACCCCGTGGGCGTGTTCGCCGGCGTGATGTGGAACCACTACCAGCTCGTCCAGGACTCCCCGGACGGCGTGACCCCGACCGCGATGCACGCCTCGATCCCGAACCGGGTGTCGTACGCGCTCGGGCTCACCGGGCCGAGCATCGCCATCGACACCGCGTGCTCGTCCTCGCTCACCGCCATCCACCTGGCCGTCGAGAGCCTGCGGCGGGGCGAGTGCGACCTGGCGCTGGCCGGCGGCGTGAACGTGATGACGCACCCGCAGAAGTACCTGCAGCTCGCCCAGGGCCAGTTCCTCGCCACCGACGGCCGGTGCCGCGCGTTCGGCGAGGGCGGCAGCGGCTACGTACCCGGTGAAGGCGTCGGCGCGGTGCTGCTCAAGCCACTCGCGCAGGCCCGTGCCGACGGCGACCGGGTGTGCGCCGTCATCAAGGGCTCGTTCCTGAACCACGCCGGTCGTACCAGCGGATTCACCGTGCCCAGCCCGACCGGACAGGCGGCCGTGGTGCGGTCCGCACTGGAGCGCTCCGGGATACCCGCAAGCACCATCGGGTACGTCGAGGCGCACGGCACCGGCACCTCGCTCGGCGACCCGATCGAGATCGAAGGACTCGGCCGGGCGTACGAGGGAGTGGCCCCCGGCAGCTGCGCGATCGGCTCGGTCAAGTCGAACATCGGGCACACCGAGAGTGCCGCCGGAGTGGCCGGCGTGACCAAGGTGCTGCTCCAGTTCGAGCACGGTGAGCTCGCGCCGTCCCTGCACGCCGAGCAGCTCAACCCGCACATCGACTTCTCGTCCTCGCCGTTCACCGTGCAGCGCTCCCGGGCCCCGTGGCCCCGGCCGGCGACCGCACCGCGCCGGGCCGGCGTCAGTGCGTTCGGTGCCGGTGGCGCGAACGCGCACGTACTGCTGGAGCAGGACGAGACGGTACGACCTGCCAGCGGCTGGGACGGCGACTGCCTGTTCGTGCTGTCCGCGCGTACCGACTCGGCGCTGCGCGACTACGCGACCGCGTACCTGGCGTACCTGGACCGGCCGGCTTCCGCGGATCAGCCGCTCTCGGGTCGGCGCGACAACGTCCTGCTGCCGCACATCGCTGAGGTGCTCGGCGTACCGGAGTCCGATGTGGACACCTCCGACACGCTGGAGGGCGCCGGACTCGACGCGAAGCGCCTGGTCGACCTGCTCGGACGTGTCGTCGACGTACCGGTGAACGAGGTGCTCGCCGAGGTCGGCATGGACACCACGGTGTCCGCGCTGGCCGACCGGTGTGCGGCGTTCGTGAGCAGCGACGGCTGGTGCCCGGATGGCCATTGCCTGGACGACCTCGCGTACACCTCGCAGGTCGGTCGTGCGCAGATGGCGAAGCGGTTCGCCGTGGTGGTGCGCGACCTACCGGCACTGCGCGAGGCGCTGGACCGGTTCGTCCGCGGCGAGCCCGCCGGTGTCGCGGTCCCGGCGCCGGCCGACCAGGCCGACCCGGTGGAGCTGTTCCGGGCCGGGCGGCTCCATGAACTTGCCGCCCTGTGGCAGTCCGGCACCGACGTGACCTGGGCGGACTGCTACCCGCGTCCCGGCGCCGCGCACCGTCCGCGCCGGATCCCGCTGCCGGTGTACCCGTTCGAGGAGCGCCGGTACTGGCTCGGTGGCTGGCAGAGCGCCGCCGCACCTCGCCGGTTGGAGATGGCCGTGCCGGCAGCGCCGGACGTGGCCCTCGCGCCGGTCGTGACCCCCGAGCCGAAGCCCGAACCCGAGTTGGAGTTGGACACCGTGCCTGTCGAGCCCACTTCCGGTGACGAGGTCGAACTGCGCGTGGTCGGGGACTCGATCGCGCTGGTGGTGATGCGCGCCGCGATGTTCACCGACGGGCTGATCGACGGCCTGCGCCGGGCGTTCGACGAGATCGCCCGCCGGGACGAGCTGGGCGCGGTCGTGCTCACCGGTACCGGCAACGTGTTCAGCATGGGCGGCACCCGCGAGGCGCTCGCCCGGCTGGCCGCGGGCAAGGGCAAGTTCACCGACGCTTCCACGCTGTACGAGATCGTGCTGCAGTGCGATCGCCCGGTGGTGGCCGCGATGCAGGGGCACGCGAGCGGTGGCGGACTCGCGTTCGGACTGAACGCGGATCTGGTCGTGATGGCCGAGGAGGCGATCTACCGCGCGAACTTCCTCTCGTACGGCTTCACGCCCGGCATGGGCGCCACGTACCTGCTCGAACACCGGTTCGGCCGGGCGCTGGCGTCGGACCTGCTCTACACCGGCCGCTCGTACACCGGCGCCGAGTTGCGCCAGCGCGGCGCGAGCGTGCAGGTCGTCCCGACCGCCGACGTACTCAAGGTCGCGTTGGAGGCGGCCCAGTCCGTCGCCAGCAAGCCCGCGGCTGCGGTACGCGCGCTGAAGACCGAACTGGCCGGCCGGATCACCGGCGAGCTGACCAGCGTGATCGAGCGCGAGGTGGCCCTGCACGAGCGGGTGCTCGGTGCCGACGCCGCGCGCATGGTCGAGGAGCACTTCGCGAAGGTGAGCCGGTTCCGGCAGGAACCGGTCGCGCAGCCTGCTCCGCGTGTTGAAGCGGCCCCCGCGGCTTCCGTGGCTCCCGTGGCGCCGGCGGCCCCGACGGCGCCGGTCGCGCCGGCGGTGGATTCCGCCGCGGTGCGGGCTGCGGTGGAGGAGGTGTTGTGCGGGACGTTGTACCTGCCGCGTGAGGAGCTTGACGCGCAGACGAGTTTCAGTGAGTTGGGGCTCGATTCGGTTGGTGCGGTGGAGGTGTCGCGGGACCTGGGTCGGCGCTTCGGCGTGGAGTTGGACTCGGTGATCGTGTACGACCACCCGACCATGGAGACGCTGACCGCCGCCGTTGTGGCTGCCTGTACCGACGTGCACCAGCGCGAAGCCCAGGCCGCGCAGCTCGTCGCACCCGCGCCCGCACCGGCTCCCGCGCCGCTTGTTGAAGCGGCCCCCGCGCCGGCTCCCGCGCCGCTTGTTGAAGCGCCCCCCGCGCCGGCTCCCGCGCCGCTTGTTGAAGCGCCCCCCGCGCCGGCTCCCGCTCCCGCGCCGGTTGTCGCGGCGCCGGTCGCGCCGGCGGTGGACCCGGCCGCGGTGCGGGCTGCGGTGGAGGAGGTGTTGTGCGGGACGTTGTACCTGCCGCGTGAGGAGCTTGACGCGCAGACGAGTTTCAGTGAGTTGGGGCTCGATTCGGTTGGTGCGGTGGAGGTGTCGCGGGATCTGGGTCGGCGCTTCGGCGTGGAGTTGGACTCGGTGATCGTGTACGACCACCCGACCGTGGAGACGCTGACCGCCGCGGTTGTGGCGGCCTGTACCGACGTGCACCAGCGCGAAACCGAAGCCGCCCAGATCGTGAACGCGCCAGCACCTGCACCTGTCACGGCACCGGCACCGGCACCGGCACCGGCACCGGCACCTGCACCGGCTTCTGAGTCCACTGCTCCGGTGGGCCTCGCGCCGCTGCACGGCTCCGTGCCCGCCGCGTCGACGTCGCAGGTCCCATCGCAGGTCACCTCGCAGGTCACCGGACCGGTCGTCCTCGCACCGGTGAACGCCGCCGCGCCGACCGAGCCGCCACCACCAGCCGCGGGGCCGGTCACGCTCGCACCGGTCGAGCCGGTGGCCCCGGTCGCGTCTGTGCCGCCGAGTGTCGAGCCGCGAGTGGAGCCGGCGACGACTCCCGTGCGGGGCAACGGCTCCGGCGGGATCGCCGTGATCGGCATGTCCGGCCGGTTCCCGGACGCGCCCGACCTGGACACCTTCTGGACCAACCTGGCCAACGGCCACTGCTCGATCCGCGAGGTACCGGCGCACCGCTGGGACCCCGAGGCGGTCTTCGACCCGGACCGGACGGCACCTGGCCGCACGTACAGCAAATGGGCGGCAACGCTCGACGGCGCGGACCGGTTCGACGCTGCCTTCTTCAACCTGTCGCCGCTCGAAGCCGAGGCCATGGACCCGCAGCAGCGGCTGTTCCTGGAGGAGGCCTGGCGCGGGTTGGAGGGAGCCGGGTACGCCACCGGCCCCAAGACCAAGCTGCGCTGCGGCGTGTACGTCGGCTGTGGTGCCGGTGACTACGACCAGTTGCTCGCCACCAGCGGCGACGCCGACTCCGGGCACGCGTTCCTGGGTAGCTCGCCGTCGATCCTGGCCGCCCGGATCGGGTACCTGCTGAACCTGAACGGTCCCACCCTGGCCGTCGACACCGCGTGCTCGTCGTCGCTCGCCGCCGTACACCTGGCCTGCGAGAGCATCCGGTCCGGCGAGTGCGAGCTGGCGCTGGCCGGTGGGGTGGCGCTGATGCTCACGCCGCGGCTGCACATCCGTACCAGCAAGACCGGGATGCTGTCGCCGACCGGTACCTCCGCGCCGTTCGACGCGAACGCGGACGGCATCGTGATGGGCGAAGGCGTCGGGGTGGTGGTCCTCAAGGATCTCGACCGGGCCATCGCGGACGGCGACCACATCCACGGCGTGATCCGCGGCAGCGGGATGAACGGCGACGGCAAGACCAACGGCATCACCGCGCCGAGCGCCAACTCGCAGGCTGACCTGCTGCGCCGGGTACACGCGAGCGCCGGGGTGGACCAGGCGGAGATCGGCTTCGTCGAGGCGCACGGCACCGGTACCCCGCTGGGCGACCCGATCGAGGTCAAGGCACTCGGTCAGGTGTTCGGCAGCGGTGCAGGCGACCCGGACCGGACCCGGACCGGGTACTGCGGGCTCGGCTCGGTCAAGGGCAACATCGGCCACACCACGATGGCGGCCGGGATAGCCGGCCTGCTGAAACTGCTGCTGTCGCTGCGGCACAAGCAGTTGCCGCCGACCCCCAACTTCCGCGCGATCAACCCGAAGATCGACCTGTCCGGCTCGCCGTTCTACGTGGTGGACCGGCTGACCGACTGGACGCCGAACGACGCGGGTACCCGCGTGGGCACGGTCAGCAGCTTCGGCTTCAGCGGTACCAACTGTCACGTCGTCGTGGCCGAGGCACCGGCACCGCCGCGCTCCCCGGAGCGGGAGGCGGGCGCGCAGGTGCTGGTACCGGTGTCGGCACGTACCGCCGCCGCGCTGGACACCTCGCTCGGGAACCTCGCCACCGCGTTGCGCGGCGGCGCCGAGTTGTCCGACGTCGCCTGCACGCTCGGCATCGGCCGGCGGCACCTGCGGCATCGGGCCGCGTTCGTGGTGCGTGACGTGCCCGAACTCGTACGCAAGCTCGAAGCGACCGCGGCGGGTCGCGCTGAAGAGGGCTGCTACCGCGGTACCGGCGAGGCGGCCGCCACTCCCGGTGGGGCCACCGGGTCGCTGGACGAGCTGGCCCGGGCGTACGTCAACGGTGCCGAGCTGGACTGGACCGCGCTGGTCGCGCGTACCGGTGGGCGTCGCATTCCGTTGCCCACCCATCCGTTCCAGTCCACCCGCCACTGGGTGTCCGGCGACAGCGGTACGCCCGCCGCTGGCGCTGCGCGCCCGGCCGGGAGCAGAGCCGCCGGCGCCGCGCCTGCGGCCGAGAGCAACGCCGCCAGCAACGGCCACGCCCGCAACGGTCGCGCCAACGGGAACGGCCATGCCAACGGGAACGGCCATGCCAACGGGAACGGGCGTCCGGTCGACGGCGCGGTGCTCGCCGCGGCCGCGCAGCCGGCGCTCGAGGTGACCGTGCGTCCGCAGGACTGGCTGGTGGACCAGCACCGGGTGGCCGGAGTCCGGATCCTGCCCGGCGCGGCCTGCCTGGACCTCGCGATGTCGGCCGCCGCGACCGCGGCGCCGGGTCGCCCGGTCAGCCTGACCTCGGTGCGCTGGCTGCGGCCGGTGGAGGTCGCCGAAACCCGGGTCCTGCGGCTGCGGCTCATCGCGGAGAGCTCCGACCGGATCGCGTTCACGCTGGTGGACCGCGATGAGCCGGACGCCGCGTACGCCCAGGGCCGGATCGCGATCGGCACCACGTCGTTGACGGGCCGCGCCGCGCGCGCGGACGGCACCGGCAGTGTCGACCTGGCCGACATCCGCCGCCGGTGCCGGGAGACCCGCTCGGGCAGCTCGCTGTACCACGACTTCGACAACGCCGGTGTGTCCTACGGGCCACCGTTCCGGCTGCTCCGGGAGGTGCGCGTCGGTACCGATGAGGCGCTCGGCCGGCTGTCCGCACCGGGCGACCCGGTCAGTGACAGGACGGCCGGCTGGCCGCCGCACGTCCTGCACCCGGCCGTACTCGACGCGGCCTTCCAGACCGTGGCCGCGGTACGGACCGGAGCGGGCGGCGCGCTGGTGCCGTTCTCGCTGGACTCCCTGGAGGTACTCGCGCCACTGACCGGACCGACCTGCGCGCACGCCGTCGCGGACAGCGGCGACCGGTACACGATCCGGATCACCGACGAGACCGGGCAACTCCTGGTCCGGGCCACCGGTTTCGTGGTGCGCCAACTGCGGGACGCGGTCGAGGGCATGACGTACACCCCGGTCTGGCGGGACGCTCCGGCGCTCCGCAGCGTGGACGCGACCGCTGGCGCGCGGGTGGCGGTGCTGTACTCCGGCGCAGGTGCGTCACTCGCGCGGGCACTCGTCGCGCGGCACGCCGACGCGACCGTGACCGAGCTGCGGTACGACCTGGATCCGGCGCTGGCCGGAATCAACCCGCCGTACGACACCGTCTACCTGGTGGGCGCCGGCGATCCGGCCGCGCCGGCCGAGGACGACCCGGCCGCGCTGAGCCTGTTCCGGCTGGTCAAGCGGGCCAACGACGGCTGGTCGCGCACCGCGACGACGCTGAAGGTGATCGTCACCGGCGCCGTCCCGGTCGGGGCCGCCGGCAACGACACCACGGCCGGCACAAGGGACGGGACCGATCCGGTACAGCCGCACGCGGCCGGGCTGCTCGGGCTCACGCTGGCCATCGCTGCGGAGCATCCGCGCTGGTCGGTGGGGTGCGTGGACGTCGGTACCGAGCCCGCGACCGACCCGGACCGGCTCGCCGGGGCGATCGTCGCGGAGGACCTGAACGAGCGCCTGGTCGCGCTGCGGGACGGTCGCCGGCTGGTACGACGGCTGGCACCCGCGCGACTGCGACCGGCCACCCAGTCCGGTCCGTACCGGCACGGCGGCGTGTACCTGATCGTCGGCGGTACCGGCGGCATCGGGTACGAGCTGAGCCGGCACCTGGCCCGTCAGGTCCAGGCGCGACTGGTGTGGGTCGGCCGGCGCCCGCACGACGCGTCGATCGACCGCCAGCTCGCCCGCATCGAGGAACTGTGCGGCAAGGCGATCTACGTACAGGCCGACGTGGCGGACGAGGCGGCCATGCGCGCCGCGGTCGCCGAGGCGCGGGCCCGGTTCGGGCCGGTACAGGGCGCCTTCCACGCGGCACTCGTCCTGCGGGACCAGACCCTCGCCGGCATGGACGAGTCGACGTTCACCAGCGTGCTGGCGCCGAAGGTACGAGGTGCCGCGGTGTTCGGGCGGGTGCTCGCCGACGAGCCACTGGACTTCCTGACGTACTTCTCTTCCGCCGCGGCTTTCGTCGAGGGCGGTGGCCAGGGCAACTATGCCGCGGCGAGCACCTTCGAGGACTCGTACGCGTGGTACCTGCGGCAGCAGTCCGGCCGCCCGGTGTCGGTGGTGAACTGGGGATTCTGGGGCACTGTCGGCGCGGTCGCCAGCGACGAGCACCTGCGCCGGATGGCGCGGCTCGGGATCGAGCCGATCGGCCCGCAGCAGGGCTTCGACGCGCTGTCCCGGCTACTGCTCACGGGAGTACCCCAGGCGCTGGTCATCAAGGCCAACGCGGACGGCCTGGCGCAGTTCCCGATCGACCGGGCTGCCGACCAGGCCGCTGATCAGGTCCCTGACCCGGCAACTGGCCGGGCCGCGTTCGGCGAGCTGGACGTGCTGGCCTGCGACCTGGTGCGCCGGACCGTGGGCGACCTGGTCCGGCGGGAGCCTTCGCCGGACGTGCCGGCGGGTTACCGGCGGCTGTTCGGGGCGCTCGGCGCGATGGTGGACCGGGCGCCGGCCGGCGAGCTGTCCGCCGACGCGTTGCTGCGGCGGCACCCTGAGCTGGCTCCGCATGTACGGCTGCTGCGCCGGTGCGTGGCGGCGCTGCCGGCGATCCTGTCCGGGACGGGCAACGCGATGGAGGTGCTGTTCCCGGCCGGTTCGATGGAGCTGGTCGAGGAGCTGTACCGCGGACACCCGCTGTCCGACCACTACAACGGGCTGCTCGCCGACGGGGTCGCGGACGTGGTCCGGCGGGTCGCCGGTACCGGCCGCACCGCGCGGGTACTCGAAGTCGGCGCCGGTACCGGTGGCTCCTCGGCCGCCGTGCTCGCCGCCTGCGCCGAGACCGGCCTGCCGGTGGAGTACTGCTACACCGACATCTCGTCGGCGTTCCTGCACCACGGGCAGGCGGAGTTCGGCGAGCGGTACCCGTTCGTCTCGTTCCGGCCGCTCGACATCGACCGCGATCCGGCCGGACAGGGCTTCGAGGTCGGTACCTACGACGCGGTGCTGGCCACGAACGTGCTGCACGCGACCCCGTCGTTGGACCGCACGTTGGCGCACGTCGGCGCGCTGCTGCGCCCGGCCGGACGCATCCTGGTCAACGAGGTCACCCGGGTCTCGGACTTCCTCACCGCCACGTTCGGGCTGATGTCCGGCTGGTGGGCGTACACCGATGACGCCGACCGGCTCCCGGGCGGGCCACTGCTCGCCCCGGACCGGTGGCGGTCCCGGCTGCGCGGCAACGGGTTCGACGCGGTCGAGCTCCGCGGCGTGCCCGGGCTGCCCGACGCCGAACAGGACCAGTGCGTGTTCACCGCCGAGTGGCAGTCGACTGGCGCCACCGCGCCGGTGGCTCCCGCGGCACCGGCGAGCGTCGTGGAGCCGGCGCGTGTCGTGGAGCCGGCGCGGGAGCCCGCCCGGGACGTCGTGTCCGCACCCGTGCCCCCGGCCGACCTGACGCCGGCTGATCTTGAGGACGCCACCGGGGAGTACGTCGCGCGGGTGTTCGCCGAGATCCTCAAGTTCGACCCGGCCGAGCTCGACCCGCGGACGACCTTCGAGAACTTCGGGGTCGACTCGCTGATCAGCCTCAACATCATCAACCGGTTCGAGCAGGACCTGGGCGACCTGCCCTCGACGCTGCTGTTCGAGTACCTGACCATCGACGCGCTCGCGGCGCACCTGGTCGAGCAGTACCCGGACCAGCTGTCCGCGCTGCTCACCCCGCCGGCGGAGACCCCGGCCGCGGTCGTGGAGCCACCGGCCATCGAGCGGCCCGTTGTGGAGGCGCCCGTCGTGGAGACGCAGCCCGTCGTGGAGACGCGGCCCGTCGTGGAGGAGGCGCCGCCGGTAAAGGCGCCGGAGCCGGTGACCGTGCGGCAGGAGACCCCGCCGACCATCAGCGGCGACATCGCGGTGATCGGGGTGAAGGGCCGCTACCCGAACTCGCCGGATCTTGACACGTTCTGGCAGAACCTGGCCGGCGGCGTGGAGTGCATCTCCGAGGTACCGGCGGACCGGTGGGACTGGCGCGAGCACTTCGACCCGAAGCCCGGGACTTCGCAGCGGTCGTACAGCCGCTGGGGTGGATTCATCGAAGGGGTCGACCAGTTCGATCCGGCCCCGTTCGGCATCCTGCCGCGCGAGGCGGTACACATCGATCCGCAGGAGCGGCTGTTCCTGGAGACCAGCTGGCAACTGCTGGAGGAGAACGGCTACCTCGGCGCGGGTACGCACGAGTCGAAGACCGGCGTGTTCGTCGGCGTGATGTACGGGACGTACGGCCAGATCGGAGCGACCCGGTGGCCGCAGGGCGAGCTGTCCGGCGCGCACTCGGCGTACTGGTCGGTCGCGAACCGCGTGTCGTACACCTTCGATTTCCAGGGTCCGAGTTTCGCGGTCGACTCCGCGTGCTCGTCCTCGCTGACCGCGGTGCACCTCGCCTGCGAGAGCCTGCGGCGCGGCGACTGCACGATGGCGATCGCCGGCGGGGTGAGCCTGATCCTGCACCCGGCGCACTTCGTGTCGCTGTGCTCGATGAACATGCTGTCGGCCGACGGGCACTGCAAGGTGTTCGACGACCGCGCCGACGGTTTCGTACCCGGTGAAGGAGTCGGCGCCGTCCTGCTCAAGCCGCTGGCCCGCGCGATCGCGGACGGCGACGAGGTGTGGGCGGTCATCAAGGGCGGCGCGGTGAACGCGGGCGGCAAGACTGCCGGTTACACCGTGCCCAACCCGAACGCGCAGGCCGCGCTGGTGGCCGAGGCGCTGGACCGGTCCGGCGTGGACGCGTCGACGGTCAGCTACATCGAGGCGCACGGCACCGGCACCAGCCTGGGCGACCCGATCGAACTCGCCGGGCTGGCGCGCGCGTTCAGTGCTGCCGGGCAGGCCGGCGACCGTGCGGCGGAACCGTGCGCGGTCGGCTCGGTCAAGGCGAACATCGGCCACCTCGAAGCGGCCGCCGGAATCGCCGGGCTGACGAAGGTACTGCTGCAACTTCGGCACAAGGAGTTGGCACCAGTGGTGAACCTGGACCGGATCAACCCCAAGATCAATTTCTCCGAGGGTACGTTCGCGCCGGTGCGCGACCGGCGCCCCTGGGACCGGCCGGTGGTCGGATCGTCCGAGGTGCCGCGGCGTGCGGGCGTCAGCTCGTTCGGTGCCGGTGGCGCCAACGTGCACCTGGTGCTGGAGGAGTACGGCTCCCAGCCGGACGACGCTGACCCCAGTGACCGCGCCCGGGACGCCGGCGAGCAGGTGTTCGTGCTGTCCGCGCGTACGAGTGCGCAGCTCAGCGACTATGCCGGCGAGGTCGCCGACTTCCTCGACGGGGACGGTCGGGACAGCTCGCTGCCCGCGCTCGCGTACACCAGCCAGGTCGGTCGTCGCCCGATGGCCGAGCGGCTCGCCGTGACCGCCCGGGACACCGGCGAGCTGGCCGCGCGGCTGCGGGAGTACGCCACCGCCGGCTCGGCCGAGGGCACGGTCACCGAGGGCGTAGTCACCGGCAAGGTGGGTCGCGGTGAGGCGCCGCGGGTCCAGCCGGACGCGTCGCCGGCCGAGCTTGCCGCCGATTGGGTACGGGGTGCGGAGGTCGACTGGCTCGCGCGTTGGGGTGGCCGGCGGCCGACCGTGGCGTTCCCGACGTACCCGTTCGCCCGGCAGCGGTTCTGGGTGGACGCCGCTGGGCCCGTGGGTGTCGCCCCGGCCGAGACCGCCGTGGACGCCGCGTCGGCCGAGGCTGCTCCGGCGGACGAGCCGGTCACGCTGGACCGGCGGTTCGACGACGACCGGCTGACCGAGCACCTCGTCGGCGGGGCCCGGTGGGTACCGGCCGCCGCGCACCTGCAACTGGTGCATACCGAACTGGTGCGCGCAGCCGTCGGCGGCGAGGCGGTCGCCGAACCGGTCGCGCTGCGCGACGTGCGCTGGCCGCAGCCGCTGAACCTGGACGAGGCGTCCGCGCAGGTCGTACTGGGTCTGGAACCGGTTGGCTCGAACGGCGGGGGGCCGGAGCGCCGGTTCACCGTCGGCGCGCCGGACGGCACCGCGGTGTACGCCGAGGGGCGGGTGGCGCCAGCCGGTACCAACGGGCGCCGGAGCGTCGACCTGAGCGCGGTGCGCTCGCGCTGCCTGGAGCCGATCGACATCGACGGGTTCTACGGCGAGCTGCGCGCGGCCGGGCTGGAGCACGGCCCGCGGCTGCGGGTGGTACGCCAGCTCAGCCGCGGTGACCACGAGGCGTTGGCGCTGCTGGAGCCCGGTACCGGCAACGGCACTGGCACTGGCACGGCGCCGCTGGACATGGCGCTGCTCGACGGTGCGCTGCAGGCGCTGGCCTGCCTGTGCGCCGGCGACACCGGGTACGTACCGGTGACCGTGGCCTCGATCGCGTGCAAGGCGCCGCTGACCGGCCCGTGCTGGGCGACCGTCCGGGACGTGACCCCGGCCGGTCGGACTGGTCGGGCTGGTGGGGCAGGCACCCGCCGGTTCGACCTGGACATCGTGGACTCCGACGGCCGCGTGCTCGTCGCGGTCGACGGGCTCGTCGCGGCCCCAGTCGGCGGCTCGGTGCGGTCTGCCGGCGAGCCGGCTCCGGTCGCGGCGGCTGGCGCGCTGGAGGGCGCGGCACCGGTCGAGCGCGACGGCGGCACGACCGTCAGGTACTACCGGCCGGGCTGGGAGCGCGAATCGCTCACCGGGTCGCGGTCGGTACCGGCCCAGGTGCTCGTGCGGGTGCCCGATCCGGCGCTTCGTGAGGCCGTGGTCGAGCAGCTCACCGCCGCGGGCGCGGGTACCACGGTGCTCGCCGCCGGAGCGGTTCCCGACGACGCGACCGCCGTGGACGCGGTCGTGGTGGCCGGCGCCGACCGGACCGCGCGGTCGTCCCCGGGCAACGCCGCGGACGGGCTGGACGACGGCCTGTACGCCGTGCTCGACCTGGTCACGCCGCTGCTGGCCGACCGGGGCCGGTCCCCGCTGCGGGTGCTGTTCGCGCACTCCGGCGACCCGGACCGCTCGTTGCCGCAGCACACCGCCGTGGGCGCGGCGCTGCGAACGCTGTGCCTGGAGCACAGCCGGCTGTCCGCGACCCGGCTGTCGCTGGACGAGTCGAGTGCCACGGTCGCCGAGGTCGCGAACCGCCTGGTGGACGAGATCTGCACCGACCGCACCGGCGCCGCTGAGGTCATGTACCGCGGTGGTGCCCGGTGGCGGAAGGCGTTGGACGAGTTCACCCCGATCGACGGGCCCGGCCTGGAGTCTCCGCTGCGTACCGGCGGCGTGTACCTCATCACCGGTGGCGCCGGGGCGCTCGGGTTGACGTTCGCCCGGTACCTGGCCGAGCGGAATGCCGCCGCGATCGTGCTGGCCGGACGGTCGGCTCCCGATGGCGACCGGCTCGCCGAGGTGCGGCAGTCGCTGGCGGACACCGGAACCGAGCTGCGGTACGAGCAGGCCGACATCGCCGACGCTGCCGCGGCACAGCAACTGGTGGCCGGCATCCGGGAGCGGTACGGCGCGCTGCACGGCGTCATCCACGCGGCCGGCGTACACCACGACCGCCGGGCGGTGCAGAAGAGCCGCGCCGAGCTGGTCGAGGTACTGCGGCCGAAGGTGGCCGGCACCGTAGCCCTGGACGAGGCGACCCGGGACGACGAACTCGACTTCTTCGTGCTGTTCTCCTCGGTCGTCGGGGAGACCGGCAACCTCGGACAGGTCGACTACGCGTACGCCAACGCGTTCCTGAATTCCTTCGCCGAGCTGCGCGAACGGCTCCGGATCGGCGGCGACCGGCACGGACGCACCGTGTCGATCGGCTGGCCGCTGTGGCGGGACGGCGGGATGGTGGTGGACGCCGCGACCGAGGAACTGTTCGCCCGGCGCTGGAACATGGTGCCGTTGTCCACCGAGCACGGCCTGACCGCGTTCCAGCATGGACTCACCGGTTCGGACAGCTCGTTCATGGTGGTCGAGAGCCCTGTGGTCGAGAGCCCTGTGGCGTCGAGCCCGGCAAGCCCGGCGGCTGAGAGCCCGGTGGCGCGCCCGGCGGTCGAGAGCCAGCCTGTGGATTGTCCTGTGGACAGTGCGTCGTCCGCGGTCGCCGCGGCGTTGGTGACCGCACCGACGACCGCCGGCACGCCGGCGGAAGCGGCGGAGGCGGCTGGCGCCGGGTCGGCGGAGCTCGCGCCGGCGGTCGAGCGCGAGTTGCAGGGCCTGTCCTGCGGGTTCCTGATGGTCGAACCGTCCGATGTGGACCTCCACGCCGACCTGATGGAGCTGGGCTTCGACTCGATCTCGCTGACCGAGCTGGTCAACAAGCTGAACGAGCGGTACGACCTGGACCTGCTGCCGACCGTGCTGTTCGAGTGCCCGACCCTGGCCGACCTGACCGGCTACCTGCTGGCGAACGAGCCGGCCGCGATCGCGGCCCGGCACAGCGAGCCGGCAGAACCGGCCGACAACAAGCCCGCAGCACCGGCCGCACCGGTCGAGGAACCGGCCGCGGTGGCGGTCGAGGAGCGGCCGGCCGCCGTGGTCGAGGAGCGCCGGGCATCCAAACCGGTCGCCGAGGAGCGCCCGGTCGTGGACGAGCCGGTGTCCACCCCGACCGCGCGCCGTGAGGTGGCGATCATCGGGATCTCCGGCGTACTGCCCGGATCGGCCGATCTGAACGAGTTCTGGCAGCACCTGACCGCCGGTACCGACCTAGTCCGGCCGGTACCCGAGGACCGCACCGAGCTGCTGGCGGCCCCCGAGACGCGCGAGTTGCGCGGTGGGTTCCTGGACGGGGTGGCGGCGTTCGACGCGCCACTGTTCGGGACCTCGCCGCGGGAGGCCGCACTGATGGATCCGCAGCAGCGGCTGTTCCTGCAGGCGGTATGGCGGGTCATGGAGGACGCCGGGTACCGGCCGTCGTCACTGGCCGGTACGACCACCGGGCTGTTCGCCGGGGTCTCGACCAACGACTACCTGGACCTGATGACCCGCAGCGGCATGCCGGTACAGGCGCACCAGGCCACCGGGGTGTCCCACGCGGTACTGGCCAACCGGGTGTCCCACCTGCTCGACCTGCGCGGGCCGAGCGAGGCGGTGGACACGGCGTGCTCCAGCGCGCTGGTGGCCATGCACCGGGCCGCCCGCTCGATCCTCACCGGGGAGTGCGAGCTGGCCATCGCCGGCGGCGTGAACGTAATCGCGAGTCCCGGCCTGTTCGAGGCGTTCACCAAGTCCGGCATGCTCAGCCCGGACGGTCGGTGCAAGACCTTCGACGCCTCCGCCGACGGGTACGTCCGGGGCGAAGGCGTGGGCGCGGTGCTGCTCAAGCCGCTGGACCGCGCGGTCGCCGACGGCGACCACATCTACGGCGTACTCAAGGGCAGCGCGGTCAACCACTGCGGGCGGTCCACCTCGTTGACCGCGCCCAACCCGGAGGCGCAGGCCGACGTACTGGTGCAGGCGTACCGGGCCGCGGGAGTGGACCCGGCCAGCGTCACGTACCTGGAGGCGCACGGCACCGGCACCTCGCTCGGCGATCCGGTCGAGATCGAGGGGATGAAGAAGGCGTTCGCCCGGTTGTACGACGACTGGGACCTGCCGGCACCGGACCGGCCGCACATCACGGTCGGCGCGGTGAAGACCAGCATCGGCCATCTCGAAGCGGCCGCCGGGATCGCCGGGGTGCTGAAGGTACTGCTGGCGATGCGGCACCGGGAGCTGCCCGCGAACCTGCACTTCCACCAGGCCAACCCGTACCTGCGGTTGGACGGCACCCCGTTCCGGCTGGCCACCGAGCGGCAGCCGTGGGAGCCGGCGCTGGACGAGGACGGGCGGCCGGTACGCCGTGCCGGCGTCAGCTCGTTCGGCTTCGGGGGCTCGAACGCGCACGTGGTGCTCGAGTCGTACCAGCAGCCGGACCGGCCGGTACGCGAGCGGGCACAGGCGCAGGTCGTACCGCTGTCCGCGCGTACCCCCGAGGCTCTGAATGGTTATGCCGACCGGTTGGCCGACGCCCTGGACGAGCGGGCGGACCTGGACCGGGTGGCGTACACGCTGCAGACCGGCCGCGAGCAGCTGCGCGAGCGGCTGGCCGTGGTCGCGTCCACGGTTCCCGAGCTGGTCGAGGCGCTGCGCGCGGCGGCCGAGGGTCGCCCGGCACCGGGCCTGTACCGGGGCACCGCGCCCGAGCGGCGCGACACCGCGCCGGGTGCGGATCCCGATCAGCCGGCCGAGGCGCTGGCCGAAGCCTGGGTTGGCGGTGCCGTCGTCGACTGGACGGCGCGCTGGTCGTACCCGCCCGGCCGGCTGCCGCTGCCGAGCTTCCCGTTCGACCCGACCACGTACTGGTTCGACAGCCCCGACCGGCGGGCCGAGAAAGCGCCCGCCGCCCCCGCGAGCAGGCCCGCTGAACCGGCGAGCACGCCCGTTGACACCGCAATCAAGGAGGCCACGTTGCATACGCAGAGCGCTCCTGGCCGCCGTGCGCCGACGCGGCGACCGGGACCAGCGGTCCGGCTGGCGCCCACCGCCGGCAAGCCGGTTGTCCAGCCCGCGCCGGCTACTGAGCGCGCACCAATGGCTGAGCCCGCGCCAAAGGCTGTGCCCGCGCCAAAGGCTGTGCCCGCGCCACAGGCTGAGCCAGCGCCGGTCGCGGCGGCACCGTCGACCCCGGCTGCGGCCACGGCGATCGCACCGCCCGAGCCCGCACCGACCGCACCGGCCGCACCCAGCGCGGATGCCGGTGGGGTACCGATGGAGCTGGCGCAGCCGGCCGCCGGGGCGGACGAGGTGGCGGACGTGGTCCGCGCCCGGCTGTCCGAGGTACTCGGTATCCCGGCCGGCGAGATCCCGGCCGACCGGCCGTTCGCCGAGCTCGGCCTGGACTCGATCTTCCGGATGGACCTGGCCCGCGAGCTGAACGACATCTACGGCCTCGACCTCAAGGCGGTCGACCTCTACGACCACGACACCGTGGCGTTGCTGTCCGGCGCGATCGCGACCGCCGCCAGCTCGGTCGCGGCAGCGGCGCCGGTCGCGGCTCAGCCGGCCGCGCCCGTTCAGCCGGCCGCCGAGCCGGCCGGTGACCAGGACGGCGATCTGGCCGGCGCGTTGACCGAGACCGTGTCGTCGCTGCTCGGCCGTGCATTGGACCAGTCGGCGACGTTCGCGGACAACGGGCTCAGCTCGTTCGACATGCTCAAGGTCGTCAACAGCCTGGAGCACCAGGTGGGCGCGCTGCGCAAGACGCTGCTGTTCGACCAGCCCACGTTCGCCGAGCTGGCCGACCACCTGGCGACCGAGCGCGGCCTGACCGCGGCGCAACTGCGCGACACCGAGGTCGCCGACGCCAGCACCGTCGCGCCGCCGACCGCCTTCGACGACGGGCAGCCGGTCGTCGTACACCGGCGAGACCTCGACAACCACGAGTCGATCGCGGCGACCGTCGCGGAGTTGGACCGGGTACACGCCCGGGAAGGCGGACTGCCCGGCCGCGACATCGCGCCGTTCGTGTTCCTCGGCTCGGCCCGCGGCGGGTACTTCAACTTCTCCCGCCGGCACAACGTGATCTTCACCTGGACCTATGTCGGGCCGGACGACTACTTCACCGAGCTGGTCGGCGAGTACGTCGAGTACGCGCGGCAGGCCGGGCTGCAGCCCGCGCTGCTGTCTCTCACCGATCTGGACGAGGTCGACGGCCGGCCGTTCAGCTCGACACCGTTCGGTGCGTTGCAGCGCATCGAGTCGCTGAAGGACTTCACGCTTGCCGGTACCCAGATGCGCCGGCTGCGCTGGTTCCTGCAGAAGTTCTCCCGCGCCGGTACCGCCCGGACAGTCGAGTACCAGGTCGGCTCCGATCCGGCCGTCGACCAGCAGATCGCCGAGCTGATCGACCAGTGGGCCGCGGCCAAGAAGATGGTCAACCCGTACGTGGCCCGGGTACGTGCCGAGATCGCGCAGGGACTGCTGGCGCCACGGCACCGGATGTTCCTGACGTACCTCGACGAGACGCTGGCGAACGCGGTGATCGTCACCGAGATGCCGGCGCTGGACGGGTACCTGCTGGACCTGGAGTTCTACCCGAAGGGGATGGCCACCGGCGGCCTGGAGACCGCGATCGTCGCGATCATCGAGGCGCTCCGGGACGAGGGCCGGACCATGTTCAGCTTCGGCGCGAGCTTCGGCGCGACGGTCGGCGACTCCGAGCACGCCTCGGCCGAGGAGACCGCGGCGATCGAGGAGCTCAAGTCGGTCAACGTGTTCACCGGTGAGGGCAACTTCCGGTTCAAGAACAAGTTCCGGCCGACCAACCTGCCGATCTACCTGTGCCAGCCGGCCGACGAGCCGCAGGCCCGGATCTCGGACATCATCCTGATGATCGCGAGCCCGGTGGCGCACAGCGGGCAGGCCGACGAGTCCGCACCGGCGGCCGACGCGTCCGCGCCGACCCCGGCCGCGCCCGCCGCGCCCAAGCCGGCCGCCGCAACAAAGCAGCCCGCGCCGGCCGCCGCGCCCAAGCCGGCCGTGGCCAAGCCAGCAGCGCCGACCCCGGCCGCGGCGACCACGCCGGCCGCAGCGCCGGCCGTCGCACCCACGCTGCCCGCGCCGGCCGGGCAGCCGGAGACGCTCACCGCGCGGGAGCGGGTGCTGGCCGAGTACGGCAACAACGCGCTGGCCATCCCGACCGGGAAGGTCGACTTCGACCTGCTCACCGATTCGTGGGCCGAGCTGGGTGCGCCCTACGTCCGGCACGAGCTGGCCGCGCTCAACGAGGTACTGACCGCCGACCGGCGGACCGACGGCGGGCCGAGCGATGACGTGGCCGGGCAGGACACCCTGCCGTTCGACACGGTCATCCCGACCACCTCGGGGCGGGCGGCCGAGGCGCTGCTGTGCCGTGCCTGGCCGAACCGCAAGCCACTGGTACTGCACAACAACGCGTTCTTCACCTGGCCGACCAACCTGGTCGAGGCCGGCTTCACGCCGGTACAACTGGCCGGCACCGGCACGGCCGCTGGTGACTGGGCCGATCTCGACCTGGACGAGCTGCGCGGGCAGTTGGCCGGCAAGGCCGACCAGATCGCGTTCGTCTGCGTGGAGACCAGCACCAACTCCCGCTGCGGCCGCGCCATCTCGCTCGCGAACCTGCGGGCGGTACGCGAGCTGACCAGGGAGTACGACATACCGCTGGTACTCGACGCGACGCGGATCGTGGAGAACGCGTACCAGATCATCGCGGCCGGGTCCGGTTACGCGGACGCGGACGTGTGGACGGTCGTCCGGGAGCTGCTGAGCCTGGCCGACAGCGCGACGATCAGCCTGTCCAAGGACTTCGGGCTGGACTTCGGCGGTCTGGTGCTCACCAACGATCCCGCAGTCGGGCAGCTGCTGGCCGAGCGGACCGCGATGCGCGGACCGGAGGTCAACCTCGCCGGCCGCCGGCTGATCCGCGCCGCCCTGGACGACCGGTCGCGGGTGACCGCCGGCGTACAGGCCCGGATGCGGGCCGTGACCCGGCTGCGGGAGGCGCTGGTCGAGGCCGGTGCGCCGGTGGTCAGCCCGGTCACCGGGCACTGCGTGGTGGTCGACCTCGAGCAGGTACCCGAGTTCCGTGGACTGCGCGAGCCGGTCGCCTCGTTCCTGGCCTGGATGTACCGGGACACCGGAGTCCGGGGTGCGCCGCACCTGACCGGTGCGCGGGACAGCCGGCTGGTCCGGCTCGCCGTACCGGTGGGCCTGCCCGAGCCGGACGTCGAGCGGCTCACCAGCCGGCTCGCCGACCTGTTCCGCGCGGGTACCGAGATTCCCGACCTGACGTCGTCCGGGGACAGCAGCGGCCCGCCGGCGTACCGGCAGGTCGGCAGCGTGCAGCGGCAGTCGGCTGCACCCATGACCAGCACTGGCACCCCGACCAGCACCGACAGCCCGATTCTGGGCATCCTGGCCGAGCACCACTCCGGGGTGGAGCACCGGTTGCTGACGGTGCCCGGCGGCGAGGCCGAGGTGTTCGTCGCGGGCAGTGGCCCGGCGGTACTGCTGATGCACCCGTTCAACATCGGCGCGGGGGTCTTCGCCCGGCAGTTCCAGGGGCTGACCGACCGGTACCGGCTGATCGCCGTACACCACCCGGGCGTCGGCGGTACCACCGCGGCGGACGACATCACCCTCAACGGGATCGCCGAGCAGGCCATGGCGGCGCTCCGGCAGGTCGGTGCGGGGGACCGGGTACACGTGCTCGGCACCTCGTTCGGCGGGCTCACCGCGCAGGCGTTCGCGCTGCGGTACCCGGCCGAGACCACCTCGCTGACGCTGGTCTGCAGCTCGTACAAGATCGGGAACCGGATCGGTGAGATCAGCCGACTGGCGCTGGTCGCCAAGGAGGACTTCGACCACGTCATCCGCAGTACCGGCTCGGAGCGGCTGCGGGACGAGCGCGACTACCTGGAACAGATCCTGCTGCGCTGCGAAAGCATGGATCCGCGTACCGGGCTGCGCTACCTGGACGAGTTCGCCGGCAACCCGGACCTGTTGGCCCGGCTGCCCGAGATCGAGCCGAACACGCTGGTACTGCACGGGCGGTACGACTCGATCATTCCGCAGAAGACCGCCCACCTGCTGCACGGCGCGATTCCGCACGCCCGGTACACGGAGCTGACCGAAGGCGGCCACTTCCCGTACCTGACCAGTCCTGACGAGTTCAACGCCACGCTGCTGGAGTTCCTCGACCAGCAGGAGAAGGAGGGTCGGACCAAATGACTGAAATTGACCTCGCGCTGGTCGATCGGGCGCCCATCGATTCGGCGCACCAGGACCTGAGTCCCGAGGCGCTCCTGGAGCTGGTCCGGCCGGATGTCGGCTACCTCGGCGACGGCACGGTGCGCCGCACCGTGACGATCGCGCCGGGCATGTGCGGCTCCACCTCGCTGCTGCTCGGCCAGGTGGGCGACTGGACCTGGGAGACCGTCAGCGTGCTGTGCGGTGCCAACGCGTTCAGCGCGCGTACCGCCGCCGGCGCCCCGACGTACCTGGCCTTCTACTACTTCCACGTGAAGGGCAGCGAGGCGCTGCACCCGGGCCGGTTGACCTTCGGCGACCGGATCGACGTGGTGTCCAGGTCGTTCGACTTCGGCAGCGAGTCGATCCTGACCCTGCACCGGCTGTCGCCCGCCGGAGGCACAAGCACAGCCGGAGGCACAAGCACAGCTGGCGCGGCCGGCGACGCGGGACCGGTGTCGGAGACGCTCGATCCGGAGGAGTTCTACGACCGGCCCCGGCCGGACTGCCTGTACGTGGAGAACTTCAACCGCTGGGTCAGCCGCAGCACCGAGGGCAGCAACGAGGGGCTGGTCAAGGCGTCCCCGGTCGGCTTCGTATCCGAGCACCTGCCGAAGCTGCCGGAGAAGTACTCGCCGCGGCTGGTCTACGGCGCCGCCCGCAAGAGCGGCACCTTCCACGACCCGGCCGACGACCGGTACGAGGTGGTCTGCGACGACCTGCGGATGGACTACCCGATCGACGTCACCCGCGATGTGAACGGGGTCGGGCTGCTCTACTTCGCGTCCTACTTCTCGATCGTGGACAAGGTGCTGCTGCCGTCTGGCGGCGGCTCGGCCGCAACACCGGCGAGTTCCTCCGCCGCACCGTGCTCGACCACAAGCTCTGCTACCTGGCCAACGCCGACCTCGACTCGGTGTTCGTCGCCAACGCCACCGCGCGGCGGAGCATCGACGATCCAGCGGAAGAGGTGATCGATGTGAGGGTCGCGGACCGGGACACCGGCCGACCCATCGCGATCTGCACGGTTCGCACCCGGGTCGGTGCGCGGTGACCGCCCCGGTGGACCGCGCCGGGGCCGGCCAGCTGGTACGCGAGGTCATCGGCACCGTACTGCCCGCGGTGGACGCCAGCGAGATCCGTGGCGACAAGCACCTCAAGGACCTCGGCGCCGACTCGGTGGACCGGGTGGAGATCGTCGTCTCGCTGATGGACCGCTTCGGGGTGGACGAGCCGATGTCCAGCTTCAGCGGCATCCCGTGCATCGAAGACCTGATCGATTTCCTGTACGAGAGGAGCCGCGCGTGACCGCCCCCACAACTGACGCCGGCTGTCCGGCCGTCGGCATCGAAGCGCTCAACGTGTACTGCGGGCTGGCGAGCATCCAGGTGCCGGTGCTGTTCGAGCGACCGCGGCCTGGATCCGGACCGGCTGGAGAACCTGGTCATGACCGACCGCTCGGTCGGGCTGCCGTTCGAGGATCCGGTCACCAACGCGGTGAACGCCGCCAAGCCGCTGCTGGACCGGCTGGACCCGGACGAGCGGGACCGGATCGAGATGCTGGTCACCTCGACCGAGTCCGGCGTCGACTTCACCAAGTCGGTCGCGTCCTACGTCCACGAGCACCTGGGGCTGAGCCGCAACTGCCGGCTGCTCGAGGTCAAGCAGGCCTGCTACGCCGCTACCGGCGCGCTGCAGATGGCGGTCGGGTACCTCGCCTCCGGCATGTCGCCCGGTGCGAAGGCGCTGGTCATCGCCACCGACGTCGCGCTGGTGGACGAGCACGCGGAGTACGCCGAGCCGACCATCGGATTCGGTGCGGCCGCCGTACTCCTCGGCGACGACCCGCGGGTGATGGCGCTCGACTTCGGGGCGTTCGGCACGTACAGCTACGAGACGCTCGACTCGGCCCGGCCGACCCCGGAGTTCGACATCGCGGACGTCGACCGGTCGCTGTTCGCCTACCTCGACTGCATGTCCGGCAGCTTCGCCGACTACTCCAGCCGGGTGGTCGACGCCGACTTCGCCACCACCTTCGACTACCTGGCCATGCACACCCCGTTCGCCGGGCTGGTCAAGGCCGGGCACCGGAGGATGATGCGCGAACAGGCCGGTGCGGCGGCGACCGCGACCGTCATGGAGGAGGACTTCGCCCGGCGGGTCGGCCCGTCCCTGGTGTACCCGAGCCAGGTCGGCAACCTGTGCTCCGGCTCGGTCTATCTCGCGCTGGCCAGCATCATCGACAACGCGACACGCTCCGGACCGACCCGGGTGGGCATGTTCTCGTACGGGTCCGGCTGCTCCTCGGAGTTCTTCAGCGGCGTGATCGACGACGCCTCGACCGCCGCGCTGGCGGACCTGCGCATCGGCGAGCGGCTGCGCTCGCGTACCCAACTGAGCTTCGAGGAGTACGCCGACGTGCTGCCGCGCAACCTGCGCTGCCTGGTACCGGCGCGGGACCGCACGGTCGAAACGGGCTGGTGGGACGCGCTGCCGGACCGGATCTCCGACCGCAAGGAAATGCTCGTACTGACCGGGGTGGAGGACTACCACCGCAAGTACGGCTGGCGCTGAGCAGGCCCTGAAGGCTGGGCACCGCTCTGGAGAGAGGAAGCGAACGATGAACGAGGACGTCTTCGCCGCGGTCAAGACCAACGTGGTCGCGGTCGTACCGGATCTCGATCCGGCCGAGATAACCCCGGACCGGTCGCTGACCGAGCTGGGCTGCAACAGCGTGGACCGGGCCGACATCGTCACGATGGCGATGGAGGATCTCGGCGTGAACGTGCCGGTGACCGAGTTCCACCAGGTGGTGGACATCGGCAGCCTGGTCGCACTGCTGGACAAGTACCAGTGACCGGGCCGCGCCCGGCGGCAGAGCGGCGCGACCGGGCTGGACCGCCGGTGGTGGTGACCGGCCTGGGCGTGGTCAGCGCGCTCGGCTGGGACGTACCGGCATTCACCGCCGCGCTGCGGGCCGGTCGAACCGGGATCTCCCGGGTGGCTCGGCCGGAGGAGCCGGACCGGCTCGCCGCCGAACTGCCGCCGCTGGACCTGGCCGGTGTACTGGCCGACCTCGGCGTACCGGCCGGGCTGGCGACCGCGGCCCGCCGTGCGGCACACCGCTCGCCACTGCCGGTCCGGGCCGCACTGGTCGCCGCGATCGAAGCCTGGCAGGACGCCCGGCTGGCCGACGGCACGCCGCCGCCGGAGCGGATCGCGCTGGTGGTGGGCGGGCACAACCTCAACGGCCACAACTACGAGACGGTCGCCGGCCGGGCCGCCACCGGCGGGCTGGTACCACCACGGTTCGCGCTGCAGTACCAGGACACCGACCACCTCGGCACGATCAGCCAGGTGCTCGGCATCACCGGCGAGGGGCAACTGGTGGGCGCCGCTTCGGCCAGCGGTACCGCCGCGATCATCGCGGGCGCTCGACTGGTCGAGTGTGGAGCCGCGGACGCCTGCCTGGTGGTGGGCGCGCTGTCCGAACTGTCCACAGTGGAGCAACAGGCGTTCACGAATCTGGGCGCTATGGCCTCCGGTACGCCATCGACGGGTCCTTTCGACACCGGCCACGCCGGTTTCGTGCCGGGCCAGGCGGCGGCCGCCCTGGTGCTGGAGTCCGCCGCCTCGGCGGCCGGGCGGGGCGTCACCGCGCAGGCGACGCTGGCCGGGTACGCGCAGAAGCTGGACGGCAACAGCCTGTCCGATCCGAACGTGGACGGCGAGGTGGCGGTGATGACCACCGCGCTGGCCCGGGCCGGACTCGACCCGGCCGAGGTGGACTACGTCAACACGCACGGCACCGGTTCAACGGTCGGTGACCGCACCGAGCTGGCCGCGCTGCGGCAGGTGCTCGGCCCGGCGTACTCCCGGCCGTGGGTGAACGCGACCAAGGCGCTGACCGGGCACTGCCTCACCGCCGCCGGGGTGGTCGAGGCGGTGGCCTCCGTCGTCCAGCTGCGGGAGAAGTTCGTCCATCCGAACCCGCAGGTCGCGACGCCGATCGACGCCGAGTGCCGGCTTGTCGGCGGTGCCGCGGAGCCGGCCGGAATCCGGGTGGCGCTGTCCAACAGCTTCGGTTTCGGCGGCTTCAACGCGTGCGTGGTGCTTACCCAACCGGCGTGACCCGGATCGCTGCCGGGCGCTGATCCCCGGCGTGACCTGCGGCGCCGATCCCGGCGTGACCTGCGACGCCGCTCCCGGGGTGAGCTGGACCGCCGATGCGGGCGTGACTCGGATCGCAAAGAGCACCGCCGCGGTTGCTCACTTTTGCACAGAACCGCCCCGAAGCGTCACCTAACGTCACCTCAGGTAGGGCGGGAGCTGGGTGTCCGGAACCAGGTGTCCTGACGACGCAGTGGCACGAACGCGACAACTGCGCCGGATCAGCCCTGACGGCTCCGGTAGTACCTGGCCAAACCCCCGAAGACCTGAACTGCTCGTCCATTTGCTGAACGAGATTGGGGTGTCGGTTCCGTGACGGACACGATGACACAGGAAGCCATAGCTGACCTCGCGACCGTGGGCAGCGCTGATGGCGGCGAGGCGCTGAACTCCGCCACCGCGGGGCTCATCATCCACCGCACCGGCCAGATCCGGCACGAGTTCCGGACCGAGGGCCGGCAGTTCATCGGTGAGCTGATCGGGCACATCAACGCGCAATTGCCCGGTACGGCCACCACCTGCGTGTACGAAGAGGTGCTCGGCCAGCTCGACCGCATCCACTGCCTGATCCACCTCAAGCAGCCGAACGACTACCGGGCGCTGCTGCACATGGCCGACCACGACGACCGGTACATCGACATCACCGAAGCCGACCGGCTGGACAAGTCCGGTGGCGGCAACTGGGAGCGGATGTTCACCGAGGGCACCTTCTCCGAGACGGTGTACGTGCCGCAGCACGGCGTCGGCGACGACGACGGCCACGACGAGCACGACGACGACGACACGTTCGTACCGCCGGCGTACAACCAGACCAAGGTGCCCGGCAACGAGCTGCTGCACACCGGCAATGCCGGACTGCTGGTCATCCGTACCGGCCAGGCCAAGTACGAGTTCCGCAACGAGGCCCGCTACTTCGGGTACGAGTGGGCGAACCGGGTGAACGAGGTGCTGCGCGGTTCGGTGAGCGTGTACCTGTACGAGCAGACGTTCGGCATCCAGGACCGCATCCACTGGCTCATCCACTTCCGCTCGCTGGCCGACTACCAGAAGCTGCAGCGGCTGGCGTCCGAAGACGCCGAGCTGCGCGAGATTCTCGCCAAGCCGTGGATCAACGCGCACAAGGGTGGCGGCGGCTGGGCCCGCTGCTTCGTCGACGGGGCCCTGATCGACACCCCGATGATCCCGCTGCAGCCGACCGCGGTCGGTTTCTGACCCTTTCCCGGGCGTACGACGCGCCCCGCTGACCGGCGGGGCCGCGTCCGCCCCCGCCTGCCTCGAGAAGGACGCCATGTCGGCTTGGATCTTCCCTGGTCAGGGCTCCCAGCAGCAGGGTATGGGAGCCGAGCTGTTCAGCCGTTTCCCGGAACAGGTGGCGACGGCCGATCAGGTGCTCGGCTACTCGCTGCGCGAGCTGTGCCTCGGCGACGACGCGAAACGACTGCAGCAGACCGAGTACGCGCAGCCCGCCCTGTTCACCGTCGGCGCGCTCGGCGCGCTGGCCCGCCGGGCCGACGGCGCGGACGAGCCGGAGTACGTCGCCGGACACAGCCTCGGTGAGTACGTGGCGCTGTTCGCGGCCGGCTGTATCGACTTCGAGACCGGCCTGCGGCTGGTCGCCCGGCGCGGGGAGCTGATGGGACAGGCGTCCGGCGGTGGCATGGCCGCCCTGGTGGGACTGCCGCTGGAACGGGTGGAAGCGCTGCTCGCCGAGGCCGGCGGGGACCTCGACATCGCGAACCTGAACGCGCCGACCCAGGTGGTGGTGTCCGGTCCGGTCGAGTCGATCAACCAGCTCGGCAAGGCGGTACGGAGCGCCGGCACCGGCCGGTGCGTACCGCTGCGGGTCAGTGCCGCGTTCCACTCCCGGTACATGCGGGCAGCCGCCGACGAGTTCGCCCGTACCGTGCGGGCCTGCTCGTTCGCGCCGCCCCGGATTCCGGTGGTGGCGAACGTGACCGCCCGTCCGTACCGGGACGACGAGGTCGCCGACCTGCTCATGCGGCAGATCTGCAGCCCGGTGCGGTGGCTGGACAGCATGCGTTTCCTGCACCGGGCGGGAGTCCGGGAGGTACACGAGGTCGGTCCGGGCCGGGTGCTCGCCGGGCTGTGGCGGTCGATGGTCGAGGCGGAGCCCGAGGCGCCCGCGGCAACGGCGCCGGCGACGGCAGCGACAACGGCGCCGGCGGCGGCGGTGTCCGGGGCACGTCCCACCGCGGTCGCGTCCGCCAACGGCGGGTCGCGCAACGGCCGCGCGGGGTCGGCGGTCGCGCTGGCGCCCAGCCGACCCGCGGAAACAAGCCGACCCGCGGAAACCAGCCGACCCGCGGAAACCAGCCGACCCGCGGAAACCAGCCGACCCGCGGAAACCAGCCGAGCCGCGGCGCCCAGCAAGCCTGCCGTCCCGGCTCCCCGGGTACGCCCGGCGCCGGAGCGTGCGGTCGCGCCGATCACGGCCGACCGGCTCGGCTCGGCGGAGTTCCGGCGGGACTACGGGCTCAAGTACGCGTACCTGGCCGGCGCGATGTTCCGCGGCGTCGCCTCCACCGATCTGGTGGTACGACTCGGCCGGGCCGGACTGCTGGGCTTCTTCGGAGCCGGTGGCCTGAGCCTCGCGGACATCAACGCCGCCCTGGTCGAACTGCGCGGGCGGCTCGGGCCGCACGGCCGGTTCGGCATGAACCTGCTGCACACGATGGAGGACCCGCAGCGCGAGCAGGACATCGTCTCGCTGTACCTCGAGCACGATGTGCGGTTCGTCGAAGCGGCCGCGTTTCCGCAGGTCAGCCCCGCGCTGGTGCGGTTCCGGTTCACCGGTGCGCACCGGGACGGCGGCCGGCCGGTGGCGCCGCGGCGGGTGCTGGCGAAGGTGTCCCGGCCCGAGGTGGCCAGCGCCTTCGTGACCCCGCCGACGGACAAGCTGCTCCGCCAACTGGTCGAGGCCGGTCAGCTGACCGCCGCCGAAGCCGACGTGGCCCGCGAGCTGCCGGTCGCCGCGGACCTCTGCGTGGAGTCCGACTCCGGCGGGCACACCGACTCCGGCGTCGCCCTCACGCTGCTGCCGACGATCCTGCGGCTGCGGGACGAGCTGTCCGAGCGGTACCCGGACCGGCCGCGGATCAGGATCGGCGCGGCCGGCGGCATCGGCTCCCCGGAAGCGGTCGCGGCCGCGTTCGTGCTCGGCGCCGACTTCGTGGTCACCGGCTCGGTGAACCAGTGCTCGACCCAGGCCGGTACCTCCGACGCGGTCAAGGAACTGCTGGCCAGCCTCGACGTGCAGGACACCGGGTACGCGCCGGCCGGGGACATGTTCGAGATGGGCGCACGGGTGCAGGTGGTACGCAAGGGAACCCTGTTCGCCGCCCGGGCCGAGAAGCTCTATCAGCTGTACCGGCAGCACGACAGCCTGGACAGCATCGATCCGGCCACCCGGGAGAGCATCGAGACCGGCTACTTCGGCCGCTCCTTCGACCAGGTGTGGGCGGAGACGCGGGAGTACTTCCTCGCCCAGAACCGGGAACGCGACGTCATCAAGGCCGAGGCGAACCCGAAGCACAAGATGGCGCTCGTCTTCCGCTGGTACTTCGCCTGGACCGTACGGGCGGCGATCACCGGCGAGCCGGGGAACCGGGTCAACTACCAGGTCCATTCCGGGCCGGCGATCGGCGCGTTCAACCGGTTCGTGAAAGGAACCGAGTTGGAGGACTGGCGCCGCCGCAACGCCGACGACATCGCCGAACGGCTGATGACCGGCGCGGCCGAACTGCTCACCGGAAAGCTCGCCGAACTGGCCGCCTGACAGTCCTTTGTGGAATGCGGCGTCAACGCTTTTGAGAAGCACGATTGAGGAGGAGAAATGGTACAGCTCGCATCCGAGCAGACGAACATTCCGGCCGACCGGCTGCTGAACTCGGCGACCGCCGGAACCGTGGTCGACCGGGTCGGCCAGCTCCGCGCCGAGTACGGCGGCGAGGGTCGCAGGTTCGCCCTCGACTACGCCGAGTACGTCAACTCGCGGTACAGCGACGTCGCCTCGGTACTGGTGTACGAGGAGTCGTTCGGCACCAGGGACCGCGTGCACCTGATGTACAACCTGCGCTCGCTCGACAAGTACGAGCTGCTCCGCGACCTGCCGTACTCCGACAGCGGACTGCGCGACCTGATGAAGCGGTACGGCGCGAGCGACGGTACCGACTGGGCGCCGCTGTTCGTCGACGGCAGCATCTCCGAGACCGCGCTGATCCCGCAGGCGTGGGGCATGTACGGGACCTCCGAGGCGGTACCGGACGACGTCGAGGTCGCCGATGGCGACGACGCGTTCGTGGTCCCGTCCGCGCAGTACCAGACCACGTTGCCGCTGGACAAGGTGCTGCACTCGGGCAACTCCGGCGTGATCATCCACCGGACCGTGCAGGCCAAGTACAAGTTCCGGGCCGAGGCCAGGATGTTCGCCCGCGAGGTGGCCGAGTCGATCAACTCGCGCCAGGTCGGGCAGACCTCCTGCTTCCTGTACGAGGAGGCGTTCGGACCGGCAGACCGGCTCAACTGGCTGATCCACATGCGCGAGGCGAACTCGTACTACTCGCTCATCGACATGCACGTACGGATGGACGACGAGGTACGGGACATCTACCTGCGCGACCGCATCGCCCCGGAGAAGGGCGGCGGTACCTGGAACCAGCTGTTCGTCGAGGAGACCATGCGCGACGTCGCGTTCTCCCCGGTCTGTACGAGTCGGTAGATCTCGAGGAACCGAGAAGGGGCGAAGAGCGATGAGTGGTGTGACACGGGTGCTGGAGCGCCCCACGACCTGGGTTGACTCCCCGGACGGGTTCAACCGCCAGGTCATGGAAGCCCTGGCCCGACGGGTGGTGCCGGAGCGGACCATCACGGTCGAGCGGAACACCAACATCTATCTCAACGGTGACGACAACCGGTACGTGTACGTCGTGCGTGCCGGCCGGGTCAAGACGGTCGTGGTGTCCAGGAGCGGAAAGGAATGCCTGCTGGACATCCACACCGTCGGCGACGTGTTCGGGGAAACCGCGCTGCTGCACCAGCGACGGCCGGAATCCGCGGTCGCGATGGACGGCGCGGTGCTCTCCGTCATCCGGGCGCAGACGTTCCTGGAACTGCTCACCGTCGAGGGCATGATCGGCCCGTACCTCCGGTATCTCGCGCACCGGCTGGAGGAGCACGAGCAGACCATCCGGGACATGGTCACCGACGACTGCGAACAGTGCCTGGGCATGACGTTGCTGCGGCTGGGACGCAAGCTCGGAAAGCGCGACACCCACCAGATCCGAATCGACGCGAGGATCACCCAGGAAGAACTGTCCGGAATGGTCGGGACCACCCGTACCCGGATCGGTCAGTTCCTGAAGCGGTTCCGGGATGTCGGCGGAATCGAAGACGCCCGCGAGTTCATCGTGATCAACGAGCCGCGGCTGAGCGCCTACCTCGATTCCCGGGCCACCCGCAACTGACCGCGCCCTGTTCCGGTCCACGCGGCGGGCACACGCGCTCGCCGGGGCCACACCTCCCTCGACCATGGCCGGGCGTTCGCGCGCCCGTGGCCGGGCCATTCCTCGACCAAGGATCGTGATGACGAGCACACCGGAAATCGAGACACAGCCACTGGCCGCGCAGGTCACGGCAACAGTCGCGGAGGTACTGGCCGACTCGCCCCGGGTCGACCTGCAGTTCGCGCCGGACACGCCGCTTGCCCGGTACGGGCTGGACTCGATGCAGGCGGCACGCCTGGCCCTGGAGATCGAGGGCTCCTTCGGCGTACCGGTACCGATGGAGTGGTTCGCCAACGGGAGTACCACCGAGGTGCTCGTCGACAAGGTGGTCGAGCAGTTGCTCGCGACCGACACGTCGGATCTCGCCACCGGGGCGGGTCCGGCGCGGCCGGCCGGTTCGGCGAACACGCCCGATCCGGCCGGTCGGCACGAGCCGTTCGGGCTGCTGCCGCTGCAGGAGGCGTACCTGGTCGGCAAGCAGGCCGGGCTCGACCCGGTCGGCTGTCACCTGTACCGGGAGTTCGCTCTCACCGAGGTGGACCCGGATCGGGTACGCGCGGCCTGGCAGCGACTGGTCGACCACCACGACATGCTGCGTACCGTGGTCGAGCCGGACGGCCGGCAGCGTGTCATGCCGACCGCGCCCGCCTGGACGATGCCGGTACACGAGGTCCACGCGAACACGTTCGACGAGCTGCGGCCGCAGGTCGAGGCGGTACGCGAGCGCCTGTCGCACCGGCGGTACGAGCCGGGCGAGTGGCCGATGTACACCGTGGAGGTCACCCGGGGTTCCGGCGGTCCGGCCGTGGTGCACCTGAGCATCGACGCGCTGGTCACCGACGGGCACGGGTTGAACCTGCTGCTCGACCAGTGGTGGCGGTGCTACAGCGGTAACGGGCCGGAGCTGGCCGAGCCGGAGCTGTCGGTACGGGATTGCGTCCTCGCCATCGGCGACCGGCACGGCACCCCGGCCTACACCGCGGATCTCGACTACTGGCGCGATCGGCTGCGTGACCTGCCGCCCGGGCCACAGGTCGGCTCGCCGGACGCGGCCGGCCCTCCCGGCGATGAGGCCACGGCCGGCCCTGCCGGCGATGAGGCCACGGCCGGCCCTGCCGGCGGTGCGGACCTGCCTCGGGTTCCGCTGGACGCGAGCCTGCCCGCGGACGAGTGGGCCCGGCTGCGGGCGCTCGCCCGGTCCCGGGAGGTGTCGCCGACCGCGCTGGTGCTGACGCTGTTCGCCGAAGCGCTGGGCGGCCTCTGCGACGACGGCCGGTTCTCGCTCAACCTGACGGTCAGCGAGCGGATGCGGCTGCCGGCCACCGCGGACGCGCTGGTCGGTCCGTTCACCTCCACCATCGTCGCGGTCGCCGAGCCGTCGACCGGACTGGACCGGGAGACGGCGTACCGGCAGACCCATGAGCGGCTGTGGCAGGACCTCAGCCATGCGGGAGTCTCCGGCGTACAGGCGATGCGCGCGCTGCGGCGCGACGGCATCCGGCCGGCCACCGGCCCGCAGGTGGTGTTCACCAGCATGCTCGACCTGCGCGCGCCCGCTACCGGGTTCGCCGAGCGGATGTCGTACGCGGTCAGCCAGACCTCCGGCGTGGCGCTCGACCACCAGATGTGGGAGCAGGGCGGTGACCTGCGACTGCACTGGGACGTCGCGCCCGACCTGTTCCCGACCGGCTGGCCCAAGAACGCGTTCGCGCGGTTCTGCAACGCGCTGCACGCGGCCGCCGAGGAAGCCGCCGAGCAGGAGCGGCCGGCCGCACCGCAGCCACTGAACGATCTGCAGCAGGCGTACTTCGTCAGCCGCGCGGCCGCGCCCGCCGACGGTTGGACCGGCTGCCAGATGTACCACTCATTCCGGCTGCCATCGCCCGCCGGCGCGCATGCACCCGAGCAGGCGGTCGAGCGGCTGGAGTCGGCCTGGCTGTCGCTGGTCGACGAGCATCCCGCGCTGCGTACGACGATCGCGCCGGACGGCATCGGGCTGGTACGGCCCACCGCGCCGAGCCGGTGGCACATCCCGCTGATCGACCTGACCGACTTGGACGACCCGGACGCCGCGCTCGGCCGGATCCGGGACGAGCTGACCGGTCGGGCGTTCCCGCTCGGTCGCGGGCGGCACGCCGAGCTGCGGCTGGTACGCGACCGCGCCGGCCTGACCGTGCACCTCGCCGTCGACCTGATCGTGCTGGACGCGCGCAGCATCCAGCTGCTGTTCCGGGAGCTGCTCCGGCGGTACACCGGTGACCCGGTAGCGGCGACCGAGCCGACCGCACAACCAGCGGCCACCCAACCGGCGGCCACCCAACCAGCGGTGGAGCCCGACCAGGACCAGCTCGACCGGGCCGCCGCGGTCCGGTACTGGCACGACCGGCTGACCGACCTGCCACCGGGGCCGCGGCTGCACCGTGGCGCCGGACCGGCCGGCGCGTCCACCGAAGGCGGCCCGACCAGCGTCGGCGCCACCACCGAGGGTGCTCGGGCCGGAACCGAGCCCGGGGAGCGCCGCCGGGTACGGGTCGCGCATGCCGCGCCGCACTGGCGCCGGTTCGCCGACTGGACCCGCGCGCAGGGGCTCTCCCCCGACTCGGTGCTGTTCGCCGCGTTCACCGAGACCCTGGCCGAACGGTTCCCGGACGAGTTCAGCACCGCGGTGGTGCGCTGGTCGGACGCCTCCGAGCGGTACCGCCCGGGCGAGCTGACCGCACTGTCCTGGCTGGCCCGCGGCACCGGAGACCTGTCGCTGCGCGAGCGGGCCGAGCAGTACCAGCGCACCCTCGACGCGGACGCCCGCGCGGACACCGTGGCCGGCCTCGGTCAGCTGCGGCGGCTCGCCGGCAAGGAGCGCGATCCGTGGCGGTACGCCTTCCCGGTCGTGTACACCTGCGTGCTCGATCTTTGCGATCACCCGCTGCCAGCGGGCGTGACCAGCGCGGACGCCTTGACCTGTACGCCAGACGTGTCCCTGGACAACGTGACCGTGGCCGACGGCGACACTCTGCACATCGGCTGGGACGCGGTCTCCGACGACCTGCCCGAACCCGAGCTGTCCGAGCTGTTCGCGGCCTACCTGAGCCGGTTGGCGCCGATGCTGGCGGACGAACCGGCCTGGCCCGACCAGCCGGTCGCTGCCTCCGGCGACGGTGCCGGCGGGCCGGGCCGGCTCAGTGAGGCCGAGCGGCACAAGATCATCTACGAGTGGAACGCCACCCGGGTCGACTTCCCCGCCGAGGGGCCGGTGCACCTGCTGTTCGAGGAGCAGGCGCGGGTGCGGCCGGACGCGACCGCGGTGTGCTGGTCCGCCGGCTCGATGACCTACGACGCTCTCAACCGGTACGCGAATCGGATCGCCTGGTGTCTGAAGGATGCCGGGGTCGGGCCGGAGACGCCGGTGGCGATCTCCAGCCGGCGCGGGCCGGACATGATCGCCGCCGTGTTCGGCGTGCTCAAGGCCGGTGGCATCTACGTGCCGGTCGAGCCGTCGCTGCCGCGGGAGCGGGCCACCACCATGATCACCGACGCTGGCGCGCCGGTGCTGCTGGCCACCGCCGACACTCTCGGCTGGCCGGCGCCGCCCGGCGTCCGCGTCATCGAGATCGACACCGATCCGGTGGTACAGGCGGAGAGCCGCGCCGACACCAACCCGGAGCCGGTGACCACGCCGGACAACACCGCGTACTTCATCTTCACCTCGGGCAGCACCGGGCGGCCGAAGTGCGTCGCGGTCGCCCACCGGCCGGTGTTGAACCTGCTCAACTGGTGCTACCGGATGTTCCACTTCGGACCGCACGACCTCGGGCTGTGCGTCACCTCGCTCGGCTTCGACCTGTCCGTGTTCGACATCCTCGGCCTGCTCGGTCGGGGTGCCGGGCTGTACGTCGCGAACGAGGCGCAGCAGCGCGACCCCGAGCTGCTGGTGCGGGTACTGCTGGACGAGGGCGTCACGTTCTGGAACTCGGCGCCGACCACGCTGCACCAGCTCGCCCCGTTGCTGCCGAGCGGACCGGGGGAGCCCGGGACCGACGCGCTGCGGCTGGTGTTCCTGTCCGGCGACTACACCCCGCTGACCCTGCCCGACGCGCTGCGGGCAGCGTTCCCGCAGGTGGAGGTCGTATCCCTGGGTGGCGCGACCGAGGCGACGGTGTGGTCGAACTACTTCCCGGTCGGGGACGTCGATCCGGAGTGGCGGAGCATCCCGTACGGCTGGCCCATCGACAACTCGCGCTACTACATCCTCGACGAGCACCTGGAGCCGTGCCCGGTCGAGGTCGAGGGCGACCTGTACATCGCCGGCGACTGCCTGAGCCTCGGTTACCGCGGCCAGCCGGAACTCACCGCCGAGCGGTTCCCGGACGACCCGTTCGCGGCGGTACCGGGCGAGAAGATGTACCGCACCGGGGACCGCGCGTCGTACTTCCCGGACGGCACGATCTGTTTCCTCGGCCGCGCCGACCACCAGGTGAAGATCCGCGGCTTCCGGGTCGAGCTGGGCGAGATCGAGCACCGGCTCCAGCAGCACCCGGGCGTACGGGACGCGGTCGTGCTGGCCCGACCCGACGCCACCGGGGACCGGAAGGTCGTCGCGTACATCGTGGCCGGCGACCCGGCCCCGACGATCCGGGAGCTGCGGGCGCACGCCGCGGAAACGCTGCCCGCGTACATGGTGCCGAACTTCGTCGCGTTCCTGCCGGCCTTCCCCGCCACCCGGAACGGCAAGCTGGACCGGGACGCGCTGCCGTGGCCGCTGGACGCGGCCGCGTCGACGCCACCGGTCGCGCCGGTTGACGACGCCGTGCCGCCCGTCGACGCCGCACCCGCCGCGCCGGCACCGCCGGTTGACGACGGTGCAGTGGCCGAGCAGCGCAACGAGGCCGTGGCGGCGCTGTTCGCCGAGCTGATCGGTGTGGACAGCATCGAGGCCGAACAGGACCTGTGGGACCAGGGCGCGACCTCGTTCACCATGGTGCGCGCCTCGGCGGAGCTGCTCAGCCGGTACGGCCAGCGGCTGCCGGTGTCGGTACTGCTGGCCGAGCCGACCGCCGCCGCGATCGCCCGGCACCTCGGCGAGCACGTGACGGTCCCGGCCGCTCCGGCCCTTTCGAATGAGGAACCCGCGCCGGTGGAGCCCGTGCAGGTGGCGGACGCTGCACCGGTCGAGGCCGCCGTGCCGCCGGTGCTGGTCGAACCGCCGGCCGCGGTCGACTTCTTCTCGCCGGCGGAGCGGGCGAACTTCAAGGCCGCGGGCTGGTCGAGCCGGCGCAAGCGCCCGGACGCGATCACGCGCCCGCTGGTACCGGTTCCGTTCCCGGACGCCGATCGGGCGGCCCGGGCCACCCGCCGGGAGTACCTGGACACCCCGGTGCCGTACGCCTCGCTCAGTCGCCTGCTCGGCCTGCTCCGGCAGGTGCGGGTCGGCGATCGCGGGTGCCGGTTGTACCCGTCGGCCGGCGACACCTACGCGGTACAGGTGTACCTGCACGTCAAGCCGGGGCGTGTCGCGGACCTCGCCGGCGGGCTGTACTACTACCGGCCGGAGGAGAACGCGCTCGAACTGGTGCGCGCCGAAGTACCGGTCGACCCGTCCGCGCACTTCTACTACAACCGCGCGATGGCCGAGGCGGCCGCGTTCGAGCTGTACCTGGTGGGCCAGAAGCACGGCATCGAGCCGTTGTACGGCGAGCAGAGCCAGCTGTACCTGGCGCTCGAAGCCGGGTACCTCGGTCAGACGATCATGTCCGGTCAGGCGGCCAGCGGGATCGGACTGTGCCCGGTCGGCGCGCTCGCCTTCGACGGGCTGGCCGAGCAGCTCGAGTTGGACGACGGCCACTGCTTCCTGCACGCGTTCGTCGGCGGCGCGATCGCGCCGGCCGCTGCGGAGAAGCGCACCGGCAACGGCCGCTGGCCGGAGATGCACGCGCTCGCGCCGGCTCCGGTCCAGCGCAACGGCCACAACGGCCGCCCGAAGGCACCGGCACCGCCGGCACGTTCAGCACCGCCGCCACCGGCCGCCGCACCGGCCACCGGCACCCCGCCCGCCGGCCCGTCCGCCGCACCGGCACCGCGGCCAGCCGCGCGCAGTGAGACCGGATCCAACGCGCGTACCAGCGAAAACGTCGCGGTGATCGGGATGAGCGGGCGCTATCCGGGGGCCGACGACCTGGACGAGTGGTGGAACCTGCTCAGCGCCGGCCGGCACACGCTCGGGCCGCTGCCGGCGCACCGGGCGGCCGAGTGGCGGGCCACCGCCGGGGACCTGCTCGATCCGGAGGCGGTCACCGGCGGCTTCCTCGCCGACGTGGACTCGTTCGACTCGCTGCTGTTCCGGATCGCGCCGGCCGAGGTACCCAATCTCGATCCGCAGTTGCGACTGCTGCTGCCGGCCGTGTGGGAGTGCCTGGAGGACGCCGGACACACCCCGCGCGGGCTGGACTCCGACGGCCACCGGGTCGGCGTGTTCGTCGGCTCGATGTGGCACGACTTCCAGCACACCGGCTCGGACCGGTGGCGGTCCGGGCAGCCGGCCGTTATCGCCGCGGTCGCGTCCGACCTGGCCAACCGGATCTCGCACGCGTTCGGGTTCCGGGGGCCGAGTCTCGCCGTCGACACGTCCTGCTCGTCGTCGGTGACCGCGCTGCACCTGGCCGTACAGAGCCTGCAACAGCACGAGTGCGACACGGCGGTGGTGGCGGCGGCGAACCTGTTCGCCCACCCGTACCACCTGGCCGTGCTGTCCGGCCTCGGCATGGTCGCGCTGGACGGTACCGGCGGGGCGTTCGACAGCGCCTCGACCGGCTGGGCTCCCGGTGAGGGCGTTGCCGCGCTGCTGCTGCGCCGCGACGACGACGCGCGGAGCGCCCGCGACGTGCGGCACGGCATCGTGGAGTCGACCTGGTTGGGGCATGTCGGACCGGGCTCCCGGTACGCCGCGCCCAACCCGGACGCGCTGGCCGGTTCGCTGCGCGAGGCGCTGGCCCGGGCCGGACTGACACCGGCCGACATCGGCTACGTGGAGTGCGCCGCCGGTGGTGCCCGGTTGTCCGACGCCGCCGAGGCCGAAGCGCTGGGCGCGCTGTTCCGCGACAGCGACAGCGGCAGCGGTACCGGCGCCAGGCAGCCGGTACCGATCGGCACGGTGAAGCCGAACATCGGCCACCTGGAGGCGGCTTCCGGACTGTCCCAGCTGGTCAAGGTGCTGTTGCAGCTTCGGTACGGCCGGATCGTGCCGACGCTGGCCACCGGTACCGACGGGCTCGTCTCCTGGGCGGACCTGCCGGTACGGATCGCGGACCGGCTCACCGGCTGGCATCCGGTACGCCCGGGTGCCCCGTTGCGCGCGCTGGTCAACGCGGTCGGCGCGACCGGCTCGTTCGGTCACGTCGTACTGCGCGGTGCCACCGACTAGCGCCGCCGTCACGCAAAGGCGCCGCACGAGGGCGCCGCCGCGGCGGTACAAGCCGCGACCAAAGCGGCGCCGCCCGTAAGCCACCACGCGGAAGCGGAACGAGAAGGGAGAGGCCGTTGTCGAGCCCCTGGCTCAGCGGTGTGACGGAGACCCGGTCAGCCGCGCGGCTGCGGCTGATGTGTTTCGCCCACGCGGGCGGCGGGCCGAGCTTCTTCCGGCCGTGGCGGGAGCTGCTGCCGCCGGACATCGAGGTGTGCCCGGTGGTACTGCCCGGACGGGAGAGCCGCCGCGCCGAGTTGCCGTACACCCGGATGGAGCAGCTGGTACCCGCGCTGTTCCAGGCCCTGTGGCCGTACGCGCAGCAGCCGTTCGCGCTGTTCGGGCACAGCCTCGGCGCGATCGTCGCGTACGAGATCGCCCGGTGCTTCAGCCGCAACGGCAACCCGCCGCAGCGCCTGTTCGTATCGGGGCGACGCGCTCCGGGAGCCCCCGCCTGGCATCCGCCGATCTTCCGGCTGTCCGACGGCGACTTCCTGTCCGCGGTGAACCGGCTCGGCGGTACCCCGGCCGCGGTACTCGGCCAGACCGACCTGCTCCAGTTGTTCCTGCCGGCGCTGCGCGCCGACTTCGAGCTGAACGAGACATACCTGCCGCTGGCCGGACCGGCGTTGACCTGCCCGGTATCGGCGCTGGTCGGTAACGCCGACCCGGAGGTCGAGCCGCACGAGCTGGACGGCTGGCGGGACGTGACGAGCGGGCCGTACTCGCTGCGGATCTTCGCCGGCGACCACTTCTACCTCAAGGGCCTGCCGGGATCGGTACGGACCGCTCTGACCGACGACCTCGGCTGCGACCCGAATGGCCTCGGTGGCGACCCGAGCGACCTCGGCTGGCGCCCGAACGGGAGCGCCGGAACGCGCACTAGTGAGCAGACAGGAGTAGCCCGATGATCAATGCTCCGGGCATGCGGGTCCTCTTCGCGACCAACCCACACGTCGGCCATGTCTTCCCCACGGTGCACCTGGCCTGGGCGCTGCGCGCGGCCGGACATGACGTCCTGTACGCCACCGCGGGTGACGGGCTCGCGGTCGAGCGCGCTGGCCTGAGCGTGGTGGACGTGGCGCCCGAGGTCGACCTCAAGGCGCTGCAGGTACGGCTGGCGACCGAGCATCCGGACCTGACCGCGCGACTGATGGCCGAGCCGCGGCTGGACGTACCGCTCGCCGCGGTGCTGTTCGCGCACATGGCCGACAGCTTCGTCGACGCGACCGTCGAGGTGGCCCGGAAGTGGAAGCCGGACGTGGTCGTGTACAGCCAGCTCTGGGGTGCCGGACTGGTCGCCGGGGCGGCGGTCGGCGCGGCGGTGGTGAGCCACGGCCTCAACTTCTCCCGGGTGGCCGCGCTGGACGACGTGGTGCTCGACACCATGGCCGCGGCCGCGGACCGGTACGGCGTGACCGGACTGCCGGCCGCCCGCGCCCATCTCGACGTGTCGCCACCGAGCATGGCCGACGGCGAGCCGGACGGAATCCCGACCCGCTACGTGCCGTACAACGGCAGCGGCAACCTGCCGGAGTGGCTGCTCAGCCGCCCGGAGCGGCCGCGGATCGCGGTGTCGCTGGGCACGGTCACGCCCAAGCGCAACGGCGTGGGCATGCTCAGCGCGCTGATCGACGCGGCGCGCGAGTCGGACGCCGAGATCGTGCTGTCGCTCGGCAAGGTGGACGTCTCCGACCTGGGCGACCTGCCGCCGAACGTCCGCGTCGGCGGCTGGATCCCGCTGCATCACCTGCTCGAGACCTGCAGCGCCGTCATCCACCACGGCGGGAGCGGCACCACGCTGACCGGCCTGGCCGCGGGCGTACCCCAGCTGCTTCTGCCTGGTGGTGCGGACCAGCACAGCAACGCGGACGCGATGACCAAGCGCGGCTGCGGGTTGGCCAGCGTGCCGCAGGCCATCGACGCGGTCGTGCTCGACCAGCTGGTCAACGACGGGCAGCTCCGGGCCGCCGCGACCGAGGTCCGCGCCGAGATCGCCGCGATGACGCCGCCGGTCGGGCTGGTCGACCACCTGTCCGACCTGGCCGGCCGCCGCTGACCTGTCACCCGAACACCGAATATCGGTCCGACCTGAATCAGAAGGAGAGATCTGTGGGTACCAGCCTGAAGGCCACCGCCAGTTTCGATGTCGCCAACTGGGACGAGCAGCCGTGCGCCGAGCACGACGGCACCAAGATCACCCGGACCACGCTGGCCAAGACGTTCACCGGGGACATCGAGGGCACCAGCGAAGCCGACATGCTGATGGCGTACGGGCAGGAGAAGGGTTCCGCCGCCTACGGCGGGTTCGAGCGACTGTCGGTGAGCGTCAACGGCCGCAAGGGCACGTTCGTCCTGCAGTACGCGGTGAGCAGCAACCGCGGCGACCGGTCCACCACGATCTCGGTGGTACCCGACTCGGGCACCGGTGAGCTGGCCGGGATCTCCGGTACCGCGCACGTCGAGGAGGCGCCGAACTCCGGCCACCTGTTGACGCTCGACGCCCAACTGGACTGAGCGGCGAGCCGATGCCGGAACAGCAGGTGACGAAGCGACCGGCGGCCGCCGGATCGGTCTCGTTCAGCTCGGCCGCCCGCGACTACGACCGGACCCGGGCCGGACTGGCCCGGGGCCGGGCCACCGCGGCGGACGTACACCCGCTGCTGGTGCCGGGTCCGGTACTGGACATCGGCGCTGGTACCGGCACGGTCACGCTCGGGCTGCGCGAGCTGGGTCACCGGGTGGTCGGGGTGGACCTGGCCGGGCCGATGCTCACGCAGGCGCGGGAGCGGCTCGGGCCCGTCGTCACGGTCGGTGACGCGCAACTCCTGCCGGTCGCCTCGGACGCGGTGGCGAACACGCTGTTCGTACACGTACTGCACCTGGTCGGGGACATGGCTGTCGCGATGAGTGAGGCGGCCCGGGTACTCCGTCCCGGTGGCCGGCTGGTCGCGCTGCACGGCGAACCGGTGGCCACCGCCACCGACCTGATCGAGGTGACCGCGCCGGTACGCGCGCTCGCGCCGGTACGTCCGGATGCCCCGGCCGCGGTGGTGAAGGCCGGCCGCGATGCCGGTCTCGAGCTGGTGGAACAGCGCCTGACCAGCGGGTACGAGCAGGGCATGACCCCGCAGAACATGATCGACAGCATTGTCGCGCGGCAGTGGTCGTACCTGATCGGAGTGGACGACGGGACCTGGGCGGACACGGTGGAGCCGGTCATCGCGGCCCTGCGCGCGCTGCCCGAGCCGGACCGCCCCCGCCCTCAGGTGTGGCAGACCCCACTGACCGTGCTGGTCAAGCCCGGGGTTTCCGTCGCCCGGTCGGCGTGACGCGCAGCCGGCCACGTCGGGGTGCGGCGCGACTGGTCGGATACGGCGTCCGGCCGCGTTGAAGGAATGCTGACGCCATTCATGGTTCGGTGAAGGAATTTCACTCCGCGTTGACCTGGTGATTCACCGGTGTGACGCAACGCAATTGGACCTGCCCGGATTGTCCGATAGCATCAAAGTTGTGCTGGGGTGGCACGCGCCGTGAGCAGTGATCGATTTCGATGAAATGGCGCGAGGTGCGGGAGCGGGCAGCACGGTTGGCCCGTGGCAATGCGTGAAGGTGCGCGGTTACGGCGATGTGACCTGGACTACCTGGCGACGTCCGGGGCTCCGATCCGGGATCGGACGCTGACCAGCCTGGTTGATCAGAAACTCTGCCGCCGCTGCGCAACTCCTTCAGCGTAATGGGCGTCGAGGGAAGGGGGCGCAATGGCTGCGCAATCATTGCCCGACCGGCAGGACATGGGTACCGGGCTGTGGTTGTTGAGTCAGCATCCGTCGATGTGCTCGACGGTCGATGTGGAAAAGAACGAGAGCATATACAACAGCGGTGACAGCAGCCGCTGCATGTACGTGGTGGAAAGCGGCCGGGTGAAGACCGTGATGGTCTCCCGGGGCGGAAAAGAATGCCTGCTCGACATCTATGCCCCCGGCGAGGTACTGGGTGAGCTGTCGCTGCTCGGCGTGAGCCGGGCCGAGTCGGCGGTCGCGATGAGGCCGACCGTGCTGACCCGGATTCCGGCCGACGCATTCCTCGACGCGCTCGACGAGGAGGGCCTGATCGGAGAATTCCTCCGGTGCCTGGTCAAGCGGGTCGGCGAGCGACAGGAAACCATCACGCAACTCGTTACAGCCAACAGCGAGCTGCGGCTGGGTATGACCCTGCTGCGCCTGGGCCGCAAGCTCGGCCGGCGCGAGCAGCCCCGGATGCACCTCGAGGAGCGGATCACGCACGAGGAACTCTCCGAGATGATCGGTACGACCCGGACCCGGGTAGGACATTTCCTCAAGCATTTCCGCTCGATGGGGCTGATCGAGGACACCAGGGATTCGTTCCTCAGCATCAACGAAAGCCGGATGATCGCGTATCTCGACGCGAGCATGTGACGCCCCGGAGGGCGAGATAGGCCGGCGGAACCGGGCTGGGCCGATCGGTGGGAGGGTGGCCGCCTCTGCGGGCCGGTGGGTGGATCCGGTCGGTGGACCGACGATGTGCCGATAGAACGATTGCACTTGATAGACCCGCTCGTATGTGTGGGGGCCGGCGCGGCGGGGCATCAGTAATCACGACCGGAAATGAACGGCCAGCACCGACCGGAGCTCCGGCCGGGATTGGCCGCACGGAAACGGCCGGCACCATCCGGGCAGGTCAGCGGCGCTGGCCGACCGCCGGGTGGTATTGGCCGACACGACGGCCAGCAATGGCCGGAACCAGATGAGGGAGATATTCACGTGAGGTTCGCACTGGTGACGCTCGAGACTCCGGAGTCTCGCCGCCATATCCAGGAACACCGCGAGGATCACGGCAAGATCATCGCGGCCTGGGTGGGAGAGCAGGCCCAGGCGGGTCGGCTTCTCGGTGGCGAGGCGTTCGAGACCGAGAAGGTACCGCCGGCAACCGTGCGGTTCCCCGACGGCAGCCCGGTGGTGACCGATGGCCCGGCCACCGGCGACAACGAGACGATCGGTGGCTATTTCATCATTCAGGTCGCCGACCGGGCGGAAGCGATCGAGGTGGCCAAGACCTGGCCGGCCGGCGAGACGATCGAGATCCGGCCGATCTGGGACGCCGAGAGCGGCTGATCCGCAGCCGGAGGGACCGCGAGGCAGAGCACAACGCACAGCAGAGCAACACGCACGGCAGAGCAAGACGCACAGCAGAGCAAGACGCACAGCAGAGCAAGACGCACAGCAGAGCCCAACTAGCAGCAACCCGTGGCAACGGCCGCCGGGCCCGGCTGATGCCGGGCCCGGCGGCCTGTTCGGGCTCGTACCGAGGTTTTCCGCATTCGACCTGCACGGTTGCTCACTTTTGCGCAGCAGATCAGCGGCGGTGGAGCGGATCATGAAGCGATGCGCCACACGCACCAGGCAGACCGCAGAACAGCTCACCAGGCAGATCACCTAGAAGATGTGGACCTGACCGGTAACTCACCACGGGATGGCCTCGGGGATATGACTACTAACCAGGACAGCAGCACCGGCGGTCGGACAGCCGACCGGACCGGCGCGGAGCCAACGGACACGCAGGCCACGACGGCCAGCGCGGGCAAGATGACCCGTCGCGGCGCCATCGCGGTCGGCGGGGCGCTGCTGGCGCTCCTGCTCGCCTCGATCGACCAGTCGGTCGTCGGGACCGCGCTGCCGCGCATTGTGGCCGAGCTGGGCGACTTCCAGCTGTACGGCTGGGTCGGCATCGCGTTCATGGTGGCGGCCGTCTGCGTCGTACCGATCGCCGGAAAGCTCGGTGACATGTTCGGCCGCAAGCCGTTCCTGGTCTCCGGGGTGGTCGGCTTCGTCGCCGCGTCGTGGCTGTGTGGCCTGTCCCAGAGCATGGTCCAGCTGATCGCCTTCCGGGCGGTACAGGGCCTGTTCGGGGGCGTACTGCTCGCCACGATCTTCACCGTGCTGGTGGACGTGTGCCCGCCGGAGCAACGGGTCAAGATGCAGGGACTCGCGACCGCGGTGTTCGGCATCGGCTCGGTGGCCGGCCCGACCCTCGGCGGCGTCGTGACCGACACCCTCGGCTGGCGCTGGGCGTTCTACATCAACGTGCCGCTCGGCCTGCTGAGCCTGATCGCGATCATGACCTCGGTACCGCGGGTGAAGTCCACCGCCACCTGGCGCTCCATCGACTTCCTCGGCGTACTCACGCTGGTGGCCGCGGTGGTGCCGCTGCTGATCGGTACGACCCTGCCGGCCGAGGGGCACGCCTGGTCGTCGCCGGAGGTGTACCTGCTGCTCGCGATCGGCACGATCATGCTGGCCGCGTTCGTCGTGATCGAGCTGACCGTGGCCACGAACCCGGTCGTACCGTTCCGGCTGTTCCGCATCCCGCAGGTGTCGATCATCGTGGCGCTGGCGCTGCTGTCCACGTTCGGGATGATGGGCACCGTCTACTTCGCGCCGCTGCTGTACCAGAACGTGCTCGGCGTGAGCGCGACCCGCTCCGGCAACCTGCTCATCCCGATGATGCTGGCGCTGGTCGTGGTCAGCGCCCTGTCGGGCAAGCTGCTCACCCGGATCGAGAAGTACCGGTTCCTGTCCGCCGGCGCGTTCGCGGCGATCGTGCTCGCGATGGTGCTGCTGGCCCAGACCGGTCCGGACACCGGCTGGTTCATGCCGGCCGCCTCGCTGGTACTGGTCGGCGCGGCGATGGGCGTGATCTACCCGATGGCCACCTCGGTCGTACAGCACGCGGTACCGATGGAGTCGGTCGGCGCCGGTACCAGCCAGGTGCAGTTCTGGCGGATGATGGGCGGCCCGGTCGCGCTGGCCGCGCTCGGCGCCGTACTGACCGCGCAGGTCGCCGGTGCGGTACGGGACCGGCTCGCGGCCGCGCAACTCCCGCCCGGGTTCCAACTGCCCAAGGGCCTGTCCGGTGCCGGTACCGGATCCGGGCTGGACGCCGAGACCGTGAGTCAGGCGCGGGCCGGGGTACCGGCCGGACAGACCGGCGCGTTCGACAACGCGGTACACGCGATCCGGCTGGGGCTGGCCGACTCGATGAGCACCCTGTTCCTCGTCGTCGCCGGCGTGGTCGCGATCGCCGTGGTACTGAGCCTGGTGCTCAAGGAGGTACCGCTCGGCAAGCCGCAGGCGCCGGCCGCCAAGCCGCAGGAACAGCCTGCCGGCAAGCGCTGACGCCGCCGGGCCCGGGCCGGACGACCACAGACCGCGCCCGGGCTCACCGCTGCACGTACCGCTGACCGCATCACGTACCGCTGACCGCGGCGCGCACCGCTGATCGCATCACGTACCGCTGAGGCCTTGAAGGAGACAGCGCATGACTGACCTGCTGCCGGTACCCACCGACTGGGACCGCGCCCTGTGTGTCGTCGCGCACCCGGATGACATCGAGTTCGGTTCCGCCGGCGCGATCGCCGCCTGGACCGCCGCCGGCAAGACCGTGAACTACCTGCTGATCACCCGCGGTGAAGCGGGCATCGACGGGATGACTCCCGAGCAGGCCATCGAGGAGCGGATGGCGGAGCAGTACGCCAGCGCCGACATCGTCGGGGTCAAGGAGGTCGAGTTCCTCGACCACGCCGACGGGCACATCGAGTACGGCCTGCCGCTGCGCCGGGACATCGCGGCGGCGATCCGCCGGCACCGGCCCGAGCTGGTCGTGACGTACAACTACCGCGAGCGCACCTGGGGTCCGGGGAAGTGGAACAGCCCGGACCACCGCAACGCCGGGGTGGCCGCGTTGGACGCGATCGGCGACGCCGGCAACCGGTGGGTGTTCCCGGAGCTCGGGCTCGAGCCGTGGGGTGGCGTGAAGTACGTCGCCGTGGCGGCGTCGCCGGAGCCCACGCATGCGGTCGACATCACCGACACGCTCGATACGGCGGTCCGCTCGCTGGAGGCGCACAGCAGCTATCTCGCCGGCCTCGGCGTACCCGATATCCGGGGTCCGATTGAGGGTTTTGCTCATCAGCACGGTGAGCGGTTCGGCGGCCGGCCGGCGGTCCCGTTCGAGATGCTGCCCTGTTGAGGCGGGCCACATGACCTATCGGACCCTGCGGGCCGAGCAGGCCGGCGCCGTGCTGTGGCTGACGCTGGACCGGCCGGACCGGAACAACGGCATCAACGACGAGGTCATCGACGACCTGAACCGGGCGTTGGACGCGGCCGAACTCTCGCCGGAGTGCCGGACCGTGGCCATCCGCGGGCGGGACGGGGTGTTCAGCACCGGCATGGATCTGGCCGAAGCCGGCCAGATCGACGGCGACGCGGGCGCTCCGGACGCGGACGGCGGCGAGGCGTTCTACGACCTGATGCACCGGTTCACCACGATCCCGCGCACGATCGTGTCCGTGGTCGACGGCACGGTGGCCGGTGGCGGAGTCGGGCTGGTCGCGGCCAGCGACTTCGTGTACGCGACGCCCCGCAGCACGTTCAGCCTGCCCGAGGCGCTGTGGGGGCTGCTGCCGTGCTGTGTCGTGCCGTACCTGGTGCGGCGTACCGGCTTCCAGCCCGCGTACGCGATGACCCTCAGCACCCAGCCGGTGAGCGCGGCGGACGCGGCCCGCAGTCACCTGGTCGACGTGGTGCACGACCAGCCCACGACGCTGGTGTCCCGGCTGACGTACCGGCTGAGCAAGCTGGACGGGTCGATGATCGGCACCGCCAAGCGGTACTTCGGGCGCCTGCACCCGATCCCGTCCGACACCCGCGAGGTGGCGGTGGGGGAGTTGGCCAGGCTGATGTCCGGTGACGGCGTGAAGAGCAGGCTGCGCAACTTCGCCGAGAGCGGGGCGTACCCCTGGGAGCGCTGAGCCGGCTAGCCCTCGTGGACAGGCAGGTCGATGACCGTCTCGTTGTAGGCACCCAGCCGGGTCAGCGTCGGCTCGTACGACTCGAACTCGGCCACCAGTCCCTTGTCGTCCACGACGATCTGGCCGGTGGCCAGGCCGCCGTAGTCCACCTGGATGAGGAAGTGGCTCGTGGCCGCGTGCGTACTGGCGACTCCGCGCCACAGCGCCACGCCGGTGACCTGGCCGACCCGGGTGGGGCCGGTGTGGATCGCGGGCAGGTACCGGTCGGTCATGAACTTCTCGAAGGCGTCGGCATCCGACGACTCCGGCAGCGAGATCTGGTACGAGATCTTGAAGTCACCCATCCCCGACGCCTCCATCCGACCACCCCGGGCGTTTGCTGACAGGGCGAATGTATGCCCTGGTCATGCGCTTACCAGGGCAGCGTCGTAGACCTGACATCAGGGCGGAACGGCGGCCGGTGGCCGATCGGGTCCGATCCGGTACAACTCGGGTCCGCCGGTTCTGTCGGTGCCTCCCGATAGCTTCCGCGGATGGCGATGTTCCTGGTGACGGTCCACCGCGACGGACCGGAGTGGGACCGGTCCCGGCCGATGGAGGAGCAGTCCGACTGGACGGCGCACGCGGCGTTCATGGACACGCTGGTGGACGCCGGCTTCATCATCCTGGGCGGGCCGCTCGGCGACGAGCGGCGCGTGGTGCACGTCGTCGAAGCGAAGACCGAGGATGAGGTAAGAGCGACGCTCGCGGCTGATCCGTGGAACGGAAGTCACCTGCTGGTGGACACGATCGAGCCGTGGACGATCCGACTCGACGGGCGACGGAGCTGACCGCCGCCCGCGACGTTCCGACGCCGGCCTAGCTCTCGGGGTCGGGCCAGTGGATCGCCGCCTCCTTGTAGGCGGCGAGTCGTACCGCTGGCGCGTTGAAGGCTTCGAAGCGCGCCCGGATCTCGTCGTCGGTCACGACGAGCTGTCCGACCGGTGCTCCGTTGTAGTCCATCTGGATCAGGAAGCTGTTCGGATCTGCCGTCTCGCGCCACAGCGCCAGACCGGTGACCACGCCGAGCCGGGTGGGGCCACGGCGTACCGCGGGCAGGTACCGGTCGGTCATGAACTTCTCGAAGACGTTGCCGTCCGCCGACTCCGGCAGCGAGATCTGGTACAGAATCTTGAAGTCGGTCATTTCCACACCTCTGTCCCGTCCACGCCGGGCGCGTACTGACAGGGCGAATGTATGCCCTGGTCATGCGCGTGCCAGGGCAGCGTCGTAGACCTGACATCAGGACTAGATCGCGATGGCGGGCGGATCGGGCTCGGTCCCGGCAATCCCGGCTTCACTGTCCGACAGCCCGGTGCCGGCTTCGGCGCCGGCCACCGGTGCCTGCTCGTTCACGATCAGGGTGGTACCGCCCGGCAGCGCCACGGTGGAGTTCGGCGCGGTCGGTACCGCGATCGGTACTCCGCCGACGGTCACGGTCAGGGTGGCCGAACCGGACGCCGGTCCGCAGCGGGCGACCGCCCCCGCCTCCACTCCGGACAGTGCGATCACCGGCAGCCCGGGCAGTCCGACCGTGGTCTGCTGCACCTGCGCGGCTCCGGTCGCGGTACCGGGGTTCAGCGTGGTGACGACCGACGGGCACAGGCCCTTCGCGTTGAGCACCAGCGCGGTCACGGCCGCTGAACACGGCGTCGCGGTGGAGGTCGCGTCGGCGGTACGGACCGGGCCGGTGTCGGGCTGCGGCGGCACGGTCACCGGCGGCAGCAGCGGCAGGTTGATCGCCGCTGAGATCCCGTACGCCTGACCGGTCATGAATTGCAGTGCCAGCGTGGCGGAGGCGCTGGACGGCAGGTAGCTGTCGTCACCGGCGAACCTGGCCGCGAGTGGGACCGTCGCCGCCGCGTTCAGCGGTTGGTGTACCGCCGCGATGGTGCAGCGGACGGTGCCGTCCGACGCTGTCGTACCGGTGCAGGTCTGCGCGCTCGCGCCGGACCCGATGGTGATCCCGACCGGGCGATCGGACACCGGACCACCGGCGTAGTCCTTCAACGCCGCCGACAGCGTCACCGGTTCGCCGTTGGCAAGGAAGCGCGGTCCGGTGTACGTCAGCGCGGACGCTGCAGGTCGGGCTGGCCGTCCACTTCACGCCCAGGAGCGCTGCGTAGCCCTGACCTCGCCATCTGGCTTGTCGCGGAATTTCCGGGCGCGGGGGTGAACCCGGGGCCCGGTTCCTGCTACTCAGGTGGTGATGAGCTCTGGAGCGCACGCGCTGGCCGGCGTGACCACGCACGCGTGGGCACGGCGATCGGCTGCTCCCGTACCGCAGGCCGATGAGGCACTGCTGCGACGGGTGGCCGGCGGCGACCCGGACGCGCTCACCGCGCTCTACCGGCGGTACGCGGATCAGTTGTTCGGTTATCTGGCCCGGCTCGCGCCGGATCGGATGATCGCCGAGGAGATCCTGCAGGACACGCTGCTCGCGGTGTGGCGCTCGGCGGACAACTTCGCCGGCCGGTCGAGCGTGCGTACCTGGCTTTTCGGAGTGGCACGGCGGCAGGCGTACAACCGGTTGCGCACGCTGCGGGAACCGATGGTGGATCTTGCCAGGCTGCCCGAGCCGGAGTCGGTCGAGCCGGGGCCGGAGGAGCTGGTGCTCGCGCGGCTGGAGGCCGGTCGGGTGGCGGACGGGCTGCGACAGTTGGCTCCGGCGCACCGGGAGGTGCTGCTGCTGGCGCTGTCGGCCGAACTCGCGCACGCGGAGATCGCCGAGGTGATCGGCGTACCGGTCGGCACGGTCAAGAGCCGGCTGCACCACGCCCGCGCCGCGCTCGCCCGGCTGCTCGCGGTACCGGAGGAGGGCGCATGACGCATTCGGAACGGGCCCTGCTCGCCGGGTACGCCACCGGCACCCTGCCCGCCGGCCAGCGGGAGCGGGTCGCCGCGCACCTTGCCGGCTGCGACACCTGCCGGGCCGACCTGTCCAGTTGGACCGCGGTACGCGCCGGCGCCCGGTTCGACGCGCCGGTGCCGCCCGGGCCCGAGATCGTCGCGGTCGCGCTCCGGCGCTCGGTGCTGCAGCCGCTGCCGGCGTTGCCGCGACACCGCGGCCCGTCGTTCGCGGTACGGCTGCTGGTAGCTCAACTGCGCCTGGTCCGGCCGTCCATCTGGGTGGCGTCGGTGCTGGTCATGGCGTTCGGCGCGGTTCTCGACGCGGTACACGCGAACGCCGTGCAGCAGCCGTTGGCGCTGATCGCGCCGATCGTGGCGGCGGCCGGGATCGCCGCGCTCTACGGCCCGGACCGCGACCCCGCTTTCGAGATCGGCGCCGCGACGCCGACCTCGCCGCGGTTGGTCCTGCTGGCCCGGATAACCCTGGTCTTCGGGTACGACCTGGTGCTCGCACTCGCCGCGTCCGTCGCGATCGTGATGGTCGGCGGCGACGTAGGCTCCACCAGCGAGCTGATCGGCAGTTGGCTCGGCCCGATGGCCCTGTTGTCCGCGCTCAGCCTGCTGCTCGGCGTGTGGACCACGCCGAACGTGGCGATGTCGGTCAGCGCCGGCCTGTGGGTGGTGCGGGTGCTGGCCGGGTTGGACTCGCCGGCGCTCGGACCGGCGGACTGGCTGGACACCACGGTGCTGTGGCTGTGGACGACGAGCCCGGTCACGGTGCTGCTCACAGCGCTGCTCGGGGTGGGCGGGATCGTGCTCGCCGGGCGCACCGACCGGTTTCGGTCGGCCGCCGGCTGAGGCCGCGGGCGTACCCCATCGAAATGAACCGCGACGCCCGACGGCGCTACTCATTCTCCGTGAGACCGATCGCGCTGTGGCGCCATGAACTCCGTCGAGCCGGCTGGGCCGCGCTGCTGCCCCCGCTCGCGGTGACCGTCCTGCTCGCCGTGCTGACCGTCGTGACCGGCCGGACCGGCGGTGGCAGCGACCAACTCGCCCGGCTGCTGCAGGCCCTGCTGGAGATGGGGCTTCCGCTCGCCGCCGGAGTCGGCGCCGCCTCGCTGGTGGGCCGCGACCCCGGCGTCGAACTCCAGTTGACCGTGCGCACCGGGTACCGGGCCACGCTGCTGCGCCGGCTCGCCGTGACGCTCGGCTGGTCGGCCGGGTTCGCGGTGGCCGCCACGGTCGTCATGGTCGCCACCGGCTGGTGGAGCCGGTGGCCGGACGCGCACAACCCGCTGGTCGGCCAGCTCACCTGGCTCGCCCCGGTGCTGTGGCTCGGTGGGCTCGGCTTTCTCGCCGGTGCGCTGCTGCGCAGTCCAGCGGTGGCGACCGGCCTGGTCACCACCTGCTGGATCTTCGAGCAGGTACTCGCCGACGTGGTGCTGAGCCACCGCTGGTCGCAGCTGCTGTTCCTGTACGCGACGACCCGCGGTACCGGCCCGACCGAGTGGATGCTGAACCGGCTCACGCTGGTCGGTACCGGCGCCCTGCTGCTTGCCGGCGGCTGGCTGCTGCTCGGGCGTACCGAGCGACTCCTGACCGCGGAGGTGTCGGGGTGAGCGCGAGGAGTGCAACGAAGCAGGCCCCGCAGTCGCGAACAAGGAGTAACGGCATGACCCGCACGTTCGTCGCGGCGACCCGGTACGAGCTGGCCATGCAGGTACGCAAGCGCTCGGTGTGGACCGTGGCGTTCGCGCTGGTCGCACTGCTGCTGCTGGTCAGCCGCGGTCAACTGGCCGGAATCCTGGACGAGCCGGATCCGCGGTACGCCATGGTGCTGGCCGGGCTGCTGCTCAACGTGCTCGTGCCGGTCGGGTTCGGCTGCCTGCTCGCCGACCGGCTGATCCGGGACGCCCGGCTGGGCGTCGGACCGGTACTCGACGCCACCCCGGCGAGTCCCGGCGCGCGACTGGCAGGCAAGTACGTCGGCTCCTGCGTGGCGACCGGATTGCCGGTGCTGGTGCTCTACGGCGCCTTCGTCGCCACGTACGCCGTCGTCAACAGCAGTACCGCCGCGCTCGGCTGGGGCGCGCTGGTGTTCCTCACCGTGATCACCCCCGCGCTGCTGTTCGTCGGCGCGTTCGCGCTGGTCGGGCCGTTGTTCATGCCGGCACCACTGTTCCGCGTGCTGTTCGTCGGCTACTGGTTCTGGGGCAACATCGTCTCGCCGACCATGATGCCGACGCTGGCGCTGACCCTGCTGGCACCGATCGGCGGGTACGCCATCGAGGGCTTCCTCGGGTACCGCGGCGAGCAGGGCACCACCGGCTTCGCCGGCCCGGTCGACGGCGCGCTGTTCAACCTGCTCCGGCCGGAGGCGACCGCGGCCACCGCCACCCTCTCGCTCGCCATCCTGCTCGGCATGGCCGGGTCCGCCCTTGTCACCGCCCGGCTGATGGCCGGCCGTACCTCCGGATAGGAGACCGATGGAGATCCAGATCAGCGCGCTCAGCCGGACGTACCGCGGCCGGGTGCATGCCCTGGACGGCCTGGACCTGACCGTCCCGACCGGGATGACCGGCCTGCTCGGCGCCAACGGCGCCGGAAAGACCACCCTAATGCGCATCCTGGCCGGGCTGCTCACGCCGACGTCCGGCCGCGTCGTGGTCGGCGGACACGATCTGGGTACCCGCGCGGGGCGGCTCGCGGTCAAGCGGGTGCTCGGCTACCTGCCGCAGGAGCTGGGGTTGTACCCGGACCTGACGGCGCGGGAGTTCCTCGACTACGTCGGCCTGCTCAAGGGGCTCGACGACACCGCGACCCGGCGGCGCCGGGTGGGGGAGCTGCTGGAGATGGTCGGCCTGACCGCGGACGCCGGCCGGAAGCTGCGCGGCTACTCCGGCGGCATGAAGCGGCGGGTCGGCATCGCGCAGGCGCTGCTGAACGATCCGCGGCTGCTCATCGTGGACGAGCCGACCGCCGGGCTGGACCCGGAGGAGCGGATCCGGTTCCGCACCCTGCTCGCGCAGTTGGCCGGCGACCGGACCGTGCTGCTCAGCACGCACATCGTCGAGGACGTGGCGCAGACCTGCCGCGAGCTAGCCGTGCTCGCCGCCGGGCGGCTGATCTTCCGCGGTACCGTCGCCGGCCTGGTGGCGGTGGCGACCGGCCAGGTGTGGCAGCTCGACGCCGAGGGCGCGGCACCGACCGGCGGCACCGTGGTCTCGGCGGTCGCGCATGGCACCGGTACCCGCTACCGGGTGATCGCGGAGTCGGCTCCGGTGCCCGGCGCGGTACCGGTGGAACCCTCCCTGGAGGACGGCTACGTGGCCCTGACCAGGCGTGCCGCGGCCGGAGTACCGGTGGGATGAGGGGGCGGGGGCCGCCCGCACAACCCGCGGGCGGCGCCCCGAAACACCTGCCTATGGCGTACTGGCGGGGTCCAACTCGGTCAACGCGCCGGTCAGTACGGCGACGCCGCGCAGGAACTCGTCCACCGCGATCCGCTCGTCCGCGCCGTGATCGAGCGAGCTGTCGCCCGGGCCGTAACCCGCGGCCGGTACCGTCCACCGCTCGGCGACCGTGTTCATGTCCGAGGTACCGGTCTTGAGCAGCGGCCGCGGTACCGAACCCATCCGCCGGATGGCCGCGGACAGCGCGCGTGCCGTCGGGTTGCCGCGGTCGTGTCGTACCGCCGCTATCGACCGGATGATGGTCACCTCGTCCTCGCCCGCCGCGAGCTTGAGCGCGGCGGCGAAGCCCTCCACGTCGAAGCCGGGCGGTACCCGGCAGTCCACGTCGAGTTCGGCGGTGAGCACGTCCGCGTGCATGCCGCGCAGGGTCGCGGCCGGCCGGTGGAACGAGCCGTGATCCCGCTCCGGCCCCAGCGCGTCGAGCAGCGCGTGCCAGAACTCGACCGCGACCTCGCTGGCCTTGGGCAGCGGGTTGGTGGAGTGGGTGGATGCCCGGTGCGCGGTGAAGGTCAGGTCGATCTTGCCCTTGTACCCGAGTACCACGCCCGACCAGCCACTCGGCTCGCCGATGAACAGCACGTCCGGCTCGGGTTGGGTGGCCGCGACGTGGTGGCCGCCACGGGACAGCCGCTCCTCCTCGACCGCGCCGATCACCCGGATGGTGCCGGCGAAACCGGGGCTGCGCGCCGCCGCGCACAGGAACGCGGCGAGCGGGCCCTTGGCGTCCACCGCACCACGTCCGTGCAGGTCACCGGCTTCGTCGAGGTGTACCGGCAGCGGGCTGTCGACGGTGTCCAGGTGACTGAGCAGCATCACGGTCGGGCCGTCGCCGGTACCGAGTTCGGCGATCAGGTTGCCGACCTCGTCCACCCGGGTGGTGAAGCCGAGGTCGGGGCAGCGCTCGGCCAGGTACGCCGCGAGCCGCCCCTCGTCACCGGACGGCGACGGGATCGTCAGCATGTCGCGCAGCAGGTCGACGGCCACCTCGTCGGTACACCTGTCGGTCATGACGCTTCCTGTTCCGCCGCCGGTTCGCCGAGCTCGATGCTGGTGCCGTGACCGGACAGCGCCGCGGTCAGCGGGCCGGGCACCCGGCCGTCGGCCACCCGCACCGCCGGCACGCCGCCGGCCAGCGCCTCCCGGGCGGCGACCAGTTTGCGGTACATGCCGGCGCTGGCGGCCGGCCCGTTGTCGCTGTCCGGGTTTCCGCTGTCCGTGGACAGCTCGTACCGGGGCAGCACGCTGCTCTCGTCGGTGTGGTCGCGCAGCACCCCGGGTGCCGCGGTGAGCAGTACGAGTCGCTCGGCCCGCAGCGCCACCGCGATCGCGGCGGCGACCCGGTCGGCGTCCACGTTCAGCGGCGCACCGTCCGGACCGGCCGCCGGTGGCGACACCACCGGAGTGAAACCGTTGGCCAGCAGTACCCGCAGCACCTTCGGGTCGACCGCGGTGATCCGGCCGCTCTGGTCGTCGCGTACCAGCCGGGTCCGGCCGTTCTCCACCGAGCGACGGGCGCCCTTGCGGACAGCCCGCAACAGGCCGGCGTCGAGTCCGGTCAGCCCCACCGCAGGTACGCCGACCGCGGCGAGACCGGCCAGCAACCGGGGCTTGGCCCGCCCGGTCATCGCCAGCACCATCGCGTCGAGCATGGCCGGATCGGTGTACCGGCTGGTGATGCCGCTCGGGGACCGCAACGTCCGGCGCTGCACGCCGAGGCTGTCCGCGACCGCGGCGATGTCGCCGGCGCCGCCGTGTACGAGTACGACCCGCTCGCCGGACGCGCGCAGCGCGGCAACGTCGGCGCAGGTGAGCGTGGGGTCGACCGCTCCACCGCATTTGACCACCGTGATCGGCATGGCGTTCTCCCTCACACCGGGTGCAGTCCGGGGAAATCCAGGCCGAGCTGTTCCGGCCACCCCATTCGCAGGTTCAGACATTGGACCGCGGCACCGGCACCACCCTTGACCAGGTTGTCCAGTGCGCCCATCGCGGTGATCCGCGGGCCGGCCGGGCTGTCCGGGTCGGTCGGGTCAGCCGGGTCGCCCGGGCTGTCGGCGGGGCCCAGCGCGAAGCCCACGTCGCAGTAGTTGGAGCCGAGCAGCACCTTCGGATCCGGGTACCGGTGGGTGCCCCGCTTGTGCGCGACGATCCGTACGAACGGCTCGTCGGCGTACCGCTCGCGATAGGCGCGCCGGATGGTCTTCTCGTCGGTCGCGGCGCGGGCGCGGGCGTGACAGACCACCTGGACTCCGCGTACCGCCTCGACTCCGGTCGCGGACATCCGCACAGACATGCCGGTGTGCTGGCCGATCTCCGCCTCGTGCCGGTGCCCGGCCGGCGCGAACACCCGCATCGCGCCGCTCCGCTCGGCGTGACTGCTGGCCGTACCGGCGCCCGAACCCGAGCCGCTCGACCCGGTACGCGCGTCCACCACCACGGACGGCTCGACCAGTCCGGCGTCGGCCAGCGGTACCAGCGCGAGAATCGCGGCGGTGGCCATGCAGCCGGGCACGCTCACCCGGTCGGCGTCCCGCAGCCGCTTGCGGTGCAGCTCCGGGATGCCCGGCGTGAAGTCGTCGATCAGCTCCGGCGCGGTGTGCGCGGTGCCGTAGTAGCGCTCGTACACCGAGGTGTCCCGCAGCCGGAAGTCTCCGGACAGGTCGACCAGGTACGGCGCCAGCCCGGACAGCGACGGCAGGATCGCCATGGTGTCGCGGTGCGGGGTCGCGAGCAGCAGCACGTCGCAGTCGGTCAGCTCGTCCGGGGCGCAGAACGCCAGCTCGGTACGCCCGCGCAGGTTCGGGTGCGCGCTGTCGATCCGGTGCCCGCGCAGCTTGCGCGAGGTCACCTGGGCGACCGTCACGTTCGGGTGGCAGAGCAGCAGCCGCAGCAGCTCGCCGCCGATGTACCCGGAGCCGCCGACCACCGTCGCTCTCACGACAGCCCCACCAGGTGGTCGACGATCGCCTCGGCCACGTCGATCCGGTCGCCGTGCGCCTCGGCGAAGCCCTGGAACTCCACCGTGTGGTTGACCTCCAGTACGTACAGGCCGCCGGTCCGGTCTTCGATCAGGTCCACCCCGAGAATGCCGCCGCCGACCGCACCGGCCGCGCCGAGCGCGAGTTTTTCCAGGTCAGCCGAGAGTGGGCACGGCAGGGAGCTGCCGCCGCGGGCCACGTTCGTGCGCCAGTCGGTCGAGCCGTCGGCTCCCACCGGCGAGGACCGGTACGTCGCGCCGAGCACCCGCTCGCCGACCACGATCACCCGGATGTCCCGGTCCGGCTTGTCCACCAGCTCCTGCACGTACCCGATGTGCTGCTGGGGTGAGGGCAGCGCGGCCCGGTGCTCCAGCACGGTACGGGCGGTCTCCGCGTCCCGTACCACCGCCGAGAGCCGTCCCCACGAGCCGACCAGTGGCTTGATCACCACCGGGTAGCCGATCCGGTCGATCGCGTCGTACATCGCCTCCGGCGTGAGCGCGACCGCGGTCCGCGGGGTCGGCAGGCCGGCGCGAGCCAGCGCCAGCGAGGTGAGCAGCTTGTCGCCGCAGACCGTGATGACGTCCGAGCTGTTCACCATGCCGATCCCGGCCGACTCGAGCATCCGCGCCGCGTACAGGGCGCGGGTCTGCGCGATCTCCCGGCAGAGCGCGAGCGAGTACGAGGGCACGCCCTCCCCACCCAACGCGCCCTGCCCGGCGACGGGCACGCTGAACGACAGGCGCCGCGGATCCACCTGCTGGTACGCCACTGCGCGCTTCTCCAGCGCGGCGAAGATGCGCTTCTCCTCCACGCGTACGCGCGAGCAGAGCACGGCCAGCGCCGGCGACGCCGGCGCGGCAGGTGGGGGGACAGGCGGCATCTACTCGCCCCAGTCCTCCTCGATCTCCGGCGCGGGAGCGAGCTTCACCGGGGCCAACTCCACCACTTCGAGTTCGGTGGAGCAGTCGGTGCACTGGGCGATCTCGCTCAGCCGTACCGGTTCTGCCAGGGCGACGTTGCCGTCACATTCGGGACAGGTAAGGGTCATGGTGATCACCTCGCGGGGCTATCGACCGGAACTCGTCCGATCCGGGGCGGGACAGCAGCTTGAGCGCTGTCGCGACGACGTGCTGATCAGTGATGCCGTAATGATCGAGCAGATGTTCCTGCCCGCCTACCTCGGTGACGAACGTGTCCGGCATGCCGATGCGGACCACCCGTACCGGCGCGTGCTCGGACAGGGTTTCCGCCACCGCCGAGCCGAGCCCGCCGCACCGCCAGTGCTCCTCCACCGTGATCACGGCGGACACCGATTCGGTGGCGGCGATCAGCGCGGCTTCGTCCAGCGGCCGGATCGTGTGCATATTCAGTACGGACGCGCCGATACCGTGGCCGGCCAGGGTCTCGCTGGCCCGCAGCGCGGCGAGCACCGGATGCGGCCCGCACGCGACGATGGCCAGGTCCGGACCGGTACGCAGGCGCTGGGCGGTACCGACCTCGAACGGCTCGGGCACGTCGACCAGCGCGGGAGTGTCGGCCTTGCCGAGCCGCAGGTACACCGGCCCGTCCAGCGCGGCGGTCTGGCGTACCGCCTCGGCCGCCTGCTCCTCGTCGGCCGGTACGACCACGGTGAAGCCGGGCAGCGCCCGCATGATCGCCAGGTCCTCCAGCGAGTGGTGGGTCGGCCCCAGGTGCCCGGCCGCGAGCCCGCTGTGGGTGGCGCCGATGCGCACCGGTACGCCGGCGTAGGCCACGTCCACCTTGATCGCTTCGGCCGCCCGGGTGGTGAAGAACGTGGCCATGGTCGTGACGTACGGCCGCTTGCCGCTCGCCGCGAGTCCCGCGGCGGTACCGATCAGGCTGTGCTCGGCGATGCCGAGGTTGACGTACCGGCTCGCCGCCGCGCCGAAGTCCACGCCGGTGAACAGACCGGTGTCGCTGTCCAGGCAGAACGTCCGGTCGTCGGTACCCATCAGGTCCACCAGGGTGTCGCGGTAGGCCTCTCTGGTACTCATGGCCCGACCTCACCTCTCTGGCTGTCGAGTACGGCCATCGCGCGCTGGTGGTTCTTGGCGTTGAGCTTGGCGTAGTGGCTCTGCCGGCGGTTCTCCACGAACGGCAGGCCGCGCCCCTTCATGGTGTGCGCGATGATCACGGTCGGCCGGCCGGGTTCGGCCGGTGATCCGGACAGCGCCGGCAGCAGCTCGGTGAGGTCGTGGCCGTTGACCTCTCGTACCGCCCAGCCGAAGCTGCGCCACCGGTCGGCCAGTGGTTCCAGCGCGACGGTGTCCTCGGTACCCCCGGTGATCTGGAGTTTGTTCCGGTCCACCACCGCGGTCAGGTTGTCCAGGCCGAGGCTCGACGACGCCATCGCCGCCTCCCACACCGAGCCTTCCTGCAGCTCACCGTCGCCGAGCAGCACGAACACCCGCCGGGACAGCCCGTCATGGCGGGCGGCGAGGGCGAAACCGTTGGCCAGCGGCAGGCCGTGCCCGAGCGACCCGCTGGGCATTTCCACCCCCGGTACCGCCCGCACCGGATGCCCCATCAGCAGGCTGCCCGGCTTGCCGTAGTCGGCCAGTTCGGCGAGGTCGAGGATGCCGCGTTCGGCCAGCACCGCGTACAACCCGAGCCCGGCGTGGCCCTTGCTGAGCAGCAGTACGTCCCGGTCGACCGACAGGGGTGCGGTCTGGTCGCCGCGCAGCACCGCGAAGTACAGCGTGACCAGGATGTCCACCAGCGACATCGAGCCGCCGAGGTGGCCGCCCTCCGGGCCGGCGCACATGTTCACGATGTGCTCGCGGGCGTTCAGGGCGTGCGTGCGTAAAGCGGAGAGGTCGGCGTCGTCGGAGTCGGCGGCGACCGCCACCGGCCCGTCGGCCCGCGCCGGCCCGGCGGTGGCGGTGCCGGTATCGGCGGCGGTCATGAGCCGGCCGCCCGGCGGCGGTCCTGACCAGGGAGGGTGGCCAGCACGAAATGGCCGGGCAGGTGGATGGCCAGACCCTCGGAGATCTCCGCGACCAGGGCCGGTCCGGGGGCCTCCGACTCGCCGTCGCGGGCCATCCGGATGGTGGAGGTACGCCGGTCCAGCAGCGTCGCGGCCGCGGTGAAGTCGCCGATCAGCGCGGAGCCGGCCGGCACCATCCGGGTACGGCTGATCCGCACGCCGGCCGTGGCCAGCCGGTCGAACACGGGTCCTTCGGCGAGCAGCGGCCACCAGTCGTCCGGGTGCATGACGATCCCGTCGGCGGACCCGCCGTACCACTCGCACAACGCGGCTGCCTCGAGCAACGTGGCGGCCACGGTCGGTGCCGGCGCGTCCATGGTGCGTACGCCCGGAGCGCGCAGCAGCCCGACGATCCCGTCCTCGCCGTCACCGTTGAGCAGCACGTCGTTCTCGGCGGTGCCCAGTCGTACCAGCAGCCGGAAGTCGACGAACGCGGCGAGGGAGGCCGGGTCGGCGAGTACCTCCGGCGGCACCGGTACCGACGCGCTGATCGTCTGTACCGACGCGGTGGCGATGCCGACCCGGAAGTCCCACTCGGGAGCGGCGGTACCGGCCGACACGTCCGCCGCGCGCTCGCGGAAGACGGTCACCTCGTCCCGGTCCACGACCGCCCGCCGCAGCAGGTGCCGCACCGTGTAGCGCGGCCGTCGCTGGGCCGGTGGGAACAGGTCGCTGATCGCCGCCCGCAGCGTGACGCTCGCCTTGTCGCCGGCTCGGGCGTACGCGAGCGCGAACTCCTCGCCCGGCCCGCGCCGGGCCAGTTCCGGGTCGTCGAGCAGCATGCTCACCTCGGACACGTCGCGACTCTCCTCTTCGGCACCGTTGCCGATCAGATCCAGGTCTCAGATTCCGAGCGCCCGGCCGCCGTCGACGACCTGCACCGTGCCGGTCACGAAACCGGCCCGCTCGCTGGCCAGGAACGTCGCGACCGCGGCGATCTCGGTCGGGTCGGCGACCCGCCGCAGCGGGATTCCGGCGTGTACCGCGATCTCCCGCAGTTGCGTATCGACGTCGGCTGCGCCCTGGCCGCTGGCGAGCCCGTCCAGTACCGGTGCTGTCGCGGTGTACCCGGGAGCCAGCACGTTAACCGTCACGCCGGTGGCGCCGAGCTCGTGGACGAGCGTCCGGGTGTACCCGAGCAGGCCGGGACGTACCACATTGGACAGTGCGTATTCGGGGATCGGCTGCCGGACGGTTTCGCTGGCCACGATGATGATCCGGCCCCAGCCGGCCTGGCGCAGGTGCGGCAGCGCGGCCTTGGTCATGCCGATGTGGGACAGCAGGCTCAGCTCGAGCGCCGCGCGGTACCCGTCCAGGTCGAAGTCGTCGGTGGCACCGGCCGGTGGGCCGCCACCGTTCGTGACCGCGATGTGCAGCGCGCCGTGCCGTTCCGCGGTGCGGTCGACCCAGTCGCGTACCCCGTCGTGGTCACGCACGTCCAACTGGCGCGTGTCGACCTTGCCGTACCCGGCCAGCTCGTCGCCGGCCCGGCGCAGCCGGCCCGGATCGCGGCCGCAGATCGACACCGTCGCGCCCTCGACCAGCAGTTCCCGGGCGATGGCGTACCCGATCCCGGCCGAACCGCCGGCGACCAGCGCCACCTTGCCCGCCAATCCCAGGTCCATCAGGCGCTCCTTTGATGGCGGTTCCGATGGCGGTCGCCGCGGTCTGCCGAAGGCAGGTCGCGGGGACGAGCCGTGGGCATAGGTCGGAGATGGGGGTAGTCGTACCGGCCGAGCAGGGGCGCGGCCAGCGCGGTGGTCGCCAGCCGTTTCGAACCGGACAGCCCGCGGTGCCAGCGGGTGTCCTCGGTGAGCCGGATCGAGCCGCGCTCGAACCGGTTCGGGTTGCCGGTCACGGTGTGGTTGCCGCCGAGCGCGACGCTGCCGTCGGGCGCGATCGGGTTCTCGCTGGTGGGCCGCCCGAGCAGCGTCAACACCTGGTCGAGGGTGTCGCGCGGCGCGGCGGTGAGATCCTCGTACCGGATCCGCAGGGCAGCGGCCGGATCGGCCCGGTTCACCGCCTCAGCGGCCAGGTTGAAGCCGAGCCAGTACCAGGTGCTGTTGAGCACGCCGCGGTGGCCGGTGTAGTCCTTCGGGTTCAGCCAGGACAGCGCGACGCCGCGCGGGTCGCGGACGAGTTGGACGTACCGCGGTTCGATGCCGTCCAGGCGCCGGCCGAGGGCCGCGTCGGCGGCGAACTTGGAGCTGTCCACGATCACGTTCGCGCCGGTCTGCTCGGCGATCGAGTGGTACGTCCGGGCCAGCGTGTCCGGCCACCGGTTGGCGGTCGGGCCGGTCGCGGTCGGGCCGGTCGCGGGTGGCCGGCGCAGGGTACGGAACGTGTGCCGGGTGCGGAATGAGTCCTGCCAGCCGACCACGTCGGCGGCGTGCTCGGCCAGCGACCGGTCGGCCGGCTGGCCGTCGGCCAGCACCTTGGACCAGACCGGGCAGTCGATGAGCTCGTCGCCGCAGCCACAGCGCCGGTTGCTGCCGGTACCGAGCACGCCGTTGCGCCACAGGAAGCGCAGTTCACCGGTGTGGAAGACGCCGGATAACTCACCGAGGACGTTGCCCAACACCGTGCTCCCGCTTCGGCACCAGCCGGTGACGAACAGGACGGTCAGTCCCACCGGCTCCTCCCTCGACCCGGGTACAGGTGCAGAAATCGGGGTATTGCCCGTATCCAGCCGAACTATCCACTGGGTCCGCAAAGCGTTCTCATAACAGATTTAGCGGTGTCAATGTAGCATCGGCAACCTTCAGTTACGTGTAGAGGAGACTACGGACCGTGGATAATCCCGGACCGAGCTACAAGTCCGCTGGCTGGTGGCGGGACGAAACGTTTCTGGACGATCTCCGTGCTGGGGTACGGAATCAGCCCACCAAGCCGGCGGTGATCACCCGGCGGGTGGCCGACGACAACACGCGCAGGATCGACTACGCAGAGTTGTCGAAATTGATCGACCGGTGTGCCGGCGCACTTCTGGAACTGGGCGTCGGTCCGGGCGACACGGTGGCCGTACAACTGACCGACCGGTGGGAGCTGGCGGTGCTCTCGCTTGCCTGCCCGCGCATCGGCGCCAAGTTCTGCCCGGTGATGCCGGTGTACCACCGGCGCGAGGTCACGATGATGCTCGGCCTCACCGAGGCGCGGGTGTTCATCACGACCGACAGCTACGAAGGCGAGGAACTCGGCGAGTTGGCCGTGTCGGTAGTCGCCGAGCTGCCCGCGCTCGAACACGTCCTCGTCGGCCGTACCGGGCCGGACACCGCCGGACCGCCCGCGGGTGCGCTGGACTTCGAAGAGTTCGTCTTCGGTACCGCCTGGGAGGAGCGCCACCCGTTCGGCGCGGACGGGCCCGCCCCGGACGAGCTCGGCCCGGACGACCCCTACCTCGTGCTGTTCACCTCCGGTACGACCGGGGAGCCCAAGGGCGTGGTGCACAGCCAGAACACGTTGTACGCCGCGATCCGGGGCGAAGCCGAGGTGTTCGGGCTGGACGAGAGGCTGGTGATGGCCACGACCTCGGCGTACACCCACTACACCGGCGTGGTGCAGGGCATGCTGATGCCGCTCGCGCTCGGCGGCACCATGGTCTTCCAGGACTCGCATCTCGGGCCGGACGCGCTGGAGCTGATCGACCGGCACGAGGTCACGTTCCTGTACATCGCCCCGGCGTACCTCCGCGATCTGCTCGATGCCCAGGTGGCCGACCGGCGCAAGCTGCCCGCGCTGCGCTGGCTGGTCAGCGGCTCCGCACCGATCCCGCCGCACTACGTCGACGAGGTGAAGGACGAGTTCGGGCTCCGGCTGTTCTCGCTGTGGGGCATGTCCGAGAACGGGCCGGTCACGATCAGCCGGACCACCGACCCGGAGGACTGGGCGGCCCGCAGCGACGGCAGCGCCATCGCCGACATGGAGCTGCGGATCGATCCGCTGCCGAACGAGCCGGACGGCGTCGGCCTGCTCTGGGTCCGCGGTCCGACCCAGTGCCTCGGCTACTACCGGCGGGACGAGCTGTACGCCGAGTACCTCGACGCGGACGGCTGGTTCAACACCGGTGACCTGGCCAAACCGGACGGCCGCGGCGGTATCCGGATCACCGGCCGGCACCGGGACATGATCCTGCGGCACGCGTTCATCGTGCCGGTGACCGAGATCGAGTCGATCGTGGCGAGCCATCCGCGGGTACGCGAGGCGGCGGTCGTCGGACTCTCCGACGGCAACGGTGACGAGGTGATCTGCCTGGTCATCACGCTGGTCGCCGGCTCGGTACCGGTGACCCTCGGCGAGCTGCACAAGCTGCTCGAGAGCACCGGCATGACCGACCTGTACTGGCCGGAGCGCCTGGAAGTGGTGGACGACCTGCCGCGTACCACCACCGGGAAGATCCGCAAGGTCGAGCTGCGGGACCTGTTCACGACGGCGGCCGGTGCGCGGCCCGGGGATGGCTGAGCGACTCGCCGCGACCCCGACCGATGGACGTTTGCTCTACCCTGCCCACGGCCTGACTGAATCGGCAGTCGGCCTACTGGGTGTTCGGCTTTACTGGGTGGAGGAAGACCGTGGACGATCCCGGCGCGCACTACCGGTCGAACGGTTGGTGGCGGGACGAGACCTTTCTCGACGATCTTCGTACCTGGGTGCGGAAGCAGCCGGCGAAGCCGGCCGTGATCGCCCGCCGGGTGGCCGACGACACCACCCGGACCCTCGACTATGCCGAGCTGTCGGCGATGACCGACCGGTGCGCGGGCGCCCTGCGGGAGCTGGGCGTCGGGCCTGGTGACACGGTCGCCGTACAGCTGACCAACCGGTGGGAGCTGGCCGCGATCGCGCTGGCCTGCCCGCGGATCGGCGCCCGGCTGTGCCCGTTGATGCCGATGTACCGCCGGCGCGAGATCACCATGATGGTCGGCCGGAGCGAGGCCAAGGTGTTCATCACCATGGACCGCTACAACGACTACGACGTGGCCGCCTCGGTGCTCGAAGCCGCCGTCGAGCTGCCGGCGCTGGAGCATCTGCTCGTCGCCCGCACGGTCGGCCCTGTGGGCGAAGCCGCCGGCCCGCTGCCGGCTGTGCGCGACTTCGACGAGTTCGTCTTCGGTACCGCCTGGGAAGAGCGCTACCAGTTCGACTCGGCGGAACGCGGACCGGACGAGCTCGGGCCGGACGATCCCTACCTGCTGCTGTTCACCTCCGGTACGACCGGAGCGCCGAAGGGTGTGCTGCACAGCCAGAACACGCTCTACGCCGCGGTACGCGGTGAAGCTCGCGCGTTCGGGCTGGACAGCAGCCTGGTGATGAGCACGACGTCGCCGTACACCCACTACACCGGGGTCGTACAGGGCATGCTGCTGCCGCTGATCCTCGGCGGCACCATGGCCTTCCAGGACTCGTGGGAGGGTCGGCACATCGTCGAGCTGCTGCCCCGGCACGATGTCACGTTCCTCTACATCGGCCCGGCGATGCTGCGCGACATGCTCGACTCGCAGGCCGGACTGCCCCGGCCACCGGCGCTGCGTTGGCTGGTCAGCGGCTCCGCGCCGATCCCGCCGCACTTCGTGGACGAGGTCAAGAAGGAGTTCGGGCTCCGGCTGTACTCGCTGTGGGGCATGTCCGAGAACGGCCCGGTCACGATCAGCCGGGACACCGACCCGGAGGACTGGGCCGCGCACAGCGACGGCAGCGTGATCGACGGCATGGAGCTGCGGATCGACCCGTTGCCGAACGAGCCGGACGGCGTCGGCCTGCTCTGGGTGCGCGGCCCGACGCAGTGCCTCGGGTACTACGGCCGCGACGACCTGTACAACGCGCAGCTCGACATCGACGGCTGGTTCGACACCGGTGACCTGGCCAGACCGGACGGCCGGGGCGGCATCCGGATCACCGGCCGGCACCGGGACATGGTGTTCCGGCACGGCGCCATCGTGCCGGTGACCGAGATGGAGTCGATCGCGACGCGCCACCCGCGGGTACGGGAGGCGGCTCTGATCGGCCTGCCCGACGGCGAAGGCGACGAGGCGCTCTGCCTGACCGTCACGCTGGTGGCCGGCGCGGCGCCGGTGACCGTCGAGGAGCTGCACGCGGTGTACGAGAGTGCCGGCGTGACCGACCTGTACTGGCCGGAGCTCCTCGAAATCGTCGATCAGCTGCCGCTTACCAGCACCGGGAAGGTGCGCAAGGTGGAGCTGCGCGAGTTGTTCGCGGCCCGGACGGGTGAGCTTGCGCCACCCATCGCGACGGGCGCCGCGGCTACGCCGCCCATCGCGGCGGGCGCCGCGGCTACGCCGCCCATCGCAGCGGGCGCCGCGGCTACGACGCCCAGTGCGGTCGGCTGACCCACTCGAGTACCGCGCACGTCCAGCTGAAGCCGGCCCCGATGCCGATCAGCGCGATCCGGTCGCCCGGGGCCGGCGCGGGTACTTCGGTGGCCGTGCCTCCGGCGGCGAGGTGGTCGAGCGTGATCAACTGGTCGGCCGCGCCGACGTGCCCGGTACGCCGGCCGAACGCCCAGGTGGTCTTCGCCTCGTCCAGCCCGAGCGTCGCCAGGTACCGCGGGACGAGCACGTTGCGCCCGACGTTCGGGAAGATGTACCGGGCGATGTCGTCACTGGTGGAGCCGGCCTCGGCCAGCCCCCGGTCGAGCGCCTCGATGAGGCCGGCGCTGGTCCGGTCGACCGTCGAGTCGAAGCCGGCCTCGGCCAGGTACGCCCGGCGCCGGGCCCGTACGTCGATCGGCTGCCGCGCCTGCCCGCTGACCAGCCCGAACGGTTCCGATCCGCGGTACATCCCCTCGAGCTGGCTGTCCGACACGGTGCTGATCGCGACCAGCCGGGCGAAGCCGGCGTGGGTGCCCTCGCCCCGGGACAGCATCAGTGCGCCGGCGCCGTCGCCGTAGACGATGCCGGCCAGGTCGCTGCGCCAGCGGTCGAAGCCCGGTTCGGCCAGCCGGTCGGCCGAGGTCACCAGGGCCGCCTGCCGGGACGGGTCTGCCTGCAGGTACGACGCGGCCAGCTCCAGCGCGGCCAGCCCGCCGTTGGACATCTGCGCGACATCCAGCGCGGGCGCGTACCGGCCGGCGCTCTTGTCGTGTTCGGCGAGCACTTCGCGGTGGATGTACGAGGCGGTGGGCCAGAAGTCGAGGCCCTGGTACCACGCGGACGCGTGCAGCACGATCGCGACCTCGTCCGCCTGCCCGGACCGTTCCAGGGCCTGTTTCGCGGCTCGTACCGCCATGTCCGGCGGGGCCAGCTCGGTCGACACGGTGATCGACTCGTAGTCGTTGACCGCCTGCTCCTCGCGGTCGTACCGACCGTCCGCCACCGCTTCGGCGACCGGAATCGAGGTGGGTAACCAGGCGCCGGTGCCGGTAACGTACAAATCGCTACAGATCATCGCAGTCCCCACGTTTTGCCGGCGTTGGCGTTGGGCAGCAGGATATTGCCCGCCATCGATGACCGGGCAGGTGCAGGTCGCCCCGCGGCTGACGAGGTGTGGATGACGACGCCAGCAGATCATCTCGTTCCACTACCCGGTACCGAGTGGACCATCTGGCGTGAGGCGGCACTGCGTACCGCCGGATTCCCCGCCGACGGGCTGCTCCGGTTCGCCGAACCGGAGTGCGCCGCCGTCGCGGACGCCGTTCTGGACGGAACAGCCGAACGCGCCGACTTCGATGCCGCGTACGCGGCAGCCGGGCGACGGACCGGTGCCACCGCCTGCGAGATCGCCGCCGACCCGCTGTTCCGCGAGGCGGTCACCTGGCAGAACACCAACGCGATGTACGCCCTCGATGGGCTGGTCAAAGGTGGTCCGGACGAGAACCGCAACAACCGGCGCCGGCGGCGGGAGGAACTGGTCGCCGGATACTGGCAGCGGTACTGCGGCAAGAACGACACGGTCGGCTTCTTCGGCCCGGTCACCTGGATCACCCTCGATCCGGACGGACCCGCGGTCACCGCCACCTGTGGCGAGGGGCTGGTGCGGTTCCGCGAGGTGTTCTACGAGTACTGGGCGCTGTCCCGGTACGCCGAACAACTCGCCGACGATCCCGAGATCCGGCCGTGGCTCCCCGTACACCTGCAGCCACACCTGACCCTCGACGGTGCGCGGCTGATGTCCCCGGACGGCCCGCTGCCGCTGTCGGCGCTGGCCGCGACCCTGGTCGCGCGCTGCGACGGGCGGCCGGCGCGGGAGGTCGTCGAGCCGGAGGGCAACCCGGCCGAGGGTTATGTGGAGCTGATCCGGCTGGTCGAGCGCGGCATCCTGCGCTGGGGCGTCGACCTGCCGTTCAACCCGACCGCCGAGAAGGCGCTGCGCACGGCCATCCAGGCGCTGCCCGAGGAGCGGCTGCGGGACCGGGCCTTCGCCGGGCTGCACCTGCTGGACCAGGCCCGCACCCGGGTGGTGGCCGCGGCCGGCGACCCGGACCGGCTGCGCGCTGCCCTGGCCGACCTGGACGCGGCGTTCGAGACGGTCACCGGGGCCACACCGGAACATCGACAGGGACAGATGTACGCGGGGCGCCGGCTCTGCTACGAGGAGACGGTCCGGGACCTCGACGTGACCATCGGCGGTCCGGTGCTGTCCGAGCTGGCCGGTCCGCTCGGCATCCTGCTGCCCGCGGCCCGCTGGCTGTCGGTCGCCATGATCGACGCGTACCGGGTCGCCCTGCGCGACCTGTGGGACAAGCTCCGGCCGTCCTGGCCCGACGGGGTACCGCTGGCCGAGTTCTGGTCGCCGGTGATGACGATGATGACCGGTGACGATCGACCGGCCGACGCGGTCGATTCCGAGTTCACCCGCCGCTGGTACACGCTGCTCGGGTTGGACCGGGTCGCCCCCGGTACCCGCCGGGTGGAGCTCCGCAGCGCCGACCTCGCCGAGCTCGCCGCCGCGCTGTTCCCGGGCGACGCACCGGGCTGGTTGGGCGGCCGGATCCACAGTCCTGACCTGCACCTCTGCGCGACCGACGTGGACGCGCTGAACCGTGGCGAGTTCACCGCGGTACTCGGCGAGCTGCACGCCGCCTGGCCCACCCTCGACTGCTCGGCGCTCACCGACCGGCACCCGGACGCGGACCGGCTGCGCGCCGCCGCCCGCGCCGACCTCGGCCGCCAGCTCCGGCCGCTGTACCCGGTCGACTATCCCCGGTACACCGGCCGGATCGCGCCGAACCTCGGCGACGCCGACTTCCAGCTCGGGTACACCGCGGCTCCCGGAGCGGATCCGGACCGGCTGTTGCCGATCACCGCGATGACCGTGACCCTTGGTTCCGACGGGCTCCTCGCGGTCCTGCCGGACGGCCGGAGCTGGCCGCTGGTCGAGGTGTTCGCGCTGTTCTTCGGCTGGCTCGCGACCGAGACCTTCAAGCTGAGTACCACCGATCCGCACAGCCCGCGGGTGACCGTGGACCGGCTGACCGTGATGCGGGAGACCTGGCGTACCACCGTCGGCGCCGCGGGACTGGACTCGGTCAACCGCGCGGATGCCCGGTACCTCGCCGCCCGTCGCTGGCGCCGCGAACTCGGACTGCCCGAGCGGGTGTTCGTCAAGGTCGCGACCGAGGTCAAGCCGGTGTTCGTGGACCTCACCAGCCTCCCGTACGTCGGCATGCTCGGCGTGATGATGCGCAGTGGCCGGCAGGCCGGTGGCGACGACGTACCGGTGACGATCACCGAGATGCTGCCCGAGCCGGACCAGGCCTGGGTACCGGATGCCGCGGGGCGCCGGTACTTCTCCGAGCTGCGGATCCAGCTCCGCGACCCGAACGAGCCGGTCTCGCCAGGTGGTCGCGGCTGATGATCTTCGTGTCCCGGCCTACTTGCGGTCGGGGAGTCGGGTGCGCGCGCCCAGCAGGGTGATGACCAGGACACCCACCGCCAGTACGGCAGCGGCCGTGAATGCTCGCGCTATGCCTTCGGCCATCAGCGTGTCGGGCAGTCCGCGCGGGTCGGTCGCGACGCCACGACCGACCGTGGCGAACGCCGTGACCAGTACGGCAACTCCGACCGACGTACCGAGTTGGTGCATGCTCTGCAGCGCACCGGAGGCGATACCGGTATCTGTCGCCGGTACATCGGCCAGCGCCACGTGGATGATCGCCACGAACAGCAGTCCGGCACCGGCACCGAACAGGATCACCGGGCCGAGCACAGCCGCGACGTACCCGCTGTCGTCGGTGATCCTGGTCAGCCACACCATGCCGATCACGGTCACGATCCCGCCGGACACCATGATCGGCTTCGGGCCGGTACGGGGAAGCAGTCGCGCGGCCAGTCGAGGCGTCGTGATCAGTGGCACGATCGTCGGGAGGAACGCGAAAGCGGTCCGCAGCGGCGAGTACTCCAGCACGTCCTGGACGTACAGCGTGAGGAAGAACAGCATCCCGGTCATCGACGCGGTGAGCAGCAGCCGGGCCAGGTACGCACCCGCGCGGGCGCGATGCGTGAACAGCCACAACGGCATGATCGGTTGCGCGGCTCGCGCCTCGACCAGCACGAACGTACCGAGCAGGATCACCGCGGTCACGAACGAGCCGATCGTGAGCCGGTCCGACCAACCTCGTTCGGCCGCTCTCACGAACCCGTACACCAGCAGGGTTGTGCCGGCCGTGGAGGTGAACGCGCCGGCCAGGTCGAAGCGGCCGTACCGGGTGCGGGGCCGGGCCAGGAACACCGCGCCGAGCGCCGCGATCGCGATGCCCAGCGGCACGTTCACGTAGAACACCCAGCGCCAGGACAGCGCATCGGTCAACACCCCGCCGAGCACCAGCCCGATCGCCATCGCCGCGCCGGACACCATCGAGAAGGTGGCGTACGCGCGGTCGCGCGGCTGGCCGGCCGGGAACGTGACCGCGATCAGCGCGAGCGCGGCCGGTGCGGCGAGCGCGCCGCCGACCCCCTGCGCCGCCCGGGCCACCAGCAGCAGTTCCGGGGTACCGGTCAGCCCGCCGAACAGCGACGCCGCCGCGAACAGCAGCGTGCCGGCGACGAACATCCGCCGGTACCCGAGCAGGTCGCCGGCGCGTCCGCCCAGCAGCATCAACCCGCCGAACGTCAGCGTGTACGCGTTGACCACCCAGGACAGGCCGCTGGCGGTGAAGCCCAGATCGGTCCTGATCTGCGGTAACGCGATGTTCACGATGGTCGCGTCGAGGACCACCATCAGCTGGCAGCACATGATCAGCGCCAGTGCGACAGCCGGGTGCGCGACCTGGTCGGTGGGGGTGCGCCCATCCGGCACCGGCGCCTGCCGGGGGGTCTCCGGCGTGGCGGCCACCGGATTCTCCGGGGTCACGGTTGCTCGGGGGGCGGGATGCGATGGGCCCATCGCGGCACATCATGGCATCGATGACGGTCATTTCGTACCGGGGGCGATCCGTCATCCCGCATATCCGAGCCTGCCGGGGGCGTCGAGTCCAGAGGGCTCGTGCCGGGGAGCCGGTTAGGCGAATATGGGTGCCCATCGGATGTAGGCATCGGAGACCGGGCGCCGGGCGGCTGGAGTTCTTGGCCCGAGGAGGAGCCGTGCAAGGAACCGCTGGTACCTGGTGGACCCGGCGCCGGACGGTCGCGGCGTTCGTCGCCGTGATCGCCGCCTTCGCCGGCCCCACCCTGGTCGCCGCCGAGGTGGCCGCCGGACCTGACGCCGGGGCGCAACAAGCCGGGGCGCAACAAGCCGGACTGCGACCAGCCGGGTCACGGCCTGCCGCCGTGGAGTGGGTGCCGTCCTGGGACACCGCGATGGCACCGGCCGACCCGACCGGACCCTCCGCCGTGGGCTTCGCCGACCAGACGGTGCGACAGGTCGTGCACCTCACACTCGGCGGTCCGCGCGTGCGGATCCGGTTGGCCAACACGTACGGGAGCGCGTCTTTGCAGGTCGGCGCGGTGACCGTCGCGCGGCGTACCGAACCCGGCGAGGCTCACCAGGTGACCGTCGACGGCGCGACCGCGGCGACGATCCCGCCGGGCGCGAGCGTCGTGAGCGACTCGGTTGACCTGCCGGTGGCGTCCGGCTCGGATCTGGTGGTCGACCTGTACCTTCCGGAGCCGACCGGTGCGACCACCTGGCACTCCGACGCGCGCTCCACCAGCTATGTGGCCACCGGCGATCGGACCGGTGACCCCGGCAGTGACGGTTTCAGCCCGGTGGCCTCGTGGTTCTTCCTCGACGGCGTGGACGTGCGCTCGCCCGGCGCGCGGCTCGTGGTGACGCTCGGCGACTCGATCACCGATGGCACCAAGTCCACCGTCGACGCGAACCACCGGTGGCCGGACTACGCGTACGACGCGCTGCGCCGGTCGCACCAGAAGGGCATCGCGGTCGCCAACGCCGCCATCTCCGGCGACCGGCTGCTCCTCGACGGGCTGATCCCGTCGTACGGCCAGAACGCCCTGGCCCGGCTCGACCGGGACGTGCTCGCCCAGCCGGGGGTACGGGCGGTGGTGGTGTACCTCGGGATCAACGACATCCAGCTGGATCCGAGCCAGCTCGAGCCGGAGCGGATCGCGGACGCGTACCGGCAGCTCATCCGGCGCGGGCACGACCACGGGCTGCGGGTGGTGGGCGGGACACTCACCCCGTTCCACGGCTTCCGGTTGTGGTCACCGGAACGGGAGGCGACCCGGCTCGCGGTCAACGAGTGGATCCGTACCTCCGACGAATTCGACGGGGTACTCGACTTCGACGCGGCGGTACGGGATCCGCAGGCCCCGGACACGCTGCGCGCGGCGTACGACAGCGCCGACCACCTGCACCCGAACGACGCCGGCTACCAGGCGATGGCCGGGATCGTCGATCTCCGGCAGTTGGTCCGGTGAAGCGGTTGGTCCGGTGAAGCGGTTGGCCTGATAGCGCGACGGCCGGACGCGGGAGCGCGAGGGGCGGATAGCGCGAGGGGCGGGAGCCGGCAATCCGGCTCCCGCCCCTGCGTCGTGCGGCGTTCAGGCCGAGTTGGCGGCGTCCTCGAGCGTCTTGATGTCGATCTTCTTCATCTGGAGCATCGCCTGCATGGCCCGCTGGGACCGGCCCGGGTCCGGGTCGCTCAGCAGCTCGGTCAGCCGCTTCGGCGTGATCTGCCAGGACAGGCCCCACCGGTCCTTGAGCCACCCGCACGCCGACTCTTCGCCGCCGTCCGCGGTCAGCTTGTCCCACAGGTGGTCGACCTCGTCCTGGTCGTCGCAGTCCACCTGAAGCGAGATCGCCTCGTTGAACTGGAACTCCGGGCCGCCGTTCAGCGCGGTGTACCGCTGGCCGTCCAGTTCGAACGTGACGACCATGACGCTGCCCGGCTCCCCGGGGCCGGCCTCGCCGTACCGCTGCACGTCCACGATGCGCGAGTTGTCGAACAGGGAGGTGTAGTAGTTCGCGGCTTCCTCGGCCTGGTTGTCGTACCACAGGAAGGTCGTGATCTTCTGCATGACGGGTTCCCCCTCGGGTCTGGCTTTATCGGATTCTTGTTGAGTAGGACGACGGGTGCGGCCGGAACTCATCGGTCCGGCGGAAACTCGTTCGAACAGTCACCCGGAAACTCGTTCCAGGGCGCTCCGCGGCGCCGGTAATGTCGTCCGACGTGCGGATTCTGGTACTCGGTGGGACGGCGTTCGTCGGCCGCGAGATCGTCACCGACGCGCTGCGGGCCGGCGCGGAGGTCACCCTGTTCGGCCGGGGAAAGACCGGCAAAGACCTTTTCCCGGGGGTACCGAGGCGCCTCGGCGACCGCGACACCGGCGACTACGACTCGCTCCGGGAGGGCGAGTGGGATGCCGTGGTGGACGTCAGCGGGTACGTGCCGCGCCACGTCGGGCAGGCGATGGAGGTGCTCGGCGACCGGGTCGGCCGGTACCTGTTCATCTCCAGTCACGCGGTGTACGTCCAGGAAGGCGTCGGGCCCGGCAGTGACGAGGACACGCCCCGCCGCGAGCCGAGGCGGGACACCGAGTACCTCGACAACGACACCTACGGGCCGTGCAAGGTGGCCTGCGAGGACGACATCGTCGCCCGGTACGGGGATCGCGCGACGATCGTGCGGCCCGGAAAGGTCGTCGGGCCGCACGACTGGCAGGAAGGGATGACGTACTGGGTGCGCCGCGGCGCCCGCGGCGGCCGGGTCGCGGTACCGGGCAGTCCGGACCAGCCGGTACAGGTGATCGACTCGCGGGATCTGGCCCGGCTGGTAGTGCGGTTGGTGACCGATGACCGGCCCGGCGCGTACCACGCGGTAGGTCCGGCCGAGCCGACCACGCTCGGCGGGTTGATCGAGACCTGCGCGGCGGTGGCCGGCAGTGCGGTGGAGCTCGTGCCGGTACCGCTCGAGGCGGTGTCCGCGATGCTCCCGTTGGTACGCCCGAACTGGCCGACGCAGCAGCGCAGCGCGGCGCGCGCCCGGGCGGCCGGGATGCCGGCGACGCCGCTCGCGACGACGGTGGCCGACGTACTGGCCTGGGATCGCGGCCGGGGCGAGCCGCCACTGGACGGCGTGCTCTCCGCGGCGGACGAGAAAGAGCTGCTCGCGGCCGCGTCGTCCGGGTAGCGGGCCGTAACGGCGACCTAGCGTGGCGGTCCGTACGTAGTCGCCAGCTTCTTCCCGATAGCGCACCGCGCGCCGCATTTCCAGCGTTTCAACTGGTGAGGGCTTCCCTGGGCGCAAGGCTTACGGGTGTCCGATCTGACCCGGTAGTCTGCGTTTCGCGAGCGCGCTCGTCACCGGTTGTCAACCCCACCACCGGTCGAGGCTCCCGGTTATAGGGCGTGACCGCAGCCCGGAACTCCGCCCGGACGGGGCCGCGGCGGCCGAGTCCTGTGAGGCGCACTGGTGAACGACAAGCAGCGGCTTGTGGAGCTGATCCGCTCGCACGCGGGCAGCGCCGGCACAGGCGGGGACGCCCGCCCCGGTGCCGGCCCCACCACCGACGCCGGCCCGCGGATCGCGATCGAACACGGGGACCGGTCGATCAGCTACCGCGAGCTCGGACGGCTGATCGACGCGCGGGTGTCCACGCTGGTCACACACGGTGCCCAGGGCTCGTTCGTGGCGATCGAGCGGAGCAAGTCGCCCGGTTTCATCGTCGACTTCCTGGCGGTCCTCGCGGTCGGCGGCACCGTCGTACCGATCGATCCGGAGATTCCGGCCGAGCGGCGGGCGACGTTCCTCCGGCTGGTACGGCCGGAGTTCCTGGTGCGCGGGCCCGAGGTGGTGCCCCTCGACGGCGACGCGTCCCGGCACGCCCCGGCGGACGGGGCCTTCGTGTACTTCACCTCCGGCTCCACCGGGCTGCCCAAGCCGGTGCTCGGATCGGCCGCGGCTCTGCGCTCGTTCGTCGAGTGGTTCTGCCCGGAGTTCGGCATCGGCGCCCCCGACCGGCTGGCGTTCGTCACCGGCTTGAGCTTCGAGGCGAGCCTGCGCGACATCTTCCCGGCGTTGACGTCCGGCGCGACGCTCGTCATCCCGCAGGAGACCCCTGGCGAGGACCGTTCTCCGGAGGCCACCGTCGGCTGGCTCGCCGCCGCCCGCATCACCGTTCTGACGGTTGTACCTTCGGTGGCCCGCGGCTGGCTGCGCGCCGGCGGTACGACCTGTCCGGCGGTACGCGCGGTGTTCTTCGTCGGGGAGCCGCCGGCCGGGGACGTACTGGCCGGCTGGCACGCGATGTTCCCCGGTACCACGGTGCGGGTGAACTCGTACGGCTCGACCGAGAGCGGTCAGGCCACCATCTACCGCCGCATCGCGTCCGGTGACGAGACCGCGGAGCGGGTACCGGCCGGCCGACCGGTGCCGGGCACCCGGTACTGCTTCGTCGATCCGGAGGCGGCGCTCGACGCCGAGCTGGTCCGGGCGCGACTGGACGCCCCCGCGACCAGTGGCGAGATCGTGATCGTCAGCCGCGCCTGCAGCCACGGGTACCTCGGACTGCCGGACGAGAACGCCGTCCGCTTCGCCGGGCTCGGCGACGGCGTGACCGCGTACCGGACCGGCGATCTCGGTCGGATCGAGGACGGCGAACTCGTCGTGGTCGGCCGGGCCGACGACGAAGTCAAGATCAATGGGGTACGGGTACACCCGGCCGAGGTGACCCGGGCGCTGCGGGCGCTGCCGGCGGTGGCCGACGCGTTCGTGGCCAGCACCCGGCCCGCGGCCGGCGCTGCCGTGCCAACCGAGGCGAGCGGCGAAGCGGGCGGTGCTGGCCCGGCCGGTGGCGGAGGCTCTGCGGACGGTGCGGTGGGCGGCGGCGCTGGTGTGGCGGGCGGTGCCGGCCCGGCGGGCGGTGGCCCGGGGGAGGCGCGGCTGACCGCCTATGTGGTGCCGACCGACGGTACCGGCTTGAGCGTGACCGAGCTGCGCCGGGACCTGCTCGACGTGTTGCCGCTCGCGATGATCCCCGGCCGGTTTGTGCAGGTGGGAGCGTTGCCGACCACCCGGACCGGGAAGATCGACCGGGCCGCGCTGGTCGAGCTGGCGCGCGACCACGCGGCCGAGGACGAATTCGTGGCGCCGGCCGGTGAGACCGAGTGCTGGCTGGCCGAGCGGTTCGTCGAGTTGCTCCAGGTCGGCCGGGTGTCCGCGACCGACGACCTGTTCAGCCTCGGCGGGGACTCGATCACCGCCACCCGGCTGGCCTCGCGGATCCTCTCCGACCGGGGTGTACAGGTGTCCCCGCGTGACATTTTCGCGGCGGCGACCGTGCGCGGCATCGCGGCCGCGATCGAGGCCGAGGAACTGCTCGCGGTCGACTCGGACGAGCTGATGGCCCTGCTGGACGAGCTGGAGGACCCGACCGGCGCCGCGACCGGCCGGCGTGACGGACAGAGCGCATGACGGACGCGTCCGTACGGGAGCGGCTGGCGCGACTCAGTCCGGAGCAGCGCGCCCAACTCGCCCGGCAGGTACGGGAGCGGGCCGCGGCCGGCCGGCGGGAAGCCAACCGCACCACCGCCGGCGCGATCCCGCGACTGGATCGGTCCAGCGGGCGGCTGCCGATGTCGAGCAGCGCGCGCCGGCTGTACTTCCTGCAGAAACTCCAGCCGGAGAGCCCCGCGTACAACAACGTGGAGGCCGTCCGGATCCGTGGTCGCGTCGACCTCGACGCCCTGCGTCGCGCTTTCGCGGCTGTGGTCGAACGGCACGAGATCCTGCGTACCCGCTGCGAGCCCGGTGACGGGGAACCGGTGCTGGTCCTGGTCGAGGACCCGCGGCTGGAGCTCGAGCTGGTCGACGTACCGCCCGGAGCGGACGTGCGCGAGGTGCTGGCGCGGTACGCGGCGCGACCGTTCGACCTGGACAACGAGGTACCGATCCGACTGACGCTGGCGCGACTCGGAGCCGAGGATCACGCGCTGCTGTTCGTCGCGCACCACCTCGCCTCCGACGCGTGGTCGTGCCGGCTGCTCGTCCGCGAGTTCTTCGCGGCGTATGCCGCTGGTTGCGGGGGCGGCGGGGAAGGCGGCGCCGGCACCGACGGTGGCGGTGGCGCCGCGGCGGGCGATGGCAACACCGCAGCAGAGGCGCTGGCGATTCAGTACGCCGACTTCGCGGCCTGGCAGAGCGCGCAGTCACGCGACGCCGACCTCCGGTACTGGCGGGAGCGGCTGGCCGGGATGCCGCCGGTGCTGGAGTTGCCCCGGGAGCGACCCAGACCGCCGGTACGAGACGACCAGGGCGCGGAGCTCCAGTTCGACCTGCCCGGTGACCTGCGCGAACGGCTGCGAGCAGCGGCGCGGGACGCGTCGGTCACGCCGTACGCGCTGCTGCTGACCGCGTTCGGGTACGTGCTGCACCGGCACTGCGCCACCGATGACGTGGTGGTCGGTATGCCCGTGTCCGGCCGGGACCGGGTCGAGGTGGAGGGCCTGGTCGGCTGCTTCATCAACACGGTCGTCCTGCGACTGGAGCTGAGTGACGCGCCGAGCCGCCGCGAGCTGGTACGGCGGGTGTGGGAACGCACGCTCGACGACTTCGACCACCAGCGCCTGCCGTTCGACCGGTTGGTCGCGGAGCTCAACCCGGAACGGGACCTGAGCGTCGGGCAGCTCGTCCAGGTGATGTTCAACCACTATCCGGCCACCGAGCTGGCTTCCCCACCGCCAGGACTGGTGGTCGAGCCGCTCCACGTACCGCGGAGCACCGCTAAATTCGACCTGACCTGCACGGTCGTGGACACCAGCGACGTCACCCGGGTGAGCGTCAACTACGCGACCGGAGTGGTGGAACCCGAACTGGCGCGGCGGCTGGGCGAGCACTTCGTCGCGGTGCTGGACGCGCTCGTCACCGAGCCGGACGCACCGGTCGGCACGCTCCCGTCGGTACCCCCGGATGAGCTGGCCGCGCCCGCGGACCCGCCGGTCGACAACGCGGGCGAGTTGCCGCTGCGCCGGTTCGAGGGGCACGCGGCGGCGCACCCGGACCGGACCGCGGCCCGGTGCGGCGCGGACGTCGCGACCTACCGCGAGCTGAACGCCCGCGCGAACCGGCTGGCCCGGTGGCTGGCCGGACAAGACCTGGAAACGGTCGCGCTGTTGTTCGACCGGTCGGTCGACCACCTGGTGGCGATGCTCGCCGCGATGAAGGCCGGCGTCACGTACCTTCCGCTGGACCCGACCATGCCGGCCGGGCATCTGGCCACGGTGCTGGCCGAGGCGGACGCCGGGCTGGTGCTGACCCACGCCGCGGTCGAGGTTGCTCCGGCCGGCGCGGTCCGGCTCGAAGACCTTGACCTGGACGGGTACGACCCGGCCGACCTGAACCTGCCGATCGACTCCGACCAGCCGATGTACGTGCTGTTCACGTCCGGTTCGACCGGGCGGCCCAAGGGAGTGGTGGTCGAGCACGGGCACGTCGCGCGGTACCTCACCTCGCTGCGGGACCGGATGGCGCTGCCGGACGGCCTGCACTTCGCGATCGTGTCGACGCTCGCCGCCGACCTGGGGCTGACGAACCTGTTCGGCGCGCTCACCACCGGCGGCACCCTGCACGTGCTGGACGTGGACACGGCCACCGATCCGGAGCTGTTCGCCGGGTACTTCCGGCAGCACCGGATCGACGTCATGAAGCTGGTACCGAGCCATCTCGCCGCGGTCGCGGAAGCCGGGCTGCTGGCCGACGTGGTACCTCGGCGGGCGCTCGTACTGGCCGGGGAAGCCTGCCGGTGGGACCTGGTCGAGGCGGTCCGCGCGGTACGGCCCGACTGCGAGGTGTGGAACCACTACGGCCCGACCGAGACGACCGTGTCGGTGCTCGCCTATCGGGTACCCGAGGCGCTCCCGCAGGTGCGCGGCGCGACCGTGCCGCTCGGGGTTCCGTTCGACCACGTACGGGTGCGGGTGGTGGATCCGCGGCTCCGGCCGGTGCCGCGGGGAGCCGCCGGCGAGCTGCTGATCTCCGGCGGCAGCGTGGCCCGATATCTGTCCACAGTGGACTCCGGCCGGTTCGTCCCGGACGGGCCCGGGCGGGCGTACCGGTCCGGTGACCGGGTCCGGGTCCGCGCGGACGGCACGATCGAGTTCCTCGGCCGGCTGGACCGGCAGACCAAGATCCGGGGGTACCGGGTAGAGCCGAGTTACGTGGAGGCGGTGCTGCGGCGGCACCCGGTGGTGACCGAGGTGGCTGTCGCGGTACGGCACGACAACCACGGTCGGGCCGCGCTGGTCGCCTACCTGACCGGTGCCGGTGGATCCGGCGTCCGGGAGTTCGCCCGGGCCGAGCTGCCGCCGTACCTGGTGCCGAGCGCGTTCGTACCGGTGGACCGGATCCCGCTGACGCCGAACGGGAAGATCGACTGGTCAGCGCTGCCGGACCCGGCCGAGGTGGACCGGCAGGACGCCGTCACCCCGCCGAGGCACGCCGCGGACGCGGAGATGGTCCGGCTCTGGTGCGAGGTGCTGGGCCTTGACTCGCCCAACAGCCCTGACGGGCCCGGCAGCCTGGGTATCGACGATGACTTCTTCGACGCGGGCGGCGACTCGTTCGCGGCGATGCGGCTGGCCCGTCGGATCGGCGGTGGGCTGCGCGTGGTGTCGGTATTCCAGCACCCGACCGTGCGGCGGCTGGTCGACCACCTCGATGCGGCCGGGGGCGACCGGGGCGAGCAGACCAGCCTGCTGCGCCGGATGAGCCCGGCGAGCACGGTCGAGGCGACCGCCACCATCGTCGCGGTGCCGTACGGCGGTGCCACCTCGCTCGCCTACCGGGAGCTGGCCGCTGCGCTGCCGCCGGACTTCCCGCTGTACGCGGTGGAGTTGCCCGGGCACGATGTGACCGCGCCGGACGAGCCGCTGCTGTCGTTCGACGAGCTGGCTTCCCGGTGTACCGAAGAGATCACGCGCACGATCAGCGGACCTATCGTCCTCTATGGACACTGCGTGGGCGCGGCGCTCGGGTACGAGATCGCGCAGCGACTGGCCGACGCCGGCGCCGAGGTGACAGGCATGGTGGCCGGGGGCGCGTTCCCGGCACCGCGACTGCCCGGCCGGCTGTTCGACCTGTGGGCGAAGGTCATGCCGAGCGACCGCTGGCGGGCCGACCGGCTCTACCGGGACATGCTGCGTGCGGTCGGCGGGCTGGCCGACGAGCTGGATCCGGCCGAGCAGAAGACGATCCTGCGCGCGCTGCGGCACGACGCGCGGGAATCCGAGGACCTGTACTCGCGCCGCTGCCACGACCCCGACCACCAGCGGACCGTCCCGGCGCTGTGCGTGGTCGGCGAACGGGACCGGATCACCGAGTTCCACGCCGAGCGGTACCGCGAGTGGAACCTGCTCTGCGCCCGGACCGAACTCGCGGTGATCCCGGACGCCGGCCATTACTTCGGAAAGCACCAGCCGGACCAGCTCGCCGCGATCATCACCGGCTGGGTGGCCGATCGGGCCGCTGCTCCGCTTACCGAGCCGGCGCCCGGGTGGGCGGCGGGGTTGTCGACCACCGCGCCGGGGACGGCGGCGCCGGGACTGGTCGCGGCGACGATCGCCCCGCCGCGGCGGGACCTGCGCGGGTTCGCGCTGGTGACCCTCGGCCAGCTGGTGTCGCTGGTGGGCAGCCGCGCGCTCGCGTTCGCGCTGGGCATCTGGGTGTACCTGCAGACCGGCAGCGTCACCCAGTTCTCCGTCATCCTGGTCACCGCGCTGCTGCCGGGGCTGCTCGCGCTGCCGTTCGCCGGCGCCGCGGCCGACCGGTGGAACCGCCGGCTGCTGATGGTGGCCGGGGAAATCGCGAACGCCGCCGGCACCACGTTCTGCCTGGTCGCCTTCGCCACCGGCTCACTGCAGGTGTGGCACGTGTACGTGGCGGCAAGCCTCGGTTCGATCGGAGTCGCGTTCCAGCAGCCGGCCTACCTCGCCTCGGTCGCGCAACTCGTGCCCAAGCAGTACCTCGGGCGTACCAACGGGGTCCTGCAGGTCGTCGTGTCGGTCAGCCAGGCCGTCGGTCCGCTCCTCGGCGGCACGCTGATCGTGCTGATCGGACTCGGTGGCGTGATGGTGGTCGACCTGACCACGGTGGCCGTGGCGCTGGTGACACTGGCCGTCGTACGCATCCCGGATCTGCTCTTCCGTAGACGCGAGGAGTCGATCTGGAAGGAGATCAGCGGCGGCCTGCGGTACATCGCCCGGCGCCGCCCGATGGTCGCGATGATCGTCTTCTTCCTCGGGTACAACCTGGTCCTCGGCTTCGCGCTCGCGCTGCTCCCGCCGATGGTGCTGTCGTTCGCCTCGGCCGGCACGCTGAGTCTGGCCACCATGGTCGGTGCGGTCGGTGGCATCACCGGTGGCGTGGCGATGGCGCTGTGGGGCGGGTTCGCCCGCCGGGCCACCGGCATGGTCGGATTCGCGGTACTGACCGGGCTCGGCATGATCGTCGCGGCGGCGCGACCATCGCCACTGCTGCCGATCGTGGGGCTGGCCGCGATGATGGCCTCGATCGCGCTGATCAACGGGCACTGGCAGACGATGATCCAGGTCAAGGTCGGGATGGAGTTGCAGGGCCGGATCCTGGCCACCAACCGCATGATCGCCAACCTGACCGAGCCGCTCGGCTATCTCGGCGCCGGCTGGCTCGCCGACTCCCTGTTCGAGCCGGCGATGGCGCCCGGGGGAGCGCTGCACTCCGTACTGGGTGGCGTGCTCGGCTCCGGGCCGGGGCGCGGGATGGCTGTGCTGGTCGTGCTGCTCGGCGCGGTACACATCGCGCTCGCCGTGACCGGCCTGCGCTGGCGCACCCTGCGGTACATGGAGGACGCGCTGCCGGACGCCGTACCGGGCGCGATCGTCACGTGGGACCGGGACGCGCTGCAGGAACAGGCCGACACGTCGCTCAGGCCCGCGCCGGTGGTGCCGGTTCCGGCGCGTTAGCGTCGGGACCAGCGCGTTTCCGCCGGCAGCCGCTCAGTACGTGACCGCTCAGTACGTGACCGCTAGTACGTGACCGCGATCCGGTGCTCGGAGCTGTCCACGGTCACCTCGCCGCCACTCGGGATGACGAGCTGCGGATCGGTGTGGCTGAAGTCGACCCCGAACACCAGCGGTACATCCGGGTGGTACTCGGCGATCGCGGTCAGTACGGCGTCGCGCTGCTCCTCGGTGTACCGGACCTTCTCGTCCGGGGAGTTGTGCCGGTCGCGGGACCAGGCCTTGGGGCGGCCCCACATGACCGCGGCGAACCGCTGCAACAGCCCGCGCTCGCCCATGCCCATCAGGACCCGGTACACGTAACTCGCCGACGGCAGTTCCTCGGAGGTCTCGAGGAACAGGATCGCGCCGTCGTAGCTGTCGTTGGGCAGGATGTACCGGCCGGCGCGCAGGTGGAAGTCGACGATCTCCAGGCAGCCGCCCCAGGCCGGACCGGTGACCGCCATTCGCCGTCCGTACCACGACCACTTGCCGGCCGGACGCATCACCGGTGGCGTGGTCAGCGCCGACGGGTCGGACCAGTCGCGTTCCTCGTCGCGGTACTCGGTGACGGATTCGAGCGGGTACCGCCCGTGGCTGAACAGGGCGCGCTCCAGCGACTGTCGCGTGGTCGGGTGCATCGACACCGGCCGGCCGAACTCCACCATCACCGAGCCGCCGTTGTACGACACGATGCCGAGGTTCCACAGGTACAGGTGCAGGTTGGTGTTGTCGCTGTACCCGAAGAACGGTTTCGGGTTGGCCGCCAGCACTTCCTGGTCGAGGTGCGCGAGCACCTTCAGCTCGTCCTCGCCGCCGATGCTGGCCACGATCGCGGTGATTTCCGGATCGCTGAACGCGGCGTGCAGGTCGGCCGCCCGCTCGGCCGGGGAGGCGTGCTCGGCGCGGGTCGTCGGGTACTCGACCGGCACCAGGTCGAACTCCTTGCGCAGCCGTTCCAACCCGAGCTCGTACGGCGCCGGGAAGTGGTGCGGTGCCCGGCCGGACGGGGAAAGTACGGCGATCGCGTCGCCACGTCGGGGCTTCGCCGGGTACGTGAAGGTGCGCATGGCCGCACTATCCCGCGCCGCGGCGGAACCGGCGCGGATTTTCCCGGGCCGCCCTGGCCGCGGCCGCTCGAAACACCGCGCCGCACGCGGCCTGGACGTCCCGGTGCCCGCACCGGACGCCGCGCCGGCCTCCGCCCCTGGACCAGCCGGCCCAAAACGCAACAGAGTGAGTACTCACTTACCTATTGACGGAGTGAGGACTCACTCCGTACCGTGGTCGGCATGACAGAAACACGAAAGCGTGCACCCGGGATGAGCCCGGAGGACCGCCGCACCATGATCGTCCAGGCGGCGTTACCGCTGGTCGCCGAGCTGGGAGCCACCGTCACCACGCAGCAGGTCGCCCGGGCCGCCGGCATCGGGGAAGCCACGATCTTCCGCGCGTTCGCAGACAAGGAGACCCTGTTGAGGGCATGTGTCGCCGAGGCGGTGCGGACCGATCACCTGCTCCGCGAGCTCGGCTCGATCTCTCTGGACCAGCCGCTCGAACCGCGGCTGATCGAGGCCGCCGAGGCGCTGGCGGCATACCTGGACCGGATGGGCGCCGTGGTCGGGCCGTTGGTCGGGGCGCTGCGCAGCGCGGGCCCGCCCGGCCCGGACGGCACCGCGGCGCTGCGGGGTGCGGTGAGCACCGCCGACGTGGCGGCCCTGCGGCGTGCGGCCGGCGGCACCGGCGGCACCGGCGACGGGGAGCGGTCGGTGCCAGAGCGGTCGGTGCCGGAGCGGTCGGTGTCGGAGCGCTCGGTGTCGGAACGCCCGGTGCCGGAGCGCAGCCGGGAGGAGTCGTTCGCCGCCACCGCCCAGGCGGTCGCCGAGCTGCTCGAGCCGGACAAGGACCGGTTCCGGCTGCCGGTCGAGCAGGTGGCCAGGGCATTCGGGGTTCTGGTCATGTCGCTGAACCGCGCCACCGGCCGGTCGGGCGCCGGTGCCGGCGGCGAGCCGCCGATGGACGCGGCCGGCATGGTGGACCTGTTCCTCCACGGTGCCCTGGCCCGATGAGTCGACCGGCCGCCGCCCCCGACGCGGGCCGGCGGCCGGCCGCTCTACGGTGCCCGGACCAAACGATCTACCCGCGGGTCAGCGCGGTGCGCAGCCCTCCCCGCGACCGGCCTGGAGCCCTACGCGCGGCTCAGTGCGGTGCGCAGCCGCTCCAGCGTGGCCCGCATGCCTTCCCGGTTGATCTCCGGACGCTTGTCCGCGGCCACCCCAGTGAAGAGCCGCCCGATGACCTTGAGCGTCCGGGTCTGGCGGTGGTCGGTCCACTCCTCGGTGATCTCGGTGCCGCCGTCCACGGGGGCGAACCGGTACGACCACCGGGCCACCGACATGCCGAAGCTGAACACGTCGAAGGCGAACTCGACGCCGGGGTCGGCTACCGCGATCTGCCCGTTGGTGAACCACACCAGCGGGCCCCGGCGATTGAAACCGACGAATTTCGTACCGGGTCGCGGCTCACCGCGCAGCCAGACACGAAAGCACTCCGGGCTCCACTCGCCCATCCGGCGCAGGTCCGCGACCGCGGCGTACGCGTCCTCCGCCGGTACCGGCACGACCACGGACTCACTGACCCGATCGACTGCGGCATCCATGCCGGAACCCTGGCGTTGAACGCCCGGTCGCGTCAACCCGTGAGTACGTCCGCCAGATTGAACCGGACCGGCCGTTCGAGCTGCTCGTACGTACACGAGTCCGGCTCCCGGTCGGGGCGCCAGCGGACGAACTGCGTGGTGTGCCGGAACCGCACGCCCTCCATGTAGTCGTACTTCACCTCGACGACCCGCTCCGGGCGCAGCGGTACGAAAGACAGGTCCTTGCCCGCGTTCCACCGGCTGCCCTCGTTGCGGCGGGGGGTGCGCTCGCCCTGCTCATGTGCGGCCCAGTTCCACGGGTGCCCGTCGAACGAGGTGACGAGTGGCTGCAACTCGGTGAACAGGCTCTTGCGGGTCGCCATCGGGAACGCGCCGACCACGCCGACCGAGGCGAGCGCGCCGTCCTCGTTGTACAACCCGAGCAGCAGTGAGCCGATCGCGTCCGGACCGGACTTGTGCACGCGGTAACCGGCCAGCACGCAGTCGGCCGTACGCTCGTGCTTGATCTTGAACATCACCCGCTTGTCCGGCTGGTACCGCAGGTCAAGTGGCTTGGCGATCAACCCGTCCAGTCCGGCGCCCTCGAACTGCTCGAACCACCGCTTCGCGACGGCCGTGTCCCGGGTGGCGGGCGTGACGTGGACCGGTGGCGCGGCGTCGGCGAAGGCCCGCTCGAGCGCCTCGCGCCGGTCGATCAGCGGCTCCCCGGTGAGATCCGTGTCGTCCAGTGCGAGCAGGTCGAACGCGATGAAGCTCGCCGGCGTCTGCCCGGACAGCAGCTTCACCCGGCTGGCGGCCGGATGGATGCGCTGCTGGAGCGCCTCGAAATCGAGGCAGTTGCGCTCGGTGTCGGCGACCACGATCTCGCCGTCGACGACCGCGCGGGCCGGGAAGTTGGCCAGCACCGCCTCGACGACCTCCGGGAAGTAGCGCGTCATCGGCCGCTCGTTGCGGCTGCCGATCTCGACCTCGTCACCGTCCCGGAAGATGATCGAACGGAACCCGTCCCACTTCGGCTCGTACAGCTGGCCGGTCGGAATGTCGCGCACCGGCTTGGCCAGCATCGGCGCGACGGGAGGCATCACAGGTAGGCGCACCCGCCCATTGTGGTGCCTCGGCCGTGGCCCGCTCCGTCAACTCTGTGCTTTGCTCGTCGCAAGCGCGTCTGGAACCGAGGTGGCCGGTGGCGGAAAAGGCAGAGGAACGCGACGGGGTACCGCTGACCAACCTCGACCAACCGCTGTTCGAGGGTGCGGACGCGACAAAACGCGATCTGGTGGACTATCTGGACGCGGTACGGGATCGGCTCATTCCGGAGTTGCGCGACCGGCCGCTGTCGGTCATCCGGGTGCTCCGGGACCAGGCCGCGTTCATGCAGAAGAACGTGCCCAAATACACCCCCGATTGGGTACGCACGGTGAAGGTCTGGGCGGAAAGCTCGAAGCGCGAGGTGTCGTACGCGCTGTGCAACGACCGCCGTACGTTGTTGTGGTTCGCCAACCAGCGGGCCATCGAGTACCACCCGACGCTGATGCGCGCCGAGCACTGGGACCAGCCCAACTATCTGGTACTCGACCTCGACCCGCCGGAGGGCGACTCGTTCCAGCTGGCGGTGCGCGCGGCCCACCTGATCCGCGATGTGCTGACCGAGGTCGAGATGGCCGGCGCGGTGAAGACCAGTGGCGCCAAGGGCGTACATGTGTTCGTACCGCTGGCCGAAGGTACGGCGATCGAGGACGTGGCCGCCGCCACCCGGGCCATCGCGGCGCGGGCCGAGCGGCTCGACCCGGCGCTGGCGACCACCGCGTACCTCAAGGAGGACCGGGGCGGGAAGGTGTTCCTCGACTCGACCCGCGCTGGTGGCGGGACCGTGGTGGCGGTGTACAGCCCGCGGCTGCGCCCCGGTACGCCGGTGTCCTTCCCGGTGCCGTGGGACGAGCTGGACAGCGTGTCGCCGCGGGACTTCACCGTGCACACCGCGGTACGGCTGCTCGGCGACGGCAACCCGTGGACGTCGCTGCTGCCCGAGCCGCAGCGGGTACACCCGGACCTGATCGCGGAGGGGCACGAGATTCCGATCGCCCGGGTACAGGCGATGCACGAGGGTAAACGCCGCGCCCGCGCCCGCCGCGAGTAAGCCCGCGCGGTCAGTGGAGCGGCTGCCAGTCCGGGAAGCTCTCGACGAACGGCAGCGTGCGCAGGACGTGCTGGTTCGTACCGTCCGCGCGCATGAGCCACAGGTCGCCCTGGAACCCGCCGCTGCGGTCGGTACCAAAGGCGATCATGGTTCCGTCCGGCGAGTAGGCGGGGCCGACGTCGAAGAATCCGGCGCCGGTCAGCCGGGTCAGGTGGGTACCGTCCGCGTCCACCGCGTAGATCGATGAGGAGCTGGCCAGGTCGCGCTCGAACACGAGCCGGGCCCCGTTCGGCGACCAGGCGACCTGGTGGTCGTAGTCGGGCGAGTTGCTGACCCGGCGGATCGCACCGGTGCCGAGCGTCAGTACGTACACGTCGCCGGCGTCGCCCTGCTGCGAGCCGCGGGTGAACGCGATGCTCTTCCCGTCCGGGGACCAGGCCGGCTCGAAGTCCAGGTTGGCGCCGGAGGTGAGCCGCTGCCGGTCGCCGCCGTCGGACGCGCGCATCGACCACAGGTGGAAGCCGGTGGCGTCGACCAGCGTGAACGCGATTCTTGTACCGGCCGGATTCCAGACCGGATCCCGCGCGTCGATCCCGGTGGTGAGCCGGTGCGGGCTGGTCCCGTCGGCGTTCATCGTCCAGACCGAACCGGTCCCGAACGGAGCGGGAGTACGCCAGAACGTGAGCTTGGTACCGGCCTTGTTCCACGCCGGGCCGAACTCATTCTGGTTCGGCGTATTCGTCAGCACTCTAGAACCGGAACCGTTCGGATTGATCGTGACCAGATCGGTCTGGGTGTGGTCGCCGGCAACGGTTTCGCGCTGGTAGACCAGCCGCCCGTTGGTACCGGGAAACGCCCCGTACGCCGCCGTGATCCCGATCAACGGCGTTACGGCCGCGACTGCGAGTGAACTGAGGACCAGCTGGCGAATGCGCATGTCTGCCCCCGGGGTTGCCGCCGGACGTGACCGCGGCGGACAGGGCAACGCTGCGCCCGGTCGGTGGGCCAGTCAACGGGAGTGCAGGGTGTCCGACACAGCACCGGCCGGCTGCCCGGGCTCACCGGCCCCGGCGCGCGGATGCCGCTGGCGGTGACGTACCCGCCAGCGGCATCCGGACGGTGATTCAGCAGGTGGTGTGCGACAGCAGCACCCAGCCGTCCCGGTCCGGGTGCTCGGCACCGTGGCCGTAGATCCAGGTGCGGTCGGAGTTGTCGATGATGCCCATGCCGCTGGCCCGGAAGCCACGTCCGGGGCTGAGCGTGAACAGGTAGAAGCTCCCGCCGGATCCGTCCACGTTCGCGTAGAGCGGCGCGTTCTCCGTGGTGTTGCACAGGTAGCCGTCCTCGGCCGACGCGGGGCTGGCCATACCGACGGTCAGACCGCCGACGGCGACGGCGCACGCGGCGGCGATGGTGAGCAGCTTCTGCTTCAAGTCTCTGTACCTCTCCAACGATTCGAGTCTCACGAGCTGGCGAGCCGGCACCGTGCGCGCGTGCGGAGCCGGTTCGTTGTCGCCGGCGGAAGTTCCAGTCGGCTCGCCACATGCTAGGAACCGGCGGAGCCGTGATGCGAGCCAGAACGGTGGGAACGGTTCCCCAAACCGCGGCAGGGCCAGCTGAGACTGCCGGCTCAGCCCGGCGGAACGGTGATCGTCGGATGGAACCGGCCGGCCGGGTACGGCTCGTCGACCGGTACGCCGTCGGCCTCCACCCACGCGTGCGCCCGGAATGGTGCCGTCCGTACACCGGTGCACCAGGTCGGCCAGGTACCGCGCAGGCGGCACAACAGGGCGGTGGCCAGTGAACGCTGCAGGCACCCTTCCCCCGCGCACAGGGCGCTGACCGCGGTGACCGCGGCGCGAGCCGTACTGGCCTCCGCGACGGTCGCCGGACGCGCGCCCCGGCGCACGAAGAGCAGTACCGACCGGATCCGGCGTGGGGACTGCCGGGCGAGCAGCCGCGCGAGCGTGACCGCGACAAACGCGACCAGCCTCGTACGCGCCGGCGGCCGCTCGCGCTCCGGGAGCGCCATCGGGGAGGTCATCGTCGTACCAGCCGAGCCGAGCGGAGCATGGACACCAGCTTCTCGATGTCCTCGAGAGCGCGGGCGTCGTCCACCGGGTACCGCGCCACCACCGCGGCCGCGGCCTGCTCGGGCGTACCGTCGGCGAGCAGGGTCCGCAGGATCAGCAACCCGCTGCCGTTGAGCTGCCAGTACTGGCCGGACTTCTCGTCCAGCAGCACCGCACCGTCCTCGGTCTCGGTGAGCTGTACGTGGTCGTGCAACCGGAGCGTCATGCCAGCCTCTCGGTGGTACGCAATCGGGGGGTGCGGGCGGCCGCGCGGAGCCACAGTTCCGTGGCGACCGTCCGCTCGATCGCCATCGACACTCTCCCGGACGGATCCGGTGCCAGGATCGCGGCGGCGAGCGCCGGCGCGTCGACCAGTCCGAGCGCGCCGAGCCGCAGGTCGTCGCACAGCACCACCAGCGTCGCGCGGTGCCGGCGGAGGCCGTCGATGCCCTCGGCCGCGAAGAAGCCCTTCGTCCGGCGGTTCTGCAGGTCGGCCGGCAGGATCGGTCGCATCGCCTCGGCCAGCACCGGCTTGTACCGCATCGGGGTGCCGCGTTCGGCCAGGTCGATCGAGAGCGCGGCGGTGAGGACGGAGTCGTCGAGGTACGGCGTAGCCAGCGCCACGCCACAGTCGGCGAACACCCGGTCGAGCTGGCGCACGCTGTGGGCGGCGGACCACACGGTGGTGACCGCGCGGTGCTGCGCCCGCTGCCCGGCCAGCGGCGCGGTCGCGTCGGCCGCGGCGAGCAGGCGCTGCCGGGCCAGGTCGGCGGTCGCCGGCGTCGCCCACGGCGGCAACCACGCGGCCGCGCCCCAACCGAACTGCGGGCCGGCCTCCCGGGTGCGCCACTGCGTCACCCCGGCGGCGGTGTCGACCAGCACCCGCCGGTAGCCGCGGCGGTCGGCGAGCGCGCGCAGGGCGGCCGTCCAGGACCAGCGGCGGAGCAACCGGTGCGCGCGCAGGTGCGACAGGACCAGACCGGGCCGGCGGTCGCGCAGGTCCCGCAGGTACGCCCGGGACACCCCGAGCACCTCGTCCCCGCCGTACCCGGCCAGGTGGAGCCGGCTGCCCCGGGCGGCGAGCAGGTTGGCGTTGTGCCGGACCACCGCGTGGGTCAGCAGCCCGCCCACCGGGTGCTCGCCGTCGCCGGTGACCACGTCGTCGGCCCCGGCGGTCAGCGCGACCACCGGGTCCACGAGCAGGTGCTCGGCGTCGGTCAGCGCGGTCGCGGCGCGGCGCGCCCACACCGGGTCGTCGTTGTCGTCGTCCAGCGCGCCGACCCGCAGCGTGAGCAGGCGCGTCCCCCGCTCGGCGGCGAGGAAGCACAGGGCGGTCGAGTCGACACCGCCGGACAGGTCGGCGCTGATCCGGTCGCCGCCGCTGCCGGCCCCGCGGATCCGGAGCGCCACCGCGGCCCGCAGCGCCGCGCGCAGGTCGTCCGCGCCCTCGGCCAGCGACTGGCCCGGCTCGGGCGGACGCCACCATTGCCGTACCTCGGCCGGACCGGCGCCGCTGACCTGCACCAAGTGGTCCGGGGGTACGGCGGTGACGTCCGTCCAGAGCGCCGCGGGATCCAGCGGGTACGGAACCGACGGCATCAGCAGCGCGGTCGCGGCCGCGACCGGATCGGGCCGGCCGCCGATGACGGTCGCGAGCAGCCGGGCCTGGTCCGCGACCACGGTCACGCCGCCGACCGTGGCGTGGAAGATCCGCCGCAGGCCCGATGCCGTACCGCGGGCGACGACGACCCCGTCCAGCGAGGCGACCATCGTGTACGAGCCGGCGGACCGGCCGGCGGCGGCACAGAGTTCCGCGGGAGTCGAGGCGTCCGCGACGAGCTTCGCGAGCTCCGATTCGGCCAGTGCGCAGGTACCGATCACCGCGATCCGGCGCCCGCCGGCCGCCGCGGTCGTGACGGTGCCGTCCCGCCAGCGGCCGATCAGCCACGGGCGGCCGGAGGCGTGCGGGACGGTGCGGTCCGGGGCCGGCAACAACTGTGCCGCCGCGGTTGCGGCGGCACAGTCGGGAAGAATGGCGAACCAGTCGGGCTCGCCGTGCGCGTGGCTCAGTTCAGTGTGCGTGGCTCAGATCAGCCAGTAGCCGCGCGCGTTGGCGGGGAAGTCCGAAGGGCCGTCTTCGGGACCCCGGGTGACCTCGGCGAACGCGCCGACCTCTACGAGCATCGGCGGCTCGTAGACGGCCTCGCGGTCGACCGGCTGCTCGATTCGGCTGGCCGTCGTCTCCATCTGACATACCTCCCGGTCGGCACTGATCGAGTGATAGTAGTCGATAAATAGTCGATTCCGGCGTGTCAAGCGGCGCCGACCGCGGCCAGCACCCGGGCCGGGTCGGCGAACACCAGGTAGCTGCCGATCGCGGCGAGGCTGAACGGCACCAGCCGTACCGGCAGCAGGGCCGTGAACGCCGCGTGCATCAGCGCTCCGAAGATCACGGCGATCGGGTACGTGACCGGCACCAGCAGGGCTACCGGCAGTACCGCCTCGGCAGCCACGGTCGCCAGCGCGGGCAACCGCCACCGGCGCCGGCCCACCTCGACCGGTACGTCGATCAGGTGCCGCGCCATCACCGGCGGGTAGTACGTGTCGCGGTAGCGCTGGGCGTACCGGTCGGCGTGCAGGCTGTAGGCGAAGTCGTGCAGCGCCCTGCCGGACGTGAAGTGGTCGCTGCGCAGCTTGCGGTACGCCGAGCTGAGGTACAGCTGCACGGTCAGGAGCACCAGCAGTACCTGCGCGAAGATGTCGGTACCGGTGCGGCTCGCCTCCTCGCGCAGGACGTCCGCGGCCGAGCCACCGATCGAGTCCAGCACGGTCCGGTAGGTGAGCGCGTCACCGAGCTCGGGGCTGGCGGCGAGAAACAGCGCGCACAGCCCGAGGTACGCCGTGTGGTACTTCCGGTCGTAGGTCAGCTCGAACAGGAACCAGATGCCCGCCACGATTGCGGCCACCCGGGGCAGCACCCCGAGGAAGAGACAGGCCGCGGCCACGATCTTCGCCACGTACAGGATCCGGTAGCGCGCCACGTTCACCGGGTGGTCCGGGTGCTCGCGCCGGAAGCGGTAGTAGACGAAGGAATCCGCGGTGAAGTACCGCCAGCCGCCGCGACGGTGCTCGTAGCCGAACTTGAAGAGCATCGCGCTGGCCAGTACGACCCGGAACGCGCAGATCTGGATCGAGGCGTACGGCTGGCGGAAGCCGTCCGCGACGGCCTCAAACCACCACATGGCCATCCCGTACCGCTAGCGCCTGCCGTCCGGTGTGATCGACCAGGGTCACCGTACCGGTGGCCCGGAGGCCCCGGACATCACGCAGGTAGGCCAGGTAGAGACCGAGTTCCCGGCCGTTCATGCCAGGGTCCTGGTGGACGATGTCGTGCCACGGGTTGATCGGCTGGCCGTCCTGGTCGCGCAGGTCCATCAGGCAGTGGCTCACCCGGGAGAACATCGGCCAGGCGAACAGACGTGGCGGGCCGGTGAATCCGACGCGCAGCATCCGGATGACCAGCACGACGAAAACGACCCACTGCCCCACCTGCCACACCATCGCCACTCCCACTGTCCGGCGGGACGACCTGGGGAGCCTCACCACTCCACCGTCGAACGACTACCACGGACCAACATTCCGTAGGAACCGCCGGTGCGCCAACATCAAACCGACCACGGTGACGGTGAAGAGGAGAACAGCATGTCGGGTACGCCGTACAGCACGATCAGCGTGGACGCGCCGCACGTCACGCTGATCAATGTCTTCACCGTCGCGCCGGACCGGCAGGCCGAGTTGGTCGCCGCACTGGACCGGGCGACCGCGGAGATCTTCGTGACCGTGCCCGGGTTCCGCTCGGCCAACATCCACGCCAGCGTGGACGGCACCCGGGTCATCAACTACGCCCAGTGGGAGAGCCGCGAGCACTTCGAGGCGATCTTCGGCCGCGATGACGTGCGGCAACACATGAGCCAGATCATGGCGGTCGCGGAAAATGCCGACCCGCGCCTGTTCACGGTCCAGGCGGTACACCATCACGATTTTCTGGGGTAATGCCGCGCCCGTGAGGTGGTGATCGCGTTTCCCGGGCGGTGATGCCCGAGGTCCGGGGCCTAAACGGATAGACGTGACGCTTTCTCGCAATATTGAGTATTGACGGCCATATGGGACGAAACCGTATGGTTGCCTCGGCCGACTGCCCCCGTCGGCATTGCTTCCAGGAGGCGACCCATGTCCCGTTCAACGACCCTCCGTCATTCGTTAGGCGCCGTTCTCGCGATCGTGGTCAGCACCGTGGCCCTCGTCGGCCTCATGCCCTCGGCTGCCCACGCCGCGACCCGCGACCAGATCGTCACGGTGGCCTACAACCAGTGGAACGACGACACCCACAACCACGAGCTCGGCGGGTACAACTGCAACTTCTTCACCGCCTACTTCGGTGCCGGCAGCGCCGGTTGCAGCAACGGCTGGCGGACCGAGGAGTGGTGCGCCGACTTCGCCCGGTACACCTGGGGCCGTTCCGGCGTGGCCGGCACCGGTGAGCTGAACGCGGCCGCGGCGAGCTTCTACTCGTACGGCGTGAACCACGGCACCTGGCACGGCGGCAACCTGTCCGGCATCCAGCCCGGCGACGCGATCGTGTTCGGGTTGAGTGGTGGCTGGGCCCGGCATGTCGGGATCTATGTCGGCGACAGCCTGGTCATCTCCGGCAACTCCGGGCCGAACAGCAACATCGTGTCCCGGCAGTTGACCTCGTCGTGGAGCGACGCCTCCGGATACACCCGACCCGTCCTGTAGCTCGTCGAAGTCCATTCGCCACGGCAGCCGCGCCGGTCCCGTCACGGGCCGGCGCGGTTGTTTGTCGAGCCAGGGGACTCGCGCACCTGTTTCTCGATCAGCGGGAGCTATGAATAACGCTCTTTTCGGACCTATTCGGGTATTGACGACTATTGAGGTAGAAACCGTATGGTTGCTCCGGCCGACCGCCCCCGTCGGCCTTTTCGTCCAGGAGGCGACCATGTCCCGTACCACCACCCTCCGCCGTTCGTTAGGCGCCGCTGTCGCGATCGTCGTCAGCACGATCGCCCTCGTCGGTCTCGTCCCGTCCGCCGCGCACGCCGCCGACCGCGGCGCGATCGTCCAGCAGGCGGAGAGCCAGCTGAACATCGACGGCCACAACCACGAGATCGGCGGGTACAACTGCAACTTCTTCACCAGCTACTACGGCGCCGGCAGCGCTGGTTGCAGCAACGGCTGGCGTACCGAGGAGTGGTGCGCCGACTTCGCCCGGTTCGTGTGGGGCCAGTCCGGCGTCGCGTACACCGGCGAGCTGAACGCGGCCGCGGCGAGCTTCTACTCCTACGGCGCCAACCACGGCACCTGGCACGGCGGCGACCTCGACGGCATCCAGCCCGGTGACGCGATCGTGTTCGGGCTCAGTGGTGGCTGGGCGGCGCACGTCGCGATCTACGTCGGTGACAGCAACGTCATCTCCGGCAACGCCGGCCCGAACACCAACTCGGTGTACAAGCAGCTGACCTCGTCGCTCAGCGGTCTCGGCATCTCCGGTTACAGCCGACCCGTCTAGCACCTGGTATCGCTCGTGGCGTCGGACCCGGCGCCACGAGCGAGGCCCGGCTCCGGCTCCGACTCACCCGCTCAGCTCGCTGACGCGTCCCCGAGCAGCAGGCGCCAGCCGGGGGCGTAGTTGCCGTGCAGGACCAGGGACGCGGCACCGACCGCACCGGCGTCCTCGCCGACCAGACTGCTCTCGACCGTGACCGTACGGATCGAGCGGGCGATCGAGTAGCTGTTGACCTGGCGGCAGATCTCGTCCCGTACCTGGTCGGCGAACCCGCGCATGGCCTGTCCACCGAGCACGATGCGCCCGACATCGAGCAGGTTGACCAGACTCAACGTGGCCTGGCCGAGCCGGTACGCGGCCAGCCGGACACAGTCGGCCGCGGCCGGGTCGCCGGCGCGGGAAGCGCGGCACAACGTGGCGAAGTCGGCTCGTACCGAGTCGGCCTGTAGTCGCAGTCCGAGCCGGTCGGCCGAGGCCGGACCGTACCGGTCGGTCAGGTCGGCGAGTACCGCGCTGGGGGAGCAGTACGCCTCGAGGCAGCCACGGCCGCCGCAGTGGCACGGTGCTCCGTCGGGTACGACCACGACGTGTCCGAACTCGCCGCCGTTGCCGGACTCCCCGCGCAGTACACCGTCGGTGAGCATGATGCCCGCGCCGATGCCGGTTCCGGCGTACACGAAAACGAAACCGCCCGCCCGCGCGGGCCCGCCGGACCAGCGTTCGCCGACCGCGGCGGCGGTGGCGTCGTTGTCCAACACCACCGGCAGCCCGGTCGCCTCGTGCAGGACGCTCGTCAGCGGTACCTCGTGCCAGCCGGACAGGTTCGGCGGGTCGACCACCAGGCCGCGGCGCTGGTCGATCGGGCCGGGGCAGGCGACGCCGAGCCCGAGCACCCGCGACCGGTCCACCGCGGCCTCCTCGATCACCGTGTCGACGGTGGCGGCCAGGCCGCGTACCAGCCGTTTCGGGTCGGCGGTCGAGGTGGTGCGGCGGCGGCGCCGGGCGAGGATCTGCCCGGACAGGTCGACCAGCACGGTCACCGTGGCGGCCGGGTCGAGGTGCACGCCCACCGAGTAGTACGCGTCGGACCGCAGCCGCAGGATGGTGCGGCGCTTGCCGCCCCGGGACGGGGCACGACCGGACTCGGTGACCAGCCCGTCGTCGATGAGCCGGCGCACGATGTTGGACACGGTCTGATTGGTCAGCCCGGTGAGGGTCGCCAGCTCGACCCGGCTGATGCCGTCCTGGCGCCGGATCGCGTCCAGGATCACCGCCCGGTTATAGCCGCCCACTCTCGGCAGGTTCGTACCGCTACGCATGCCCACCTGACTCTCGGGGTAACAGCATCCTGCGCGGTCGCGCCGCGTCGAGGAGGATCCCCGGAAGGTCGAGTACAGCCTCGGCACATGTTGACTTAGTTAATCCAATGGCTTTACTTTCGGACACAATACGGTTCCAGCACAAGCTGTGACACCGGTATGTCGCAGCCGAAGTGACGCTCCGCCGTCGGGCGAGATCGGCTGGCGCGGGCGCCGCTTCCCCTTCGGGAAGGAACGTCATGCGGCTTCGATTCCTTGCGGTCGCGGCGGTCGCGAGCGCGCTGGTCAGCACCGCCCTCGCCGGCTGTGGCAGCTCCGGCTCCAGCTCCGACGAGATCAAGATCGCGTACCAACGGTCCACCACCGCCGGCAACCGGATCATGGACAACTTCCTCGCCGGGGTGAAGAAGGAGTTCGAGAGCGCGAACAAAGGCAAGAAGGTCACGCTCATCCCGATCCAGGCGAGCGAGAACGACTACTACACCAAGCTCGACCTGATGATGCGGTCCCCGCGTACCGCGCCGGACATCGCGTACGAGGACACCTTCCTGATCAACTCGGACATCAAGGCCGGCTACCTGCGGGCCATCGACGACCGGTTGAAGGACTGGGACGACTGGAGCCAGTTCGAGGAGACCGCCAAGGGCGCGGCCAAGGCGCTGGACGGTAAGACCTACGCCGTGCCGGACGGTACCGACACCCGCGGCATCTGGTTCAACAAGCACGTCTTCGCCAAGGCCGGACTGTCCTCCGACTGGCGGCCGAAGAACTGGGACGACCTGATCAGCGCCGCCCGGCAGATCAAGGCGAAGGTGCCCGGCGTGGTACCGATGAACCTGGTCACCGGCAAGGCCAACGGCGAGGCCGCCACCATGCAGGGCTTCGAGATGCTGCTGTACGGCACCGACGACCAGCTGTACAACGCTGACCAGAAGAAGTGGGTGGTCGGTAGCCAGGGCTTCAAGGACGCGCTCGAGTTCACCCACACGGTGTTCAAGGAGGGCCTCGGTCCGAAGCCGTCCCAGGCGGTCGACCCGAACAACGGCGCGACCGTGTTCAACGAGCTGCTGCCGACCGACAAGCTGGGCTTCGCCATCGACGGATCGTGGAACACCAGCACCTGGCTGGACTCCGGCGCCAAGCCGTGGCCGGAGTGGAAGGACGTGATGGGCTGGACCGCGATGCCGACCCAGAAGGGCCAGGATCCCGGTAAGACGAGCCTTTCCGGCGGGTGGACCTGGGCGATCACCGCCAAGGCCAAGAACCCCGACGGGGCGTGGGAGTTCATCAAGCAGCTGCAGACCAAGGAGAACGCGCTCAAGTGGTGCATCAACGGTCAGCAGATCGCGGTCCGCAAGGACGTCGCCGACGACCCGAAGTACAAGAACAACACGCCCACCACGGCGTTCTTCACTGACCTCGTGCAGTACACGTACTACCGGCCGGCGCTGCCCGAGTACCCGAAGATCTCCACCGGCATCCAGGACGCGATGGAGACCGTGACCACCTCGTCCGACTCGGGCAGTGTGGACAAGGCCGCCAAGGCGTACGACGGCGTCGTCGCCGACGCGGTCGGCGACGAGAACACGACAAAGGAGTCAGGCGACAAGGGCGCGAAGTGACCGCGGCGACCAGCGCGAACGGGATCCGCTGGTGACCGCGACGACCACCGCGACCGCGCCGCCCGCGCCAACGGCCGGCCCCACCCGGGGCCGGCCGCCGGTCCGCCGCACGATCCTGCGCGGCCTGCCGGTGCTCCCCGCGGTCGTCCTGCTGTTGCTGTTCATGGCCGGCCCGATCGTGTTCTGCGTGTACTACGCGTTCACCGACATGCAGTTGACCGGCAGTTCGTCGGTGAACTTCGTCGGGCTGGCGAACTTCAAGAAGGCGTTCGGCAGTTCGCTGTTCTACGACGCGGTGATCAACACGCTGGTGTTCACCGTGCTGTCCGCGATCGTCGGGCAGAACCTGCTCGGCATGGCGATCGCGCTGCTGATGCGGCAGGCCAGCAAGGTACTCCGGGCGGTCACCGGCACACTCGTGATCGCCGCCTGGGTGGTACCGGAGATCGTCGCGGCATACCTGCTGTACGCGTTCTTCCGGGACCAGGGCACGCTCAACCAGATCCTCGAGTTCCTGCACCTGCCGCGGCAGAACTGGCTGTTCACGCTGCCGATCCTGGCGGTGTCGCTGGCCAACGTCTGGCGCGGTACCGCCTTCTCCATGCTGGTCTACACGGCGGCACTGGCCGAGGTACCGCAGGATCTGGTCGAAGCGGCCGAGGTGGACGGGGCGAGCGTCCGGCAGCGGTTCTGGCACGTCACGCTGCCGATGGTGCGCCGCTCGGTGATGACCAACCTGATGCTCATCACGCTGCAGACGCTGTCCGTGTTCGGCCTGATCTTCGGCATGACCCGTGGCGGACCCGGCAACGAGAGCAGTACGTTGCCGATCTTCACGTACCAGGTGGCGCTGCAGAACTACGAGCTCGGGTACGGCACCGCGATGGCACTGGTACTGCTGGTGATCGGCGCCCTGTTCTCGCTGATCTACCTGCGCGCGCTGCGGACGGAGACCCGCTGATGGCAGCTGTCGAGCCCGCGACCGTAGGCGATCGCGTACCCGGCGTGGACCGGGTGCCGGGAGTCGTGGCGATGGCCGGCACCGGACTGACCCGGTCGCGCCGGCGGAACGCCACCAAGTGGCTGGCGAACCTGATCCTGGCCGGGATAGCGGTGCTGTTCCTGCTGCCGATGCTGTGGATGATCTTCGCGTCGTTCAGCGGGTCGAACAGCCTGAAGGTGTCGCCGCCGGACCCGGCCACGCTGGACAACTTCCGCAACGTACTGACCTGGCACACCACGTTCCGCCCGATGATCAACGGGATCATCCTGTGCGGCGGCGGCACCCTGGTCACCGTGGTCGTGTCGATCTTCGCGGCCTACCCGCTGTCGCGGTACCGGTCGAGGTTCAAGCGGCCGTTCCTGCTCACCATCCTGTTCTCCACCGGGCTGCCGATCACCGCGATCATGATCCCGGTGTACGCGATGTTCACGCAGGTGAACCTCATCGACTCGATGCCCGGCGCACTGCTGTTCATGGGCGCGAGCGCACTGCCGTTCGCCATCTGGCTGATGAAGAACTTCATGGATGGCGTACCGGTGGAGATGGAGGAAGCCGCCTGGACCGACGGGGCGTCGTCGATGCAGACGCTCGGCCGGATCGTGCTCCCCCTGATGTGGCCCGGCGTGACCGTGGTGACGATCTTCACCTTCATCGGCATGTGGGGGAACTTCTTCGTACCGTTCATCCTGCTGCTGTCCGAGGACCAGTTGCCCGCCTCGGTCAGCATCTTCACGTTCTTCGACCCGCACGGGACCGTCCAGTACGGACAGTTGGCCGCGTTCTCGATGCTCTACTGCGTACCCGTGGCGGTCCTGTATCTGTTCATGTCCCGCAAGCTCGGCGGCGGGTTCGCGCTCGGCGGCGCGCTCAAGGGCTGACCGGCGGGTTCTGTTCAGTCGCGCAAGCTCGGCGGGTTCGCGCTCGGCGGCGCGCTCAAGGGCTGACCGGCGGGTTCCGCACCGTCGCGCCGGCCAGCCAGTCGACCAGCGCATGTGGTCCGTGGCCGGAGCGGCGCTGCCGGTCCGCGCCGTTGCCGGTACGCAGTACCTGAGCCACCAGCCGGTGTACCTCGTCCCGGTCGCCGCTGGCGTGCAGCGCGGCGTCCACATACTCGAGCAGCCGGTGTACGAGCTCGGCGGCCGGTACGGTGCCGCCGTCGACCGGATCGACCGCCGGGCCGCGCAGCCCGTCGCGGGCCGCCGCCCGCACCGCCGCCGCTGCCACCTGGCTCGGCAGGGTCGGTGCCGGATATCCGCTGTGTACGGCCGTGAGCGCGGTACTGACCAGGGCACGGGTCAGCCCGGCCTGCATGATCGAGTCGTCCACGGTCGACCCGTCGGCCACCCGGAACTCGATCGTGGGCAGGTGCTCGGACGGGCGGGCCAGCCAGAAGCTCTGCTGCCGATCCACCAGCACTCCGGTGTCGACCAGCCGGTCCAGCGCCGCGTCCCACTCCTTCGCCGAGTCGCAGGCCGGCGGCGTACCCGCGCCGGGAAACCGGTCCTGCAGTACCGTCCGCCAGCTGTCGTGACCGGTGTCCGAGCCCCGGTCCAGTGGCGAGTTCCCGGACAGCGCGAGCAGCGTCGGCAGCCACGGGCGCAGGTGCGCGATCGCCCGTACCGCGAGGTCCCGGTCCGCCACGCCGACGTGTACGTGGCAGCCGCAGGTCTGGTACTGGCGGAGCAGCTCCGGGTACACCGTCATGATCTTCGCGAAGCGCGTACCGGGGAACGCGCCGGGCGGCTCGCCGAGCAGCACCGGATGGCCGACCGAGACGAGCAGCGTGCCGCCGGCGCGGGCGGCAGCGGCCAGCGACCCCCGTGCCTCGACCAGCTCGCCGCGCAGTTCGGCCAGCGTCCGGCACACGCCGCTGGCCGCCTCCACCTGGCTGCGCTGCAGTTCCGGTTTCAGCGTGGCCCGCACCGGGCCGGCCGCGGCGAGCACCTGGCCGGCCCGTGGCACGGGCAGCCGCGAGCCGGCGTCGACGAGCAGGAACTCCTCCTCGACGCCGACCGTGGCGGGCGTGCTGCTCCGGACCATCGCACCTCCGCGGAGCAGCTTGACACGGAGTGCGGTGGGCTGGCTTACCAGATGTCGGTGATCGGGCCGCGGTTCGCCGCTTCGCCGAGCGCCGGCAGGCCGTACATGTCCTCGAGGGTGCGCAGCACCGTGTAGTGGTCGATCGTCTCGCCGTAGTCGCCAGGTACGACGCCCTGCCCGACGAACACGGTCGGGATGAGGTTGGTACCGGCGGTGTCGTCCTCGTCGAACGTCAGGATCAGCAGGCTGTTGTTGGACTTCGCCCACTGCGCGTACGCGTCGAGGTGGCTCTGCGCCCACGCGTCACCGGTGGACACCGGGCAGTCGTGCATGTCGCTGCACAGGTCGGGGATGACGTACGAGAGGGTCGGCAGCGCCGAGTAGTCGCCCGGGAAGGCTCCGAAGGTGAGGTTGCTCGACGCCGGGACGTTGTCCCAGTTCACCCAGGGGCTGTGCTTGCGGGCGTAGTTGCCGCTGGTGCAGCCGGTGTAGCCGTCGAACGGCATCGACTCGGAGTAGCCGATGAAGCTGTTGCCCGAGTCGATCAGCTGCTGGCCGAGGTTGCCGTTGGACAGCGTGAACGGGCACCCGTCGTCGCCGACGCCCTGGGTCGAGCCGGAGAACAGGGCGAGGTAGTTCGGCTGGCTCGGATGCGTGATCGCGTACGACTGGGTGAAGTTCGCGCCCTGGTTGGCCAGCGAGGAGATGTACGGCGCGTCCGGGTTGTCGATCACGTTGCCGTACTGCTTGTTCTCGAAGACCGCGATCACCACGTGGTCGTACCGCGGGATCGTGATCGCGGGCTCGGCGGCCGGCTGACCGTGGGCGGCCGGGGGCGCGGCGCTCACGGTCAGGGCGAATGCCGCGGCCACGAGTGCCAACGCACTCACAGCGGCCGGCAGGCGGGAGGGGCGCATCAGGATCTCCTTCGCGCGCGGGGCGGGATAGAACAGACCAAACCGTTCTACCCCGGTAATAACCGCTTGAAAAGGACGTACCGCGTGGCGCCCTGCCTACAGTCCGGCGGCGGTGTCGCCGGGCGGTGGTTCCACCCGGCGACCCGCTTGCCGTCAGCAGCCCTTCCAGATGGCGGCGATTCCGTTGTACTCGGCCGTCGCTCCGGCGGCGGTGCCGTCGTCGCTGAGCACGCTCACGTAGCCGTTCATTTCACGTACCCGTCCGCCCGGGTAGTACAGCGCGTCCACGGTCGCGATCGTGCCCTGCCGGTTGACGGCCTTCGGCCAAGGGGCGGTCCCCACCACCGTGGCCTTCCTGGTGCGGAGATTCCATCGGACGAGCTGCAGGTCGGGGGTCCCGTCCTGCGGGTCCACGGTGCCGACAACCCATCCATTGTGTACGGCGGTGGCCTCGGGATATCCGCTGCCGGCAGGTCCGTTCAGCACGTAGCCGGGGCCGTGTGCCGGCCAGATGTAGGGCCTTTGCTCTTCGCTCGGACGGTCGCCGAGGAATCCGAGCACGGTGCCATCGGCGTCGATGTCCACCGCGACGACGCTGGACGTTAGCGCGCCGACCGGGACCAGCTCACGGACGGTTCCCGGGTGAGCTGCCGGCCAGATGACCGCGTGCCGGATGGCCGTTTCGGTGAGGTTGCCGCTTACCCCGACGATGTCGCCGCGCGCGTTGATCGCGTGCGCCTCGGTGTCGTCGGTCGCGGTGAGACCGGGCAGCAGGCTGAAATGCCCGCCGCGGTACTGCCAGGCATCCGTGTGGAATGCGCCGGTGTCGTTCAGGCGGGTACCGACGACGACACCGTTGGCGTTGACGTCGGTCGGCCAAAGGGACACATACGGCTCGAGTGCGCGGGTGTCGAGCCTGTTCAGCTTGCCGTTTTTCCAGCGCAGCACCACGGTCGAGTAATCCGCGTCGGTTAGCTGTCCCTGGCCGGCAAGGTACCGGCCGGTGTGGTCGCCGCCGGTCACCTTGCTCTCGGTCACCCCGGCTGGTACCGGAAGCGTCTTCAGCTGGCAGGCGGGCGCAGCGGCGGCCGCGGTCGGAATGGCGATCACCACCGCGACGAATGCGGCAACCCCGGCCCCGGAAACCGCTCGACTTTTCCTGAGTTCCATTGCGTCTCCCCGTAATCGCATGGCCGGAAATTCGGCTCATGTCAATTACACGTCGGGAATTGCCGCGTTGATGGGTTTACTCCAAGACTTTTTCGCTGACCCGGATCCGCGGCCGGAATCGCAATATCGGTAAACGAATTCTCGCGCGCGGAAATCGGCGGAAACCGCGAACACTTTAGTCAATAGGACATGGGCCTGTCGGAATCATGTCAGCGGCACCGGTCAACGGAGCAGGGTGTACCGGAGCTCCGGAAGGTCGCCGTCGCCGGTGAAGGACATCGTCCCGTCGTACGAAATCGTGGCCACCGCGCCGTCGGCACTGAAGCCGCACCGCTCATAGAAGGTCCGCGCGCGGCTGTTTCCGGCGAGCACCCACAGTCGTACCGGCCGTCCGGCGCCGGCCGGCAGCGCGTCCAAGGTCGCGGTCAGCAGCGCGCGCCCGACGCCACGACCCCAGTGCCCGGGGTGCACGTACAGCCCGTACACCTCGTCCGCGGCCGGATCCGGCCGGTCCCGGTCGCCGTCCCGGCGGTACGGCCCGGCATCGGCAAGCCCGATCAGGTCGCCGGTCGCGGCGTCCACGGCGAGCAGGTGTACCGCGCCGGGCCGGGGCGAGCCGTACTCCTCGCGCTTGCGCTCCGCCCAGCGCGGCACGTCCAGCCGGTCGAGCACCTCGTCCGGAATGATGCCGGCGTACCCCGCGCACCAGGCCGTCCGGTGCAGCGCGGCCGCCGCGGCCGAATCGGCCACGGCGGCGGCGCGTGCCACGAATCCGGACATCAGCTCCGTGCGTCGACCCGGTGACCAGGCAGTACGACATCGGCGACCACCGGCAGGTGATCGGAGGCGCCGGCGGCCGAGGTGAGCACCGCGACCGTACGGGCCACCACGTCACCGGACTGCAGTACGTAGTCGATGCGGTGGGTCGGATCCTCGCTCGGGTGGGTGTTCCCGTCACCGACCCCGGCCTCCTCCCAGGCGTCCACCAACCCGTCCACCAGCGCCTGGATCTCCGGCGCGTCCGGCGTCGCGTTCAGGTCGCCGAGCAGGATCACCGACTCGTCCGGGGTACCGATCAGCTCCTTGATGGCCTGCGCCTGGGCCAGCCGCTCCGCGGCGTCGTTGTGCTGCAGGTGCGTCGTGTAGAACCGCAGCTTCACCCCGCGCACGTTGATCCGGGTACGCAGCAGCCCGCGCTGCTCGTGGTCACCGAACCGGGGCAGGTACGTGTTGTCCCAGTCCAGGATCGGGTACCGGGACAGCACCGCGGTGCCGTACTGCCGGCGCGGCAGGTTCGGGGCCGGCGGGTCCAGATCGAGGTTCGCGCCGAACACCACGTGCATGTGCAGGTCGCGCGCCAGCCACCGGGCCTGATCGACGAAGTCGCTGCGCGCGTCGAAGTGCCGGTCGACCTCCTGCAGGCCCACCACGTCCGGCTCCGCGTCGCGGATGACGGCGGCGGTGCGGGACAGGTCGAGGAGGCCGTCGGTACCGGCGCCGTGGTGGATGTTGAACGTCATCACCCGGATCGGCCGGTCCGGGCGGGCGGCCGATGCCGGGCTGCCGAGCACGATGGGGACAACAGCGGCGACAACGATCAGGACAGGGAGCAACCGGGGCAATCGCATGCGGACAGCATGCCGGCAGACCTCGGCCCACCGCCACGGTTGTGGCTCAGCCAGTTGTGCTTCAGCCCGGTGTGGAGCCAGTTGCGGTTCAGCCAGTTGTGGTTGAGCCAGGTGTGGTTGAGCCAGGTGTGGTTGAGCCAGGGTGGTTCAGCCGGTGTGGTTCAGCCGGTCGGGGACAGCACCACCGGCTCGCCGTCCTCGTCGAGGATCGACATCCGGATGTCGTCCGGCGCGTACCGCTTCGGCACCGCGAACACGACGGTCACCGGGGGGCCGTCGCTGTGCCGACCGCCGAGCCGGCCGGCGAAGCTGATCGCGTACCAGTCTCCGGCGTCCCACGAGTCCTGCACGTCCGAGCAGACCAGGGCTCCGCCGATGCCGTACACCTCGCTGCCGTGCAGTTGCGCCAGCGCGGCCGCGAGAGGCACCTCCGTACCCTCGGTCACCGACAACGGGTGCGGCCAGATCAACTCGCGCAGCCGACCGACCAGGCGTCGACGCGGGCGGTCCAGATCCGGCGACAGCGCCAGCAGCAGGGCCCCCTCCAGCGCGAACACTCCGAGCGGGAGTACGCCCAGGTCAGCGGCCCAGTAACCGCCGGCTCGGGTGGCCGCCAGCGCGGCGCCGAGAAGGAGTGCGGCGCGGGCGATGCTGCGCCACCCGACCGGCCGGCTGTCCGCGGACATGCAGCCGCAGGAGGACTTCGGCGCGTACTTCCGGGCGTACCCCAGATAAGCAAGAAAGGTGCCGGCCAGCGCGACGCCGCACCAGCCCTCGAAGCCCGCCGCCGGTGGCGCGAGCAGGAGCAGGGCCACGACGAGCTCGGCACCGCCGACGGCGCGGTAGGCGACGGTGGCGGCGCGCGCTCCGACCAGCCCGGCCAGGGCCGACCTGGCGGCGGCCGCGTCGACGGTCCGGCCGGTGATCTTGTAGCCACCGGCCCAGGCAAGCACCAGGCCGAGGAACAGCGGCTGGATCTCGGTCAGCTCGGCAAGCATGTCCTCACCTCATTCAACGGTGGTGTCGGCGGTAGGTGGGGCGGTCCCGTGCCCCACCTACCGCCCGTCCGGGGGCTACTGCTCGGGATAGATGGTGGCGATGTCGATCTCGTTGGTGTCCGGCCGCCAGGCGCCGATGAACTGGATGTGCGTGCCGACCCGCAGTGAGGACAGGTCGGCGGTCGTCACCCCGTTCGCGTGCGAGATGGCGGTGACCCCGGGCGCGATGTGGCCGACCAGCTGGTCCGCGCCGTGCGCCAGGTGCAGGGCCGCCGAGCCGATCGACGTGATCTCGACGTGCAGGTTGACGATGTTGACCCACAGCGCGTCCGCGGCCAGGGTGCCGTCCGGCATCCGCAGCCCGCGGGCGTACAGGCCGTCGCCCACCTCGACCGACTTCATCGAGGTCGGGTGCAGCTTCCAGATGCTGGTGGCGTTGGTGACCCGGATCTGGTTCATCACGTTCTTCGCGCCGGTAACGCTGAGCAGGCTCCCGGTGATGCCGGTGATCCGCCCCTCCGCGAAGTTGGGGTCGGGCGCGTCCATGTCCACCTCGCGCGCCCCAGCGCCGAACGCCGCTTCGGCGCCGACGGGGCCGAGCGCGGTGGCGCCGACGAGCGCCGCCCCACCGAGCACCGCGCCGGTGAGCAGCCGCCGCCGATCAATCGCGTTGTCCACGTCGTACCCCCTCTTCAGTTGTCGACCCGGCAGGGCCGGATGCCGGCGGACAGGCTCCCGATGGCGCTGAACGCGGCCGGGGTGAGGTCGATGATCCGGCCGCTGCGGCATTCGCCGCCGCAACAGTTCTGGCCGCAGAACGACTGGGTGCGCGGGCCGCAGTCCTTGATCCGTGCCCGGGTGCACTGGTTGCTGCACAGGTTGGTGACGTACAGGTCGTGGTCGCAGCCGTGCCGGGGCAGGCTCTTGCCGCACCGGTCCGGTCGGGTGATGTTGAAACACGCCGCGGACGCGTTCGGCCAGGCGCAGTTCAGGTTGCCGGACTGGCAGTCACCGCAGGCGCCACCACCGGCAGAGCCGCACGGCCCCCAGCTGGCGCCACAACAGAACCAGCTCATGGTTCCGTTGGCGATGAAGTTGTTTCCACAAGCCATCGGTACCTCTCCTTCCGTTGCGTCGGCACGGGCCGCGAGAGCGCGGACCCATGCGGCATAAACGCACGCGACCGGTTATACCGGCGCAGGTAGCCATGCGGACGATTCGGAAGAGTCGGGGTTGATCGAATTTGATCGAACAGTGCCGGAGGCCCGATCCGGGCTCAGTGACCGGCCCGGAGCTCGGCTGTTAGTGGCGGGTTCCGCTGGCTGTCGTGATGGGCCGATCGGCTCAGTGGTCGGAGCCGATCTCGGCGAAGATCTGCACCACGGTCAGCGCGATCGGCAGCAGTACCACGGTGGCGAACGCACTGAATGAAGCTCGGCGCGGTCACATCGGTCGGATCTTCGCCTCCCGGCAGCGGGCGAACTCCGCGACGTACAACTGCATCCGGGCCAGGTCGCCGTCCTCGACGCCGCGCATTCCCTCCGCCAGCACCGCCCGCCGCTTGGCCTTCGCGACCATTTCCACGTTCCGGAACACAAACCACCGGACCAGGGTGTACACGGGGGCGAGCAGCAGGTACAGCAGGATCAGCGCGACGCCGGAAATGGCCCTCCGTCGTTGCGACGAACCAGTTTCCGACATGTCCGCACCTGATTTCGAGGGCGGCGCCGCGCGCGATCCTGATGGCGCCACCCGCGGCCGCGGAAATGTCGTGTCGTCAGAAGTCGGTCAATGCGGTACCCGGTCCGAACGTGCGGGTTAGCCTGTCGCTGCGCGTCCGGGGATGGTTCGAGCGGGCGGGGATACCGTGACGGTTGATCGTGCCGCGCAGGAGCAGTTGGCGGTGCAGCGCGAGCCGCTGCCCGACGCCCACCGGGACGGCGAGCACACCCCGGCACCCGAGCACTGGCCGACCGAGGTCGCACTCCGCGACAGTCCGCCACCTCAGCACGCGATGGGACCGTTCCTCGGCTGGCTGTCCACGTCCGGCGCGGGCAACCACGCGACCGCGATGGCGGCCCGTGGCCGGCCGCTGGATTCCGGTATCCGGACGGAGCTGGAAGGCCAGCTCGGCGCGGACCTGACGCGGGTACGGGTACACACCGATCCGGCCGCGGCCGCCTCCGCCGAAGCACTCGACGCGACCGCGTACACGATCGGCTCCGACATCGTGTTCGGCGCCGGTGCGTACCGGCCGACCGAGCCGGCCGGCCGTGCCCTGCTCGGTCACGAGCTGGCTCACGTCGTACAGCAGACCCGGGGTGGCGGAACGGCCGGAGCCGGCGCGGAGGCGGACGCGGACCGGGCGGCGGCCGCGGTCGCGGCGGGCGGCCCGGCGACGGTGGCCAGCACGGCGCCGGTGGGCGTGGCCAAGGCCGGGAAGGGCTGGTACGACCAGCTCAAGAGCAAAGCCGTGGAGAAGTACGACAAGGCCGTCGAGGCCAGCAAAGAGGTCGCCCGGGACAAGCTCAAGTCGGTCATCGGCGGGACCGAAGGGGTCCTGCTGGAGGCCGGCAACATCGTCGACACGCTGGCCTGGGTCCCGTACGCGAAGATCGACGCGGTCGACGCGGTGGTCGACAAGGCGGCCAAGGCCGGGGGGCTGTCCAAGGGGCAGACGAAAGCGGTGCGGTTCGCGGCACACGCCGTTGCCCGGGACAACGCGGAGTCACTCAACGTCGTCCGGGACTACGCCAAGAAGGCCGGCGCGACCGACGAGATCACCGGCGCCCCGGCCGTCTCCGGCCTGCTCACCAAGCCCGGTGACTGGCTGGAGAAGAAGATCGACAAGTCGGACACCTTCAAGGACGTGAAGCCGGACGACAAGCTGCTCACCGACCGGGAGATCGCGCAGATCTCCACAGCGGTGGCGGCGCAGGCGGGACTCGCCTACGTCGGGGTGGAAGAGGTCCAGCTCGGCCTGAAGGTCGTGGGCACGGTCGGCAGCGTCAAGAGCATCGTCACGGCAGCGCAGAAGGCGACCAAGGAGAACAGGTCCTTTCTCAAGGACAAGGACTTCTGGCTCGCCATCGGCAGTGCGGTGCTGAACATCATCGGTCTCAAGGCGGCATCCGGTGGCCGGAAGCTGCTGACCCTGTTCATCGACGCGGCCCTCATCGGCCTCTCCACGGTGCCGCCGGTGCTGAAGTTCGCCGACGATCTGGAGCACTATCACGCGCCGGACCGGGACCAGGTCCTCCACCAGGATCTGGCGGCGGTCACCCGCGCCGCGCTCGAGACGATGCGGCAGGTCATCCAGCACGCCAGTGCGGCGAGCAAGGCCCGGGGTGCCAAGGGAGCAGCCGCCGCGGAGCCGGAGGGGCCGGTGGCGGCCCGGCCACCGACCGGCGAGGCCGCGCCGACGCCGAGCGACCTGCCGTCGGCGAAGCCACCGGCGCCCGCCGGTGAGCCGCCGTCCGTGCGGTCGACGGCGTCGGCCGAGCCGGACACGCATCCGAGCGCCCCGGCGCGCCGTACCGAGGGCCCGGCTCCGGTCGACACCGACGTGCCGGCGGGCACGCCGCGCGCCGCGCCGCCCAAGCCGGTCGTCGAGCCGCCGCCGCAGGTCGTCGCGCTTCCGTCGCGGGCGGCCGCGCCGCCGAAACCGGTGGCCGCGCCACCCAAGCCGGTGACCGCGCCGCGGGAGCGGATCGAGCCCGCGCCCAAGAAGATCCCGTCCGCCCCCGGCTCGGAGGCCGGTAACGAGCCGCGCCCGGTGCGGCCCGACCCGACCCGGGGCCGCCCCGGACCGGCCGAGGCGGAACCGGCCGCGCCGAAGCCACTGAAGTCCGACGAGCTGGGGCCGGCCGCGATGAAGGCCACCGACGAGCCCGACGCCGCCACAACCGCCAAGCCGTCGGCGAAACAGCCGGAGCTGGTCGACGCGGACGCCGATGCCCCGCGCGCCACCGCGGCCACCGCCGATGGAGACGCGGTACCGCCGCCGGTGGCCAAGCCGGCCGCGGACGCGGACGCGGAAGCCGGCGGATCCGGTGGGCAGCGCGGTACCAAGCGGCCGGACGAGCCGGCGCATCCGACCGAGGAGCCGTCAACGCCCCGGCCAGCGGCCACAGCGGAGCCGGCGCCGGCGGCCGGTACGCCGGCGCGGAGTTCCGCGGCGGAACCGGGACCGCTCCTCGAACCGCCGGCACCGGCCGCCACGACGCCCGCCACCGTCGCCACGCCACCCCAGAAGCTCGGCGTGGTGAAGTCCCAGCAGCGGGTCGAGGGCGCCATCAAGAAGGTGGACCAGGCCTGGGACCGGATGGTCAAGGCGGATCAGCGGGTCGCGAACCACGAACAGCGACTGGCCGAGGCGACGGCCAAGGGATGGAAGACCAAGGGCATCGAGTCGGACCTCGCCGCGGCGCGCAAGGCGCAGAGCGACGCCGCGGTGGACGTCAACACGAGCGCGGCCAACCTCAGGAAACGGAACGCCCAGCTGGTCGAGGCGCAGGAGCGGGCGAACGAGCGGGCGGCGAAGGCCGCCGTCGAGGAGGCGCCCCGGATGAAGCCGGGCGATCCGTTCGACCCGAAGCTCCGCCGCCCCGATCTCGACGACTTCCGGAACGTCCCGAGCGCGGACGTTGCCCGGCATGACGGCAGCGGCGGGGGTGACGCCGGGGTGTCGATCTACCGGCTCGAGTTCCCGGAACGGGTCGGCGCGATCAAGGGCGGCACCCCGCAGGAGCAGGGGCACAGCTACGAAGGGCAGGGCGCGGCCGAAACCGGTGGCAAGTTCCGGGAGACGCACACCTCCGGAGACCGGGAGCGGCACGGCGACCTCGGCAGCCACGAGATGAAGCACGGCCGTGACCTGTCGTCGAGCGACCTGGACCAGCTGTGGCGCGATCTGCACGACTACGACCAGAAGCGCGCCCAGGGCCGACCGGCGCCGCACCTGATCACCCCGCACCTCAGCGAGCACAGCGAGAAACAGCTCCGCAAGCTGGTCGGAATTTTCCGCCACCTGAGCGGTCGGGACGTGCGAATCGTGGTGCGGGAGACCGATCCGCCGCCTCCTCCGACGACCGCGACTCCGGCCCCGACCGTCGACCAACCGTGAAACCGCACGCGGCCCGAGCCTGGGAAAAGTAACCGGATCGACTTCGCCCATTGATTTTGTCGGGACGTCGACAGTTCGTTGGTGGGGATAGGTCGCTCGACCAGGCAAAAGAACGATCATCCGGCGGTAGGCTTCGGACACCCAAGCCTGATGCTGAAGGCATGGACCGGACAAACAGACTATTTGTGTACTCACGCACCTGCATTTACTTCGACCGGATATTCGCCGATCAGCCGCCAATGGCGGTCTCACGGGGAGTGAATTCGTGTCCAAAGCCGCGTCCACACCTGTGGTCACGTACTTGGACGACGTCGTTCCTCCTTCTGTCGATTCATCCGTACTTCCCGCATTTCGGCGATTGGATTCGCTGCTCGGCCGGGCAATGGTGGCCGCGCGGGAGCGGTACGGGGCGGACGCGGCCACCGACGGGTACCGCGGGCTGTACGTGAGCGCCGAGCAGGCCGAGCGCGCGCTCGCCGGTGCGGCCGGTGAGCCACTGATGACCGGCGCTCCGTACGAGGGCGCCGAGGAGCACGGCCCGAGCTGGGACGAGATCGTGGCGGTCGAGCCCGGGTGGGCGTGGCTGCGCGACACGTACCGACTGTCCGAACTGGAGCTGGACGTCGTACTGATCGCGCTGGCACCCGAGGTGGACCTGCGGTACGAGCAGCTCTACGGGTACCTGCAGGACGACGTCACGCGCCGGCGGCCGACCGTCAGCCTCGCGCTCGACCTGCTCACCGCGGCCGCGGATGCCCGGCTGTCCGCGCGCCGGGCCTTCGGCCCCGGTGCGGCACTGCTGACCCGGCGGGTGGTCGCGCTGGTACCGGACTCCCGCGCGGTCGCGCCACCGCTGCTCGCGCACCTGATCGTCCCGGATGGACAGATCGTCGACATCCTGCTCGAACAGGGCGGGTTGGACCGCCGGCTCGGGTCGTACTGCCGGCTGGTCACGCCGCGCGAGAGCGCGATCGGCGAGGTACCGGCGACGAGTCGGGCCCTGCTCGCCACGGTCGCCGCGGCCTGGGGCCGGCACCCGCTGCGGCTGTACTTCCGCGGCTCCACCGGCGCCGGCAGGCGACGTACCGCAGAAGCGGCCGCTGCCAACGTCGGCGCGCGACTGCTGACCGTGGGCCTGGCCGACGACGGCGTCGCGGACCTGTTCCCGGTCATCTTCCGCGAGGCGCTGCTGCAGGGCGCGGTGCTCTACCTCGACGACCTCGACGCGCTGCCGGCGGACCGCCGGCCGGCGCTGGCCGAGGCGCTCGCCGGGCACACCGGCGTGGTGATCCTGGCCGGCGGCAAGGACTGGCGCCCGTTGGACGGCCCGCCGCTGGGCGTGCTGGAGGTGCCGTTCACCCGCACCGATCTCGCGTTCCGCCGGGACTGCTGGCAGCGGGCGCTGGCCGCGTGCGGGGTGACCGCCGAACCCGACGATCTCGACACGCTGGCCGGCCGGTTCCGGTTCGGGCCGGCGCAGATCGAGGACGCCGTGCTCACCGCGGTCGCGGCAGCGGGCGTCCAAGCCACCCGCGCGGACCTGTTCGCCGCGGCCCGCCGGCAGACCGGCCACGAGCTGACCGCGCTGGCCCGCAAGATCGAGCCGGTGTACGGCTGGGACGACATCGTGCTGCCCGCGGATTCGCTGGCCCAACTGCGCGAGCTGTGCGAGCGGGTGGCGCACCGCCAGCGGGTGATGGACGACTGGGGCTTCGACCGGCGGCTGTCCCAGGGCAAGGGCATCAGCGCGCTGTTCGCCGGACCGCCCGGCACCGGCAAGACGATGGCGGCCGAGGTGGTCGCCCGCGCGCTGGGGCTGGACCTGTACAAGATCGATCTGTCCATGGTCATCAGCAAGTACATCGGGGAAACCGAGAAGAATCTGGAGCGGGTGTTCACCGCGGCGAGCGACGCCGACGCGATCCTGTTCTTCGACGAAGCCGACGCGCTGTTCGGCAAGCGCTCCGAGGTGCGCGACTCGCACGACCGGTACGCCAATGTCGAGATCTCGTACCTGCTGCAGCGGATGGAGCAGTACGACGGGATCGCGATCCTGGCGACCAACCTCCGGCAGCACCTCGACGACGCGTTCACCCGGCGGCTGCAGTTCGTCGTCGAGTTTCCGTTTCCGGACGAGGACGAGCGCGGGCGCATCTGGCGGGTGTGCTTCCCGGCCGAGGCGCCGTGCGATTCCACCATCGATCTCGAACGGCTGGCGCGGGAGTTCCGGTTGTCCGGCGGCAACATCCGCAACATCGTGCTCGCCGCCGCGTACCTCGCCGCCACCGACGACGTACCGATCGGCATGCCGCACGTACTGCGGGCCACCCGCCGGGAGTACCAGAAAGCCGGCAAGGTGCTGTCCGAATCGGATTTCGTACTGGCACCACCAGGGGAGGGATGAACCGGCTCGATTCCGCGGGAAATTGCTGACCGGCTGTTGTCACGGGGGCGCGCATGTTTCAGGACCTGGATGCCACGTTGCGGAACATCCTGCGGGATCCCGCCGCGCCGGCGGAGGTTCGGGCCGCCGATGTCAGCTTCGATACGCCCGACAAGGACTTCACCCCGACCCACGCGACCATCAGCCTGTTCCTCTACGAGGTCGGCGAGAACCGTGCCCTGCGGGACGACACGCCGCTGACCGAGCGGATCAACGGCACGTACGTCAGCCGCCGGCCGCCGCTGCGGGTGGACTGCACGTACCTGGTCACCACCTGGTCGGCCCGTACCGGTGGGCAGAAGGTCGAGGAGGAGCACCAGCTGCTCGGGCTCGCGCTGCTGTGGCTCAGCCGGTTCCCGGAGGTCGAGACCCGGTTCCTGCACGGCAGCCTGGTCGACCCGCCGCAGTTGTACCCGCTGCCGGCGACCGTGGCGCGGACCAGCGAGGGCCAGGGCATGGGGCACTTCTGGAGCGCGCTGGGGGTCGCGCCGCGACCGGCGTTCTCCCTCGCCGTGACGGTCGGCCTGCAGGTGTCCGACCGGGTCGACGAGTACGCCCCGGTGCAGGCGATCCAGCTCGAGACGACGTCGCCGATGAACCCGGCACTCGTCGGGCGGGTGCTCGATCCGGCGCTGGAGCCGGTACCGGCGGCGCAGGTCACCGTCGTGGAGACCGGTCAGCAGGTGGCCGCCGGACCGTCCGGCCGGTTCACCTTCACCGGGCTGGAGTTCGGCGAGTACACGCTGCGGGTCCAGGTGACCGATCACCCGGACGTGCGGTCGACGGTGAGCTACACCGCGCACAGCCAGGTACACAACGTGATCGTCCCGAACCCCTAGAGCGCATCGAAGACCGAACGCGTAAACGCGCAGCAGGCCGACAGGCTGGAGGAGCCGATGGTCGACTACGAGAGCAGGGCACCGGGCGTACACCTCGAGGAGATAACCCCGGTCGGACCGATCGCCGGCGCCGGTACGAGCACCGTGGCGCTGATCGGCACCGTGGCCAACCCGCCGGCCGCGGCCGACCTGGGCAAGCCGGTCGCGATCACCAACTGGTCCGCGTACGTCGAGGCGTTCGGCGACTACAAGGCGACGCTCAACCTGCCGCACGCGGTACGCGGGTTCTTCGCCAACGGCGGCACGCTCGCCTATGTCGTACCGGTCAAGGACGGGACCGGCATGTCCGGGGCGCTCGACGAGCTCACCCGGGTACCGGACGTGAGCCTGGTGTGCGCGCCCGGCCTGGTCGACTCGGCCGTGCAGAAGGCCGTGGTCGGGCACTGCGTCGAGATGGGCAACCGGTTCGCGGTGCTGGACGGCGCGCCCGATTCGAACCCGCTCAAGGCAGACGGTGACCTGCAGAAACAGCGGGACGGGCTGCGGTCGGCGGACGGTGCTTTCGCCGGCCTGTACTGGCCGTGGATCGTCATCGACGACCCGCAGGCACCGGCCGAGAAGCCGGCCCTGCTGACCGTGCCGCCGTCCGGCCACATCGCCGGGATCATGGCCCGCAGCGACGGTCACGTCGGGGTGCACAAGGCGCCCGCCAACGAGGTGGTGCGCGGCGCCCGGGATCTCGCGTACACGCTCAACGACACCGAGCAGGGCGTGCTCAACAAGGGCAGCATCAACGCGATCCGGCGGTTCCCCGGGCGCCCGCCGCTGGTGTGGGGGGCCCGCACGCTCAGCGACGGCGTGCCGTGGCGGTACGTCAACGTCCGCCGGCTGGTGTCCTATGTGGAGGATTCGCTGCTGCAGGGCCTGCGGTGGGCGGTCTTCGCGCCCAACAACACGGCGCTGTGGAAGGGACTTGAACGCTCGATCACCGAGTTCCTGACCCGGGTCTGGCAGTCCGGCGCCCTGTTCGGCCGGACCGCCGGGGAGGCCTTCTACGTCAAGATCGACGAGGAGCTCAACCCGCCGGCGGTACGCGATCTGGGTCAGGTGATCGTCGAGATCGGGCTGGCGCCGGTACGCCCGGCCGAGCACGTGGTCATCCGCCTCGGCCTGTGGGACGGCGGCACGCAGATCAGCGAGGGCTAGCGCGGCTCAGGTGAGGGCCAGCGCGGCGGCCCGCCGATCACCTACGGCGAGCGGCGCGCGGGTCCGGTGGACGAAACACACGGCAGGAGGACTGGCAGATGGCCCAGACGGGACAGCGGGTGGACCCGTTCCGCAACTTCAACTTCCTCGTCGAACTCGACGACATCGCGCAGGGCAGCTTCACCGAATGCACCGGCCTGGGCTCGACCACGGAGATCATCGAGACCCGGGAGGGCGGCGACAACACGACGGTACGCAAGCTGCCGGGCAAGACGACGTTCTCCGACATCACGCTCAAGTGGGGGCTCACCTCGTCCACCGAGCTGTGGACCTGGCGGCAGCAGGTGATCGACGGGAACGTGGTACGCCGCAACGGTTCGATCGTGGTGTTCGACCTGTCCAACCACGTCGAGGTGGCGCGCTGGAACTTCTTCAGCGCCTGGCCGACCAAGTGGGAGGGGCCGGCGTTCAACGCCAAGGGCACCGACATCGCGGTCGACACGCTCGTACTCGCGCACGAGGGCCTGGCCCGGGTATGACCATGCTGGTCACCGAGGTCGAGTTCGAGCTGCCCAAGGGGTACGTCGACGCCGACGGAACGCTGCACCGCAGCGGGGTGATGCGGCTGGCCACGGCCGCGGACGAGATCTACCCGCTGAAGGATCCGCGGGTACAGAGCTGGCCGGCGTACCTGATCGTCATCCTGCTGTCCCGGGTGGTCACCCGGCTCGGCGCGGTACCGCAGGTCAACCCGGGCGTGATCGAGGGCCTGTTCTCCGAGGACCTGGCGCACCTGCAGGACCTCTACAACCGGATCAACGGGCTGACCCCGATCACCATCACCACCGAGTGCCCGCACTGCGGCCGGTCGCACCAGGCGGAGGTGCCGCTGCTGGGGGGATAACGGGCTACCCCGTGGATCGGGTCCACCAGGAGGTGGCCTTTCTCGGAAAGAACGTGCATTGGACCTTGGCCGAGTTGATGAGCCTCGATCACGCCCAGCGGCAGCGGTGGGTGCGTGAGGTGACCGACCTCGCCCAACAAACGGTGAACGACTGAAGCGGCAGCGGAGGGGGTGCGCAGTCGAATGACCGAAGACAAGCCGCGGGCGTACACGCTGGGAGAGCGCCTCGACGTCGAAGCCCGGCGCATCGCCACGCGGCTGCTGCCGTCGCTGCCCTGGGCCGCGCCGCTGCGGGTGCTGCTGGCGCGGGCGGCCACGCTGTCCGAGCCGTTCGACGGCCGGTTCGACCGGGTCGAGTCCGCGCCGCACGGCGCCGACCTCGGCCCTCGTACCGCCGGACACCAGTTCCCGGCCGGCGCGACTCCCGGACCGGTACCGACCGCAGGGCCGGAACCGCCGGTCGACGGCCGGCCGGTACCGGCGGACGTGCGCTCCCGGCTGCGTGACGTGGCTGGTCCGGGCGCGGACGCGATGCGGGTACACCACGACGGGGCGGCGGACGCGCTCGCGCGTACGCACCACGCCGACGCGGTCACCGTCGGGACCGACGTGTACTTCCGGGACGGGCGGTACCGGCCGGACGACGAGCGCGGCTTCGGCCTGCTGGCCCACGAGGCGACCCATGTGCTCGCGCTGCTGCGGCCGGACGCGGCCTGGAACCGCGCCACCGGAGCGGGTGCCCGCGCCGAGGAGGAGCACGCGCTCGGCCGGGAGCGGGACGCGGTCAACGGGCGGCGGTCCCCGGTACCCCCGGCGGGTTTCGGGATCGGTGCGATGGCCGGACCGGCGCCGCTGGCCGGGCCCACCGCGCACCCGGCCCGCGCCGCGGCCGGACCGGTCGCGGCGGCCGCGACGCCGATGCGGGCCGACACCGACCGGGACACCACCGCGCCGGCGCAGCCGCCACTGGACCTGGCCGCGCTGCGCCGGGACCTGCTGACCGACCTGATGCGACAGCTCCGGACCGAGTTCGAGCGGGGAGGGTGATGACGTGCAGCCGGTGAACTTCCGCGCGGGCATCGCGCGCCGGGTGCGGGTAGTGCCCCCACCGGTGAGCAGCGAGCTGGCCAAGGCGCTGATCATCAACACCACCACCGGGGCGAGCTTTCCGGTCATGTACAACCCGGAGGAGTTCCGGCTCGAGCAGGGCAACACGTTCGCCGAGGTCGGCATCCCCGGCCTGAACACGCCTCCGGTGCAGTACGTGCGCGGCAAAGCCCGCACGCTCACCATGGACCTGTTCTTCGACACGTACGAGACCGGCCAGGACGTACGCGTGCACACCGCGCCGATCGTGCGACTGCTCGACAAGCAACCGCAGACGCAGGGCCCGCCGATCCTGCTGTTCACCATGGGCCGGTTCCAGTTCCCGTGCGTACTGGTCGACGCCGGCCAGCGGTTCACCATGTTCCTGCGGGACGGTACGCCGGTGCGGTCCACAATGTCGGTGCGGTTCACCGAGTACGTCCGGGTCGACGTGGAGATCCGCGGCGGCCTGTTCTTCGGGTCGCCGACCGTGTCGGCGGTCGCCAACACCGCCGCGGACCTTGGTCACGCGGTGCTCTCCGGCTCGACCGTGCACGTCACCGTGCGGGGCGACACGCTGAGCGGCATCGCCGCGGTGTACCTCGGTGACGCCGGCCGCTGGCGGGAGATCGCCCAGGCCAACGCGATCGTCGACCCGCTCACGTTGCCGCCGGGGACGAACCTGGTGATCCCGCCGGGCAGCCCGGCCCGGCCCGGCGGGCGGTGAACGGGTGACCGAGCCGTTCTACGCGCCCCGCTTCGAGGTCCGCATCTCCGGCCTGACGATGGCGGCCGACCTCGCCGACCAGGTGCTCAGCATGACCGTCGAGACGGATCTGGACCTGGCCGGCACGTTCAGCATGGTGCTGCGCAACGCCGACAACGCGCTGCTCGACTCGGCCCTGCTCGACCTGGGCAAGTCGGTGGAGATCCACCTCGGGTACGGCAACGAGCTGCACCCGGCCTTCCTCGGTGACATCGCCACGATCGAGCCGTCGTTCCCGACCGACGGCCCGCCGACGGTCACCGTGTCCGGCTACGACAAGTCGTACCGGATGCGCCGGTCCCGGCCGGAGCCCACCGACTACCGGCTGATGAACGACAGCATCGTGGCCGCGAAGATCGCGGTGGAGAACGGGCTGATCCCGATCGTCGACCCGACCCCCGGACTGCCCCGGAAGATCACCCAGGTCGAGAGCGACATGGCGTTTCTCAAGTCGCGGGCCAGGAACTACTTCTTCGACGTGTACGTCGAGTGGGACCGGTTGCACTTCCAGTTCCCCCGGCCGCAACTGGCCGCGCACGTACTCGAGTGGGGCAAGAACCTGTCCAGCTTCGCGCCGCGGATCTCGGCGTCCGCGCTGGCCGGGCTGCAGGTCATCCGGGGGTACAACCAGGAGTTGGCGCAGACCATCTACGGCGCCGCGCTGGCCGCCGAGTTCGACGTGGACAACCTGGTCGAACGGGTCGGCAGCGCGGCGATGGACCTGCTCGGCTCACTGGTACGCAACGGCATCCGCAAGGGCTCGATGTCCAATCCGTTGGACGCGATGGTGCTGGCCCGCTCGCTGCTGGCCGAGCTGCTGGAAGGGATGTACGAGGGGCGCGGCTCCTGCATCGGCATCCCCGAGCTGTCCGCCGGCAAGTACGTCGAGATCCGCGGCGTCGGCCGGCGCTTCGGCGGTACCTACCGGCTGCGCAAGGTGACGCACCGGATCGACAGCAGCGGCTTCAGTACCGACTTCTCGATCACCCAGCGCAGCGGCTCGAGCCTCCTCGGGATGCTGCGTAAGCAGATGCTGGAGGAGCCCTCGCCGGACCAGCCGGAGAAGTTCTTCGGCGTGGTGGTCGGGGAGGTGGAGGACAACCGGGAGCTGCTCGACATACCGCCGCAGGTGCCGATCGGTCGGGTGAAGGTGTCGTTCCCCGGCCTGTCCGACCGGTTCACCAGCGCCTGGGCACCGTGCGCCACCCCGATGGCCGGCGCCAACATGGGCCTGTACGCGCTGCCCGAGCGGGGCGACCAGGTGCTCGTCGCGTTCGAGCACGGCGACCTCGACAAGCCATTCGTACTGGGCAGCCTGTGGAACGTCCGGCAGATGCCGCCGGAGTCCAATCTGGACGGTCTGAACAGCAAGCGGGTGATCAAGAGCCGGGCCGGCCACACCATCACGTTCGACGACACGCTCGACGTGGGGAAGCTCGTGATCGAGGACAAGACCGGCAGCGCCATCACGCTGGACGCGCTGGACGGCTCGATCACCATCAGCTCGATGGGCAACTTGACGATCAAGGCGAACGGCACGATCACGATGTCCGCCGCCGCCGGCGCCACCACGGTCGTCGTGGACGCGACCCAGTTCAACGTCGTCTGAGCGGGGGATGAGATGCCGAACGTGTTGACCACGGCGAGCACGGTGACCTGCGGTCATCCGGTACCGCCGAAACTCGGCCAGGTCATCGTGGCCAGTACCGCCAAGCTGAAGGTGGCCGGCGCGCCGGTACTGCTGCCGGTCGGAGCGGCCGCCGGCACCATCGCCGACTGTGGCACCGTGGTGACGCCCGGCGGCAACAAACCCTGTACCAAAGTGGTGACCGTCGGACCCGGGCCGTCGACCAAGCTCAAGGTCGCCGGCTCACCGGTGCTGCTCGACACGCTGGTGCTCGCCACCGACGGCAACCCGCCCGCGGTGCCGCCGGCCGCGGTCGCCAACCAGCCGAAGCTGCGGGCCCTGTGAACGCCGAGTTCTACGGCCGCGGGTTGGCCTACCCGGTCACCGTGGGGGCGGCCGGGCTGGGCCAGTCGGCGGGCATCGCGAAGGTCGAGGAGTCGATCCGGATCATCCTCGGCACCCAGTACGGCGAGCGGGTGATGCGCCCGAAGTTCGGCAGCAACCTGACCAGCCTGGCGTTCGCGCCGAACAACGCGTCCACCGCCAACCTGGCGCGCTACTACGTCGAAGAGGCGCTGACCCGGTGGGAGCCCCGGATCGAGCTGGTCGACGTGGCGGTCTCGCACGACAACGTGCTCGGCCGGCTGCTGATCGACATCAGCTACCGGCTGCGGGACACCCAGGAAGTATACAACCTCGTCTACCCGTTCTACCTGGAGCGGCCATGACCTTCTCGCTTGTCGCCCGCCCCGTCGGCCCTGTCGCCCGCCGCGGCGCCCCGTCGGGATGGTCGCGATGACCTTCGCCTCGGAGCGCGGGCGCATCGTCCCGCCGAACCTGGACGACCGGACCTGGCAGGAACTGGTCGACGAGATGCGCGCGCTGATCCCGCGGTACGCGCCCGCGTGGACCGACCACAACCCGAGCGACATCGGCATGTCGCTGATCGAGCTGTTCGCCTGGCTCGCCGAGGGCGTCATCTACCGGCTCAACCAGGTGCCGGAGAAGAACTACCTGGCGTTCCTGAACCTGCTCGGCATCACCCGCGATCCGGCCACCCCGGCGCACACGTACCTGACGTTCACCTCCGGCGCCGGCACCGTGCTGGTGCCCCGCGGTACGCAGGCACAGACCCCGGCCAAGGCGGGCGAGTCGCCGATCGTCTTCGAGACCGACGAGGACGTGACCGTACTGCCGGTCAACCTGACCACCGCGCTGCTGATCGGGCCGTACCCGACCGGCGCGGCATCCAGCCAGTACACCGACGTGACCGGGCCGCTGGTCGGGCCGTCGGCGGGGAAGTACGAGCTGGAGCTGCCGGCGAACCAGACCGTGCAGGTGTGTCTCGGCTTCGACCAGCCGACCACCGGGGAGTTGCCGCTGCGGCTGGCGTTGTACCGGCCGGCGCCCTCGGACCGGCCGTCGGTCACGGTGGCCTGGACGTACTCGAAGGGTGCGACCACGCCGGGAGCGTCGCCGGTCGAGCCGATGGCGTGGCCGGAGGTACCCGGGGCGACCGACGGTACCGACGCGCTGCGGCACGACGGGACGGCGCGGCTGACCGTGCCCGGGACCTGGGGCGCGCAGCGTCCGACCCCGACGCCGGGCTCGCCCGCCACGTCCGCCTGGCGCACCGTGTCCGCCGCCGACCACGGTGCCGCGGTGACCGATCCGCGCAACTGGATCGGCGTACGGGTGGCCAACACGTCCAACCATCCGCTGGTGATCGGGATCGACCGGGTGCTGGCCAACAGCGCGCTCGCGCACGCCGCCCTGACCATCCGGGCCCCGGAGGTGCTGGGCGAGAGCACCGGCGCGGCGTTCCAGACGTTCCCGCTGGCGAACCGGCCGCTGTACCGGCGACCCGAGGCGGACGCCCGGTACGCCGACCTCGTCGTCCAGGTAGGAGGGTCGGATCCGCCGCAGTGGGAGACGTGGGCGCTGGTGGACGAGCTGCCGCCGGGTCCGGGAAAGGTGTACCGGCTGGATCCGGTCACCGGCGAGATCAGCTTCGGCAACCACAGCGGGCAGAACGAGCAGACCCGGCAGGGGCACGGCTCGATCCCGCCGGCCGGCAGCCGGATCCAGGCGCTGCGCTACCGGTACGTCGCCGCGGGAGTCGCGGGCAACGTGGCGGCCGGCGAGGTGACCGCGATCGGCACCACGCTCACCGGGGCGCTGCCGGACGGGATCACCAACGTGGTCAACCTCGGCGCCGGGCTGGACGGCTCGGACGAGGAGCCGATCGCCGAGACGATGCGCCGGGCACCGGAGGAGTTGAAGATCCGGGACCGCGCGGTCACCGGCGACGACTACGAGTTTCTCGCCGCCGAGGCCAGCAGCGACGTGCGGATCAGCCGCTGCCTGGCACCCCGGTTGACGACCACCGAAGGTGTACCGGCCGGGAATCAGGGCGATCCGTGGACGTACGCCGGCATCGTGCGGGCACCGGGAGCGGTGACCGTGATCGTGGTACCGGACCAGGGCCCGTCGGTACCCCGGCCGGAGCCGACCGGTGAACTCATCGGCGAGGTGCGCGACTACCTCGACCAGCGCCGGGACCTGACCGCGCACCTGCAGGTGGAGGGCCCGCGGTACCTGCCGATCGTGGTCCAGGTGGAGATCGTCGTGTGGCAGGAGGCGATCAACGGCGGGGTCGACCAGAACGTGGTGAAGGCCGACACGCTGGCGAAGATCCGTACCTTCCTGCACCCGATCCTCGGCGGGCCGGCCGGTACCGGCTGGCAGGTCGGGCAGCACGTGTTCACCGCGGACCTGTTCCGCGCGATCGTGCCGCCGGCGGACGTGGGCTACATCTCCGGGCTGCTGATCAGGCCGGACATCCCGCTGTACTTCAACCCGCTCGACCCACCGGACGGGCCCGACCATCGCGACGAGACGGAGCGCCCGTTCAAGTTGTCGGCGTTCGGCGCTTCGGTACGGGTGGCCGACTACGAGCTGGTCTGCGCGGCCGCCGACGCCGCGCACGTCTTCAAGATCACCAAACAGTCGATCTGAGGTACCGATGACTCGACGCGCGGGCTGAGGAGGCGAGGGCGATGGCCGACAAGAGCAGCTACCTGCAGTACCTCCCGCCGGTGTTGTGGGCGAACGAGCCCGAGCCGCCGGCGTTCTCGCTGGGTGCGGCGCTGCGCATCTTCGAGAAGATGCTGACCGGTATCGCCGACGACGCCGACGTACCGGCGGCGGACCGGCCGCATCCGCCGATCACCGCGCAACTCGACGACCTGCACCGGGTGTTCGACCCGTGGCAGACGCCCGAGCCGTTCCTGTCCTGGCTCGCCTCCTGGGTGGCGCTGGACTTCCCGACCCTGCAGGGCGTACCGCTGTGGGACGAGTACCAGCGGCGCAAGGTCACCGCCGAGATCGCCCGGATCTACCGCAAGCGCGGGCTCAAGGCCGGCCTGAACACCTATCTCGACCTGTACGCGGTGGGCCAGACCCGGCCGCGGGTCGCCCTGGACGACGGCAGCCGGGTGCTCGTCACGAGCCCGCGGGCCGACCAGCTCGCGCCGGTCACCGCGCTGGTCACCCAGGGTCCGGCGCTGGCCGGCAACGAGGTACGCGCGGAGGGCCTGATCCGGCCGTGGTGCGCGGCGACCGGCTCGGACGGCAGCCTGTTCGTCGGCGACGTGGGGATCCCGTCCGGGGTACCGCTGGCGCTCAGGAGCCGGGTCTGGCGGGTCGGCGCGGACGGGCACTACGAGCAGGTCGGGTCGCCGCCGAAACCGCGGCCGCTCGCGCCCGGTACCGCACTCACCCGCGTGGTCGCGGTGGCGGTACGGCCGGCCAAGGGCGGCAAACCGGAGACGCTGTACATCCTGGACCGCAACGGCAAGCTCTACAGTCTCGCGGCCCCGTACAAGGACAACACCGCGACCGAGGTGAAGTCGCTGGCCACCGCCGGTACGACGTTCCGTCCGATCGCGATGTGCGCGGATCCCAACGGCAACCTGCTGGTACTCGACCGGGGCGACGGCGGGGGTGCGGCGAACGGGCCGAAGATCGTCACCGTCGAGCTGGATCCGGTGAAGGTCACCCCGACGCCGCTGCGGAAGGTGGTCGAGCCGCTCTCGCTGCTGGTACGCCCGGACGGCTCGCTGATCGTCGGCGACGGCGGGAACCAGGAGCCGAGCGGGCCGGCGCAGTACCCCGGCAACCTGGTGCGGGTGGTACGCGGCGCCGGCGGAGCTTTCACCGAGACGGTGCTGCTGCCGGCGGCCAACCCGCTGGTCGCGCCGACCGGACTCGCGCTGATCGGGGCCCGGCTGTACGTGCTGGATGCCGGCCTGAAGCCGATCAGCCCGCCGAGCGCGGACCCGTTCGTACTGGAGGTCGCCGAGCCGGCGGTCGTCTACCGGGTCGACCTCGACGGCACCGTGTCGGTGTCCCGGGCCACCGAGCCGGGCCGGTTCGTCTACCCGACCGGGATGGTCGCGGCCGGTGACCGGCTGGTCATCTGCGATCCGGGCCAGCCGGAGGTCGCCGGCCTGCTGCCGTTCTGGTCGCGGGTACGCCCGTTCCAGTTCGATCTGGTCATCCACTTCGCCGGGTCGCGGCTCCCGCCCGAACCGGCCAAACGCAAGGCCGTTCTGGACCAGGCGGTCGGCAATATCCGCACGATCATCGCCGAGCAGAAACCCGCGCACACGGTCTGGAACCTGGTGACCGCGATTCCCTAGCTGGAGTTGAACCATGGCATTGACGCGCACCGAATATTGGAACCTCGGCACGGGCACCGTGCGGGGCGGGGCCACCGGCCACGGCGAAAGCCTGACCGATGTGGAGAACTACCTGCTGCCGGCCGATCGGGTGCGCACCGCCAGCCTGTACAGCTGGGGGGTCGCCGATGGTCTGGTCGTGACCGGCACGTCGGGGCAGGCGGGCGTCACCGTGAAGCCGGGCGCCGCGCTGGATGCCGCCGGGCACCTGATCGTGCTGGCCGCGGACGGGTTCGCGGTGGTGGACCCGGAGGTCGACCCGGACCAGATCCAGGACGTCCCGACCGTACCGGTGGGCGCGGGCGGCGGGTTCGCGCTGAGCACCGCCGGCCTGTCCGCGCCGCAGTTCCTGACGATCACCTGGCGGGAGGTACTCGGGGAGAGCGTGCTCGCGAACGCGCCGGTACTGCTGCACGCCCCGTGGCTGCGGCTGGTGCCGGTCGCCGGCTTCCCGGACACCGGCGCGACCGTGGTGCTGGCCAAGGTGACGCTGGACGCGGCGGGGAAGGTCACCGCGTTGTCCGCGGAGGGTCGCCGGGTCGCCGGCGTGTCGACCGGTCGGCTCCAGCTGCGGGTGCCGCGGCTCGCCACCGCGCCCGGGCTGGCCGTGGACCAGCTCGCGGGTGCGGAGTTGCGCGGTCGCCCGGACGGGGGCATGGAACTGGTCGCGCAGCCTCCCGGAGGTACCCCCAGAACTGCTCTTTCGGTCGACGGGGCGACCGGCAACGTCGGCGTCGGGGTCACCGCGCCGGCCGCGGCGGTGGATGTCGACCGGGGCGCGACCAACGACCTGGCGCTGCGGCTGTCGTCGTCCGGGCCGGGTTGGGGCTCCGGTCTCCAGTTGCGCAACACCGCGGCCGGGGGGAGGACCTACGGGATCTTCTCCGCGCCGGACGGCAAGCTGCACCTCGCGGATGCGACCGGCAGCGTGGACCGGCTGGTCATCGACCAGGGCGGCAACGTGAGCATCGGGATGGCGGCGCGGCAGGCGGTGCGCACGCTGCAGGTGGAGGGCAGCGAGGTCCACAGCGGCGGCGGTGGCGCCGGGTTCTCGTTCGCCAACCGCAACACCGGCACCCTGGTGGACATGCCGTCGGCGGGCGAGCGCTGGGTCTGGTACGCGCTCGACGGGGTGGCGCGGCTGTGGTCCGGCGGCGATCACCTGTACCTCAACTACGGGGGTGGCGTGGGGCTGGATGTCATGCGCCGGATGCGGATGCGGGAGGCCAGCGGTGGGCTCTCGGCCGGCCACTGGCTGTTCCAGGGGGGCAAGGACCGCGCCTTCATCGGCATGCGGGACACCCAGTTCGTCGGGTTCTACGGCGCGGGCTTCGGCTGGGGCCTGATCATGGACGTGAACAACGGCGATATGTGGTGGCCGCGCAACGTCGGTCAGCCCGGGGGTCCCTCCACCATGTTCTTGTGGGGCTCGCAGATCAGCGATGTCGGTGGTGGCCTGCTATCGATCCACAGCGGCGGCGGCAGGGTCCGGATCAACCGTGACCTCCAGGTGGTCGGGGTGCTGTCCAAGGGTGGCGGCGGCTTCAAGATCGACCATCCGCTCGACCCGGAGAACAAGTACCTGTCGCACTCGTTCGTCGAGTCGCCGGAGATGCTCAACGTCTATTGCGGCACCGTCGTCACCGACTCGTCCGGCGAAGCCGTCGTGACGTTGCCGGACTATCTCGAGACGCTCAACCGCGACTTCTGCTACCAGCTCACGCCGGTCGGCGCGCTGGCCCAGGTCGCGGTCACCACCGAGATCTCGGACAACGCATTCACCATCCGCACCGACCAGCCCGGTGTCACCGTGTCCTGGCAGGTCACGGGTGTACGTCAGGACGCCTGGGCCGACGCCAACCGCATCGAGGTGGAGGTCGACAAGCCGGAGGATGAGCGGAACCAGTTCCTCCACCCGGAGGAGCGCGGATTGCCGATGAGCAGGGGCATCCACCAGCTGACCGAATCCGCCCCCGAATCCGCCCTCCAATCACCGCCCGAATCCGCCCTCGAAATACCGCCCTCGAATCACCGCTGAGGAGCTGACCATGCTCGAAGTGATCCAGACCCGGCTGGCCGAGTTGAAGCGCGAGTTTCAGCAGGGCGAGGCCCAGTTGCGTGAGTTGACCCAGCAGGAAATGGCGATGCGGGAGGCGTTGCTGCGGATCAGTGGCGCGATCCAGGTACTCCAGGAGCTGCTGCCGGACTCCAATGCTGCCGGCCCTACTGTCCCCGCCGGCCCTGCTACTTCCGCGCCCGCTGCCGCCGGCTCTGCTACTTCTGCGCCCGCGGCCGCTGGTCCTGCTACTTCCGCGCCCGCGGCCGCGGACTCGTCGAACGGCGCGTCACCTGCCGGGGCCGGTGCGCCGGCCGTACTCACGGTGCCCTGAGCGCCGTCCCGCTGTCCGGAAGCCGCCGCAGGACCTTCTCGGTACAGCGGGCCAGCACCTGCTCGGCGTCGAAGCCGAGGCTCTCGATCGCGACCAGGGCACTGAGCGCTACGTCGGCGAGTTCGTCGGCCACGTCCTCGCGGGTGTGGGTCACGCCTTTGCGCGGGTTGGTACCGAGGGCGCCGATCCAGGCGCCGGCGGCCTCACCCGACTCCTCGGTCACCTTGAGGATCCGGCAGGTCAGCTCGTGCGGGTCGGTACCGTTCGCGTCGTCGAGCCAGGCGCGGGCAGTCCGTACGGCGTTCCAGATGGGTTCGCTCACCGGTCTCACGGTAGTGACCGATCCAGCTCGCCCCAGTTGCCGCGGTGCCATGCCTTCGGCTCGCCCTGCTCGCCGGGCAGCGTCTGTCTCCCGTTCGACGGGAGTTCCGCCGGCGCGGTCACCACCGGACTGTCTTCCGTCATCGCCCAGAAGGATCGGCGATGGTACCGAAGATCAACTCTTGAGGTCGGGCGGTGGTCGCGGATCGGCCTGTTCTGGGCGTTTCCGGTGTTCCGTGCCGCGCGTGCCGTCCCGGTCGTCGGGTGGGACGGTGTATTGGTGGCCGTGGGGGCTGGTCCAGTGGAAGACGCCGGGTGGGCTTTGGGTGAGTTTCCAGCCGCCTTGGTGTTTGGCGCGGTGGTGGGTGCGGCAGATGGCGCCGAGGTTGTTGGGGTGGGTGCGGCCGTTGTGTTGGTAGGGGATGGTGTGGTCGAGGTCTGTGTGGCTGGAGGGGATGCGGCAGCCGGGGAAGCGGCAGGTGCGGTCGCGGGTGCGGATGTATCCGTCGAGCCAGGCGTTGGGTCGGCGGCGGGTGGTGCCGTAGGCGACCATGCCGCCATCCGCGGCGCCAACGCTGTCGCCCTCGCTGGCATCACCGCTGCCGCCGGCGCCGCAGCTAGGGCAAACGCTGCTGCGATCGTCTCCGGCGGGGCCGTCGCTTTCGTTCCTGTCGCTGTCGCTGTCGCCGCTGCTATCGGTCTCGGCGCGGTCGCCGGCACCGTCGGTGTCGTTGGTGACGCGGAATCGCCAGGTGGCGCAGCGTTGTTGGGCGGCGGTGCGGCGGGCGATCTCGGCGGCGATGGGTCCCCATCCGGCCAGCTCGCCGGGTTCCTCGGACAGCCCCATCAGGGTGGTCAGCGGCACGGTCAGCTCGATAACACCTTTACGCGGGGCGGGTAGTGGTCCGGAAAGGGTGCCGTCGAGCAGGTCGAGCACGGTGTCCGCGCGTAGCTGGTCCATGGTGCGGGCGTCGCCAGCGCGGCGGGCCGCCTGCGCGATCGCGTCGACGCGTTCCATCGCGGCGGTGGCGCGTTCGGTGGGTAGCCCGAGCACGGTGATGGAGGTGGTGCCGTCGAACTCCAACCCGGAGATCACCCGCCGCTCGGCTACCGCTTTCTCCTCGCGCAACCGCGCCGCCTCGGGGTCGATAGTGAGCACGAGGCGTTGCAGCCTGGCCCGCAACTGCCCGCTGGTCAGCCGCGGCGCGTCCGGCAGCAGCTGGTCGCAGACGGCGCGGGCGGCCGGGTCGGGCAGCGGGTGGGTCTCACGCTCGAACACCCGCGCCTTCGGCACATCAATCCGACCCTCGGACAGGGCGGCGTGCACCGCCGGTAGCCGGTGGATCAGTGACCAACCCAGCTCCAGCTGGCCCTCGGCCATACGGCGGGTCCACGTCAACGCGGCCGCGATCTCCTCCGCCGCGAACTCCGCCACCTCACCCGTCTCGCCAGTCACCGGGACGGGCACGCCCGGCACCACCGGACCCGGCGGGCAAGCGGCCACCGCCACAATCCCGGCCAACAGGCGCGCCTGCTCATGCGCCACCTGACGAAACTGCGCCTGCACCACCAACACCCGGCCATAACCATCCAGCACCGACAGGTCGATCGACCCCAACGCCGCCGCCAACCCCGGACCCGCCGGCAGACCAGCCAACGCCGTCACCGCAGCCGGAACCGGCTCATCCACCACACCAACCGAGCCCGGACACGCGGGAACGCCAGCCGACCCGGCTGCCGTCAGCTCCCGCGTGTCCATGCCCAGAATCTATGCCGGGGGTATGACAATTCCGGCCAGCCAGAACGGTTGTCCACAGGAAGAAATTCTCGCGAAATTCTGGGTGTTCCGCGCGGCCGATGGGGAATCGAAATAGGAAATGCAGACCGGGTCGCCGCCCGGAACCCGGTCCGCGGTGGGGCGCGCGAAGACAACGGTCCCGCATACCTGTCGGGACTGGTCGCGGTGAGTCGCGCGGAGGATGGTCCCGCATACCTGTCGGGACTGGTCGCGGTGGGGCGCGCGAAAGACAACGGTCCCGCAAACTCTCGGGACTGGTCGCGGTGAGTCGCGCGAAAGACAACGGTCCCGCAAACTCTCGGGACTGGTCGCGGCGAGCGCGAAAGACAACGGTCGCAACCTCTCGGGACTCGTCATGCTGAGTCCCGCGGAGGCAACGGTCCTCAAATCCGTCGGTCCAGCGAGAAGCGTTGCTGATCGAATGCGGCCGGCTCAGCTACTACCGCAGCCGCCACCGCACCCACCGCCGCCTCCGCAGCCGGCACCCCCACCTGCGCCGCTGTTGCCGCGCGTCTGGACGTAGATCTCTCCGGGCGCGACGGCTCCTCGCGGGTTCGACCTCACGGTGAATCCGAGGCGTTTGCGGGTGCCGGCAAGATGCTCCAGGCAGGTGGTGCCGAGCAACGGAAAACACTGGCCCCGGCCACCGCAGTCGGCCAGATAGTGACGCCCGCCTTCGACCTTCAATTCCTGGTCGATCCGGAACAGTATCGGGAGCTTCGGCGGCTCGCAGTGCTCGTCCTGACGGGCGAGCTCAAGGGTGGCCGCCAGCAGGGTGGAGGCATTCGCGGCGGCCGCCTCGGTGCTCATCGCGGTCTCGGGTTGGTGGTGCAGGAACCGCCCGAACGCGGCCGTGCAGAAGGCCCCGTAGTCCCGCGTGTGCAGGACCAGCTCATGCCATAGATCGTCGACGACGACCGATGGCATCGACAGTTTCGCTTTCGGGTGGCGGGCGGCGAGCCGGAACCACTGGCGCGTCGCGGCCTCGACCAGCCGGAGTTGGTCGCTGGTCAGTTCGCTGTGCTCGGCGGCGAACCGTTGACGCACGCTGCCAGGAAACGCGAAGTCGTCGACGGTGGCGATCCGACGAGTGGCGCCGCGATCCAATAGTCGTGTCCACGTCATGTGGTAAGCGTGCGTCGCGCCGAAGCGAACGCAATGGTCCGGGCTCTGGCGAGTGAAGGTAAAACGAATAAGAGTGGATGCCGGCCTATTTCAGGGATCGCGGTATCGCCAACCGGACAGCCGGGATTCCCGCGGCGGCGACGATAGAGCCGGAGAAACAGGATGCCGGAAATGGATCGGGAAGATCGGGATGAATCGGTCGGATCGGTTGTACCGAGTCGCCGAGGGTCGACCCTCGCCGGTCCCTCGCACCTTCCCTCGTCGCATCCCATGCGTCGTTAACCAGGCACGTTGCGCCCATAGTGTCCGGTCCACATGGGGAATCCCTCGCTTGTGCGACGCGGAGGTTAGTCGTGTCACGATCACCAAGGACCAGGCGCTGGCGCCTGGCTACGTCTCTTTTTGCCGCCGCCGCCCTCACCGGACTGACTGGCGCGCTCACCGGCGCGACCGCGGGGCAGGCGGCGCCGGCCGCGCCGAGCGCGCTGTACATCGTCCAGCTCGCCGACGCGCCGGTCGCCGCGTACACCGGTGGCACTTCGGGGCTCAAGGCGACCAAGCCGGCGCCGGGTCGGAAGATCAACCCCAAAGCCGCGGAGGTACGCGCGTACCGCGGTCACCTGGCGAGCAGACGCGACGCGGTACGACAGCGCGCCGGGATCGCGAACAACCAGAAGGTGTACGACTACTCCACGGTCCTGAACGGGTTCGCCGCCCGGCTGACCGCGGTACAGGCGCAGAAGCTCACCCGTACGCCAGGCGTGTTGAAGGTCTGGAAGAGCCGGACGGTGCACGGCGATACGTTCACCACGCCGAAGTTTGTCGGGTTGGACGGCAACAACGGCGCCTGGAAGAAGCAGTTCGGCGACGCTACACATGCCGGCGAAGGCGTGATCGTGGGCGTGATCGACTCCGGTTTCTGGCCGGAGAACCCGAGCTTCGGGCCGCTGCCGACGCCGCGGCCGGACCAGGCGGCGATCGACGCCAAGTGGCACGGCACCTGTGACGCCGGCGTCGAAGCGCCGGTGACCTGCAACAACAAGGTGATCGGGGCGCGCTGGTTCAACGCCGGTGGCCTGTCCACCGCGAACCCCGGCGAGTTCGACTCGCCGCGGGACTTCTTCGGGCACGGCTCGCACACCGCGTCCACCGCCGCCGGCAACCACGGCGTGAACGCGACGATCAACGGGACCGCGGTCGGCTCGCTGTCCGGCATGGCGCCGGCCGCCCGGCTGGCGATCTACAAGGTGCTGTACTCCAACGCCGCCGCCACCCAGTCGACCGGCTCGGGCGCGGACATCGTGGCCGCGATCAACCAGGCGGTCGAGGACGGCGTGGACGTCATCAACTACTCGGTCGGCGACGACGTGGACGCGTTCGAGGCGGAGGAGCTCGCGTTCCTCAACGCCGCGGCCGCGGGTGTGTTCGTCTCCGCCGCCGCCGGCAACGCCGGTGCCGGTGCGTCCACTGTGGACAACGCGATGCCGTGGGAGACCACCGTCGCGGCTGGTACGCACGACCGGCTGGCCAGCAAGAAGGTCACCCTGGGCAACGGCCAGACCTACACCGGGGTCGGGGTCGGGCCGGCGGTGCCGTCCGCGCCGCTGATCGACTCGGTGAACGCCGGGGCGGCCGGGGCGGATCCCACCGAGGTCGAGTTGTGCTTCAGCGGCGGCGCGCTCGACCCGGCCAAGGTAGCCGGCAAGATAGTGATCTGCGCGCGCGGCAACAACGACCGCACCGACAAGAGCCAGGCGGTCAAGGACGCCGGCGGCGTCGGGATGATCATGTACAACCCGACCGCCAACTCGCTCAACGCCGACTACCACTTCGTACCGACGGTGCACCTCGACGGCGCGGCCGGCGCGGCGATCAAGGCGTACGCGGCGACCGCCAACCCGACCGCGGCGCTGTCCGCGAGCGTGACGCAGTCGGTCGCGGCGCCGGATGTGGCCGCGTTCTCCTCCCGCGGGCCGTCCCTGTCCAGCGCGGGCGACCTGCTCAAGCCGGACATCATGGCGCCGGGCATCGACGTGGTCGCGGCATCCGCGCCGCCGAACCACTCCGGCAACCTGTGGGACACCGACAGCGGCACCTCGATGGCCACCCCGCACATCGCGGGCATCGCGGCACTGCTGATCGCCAAGCATCCGACCTGGTCGCCGATGGCGGTCAAGTCGGCGCTGATGACCACCGCCACGCCGTTGGACAACAAGGGCAAGCGGATCGGCGACCAGGCCAAGTCGGGCAACGCCACGCCGCTGGACATGGGCGCCGGCGAGGTCCGCGCCGATGACGCGTTCAACCCCGGCCTGGTGTACGACTCGGGGCCGACCCAGTGGCTGCAGTACAGCTGCGCGATCGGCGTACACCTGCAGCTCTCCGACGGGTCCGACTCGTGCGACGTGGTGGACGCGATCGACCGGAGCGACTTCAACAGCCCGTCACTCGCGGTCGGCGACCTGGCCGGCAAGCAGACGCTGACCCGTACCGTCACCAACACCACGATCCGGCAGAGCAGGTACACCGCCAAGGTCGTGGTACCGAACGGCTTCAAGATCACTGTGTCGCCGAAGTCGTTCACGATGGCGCCAGGCAAGTCGGTGACGTTCAAGGTCACCATCACCCGTACCACCGCCGAGCTCGGCAAGTACTTCTTCGGCTCGCTGACCTGGTCGGACCCGCACGGGCACAACGTGCGCAGCCCGATCGCGATCCGGGCGGTACCGCTGGCGGTGGCCGGTGAGGTGGCCGGCACCGGTACGAGTGGCTCGACGCCGCTCGCCCTGCAGTCCGGGTACGCCGGGACCCTGACCGCGGCCGGGTACGGACTGCTCCCGTCGAACGTCACGCACCTGGCGCTCACGCCGAACGACAACACCCCGTTCGACCCGGACAACCCGCAGACCAGCGGTAGCACCGGGAGTGTGCCGGTGACCGTGCCGGCCGGTACCAAGGTGGCGAGGTTCGCCACCTTCGGCAGCGACTATCCGGCCGGTACCGACATCGATCTGTTCGTGTACGCCAAGGACGCCGGCGGCAACCTGACCCTGGTCGGGCAGAGTGCCGGCGGTACCGCGGACGAGACGGTGACCCTCACGGAGCCGGGTGACTACGTCGCGTTCGTGGACCTGTTCGACGCGGCCGGTGCCACCGACGTGCTCCACCACCAGTGGACCGTCGGTGCCACCAACGCGGGCAACCTGACGGTCACGCCGGCCAGCCAGCCGGTGACCGTGGGCGGTCCCGCAGCGGTGACCGTGGCCTGGAGTGGCCTCACCGCCGACCGGCACTACCTGGGGCTGGTCGAGTTCGGTGACGGCAGTCAGGTCGTGGGCAGCACGATCGTGGCCGTGACCTCGTAAATCCGGGCAGCTGGTGTCCCGGCTCCTGAGCTGGCATGGGCAGCCGGGACACCAGCCTCACGGGTACGCGCGCTTGGCCAGCGCGCCGCCGGTCAGTCGGCGGTCGGGCGCCAGGTGCGGACCGCTCGCGCGGCGGTCAGAGTCCTGCTTCAAAAATGCGAATGTGTGGCATCGCAACGCGTCGCCGAGTCGCGCGCAATAGCCGGGGTCTACGGCAGGGACGGGCCGGGGGCGTAGCCGGTGCGTTGTACCGCCTGGACCAGCTGGGCGCGGTTGCGCACTCCGAACCGGCGGTACAACCGGGTCAGGTTCGCCTCGATCGCCTTCACCGACAGGTAGGTGGTACGCGCGATCTCCCGGTTCGTGGCGCCGGTCAGTACCAGCGCGACGATCCGTTGCTCGATCTCGGACAGTCCGGTCTGCCCGCCGTCGAGCCGGTCGAGTTCGGCCTGCGCGGCAGCCCGCCACGGTGCCGCTTCGGCGGCCGCGTACCGGCCGACCGCCTCCACCAGCGCGCGCCTGGCCGCGGCCCGCCGGTGTGCCCGCCGCTGCAGGGCGCCGAGGGTGTGCCAGGCCCGGGCCACCTCGAACGGGTACGGGTGGTCGGCCGCCCGGCACAGCGCGTCGGCGAGCGCGTCCGCGCCGGCGCGCGGATCGCCGGCCGCGGCGGTCACCAGTGCGGCGGCGCGCTCCAGGCCGAGGCGTACCACGTCGCGCCCCAGCCGGTCGGCGGCGGACCGTACCTCCTCGAGCGCGGCCGCGGCCTCGTCCTTGGCGCCGATCAGGGTTAGCGCCTCGATGAAGTCGGCGTACCAGAGGAACACCACCGGATCGATCCGGCCCATCCGCTGGTCCAGCCGGTACGCCGAGCGCATCGCCTCGACCGCGCCCTGGTGGTCGCCTTCGAGCAGTCGTACCTGGCCGAGGGTCGCGTACGCGCCGCGCAGCCAGTCGTCGTCGCCGGCCGCCAGGCACGCCTCGATCGCCTGCCCGGCCAGCGAGGTGGCCCGCGCGGGCGAACCCGCGATCATCTCCACCGCGGCCCCGACCATGAGTCCCGGCCCGGGAGTCGCCTCCATGTCCAGCATCAGCCGCATGCAGTCGCGGCCGGCCCGCAGCGACTGCCCGCACCGGCCGGACCGGCTGCGGATCGAGGACACCGACAGCAGTACGCCGGCGAGGTCGCGTACCGTCCCGGATCGCTCCACCTCGTCGCGCAGCGATTCGATCGCGTCGCTCGCCTCGGCCATCTCACCGGCGAACGCCCGCGACATCGCGTACAGCTGGCGGGCCCGCACCACCTCCGACGACAGCGGCAGGCCGCGGGACAGCTCGGAGGCGCGGCGCAGCAACTCGTCGGCGGCCTTGCCGCCGAGGGAGAACTGCAGGGTGGCGCGGGTGGCCAGCAGCTCCACCAGCATCGCGGTGTCGTGGCAGTCCTCGGCCGCCTGCTCGGCCCGCTTCAGCTCGGCCGTCGCCTGCTCGATGTCGCCGTCGTAGTAGGCCTTCAGCGCGCGGTACGAGCCGACCCGGGCGAGCAGTTCGGCGTCGTCGCCGGCCTCGGCCAGCGCCGCGTCCAGCAACGGCCCGGCGCCGGACTGGTCCTGACCGGCCAGATCGACCAGGAGCAGCCGCGCGTTCACCCGTACCGCCGGCTCCTCGGCGTCCCGCAGCGCGGTGGCGGCCAGGTCGGCGGCGGAACCGGTCAGGCCGGCCGCGGCGGCGTGCTCGGCGGCGGCGAGCCGGCGGTCGGCCACCTTGGCGGTGTCGGCCGGCGGGGTGCGCTCGGCGGCGAGCGCGGCAAGATCGGCGGCCACCGCCGGGGCGCCGCGCCGCCGCGCGGTGTCGGCCGCGTCGACCAGCCGGGAAGCAAGATCTTCGTCGGCGTACGGGCGGGCAAGTGCGAGATGGCGGGCCCGCTCGACCACGTCGTCGACGCGGTCGGCCAGCAGCTCGTGGGCGTGGGCCCGGGCGTCCGGATCCGCGTCGGCGTACACCAGCTCGCGCAGCAGCGGATGGGCGAACCGGATCGAACCGTCCGGGTCCACCGCGACCAGTACGGCGCTGACCGCGTGCCGCAGCGCCGACTCGCTGTCCTCGTCGGTGGCGACCAGGGCGCGGGTGGGTCGGGCCGCGGACGCGGCGAGCAGCAGTACCTCGGCGCAGCCCGGGGGCAGGCTGGCCAACCGTTCGGTGAGCAGCGGCCGGAGCCGCTCCGGTACCGGCAGTGGCTCGGTGGAGCTGCCCTCGCCGCCGGTCGCGACCAGCGCCCGGCCCAACTCCACCGCGAGCAGCGGGTTGCCGCCGCTGGCCTCGTGTACCCGCGCGATCGTGACCAGCGACAACACCGGGCCGTACCGATCGCGCAGAATGTCCGCGACGTCGTACTCGGTCAGCGGCCCGAGCTCGAGCTCGTGCACCGGATCGGGGCACAGCTCCAGATGTCCCGGCGTCGCGCCGGCGTCCACCCGTTCCGCGGCGAGCATGCCGACCCCGGCACCCTCCAGTCGCCGGGTCACGAACCCCAGTACGCCCGCGCTCTGCTGGTCCACCCACTGCAGGTCGTCGAGTACGAGCAGGACCGGCCGCCGGCTCGCCAGCGTGCGCAGCAGTTCGAGAACCGCGAGTCGTACCGCGAGCTGGTCCTGCACACCGGCCGGCTCGGTACCGCGGAGCAGCGCGGAGTCCAGCGCGGCCCGCAGGTGCCCGGGCAGTCCGGCCATCTCGTCCGCCCCCACCCCGTCGAACAGGTCGACCAGGGTCAGGTACGGCAAACCGGACTCGACCTCAACCGGGGCGGCCCGCAGCACCAGTACGTCGCTGGGGCGGGTCGCCATCGCGGCGAGCACGGTCGACTTGCCGATGCCGGCCGGACCGTACACGACCACGCTGCTGCCGCCGGCGAGCCACGAGCGAATCTGGCTGAGGGCGTCCGCTCGACCCACCGGGGAGGTCATCGAATGACGCGCCACGCCGCGAGTCTGCCCGGATCAGTGCCGGCTCGGCTACGGAGATCTTGCCGTTGTCGTAAAAGCGAAATCCGCATGAGCCCGTACGGCGAAAAATTGCGCGATCCCGACGGGCCCACGGAGGTAGCCTTATCCCGGCTTGTCGCCGTCTGAAGGGAACACCGGTCCAGTGATCATCTGAGGTTTCGTGACACCGCGACGACTGGTCGTCGTGTGCGTGCCGACCTCAGCATGGGCCCATCCCGCCGTCGTGGCGTTGCCCGACCGTCCGGCTGCCGTCGTACGCCCCCGCGGTGTCTCCGCGCGTTGTCCCGCACCTCGGACGCCATCGGAGGCCTCATGTCGCAAGCCGTCCCGTACGCCATCAAAGTCAGTGATCTTGCCTGGGCCTGGCCGGACGGCGCGGTGCTCTTCGACGGCCTGGACCTCGCGTTCGGGCCGGGTCGGACCGGTCTGATCGGGGCGAACGGCGCCGGCAAGTCCACGTTGCTGCGGCTCATCGCGGGTGAGCTGGTGCCCACCCGCGGCTCGGCGACGGTCGCCGGCGCCCTCGGCTACCTGCGGCAGGACCTGACCCTGGACGCGAGCCTGCCGGTCGAGGAGGTGCTCGGCATCGCCGGTGCCCGGCGCGCGCTGCGGGCGATCGAACGCGGCGAGGTCGCCGACGAGCACTTCGCCACCATTGGCGACGACTGGGACGTGGACGAGCGGGCCCGGGTCACCCTGGACCAGCTCGGCCTGGCCCACCTGGAGCTGGACCGCCGGGTCGGCGAGGTGTCCGGCGGCGAGGCGATCCTGCTCGGGCTGGCGACCCAGTTCCTGCGCCGGCCGGACGTGCTGCTGCTCGACGAGCCGACGAACAACCTCGACCGGCGGGCACGGGAGCGGCTCTACCAGGGCGTCGCCTCCTGGCCCGGCGTGATGGTGATCGTCAGCCACGACCGGGAGCTGCTGGAGCTGGTGGACCAGATCGCCGACCTGCGCGACGGCGAGGTGCGCTGGTACGGCGGGAACCTCAGCGCGTACGAGGAGGCGGTCGCGGTCGAGCAGGAGGCGGCCGAGCGGATGGTGCGGGTGGCCGAGTCGGACGTACGCAAGCAGCAGCGCGAGTTGATCGAGGCGCGTACCAAGCTGGACCGGCGCAAGCGCAACGCCAAGAAGGCGTTCGAGAACACGCGCGAGCCGCGGGCGGTCATGCGGGCCAGGAAACGCACCGCGCAGGTGTCCGCCGGCAAGCACCTGAACCTGCACCTCGACCGGCTCGACGGCGCGCGGCAACGGTTGTCCACCGCTGAGGAGGCAGTACACGATGACGACACGATCCGGGTGGAGCTGCCGGACACCCGCGTCCCGGCGTCCCGGGTGGTGCTCACCGTGGCCGGGCTGCACCTCCGCGGTGGGGCACAAGCGGAGTTGGCGGTACGGGGGCCGGAGCGGATCGCGCTGCTCGGGGCGAACGGTGCCGGCAAGACGACGCTTCTGGAGACGATCGTAGGGACGCTCGACCCGGGCGCCGGTACGGTCCGGGCGGCGGTGCCGCTGCGCTACCTGCCGCAGCGGCTCGACGTGCTCGACGACACGGCCACGATCGTGGAGAACGTGGCGAGGTTCGCGCCGCACGCGTCGACCACCACGATCCGGTCCAGCCTGGCGAGGTTCCTGTTCCGCGGTACGAAGGCGGATCAGGTCGTTCGTACCCTGTCCGGCGGCGAGCGGTTCCGCGCGACTCTGGCGGCACTCCTACTGGCCGAACCGGCACCGCAGTTGCTGCTGCTGGACGAGCCGACCAACAACCTCGACCTGGCGAGCGCGCGACAGTTGTCCGAGGCTCTCGGGGCGTACCGGGGAGCGCTGATCGTGGCCAGTCACGACCTGCCGTTCCTGCGGACCGTACGGATCTCCCGGTGGCTGCGGCTGGACGGGCAGGTCACCGAGATCGACCCGCCGGCGTAACGACAGTGGGGCGCCGCGGCGTGGCCGCGGCGCCCCATGGTCGGCTGGCTCAGCCGGTGCCGGACACCCAGTAGGGGACAACGTCGATCTGGCCGTTGCTGGCCGCGCCGACCAGGTGGCCGGAGCTGGACTGGGCCAGCGTGTACCACGAGTCCGCGTAGTCCGGGTCGTTGGTCCACCAGGACGTCGGGATCGCGTTGAGGATCGCGTTGACCAGCGGGATGTACGCGCCGCCGTCGGCAATCGTCAGGAGCGCGTCGGCGATCGCGATCGCCAGCTGCTGGTAGTTGGTGTCGCCGTCGTCCTCCATCATCACGACGTCGGCCAGGTTGTACTTGTACTGGAACCAGTGAACGATGACCTGGCCCGGCGTGTACGTGGTGCCGTCGTTGTCCAGGTACGGCATCTGCTCGGTGGCCACCGCGACGTGGCTGTCGAAGCCGAAGCCGCCGGTGATCGTGTAGATCTCGGCGTCACCCTCGACCCACGGCTCCTCGTCGTCGTTGAGCCGGACCGTGTCCATCTTGGTGGCCCAGTAGCCGTCGGTCAGCTGCGCCTTGGACGGGGTCTTGGCGGCCGCGACGCCGCGGCTGGCGAAGATCGAGTCCATCTGCTTCAGGCCCAGGGGCAGAGCCTTGGCGGTGTTGACCTCGACGACCAGGACCGGGGACTTCGGCAGCTTCACCGCGTCGAGCACGACCGACCGGCCGTTCGTCCGGTACGCGGTGACCGCGGTGATGCTGTCGTCGTTCGGGGAGCCGGCGACCAGCGGAACGGCGCCCTTGGCCAGCGCGGCGTTCATGCTCGGGTCGGCGATGCGGACCTGCATCATCGAGCCGGCGGTGTCCGGCAGGCCCTTGGCGGCCAGGACGGACCGGTTGGCGGCGGCGAAGCCGCTGGCGAACGAGGTCGGGCGGATCGCGGCCAGGTCGACCGGTCCGGTCAGGGCGGCGCTCACGACGGCGGTGCGGGTGCTCTCGTCGGCGAGCGTGGTGGCGAGGTTGCGGGCGAGGCCGTCGGTGATCGAGGCGATCGTGCCGGCCGGGGCCTTGCTGACCGCAGGGGCGGCGGTCGACTCAGCTGGCTGGGCGGAGGCGGGGGTGGCCAGGAAGGCGGCCAGGGTCGTCGACGCGACGACCACTGACAACCCGACCAGGCGGGGGACGCGTCGGGACATGCAGACTCCTCTGCAGGGGCGAATGTGTTGCGGGGCACACTGATTGCACATTTGGGCGGTAACGCTGTCAACGTCCGGTTAGAGAAAATTCCGAAAAGACACGATTTTTTCTCGTGTTGGCCGCTTCCGGGGCCGCTGGCTGGTTCCCGGGCCGTTGGCTGGTTCCGGGGCCGGCGGCAGGTTTCGGGGCCGGTGGCCGGTCCGGGACCGGTGGCAGGCTCCGGGACCGGTGGCAGTTCCGCCGAAGTCCGAGACTGATCCGGCACCGAAGGGATGGTCGATGGCCGAGTCGCCCGACGCCGGCGGTACACCCGTGGTGTCCGTCCTGATGCCGACCTACCAGCAGGCGGCCTACCTGCCGCGGGCCCTGGACAGCCTGCTCAACCAGTCCTTCACCGACTGGGAACTGGTGGTGGTCGACGACGGCTCCCGCGACGGCACCGCGGACCTGCTGGCCGGCTGTGACGATCCGCGGATCCGGGTGACCCGGCTGCCGTACAACCACGGGCTCGGTGCCGCGCTCAACCGCGCGGTCGCCGCCGCCCGCGGCCGGTACCTGGCGTACCTGCCCTCCGACGACGTGATGGACCGCGAGCACCTGGCCACCGCGGTACGGCTGCTCGACAACCAACCGGAGGTGAACCTCGCCTACGCGGGACTGCGCTGGCGTCGCGCCCCGGCCGGCAAGCTGATCCGGCGGTTCACCATCAGCAGCAGCCTGCGCGACGACGTCGAGCCGGGGCAGGAGGAGCGGCTGCTCGACGCCGAGCCCCCGGCGGACACCCCGGTACGCAGCGGCAATCCGTTCGCGCTGGTCCAGGTCGTACACCGGCGGGGACTCGACGACACGGTGCGCTGGACCGAGCGGCACGAGCGCGTCTCCGACACGCTGGAGCTGGACTTCTGGACCGGCCTGCTGCGCGCCGGCGCCCGCTTCGCGTACACCGGCGTGGTGAGCTGCGAGTGGGGCGACCACCCGGAGCAGCACCACAAGATCGTCGCCGGTCGCGGCGTACACCCGGCCGACCCGCTCGACCTGGACAACGGCCTGTCCTACTACCGGCAGTTCTACCGGGTCGACGGGTCACAGTGGCTGGACTGGCAACCGGTCAACTCCGGGATGCCGGTGGACGAGCGGGCCCGGTACGGTCCGCTGCCCGCACCCCCGCCGCCGCGCCCGGACGGCCTGCGCATCCTGCTGGTCGGCGCGATCGGCTTCAACCCGGAGCGGATCCTCGCGTTCGAGGAGCAGGGGCACCGGCTGGCCGGACTGTGGCTGCCCAAGCCGCCGTACTTCGAGAGCACCGGCCCGTACCCGTTCGGGAACGTCACCGACATCTTCGCCGAGGGCGACTGGCTGTCGGAGGTGCGCAGGTTCCGGCCGGACGTGGTCTATGGCCTGCTCAACTGGCACGCGATCCCGGTGGTACACGACGTCATCGAGGCAGACCTGGGGGTGCCGGTCGTGTTCCACCTCAAGGAGAGCATGACCATGGCCATCCAGATGGGCCTGTGGCCGCAGCTGCGGGAGGTGTTCGAGCGGTGCGCCGGCCGGATCTTCATCTCGCCGGAGAACCGGGAGTGGTGCGAGCTCACCCTCGGGCTGCGGTTCCCGGAGTCCAGCGTGCTGATCCTGGACGGGGACCCGCCGAAGGCCGACTGGATGACCGACGAGTGGTCGCCGAAGCTGTCCGACGCGGACGGTGAACCGCACACCGTGTGTACCGGCCGGATCTTCGTCGAGCCGCTGGCCGACCTGACCGCCGCGGGCATCCACGTCCACGTGTACGGCACGTCGTTCCGCCGCTGGGGAGCCGACTGGATGCGTGGGCACCTGGACTCCCGGTACCTGCACCAGCACGCCACGGTCGAGCCGCGGTACTGGGTGCGGGAGCTGTCCCGGTACGACGCCGGCTGGTGCCACGTGCACACGAGTACGAACGACGGGGATATCCGCCGGGCCGAATGGAACGACCTGAACCTGCCGGCCCGCATCGGCACCTATGCGATGGCCGGGCTGCCGTGGCTGTTCCGCGACAACACCGGGCACACCGTCGCGGTACAGCGGCTGGCCGAGGAGTACGGCGTGGGCATCCCGTACCGCGACGGCGCTGACCTGGCCGAACGGTTGCGCGCGGAGCGCTCGCACCGGCAGGGGCAGGACGCGATGCGGCGGGCCCGCGCCGAGTTCACCTTCGACCACCACGTACCCCGGCTGGTCGACTTCTTCGAGAAGCTGATCGCCGGCTGAACTCACTTCAGCGAGTGGTCGGGGCGGTCTGGCGCGCGACCACCTCGGCCAGGAACGGGCGCAGGACCGCGGCGAGCCGCTCCGGGTGCTCCAGCCACGGCGTGTGCCCCACCCCGACCAGCTCGTGGTACGCCGCCTCCGGCAGCACGCTCGCGACGTGCGCGGACAGCTCGCCCGGGATCGGGTCGGCGGCGCCGCGCACGACCAGCGCGGGCACCCGGCACGCGCGTACCGCCTCGGCGAAACCGGGCTCGGCCAGCCGCCGGGCGACGTCGTCGGTGATCGCCTGGTAGATCGCCGGATCGCGGGTGACCGTGTACAGCGGCGCCACCTCCGGATCCGGCGCGTTGGCCCGGTCCGCGAAGTCGGAGATCCAGAACAGGTGGGCGCAGCGGCGGCGGGCGTACTCCCGGCGCTCCGGATCGGGGTCGTCCACCCGGCTGAGCTCGTACAGCGCCTCGTCCCACTCCTGCGGGGTGAGCCGCGCTTCCCGGATCTCCCAACCGGCCTTGGCGGCACCCGGATCCAGCCCCGGACCGTCGAGGTACAGCAGGCCGGCGGTGTGCTCCGGGTACCGCAGCGCGTAGAACAGCGACAGGTTCGCCCCCCACGAGTGGCCGCCGAGGATCCAGCGCTCCACCCCGAAATGCCGCCGCAGCGCCTCCAGGTCCGCGATCGACCTCTCCACGCTCTGCGGCGTCCCACCGGCCGTGGACCGGTCGCATCCGCGCTGGTCATAGCGGTACACAGTGACGAGATCGTCGATCATGGCGGCCAGCCCGCCGAGGTTGTCGTTCAGCCCGGGGCCGCCGTGGGAGAGCACCATCGGGTAACCCGACCCGCTGCGCGCGGTCCACAGCACCACGTCGTCGACGGTGACGAACTCCTCGGTCACCGCGGCCTCCTCGGTCATCGCAGCCTTTCCGGTCACCACAGCGGGTACACGTTCTCGTCCGGCAGGGCGGTCGTGCCGCCACCCCGCCGCGGCCATCCGCGGACCGGTCGCCGCCGCTCGGGCCGTGGCTGGCCAGCTCGCTCGGGGCGGCCGGCCCGCTGGTACGCCCACCACGCGTGCAGCCGCAACGCTCCGTCCAGCAGTCGCATCACAGCAGCGCCTCCGCTATGAGTTGGCCGGCCTGCCGGTAGCCGTGGTCGGTGAGGTGCAGCCGGTCCACAAAGGACCAACCGTCGAACCCGGCGGCCGGCAGGTCGATGACGCGCACGCCGAGCGCGGCGCAGCCGCGGCGGAGCGCGTCGACGTACTCCGGCCAGCGGGCCAGCGCGAATCCGCGCACCTGTGCCCAGCGCTCGCCCTGCCGCTGGTCGTGCAGCGCGAACACCGGACGTTCCTCCGGTACGTGTGCGCGGTCGATGCTGTCGGCGAACGGCTGGGCGCAGAACAGGATCCGGTCCGGGTCGCCGGCCAGCCGCGCCAGCGCGGTCAGGTCGCGCAGTTGCCGGTCGACCGCCCGGCGCAGCCGCTCGGCCAAAGTGAGCACCGTCGCGGCCGGTGCGCCGGTCGTCGGGTCCGGTGCGGCGTTAGCCGGGTCCGGCCGCCGCGGTCGCCATCCGCGCCGCCGGGGCCGGGCGCCGGACGACACGAACTCGACCAGATCGTGTACCGCCACCTGAGCGACCGTGTCGACCGCCGCCTCGAAGAACATCGGGCCGTACACCTCGTGCCGGCCGTCGGTCTGCAACGCGGCCACCAGGTTGTTCGCGCCGCTGCACACCACGACCCGGGGGACCCCCGGTACGAACGGCAGCGCGGCGGTCAGCTCCTGGGTCGAGTTGCCGGCGCGGATGCCGAGATTGAGCCACCGCTCGGCACGTACCTCGGCGAGGTGCGCCACCAGCGTCGTGCCGTCGCCGGAGGAGCCCACCCCGAACGTGAACGAGCCACCCAGCACCACGCCGTCCAGCTCCGACACCGGCGTGAGCGTGTCGACCATGCCGGTACCGGCCGGAGTGCGCCGGAACCCGTGCGCGTCGGTACTGACCCGCGCGGTACGGATACCGCGGCCGGAGGCGAGCCCGACGTACGGGTGTACGTGCGGCTCGAGCTGGTCGTACTCGCGCAGCTGCGGGGCCCGGGCGTACCGCTCGCGCAGCAGCCGCGGGTCAACGTTTCGAAATGACATGGCTCCCCATCACGAGCAGATCCAGGTCACTGCGGAAGAACGTGGCCAGCGCGTCGGCGGGACTGGCCACGATCGGTTCGCCGCGGAGGTTGAACGAGGTATTGAGCAGTACCGCGTGCCCGGTCCGGGCCTGTACGTGATCGAGCAGCCCGGCGAGCTGCCCGGCATGGTCGCGGTGCACGGTCTGCGCCCGGGCGGTACCGAAGTGCGTGGTGGCCGGGAGCTGGTCCCGCGCCGCGTCCCGCACCGGCAGGACCATCAGCATGAACCGCACCGGGTCCTGCTCGACCGGTCCGGCGAAGTACCGGCCCGCCTCCTCGGCCAGTACCGCCGGTGCGAACGGCCGGAACTGCTCGCGGAACTTCACCTTCCGGTTGATCCGCTCCTTCATCTCCGGATGCCCCGGATCGGCCAGGATGCTGCGGTGCCCGAGCGCGCGCGGGCCCCACTCGAACCGGCCCTGGTGCCAGCCGATGACCTGCCCGGCCGCGATCGCGTCCGCGGTCACCGCACACAGGTCGTCGGTGTCGTGGCGTACCGAGTCGACGCCCCAGTCGCGCAGCGTCTCGGCCACCTCGTACTGGTAGCTGGCACCGAGGTCGGCGTGCTGGCCGACGTACCGCCGGGGCTGTCCGAGCAGTACGTGATACGCGTACAGGGCGGCACCGAGCGCGCCACCGGCATCGCCGGGAGCCGGCGGGATGTACAGCCGTTCGAACGGCGTGCGCTCCAGGATCGCGCGGTTGGCCAGCCCGTTCAGCGCCACGCCACCGGCGTACGCCAGGTTGGGCGACGGGTGGCACCGGTGCGCGTACGAGGCCATCGCCACCACCGCGTCCTCGCACAACGCCTGCACGCTCGCCGCCACGTCGGCGTAGTGCCGGCCCTGCGCGCTGTCCAGGTCGACCGGACCGCCGGTACGCGGGGGCGCACCGAGCAGCCGTACCAGCCGGTCGGTGAACGTGCGGGTGTCGTCGGTGTGGAAGGCGAAGTACCGCAGGTCGAGGGAGAGCGACCCGTCGTGGTGGATCCGGCAGATCCGGTCCAGCTCGTCGCGGTACCGGGGCCGGCCGTACGCCGCCATGCCCATGACCTTGAACTCGCCCTCGTTGACCTCGAAGCCGAGGTAGTCGGTGAAGGCCGAGTAGAGCAGGCCCAGCGAGTGCGGGAAGTCGAGGCCGCTGGTGAGGTGGAGCTGGCTGGTACCGCCGTCGAAGTCGCCGGTACCCCAGCCGATCGTGGCGGTGCTCCACTCGCCGACGCCGTCGACGGTGAGCGTCGCCGCGTCGGTGAAGGGCGCCGCGAACAGCGCGCTCGCCGCATGGGCGAGATGGTGCTCGACGAACGAGATCCGGCTCGGCGGCACCCCGACCTGGCGGGCGATCGCGGCCTGCACCCACAGCTTGTCCTGCCACCAGCGGCGCAGGCTGCGACGCAGCACCGGACCGCTGGCCGGCGCTCCGGCCAGGCCGCTGACCAGCACCCGGCCCAGCTTGCGCAGCGGGCGTTCGTAGAACACCACCCGGTCCAGGTCGGCGCCGGCCAGGCCGCCGGCCCGCAGGCAATGCCGGATCGCGTGTACCGGGAACGACGGGTCGTGCTTGATCCGGCTGAACCGTTCCTCCTGCGCCGCGGCCACCACGTCGCCGTCGACCACCAGCGCGGCCGCCGCGTCGTGGTAGTGGCAGGAGATGCCGAGTACCGCGGTCATGTCATCCGCCGGGCGCGGCGGGCCGGGTCGCCGGTGGGCGGCAGGGGACGCCAGTTGGACTCCCGCGAGCCGGTCAGCCGCATCCGTACCCGGGCCGCCCGACGGGCGACCAGCAGGGCGGCGGCGACCGCGACCACCAGGCCGGCTGCCTTGCCGGCGGCCCTGCCGGCGGCCGTGAGCGGGGCGCGGCTCATCGCGCCACCGGTACCGCGGCCACGCTGTCCACCTGCTCGTGCCACGGCCGGGCGCCACCGACCATCGCCAGCACCAGATCCTCGAACCGCCAGCCGGCGGCCTCGGCGGCGAGCCCGCACAGGTTGCGCGCGCCATCCCGACCCGGCCGGCCCGGACCGGTCATGTTCGGCTTGAGGTTGGTGTCGAACGCGCGGTACCGGCCGTCCGCGCCGGCGCGGCAGTCCACCCGTACCGGGGCGGTGGCACCGATCGCGCCGGCCACCTGTTCGGCGGCTGCCACCATCGTGGCGACCGCGCCTTCCGGCCGTCCCGGCACCGCGACACTGTTGCGCTCGACCGGTACGTGCCCGCTGTACGGCAGCACGCCCCGGTCATGTCCGGTACGCCGTACCGGCGGTAGCGCCCAGTGCGTGCCGACCGCGCCGAGCCGGTCGTACCGGCCGGGCGGCAGCACCGTGACCGTCCACTCGGTACCGGGCAGGTACTCCTCGACGAGTACGACCTCGCCGTACCGGGGCGCCGTGCCACCACCGGGCAACCGGGTGACCGCGCTGGTCAGCGCGCGGATAGCGGCCAGTGCCGTCGGCTCGTCCGGCGCCACCGTCACGCCTTCGCTGCCCCGGCCGCGGCACGGCTTGACGACGCAGGGGTACGTCAGCCCGGCACCGGCCAGCGCGTCGGCGAGCGTGCCTTCGAGGTCGGCAGGGCCGGCGCTGCCAGCGGTGACAGAGAGCTGGGTAGGCACCGGCACGCCGTGTCGGCGCAGCAGCTCGTGGCAGCGGCTCTTGTCCTCGTAGTCCTCGGTGGCGCCGAACGGCTGGCTGACCAGCAGCGGGTCGAGCCCCGGCGGCAGCTGTGCCACCGGGTGCGCGCGGAACACGGTGGTGTTGCACCACAGGATCCCGGCGCCGGCCTCCAGCGCCGCCGCGATCCCGGCCGGCGTGTCCGGGTACGACCAGGCGTCCTCGGGTCCGGACTCCTGGCCGGATGTCACCTGACCGGCTGTCACCTGACCGGGGGTGCAGACCGGCCAGCCGGCCGTGACCAGCGCGGCGGCGATGTCGGCGGCGGAGTCCCGGTAGCCGTGCGGGTTGGCCGGCTTGACCGCGCCGCCCAGCACCGGTGGGTCGACCCGCTGGTGCAGGACCGCGACCGGTGCCGCGTCGGTTGGCACGCCGGCGTGCGGGCCGATATACGGCCACAGCGCCGGGCCGTGCGGCTCACTCATGTGCGCCCCAGCTACCGCGCTGGCCAGCATCGACGCCGATCGTCGCGGGTGTGGCCGCGGTAGGCGTCCCGTGGCGCCCGGCCGGGCTCGAGCCGTCGAAGCCGAAGACATCGGGGCAGCGCGGGCTGTCCCCGGTGACGTTGAGCCGCAGCAGTCGCCGGTGGCCCTGACCAGGATCGAATTCGGTACGCCCGTGCAACATGCCGAAGTTGTCGACCAGGATCACCTCGCCGCGCTCCAGCCGCGTGCGTACCTGCATGGCGGGGTCGGCGACGAGCTGGCTGAGCAGGCCGAACGCCCTGGCCGCGGCGGGTGCGGGGCGGGTTGTCGAGTGCGCGTCCTGCCGGAAGATCACCTTCAGCCGCCGGCCGTGCGGGGCGAACGCGGGAGTGGTGACCGCGTGCGCGTTGCGCTCGATGGTCAACGCGTCGGTGGCGAACAGGGCCGGTACCGCCGCCTCATCCGTCCGCCGCAGCCGGTCATACAGGTGCTGCCCGCTGATCAGGACCGTGTCGCCACCGCGGGCGGTCGCCTCCTCGCAGGACAGTACGACCAGGCACGGCGGGTCCGGGCTGTACGCCCCGTCGGTGTGTGGTGGATGCGCGGCCGCGGAGGTACCGAGGAACGACGGCTTCGAGGCGTCGACCTCGATCGGCGCGATGCCGTCCTGGTCGGAGCGGGCGTGCCGCCACACCGGCCCGAACTGGTCTTCGAGTGCCAGCAGCTCGGCTCGGGATGGCGGGTCCGGCAGCCGCAGGATCACGAAGCCGTACGTGTCGAGTACGGCGAGAACCTCCGCGGGCAGGTGGCCCGGCAGCCGGGGGAGCCTGACCCGTACCGGGGAGATGTCTGCGGACGCGTCCAGGGCGAGCCGTCGCCTCCGCACCATCGACACCTCCACCTTCGATCGCTCAGGTGTGGGAGTGCCGACCGCCGGCGAGCGTGCTCCACGCGGGAGTCGGCGCGCGACGTCGAGACCGTACGGCGCTCCCCTTTGGGCGGCACCCAATGTAGGCACGGATGTGCGGAAAGCACAATATTGTCTGTTCCAGCATCCGTTTCCTAAACTGACCGATACGGCGCCCTGTGGTCGTTTCGGACCTGGTTGCGTAGAGTGGACGATTCATGATCCCGACTGCGGAGGTATCGTGCCGAATCGGATCGTGTGCATTACGGATTGTGTTGATATCGCGGCCGCGGAGTTGCGGGCCTCATTGATATCCGCACTCGGTGAATCGGACGTGATCATCGAGCCGGTCGTACCGATCCAGCCGGCGTTTTCGGCGGTCAATGGCAACTTCGCGATGCGCCTCATGGCGGACTGCTATCCGGCCGGAACCGTGCTGATGTCCACTCTCGGGCCGCTGCGGGACCGGCCGCGCGCGGTGATCGGCGTGACCGAAACCAAGGAGCTGACGTTCATCGGCCGGGACACCGGGGTGTTCGACTGGCTCACCCGGGACTTCGGCTGCCCGCAGCTCTATGACATCAGCCACCACTACGGCGAGGGCGCCGCGTTCGTGAACTTCGCCGGCCGTTCGATCACCGCGCCGCTGGCGGCGAAGGCGGCCGGCGGGGTGCCGCTGGCGGAGGTCGGCAAGCCGGCGGACCCACCGACGGCACGCCGACTGGACCTGGCCGACTTCACGGTCGTACACATCGACAACTTCGGCAACATGAAGATCACCGGCTGCCCGCCGCGGCCCACCGAGGGCGCCCGACACATCGTCGAGATCGGTCCACACCGGATCGCCGCGCGCTACACCCAGCGGATGATGTCCGGCGCCGACGGCACCTGGGCGCTGTATCCCGGCAGCTCATACGGGCTGTACGAGCTGGGCATGGTGCGCGGCTGCGGTGCGGCCGAGCTGGACGTTCAGGTCGGCGACGTGCTCCGGGTGCTCCCCACCGACTGACCGACCCAACCCACCGAGCCGACCCAACCCACCGAGCCGATCCAGCCCACGAGCCGATCCAGCCCACGAGCCGATCCAGCCCACGAGCCGAGCCCAGGCGGTCGCCGGTCACCACCGACCGCGCCATCGCGCCAGCGGCACCCGAGGACCGCCCGCGCCGGAGAACCGACAGCCCATCGAACCGACCGACAAGGAGGAGAGATGCCTGGAGCGCAGATCCGTCACGCGGAAGGGACACCACCGCCGGACGAGCGGCGCGTGGTCCGGCGAATCGGGGAGCGCTTCGAGGACGTCGCCGGCCGGTCGTACCAGAACTGCAGCGTGATCGCCTTCGACGGCGAGTACTACGTGTTCAGCCACCGCGCGATCCTGACCCTGGTCACCACGGCGACTTGCAACGCGGCCTGTTCGTTCTGCTCGAACGAGGTCACGTTCACGCCGAACGGGCCATACCTCGAATGCGACGACCGGCTCGACCGGGCGCTGCGGTTCGCCGAGGTCGGCGGCGTGACGAAGGTGGCGTACACCGGCGGGGAGCCGACCGCCAACCCGACGAAGCTGTACGAGCTGGCCTGCGCGGTCAATCCGCGGTTCCAGCGCTCGCGCATGCACACGAACGGATTCGGGCTGGCGAAGAAGGTACCGACCGCGGCTGGCCAGCAAGAACTGCTGCCGGCGCTGATCAGGGCCGGGCTCAACGGGACGAGCATTTCGGTCGCCCACCACGAGTACGAGCAGAACCGGATCGCGATGCGGTTCAAGGGCCGGTGGTCCGGTCTCACCGCCGACGAGCTCCGCTGGATCGCGTCGTACTCCGACGACACGTTCAAGGCCCGGTTGAGCTGCGTACTCACGCCGGAAGGCGTGTCCACTGTGGACGAGATGCTGGCGTACCTGGAGTGGGGCTACGCGCTCGGCTTCCGCAGCTTCATCTTCCGGTCCTGCTCGCAGATCCCGGAGCCGTTCCAGAAGGCCACCGACTTCTCCGACTACAACGAACACGCGTACATCCCGATCGAGCCGATCGTCGGCCGGCTCGCGGACGACGACCGGTTCGTCGAGACGTACCAGCAGCACAAGACCGACTCGCACGTACACGTCTACTCGTACCGGGGCGACGCGACGGTCGACGTGGACGAGTCGAGCGAGGAGGTCGACCCGGACCCGAAGATCCGCCGGCTCAACGTCATGCCGGATGGCGCGACGTACACCAGCTGGATTGATCCCCGGTCCTACCTGTTCGCCGACGAAGCCGAGATCGCCGCGCGGACCATCAGCCGGGAGCTGCCGCTGCTGTCGGTCTCCTGACGCCAGCCGCTCGCGGGTCACGCCGAAGGGCTGGCCGCTTCCGCGTGCGGAGTTCCGGCGGCCTGCGCCAGCCAGTGCGGAACGTCGTCGGCGTGGTACGGCCATTCGGTCGGCTCGATGGCGTCCAGGAAGCCGGCGTACACGGCCGCGTTCCGCAGGGCGATCACCGGCTCGATCAGCTCGATCGCCCGTTCCGGCGCGCAGCCCGGCACCGCGTCCCGCCACTGGCGGCACCACCCGGCGCGCAGCTCGTCGGCGTTGGGGGAGCGCATGGTCATGGTGAACAGGTCGATGACCGGGTTCCCAACCACCGAGTCGCCCCAGTCGATGATCTGCCGCCAGTCCTCGCGGCCGCACGCGTTGCCCGCGTGGAAGTCGCCGTGTACCAGCGTGTCCGGCAGGCCGCACGCGTCGATCGCGGCGAGCCGCTCGTCCAGGCCCGCCAGCACGCCGTCGAGCTCGGGCCCGCCGGAGCGCGCCACCACGCCCCGGATCAGCTTCGCCAGTTCGGGGGTACGCCGGTCCGGCACGCCCAGCGCGAGCAGCTCATCGGTCCGGCCGACCGCGGCGAGCTGGATGACGTGCAGGTCGGCGAGCAGCGCGACCCGCTCGGCCGGGCCGGCTTCGTACCGGTCGGTGCCGGGGATCTCGTCGAGCACCATCCGGCAGCCGCCGGCACCGGCAGTGCCGCCGCGGTGAGCGGCCGAGTCACCGGCAGAGCCGTGACCAGGGACAGAGTCGACGTAGGTCCAGGCGAGCGGGACCGGGGTGAAGCCGGGCACCGCGTCCGCCAGCCAGGACAGCACGGCCGCTTCGTGCCGGAAGAACGCCGGTACCTGCTTGAGCCAGACCGCGCCTTTCGCGCCAGCACCGCCGGCGCCGCTCGCGACGCCGGCAGCGCCTGCGCGGTCCGCGCCGCCCGCTGTGGCTGCGCCGCCGGCGCCCGCTGACGCGGCCGTGCTGGCGCGCGTTTCCAGACGCCAGAGCGCGGACAGGTTCCAGGTGCGCCGCTGCTGTACCGAGGTGACCTCCCGGCCGGCCGTGGCCAGCGCCTCGACCGCCCAGGCGACGGATTTCTCCGGCCCGCCCAGCTCGGCGTACGGCGCCCGGTGCGGCTGCGGTCCCAGCTCGACGTCGACCGGCGTCAACCCCGGCGGTGGGGTGCCGGCCACCGAGGCGAGATACGTGACGTGTCCACCGGGCGGTGCCGGCCGGTCCCCGGCGAGCAACCGCAGCACGGTCGCGTCCAGCCCGTACCGCTCCCGGGCGCCGGCGACCACGGCGGTGATGTCCTGCCACCACGGCTCCGGTACCGGGTACGGGGCGAGCGCCCCGAGCAGCCGGCCGTCATGGTCGACGAGTACGAGCGTCACGGTCCGGTCCACCCGGCGGACCATAGCCGCCAGCACCGGCCGTGGCTGGGAATTTCACCTCGCTCGCGGCGTACCGCTGGGCCAGTCCCCGGTACGTGACCGCGTTGCGCCGGATCTTGTCCAGCTCCTCGGCGGTGACCGTGCGGCGTACCTGGCCCGGTACCCCGGCCACCAGCGATCCGGGCGGTACCTCGGTGCCTTCCCGCAGCACGGCGCCGGCCGCGACCAGCGAGCCGGTACCGATCCGGCAGCCGTTGAGCACGGTCGCGCCCATGCCGACCAGTACGTGATCGGCGACCACGCAACCGTGCAGGATCGCCCGGTGCCCGACGCTGACGCCGCGACCGACCAGTACCGGCAGGTCGCGGTCGGGGTGCAGGACGCAGCCGTCCTGGATGTTGCTGTCCGGGCCGATGTCGATCCAGTCGTCGTCGCCGCGCAGTACGGCGGTGTACCAGACGCTCGCGCCGGTGGCCAGCCGGACCTGTCCGGCCAGTACCGCGTCCGGGGCCACCCAGGCATCGTCGGCGAGTACCGGCGTATAGCCACCGACCGTGACGATCATCGTGGCGCCTCCGTCCCCCCAATGGCGGTGACGATCACCGCGTCGTGTCGGGGTAGGAGGTACCACCACCGGGTGGTGTCGCAAACGACCCGGTCTACCCACAACCCCGCTGACCAGCGGTCACGCTAACAAACGGCGTTGTCACGGGCGGTGTGGTCGCCATCGGGCGTTGAGCGACGGGTGGTGTCGACTCATCGTCGGACACAGGTCGTACACCTGATTCTTGTTGGTTGACAAAGTGTGAGCATGAGCTGCCACCTCAAGCTGTTTGTCTCCTGGAGCGTGTCTCCGCCAGCGGCGTGGCCACAGCTGAGAGGCGCGGTCGATGCCCGATTCCGTCCGGTACATCCGCGTAGTCGAAGGTCACGCCCACCGCCGCCGCGGCACCGTGATCCTGCTGGCCGTGGCGTTCGTGTTGGTGGCCGCGCTGCTGCCGGGCGGGCGTCCGGCGCGCGCGGCCGTGTTACCGGTCGGCACGGTGGCGGTGACCGCGGTGGACGAGACCGATCCGGTGGCGCATCCCAAGGACGCCGCGGACGACACGGCGATCTGGATCGACCCGGTGGATCCGGCGCAGTCGCTGGTGATCGGCGACGACAAGCGCGGCGGGTTGGACGTGTACGACCTGACCGGAGCCCGGCTGCAGCACGTCACGGACAGCGCCGCGTTCTTCGGGAACGTGGACCTGCGCCAGGGCGTGACGATCGACGGTCGTACCGTCGACGTGGTCGCCGTCAACCACCGCAAGGTGCGCTTCTTCACGGTGGACGGCACCGCCCGGCAGGTCCGGGACATCACCGACGGCACGCCCGGAGCGACCGGCGAGGGCATGTGCCTCTTCCACAGCCCGACCTCGGGAAAGCTGTACGTGTTCGTCACCAACGTGGCGAAGCACCGGTACACCCGGCAGTTCGAGGTGGTCGACCCGGACCATGACGGGCTGCTGTCGACAGTGCTCGTCCGCACCCTGACGATCGGGTCGGACCACGAGGCGTGTGTCGTCGACGACGAAACCGGTCAGCTGTACCTCAGCCAGGAGGACGTGGCGCTCTGGCAGTACGGCGCCGAGCCGACCGAGTCGGCCACCGCGCGTACCCGGGTCGACGGCATCGGCAGCGACAGCCACCTGGTGTCCGACATCGAGGGCGTGACCGTGGTGGAGCGCGGCGAGGGCTCCGGCTACCTGGTCGTGTCCGCGCAGAACGTCTCCACCCCGACGAACTCCTATTTCGCGGTGTACCGCCGGGAAGCCCCGCACGAGTTCGTGGGCACCTTCCAGGTGGTCGCCGGCGCGGACGCGGACGGGTGCTCCCGTACCGACGGGATCGAGATCAGCACGCTCAACCTCGGCCCGTCGTACCCGGCCGGACTGTTCATCTGCCAGGACGACAAGAACACCGTGCCCGGCAGCGTCGGGAACCAGAACTTCAAGTTCGTACCGCTCGACGCCATCCTGATGCTCTCCTGAGCCGTCGCTGGGTCTGGTAGCGCCGACCTCCGTCGTACATCCGATCAAGCACTTGCCCTTCGGGGGTGTGCGGGCGCGTGCTGTTCCCGTCACGGGACATCGCGGTGCTGGCCAGGATCGTCGGGGGAAGCAATGCGCGGATTGGGTACGAGCGCGCGCCGCGCGCTGGTCGTCGCGGCGTTTGCGCTGGTAGCGGTACTCCTGCCCGGTTCTGGAGTGGGGTACGCGGCGCCGCTGCCGCCGGGAACCGCAGCCGTGCCAGCGGCCGGTGAGACCACTCCGGTCGCGCACACCGGCGACGCCGCGGACGACCCGGCGATCTGGGTCGACCGGACGAGCCCGGCGCGGTCGCTGGTGATCGGCGACGACAAGCGCGGCGGGCTGGACGTGTACGACCTGTCCGGCGCCCGGCTTCAGCACGTCACCGACGGGGTGACCTTCTTCGGCAACGTCGACCTGCGGCAGGCCGTGACGATCGACGGCCGCACCGTCGACGTGGTCGCGGTCAACCACCGCAAGCTCCGGTTCTACGCGGTGAACGGAGCGACCCGGCAGCTCCGCGACGTCACCGACGGCACGCCCGGCGCCACCGGCAAGGGCCTGTGCCTGTACCTGAGTCCCGGCTCGAGAAAGCTCTACGCGTTCGTCACCGGGGTGTCCGGCGGGGTCACCCGGCAGTACGAGGTGGTCGACCCGGACCATGACGGACTCCTGTCGACGCGGCTGGTACGCACCCTGACGATCGGATCGGACCACGAGTCGTGCGTGGTCGACGACGAGACCGGGCAGCTGTACCTCAGCGAGGAGAACGTGGCGGTCTGGCAGTACGGCGCCGAACCGACCGACTCGGCGACCGCGCGTACCAAGCTCGACGGCGTGACCGGTCACCTCGTCCATGACATCGAGGGCGTCACGCTCGTGTCTCGCGCCGGCGGTACCGGCTACCTCGTCGTCTCCGCGCAGAACGGCGACAACCCGCTGAACTCCTATTTCGCGGTGTACCGCCGGCAGACCCCGCACCAGTTCGTCGGTACGTTCCACGTGGTCGCCGGCCCGAGTGCGGATGGCTGCAGTCGTACCGACGGAATCGATGCGTCGACCGCGAACCTCGGCCCGGCGTACCCGGCGGGCGTGTTCATCTGCCAGGACGACAAGAACACCGCGCCTGGCGGGGCAGGGAACCAGAACTTCAAGTTCGTACGGCTCGACAGCATCGCGCTGCTGTCCTGACCGCGGCCGCCGGCCGTTGCGCCGTTCAAGAAAGGTCGAGCGCTGCTCGGAGCTGGCCGAGCCACTCGGTGCCCAGTTGGCGCCCGTTCGGGAATTGGTCACCTCGATCCCAGCGCCAGGTGGTGATCATTGCCAGCATGAGGATCCGGCACTCGCGTAGCAAGCCCTGATTGACGCCCGGATAGTGCTCGCTGACTTCTTCGGGCGCATGGGCGAGGTCGAATTCGACCGGCCCACGGCAGCACGTCTCGAGGTCGATGAACAGCAGCCCGTTCGTCGTGCTGAGCAGGTTGCCCGGGTGCGGCTCGCCGTGCAGGAGCTGCTCGGCGCCGCCGCGCTCGCGAATCCTTCGCCGCAGGCTCCGCAACGTGTTGCCGAGGAGCTCCCGGTCCGCGTCGGCGAGCGCCGGGGTGCGGTCGCGGCTGGCCACGAGTTGTTGGGCGTCCTCGACCCGGTCCGTGAAGTGCGGCGTGGGGATATCGACGTTGCGCATGCCGGCATGCAGCCGCCCGAGCGCGTCGGCGTAGTCGGCTGGAGGGACCTCTCGATGCGCCGGTTCGTAGTAGGTCCACAGCGTGACCTCGAAGCCGTCACGCTCGTAGACGCGCGGCTCGACCCGAGGATCAAGAGCGGCGACCGGGCTGCCGGATTCGGCGAGCCGTTGAGCAAGCCCGATTTCGAACTGGGCGACCCGATGCGCTACCGGTGCCACCCGGGCCAGCACGTCACACGGCAGCAGCCGCAGAGTGAGCTTGTTCGAGTTATGCAGCTGGATCTCGTCGTCGACTGTCAGACCAACTGATGAGGCGATCGACCCGGCCGCGGCCACCGCACGCTGGATCTCCGACGCGTGCATGGCCCGGCCCCTCTCCCTAGCGTGCTGCGTTGTCAGTCTCGCCTAGCTCGACGAGTCCCTCAGCGAGACGAGCTCCTCCGCGAGACGAGTCCCTCCGCGAGACGAGTCCCTCAGCGGAAGGTCGCGTGGCTACGGTCGCCGGCCGGCCGCCGAAGCTGCCGAGCAGCGACTCGAGCAGCGGGAGCGCGCGGGTGACCTGACTGGTACGGATGAGCAGGTCCCAGAACGGTTCGAACTTTTTCCAGCCGCCCGCGTACGTGAGGTGCCGCAACCGGTCGCGCGGCGACTCTTTCGTGGCGGCTCCCCGCCACATCGCACTCCACCGGTAGAAGTCGCGGTAGGCGCGCCAATATCCGGCTTCCAGTTGTTCGGCGGTCATCCCGACCGGCCGGTACACCACCTGGCGCGTGTCGTACCGGTCCCAGTCCTGGTGCAGCATCCGCTGCTGCGCCTGCATCCGCTGGTACAGCCCGGTGCCCGGGTACGGCGTCATGATGTGGAACGTCGCGGTCTCGATGCCCTGCTCGACGGCCCACGCGACGGTGCGGTCGAACACGTCGGGCCCGTCGCCGTCCATCCCGAAGACGAAACTCGCGTTGACCATCACGCCCAGGTCGTGCAGTCGTCGTACCACCGCGCCATAGTCGCGACCGATGTTCTGGCGCTTCCGTTGTACAGCCAAATTGGTGTTGTTGACTGTCTCGAATCCCACGAATAGGCTGCGCAATCCGCACCCGACCGCCTGTTCGAGCAGCCCGGGCGCGAGCACCGAGTCGACCGTGCCGGCCGCCTGCCACACCCGGCCCATTCCCGCCATGCCGGCGAACAGCGCCTCGGCGAATCGCCGGTTGCCCAGTAAGTGGTCGTCGAGGAAGTACAGATGCCGGCCCGGGAGCCGGTCGATTTCGGCCAGCGCGGCGTCCACCGTCTGCGTGTAGAAAGACTTTCCGCCCTCGAAGAATGCGTCCTTATAACAGAAGTCGCAGTGGTGCGGGCAACCCCGGGAAACCACAATCGAATTGGGTACGAGATAGCGCCGGCGCTGAATCAGGTCGCGCCGTATGGGAGGCAACGCGGTAAGCGTGCGCTCGGTCGAGGTGTACCGGGAGCGCGGCTCGCGGCGACGGAAGTCCGCCAGAAATACCGGCCAGGTGTCCTCACCGGGACCGATGAAGATCGTGTCCGCGTGTTGAGCCGCTTCCTCGGGCAGTGACGTGACGTGCAGTCCACCCATCGCCACGTGTACGCCGCGCCTGCGGTACTCGTCGGCCAGCTCGTACGACCGGCGCGCCGAGGTGATGTACGGCTGGATGACCACGAGGTCCGGGCGGTCGTCGTCGAGCCGCAGCCGCTCGACGTGCTCGTCCCAGATCCGTACCTCGTCGTCCGGCGCGAGATAGCCGGCGAGCGTCGCGAGCCCGAGCGGCGGGAACAGCGAGTACTTCACCGGACGGAACAGCGGGCTGGTCGCCTCGGTCAATGCCGGCAGAATCATCGTGACCCGCATGGCGGGACTCTATGGTCGGGTACCTGAGACTGGCCTGATAGCGGCCCATGCCCGTGGGGTGCGGTCAGCCGACGATCGTCCTGCCGATGACTCCAGTGGCGGAGAGCAGCCCCAATGCCGTCAACGCGGCGGTTGCCGCCACGGCGCTGCCGATCCACTTTCGCCGTACCGGTCCCGGCCCCAGCACGATCCAGGCGAGAGCGGCGAAGCCGAGTCCCTCCAGCATGAACCAGGGCTCGTTGAAGAACAGGTCCTGCAGGTCGGCGGCTCGGGTGTCGATCGACGCCCACACCGATGCCGGGTAGTGAACGTCCAGCAGGCCGGCCAGGCTGAGCACCCGTTGAACAGCGTCGATCAGCGCGTGCATGACGCAGCCGACGGCGACCACCCAGCACACGGCCAGCAGTACGCGCCGCGCCCAGAGTCGGGACCACAGCGGCAGGGCAACGAGCGGTAGCACCGCCGCCACCAGCAGGATGACCACGGCCGCCGCGTTGATGGTTCGGAACTCGCTCGGGTCCGCCAGCTTCCCTGGCAGGAATGCGGTGCCACCGGCCGCGTAGTAGCCCCGGTAGATCGCGTAACACAGCCCCCAGCCAGCGACCGCGACACTCGTCACCACCAGCCGGGATGGCCTCGCTGTCGCGCCCCCTGCGCTCAGGCGGGCACGCGCGGAACCATCCACTGTCGGGTCTCCTCGCCGGTCGACGTCACGCACCGAATCGACCGGTGCGGCGTTCAGGCTTCCGGTCGACCGGAAACGACGCCACCGGATTCGAGCGTGGGATCCAGCGGACGTAAATGCAAAGGCGCGTCGGTGGTCATCCCCGCGATACTGGCCGACGTGCCGGAGGTCGAGGTCGTCGTCGCCCACAACGAGCGCGCGACCCTGCGCGTCGGCGATGTGTTCCTGAAGATCGACAGTGATCAGGCACTCACCGACGTCGAGGTCAAGGCGATGGCGCTCGCGCCCGTTCCGACCCCGGAGATCCTGTGGCGGAAGCCGCCCGTGCTCGCGCTCGCCGCCCTCCCAGGGGCAGCGCTCGGCCGCCTCGGCGAGCCGTCGACCGCGTCGTCCGCGGCGTGGGCCGCGGCGGGTGCCGCCGTACGGATGCTGCACGACGCGCCGCTGCCGCCATGGCCCAGTAGGCGACTCGGCGAGTCGGCATCGCACCTCGACGACGAATGCGAGCGGCTCGTCACGAACGGCGTCCTCCCCGCCGACCTGGTCACCCGCAACCGCCAGGTTGCCGAGGCCGCGTTCCGGCCGTGCACACCGGTGTTCACGCACGGCGACCTGCAGGTCAGCCACGTGTTCGTCGACGGTGACGAGGTCACCGGTGTGCTCGACTGGTCCGAGGCGGGCCAGGGCGATCCCTTGTACGACCTCGCCATCCTGACGCTCGGACACCAGGAGCACCTTGGCGACGTCGTCGCCGGCTACGGCACCGACGTGGACCTCGACGTGATCCGCGGATGGTGGTCGTTGCGAAGCCTGCTGTCGATCCGTTGGCTGGCCGAGCACGGCTTCGACCCGTTCCAGCCTGGCTGCGAGGTCGACGTGCTGCGATCCCAGATGTGAGGTGCACGAACCCGCCGGCTACGAGTGCCGTTCTGCCGCATCGGACGGAGATCGTCGTACCTGCAACAGCGGACGGCAGTAAATCGGTGGCGCCATCCCCGTGGTGTTAGCGCCTCGGGCTGCCGCAGATACCTAAAGGTCGAATCGACCGGCCTTGGCGCTCTGCACGAAGGCGACCCACTCATCGATGGCGAACGCCAAGAGAGGACCGTCCGGGTTCTTGGAGTCGCGGATGGCGACGGTGTGGATGGCTGATGCGATCTCGACGCAGGCGCCGTTGGCGTTGCTGCGGGTGCTCTTGCGCCATTGGACGCGAGACAGGTCCACTGCCGCGCCTCCTTCTGTGGTCTACGCCAGTTCTCTGGCGGTGGCCGCGAGCAGCTCGCGGGACTTGCTGGCGCTGAGCGCTGCGGCGTGCATGTGGGTGTACAGGAGCGTAACCCGCTTGATGTCGTCTTCGCGTTCGAGATATGCGTCGCCGGCGAGGGTCTCGAGTTCCATTTCCTGCTCTGACGGCCACCTGGCCGAATCTTCGGGTAGCTGGACATGGGTCTGTAGGGCGAGGCGGTTTTACGGCAGAAGGAGACTCGACAGCAGGTGGGGCATGCCGCGGGCACCTGTCATGCAAGTCCGAGGAAATCAGGGGCGCATCTCATTGCGAATATCGGTTTCTATCTTCTTATGCAACGCAAGGATCTCGCCTGAATCTTCCCTAGAGCCAATCGTTGCTGAATACTCGTGGCGTCGTCGATTTCAACGGGCATTGCGCACGCGTTGGTGAGGCGCACTTCCATCACCAACGCATGTAGGACAAGAACCGTGCCAGATACTGCGCATTATCTTGAGGTTTGGCGCAAGCGAACCGAGGGAAAGTCACACGAGACAGGTGGCCGTATTCATGTAAGCATACTCCCTCACCTGGAGAGACCTCGCGAATTCCAAAACCGCTCGATCCAAATACACGTAGCTCTGAGGTACCGAAAGGGCGGGCCCAAGATCACGAAGGCTGAGCGGCAAGGGAAAGACGCCGACTTCGCCAATGTTGATAGCGACGGCCTTCCCTGTTCCGTCAAAGTATCGCCGAAAATCGGAGTAGTCGATTCCCCCAATCGTTCGGTATTTGCTCCACACGATCCAGGGTGAGGCAACCTCGCAAACTGTGATGTCGAAATAACCAACGATGCGACTCGTTGGTGCGGTTTCGTAAATGAGTATGCTTCTAATGTCAGGGGCGGGTGGCCGCTTTCTAAATTCGACGCGCTTCGTTCCAGCCAGGATCTGATGTGAGAAGCGCGGATGAATGGGAAGGAGACTTACCCGAGAAGCTGCGTCTGAACCCAACGCCTTCCCCTTTCAGTCGCAACCCGCATGATCTGTTGGGGGGCGCCTCTCAGCACCCCTTCGTACACCAGCTGTTCGTACGACCACGGTGGATCAACGAATCTATCTTGCCTGAACCGGATGGCAAGAACCCCCCTGACACTCCGAGCGAGTTCGGCGACTTCGGATGGCGTGTACACCGTCCGTCGGCCCACGTATCTGACAACCTGTTCAGCTAGCTGGCTGCGCAGCACTCCTTCAACCACACCAATCGCTTGCACGGCCCTCGTATCATGGGAGCGGTAGAAGAGCAGGACGTCTCCGAGCTCCACGGCATTCGTTGACGAGTTGCAGAGGTACGCCTTCCGCAGCGCGTTTCCCCATGGATGGGTCAGGGGCTCTTCCTCTACCCTGAACAGGCTCAACTGGTGCGGGTCGCCCGCACTGCGGCTCATTTCCGGGAATAGTTGATCGTGCCAATGGGGCTGGATCGGCACAAGCCAAGTCCGGTCGGTTGATCTCAGGGCCGGAGGGCCGAAACGGATGTGGAAGAGAAGGTTATCGCCATCGAAGATGTCAGGTTGGATTAAGCTCTTCACCAGCACGTTTTCGCCGCGTCCCGTTCGTAGACCTGAGTCCACGAATCCGAAGTCTGCTAAGAATGCGATCAAGTCTGCATGGGTTGGGAACACCTCTGTATATAGTGACGCCATCCTAGCTTCCGAGCTATCAACAAAGATCGTCTTCAATAGAAGCTCGCCGTATTTGACTCCCGAGTGCGCCGCTTCCACCTTGAAGGTGCTGATCTTAGTTACCGGTCCCTCAAGTTCGTAGAGACAGTCAAACTCCCTCTTAAGAAGTGCCACAGCAGCGTACGACCCGCTGTCCTTCACCACAAAGGCGACGCGGTTGTCGCTGTCTATTGCAATCCTCCTCAACCACTGCTGGAAATCGGGATACTCTGCGCGAAGACTGTCGAAGACCGGCTGGCTACCATCTAGGGCATAGCTCGGGATACGAGACACTCGTGGCGGCGGCGTTATCTCCATTGGTGCAAAACCTCGGAGGAGCTCAACCGCCTCCGCGAGCGTGAGTACAGCGTCCCCTAACTCCGCACGACTAGCTCGACGGCGTAACGCACCGTCCTCGGTGACGAGATAGTGCGCTGCTCCGGAATTGAGCGTAGCGAGTATCCGAAGGTCTCGATGATCGTTAGTCCCAAGGGCACTCTCGCCGGCCTTCTGTGTCAGGTCGAGCGGGATAGGCACCTCTGCAAGTTCCGGGAACTTACTTAGCTCCGCAAGCCTTTGAGCTCGACGTGCCGTGTCGCGCCCTTGGAGGAGATCATCCCTCGTAGCCGGGGCAACGCACAGAACATGACCCTGTTCACTCGCCAGGCGAACTAACTCCGCGGCGATGGGCAGCGCAGGCTCGAGCGAGCCGCCGAACGGCTCCACGGCGATGACTACGTTCGAGTCCAGCAGCAGCTTGAGACGGAGTTGGCCAGACGTAGCCATTCCACCTCCCGGACGTCCGCTGAACCATTAGTCACCAATCTTGCACCTAGAGAAACGATCCGTCATCTATGACACCACCGCCAGACCGCTAGGGGTGCCGGCCGCACCACACCCTGACCAGCGCAGGAGGCTACAACGGACCACCGCACCGGCAGTCCGCGGTTTCTGGGGTCGATCCCAGAAGCCCACTGGACGGCGCGGGGTGCGGTGACGACTCCCCGGCAGAATGGACGGCCTGTCCGCTACCCGACATGCCCACGTTCGTCGGATTCCTGCGTCCCGCTGGTCGAGCACTGAAACGCCAACCAACCTGGCGCCGTGACCGATGAGCAAAGCAACGATCCGCGGATCCAGCAGTCGGCGAAGCCCAAGCATCGGCTAACGCCGTTCGGGTTCGTGGTCCTCGCCGCGGTCGTACTCCTGTGCAGCGGCGGCATCGCGGTCAAAGCCAACAATAGTGACGGCGGGGCCACGACTGGATCGGCATCGAAGTACGAGCAGACCTGGCCCAAGTCGTACAAGGACACCTCATGCTCCGAGTGGACGTTCTCGATGACAGAGCAGCAACGCTTGGCCGCGGCCGCAGACATACTCCTGGCTGTCCGCCGCACCGACGACAGCAGTGTGGGGCTGCCTTCCGACGCGATGATTACCGACTTCGGGTCCGGGATCAGCAACGTGTGTGAGGTGGAAATCGTCCAGTCGTGGTCGTTGGCTGAGATGGCGGCGACGGTATACCTGACCGAGCGGCAGCGGTTCGGGCCATGATCAAGGCGCGGTGGGGGGTTGATTCCCCGCACGTCTCTGGCGGAAGCACCACAGAGGCAGCGAGCACGATCGGATCCATGATCGCCACATAGCATGGCGTGAGGCATCGCGACAGGGCTTGCCCGTGATAAGCACTATTCGACAACGCCTGATAGACGTTCGTCCGGAACCCCCCGGCGGGGGTCGCCGACTCGTACCACATGTCGGAGCGACGTGATCCCATGATCGAACGTGCAACGAACGTGCAACGAACGTGCGACATCGAGCGGCGATCATGGGGCAACAGGGGTGAGTGCCGGTACGTCTGGCCGAGCCTGACGACCTGTCGACAGCAAAACACCGACCGGCGTTGCCGCTGGTCGGCGTCTTGTCAGCCCGGCGAAGGACTGGTGGGCAGGGGCGGGGTCGAACCGCCGACCTTCCGCTTTTCAGGCGGACGCTCGTACCAACTGAGCTACCTGCCCGAGCGTTCGGACCATGGTACCCACGGCTGTCACGTGACGTGGGCGGGTACCTCGGCCGAAACAGTGAGCGCCGCGCACAATGCGCGGCGCGCCACTCTCTCGCGGTCCCGACGGGATTTGAACCCGCGACCTTCGCCTTGACAGGGCGACGAGCACTCCGAGCTGCTCCACGGGACCTGGTCCGGTAGACCCGGTCGTGCCCCCAACGGGATTCGAACCCGTGCTACCGCCTTGAAAGGGCGGCGTCCTGGGCCTCTAGACGATGAGGGCTTCGCGCCATCATCGCATACAGCCTGTGTGCCCGGTTTGCCGGCCACGCGGACCCCGTTGGAAGCGACGCAAGCATACGTGAGGGCCTCGGTTGGTCCAAATCCCCGGGGTACGGCTGGGGATCAGAGCAGCAGGGCGGCGGCAGAGCCGGGGCACAGCAGGGGATCCGAGCCGGGCGCGCGCGGAGGAGGGAACCAGTCAGCGGAGGCCGGAGATGCGCAGCACGTCGTCGAGCCACGGCGTGTACTGCTGGGGGTTGGCGAGCATGTCCGCGCGCAGGTCGGACGGCTCCATCCAGCGCCAGTCGGAGACCTCGTCCGGGTCGGGCGTGGGGGTGGCCGCTTCGACCCGGCCCACCAGCACGTGGTCGTACTCGTCCTCGACCCGGCCGGTGGCCTTGTCCACTGCCCGGTAGGCGAAGTGCCCGGCCTCGTCGAACTGGATGTCGGACATCCCCATCTCCTCGGCGAGCCGGCGGGCGGCCGCCAGGGACACGTTCTCGCCGGGGCTCGGATGTCCGCAGCAGGTGTTGGACCAGTGCCCGGCAAAACGGGTCTTGGCGGCGGCCCGCCGCTGCAACAGGACCCGACCGTGGTGGTCGAAGACCAGCACGGAGTACGCGCGGTGGCGACGTCCGGGGATGGTGTGCGCGTCCGCGACCGAGCACATCCCGATCGCCCGCCCCGCGCCGTCGACCACCTCGACCATGGTCCGTTCCCGGGCGACGTGCGCAGCGGCGATCGGGTTGGGGTGTCGAGTCATGCGCTCTCCCCGTTAATCGTGAAGCGGCGAACCGCCCTGGACACCAGCACCATCCGTACGCCCGCGCTGAGCCCGCAACCGTGGCGGTTACTCACCGCACACGGCAACCATGCGCCGAGTCGCCGCCACTGCAGGCGGCCACCAGGTCCGGCGGTATCCGCACCGATCAATGGCTCCACCTGACAAAGACGGCGATCCCTGTCGGCCGGCGCGAGATTACCGGGCTCCAAACCGTCCGGTGTGCCCGAATCTCGGCCGTTTCCCGACGGAGTGATCTTCATCAAGTCTGCCGGCGGCCAACCAGACCGCTGACAGCGCCCTTCACCTCGTGCCCTTGCCACAGACACGGTAACCGTCCAATGCCCGTCGTGACCAATTCATCCCGGTACGTCCGTGCCCTGGTTGCGCTCCGTATCCGCTGGTGATCGACCTGCGGGAGCGTTTCCACGCGTCTCGCCCATCGGGGGCGCATGCTCGACTGACAGACTTTCCATGACCTGTCGGATCCGGCGACCCGTGGAACGCCGTCGACGAAGGGACGCAGCGGGTTGGACACGCTCGGTGACGCGTACCGCCAGTGCCGGAGGTTGCACGCCCGGTACGGCCGTACCTACTACCTGGCGACCGCGCTGCTGCCGGCGTGGAAGCGCCCGCATGTACACGCGCTCTACGCGTTCGCCCGGTACACCGACGAGATCGTGGACGTCCCCGGCGACGATTCCGCCACCCGTACCCGACGACTGGACGACTGGTCGGCCCGGTTCAGCGCGGCGATGGCCGGTGCGCCGGCGGATCATCCGGTGCTTCTCGCCGTCCGGTACACCATCAAGACCTTCGATTTGGACCCGGTCGACTTCGACAAGTTCCTACGGTCGATGGCGATGGATCTGACGGTGACGGGCTACCGGACGTACCCGGACCTGCTCGAATACATGGACGGTTCGGCCGCCGCGATCGGCACGATGATGCTGCCGGTGCTCGAGCCGACCGACCGGACCGCGGCCTACGAGCCGGCCCGGCAACTCGGCATCGCGTTCCAGCTCACCAACTTCATCCGGGATATCGCGGAGGATCTCGACCGGGGCCGGTTGTACCTGCCGGAGGAGGACCTGGCCCGATTCGGCCTCACCCGCGCCGACCTCGCCACGCCGGCCGGCAGCCAACGGCCCCAAGCGGTGCGGGAGCTGCTCAGGTACGAGATCGAGCGCGCCCGAGCGCACTATGCCGCCGCGCGACCCGGCCTCGACCTGCTCGCGCCGGACTCCCGGCCCTGCATCCAGGTGGCGTACACGCTGTACCGCGAAATCCTCGATGAAATCGAGCGGGCGGGGTACGACGTGTTCAGCCGGCGGGCGGTGGTGCCGGTGCGGCGCCGGGTGGCCGTGGCCGGTCGGGCCGCCGCTGTCGTCGCCACCCGACGGCTGGCCGGCTGGCGCGGGTCCGCGCGGTCGGTCGCGGATCCACTTCCCGGAGAGGCAGGCTGATGCAGGAGTTCCGCTGGGAGAGCACGGTGTCGGCACCGGTCGCCGAGGTGTTCGGTTGGCACGAGCGTCGCGGCGCGATCAACCGGCTGCTGCCGCCCTGGGAGCCGGTCGAGGTGGTGCAGGAGGCGCCGGCGCTCACTCCCGGCTCCCGCGCGGTGCTGCGGCTGGCCGTACCGGGCAAGGTCGGGCCGCGCTGGGTCGCCGAGCACGTCGAGTACGCGCCGCCGCACGGGTTCCGCGACCTGCAGGTGTCCGGCCCGTTCAAGAACTGGCAGCACTGGCACCGGTTCGCCGAGACCCCCGACGACGGCACTGTGATGACCGACGAGGTCTCGTACGAGCTGCCGCTGGGGAGCCTGGGCAATATCGCGACCGGCACGGTGAAGTCGCGGCTGCGCCGGATGTTCGCGTACCGGCACCGCCAGCTCGCCGCCGATCTGGCGGTACACGCGGCCGCGGCCGAGCGCGGGGTCCGCCCGATGCGGATCGCGGTCTCCGGCGCCGGCGGGCTCATCGGTACGCAACTGTGCGCGTTCCTGTCCACCGGTGGCCATGAGGTGATCCGGCTGGTGCGGCGCGCGCCGCGTACCCCCGACGAACTGGTCTGGGATCCGGCCCGCGGGGTGATCGACGCCGACGCGCTGCGCGGGGTGGACGCGGTTGTGCATCTGGCCGGCTCGCCGATCGCGACCCGCTGGACCGAGTCGAACAAGACCGCGCTGCGGGACAGCCGGACCTCCGGCACCGGCCTGCTCGCCCGCACCCTCGCGGACCTCAAGGGCGACGGCGGCCCGCGGGTGCTGGTGTCCGGATCGGCCATCGGCTACTACGGCCCGGACCGTGGATCCGAGGTGCTGACCGAGGACTCGGCCAGCGGGGACGGCTTCCTGGCAGACGTCGTACGCGACTGGGAATCGGCCACCGCGCCCGCCGAACAGGCCGGGGTGCGGGTGGTGCGGATGCGCACCGGCCTGGTCCAGTCGCCGCGCGGCGGCTCGCTGCGGGTGCAGGTGCCGCTGTTCGAGGTGGGCGCCGGCGGACGGCTCGGCACCGGCAAGCAGTGGCTCAGCTGGATCTCCATCGACGACATCGTCGGGCTGCTGCACCACGCGCTGACCAGCGAGGACGTGGCCGGGCCGGTGAACGGGACGGCGCCCGAGCCGGTCACCAACGACGAGTACACCCGGGTCCTTGGCCGGGTGCTGCGCCGGCCGACGAAGCTGCCGGTGCCCGGCTTCGGGCCGCGGCTGGTGTTCGGGGGCGAGGCTGCCCGCGAGTTCGCGCTGGCCGGCCAGCGGGTGCTGCCGACGGTGGCGAAGGCGACCGGCTACCAGTTCCGGCACCCGGACCTGGAGAGCGCGTTGCGACACGTGCTCGGCCGGGTCGAGTGAGGTCGACGTGCCAGCGGGGGCCGCGTCGAGGCCGGTAGCGCCAGGACCGCCGGTCCCCGCCTGCCGGTGGGGTGGGTGAGGCGCCGTGCGGACCGCCGTGGTGCTGTTCACCCGTGATCTCCGGGTACATGACAACCCGGCGCTCGCCGCCGCCTGTGCCGAAGCCGAGTTCGTGGTACCGCTGTTCGTGCTGGACCAGCACCTGTTGACCGACCGCGCGGCGAACCGGGTGCACTTCCTGTACGACTGCCTGGCCGACCTGCGCGCCTCCCTGCGGGGCCGGGACGGCAACCTGGTGATCCGGCGCGGGGAACCGGTGGCCGAGACGATCACGGTGGCCCGCACGGTGGGCGCGACCGAGGTGCTGATGGCCGCGGACGTCAGCCGGTACGCCGGGGAGCGCGAACGCCACCTGCGCACCGCGTGCGCCTCGGAAGGGATCGCGCTGCGCACGTTCCCATCGCTGACCGTGGTACCGCCGGGCGCCCTCGTACCGGCCGGTGGCGACCACTTCAAGGTGTTCACGCCGTACTGGCGGGTCTGGACCGCGCGCCGGTGGCGCGACGTCGAACCAGCGCCCGACCTGGTCCGGCTGCCACCGACCCTCGAGGCCGGCCCGCTGCCGGACCTCGGCCGGGGGTACCCGGGGGCAGAGCTGCCGGTCGGTGGAGAGACGGTCGGACGCCGGCGCATGCACGCCTGGCTGCGCGGTTCACTCGCCGGGTACGACGAGCACCGGGACGAGCTGGCCGCACCGGGCACCTCACAGCTGTCCGCGTACCTGCACTTCGGCTGCCTGTCCGCGCGGGAACTGGCCGAGCAGGCGGCCGAGCACGGCTCGTCCCGTCGGTGGGCCGGCGGTTCCGTCAGTGGCAGATCGACCGGCGGCGGGCGCGGGTTCTCCGGTGTGGCCGGCACCGGCGGTGACCGGGCCGGCTCGGTCGCCGAGCCGTTCATCCGGCAACTGTGCTGGCGGGACTTCTTCCACCAGGTCACCGCCGCGTTCCCGGACATCGCCGAGCGGGACTACCGGCCGCACCGCCAGCGCCTGCGGGACGACCCGGAGTCGGCACAGGCGTGGCGGGACGGGCGGACCGGCTATCCGGTGGTGGACGCCGCGATGCGGCAACTGGCCGCCGAAGGGTGGCTGCCGAACCGGGCCCGGCTGATCGTGGCCGGCTTTCTGACCAGAACGCTCGGGCTCGACTGGCGGATCGGGGCGGATCACTTCTCCGACCTGCTGGTCGACGGGGACGTCGCCAACAACTGCGGCAACTGGCAGTGGGTCGCGGGTACCGGCAACGACACCCGACCGAACCGCGGGTTCAACCCGCTCCGGCAGGCGCACCGGTTCGACCCGGACGGGGAGTACGTCCGGCGGTACGTACCGGAGCTGTCCGATGTGGACGGTTCGGTGGTACACGAGCCGTGGCGCCTCGGCGGGGTGCCGGACTATCCGCCGCCACTGGTCGCGCCGGAGCCCGCCCGGGTGGCGCACTGACCGCTGATCGCACTGACCGCCGATCGCGGGCGAGCGCCGCGTTCTAGCCGGACAGCTCGCGGATCAGCTCGGCGGCCGGGAGGCGCTGCGCGGAAGCGTGGCCGGTACCGGCGAACAGCGACATCCCGCCGGGGTCACGGGCCGCCGCCGCGGCCGCGCGTACCGGCTGGGTCAGGTAGTGGACGTTCGGATAGCCGGTCGCCGCGACCGGGTCGTACGCCTGGACGAACCGGTTGACCAGCACCCGCCCGAGCCGCCCGGTGAACGCGCGGGTCAGCGTCGTACCGGCCGACCCGGGATCGACCAGCGCCTGCTGGTGCAGCTCGGTGGCGCCGCTCTCGTGGCAGCGCAGGAACGCGGTACCGACCGCCACCGCGGTCGCGCCCGCGTCGAGAGCCGCCGCGACCTGCGCCCGCGACCCGATCCCGCCCGCCGCGACCACCGGTACGTCCACCGCGGCCAGTACCGCCGGCAGCAGCTCCGCTAGCGGCACCTGTACCGCCCCGATCCAGCCGCCGCGGTGCCCGCCCGCCTCGACGCCCTGGGCGAACACCGCGTCCACGCCGCGCTCGACCGCCGCCCGCGCCTCTCCCGCCGAGGTGACCGTGACCGCGACCGCGGTACCGGCCGCCCGCAGCCGCGCCAGCTCGGCGGCGGTCGGGCAGCCGAACGTGAAGCTGACCAGCGCGGGCGGCTGCGCTTCCAGCAGCGCGAGCTTGTCCGCCCACTCCTCGTCGGACCAGCGCGGCTGGCCGAGCGGCACGCCGTACCGGGACTCCTCCGGCGCGAGTCGCGCGGCGTACCCGGCCAGCGCGGCCGGATCGGCGTCGTCCGCACTGGGCACGAACACGTTCACCCCGAATGGCGCGCTGCCGCGCTCGCGTACCCCCGCCAACTGCTCGGCGAGCCGGTCGGTGGGCAGGTAGCCGGCGGCGAGGAAGCCCAGACCGCCGGCGGCGCTCACCGCCGCGACCAGCTCCGGCGTGGACGCGCCGCCGGACATCGGCGCCTGGATGATCGGACCGGACAGCGGCAGCGGCATGGTTCCTGCCTACCAGCGCGCCGGCGCCGTCGCAGTCGCCCGGCCAGGAACAATCGTGGTGTACGCCACGTCCCAGCGGCCGTAGACGCGGGCTCGGCCCAACCGGGGCCTGTGGGAGAGTCGGCGGATGGTTCGGCTTGCCTCCATCCACGTGTACCCGGTCAAGGGTGTGCGTGGTGTCGATCTGACCGAGTCGCTGGTGGAGCCGTGGGGGATCGCCGGCGACCGGCGGTGGATGCTCGTCAACGGCGACGGAAAATTCCTCAACCAGCGCGAGGCCCCCGGCCTCACCGCCGCGGTCGCCTCCGTCGGCCCGGCCGGCGACCTGCGGGTCCGGGCGCGGCCGGACGGACCGGCCGCCGCCGCCGGGTTGCCGCCGCTGGTGGTGCCGCCCGACTCCGCGGGTACGCACGTGCCGGTCGAGGTGTGGGGCAGTCGGCTCGCCGCCGCGCTCGCCCCGGACGAGGCGCACTCCTGGTTCGGCACGCTGCTCGGCCGCGACGACGTTCGACTGGTGTACCTGGACGACCCGACCCGGCGTCCGGTGGACCCGATGTACAGCGAGGCAACTGACCGGGTCAGTTTCGCCGACGCGTACCCGGTGCTGCTCGCCTCGACCGCCTCGCTGGACGCGCTCAACGACTGGCTGCTGTCCGCCGGCCGGATCGACGAGGCGCTGCCGATGAACCGGTTCCGTCCCACTCTCGTGGTCGACGGGGCGGCCGCGTGGGCCGAGGACGACTGGGAGCGGCTGCGCATCGGTACTGTCGAGTTCCGCTGCGCCCGCGCCTGCGGCCGGTGCCTGGTCACCACCATCGACCAGGACACCGGGGTACGCGGTGGCGAGCCGCTGAAGATCCTCGGTGAGCGGCGCAACCAGGACGGCAGCCTCGCGTTCGGCGAGAACCTGATTCCCGATGGCACCGGCACCGTACGGGTCGGTGACGAGGTCGAGATCCTGCGGTGAGACCGGTGCTGCGCCGGTTTCTCGCGGTTCTCGCGGTTCTCGCGCCGGCCCGGTGGCTGCCCCGGTTTCTGGCGCCGGCGCGGTGGTTGTCCTGGTTTCTGGCGCCGGCGCGGTGGCTGTCCTGGCTTCTGGCGCCGGCGCGGTGGTGGCGGGACGGGTCGATCACGCTGGTGATGACCGTCGCGTACTGGTGGATCGGCGCCGCGGCGAGTGACGAGTTGCCAGCGGCGATCCGGCACGCTCAGGTGCTGCTTGACGTCGAACATCGGGTCGGGCTCGATATCGAGCGACCGCTCAACCAGGCGCTCGTCGGGCACCACTGGCTCGCCACCGTGGCCGGTACGTACTACCTGAGCCTCAACGAGCTCGGTACCGCGCTGGTGATCGTCTGGGCCGCGCTGCGGTGCGGCGAGGTCTACCGGTACGCCCGGTTGCCGTTCATCGTCTCCACCGGGCTGTCGTTCATCGTCTGCGCGGTACTGCCCACCGCACCGCCGCGACTGCTGCCCGACGGCGGCTTCACCGAGGTGTCGCTGCCGCTGGTCGGTACCTACGACCAGGCGATGTCGTACACCGGTGGAAACGAACTCGCCGCGTTTCCGAGCGTGCACCTGATCTGGGCCCTGTGGTGCGGTGCGGTGATCTATCTCGGGGCCCGCCGCTGGTGGGCGCGCGGGCTCGGGCTGTCGTACCCGGTGCTGACCGCCGTCGACGTGGTCGTCACCGCGAACCACTTCGTGCTGGATGTCCTGGCCGGGGTGCTGTTCCTGGCGATCGGTGTGGTCGCGCTGTGGCTCGCGGTACGCCTGACCGAGCACCGGTCGCTGTTCGCCGCGGCGCCGGTCGGTACGCCTCCGGCATCCGGCGACCAGCGAAGCCGGCGGTCACCACGGCCGGTCGACTCGTCCAGTGGGGATGGCGCAGCGTAACCGGCGTGTCGGCCGTCGATATCGACAATTGTCACTGTCTTGCCCAGACGCGGTAATCTGCCGCACCTACAGACAGACGCACGTCGGACCAGAGCGGAGACGGGGCCGCGCTGGATCCCGGCGTGCGATCGGGGCACGGAAGGAACCCGGATGACTCACGACGGTGATCGCACACCGTGGTCGGATCCCCGTTACTCGGCACCGGACCAGCCGGCCTACCCGCCGTCGTCCCCGGACACTCCGCCGGCCCAGCCGCTCTATCCACCGCCGTCGTTCCCACCCCCGTCCCCTGAATACCCGCGGGCATCGGACGGCCCGCCGCCTACCTACCCGCCAGCGTCGGATGGCCCGCCGCCGTCGCGTGACTACCCGCGGGGGTCGGACGGCCCGCCGCCGGAGTACCCGCCGCGGGTGCCGCCGGCCGGTACCCCGGACGGGCCGCCGGAGTGGCCACCGAACTGGTCCGCGTACGAGCGGCCGACCCGCCCCGCGCCGGCGGCCGAGCCGGACCCCGGCCGGTACGCACAACCGGGAGCCGGGCGGCCCGCCGGTTCCTATGCCCAGCCCGGTGGCGGCTGGCCGCAGGCGCCGGTCGACCCGTTCGAGCCGGACCCGCGGGTGAACCAGGACCGGCGGATGGATCAGGACCGGCGGATGGATCAGGACCGGCGGATGGATCCGGCCGGCGAGGGCGCGGAGTCGTTCCCCCGGTTCCCGTCCGCGCCACCGCGTCGCCGCGGCACCCGGTGGCTGGCGCTCGCGGCCGCGCTGGTGGTACTCGCACTGGTCGGTACCGTCGCCGCGCTGATCATCGACCGGCGCCGGGACGAGCGAGCGCCGGCCGCGGCCGGCTGCGCGGTCACCGAACTGCGGGTGGTCGCCGCGATGGAGATCGCGCCGTGGATCGCGCAGGCGGCCGAGCCGATGTCGCGCGGTTGTACGAAGGTCACGGTCACCGGCCAGAAGCCGGGGGAGACCCTGCGCGATCTCGACCGCGGTCGCGGCGGCGCCGGGTCGGGCGGCTCGGTGGACGCCTGGATTCCGTCCTCGTCGCTCTGGCTTCGCCTCGCGTCCGCCCGCGCGGACCAGGCGTTCACCACGGTCACCCCGTCGCTGGCCCGGTCGCCCCTGGTGGTCGCGATGCCGGAAGGCGAGGCGCGCCAGCTCGGGTGGCCGGACAAGCAGCCGAGCTGGGCGGAGCTGGCCGGCCTCACGTACCAGCGGAAACTGCCCAACTTCAGCGTGCCGGACCCGCTGACCACCACGCCCGGCCTGCTCACCGCGGTCGCGGTACGGTCCGCGCTCGCGCACACCACACCGGACGCCGGTATCGCCGAGATGCGCGCGTTGGGATTCCGCAGCCGGCTCGCCAACGCCACCGCCGACCAGGCCACGCTGCTCGCCCACGCCACCGACGAGTCGGACCCGGCCGCCGCACCCCGCACCGTCGGCGCGTTCCCGGTGCTCGAACAGGAGCTGTGGAAACACCAGCAGGCGAAGTCGGGGGTACCGCTGGTGGCGCTGTACCCGCCGGACGCGATGCTCGAGGCGGACTACCCGTTCGCGCTGTCGGCACAGGCGCGCGCGGACACGCACCGCCGGCTGCTCGCCGACCGGCTGTTGTACGAGCTGCGCAACGGGTCCGCCAAGAGCGGCCTGCGCGGTAACGGCTTCCGTCCGGCGGCCACCGGCGACAGCGCCAGCGGTACGCAGGCGCCCGGCTCGGGCTTTCGCGAGCGGTACACCAGCATTCCGCTGCCCAAGAGCGACGGCCGTACCTTGCAGGCGTCGGTCGACACCTGGGCGAAGTACCGCGTGGTGCCGTTCCAGGTCCTCGTACTGGTGGACGGCTCCGGCTCGATGAATCAGCCGGTGACCGACAAGGCCGGTCGTACCAGCACCAAAGCGCGGGTACTGCGCGATGCCGGCGTACAGGCGGCGCAACTCTACGGCGACGAGACCAGCATCGGCATGTGGCTGTTCAACACCAGCAATCCGCGCAGCCCGTACACCAGTGTGGTGCCGTTCGGTCCGATCCCGGCCTCGGTCGGCGGTGCCACCCGACGTGAGGCGATGGCGACCGCGGCGGCGAAGTACGCCGCGCCCCAGTCCAGCGGTACGCCGCTGTACGAAACTGTGCTGCGCGGCGTCGACGACATGCAGAACCGGTGGCGGAAGGACGCGTTCACGATGGTGGTCGTACTGACCGACGGTCGGGACGAGCAGTCGCCGTACAGGATGAGCCGGCAGCAATTCCTCGGCAAGCTGGCCGGGTTGCGCGATCCGCACAAGCCGGTACCGGTGTTCGGGGTCGGGTACGGGCAGGACGCCGACATGGACACGCTGACCGCGATGGCGAAGGCGACCGGCGGTCAGGCCATCCCGTCCACCGATCCGAGCGACCTCGCGTCGGCCATCGCCCGCATCTTCCTGGCCGCGCACAAGGCGCGGTGACGCGAACGGCGACGACGCCCACACGGATTGTAGGGCGGCAAATAGTGCGGGATGGTTTGGTCAGGTACAGAAGTAATTGCATTCCGCATACACCGTGAATCTGTTCTTTCATTGATTTTGGCCGCTCAACCAGAAAACTGATAGCGACAGACAATTAAGACGGTAAAGGCCGGCGTTCCTTGGTCCTATTCACGACCAGAACCTGCCGAGGCGCCTCGCGAAAGCGGAGGATCGCACCGACGGGGCCCTGGTTACCGAATGGCACGGAGGAACGCGTCATGAGAGTTGGATGGCGGGTTGCGGTTGTCGCGGCCGTTGTCGCCGCAAGCAGCTTCGCGGGGACCGGCGGCGCGTACGCCGATGACACCAGGCCTACGCCGACGCCGGAGGAGAAGGCGGCCGCGCTGGCCCGACCGGCCGTGGTCTATCTGGAACAGCACTGGAGCGGGTACGTCTTCGACGAGGACGGCACCCTGTTCAACAGCGGCGACCCGTTCGAGATCACCACCAGATGTACCGGCTTCGGGGTCAGCCCGGACGGTTATGTGGCCACCGCCGGTCACTGTGTGGACCCGGGCATGGAGGGCATCGGCCGCGAGTTCCTGACCGCCGCGGTCGCCGAGTCGATCCAGAAGGGTTACTACGGCGCGAACGTCGATCCGAACAAGCTGCTGCAGTTCGGTGAGGCCAACTGGAAGCTCGAAGGCCAGGCGAAGAACTCGCCGCTGGACCGTCAGGTGTTCATGCAGCGGGGAGTCGCGGCCGGCGGCAAGACCACCGGTGAGGCGCTCCCGGCGCGGGTCGTGGACTTCCGGCCGCTGAGCCAGGGTGACGTGGCGCTGCTCAAGCTGGAAACCACCGATCTGCCGGCGGTCGAGTTGGCACCCCGGGACACCATCGAGATCGGTACCAAGGTGCTGTCGATCGGCTATCCCGGCTCCACCGACGAGGTGACCGACGCGAGCTTCGAGCCGACCAACAAGGACGGCCAGATCAGCTCGAAGAAGACCTCCGGAAGCGTACCGGTGTACGAGACGAGCGCGGCCCTGTCCGGCGGCATGAGCGGTGGCCCGACGGTCGACCTGAACGGTCGCGTGGTCGGCATCAACAGCTTCAAGATCAACGGTGAGGAGCAGGCGTTCAACTTCCTCGCGCCGTCGAGCAACCTGGCGGAGCTGCTGACCCGCAACGGCGTGAAGCCGTCGCTGGGGGACATCGACAAGACGTTCCGCAAGGGACTCACCGACTACTTCGCCGGGCACTACACCGCCGCGATCACCTCGTTCGACAAGGTGCTGACCCTGGCGCCCACGCACGAGCAGGCGCAGGAGTACAAGACCAAGGCGGCGAAGGCGCGCGAGCAGTTCGGTGACGTCAAGTCGAATGACTCCGGGCTGCCGATCGGATTGATTCTCGGGCTCGGTGGCGGGCTGGTCGTACTGGTCGGCGGTGGGCTGCTCGCGCTGCTGCTGGTCCGGTCCCGCCGGAAGGCACGCCCGCAGCAGGGCATGCCGATCGGTGCCGGAGCGGGTCCGGTCGTGTTCGGGCCCGGGCCGGGCGGTCCGGGTTACGGCGCCGCGGCTCTGCCGAGCGAGTCGATGAGCTGGCCCACCGTGCCGATGCAGGGCGGGCCCGGGGTACCCCCGATGGGTACGCCGGCTGGTCCGATGGCACCGTCGGTCAGCGCACCACCCACCAGCGGTCCGCCGGTCAGTGGTCCGCCGGTGAGCGCTCCACCGGTCAGCGGTGGCGCGATGGCATCGCCGGTCGGCGCGGGCGCGCCGTACGGTCCGCTGCCACCGAACGGTCCGATGGCACCGCCGGCTGGTGCGATGGCCCCGCCCGCCGGCGCGATGGCCCCGCCCGCCGGCGCGATGGCACCGTCGAGTTACCCGGCTCCGGGCTTCTCGTCGGCCGACGGAAGCACCCAACCCATTTCTGGTGTACCGGTTTCTGGTGTACCGGATGCGCCGGCGCCGGAACCGATGGCCGAGGCGCCGACGACGGGTTCACCGGTCGCTCCGGCACAACGGATGCGGTACTGCGCCAACTGCGGGTCGCAGATCCCGGGTGCCGCGAAGTTCTGCATGCAGTGCGGGACGCCAGCGGTCTGAGCAGAGGGTGGTGACGGTGCCGGCCCGCGTTCGCGCGGGCCGGCACCATCGTGTGCGGTGGCGGGCCGGCACCGACCTGTCGGACCCGCGCTCTAGATTCGGCCGGTGGCCGCAGAGCTGGTACATCACGTCGAGTTGTGGGTGTCCGACCTGGCGGTCGCGTGCGCCGAATGGGGGCCGGTGCTGACGGCTCTCGACTGCGAGGTCTTCCAGGACTGGCCGGACGGCCGGAGCTGGCGCCGCGGCGGGTCGTACGTCGTGCTCGAACAGTCCCGTGACCTGCGACGGGACGTGCCGTACGACCGGATGCGCGCGGGACTCAATCACCTGGCGGTACGCGGCACCCGCGCCGCGGTGGACGCCGCCACCGGTGCCGGCTGGACGGTACGGGTCGACACCGGTGCGACGTGCCATCTGCTCAACAGCGACGGGTTCGAGCTGGAACTGGTGCTGGACGAGTAGCCGGTTCAGCCGATCAGGGGCAGCCGCGGGTCCGGATGGTCCGCGCGGCCGGACGCGGCCCTGATCCAGGTCAGATCGTCGGACAGGTCGGCCGGTCGCCCCGGGACGGTACGCCGGGCCAACAGGTCGTCCAGGATCGTGGCGGCCAGCCGTACCCCATCCGGGGTTGCCATCACCGGACGGCCGAGAGCGTCGGTCAGGTCCATGCCGTGCACGACCGCCTCGACCACCCGGCTCGGCACGAACTCGCCGAGCCGCATGAGCGCGTAGTAGCCGGAGCCGACCGCGGCCGGCGGGGTGGCCCGCGACTCCGAGATGGTCTTGCTGAACGTCTCGCGCAGTACGTCCGGCATCTGCGCGGGTGTCTTGCCCTCGACCATCGTGTACGCGTAGTCGTAGACGACTGGCGCGACCTCGGCGCGGGAGAAGATGAAGAAGCTCACCCGGTCCCGCCCGACCTGGCCCTCCTGCTGGCTGGCGACGAGCATCCGGGTCAGGCCGATCGAGATGTCGAAGTGGCCGGCCAGCTCGAACACCGTCCAGTGCGGCAGTTTCTCGTCCAGTGGCCGGAGCAACGTCGGCAGTTGCCAGTCATCCTCGGACAGTCCCCGGAACGTCTGCTCCACCTGCTGGAGCTCGGTATCGAGGATCGACACGGCCTGCTCGTACGAGTAGTCCATCGGCACCCCCTGCGATGACCCCGTGATGATGATGGGAGCCCTCGCCCGGTACCGCTGTCAATCGGACGGTCGGCCAGTGGCGCCGTCAGGTCCTGGTGCGGTCAGACCGGCATGCAGTACGACACAGCCGACAGCTACAGCGTCGGGGCCGAATCTTGATCATTCGCGCCTAGGCGTCGTCCTGGCCGTACAGCGTCGGCAGGCCGATCAACTGGATGTCGTCGGCGGCGCCCCTCGCGGCGCGGGCGTTGTCGTTGAAGCCGGTACCGCTGAAGCAGAGCAGCCGCGTGCGGCTCGTGTCGTACCGGCCGGTCCGGTGGATGAGGTCCCGTATGTGGCGTAGCCGGTCGAGGTGACCAGCGCCCAACTGGTCGTTCCATTTGGCCTCGCCGATCGCGAGCAGCGGAGGCTTGCCGCCATTGGGCATACCGACCACGACCACGTCCACCTCATGACCTGTACGCGTGCGGGGCTCGGCGACGACCCCGTGCCCGACGCGGGCGGGTAGGCCGCCGAGCCGGTCTGGGTCGGCATGGTGCAGCGCCCAGTCGCGGCAGACCTGCTCGAAGTGCGGGCCGAGTACGTTGCTGGCGAACCGGCGCCCGCTGGCTTGCCAGACCCGGGCCGCGCTGCCCGGTCGCTCGAGCTGGTCCCAGACCGGACGCATGATCGCGTGATAGAAGCCGATGAGCGGCTCGGCGATCCGGTACGTGGGTCGGTTGTCGCGGAACGCGTCCGCGTCGCGCACCAGGAGCCCGGAGTCTTCTAGTACGTGGATCGGGTGCGCGATGTCGGTGGCTTTCCGGCCGAGGTAGTTCGCTATGCCACCGCGGGTGGCGTTGCCGTCCGCGACCGCCCCCAGCACGGACAGGTAGAGCGTCGTGTCCCGCAGGTCGGGTTCATCGGCGAGCAGGTAGCGGGCCTCCCGGAACAGCGGGGTTTCCGGGTTGAGCACCGTACGCACCACCCAGTCGTCGAAGTCGTCCGGGCCACGGGGGGAGTCACCTCGGGCGAACTCGCGCCGGTATGCCGGGGTACCGCCCACGATCGCGTTGACCTGCAACGCCAGTCGCGGGTCGGTGATGTCCCAGAACTCGGCCGCGAGTCGGTGATCGAGGGGCCGTACCAGCAGTTCCAGCCCGGCGCGGCCACGCAACGGGGCACTGCCGGACAGCAGCCGTCCCATGAACGACAGCGCGGATCCGCATAGCAGCACCCGGGCGCGGGAAGACGTCCGCTGCTTCCGTAACGGGCGGAACGCCTCCTGAATGATCGACGGCAACTCTGGATTGGCCTTGGCGAGGTACGGGAACTCGTCGAGCACCACCGGCGTCGGCGCACCGGAGCCGAGGGCGAGGAGCGCGTCGATGGCCTCCGACCAGGTGGCGAAGTGGTACGGGCTGGTCGGCCGGTCGTGTTCGGTCAGCGCCGCGCTGAACCGCCGCAGCGACTCGGCATCGGTGGCCTCGGTCGCGCCGAAGTAGAAGCCGCCCGTCGCGCGGCACGCCGCATCCAGCAGGAACGTCTTGCCCTGGCGACGGCGGCCGGAGACCACGCCGAGGGTCGCGCCTGGCTGCGGATCGGTGATGAACCTGGTCAGGGCTGACCACTCGAAGTCCCGGTCGAACATCTCGCTGGGCTTGTCCATGTCACCTCCCCGGCCGCTGGTACACGCCGCATGCGCGGCTGATGATCAACGCGCGCTTGGGCGAGGTGATTCCTGCCGCCCACGCGACCCTCCCGCCCACGCGACCCTCCCGCCCACGCGACCCTCCCGCCCACGCGACCCTCCCGCCCACGCGACCCTCCCGCCCACGCGACCCTCCCGCCCACGCGACCCTCCCGCTCACGCGATCCGCCAAAATATAGAAGTACAGTTCTACTAAATGTACCCCTACATTTTGTCATTCGGCTGGTCGACAGCCCGTGGCCGCCGGGAGACCAGCGGCTCGACGCTCGCCGGGAGTCCGGCCAGGCCAGGGCTGCGGCCATAGGCTGCGGTCATGGCCAGGACCTATGCGACGGCGAACCAGGTGGACCGCGACGCGCTGCTGGACTTCGTCCGGCCGCGACACCACGGGGTGCTCGTCACCACCCGCGCCGATGGCCGGCCGCAGACCTCGCCGGTGACCTGTGGCGTCGACAGCGGCGGCCGGATCGTCGTGTCCACGTACCCGGAGCGGGCCAAGACGCGCAACGTCCGACGTGACCCGCGGGTCACGATCTGCGTGCTGTCCGACGATTTCGGCGGCCCGTACGTCCAGGTCGACGGATCCGCCGAGGTGCTCGACCTACCTGAGGCGCTGGACGCGTTCGTGGACTACTACCGGTGCATCTCCGGCGAGCATCCGGACTGGGACGAGTACCGCGCGGCAATGAGCCAGCAGGGCAAGTGCCTGATCCGGATCGGGATCGAGCGCTGGGGTCCGGTCGCCACCGGCGGCTTTCCGCCCCGGCTCGCGGACGAAGAGATGTAGCGCGGCCTCCCGCCTCGGCTTGCGGACGAGGAGGCGTAACCCGCGCTGCAGGCCTCCGGCCGGGAGTTACCGGCTTATCCGCGCGGCTACTCGCTCGGCCAGGAAGTCCTCCCAGGTGCGCGTGCCCAGGATCTGATCGGGTGCCAGGTTGGCGCCGTCCCGGATAGCGCGGGCGGCCCGGCCCGGTATCCGGAGCGGGACCATCGGCCGACTCCGCCGGCCGGCGGCCCGCAGATACGAGCGGAACAGGTCGGCCAGGCCGTACACCCGTGGTCCTGCCAGGTCCGGTACCAGCCCGGACGGCCCACCGAGGGTGAGCTCGACGAGTCTCGCGGCTACTTCGCCGGTATCGACCGGCTGGAACCTTAAGCCGGCCGGCACCGGCATGACCGGCAGTTTCGCGACCTGCTTCGCCACCATCAGGATCAGGTCGTGGAACTGCGCCGCGCGCAGTGTCGTCCACGGCACGCCGGATTTCTCGATGACCCGCTCCGCGGCGAGTTTCGACCCGAAGTAGCCGAACATGGCGCGGTCGACCCGGCTCATCATCGGAATGCGGTCGGCGCCGACAACGGAGATGTACACCAGGTGCGAAGCCCCCGCTCGGGAAGCCGCCCGTACCAGCTGCCGCGCCTTGTCCTCGTCGCCTCTGGAACTGCCCGCGCAGTGCAGAATCGTCGCGGCTCCCTCCACCGCGGATTCGATCCCCTCGCCGGTGGAAAGATCCCCGATGGCGTACTCGATGCCATCGGCACTTTCGTGCGGTCGCCGGCTGAGCACCCGTACGTCCCGCCCAGCGTCCCGCAGTTGTCCGACGACGAGCCGCCCGAGCGTGCCGGTACCGCCGGTGACCAGTACGGGGGATGTCATGGCGTCTCCTCGGCTTCGTTCGCCACCGCATGATTACTCGTTCGCGGCTATGACGGGCCAGTACCGGGGAACGTGACCGGCACCGGGCATTGCGCCGAGCACGACGAAGCGCCGGACCTCGGTACCTGGTCCGGCGCTTCGTTTGCCCTGTTCGCGGGCGGAGGATACGAGATTCGAACTCGTGAGGGTGTGAACCCAACACGCTTTCCAAGCGTGCGCCCTAGGCCACTAGGCGAATCCTCCGCGGACGAGGATACAGAGCACGCCGAGCATCCCCGCACCCGGTCGGCAGCCGCTCGATGGCTGTCTGCGGCCGGTAGATGGCTCCGGTCCGCGGTCGGTCGCCGGCGGGTTACCGCCCCGGATCGAGCCGCTGTGAGATCGCGTCCCGCTGGGTTCGCGGCTCGCGTACGGTTGCACCAAGATCCGCGGTTGTGCGTACAGGGCCACAAGTGGGTCGGAAACCTGTGGCTGGCTGCCCACTACCAGGGCTTCGTACATCAAGATCCCGATGGTCGGGCACGCAGCCACACGAATTGGCTCGAAACGCGTGGCTGCTTGCCCAAAGGTATGGATCTTGCGCACAAAACGGCAGGTAGTGGGCGCGTAGCCACACTGTTTAGAGCTGTTTGTGGCTCGTTGCGCACAACCGCGGATCTTGAGGGACACGCCCGCTGTGGCTCCGGGGCCAAGACTGCGGATCTTGAAGGCGCGGCCGTCGGCGCACGACCGCGGATCTTGAAGGCGCAGCCGTTGGCGCGCGTCCGCGCGCACTACGGCGGATCTTGGGGGCACGGCCGCGTGTGGCTCCTTGTCCACAACCGCGGATCTTGACGATCTAGAGGAGGCCCGAGAGGCCGGGGGCCGGGGCCATCCAGCGCCTGGGGTCACCGGGTACAGTGGTGGCAGCCCCTCGTGCGGCGCCCATCTCGTCAACTCCCCCAGGGCCGGAAGGCAGCAAGGGTACGCGAGCTCTGGCGGGTGCACGGGGGGCCCTTTTTGTGGCCGCGGGGCCCCGGCTGCGACCTCATGGCCTGTCCCCGCGCTGTCCGACCGGCCGGCTAGTCTCGGCGGAAGCATCCGCGCGGAAGGAGGCGCTCCGCCGTGGCGAGCATGGCCCTGTACCGGAAGTACCGGCCCACGACATTTGCCGAGGTCATCGGCCAGGAGCATGTCACCGAGCCGCTGAGCCAGGCGCTCCGTAGCGGGCGGTTGCACCACGCGTACCTGTTCTCCGGACCGCGCGGATGCGGCAAGACGTCCAGCGCCCGGATCCTGGCCCGCTCGCTCAACTGCGTGCAGGGCCCGACCCCGACTCCCTGTGGCGAGTGCGAGTCCTGTGTCGCGCTGGCGCCGGACGGCTCCGGCTCCATCGACGTGATCGAGATCGACGCGGCGTCGCACGGCGGGGTGGACGACGCCCGCGAGCTGCGCGAAAAGGCATTCTTCGCACCGGTGTCAAGCCGGTTCAAGGTGTACGTCATCGACGAGGCGCACATGGTCTCGTCCGCCGGCTTCAACGCGCTGTTGAAGCTGGTGGAGGAGCCGCCCGAGTACGTGATGTTCGTGTTCGCCACCACCGAGCCGGAGAAGGTACTGCCGACGATCAAGTCGCGTACCCACCACTATCCGTTCCGGCTGGTACCGCCCGGCGTGCTGCGTACCGACCTGGAGCGGATCTGCGCCGCCGAGGGCGTGTCGGTCGAGCCGGCGGTGTTCCCGCTGGTCGTACGCGCGGGCGGCGGCTCGGTCCGGGACGCGCAGTCGATCATGGACCAGCTGATCTCCGGCGCCGGCGACGGGGGCGTCACGTACGCCCGGGCGGTCGCCCTGCTCGGGGTCACCGATGTCGCGCTGATCGACGACATGTGCGACGCGCTCGCCGCGGCCGATGGTGCCGGCGTGTTCGCGACCGTGGACCGGGTGGTCGAGGCGGGGCACGATCCGCGTCGGTACGCCTCCGACCTGCTCGACCGGCTGCGCGACCTGATCGTGCTGACGCATGTACCGGACGCGGCGGTCAAGGGGCTGCTGGACGTACCGCCGGACGAGCTGGAGCACATGACCGGTCAGGCGCTGCGGCTCGGTACCGCGACGCTGTCCCGGATGGCGTCGATCGTGCATGACGGGTTGACCGAGATGCGCGGCACCACGGCGCCACGGCTCACGCTCGAGCTGCTGTGTACCCGGATGCTGCTGCCCGGCGCGGACGACTCCGATGCCGCGCTGCTGCAGCGACTGGAGCGGATGGAGCGCCGGCTCGACATCGCCACTCCGGTAGCCGAGCGCGAACCCACGCTGCCCGAGCCCGCGCCGGCCGAAGCACCACGCACAGCACCTGTTGCGAACAAGCCGGCCGCGAGCCAACCGGCCGCGAGCCAACCTGTCGCGAGCAAGCCGGCCGTGAGCCCGACAGAGCCCGGCGAGGAGCCGCCCACGGCCGCGGCCGCCCCGCCCGCCAGGGAAACGGCCAAGAAAACGGCCAAGGAAGCGGCCAAGGAAACGGCCAAGAAAACGGCCAAGGAACCTGCGCCGACGCCGCCCGCACCGGTCGCCGACCGGCCGACCACCGCCACCCCGGATGCGCCTGTCGCTGATGTACCGGCGTCGCCGGGCGCCCTGGACGCGACCGCGGTACGCCGGGTCTGGGACGAGATCGTGCGCGCGGTCAACCGGCGCCGGCCACGGGTGGCCGCGTTCGTCCGCGAGGGAACCGTGCTGTCGGTCGACGGCAACACGCTGGTACTCGGGTTCCGGCACGCGTTGCACGCGGACGGGCTGCAGAAGTCGCCGGCGGCCGAGGTGTTCGGCGAAGCGCTGACCGAGGTGATCGGCGGCCGCTGGCAGATCCGGTGCGAAGTCGGCAACCACGCCGGTGGGGCGAAACAGCCGCCCGCCGGCGGTTCGGCACCCAGCGCGCGCCAGCCGGCCGGCGGCACGCCGCCGGCCGGCTGGCCCGCTCAGGGCGGTACCCCCAACTCAGCAGCGACCGCGGCGGCGGCCGGGCCGGCGAGCGGCCCGGAGTCGAACGGCGCCGGTCCGGGCACGCCGCCGGAGAAGAACCGTGGCAACGGTCGCGCCGCGGCCACGCCGGCCGGGGGCGACGAGCCGTGGCCGGACATGCCGACCGACCTCTCGCCGGACGACCCGCCCGGGGTGCGGTACGACGGTTTCGACCCCGGCGACGAGCCGCTCGACGTGGTCGACGACGGGCAGCCGCGGCGTACCAGCGAGGAGCTTGCGCTGGCGTTGCTGCAGGAGACGCTCGGGGCGGAGAAGATCGGCGAGGTCGAGCGGCGTTAGGCCTGTCGGGGGTGCCGGATACGCTGACCCCCGATTCACAGTCACGACTTCACCATTCACGTTCACCATTCACGAGCTTTCGAGGAGTGCCGGTGGCCGGTGGTCAGCCCAACTTCCAGGAGCTGCTCAAGCAGGCCCAGAAGATGCAGGAGCAGTTGGTCAGCGCGCAGGCCGAGTTGGCTGCCGCCGAGGTCAGCGGTACCGCCGGCGGTGGGCTGGTGACCGCGACAGTGTCCGGTGACGGCGAGCTCAAGGCGCTGGTCATCGACCCGAAGGCGGTCGATCCGGAGGACACCGAGACGCTGGCCGACCTGGTCGTGGCCGCGGTCCACAACGCCACCAACGAGGCGCGGCGGATCCAGCAGGACAAGATCGGTCCGATCGCCGGCGGTCTCGGCGGCGGGCCGGGTGGCATGCCCGGACTGGGGATGTAGGTGTACGAAGGCGCTATCCAGGACCTGATCGACGAGTTGGGCCGGCTGCCCGGCATCGGTCCGAAGAGCGCCCAGCGGCTCGCTTTCCACATCCTGGCCGCGGATCCGGCCGACGTGACCCGACTGGCGCAGGCCCTCAAGCGGGTCAAGGAGCAGGTGCGGTTCTGCCGTACCTGTTTCAACGTGGCCGAAGCGGAGCAGTGCCGGATCTGCCGCGACGCACGGCGTACCGACGACGTGTTGTGCGTGGTCGAGGAGCCGAAGGACGTGGTGGCGATCGAGCGCACCGGCGAGTTCCGCGGCCGGTACCACGTGCTCGGCGGCGCGATCAATCCGTTGGAGGGCATCGGCCCGGACAATCTGCGCATCCGGGAGCTGATGATCCGGCTGCAGGCCGGAGAGGTACGGGAGCTGATCCTGGCGACCGATCCGAACACCGAGGGCGAAGCGACCGCGACCTACCTCGCCCTGCTGGTCAAGCCGATGGGCATCAAGGTGACGAGACTCGCCAGTGGACTGCCGGTCGGCGGCGATCTGGAGTACGCCGACGAAATCACTCTCGGCCGTGCGTTCGAGGGACGCCGCACCCTCGACGTCTGAGGACGCCAACCGGGGCCGATCCGGCATGTTAGGACCCGTCCGGCAAGTAGGGCCGGACGCGGGTGCGGATGGCGCCGGAGAAGTGACGTTCCGGTACCGAATTCCGTCTGTTGGTTTCCTAATCCCCAGGGGTCCGGCTAGGTTGCGGGAAACCGACGAGCGTCAGCGGTGACGCTCGCCTGCCCAACTAACAGAGGTGGAGCATGCAGGTGCGAAGGCTCAATGTGGCGGTCGCCGTGGCCGCCACGGTCGCCCTTGCGGTTGCCGGCTGTGCGCAAAGCAAGCGCAGCTCGAGCTCTGAGACCGGGGACACCCTCGTCTTCGCAGCCGCCGGCGCCCCGAAGAACTTCGACCCGATCTTCAACGACGACGGTGAGTCGTTCCGACCGATCCGTCAGATGTACGAGACCCTCATCGACCACAAGCCCGGCACAGCTGAGCTGACGCCCGGCCTGGCCGAGAGCTGGGACCACAACGCGGATGGCACCGAGTGGACGTTCCACCTGCGTAAGGGGATCCAGTTCCACGACGGCACGCCGTTCGACGCCAAGGCGGTCTGCGCCAACTTCGACCGGTGGTTCAACATGCCGGGCGCTGCCGCGCAGAGCCAGATGCTCTACTACACGGACGTGTTCGGCGGCTTCGCCAAGAACGCGGCCGAGGGCGCCGGCGAGCCGGTGTACAAGACCTGTACGGCCAAGGACGACGCGACTCCGGTGGTGACGCTCAACCGGTTCAAGGGCGCCTTCCCGGCCGCGTTCACCCTGACCTCGCTCTCGATGGTCAGCCCCAACGCTGTCGCCCAGTTCAAGGGCAACGAGGTGACCCAGCAGGGTGACTCGTTCTCGTACAGCGAGTTCGCCAACGCGCACCCGGTCGGTACCGGCCCGTTCAAGTTCAGCGCGTACGACAAGGCGAACAACACCATCACCCTGGTGCGCAACGACAGCTACTGGGGCAACAAGGCGAAGCTCAAGAAGCTGATCTTCAAGATCATCCCGGATGAGAACGCCCGTAAGCAGGAGCTGCGTGCCGGCACTGTCGACGGGTACGACTTCCCGTCGCCGTCGGACTACGACGCGCTGCGCAAGGACGGCTTCAACGTCGAGCTGCGCAAGGCGTTCAACATCCTGTACCTGGGTCTGAACCAGAAGAACCCGAAGCTCAAGGACCTGCGGGTGCGTCAGGCCATCGCCTACGCGATCAACCGCGAGGAGCTCGGCCGGACCAAGTTCCCGGACGGGACGAAGGTCGCCAACGAGTTCTACCCGGACACCGTGCTCGGGTACGCCCAGGACGTCCAGAAGTACGAGTACGACGTCGACAAGGCGAAGCAGCTGCTCAAGGAAGCCGGCGCCACCGGCATGACGCTCAAGTTCTACTACCCGACCGAGGTGAGCCGGCCGTACATGCCGGACCCGCAGGGCATCTTCACGGTCGTCGCCAACGACCTCCAGGCTGCCGGCTTCAAGATCGAGCCGCACCCGGAGCCGTGGAACGGTGGGTACAAGGACAGCGTGCAGCAGGCCGGCAAGCAGGACCTGCATCTGCTCGGCTGGACGGGTGACTACAACGACCCGGGCAACTTCATCGGTACCTTCTTCGGTCGGGCCAAGGTGGAGTTCGGTGACCAGGCGGTGACCGACATGTTCGCGGCCCTCACCAAGGCCGACGCCACCGTGGACGAGGCTGGCAAGAAGGCCGCGTACGAGCAGGTCAACCGCGACCTGATGAGCAAGTGGCTGCCGGCCATCCCGCTCGTACACTCGCCGCCGGCGATCGTGGTCAGCAGCAAGGTGAAGGGCCTCGTGCCCAGCCCGCTGACCAACGAAGAGTTCGCCTCGGTGTCGATCACGAAGTAACCGGTCACCACCAACTGAAAAGGTGAGCACTGTTCAGCCCGTGTCGTCACACCACGGCACCGCGGAGCTGAATAGAGTTCGACGAAACGGGTGAATGCGGCCCGGGTCGGGGATCCGACGGATCCCCGACCCGGGCCGAGCCGTACTATGCGGAACCCAGCCCTACCACCACCCCGCGGGAGGGGACGCCGTGCTGCGAGTTGTGGTACGCCGCCTGCTGCAGATGGTGCTGACCCTGTTCGTGCTGTCGATCCTGATGTTCGTGTGGTTGCACCGGTTGCCGGGTGGTCCGGTCGACGCGCTCCTCGGTGAGCGTGCGACTCCCCAGACCCGCGCCCTGCTCCGGCACGCACTCGGGTACGACCAGCCGATCCTGGTGCAGTACGGCCGCTGGCTGAAACTGATCCTGTCCGGGAACTTCGGCAACTCGCTGAGCACCGGCGACCAGGTCATCGAGGAGATCGCCAGATCGCTGCCGGCCACCATCGAGCTGAGCTTCGCCGCGCTGGTCCTGGCCATCGGCCTGGGTATCCCGCTCGGCTACCTGAGCGCCCGGTACGCCGGCCGGTGGCCGGACGTGCTGGTGGTGCTCGGCACCCTGGTCGGTGTCGCGGTACCGGTCTTCTTCCTCGGCTACCTGCTCAAGCAGGTGGTGAGCGCGGACCTGGCGCTGCTGCCGCCGTCGGGCCGGCAGTCGGTGACCGTCGAAGGTACCCACGTCACCGGGTTCTTCGTCCTGGACGGATTACTCACCAGAGAATTCGACGCGTCCTGGGACGCGCTGAAACACCTGGTCCTACCGGCCATCACGCTCGGCGTGATCCCGCTGGCGGTGATCGTCCGGATCACCCGGGCGAGCGTGCTGGACGTACTGAACGAGGACTACGTACGCACCGCGGAGGCCAAGGGGCTGCGCGCGCGTACCGTCCGCAGCCGGCACATCATGCGCAACGCCCTGCTGCCGGTGGTGACCACCATCGGACTGCAGACCGGCCTGCTCCTCGCCGGGGCGATCCTGACCGAGAAGGTGTTCAACTGGGGCGGCATCGGCTCCCTGCTGGCCCAGGGCATCGAACGCCGTGACTATCCCCGGCTACAGGGACTCATCCTGCTGGCAGCCGCGGTGTACGTCCTGGTCAATCTCCTGGTAGATCTGTCGTACGCGATCATCGACCCACGGGTGCGTGTGCGATGACGAATCTCGCCGAGCGCAAGAAGGACCGCATCGACCGGCTGGCCTCCACGGCCGCCGAGGGCGGTGGGGTCAGCCTCCTCGGGGACGCCATGCGGCGGCTGTCCCGCAACCCGGTCGCCATCATCGGCGCCCTGATCATCCTGATCTTCATCCTGGTCGCGGTCTTCGCGCCGCTGCTGGCTCCGCACGATCCGTACCAGCGGTTCAAGGAGCTGACCGGGGAGCTGACGCCGAGCCGGATCCCCGGTTCGCAGCCCGGCCACCCGCTCGGCTCGGACGAGCTCGGTCGGGACTTCATGTCCCGGCTGATCTACGGCTCCCGACAGACGCTGTTCGTCGGTGTACTGGCCACCCTGCTCGGCCTGGCCATCGGCGTGGTCGTGGGCGGGCTCGCCGGCGCGTTCGGCGGCTGGGTCGACACCGGCCTGATGCGCGGCGTCGACATCCTGCTCGCGCTGCCCAGCCTGCTGCTGGCGATCTCGCTGGTGGCGCTGGCCAGCCACCCGAGCCAGTGGACGGTGATCATCGCGGTCGCGGTCGTGAACGTACCGATCTTCGCCCGGCTGCTACGCGGCTCGATGCTCGCGCAACGGGAGAGCGATCACGTACTGGCGGCCCGCTCGCTCGGGGTTCGCCGGCACACGATCGTGCTGCGGCACATGTTGCCGAACGCGATGTCGCCGGTGATCGTGCAGGCCACGCTCACCCTCGCCACGGCGATCCTGGACGCGGCCGCGTTGTCGTTCCTGGGCCTCGGCGATCCGGACATCAACCGCGCCGAGTGGGGGCTGATGCTCTCCAACGCGGTGCAGAAGTACCTCGACGTACGCGCGCAACTGGCCTACTGGCCGGCGGCCGCGATCATCTTCATCGCACTCGGCTTCACCCTGCTGGGCGAGTCCCTGCGGGAAGCCCTCGATCCGAAGAACCGGCGGTGACCTGATGGCCCTGCTGGATGTGCAGAACCTCAGCGTGGTGTTCAACCGCCGCGGTACCAAGCCGTTCACCGCGGTCAGCGACGTGAGCTTCACCGTGGAGCCCGGCCAGACCGTCGGGCTGGTCGGTGAGTCGGGCTGCGGCAAGTCGGTGACCTCGCTCGCGATCATGGGCCTGCTGCCCAAGCGCGGAAACACGGTCACCGGCAAGGTGCTCTACGAGGGCACCGACCTGCTGTCGCTGTCGGGCGGCGAGATGCGCGACCGCCGCGGCAAGGACATCGGCATGATCTTCCAGGATCCGCTGTCCTCGCTGAACCCGGTCATCCCGATCGGCCTGCAGGTGGCCGAGGTGCTGCAGCGGCACCAGGACATGAACCGGCGGGCGGCCTGGGCCGAGGCCCGCGTGATGCTCGACGCGGTCGGCATCCCGGACCCGCAACGGCGGCTGAAGGAGTACCCGCACCAGATCTCCGGTGGCATGCGGCAGCGGGCGCTCATCGCGATGGCGCTCGCCTGCCGGCCGCGGCTGCTCATCGCGGACGAGCCGACCACCGCGCTGGACGTGACGATCCAGGCGCAGATCCTCGCGCTGCTGCGCACGCTGGTCGAGGAGACCGGTACCGCGCTGATCATGATCACGCACGACCTCGGTGTGGTGGCGGGCCTGTGTGACTCGGTGAACGTGCTGTACGCCGGCAAGATCGTCGAAAACTCGGTACGGCACCGGTTGTTCGGCGACCCGCGCCACCCGTACACGCACGGGCTGCTGAACTCCGTACCGCGGTTGGACCAGCCCCGGGGCCTGCCGCTGCTGCCGATCCCGGGCTCGGTCAACGACAACATCCCGTGGGACCACGGGTGCGCGTTCGCGCCCCGGTGCAACCACGAGATCGACACCTGCACCCAGGTACGTCCGGAGCTGGAGGACGACGGGTTCCGGCTGCTCCGTTGCCACAATCCGGTGGTACCGGACGAGGACGGCGCGCCGTTGGCTACCGCCGGTACCGCGCTGGCCGCGGCCAACAAGCCGGCGCCCGGGCTCCAGCTCGACGACGAAGCCGCGGGCGACGGTTCGGGGGAGGGCGCGTGACCGAGACGACGACCGCACCGGGAGCGGCGACCGCGGAGCCGGAGGGTCGGCCACTGGTCGACATCCGCGACCTCAAGGTGCACTTCCCGATCAAGCGCGGCATCCTGCTCGACCGCACCATCGGCTACGTGTACGCGGTGGACGGGGTGTCCCTGTCGATCCGCAAGGGCGAGACGTACGGGCTGGTCGGCGAGTCCGGCTGTGGCAAGACCACGTTCGGTCGCGGCCTGCTGCGACTGGTCGAGCCGACCTCCGGCGCGGTGGAGTTCGACGGTACGGACGTGCTGAAGCTCGGTACCGAGGAGCTGCGCCGCTTCCGCCGCCGGTTGCAGATGATCTTCCAGGACCCGCTGTCCAGTCTGGACCCGCGGCAGAGCGTCGAGTCGCTGCTGATGGAGGGGCTCAAGGCGCACGGCCTGGCCGACCAGCGCAAGGACGCGCGGCAGCGGCTGCGGGACGCGCTCGACGCGGTACGGCTGCCCACCGGCGCGATGCGCAAATATCCGCACGAGTTCTCCGGCGGTCAGCGGCAGCGCATCGGCATCGCCCGGGCACTGGTGCTCAACCCCGAGCTGATCGTCGCGGACGAGCCGGTCAGCGCGCTGGACGTGTCGATCCAGGCACAGGTCATCAACCTGCTCGAGGAGCTGCAGGCCGAGCGCGGCCTGACCTATCTGGTGATCGCGCACGACCTGGCCGTGGTACGCCACATCAGCGACACGGTGGGCGTGATGTACCTCGGCGGACTGGTCGAGGAAGCCGCGAGCGACGACCTGTACGCCGACCCGCTGCATCCGTACACGAAGGCGTTGATGAGCGCGGTACCGGTGCCGAACCCGGAGCTGGAGGATCGGCGCGAGCAGATCCTGCTGGCCGGCGACCTGCCGTCACCGGCCAACCCGCCGTCCGGCTGCCGGTTCCACACCCGGTGCCCGTGGCGGCAGGAGACCCGCTGCGACGACGAGCGGCCGGAGCTGCGCGAGCTCGCTCCCGGTCACCGGGTCGCCTGTCACTGGGCCGAGGACATCAAGGCCGGCAAGATCCAGCCGCACGAGGTCAAGGCCGAGATGATCCGGCCGGACGACTTCGCCGGCCCGGCCGGTCTCGAGGCGGCCGAGGCGCAGATCGCCGGTGGCCTGCCGCCCGGCGGCCCCTGACCCGCCGGTACCTCACCATCCATCGCCAAGATCGCGGCCCGGTCCCGCGGAGAGTGCGGCGCACTCGCCGCGGCGTGTACCGGGCCGTGATCTTGAGCCGGGATGCCGCGGCCGGACAGGCGCGGCGCAGTAACGGATCCGTGGAGTAGCGTCCGCGGCATGACCGACCAGCCACTGCGGCTGTCCTCTGCCGCCGGCCGCGGCGTGGTGGTGGCCGCGGTGCTCGGCTCCGGGCTCGCGTTCCTGGACGCGACCGTGGTCAACGTCGCGCTGCCGCACATCGGCTCGGAGCTGCACGCACCGCTGGCCGGTCTGCAGTGGACCGTCAACGCGTACACGCTGACGCTGGCCGCGCTGGTGCTGCTGGGCGGCTCGCTCGGGGACCGGTACGGCCGGCGCCGCATCTTCGTCATCGGCGTCGTCTGGTTCACCCTGGCGTCGATGCTGTGCGGGTTCGCCGGCAACCTGGAGTTGCTCATCAGCGCTCGGGCGCTGCAGGGCGTCGGCTCGGCACTGCTCACCCCCGGCTCGCTCGCGATCATCCAGGCGTCGCTGCACCACGACGACCGGGCCCGCGCGATCGGGCTGTGGTCCGGGCTCGGTGGGGTTGCCGCCGCGATCGGCCCGTTCATCGGCGGCTGGCTGATCGACGCGTTGAGCTGGCGCTGGATCTTCTACATCAACGCGCCGCTCGCGGTGGCGATGCTGATCATCACCGCGAAGTACGTGCCGGAGAGCCGGGATGAGTCCGCGCAGCCGCACCGGTTCGACATCCCGGGCGCGGTACTCGGCGCGGTCGGGCTGGCCGGGGTGACGTACGCGCTGGTCGAGGCCCCCGGCCAGGGCGCCTCGCCGGCGGTACTGCTGACCGCGCTGGTCGGGCTGGCGGGGCTGGCGGCGTTTGTGGTGGTGGAGCGCCGCAGCAAGGATCCGATGATGCCGCCGGAGCTGTTCGCCTCCCGGCAGTTCAGCGCGATCAACGTGGTGACCCTCTGGGTGTACGCGGCGTTGAGCGGACTGTTCTTCTTCCTCGTCACCGGGCTGCAGATCGTGGCCGGTTTCTCCGCGCTGGCAGCCGGTACCGCCGGGCTGCCGATCACCGTGCTGATGCTGCTGTTCTCGTCCCGGTCCGGTGCGGTGGCGCAACGCATCGGCCCGCGGATACCGCTGATCGCGGGGCCGGCGATCTGTGCGCTGGCGATGGTGCCACTGCTGCGGGTCGGGGCGGACACGTCGTACTTCATCGATGTCCTGCCGCCTTTGATCCTGCTCGGAATCGGCCTGACCATCACGGTCGCCCCACTGACCTCGGCGGTGCTGGCCGCGGTGCCGGACCGGCACGCCGGCGTCGCGAGCGGGGTGAACAACGCGGTCGCCCGGGCCGCGGGGCTGCTCGCGGTGGCGGCGCTTCCACTGGTCGCGGGCCTGTCCGGTACCGCCTACCAGAATCCGGACGCGTTCGAGGACGGGTACCGGATGGCGGTCGTCGCCTGCGCGGTGCTGTTCGCGCTGGGCGCGGTGACCGCGGTGCTGTTCGTACGCCGTGGCGATGAGTCCCTCCAGCCCGAGCCGGACGCGCGACTGCACCTGGCCGCGGCGCCGCACGAGCCGTGCGTACATCGGCGTACCCCCGCGGGGGCGCCCGGTGGCGCGTCAGCCGGACAGGCCGCGTCGTAGAGTGCCGCGGTGCTGCTGAACTCCGAGCGCGCGGAGATCGCCGAGGTCTGCCGCCGGCTGCTGGCCGAGCGGCTGGTCGTCGGTACCGCCGGAAACGTCAGCGTGCGCTCCGGGGAACTGGTGGCGATCACGCCGACCGGGGTCGGGTACGAGCGGCTGACCGCGGACATGGTGCCGGTGTACCGGGTGGACGGCACTCCGGTCGAGGAACCGCTGCCGCCGACCAGTGAACTGCAACTGCACCTGGCGGTGTACCGGTCCGGCGGGAGTGGAGCCGTCGTACACACCCATTCGCCGGCCGCGACCGCGCTGTCCTGCCTGGTCGACGAGGTACCCGCAGTGCACTACTACCTGGGCATGTTCGGCGGGTCGGTACGGGTGGCGCCGTACGCGCCGTACGGCACGGCGAAACTCGCGGCCGGTGCGCTGACCGCGCTGGACGGGCGTACCGCCTGCCTGCTCGGCAACCATGGCGCGGTCACGCTCGGAACGAGCCTGGCCGAGGCGTACGACCGGGCGGTCTATCTCGAGCACGTCTGTGACATCGCGTTGCGGGTGCTCGGCTCGGGGCTGCCGCCGCGGCTGCTGCCGCCGGACGAGCTCGAGCGGATGGTGGACCGGCTGGCCCGGTACCGCAGCGGCGGCCGGTGAGCCAAGACGCCGCGGTGAGCCAAGACGCCGCGGTGAGCTGAGCTGCCGCGGTGAGCTGAGATGCCGCGGTGAGCGGAGCCGCACGCGGGGCGGGTGAGACGCGGCGGGGCCGCCGCCGGATACCAGCGGCGACCCCGACACGGCCTGACGGCCGTCGATCAGTTGTCTCTGCGCAGTACGCCCGCCACCAGTTGATGTACCGGCTCGGCGTCGCCCGGGTCGGTGAGCGTGCACCTGCCACCGGTGACCGTGTACCACTCCTCGGCTCCGGTGTACTGCACGCGGAGCACCAGCGCACCGTCATCGTCGACCTCGGTGCGCAACGTGACGTCCCCGGTGATGACGCCGACCTCGTCGGTCATCACACCGCCCTGACCTGCGGTGAACTCGGTGGTGAACGAGGCCATCAGCAGGTGCCGAGCATCTCGGACAGGGCGGACTTCTCGGTGTCGGTGATGGTCAGGGCCCAGGCGGTCTTCGACTGGATCCAGTACCGCGCGTAGTAGCACCACTCGTTGGTGTTGGTCGGCTTCCAGGTGGACGGGTCCTGGTCACCCTTGGACCGGTTGCTGGATGCCGATACCGCGATCAGCTGGTCGTTGGTCAGGTCGTTCGCGAAGTCCTGGCGCTTGCTGTCGGTCCAGTTCTTCGCGCCGGACCGCCAGGCGTCGGCGAGCGGCACCATGTGGTCGATGTCGACGTCACTCGCGGATTCCACCCAGACGCCGTCGTACACGCTGTACCAGCTGCCGCTGGTCGGGTAGCAGTCGCTGCCGGTCGTGACGCCGGAGCCGTCGCGTTCGAGTACGACTTCACGGGTGTCGCAGTTGTTGCCTTGGCTGATCCAGTGCGGGAAGCGGTCGCGACTGTACCCATCCATGGACAACGGCGCGGCGACCGTCAGGGCGTTGAGCATGGTCGCCGCATCGCTGGGGGACGGTGGAGTTGGGGGGTACGCGACGGCCGGTTGGGCGATGCCGAACAACGCGGCACACGACAGGGCCAGGACGGCGAGCAGACGGCGCACGCTCATCACCTCGCAGGCGGATTGGGGACTGTTACTAGGAGCGTGCCGTCTGGAGAGGAAATGAGCAATATCTGACAGATGTCCGTATAGAGACTTCTCGATGGAGTCGGCGGGCGGGCCGGCCGGATGATGTCCCGGCCGGCCGCCGTCCGAGAGTGCTACCGCGCGGCGGTGGTGCGACCGCCCGGTACCGCGTGCGCGGCCCGGTTCACCGCACTGGTGACCGCGCGCAGTGATGCGGTGACGATGTTCGGGTTCACTCCGACGCCCCACAGGATCCGGTCGCCGATCGCGCACTCGACGTACGCCGCCGCCATCGCGTCCCCACCGGAGGAGAGCGCGTGCTCGGCGTAGTCCAGCACCCGCACCTGTACGTCCACAGTGGACAAACCCTGCACGAAAGCGTCGATCGGGCCGTTTCCGGTACCGGCGATCCGGCTGGTCACGCCGTCCACCACGATCTCCGCGTCGATCTCCACGGCACCGTCCGCGGTGGACCGGGTGGTGTGATCGTGTACCACGACCCGCGGCTCGACCTGCCGGTCCACCGCGTACTCCCGCTTGAAGATGCTCCACAGCAGGTCGGCCGACACCTCACCGCCGGCGGTGTCGGTGTACGCCTGCACCACCTGGCTGAACTCGATCTGGAGCCGGCGCGGCAGGTCCATCTGGTGCTCGGTCTTCATCAGGTACGCCACGCCGCCCTTGCCGGACTGCGAGTTGACCCGGATGACCGCCTCGTAGCTGCGGCCGACGTCCCGCGGGTCGATCGGCAGGTACGGCACCGTCCACTCGACCTCGTCGACGGATCGGCCGGCGTCCCGCGCGTCCCGTCGCAGCGCGTCCAGGCCCTTGTTGATGGCGTCCTGGTGCGAGCCGGAGAACGCGGTGAACACCAGATCGCCGGCGTACGGGTGGCGCTCCGGTACCGGCAGCTGGTTGCAGTACTCCACCGTGCGGCGGATCTCGTCGATGCCGGTGAAGTCGATCCGCGGGTCGACGCCCTGGCTGAACAGGTTCAGGCCGAGCGTGACCAGATCGACGTTGCCGGTGCGCTCGCCGTTGCCGAACAGGCAGCCCTCGACCCGGTCCGCGCCGGCCATCACGCCGAGTTCCGCCGCCGCGACCCCGGTACCGCGGTCGTTGTGCGGGTGCAGCGACAGCACCAGGGAGGACCGGCGGGGCAGGTTGCGATGCATCCACTCGATCGAGTCGGCGTACACGTTCGGAGTCGCCATCTCGACCGTGGCCGGCAGGTTGACGATCATCGGGCGGTCCGGGGACGGGTCGATCACGTCCACCACCCGGCCGCAGACGTCCACCGCGAAGTCCAGCTCGGTACCGGTGTACGACTCCGGTGAGTATTCGTAATACACGTCAGTGTCGGGCGTGAGCTGCTCGGCGTACTTCAGGCACAGCCGCGCGCCGGTCGTCGCGATGTCGGCGATGCCGTCGCGGTCCAGCCCGAAGACGACCCGCCGTTGCAGCGTCGAGGTCGAGTTGTAGAAGTGGACGATCGCCTGCTTCGAACCGCGGATCGACTCGTACGTCCGCTCGATCAGGTGCTCCCGGCATTGCGTGAGCACCTGGATGATCACGTCTGCCGGGATCAGGTCCTGCTCGATCAGCATCCGGACGAAGTCGAAGTCGGCCTGGCTGGCCGCCGGGAAACCGACCTCGATCTGCTTGTACCCCAGGTCGCAGAGCAAGCGGAACATCCGCCGCTTGCGTTCCGGCGACATCGGGTCGATCAGTGCCTGGTTGCCGTCCCGGAGATCCACCGCGCACCACTCCGGGGCGGTGGAAATCCGCTGGTCAGGCCACCTCCGGTCGGGCAGATCGACCTGGAACTGCTGGTGGTAGGGCTGATACCGGTGTACCGGCATCGAGCTGGGTTGCTGGCGATTGAACGGATCCGACATCGCGGCGGTTGCTCCTCCATCGAGCCCGGAGATCACGGTCGCGCCTTCGCTGGAGTACCTCCCGGCAAGCCGTCGTGGCTCTGGCCGGGGCAGTGAAGGTCCGGTCGTGACGTCCTACGGCTGTGTCATGGCTGTGCGCGCGCAGACGTGTGCGAGCACGTACTGCGGGAAAGGGTCTGATTCGACCGGCCGACGACGGTGTCGTCCGGATGCGGGGCGAATCGACCGGCGAACGCCAGGACACCGCGACGGGGTGCCGGCCTTAACAGGCCCCGCCGCGGCGACGAAGAAGCAGCGCACGCCACATGACCTGGTGCACGTTACGCCGATGCCGGGCAGAGTCGAAAGTTACTGACCGTTATCTGGGACGGGGGTCACGTGGGTGGGGGCGACGGATTCGCGTCAGCGGGGTAGCGGCTGTGCGTCTGCGGGACGCGGCGGCGCGTCCGTCGGGGTCGCGGAGCGGCGTCCAGCCGGAGATGCTGTCGGGCCGGTGCGTCGGTCGGTGTGGCCGGGTCCGTCGGTCGGGTCCGTCGCCGCGGTCGGCGTGGCAGTCCGCCGTCGGCGCGGCGAAACGGCACAGTGTTCGCTCGGTACGGAGATGGGGAGCAGGATGCCGGAGCTTGACGACACCGCGGGCGAACTGGCCCGGATCAGCGACGCACCCCCGGAGCTGAGCCGGCGCCTCGGCGACGCGCGACCGCCGGTGATCGTGTTCACGCTGCTCAGTGCCATCGGGGTGGCCCTGCTGAGCCCGGTGCTGGCCGCCTTCCCGGACGGGTACAGCCCGACCGATCGGGTCGAGTCGGGGCTGCAGCTGATCGGCGGGCTCGCCCTGGCCGGCGCCGGAGTCGCGTTCGCGGTCACCATCACCCGGCTCACCCGGGTGGCGCAGAGCATCGCCGGCGGCGACTACGGCGCGGTCGCCCGTACCGGCGCCACCGTGTTCGCCGCCGTCGACGGATGCGCGGCCGCGGCGCTGACCACGACCGGGGTCGCCGACCTGTTCGGCGAGCCGGCCGGTAGCGAGGTGCTGCCCGAGATCGGGTACGTCCTGCTCACGGTGCCCGGCATGGTGGCCGCCGCGGTGGCGGTCTTCGGTACCGCGTTCGCGGTCTGGCGGGCCGGCCGGATGGCCACACCGGTGGCGATCTCGGGATTCGTGGTCGCGTTCCTGCTGCTCGGAGGCGTGTTCGTGGTACCGCTGGTGCTCCTGCCGCTCTGGCTGCTGGCCGCCGCGTTCGTGGTACGCCGGTAGCGCGCGGCTACCGGCCAGCACGCTCAGCGGCCAGCACGCTCGGCGGCCAGTACGGTCAGCCGCCGGCGCTCGGGCTGGCGCTGGCGCTGCCGCTCACCGACGGGCTCGGGGAGGGCGACGGCGAGGTGGTCGGGATGCCGGCGCTGGCCGTGACCGGGCCCGGCAGCGGGATGGTCGGCGGCGGCGCGACCGGAGTACTCGACAGCACCAGCGTGCCGAACCCGGCCCGTACCCCGGTGAGCGTGCCGTCCCGGTCGTAGCAGTAGACGCCGGGGTCGACCGGTGAGGTCAGGGACGCTGCCACCGGCTCGACCGAGAAGCAGTCGCCGCGGGTGACCCCGGCCAGCCGGCCGGTGGGCGCCACCGAGATCGCGGCCTGCCGGTCGACCAGGATCGGCAACCAGGCGGTGAACACGAGCTCCACCCGCGGGTCGTACCGGGCCGGTACCCGCTTGCCCGCACCGGCCACCTTCACGCAGCCCAGCTTCATGCCGAGCCGGCACTGGTAGACGCCGTCGCGGTTGCCGGCGACGGCGATGTCGGCCGTACCGCCGAGCGCGCCGCCCGGCACGTCCACCCGCCAGGAACCGTCGCCGGCGACTCCGGCGGTCACGGTCCGCTGCGGCCGGCCTCCGCTGGTCAGCGTGTACGTCGCGACGAAGTGCTTGTCCATCGCCGCGGCCACCCGACCCGCGAGCGCGCCGGCCGGAGCCTGCAGGGTGCTCACCGGGATGGGAGTCGGGTCCGGTTTGGGCGGTTCTCCACCACATCCGGCTGTTTCCAGGACAAGCAGTATCCCGACTCCGGCGATCAGTGCAGCACGGCTCGCCAATACCGTTCCCCGTACGGTCATCGCGACCATTGTGCGGACGGTGATCGATATCCGGCCGGCGGCACGCCGTACGCCGGCACGCCGTACCCGCCGCGAGCGGAGTGGCCTACCTAACCGCATGACGGGACGAGCCGGTAGCGGTCGGTGTCCGGCCGGTACGCTGGCCGAACCGGTACCCACTGTCACGGTGTGGTGGCAGCAACATCAACTCCGACCGGCGACCGATGCCGGCACCAGTGGCCGGTGGCCGGGGCGGGATCCGCCGGTACCGGCAATTGGGTACAGCGAATCCCCGACAGCCGTAGGGAGCACGGTGGCACTCGTCGTCCAGAAGTACGGGGGCTCGTCCGTCGCGACCGCGGAACGGATCAAGCGGGTCGCGGAGCGCATCGTCGCCTGCCGCAAGGCCGGCAACGACGTGGTGGTGGTCGTCTCCGCGATGGGGGACAGCACCGACGAGCTGCTCGAACTCGCGCACGAGGTGAGCCCGCTGCCGCCCGGTCGGGAGCTGGACATGCTGCTCACCGCCGGCGAGCGCATCGCGATGGCGCTGCTCGCGATGGCCATCCACAACCTCGGCTACGAGGCCCGCTCGTACACCGGCTCCCAGGCCGGGGTCATCACCACCTCGGCGCACGGCAACGCGCGGATCATCGACGTCACGCCGGGCCGGATCCAGCGGGCCATCGACGAAGGTTCGATCGGGATCGTGGCCGGCTTCCAGGGCGTCGCGCAGGACACCAAGGACATCACCACGCTCGGCCGGGGCGGCAGCGATACGACCGCGGTCGCGTTGGCGGCGGCGCTCGGTGCCGACTGCTGCGAGATCTACACCGACGTGGACGGTGTCTTCACCGCGGATCCGCGGATCGTGCCGAAGGCGCGCCGGATCGACCATGTCACCTACGAAGAGATGCTGGAATTGGCGGCCTCCGGCGCGAAGGTGCTGCACCTGCGCAGCGTCGAATACGCGCGGCGCGCCGGACTGCCGATCCACGTAGGCTCGTCATATTCGTCCAAACCCGGCACCGTGGTGTCCGGGTCGATGGAGGACCTTTCCGTGGAACAGGCACTCATCACCGGAGTCGCGCACGATCGCGGCGAGGCGAAGATCACCGTGCTGGGCGTGCCGGACGAGCCCGGACAGGCGGCGATGCTGTTCGGCACGGTCTCCGATGCCGAGATCAACATCGACATGATCGTGCAGAACGTCTCGACGCATTCCACCGGTCGTACCGATATCTCCTTCACCCTGCCCAAGTCGGACGGACCGTCCGGGATGGCCGCTTTGCAGAAAATGAAGGAAAAGATCGGCTTTGAGGGCTTGCTCTATGACGATCATGTCGGCAAAGTTTCGCTGATCGGGGCCGGGATGCGTTCGCATCCGGGGGTTGCGGCGAAGTTTTTCGCCGCATTGGCGCAGGCCGGAGTCAACATCGAGATGATCTCCACGTCCGAAATCCGGGTGTCGGTGGTGTGCCGTGACACCGATCTCGACCTTGCGGTGAACGCGCTGCACGAGGTGTTCGAACTCGGTGGCGAGGAGGAAGTGGTGGTCTACGCGGGGACCGGGCGGTGACCGCGGTGAGTCGCAGCGACCGGCCGACCCTCGCGGTGGTCGGGGCCACCGGCGCGGTCGGCACGGTGATGTGCGAGCTGCTGTCCAGCCGCAAGGACGTGTGGGGCGAGATCAGGTTGGTCGCCTCGTCGCGGTCGGCCGGCAAGCTCATCACGTTGCGCGGTGAGCAGGTCGAGGTACAAGCGCTCACGCCCGAGGTCTTCGACGGCGTCGACGTGGCCATGTTCGACGTACCGGACGAGGTGTCGGCGCAGTGGGCGCCGGTCGCGGTCCTGCACGGCGCGATCGTGGTGGACAACTCCGCGGCGTTCCGGATGGACCCGGACGTACCGCTGGTGGTTCCCGAGGTGAATCCCGAGCAGGTGCGCAACCGGGCGAAGGGCATCGTCGCCAACCCGAACTGCACGACGCTGTCGATGATCGTGGCGGTCGGCGCGCTGCACCGGGAGTACGGCCTGCGCGAGCTGATCCTGGCCTCGTACCAGGCCGCGTCCGGTGCCGGTCAGGCCGGCGTGGAGGCGCTGCACGACCAGCTCGGCAAGGTCGGCGGCGACCGTACGATCGGCTCCCGCGCCGGTGACGTACGACAGGCGCTCGGCGACAAGCTCGGCCCGTTCCCGGCACCGCTCGCGCTGAACGTGGTCCCGTGGGCCGGCTCGCTGCGGGACGGCGGCTGGTCGTCCGAGGAGTGCAAGCTGCGCAACGAGTCCCGCAAGATTCTCGGCCTGCCGGATCTGAAGGTGTCCGCGACCTGTGTACGGGTGCCGGTGGTGACCGGGCACTCCGTCGCGGTACACGCGGTGTTCGGCACCGAGGTCACCGCCGACGGCGCCCGGGAGACGCTGCGGCACGCGCCCGGTGTGATCCTGGTCGACGACCCGGCCGAGGGCGAGTTCCCCACTCCGGCCGACGCGGTCGGCACCGATCCGACCTGGGTCGGTCGGATCCGCCGGTCGCTGGACGATCCGCGGGCGCTGGACTGCTTCGTGGTCGGCGACAACCTGCGCAAGGGCGCCGCGCTCAACACCGCCCAGATCGCCGAGTCGATCGCCGCCGAGTTCGCCGCCGCGACCCGCTGAGCCGACGGCCGCTGATCCGCTGCGGCCGCCGAACCTGTCGGGTCAGGTGTTCGCTGGGGTCCAGGTGGCCGGGACGACTCGACCGCGGCACCGGCAGCCGAGGTGCGCTGCGGTGCCGCGGTCGTGTTGCTCGATGACGTACGCGATCAGGGGTTGGGCTGGTCGCCGCGCTTGGTGTGGTCGGCCAGGAACCGTTCCAGCTCGGCGCCCAGCTCGTCCGCGGTCGGCAGATCTCCCTCGGCCGGAAGCGGGTTACTGCCGCCCTGGCGGTCCCGGGTGGTCGCGTCGTACTGCTGCTCCAGCGCGAGTACCAGCGCACGGGCTTCTTCGGTCTGTGCCACCTGCGCGTCGATGTCGGAACGCATCCCGTCGGCGGCCGCCCGGAGGTCGTCTGTGGACAGATGCAGACCGGTGGCTCGGGACACGTTCGTCAGCAACTGCTCGGACGCGGCCGGGTAGCCGATCTGGGCCAGGTAGTGCGGTACGTGTACGGCGAAACCGAGCGCGTCGTGCCCGTGCTTGCCGAGCCGGTACTCCAACAGGTTGCTCGCGCTGCCCGGCACCTGTACCCGGCGCACCCACGGCTCGTACCCGGCGATCAGGTCCGGTCGGGTCGCGTGTGCGGTCACCCCGATCGGGCGGGTGTGCGGTACCGCCATCGGGATCGAGCTGAGCCCGACCGTGAGTCGTACGCCGAGCCGGTCGATGAGCTGTCGTACGCCCATGATGAAGCGTTCCCAGTACAGGTCCGGCTCGGAGCCGGCGAGCAGCAGGAACGGCGTGCCGGAGTCGTCGTGTACGAGGTGCAGGGCCAGTTGCGGATCTTCGTAGCTCTCCCAGTGATCCTCGACGAAGAGCATCATCGGGCGGCGGGACCGGTAGTCGAGCATCCGGTCGATGTCGAACTTCGCGATCACTCGCGTGTGGTCGGAAGCGAGCAGGTGCTCACGGGCGAGGTGGATCGCGTTACCGGCGTCGACGAAACCGGTGATCGCGTGTACCAGGACGGGTCGGGCCAGGTCGGGCAGGTCGCCGTTCAGCTCGTACAGCTCCTCGGGTTCGAGCACCGGTCATCGACCTCCTCATTGCCGTCGCTTGCCTACGTACGTACGTGGGTCAACCGTACGTGTGTCAACACCGGCGCCAGACAGTCGCATTCCGGGTCAGGTCAGGGCCGGCCGCGCAACCGTAGCCGACCGTGGTGATCGTCCGGCTCGGCATGCGCCGTGCTGGCCGGATCCGTCCAGTACATCCCATTAGGACCGTGGCGCGGCTCTCCCCGGTCCCGGTGCCGCGCGGACGCGGGCCGGTCTCTTTTGGAGCGGCCGCCGGCCGGGCTGGGCGCGGTTCCTCGGCGTCGCGGCGGTGACGGCCGGTCTGGTCAAGCCGCTGTGGTTAGCCGCGGTGATCAGCCGGTGTGGTCGGTCGCTGTGGTCAGCCGGTCGTGACGAGCATGCTGTCGAAGCCGCGCAGCATGAGCTGGCGGCCACCGACCGGCTCACCGGCCAGCGCCAGCGCGGGAAACCGCCGGAGCAGGCGCGGCAGGGCGACCTGCCCCTCCGCCCGGCTGAGCGCAGCGCCCATGCAGAAGTGCGGCCCGGCGCTGAACGCCATGGCGAGGCCGTCATCGCGTGCGCCGTCGAACTCGTCCGGTCGCGGGAACCGGACCGGATCGCGGTTGGCCGCTCCCAGCAGGATGAGTACGGCCGAGCCGGCCGGCACCGGTACTCCGGCGATGTCCGCGTCCACGGAGGCGCGCCGGATCACGAAGTGCGTCGGCGGCTCGTACCGGAGGATCTCCTCCACGTACCGCTCGGCCAGCTCCGGCCGCTCCCGCAGCGCGTCGGCCAGGTGTGGCCGGGCCAGCAGCAGCGCGAGCCCGTTGCCCATCAGGTGGGTGGTGGTGACGAAGCCGGCGTTGAACAGCGTGATGAGGTTCGCCAGCAGTTCGGTCTCGTCCAGCTGGGTGTCGTCGACCACCAGCGCGCTGATCAGGTCGTCGCGCGGTTCGGCCCGTCGCTTGTCGGCGAGCTCGGCGAAGTACCCGGTCAGCTCGGTCGCGCCGCGGTCGGCGACGGCCATGTTCTCCGCGGTACCGCCGCCAAGCTCGAGAATCCGGCCGATGGACAGCACCCGCGGGCGGAACCAGGCACGGTCCTCGGTCGGTACGCCGAGCAGCTCACCGATCACGTTGGCCGGGAACGGGAACGCGAACTCGGCCATGAACTCGACCGGGGTACCGCTGGCGCCGAGCTCGGCCAGCCGGTCGAGCAGCTCGTCGGCCAGCCGTGCCATCGCCGGCCGCAACGCGGCCACCCGACGCGCCGTGAACACCTGGTTGAAGGTGCGGCGCATCCGGGTGTGTCGCTCGCCGTTGGCGAAGAACACCGAGTTGAGCAGCGTGTACAGGGCCGGATGGTCGCGCCAGTCCGGTCGCGACGGTTCGATCTGCTCGGCGTCGGTCATCAGGTACCGCGGGTCGCGCAGTACCTCGTTGACCGCGTCGTACCCGTACACGACAACGGAGTACTGGCTCTCGCCCGGCACGATCGGTGCGGCCTGCCCGTGCCGGTGCAGCTCGGCGTAGTGCGGGTACGGGTCGCGCCGCCCCTCCTCGGAGAGCAGCCCGGCCAGCGGAACCGCGCGCATCAGGTGTCGTACCCGAGCCGTTCGACCAGATCGCCGTACCGGGCCCGGATCGCGGCCAGGTGCTTGTCGTTCAAGTGGTTGCGCCAGTCGCCGGCGACCCCGCGACGGAAGTGGTGCCCGGGATCCTCCTGGCCGGGCGGCCGTCCGCCGGTGAGGTTGCTGAACGAGTACCGGTCCAGCGTCCACGGCAGGTACGACACGGGCAGCCGGTGCATCGGTACCGGCGGCAGGAACCGCCGCAGCTTGCCGGCGATCCGCGCGGTGCCGCGGCGGGGGGCGAGGTTCCAGTTCACCATCGCCATGCGTACCGCTTCGTCCCACCGCTTCTCGGTGCTGTCCAGCTCGAAGTGGCCGAGGATCCGGCGCCAGTGCGGCAGCGGATCGGCGATCATGTCTTCCATCTTGAACTCGAGTACGCCGGGCAGGTCGTAGCTCCAGGCCGACATCTTGTCCAGGTGCTGACCGCTGAACTCGATCTCGGCCAGCAGGCCGGCCTCCTTGTCCAGTTCCTGGAGCGCCTTACGGTGTGGCGGCAGCTCGGTCCAGACCAGTCCGTCGAAACTCTCCTCGTGACTGTTCCGGTGACTGAAATAACCCGACACAATTACGTCGCGTGGGTCGCGGGTAACGTGGAAACCGCGCATTTCGGGCAGCGTCTTGACGTCCTCGATCGTCGCATTCGGCAACACGATCACGTCCGGTGATTTCGCGCGTACCCAATCACCAAGGCAGGAGTAGCCGGCCCAATCATCAGGCGTATTGATCACCTGCATGTCGAGTCCGAGCGCGATCGACGCGTCACGGAGAATGCTCCGGATCCAGGTGGTCGCCGCCTTGTGGTGACCGAAGAACGCGCGTAGCACCGCTGCCTCTTTTCTCTCGCGCGACCAGCGGGCTCGTGATAGCCCAGGTAGCTCGGGCCCTCTGACCAGCCCGGTTGTCACTTCAGTGCCCCGGTCGCCCGGCCCGGCGTACCGCCGCGGAACCGTCCCGCCGGTGGCACCCACGGCACCGGAGAGCATCGCTCACGATTGCGCCCGGGGTGATTCCGGGAGGGGGTCGGGGTGATGCCAATCGGCACCATCTACCCATTGATCGCCCGTGCTGTCCATACGTCTTTCGTGATCTGTCACAGTACCGTGGCGAAGTCGAAAGGTGGATCACCACACCGGTCCGGGGCGAAGGCCGTGATAGGGCGCGATAGTGTGCGATAGCACGCAATAGGGATTGTGCGCCGTGAATGCGGTCGGGACCGGTCGGCGACGCTGGCTCGGTCACGAACCCGCAGGTATGGTGCTGGACATCGGCCGTCGCCAATAGGGCGAGCGATATGCGGCCGCTCCATCATGTCCCGCCGGGAGGGTTCCGCTGTGGATCGCGCCCCCCGGCCCGCGCCGGATCCGCCGCCGCGGCCGGCTTCCTCGCGGCCGAGCCCGCTGCCCAGGCGTACCGTCCCGGCACCCTCGGACGTAGCGCCGATCCCGTCGCGTCCCGCACCCGTGCAGCCACCTCCGGTGCAGCCGCCACCGCCTGAGCCGGTCTACGACGAGCCGATCCGCTACGCCGAGCCGGACGACTATGCCGAGCCGGATGACCGGACCGAATTGATCCGGTACGCCGAGCCGGACGAGCGCACCGAGCCGATCCGCTACGCCGAGCCGGACGACTACGCGGAGCCGGTCTACGCCGAGCCCGGTCACTACGGCGAGTCGGTCGAGTACGCCGAGCGGATCGAGTACGTCGAGCGGATCGAGTACACGGAGTCGGTTCACTACGAAGACCCGGTTCACTACGGGGAACCGGCTCGCTACGGGGAACCGGTTCACTACGGGGAACCGGCTCACTACGGGGAACCGGCTCACGCCGAGCCGGATGAGCGCACCGGGCCGATCCGCTATGCCGAGCCGGATGAGCGCACCGAGCCGATCCGCTATGCGGAACCGGTCCGGTCGCGGCCCGAGCCCGTCCAGTACGCGGAACCGGTCCGGTCGCGGCCCGAGCCCGTCCAGTACGCGGAACCGGTCCGGTCGCGGCCCGAGCCCGTCCAGTACGCCGAGCCGGTCCGCTATGCCGAGCCGGTCCAGTACGACGAGCCGCGGCCGCTGCGCGGGGCCGGGGTGTGGTCGCCGGCCGGGCCGCTCCCGTCGTTCACCGGGCCGCTCCCGACCCGTCGGGTGCCGGCCCAGTCGGACCCCTGGTCAACGGCCAGTTCGAGGGTGGACGAGGTCGAGCCGACGATCGACCTGGGTCGCGGCTTCCCGTTCCCCGCGCCGGAGCCCCCCACGATCGACCTGGGCGGGGTGCTGCAGGCGACTCGCCCGTCGCCCCGTCCGCGCCCGTCCCCACGGCCCCGACCGTCGCCCCGGCCGAGCCCGTCGCCGCGCGGCCGGCCATCGCCACGCCCCCGGCCGTCGCCACGGCCGCGTCCCTCGGTCGGGCCGACCAACGGCAGCTCGGCGCGGCTCCAGCAGCCCGCGGCGGCGTCGCACGGGTCAGCCGGGCAACAGACCCCACCGACCACCGCGGTCGCGGCCGAGGCCACCGGGAAGCGGCGTACCGGCCTGATCGGCCTGCTAATCGCGGAGGCCGTGTCCACCATCGGTACCCGGATGTCGTTCCTCGCGATCCCCTGGCTGGTGCTGGTGACGACCGGCAGCCCGGCCCGGATGGGACTGGTCGCCGGCGCGGAAACCGGGGCCTTCGTCATCGCCGGAGTCCTCGGTACCCCGCTCGCGGACAAGTACGGCGTGCGCCGGGTGTCGATCGTGACCGACGTTGGCAGCGCGATCGGAATGGTGGCGGTGGCGGCCGGCTACCGACTCGGACTGGGCCCGCTGATCGTGATGGTCGCCATGGTCGGCACCCTGCGCGGAGTCGGTGACCGGGCCAAACACGTACTCCTCAAACCGATGGCCGACCTCGCCGGTACGCCGATGATGCGGGTCACCTCGATTTTCGACGGCCTGAGCCGCACCGCTCAGCTGCTCGGCGCGGCGGTCGGCGGCGTGATCGTCGCGTGGCTCGGCGCGGCCGGCGCGGTGTGGTTCGACGCGGCCACGTTCGCGCTGTGCGGTCTGATCGTTGCCGCCGTCGTACCGGCGTCGATCAGCCTGGCCGCCCCCGCTGCCGCGAAGGACGGCACTGCGAAGAAGGACGGCGCGGCGGAGAAGGAGTCGGTGCCGGCGAAGGAGCCGTACTTCGTGGCCCTGCGCGCCGGATTCCAGCACGTACGCAAGGATCAGCTGCTCTTCGGCATGGTGACGATGTTCTTCGTCACCAACCTGTTCAACCAGGCCACCGCGGTGGTGTTCATCCCGCTGTGGGTACGCGACGTGCTGCACTCACCGGTCGCGCTCGGCTTCATCGGGGCGTCGTTCTCGCTCGGCGCGATCGCCGGCAACGTGATGTTCAGCTGGCTCGGGCCGCGGCTGCCCCGGTACACCACGATCGTCATCGGGTACTTCATCGGCGGTGCGCCACGGTTCCTCATCCTGGCGGTAAACCACCACCTGGCGGTCGTGATGACCGTGTTCTTCGTGGCCGGGATCGCGATGTCGTCGGTGAACCCGACCGTGGGTGCCCTGCTGTACGAGCGGGTCCCGTCGCACCTGCAGGCGCGCGTGTTCGGGCTGACCGGCGCGGTCGCGTACGGCGGTATCCCGGTCGGTGGCCTGGTCGGCGCGTGGGCGGTACAGACGCTCGACCTCACCGGCGGGTTGCTGCTGGCCGCCGCGGTGTACTTCCTCGCCACGACCACTCCGGTGTGGCGGTACCGCGTCTGGAAGCAGATGGACGACAAGCCGGACGAGGACGAGACCGACCCGTCGAAACGTCCACCGGGCGCGGAAGGAAAACCGGAGCGAAAACCCGAACGACCACCTGAACGGGGACCTGGCCGAGGGCCGGAATCGGGACCGAAGCGCGCGCAGCCGCGAGAGCCGGCCGAGGCGCGGTGAAGGCGGTCGTACCGGTCGCCGTCGCGGTACTGCGCTAGCGCTGGTCCGGCACCCGGGTCCAGGTCACCGGCTCGCCGCTGTACCGGGAGAGCTGGTCCGCCATCGTGCGGACCAGGCCGTCCGCGCGGCTCGGCTCCACCGGGCCGGGGATGCTGACCTGCCAGCAACTCGGCTCGGCGGTGAGCGACAGCTCGGTGGCGCCGACGCGGACCTGCCGGTTGCCCCGGCCGGACGCCGGGGTCGCCTCCCAGCCGCACGGCGCCATGATCCGGGCCAGATCGTCGACGGGTACGGAGATCCAGCCCGCGCCGTTTCCTGGCTGAATCAGGTACTCGTGCTGGTCCATGGTGGCAGCCTCGCAGATCAGGGGGCATATACGCAGCACCTCGGCACAAAAGGGACCGTGGCGCGGATCGCGCGGTTCCGCGAGCAGGATCAGCGCGCGGCTCCGCAAGCAGGATCAGGCGGGCGCCGGGCGCTGCCGGAGACGATGAGGCCATGAACGGTACGGACCGGCTGCGGCAGATTCTCGAACTCGTCGAGGAGAGTCTCGACGAGCCCGAGCTGTCCGGGGAGGAACTCGCCGGCCGCGCCTACCTGTCCCGGTTCCACTTCGACCGGTTGGTAGCCGCGGCGGTGGGTGAACCTCCCGGCATGTTCCGTCGCCGGCTGCTGCTCGAACGGGCCGCGCACCTGCTGTCCGGCGGTACCTCCGTGACCGATGCTGCCTGGTCGGCCGGGTACGGATCGCCGGAAGCGTTCTCCCGGGCTTTCGCGCGGGCGTTCGGGGTGGCGCCGTCGAGCTACCGCGGCAGCGGGCGTACGGCACATGAGCTGTCCAGTCCGAGCGGAATCCACTTCTTCCCACCCGGTGGCCTGCGGCTGCCGGCCACAGTGAGGAGCACCGGCATGGACGTCCTGGTCAAGATGCTCGACCACCACCTCTGGCTCTCCAGCGAGATCATCGACAAGTGCGGGCAGGTACCGGAGGAGGTGCTGGACCGGCCCATCGAGCTGTCGGTCGAGGGGATCGACGAGGAGCCGACGCTGCGCCGGCTCACCGACCGGCTGGTCAGCCAGTTGGAGATGTGGGTACGCGCCCTCGAAGGCGGCTCTGGCATGCCGCCGGCCGGCGACGGCTCGCTGACCGGCATGCGTACCCGGCTGGACGCCGTCGCGCCCCGGTTCCGGGAACTGGTCGTCGCCCCGATCGAATCGGGACGAGCCGGCGACACGTTCGTCGACGCCACCTGCGAGCCGCCGCAGACCTTCTCCGTCGGCGGGGTGCTCGCGCATGTACTGACCTTCTCCGCGGTACGCCGCACCATGGCGATCGGGGCGCTGGACTCGGCCGGCGTCAAGGAGCTGGGTTCCGGCGACCCGATGCGGTACGTCGGCGGCTCCGGTGACGACGCCTCGGACATCACCCGCAAGCGCGACTGACCGCGACCCGTCCGGTACGTCGGGACCCCGCTCGGTACGCCGGGCGGGGTCCCGGCGTTGTGCGATCAACGCCAAAGTCCAGCGGTACTCCGGGGTACGAGGCGCACGTTCGTGAGACTGCCGTCGACTCCGGTGAGTGGTGCGGTGAGGCCCTGGCCGCTTCTGTCACTAATCGTTACTGGTGTACCTTTCCGGAGTCGATCCGTACGGGGGTTGCCGGTCGGCTTCGGGGGAGACGTGAACGACTTCTTTGTGGACCCAGCCGGGTTGAACGGATTGCACAACCAGTTCGTACGCGCCGGCGGCGATGCGCAGGACACTCTCGAGTACACGCGGAAGTACTGCGATCTGTCCTTCCCGGACCAGGGGTTTCTCTTTCACTTCGTCGGTCCGCATGCCGCCGCGTACGGACAGATGACCGACGCGTTGCGGCGGCTCGGTGAGATATCGCAGTCCGCCGGCGAGGAGATTGAAAAGGCGCAGCTCGGCTACCAACGGAGCGACCTGGCTTCTGCGGAGCGCCTTGATAGCGCTTATCCCGGTGCCGAGGACGCCGCCGGCCTGCGCGCTGATCTGAACCAGCCGCGGCCCGATCTGCGCCTGTCGAGATCTCTGTTCGCCGACGTGGGCGAACCGACCCGACATCTTGGGGTGCCCGAGCATGTCACCGGTGCGGAGCCTTACCAGATCGACCCGATGACCGACCTGCTGAGTCCGACCGCATGGCTGCGGGAGACCAGTGTCAAGTTGTTCGGTCACGATCCGTTCGAGCACTGGGGAACTTCCTTCACCGGGGACTGGTCGGCTTTCCAGTGGTGCGCCGCGGCCTGGAGCAGGATCGGTAGCGCGGCCGCTGATACTGGCCGCAACCTCGTCGCGGGCGCGGCGGATGTATCCAGCGTGTGGCGTGGCAACGCCGCTGAAGCCGAGCAGGAGTTCCAGCTTGCCCTCGGCAATGCCGTCATGGACCTTGGACCGATCGCTAACGAATACTTCCGGCTCTATATGGATGCCGCTCAGTCGGTGCAGGAGCTCCACGCTGTCGCAACGGACCTGATCAGCACACTCATCGACAAGCTCATCATGGTCAGCATCTCCGCTGCTGCTGGCACCGCAACAATCGAAACCGTTATAGGCCCCGTCGTTGGTTACAGCGTCGCCGCCTACTACGGCTGGCAAGCATTCGAGCTGTACAACAAGATTTCTGCTTACTACAGCAAGACGCAGCTTGCCATCAATGGAATTGCCGCGGCTATCCACACGGTCCAGGCTGGTGCGGGTCGCGGCGGTGCTACACCAGCTCTCACGCCTTACCAGCACCCCTCCATTCACGACCGGGGTGCACCTATGGTCAATCATCCAAACTCAAGTGATGTCGTCTCCGATGGGGGACCCCCGTGTTCCCCGGAATCGTCGAGAAGGAGCCCGCATTGATGACCGGGTGGACCACGTGGCGTTGGCGCATCGCGTTCCCGCTGACAGTGCTGACCCTTGTTGCCCTGTTCATCCTGGTCTTCGGCACCGTTACCGTCTGGTCATCGCGGAGCCCGATCCAGCGCGTTCTGCTCATTGCCGTTTGTCTCGTCCAGGCGGTCGGTGTCGCGGCCAGCCTGTTGGTGTGTGCCGAACGGTCCGACCGCGTTCCGTGGGGACGCATCGGAATCGCGCTCGCGAGTTTCGTATGCAACGAAGCACTCGGTGCCTTGTCGAGCACGCTTTGATCCTCTCCAAACCGGCTCTGTCCGACGACGGCGGAAGGCATCTCATGACGAACTCCGGGGACCTCGCCCGGGAACCGCTGGCCCGCGCGGTGCTGGCCAAACTTGCCGCTACCCGGGATGCGGAAGACCCGCTCGGCTCGATGACCCGCATGGTCCTGCGCGGCGAATCGACGCTAAGGGAGGCAGCCGACCACCCCTGGCACGGTGAGGCGTTGGATGCCGCCTTCGCGGAGGCGATGCGGGCCGAAGGGAAGCTGTCCGCGGCACAACGTGAAGACATCGAGCGTGCCGCCCGCGCCCTTCGCGACTCCGGCCCAGAGCACCATGCTGAGCAGCGGAGCATTCCATAGAGGTCTTCGTGATAAGCAGGTGCTGATCCCTACCGTTCGGCAGGTAGGCGCAGGTTGGTCATGCCGCCATCGACGGCGAGCAACGTACCGGTGGTCGACCCGGACAGTGGGCTCGCCAGGTACGCGATGGCGTGCGCGACTTCCTCCGCCGTAACGAGTCGCCCGATCGGCTGCCTGGCCCGTAGCGCGGCAGCCGCGGCCGCGGGGTCGTCCGCCGCGGACAGCAGCCGGGCCACCCAGGGCGTGTCGGCGGTACCGGGGACCACGGCGTTCACCCGAACTCCCTCGGGTACATGGTCGGCTGCCATCGCGAGGGTCAGCGCGGCGACGGCTCCTTTGCTCGCCGCGTACAGGGCACGTTGCGGCACTCCGACCTGCGCGACGACCGAGCAGGTGTTGACGATCGCGGCGTTCGGTGACTGCCGCAGGTGCGGCAGCGCGGCCCGGGACATCCGGGCGATCCCGACCACGTTCACGTTCAGCAGGTGCAGCCACTCGTCGTCGGCGTTCGCGGTCACGTCACCGGTCGCGCCGATGCCGGCGTTGTTCACGAGCACATCGAGCCGCCCGTACCGGTCGAGGAGCGTCGCGACGGCCGCGTCCACCGAGGCGCTATCGGCCACATCGCAGTGGATGTCCAGCTCACCAGCGAGGTCGAGGCTCGCCACCGAGGCGCCGCGGTCGCGCAGCGTCGCCACGGTCGCGGCGCCGATCCCGCTGGCTCCACCGGTCACCGCGACGACCAGCCCGTCGAAGTCGGCCATCTCGTACTCCCTATCCGCGCGGATCGATGTGCACCTTCGGCGCGTGCCCCCACTCGGCCGGCCGGGAGCCGGCCAGCACGGCCGCGGCGTCGTCCAACCCGACGGTCGCGGCGACGAGTGGTCGCGGGTTCACGGCGCCCGCGGCGTACAACTCGATGGTCCCGGCCAAACCACCCGAGGCGCTGAGGACGCCGACGGCGGTGACGTCCTTCAACGCGATCGTGCGGGTGTCGACCAGGCTCGGCTCGCCGGCGAGTCCGACGTAGACGACCCGGCGTCCCGGCTCGACCAACTCGAGCGCGAGCGCCGGCAGTGCAGCCGCGTTGGAGGCGTCGACCACGGCGTCGAAACGCAGGTCAGGCAGGGTGTCGGTGGTCCAGGCACGGTCGAAGCCGACCGAACGGGCGAAGTCCACCGATGACCCCGGCCGGCCGAGCAGATGTACTTCGGCGCCCTGCGCGGCCGCGAACTGAGCCACCAGCAGGCCGATCGTGCCGGGGCCGAGCACCAGCAGGCGTTCGCCGGGAGACAGACCAGTCGCGTGTACCGCCCGGAGCGCGTTGCCGCCGGGCTCGACCAGCGCGCCGAGCGTCGGGTCGACCGTGTCGGGCAGCGGGTGCAGGGCCCGTACCGGCACCGGGAGTCGCTCGGCCAGCGCTCCGGGCCAACCGTTGCGGATGCCGATCTCGTACCGGTCGGCGCACAGGTGCTGCCGTCGGGAGGTACACCTGCGGCAGTGGCCGCAGCCCAGCATGGTGTCGCCGGTGACCCGCCGGCCGAGCCAGCCCGGGTCCACGCCGGCGCCGACCTCGCTCACCACGCCACACCATTCGTGCCCGATGCGGATCGGGTACGTGGCCTGGCCGGTGTGCAGGTAGGCCATGTCGCCGGTGAAGAACTCGGCGTCGGTACCGCAGACGCCGGCCCGCTCCACGGTGACCACCACGTCGTCGGGGCCGGGTTCGGGTGCCGCGACCTGCTGGACCTCGGCCTGGCCGGGTCCGGTGATGACGAAGGCGCGCATGGGTCACCTCGGTTCGCTGGCGCGGATGCCGGGCCCGTCCGATAGTGGATCAGCGAACATTAACCTGAGGCAGGCTGTGATGAGCCGACTGCGCAGCGCCGCCTGGTACGCGGGCCAGGGTCGCAACTCCTACATCCACCGCGCGTGGATGCGGCGCGGGTTGCCCAACTCCTCGTTCAAGGGGCGGCCACAGATCGCGATCGCCAATACCGCGTCGGACCTCACGCCGTGCAACAGCCACCTGAACGAGGTGGCCGAGCACGTCAAGCAGGGGATCTGGGAGGCCGGCGGGGTCCCGTTCAACCTTCCGGTGGTGTCGATCGGCGAGACGCAGGTACGCCCGACCGCGATGCTCTGGCGCAACATGGCCGCGATGGCGACCGAGGAGATGCTGCGCGCCAATCCGGTCGACGGGGTCGTCCTGCTCGGCGGCTGCGACAAGACCATCCCGGCGCTGCTCATGGCGGCCGCCTCGGTGGACCTGCCGGCGGTGGTGGTACCCGGCGGGCCGATGCTGACCGGAACCTTCCGCGGTACGCCGCTCGGCTGCGGTACCGACGTGTGGCGGCTGTCCGAGGAGGTGCGCGCCGGCACCCTGTCCAAGCAGGCGTTCCTCGACTCGGAGTCGTCGATGATCCGCAGTCGTGGGCACTGCAACACGATGGGTACCGCGTCGACCATGGGCCTGCTCGCCGAGGCGCTCGGAACCACCGTCCCGGGTACCGCCGGGCTGCCCGCCCCCGACAGTCGGCTGCTCGCGCAGGCGCACGAGACCGGTCGGCTGATCGTGGACATGGTCGCCGCCGATCGCCGGCCGAGCCAGTTGGTGACGACCGGCTCGTTCCACAACGCGATCGTCGCGCTGGCCGCGCTGGGCGGATCCACCAACGCGGTCGTCCACCTGCTCGCGATCGCCGGCCGGCTGGGTGTGCCGCTCACCCTCGACGACTTCGACCGGATCGCCGCCGAGGTACCGCTGCTGGTCGACCTGCAACCGGCCGGCCGGTACCTGATGGAGGACCTGCACCGCGCCGGCGGACTGGCCGCCGTACTGCGGGAGGTGGTCGACCTTCTCGACGCGGACGCGCTCACCGTGACCGGGGAGCCGCTCGTGTCGTACCTGGTCGACGCGCAGATCTGGGACGCCGAGGTGATCCGTACCCGGGACGCCCCGCTCCAGCCGAACGCCGGGATCGCGGTGCTCTACGGCAACCTGGCTCCCAGTGGCGCGATCATCAAACCGGCCGCCGCGTCGCCGGAGCTGCTGCGGCACCGGGGTCGAGCCGTCGTATTCGACTCGGTCGAGGACCTGCACGCCCGGCTCGACGATCCCGACCTGGACGTGGACGCGGATTCCGTACTGGTGCTGCGCGGCTGTGGCCCGCGCGGCTACCCGGGCATGCCCGAGGTGTCGAACATGCCGCTGCCGACGAAGCTGCTCCAGCGCGGCGTACGCGACATGGTCCGGGTCTGCGACGGGCGGATGAGCGGCACCGCCTACGGCACGGTCGTTCTGCACGTCGCCCCCGAGGCGGCTGCCGGCGGACCCCTCGATCGGGTACGGACCGGAGACTGGATCACGCTCGACGTGGCGGAGCGCCGGCTCGACGTGGACGTACCGCAGGAGGAGTTGGACAACCGGCCACCCTCGCCGGCGCTGCTCGACGCGGTGGCCCGACCGCAACGGGGCTGGGAACGGCTGTACGTGGACACGGTCATGGGTGCGGACACCGGTGCCGACCTGGACTTTCTCGTCGGTTCGAGCGGCGACCGGGTGGCCCGCGACTCGCACTGAGCGCCTCGTTGTCCCCGGTGTCGGGCGCTCGGAGGCGTTGTTGTCGGAGTCCGGATTGACGAGGTCAGCGGGGCTGCGCGGTGGGGCCGACAGCCACAATCACCGTGTAGCGTGTGTCGCGCCGATCATCGCGAGGAGGCCCCGGGGCCTGTCGCGGACGGTCCGCCCGCGGCACCCTCGGCCAGCGATGGCGACGTATGCGGTGGCGGGACGGTCACGGCTCGTTCGTTAGCGGGAGAGGTCGCTCTGTTGAAGGTTCTGATCGCCGGAGGCGCCGGCTTCATCGGAAGTACGATCGCGTCCGCTTGTCTGGATGTCGGAATCACCCCGGTGATCCTCGACAACCTGGTCACCGGCCGCAGGGAGTTCACCGCCGGACGAACCTTCTACGAAGGCGACATCGCCGACAGCGCACTTCTCGGCAGAATCTTCCAGGAGCACCCCGACATCGTCGCGGCCGTCCATTGCGCGGCGCTGATCGTCGTACCGGATTCGGTTTCGCGCCCGATCCACTACTACCGCGAAAATGTCGCGAAGACCCTGGAGTTCGTTTCCTCACTGGTCGACCACGGGTGTCCGCGGCTGATCTTCAGCTCGTCCGGCTCGTTCTATCGGCCCGGTCCCGATCACGCCGTCGACGAGCAGTCCGGGATCGAACCGGCCAGCCCGTACGCCAGGACCAAAGCGGTCGTGGAGCAGATGCTCGTCGACATCTCGGCCGCGCACGATCTGCGGGTGCTGTCGCTGCGGTACTTCAATCCGATCGGCGCCGACCCGAAGCTTCGTACCGGCCTGCAGGTGCCGGTGCCGAGCCACGCACTCGGAAAAATCATCATGGCGTACCAGTCGGGCGAGCCCTTCCCGATCACCGGCACCGATTACTCGACCCGGGACGGTACGGGAATCCGGGATTACGTCCACGTGTGGGATCTCGCGCAGGCGCACGTGGCCGCGTTGAACCGGTTCGACGAGTTGTTGCCTCCTGGTGACCGGAGCAGTCTCGCCATCAACCTCGGCACCGGTACCGGCACGACCGTGCGGGAACTGGTGACCGCATTCGAAGCCGTGATCGGCAAGCCGCTTCCGGTTGTCGAGCTGCCGCGCCGTTCCGGTGACGTGGTCGGTGCGTACACCCGCAGCAGTCTGGCGGCCGAGTTGCTCGATTGGCGACCTGAGCTCTCCATCGAAGACGGTATCCGGGACTCGCTCAAGTGGGCGTCGGTACGCGCGACGGTACTGGGCTAGCCGCTCGCTCTGGGGCGCTCTGGGGTGAGCGCCGCAACGACGAGGACGACCGTGCTACTCAGCCTGGACGACATCGACCTGGCGCCACGTCATCGATTCCGACCCCTGTGAGTACCGCCATCACCAGCGCAAACGCTGAGCGGGGCTTTACCCGCGCGTCTTCATCGATTGGCGCAGCTTTCGTGGCAATCGGGAGGTGACTTCCGTAAGTAATCGTGCCGGGGGCACTCGGCGACGCCGAGGATTGCCGCCACTACCTCGAATTGGATCCGTCTGGTTCGGTATCCGCCTCGCCGGCTTTGACCGACAGTAGGAAAGAGCGCCACTCTCCGTGGGTCAGTACAAGCTGAGAACCGGAAGGATTCTTTGAATCCCGGACCCGGACCTGATCCGCCCCGATTTGCCACTCAACGCAATCGTCGCCACCGCAGAAAGAGCCACGCTTCCACGCCTCGGCCATGACGTCCCCCTCTTGCAACGCTCACCGCGGGAGAGATTGCGCCCGCTTGCCTCAGCGTGCCACTTGGTACTCTATTCCGGCAATACCTTCACCTACAGCACTACGCGAAACGGCATGCGTGCCCCGACTGCAATCTGCGTTTGGCAGGTTGACTTCAGCGATCAGCCGCACCAAAGTGGGCGAGCGCAATCCAAACAGATCTGCCTGCAGTTTCAGTCAGAAGCGTTGCTGAATGATGGCCCGAACCTCGGCTTCGAAATCCGCAACCGGCGTTGCGATTTCGCGAATAGCCTCGAAGTCGCTCAGATAGTCGGCCACCTGTTCCGGTGCCTCCCGGCTGATAGAGTCACTTTCGGCGTCTTCCAGATACAGAATGCTGTTCAGCTCACCCACCTCGAACTCGAGAACGGTGAAGGCCGTCGACATTCTCGGGTGCGCACCAGCTGACAGCTTGATGATTTGGAGCTCATTGCGAGAATCCTTGCTTTCTTCAATGAGACGCTGCAGTTGTCGGCGCATAACCGCCTTTCCGCCAATTGCTCGGAGTAGCGCTGTCTCTCCAATCACGTACCTCAGGCGGGGTCGCTTCTTGCGCTGAAGCAGGTCCTGGCGCTCCATTCTGATCTTGACAATTTCCTCGATTTTCGACCTGTCGGCCTTCCCGAGGCCGGTCAGCAGCGCCCGCGCATATTCCTCCGTCTGCATCAACCCGGGGAGAAAGCTCGGGGCATACTTCGAGATGGTCTCAGCGTCCGACTCGGTCCCGAAGAGCATGACCGCCGCATCCGTCACGACTCCCTCTCTCACGGGATGGGTACGGCGTTTTGACCCCCGCGCCCAAAGCTCCAACTCGGTCCGACGCTCTTGATCCTCAATTCCGTAGGCATCCATCAGCGCCCGCAGGTCCGGCAGCCCGACAGACACCGCTCCCTGTTCGATCCTGATCAACTTGCTGACACTCCAGCCGAGCGGAGCCGTCACGGCCGCGGGCTCGACCTTTGCGTCCTTACGGGCTTGCCGCAGCGCGTTGCGTAGCAGCAGCCGCATCGTCTCCGGGCTCAACTCAGTCACGGTGTCCTCCTCGCCACGGGCCCGCCGTAGAGCTAGCGGCCCTCGGCAACTAGTGCTATCCAACCACTTCCAGGCACTCCGCCGCATCCAGTTGGCTGTCGTCAATCTGCGGCAGATGGTCCGATCTCTCCAGGCCGCCCGAGCTGATCAGCCGTCAGCGCTCTGCACTCGCGGCTCCGGTGTCTCCGGAGCAGTCACGCCAACCAGACTCAGGCATTCTGCTTTTTGCAGATCGCGGATTTCGGGGTGGCCTGGCTTCAGCGCCCGCGGTCCCGCAGGCGCATCCCTCGTAGCCTGGCTTCAGCGCCCGCGGTCCCGCAGGCGCCGGCATCCCTCAAGGAGTGGCCATGGCCGCGGCGCAGCAGCAACCGGGACCTGACGAGCCCGCCATGAGCGACGAAGCACGCAAGGAGTGGCATTCCTACCTGGCGGCCGCCCGCCGTGACCTCGAGGAAGAGTTGTACCGGCAGGGGCGGGAGGACGGAGTCCACAACAGGCAGCATGTACGACAGGCGATCGTGGCGTACGAGCGGAGCGTCGCGAAGAGGGTGCAGTCGGCTGGCACGTCGACGAAGCGAGCCTGGATCGCAGGCTCGCTGTTCAGCAGCGGCGCGCTCATCGCCGCCAGTTCGCTCCAGGGAGTCGGAGGCGCAGTCCCGTCGCTGGGCATGGCCGGCGCCGCCGTCGGCCTCGGGATGATGTTGGTAGGGATGGTCACCAGCCTGATTCGGCGCGGATAATGACGTCGGTGGTTGTGTCGCGCGAGCGCCACACAACCATCGAGTCCACGCCATCCGCGCTGCGATAAGGAAGAGGACTCGATTGTGACCGCCTCGATGCCTACTCATCGCACCGCCGACCAGGGAGGACGGCCGCGCCGGCGCGCAGAGCACCCGTACTCCGTTGTCGCGTCCGACGCCATCGACAAGGCTTCTCCGCCGTTCCTTTCACGCGCGCGTATAACCCGCAATCTCGTGCCTGCGCTCTTACTGCCCGCCGCCGTTGGCTATGCGTTAGCTGGCGGCGGAGGCGGCGGGCAGGTCGCCGCAGCGTTTCTCGTTATCGCCGGCGTCGCCTGCCTGTCGGTCGTCATCGACGAGGCGCGCCAACTATGGCCATCGGTACAGGCGCGAAGGCGTGCACGTCTCGCACTAGCGGCAAGTACCACGCTCGACTCACTCGCGGCGGCGCTCCGGTCCAGGTCCGTCGTGGGTCCGACCAGCGCGTCACGGCAGGACGGCGCAACGGACCACCTCGCCCGACTTGCCCGTTGGAACGGCGTTCTGGACGAGAAGGAACTGCGGGCCTGGCACACGCTGATCGACGTCCGAGAAGGCTCCTCAAGGGTTCGCGGATACTCGGAGTCGAGCGACTCCATCGTCGCGGCATTCCTGCGTATAGGGCGGGCCGAGCGAAGAGTTCTTCGGGAAGACCGGCCAAAGGCGACAGCAACGACAGAAGATCGTTCATCGTCTCCGTGCGGACATGACGCAGACGGATCTGTTGCGTGAGGCAGAGCCAGGCCTGGGAAGAGTATGGAAGCGAGGACCCCGCGGCCGGTCCGATCGCCGGTGCCTGAGCCGCGGACAGGGGTTTCGGGAGCGGCCCCAGGCCGCCGACCAAGAAACTGAGGCTCTCACCAACGTTTCCGCTGGTCAGAGCCTCAGATTGGTCGGGGTGACAGGATTTGAACCTGCGACCTCTTCGTCCCGAACGAAGCACGCTACCAAGCTGCGCCACACCCCGATGTCGCGAGGCAATACTAGCGGACCCCGGACAGCACCCGCGAAACGGTACCCACTGTGCGGTGTCAGGCGCGTGGCACCAGCGTCAACACGCTCGCCTCGGGCGGGCAGGCGAACCGTACGGGGGCGTACGGGCTGGTACCGAGACCTGCGGAGACGTGCAGCCAGGCACCCTCGTACCGGTGCAGGCCCTTGGCCCGGCCACGGTCCAGTTCGCAGTTGGTGACCAGCGCGCCGTACCCGGGGACGCACACCTGCCCGCCGTGCGTGTGACCGGCCACCATCAGCTCGAAGCCGTCCGCGACGAACCGGTCCAACGCGCGGGGCTCGGGGGAGTGGACCACCCCGATGTGCGCGTCCACCGACGCGTCAACCGGACCCGCGATCGAGTCGTAGTCGTCGGCGTCGATGTGCGGGTCGTCCAGGCCGCCCAGCTCGATGACCCGGCCACCGGCCTTGATGGTGGTACGCGCGTTGTTGAGGTCGAGCCAGCCGCCGGCCAGCAGCTCGTCACGCAGGTCCCGCCAGGGCAGGTCGACCCCGCGCAGGAGCGGCCGGTTCGGGTTGAAGTACGTGAACGGGTTCTTCAGCACCGGGCCCCAGTAGTCGTTCGAGCCGAACACGAACGCGCCAGGGTAGTTGTCCAGCAGCGGCCGCAGGGCCTGGAGCACGGTCGGTACCGCGTCCGGATGGGCCAGGTTGTCGCCGGTCAGGAGTACCAGGTCGGGGTCGAGTGCGGCCAGCCCGGCCACCCATCCCTGCTTTCCGCGCTGGCCGGGCGTCATGTGCAGGTCGGAGATCTGCAGTACCCGCAGCGGCTCGGCATCGGGGGCCAGCACCGGTACGTCGAACCGGCGCAGGGTGTACCGGGTGCGCTCGTACAGCGCCGCGTACCCGAGAGTGGCCAGCCCGGCGACTGCCAGTCCACCGGTGATCTTCAGTGCGGTGCGTACGCCCATGCGGCCCAGAGTAGTTTCCCGACTATGAGCCCACCCACCAACCCGGCGGACACGTCGGACCCCCGATCGCAGTCGCCGACCCTCAAGAGCCGGCTGGAAGCCGACCTGCACGCGGCGATGAAGGAACGCAACGAGCTGGTCACGTCGACGCTGCGGCTCGCGCTGACCGCCGTGCGTACCGCCGAGGTCTCCGGCAAGCAGGCCCGCGAGTTGTCCGACGACGAGGTGCTGGCCGTGCTGACCAAGGAGTCCAAGAAGCGGCGGGAAGCCGCGGAAGCCTTTGGCGCGGCCGGACGCACCGAGCAGGCCGCTCGGGAGTCCGCTGAGGAGAAGGTGCTGGAGACGTACCTTCCGGCTCAGCTCAGTGACGAGGAGCTGGCCGAGCTGGTCCGCGGCGCGCTCGCCGGCGGCGAGTTCAGCATGAAGCAGATGGGGCCGGCGATGAAGGCGGCGCAGACGGCGGTGGCGGGTCGGGCCGAGGGTGGCCGGGTCGCGGCCGAGGTACGCCGCCAGCTCGGCATGTGACCTAAGAAAAAAAGGGGGCGCCGGCCGCGATGGCCGGCGCCCTTGGCGCGAAGGTGCTACCTCGGTGGTGGGCAGAAGAACTCGTGGCATTCCGGTGGCCCGGGGCCACCCCCGCCTCCACCACCTGGCGGTTTGGGCTTGTTGGGCGGCTTGGGTGAACGCGAGGTTTCCGGCCGTCCGTTGCTCACGTAGATCGACACCGGCCCGCCCTTGTTTCCGGTGCCGCGCGGATCGGTGAACGCTACCGTGCCGGCACCGCACCGGGAACCGACCTGGCCAGTCACCACGTACGGCTTGAAGCCGGCCTTGGTGAGCTTCGACTTCGCCTGGGTGACCGAGTTGCAGGTGACGTCCGGGATCGCGACCTTCACGCCGTACGCGACGCCCTGCGACGGCTTGCCGAAGTTTTTCACCGGCAGCCCGGACGAGGCGTCCCGGATGGTCTTCGCCACGGCGTAGTCGACCATGTCCGCGTAGGCGTTACCGACGACTCTGGTGGGACGATCCGGATCCGCCGCGATGGCCGCGGCGGCGAACTGCGGGGTGAACCCGACGAACGTCGCGGTGGCGGTGTTGTCGGTGGTACCGGTCTTGCCCGCGAACGGCCGGCCGACCAGCGAGTCGCCGTTGAACGGCGCGGTCCCGCCGTTGCACTTGCCGTAGTAACCCTGGCCACCCACCGGGCAACGGGCCGCGTCGGCCGCGGCGCGCGCCACGTCCGCGGTGACCGCCTGCCGGCAGTGCGGGTTGGCCACGTCGAGCTTCTTGCCGCTCACGTCGGTGATGGAGACGACGGGCAGCGGCTCGCAGTATTTCCCGTCAGCCGCGACCGTGGCGTACGCGTTGGCCAGGTCCAGCGGGGTGATGGCCGCGACGCCGAGGGTGAACGCGCCCCACTCGTGCGGTTCGAACTGGCCGCCCGGGGTGGCGAGGTCCTGGTCCTGGTTGGACCGGAACTGGATGCCGAGGTTCTGCGCCATCTTGACCGCGTTCTCGGCGCCGATCTGCTGGATCAGCCAGACGAAGTAGGTGTTGACCGAGCGGCCGAACCCGTCCCACATGGACCGCTTGCCGTCCATCCACGTCGGATTCGCGTTGCTCGGGCACCACCGGTTGTCCGCGCAGCGCGCCTTCGAGCTGGTGTCGAACTCGCGGTACTGGGTGGTGAGCCGGGCCGGCGCGTTGAAGCTGGTGTCCAGCGGCATGCCGCGGGACAGCGCGGCGAGCATGGTGAACATCTTGGCGGTCGACCCGATCTGGTACCCGTTGACGTCGCCGCCGCCGGAGATCAGCAGGTTGACCGTGTTCGGGTACGTGCCCTTGATGCCCTTGGCCTGCTTGGCAGGGTCGGAGTTCTCGCCGTTGTGCCGGCTGTCCAGGCTGTACACCCGGTTGACCGCCATCGCCTGCACCCGCCCGGTGCCGGGCTGGACGACCGCCATGCTGATCGCGTTGTGGTCCTGGATCCCGGTCTCTTCCAGGATGTGCTTACGCGCGGCCGCCTGCACCTTCGGGTTCAGCGAGGTGACGATGTTGTACCCGCCGCGGCGGAGCCGGTCGAGGCGCTCCTGGGTGGTCGCGCCGAACGCGTCCTGGTGGACCCACCATTCCTTGAAGTAGTCGCAGAAGAAGCCCCAGTCGTTGTGGCCGGCCGGAACCGAAACACAGTCATTGGGGGTACGCCGGAGCTTGAGCGCGATCGGCGTCTTGTTGGCCGTGGCGGCGTCCTTCTCGGCGATGAACCGCATCGCGACCATCCGGCTCAGCACGTAGCTGCGCCGCTCGGTCGCCGCCTTGGTCGCCTGCGGCGTACCGCTGGCCGGGTCGTACGCGCTCGGCGACTTCACGAGACCGGCCAGCATGCCGGCCTCGGCCAGGGTCAGGTCCTTCGGCGCCTTGGAGAAGTACACCTGGGCGGCGGCGTACACGCCGTACGCGCCGTGCCCGAAGAACGCGATGTTGAGGTACCGCTCCAGGATCTGGTCCTTGGACATCCGCTTCTCGACCGCGACCGCGAACCGCATCTCGCGCAGCTTCCGCGCGGGGGTCTGCTCGGTGGCCAGCTGGATCTCCTCGGGGGTACGAGCCGAGTCGATCAGCACGTTGCGCACGTACTGCATGGTCAGGGTCGACGCGCCCTGTTGTACGTCACCGGCCTGCCGGTTGGCGACGAAGGCACGCAGTACGCCCTTGACGTCGACGCCGTGGTGCTCGTAGAACCGGTTGTCCTCGGCCGCCACGATCGCCTTGCGCATCACCGGCGCGATCGTGTCGATCGGCACGTACCTGCGGTTCTCGTCGTAGAAGGTGGTCAGCAGCGTCTTGCCGTCCGCCGCGTAGATGTACGAGTTCTGGTGTGGCGGCACGATCTTGAGGTCGCTGGGCAGACTCTCGAACGAGTCGGACCCCGCCTTGGCGGCCAGCCCGGTGAACGCCACTGCCGGGAAGGCGGCCGCCGCCACCACCACTCCTGCCAACAAACCGCAGATCAACAGGGCTGCGGCGTTGGACAGCAGGTTGCGGTCTCGCATCCGTTTCACCGCCCCAGGGTACGTGACATGGGCAGAGGGAGCCGGACACCCTGTCCGCCGTACGAACCGGGCGGCCGGGCCCGCCGGCGCCCGCCGTCGGGATCCGCCGCCTTATCCGGTACCGCTGCCGGGGTCCGCCGAACGCCGTCCCGTACACCCGGAGGGGTGAAACTCTCCTCGCTCTACAGCACGCACGCTGGGGTTGTTCGGTTGCTTTAGATGCTCTCCGTCACCATCTGGTCATTTTTCCGTTGCCTTTTGCGTGCCGCTTCGGCCCCGCCGGCCCCACGGTTCATATGTCGGTTCAAGACAACGTTGCGTAGTCGTACGACTACGGAGCATTATGGCTTCGCACAATGAGCCGGAGGAAGCCCTGGTAGATGGGGGTGACTCCGACCGAACGGCCGTTGTGGACAACGCTGCCCGGTTCGTACCCTGCGAATCTGGCAGCTCGTGGGCGGGGGTGCAGTTCGGGCTGTTAGGGGACCAAAGGGGGGTCTTGGACATATGAGTCTTATCGCCGATTGGGCAACACTCGCGGCGTGCAGGGATGGGGATCCTGACGCGCTGTTCGTGCAGGGGGCCGAGCAGAACGTCGCGAAGCGAGTTTGCCGGACATGCCCAGTGCGAGTGGAGTGCCTGGCCGACGCTCTGGACAACCGCATCGAGTTCGGCGTCTGGGGTGGGATGACCGAGCGGGAACGGCGTGCGTTGCTGCGCCGGCATCCGCAGGTCATGAGCTGGCGCCGCATCTTCGAGGCGGCACTGCGAGAGAAGGAAGCAGCCCTGGCAAAGGCTGGCTGACATCACCTGAGACTGGCGGCGCCCCAGCCATCGGCGTCTGGGGACGGCGCCAGTCTCACCCCGAACCAAGCGAAGCGACCGGGAAACCCGCCAGTGAACCGGTCTGCGGATAGACGCGGAGAGCCCGCTGGGCAACCAGCGGGCAACCGCCTTGTCCCCGCGCCCGGCCGCGCTGTCGATGCCGACCGGGCTGAGCCGGCCGCACCGGACTAGCCGTCGGCCAGGGCCGCGCCCAACTGCCGCAGCCCGTCCAGATCGTGAATGTCCGCCGGCTGCGCCGGCACCGCCACCACCGGTACCTGCGGATGCGCGCGTACGAACCGCTCGGTGATCCGCCGCTCCCGTGCGGCCCGGCGGAGCAGGCCCGCGTGCACCCGCAGAACCTCCGCGGTCATCGGTGAGGTGCCGCTCGCGACCAGTGCCTCGGCCGCCGCCAGGCTCCGTTCCACGGACAGCCCCGGTACCGCCACCTCGTGTACCTGGTTGAGCACCAGTCCGGCCAGCGGCATGCTCTCGTCGGCGAGCCGGCCGGCGAAGTAGGTGGCCTCCCGTACCGCGTCCGGCTCCGGCGTGGCGATCACCACGAACGCCGTTTCCGGCGCCTGCAGCACCCGGTACGTCTGCTCGGCCCGTTCCCGGAAACCCCCGAACATCGAGTCCAACGCGGACACGAAGGTCGACACGTCGGTCAGCAACTCGGCGCCGAGGATCTTCGTCATCGCCTTGCCGAGCAGCGAGAACGATGCCGTGACGAACTTCAGCACACTGCGCCCACCGGTACGGGCCGGTGCCATCAGGATCCGCAGCATCCGCCCGTCGAGGAACCTGGCCAGTCGCTGCGGCGCGTCCAGAAAGTCCAGCGCGGACCGGGACGGCGGAGTGTCGACCACGATCAGGTCCCACGGCGGGTCGGCGCCCGGGTTGGCGAGCTGGCTCAGCTTCTCCATCGCCATGTACTCCTGCGTACCGGCGAAGGTGGAGCTCATCGCCTGGTAGAAGGGGTTGGCGAAGATCTCCTCGGCCTTCGCGGGGTCGGTGTGCGCGAGCACGACCTCGTCGAAGGTGCGCTTCATGTCGAGCATCATGGCGTGCAGTTCGCCGCCGTTCTCGCCACCGATGCCCTTGACCTGTCGCGGGGAGTTGCCCAGCTCGGTCAGCCCCATCGACTGGGCGAGCCGGTGCGCCGGGTCGATCGTCAGCACCACGGTCCGACGGCCCGCCTCGGCCGCCCGCAGCGCGATCGCGGCCGCCATCGTGGTCTTGCCGACGCCGCCGGCACCACAACAGACGATGATGCGTACCGAGGGATCGGTGATGATCGCGGCCGGTCCTTTGTGGGAGTCGGTCATGCCGGCCGTACCCCCTGGTCGCGCAGCTCCTCGGCAAGGCCGTACAGCCCGGACAGGTCCACGCCGTCAGGCAGGAACGGCAGCTCCACGGTACGGCGGCCGAGCCGGTGCAGCTCCGTGCGCAACTGTGCTTCGAGTCGCAACCGGCCCTGATGCACCTGTACCTCGGTGACCAGCCCGGCCACGGTCGCCCGGTCGGCCACCAGTCCGGCCGCGGCGAGCCCCCGGCGCAGTTCGGCCTGGGTCACCCGCGTGTCGGCCAGCAGTGGTGGCCGGGTGGCGTTCACGATCACCGCGCCGACCGGGATACCGAGCTTGTCCAGCTCCGCGATCGCGTCCGCGGTCTCCTGTACCGGCATCTCCTCCAGCAGCGTCACCACATGTACGGCGGTGAGCTGGGAGCGCAGTACCGCGGCCACACCTTCGCTCTGGGTCTTGACCGGCCCGACCTTGGCGAGTTTCGCGGTTTCCGCGGTGACGTTCAGGAACCGGCCGATCCGGCCGGTCGGCGGCGCGTCCAGCACGACCGCGTCGTACACCCGGTGCCCTTGTGCTGTTCGGGTTGTCGCTTCTTTGATCTTGCCGGTGAGCAGGACGTCCCGCATCCCGGGCGCGACCGTGGTGGCGAAGTCGATTGCGCCGAGCCGCTTGAGCGCCCGGCCGGCGCGGCCGAGCCGGTAGAACATTTCGAGGTACTCGAGCAGCGCTTCTTCGGCGTCCACGGCAAGCGCCCGGACTTCGCCGCCGCCGGGAGGCACCGCGATCCGGCGCTCGGCGTACGGCATCGGGGGTACGTCGAACAGCTGCGCGATGCCCTGCCGGCCCTCCACCTCGACCAGCAGGGTGTGCCGGCCGTCCGCGGCCAGTGCCAGTGCCAGTGCGCCGGCCACCGTGGTCTTTCCGGTGCCGCCCTTGCCGGTGACCACGTGCAGGCGGGCCGCGGGCCACGCAGGTTGTTGCGCGGGGTCCTCCGCGGACGGACGTGAGCGGGTACGGCGCGGCACAGTGGCGAGGTTACCCGCGAGTCGGGTCCAGTCAGCCGTTGGTCTCGATGTCGCAGACGCGCCAGCCCGACTCCTCCACCAGCGTGTACTTCCAGGTGCCGGTGATCGGATCCGTCGGCTCGCCCGCCACCGTCGCGGTGATGCTCACGTCGGCCGTCGCGGTCGCGTCCGAGCCGCTCTTGTTGGTCTGGGTGATGTTCGACCAGTCCACCGTGATCTTGCTGTTGCTCCCCGACTCGATGTCCTCGAGGCGCTGGATCTCGTCCCGGATGGCCTGCTTACTGCGGGACTTGTTGCAGATGAACCGGGAGAGCGCCTCCTCGTCCCGGTCGACGAACGCGGCCTTCATGAAGCCGTCCACGGCACCCGACGGGGAGCCGCCGCCGCTGCCGACCCGACCGAACGCGAAGTAGGCGGTGGTACCGACTCCGGCGCAGAGCAGCAGCAGTACGCCGATGATCGAGATGGTCACGATCAGCGCCCGGCTTTTGCGGGGCGGCGGCGCCACCGGCCGGCCGTACTGGTCGAACTGCGCCGGCGGCGGGACCTGACCGGGCGACTGGCCGTACCCCGGCTGTTGGGCGTACTGGCCCGGCTGTTGCCCATAGGCCGGTTGCTGGCCGTACCCGGTCGGCGGGTAGCCGGGCTGGCCCTGCGGTGCGGGCGGCTGGCCGTACTGCCCAGGCGGCTGGCCCTGCGGCGCGGGCGGCCGGCCCTGTCCGGGCTGCTGCCCGTACGCCGGTCGCTGGCCGTATCCAGGCGGCTGGCCCTGGCCGGGCGGCGGCCCGTACGACGGCGGTTGGTACCCGCCCGGTGGCTGCGTCAACTGCTTCCCCCGCTGCTGTCGGCGGCCCCTACTGACCGCTGGCCGGGCGGGGCGCACATCACCGGCAAGATTAGCCAGCGATAGCGACCTGCCGGCCGTCCGGTCTGGGCCGCGGTGTCCGGCTCAGCGGTTGGCGTACCCGCAGAGCCGCCAGCCATCCTCATTCACCAGCGTGTATCGACCGTGTACGCGCGGCATCGAGGGAATGGTCACGTCCACGTCGACGACAGCGTCGTTTCCGCGCAGGTTCTCGGACAGGATCCTCCACGTGCCGCCCTTGCCCAACTGCTGACGGGCCCGTTGGGAGAACTCGGTACCGACGTCATCGGTGTGCGCCGTACACACGTATGTGCTCGCCTGACGGAGATTGCCGGCCCGTACCGCGGTGAGGTACTGGTCGACGGTCTCCTTCGGCCCGGCGCCGCGGCCGAACGTGCTGTACGCGTACGCGGTCGCGCCGGCCGTACCGACCAGCAGGATCAGTGCCGCGAGTACGACCACGAGCACCTTGCGGCGACTCCGGGATCCGGCCGTCGCGCCCGGCTTGGCCGGTGGTGGCACGTCGGCCGGCGGCTGTGATCCGGTGCCCGGACCGGTATCCGATCCGGCATCCGGAGCCGGTACCCGCGCGCGTGCCGGTGTCGCGGCCGGCTCCACTGGTGGCAGAGCGGGCGGCTGCTGCGGCTCGTACCGGTCCAGCTCGGCGTAGGCGGAGGTCGGCGGGGAACTGGCCGGCGACGGCCAGGCGGGACCGGGATCCGGCGGCAGTCCAGCGGAGGTCGGCGGGGAACTGGCCGGCGACGGCCAGGCGGGACCGGGATCCGGCGGCAGTCCGGCCGGTGTCGACGGCGGTGCCAGGGTCGGCCAGCCCACGTCGGCCGCTGGCCAGGGCGAATCCGCTTCCGGTTGTACCGACTGAACCGGCTCCGGCGCCCACGAGTCCTGCGCCGGTGCCGGTGTCCAGGGCTCCGGCTCGGGCGCGGGCGGTGGCTCGGGAGTGGCCCGCGGTACCACCGGTACGGATGCCCGGCCGATCGCCCGCGGTGGCGGCGGCGTGACCGGCGGCTCCGGCTCCGGTCGAAGTGGCGGCACGGCGGCGGCGCTGTCGACGGCAGGACTGTCGGCGGCAGTTGGCTCGGCAATACCGCCGGCGGCAGCACCGCCGACGGCACTGCCGGTGCTGGACGACGGCACGCCGAACGCGTTGAACGGCGTCAGCGTCTTCAGTGCGTCCGGATCCCACGGGGGTCGGTTCGACGGATCGCGTTGTGGCAGCTCAGAACGTTGCGGCGCGGGCGGAGGCGGCGCGATGGGGGGTACGTCGGCCGGCGTCTCAGCCGGGACGTCGGGGGGCTGGGACGCAGGCTGGTACGACGATTCGGACTGGCGGGGAGCATCCGGCTCGGGATACGACTGCGGCTCAGACCGCGCGTCGGTCGATTCCGGTTCCCGCGACGACTCCGGCCAGGCCGGTTCGGTCCGGCCCCGCGAGTCGGGCGGTTGGGTCATGTCCTCCCCCCAGGGGAGCGGGTTCGCCGGTCGGCAGGTCAGCCTAGCGACTCCCGCGAGTGGAGGCATCGTCGCGTGGCGATGCCCGTTCCCGGCGTACCGGGCTCAGCGGTCTGACCAGGTACACCGGTGCTGCCGGACCGGCCGGTACGCCAGGCTAGGGTGCGGACCATGCAGAAGTGGGAGTACGCCACCGTTCCGCTGCTCGTACACGCGACGAAGCAGATCCTCGACAACTGGGGCGAGGACGGCTGGGAGCTGGTCGCAGTGATACCGGGTCCGAACTCCGAGCAGCTGGTGGCATATCTGAAGCGGCCCAAGGGCGAGTCGTGACCGGGCCACGGGAAGCGCTGGCGCAGCTCGGGCTGCAGCTGCCGAAGGTCGCCGCGCCGGTCGCCGCGTACGTTCCGGCGGTGCAGTCCGGCAACCACGTGTACGTGTCCGGGCAGCTGCCGTTCGTGGACGGGGCGCTGCCGGTGACCGGCAAGGTCGGTGGCGCGGTATCCGCCGAGCAGGGCAAGGAACTGGCCCGGCTGTGCGCGCTGAACGCGCTCGCCGCGATCGACGGTCTGGTGACGCTGGAGCGGGTGACCAAGATCGTCAAGCTGACCGGTTTCGTCGCCTCGGCGCCTGGCTTCACCGGCCAGCCCGGCGTGATCAACGGCGCCAGTGAGCTGTTCGGTGAGGTGTTCGGCGAGGCCGGCCGGCATGCCCGCAGCGCGGTCGGCGTGGCCGAACTGCCGCTCGACACACCCGTCGAGGTCGAGGTCATCGTCGAGGTCGCCTGACCTTCGCGGTCGGTACAAAACCATTGGGTGGGTTGTCGCCTCGCGGCCGTACGATCGGGAGCCGTGGGTGAAGGCGACCTGCGTCCTGACGCGGGCGGCGCGGTACCCGGCTCCCGACTGGTAACACCGGCAACGGCTCCGGCCGACCGGTTGCCGTCCTGGGCTGCCCTGGTACGCGCGCCGAATCCGGGTCCGATGACGCTTGACGGTACGAACACCTGGGTGCTCCGCGCTCCCGGTGCGGCCACCGCAGTGGTGGTCGACCCGGGGCCGGAGCACGCCGAACACCTGCGCACAGTCGCTGGTCACGGGCCGGTCGCCGCGGTGCTGGTCACCCATGGCCATGCCGATCACACCGAGGGGGTACGCCCGTTCCGGGCGCTGGCCCAGGCGCCGGTGTACGCGGTGGACCCGGCCTGGTGCGTGGACGCCGAACCGCTGGTCGACGGTGCCGAACTCGTCATCGCCGGGCTGCGGATCCGGGTGCTGGCCACGCCCGGGCACACCGCCGACTCGGCCTGCTTCCTGGTCGGGCCGGATAACCCGGCCGGCGCCGGCTCGACCGGCGCCGACGCGACCGCCCGCGATGACGCCGTGCTCACCGGGGACACCGTGCTCGGTCGGGGCACCACCGTGGTCGCGTTCCCGGACGGGGACCTGGGCGACTATCTGGCCAGCCTGCGCCGGTTGGAAGCGCTGGGCGCGCTGCCGGCGCTGCCCGGGCACGGCCCGGCGCTCGCCGACTGCGCCGCCGCGGCCGGCTTCTACCTCGCCCACCGGGAGGCCCGGCTCGCACAGGTACGCGACGCGGTCGCGGCCGGCGCTCGTACCCCCGGGCAGGTGGTCGACCGGGTGTACGCGGACGTGGACCCGAACGTGCGGTGGGCCGCCGAAATGTCGGTACGTGCGCAGCTTGCGTACTTGGAGACGGAACGGGCGGGCAGTGATCGGGAACACACCGACCCGGGTACGAGGTTGGACCGGCCGTGACCTGCCCCGTCTGCGGCACCGTTGCCGTGCCCGGCGCCCGGTTCTGCCACACCTGTGGTGCCGGCCTGCCGGCCGCGGCGGCGTTACCGGCGAAGGAGCGGCGGGTCGTCACGGTGCTGTTCGGGGACCTGTCCGACTTCACCGCCTGGGCTGAGGATCTCGACCCCGAACGGGTGGGCGCGGTCACCGACCGCGTACTGGCCGCCTTCGCCGGAGCGGTCACCACCTTCGGCGGGCACGTGGACAAGCTGACCGGCGACGGGATCATGGCGGTGTTCGGCGCCCCGGTCGCGCACGAGGACGACAGCGAGCGGGCGATGCGGGCGGCGCTCGCGATGCAGCAGGCGGTACGCCGGGTGCTCGACGCCGAGCAGGGCGGCGGCGTACCGCTGGGGCTGCGGGTCGGGCTGAACACCGGGCCGGTGGTGGCCGGGCTGCAGGCGTCACTCGAGTACACCGTGGTCGGCGACACCGTGAACACCGCCGCCCGGCTCGGCGACTCGGCCGCGATCGGCACGGTGTACGCCGGGGCCGGCACGGTCGCCGCGACCAAGCACGTGGCCGCCTGGCGCCGGCTGCCGGCACTGCGACTCAAGGGCAAACGGGAGCCGGTCGAGGCGTACGAGCTGCTCGGCCTGCGCGATGCCCCCGGTACCCGCAGCGGTCTCGGTGACGAGGCCCCGTTCGTGGGCCGGGAACCGGACCTCGGCCGGTTCGCCAGCCGGTTGGCCGAGGTGGTGGACCGGGGGCAGCCACGGGTGCTGGTACTCACCGCCGAGGCGGGCGTGGGCAAGACCCGGTTCGCCGCCGAGGCCGGCCGGTACGCCGGTGAACATGGCGCGCGGGTGCTCTCGGTGCACTGCGCGGCGTTCGGCGACCACCGGCGGTTGGCGCCGCTCGCGGATCTCGTCCGCGGCGCGGCCGGCTTCCCGCTCGGTGAGGACGGGATGCCGGCGGTATCGCGGGAGAACGCGCAGGCCAGGCTGCTCCGGCTGGCCGGTCAGGTCCGTCGGGACGGCGAGCCGGAGGACGAGTCGTGGCCCGCGGAGGAGCCCGACGCCGCGACTTCTCCGGAGGTACCCGATCAGACCGGGGCCGAGCAGGGCGGGGCCGCCGTCGAGACGGACGCCGCGGCGCCGCGACTCGCCGTCGACCTGCTGTTGGCATTGCTGGGGTACGGCGAGCTGCCGCCGCCGCGCCCCGCGCCGGCCACACCTGCCCGGGACGGGGTCTACACCGACGCGGTGCCGGTCGCGGTCGCGGAGCTGTTGAGCGTGCTGGCGACCGAATCCCCGCTGGCCGTGATGGTCGACGACGTACACGACGCGACCCCGGAGACCGTCGACGCGTTCGGCGCCATGATCGCCCGGCTGTCCGGACCGGTACTGGTGCTCCTGCTCGGCCGGCCCGAGTTGGCGCACACCGCCGGCGTGCTCACCCGGGTACCCGATGCGGAGGTTTCGCCGTTGCCGCCGTTGCGCGGGGCGGACGCCGCGCGGCTGCTGCGCGCGCACCTGGGCGGGGAGCGGCTCAGCTCCGCCGACGAGGACCGGTTGCTGTCCACCGCGCAGGGCAATCCGTTCTACCTCGCCGAGCTGGTCACGCTGCTGATCGAGCGGCAGTTGCTGACCGGCGGCAACGGCCGGGACTGGCGGCTGGCCCGGGACTCCCTGGACGGGCGGCTGCTGTCCCGCGACCTCGCCGCGGTACTGGCCGCGCGCATCGACGTACTACCGCCGGAAGCCCGGGCGGTACTGCGGGACGCGGCCGTGATCGGCGGTCGGGTACCGGCCGGTGCACTGGAAGCGCTGCTACCGCCCGGGGTCGAGGTGCCGGACCTGCACCTCGCGGTGGAGGAGCTGCTGGCCCGGCGGATGCTCCGGCGTACCGCCCGGGGTGGTTACGCGTTCACCACACCCCTGATGCGGCAGGCCGCGTACGCCGGGATCGGTCGGGCCGATCTGGCCCTGCGGCATGCCCGGCTCGCCGCCTGGGCCGCTGACCAGGCCGAACGTCGGGTACCGGGTGGCCTGCCCGGGCTGGTGGACGCGAGCGATCCGGCCGAACCGACCGAGGAGGCCGACCGGTTCGTGGCCGAGCACGCCGAGCGCGCGGTCCTGCTCGCCGACACGGTCGGGCTCGGGCTGGACGCGGAGGCGCGGGAGGTCTCCCCGATCGGGGTGGCGGCCCTGATCCGGTTGGCGCGGACCGCGCTGGACGCCGGGGAGCCGGCCCAGGCGGCACGGATGGTCCACCGCGCCAGCACCCTGTCCACCGACCCGCTGCCGCCGGCCGACCAGCTCCTGCACGCGCGCGCCCTGCTGCAGCTCGGCCGCGGTACCGACGCCGCGGACCGGGCCGAGAAGGTCGCCGCCGGTGCGGAGGGCGATGACGTACGGGCGGCCGCGCTGGTGGTGGCCGGCCAGGCGTACCGGCACCTCGGCGAGCCGGAGCGCGGGGCGGCCGCGTGGAGTGAGGCGCTCGCCGCGGCGGAACGGGCCGACCTGCCGTCGGTACGCGCGGAGGTGCTCTGCCGGCTCGGCATGGCCGACTACGTGAGCGGCCGGCTGGCCGAGGCGGAGCAGCGCTTCGACGCGGCGTACCAGGTGTCGGTGGCCGCCGGCGACCGGAGCAGCCAGGCCTGGGCGCTGCAGCACCTCGCCTGGGTGACCACCACCCGGGGCGACTTCGACCGGGCCGAGGACGCGCTCGGGCACGCCACCGAACTGTTCACCGAACTGGAGGACGGGGTCGGCCGGGCGTGGGCGCGCGGGAGTACCGCCTTCGTCCGGCTGCTCGCCGGCCGGCTGCACGAAGCGCGTCGGCTCGCGCACGCGTTCCTGCCGTTCGGGGAACGGATCGGCGAGACCTGGGCGGTCGGTACGTTGCGCAGTGTCGCCGCGTACGCCGACGCGGAGCTGGGCAACCTCACCACCGCCGAGCAGGCGGCACAGCGGGCGTTCCGGGATTTCGACGCGACCGACGACGACTGGGGCCGGGGACTCGCGCTGGTGGTGCGGGCCCTGGTGGTGCGGGCCCGCGGTGACCTGCCCGGCGCGATCGAGCTGCTCACCGACGCCGAGCGGCACGGCGAGAAGGCCGGCCATCCGCTGCTGGTCGGCGCCGCGCAGACCATGCGGGGCTTCTGCCAGCTCGACCGGGGCGATCCGGTGGCCGCCGAAGCGGACTCGCGTCGCACCCTGGAGCTGGTCGAGCCGTTCAACGTGCTCGACTCCGCGCGGGTCGGGCCGCTGGCCCTGCTCGGCGAGGCGCGGCGGGCCCAGGGCGACTCGGAGGCCGCGCTGCGGCTGCTCGGCGAGGTCGCCGCGACCCCGGCCGACCAGCCGTCCGTGCTGTTCCCGCGCCGGCAGGTGCTGGCGCTGTACGCCGAGGCGCTGCTGGCCGACGGGCAGGTCGAGCAGGCGGTGGAGTGGTCCCGGCGGGCGCTCGCCGCGCCGGCCGAGGACGTACGGAGCCGGGTGCTCGCGTACCGCGCGCTCGCCGCGTCGTGTGCCGCGGCCGGCGATCCGGTAGCCGCGCGGGAGGCCGCGACCTCCGCGGTGGAGCTGGCCGGCGCGACCGAACAGGCCATCGAACGCGCACCAAGCGAAGCCCTGCTCGCCCGGTTGAGCTGATGGCGACTATTGCCGTTATGCGGAGGTCAGGTCCCGACTTGATGCCAGCTGTACCTCGTGATCACCGCTCGTCCGGGCGGGTGTCGTACCGTTCTGTCCCGTGACGCAGCCAGGCCCTTCCCGCGCCACCGGCACCCCACCCGGCGACTTGACCTTGCCGTCGCTGCCGGGGCTGACCGACCTCACCCTGGTCGCCCACGGCGGCTTCTCCAGCGTGTACCGGGCAACCCAGATCTCGGTCGACCGGCAGGTGGCGCTCAAGATCGACAATCGCACCCTGCACGACGAGCGGGACCGGCGCCGCTTCCTGCGGGAAGCCCGGGCCGGCGGCCGGTTGTCCGGGCACCCGCACGTCGTCGACCTGTTCGACGCCGGCGTCACCTCGGCCGACCACCCGTACCTGGTGATGGAGTTGTGCACCGGGTCGTACGCCGACCGGCTCCGCTCGTTCGAACGTCCCGGGCCGGCCGAGGTACGTGAGGTCGGCGCGAAGGTCGCTGACGCGCTCGCGGCCGCGCACGCGGCCGGCATCCTGCACCGGGACGTGAAGCCGGCCAACATCCTGATCACCCGGTACGGCACACCGGTACTGGCCGACTTCGGGCTGGCCGTACTGTCCGAGCAGCACCGGGACACCAACGTCACGATGGACGTGCTCACCCCCGCGTACGCGCCGCCGGAGAGCTTCGAGTCGCGCCCACCGGTCGCGGCCGGTGACGTGTACTCGCTCGGCGCGACCCTGTACGCGCTGTTGAGCGGTCGGCCGCCCCGGTACCCGGAGAGCGGCTCGCCCGGCATCCTCGGCATGGTCGAGCTGTTCAAGCAGCCCATTCCGGAGCTGCCCGGGGTACCGCCGGCGCTCACCGCGGTGTTGCGGCGGGCCATGGCGAACGATCCGGACCAGCGGCCGACCGCCGCGGCGTTGCGCGACCTGCTCGCGGCCGTACCGCTGCGACCGGGCGGTCCGGACTCCGGCGGTGGGTGGCCGACCAGCGGGGCACCGGCCGGGTCGGGTCCTCCGCCGCGCGCCGGCGGGCACGGCTTCCCGACGACCGCGGTCGGCCTGGGCGGCGGTGCTGCCGCGGGCTTGGCGGCTGGTGCCGGCGGCGTGGTCGCCGGAGCTGGTGGCGCGGCCGGGGTCGGTCACGGCGCGGGCGGGCTGGCCGGCGCGGGTGGGTTGGCCGGCGCCGGTCACGGCGCGGGATTCGCCAAGCCGACCACCCGACTGCCCGGGGTGACCGCCCCGTTGCCGCAGCATGGCGCCGGGCTGACGCAGCCGCTGCAGACCGGGCGGTACGCCGGTCCGGCACCGGCCGGATACCCGGCCGCGCCGACGCATGGCCGGCCGTACGTCGGACCGCCGCGCGGGTATGTACCGCCCCCGCCGCAGCCGCCGAAACGGCGACCGTTCCGCGCGCTGCTCGTCGGGCTGGTGGTGCTCGCCGCGCTCGCCGGAACGATCGCCGGCGGTTGGAAACTCGCGCACAGCGGCGATGACGCGAAGCGGGAACCGAGCGTGGCCCAGCCGGCCACCAAGGCGGCGAAGCCGACGCCGACGCCGAGCAAGACCGCCGCGGGCAGCGGCAAGTGCCTGCTCGCGGTCGCCGGCGCGCGCTGCCCGGACACCCCGGAGTGCTACGGCGGGCTGGTCGTCACCGCCGGAGTCGCCCGCGCCGAGCGGGTGCCCTGCCGCCGGGTACACACCTGGGAAGTGTTCCTGTACACGCCGCTGCCACCGACCGCCACGTCGGCCGACTACCGCGACGTGCGCGACAACAGCGTGATCAAGACGATGTGCAACGAGCTCTCGCTGTACACGATCCTGCCGCTGCGGCAGGCGACCGGCTGGCGGGTGGACGTGCTGCCACCGTCGCCTGGGGCGTTCTCGCGCGGCGAACGTACGGTGCGTTGCCTGGCCGGCAAGGGCCTGGACGCGCTGCGGAGTCCGGTGTTCGCCAAGGACTAGGCAGTGTTGGCCGTGGCCAGTTCCGGTCCGGCGCGGGTCAGCGCAGGGGTGAGCTGTCAGCGCAGGACGAGTTGTCAGCGCAGGGTGGGCACGAGCGCGCCGGAGATCATCCGGGCGTCCATGGTGATCGCCCGGGTGCGGTCGCTCGCGATCACGTCGTGCGGGTGCAGGTGCGGGCGCGGGAACAGGGCCACCCGCTCGCCGCGCAACCGCGCCTTGGCCCACCGCTGTACCGGCAGCTCCAGGTACCGGTAGGACAGCTCGACCGCGGCGAACACCAGGGCCAGGCACCAGATGGTGCCGAGTACGCCGGCCGGCTTGTCGAAGATCATCCGGTACGCCTGGCCGGGCAGCAGGTTCCACAGGTACACGCCGTACGAGACCGCGCCCAGGTGTACCAGCGGACGCACCGACAGCACCTTGGCCAGCGATCCGGCCGGGCTCGCCACCACGCCGAGCACCACCAGCGCGGTCGCGAGATCGGTCAGCGGCAGGCCGACCAGATTGAGCGCCGGCGTGCCGGGCCGGTACGTGGCGTACCCGTACGCGAGTGCGGCGATGCCGAGCCAGCCGAGCAGGTTCGGCATCGGCAGCCGGTACCGCCAGCCGTACAGGGCGGCGAGGCACCCGACCGCGATCGCGTCCATCCGGGTGAGCGTCGAGTAGTACAGGACGTCATGCCAGCGCACCGAGTCCAGCAGTACGACCCGGGCTCCGGTCGCGATCGCGACCAGTACCGTCGCGGCGAGTCCGGCCGTGACCAGCGGGTGCCGACGCATCCAGCCGCGCAGGCCGTGGCCCGGTACCTCGCCACGGGCGATCCGGCCGGGACCGTCCAGGAGCCACCGCACCAGTGGCGGCCAGCCGGCGTAGAAGTGCTCCTCGACCGACAGCGACCAGGTCCAGCTGAGCGGACCCATGCTCGCCCAGATCGCGTGTACGACGCTGGTCAGGTACAACACCGCCGGGATCACCGTCAGCGCGAGTTCCCACGGACTCTGCGAGCTGGCCCAGATCAGGGTGTGGATCGGGATGAACAGCAGCAGTGCCGGCATCAGTCGGGCGCCGCGTCGCAGGTAGAACGCGCGCATGTCGATCTGGCCGGTCTTGTCGTGCTCGGCCAGCAGCAGCGTGCTGATCAGGTACCCGGACAGTACGAAGAAGACCGTCACGCCGAGATGTCCGCCGGGCGCGAAGCCCGGCATAGCGCCCCAGAGATGGGTGTGCAGGAGCAGCACGCCGAGGATCGCGAGTCCGCGAACCCCGTCGAGGGCCGGCTGGTAGCCGAAGTTCCTACCGCGCCCGGCCGCCATCGCATCCGCGCGTGCCGGCCGATCCTGCGCGCCGGTCGCGCGCTGGGACATCAAGGGGTCCTCCTCTGGTCGGCACGGTTCTCCTACCCGACAAATCGGTCGGAGAAACTGTGAGGTCGACCGCCCTCACTGTCAGCACAGGTGATCTCGCGGGGAGGGCGTGCCGGGGATCAGTCCGGCAACCGTATCCAATGCCCCGGTACTACCGTCAAACGGGGCAAACCGGGCGGATCTCAGTGCCTCGGAACGCGTTGCCACCTCGGGACGCGTTCAAGGCCTCGCCGCCTCGGGGCGCGTTCAATGTTTCAGCGGCCTCGGACCGCGTTCAAGACCTCAGCGCCTCGGGACGTGTTCGACGACCGTGGGCGGCCGTCGGCGGCCAGCGCGGAAACGGCCGTGTCCTCGGCAGGACGCGACCTGGAGTGACGGATGGGCTGGAGTGACGGATGGGCTGGAGTAACGGATGGGCTGGAGTAACGGATGGGTCAGCGGGCGCGGCGAGCCAGTCGCTCGGGATCGAGGATGATCACGCTCTTGCCGTCCAGCCGGAGCCAGCCACGGGCGGCGAAGTCGGCCAGCGCCTTGTTCACCGTCTCCCGGGAGGCGCCGACGAGCTGGGCGAGCTCCTCCTGGGTCAGGTCGTGGGTGACCCGCAGCACGCTGCCCTCGCGGGTGCCGAACCGGCTCGCCATCTGCAGCAGGTTCTTCGCGACCCGGCCGGGCACGTCGGTGAAGATGAGGTCGGCGAGCGAATCGTTGGTACGACGCAGCCGTCGGGCCAGCACGCGGAGCAACTGCTCGGCGATCTCCGGCCGGTTGCTCAGCCACGGGCGCAGGGCCGACTTCTTCAGCCGGGCCAGTCGCAGGTCCGTCAGCGCGCTCGCGGTCGCGGTGCGCGGACCGGGATCGAACAGCGACAACTCGCCGAACATGTCGCTCGGACCCATCACCGCGATGAGGTTCTGCCGCCCGTCCGCGGCCCGGCGGCCGATCTTCACCTTGCCGGAGAGCACGATGTACAGGCTGTCACCAGGTTCACCCTCGGTGAAAACGACCTCACCTCGGCGAATGTCGAGGTGCTCGAGGTCCTTAGCGAGGGCCTCGGACGCTTCAGCGTCCACGCCCTGGAACAGCCCTGCCCGGACAAGGGGTTCTTCCATCGTCCACCTCCACCAGCGCCGCTCCCGCTGCGCGGTTGAGTCTAGGCGTATCGGCGCAACCTGCCAGCGCAAGGCCTGCCAGCTCTCCGGCGCATCGCTCGGGCTTCCGTCACGGACGGTACCGTCCACCGGGTCTGACGTGCCGCCGGGCCGGAGTGTGACGTGTCAGGAGCGGCAGGCCGGTACACCCGTTTCGGTTGTGATCCGTCGCGGCGCCGGGGTGACGACGGCGCGGCGGCAGCGGGCGAGCCGGTGCTGGTCGCCCGTCCCGACGCCAGTCCCGTTGCCGGCTCCCGATTCCGGCCGGCCGCGGCGGGTTGGCTGGGCGCGTCGGATTGTCGGGGCCGCGACGTAGGCTCTGCTCCGTGACGCGCACCTTCGATCCGTCCACCGAGACGCCACTCGCGCGCAAGCGCCGGGCCCGCCGGATGAGCCGCATCCTCGCCGAGACCCATCCGGATGCGCACTGCGAACTCGACCATACGAATCCGTTGGAGCTCGCGGTCGCGACGATTCTGTCCGCCCAGTGCACCGACCAGCGGGTCAACGAGGTGACGCCCAAGGTGTTCACCCGGTATCCCGCCGCCGCCGACTACGCCGGTGCGGACCGGGCCGAGTTGGAGGACCTGATCCGGCCGACCGGCTTCTTCCGGAACAAGACCAACTCGCTGATCAAGCTCGGACAGACGCTGGTCGAGCAGTTCGGTGGCGAGGTTCCCGGGCGGCTGGACGACCTGGTGAAGCTGCCCGGCATCGGGCGCAAGACCGCCAACGTGATCCTCGGCAACGCCTTCGAGGTGCCGGGCATCACCGTCGACACGCACTTCGCCCGGCTCGTGCGGCGTTGGGCCTGGACCGACCAGACTGACCCGGTCAAGATCGAGTTTGCGATCGCGGACCTGATCGACAAGCGCGACTGGACGATGCTGTCGCACCGCGTGATCTTCCACGGTCGGCGGGTCTGCCACGCCCGCAAGCCCGCCTGTGGCGCGTGCACGCTCGCGGCGCTGTGCCCGTCGTACGGCACCGGCCCGACCGAGCCGGCCGCCGCGGCGAAGCTGCTCAAGGGGCAGCGCGCGGACGAGCTGGCCGCGCTCGCGGGTGCGCCCACACCATGAGCGGGCGCGTCCACACCACGAGCGTGTCCAACCTCAGCGCGGCGGCAGGTTAGGGCCATGTCACGTCCGCTCACCTCCGTACCGCTGCCGGCATGGTGGTCGCCGCTCGCCGAGCGGGCCGCGGCGATCGACGGTGCGGAGATCACCAAGTATCTGCCGCCCCGCGACGGTGGCCGGCCGAGCGCGGTGCTGGTGCTGCTGGGCGAGAACGCGCCCGGGTTCCGCGGCGGTACACCGGTGCCCGGGCCGGACGTGTTGATCCTGGAGCGGGCCGCGTCCCTGCGCGATCACGCCGGGCAGTGCGCGTTTCCCGGCGGCGGTACGGAGCCCGGCGACGCCGACCTGGTCGCGACCGCACTGCGGGAGGCGCAGGAGGAGGTCGGGCTCGATCCGGCCACGGTGGAGATCGTCACCGCGTTGCCCGACCTCTGGGTGCCGGTGTCCGACTATGTGGTGACGCCGGTGCTCGCCTGGTGGCGGGAGCCGCATCTGGTGTACGCGGCCGATCGCGCGGAGGTGTCGCGGGTCGAGCGGTTGCCCATCGCCGAGCTGGTGGATGCCGCGAACCGGCTGAAGGTACGCCATCCGAGTGGGCACGTCGGACCGGCCTTCCAGGTCCGGGACCTGCTGGTCTGGGGTTTCACCGGGGGGATCGTGGCGAAGCTGCTGGAGTTGGGCGGCTGGGCGCGACCGTGGGACCAGAGCCGCGTCGAGGATCTTCCGCCCAGAGAACTGCAGCTGGCCGAGCCGCCGCACATGACCGGTGACGGTGCCGGTGAACCGGTGACGACCGACTGACGCGGGCCCTGCCGCCGTTCGTGTCGGGGGTGGACCCTTCGTGTCGGGGGTGGATCGGTGCCGCGCGTCTCCCCGCCGACCGCTGGGCCGCGCCTCGTAGGCTTGCGACGTCGGAGCACGTCGCCACCCCTCCGGCGAACGCGGTTGCCCGGACTGAATAGGTTCACTGGCACCAGCCAGACGCCGACTGAGAGGAAGCGTGGTGAACGGCCACCTGGTCGACGTCGTGCTCGTCGTACTCGCCCTGCTGTTCGCGATCAACGGTTACCGGCAGGGTTTCGTGGTCGGCATGCTCTCGTTCATCGGTTTCTTCGGCGGCGCCGTGGCCGGGGTACAGATCGCCCCGTTGGTGGCCGAACGGTTCTCCGGCCCGGCCGGGCGGGTGGTGGTCTCGTTGACCATCGTGTTCGCCCTGGCGCTGCTCGGGCAGGCCCTCGCCGCGGTGGTCGGCAACCGGATCCGCCGGTCCATCCGCAACCAGGGCCTGCAGGTGGCCGACGACATCGGTGGTGCCGCGGTGTCCGTGGTCGCGGTGCTGATGGTCGCCTGGATGGTGGCCGCGCCGCTGGCGTCCTCGTCGGTGCCGTGGCTGGCCAAGGCGGTACGCAACAGCTCGATCGTGGGCGGCGTCGACAAGGCGATGCCAGGACAGGCGCGGGCGCTGTACAACTCGATGCGCGACGCGGTCGACACCGACAACTTCCCGAACGTGTTCGGCGCGCTCACGCCGACCCAGGTGCGGTCGGTCGCGCCGCCCGACCCGGCCCTCGCCGGCTCCGCGGTCGTACAACGGGCGCACCGTTCCGTGGTGAAGATCCTCGGTGACGCGCCGAGCTGCTCGCGCCGCATCGAGGGCTCCGGCTTCGTGTACGCGCCGCAGCACGTCATGACCAACGCGCACGTGGTGGCCGGCACCCGTACCGTCCAGGTCGAGGCCAACGGCGACCGGTACCGCGCCCGCGTGGTGGTGTACGACCCGAAGCGGGACCTTGCCGTGTTGTACGTGCCGGATCTGGACGCGCCGGTGCTCAAGTGGAGCCCGCGGCCGGCGGCCAGCGGCGATGGCGCGATCGTGGTCGGGTACCCGCTGGACGGGCCGTACCGCGCGGTGTCGGCGCGGGTACGTGACCTGCGCCAGGTGCGCGGGCCGGACATCTACGAGACCGGCACCGTGGTGCGCCAGGTGTACACGATCCGCTCCGACGTACGCAGCGGAAACTCCGGTGGTCCGCTACTCGCGTCGGACGGCACCGTGTACGGCGTGATCTTCGCGGCGGCGGCGGACGATCCGGAGACCGGATTCGCGCTGAGTCAGACCGAGACCGCGCCGGTGGCGGCCGAGGGCCGGACCGCGACGGAGGCGGGCGGTACCGGCCACTGCACCTGAGCCTGTCCCCGTCCGCTCCTGCGCGCCGCGAGCTCGTCGTTCCGTGCACGCTCGGTGCGGTGCGTTCGCTCCGGCGTGTACCGCACGGCGATCATGGCCGGGGCTGGGTCGACGAGCGGGGTGGAGGCTGGCCGGTGCGCTCCCGGGACCGGATCGACAGCGCGGTGACCAGCGCGATCACGGCCACCATGGTCAGCCCGATCATGGTCAGCAGCCACGCCCGCCAGGCACCGCTGGCTGGCACCGGATCGTCGGCGTTCGGCACCGGTTCAGCGGAGTACGCCGGCGCGCCTCCCCCCGCGGCCCGGCCTGACCGGGACGGCGCGGGGTCGCCCGGATCGGTGCCGAGCGGGTTCACGGCCACCGGCGCGACCCGGGCGGTCAGCGCGCCGAGCGGATCGACCTCGCCGAAGCCGAAGCTCGGGTCCCGGCCGCGCGGGCCGAGGTCGTGCGCGGTACGGATCAGCCGGTTCACCACGTCCGGCGCGGTCATGCTCGGCCAGTGCGACCGGATCAGGGCCGCCGCCGCGGCCACCAGTGGTGCCGCGAAACTGGTACCGGCGACCCGCCAGTAGCCGCCGGGGCGGGCGCCGAGCAGGTCGGCCGCGGGCGCGGCCAGTGCGAGCCGCGCCCCGGTACGCGAGCCGGGCCACAGGGTGTTCGACCTGGTCAGACCGGATACCGCGATCACTCCCGGGGCCCGGGCCGGGTACCACATGTCCGGCGGCTCGTTCGGCACCGTGTTGCCCGAGCAGGCCACCACGACCACGTCGTGCTCCGCGGCGTACCGCAGCGCGGCCGCGATCACGACGCTGTAGCCGCTACCGCCGAGCGACAGGTTGACCACCCGCGCACCGTGATCGACCGCCCAGCGCAGCCCGGACGCCACGGTGGCGGGATCGAGGTACCGGTTGCTCTGGTCGAGCACCCGTACCGGCAGGATCTTCGCGCCGTACGCGAGTCCGACGACACCGTTCCGGTCGTCGCCCCGACCGGCGATGAGAGCCGCGACCGTGGTGCCGTGGCCGACCGGATCGGTACGCGCGTCGCCATCGTTGCTGACCAGGTCGATGCCGGGCAGTACCTGACCGGCGAGGTCACGGTGCCGCGCGTCGACGCCGGAGTCGAGCACCGCCACGGTCACGCCGGTGCCGGTCGCGTACCGCCAGGCCTGCTGCCCGTGTACCGCCGCGATGTGCCACTGCTGGTCCCGGATGCCGTCCGCGTACGCCGGCCGCGCACCGGCCCCGCCGGAGAACAGCAGTACGCCCGTGACGGCGGCGAGCACCAACCGGCCGGCTCGGGCGACCGAGCCAGCGCGCGCGGAGGGAGACGACGTGTACACGGTGTGCGTCATTGTCGCCCATCCGCCGGCCCACGAGAGGGCAGCGCGCCCGCGCCCCACGAAGAAGCCCGCGCGTCGACGTCGTGCGCCACGGTTCCGTCGTTCGTCGCCGCGCCAGCGGCCCCCACTGCGGGCCCGCGACCCCAGGACGGAGCTAGTCCGCGGGCGGGAGCCAGCCGACCTGTACCAACTGGGTGCCGCCACGGCGGGTGACCAGCCAGCCCCGGCCGGGCGGCTGCGGCGACGGGCGTACCGAGCCGAGCAGCGGCCCCTCTTCACGGTCCCCGGACATGAGCAGGCCGGGGCTGCCGAGTTCCCGGAGCCGCTGCAGGACGGGCTCGTACACCGCTCGACCGGCCCCACCGGTACGTCGTGCCACCAGCAGGTGCAGCCCGATGTCACGGGCCTGGGCGAGATGCTCGAGCAGCGGCATCAGCGGGTTGCCCTGGCCGGTCGCGACCAGGTCGTAGTCGTCCACCAGGACGTACAACTCCGGGCCGGTCCACCAGGACCGCTCGCGCAACTGCTCCGGGGTCACGTCCGGCCCGGGCAGCCGCTTGGCCAGCGCGTCGGTCACCTGCCGGACCATGTCGGCGGTGACCTTCGCCGAGGTGCCGTAGCCGATCAGGTGCTCGGTGTCGACCGCGCCGAGCAGGGACCGCCGGTAGTCGACCAGGATCAGCCGGGCCTGGGTCGGCGTGAACTGGCCGGCCAGCCGGCGGGCGATCGCGCGCAGGGTCGCGGTCTTGCCGCACTCGACGTCGCCGAACACGATCAGGTGCGGGTCGGCGGCGAAGTCCAGGTGTACCGGCGCGAGATCCGTTTCGGCGATGCCCAGCGGTACCCGGGCCAGTTCCCCGTCCGGCAGGCTCGCGTAGTCGACCCGCTCGGGCAGCAGTCGTACCGGTGGCGCGCACGCCCCGGACCAGGCGGTCCGTACCGCGGTCACCAGACCGGTCACGCCGTCGCCGAGGTCGGCGGTGGACGGCTGTCCGTCCACCCGCGGTAGTGCGCCGAGGCACTGCAGCCGCTCCACGGTCAGGCCGCGACCGGGCGAGCGGTCCGGTACGTTCGCGGCCGCCCGGCGGTCGATCGCGGAGTCCGCCGGATCGCCCAATCGCAGCTCGATGCGGGTGCCGAACAGATCGCGGATGGCCGGCCGCAGGTCCAGCCAGCGGCTCGCCGCGACCACCACGTGGATGCCGTACGCGAGTCCGCGGGTGGCGATGTCGGTGACCACCGGTTCCAGATCCGCGTAGTCCGACCGGATCGTCGACCAGCCGTCCACCAGCAGGAACACGTCCCCGAACGGCTCGGCGACGAGGGAGTCGCCGGTCGCGGCCAGGGTGCGACGACGCCGGTACGTACCGATCCCGTCGACGCCGTGCGCGGCGAACTGCCGCTCCCGGTGGTCGAGCAGGGTGCGGACTTCCGCGATGGTCCGGCGTACCTGCTCGGTATCGAGCCGTCCGGCCACCCCGCCGACATGCGGCAGGTCGGCGAGCGCGGACAGGCCGCCGCCACCGAAGTCCAGGCAGTAGAACTGCGCCTCGGTCGGCGTGTGGGCCAGCGCCAGCGCCCCGACCAGTGCCCGCAGCATGGTGCTCTTGCCGCTGCGCGGACCGCCGACGATCGCGACCTGGCCACCGGCTCCGGACAGGTCCAGCCAGAGCAGGTCGCGGCGCTGGTGGTACGGCTTGTCGACCACCCCGACCGGCACCCGGAGCCGGCCGTACAGCTCGGGATTGCCGACCATCAGCCCGCGCTGCGGGTGCCGGGCGAGCTGCGGCAGCAACTGGTCGAGCGTGGGCGGTTCGGCCAGCGGCGGCAGCCACACCTGGTGCGCCGGTACCCCGCGGCCTTCCATCCGGTCCACCAGCAGGTCGAGCAGGCTCGGGCCGGCGGCGGTGACCGGCAGGTGGTCGGGTCCGTCCGGCGGCTCGGTCGCGTCACCAGCTCCGTCGCCAGCGGCCGGACCAACCGGCGGTACGGCCGGCTCGAACGGCGTACCGTCCGCCGGCGGAGCGAGGAAACCGCAGTCGTACGGCCGGATCCAGCTGTCCGCGCCGGAGGTGGTCGCCGGGGGCTCCGGCGGCTGGTACGGGCCGGACACGTAGCCGGCGCGGAACCGCACCAGCGGCTCGGTGCCGTACCGCAGGTACCCGTGCCCCGGTGAGCGCGGCAGCTCGTACGCGTCGGTGGAGCCGAGCACCGCGCGGCTCTCCATCGCGGAGAAGGTACGCAGGCCGATCCGGTACGACAGGTGCGTGTCCAACCCGCGCAACCGGCCCTCGTCGAGCCGCTGGGAGGCCAGCAGCAGGTGTACGCCGAGCGACCGGCCGACCCGTCCGATCTGCACGAACAGCTCGATGAACTCCGGCCGCGCGGACAGCAGCTCGCTGAACTCGTCGCACACGAGCAGCAGGCTCGGCAGCGGGGCGAGCGGCGCGCCGGCCGCCCGTGCCTTCTCATACTCATATGCGGAAGCGAGATTTCCGGCGGCGCGCAACAGCTCCTGCCGGCGCATCAGCTCGCCGTTGAGCGCGTCCGCCATCCGGTCCACCAGCGCCAACTCGTCGGCGAGGTTGGTGATGACCGCGCTGGTGTGCGGCAGCCGGTCCAGCGTCGCGAAGGTGGCGCCGCCCTTGAAGTCGACCAGCACGAAGTTGAGCTGCTCGGGCGAGTGGCTGGCGGCGAGCCCCAGCACCAGCGTGCGGAGCAGCTCCGACTTGCCGGATCCGGTGGCGCCGATGACCAGGCCGTGCGGACCCATGCCGGCCTGCGCCGGTTCCTTGAGGTCCAGCTCGACCGGGCTGCCGTCCGGACCGACGCCGATCGGCACCCGCAATCGCTCCGGCTCCGACCGGTGGCCCCAGCCGTGGCTCGGCTCGAAGTCCGCCGGGTCAGGGAGTCCGAGTACCTGCCCGGCGCCGGTACCGGTCAGCTGGTCGTCGGTCGCGGCCGCGGTGGACAGCCGCAGCGGGGCGAGTTGCCGGGCCAGCGCCTCGACCTCGGCCAGGCCGAGACCGTCCGCGTGTCCGAGCGGCGCCTGCTCGTCCACGGTCGCGCTGCGCAGCCGGCCGTCCGGCTCCACGTCAAGAACGGCAACCCCGTCATCGGGTACGCCCGGAGCGGTGCGGTCCACCACCAGCACCGTCACGCCGTGCAGCCCCGCCTCGGCGGCGAGCGGTCCAGCGGTCCAGTCGCCGCCGTCGTAGACGACCACCACGTGCGGCGACCCGGCCGGGGTCGACCGTCCCTGGTCGCCGGTACGGGGTTCCCGGACCGGTGACGGCACGTCCCAACGATTGGTCGTCGCGGCGCTCGTCGGCGACGTGTCCCGGCCGAACTTCGGCCGACCGGCCAGCACGTCGTCGAGCAGCTCGGCCAGTTCGCCCAGGCTCGGCGCGACCAGCCGGCGCGGGCCGGCCGCGTCGGTACGGGTCGGGTGCAGCGCGTGCGGCAGCCACTTCGTCCAGTCCCACTGCTGCTGCCGGTGCGGTCCGGCGCACACCGCGACGATCAGGTCCCCGGGCGGATGGAAGGTGACCGCCTGGGCGAGCGCGGCGCGTACCAGGGCCCGCTGCCGATCCGGTTCGCCGCGCAGGTACACCCGGGAGAACGACGGCAGCGCCAGCGCGACCGGCAGGTCCGGCACCACCGCGTACCGGGCGACGAACCGGCGCAGCGCGCTCGCGCACAACCGCTCGAGATCGTCCACCGGCCGGGTGTGCGGTGGTACCAGCGGAGTCGCGAGCTCCTGCGGGCCGGTGGCGATGCGGACCACGGCGAAATCGCTGTCGCCGCGCCGCCGCTCCCACAACCGCTGGCTGGCGACGGTGGACCACAGCGACTCCGGGTCCGGGTGCCGGTAGTGCATGGCGCGCTGCTGGTCCTGGATGGTGCGGCGGACCTGCCGGCGCAGTTGGGCGAGCCGGCGCAGGTAGTCGCGGCGGGCGCCGATCAGCTCGGACCGTCCGTTCCGCCCGCCGCGACCGCCGAGCTGGGTGGCCAACACGCCGAGCATCGACACGCCGTACATGCCGCCGATGAGGTAGCCGAGCGGGCCGCCCTGGCTGGCGCCGAACATCAGCACCATCGCGCCGCCGCCGGCCAGCATGGGCAGCACGAACACCATCTGCTGCCAGCCGCCGCCGGTCTGACCGGGGAGCTCCGGCGGGGAGTCGAGCGGCACCTGGCCGGCCGGCATCGGTGGCGCCGGTCGGCGCGGTCGCCGCCGCACCAGAACAGAAGTCACGCCACAAGCTCCCTCGGATGCGGTCGTCGCATGGAACGGGAGCCCATGGTAGGAACTCCTCCGGACAGAATGCGGAGCGCATCCCGGTATATACCGTCCGACACAGACTTTCGCAGGCCCGGGGCTGGACGTGGATGCGGCCGCGGGTCGGACCCGTGACGGGCCGGCCGGAACAGCCACGGTTGGAGGACCAGGTGAGCATTCAGCCCGCTACCGCGGCGGCCCAAGGGTCGGTCGGTACCGGCCTGGTCCGGGTCACCGTGGTCGGACCGACCCGACGGTTGGACCTCGCCGTACCGGAGCAGGTACCACTGGCCGAGCTGTTGCCCCGGCTGCTCGTACAGGCCGGCGACACGGTCGACGGCGTGCCGTTGCCGGACGCGGGTGAGCAGCACGGCGGCTGGGTGCTGTGCCGCGCCGACGGCAGCCGGTTGGAGCCGGGCCGGTCGCTGGCCGCGCAGACGGTACGGGACGGCGAGCTGCTGCACCTGGCCCCGCGCCGGGCGGAGTGGCCCGAGCCGGATTACGACGACGTGGCGGACGCGATCGCGGACGCCGCACAGCGGTACAGCCGCACCTGGTCACCCGGCGCGACCCGGATCGCCGGGCTCGCTCTCGCCGCCTGCGCGCTGCTGCTCGGGCTGGTACCGGTGCTGCTCGCCGGGCCGGACTGGCTGCTGCCCGCGCTGGTAGCGCTGCTGCTCGCGACCGCGCTGCTCACCGCGGGCGTACTGCTGTCCCGGGCGCTGTCGGACGCGGTCGCCGGCGCGGTGCTGGCCGCGACCGGGCTGCCGTACGCGTTCATCGGCGGGCTGCTGCTGCTCGGCGGTTCGGCCCGACTGGACGAGCTCGGCGCGTCCGAGGCGCTGGTCGGCGCGACCGCGCTGGTGGTCGCCGGGGTGGCCGGCTATCTCGGGGTGGCGGACGGCTCGCGCTGGTTCGTCGCCGGTACCACGGCCGGCCTCGCCGCGGCGGCCGGCGCGGTGCTCGGACTGTTCGGGCTGTCCGCCGCCGGCGCGGCCGGTGTCGTGGTGAGCGCGGTGGTGCTGGCGGCACCGGCGTACCCGCTGCTCGCGATCCGGTTCGGTCAGCTCCCGCTGCCCGCGCTTCCGCTCGACGCCGACGATCTGGCCAGCGACAACGCCCAGCTCCCGGCCCGCGGTCGGGTCTACCCCGCGGTGGTACGCAGCGACGAGGTGCTGTCCGGGATGCTGCTCGGCACCGCGCTGGTCGCCGTGGTCGGGACCGCTCTGCTGGTACGGCAGGCAGGGACCGCCGCGCCGCTGCTGGCCACGCTGGTCGCGGCCGCGATGCTGCTGCGGTCACGGACCTTCCCGGCGGTACGGCATCGGCTGCCGCACCTGGCCGCGGGGGTCGGCGGGCTGGCGCTGATCGCGCTCGGCGCGACCGTGACCGCATCGCCGGTGACCCGGCTGGTGGGGGTACTCGGAGCCTTGGTGGTGCTGGCCGTGATCGCCGCGGCCGCCGGCCTGACGTACAGCCGGCGGCCGTCGTCGCCGTACCTGTCCCGGCTGGCCGACCTGGTTGACGCGGTACTGCTGGTGGCACTCGTCCCGGTGGTCTGCGCGGTACTGGACCTGTACGGCTACGTGCGCGGCCTGGCGGGCTGAGCTCCAGCTCAGCCCGCCAAACGCTCAACTGTGGCTCAGCTGTGGCGGAGCCGCCGCGGGTCGATCTCCCGGTCCGGGAACCGGCGCCGATACTCGTGCTCCAACTCGCCGGTACGCCGGTCATGTGCCGCCAGCGCGGAATCCGAACCGTGCCGGAGGGTGTCCTGCCTGGTCCGGTACAGGCTGGACAGCTCCCGGGTGAGGTCGTCCGCGCTCAGGTCGCGCGGCGGAACGCCATCGCCCGGGACCGGGCTGTCGGAGGAGTCGCCGTGTGCCGGTGGGAGCCGGTCGGTACCGGCCGGCGGCAGTAGGTCTCCGTCGGTGGACTCATCGGTCATCGCCGCCCCCTACAGGCCCGGTACGTGCGCGTCCAGCCAGTCCCGCAGCCGGCCGGCCTGGTCGGCGTGATCCAGCCAGGGCAGCGAGCCGCTGACCGCGGCGGCGCCGAGCGCGATACCGACCAGACTCAGGAGCAGCGCGAATACGGCCACGCCACGTCCGGTCACGTTCAGCTTACGGGTGGCGTTGAGACCGATCGCCGAGATGAACACACCGATGAAACCGGCGGCCAGCGCGATCGGGCTCAGTACCGCGGTCAGCCCGGCGTACACCGAGGTGATCGCGAGAATCAGTCCGACTATCGCCAGGGTGCTGGTGTGTGCCCAGCCGACTCGGCCGGGTGCTTCGTCTACCACCCGGCCATCTTCGTCGCTGTCGCCGTCGGCGCGGTCCGCGACATACCGGTCGTCGGCCCGATCGTCGGCAAAACTCCCGGACCTGTCCGTCCCGGACTCGGCACTCTCCGCGCTGTTGTCCACCCGGTAGCCGTCGTCGGTCTGGTACCTGTCATCGATCCGGTACCCATCGGAGGCCTGGTCCGTGGCGCGGTCGGCGGCCTCGTCCGTGGTCGGTTGGTCTGTTGTGCGGCTGCGGGCCCGGAGCAGGAACCGGCGACGTGCCGGTTCCGGTTCGACACCTGCATTTGTCGGGGCATCCGTTTTGTTTCCCACCGTGGTATCCACGAACCAGTCGCTACCCACCGCCGCCGGTTCTACACCCCGCCAGATGCCGCCACGAGGCTGCTTGTTGACCGTTGGCAATCATCCCTAAGGTGGGCCTCGGCACGGCAAGACTCGTCGGGAGGTACCGGTGTCGGAAGACGCACAGCCAGTTGACCTGCTCATAGATGTGGCAGAACGGCGCCATGCGGACATCGTGTCGCGGTGGCTCGACATGCAGGCGGGGCAGGGCTACCTCACCGACGAGCTGCGTACCGAGGCGGACGAACTGTTCACCGCGTTGACCGCCACGCTGCGGGCCGGTACCGAGCCGGCGCTCGGGCTCACCGCTTCGGTGGAGCTTCGGGAGGCGCTGCGCCAGCTCTCGCTGAGCCGGGCCCGGGACGGCGCGAGCCCGACCGACATCGCCACCGGCGTGCTGAGCCTCAAGTACGCCGTGATCGACACGCTGTTGGAGGAGGGTCGGTCGCCGGACGACCAGATCCTCGCCGCGGTGGTCACCGTCAACCGGTTCATCGACGTGGCCGCCGTGTACACCTTCGAGACGTTCGTCGAAAGCCGCGAGGAAGTCATCGTCCGGCAGAACCAGCAGCTCATGGAGCTGTCCACGCCGGTGGTGCAGTTGTGGGACAAGGTGCTCGCGCTGCCGCTGATCGGCACCCTCGACAGCTCGCGTACCCAGATCGTGATGGAGAGCCTGCTGCAGGCGATCGACACGTACGAGGCGCGCATCGCGATCATCGACATCACCGGGGTACCGACCGTGGACACCCTGGTCGCGCAGCACCTGCTGCAGACCGTCACCGCCACCCGTCTGATGGGCGCGGACTGTGTTATCAGCGGAATCCGGCCGCAGATCGCCCAGACGATCGTGCAGCTCGGCATCGACCTCGCCGACATCACCACCCGGGCCACCCTTGCCGACGCGCTGGCCACCGCCATCGAGATCGTCGGACCGACCCGTTCCAGCAGCCTGACCGCGGCCGCCGGGTCGCCGGCTTCGAATGGCGCGTCCGCATCGTCGAGCATGCCGTGACCACGTCCGCTAGTGAGCTGGAGATGGGCGGCACGTCGATCGTGCGCCTGGGCGACCTGCTGCTCGCCAGCGTGCCGAGTGAGCTCGACGACAAGGCGGTGGTGGACTTCTCCGAGGCGCTCACCACCCGGATCGTGGAGCGGCAGACCCGCGGCGTGATGCTCGACGTCACCCGGTTGCAGTACGTCGACTCGTTCATCGCTCGGGTCCTGATCGAGATCACCGCGATGGCGCGGCTGCTGGGCGCCCGGATGATCGTGGCGGGGATGCGGCCGGCGGTCGCGATCACCCTGGTCGGGCTGGGGCTGCCACTGCCCGGCGTGGAGACCGCCCTCACCATCGAGCACGCGATCGAGCGGCTGTCCGCCCCACCCGTTGTCGGGCCGAGGCCCTGATGGCTGCCCAGGTGCGCGCCGCCGAGGACGCCGCAACCGAGCCTGGATCAGACGGCTCGGCGGCTGCGGTCGAGGTCACCCGGGCCGAGACCATCGAGGTACGGCGCAGCGAGGACATGGTCGCCGCCCGGCAGGCGGTCCGTGCCGCGGCCGTCGCGGTCGGGTTGTCCCTGGTGGACCAGACCAAGATCGTCACGGTGGCGAGCGAGCTGGCCCGCAACTGCTACATCCACGGCGGCGGTGGACACATGACGGTGGAAAGGATCAAAGCCGGCGGGCGTACCGGCGTGCGCCTCGTCGTGTCTGACGACGGTCCCGGCATCGCGGACGTGAGCACCGCGTTGACCGACGGGTACACCACCGGCCGTGGCCTCGGGTACGGTCTCGGCGGCACGAAACGCCTGGTCAACGAGTTCCACATCGAGTCGGCACCCGGCCGCGGCACCACTGTGTCGGCCACTCGATGGCGCAGCGGGTGACCGGCGCACCGGCAGTCGAGCCGACCCGCCTGGTACGCGTGGACGACCGAAGTTCGGTGCACGAAGCCCGCCGGGCGGCGTACAGCCTGGCCGCTGCCATGGGGTTCGGCACGGCGCGGGCCGAGGAGCTGACCCTCGCCGCCTCCGAGTTGGCCAGCAACATCAACAAGCACACCCGGGGCGGCGAACTGTACCTGCAGCGTTCGCTGATCGACCCGGACCTGGCCGAGCTCGTAGCGGTGGACGACGGTCCCGGCATGGCCGAGGTGGAGCGCTGTCTGGTCGACGGATACTCCACCGCCGGCACGATGGGCGGCGGGTTGGGCGCGGTGAACCGGCTGGCCGACGAGCTGGCCGCGTACTCCCGCCCGGACGGCGGCACGGTGCTGCTGGCCAGGTTCCGGCCGGAGCGGCCGGAGGAGCACAACCGCATTCCGGCGAAGCCCCCGGGGCTGGACGCCGGTGGCATCCGGGTGCCGATCCGGGGCGAGACCGCGTGCGGCGACCGGTTCGACGTGCACGTCGCGGACGGCACCGTCACCGCGGTACACGTGGACGGGCTGGGTCACGGGCCGGAGGCCGCGCATGCCGCGGATGTCGCGGTCGAGGCGTTCCGGGCGGACATCGCGGTCGACCCGCTCCGGCCGTTGCCGGAGGTACTCGGCCGGCTGCACGCGGTGCTGCGGCGTACCCGCGGAGCGGCCGGCACGGTACTGCGGCACACGGTCGGCTCCCGGCGGGTGGACTTCGCCGGCGTCGGTACCGTGCTCGGCGCCGTACTGTCCGGGTCCAACGTGGTCCACCGGTACGGTCCGCGCCCCGGTGTGCTGGGCGCCCAGGCGCCACGGGTGACCATGACGAGCCTGGAACTACCGCCGCGCGGCATTGCCGTGCTGTGCAGTGACGGTGTGCGGACCCACTGGCGACTCGACCGGTACCGCGGCCTGAGCCGGCAGCCGATGACCTGCCTGGCCGCCGCGGTGGTACACACGGCGGGTCGGGGGACGGACGACGTGAGTGTGTTCGCGGTCCGGCTGCCGGAGCGGTGAGTTCGATGGATCCGACGATCGCGCGGCTGCAGGCCGAACTGGAGCTGACCCAGTCGCAGGTACGCGCGCTCGCCGACGAGTTGGAGCAGACCAACCGCGGGGTGATGGCGCTTTACGTGCAGCTCGAACAGCGCGACGAGAAGATTCGCCAGGTACAGCGGCTGGTGTTCCGTGAGCTTGAGGACGCGCTGCGGCCGCCACCACCGGTAGTCGCCGGGGTGGAGTTGGCGGTGCACTACCTGCCGGCCGAGCCGAACTCTCCCACCGGCGGGGACCTCTACGACTGGGTGGTACTCCCGGACGGCTCATTGCATCTGGCCATCGTGGACGTGATGGGCCACGGCGTACAGAGCACCCGGGACGCGCTGCACATCACCCACGCGCTACGCACCCTGGTGTTCGAGGGGCACCCGCTGAACCGGCTGTTCGCGCACGCGAACGATCTGATCGAGGCGCAGAACCCGGACGTAATGGCGACCGCGCTGGTCGGACGCCTGCACCCGCGCAGTGGCGAGCTGTTGCTCGCCGGTGCCGGCCACCCCCCGGCGCTGGTACTCGACCCGAACGGCGGTGCCCGGTACCTGGAGGCTTCCGGTCGCGGGTTCGGCTATCCCGACGCCGGTAGCGACGAGGTGGTCGAAGTCCAGTTGATGCCCGGTGAGGCGCTCATGCTGTACACCGATGGCCTGATCGAAAGCACCCGAGACGTCATCGCTGGTCTGGACCGGTTAGCCGAGGTGTGCGGTGAGTCCGGTCGTACGCCGACCGAACAGCTGCCGCGCCACGTGGTGAACGAGGTGCTGAGCGAGGGCCACGTCGACGACACGCTCGCCGTCGCGGTTCGCTGGACGCCGAGCTGACAGTCGGGTACCCACAGCTCTGCTTCCTTGCCACGGGCACCCACCCGCTGGCCCACGTTGAAGATCACTACCCAGCCGGAATCGGCTCATCCACCACACCAACCGAGCCCGGGCGCGCGGGAACGCCAGCCAAACCGGCTGCCGTCACCCCGCGCTCGTCCATGCCCAGAACCTATGAGAGAGGTATGACAATTCCGGCCAGCCAGAACGGTTATCCACAGAAGAAACTTTGGCCGATGAATGCGACATCCACGCAGCACCGCAGCTGGATCGGGTGCGGTGGCAGATCGCGCTAGGAGCCGGGAGTCCAGACGATTCGATCGGCGAACCGGCCCCGCGTTGCCGCCTTCTGTTCCCGTAGCTTCTGCAGCTCGTTCCAGCCGACCCCGACGTCCTCCGCGAGCGCGGCGATCACCTCGAGGATGTCGGCCAGTTCCTCCGGCTCCTCGGACGCGAGGAACTCCTCGACCTCCTCGCGCAGCTTTGCGCGCAGCAGGCCGCGGTACTCAGCTTCGCTGGCCACGCGTACCACCGGCTCCTCGCCGTTGGCCCGGATGACCTGCGGGATCCGGTCCCGCACCAGCTTCTCCACGGGCTGTCCGTTCCCGGTCAAACGTGCCTCCTCGATGTGGACCTGCGCCGCGCCCGCGGTCAGCCGCCACGGCCGGGTGAGGGAAAGCGTCCCGATATGCGCTGTCGAGCGAGTGTTCCGACCGTTCGTCGCGGCTGGCCGACCGCCGGGATCAGCGCCGCTGAAGTGGCGTTGACCGCCCCCAGAGCGGACCATACGGTTCGGACACAGGACCGAAATCCCGCTTCCGTACAGCGGAAACGGGCCGCGCACCTGGCGCAGCGACGGGCCGACGGTGATCGTTGGGCCGCTGCGCCAAAGGCGTTCGGCGCGGGTGGCAAGGCCGCGGGAGGTGCCGATGGTCGACCCCGACGGTGTACCTGCCGGGCCCGCGGCGGTGGCCGCCCGGCTGCACGGCGTACTGGCTCCCGAAGCGATCATCACCGACCCGGCCCGGCTGCGCACCTATGAGTGCGACGGGCTGACCCACTATGCGGTATCGCCCGGACTCGTGGTGTTGCCGGAGACCACCGAGCAGGTCGTCGCGGTGGTACGCGCCTGCCGCGACGAAGAGGTGCCGTTCGTCGCGCGGGGCTCGGGTACCGGCCTGTCCGGTGGCGCGCTTCCGATCGCCGAGGGCGTCCTCGTGGTCACCAGCCGGATGCGCCGGATCATCGAGATCGACGTACCCAATCAACGGGCCGTGGTCGAACCTGGCGTGATCAACCTGGCCGTGACCAGGGCGGCCGCCCCGGAGGGTTACTACTACGCGCCGGACCCGTCCAGCCAGCAGATCTGTTCGATCGGCGGGAACGTCGCGGAGAACTCGGGCGGCGCGCACTGCCTGAAGTACGGCTTCACCGTGCACCACGTGACCGGAGCCGAAATCGTCACTCCGGACGGTGAGGTGCTCTGGCTCGGCGGCGGCAAGGCCGTGACGGCTCCCGGGTACGACCTGCTCGGCGTGTTCGTCGGCTCGGAGGGGACGCTCGGCATCGCCACCAAGGTGGTGGTGCGCCTGCTCCGGGCGCCGGAGGCGGTACAGACCCTGCTCGCCGGTTTCCACGGGACCGACGACGCCGGCACCGCGGTGTCGGCGATCATCGCCGCCGGCATCACCCCGGCCGCGATCGAGATGATGGACGCGCTGTCCATCGAGGCGGCCGAGGCCGCGGTCGCCTGCCACTACCCGGCCGGGGCCGGCGCGGTGCTGGTGGTGGAGCTGGACGGTTCGGCCGCCGATGTGGCCGAGCAGTTCGAGGCGGTACAACGACACTGCGAGCAGGCCGGTGCGTTCGAGCTGCGGGTGGCCGTGGACGACGTCGAGCGGGCCGAGATGTGGAAGGGCCGCAAGTCGGCGTTCGCGGCGGTGGGCCGGATCAGCCCGGACTACATCGTGCAGGACGGCGTGATTCCCCGTACCGCGCTGCCGGAGGTACTGCGGTCGATAGCCGCGCTGTCCGCCGAGACCGGGGTACGGGTGGCGAACGTCTTCCACGCCGGCGACGGCAACCTGCACCCGCTGGTGCTCTTCGACGAGCGGATCTCCGGGCAGGGCGAGCGGGCCGAGGAGGTGTCCGGCGCGATCCTCGACCTGTGCATCACCCACGGCGGCTCGATCACCGGTGAACACGGCGTCGGCGTGGACAAGTCGAAGTACATGACGCGGATGTTCAGCGACGACGACCTGGACACGATGCACCTGGTCAGGTGCGCGTTCGACGCGGCCAACCGGTGCAACCCGGGCAAGGTGTTCCCGACTCCGCGGCTGTGTGGCGAAGTCCCGCGCAAGCGCTCGGGCGTACACCCGGCACAGGCGGCCGGTCTGGCGGAGGCGTACTGATGGCGGCGGGTGCCGCGGTGTCGGGTGGCATCGTCGCCGCCCTGGTCGACGCCTGCGGGGACGCCCGGGCCGCCGAGGACGGCGAGGCGATCGCGGGGGTACCGGCCCGCTATGTGGCCGCACCGTCGTCCACAGCGGACTGTGCGGCGGTACTGGCGGTAGCGGTGAAGCAGTACTTGCGCGTGGTCGTGCGGGGCGCCGGTACCAAGCAGGGCTGGGGCGCGCCACCGGAGGCGGTCGACCTGCTGCTCGACCTGTCCAAGCTGACCGGGGTGGTGGAGCACGCCGCGGGTGACCTGGTCGTCGTCGCGCGTGCCGGCACCCCGATGGCCGAACTGCAGGCGACCGTCGCACCGGCCAAGCAGCGGCTCGCGCTCGATCCGATGGTGTCCGGCGGGGAGGCAGCAGGCACGGTCGGTGGGACCGTCGCCACCGGTGTGGCCGGACCGCTGCGGCTGCAGTACGGCGGCCCGCGCGACCTGCTGATCGGTGCCACCGTGGTACGCGCGGACGGCGTGGTCGCGCGCTCCGGCGGGAAGGTCGTCAAGAACGTGGCCGGGTACGACGTCGGCAAGCTCGTGGCCGGCTCGTACGGCACGCTCGCGATCCTGACCGTGGCCGCGTTCCGGCTGCACCCGCTGCCGCCGGCGCAGGCGTGGGTGAGCGTGCCGGTCGGTACTCCGGCCGAGGCCGGCGAGCTGACCGCGCGGGTGGTCGCCAGTCAACTGGTACCGGCCGCGGTCGAACTGGACTGGCCCGCCACCAACCGCGGGCCGGCGGGCAGTGACGGGAGAGAAGGCGAACTGGCCGTACTCCTCGAAGGCGGGGCCGGCGGCGTACCAGCCCGCGCCGAAGCGGCCGCCGCACTACTCGGCGCCGCGGCCACCGTGACCGACACGTCGCCGGCGTGGTGGGGGCGCTGCCCGTTCGACCAGGACGAGATCGGGCTGCAGCTCACCACGCCGATCGCGGGGCTGGCGCCGGCACTGTCCGCGCTGCGCGGTGCGGCCGGCGGCGACCTGTCGGTACGGGGCTCGGCCGGCACCGGACTGGTGTACGCCGGGCTCCCCCGTACCACCGAACCGGTCCGGGTGGCCGCGGCGGTGGAGGCGGCGCGGGCGGTGCTCGCCGGTACCGGCTCGTGCGTGCTGCTGCAGGCGCCGGCCGAGGTACGCGCGGTGGTGGACGCCTGGGGCCCGGTGCCCGGACTCGAGCTGATGCGGCGGGTCAAGCACCGGTTCGACCCGGACCGCCGGCTCGCGCCCGGCCGGTTCGTGGGAGGGATCTGATGACCGCCTTCGAGAGCGGGCCGACCCGCCCGGCCGGCGCCCGTCCAGCCGACAGCGACCGGCCGTCCGACGCGAGCGCCCCGGCCGACACCGCGCGCCCGTCGGACACGGGGCTGGCCCGGGACGCCGCGACCTCGGCGTTCGACGACGAGCGGCCGCCGAGCCTGGACCTCATCGAGGACTGCGTACATTGCGGCTTCTGCCTGCCGACCTGCCCCACGTACGTGCTGTGGGGGGAGGAGATGGACTCGCCCCGGGGGCGGATCCACCTGATGAAGCAGGGACTCGAAGGCGCACCGATGTCCGACGCGATGGTCGGCCACTTCGACGCCTGCCTCGGCTGCATGGCGTGCGTGACCGCGTGCCCGTCCGGGGTGCAGTACCAGCGGCTGATCGAGGACACCCGCGGGCAGGTCGAGCGGCGGTACCCGCGGTCGGCCGGCGAGCGGGCGCTGCGCAAGGCGATCTTCTCGCTGTTCCCGTACCCGCGGCGACTGCGCGCGCTGCGCGGGCCGCTCACGCTGTACCAGCGGACCGGCCTGCCGCGGCTGCTCCGTCGTACCGGACTGCTGGACCGGCTCGCGCCGTCGCTCGCCGCGATGGAACGGCTCGCGCCGCCGCTGCGGCGTACCCCACCACTGCCGACCGTGATTCCGGCGGTGGGGGAGCGACGGGCGGTGGTCGGCCTGCTGACCGGCTGTGTGCAGAGTGCGTTCTTCCCGCAGGTGACCGCGGCGACCGCCCGGGTGCTGGCGGCCGAGGGCTGCGAGGTCCTGGCGCCGGCCGGCCAGAGCTGCTGCGGCTCGCTGTCCGAGCACGTCGGACGGGCAGACGAGGCGCGCCGGTTCGCCCGCCGGACGATCGACACGTTCACCGAAGCTGGAGTGGACTTCCTGGTCACGGACGCGGCCGGGTGTGGCTCGGTGCTCAAGGAGTACGGCGAACTGCTCGCCGACGACGACCGGTACGCCGCGCGCGCCGCCGCGCTGGCGGCCAAGGTGCGCGACGTGACCGAGCTGCTGGTCGAGCTCGGGCCGGTCGCCACCCGGCACCCGCTACCGGCGCGGGTCGCCTACCACGACGCCTGCCACCTCGCGCACATGCAGCGGGTGCGCAGCCAGCCGCGGGCGCTGCTACGCGGCATCCCCGACCTGGAGCTGGTCGAGATCGCGGAGCCGGACATCTGCTGCGGCTCGGCCGGTGTGTACAACCTGCTCCAGCCCGAACCCGCCCGTGAACTGGGCGAACGCAAGGCAGCCAACGTCGCGGCCACCGGTGCGGAGTTGCTGGTGGCCGGTAACCCGGGCTGCCTGCTGCAGATAGCCGCGTGTACGCCGGAGCCTCGTGCCGGCCGGCGCGGCCGTACCCCATCCAAGCCGGACGCAACGTCGCGCCGGCGCGGCGAGAACCCGATACCGCTCGCGCACACCGTCGAGGTACTCGACGCGTCGCTGCGCGGGCTGCCGGTCAGCGCGTTGCTCGCGCCAGGCCGGCGCCCTCGTGTGCCCGGCTGATGCTGGCGGCGCCCGCGAGGTCGCCCCGACGCTCCCCCCTCGTGTGAGGTGATCGCAGATGTACCGTCAGGTGCTCGACCCGGTGGCGGATTCGCTCGCCTGGTCCGCGCTCTTCGCTGCCCTACCCCTGCTGACCCTGTTCGTGCTGCTCGGCGTCCTGCGGATGAAAGCGTGGATGGCCTCGCTGATTTCGCTGGCGGTGGCCATCCTGGTCGCCGTGGTGGTCTACCCGATGCCGGTTGGGTCGGCTCTGCTGGCCGGTACGGAAGGCGCCGCGTTCGGCTTCTTCCCGATCCTGTGGATCGTCATCAACGCCATCTGGATCTACCAGATGACCGTCTCCAGTGGACACTTCGACGTGTTGCGCCGGTCGTTCTCCCGGGTGAGCGAGGACCAGCGGATCCAGGCCATCATCATCGCGTTCTGTTTCGGCGCGCTGCTGGAGGGCCTGGCCGGCTTCGGTACCCCGGTGGCGATCACCGCGGTGATGCTCATCGCGGTCGGCTTCGCGCCGATGCGGGCCGCGGCCGCGGCGCTGCTGGCCAACACCGCGCCGGTGGCGTTCGGCGCGCTGGCGGTACCGATCGTCACGCTCGGCACGATCAGCGGGCTGCCGGTGGATGACCTGGGCGCGATGGTCGGTCGGCAGACCCCGATCCTGTCGTTCCTGGTACCGCTCGCGCTGGTCGGACTGGTCGACGGCTGGCGTGGTGTCCGGGAGACCTGGGCGCCGGCGTTGACCGCGGGCGCGGCCTTCGGCATCGCCCAGTTCGTCACGTCCAACTACATCTCGATCCCGCTTGCGGACATCGTGGCCGCGCTGTTCAGCGCCGTGGTCACCGTCGGCGTGGTGCGCGTGATGCCGACAATGAGCCGCCAGCTCGGCGAGCCGGTCGACGCCGACGCGGCGGTCGCGGCCGGTGGCGGTCCTGCTTCCGGTGGGGTACGCGCGCGGGTCAGCGGCGGTTCCGGCACGGACACCGATGTGCTGGACGGCCCGGCTGGTCCGGTGTCGGCCGACGACACCGACGAAGCGGGTGTGGGCCCGGGCGACCGGCCGGCACGAGCCGGTACCGGCGGCGACGCGGTGGACCGTACCGACGACGTCCAGGACACCCCGGCCGAGGTGGCCCGGGCGTACGCGCCGTACGTGGTGATCGTGGTCGTGTTCGTGCTGGCCACCCAGTGGGGCTGGCTCAAGGACACGCTCGACTCGGTCACCAGGACGTTCAACTGGCCGGGGTTGCACCTGGAGAACGCGGCCGGCAAGGCGTCCACGATCCCGGTGTTCAAGTTCAACTGGTTGGGGGCCACCGGCACGCTGCTGCTGTTCGCCGGGCTCATCACGATGCCGATCCTGCGGCTCTCGCCGGCCCGCGCGCTCGAGGCGTACGGGCGTACCCTCCGGCAGCTGGCCTGGGCGATCCTCACCGTGATGACCGTGCTGGCGCTCGCGTTCGTGATGAACGCGAGCGGACAGACCGCCACCCTCGGTACCTGGATGGCCGGCGCCGGCGGGCTGTTCGCGCTGATCTCGCCGATTCTCGGCTGGCTCGGGGTCGCGGTGACCGGTTCGGACACCTCGTCGAACTCACTGTTCGGCGCGTTGCAGGTGACCGCCGCGGGCAAGGCCGGACTGGATCCGGTGCTGATGGCCGCGTCGAACTCCTCCGGCGGCGTACTGGGCAAGATGATCTCGCCGCAGAACCTCGCCATCGCCGCGAGCGCGGTGGGTCTGGCCGGTCGGGAGGGCGACCTGTTCCGCCGCGTGTTCGGGTGGAGCCTGCTGCTGCTCGCCGGCATGTGCGTACTCGCGTACCTGCAGTCCACCGCGGTACTGAGCTGGATGGTCCCGTAGCGGGGTCACCTCGTGGCGCCGGCGCGGGTCACCCGTGCCGGCGCCACAGGGCACCCGCGATGGTGCGGCACAGCTCCGGGTCGGTCAGTACGTCGGAGCTGTCGGCGTACTGGTGGATCGCGCCGACCGGCGGCAGCGCGGCGATCGCCGGATCGTCGACCCGCGCGAGTAGCGCGTCGGCGAAACGGGCCGCGTCGATCACCTCGTACGGCCGGTCGAAGAACGGTCGGCGGCCCGGGTCGACCGGCGCGCACAGTCCGAGCCGGTTCTGCCAGGCGCCGGTGGCCTCGTACGCGGTACACAGCGCGTCCTGCCGCCGCACGGCGTCGTCGGCCCGCACCGCGTGATCCAGCGCGACCGCGATCGGCCCCACGTCCGGCAGCGCGGTGAACGCCCGCCCCAGCCACTTGCTGTACGGCGGGTACCGGCGGGCCAGCAGCAGGCACAGTTGCATGACCTCACGGGCCAGTCGCGCGGCGAGAATCCGGCTGCCGAGCTCGTCACCCGCCTCGGCGGTACGCCCGACGAATGCCTCCTCCTGCGAGATCCGCAGCCACTGGCAGGCGAGCAGGTACCGCCACACGTCGTCCGGGTACCAGCGCAGGTCCCGGCGGATCGCGGTCAGCCAACCGTGGTCGTCGTGGAAGACCGCCCCGCCGGTCACCTCGGCGAGCCGCTGCGCGGGCGTGGCCAGCCAGTCGAGCGTGCCGACGCCGGCCCGAGGGTCGAAGCCGAGCAGGTCGGTACACCAGGAGCCCAGCTCGGTGACCAGCACCCGGTGCGCGACCGGACCGGTGGTCGGCGCCATCGTCCGGATCCTGCCCTCGGCCGGTTCGAAGTGCGTCGACCAGCCGTGTACCTCCGCCGGCAGCCGGTCGGTCAACAGCGAGGTGATGGCCGCGCCGTACCGGGCCAGGTCGTCCGGCGCGAGGAACAGCTCCAGCCGCGGTCCCCAGTCGTGGTCGACCGAGCGTTCGGTGTCGAAGCCGAGCACCTCGGAGCCGGGCCCGAGCCGGGCGGCCGCGTACCGCAGCCGCGGGTGGGACGAGGCGAGCAGCGGGCGTACCGCTTCGGTGTAGAACAGCCGGCACAGCCTCAGGCCGGGCAGGAATCCGGATCGCACGCCGCCACGGTAGGGATCAGCCGGTGTTGCGGACCACCAGTAATGCGATGTCGTCGCGTGGCGGGTCGGCCGAGAAACCCAGCACCGCCGAGCGCAGCCGGCCGGACACCACGGTCGCCGGGTGGCCGGCGAGGGTGGAGAGCTCGCGGTACAGCCGGGAGTGCCCGAACAGGTCGGTGCCGCGGCGCCGCTCGGTCACCCCGTCGGTGAAGAACACCAGCGCGTCGCCGGGCGCGAGGGTCAGCTTCGTGGCGGTCACCTCGACCTCGTCGAGCAGGCCCACCGCGGTACCGCAGGCCCCGATGACGTCGATGGTCCCGTCCGGGTGCAGCAGTACCGGCCGGTCGTGCCCGGCCAGGCACAGCTCGGCTTCCAGGTCGGACCCGCGCCGGTGTACCAGCGCGGTGGCGAGCGTGCAGTACCGGCCGTCCGCGCGCTGCTCGATCAAGGTCCGGTTCAGCAGGTGCGCGACCTGCTCCAGCGACCGGCCGTCGCGCACCAGCACCCGCACCACGTCGCGTACCAGGCCGGTGAGCGCGGCCGCCTGCGCGCCCTTGCCGCACACGTCGCCGATGGCCACCAGCCAGCGGTCCGGCTCGAGTTCGACCACGTCGTAGAAGTCGCCGCCCACGTCGGTACCGGTGCTCGCCGGCTCGTACTCGGCGGCGAACTGCACCCCGGCGGCGGACGGCAGCGCGGACGGCAGCAGGGCCCGCTGGAACGCCTGCGACACCTCGGCGCGTTCGGCGTGGATGCGCGCGTTGTCGATGGCGAGCGAGGCGCGTCGGGCGATGTCCTCGATCACGGCCACGTCGTCCGGGTTGTGCAGCCGGTCCGGCGGCCGGCCGACCGACAGCGTGCCGAGCACGTTGCCGCGGGCGGACAGCGGTACCGCGACCCCCTCCACCGGACGGGGCAGCGCCACCGGCGAGCCGGTCTGCAACGTCTCGTACAGCCGCTCGGTCAGCTCGTCGGTACCCAGGCCGCCGAGCAGGCGCTTGAGCACCGGCAGCGCGGTCTCCTCGGCGTGCGAGCAGGTCGCCAGCCGCAGCTCGCCGTACTCGTCGCGGACGTGCAGGGCGCACCACTCGCCCAGGCGCGGCATCACGATCTGCGGTACCAGCGCGAGCGTCAGCTCCACGTCCAGCGACTGGGCGAGCAACTCACTGGCCTCGGCCAGGAACGTCAACCAACCCCGCCGGCGTACGTCCGCCTCCCGCAGCCGCTCGGACTCGATCGCGATCGCCATCCGTTCTGCGGACAGTTCGATCAGCGGCTCGTACGGGCCGGCTTCGCTGACGTACAGGTCGAGTCGGGCGGCCAGTGGCCGGGGCAGCGGTACCGGCACGGTGAGTACGCCGGTCAGGTCCTCGTCGACCGAGCCGTGCTGGGCGAGGCGGCGCTCGCCGCGGCCGTCGCCGCCGTCCATGTACACCGCGCCGCCGGCCGCGCCGGTCACCTCGCACAGCCGCAGCAGCAGCTCGGAGACCAGCTGCGACAGGGTCAGCCGGGAGCGCAGGTCGTCCGGCAGGTGGATCAGCCAGACCAGCTCGTCCGCACCGATCTCCGGCCCGCCGCGCGGACGGGCCGTCCCGTTGGCGCCGGTCGGGGACGGGCGCGGGGTGCGGGGGAGCGAGCGGGTGCCGTCCGCGTCCGCGACCTCGCTGCCCACCACCACCGCGGGCACGCTCGCCAGGTCGGCCGGCGCCGCGGGCCCGGTCGCCGTGGGCTTCTCCGCGGCCGGTACGTCCGCCGGTGGAGCGGCCGTCGCGTTCGGCGACCCCCCGCTCCGCCCGTCGGCGTTCGGTCCGAATGCCGGGGTCAGCTCACCGTCGCGGTCCAGCCGGAACCACACGCCCTTGCCGGACGGATCATGGGTGGTACCCCAGGAACTGGCGAACTGGTCGACCAGCAGCAGCCCGCGCCCGTGCTCGGCCAGTTGGTCCGGCGGCATCATGGTGGCCGCCTCGACCGGCCCGCCGCGGTAGTCGGTGACCGTGACGGTGAGGCCGGAGCCGTCCACCAGTACCTCGATGTCCAGGTCCGTACCAGCGTGAATGACCCCGTTGGTGGACAGCTCGGTGGTCAGCAGCAGCGCCTCGTCGAGCAGGTCGGACAGCCCGGCCGCGGCCAGCACCTCCCGCACCACCGCCCGGGCAGCAGCCGGGGAGCGGTGGTCAGCCGGAAGGCGTATGCGCCGGCGGGCCATCGCGGACACGGCTAGCAGTCTCCTACGTACATCCCGGTCACACCAGGACACCCCCGTGTTATCCATGTCCCCGCACCCGGGAGGACAACCTGGGGTGCTACGCCGATTACCGGCGGCTGGTGCATATCCGACTTCGGCTTCCTCGCCATTTTGCCCGCGCGGCGTCAAGATGGGGCAACCGCACGCCGCCCTGTGGCACCTGGGACCGCGAGTCGGCACCGGGGCCACGGGTGGCACCACGTACGGCTGCCGGCCGCACCCACCGGTCGCCGTGAATGACAGCCTTACACGCTGCTGAACCCCGAGCGGAAAGCCATGTGTCAGTCATGACGAGTGTGGACAAGAGCCAGACCCTACGCGAGCCGCACGGCCCCGCCGAGGTGGGTGCCGAGGAGGTACTTACCGAGCTTGCCGAGGCGCTGAGTCGGGTACGTCGGGGGGATTTCTCGGTACGCCTGCCCCGTCGTACCGGCATCGCCGGGGTGGTCGCGGACCGGTTCAACGACGTACTGCTGACTCAGGAGCGGTACACCAAACGGCTCATCCGGGTGAGCAGCGTGGTCGGCCGCGAGGGCAAGATGACCGAGCGGCTGGACGACGAATACCTGGAAGGTTCCTGGGCCGATACCGCCAGTTCGGTCAACGCGTTGATCGACGACCTGGTCCGGCCGACGACCGAGATCGCCCGGGTGATCGTCGCGGTGGCCGACGGTGACCTCTCCCAGCACATGGCGCTGGAGATCGACGGCCGGCCGCTGCGCGGCGAGTTCCTCCGCATCGGGCGCACCGTGAACACGATGGTCGACCAGCTGTCCTCGTTCGCCGACGAGGTCACCCGGGTGTCCCGTGAGGTGGGCACCGACGGCAAGCTGGGCGGCCAGGCGGACGTACGGGGCGTGGCCGGCACCTGGCGGGACCTGACCGACTCGGTGAACGTCATGGCCTCCAACCTGACCAACCAGGTACGGAGCATCTCCCAGGCGGCCACCGCGATCGCCGGCGGCGACCTGTCGCAGAAGATCACGGTCAGCGCCAAGGGCGAGGTCGCCGAGCTGGCCGACACGATCAACTCGCTGACCGACACGCTGCGGGTGTTCGCCGGGCAGGTCATCACGGTGGCCCGGGAGGTCGGTACCGAAGGAAAGCTGGGCGGCCAGGCGGACGTGCCCGGGGTGGCCGGCACCTGGAAGGACCTCACCGACTCGGTGAACCTGATGGCGTCCAACCTGACCAACCAGGTGCGGAACATCGCGCAGGTGGCGACCGCGGTGGCCAGCGGTGACCTGTCGCAGAAGATCACGGTTGCCGCGCAGGGCGAGATCCTGGAGCTCAAGTCGACGGTGAACACGATGGTGGACCAGCTGTCGTCGTTCGCCGACGAGGTCACCCGGGTGGCGCGTGAGGTCGGTACCGAGGGCAAGCTCGGTGGCCAGGCCCAGGTCACCGGGGTGTCCGGCACCTGGCGTGACCTCACCGAGAGCGTGAACAAGCTGGCCGGCAACCTGACCGCGCAGGTGCGGAACATCGCCCAGGTGACCACCGCGGTCGCCAAGGGCGACCTCGGCCAGAAGATCACGGTCGACGCGCAGGGCGAGATCCTGGAGCTCAAGTCGACGGTGAACACGATGGTGGACCAGCTGTCGTCGTTCGCCGACGAGGTGACCCGGGTGGCGCGTGAGGTCGGTACCGAGGGCAAGCTCGGTGGTCAGGCCCAGGTGAAGGGCGTCTCCGGTACCTGGCGGGACCTCACCGACAACGTGAACTACATGGGCTCGAACCTGACCGCGCAGGTGCGGAACATCGCCCAGGTGGCGACCGCGGTAGCGCAGGGCGACCTGTCGCAGAAGATCACCGTGGACGCCCGCGGCGAGATTCTCGAGCTGAAGAGCACCGTGAACACGATGGTGGACCAGCTGTCGTCGTTCGCCGACGAGGTCACGCGGGTGGCGCGTGAGGTCGGTACCGAGGGCAAGCTCGGTGGTCAGGCCCAGGTGAAGGGTGTCTCGGGTACCTGGCGCGACCTCACCGACAACGTGAACTCGATGGGCTCGAACCTGACCGGGCAGGTGCGGAACATCGCCCAGGTGGCGACCGCGGTGGCCAGCGGTGACCTGTCGCAGAAGATCACCGTGGACGCGCAGGGCGAGATCCTGGAGCTCAAGTCGACGGTGAACACGATGGTGGATCAGCTGTCGTCGTTCGCCGACGAGGTGACCCGGGTGGCGCGTGAGGTCGGTACCGAGGGCAAGCTCGGTGGTCAGGCCCAGGTGAAGGGCGTGTCGGGTACCTGGCGGGACCTGACCGGCAACGTGAACTCGATGGCCTCCAACCTGACCGCACAGGTGCGGAACATCGCCCAGGTGACCACGGCGGTCGCCAGCGGTGACCTGTCGCAGAAGATCACCGTGGACGCGCAGGGCGAGATCCTCGAGCTCAAGAGCACCGTGAACACGATGGTCGACCAGCTCCGGTCGTTCGCCGACGAGGTGACCCGGGTGGCGCGCGAGGTCGGTACCGAGGGCAAGCTCGGTGGCCAGGCCCAGGTGAAGGGCGTATCGGGTACCTGGCGCGACCTCACCGAGAACGTGAACCAGCTCGCCTCCACGCTCACCACCCAGCTGCGCGCGATCGCCGAGGTGTCCACCGCGGTGACCCGCGGCGACCTCACCCGCACGGTCACGGTGCTGGCCCAGGGCGAGGTGGCCGAGCTCAAGGACAACATCAACCAGATGATCGTCACGCTGCGCGAGACCACCAAGAAGAACGCCGAGCAGGACTGGCTGAACTCCAACCTGGCCCGGGTGTCCGGGCTGCTGCAGGGGCAGCGGGACATCGGCGAGGTCTGCCGGATGATCATGACCGAGGTGACCCCACTGGTGGACGCCCAGGTAGGGGCGTTCTTCCTGTACGACAGCGGCGCGAACGGGGCGCCCCGGCTGCGGTTGACCTCGTCGTACGGGTACGTCTCCCCGGACACCGAGCTGGTCTTCGCGCCCGGTGAGGGCCTGGTCGGGCAGGCCGTACTGTCCCGCCGGACGATCCGGGTCAGCGGTACCGCCGAGGGCTACCTGACCGTGCGCTCCGGACTGGGCAGCGCGCCCCCGGCCGACGTGGTCGTACTCCCGGTCATGTTCGAAGGGGAGCCGCTCGGCGTGATCGAGTTCGCCTCGTTCGCCGCCTTCTCCGAGCTGCACTTCGGATTCCTCGAGCGCCTGGTCTCCACCATCGGCGTCGCGCTCAATACGATCCTGGCCAACCGGCGTACCGAGGAGCTGCTGGCCAACAGCCAGCGGCTGGCCCGGGAGATGCAGGCACAGTCGGCCGAGATGCAGCGCACCAACGCCGAACTGGAAGAGAAGGCGACGATGCTCTCCGAGCAGAAGCGCAACATCGAGATCAAGAACCGGGAGATCGAGGACGCCCGGCTCGGCCTGGAGGAGAAGGCGCAGCAGCTCGCGCTGGCCAGCCAGTACAAGAACGAGTTCCTGGCCAACATGAGCCACGAGCTGCGTACGCCGCTCAACTCGCTGCTGCTGCTGTCCCGGCTGCTGGCCGAGAACACCGACCAGAACCTGCACGCCAAGCAGATCGAGTTCGCCCGCACCATCCACAACGCCGGCTCGGACCTGCTGGCCCTGATCGACGACATCCTGGACCTGTCCAAGATCGAGGCCGGCCGGATGGACGTGGAGCCGGGCGAGGTGGAACTGGTCGAGGTGGGCGCCTATCTCGATCAGGTGTTCCGGCCGCAGACGGAGGAGAAGGGGCTGGAGTTCGCCGCCCGGCTCGCCGACGGGCTGCCACGGAAGATCGTCACGGATGCGCAGCGGTTGCAGCAGGTGTTGCGGAACCTGCTGTCCAACGCCGTCAAGTTCACCGATTCTGGTTCGGTGACCCTGCACATCGGCACCCCCGCGGATGGGATGATCTTCGGCGTGCCGACGCTCGACACCGCACAGCAGGTCATCGCCTTCGCGGTCAGCGACACCGGGATCGGGGTCGCTGACGACAAGCTGGGCCTGATCTTCGAGGCCTTCCAGCAGGCGGACGGTACGACCAGCCGGAAGTACGGCGGCACCGGGCTCGGGCTGTCGATCAGCCGGGAACTGGCCCGGTTGCTCGGCGGCGCGATCACGGTGGAGAGCGCCACCGGCTCCGGCAGCACCTTCACGCTGTACCTGCCGGACGTCCTGCCGCCGGAGACCGCGGCCGCGCTGGCCGGCACGGTGACGACCGAGGTGTCCGAGCCGGTCCGGCCGCGATCGGCGCCCCCGGCGATCCTGCGCCCCAACGGCAAGCCGGAGCGGCGGGCCAGCGCTGCCGCGCGGGAGCTGGATGGGGCTACGGTACTGATCGTCGACGACGACGTACGAAACGTGTTCGCGCTTACCAGTGCCTTGGAGTTGCACGGCATGACGGTGCTGTACGCCGACAACGGGGTGGAGGGCATCCGGATGCTCAGCGAGCGCCCGGAGACCGACATCGTGCTGATGGACGCGATGATGCCGGACATGGACGGCAACGAGACCACCCGGGAGATCCGGCGGGTGCCGGAGTTCCGGGAGCTGCCGATCGTGTTCCTGACCGCCAAGGCGATGCCCGGCGACCGGGAGTCGTCGCTCAGCGCGGGCGCGTCCGACTATGTGACCAAGCCGGTGGACCTCGACGAGCTGCTCGACCTGATGGCGTCCTGGGTGTCCGGTACCGGGCGGGACGGCCAGCCCAGCGGAGGGAGCCAGTGACCAGCATCAGCCGGGCGAAGGTGCTCCTGGTCGACGACCGCCGGGAGAACCTGGTCGCGCTCGAGGCGATCCTGCAGGGCCTGCCGGTCGAGCCGGTGACCGCGACCACCGGCGAGGCGGCCCTCAAGCGGCTGCTCACCGACGACTTCGCGGTGATCCTGCTGGACGCGCAGATGCCGGGCATGGACGGGTTCGAGACGGCCGGCCACATCAAGCAGCGGGAACGGACCCGGCACGTACCGATCATCTTCCTGACCGCGGTGGACCGGGACGCGCACCTCGCCTTCCGGGGGTACGCGGCCGGCGCGGTGGACTACATCACCAAGCCGTTCGACCCGTGGGTACTGCGGGCCAAGGTCTCGGTCTTTGTCGAGCTGTGGGTGAAGAACCAGCAGTTGCACGAGCAGGCGATGGCGGTACGCCGCCGCGAACAGGAGAACGCGCGGCTGCTCGCCGCGGTGGACGAGGCGACCGCGCTGCTGCGCGACAGTTCCGCTCGCGACGGCTCGGACGGAGTCGGCCCCGATGCGGTGCGCGCGGCGCTGGACGCGCTGGCCCGCGCCCGCTGAGCGCTCAGGGTCAGTTGGAGCGGATGTCGTCCCGGATCGTGAAGGCCTGGCGCAGGCCGGTGACCTCCAGCAGGCGGGCCAGGAAATCGCTCACGTTGATCAGCACCAGCGAGCTGCGGGCCCTGGTCGCGGTCCGGTTGAGCACCACGAGCGTGCCAAGGCCCTGCGAGTCGCAGAAGGTCACCTGGCCCATGTCGAGCACAAGGCGTGACGGACCCCCGGCGAGAGCGGTCTCGACCGCGGCCACCAAACGGGACACGGTGCCGATATCGATCTCGCCGGACAGCGCCACGACGGCCTCTTCCGGCTCGTGGCGCACGGAGATGTCCAGCTCCGGGCGTACCACACCGCTCAGCCTAGCCTGATAGCTGGCGTCCGGCCCGGTCCCGGTCGGGCGCATCCCGTCGTTTGTGCTGTTATGCCTGCTCAGGACGTTGTTATCCGGTTCGGTATCGGTCCCGCCGAGCTCGTGCGGAAGGCCGCCTCGTCGATCCAGGTGCGTCATCGTTCCGTGTCTCCCGCCGGTGCTCGTCCCCGCGTCGCCCTGCGGTCCGCCGACCGTCGCGGCACGCCTCGCCAAAGGCGTCCTGCGTCCCGAGTTTGCGCTGCGTATCGCAGGCAATCACATCCGAAGATGTTTTACCCCGACGCTGTCGGGGGACGCATACCGGGACGTGACGGACGACAAACAAAACTTGATTTTAGGTCGGGGGCACATGAGGGTCGCGCTGATCGCCGAAGGCGCCGGCAGGCTCGCTCCGAGCGGGGAAGCCGAGGCCGAAGGTCAGAGTCGTCATGTCGCCGAACTCGCCGCCGCGTTGATGGCGCGCCAGGTCGAAGTGGACGTGTACACCCGGCGGGACGAACCGGACTCGCCGGAGCTGACCACCGCCGGTACCGGGATCCGGGTCCGGCGGGTACCGGTCGGGCCGCCGGAGCGGACCGGGCCGGACGAACAACTCGCGCATGTCGGCGACTTCGGTCACTGGCTCGCCGACCGGTGGCAGCGGGGCGAGGACCGGCCCGACGTGGTACACGCGCACTACTGGACGAGTGGGCTCGCGGCGGTGACCGCCACCCGGCGTACCCACATCCCGGTGGTGCAGACGTACCACGTACTCGGCACGGTCGAGGCGCGGAACCTCGGCGCCGGCGGGGACGAGGCGATGTCCCGGCGGGTCGGGATGGAACGCGCGCTCGGTCAGGCGGTCGACCGGGTGGTCGCCCAGTCGACCGAAGAGGTGGTCGAGCTGGTCGGCATCGACGTGCCCCGCAAAGCGATCACGGTCGTGCCGGCCGGGGTCGACACCGAGCGGTTCTCGCCGAAGGGCCGGGTAGCCGGCCGGGGTGGTGGGCCGCGGGTGCTGGCCGTGGGCCGGTTCCTCGGCCGGAGGGGTTTTGACGACCTGATCCAGGCCATGGCGTACGTGCCGGAGGCCGAACTGGTCGTCGTCGGCGGACCGGACCGGGACCGGCTGGACGACGATCCGGACGTACAGGCCCTGCGCGCGGTCGCGACCGGGGCCGGCGTACGGGACCGGCTGCGGTTTCTCGGCGCGGTCGTACCGGACCGGATGCCGGAGCTGTACCGCTCCGCCGACCTGGTCGCCTGCACCCCCGGGTACGAGCCGTTCGGGCTGGTACCGCTGGAGGCGATGGCCTGCGGCGTGCCGGTCGTCGCCACCGCGGTCGGCGGTATGAAGGACACCGTCATCGACGGCGTGACCGGCGTGCTGGTACCGCCCGGCGATGTGCGGGCGATCGGCGGGGCCATCCGCGAGCTGCTCGGCGATGAGATCCGGCTGATGGCGTACGGCAGCGCCGGCGTGGACCGGATCCGGTCGCGCTACTCGTGGGAACGCACCGCGGCCGAGCTGCTCCGGGTGTACGGCGAGCTGACCGGAGTGCCGCAGGAGGAGATCGAGACCGACGCCGAGGCCGAGCCGGCGACCTGACCAGCCGCCGGGCCTACCGTCGCCGCCACGCGGCCTACCGTCGCCGCCACGCGGCCTACGGCCCCGTCAGGCGCTGCGCCGCTTGGCCGCCGTGGACTTGGCCGCGGTACCGGTCTTCTTGGCGGCCGCCTTCCGGGTCGTCGTACTCGCGGTCTTGCTGGCCGTCTTCTTCTTCACCCCGCCGCCCGAGGCCGTCTTCTTCGCGCCCTTCTTGGCCGGAGCCTTCTTCGCCGCGGCCTTCTTGGTAGCGGCCTTCGCCGGCTGGGACTTCGCCCCGGCGGTCTCGCCGCGAGCCTCCCGGGCCCGGTCGACGCTGGCCCGCAACGCGGCCATCAGGTCCACCGCGGCGGTCTTGTCGACCTCTTCCTCCTCCGGCGCGACGATCTCCCGACCGGCCACCTTCGCGTCGATGACCTCCTGCAGGGCTGCCCGGTAGCCGTCTTCGAACTCGTCCGGATCGAAGTCGGCCGCCATCGAGTCGATCAGCGAGGAAGCCATCGCGAGCTCCTGCGGCCGTACGTCCACGTCGTCGTCGAGGAACTCGAAGTTGGGGGTACGGATCTCGTCCGGCCACAGCATCGTGTGCATCACCAGTACGTCGTCGCGCACCCGTAACGTCGCCAACTGCTCGCGCTGGCGCAGCGCCACTTTGACCACGGCCACCCGGTCAGAGCCGGTGAGCGCCTCGCGGAGCAGTACGTACGGCTTGGCCGCCTGCCCGTCCGGCTCCAGGTAGTAGGTCTTCGCGTACAGGATGGGGTCGACCTGTTCGGCCGGTACGAACTCGAGCACCTCGATCGCGTGACTGCTCGACAGCGGCAGCCCCTCGAAGTCCTCGTCGGTGAGGATCACGGTCTCGCCGCCGCCCAGGTCGTACCCCTTGGCGATGTCGTCGTAGGAGACCTCCTCGCCGCACACCGAGCAGGTCCGCTTGTACCGGATCCGGCCGCCATCGGTCCGGTGGACCTGGTGGAACCGGATGTCCTTCTCCTCGGTCGCCGAGTACAGCTTGACCGCGATCGAGACCAGCCCGAATGACACGGCGCCTTTCCAGATCGCGCGCATGCCGCTCTCCTTCCCGTCGGGTGCGAAAGCGACCCCCACTGCGATCAGGATGTCATCGCAGCGTGGCGGGGGCGAGTACTGGTTAGGATCGTCGCGTGTCTGGCCCGTCAACCCGGCCGATGCTCGCCAGCTCGGGTCCCCTGCCATCGGGACCAGGCTGGTCATACGAGTTCAAATGGGACGGGGTACGGCTGGTCGCCGAGATCGACGAGGACGACTTCCGGCTGTACACCAGGACCGGGGTTGACGTCACGGTCGCCTATCCGGAGCTTGCCGCGCTTGCCGAGCGGGCGCCCGGAGCCGTGCTGGACGGTGAGGTCGTGGTACTCGACGAGGGCCGGCCGTCGTTCGACGCGCTGGCCGAGCGCATGCACGTACGGGAGAACAAGCGGGCGCGCCGGCTGGCGGCGGCCCGACCGGTCACCTTCATGATCTTCGACGTGCTCCGGTTGTACGGGGTGGACCTGTGCGACCGGCCGTACCGCGAGCGCCGCGCGACCCTCGACCGGCTCGAACTCGACGGCGACCGGTGGTGCGTACCGCCCGCCTTCGACGACGGACCGGCCACGCTGGCCGCCAGTCAGGAGCACGGGCTGGAGGGTGTGGTCGCCAAGCGGCTGGACGCGCCGTACCGCCCCGGGCAGCGCAGCCCGGACTGGGTGAAGGTCAAGCACGTGCACACCGCTGACCTGGTGGTCGGCGGGTACCGGCCGGGCGAGCGGCCGCTCGGTGCGCTGTTGGTCGGCGAGCCGCGACCGGACGGCACGCTCACCTATCGCGGTCGGGTCGGTGGCGGCCTGTCCGATCGGATGGTCACCCAACTGCTGGCGCTGCTGGATCCGTTGCGGCAGGACGGGTCGCCGTTCGCCGACCGGCTGCCCCGTGACGACGCGCACGGCGCGATCTGGGTGACGCCGCAGGTGGTCGTCGAGATCGAGTACGGCAACCAGACCTCGGACGGGCGGTTGCGGTTCAGCCGGTTCCGCCGGCTGCGCCAGGATGTCTCCCCGGTGGAGGTGGGCCGTGAGCGCGGCTGATCCGGACCGGGTACGGGAGGGGAGCCGGGGTGGCGGCTGATCCGGCGCGGGTCATGGTCGAGGTCGACGGCCAGCGGATCGAGCTGTCGAACCTCGACAAGACGCTGTATCCGCAGGTCGGGTTCACCAAGGCCGAGGTGATCGAGTACTACTCCCGGATCGCGCCGGTGCTCCTGCCGCACCTGGCCGACCGCGCGCTGACCCGGATCAGGTACCCGGACGGGGTGGACAGCAAGGGCTTCTTCGAGAAGAACGCGCCGGACCACACGCCGGACTGGATCCGGACCGCCCGGCTGCCCGCGCCCCGGTCCACCACCGGCCGCGGCGAGCTGGACTACGTGGTGGTGGAGGGCCTGCCCACGCTGGTGTGGCTGGCCAACATGGCCGCGCTGGAGCTGCACGTACCGCAGTGGACGATCGACACCAAGGGCAAAATGCGCAACCCGGACCTGCTGGTGGTCGACCTGGATCCGGGCGCGCCGGCCGGGTTGGCCGAGTGCATGGCGGTGGCGGTACGCCTGCGCGAGCGGCTGGCGTCCGACGGGCTCGACGCGTACCCGAAGACCAGCGGCAAGAAGGGCATGCAGCTCCTGTGCCCGATCGCCGGGCGGCAGGACGACGAGGAGGTGTCCGGGTACGCCAAGCGGATCGCCGAGGAGCTGGCCCGGGAGACTCCGAAGGACGTGACCGCGCAGATGGCCAAGCGGCTGCGGCCGGGCAAGGTGTTCATCGACTGGAGCCAGAACAACGCGGCCAAGACGACGGTCGCGCCGTACTCGCTGCGGGCCGAGTCACGGCCGACCGCCTCGACCCCGTTGACCTGGGACGAGGTCGAGGCGGGCGAGCCGTTGACGTTCACCGCGTACGAGGTGCTCGACCGGGTGGACGAGCACGGCGACCTGCTGGCGCCGCTGCGCAAGAAGGGTCCGCGGCTGCCGAAATGATTCGCGGCTGCCGGCGTGGTTCGCGGCTGCTGGCGTGACAGGCCGCCGTCGCGGTTCGTCAGCTCTTGCCGGAGCGGCTGCGCGCCTTGGTGGTCTTGCGGTTGTTGGCGCGCTCGATCGCGGTCACCAGCTGCTTCTTGTTCATCGTGGAACGGCCGCTGATCTCGAGCTTCTGGGCGACCTCGTACAGGTGCTTCTTGGACGCGTTCGCGTCCACGCCGCCGTGGCTCGTACCACCGGACTGGCCCCGCTTCTTGCTGGCCCGGCTGTCGCTGGGGCCCTTGCCGTCCTTGGCCTCCCAGTGGTCGCCGACCTTCTCGTGCGTGTGCTTGAGCGCGGAGAAGGCGGTGCGGTGCGACCGTTCCCCCTCGCCGTACGTCTCGACCGCGGAGTCGTGCGCCTCGCCCCAGGTGCGCTGCGCCTTCTTCGACGACCGCCGGATCGTGCTCGGCATCTCCTTACGGGCAGGCATTTTCGCCACCTCTCCCCGTACGTGTCTCGGACAGTTTCAGCCATGCCCCGGGGCCGCCGGGCCAAACATCGCGGCTGGTCGGACGGGTGAATGGAGCCGGGACGGACGGGCCGTACGGAGGCTCGCGGCGCAAAATTCGGCAGTCGGCAACAGATCGCGCGTTTGGCGAAACGCACGGCCGGGCACTAACGCGACATGGCTTTCATCCTCTGGATCCTCGCCGTCATCCTGGTTGTAGCCGGGATCGTCAGCCTCATCCGCGGGCAACTGCTGTGGGGCATCGTGCTGATCATTGTCGGCCTTCTGGTCGGCCCGGGCGGCGTCAGCATTTTCTCGTAGCTGACGCTCGTCAACATCCACTACTAGTTGTCGGAGCGAGGGTGAGCAGGGGAGAGGACCAGGAGGCTCAGGCGCGGGGCCGTAAGGAAACCGAACTGGAGCGGTGGGATCGCAACTTCACCGAACTGCTCCAGGAGTTACGGGTTGCCCAGACCGGAGTCCAGATCCTCTTCGCGTTCCTGCTCACCCTCGCATTCACCCAGCGCTTCACCGAGATCAACACATTCCAGCGCTGGTGGTACATCGGCACCCTGATCGCGGCGGCCGGTTCGACCGCGATGATCATCGCGCCGGTGAGCTATCACCGGCTGATGTTCCGGCGGGGGCGCAAGCCGGAACTCGTCCGGGCCTCGCACCGGCTGGCGAGCGGCGGCCTGGTGTTGTTGCTGTGCGCCATGGTGGGCGCTGTATTCCTGGTCGTCGACTTCGTGGTCGGCCAGTTGCCGGGGGTGGTCATCGCCAGCGGCGTAGCCATCTGGTTTGTCGCGTTCTGGTACGCCCTGCCACTAGTGCGGCGGGACGACACTCCGGGTCCGGGTAGCGAGTCGGACGAGCCGGAACCGGGCACCGTACCGGCCGGTAAGTGACGGCCAGCGTCCCGCATAGTGGAACGCGCATCCCATCGCTGTGCGCTTCTGACCTGCGGAAATGCTTGCCGTACGCCAATCATCCGGGATGGGGCTTGACCTTTTTCGCGGCCTGCGTACGTTGAGAAGCAGCACGGCGTTGGAGCATCCGGTCGAGCAGCGGCCGGGGAGCCCGCCGTCCCGGTCCGAATAAGCGCTACGACAGCGCGCTCGCATCGTCCAGCAGCGGCGGTCGAGACCTTCCGGACCGTCAGCCGACACTCAAGACAAGGGTGTCGTGGCGTGTTCATCCCGGCCGAGCCGGAGACCTCCACCCAACGGGCGACCGCCCGTCTCCAGGCCCGGCCATCGCGATCTTTCAGGAGACCGCTCATGACCGCGCTTCTCGTACAGAAGACCTCCGCCCCCACAGACCTCTCCGACGAGACCGGCATCCTCGCCGACGTGCTGGACCGGCAGGTCCGGACCATGCCCGGTCGGGACAGCTCGGGCAGCCGCAGCCGCAAGGAGACCGACGCGATCGGTCGGATGCTGCTCACCCGGCTCGCCGACCTGCCCGAGGGCCACCCGGACCGCACCCGCACCCGGGACCGGCTCATCGAGCTGTACCTGCCGCTCGCCGAGTACCTGGCCCGTCGGTTCCGCAACCGCGGCGAGCCGCTGGATGACCTGATCCAGGTAGCCACCATCGGCCTGATCAAGTCGGTCGACGGGTACGACGTGGGCCGCGGGGTGGAGTTCACCAGCTACGCCATCCCGACCATGGTTGGCGAGCTCAAGCGGCACTTCCGCGACAAGGGCTGGAGCATCCGGGTCCCCCGCCGGCTCCAGGAGCTCAAGCTCGAGATCACCAAGGCGACCGGGGTACTCACCCAGAAGCTCGGCCGGTCGCCGACCGTGGCCGACCTTTCCCAGCACCTCGGCGTCAGCGAAGAGGACATCATCGCCGGCATCGACTCGGCGAACGCGTACAGCGCGATGTCGCTGCACACGCCGGTCACCGGGGAGGAGGGCACGCCCGAGGTACTCGACCTGATGGGCGACGTGGACCCGGCACTGGAAGGTGTCGACGACCGCGAGTCGCTCCGGCCGCTGATCGCCAAGCTTGCGAAGCGGGAGCAGAAGATCCTCGCCATGCGGTTCTTCGGCAATATGACGCAGTCGCAGATCGCGACCGAGATCGGCATCTCCCAGATGCACGTCTCGCGGCTGCTCGCCCGCTCGCTCGCCCAGCTGCGCCAGGGCCTGCTGACCGAGCACTGAGAGCACTGAGTACCGAGCGCCGAGCATCAGGGCGCCGAGCATCAGGGCACCGGGCACTAGGCGCTAGGGCACCGAGCACCAGAGCATCGAGCGAACCGGAATGCGGACCCGCCGACCACGGTCGGCGGGTCCGCACGTCTGTCCGGACCGGTAGCGCTTCGTGATCGCGACGGAGCGTAGTGCTTGCACCCGGAGTTGAGGTGTCGCCGGACGACCTTGCGGGTATGCATCCAAAATCCACCAACCGGCAGCTCACTCCCCCAGGAGGTGTCCGGTGGCCAGCCCTCGGACCGCCGAAGCTGACCTCGCCCGGCGGCAGCGCCGACGCGCGGTCCTCGCCAGCACTGTCGGCACCACCATCGAGTGGTACGACTTCTTCCTCTACGGCACCGCGGCAGCGCTTGTCTTCCCCGACCTGTTCTTCCCGAACTCGAACGCGTTCACCGGCGTGCTGCTCTCATTCGGTACCCAATTCGTGGGTTTCGCCGCCCGCCCGGTCGGTGCGGCCATCTTCGGCCACTACGGCGACCGGATCGGCCGCAAGGCAACGCTCATCACCACGCTGATGCTGATGGGGATCGCCACCTTCCTGATCGGCCTGCTTCCCACGTACGCCTCGATCGGCATCGCCGCACCGATCCTGCTGACCCTGCTGCGGGTCATCCAGGGCGTCGGCGTCGGCGGTGAGTGGGGCGGCTCGGTGCTGCTGTCGATGGAGTGGGGCCACCAGAAGCGGCGCGGCTTCTTCGCCAGCTGGCCGCAGCTCGGTGTACCGCTCGGCCTGCTCTGCTCGACCGGCATGGTCAAGCTGATGGAGTCGACCGCGGGCGACAGCTTCGACCGGTGGGGCTGGCGGATCCCGTTCCTGGTCAGCATCGTGCTGATCGGCATCGGCCTGTACGTACGACTGCGCGTGCTGGAAAGCCCCGAGTTCTCCGCGGTGCGCAAGCGCGAGGCCGTGGTGAAGCTGCCGGTGCTCGAGGTCATCCGGACCCAGCCGATGGAGATCATCACCTCGGCGTTCGTACGGATGTCCGAACAGGCGCCGTTCTACCTGTTCATCACGTTCGTACTGACCTACGGGACCAAACACCTCGAGCTGGAACGCGGCGACCTGCTGAACTACACGCTGGTCGCGGCCGCGATCGGGTTGGTCAGCGTGCCGCTGTTCGGGTACCTGTCGGACCTGATCGGCCGGCGGCTGATGTACGGCATCGGAATCGTGTGCACCGCGCTGTACGCGTTCCCGTACTTCGGACTGCTGGACACCGAAACCGCCGGGCTGGTACTGCTCGCGATCGTGCTGTCGCTGCTGTTCCACGACATGCAGTACGGCCCGCAGGCGGCCCTGATCGCGGAGGGCTTCGGTACCAACCTGCGGTACTCCGGTGCCGGCCTCGGGTACCAGCTCGCCTCGGTCATCGCCGGTGGTCCGGCGCCACTGATCGCCGCGAAGATCCTCGAGGAGACCGACAGCAGCACCGGCATCAGCTGGTACATCATCGGCTGCTGTGTTGTCGCGTTCGCCGCCCTGCTGCTCATGCCGCGCCGGGCCGAACCCGAGGAGGAGCGGGTGATCGACACCTCGACCGCGCCGGCGTCGGCGGTCGAGTCCGGGACCGGGACGACCTGACTTCCACCGTCTGACCCCGCCGCTACGCTGACCGGATGGAGCCCCAGAGCGGAGCGGGAGGCAACGCCGGAGCGGCGGGGCCGGGCGGTCAACCCACGTCCGGCGGGCAGCCGGGACTGGTGTGGTACCCGCCGGCACCTCCGGCCGGGACCGGCTACCCGCAGGCACCCGCCAGCGGCACCGGCTATCCCGCGCCGCCCGGATATCCGCCGGCTCCGATGGGCGGCTACCAGCCGCCCCAGCCCGGCGCGGCGATGCGGCGGTACGACTGGATCGGCATGGCCAAGCTCGCCGGCGTGATCGCGCCGATCGTGCTCGGTGGCCTGGTCATCCTGCTGGTGGTCGGCGCGAACATCGGTCCCGGACCGCTCGCCATCGGGCTGGCCACCGCGGTACTGCCGGTGCCGTTCCTGGTCGGCTGCTTCCTGTGGCTGGACCGGTACGAGCCGGAGCCGTGGAAGTACCTCGCCTTCTGCTTCGGCTGGGGCGCCTGCGTGGCGACCGCCGTGGCACTCGGCGTGAACACGGCCGGATCGGCGCTGTTCGAGCGGTTGGGCTTCGCCGACCAGGGAGTAGCGGTTGTCGTCGCGCCGGTCATCGAGGAGTCGATGAAGGCGCTCGGCCCGTTCCTGCTGTTCCTGTTCCGGCGCAAGCTGTTCTCCGGCCTGGTCGACGGCATCGTGTTCTGCGGGCTGTCCGCGGTGGGCTTCGCGATGGCGGAGAACATCTTGTACATCGGCGGCATCTACGTGCTCGGCTCGGAGCAGTCCGGCGCGATCGGCGGCGCGATGTCGGTCGTCGCCCTGTTCGTGGTACGGATCGGGCTGACCGGCTTCGCCCACCCGCTGTTCACCTCGATGACCGGCATCGCGCTGGGCATCGCGGCCCGGACTCCGGACCGCCGGGTCCGGTGGCTCGCGCCGGTGGCCGGCCTGATCGGCGCGATGGTGCTGCACGGCACCTGGAACCTGATGGCCAGCCTGGGCGGCACCGTCATCGCCGCCGGCTACGTCGCGGTGATGGCGCCGGTGTTCTTCGCCGCGGTCGGCGTGGCGCTGTGGGTCCGCTCGTACGAGGGCCGGGTGGTCACCCGGACGCTTCCGCCGTACGTGCGCACCGGCTGGCTGAGTCCGCCCGAGGTGGCGGCACTGGGCACCATCGGCCGGCGCAGCGCCGCCCGGCGGTGGGCCAAGCGGGTGGCCGGGGACGAGGGAGCGAAGGCGATGCGGGCGTACCAGTTCGCCGCCACCCGACTCGCGCTGCTGCGCGAATCGCTCCGTCGCGGTACCGCCGAGGCCACGTTCCCGGCCGAGGAGCGCCGGCTGCTCGACGCGATCGCGGCCAACCGCGGCGTGTTCTCCGGACGCGATCCGCAGGTGCCCGCCGCCCGGTGGGACGGCAGCCGGTACCACCTGACGTTCCCGGACGGCTCGGTACACACGCTCGACCCGCCACCGGTACCGGTGATGCCGATTCCGGTGCCGCTCACGATGTACTCCGGTCCCGGGTATCCGGGCTACCGGTAGAGCTACAGGTAGAGGCCGGTGCCGTCGGACTCCACCCGGGCCGCCGCCACGGCGTGGATGTCCCGCTCGCGGAGCAGCGTGTACGCCCGGCCGTGCAACTCCACCTCGGACCGCTCGTCCGGGTCGAACAGCACCCGGTCGCCGGTCTTCACGATGCGCACGTTGGGGCCGACCGCGACCGTGCTCGCCCACGCCAGCCGGTGCCCCACCGACGCCGTCGCCGGGATCACGATGCCGGCCGCCGAGCGTCGCTCGCCCTCGCTGCCCTCCTGCTGGACCAGGATCCGGTCGTGCAGCAGGCGAATGGGCAGCCCTGACTCGGGGTAATCCGGGATGGCGGAAACGGCGGTCACGTTCGAACGGTACCCGTCCATCGAGCGTGGCTGTGCCCGGGTCGTGGCCTTCCTCGGTACGGTGGAGCACGGACCCGTACACCCGGATTCCGGCCACGCCGCGACCGGTGCCGACGGTCACGACCTGGCCGTTCGCGCTCCGTACGCCGAGCCGATAGGGAGGCCATCCTGAGCCGGTTCGAGCTGATCCGGGAACGGGCACAGGCAGCCTGGCAGGCCGCCCGGGGCCGGATCGAAGACAGTCGCCGACCGGACGAGCTGCCGTCCTGGACGGTGCCGTTGAGCCCCACCACCGCCGCGCACGGGATACCGCCGCGCCGCCCCGACGGCGAGACCGCACCGGTCCCACCACCACCCGACCAGCCGCGCCCGATCACCGAGGCGGACGACGCGGTACCGATGGGACTGCGAATCGCGGCCGCCTGGACCTGGCGCATCCTGCTGGTCGCGGCCGGAGTCGTGACCCTGCTGTACCTGCTGGCCAAGCTGCACTTCGTGGTCGTACCGCTCGTCGTCGCGCTGCTGCTGTCCGCGCTGCTGCAGCCGACCGTGGGCTGGCTGCGGGCGCACGGGGTGCCCCGGTCGCTCGCCGCGGCGGTCGTACTGATCGGCGGCATCCTGGTCGTCAGCGGCACCCTCACCGGAGTCATCAGCGCGTTCGTCAACGGCTTCCCGGACCTGTCGCGCAATGTCGAGCAGGGCATCGGGCAGATCCAGCAGTGGCTTCAGGACGGCCCGCTGCACGTCTCCGACCGGCAGCTCAACGACGGGCTGAACGCCGCCACGAAGTGGCTGCAGGAGAACCGGGAGTCGCTCACCAGCGGCGCACTGAGCACCGCCACCACCGCCACCCGGGTACTGGCCGACTTCTTCCTGGTGCTGTTCGCGACGTTCTTCCTGATGCGGGACGGCCGGGGAATCTTCAACTTCCTGGTCTCGCTCACCCCGGTCGAGGCGCGCGACCCGCTGACCGACGCCGGTAACGCGTCCTGGACCACGCTCGTCGCGTACGTACGGGCCACCGTCCTGGTCGCGTTCATCGACGCGGTCGGTATCGGTATCGCGGTCGCCGTGCTCCGGGTACCGCTGGCGTTTCCGCTGGCCGCGCTGGTGTTCCTCGGCGCGTTCATCCCGATCGTGGGAGCCACCCTGTCCGGCGCGGTCGCGGTGCTGGTGGCGCTGGTCACCCGCGGCTGGCTGGTCGCGCTGCTGGTGCTCGCGGCCGTACTGGTGATCCAGCAGATCGAGGGGCACATCCTGCAGCCGCTGATCATGGGCCGGGCGGTGGCACTGCACCCGCTCGCCGTGATCGTCGGAATCGGCACCGGGGTGGTCGTCGCCGGAATCGTCGGCGCGCTGATCGCGGTACCGCTGGTCGCGGTGCTCAACACCGCGGTGCGTCGACTCGCGGCCGGCCGGCGCGTGGTGCTCGAGCAGGGTCAACCGCCGCCCGGCGGTTAGCTGCCGGCCTTCGTGTCCACCGGGCCGCGCAGCCGGCGCAGCGCGCCGTACGCCACGTCCGCCCGGGTGGTGTACCAGAACGGCGGCAACGACTCGCGCAGGTAGGACCCGTACGAGCGGGCGGTGTGCAGCCGCGGATCCAGCACCGCCACCACGCCGCGGTCGGTGGCGCTGCGGACGAGCCGGCCGGCGCCCTGGGCCAGCCGTACCGCCGCCACCGGAACGCTGACCGAGGCGAACCCGGACCCGCCGGCGGCGTCCACGGCGGCGGACCGGGCGGCGGACAGCGGCTCGTCCGGCCGGGGGAACGGCAGCCGGTCGATGACGACCAGTTGGCAGGCGTCCCCTGGTACGTCCACCCCCTGCCACAGCGACATCACCCCGAGCAGGCAGCTGTCCGGGTCGGCCCGGAACTTGCGCACCAGGATCGGCAACGCCTCGTCGCCCTGCAGGTACACGTGCAGCGAGGTCTGCGCGCGCAGCGCGTCGGCGGCCTGACCAGCCGCTTTGCGGGACGAGAAGAGTCCGAGGGTACGACCGCCCAGTGCGCCCACCAGCCGGACGAGTTCGGCGGAGGCGGGCTCGGAGAGCCCGGACTGGGTCGGCCGGGGCAGGTGCGCGGCCACGTACAGGATGCCCTGCTTGGCGTAGTCGAACGGTGAGCCGACATCGAGCGACGTCCAGGCCGGCGGCTCGGCGTCGGTGTCCTTCCCACCATCCTTCCCGCCGTCCTTTTTGCCGCCGCCGCCCTTCGCGTTGGCGGGCTTGGCGGTGGGGCGCGAGCCGGTGGCGGGCTGGTCGGAGCCGGCCTTTCCGTTGAGGCCCAGCGCCCGGGCGATCGTGTCGAAACGGCCGCCGAGGCTGAGCGTGGCCGAAGTGGCGATCACCGTCCGCTCGTCGAACAGATGACCGCGCAGCAGGCCGGCCACCGAGAGCGGGGCGACCACCAGCGCCTGCCGCGAATCGGACGGCCCCGCTCCGCCGTCGACCCAGATGACGTCCTGCTCGCTCTCGGCCAGCATCCGCTGCGCGGTGTCGGCCAGCGTGGACAGGGCGGCCCGGGCCTGCTGCTTGCGTACCGGATCGGGGTCGTCCGCCTTGATGTCGCCGATCTGGGTCAGGCAGTCCCGGCTGGCCGCGTCGATCAGCGTGCACGCCTGCCGTACCGGCGCGGGCAGCGACTCGATCCGCCCGGGCCGGGCGCCGGCGAGGGCGGTGGCCAGCGCGTCCGCCGCCCCGACCAGCCGATCCTGCCCGTCAGCGTCCACAAGGGAGCGGGTACGGCGGGCGGCCCGGTCGAGCCCGTCGGCGGTCAACTCCGCCTGCGCCGCCGAGGTGACCCGGTCGGTGAGGTCGTGCGCCTCGTCCACGACCAGCACCTTGTGCGGCGGCATGATGTGCCGGCCGGCCAGCATGTCCACCGCGAGCAGGCTGTGGTTGGTCACCACGATGTCGGCCTCGCGCGCGCGCGACCCGGGATGCCTCGGCGAAGCAGTCGTCGCCGAACGGGCAGCGGTTCGCCCCGACGCACTCCCGGGCGGGCATCGAGACGGTACGCCAGACCGTGTCGTCCACTCCCGGGTCCAGCTCGTCCCGGTCGCCCGTCTCCGTCTCCACCGCCCAGTCGCGGATCCGTACGACCTGCTTGCCGATCTTGTCGGCCTGCCCGAGCCACTTGGTACCGCCGCCCCTCTGCGTCGCCGAACAGCGTCTCGGCCGGATCCTCGGCCTGGTCGGCTCGAGTCGGGCCAGGCAGACGATAGTGGTGCCGGCCCTTGAGCACGGCGTACGTGGGTCGCCGGCCCAGCAGCGGCTCGACCGCGTCGGCGAGCCGGGGCAGATCGTGCTCCACCAACTGGGACTGCAGCGCGAGCGTCGCGGTGGACACCACGACCGGCCCGTCGACCAGCAGCGACGGCACCAGGTAGGCCAGCGACTTGCCGGTACCGGTGCCGGCCTGTACGAGCAGGTGCTCACCGGTACGGATCGCCTCGGCGACCGCGTCCGCCATCTGGTGCTGCCCCGGCCGGCTGATCCCACCGGGTACCGCGGCGACCGCCCGCGCCAGCAGTTGTTCGACGGTGACCTTCGATCCGACTGACTTCTCTCCGGCGGGCTTGTCTCCGGCGGGCTTGTCTCCGGCGGGCTTTGCTCCGGCGGCCTTTGCTCCGGCGGAGCCGCCGGTTCCGGGTCGGGTGTCGGGCTCGATGTCGATCCTCGCGGCGACGGTCACGTCAGGCGACGCTACCGGTCGGCTGCCCGTGATCGGTGTCGCACCGCGGGCAGAGGACGGAACATCACCGACAGTGCTGGCCGCGCGCCGACGCAGGACCCCGCCTCGGCGTCGGCGCGCGGATCAGGTGACGAGCCGCACCTGAGCACATGGCCAGCAAAGGGGCGCCGGGCCGGGGGCGAGTCCGGCCCGACGCGAACCGCACGAAGCGGTCCCCTAGGAGGTATGCGGGCGCTCTGGAGCCTCGGTCCAGTCGCGCTGAAACGCGCGGTCGGGGCTGCGCGGTCGGCCGCGGTCGGCCCGCGGTCGAGGCTCGGCGGTAGGGCTGCATGGTTGGCCTGCGCGGTCGGCCTGCCGTCGAGCCTGGGCGGTCGGGACCGGCCGTCAGCCGCCGGCGAGGAACGGCCAGCGCGACACGATCAGGTCGGCCACCACCGGTCGGTGGTCGGACGCCTGGGTCCCGCCGACCGTGGTCTCCGGGACGTACCCCCCGCAGATCCGGATTCCCGGCGACACGGTGACGTAGTCGATCCGCTTGACCGGGGTGATCGCCGGATAGGTCGGCTTCGCCGCTCCCGGTACCTCGGCCAGTACGTCGACCAGCGGCCCCCACAGTGGCGCCAGTTCGGCCGCGTCCGGCTCCGCGTTGAAGTCGCCGAGCAGCAACTTCTGCCCCGGGTGTGCGTGCAGGATCGCGAGCATGTCGGCGACCTGTGCCTCGCGTACCGCCGGGTCGGCCCGGTAGTCCAGGTGCGTGTCGTACACCTGCACCAGCGCGCCCCGGACGTTGAGCAGTACGCCCGGGAAGCCCGGCGCCGGCTGCGGGGTCGGGTTCGGGTCCTGAGTGGACAGTCGGGTGATCTCGTAGTTCCGGGCGTACCAGATCGGATAGCGGGACAGGATCGCCACGCCGTACTGCCGGCGCGGGTCGCCCGGGTTGGTGCCGGGCAGGTCGTAGATCGGGCCGAAGAACGCGCGCATGTGCAGTCGGTCGGCCAGGTCCCGCGCCTCGTCGACGAAGTCGCTGCGCGTGTCCCAGTGCACGTCGACCTCCTGCAGGCCGACCACGTCCGGGTGCTGTGCGGCGATCATGGCGGCGGTACGGGACAGGTCGAAGACGTTGTCCTCGCCCGCGCCGGCGTGGATGTTGTACGTCATCACCCGCAGTGGCACCTCGAGTCCCGGTAGCGGGTGGCAACCGGCGAGCGCGCTCTCCGAGCTGGCCGTGGCAGAGCTGGCCGCGGCAGAGCTGGCCGCGGCAGGGCTGGCCGTGGCAGGGCTGGCCGTGGCAGGGCTGGCCGCGGTCGAGCCGGGCGGGGCGGAGTTGGGCGTGGCCGCGGCGCCGGGGGTGCCCGGCACCGTCAGGGCGAGCACGCTCGCGAGCGCGGCGAGGGTGGCGCCGATCAGTCGTCGCATCGGTCCTCCGGGTGTCCAGCGGACGGCGCCCGGCGCGTGGATCGGCGGGCGTGGGTCAGCAGTCGTGGTTCAGCGGTCGTGGCCGGCAATCGTGGTCGGCGGTCGCGGCCGGCGGTCGTGGTCATGGTCGGCGCCAAGTTTCGCGCTGCCGGGACGGCGTGTAAATGGGTGCCGGAACACGAACAGCTGAACAGGTACTGTGCGTGCGTGACCAGCGACGGAAAGCCCGTACAGGTGGTGTTCCGGAAGTACGACGGCGCCCTGCACTGGCACATGACGATGCCGAAGCTCGGTGAGGACGAGTACGGCGTGTGGCTGGGCGCGCCGGCCGGCAGCACGCTGCAACGCGGTCACGAGCCACCCATGATCTGGCCCGAGGCGTACGTCGGCCTGTTCCCCCGGGGCGTCTGGTGGTCCGCGATGTTCAACGCGGTGCCGCACAAGGTCGAGGTGTACTGCGACGTCAACACGGTGCCGCAGTGGTCCGGCGACGAGGTGACGATGATCGACCTCGATCTGGACGTACGGCGGCTCCGGGGCGGCCGGGTCGAGCGGCTGGACGCGGACGAGTTCGCCGAGCACCGGGTGAAGTACGGCTACCCCGCGGACGTGGTGTCGACCGCCGAGCAGACCAGCGACTGGTTGGCCGACGCGTTGAGTGGTGGCGCCGAGCCGTTCGCCAGCGTGTACCGCCGCTATCTGGGCATGGTCGACGGCGGGTGACCCGGGCGCGCCGCGTCAGCCGACCGGTGGGGCCAGCTGAATGCGGTGGACCGGATCGAGCCGCGGTACCCGGGCGAGCTTGAGCGGGTTGAGCATGTTGAACACGCCGTGCACCTGCCCGTTCTCGATCGCGAACGTCATCACCAGCCGCAGTGGCGGCCCGCCTTCCGGGTTCGCCGTGTCGCCCAGCAGGCCCAGGTCGCCGTTGACCAGCACCGGCTCGTAGACGGTGTCCGCGCCGAAGCGCCGGCCGAGGCCGAGCAGGAACCGGGCCACCTGTACCGCCCCGGTGACCGGGCGGCTCGCCGCGGGGGCCAGCCCGCCGCCGTCGCCGACCATGATCACGTCCGGCGCCAGTACCTTGACCAGCGTCTCCAGGCTGCCGCCGTTCACCGCGGTGACGAACGCGTCGAGTACCCGCTGCTGCTCGGCCAGGTCCGGACTGTGCCGGATCTGCCCCTCGCGTACCGCCTTGCGGGCGCGGGAGGCGAGTTGCCGGGCGGCTTCGGCGGTACCACCGACCACGTTCGCGATCTCGTCGAACGGCACCGCGAACACGTCGTGCAGTACGAACGCGACCCGCTGCTCCGGGGTGAGGCGCTCCAACACGGTCAACAGCGCGATGCTCACGTCCGACGTACGGGCGGCCTGCTCGGCCGGATCGACCGCATGTGGATCGGGCATCCGGGTCACGATCGGCTCCGGCAGCCAGGCTCCGACGTACGCCTCCCGGCGTACCCGGGCGGATCGCAACGTGTCGAGGCAGATCCGCGCGGTGACCGTGGTGAGCCAGCCACGGCTGTCCGCGATCGCGCCGCGGTCCGAGCGCTGCCAGCGCAACCAGGCGTCCTGTACCGCGTCCTCGGCCTCGGCCCGGCTGCCGAGCATCCGGTACGCCACGCCGATCAGGTGGTCGCGGTGATCCTCGAACTCCAGCTCGGTCACGATGCCAGTCTCCTCGGGGGGTCGGCGGGGTTCGCACGAGGACGTCTCGCTGCCCGGGGCCTTGCTGCTCGGGGCCTTGGGCCTTGCTGACCCGGGCCCGCTGCCGCGGCCACGCGCTGCCCGGGGCGGACGACGGATTCGCGCGAGCGATCCTCGCCACGGGCGGTCCGCCCGAGGGACGAGGCAGCCGGTCGAAACGTGACGCGAGCGTCGCAGGGGCCGGCCGGTGGGTCGTACCGGCCGCGGGTCGACCTGAGTTATCCACAGGGCCGTGAGTTATCCACAGGTGGTCCCACCGCTGGTTGAGGGCGCGGGGGCCAGCCCGGGAGGGTCACGGCATGCGAACGGCTAGCCAGCAGCTTTCCGAGGGGGAACCATGGCAAGTGCCATGCCGATCGATCTGCCACCACCCGCGTTCCTGCCCGAGGGCAGGGAATTCGTCCGTGCCGACCTGCAGCGCTTCCCGGACGACGGCAACCGGTATGAGCTGCTCGACGGGGCGCTGCTGGTGAGCCCCGCGCCTCGGCGGTATCACCAGCGTGCGGTGGGTCGGCTGTACCGGTTGCTCGATGACGCCTGCCCGGCCGACCACGAGGTCTTGATGGCTCCGTTCGCGGTGGCGCTGGCCGACGACACCGAGCTGCAGCCGGACGTACTGGTGGCCGGGTTCGGCGACCTGACCGATCAGGAGCTGCCCGGTGCGCCGGCGCTCGCGGTGGAGGTGCTCTCACCCAGCACCAGGCTTTTCGATCTGTACGTCAAACGGCTGCGGCTGGAGCAGGCCGGCGCGCCGGCGTACTGGGTGGTCGATCCGGATCCGGCCCGACCGCGGTTGCTCGCCTGGGAGCTGATCGACGGGATGTACCAGCAGGTGGCCGAGGTGACCGGGAAGGATCCGTTCACCGCGGCGCTGCCGTACCCGGTGACGGTCGTAGCGGGTGACCTCGTCCGCGACCGCCGCTGACCGACGGCAGGCCTGGTCCGCGAGCGGTCCTGACCGGCTGGTCCTGATGGTTTGGCGACCGTCGCGTGGCGGCGCGGATCCGCCCTGGCGCGGCGGACTGTGGTGGCATGATCGGGCCCATGGCCGCCGCCAAGCGCACGTCGAGCCTGCGTGACCTGCTCCGGCTGGACCCTGACGTACCGGTCGACCTGGAGCGCGTCGACGCCCGGAGTACGCCGGGCCTGCCCTCGGGCAAGGCGGTGCGGAAGGACCCGAAGGGCTGGTCCCGGCAGGAGCTGGACACGGTCGGCACCGAGCTCGCGACCTACCAGGAGCAGCTGTACGCGAGCGCGAAGTCCGGCGCGAGCCGACAGCGACTGCTGCTGGTGCTGCAGGCGATGGACTGCGGGGGCAAGGACGGCACGATCAAGCGGGTCGCCAGCGCGATGAACCCGCAGGGCATGCGCATTGTCGCGTTCGGCCGGCCGACCACGCAGGAGCGGGCGCATCCGTTCCTGTGGCGGATCCGGCAGGCGTTGCCCGAGCCCGGGTACGTGGGCGTGTTCAACCGCTCGCACTACGAGGACGTCCTCATCGTGCGGGTACACAACCTGGTGCCGCGGCGGACCTGGGCCCGGCGGTACGACCAGATCAACCGGTTCGAGCAGCAGCTCGTCGACGACGGGTTCACTCTCGTCAAGGTCTTCCTGCACATCTCGTACCGCGAGCAGGGGGAGCGGCTGCGCAAGCGACTGGTCGACCCGACCAAGTACTGGAAGTACGACCCGGCCGATGTGGACGAACGCGCCCGGTGGGACGACTACCAGGCCGCGTACGCCGAGGCGCTCGGCCGGTGCTCCGCCGAACACGCTCCGTGGTATGTCGTACCCGCCGATCGGAAGTGGTACCGCAACTGGGCGGTGGCACAACTGCTGCGCGAGACGTTTGCCGACCTCGACCTGGCGTACCCGCCGCCGGTGTTCGATCTCGAGCGGGAGAGCGCGCGGTTGGCAGGTCTCGCCGACGGCGAGCCGGCAAAGTGAACGTCGGGTAAACGGCAGATGAACCACCTTGGACAGACGGGTACGCAGTTCGCAGCAGTCGCGGCAAGGTCCTAGCATTCCCAGCGCCCGATACCGGCCATAGCGACGAGGTCTCCGTGCGATTTCAGCTCCGTCCCAGCGAGGACGCGTTCTACGACTACTTCAGTCGGGCTACCCACAACCTGGCGCGCGGCGCCGAGCTGCTGACCGAGTTGACGCTCCCGGACGCCGACTCGCAGTCGGTGAGCGAGCGCCTGGTCGAGGTGGAGCACGACAACGACGACGTGACCCATGAGCTGTACAACAAGATCAACTCAACGTTCATCACGCCGTTCGACCGCGAGGACATCTACCGCCTGGGCTCCCTGCTCGACGACGTGATGGACCACATCGAAGCGGCCGGCAGCCTCGTGTACCTGTACGGACTGTCAGCACTGCCGTCGCTGCCGCGCGAGATGGGCGAGCAGATCGAGGTGCTCAACCAGCTGGCCAAGCTCACCGCGGACGGAATGTCCAAGCTGAAGAAGATGACCGGGCTCCAGGACTACTGGATCGAGGTCAACCGGCTCGAGAACGAGGGCGACCAGGCGTACCGGATGCTGCTGGTCCGGCTGTTCAGCGGGGAGTACGACGCGCTGACGGTGCTGAAGCTCAAGGAGGTCGCGGACGAGCTGGAAGCCGCGGTCGACGCCTTCGAGCATGTCGCGAACACCGTCGAGACCATCGCGGTCAAGGAGTCCTGACGCGTGGATTCGTTGACCATCGGCATCGCCATCGTGATCTTCCTGGCGATGGCGTTCAACTACACCAACGGCTTCCACGACGCGGCCAACGCGATCGCCACCTCCGTGTCGACCAGGGCGTTGACCCCGCGGGTGGCGCTGGGGCTCGCCGCGGCCGGCAACCTGGTCGGCTCGTTCTTCGGCGCCAAGGTCGCCAGTACCGTCGGAAAGGGCATCGTCACGCTGCCGGCCGGGCGGGCGAGCCTGGTGGTGGTCGGCGCCGGCCTGGTCGGCGCGATCGCGTGGAACCTGATCACCTGGTACTTCGGCCTGCCGTCCAGTTCCTCGCACGCGCTGATCGGCGGGCTGGTCGGTGCCACCCTCGGCGCCACCGGCTCGGTGAAGTGGGCCGGCATCCTGGACAAGGTCGTCATTCCGATGGTCCTGTCGCCGGTCGTCGGCCTGCTCCTCGGCTTCCTGATCATGCTCGCGATCATGTGGATCTTCCGCCGGCAGACCCCGGGCAAGCTCAACCGGGGCTTCCGGATCGCGCAGAGCGTCTCGGCCGCGGGGATGGCGTTGGGCCACGGCATGCAGGACGCCGCGAAGACCATGGGCATCGTGGTGCTCGCGCTGGTGGTGGGCGGTGTGCAGAGCACCTACCACATCCCGATCTGGGTGTACTTCCTGACCGCCGCGGTGCTGGCGGTCGGCACGTACTCGGGCGGCTGGCGGATCATCCGCACCCTCGGCCGGCGGGTCATCCACCTCGACCCGCCGCAGGGCTTCGCCGCCGAGTCGACCGCGAGCGCCGTCCTCTACGTCGCGGCGATCGGGTTCGGCGCACCGATCTCGACCACGCACACCATCACCGCCGCGATCATGGGGGTCGGTACGACCAAGCGGTTGTCGGCGGTCCGGTGGGGGGTCGCCGGCAACATCGTCACCGCGTGGGTGCTGACGCTGCCGGCCGCGGCGATCTTCGCGGCTCTGGTGTACTTCGTGTCCGCACAGTTCCTCGACTGAGCGCCGCTGCCGGCCCGGCGGCGGGGTAGCAGCGAGTGGTTGCGGCGGCGCGGTAGCAGCGAGTGGTTGCGGCGGCGCGGTAGCAGCGAGTGGCTGCGGCGGCGGGGTAGCAGCGAGTGGTTGCGGCGCGAGACAGCGGCGCCGCGGCGGGTCAGCCGGCCGCCTCCTCGTGCGGGTACCGCAGGCCGATCTGGGCCCGTACCGCGTCGAGCACTCCCATCACCGCGAGGGTGTCGTCCAGCGGTACCAGCGCACTCTCCCGCTCCCCGGCCCGCAGGCAGCGCATCACCTCGGCCGCCTCGTGGGTGAACCCGTTGCCCACGTACGGCACCTCGAACAACTCGGGATCGCGATCGGCCCGGTACAGGGTGAAGGTCGACGGGTGGAAGAAGCCGCGGGCCAGCTCGATCCGGCCGGTGGTACCGGTGATGGCGGCGGTCTGCGGCGTGTCCGCGACCAGTGAACAGGTGAGGGTGGCGACCGCGCCGCTGTCGTACCCGAGCAGCACTCCGGTGTTCTCGTCGACGCCCTCGGGCGACAGCCGGGCCCAGGCGCTGACCGAGTCCGGCGCGCCGAAGATCAGGTGGGCGAGGGACACCGGGTACACGCCGAGATCCAGCAGCGCGCCCCCGCCGAGAGCTGGCGCGCGCAACCGGTGCGTCGCCTCGGCCGGCGCCACCAGGCCGAAGTCCGCGTGCAGCACCCGCGGCTCACCGATGGCCCCGTCGGCGACCAGCGCGTGCAGCTGTCGTACCGCCGGCAGGCACCGCGTCCACATCGCCTCCATGCAGAACACGTCGCGTTCGTCCGCCCGGCGGATCAGATCGTCGGCCTGTGCCAGGGACAGCGTGAACGGCTTCTCCACCAGTACCGCCGTGCCCGCCTCGATACAGGTGGCCGCGGCGGCGTGGTGCGCGGCGTGCGGGGTGGCCACGTACACCACCTCGACCTCCGGATCGGCGGCGAGCTCGGCCCAGCTCCCGTACGCCCGGGCGATCCCGTACCGGGTGGCGAACCGCTCCGCGGCATCGGCGGTCCGGGAGCCGACCGCGACCACCTCGGCGTCCGGCATCCGCAGCAGGTCCTCGGTGAACGCCGCGGCGATGCCGCCGGTGGCGAGGATGCCCCAGCGAACGGTCCGATCTGCCATCAATGCCTCCCGAGAGCCGCTCCGGTCCGCACCATAATCGCCGCTCCGGCTCCGCGCCGCCGATCATGCCGCGCCGCGGGCGTGGTGCGCCGCGGCCACGACACCCCGACCGGGTGGGCGGCCATGCGGGCGCCCCGGCCCCAGGCTGATCGGCGGTGCGGCCCGGTCCGCGCGGTGTCGCCGTTCGTGCCCGGGTACCGCTTTTCCCGGTCGGCCAGGTCCGGTCACCGCGCCTTGGCGGATATCGGCGCTGGTACGAGCGTTTTCCGGGTCCTATGCCGTCGCTTTTGTCGGCTTAGGCTGGTGCGTGAGGCTCGCTCATATATTGTCCGGTTGGCGTGTGCGGCATAACATGCCGATCAGGATGAAACGTGCAGACTCTCTGATACCGCGCAGGTGTCTTATATCCACCTCGATCAATCTGGTGGACGGCACGCGGGGTCTCCGGTGGTCGGCCGTCGTTCGTCCCGCCCCGATCAGAGGACGTCCGGCCCCGATCACAGGACGTCCCGCCCCGATCAGAGGAGTCGCCATGGCCGCCGGCATAGTCCGCGCCCTAGCCGCAAGTCTCATCACCGCCGCAGTCGTCGCCACTGGTGCCACGTCGGCGACCGCCGCCCCGGCGACCGCCCAGGCGCCGGCGCGGTCCGCCCCGATCGCCGCCGTCGATTTCACCGGGGCGGTCGCGCTCAGCAACTGCTCCGGCTCGGTCGTCCGCACGCCGAGTGCGTCCGACAACGACCCGGCGCTGGTGCTGACCAACGGCCACTGCAGCGAGTACGGGTTCCCCGGTCCGGGCGAGGTGAACACCAACCTGCCGTCGAGCCGGACGTTCAGCCTGCTGAGCCCGGACGGCTCGGGCTCGCTGGGCACCCTGCAGGCGACCAGCATCGAGTACAACTCGATGACCGGTACCGACGTCACCCTGTACAAGCTGAGCTCCACGTACGCCGACATCCAGGCGGCATACGGCATCCCCGCACTGGTGCTGGCCGGTCACCCGGCCGCGGGTACCAGCATCGCGGTGGTCTCCGGCTACTGGCAGTCCATCTGGACCTGCTCCATCGACGGGTTCGCCTACCAGCTGCTCGAGGGCGGCTGGACGTTCTCCGACTCGATCCGGTACACGCCGGAGTGCGACACCATCGGCGGCACCTCGGGTTCCCCGATCGTGGACGCCAACTCCGGTCAGGTGGTCGGGGTCAACAACACCCGCAACGAGGACGGCCAGCAGTGCACCCTGAACAACCCGTGCGAGGTCGACCAGTCCGGCAACGTCACGGTGCACTACGGCATCGGGTACGGCCAGGAGACCTACCAGATCCCGGCCTGCATCGGTCCCGGTAGCGACATCGACCTCAACCTGCCGGGCTGCGCGCTGCCCCGGTAGCACCGATCCCGCACAGCTACGTCCTGCACACAGCCAGACCTCCGCACGTTAGTCAGACCCCGCACGTTAGCCAGACCCCGCAGATAGCTAGTACGCGGACAGGGCCAGCGACCTCGCGAGTCCCGGCGGATCCCGGTCTCGTCCGTCCCGCCTAGTCAGAGGAGTCGTCATGGCCGCTGGCCTTGTCCGCGCCTTGGCAGCGAGTGTCATCACCGCTGCTGTCGTCACCACCGGTGCCACCTCGGCCGCCGCCGCCCCAGCGGCGACCGTCCAGGCGCCGGTGCGGTCCGCCCCGATCGCCGCCGTCGATTTCACCGGCATCGTCGCGCTGAGCAACTGTTCCGGCTCGATCGTCCGTACACCCGCCGCCGTCGACACCGACTCGGCGTTGGTGCTGACCAACGGGCACTGCAGCGAGTACGGCATGCCCGGGGCGGGTGAAGTCAACGTCGACCTGCCGTCGAGCCGGTCGTTCAGCCTGCTCACGCCGGACGGGTCGGGGACGCTCGGCACGCTGCACGCGACGAGCATGGAATACAACACGATGACCGACACCGACGTCACGCTGTACAAGCTCGACACCACGTACGCGCAGATCCAGGCGACGTACGGCGTACCGGCGTTGACCCTGTCCGACGCGCACCCGACCGCGGGCACCGATCTTCGCGTGGTGTCCGGGTACTGGCGGACCATCTACTCCTGCACGCTGGACGCCTTCGTGTACCGGCTGCAGGAGGAGCCCTGGACCTGGGTCGACTCGCTCCGGTACACGCAGGAGTGCGACACCATCGGCGGTACCTCGGGCTCGCCGGTCGTCGACGCCAACTCCGGCCAGGTCATCGCCGTGAACAACACCCGCAACGAGAACGGCCAGCAGTGCACCCTGAACAACCCGTGCGAGGTGGACGAGAGCGGCAACGTCACCGTGCACTTCGACATCGGGTACGGCCAGGAGACCTACCAGATTCCGGCCTGCATCGGCGCTGGTAGCGACATCGATCTGAACCTGCCGGGCTGCGTGCTGCCCAAGCCGTAGCAACCGAAGTGTGGTTCCGCGGACAGGCCGGCGCCCTCGCTGATGCGGTGGTCGCCGGCCCGTCCGTCCGCCCCTGACAAAGGAGTCGCCATGGCCGCCGGCCTTGTCCGCGCGTTAGCCGCAAGTCTCATCACCGCAGCGGTCGCCGTGACCGCTGGCGCCACCTCGGCCGCCGCCGCGCCCGCGGCGACCACTCCGGTGCGGTCCGCCCCGATCGCCGCCGTCGATTTCACCGGCATCGTCGCGCTGAGCAACTGCTCCGGCTCGGTCGTCCGCACGCCCACCGCCGCCGACACCGACCCGGCCCTGGTGCTGACCAACGGGCACTGCAGCGAGTACGGCTTCCCCGGCCCGGGTGAGGTCAACGTGGACATGCCGTCGAGCCGGTCGTTCAGCCTGCTCACGCCGGACGGTTCAGGCACGCTCGGCACGCTGCACGCGGCCGACATGGAATACAACACGATGACCGACACCGACGTCACGCTGTACAAGCTGGACACGACGTACGCGGACATCCAGGCGACGTACGGCGTACCGGCCCTGACGCTGTCCACCGCGCACCCGACCCAGGGCGCGGACATCCGGGTGGTCTCCGGCTACTGGCAGACCATCTACTCCTGCTTCGTGGACGGGTTCGCCTACCGGCTGCAGGAGGACTCCTGGACCTGGGTCGACTCGATCCGCTACACGCCGGAGTGCGACACCATCGGTGGCACCTCCGGCTCGCCGGTGGTGGACGCCGCGTCCGGGCTGGTCGTGGGCGTGAACAACACCGGCAACGAGGGCGGGCCGGACTGCTCGCTGAACAACCCGTGCGAGGTGGACGAGAGCGGCAACGTCACCGTGCACCCCGGCATCGGGTACGGCCAGGAGACCTACCAGCTCTCGGCCTGCATCGGCGCTGGTAGTGACATCGATCTGAACCTGCCCGGGTGCGTACTGCCCAAGCCGTAGCACGACAGCACCGCGAACAGTCACGGGCCGAGCGGCCGATACGCTCGGCCCGTGCTGTGTGTCGGCGCTCCGGGCGCCCTGCTCGCGGGCCGGTCGCGTTGACCGGCGGACCGCGCGACGTGACGGGCCGGACCCTGCCGGCGTCGCTGGCCGAGCACGCGCGCCGGTTCGCCACCGGAGCCGCCACCCCGGCCGAGCCGCGCCTGGCCGCCACCGTGCTGCTGCTGCGGGACGCCGCCGGTGGCCTCGAGGTGTACATGATCCGGCGGGTGCTGACGATGGCGTTCGCCTCCGGGATGTACGCGTTCCCCGGTGGTTCGGTCGATCCGCGGGACGCCGAGCACGAGGTCGGCTGGGCGGGCGGGTCTCCACAGTGGTGGGCCGGCCGCCTCGGGCTGTCCACCGGGACTCCGGAACCCGCTGGCGCGCGAGGCACCGCGGCCGGCGAGGGCACCGCCCGGGCGATCGTGTGCGCCGCGGTCCGGGAAACCTTCGAAGAGTCAGGTGTACTGCTCGCAGGTCCCGATCCGCACACCGTGGTCGGTGACGTGAGCGGCGACGACTGGGAGGTGGCGCGGCAGGCGTTGGTGGCGCACGAGGTCGGCTTCGCCGATCTGCTGTACCGCTGGAGGCTGCTGGTACGTACCGACCTGCTCGCGCCGTGGGCGCGGTGGATCACCCCGGCGTTCGAGCCGCGCCGGTACGACACGTACTTCTTCCTGGCCGCGATGCCGGAGCTGCAGCGGACCCGGGACGTGGGCGGCGAAGCCGACCGGACCGTGTGGGTACGGCCGGCCGACGCGCTCGCGCAGCACGAGGCCGGCGAGCTCGGCATGCTGCCGCCGACCGCGATCACGCTGCGGGAGCTGTCCGGGTACGACGATGTCGCGGGCGCGCTGGCTGCCGCGGGTACCCGTCAGCTCGAGCCGATCGAGCCGCGCGCGGTGTTCGATGGTGACAGAGCGTACGTAGTACTACCGGGAGAACCGGGCTACTGAGGTACTCCGTGGTAGCCGCTCGGACGGCGGTGACCGGCGACGATGCCGTACCCAGGTGCAATCGGGTGATGTCCTGCGGTCCCACGCGTGGTGTGCGTACTCTGACCCAATGTAGTCACCAGGTGGCCTGAGGGGGATTCGCATGGACCAGCAAGCAAGTCTCTCCATGGTGGACGAAGCTCGGATGAGCACACCGGCCGCGGCCATCGCGGCGCAGTCGGACCCGGAGACGACCCCGGCGCCGCGGCGCGTCGGTCGCCGGCTCCTCCTGCTCGCCGTCCTCGCGGCACTGGTGGGCACGATCTGGACCCTCACCGCGAAGCGCAACGGCGCGGCCGGCACCGGGCGGCCGAAGGCCAAGCGCCGGTCCCGCCGCTGACGAGCCCGCGCGACTAGCCGCGGTGAACGGCGCTCTAAACGGGGCACCGCCCGCGAAGAGAGCCGGTCAGCCGAAGCGGCCGGTGACGTAGTCCTCGGTACGCCGCTGCTTCGGGTTGGTGAAGATCGTCGGCGTCTCGTCGTACTCGACCAGCCGGCCGGGCTCACCGGTCGCCTCGATGGTGAAGAACGCCGTACGGTCGCTCACCCGCGCCGCCTGCTGCATGTTGTGGGTGACGATGACGATGGTGTACCGGTCCTTCAACTCGCTGATCAGGTCCTCGATCGCGAGCGTGGAGATCGGGTCCAGCGCGGAGCAGGGCTCGTCCATCAGCAGCACCTGCGGCTCGACCGCGATCGCGCGGGCGATGCACAGCCGCTGCTGCTGCCCCCCGGACAGTCCGGCACCGGGCTTGTCCAACCGTGCGGACACCTCCTGCCACAGGTGCGCGCGGCGCAGCGCGGACTCGCAGGCCTCGTCCAGTACCGACTTCTTCCGTACTCCGGCCAGCCGCAGTCCCGCGATCACGTTGTCGTACACCGACATGGTCGGGAACGGGTTCGGGCGCTGGAACACCATGCCGATGGTGCGGCGTACCGCGGTGACGTCGACGCCGGCGCCGTAGATGTCCTCGGCGTCGATCAGGATGCTGCCGTCCACCCGCGCCTTCGGTACCACCTCGTGCATCCGGTTGATCGCCCGCAGGAACGTCGACTTTCCGCAGCCGGACGGCCCGATCAGGGCGGTGACCGACTTCGGCTCGATCGTCATCGTGATGTCCGCGATCGCCGTGAACGAGCCGTAGTACGCGGACACGTTCACCGCTTCGATGCGCTTGGCCATGGTGTCCATTTCCTTTGCCGGGAGCTGACGCACTGCCGGGAGCTGACGCACTGGCGGGAGCTGACGCACTGCCGAGGGATGACGCACTGCCGAGGGATGACGCACTACCGGGAGCTGACGCATTGCCGGGGCCCGTCGCATTACCGGGAGACGGTGCCGCGTCGGGCCAGCAGCTTCGCCGCGACCGTGAGGACCAGAACGAGGGTGATCAGCGTGAACGCGGCGGTCCACGCCCGACCCGGCGCGAACCTGGATGCCTGGCCCGCCTGCTCGTACACGAAGTACGACAGGGACGACTGGTTGCCGTCGAACGGGCCGAAGTTGATCGCGTCGTTGCCGCCGGCCACCAGGAGCACGGGTGCGGTCTCGCCGGCCGCCCGCGCGATCGCCAACATGACGCCGGTGACGATGCCGGGCAGGGCGGTCGGGAGTACGACCCGCAGGATCGTCTTCCAGCGCGGGATGCCCAGCGCGTACGCGCCTTCCCGCAGCGCGTTCGGTACCAGCCGGAGCATCTCCTCGGTGGCCCGCACGATGGTCGGCAGCATCAGTACCGCCAACGCCAGCGCGGCCGCGAAGCCGGAGTACCCGGGCTGGCCGTTGTTGAAGTGCGGCGTCACGACCAGCACCCAGAAGGCCAGTACGAACAGGCCGGCCACGATCGACGGGATGCCGGTCATCACGTCCACGAAGAACCGGATCGCGAGCGCCAGCCGGCCCCGGCCGTACTCGACGATGTAGATCGCCCCGGCGATGCCGAGCGGCACCGTGATGAGGGTGGCGATTCCGGCCTGCTCTAGCGTGCCGACGATCGCGTGGTACGCGCCGCCGCCCGGGTCGAGCGCGCTGATGTTGTTCATCGAGTGGCCGAAGAAGGTCCCGTCCAGCCGCTCCGAGCCCTTCGTCACCACCGTCCAGGCGACCGACGCGAGCGGCAGCAGCGCGAGCATGAACGAGCCGTAGATCAGCGTGCCGGCAACCCGGTCGCGAGCCCGCCGACCGCCCTCCACCACCGTCGAGACCACGAGCAGGGCCAGCACGTACAGCAGGGCTGCCACGACACCGCTGAGCACCCAGCCACCGGCGCCGGTACCGGCGATGAGCCCGGCCGCGACACCCGCCGCGAGAAGCCCGAGGCCGAGTGGCGCGAGTCGGTGTAGCCGCCGGGTGCGCAACGAGTCCGGCCGGCGCACCTCGGTGTTCATGCTGCCGCCCCGAGGAACTGGCGATGCCGGTACACGATCGCCCGCGCCGACATGTTGACGATCAGGGTGATCGCGAACAGCACCAGGCCGGAGGCGATGAGGGCGCCGCGACCGGTGTCGTTGGCCTCGCCGAACGCGTTCGCGATGTTGGCGGCGATCGAGTTGCCGCCGGATTCGAGGACGTGGACGGACACGCCGAACGTGGCGCCCAGCGTCAGGGCCAGCGCGATCGTCTCGCCGAGCGCCCGGCCGAGACCGAGCATGACCGAGGCGACGATGCCGGCCCGGCCGTACGGGAGTACCGCGGTGCGGATCATCTCCCAGCGGGTGGCGCCGAGCGCGAGTGCGGCTTCCTCGTTCGCGGTCGGCGTCTGCACGAACACGTCCCGGCACAGCGCGGTGACGATCGGCAGGACCATGATCGCCAGTACCACCGAGCCGAGCAGTACCGACCGACCGAACGGCCCGTCGCCGCCGAAGATCGGGATCCAGCCGGCGTGCGCGTTCAGCCACACCGACAGGTCGGTCATGGGTCCGATGAACGTGTCCCGGCCCCACAACCCGAAGATCACGCTCGGTACCGCGGCCAGCAGGTCGATCACGAAACCGAGCCCGGTGGCGAGTCGGCGCGGCGCGTAGTGCGAGAGGAACAGCGCGATGCCGATGGCCACCGGTACCGCGAGCACCAGCGCGAGCGCCGAGGTCAACACGGTCCCGTAGGCGAGCGCGGCGATGCCGAACTTCGGGTCCGCGTCGTTCGGGAACCACCGGGTGTACGTGAAGAAGTTCTCGGTGTTGCGGCTCAGCGCGGGGATCGCCTTGGTCACCAGGAAGGTCCCGATCGCCAGGATGATGACCAGGACCATCGCGCCGGAGGCGGTGGTGACCCAGCGGAACGCGGCTTCCGCGCCGAACCGCCGGCGCCGGGGAATCGCACCGCCGCCGCCGAACGCCGACCCGTTCGGGCCGGCCGGTGCCGTGCGGTCCGGTGGATCGCCGCCGGCCCGCGGCGACGGCGGCGATCCGGTGCCGACCGTGGCCGTGCCGCGCCGCGCCCCGCCGATGCCGGCGAGCGTCCGGATCGGACTGCGCGGGCCGGTACCGGCGGGGTCGTCGGCGGAGCCGGTGGGGGAGTCAGTCATCGACGTGGCTCAGCCGAGCGCCTTGACCGCGGTCTCGACCTTGCCGCGGACCTGGTCGGGCAGCGGCGCGTAGCCCAGCTCGGTCAGCTTCGACTGGCCTTCGGTACTGGCGGTGTAGGTGAGGAACGAGGTGAGCAGGCCGAGCTTCTCGGCCGGGGTGCCCTTCTCGCAGACGACCTCGTAGGTCACCAGGACCAGCGGGTACGCGCCGGCTTCCGTGGTGGTGTAGTCGATCTTCAGCTTGAGGTCGTTGCCGGTACCTTCGATCGTCGCCGCGGCGACCGCCTTGCCGGCCGCGTCCGCGGTCAGCTCGGTGTACTCGCCCGCGCCGTTCTGGAGCTTGGCCATCTTCAGGCCGCCGACCTCGGCGAACGACCACTCGACGTACGCGATCGCTCCGTCGGTCTTCTGGACGGTGCTCGACACCCCGTCCGAACCCTTGCCGGCCACGCCGCCCGGGGCCTTCCACTCCTTCGCGTTACCGAACGTCCAGTCGCTGGACGCGGTGGCCGCCAGGTACTTGGTGAAGTTGTCGGTCGTACCGGAGGAGTCGGACCGGTGTACCGGCTGGATGGTGGTGGCCGGCAGGGTGGCGTCCGGGTTGTCGGCCTTGATCGCCGCGTCGTTCCACTTCTTGATCTTGCCGGCGAAGATCCGGCCGACCGTGGCGGGCTTCAGCTGCAGGCTGTCCACACCCTGCACGTTGAACACGACCGCGATCGGGCCGGTGACCATCGGTACGTTGATCGCCTTGCCGGTCTTGCACCGGGCGTCGGCCCGCGGCTGCTCCTCGGGCTTGAGCGCGGAGTCGGAGCCGGCGAAGTCGGCGGTACCGCTGATGAACGCCTGGATACCGGCACCGGAGCCGGTGCCCTGGTAGTTGATCGTGGAGCCCGAGCACTTCTGCTGGTACGCCTTGATCCACTCTGCCATCGCGTTCTTCTGCGCGGTGGAGCCCTGGGCGGTCAGCGAACCCTTGGCGCAGTCGTTCTTCGGTGCGGCGGCACCAGAGCTGGAGCTCGTGTTGTCCGAGCCGCACGCGGTGACCGCGAGCGTCGCGGCGAGGACCAGGCCGGCAAGCGCGCCATGCCGCTGGAGCTTCACGTGGGGTTCCCTTCACGGTGGGGGACCCGACCAGGTGATCGGGGACCGGCGCGTGGGCCGATCAACTCGCACGCTAAGAGCGGGAGGTTGCGCGTTGGCCGGAGCCGAGTTAACGCGGGGTGAACAGGTACCCCAGGTCGGATGACACTCAGTCGGAGCGCAGATTGCCGGCGCGTGAACCGGCCCGTGTGCCGGTGTCCGCTGGCTGACCAGGCGCCGGTCGGCGCGCGGGGGTCCCGATCAGCGTGGCGCGTCGGCGCCGCGGCGGAACGCGACGTCCGTGGTCCAGCGCACAAAACCCAGTTTGGTGTACAGCCGGACCGCCGCGACGTTGGATTCGTCCACGTACAGCATCGCCTGGTCGAGACCGCGTTCGCGCAGGTGGCGCAGGCCGGCGAGGGTGAGTGCCTTGCCCAGTCCGGTGCCGTGCGTGGACGGGTGTACGCCGAGCACGTACACCTCACCGATCGGCTCGTGGGGGTGGGCGCCGGCGCCGGAACCGGCCGCGCCGTCGGCGTCGCCCGCCGCGCTGTCGGCCGCGTCGCTGGCCGCCTCCCCGGCCGCGCTGGCAGGAGCCGTGCCGTGCACCTTCGTCCAGTGGAAGCCGACCAGGGTGTGGTCGGCGGTCCGTTCGGCGAGCAGGAACCCGGCCGGGTCGAACCACGGCTCGCGCTCGCGGATGGCGAGATCCGGCACGGTCCAGCCACCCTGGTCCGGATGGTCGGCGAACGCCGCGTTGTTCAGCGCCACCACGGCGTCTTCGTCCTGTCCGGGCACGAATGGCCGGAGCGCGATCCCGTCCGGCAGTCGCGGCGGCGCGATCCCGTCGGTTCCGGAGGCCCCGTCGGTTCCGGAGGCCCCGTCGGTCCCGGTGGCCCCGTCGGTCCCGGTGGCCCCGTCGGTCCCGGTGGCCCTGTCGGTCCCGGAGGTCAGTGGCCGCCGCATCTGCCACAGCACCCGCCAGCGCTCGAACCCCATGGTCATGGCCAGGGCGGTCGCGGACGGGTGGTCGCCGTGCGCCCAGAGCCGGAGCCGGCCGGTCGGGTCGTACTCGCGTACCGCGTTGATCGCCTCCCGGACCAGCGCCCGGCCGACGCCGTGCCGGCGGTGCAGCGGGTGTACGGCCAGCTCCGCGGCCGCGCCCTCGACCCGGTCGCTCGGGTCGACGTGGGCGTACCCGACGAGCCGGTCGTCGACCCGGACCAGCAGGTGTACGGCCGGATCGTCGCCGCCGTGCTTGACGTGGAGCAGTACGTGCTCGGACAACGGGTACACGCCGTCCGCGTCGCCGGCCGCCCGCATGAGCGCGAGTACGTCATCGACCTCGGCTCGGTTCAGGCGGGCGGCCCGGTGCACCTCAACGCTGTCGTCCTCCACCCCAGTCACGGTAGCGGCGAGATCAGTTCCGGGTGAAGTTCCGGACCGGGCCGACCGGCGGGGACAGCGCGGCGCGGCCGGAGTCGCGGCTTGGCGGCAGTACGAACTTGTACCCGACCTGCCGGACGGTGCCGATCATCGACTCGTACTCGCTGCCGAGCTTGGCGCGCAGGCGCCGGACGTGTACGTCCACCGTGCGGGTGCCGCCGAAGTAGTCGTACCCCCACACCTCGCGGAGCAGCTGGTCCCGGGTGAAGACCCGGCCGGCGTGCTGGGCGAGGAACTTCAACAGCTCGAATTCCTTGTACGTGAGGTCCAGCGGCCGGCCCTTGAGCCGGGCCGAGTACGTGGTCTGGTCGATCGACAGCTCGCCGGCGCGGATCAGCTCGTTGGAGCCGGTGGCCGCGACCTGCATCCGCCCGGTGGCGAGCCGCAGTCGGGCCTCCACCTCGGCCGGCTCGGCGGTGACGAGCACCACGTCGTCGATGCCCCAGTCGGCGGATACCGCGATCAGTCCGGCCGCCTCGACCACCACCAGCAGCGGTACGCCGATGCCGGTGCTGTGCAGGACCCGGCAGGTACCGCGGGCATCGGCGAGTTCGGTCCGGGCGTCAACCAGGACGAGGTCGGGACTGGGGCCGCCCAGCAGTGCCCGCACGTCCCGGGCCGCGAGTCGTACCGAGTGCGGCAGCAGGTCGAGCGCGGGAAGCACCGCGGTGGCCGAGGCAGGCGGCGGATCGGCGGTCAGTACGAGAATCTCCACCGGTTCGTCTCCCTCCGTCCGCGATCGGTCGGGGTGTGGCCGCTGGTCAGGGCGGCGCACCCGGCTGCGGTGACGGGCGGGGTCTCTGCCGCCGAGAATAGCTGACCAGCCGGCCCGGCTCCCGGGCTGAGTTCGCGCCACACCGCCCGGGCCAGCCACGCCGCGGGGTGAGGATTCGCGGTCGCCGGTCCTGCTCTGGCACGATCGCACCGTGTCCGGGTCGCCACGAGAAGGTGCTGGTCGGGGTTACGAGCCGCCGCGCGGCGATCCCCCCGGCGGATACCGGTCGCCCGGCCAGCGCTCCGGCGCGCCGGAGCCGGGGTACGGGCATGGCTACGGCCAGCCGGTCGAGCCCGGGTACGGCCGCCCGCCGGCAGAGCCGGGCTACCGCCCGCCGCCCGGCCGGGAGTACGGCCGACCGGCCGAACCGGGGTACGGCCCGCCACCCGGGCAGGAGTACGGCCGGCCGGGGCGCGATCCCCGGCGGTACGCGCCGGACGACGACCGGTACGACGACCGGTACGGCGACCCGCGGCGCGAGCCGGAACCGCGGCCGGTGAGCGGTGGACCGGCCGGTCCGGTGAGCGGGGCGCCGGTCAGTGGTGGACCGTTCGGTGACCGGCCGCCGCGCCGTGGACCGGCGGGACCGGACCGCCCCGACGGTCACCTCGACGACCCGGACGAGCAGACCGGCAGCCAGGCGCGGGTCGATGCCAACGGAACCGCCGACGGGCTGGTACCGCCGGCGCGGCGCCTGGTGTCGGGCGGTCTGGCGGCACTCGCCGGCCTGCTGAGCGCGGCCCTGATTCTCGGCGCCCAGCTCGAGCGGCCGGCCTACGCGGTGGTCACGTTCGGGGTACAGGCGCTGTTCGTACTGGCCTGGACCCTGTCCTCGCGGCCACCCGGCCCGTACGTGGTGGCTGCCGTAGGTATCGCCGCCGCTGCGGCCGCGGATGCCGCCGCGGTACTCGCGCCGGAGGCGTCCCTCGCGCCGTTCGCGCTGGTGGTCGCGGGGGGTCTGGTGGCTGGCGTGGCCGGCCAGTTGGTACGCGGAGCCGGCCGGTCCCGGGTGACCGAATCGTTCGGCTCCACGCTGGTGGTGGTCATCGCGGTGGTGGCCCTCGGTTCACTGGTGGTGCTGACCCGGCTGGCCGGCGGTACCCAGGCGATCGACGCCTGTGTGGCGGCGGCCGGAGTGGGGCTGGTGGTGGCCAGGCTCGGCGACGTGTTCTTCCCGTACCCCCGGGTGACGCCGCAGGTTGCCCGCGGCGCGATCGGGGTGATCGTGGGCGGCATGGTCGGTACCGCGGTCGCCGGCGGCGCGGGTGCGCTGCTGGTCGGGCTGTCGCCGGCCGCGACCGCCGGTGCCGGGCTGGTCGCCGGGCTCGGAGCGGTACTGGCCGACCTCGGCGTCGGCTTCGCCGACGCGGGCCGGCGGATGGCGGGCGAGCCACCGGCCGGCCAACTGTTCGGGCACCTGCTCGCGCCGCTGGTCGGTCTCGCGGTCGCGGCACCGGCCACGTACGTGTTGAGCGTGCTGGTGCTGGTCCCCGGCCTGTAGCGAAGCCGGGCGGCAGGCGGGCCCGGCCGGTGGGCGTCGGCTCAGGTTTCCGGGACGGACGTTCCCGGGCATGAACTACCGGGGCGTACGGGCAGCCGAGGACCCGGTATACAGATCCAGCACGATCCGGGCGAGCGGGTAAGCCAGACGAGCGTGAGGAGATCCGGTGGCGCGACGCGGCCGTAGGACTGGGGTTGTCCTTCTTGTCCTGCTGTTCCTGCTGGTGGCTGTCCTGGTGGTGGCCGACCGGGTGGCCGCCTCGATGGCCGAGCGGGAGGTGGCCAAGCGGGTGGCTGACCAGGCCCGCAGCGAGGGCGTGAACACCGGTACCGACCCGACCGTGGACATCACCGGTTTCCCGTTCCTCACCCAGGTGGCCAGCGGAAACTTCGACCGGATCGACGTACACATGCGTGACCTGCGCGCCCAGGGCATCGCGGTACCGAAGCTGGATGTGCGGGCGACGGACGTGAAGGCCAAGGCGAGCGACGTCATGAACGGCTCGGGTGAGGTACGCGCGACCACGATGACCGGTACCGCGACCGTCGCCTACTCCTCGCTCGGCAGCACGTTCGGACTGCCGGACCTCGAGGTGTCCGGCAAGGACGGCAAGCTGCTGCTCCGGGCGCCGGTGAACGTGGCCGGCTTCAAGTTCACCGCGCTGGCCACGGCCGGCGTGTCGATCGCCAACGGCAAGGTGCGGGTGAAGGTGACCGACGTCCGGCCGGAGAACACCACCCTGCCCCCGGGCAGCGACTTCGTCCTCGACTCGCTGGCCAGCCAGCTGTCCCGGGACGTGGCGTTGCCGAGGCTGCCCTATGACCTGACGCTGCGGGGCGTGACCGTCGGCGCGGATGGACTCAACGTGTCCGCGGTGGCGCAAGACGTACTGTTGGCCGGGTGACCAGCGACAGCACCCTCACCGTGCCGGCTGGGTCGCACCTGGCCGCCGGAGGAGTGCTGGCGGCAGGATCCGGTGGACCGAGTTGGCCGGTCGGGCTGCTGATCGTGGTGGGCGTGCTCGCGGTCGCGACCGCGATCGGCTTCGTGTGGCGCTGGTGGAACGGGCGGATGCGGGTGGTCAAGGGCGCGGTACCACCGGATCAGAGCGCCACCGGATCCGATGACGGGCAGGAAACCGGGGGCGCAGTCGACGGCGCGCCCGTCGACCAGGCACTGCTCGCTTCCCTCGGGGTGGAGGCGGGGGAACCGGTGACCCTGCTGCAGTTCTCGTCGGCGTTCTGCGCGCCGTGCCGGGCGACCCGGCAGATCCTCGGGGACGTCGCCCGCACCGTGGAGGGGGTACGCCACGTCGAGGTGGACGCCGAGTCGCACCTGGACGCGGTACGCGCGCTGAGCGTTTTCCGTACGCCGACCGTGCTGATCCTCGACGACGGTGGCCGGGTGGTCCGGCGGGCGTCCGGACGGCCGGTGAAGGCGCAGGTGATGGCCGTGGTGACGGAGTTGCTGCAGGCCACCTCGGATCGCCGGCCCTGACGGTTGCCCGGTGACCGCGGGATACCGAGCCCGAATCGGGCAATCAGCCATATCCCGGGTAGGTGTCCTCGCTCACTCGACCGGTGATTGACCGGGTCCAATCGTGTTAGCCTCCGGAACATGAGTGCGCTGCTTACCAAGCGCCGTGTGATTGACCATTGTCGCGTGGCGACCTGCTTGTGTTGCGCCGCCTGACCGGCGGCGACTTCAGCGCTTTCTGTCTCATTTGACCCACGGTCACTTTTGAGCATCGCATCGCCGTCCTCTGGAATAATCTACATTCCCGACCTGGTTTATCGGGAATTGTGTTCTGGACAGCCGAGCCCGGCCGAACGGATGGTCTGCGATGCAACTCGATCCCCGAGGTCCCCGCTTCGTCGCCGCCGTGACCACGGTGGTTCTGATCGTCGTGCTGGTCACGTCGTCGGCGTGGCTCGCCGCGATCCAGGCCGTACTGTTCGCCGTCGCGGTGGTCGCCGGACCGGCGAAGGCGCCGTACGCGCTGGTCTACCGCAAGCTGATCGCGCCGCGGCTGGCGCCGCCGACGGAGCGTGAGCCGGCCGCACCGGTCCGGTTCGCCCAGGCGGTCGGGTTGGTCTTCGTCACGGTCGCGAGCGTCGGCTACTTCGCGGGTGTGCCGCTGGTCGGCGTGGTGGCAACCGGTGCGGCCGTGATCGCGGCGTTCCTCAACGCCGCCTTCGGCCTGTGCCTGGGCTGCGAGATGTACCTGCTGTACCGGCGCCTGGCCCAGCGTCCGATACCGAACCGAACCCCTACCCGTACCGATGAGGGAGTTGCCGCATGAGTCGCGAGAACGTGCTTGTCACGGCTGAATGGGCCGAGAAGAACCTCGGCCAGCCCGGCATCGTCTTCGTGGAGGTGGACGAGGACACCAGCGCCTACGACGGTGGGCACCTGCCCGGGGCGGTCAAGCTCGACTGGAAGACCGAACTGCAGGACCAGGTACGACGTGACTTCGTCAACCGCAAGCAGTTCGAGGAGCTGTTGTCCAGCAAGGGCATCGGCAACGACGACACGGTCGTGCTGTACGGCGGGAACAACAACTGGTTCGCCGCGTACGCCTACTGGTACTTCAAGCTGTACGGCCACGGTGACGTGAAGCTGCTCGACGGCGGCCGCAAGAAGTGGGAGCTGGACAACCGCACGCTGGAGAAGGACGTACCGCAGCGCGCGCGTACCAACTACCAGGCCAAGCCGCAGGACAAGTCGATCCGGGCGTTCCGCGACGAGGTGGTCGCCGCGATCGGCAGCAAGGGCCTGATCGACGTACGGTCCCCGGACGAGTACGCCGGCCGGCTGCTCGCCCCGGCGCACCTCCCACAGGAGCAGGCACAGCGCGCCGGCCACATCCCGACCGCGGCGAGCGTGCCGTGGAGCAAGGCGGCGAACGAGGACGGCACGTACAAGTCCGACGACGAGCTGCGTGCCCTGTACGCCGAGGCCGGCCTGGACCTCAACAAGCCGACCATCGCGTACTGCCGGATCGGTGAGCGCTCGTCGCACACCTGGTTCGCGCTGCACGAGCTGCTCAACGTGTCGGACGTGAAGAACTACGACGGATCATGGACCGAGTACGGCTCGCTGGTGGGCGCACCGATTGCGCTCGGCGACGAGCCCGGCCAGGCGGAGGATGCCGAATGACTAGCCAGGTGACCGGTTGCGGCGCGCCCGACCAGGCGGCGGACGTACTGACCGGAGTGGATCTGACCAAGGAAACCGTGATCGCCGGCACCGTGGTTGCCGAGCGGCAGCCGGTGGGCGGCGCGTACGTACGACTGCTCGACGGGCAGGGCGAGTTCACCGCGGAAGTGGTGACGTCGCCGGAGGGCCGGTTCCGGTTCTTCGCCGCGCCGGGCAACTGGGCGCTGCGCGTGCTGTCCCGCAACGGCAACGGCGACCTCGCCGTGACCGCGGAGCGCGGCCTGACCGATGTCACGGTGCCCGTAACCGACTGACCCACCGACAGCGGACCGACGTCCCGATAGGGCTGACGTCCCGACGAGCGTGTTCGAACTGCCTGCCTGTGGCGGGCGGGTCCCCGGCCCGGATCACTTACCTGGGGGTGGTGGTCCGGGCCGAGGCCTGTCTGCGGCCTTTCCCTCGGGTAGGACGGCCGGCCGGTACGCACGGCCGCCCCCGGCCGGTCCCGGCGGCCGGGCCGGCTGCCACGATGGGCGGGTGCGGCGGCGGTGGGTGATCGGGCTGGCGACGGCGTGGGCCGTGCTGCTCGCGGTGCTCGCCTTCACCGCCACCGGCCAGCCGACGGTACGCGAGCAGCAGAGCGCGGCCGCCGCGCAGCCGGCGGTGGACCGGGCGATCGCGGCCTCGGTGGTCGCGGCCGGTACCGACCTCGCGGTGGTGGTCGGCGGGTACGAGCGGACCCGCGCCTGCGAGGTGACCGGCAACCGGGACGGGGTGGACTACCAGCGGGTGGCCGACGTGTACACCCACCCCGGTCAGGAGCAGGTGGTACTGGATCGGCTGGCCAGCGGCCTGGCCCGGGACTTCCGGACGGTACGGCACCCGTCGAGCGGTACCGATCCGGAGCAGGTGACCGGCAACGCCGGCAGCTTCGTGGAACTCCTGGTCGAACCGGTCGGTCGGCACACCGGACAGGTACGGGTGGTGGCGCTGACCGGCTGCCGGCCGATCGGCGATCCGGCCACGAGCTACCTCGTACCGGTCACCCCGGCCGAGCTCGAGGCGTTGCGGCCGGTGCTGGCCGCTGTCCCGTCCGATCCGCCCCGCTGGCGGGTACGACAGGTGCCGTGTCCGGGCGGTGTGATCCGTACCGTCGAGGCGACCGTGCCCGATCCGGGTCCCGGCCGGAGCGGGCCGCTCGCCGACCGGCTCCGGGTGGCGCTGCCCGCCGGCGCCGCGCTGCTGGCATCCACCGAGGATCGGCTGGTGTACCGGCAGGGGAGCAGCAGTGTGGTGGTCCGGCCGGCCGGCGGTCGACTCGTCCTCCAGTCCACTATGGACTGTGCCGGGTAGACCCGCGGGCAGCCGTAGCGGGGTCAGTACACCAGCGCCTGTGCGCTCGTCGGCCAGCGCCTCCTCGACGAACGAGGCCGCCCCGGCGATCCGGATGCCGGGCAGCATGTCCGGCGCCGTGATGTCGCGCCGGGCCGCGCACTGGGTACACAACGTCACCCGGCCGGCGGCGAGCACCGCGTCCAGCAGTCGCGTCCAGCGGCGCCGAGTGCGGCAGCTCGAACGCGGCGGCCCGGCCGGGCAGCGCGAACCATGCCGACTCGCCGGTCAGCCACAGCGACACCGGTACGCCCGCGGCGGCAGCGGTCGCCGCCACGGTGAACGCCTGGGCACACCGTTCCGGCGCGTCGGTGCCGGCGGTGACCTTGATGACGAGCGAGCGCGCCATGTGTCGCAGACTAGCGGGACGCGGCGCGCCGTCCCGGTCATCCGCGCCGGCCGGCCGCACGCATAGGATCTCGCGTGGTCGCTCGAGATCGGATCCGTCGACCTGCTGGTGGCGGGTTTCGGGCTGCTCGCCGGGGGGCTCGGCTATCTGGCCGTACGACTCTCCAAGGGGCTGGTGGTGACGTGAATCCGAGCCGCACCCGTGGCTGAACGCGCCGCCGGTCGAGCCGTACCCGTTCGAGGAGACGCACGACCTGCGGCTCGGGCCCGGACCTCCACCCGGCGCTGTTGCGGCCTTGCTGCCCTACGTCGGGCGTGTGGCGCGGGCGCGGCGGGGCGGCTACCCGACGATCGACGACTTCGACTACGCGCCAGGAGATCCGGTTCAGCCACGACGGCCGGCCGTTCCTGTTCTACGAGTCGCGCGCCTGGCTCCTCGATGCGGACGGCAAGCCGATCCGGCCGGCGGCCGCGAGGTCGGCTGGTGGCGGCCGGTGGCCGACGACCGACGAGGTCGAGGCGCTGCTGATGCACGCCGACCGGGATCATGGAGCTGTACCTGGGCCAGGTCGACCGGCACGCGGATGGAGCTGGCCACCGACGCGGTCTGCGTACCGCGACGCGCCAAGGAGGTGACCGCCGGGCACCGGCTCTACGGGATCGTCGACGGTGCGCTGATGTACGCCCACGACATGGCGGCGGTGGGCCAGCCGCTCCAGCCGCACCTGTCGGCGCGACTGACGGTCACGGAGTGGCCCAGCAGAGCGGTCCAGCCCGGCGGCGTGCCCAGCCCGGCGGCGGCGCGCCTAGATCGGTAGCCGAGCAGGTCCCGCAGCCGCTCCTGGTACGGCGACACCGGCAGCTCGACGCCGTCCAGCTCGTGTATCTCGGCGATGCCGCGCACCGACGAAGTGAGCCACACGCCGTCGCCGCGGCCTGCAGTTCGGCCGGTCGCGACCATCCGCTCCTCGGTGTCGCCAGCCCATCGTCGCGGCGTGCTCGTGCAACAGTGCCGCGGTGGTGCCGGCGAGGATGCCGGTCGACGCGGTGGGCACCGTGGACAGCGTGTCGCCGGTCAGCCAGACCAGCGTCGACGTCGGCCCCTCCAGCGCGTACCCGTCCGCCGAGATCCACAGCACGTCGTCGGCGCCTGTGCCGCGGCCCAGCGCTGGCCGCCATGTTCACCGCGTACGACAGGGTCTTGGCCCCGCCGAGCAGCCACGGAGCGCGCTGCGGGCGTCGACGCGGCGATGCCGAGCGAGGCGGTCGCCACCGGACGCCCGTCGCGGCGCGCGGCGCACCCGCTCGCTGACCGGCGGCGACGGTCGCGTACACGGTCGGCGGCCCGCGGCCGGTCCTCCGGCCCGCGCGTACAGACCAGCCGGAGCGCGCCCTTCGCCGGTCGGCCGGCCACGCGCGCGCACGCCTGGTCGGCCAGCTCGGTCAGCGCGTCGCGCGGGCGGCAGGGCAGATCCAGCCGGGCGGCGGAGCGCGCCATCCGGGCCAGGTGCTCGTCGAGCAGCCAGGCCCGCCGCGCGGACGTGCATCGTCTCGAAGACCCCGTCGCCGCGGACCGGCGCCGAGATCGTCGGCGCGCAGCACCGGGGTGTCGGCCGGCACGACGCCCCGGCCCAGGACGGCTACGACGTACGGGCCGAGCTAGGCGAAATCGGGCACCCCGCCGCAGCGACCGGCGGCAGCCGCCGGTGACGTGCGGCTACGATCGAGGCATGTCCGACCCGCTCCCTGGCCGAGGTGCTGCGCGCCCGTGGCCTGCGGCTGACCGCGCAGCGCCAGCTCGTGCTGGAGGCTGTCTACGACCTCGGGCACGCCACCCCGGACCAGGTGCACTGCGAAGGTCGGCGCGACGGCCGCCGGAGTCAACATCACCACCGTGTACCGCACGCTGGAGCTGCTCGAAGAGCTCGGCCTCGTCACGCACACGCACCTGTCGCACGGCGCCCCGACCTACCACGCTGGCCGCCGAGCGAGCAGCACGTGCACCTGGTCTGCCGCAGCTGCGGCGCGATCGACGAGGTGGCCCGGGACCTGCTCGACCAGCTGGCCGACCGGCTGGAGGAGGAGCGCGGCTTCCCCGTCGACGTCGGCCACGTCGCGCTGTTCGGCATGTGCGCGCGCTGCGGCGGAGGCAGGACGTGTGAGTGGCGCCGGACGATCGCATGGCGCGCTCTCGATCCGGCGACGGCTCGACGCGGACGTGGCCGCCCACTACGGCGACCCGATCCGCGAGCAGCGCCCCCTGCCGACCGCGGTCGGGCTGGTCGACCGGTCGCAACCGCGGCGTGATCGCGGTCCCCGGCCCGACCGGCTGACCTGGCTGCACAACCTGACCACCCAGCACCTGACCGGGCTGCGCCCGGACAGGGCACCGAGCTGCTGGTGCTCTCGCCGCCACGGTCACGTCGAGCACCACGCGATGGTGACCGAGCGACGGCGACACCACGTGGCTCGACGTCGAGCCGGGCCACGCCCGAGCTGCTCGACTTCCTGGCCAAGATGCGCTTCATGACGCGGGTCGAGCCCGCCGATGTCACCGCCGACTGGGCGGTGCTGTCGCTGGTCGGCCCGGCACCGACGACGCGCTGCGGGCGCTCGGGGTGCCCCCGCTCGCCGCTCCGTGGACGTACTGCCCCCGCCCGGCGCGAAGTTCGGCGCCGGTACCGTCCCGCACCGGCCCACCGCCGATGTACCCGGTCGCGCCGCTGCCGGCCGGCGGGTTCGCCCGCCGGAGCCGGCGCCGGGAGCCGACGCGGCCGACCTGCTCGTACCCCGCACCTCGGTACCGGAGGTCGCGCCACGCTACGTGACCATGGGGTACCCGCCGTGCCGGCCTCTGGGCGTACGAGGCGCTCCGGGTCGAGGCCCGCCGGCCGCGGCTGGGCTCGACACCGATCACCGGACGCTCCCGCACGAGACGGGCTGGCTGGCGACCGCCGTACACCTGGACAAGGGCTGTTATCGCGGCCAGGAGACGGTGGCCCGGGTGCACCACCTGGGCCGGCCGCCGCGCCGGCTGGTGCTCCTGCACCTCGACGGCATCACGACCGACGCACCTGCCGGCGCCCGGCACCGCCGGTCACAGCGCCGACGGTCGTACGCGTCGGCGTTCGTCGGCACCGCCGTACGCCATCACGAGCTGGGTCAGGTCGCGTTGGCGCTGGTCAAGCGCAACGTGCCCGACGGCGCGATATTGCAGGTCAACGGCGTGAACGCCGCGGTCGACCTCGGCACCGGGGACTGAACCGGCGGAGCCCGGCCGGCGGCCCGACCAGCGTTCGTCGAGCGCGACCCGGGATCGGCCGTGCGAGGATCGGCGCTATGACCGGGACCCTCATCACCGTGGCGCCGACCGGCGCCGAGATCCAGCAAAGCGGACGTACCGGCGCTGCCGGTGACGCTCGACGAACTGGTAGACACGGCCAAGGAGTGCGAGGCGCTCGGCGCGAGCGTCATCCACGTACACATCCGGGACGACGAGGCGCAGCCGACGCTCGACCTCGGCCGGCTGCGGGACACCGTGGCGGCGCTCCGCGCCGAGACCCGGCTGATCGTGCAGCTGTCCAGCGGCGGTGCGGTCACCGATCCGGAGAGTCGACCGGCTCGGCCGTTCTCGACGCCGAACCGGACATGGCCTCCTGCACGATGGGCACGGTCAACTTCGGCGACGACGTCTTCCTGAACCGCTGGGAGTTCATCGTCGACCTGCACTCGCGGATGCAGGAACGGCAGATCGTGCCCGAGTACGAGATCTTCGACCTCGGTCACGTCGCCTCGCTGGCCCGGCTGCTCGGCAAGTACGGCCTGCCCTGCGGCGGGCATGTCCACGTCGACTTCGTGATGGGGGTACCGGGCGGCATGGCCGGCACCGCCGAGACGCTGGTGGCCGCGGCGCAGCAGGTACGAGCCGAGCTGCCGGCCGGTACCACCTTCGCGGCCACCGGAATCGGTCGTACCAGCCTGCCGGTACTGATGGCGAGCCTCGCCGCGGGCGGGCACCTCCGGGTCGGCATGGAGGACACGATCACGTACGCGAAGGGGCAGCCGGTGGACAGCAACATGCAACTGGTCGCCCGCGCGGCCGGGTTCGCCCGACTGGCCCAGCGCCCGCCGCTGACCGTCGAGCAGGCCCGGTCGATGCTCGCGGTACGACCGGTCGCGGTCGCCGACACCGCTGCTAGGACGGCCAGCACGGTGGCCGGATGACCGGCCGGTACGCCGGCGGGGTGATCCTCGCCGAGGTGGAGCGCTCCGGTACGACGGAGGGCTACCACCACGGCTCGGTGGTGGTCCTCGGCGCGGACGGCTCGGTCCGGCACGCGGCCGGCGACGTGACCGCGCCGATCTTTCCGCGCTCGTCGAACAAGCCGATGCAGGCGGTCGGCATGCTCCGGTGCGGCCTGGACCTCACCGATCCGGCCGATCTCGCGCTGGCCGCGGCCAGTCACCGGGGCGAGGAGTTCCATGTCGCCCGGGTACGCGCGATGCTCGCCGCCGGGGGACTGACCGAGGCCGACCTGGCCTGCCCGCCCGATCTGCCGATCGACGAGCGCGCCCGGGAAGCGGTGCTCCGGGCTGGTGGCGACCGGGCCGCGGTGCTGATGAACTGCTCGGGCAAGCACGCCGCGATGCTGCGTACCTGTGCCGCGGCCGGCTGGCCGACCGAGGGGTACACCGACGCCGGTCATCCGCTGCAGAAGGCGCTCGCCGGCGCGGTCGAGGACATCATCGGCGTACCGATCGGCGCGGTGGGTGTGGACGGCTGTGGTGCCCCGCTGTTCGCGATGCCGCTGGAAGCGCTCGCGCGGGCCTTCCTGGCGGTGGTGTCCGGATCGCCCGGCTCGGAGTTGCGGCTGGTCGGGGACGCCATGCGGGCACATCCGGAGCTGGTGTCCGGTACCGACGGCGCGGACACCCGGCTGATGCGGGCGGTACCCGGGCTGCTCGCCAAGGGCGGTGCCGAGGGGGTGCAGGCGGTGGCGCTGCCCGGCGTGGGCGCGGTGGCGGTGAAGATCGACGACGGCGGGAACCGTGCCGCGGTGCCGGTCGCGGTGGCCGGACTGCGCCGGCTGGGAGTCGACGCGGCCGGATTGGAGCAGGTGGCGACCACCCCGGTACACGGTGGTGGGCGCCCGGTTGGTGCGATCCGAAGCCTGTGGTGACCGCCACTAGCTAGCACTTGCGCATGGCGTTTCCGCTGGTAGAAGGCTCATCGGACCGGATCGAGGGCGTACCTTTGCTAGCTGCTGCTTGCAGGAGTTAGCACCCGGGGCTAGCGTGGGGGCATGGCCGCGCTCCGAGACCTCGGTGAGTTCATCCGCGAACAACGTCGCAACGCCCAGATCTCGCTGCGTCAGCTGGCCGAGCAGGCCGGCGTGAGCAATCCGTACCTGAGCCAGATAGAGCGCGGCCTGCGCAAACCGAGCGCCGAGGTGCTGCAACAGATCGCCAACGCGCTGCGGGTCTCCACCCCGCTGATGTACCTGCGGGCCGGCCTGCTGGAGCAGCGGGACGGCCAGGGAGTGATGGCGGCTATCGCCGCCGACCTGGAGCTGACCCCCCGTCAGAAGCAGACCCTGACCGAGATCTACGAGGCGTTCCGGCGCGAGAACGAGCGGTCGGAGCAGGACCTGCGCGGCACCGCCGGTGCCGCCGGCCCGGAGGCCGCCGGGAGTACCACCGGCGCGAGTACCAGCCCCGCGGCGAGTACCGACCCCGCGGCGAGTACCGACCTCGCCGCGAACACCGATGGCGCCGCGAGCGCCAACGGCGCTACCGAGCCCGGTCCGACCCGGCCGAGGGTGCGCAAGGTCGCCAAGAAGGCGGCCAGCAAGGCGGTACGCCGGCCAGCCGGAAACGGCGCGGCCAGCGCGGGGGAGACAACCGCCGCACAGACCACGACAGATCGTTTCGAGGAGGACAATCATGGCTGAACGGAAGTTCGTCTATCTCGCCGCCGGCGCCAGTGACATGGCGATGGAGCAACTGCGCAAGCTGCCGGATCGCGTGTCCGTACTGCGTGGCCGGTTGGAGACCGAGCTGGGTGGCCTGCGCGGTCGGGCCGAAAGCGCCCGTACCGTACTGGCCGACGTGGACGTCCGCTCCGACCTTGAGCGGGTACGCCGGGCCGCACAGCGCAACGCCTCCGGATTCGTCACGTACGCGCAGCAGCAGGCCGACACGGTGCAGAGTCGCGCGGCGGAGACGTACGAGGAGATGATCGACCGCGGCCAGAAGGTCGTCCGGTCGGTACGCCGGCAGAAGGCCACTCAGGAGCTGTCCACGTCCGCGGAGAACACGGTACGGGCGGCCAAGCGCGCCACCACGACCGCGCGCAAGGCGGCGGCCAGCACCCGGACCAGCGCGAAGGGCGCGACCACCTCGGCCCGCAAGACCGCCAGGGCGGCCGGCCGCGCGGCCAGCGACGGTGCCAGCAAGCTCGGCTAACTGCTTTGTAGGACAGCTCATCCGCCCCGGTCGCTTCAGCGGCCGGGGCGGACTGCTTTGGCGTCATGCGGCCGGGCAGGCGGGCCGGGCGTGCGCCCGCGGGCTACGCTCATGGCATGGCGTTTGCGCTCGTCGCCTCGCACCCCGCTGTGCTGGCCGTTCAGCCGCTGGCGGTGGACATCGTGCGTCCGGTGGTCGCCGTCGTCAACCTCGTGATCCTGTTGCTCGCGCTCGCCATCGAAGCGATCGCGTTCGTGCACTGCCTGATGCAGCGGCCGGACGCGTTCAAGGCGGTCGGCAGCCTGTCCAAGGGCATCTGGCTCGCCCTGACCGGCGGCGGAGTGCTGGTCACCCTGCTGCTCGGCCCGATCAGCATTCTCGGACTGGTCGGCACGGTCGCCGCCGCGGTCTACCTGCTCGACATACGGCCTGCCATCAAGGACGTGGTCGACGGCAGCGGGCCGTGGTGACGCCGCGACCTGATTCCAGCCGGCAAGCCGGCGCCCTTTCGCCCGCAACGACCCGTCTGATCTCCACCTCGGACGGCGTCAACCTCGAGTACCTGGTCACCGGCACCGGTGACCCGATCACCGTGTTCGCCCACGGTCTCGGTGGGGACATCCCGCAGACCAGGCCGCTGGGCAGCGGCGTACAGGGTCGTCGAGTGTTCTTCCACCTGCGCGGACACGGCCGGTCGACGGTTCCGGACGGTGCCTGGGCGTACCCCGAGCTCGCCCATGACCTGCGCACGGTCTCGGATAAGGTCGGTGCCACCCGCGCGGTCGGTGCCAGTCTCGGCGCCGGCGCGCTGTGCCGGCTGCTCGCCGAGGCTCCCGACCGGTACGAGCGACTGGTCTTCTTCCTGCCGGCGGTGCTGGACCAGCCCCGCACCGGCCCGGCCCGGGCGCGCATCGCCGACCTGGCCCGGGCCGCCGCGTCCGGTGATCCGGAGCTGGCGACCGCGACCCTGCGCACCGAGATTCCGGCGGAGTACCAGGACACCCCGGAAGCACAGGGGTACCTCCGGCACCGGGCCGAGGCGCTGCTCCAGGAAGGTGTGGCCAAATCCCTGCTGACGCTGCCGGCCGCGGTCGCGATCCCGGCCGAGTTGGGCGGCGCGGCCGCGCTGGAACGGGTCACCGCGCCGGCGCTGGTGCTCGGCTGTCGGGACGATCCGCTGCATCCGGTCGAGGTGGCCGAGCGGCTCGCCGCCGCCCTCCCGGACGCGACCCTGCACGTGTACGACGAGCCCGGCGTGCTCTGGAATCAGCGCGCTGACCTGCGCGATCGGGTATCGGCGTTCCTCAACCGCTGATAGCCGGTTCGGCCGCGGCATGTCGTAGGGTCGCCCCATGAGCGAGCGGGGCGAGCGAATCATGGAGCGCAGTGCGGATGTGCCTCGTGACGGCGCGGAGCGGAGCGAGGCGGCGGCATGAGCATCGAGCATCACGGTCGTACCGCCCGTCTGGACTGGGCGGACCCGACCCTGCGCGAGTGGGAGTGCACGGTTCTCGAGTCGGATCCGGAGCGCGGGATCGTGCTCGACCGGTCCGCGTTCTACCCGGGCGGCGGTGGCCAGCCGCCGGACCACGGCGTACTGCTCTGGCAGGGCGTACAGACCCGGATCGTCGGTACCCGAAAGGGCGGCGACGACCCGTACCTGATCCCGGCCGACGGGGATCCGATTCCACCGGTCGGTACCGCGGTCACCGGCGCGCTCGAGGACCAGCGACGAACCATGCTGATGCGTACCCACTCCGGACTGCACGTGCTCGGCGGGGTGGTGTTCCGCGACTTCGGCGCGCTCGTGACCGGCGGGAACATGGAACCGGGCGAGGCGCGGATGGACTTCAACCTGCCGGAGGTACCACCCGGCTTCAAGCAGTCGATCGAGGACGCGGTGAACGCCGAGGTGGTCAACAACCGGCGGATCGAGGCGCGGGTGCTGCCCCGGGCCGACGCGATGGCGATCCCGGACATCATCCGTACCCAGACGAATCTGGTACCGCAGGACGTGCCGGACGTACGGATCGTCGACATCAACGGGCTGGACGTACAGGCCGACGGCGGTACGCACGTCGCCTCCACCGCGCAGATCGGCAAGGTGCAGGTGGTCAAGGTGGAGAGCAAGGGCCGGCAGAACCGCCGGGTCCGGATCCGGCTGGTCGAGTAGCGCCCTACCGCGCGTGCGGCCGGATGACCGCCTAGGCTCCGCGACGTGGACCCCTTGCCACCACCCGCCGGACCGGACCCGTCGGCGCAGCAGCAGCGCCCCGCCGTCGCGCCGAGGACGCCACCGCCAATGACGACGCCGCCAACGACCCCCGCGCCGGTGACCGGCACACCGGTGACCGCCGCGCCGGCGACCGGGAACGCGGTACGGGAGTTCCTCGACGGGCTCGGCTTTCTCGGCCGGGGCATCGGGATGTGGGCGCGGTCGCCCCGGCTGCTGCTGATCGGCGTGATACCGGCGGTGATCTCGCTGATAGTGATCGGTGCCGCGATCGTGGCGCTGGCGTTCTGGATCGGCGACCTCGTCGACTGGCTCACCCCGTTTGCCGACGACTGGTCGTCCGGCGCGCAGACGTTCACCCGGGTCACCCTCGGCGTGCTGATCATCGGTGGCGCGCTGCTGCTCGCCGTCGTCGCGTACACCGCGCTGACCCTGCTCATCGGCGACCCGTTCTACGAGACGATTTCCCGCCGCGTGGAGGACAGGCTCGGTGGCGTGCCCGGCGCGGTCGAGGTGCCGTGGTACCGCTCGATCGTCGACTCGCTCCGGCTGATCGTGATGTCGATCGCGGTCGGCATCCCGCTGTTCGTCGCCGGGTTCATCCCGGTCGTCGGGCAGTCGGTGGTACCGGTGATCGGCGCACTGGTCGGCGGCTGGCTGCTCGCGCTGGAGATCGTGGGCGTGCCGTTCAACCGGCGCGGGCTGCGGCTGGCCGACCGGCGCCGGCTGATGCGGCAACGGCGGCCGCTCGCACTCGGCTTCGGCGTCGGCATGTTCGTGCTGTTCCTGATCCCGCTCGGCGCGATCGTGGTGATGCCGGCCGCGGTCGCCGGTGGCACGCTGCTCGCGCGGCACGTGCTCGGCGCACCGGACCAGCCGGTCGGCTGACCGGCGGCGGTTACTGTCGGCCGGTGAGCTTCGAAGAGCTGTGGGCCGACCTCGTGCCGGTCGGCCGGTACGACGCGACCGGTGGTTACCGCCGGTTCGCCTACACCGCCGCTGAGCTGGAGTGCCGCGCCTGGTTCGAGCAGGCCGCCCGGGACCGCGAGCTGTCGGTGCGTACCGACCGGAACGGCAACCTGTGGGCGTGGTGGGGCGATCCCGACGCCGGTGACGCGGTGGTGACCGGCAGCCATCTGGACTCGGTACCGGACGGCGGGGCGTACGACGGGCCACTCGGGGTGGTGAGCGGATTCGCCGCCATCGACGCGTTGCGGGAGCGTGGCGCGACCCCGCGCCGGCCGGTAGCGGTGGCCGCGTTCGCCGAGGAGGAGGGCGGCCGGTTCGGGATCGCCTGCCTCGGCTCCCGGCTCCTCACCGGCGCGATCGATCCGGCGCGGGCCCGTGAACTCACCGACGGGACCGGGACAACCCTCGCGGATGCCATGGCGGCTGCCGGTTTGGACCCTACCGGCATCGGCCGAGACGCCGATCTGCTCGGGCGGATCGGCACGTACATTGAGCTGCATATCGAACAGGGCAGGGGACAGGATCGACTGGGTGCACCGGTGGCCGTGGGGGACGGCATCTGGCCGCACGGCCGGTGGCGGCTGGACTTCACCGGCGACGCCAACCACGCCGGTACCACGCTGCTCGACGACCGGCGCGATCCGATGCTGACCTACGCGAACACGGTGCTCGCGGCCCGCAAGAAGGCCCGGCTGGCCGGTGCGCTGGCCACCATCGGCCGGGTGTACGTCGAGCCGAACGGCACCAACGCGATCCCGTCGAAGATCACCGCCTGGCTGGACGCGCGCGCCCCGGAACAGTCCACATTGGACGAAGTGGTGGCCGGGATCGAGCGGGCCACCGGTGAACGCGCCGACCGGGACACGGTCGGGTTCGCGATGACCCGGGAGTCGTACAGCGGTCCGGTCACGTTCGACCGGGCGCTCGCCGCGCGGGTCGCCGCCGCGGCCGCACGCGGCATCGACGGCGCTGGCAGCGGCGTAGGCGGTCGCGCTGACCGGGGCGCGGGCGTACCGCTGCTGGCCACCGGTGCCGGGCACGACGCCGGAATCCTGGCCGCCGAGGTACCGACCGCGATGCTGTTCGTGCGCAACCCGACCGGCATCTCGCACGCCCCGGCCGAGCACGCGGAAACCCCGGACTGCCTGACCGGAGTGGCGGCCCTGACCGAGGTACTGGAGGAGCTCGCGTGTCGCTGACCGACGCGGAGCAGACCGCGGGGGAACAGCCCGCCGGCTCGCTGTGGTACGCCGACCTCGGCTGGCTCGGCGATCCGGCCCAGGGACCGGTCGCGGGCGTACTGATCCGCACCGACGGGCAGCTGATCAGCGCGGTAGAGGTGGGGGTGGCGCCCCCGCCGGAGGCGGAACGGTTGCCGGGACTGCTGCTGCCCGGGCTGGTGAACGCGCATTCGCACGCGTTCCACCGGGCGCTGCGCGGGCGTACCCAGGGCGGCAAGGGCGACTTCTGGTCCTGGCGGGAGCAGATGTACGCGGTCGCCGCGCGACTCCAGCCGGACACCTACTACGCGCTCGCGCGGGCGGTGTACGGCGAGATGGCGCTCGCCGGGATCACCACGGTCGCCGAGTTCCACTACCTGCACCACGACACCGGTGGGGTCCGGTACGCCGAGCCGAACGAGATGGGGCACGCGCTGGTGGCGGCCGGTGCCGCGGCCGGCGTCCGGGTGGTACTGCTGGACACCTGCTACCTGCAGTCCGATGTGGACGGTACGCCGCTGGACGGCACGCAACTGCGGTTCGGCGACGGCGACGAGGACGCCTGGGCGGAACGGGCGGCTGACCTGCGGGTGCCGTACTACGGCGCGGCGATCCACTCGGTACGGGCCTGCCCCCCGTCCGCGATCCGCGCGGTGTCCCGCTGGGTGGCCGACCGGAACGTGCCGCTGCACATCCACCTGTCCGAGCAGCGGCGGGAGAACGAGGCGTGTGAAGCCGTGCACGGGCGTACACCGGCGCGGTTGTGTGCCGACTGCGGGGTACTCGGCACCATGGCGACCGCGGTACACGCGACCCACCTGCTCGACGGCGACGTGTCGCTGCTCGGGGGTACCGGTACCAACGTCTGTTTCTGCCCCACCACCGAGCGGGACCTCGCCGACGGGATCGGGCCGTCGGCGGCGTTGCGCGACGCGGGCGCCGGCCTGTGCGTGGGCAGCGACAGCCACGCGATGATCGACCTGTTCGAAGAGGCGCGTGCGGTCGAGTTGAACACCCGGCTGGTCACCGAGCGGCGGGGACACCACCCGCCGGCCGAACTGCTCGCCGCGGCCGCTGCCGGCGGTGCCCGCGCGGTCGGGCTGGACGGCGGCCGGATCGCGCCGGGCGCGCCGGCGGACTTCGTCGCGGTATCGCTGGACTCGGTCCGGCTGGCCGGCTCGGCCGTTGACGATCCGCTCGCCGCGGTCACCTTCGCCGGGACCGCGTCGGACGTGTCCCACGTGGTCGCGGCGGGCCGGCTGGTCGTGGCCGACGGCGGGCACCTGCTGATGGACGTACCGCGGGAGCTGACCGCGGCCATCGACGCGGTGAGCTGAACCCGACCACCACCACCTGTCCCGCCCGGCTGCTTGTCGCGCCCCCGCGCCTGCAAGGTCCGGCGCGCCCGCCCTGATGGAGGAATCCGCATGTCCGCGCTGCTCCTGCTGGCCGTCGCGATCGGTACCGAGGTGACCGCGACGCTGTTCCTGCGGGCCAGCGACGGGCTGTCCCGGCCGCTGCCGATAGTCGGGGCGGTCATCGGGTACGTGGTGTCGTTCGGCGCGCTGGCCCTGGCGCTCAAGCGCGGTCTCGGACTCGGCGTCGCGTACGCCATCTGGTCCGGGGTGGGAACCGTGCTGATCGCGGTGCTCGGCGTCCGGCTGTTCGGTGACCGGCTCGGTGCCGGCGCGGTGGCCGGGATCGCGCTGGTGATCGCCGGTGTGGTGGTGCTGAACCTGACCGGCGCCTCGTCCTGACCTGGTGCCGCATCGGCCGGTCGCGGGCGGCCTGCCGGCGGGCGACCCGGCGGACCACCCGTGGCGGCCGGCCGATGCGCGTGATCGCCACCGGCCGGGCGCTGCCCCGGCGCGGCGGACAGCGGATATGGTGCGCGCCATGACGGCTGCCTCCCGAGCCTCGGTGCTGCTCGTTGCCGCGGTGACCATGGTCACCGCGGAGGCGCTGCGGGTCAGTGGGCCACTGCTCGACCACGTGGCCGGCCAGGGCGGCGTCCCGGTGGCGGCGGCAACGGCCCTGATCGTGTACCTCGGCCCGGTGCTGACCGGGCCGCTGGTCGGCTGGCTGGGCGCGCGGCGCGCCACGGTGGCCGCGGTCGCCGTCGCGGTCGGGCTCCGGCTCGCGGTCCAGGTGCAGTCCAGCCCCGCCTTTGTCACCGGCGTCCTGCTCGTCGCGGTCGCGTTGATCGCGCAGGTGTTGGTGGTACGCCAGGCCAGCGCGCCGGCCGCCGATGGCGGGGTGACCGCGGCCGCCGGGCTGGTGCTCGGCGCTGGCCTGGATGTGGCCGTTCGAGCCGCGCTGTCGAGCTGGGACGCGGCCTGGCGACCGGGGCTCGCGGGCTGGCTGGTGACCGTGTTCGAGTGTGTATTCGTGCTGGTCACGCTCGCGCGCGGGCACCGGAGTTTCGTCGATCGCGGGCACCCGGTGACCGGTACCGCCCGGATAGCGCTGCTCGGCCCGTACCTCGCCCTGCAGACCCTGGTGCTGGGCAGCGTGGGTTTCGTCGCGTCCCAGTCCGGGGTCGGCCTGCAGGTGGCCGTGATCGCGCTGCTCGCCGGCGCGCTGCTGGCGATCGAGGCGGTCAGCCGGCTGCGGTTGCCCGGCGGCTCCGGCCGGCTGCCCGAGTTGGACGGCGCGGCCGCCGGCGCGGTGCCGGCGGTTCTGCTGGTGCTTTCGGTGATCGCCGCGGTGTACCTGACCGGCCCGCTGGTGGTGCTCGCCGTGGTGGTCGGTCAGGTGGCCGGGGCGATGCTCGTCGCCAGGGCCCTGACCAGGCGCGTCGAGGGCGCGGAGCGCGGCCTGACCGGGTTCGCGCTGGCCGGGCTCGGGACCGGCCTGGGGTACGTGATCGTGGTGCTGCTGTACCAGGTGCACTACGAGAAGCCGCTGCCGTTCCCGAACACGCTGCTCCTGTTCGCCGCCGCGGTCGCCGTCGCGGTGGCCGGTCTCGGCCCGCGTCCGGCCAGTACGCACAGGTCCAGCTCGAGTGGGGCCAGCCCGGACGAGGACGATCGGGACGCGGTACGGCGGGCCCGGCGCGGTCACCTGGCCCCGTTCGCGGGAGTACCGGCGATCCTGCTGCTGGTACCGGTGCTGATGCTGGTGACGATGCCGGCCCCGACCGATCCGCCGGAGAGTACCGACAGCTTCCGGTTGGTGACCTGGAACCTGCACTACGGCGTGAACAACCGGGCGGCGGTCGACCCCGGCACGATCGGCGACGTACTTTCCGCGCAGCATCCGGACGTGGTGCTGCTGCAGGAGGTCAGCCGCGGCTGGGCGATCGGCGGTACCACCGACCTGGCCGAATGGCTGTCCCGCCGGCTGCGCATGCCGTACGTGTGGTCGCCCGCGGCGGACGGCCAGTTCGGCAACCTCATCCTGTCCCGGCTGCCGATGTCCGAGGTGGACACCGGTGGACTCCCGCAGGGGGACGGCACCATGCGCCGGTCGTACGCGGCCGCCACGCTCGAGCTCGAGGGCGGTCGTACCGTCCGGGTGATCAACGCGCACCTGCAGCACCAGGACCAGAACACCCCGACCCGACTGCGCGAGCTGGACGTGGTGATGCGCCGGTGGGGCGGGCACAATCCGGCGATCATCGCGGGTGACTTCAACTCCCAGCCGGGGTGGCCCGAGGTGCGCAAACTCCAGGACGCGGACCTGTTGAGCGCGCAGGACACCACCGGGCACGCCGGCCTGCTGACCTCGCCGACCGACCGGCCGAAGTACCGGGTGGACTGGATCTTCGGTACCTCCGATCTCTCCTTCACCGACTTCGCCCGGCCGAAGACGCAGGCGTCGGACCACTTCCCGCTGTCGGTCGAGGTGCGGCTCGGCTGACGCGGGTCTTGCACAACCGCCATACCGCCCTTACCGGACCCGTACATTCGTCCGGCAGGCTGCTGTACATGGGTATGCCGCTGGATTCCCGGGCCGCGCTGGCGCGGCTGCTGCAGCGCACCGGCTTCGGCGCCACGACCGAGCAGGTGGACGCCGCCGCGTCAGCCGGATTCGACGCGACCGTGTCCGCACTGCTCGCGCCACCCGGAGCTGATCGTGGCGCCGCGGCCACCCCGCCGCCCCGGTTCACGCTGCCGGAGCGGCCGCGCCGCAAGGGCGACCAGGACGCCCGCAAGCAGTACCTCCGGGAGCTGCGCGCACAGTCGCAGCAACTCGGTACCTGGTGGCTGGACCGGATGGTCGCGGTGGAGCACCAGTGGACCGAGAAGCGCACGCTGCTCTGGCACGGCCACTGGGCCACCTCGGTACAGAAGGTCAAGGTCGCCGGCGCGATGCTCCAGCAGAACGAGACGATGCGCCGGCTCGGTGGCGGCGACTTCGGCGCGTTCAGCCGCGCCATGGTGCGCGATCCGGCACTGATGATCTGGCTGGACGCCTCCGGCAACACCGCACAGGCGCCGAACGAGAACCTGGCCCGCGAGTTGATGGAGCTGTTCACGCTCGGCGTCGGCAACTACTCCGAGAACGACGTACGGCAGGCGGCCCGGGCCCTGACCGGGTGGCGGGTGGACCGGCCGGGGGCATCCGGTACCGGCAGCGGCACGTTCAGCGCCAGCTTCGACGAGGACCAGCACGCCACCGGTACCCAGACGATTCTCGGCGTGACCCGCGACTTCAGCGACGCCGAGCTGGTGGACCTGTTCGTGGCCACCCCGGCATCCGCGCGGTACCTGGTGAAGCGCATGTGGGGTTGGCTCGTTTCCGCGACGCCACCGAGCCAGGGGAGCCTGGACCGGATAGTCGCGGCGTACCAGCCGCAGCGGGACCTGACCGCGATGTTCCACACGATGCTGACCGATCCGGCGTTCCGCGACTCGGCGAACGTCCTGGTCAAGCAGCCGGTGGAGTACGTCGTCGGGGCGATGCGGGCACTGCGGATCCGGCCGGCCAAGCTCGCCGAGGCGGGCGGCGACAAGACCGCACGGCGTACCGACTCCGACAGCAAGAACCGGCGCGGCCCGCTCGCCGGGATGTTGCAGGGGCTCGGCCAGGTGCCGTTCGCGCCACCGAACGTGGGCGGCTGGCCGTCCGGCAACGCGTGGCTGACCACGTCCGCGGCCCGTACCCGGCTGGTCCTCGCCGGCGCGCTGGCCCGCGCCGCCGACCTGTCCGAGGTCAGCGGTACCACCGCGAAGAACCGGCCGGAGCTGCTCGCCAAGCGGCTCGGACTGAGCGGCTGGTCCGCGCGTACCGCGGACGCGTTGGCCGGGGCCGCCGACAATCCGGCGCTGGTGACCACTCTCGCGCTGACCGCCCCCGAATACCTCACCAGCCGCTGAGCGACGACAGGAGACAGTCGTGGACACGTTGACCCGACGGAAGTTCCTGCTGGCCAGCGGGGTGGTGGGAGCGGGCGCACTGGTAGCCGGCGCCGGCACCGTGACGCTGCACGAGCTGCTGCAGGCGGCCGACGACGATCCGCTGCCGACCGACTCGGCGGTGCTCGTACTGGTCACGCTGTACGGCGGGAACGACGGGCTGAACACCGTCATCCCGGCCGCGGACCATGCCTACCAGCAGGCCCGGCCGGAGCTCGCGTACGCCGAGAAGGACGTGCTGGGGTTGGGTGACGGGCTCGGGTTGAACCCGGCGATGAAGGGCTTCAAGTCGCTCTGGGACGACCGGAAGCTCGCGATCGTCCGCGGTGTGTCGTACCCGAAGCCCGACCACAGCCACTTCCGCTCGATGGACATCTGGCAGACCGGCTCGCCGTCGGCACCCGCCGCGACCGGCTGGTTGGGCCGCTGGCTGGACCGGTACGGCCGGGATCCGCTCAAGGCGGTGTCGATCGGCGCCACCCTGCCGCCACTGCTGGCCGGCGCTCAGGTGGCCGGTGCGGCGGTACCGCTCGGCGGCGGCTCGGTGCCCGCCATGCTCCAGCCCCGGCTTGCCGGGCTGGCCAAGGCCAACTCGGCGGACGATCCGTTCACCGCGCGGGCGGCCCGGTCCTACGCCGACCTGCTCCGGGTCGAGGACAGCCTGCGGGCGGTCAGTTCCGCGAGTCCGACCCCCGACGATGACGACGACCGGCCCCAGGACGGCGCGAGCGCGGGCGGTCAGAGCGCGCTGGCGGCGCAGCTGGCGCTGGTCGAGCAGGCCGTCGCGGCCGGGGCACCCCCACGGGTGTACAGCGTGAGCCTCGGCGGTTTCGACACGCACTCGAACGAGAAGGCGACCCAGGAGCGGCTGCTCGGTGAGTTGGACGGCGCGGTCTCCGGCTTCCTCGGCCGGATCGACCGGGTGGCCCGGGGCCGTTCCGTGGTGGTGGCGGTGTACTCCGAGTTCGGGCGCCGGGTGGCGGCCAACGCCAACCAGGGCACCGACCATGGCACCGCGGGGCCGTTGTTCGTCGCCGGTGCCGGCGTCAAGGGCGGCTTCTACGGCGACCAGCCGAGCCTGTCGAAGCTGGACAACGGCGATCTCGCCGTGACCACCGACTTCCGGGACGTGTACGCCACGCTGCTGGAACGGGTGCTCGGCGCCGATCCGGCCGACATCCTGGCCGGTCACAAGGGTCGGGTCGCGCTGCTGTAGGGCTCGGTAGCCGCCGCGCCGCCGGTAGCTACCGAGCCGGCGGCGCGGCGCCGCTCAGTAGCTGCCGCGCTGCTCGAGTGCGCTGACCGCGGCCAGCCAGTGGTCGACGATCGCGTACTGGTGGTAGTGGTCGTCCTCGGCGCGGCGGATCGGGCCGTAGTTCGGGAAGCGCGCGCCGTTGAGCACCAGCCGGTACGCGTGTGCGCCCAACAGCCACCGCTCCACCCGGAAACCGAGCTCGTCGAGTACCGCGAACAGGCCGGCGCCCTCGTCGTCCTCGATCGGGTACACCGCTTCCGCGGTGAACGGTTCGCCCAGGTCCACCGGACGGGTGAGCGTGGTGTGGCACATCCAGTACCGCCGGCGCAGCTGCCCGTTCTGGCCGACGGTGAGCCAGAAGCTGCCGGACACCGCGTCCGCGCCACAGCCGGCCACGGTGCCCAGCCGTTCGGACAGCGCGACGATCAGATCCGGCTTGTCGGTCAGCGCGAACTGGCCGTCGTACACGTACGCCCGGCCGTCGTACTCACCGATTGCCATGCGCGACTGATCACGCGCCGCGTACGAGGTCGGATCGGTCACCTGCTCACCGACGCTGATCGCGTGCGCGTATTTCCGCAACGCTTCCAGCAGGGCATCGCTGCTGGCAGTGGCGGCAAGGACGCCGAACTCGATGTCCATGCGGGCTCCGGCGGAGAGAGGTACGGGCCGAATGAGGATTAGCCGTGAAGCCTACCGTGCGTGCTGAACGCGGCGACAGACACGCCCGTAGTGGACCATGTGAACATGTCGGTAACCCTCGTGCACGGCGACATCACCACGGTCCGGGTCGACGCGATCGTGAACGCGGCGAACTCCTCGCTGCTCGGCGGAGGCGGCGTCGACGGCGCCATCCACCGGGCCGGAGGGCCGGAGATCCTGGCCGAGTGCCGGGCCCTGCGCGCCGCCGACTACCGCGACGGGCTGCCCACCGGGCAGGCGGTCGCGACGACCGGTGGCCGGCTGCCGGCCCGTTGGGTGATCCACACGGTCGGACCGGTGTACACGGCCTCGGAGGACCGGTCGCACCTGCTGCGCGACTGCTACCGCAACTCGCTCGAAGTGGCCGACCGGCTCGGCGCGGCGACAGTCGCGTTCCCGTTGATCTCGGCCGGGGTGTACGGCTGGCCGGCGGACGACGCGGTACGGCAGGCGCTGGCCGCGATCCGGGCCACGGCCACCCGGGTGGCCGAGATCCGGCTGGTGTTGTTCGGCGAGTCGACCTACCGACTGGCCCAGCGGATCGTCGCCGAATAGCGCCCCGGCCACCGCGGGAAGGTCAGCGGCCCCGGCAGGAGCGGTCAGCGCCCCGGCAGGAGCGGTCAGCCGACCCGGAGCTGGTCGAGCAGGCGCGGGTCGCCGGCCAGCTCCAGGGCGTCGAATCCGAGCCGGCCGTACAGGGCCAGTTCGAGGTCGCTCGCGGTACCGACAGCCTGGGCGTGCGCGGCCGGGTCCTCCGGTACCAGCGTCGCGGTGTCCAGCAGCGCGACCGTGCCGTCGCCGACCCGGATGTGCCACTCCCGCTCGGCGTCGGTGGCGATCAGCCGCACCACCCCTTCGGCCGCCCCGTCGCCCTTGCCCTTGCCGCCCGGCAGCCAGGTGTCGAGTACCTCGGTGATCCCGTCGGCGGCGATCTCCACGTCCAGTGGCTCGGTCACTCCGGCGGCCATCTGGGCGTCCCACCGGTGTACCGCGGTCTCGTGCGCCATCCGGCGGGGCCAGAACGCGACCACCTTGGCCCGGGGTGCCCAGTTCCACGCGGGCTGCTCCGGGTCGAGCTTCTCGAGTACGTCGTGCATTGCCTGGAACTCGCCGTCCCACCAGGCCAGCAGGCCGGCGTCGTCGGGCAGGTCGCCGGTCGGTCGCGCCGGTACCGCGGGATTCCCGCCGGCGGCGTTGACCCGGGCGACCCCGTACACCGTGCCGACATGGTGCACCAGGTCCCGTACCGTCCACTCAGGACAGCTCGGTACCTGCGTGTCGAACACGTCCGGAGTCACCGCGGCGCGCAGTAGGGCTGCGTCCCGCCGCAGCGCGGCCAGCCAGAATCCGGTGTCCAACTCGTTTCCCTGCGGCATCGTCGCGCCTCCTCGTACCCGTCGCTGGGTGCAGAGTAGGCCGGTCCGGCGGGTACCGGGGGGTTGGCCATGCCGGGACGGGTCAGTCGTACCGCGGCGCTCAGTCGTACCGCAGCGCGGTGAGGAGTCGCAGGTCGCCGCCGACCTGCAGGACGTCGAACGGGATCCGTCCCCACAGCGCCAGCATCAGGTCACTGGCGCTGCCGGCGGCCCGGGCGGCGATCCGGTGCTCCTCGTGGGTGATCGTGCTGGTGTCGAGCAGCGCGACCCCGGCCGGTCGTACCCGTACCAGCCATTCGTCGCCGGAGTCGGTGGCCACCAGCGCGGCGATGCCGACCTGCGGCTGCGCCGACGGGTCGGACCGGGTCAGCAGCATCGTGTCGATCACTTCGGTGATGCCGTCGACCGCGAGCTTGGTCTCGATCGGCTCGGTCAGTCCGCTGGACACCTGCGCGTCCCACCGGTGTACCGCGGTCTCGTGCGCCATCCGCCGGTGCCAGAAGGCCGCCCGCTTGGGCTGTGGCTCCGGATTCCACGCGGGGAACTCCGGATCCAGCCGGTCCAGGATGGCGACGATCGACTCGTACGACTGGTCGAACGCCGACAGCGCCTCGGCGGCGGGTGGCCGCCGCAGGCGGGCCTCGGGTGCGCTGGTGACCCCGCGGCTGACGTGCTCACCTACCCACTCGTACAAACCGGCGACGTGCCCGACCAGGTCGCCGACGGTCCACTCCGGACAGGTTGGTACCGGACGGTCGAGCATGTCCGGGGAGACCGCGGAGCGCAACGCCGAGCCCTCGTGCCGGAGGGCGGCGACCCAGAAGTGTTTGTCCGGCTTGCCCGCGGCCCTCACCATGGTGACGCCCCCTCCCCCCGCCACCGGCCGGTCGGCCGGTGTCCCCCCAAGCCTAGGGTGAGAGGGTGCGTGAGGTTACCCAGGGATTTCTCGGGGCATACACGACACTTCGCCTCGGTGGTCCGGCTCGGCGCCTGGTCGAAGTGGACAACGCGGACGAAGCGGTCGAGGCCGTCCGGTCCGCGGATCAGGCTGGCGACCCGGTTCTCGTCCTCGCCGGCGGCAGCAACGTCGTGATCGGCGATGACGGATTCGACGGTACGGTCGTGCTGCTCCGCGCCGGGAGCGCCGGGATCGGCCTCGGCCGGGCCCCCGACGGAGAGCGGGTGGCGCTGACCGTGCCGGCCGGGTTCGGCTGGGACGAGCTGGTCTCCGCCTGTGTCGCGTCCGGCTGGTCCGGCATCGAGTGCCTGTCCGGGATCCCCGGCCTCACCGGAGCCACCCCGATCCAGAACGTCGGCGCGTACGGCCAGGAGGTGGCCGAGACGATCGTGTCGGTGGAGGTGTACGACCGGGTCACCGGCGAGCGCCGCACGATGTCCCCGAGCGAATGCGGTTTCGGGTACCGGACCAGCGTGTTCAAGGGCAACGACCGGTGGCTGGTACTGGCGGTGAGCTACGTACTGCGCACCGGCGGCCGATCCGGGCCGATCCGGTACGCCGAGCTCGCCCGCGCACTGGAGGTGCAGGTCGGCGAGCGGGCGCTGGTGGACGACGTACGGCAGGCGGTGCTCGAACTGCGCCGGCGCAAGGGCATGGTGCTCGATCCGGCTGATCCGGACACGTACAGCGTCGGCTCGTTCTTCACCAACCCGGTGCTCGACGAAGGCCAGTTCGCCGGGGTACGCCAGCGGGCGACGGAGCTGGGCGGTTCAGGTGTTGGGGTCGAGCCGCCGTCCTGGCCGGCGCCGGACGGGCGGGTCAAGACCAGCGCGGCCTGGTTGATCGAGCGCGCGGGTTTCGCCAAGGGGTACCGCCGGGGAGCCGTCGGCATCTCGACCAAGCACACGCTCGCGTTGACGAACCGGGACGGCGGTACCACCGGCGAGCTGCTGGAACTCGCCCGGGAGATCCGCGACGGGGTACGCCGCGCCTTCGACGTGGACCTTCATCCGGAACCGGTGCTGGTCAACGCCAAGTTGTAGGCGCGCGAAGGGCCGGCCCCGTCCGGAGCCGGCCCTGTCGTGCGGAGCTCGTCGTGCGGGTTCCTACAGCTCGTTGGTCAGGCAACCGCACGAGTAGTACGTGATGTCCCAGTGGCTGCCCTCGTCGCAGTAGATGTTGCCGGAGGCGGCCTGCCACTGCGGGTAGCCGTCGCCGCGGTCGGCGATGCGGGTGAAGGCGCTGTGCACGTACCCGTCGAGGCAACTGTTGTGGCTGGTGTCGACCTTGTACCCGGCCGCGTGGCTGTACTGGCCGGGGGCGTGGCCTGTCTCGGGACCACCGGTGATGTTGATGGCGCAGCCGCTGGCGTTCTTCAGCGTGATGACGCCGTCGATGGTCGACTGCCGGATGCCCTCGAACGAGGTGCAGTGCGAGTTGTTCGGGTCGGTACAGCCACCGCTGGACGACCAGGTGACGCCGGCCGCGCGGAACTGCGACTCGGCGGCGCCCTGACCGACGTTGAGGCCGTTGTCGGCGGCGCTCGCGGCGGTGCTCACGAATGCGACCGACAAGCCGGCGAACAGCGTGATGAACAGGGCCTTGACGGTGAGGCGAAGGCTGGTTGACATGGGGCGGACCTCCGAGTCCGGCGCATCGGATCGGAACGGCGGGCATCCCGGCCTGGTGCGCTACCTACGCGGATGCGTTATTGCGGCAGAGTAGGCAAAAGGGACAAAGTATGTCAACAGCCTTCAATTACTCACCTATGCACGTTAAATACCTTCACGCGTGCCGCCGGTCGACGCCGCCGGTCAGTGCGACGCCACTGGTGGGTGCGACGCCGCTGCTCTGAGACACGCTGGTTGGTGCGACGCCGCTGGGCGAGCACCGGACAGACGGCGACGGGCGGCCGACCCGATCGGGTCGGCCGCCCGTGGCGTGCCGGTGCGGCTGTGCTGGTACCGCTGCGGAACTACTCAGGAGCGATGCAACCGCAGGAGTAGTACGTGATGTCCCAGTGGCTGCCCTCGTCGCAGTAGATGTTGCCGGACGCGGCCTGCCACTGCGCGTAGCCGTCGCCCCGGTTCGCGATCCGGGTGAAAGCGCTCTTGATGTAGTTGCCGATGCAGGTGTACTTGCTGATGTCGACCTTGTAGCCGTTGTAGTGGCTGTAGGTGCCGGACGCGTGGCCGACCTCGGTGCCACCGGTGATGTTGATGGCGCAGCCGCTGGCGTGCTTGAGCGTGATCACGCCGGTGATCGTCGACTGCCGGATGCCCTCGAACGAGGTGCAGTGCGGGTTGCTACGGGTCGTGCAGCCACCGCTGGACGACCAGGTGACACCGGCGTTGCGGAACTGGTTCGCGGCGTCGGACTGGCCGACCGCGCTGGCGGCCGACGGGCTGATGAGCAGCGCGGCGGCGCCGGCGACCATGGTGACGAACAGGGCTTTGACGCTGAGGCGAAGGCTGTGTCTGAGCACGGGGCGACCTCCCAGTCGATGCGAGGGGGGTCGTAATTGGGGCACCACCACCCTCGCGCTACCTACCTACGCAGACGGTGCGTTATGCCGCACAGTAGGTAAAAGGTCACACCGATGTCAATGGGTTCCACGCATTGTTGACATGGCGGCAAAAACTTTCACGATTACCAGGAAAAAACACCGGAAATACGGCCGGCCGGAGGCCGGGGCCGACCTGAGCGGACCGTGCTTCGGCTAGTGGCGAATGGGGCCTGGGCGCGGCTTGTACCGCGCCCGAGCGGGCCGCCGTGCGGGTTGTGCCGCGCCCGGGCTACTTGAGTGGGCCGCGGTGCAGCTTGTGCTGTGCGGCCTGGGCGACCGGGCGTACCACCATCCGGTCGATGTTCACGTGCTGCGGCCGGCTCACGCACCACGCGACGCAGTCGGCGATGTCCTCGGCGGTCAACGGCTCCTCGACCCCCTCGTACACCTTGGCTGCCGCCTGCGCGTCACCGCGGAACCGCACCACCGCGAACTCGTCGGTCTTGACCAGCCCGGGTGCGATCTCGATGACCCGTACCGGACGGCCGGCCAACTCCAGTCGCAGGGTGCCGGCCATCGCGGTCTCGGCGTGCTTGGCCGCGGTGTACCCGCCGCCCCCCTCGTACACGACGTGCCCGGCGGTCGATCCCATCAGCACGATCGTGCCGGCGCCCGACGCGAGCAGTCCGGGCAGCAGCGCCTGGGTGACCCGCAGGGTGCCGAGCACGTTCACCTCGTACATCCACTGCCAGTCGTCGGTCCGCGCGGCCGCGATCGGGTCGGCGCCGAGGGCGCCACCGGCGTTGTTCACCAGCAGCCGTGGCTCGCCCAGCCCGGCCACCGCGTCCCGCAGCGTGGCCACCTGCTCGTCGGAGGTGATGTCGCAGGCGACGGCGGTACCGTCGACCTCTTTGGCCAGGTCGGTGATCCGCTCCACCCGGCGGGCGGCGGCCACGACGTGCCATCCGTCGGCGGCGAGCCGGCGCGCGGTGGCGGCGCCGATCCCACTGGAAGCTCCGGTGACGACAGCAAGCGGACGGTCAGCCATGACCTGTAGATCCTGCCGTACCTGGGCCGGTCGCGCACCGGGCCGGGACCCGTGCTCGACCGGGGTTCGACCGGGACACGAGGCTCCGGATCGACCAGTCGCGCGGTGTGTACGGCACCAGGCTGGGTATGCCGACGACAACGGTTGATTCGTCGCGCTGATTGTCGGTACGAAATGTGCTGGTTTGGGGTATCTGATCGTCTGTTTTGTCACCTCCGCGCCGAATGATCCGGTGGTGGCCGGGATCATTCGGGAAGATTCCAAGGGTCGGTCCGGTTGTCGACCAGGACTGGCCGATTTCTCGTGAGCGCCGTGCTGCGTCCGACGCCGTGCTGCACCTCCCACGCGACGGTCCCACGCGCCGCTTCCGGTCGGTCCGTCGTCCCAGTGCGTCGCTCAGGCCCCGTGCGCGACGAGTCGTCTGAACGAGAGGAGCCGGTGTGGCTGGCAGTTGCAGTCTGACTGGCATACGACACAGCCGATCCGCGGCCGGCCTGCCCCGCCGGATCGCCACGATCTCGCTGCACACCTCGCCGCTCGAGCAGCCCGGCACCGGCGATGCCGGCGGCATGAACGTGTACATCACCGAGGTGTCCAGGCGGTTGGCCGACGCGGGCGTCGAGGTCGAGATCTTCACCCGGGCCACCTCCAGCGACCTGCCCCCCACCGTGGAACTGGCACCGGGCGTACTCGTCCGGCATGTGATCGCCGGGGCGTACGAGGGGTTGTCCAAGCAGGAGCTGCCGAGCCAGTTGTGCGCGTTCACCGCCGGCGTACTGCGCGCCGAGGCGACCCGGCCGCCCGGCTGGTACGACCTGGTGCACACGCACTACTGGCTGTCCGGACAGGTCGGCTACCTGGCCCGGGACCGCTGGGGCGTACCGCTGCTGCACACCGCGCACACGCTTGCCAAGGTCAAGAACGCCCAGCTCGCCGACGGCGACACGGCTGAGCCGCGGGCCCGGGTGATCGGCGAGGAACAGGTGGTCGCCGAGGCCGACCGGCTGGTGGCGAACACCGCCGCCGAGGCGCGCGAGCTGCTCGACCTGTACGGCGCGGACCCGGAGCGGGTCACCGTGGTCCAGCCGGGCGTCGATCTCGACCGGTTCGTACCGGGGGAGACGGCTGACCGGGCTGCCGCCCGCCGCCGGTTCCAGCTTCCCGACGACGCGCTGGTACTGCTGTTCGTCGGCCGCATCCAGCCGCTGAAGGCGCCGGATGTGCTGCTCCGCGCGGTCGCCGCGCTGCGGGACCGGGAACCGGAGCTCGCCCGTCGGGTGGTCGCGATCTTCTGCGGCGGCCCGAGCGGTACCGGGCTGGAGCGCCCGCGCCATCTGTACGAGCTGGCCGAGTCGCTGGAGGTGCGCGAGCAGGTGCGGTTCCTGCCGGCGCAGCCGGCCGACGACCTGGCCGAGCTGTACCGGGCCGCCGACCTGGTGTGCGTACCGAGCTACAACGAGTCGTTCGGTCTGGTCGCGCTGGAGGCACAGGCCAGCGGTACGCCCGTGGTCGCGGCCGCGGTCGGTGGCCTCGTCACCGCCGTGAACGACGGAGTGTCCGGCGCGCTGGTGGACGGGCACGATCCGGTCGACTGGGCGACCGTGATCGCCCGCCTGCTCACGGATCCGCGGCTGCGGGACGACCTGTCCGAGGGTGCGGTCCGGCACGCCCGGCAGTTCTCCTGGTCGCGTACCGCCTGTGGACTGCTCGCGGCATACCGCGACACGGTCGCCGAACACCGGGCCCACCACCTGGACCTGACCCCGACCGGCCGGATCGCCGGGCTGTGACCGCGGCCGGGGCCGACGCCGTACCGCGGGTGTGCGCGCTGATCGAGCAGACCGCGACCGACCGTGACCTCGACTGGGAACGCACCGGTCCGCGGTCGTACGCGGTGACCCTGCCCGGTACGCACAAGCTGAAGACCCTGTGCAACCTGATCGTCGGCGAGCACGCGCTGCGGATCGAGGCGTTCGTGATGCGCCAGCCGGACGAGCATCGCGAACAGTTGTGGGAGTGGTTGCTGCAGCGCAATGCCCGGATGTACGGCGTGGCCTTCGCGATCGACACGGTCGGCGACGTGTACCTGATGGGCCGGGTCGGATTGCACTCGGTCGACGCCGACGAGTTGGACCGGCTGCTCGGCTCGGTGCTGAGCTACGCCGACGAGAACTTCGACTCGATGCTCGAGATCGGCTTCGGTGCCGCCATCCGGCGGGAGTGGGACTGGCGGGTCAAGCGCGGCGAGCCGCTGGACAACCTGAAGGCGTTCGCGCACTTCGCCGCTCCCGGCGAACGGAAGCAGAGCGCCGCTCCCGGTGAACGGAAGCAGAGCGCGGATCCTGGCCAGAGCTAGCCGGCGGCGCAGGAGCTAGCTGGCGGCGGGGGGTGCGGCGGCCGCCGGTACCGGCTCTCCGCTCGGTTCCGGCACGGCCTGCTCGACCGGTCCGGTGACGTCGGCGAGCACGGCCGCCCGGCGCTCCCGGGCCGGACCGGCGGCCCACTGACCGCCCGCACCGGCCAGCCCGACGGCGAGACAGCCAAGCCACAGGGCGGTACTGCCGGCGTGTTCCAGCACGTAGCCACCGATCACCGGCGCCGCGAACGCGGCCGCGGAGTACGCCAGCGAGAATCCGCCCTGGTACCGGCCGCGCAGTGCGGTCGGAGACAGTTCCGCGATCAGGGTCGAGTTGACCGGCGCCTGCAGCATCTCGCCGACCGTCCAGATCAGCACGGTCACCGCGTACAGCCAGGCGGTGTGCGCGACCGAGGTCAGGCCGAACCCCGCCGCCAGCACGATCGCGCCGACGGTCAGCACGTCGGAGCGGGCGAACCCGCGGGACAGCCTCGGGATGAACAGTTGCCCGACCACGATGAGAACGCCGTTCAACCCGATGACCAGGCCGTACGTCGTCGGGGAGAGCCCGTCGTCCTGCATCGCGATGGGCAGCGTGGACATGTTCTGCATGAACACGAGCGCGGTCACGAAGGTGAGGCCGATGAACGCGAGGTACACCCGGTCGCGCAGCAGGGTGGCGAAGCCGCCGGGACCGGCCCCGGGCGCCCGGACCGCGGCGGCGGCCGGTCGGGACTCGGGAACCTTGGCCAGCACGATCGCGGCGGTCACGAGGGTGGTGCAGGCGTCGCCGATGAACAGCAGCAGGTAGCTCGTCTCGGCCAGCAGGCCGGCCAGCGCCGCCGCCACCGCGTAGCCGAGGTTGATCGCCCAGTAGTTGAGGTTGAACGCGCGCAGCCGGTCGCCGGCCGGCACCACGTCGACCATCATGGCCGAGAAGGCCGGCCGGACCGCGTTGGCGGTCAGCCCGACCAGCCCGGCGATGACCGCGATCGCGACCGGTTCCCGGGACAGCCCAAGCGCGACCAGCAGCGCCGCGGTGCTGACCTGCGCGGCCAGCAGGGTGGGTCGCCGGCCCCAGCGGTCCGCCAACGCGCCGCCGATCAGCACGCCGACGGCACCTCCGGCGCCGTTCAACCCGATGACCAGTCCGGTGTACGTGGGGGAGAAGTCCCGTACCTGGGTCAGGTAGACGGCCAGGAAGATGATGACGAACGCGCCGGCCCGGTTGACGAGCGTGCCGGTCCACAGGTACCAGAAGGACGTCGGCAGCCCACCGGTGGTCGCGCCGAACCACTGCCGCGCGGCACGCACAGGGCGAACCTCCTGCAAGGAATGAACTGGCATTCGCTAACGGACTGTGACGAGGCTGGCACGTTGCCTACCGGTCGCCGCCGCGTACGCGCCAAGGTAGCGGCGGGTACAAGTCAGCGCGTTCCCGTCGGTGCGGCACTATGAGCGGATGACCGTCGGGACCCTGGTGCTGCTGCGGCACGGCGAGAGCGACTGGAACGCGAAGAACCTGTTCACCGGCTGGGTGGACGTGGGATTGAGCGCCAAGGGGGAGACCGAGGCGCGTCGCGGCGGGGAACTGCTGGCCCAGCACAACCTGCTGCCGGACCTGCTGCACACCTCGGTGCTGCGCCGCGCCATCCGTACCGCCGAGCTCGCCCTGGACGGGTGCGACCGGCACTGGATCCCGGTACGCCGGCACTGGCGGCTGAACGAGCGGCACTACGGAGCGTTGCAGGGCAAGAACAAGAAGCAGACCCTCGAGGAGTACGGCGAGGAGCAGTTCATGCGCTGGCGCCGGTCGTACGACACCCCGCCGCCGCCGATCGACCCCGACGACGAGTACTCCCAGGCGCATGACGTCCGGTACGCCGGACTGGCGCCGGAGCTGCGACCGGCGGCCGAGTGCCTGGCCGACGTGGTGGAGCGGATGCTGCCGTACTGGTACGACGCGATCGTCCCGGACCTGCTCACCGGCCAGACCGTGCTGGTGGCCGCGCACGGCAACTCGTTGCGGGCGCTGGTCAAGCACCTCGACTCGATCTCGGACGAGGAGATCGTCGGGCTGAACATCCCGACCGGCATCCCGCTGCGGTACGACCTGGACGACTCGCTGCGCCCGCTCACGCGCGGCGGCGAGTACCTCGACCCGGAGGCGGCCGCCACGGCCGCGGCGGCGGTGGCGAACCAGGGCCGCTGACCCGCCGCTGCAGGCCCGCTACCTCGGCCGTTTGCGCCAGCCGTGGCCGCGCCGGACCGTGCCGGGTCAGCTCTGCACGGTCTGCGGCGTGGTACCGGTGACCAGGTACACGACCTGCTCGCCCGCGTTCACGGCGTGGTCGGCGTACCGCTCGTAGAACCGCCCGAGCAGCGCCGCGTCCACCGCCGCCTCGACGCCGTGCGGCCAGTCGCCGATCAGGATGCCGAACAGCCGTCGGTGCAGCTCGTCCATCTCGTCGTCGTCCTGTTCGAGCTCTGCCGCACGGGTCGCGTCCCGGGCCGCCAGTACCTCGGTGACCTTGACCGCGATGCGCTTGGCCACCTTCGCCATGTCGGCGAACACCCCGGACAGCTCGGGTGCGGTGGCCGGCTGCGGGTACCGCATCAGCGCGATCTTGGCGACGTGCCGGGCCAGATCGCCCATCCGCTCCAGATCGGCGGCGACGTGCAGCGCGGTCACCAGCGTGCGCAGGTCGGAGGCGACCGGCGCCTGCAGCGCGAGCAGCTGGTACGCGCTCTGCTCGACCTGATCGTGCAGAGCGTCGATCTCGACATCTCCGGCGATCACCGCCTCGGCCGCGTCGTGATCGGCGGACAGCAGCGCGGTGGTCGCGCGCTGCATCGCCTCGCCGACTCCCTCGGCCATGCTGACCAGCAATTGACCGATGCCGGCCAGCTCCACCTGGTACGCCTCGCGCATGTTCTCGGTTCCTCCAAGGTCGGCCACCGAGATGGCCGGGCTGACGAGCGGCGGCGGGCACGAGCGACGGCCGGGCGGACCGGCGGTGGCGGGCGGAAGCGCAGCTGGCGAACGCCACGGTAGGCATCCCGGTGGTCGCACAGGTGAACCTGGGTGAACGTGGCCTACCAGCCGGGTGAACATTGCGGAAAGTAGGTCGCCTCTGCTCGGGTTCGTCCGGTCCGGCCGGTGCCGGTCGACCTACGATCGGGGCGTGGATGTGGCGCAGACGGCGCTCGCTGGTGCCGCGGTGGGAGCGGTCGTGGGAGCGGCGGTCGCGCTCGTCGGGATGGGATTCACCCGGCCGACCGGTCGGGGGCGACTCGGTGGGCAACGAGAGTCGTCGCCGCCGGCAGCGACCGGGCCGGTAGCGGCGGGGTCAGGGCCGGCCGGGGACCTGGACGCCGAGCCCGCCGATTCGGCCGGTCCACGGGCGCAGCTCGCCGCCGCGACGCTCGCGTCGGCACCCGAACCGGTCGTGCCGCCCGGACTGCTGCTGGCCCGGCGCGGACTGGAGGCGCTCCGCGCCGGCCTGCTCGTGGTCGGGCCGCGGGACGTGCTGGTACTGGCCAACCCGTCCGCCCACCGGCTCGGTCTGGTACGGGACGGGGAGATCGCGCACGCGGTGCTGCGGACCCTCGCCGGTCGGGTCCGAGGCGACGGCGAGACCCGGGACGTGGAGCTGGACCTGCCCCGCGGTACCGGTGGCTGGCTCGGCGTACGGGCCTGCGTGGTGGACCTGACCGACGGGTACGTGTCGATCGAGGTCGAGGACATCACCGAGGCACACCGGCTGGCGCGGGTACGCCGGGACTTCGTGGCCAACGTGAGTCATGAGCTGAAGACGCCGGTCGGCGCCCTGCAGTTGCTCTCCGAGGCGCTGGTCGACGCGGTCGACGATCCGGAGGCCGCCCGGCGGTTCACCGACCGGATCAACCACGAGTCGAGGCGACTGGGCCGGCTGGTCAGCGAGTTGCTCGAGCTGTCCCGGTTGCAGGGGGCCGGGCCGTTGCCGAGCCCGGAGCCGGTGGCGGTGGACCGGGTCCTGGCCGAGGTGCTGGACCGCAGCCGTACCGCGGCCGCGGCCAAGGAGATCGACCTGGACGCGAGCGCGGCCCGCGGCCTCGTCCTGTACGGGGACGAGGGTCAGGTGGTGACCGCGCTGGCGAACCTGGTCGACAACGCGATCGCGTACAGTCCGGAGCACACCACGGTCACCATCGGGGCGAGCCGCCGGGCGCGGACCATCGAGCTCACCGTCGCCGATCAGGGGATGGGCATCGCCGCTCGCGATCTGGACCGGATCTTCGAACGGTTCTACCGGGCCGACCCGGCCCGCTCGCGGGCCACCGGTGGTACCGGACTGGGCCTCGCCATCGTCAAGCACATCGTCTCCAACCACGGCGGGGAGGTGTCGGTGTGCAGCACTCCCGGCGAGGGCTCGACGTTCACCCTGCGGCTACCCGCACGACCCCCGTCGGCCGCCGAAGTGGGCGAACCTGCTGGTAGATCAGGTACCGGCGAGTCGGCTCCGGTCTCCGTCGAGGATTCACCGCCGGGCCGACCCCCGACCGCCGTAGAGCCGGCCGCCCAGCCGACCGCCGTGCAGCCGGCCGCCCAGCCGACCGCCGTAACGCCGACCGTCAAGCCTTAGGAAGGGACTCCGTGACCCGGGTACTCGTGGTGGAGGACGAGGAATCGTTCTCGGACGCCTTGTCGTACATGCTCCGCAAGGAGGGCTTCGAGGTGTCCGTCGCGGCCACCGGTACGGAGGCGCTGATCGAGTGGGAGCGCGCCGGCGCGGACATCGTGCTGCTCGACCTGATGCTGCCGGAGATGTCCGGTAGTGAGGTGTGCCGGACGCTGCGGCAGACATCGACGGTACCGATCATCATGGTGACCGCCCGGGACACCGAGATCGACAAGGTGGTCGGGCTCGAGATCGGCGCGGACGACTACGTGACCAAGCCGTACTCCCCGCGCGAGCTGGTCGCGCGGATCCGCGCCGTGTTGCGCCGCCGGCACGAGCCGGTCGACGCGCCGAACGCGCTGGAAGCCGGCCCGGTACGGATGGATGTCGACCGGCACGTGGTGAGCGTGGCCGGTGGGTCGGTACCGCTGCCGCTCAAGGAGTTCGAGCTGCTCGAGATGCTGCTGCGCAACGCCGGCCGGGTGCTGACCCGGGGCCAGCTGATCGACCGGGTGTGGGGCGCGGACTACGTCGGAGACACCAAGACTCTTGATGTACACGTGAAGCGACTGCGCTCCAAGATCGAACCGGAGCCGTCCAACCCTCGGTACATCGTGACCGTCCGCGGCCTCGGGTACAAATTCGAGGCGTAGCCACGTTCAAGCCCAACCTCAAGGCCCGAGACGACAGCCCGAGGCCCTACTCACGCGCACGGCTCGTCCGTCCGCGCTGCCTGCGGCAGCCCGGGCGGACCGCCATCGGGACCTACTCACGCGCACGGCTCGTCCGTCCGCGCTGCCTGCGGCAGCCCGGGCGGACCGCCATCGGGACCTACTCACGCGCACGGCTCGTCCGTCCGCGCTGCCTGCGGCAGCCCGGGCGGACCGCCATCGGGACCTACTCACGCCCACGGCTCGTCCGTCCGCGCTGCCTGCGGCAGCCCGGGCGGACCGCCATCGGGGCTCACCAGATGTTGGAGGTCTGTCGAGGGCCGGCGTACCGGCGACCGGTGCGCACCTCGACGTGTTGCCCGCAGTAGCACTCGACATCGAGGAAGATGCCGTTTGCGGTGTTGCGGACGCTGCGGATACGGCGCTCGGTCATAAGCACCCGGGAGCCGTGCTGTGGGCACTGGATAGCGAACATGCGGTAAGCATGCTAGCTCCACGCGCTCCTTACGAGTGGCAGGACTGACCACGATCGCAAAAATGCTGCCATACTCGGGGGCATGGCTATGCGGAAAGTGGCTGCGATCGCGTACGACGGCTTCGGCTCGTTCGGGCTCGGCGTGGTCACCGAGGTGTTCGGCTACGACCGCACCGACCGGGGCATCCCGCCGTTCGAGCTGTCCATCTGCGCGGTCCGCCCCGGACCGGTGCGTACCGACACCGGGCTGGTCATCTACGCAGAGCACGCGCTGGACAAGGTGCTTGAGGCCGACCTGGTGTGGGTGCTGTCCTGGGACGACTTCAGCATCGAGGTACCGCCCGAGATCCCCGAGGTGCTGTGCGCGGCGTATGCCCGCGGCGCGATCATCGCCACCCACTGCACCGGGGCGTACGTGCTGGCCGCCTCCGGACTCCTGGACGGCAAGCGGCTCACCACGCACTGGCGGTGGGCGGCGGATCTGGCCGCCCGGTTCCCGCGGCTCGAAGTCGATCCGAACGTGCTGTACGTGGACGAGGGCCAGTTGCTCACCAGCGCCGGCGTCACCGCCGCGGTGGACCTGTCGCTGTACCTGCTCCGCCGGGAGTTCGGTGCCGCGGTCGCCAGCGCGATGGGCCGGGAGATGGTGGTCTCACCGCACCGGGACGGCGGGCAGGCGCAGTACATTCCCGCGCCGGTACCGGACGAGTGCGAGTCCGACCGGCTCAGTGCCGTACTCGGCTGGGCGCGCGAGCATCTCGGCGAGCCGATCAGCGTGGACCAGTTGGCCGCCCGGGTACTGATGAGCCCGCGCAGCTTCGCCCGGCACTTCAAGGCCGCCACCGGTACGACGCCGCGGGCGTGGCTGCTGGCGCAGCGGCTGCACCGGGCCGAGGAGCTGCTCGAAACCGACGACCTGCCGGTCGAGGAGATCGCCCGGCGGGTCGGCTTCGGTACCGCGGCGGCCCTGCGCGAGCAGTTCGTCCGGCGGCGGGGCGTGCCGCCACGGGACTACCGCCGGTCGTTCCGCCCGGCCGCCGTGCGCTGACCAGCTAGGAGTTGCTGCCCGGTGCCGGTTGCAGGGTGAGCTGGCCGTCCGGCGGGCTGGCCGGGTGCCGGGCGATCAGCCCGCGCCGTTCCCGGGCCGCACACAGTTCGACGAGCCGGTCGTACGCCTTGCGGCCGATCAGCGCGATCAGCTCCGCCTCGTACGTCCGGTACAGCGGTTCGCGGGCGACGTGCGCCTCCGGCGACGACGTGCACCACCAGTCCAGGTCGTGACCGCCTTCGCCCCAACCGCGCCGGTCGTACTCGCCGAGCGAGGACACCAGCACTTTGGTGCCGTCCGGCCGGTTGACCCAGTCCTGTTCCCGTCGTACCGGCAACTGCCAGCACACGTCCGGCTTGTATTCGAGCGGGTGTACGCCGTCGCGAAGAGCCTGGCCGTGCAGCGCGCAACCCTCCCCGCCGGGGAAACCGGACCGGTTGAGGAACACGCAGGCACCGTCCACGGTGGCGGTACGCCGGGACTGGGTTTCGCCGTCCGCGGAGTCGACCTCGGTGTAGTTCTTGAACCCGGCGCGGAAGTGTTGCCAGGTCTCGGGGGTGAGCCGCTTCGCGGCCCGGCGGATCCGGTTGCGGTCGTCGGCGTCGGTGAAGAACGCGCCGTGCGAACAGCAGCCGTCCTCGGCGTGGCCGGCGATGATGCCGTGACAGCCGTTGCCGAACACGCACTGCCACTTCGACAACAGCCAGGTCAGATCGGCACGGATGATGTGTTCGGAGTCGGCCGGATCGGCGAACTCGATCCACTCCCGGGGGAAGTCCAGGTTCACTTCCAGGGAACGGGGATCGGTTTCCGGCTCCGGCCGCCGGACCGGCATGGGCAGGTCAACCACTGCGCGTACGCGCGGGGAGCGGGGCACGTTCCCAGCGTACGACCGCTGCCGGGGTTGTGCGTATGTTCATCAAACCTGACAGGTGGGCAGGTCGGTCCGCCCCGGACGTCGGGCCGCGGCGGTGAACACGATGTTGCCGTCGGGTCGCGCGCCGTCAACCCGCTGGGCATAGTCTCCGGTTATGCGGCTCGGCGTGCTGGACGTCGGCTCCAACACCGTCCACCTCCTCGTGGTGGACGCCCATCGTGGTGCGCACCCGTGGCCGGTGGACTCCGAGAAGGAGGTCCTCCGGCTGGCCGAGCAGATCGGCGCGGACGGAAACCTCACCCAGGACGGCTCGGACGCGCTCGTCGCGGCGGTGGCGACCGCCCGCAAGGCCGCCGACCGGCTGGAGACCGACGACCTGCTCGCGTTCGTGACCTCGGCGGTACGGGACGCGCGCAACTGCGCCGAGGTGCTCGACCGGGTCCGGGACGAGACCGGGGTCCAGTTGGAGGTGCTCTCCGGCGAGGACGAGGCCCGGCTGACCTTCCTCGCGGTCCGGCGCTGGTTCGGCTGGTCCGCGGGGCGGCTGCTGGTGCTGGACATCGGCGGTGGCTCGCTGGAAATGGCGTCCGGCATCGACGAGGTACCCGACGTCGCCCTGTCCGTGCCGCTCGGTGCCGGCCGGCTGACCCGGCACAAGCTGTCCGGTGACCCGCCGTCGGCGGAGGCCGTCGACGAGCTGACCGAGTACGTGGAGCGAAGCATCGGCAAGGTCATCGACAAGCTGCCCGACCCGGAGGCGGTGGACCGCTCGGTCGGTACCTCGAAGACGCTCCGGTCGCTGGCCCGGCTCGCCGGCGCCGCGCCGTCCGGTGCCGGGCTGCGGGAGCACCGGGTGCTCACGCTCACCGGGGTACGGCAGGTGCTCGGGTTCATCCGGCGGATCCCGTCCGGAGCACTCGCCGAGCTGGACGGGGTGAGCCCGCGCCGGGCGCATCAGCTGTTGGCCGGTGCGGTGGTGGCCGAGGTGGCCATGCGCCGGCTGCGGTTGGACGAGCTGAGGATCTGTCCGTGGGCCCTGCGGGAGGGCGTCATCCTCCGTCGACTCGACTGGCTCAACGGCAGCTGACCAGCACAGATGTACCGTCGCCAGGGTCGGTCTCCGGGCGGTCGAGCAGGCCCCGGTCGGGTCGGCCGGCGTCGGGCGGCCGGGCGCGGGCGATTTGTCCTGGCTACGCTTGGGCCGTGACCCCAACCCCCGGAAAGCCCAAGCCGGCCATTCCGGTGCTGCTCTCGACCTCGGCCGTGTACCCCGAGCCCACCGCGGCGACCTTCGATCTCGCGGCCCAGCTCGGGTACGACGGCGTCGAGGTGATGGTGTGGACCGACGCGGTCAGTCAGGACATCGGCGCGCTGCGCGGACTGTCCGAGCACTACGGGCTGGCCGTTCGCGCGGTACACGCACCCTGCCTGCTGGTCACCCAGCGGGTGTGGAGCAGCGACCCGTGGGAGCGGCTGCGCAGGTCGGCCGGGATGGCGACCGCGCTGGGTGCCGACACCGTGATCCTGCACCCGCCGTTCTTCTGGCAGCGGGAGTACGCGCGCGGCTTCGCCGACGGGCTGGACCGGCTGACCGACGAGCACCCGAAGCTGCGGTTCGCGGTCGAGAACATGTATCCGGTACGGATGGCCGGCCGCCAGTTCGTGCCGTACGCGCCGCACTGGGATCCCACCACGGTCGGCTACCAGCACTACACGCTGGACATCTCGCACTGTGCCGCGTCAGCGTCGGATCCACTCGCGATGGCGGACCGGATGGGATCCGGGCTCGCTCACCTGCACCTCGGGGACGGCACCGGCACCGGTCCGGACGAGCACCTCGTACCCGGGCGCGGCACCCAGCCGTGCGACACGATGCTGAACCGGCTGGCCACCGCCGGCTTCACCGGTGCGGTCACGGTCGAGGTGACCACCCGCAAGGCGAGTGGCCGGGACGAGCGTCGGGAGATGCTGGCGGAATCGCTGGCCTTCGCCCGGCGGCATTTGTCCGTACCATCCACTGTGGACGTGTAGGCCCTTAGACGGGTAAGCGGCCGTAAACGAATAAGTCCCCAGGACGAATAAGCCCAGACGTGTACGCGAAATGTTTCGGGAGAACGCGGCCGCGCCTTTCGGTGCGGCGGACGGGATTGCCGTGAAAGCGAAGACCGACCAGAGCGCTGGACCGTCGCCGACCGCTGTGCGGTCGGATTCCGGGTCCGCCACCGTTCCGCCGGCCTGGCCGGAGGTTTCCGCTGCACTGGCCGACAGCACGGTCGCGGTCGAGGTGCTACCGGTGGAGCCGACCGCGGGCGAGAAGACATTGGCCGCGCTGCCGGTCGAGGCCGACTCGTGGCTCGGCGCGCTCGCGCTGCACACCGGCGGCGTACTCGTCGACCACGGCTGGCTGCGCATCCTCGGCGGTGGCTGCCCCGCTCGCGGCCTGACCGATGTGGCCACGGCCAGCCGGCGTACCGGCAAGGACCAGGCGCATCCCGGCGACGCCCTGTTCGTCGGGGCCGATGTGCTCGGCGGGCGGTACCTGCTGCGCGGCCAGACCGGCGGACTGCCGGACGCGCCGGGCGAGCTGCCGGGTGAGGCGGGCGAGATCTGCTATCTCGGGCCGGACTCGCTGCGCTGGGAGCCGCTGGAGTGGAGCCACGCGGACTGGGTGTCGCTCATGGTCGGAGGCGCGGTGGCGGACTTCTACCACGACCTGCGCTGGTCCGGCTGGGAGGCGGACGTGGCCGGCGTGAAGCTCGGCCAGTTGTTGTCGTGCTACCCGCCGGTGTACACCCGGGAAGGTCGGGCCAGCATCGCCACCGCCGAGCGCAAGCCGGTACCGGCCGCGGAGTTGTACGGCCTGATCGACGAGCTCGCCGCCGAGCTGTGACCACAGGTTCGGCAGCCCGAACTAGCATGGTGAGATGACGGCATTATCAGGGTTGAAGGCGACCTGGCGTCGCCTGACCAAGCGGCGCTCGCGTGCGGACGCGCCGCCGATGCTCACCGAGGACCGTCTCTCACGGCCGATCGAGCGACCGCGCCTGTCCGACATGGGCGCACCCAACCCCAACCAGACCTTCGGGCCGACGATGGGGCCGATGTAATCGGCCGACTCCCCGGCGCCGCGATCCCTCCGGATCGCGGCGCCTTCATGTCCGCGCGGTGTCAGGCCGGTGCGGTCGTGGTGGCCCGCTTGCGGGCCCGATGTGCGGCAACGTGCGACCGGGTCGCACATCGCTCCGAACAGAACCGGCGGCAGTTGTTCGACGAGGTGTCGAGGAAGACGTTGCCGCACCGCTCGTCGGCGCACACCCCGAAGCGTTCACTGCCGTACCGGCACAGCCAGGCGGCCAGTCCCCATACCGCGCCGGCGGCATACTCGGCGCTCACCGTCGCGCCGCGTCCGGTGACGTGCATGTGCCAGTCGCTGGCGTCGTGGCCGGAGATGCGCGGCTGTACCGGATAGCTCTCCAGGAGCACGTTCAGCGCGTCCACCGCCGCGGTGTCCTTACCGGCGGTACCGAGTTCGAAAACCTCCCGCAGCTTGCGGGACGCGCGCCGCAGGGTGGCCACATCCCGGTCGGTTGCCTCGTTCGACCACCAGCTCCGGGCCCCGAACATTTCGTGCAGATCGGCAAGATCGGTCAGCTCGGCGTTGGCCAGTTCGACGGCTGTGCGGGCGTACTCGTCGAAGTCCACGTACCAACCGTAGACAATGCTCAGCGGTGTAAGTACCCTCCTGCCTTATGAGTCCTTACATCTCGAATGTTCTGGCAGGTCCCGGAAGGTCGCCGGACGACCGGAGGCTGGCGGCCGCGGCCTGGCAGGAGAGCTGGGACCGGCAGCAACAGGGGTATCTACCCGATCGGGAGGAGCGGCTCCGCGTCCTGGTCGACCTCGCCGAAGCGGCCGGCGCCCGGACTGCCGAGCCAACCGAGACGGGCGAGCCTGCCGAGCCAGCCGAGGTGGGCGCGCTCGGCGTGCCGGAGCGGCGGCGGCCGGTGCGGGTGCTCGATCTGGCCGGCGGCACCGGCTCGATCTCGCTGCGGGTGCTGCGCCGGCTGCCGGACGCCGAGCTCACCCTGGTGGACGTGGATCCGGTACTGCTGGCGATCGCGGACGCGTCGCTCGCCACCGCGGTAAGCCGGGGGACCGCGCCGGTCGTGGTTAGCGCCGACCTGCGCGAGCCGGGCTGGCGGGGCAAGCTGCCGCATCGGGAGTACGACGCGATCCTCACCGCGACCGCGCTGCACTGGCTGCCGGCCGAGCGGCTGCGGGCGGTGTACGCGGAGGCGCGGGACCTGCTGCGGCCCGGTGGCGTGTTCGTCAACGCCGACCACATGCCCGACCCGGCCATCCCGAGGCTGAGCGAGCTGCTCTCCGGACTGGCCACGCGGCGGCGGGAGGCCCTGCACGCGACCGCGGCCGCGATGTCCTGGGGGCAGTGGTGGGAGCACGTGGCCGCCGATCCGGCGCTCGGACCACTGGTCGAGCAGCGGCAGGCGTTGTTCGGCGGCAACCACGCGGCCGAATGGAACCCGCCGCAGGACTGGCATCTCGACGCGCTCCGGGCGGCCGGATACTCCGAGGTCGGCGTGATCTGGCGGGGCGGCCAGGACGCGGCGGTGGCCGGCGTCCGTTGACGTGACCCCGGCCGGTACGAGCGGAGGGCGGCCACCGGATATCCGGCGCCCGCCCTCCTCAAGAGCCCGAACAAACGCTCAATCGAGTACCCGGTGGGTGAACGAGCGCACCGCCAGCCAGCAGAACCCGAAGGTACCGAGCGCCAGCACCGGTACGAACGCCCAGACGCTCATGTGCGGCATGGTGGGCGTGAGCGTGTCGCGCAGCCCCTCACTGACGTACACGATCGGGTTGGCCAACACGATGATCTGCAGCCACTTCATCGAGTGCAGCGCGGCCCACGGGTAGTACACGCAGCCGAGCATCGAAGCGGGCAGCAGGATGAAGCCGAACAGCATGTTGATCTTCTGTGGCTCGATGACGGTACCGAGGAACAGCCCGATCGCCGGCGCGAGTACCGACGACAGCAGCAGTACGACGATCAGCACCGGCCAGTTCGACACCTCGATGTGCGGGGCCTGACCGCCCGCGTGCACCAGGGCCACGATCGGGAACACCACCAGTCCGGCGAGCAGTGCCCGGATGGCGCCCGAGGTGATCTTCTGCATGGCCAGCGCCCACACCGGCAACGGCGCGAGCAGCCGGTCGGTGATCTCCTTGGTCCAGGACAGCTCCATGATCAGCGGGAACGTCACCGACATCATCCCGGAGGTGACCATCGAGGTGGCCACCATGCCGGGCACCAGGATCGTCGCGAACGCCGCGCCGCCACCGCCGCTGAGCAGGCCCCCGCCGACCTTCGGGAGGATGTACGCGAAGGTGAAGATGAACAGCAACGGCTGCATCACGGTCTGCGCGATGAACGAGATCGCCTGCCGCTGCTGGACCCGCATGTCCCGCAGCAGCATCGCGCCGAACGTGCGCAGCAGCTGGGACGCCCCGTCCCGGCGCACCCGCACCTGGCCGGCTGATTCGGCAACGGCCGTCATTCCCGGTACTCCCTTCCGGTCAGGGTGAGGAACACGCTCTCCAGGCTGGGTCGCAGCGTGGACGCGTCGCGGACGGTGAGTCCGGCGGTGCTGCCGGCGTTGACCAGCTCGCCGAGCAGGCCGTCGGCCCGCTGGGCGAACACCCGCACCTGGTCGTCGGTGATCTCGACCCGGCTGATCTCCGGCCGGGACTTCAGCGCGTCGAGGTCCGGTACCGGCCCGTCGTAGCTGACCGTCAGCACGGTGTCCTCGCCGGCCGTCGACTTCAGCCCGTCCACCGTGTCGGCGGCCAGGATCTCGCCGTGGTCGATGATCGCGACCCGCTCGCAGAGCGCTTCGGCCTCTTCCATGTAGTGCGTGGTGAGCAGGATCGTCTGGCCGCTGGCGGACAGCTCGCGCAGGGTTTCCCACAGGTTGATCCGGGTCTGCGGATCGATGCCGGCGGTCGGCTCGTCCAGGAACAGGATCTCCGGCTCGTGTACCAGCGCGCGGGCGATCATGACCCGCTTGGTCTGGCCGCCGGACAGCTCGAACACCTTCGCCTTCCGGCGCTGGCCGAGGTTGAACATGTCGAGCAGCTCGTCGGTACGGCGGCGGGCCTCCTTGCCGGTCATACCGGCGTACCGGCCGCGGAATTCGACGTTCTCCGCCACGGTGAGCTGGCGGTCGAGGGTCCCGCGCTGGTCGACCAGGCCGATCCGGCGCTTCACCTCCACCGGTTCGCGGGCCACGTCGAGCCCGGCCACGTAGGCCTCGCCGGAGGTCGGTACGACCAGCGTGGTGAGCATGCCGATGGTGGTGGACTTGCCCGCCCCGTTCGGGCCGAGCAGCCCGAAGAACTGCCCGCGCGGCACTTCCAGCTCGATGCCGCGTACCGCCGGTATCTCGGTCTTGGCCGACTTGTAGGTCTTGCGTAGGTCGACGGTACGAATCGCCGTGTCGGTCACGGCTGCAACCCCCTCTTTTTCGCAGGCCTGGTTTCCGGCCCGCCGCTGTCCCCCGGCTGGTCCGGATCGGTGTCGCTGTCGGCCTGTTCGGTTTCGGCGATCCGTCGCGCCAGCGGCCCCAGCGTCTCGGCGCGGACCACCGCGCTGAACCGCTCGATCGAGCCGAGCAGGAACCTGCGGATCGCCGGCTCGTCCGCCGGGTCGATGTAGTCGAACAGCTCGCTGTACTGCCCGCTCACGTCCTGCCGGGCATTGTCCAGGCTGGTACGCCCGTGTTCGGTCAGCACCAGCCGGACCACCCGCCGGTCGTGCGACTCGCGCCGGCGCTCGACGTACCCGTCCCGTTCCAGCGTGTTGACCACAGTGCTGAGCGTGGCCGGGGTGGTCCAGATCCGGTTGGCCACCTCGGTCGACTTGAGCCCGTCCTCGCTGCCCAGAACCTGGAGCACGGCCAGGCCGGCGCCGCTGATCCCGTGCTGCTCGAGCATCCGGTGGGACACCATGCCGATGAGCCGGGAGGCCAGCCCGAACAGCCGGGAGATGGGCTGCTCCTCGAGCGGCTTGTCACCGTCCGGGATGCCCCAGCGGATTGCGAACTCGCTACCCATGGGCATATGTTTAGGGTACTAAAGTTTATGTGTCAAACCTTTTCGTTCCAGCGCGGGCGGCTGCCGGAATTCAGACGGCATGCGCGGGTACGACGATCCCGGCAGTCCGGACTACGCTCCCCCCATGCTCCGATCGGTGATCCTCGCCGCGGCCCGCAGCAGGCGGGTTGAGCGGCTCGTTGAGACGGCGCCGGTGAGCCGCACCGTCGTACGTCGGTTCGTCCCCGGTACCGCGGTGTCGAATGCTCTCCGGGCCACCGGTGACCTCGCCGCGGACGGCCTGCTGGTGAGCCTCGACTATCTGGGCGAGGACACCGTCAACCCCGAGCAGGCCGAGGCCATCCGGGACGAGTACCTGCACCTGCTGGACGCGTTGACCAGCGCCGGGCTGAACACGTCCGCCGAGGTCAGCGTCAAGCTGTCCGCGCTCGGCCAGCAGTTCGACTCGAAGCTCGCCACCGAGCACGTCCGGGCGATCTGCGCGGCGGCCACCAAGGCCGGCACCACCGTGACGCTGGACATGGAGGACCACACCACCACCGACGCGACCCTCGACACCCTGCTCGAGTTGCGCCAGGACTTCCCGTCCACCGGCGCGGTCCTGCAGGCGTACCTGCGCCGCACCGAGGCGGACTGCAAGGAACTGGCGTACGCCGGCTCCCGGGTGCGGCTGTGCAAGGGCGCGTACGCCGAGCCCGAGTCGGTCGCCTTCCAGTCCCGGCTCGACGTGGACCGGTCGTTCGTGCGCTGTCTGAACATCCTGATGTCGGGCGAGGGCTACCCGATGATCGCCACCCACGATCCGCGCCTGGTGGCGATCACCGAGGACCGGGTGACCTGGTTCGACCGGGCGCCCGACTCGTTCGAGTTCCAGATGCTCTATGGCGTACGTCCGGAGGAGCAGCTCCGGCTGGTGGCGGCGGGCTACCCGACCCGGGTGTACCTGCCCTACGGCACCGACTGGTACGGCTACCTGATGCGCCGTCTGGCCGAACGACCGGCGAATGTCGGGTTCTTCCTGCGCGCGCTGCGCTCCCGTCGCTGATCCGGCGCCCGGCGGTGCGGTACGGCGGTGCCGATCCGGCACGATCGAGCTTCCCGGTGGATCGCGCCTGTCACTCCTGCCCCGTTAGTGTTTGATCAGCACGTGCGTGTCTGTCCCGGCGGAGGGGAAGCCGCCGGCCGACGCGTGCCGGATAGGTGTCGCTATGGCCGGATCTCGCTCGGATGGTGGGCTGTCCGGGGTGAAGTTCCTGACCGTCGCCGAAGTGGCGGCGCTCATGCGCGTATCGAAGATGACGGTGTACCGGCTGCTGCACTCGGGTGAACTCACCTCGGTGCGGGTGGGTCGGTCGTTCCGGGTTCCTGAGCACGCCGTACACGCGTATCTCAAGGATGCGTTCACCGACACAGCCTGACCTCGGTCGCCGCCGGGGGTACCGGTCGGCGGAACGCCCGGCGGGGCCACCTTCCGGGCGGTTCGTACGCGCGCGCCCGGACGGTGTGGGCCCGGGCCGAGCCGTGCGGCGGTCGCCCGGTACCCTGGACCGGATGACGTGATCCGCCTCTCGCAAGGGGAAGACGTATGGGCTCGGTGGTCAAGAAGCGCCGCAAGCGCATGGCCAAGAAGAAGCACCGCAAGTTGCTGCGTAAGACCCGTATTCAGCGCCGTCGTCTCGGCAAGTAGGGTCCTCGCTTCGACTCGCGTGCGGCCGTCGCCGGTAGCGACCACGGAGCCGCACTGATCGTTCAACGTCCGACAACTCGGTCGCCGTCCGGCGGCCGCGGTTCGGTGTCGTGCCCCTCCGCATCGCCGCGCGTGAGACCGGCGGTCCGCAGGCTATGTACTAGCGCGTACACAGTGCGGAGGGCGCATGTCGCCGAAGGTGGTACTTGTCACCGGTGTCAGCCGGTACCTGGCCGCGCATGTCGCCGCGCGACTCGCGGCGGACAGTCGGATCGAGCGGGTCGTCGGGGTGGACACCACCCCGCCGCACGGTGATCTCGCCGCGCTGCTCGGGCGTACCGAGTTCGTCCGGGCCGACATCCGCAACCCGCTGATCGCGAAGATCATCGCGTCCGAGGGCGTCGACACCGTCCTGCACATGGCGGTGGTGGCCTCCCCGGCCGGTGCCGGCGGCCGGTCCGCGATGAAAGAGCTGAACGTTATCGGTACGTTGCAGCTGCTCGCCGCCTGCCAGAAGTCCGAATCGGTCAACCGGCTGGTGGTCCGCTCGTCCACCGCCGCCTATGGCGCGTCGTCGCGTGACCCGGCCATCTTCACCGAGGACACCGAGCCGCGGGCGATGCCGCGCGGCGGGTACGCCAAGGACATCGTCGAGATCGAGGGGTACGTCCGGGGCTTCCGGCGCCGGCGGCCCGACGCGATGGTGACCGTACTGCGGTTCGCCCCCCTGGTCGGGCCGCGTGCCGACACCACGCTCACCCGGTACTTCTCGCTGCCGGTGGTACCGACCGTGCTCGGGTACGACCCGCGGGTGCAGTTCGCGCACGTCCAGGACGCGCTGGACGTGCTGTACCGGGCGACCGTCGAGGACCACGACGGCGTGTACAACGTGGCCGGCCCGGGCGCGCTGCTGCTGTCCCAGGCGATCCGTCGGGCCGGCCGGGTGCCGGTCCCGGTGCCCGAGCCGGGCATGTCCGCCGTGGCCGACTTCGCCAAGCGGAGCGGGATCGTCGACTTCTCCCTCGACCAGCTCGATTTTCTGGTACATGGTCGGGTAGTGGACGTGACCGCGCTGGTCTCCGAGTTCGGCTACCAGCCACGGTCCACAGTGGACGCGTTTGACGAGTTCGTACGCGGGCATGATCTCTCGTCGGTGGTCAGCCCGGAGAATCTGGCCGCGGTACAACAGCTGGTCACCGCGGGGGCGCACCGGCTGCTGTCGGCCGTCGGTACCTTGGCGCGGAGGTGAGCGCGATGTCCACCGGGGATCCGGCCCGGCCACGGGCCACCGGCAGCGGCAACACCCGCCGCGGATCCGGCAACGGCAGGGTGGACCCGACCGCGCGGATCGCCTCCCGCAGCAGCGGCTCCGGCCGGGCCCGACGGCGGCCGGTCATCCCACCGCCGGAGGAGATGGCCTCCGTACCGCCGGACGGACTCGTCCCGCCGAACGGCACCATCCCGAACGGCACTGTCCCGAACGGCACTGTCCCGAACGGCACTGTCCCGAACGGCACTGTCCCGCCGAACGGCACCGCCCCGAACGGCGCTGTCCCGTCGCGCTCGCCGGTCCCGCCCAGCGGCTCGGGCGACGCGCAGAGTTCCCGTGGCTCGGGCGAGAAGCAGAGCGCCCATGGCTCGGGCGAGGAGCAGGGCGCCGGTGACGGGTGGGAGCGACGGATCGACGAAGCGTTCGACTTCATCCGGCGCCGGATCACCGGCGAGTACGAGGTCGACGAGTTCGGTTTCGACCGCGAGTTCACCGAGCAGGTGCTCGCCCCGGCTCTCAAGGTGCTGTACAAGCACTGGTTCCGGGTCGAGGTCTTCGGCATCGACCGGGTGCCCAGTACCGGCAGCGCGCTGCTCGTAGCGAACCACTCCGGCACGGTCGCGATGGACTCGGCGATGCTGTCCACCGCGCTGCTGGAGGACCATCCGGCGCGCCGGCACCTGCGGCTGCTCGGGGCCGACTTCGTGTTCCGGATGCCGTTGTTCGGGGAGTACGCGCGTAAGGGTGGCGCCACTCTCGCCTGCGCGCCGGACGCCGAGCGGCTGCTGTCCACCGGCAACGTGGTGGGCGTGTTCCCGGAGGGCTTCAAGGGCGTCGGCAAGCCGTTCCGCGAGCGGTACAAGCTGCAGCGCTTCGGCCGCGGCGGTTTCGTCTCGGCGGCGCTGCGTACCGGCGCCCCGATCGTGCCGGTGTCGATCGTCGGTGCCGAGGAGATCTACCCGCTGATCGGCGACATCAAGCCGCTGGCGCGGCTGCTCGGGGCTCCGTACTTCCCGGTCACGCCGCTGTTCCCGTGGTTGGGTCCGCTGGGCATGGTGCCACTGCCGAGCAAGTGGCTGATCGAGTTCGGCGAGCCGATCGACACTGCTGAGCTGGCCGACTCGGCCGACGATCCGATGGCCGTGTTCAACCTGGCCGACACGGTCCGGGAGACCATCCAGCAGACGCTGTACCGGCTGCTGCTGCGCCGGGGCACCGTGTTCGGCTGAGCGCCGTGGGGGCCCGCCATACCTGCTGGAGCCGCGCTCAGCGCAATCGGCGCCGCAGGGCGAGCCCGGCCGCGACCGCGCCCATGACCGCGCCGGTGCCCAGTGCCACCGGTACCGCGATCAGCACCGCTTTGCGGCCGGTCCGGTAGTCGTGCACCTCCCAGCCGCGGCGTTGTGCCTCGCGCCGTAGCGGGCTGTCCGGATTCACCGCCACCGCGTGCCCGACCGTGGTCAGCATCGGCAGGTCGTTCGCCGAGTCGCTGTACGCCGTACACCTGTCCAGGTCGAGGCCCTCGTTCTCGGCGAGCGCGGTTACCGCCTCCGCCTTGGCCGGTCCGTGCAGGATGTCGCCGACCAGGCGGCCGGTGTACTCCCCGTTCTGCACCTCGGCGACGGTACCGAGGGCGCCGGTGAGGCCCAGTCGGCGGGCGAGCAGCCGGGCCAGCTCGACCGGCGCCGCGGTGACCAGCCAGACCCGCTGGCCGGCGTCGAGATGCAGTTGCGCGAGCGCGCGGGTACCGGACCAGATCCGCTCGGCCAGCAGCTCGTCGTAGATCTCCTCGCCGAACCGGACGATCTCGTCCACCGGCCGGCCGGCGACGAACGCCAGCGCGGTGTCCCGCGCCTGGCTCATGTCCCCGTGGTTCTCGGTGCTGGTCATCCGGAACTTCAGCTGCTGCCAGCCGAACCGGGCCAGATCCCGGGTGGTGAAGTACTTGCGGGAGGCGAGGCCCCGGGCGAACCAGTAGATCGCGGCACCGCGCATGAACGTGTTGTCCACGTCGAAGAACGCCGCCGCGGTCGGGTCCGGGGGTATCGCGAGCGCGGCCTCGAGCTCTGGTGCCGCGCTGCCTCCGGTCAACGCCGCCTCGCTGGCCGCACCGGCGCTGGCTACGCCGGCGACGTGGGCACGGTCGGCTTCGTCCTGTCGGCGTCGGGTCAGCCGGGCTAGCAGATCCACAGGCCCGAGGGTAGCGGCATCGTGGTCGGGGGTCAGGTTGACCGAGCTCAGCCGAGCAGGCCGCCGAGGATGCGGCCGAGTTCGCCGATCAGGCCGTCGTCATCGCTCGGATTGCTCGACGGGGTACCCCCGGACACGCTGATGCCGATGCTCGGGTCCAACCCGGGCAGCAGCCCACCGCTCTTGCCCGGGGTCGGGCTGGGAGAGGCGGCCGGCGCCCGGGGGGCGCCCGGCCCGGGCTGCTGTGACTGCTGGCCCTGGCCGTTCGCCTGGCCGGCCGACGGTCCCTGGCCGGAGGCCGGCAGCGCCGCGCAGTTGCGGGGCAGCGGACCGAGCGCGTCGTACTGGGTGTCGCTCGCGGCCGTGCACAGCAACCGGGCCCGCAGGCTCTCCGAGCGCCGCTGCACGGTGTCGAGCAGGGTCAGCGAGCTCAGCGCCCGCTCCCGGGAGACGTCACTGAGCAGCGGGATCAGGTCCGCGACCGACCGGCGCTGCTGTACGACGAAACCGTCCACCACGTCGAGCGCGGGCGGGTCATGCCGCTCCACCGCGGCGGTGGTGAGCAGGCGTACCCCCTGGGCGGTCTGCCGGTCCATGTCCCGCAGCACGTTCGTCAGCGACACCGGGTTGTGCCGCACCGCACGGGCCTCGCTCGCCCGGGTACGGGCGAACTGCAGGTACAGCTGGCCGCTGTTCACGTCGGAGCCGGCCAGCGCGATCTGGGCGCGCTCGGTCGAGCGCTTCACGTCGTACAACGTGTCGCCCGGCATGGCCGAACCGCTCGCGGCGGATACGCCGGAGACGGCGAGCACGCCAACGACGCTGCCGACCGCGAGTGCGAGCCGGGCGCGGGTGCGCCGGGCGGGCACCCGGCTCGGGGAGTACTGGCGTTGCCGAGGTGCCGGCTCGGTGGTCACGCCGATGCCCTGGACCGCGGCGATGTCCAACAGTCGCTGCCGCAGGGCCGAACGGAATGCCGGGTCGATGGTCACGGTGCTGGTGATGCCGGAGAGCTGCTGGCTCGTGCGTACCAGCGGCGCGAGGTCCTGATCGTGGCGGTTCCGGCTGTGCCGGGGCGCTCCGTCACCGTCGTCGAGGAGCTGCGCGAGGCGCTCGGCCCGCTGTCGGCTGAACAGGTCAACGATCACCACGCACACCTCCTTCTCCTCCGCGCAGGGCGTATCCAGCAGAAACGGTGCTGTTGGCCGCTGACTGGGGCTGGGTCGCCAGCCTCGCCCTACCCAACGGACACAGGGTCCGACGGGTTACGGCTTGCCGGTACAGCGACCGGACGGGGCGACTGGTCACGGAGCGAAACCTTCCGGGAGAAGCCGGGCGAGAGCGCGTACCGCGCGGTACTGCAGGGCTTTGATCGCCCCTTCGTTCTTGCCCATCGCCTCGGCCGTCTCGGCCACCGAGAAGCTCTGCAGGAACCGCATCGAGATGCATTCCTGCTGTTCGGGGTTCAGCCGCTTGATCGCCTCCAGCAGCGTCGCGTTGGTCATCCGGTCCAGTACGACCGCTTCCGGGCTCCCTTCGGGGGCACGGTCTTCGCGGTCGGCTTCGAGCACGTCCGCGCTGGTGATCTCCAGGCGGTACCGGCCGGACTTGAAGTGGTCGGCGACCAGGTTGCGCGCGATCGTCACCAGCCAGGCGCCGAGATCGCGGCCCTGCCAGGTGAAGCTGCTGATCCGCTTGAGCGCGCGCAGGAACGTCTCACTGGTCAGGTCCTCGGCCAGCGGTCGGGACGCGACCCGGAAGTAGATGAACCGGAACACCGTGTCCACGTACCGGTCGTACAGCTGGCCGAACGCGTCGGAATCGCCGTTCTGGGCCCGTTGTACGAGCTGCCAGACCTCCCCGGGCGGTTCGACCGGGCGGTCGCGGTCCGGCGTACCGGACGGCGCCGGTCCGGGCCGGCGAGGTGCGTGGCCGGGGAGTCGCACCGTCGTACGGGTGGTGCCCGGGCGCGGGGCGCCGGCCGGACGCGGCCCGTCGGACGGGGTCCGATCGAGCTCCTCACCGGGGGCAGCGCTGCGTACCTGACCGCGGATGAAGTCGATCGGCGCGGGCAGCTGCCCACGGTTCCGGCCGAGCCGCAGTACGCCGGCGAGCCGGTGCAGTCCGTCGGACAGCGCCAGGCGCGCGGCGAGGACTTCGCCGGTGACGAGGTCACCGGACGCTAGATAGTCCGTCACCGTGCGTCCTCCGCCTCACAACGCGGCCAGCTCGCGCGGACGTAGCTTACGCGTGGGCAGGCTGCGGCGCTGACCTGGACGGGCACTGCATCGACGGGCACAAAGGCCTCCTCGGGCGAGGGGTGTCGGGACCCGGCACCGGTACGCCGACCGCAACGATGATAGGGCCGGTCGCACCCTTGCGTGTGCGATCCGTTACGCAAGGCCAAGTGTGTCGGCGTCGCCACAGCATGTGACGGACTGGCTGTCCGTTTTGCTGATCCATTTCGGCGGTGGACGACCCTGGTGCCCCATCTCGGTGCCGCTCCGCGTCCGTCTGAGGTCCGGGACATGGGCCTAACCCGTTCCGGTCATCGCGGTATATCCCGAGGTCGCGCAGCAGATTTCCGGGCCGGCCCGGGCCGTGCGGGTGCCGGCCGGACGGGTCCCGGAGTCGCGCCGCGAATCGACGATGATCTACCTTTCGGTCCGTTGCCTCTCCTGGTTCGACCCGACGATCTTCCTGCTGGTTCCGCCGGGTGTCGGGTCATATCTACCCGGTCTGCGCGCGCTGTGCCAGACTCGGCTGCCGTGCAGGGAGAGATCGGAAATCTCGCCGATCTGGTCCGGCGGGCAGCGGCCCAGCGTCCAGACCGCACCGCGTTGATCTTCCGCGACCGGGAGACCACGTGGTCGGAGCTTGACGCGCGGGTGGATGCCGTCGCGGCCGGCTTGGTGGACCTTGGGCTGTCGGCCGGCGACCGGGTGGCGGTGGTGCTGCCCAATACACCGGACTTCGCGGTCACCTTCTTCGGTGTACTGCGGGCCGGGCTGGTGGCGCTGCCCATCAATCCGGGGTACACCGGGCGCGAGTTGACCCATGCGCTGGGGGACTCCGGGGCGGTGGTACTGATCGGCGCCGGCGCGGCGACAGCCGCGATCGCGGCCGACCGGGTGGACCTGCCGGCCCTGCGGCACATCTTCATCCCGGGATCCGACCCGGTACCCGGTGCGCGCCCACTGGCGGAACTCGCCGGTACCAGCGCCGCCGGCACCGGCACCGCCGACGGCACCAGTGCGGCCGAGGATGGCGCTACCGGCGGGCCGGCTGGCGCGGATCGGCTGGCGGTACTGCTGTACACGTCCGGCACCGGTGGCCAGCCCAAGGGCGCGATGCTGACCCATCGGGCCATGCTCGCCAATCTCGAGCAGGCGGACCGGATCGAGCCCAAGGTCATCGGCCCGAACGACGTGGTGCTGCTCACGTTGCCGCTGTTCCACGCGTACGGGCTCGGACCGGGGCTCTGTGCGATCGCGTACCACGCCGCGGCCGGCGTACTGGTGGAGCGGTTCGACCCGGCGGACACGCTGGAGCAGGTACAACGGCACTTCGTCTCGTGCGTGCTCGGCGTACCGGCGATGTACATGGCCTGGTCGCTGCTGCCGGACGTGGGCGAGGCGTTCTCCAGCGTGCGGGTGGCGGTGTGCGGAGCCGCGCCGCTCGACCCGGCCGCGCAGCACCGGCTGCTCAACGCCACCCGGCACCACGTCTTCGAGGGGTACGGGCTGACCGAGACCGCCCCGGTGGTGACCAGCACGCTGGTCAGCCCGGTACCGAAGCCGAACTCGATCGGCCGGCCGATCCCCGGCGTCGAGGTGAAGCTGATCGGTGGCGACGGCCAGGAGATCGAGGTCGACGAGGAGGACGACGGAGCCAGCCCGGGTACCGACCCGGGAGAGATCTGGGTACGCGGACCGAACCTGTTCTCCGGGTACTGGCCGGACGGCGCCGGTGGGCCTGATCCGGACGGCTGGTGGGCCACCGGAGACGTGGCGTACTTCGACGACGACGGCGACATGTTCCTGGTCGACCGGCTCGGCGAGTTGATCCTGGTGTCCGGGTTCAACGTGTACCCACGCGAGGTCGAGGACGTGCTGTCCGGGCATCCGGCCGTGGCCGAGGCCGCCGTGATCGGCGTCCCGCACCCGTACACCGGGCAGACCGTGAAGGCGTTCGTGGTGCTCACCGCCGACGCCGACCCGTCCGCCGAGGAGTTGATCGGGTACTGCGAGCGCAACCTGGCCCGGTTCAAGTGCCCGACCGCGATCGAGTTCGTCGGCCAGCTTCCGCACTCGGCCACCGGCAAGGTACGCAAGGTGCTGCTGCGGCCGGCCGAGGTGGCCCTGGAGGGCTGACCGCCGCGGCGCTGTGGCGGGTCATGCGCTGGTGACCCGCCGGGGGCGGTAGCGAAGCTGCGGCAGGATGGGGCCATGGTCGCCGCGGATCACCACGTCACGCTGCTCACCCGGCACGGCTGCCACCTGTGCGATGACGCCCGGGAGGCGTTGCTGCGGGTCGCCGGCGGTACCGGCGTGAGCTGGCACGAGGTCGACGTGGACACCGACGTCGAGCTCCAGCGGGAGTACGGCGACCGGGTGCCGGTGGTACTGCTCGACGGTGCCGAGCACGGGTACTGGCGGGTCGAGGAGGACCGGCTGGTCCGGGACCTGTCGTGACGATCCCGACGACTGACGACGAGGTACCGGCCTTCGCCGCCGGGCTGGGCCTGCCCGGGCTCATCGACGTACACGTGCACTTCCTGCCGGACCGGATGATGCGCCGGGTCTGGGCACACTTCGACGAAGCCGGCCCGTTGATCGGCCGGCCGTGGCCGATCCGGTACCGCTGGACCGACGCGCGACGGGTCGCGCACCTGCGGGAGCTGGGGGTACGCGCGTTCACCGCGCTGCCGTACGCGCACCGACCGGACATGGCGGTCGAGTTGAACGCCTGGGCCGGCGAGTTCGCGGCGGCGACCCCGGGTTGCCTGCGATCGGCCACGTTCTATCCGGAGCCCGGAGTGCTCGACTACGTCCGGGCGGCTCTGGACGCGGGTACCCGGGTGGTCAAGGTGCACCTGCAGGTGGCCCAGTTCGACCCGACCGAGCCGGTACTGGACCCGGTCTGGGGCCTGCTCGCCGAGGCGGGCGTACCGGTGGTGGTGCACGCCGGCTCGGGCCCGGTGGCCACCCGGTACACCGGTCCCGGTCCGCTCGGCGCGGTACTGGCCAGACACCCGCGGCTGGTGGCGGTCGTCGCGCATCTGGGCGCGCCGGAGTACGCCGGATTCCTCGACCTGGTGGAGCGCTACCCGCGCGCCTGCCTGGACACCACGATGGCGTTCACACCATTCTTCGAGGAGGCCGCGCCGTTCCCGCCGGAGCTGCGGCCCCGGCTGCGCGACCTCGGGCTCGCCGGTCGGGTGCTGCTGGGCAGCGACTTCCCGAACATCCCGTACCCGTACGCCGAACAGCTCGCCGGTCTGGTCCGACTGGAGCTGGGGGACGACTGGCTCCGGGCGGTCTGCTGGGCGAACGCGGCGGGCATGTTCGAGCTGCCGGTTCGCGACGACGGGAACGTCGTACCCGATAACTAGGCTATGTTTTCATGCACCTGGTGTGGGATTGGAACGGCACCCTCCTCGACGACCTGGCCATCGTGGTGGACGCGACGAACGCGGCGTTCACCAGTTGCGGCGGCCCGACCGTCACCGTGGACGCGCACCAGCGCGGGTTCCGGCGCCCGATCGCCGACTACTACGCCGAGGTGCTCGGCCGGCCGGTCGACGCGGTCGAGTTCGCCCGGCTCGACCGGGTGTTCCACGAGGGCTACCGGGCGGCGATGGCCCGGTGCACGCTGGCCGCGGACGCGGCCGAGGCGCTCGCCGAATGGCAGGCCGCCGGCCACACCCAGTCGTTGCTGTCGATGTGGCACCACGACCAGCTGGTGCCGTTCGTCGAGCGGCTCGGCCTGGCTCCGTACTTCCGCCGGGTCGACGGCCTGCGGGCGAACAGCGACGGCGGTTCCAAGGCCCGGCACCTGGTCGCCCACCTGGACGGCCTGGGGTTGGCGGCGGCCGACTGTGTGCTGGTCGGCGACACCGTGGACGACGCGGAGGCGGCCGCCGCGGTGGGGGCCGGCTGCGTGCTGGTGACCGGCGGGTTCACCGACGCCGACCGGCTGCGCGCCACCGGCTCCCCGGTGGTCGACTCGCTCACCGACGCGGTGCGGCTGGCGAGCGGTGCGCAGGTGGACCGACCGCGGGACGAGGTCAGTCAGAGCGCAGGTAGGCGAGCACCGCGATGACCCGGCGGTGGTCGGAGTCGGACTGGGCCAGCCCGAGCTTGCCGAAGATGTTGCTGATGTGCTTCTCCACCGCGCCGTCGCTGACCACCAGTTGCCGGGCGATCGCGGTGTTCGTCCGGCCCTCGGCCATCAGCGCCAGCACGTCCCGTTCGCGCGGCGTGAGCTGGTCGAGCGGATCCCGGCGCCGGCGGCCGACCAGCAGCTGCGCCACCACCTCCGGGTCCAGCGCGGTACCGCCGGCGGCCACCCGGTGCAGCGCGTCGATGAACTCGTCCACGTCCGCGACCCGGTCCTTGAGCAGGTACCCGACTCCGCCGGCCCGGTCGGCGAGCAGGTCGTCGGCGTAGGACACCTCGACGTACTGGGAGAGCACCAGCACCGGGGTACCGGGGACGAGCCGCCGGGCCTCGACCGCGGCGCGGAGTCCCTCGTCGGTGTGGCTCGGCGGCATCCGTACGTCGGTGACCGACACGTCCGGCCGGTGCGCCACGATCGCCTCCACCAGGGCCGGACCGTCCCCGACCGCGGCGAGGACCTGGCCGCCGGCCTCCTCGACCAGGCGTACCAGGCCCTCCCGTAGCAGTACCGAGTCCTCGGCGATCACTACCCGCACGGCAGCTCCGCGGCGATCTCGGTCGGACCGCCGGCCGGGCTGGACACCGCCAGCGTCCCGCCGATGCCGCGTACCCGGTCGGACAGCCCGGCCAGGCCGCTGCCCTTGGCCGGATGTGCCCCGCCGGTGCCGTCGTCGGTGATCACCACGACCAGCAGGTTGTCATGCCGGCCCACCCGTACCACGCAGTGACTCGCGTCGCTGTGCTTGGCCACGTTCGTGAGCGCCTCGGCGACCACGAAGTACGCCGCGTTCTCCACCGCCTCCGGCAGCCGGGTACCGGCCGGCAGCGCGACGTCGAGGTCCACCCGTACCGAGCAGCGGCTGGCCACCGCGGCCAGGGCGGCCGCCAGCCCGCGGTCGGCGAGCACCGGCGGGGCGATCCCGCGCGACAGCGCGCGCAACTCGCTGAGCGTCTCCCGGGCCTGGGTGATGGCGTCGGCGACCAGCGGCTTGGCGGAATCCGGATCGCGGTCCAGCCGGCGCTGGGCGGTACCGAGATCCATGGCCAGCCGCACGAGCCGCTGCTGCGGCCCGTCGTGGATGTCCCGCTCCAGCCGGCGCAGCGCGGTCGCCTCCGCGGACACCACCGCGTCCCGGCTCTCGGTCAGGTTCTCCACCTGGTCCTGCAGCGCGGCCACCCGGTCGGTGGTGAGCAGCGCCCGGCTGAACGACGCCTTGACCGCGGTACAGCCGCGCAGCACGAACGGCAGGGTGACCAGGGCGAACAGGCCGATTCCGGTGTACATGAGCAGCCGCGGTCCGGTCTCGCCGTGGGACCAGCCGATCAGCTCGGGCAGGTCCTGGTTGTCCTCGCCGCGGGGGATCGCCCAGTCGTACGCGAAGGTGAACGTCCCGCCCAGGGCCACCGCCCACCAGGCGACCGCGATCGAGAACGTGACCACGGCCAGGATCAGGCCGAACACCCCGTGTACGAGGTCGAGCCAGTACTGCGCCCGGCCGAGCGTGCTGACCATCCGGCGCAGCCACGAGCGGCCGGTCGCGGGCCGGTACACGGGACGGCGGACCGAGCGGAACAGCACCGGCCGCAGCCGCAGCCGCTCGAGATCGGCGAAGCCGCGGGCCAGGTACAGCGAGCCCACCAGGATCGGCAGCCCGGCCACGGTCACGAGCAGGCCGACACCGAGAGCGAACGTGACGACGAGTAGGACGAACGTCACGATGGCGATCGGGAACCCGGCGAGCAGGTACACCGAGTCCGCGCCGAGCTGCCGGAAGAACCGGCCGGACCAGGCCACTTGTACCGGAGGAGAGGTGTCCGCCGCACTCACGGCGCGACCGGGTGGGGTCATCGTTCCACTCACTGTGGTCATGACTCGACGGTAGGTGGGACGGCTGATTCGGCCCAGCCGGCTGGCAGGCGTCATGATGGTGGGGTTAACCCCAGTGGGCAGGCCATTTTTCAAGATCGCGATTTGTGCAGTTGTTCACAAGCGCCTACCCTGATGCGTCGGTAGCCCTGGTACCACAGCCGCGCACCAATGGGGACCGGGGGGCTGTCCGATCCATCCGCTCCGGAGACTGATGAGCCAGCACCGCACCGACAATCCCGGCAACCCGAGCTTTCCGGATCTGCCGGAAGCCACCGTCGCACGCCTGCCCGAGTATCTCCGCGCCCTGCACAACCTGGCCGAACAGGGCCACAGTACGGCCTCCAGCGAGGAACTGGCCTCGGCCGCCGGCGTCAACTCGGCCAAGCTGCGCAAGGACCTGTCGCACCTCGGCTCGTACGGAACCCGTGGCGTCGGGTACGACGTGGCGCTGCTGATCACGCAGATCGAAGCGGTGCTGGGGCTCGGCAACGTCCGCTCGGTGGCACTGGTCGGGATCGGCAACCTCGGCCACGCGCTGGCGGGGTACGGCGGCTTCGCGTCCCGTGGGTTCACCATCGCCGCGCTGTTCGACGCGGACCCGTCCCGGGTCGGCGAGCAGGTCGGTGACCTGGTCGTCCGGGACATCGACGACATCCCCGACGTGGTCGCCACCGAAGGCATCTCGATCGGCGTGATCGCCACCCCGGTACACGCCGCGCAGCAGGTCGCCGACCTCCTGGTCGCGGCCGGTGTGACCAGCGTCCTGAACTTCGCCCCGTGCGTGCTGAACGTGCCGGTCGGCGTGGACGTACGCAAGGTTGACCTGGCCATCGAGCTGCAGATCCTGTCCTTCCACGAGCACCGCAAGGCGTCCCTGATCTCACTTCCGGTCGCCGGCGCGGTAGTGGTCGAGGTGGAGGGAACCGAGGAGGGGGCGGTCGCCACGTGAACCTGCTCGTCGTCGGAGTCTCCTACCGCACCGGACCGGTACGGCTGCTCGAGCGCGTCGCGGTGGCGCCGCGCGAGGTGCCCGGCCTGCTCGAGGCGCTACTCGCCCGCCCGTACGTAGGTGAGGCGGCCCTGCTTTCCACCTGCAACCGGGTCGAGGTGTACGCCGGTGCCAGCACCTTCCACGGCGGGCTCGCCGAGGTCGGCGCGGTACTGGCCGAACGGGCCGGCGTGGAGCTGTCCGAGCTGGCCGAGCACCTGTACGTCCGGTACGACGAGGACGCGGTACGGCACGCCTTCCGGGTCGCCGCCGGCCTCGACTCGATGGTGGTCGGCGAGTCGCAGATTCTCGGGCAGATGCGCCAGGCGTACACCGTCGCGGTGGAGCAGGGCGGCCCGGGCGCATTGCTGCACGAGCTGATGCAGCAGGCGTTGCGGGTCGGCAAGCGGGTACACGCCGAGACCAGCATCGACCGGGCCGGACAGAGCGTGGTCAGTGCCGCGCTGTCCCTCGGCGAGCAGCAGCTCGGGCCGGTCGTCGGCCGGTCCGCCCTGGTCGTGGGCGCCGGTGCGATGGGTTCGCTGGCGCTCGCCACCCTGCGTCGCGCCGAAGCCGGCGAGCTGGTGGTGGCCAATCGCGGTACCGCGCGGGCCGCCCGGCTGGCCGACAAGTACGAGGCCCGCAGCGTGCACCTGGACGCGCTCGCCGCCGAGCTGGCCCGGGTCGACATCGTGGTCTCCGCCACCGCGTCGACCGGATACCTGTTGAGCCGGGACACCCTCGCCGCGGCGGTCGCCGCCCGTAACGGGCGCCCGCTGCTGGTACTCGACCTCGCGGTACCGCGGGACGTCGAGCCGGCCGCGGCCGAGGTGCCCGGGGTCGTACTGGTGGACATCGAGCAGCTGGGCGTGGCCCTCGGCGACGCCTGGGTGGTACCGGACTCCACCGGCCTGAGCGCGGTGGTCGGCGACGTCGACGCGGCCGAGCGGATCGTCGCCGACGAGGTCGAGGCGTTCCTCGGCTGGTTGCGCAGCACCGAAGTGGCCCCGACCGTCGCCGCCCTGCGCGGGCGCGCCGAGGACGTGGTGGCCGGGGAACTGCGCCGGCTGACCCAGCGCCGGCCGGAGCTCACCGAGGCTCAGCGCGGCGAGATCGCGCGTACGTTGCATCGCGTCGTCCAGCAGTTGCTGCACAGTCCTACCGTGCGGGTACGACAGCTCGCCAGCGAGCCGGGCGGAGACCGGTACGCCAAGGCGCTGCGCGAGTTGTTCGACCTGGACGTGACCGAGGCGTCCGCGGCCGCGGTGCTGGCCGCCGACGAGGCGGTGTCGGCGCGGCAGGCCGCGGGGCGGGCGACCTTCGCCGAGCTGGCGGCCCTGGCCGCCGACCCGGCCACGGTCGCCGACCAGGTCGTACTCACTCAGCGGTCCGCCAGGACCACGGAACCGGCGGAACCTGGGGAGGCGGGGGCGTGACGATGACGCTGACCCGTCCGTTGCGGCTGGGCACTCGAGGCAGTGCGCTCGCGCGGGCACAGTCGCAGACGGTCGCGGACCGGCTCGCGGTGGTCACCGGCCGGCCGGTGGAGCTGGTCGAGGTGGTCACCGCCGGCGACCGGTCGCACGCGCCGGTGACCCAGCTCGGCGTCGGCGTGTTCGTGTCCGCGCTGCGGGACGCGCTGCTGGCCGGCGAGATCGACTTCGCGGTCCACTCGTACAAGGACCTGCCCACGGCTCCGGCGGAGAAGCTGGTCATCGCGGCGGTACCGCTGCGGGCCGACCCGCGCGACGTGCTGGTCGCGGCCGACGGCATCGGCTCACTCGCCGCGCTGCCGGACGGCGCGCGGATCGGTACCGGCGCGCCCCGCCGGGTGGCTCAGCTCCGCGCGCTCGGTCGTGGCTTCGACTGCGTACCGATCCGCGGCAACGTGGACACCCGGCTCGGCAAGGTGGCCAACGGCGAGCTGGACGCGGTCGTACTGGCGTACGCCGGGCTCGACCGGCTCGGCCGCGCCGCGGAAGCCACCGAACGGCTGGACCCGAACGTCATGCTGCCCGCACCGGCCCAGGGCGCGCTCGCCATCGAGTGCCGGGCCGCGGATACCACTCTGGCCACCGAACTGGCCGAGCTCGACCACCTACCCACCCGCGCCGCGGTCGTCGCGGAGCGGACCCTGCTCGCCGCACTCGAAGCCGGCTGTTCGGCGCCGGTCGCGGCTCTCGCCCAGGTTGGCGGCGCCGGCTTCGGCGCTGACCCCAGCCGCGCAGGCGCCGGCGTCGAACACCTCGACGCCGCCGGCCGACCTGGCGAGTCAGCCACCATTTCCTTGCGCGGTGCCGTGTTCGCGCTGGACGGCAGCGCGGCTGTCCAGCGAACCGGCACCGGAACGCTCACCGCGCACTCGGAGCTGGTCGGAGCGGCGAGCACAGCCGCCCTGGCCGGTGCGGAGGAGCTCGGGCGGCTGCTGGCCGCCGAACTGCTCGCCGATGGCGCCGATTCTCTGTTGGGGGAAGCACGATGACCCGCGCCCGAAAGTCCGTCGGACACATCACCTTCGTCGGGGCTGGCCCCGGTGACCCGAGCCTGCTCACCGGGCGGGCCAGCGATGCGCTGCGCACCGCCGACCAGGTCGTCCATGATTCTTCTGTACCGATGTCCCTGATCGAATCCGTGCTCGGCCCGGACGCCACCTCGTCCGGCCGGGAGACCCCGGTCGAGTGCACTCCGGCCGAAGGCGCCTCCGGCGACGTGGCGAAGGTACTGCTGTCCGCGGCCCGGTCCGGACAGCACGCGGTACGACTGGTCCTCGGCGACCCGTCCGGCCACGACACGGTCACCAAGGAGATCCAGGCGGTCGCGCGGACAGCCGTACCGTTCGAGGTCGTGCCCGGGGTACCGCACGCGAGCGGGGTCGCCGCCTACGCGGGCGTACCGCTGGCCGGCATCCGTACCACCGTCGACGTGGACGACGTCTCGACGGTCGACTTCGCCGCGCTGGCCGGGGTGGTCACCGCCGGCGGTTCGCTGGCGATCAGTGTCGACGCCGGGGAGCTGGCCGCGATCCGGGACGGCCTGCTGGCCGCCGGAGTCGACGGCACCGTGCCGGTCGCGCTGACCGGTGACGGTACCGGCGAGACGCAGTACACCACGGTGTCCAGCGTCGACAGCTTCGTGGCCGCCGCGCTGGGCTTCACCGGCCCGGTACTGCTCGCGCTCGGTGCCGGCGTGGCGCTCAAGGACAAGCTTGGCTGGTGGGAGAACCGGCCGCTGTACGGCTGGAAGGTGCTGGTACCGCGGACCAAGGAGCAGGCCGGCGCGATGAGTCACCGGCTCCGTCGGTACGGGGCGATCCCGTCCGAGGTGCCGACGATCGCGGTCGAGCCGCCGCGTACCCCGGCGCAGATGGAGCGGGCCATCAAGGGCCTGGTCGACGGCCGGTACGCCTGGGTGGTGTTCACCTCCACCAACGCGGTACGCGCGGTCTGGGAGAAGTTCGCCGAGCACGGGCTCGACGCGCGCCACTTCGGTGGCGTGAAGATCGCCTGCATCGGCGCGGCGACCGCGGAGGCGGTACGCGCTTTCGGCATCCAGCCGGAGCTGCTGCCCTCCGACGACCAGTCCTCCGAGGGGCTGCTGGCCGACTTCCCGCCGCACGACGAGGTGCTCGATCCGGTCGGCCGGGTGCTGCTGCCCCGCGCCGACATCGCCACCGAGACGCTCGCCGCCGGGCTCACCGAGCGCGGCTGGGAGGTCGACGACGTGACCGCGTACCGCACGGTGCGCGCCGCGCCGCCGCCGGAGGAGATCCGCAACGCGATCAAGCAGGGCGGTTTCGACGCGGTGCTGTTCACCTCGTCGTCCACGGTGCGGAACCTGGTCGGCATCGCCGGCAAGCCGCACCAGCGTACGGTCGTCGCGGTGATCGGCCCGAAGACCGCCGAGACCGCGCGCGAGTTCGGCCTGCGGGTGGACGTGCAGCCGGAGAACGCGAGCGTGCCGGACCTGGTCGAGGCGCTGGCCCAGTACGCCGTGGAGCTGCGTGAGAAGCTCGCCGAGATGACCCCCAAGCAGCGCCGCGGCTCGAAGGTGCAGGGCCCGACCGCCCTTCGTTTCCGATGACCGGCCGGTCCAGCCACCGGCTGGCGGCGTTCTCGGCGCCTCGAGCGCCAGGAACGCACACGTCGGCGCCTGCGGCCTTGCCAGCCGGTGGCTGGACCCGACCGCTGGGTGGGAGGTCGTGATGAGTGGGTTTCCGGCAGTTCGGCCGCGACGGCTGCGGCGGACCGCCGCGCTGCGGCGGCTCACCGCCGAGACCCGGCTGCACCCGGCCGACCTGGTGCTGCCGATGTTCGTCCGGGAGGGGCTGCACGAGCCCCGCCCGGTGGCGTCGCTGCCCGGCGTCGTGCAGCACAGCCGCGAGTCGCTGCGCAAGGCCGCCGCTGAGGCGGTCCAGGCCGGCGTCGGCGGGATCATGCTGTTCGGCGTACCTGCGGAGCGGGACGAATTCGGGTCCGGCGGTACCGACCCGAACGGCATTCTGAACGTCGCGATCCGGGACGTGATCGCCGAGGTGGGCGACTCGACCGTGGTGATGAGTGACCTGTGCCTGGACGAGTTCACCTCGCATGGGCACTGCGGGGTACTCGCGCCGGACGGCACCGTGGACAACGACGCGACGCTCGCCCGGTACGCCGACATGGCCCTCGTACAGGCCGAAGCCGGGGTACACCTGGTCGGGCCGAGCGGGATGATGGACGGCCAGGTCAGCGTGATCCGGCGGGCACTCGACCGCGCCGGCCGGGCCGATGTCGGCATCCTGGCGTACGCGGTGAAGTACGCGTCCGCGTTCTTCGGACCGTTCCGGGACGCGGTCGAGTCGACGCTGGTCGGCGACCGGCGCGGCTACCAGCAGGATCCGGCCAACGTGCGGGAAGCGCTGCGCGAGGCCGCCCTGGACGTGGCCGAGGGCGCCGACCTCATCATGGTCAAGCCGGCCATGCCGTACCTGGACGTGCTGGCCGCGGTCGCCGCCGCGGCGACCGTGCCGGTGGCCGCGTACCAGGTGTCCGGGGAGTACGCGATGGTCGAGGCGGCGGCCGCGAATGGCTGGATCGACCGGGAGCGCACGATCCTGGAAACCCTGACCGGGATCCGGCGGGCCGGTGCCGGCACCATCCTGACCTACTGGGCGGTCGAGGTCGCCGGCCTGCTCCGCAACGACTGACCGCCTCTCGCGGTCGACCTGGCGCTTCGCGTCTGCGCCGGCGCGTCACCGGCCCCAGGGCTGCCGCTGCGCGTCAGCGCCGGCGCGTTACCGGCCTCAGGGCTGCCGGAGCGCGTCAGCGGAGGCCGAGCCGGGCGGCCAGCGTCGGCAGGTCCGCCTCGTAGTCCCGCCACTCCCGGTCCGGCCGGAAGCCGATCTCCGCGTTGACCCGCAGCATCGGCTCGCTCTCGTGGTGCTGGTGCCAGGTCTGTACGTCCACCAGCTGCGGCTCGTCGTCCCGCAGCCCGAGCAGCATCCGCGCCTTCATGGCCAGGCCCAGGCCGTAGCCGCGGTGCCCGGGTACCACCAGCGTGTCGTACTGGTCCGCGCGGTACGGGTGCGGCGCCGGTACCACCAGCTCGGTCAGTCCGGCCACCATGCCGCTGCCGGAGTGGATCGCGAACACCACGTACGGCCGGAGGCCGCGCGCCTGCAGCGTGCTCAGGCTGTCGCGCAGCCGCCCCTCCTCGAACCCCGGGCGCCAGGTCGAGTCCGCGCCGTTCGGGCTGCGGATGACCATTTTCGCGTTCGCGTACGAGGTCAGCAGGTGATCCGGGGGACCGCCCGGGAAGTACTCGAGGTGGTACCCGGTCACCCGCTTGGCCATCTCGGCCATGTTGTCCCAGTCGACCGTGGCGAGTTCGAGCAGATTCCGCTGCTCGACCAGCTCGCAGCGAAACCCGTGCGCCTCGTAGAACGGCACCGCCGGGGTACCGCCGATCACCTCGACGCTGAGCGAATCCCGGCCGCGCGCCGCGCAGTACCGGACCGCCTCGGTCAACAGCATCCGGCCCACGCCGCGACGACGGGCGGACGGTCGGGTGAACGCGTCGAGTACTGCGCTACCGGGGGTGTCGTACCCGAGGAGCTGCAGCCCGGCGTACCCGAGCAGCTCGCCGTTCTCCTCGACGACCCAGGCGATGCGCTGTTCCCCGGGCATGGCGACGGCGAGATTCTCCCGGATCATGGCGTCCTGCCACTCCGGCTCCTCCGGGGCGTCGGCAGCTACCACCTCGTTGATCACCTGCCGCCACGCCTCGATTTCGGCGTCCGGAGCGGTGCTCGGATCCCACTCGCGCGCTCGCACCTGTACTCCTTACCGGATAAACCGCACTTGGCGCGAGTCAACCGGCGATACTGGCACCAACTTCCCGGTTAGCGCGGGTCAGGGGGTACGGCTGCCCCGCCCGTACGCGTCCGCCGCCACGAACACATTCTGCGCGTACTCCGACAGGCCGTTGTACGACAGGATCGCCTGCCACCAGCCGGCGCCGGTGGCCAGGTCCCGGCCGTTGGCGCACAGGTACCGGGCGGCCGACAGCGCGGCGTCGTTCAGGTCGAACGGGTCGGAGCGGCTGTCACCGTCGCCGTCGGTACCCCAGTTCTGCCAGGTCGACGGGATGAACTGCATCGGACCGACGGCCCGGTCGTACACCGGATCGCCGTCGAGCTGGCCGTGGTCGGTGTCCCGGATCAGCTTCCGGTTGCCGTTGCCGTCGAGCGGCTGGCCGTAGATCGGCGGCACGCTGCGACCGTCCGGCAGCAGCTGGCCGCCGGTGCCCTCGCCGTGATTGGACTCGATCTTGCCGATCCCGGCCAGGGTCGGCCAGGTCAGGTGGCAGGCCGGCTGCTGCATCCCCATGGTGAGCTCGGCGTAGCCGTACGCCTGCAACGCGACCCGGGGAATGTCCAGCCCCTCCAGTCCGACCGCCCAGCTCGCGAGCGCCTCCTGTGGCCGGCCGCTGCCCGGGGTGGTACCGGTCGATGTCGGGTCGGGGGTGGGAACCGAGGTCGGGCCGGGCCCCTGCGGTGGCGGACCGTCCGGCGGGACGGTGGGTCCGGAAGCGGTGGGCACCGGCGCGGCGGCGGTGTTCCCGGCGGTGGCCGGCAGCACGTACACCCCGAGGCAGCCGACCGCGGCGATGATGGCGGCCGTGGCCAGCGCGTGCAGGCCGAACCGGGCGCCGGGCCGTCGCCAGCCCGGCCAGCTCAGCAGCGTACGCGCAGGCTGTCCGATCCGTCCGAGTTGCCTGATCCGTCGAACCACACTGCCGATTGTTTCAATGGATGCCCGGATCGTCTCCCCCGAGGGTCACGAATACTTCACGAGCGCCTTCGATGGCGCGGCCACCGTCGTCTTCAATCGCCGGGTCGCCGGGCCGCCGGGCCTTCGGTTGCCCGGTCGTCGGCTCTCCGGTCGGCCTCACCGCGGCCAGGTCAGTGGCCGCGGGCGATCCACTCCGGCAGTTGCGGCGCCTCGGCGCCGATCGTGGTGGAGTCGCCGTGCCCAGTGTGGACCACAGTGCTGGCCGGCAGGGTCAGCAGCCGGGACCGGATCGACTCGACGATCTGGTCGAAGTCGGAGTACGACCGACCGGTCGCGCCCGGCCCGCCGGCGAACAGGGTGTCGCCGGTGAACACCGCGCCCAGCGCCGGGGCGTAGAAGCAGCACGCTCCCGGTGAGTGTCCCGGGGTGTGCAGTACCCACAGGTCCACCCCGGCCACGGTGAGCGTCTCGCCGTCGCCCAACTCCGCGTGCGGCGTGTGCTCCGGGTGTACCTGGTCCCAGAGCACCCGGTCGTCCGGATGCAGCAGCACCGGCGCGTGTACCCGGGTGGAGAGGTCGAGCGCGGCGTTGACGTGGTCGTTGTGCGCGTGCGTACACGCGATGGCGACGACCTTCCGGCTCTTGACCGCGTCGGCGATGGCCGCGGCGTCGTGTGGCGCGTCGACCACGAGCACCTCGGTGTCGTCGCCGATCAGCCAGACGTTGTTGTCCACGTCCCACTGGCCACCGTCCAACTCGAACACACCGGACGTGACGAGGCTGTCGATCCGCGCGGTCATGCGGTCATCCCGAGCGCCCGTCGAGGGTTACCACGCTGCGCAGCACGTCACCGTGCTCCATCCGGGTGAACGCGGCATCGATGTCGTCCAGCCCGATCGTCTCGGAGACGAACCTGTCCAGCGGCAACCTGCCCTGCCGGTACAGGTCGATCAGCATCGGGAAGTCGCGGGACGGCAGGCAGTCGCCGTACCAGGACGACTTGAGCGCCCCACCGCGGCTGAACACGTCGATGAGCGGCAGTTCCAGGGTCATCTCCGGGCGGGGTACGCCGACCAGCACCACGGTGCCGGCGAGATCGCGTGCGTAGAACGCCGCCTTGTACGTCTCGACCAGCCCGACCGCTTCGATCACCACGTCCGCGCCGTTGCCGCCGGTGGCCTCCTGGATCGCCGCCACCGCGTCGGCCTGCCGGGAGTTCACCGTGTGGGTGGCCCCGAAGTCGCGGGCCCAGTCGAGCTTCCGGTCGTCCACGTCGACCGCGATGATCGTGGTCGCGCCGGCCAGCTTGGCGCCGGCGATGGCCGCGTCGCCGACCCCGCCGCAGCCGAACACCGCCACCGAGTCGCCCCGGGTAACGCCGCCGGTGTTGATCGCGGCGCCGAGTCCGGCCATCACGCCGCAGCCGAGCAGCCCGGCCACCTCGGCCGGCGCCTGCGGATCCACCTTGGTGCACTGCCCGGCCGCGACCAGCGTCTTCTCCGCGAACGCGCCGATGCCCAGGGCCGGGGACAGCTCGGTACCGTCGGCCAGCGTCATCTTCTGGGTGGCGTTGTGCGTGTTGAAGCAGTACCACGGCCGGCCGCGCAGGCAGGCCCGGCAGGCGCCGCAGACCGCGCGCCAGTTGAGTACCACGAAGTCGCCGGGGGCGAGATTGTCGACGCCGGTGCCGATCGTCTCGACCACGCCGGCCGCCTCGTGCCCGAGCAGATAGGGGTAGTCGTCCCCGATCCCACCCTGTACGTAGTGCAGATCGGTATGGCAGACGCCGCACGCCTGTACCCGGACGACCGCCTCGCCGGGTCCCGGATCCGGTACCGAGATCTGCTCCACCGTCACCGGTTGGTTCTTGCCCCGGGCCACCACCCCGCGTACCTGCTGCGGCATCCGCGCCACCCCCTCGAAGTCGACGTCGTGCGGCCGTACGGCGATGGCCTGGACGTGGTCATGATCCTGCCGGGCGGCCGCGGTCGGCGCCACCATCGGGTGAAGATCAGTAGTGACTCGCTGACACGGATCTTTAGCGCACGGTAGTCTGTGGGCCCGCGGCGAGGGCGCGCAAATGCCCGCGCCGCAGCCCACTCATCACCTCATGGTTATGAACGAATCACTGTCCGTCCAAAAATGTAGGGTCTTGCCCCCCGCATGGGCTACAGCCTGCCCCGGAAGGTCTCACCGGGTCGCCCGTTTCACCGATGCGAGATCGCCTGGGATTAGGTCACGATGAGGACCGTTCTCCGGGGGCGGAGGTCAAGCTATTGGTAGCGCGGTCGTGCCTGCCCAGCGGGCAGGTCACCTTCCTGTTTACCGACATTGAAGCCTCCACGCGACTTGCGCGGATGCTTGGTGACGGATATCGGCCGGTGCTCAACGACCACCGGTCACTACTAAGGCGTTCACTGGGCATCAGTGGCGGCGCCGAGATTCTGACTGAGGGCGACTCGTTCTTCGTGGCGTTCGCCGAGGCGGACGAGGCACTCGCGGCATGTTTCGCCGCGCAGCGCGCGCTCGCCGAACACCCGTGGCCAACCGCGGCCGCGCGGCCCAGGGTACGGATGGGCCTGCACACCGGGTTCGCCGTGCCGCAGGGCGGGGAGTACGCCAGTCACGAGGTACACCGGGCGGCCCGGGTGTCTGCCGCGGCCCACGGTGGCCAGGTGCTGTGCTCGGCCGCCACCGCGCGGGAAGCCCGCGCCCTGCCGGCCGAGTCCTGGCTGCTGGACCTCGGCCTGCACCGGTTGCGCGGCTTCGACGACCAGGAGCGGTTGTACCAGCTGATCGCGCCCGGACTCGAGCGGCACTTCCCGCGGCCACGGACCCAGGACGTCGCACCGCACAACCTGCCGGCGTCCACCACCAGCTTCGTCGGTCGTCGACCGGAACGGGTCGAGCTGCGCAGCCTCGCCACGGCACACCGACTGGTGACCGTGTGCGGGCCGGGCGGCTCGGGCAAGACGCGACTGGCCGTCGAGGTGGCCGGTGACCTGGTCGACGGGTACCCGGACGGGGTGTGGCTGGTCGACCTGGCCGGCGTGACCGATCCGTCGCTGGTACCGGTCGCGGTCGCCACCGCGTTCGGGCTGCGGCCGGAACCGGGCCGGCCGATGAGCGACACGCTGCGCGAGTACGCCGCGCGCAAGCGGTCCATGCTGCTGCTCGACACCTGCGACCAGCAGCCGGCCGCGACCGCGAAGCTCGTCGACGGCCTGCTCGCCGGCTGCCGTGGACTCACCGTGCTGGCCACCAGCCGTGAGCCACTCGGATTACCCGGGGAGGTGGTGTGGCGGATTCCACCTCTGTCCACCGACCCGGCCCCGGATGCCCGGGTCAGCGACGCGGTCGCGTTGCTGGTGGACCGGGCGGCGGCCGCACGCGGGGGGCGTCCGCCGGAAGACCGGGAGATGGTTTCGCTGGACCGGGTGGCTCGCCGCCTGGACGGGCTGCCACTCGCGCTCGAGCTCGCCGCCGCGCGGCTGCGGGTGCTGTCCGCGACGCAGCTGGCCGAGCGGATCGACGACGTGTTCGGCACGCTGGACGCCGGTACGGACAGCAGCATCACCGCGCTGTGCCCGGACCGCGGCGTAGCACTGAACCGGCACGCCACGCTGCGGGCCACGGTCGACTGGTCGTACCGCACGCTCAGCCCGCGGGCCGGCCGGCTGCTGCGCTGGCTCGCCGCGTTCTCCGGTCCGGTGGACCTGACCGCGGTCGAGTGGCTCACCCAGTCCGACGCGCTCGACGCGCTGACCATGCTGACCGAGAAGTCGCTGGTACACGTGGAGCACAACGAGCGCGGTGCCACGTACCGGATGCTGGACACCATCCAGGCGTACGCCGAGCTGCGGTTGGTCGAGGCGGACGAGGACGAGTCCGCGCACGACCGGCACGCCGCCTGGTGCGTACACGCGGTGGAGCAGTCCCGTACCGGCACCGACGGCATCGCGATCACCTGGTCGATGTACGCGCTGGATCCGCTGGCCGGCGAGGTGCGGCGGGCGCTGCACTGGACGGCCACCCGCGGCGACGTGCGTACCGGCCTGCGACTCGCGGCCATGCTCGACCAGTGGTGGCGGGAGCGCGGGCTGGCCCGGGAGGGTCGGGTCTGGCTGTTCCGGCTGTACGAACGGATGAGCTCGTCCGGGCAGCGGGTGCCGGATGTCGAACTGGCGCAGGCGTACCAGGTGCACTCGCAGCTCGCCGCGGCCGACCGTGAGTACGGCGAGGAGCTGCGGTTCTCCCAGCGGGCCGAGGTGACCGGTCGTCGCTCCGGCGACCATGCCCTGGTCGCGCGCATCATGGCCGGCCGCGGTCTGGCGCTGCTCGCGCTGGGCGAGGACGACTCGGCCGAGGCGTTGTGCCGGCGGACCATCGCCGAGGCGGACAGCGCCGGGGTCAGCGCCGACGCGCTGCCCGCGGTGTACTGCCTGGCCCTGCTGCAGTGGCGCGGCGGCGACCACGCCGGCGCGTCGGACCTGCTCGCCGGCGCCCGACCGCTGGAGACGCAGCGGCCGGCGGTACGTGGGCAGCGGACGGTGGACTTCCTGCTCGGGGTGGTCGCACTGGCCCGTGGTGACCTGGTGGCCGCGCACGAGCACCTGGTCGTGGCGCTGCGGTCGCGGTACCGGCACGGCTTCCACTGCCGCGCGGTGCAGGCGCTGTACGGCGTCGCGGTGCGCTGCGCGCTCGGTGGGGACCTGCCCGGTGCGGCCCGGCTGTTCGGGGCGGCGGAGACCGCGCAGCGTCAGCTGCACGCCTCACTCGCTCTGTACGGCGAGTTCTTCGCCGGCCAGCAGGCCAAGGTCCGGGAGGGGCTCGGCGACGCGGCGTTCGACGCCAGGTACGCCGAGGGGTCGACGATGTCGCTGGACGAGGCGGTACGGGCCGGGCTCGCCATCGAGCATCCCGACCTCGCCGCCGGCTCCAGCGGGGTGGCGGCCGGACCGCTGAGCCAGCGGTTCGACGAGACGCTGGTGTGGGTGGACGACTACACCGGACCGGCCCGGTATCCCCGGCCGCGCCCGGCGATCGACCCTCCGTCGGACCAGTCCACGGATCCGACCGCCGCGGCCAACGCCGCACTGACCGATCCGCGCTGAACCGCCGGGATGCCGGCGGTTCAGCGCGGGCGGACTTGTCAGCGAGACAGGCGGGTCAGCCGCGTACCGTCCGGCCGGGGCTGGGCAGGCTCTCGGTGGCCAGCCGGTCCAGCGCGGTGACCACGTACGTGTAGGTCTGGCCGGGCACGGCGGTGGGGTCGGTGTACGACTGGCTGCCGTTGCCCGCTCGGCGCTGGGTCGCCACCAGGTGGCTGCCGTCGGCCAGCCCGCACCGGTCGACGTGCGTGCCGTCGAACCGGTACACCGCGTAGGACGCGGGCTTGCCGAACACACCGCCGCCGGTCGCGCTGAACCAGTTCAGGTGTACGCCGTCGGCTTCCCGGCCGGCGTGGGTGATGAGCGGCAGCAGCGGCGCCCTGCCGCCCAGGTGCGGTGCGGCCGGTACCAGGGCCGGATGCGTGTAGTACCGGTTGACCACCTCGGTCATGTTGCCGAGCCGGTCCGCCAGTACGTCCTTGGCGCTGAAGTACACGTTGCCGTCGACCTGCGGATACCGCTGGTCGAAGGCCAGGTGGTCGGCGATCTCGGTGGGCACCATCCAGCCGGGGGACTGGGTCGAGGTGCCCTGCTTGTACGTGGCCTCGCCGATGTAGAGCTGCACGTGGGTACCGGCCACGGTGTCCGACCACCACGGCACGATCACGTCGTAGGCCGCGGGTTCGAAGCCGAGCGCCCAGTACACCTGCGGGTTGATGTAGTCGAGCCACTGCTCGCGTACCCACTTGCGGGTGTCCGCGCCCAGGTCGTCGTAGGTCTGCACGCCGGCCGTGGTGTCCGAGCCGGTCGGGTCGGTGGCCTTGTTCCGCCACACGCCGAACGGGCTGATGCCGAACTTCAGCCACGGCTTGGCCGCGTGCATCCGCTGGGACAACTCGTGTACCAGCGCGTCGATGTTGTGCCGGCGCCAGTCGAGCTTGTCGGTGAAGCCGCCGCCGTACCGCGCGAACGTGGCGTCGTCCGGGAACTGCTCGGTACCCACCGGGTACGGGTAGAAGTAGTCGTCGAAGTGCACGCCGTCGATGTCGTACCGGGTGATCGCGTCGAGCATCGCGTCCTCGACGAACGCGCGTACCGCCGGCACGCCCGGGTCGTAGTACAGCTTCCCGCCGTACGCCTGCACCCAGTCCGGGTGTACGCGGGCCGGATGCGACGGGATGAGCTTGCTCGGATCGTCCTGCATGCTCACCCGGTACGGGTTGAACCAGGCGTGGAACTCGAGGTTCCGCTTGTGCGCCTCGGTCACCGCGAAGGCCAGCGGGTCGTACCCGGGGTCCTGGCCCTGGACGCCGGTCAGGTACTGCGACCACGGCTCGTACGGCGACGGCCAGAACGCGTCCGCGGTCGGCCGGATCTGCACCACCACCGCGTTGAGGTTGCGCGAGCGGGCCACGTCGAGCCAGTGCAGGTACTCGGCCTGCTGCTCGGCGACGGGCAGGCCGGTACGGCTGGGCCAGTCGATGTTGACCACGCTGGCGATCCACATGGCCCGGAACTGGCGCTTGGGGGTGTCCGGTGCCGGGGCGCAGGATGTCGTACCCGCCACCCGGGCGGGGTCGGTGCCGGGTGCCGCCGCGGCCGGACCACCGCCGGTCGGGCCGACCGCGACCGCTCCGGCGCAGGCGGCCGCGGCGAGGACGGCCAGGGACCTGGTCCAGGTAACGCGCATGGGGGTGAACCTCCGGTGCCGATGGCGCGGCCGTCTCCGGACTGAGTCGAGACCGCGCAGAAGGAAAGTTTCAGATTGCCGCCCGGAGCGCAAGCATCCTTCGGCCATCGGTCATATTGCCCCTGCCCGGTGACGCTGTCCCGCGCCGTCGGGTCACCATCCGGCGTCGGCTGGTCACCATCCGGCGTCGGCGGGTGACCATCCGGTGCCGGCCGGGGAGGAGCCCGTCCGGTGGGCAATATTTCCGCGGTGGCGGGTTGCGGGAGCGAACCATTCGGCTGCGGCATCCGTGTATAGCGGTAGATCGACGGCACCGGAAAGAGGCGACCGTGGCGGACAAGCGGATACCGACCCTGCGTGCGCGCTGGCTCGGTCAGCGACTGCGTCAGGCCCGGGAAACCGCCCGGCTCACCCTGCGGGAAGCCGGCGACTACCTGCAGCGCGACCCGTCCACGGTGAGCCGGTTCGAGGCCGGTCTGGTACCGGTCCGGGTGCCGGACGTACTCGCGCTGCTCAACCTGTACGGCGTGGACGACCGCGCCAGCCGTACCGCGTTGGAGCGGCTGAGCCGGGACGTGTGGACCAAGGGCTGGTGGGACCGGTACGCCGGAGTGGTCGCGGACTGGTTCCTCGACTACCCGTGGCTCGAGGCCCAGTCGGTGGAGATCCGCTCGTTCGACCCGCTGGTGCTGCCGGGTCTGTGCCAGACCGAGGAGTACGCCCGGCACATCATCCGCGCCAAGGACCCGCAGGCCCCGGCCGATCAGGTCAACCGGTTCGTGGAGTTCCGGCTGCGCCGGCAGCGGGTGCTCGACGCCGAGCCCCCGCCGCGGCTGCTGGTGATCCTGGACGAGGCGGTGCTCTGCCGGACGGTCGGCGGCCCGGCGGTGATGGGCGGGCAACTGCGGCACCTGGTGAGCCTCGCCGAACGACCGACCGTCGACCTGCGGGTACTTCCGTTCCGGGCCGGTGCGCACGCCTGCCACGAGGGCGCCTTCCGGCTGTTCACGATGTCCGACCCGTACCCCCAGGTGGCGTACGCGGAGACGCCCGGCAGCTCGGTGTACCTCGAGTCGACCGGCATTGAGCGGTTTCACCGCGCCTGGGAGCTGCTGGCCGCGGCGAGCGTAGGTCCGGAGGAGTCCGCCGCGTTGATCGCGGCGGCGATGGGGAGGCTTGACGATGCAGGTGATCGGTCGGGACGGCGTCTTGTCACCAGCGATTGTTGAGCTGGTCCGGTGGCGCACCAGCAGCCGCAGTGACGGCGGCGGCGGGAACTGCGTCGAGGTCGGCCCGCTGGCCGACGGGACCGGCCGGGTCGCGCTGCGGCACAGCCGCCAACCGACCGGCCCGGTGATCGTGTACGACGCGGCCGAGTGGGCCGCGTTCGTGGCCGGGGTCAGGAGCGGCGAGTTCGACTTCAGCGCCGACTGACTCGGCCTGCCGGCGGCAACCGTACCGGCGCCGTACCGGCACCGTGCGGGTGCCGGGTGACGCGCCCGACCCGCTCGCCGGGGCGATGACGGTTCCGCTCGGCGGCCTGCGACAATGGCCGCGTTGTGAGCATGCCTAACCCGGTCGCGGGTCACCCCTATGACGCCCCGGCCTCCCAAGCCCTGTTCGACCGCGCCCGCGCCGTCGTGCCGGGCGGGGTCAACTCCCCCGTGCGTGCGTTCCGCGCCGTCGGCGGCACGCCCAGGTTCATGGTCCGCGGCGAGGGGCCGTGGCTGTTCGACGCCGACGGCCGGCGGTATGTCGACCTGGTCTGCTCCTGGGGCCCGCTGATCCTCGGTCACGCCCACCCGGAGATGGTCGCCGCGGTCACCGAGGCCGCGAGCCGGGGCACCAGCTTCGGCACGCCGACCCCGGGCGAGGTCGAGCTGGCCGAGGAGATCGTCGGGCGTACGCCGGTGGAGCAGGTGCGCCTGGTCAACTCCGGCACCGAGGCGACGATGACCGCGATCCGGCTGGCCCGGGGGTCCACCGGTCGCACCAAGATCGTCAAGTTCGCCGGCTGCTACCACGGTCACGTCGACGCGCTGCTCGCCGCGGCCGGCTCCGGGGTGGCCACGCTCGCCGCGGCCGCCGGTCCGGTCGTACCGCGTACCGGACACCCCCGGGGTCACCGGTGCGGCGGCGGCGGAGACGATCGTGCTGCCGTACAACGACGTCGCGGCGGTCGAGGCGGCTTTCGCCGCGTACCCGGACGAGATCGCCGCCGTGATCACCGAGGCGGCGGCCGGCAACATGGGCGTGATCGCGCCGCGCGACGGCTTCAACGCCCGGCTCGCCGAGCTCTGCCACCGCGCACGGCGCGCTGCTCATCGTGGACGAGGTGATGACCGGCTTCCGGGTCGCCCGCGGCGGCTGGGCGCGGCTCGAACCGGTCGACGCCGACCTGTTCACCTTCGGCAAGGTGATGGGCGGCGGGCTGCCGGCGGCGGCGTTCGGCGGCCGCGCCGAGATCATGTCCAGGCTGGCCCCGGCCGGACCGGTCTACCAGGCCGGCACGCTGTCCGGTAACCCGCTGGCCTGCGCCGCCGGGCTGGCCACGCTGCGGCTGGCCGACGAGGTCTACGCGCACCTGGACGAGCTGCGGCGACGGTGCGGCGCGCTCGCCTCCGACGCGCTGACCGCGGCCGGGGTGCCGCACCGGCTGTCGTCCGCCGGCAACATGTTCTCGCATCTTCTTCACCGACGCCGACGTCGCCGACTACGACGCGGCGAAGACCCAGGACGCCGCCGCGTTCAAGGCGTTCTTCCACGCGATGCTGGCCGGCGGGGTCTACCTGCCGCCGAGCGCGTTCGAGTCGTGGTTCGTGTCGGCGGCGCTCGACGACGCCGCGCTGGAGCAGCATCGCCGACGCACTGCCGCCGCCGCCCGAGCGGCGGCGGAGGGCTCGACCGACGAGGCGGGAGCGCTGTGAGCACAGCGAGCACGACGATCGTGCACGTGCTGCGGCACGGCGAGGTCCACAACCCCGAGCAAGATCCTGTACGGCCGGCTGCCCGGCTTCCACCTCTCCGAGCTGGGCGTGCAGATGGCCAAGGCGGCGCCGCCGAGGTCGCCGACCGGGACATCACGTACGTGGTGGCGAGCCCGCTGGAGCGCGCACAGGAGACCGCCGAGCCGATCGCCGCCCAGTTCGGGCTGGACGATCGCGACCGACGACCGGCTGATCGAGAGCGCTCAACTTCTTCGAGGGCAAGAGGTGTCGGTCGGCGACGGCGCGCTGCGCAACCCGCGGAACTGGTGGGTGCTGCGCGACCCGTTCACCCCGTCCTGGGGCGAGGCGTACCTGGCGATCGCGCCGCGGATGTTCGCCGCCGTGCAGGCGGCCCGGGTAGCGGCCGAGGGGCACGAGGCGGTCTGCGTCTCGCACCAGCTGCCGATCTGGACGCTGCGCCGGTACGTCGAGCACAAGCGCCTCTGGCACGACCCGCGCCGGCGGCCAGTGCGGCGCTGGCCAGCCTCACCTCGTTCCACTTCGAGGGCGCCAAGGTCGTCGGCATCGGCTACTCCGAGCCGGCCGCGCACCTGGTCGCCATGTCGCCCGACGCGCGGACCGGCCAAGGGGCGCCTGATGCGTCGGGCCGGTCCGCTGTGCCGTCGCTGGCGCTGGCCGCCGCGCTGGCCGGCTGTCGACCGGCAAGAACGCGGTCGACCAGACGGCCGCCGGCCAGCAGCGGGTGGTGGCCGGCGACGGCACGGTCATCGAGTACCAGCCCGGCGAGCGCCGGGCCGCTCCGGCGGTCAGCGGCAAGCTGCTCGACGGACGCAGTTCTACGACTCGCTCACGACCGCGGCAAGGTCGTGGTGGTCAACTTCTGGGGCTCCTGGTGCGCGCCGTGCCGGGCCGAGGCGGACGACCTGGAGCAGACGTACCAGACGACCAAGGGCACAGGGCGTCAGCTTCCTCGGGCGTCAACACGCAGGGACGACCGGGACGCGGCCAGGCGTTCGCAGCGCCGTCGGGTGACCTATCCCGAGCCTGTACGACCCGGCCGGCAAGGTGGCGCTGGAGTTCGACGTGCCGCAGAACGCCATCCCGGCCACGCTGATCATCGACCGGCAGGGCCGGATCGCCGCGGTGCTCCGCAAGCCGGTGCTGTTCGACGAGCTCCAGCCGATGGTGAGCGAGCTCGCCGCGGAGGGGACTGACGTGGCTCGGCACCATCGACCGGACGCGGCCTGATGGGCGAGACGTTCGCCGACGTCGCCGGCAGCGGCCCGCTGCTGCTGGCCATCGCGGTCGGCCGCGCTCGCCGGGCTGGTCAGCTTCCTGTCGCCGTGCGTGCTGCCGCTGGTGCCCGGCTACCTGTCGTACGTGACCGGGCTGGCCGGCGCCGACCTCGACGCCGGCGCGGGACTCCGCGCCTGACCCGACCGGCGGCGGCGGCGACGACGTACAGCCGTCGCCACCCGGGCCCGGCGACGGGTGCGGGGCCGGGTGCTCGCCGGGCGCCGTGCTGTTCGTCGCTCGGCTTCACCGTCGTCTTCACGCTGCTCGCGATCCTCGTCGCCAGCATCGGTCGGGCGCTGCTGACCCACCAGCGCGCGCTCGAGATCGTGGTCGGCGTCCTGATCATCGTGCTCGGCCTGGCGTTCCGCGGGCTGGTGCCCGGGCTGCAGCGGGAGTTGCGGATCCACAAGCTGCCGGCCGCCGGGCTGGCTCGGCGCGCCGGTCTTCGGCGCGCGTCTTCGCGCTGTCCTGGATGCCGTGCATCGGCCCGACGCTCGGCGCGGTGCTCGGGCTGGCCACGGCACAGCGGCGCAGACCGACCGGGCGGTGGTGCTCGCGCTGGCGTACTGCCTCGGGCTCGGGGTGCCGTTCGTGCTCTTCGGGCTGGTCTTCCGCCGGCTGCTCGGGGTCTTCGGGGCGGTCCGCCGCAACAGCCGGTGGGTCACCCGGATCGGCGGCGCTGCTGCTCATCCTGGTCGGGCTGGCGCTGGTCACCGGCGGCTGGGACGGACTTCCTGATCTGGCTGCGGACCACCGTCGGCCCGGGTCAGGTGGGCATCTGATGTCGACCGTCGACGACCGGCGGCCGGCCGACCGGCCCGGCGCGGCGGCGAGTCGGCGAGGCGACCGGATGCCGCCGCCCCGCCGCGCCGCCGTCCCGACCGGGTGGTGCCGGCACTGCTGCGCAACTCGCTGGCGGCAGCTCACCAGCATGCGTACCGCGCTGGTGCTGCTCTTCCTGCTCGCCGTCGCGGCGATCCCGGGCTCGGTGCTGCCGCAGGCGAACGTCAACCCGGAGAACGTCAGCCGGTACTCCGCGGAGCATCCGCGACTGGCGCCGGTGCTGGACCGGCTCGGCCTCTTCGACGTGTACGCCTCGCCCTGGTTCGCGCGCGATCTACCTGCTGCTGTTCACCTCGCTGGTCGGCTGCGTGGTGCCGCGGCTCGCGACCACGTGCGGGCGCTGCCCGCCGTACCGCCGGAGGCGCCGCAGCGGCTGGACCGGCTGCCGCAGCACGCGAGCCTCGACACGGCCGGGGAGCCGGCCGCACTGGCCGAGCGGATCCGTGGCCGACGCTGCGCCGCCGGCGCTGGCGCACCGTGCGTCCGGTCGCGGGACGACGGCGTGGACGGTCAGCGCCGAGAAGGGCTACCTCAAGGAGACCGGCAACCTGCTGTTCCACTTCGCGCTGCTCGGCGCTGCTGATCGGGGTCGCGCTCGGCTCCTGGTACGGCTGGCACGGCAACCGGCTGCTCGTGCAGGGCGCCGACACGGGCGTTCTGCAACACCCTGCAGCAGTACGACGAGTCCGCGCTCGGCCCCCGGGTCACGCCGGCCGACCTGCCGCCGTTCTGCCTGCAGCTGACCGACTTCCAGCCGCGGCTTCCTGGACAACGGCCAGCCGCGAGTCGTTCCGCGGCGACATCCGGTACTCGACGCGGACGCCGCGACCAGCGGCGACGGCGCAGCCGGGGGACCGGCTGCAGGTCAACGACCCGCTGCGGCTGCCCGGCGCCAACGTCTACCTGCTCGGCCACGGCTACGCGCCGGTGCTGCGCTACACCGACCGGTTCGGGCACGCAGCAGACCGAGCGTCGTCCCGTTCCTGCCGACCGACGGCGATGCTGACCAGCGAGGGCGTCGCGATCTTCCCGGACGTCAACATCGACCCGAAGACCGGCGGCGCGACGAGAACGCTGCAGGTCGGCTTCGAGGGCGTCTACCTGCCCGACCGTGCCGGACCGAGCGGCGGCCACGGCTCGGTCTTCCCGGCCGAGCGGGACCCGGCGCTGTTCCTGACCGCGCTACCGCGGCAATCTCGGCCTGGACGCCGGCATCCCGCGCTCGGTCTACTCGCTGGACCGCGCCCAGATCGACGCCGGCAAGCTCAAGCAGGTCGGCGGGCAAGCCGCAAGCTGCTGCAGCCCGGGCGAGACGCTGGACGCTGGACGACGGCACGACGCGTGGAGTTCCTCGGCACCCGGCCGTGCGCTCACCGTGTCGGTCCGGCACGACCCGGGCCAGCCGATCGTGCTGGGCGGCGCGGTGCTGCTGCTCGCTCGGCCTGATGCTGTCGCTGTCCGGGCGCCGCCGCCGGGTCTGGTTCCGGTGGTCCGGCGCCGACCGGTCGCCGCGGGACCGTCGGCGACGGGACCGGGGCCGACGACGCGGCGGTACCGTGGACGTGGTCGGCCGGTGGGCTGGCCGCGCACCGACTACCCCGGGTTTCGCCGCGGAGTTCGCGCGGCTGGTCAAGCGGCAGGGGCGGCACAGCCGGGGGAAGGACGAGAGGCCGCGTGATGGCGGGCGTTGTCCGACCAGCTGCTGGTGGTCGCGGTGCTGGCCTACCTGGTCGCGATGGTCTGCTACGCCGCTCGAGTACGCCTTCGGTCGGCAGGGTCTGGCGGCCCGGATCGCCGAGCGGCCGCCGCGCCGCGAGCTGGCCGCCGCGACGGTGGGCGCAGGCGCGGCTGTCGGTCCGGCGGCGCCGGTGAGCCCGGCCGGTCCGAGCGCTGGCGGCCGGGTTCGGGGGTCGGACTCGACCCGGGTCGGGCCGCGCTGGTCGGGCGGATCGCGGTCGGGGTCAACCTGCTCGCCGTCGCTCGCGCACCTCGGCGCCCTGGTCACCCGCGGCATCGCCGCCGAGCCGGATGCCCTGGGGCAACATGTACGAGTTCATGCTGTCGCGTGACGCCTCGTCGGCGTCGGCCGGCCTGGCTGGCGCTCGCTGGTCGCGCCGGCCCGGCGGTCCGGCACGCTCGGCCTGTTCGTGACGCTCGCCGCTGGTGGTGCTGCTCGGCGTCGGCGGGCTGATCGGCTGTACACGCCGGTCGGCCCGCTGGTGCCGGCGCTGAACTCGTACTGGTTCGTCGATCCACGTGACCTCGGCGATCGTCCTGGCCTCCGGCATCTTCCTGCTCGGCTTCGTGCCGGCCGCGCTGTTCCTGATCCGGACCGGGTACGACCGGAGCGCGCAAGCGACCGCTGCGGTTCCCGTACACGCTGGGCGCGCGGCTGCCGGCGCGGCCGGCGCTGGAGCGGCTCGACCTTCCGCCTGCACGCGTTCGCGTTCCCGATCTGGTACGTTCGCGCGTGATCTGCGGGCGCGATCTGGGCCGAGGCGGCCTGGGGCCGGTACTGGGGCTGGGACCCGAAGGAGATCTGGGCGTTCATCTCCTGGGTGGTCTACGCCGGCTACCTGCACGCCCGGGCCACGCCGAGCGTCAAGCGCCGGTACCGCGGCGACCTGGATCGCGGTGCTCGGCTTCGTCACCATGCTGATGAACCTGTTCGGCGTGAACCTGTTCTTCGAGGGCCTGCACTCCTACGCCGGCGTCAGCTGACCGCCCGCCGCCGGTGGCCCCGCGACGCGGCGGGTGATCCCGGGCGGACGGGTCGCCGGGTCGGCCAGGGATACTGGCGAGTGTGACGCGCGGATTCCCGTACCCCGATTGAAGGCCTTCCTGTCGCCCTCGAGAGGGCCGGTGAGCTGCGCCGGGTGACCGTGCCGGTCGACCCGACGCTGGAGATCAGCGAGATCGTCACCCGCACGGTGCGGGCCGGCGGCCCGGCGCTGCTCTTCGAGCGGCCGACCCGCGGCGACATGCCGGTCGCGATCAACCTGTTCGGCACCGAGCGCCGGATGGCGATGGCGCTCGGCGTCGACTCGCTCGACGAGATCGGCGACCGGATCGGCGCGCTGGTCAAGCCGGAGCTGCCGGTCGGCTGGTCCGGCATCCGCGAGGGCCTCGGCAAGGTGATGCAGCTCAAGTCGGTACCGCCGAAGAAGGTGAAGAGCGCGCCCTGCCAGGAGGTGGTGCTACAAGGGCGACGAGGTCGACCTCGAACCGGCTGCCCGGCCTGCAGGTCTGGCCCGGCGACGGCGGCGTCTTCCACAACTACGGGCTGACCCACACCAAGCACCCGGAGACCGGCAAGCGCAACCTCGGCCTCTACCGGCTGCAGCAGCACTCGAGCGAACACGCTCGGCATGCACTGGCAGATCCACAAGGACTCCACCGCGCACCACGCGGTCGCCGAGCGGCTCGGCGCAGCGGCTGCCGGTGGCGATCGCGATCGGCTGCGACCCGGTGGTCAGCTACGCGGCCAGCGCGCCGCTGCCCGGCGACATCGACGAGTACCTGTTCGCCGGCTTCCTGCGCGGCGAGCGGGTCGAGATGGTCGACTGCCTGACCGTGCCGCTGCAGGTGCCGGCGCACGCGCAGATCGTGCTGGAGGGCTACCTCGAGCCGGGCGAGCGGCACGCCGGAGGGGCCGTTCGGCGACCACACCGGCTTCTACACCCCGGTCGAGCCGTTCCCGGTGCTGCACATCGAGTGCATGACCACGCAGCAGCGACCCGGTCTACCACTCGATCATCACGTCCAAGCCGCCGCAGGAGGACGCACGGTCTGGGCAAGGCCACCGAGCGGATCTTCCTGCCGCTGCTCAAGCTGCTGATCCCGGACATCGTCGACTACGACATGCCGGCAGCCGGGCGTCTTCCACAACTGCGTGATCGTCTCGATCCGCAAGCGCTACCCGAAGCACGCGCAGAAGGTGATGAACGCGGTCTGGGGCGCCGCACCTGCTGTCGCTGACCAAGCTGATCGTGGTGGTCGACGACGACTGCGACGTGCACGACTACCGCGAGGTGGCGTTCCGCGCGTTCGGCAACGTCGACTACGCCCACGACCTGCTGCTCACCAGCGGCCGGTCGACCACCTCGACCACGCGTCGTACCAGCAGTTCTGGGGCGGCAAGGCGGGCATCGACGCCACCCGCAAGCTGCCCACCGAGGGCTACACCCGGGGCTGGCCGGACGAGGCGACGATGACGTCCCGAGATCGTCGCCCTGGTCGACAAGCGGTGGAAGGAGTACGGGCTGTGACCGCCGGCCGACGCCGACCTGGCCACCGCACCCGGCGCGAACCGGTCAAGGCGTTCCTGCGGCTGGTCGCGATCGAGCACTCGGTCTTCGCGCTGCCGTTCGCGTACCTCTCCGCGCTGGTCCGCGATGCGACTGCACGGCGGCCGGGTGCACTGGGTCGACCTGCTGCTGATCACGGTCGCGATGGTCGTCCGGGCGGACGTTCGCGATGGCCGCGAACCGGATCATCGACCGGCACATCGACGCGCAGAACCCGCGTACCGCGAACCGCGAACTGGTCACCGGCGCGGTGAGCGTGCGGACGGCCTGGACCGGCGCGGTCGTCGCGCTGGTGGTGTTCCTCGTCGCGGCCGCGCTGCTCAACCCGCTGTGCCTGGTGCTCGCCGCCGCTCGCCGTGTTCCCGCTGGTCATCTACCCGTACGCGAAGCGGTTCACCGACTTCCCGCACGCGTTCCTCGGCGCTGGCGCAGGCGGTCGGCGCCGGTCGGGCGCCTGGCTCGCGGTGACCGGCACCTTCGCGGCTCCGGGCCGGCGTGGGTGCTCGGCGCTGGCGGTCGGGCTGTGGATCGGCGGCTTCGACCTCATCTACGCCTGCCAGGACGTGGAGGTCGACCGGCAGATCGGGGTGCGCTCGCGTGCCGGCGCGGTTCGGCGTCGCCGCCGCGCTGCGCACCTCGACCGTCGCGCACGTGGTGACGTTCGCGCTGTTCGTCTGGTTCGGCGCGCTGGTCGGCCTGCGGCTGGCTGTGGTGGGTCGGTCTGGCGCTCACCGCGGTCGCGTTCGCCTACGAGCACATCGTCGTACGCCCGGACGACCTGTCCCGGGTCAACCGGGCGTTCTTCACCGCCAACGGCGTGGTCGGCATCGCTCTGTTCGTCTTCGCCCTCGCCGATCTACTTCTGTTGCAGAATCTGCACCCGTAAGTTCCGCGATTTTCCCGCCAGCCCGAAAATTCGGCGACATAGTAGTTGTGCCACCGGAATCTTTACGCGCACGCTGGTGGATGTCGCTCGGGACGTACCATGCGTGACATTTCGCGAGCAGAGCAGTACGGGTCATTGGCGACCGACTGGCCGCGGAGCCCGTTCGCGACGGTGCTGTCGCCGGCTGAAACCCCGACGTGGCGGTTTGGGCTCCGGGTCAACGGGTAGGTCGAGGGTGTCCGATGGATGCTGTCGGACAAACATCCGGGAGGGGACTGGTCATGGAGCCGATCACCACGGCCTCAGGTTTCGGGGGCGGGGGACTGGGCGCCGCGAACGAATCGTCCTGGCCGCTGGCGCGGGTCAATTCCTGGTCAGCCGTACCGTCCATCGTGTCGCCGGGGGACTACGAGCCGGGAGTGGACGGGCCGATGGACAGCTGGACAGACGACCCGGACGACGGTCCGATCGAGCTGTAGGGGACAACCGATCCGGACGACGGTCCGATCGAGCGATAACCAACTGGGGGTTCGCCGGCCGGTGTGACTGCGCGGGTCTGAGCAGGGCAGGCGTGAGCGGGGCAGGTGCCCGCGGTCGAGGATCGCGGAGCGCGCCGACGCGGAGCGTCGGGTGATCGCGGACCCGGTGGATCAGCGCCGGTGAACGGTGCCGATCGATCCGGTGCCCACGCACGCGGTGCAGGCCTTGCGGGTCTCCGTGGTGCTCAGTCGATCAGCACAGTGCCGCCAGGAGGCGGCCCGGCGAACCCACAGATGTCCCCAGCCGCCGCAGGCCGGGCACAGGACCTCGTAGCCGGTCTGCCCCTCACGACGGGAGCGCCGGCTGTCCGGGGCTTCGCTGTTACTCATTGGGCCGATCGTCTCATGCCGGCGCCACTAACAGGGGGTCGGTATATCGACGTTGATCAACCACTCGGCGGCCGTCGGTTGCCCGATTCGTCCACCGGAAGTTACGGCGCTCCGGGGCCGTCCGGTTCGTCGGCGCCCGGTTCATCCGTGCCTGCTCCGGCCGTGCCTGGTTGGCCCCTGCCAGATTCGCCGGTGCCCGATTCACTCGTGGAGCGAGCGGCGCCCAACTCGCCGGCCCAGCGCTGGTACAGCGTGTGCGGCACGTCGATCGCGTCCAGGATCTTGCCCGCGACGAAGTCGACGAGCTGGTCGACGTCCTTCGCCCCGGCGTAGAAGGCCGGGCTCGCCGGCAACACCACCGCGCCCGCGTCGTGCAAGGTCAGGAGATGCTGCAGGTGGCTGCGGGATACCGGGGTCTCCCGCGGTACCACGACCACCGGCCGCCGCTCCTTGAGGTTCACGTCCGCGGCACGCTGCAGCAGGTCCTTGGACAGGCCGAGCGCGATCCCGGCGCACGCGGCCGTACTGGCCGGCACCACGACCATGCCGCGCACCAGGTACGACCCGCTGCTCGGTCCGGCGGACAGATCGCCGACCGGCCAGTACCGCAGGTCGCACCGGGACACGTCCCGGCCGAGCCACTCGGACAGGTCGGCGACGGCGTGCGCGTCCCGGACGGCCACCCCGGTCTCGTCCAGGATGGTCAGCCGGGCAGCCCGGGACACCAGCACGTCAACCGATTCCCCGGCGTCCAGCAGGGCGCCGAGGACGGCACGGGCGTAGGGCGTTCCGGACGCACCGGACACCCCGACAATCCACGGTGTACGCACGAGCCCAGTGTCACCGACGGCCGGCGGTAGGGTGGCGCCGCCCCGCATGACGAGTGCGACACCGGTGCCGCCGTGAGGGCGTCGGCACCGGTGTCGAGTTGTGCGCGCCCGAACTGGTTCTACGAACCGGCCGGGAACGTCCTGGCGGCCGGCGCCACTACCGGCTCGACCGCCAGGACTCTCACGCTCGCGTCACCCCCCGGTTGGCACGGCCGACCACTGCGGCTAGCGCAGTGCCCGTTGTTCCTCGCCGCGCACGTGCTCCTCTTCGCCGTCCAAAAGCTGCCGAACTTCCGACTCCCGAAATCGCCGGTGGCCGCCCGGCGTACGGATGCTGCCAATTCGGCCAGCAGCCGCCCAACGCGTCACGGTCTTCGGATCGACCCGGAACAGCGCGGCTACCTCACCCGGAGTGAGCAGTCGATCGCCAGTTTCCACGATCCCCCCTTGCTTACCTTGCGTACCTTGGTCCCCTCACCCATTACAGCACTCTCGTACCCAGCCGTCCCGGATATGGGCGAACACCACACGATGCGTGATTGCGTCGGCCCCTGCGCCGGGCGCCGGAGTGGGGTGGTTAAGGTCCAGTGGGAGCACCGAGATCATTACACGCTGTAGCTATCCGATACATGCGGAGGTTCACCGTGGACGCCGTCGATCAGCGGATCGTGGAGTTGCTCCGCACGAACGCTCGGATGTCGTACGCGGAACTGGGCCGGCAGATCGGACTGTCCGCACCGGCCGTACACGACCGGGTCGGCAAGCTCGAGACGACCGGCGTCATCCTCGGTTACCGCACGGTCGTGGACCCCGACACGATCGGGTTGGGCGTCACCGCACTGATCGGGCTGCTGCAGAGCGACGGAAGTGAGACCGACGACATCACCCGGGCGCTGTACGAGCTGCCCGAGATCGAGTCGTGCTACTACCTCGCCGGCGAGGAGTCGTTTCTCATCAAGGTGCGGGTCGGCGACATCAGCGAGCTGGAGCACCTGATCGCGCGGGTGAACCGGGTGGCCGGGGTCGCCCGCACCAGGACCACGATCGCACTGTCCACCAAGTGGGAGAACCGATCGCAGCCGGGCCGGTGGACGCAGGCGGAACAGTGAGCCGACCGGTCCGCGCCACCGGTGCCGCGGTCGTCACCGGTGCCGGCGGCGGTCTCGGTGCGGCGATCGCGACCGCGCTCGCTTCCCGCGGGTACACCGTGCACTGCACCGACATCGACGGCGCGGCGGCGCAGGCGGTGGCCGACCGGATCGGCGGCCGGGCGTCCACGCTGGACGTACGGGACGAGCCGGCCTGCCGCGCGGTCGCGCAGGACACCGGGGACCTGCGGGTATGGGTGAACAACGCGGGCATTCTCGTCACCGGGCCGGCGTGGCGGCAGGACGCCGCGACCCGCCGCGCGGTGCTGGAGATCAACGCGCTCGGCACGATGAACGGCACGATGGCCGCGCTCGCCACGATGGTGCCGAACAACCGCGGTCACGTCGTGAACATCGCGTCGCTGGCCGGTCTGGTGCCGGCGCCCGGCGAGACCGTGTACGCGGCGAGCAAGCACGCGGTACTCGCGTTCAGCGTCGGCATGCTGGCTGACCTGCGTACCGATGGCGTCGACGGCGTGGACATCTCCTGCGTCTGCCCGGACGGCATGTGGACGCCGATGCTGCACGACCGGCTCGACGATCCCACCGCGGCCGCCTCGTTCACCGGGCAGCTGCTGCGGCCGGAGGAGGTCGCGGCTGTGGTGCTGCGTACTCTCGACCGGCCCCGGCCGGTGCGCGCCGTCCCGCGCTGGCGAGGCGGCCAGGTACGACTGCTCGCCGCGGCGCCCCGGCTCGCCGTCCGCGGTGTCGGGCTGGTGCTGCGGTACGGCCGGTGGCGGCAGCGCCGGTATGCGCGACTCATCGCCGCTGGTCGCTGGCCCTAACCGACCCGCTCGGCCAGTCCGGGGTATCGCCGGACGTACCCGTCGGTGTCCAGTTCCAGGTCCGCGCTGAACGTGCCCGAGGCGTACCGGACGCGGCCTTCGCCGAGCATCGTGTACGCCTGCTCGCTGGCCACCACCTCGAGCGTCGGCAGCAGCACCCAGGCCGCGACAATCCGGTGCTCGGTGCGGCTGTCCCCGTGGCGGTCTTCGGCCGGGCTGTTTCCGGAGCGTTCCGTGGCTGGCCCGCCGCCGGGGCGGACCAGGCCCAGCCGGCGCAGCGGCAGCGTGTTGGTCAACGGGGAGCCGCCCAGATCCACGTCGAGCGCCTCGGCCAGCGCGGCGGAGTCCTCGGTGCCCGGCGGTGCGCCGTCCAGCCGGCCCTGCTCGGTCGCGGTGACCCGCCACCGCCCGCCGGCCCGTTCCAGCCGCAGGTGCCGGCGCCAACCCGCCCCCTCGGCCTCCACCTCGACCAGGCGGGTGGCCCACTGCTCGTCCGTGACCAGCTGGTAGCGGCAGGTGTACGGGACCGGATCGACCGCCTGCGCGGTGCCGTGCGCCAGCAGCCCGTGCCGGTCGTCCAGCAGGACGTGCTCGCAGCCGGCGAGGTCACGCCGGGACCAGAACAGTTCGCGCGGCAGGGGACCCATGCGGTGAGGCTACGGCGCTCAGCGCCGTGTCGATCGCCATCCGGCGGCTGGCGCGGCCCCTGCTGTCCGGCGGCATCCGGGTGGCGGGGTGAAGATGGGCCTATGGACAACCCGCTGCTGGCGTACGACCTGGACGAACTTCGCACCCGGCAGAGCGTGAAGTGGCGGCAGTACGACCCGGACGTGCTGCCGGTCTGGGTCGCCGAAATGGACACCCCGCTCGCTCCGCCGATCCGGTCGGCTCTGCTCGCCGCGGTCGAGCGCGGCGACACCGGCTACGCGACCCCAGGTCCGCTGCCGGAGATCTTCGCGGCATTCGCCGCCCGGCGGTACCGCTGGAACCCCGATCCGGCCCGGATGTTGCTGGTACCGGACGTGATGCGCGGCATCAGTGAGGCGCTGCACGTGGTCACCGCGCCGGGCGACCCGATCGTGATGAACGTGCCCGCGTACCCGCCGTTCTTCACCCACCTCGGTCTGCTCGGCCGGCGGATCGTGGAGAGCCCACTGCTGTCCACTGTGGACGGGTACCGGGTGGACCTGGACCGGCTGGAGCGCGACTTCGCGGCGGGCGCGCGGGCGTACCTGCTGTGCAATCCGCACAACCCGACCGGCCTGGTCTACTCGCGGGACGAGTTGCTGGCGGTGGCCGAGCTCGCGGAGCGGTACGACGTGCGCGTGGTCGCGGACGAGATCCACGCGCCGCTGGTGTACCCCGGCCGCGAGCACGTTCCGTTCGAGTCGTTGCCGACGAGCGCGTCGGCCCGATCCCTGGTCGCGGTCTCCGCCTCGAAGGCGTGGAATCTCGCCGGACTCAAAGCCGCGCTGCTGGTTGCCGGCGAGGACGCGGTACCGGACCTCCGGCGGGTACCGGCCGAGGTGTCGCTCGGTGCCGGCCTGCCCGGCGTACTGGCCAGCCAGGTCGCGTTCACCGAAGGGGAACCGTGGCTCGCGGCCTTACTCGCGGGGCTGGACGAGAACCGCCGGCTGCTCGGCGAACTGCTGTCCGACGGGTTGCCCGAGGTGGGGTACGTACCGCCGGCCGCGACGTACCTGGCCTGGCTCGACTGCCGCCAACTCGGGCTGGGCGACGACCCGGCCGCCGGTTTTCTCGACCGTGGCCGGGTGGCGCTGTCCTCCGGGCCCACCTTCGGTGCGGTCGGCCGCGGGCACGTCCGGCTCAACTTCGCGACCTCGCCGGACGTACTGGCCGACGCGGTGCGCCGGATGGCCAAGGCGCGACCAGGCGGTCCAGTCACCAGTTGAGCCTCTGCTCACGCGGTATGGCGCCGACATGCGGCCGGCCGACGGTCCGGCTACTTGAACATGCCGTCCACGGCGTTGCCGCCCACCACGGCCAGCACGATCCCGACGATCAGCAGCACGAGTACGGCGCCACCGAGTACGAGCACGGCTAATCGGTTCCGTGCTTCCTCCAGCGGCCCGTCGTCGAGTACCGCCCCGCGCGGCCCGAGGATGTGACCGGTCAACGAGCCGGTGACCTCCATCGGGTCCGGCTGGTCGTACCCGCCGCTCCGATCCGCCCCCGGCCACCGGGCGCCCTGACTGGTACCCGGTCCGAAGTTCTGCCCGGCGCGGTACGTCGTCGTCTCCGGTGCGGTCCGGCCGGCTGTCACCGGGCTGGCCGACCCGCCGTACCGGCCGGTCCGGTCGTCGGCGCGCTCGCCGCGAGGCGCCCGGTGCTGCGGTCCGGCGGCCGGTGGGCCGGCCGGATAGCCCAGCGCGGACTGCCCACCACCGGGACTGACGGGGTACGCCGCGGCGGGTGGCCGGCCAGGGCGGGGACCCGTGGCCGGTGCCGTACCGCCCGGGTAGCCGGCGCCGGCCGGCGGGTGCGCGTGCCCGACCGCGCGGATCCCGGCCGGCGGCGGTACCGGCCCCGGAGTGGGCGGCGGCCCGGGTACCGGCGATGGCGCCGGGCCGGGGGACGGCCCGGGCGTCGGCCCAGGCCACGGGTCCGGGTTCGGCGTCGGTGGGACCGGACTCGGCGGGGTCGGTGTTGGTGGCGGTGTCGGTTCGGGGCGCGGGCCCGGTTCTGGCTCCGGCGGCGTGGGCGCCGGCCACGGCTCCGGCTCGGGCGGGCGCAGCGGTCCCGGCGGGGCCGGTGGTTGGCTCGCGGACGGTACCGAGGCGACCCCGCGGTAGGCCGCCGGCGGGTGGTGGACGCCGGCTCCGGCCGGACTCACCGGTCCGAGCGCCGCTGCCGATCCGGCGGCTCCCTCGCCGTGCGGCGCGGCGCTGACCGGCGGCGGGGCGCTGAACGGCGGCGGGGCGTTGAGCGGCGGTGGGGCGCTGAGCGGCGGCGGCGCACTGACCTGCGGCGACAGCTCGACAGGCGGCGGCGGTGGGCTGGCCGGCACTGCTGGTGGCGGCGGCAGGTCGGCGGGGCGGCCCGGTGGGCGGCCCGTCGTACCGAGTACCACGCCGCAACGGGTGCAGGTCAGCAGGCCCGGTCTTACCGGTTCCCCACAGGACATGCACGTCCGGTCGTCCATCGGCCCTCCCGCGACATCACCGAACGCTCGTCACCGCCGTGGTCGTACCCCATGCCACGGCGGGTATGACACGAGCGGCACATCAACCTAACCGCCCGCGCCCCCACACGCTCGGAGTCTGACCGATCGGTACGACAACATGTCGGACCCGGCGCTGGTGCGGACCGGTGGCGTGCGCGCGATACGGCGTACGGGGGATCAGAGCCAGAGCATCGGGTCGACCGGCCGGCCGCCGAGCCGTACCTCGAAGTGCAGGTGCGGGCCGGTGGCCGCTCCGGTGGCACCGACCAGCCCGAGCGGCTGGGTACGGGCCAGCGACTGACCGGGCCGGACCAGGATCCGGGACAGGTGGCCGTAGCAGGTGGTCATCCGCTGCTGCCGGAACGTGCCGTGCTCGATGCACACGTAGTTGCCGTACCCGCCGTTCGGGCCGGCCTGTACGACCCGACCGGGAGCCGCCGGGTACACCGGCCTGCCGGTGGGCGCCGCGATGTCGATACCGGCGTGCAGCTGCCACCGGTGGTAGTACGGGTCGTACCGGTTGCCGAAACCGCTGGTAATCGAGCCGGTGATCGGCCAGCCCAGCGTGCCGCCGAAGTTCGCCGGTGAGCCGGACGACGGTACCCCGAAGCCCAGGGCCGACTGGACGTCGCCGGTGACGCCCCGCTGCAGCGCGGCGATCCGGGCCTGCTGGCCGCGCAGGCCGCGACGCAACTGGGCGAGGGTGGCGGTGAGGTCGGCTCGCTCGGCGGTGGCCTGGGCGACCGTGTCGGAGGCGTCCGCGAGCCGCTCGTTGGCGGTACCGGCTGCCCGCACCCGGCTCAGTCCGGGAGAACGCACCACCCCCACCGAGCTGAGCCAGGATTCCGCACCCGGCCGCATGCCGAACGGCGCCAGCAGGTCCAGGCCGGAGGCGTGCCGCTCGTACGCTCCGCGCACCACGTCCGCGACGTCGGTGTCCTGCCGCGCCTGCGCGGTGGTCTGGTTCCCCTGCGCGATCGTCTTGTCGTACCCGGCGATCCTGCTCTGTACGTTCGCCAGCTGGTTGCGCAGCGTGCGCTCCAGGTGCATGGCCGAGTACAGGTCCTGCAGCCGCGCCGCGTACACCGAGGTGACCGGGTCGAACGGCGGGTTCGGGTACAGGTCGGCACCCGGGTTGTCGATGAGCCCGCCGGAGCCGCCCGAAGCGGAGCCGCCACTCGACGCGGCGCTACCGCCGGTACCCGGCTGGGTGGCCGGGGGCGCCTGCGTACCGCCGGAGGATCCGCCACCCGGAGCCTGGCCTCCACCGCCCGGTGGCGGCGGTGCCGGAGCCGGTACGACCGGACCGGGCAGTACCGGCGGCAGGGGCGGCAACGACGGCAGCGGCAGGGGCGGCAAGGACGGCAGGGGCAGGGGCGGCAGCGTCGGAAGAGGCAGCGGTGGAAGCGGATCCGCGGAGGTCGAGCTTCCCGGTACGAGCGCCAGCCCCGCACCGATCAGCGTGGCCACCGCCACGCCCGCCCACCAGCGTCGCGCCGGCCGTTGACCCGGTCGGGACATCTCGCCTCTCCGCCTGACAGGCACCCTCGGGCGCGCCATTCATATGCCCGTACGCATCCCCATATGCATACCCATACGCACTGTTCGTCCTTGCCGGCCGCCGGTCGCGGACTCGCACGGAATGGGCATCGGGCTACCCACCGGTACCCGGAACTGCCGGAATCCAACCGCACCGGTCACCACATACTTACCGCCGCTCCAGTCGCCCGTCCAGGGCGCGCGGTTACGGGGTGGTCGTGGCGGCCGAGGCGGACGCGCTCGGGCTCGGCGACAACGAGGTGCCGGTCGATGGCGATGGCGAGCCGGAGCCCGAGGTGGTCGGGTTCGGGCTGGGAGTCGGTGAGCCGGAGCCGGAACCCGTCGGGGTCGGCGTCGGTGAGCCGGAGCCGGTCGGTGTGGGCGTCGGCGTCGGCGAACCGGTCGGGGACGGGGTCGGCGTCGGGCTGGGCGATGGCGGCGGGGTCGGGTCCACCTTGACCGGGTCCACCACCCGGGTCGCGCCGTAGAACTCCGACCACCAGATCTGCGAGATCCGCACCACGTCACCCTGGTTCGGCGCGTGGATCATCTCGCCGTTGCCGAGGTACATCCCGACGTGGTGGATCGAGTACGAGTTGCCCGGGATCGGGCCGAAGAAGATCAGGTCGCCGGGGAGCAGGTGGTCCAACGCGACCGGGGTAGTGCCGCGGTACTGGTCGTCGGCCACCCGCGGGAGCGTGATGCCGCTCGACCGGTACGACGCCCAGACCAGTCCGGAGCAGTCGTAGGTGTCCGGACCCTCGGCTGCCCACACGTACGGCTTGCCGAGTTGGGCCAGCGCGTACTTCACCGCGGCCAGCGCCTGCGGACCGGCCTTGTAGCCCTTGACCGCGTTGCCGATCTCCTTGAGGTACCGCTTGCCGAGGGACGCCTCGTACACGTCGCGGCCGGCGTTGAGCTGGGCTACCGCCGCCTCGTTGCGGGCGCGCAGCGCGGTGAGCGCGCCGGAGCGCTGGCCGAACTGGCGCCGCAGCGCGTCGTACCGCTGCCGCGCGGCCTGCTCGGCGGTGCTCGCGTCGTCGTACGACTGCTGGGCGGCGGCGGTGAGCTGCTGGGCCTCCTCGTAGGCCCGCGCGGTGGCCAGTCGCTGTGCCTGCGAGTCGGGGCCGCGGCTGGCCAGGCTGGACATCTCGTTCAGCTGCTTGAGGAGGTCGTCCAGGGGGCTGGGCACCGCGGCCGCTTCCTGGTACGCGTCGCGGGCCGCGCTGTCCGTCTGGGACGCGATCGCGTCGAGTTGACGCTGCGCCTCCCGGAGCGTGTCGGCGGTGGCCTCGAGCTGCTGGTGGGCCTGGCTCTTGGCCTGCTCGGCGGTCTTGACCTGCTCGCCGAGCGCCTCGACCGCGCGGGACTCGTTGAGGATCTGGGTGGCCAGCGGGCCGAGGGTGGGGATCGAGGCGCCGCCGGGCGACGAGCCACCGGGCGTACCGGTGCCGGGTGCCGGCAGTCCGGAGGACGGCGGACGGGAGCCCTGGTCGGGGACGCCTTCGCCGGGCTGCGGACGCGGGTCCGGCGCGGACGCCACCGCTACCGCGGGGGCCTGGTGGGCGTACGCGGGGCTGCCGAGAGCGAGGCAGGTGGCCGCGGCGAGGCTGACCGCGGTGAGGAGCGGACCACGAACGCGATCCGGCCGCCGCTCGTTCCGTGCGGCTCCCGTTGCCGAGTCGGACATCCGGCCGTCCCACCGCCTCTCATCGGTCACACTGCCACCGGCCGGATCGACGCGCCTTGGATCAAGGAGATCGAAGAGGGGATCCGAGCCTGACTCAGCGACCACGGTACGTGGCTTCACCAAACGGTTCCAGCGTCGGTTGGCCTTCTGACAGCATGTCATCGAATACAGTCAAACTATCACTCTGAGTACGCAAGCCATGCAAAATTGCCGGCAGAAATGGACAAAGCGCCGGGCCTGACGTGCGGCCCGCAAACGTGGCTCTGGTACAGGGTGCTTCGGTGCGATGACGGCGACGGATGGGCGGCCCGGTGCGGCGGCGGTCACCCCCGGATGTGCGGCCGGCCGGTCCGGATCCGGCGGGACGTACGCTCGCTGCGGAGCCTCCACCCGGAATCCCAGGGCCGGACGGAAGGGGTACGGAGACTCCCCGAGCGGAGGTAGACGGCGATGGACGCGGGGCGCAAGCGCGAGCTCGAGGCGAAGGTGTACGCCGGGGAGCGGCTCGATCAGGCCGACGGCGAGGCGTTGTACGCCTGCGACGAGCTGGCCTGGCTCGGCCGGCTGGCGCATCACGCGCGTACCGAGCGCAACGGCGGCCGGGTGATGTTCAACGTCAACCGGCACCTCAACCTCACCAACGTCTGCTCCGCGTCCTGCGCGTACTGCTCGTTCCAGCGCAAGCCGGGGGAGTCCGACGCGTACACGATGCGCATCGCCGAGGCCGTCCGGCTGGCCAAGCAGATGGAGGACGAGCAGCTCACCGAGCTGCACATCGTCAACGGCCTGCACCCGACGCTGCCGTGGAAGTACTACCCGAAGGTGCTGCGCGAGCTGAAGGCGACGCTCCCGAACGTGAACCTCAAGGCGTTCACCGCCACTGAGATCCACTGGTTCGAGAAGATCTCCGGCCTGTCCGCGGACGAGATCCTCGACGAGTTGATCGACGCCGGGCTGGAGTCGCTCACCGGCGGCGGCGCCGAGATCTTCGACTGGGAGGTCCGCCAGCACATCGTCGACCACGCCACCCACTGGGAGGACTGGTCGCGCATCCACCGGCTCGCGCACAGCAAGGGCCTGAAAACCCCGAGCACGATGCTGTACGGGCATATCGAGGAACCGCGACACCGGGTCGACCACGTACTGCGGCTGCGCGAGCTGCAGGACGAGACCGGCGGCTTCCAGGTCTTCATCCCGCTGCGGTACCAGCACGACTTCGTCGACTCGGCGGACGGGAAGGTACGCAACCGGCTGCAGGCGCGTACCACCATGGCGAGCCCGGCCGACTCGCTCAAGACGTTCGCGGTGTCCCGGCTGCTGTTCGACAACGTGCCGCACATCAAGTGCTTCTGGGTCATGCACGGGCTGTCGGTCGCGCAACTGTCGCTGAACTTCGGCGTGGACGACCTGGACGGCTCGGTGGTCCAGTACAAGATCACCCACGACGCGGACGGGTACGGCACCCCGAACACCATGCACCGCGAGGACCTGCTCCAGTTGATCTGGGACGCCGGCTTCCAGCCGGTCGAGCGGAACACCCGGTACGAGACCGTGCGGGAGTACGACCCGCCGACGTCACTGGCCGAGCGCCGGGCCGAGCCGCAGGCCGTCTGGAGCTGACCCTTCGCCGGCTTCCGGGCCCGCGGCCGGGTTCAGTCCGTCCAGCGTTGGCCGGTGATCCGCTGGTACACGTCGAGATAGCGGGACCGGCTCGCCTCGACGACCTCGGGCGGTATCTCCGGCCCGGGCGGCTGCTTGTCCCAGCCGGTACCAGCCGCCCAGTCGCGCACGAACTGCTTGTCGAACGCGTACTGCGGTCCGCCCGGTCGCCACTCCTCGGCCGGCCAGAACCGGGACGAGTCCGGGGTCAGTACCTCGTCGCCGAGCGTCAACGTACCGTCCGGGGCCCGGCCGAACTCGAGCTTCGTGTCGGCGATGACGATGCCGTTGCGCCGGGCCAGCGCGGCTCCCCGCCGGTACACCTCCAGGGTCAGTCGGCACAGGTCGACGGCGGTCTTCTCGCCGACGTGCCGGACCACGTCGGCGAACGTGATGAACTCGTCGTGCGCACCGAGCGGTGCCTTGGTGGTGGGCGTGAAGATCGGCTCGGGGAGCCGGTCGCCTTCGACCAGCCCCGGCGGCAGCGGCACCCCGGACACGCTGCCGGTGGCCTGGTACTCCTTCAGCCCCAGCCCGGCCAGGTACCCGCGGGCGATGCACTCGACGTCGATCATCTCCAGGCGCTGGCAGCGGATCGCCCGACCGGCGAACTCGGCCGGTACGTCGGTCCCGGAGATCACGTGGTTGGGCACGACGTCGGTGAGCTGGTCGAACCACCACAGCGACAGTCGGGTGAGCACCTTGCCCTTGTCCGGGATCGGGGTGGGCAGCACCACGTCGTACACCGACACCCGGTCCGACGCGACCAGAATGAGGTCACCCCCGGGCTTCTCCAGGTAGATCTCGCGGACCTTGCCGGAGTGCAGCAACTCCACCCGTGAACCTCCTCCGTGCGGGTCGGTTTTGCTGGACCCAGTGTCACCCGCGTGCCCCACCGGTGTGCCGCGACCTGCCGTCGCCACCTGCCGGGATGCTCACCCGACCCGGCCCGTACCCTCGCTACCGGCAGTACGGGACGTTGAGGAGCGGGCGATGGCGGGGCAACCCGGCGGTCGGGACACCGGTACCAGGCCCACCTTCCCCCGGCGCGATCCGGACGGGCGGGTGGAGCGCTTCGGTGACCTGCTGGTCGCCCTGGTCGCCGGATTCGTGGCGACGTTCGCGCTGGTCGCGATCGTGGACGTGCTGTTCGCCGCGTTCGGCCTCGGCGGTTTCGGGCTGGCCAGTGGCTGGCTCGCCGCGGTCCTGCCGGTCTGGCTGTACGTCGAGGACTTCCGCGCCTGGCGCGGCGTACGCGGCCGGATCGGCGTGCTGTGCGTGACTGTCGCGATCTCGGTCGCGGCCGGATTCGCGGTCGGCGCCACCGTCGCGGACCTGCGACCGCTGTTCGGTGGGGCGATCGCGGCCGGGACGGCGCTCGTCGTGTACGCCCCGTTCTGGTTCTTCGGTATCCGCTGGCTGGACCGTCAGGTCAGCTGACTGTGCGCAGCGCGCCCCCGGGCCGCGCACGGCGACCGCCGAGAACATACGAGAGAGGACGTGGCCAGGATGCCACCCGCGGTGAAGTACTCCCTGGGCCGGATCGGCCTGTTCGTGGTGGCGGTCGTGCTGTTCCTGCCGCTGCACCTGAACCTGTTCCTGACCATGATGCTCGCGCTGCTGGTCTCGCTACCGCTGTCGTACTTCCTGCTCCGGCGCTGGCGCGAGGAGCTGACGGAGCAGCTGGCCGAGTCGGCGGCGCGGCGGCGGGAGGAGAAGGAACGGCTCCGGGCCGCGCTGGCCGGCGAGGACGAGCCGCCCGCGACCGAGCGTGCCAGCGAGAAGACGGGCGGCGACAACTCGCACTGAGCTGTCGCCGCCCGCCCCCGTGGACCTACCAGTTCGGATTGGTCGGGTCGAGCCCCTTCGGCCACTTCTTCCAGAACGGCTTGTAGAGGTACACGATCCCGCCGGTACCGCTGCCGGTGCCACCGCCGGTCAGGTGTCGCTTGGTACGCAGCCACACCGTCTCGAACTGGTGCCGCTTGTAGATGTTGCGAACCGCCTCGTCCGACGACGACGCCGGGTCGTTGGCGATCACGTCACCGTTCTCGGTGAAGCCCCGGATCAGCATCAGGTGGCCTGAGGTGCTGTACCCGGCGCCGTCCAGCTCGGAGTCGTAGAACGACTGCGAGGTGATGACCGGGATGCCGGCCTTGATGAACTGCTCCAGCTCGTACAACGAGTGCAGTTGCGTGACCATCGTGTCCAGGCCGAGGTAGGACGCCGCGTACGCCGCGTTGAACGGCCAGTTGCCGGCGCCCTCGTACTGGTAGTCGTAGGTGAACCGGGCCGCGTGGTCCACGCTCGGGTCCGCGTAGCTCGGGTCCACCCAGGACAACTGCTTCTTGCTCGGGTGGAACCCGAAGTACTCGATGGCCATCTCGGTCGAGGTCGGCGAGCACCAGGCCTCACCGCCGCCGTCGTACTCCGGGTACTGCCCCTCGTGGATGTTCTGGGAGAACTGCGGTACGTCCAGCTCGATGCCTTCGGCGCCGCCCAGTGGGCTCGGCTCCACCTCGAACCGGTCCGGAATCGCCGAGGCGAACGCGCCGAGCCGCCACACCCGCGGGGTCACGTACTTGCCCGGCGTCCGGTACAGCGTGAGCCGCAGCTGGTAATCGACCAGCCCGATCCCGTTCGCCACGTCCGAGCTGTCCACCGCGAACGTGTCGGTGTACACGCCGGAGTACGGGTCGCCCTGGTCGTCCACCGAGGTGCGCTTGATGTCCTGGTCGCCACTGGCCCAGCGACCCATCACGTACCACGGGGTGGTCTGCCCGTCGTTGTACGTCCCGTGCAGCTCGATCTGGATCCAGGTACCGGGCGGGGTCTGCGCGTTCCACGAGGCGACCAGTTCCGTCGCCTTGAAGTTCAGCGGGTACGACGGGGACGTCCAGGTGGCGTAGTCCCAGGTCTTCGTCGTACCCGTGTGCGGGTCGGTGTAGTCGGTCTGCCCGGCCGGATGGGTCAGTACGACGCCGGTGCGCGGCAGTGGAATGGCCGTCACGCCGTCGCGCGTGCCGGACCGCCAGTCGGCATAACTGGTGTACGCGTGATAGTTGATCGGCGGCGCGGTGCCGGCCGTGGTGGGGTGTGCGGTCGGCGGTGCGGCGAGGCCGGCGGTTGCCGGGCTGGTGCCGCTCGCCGCGAGCAGCAGGCCGGTCGTGATGCCGGCGAGGGCTGCTGTGATCGTTCGTGCTCTGGCCATAGGAACTCCCGCGGGATCACTCACTGTCGCGGCCACTATCCCTGTTTGGCGGGAACCTTCGCTAGACCTGGCGACGATTGAGGATTCCTACCACCTGTCGGCACGCTCCCGGTTCGTCACACCGTGTTCGTAGCGCCATGTCGCGGCACGAACACGGACTGCCCTGATCCGCCCGGTTGGTGCCCGGCGCGCCCGGATCTGTCTGGTTGAACACGCCCTGCCGGGGTGCTCCGCCGTGCATGGGATCGGTACGGTGGGCGCCGCACACTCCGTAACTTCCGGGATGGGGGATACGTGCCGGCCCACCACAGGCGTGACGCCACGGCCTGGCAACAGGACGCGCGGCCAGCCGACCACGACGGCCGAGACCCCGCGTCGGAGCAACCGGACGCGGCGTACTCGGAGACCGCCGCCGACCCGCGTCCGGCCGCCATGGACGACCCGGATGGGGAGTCGGTACTCGGTTGGCTCGCACAGGGGGATGGGCACGGCGACCCGTTCGAGGTCTTCGACGACGACGTCCCCGCGCGCCCGGTCTCGGGGTACGGCGTCTCCGACCCCGGCGCTTCCGACCCCGGCGCTTCCGACCGCGGCGACTCCGCCCGCCGCGGTTCCCTCCTCGGGTTGTTCGACGAGCCGGCTGATCCCACGGCGGCCGATGTAGCCGCGGCCGACGACGCCGCAGGCTGGTTCGACCGCGACGAGGATCCGGACGACGACCCGGCCGCCGCGCACGACTCTGCCCACGAGGCGGCCCACGAGGCGGTGCACGACGCCGCCGGTGAGGACGACCCGGACCAGCCCCGGGAGCAGCACAGCTACTGGGACCAGCAGGATCGCGCCCCGCAGGGCGGCTACCCGGACGAGCGCGAGGCCGGGCACGGGACCCGGGCGCAGCACGACTACTGGGACCAGCCTCGGCATCCGGGCGGCAGCGACCAGTGGGACGAGCGCGACACCGCGGCCCCGGCCGGCTCCTGGGGCCAGCACGACGGCTGGAACCGGCGTGACCCGTGGGGCGAGCAGCCGGCGCCCGCCGCCCCGGTCAGCGAGCCGGAACCGCCGGCCAGCGCGCCGACCGGCTGGGCCTGGCGCCAGCGCGAGACGGACCGGCCGGCGGAGACGGACGGCTGGGAGGACGAGCCGACCGGGCATTACGACGTGGCCGCCGAGGAGAACACCGGCCAGCACTGGCCCGCCCCGGACGCGCGACCGGCGTGGGACGACGAACCGACCGGACAGTACGACGCGGCGGCGGGCGTCCGGCACGACTGGCCCGCCGACGAGCCGACCCACGGCAGCCACAACCGGCAGGGCGCCGACCCGGATCGCACCGCGATGTACCGCAACTCCTACCTGTCCGACTGGGCCGAGGAGGAGCGGTCGGACTGGGCTGAGGAGGAGCGGTCGGACTGGGCTGAGACGCAGCGCTCGGACTGGGCTGAGGGGCAGCGCTCGGACTGGGCTGAGGGGCAGCGCTCGGACTGGGCTGAAGGGGAGCGGTCGGACTGGGCTGAGGAGGAGCGCGGCCCCGCGCCGGTCCCGACCAGCGCGGAAGCTGCTCATCCGAGCCCGCCGCCCTCCGTCTACACCGCGGCCGCGGGCCGTACCGACGCGGCGCCCCGCCGTACCGACGCGGTACCTCGCCGGACCACGGCTGACCCGCGCCGGACCGACGCCACACCGCGCCGTACCAGCGCTGCCGCGGCTGGCCGGCCGAGCCGTACCGCCCGGCGGGCGGCCGAGCGGGCGGCGCAGAACCGACCGGCGGGCCGGCGCGGCGCGGCGGGATCCGCCAAGGAGTCCACCCGGATTCCGAGGTCACTGACCGTCAGCGTGATCGTGTTGCTGGTGGTGGGCCTCGGCGCGCTCAGTGCCCGCTGGTACCTGCTCGGACCCGCGCAGGCCGAGGGCGGGGTCGGTCGTCCCGCCGCGGCACAGTCGCCGGCCAGTACCGGGCCGACCGGCCAGGGCTTCCAGCAGCCGCTGGGCTCGTCCGCCCACCTCGCCAAGGCCAGTACGCGACCCTCGCCGAGCAAGTCGACCGTCCCGCCGCCACCGGCCGTACCGCATACCATCGCGACCGCCCAGGACCAGGTCGTCCAGTTGGTGAACGCGGAGCGGGAGAAGGCCGGCTGCGCCGCGATGCACACCGACAACCGGCTCATCGCGGCCGCGCAGAAGCACAGCGCCGACATGGCCAACCGGAACTACTTCAGCCACACCAACCCGGAGGGCCAGGACTTCGCCGCCAGGATCACCGCCGAGGGGTACGACCAACCGGGCGGGGAGAACATCGCGGCTGGTCAGAGCAGTGCGGAGCAGGTCATGGCGGCCTGGATGGAGAGCTCCGGGCACAAGGCGAACATCCTCAACTGCAACTTCAAGGCCATCGGGGTCGGGCTCGGCACGGGCGGCGAGTACGGCCACTACTGGACCCAGGACTTCGGGTACGAGTAGCAGCAGCCGGTAGCTGGGCCGGTTCCCGCCGGTGATGCCGGCCGGCGGGACTGATCGACGGCGCTGACCGACGGCGCTGACCGACGGCGCTGACCGGCGGCGCTGACCGGCGGCGCTGACCGTCCGGTACCGCCGTCGACCGGGTGATGACCGGGCCGCCGGTGCCACAGCATGCCGGTCGTGAGCTACCGTCTCTGCGGACACCACGCAGCGAAGCCGGTGCGAACCCGGCGCTGTCCCGCAACTGCGATGCCCCCATCGGTGCACATTCCCCGGCGGTGGACGAGCCAGGTCGCCTGCGTAGTGCCAGCGAATTGCGCTCTCGAGGAAGGGCGCCTCGTGGGCAGCCTCTGTCGGCGAAGCGGCAATCCTCGACCGACAGGAGGTGCCGATGCGAAGGATCCCCAGACTGTTCGTGGTCGCCGTCGCGACCGCGATCGCGTTGGCCGGCTGCGGCTCGGCCGGCGACAACACGTCCTCGAACGACTCCACCGGTGACACCAAGGCCGTCTACCCGGTCACGGTCAGCGCCGGTGGTACCGAGGTCACCCTCACCGCGCAACCCAAGAAGATCGTGTCGCTGTCGCCGACCGGTACCGAGCTGCTCTACGCGGTGGGCGCGGGCAAGCAGGTGACCGCCGTGGACGAGCTGTCCAACTATCCGGCCGACACGCCCCGTACCAAGCTGTCCGGCTTCAAGCCGAACGCCGAGGCGGTCGTCGCGTACCAGCCGGACCTGGTGGTGCTCTCGTACGACGCGAACGGCGTGGTGGCCGCCCTGGCCAAGCTCAAGATTCCGGTGTACACGGCGCCGGCCGCGCAGTCCCTGGACGACACGTACAAGCAGCTCACCGACCTGGGCCGGCTGACCGGCCATCCGGACCAGGCGGCCGACCAGGTGACCCGGATGAAGGACGAGATCGGCAAGCTCACCGCCGACCTGCCCAAGCAGGCCAAGCCGATGACGTACTACTACGAGCTCGACCCGCAGCTGCACACGCTCACCTCGAAGACGTTCGTCGGCGCGGTGTTCGGGCTGGCCGGACTGCGCAACGTGGCCGACCCGGCGGACAAGGCCGGTACCGGCTACCCGCAGCTGTCCGCCGAGGCGCTGGTGAAGGGCAATCCGGACCTGGTGTTCCTGGCCGACACCAAGTGCTGCAAGGTGTCGGCCGCGGCGCTGGCCAAGCGCCCCGGGTTCACGCAGTTGACCGCGGTCAAGGGCGGGCACGTGTACGAGCTGGACGACGACATCGCGTCCCGCTGGGGTCCACGGGTGGTCGAACTGCTGCGCGTGGTCGCCGACGCCATGCGGGACGTGGCAGCGGGCTGACGCCGGTGCGCACACGCTCCACCCCGGCCACCGACGCCGGGAGTACGGGCGCGGAGGGCAGCGCGGCGCCAGCCGCGCTGCCCGAGCCGGTCCGGCTACGGGTCCGGTGGCTCGTCGCCGGGCTGGTGGCTGTCGTCGTCGCGTTCCTGGCCGGGCTCGCCTTCGGGCCGGTGTCGCTGGGCCCGGTGGCGGTCGCCCGCGAGATCATCGGACACCTGCCGGGGGTACACCTGACAAGCGGCCTGACCGAGCAGGAGGCCGCGATCGTCTGGCAGCTGCGGCTGCCCCGGGTCGTACTCGGACTTCTCGTCGGCTCGATGCTCGCCATGGCCGGCGGGTCGTACCAGGGCGTGTTCCGCAACCCGCTGGCCGACCCGTACCTGCTGGGGGCGGCCGCCGGTGCCGGGCTCGGAGCGACCGTGGTGATCGCGGTACGGCCCGGTACCACCGCCACCACGCCGGCCGCGCTTCCCGCCGCCGCGTTCGTCGGCGCTCTGTTCGCGGTCGCGCTCACCTATCTGGTCGGCGTGTCCGGCACCCGGTACCGCTCGCCGGCCACGCTGATCCTGGCCGGGGTCGCGGTGGCGAGCTTCCTGACCGCGGTGCAGACCTATGTCCAGCAGCGGCACGTCGAGACGATCGAGGAGGTCTACTCCTGGATCCTCGGCCGGCTGTCCGCCACCGGTTGGCACGAGGTGCTGCTGCTCCTGCCGTACGCCGCGGTCACCACGATCGTCACCATGTCCGGCCGCCGTACCCTCGATGTGCTGAGCGTGGGGGACGAGGAAGCGGCCTCGCTCGGCCTGCACCCGGCCCGCAGCCGGCTGCTGATGGTCATCGCGGCGTCGCTCGCCACCGCCGCCGCGGTCGCGGTGAGCGGCCTGATCGGCTTCGTCGGGATCATCGTGCCGCATGCCGTACGCCTGACCGCCGGCGCGAGCTACCGGGTCATCCTGCCGCTCTCCGCGCTGTTCGGGGGCGCGTTCCTGGCGCTGGCGGATCTGGCCGCGCGCACCGTGATCGCGCCCGCCGAGATCCCGATCGGAGTCGTCACCGCGTTCCTCGGCGCACCGTTCTTCGTGCTGGTGCTGCGTACCGCCCGGCGGATCCCGACGTGACCGCGGCGGTGAGCGTTCGGGACGTCACCGTGTACCTGGACAAGGCACGGATCCTCGACAACGTCAGCCTGGAAGTACCCCCGGGGGAGTGGCTGACCATCATCGGGCCGAACGGGGCGGGCAAGTCGACGCTGCTGCGGGTGCTGGCCGGGTTGTTGCCGTTCACCGGCGACGCGGAACTGTCCGGGGATCCGGTGCGCCGGCTCCGGCGCCGGGACCGGGCCCGGCGGGTCGCGCTGGTACCGCAGACTCCGATCCTGCCGCCCGGCATGGCGGTGCTGGATTACGTCCTGCTCGGGCGTACCCCCTACATTCCGGCGCTGGGTCGGGAAAGCCAGGGTGACCTGGACGCGGTGGCCGCGGTGCTGTCCCGGCTGGATCTCGACCGGTTCGCCGGGCGGGCGCTGGAGACGCTGTCCGGCGGCGAGCGGCAGCGGGTGTTCCTGGCCCGGGCGCTGGCCCAGGGCGCGAGCCTGCTGCTGCTCGACGAGCCGACCAGTGCGCTGGACATCGGGCACCAGCAGGACGTACTCGAACTCGTGGACGAATTGCGCCGGGGCGGTTCACCGACCGGCCCGCCGCTGACCGTGGTTGCCACCATGCACGAGTTGGTGATCGCCGGGGAGTACGCCGACCGGTTGGTGTTGCTCGACGGCGGTCACGTGGTCGCCTCCGGTACGCCGACCGAGGTACTGACCGAGCCGAACCTGGCCCGCCACTACGGCGCGCGGGTACAGATCCTCACCGGTCGGCACGGCCCGGTCGTCGTCCCCCTCCGCGGCACCCCACCCCGCGCCTTCTTGACCCCTCAAGATCACCGTATGGTACGCCCGCCGGCGAGTTGACTGAACGCGACGTGCACCAGACGGCGATCTTGAGGATCGGATCAGGCCACGTTCAGCTGGATGTTGCCGATCTTGGCCACGATCTCAAGGTGACCGCCCAGGCCGACGACGTACGCCCGCAGGGTCTCCAGGTTGGTGACCTTGCCGTGTTCGATCTGGCTGATCCGCGCCTGTGACAGCCCGGCGGCCTCGGCGAGCTGTGCCTGGGTCAGGCCGAGCCGGTGCCGGATCTCCGCGAGCTGGGCACCGCTGATGGCGGCCAGCATCTCTTCGCGCATCCGGTTGCGCCGAGCTACCCGATCCTCGCTGTCCCACTGAGGATCGATCGCACGTGCCTTGGCCTTGACGTCGCGCCAGCTCGAATCGGCACTCATGATTCTTCCTTCAACCTCATCAGGTGATCTTCGAACCGGGTCTCCGCGACCGGTATCGCGGTGCGGTACCAGTCTCGCCACTTGCCGGACTTGTCCCCGGCGACGAGGACCAGTGCCTCTCGGATCGGATCGAACGCGAAGATCATGCGGACCTCACTGGAGCCCGTTGTCCCCGGACGCAGCTCCTTCATGTGGTGAAATCTGCTGCCCTTCAACCGATCCACAAGCGGCCGGCCCAACGCCGGCCCATGCTCGGCGAGCAGGTCGATCGCTTCGGAAATCAGGTCTGCGCTGTCTGGATCTGTGCGACAGAGTTCCAGGAACCATGCCTCGACCTCTGGATGCAGATTGATTTCCCACACGACCTCAGTATAAGCAGAACTTATGCCTCGGCGCGGTGGTAGCGGAGGAGGACGACGCCGCTGCCGAACGGCCGGCTCTCCACCAGGCGCAGGGTCGTCATGGTGTCGGAGTCCCGGAACAGGCGCTTGCCGGTGCCGAGTACGACCGGCTGGACGTAGATGCGGTACTCGTCGATCAGGTCGTGCCGCATGAAGGTCGCGGCCAGGTCGGCGCCGCCGATCACCATGTCCCCACCCGGCTGCGCCTGCAGTGCGCGGATCTCGTCGACCACCACGTCGCGCTTGATCACGGTGTTCCAGTCGGCGTGCTCCAGGGTCCGCGAGTACACGATCTTGGGCATGTCCCGCCAGATCCTGGCGAAGTCGGCCACCGGTGCGCTCGCGGCCGGATCGGCGTCGGCGGTCGGCCAGTAGCCCGCCATCAGCTCGTACGTGACGCGCCCGTCCAGGAACGCGCTCATCGTCCGGAGCTCGTCGTTGAAGTGCTCGTGCAGTTCCTCGTCGACCCGCTGCCAGTCGAGCTCCCCGTCCGGCCCGGACATGAAGCCGTCCAGGGACACCGACATCTGCAGGATGATCTTCCGCATCGATCCCTCCCGGGAGGTCATGCCGCGAGCGCGGGCGGCAGGTCGTCGGAGTGCAGTACGACCAGGCGGGACACGGCGCGGGTGAGCACCACGTACAGCCGGTGCAGCCCGCGCGGCTCGGCGGCCACGATCTCGGCGGGTTCCACCACGATCACGTGGTCGAACTCGAGGCCCTTCGCCAGGGTCGCCGGCACCAGCCGTACCCGCTCGGTCGACTCGACATCGTCCGGGTCGGCGCTGGACAGCCCGGCGGCGGTCAACGCCTTGCCCAGTGTGGCGATCGAAGCGTCCGGCGCGATGACCGCGACCGACCCCTCGGTGGTGAGCGCCTCGCGGACCGCGTCGACCAGCGCCGGCGCCACCGAACGCACCCGGCGTACCTCCAGCGAGCCGTCGTGGCGCAGCGAGGTGGCCGCCGGCACGTCCACGTCCAGCGACGGCAACAGCCGGTTGGCCAGCCGCAACACCGTGTCCGGTACCCGGAAGCCGGTGGTCAGCGCCACCACCGGAGTGTCCGGTTTGCCGAGGTGGGCGAGCGTCGCGGGCCAGTGCCGGGTAGCCCACGCGGCGGTGCCCTGCGCCAGGTCGCCCAGCACGGTCAGCGAACCGTGCAGGTTGCGCCGGGCCACCGCCCGGCACTGCATCGGGCTCAGGTCCTGCGCCTCGTCCACGACCACGTGGCCGTACGAGCCGACCCGCTCGATCAGCCCGGCCGCCTCGTCGATCAGCACCCGGTCGGCCTCGGTCCAGCGGGTCGCCTTCGCGCCGCGAGGCCGGCCGCCGTTCGCGGTCCAGTCGATCGCGTCCTGTTCCGACTCGTCGAGCAGACCGTCGGCCGCGGCGGCCAGCGCCGCGCGGTCGGAGAACAGGTGCGCGACCAGCCCGGCCGGTTCGACCGCCGGCCAGCACTGGTCGAGGAACTCCTTGACCGGCCTGCTCCGGCCGATCCGGCGCAGCCACGGCTCGCCGGGGGAGTCGCCGCGCGCCTCGCACTGCCGTTGCAGGGCGGCCACCACCCGCGCGCGTACCCGGTCGCGGCCCGAACCGTAGGGCAGACCTTCCCGGCGTACGTCGTCGACCATCCGGCGCAGCGCCTCGGCGGACAGCCGCCAGCGCCACCCGCCGTCCGGCACCATCAGCGACTCCTCCGGCTTGCGGATGTGCGCCTCGAGTGCCCGCGCGAGTACCTCCGCCATCCGGGCGTCGTGCTTGACCCGTGCGGCCTCGATCGGGTCGGTCGCCCGTACCGGTACGTGTGCGACCAGCTCGTCCATCGTCAGCTGGTCCACCTCGACCTCGCCCAGCGCGGGGAGTACGGCGGCGATGTACGACAGGAACGCGCGGTTCGGTCCGATCACCAGTACGCCGGCGCGCTTGAGCCGCTCCCGGTGCGTGTACAGCAGGTACGCGGCGCGGTGCAGTCCGACCGCGGTCTTGCCGGTACCCGGTGCGCCCTGTACGCACAGCGAGGAGTCCAGGTCGGCGCGGACCAGCTCGTCCTGTTCCGGCTGGATGGTGGCGACGATGTCGCGCATCGGCCCGACCCGCGGCCGTTCGATCTCCTCGGTCAGGATCCGGCTGGTCGTACCCAGCTCCTCGCCGGCGAGCAGGTGCTCGTCCTCGAAGCTGGTCAGGTCGCCGCCGGAGTAGCCGAACCGGCGCCGCAGCCCCACTCCGCGCGGGTCGGCGACGCTGGCCCGGTAGAACGAGGTCGACACCGGCGCCCGCCAGTCGATGACCATCGGCTCGCCGGTGTCGTCGGCGACGTGCCGCCGTCCGATATGGAACCTTTCCCCGGTGTACTGGCCGTCCACGTGATCGAGCCGGCCGAAGAACAGCGGGGTGTTCGGGTCGTCGGCCAGCTCCTTGAGCCGGCGGGTACGCAGCTTGCCGAGCGCCTCGGACGACCAGGCGTTGCCGGCGACGTCGCTGATCTCGGCGGCCCGCTCCCGCATCCGGGCGAGCGCGGCGCGGGACTCGGTCAGGTGCGCCCGTTCGGCCGCGAGCTGGCCTTCGAGCGTGTCAGCTGGGGTGGTGGCTGGGTGGTCAGGCACGGTCATCCGGTCGGTCTCCCGGCGGCGAGGTGAGTCTGATCCCACTGCCCTAGGCCGCCCGGCGCTCCGCCTGCGTATCCGGTCTGCCTTCGAGAGTCAGCTCGGCGCGGGACGTACGGATTGCCCTGTCCGGTACGTCGGCGGTGTCGGCGGTGCCCGGCTTCGACGGGATGCGCGCGGGCGGCGCGCACAAGCGGAGAACTTTACCGCTGGTACGCGCCGCCAGCCACGCAATTACCGCTCAGGTGACCGGTACGTCGCGCCGGCGGAACCCGGCCAGTCCGGCCGCGCCGAGAGCGACCGCCACCACCGCGAGCGTCACGAACGGGGTTGCCGTCGCGACACCGCCGGGCAGGTGCGGGATGTGCGTGAACGGGGAGATGTCCAGGACCCGCTGGTTGAGCTCCAGCGCCCCGCCGACCATGGTGACCAGCAGGCTGATCGCCAGCGCTCCCCAGCTCACCGCGGCGACCCGCGGCAGCAGTCCAAACAGCGCGACGGTGAGCGCGACCAGCACCCAGACCGCGGGCAACTGCGCCAACGCCCCGATCACGATCCGGGGCAGCTCCCGCCCGAGGTGGCCGGTGTTCAGCCCGTGCGCCAACCCGCCGGTCAGCCCGGCGGTGGCCAGCGCGGCGGCCGGCCCCAGGATCGAGAAGGCCAGGTGGCTGCCGGCCCAGCGCAGCCGGCTGGACGCGGAGGCGAGCACCGGTTCGGCCCGCCCGCTCGTCTCCTCGTCCCGCAGCCGGAGCGTGGCCTGGATGCCGTACCCGGCCGCGACCAGCCCCAGGATGCCCATCATGCCGGCGAGGTAGCTGTCGATGAGACCGGACTGACCGCCGAGGCGGGCGAACACGTCCTCGAGCTGGCGGTTGTCGCGTACCAGGTCACCGATGCCTCCGGCGATGCCGCCGAGTACCACGCCGAGGGCCGCGAAGCCGCCCATCCAGGCCAGCAGCAGGCCCCGGTGCAGTCGCCAGGCCAGCGCCAACGGCGAACGCAGGCCGGGTGCGGCGGTGGCCGGGCCCAGCCGGTCCGGCAGCAGGCCGGCACCCACGTCACGCCGGGACGACAGCACCACGGCGAGGATCGCGAAGGCCGCGGTGAGCGCGAAGGCGGGGGCGGCCGGCCACCACTCGTTGCCGCCGTACGGCCGCATCCGCTGTACCCAACCGATCGGCGACAGCCAGGTCAGCCAGGACATCGGGCCGTCGGTCATGGCGCTGATGTCGCCGACCAGCCGCAGTACGAACGTCGCGCCGAGGATCACTATCGCGATCCCCCGGGCGCTGCGGGAGCTGCTGGTCAGCTGCGCGGTCACGGCTCCGATCGCGGTGAACACCCAGCCGATGAGGGCGAACTCCATGCCGAACGCCCATGATCCGGCGGCCGGCAGGTCCTGACCGATCATGTTCAGCGCCAGCAGTACGCCCAGGACAAGGTTGGCGCCGAACGTGGTGAGTACCGCCGCGGCCAGGCCGGCGTGCCGGCCCAGCACGGTCGCCCCGAGCAGCTCGCGGCGGCCGGCCTCCTCCTCGGTACGGGTGTGCCGGATGACCGTGAGCACGCTGAACAGGCCGATCAGCACCGGAATGAAACCCGCGCGCCAGGACACCAACTCGCCGAGACTCGAGCCGACCAGCCGGCCGTACAGGGCCACGAAGCCGGCGTTGTTCGCGCCGGCCTCGGCGTACTCCTGGCGTCCCGCCGCGGTCGGGAACAGCCCGTCGATGGAGGCGACGTACGACGCGGGTACGGCGGCGATGAACAGCACCCACAGCGGCAGCAGCACGCGGTCCCGCCGCAGGATCAGTCGTACCAGCTTGCCGGTGCCGGTCAGCGCGGTCATCGGGACACCGCCGTACGGTCCGAGCCGGCCGCGTTCCGGTCCGAGCCGGCCGCGTTCCGGTCCGAGCCGGCCGCGTTCCGGTCGTAGTGCCGCAGGAACAGCTCCTCCAGGGTGGGCGGCTGGCACACCAGGCTGCGTACGCCCACCGCGGTGAGCTGGCGCAGCGCCCCGTCGAGCGCGTCATTGTCGACGTCGAAGCGCACCCGCCCGTTCTCGGTACGCAGGTTGTGTACGCCGGCGAGACCGGCCAACCCGTTCGGCGAGCCGGCGAGCTCGGCCTGGATGGAGGTACGGGTCAGGTGCCGCAGGTCGGACAGGGTGCCGGTCTCCACCGATCGACCGTCCCGGATGATCGTGATCCGGTCACACAGCGCCTCGACCTCGGACAGGATGTGGCTGGACAGCAGTACGGTCCGGTCGCCCCGGCGCTGTTCCTCCCGGATGACCTCGCGGAACACCTCCTCCATCAGCGGATCGAGTCCCGAGGTCGGCTCGTCGAGCAGCAGCAGCTCCACGTCGGACGCCAGCGCGGCGACCAGTGCCACCTTCTGCCGGTTGCCCTTGGAGTAGGCCCGGCCCTTCTTGCGCGGGTCGAGGTCGAACCGCTCCAGCAGGTCGTCACGGCGCTTGCGGTCCAGGCCACCGCGCATCCGGCCGAGCAGGTCGATCACCTCACCGCCGGACAGGTTCGGCCACAGGGTCACGTCACCCGGCACGTACGCCAGCCGGCGGTGCAGCTCGGTCGCGTCGGTCCACGGATCGCCGTCGAGCAGCCGGGCGGCCCCCTCGTCCGCCCGGCTGAGGCCCAGCAGGATCCTGATCGTGGTGGTCTTGCCGGCCCCGTTGGGGCCGAGGAATCCGTGCACCTCACCGGTACGGACGGCCAGGTCCAGCCCGTCCAGCGCGCGGGTCGGTCCGAACGTCTTGACGAGCCCCTCGATGTGGATCGCCTCGCCGCCAGTCAACTCGGTCATGTCGGTCTACTCCTCTGTGCCCGCGGCGTCGCGTGGGCCGCCGTCGGATTGGTGTGCCCGGGCCCGCTCCAGCGCCGCGTGGATCTGGTCGGCCTGGTCGGCGGTGAGCATTGGCTGGCTGAACACGTCGATGAAGCCGTGGTTCAGCGCGATGGTGCCTTCCGGCGTGTCGATGTCCACGCCGAGCGCGCGGGACACCTGGTCCCGCATGAGGAACACGCCCATCTCCATGGCGACGAGCACCGCGGCGTGGGAGCGCAGGTCGGTGGAGCGGATCTTGTTGGAGGAGAGGAACTCCTCGGCGATCTGGACGCTGTGGTCGAACATGGCGCCGGCCGCCTCGGAACCGTCCAGCATCGACCGCACCAGGTAGTCGCGGAGCAGCCGCACGGCCGGGCTGACCGACGCGCTGAAGACCTGCTCGCCCAGCCGGTCGCCGTCGAACATCTGGTCCCGGAGGCGGTTCATCCGATCCATCGCGTACGAGTCGCACGCGTCGCGGAGCGCTTCCTTGGAGCCGAAGTGGTGCCGGACCAGCCCGGACGAGACGCCGGCGGCTGTCGCGATGTCCCGGATCGAGGCCCCGTCGATGCCGCGTTCGGCGAACAGCACAAGCGCCGCGTCCCTGATCCGGGCCCGGGCGGTCAGATCCTCGGGCGCCCGGTCGGCGGTCGGGTCGAGCGCCATCAGTCGGTCCCTATACGTCTACGCTGAAAACTACTCACACGAGCAAGTTACTACACACGCGTGTAGTCACCAAGAAACTGTGACGCGCGAGACGCGGCGGCCCGCGGCCGCGACTCCAGCCGCTGCTCGCCGCCCACCCTCGGTAAGTCGGCCGCCCAGTGGCCGCGAGACGGCAAACGGCCGGGTCCACCGATCGGTGGACCCGGCCGTGACGAGCGGAAACGCCTACTGGACGCCGCTCTCCCACCACCAGAACTGGGAGCCGTACGGATACTCCATCCGGCTGTCGCAGTGCTGCCAGGAGTGCGTGTACGCCTCGAGCCCGGAGAAGCCACAGGTCTCCGCGATCCGGTACACCTGCAGGGTCGTGTGGCCGCTCACCACGATGTCCGCGGCGGTGCCGTACACGTGCATGCTGTTCGACGCGCCGCCGATCGAGGAGTTGTACGCCACGCTGCGGAAGCCGGAGTTGATCGTGATCGGCGAGTTGCCGGCCTTCTTCCGGACCGCCTCCAGCTTGTACATCAGGCGCCTGATGTTCTCCTTGACCGTGCTGGTGCCGACCTTCCCGCCGCCGAAGCCGGAACCGTCGTGCGAGGTGAACTCGCTGAACTCGAAGTGTGCGGTGGAGCCGTCGGAGGACTCCAGGCTGTTGAGGGTTGCCTGCATGGCCGAGCCGACGACCCCGTCAGCGGTCTGGCCGTACGCGGTCTGGAAGCGCTTGACCGCGGCGGCGGTACCGGGGCCGAAGTCGCCGTCCACCGCGACGAAGGTCTGGCTGGCGCTCGACGCCGCCCAGCCGGCCACCCGGATCTGCAACTCCCGTACGTCGTTGCCGGTCATGCCCTGCTGCAGCGTGCGGGTCCAGCCGTACGCGGCGGCCGGCGCGGCGAAGAGCTGGTCGATGAGGCCGGTCGCGCCGATGGCGAACGCGGTGGCGGCGGCTCCCTTGAGCAGGGTGCGTCTGCTGATCGGTCTGGCGGTCTCGTGGGACATCGGACATCGCCTCCAGGAACCGGGATAGGGGCGCGGTGAGGGGCAATGTCAAGGTAATGGACAATTCCTACAAAGCACTAGGTCCATCTGAAACTTCGTGCCAAGTACGAAACGGGCCCGGCCCGGCCCTCGGTGCGCGGTCGGCGCCACCGCCGCGCGGGGTTGATGCTGCCGGCGCGCGTACGGTTGACCGACGTGAGCGCTCCTCAGCGCCCCCGGGTGGGGCACATCCAGTTCCTGAACTGCCTGCCCATCTACTGGGGGCTGATGCGCTCCGGCGCGCTGCTCGACGTGGAGCTGACGAAGGACACCCCGGACGCGCTGAACGACGCGCTGGTCGGTGGCGACCTGGACATCGGACCGATCAGCCTGGTCGAGTACCTCCGGCACGCCGACGAACTGCTGCTGTTGCCGGATCTCGCGGTGGGCAGCGACGGGCCGGTGCTGTCGGTCAACCTGGTGTCGACCCGACCACTGGACGAGCTGGACGGCTGCCGGGTGGCGCTCGGCTCGACCAGCCGCACCGGGGTACTGCTGGCCCGGATGCTGCTGGCCGACCGGTACAACGTGCGGCCGGAGTACTTCCGCTGCCCGCCGGAGCTGACCACGATGCTGCTCGAGGCCGAGGCTGCGGTACTGATCGGTGACGAGGCGCTGCGCGCCGGGCTGGGCGAGGCGCAGCGCCGGGGCCTGTCCGTCACCGATCTCGGCGCGGCCTGGCGGGAGTGGACCGGCCTGCCGATGGTGTTCGCGGTCTGGGCGGTACGCCGGAGCTTCGCCGAAGCGCATCCGGGACTGGTCAAGGACGTACACGAGGCGTTCCTGCGGTCCCGCCAGCTCTGTCTGGCCGAACTCGATCAGGTGGCGGCCGCCGCCGCGCGCTGGGAGCCGTTCAGTGCGGAGGTTCTCGCGGGGTACTTCCGGGTGCTCGACTTCTCCCTGGGGGAGCGGCAGGTGGCCGGGCTGCGGGAATTCGCCCGACGGGCGGCCGTGGCGGGCGCGGCACCGGCGCTTCCGCCGGACGGGCCGGTCTTCGCGCAGCTCTGAGCGGCCGCCCGCACTGGCGTTCCGGCGGGCGCACCGCTGGGTCCGCCCCAGCCACCGCGCGCTGGCGTTCCGGCGGGCGCGCCTGGGTCCGCCCCCGCCACCGCTCGCTGGTGTTACACCTTCTTGCAGATGTGACGTCTGGCTGTAACACTGGCGGCAGGTAGGCGACCAGCGGAGGCGCGTGTGTACGGCAACGATTTCGGCGAGCCGGCCGACTCAGCCGCTGAGCTGGCGGAGCAGCCGGGCGCGCAGAGCCTCCTCGATCAGGTCGAGGCGGCCGAGCAGGAACTGCGCACCGCGGCCGGCCGGGACCGGGCCGCCCGGCGGGCGGCGCTCGAGTCGGCTGACCCGGCCACTCGGGCCGCGGCAGCCGATGAGCTGCGCGAACACTTCGAGGCGGTCATCGCCGCGGACCAGAAGATCGAGCCGCGGGACTGGATGCCGGACGACTACCGCAACGGGCTGATCCGGCAGATCGCGCAGCACGCGCACTCCGAGATCATCGGCATGCAGCCCGAGGGCAACTGGATCACCCGGGCGCCGTCGCTCAAGCGCAAGGCCATCCTGCTCGCCAAGGTGCAGGACGAGGCCGGGCACGGGCTGTACCTCTACGCCGCGGCGGAAACCCTCGGCGTGGACCGGGCGCACCTGCTCGACCTGCTGCACCGGGGCAAGCAGAAGTACAGCTCGATCTTCAACTACCCGACCGTGACCTGGGCCGACATGGGCGCGATCGGCTGGCTGGTGGATGGCGCCGCGATCGTGAACCAGGTACCGCTGTGCCGCTGCTCGTACGGGCCGTATGCCCGCGCCATGATCCGCATCTGCAAGGAGGAGTCCTTCCACCAGCGGCAGGGCTTCGAGGTGCTGTACACGCTGTCCCGCGGTACCGACGCGCAGCGGGCGATGGCGCAGGACGCGATCAACCGCTGGTGGTACCCGTCGCTGGCGATGTTCGGCCCGCCGGACCAGGAGTCCACCCACTCCGAGCGGTCGATGGCCTGGAAGATCAAGCGGTTCAGCAATGACGACCTGCGGCAGAAGTTCGTCGACATGACCGCGCAGCAGGCCGAGGTGCTGGGGCTGCGGCTGCCGGACGACAACCTGCGCTGGAACGACGAGCGCGGCCACTACGACTACACCCAGCCCGACTACGACGAGCTGTTCCAGGTCATCAAGGGCAACGGGCCGTGCAACCGGCAGCGGATGGCGCACAAGACCGGTGCGCACAACAACGGCGCCTGGGTCCGGGAGGCGGCCGCGGCGTACGCCGCCAAACAGGCGGCCAAGCGCGCCGAGACGGCCGGGGCCGCGGCATGACCGCGCCAACCGACCCCGCCGCCGGCCGGTCGGACGCCACCCCGGGCACGCCGCTGTGGGAGGTGTTCGTGCGGCCCCGCCGTGGCCTGTCGCACAGCCACGTCGGCAGCCTGCACGCGCCGGACGCGGAGATCGCCCTGCGCAACGCGCGCGACCTGTACACCCGCCGACAGGAGGGCGTGTCGATCTGGGTGATCCCGGCCAGCGCGATCACGGCCAGTTCGCCGGACGAGAAGGACCCGTTCTTCGCCCCGGCCGCGGACAAGGTCTACCGGCACCCGACCTTCTACGACGTACCCGACGGGGCGGGGCACCTGTGAGCGAGTTCCTCACGTACCTGCTCTGGCTCGGCGACGACGCGCTGATCCACGCCCAGCGGCTCGCCGGCTGGACTTCTCGCGCGCCGGAGTTGGAAGAGGACGTGGCGCTGACCAACATCGCGCTCGACCAGCTCGGCATTGCCCGCGAGCTGCTGACGTACGCCGGCGAGACCGAGGGCGCCGGGCGGGACGAGGACGACCTGGCGTACCTGCGCGAGGAGCGCGACTTCCGCAACTGCCAGCTGGTCGAGCTGGCCGATGTCGACTTCGGGTACGCGATCGCCAAGCTGCTGTTCGTCGCCGCGTACCAACAGCAGCTCTATGCCGCGCTCGCCACTTCCGCGGACGAGCGGCTGGCCGCGATCGCCGGCAAGGCGGCCACCGAGACCGAGTACCACCTCGACCACGCCCGGCTGTGGACCCTGCGGCTCGGTGACGGCACGGCCGAGAGCCACCGGCGGGCACAGGCGGCGGTGGACGCGCTCTGGCCGTACACGCACGAGCTCTTCGGGGGAGCCGAAGCGCTGAAAGCGCTGGTCACCGACAAGATCGCCGTCGACCCGGCCACCCTGCGACCGGCCTGGCTGTCCACAGTGGAAGGTGTACTCGCGGAGGCGACGCTGGACCGGCCGGCCGACGGGTGGCAGCCGACCGGCGGTCGGGACGGGGTACACACCGAGGCGATGGGGTACCTGCTGGCCGAGCTGCAGTACCTGCGCCGGGCCCACCCCGGAGCGCGCTGGTGACCGCCGCGCCGACCCGTACCGAGCGGGCGTACGAGGCGGCCGCGGCGGTGCGCGATCCGGAGCTCCGGGTACTCACGATCGCGGACCTCGGGGTGTTGCGCGCGGTCGACGTCGCGCCGACCGGTGAGGTCACGGTCACGATCACCCCGACGTACTCCGGCTGCCCGGCGATGGACGTGATCCGTACCGACCTCCGCCGGGCGCTCGACCGCGCCGGATTCCCGGTCGTCGAGGTACGCACCGTGCTGGCCCCGCCGTGGACCACCGACTGGATGACCGACGAGGCGCGCGCCAAGCTGGCCGAGGCCGGCATCGCCCCGCCCGGTCGCCGGGCCGCCGGCGGGCCGGTTGCGGTCAGCCTCTCCGTCCGGTGTACGCAGTGCGGCAGCCCGGACACCGAGCAGCTCAACCGGTTCGGCTCGACCGCGTGCAAGGCGCTCTGGCGGTGCCGGGCCTGCCGCGAGCCGTTCGACCACTTCAAGGCGCACTGAATCATGGTGAGTACCCGATGAGCAACGTCACCATCACCCGGCCGCAGCGCCGGCGGCCGCGGTTCCACCCGCTGCGGGTGGCGAAGGTGGAGCGGCTCACCGATGAGGCTGTCGCGGTCACCTTCGAGGTGCCCGACGACCTGCGGGACGAGTTCAGCTTTCTGGCCGGGCAGCACCTGACCGTGCGCCGGCTGGTACCGCCCGAGCCCGGCTCTGCGGACGGGACCGCGACAGGCGGGACCGACGGGACCGCGACGGGCGAGACCGATGTCCGCCGGTCGTACTCGATCTGCTCCACGCCGTCGCTGCTGGCCGCACAGGGCCTGCTCCGGGTGGGGATCAAGCAGGTCAGCGGTGGTGCGTTCTCCACCTTCGCCAACGCCGATCTGGTCGAGGGCGATGTGGTGGACGTACTGCCGCCGCTGGGGCACTTCACCACCGCGTTCGACCCGGACCGGTCCCGGCGGTACGCCGCGATCGTCGCCGGCAGCGGCATCACGCCGGTGTTGTCGCTGGTGGCGACCGCGCTGGAGATCGAACCGGCGAGCACGTTCACGCTCCTGTACGGCAACCGGTACGCCCGCTCGGTGATGTTCTCCGAGGAGCTCGCCGACCTCAAGGACCGGTATCCGACCCGGCTGCAGGTGGTACACGTACTGTCCCGCGAGCCGCAGGACGCCGAGCTGCTGTCCGGCCGGCTGGACAGTGAACGCCTGGCACTGCTGCTCGACGCGCTGCTGCCGCCGTCCACAGTGGACGAATGGTTCCTGTGCGGGCCGTACCGGCTGGTGCTCGGCGCCCAGGAGGTGCTGGCCGCGCAGGGTGTACCGGACCGGTCGGTACACGTGGAGTTGTTCCATGTGGAGGGCGAGCCGGTCGAGCGCCGTACCGAGGAGCAGACCGGCGACGGCGACAACGTGGCCGATGTCACGATCGTGCTGGACGGCCGTACCTCGTCGTTCCAGATGCGCCGCGACGACCGGGTACTCGATCAGGCCCTGAAAGTACGCCCGGAACTGCCGTACGCGTGCAAGGGCGGAGTGTGCTCCACCTGCCGGGCGAAGCTGGTGTCCGGCGAGATCAGGATGGCGCAGAACTGGGCCCTCGAGCCGGACGAACTCGCCGCCGGGTACGTGCTGACCTGCCAGTCCAGTCCGGTCACCGACGCGGTCGTGGTCGACTACGACGCCTGACCCGGATCGTCCCGCGTGTCGATGTTGGGCCCGTGTTGCGACCCTGCGGCCGTCAGTGGTTGACTGCAACACCGCTTGCCGGTAACTGCTCATCACGTACCAAAACGCGCTGTTCGGGTGGCTGTGCGTTCCGGCCGTAGGTGGTCACCGGCAGGGACGGAAGAACCGAGTCGCGGGAGGCAGGGCGCGTAGTGGGCCGTTGGCGGCAGGTCGCGCAATGGCTGATCCCGACCACAGGTGACCCGGAGCGGGCCGGCCACGCCGTGCCTCGCGATCCGGAGCGGGTCCGGCAGGCCGCGGCCCGGGAGCCGGTGGGTCACGGGACGGCAACGAACCAGCGGGACGGCGGCTGGACAGCGCCCGCCGGCTGGGACGCGTCCGACGAGCAGACGGCCAGTTGGCCGGCGTTCGAAACCCCGTCCGCCGCGCCGCCTCCGACGGCAACTCCGGCCCAGCCCGCCAGGCCGGTCGCCCGTCCGGTCGTCGATCCCGGCGGTGCCGCCGAGGCCGCCGGACCGGGCGCCTGGCCGGCGGTGTGCCACCGGTACGCGCTGCGGGTGCTCAGCCTCACCGAGCAGTTGCGCCCGGAGCTGGACCGGCTGGAGGCGGACGAGCAGGACGAGGCCACCCTGCAGCGGCTCTACCAGGTCGACCACGGCATCACCCGACTCCGGCGGATCGCCGGCGACCTGCGGGTGCTGTCCGGAATCTCGGACAACGAGCTCGGCGACTACCGGTCCTCGCTGATGGACGTGATCCGCGAGGCGGAGTCGGCCATCGAGCACTACCCGCGGGTCACGATCGGGCGCATCGCCGAACTCGGCGTGGTCGAGTACGCGGCCAAGGACGTGGCCTCGCTGCTGGGTGCGCTGCTGGAGAACGCGACGGCGTACTCGCCCTCGCCGGTGGTGGTCGCCGCCCACCTGGTCAGCGACGGCAGCGTGCTGGTCCGGATCGAGGACTCCGGCATCGGGATGGATCCGCGCCGGGTCGACGCGCTGAACTCGATCCTGGCCGGACCGGTACCCGACCTCGACGAGGACGCCGGCCGGCACACCGGCTTCCCGGTCGTACACCGGCTGGCCCGCCGGCACGGCATCGCGGTGCGGTTGGCCTGCCGGCCGGCCGGCCCGGGCAGGTCGAACGGAACCCTGGCGACCGTGCTGCTCCCGGCGGCACTGCTGTGCGAGATCCCGGTCGGCTCGTCGTCCGGTACCGCGCAGCACAACGGGTACGACACGTTCCAGCCGCCGTACCGCAGCCAACTCGCCAAGCCCGGCGGCGGCCCGACGCTGAGCCGGCCGAACGGTCCACGGCACCGGCGGGTGTCGCCGTTCCCGGGCAGCGCCGGCCGGGACGTCGCGACGGACCGGCCGTGGCCGGGGCCGCCCTACGAGGAGACCACCGGCGGTGGCCTGCCCCGCCGGGACGCGCACAGCCTGCGCCGCACCGCGGTACGCCCGTCGCCGCGCTCCCGCCAGCCCGGACTGTCGGCCACGCCGCCGGATGAGCGCGCGACGTCCGCCAGCCGGCAGGAGTTCGCCGCCGACCTGGACGCGTTCACCACCGGTCAGGAGGCGGCTCGCGCGAACGCTCCGGTCGACGACTCCACCGACGACACCGAGAGGCGGGTCCCGTGACGCCGAACGGCGCGAGTGCCGCGCCCCCGCGTAACCCGCAGGAGTTCGCCTGGCTGGTCGACGACTTCGCCCGGTCCACCCCCGGGGTGGTACACGCGCTGATCGTGTCGTCGGACGGCCTGGCGCTGATCGCCTCCGGCGGAATGTCGGCGGACACCGCGGACCCGCTGTCGGCGATGAGCAGCGGGATGTTGAGCCTCGGCAACAACATCGCGGCGCTGATGGGCCGCAACACGTGTGACCAGATCATGTTGAAGTTCGCCCGCGGCCACTTCCTGTTCATGAACATCTCGCCGCTGGCCGGCCTCGCGGTACTCACCGAGGAAGGCTCCAACCTCAGCGTGATCGCGTTTCAGATGGCGCAGCTTGTGGACAGCGTCGGACACATGCTCACCCCGCAGGTACGCGATGACCTGCGGCGGGCGGCCGCCAGAACGACGCCCCGTGGCTAACCGGTGATCGGATGAGGCAGGAAACATGACGGCCAACCCGTGGGTGCGGCCCTACGTCCTCACAGCGGGCCGGACGCGCACCCGGCACCGCCTGTTCGTGGAGACGCTCGTCTCGGTGCCGTACTACGACCCGCACCTGGCGTCGTCGCTGATGCCCGAGTCGCGGGCGCTGTACGAGTGGGCGCGCCGCACCATGTCGGTCGCGGAGCTGTCCGCGCACGCGTCGATCGCGCTGGGGGTGACGAGAGTCCTGATCAGCGACCTGGCCGCACAGCAGTTGGTCACGATTCACGGAACTGTGCACACCGAACGACACGACATCCCGCTTCCGGTTCTGGAGAGAATCCGCAATGGCCTCGCCGCCCTCTGAGTATCCGGTCCCGGAGATCACCTCGGCGAAGATCGTCGTCGCGGGTGGCTTCGGCGCCGGAAAGACCACGTTGGTCTCCTCGGTGAGCGAGATCCCGCCGGTGAACACCGAGGCGTGGATGACCCAGGCGAGCGAGCAGATCGACCCGGTGATGGAAGGCAGCGACAAGTCCACCACCACGGTGGCCATGGACTTCGGCCGGATCACGATCGAGCAGGACCTGATCCTGTACCTGTTCGGCACCCCCGGGCAGCCGCGGTTCTGGTTCCTCTGGGACGACATCTGCCGGGGCGCGATCGGTGCGCTGGTGCTGGTGGACACCCGGAACCTGGAGGCCGCGTTCCCGGCGATCAACTATTTCGAGTACGACTCCGATGTGCCGTTCGTCGTCGGCGTGAACATGTTCGACGGGCGGCTGTGGCACGACCTGGACGCGGTACGCGAGGCGCTCGCGCTGGCCCCGCAGATCCCGCTGATCACGCTGGACGCGCGGAACCGCCAGTCGTCCGCGAGCGCGCTGGTCGAAGTGGTGGACCACACGATGCGCCTGCAGGGTGGCGGCGAACCGAGCAGACAGCTGCGCGCCGGCGTCTAGCTGCGGCGGTCGCCAGGAAACGTCAGCAGTAACCGTGAGCAGTAACCGTGAGCAGGAAACGTCGCCCAGGAAACGTGACCGAGGAAACGTCACCAGGAAGAGGAGCGGATGCGCAAGATCCTGATAGCCGGTGCCGGGCAGTGTGGGCTTCAGCTCGGGTTGAGCCTGCTGGCCGAGGGCTACGACGTGACCATCATGTCCGCGCGTACCCCGGACGAGATCCGCGGCGGCTGGCCGACCAGCACTCAGGGCATGTTCGACCAGGCGTTGACGTACGAGCGGGACTACGGGCTGAACCTGTGGGACGGGCAGTCGCCGGACTTCACCGCGCTGCACGTGTCCCTGTCGGCCCCTCCCGGCGAGCGCGCCCTGCACTTCGTGGCCGAACTGGACGAGCCCGGGCAGAGCACCGACCAGCGGCTGAAGATGGCCGTCTGGCTGGAGCTGTTCGAGGAGCGCGGCGGCACCGTGGTGTACCAGGGGGTCACCACCGCCGACCTGGACGGGCTGGCCGCGCTCAGCCGGTACGACCTGGTCGTGGTCACGGCCGGCCGTGGTGAGCTGGGACAACTGTTCGAGCGGAACCCGGAGCGCTCGCCGTACACCACCCCGCAGCGCGGGCTGGCCGTGGTCTACGTACACGGGCTGGAGCCGGACCCGGAGTACCCCGAGCCGAACGTGGGCTTCAACGCGGTACCGGGGATGGGCGAGCTGTTCGTGATTCCGGGCCTGACCATGTCCGGGCCGTGCGACATCCTGTTCTGGGAGGTCATCCCGGACGGGCCGCTGGACGTGTGGAAGGAGCGGCTGGACCCGGCCGAGCACCTCAAGCGCACCCTCGACCTGGCCCGCCAGTACACCCCGTGGGTTGCCGACCGGGCCGACAACGTGGAGCTGACCGACGCGCGGGCGAACCTGGCCGGCCGGTTCACCCCGACCGTGCGCCGGCCGGTCGGCGAGCTGCCGTCCGGTGGCTGGGTGCTCGGTGCCGCGGACGCGGTGGTGACCAACGACCCGATCACCGGGCAGGGCAGCAACACCGCGGCCAAGTTCGCGGCGGCGTACACCCGCGCGATCGTGGAGCGCGGTGACCAGCCGTTCGACCGGGCCTGGGCCGAGCAGACCTTCGAGGACTTCTGGCAGGAGACCGGCCAGCACGTGACCGCGTGGACCAACGCGATGCTGCAGCCGCTGCCCGAACACGTACAGGGCCTGCTAGGCGCCGCGTCGCAGAACCCGGCCGTGGCGCGCCGGTTCGCGAACGGCTTCTCCGACCCGAACGACTTCCAGAACTGGTTCATGTCCCCGGACGCGGCACAGCAGTACCTGGCCTCGCTCGGATAGCCGCACGTCAGTACCGCTCAAGGTCCCGGTCCCCGGCGCCTCGCGCAGTTAGTCGCGCGTACCGCGTCCAGGGCCGGGATCTTGTCGTTGTCGCGGTACCTTGAGCCGGGGGGCTGGAACGCAACGTAGTCGGTGGATGTACGCATGGTCCGCTTTGCGGGATTGGTGAAGTCCTACCCATCCGGCCGGCCCGGGGTTCCGAATGACTGGATGCCGGCGTGACACGGGGCTGTACGACGGGGGGCGAGGGTTGGAGAACGCGCAGGGGGATTCGTCCTACCGGGACGCGATGACCCGTCGGGACGGCTCAGCCACCGATGTCATCACCGCTCCGGACGAGCTCGCCGTACTGATCCAGCGCACCGCGCGCGGCGACGAGAAGGCGTTTGCCCAGCTGTACGACCTGGTCAGCGCTCGGGTGTACGGTCTCACGCTCCGCGTGGTCCGGGATCCGGCGCAGGCCGAGGAAGTTGCCCAGGAAGTGCTAGTCGATGTCTGGCGGAGTGCGATGCGGTTCGAACCGGCGCGTGGTTCGGGGATCAGCTGGGTGCTGACCCTGGCTCATCGTCGCGCCGTGGACCGGGTACGCAGCGCGCAGGCCAGTACCGATCGCGAGCAGCGGGTGGCCGCGGCGCAAGGCGTCACCGCCTACGACGAGGTCGCCGAGGAGGTCGCCGTCCGGCTGGAGCGGCAGGCCATCCGGCGCTGCATGCGCGCGCTGACGGACATCCAGCGGGAAGCGATCACGCTCGCGTACTACCGGGGCTACACCTACCGTGAGGTCGCCGGACTGCTCGATACCGGGCTGCCGACGATCAAGACCCGGATCCGGGACGGGCTCATCCGGCTCCGCGACTGCTTGGGGGTGGCGCACTGATGGCCGCGCACGGCACGGTGTTCGGGCGGGGCGGCCCCAACGGCGACGTACACGTGCTCACCGGCGCGTACGCGCTGGACGCCGTCGACGACCTCGAACGGGCAGCGGTGGAGCGGCACGTGGCCGGCTGCGCGACCTGCGCGGCGGAAGTGGCCGAACTGCGGGCCACCGCCGCCCAGTTGGGCGAGGCGGTCGCCGAGCCGGCCCCGCCGGCGCTGCGGGAGCGGGTGCTCGCCCAGGCGAGGGAGACCGCGCAGTTGCCACCCGGTCGGCGGAGCGAGGCACTGCCGGCCGCGGCGACGCTGCGCTGGCGCCGGTGGACGGCGGCCGCCGCGGTCGCCTCCGTACTGGCGCTCGGCGCGGCCGCCGGCACCTACGCGGTACAGCAGGCGCGGGTGGGAGCAGCCGAGAATCGCGCCGACGCGGCCCGAGCGGCGGCGGCGCAGGCGGAGGCCGAGTCGGCCGCGGACCGGGCCCGGGTCGCGACAGTCCTGGCCGCGCCGGACGCGCGGGTGCGCACCGGGTCGGTACCCGGCGGCGGATCGCTCGCGCTGGTCACCTCGGCCACCCTGGACCAGTCGGTGGCGGTACTCACCGAGCTGCCCGCGGTCGCGTCGGGCCGGACGTACCAGCTGTGGTTGATCACCGCTGGCACCCCTCGTTCGGCCGGGGTACTGCCGCCCGGCCGGCGCAGCGCCACCGCACTGCTGTCGCAGGTCACCGGCGCGGACGCGCTCGCGATGACGGTCGAACCGGTGGCCGGTTCCGCTCGGCCGACCACACCACCGGTCATGCAACTCCCGCTCGCCTGACCAATCGGACCCATCCGGTCGTACCCGCGGGCACGAACTCCCGGACAAGCCGGGTGACTGGTCGCGGGAGGACCGAATGACGACATCGAACGCGACCGGGGCGGTGACCCGCCGGCGGGTCAATCCGGCTGTGAGCGCCCTCGCCGGGGTCGCGTTCACGCTGTTCGGGCTGATCGGCCTGGTGCTCTCCGGCGGACACCCGGCGGCGGGCCGGCACGGCGTACTGCTGTTCGGCCTGTTCGAGGTGAACCTGCTGCACGACGTCGTACACCTGGTCGCCGGCGCGGTGCTGATCGGTGGCGCGATCGTGAGCGTGGAGCTGGCCCGGTTGACCAACGGGGTGCTCGGCAGCGGGTACCTGGCGCTCGGGGTGGCCGGGCTGCTCGCGGCCGGTACCGCCGCCAATGTCCTCGCCCTCAACGGCGCGGACAACGCGCTGCACCTCGTCGTCGGGGCGGCGCTGCTCGCGGTCGCGTTCGGCGCGGACCGGCCGGCGACGGGCCGGACCTCGCCGGACCAGGCGTCGGCCGGGCACCCCGGGTAGCGCCGGACAGGTACGTCACACCGGCGCGACGCCCGGCCGGGGCAGGTTGACCGGGCAGTACGCTCGGATCCGTGACCGAGAACCGGGAGATCGCCGAGATCCTGCAGCGGGCCGCGGACGGCGGCCGGATCAGCGCCGAGGAGGCGCTGCTGCTGTACACGGACGCGCCGTTCCACCCGCTCGGTGAGGCGGCCGACGCGGTGCGACGCCGGCGGTACCCGGACAACATCGTCACGTATCTGATCGACCGCAACATCAACTACACCAACGTGTGCGTCACGGCATGCAAGTTCTGCGCGTTCTACCGGGCGCCCAAGCACGCCGAGGGCTGGAGCCACGGTCTCGACGAGATCGTCCGGCGGTGCGCCGAGGCGGTCGACCTCGGCGCCACCCAGGTGATGCTGCAGGGCGGCCACCACCCGGACTACGGCGTGGAGTACTACGAGCAGCTGTTCTCCACGGTCAAGCAGGCGTTCCCGGACCTGGTCATCCACTCGATCGGGGCCAGCGAGATCGAGCACATGGCGAAGGTCTCCGGGGTGTCGATCTCCGACGCGGTGGACCGGATCAAGGCGGCCGGCCTCGACTCGATCGCCGGTGCCGGCGCCGAGATGCTGCCGGCGCGCGCGCGTACCGCCATCGCGCCGCTCAAGGAGTCCGGCGAGCGCTGGCTCGAGGTGATGGAGATCGCGCACCGGCACGGGCTGGAGTCGACGGTCACCATGATGATGGGTACCGGCGAGACCAACGCGGAGCGGATCGAGCACCTGCGGATGATCCGCGAGGTGCAGGACCGTACCGGCGGGTTCCGCTCGTTCATCCCGTGGACGTACCAGCCGGAGAACAACCACCTCAAGGGCCACACCCAGGCGACCAGCCTGGAGTACCTGCGGCTGCTCGCGGTCGCGCGACTGTTCTTCGACAACATCGCGCACCTGCAGGCGTCCTGGTTGACCACCGGCAAGGACGTCGGGCAACTCGCGCTGCACCTGGGCGTGGACGACCTCGGCTCGGTGATGCTCGAGGAGAACGTGATCTCCTCGGCCGGCGCCCGGCACCGGTCCAACCTGGTCGAGCTGATCCAGTTGATCCGCACCGCCGGGTTCACCCCGGCGCAGCGGGACACGTTGTACCGCCATCTGGCCGTACACCGGGATCCGGCCGACGACCCGACCGACGAACGTGTCGTGTCCCACTATTCGTCGATCGCACTGCCCGGCGGCGGCGCGGGCACCGGCGGGGCGGGGACCGAGCTGAAGCTCATCCCGTCCAGCTGAACCAAGCACGACATTGTGTCGGAATGTCGACTTCGGACAGTCCGAATTCCGCTGGAATCCCAGCTACCGCGCGGTATTCCGCCGTGTGAGCGGTGTCCCACAGTGATGTCGTAGATAAGTTTTATTCGGTAGCCCGTTACTGAAAGTCATGTACCGTTCCTCGCGTTTGGGGTGACCGGGGCACATTCCGGTCGAGAGGTGATCCAGGCGCACGCACGGGGGGAAGTACATGAATGGGCGCGTCAGTCTGCCCGGAAAGTCCATTCGCGAGCGAGTCGTACGGCTGGCCGCCGCCGTCCCCGCCGCGGTTCGCCGGCCCCGGAGCGGGCCGAAAAACGGACCCCGGAGCGGGTCACGAAACGGACCCCGGAGCGGGTCACGAAGCGGGCCACGGAGCGGGTCCCGGAACGGGCGCCCGAACCGGTTGCGCCGGCTCCGGCCGTACCACCCGATAGCCCTCACCGCGACGCTCGCGCTGGTACTCACCGGCAGCGCGGACAGCGGCATCATGGCCGCGCCGAGCTTCCCCGAGCCGGCCGCGGCGCACCACGCCAAGCCCGCGCCGGAGCAGCGCTGGGCCTCGGCGGCCGGCAAGGGGCACCTGGTCCGCGGCGCCGGCAACCACACCAGGCCGACGACGCTGCGCAGCCGGTACCCGCTGCGCCAGCCCGGCAAGGCGGCGAAGCCGAAGCCGAACAAGGCGACCGTGGTCGCAGCAAAGGCCAGGCCGGTGCGCGGTTTCGACGCGCGCAGCAGCCACGAGGCGCCGGCCCGCCGTACCGCGTTCGGCACCACGTACACGAACACCGACGGCACCGAGACCACCGAGGTTTCCGCCACCCCGGTCAACTACCGGCGCCCCGACGGCGTCTGGTCCGCCATCGACCCGCGGCTCGCGCCCTCGGCCAGCGGCTGGCACAACACCGCGGACGCGGTCGACATCCGGTACGCCGGCCGCGCCGACGCGCCGAGCCTCGCGTCAGTGGCGCTCGACCGCGAGCACGCGTTCGGCTTCGGGCTCGACCGCGCGGCCGGGGTCGCCGGACAGGCGCACGGCTCCACGATCACCTACCCGGGCGTGTGGCCCGGTACCGACCTGCGGCTCGACACGGTCGGCGGCGGGATCAAGGAGACGCTGGTCCTGCGGTCCCGGTCGGCGGCCACGTCGTACCTGTTCCCGCTGCGGTTGACCGGACTGTCCGCGCGGGTCGTCGGCGACCAGGTGGTGCTGACCGACTCCGACGGTCACGCGCGCGCGGTCATCCCGGCCGGTTCGATGGCCGACTCGGCGAACACCCCGGCCGGTACCGCCGCGGGCACCCCGTCGTCGGACACGACCGCCGGCCCGGCCACCTCGGCCGGCGTGCGCTACCGGCTGGTCGGCTCCGGCCGTACCACCGCACTGCGGGTCGACCTGGACGCGGCCTGGCTCGCCGACCCGGCCCGGGTGTACCCGGTGCTGGTCGACCCGAGCGTGGCCACCGCGAACGCGGACAGCGGCCTGGTAGTACACGGCGGCTCGTCCAGCCCCGGTACCGACAGCCTGCTGGTCGGCAACGACGGCTCGGCCGCGGCGTCGTACCTCAAGTTCGGCGGGCTGGCCGGACAGCTCGCCCACCACACGATCTACGGCGTGCAGTTGCAGGTCGTGAACTACGACGCGGCCTCCTGCAAGACGCGTTCGGTCAGCGTGCACCCGGTCACCGAGAACTGGTCGTCCGGCGGCAGCTACTCCTACCCCGGCCCCTCGGTCGGCTCGGCGCTTGCCAGCCGGTCGTTCGCCTACGGGTACATCGCGTTCGGCCAGTCGCAGTCGGCCTGCCCGACCCGCCCGACCCTGTTCGACCTCGGCTCCGGCGGTCGCAAGCTGGTACAGGGCTGGGCCGACGGCAAGCCCGACTACGGCCTGTCGCTGCGCGCCTCGGCCACCGATCACACCGCGTGGAAGAAGTTCGCCGGCACCGGTACCGCCAACCCGCCGAAGTTGTACGTGACGCACAGCCCGTACAACGCGAAGTACACGATCCCGAACCCGGTGCCGGACCCGCCGGTACTGCAGAACCAGGCCGGCGTCGTGAAGGTGTCGGTCACCAACCTGTCCGCCGAGTCGTGGACGTCGGGCAACTACTACCTGGCGTACCGCGCGTACAACGCCGAGACCGGCGCGGCGGTCACCCAGCAGCGCGCCGCCAACCTGCCCGGCACGGTGGCCCGGGGCGCGAAGGTGACGCTCGACGCGACCATCAAGGCGCTGCCGGTCGGCCGGTACTTCCTCGACTTCACCATGGTGCACAAGGGCGGCCCGGTCTTCACCGACGAGCAGGTGCCGCCCGGCCGGATCGTGCTCCAGGTGTTCAACATCCCGCCGATCTTCCACGCGCTGTTCCCGCCGAACGGGTACCAGGCGCAGACGCTGACGCCGCAGCTGTGGGCCAACGCGGTGGACATCGACGCGACCCCGGGCAGCGGCCTGCAGTACAAGTTCGAGCTCTGCGAGTCCGACGCCGACGACCAGCCGGTCAACTGCACCACCACGCCGTACCAGTCGAGTCCGGAGTGGACCGTGCCGGCCGGGCGGCTGTACTGGAGCAGGACGTACCTGTGGCGCTCGTTCGTCAAGGACGCCAACGGCGCCGAAACCCCGTCCGACCGGTCCGCGCTGCTGACCTCGGTACCGCAGCCGGACATCACCTCGCATGTGGCCGGCGCGCCGTACGGCAGCCAGGACAAGGAGTTCGACCCGCAGGTCGGCAACTTCTCCACCGCCGCGGTGGACGCCTCCGCGGCCACCACCGGCCCGGCGTTGACGCTGGTCCGCACGTACAACAGCCTCGATCCCCGGCGCGACTCGCCGTTCGGCGCCGGCTGGACCACGCAGTACGACATGGCGCTGGTCAACGACAACGACGGCACCGGCAACGTGGTGGTGTCCTACCCGGACGGGCAGGAGGTCCGGTTCGGCAGGAACCCGGACGGGAAGTACGCCGCGCCGCAGGGCCGGTCCGCGCAGCTCACCTTCGACGGCACCAGCTGGAAGCTGCTGGACAAGTCCGGCACCACCTACCAGTTCTCCGCGTCCGGCCGGCTCAACAGGATGTCCGACGTGGCCGGCCGGTCGGTCGTGCTCACGTACGACCTGTCCAGCGGCAGGCTCGCCAAGGCGCAGGTGTCGAACAGCCAGACCAACACCGCCGGCCGCAAGCTGAGCTTCACCTGGTCCGGCGCGCACGTCGCGACCGTGAGTACCGACCCGGTGAACGGCTCGGCGCTGACCTGGAACTACACCTACTCCGGCGACCTGCTGACCAAGGTCTGCGCGCCCGGTTCGGTGTGCACCACGTACGACTACACGACCGGCTCGCACTACCGCAGCGCGGTACTCGACGACCGGCCGGAGGCGTACTACCGGGTCGGCGACGACAGCGGTACCGCGGCGGCCAGCCAGATCGCGGTGAACCTCGGCAAGGACGCCGGCAGCTACCACAACGTCACGCTGGCCGCGGCCGGCGCGATCGCCGGCAGTGGCGACACCGCCGGCACCTTCAACGGCACCTCGTCCTACCTCGACCTGCCCAAGGGCAAGGTCAAGCAGAGCCGGGACGCCGCCGTCGAGGTGTGGTTCAAGTCGACCGCCACCGGCAGCGGCGGCCCGCTCGTCGGTTACCAGGACAAGGCGGTCGGCCAGAGCTCCACGCTGGGCGTACCGCTGCTGTACCAGGGCACCGACGGCAGGCTGCACGGCCAGTTCTGGACCGGCACGATCGCCCCGATCAGCTCGAACACGCTGGTCAACGACGGCAAATGGCACCACGCCGTGCTGTCGAACCTGGGCACCACCCAGACGCTGTACCTGGACGGCAGGAGCGTCGGTACGCTCACCGGCTCCATCGGTGACACCACCGCGCTGACGTACAACCAGGTCGGGGCCGGGTACGCGAGTACCCCGGCGAGCTGGCCGGCGTGGGGCGGTACCGCGCAGCGGTACTACACCGGCACCATCGACGAGGTCGCGGTGTACAGCCACCCGCTCGGCCCGTCCGCGGTGACCGCGCACTACACGTACGGGACGACCGCGGCCGACCAGGTCAGCACCGTCACGTTGCCGAGCGGCACGGTATCCGCCGAGGTCAGCTACTCGACCGACACCGACCGGGTCACCGGGTACACCGACCGCAACGGCGGTACCTGGACGATCTCCGCGCCGCTGGTCTACGGCGGGGACACCGACCTGCGCCGCGGCATCGAGGTGCGCGACCCGGCCGACCGGGCGTACCTGTACGAGTACGACGCGCTGGCCGGGCGGATGGTCCGGTCCGGCGCACCGCTGGGCATCGGGCTGCGGGACGAGGACAAGCCCGGCTACCCGTCGCCGTCGCCCACCCCGACGCCGTCCGAGACGTGCAAGACGCCCGATCCGGGCGACCCGGAGTTCTGTACCACGATCCCGGGCAGCGCGGACGGCCCGGTGTTCGACGGCCACGACCTCGACGGCATGGCGATCCGCACGTTCTCCTACGACGACCAGGGCTTCCAGAGCGTGGTACGGAACGAGAACGGCGACGCCGCCTCGATGACGTACGACGACCGCGGCAACCTCAGCTCGCGGAAGACCTGCCGGCTGCCGGACGAGGGCGACTGCCACACCGCGTACTACACGTACCCGGGCGCGGCGACGAATCCGTTCGACCCGCGCAACGACATGCCGACCGAGACCCGGGACGCGCGCTCGACCAGCGCCACCGACAACACCTACCGGACCACGTACACCTATGGCCTGACCGGCGAGATCGCCACCCAGACCAACCCGGACGGCAGCGTCACCCGCAACGCGTACACCACCGGTGCCGAAGCGGCGTACGGCGGCGGCATCGTGCCGGCCGGACTGCTCGCGACCAGCACCGACCCGCGCGGTGCGGTGACCCGGTACGCCTACTACAGCAACGGTGACCTGGCCCGGGTGACCACGCCGGCCGGACTGGTCGTCACGTACGGGTACGACGCGATCGGTCGCCGGGCCAGCGAGACCGAGGTGTCCGACGCGTACCCGGCCGGGGTCACCACCACGTACACCTACGACGCGCTGTCCCGGCTGGTCAGCACCACCGAGCCGGCCACCACCAACGTCGTCACCGGCGTGACCCACCAGGGGCGTACCACCAACAGCTACGACGTCGACGGCAACCTGATCAAGGTGGACGCGGCCGACCTGACCGGCGGCGACGACACCCGCACCACCACGTACGAGTACGACGACCACAACCGGCTCGCCCGGGTCACCGACCCGGAGGGCAACGAGACCAGCTACGGGTACGACCGGTTCGGCAACCGCACGTCGATGGCGGACGCCAACGGCAACGAGTACGCCTACGGCTACACCGACCGCAACATGCTCGCCGAGGTACGGCTGCGGGACTGGGACGGCGACCCGTCCGGTGCCGGCGACCCCGGTCCGGGTGACGACCTGGTGCTGCACTCGTACGCGTACGACAACGCCGGTCGGATGGTGCGCGACACCGACGCGATGGGCCACGAGCTGCGGTACGACTACTACAACGACGACCTGCTCCACACCATCACGCTCAAGGACTTCCACAACCCGGACGGGAGCACCCGCGACTACCAGGTCGAGTCCGACAGCTACGACGGCGCGGGCAACCTCACCCAGCAGGTGACCGGCAACGGCGCCCTGGTCACCCAGCACACGATCGGTACCAACGGGCAGGTCGCGAGCACCGTGGTCGACCCGGGCACGCTGGCCCGGCGCACCTCGTTCACGTACGACCTGGCCGGCAACGTGACCCAGGTCAAGCGCTCCGGCAACCCGTCGAACGTGCCGTGGACGCTGCCCGCCTCGCCCGAGGTGGTCGACTACACCTACGACCTGGCCGGCAACCTGACCAGGGAAACCCAGACCGCGGGCGCCGAGGAACTGGTCACCACCCACTCGTACGACCAGCGCGGGCTGCTCACCGGTACCACCGATCCGCGCGGCAATGTCAGCGGCGCCGACCCGGCCGCGTACACCACCTCGTACAGCTATGACCAGCTGGGCCGGCAGACCCGGGTGACCATGCCGGCGGTGGCCACCGAAAGCGGCGGTGGCGCGCCCGTCACGCTGCGGCCCACCCGCACGGTCGGCTACAACACGTTCGACCAGCCCAGTGAGAGCGCGGACGAGCTGGGCAACACCACCCGGGTCGGCTACGACCGGGCGGGTCGTCCGGTGAGCACCACCGGGCCGTCGTACACACCACCCGGCGGCGGCACCACGGTCACCCCGGTCAGCCGCCAGCGGTACGACGGGCTCGGCAACGTCACCGAGAGCACCGACCCGCTGGGCAACTCCACGACCTACCGGTACGACCGGCTGAACCGGCTGGTCAGCCGGGACGAGCCGGCCCGCGACAACGACGACCGGGCGGTCTGGCAGTACACGTACACCCGCACCGGCGACGTGCTCACGGTCACCGACCCGACCGGCGCGACGGTGCGGTCCACCTACGACGATCTCGACCGTCCGGACAGCGTGACCCAGGTCGAGCGGCACCCGGTTGCCGACAACTTCACCACCAGCTACGGGTACGACGACGCCGGCAACCTGACCGTCACCACCTCGCCGAGCGGCGCGAAAACCACCAGTACGTACGACTCGGTCGGCGAGTTGACCCGCCTGACCGACCCGTCCGGAGTCGCCACCCAGTACGGGTACGACTTCGCCGGCCGGCAGGTACGGCTGTCCGACGGGCTCGGTCGTACCGCCAAGACCGGGTTCGACACGGTCGGCCGCGCGGTGGCGGAGTCCGATCTGGACAGTGCCGGCGCGACCCTGCGGACCGAGTCGTACGACTACGACGAGGCCGGCAACCTGGTCACCTCCACCGACCCGCTCGGGCACGCCACCTCGTACTCCTACGACGCGCTGAACCAGCTGGTCCGGCAGGTCGAACCGGTGTCGGACACCGCCTCGATCACCACCCGGTTCGGGTACGACGCGGCCGGTGACCGCACCCGGTACACCGACGGGCGCGGCAACGCGACGATCTACTCGTACAACAGTCTCGGGCTGCCCGAGTCGGTGATCGAGCCGGCCACCTCGACCCAGCCGGATCCCGCCGACCGCACCTGGACGGCGACGTACAACGAGGCCGGCGACCCGGTGAAGCTGACCTCGCCCGGCGGCGTGACCCGGCAACGGAGCTACGACGCGGCCGGTCGGCTGCGTACCGAGACCGGCTCCGGCGCCGAGTCGAGCACCGCCGGCCGCACGCTCGACTACGACCTGGCCGGCCGGCTCACCGACGCCAGCGCTCCCGGCGGTACCGACAGCTACACCTACAACGACCGCGGCGCGGTACTCACCGCGAGCGGTCCGGCCGGTGACGCGAGCTTCGGGTACGACGCGGACGGGCTGCTGACCAGCCGTACCGACGCGTCGGGCACCTCCCGGTACAGCTACGTCAAGGGCCGGTTGGCCACCGAGACGGACGGGATCACCGGCACCCCGCAGACCCTGTCGTACGACGGGTCCGGTCAGGTCAGGACCGTCGACTACGGCTCCGGGCGGGTACGCACGTTCGGCTACGACAACCTCGGCCGGATCGCGTCGGACACGTTGCGCAACGGCACCGGTGGTACCGCGGCCTCGATCGGCTACGGGTACGACCTGAACGACAACCTGACCCGCAAGACCACCACCGGTACGGCCGGCGCGGCCGACAACACCTACACGTACGACTACGCCGGCCGGCTCGCCTCCTGGACCGCGGGCGGGGTCACCACCGGGTACAGCTGGGACGACTCCGGCAACCGGACGAAGGCCGGTACGAAGACAGCCAGCTACGACGAGCGGAACCGGCTGATCTCCGACAGCGACTTCACCTACAGCTACACCGCGCGCGGCAACATCGCGACCCGGACCAGCTCCGGCTTCAGCGAGCAGTTCTCCTTCGACGCGTTCGACCGGCTGATCTCCGACGACGGGCACACCTACAGCTACGACGCACTGGACCGGTTGGCCACCCGGGACGCCACCGCGCTGCGGTACGCCGGGCAGGACGACCAGGTCGTCTCGGACGGCACCGGCACGTACGCGTACGGGGCACTGGACGAGCTGCTCGCGGTAGCCGAGGGCGGGGATAAGCGGCTGGCCGTGTCGGACCGGCACGGTGACGTGGTCGGCGACTTCGACCCGGCCGACACGGCTCTCGCCGCGCTCACCGACTCGACCGGGTACGACCCGTTCGGCACCGTGATCGCGAGCGACGGCGACGACCCGAACCTCGGGTACCAGGGGGAGTGGACCGACCCGGATACCGGTCAGGTGGACCTGGGCGCCCGCTGGTACGACCCGAGCACCGGTGCCTTCGACTCGCGGGACGACACGCAGTACACCGCCGGCGACTCGATCCTGGCCAACCGGTATGTGTACGCCGCGGGCGATCCGATGGACAACACCGACCCGGACGGCAACTGGCCCTCGTGCGGCTGGTGCCACAAGGCGGTACACGCGGTCAGTCACGCGGTGAGCAGCGGCGCGAAGGCCGTGTACCACGGGGTGTCCTGGGCTGCTGGCCACGCCTGGTCGGCGATCAAGACGGTCGGCCACGCCATCTCCTCGGCCGCGAAGTGGGTGTACAACAAGGCGAAGTCGGCCGCCCGGTGGGTCGCGAACAAGGTCGCCTCGGCCGCCCGCTGGGTCTACAACAAGGCCGCGGCCGCGGTGCAGTGGGCGAAACAGAAGGCCGAACAGATCCGGCAGGCGGCCATCGCCCGGGCCCGCCAGATCACCCACGCGGCCAAGGCCGCCGCAAAGTGGGCCGCGCAGCACAACTCGCTGCCCGCGATCAAGGCCGCGCTGAAGCCGGTGTACTCCGGCCTCAAGAAGGTGGTCTCGGCGGCCGCGAGCCTGCCGGCGGCGGTGGTGTCCACCGTGCGCGACGTGGTGCATGACGTCGCGAAGACCGTGCAGGTCGTGTACGAGAAGGCGGTCGAGGCGGCCGGCGCGGTGGTGGACGCGGTGTCCACCGCGGCGCAGGCGGTGTCCGAGTACGCGCAGGCGGCGCTGCCGATGGTGGCCGGCATCGCGGCCGGTCTGCTCACCACCGCCGGCTGTCTCGCGCTGACCGGCGGTGCCGGCTCGGCCGCCTGCGTGGTCGCCGGCTTCGCGGTCGGCGGCGCGGTCACCAACGCGCTGAGCTGCCCGCCGGGCCGGTCGATCGCGGGTTGCGCGGCCACCGGTGCGATCGCGGGTGCCGTCGCGGGTGTGGTCACCGTGGCGACCGGTGGTGCCGGTGGCGGACTGGCCGCAACCATGTTCAGCGGCGCGCTGGCCTCGGCTGCCGCGGACGCGACCGAACAGGCGATCACCACCGGCGAGGTCGACACCACCGAGGTGGTCGAGCAGGGGGTCGTGGGCGGGCTGACCGCCGGGTTGTTCCACGGCGCCGGCAAGGTCGGCGGCCGGGTCCGCGCCGGGCGCGCCTGCAACAGCTTCGCGGCCGGTACCGCGGTGCTGATGGCCGACGGCACGCACAAGCCGATCGAGGATGTGCAGGTCGGCGACAAGGTGATGGCCACCGACCCGACCACGGGTGAGACGTCGGCCAAACCGGTCACCGACGTGATCGCCGGTACCGGCCCGAAGAACCTGGTCGCGGTCACCGTGTCGACCAGCGCGAACGATCGGCCGGACGACGGGTCGCGGGTCGGTACCACGGCCGACGCCACCATCACGGCCACCGCCAACCACCCGTTCTTCGTGGACGACCGGGGTCAGCCGGTCACCCACGACCCGGCGGTCGGCGGGCACTGGGCCACCGCGGGTGCGCTCAAGTCCGGCGAGTCGCTGGACACGCTGGACGGTACCGACGCGCAGGTCCGGTCGACCGACGCGTGGCTGGCCACGACCACGGTCTACAACCTGGCCGTCGACGATACGCACACCTTCTATGTCCAGGCCGGCTACGACGACGTACTGGTCCACAACTGCGGTCGCAAGGGGTTGGACTTCAACGACGCCGAGCGGCAGAAGGTGTACGACGCGAATTCCGCCAAGAATGGCGGCCAGTTGAAGTGCGACTACTGCGGCCGGGATGTGACCCGTCGCCCGTCGATCATCAATGGGGTACGCCAGCGCGGCCTGCCGGACGACGCGCAGATCGACCACGTCGAACCGAAGTGGGCCGGTGGTTGTGGCGCCGCGCACAACGGCTGTGTCGCTTGTCGGGCATGCAATCGGGATAAATGGACGAAGACCTTGGAGGATTGGGATGACGAATTGCGCGACTGGCTCGACCCGTGACCATCAGTAGGATGTAGGGATCGAATCGGATTGTTCATCGGCTCTGGATAGGTGTGGTCAACGGTGGAACCCGGCGTGCGCCCCAAGGGGATGTTCAAGGTGGCGTTCGACCTCGAGCAGGTCGCCGACAACTGGCCGCCGTTCTCGGTCGAGCGACTGTGGGCGAGGAAGACCGGTGTGGTCGGCGAGTTGGAGCTGGTCAACACCCCCTTCTTCGTACGCGGGGTCGCGTTCGGTGACGTGGTCCGGGTACATCCGGACCACGACCGGCGGGAGATGGTGTTCGACGAGGTCACCGCACGGTCGGGCAACTCGACGGTGCGGATCGTCCTGAACGACGAGGACTGCCGGGACGCGCTGCTGGAGTTGTTCGAGCGCGCCGGCTGCACCTGGGAGTTCAGTGGCGCCGGCCCGCACCTCACCGTGAACATTCCAGCGTCGGTGGACTATCGCGAGCTCCGGCGCAAACTGGTCGAGCTGAAGACCAGTGGCGTGATCGGCGTCGAGGAAGCGTTTGTCTCGACCGGGCACGAGAGCCAACTCGCCGAATAGGTCGCGTCGCGGCCGGGTGGCAATTGCGCCCTGACGCGATCGACCCGATATCGATCCCGACCATATCCGTACCGGCCCTTTCTGGTGCCGGTCGGGGTTCCGGCATGTGTTTGTGCCGACTACTCGATCCGCTCGACCAAGGAAATCCGCTCGACCAAGGAAATCCGCTCGACCAAGGAAATCCGCTCGACCAAGGAAATCCGCTCGACTAGGGAAATCCGCTCGACTTAGGAAATCCGCTCGACTAAGGAAGGTGTCATGGCGCGTCGTCGCCTCAGTCGAATCACCACTACAGCGGCGGTAGCGGCCGCCGCGGCCGCGGTCGGGTTCGCACCGTCCGCGGCGTCGGCCGCGACCGCGTGCGCCACTCCCGATCTGTACGGTCACCAGACCGTGACGCCGGCGAGCGCGACCGGTGGTACGGACGTGTCCGGGGCGAAGTTCGGATCGTCGGTGGCCATCGGCGACTTCAACAAGGACGGATTCCGGGACGTGGCGATCGGTGCGCCGGCCGATCACGTCGGCAGCGTGGCGGCCGGCTCCGTCACGGTGTTCAACGGCTCGGCGAGCGGCCCCGGTACCACCGGCAAGCGGCTCACCCAGTCCGACATCTCCTCCGGCAACGAGGCGGGCGACAAGTTCGGGGCATCGCTCGCGGCCGGCGACTTCGACAAGGACGGCTACGCCGACCTGGCGGTCGGGATACCGGACGAGGCGGTCGGTACCGCCACCGGTGCGGGCGCGATCGCCGTCTTCACCGGCGCGGCGGCCGGGCTGACCACCGGCACGTGGTACGGCCAGAGCCTCGGCGCCGGGACCGACGAGGCGGGGGACGCCTTCGGTACCGCGCTGGCGACCGGTGACCTCAACGGGGACGGGTACGTCGACCTCGCCATCGGCTCGCCCGGAGAAGCGCCCAGCGGCGGTACGTCGCACAGCGGCAGCGGTTACGTGTACAAGGGCTCCTCGACCGGGATCGTGCGCGGCTGGGGGTTCGACCAGGGCGACTCGGACGGGGCGAACGAGGCCGGCGACAAGTTCGGTACCGCGCTCGCCATCGGCAACGTGACCGGTGACAGCCACGCCGACCTGGTCATCGGCGCGCCCGGTGAAGCACCTGGTACCGATCCGGCCGGCAGCGGCGCCATCTACGTGGTACCCGGCGCGTCGGACGGCAAGGGCACCGGTTTCGCCCGTACCCAGGGCAGTGCCGACGGGACGAACGAGGCCGGCGACGCGTTCGGCAGTGCGGTCGCGATCGGCAACGTGGACAAGGACTCGTACGCCGACGTGGCTGTCGGGGTGCCGGGCGAGGCCCCGGGCAGCAATCCCGCCAGCGGTTCGGTGGTGCTGTTCCCGGGTGCGTCCACGGCCCTGTCCACCGGCTACTCGGTGAACGAGGACGACGCGGCCGAGGCGATCGAGACCGGGGACAGGTTCGGCGCGGGGCTGTCGACCGGCGACATCGACAACGACGGGTACGCCGACCTGCTGATCGGTACGCCGGGCAAGTCCTTCGGTACGGCGTCGCACGCCGGCGCGGCGTACCTATTCCCCGGTGGGCCGCGGCAGGCCGGCTCGACCCGGAGCCTCGTGTTCGGCCGGCGGATCGGCCAGCTCGATGTCGGCGAGACGAACGAGAGCAGCGACGCGTTCGGTGCCGGGGTCGCGCTCGGCGACGTCACCGGCGACAGCAAGGCCGAGGGCGTGATCGGGTCGGCCGGCGAGGCTCCGACCGGACAGCCGACCTCGGGTACCGCGGCGCAGTTGTCCAACCTGGCCCGGCCGGCGGTAAGTGTGCCGGTGGAGTCGTTCAGCCCGACCACGGCGATGCAGGCGACGCCGGTCGCGGGTGGCTCGATCGGCACCCTGGAGTACTCGTACACCGACAACATCGGGCGGCTGCTGCACGGCCACCAGGTCGATCCGGACAACTTCTCCTCGGTGCAGTGGACGGTCATCTCCGGTGGTCAGGCGTACAGCGGTGAGCCGGCCCTGGCCGAGCAGGCGGACGGCAAGCTGCACGTCGCCGGTCACAACACGAACGGCGCGATCGGGCTGAACATCGAGACCGGCGTGACCCCGCCGACCTGGGGTACCTGGGCGATGCCGGCCGGGCCGATGGCGTCCGCTCCGGCGATAGCCGAGCAGGCCGACGGCACGCTCGTCGCGTTCGCGATCGATGCGGCCGGGGTGTTGTGGGCCGCGCCGGAGAACGGCACCAACGGCGGCTACACCTCGTGGTTGAGCCTGGGCGTGGCCGGTCTCGCCGGTACCCCGACCGCGGTGCCGGTCAACGGCGGTATTCAGGTGTTCGCGCTGACCACGGCCGGTTCGGTGGCGACCGTGACGTACAACGCCCGGGCGCTGTCCGGCTGCACGGTGCTGGCCGGATCCGGCTTCACCGGACACCTGAGCGTGGTCTCCTACCCGGGCAGCAAGCTGCGGGTCTTCGCCCGGGCCGCGGACGGCTCGATCCAGACGGTCAAGCAGGACGACACCGGCACCTTCCCGGACACCTGGGAGACGGTCGGTACGTTCACCGCGGCCGGTTCGCCGGCGGCGCTGCTGAGCCCGTCGACGGGCAAGACCGAGCTGGTCGCGCGGGCCGCCGACGGCGCGGTCTACAGCACCGGCGAGACCATCCAGGGCTCCGGCGTGTGGCGCAACTGGACCCAGGTCACCAGCGACGGTGACCTCGCGTCGACCGACCCGTCGGTATTCGCGTACTCCGGTGCGAACGGCCAGTCCTGGGCGTTCGTGTTCCGCAACAGCGACAACCAGTCGCGGGTGTACAACACGGACTCCAGCGGGCTGGCCGGCAAGGCGACCGGGCAGGCGGCCGGCGGGGCTCCGGGCTTCGCGCGGCACGCCCTCACCGTTCCGCGGTAGGTCTGTACCGACAGTGGTGGGCCGGCGCGTGTCGCGCGCCGGCCCACCGTCGTTCCCACTTTCCACGTGGGACCGCGTGGGGGCGGCTACGGCGGTCCCACCTGGTTTGCCAGAGTGGTCACGTGACCAGAGCGTTTATGGACAAGCGGCCCCGTGAGGTCGCCGCCATGTTCGACGGCGTGGCCCGCCGGTACGACCGGACCAACACGGTGCTCTCGATCGGGCAGGACCGGTGGTGGCGGCGGCTCACCAGACAGGCGCTGGAGCTCAAGCCGGGCGAGCGCTGCCTGGACCTGGCCGCCGGTACCGCGGTCTCCACGGTCGAGCTGGCCCGGTCCGGTGCGTACACGGTGGCCTGCGACTTCTCGCTCGGCATGCTCGCCGAGGGCGCCGAGCGGGGAGTGCCGCTGGTGGCCGGCGACGCGCTGGCGTTGCCGTTCGCCGACAAGAGCTTCGACGCGGCCACCATCTCGTTCGGGCTGCGCAACGTCGCCGACGTCGACGCCGCGTTGGCCGAGCTGGCCCGGGTGGTACGCCCGGGCGGGCGGCTGGTGGTGTGCGAGTTCAGCAGCCCCACCTGGACGCCGTTCCGGGCCGCGTACGAGGTGTACCTGAACCGGCTGCTGCCCGGGGTGGCCAAGCGGGTGTCCAGCAATCCGGACGCGTACGTCTACCTCGGTGAGTCGATCATGGAGTGGCCCGACCAGTTCGGGCTGGCCGCGCGGCTGATCGCGCACGGCTGGCGCAACGTCGCCTGGCGCAACCTCAGCGGCGGTGTCGTCGCGCTGCACCGCGGCACCCGGATGTGAGGCAGGCGCCGCCGGGGCCGCACGGCCGCTGATCGGCCGCGCGCCGCGGGACAACCAGCCGCGGCACCGGGCTGAGCCGGCCGTGCGGCCGGCAAAGCTACCGGACCGTAATGCGGTTAGCCCTGCCTAATTCGGCGGCCCCCGATTCGCCGTTCTAAACTGCCAAGCTGAAGCTCGTGAAAGTCTTCACAAGCACCCGGTACGTCTGAGTACGTCCCTGAGAGGTCGCCGTGAACGAGCCCGCTCCGGCCCAACCGCGCCCACCTGACGGCAGCGTCGCCGCCACCGGCGACAGCCGGCCCGAAAAGACCGCCGAGAAGGCGCCCGGCCAGCCCGCGAAGAGCGCGAAGCCCGCCAAGACCCCGGCCGCGAGGACCACCAGCCGGCCGGCGAAGACCACGGCGCAGCCCACGAAGGTCGCCGAACCGGCCGAACGGGCCTTCGGCGGACAGGTGCCGCTGACCAACGGCGAAGCCGACGTGATCATCGTCGGCGCCGGTCCCGGCGGCAGCACCGCCGCCTACCACCTGGCCCGGCAGGGCCTCGACGTGCTGATGCTGGAGAAGTCCGAGTTCCCGCGGGAGAAGGTGTGCGGCGACGGCCTCACGCCGCGCGCGGTCAAGCAGCTCACCAAGATGGGCATCGTCGGACCGGGCGGCCCGCCCGGTACCCCCGGGGCGCCGCACGGAGCCGACGGCGCGCAGGCGGACGGCTGGATGGTGCACAAGGGCCTGCGGGTCATCGGCGGCGGCGTCCGGATCGAGCTGGACTGGCCGGAGCTCGCGTCGTACCCCAACTACGGCCTCACCCGCACCCGGCTCGACTTCGACGACATCCTGGCCCGTACCGCGGTCGCGGCCGGCGCCAAGCTGCAGACCCGTACCACCGTCACCGGGCCGATCACCGACGCGGCCGGCCGGGTGGTCGGAGTCGAGGCGACCGTGGGACCGGACAAGGAGCCGGCCCGGTTCACCGCACCGCTGGTGCTGTCCGCGGACGGCGTGTCCGGCCGGTTCCCGCTTGCCATGGGGCTGGCCAAACGGGACGACCGGCCGATCGGGGTGGCCGTCCGGCAGTACTACTTCTCCCCGGCCCGGCACGACGACGACTATCTCGAGTCCTGGTTGGAGCTGCGGGACGGCAAGACCGGTACCGACCGGCTGCTGCCCGGGTACGGCTGGATCTTCGGAATGGGCGACGGCCGGGTGAACGTCGGGCTCGGGATCCTGAACTCGTCCCGCGCGTTCCGCAACGTCGACTACCGCCAGATGATGCTGGACTGGCTGGCCGGTACCCCCGACGAATGGCAGATGAACGACCAGGCGTTCGCCGACGGACCGATCCGGGGCGCGGCGCTGCCGATGGGGTTCAACCGGGTGCCGCACTACACCCGGGGCGTGATGCTGGTCGGCGACTCGGGCGGCATGGTGAACCCGTTCAACGGCGAGGGCATCGCGTACGCCATGGAATCGGCCGAACTGGCCGCGGAGATCGCCGCGCAGGCGCTGTCCCGGCCGGCCGGACCGCAGCGGGAGCGGGCCCTGCACTTCTACCCGCGCGAGCTGCGCGCCCGCTACGGCGGGTACTACCGGCTCGGCAACTGGTTCGTGAAGCTGATCGGCCACCCGGACGTGATGCGGGTCTGCACCCGGCACGGCCTGCCGCATCCGCTGCTGATGAAGTTCGTACTGAAGCTGCTGGCCAACCTGACCGACCCGCGCGGCGGGGACGCGATGGACCGCGTCATCAACGCGATGACACGGGCTGTGCCGGCGGTGTGACGGGCCGGTCCGGGTGGCTCGGCGGAGCGTTCGCGCTGGCCACCCCGGAGGCGGCAGCGGCGATCGGCCGCAATAGGGTGGGCGCGTTTCCGCCAGGGGTTCTGCCGGATACGCGAAGAAGTTGAAGAACGCGAAGACCTGATACACGAACTGGCACGAAGACGTTGAGGACAGGAGGTTGAGGCGATGTCCCTCGCGCCGTACATCCCGGTCGTCGGGCTGTTCGCGCTCGCGGCCGCGTTCGCGCTGTTCTCGGTGACCATCGCGCCGTTTGTCGGACCCCGGCGGTACAACCGGGCGAAGCTCGAGGCGTACGAGTGCGGCATCGAACCGACCCCGCAGCCGATGGGCGGTGGCCGGTTCCCGGTCAAGTTCTACCTGACCGCGATGCTGTTCATCGTCTTCGACATCGAGATCATCTTCCTGTACCCGTGGGCGGTCGCCTACGACAGGCTCGGCGGGTTCGGCTTCGTCGAGATGGTGCTGTTCATCGGCACGGTCTTCGTCGCGTACGCGTACGTGTGGCGTCGCGGCGGCCTCGACTGGGATTGATCCCGGGACTGACTACTCGGATAGGCGGACGATCATGGGTATCGAGGAGAAGGTCCCGACCGGCATCCTGCTCACCTCGGTCGAGAAGCTGGTCAACTGGACCCGCAAGTCCTCGTTCTGGCCGGCGACCTTCGGGCTGGCGTGCTGCGCGATCGAGATGATGGCGACCGGCGCGGCCCGGTACGACCTCGGCCGGTTCGGCATGGAGGTGTTCCGGGCCAGCCCCCGGCAGGCCGACCTGATGATCGTGGCCGGCCGGGTCAGCCAGAAGATGGCGCCGGTGCTGCGGCAGATCTACGACCAGATGCCCGAGCCCAAGTGGGTGCTGTCGATGGGCGTCTGCGCCACCTCGGGCGGCATGTTCAACAACTACGCGATCGTGCAGGGCGTCGACCACATCGTGCCCGTCGACATGTACCTGCCGGGCTGCCCGCCGCGGCCGGAGATGCTGATGGACGCGATCCTCAAGCTGCACGACAAGGTGATGCACGAGCCGCTCGGTGACCGCCGCCGCAAGGCGATCGCGGCCGCGCCGGAGAAGCTCGACGGGCTGCGGCCCGGCCAGATGCCGTCGAGCTACCGGTTCGACAAGACCAAGCGCAAGCAGTGGGAGCAGGCCGTGGCCGAGGGCCGGGCGGAGCAGTTGCGGATCGAGAACTGGATGCAGGAGGGGGCGCACCGGTGACCGACCCGAAAAACCCGGACACGCGCGGGGACGCGCCGGCCGGCCAGAACGGCACCGGCCCGGCGGCCGGTTCGGCCGAGCACGCCGCGCATACCGGAGTGCGCAAGCCGGCCGGTGACGGCAAGCCGGCCGGCGACACCATGCCGCACCCGGACGCGGACACGCCGTCGGACGCCGGTGCCGACCCCAAGGTCGAGCCGGCCCGGGCCGCGGCCGGTGCGCCGCCGAGCGCCCGCGCGTCCGAGCCGCCGGCCACCGCCTCGTCGGTCGACCCGGTCACCGCCAAGGGCTCCCGGTCCGAAACCGCCGCTGGCGGCGCCGCGCAGACCGGCATCACCGCCGCGCACGGCATGTTCGGCGTGGTCGGTACCGGCGACACCTCCGGGTATGGCGGCCTGCTGCGGCACCGCACGCTGGTGCCGCCGACCCCCCGGCCGTACGGCGGCTACTTCGACGAGGTGGTCGACGGCCTGGAGGCCGCGCTGACCGACTTCACCGGCGCGATCGAGTCGGTGGTGGTGGACCGGGGCGAGCTGACCCTGCACGTACGCCCGGACGCGGTCGCCGAGGTCGCCGGGACACTGCGGGACGACCCGGCGCTGCGGTTCGAGCTGTGCTCCTCGGTGTCCGGGGTGGACTACCTGGGCCAGGAGAACCGGCTGCACGTCGTCTACCAGCTCACCTCCATGACGTACCGCCGGCGGATCCGGCTGGAGGCGGCGGTACCGGTCGAGGATCCGCACCTGCCCACGGTGACCGCGCTCTACCCGACCGCGGACTGGCAGGAGCGGGAGACGTACGACATGTTCGGCATCGTCTTCGACGGCCATCCCGAACCTGACCCGGATCCTCATGCCGGACGACTGGGAGGGCCACCCGCAGCGCAAGGACTACCCGCTCGGTGGGGTGCCGGTGGAGTACAAGGGCGCCGAGATTCCACCGCCTGACCAGCGGAGGGCTTACAAGTGACCGACACCTACGCCGGCGCCCGGGAAACCACCGAAGGCCGGGTGTACACCGTCACCGGTGGTGACTGGGACACCGTGCTGTCCGGTACCGACCCGCTGGCCGAAGAGCGGATCGTCGTCAACATGGGCCCGCAGCACCCGTCCACGCACGGCGTGCTCCGGCTCGTCCTCGAACTCGAGGGCGAGACGGTCATCGAGGCCCGGGCGGTCATCGGGTACCTGCACACCGGCATCGAGAAGAACCTCGAGTTCCGGAACTGGACGCAGGGCACCACGTTCGTGACCCGGATGGACTACCTGGCGCCGATCTTCAACGAGACCGGGTACTGCCTGGCGGTGGAGAAGCTGCTCGGCATCTCCGACCAGATCACCGAGCGGGCGAACACCATCCGGGTGCTGATGATGGAGCTCAACCGGATCTCCTCGCACCTGGTCTGGCTCGCCACCACCGGTATGGAGCTCGGCGCGCTGTCGATGATGATCTACGGCTTCCGCGAGCGGGAGTTCATCCTCGACATCTTCGAGCTGATCACCGGCCTGCGGATGAACCACGCGTACATCCGGCCGGGCGGGCTCGCCCAGGACCTGCCGGACGAGGCGATCACCAAGATCCGCGAGTTCCTGAAGTTCATGCCGGACCGGATCGACTCGTACGAGGACCTGCTGTCCGGCAGCCCGATCTGGCAGGCGCGTACCCAGGGTGTGGCCTACCTGGACGTGACCGGCTGTGTCGCGCTCGGCATCACCGGGCCGGTGCTGCGCGCCGCCGGGCTGCCGTGGGACCTGCGCAAGACCATGCCGTACTGCGGCTACGAGACGTACGACTTCGACGTGTGTACGCACACCGGTGCCGACGTGTGGGGCCGGTACCAGGTGCGGCTGGCCGAGATGCGGCAGTCGCTGCGCCTCGTCGAGCAGGCGCTGGACCGGCTGGAGCCGGGCCCGATCATGGTCGCCGACAAGAAGATCGCGTGGCCGGCGCAGCTCGCCGTCGGTACCGACGGCATGGGCAACTCTCTGGAGCACGTCGCGAAGATCATGGGCCAGTCGATGGAGGCCCTGATCCACCACTTCAAGCTGGTCACCGAGGGATTCCGGGTACCGGCCGGCCAGGTGTACGTGGGCATCGAGTCGCCCCGCGGCGAGCTGGGCGTACACGCCGTCTCCGATGGTGGGACCCGGCCGTACCGGGTGCACTACCGCGAGCCGAGCTTCGTGAACCTGCAGGCGCTGCCGGCGATCAGCGAGGGCGGCCTGCTCGCCGACGTGATCGCCGGCGGTGCCTCGTTGGACCCCGTGATGGGTGGGTGTGACCGCTGATGACCGAACAGACCGTCGCCGGGCCGTTCGCGCCGGAGGTGTACGAGCAGGCGCGCGAGATCCTCGCCCGCTATCCGGCCGGCCGCGAACGCTCCGCGCTGTTGCCGCTGCTGCACCTGGTACAGGCCGAGCAGGGGCACATCACCCCGGCCGGGATCGCGTTCTGCGCCGAGGTACTCGGGCTCACCAAGGCACAGGTGACCGCGGTCGCCACCTTCTACACCATGTACAAGCGCCGGCCCACCGGTGAGTGGCTGGTCAGCGTGTGTACCAACACGATGTGCGACCGGATGGGCGGGCAGGCCGCGTACGAGGCCCTGTCGGAGTTCCTCGGCGTCGGGCACGAGGAGACGACCGAGGACGGGGTGTTCACCCTCGAGCACGCCGAGTGCCTCGCCGCCTGCGACTACGCGCCGGTACTCACGGTCAACTACGAGTTCTTCGACAACATGCAGGCCGACGACGCGCTGGACCTGGTCCGGCGGTTGCGGGACGGCGAGGTACCCAAGCCGTCCCGGGCCCCCCGGCTGTGCTCGATGACCGAGGTGGCGCGGCAGCTCGCCGGGTACGCCGACGAGCGGCCGGGCGCGGTGGCCGAGGGCGAGGCCGGCCGGCCCACGCTCGCCGGCGCGCTGCTCGCCGCCGAGCACGGGGTGTCCGCTCCGGAGTACGACCCGGATACGCCGATCCCGACCAGCCGAGAGGGCAAGCGGAAGTGACAGCTCAGTCCAAGCCGCCGTCGGATGCCGTGCTGGCCAAGCTGACGCCGGTGCTCACCCGGCGCTGGACCACACCGGACGCCTGGAAGCTCAGCGTGTACGAGCGGCTCGACGGCTACCGCGGCCTGCGCAAGGCGGTACAGGCGCACCCGGACGACCTGATCGCGCTGATCAAGGAGTCCGGCCTGCGCGGGCGCGGCGGTGCCGGCTTCTCCACCGGAATGAAGTGGGGCTTCATCCCGCAGGACCCGGGTGGCAAGGCGCCGGCGATCCCGCACTACCTGGTCGTGAACGCGGACGAGGGCGAGCCGGGTACCTGCAAGGACCTGCCGCTGATGACGCACGATCCGCACTCGCTGATCGAGGGCGCGATCATCACCTCGTACGCGATCCGGGCCAACCGCGCCTACATCTACGTGCGCGGTGAGGCGGTACACGCGGCCCGCCGGCTGCGGCAGGCGGTGGCCGAGGCGTACGCCCGCGGGTACCTGGGCCGCAACATCCTCGGCTCCGGCTTCAACCTGGACCTGATCGTGCACTCCGGCGCCGGCGCCTACATCTGCGGCGAGGAGACGGCGCTGCTCGACTCGCTCGAGGGGTACCGCGGCCAGCCCCGGTTGCGGCCGCCGTTCCCGGCCACCCACGGGTTGTACGGCTCTCCCACGGTCATCAACAACGTCGGCACCATCGCCTCGGTCGCGCACATCGTGCTCGGCGGCGCGGCTTGGTGGCGCTCGATGGGTACCGAGAAGTCGTCCGGCCCGATGATCTACTCGCTGTCCGGCCGGATCGTGAACCCGGGGCAGTACGAGTGCACGCTCGGCATCACGCTGCGGGAGCTGATCGAGCTGGCCGGCGGGATGCTGCCCGGGCACGAGCTGCGGTTCTGGACGCCCGGTGGTTCGTCCACCCCGCTGCTGACCGCCGAGCACCAGGACGTACCGCTGGACTTCGAGAACGTGGCCGCGGCCGGCTCGATGCTCGGTACCACCGCCACCCAGATCTTCTCCGACCAGGACTGCCCGGTGTACGCGACGTACCGCTGGCTGCAGTTCTACGCGCACGAGTCGTGCGGCAAGTGCACGCCGTGCCGGGAGGGCAACTACTGGATGGTGCAGGTGTACCGCCGGATCCTGTCCGGCGAGGGCACCGGTGAGGACCTGGACACCCTGCTCGACACCTGCGACAACGTGCTCGGCCGGTCGTTCTGCGGCCTGGGCGACGGGGCGACCAGCCCGGTGACGTCCTCGGTCAAGTACTTCAAGCAGGACTACCTGGACTACATCGAAGGCCGCCGGGAGCCGCTGCTGCGCCCCGCCGGCCAGGCAGGCCAAGAGCTGGTAGGGGCGCACTGACATGACCCTGGCACCTGACAAGAGCGGGCTCCCCGCGCAAACGCGGGACAAGCCGGTCGAGACGGTCGCGGTGACCATCGACGGCGTCGAGGTCACCGTGCCCAAGGGCACGCTGGTGATCCGCGCCGCCGAGCTGCTCGGCATCGCGATCCCGCGGTTCTGCGACCACCCGCTGCTCGAGCCGGCCGGTGCCTGCCGGCAGTGCCTGGTGGACGTGGAGGGCCAGCGCAAGCCGGTGGCCTCCTGCACCCAGCCGGTCACCGACGGCATGGTGATCCGTACCCAGCTCACCTCTCCGGTCGCCCGCAAGGCGCAGGAGGGGATCATGGAGCTGCTGCTGATCAACCACCCGCTCGACTGCCCGATGTGCGACAAGGGCGGCGAGTGCCCGCTGCAGAACCAGGCGCTCGCCAACGGTCGCGAGGACAGCCGGTTCCACGACCGCAAGCGCACCTTCCCCAAGCCGATCGCGATCTCCTCGCAGGTACTGCTCGACCGCGAGCGGTGCGTGCTGTGCCAGCGGTGTACCCGGTTCTCCGACGAGATCGCCGGCGACCCGTTCATCGACCTGTTCGAGCGCAGCGCGCTGGAGCAGATCGGCGTGTACACCGGCTTCGGCGACGCGACCAGCGACGCGACCGGCGACGGGACCGGCGCCGAGAACACCGACGGCGAGCCGTTCAACTCGTACTTCTCCGGCAACACCGTGCAGATCTGCCCGGTGGGCGCGCTGACCGGCGCGCAGTACCGGTTCCGCTCCCGCCCGTTCGACCTGGTCTCCACGCCCAGCGCGTGCGAGCACTGCGCGGCCGGCTGCGCGATGCGTACCGACTGGCGGCGCGGCAAGGTGCTGCGCCGGCTGGCCGGTGACGACCCCGAGGTGAACGAGGAGTGGAACTGCGACAAGGGCCGGTGGGGCTTCCAGTACACGAACGCCTTCGACCGGATCACCGAGCCGCTGGTACGCGATCGCAAGTCCGGTGAGCTGCGCCAGGCGAGCTGGCCCGAGGCGCTGCGCGCCGCGGCCGAGGGGCTCGAGGCGGCCCGCGCGGGCGGTGGGGTCGGCGTACTGACCGGTGGCCGGTTGACGGTCGAGGACGCGTACGCCTACGCGAAGTTCGCCCGGGTGGTGCTCGGTACCAACGACATCGACTTCCGGGCCCGACCGGCGTCGGTCGAGGAGACCGAGTTCCTCGCCGGGTACGCGGCCGGGGTCACGCCCGCCAACGGCGGTGTCACGTACACCGACGTCGAGCGCGCGAGCACGGTGCTGCTGGCCGGCCTGGAGCCGGAGGACGAGTGCCCGATCCTGTTCCTGCGCATGCGCAAGGGATACCGCCGGCACGGTACGAAGGTCTTCAGCATCCAGCCGTTCGCCACCCGTGGCCTGGCCAAGGTCGGCGCGACCCTGATCGGGGCGGCGCCGAGCACCGAGGCGGAGATCCTGGCCGCGCTCGGCGGCAACGCCCGGATCGACCTGGCCGAGGCCGAGGCGGCCCGGTCGGCGCTGCGCGAACCGGGCGCGGTGATCCTGGTCGGTGAGCGGCTGGCCGCGGTACCGGGAGCGCTGTCCGCGGCGGCCCGGCTGGCAGACAGCACCGGCGCGAAGCTCGCCTGGGTACCGCGCCGGGCCGGCGACCGCGGCGCGGTGGACGCCGGCTGCCTGCCGAACCTGCTGCCCGGTGCCCGGCCGGTGGCCGACACCGCGGCCCGGGCCCAGCTGGCCGACTACTGGGGCGTCGACGTGCTGCCGCCCCGGCTCGGCCGGGACAGCGCCGCGATGCTGGTGGCGGCGGCCGAGGGCGAGTTGGGCGGGCTGCTGGTCGCGGGTGTGGACCCGGCCGACCTCCCCGACCCGGACGCGGCCGAGGCGGCCCTCGACCGGGCCGGCTTCGTCGTCTCGATCGAGCTGCGGATGACCTCGGCGGCCCGCCGGGCGGATGTGGTGCTGCCGATCGCGCCGACGGTGGAGAAGGCCGGCTCGTACCTCGACTGGGAGGGCCGGCTGCGCGCCTTCGAGCAGGTGCTCGACACCGGCGCGATGAGCGACGCGCGGGTACTGGACGCGCTCGCGGACGTCGCAGGCCGGCCGATCCGGCTGGCCGACGTACGGCAGATCCGGTCCGAGCTAGCGAAACTGCCGGCCTATGACGTACACCCGGTGGCGCCCCGGTACGACCCGGTCGAGCCGCCGGCACCGGCCGCGCGCGAGGCGGTACTGGCCACCTGGCACCATCTGATCGATCTCGGCAGCCTGACCGACGGTGACAGGCACCTGGCCGGTACCGCCCGGGTGCCGGTGGCCCGGCTCTCCGCCGGTACCGCCGCCGAGGTCGGCGTGGGCGACGGGCAACCGCTGACCGTGTCGACCGACCGCGGCGCGGTCACGTTGCCGCTGGTGGTCACCGACATGCCGGACCGGGTGGTCTGGCTGCCGACCAACTCGACGGGCGCCACGGTGCGCCGCAGCCTCGGCGTGGACGCCGGCGCGGTGGTGCGGCTGGCTTCTGGGGGAGAGCGATGAGCGCAACGGGCGCGGTGCTCGCCGGGCATCCCGCGGCGCTGGCCGCGAGCGGCCAGCACCCCGCGGTCCTGGCCGCTGGCGGCACACCGGCCGGGTTCGGCAACGACACCTGGTGGCTGGTGATCGCGAAGGTCCTGCTGGTGTTCGTGTTCCTGGTCGTGATGACGCTGTTCACGATCTGGTACGAGCGCCGCGTGGTGGCCCGGATGCAGGTGCGGCCCGGGCCGAACCGGGTCGGCCCCTTCGGCCTGCTGCAGAGCCTGGCCGACGGCCTGAAGCTGGCCTTCAAGGAAGACATCATGCCGGCGCTGGCGGACAAGCCGGTGTACTTCATCGCGCCGGTCATCTCCACCATCACCGCGTTCACCGCGTTCGCGGTCATCCCGCTCGGCCCGCAGGTCAGCGTGTTCGGCCACACGACGATGCTGCAGCTCACGGACCTGCCGGTCGCGGTACTGCTGGTGCTCGCCGCGTCCTCGATGGGCGTGTACGGCGTGGTGCTCGGCGGCTGGGCATCCGGCTCGACGTACCCGCTGCTCGGCGGCCTGCGCAGCGCCGCGCAGATGATCTCGTACGAGGTCGGCATGGGCCTGTCGATCGTGGCCGTGTTCATGACCGCCGGCTCGCTGTCCACCAGCGAGATCGTCGCCGCGCAGGCGCACGGCACGCCGTACAGCATCGGCAGTTACGACATCACGCTGCCCAGTTGGTACGCGGTGCAGCTGCTGCCGAGCTTCCTGATCTACTTCGTGTCCGCGATCGGGGAGACCAACCGGGCCCCGTTCGACCTGCCGGAGGCCGAGTCTGAGCTGGTCGGCGGCTTCCACACCGAGTACTCGTCGCTGAAGTTCGCCCTGTTCTTCCTGGCCGAGTACATCAACATGGTGACCGTCTCGGCGCTCGCGACCACGCTGTTCCTGGGCGGCTGGCGCGCGCCGTGGCCGCTGACGACGCTGTGGTCCGGCGCCAACAGCGGCTGGTGGCCGATCCTCTGGTTCACGGTGAAGGTGCTGGCGTTCCTGTTCGTGTTCGTCTGGCTGCGCGGCACGCTGCCGCGGCTGCGGTACGACCAGTTCATGCGGTTCGGCTGGAAGGTGCTGGTACCGCTCAGTCTGGTCTGGATCCTCGCGTTGGCGGGTGTCCGCACGCTGTCCCAGCAGGGCAACCGCAACGGTTGGCTGCCGGTGTTCGGCATCGCGGTGGTGGTACTGCTGGCCATCGCGTTCTGGCCGGGCAAGCAGCCGGACGAGGCCGAGTCGGCGGCCGAGGCGCAACTCAACGCCGGTGCCGGCGGCTATCCGATCCCGCCACTGGACCTGGTCGTACCACCGAGCCCGCGGCTGAAGGAGCTCCAGGCCGAGCGGACCGGTACAGAGCCTGACGAAGACCCGGTCGGCGCCTCCGGCGCTGGCGCCGGCTCGAGGAAGGGGTGACCCGTGCTTGACGCCGTCAAGGGCTTCGGCGTGACCTTCTCGCACATGTTCAAGCGAGTGGTCACCGAGAAGTACCCGGAGGTACGCAAGCCGACCGCGCCGCGGTACCACGGCCGGCACATCCTCAACCGGCACCCGGACGGGCTGGAGAAGTGCGTCGGCTGCGAGCTGTGCGCGTGGGCCTGCCCGGCGGACGCGATCTACGTGGAAGGCGCCGACAACACCGACGCCGACCGGTACTCGCCGGGTGAGCGGTACGCCGCCGTCTACCAGATCAACTACGCCCGGTGCATCTTCTGCGGGCTGTGCATCGAGGCCTGCCCGACCCGCTCGCTGACCATGAGCAACGAGTACGAGCTGGCCAGCGACAGCCGGGCGGACATGATCTTCACCAAGGAGCAGCTGCTCGCGCCGCTGCTGCCGGGGATGGACCAGCCGCCGCACCCGATGACGCTGGGCCAGGACGAGAAGGACTACTACGTGGGTGCGCTGGAGAACCCGGGCATGTCCGCCGGCGCGGAACGGTCCCAGAACTCGATGCCGGGCGGCGCGCCGAACAGTGCCGCCGCGTCGCCGGCCGGAGGTGCCCGGTGACCGGACACCCGCTTGCCGACGCGGTACTCGCGGTCGGTGAGATGACCACGGGCGAGAAGGTCACCTTCTGGGTGCTCGCCCCGCTCGCGCTGCTCGGCGCGATCGGCATGGTGTGGGCCCGCAACGCCGTACACTCGGCGCTTTTCCTGGTCATGACGATGCTCTCGCTCGGCGTGTTCTACGTCGTGCAGGCCGGGCCGTTCATCGGCATGGTCCAGATCATCGTGTACACCGGCGCGATCATGATGTTGTTCCTGTTCGTGCTGATGCTGGTCGGCCGGGACGCCTCCGACTCGCTGATCGAGACGCTGCGCGGGCAACGTACCGCCGGCATCCTGGTCGGCATCGGGTTCGCCGGACTGGTCGGCGCCGGGCTGTCCCGGGCGCTCGGCACGGTGACGTCGGTCGGGCTCGACGAGGCGAACAAGGACGGCAACGTGCCGGGCATCGCCGAGCTGCTGTTCACCAAGTACGTGTTCGCGTTCGAGGTGACCAGCGCGCTGCTCATCACCGCCGCGGTCGGCGCGATGGTGCTGGCGCACGTCGAGCGGGGACCGCGCGGGGCGGGCGGCCGGCTCAGCCAGAAGGAGCAGTCGCGGGCGCGGTTCGCGCCGGGCGGCTACCCGGCACCGAAGGCAGGCCCGGGCGTGTACGCGACCAGCGACTCGGTCGCCACTCCGGCCCGGCTGCCGGACGGTTCCCCGGCCGAGCGCAGCATCTCGCACATCGTGCCGGCCCGGCAGTTGACCGCCACCGAGGCGGAGCTCAAGGGCACCGACGGCACCGTCGAGGGAGGCACGTTCCGTTGAGTCCGACCTACTACCTGGTGCTGTCAGCCGCCCTGTTCACCATCGGTGCGGTCGGGGTGCTCATCCGGCGCAACGCGATCGTGGTGTTCATGTGCATCGAGCTGATGCTGAACGCGGTCAACCTGACGCTGGTCACGTTCGCCCGGATCAACGGCACGCTGGACGGCCAGATCATGGCGTTCTTCGTGATGGTGGTCGCCGCGGCCGAAGTGGTCGTGGGGCTCGCCATCATCATGTCCATCTTCCGGACCCGGCGGTCGGCCTCGGTCGACGACGCCAACCTACTGAAGTACTGAATCGGAGGGTCTGGTCGCCGTGTCCGTGATCCTGGCAGAGGACACCCTGCAGTACGCGAGCGCGAGCGGGGTGCTGTCGAGCGTGTGGCTGCTCGTCGCCATCCCGGCGGTCAGCGCCGCGGTCCTGCTTCTCGCCGGCCGCCGCGCAGATCGGTGGGGGCACCTGCTCGGCTGCGCCAGCATCGGCGCGTCGTTCGTGCTCGGGCTGGTCTACCTGTTCAGCCTGCGCGGGCTGGGCAACAAGTCGGTCGCCCTGGACTTGTACAACTTCATGTCGGTCGGGCGGTTGAAGATCGACTTCAGCCTGTTGTACGACCCGCTGTCCGCGGTGTTCGTGCTGCTCATCACCGGGGTCGGCTTCCTGATCCATGTGTACGCGGTCGGCTACATGGAGGGCGACCCGGGCCGGCGCCGGTTCTTCGGGTACTTCAATCTGTTCGCCGCCGCGATGCTGCTGCTGGTGCTCGGCGGCAACTACCTGATGACGTACGTCGGCTGGGAGGGCGTGGGTCTCGCGTCGTACCTGCTGATCGCGTACTACTACGACCGGCCGAGCGCGGCCACCGCCGGCAAGAAGGCGTTCCTGATGAACCGGGTCGGTGACGCCGGTTTCGTGATCGCCATCTTCATGATGTTCGCGTACCTCGGGTCGACCAGCTTCGACACGGTGTTCAACGGGATCGGCGGCCTGTCCACCGGGGTCGTACTGACCATGGGGCTGCTGCTGCTGATCGGCGCGTGCGGCAAGTCCGGCCAGTTCCCGCTGCAGGCGTGGCTGCCGGACGCGATGGAGGGCCCGACCCCGGTGTCCGCGCTCATCCACGCGGCAACGATGGTGACCGCCGGGGTGTACCTGATCGCGCGCTCCAACCCGGTCTTCAACGCCACCGAGCTGGGCTCCACGATCGTGGTCGGGGTCGGCGCGCTGACCCTGCTGATCGGATGCGTCATCGGCTGCGCCAAGGACGACATCAAACGAGTGCTGGCGTACTCCACGGTGAGCCAGATCGGCTACATGTTCCTGGCCGTCGGCCTCGGCGGTACGGCCTACGCGCTGGGCATCATCCACCTGCTCACCCACGGCTTCTTCAAGGCCGGCCTGTTCCTCGGCGCCGGTTCGGTGATGCACGGGATGCGCGACCAGGTGGACATCCGCCGGTTCGGCGGGCTCTGGAAGTACATGAAGGTCACCTGGATCACCTTCGGCCTCGGCTTCCTGGCCATCATCGGGGTGCCGCCGCTGGCCGGGTACTTCTCCAAGGACCCGATCATCGAGGCGGCGTTCGACCGGGCCGGCTGGCAGGGCTGGGTGTTCGGTTCGGCCGCGCTGCTCGGCGCCGGGCTGACCGCGTTCTACATGACCCGGCTGTTCGTACTCACCTTCCACGGCCCGAAGCGCTGGATCGAGGACGATCCGGACGGCCCGATGCACCCGCACGAGAGTCCGGCGGTGATGACGGTGCCGATGGTGCTGCTCGCGGCCGGCTCGGTGGCGTCCGGCTTCCTGCTCACCCTCGGCCTCGCGGACTGGCTCACGCCGGTCTTCGGTGAGGGCACCGAGGAGTCCGGCGTACACCTGTCCGCCTGGCTGGTCACCGTGCTGACGCTGGTGGTCACGCTGCTCGGCGTCGGACTCGGGGTGGCGCTGTTCCGCAACGGCACCGCGCTGATCGCGGCACCCGCGCGCAGCCCGGTCGTGCGCGCCGCCCGCAACAACCTGTACGCGGACACGTTCAACGAGGCCGTGTTCGAGCTCCCCGGTCGGTTGCTGACCCGGGCGCTGGTGTACGTCGACAACAGGGGGATCGACGGAGTGGTCAACGGTCTCGCCGCCACCGTGGGTGGCGGATCCGGCCGGTTGCGCCGGCTGCAGACCGGGTTCGTCCGGTCGTACGCGCTGACCATGCTGACCGGCGCGTTCATCGTGGTCGCGGCACTTGTGGCGGTGAAGCTCTGATGGACCTGCCCTACCTCACCGTCCTGACCGTGCTGCCGCTGGTCGGCGCGCTCGCGGTCGCTCTGGTACCACGGGACCGCAGCGTGCTGGCCAAGCAGCTCGCACTCGGCGTCACGCTGGTCGAGCTGGTCATCGCCGCGGTCATGGTGTTCTCGTTCTCCACCGACGGGGACCGATTCCAGTTCCGCGAGTCGTACCCGTGGATCCCCGAGTGGGGCGTGCGGTTCACGTTCGCCGCCGACGGCATCGCGCTGGTGATGCTGGCGCTGATCGCGGTACTCGTGCCGGTGGTCATCCTGGCCAGCTGGCACGACGCGGACTCCACCACCAGCCGCCGGTCGGTACCGACCTACTTCGCCCTGATCCTGGCGCTGGAAAGCACCATGATGGGCGTGTTCGCGGCCCAGGACGTGCTGCTGTTCTACGTGTTCTTCGAAGCCATGCTGGTGCCGATGTACTTCCTGATCGGCAGCTTCGGCGGGGCCCGCCGGCAGTACGCGGCGGTCAAGTTCTTCCTCTACTCGCTGTTCGGCGGCCTGCTGATGCTGGCCGCGGTGGTGGGACTGTGGGTGGTCGGCAAGGGCGCGCTCGGCCACGGCACGTTCGACTGGGCCGAACTCGCCTCGATCGACATCAACACCGGCGCGCAGCGCTGGCTGTTCCTCGGCTTCTTCGCCGCGTTCGCGATCAAGGCGCCGTTCTTCCCGTTCCACACCTGGCTGCCGGACGCCGGTGGCGCCGCGCCGGCAGGCGCGGCGGCGCTCCTGGTCGGGGTACTGGACAAGGTCGGTACGTTCGGCATCCTGCGGTACTGCCTGCCGCTGTTCCCGGAGGCGTCGAAGTACTTCGCCCCGCTGGCGATCGCGCTCGCGCTGGTCGGCGTGCTGTACGGCGCGCTCCTCGCGGTCGGGCAGAACGATCTGAAGCGGCTGATCGCGTACACGTCGATCGCGCACTTCGGCTTCATCGGCATCGGCATCTTCGCCTTCACCACCCCGGCCGCGACCGGTGCGGTGCTGTACATGGTCAACCACGGGCTGGCCACCGGCGCGCTGTTCCTGATCGCCGGCATGCTGGTACAACGGCGCGGATCCGCGCTGGTCAGCGACTTCGGTGGTGCCGGCAAGCTGGTACCGGTGCTGTCCGGCACGTTCCTGTTCGCCGGCCTCGCCTCGCTGGCCCTGCCCGGCACCGGCCCGTTCGTCAGCGAGTTCCTGGTACTGGCCGGCACGTTCAGCGTGAACAAGGCGGTCGCGGTGGTCGCGACTCTCGGCATCATCCTGGCCGCCGGGTACGTGCTGTGGATGTACCAGCGGTCCATGCAGGGCACGCTGAATCCGGCGCTGGCTGAGCTGGAACCGATGAAACACGACCTGAACTTCCGGGAGAAGTGGGCGGTCGCGCCCCTGATCGTGCTGATCATCGCGCTCGGCGTGTACCCGAAGCCGGTCATCGACATCATCAACCCGGCTGTGACCGCGACGCTGCAGACCGATCTGGGTGCCAGCGATCCGGCGCCGACCGCCACGGGAGAAACCAAGTGAGTCACGCAGTGGTGCCACTCGCCGCGGACATCAACCTGCCGCAGATCGACTACGCCGGGTTGGCCCCGATGCTCGTGCTGTTCGGGGTGGGCTGCCTCGGGGTACTGGTCGAGGCGTTCGCGCCGCAGTCGGCCCGGTACCGCCTCCAGGTACCGCTGACGCTGGGCGGGCTGGTCGCCGCGCTGGTGACGGTCATCGTGGTGGCCGGGCACGACAAGCAGGTGCTCACCGCCGGCGACGCGATCGCGGTGGACGGCGTGGCGCTGTTCCTGCAGGGCGCGATCGCGGTACTGGGCATCGTGGCACTGCTGCTGATCGCCGAACGGTCCCTCGAGCCGGGTGGCGCCTTCGTGGCCCGGGCCGCGGTCACCGCCGGCAGTACGGCCGACCGGGACCAGGCCGCCGACACCACCGGCGGTACCGAGGTGTACCCGCTGGCCGCGTTCGCGTTCGGCGGCATGATGCTGTTCTGCTCGGCCAACGACCTGCTGACCATGTTCGTCGCACTCGAGGTCTTCTCGCTCCCGCTGTACCTGCTGTGCGGGCTAGCGCGGCGGCGCCGGCTGCTGTCCCAGGAGGCGGCGGTCAAGTACTTCCTGCTCGGCTCGTTCGCGTCCGCGTTCTTCCTGTACGGCATCGCGCTGCTGTACGGCTTCGCCGGCACGGTGGAGCTGTCCGGGATCGCCAACGCCACGTTGAGCTCGGACAAGAGCGACACGCTGCTGGTCACCGGGCTCGCGCTGCTCGCCATCGGGCTGCTGTTCAAGGCCGCCGCGGTGCCGTTCCACCTGTGGACCCCGGACGTGTACCAGGGCGCCCCGACCCCGATCACCGCGCTGATGGCGGCCTGTACGAAGGTGGCCGCGTTCGGCGCGATCCTGCGGGTGTTCTACGTGGCGCTGGCCGGTAGCCGGTGGGACTGGCGTCCGGTGATCGTCGGGATCGCGATCGCGACCATGGCGATCGGCGCGATCCTCGCGGTGACCCAGACCGACATCAAGCGGCTGCTCGCGTACTCCTCGATCGCGAACGCCGGGTACGTGCTGACCGGTGTGCTGGCGATGACCTCCGAAGGCATCTCGAGCACGCTGTTCTACCTGGTCGCGTACGGCTTCACCGTGCTGGCCGCGTTCGGCGTGGTGAGCCTGGTGCGCGACGCGGACGGCGAGGCGACGCACCTGTCCCGGTGGGCCGGGCTCGGCCGGCGCTCGCCGTTGTACGCCGGGCTGTTCACGTTCCTCCTGCTCGCCTTCGCCGGTATCCCGCTGACCAGCGGCTTCACCTCGAAGTTCGCGGTCTTCGCGGCGGCGCTCGGTGGCGGCCAGACCGCGCTGGTGATCGTCGGCGTGCTGTCCAGCGCGATTCTCGCCTTCCCGTACCTGCGGGTGGTCGTGCTCATGTACCTGTCCGAGCCGGCCGAGGACACCCCGACCGTGTCGATCCCGGGCGCGATGACCTCGGCGGCACTGACCATCGGTGTGCTGGCGACGCTGCTCCTCGGTGTGCTGCCCGGACCGGTACTCGCGTTGGCCGAGGACGCGGCCACCTTCGTCGGTCACGTGACGTAGCCGTGTCCCGCTCGGTTTCGGGGCGCAGCCGCGACCCCGGTGACGGTATGGCATCGTGGGCGGCGTGGTGAGCGCCGCGCGGAGCCGGGACCAGGTCGTGGGCGAAGGGTCCTCGATCGGTCTGACCTTCGTCGAACCGAACCTGGAGAAGGCGCTCCGGGCCGGGTTGGCCGACGTGGAAGCCGCCCTGCGGGTCGCGGTCGCCAGTACCGACGACTTCGTCACGGAAGCGGCCCGGCACCTGGTGGACGCCGGGGGCAAGCGGTTCCGTCCACTGTTCGTCCTGCTCGGCGCCCACCTCGGTGGCCGTCCGGCGGATCCGTCGGTGGTACCGGCCGCGCTGGTGGTGGAGCTGACCCACCTGGCCACGCTGTACCACGACGACGTGATGGACGAGGCCGCCGTACGTCGCGGCGCACCGAGCGCGAACTCGCGCTGGAGCAACACCGTCGCCATCCTGGTCGGCGACTACCTGTTCGCCCGCGCCTCCGACATCGTCTCCGACCTCGGGCCGGAGGCGGTACAGCTCCAGGCGCGCACGTTCTCCCGGCTGGTACACGGTCAGATCGCGGAAACCGTCGGCCCCGGCCCGGACGACAGCCGGATCGACCACTACCTGCACGTGGTGGCGGCCAAGACCGCCTCGCTGATCTCCACCTCGGCCCGGTTCGGTGCCATGTTCGGTGGCGCCGACGCGGCCACCGTCGCCGCGCTGGCCGAGTTCGGCGAGGTGTTCGGGGTGGCGTTCCAGCTCTCCGACGACCTGCTCGACATCGCCTCCGAGACCGCGCAGTCCGGCAAGACCCCCGGTACCGACCTGCGCGAAGGGGTACCGACCCTGCCGGTGCTGTACGCGCTGGAGGACACCGACCCGGCCGGCGCGCGACTGCGCGAGCTGGTCAGCGGGCCGGTCACCGACGACGCCGAGCACGCCGAGGCGCTGCGGCTGCTCCGCGCCTCGCCCGGCATGGAGAAGGCGCGGGACACGCTCCGCTCGTACGCGAAGTCGGCGCGGGCGCTGCTCGCGCCACTGCCCGACGTACCGGCCCGGCACGCGCTCGAATCCCTCTGCGACTTCGTGGTCGACCGGACCGGCTGAGTCAGGTCGAGCAGACCGGCTGAGTTAGGTCGACCGGACCGGCTGAGTCAAGTCGAGCAGACCGGCTGAGTTGGTCGAGCGGACCGGCTCGCCGGGTGCCGGCTCATCAGCACCGCGCCGACGCCCATCAGCACCGCGGCCAGCGCCATCGCCACGCCGGCGGCGAGCCAGCCGGTCGGGTACGAGGTGGCGGCCACCAGCGCGCCGAAGCACAGTGGCCCGAGCGAGCCCCCGGCGTACACCCCGGACTGGGTTATCGAGGTGGCGGCGGCCGGAGCGGACGGGTTGAGCCGCACCACCGCGAAGTTGAGGACTCCCGGCCAGGACCAGCCGAGCCCGAACCCGACGATCGTGCCGGCCAGGAGCGTCCATACCTGCTGGTCGGCGAGCAGCGCCAGACCAGCGGCGCCACCACCGAGCATGCCGGCGACCACGGCGAGATGCCCGCCGCGACGACGATCGGCCAGCGCGCCACCGCCGATGCGGACGACGATGCTGACCACGCTGCCCAGCGAGAGGGTCAGCCCGGCCAGGCCCGGCGCGATCCCGCCGTCGGCGGCGGAGCGGACCACGAACGCGCTCAGCGCGCTGCCGCCGGCCGAACCGAGCCCGCAGGCCACGGCGATCACCACCAGCGCGCCGGTGGCCCGGTCGTGGTCCCTGGTACCGGCCCGGTGGCCGCCCGGCTCGGCCGGCGGTACCAGCGGCAGCGCGGCCAGGGCGAGCAGCCCGGCGAGCACGAACGCCCACTGCCAGCCGAGGGTGAGTGCGATCACCGGTACCGACACCCCGGCCAGCAGGGTCGCGATCGGGATGGCGGCCTGCTTGAGCCCGAACGAGAGCCCCTGCCGGTGGAGTGGGATGAAGTGCGCGAGGGACAGGTTCGCCGCCAGCTGCCCGAGCGCGTTCGCGGTACCGGCCAGCACCAGCAGGACCAGCAGGGCCAGGTACGAGCGGGCCAGCACGGGCAGCGTGATGAGCAGTACGGCCGAGGTCAGGATCGCCGCCCGGCTCACCCAGGTCGAGCCGTACCGCTCGACCACCGCGCCGGCCGGTACCGAGCAGATCGCGCTGAAGCCGAAGTAGCAGGCCACCGCCAGGCCCTGTCCGGCCGGGGAGAAGTGCAGGTCACGGGCGATCTGGACGGCAAGCCCGCTGAACAGGAACACCGGGAGCACACTGGCCACGGTGGTCGCCACCGCGCCGGCGGCGGCGCGTCGCGGCCGGGTGGTGAGCATCGGCGGGGTGGCAGGCGGAGGCGGGGTGGCAGGTGTAGGCCGGGCGGTGGCGCCGATCACGTCGGCCGCCGCGGCGTCGGCCGGACCGGAGGTGTCGCTGGAGGGCATCGCTTCGAACCTATGCCGACCGGCCGGTGTCCCGCCTGTGCAATGCGCCTCACGGACGCCCGCTGGCCTGCACGTTGACCCGCGCTGGCCCGATGGCTCGCCTGCCCGTCCGCGGGTCGGCCCCGGCCGGCGGGCCGGGCGGGCGACACCCGAGACTGAACCGGGCCCGGGTACCGCGCGTGGGACTTGGGCAGAGGCGGAGGTAGTCAACTGGATCCGAGTACCACGGACCTGCTGCGCGCGCTGCATGCCGAGCATGGTGACGCGCTGTACGGCCACGCGTTACGGCTGACCGGCGGCGACCGGGAGCGGGCCGAGGATCTGGTCCAGGAGACGCTGCTGCGGGCCTGGCGTCACCCGGAGGCGCTGGATCCGAGCCGCGGATCGGTACGTGGATGGTTGTTCACTACTGCGCGTAACCTCGCCATTGACGCCTGGCGTCGGCGTACGGCGCGGGTAGGTGAGGTGGTCACCGACTCGGTACCGGAGCGGCCAGCCCCGGACGAGACGGACCGGGCACTGGAAAGTTGGCTGCTGTCGGACGCGCTGCGGCAGCTCTCCGTCCCGCACCGCGAGGTGCTGGTGGAGTGCTTCTACCGTGGCCGTTCGGTGGCCGAGGCGGCGACCCGGCTGGGGGTACCGGCCGGCACGGTGAAGTCACGGACGCACTACGCATTACGGGCATTGAAGCTGGTACTGGAGGAGATGGGGGTGACGCAATGAGGTGCGGGTACGCGCATGACGACGCGGCGTACGTCCTCGGTGCGCTCTCCCCGGCCGAGCGGGACGCGTACGAGCGGCACCTGCAGAGCTGTCCGTCCTGCCAGCAGTCGGTGGCCGATCTCGCCGGCATGCCGGGGCTGATGGCGCGGCTGGATCCCGCGGTGGCGAACGAGGTCGCGTCGGTCGGCGCGACCGCTCTCGACCTGCCCAGCCGGCCGGTGCTGTCCCCGGCGGTACTGCCGAGGCTGCTGGCCACCGCCGCGTCCGAGCGCCGGCGCGGCTGGCGACGGTCGGCGCTGGTCGCCGCCGCGGCCGCCGTACTCGCGCTGCTGCTCGGCGTCGGTGGTGGGGTGCTGGCCGCTGATCTCAACCGGAACTCCGGCGGCGGTACGCCGACCGCGATCGGGTCGACGCCGGCCAGTGAGTCGCACGCGATGCAGCCGGTACGCACCGGCCTGCCGGTGTCCGCGGACGTGCGCCTGATCGACGAGGCGTGGGGCACCGACATCCAGATGCACTGCCGGTACGCCGATCTTCCCGACTACCGCCCGCACCGGCGCTGGGAGTACCAGCTCTTCGCGGTCTCCGCCGACGGGGTGACCGAGCAGCTGTCGTCCTGGCTGGTGGCGCCCGGGGAGAACCTACTCATCCGGACCACGACCCGGTTCCACTCCGAGGAGCTGGCCCGGCTGGAGCTGCGCAAGCCGGACGGCAGCGTCCTGCTGCGCTACGTCACCTGACCTGCCGCGCTCCGCGCCGGCGGCGGGCTCCGAGCGGGCCGCGCTGTCGGATCGGGCCGCGCTGTCGGATCGGGCCGCGCGGTCGGATCGGGCCGCGCCGTCGGATCGGGCCGCGCTTTCGGATCGGGCCGCGCGCTCAGATCGGGCCGCGCGCAGCCGCTGCCGGCGCTGGTACAGGCCGTCGCCGGTGAACACGGCCAGCCCGATCCAGACGAGTACGAATCCGGCCAGCCGTACCGGCGTCATCGGCTCGTGGAAGGCAAACACGCCGAGCAGGAACTGCAGGATCGGAGCCAGGTACTGCAGCATGCCGAGCACGGACAGCGGTACCCGGCGGGCCGCGCCGGCGAAGAGCAACAACGGGATGGCGGTGGCCAGACCGGTACTGGCCAGCAACAACGTGTGCCAGACCGAGATGCCGAGCGCGGTACCGCCGCCCGCGACCTGCAACCAGCCGAGGTAGCCGAGCGCCGGTAGGACGAGGATCGTGGACTCCGCGAACAGGCCCTCGCTGGCGCCGAGCGGCAGCGTCTTCTTGACCAGCCCGTAGCAGCCGAACGAGAACGCGAGCGCCAGTGCGATCCACGGCGGGTGGCCGTAGTCGACCGTGAGGATGGCCATCGCGGCCGCGCCGACCCCGACCGCGAACCACTGCGCCCGGCGCAGCCGCTCCCGCAGCACCAGGACGCCGAGCAGTACGGACACCAGCGGGTTCATGAAGTACCCGAGGGAGGTCTCGACGACCCGACCGGACTGCACGCCGTAGATGTACGCGCCCCAGTTGATCGTGACCAGGATGCCGGCGGCCGCCACCCGGGCCAGCGTGCGAGGGTCGCGGACCAGCCCGCGCAGGAACCCCCAGTGGCGCAGTACGGCGAGCAGCAGCACGCAGAACAGCGCCGACCAGACGATCCGCTGGGCGAGGATCTCCAGCGGAGAGGCCATCGGCAGCTTCCAGTACAACGGAAGCAGGCCCCAGATGAGGTAGACGGAGACGGCGTACAGGTAGCCGCGCCGCTCCTCGCTCATTGCGCCACTGTAAGGCCCCTACCTGCCACTACTCCGTACCGCTGTGGCCGTCGTCACGGCCGGCCGCGGAGTCGTCGGGGCCGTCCGCCGGGTCCGGGACGTCGCCGGCGGCGGAGCCGAGCAGGTCGAACTGCTCGTCGCCCTCGGTACCGGGCGCGCTCCACACCATCCACCGGTCGCCGTCCGGTACCAGCTCGTAGCCGTACCGCCGGTACACCTCGTGCGCGTCCCGCGTCTTGAGGATGATGCGGTACACGCCGAAGTCGGACAGGTGCCCGGTGAGGGTGCCGACCAGCCAGCCGCCGAGCCCGCGCCCGCGCGCATCCGGCTCGATGTACACGTCGCACAGCCAGGCGAACGTGGCCAGATCGGTGACCGCGCGGGCGTACCCCACCTGCTGTCCCGACCCGTCGTACAGCCCGTAGTTCACCGAGTGGTCGATCGCACTCCGGACCTGGTCGAGCGGGCGGCCGAGCGACCAGTACGCGTCGGTGGACAGCCAGTGGTGGATCCGCGCGACGTCCAGCCGGTCCGGGTCGGTCGAGATCTCGTACCCGTCGACGCGGCCGGCGAGCACCGAGGTGTCGGTGCCCGGCCCGGCCGCGCCGTCATCGGTCAATCGTCGTCCCGGTCCGGGACCACCAGGTGGAGTACGAAACTCACCACGCCGACGATGAGCGCGCCCCAGAACGCGGCCCAGAAGCCGTCCACGTGGAACGGCAGGTCGAGCTGACCCGCGATCCAACTGGACAGCCAGAACAGTCCGGCGTTCACCACCAGCGCGATCAGCCCGAGCGTGAGCAGGTAGAACGCGCAGCCGACCACCTTGATGACCGGCTTGATCACCGCGTTGATAACGCCGAAGATCACCGCGACCGCGAGGATCGTGATGACCTTCTTGGCTACCGACGCGTTGCCGAGATCGATGTTCGGCAGCAGGGTGGAAGCCCAAACCGCCACTGCCGTGATGAGTACCTTGAGAAGGATCTTCACGGTTCGATGGTGCCATGTCCGGACGGATCGATGGGGGGCCGGCAGGGCCGGTCCGGTCTGTCCAGCGGCACGGCTCGGGCTTGTACGACCTGACGGGAGTACCGATGTACGACGCGATGATGGCGGAGACGGTGGCGATCACCGGAGCCGGCGGCGACCAGGTCGAGGCGTACCTCGCCCGACCGCTCGGCCAGGGGCCCTACGGCGGCGTGGTGGTGATCCACCACATGCCGGGGTACGACCGCGCGACCAAGGAGATGGTCCGTAGGTTCGCCGCCGGCGGGTACCTCGCGGTCTGCCCGAACCTTTACTGGCGGGAGGCGCCCGGCGCGAGCCCGGACGACGCGGCGGCGACCGTCCGCGCCGCCGGTGGGGTGCCGGACGACCGGCTGCTCGGTGACGTCGCCGGTGCGGCCGCGTACCTGCGCGCGATGACCTCGTCCAACGGCAAGGTGGGCGTGATCGGGCACTGTTCCGGTGGCCGGCACGCGTTCCTGGTCGGCTGCAACCTGCCGGTGGACGCGGCGGTCGACTGCTACGGCGCGTTCGTGATCGGCTCGCCGCCGAGCGATTCGCCGGTGAAGACGATGACGCCGATCGTGGACCAGGCGCCCAACCTGTCCTGCCCGCTGCTCGGCCTGTTCGGCGCGGAGGACCAGTACCCGTCACCGGCCGAGACGGCCGAGCTGGAGAAGGAGCTCGAACGGCTGGGCAAGACGTGCGAGTTCCACACGTACGACAACGCCGGGCACGCGTTCTTCGCGGTGGACCGGCCGGCGTACCGGCAGCACGCCGCGGTCGAGGGCTGGCAGCGGATCTTCGACTTCTTCGGCCGGTACCTGGCCTCGTCCTAAGGGGTGCCAAGCATGTGTACCTACCTGACCGAGAAGACCCCGATCGAGGGCAGCGGCAAGGGCGCCACCGGCTGGTTTCCGCTGACCCAGGCCACCGTGTACGTCGACCATCCGCAGCACGCGCAGTTCGACCACACGCTGAACATCGACTTCGCCAATCCGGACCGGGGCCCGGCGGCGCGGGTCGCGGTGGAGCTGACCGAGGAGGCCGCGCTCGCGCTGGTGGACGCCATTCACGCCGCGCTGGCCTCGGCGCCGGCCGGGCTCGCCTCCGCCGCGCAACAACGCCAGGGCCGGACAGGCTGAGGGGGCCGTCGGTCAGCGACCGACAGCCCCCTCAGGAGTGATACGCCTAGCCGATCGTCCAGGTGTCGCGGCCGGTCAGCAGTGACGCCAGCGCTTCCTGTGGATCGTCCACAGTGGACTTGGCGTCGCTGACCTGCGCGCGTACCAGCTCGTCGTAACTGGACCGGTCGACCGAGCGGAACACGCCCATCGGAGTGTTCCGCAGGTCGGACTCGGGCAGCCGGGACAGCGCGAACGCGTACGACGGGTCGGGGTTCTGCTGGTCGTGCACGATCACGTCGGCCGGATCGATCTCCTCGGTACGAGCCACCCGCAGCCCGAACCCGGCCGCGGTACGCGTCACCGACCAGCCGTTGTCCTTGCCGAACTGCAGCGGCTGCCCGTGCTCGAGCCGGATGATCGCCTCGTCCCGGGTAGCCGGGTTCTTGAGGGTCTCGAACGCGTCGTCGTTGAAGATCGGGCAGTTCTGGTAGATCTCGACGAACGCGCTGCCCGGGTGCTCCGTGGCGGCCCGCAGTACCGAGGTCAGGTGCTTGCGGTCGCTGTCCAACGTACGCGCGACAAAAGAAGCCTCGGCCCCGATGGCGAGTGAGATCGGGTTGAAGGGCTCGTCAGCGGAGCCCACCGGGGTTGACTTGGTGACCTTGCCCAGCTCCGAGGTGGGGGAGTACTGGCCCTTGGTCAGCCCGTAGATCCGGTTGTTGAACATCAGGATCTTGATGTTCACGTTGCGCCGCAGCGCGTGGATGAGGTGGTTGCCGCCGATCGACAGCGAGTCGCCGTCGCCGGTCACCACCCACACCGACAGGTCCGGGCGGGTCACCGCGAGGCCGGTCGCGATCGCCGGCGCCCGGCCGTGGATCGAGTGCATGCCGTAGCAGTCGACGTAGTACGGGAACCGCGCCGCGCAGCCGATCCCGGAGATGATGACCGTGTTCTCCCGGCGGATGCCCAGGTCCGGCAGGAAGCTCTGCATGGCGGCGAGGATCGCGTAGTCCCCGCAGCCGGGGCACCAGCGGACCTCCTGGTCGCTCTTGAAGTCCTTCATGGACATCTTCGTGTCCGACTTCGGCAGCAGGTCGAACATCCGCCGGTGGCCCGGCAGCACACTCTCAGACATTCTTGATGACCTCCTCGAGTGCCGTCTCCAGCTCGGCGGAGGTGAACGGCATGCCGCGGACCTTGTTGTACGCGATGGCGTCGACCAGGTAGCGGGACCGGATGACCGAGGCTAGCTGGCCGAGGTTCATCTCCGGGATGACCACCCGGTCGTAGCTGGCCAGCACCGCGCCGAGGTCGGACGGCAGCGGGTTGAGGTGCCGCAGGTGTACCTGCGCGACCTTGTGGCCCTGGCCGCGCAGCCGGCGTACCGCGGCGCCGATCGGCCCGTACGTCGAGCCCCAGCCCAGTACCAGCACCTTCGCGCCGTCACCGGTCTCGCGCCCCGGGTCGTCCACGTCGATCGGCGGCAGGTCCTGCGCGATCGCCTCGATCCGGGCGGCCCGCAGTCGCGTCATCGTGTCGTGGTTGGCCGGGTCGTAGGAGATGTCGCCGGTACCGTCGGCCTTCTCCAGGCCGCCGATCCGGTGCTCCAGCCCGGCGGTACCGGGCACCGCCCACGGCCGGGCCAGGGTCTTCGGGTCCCGCTGGTACGGCCAGAACTCCTTCGAGCCGTCGGCGAGCTCGTGGTTGGGCTCGGTGGCGAACTCCACCTGCAGGTCGGGCAGGTCCGCGACGTCCGGCAACCGCCACGGCTCGGCGCCGTTGGCCAGGTACCCGTCAGACAGCAGAATCACCGGCGTGCGGTACGTGACCGCGATGCGTACCGCCTCGAGCGCCGCGTAGAAGCAGTCCGACGGCGACTTCGCCGCGATGACCGCGGCCGGTGCCTCGCCGTGCCGGCCGTGCAGGGCCATCATCAGGTCGGCCTGCTCGGTCTTGGTGGGCATCCCGGTGGACGGGCCGGCCCGCTGGACGTCCACGATCACCAGCGGCAGCTCCAGCGCCACCGCCAGCCCGATCGTCTCGCCCTTGAGCGCCACGCCCGGACCGGAGGTGCTGGTCACGCCGATGGCACCGCCGTACGAGGCGCCGAGTGCGGCGCCCACCGCGGCGATCTCGTCCTCGGCCTGGAACGTCACCACGCCGAACCGCTTGTGCTTGGACAACTCGTGCAGGATGTCCGAGGCCGGGGTGATCGGGTACGCACCGAGGAACAGCGGCAGGCCGCTGCGCACGCTGGCGGTCACCAGTCCGTACGACAGGGCCAGGTTGCCGGTGATGTTGCGGTACCGGCCGGCCGGCAGCGCGGCCGGGGCGACCTCGTACTGGATCGCGAAGTCCTCGGTCGTCTCGCCGTAGTTCCAGCCGGCTTTGAACGCGGCGATGTTGGCGTTGGCGAGTTCCGGCCGGGCCGCGAACTTGCGCTCCAGGAAGCTGATCGTGCCCTCGCCCGGCCGCGAGTACATCCAGGACAGCAGGCCCAGCGCGAACATGTTCTTCGCCCGCTCGGCCTCCTTCTTGGACACGCCGGACCCCTCCAACGCACCGACCGTCATCGAGGTGAGCGGTACGGCGTGCACCTGGTAGCTGTCCAGGCTGCCGTCGTCGAGCGGATTGGTGGCGTATCCGACCTTGCTCAGGTTCCGCGGCGTGAATTCGTCGGTGTTGACGATCACCGTCGCCTTGCGGGGCAGGTCGACCAGGTTGGCCTTCAGTGCGGCCGGGTTCATCGCGACCAACACATTCGGCGCATCACCGGGCGTCAGGATGTCGTAGTCGGCGAAATGCACCTGGAAACTCGACACGCCGGGCAATGTGCCGGCCGGGGCACGGATCTCCGCCGGGAAGTTCGGGAATGTGGAGAGGTCGTTGCCCAACTGTGCGGTTTCCGAGGTGAATCGGTCGCCGGTTAACTGCATGCCGTCACCGGAATCGCCAGCAAACCGGATCACTACTCGATCCAGCTGCCGGACCTGCTTGGCCACAGGCGTCTGACCTCCCCTTTTGGCGACCGGGCGTAGGCACTCGGTACCGGTGCTGTGCGCTACCCGAGATGCTACGTCGGTCGTTCGGCCCCGTCTGGTCCCCAGCCGTCCGACCTGCCCGGAGAGTCGGCTGCCCGACCTCTGCCGATCATGATCGACCGCGCTGCGCATACCGCCCGTACCACCACAGATACCTCTCAGGCGGGCCGGCCGCACGCCGCCCGTCAGCGCGTGGTGACTGTCACGGTGGTGACAGTCACGGCGGATCACGCATTGGCGGACGCCGATCCGCCGGAATGTCACCGCGACGTAATGCCGCCCGGCGACTGCCGGGGACATGCTTGCGCAAGGAAGCCGAGGGCGTGCTTGCCCAAGAAGCCGAGGACGTGCCGTCCAAGAAAGCCGGGGCGTGCTTGTCCAGGAAGCGGCGACGGAAGGACATGCGGTGAGCCGGTGGCGCGGGTTCGCGGTCGGCGCGGTGGTCGGATTGGCCGCCGCGGCGTCCGCGATCGGTGCCGCCGAATTGGTGGCCGCGTTCGTCGGACCGGCCGCGTCACCGGTCGTTTCGGTCGGTCGCGCGGTAATCGACGCGACGCCCCGGCCGGTCAAGGAATTCGGCATCAGTACCTTCGGCACCCACGACAAGCTGGCGCTGCAGCTCGGTATCTACCTGCTGCTGGCCGCATTCGCGGCGCTGGTCGGCCGGCTCGCACTGGTGCGGTTCGGCTACGGGGTCGCCGGCGTGGCCGTGTTCGGCGTGATCGGGGCGGCCGCCGCGATGACCCGGCCGGACGGCGGGCCGCTGGACATGCTCCCGTCGCTGCTCGGGGCGGCCGCCGGCGTGTTCGTCCTGCGCCGGTTGCTCCGGGCGGCACCCCCCAGCGCGACCCCTGCGGCGGCCGGCCCGGCCGGTTCGTCCCCGGGCGCCGACCGCCGCCCGACGGTCGACCCACGGACGTCCGACCGGCGCCGGTTCCTCTATCTCGGGGTGGGCGCGACCGTCGGCGCGGTGGCCGTCGGGCTCGCCGGCCGCGGCCTGCAGCACGTGCGGTTCACCGCGGTGCGGTCCCGCGCCGAGACCCGGATTCCGGTACCGGCCAGCCGCGCGTCCGCCCTGCCGGTCAGCGCCGGACCGCGGGTGGACGGGATGTCGTCCTTCTTCACCCCGAACGCCACGTTCTACCGGATCGACACCGCGCTCACCGTGCCGCAACTCGACGCGAGGGACTGGCGGCTGCGCATCCACGGCATGGTCGACCGGCCGCTGACGATCAGCTACGCCGACCTCGCCGGCCGCGCGCTGATCGAACGCGACATCACGCTGACCTGCGTGTCCAATGAGGTCGGCGGATCGCTGATCGGCACCGCCCGGTGGATCGGCGCACCGCTCGCCGAGCTGCTCACCGAGGCGGGGGTACATCCGGAAGCGAGCCAACTGGTCAGCCGGTCCTCGGACGGCATGACCATCGGTACGCCGACCGCGGCAGTCCTGGACGGTCGGGACGCGATGCTCGCGATCGGGATGAACGGTGAACCGCTGCCGATCGAGCACGGCTTCCCGGTACGGATGGTGGTACCCGGCCTGTACGGCTACGTGTCCGCGTGCAAGTGGCTGGTCGAGCTGGAGCTGACCACGTTCGACGGGTACGACGCCTACTGGGTACGGCAGGGCTGGGCGGCCAAGGGTCCGATCAAGACCGGCTCCCGGATCGACACGCCCCGCTCGGGACGGAAGCTGTCGGCCGGCGAGGTGACCGTGGCCGGTGTGGCGTGGGCGCAGCACGTCGGCATCGAGGCGGTCGAGGTACAGGTCGACGACCACCCGTGGGCACCGGCGCGGCTGCTCGACGCGGCCACCACGGACACCTGGCGGTTGTGGACGTACCGCTGGTCGGCCACCCGCGGCGACCACACGCTCCGGGTACGGGCCACCGACAGCTCCGGGACGGTACAGACGAGCAACCGCGCGGAGCCGTACCCGGACGGCGCGACCGGCTGGCACACCATCGACGTCCCGGTGTCCTGACTCACCTGACCAGCCGGTACCGACCCCCGCGATCTACCGTGGTCGGGTGTCCGTGACCCGTGCCCGCCTCGCGATCGCGGCCACTTTCGCCGCGAACGGCCTGGTGTTCCCGTCGTTCGCGCCGCGGATTCCGGACATCAAACACGCGCTCGCGCTCTCCGACGGATCCCTCGGACTGGCCCTGTTCGCCGCGCCGCTCGGTGCGATGGTGGCGATGCCGCTGGCCGGCGCGGCGTGCAGCCGGTGGGGCAGCGCCCGTACCACCAGGACGATTCTGGCGCTGTACTGCCTGAGCTCGTGGCTCGTCGGCGTGGCCGGCGGGTACGCCGCGCTCTGGATCACGCTGCTGCTCATCGGCGCGATCACCGGCTCCATGGACGTGGCGATGAACAGTCAGGGCGTGACCGTCGAACAGGCGGCCGGGCGTCCGGTACTGACCGGCTTCCACGCGGCGTGGAGTCTCGGCGCGTTGATCGGTTCGGCCGCCGGCAGCCTGGGCGCGGCGTGGCAGGTGCCGCTGTGGCTCCAGTTGCTCGCTCTCGGGCTGGTGTCTCTGCTGGTGGTGTGGCCGCTGACCGGCTCGTTCCGGCCCGATCCGGTACATGCCGACGGTGCCCCGACCGTCCGGTTCGCGCTGCCGACCGGCTCGCTGCTCATGCTCGGGGTGGCCGCGTTCGCGGTACTCGTGTGTGAGGGCGCCGCGGCGGACTGGACCGCGGTACACCTGCGCGAGTCGCTCGACGCGAGTCCCGGCGTCGCGGGCTGGGGCTTCACCGCGTTCATGCTCGCCATGACCGCGGGCCGGCTGGTCGGTGACCGGGTGCTGGCCCGGTGGGGACGGGCCCGGACGGTTCAGGTCGGTACCGTGATCGGCCTGGTCGGGGTGTCCGCCGGGCTGGCGACTGCCAGCGTGGCCGGGGTGGTGATCGGCTTCGGCGTGCTCGGGCTTGGCCTGTCGGTGGTGACGCCGACGCTGTTCGGGGCTGCCGGCACCGGGCCGGGGCCGGCCGGTCCGTCGATCGCGGCGGTGTCGACCTGCGGATACGCCGGCTGGTTGATCGGTCCGGTGCTGATCGGCGGCATCGCCGAGTTCACCGGGCTACCGCTCGCGATGTGGTCGATCGCGCTGCTGTGTGCGGTGGCCTGCGTGGTGGCGCCGGTGGGCATCCGCCGCCGGATGCCGGTCCCGGCCGGTCACGACTGACGCGGGGCCCGCACGATGGCGCGCTCGCGGTTCGCCGGCCCGGCCGCTCAGGACGGGGGCGACGTCAGGTATGGCCGCGGCGCGCGACCGGCAACTCCGGCTCGCCAGCCAGCGGCTCGTCGTCGAGCAGCTTCTCCAGCTCGCGGGTGCCGCCGCGCAGCTTCACCACCGCCCAGATGGCAAGGAACACCAACCACAGGGCGATGGCGACCTCCATCGCGATCCACCGCATGTTCACACCTCCCGCGTTGCGGGATCCCCCACTCGACTGCTGTACCTTCCGGTCCGCCCCCAAGCGTGGCCCCCCGCAGCATGGGCCTCAGTCAGGCTGCCTGATTCCGGCTTTTGCGGCAAGCCCGGGTTTACCCACCCGGGGCAGGCGTGCCTGATCCTGGCAGATCGGACGGGTTGACGGGTGGCGACCCGCTCGCGGTGGGTGATGGCGAACTGTCGACGGTCACGAACTTGTGGCCGTTCCAGTGGTACCGGAGCTGCTCCGGTGTCGACGCCGGGCCGAGGGAGAGCCGCAGCACGGTGAGTACGACGTTGTTGTCCTCGACGCTCAGCGAGCCGAGCCCCTCGGTCGGATCGTCGGTGCGGAACACGTACCCCATGGCGTGCAGCTTGTGCTTCTGGTCGAGCCGCAGCGCCAGTACCGCGTGGAAGGCCCCGCCGGAGCCGGCGGCGCAGGACAGCGGCGCGAGGGCCTCCTCGCCCGGCCGGCCGTCCACATCCCCGTACGCCGCGGTGGTCTGGTCCGGAAGGATCTGGTAGTCGAAGCCGGCCCGACGCGCCGAGCCGTCGGTGAACCGGACCTGGCCGGGCGGGCAACCCGTCCCGCCGTGCCAGGCCGGCAACGTCACGGTCGCCTGGCGCAGGTCGATGGTGCGTACTCCGAGCGGTCCGGCCGGGCCACCGGCGCTGGCCGGTGGGTCCGGGGTCGGCGTCTGCCCCGAGGGGGAGGTCGGCGTGCCGGCCGGACCGTCACCGGCGGCCGGCGGGGCGTCGTTCCGTCCGGCCGCGGTCGGTGCGCTCGGCGGGTTCAGCAGCGTATGGGCCACCGCGCCGCCGGCCACCAGGACGGCGACGCCGGCCGCGGCGAGCCCGGTCATCAGCCGCCGGCGGTGCGCGCGTACCCGGGCCACCTCGAACAGCGCCGTCGCGCGCGGCGGCGGCAGCGCGGTACGGGCGGCCTCCCGGTACCGGTGGAACGAGCGGGCGACCGGGCGGTCGAGGTCGGGGGACAGGTCTTCGGTGGGCGGCTCGCCCGGCGGTGGGGTGCCGGGGAGCCAGCCGGACAGGTCGCCGGTGGGCAGCTCGTCAGGGGGTAGCTCGTCAGCCACGACCGGCCACTCCCTCGATGTCGGTGTCGGACAGGTGCTTGGCCAACTCGGCCCGGCCGCGGTGCAGCCAGGACTTCACGGTGCCTTCCGGCACCCCGGTCTCCCGGGCGATGTCCGCGATCGGCATGTCAGCCAGATAATGCAGGATCAGCGCACGCCGCTGCCGTTCGCCGATGCGGCGCAGGCCGTCGACCAGGGCCACATGATCGGCATCCAGCGCCGGTACCGGCTCGGGCGGGGGTGTCCGCGCGGCCACCCTGCGGCGCACCGCGAGCCGGCGGTGCCGGCTGGTGGCGAGGTTCCAGGCGACCCGACGGATCCACGCGGCCGGGTCTTCGTACCGGCTGATCTTCGGCCAGCGCTCCCACGCCCGCAGGAACGCCTCCTGGATCAGGTCCTGCGCTTCGGTGGTGTCACCGGTGTACGCGTAGAGCTGAGCGGCCAGATCGGAGAAGCGCGCCTGGTACAGCGCGACGAACTCGGCCTCCCCGGCGGACATCCGGATCCCCTTGGACAGGGCCGCCAAGGACGGATCGGTCACGGCGGCGAGCGGTACGGCAGCAGTCATCTTTCCCGCCCGGCCGCGCCGTAGCCAATCGCCCAGATCCGACCACAATGGACGGATCCGGAGCTGACCGGATGTCCGGATGAAAGCAGTGATCTCACTATGCCGGGTGCCTCCGCTTGCGTGGGCGGTAACTGGCCGATTGTCATCGATCCGCCCTGTTGACCGGCTCGGTCCTACCGACTACACGCGGCCGGCCGTGGGGCAGTTGCGGCCCGGCGGGTTCGGCCCTGGTGCCGGGCCCGGCGGTAGGCTCCGGTTCGTGTCCGGCTACCTCGGCTCGTACGCGACGTTGGGGCTGCTCCTCATCGTCGCCGTCGGCGTGTTCACGGTCGCCTTCACCGCGAACCGGCTACTCAGTCCGCACCGGCCGACCCCGGCGAAGCTGACCAGCTACGAGTGCGGGCTCGATCCGGTCGGCGGCGACTGGGCCCAGGCGCAGATCAGGTACTACGTCTACGCGTACCTGTACGTGCTGTTCGCGGTGGAGAGCGTGTTCCTGTTCCCATGGGCAGTCGTGTACGACCGGCCCGGCTTCGGCGCCACCACCGTCGTGGAGATGGCGGTCTTCGTCGGGGTACTCGCGCTGGGCCTGTTGTATGCCTGGCGCAAAGGCGTCCTGCGCTGGACCTGACCCCAGGCGTCGGATATTCGGTGCGAAACCGGCTAGATCCACTTGACAGTCGTTTTCGGGGCGAGCACCATCACCCGTGGTGAAAGCGCTTACATCCCCCGATGACGGCGGTCCCCACGGTGCCAGCGGTGCTCACAACCCCGGGCAGCCCCGGGACCCCGCCGGGCAACCGCGACCCGAGCCGGTGACGATCTACGAGGTGGCCCGGCACGCCGGCGTCTCGATCGCGACCGTGTCCCGCGCGCTGCGCGGATCCGACCTGGTGGCCGCGGACACCCGGGACCGCATTGTCGCCGTCGCCGAGGAGCTCAACTTCACCCCGAGCCGGCTCGGCCGCTCGCTCGCCGAGGGGCAGCACGCGGCCAGCGGGATCGTGTTTCCGGAGCTCGCCGGGCCGTACTACGCGGAGGTCGTGCTCGGGTACGAGGAGGTCGCCGCCGACCTGGGTCGCAGCGTGCTGATCCTGGCCACGCTCGGCCGGCCGGCCGCCGAGGAGATGGTCCAGGACCTCGCCGGACGGGTCGACGGCATGGTGATCATGGGCCGTACCGTCGACGACGACGTGGTACGCCGGATCGCCGACACCGGGCTGCCACTGGTACTGCTGGCCCGGCCCGCGCTCGGCCGGGTGGACAGCATCACCGCGGAGAACCAGCAGAGCGCGATCACGCTCACCGAGCATCTGCTCGGCCACGGGTACACCAAGTTCGCCTTTCTCGGTGATCCGGACGCCTCGGCCGATGTGACCGGCCGGTACGCCGGCTTCCGGGCGGCGTTGGCGGCCACCGGCTCGGCGGCTGCGGTGGAGCCGGTCCGGTGCATGTTCGACGTGGACGCCGGTGCCGCGGCCGCGCACCACCTGCTGGCCGATCCCGAGCACCGGCCGCACGCCCTGGTCTGCGCCAACGACGAGATCGCGCTCGGCGTGCTGGACGCGGCCCGGAAGCTCGCGCTGCGGGTGCCGGCCGATGTCGCGGTCACCGGCTGGGATGACATCATGGCCGCCCGTTATGCCGGACTCACCACGGTCCGCCAACCGATGCGGGAGCTGGGCGCGGCCTGCGCGCGCCTGCTGCACCAGCGGATCGGGGAACGGTTCGGCCGGCGCGGTCGCGACGCGGGGGACGCCCGCGACCTCAGTTCTTCCACCGAGCCAAGGCGCGAGGCAACGGGGAGAGGCACTACGGCGGCCGATCGCCGAGCGCCGGAGCGAGCATTCGACCCTGACGTACCGGTTGCCGGCTCGCGCCGCGCGCCTGTCCTCCGGGACGTCCTTCCCACGCGGCTGGTCATCCGATCGAGCTGTGGTGAACATTTCCCGGAGGTGACGGCATGAAGGCCGTATCGACGACGACCGCGCGGTACCTGACCGCCACGGTCCTCGCTGCGGCGCTCGCCCTGACCGGTTGCGGTCGTGGTTCTGGCGACAGCGCGGACGAGGCGAAATCGGTGGGCAGCGGCAAGGCCAAGGGCACCATCACGGTGTGGGCCATGGGTACCGAGGGCGAGAAGCTCGGTGAGTTCGCCAAGGAATTCACCAAGGAGAACCCGGACGCCACGGTCAAGGTGACCGCGGTCCCGTGGGAATCCGCGCACGACAAGATCTCCACCGCGATCGCCGGCGGGCAGACTCCGGACGCGACCCTGCTCGGTACCACCTGGGTGGCCGAGTTCGCGAAGTCCGGTGCCCTCGACCCGACCCCACCGGACCTGATCAGCGAGGATGACTTCTTCCCCGGCGCGTGGGACACCACCGTCGTGAACGACAAGTCCTACGGCGTGCCGTGGTACGTCGAGACCCGGTTGATCTTCTACCGCAAGGACCTGGCCGCGAAGGCCGGGATCACCAGCGCGCCGAAGAGCTGGGACGACCTGAAGAACCTCGCCACCGGGCTCAAGAGCAAGGGCGGCGCCGGCCACGGGCTGCTGCTGCAGCCGGGCCAGACCGGTGCCTGGCAGACGTTCATCCCGCTGGCCTGGCAGAACGGTGTCGAGCTCATCAAGGACGACAAGTTCAACCTGGACACGCCGGAGATGGTCGAGGCGCTGACCTACTACAAGTCGTTCTTCGACGGCGGACTGTCGCCGAAGGCGATGCCGCAGTCGGTCGAGGGTGACTTCGTACACGGCAAGCTGGGCGCTTTCGTGTCCGGCCCCTGGGAGATGGGGATCATCGCCGAGCAGGGCGGTACCGGTTTCGACAGCAAGTACGACGTGGCGCACATGCCGACCAAGAAGTCCGGTACCTCGTTCGTCGGCGGCGGTGACCTCACCGTGTTCAAGGACGCCAAGAACCGGGACGGCGCCTGGAAGTTCGTCCAGTGGCTGTCCAAGCCGGAGACCCAGATCAAGTGGTACCAGACGGTCAAGGACCTGCCCGCGGTACAGGGCGCCTGGGACGACTCGACGCTGAAGTCCGACGCCCGGCTGGCCGCGTTCGGCGAGCAGCTCAAGGACGCGAAGTCGGCCCCGTCCATCGCGACCTGGGAGCAGGTGGCGACAGTGATCGACGGCGAGCTGGAGAAGGTGGCCAAGGGCACCACCAGCCCCGCCGCGGCGGCCAAGGCGATGCAGTCGGGGGCTTCCGCGATCGGTACCGGAGCCTGACATGGCGACCGTCGGGCATCCGGCGGAACCGGCTGTCCGGGCCGGCGGCGACAGCCGCCGGCCCGGCACCAGCGCTTCCGGTGCCGGTCCGGTAGAGCCGGCAGCCGACCGGCGGAAACCCCGCCGGCGACGCGGCTCGGTACGCCGCGGCCTGGTCGGCTGGGTCTTCGCACTGCCGTTCACGGCGATGTTCCTGGTGTTCCTGGCCGGGCCGATCGTGGTCTCGCTGGTCATGAGCTTCACCGACATCCGAAGCGCGGACGTGCGCAATCCGCTCGCGGTGAACTTCGCCGGGCTGGACAACTACACGAAGCTGTTCTCCGACGAGCTGTTCCGGCAGGCCGCGCTCAACACGTTCATCTTCGTGGTGCTCGGCGTACCGCTGACCCTGATCTGTGGGCTGGCCGCGGCCAGTGGGCTCAACTCGGGCCTGACCCGGTTCCGCAGCCTGTTCCGGGTGGGGTTCTACCTGCCGGTGGTAACCAGCATCGTCGCGGTCGCGGTGGTGTGGCGGTTCCTGCTGCAGCCGGACAGCGGGCTGATCAACAGCCTGTTGGGCCTGGTCGGAATCGACGGGCCGGACTGGTTGAACAGCACCGCGCTGGCGCTGCCGACGCTGATCGTCATGGCGACCTGGCGAAACATGGGCAACATGATGATCATCTTCCTGGCCGGCATGCAGGCGATCCCCGCTGACCTGTACGAGGCGGCCTCGCTGGACGGCGCGACCCGGTGGCAGCAGTTCTGGTACGTCACGTTGCCGTCGCTGCGCCCGACGCTGCTGTTCGGCGCGGTGGTCACCGGCATCGGCTACCTGCAGTTCTTCGAGGAGCCGTTCGTGATGACGCTCGGCGGCCCGCTCAACCGGACGCTGTCGGTGTCGTACCACGTGTTCAACCAGTTCGGCTTCGGCAACTACGGCTATGCCTCGGCGATGAGCTACGTGCTGTTCGTGGCGATCGTGCTGCTCTCGATCGTCCAGTTCCGGCTGCTGCGGGAAAGGAGCTGAGCCATGGCGACCTTCGCGCGTACCCCGATGGCTGGCACGGTCAGACCGGACTCTCCCCCACGGGAGGTACGCCGGCCCCGGGACCGGGTGGCCAGCATCGTCCTGCACGTCGTACTCGTGCTGGGCCTGCTGGTGATGGTCGGGCCGTTCGTGTGGATGCTGGTGTCCGCGATCAAGCCGGAACCGGAGATCCGGCTCGATCCGCCGACCTGGTGGCCGCACCACCCGACCCTGGAGCACTTCGGGGTACTGCTCGGTCAGCTCGACTTCCCGCAGTACTTCCTGAACTCGGCGGTCGTCGCGGTCGGTGTCACGGTCGGCAACGTCTTCCTGTGCGCCGCCCTCGGGTACGCGGTGGCCAAGCTCGAGTTCCCCGGCAAGCGGGTGCTGTTCATGATCGTGCTCGGCACGCTCATGGTTCCGGGCGTGGTCACGTTCGTCCCGCAGTTCGTACTGGTCAGCAAGCTCGGACTGATCAACACGTACGCCGGGCTGATCCTGCCGGCGCTGGCCGTGGCCGGCCCGTTCGGGGTGTTCCTGATGCGCCAGTTCATGCTGGGCATCCCGACCGACCTGCTGGAGGCGGCCCGGATGGACGGGGCCGGCGAGTTCCGCATCTTCTTCCAGGTCGTACTGCCGCTGTGCCGGCCGGTGATGGCGACGCTCGGCATCCTCACGTTCCTCGGCTCCTGGAACAACTTCCTCTGGCCGCTCGTCGCGGCCACCACGGAGGACAAGTACACGCTGCCGGTGGCGCTGGCCCTCTACAGCACCGGGCAGAACAAGATCTACTTCGGCCTGACGCTGGCCGGCGCGGTGGCCGTGGTGGTCCCGGTGCTGATCGTGTTCATGCTGCTGCAGCGGCACTTCATCCGTGGCATCGCGACGACCGGTCTCAAGTGAGCTTGTGCCGGCCGGCCTGGTGGCCGGCCGGTACCGACATCCGGTCCGGCCGCACGGCGGGTCCGGGTCGACGGAAAGGATCCCTGGCATGAAACGTCCCTTGTGGACAGTCCTGGTCGCGGGCGCGGCCACAGTCGCCGCACTGGCGTTCACCGGCGGCGCCGGCGCGATCCCGGCCGACGCCACCACCACCACCGCCGGTGCCGCGAAGACCATCGGCGGCTCGCTCTCCGGCAGGGACCGGACCGTGCTGATGAGGTACGCGAAGGACACCTGGACGTCGATGGTCGCCATGGTCGACCCGACCACCGGGTTGCCGGCGGACAACATCAACGGCGACCTGTCGGCCGGCTCCCGGTCCGGGTACACCTCGCCGACCAACATCGGCGGGTACCTGTGGTCCGCGATCGCGGCCAGGGACCTGGGCATCATCAGCCGGTACGAGTCGGACCGCCGGATCAAGCAGACGCTGGCCGGGTTGGCCGCGCTGGACCGGCACGACGACTCGGGCATGTTCTACAACTGGTACGACCCGCACACCGGGGACGTGCTGCACGTCTGGCCGGAGGACGGGTCGACGGTGTACCCGTTCCTGTCCAGCGTGGACAACGGCTGGCTGGGCGCCGCGCTGCTGGTGGTCCGCAACGCGGTACCGGCGGCATCGGCACAGGCGGACGCGCTGCTGCGGGGCATGAACTTCGGCTTCTACTACAACCCGGACGCGAAGGGGCCTGGGCTGCCCGGGCTCATCCGTGGCGGCTTCTGGGACACCGAGCCGCCCGGCTGCTCGGTGGTCGGCAACTACCCCGGTCACGGCGCGGACGTCTGGTACACCTGCAACCACTACGACATCACGGTCACCGAGCCGCGGATCGCCACGTACCTCGGGATCGCGTTCGGTCAGATCCCGCGCGAGGCGTACTTCGCCACCTGGCGGACCCTGCCCGACACCTGCGACTACAACTGGCAGGAGCAGCAGCCGAAGGGCTTCAACGCGACCCACCTGGGCGTACCGGTGTTCGAGGGCTCGTACGAGTACCGCGGCGTGAAGTTCGTACCGAGCTGGGGCGGCGACATGTTCGAGGCCCTGATGCCGAACCTGTTCGTACCCGAGGAGGTCTGGGGTCCGCGCAGTTGGGGTCGCAACCACCCGGCGATCGTGCGTACCCAGATCGAGCACGGGCTCGACGACGCCAAGTACGGCTACTGGGGCTTCTCCCCGGCGTCGAACCCGTTCGGCGGGTACAGCGCCTGGGGGGTCGAAGCGACCGGCATGGACACCAACGGGTACCCGAGTGACGTCGAGGGCACGACCGTGACCCCGGCGTACGCGGACTGCCGGGAGGCGTCCCCACCCCCGGCCTCGTACGGCGACGGAGTGGTCACGCCGCACGCGGTCTTCCTCGCGCTGCGGTACGCGCCGCACGCCTCGATGGAGAACCTGGCCAACCTCAGGCACGACTTCGACGCGTACGGCCCGGGCGGCTTCTACGACGCCATCGCGGTACGTAGCGGAACCGTCGCCAAGCGGTATCTTGCCCTGGACCAGGGTATGGAGCTGGGCGCGATCGGCAACGCGCTGCGCGGCGACGACATCCGGCGCGCGTTCGTCCGCGGGCCGGTGGAGCACCGGATCAAGCCGCTGCTCGGCATCGAGGAGTTCAACATCCCGGCGCACCAGTAGCACCGCCGCAACCGCGTCCGGCCGCCCTGGTGATCGAGACCGGGGTGGCCGGACGCGTGGCCGGGCTGCCGGGATTGACCGGATACGGTAGACGGCTGGGTCGCCGCCCGCTGGGGGAGCGGCAACGGAGTGGACCGATCGAGGAGGCAGCATGACTGCCGGGCAGTCGATGCCGGACGCGCGGGCCGACTGGGAGGCGCGCATCGGCCGGCGTACCGCGACGGCCGACCGGCTGCCGCAGCTCACCGAGCTGCCGCCACCGGCCGAGGTACGGGCCCACGCCGGTCGGGGTCAGGTTACGTTGACCTGGGAGCCGGTACCGGGCGCGGTCGGGTACGTGGTCAAGCGGGCCGCCTCGGCGGACGGCCGGTACGACACCATCGACCACCTCGGCGGGGACGTGCTCGCGGTGCCGCACCCGCCGTACACGGACACCACCGGCACCCCGACCCTGGCGTACCACTACCGGGTGGCCGCGCTGGCCGACCTGAACGTGGTCGGCCCGCTCAGCGAGCCGGTCACCGCCGCGTCCACTCTGGACGGCGACGTGTCGATCCGGGCGCGGGTCAACGCCGGCGGGCCGGTCGGGGAGCGGCCGCGGCCGTGGCGCCCGATGATCGGCTCCGAGCACCTGAGCCACCTGCTCAGCACGGACACCACCGGCGGCCGCCCGATCGGGGCGGAGCTGGCGCTCGCGCTGCGCGGGGTGCAGACCGAGCTGGGGGTACAGACCGTCCGCGCGCACGCCATCCTCGGCGACGACCTGGGCGTGTACCGCGAGGTCGACGGCCGCCCGGTGCACGACTTCCGGGGCATCAACAAGGTGTACGACAAGGTGCTCGAACTGGGCCTGCGGCCGGTGGTCGAGCTCTCGTTCATGCCCCGTGACCTGGCCCGCGACCCGAGCAAGACGGTCTTCGAGTACCGCGCGATCGTGTCCCCGCCGAAGGACTGGGAGCGCTGGGAGGACCTGATCCGGGACCTCGTCGGGCACCTGATCGGCCGGTACGGCGCGGCCGAGGTACGGCGCTGGCAGTTCGAGGTGTGGAACGAGGCGAACCTCGAGGTGTTCTGGTCCGGTACCCCGGCCGAATACCTCCAGTTGTACGACGTGACCGCCCGTGCGGTGAAGTCGGTGGACCCGCAGCTGAAGGTCGGCGGTCCGGCCTCGGCCGCGGCCGGCGGCATCGGTGAGCTGCTCGCCTACGTGGCCCGTACCGGCGCGCCGCTGGACTTCGTCGCCACCCACACGTACGGGTCCCCGCCGCTGGACTTCGCCCCGCTGTGCGCCCGGTACGGCCGGGAGGACCTGGACATCCTGTGGACCGAGTGGGGGCCGACCCCGACCCACAACCACCAGGTCGGCGACACCGTGTTCGCGGCCACCTTCCTGCTGCGCGGGATGCGCTCGGCGGCCGGTCCGGCGAACCCCGGCCTGACCGGGGACAGCCGGCCCGGCCGGCCCCGGATCGACGCGCTGGCGCACTGGGTGGCTTCCGACCACTTCGAGGAGCTGGGCCGGCCGAAGGCGCTGTTCCACGGGGGGTTCGGTCTGCTGACCGTCGGCAACCTGCGCAAGCCGCGCTACTGGGCGCTGCTGCTGGCCGACCGGCTCGGTACCGCCGACCTGCCGGTAGCCCTCGACGGGGACGGCGCGGGCGGACTGGTCGAGGCCTGGGCCGGCCGCCGCTCGGACGGTTCGATCGGGGTGCTGATCTGGAACGGCACGCTGGACCAGAGCAAGCTCGACGGCGAGCCGGCGCTGTCCCGGTCGGTACACCTGGAGGTGGCCGACCTGGCCGACGGGCCGTACCGGCTGCGGCACTGGCGGATCGACGCCGACCACTCCAACGTGCGCGCGGTCTGGCAGTCGATCGGTGGCCACGCCCCGTGGCCGAGCGACGCGCAGTGGCAGCAGTTGCGGGCCCGCAACACCCTCGACGAGTACGAGCCGGAGCAGAAGCTGGCCGTGGCCGGCGGCAGCGTGTCGGTCGAGTTCGAGTTGCCCATGCCGGCGGTGTCCTACCTCGAGTTCACCCCGGCCTGAGTTTCGCTCGCCCCGCCCGGGGCGCCGCCGGCTACGCTGCGGTCAACGATCCCGAGGGGGTACGCCCGTGAGCTCACTACCACTGATGCCCGGCGCGGGATCCGCCGGTGGCGTGGACCGGGGCGAGTTCGGTGGCGTCGGTGGGATTCTCGGCGAGCCGATCCGGTTCATCCTCAACTGGGGCCGGCGGTACTCCCTCTGGGTGTTCAACTTCGGACTGGCCTGCTGCGCGATCGAGTTCATCGCCACCTCGATGGGCCGGCACGACTTCATCCGGCTGGGCGTGATCCCGTTCGCGCACGGGCCCCGGCAGGCGGACCTGATGGTGGTGTCCGGCACGGTCACCGACAAGATGGCGCCGGCGGTACGGCGGCTGTACGACCAGATGCCCGAGCCGAAGTACGTGATCTCGTTCGGTGCCTGTTCCAACTGCGGCGGGCCGTACTGGGACTCGTACTCGGTCACCAAGGGTGTCGACCAGCTCATCCCGGTCGATGTGTACGTACCGGGCTGCCCGCCCCGGCCGGAGGCCCTGCTGCACGGGATCCTGCGGTTGCAGGAGCGGATCGCGGCGGAACAGTCCGGGCTCGGCGGGGTGCGCCGGGACGACCGGGAGGCGGGCGGTACCCAGTGGCCGGCCACCGGCGCGCACGGCGGGTCGGCGTATCCGGCGCGGACGGCCCGGGCCGGTGGTGCCGACGCGGCCGCGGTATCGGCTCCGCTGGCCCGCCCGCCGGCCGGGTGATTCCGGCGCCTCAGGTTGCCGCGCTGTCAGCCGGTCCGGGCCTAGGATCACGCGCATGAACCCGGAGGAGCTTGGCGGCCGGCTGGTCGAATTGCTCGGTGCGCCGTGTACCGCCGGCGTCTCCGGTGGGGGCGACTGGGCCCGGGCGACCGTGGACGTACCGCCCGAGCGCTGGGTTTCCGCGCTGACCGTCGCCCGGGACGAGCTGGCCTGAGCTACTTCGACTGGCTCTCCGCGGTCGACGAGCTGGACGAGGGCTTCGCGGTGGTCGCGCACCTGTGGTCGGTACCGCGACCGGCACGGGCTGCTGCTGCGCACCCGGGTACCGCGCGCGGAGCCGGTGCGTCGCGACGGTGGTGCCGATCTTCCCCGGAGCCGCCTGGCACGAGCGGGAGACCCACGAGATGTTCGGGATCGACTTCGCCGGCCACCCCGACCTGAAGCCGCTGCTGCTGCCGCCCGAGTTCGAGGGCCACCCGCTGCGCAAGGAGTTCGTGCTCGCCTCCCGGGTGGCGAAGCCGTGGCCGGGTGCCAAGGAGCCGGGCGAGAGCGAGCACACGGCGACCCGCCGGCAGCCGATGCGGCCGCCGGGCGTACCCGCCGCCGGACGAGTGGGGGCCACAGCCGGCGCCCGGCCGACGGCGATGGCCACGGCGGCGATCCAGCCGGTTCTGTGGAGTCCACTGTGGACGGTGACGGCTGATGCCGGTCTGGCTGGAGCTGGCCATCCGGGTGCTCGCCGCGGTGGTCGGCGCTTCCTGACGCTGCCGCTGATCGTCGGGCAGACCGAACACAAGGTGATGGCGCACATGCAGGGCCGGCTCGGCCCGATGTACGCGGGCGCGTTCCACGGCTGGGCGCAGCTCATCGCCGACGGCATCAAGTTCGTACAGAAGGAAGACATCACCCCGCGCGGCCGCCGACCGGCCGGTGTTCCGGCTCGCCCCGCTGGTCGCGCTGGTGCCCTACCTGATGGTGCTGCTGGTCATCCCGCTCGGCCCGAACGGCCTGGTCGGCACAGCCGTTGGACGTCGGGCTGTTCTTCGTGCTCGCGGTGGTCGGCATCGGCGTGGTCGCGGTGCTGATGTCGGCCTGGGTCGGCGCCAACAAGTACTCCCTGCTCGGTGGCCTGCGCGGCGGCGGCACAACTGCTCGGGTACGAGCTGCCGTTCGTGCTGGCCGCGGCGAGCGTCGCGATGGCGGCCGGCACGCTCAGCCTGTCCGGCATCGTCGAGGCATGGCGGCCGTGGTGGCTGCTGTGGCAACTGCCCGCGCTCGCTGGTGTTCTTCATCGCCGGGCTGGCCGAGATCCGCCGCCCGCCGTTCGACATGCCGATCGCCGACTCCGAGCTGGTGTTCGGCTATCATGACCGAGTACACCGGCCTGCGGTTCGCGTTCTTCCTGCTGGCCGAGTACGTCGGCATCGTGGTGATCGCGGCGCTGACCACGGTGCTGTTCCTCGGCGGCTGGAAGGGGCCGTTCGGGGACGACGCAGCTGGGCTGGCTGTGGACGCTGGTCAAGGTGTTCGCGGTGTCGTTCGTGGTGATCTGGCTCCGGGTGGCCTACCCCCGGCTGCGCGAGGACCAACTGCAGCGGCTGTGCTGGCTGGTCCTGGTACCGGTGGCGCTGGCCCAGCTCGTGCTCACCGCCGGCGTCACGCTCGTCATCGACTGAGCCCGCCGCCCGCCGCCCGCCGCCCGCCGCCCGCCGCCGTCCGCCCGCCGCGCGCCGCGCGCCGCCCGCCGCCGTCCGCCGTCCGCCACGCGCGCCCGCCGCGCGCCGCGCGCCGGGCCGGGCGGCTTGGTGGGGCGAATGGACTGTGGGAGCGTTCTCGCGCCGGCGCGTCGTAGCCATTCGCCCAACCAAGCACGAAAGACGGACCCTCCAAGAACTGTTTGACGGTCGCCCGCACCCCGTGGCAGACTCCCCAACATGTCTTTGGGAGATGGCGCGCACCGGCAGACCGGCCGGGACGCGGGCCGGGACGCGGGCCGGGACGCGGGCCGCGCGGAGTGGCCCGTCGTGGACCACAGCGAGCGGTTGCCCGCGCTGCGCGCGATCGCCCATCCGGTACGGCTGCGGATCCTCTCGCTGCTGACCGGTGCCGCGATGAGCGCCGCCGAGGTGGCCCGTGAACTCGAGCTGACCCACGCCAACGCCAGCTACCACCTGCGCCAGCTGCACTCCGTCGGCGCGGTCGTGATCGACAGCGAGGAGCTGGTACGGGGCGGCCGGGCCAAGCGGTACCGCTGCCCGGTGCCCGACCAGCACCGACCGGTGCCGAACCGGCGGCCGGACCTGCCGAACGTGGACGCCGTGGCCATGTACACCGCGATAGCGGAGGAGTTGCGCCGGCGGGCGCTGGCGATGGTGCGCGGCGGGATCGGCTCGGCGACCGATGCCGAGCTGTGGGTGGACGAGGAGGTCTGGGCCGACGTGGTGGAACGGGTGAGTGAGGCGTCGAACCTGCTTCACCGGGCGGCCAAGCCGCCGCGTACCCCCGGCACGCTCCGGGTCAACGCGAGCATGGCGATGTTCGAGCTGGACCAGCGGTGACCGCCGCCGTCGGTACCGGCGCGCTCGCGCCGCTGCGGCACCGGGCATTCCTGCTGCTCACCGCCGGGCAGCTGACCGCCCGGCTGGGCAACGCGATCGCGCCGATCGCGCTGGCTTTCGCGGTACTCGACCTGACCGGCTCGGTCACCTGGCTGGGCATCGTGGTCGCCGCGCGTACCGCGATGAATGTCGCCTTCGTGCTCTTCGGCGGCGTGGTGGCCGACCGGTTGCCGCGGCAGGCCGTGATGGTGGCCGCGAGCGGGCTCAGCGCGGTCAGCCAGGCGGCCGTCGCGACCCTGGTGCTCAGCCACACCGCCACCATCCCGCTGCTCATCGCGCTGTCCGCGGTCAACGGGATGTCCAGCGCGTTCAGCTTCCCGGCCGCGTCCGCGCTCACCCCGCAGACGGTGCCCGCCGCGGTACGCCAGCAGGCGAACGCGCTGGTACGCATGGGCGTCAACGCGGCCATGATCCTGGGCGCGTCGGTCGGTGGGATTCTCGTGGCGTCGGTCGGGCCGGGGTGGGGGCTGGCCGTGGACGCCGCCACGTTCCTGCTCGCCGGCGCGCTGTACGCGGGGATCCGGGTGCCCGATGCCCGCCGGCCGGCCGCCGCACCGGCGTCCATGCTCGGCCAGCTGCGCGAGGGCTGGACCGAGTTCGCCAGCCGTACCTGGGTGTGGGCGGTCGTGCTCGGATTCATGCTGTTCAACGCGGTGTGGGGCCCGAGCGTCATGGTCCTCGGGCCGGTTATCGCGGACGACACGGTCGGCCGGGGTGCCTGGGGGCTGGTGCTCGCGGGGCAGACCGCCGGCATGGTGCTGGGTGGGCTGATCGCGCTGCGGCTGCGGGTGCGGCGGCTGCTGTTCTTCGGCGTCGTCTGTGTCGGGCTGGACGCGGCGCTGCCGCTCGGCATGGGACTCAAGCCGGTGCTGCCGGTGCTGATCGTCGCCGCGATGCTCGGCGGCCTGGCCATCGAACAGTTCGGCGTCGCCTGGGAAACCTCCATGCAGCAGCACATCCCGGCCGACAAGCTGGCCCGGGTGTACTCGTACGACATCCTCGGCTCGCTCGTCGCGATTCCGCTCGGGCAGGTGGCGATCGGCCCGATCGCCGGCGCGGTCGGCACCCGGACCGCGATGATCGGTGCCGCGGTGCTGATCGTGCTGGTCACGTTCGCGATGGCGGCCAGCCGGAGCGTACGCACCCTGCGGCAGGACGTACCGCCGGTGGTCGAGCCGGAGCCGGTGATGAGCACCGCGCCGTGACCTCGGCGGGTCGCCGCCGACCCCGCGGCGCACCGCCACCGTTCCCAAGCACCGCCGCGCGGTGACGCTTGCTGCAATTCCTGCAAAGTCTTTCATCTTGTGGTTGCCCGGCCCTAGAGTGACGCCAGCCCCCGACCGATGACCGCTCGGAGCGTCGTCATGCGCGTAACACGCCCACTCACCGTTCTTCTCGCGCTGGCGCTCTGCGCCCCACTTGGCGCGGCGCTCAGCGCACCCGCCGGTGCGGCGCCGCCGAAGGCGAGCGCCCCGGACGGCAACGTCGAGTACGACGGGCTCGGCCATGACAGCCGCTCCGACACATACCGGGTGCCCGGTGGGGTGGTGAACCCGGACACCGAGGTCACGCTGCGGTTCCGTACCTTCCACGCCGATGTCGAGGGCGTGACGCTGCGGGTGTACGACTCGACGGTCGGGCACGAGTCGCGGATCCCGATGACGCCGGAAGCCACCGACGTCTCCTGCTACGACAAGGCGCTCGACCAGGCCGGCCACACCTGCGACTTCTGGCGCGGGACGTACACCCCGCACGCGCTCGGCACGGTGTACTACCGGTTCATCGCGGTGGACGGCGCCGCGACCGCGTACTACGCCGACACGTCCGGCCAGTTCGGCGGGCTCGGCGTGGCCACCCCGACCGAACAGGACAACAGCTGGCGGGTCCACGTCGTCGACCCGGACTTCGAGGTCGTGCCGTGGCTGCGCGACGGGGTGATGTACCAGATCTTCCCGGACCGGTTCGCCAACGGTGACCAGCGCAACGACCCGAAGACGACCGACCCGCGGTACGCCTACCCGGCGCCACCGAACCCGACCCCGCAGCAGCAACAGGCGGCCGACGCCGACCGGATCGTGAACAAGGCGTGGACCGACCTGCCGCAGGGTTCCTGCGCGAAGTGGACCGGGTCGACGCAGCCGTGTACCGAGTCGCCGAACGGCAACGACTACTTCGGCGGCGACCTGCAGGGCGTCACCGCGAAGCTCGACTACCTCAAGTCGGCCGGCATCACGGTGCTGTACCTGAACCCGATCTTCGAGTCGCGCTCGAACCACGGGTACGACACGGTCGACTTCCAGGCGGTCAACCGGTACCTCGGCGGCAACAAAGCGTTCGACGCGCTGGTCAAAGCCGCCGGTAAGCGCGGCATGAAGGTCGTACTCGACGGGGTGTTCAACCACCTGTCCTCGGACAGCCCGTTCTTCGACCGGTACCACCACTACTCGACGGTCGGCGCGTGCGAGAGCCCGGACAGCCCGTACCGCTCCTGGTTCACCTTCCACCCAGCAACCGCCGGCACCGGCACCTGCGCCGGTGACGACGGGACCGCGCTCGGCGCCAGCTACGACGGGTGGGCCGGCTTCCTGTCCATCCCGGTGATCACCAAGCGCGATCCGGCCGACCCGAGCAAGCCGTACGCGCCGGTCAAGCAGTACTTCTACGGCGACGCGCATAAGAGTGTGGCGAACCGCTGGTTGCGCCAGGGCGCGGCCGGCTGGCGGTTCGACGTGATGACCGACGGCACCTTCCCGGTGTCGTACTGGCAGCAGCTGCGCGACATCACCCGCGGGGTGAAGCCGAGCGAGGCGCTGATCGCGGAGGCGTGGCACTGGTACGACAACCTGCCGTTGACCAACGGCGACACCGCGGACACCGCGATGGGGTACCGGTTCCGCGCGGGCGTACTGAGCCTGCTCGGCGCGGTCGACGACAAGGGTTTCCCGGGCGATCACGACCCGAACGTGCCGGTCAGCAGGTTCCGCGACGCGATGCAGTCGCTGCGCGAGGACTACTCCGACGCGACGTACTACACGTTCATGAACCTGCTGGACAGCCACGACACCAAGCGGCTGCGCTGGAGCGTCACTCCCGGTGCGGACAACCCGGCCGAGAAGGAGGACAACCCGGCCAACGTCGCGGTGGGCGCGCGCAAGCAGGCCCTCGCCTCGGTCGTGCAGTACACCGTGCCCGGCACCCCGACCGTGTACTACGGCGACGAGGTCGGCATGACCGGCGCGGACGATCCGGACGACCGGCGGGCGTACCCGTGGTGCCTGGACGCGAACGGCCGGCCGGTGCGCGGGAGCGCTCCGTACTACGGCAGCTGCGGCGACCACGACGTGCTCGACTCGTACCGCGCGCTCGCCGCGCTGCGCAGGTCGCACCCGGAGCTCCGCACCGGTACCCAGACGTTCCTGCTGGCCGACGACGCGGCGCAGACCGTGGCGTACACGATGCGCACGTCCACCGGACTGGCCCTGGTCGCGCTGAACCGGAGCGAGGTCACCGCGCGGGACCTGATCGTGCCGACCGACGGCTACCTTCGCGACGGCGTACACCTCAAGTCCGTGTTCGACACCGGTGCCGCCGGCGCGGCGAAGCGGACCGCGAGCGACGGCGGCGCGGTGCGGATGCACCTCAACCCGCTGTCCGCCGCGGTGTACGTGTTGGACGGCAAGCAGGACATTGCCGGCTCGGCCGCGCCGTGGAGCGTCAACGCGACCGGCGGCAACGGCACCGCGGCCGTGCGCTGGTCCCGGGTCCACGGAGCCGACTCGTACCAGGTGCTCCGCAGCCCGCTGTCCGGCGGCGGGTACGTGCCGGTGGCCGAGGTGACCGGTACGTCCTATGTGGACAACGGGGTGCGGAACGGGACCGCCTACCACTACGTCGTGCGGGCGCTCGACCGCGCCGGCAACGTCGGCACCCGGTCGGCCGAGGCGGACGCGTACCCGGCGCTGCCGGTCACCGACGCGGTGCTGCAGTCGCCGAAGTCGGTCGACACCGAGCTGACCTCGGCGTACACCACGGTGGCCGGGTGGGTGAAGGTCGCCGGGCTGACCGACGCCGGCGGCGACCCGTCGCTGGTCCGGGCCGAGTTGGGATTCGGTACGGCCGGCAGCGACCCGACCGGCTGGTCCTGGAAGCCGATGGCGCACAACCCGGACCATCCGGCCGACGGCTGGTACGAGTACACCGGCGGGCTGCGCGCCGACGCGCCGGGCAGCTACGACTACCTGGTCCGGTTCTCCACCGACAGCGGCCACACCTGGACCTACGGCGACACGTCCGGCGCCGGGGACGCGCAACCCGGCACCCTGCACGTGACCGCGAGCAGCGACACCAGCGCGCCGTCCGCGCCGGTCGCCTCGATCGACTTCTCCTCGTCCGCGCTGACCGTGTCCTGGACCGAGTCGACCGATCCGACCGGACCGGTGGCCGAGTACCGGGTGTACCGCGGTACCAGCGCTGGTGGTGAGTCGTCCACGCCGGTCGCGATCCTGCCGGCGGCCACCCGGTCCTATGTGGACAACGCGGTGAACGCGGGCGAGACGTACTTCTACCAGGTGCGGGCGTACGACACGCACCTCAACGCCTCGCCCGCCTCGAACGAGGTGAGCCACAAGGTCGAGGCCAAGCTCGTGCAGGTCACGTTCCGCGTGAAGGTTCCGGACTACACCCCGGACGACCAGCCGGTGTACGTGACCGGCACGGTCGAGGGGCTGCCGTCCGGTACCGCCGATCCGCTCTGTGGCTACTGCGGCGGCCGGCCGGACACGATGCTGCACGAGACCGCGGCCGGCTCGCACATCTGGGAGATCACCCTCGGTATCCCGGACGGGCTGCGGATGCAGTGGAAGTACACCCGCGGCACGTACGACTCGGTCGAACAGTGGGGCACGATCACCGGCTTCACCAACCGGATCGGCACCGTACACGCGACCTCCGCGACCGACCTGACCCAGTTGATCGACAACACCTCGCCGTCGGCCCCGAGTGACGATCTCAAGCCGGTGGCGAACTGGCGGGATCCGCTGGTCAGCGCGGCATCGGGCAGCGCCAGCGGCGTGACCGTCACGTTCAACTGGCCGGTACGTTCCGACGGCGCGGACGGCGACTTCAGTCAGTCGGTGGTCGTGGCGGGACCGTCCGGCCCGGTGGCCGGCACCGTGACGGCGGCTGGGGCCACGCTCACCTGGACGCCGGGTGCGGCACTACCGGCCGGGTCGTACACCGCGACCGTCGACCACGTGATCTCGCAGAACCAGAACAACGACGGGGTACCGATGCGCGCGCCCTACCTGCTCACCTTCACGGTGCCGTAGCCCTGTCCAACCGCGGTGGGTCGTCGGGAACGAGCGACCCACCGCGGTCCGGTGCGGAGCCGTGGCCGCCCATCCGGGACCACTCCGGGCTCAGACCGGGCAGCACGATCGCCACCAGGTACGCGGCGCCGGTGAGCCACAGCCCGCCGGTCAGACCGGTCAGTGCCACCAGCGCTCCACCGAGCAGGCCACCGAACGGGATGCCGGACCAGGCCAGCGCGGTGGACAGCGTCTTGACCCGGCCGAGCAGCCCGGCCGGGATCCGCTCGTACTGCACCGCGCCGAGGATCGGGTTGATGAAGCCGGAGCCGAGGCCGCTGACCGCGAACACAGCCAGTACCGCCCACAGCGGCAGACCCAGCGCCATCACGGCGAACCGCGGCAACCCACCGATGATGTACCCGGTCAGGTACACGGTGCGCCGGGGAAGGCGTTCCGCGATCGCGGCCGCGGTGAGGCTGGCGACGATCGACGCCGCGCTGAACACGCTCATCGTCAGCCCGACCACCTCGGCACCGTGCCCGGCGGACTTCGCCCACACCGGCAGCAGTACCGCCATGAACGCCTGGTCGAGCAGGTTGGTGGTCGCGACCATGGCGACGATGGCGCGGAGCAGGCCGTCCTGGCGGACGAACCGGGCACCTTCGCGGAACCGGGCGAGGTAGCTGCCGGCCGGCTGGCCCGACCGGTCCACGACCGGATCGGTGAGCGTGGCGCTCACGATCAGCGCGCCGAGGCCGAACAGCACCGCGGTCACCCACAGCGCGTACGGTCCGCCGAGCGTCGCCACCACCACTCCGGCGAGAGCCGGGCCGACCGTGCCGGCGGTGCGCTCGACCGCGCCGGTCAGGCCGGTACCGCGCTCCAGCGACATCCGGGCGGCCCGGGTGGCCGACGGTACGAACACCGCCTTCGCCGCGTTGGCCGGGCCGTCCGCGACGCCGACCAGCGCCATCAGCGACATCAGCGTCCACAGGTGCAACGAGCCGGTCAGGTACAGCAGCGGCGCGGTCGCCATCGCGGTCATGGCGACGAGATCGCAGGTCACGCTGATCCGCTTCGGGCCCACCCGGTCGATCAGCGGCCCGGACAGGAGTTGGGCCACTACGTACGGCCCCATCTGGGCGAACACCACCAGGCCGGTCCGGGTGGCGCTGCCGGTGCTGGACAGCACGAACCACGGCAGCGCGACGGACAGCAGCCGGGTGGCCGACCACGCGGCCGCGTTCGCGCTCAGCACCCCGGCGATTCCGCGCCGCGAGCGCGCCGGCGCGTCCCCGGTCACCGGCCCGGCTCCGCGTCCTGCCCGGCGCTGTCGTCCGGTTCCGGGGCCTGCCGCCCGGAGCCGTCGTCCGGCGCGCGGAACATGTCGTCCGGCTCGGGGAACAGCTGGAACTGCACGGTGGCCGGCACCGCGCCGGCGGACCGCCGCCGGGCACCGGCGTCGCTGTACCGGCTGAGCACCGCGTGCAGTTCGGCGCTGAGCTTCTTCGCCTGTACCGGCGTGAGCCGCAGCAGGTAGTCGCTGAAGTCCTGAGCCGCCCGCCACTCGTCCGGCAGCGAGAGGAGTGCCTCGCTGGCCCGGAGCAGCCGGTCGGCGTACAGCTGGGCCACTGAATGCAGGTACGCCGGACCCAGCTCGGAGTCGTCGGTCAGCAGCGTCTCGCGGGAGAACGTGGTACCTCCGTGCGCCGCCTGCCACCAGCGCTCCCGCCGGTTGCCCCGGTCCGGAGCGTCCGTGATGAAGCCGTGCTCGGCCAGTTGGCGCAGGTGATAGCTGGTCGCACCGGTGTTGAGGTCGAGGCGCCGCGCCAGCGAGGTGGCGGTGGCCGGACCGTGAACCCGCAACAGCGTCAGCAACCGCACCCGGACCGGATGGGCGATGCCACGCAGGTTGCGCGCGTCCAGCTCGACGCGACTGGGTCGGTTGGTCGCCGCTGCGTCGTCCACGGCACGACAGTACAACCACAAAGGGATGTTTGCAAAGGAGTGTTTGCGGTACTAGGCGGCGACGCCCGAGAGGCGGTCCGACGATGCTCGGGACACGGTCCGGTAGCGCCGACAGACGCGGTCCGAACCCAGTGGGATTTACCCGGAACTCGTCGGATACTCGACGACTTTTCCGCATGGCGGTTCAGGGGTGGCAAATTTGACCGGCCCGTTGGCGGCCGGTGATCGTTGCGGGGCCCTCGTACTTTCCCGGGTCCGGCCCGGTGCCTGGTTCGCCCTTCTGTCGTCGAGGAGAAACGTCCGGATGTCCGACCACCCTGGGGATACCGCACCCGATGAGCGCAGCGCGCGCTCCGCGCCCGATGAGCAGCATGCGGGATCCGCGCCCGGTGAGCAGCCTGCGAAGTCCGCGCCTGATGAGCGGAGTCCGGCGACTGGTCCGGTGCCCGCGACGGCGCCCGCGACGGCGCCGACCTTCGGGGCGCCGCCCGCGTCCTGGCCACCGCCGGGCGCCGGGCCGGTCGTGCTCGGCGCGTACCCCCAGGGCGGTTTCGTCCCACCGCGACGGAGTCGGCGCTGGACCGGCCTCTGGATCGCCGGGGTGGCGGTCCTGGCGATGGCGATGGGCTTGGCGCTGGCCGCCGTGCTGGTGATCCCCCACCTGTTCACCGACGCGTTCGACGAGTCACCGGCCACGCTGTTGCGCGCCGCGGCCGCGCCGCTGGAGACCGCGCCAGCGGTCCGGTACACCGGTGGGGTGGTGGGGCTCGACGGTGAGCTGACCACCATCGACCTGGCCGTCACCAAGGACGGCGAGGTGCTCGGCGAGGTGGACCGGCCGGCCGGCGGTCACGCCGAGATCCTGGCCGATGACGAGGACATCTACGTGCGCGGCGATCGCGAGTGGTGGCTGGCGGTCGAACCGGCGCTCGCCGTCCTCGCGGACAAGTGGGCCATCGGTGGCTCCGACACGCTCGGATTCGACCCGCGGGACATGCTCGTCCCGCACGCCCTCGCCGATCTCCTGCGCTACCGGCCGGCCACCGACCGTCCGGGCTATCCGGAGAAGACGCTGCACGGGACCCGGGCGGCCGCGGTACCGACGACCGCGCGCGACACCGTGTACGTGACGGCCGAGAAGCCGTACCGCGTTCTCGGCGTGGACGGCGTGCTGCCCGATCTCGCCGACCTCCCGGACGGGGTCGACAAGGCGCGGCAGTCGGCGGCCCGCCAGTTCAGCCTCGATCTGAGCGTCGAGGACGACAAGGCGGCGGCCGCGCTGGACCGGCGCCTGACGACCGCGCGCACCGAGGTGGACGCGGCGATCGACCCGCAGGACCCGGTGCAGTTGCCGGCCACGTACGACCTGGTGTCGAGCATCGACTCGGACTGCGATGTCGACCGCTGCACGATCATCGCCACGGTGACCAACCTCGGCGGCCAGCCGGCCGGACCCGGGTACCTGATGGGCCGGATCGTCGCGGACACCCCGACCGGACGGGAGTTGGGTACCTGCCGAGCGCCGTTGTCCGCGATCAAGCACGGCCAGAAGGTGAAGGTCAGGTGTACGACGACGTCGGCTGCCTGGCGGAACTGGGGCGGCGGCAGCTACTGGCTGTCCGCGATCCCGTTCAGCGGCGGGTGGCAGGGCACGGATCCGGCCCTGATGGGCAACCTGCTCCGGCATGTGGTGACCGTCGACAAGAACGCCACCATGCCGGAGTCGGCGGAGGGGCTGCGCACGCTGCTCACCCTGCTCGGCGACTCCCGGTGGAAGGACGCGGACGCGCTGCGGATCGCGAACGAGCTGGTCGAACACCGGTTCATCGGCTCCTGGTACCAGCTGCTGGCCAGCGGCGCGAAGTTCCAGTACGACCCGGCCGAGGTGATCCGGGAAATGGATCGCCTCGACACCGCGGCGACCAGCGTCGGGCTCCGTCGCGAGGCTCTGGCCGACGCCGCGAAGCTCGTACGGGACGGAGGCGGTCCGGTCGCGGTCGGCGCCTGGCGGGCCCCGGACGAGGTGATGTACCACGCGAACCTGTTCGACCTGAAGGACAAGCGCGCCGTCCAGTACGTCACGCCGGTCGACTGGAAGCCGCAGTCGCTGGACGAGGACCTGACCGCGGCGGCCCGCTACCTGACCACCGGCTCGACCAGCCAGGGCTCCACCGCGCCGCCGGGATTCCGGAGAGAGATCGTGCTGTACCTGAGCCCGGCGTCGCCGCTGTACCGGCTCGACCGCGCCGCCCTGCCGGCCGCGCTGTCCGACGCGGGGGTACAGAAGCGGGACCTGTTCGACATCGACCAGCTGACCGTGCTCGGCGGCTCCGGCCGGCAGGTCCTGAAGGTCTCGGACCTGCCGCACTGAGCGACCGCACCTCGGCGCGGCGGGCCGCCGGGCCCGCCGCGCGGTGGTCGCGGTCCTCGCCGCGCGGAGTGGTCAGTGGCCGGAGATCGGCTGCGGCCGGTACGGCTCCTCCAGCCGCTTGACCTCCTCCTCGGACAGGCTCAGCTCGGTCGCGGCCAGCGCGTCGTCGAGGTGCGACAGCTTGGTCGCGCCGACGATCGGGGCGGTCACGTCCGGCTTGTGCAGCAGCCACGCCAGCGCGACCTGTGCCGGTGGTACGCCACGCTCGCCGGCCACCTCGGCGACCCGGTCCACGATGTCGAAGTCCACGTCGGCGTAGAACCGGTCGCTGATCTCGTCGGTACGCGCGCGGGTGGTCAGCCGCTCACCCGCGCGGGTACGGCTGCCGGCCAGCAGGCCCCGGGCGAGCGGACTCCACGGCAGCACCCCCACTCCGGTGTACCGGCAGTACGGGATCATCTCCCGCTCCTCCTCCCGGTACAGCAGGTTGTAGTGGTTCTGCATCGACACGAACGTCGTCCAGCCGTTGGCTTCCGCGACGTGCTGCGCGGTGGCGAACTGCCAGGCGTACATGCTGCTCGCGCCGAGGTACCGGGCTTTGCCGGCTCGTACCACGTCGTCCAGCGCCCGCATCGTCTCCTCGATCGGCGTCCCGTCGTCCCACCGGTGGATCTGGTAGAGATCCACATGGTCGGTACCGAGCCGGCGCAGCGAGGCGTCGATCGAGTCGAGGATGTGCTTGCGGGACAGGCCCCGGTCGTTCGGGCCGTCGCCGAGCGGCATGTACACCTTGGTGGCGAGCACGTAGTCCTCGCGCCGGCCGAACACCGAGCGGAGCAGCCGGCCGGTGATCTTTTCGCTGGCCCCGAGCGAGTACGCGTCGGCGGTGTCGAAGAAGTTGATGCCGGCCTCGGCCGCGCGTTCCACGAACGGGGCCGCGGCGGGTTCCTCCAGCGCCCACGGCCGGGTCGCCGGATCGCCGTAGCTCATCATGCCGAGGCAGATCCGGGAGACCCGCAGGCCGGTCGAGCCGAGTCGCAGGTAATCCATGGTTCGGACCCTACCGGCGGCCGCGGACGCGGGCGCGTCGCCGACCGCCCAGCCAACCAGGCCGGCTGCGCCGGCGGCGCGCGACCGGCCGGGTGGCGACAGTCCTCGCGTCGGCGGTCGGTTCAGGGCAGGATGGCCGGCATGAACGGGGTGCCGGGCAAAGGACTGGCCAAGGGGCTCGCGGTCACCCTCCGCACGATGACGCGGCGGTCACACACCGATCAGTACCCGGATGTACAGCCGGAGCTGCCGCCCCGCAGCCGCGGCGTGATCGGGCTGTTCGAGGAGAACTGCACGGTCTGCATGCTGTGCGCCCGGGAGTGCCCGGACTGGTGCATCTACATCGACTCGCACAAGGAGACGGTCGAGGTCGCCGGGGCTTCCCGGCCGCGGCAGCGCAACGTGCTGGACCGGTTCGACATCGACTTCTCGCTCTGCATGTACTGCGGGATCTGCATCGACGCGTGCCCGTTCGACGCGCTGTTCTGGTCGCCTGAGTTCGAGTACGCCGAGTACGACATCCGCGACCTGCTGCACGAAAAGGGGCGGCTGCGGGAGTGGATGTGGACCGTGCCGGCGCCGCCCGCGCACGACCCGAACGGGGAGCCGGCCAAGGAGGTGGCGGCGGCCGAGCGTCGCGCCGCCGGACCCGCGGCGGCCACTCCCGAGCGCCCGGCCCGGCGGGAGCGCCCCGGCGCCAACCGGCCGGCCGCGCAAGGCCCGGCCGTGGAAGACCCGGCCGGGGGAGGGCCAGCCGCGCAGAGCCCGGCCGCGCAAAAACCCACCGCGGGAGAGCCGGCCGCGGGAGAGCCGGCGGCGGAACGGCCACCGGCGGCGCCGGAGGGTGAGGGCGACCGGTGACCGTTGCCGACGTGCTCCTGCTCGCGCTCGGCGCGGTCACCCTCGGTTCCGCCACCCTCGTCGTCACCACCCGTCATCTGGTACGCGCCGGGCTCTGGCTGGTCGTGACCCTCGGCGGGCTGGCCGGCTGCTACCTGGTGCTGACCGCGGAGCTCGTCGCCTGGGTACAGGTGCTGCTCTATGTAGGTGCCGTGGTCGTCCTGCTGCTGTTCGCGGTGATGCTCACCCGGGCGCCGATCGGCCCGGCCGACGACCTGGACCGGCCCCGACTGCCGGGGGTACTCATCGGAGCCGGCGCCGGACTGGGACTGGCCGCGCTGTTCGTCGACGCGTACCAGTGGACCTCGCTGGACCTGCCCGACGCCGGTACCGCCAGCCGGATCGGCGCCGAGGTGTTCCGCGAGTGGGCGTTGCCGTTCGAGGTGCTGTCGGTGCTGCTGCTCGCCGCGCTGGTGGGCGCGATCATCGTGTCCCGACCGGACATCGGCGCGGTCACGCGACCAGACCGGGGGAACGAGTAGATGCACCCGGTCATCCCGTACCTGATCGCGGCCGGCCTGTTCGGGCTCGGCTGCTACGGCGTGCTGGTACGCCGCAACGCGGTCCTGCTGCTGATGGCGGTCGAGCTGATGCTCAACGCGGTGAACCTGGTACTGGTCACCGCGGATACCACCGTGGTCGGGGTACCTCGCGCCGGCCAGGTGTTCGCGCTGTTCGTCATCGTGCTGGCCGCGGCCGAGATCGGCGTCGGACTTGCCGTGGTGCTCCAGCTGTACCGGCTGCGGCACACGGTCACGCTGGACGACGTCGGCCGCGGCGACCCGGACAACGCGGCCTCCGAGTCGGCCACCGAGCCGGCTACCGCGCCGGCAGCCACGACCGCGCCGGCCGAGGTGGGCCGGTGAGCGCCGCGGTGCCGTTGGCGGTGCTGTTGCCGGCGGTACCGGGGGTAGCGGGGCTGGCCGGACTGGTGGTGCCGCTGCGGATGCGCGCGCTCGCGGCCGTGCTGGGCGTCGGGTCGACCGCGGTGGCACTGGTCGCCGCGGTCGCGCTCGCGGTGACGGTGCCGCGCGGGGAGTTCGCCGAAGCGCGTACCACCCTGGTCGACTTCGGCAACCTGCCGGTCACGGTCGGGGTACGGGTCGACACGATCGCCGCGCTGGTCGCGATCGCGGTGGGCGTGGTGGCCTGCGCGGTACAGGTGTACTCGATCAGCTACCTGGCCGACGAACGCGCCGGTGACGGCCGGTTCACGCCGTACGCCGCGCAGGTCAGCATCTTCACCGCGGCCATGCTCAACGTGGTGGTGGCCGGTGACCTGGTCCAACTGCTGGTCGGCTGGGAGGTCATGGGCATCTGCTCGTACCTGCTGATCGGGCACGACCGGCGGCTGCCGGAGGCCCCGGCCGCGGCGGTGAAGGCGTTCCTGGTCACCCGGATCGGCGACGTCGGGTTCTGGCTCGGCATCGTGCTGCTCGGTACCGGAGCGGGAAGTTTCCGCATCGCCGACGTGACCGCCGCGGTGACCGACAGCCAGCTCAGCCCGGCCCGGCTCACCACCGCCTGCCTGCTGCTGCTCGCCGGGGTGGCCGGCAAGAGCGCGCAGTTCCCGCTGCACACCTGGCTGCCGGACGCGATGGCCGGCCCGACCCCGATCAGCGCGCTGATCCACGCCGCCACCATGGTCGCGGCCGGGGTGTACGTGGTGGCCCGGCTCTATCCGATCTTCCTGGCCGCTCCGGGCGCGTTGCCGACCCTGGGCGTGATGGCGGCGGTCACGATGCTGCTCGGCGCGCTGGCCGCCACCGCGCAGGACGACATCAAGCGGGTACTGGCCTGGAGCACGGTCAGCCAGATCGCGTACATGGCCGGCGGTCTCGCGGTCGGCGCGGGCTATCCGGCGCTGTTCCACCTGCTCACGCACGCGGCGTTCAAGGCGCTGCTGTTCCTCGGTGCCGGGGTGGTCATCCACGCGGTCGGTACCAACCTGATGAGCCGGATGGGCGGGCTGCGGCCGAGCCTGCCGGTGACGTTCTGGTGCATGACGATCGGGTTGGCCGCGCTCGCCGGGGTACCGCCGTTCGCCGGCTTCTGGAGCAAGGAGTCGATCCTCGGCGCGGCACTGGGCGCGGCCGACGGCACCACCGGCTCGGCCCGATGGACCGGCTGGCTGGTGCTGGTGGCCGGGCTGGTCACGGCCGGGGTGACCGGCTGGTACGCCACCCGGCTGTGGCTCCGCACGTTCTTCGGCCCGTCCCGGTCGGATCAGGTTCCCCACGGACCGCCGGCCGCGATGCGCTGGCCGGTGGTTCTGCTGGCGGTACCGGCCGCGCTGCTCGGACTGATCGCGCTACTCCCCGGCGTGAGCAGCGAAACCGGCTGGTTCGCGTACCTGCCGGCCGGTCAGACCGCGACCGCGGCACCGCCGAACTACGGCGCGGGGGTGACCATCGAGCTCGGTACCAGCCTGGTCGCGCTGCTGGTGACCGCGGTGGGCGTCTCCGGCGCCTGGCTGGCGTGGCGACGCGATCCGGCCGCGGATCCGGCCCGGTACCTCGGTGCCGCCCGGCCGGTGTTCGGTCGCGCCTTCTACCTCGACGACGTCCAGGACGCGCTGGTGGTACGCCCGGTCCGGGCAATCGCGCGGGCGGTACGCGCCGGCGACGAGCGGATCGTGGACGGGGCCGTCGAGGGTGCTGGAGTAGGGACCGTCGGGTTGGGCCGGCTGCTCGCGCGGGTGCACGCGGCCGGGATTCCGCGGTACACCGGCGCGGTGCTCGCCGGCGCGATCCTGGTGGGAGTCGCGGCCGTCATGACAGGGGTACTGCGATGACGGGCGGGCAGGCGCTGCTGGTCGCCACGCTGGCGATCCCGGCCGCCGGCGCGCTGGTGCTGGCCGCGCTGCCGGCCCGACTGGACCGGGCCGGCCGGATCGTCGGCACGGTCGCCGCCGCGCTCGGGTTCCTGGCCACCCTCGCGCTGCTGCGGCCACACCCGCCGACAGCCGCCCGACCCGGCGTGCTCAATCCCTGGTACGAGCTGGATCTGCCCTGGGCCAGCGGCATCGACCTGCGGTTCCACCTCGGCGTGGACGGCATCTCCTGGCCGCTCGTCGCGCTCACTGCCCTGCTCACGCTGCTCTGCTGCGGGTACACCATTTGGCACGTCCCGATCCCGGATAGGGCTGTCCCGGCCGGCGACGCAGTCGCCGACGACGCGGCCGACCGGACCGCACCCGTACGCGGGAAAGCGCTGGTAGCGCTGCTGCTCGTCATCGAGGTCGGCATCCTCGGTACCTTCGAGGCTCTCGATCTGGTTCTGTTCTTCCTGTTCTTCGAGGTCGTGCTGATCCCGATGTACGCGGTGATCGCCGGCTGGGGCGGTCCGGGCCGGCGGCACGCCGCGCGCAAGTTCGTGCTGTACACCCTGCTGGGTTCGGTGTTGCTGCTGGTCGGCGTCTTCGTGATCGTCGCGAAGGCCGGCACCGGCGACCTGGTCGAGCTCATCGGCCGGGGCGGCGGCGGGCTCGCGCACGGCACCCAGGTCGCGGCGTTCGTGCTGCTCGCGCTCGCGTTCGCGGTGAAGAGCCCGCTGTGGCCGCTGCACACCTGGCTGCCCGACGCGCACACCGAGGCGCCCACCGTCGGCTCGGTCATCCTGGCCGGGGTGTTGCTGAAGATGGGGACGTACGGCCTGCTCCGGGTCGCGGTCGGGGTGCTCCCCGACGGGGCACGGACGATCGCTCCGGTACTCGGTGTGCTCGCCGTCGCCGCGATCGTGGTCGGCTCGCTCGTGTGCCTGGCGCAGACCGAGTTGAAGCGGCTCATCGCGTACTCCTCAGTGGGGCACATGGGGTTCGTGCTGCTCGGCATCGCGACGCTGACCTCGACCGGGTTCTCCGCGGCGCTGATCGGCAACATCGCCCACGGGATCATCACCGGCCTGCTGTTCTTCCTGGCCGGAGCCATCAAGGACCGGGCACACACCGGCGACCTGGCCGCGCTGGGTGGCCTGCGGGAGACCGCGCCGGGTCTGGCCGGGGTGCTGGGCTTCGCCGCCATCGCGTCGCTCGGACTGCCCGGCCTGGCCGGTTTCTGGGGAGAGGCATTCGCGGTGTACGCCGGGTTCCAGCGCGGCGGTCCGCTGTGGATAGTGCTGGGGATCGTGGCGGCGTTCGGTGGCGCGTTGACCGCGGCGTACTTCCTGCGGCTGCTGCGCCGGGTCACGCACGGGTCGGCCGCTGTGGCAGTGGCGGCCCCCGCCGCGTTGGCCCGCGCCGAGCTGGTCGCGTGGGGGCCACTGGTGCTGCTCGCGCTCGCGATCGGGCTGCTACCGGGCCTGATCCTGGGCGTGGCACTCGACCCGGTCCGGGCACTGGCCGAAGCGGTGGCGTCGTGAGCGAGCGCAGCGAGCGAACCAGCGAGCAGAGTGCGGCTGTGCCTCCTGGCGGCGCCGAGCGCAGCGAGGCGACGACATGAGCGTGCAGACGGTGGACCAGGTCGCGCTGGCTCCGGCGTACGCGGCCGCGGCGACCGCCGTACTCGCGTTCGTGGCCGACCTGATCGCACCCGGGCGTCGCGCGTTCGTACTGGTCGTGGCCCTGCTCGGTACCACGGCCACCGGCGTGATCGCGGTGCTCGTCGGTGCCGGCAAGGACCGGGCCACGTTCTGCAGTGCCGGTGGCACGCTGCCGGGCGGGATCGAGGTCGGCCGGTCCTGCTCGCTGGTCGCGGATGGCGCCGGCGCCACGGTCGCGGTGCTGTTCTGCGTGGCCACGCTGGTGGTACTGCTGCTGTCCGGACCGTCGCTGCGGGAACTGCCGGCCGGGGAGTACTGCTTCCTCCTGCTCGCCGCGCTCACCGGTGGCGTGGTGCTCGGGTACGCGCGCGATCTGATCACGCTGCTCGTGGCGCTGGAGACGTTGACGCTGCCGCTGTACGCGCTGGTCGGACTGCGCCGGCAGACCGTGGCGAGCGCCGAAGCCGCGGTCACGTTCTTCGTCGTGTCCGTCGTGTCCACGTCGGTCACGCTGCTCGGTGCCGGCCTGTTGTACGCGGCCACCGGCGCGGTACATCTGGACCGGCTGTCCGCCGCGCTGTCCGGCCGTAGCGACCTGCGGGACATCCCGCTCGTCACCGCAGGCGCGGTACTCGTGCTGGTCGGGCTGGCGTTCAAGGTGGCCGCCGTACCGTTCCACGCCTGGGCGCCGGCGACCTATGACGGCGCGCCACTGCCGGTCGCGGCGTACCTGTCCACCGCCTCGAAGCTCGGCGGCGTGGTGGCGATCCTGTACGTGACGATCGGCGGGCTGCGGCCGTGGCTGGACGTGGTCGGGCCGGTGCTGGCTGTCCTCGCCGTACTGACCATGACCGTCGGCAACCTCGTCGCGCTCCGGCAGCGCCGGTTGGTACGCCTGCTCGCCTGGTCCTCGGTGGCACAGGCCGGGTACCTGCTGGCGCCGCTCGGCGCGTTCGCGGTCGCGGCGGGTCGGGACGCGGCCGCGGTACGGACCGCGGTCGCCGCGACCATCGCGTACACCTCCTTCTATGTCCTGCTCGAACTGGGCGCGTTCGGTGCGGTGATCGCCTGGCGCGCAGGTCGCGACGGGGGTCTGGTCGACGACTACCGCGGTGCCGCGCGCAGGTCGCCGCTGGTGGGCGCCGCGCTGGTGTCGGCGCTGGTCGGACTGGCCGGGTTGCCGCCCGGACTCGCCGGGCTGTTCGCCAAGGTGGTGGTGGTCCGGTCGCTGCTGGCCGGGGCGAGCGGCTGGCTGGCGGTGGTGGTCGCGATCAACGCGGTGATCGGACTCGCGTACTACCTGCGCGTGGTGGCGACCCTGTACGCCGCGGAGCCCGCTGCGGTGCCCGGCGCTGCCGCGCCCGCCGGGATCGCCCCGCGGGTGTCCTGGCTGGTCGCCGGCGGGCTGGGGCTCGCCACCGTGGCCGGTCTGGCAGTCGGCGTGGCCCCGCAGTTGGTGCTCGCCGCGTCCGACCTCGCCGCCGGCTTCGCCCACTGACCGCCGGCTGACCCGGGCCGGCTGACAGCGCCCGAGCCCGCCGGCTGGCGCCGGCGACGGCGTTGGGTTGGCGGCGGTGTCGGGTTGGCGGCGGTGTCGGGTTGGTGGCGGCGCCGGGTTGGCGGCGGCGTTGGCGGCGGCGTCGCGCTGGTGAGCCCAGGGAGCCCCCAGTCAACTCACAGCACCGGTTCAGCCGCTGCCCAGGACGGGTGTCCACCATGAAGATCGGTGCTGGTCGGGAAGGTGTAGCCGGTCGGTGCCGTTGCACCCGGTGCCGGGCGGAGCCCCGGCGCCACCTGACGGGAGTGATGAAAGGTGCACCGCCATTACAACGGGCTGAAGACCGCGCTCCTGCTCGGCCTGCTGAGCGCGTTGATCGTGACGGTTGGTTACTGGATCGGTGGAAGTGCCGGCCTGGTCATCGCCGTCATCCTGTCGCTGGGGATGAACGGGGTCAGCTACTTCTGGTCCGACAAGCTCGCGCTCCGCTCGATGGCCGCCAGGCCGGTCACCGAGGCGCAGCTGCCCGAGCTGTACTCCATGGTCCGTGAGCTGGCCGCCACCGCCCGCCAACCGATGCCCCGGCTGTACCTGAGCCCCACCCAACAGCCGAACGCGTTCGCCACCGGTCGCAACCCGGAGCACGCGGCGGTGTGTGTCACGGAGGGCATCCTCCGGTTGCTCAGCCCGCGCGAGTTGCGCGCGGTCATCGGACACGAGCTTTCCCACGTGTACAACCGCGACATCCTGATCTCCAGCGTGGCCGGCGCGCTGGCCGGCATCATCACGGCGCTGGCCAGCCTCGCCTGGTTCCTGCCGATCGGCCGGTCCGACGATGACGACGGTCCGGGCATCGTCGGGCTGCTGGCCATGCTGATCCTCGGCCCGGTCGCGGCCTCGGTGATCCAGCTCGCGATCAGCCGGAGCCGGGAGTACCAGGCCGACGCGGACGGCGCCGCACTGTCCAAGGACCCGTTGGCCCTGGCCAGCGCCTTGCGCAAGATCGATTCCGGGGCGCGGTCCCTGCCGCTCCCGGCCGAGGGGCAGCTCACCTCGACCGCGCATCTCATGATCGCCAACCCGTTCCGCGGCGGTGGCGTCGCCAAGCTGTTCTCCACCCACCCGCCGATGGCCGACCGGGTACGCCGGCTCGAGGAGCTCGCCTCCGGCCGGATGACACTGACCTGATTCCGCGTCTCCTTCCCTAGGGGCGCTCGGCCTGCCAGGCCGGGCGCCCCGCCCATGTGCGCCACCAAGCGGGACGGGGCGCGGGGTGGGGAGTCGCGCGGGACGGGAGCGCGGGGTGGGGAGTCGCGCGGGGTGGGGACGCCGCGTGGGGTGGGCGCGGGGTGGGGGAGCAGCGCCGCGCGTTGTGAGGCTGCTTACCACCGGCCGGAATGCGTTACCGCTGGTCTCGCCCGCCGGGCTAGCGTCGGAGCGGAACGTCGCAAAGGGGGGCCAGGTGACCGCGCTGGGCAGCTACGCCGCGGTGTGGCGGATTCCCGGAGCGCCGGTACTGCTCCTCGGGGGCGTGCTGAGCCGGCTCGGGCTGGGCATCAACACGCTCGCGATCCTCCTGTTGATCCAGAGCACGACCGGCCGGTACACGCCCGGCGCGGTCGCCATCGCGGTGTACGCCATCGCCGGCGCGGCGGCCAGCCCGGTCGGCGGCCGACTGGCGGACCGGATCGGGCCGGCGCCGGTACTGCTGTTCACCGCGATCGCCCATCCGGTCGCGCTGGTCGGCGTGGTGCTGGCGGCCAGCCGGTCGGCGCCACCGGTCGTGCTGTGGGTGATCGCCGGCATCGCCGGTGCCGTGTACCCGCCGCTCACCGCCGCGCTCCGGGGCGCCTGGAGTGCGCTGACTTCGCCGATGACCGGCCGGTACCCGCTGCGCGGTCCGGCGCTCGCGGCCGAGACGACACTGTTCGAGCTCGTGTTCACGATCGGGCCGATGCTCGTCGCGGTGTTCGTCGCGCTCGGCTCCCCGGCGGCGGCACTGATCGGCTCCGCGGTGGTGACCATGGTCGGTACCACGATCGTGGCCCGCGGCAGCGGCATGCGGTCCTGGCAGCCGCACCCCGGACACACCCGCGCCCGCGGGTTCGGTCCGCTCATGACGGCCGGCTTCCCGGCCCTGCTGACCTGCGCGGCCGGCCTGTCCATCGCGTTCGGCGCCACCGCGGTCGCGGTACCGGCGTTCGCGTCGGTGGACCTGGGGGAGCAGGGCGGTGGTCGGGCCGCCGGCATCCTGCTCGGACTCTGGGGGTTGGGCAGCACGATCGGTGGCGTCTGGTACGGCACCCGGCGGTACCGGGCCGCGGTACACCGGCAGTTCGCGCTGCTGCTCGGTACGGTCGCGGCCAGCCTGGTGGTGTTCGCGTTCATGCCGGGAGTGGTGGCGCTCGGGATCGCGCTGCTGGTCGGCGGCGCGGCTATCGCACCCGCGCTGACAGTGGAGAACGCGCTGGTCAGCCGGGTGGCACCGGTCAGCATGGTGAACGAGGCGTACACCTGGGTGGTGACCGTGGTGGTCATCGGCACCTCGCTGGGCAGCGCGATGGCCGGGCCGATCGTGGACCGCTCGGGTGGCGTGCCGTACGCATTCGGGGTGGCCGCGGCCGCCGTCGCCGCGGTCGCGCTGCTGGCCGGCTGGCCGGGCGGGCCGCTGTCGCGAACCGACGAGCCGCCGGCCGTGGCCACCGTCGGCGAGGCGGCCTGATCTCACATGAGCTCGATTGTTCTGGTACGCCATGCGATGCCGGCGCTCGATCCGGAGGTACCCCCGGAGCAGTGGATCCTCAGTGCCGAGGGTCGGCAGGCCGCGACGGCGCTGGCCGGGGCGCTGCCGGCCGGTTATCTCGACAACGCGCTGCTGGTGGCGAGCGACGAGCCGAAGGCGTACCAGACGCTCGAGGCGTTCGGCGCCGGTCCGGTGCGGCGGGACGCGCGGTTCGGGGAGGTGCGCCGGCCGCTGGAACCGTTCCGCGACGACTTCGCGGTCGTGCGGCGGGCGTACGTGGAGGGCTCGCCACCGCCCGGTTGGGAGCCGTACGCCGAGGTGGTGGCGCGGTTCGACGAAGCCGTCACGGCGCATGCCGGCGACGGGCGGCTGTTCGTCGGTACCCACGGGATGGTGCAGACGATCTGGCTGACGTACCGGATCGGCCTGGTCGACCCCGGCGAGTTCTGGGCGGACCTGCGGTTGCCGGACGCGATAGAGGTCGACCTCGACGACAGCTCGGTACATCGCCTCAGCTGACCGTCGCGCCCGACTCCCGCCGCGGGCCGGCGGCGTCCCCGGAGTCGCCTCGGGGACGCCGGCCCTGACGTCAGCGGTAGTTCGTGAACTGCAGCGCGATGTCCACGTCGGACTCCTTGAGCAGCGCGATCACTGCCTGCAGGTCGTCCTTCTTCTTGCCGGTGACCCGGATCTGGTCGCCCTGGATCTGGGCCTGCACGCCCTTCGGGCCCTCGTCCCGGATCTTCTTGGTGATGACCTTGGCCTTGTCCATGTCGATGCCCTGGACAACCTTGCAATCGATCTTGTGTACCTTGCCGGACGGGCGCGGCTCACCGGCGTCGAGGGACTTCAGCGAGATCCCGCGCCGGACCAGCTTCTCCTTGAACACGTCCAGAGCAGCCTTGGCCCGGTCGTCGGTCTCCGCCTCGATCGCGATCGCTTCCTCGCTTGCCCGGGCGATCTTCGCGCCGGTACCGCGGAAGTCGAACCGCTGCCCCAGCTCCTTGGCGGCCTGGTTGACCGCGTTGTCCACCTCCTGGTGGTCCACCTTGCTCACAATGTCGAACGATGGGTTCGCCACCACGTCTCCCGTAGATCGATGCTCACCGCTTGTCCGGCGACCGCCCCGGCCGGCGCGCCATCACAGCGCCCGTGCGGGCAGTCTGTGCCGGTTCCCCTGGTGCGGACGGGTCGGCTGGCACAGCCGCTGCCGCCCCCACGCCGCCGATCCACCGCTGCTCCGACCGCTCCGCGGCCGTCGATCGACCCTCATCATGGCCGCCGTCGAGCGCTGGGACCGGGCGGCACGCCGCCGTCCGCACGGGAGACGCTACCCGTTTGCGGTACGCCTGGGTGATGTGGCTATCCTTGCTCCCGCAGCCCACGTCTTGGCGTGGCTGTGAGCATGAGGCGGGTTGCCCGAGTGGCCAAAGGGAGCGGTCTGTAAAACCGTCGGCTTAGCCTACGTTGGTTCGAATCCATCACCCGCCACCAGCACGACGCAAGAAGTGTTTCAGCAGGTCAGAGCGGCTAACCGGGAAGTTCCGGGTAGCCGCTCTTCTTGTTCGCTGGTCCAGCCGGCCGCCCCGGCAATGCCGCGTCCGCCCCGGCTTCGGTCGGTCGGCCCTCCCAGGAATCGCCGCACCTCGGCATCGCCGCACCTCGGCATCACCGCACTCGGCATCGCCGCACCTCCGGATCGAGTTCAGCCGCCATCACCGGCAGCACCGAGGAGCGGCGTGCGGCACCGGCGCAGGCGAACCGGCAGCATGGGTCCGCGGTACACGTGAGGGTGGGTTCGAGGTCTTCGTCCCTGTTGACGCGTTCCTGTCGCCGAGCTGTGTTGGGTCTGTGACCTGCTGAACCGTTGCCTATTGCGCCTGAATCCACCAGGGTCGCCGCTAACGCACCAGCTGTTATGTACCCGTGCCGTTGGCGCCCATCCGGCAGAGACCGATCGGTGCCGGCGTGGAAGGAGAACCATCATGCGACGCACCTGGGGGGCACTGACTATCGGTGCTCTCGCAGTCGCACTTGCCGCTTCGGGCTGCAGCGCGAACACGGGCAGCGATTCCGACAGCAGCGGGCGCGGCGGAGACGCCAAGCAGTCCGGCGGCATCGCCACGGACCCGAAGGACTCGCAGGGTCCGGCCAAGAAGCCGGAAGGCGCCCGCTCCGGCGGGACCATCACCGTCCTGCAGCAGTCCGACTTCGAGCACCTGGACCCGGCCCGCAACTACGTCTCGACCCAGCAGGAGGCGACCGGCCTCATCTACCGGACGCTGACCCAGTTCCGGGACGAGGGCACCGGCGAGCTGCTGCTGGTCGGTGACATGGCGACCGGTCCGGGCAAGGACATCTCCGACGGCAAGTGCACCAAGTGGGAGTACACCCTCAAGGACGGCCTGAAGTACGAGGACGGCACGGACGTCAAGGCGGCCGACGTCGCGTACGGCATCGCCCGGTCCTTCTCTCCCGACCTGTCCGAGGGCCCGCACTACATCCAGCAGTGGCTCGCGGATGACATCGCCTACAACAAGACCTACAAGGGCCCGTACAACGGTGGCGCCGCCGTTCCGCCGGGCGTCGAGGTCAGTGGCGACAAGACCATCACCTTCACGTTCGCCAAGCCGCACTGCGACCTGCCGTTCGCGGCGTCCATGGCCACCTCGGCAGCCGTGCCGAAGTCCAAGGACACCAAGACCGAGTACGACATGCGGCCCTTCTCCACCGGCCCGTACAAGATCAAGAGTCACCTGAAAGACCAGTCGATCGTGCTCGAGCGCAACCAGTACTGGGACCCGAAGACCGACCCGATCCGGAACAACTTCCCGGATGGTTGGAAGTTCACCTTCGGCCTGGACGACACCCAGCAGAACGAGCGGCTGCTCGCCGACAACGGTGCTGACCAGTCCACGATCAGCTGGGCGAACGTGCCGCCGGAGCTGCTGCCCAAGGTGACCAGCGACCCCAACGCGAAGAAGCGGGTCGTCGAGGGCGCAACCCAGTACGTGTGGGTCGTCAACATCAACATGCAGCGGGTCAAGGACCTCAACGTCCGCAAGGCGCTGAACCTGGCCATGGACAAGCAGGGCATGCTGCAGGTGCTCGGTGGCCCGGCCGCGGGTTCCATCGCCACCACGCTGATGTCGCCGACCACCATCGGCTACAAGAAGTACGACGCCTTCCCGGCCGGGGAGACCGGCGACGCCGCGAAGGCCAAGCAGCTGCTCGGCGGCAAGAAGGTCAAGCTGGTGTACGGCTACAGCAACATTCCGCGTCGGCAGAAGCAGGCAGCGATCGTCAAGGAAAGCCTCGAGAAGGCTGGCTTCGAGATCGTGCTCCAGCCCATCGACCCGGCGCAGTACTACACAATTCTGGGTCGTAAGGACAACCCGTACGACATCTACCTGACCGGCTGGGGTTCCGACTGGCCGAGCGGCTCGACGATCATCCCGCCGCTGTACGACGGGCGCTCGATCCAGCCCGCGGGTAACCAGAACTACTCGTACATCAACGAGCAGAAGCTCAACTCCGAGATCGACCGCATTCTCGCCCTGCCGGCTGACGAGGCCACCGACCAGTGGGCCAAGCTGGACGAGATGATCATGCGCGATTGGATCCCGGTCGTACCGGTGTACAACGACAAGAACTACACGCTGGTCGGCTCCAAGATCGGCGGGCATTTCCTGAGTGACTCGTTCGGCGCGACGCACCTCTGGTCGCTGTTCGTCAAGAGTTAGCTCCGCAGTCGCGGCGAGCTGACCACACTGGCAGCCCGTCGCGGAGTGGTGGAGAAGCAGGAATCAACGACCCTCGGGGTGGCCACGACAGCGGTCACCCCGAGGGTCGCCGCCTTTTGTCGTACGTGCTGGTTGATCGCCCGCAGTGGCCGAACCCGGTCGCACCTCGGCCGGATACTTGCTGCGCCACTCGGTGAAGTTCGCGATGCCCTCGAACCGTTCCCCGGACTGCGGAAACTCCAGCACCGCGTCCTCGTGGTACAGCTCGTGCGCCCTCTCCACGTCCGCGCCCGGGTACTCCCAGTACCGCCGCACCTGCTCCAACACCACCGACTGATCGGCCATCGCCCCTCCCCATGACTTATCGGCAAGGTATGGCTACCGGTACCGGTGGTCCATGACCCGAACGGGCCGAGCGGAGGCACAGCTTCAGCACGGACCGGGCTCGGAGCGCAGGTGGGTGCCGTACGCGACCGTGGCGTCGTCGGGGACCGGAGCATCAGAGCCCGCGGACGTACGGGCTTCCGCCCGCCGTACCCGACGGATGATGTCGCCCGGCCCGTCAGTGCCGAGCAGTCGCAGTACGCCAGGCCAGTCGGTCAGGCCGTACGGGTCGACGATGCGGCTGGCGCCGTTGCTGAGCAGCGCGACGCCGTTCAGGTCGTGAAGCTCCGAGCTACCGGTGACCGCCTCCTCTGCCGCGCGCGGATCGTCCTTGGCGATCCAGTAACCGCCCGGCTGGTTCCGGCGCGCCCGGAATGCCTCGACGCAGGAGTCCCAGATCCGGTCGTACTCCGGGGTTCCGGCGGGTACGCCGTCGAGCGGCGCGGTGCACCTGCGCCTGGCGGTGACCTCACGTTCGTCGGTGATGACCTGGGCGCCGCCGCTGACCCGGTCGAGGACCAGGTAGGAGTCCGCGAGCATGAGGTAGTCCAGGCGGTCCCGGTGGGCGCGGACCATCAGTACGGTCGCCTGCGGACTACTGGGATCGGTGATGTCGCAGGTGTCGCGGTGTTCGGCGGCGAGCTCCGCGATCGCGGCAGCGAGGATCGCGGCGAGGTCCTGCCCGTCGGCACGCGACAGCCGGCCGAGCAGCGCGCCGCCGAGCCGGTGCGTGTACCAGGCGACCCCGTGCGAGCAGAGCGACTCGGTACCGGGGATGCCGGCGCCGTCCAGCAGCACGGCCGCGCCGGGTACGGCGCCGACGAAGTCCTCGTTCGGTCGCCCCCCATGACCGGCGCTGGTCGCCATGCTGACGTGACTCAGGCTCCTAAGTCAGGGAGTGCCCGGACGACAGTCGGCGGTCCCGGCGATCGCGGGGGGACGGCGATTGCGACCCGCGCAGCGACCCCGGCGATTCGGCGCGCGGAATGGACCGCTCAGGGAGCGTCCGCCAGCCGGTTGGGGGCCCACAGTTGGTCGGCGTCGCCGGCGGCGAGCCGCCCGCGGTACACGTCAATCTTGTGATCGATGGTCTTGAGGTTCTGTTCCAGCTCCGCGAGCTTGGCGGTCACCTCGGCGCGATGGGCCTCCAGCAGAGCCAGCCGTTCCTCCTCGTTGCCGCGCCCGGCAGCTACGAGCTCGGCGTACCGGCGGATGGTCTTGATCGGCATGCCGGTGGCCCGCAGCTTCGTACACACGGTGATCCAGTCCAGGTCGAGCTGGTGGTAGCGCCGCCGGCCGCCAGCGGTGCGCTCGACCGTGGTGACGACCAGGCCGGCGCGTTCGTAGTAGCGAAGGGTGTGCACGCTGACCCCGGTGCGGCGGGCGGCTTCGGCGATGCCGAGACCCGGCTGCGGGTCGGCGCGAGGGCCCGGGTCGGAGCGAGAGCCCGGTTGGGAGTCGGAGCGGGCGTGTCCGGGTGCCGGCATTGGCTTGACTTCGAGCACGCTCTAAATCTTAGCGTCGGGGGTTATGAGTGCTTTGACGCTGCAGAGGACCACGGTTGCCGAGCTGAGCCGACGCCGCCGGTTCCTGGTGCTCGCGATCTGCTGCGCCAGCATCATCGTCGTGGTGATGGACATCTCCATCGTCAACGTCGCGCTGCCGGCGATCCGCCAGGACCTGCACGCCTCGGTGTCCGGCCTGCAATGGACGGTCGACGCGTACACCCTGGTGCTGGCCAGTTTCCTGTTGCTGGCCGGGTCCACCGCCGATCGGGTGGGGCGTCGGCGGACCTTCCAGGTCGGGCTCGCCGTGTTCGGGCTCGGCTCGCTGCTGTGCGGCCTGGCGCCGAGCATCGGCTGGCTCATCGCGGCGCGTGCGCTGCAGGCGGTCGGTGGCACGATGCTCAACCCGGTGGCGTTGGCGATCGTCGCCACCACGTTCCCCGACCCGGCCGAGCGGGCCAGGGCCATCGGCATCTTCGGCTCGATGACCGGCCTGTCGCTGGCGCTGGGTCCGATCCTCGGCGGCGCCCTGGTCGACGGCTTCGGCTGGCACTTCATCTTCTGGGTCAACGTGCCGATCGTGACCGTCGCGTTCGTCTGCGCCGCGCTGTTCGTACCCGATTCCCGGGCGGCCCGGGCGCGCCGGTTCGACCCGGTGGGCCAGGTCCTGGTGATTCTCGTACTGGGCAGCATCGTCTACGCGATCATCGAGTCCACCTGGCTGGGCTGGACCTCGCCGGTCATCCTCGGCCTGCTCGTCGTGGCCGTGCTCGGCGTGCTGGGCATCCTCGGCTACGAGTCGCGCCGGGTCGACCCGCTGCTGGAGCTGCGCCTGTTTCGCAGCGTTCCGCTGAGCGCGGCGATCCTGATGGGGCTCTGCGCCCTGTGCGGGTTCGGCGCGTTCCTGTTCGTGACCACCCAGTACCTGCAGGACGTGCGCGGCATGTCGGCGCTCACGGCCGGACTCTGCGTTCTCCCGGTCGGGGTGCTGGTCATCGTGCTGTCCCCGGTTACCGGCCGACTGGTCGGCGCCGGCGGTCCCCGCCTCCCGCTGGTGGTCGCCGGGATCGCACTGGCACTGGGCGGCGGCGCGTCGCTCTGGCTCGGACCGGCCACCCCGCTGCCGGCGGTACTCGCGATCTACCTGCTGTTCGGCCTCTTCGTGGCCACCGTGAACCCGCCGATCATCCACGCGGCCGTGGCCGGGATGCCCGGCTCGATGGCGGGAGTGGCCGCCTCGCTGGCCTCGGCCGGCCGGCAGACCGGTACCACCCTGGGCGTCGCGATCTCCGGAACGATCGTGGGATCGGCCCTGACCCGCGGCGGCACGGCGTACACCGACGCGGAGCACGGAGTGTGGTGGCTCGTACTCGGGCTCGGCATCGGGATCCTGGTACTGGCGCTGGTCAGCACCGGCCGCTGGGCACTGGGCACCGCCGCGCGGGCGGCCGTCCTGTTCGAGCAGGTGGACCAGGGGCGCGGACCCCGGCAGGCCGTCGTGACCTCGGTGAGCGGCCCGGGCACCGGCTGATACCGGCCGGAGGCGCTCACCGGCGACGGTACGGTTTGACCCGTGACCGAGCGCAGCGAGCGTCCCGCTGGGCGGGGGGCCGTTGGGGACGTCGTACCCGATGCGGAGACACCGACCGGCGCGGACCTTGACCGCGGCCGTGCCGCCTTCGACCGGCGGGCCTGGTCCGAGGCGCATTCCCGCCTGACCGCCGCCGACCGGGCGACCGCGCTGGAGCCGGACGATCTCGAGCGACTGGCCCGGGCGAGCTTCCTGATCGGGCGGGTGGACGACAGCGCCGACGCCTGGGCACGGGCGTTCCGGGAGTTCGCCCAGCGGGGAGCGGGCGCGCGGGCGGCCCGGTGCGGTTTCTGGCTCGCGTTCATCCTGCGCGACGCCGACGACGCGGCGCGGGCCGCGGGCTGGCTGGCCAGGGCCCGCCGGGAGTTGGGCCCGCCACCGCCGCGGTCCGCCGAGCACGGCTACCTCGTCATACCGGACGCGATCCGGCGGATCCTGTCCGGCGACGCCGCCGGCGGGCTGGCGATGGCGCTCGAAGCCGCCGAGCTGGGCGAGAAATGCGGAGACCAGGACCTGATGGTGTACGCGCGCTGCGTCGCCGGCCGCGCGTTGATCCGGGAGGGTCGTACCGCCGAGGGAGTCGCGCTCCTCGACGAGGTCATGGTCACGGTGCTCGGTGACGAGGTCACGCCGGTACTGGCGGGCGATCTGTACTGCACGGTGATCGAGGGCTGCCAGGAGGTGTACGACCTGCGCCGGTCCCTGGAGTGGACCGCCGCGCTGACCCGGTGGTGCGAGACGCAACCGGATCTCGTCCCGTACCGGGGCCAGTGCCTCGTACACCGTGCCGAGATCATGCTGCTGCGCGGCGAGTGGCGCGATGCCGACGGCGCCGCCGCGCGGGCGCACGTGGTGCTGTCCGCCCCGCCGGGTCACCCGGCCGTCGGCGCCGCCGAGTACCTCATCGCGGAGCTGCACCGGTTGCGCGGCGAGCAGGTCGACGCGGAGGAGGCGTACCGGCGGGCCAGCCGGTGGGGCCGGCAACCGCAGCCCGGCCTGGCGCTGCTGCGGTTGGCGCAGAACGAGCTCGACGCGGCGGCGGCCGCGATCCGCCGGGCACTGGCCGAGACGACCGAGCAGGCGATGCGGCCGCCGCTGCTCGCGGCGGCCGCGGAGATCCTGCTGGCCGACGACGACCTGCCGGCGGCGATGGGGGCCGCGGCGGAGCTGACCGGGATGGCGGGGGCTGCCGACGCCCCGATGCTCGACGCGATGGCCGCGGTGTGGACCGGGGCGGTACGCGTCGCCGACGGCGACAGTGCCGGCGGCCTGACCGAGCTGCGTCGGGCCTGGTACCTCTGGCGCGATCTGGGGGCGGTGTACGAGGCGGCCCGGTGCCGGGTGCTGATCGGCCAGGCCTGCCGGGCGTTGGGTGACGAGGACGCGGCCCGGCTGGAGTTCGACACCGCGACCGAGGTGTTCACCCGGCTCGGCGCCGCTCCCGACCTGGCTCGCACCGCGGCGCTGGTCGGTCGCCCGTCCGGCCAGGGACGCGCGGGCGGCCTGACCGCACGCGAGCTCCACGTGCTGCGGCTGGTGGCGACCGGGCGGAGCAACCGGGAGATCGCGGCCGACCTGGTGCTGAGCGAGAAGACCGTCGCCCGGCACGTCAGCAACATCCTGACCAAGCTGGACCTGCGGTCCCGTTCCGCGGCCACCGCCTTCGCCTACGAGCACAAGCTCGTCTGACCGGCACGGCCCGGCACCCGGAAGCGAGCCGGCCTCGGAAGCGGCCGGTGCCTGGAACGCGCCGGCGGCGGCCGCCGCCCACCTGGAAAGCACCCGCCTACAGAGAGCCCGCCTACAGAGAACCTGGAACACCCGCCTACATATAAATAGGTAGGCCGGAGCCGCGCGGTCGCATGGTTCTGCCGACGCGCCCGACCCGGCCCGATCCATAGCGTCCTGGGCATGCAGACGACAACGCAACGCGAAAAGCTGCTTGCTGACGCTCCGGTGACCGAGCGGCGGCTCGAGCTGGCCGGCGTGTCCACCACTGTCCTGGAGGCCGGCTCCGGTCCGCCGGTCGTGCTCCTGCACGGCCCCGGGGCGTACGGCGCCTCCTGGCTGTCCGTCATTCCCGAGCTGGCCGCGACCCACCGGGTCATCGCGCCGGACCTGGCCGGCCAGGGTGCCTCTCCGGTGGGCGGGGCGGTCGGCCGGAGCCTCGACACCGACCGGGTGCTCACCTGGTTGGACGAGCTGATCGAGCAGACCTGTCCGGAGCCGCCGGTACTGGTGGGTCAGCTGCTCGGCGGCGCGATCGCGGCCCGGTTCGCGGCGGAGGCACACCGCCCGTTGCGCGAACTGGTCCTGGTGGTCCCGTTCGGACTGGCGGCGTTCGAGCCCACGCCGGCGTTCGGCGCCGCGTTGATGGGCTTCGCCACCGCACCGAGCGGGGACAGCCACGACAACCTGTGGCGGCACTGCGTCAGCGACCTCGACGACCTGCGCTCGCGGCTGGGGGAGCGGTGGGAAGCGATGCGCGCGTACAACCTCGAGCTGGCCGCCGATGCCGAGCTCGCCGCCTCCCAGCAGGCGCTGATGGAGCGGTTCGTGCTGCCGGCGATCGCACCGGAGGTCCTGGACCGGATCGACGTGCCGACGACGCTCGTGTGGGGCCGGCTCGACTCGATCGTGCCCATCTCGGTCGGCCAGGCCGCGGCCGGCCGCTATCGCTGGCCGCTGCGGATCATCGACGGGGTCGGCAACGAACCCGCCCTGGAAGACCCGCACGCGTTCGTGAAGGCGCTCGCGCTGTGACCGCCCACCTGATCCGCGACGCGGAGCGGCACCGGCTCAGCGGCGAGGTGATCTCGCCGGCCGATCCCGGCTACGCCGACGCGACCCGGCTCTGGAACGGGATGGTGACCAGGCGACCGGCGCTGATCGTGCGCCCGTCCACCGCGGCCACCGCGGTCATCGACATACCGGCCGCGGTGCGGTTCGCGGCGAGCCGTGGTCTGCCGGTCTCGGTGCGCGGGGGCGGCCACAACATCGCCGGTACCGCGCTCGCCGACGGCGGTGTGACCGTCGACCTGTCCGGGCTGCGCGGCGTCCGGGTCGACCCGCAGGCGCGCACCGCCACCGTCGCCGCCGGCTGCCGACTGTCCGATGTGGACCAGGCGACGCAGGAGTACGGGCTGGCCGCGCCGCTCGGCTTCATCTCCCGGGTGGGAGTGGCCGGGCTGACGCTCGGCGGCGGGCTCGGCTACCTGACCCGGCGGTTCGGTTGGACGGTCGACAACCTGATCGAGGTCGAGATCATCACCGCCGATGGGATCGTCCGCCGGGCCAGCGCCGACGAGCACCCGGAGCTTTTCTGGGGGGTACGCGGGGCAGGTGCCAATCTCGGGGTGGTCACCCGGTTCACCTTCCGGCTGCATGAGATCGGCCCGATGGTGTACGGCGGATTGATCGCGTGGCCGTTCGAGCGGGCCGAGGAGATCATGCGGGCGTACCGGCGGCTCACCTCCGAGGCCCCCCGTGACCTCGCGGCGTGGCTGATGCTGATGCCCGCGCCGCCGGAACCGTTCGTGCCGGAGTCGTGGCACGGTCGCAAGCTCTGTGCGATGGCGGTCTGCTACACCGGCGACCCGACCGGTGCCGCGGCCGCGCTCGCTCCGATCCGCGAGCTCGGGGATCCGGTGTTCGACCTGCTCGGCGACCTGCCGTACACCGCCGTCCAGTCGTACCTGGACGACACCGAGCCGGAGGGACTGCACTACTACTGGCGCACCGAGTACCTCTCCGACCTGGACGACGGGCTGCTCGACACGTTGCGCGGGTTGTTCGCCGACTGCCCGGTACCGATGGCCGATCTCGCCGTACTGCACCTCGGCGGAGCCCTGAACGAGCGGGCCGAGGACCACGGCGCGGTCGGCAACCGGGATGCCCGGTACGTCGTGGGAGTCAAGGGCATGTGGGGGCCGGACGAGCCCGAGGGGGAGCGGTTCCGCGAGTGGGTTCGGGCTGCCGGCGACACTGTACGTCCGTTCGGCACCGGTCGTACGTACGTGAACTTCCAGACCGACGACGAGCCGGACGCCCGGGTCCGCGCCTCGTACGGGGCCAACTACCAGCGCCTGGTGCAGGTCAAGCGCCGGTACGACCCCGGCAACGTGTTCCGGTCGAATCGGAACATCCCGCTGGGGTGACCAGCGGCCTCTCCGGCGGCGGTTGGGCCGGGACTGACCGGTGGAGGCTGACCAGCGGCAGGTGACGAGGTGTCGAGCGGTGGGCTGGCCCGGCGAGGGGCGGTGCCGGACCCCGTTCGGCGCGGAGCGGATTCCGCTGGCAGCGATCCTTGTTGTCCGAGCCGCGTCGTGGCCTTCGGCCTCGCGATGCTGCCGTTCGGGCTAGGCGCGCCGGTGGCTGTGTCGCTCGTCTCGTTCGCGTTGGCCGGGCTCAGCTGGGCGCCGTACATGTCGACCTCGATGGCGCTGTTCCAGCGCAGCACCAGTACCGCGAACCTGCCCCGGGTACTGGCCGCGAACGGCGCGGTCTTCGTGCTCGCCGGGCCGATCGGAACGGTGCTCGGCGGTCCGGCGGTGACCGCCATCGGGTCGCGCGGACGCTGCTGGCGTGTGCCGTCGGGGCCGTCGTCCTGGGCCTGTTCGCGGCGGGAGTCGTTCTGGTGGCTCGACTCAAAGGCGCGAGTGAATGGGTACCACTAGCGCGCGACGTCGGCTTATAGCTAACTGCTATCGAATGACTACTATGCGGCAGAAGCGGTTATCCCGACGATCTGTAGACAACAGTTAATCCCTGCGACCCTGTCGCGAACCTGTCATGTTTTCAACACAGTAGGTGATAGTGTCGATCACGCATCGATCGGTACGTTCCGTTGCTGGATGAGTCCGCCGTGTGGTGGTCACCATCGGCCGTATGGTTTCAATCCGGCCACGATCAGTCAGAAGGCCGCCAGACTTTTCGGGCAAAAGCAGACTGTCTGGTGCGTACCGACCCTGCCGTGAAGTCGAGACACGCCGCATGGGGTTTCTGCCTTCGCCAGTCTGTGGCACGATCGTGCTAATCGAATCCTGCCGTGCGCAACGGCATGGTCTGCGCCGCGTCCTCGACAGGAGCATTAGATGCGTAAACATCACCTGATCCGCCTGGCTCTGACGCTCGCCGTGCTTGCCCTCATCGTTGCCTCCGTGGTGGGACCGGCGTCGACCGACGAGACCACTTGGGGCGCGGGTCTCTTCCTTCGCTGACGCGCGCCAACCCACGGGCCGCCGACTAGGCTCGTCGCGCATCCGCGGCGACTCTGGGACGGCGGCTTGCCCATGTTCATAACTATTTAGCCGGGGACGAGGCGGGTGGCTGAGTCGGGTAGGCGAGCGGTCCGTGCACAAGACTTTGTGTGGGGCATCACCCTCGCGCTGACGCTCCTAGCGCTCGGGATCGCCTACCACACCGGGCGCGCGGAACCCACCTTCCTGCACAGCTGGCCGCAGACGCTCTGCTTCTTTGCGCTGTTCCTGGCCGCCGATGCCACCGTCCTGCACCTCGAGGTCAGGCGGCAATCGCTGGTCGTATCCATGGGCGAGATTCCGCTGTTGCTCGCTCTGTTCTATCTGCCGCCCCTGGGCATTCTCATCGTGCGGCTGCTTGCAGCGGCCCTCGTCCAGGGCTACCGCCGGCCGGGCCTGACCAAGCTGCTGTTCAACCTTGCCTCGACGAGTGCCTCGGCAGCGGTCGCCATTCTTGTGTTCACCGAGATAGACGAGCATCCGGTCGACAGCCTGCGCACCTGGTTCGTGGTGCTGCTCGCGGTAGTGGCGATGAACCTCACCGGCACGGTGGCCGTTGCGGGCGCCATCACCCTGGTACAGGGCCGACCGGCGCCCGGGCAACTACTCCGGAACGGGATCTCGGCATTCGTCGTCAGCCTCATCAACGCGACCGCCGGCCTGCTGATCCTGTTGATTCTCCGGAGTACCACCTGGGGCGTCATCCTGCTGATCGGTCTCGGCGTCGTGTTCGTGCTGAGCTACCGGGCGTACGCGCGCTTCCTGCACCAGCACAAGAGCCTGACCGAGCTGTACGACCTGACCCACGAGCTGGGCGAGGCACGGCGCGAGGGAACCCTCGTCGACGTGCTGCTCACCCGTACCCGGGAGCTGCTGTCCGCCGAGTCCGCCACGCTCTGGCTGCCCGCGCTCGGCCGGCACCCCGAGGTGCTGCTGACCGCGCGGATGGACGACACCGGCCTGCTCGACCGGCCGTCCACGCCGGCCGTGTTACGCAACCACGCGGTCAAGGAGGGCGTCACGGTCGCGGTGGGCCCGAGGATGGGTCCGGAAAACCTGCGCGCCGAACTTCGGACCGCGGGCGGCAAGGACGCGATAGTCGTACCGCTGCGCTCGGGTACCGCCGTGGTCGGCTGCCTCGAGGTGGCCAACCGGCTCGGTGACCGGCTGCGGTTCGGCATCGAGGACATCCGGCTGCTGGAAACGCTGGCGGCGCACGGTGCGGTGGCGGTGGAGAACTCCCGCCTGGTCGACCGGCTCCGCTTCGACGCGTACCACGACCAGCTCACCAAGCTGCCCAACCGCCGCCGGCTGAGCTCCGCGCTGGAAGAGGCGGTCCGGGTGCGGGCACCGGGCGAGGCGGTCGCGGTACTCATCTTCGACGTGGACGGCCTGCGCGACGTCAACGACTCGCTCGGCCACGGAGCCGGCGACAAGCTGCTGATCGAGGTCGGCCGCCGGCTGGCCCTGCACGCTCCGGCCAGCGCGCTGGTGTCCCGGATCGGCAGCGACGAGTTCGGCGTCTCGCTGCGCATCGCCAACGGGGAGGCCGCGGTCGCGCTGGCCGGCGAGATGCGGGCGGCGCTGCAGGAGCCGTTCTCGCTCGGCACGCTCACCCTGGACGTGAACGCCGCGGTCGGTATCGCACTGCACCCCGACCACGGCACCGAGCCGGAGACGCTGCTCCAGCGGGCCGACGTCGCGACGTACGCGGCCAAGTCCATCAACAGCGGGATCCAGATCTTCAACCTCGGCCTGGAGTCGCACAGCGTCCGTCGGCTTGGCCTCGCCGGCGACCTCCGGCGGGCGCTCGACACCGGCGAGATCGAGGTGTACTTCCAGCCGAAGATCGCCATCTCGCGACGCGAGCTGGTGGGCGTGGAGTGCCTGGCGCGCTGGGAGCACCCGGCGCACGGCTCGGTCGCGCCGGAGGACTTCGTCACGGTCGCCGAGCACACCGGTCAACTGGGGCGCCTGACCGAGGTGGTGCTGCGCGAGGGCCTGCGGCACTGCCGGCAGTGGTCGGACGAGGGCCGGCCGCTGGGCGTGGCAGTCAACCTGTCCCCGCGTACGTTGATGGATCCGGAGTTCCCGGCCCGGGTGTCCGCGCTGCTCGACGAGTACGGCGTATCGCCCGGCCGGCTGACCCTGGAGATCACCGAGGACGGCATGGTGGGCGAGACCGACCGCCCGTTGCCGACCCTGCGGCGGCTGCACGACATCGGTATCCGGCTGTCCGTGGACGACTTCGGCACCGGCTACTCGTCCCTGTCGTACCTGCGCCGGCTGCCGGTGCACGAGGTGAAGGTCGACCGGACGTTTGTGCAGGGGATGGCCACCGACCCCGGCGACTACGCGATCGTACGAGCGGTGGTGGACCTGTCCCGGCACTTCGGGCTGGAGGTCGTGGCCGAAGGCGTGGAGAGCGAGTTGACCTTGAGCCAGCTCGAGGAAATGGGCTGTGACGTGGGCCAGGGCTTCTTCTTCTCCCGCCCGCTACCGTCCGAGCGACTCGAGACCTGGTTCGCCGCGCGGACCGAATTGACCCCGTCCGGTTCGGGTGGGGTACGCCGCCTGCGCGTGGTTCCGTAGGCGATTTCGCATCCCCGCACCCACCGTGTAATCTTGCCGGGCGCGGCGGTAAGGTGTCACGCGCGCGCCCCTTTAGCTCAGTCGGCAGAGCGTCTCCATGGTAAGGAGAAGGTCTACGGTTCGATTCCGTAAAGGGGCTCCAACCGCCGGCCTCGGCCGGTGACCCGCGGCGGGCCACCCGGCCCGCTGAGGGCGGTGTAGCTCAGTTGGCAGAGCAAGCGGCTCATAATCGCTGTGTCGCCGGTTCGAGTCCGGCCACCGCTACGACACACCGCCCAGCCGGGCCTGGCCCGGAGCGGTTCGGGCGCGGCCGGCACCCGTGTACCTGCGGGTAGGCTGTATCCCTGTCCAGATGGAAGTACCCAGCTTCGGAGTAAGCAGCTCCGGGGCGCCCCGCGAGGAAGGCACTCCGCCGTGGCCAAGGCGACCGATGTACGTCCGAAGATCACGATGGCGTGTGTGGAGTGCAAGAACCGCAACTACATCACCAAGAAGAACCGCCGTAACGACCCGGACCGGATGGAACTGAAGAAGTTCTGCCCGACCTGCTCGAAGCACACCGCGCACCGCGAGACCCGCTGACCGCTCCTCGCCGGTGGGGCGAGCGCGGTAGCGCCCGCCCCGGACATCGGCGGTAGGTTCTCTGGTCATGCCGCTCGACCCGTCGCTTGTCGGCCGGAGCTATCCGGCCAGCCCGCCGTATCTGGTGGGGCGCGAGAAGATCCGTGAGTTCGCCGATTCGATCGGCGACCCCGACCCGGTGTACCGGGATCCGGAAGCCGCCAAAGCCCTCGGGTATCCCGACGTGCTGGCGCCGCCCACCTTCGCGATCATGCTGTGCAACCTGTACGACGACGTCGTGATCAACGACCCCGAGCTGGGCATGGACTACAGCCGGGTCGTACATGGTGACCAGCGGTTCCGGTACGAGCGGCCCATCCTCGCCGGCGACCGGCTCACCTGCACCTTCGTGATCGAGCAGATCATGGGCCGGGCCGGCCACGAGTTCGTCACCACCCGGGTCGACATCGCCACCGACGCCGGTGAGCCGGTGGTGGCCGCGTGGACGACCCTGATCGTGCGGGGAGGGACGGCGTGATCCGCTACGACGAGGTCGAGATCGGTACCGCGCTGCCGGAGCAGACCTTCCCGGTCAGCCGGGTGGATCTGGTCAAGTACGCGGGCGCGTCGGCCGACTTCAACCCGATCCACTGGAACGAGCGGTTCGCCAAGTCGGTCGGGCTGCCGGACGTGATCGTGCACGGCATGTTCACGATGGCGCTCGCGGCCAGGGTGCTGACCGGCTGGACCGGCGACCCGGGCGCGCTGGTCGAGTACGGCGTCCGGTTCACCCGCCCGGTCGTCGTACCCGACGACGGTACGGGCGCCGAGGTGACCGTCAGCGGCGTGGTGAAGGCGAAGCTGGACGACGGCCAGGTCCGGGTGGATCTGACCGCGACCGCGGCCGGCCAGAAGGTACTCGGTCAGGCCCGCGCGATCGTCGCGCTCCGCTAGCACCTAAGCGATTTTGTTCCGCCCGCCTGCGCGGACTGCCCGTCGGTTGCGGTGACCACGACCTGCCAGGTGACCCTCCCGGTGGGCACCCGCAGCACAGTGGCGGCCCCGTTCTGCCCGGTGAACTTCAACGCTTGGGTCCGCGGTGTGCCGGCGGAGGCCACGAGGGTGCCTCCCTTCGGCGTGCCGTGGCTGGCGACCGCGGTGACCGTCAACTGGAAGTAGCCCTTCCCGACGCAGGTGGCTTCGGCGGTGGCCGACACCGCGAATGGTGGCGGCTCGGGCGGCGGTGGCGACGGTGAGGTGGATCGGCTCGGTGAGTTGGACGGGCTCCTCGGTGTCGCCGTGGACGGGCTGGGTCGGGGCGACCGGCTTCCCGACGGGCTCGCGACCAGCGCCCCGCCCCCGGCCGGTGATTCCGACGTGCCGGTCGACGGGGCGACCGGCGGCAGCGCGTCCGCGATCGGATTCTCGTTGTACATGAACATCGCGGTACCGACTCCGACCAGCAGCGCGATCATCGCGGCCGCCCCCGGCAGCCAGGCCGCCCGCAGCCGGCGACGGACCTGATCCAGCGGGTACGGGAAGCCGGTCTGTGGGTTGAACTTGCCGGCCCGCCGGGCCCTCTCGACCCGCAGCCGCTCGTACTCCGACGACTGGCACACCAGCCGCAGCCGGGGCCACAACTCGACCGCGACCGCGGCGAACGGAAGACCTGCCCAGGCCGCGAGCAACGCGGCCGGATTGAACTGCTCGGCCTGCCGGGCGGTACAGACCGGACACGACTCGACGTGCCGGGCCACCCGCTTGCGCAGCAGCGCGGTCAGGTGCCCGTCCCAGCCGGCCAGCAGCTCACCGAGGGTGGGGCAGTCGCGGGCGCCGGTACGGGCGACCAGCAGCGCGCCCAGCGCGCGTTCGAGTTGGGTACGGGCCCGGGACAGTCGGGCGTGCGCGTGGTTGGCCGAGACGCCGAGCACCGCGCCGAGGTCTACCGGCGCGAGCCCGTGCCGGACCGCCAGTTCGATCACCTCGCGGTCACCGGGGTTCAACCCCTGGGCCGCGGCGTGTACCAGCTCGCGCACCTGCGCGGCGTTCACCGCGGTACCCGGGTCGGTGACGTCGGCCGGTACCTCACCGGCCTCTTCCAGTGCCGCGCTGCGGCGACGTTGTCGCAGTTGGCGCAGGCACTCGTTGCGCGCGATCGCGTACAGCCAGGCGGACAGCCGGTCCGGGTCGCGCAGGTCGCCGATGCGCTGGTTGGCCACCACGAACGTGTCCTGTACCGCGTCCGCGGCGCCCTCGCCGTCGTGCAGCAGGCTCCGGCAGTACGCGTACAGGCGATCCGCGTACCGCCGGTAGGCCTGCTCGAGCCCGACGGAACCACCCGCCGTGCGATCTCCGAGCATCGTGGCCACGATCGACCGGTCATCCACGGGCGGGAAAGTAGCGTCGGCGGGCATCCGTACCCACCTCCAGGACAAAGATCCGACAGCCGTTGCACACCGGTACGAGTCGCGGCAGGACCGTACGCCAACGACTTTCCTGGCGGGTCTTGGCGCGGAGCTCCTACCGGGTGCGTGCGGGCGTCATTGGACCATGGGCGGTCCAGCCGCGGTACGTAGTGTGGCGAGACGAGCGGCCAGCGCGTTCAGCTCGCTGGCCGGCGGATTGTTCGCGCTGCTGGCGTCGCCGAGCAGGTTGAGGTTCTCCACCGGATCCGAGTCGGTGTTGTAGTACTCCCGGACCTTGGTGTTGTCCGGTTTCGTGTACTCGATGTAGTGCACATGTCGGTCGTACAACGATGCCCAGGTCCAGATCTTGGCGTTGTCCAGATCCCGGAAGTACTCGGTGTAGATCACCGTGCGGTGGCTCGGGGTCAGCAGCGACTCACCGTCGATGGCCGGCTTCCCGGCCGGGATCGTGACGCCGGCCGCCTGCAGCACGGTCGGCAGCACGTCCACGTTCACCGCGAGCCGGTTGTCGGTACCGGCGGTCACGTGTCCGTCCCAGCGGATCCGCAGCGGCACCTTGACCGAGGGCAGGTACGGCACGAACTTGGCGTCGTAGCCGTGCTCGCCCCACAGGTACCCGTTGTCCGACATGAAGATCACCAGCGTGTTGGACAGCTCCCCGTCGGCCTGCAGTTGCGTGAAGATCTCGTCCATCGTGTCGTCGACGGTGAACAGGGTCCGGATCTGCGCCTGGCAGACCTGGGTGTACTGCGCCGCGTCGTAGGTACGCCAGCGGACATAAGCCGGCTTGTCGCTGCGATCGGCTTCGTTCGGTTGCAGGCAGGCGCCGACCGGAGCGTTCGCGTACTTCGGTTCCGGTTTGGCCAATCCGCCGGGATTCACGAAATGCGGAGCCTGTGGCGTGTAGTACGCCAGCCACGGTTTTGTGTCATTCGCTTCGAATCCATGCAGATATCCGCGAAGCTGGTCGCCCAGCCAGATAGTCGAATAATTCCGGGGTGCCGCGTCGGTACGCACCAGATGCTTCGTCTGCCCGTTGACGTAGGCGTAGTAGTCGTTATAGGCGCCCTGAATCATGGAGTACCGGTCGAAGTACGGCGGTGCGGATTTCGCCGGCCAGGACACCAGGAACTTGCCGGCCATGGCGGTCGAGTAGCCGCCCTGCTTCAGGTAGTACTGCCACGTCGTCGTCATGTCCAGGTTCGCCGCCTGGGACTGCAGCCGTACCCCGTTGTTGTGCGGGTACCGCCCGGTGAACATGTCGCTGCGGCTCGGACAGCAACTCGGGATGGCGACCTGGAAGTTCGGGTAGTTCTTCCCGCCCGACATCCACTGCAGCGTCTTGGGCAGGTACTGCATCGTGTCGAACCGTTGATCGTCGGTGTTCACGATGAGGATGTTCGGCCGCGGGCCCTCGGCGGCCACCGCCGGCGGGGCGACCGGCGTCAGGACCGCGAAGAGCGCGGCGGGCAGTACCGTGACTACGGCTAGTGCGGCTTTCATGCTTCCCCCCGTGGGTACGGGCCGGCCAAGGCGGGATCGCGCGGGCGAACCTGGCCGCCGGTTTCACGTACCACCGTGATGCGCGGCCGGGGCGCACGCCATCGCCCGATGCGCCATTACTGGCGCGGAACCTGCCGGTACCGGGAGATCAGTAGCCGTAGGGCGACAGGACATCGACGAAGAAATAGTCGTACGACGTGCCACTCAGGCTCACGCTGTTGTATTCCACCTCGCCCCAGTAGGCATTTGCCTCGATCACGGTATTGCCGCCGATGTACACGCCGGTGTGGTCGTAGTCGCCGCCGCCGTAGTCGCCGTCGCTCTTGTCGAGATCCCAGAAGATCAGGTCGCCCGGCCGTGGAGTGTCGGTCACCCAGCCTTCGTCGATCTGGCCGCGCAGGGTGTACCAGAGCTGCAGGCCGGAGCCGGTCGCGCTGTACGTGCCGTCCCAGATCGCGTGCCGGTTGAGGCATTCACAGTCCATCGCGTCGTACGAGCAGGTCCAGCCGAACTCCAACAGGTACGGCGTGCCCAGGTAGTACCCGGCCGCGTCGACGACGGCCTGGCGGGTGGCCGACGCGGCCGCGAGGTCGGCCTGTACCGCGGCCTGCTGTTGCGGCGACAGCGTCGGGCCGGCCGCTCCCGGCGGCACCGGCCGCGCAATCGGTCCCGGAGGGGGTACGGCGCGGGCCGGTGCCGCGGCGAAGAGCGCGATGACCAGAGCGCCCAGCGCGATGGCCACCCGCGGTGCCCGTGCGGTGGAGGGGTACGTACCGATTCCCATGGTCGCCTCCTGGCTGGGCGCGGCCAGCGACGCGACCGCGCACTGCTGTCCGCGGTCCGGGCTGATCCGAGCGATGGCACTCTGTCGGGGGAGCGGACGGCACAAAAACGGCTTTGACGAATTGTGTGCCCTTTCGATCGAGTGGTACAGAAGGCATGGTCCGGACCAGGCTGCCGACGAGCGGCGTTGGCTCGGGGGCGGCCGGTTGGGAGAACCCGGCGCCAGCCCGTACACTGTTCGCTCTGGGGGTGAGTGACCCCTTCTCAGTCGTGCCCGATGGGCGCGACGGAAGCGGTCGTCGCCCCCGGTACGTGACCGGACGCCAGGAATGCGTGCCAGGTCACGAAGGGGTGTGGCGCAATTGGTAGCGCAGCGGTCTCCAAAACCGCAGGTTGCAGGTTCGAGTCCTGTCGCCCCTGCGCCGAGGGCATCCCGGCACCGCCGGGCGAACGCGACACTGAGAGGGCGATGTGGCCGAACGGAAGCGGCGCGGTGACGACGCCGATGCCGGGCGACTCGACGAGTCGCTCGACGACGACTTCACCGACGCCACCGCCCTTGCCGACGAGACCGGCTCCGACGACGGAGCCGCCGAGACGGAAGCGCGACCGGTCCGACGCCGCAGCGCAACCGCGGTAAAGGGCTCGGCGGCGGACACCGCGGCCAAGCCGCGGTCGAAGGCGACGCGGGCAAAGACCCCACCGACCAAGCCGGTGAAGAAGAAGGACGAAGACCGCCCGAACGTGTTCGAGCGGATGAGCCGGTTCGTCCGCGAGGTCGTGGCCGAGCTTCGCAAGGTCATCTGGCCGACGCGCAAGGAGCTGCTGACGTACACCGCGGTTGTCGTGGTGTTCGTCGCGTTCGTGCTCACCATCGTTGCGTTGCTGGACCTCGGCTTCGCCAAGGCGATGCTGCAGGTGTTCGGCAGCGGCAACAAGTGAGCTTCGCCCACCCGGATGCGTCAATGCGGTCCATACGGACCGTAACGCTGGTTGGATGATGCTAAGTGGATCCACACGGAAGTGAGCAGCGTGCCTGAGTACGACGAGACCGGCCGTACCACCGACGACCAGCAGGTCCCGTCGGTCGGTGACCCGACCGCGGAGAGCCCGGAGGAGTCGAGCGTCCTGACCGCCACCGAGGTGGAGCCGGCCGCTGACGAGGCCGTTGCGACGGAGGCGGACGCTGACGACGCTGTCCAGGCCGAGCCGGGCGGCTCCGAGGCCGATGAGGCCGACGAGGAAGGCGACCCGGTCGAGGACCTGATCCGGGCGCTCAAGAACGCCCCCGGTCACTGGTACGTGGTGCACTCCTACGCCGGCTACGAGAACAAGGTCAAGACCAACCTCGAGAGCCGGATCTCGAGCCTCGACATGGAGGACTACATCTACCAGGTCGAGGTGCCGACCCGGGAAGAAGTCGAGGTCAAGAACGGCAAGCGTCAGCAGGTGCAGAGCAAGGTCTTCCCCGGGTACATCCTGGTCCGGATGGACCTCACGCCGGAGTCGTACTCCTGTGTGCGCAACACCCCCGGGGTGACCGGCTTCGTCGGGGCCACCGACCGGGCCGACCGGCCGGCGCCGCTGTCCCTGGACGAGGTCGTCAAGTGGCTCGCGCCCGCGGTCAAGCGGGAGAAGGGCACCAAGCCCGAGGTCAGGGTCATCGACTTCGAGGTCGGCGACTCGGTCACCGTCACCGACGGCGCGTTCGCCTCGCTGCCGGCCACGATCAGCGAGATCAACGCCGACCAGCAGAAGCTCAAGGTGCTCGTGTCGATCTTCGGTCGGGAAACCCCGGTCGAGCTCAACTTCAACCAGGTCGCGAAGATCTGACCCGACCCCCAAAGACTCCCCGGCGCGCGGGATTGGCCCGCGCGCGGGTGTGTGGAAGAGGACCCAGGAAGCCATGCCTCCGAAGAAGAAGCTCGTCACCACGTTCAAACTGGAACTCCCCGGTGGCCAGGCGACGCCGGCCCCGCCGGTCGGCCCCGCGCTCGGCCAGCACGGCGTGAACATCATGGAGTTCTGCAAGTCGTACAACGCGCAGACCGACGCCATGCGCGGCGAGATCGTCCCGGCCGAGATCAGCGTGTACGAGGACCGCTCGTTCACGTTCATTCTCAAGACGCCCCCGGCGGCGAAGCTGCTGCTCAAGGCGGCCGGTGTACCGAAGGGTTCGGGCGAGCCGCACCGCAACAAGGTGGGCACCGTGAGCCGCGCGCAGGTACGTGAGATCGCCGAGCGCAAGATGGCGGACCTCAACGCCAACGACCTGGACGAGGCCGAGAAGATCATCGCCGGTACCGCCCGGTCGATGGGCATCGACGTCACGTCCTGACCAGTCGTACCGCCGGTGGTCGTGGCCCAGCCGCGATCACCCGGATCGATCCTGACCACGTGGGAGGGCCGGTGCTGGCCCGACGTAACCACAAGGAGTAGCCATGCAGCACGGTAAGTCGTATCGCAAGGCGGCCGAGGCAGTCGACCGCAGCCAGCTGTACAGCCCGCTCGCCGCGGCCAAGCTGGCCACCGGTACCAAGACCACGAAGTTCGACGCGACCGTCGAGGTAGCCATGCGGCTCGGCGTCGACCCGCGTAAGGCCGACCAGATGGTCCGCGGCACGGTCAACCTGCCCAACGGCACCGGCAAGACCGCGCGGGTGATCGTGTTCGCCGCCGGCGAGAAGGCGAGCGAAGCGCAGGCCGCCGGCGCCGACGAGGTCGGCTCGGAGGAGCTGATCGCCCGGATTCAGGGCGGCTGGCTGGACTTCGACGCCGCCATCGCCACGCCGGACCAGATGGCGAAGGTCGGCCGGATCGCGCGGATCCTGGGCCCGCGCGGCCTGATGCCGAACCCCAAGACCGGCACGGTCACCATGGACGTGACCAAGGCGGTCTCCGACATCAAGGGCGGCAAGATCACGTTCCGGGTGGACAAGCACTCCAACCTGCACCTGGTGATCGGCAAGGCCAGCTTCAGCCCGGAGCAGCTGGTGGAGAACTACGCCGCCGCGCTCGATGAGGTACTGCGGGCCAAGCCGTCCGCGGCCAAGGGTCGGTACCTGCGCAAGGTGACCTTCTCGACCACGATGGGCCCCGGTATCCCGGTCGATCCGAACCAGACCCGGAACCTGACCGAGGACGAGGCCGCAGCGGCGTCCGCCTGACCGAACCGCGTCAACCGACGAGCCCGGACCACCTGTCGGTCCGGGCTCGATCGTGTGTAGAGGCAGGGTGTGGGAACCGATTTGGCGGCCACACCCGTGGTCACGTACCCTTGCCGGGTTCCACCCGAAGACCGCTGGTCACCGTGCCGGTCCGCGAGGAGCGACACGGGCGAAGGTCCCGCCACGGCGGGCGGCCCGCGCAGGGAAGGACGGACGCTAAGCGGCCCATCATGCCGCCGGTGTATGCCGGTCGGTGAGTCGGCAGGCGGCGGCCGTCGTGCCTGGCGGAAGTCAGGAGCGAGGGTCGGCCCTACCGCCAGATGTGTCCCGCCAACGCCCCGTGCGCCCTGCGCCGGGGCGTCTTTCATTGTGTACGGGGCCCTTCTCGACCACCTGAACACCGAGAGAGGAGGGACATGGCGGACAACACGATCCGGTCCGACAAGGCAACTGCCGTCGCCGAGCTCACCGAGAAGTTTCGTGGCTCGAGTGCGACCCTGCTGACGGAGTATCGCGGCCTCACCGTTTCGCAGCTCAAGGAGCTGCGCCGGTCGCTGGGGCGTGACACGACGTACGCGGTCGCCAAGAACACGCTGGCGAAGCGGGCAGCTACCGATGCCGGGCTGGACGGGCTCGACGCCCTGTTCACCGGTCCGACCGCGCTGGCATTCGTGTCCGGCGATCCGGTCGAGGCGGCGAAGAGTCTGCGTGACTTCGCCAAGACCAACCCGCTGCTGATCATCAAGGGCGGCGTATTCGAGGGCAAGGCGCTGGGCGCCGAAGAGGTGCGTCAGCTCGCGGAACTGGAGTCTCGCGAGGTCCTGCTGGCCAAGCTGGCCGGGGCCATGAAGGCGAAGACCAGCCAGGCCGCGGCCCTGTTCCAGGCTCCGATCGCGCAGGTCGCCCGGCTCGCCGCGGCGCTGCAGGACAAGCGCGAGAAGGCCGAGGCGGCACCCGCCGCCGGGGAACCTGCCGGCGACGAGCCGGCGCCGGCGGCCGCTACCGAAGGCTGACCGGGCACCTGACCACCACTGATCTGGCACGTACGTAGGAAAGGACAACGCCAACCATGGCGAAGCTCAGCACTGACGACCTGCTCGACGCGTTCAAGGACATGACGCTGATCGAGCTCTCCGACTTCGTGAAGAAGTTCGAGGACACCTTCGACGTCACCGCGGCCGCCCCGGTCGCGATGGCCGCGATGCCGGCTGCCGGTGGCGAGGCCGCTGTCGAGGAGGAGCAGGACGAGTTCGACGTCGTCCTCGAGTCCGCGGGCGAGAAGAAGATCCAGGTCATCAAGGAGGTGCGCGCGCTGACCAACCTTGGCCTGAAGGAGGCGAAGGACGTGGTCGAGGCCGCGCCGAAGGCGGTCCTGGAGAAGATCACCAAGGAAGCCGCGGAGAAGGCCAAGGCGCAGCTCGAGGGCGCCGGCGCCACCGTCTCCCTCAAGTAGTTTCACGGTCCGGCCGGACCCGGCCCGTCCCGCAGGGGGCGCCGGGCCGGACTCCCGCACGGGACCCGGGCCAGCACGCACGCTGTACCGCTCGCGGGGCGGTCGCCGACAGGCGGCCGCCCCGCGCTGTATGTACTGTCGCTCCGAAGCCCTTGTTGTCCTCGGCCTATACCGCGCACGAGCCGCGATAGCACTGCGAGTAATCGTGACGCTACGCTACATACACCCCGGTTGCGCGTTACCCACTCGTTAGGCTCCCCGCGTCACCCATATCGGCAGTTGTCGTTGGATACGTGACCGGCTTGTACACCCGGTCGCATGACTGTGCGTGTCGGAGCCCCCAACCGACAGGGGAGGAACAGTGGGCGTCGAGGTCGCCATTGATGGGCTGACCAAGGCTTTCGGTCGCCAGGTCATCTGGGCGGACGTGAGCTTCACGCTGCCCGCTGGCGAGATCTCCGTACTGCTCGGCCCGTCCGGCACCGGCAAGTCGGTGTTCCTCAAGACTCTGGTCGGGCTGCTCCGGCCGGAGCGCGGCGCGATCTACATCCAGGGCCGGGACGTCACCAGGCTCGGTGAGCGCGACCTGTACGAGGTACGCAAGCTGTTCGGCGTGCTGTTCCAGGACGGCGCGCTGTTCGGCTCGATGAACATCTACGACAACGTCGCCTTCCCGCTGCGTGAGCACACCAAGCTGAGCGAGTCCGAGGTCCGCAAGATCGTCATGGAAAAGCTGGAGATGGTGGGGCTGGTCGGCGCCGAGTCGAAGCTGCCCGGGCAGATCTCCGGCGGCATGCGCAAGCGGGCCGGTCTCGCCCGGGCGCTGGTGCTCAACCCCGAGATCATCCTGTTCGACGAGCCGGACTCCGGCCTCGACCCGGTCCGCACGGCGTACATCAACCAGCTCATCGTCGACCTGAACCAGCAGACCGGAGCGACGTTCCTGATCGTCACGCACGACATCAACACCGCGCGCACCGTGCCGGACAACATCGGTCTGATGTACCGCCGGCACCTGGCCATGTTCGGCCCGCGCGAGATGCTGCTGTCCAGCCAGGAGCCGGTGGTACGCCAGTTCCTCAACGCGCAGACGCAGGGCCCGATCGGGATGGCCGAGGAGAAGGACGCATCCGAGCTGGAGGCCGAGGCGGCCAGTGGCCAGGAGCTGCCGAAGCTGCCACCGATCCCGCTCCAGCTCCCGCCGTCCAACGGCCAGCCGCGGTCGACCGAGCGCCCGCCCGGTGAGTGGTGCCGGCGCAACGGGATCACGCCGCCGGCCGGCTCGTTCGTCGACAGCGTCGGCTCGTCCAACGACTCCGACCGCGACGACCGCGGGTGGAGCCGGTCGGGCGGCACGGTGTACCGCGGCGGAGACAGCGACCGGACCGCGGGCGGCGACCGGCCGGCCTCGGACTGGTCGGACGAGTCCGGCGGCACCACCACCGCGGTGCGCGACCGGCCGGAGCGCCGGAGCGGCGGACGCACCGGCGGCGGCCCCCGGCCACGGCACGGCGGCGAGGAGCACGACACGGTCAGCTTCGATCGGGACGACCGGTAATGGCCAGGTCGCCTGAGCGCGGCTCGTCCCCGCCGGTCGAATCCCCGCCGGTCGATTCCGAGCGGCCCGTCCGGTACGCCAACAACCCGGCCGCCGGTGCGCTCCGCCAGTCCGGCCACTTCTTCGCGTTCTGCCTGGACGCGCTGCGGGCCGTACCACGCCGGCCGTTCCAGGTGCGGGAGATGATCCAGCAGGCCTGGTTCATCTCAAGCGTGTCGATCCTGCCCACCGCCCTGGTGTCCATCCCGTTCGGTGCGGTCATCGCGATGCAGCTCGGGACCCTGACCCGCCAGCTCGGCGCCCAGTCGTACACCGGTGCGGCCAGCGTGCTCGCGGTCGTCCGGGAGGCCGGTCCGATCGTGACCGCGCTGCTCATCGCCGGTGCCGGCGGTTCGGCCATGTGCGCCGATCTCGGCGCGCGGAAGATCCGCGAGGAGCTGGACGCGATGGAGGTGCTCGGCATCGATCCGATCCAGCGCCTCGTGGTGCCGCGGGTGGTGGCCAGCATGCTGGTCGCCGTACTGCTCAACGGCCTGGTGAGCGTGGTCGGCGTGACCGGTGGTTACTTCTTCAACGTGATCCTGCAGGGCGGCACCCCCGGGGCGTACCTGGCCAGCTTCCAGTCCCTCGGCCAGCCCGCCGACCTCATCTCCGGGGAGATCAAGGCGTTGTTGTTCGGTGCGATCGCGGCACTCGTCGCGTCGTACAAGGGGATGACCGCCAAGGGCGGTCCGAAGGGTGTCGGCGACGCGGTGAACCAGAGCGTGGTGATCACCTTCATGCTGCTGTTCGCGGTGAACTTCGTACTGACCGCGATCTACTTCCAGGTCGTGCCACAGAAGGGGAGTTGACGTGGCCGACCTGACCAACGTGTACCGCAAGCCGCTGGCCGCGCTTGACGGCCTGGGCGGTCAGCTCAGCTTCTACCTGCGCGCGTTCGGCTGGACCCCGCGTACGCTGCGGCGCTACAAGAAAGAGGTGCTGCGGCTGCTGGCCGAGGTCAGCTTCGGCTCGGGCGCGCTCGCCGTCATCGGCGGTACCGTCGGCGTGATCCTGTTCATGACCTTCTTCACCGGTACCGAGGTCGGCCTGCAGGGTTATCAGGCGCTCAACCAGATCGGCTCGAGTGCCTTCACCGGGTTCATCTCGGCGTACTTCAACACCCGCGAGATCTCCCCGCTGGTCGCCGGACTGGCGCTGTCCGCCACGGTCGGCTGCGGCTTCACCGCGCAACTCGGCGCGATGCGGATCAACGAGGAAGTCGACGCGCTCGAGGTGATGGGGCTGCCGTCCCTGCCGTACCTGGTCACCACCCGGATGATCGCCGGCTTCGTCGCGGTTGTCCCGCTGTACGTGATCGGCCTGCTCTCCAGCTATCTCGCCACCCGCATGATGGCGATCGTCTACTTCGGACAGTCGGCCGGCACGTACGACTACTACTTCCACCTGTTCCTACCGCCCAGTGACGTGCTCTGGTCGTTCTTCAAGGTGCTCGTGTTCAGCGTCGTGGTGGTTTTGATCCACTGCTACTACGGGTACACCGCATCCGGTGGCCCGGCCGGCGTCGGCGTGGCGGTCGGGCGGGCGGTACGAACCGCGATCGTCGCGATCAACGTCTTCGACTTCTTCCTCAGCCTCGCCATCTGGGGCGCCACCACGACCGTACGGATCGCCGGATGAGCGGGCGGACGATGAGCAGGATCGGCACCGCGACCAGGACCCGAGTGCTCGGGCTGGTCTTCATCGCGCTGCTCGCCAGCCTGATCGCGCTGTCCATCGCGGTCTACAACAAGGTCTTCACCCCGGCGGTACGGGTGGTGCTGCACGCCGACCACACCGGCATGCAGCTCAACACCGGTGCGGACGTGAAGCTGCGCGGCGTGCTCGTGGGCGAGGTGCGGTCCATCAGCGCGGACGGTGAGCGGGCCACGATGGGGCTCGCGCTGCAGCCGGACGCGGCGCGGCGGATCCCGGACAACGTGACCGCGCGGCTGCTGCCCAAGACGCTGTTCGGCGAGAAGTACGTCGAGCTGGTCCCGCCGGCACAGGCCTCCGCCCGCCCGATCGGCGACGGGAAGGTCATCGAGCAGGACCGTACGCAGGACGCGGTGGAGCTGGAGCGGGTGCTCGAGGACATCCTCCCGCTGCTGCGTGCGATCAAGCCGGACAAGCTCGCCGCCACGCTCAGCGCGGTGGCCACCGCCCTGGACGGGCGCGGCGATCAGGTCGGGCGCACCGTGGTGACGCTGGACCGGTACCTCAAGCGGCTCAACCCGGAACTGCCGACGTTGCAGGAGGACATGCAGCGGCTGGCCGATGTACTCACGATCTACAACGGGGCGCTGCCCGATCTGCTCACCGTGCTGCGCAACCTCACCGTGAGCGCCAACACGGTTGCCGAGCAGGAGGCGAACCTCAGCTCGTTCCTGGTCAACACCACCGAGTTCGCCGACAGCACGCGCATCTTCGTGGACCGGCACCAGGGCCGGATCATCCAGATCGGCCAGGTCAGCCGGCCGCTGCTCGCACTGCTCGCGGAGTACAGCCCGGAGTACCCGTGCCTGTTCGCCGGCCTGGTCAAGTACCAGCCGCAGCTGTCCGACGCGTTCGGCACCGGTCGGCTGCACATCACGCTGGAGATCACCCGGGACAACGGCAAGTTCTCCAAGGGGGACGAGCCGGTGTACGGGGACAAGAGGGGCCCCAGTTGCCACGGCCTGCCGAACCCGGCGATACCAGATCCGGGGTCGCAGTTCAACGACGGATACGACTACGACAACACTGCTCGCGGGCCGCTGGGCAGCCTGCCGACCGTGCCGGTGGCCGGCGCTACCGCCCCGGGCGGAGGCACCCAGAACCGGCCGGCCAGCGAGGTGCTTTTCGACCCGACCATGGGATACGCCGGTACTGCTGAGGAGCAGGCGTTCATGAAGCCGTTGATCGCGGCGGCGACCGGTCAGAACGTCACCGAGGTCCCGGACTTCGCCGGAATGATGTGGGGACCGCTGATGCGCGGTGCGGTGGTGAGTACACAGTGAGCGAGCGCAGCGAGCGAACCGTTCAGCGCAGAGTGCGCGTGCTTCATGACGGTGCCACGCGAAGCGAGGTGCCGGCATGAGCGCCATCCAAGGTCGGGGCGTGATGAAGCCCCTGGTCAAGCTGCTGATTTTCGCGGCGGTCACGATCGTGCTGACCGGCCTGCTGGCACAGACCCTCGGCGCGCTCGGTTTCGGCCGGGACACCGAGTACAAGGCCCGGTTCACCGATGTGACCGGCCTGCTGGCCGGCGACGACGTCCGGATCGCCGGGGTGAAGGTAGGCAAGGTCACCGAGGTCAAGCTGGTCCACAACAAGACCGCCGAGGTTGCCTTCGGCGTCGACCGGGACGTGCCCGTGCCGGCCACCGCGCACCTGCAGATCCGGTACCGGAACCTGGTCGGCCAGCGGTACATCTCGTTGACCGAGGGGGCCGGCAGCGCGGCCCGACTGCCCGCCGGCGCGACCATCCCGATCTCGCAGACCCAGCCGTCACTCGACCTGACCGTCCTGTTCAACGGCTTCCGGCCGCTGTTCACCGCGTTGACGCCGGAGGACGTGAACAAGTTCGCGTACGAGATCATCCAGGTCTTCCAGGGCGAGGGCGGTACGGTCACCGACCTGCTCAAGCGCACCGCGTCGCTGACCAACGCGCTGGCCGACCGGGACGCGGTGATCGGTCGGGTGATCGACAACCTGAACGACGTACTGGCCACACTGAACGCGCGGGACCGGCAGCTGTCCGAAGTGATCAAGCAGCTGCAGAGCTTCGTCTCCGGGCTGGCCGCCGACCGCACCGCGATCGGCCAGTCGCTGGAGAACATCGCCGACCTGGCCGACGCGACCGCTGGCCTGGTCCGGGACGCCCGTCCGGCGCTGCGCGCCGACATCGCGCAACTGCGCACGCTCGCGACCACCCTCAACGCCAACACCTCGGTGATCGAGGGAACCCTCGCCCGGCTGCCGGTCCGCACCGCGGCACTCGCCCGGACCGCGGCGTACGGCTCCTGGTTCAACTTCTTCATGTGCAACTTCGACGGGCAGGTCACGGTGCCGGGCATGGGGCCGGTCAGCCCGAGCACGTTCAACTCCAGTGAGGCGCGCTGCCAGCAGAGCGGTACCGCCGCCGGCAAGGCACCGACCAAGCCGAAACCGTCGACCGGAAAGACGGGAGGTGGCCGGTGAAGCCGTTCCGGGAGCGCAACCCGTTGATCATCGGTGCCGTCAGCCTGGGGCTGATAGTGCTGATCCTGCTTGCCGCGTTCCGGATCGACGATCTCCCGTTGATCGGCGGCGGTACGGCCTACTCGGCCGCGTTCACCGACGCCAGCGGTCTGGTGCCGACCAACGAGGTACGGGTGGCCGGCGTGAAGGTCGGCAAGGTCACCGCCGTGGACCTCGATCGCGACCACGTCAAGGTCGAGTTCAAGGTCGACTCGGGTGTGGCACTGGGTACGAAGACGGCCGCGACCATCCGGATCAAGACCGTGCTCGGGCAGAAGTTCCTGGCCCTGGAGCCGGACGGTCCGGGTCGGATGGAGGAGGACGACGAGATCCCGATCTCCCGGACCGCCTCCCCGTTCGATGTCGTACAGGCCGTGAACGGGCTGGCCGAGACCGCCGACCAGATCGACGTACAGCAGTTGGCGCAGGCGTTCGACACGCTGTCCACCACGTTCGCCGACACCCCGGTGCACGTCCGGTCCTCGCTGGAGGGGCTGTCCCGGCTGTCCCGCACGGTGGCCAGCCGGGATGACGCGCTACGGCAGTTGCTCGCCCGCGCCCGCGGCGTCACCCAGGTGTTGGCCGACCGGAACGAGGAGTTCACCAAGCTCATCGCGGACGGCAACCTGCTGTTGGACGAGGTCAGCAAGCGCCGCGACGCGATCCACGAACTCCTGGTCGCGACCAGCGACCTGGCCCGACAGCTGTCCGGGCTGGTCGTCGACAACAACAAGCAGCTGCTCCCGGCGTTGCAGCAGTTGCGCGCCGTGGTGGCGACCCTGCAGCGCAACCGGACCAACCTCGAGGCGACCATCACCAACCTGTCGCCGTTCATCAAGGCGTTCGCCAACGTGCTCGGCAACGGGCGCTGGTTCGACTCGTACCTGTGCGGGCTGCTCCAGCCGTACCTGCCCGGGGCCCCGCCGGCGCAGCCGGCCGGTGGCGACAAGCCCGGAGCGGCGAGCGGCGGCAAGCGGAGTTCGGCCGGTGGCACCCTCGACCCGAGCTGCACGGCCGGTACCTCGGCCAGCGGGGGGCGGTGATCGACATGCGACAGTTCCTCCGTACCCGACTCGGCGTGGTGGTGCTCGCCGTGCTCGTGGTGGTGCTCGCCACCGCGTCGTACATCGCGTTCTGGCCGTCCGGCTCGGAGCGCACCCTGGTCGCGCACTTCACCCGTACGGTCGGCATCTACGAGGGTTCCGACGTGCGCGTACTGGGCGTCAAGATCGGCACGATCACCGAGGTCAAGCCGGAAGGTACGACCGTCCGGGTGAGCATGCGCTACGACGACAAGTACGACATCCCGGCCGACGCCAAGGCGGTTGTCATCCCGCCGAGCGTGGTGAGCGACCGGTACATCCAGCTCTCCCCGGTGTACAAGGGCGGGCCGACCCTCGCCGACGGCGCGGACCTGCCGCCGGCGCGGACGGTCGCGCCGTTGGAGTTGGACGACGTGTACACCGCGCTGGACAACCTCAACACCGCGCTCGGGCCGGAGGGCGCGAACAGTGACGGCGCGCTGTCCCGGCTGATCAACACCGGTGCGAAGAACCTCGACGGCAACGGCGCCAACCTGCACGCGACCCTGGTCGACCTCGCCGACGCGATGCAGACCCTGTCCGACGGCCGGGGCGACCTGTTCGGCACCGTGGTGAACCTGCAGAAGTTCACCACCGCGCTGGCCGAGAGCGACTCGGCGGTACGCGAGTTCAACGACCAGTTGGCCACGGTGTCCACGCAACTGGCCGGCGAGCGGGAAGAACTCGCCGCGGCGCTGCGTAACCTGGCGGTCGCGCTCTCGCAGGTCACCACGTTCGTCAGGAACAACCGGGACGCGCTGAAGTCCAATGTGGAGGCGCTCACCGACATCACCGGCGTACTGGTCCGGCAGCAGAAGGCGCTCATCGACACGCTCGACGTGGCGCCGCTCGCGCTGAGCAACCTGAACCTCGCGTACAACCCGCGGTCCGGCACGCTGGACACCCGCGACGACGTGCTCGGTGCGTACGATCCGGCGAGTTTCGTCTGCTCGATGCTGGTCCATCTGGTGCCCGCCCAGCAGGTACCGCAGGCGTGTTTCTCCCTCGCCCAGCTGCTCAACAAGGTGGGCCAGCCGCTCACCAGCGAGCTGAGCAAGCTGCTCGCCGGCAAGATCCCCGGCGCCAACCTCGGCGACCTGCTCAACCCGTCCGGCAGTACTCCGAACCCGGGGCCGTCGGCGCAGGGCGGGGCGCCCACCTCGCCGACCGGCGAGATGCAGGGCAGTGATCTCACTCTCGGCGGCATCCTGCGAGGTGGCCGGTGACCGGCTTCGTGACCAGAGTCCTGGCCAGCCACCCGCTGGGTCGGGTCGCGGTGCTGTTCACCGCGATCGCGGCGCTGGCCGGCTGCAGCTCACAGGGGTTGTACGGGGTGCCCCTGCCCGGTGGGGTGGCCACCGGCGACGACGCCTACCACGTGACGATCGAGTTCTCCGACGTACTCGACCTGGTGCCGCAGTCCGCGGTCAAGGTCAACGACGTGACCGTCGGTACCGTGCAGAAGATCCGGTTGTCGGGTTGGACCGCGCGGGTCCAGGTCAGCGTGCGCGACAACGTGAAGCTGCCGGACAACGCGACCGCGGCGATCCGCCAGACCAGCCTGCTCGGCGAGAAGTTCGTCCAGCTCGCCGCGCCGACCGAAGGCAAGAGCAGCGGCCGGTTGTCCAACGGTGACGTGATTCCGTTGTCCCGGACCAAGCGCAACGCCGAGGTGGAAGAGGTGCTGTCGGCGTTCGCCCTGCTGCTCAACGGTGGTGGGCTGCCGCAGCTGCGCACGATCAACGCCGAGCTGGCCAAGGCGTTCACCGGGCGCGAGTCGCAGGCGAAGGACGCGCTCCACCAGTTGGACGCGTTCATCGGCGGGCTGGACGACCAGAAGCAGGACATCATCGCCGCGCTGGAGGCGCTGGACCGGTTGTCCGCGCAGCTCGCCGAGCAGCGCACCACGGTCGCGAACGCGGTCGACGCGCTGGGCCCGGGCCTTCGGGTCCTCTCCGACCAGCGTCAACAGCTCGTCGCGATGTTGAAGGCGCTGAGCCGGCTCGGGGACGTCGGTACCCGCGTGATCGAGCAGAGCCGGGACGACCTGGTCGCCAACCTCCAGTCCCTGCAGCCGATCCTGACCCAGCTGGTACGCGCCGGCGACAACCTGCCGAAGTCGATGGATCTGCTGCTCACGTACCCGTTCCCGCCCAACGTCACGAACGCGATCGTGGGCGACTACGTCAACCTGCACGTCAGCGTGGATCTGGATGTGACCACGATCCTGGCCAACCTGCTGACCAAACCGGACGTGCAGGCTCCGCCGACCGGCGACCCGGGCAAGGTGGTCACCGTCCCGCCGTCGCTCACCGGGCCGACCGCGCCGGTCGGACCGGACGGCAAGCCGTTGCCGCCGGGAGAAGCGAACGCCCAGCAGGGCGGGCTCGTCGATCTGCTGCTGGGAGGCCTCGCCCGATGATCACTCGTGGGACCAAGGTCAAGGTGCTGGCCTTCATCCTGGTCAGCCTTCTCGGGGTGGCGTACGTCGGCTTCCGGTACGTGGGCTTCGGCGAGAAGATCTTCGGCGACAACTACACGATCAGCGCCGACTTCAACACCGCCGGCGGCATCTTCCGCAACGCGTCGGTCAGCTACCGCGGTGTCCCGGTCGGCAAGGTCGAACGGGTCAGCCTGACCGACAAGCGGGTACGGGTCGACCTGCGGATCGAGGGCGACACCAGGATCCCGAAGGATCTGCGCGCCGTGGTGAGTAACCGCTCCGCGGTCGGCGAGCAGTACGTCGACCTCCGGCCGAACACCGACTCCGGGCCGTACCTGAAGGCCGGCGACGTGATCCCGGCCAGCCGTACCGGCACGCCGCTGCCGGTCGAGACGCTGCTGATCAACCTGGACAAGCTCGTCGCGTCGGTCGACGTCAAGGACGTCAACGTGGTGATCGACGAGCTGGGCAAGGCGTTCGAGGGCAGCGAAACCGCCCTGCAGACCATCCTGGACTCCAGTGGCACGCTGCTCGACGAGGCGGACCGGTACCTTCCGCAGACCGTGAAGTTGCTGCAGGACGGTCGTACCGTGCTGATCACCCAGCAGTTGAGCGGCAACGACATCCGCGAGTGGGCGAACTCGCTGGCCAAGCTCACCACCACCCTCCGTACCTCGGATCCGGACCTGCGCAAGGTGCTGGTCGACGGACCGCCGGCCACCAACGAGGTGGTCGGGCTGCTCCGGGACCTGGACCCGACGATCGGCATGCTGCTGGGCAACCTCATCACCGTGAGCGGTATCGGCACCCGCCGGCTCGACGGGGTGGAACAGATCCTGGTGACGTACCCGGCGGTGGTGGCCGGCGGATTCACGGTGGTACCCGGCAACGGCGACAACACGGCGCATTTCGGTCTGGTGGTCAACCTGGACGACCCGCCGCCGTGCCAGTACGCGCGTAACGGCCAGAACCTGGAGTGCACGAGCGCCGAGCACGCCCAGGGCTCGAGCGTGCGTGGCGAGGACAATGCCCCGCGGCCGGGCGGCCAGGAGATCAGGCCGGCGCCGGAGGGCAGTACCCCCGTCGGGAGCTCGCCCAGCCACTCGAACGCGGCCAGCCGGCCCCAGGCCAGCCAGTCCGCGGTCGCCGGGTTCGACCCGTCCACCGGACTGGTGATCGGACCGGACGGCATGCCGCTGCAGTTCGGTGGCACCGGCGGGCAGTACCAGTTGGCCGGCGACCAGTCCTGGAAGCAGTTGCTACTCGCCGGGCTGGAGCCGTAAGCGCGTCCTGGACCATCTCCGAGGGCACTGGGGCCACCTTCGGGGGTACCGGTCGCGCGAAACCCATGGCCACAAGGTAGAAGGTAGGCATGACGAGCAGTACGTCGCGCGTGCGCCGCGTCACCGGCCGGCCCCGGTTCTGGCTGGGGCTGAACCTCACCCTGGTGGTGCTGATCATCGCCGGCCTGGCCATCGCCGGTACCTACGGGTGGCAGTGGTACCAGGAGCGGCAGGTCTCCCAGGCGCGCGACGAGGCGGTCGCTGCCGCTCGGCAGACCGTGGTGAACTTCATGTCGATCAGCGCGGGCAGTGTCGACCGGGACATGCAGCGGGTGCTCGATGGCTCGACCGGGGACTTCCACAACGAGTTCGGCCGCGGCATGCAGCAGGTCAAGACAACCGTGGTGGAGAACAAGGTCACCTCCAGGGCCAAGGTGCTCTACGCCGGGTACGTCACCGGTGACAGCGATTCGGCGACCGTGCTGGTGGCGATGGACGCGACGGTACGGAACGCGCGTTCGCCCGATGGCCGGTTGTCGCACTACCGGATCCAGGTCGACATGGCGCGCGACAAGCAGGAGCACTGGCTGGTATCGCGACTGGTGTTCGTCGGCTGAGCCGGTCCGGGACGAGGAGAGGTAGACATGCCCCGATTCGTGCCGCGCGGGCTGCGCGGCAAGAACCGCGGACCTGCGGCCGCTGGCGAGGCTGGCGACCCGATGTGGCAGGCCGATGATGACGCCGACCTGACCTGGGACCCGGCGCAACCGACCGTGCCCGAGCCCGGCGTAGAGGCGCCCCGCGAGTCCGGATCCGAGCCGGACGCCGAGCGCCACGGATCCCGCGAGGACGCCTCCGAGGCTTGGCCGGATGACGCCGCCACCAGCCTTGATGGCGCCGCTACCAGTACCGATGATGCCGCTGGCAGCACGGATGTTGAGCGTCAGCCGCCACCACGCCGCCCCCGCCCGGGGCCCGGTGGCCGGTCCCGGGCGCGTCCTGCGGCCGGGGCGCGAGAGGTAACCAGTTCGCCCGGTACCGCTGCCGAGGACCCCGAGGTCGCGGACGCCGCGCCGGACGCCAGCCCGGAAGCGTCGACCGGTACGACCGCGCGGAGCACCCGTACCCGGCCGCAGGTACGCCCACCCGGGCGGCCCGGTGCCCGCGCCGGCGCGCAGACCGCCCGTCCCGGACGAGCGACCGCGGACCGGGATCGCGGGAAGGTGAAGCCGGGCCGGAAGCGTCGACGCGGTGGCTGGTCCGGGTGGCTGACGACGATCTTCCTCGCGGCCGCGTTGCTGGTGAGCCTGCAGCTCACGGGGGTCGCCTGGCTCGGTGCCCGGCACAACGACCGGACCGACGACGCGCGCCGGGACGCGGTCTCGGCGGCGACCGCGGCCGCGCAGGCGATCTTCTCGTACGACTACCGCACGTTCGACCAGAGCGTGAGCAACGGCCGTACCTACGCGACCGGCTCGTTCAGCAAGGAGTACGCGCAGACCACCCACGATCTCAAGGCGACCGCGGTGAAGGAGCAGGCCGTGGTGCGGGCGACCGTACCGGCGGCGAGCGTGCTGGAAGCCGGCCCGGACCAGGTCGTGGTGCTGTTGTACGTGAACCAGTTCCGGCGGAACGTCAACATCACCGGCGAGAAGGTGGACCAGAACCGGGTGCTGCTGACCATGAACCGCTCCGGCGCGGACTGGAAGGTCAGCAAGGCCCTGGCCGTCTGACCGAGTGCCCACCTGACCGGGCATCCACCTGACCGGGCATCCACCTGACCGGGCATCCACCTGACCGGGCATCCACCTGACCGGGCATCCACCTGACCGGGCATCCACCTGACCGGGCATCCACCTGACCGGGCATCCACCTGACCGGGCACCCACCTGACCGGCCATCCACCTGACCGGGCATCCACCTGACCGGGCACCCACCTGCTCGGCCACCCAGCAGAGCTGACCGCCGGCTGGGCCGCAAAGCCGCCGGGCGAGCCGTCCGAGGTCCGTACCAGCGCGCTTGTCGTATGTCTGACCAGGGCTTCCGTAGTACGAACAGCCGGTTCCTAGCGGTAACCGTCGGGCAAACAAGGCACGAAGCTACATATTGCCCATCAAGAGTCCGCTGCCACCTCTTGACGACTCCGCGTGACGCCAGGCACGCTAAATGCCAGTCGCCTCCCGCGCATGCGACGGCCAGCCGGCCGGTGCCCACCGAGACCTCCGGTGTAGGCACCGTGCGGTGGTGGCCTCGACAGCGGTGAGCCCTTCGGCTACACTGCTAGTTTGCGCTGCCTTCCGACACTGCACTCGCCCGGATTATCCGATCGTCACGGCATGCCCGTGGTCTTTTGGCCGATTTGTGGTGAGCCGTTCGGGGTGCGCGCGTAACGGCCGTCGCTGACAGGTCCTCGGAAGGACGCATCTTGGCAGCTTCCCGCCCTGCGAAGACCAGCTTGTCTACAAGCAACTACGCACCTCGCCGATTGTCTTTCGGCAGGATTACCGAACATCTTGAGGTCCCGAATCTTCTAGCCCTGCAGACCGACTCGTTCGACTGGTTGGTCGGCAACGAGTCCTGGCGTGAACGGCTCGCTGACGATCCGAACGCGCGCAGCGGTCTCGCCGAAATTCTCGAAGAGATCAGTCCCATCGAGGACTTTTCCGGCACCATGTCGCTGTCCTTCTCCAACCCGCGATTCGACGAGGTCAAGGCCCCGATCGAGGAGTGCAAGGAGAAGGACCTCACGTACTGCGCCCCGCTGTTCGTCACGGCGGAGTTCACCAACCACACCACCGGCGAGATCAAGAGCCAGACGGTGTTCATGGGTGACTTCCCGATGATGACCAACAAGGGCACGTTCGTGATCAACGGCACCGAGCGCGTCGTGGTGTCCCAGCTTGTCCGCTCCCCAGGGGTGTACTTCGACAAGCAGCCGGACAAGACGTCCGACCGGGACGTCACCAACGTCCGGGTGATCCCGAGCCGGGGAGCCTGGCTCGAGTTCGACATCGACAAGCGCGACACCATCGGTGTCCGCATCGACCGCAAGCGTCGGCAGGCCGTCACGGTCCTGCTCAAGGCGATCGGCTGGAGCGCGGACGCGATCCGGGAGCGGTTCGGCTGGTCCGAGATGGTCATGACCACTCTCGAGAAGGACCACATCGCCGGCCAGGACGAGGCGCTGCTCGACATCTACCGCAAGCTGCGGCCGGGCGAGCCGCCGACCCGCGAGAACGCCCAGACGCTGCTCGAGAACCTCTTCTTCAACCCGAAGCGGTACGACCTGGCGAAGGTCGGCCGGTACAAGGTGAACAAGAAGCTCGAGGTCAACGAGTCGATCCCGACCGGTGTACTGACCGAGTCGGATCTCGCGGCCACCATCGAGTACCTGTGCAAGCTGCACACCGGTGAGCCCGGGTACGAGCCGGACGATATCGACCACTTCGGCAACCGCCGGCTGCGTACGGTCGGCGAGCTGATCCAGAACCAGATCCGGGTCGGCCTGTCCCGGATGGAGCGGGTCGTCCGCGAGCGGATGACCACTCAGGACGTCGAGGCGATCACGCCGCAGACCCTGATCAACATCCGCCCGGTGGTGGCGGCGATCAAGGAGTTCTTCGGTACGTCCCAGCTGTCCCAGTTCATGGACCAGACCAACCCGCTGGCGGGCCTGACCCACCGGCGCCGGCTCTCCGCGCTCGGCCCGGGCGGTCTGTCCCGGGAGCGGGCCGGCTTCGAGGTTCGGGACGTACACCCGTCGCACTACGGCCGGATGTGCCCGATCGAGACGCCGGAAGGCCCGAACATCGGTCTGATCGGCGCCCTGTCCACGTTCGCCCGGGTCAACCCGTTCGGCTTCATCGAGACGCCGTACCGCCGGGTGGAGAACGGCCAGGCCACCGACGACATCCACTACCTGACGGCGGATGAGGAGGACCGGCACGTCATCGCCCAGGCCAACACGCCGCTGCGGGCCGACGGCCGGTTCGCCGACGACCGGATTCTGGTACGCCGCAAGGGTGGCGAGGTCGACTACGTCGCGCCGGACGCGGTGGACTACATGGACGTCTCGCCGCGGCAGATGGTGTCGGTCGCGACCGCGATGATCCCGTTCCTCGAGCACGACGACGCCAACCGGGCGCTCATGGGCGCGAACATGCAGCGCCAGGCGGTGCCGCTGTTGCGCAGTGAGTCGCCGCTCGTTGGTACCGGTATGGAGTACCGCGCCGCGGTGGACGCCGGTGACGTGGTGGTCGCCGAGTCGCCGGGCGTGGTCGAGGACATGTGTGCGGACTACGTGACCGTGCACCAGGACGACGGCCACCGCCGGACCTACCTGCTGCACAAGTTCCGCCGCTCCAACGCCGGTACCTGCGTCAACCAGAAGCCGGTGGTGAACGAGGGTGACCGGGTCGAGGCCGGCCAGGTCATCGCGGACGGCCCGTGTACCGACGACGGCGAGATGGCGCTCGGCCGCAACCTGCTGGTCGCCTTCATGCCGTGGGAGGGGCACAACTACGAGGACGCGATCATCCTCTCCCAGCGCCTGGTGCAGAACGACGTGCTGAGCTCGGTACATATCGAGGAGCACGAAGTCGACGCCCGGGACACCAAGCTGGGTCCGGAGGAGATCACCCGGGACATCCCGAACGTGTCCGAGGAGATGCTGGCCGATCTCGACGAGCGGGGCATCATCCGGATCGGCGCCGAGGTACAGCCCGGTGACATCCTGGTCGGCAAGGTCACTCCCAAGGGTGAGACCGAGCTGACCCCGGAGGAGCGGCTGCTCCGCGCGATCTTCGGCGAGAAGGCGCGCGAGGTCCGCGACACCTCGCTCAAGGTGCCGCACGGCGAGTACGGCACCGTGATCGGGGTCCGCACGTTCAGCCGGGAGGACGGCGACGAGCTGTCCCCGGGGGTGAACGAGCTGGTCCGGGTGTACGTGGCCCAGAAGCGGAAGATCCAGGACGGCGACAAGCTCGCCGGCCGGCACGGCAACAAGGGTGTGATCTCCAAGATCCTGCCCGCCGAGGACATGCCGTTCCTCGAGGACGGCACGCCGGTCGACATCGTGCTGAACCCGCTGGGTGTACCAAGCCGGATGAACGTCGGCCAGGTGCTGGAGACCCACCTCGGGTGGGTGGCCAAGACCGGCTGGAAGATCTCCGGCGAGGACACTCCCTGGAAGAAGTCGCTGAAGGCGATCGGAGCGGACTCCGCCGACCCGGACAGCAATGTGGCCACACCGGTCTTCGACGGGGCCAAGGAGGACGAGATCATCGGCCTGCTGGACGCCTCGCTCCCGGACCGGGACGGCAAGCAGCTGGTCGGCGGGCAGGGCAAGGCGCGGCTGCTGGACGGCCGTACCGGTGAGCCCTTCCCGGACCCGATCTCGGTCGGCTACATCTACATCCTGAAGCTCAATCACCTGGTGGACGACAAGATCCACGCACGATCGACCGGTCCGTACTCCATGATCACGCAGCAGCCGCTGGGCGGTAAGGCCCAGTTCGGTGGCCAGCGGTTCGGTGAGATGGAGTGCTGGGCGATGCAGGCCTACGGCGCCGCGTACGCGCTGCAGGAACTGCTGACCATCAAGTCCGACGACGTACTCGGCCGGGTCAAGGTGTACGAGGCGATCGTCAAGGGCGAGAACATCCCCGAGCCCGGTATCCCGGAGTCGTTCAAGGTTCTGCTGAAAGAGCTGCAGTCGCTGTGCCTCAACGTCGAGGTGTTGTCCAGCGACGGCGTCACGCTCGAGATGAAGGAGACCGACGACGAAGTGTTCCGCGCCGCGGAAGAGCTGGGGATCGATCTGTCCCGGCGCGAGCCGAGCAGCGTGGAAGAGGTCTGAGGCGACCCGTGGTGGGCGGCGCGGTCGCGCCGCTCACCACAGCCGTCAAGCCGCCGCGACACCACCTAGCCGGCTCCCGGGCGGCTGACCCAAAGGGAATACACCAAGTGCTCGACGTGAACTTCTTCGACGAGCTACGGATCGGGCTGGCGACCGCCGACGACATCCGGCAGTGGTCGCACGGTGAGGTCAAGAAGCCCGAGACCATCAACTACCGCACTCTCAAGCCGGAGAAGGACGGGCTCTTCTGCGAGAAGATCTTCGGTCCCACCCGCGACTGGGAGTGCTACTGCGGCAAGTACAAGCGGGTCCGGTTCAAGGGCATCATCTGTGAGCGCTGTGGCGTCGAGGTGACTCGCGCCAAGGTACGGCGGGAGCGGATGGGGCACATCGAGCTGGCCGCTCCGGTGACCCACATCTGGTACTTCAAGGGCGTGCCCAGCCGGCTGGGGTACCTGCTGGACATCGCGCCGAAGGACCTCGAGAAGATCATCTATTTCGCCGCGTACGTGATCACCGCGTGGACAAGGACGCACGGCACCGGGATCTGTCGACCATCGAGAACGAGATGTCGGCGGAGAAGCGGCAGCCGGAGAACCGGCGGGACGCCGACCTGGGCGCGGGCCAAGAAGCTCGAAGCCGATCTGGCCGAGCTCGAGGCCGAGGGCGCGAAGAGCGATGTCCGCCGCAAGGTGAAGGAGTCCGGCGAGCGCGAGATGCGCCAGATGCGGGACCGGGCGCAGCGCGAGATCGACCGTCTCGAAGAGGTGGTCGACACCTTCCGCAAGCTCGAGCCCAAGCAGCTCGTCCCGGACGAGTTGCTCTACCGCGAGCTGCGCGACCGGTACGAGGAGTACTTCACCGGTGCCATGGGTGCCGAGGCGATCAAGGCGTTGCTGGCGAACCTGCAGCTGGACGCCGAGGCCGACTCGCTGCGGGAGACCATCCGCAGCGGCAAGGGCCAGCGGAAGATCCGGGCGCTCAAGCGGCTGAAGGTGGTCGCGGCGTTCCTGAACACCCGCAACAGCCCGCTCGGCATGGTGCTCGACTGCATTCCGGTGATCCCGCCGGACCTGCGGCCGATGGTGCAGCTCGATGGTGGCCGGTTCGCGACCAGCGACCTGAACGACCTGTACCGCCGGGTGATCAACCGGAACAACCGGCTCAAGCGCCTGATCGACCTGGGCGCGCCCGAGATCATCGTCAACAACGAGAAGCGGATGCTCCAGGAGGCCGTCGACGCGCTGTTCGACAACGGCCGCCGTGGACGTCCGGTTACCGGCCCCGGTAACCGGCCGCTCAAGTCGCTGTCCGACATGCTCAAGGGCAAGCAGGGCCGGTTCCGGCAGAACCTGCTCGGCAAGCGCGTCGACTACTCCGGCCGTTCGGTCATCGTGGTCGGCCCGCGGCTGAAGCTGCACCAGTGCGGCCTGCCCAAGCAGATGGCGCTGGAACTGTTCAAGCCGTTCGTGATGAAGCGGCTGGTGGACCTCAACCATGCGCAGAACATCAAGAGCGCGAAGCGCATGGTGGAGCGGGCGCGTCCGGTCGTGTGGGACGTGCTGGAAGAGGTCATCGGCGAGCACCCGGTACTGCTCAACCGGGCGCCGACCCTGCACCGGCTGGGCATCCAGGCCTTCGAGCCGCAACTGGTCGAGGGCAAGGCCATCCAGATCCACCCGCTGGTGTGTACCGCGTTCAACGCCGACTTCGACGGTGACCAGATGGCGGTACACGTGCCGCTGTCCGCCGAGGCGCAGGCCGAGGCGCGGATCCTCATGCTGTCCAGCAACAACATCCTCAAGCCGGCCGACGGCCGGCCGGTGACCATGCCCACCCAGGACATGATCATCGGGCTGTACCACCTGACCCACATGCGGCCGGGTGGCAAGGGCGAGGGCCGGGTGTTCGTCCGACGCCGAGGCGCGGATGGCGTTCGACAACGGCGAGCTGGACCTGCAGGTGCCGATCAAGGTACGCATGCGCGGCGTGACCGGGGTCGACAACGGGTCCGCCGAGCCGTGGACGTCGCCGGAGGACTGGCAGCCGGGTGACGCGGTGACGCTCGACACGTCGCTGGGTCGGGTCATGTTCAACGAGGCGCTGCCAGTCAATTACCGGTTCGTCAACTACGAGGTGCGCAAGTCGCAGCTCTCGGCAATCGTCAACGAGCTGTCCGAGTCGCACCCGAAGGACCTGCTGGCGGCCACCCTGGACGCGTTGAAGGAGGCCGGGTTCCACTGGGCCACCTGGTCCGGGGTGACGATCGCGATCGAGGACGTCATCCACCCGCCGACCAAGACGCAGATCCTGGAGCGGTACGAGAAGGACGCGGACCGGATCGAGAAGCAGTACCAGCGTGGTCTGATGACCGCCGAGGAGCGTCGCGGCGAGCTCATCGAGATCTGGACCAAGGCGACCAACGAGGTGGCCAAGGACCTGGAGAACGCGCTGCCGCAGGAGAACCCGCTGTGGGTCATGATCCACTCCGGCGCCCGCGGCAACATGCTCCAGCTCCGGCAGATCTCCGCGATCCGTGGTCTGGTGGCCAACCCGAAGGGCGAGATCATCCCGCGCCCGATCAAGTCCAGCTACCGCGAGGGCCTGACCGTGCTGGAGTACTTCATCTCCACGCACGGTGCCCGCAAGGGTCTGGCCGACACCGCGCTGCGGACGGCCGACTCCGGGTACCTGACCCGGCGGCTGGTGGACGTGTCGCAGGACGTCATCATCCGTGAGGAGGACTGCGGCTCCGAGCGGGCGGTACCGATGCCCGTCGCCACCGAGATCGACGGTCAGCTGGTCAAGCACGAGTTCGTCGAGACCAGCGTGTTCGCCCGTTCACTTGCCGAGGATGTCCACGGCAAGGACGGCGAGCTGGTGGCCAAGCGCAACGACGACGTCGGCGGCCTGCTGGTCGACCGGCTGGTCGCGGCCGGGGTCACCTCGGTACGGGTGCGCAGCGTGCTCACCTGCGAGTCCAAGCTCGGCGTCTGCGCACACTGCTACGGCCGGTCGCTGCCGACCGGCAAGCTGGTGGACGTCGGCGAGGCGGTCGGCATCATCGCCGCCCAGTCGATCGGCGAGCCTGGTACCCAGCTGACCATGCGTACGTTCCACACCGGTGGAGTCGCCGGTGAGGACATCACGCAGGGTCTGCCCCGGGTCCAGGAGATCTTCGAAGCCCGGATTCCGAAGGGCAAGACGCCGATCGCCGAGACCTCGGGCCGGATCCGGATCGAGGACGGCGAGAAGGCACGGAAGATCGTCATCGTGCCGGACGACGGCAGCGACGAGGTTCTGTACGAGAAGATCCGCGCCGGGTACGGCTGCGGGTGACCGACGGCGGACACGTGGGCGTCGGCGAGAAGCTCACCGAGGGCACCATCGACCCGCACGAGCTGCTGCGGGTACTGGGTCCGCGGGCGGTACAACTGCACCTCACCAACGAGGTTCAGGATGTGTACCGGTCGCAGGGTGTGCTGATCCACGACAAGCACATCGAGATCATCATCCGGCAGATGCTCAAGCGGGTGACCGTGATCGATTCGGGCTCCACCGAGTTCCTGCCAGGGTCGCTGGTCGACCGCGCGCAGTTCGAGGGGGAGAACCGGCGGCTCGTGTCCGAGGGCGGCGAGCCGGCGTCCGGCCGGCCGGTGCTCATGGGCATCACCAAGGCCTCGCTGGCCACCGAGTCGTGGCTGTCGGCGGCAAGCTTCCAGGAGACCACCCGGGTGCTTACCGACGCGGCCATCCAGTCGCGGAGCGACTCGCTCATCGGCCTGAAGGAGAACGTCATCATCGGAAAGCTCATCCCGGCGGGTACCGGTATTTCCCGGTACCGCAACATCCGGGTGGAGCCGACCGAGGAGGCGAAGGCCCGGGTGTACTCGATGACCGGTTACCCGGACACCGACTACGGGTTCGGCACCGGCAGTGGTCAGGCGGTACCGCTGGACGACTACGACTTGGGGTCGTTCGGCCGCTGACCTGGCCAAACGTTCATCACCCGTGGGAGGGGGCCGGCAACGGCCCCCTCCCACGTTTCCCGGGCTCCGTGCCGCGGTGTGCCGGCGGAGCCGTGCGCGACGGCGGCCGGCACCGCTCAGGCATGATGGGTCTTGATGATGCGATGGGAACAGCCGTCTCCGGCCGCGGGCGCGGCGCCGGGCAGTAGCCCGGCGGGTCCGGGCTGGGCGCCGCCGGTCACCTTCGCCACCGCCGGCATGCCCGGGTTCGCACCCACGGCCCCCCAGCGACACCCACTCGATCCCGACCCGGCGCCGTCCACCAAGGCGACCGCGGTGATGGCACTCGGCTTCGTCGCGGTGGTCGCGGCCCCGGTGGTGGCCGGGCTCATCCCCGCGGCGGTCGCGCTGCTGCTCGCTCGCACGGCCGAAGCCGAGCTGCGCGCCGCCGGCGGCTTCCTGACCGGCGGTCGTCGGCTCCGGCTGGGGGTACGGCTTGCCCTGGCGGCCGTCGTGATCGCGATCGTGGCGATCGGCGCCGCGGCGGTTCTGGCGCTGATCCGGTACGGCGGGTCGGCCGGCGACGTGGACTTCGCGCCCACGGTCGACTGAGCGGCCGCCGGATGAGCCGGCCCGGTGGACTGGAGCCGGCCCGGTGGACTGGAGCCGGCCCGGTGGACTGAGTCGACCCGCTGCATTGAGCCGGCCCGGTCGGGTGAGTCGGCTGGTCGACCGACCGGGTGGCCCACGGTCGCCGTTGACGTCATGCCAGGATTGGCCGGTCGTAGCCGAGGAGGATCATGATGTCCGACCAGTCCGGTCGTGAAGCGGATCGGGACGAGCAGCCCGATACGACCGACAGCTCGGCTGGGCAGCTCGAGTACCTGCGACCGCCGTACCAGGCTGGCGAGAGCGCGGCCGGTGCGTCCGCGTCCACCGGGCCGGACAGCGCCAAACCTGAGCAGCCCGCCGGCTCCGAGTCTCCACAGGAGGATGTGGACCCGAGCCCGGCCCGGGTTGAACCACCTGCGGCCGACCAGCCGGATGACGCGGACCTGAGCCCGACCGGCGCTGAACCGGCGGCGGCGGACCAGCCGGACCGGACCCTGCAGATGCCTGGCGTACCCGGTCCGGGGTCCGAGGTCGACGCCAACAGCGAAACCCAGGCGGTACCCGCGCCCGGGGCCCCGGCCACCTCGCCGGCGCCGCCGACGTTCACGCTGCCGTCCACCGAGCCGCAGACACCGGTCAGCGGCGCAGCCGCCCGGCCCGGCCCGACGAGCGGTGCTGGTCTAACGAGCGGTGCTGGTCCGACGAGCGGTGCTGGTCTAACGAGCGGTGCTGGCCCGACGAGCGGTGCCGGACCGACAAGTAATGCCGGGGCCGGTGGCGCTCCGGCGCCCGGGGGAGCGCCGGGCTGGGGTACGCCGGCCGGAGCGCCCACTGGACCGCCTGCCGGCTACGGAGGGCCGGTCCAGACCTCGGGCAAGCCGGCTCACATGCCGCCGGGTGGCTACGCTTCGCCCGCTGGACCGCAGGGCTATCCGGTCCGGCCGGCCTATCCCGGTCAGCCGCAGTCGGCCGGATACCCCCGTCCCGCCGGTTCTCCACAACAATCCGGCTACGGACCTGCTGGCTATGGACCGGCCGGTCACCCCCAGAGTGGCTACGGCCAGGTGGGTCAGCCTGGCGGATACGGCCAGCCCGGCGGGTACGGTCAGCAGCCGCCCGCCTACCGCCCCACCGCCGGTGGGTATCCGCAGCAGTCCGGAGCACCCCAGTACGGCGTTACGTACCCGCGGCTGAAGCCGACGAGCTCCGGCCTCGCCGTCGGGTCGATGATCACCGGCACCGCTTCGATCGTCACGGCGTTGCTGGCCTGCTGTTTCGTACCCTTCGCGGTACTCGGCGGGCTCGGTGGAGTGGCCGCGCTGGTGCTCGGCGGGCTCGGACGCCGGCAGGTTCGCGCCGCGAACGGTGAACTCGCCGGCAACGGCATGGCACTCAGTGGCATGATCACCGGTGGGATCGCCGTACTGCTGGCCGTCCTGTTGGGCGTGGTTGGCGTGATTTACGGCGCATGGGTGCTGAGCAACGCATCCCAGTGACGCCTCGACCTGGGCGGCGGGTACTCTTGACCGGAAGGGAGTCGCACCACGACGAGGTGGTCGAAGCAGTTCCGTTTTGACCTCAGCCGGCGTCATGGGTAATCTCTTCCTTCGTGCCTGGGCTATGCCCAGGCGCTAGTGTGTGCGCCGCGACGTTGGTGGCTGCCGGATCTGGTCCGGTGGTGCCGTCGGGCTCATCGCAACGACAAACCCCACCGGCACGTCGTGTGGGGCTCCGTGCGGGCGACACGCCCGACCGCGGGGGCCGGATGCCCGGTCGACGGCGCTAGCCATCGGCGGCGCTGCCGGACTTCTCGGCCAGCGGACAAGAGCAACACCAGGCACGACCCAAGAGCACCAGATCGCACGACGAGAAACGGATACGGCGGCCCACTACGGCGGGCCGAAGGGAGCGGCAGACCCGGTGCCCACGATTCAGCAGTTGGTCCGCAAGGGCCGTCAGGCGAAGACGAGCAAGACCAAGACGCCGGCGCTGAAGGGAAGCCCGCAGCGGCGCGGCGTGTGTACTCGCGTGTACACCACCACGCCGAAGAAGCCCAACTCGGCGCTGCGCAAGGTGGCCCGGGTTCGGCTGACCAGCGGCATCGAGGTGACCGCCTACATCCCCGGCGTCGGGCACAACCTGCAGGAACACTCGATCGTGCTGGTTCGTGGCGGTCGGGTGAAGGACCTGCCCGGCGTACGATACAAGATCATCCGCGGCTCGCTGGACACCCAGGGCGTCCGCAACCGCAAGCAGGCGCGCAGTCGCTACGGCGCTAAGAGGGAGAAGAGCTGACATGCCGCGTAAGGGCCCCGCTCCGCGCCGGCCGCTCACCGCGGATCCGGTGTACAACTCGGTGCTGGTCACTCAGCTGATCAACAAGGTGCTGATGCGTGGCAAGCGTCAGTTGGCCGAGCGCCTGGTGTACCAGGCCCTTGAGGGCTGCCGGGAGAAGAGCAACACCGATCCCGTGGTCACGCTCAAGCGCGCGCTGGACAACGTGAAGCCCACCCTTGAGGTGCGCAGCCGCCGGGTTGGTGGCGCCACGTACCAGGTGCCGGTCGAGGTACGCCCGTCCCGCGCGACCACCTTGGGTATGCGCTGGCTGGTGCAGTACTCCAAGGCGCGCCGGGAGAAGACGATGATGGAGCGGCTCATGAACGAGCTGCTCGACGCCAGCAACGGCCTGGGTGCGGCGGTCAAGCGCCGTGAGGACACGCACAAGATGGCGGAGTCCAACAAGGCCTTCGCGCACTACCGCTGGTAGGGACGTTCCACGAGCGTCCGCTGCGCAACGGTGCGCATCGAGACGAGACGAGTAGAGAAGTAGGTAGCAGTGGCAAACGCAGACGCCGCGCTGGCCAGGCTGCGCAACATCGGCATCATGGCCCACATCGATGCCGGTAAGACGACGACCACCGAGCGCATCCTGTTCTACACCGGCATCACGTACAAGATCGGTGAGGTCCACGAGGGCGCTGCCGTCATGGACTGGATGGAGCAGGAGCAGGAGCGTGGTATCACGATCACTTCGGCGGCAACGAAGTGTGAGTGGAAAGACCACGAGATCCAGATCATCGACACCCCGGGTCACGTCGACTTCACCGTCGAGGTGGAACGCAACCTGCGGGTGCTCGATGGTGCGATCGCGGTGTACGACGGTGTCGCCGGCGTAGAGCCGCAGACCGAGCAGGTCTGGCGGCAGGCGGAGAAGTACGGCGTACCCCGGATGTGCTTCGTCAACAAGCTCGACCGGACCGGGGCGGACTTCTTCCGCTGCGTCGACATGATGGTCGACCGGCTCGGCGCTACCCCGCTGGTACTGCAGCTGCCGATCGGCAACGAGGCCAGCTTCATCGGCGTGGTGGACGTCATCGGCATGCGGGCCCTGACCTGGCGCGGCGAGACCGCCAAGGGTGAGGACTACGCGGTCGAGGAGATCCCGGCCGACCTCGTCGACCAGGCGAACGAGTACCGGGAGAAGCTTCTCGAGACCCTCGCCGACAACGACGACGCGGTGATGGAGAAGTACCTCGACGGCGAGCACCTGTCCGAGGCGGAGATCAAGGCCGGCATCCGTCGCGCCACGATCGCGAACAAGGTCAACCCGGTGCTGGCCGGCTCGGCGTTCAAGAACAAGGGCGTACAGCCCATGCTCGACGCCGTGGTCGACTTCCTGCCGAGCCCGCTCGAGCTGCCGCCGGTCGAGGGCACCGCGACCGACGGGGAGACCCCGATCCTGCGGTACCCGAAGGTCGCCGAGCCGTTCTCCGCGCTGGCGTTCAAGATCCAGACCGACCCGCACCTCGGCAAGCTCACCTACGTCCGGGTGTACTCCGGGCGGATGGAGTCCGGTTCCCCGGTGGTGAACTCCACCAAGGACCGCAAGGAGCGGATCGGCAAGATCTTCCAGATGCACGCGAACAAGCGTGCGGAGCGGCCGATCGCCCAGGCCGGCGACATCGTCGCGGTACAGGGGCTCAAGCAGACCACCACCGGCGACACCCTGTGCGATCCGGCGAACCCGGTGATCCTGGAGTCGATGACCTTCCCCGACCCGGTCATCTCGGTGGCCATCGAGCCGAAGAGCAAGGCCGACCAGGAGAAGTTGTCCACGGCCATCCAGAAGCTCGCCGAGGAAGACCCGACGTTCCAGGTCAAGAACGACGAGGAGACCGGCCAGACCATCATCCGGGGCATGGGCGAACTGCACCTCGAGGTGCTGGTCGACCGGATGCGCCGGGAGTTCAAGGTCGAGGCCAACATCGGCAAGCCGCAGGTGGCGTACCGCGAGACCATCCGCCGCAAGGTGGACAAGATCGAGTACGTGCACAAGAAGCAGACCGGTGGCTCCGGGCAGTACGCGAAGGTGATCGTCTCGCTCGAGCCGCTGCCGCTGACCAGCGACGGCCCGACGTACGAGTTCGACAACAAGGTGACCGGTGGCCGCATCCCGAAGGAGTACATCCCTTCGGTGGACGCCGGTGCGCAGGACGCCATGCAGTACGGCGTGCTCGCCGCGTACCCGCTGGTCGGACTGAAGCTGAGCCTGCTCGACGGCCAGTACCACGAGGTCGACTCGTCCGAAATGGCGTTCAAGATCGCTGGTTCGATGGTGCTCAAGGAAGCGGCCCGTCGGGCCGACCCGGTGCTGCTCGAGCCGCTCATGTCGGTCGAGGTGGCGACGCCCGAGGAGAACATGGGCGACGTCATCGGCGACCTGAACTCGCGGCGTGGCACCATCCAGGCAATGGAGGAGCGCGGTGGCTCCCGCGTGGTCCGGGCCCTGGTTCCGCTGAGTGAGATGTTCGGCTACGTCGGCGACCTGCGGTCCAAGACGCAAGGCCGGGCGAGCTACACGATGGTCTTCGACTCCTACTCGGAGGTGCCGACCAACGTGGCCAAGGAGATCATCGCGAGAGCGACGGGCGAGTGAGCATCGTAGCGGCGCAGCCGCGAGGAGCGGAGCGAGTCCGGAGCCTAAGCCATCGACATCGCAACGAGCGACGGGCGAGTGAGCACCGCACAAGTGGAGTCATGAGCATCGTTGGGGCGAACGGAGAGTAATCTCCGCCCATTGCAGACCGGCCGGCCGCGCGCCGGACGACCGACCAGAATCGCGCAAGACCCAGAAAGTCCAGGAGGACAGCAGTGGCGAAGGCGAAGTTCGAGCGGACTAAGCCGCACGTCAACATCGGCACCATTGGTCATATTGACCACGGCAAGACGACGCTGACCGCGGCCATTACCAAGGTTCTGCATGACAAGATGCCGGACCTGAACCCTTACACGCCGTTCGACGAGATCGACAAGGCGCCGGAGGAGAAGGCGCGCGGCATCACAATCTCGATCGCGCACGTCGAGTACCAGACCGAGAAGCGCCACTACGCGCACGTCGACTGCCCCGGCCACGCCGACTACATCAAGAACATGATCACCGGTGCGGCGCAGATGGACGGCGCGATCCTGGTGGTCTCGGCGACCGACGGCCCGATGCCGCAGACCCGCGAGCACGTGCTGCTGGCCCGCCAGGTTGGTGTGCCGTACATCGTCGTGGCGCTGAACAAGAGCGACATGGTCGATGACGAGGAGCTGCTCGACCTGGTCGAGCTCGAGGTGCGTGAGCTGCTGTCGAGCCAGGAGTACCCGGGTGACGACCTGCCGGTCGTGCGGGTTTCCGCGCTCAAGGCGCTCGAGGGTGACGCCGAGTGGGGCGACAAGCTCATGGAGCTCATGAGCGCGGTCGACGAGGCGATCCCGGAGCCGGCGCGTGACGTCGACAAGGCGTTCCTGATGCCGATCGAGGACGTGTTCACGATCTCCGGTCGTGGCACCGTGGTCACCGGTCGGGCCGAGCGTGGCATCCTCAAGCCGATGGAGGAGGTGGAGATCGTCGGCATCAAGGAGAAGTCGACGAAGACCACCGTCACCAGCGTTGAGATGTTCCGCAAGATCCTCGACGAGGCGCGGGCCGGTGAGAACGTCGGTCTGCTGCTGCGTGGTGTGAAGCGTGAGGATGTCGAGCGTGGCCAGGTCGTGGTCAAGCCCGGCTCGATCACGCCGCACACCGAGTTCGAGGCGACGGTGTACGTGCTGTCCAAGGAAGAGGGCGGCCGGCACACCCCGTTCTTCGACAACTACCGGCCGCAGTTCTACTTCCGTACCACGGATGTGACCGGTGTGGTGACGCTGCCCGAGGGCACCGAGATGGTCATGCCCGGTGACAACACCGGTATGACTGTCCAGCTGATCCAGCCGATCGCGATGGAGGAAGGTCTCCGCTTCGCGATTCGCGAGGGTGGCCGGACCGTCGGTGCGGGTCGGGTTACCAAGATCCTGAAGTAGCCGATTTCCATTGGCCGTACCCCGTACGGCATAATGGACAGGTTGCGTCCGCGAGGTGGCTGGGGAACCGGCTCGCTCGGTCTCCCGGCCACCTCGCTTGGTGCCCAGCCGCATGCGGTAAGGGCGCCCGACCTTCCGTAGTACCAAGCCCGATCCGGTGATCCGGGGCGGAGCCTGGTCAGGCGGGGCGACACGCCCGACCGCGGGGGTCGGAAGAGGTCGTAAGACCAGTGGGTCGAACAGTTCCGTCAGGGACTGGTCGGTCCTCCAGCAGCGGCACGAGAGAAGGAAACAGAAGCCCCATGGCGGGACAGAAGATCCGCATCCGGCTCAAGGCATACGACCACGAGGTCGTCGACTCTTCGGCTCGGAAGATCGTCGAGACGGTGACCCGGACCGGCGCGCAGGTCGCTGGGCCGGTGCCGCTGCCCACGGAGATCAACCGCTTCTGCGTGATCCGCTCGCCGCACAAGTACAAGGACTCGCGCGAGCACTTCGAGATGCGCACGCACAAGCGCCTGATCGACATCATCGACCCGACTCCGAAGACGGTCGATTCGCTGATGCGGCTCGACCTGCCGGCCGGCGTCGACATCGAGATCAAGCTGTGATTGGTCGGCAGCGCGGCGCAGGGCGTGGTCAGACGGCCGGATCGAAGAGGTAGGACCGGAGACGATGGATAGGCAAGTCAAGGGCATCCTGGGCGCCAAGCTCGGCATGACCCAGGTCTGGGACGAGAACAACCGGGTCGTCCCGGTGACCGTGGTACAGGCCGGCCCGTGTGTCGTCACGCAGGTCCGCAGCGGTGACCCGGACGGGTACTCGGCGGTCCAGCTGGCCTTCGGCTCGGTGAACCCGCGCAAGGTGACCAAGCCGGAAGCGGGCCACTTCGCGAAGGCGGGCGTCGCACCGCGGCGTCACCTGGTCGAACTGCGGACCACCGACGCCAGCGAGTACACGCTCGGCCAGGAAGTCACGGTCGAGGTGTTCGAGGCGGGTCAGACGGTCGACGTGACCGGTACGACCAAGGGCAAGGGCTTCGCCGGTGTGATGAAGCGGCACGGCTTCCACGGCCTGAAGGCTTCGCACGGTGTCGAGCGCAAGCACCGGTCGCCTGGTTCGATCGGCGGCTGTGCCACGCCGGGTCGGGTGTTCAAGGGTCTGAAGATGGCGGGCCGGATGGGTGGTGCGCGGTTCACCGTGCAGAACCTGGTCGTGCACGCGGTGGACCTGGAGAACAACCTGATCCTGGTCAAGGGCGCGGTGCCCGGTCCCAAGGGTGGGCTGGTGCTCATCCGGGACGCGGTGAAGGCGCCGACGCAGAAGGGTGGTGCCCAGTGAGCGCACAGGCGGAACTGCAGGTTGAGCTCCGCGGCTCTGATGGCGCGGTCGCCGGCTCCGTGGCGCTCCCGCCCGAGGTCTTCGACGTACAGGCCAATGTGCCGTTGATGCACCAGGTAGTGGTGGCGCAGCAGGCGGCAGCCCGGCAGGGTACGCACAAGGCGAAGACCCGTGGTGAGGTCTCCGGCGGTGGCAAGAAGCCGTACCGGCAGAAGGGCACCGGCCGGGCCCGGCAGGGCTCGACCCGCGCGCCGCAGTTCACCGGTGGTGGCGTGGTGCACGGGCCGGTACCGCGGGACTACACGCAGCGGACCCCGAAGAAGATGAAGGCTGCCGCCCTGCGCGGTGCCCTCTCCGATCGGGCCCGGGGCGGGCGGATCCACGTACTGGAGTCGGTCGTCACCGGCGAGGCGCCGTCCACCAAGACGGCCCTGCAGGCGCTGACCGCGGTCACCGAGGCGCGTCGGGTACTCGTGGTACTCGGCCGGCAGGACGAGCTGGGCTGGAAGAGCCTGCGCAACGTCCCGTCGGTACACCTGCTTGTCGCCGACCAGCTCAACACGTACGACGTGCTGGTCAACGACGACGTGGTGTTCACCTCGGCGGCCCTGGCGGAGTTCCTCGGGTACGAGCCGGAGATCAACGAGTCGGCGAAGCCCGCCAAGGCGGCGAAGACGGCCAAGAAGGCGCCGGCCAAGAAGTCGGCGGCGAAGAAGGCCACGGCGAAGAAGGCGGCCGAGCCCAAGGCGGAGCCGGCTGACGAAACCGCGGACGAGGAGGCGGACAAGTGAGTGGCGTTCCCTTCACCGACCCGCGTGACGTCATCTTCAAGCCGGTCGTCTCGGAGAAGAGCTACGGCCTGCTCGACCAGAACAAGTACACGTTCCTGGTGCACCCGAGCGCCAACAAGACGCAGATCAAGATCGCGATCCAGCAGATCTTCGAGGTACGCGTCCTGGCGGTGAACACGCTCAACCGCGAGGGAAAGCGCAAGCGCACCCGGCAGGGCTGGGGCAAGCGCAACAACACCAAGCGGGCGATCGTGACGCTCGCGCCGGGCGACCGGATCGAGGCCTTCGGCGGCCCGGTCAGCTGACGAGGACGGTAGACAGACATGCCCATCCGCAAGTACAAGCCGACGACGCCCGGTCGCCGTGGCTCGTCCGTAGCGGACTTCGCGGAGGTCACTCGTGACCATCCGGAGAAGTCGCTGCTGCGGCCGTTGCACGGTCGCGGCGGACGTAACGCCCAAGGCAAGATCACCACGCGTCACCAGGGCGGCGGGCACAAGCGGCAGTACCGGTTGATCGACTTCCGCCGGCACGACAAGGACGGTATTCCGGCCAAGGTCGCGCACATCGAGTACGACCCGAACCGGACCGCCCGGATCGCGCTGCTGCACTACGCCGACGGGGAGAAGCGGTACATCCTCTGCCCGAAGGACGTGAAGCAGGGCGACCGGATCGAGGCCGGCCCCGGTGCGGACATCAAGCCGGGCAACAGCCTGCCGATGCGCAACATCCCGGTCGGTACCACGATCCACGCGGTCGAGTTGCGGCCGGGCGGCGGCGCGAAGATGGCCCGGTCCGCCGGCGCCAGCATCCAGTTGCTGGCGAAGGAGGGGGCCAAGGCGACGCTGCGGATGCCGTCCGGCGAGATCCGGATGGTGGACGTGCGCTGCCGGGCGACCGTCGGCGAGATCGGTAACGCTGAGCAGTCCAACATCAACTGGGGCAAGGCCGGCCGGATGCGGTGGAAGGGCAAGCGCCCGACCGTCCGTGGTGTGGCCATGAACCCGGTGGACCACCCGCACGGTGGTGGTGAGGGCAAGACATCCGGCGGCCGGCACCCGGTCAACCCCAACGGCAAGCCGGAGGGACGGACCAGGCGTAAGGGCCAGCCGAGTGACCGGCTGATCGTCCGCCGCCGGTACGCCAACCGGAAGCGCGGCTAGGAAGTCGGGAGAGCTAGCAGATGCCACGCAGCTTGAAGAAGGGTCCCTTCGTGGACGACCACCTGCTCAAGAAGGTGGAAGGCCAGAACTCGAAGGGCACCAAGAACGTCATCAAAACCTGGTCCCGGCGATCCACGATCATCCCCGAGATGATCGGCCACACGATCGCCGTCCATGACGGGCGCAAGCACGTACCGGTGTTCGTGTCCGACGCGATGGTCGGGCACAAGCTCGGCGAGTTCGCGCTCACCCGGACGTTCCGGGGCCACGAGAAGGACGACCGCAGGGCCCGGCGCCGCTAGGCGCCAGCCGGCGGTACGCAGCACACGGCCGACGTACGCATCGATGGACGAGTACGAGCAAGGGGACAGTGATGCCAACTAGGGGCGACGCCACGGCGCTGCCTGGCGCCCGAGCGGTTGCGCGCTACGTGCGCACCACTCCGATGAAGGCGCGTCGCGTGGTGGACCTCATCCGCGGTCTGCCGGCGAGGGAGGCGCTCACAGTTCTGCAGTTCGCGCCCCAGGCCGCGAGCGAGCCGGTGTACAAGGTGCTCGCGAGCGCGATCGCGAACGCGGAGAACAACGAGCGGCTGGATCCGGACTCGCTGCTGGTCCGCGAGGCGTACGTCGACGAGGGCCCGACGCTCAAGCGGTTCCGGCCGCGGGCGCAGGGTCGGGCGTTCCGCGTGCTCCGGCGTACCTGCCACATCACGATCTCGGTGGAGAGCGTGCAGACGGCGCGGCCGGGTCGCAAGCGCGGCGACGGTACTCAGCGTGGACGTGGTGCCGGCAAGCCGGCCCGCGGCACTGAGGCGGCGACGGGCACCGAGGCGACCAAGGAGACGGCGGCGAAGAGCACCGCCAAGAAGGCGCCGGCCAAGAGCGCTGCGAAGAAGGCGCCGGCCAAGGGTGCCGCGAAGAAGGCAGCGCCGGCGAAGAGCGCCAAGCGCACGGCCGCGGCGAAGGCGACCGCCGAGACCTCGGAGAAGGAGAGCGCCGAGTAATGGGTCAGAAGGTTCACCCGCACGGGTTCCGACTCGGCATCACCACGGAGTACAAGTCCCGGTGGTACGCCGACAAGCTGTACGCCGACTATGTCGCCGAGGACGTCAAGATCCGACGCATGATGTCGCGCGGGCTCGAGCGGGCCGGAATCTCCCGGGTCGACATCGAGCGGACCCGCGACCGGGTACGGGTGGACATCCACACCGCCCGGCCCGGCATCGTCATCGGCCGCAAGGGCGCTGAGGCGGACCGCATCCGCGGCGAGCTGGAGAAGCTCACCGGCAAGCAGGTTCAGCTGAACATTCTCGAGGTGAAGAGCCCGGAGAGCGACGCGCAGCTGGTCGCCCAGGGTGTCGCCGAGCAGTTGTCCAGCCGGGTCGCGTTCCGCCGGGCGATGCGTAAGGCGATCCAGTCGGCGATGAAGAACCCGCTGGTCAAGGGCATCCGGGTGCAGTGCTCGGGTCGCCTCGGCGGCGCCGAGATGTCGCGTTCGGAGTTCTACCGCGAGGGCCGGGTGCCGCTGCACACGCTGCGCGCCGGCATCGACTACGGATTCTTCGAGTCGCGTACCACCTTCGGCCGGATCGGCGTGAAGGTGTGGATCTACAAGGGCGACGCGGTACCCGGCCGGGAGACCGTCGAGCAGGCCGCTCCGCGGGGCCGGCGGGAACGGCCCGACCGGCCGCGTCGGGTCCGCTCGGGCGCCTCCGGTACCACCGCGACCAGCACCGAGGCAGGCCGCGCCGCGTCCGGGGAGTCCCGGCCGGCGGCTGACACCGGTGCCCGTGCGGCAGCTGAGTCCGGCACTGAGCCGGCCGCCGCCGCGCCGACCCAGAACGCGCAGGAGGGGTGACCCATGCTGATGCCGCGTAAGCCCCCGAAGGGCTTCCGCAAGCCGCACCACCCGAGCCGGTCAGGCAAGGCGAAGGGCGGCACCCGGGTTGCCTTCGGTGAGTACGGAATTCAGGCGCTCGAGCCGGCGTACGTAACGAACCGGCAGATCGAGGCGGCTCGTATTGCGATGACCCGGCACATCCGGCGTGGTGGCAAGGTCTGGATCACGATCTTCCCGGACCAGGCGCTGACCAAGAAGCCGGCCGAGACCCGGATGGGTTCCGGCAAGGGCTCGCCGGAGTGGTGGGTGGCCAACGTCAAGCCGGGTCGGGTGATGTTCGAGCTGTCGTTCCCGAACGAGACGACCGCTCGTGAGGCGCTGACCCGGGCGATGCACAAGCTTCCGATGAAGTGCCGGATCGTGAAGCGCGAAATGGGTGAGGCGTGATGGCAGCGGGGACCGTCCCCAACGAGATGCGCGAGCTCTCCGACGAGGAGCTGGTGACCAAGCTGCGCGAGGCCAAGGCCGAGCTGTTCAACCTTCGGGTGCAGTCGGCCACCGGGCAGCTCGACAACAACCGGCGCCTGCAGGTGGTTCGCCGGGAGGTTGCCCGGATCTACACGATCATGCGCGAGCGTGAGCTGGGCCTGAGCGCCGCGCCGAGTGAGGTTGCGTGATGAGCGAGACGAACGCCGTACAGGACACGGCCGCGGACAAGCCGCGCGGCCGGCGCAAGGTCCGAGAGGGCCTCGTGGTCAGCGACAAGATGGACAAGACCGTCGTGGTCGCCGTCGAGGACCGGGTCAAGCACTCGCTCTACGGCAAGGTCATGCGGCGTACCAGCAAGCTCAAGGCGCACGACGAGAGCAACCAGTGCGGCGTGGGCGACCGGGTCCTGCTGATGGAGACCAGGCCCCTGTCCGCCACCAAGCGGTGGCGGGTCGTGGAGATCATCGAGAGGGCCAAGTAGTTCCGCCAGGCTCCTTGTCGGAGAACCGGCGAGACATCCAGGAGATGACGTGATCCAGCAAGAGTCGCGACTGCGCGTCGCCGACAACACCGGTGCCAGGGAGATCCTGTGCATCCGGGTGCTCGGCGGCTCCGGTCGGCGGTACGCCGGCATCGGCGACGTGATCGTGGCTACGGTCAAGGACGCGATCCCCGGTGCGGGTGTGAAGAAGGGCGAGGTCGTCAAGGCCGTCGTCGTACGCACCGCGAAGGAGAGGCGGCGGCCGGATGGTTCGTACATCCGGTTCGACGAGAACGCCGCGGTGATCATCAGGGATGGTGGCGATCCGCGGGGTACCCGCATCTTCGGTCCGGTGGGCCGCGAGCTGCGGGACAAGCGGTTCATGAAGATCATCTCCCTCGCCCCGGAGGTGTTGTAAAGGTGAAGGTCAAAAAGGGCGACACGGTGATGGTCATCGCCGGCAAGGACAAGGGTGCCAAGGGCAAGGTGATCGCGGCTAACCCGAAGACCAACAAGGTGATCGTCGAGGGCATCAACCGGGTCAAGAAGCACACCCGCATCACCACGACCCAGCGGGGTGCGAAGACCGGCGGCATCGTGACCCAGGAAGCCGCGATCGACGCCAGCAACGTGATGGTGATCGATAGCGAGGGCAAGCCGACCCGGGTGGGCTACCGCCGGGACGACGAGGGCCGCAGCGTGCGCATTTCCCGACGTAGCGGTAAGGATCTGTGATCATGACCGAGACTGCCGAGAAGGTAGCGCCGCCGCGGCTACGCGAGCGGTACCGCGCCGAGATCCTGCCGGCGCTGCGCGACCAGTTCAGCTACGGCAACCCGATGCAGGTACCGGGCATGGTCAAGATCGTCGTGAACATGGGTGTCGGCGACGCCGCCCGGGACGCGAAGCTGATCGACGGCGCGGTCCGGGACCTGACCGCGATCACCGGCCAGAAGCCGCAGATCCGCCGGGCGCGCAAGTCCATCGCCCAGTTCAAGCTGCGCGAGGGCATGCCGATCGGGGCGAAGGTCACCCTGCGGGGCGACCGTATGTGGGAGTTCCTGGACCGGTTGCTGTCCATCTCGCTTCCCCGTATCCGTGACTTCCGCGGGCTGTCCGACAAGCAGTTCGACGGATCCGGCAATTACACCTTCGGGCTGACCGAGCAGTCGGTCTTCCACGAGATCAACCAGGACAAGATCGACCGGGTTCGCGGCATGGACATCACCGTGGTGACGTCCGCGACCAACGACGCGGAGGGCCGGGCGCTGCTGAAGCTGCTGGGTTTCCCGTTCAAGGAGAGCTGATCCATGGCGAAGAAGGCACTGATCTTCAAGGCCCAGCAGAAGCCGAAGTTCTCGACCCGCGCGTACACCCGCTGCCGGCGCTGTGGGCGGCCGAAGTCGGTGTACCGCAAGTTCGGGCTGTGCCGGGTGTGCATCCGTGAGATGGCGCACCGGGGCGAGCTGCCCGGCGTGTCGAAGGCGTCCTGGTAGTGATCGCAACGCCGCAGGCCCGACGCGGGAACCGCGGTGAGAAAGGCATAGACCTCAGATGACCATGACCGACCCGATCGCAGACATGCTCACGCGTCTGCGCAACGCCAACCAGGCGTACCAAGACCGGGTGCTGATGCCGTACTCGAAGATCAAGGCGAATGTCGCTGAGGTCCTCAAGCAGGAGGGGTACATCGTCTCCTGGGCCGTGGAGGAACCTCCGGAGGGCGTCGTCGGCCGACGGCTCGTGCTGGACCTCAAGTTCGGCCCGAACCGGGAGCGCAGCCTCGCCGGCGTGCGCCGGGTGTCCAAGCCCGGCCTGCGGGTGTACGCGAAGGCCACCGAGCTGCCGCGCGTGTTGGGCGGACTCGGCGTCGCGATCATCTCGACGTCACAGGGGCTGCTGACCGACCGGCAGGCCCGCAAGCGAGGGGTGGGCGGGGAAGTCCTCGCCTACGTCTGGTAAGGGGGTCTGCGAGATATGTCCAGAATTGGACGCAAGCCGATCCCGGTACCGACCGGGGTGGATGTGACGATCGACGGCCGTACGGTCATTGTGAAGGGGCCGAAGGGCGAGCTCCAGCACACCGTGGCCGAACCGATCACGGTGGAGCGGGGCGAGGACGGTCTGCTGCACGTGGTACGGCCGAACGATGAGCGCCGCGCCCGTGAGCTGCACGGGCTGTCGCGCACGTTGGTGGCGAACATGGTTCTCGGCGTGACCGAGGGGTACGCCAAGACCCTGGAGATCCACGGCACCGGTTACCGGGTACAGGCCAAGGGCTCCGACCTCGAGTTCGCTCTCGGGTTCTCGCACCCGGTGGTCATCGCGCCGCCGGACGGCGTGACGTTCCGGGTGGAACGACCCACCCAGTTCGTCATCGAGGGCATCGACAAGCAGAAGGTCGGCGAGACCGCCGCGAACATCCGCAAGATCCGGCCGCCCGAGCCGTACAAGGGCAAGGGCGTCCGGTACCAGGGCGAGAACGTCCGCCGCAAGGCTGGAAAGGCAGGTAAGTGATGGCGGCCACGCTGCTTCGTCGCAACTCGGCGCATGGCGTCAGTGCGACGCGTCGGGTGGCGCGGGCCCGTCGCCACTTCCGGGTACGCAAGCGGGTGGTCGGCGTCGCCGACCGCCCCCGCCTGGTCGTGACCCGCTCGCTGCGGCACATCTACGCGCAGCTGGTGGACGACACGAAGGGCCACACCGTGGTGTCGGCGTCCACTCTGGACACGACGGTCCGCGGTGCCGACGGGGACAAGAGCGCGCAGGCTCGCAAGGTCGGCGCGATGGTGGCCGAGCGGGCCAAGGCCGCCGGGATCAGCAAGGTGGTCTTCGACCGCGGTGGCAACCGGTACACCGGTCGGATCGCCGCGTTGGCCGATGCCGCACGCGAGGGCGGCCTGGAGTTCTGATCGGACGGCCACGCCGCTCGGCGTGGCCGCCCCCGGTCACTGAAATGAAACGAGAGAGGTAAGCGCCTGATGCCAGGTCAGCAGCGCCGGGGCGGTTCCGGCGGCGACAACCGCCGCGATCGCCGGGACGGCGGCCGCGGTGGTGCGGCCGCGGAGAAGACGCCGCACCTCGAGCGCGTCGTCAAGATCAACCGGGTAGCCAAGGTCGTCAAGGGCGGTCGTCGGTTCAGCTTCACCGCGCTGGTTGTGGTGGGCGACGGCGACGGCACCGTCGGCGTCGGCTACGGGAAGGCCAAGGAGGTGCCCGCGGCCATCGCCAAGGGCGTCGAGGAGGCCAAGAAGCACTTCTTCAAGGTGGCGCGGATCGGTCCGACGATTCCGCACCCGACCACCGGGGAGGCCGCCGCCGGGGTGGTGCTGCTCAAGCCCGCGAGCCCTGGTACCGGTGTCATCGCCGGTGGGCCGGTGCGCGCGGTGCTGGAGTGTGCCGGCATCCACGACGTGCTGTCGAAGAGCCTCGGGTCGTCCAACCCGATCAACATCGTGCACGCGACCGTGGCCGCGTTGCGGAACCTGGAGTCGCCGGAGATGGTGGCCGCTCGACGCGGACTGCCGCTCGAGGATGTGGCTCCGGCCGCGATGCTGCGGTCCCGCGCCGCTGTGGGGGCATGAACATGGCACGCCTGAAGGTGACCCAGAGGCGGTCGGCGATCGGCTCGAAGCGCAACCAGCGGGAAACGCTGCGCACGCTCGGGCTCAAGCGGATCCGTGACGTTGTGGTCAAGGAGGACCGGCCCGAGATCCGGGGCATGATCGCCACCGTGACCCACCTCGTGCAGGTCGAGGAGGTCGAGTAACGATGACGATCAAGGTGCATCACCTCCGCCCGGCTCCGGGCGCGCGTACCGAGAAGACGCGCGTCGGCCGTGGTGAGGGTTCGAAGGGCAAGACGGCCGGCCGCGGTACCAAGGGCTCGAAGGCACGCAAGCAGGTGCCGGCGAGCTTCGAGGGTGGCCAGATGCCGATCCACATGCGGCTGCCCAAGCTGAAGGGGTTCCGCAACCGGTTCAAGGTCACGTACCAGGTGGTGAACCTGGACCGGCTGGCCGAGCTGTTCCCGGACGGCGGATCGATCGGGCCGATGGAGCTGGTTTCGGCCGGTGCGGTCCGAAAGGGACAGCCGGTGAAGGTCCTCGGCTCGGGTGACCTCGGCGGCGTACGCCTCGAGGTGACCGCGCACGCGTTCAGCGCTTCGGCCAAGGAGAAGATCTCGGCTGCCGGCGGTTCGGCGAACGAGCTGTAGCACTGTATTGATCCGCGCCGCCGCGCGACGCCTGTACCGGGCGCCGGGCGGCGGCGCGGATCAGTGCGATGGCCCCGACGGAGTCAGGCGAACAAGGGCTGGTGCCCAGGCGCCGTGGAGGCTGTTAAAGTCGGATTTCTAGACCCCGGGTCCGGATCCGTACACCCGGGGTCAAGTACCCTGACCGTCAACCCGCCGCTGTCGGGGCCGTCGTCCGCTGACGACCGGGCCCTGGTGGCTGACCGAGCACCCGCGACCACTCGACTGGTGATCGCCTGCGCAGGAGGATCGAGTTGCTGCTCTCCGCCTTTATCAGTGCGTTCCGTACGCCTGACCTGCGCAAGAAGCTTCTGTTCACGTTGTTCATCATCGCCGTCTATCGGCTCGGCGCGACACTGCCCAGCCCTGGCGTGTCGTACGGCAACGTGCAGAAGTGCATTGAGATCGTCAACCAGGGCAGTGGCCCGAACGACGTGTTCACGCTGCTCAACCTGTTCTCCGGCGGCGCGCTACTACAGCTGTCGGTGTTCGCGCTCGGCATCATGCCGTACATCACCGCGAGCATCATCCTGCAGCTGCTGACCGTGGTGATTCCGCGCCTGGAGCAGCTGAAGAAGGAAGGCCAGGCCGGTCAGGCCAAGATCACCCAGTACACCCGGTACCTGACTCTCGGACTGGCGATCCTCCAGTCGTCCGGCTTCGTGGCACTGGCCCGGTCCGGTCAGCTGTTCAACAACCAGTGCACCGACCCGATCATCCCGAACACCGACTCGCTGCCGATCTGGCTGACGTTGGTGACGCTGGTCATCACGATGACCGCCGGCACCGGCGTGATCATGTGGCTCGGCGAGCTGATCACCGACCGCGGTGTCGGCAACGGCATGTCTGTGCTGATCTTCACCTCGATCGCGGCCCGGCTGCCCTCCGAGGGTTGGACGATCCTCAAGAGCAAGGGCGTCTTCGCCTTCACCCTGGTGATGGCGATCGGCGTGGTGGTCATCACCAGCGTGGTCTTCATCGAGCAGGCGCAGCGCCGGGTGCCGGTGCAGTACGCGAAGCGCATGATCGGCCGGCGGATGTACGGCGGTACCTCGACCTACATCCCGCTGAAGGTCAACCAGGCCGGTGTCATCCCGGTCATCTTCGCGTCGTCGCTGCTCTACCTGCCGACGCTGGCGACCCAGTTGGCGGATCCGAACAACCCCGGCCGGATCGTCACCCTCATCAACCGGTACGTGGTGCCGCCCAACAACTGGGTGCACATCTCGCTGTACTTCGCGCTGATCATCTTCTTCACGTACTTCTACGTGGCGATCACGTTCAACCCGACCGAGGTCGCGGACAACATGAAGAAGTACGGCGGGTTCGTGCCGGGCATCCGGCCGGGCAAGCCGACCGCGGAGTACCTCGACTTCATCCTCAGCCGAATCACCCTGCCGGGCTCGCTCTACCTGGGCATCATCTCGATCCTGCCGAACCTGTTCATCATCCTCGCCGGCGGCAATCTGCAGAACTTCCCGTTCGGTGGCACCGCGGTACTGATCATCGTGGGTGTCGGCCTGGAGACCGTGAAGCAGATCGAGAGCCAGCTCATGCAGCGCAACTACGAAGGGTTCCTGCGGTAGTGAGCGCGCGGGGCGAGCGGACCGGCTGGCTGCGCGCGCTGCCGATGTTGTCCGCCAAGGTGAGCGAGGCGGTATGAGGCTCGTACTGGTGGGTCCGCCCGGCGCGGGTAAGGGCACCCAGGCGGAGTTCATCGCCGCCCAGCTCGCCGTGCCGAAGATCTCGACCGGAGACATCTTCCGCGCGAACGTCGCGCAGGGAACCCCACTGGGCGTCGAGGCCAAGCGGTACATGGACGCCGGCCAGTTGGTACCGGACGAGGTGACGATCAACATGGTGCGGGACCGGCTGGCCGAGCCGGATGCCGCCGACGGGTTCCTGCTCGATGGGTTCCCGCGTACCGTTCCCCAGGCCCAGGCGCTGGACAAGTTGCTCGCCGACCTCGGTACCTCGCTGGATCTGGTGCTGGAGCTCGTGGTCGACGACGACGAGGTGATCCGGCGGCTGTCCGGCCGGCGTACCTGCCGGGGCTGCGGCAAGATCTGGCACGTGGAGTTCGACCCGCCCACCCGTGCCGGCGTCTGCGACCGGTGCGGCGGTGAGCTGTTCCAGCGCGACGACGACAAGCCGGAGACGATCGCCGAGCGACTGAAGGTGTACGGGCGGGACACCGCGCCGCTGGTCGACTACTACGGCGCCCAGGGCAAGCTGGTCGGCATCGACGCCACCGGTCCGGTCGAAGACGTGACCAGCCGGGCCATCGACGCACTTCGCTCGTACGGAGGCTGACGCGTGTTCCGCGGCCGGCACATCCAGCTCAAGTCCCCGGACCAGATCGACGCGATGCGTGCCGCGGGTCTGGTCGTGGCGGACACCCTGGCCAAGCTGTCCGAGGCCGTGGCACCGGGTGTGTCCACCGGCGAGTTGGACGCGATCGCCGAGGAGAACATCCGCGCCGCCGGGGCGGTGCCGTCCTTCATCGGCTACCACGGGTTCCCGGCGACCATCTGCTCCTCGGTCAACGAGCAGGTCGTGCACGCCATCCCGAGTCGGGCCAAGGTACTGGCCGAAGGTGACCTGATCTCGATCGACTGCGGCGCGATCCTGGACGGCTGGCACGGCGACGCGGCCATCACGGTACCGGTCGGCGAGGTCGACAAGTCGCTGCTGCGGATGATCGAGGTAGCCGAGGACTCGATGTGGGCCGGTATCGCGGCTGCCCGGGTCGGGCGGCCGGCTGACCGACATCTCGCACCAGGTCGAGCGCACCGTACGGTCCGCCGACCGGCCGTACGGCATCGTCGAGGGGTACGGCGGGCACGGCATCGGTACCGAGATGCACCAGGACCCGCACGTGCTCAACTACGGCCGGCCGGGCCGTGGACCGCAGCTGGTGGCCGGGATGGCGCTGGCGATCGAGCCGATGATCACGGCGGGCTCTGCGGATGGTCGAGTTGGCCGACGGCTGGACGGTGGTGACCGCGGACGGCTCGATGGCCGTACACGTGGAGCACTCGATGGCGATCTGCGACGACGGGGTCTGGGTGCTCACCGCGGCCGACGGTGGGCGGGAGCGGCTGGGCGACCTGATCACCGCCCGCGAGCCGGTGCGGTCCTGACCCGAGGTTGACCTCCGGGTCGGTGCTGTCGGCAACGGTCCGCGCGATGGCATCCTTGGACGGGATGGTCCGGCCGGGTGGGAGCGATGACGGTGGATAGAGACCTGCGACTGCGCGCCGCCGACCAGGATCGGCAGCGGGTTGCGGACCGGCTCCGGCAGGCGCTGGAGGAAGGCCGGCTGACGCTCACGAGTACGACGAGCGGCTCCAGGCGCATATCAGGCCAGGACATACGGTGACCTCGACCAGCTGACGGACGACCTGCCGGGCCCGGCGCCGGCGGCGACCTCGACGGTGGCGGTGCCACCACCCGCCGCTGAGCCCGCGGGCGACCGGAGATCGCGCCCGCACCGGGGGCGCGGACGGGGTCGCTCGCATCACCTGAGCGGGGCGTCGCTGGGGCACTGGCGGAGCTTCCTCGGGCTGGCGATCATCCTCAACGGCATCTGGCTGGTCACGTCGATCGGTTCCGCCCACTTCGGCCACTACTGGCCGATTTATCCACTGGGATTCCTGGCCGTCATGCTGCTCGGCCGTACGGTGAGCGGCCGGCACTAGCCCGGTTTGGTATGGCCCGAGCGAGGGGCGTAGACTTGCCTGCTGGCGCACAGCGTCCACTCCGTCATGCCCCGGACGAGCTTCTTGCCGGTGATGGAGCCGCGGCTGAGGACCTGCGCGTCACCTTGCAAGACCCGACGTCAGGTAGCGGAGGACATGCCAAAGAAAGACGGAGCCATCGAGATCGAAGGCCGGGTGATCGAGCCACTCCCGAACGCCATGTTCCGGGTGGAGCTCGCCAACGGTCACAAGGTCCTGGCCCACATCAGCGGCAAGATGCGGCAGCACTACATCCGCATCCTGCCCGAGGACCGGGTCGTCGTCGAGCTCTCGCCGTACGACCTGACCCGCGGGCGCATCGTCTACCGCTACAAGTGAGCGTCGCTTCGACCTGACTGGCCGTAACAGGCCCAGTGAGACCGGGACGATGTTCATTGGCCGGCGCGTGAGCGCAGGTTCGTGATGGCCGGACTGTCCGTGTCCATCTTCTTCGTACAGGCACAGCGCGGTTGTCTGCTGAGCTGCGTGCGGAAGGGTAGTAAGGCGACACCGTGAAGGTCAAGCCGAGCGTCAAGAGGATCTGCAACAAGTGCCGGGTCATCCGCCGGCACGGCCGGGTCATGGTCATCTGCGACGACCCGCGCCACAAGCAGCGCCAGGGCTAGCGGTCACCGGTGCCGCCCGTTGTCTGACGGCAGGCAGGCTCGTCCGGCCCAACTCGACAAGACAGGCTCGTCCGACCGCGGGAGACCGCGGCACACCCCTGGTCGGAGGCCGGGGCCCGCCCGGGCAGGCGGGGTGGGACGGGCACAGACCTCCGGAGACACAAGGAGTACGCCCGCATATGGCACGTCTAGTTGGCGTCGATCTTCCCCGCGACAAGCGGATGGAGATCGCGCTCACCTACATCTTCGGGATCGGCCGGACCCGCGCCAGCAGACGCTCGCCGCGACCGGTATCGACCCGAACAAGCGCGCCAAGGACCTCACCGACGAGGAGCTCGTGCAGCTCCGCGACTACATCGAGGCCAACTTCAAGGTTGAAGGTGACCTGCGCCGCGAGGTCGCCGCGGACATCCGCCGCAAGGTCGAGATCGGCTGCTACGCCGGCATCCGGCACCGCCGGGGCCTGCCCGTGCGCGGGCAGCGGACCCGGACCAACGCGCGTACCCGCAAGGGTCCGAAGCGGACGGTCGCCGGCAAGAAGAAGCCCGGCAAGAAGTAGATAGGAGCGCAAACGATCTCAGGAGACATAGCCACGTATGCCACCGAAGGCACGCGCCGTCAAGAAGGTCCGGCGCAAGGAACGCAAGAACGTCGCCCACGGGCAGGCGCACATCAAGAGCACGTTCAACAACACCATCGTGTCCATCACCGACCCGACCGGTGCGGTCATCTCCTGGGCCTCGGCCGGCCAGGTGGGCTTCAAGGGCTCCCGCAAGTCGACTCCGTTCGCCGCGCAGCTGGCCGCCGAGGCCGCCGCTCGTCGGGCCATGGAGCACGGCATGCGCAAGGTCGACGTGTTCGTCAAGGGCCCCGGCTCCGGCCGGGAGACCGCCATCCGTTCGCTGCAGGCCGCCGGCCTCGAGGTCGGGCAGATCTCCGACGTCACGCCGCAGCCGCACAACGGATGCCGTCCGCCGAAGCGTCGCCGGGTCTGAGGGTAATGGAGGAATAACAAGAACATGGCTCGTTACACAGGTGCCGACTGCCGCCGTTGCCGGCGCGAGAAGATGAAGCTGTTCCTCAAGGGCAGCAAGTGCGATGGGCCGAAGTGCCCGTTCGAGTCGCGGCCGTTCCCGCCCGGGCAGCACGGCCGCGGTCGGACCAAGGAGACCGAGTACCTGCTCCAGCTTCGCGAGAAGCAGAAGGCCCGCCGCGTCTACGGCGTGCTGGAGAAGCAGTTCCGCGGTACTACGAGGAGGCCAACCGGCGTACCGGGCAAGACCGGTGAGGTCCTGCTGCAGATCCTCGAGTCCCGGCTGGACAACGTCGTCTACCGGGCCGGCTTCGCCAAGTCCCGGGACATCGCCCGGCAGCTGGTCAAGCACGGCCACTTCGTGGTCAACGGCAAGAAGGTCGACATCCCGTCGTACCGGGTGAACGAGCACGACATCGTCGCAGGTCCGGGAGAAGTCCCGCGAGCTGACGCCGTTCATGGTCGCGCAGGCCGAGGCGGGCACCGAGACGTGCCGGCGTGGCTGGAGGCCATCCCGAGCCAGATGAAGGTCCTGGTCCACTCGCTTCCGGCCCGGCAGGTCATCGACACGCAGGTCCAGGAGCAGCTGATCGTCGAGCTCTACTCGAAGTAGCAGTACCAGCGGCGGCCGGCTTGCCGGCCGCCGCACGGCTTCCGGTTGGCGCCGGTCGCCGTACCGGTCCAGTGCCGGTCCCGGGGGCACCTCCCGCGCCCCGGGGACCGGCGCCGGGCGCGAACCACCGAGGCGTCATATAGCGGGCGCCCCGACAGCAGGAGGAAACACGTGCTCATCACCCAGCGGCCGACTCTCTCCGAAGAGTCGATCAGCGAGACCCGGTCCCGGTTCACCATCGAGCCGCTCGAGCCCGGCTTCGGCTACACGCTCGGCAACTCGCTGCGGCGGACCCTGCTCAGCTCGATCCCGGGCGCGGCGGTCACCAGCATCAAGATCGACGGCGTGCTGCACGAGTTCACCACGATCCCCGGCGTCAAGGAGGACGTGGTCGAGCTGGTCATGAACGTCAAGGAGCTGTGCGTCAGCTCCGAGCACGACGAGCCGGTCAGCATGTACCTGCGCAAGCAGGGCCCGGGCGACGTCACCGCGGGCGACATCCAGCCGCCGGCCGGTGTCTCGGTGCACAACCCGGACCTGAAGCTGGCCACGCTCAACGGCAAGGGCCGGCTCGACATGGAGCTGACCGTCGAGCGGGGCCGTGGCTACGTCACCGCCGCGCAGAACAAGCAGGCCGGCGCCGAGATCGGCCGGATCCCGGTCGACTCGATCTACTCGCCGGTGCTCAAGGTGACCTACCGCGTCGAGGCGACCCGTGTCGAGCAGCGCACCGACTTCGACCGGCTGATCATCGACGTCGAGACCAAGGCGTCGATCTGCCCGCGTACCGCGCTGGCGTCGGCCGGCTCGACCCTGGTCGAGCTGTTCGGCCTGTGCCGCGAGCTGGACGAGACCGCCGAGGGCATCGACATCGGCCCGTCGCCGCAGGACGCGCAGCTCGCGGCCGACCTGGCGCTGCCGATCGAGGAGCTGGACCTCACCGTCCGGTCGTACAACTGCCTCAAGCGCGAGGGCATCAACACCGTCGGCGAGCTGATCGGGCGTACCGAGGCCGACCTGCTCGACATCCGGAACTTCGGCCAGAAGTCGATCGACGAGGTCAAGATGAAGCTCGCCGGGATGGGCCTGGGCCTGAAGGACTCGGCGCCGACGTTCGACCCGGCGCACGTCGTGGACTCCTTCGCCGAGGCTGACTACGACGCCGACGACTACCGCGAGACCGAGCAGCTGTAGCCGTTTCAAAACGGCCATCGGGAGTGGTCGCCGGAGGGTTCCGGCGGCCACCGGACCGGCCGGTAAACTATCCGGCCGGCCCTGGCCGGTACTGCCGGGACGCGCCGGCAGCAAACGTGGACCGACGAGGAGCAAAGACAATGCCCAGCCCACCAAGGGTCCCCGCCTCGGCGGCAGCCCGGCGCACGAGCGGCTGATGCTGGCGAACCTGGCCACGGCGCTGTTCCGGCACGGGAAGATCAAGACGACCGAGACGAAGGCCAAGCGGCTGCGTCCGCTGGCCGAGCAGCTGATCACCAAGGCCAAGCGCGGTGACCTGCCCGCCCGGCGGCGTGCGCTGACCGTGGTACGCGACAAGGACGTGCTGTACGCCCTGTTCGACGAGATCGCCCCGCGGTACGCCAACCGCGCCGGTGGCTACACCCGGATCGTCAAGACCGGCCCGCGCAAGGGCGACGACGCGCCGATGGCGATCATCGAGCTGGTCGAGGAGCTCGCGACCGCTCAGCCGGAGCGCCGCACCAAGCGTGCGGCCAGCCGCAAGACGGCGAAGTCCGAGGCGGTCGCGGCGCTCGCCGGCGACGACGACACCGAGTCGACCGCGCCGGCGTCGAGTTCAGACGACAGCACGACCGACGACGCCGGGTCGAAGTCCTGACCCGAGTTTCTCCGGTGGGTGAGCCCGCCGCCCCGAACTGGGGTGGCGGGCTCACCCGTCCTGGGCGACCTTCGGCCAGCGCGCGAAGAACCGGGTCACCGCGCCGATGACTGAGCCACCAACCAGCGAGCCGGCCACCGCGCCGGCCACTGCGCCGGCGGCCGAGGACGGCAGTCCGGAACTCGTGCGGCTGCGGCTGCGGGTGGCCTACGACGGCACGGACTTCTCCGGCTGGGCGGTACAGCCCGGGCAGCGCACGGTCGCGGGTGTGCTCACCGGGGCGCTTGCCACCTTGTACCGGGAGCCGGCTGGGTTGACCGTGGCCGGCCGTACCGACGCCGGGGTGCACGCGGCCGGTCAGGTGTGCCACGTCGACGTGCCGGCCGCTACGTGGGCGGCAATCGGCCCATCAGCGCTGTACCGGCTCGCCGGGCTGCTGCCGCCGGATGTCCGGGTACTCGCCGTCGAGCCGGTCGACGTGAGCTTCGACGCGCGGTTCTCCGCGCTGCGGCGCCGGTACGAGTACCGGGTCAGCGACGCCCCATACGGGGCGGAGCCGCTGCGCCGGTACGACACGCTGGCCTGGCCCCGGCTGTTGGAGCTGGACGCGCTCACCGCCGCCGCGGCCGGCCTGCTCGGCGAGCACGACTTCGCCGCGTACTGCCGGCGCAAGGAGAACGCCACCACGATCCGGGAGTTGCAACGGCTGGACTGGCGGCGCGAGCCGGACGGCGTGCTGGTACCCACGGTGGTCGCCGACGCGTTCTGCCAGTCGATGGTGCGCAGTCTGGTCGGCGCCCTACTCGTTGTCGGTGACGGGAGCCGACCGACGGACTGGCCCGGTTCGCTGCTGAACCGGCGGGAACGCGCGAGCGAGGTCACCGTCGCGCCACCGCACGGGCTGACCCTCGTCCGGGTGGACTATCCGGACGACCCGGCCGGCTGGGGCCATCGCGCCGGGCAGACCCGCCGCCGCCGCGACTGACCGCCACCGCACCTCCGCCACCGCACCTCCGCCACCGCACCTCCGCCACCGCACCTCCGCCACCGCACCTCCGCCACCGCGACTCACCGCCGCGCCGACGAAGCGCCGTGTCGTCGCCCCACGGCGGGCCCAAGAGTCAGTGCGGACGGCTGTCGATCGCGTCGGCGAGATAGCCCTCCACCAGCTCCTTCATCATCCGCTGGGTGGTCGCGTCCTGGGTGATCGGCTTGCCGCTCGGCAGGCCGATCACGACATACAGCAGGTAGTGGCCGTGGCTCTCCAGGCCCAGCAGGGTCGGCGCCTTGCCGATGCCGGCCGCGGCGCCCGGTCCGGGTAGCCCGGTGAAGGTGCCCTTGCCGGTCCGTCCGGCGGCGAGCATCGCGTTGTACGCCGCCTGCGCCTGGGTCGCATCGCGCAGGTTGCAGATACCGAGTGTCGCCACGTACGCGCTGTCTGAGGTCAGGAGCGTCGCTCGCAGTACTTGATTGCAGCCCGCCTTCACCAGCAGCAGGCGGAACTGCCCGGTGGTGACGCTCCGGCAGTCGGCCTGTGCCTTGTCCCGCTTGACCAACGGATAGCCGGGGCGGTCCGGGTCCGGTACGACCATGTCCTTGCCGAAGATCTGTGCCACGGTCAGCGGCTTTGGGTCCTTGACCCGTGACGAGATGTCGATCGGCGACACGCTCGGGGACGGCTTGCCCGAGCCCTTCCCGGACGGGCCGCCGGATGCCTGCGCGCCGGCGCCGGACTGCCGATCCTCGTTGACCATGAAGAACGTGCCGGCCGAGCAGACGACCAGCACCACCAGCACGCCAATGCTCGCCAGTACGACGAGCCAGCGGTGCTTTCTCGAGCGGGCCGGGTGCCCCTCCGGCAGGAGTGCGGCCGCTATCTCCGGCGACCGTACGTCCGCGGGTTCGGGGTCGGGCCGGGAGTCCGGACGGCTCGGAACGGGCGCCCGCGGCGCTGGCACGGGATCGGCCGGCCGGGGCGGGGATGCCTCGCGCGGTGCCGCCTCGCGTGGCGCCGGTTCCCGGATGGCCGGGGCGGCCGGCTCGGGTACCCGCGCCGGGGGAGGAGACCGCCGTTCGGCTGCGGGCGCGCGCTGTCGGTCCGAGCCGGGTCCGGTCGGCTCATCGATGGTGCGGTGCCGGGAGGTGCGGTCGAGGGTGCCGTGCGCGCTGGGTTCGTCGATGGTGCGGTGCCGGGAGGTGCGGTCGAGGGTGCCGTGCGCGCTGGGTTCGTCGATGGTGCGGTGCCGGGAGGTGCGGTCGAGAGTGCCGTGCGCGGTCGGCTCGTCGACGGTGCGGTGCCGGGAGGTGCGGTCGAGAGTGCCGTGCGCGGTCGGCTCGTCGACGGGGTGGCGCCGGGAGGACCGGTCGACGGTGCCGTAGGCGGTGGGCTCGTCCAGTGCGCTGGGCCGGAGCGTGCCTTCCCGACTCCATGGCCGGTCAGGTTGCGGATCGTCCGTGCGCGGCCAGGCGCGGACCGCGGGCTGGCTCTGCGGTGCCGCTGGTCGCGGATCCTCGGCGGGCGGCCAATGTCGTACGACGGGGGCCGGGCTCTGCGGTGCGACCGGTCGGGGATCGTCGGCGGGGGGCCAGTGGGTGGCGTGCTCAACCCGGCTCTGCGGTGTCGCCGGCCGAGGGTCGTCCGCGGGTGGCCAATGCGGCGCCGGCGGCGCGGGCGGGCGGTGCGGCGCCGCCGGCCGGGGGTCGTCAGCCGGTGGCCAGTGCTGTGCCGGTGGAATTGTCCGGTCGGCTGGGATTGTCCGGTCCGTCGCGATCCGGTCCGGTGCGATCCGGTCCGAGGGCATGGTCCGGCCCCGACCCGCGGCTTTGCTCAGCGGCGGCATCGCCGGCCCGCCGTCCGGAACGGGCTCCGGCCAGTACTTGTTCGGCTGCGACCGTGCGGGCGCGCCGTACACCCCCGGCTGGTTGGTCGGGGCAGGCCACAGCGGCGTGTGCGGCTGGGCGAACGGATCGACCGGGGTACCGAACGGATCGGTCAGACCGTGGAACGGATCCCGCGCGGGTGGGCCACTGGACGGATGGCCCTCCGGCTCGTCGTCGGGCCGGGCGTGACGCCCACCACGTCGTCCTCGGGTGGCATGCGGGTCGTACGGGTGCTCCGGCCGCGCTGGCCGGTCGCTCCGTTGCGCGTACGGGTCCTCATCAGGCCCTTCGTGCCAGTGCCTGCGTGGCCCGTACGGCGGCGGTTGCCCGTACGTCATGGCCGACAGGGTACCCAGGTAGAGCGTCTCGTCCCGATTCGGCGGAGCGGCCTGTGGATAACCAGCCGATCGACCGGTACCCGGGCCGGCGCCACCAGCACGCGACAGGCGAGAATTGCGCGGTGACCGGCGCATCTGTTGACCACTACTTCGCCCAGAATCCGGGCAGCCCGGACCGGCGGCGGTACCTCGAGTTCACCATCGCCGGGCGGGAGTATCGGTTGGCGGCCTCGGCCGGTGTCTTCTCCGGCGGGCGGCTGGACCTCGGTACGTCCGTGCTGCTCCGGAAGGCACCGCTGCCGGTACGGCCCGGCCGGTACCTCGACCTCGGCTGCGGGTACGGCGCGATCACCGCGGTACTGGCCACCCACGCGCCCGGCGGCACGGTGTACGCCGTGGACGTCAACGACCGGGCGCTGGAGCTGACCCGGCACAACGTCGCCGAGCTGGGCGTGGCCGATCGGGTGGTGGTGGCGACCCCCGAGCAGGTACCGGACGACGTGGTGTTCGACGAGATCTGGAGCAACCCACCGATCCGGATCGGCAAGTCCGACCTACACCTCCTGCTGGAGCGCTGGCTGCCCCGGTTGGCGGTGGGTGGTACCGCCTGGCTGGTGGTGGCCCGCAACCTCGGCGCCGACTCGCTGCAGCGCTGGCTCGGTGACGAGGGTTGGGCCGTCGACAAGTTCGCCAGCCAGAAGGGGTACCGGGTGCTCGCCGTCCGGCACCACGAAGACGACACCGGGTAACCACGGTCGCCGCGAGCCGACGGGCGCGGAACGACGGGACCGTCCAAGACAGGGCTGCCAAGAGACAAGAGCCGGATAACCAGGCGACGCGGTGCCGTCCGGTACCGCAGAATCAGGTCCTCGTGGGGTATGTCGATGTCGCCGGGGTCGGGCATTCGTTGCCGGACGGCCGGGAACTGTTCGCGGACGTGTCGTTCCGGGTCGGCGAGGGCGCCAAGGTGGCCCTGGTCGGGCCCAACGGCGCCGGCAAGACCACCCTGCTGCGGATGATCGCCGGCGACCTCACCCCGCAGACCGGCGGGATCGCCCGGTCCGGGGGGCTCGGCGTGATGCGCCAGTTCCTGGTCTCCCGGGAGAAGGCGGCCTCGCCCGACACCACGGTGACGGAGCTGGCCATGTCGCTGGCGCCGCCGAGCCTGCGCGATGCCGGGGAGCGGCTGGTCGCCGCGGAGCGCGCACTCGCCGCCGCCGAGGGGCGCGGCAAGTTCAGCCGCGCCGCCGAGAAGGCCCAGCTGCGGTACGCCGAGGCGCTGGCGGCCTGGGGCGATGCCGGCGGGTACGACGCGGAGGTGCTGTTCGACACCGCGGCGATCATGGCGCTGGACCAGGAGTGGGACGAGGCGCGGCAGCGGCCGCTGGCCACCCTGTCCGGCGGCGAGCAGAAGCGGTTCGCGCTGGAGCTGCTGCTGCGCGGCCCGGACGAGGTACTGATGCTCGACGAGCCGGACAACTTCCTCGACGTACCAGGTAAGCGCTGGCTCGAGGACCGGCTGAACGAGGCAGCCAAGAGCGTGCTGTACGTCAGCCACGACCGGGAGCTGCTGGCCCGTACCGCCGATCAGGTGGTGACGCTGGAGGCCGGTACCACCTGGACGCACGGCGGCGGGTTCGCGAGCTGGCACGAGGCGAGACTGGCCCGGCACGAGCGCCTGGACGAGCTGCGCCGGCGGTGGGACGAGGAGCACGCGAAGCTCAAGCAACTGGTGGTCATGTACCGGCAGAAGGCCGCGTACAACTCCGACATGGCCAGCCGGTTGCAGGCGGCGAAGACCCGGCTGGCCAAGTTCGAGGAGGCCGGCCCGCCGCCGCTGGTACCGAAGGAACAGGACATCCGGATGAAGCTGGCCGGCGGGCGTACCGCCAAGCGCGCGATCATCTGCGAGGACCTGTCGCTTGACCGGCTGACCAAACCGTTCGACCTGGAGATCTGGTACGGCGACCGGGTCGCGGTACTGGGCGCGAACGGTACCGGCAAGTCGCACTTCCTGCGCCTGCTCGGGCGCGGCGGCGACGATCCGGAGCCGGACCGGGTACCGGTCGACGGCCGGAAGCTCGCGCCGGTCGACCACCACGGTGTGGCGCGGCTCGGCTCCCGGGTACGCCCCGGTCACTTCTCGCAGACGCACGACCGGCCGGAGCTGGCTGGCCGTACGCTCGCCGACATCCTCTGGCGGGGCGACGAGCACCGCACCGGGCTGCCCCGGCAGGAGGCGATGCGGGCGCTCAACCGGTACGAGTTGGCCAGCTCCGGCGACCAGCTGTTCGGCACTCTGTCCGGCGGGCAGCAGGCCCGGTTCCAGATCCTGCTGCTCGAACTGTCCGGCGCGACCCTCCTGCTGCTCGACGAGCCGACCGACAACCTGGACCTGGCCAGCGCGGAAGCGCTGGAGGACGGGCTGCGCGGCTTCGACGGCACCGTCGTCGCGGTCACCCACGACCGGTGGTTCACCCGAGGTTTCGACCGGTACGTCCTGTTCCGCGGGGACGGGAACGTGGTCGAGACGGACGAGCCGGTCTGGGACGTCTGACCAGGGCCGCCGGCTGGGATGGTCGGGCGCCCGCGGGCGGGATGGTCGGTGCCGGCGGGCGGGACGGTCCGTGCCGGCGGGCGGGACAGCCCGCCGGTGGCCAGGGACGGTCCGCCGGTGGCCAGGGACGGTCCGCGTCGATCGGGACCCGTTTTGACCCTTGGAACGGGTGCCGGGTATCGTTGTGGGCTGTTGTGCGAACCGTCTCGGGCGTGCCCAATGGATCTTTCCTGTGGACGCTCCCGGCGCGTGTGCTCCCGCGCACCAGCCAGGGCTTTTGGCCACGGCGGCGGTTGCATCCAGACCTCGACGACAAGGCAAGGTAGACCTGTGCGTACGTACAGCCCGAAGCGGAGTGAGGTCACTCGGCAGTGGCACGTGATCGACGCCTCTGACGTGGTGCTCGGTCGCCTGGCCACCCATGCGGCGACCTTGCTGCGTGGCAAGCACAAGCCGATCTTCGCCCCGCACGTGGACACCGGCGACTTCGTGATCGTGGTGAACGCCGGCAAGGTCGCGCTTACGGGCAACAAGCGCGCGCAGAAGATCGCCTACCGGCACTCCGGTTACCCGGGCGGCCTGCGCCGGGTCAGCTACGACGAGTTGCTGGCCAAGCGGCCGGAGCGCGCCATCGAGCTGGCCATCAAGGGCATGCTCCCGCACAACCGGCTCGGCCGGCAGATCATCAAGAAGTTGAAGGTGTACGCGGGTCCCGAGCACCCGCACGCGGCCCAGCAGCCGGTGCCCTTCGAGATCAAGCAGATCGCGCAGTAGCGCGGCTAGCGGATTCAGCGCGAGGGAGAAGCGTGACCAGCGCCATCGACGACAACACCGCCACCCCGGCTCCGGCGGAGACCCCAGCGGAGGCCGTCGCGGAGACCGCGGTGGAGACCGCGACGGCTCCGGCCACCGTGACCCGGCGCCCCGCGGGTGACCGGCCGGTGCAGACCGTGGGTCGCCGCAAGGAAGCGATCGTCCGCGTCCGCCTGACGCCGGGCACCGGTGAGTTCAAGCTCAACGGCCGGTCGCTGGAGACCTACTTCCCGAGCAAGGTGGCACAGCAGCTGGTCAAGGAGCCGCTGGTCACCACCGATCGGGTCAACGCGTACGACGTGGCCGCGAACCTGTCCGGTGGCGGCATCACCGGCCAGGCCGGCGCGCTCCGGCTCGCCATCGCGCGGGCCCTGTGCGAGGTCGACCCGGACCACCGGCCGGCGCTGAAGAAGGCCGGCTTCCTCACCCGGGACGCCCGGGTCAAGGAAACCAAGAAGTACGGTCTGAAGAAGGCACGTAAGGCACCGCAGTACTCCAAGCGTTGACGAGCACGCTCGTGTTGTCTCGGCCGGGTGCGCACGCGCGCACCCGGCCGGGTGCTGTCTTGGGAGGACCGCGCTGATGGGACGCCTGTTCGGCACGGACGGCATCCGGGGCCTGGCCAATGCCGACCTCACCCCCGAGCTGGCGGTCGCCGTCGCGGTCGCGGCCGCGCACACCCTTGCCGAACGGGACGCGAGCCACCGCCCGGTCGCGGTGGTCGGCCGGGACCCGCGGGCCAGCGGCGAAATGCTCGAAGCCGCGGTACTCGCGGGACTGGCCAGCGCTGGCGCGGATGTACGGCTGGCCGGCGTGCTGCCGACCCCGGCCATCGCGTACCTGGTCGCGGAGACCGGCGCCGATCTCGGCGTGATGCTGTCGGCGAGCCACAACCCGATGCCGGACAACGGGATCAAGCTGTTCGCGAGTGGCGGGCACAAGCTCCCGGACGACATCGAGGATCAGATCGAAGCGCAGATCGAGCCGGGCGCACCGGCCTGGCACCGACCCACCGGTGCGGCGATCGGGCGGATCCACGAGCTTGCCGACGGTGCCTCCCGGTACCTCGACCACCTGCTCGGTTCCCTGCCGCACCGGCTGGACGGGCTGCGGGTCGTGGTGGACTGCGCGAACGGTGCCGCGTCCGAGGTCGCCCCGCAGGCGTACCGCCGAGCCGGCGCCGACGTGATCGCGGTGCATGCCGAGCCGGACGGCCTGAACATCAACGACGGCTGCGGCTCCACCCACATCGGTGCGCTCGCCGCGGCGGTGGTCGGACACGGGGCGGACCTGGGCATCGCGCACGACGGTGACGCCGACCGCTGCCTGGCCGTGACCGCCGACGGCACGATCGTCGACGGCGACCAGATCATGGCGATCCTCGCGCTGGCGATGCGCGAAGCCGGCACCCTCCGGCAGGACACCCTGGTCGCGACCGTGATGAGCAACCTGGGCCTGCACCTGGCCATGCGCGACGCGGGGATCGCGCTGCGGACCACCGCGGTCGGCGACCGGTACGTCCTGGAGGAGCTGCGATCCGGGGGCTACACGCTCGGCGGTGAGCAGAGCGGGCACATCGTCATGCCGGAGTTCGCGACGACCGGCGACGGACTGTTGACCGCGCTGCACCTGCTGGCCCGGATGGCGACCACCGGTCGATCGCTCGGCGAGTTGGCCTCGGTGGTACGCCGGCTGCCCCAGTCGCTGGTGAACGTGCCGGTGGCCGACCGGGAACGGGCGGTGTCCGCGGAATCGGTACTGGCGGCGGTGGCCGCGGCCGAGACCGAGCTGGGCGAGACCGGCCGGGTGCTGCTGCGACCGTCCGGTACCGAGCTGCTGGTACGGGTGATGGTCGAGGCCGGTACCGAGCAGCAGGCGGCCGAGGTCACCGAGCGGATCGCCGCTCTGGTCACCGCCGCGAGCCCGCGGGGATGATCGAGACCACCCGCGAGGCGCTCGCGCGTCAGTACGGCACCGACACCAACCTGGCCATGCGGCAGGCGCTGTGGTCCTACCGGCGCGGATCGCACCTGTTCAGCTTCGCGCTCGACTCTGCCCGGCTGGTCGGCGACGAGACCGTGGTCGAGGTGGGCTGCGGCAACGGCGGGTACCTCACCACGCTGCGCGAACGCGGGCACCGAGGCGGCGTGGTCGGTCTGGACCTGTCCGAGGGGATGGCTCGTACCGCCGCGGATGCCGCCGGTTGGCCGACCGCGGTCGCCGACGCCCAGGCGCTGCCGCTGCGTACGGCCTGCGCCGACGTGGTGCTGGCGATGCACATGCTGTACCACGTACCGGACCAGGCAACCGCGGTGGCGGAGTTCCGCCGGGTGTGCCGGCCAGGGGGCACGGTGCTGGTGGTGACCAACGGCCGGGATCACCTGGGGGGCCTGCATGAGCGGTTCTGCGAGTCGGTGCTGCGGGTGACCGGTCAACCGGTGCTGTGGTCCGGCCTCAGCGAGAAGTTCACCACCGAGGACGCTGCCGCCACGTTGACGCCGGAATTCGCCTCGGTGGAAGTCCACCAGCTGCCGGGCGAGGTGATCGTGCCGGACGCCGCGGTGATCGCCGGCTACTTCGCCAGTTGGTCACCCGAGACCGTCGGCGTCGATCCGGCCGCTTGGCCCGCGGTGCTGGTCGAGCTGGAACGCGTCGCGCAGGAGACGATCGACCGGGACGGCGCGTTCACGGTACGGGGGAGCACCTCGGTCTTCGTCTGCCGCTGAGTCGCGGCCGGCCCGACTCGCCACGCCGCTCACCTCGTCAGGCCGCCCGGCTCGTCAGTCCGCAAGGGCGCGTCAACCCGCACGGCTCGTCAGTCCGGCAAGCTGGTCAGTCCGACAGGCCCGTCAGTCCGGGAGCAGCGGCACGCTCATCCCGGGGTCGCGGCCGAGCAGTATCGCGCGGCCGACCGCGGTCGAGCCGTACCGGTCCCGGATCCGGTCGATCGTCGCGTCCAGCTCGTCGCCCGCGTTCTCGGCGAACGGCAGGGTCAGTTGGCGGGTGGTCGAGTCGTCGAAGTTGCTGACCGCGATACCGATCAGCGTGATACCGCGCTGGTTGATCATCGGCCGGGCGGCCGCGAGGAGCTTCCGGCCGGCGCCGAGGATCGTGTCCGTGTGCGCGGTCGCCCTTCGCAGGGTGTGGGACCGGGTGACCCGGGCGAAGTCGTCGAACCGGAGCCGGAGCGTGACGGTACGCCCGGTCCGCTCGGCGGCGCGCATCCGGCGGGTGACCCGCTCGACCAGACCGGCGAGTGCGGCGTCCAGTGACTCGGCCGAGTGCGGGCCGCGGCCGATCGCGTGCTGTGCCCCCATCGACCGGCGTCGGCGGCCTACCTCGATCGGGCGCGGATCGCGGTTGTGCGCGAGCGCGTGCAGGTGCCGGCCGGAGGCCACGCCGAGAATCGTGACCAGGGTCGCCTCGTCGAGCCGGGCCACCCTGCCGACTGTCCTGATGCCGTGTTCGTGCAGCTTGGCCGCGGTCACCGCGCCGACCCCCCAGAGCCGTTCGACCGGCAACGGGTGCAGGAAGGCCAACTCCTCGTCGGGTGGTACCAGCAGCAGCCCATCCGGCTTGGCGACGGCGCTCGCGACCTTGGCCAGGAACTTGGTGCGCGCCACTCCGACCGTGATGGGCAGTCCGACCCGCACGCGTACCTCGCGGCGCAGCCGGGCCGCGATCGCGGCGGGGGTACCGGCGACCCGGCCAAGCCCGCCCACGTCCAGAAACGCCTCGTCGATGGACAGACCCTCGACCAGCGGTGTGGTCAGGTTGAACACCCGGAAGACGGCTCGGCTGGCCTCGGTGTAGGCGTGCATGCGCGGTGGTACGACGATCGCCCCCGGGCACAGTCGCAGCGCCTGCCGGCCACCCATGGCGGTCCGCACGCCGCACGCCTTGGCCTCGTAGCTCGCCGCCAGGACGACTCCGGCTCCGACGATCACCGGCCGGCCGCGCAGCCGTGGATCGTCCCGCTGCTCGACCGACGCGTAGAACGCGTCCAAATCCGCGTGCAGGATCGTCGCCTCGGCGGGCACGACTCATGTTCGCACATATGTTCGAATCTTGGAATCCTCACAGGACTGCAGGCGGTACGCGAAAGGCAGCCTTTGTCATCTTGTAGGAAAGTTTGCTCGTGATGTCTTGATTGTGGCGTTATTTCACTGCCAGGGTTATGGCACCCCGCGCGCCTCGGCGCGGGTGTCCCCTGGGGAGGCAGCCATGATCGGACCTGGAGCGCGGGCCAGGCGGGTAGCGAGATGGGCGGTCGCGGGCGCTGTCGGCGCGCTGGTCGCGGTCGGGATGGCGACGCCGGCACAGGCGCTGGCACCGGCGTACACGGCATTGGGCGACTCGTACTCGTCCGGCACCGGCACCGGCAACTACTACGACGACGGCACCGAGTGCAAGCGTTCCCCGGACGCGTACCCGGTGCTCGACGCGGCCCGGCTCGGCGCCGACCTGACCTTCGCGGCCTGCTCCGGTGCGGTCACCTCGGACGTACTGAACAACCAGCTCGGCAGCCTCAGCTCGGGCACGTCGTACGTGACGATCTCGATCGGCGGCAACGACGCGGGCTTCGCCGACGTGGTCACCCAGTGCACGATCCCGTTCAACAACTGCACCGGTGACGTCGACGCGGCGAAGGCGTTCATGCAGAACACGCTGCCCGGTCGCCTCGACAACGTGTACAACGAGATCAGCAGCCGGGCGCCGAACGCCCGGGTGGTCGTGGTCGGTTACCCGCGCCTGTTCGACGGCACCACCTGCCTGGGCGCCACCGACATCACGGCCAACGAAGAGGCCCAGCTGAACTCCGCCGCCGACCTGATGGCGAGCGTCATCAGCGGCGTCGCCTCGGCGCACGGGTTCGCGTTCGCGGATCCCCGCAGCGCGTTCAGCCCGCACGAGATCTGCAGCTCCTCCGAGTGGCTCAACGGCGTCTCCTGGCCGATCGACGAGTCGTACCACCCGAACGCCAGCGGTCACGGTGGCTACGCGGACGTGGTCGGCTCGGCGCTCGGCTTCGCGGCGGGTTCCACCAACTCCTAACAGCCCCTGTACAGCGTGGCGGTCGGGCGGTTCGCCCGGCCGCCACGCTGCTGTTTCGTCGGCCGGCTGCCTGGCGGGCCGGCCGACTGTCGTTTGCTGGCCGGTGGAGTGGCCCGGCGCGGCCCGGGCCAGGTGGAGCGGCTGGTCGGCGGTCTGTCGGTTGCTGCGGCGGAGCGGCCGGGGGCGGTGGAGCAACTGTCGAAATCGGACGGTCGGGTCTGAACAGGATCCGGAAATGATTTTCAGGTCATTACTTGAATATGGCGTTATTTGCCTGCCAAAGTTAGGCCACTCGCGCGCTCGCGCGGTGCCACCGGGTCGGGAGGACGCCATGGCCGCACCAAAGTTCTGGAAAAGACGGGTAACGAGCTGGGTCGTCGCCGCGGCCGCCGGCGTTGTGGTCGCGGCCACCGCCGCCGCTTCTCCGGCACAGGCGTTCGCGGGCGCGTACACGGCCCTCGGTGACTCGTACTCGTCCGGTGTCGGCACCCGGTCGTACTACGACGACGGCACCAGCTGCCAGCGCTCCCCGTACGCGTACCCGGTGCTCGACGCCGGCCGCATCGGCGCGTCGCTGACGTTCGCGGCCTGCTCCGGTGCGGTCACCTCCGACGTACTGAACAACCAGCTCGGCAGCCTCAACTCGGGTACCGCGTACGTCACGGTCTCGATCGGTGGCAATGACGCGGGATTCTCCGACGTCATCAAGAAATGCGCGCTGCCCTGGCCGTACAACTGCACCGGCGACATCAACAACGCGAACAGCTTCATCTCCAATACGCTGCCCGGCCGGCTGAACAGCGTGTACAGCGCGATCCGCACCCGGGCGACGAATGCGCGGGTTGTCGTGGTGGGCTATCCGCGCCTGTTCAACGGCGAGGAGTGCAACGTCGGCGCCCGGATCAGCTCGACCGAGCAGGGCCAGCTCAACCACACCGCCGACGTACTCGCGTCGGTGACCGCGGGCCGCGCCTCGGCGTACGGCTTCCGGTTCGTCGATCCCCGCTCGGCGTTCACCGGACACGCGATCTGTGACGACGTCGAGTGGCTCAACGGCCTGTCCAACCCGGTCGGGGAGTCGTACCACCCGAACCGGAACGGGCACGTGGGTTACGCCAACCTGGTCCAGACGGCACTGACCGGGGCGCTGGCTCCGAGCGGCGCGGCCTGACCGACCGCCACGCCGGCTCCCCGGCGCGGCATGCACAGCACCTGATACCCCAGAGCGGCTGCCGGCAGCGCCACCCCTGTCGCCGGCAGCCGCTCTGGCTGGTACGACATGGCCGCCGTGCGGCCCCGGACGGATCCTTCGCTACGCTGCGGAACCATGTGCGGCATCGTCGGATACGTCGGCCCCCGACCAGCGCTCGGCATCGTGATGGACGGCCTGCGACGGCTCGAATACCGGGGGTACGACTCGGCCGGTGTGGCCGTGGTCGCCGCCGACTCCCTGTGGACCGACAAGCGCGCCGGGAAACTGGCCAACCTGGAGAAGGCTCTCGCCGAACACGTGGACGCCACGGCGGGCCCGGACGGGCCGGCCGCGATGATGGCCGGTACCACCGGCATCGGGCACACCCGCTGGGCCACCCATGGCGCGCCGAACGACCGCAACGCCCACCCGCACCTGTCCGCAGACGGCAAGGTCGCGGTGATCCACAACGGCATCATCGAGAACTTCGCCAAACTGCGCGCCGAACTGGAGGCGCAGGGAGTCGAGTTCCGCAGCGACACCGACACCGAATGCGTGGCGCACCTGCTCGCCGCCGAACTCGCCGCCGACCCGACCGGCGCCGAGGGTGACGCGAGCCCGCTCGCCGCCGCGATGCGCCGGGTCTGCAGCCGGCTCGAGGGCGCGTTCACGCTGCTCGCGGTACACGCCGACCACCCCGAATCGGTCGTCGGCGCGCGCCGCAACAGCCCGCTCGTGGTCGGACTCGGCTCCGGGGAGAACTTCCTGGCCAGTGACGTGTCCGCGTTCATCGAGCACACCCGGCGGGCGGTCGAGCTGGGCCAGGACCAGGTCGTCGAGATCACCGGCGCGGCGCTGACCGTCACCGACTACTCCGGCGCTCCGGCCGAGGTCGGCGAGTACCACATCGACTGGGACGCGCAGGCCGCGGAAAAGGGCGGCTACGACTACTTCATGCTCAAGGAGATCGCCGAGCAGCCACAGGCGGTCGCGGACACGCTGCGCGGCCGGCTGACCGAGTCCGGCGACATCGCGATGGACGAGGTACGCCTGTCCGACCAGGACCTGCGCGACGTGGACAAGGTGTTCATCATCGCCTGCGGTACCGCGTACCACGCCGGGCTGGTCGCCAAGTACGCCATCGAGCACTGGACCCGCATCCCGTGCGAGGTGGAGCTGTCCAGCGAGTTCCGGTACCGCGACCCGGTGCTGGACCGGTCCACCCTGGTGGTCGCGATCTCGCAGTCCGGCGAGACCATGGACACCCTGATGGCGCTGCGGCACGCGAAGGAACAGAAGGCGCGCGTGCTGGCCATCTGCAACACCAACGGCTCGACGATCCCGCGCGAGTCCGACGCCGTGCTGTACACCCATGCCGGTCCCGAGGTCGCGGTCGCGTCCACCAAGGCGCACCTGACCCAGCTCGTCGCGTGCTACCTGGTCGGCCTGCACCTGGCGCACATCCGGGGCGTCATGTACGCGGACGAGATCGGTGCGGTGCTCGCCCAGCTCGAGCAGATGTCCGGCAAGATCGAGCAGGTACTGGAGACGATGGAGCCGGTACGCGCGCTCGCCCGCGAGCTCGCCTCCGCGCCGTCCGTACTGTTCATCGGCCGGCACGTCGGTTACCCGGTGGCGCTGGAGGGCGCGCTCAAGCTCAAAGAGCTGACCTACATGCACGCCGAGGGCTTCGCCGCCGGGGAGCTCAAGCACGGCCCGATCGCGCTGGTCGACGCGGGTACGCCCGTGGTGTGCATCGTGCCGTCGCCGCGGGGCCGCGGGGTGCTGCACGACAAGGTCGTGTCGAACATCCAGGAGGTCAAGGCGCGCGGCGCCCGGGTGATCGCGATCGCCGAGGAAGGCGACCGGGCGGTCACCCCGTACGCGGACCATCTGGTGTACGTCCCGCGAACCCCGACGCTGCTGGCGCCGCTGGTGACGATCGTGCCGCTGCAGGTCTTCGCCTGCGAGATCGCGGCCGCCAACGGGCACGACGTGGACCAGCCGCGGAACCTGGCCAAGTCCGTCACGGTCGAGTAGCCGTGATCGTGAGTGTGGGCATCGACGTGGTGCTGGTCGAGCGGTTCGCCCGGGCACTCGAACGGACACCGTTACTCGCGGAGCGGTTGTTCACCGAGGCGGAGCGGATCACCGCGGCCGGCAACGCCCGCTCGCCGGAGTCGCTGGCGGCGCGGTTCGCGGCCAAGGAGGCGGTCGCGAAAGCGCTCGGCGCACCGATCGGGCTGCACTGGCATGACTGCGAGATCGTCACCGATCCGGACGGCCGGCCCTGGCTGACCGTGTCCGGCACGGTCGCCACCGTGGCCCGGGAGCGCGGTGTCGCCCGCTGGCACCTCTCGTTGTCGCACGACGGCGGCATCGCGTCCGCCATGGTGGTCGCGGAGACCTGACCGCCGTACCTGGTGGCTCGGCGAGAACGGAGGCGGTGTGCGCGGAGCGTGGCGGGTCGAGGAGATCCGGGCGGCCGAACAGGCGCTGATGGCGACGCTGCCGGACGGCGTCCTCATGCGGCGCGCCTCGGCCGGACTGGCCCGGCGTTGCGCGGTACTGCTCGCGGACCGGCGTGGACGGGTGTACGGGGCCCGGGTGCTGGCGCTGGTGGGAGCCGGTAACAACGGCGGCGACGCGCTGTACGCCGGCGCCCTGCTGGCCCGCCGCGGCGCCCAGGTGAGCGCGGTGCTGCTCGCGCCGGACAAGGCGCATGCCGGTGGGTTGGCCGCGCTGCGCGCGGCCGGCGGCCGGATCCGCCCCGCGCCGGCGACCGGCGGCCGGCCGGCGGTGGAGACCGCGGTGGGCCAGCCAAACCTGGTCATCGACGGGGTCGTCGGCATCGGCGGCCGGGGCGGGCTGCGCCCGGAGGCGGCCGGGCTCGTCGCCGCGGCACGGGCCACCGGCGCCGTCACGGTCGCGGTCGATCTGCCCAGCGGGGTGGACGCGGACACCGGGGCGGTGACCGGCGACGCGGTGTCCGCCGACGTGACGGTCACGTTCGGCGGGCTCAAGCCGGGACTCGTGGTGGGCGCGGGTGCGGCCCGCGCCGGCCTGGTGGAGCTGGTGGACATCGGGCTCGAGCCGTACCTACCCGAGCCCTACCTGCGGGTACTCGAGGCGGCCGACGTCGCGGCGCTGTGGCCGGTACCACAACCGAGCGACGACAAGTACCGCCGCGGCGTGGTGGGAGTCGCCTCCGGGTCCGCCACGTACACCGGTGCCGCCCTGCTGTCCCTCGGCGGGGCGCTGGCCGGACCGGCGGGTTTCGTCCGGTACGCCGGGACAGCCGCGGAGCAGGTACGCGGCCACTGGCCGGAGGTGGTGGTCACCGAGCAGGTCGCCGGTACCGGCCGGGTGCAGGCCTGGGTGGTGGGCTCCGGACTGGGGCTGGACGAGCACGCCCGGACGGTGCTGCGGGCGGTACTGGGCACGCCGGTCCCGGTGTGTGTGGACGCGGACGGCATCACGCTGCTGGCCGAGGATCCGGCCGGTTGGCTGGACCGGCGGGACGGGCCGGTGGTACTGACCCCGCACGATCGGGAGTTCGCCCGGCTCTCCGGCGAGCAGCCCGGCGACGACCGGATCGGAGCCGCGCGCCGGCTCGCCTCCTGGCTCGGTGCCGTGGTGCTGCTCAAGGGCGATCGCACTATCGTGGCCGGTCCGGACGGCACGGTGTACGTCAACCCGACCGGTACCGCGGACCTGGCGACCGCGGGTACCGGCGACGTACTGGCCGGACTGCTCGGCTCGCTGCTCGCCGCCGGACTGCCGGCCGATCGGGCGGCCGCGGCGGCGGCGTTCGTACACGGGCTGGCCGGCCGGTACGCCGCGCGCGGTGGCCCGGTGACCGCCCAGCACGTCATGCGCGCGCTGCGCCCGACCATCGCCGAACTGGTACGTAACGGGTGAACCGACCGGTCGCTCCCGGGCCGTACCGGTAACCGGTCAGTAGGCTTGGGCGCATGTTGCAGGCCGAGGTGTGCGTCGATCTGGACGCGATCGTCAGCAACGTACAGCGGCTGCGGGCCGGTACCACGGCGGATGTGATGGCCGTGGTCAAGGCCGACGGGTACGGCCACGGGCTGGTTCCGGCCGCGCGTGCGGCGCTGGCCGGTGGTGCCACCCAACTGGGCGTGTGCACGCTCGACGAGGCGTTGGCGCTGCGTGCGGCCGGTATCACCGAGCCGGTGCTGGCCTGGCTGATCGCTCCCGGGCAGCCGGTGGCGCAGGCGGTGGCGGCGGACGTCGAGGTGTCCGCGGCGTACCCCGCGCAGCTGGCCGAATTCGTGGCCGCGGCCGCGACCGCGGGTCGTACCGCCCGGGTGCACCTCAAGGTCGACACCGGCCTGGGCCGTGGCGGTGCCCCGGTGGCCGACTGGCCGGAGCTGCTGACCGCGGCCGCCAAGGCGCAGGCGGACGAGGCGATCGAGGTGGTGGGCGTGTGGAGCCACCTCGCGTACGCGGACGAGCCGGACCACCCCACCGTGCACCGGCAGATCCGGGTGTTCGGCGAGGCGCTGGAGGTGGCCGAGGCGGCCGGGGTGCGCCCGGCGTACCGGCATCTGGCCAACTCGGCGGCGACCCTGACCCGTCCGGACGCCCACTTCGACCTGGTCCGGCCGGGCATCGCGGTGTACGGGCTGACGCCGGTCACCGGCACCGACTTCGGTCTCGTACCGGCGATGACGCTGCGCGCGCAGGTCGTGCTGGTCAAGCGGGTACCGGCCGGGCAGGGCGTGTCGTACGGCCACGCGTACCACACCGGCGAGGAGACCAACCTGGCGGTGATTCCGCTGGGGTACGCGGACGGGATCTCCCGGGCCGCGAGCAACGCCGGACCGGTGCAGCTCGGTGGCCGGCGGCGGACGATCGCCGGCCGGGTCTGCATGGACCAGATCGTGCTGGACGTGGGCGACGACGAGGTACGCGCCGGTGACGTCGCGGTGGTCTTCGGCGCCGGCCGGGACGGTGAGCCGACCGCGGACGACTGGGCCGCGCTGCTCGACACCATCAACTACGAGATCGTCACCCGGATCGGCACCCGCCCGGGCCGGGTGTACGTCGGCGATCAGGCCCTGGTCGCGGCCGCTACCAGCACAATCGCCGCGGGAGCGGGAGCGGGAGCCGGAGCGGGAGCGGGAGCCGGAGGCGGCGGGTGAGCGGCGTATTGCCGAGCCGCCGGCACGCCGACTCCGGCCGGTTGGCGGAGCTGCGTCGTCGCGGCGGCTCCCGCCGGCACAAGGCGGCGCAGAAGGCGGGGCTGTTCGGCGCCGTGATCGGGCTGGCCGCGGCCGGGGTCGCGTCCGGCGTGGCGATCGAGCGGTACCTGGTCAAGCGCAACCGGACGCCGGAGCACGACCCGTACCTGGACGAGCCGTTCGGCGCGCTGCCGTTCGACCAGGAGCTGGTCGTCACCATGAACGACGGCGTCGAGCTGTACGTGAACGTGATCGACCCGCCGGGGGAAGCGCCGCCGGACCTGACCGCGGTGTTCGTGCACGGCTTCTGCCTGGACATGGGTACGTTCCACTTCCAACGCCGGACCCTCACCGAACTGGTGCACGGCGGTTCGCCGGAGGCGCCGCGGCTGCGGATGGTGTTCTACGACCAGCCCGGTCACGGCGAGTCCGGCCGGCTCGGTGCCGGCCAGTACACGATCGACGCGCTCGGGCACGGCCTGGACCGGGTCATCGAGGAGACCGCGCCGACCGGTCCGTTGGTGCTGGTCGGCCACTCGATGGGCGGCATGACGATCATGGCGCTGGCCGAGCAGCGGCCCGAGCTGGTGGCCGAGCGGGTGCTCGGGGTCGCGCTGATCTCCACCAGCGCGGGGGAGCTGGAGACGGTCAACTGGGGCCTGCCGAACCTGATGACCCGGGTACGCGGGCGGCTGATGCCGGTCGCCACCGAGGCGATGAAGCTCGCACCGGCCGCGATCGACCGGGCCCGGCAGGCGTCCACCGACCTCGCCTGGCTGTTGACCAAGCGGTTCGGGTTCGGCTCGGAGCGGCCGAGCCCGTCGCTGGTCTCGTACGTCGAGAAGATGAACGCGTCCACCTCGATGGAGGTCGTCGCCGGGTACGTGAGCACGCTGTACGACCACAAGCGGTACGACGCGCTCGCGGTGCTGCGCACCCTCGACGTGGTGGTGATCTGCGGCGACGCCGACCATGTCACGCCGCTGGAGCACTCGGCCGAGATGGTCCGGCGGCTGCCGGAGTTCGCGCTGGTCACGATCCCGGGCGGCGGTCACTGCGCGCTGCTGGAGTACCACGAGCAGGTGACCGCCCCGGTGCTGGAGCTGCTGCGCCGGGCGGCCGGGTCCCCGCGGGCGGCCGCGTTGCGCAAGGCGACCCGCCGGGGCAGGGGTCCACTCGCGCGGACCAACCGCCGGCTGGGTATGTTGCGCCGCGGTGAACGCGGCAGGCGCGTGGACCGCGGCGAGGAGGCGGTGTGACGGCGTGGCGGCAACCGGCACCCCGGGCAGCGGATCGGGGCGGTCGGTGAGTGGTCCGGTTCCGGCCGGCTGGGTCGAGCTTTCCGCTGCGGTACGCGCTTGCCGCGCCTGTCCTGAGCTTTCCGCCGCGCGGCAGCAGGTGGTGGCCGGGGACGCTCCGGTGAGTCCGGGCGATGCCGGGCAGCGGCCGTTGGTACTGGTCGGCGAGGCGCCCGGGGCCCAGGAGGACGCGCTCGGCCGGCCGTTCGTGGGTCGGGCCGGGCAGTTGCTGGACACGCTGCTGGGGGAGGCCGGGCTGGACCGGTCCCAGGCGGCCGTACTGAACGTGGTGAAGTGCCGCCCGCCCGGCAACCGGCAGCCGAAACCGGCCGAGGTGGCCCGCTGCCGCCCCTGGCTCGAGCAGCAGTTGCGGGTACTCGAGCCGCGGCTGGTCGTCGCGCTGGGGCTGACCGCGACGAGCTGGTTCCTGAGTGGGCCGGGCCGGCGCCGGATCACGCTGGCGGCGGTACGGGGTGAGCCGCACGAGGTGACCGTGGCGGACAGCCGGTACGACGTGCTCGCCACGTACCACCCGTCCGCGGCAATCCGGTTCGGGCCGGCCGGCGCTCCGATAGCCGCGCTGCGAGCCGATCTCGCGCTCGCCGCCACGCTGATGGGGACCGATCGGGCATGACCGCGACAGTTCAGCTCGTACTGTCCACAGTGGACGACACGCGCGCCTTCGGTACCCGGCTGGGGGCGCTGCTGCGCGCCGGTGACCTGCTCGTACTGACCGGTCCACTGGGCGCCGGCAAGACCGTGCTGGCGCAGGGCATCGGTACCGGACTACACGTGACCGGAGCGGTCACCAGCCCCACGTTCGTGATCGCCCGGGTACACCGGCCGGATCCGACCCGCGGCGGCTGGGTGCCGATGGTGCACGCGGACGCGTACCGCCTAGGTGGCTCCGCCGACCCGGTCGGTGAGATCGACGCGCTGGATCTGGACGCGACGCTCGAGGACGCGGTGACCGTGGTCGAGTGGGGCGGCGGACTGGTCGAGCGACTCGTCGACGCGTACCTGGAAGTGCGCATCGACCGCCGGGACGACGACACCCGCACGGTCGAGTTGGTACCGCACGGCGGCGACTGGGCCGGGCGGCTCGCCGGCCTGTCCGCCTCCTGACCCCCGCCCGCGCTGCTGCCCGCGCCGCTCCCTGCCGCCGCCGGCCCGCTCCATGCCGCCGCCGGCTCGCTCCCTACCGCCGCCGGGCGGAGACCCGACCGGACAGACGGCGATTGACGTCGGTAAATAGGAATTCCCCCTAACGGGGAATCAGCATCTCATTACGGACTGTGGCAGTACGTGCTGTAATACCTTTCGGGGAACCAGGACCGGCTCAATCCACGCACCGGACTTGGGGATCAGATGTCCGCTTTGGTCGATGACAGGTTGTTGCGTCGGGTCGCCATCACCGGCTGGCCGCCCGACGATCTCGCTGTTCACCAGCGAGGCCGACAGACCGGTCACTGCACCATCTGCGCGAAGCCGTGGCCCTGCCCCGTCCGCCGCGATGCCGAGGCCGCCGGCCTGCTGCCCGCCCCCTCCCGGTACCGGATGCCCGGCGCGGTGCTGGCCCGCCCGCCGTTGCCGCCGCTGCTGGAGCGGGCGGCGCTCGCCACCGTCGATGTCTGCGTCGCCGACCTGCTGCCCGACGTGGTCACCGAACCGGACGACTGCCCGTCCTGCGTGTGCGCCGGGGGAGCGACGGGCGCCGGCTCCGGCTGATCCCGGCCAGGCGGACCGTTCCGCCGCCGGCGTGACCGTTCCGGCCGGCGTGGGCGCGAGCGTTCCGGCCGCTGCGGGCCGACCGGAGAGCACTAACTAGGGTGCTTCCTGTGCTGGTCCTCGTCGTCGACACCGCCACCCCGGCCGTCACCGCCGCGGTGGCCGAACTCGGGCCGACCACGGTCACGCTCCGGTCCGAGCGGGTGGTCGTCGACGCGCGCGCGCACGGAGAGCTGCTCGCGCCCGGGGTGCGGGCGGTACTGGCCGGAGCCGGCGCCACCCCGGCTGACCTCGCGGCGGTGGTCGCCGGTACCGGCCCCGGACCGTTCACCGGACTCCGGGTCGGGCTGGTCACCGCGGCCTCCGTCGGGCACGCGCTCGGCATCCCGACGTACGGCGTGTGCACGCTCGACGCGCTGGGCGCCGCGGCCGGCCCCGGCCGGGTACTGGTCGCCACCGACGCGCGCCGTCGGGAGCTCTACTGGGCGGTGTACGCCGACGGGCACCGACAGGACGGTCCCGCCGTCGGTACCCCGGCGCAGGTGACCGCCGCGGTGGACGTCGAGCGCGCGGTCGGCGATGGCGCGCTGTACTACGCGGACGTACTGGGCATCCCGGTCGGTGCCGAGCCCCGGTACCCGCCGGCCGGCGCGCTCGCCGCGCTCGCCGCCGACCGGATCCGCGCCGGCGCACCGGGCGAACGGCTCGAGCCGCTGTACCTCCGGCGGCCGGACGCGGTCGTACCCGGACCCGCCAAGGGCGTTCTGTCGTGACGTACCCCCGCAATGGGCTGACCGGCCGAAACGGTGGGCCGGCCGGCGACCGCGCCGGCATCGGCCCGGCGCCGCACCTACCCTGGCGGGAGTGGTGACCGAGCGGCTCCGCTGGTGGCACATCGACCAGCTGCTCCCGATCGAGGCTGACCTGTTCGGCGCCGAACAGTGGTCGGCCGCGATGTTCTGGAACGAGCTGGCCGGCGGCCACTACTACCGGGTCGTGCTGGACCCGGACGAGCCCGCCGACCGGCAGCTCGTCGGGTACGCCGGCCTGGCCCGCGGCGGCCCGGGCGAGGCGTGGGTGCAGAACATCGCGGTACGCCGGGACCGGCAGGGCGCCGGGATCGGCACCGCGCTGCTGCGCGAACTGCTCGACCAGGCGGACCGCTGGGACGCCCGGACGGTCGCACTCGAGGTCGCCGCGGACAACGGAGCGGCCCAGAAGTTGTACGCCCGGCACGGGTTCGAAGCGGTCGGGCTGCGCCGCGGCTACTACCAGCCGAGCAACACCGACGCCGTGGTGATGGTGCTGCGGCGGGACGAGAAGGACGGATCGTGACCGCATCCCCGGCCGAGCCCCTGGTACTGGGCATCGAGACCTCGTGCGACGAGACCGGCGTGGGCATCGTGCGCGGTGGCACGCTGCTCGCCGACGAGATCGCGTCCAGTGTGGACGAACACGCCCGGTTCGGCGGAGTGGTACCGGAGGTGGCCAGCCGGGCACATCTGGAGGCGATGGTCCCCACGGTCCGGCGGGCTCTTCACACCGCCGGCGTGACGCTCGCCGACATCGACGCGATCGCGGTCACCGCCGGCCCGGGGCTGGCCGGTGCGCTGCTGGTCGGGGTGGCCGCGGCGAAGGCGTACGCGCTGGCCGCCGGCAAGCCGCTGTACGGCGTGAACCATCTCGCCGCGCACGTCGCGGTGGACACCCTCGAACACGGGCCGATGGCCGAGCCGACGATCGCGCTGCTCGTCTCCGGCGGACACTCGTCGTTGCTGCTGGTACGCGACCTGGCCGCGGACGTGGAGCCGCTCGGCGCCACCATCGACGACGCGGCCGGCGAGGCGTTCGACAAGGTCGCCCGGCTGCTCGGCCTGCCGTTCCCGGGCGGCCCGCCGATCGACCGGTCCGCCCGGGAAGGCGATCCGGTTGCGATCGCGTTCCCGCGCGGCCTGACCGGCGCGCGCGACCAGGCTGAACACCGGTACGACTTCTCCTTCTCCGGGCTGAAGACCGCGGTCGCGCGCTGGGTGGAGGCGCGGCAGCAGGCCGGCGAGCCGGTACCGGTCAGCGATGTCGCGGCCAGCTTCCAGGAGGCCGTCTGCGACGTACTGACCGCGAAGGCCGTGAACGCCTGTCGGCAGTACGGCGTGGACACGCTCCTCATCGGTGGTGGGGTGGCCGCGAACTCGCGGCTGCGCGCGCTGGCCGAGCAGCGGTGCGAGCGGTACGGCATCAGACTGCGGGTACCGCGGCCGGGCCTGTGCACCGACAACGGCGCGATGGTGGCCGCTCTCGGCGCCCACCTGGTGGCCGCGGATGTCGTACCGTCCACGCTGGACATCCCGGCCGACTCGGCGCTGCCAGTCGACACGGTGAGGGTCTGACTGGATCGGCGAGCGGAGGGGACGACGCCTTGATCGTGCGGATGTGGGAGGCGCGGGCGCACCCGGAGGGCTTCGCGGACCTGCTGTCCTGGGTCTGCGACGGGGCGCTGCCGACGCTGGAGACCGATCCGTCGCATGTGGCCAGCGAGGTGTTCAGCTCGGCCGACCACCGGATCGTGGTGATCTCCAAATGGCGCCGGGATCCGCGTTCGCTCGGAAATCCGCCGGCGCACCTGGTGGCCCGGGACCCGCATTCCTGGGACTTCGCCCCGGTCGACCGGTAGCGGCTGCCGTCCAACACCGGGCGGCGCGTCGGGAGGGCCGGCAGGGTCGGCCGTGGCCGGTCCGGGTTGGCCCGGGGTTGGTCCGGGTGGCCCGAGCTGGCCGGGAGGTCAGACCGGCTTCGGCCAGTAGGCGCGGCGTTCGCCGACCACGGACATGCCGAGCGACCGGTACAGCCGTACCGCCGCGGTGTTCCGCAACGGCGTGACCACGGCCACTCCGCTCGCGCCGAGCGCGGCCAGCCGGTCCAGCGCCGCCGCCACCGTCGCCTTGGCATGACCCTGGCCGCGGTACCGGGGATGACTGCCGACCGGTTCGAGCAGCCCGGTACCGGCCGGCGGCCCCGGCCAGGCCAGGCAGAACGCGCTCAACGTGCCGTCCTTGGCCTCGTGTACCAGGTCGAGCTCGGCGGCGTAGCCGGGCACCGTGCGCAGCCGCGCGTACCGGTCCGGCGTCATCGACGACCCGTCGAAGGCGGCCCGCTGCAGCGCGACCCGCTCCTCCAGATCGGTGTCCTGGCAGGGGCGGATCTCACCGCCGGTGGTGGACGGTTCGACCGGGGGGCCGGGCAGCGGCCGCCACAGGTGCAGCCACAGATCCGGCTCCGGCTCGTACCCCGCCTCGATGAGTGCCCGGGACAGCGCGCACGGACCCGGCGGCGGGTCGATCCACGGCCCGCCCTCGGCGCGGTCCAGCCGACCGGTCAGGTCGGCCACCATCGCCCGGGCGAGCGCGTGATCGTGCAGGTAGCCCGGCGCAACCGCACACCGGGCGGCACCGGGCTGATCGATCACCACGACGGCTACCGGTTCCCCGGCGTCGTTTCGCCAGACCTGGATCTGGTCGGCCCGCAGGTCCGGTTCGAACCGCAGCGCCCACCCCAGGTCGCCGGCCTGGAGTTGCCAGCCGCAGCCGTACACCGCTTCCCAGTCCCGCAGCGCGGCACTCACCGCCGGCTCATCACCGGGAGCCAGCGGTCGCGGCCGGAGCGCGACGGTCATGGCCGCACACCATAGCCGCCCGGTCGGACAACGAGAAGCGAAATCCCCGTGCGCATGGGGGGTGGGCCGACGAGCCGTGCGCGTAGGTCGATGGCGGTCGCGGCGGGCTGCCGGTAGGCAGCCGGCCGGGACGAGCCGTGCGCGTAGGTCGATGGCGGTCGCGGCGGGCTGCCGGTAGGCAGCCGGCCGGGACGAGCCGTGCGCGTAGGTCGATGGCGGTCGCGGCGGGCTGCCGGTAGGCAGCCGGCCGGGACGAGCCGTGCGCGTAGATACAGCACAGCCGAAACTCGATCGACGGGGGCAAGCACTGCCCGTAGCGTCGATCAACGCCATGCGTCAGCTTCCACTCGCCGATCCAGGCGTTCCCGACAGCCGCTCACCTGCCCGGTATCTGTTCTGGGTGGTGCGCGGCCAACTGTCGTCGATGGTGGCCGGAATGGCTTTCGGCATCGTGTGGATGGTCAGCCAGGCGTTCGTACCCGCGGCCATCGGCCGCGCCATCGACACCGGTGTGGCGCAGCGGGACGGCGCCGCGCTGCTCGTCTGGTCGGCCATCGTGTTCGGGCTGGGCGTCCTGCAAGCGGTGGCCGGGATCTTCCGGCACCGGTGCGCGGTAAGCAACTGGTTGACCGCGGCGTACCGGACCGTGCAGGTGACCGTCCGGCATACCGCCACGCTCGGCGCCACCCTGCCCAAGCGGATGGCCACCGGTGAGGTGGTCAGCATCGGGGCGACCGACATCGCCCAGATCGGCAACGCGACCGAGATCAGCGCCCGGATGGCCGGCGCGGTGGTGGCGTTCGCGGTGGTCGCGGTCATCCTGCTGCGCGCGTCGGTACCGCTCGGCCTGTTGGTGCTGATCGGGGTACCCGCGTTGATGCTGGTCATCGCGCCGTTGCTGCGGCCGCTGCATCACCGCCAGCACGCCCAGCGGGAGCTGACCGGCGAGCTCGCGACCCATGCCAACGACATCGTGGCGGGGCTGCGGGTACTGCGCGGGGTCGGCGGCGAGGACGCGTTCGCCGACCGGTTCCGGGTCCAGTCGCAGAAGGTACGCCGGGCCGGGGTGCGGGTGGCCGGGGTCGAGTCGCTGCTCGACGCGACGCAGATCCTGCTGCCGGGCATCTTCGTCGTGATGGTCACCTGGCTCGGCGCCCGGTTCGCGCTGGCCGGGAAGATCAGCGCGGGCGAGCTGGTGGCGTTCTACGGGTACGCCGCGTTCCTCGTCTCGCCGCTGCGTACCGCCACCGAAGCCGCCGACAAGGTGACCCGTGGACTGGTCGCGTCCCGCCGGATCGTCCGGCTGCTCGGCCTGCGGCCCGAGATCCGCGACCCGGCGACTCCGCAACCGGTACCGGCTCCGGTGGAGACGGGCGCGGCCGAACTGGTCGACGTGACCAGCGGCCTGGCCGTACCGGCCGGCACGGTCACCGCGGTGGCCTGCGCCGATCCGGCGGACGCGACCGCGCTGGCGGACCGGCTCGGCCGGTACACCGACGGAGAAGTGCGCTGGCGCGGGGTGCCGCTGGACCGGCTGGCGGTGGCCGCCGTACGCGAGCACATCCTGATCGCCGACAGCGGCGCGCAACTGTTCAGCGGGGTGTTGCGGGACGAGCTGGACCGGTCCGGTACCGCCGACGACGCCACGATCGACGACGCGCTGGCCGCGGCGAGCGCGCACGACGTGGTGGCGGCGCTGCCCGACGGGCTGGCCGAGGAGGTGGACGAGCGGGGCCGGTCGTTCTCCGGCGGGCAGCGGCAACGGCTGATCCTGGCCCGCGCCCTGATCGCCGATCCGGACGTGTTGGTGCTGGTCGAACCCACCTCGGCGGTGGACGCCCACACCGAGGCGCGGATCGCCGAACGGCTCGCGCCGGCGCGGGCCGGGCGTACCACGGTGGTGTTCAGTACCAGCCCGCTGGTACTCGACCGGGCCGACCGGGTGGCCTACGTGGCCGAGGGTGCGGTGGTGGCCGAAGGCGGCCACCGGCAGTTGTTGGCGACCGACGCGCGCTACCGCGCGGTGGTGACGAGAGGGGAGGCGGACGAATGAGGCAGATCCTGCCGGTGGCCGACGCCACCCAGGTACGGCGGTACGCCCGCGAGCTGTTCCGTCGCCATCCGGGCGCGCTCGGGGGAGCACTCGCCCTGCACGTGACCGCCGCGATCAGCGGGTTGGCCGCGCCGCGGCTGATCGGCGAGCTGGTCGAGGGGGTGCAGCGCGGTACCACCCGGGCCACCGTCGACCGGGTGGTACTGGCGATCGCGGCGTTCCTGCTGGTGCAGTCGGTACTCACCCGGTACGCCCGGCTGGTCTCGTTCCGGTTGGGCGAGCGGATACTGGCCGAGCTGCGGGAGGACTTCGTCAAGCGGGTACTGGCCCTGCCGCTGTCCACAGTGGAGCGGGCCGGTACCGGTGACCTGCTCACCCGTACCTCCCGGGACGTGGACACGCTGTCGCGCAGCGTCCGCTTCGCGGTGCCGGAGACCCTCATCGCGCTGGTCACGGTCGCGCTCACGCTCGGCGCGCTGGTGCTGGTCGGACCACTGCTGACGTTGCCGTGCCTGCTCGCGGTACCGCTGCTGTGGGCCGCCACCCGGTGGTACCTGCGCCGTGCGCCGGCCGGTTACCTGCGCGAGAACGCGGCGTACGCGGACATCAACGAGGGTCTCGCCGAGACGGTCGAAGGCGCCCGCACGATCGAGGCGCTGCGGCTGGCCGACCGGCGGAACGCGCGTACCGACAAGGACATCAGCCGCTCCTGGGCGGCCGAGCGGTACACGTTGAGGCTGCGCACGGTGTACTTCCCGTGCGCCGAGGTCGGCTACGTGATCCCGATAGCCGCGACGCTGGCGATCGGTGGCTTCGAGTACATCCACGGCTGGGTGACACTGGGGCAGGTCACCGCGGCCACGCTGTACGTCGTGCAGCTGATCGACCCGGTGGACCGGCTGCTGTCCTGGCTGGACGAGCTGCAGGTGGGTGGCGCGTCGCTGGCGCGGCTGCTCGGCGTGTCCGTGGTACCCGACGACCGGACCCCGTCCGGGCGCGAGCCGGCCGGCGACAGGCTGGTCGCCGACGACGTCCGGTACGCGTACGTGGCCGGTCGGGACGTCCTGCACGGCGTCGACCTGGTGGTACGCCCGGGCGAACGGTTGGCGATGGTGGGGCCGAGCGGGGCCGGCAAGTCGACCCTGGGCCGGCTGCTCGCCGGCATCCACGGTCCGCGCACCGGATCGGTCACGGTCGGCGGCGTCGGCCTGACCGAACTGCCGCTGGACGACCTGCGTGGGCACGTCGCCCTGGTCACCCAGGAACACCACGTGTTCGTGGGTACGGTCCGGGACAACGTCGCGCTGGCCCGGATGGACGCTCCGGAGGCGGAGGTACGCGCGGCGCTCGCGGCCGTGGACGCGCTGGACTGGGTGGACGCGCTGCCGGACGGGCTGACCACGCAGGTCGGCTCGGGCGGGCACGCGGTATCCGCCGCGCAGGCGCAGCAGTTGGCGCTGGCCCGGTTGGTGCTGGCCGATCCGCACACGCTGGTACTGGACGAGGCGATGTCGCTGATCGACCCGCGCGCGGCGAGGCGGCTGGAGCGGTCGCTCGACGCGGTGCTGACCGGTCGTACCGTCATCGCGATCGCGCACCGGTTGCAGACCGCGCACGACGCGGACCGGGTGGCGGTGGTGTCCGACGGTCGGATCACCGAGCTGGGCAGCCACCACGAGCTGGTCGAGGCGGGTGGGGAGTACGCCGCGCTGTGGGACTCCTGGCACGGCGTGCCCGAGGCGACTCCGGCCCGCTGAACCGGCCGGCCGCGCGGGCGCGACCACGCGCTGGTGCCGCCGGCCGCTGGCGCCGCAGGCCCGGTCAGGGGGTGGCGATCGGGGCTACCGTGGCGCCGGTGAGGGTGATCAGGTCGGCCGGCGCGAGCTCGAGTTCGAGCCCGCGCCGGCCGGCACTGACGTACACCGTTTCGAAGTCCGTGGCCGACTGGTCGACCACGGTCGGCAGCGGCTTGCGTTGCCCGAGCGGGCTGATGCCGCCCCGTACGTAACCGGTGGCGCGCTCGGCACCGGCCGGATCGGCCATCGCCGCGCGCTTCCCGCCGACCGCCGCGGCCAGTGCTTTCAGGTCGAGGCTGGAGGTGACCGGTACGACCGCCACGGTCAGCGCGCCGTCCACCTCGGCGACCAGCGTCTTGAACACCCGGGCCGGCGCCACCCGCAGCGCGTCGGCGGCTTCCTGACCGTACGACCCGGCCTTCGGATCATGCGCGTACTCGTGTACCCGATGAGCGACCCGCTGCCGTACCAGCAGCGCGGTCGCCGGGGTACCACGGCCAGCCACGAGTGCGGACATTACCGCCGGCCCGGCTGGTCGACGCGGGCCGGGAGCGGTCAGGCACCTGCCGTACCGGTCGTGGCCGCGGGTGCCGGCGCGTCGAACGCCTCACCGTTGCGGGGCATGCCGGCGCTCGCGGCGCCGTCGACGGTGTACCGGTCGAACCCGATCGGCAAGCCGGCCGCGAACAGCACCCGCGGCGAGTCCATCACCTGGAAGTGCAGGTGCGGCTCGGTCGAGTTGCCGGTGTTGCCGCACTCGGCCAGCTGCTGCCCGGCCGTGACCCGGTCGCCCGCGGACACCCGCAGGGAGCCGTGACGCAGGTGCGCGAGCAGCGCGTACCGGCCGTCGCCGAGGTCGATCACCAGATGGTTGCCGAGGATGAACCTCGGTCCGAGCAGCTCGCGACCGCCCGCCTCGACCACCAGCAGCGCGATCAGCGCCGGCCACGAGTTGCGGCTGCGGTGGTCCCGGGCGCGGCCGTGTACCCGCACGACCGTGCCGTCGGCCGGCGCGTACACCGGCTGGCCGTACGCCGGGAAGTCCTCCGGTGGCCGGCTGAGCGGCGACCACCCGAACGCCGGTCGTTCCCGATCCGCCGGCACATGCACCAGATCCACCGCGTACGTCTGGCCGTAGGCGTGCAGACCGTGGCTGGGTACCCGGTCGGTGGGGCTGTTCACCGGCTCCCACCGGCCGGCGACCGGCGACCGGAGCACCACCGGTGCCGCGCGTACCGTGCCGATCCGGAAGTACAGCGCCAGCCCGAGGACCAGCAGCACGAGCCCGATCAGCCCCGGTAGGTCGATCACCGTGCTGGCCAGAATCGCCAGCACACCGGCCCAGAGCAACGGCATCCGGATCCGCGCGCAGATCGTTCCGACGTTCATCCGTACCTCATCCTTTCCGGTCCTTCCATTTCCTCGGCTCGCCTCATCGCCGCACGGCCGGGCGACAGCTCACCGCCACACGACCAGGCTCCCGCTCACCGCCGCGCGACCGCTCACCGCTGTGCGGCCGGGCGACCGCTCACCGCTGCGCGGCCGTGATGATCGCGAGCAGCGGGATCACCCGTACCGCCGGAACCTCGTACCGCCCGCGTCCGACCGAGCGCAGCCAGCCGGTGGCGAGCAACGGGCGCAGGTGGTGGTAGAGCTGCCCGGAGGTACCGAGCCCCTCGACCGCGCCGAGCTCGGTCGAGGTCCGTACGCCCTGCAGCACCTCGCGCAGCAGGGCGAGCCGTACCGGATGGCCGAGCGCGGCGAGCACCTCCGCGCTGGTGCTCCAGTCGGCGTGTACCACCGCGTCGGTTTCCACACCCTGCTGCCACTCGACGCGCTCCCCGGCCGGCAGCCGGACCGCGCCGGCGAACAGCACCGCACCCGGCTCCGGGATTCGCTCCTTGAGCCCGTGCAGGACCCAGAACGTGTCCTGCTCGCTGTCCGGCTCCGCTGGGACGTCGACCCCCCTCGGGTCGACGTCGTCGTCGGGTCGCACCGCCGGCACAGCCCGCTCCAGCGCGGCGAGCCGGGTCTCCAGCTCGCGGACCCGGTCGGTCAGCTCAGGCCCGTGACCAGCAGAATCGACAACCACAACCGGATATTACGGTATTACGTACTAGCCGGCAAACGCGATCGGGGAGCGCACAGTCAGCCGGTCGGCGCAGGTGAAGTGAGCCGGCCAACGCGGGTCGGTCGCCGCGATGAGGTCAAGCCGGCGAGCCGGCACAGTCAGCCGGCCGGCGCGGGTACCGGCCGGGCCAGCAGCACCGTGGGCGCCCCGGCCACCCGGGTCAGCACCACGGTCGCCTCCTCCGGCCCGGACAGTCGTAGATCCCGGCGCAGCCGCTCCGGCTCGACCGCGGATCCGCGCTTGGTGATCGTGACCCGGCCTACGCCACGCTCCCGCAGTACCGCCCGGAGCCGCTTGAGCGAGAACGGGAACGTGTCGGTGATCTCGTACCACCGGCCGAACCGGGTCGCGGTCGGGGTGTCCGCGGCGAGGTACGCGATGGTCGGGTCGACCAGATTCGCGTCCAGTACCTCGGCGAGCTCGGCGACGAGATGCGCGCGTACCACCGCGCCGTCCGGGTCCAGCAGGTACCGGCGGACCGGCCCGACCGGTGCTTCCCGATCCCCGGTGCCGGTCATGACCGCGGCGGTGTCACCGGCAGGCCCGGTACCGCCGGACAGCACCGTGGCTCGCCGCGGTACCTGGGCGAGCGGGCCGCACCAGAGCGCTGCCTCCACCACCTCGCCGCGTACCGACACCCACTCCGCCTCCGTACCGGCCGGCAGCCGGTCGTGATCGATCCCCGGCCCGAGCTTGAGCACGGTCGTCGGTACCCGGTCCATCAGCGAGAGCAGGAACGACCAGGGTGGGGAGTACGCGTCCGGATTGAAGACCCGGCGCCCGTCGATGCGCCGGGCCGGGTCGCAGAACACCGCATCGGCGCCGGCCAGCTCCACCGTGCCGGCTTCCGCGCAGATCGTCGTCACGTGTGCGCCGAGGCCGAGTGCTTCGGCGTTCGCGCCGGTGGCGGCGACGGCGACCGGATCGGTGTCGACCGCGTACACCCGCAGCCCGGCGGCCGCGAACGCGATGGTGTCCGCACCGATGCCGCAGCCCAGGTCGAGTACGCGCGAGATCCCGGCCGCGGCCAGCCGCTCGGCCCGCCGGGTCGCCACGATCCGGCGGGTGGCCTGTTCCAGGCCGTCCCGGGTGAAGTACATGCGCTGGGCGTCGGCGCCGAACTTGGCGCCGGCGCGATCGCGCAGCCGGGCCTGGGTGAGCGCGGCCGAGGCGAGGTCGGCCGGGTACCCCGCCGCGCGCATCCGTTCCGCGGCGGTGAGCGGGTCGATGGCGCCGAGGTCCCGGGCGGCGTCCAGCGCCGCGGCGCCGGTCGGGGTGCGCAACAACGCGAAGGGTTCGGGGGTCGCCGGCGCGGTGGTCGGAGGGCTGGTCGGCGGCGTGCCTGTCCGGTCAGTCATGCGAGCAGCACCGACGCCCGCCATACGGAGTGCGGGACGGTCAGCGGGACCCGCCCGGCTTGATCACGCAGTCGGGACCGGGGTACACCAGCGTCTCGCGGCCGTCGGCGAACCGGACCAGATACGGTGGCTCTCCGTTGTTGCCGCGTACCTCGACGACTGTCCCGATCCGATCGTGGACGCCGACGCTGTTGCTGTGCATGAGCAAGCGGTCGCCGGTCGTGGCGTGCATGCGACCACCTCCGAGAGAGCGGGTCCGAGAGAGCGGGACACCCGGCTACGGTCATGGTGCCCGATCCGGGCCCCGGACAGTAGCCGGTCGGCCGAATCCCCGGCCCGGGCGGTGCCGGCTCGCGGTACGGGATGCGAAGTACCGGTGGGAACGCGCCGGTCGCCGGGCGTCGCCGCCCACGTCGCGGCGTGTCGTGTTGGCACTCTCCTTGACGGAGTGCTAACCCCTGGCATAACCTCCGGTTTAGCACTCTCGACTAGAGGGTGCCAGAACTAAAACCGCCGCACCGGCAGTCCGTTCGCCCGCGACGACGGACCCAGCCGGGCACAGTCAGATGCTGATGATGTACCCCAGGAGGGTCTGCCCGTGACCACCGCGACCAAGGTTGCGATCAAGCCGTTGGAGGACCGCATTGTGGTCCAGGCCAACGAAGCTGAGACCACCACGGCGTCGGGCATTGTCATTCCCGACACCGCCAAGGAGAAGCCGCAGGAGGGCACCGTCCTCGCTGTGGGCCCGGGCCGTTTCGACGACAAGGGCACCCGTATTCCGGTCGACGTGAAGGTCGGCGACGTCGTGATCTTCTCGAAGTACGGCGGCACTGAGGTCAAGTACTCCGGTGAGGACTACTTGATTCTCTCGGCCCGTGACGTGCTGGCAATCGTGGAGAAGTGACCAACTAGAGCGGAAACCGCCCCGGAGCCAGCTGCGCGAGCGGTTGTCTCCGGGGCGTATCCATGTGAAGGGAACTCGAGGACCAGATGGCGAAGATCCTGAGCTTCTCGGATGACGCCCGGTCCGCGTTGGAGCAGGGTGTGAACATCCTTGCGAACGCGGTCAAGGTGACCCTCGGCCCACGCGGCCGCAACGTCGTCCTGGACAAGAAGTTCGGCCCGCCCACCATCACCAACGACGGTGTGACGATCGCGAAAGAGATCGAGCTCACCAACCCACAGCAGAACCTTGGTGCGCAGCTGGCCAAGGAAGTGGCGACGAAGACCAACGACGTCGCCGGTGACGGGACCACCACCGCGACCGTGCTGGCTCAGGCGATGGTTCGCCACGGCCTGCGCAACGTCACCGCCGGCGCGAGCCCGCTCGGGCTCAAGCGGGGCATCGACGCGGCCGTGGCCGCCGTCAACGACGCGCTGCTGGCGCAGGCGATCGAGGTGTCGTCCCGGGACGACATCGCGCACGTCGCGACCATCTCCGCGCAGGACGCCACGATCGGGGAACTGATCGCCGAGGCGATGGAGCGGGTCGGCCGGGACGGTGTCATCACCGTAGAAGAGGCCTCCACGCTCTCCACCGAGCTCGAGGTCACCGAGGGGATGCAGTTCGACAAGGGCTACATCTCCCCGTACTTCATGTCCGACCCCGAGGCCGGCGAGGCCGTACTCGAGGACGCGTACCTCCTGATCTTCAACGGCAAGGTCAGCTCGATCGAGGAGCTGCTGCCGCTGCTGGAGAAGGTCGTACAGTCCAGCAAGCCGCTGCTGATCGTGGCCGAGGACGTAGAGGGCCAGGCGCTTTCCACGCTGGTCGTCAACGCGATCCGCAAGACGGTCAAGGTCTGCGCGGTCAAGGCTCCGGGCTTCGGTGACCGGCGCAAGGCAATGCTCCAGGACATCGCCGCCCTCACCGGCGGTGAGCTGGTCTCCGCCGAGCTGGGCTACAAGCTCGACATGGTGGGCCTGGACGCGCTGGGTACGGCCCGGCGCGTCGTGATCACCAAGGACACCACCACGATCGTCGGTGGTGGCGGCGAGGAGCAGGGCGTCGCCGCGCGGGTCGCCCAGATCCGTGCCGAGATCGAGGCGTCGGACTCCGACTGGGACCGCGAGAAGCTGTCCGAGCGGCTGGCCAAGCTGGCCGGCGGCGTGGCGGTCATCAAGGTCGGGGCCGCGACCGAGGTCGAGGTCAAGGAGCGCAAGCACCGGATCGAGGACGCGATCTCGGCCACCAAGGCGGCGGTCGAGGAGGGTGTCGTTCCCGGTGGCGGCGCGGTGCTGGTGCAGCTCGCACCGGTGCTGGACAAGCTGGACCTCACCGGCGACGAGGCCACCGGCGCGAGCATCGTCCGCAAGGCCCTGGACGAGCCGCTCCGCTGGATCGCCGAGAACGCCGGCCAGGACGGCTACGTGGTGGTCGAGAAGGTCCGCGGCATGAGCCACGGCGAGGGCTACAACGCCGGCACCGGGGAGTACGGGAACCTGCTCAAGGCTGGCGTGGTGGACCCGGTGAAGGTCACCCGGCACGCCGTCGCCAATGCGGCGAGCATCGCCGGCCTGCTGCTGACCACCGAGAGCCTGGTGGTCGAGAAGCCGGCCGAGCCTGAGTCGGAAGACGGCCATGGTCACAGCCACGGCCACGGTCACTCGCACAGCCACGGTCCGGGTTTCTGAGCGGACCTGTCACGTCAAGGGCGCCCCGGCCGGATCGGCCGGGGCGCCCTTCACACATTCATCGCGGCATGCGGTGGTCCGTCCGGTGCGGTCGCTTCCGGTGGGCCGTCAACCCGCGGCGGGTGTACCGCTCAGCGGGCGACCGCGGTACGAGCGCCGCCGAACTCGCGGATCCGTGGCGCCGGCAACCGGGTGGGCGTGTCGAGGATGCCCTCGTGCGCGTCCAGGCGTGCTTCGAGTCGTACCAGGTCAACCTGTCCCTGCTGGCGGTCGACCAGGTCTTCCCAGCCGGAGTCGAGGAGCTGGATGCGATCGGCTTCACTAAGCCCGCCCCACACGCCGTAGGGCTCACGTACCCTCAGGGCGTGAGCGGCGCATTCGGCGCGTACCGGGCATGAATGGCAAATCGCCTTGGCCTCGTTCTCCCGTCGCGAACGCGACGGACCCCGTTCACCGTCCGGGTGGAAGAACAGCGAGCTGTCCAGACCGCGGCAGTTGCCGTACAGCTGCCAGTCCCAGATATCGGCGATCGGACCCGGCAGGCGACGGACGTCGGCCATTGCACCCTCCTCGGCTCCCGGTCCGTCCCTGCTCATGGGCAGGTCCGACGGTCCGGCGTGGTGTTCCGGATCTTCGTTGATCTTCGTTGTCAAGCGACGTACCCAGGCCTCCGCGTCGACAAACCGTCCGCGTCGAGCCGGCGTGGATCTGCCCGGGGCGATCCCAATGGAACCGGTAACCGGGCCGTCACCGGTGCGGGTGACGCCGACGGTTCATATCGGAGTGTCTGGTACGACAACGGACATCCGTCCCGTAGCGTGTGTGCGTCGGGTGGTTCTCCTCTTTACCGGCCGTCACTGTTGGCGCCGTTGGTTCGGTATCCACTGCGGGTGCACGAGTCGCCTGTCGCGGGCAGCCGACCCAACGGAGCACAGCTGTGACGCCCCCCGAGACGCCTGGGCGGGCTGTGGCAGGTACAGCGGTTCAGGGGTCTCTTGGCAGGAGGAGAGGAGAACCTCGTGCGTTCGGTGCTCATTGGCGTCCGATCGCAGCCGGCGGCTCAACGCGTCACGGCATGGGCGGCCCGACTCGGTGTCGCCGGCGCGGTACGCACCGCGCTCAGCGGCGAGGAAGTGTTGGCCCGGTTGGCCGAACGACCCGCTGAAGTGGTGCTCGTCGATGTACTGCTGACCCGGCCCGATCCGGTCGCGTTCACCCGCCGGCTTCTTGCCCGGGCACCGGATGCGGCACTGGTCGTGGTCGGCGCGGAGGACCCTCGGATCGCGGCCGGCACGGTGGCGGCCGGAGCGCGTGGGGTCATCCGTACCGGCGAGCGGGGTGACGATCTGGTGACCGCGCTCGCGCAGGGCATCATGCTGGCCTGCCCGGACGGCGGTCGGCGGCGGGCCAACGGCGAGCCCGCCCCGCCCAAGGTGGTGCTGACCGAGCGCGAGCTGCAGGTGCTGCGCGGGATGAGCGAGGGCAAGAGCAACGCCGAGATCGGTCGGGACCTGTTCGTCTCCGAGGACACCGTGAAGACCCACGCCCGCCGGCTGTTCAAGAAGCTCGGCGCGCGGGACCGCGCGCATGCCGTGGCCTCAGCGTTCCGGGCCGGGCTGGTCAGCTGACCCTCCGTCGACCGCCGGCCGACCGACGGTTTCCGCCGGGCGGAGCCGGCCAGGTCGGCCGGCGGTGGACGCGTCGGTCGGGCGGCCGTGCCGGCCGGCGGACCGGGGTTCGGGAGCGCTCGCCCCTCGCGTTTGCCGGCCCCGGTCGCGTACGGTGCCACGAATACATGGCCAGCGGACGGCCGTGGTGGAGCTGATCGCGGCGGTCGTCGGGTAACGGCGCGCTGGTCTCCGGTAACGGAAGGGCGCGGACGAGCGATGACCGCACAGGAGGTTGACCCCGGCCAGTTGGCCGAGGTCGCCGCCCGTGCCACCGCTGGTGAGCAGGCCGCCGTCGCGGAACTTCTCGCCCAGCTCCGGCCGCTGGTCGTGCGCTACTGCCGCGCCCGCCTGGGCCGGTCCGGCGGCGGCGCGTACACGACGGCAGACGATGTGGCCCAGGAGGTGTGCCTCGCCGTGCTCGGCGCGCTCCCCCGGTACCGGGACATGGGCCGACCGTTCATGGCCTTCGTGTTCGGCATCGCCGCGCACAAGGTCGCGGACGCGCACCGCGGTGCCGTCCGGGATCTGGCCGAGCCGGTCGAGGTGCTGCCCGACCGGCCCGATCCGGCGTCCGGTCCGGAGACCCGGGCCGTGATGTCCGACGCGCTGGACAAGGTTCGGGCGCTGCTTGCCCAGCTCACCGCGGTACAACGCGAGATCGTCGTACTGCGGGTCGCGGTCGGGTTGAGCGCGGAGGAGACCGGTGCCGCGGTCGGCATGTCGCCGGGAGCGGTACGGGTCACGCAGCACCGCGCGCTCAGCCGGCTGCGCGCGCTGGCCGCGGAGACCTTCGACGAGGTACCGGTATGAGCCGCCGCGGGCGAGCCGAGCCGGTCGACCCGGTGGTCCGGGACGACCAGTTGCTCGACGCGCTGGGCCGGGGCGAGCTGCCCGCCGGCGTGGACGCTCTCGCACAGGCGCTGTACACCTGGCGCTCCGATCTTGCCGATCAGGACAGTGCCGGAGCCGCTGTGGGCGTCGCGTCGGTTCCCACCGAGCCGGTCGAGCCGGACGAGCCGCCTACGGTGGCCATCCGGCGGCCACCCACGGTCCGTCCCGGCGTGCCGGACGCCAACCGACCGCGTTCCCCGCGTCGCCGGCGTGGTGAGCGCCGGACCCGCCGACCGGTGCTGGTCGCCGCCGCGTCCGCCGCGTTCGTCGCGGCGACCTTCGGCGGCATCGCCGTCGCGGCCGCCAACGCGCAGCCGGGCAGCCCGCTGTGGCCGGTCACCAAAGTGGTGTACAACGACCGTGCGACCGCTACCGAAAACCTCGTCGACGCGCAGCGCGCGCTCGACAACGCCGAACAGGCGGCCGACGACGGGCGGGTCGGCGACGCGCTGCGGTACCTGAACCAGGCGGAGGATCTCGCCGGCAACGTGCGGTCGTCCCCGGACGCCGACGAGCTGCGGAAGCGGGCGAACGCGGTACGCGCGCAGCTCCCGGCCGGCGGGAGCGGGTCGCCGGCGGCGTCCCCGGCCACTCTTCCAGGTACGAACAGTCCCGAGCCGAGCCCGTCCACCGACCCGGACGATCCCGGGTCACCGTCCCCGACGGAGGATCCGGAGCCGACCGGATCCGATCCTCCAGGTGAGGACGGGCAGGGTCAGGACGAGGGGCAGGGCCAAGGTCAGGGACAGGGCCCGGGCAAGAAGAAGGACAAGACCCATCCGGCTCACCCGATCGCCGCGACAGCGTAGGCGCCCCCCGACCTGACCACCCGCCCGCCGCGGGCGCGCGGCCGGGGGGACCGCGGATCAGCTCGCGGTCAGCTCTCGCGGGACTGCTCGTCCGCCTCGGCGGTGAGCGTGTCGTGTACGCCGTCCGCGTACCCGCGGGCATAGTCCCAGCTCACGTACGCCTCCGGATCCGGATCGAAGGCGGGTTCGTGCAGTCGCGGCCGGCCTTGGTCGAGCAGGTGCTGCAGGTTGCCCCGGAGCAGGTCCCAGTCGAAGAAGTGGTGCTCGTGGCAGTCCTCGCAGTCGATCACGAGCCCGCGGATGCCGAGCGGTTCGAGCAGCGTCTGGTACACCTCCAGGTCGGAGATGTCATCCAGCACGTCTTGGCGCTCCGTCGGGGACAGCGGCTCGCCCGGGAGCTGGACGTCGAAGTCGGCGCCCGGGTCGGCCGGGTCACCGTCGAAAGGGTCCAGCGGCTCGTCCTGCACGAGTACACGGTAGCCCGCGCGATGACCCCTCGTGGTGCAGCCTGGGCGAGCCGTCCAAGCGCATTCTCGCTGGCCGGTACGATGGCCGTACGTCCGCTCGCGGCAGCTCGTGCCCCGGGGCGCTCGTTCAGCGGCCCGACGTGACGCCGCCTTCGAGAGCGACCAACACGGATCGGACTTTCACCATGGATCATTTCTCCGCCGGTACTCCCATATCGCCGCCCGGCGGTGACCAGGCGCTCCCGGGTGCCGTCGCCGGGATTCCGGTCGGGGCCGAGCAGGTCCTGCCGCTCGGGCTGACCTTCGACGACGTACTGCTGCTCCCGGCCGAATCGGACGTGGTGCCCGGGCAGGTGGACCCGCGGAGCCGGGCGACCCGCAACATCACGCTGGCCATCCCGATGATGTCCAGCGCGATGGACACGGTCACCGAGGCGCGGATGGCGATCGCGATGGCCCGCCACGGCGGGATCGGCGTGCTGCACCGCAACATGGCCTCTGAGGACCAGGCGCAGCAGGTTGACCTGGTGAAACGTTCCGAGGCCGGCATGGTGTCCAACCCGATCACCTGTTCGCCCGACGACACGCTGCGGGATGTGGACCGGCTCTGCGCGCGGTACCGGATCTCCGGCGCGCCGGTGGTGGACTCCGACGGTCGGCTGCTCGGCATCGTGACGAACCGGGACATGCGATTCGTCACGGACAAGGACGCTCCGGTCCACGCCGTGATGACGCCGATGCCGCTGATCACCGCGCCGGTGGGCGTGTCCGCGGATGACGCGCTCGCGCTGCTGGCCCGGCACAAGGTCGAGAAGCTGCCGCTGCTCGACGACAGCGGCCGGTTGCGGGGCCTCATCACGGTCAAGGACTTCGCCAAGAGCGAGCAGTACCCGAACGCCACCAAGGACGACGCCGGTCGGCTACGGGTCGCCGCCGCTGTCGGGATCGGCGAGGACGCGTACAAGCGGGCCCGGCTGCTGTACGACGCGGGCGTCGACATCCTCGTCGTGGACACCGCGCACGGGCACTCGCGGGCGGTACTGGATATGGTCGCGCGGCTCAAGCGGGACACCGACGTGGACGTGGTGGGCGGCAACGTGGCCACGTACGCCGGAGCAAAGGCCCTGGTGGACGTGGGTGCCGATGCGGTCAAGGTGGGGGTCGGACCGGGTTCGATCTGCACCACCCGGGTGGTCGCCGGGGTGGGCGTGCCACAGGTGACCGCGATCATGGAGGCGGTCCGTGCCTGCCATCCGGCCGGGGTGCCGGTGATCGGCGACGGCGGCCTGCAGTACTCCGGGGACATCGGCAAGGCGCTGGTCGCCGGCGCCGACACGGTGATGCTCGGCTCGCTGCTGGCCGGTTGTGAGGAGAGCCCCGGCGAGCTCATCTTCATCAACGGCAAGCAGTTCAAGTCGTACCGGGGGATGGGTTCGCTCGCCGCCATGCAGTCGCGTGGCCAGGCGAAGTCGTACTCCAAGGACCGGTACTTCGCCGACGACGTGCTCTCCGACGACAAGCTCGTACCGGAGGGCGTCGAGGGGCAGGTGCCCTACCGTGGACCGCTCGGCGCGGTGGCCCACCAGCTGGTCGGCGGCCTGCGGGCGGCGATGGGGTACGTCGGCGCCGGCACCATTCCCGAGCTGCACGAACGCGGCCGCCTGATCCGGATCACCGCGGCCGGGCTGAAGGAAAGCCACCCGCACGACATCCAGATGACCGTCGAGGCGCCGAACTACCACTCACGGTGAGCCAGGGCCCTGGTCGGGTACCGGTGACCGGCTGATCCGGTGGCCCGGCCGGGCGCGACCGGCGCGGTCGGGTGCATCAGTCGATTCGCCAGCGGATCGACGGGCGACGGCGCATGCGCAGCCCGCTATCCATAGACTGAGCGTTCGATCAGCGGGAACGGTGTCCGGCCAGGCCGGTGTCGGCAACGGGTGTGCCCACCCGGCCGGAGCCGGCCGCCGGTACGGCAGCTGCCGGACCGGCACAGGACGGGCTCGTCGGGAGGGGTTGGCAGTGCGCGACGTCGTGGAGATCGGTCTCGGCAAGGTGGCCCGCCGGGCGTACCACCTCAGCGACATCGCGCTGGTACCGAGCCGGCGGACCCGTGACGTCGACGACGTCTCCACGGTGTGGCAGGTCGACGCGTACCGGTTCGACATCCCGTGCGTGGCGCACCCGTCGGACGCCACGATGAGTCCGGACACTGTGGTGGCCCTCGGTCGCCTCGGCGGGCTCGGGGTGCTGAACGCCGAAGGGCTCTGGTGCCGGTACGACGACCCGACCAAGGTACTGGCCGAGTTGTCCGAACTCGACGAGGACGCACCCGCCACCCGGCGGCTTCAGGAGGCGTACTCCGCGCCGATCCAACCGGAGCTGATCGTCGACCGGATCAAGCAGATCGCCGACGGCGGCGTGACCGTGGCGGTTCGGGTGTCTCCGCAGCACACGCTGCAACTGGCGCCGGTGATCCTGGACGCCGGGATCGACATTCTCGTCATCCAGGGCTCGATCGTCTCCGCCGAGCATGTGTCCACTGTGGACGAGCCGCTGAACCTCAAGGAGTTCATCGCGGATCTGGACCTGCCGGTGATCGTGGGCGGTTGTACCAGCTACCAGACCGCGCTGCACCTGATGCGTACCGGTGCGGCCGGGGTGATCGTGGGGTTCGGCGCGGACGCGTGGTCCACCACGGACACCGTGCTCGGCATCCGGGTACCGATGGCGACCGCGATCGCCGAAGCCGCGGCCGCCCGCCGCGACTACCTGGACGAGACCGGCGGCCGGTACGTACACCTGATCGCGGACGGCGACATCGAGACGTCCGGCGACATCGCCAAGGCGATCGCGTGCGGCGCGGACGCGGTGATGCTGGGCGAGCCGCTGTCGCTGGCCGCCGAAGCGCCCGCGAACGGTGCCTGGTGGCACTCCGCGGCGAGCCACCCGAAGCTGCCGCGCGGCATGTTCAACCCGGCCGGCGAGCCGTTGGGACACCTGAAGCGGATTCTGTACGGCCCGGCCGACGAGCCGGACGGCTTCATGAACCTGTTCGGCGGACTGTGTCGGGCGATGGCGAAGTGCGGCTACTCCGACGTCAAGGAGTTCCAGAAGGTCGGGCTCCTCCTCGACCACTGAACCTACGCGCACGGCTCGTCCCGCCCGGCTGCGTTCCGCGGCCCGGCGGGACCGCCATTGGACCTACGCGCACGGCTCGTCCCGCCCGGCTGCGTTCCGCGGCCCGGCGGGACCGCCATTGGACCTACGCGCACGGCTCGTCCCGCCCGGCTGCGTTCCGCAGCCCGGCGGGACCGCCATTGGACTTATGCGCACGGCTCGTCCCGCCCGGCTGCGTTCCGCGGCCCGCCAGGACCGCCATTGGAGTCAGCGGCCGGGCAGGGCCGGGGTTTCGCCGGTGAACACCAGCCGCCGCTCGGCGGTCCGGGCGCTGACCACGATGACAAAGCCGTCGTGTACCGCGACCAGCTCGCTGCGAGCCGGCTCGTCCGTACTGCGGATCACCGACCAGCCGCGTTGATGCAGGTGCCGACGCGCGGCGCGGACCCGGTCGCTGGCCTGGCCGGTCCGGGCCGGATCGCCGATCTCGACCCGGATCCGGCTGGTGACCTCGGTACCGCCGCCGTCCACCACCGCACCGATCAGGCTCGGGCCGAGGTCGGAGACGAGCATCGGCTGCTGGTCGGGTACGGCCGCGGCGGCCGCCTCGAACAAGGTACGGCGCAGCGTCGCCCTGGCTTCGTGCGGCGTGAGCGATCCGACCTGGCCTTCGACGGTCACCGGGCGGTCCTCCTGGCTTGGCCGGTCGGCGGTACGCCGGCGGGCAGCTGCGGCGCCGGGGCGACCGGAGTGGCCGTGTCATGTACGGCCGGTCGCGCCGGTGGGATCGGGCCTGCCGGTGGGTTCGATTCGGCCGGCGGAGTCGGCTCGCCCGCCGCGACGGTACCGATGATGACGCCGGCACTGTTGACCAGGAATCCGTTCGCCTCGTACCCGGCCGGACAGCTGCCGTTGTGCGGCACCCGGGCCAGTTCGGCGGTGTCGGCCGGCAGTCCGGCCAGCGCCAGTTCCTCGTCGACACAGGTGTTCGTGGTCGTCACGTCGGGGAACCGGCCCAGTACCACCCGGGCGATGTTCTCCACCGACTCGCTGCCGGTGGCGTAGTACCGGGCGTGGCCGATCACGTCCACGCCGCCGTCGGTGTCCAGTCGTTGTACGTCCGGGAACTCGGCCGGGTCGGGACCGTGCAGGCTGGAGTAGGCGACGGTGTCGCCGGGGGCACGCATCGCCCAGAACCGGATGCCACCGGTGTCCGGACCGGCGACTCCGGCCGGCGAGTCCAGGTCGGCGGCGCTGTGCACCTCCGGGCCGAGCCCCGGACTGCCGATCAGGACCACGTCGTCGGCGTAGGCGCCGCCGGCCAGCGCGGCGCCGGTCAGGACCGAGCCGTATCCATGGGCGAGCAGGCTCAGGTGTACGTCGGGGCGCAGCACCGGCTGCAGGCCGGCCAGCAGCCGGTGCAGTTGCGGCGCGCCGGCCTCGGCCATCCTCCGGTCGGCCGGGTCGACCGCGCCGGCCGAGTCGTACCCGAGCCAGGCGATCACCGCGACATCCGGACCGGTGACGTCGCGCAGCCCGCGGGCATCCGCGGCCAGCGCGTTGAACGTGTCCAGCGTGTTCCGGCCGCCGGGAATCAGCACCGCGACATGCGCCGCGGTGTCGAGGTCGCCGAACACCTCGGCCACCCGGCCGGCGCCGCTCGGGTCGAACGACAGGAACCGCCGCTCCTCGTGCACCGTCACCGGTTGCCCGGTGGCCGGATCGATCCTGGTCAGGGTCCTGGTGGTGAGGAACGAGGAGAGCGTGCCGAGGCGCAGGTTCATCGCGTCCAGGGTGCGGATCTCGGCCAGCGAGCGGCGCTCCGGGGTGGCCTGCGAACTCTGCTCCCGGGCCCGCTGCAGCTCCGCGCGGGCGAGGCGGATGAGGTCGTGGTTCGCGGCGTACCGCTCCGGCAGTGGCGCGCCGGCGAGCGATCCGACCAGTCGCGGCCGGGCCCGGCGCACCGCCCGGCGTCGGCCGGCCGGAATCGGCAGGAACCACGCGGCCACCGCGCCCGCGGATTCCTCCGGGGCGCCGCCGGACTGGTCCGCCACCGCGCCGAGCTGGTCGGCGAGCCGGTCCACCTCGGCCGCGGACAGCTCGTCGCCACCGGCGTCCGGGCCGGCGGTCGCGTTGGCGGCACCGTGGTCGGCTCCGGCCGGGTCCGCTTCGTCGCCGCGGATCTGTCCTGCGCTGGCGAGTGCGCTGTTGCCGCCGTCGCCGGCCGGGTCGAGCTGGTTCGCCGGCGGCTCAGGCGCCTGCCCGGTGGCCGTGGCCGACGTGGTGGGCGCGGCCGCCGCGGCGACGCCGTCGGAGCCGCCGAGCGCGGTAGCGGCGTCGGCATCGGCCCGGTCCGCCTGGGCCAGCGCCTGCTCGGCCAGGGATCCGGCGGTGCGCCGGACCGCGTCGTACACGGTCGCCAGCGGTCCGAGCAGGGTCGGCGGGAGCGGGGTGACTTCACCCCGACCGTGGATGCGGCAGCCGACCAGGCTGGCGAACGAGTCGGCCAGGGTGATCAGCTGGTGCGCCTGGTCGAGCTGCTCGGCCAGGCGGGTGAGCAGGTCCGCGGCGCGTTCGTGCACGATCCGCAGCTGTTCGGCGTTGCCGGAGATCGACTGCCCGCGACCGATGGCGGCCCGGGCGGCGCCACCGTGCCAGCCGGCAAGGTACATGCACGCACCCTGCCGGGCGTGCAGGTACAGCTCGGTGATCCGGGACGCGCGGGCACGCTGTACCGCAGCCGCCTGGGCGACCTGCTCGGGGTCCGCGGCACGCAACTGTTCGACGGTCAGCACGGCTTGGCAGCCTCTCGCAGCGCCTGTACGACCGCCTGTTCGGCCTGCTCGTACCGGTCGGCGACCGCCCGCAGCCGGTCGGCGTGCTCGAGGTACCCGTCGGCCAGCTCGCGTAGTACCGGCGCCCAGCGCTGCTCGAATTCGGCCAGCGCGGCCGTGGTGGCGAGCCCGTCCAGTTCCTCCGGCAGTACCCGACCGGGTCCTTTCGGGACGATCGGCGCGGGCTCAGCCGGGGCCTTCGACGAGGAACGCGACGGGGAGGAGGTCGCCGGCGGCACGACGGTACGGTCGGCGTGCACCGGCAAGCTGCTGTGCACGTCGCCCAACTGTCGGCCGACCTGCGCGATGCGCGCCGCCGCGGCGCGCAGTCGCTCGGTATCGACCTCGAACCCGTTGATGTTCACCGCCTCCCGCCGGCCGCAGCCCTGTCGGACTTGCGCTCGCTGCTGGTCCGGTACGCCTGTTAAGAGGGATCATTGCCCATCAGTGCAACATTGCAGTCCTGCCCCGGCGGGAGCGTGACGTGGATCCAACATCCATCGAGCCCATAACTTCGGATAGCGATGGCAAGGGTACCGTGCGTGATCAAGGCCCACATTTCGACGTACTGGTGATCGGTTCCGGGTTCGGCGGCAGCGTCGCGGCGTTGCGGCTGGTCGAGAAGGGTTACCGGGTCGCGGTGCTGGAGGCCGGACGCCGGTTCGCCGACCACGAGTTTCCGAAGACGTCCTGGCGGGTGCGCGGGTTCCTGTGGGCGCCCGCGCTGGGCTGTTTCGGCATCCAGCGGATCCGGGCCCTGCGCAACGTGCTCGTGCTCTCCGGGTCCGGCGTGGGCGGCGGCAGCCTGGTCTACGCCAACACGTTGTACGAACCGCTGCCCGACTTCTACGCCGACCCGCAATGGGCCGGCATCACCGACTGGGCGGCCGAGCTGGCTCCGTTCTACAAGCAGGCCCAGCGGATGCTCGGCGTCACCACCTACGCCCGGACCACCGCCGCCGACGAGGCGATGCGATCGGTCGCCGAGCAGATGGGTGTGGGGGCCACGTTCGTACCGACTCCGGTCGGCGTGTATTTCGGCAAGTCCGGGGTGGACCCGTACTTCGGTGGGGTGGGACCGGCGCGGTCCGGCTGCCTGGAGTGCGGCGAGTGCATGACCGGCTGCCGGCACAACGCCAAGAACACGCTGGTCAAGAACTACCTGTACCTGGCCGAGCGGGCCGGCGCGGTGGTGTACCCGCTGACCACGGTGACCGCGGTGCGACCGCGCGAGGGCGGCGGGTACCAGATCGAGACCAAGCCCAGCGGCACGTGGTGGCGCAAGCATGGTCCGGTGTTCCACGCCGACCAGGTGGTGTTCGCGGCTGGCGCGCTCGGCACCCAGGACCTGCTGCACCACCTGCGGGCCGACGGCGTACTGCCCCGGCTGTCCGGCCGGCTCGGCGCGCTCACCCGCACCAACTCGGAGTCGATCGTCGGCGCCCGGTCCCGCCGCAGGGACATCGACTACAGCCGCGGGGTGGCGATCACCAGCTCGTTCCACCCGGACCCGCACACGCACGTCGAGCCGGTCCGGTACGGCAAGGGCTCGAACTTGATGGGCCTGCTGCAGACCGCGCTCACCGACGGCGGCAAGCCGTGGCCGCGGCTGTTCACCTGGGCTTCCGTGGTGGGGCGGCATCCACTGCGGTACCTGAAGCTGCTCAACGTCCGGCACTGGTCCGAGCAGACCATCATCGCGCTGGTGATGCAGTCGCTCAACAACTCGTTCACCGTGCAGCTGGGCCGGTCCTGGCTCGGCCGGCGCCGGTTGACCAGCCGACCGGACGGCAGCCCGCCGACCCCGACCTGGATCCCGGCCGGCAACGAGGCGGTGCGCAAGCTGGCCGAGCGGATCGACGGCACCCCGGGCGGCTCCTGGAGCGAGGTCGTGAACATCCCGATGACCGCGCACATCCTGGGCGGCTGTGCGATCGGGGACTCGCCGGAGACCGGCGTGATCGACGCGTACCACCGGGTGTACGGCCATCCGGGCCTGCATGTGGTGGACGGCTCGGCCGTGTCGGCGAACCTCGGCGTGAACCCGTCGCTGACGATCACCGCGCAGGCGGAGCGGGCGATGGCGCTGTGGCCCAACCGGGGCGAGCCGGACGCGCGGCCGGCGCCGGGGGAGGCGTACCGCCGGTTGGAGCCGGTGCCGCCGGCGCACCCGGTGGTCCCCGCGGACGCGCCCGCCGGGCTGCGCTGGGCGGCACGCGGCTGACCGCCTCCATCCCGCGCGGCTGAACGCCCCAATCCCGCGCGGCTGACCGCCTCCGCGCCGCACGCTGCCACGCCGCGGCTGAGCGCGGCCGCACTGCGCTGACCTGCGTAAACGGATGTTGTACGGATCTATCCGAGAACGTCCGAGTTATCCAATGGGGAACCCTTACGTATGGAGTCTGGGACATCAGGCTGGTTAGCGTGGCTTGAAGTTTTCTCCCACTCTTCTACCGGATTTGGGGGTTTCTGCCATGCCCAGATGGCGTACGCGCCTGCTGCCCGTCCTTGTGGCTGTCACCGGCCTCGCCCTGCTCGCGTTCGGCCTGCCCACCAAGTCGGCCGACGCCTGGAGCTACGGCTTCAACCGGGTGCAGAGCCCGAGCGAGGACTCCTCGACCGGAGTCGGCTACGGGCCCGGCTGGGTCGCGCTGAGCTACGAGCCGGACGACCCGGTGATCGGCTACCTGTTCGCGGCCGGGGTCGCCGGTGAGGGCGGTACCGACCACATGGACATCCACGGTGTCGTCGACTACAGCAACGGCGAGCGGTACCCGTGGGGCTACGCCTACGGCAACTTCGGCGGCTGCGCCTACGCGTACGGCACGGTGAAGTTCGCCATCGAGGATCGCAACAACCACAGCGGCGAGTGCCAGAGCCGGCCGGGACACACGTCCGCGATCTTCTGCAACGACCACGCCGCGGACTACCTGTGCAACAACCGCAACATCCCCGGCCACTCGGACACCCCGCAGACCGGCGTGATGGACCCGCTGTACCCGGTGACCTCGCAGGGCTGCACCGGTTACGGCAACCTCGGCTACGGGGCGCTCAACGGCAGCAGTTCCCCGGGTACGCCGACGAACGTGCTCGGTACCGTGCCGGCCGGTGGGCAGATGGACCTGCGGTACGTCACGAAGTCCCGCCAGTACGTCATGGCCAAGTGGCACGGGCACACGCTCGCCAACGGCACCAGCTGGGCGTTCTTCCCGCGCAGCTGCATCACGTACACCCCGGGCGCCTAGCTCTTCGCGGAGCGGCGGACGTGGCGCGGCCGGCGGAGGGTGAGTCGCCTCCCCGGCCGCGCCACACCGCAGCGAGCAGTGCTCCGGACACCGAGCCCCGGGAAACGGGGCTCCGGACACCGAGCCCCGGGAAACGGGGCTCCGGAAGCCAGAACCGGACACCGGAAACGGATCAGGAAATATCCAATTACAGGCAACCTAGGCCCCTGATGGGCATGTTTACCCGGTAGCCGCGGCACTACCCTGTGCGCGGTCTGGTGCTTTTTCACCAAGTGCTACCGGAACCCGGAGGTTTCTGACATGAGCAGATGGAGCTCCCGTGTGCTGCCGGCCCTCGCCCTGGTCGTAGGCGCGGCACTGTTCGCACTCGTGCTGCCCGCACAGCCGGCCTCCGCCTGGAGCTACGGCTTCAACCGGGTGCAGAGCGCGAGCGAGGACGGCTCCTCCGGTACCGGCTACGGTCCCGGCTGGGTGGCGCTCAGCTACCAGGCCGACGACCCGGTGATCGGGTACCTGTTCGCCAGCGGCGTGGCCGGGGAGCCCGGCTACGACCACATGGACATCCACGGGCTGGTGGAGTTCAGCAACGGCGAGCGGTACCCGTGGGGCTACGCCTACGGCAATTTCGGCGGCTGCGCCTACGCGTACGGCACGGTGAAGTTCGCCATCGAGGACCGCAACAACCACAGCGGCGAGTGCCAGAGCCGGCCGGGGCACACCTCGGCGGTCTTCTGCTACGACCACGCCGCCGACTACCTGTGCAACAACCGGAACATCCCCGGCCACTCGGACACCCCGCAGGTCGGCGTGATGTCGCCGCCGTACCCGGTCACGTCGAAGGGCTGCACCGGCTACGGCAACCTCGGCGCCGCCGCGGTCAGTGGCAGCGCCACCCCGGGTACCCCGCGCAACCTGCTCGGCACCGTTCCCGCCGGCCAGCCGATGGACCTGCGGTACGTGACCAAGAGCCGGCAGTACGTCATGGCGAAGTGGCACGACCACACCCTGGCCAACGGCACGCACTGGGCGTTCTTCCCGCGCTCCTGCATCGCGTACACCGCCGGTCAGTGAGGTAGGCGGCTGGGGGATGGCCGCGCGACCCGACCTCAGCAGGGTCGCCCGGCCGTCCCTCAGTTCCCGACCCGTCAGTTCCCGACCCGTCAGTTCCCGACCCGGTGGGGCGTACGGGTCACGGTCAGACCCGCGGCCCGGGCCAGCTTCGCGAACGCCATCGCGTCGATCACCGCGGCACCGCCCGGGTCGTTGTTGAAATACACGAACCATTCCGGGGTACCGGCGGCAGCCAGCCGATCGAGCCAGGACCGCAGGGCCTGCCGGCCGTACCGGGGCCACGGCTTCGCCGCACCGTGGTGCAACCGCAGGTAGCCGACGTCGGCGGTACGCCACAGCGGGGTGATCGGCCGGCTGGCCCGGTCCGCCCAGCACAACGTGGCCCGCCTCTCGGCCAGCACGTCCTCCACCGCCGACGTCCACCACGACGGATGCCGCGGCTCGACCACCAGCCGTACCCCCGCCGGAAACGCGTCCAGCGCGGCGGTGAGCAACCCGACGTCGGCGCGCAGGGTCGGCGGCAGTTGCAGCAGGATCGGCCCGAGCTTGTCGCCCAACCCGGTGGCCGCGGCCATCAGCCGGGCGGCCGGTTCGGCCGGCTCGCGCAGTCGCTTGATGTGGGTCAGGTAGCGGCTCGCCTTCACCGCCACGACAAAATCGTCGGGGGTACGCGCGTGCCAGCCCTCGAACGTCTCCCGCGGTGGCAGCCGGTAGAACGCGTTGTTCAGCTCGACCGTGCCGAACGCCTCGGCATAGTGCTCCAGCCAGCGCTTCTGCGGTACGTCCTGGTACAGCCGGTGCTTCCAGTCCGCGTACTGCCAGCCGGACGTACCGATGGCGAGTCGCGGATCGGACGAGCCGGTCACTCCGCGAAGCCGGGTACCGGATCGGCACCGGCCGTGTCGAGCAGCGCCATCAGCTGGGCCGCGTTGCGCTGTGCGTGGTCCCGGTAGCAGTTGTTCAGCAGTACGTGCGTGTCCTGCGCGTCCTTGGCCAGGTCGGCCAGGCGCGGCGCCCACTCGGCCAGCTCCTTCTCGGAGTACAGGTAGCCGAACTTCGCGTAGATGTCCCGGCTGGTCCACTGGTCGCTGTGCCCGTGGAACCGGATCACGGCCAGCTCCCCGGTCGCGGCGACGATCGGCGGTACCGACGACTTGTGCCCCTGCGGCATGTCCACGCACACGTACGGAACCTCGTGCTTGGTCAGGAACTCGATCGTCTCGTCCGCGTTGTCGCCGTCGAACCAGCTCGAATGGCGCAGCTCCACGGCCACCCGCAGCGGCTCGCAGCGGTGGACGACCTCGAGGATGTACTGCTTGTTGCTCTTGCGGATGGTGAACCAGGGCGGGAACTGGAACAGGATCGCGCCCAGCTTTCCGGCGTTCGCCAGCGGATCGAGCGCGGACAGGAACCGGGTCCAGATGTCCTCGATCGTCTGCGGCTTCAGGTCGGTCAGGTACAGGTTCTTCTTGTCCGTCTCCGGGCGCAGGTCGGAGTAGATCGCGGCCGGTCGGGTCGGGTGGCCGGTGAGCAGGCTGAACGCCTTGATGTTGAACGTGAAACCAGGTGGCGTACGGGCCACCCAGAGCTCGGACCCACGCTCCGACGGCGGGTTGTAGTAGGTGGCATCCACCTCGACCAGCGGAAACTGTCGGGCGTAGTGGACCAGCCGCTTCTCCGCGTTGTCCGCCTCGGGCGGGTACCAGCCGGAGGCGAGCAGCGTCTTGTCGGTCCACGACGCTGTGCCGACCCGGATGTCGCCCACCCGATCAGTCCACCTGCTGTCCAGCATTTGGGCAACCCCTGGCGGGATCCACGACGCCGGTCAACCGGCCCGGTACCGGGCGAACGGCTCACGCCGGATGGCCCGGCTCCAGGTCACGCACGGCCGAGAAGGTCAACGGCGAGAGATCCGGATGTGCGGTCACCTCGGTCGGCCGGAGCAGGAAACCGGTGTGGTTGCCCAGCTCCGTCCGGCTCAGGATCTCCCCGACGAACCGGCGCGGACACGCGACCAGCAGCGGTACCTCGGACGGCCCCGGCCGCCAGTCGCACCGGTCGAACTTGTCCACCTCGTCGCCGGTGGTGGAGCCGAACAACTCGGCCAGCTCCCGCTGGGCGCGGTCGAGCACGTGTACCGCGAGGAACCGCGCCGCCAGCGCCACCCGGTAGGTGTGGTTCTGCTCGGACAGGCAGACCAGGAACAGGTCGGGCTGCAGGCTGCACTGGGTGGCGAACCCGACCAGGCAACCGGCGCGTACCCCGTCGTGCGCGGTGGTGACCACGTACATCGGGTAGTCCAGGCCGGCGACAAACGGGTCGAGATCCACAAGCCCTCCTCGTCCCCTCGTCGTTGCGGTCGCACCAGCCTGGCCGATCTTCGCGCCGGCGGTCGATCGGACACGCCGGCTGCCCGGTGACGCGGCCGGCCGCGATGCTGCCTACCCTCGGTGCATGACAACGCCGCCGCCGGTCCTGGTCGTCGACTTCGGGGCACAGTACGCCCAGCTCATCGCGCGCCGGGTGCGCGAAGCCCGGGTGTACTCCGAGATCGTCCCGCACACCATGCCGGTCGCCGAGCTGCTGGCCCGCAAGCCGGCCGCGATCGTTCTGTCCGGCGGCCCGGCCAGCGTGTACGCCACCGGAGCTCCCGCCGTGGACCCGGCCCTGTTCGAGTCCGGCGTACCGGTGTTCGGCATCTGCTACGGCTTCCAGGCGATGGCCCGCGCGCTCGGTGGCGAGGTGGCGCACACCGGGCAGCGGGAGTACGGCGGTACCCCACTCACGGTCACCGAGCCGGGCGCGCTGTTCGACGGGCTGCCGGCCGAGCAGTCGGTGTGGATGAGCCATGGCGACGCGGTCGCCACCGCGCCACCCGGGTTCACGGTCACCGCCGCGTCGGCCAACTGCCCGGTCGCGGCGTTCGAGGATCGGGTACGCGCGCTCGCCGGCGTCCAGTTCCACCCGGAGGTCGGGCACACCCCGCACGGGCAGGACGTGCTGGAGCGGTTCCTGTACGAGGTGGCCGGCATCGAGCCGACCTGGACGACCACCGGCGTGATCGCCGAGCAGGTGGAGGCGATCCGGGCCACGGTGGGCGACGGTGCGGTGCTGTGCGGGCTGTCCGGCGGAGTCGACTCCGCGGTCGCCGCAGCCCTCGTACACGAAGCCGTCGGTGATCAGTTGACCTGCGTGTTCGTCGACCACGGGCTGCTGCGGGCGGGCGAGGCCGAGCAGGTCGAGCGGGACTACGTGGCGGCCACCGGCATCAAGCTGCGGGTCGTCGACGCGTCGGACACGTTCCTTGCCGCGCTCGCCGACGTCACCGACCCCGAGCAGAAGCGCAAGATCATCGGCCGGGAGTTCATCCGTACCTTCGAAGCCGCCGCCCGGGAGCTCGCGGTCACCGAGGATGTGCGGTACCTGGTGCAGGGCACGTTGTACCCGGACGTGGTGGAGTCCGGCGGGGGGACCGGTACGGCCAGCATCAAGTCCCACCACAACGTCGGCGGACTGCCGGACGACCTGAAGTTCACGCTGGTCGAGCCGCTGCGCACGCTGTTCAAGGACGAGGTGCGCGCGATCGGCGCGCAACTCGGACTGCCCGAGGCGATGGTCTGGCGGCACCCGTTCCCCGGGCCGGGGCTCGCGATCCGGATCATCGGCGCGGTGACCCGGGACCGGCTCGCGATCCTGCGCGCCGCCGACGCGATCGCCCGGGAAGAACTCACCGCGGCCGGGCTGGACCGTGCGATCTGGCAGTTCCCGGTGGTGCTGCTGGCCGACGTACGGTCGGTCGGGGTACAGGGTGACGGCCGCAGCTACGGCCACCCGATCGTGCTGCGCCCGGTGACCAGCGACGACGCGATGACCGCGGACTGGGCCCGGCTGCCGTACGACGTGCTCGCCCGGGTCTCCACCCGGATCACCAACGAGGTGCCCGAGGTGAACCGGGTGGTGCTGGACGTGACCAGCAAGCCACCCGGCACCATCGAATGGGAGTGAGCCGGTCCCCGGTGCGCGGCCGGCTCGGGTTCACCGCTCACGCCTCCGGCATGAGCAGTGCGGTTCGGGCTCACGCCTCAGGCATGAGCAGTGCGGTTCGTGCTCACGCCTCCGGCATGAGCAGTGCGGTTCGGGCTCACGCCTCCGGCATGAGCAGTGCGGCGAGGATGTACGCGATCGCGGCGGTACCGCCGGTGAAGATCACCAACAGCACGGTGATCAGCCGGATCACGTTCGCGTCCACGCCGAAGTAGTCGCCGATACCGGCGCACGCGCCGGTGAGCTTGCGGTCGGTACGGCTGCGGACGAGGCGCTTCACGTTCGTGGTTTCGTTCATGCGTCAAGGGTGCGCCGGCAGCCGACCGGGCGGCATCGGTGACCGCACCGATCCCGTCCCGGAGCCGACCCCGAGCGGACCCGGGGTCGGTGTCGGGCACCGGCCGGGCACAATGCACCGACGTGACCCGTCTCCGCCTGGTACGCAGGATCGCCGCGCACGGCATCGCGGTCGTCGACGACCGGACCCTGCTGACGGCGGTACCGGGGGACCCGCGGGAGCGGTGGGCGCTGCCGGGTGGAGACGTGCAGCACGGCGAGCATCCGGCCGACGCGGTGGTACGCGCGATAGCCGCGCAGACCGGAATGCGGGCGGCCGTGACCGGGGTACGCGACGTGGTCACCGATCTGGAGCAGGCGGACGACACGGTCCGGCACACCGACCGGGTGCTGTACGAGGTGAGTGTCGACGTCGAGCGGCTCCGTACACCCCACCTGCGCTGGGTGGACCGGTCCGAAGCGGCCGGCCTGCCGCTGGTGCCGTTCACCGCGACGCTGCTCGGGATGCCGTCGGTGGCACCGACCGGCATCGGGCCGGACGTACTGCCGGCACACAGCCCGTACACCGGTGACCGCGGCCAGCGGTTCGCCGCGTACGCGCTGGTGGTCGACCGGCACGCCCGGGTGCTGCTCACGCTGATCGCGGACGGCTTCCCCAAGGCCGGGCACTGGCACCTGCCGGGCGGCGGGACAGATCCGGGGGAGCAGCCGGTCGAGGGCCTACTGCGCGAGGTGTACGAGGAGACCGGGCAGTCCGGTCGGCTGCTCGGCCTGTTCGCCGTGCGCCACGATCACAACCCGCGCGCGGTCGGGCCGGAGGGCCGGCCGATCGACTGGCACTCGGTACAGGCGTTGTACCGGATGGAGGTCGCCGAGCCGACCGCCGTCCGGGTGCTGGAGACCGACGGTTCGACGGCAGGCGTGCGCTGGTTCACACTGGAGGAGGCGGCCCGGTTGCCGCTCACCGGAGTGGCGACGTACGCGCTGGATATCGGCCTACCGGCCTTCGGCCGGCGGGACGAACCGTGCGCTTGAGTGAGGAGGCGCCACGTTGAGCACTCGTCGGTGTCGCGAATATTACGTATAGTTACCGTAGTTCGGTAATCTTGCCCGTTTTTATGCTCAATGAGGCGTACATTTCGGTAGGGGCGTCGCCAGCGCGTGGTGGCGTATGCCAAGGTGTACACCGCACACCGGCCGGCCGCCGCAGTGGCGGACAACGACCGGACCGGTGAGGAGGGTACGCGTGCCAAGATCTCCATGGCGGCGGCGCCATACGCTGGACAGTCCTCGACCAGCCGGTCGTCGCCTGACCCGCGGCCTGCGCCGGAGCGGCTCGTTGGCTCGGCGGGTGCTGGTCGGCCGTCGGCCGGCGGAGCAGGTGGTCACCACCTTCTCGCCGGACGACCCGGACGTCGAGGGCAGTAGACACCTCGGCCTCAAGCCGCACAGCCTTACCGTGATCGCCCCGACCAGCCCGGTGCCGTTCGGCCCGATGCCGGTCGGACATCCGGATCTCGACGGCGCCCAGCTCGGCCAGCCCGAGCCGGCCGCACTGGCTATCCCACTCCTGCCGGGTCCGGCGACCCGGTCCCGCCAGGTCCGGTTCGTGATCGTGAACGCGCTCACCGTGTCCAGCCTGCTGCTCGGCATGGCCGCGATCTTCCTGGCCATGCACGGGGAACTGCGGTTCGCCGCGTTCTGCGTGATCGGCTGCGTGACCATGGACGGGCTCGACGGTGCGATGGCCCGCAAGCTCGGGGTGGCGAGCCCGTTCGGCGGTCAGATGGACTCGCTCGCCGACATGTGCGCGTTCGGCATCGCCACGCCGGTACTGGCGTACCGCTGGCTCGACGAGGGCGTGAACGTGTACGCGCTCGCCCCGGCCTGCGCGCTGGTCACCGTCTGCGCCGCGATCCGGCTGGCCCGGTTCAACGTCTCGCCGAAGGACAGCCGCTACTTCTGTGGCGTACCGACGACGATCGTGGCGGCCATCCTCGCGCTGGCCACCCTGGTCCACCCGGAACCGGCGGCGGCGCTGGTGGCCACCGTCGCGGTACTCGGCGCGCTGATGGTCAGCACGTTCCCGTACCTCAAGCTCGCGCAGGTACGACGGCTGCCGCCGTGGCTGTTGATGGTGCCGATCGCCGGCCTGCTGGTGAGTCCACCGGTCACGTTTGGCTTGGCCGTGGCGACGTACCTGGTCAGCGGCCCGGTGCTCTGGATGCGGCAGCGCCGACTGGCCTGAGCCCCAACGTTCTGAATTCGCGGCGGCGCCGGTTGGCCTCAGGTCAACCGGCGCCGCCCGTACGTGGCGCGTCAGCGCCAGTTCGCGATCACCGTCACGCCGCCGACCACCCGGTCACCAGGTACCACGGCCGGATCGGCGGCTTCGGCCGGCAGGTACACATCGGTCCGGGAACCGAACCGGATCAGCCCGAACCGTTCGCCCTTGGCGACCAGCGCGCCGACCGGGGTCCGGTGCACGATCCGACGGGCTATCAGGCCGGTGCGCTGGGCCACGGCCACCCGACCGTTCGGGGTGTCCAGCAGGGTGTACGCCGCGACGTTGTGCTCCGCGCCCGGCTTCATCGCCGCCGCGAACCCGCCGTCCACCCGGAACATGTCCACCACCCGCCCGGCCACCGGAGCGCGGTTGACGTGCACGTCCAGCACGGACAGGAACACCACGATCCGCAGCCACTCGCCGGGGCCGAGCCGCTCCTCGGTCAGCCGCTCCACCGCGAGTACCTTGCCGTCGCTCGCGGCCACCACGGCGCCTGGGTCGTCCGGTACCGCCCGCTCGGGGTCGCGGAAGAACGCCGCCACCGGTGCCGCGGCCAGCGCCGGCAGCAACCAGGCCGGTCCGGACCGGGTCCGGCGCAGTACCGCCGCGGCACCCAGGCACAGCGCGGCCGCGGCCACGCCATTGGAGTCCACGTGCATCCCGGTCGTGAGTCGTACGCTGCTCGGCCGTCGTACCGGGCGCAGCCGCTCGGCCAGGACAGGATCGGCGGGCGTGTAACGGAACCGGTGCACCCGTACCGGCGGCAGGTTGCGCAGTACCAGATCGCTGCCCACGCCGTACTGGTCCACCTGATCGGCGACCAGATCGCCCTCGCCGCCGCCGGGTCGGGCCGGTACCGCCAGCGTCAGTACCCCGCCGGGCGCCAGCGCGTCCCGCAGCGCGGTGAGCGTCTTGTCGGCGGCCGCGTCGGTACCGTCCACGGTCCGCGCGGCCACCACGATGTCAGCCGGTCCGGCATCGGTCAGCGCGCCGACCACCCGGACCCGGTCGGTCACCCACCTGCCCTGCTCGCGCACCTCGTCCCGTACCGCGGTGACGTTCACCGGATCGGCCACGATGGTCAGCGAGTCGCCTGGTAGCAGGGTCTGCAATGCGGCGGTCAGCACCGGCGAACCAGGCTCGGCTCCGACCACCAGACCGGTCTTCGGGTCGGGGTGGCGGGCCAGTTCGGCGACCAGCACGCGGGCCGCCGCCGCACCGACGGGAACCCGGCCGGAACCGGACCGGACAACGGACTGCGTCATGACTCTCCTGCGCACAGATCTTGCCGGATGAGGGGTGTCCGCACGGGACGTCAGCGGGCGCGCTGCCTGTACAGCCGGCACCCTGCCTCGGCAAGCATAGGCGCGTCAGGGCGCGTCCGGACTCCGGTGCTTGTCACCGCTCATGCCGCTGCGTACCCCCGCGATCAAGCCGATCGTGCCGACCACCATCAATGCGATCGCGACCACCCAGACCGCCCGCAGCTCCTCCAGGAGCAGCCGGTGTACCACCCACCAGGCGGCGATACCGAGAAAGATCAGCCCGCTGGCCAGGGAGGTGAGGTCTGTCTCGTGCCTCTTCATCGGGTCACCCTTACGTCTCCGAGCTGGCTGCTGATGTCGAGGTCGAGGGCTCCGCCGCCCTCGCCGTCCACGCCGAGATCCTCGACGTTGAGGTGTTCGGCCTGGCCGTCGCTGGAGATGCGCTCACCGAGCACGTCCATGTCGCCGGCATTCGTGCGGGCGGCCACGGTCACGTCCACGTTCGGCGGAAGGATCACCCGCGCGTCTCCGATGGTGACCCGCAGCCGGATGCTCATGCTCTGGCCGGTGAAGTCGATCCTGGACAGATCGAGCGTGCCGTCGCCCACTCCGGCGTCGTAGTCGGTGTTCAGTTGCGTGATGTTGGTCGGGTGCCAGCTGACGTCCTGGATCCGCGCCTGGTCCCAGTTCACCCGGTCGGTCGCGGTGGACACCGGGATCGCGACGGCGAGCAGGATTCCGATCGGGATCAACCAGCGGGCGCGACCACGCCAGGTACCGACCAGCACGCCGGCACCGACGATGGCGAGGCTCACCGCGAAGTACCCGGGCAGCGGGATCGACAGGTTGCCGGTGATGTCCAGGGCCACCAGTACGCCGAGCGTCAGCAGCAGGATCGACACCGTGATCCGGCCGAGCGGTGACCGTTCCTTCGGTGGCCGTGGCGGACGCGGGGGCCGGGGCGGCAACGGGCCCGACGGCGGCCGCGGCAGCGTGGTCGTACCGGCGTACGGCCCGTGCGGCGCGAACGGCGCCCGGTAGCCGCCGGCCGGCTGCTCGTACGCCCCGGACACCCGCTCTGTCCCGTACCCGCCGACCCCGGCCAGCGGTACGTCGCCGGACAGGTGCGGGTAGTCCTCGCGGTAGCCGTACGTCGGGGCTCCGGACCCGGTACTGAGGTCGCTCGTCGACTCCGCCGCGGCCGGCTCGGTCGCGCCCGACACGGTCGGGATCGGCTGTGTCGCGCCCGGCTCGGCTGCATCCGGCTCTGTTGCGCCCGGCTCGGTCGGAATCGACTCGGTTGCGGCCGGCTCGCCGGTAGCCGGGGGCGTCCCGGTGCCGGCTTCGGTATCCGTGGTGGTCGTCGCGGATGACGTCGCCGCGGACGACGTCGCCGCGGACGACGTCGTCGCGGATGACGTCGACGCGGTGCTGCCGAACTGCGCGGTGCTGCCGAACTGCGCGGTGCTGCCGTATGGCGCGGGTGGCGGGCCGCCGGCCGGACCCGGGTAGCCCTGCGGGCCGGAGCCACCAGGGGGGTACGGACCAGGGCCACCGGGCGGGTACGGGCCATAGCCGCCGCTCGGCTGCGGCCCGGGGCCGCCAGGTGGGTAGGGACCAGGGCCGCCGAAGGGCGGTTGCGGTCCGCCGTACCCGGGTTGCGGGCCCCCATATGGCGGTGGCGCGGGACGGCCACCGCCGGAACTGTTGCGCGCGACCAGCAGGGCGGCACCGCCGAGCAGCCCGGCCACCAGTACCGCGGACCGGAAGCCGTCGCTCAGCGCGAACAGGACCAGGATCACCGCGGCCGCGGCGAGCAGCGCGGCGGTGGTGGACGAGGTGTTCGACCGGCCCCGACCGAGCAGCGCCTCGAACGGCGAGGCGCTGTCGCCCTCCTCCGGGATCAACAACCAGCCGACCGCGTACACGAGGAGCCCGACGCCACCGAAGATGGCGAGTACGGCGATGAGCACCCGCCACAGCACCGGATCGGTACCGGTGGCGTTGCCGATGCCGGCGCAGACGCCCGCGATGGTACGACCGGACCGCGGTCGGACCAGGCCGTACCGGGTGCTGAAGCCACCGGTACCCGGCGGGACGTAGCCACCCGACGGCGGCGGGGTACCGCCCGGCTGCGGGCCCGCCCCGAACGGCGGTGGGGTCGCACCCGGTTGCGGACCGGCCCCGAATGGCGGTGGCGGGGCGGCTCCGGGCTGCGGACCGGCTCCGAACTGCGGACCGGCCCCGAACGGTGGCGGTGGGCCGGGCGGCGGCTCAGTCGCCCCGGGCGGCTCAGTGGCGCCGGGCGGCTCAGTGGCGCCGGGCGGCTCGGTGGCGCCGGGCGGCTCCGTGCCCCCGGGTGGCTCGGTGGCCGCGGCCGCCGGCGGGTCGGCCTCCGGCGCCTCCAGCCGCGGCGCTTCCTCGTCCGATGCCGGACCGGGCTCGTCGGCCGGCGAGTCCAGCTCGTCCGGAGCCGGATCCGGCTCGTCCGATGACGCGCGCGGCTCCGCTGGCTCCTCGTACGCCGGAGCTGCTTCGTCGGGCGCGTGTCCTGGCTCGTCGGGTCGCGCGGGCGGCTCGCCGTTCCCGGGACCGGGGCCGGTCTCATTCGTCATGCTTCGATCCTGGCGGTGGTTACCGTCCGCTGCATCGGGTCCTGACCCTGAGCTGACCCTGACGTCCGGTACCGGCAAATGTCCGGGGTACCTGGAGTGGTGGCCGGCGCTGGCGGCGTGTGACGATCGAGGCGACGATCCGTACCGCTCATACCAGGGAGTACCCGATCACCACCGCAGCGAGCCCACCACCCGCCGGCCCGGCGGCGCCGGGTACGTCCGTGGCTGATCGCCCGCTGTCCGGCGGGTCCGGTGGTCCGCGACGCTCGCCCGGACCCGGTTCCACCGACGGTGACCGGTTCTACCAGCCGGGCGGGGGCTGGTGGCGCGGACCGGCCCAGCCGTCCGGCCCGGCGGGGCAGCGCAAGCTGTACCGCGCGCTCGACGGCCGGGCACTCGGCGGCGTGGCCGCGGGCATCGGGAAGCACGTCGGGATCCGGCCGATCATCGTCCGGTTCGCGTTCGTGGTGCTGGTGTCGTTCGGTGGGCTCGGCGCGCTGCTGTACGCGGTGTTCTGGGCGGTACTGCCGGTGGAGCCGGGAAACCGGCCGGTCAGCCGGCGCGAGACCGGCCAACTGGTCGCGTTCGTGGCGCTGGCCGCCGGCATCGGCATGGTGCAGGTGGCCAGCGGCTGGAACCTCGGCCATGTGGTGCTCGGCTGGCTGGTCGCGGTGATCGCGGTCGGTGCCGGCATCATCTGGCACCAGGCGGACCCGGAGCGACGGCTGCGCTGGACCCAGGTCGCACCGCGCTGGCAATGGCTCGCCGCGATCACCGAGGGCAGCCGCCGCTCACTGGCGCTGCGCCTGATCGGTGGCGGCGTACTGGTCGTGGTGGGCCTGGTCGGCATCACCGTGGTGATCTCGCCGTTCTCCGGTGGCCTCACCCCGATGCTGAACGGGCTGCTGTTCACGCTGATCGCGGTCGCCGGGCTGGGACTGGTACTCGGACCGCTGGTCTGGCGGGTGGTGGTCGCGCTGCGGGACGAGCGGGAGGCGCGGATCCGCGAACAGGAGCGGGCCGAGATCGCCGCGATGGTGCACGACCAGGTACTGCACACGCTCGCCCTGATCCAACGCAGTGCCAGCGACCCGCGCGAGGTGTCGAGGCTGGCGCGCGGTCAGGAACGGACCCTGCGCAACTGGTTGTACAAGCCCACCGCGTCCCCCACCGAACGGCTGTCCGCGGCTATGGAAGCCGTTTCGGCGGAGGTGGAGGACGCGTTCGCGATCAGCGTCGACACCGTCGTGGTGGGCGACTGCGAGGTGGACGAACAGGTCCGCGCGCTGGTCGCGGCCGCGCGCGAGGCACTGGTCAACGCCGGCAAGCACGCCAAGGTACAGACCGTTTCGCTGTACGCCGAGGTCGAGCCCGGACAGGTCAGCGTGTTCGTCCGCGACCGTGGCGTCGGCTTCGACCGGGCCGAGGTGGAGGACGACCGGCACGGAGTCTCGGGTTCGATCATCGGCCGGATGCGCCGGCACGGCGGAGAGGCTGAGATCCTGAGTACGCCCGGCGAGGGCACCGAGGTCCGGCTGATGATGCCGGTTCAGGGAGGAGAGCGGTCATGACCGAGCAGCAGGAGGTACGACCGCTCCGCGTGTTCCTCGTCGACGACCACGCGATGTTCCGCGCGGGAGTACGTGCCGAGTTGGGTGACCGGCTGGACGTGGTCGGCGAGGCCGGTACCGTCGCCGAGGCGGTGGCCGCGATCACCGCCGCCCCGCCGGACGTCGTACTGCTCGACGTGCACATGCCCGACGGCGGCGGCAAGGCCGTGATGGACGGGGTACGCCGGACCCAGCCGGACGTGAGGTTCCTCGCGCTGTCGGTGTCGGACGCCGCGGAAGACGTGATCGGGCTCATCCGGGCGGGTGCCCGGGGGTACGTGACGAAGACAATCTCGGCGGACGACCTGGCCGCGGCGGTACGCCGGGTGGCCGACGGCGACGCCGTGTTCAGTCCCCGACTGGCCGGGTTCGTCCTGGACGCGTTCGCGTCCCGGCCGGATGTCCCGGTGGCCGATCCGGAACTGGACCAGCTCACCAACCGGGAGCGCGAGGTGCTGCGGCTGTTGGCTCGCGGCTACGCGTACAAGGAGATCGCCAAGGAGCTGTTCATCTCCATCAAGACGGTGGAGACGCACGTGTCGAACGTGCTGCGCAAGCTCCAGATGTCCAACCGGTACGAGCTGTCCCGCTGGGCCGCCGACCGCCGCCTCGTCTGACCGCGGCCGACCGCCGCCTTCCACCGACCGCGTCGCCCGCCACCGGCTCGTCTGATCCAGCGCGCGGCTCGTCTGATCCAGTGCGCCGTCGGTCGGCGGCCCGTCTGATCCAGTGCGCCGTCGGTCGGCAGCCCGTCTGATCCGGCGGCAGTCGGCGCGGCCGGTCCGCCACAAAGGCACCTTGATCGACAGTGGTCGATCTAGCGCGGCCCGGCGCCTGAGTGGACTGGCTGGATAACGGCCATGTGGCGCCCGGTGGGGCGGGTTTCCCTGTTTGTGATCATCTCGGTACACTTCGCGCCTGCTCCGGACTTCCACGCTGTTTGGCCGTTCCGGCCCGGGGGCTGCGTGGACGTCGCGGGGCATGCCAGTGCCGCGTGTACAGCAGCATGCGCACCCCCCGAGTAGAGGAAGGAACTGTGATCCGCTCTCGATCGCGCAACAACAGTTGGTTGGCGAGGGTCGCCGTCACGGCGACCGCCGCTGGCCTGTTCGTGCTCGGTGGCGCCACCACGGCGGTAGCCGAGGACGATCCGGCACCCGCTGACGCCAAGACCCCCGCGTCCGCCACGCTCAAGTCCGAGAAGGGCCTCACGCTGGTCGACGCCGCCGGGCACAAGGCCCCGGTCGCGACGTTCACGCTGAACTTCGGCACCGAGGCGGCCGAGGCGTACTGCATCGATCTGCACCACGGCGCCGACATCGACGGTACGTACAACGAGGCGCTGTGGAACAAGGCGAACGGTGGCAGCGACCTACCGAAGATCCAGTGGATCCTGACCCACAGCGTGCCGAACGCGGCGATCGGTGACCTGCTCGCCGCCGCCGGCATCACCAGCACGGTGGAGTCGGCCGACCTGCTGGGCTACGTGGCGACCCAGGCCGCGATCTGGCATTTCAGCGATGGCTTCGACCTCGGCCAGCAGGCCGATGGTGAGGGGGCGCCCACCGCTGAGCAGTACCCGGTGATCAAGGCGGTGTACGACTACCTCGTCGGTCACGCGGCCGACGAGCAGGAGCCCGGCCCGAGCCTGTCCGTATCGCCGCAGCAGGCGACCGGTGCGGCCGGCGAGCTGGTCGGCCCGTTCACGGTCAGCACGACCGTGGACAAGCTGACGGTCAAGGGGCTCAACGGCGCCAAGGTGACCGACCAGCAGGGCAAGGCGATCAGCACGCTGGCTGACGGCGGGAAGTTCTGGCTGAGCCAGGACACCCCCGGTACGGCCGAGGCCCGGCTGTCCGGCAAGTCGGTGGTACCGACCGGGCGCGTGTTCGTGTCCCGTACCGGCCCGAGCAAGCACCAGAAGATGATTCTGGCCGGCGCCGCACACCGTTCGGTGCATACCAAGGTGAGCGCGGAGTTCACCGGGGGCAGTGGCTCACCGTCCCCGTCTCCGTCCGAGTCCACCGAGGTACCGCCCACCACGGCGGCGCCGTCGGTGACCCCGGCCGGTCAGGGCGGTGGACTGCCGGTGACCGGTTCGGCTCTCCTGCCGATCATCGGGCTGGCCGTACTGCTGCTGGCCGGCGGTACCGCCCTGCTGGTGATGGCCCGGCGTCGGCGTACCAGCTGACCTGCGGCTAGGCCGTTCACCGGCACGGATGGCAACGGCGGGGCGGGCCGGGTGGGCCCGCCCCGCCGCGTACGTCCGGGTAGTGGAGCGCTAGCTGCTCCGCACGATCGAGAACGCCTCGGCGTACCGGTCCGGGCCGAGGCCGTTCATCTTGGCGAGCGTGTTGAACGCGGTACGCAGCCGCTCGGAGAGCTCCGCGCGGTTGGCGGCGGTCTGGCTGACGTGCTGCCACAGCGCCTCGAGCTTCCGCTCGAAGGTGTCGGTGACGTCCACGAAGTGATCCGGATTCGGGCCGCCGGAGTACCACACCTCCCGGACGGTCCAGGGCTCGAGCCCTTCGTCGTTGAGCAGTTCCGGGTGGGCGAACGGGTTCCGCGCGTCCGGGTACACCGCGCAGGTGGTGGCTTCCCCGGCCGCCAGGTGGTCCGGATGGCTCGGGCCGGCGAGCCGGGACCAGTTGCGCAGCGGCGAGTTGGTCAGCACCCGATCCGGGCGTACCCGCCGGATGACGCGGCTGATGTCGCGGCGCAACTCGTGCGTCACGTACAACCGGCCATCGACGTACCCGTCCAGGAACTCGACCTGCTTCACCCCGACCGTGGCGGCCGCGGCGCGTTGTTCGGCCTCCCGGATGATCGGCATCTGCTCGCGTGGCGTGTCGTCGAAGCCGCCCGAGTCGCCCCGGGTCACCAGCAGGTACGACACGTCGATGCCCTGGTCGACCCAGGTCGCGATGGTGCCGGCCGAGCTGAAGTCGACATCGTCCGGATGTGCGAACACGGCGAGCACGCGGGAGACGTCGGTCAGCGGCTCCGGTGAAGGCGGAAAGGTCACGGTGTCCGATCGTACGGTGGACCCGCGGCGTACCCGGTCGGGCCGTGCCGCGCCGGCAGGCGGTACGGCGGTGCTACAGGCGACCGCGGCCGGCCCGCAGTACCAGCAGGCCGAGCTGTACGCCGTCCTCGCCCAGCGCCTCCCGGAACCGGTCCAGGATCGCCCGCTCCCGGGAGAGCACCAGCCGGGTACCGCCGGCGGCGACGCGGGTGGCACCGACCTCGCGGGAGGCGGCCGCCCGTTCCTGCCAGAGTCGGATGATCTCCGCGTCGATCTCGTCGATCCGGTGCCGCAGCGCGTCGATCCGCTGCTCGGACAGGTCCGACCGCTCCGCTGGGTCCGGCCGCTCCCTTGGGTCCGACTGCTCCGACGGGTCGCCGGCCACCGGCGAGGAGGCCGTGGCATGGGCGGTCGCGCCGTCCGGTCCGCCCGGTGCAGTTGTGTCGGACGGGTCGCCGCCGGCCGGCGGGGTGGTGCCCCCGTGGTCGGGGGCGGCGGCGAGTGGTCGCGGGCTGGGCTCGCTCTGGTCGTCGGTGCGTGCCGCTGCGACGGTCATGACTGGCTCCTCGGCTGGTGCCAGGCCCCCGGTCCCGGTACGCCGAACGCCCCGGGCCGAGAACCCGGGGCGTTCGTAGGTCTTGCGTCTCAGGCGCGTCCTACGGCTGCCGGATTCCGGTAGCCGTAAAAGTAGTCCCGCACCTGCGACGTCACGGCCAGGAGTATGCCACACGGGTGACCCGCGGTCACGGGCCTTGTCCAGGACACCAGATAGCGGACATCCAGGGAATACACCACCCGGGTCGGGGTTGGCCGATACCGCCGTGACGGCGCCGGCCGGCGGCCGGCGCCGACCCCGGCCGGCGCCGCCGTAACTACCCCCGGCCGGACCGGGGCCGACCCCGGCCGGCGCCGCCGGAGCGACACCGGCCGGGGTGGGTCAGCTGGCGTTGAGTGCCGTGTCGTCGATGACGAAGGACGTCTGCAACGAGGTGTCCTCGGTACCGGTGAACGAGATGGTCACGGTCTGGCCGGCGAAGGAGCCCACGTTGTACGACTTCTGGGCGTAGCCGGTGTTCTTGTCGAGGTTGCTGAACGTGTGCAGGGTGGTGGAGCCGGCCTTCACGGTCAGGGTGTCGTAGGCGACCGAGGTGGTCGTCTCGGCGGTGTCCACGTGCAGCCAGAAGGTCAGCGTGGAGTTGGTGCAGCCGGCCGGGATGGCCACCGATTGGCTGAGCGTGTCGGTGTGGTTGGTGCCGTAGCCGTTGAGCCAGGCGTTCCAGCTGCCGCCGTGAGTGGGCTCACCGCTGCCGCCCCACTGCCCGATCACGCCCGAGGACGACGACCAGCCGGTGGTACCGGACTCGAAGCCCGGGTTGGCCAGCTTCTGCCCGCCGCCGCTGGAGCAGTCGCCCGGCGGGGTGGTGGTGGTACCGCTCAACTCCCAGATCGCGTACGAGATGGCGTCGCTGCCGCGGTCCAGCGCGGTGTCGTTGAGGTTGTTGATGGTGTCGCAGGAGCGGTGGTAGCAGGCGTCGAATGCCTGCCCGGCGGTACCGCCCCACTTCGCCGCCTGGCTACTGGTCTTGATGTAGTCGGCGCCGGAGAACAGCCCGCCGACCTGGATGCCGGCGTTCTTGAACGAGGAGTGGTCGGAGCGGCCGTCGCCCTCGGTCTCGATCTCGGTCGGTACGCCGATGGCGCCGAAGTAGTTGTTGAGCAGCTGCTGCAGGGCCGGTACGTCGTCGTAGACGAAGTAGCCGGGGTTGGGGGAGCCGATCATGTCGAAGTTCAGGTACGCGGTGATCCGCGACCGCTCCGCCGACGACAGGCTGTTCACGTACGCTCGCGAACCGACCATGCCCAGTTCCTCGGCGCCCCACCAGCCGAACCGTACGGTGACCGCGGGGTTGGGCCGGGCGGCCCGGAACGCCTTGGCCACGGCGAGGATCGCGGCGCTGCCGGATCCGTTGTCGTTGATGCCGGGGCCGCCGCTGACGCTGTCCAGGTGGGCGCCGAGCATGACCACCCTGCTCGGATCGGCGCCCGGCAGTTCGGCCAGCACGTTGTAGCTGGTACCGGCCGAGCTGGAGAACGACTGCTCGGTGACGGTGTAGCCGGCCGCGGCCGCCTGCGCCTTGATGTAGTCGACCGACGCGCGGTAGCCGGTGCGCCCGGTGTACCGGTTGCCGCCGTTGTTGGTGGCGATGGTCTGCAGTTGCTGCAGATGGCTGCGTACCTCGGTGACGGAGATGTCCGGCGCGCCGTTGGGCAGCGCGGTGGCGGTGACGGTCCTGGTGCCGGCGGCCGGTGCGGTCAGGCTGCCGGAGGTCATGGTGGCGGCGCTCGCGCCGGGCGCGGTGAGCCCGACACCGACCGCGAACGCGACAGTCGCCATGGTCGCTCCGATGGCGACCGTGGCGGTAAGGGTCCGCTTCATCGGTACCTCCCGGAAGACACGAAACGGGCCGCGGCCCAGGCTTTCCGCTGCTGGGCCACGACCCGTTTCCAGGGGTGTTGCGGGGTACTTCAGGACGAGCGCTCCAGTCGGGCGGCGCTGTACGGGCAGCGCCGCCCGACCGGAAGGGACTAGCTGGCGTTCAGAGCCGTGTCATCGATGACGAAGGAGGTCTGCAGGGAGACATCCTCGGTACCGGTGAAGCTGATGGTCACGGTCTGGCCGGCGAACGAGCCCACGTTGTACGACTTCTGGGCGTAGCCGGTGTTCTTGTCGAGGTTGCTGAAGGTGTGCAGGGTGGTGGAGCCGGCCTTCACGGTGAACGTGTCGTAGGCGACCGAGGTGGTCGTCTCGGCGGTGTCGATGTGCAGCCAGAAGGTCAGCGTGGAGTTGGTGCAGCCGGCCGGGATCGTCACGCTCTGGCTGAGCGTGTCGGTGTGGGTCGTGCCGTACCCGTTGAACCAGGCGTTCCAGGTGCCGCCGTGGGTGGGCTCACCGCTGCCGCCCCACTGGCCGATGACGCCGGCGCTGGAGGTCCAGTTGGCGGTACCGGACTCGAAGCCGGGGTTGCCCAGCTTCTGACCGCTGCCGGAGCAGCCGCCGCCGCTGGACACCGTCCAGGTGAACGACGTGCTGCCGGACTGCCCACCGCTGGTCGCGGTGACCGTCACGTTGTACGTGCCGGCGGTCGAGGCGGTGCCGGAGATGACGCCGGAGGAGCTGTTGATCGACAGGCCGGTGGGCAGGCCCGTGGCCGACCAGGTGTACGAGCCGGTGCCGCCGCTCGCGTGCATCGTCAGGCTGACCGACGAGCCGGTCGCGGTGGACTGGTTGCCCGGGTTGGTGACCGTGACGCCGGTACCGCCACACGGGGTGTCGGTGTTGGTCACGCTCACCGCGGACCACGCGGCCTGGACTGCCTTGTACTCGGTGCTGCAGTTGCCGTACAGGTCGGTCGCGGCCTGAAGGGTGTGGCCACGGGCCTGCTTGTACGTCTCGTTGCTGCCCATGTACAGGTCCAGCGCCCGGTACCAGATCGCCGCGGCCTTGTTCCGGTTGATGCCGGTGACCGTGCTGCTGTTACAGGTGGGGCTGTTGCCGTACGGGGTGTTGCCACTGCCCTCGGCCAGCAGGAAGAAGAAGTGGTTGCCCACGCCCGAGGAGTAGTGCGGGTCGGACTGCGGTACCGCCGACGACCAGCAGTCGAACGACCCGCCATCCAGCGACGGGTGGTACATGTACCGAAGCGGGGTGCCGTTGCCGTTGATGTTGATCTTCTCGCCGATGTCGTAGTCGCCCGGGTCGCTGGGCGCCTGCGCGTAGAACTCGACCATGGTGCCGTTGATGTCGCTGTTGGCCTCGTTGATGCCACCCACGTCACCGGAGTAGCCGAGGTTCGCCAGCGCCTGGGCCACGCCGTGGCTCATCTCGTGGCCGGCCACGTCCAGCGCGACCAGCGGACGCTGGTTGCTGGCACCGTCGCCGTACGTCATCTGGGCGCCGTCCCAGAAGGCGTTGATGTAGCTGTTGCCGTAGTGCACCCGGCTCGGAACGCCCTGGCCGTTGCCGAAGATGCCGTTGCGGCCGTAGGTGTTCTTGTAGTAGTCGAACGTCTTGGCGGCACCGAAGTGCGCGTCCACGCCGGCCGACTGGCGGTTGCTCTGCGCGCCGTTGCCCCAGGTGTTGTCCGGGTCGGTGAACGTCGTGCAGGTGCCGCTGCCCTGGTTCATGTCGCAGGTACGGCCGTTGCCGTGCGACGGGTCGACCATCGAGTACGACGGGGTGGTGTCGATGGTCACGGTGCCGGAGTAGATGCTGTTTCCGGTGCCGTTGACCTGCTCGATCTCGTCCCAGCTGCGGATCGCCGCGCCGGAGCGGGCGTCGGTCAGCACGTGCAGTTTGCTCGGCGTCTGGCCGTCCGGGGCCATGCCCGAGACCACCGTCTCGTACGCCAGCTTGGCGGTGCTGGTAGAGGCGTCGACCACCAGCCGCGTGCTGCCGGTGCTGGCGACCTTGCCGTGGAAGGCCCTGGTCGCGGTGCTGGTCGCGGTGCTCGCGGCGACCGACGGGGTGATGCCCAGGGTCAGCGGCTTGGTCATCGCCGCGTCCGCGCCGGCGAAGGCGCCGCCGGCGGCGTTGTGGACGACGAAGTCGCCACCGAACACGGGCAGGCCGTGGTACGTGCGCTCAAAGCGCACGTGCGAGGCGCCGTTCTTCTCGGTGATGACCCGCCGGACGGTGTACTTATCGGCGGACGAGCCATGGATCGCGTCTCGGTGCGCGCTGACCGCCTGGTCCGCGCGAGCCACAGCCTGGTCGTGGCTCGGTGCGGACGGCGGGGCAGCGGTTGCGGTGGTGGCCGCAATTCCGACGCCGAATGCGGCGACGAGTACGGCGACCCCTGTTGCGGCGAGGGTCTTTTTCACCCGGGCCTCCCCTTCCGAGGGATTCGTGACTGTTGTCACAAGCAGCAGGTATAACAGTGGAGGTAACCGGTGTGAAGATGTGATTAACCTTCACTTAAGGAACAACCAGACAGGGTTAGGCTGTTCACGTGGGATCGGTCGAGCGGTCGCGATCTGAACGCTCCGTTATCAGCCCTGCGCAGACGGCATCAGAATGCAACGATCCGGGGGTCGTTGAGGGTCTCGTCCAGGGCGAAACGGACATGCCGGCACGCCCGGATTCTTCTGGCGGCGCAATTAGTGCGGATAGCTCGGAAATGGAACAAATAGAAACTGAACCGCCGGAAACGGACGAAGCGGAAATTGAGGAAAGCGTCGCGGATTCCGATGAACGGTTGGGCAGTCGGTTGTACCGGCTCCGGCGGGAGCGCGGATTGACCCAAAAGGACATCGCCGGCGAGCGGTATTCGGCCGCATTTGTCTCGACTGTCGAATCCGGTCGCCGGCGCCCGTCGCCGGACGCGGTGCGGTACTTCGCGGAGCGGCTGGAGATGGACCCGGACGAGCTGGCTACCGGCCGCCCGCCACATCTGCACGTCGATCTGCAGCTCCGGCTCGCCACCGCCCGGCACGCGGCGTCCACCGGCGACCTGGGCGAGGCGGAACGCGCGTTCACCGAGGCCCGGGAAGAGGCGGCCAGCCACCGGATGGCCCGGATCGAGGGGCAGGCGCTGGACGGCCTGGCCCGGTGCGCCGAGCGCGCCGGTGACATCACCGCTGCCCGGGGGTATCTGGAACAGGCCGAGGAGGCGCTGGCCGGCGAGCCGCTGACCGCGCGGATACCGATCATCGTCGGCCGGACCCGGCTGCTGCGGCTCAACGGGGAGCTGTCCGAGGCGGCGTACCTGCTGGAGAGCACCCTGGACCGGCTCGAACGCGAGGAGCTGGCCGATCCGGACGCGGTGGTGCAACTCAACTACGGCCTGGTCGGGGTGTACGTCGACCTCGGCGTGCTGGACCGGGCCGCGCACGCGGCCGACGCGGCGCTCGCGCTGGCCGGCAAGGTCGACGATCCCGAGCACGTGGCCGCGATGTACGTGCAGGTGTCCCGCACCTTCCTCACCCGGGGCCGGTGGAGCGACGCGGAGGCGGCGCTCGACCGCGCGCACGCGACGTACCGCAAGCTCGACTACCTGCTGGAAACCGCGATGTGCCACTGGGCGCGGGGATACATCTACTCCCGGGAGAAGCGGTACACGCATGCCGAGCGCGAGCTGATCACCGCCCGCGACATGATGCGTCGCCTGGACAGTTGGCACTACGCCGGAGCCCTGGCCAGCGAACTCTCCACCGTGCAGTGGCGGCTCGGTAACAGCGCCGCGGCGCTGTCCGCGCTCGAGGACGCCTGGCGGCTGGAGAGCGAGTCGCGCGGCGCGCAGTTACCGATCGCGGACGCGCACCGGGTACGCGGGTTGATCGCGCGGGACGACGGCATCCTGGTACTGGCCGAGGAGCACCTGCGCGCCGCGCTCGACGGGTACCTGCGCGCCAACGCCGGCCCGGACGCGGCCAACACCGCGCGGCTGCTCGGCGACCTGCTGCACGCCGCCGACCGGGATGCCGACGCGATCGAGGTGTACCGCACCGGCCTGACCGCGGCCGAACCCCCGAACAGCATGGGCCTGGTCTGAGCCGGCGGCGGCTCGATCGGCGATCTGGTCTGAGCCGGCCGCGGCCCGAGCGGCGCGGCGAAGTTGTCCGGCCGGCGGCATAGACTCGGCCGCGATGCGCGCTCTCAGTCAGGACAGCCCAGCCGTTCCCGCAGCCGCACCGTCCGCCACTCCAGCACACGGGACATCCGCCGGCACACCGCCAGTCGACGCGCCGCCAGTCGGTACGCCGGTCGACGCGCCGGCCATGGACCAGGTGGCCGCTCCGGCGCCCCGGCCGGCGGCCGCCCGCCGTCCGCGGCTCGGCCCGGACCAGCTGCTGGAGGGGCTGAACGACCAGCAGCGGGCGGCCGTACTGCACTCCGGCGCGCCGTTGCTGATCGTGGCCGGCGCCGGCTCGGGCAAGACCCGCGTGCTCACCCACCGCATCGCGTACCTGCTGGCTGCCCGGGACGTACACCCGGGGGAGATCCTCGCCATCACGTTCACGAACAAGGCCGCCGGCGAGATGAAGGAGCGGGTGGCGGGGCTGGTGGGGAACCGGGCCCGGTTCATGTGGGTGTCGACGTTCCACTCGGCGTGTGTGCGGATCCTCCGGGCCGAGGCGAAGCACGCCGGGCTGAAGTCGAACTTCTCCATCTACGACGCGGACGACTCGCGCCGGCTGATGCACCTGGTCGCCCGCGAGCTCGACCTCGATCCGAAGCGCTATCCGCCCCGGTCGCTGCTGGCCCAGGTGTCGAACCTGAAGAACGAGCTGGTCGACGCGGAGACGTTCGCCGGTCGCGCGTCCGGGCCGGCCGAGCGCGCGCTGGCCGAGGCGTACACGCTGTACCAGCGCCGGCTGCTCGAGGCCCAGGCACTCGACTTCGACGACCTGATCATGACCACGGTGCACCTGCTGCAGGCGTTCCCGGAGGTCGCGCAGCACTACCGCCGGCGGTTCCGGCATGTGCTGGTGGACGAGTACCAGGACACCAACCACGCGCAGTACGTGCTGATCCGCGAGCTGGTCGGGGTGGTACCGCGGGACGGGGCTGCCGACGGCCGGACCGCCGCTGTGCCATCCGGTGAGGACGAGCCACTGCCGCCGGCGGAGCTGTGCGTGGTGGGCGACGCGGACCAGTCGATCTACGCCTTCCGCGGCGCCACCATCCGCAACATCATGGAGTTCGAGCGCGATTTCGGCGATGCCCGGACGATCCTGCTGGAGCAGAACTACCGGTCCACCCAGACGATCCTGAACGCGGCGAACGCGGTCATCGACCGCAACACCGAGCGCAAGCCCAAGCGGCTGTGGAGCGAGGCCGGGGACGGCAATCAGATCGTCGGGTACGTCGCCGACTCCGAGCACGACGAGGCGGCCTGGGTCGCCAACGAGATCGACCGGCTCTGCGATCACGAGGACACCCGCCCCGCCGACGTGGCCGTGTTCTACCGCACCAACGCCCAGTCCCGGGTGTTCGAGGAGGTGTTCATCCGGGTCGGCCTGCCGTACAAGGTGGTCGGCGGGGTGCGCTTCTACGAGCGCCGCGAGGTCCGGGACGCGCTGGCGTACCTGCGCGCGATCGTCAACCCGGACGACACGGTCTCGATCCGCCGGATCGTCAACACCCCGCGCCGCGGCATCGGTGAACGGGGCGAGGCGTGCGTGGAGGCGCTCGCCGGCCGGGAGCGGATCTCGTTCGGCGCCGCGCTGTCCCGGGCCGCCGAGGCACCGGGCATCTCGCCGCGGGCCGTACACGCGATCGGCGACTTCGTGGCGCTGATGGACGGGCTGCGCGAGCTGGCCGCCTCCGCGCCCCCGGAAGAGGTGCTCGAAGCGGTACTGCAGCGCACCGGGTACCTCGCCGAGCTGGAGGCGAGTGAGGATCCGCAGGAAGCCGGTCGGGTGGAGAACCTGCAGGAACTGGTCAGCGTTGCCCGGGAGTACACCGAACGGATCGATCTGCTGCAGGCGGTGGCCTTGGAGGTCGACGCCGGCGCCGCCAACGGCGAACCGGTCGGCACCGCACCGGGAGAGGTGACCGGCCCGGCCCGGCTACCCGGCTTCCTGGAGCGGGTCGCGCTGGTGGCCGACGCGGACCAGATCCCGAGCGACGACCCGGAACACAGCGGGGTGGTCACGCTGATGACCCTGCACACCGCCAAGGGGCTGGAGTTTCCGGTGGTGTTCCTCACCGGGCTCGAAGACGGCGTGTTCCCGCACCTGCGGTCGCTGGGCGACAAGCGGGAGCTGGAAGAGGAACGCCGGCTTGCGTACGTGGGGATCACCCGGGCCCGGCAGCGCCTGTACGTGTCCCGCGCGATGGCGCGGTCGGCCTGGGGGCAGCCGCAGTACAACCCGCCGTCACGGTTCATCGAGGAGTTCCCGCTCGAGCTGGTGCACTGGGAGCGGACCGAGTCGGCGTACACCACCTGGTCGTCGACCAGCGCGACCAGCCGGATGGGTAACAACGGGCGGGGGTACCGGGGCTCGAGCGGCGGGTTCGGTTCGAGCGGCTCGAGCCCGTCGAGTACCAGCCGCGAGATGGCCGAACGACTCGGCATCGACCCGTCCCTGGTGCGTACGGCCAGCGAGCTGGCCAACAGCCGGCAGGTGCCCTCGCTCGAGCCGGGTGACCGCGTCAACCACGACCGGTGGGGGCTCGGCCGGGTGATGGCGGTACAGGGTGCCGGTGCCCGCGCGCAGGCGCAGATCGACTTCGGCGATCAGGTCATGTGGATCGTGCTCCGGCACGCGCCGGTACAGAAGCTGTAGCGCGCACGGACGAGCCGTGCGCATGAAACCGATGGCGGTCTGTGCGGGCTGCCGGAGGCAGTTCGCACGGACGAGCCGTGCGTATGAAACCGGTCAGGAGAGCTGGCGGCCGGAGTTGTCCTCGACGTGCTTCGCGCCGCCGATGATGTCGACCCCGCGCTGCAGCATGAACGGCAGCGGGTCGATCTGCTTCTCGTTCACCCGCACCTCGTAGTGGCTGTGCGGGCCGGTGGAGTAGCCACTCGAGCCCGAGTACGCGATGAGCTGCCCGACCTCGACGTGCTCGCCGACCTCGACCACCAGTTCGGAGTTGTGCCCGTACAGGGTGGACAGGCCGCCGCCGTGGTTGATCTCGACGGCGTAGCCGTACCCGCCGTACCAGTTGGCGATCTTGATGGTGCCGGCGTGGGTGGCGTAGATCGGCGTGCCGTACGGCACCGCGAAGTCCACTCCCGCGTGCAGTACGCCCCAGCGGTAGCCGAACACGGACGTGATCTCGTACGTCTTGCACGGCAGGCCCCAGATGTCCGGCACGCCCTGGGTCAGCGCGGACAGCTGGTCGGTGGTGCGGTTGGCATCCCGGGACGCGCGGTCGGCGAGTGCCGCCCGGTCGTCGGTGCCGCCGGCCGCCTGGCCGGCGCCGCTGTTGGGCAGGTCCAGGCTGGACAGTGCGGACGGGTCGATCGCGCCGGAGTTGTCGGGCAGGGCACTCGCGGTGCCGAGGGCGACCATTCCGGCGCCGACGACGGCGGTGGTGACCACCAGGGCATACCGGGTGCGGGGTGCCGCAGGCATGCGATGGCGGCCCACGTGTCCGCGTGGCGGCCTGTTATGCACCCACACCCTCCGTCGACGTTGCCGTTAGCCCGTCTGCTGAGACGACCGCAGCCCGGACCCGGTTGAGGGGTGTGCGGTGGGGCGGCCGCGTTGCCAACCGCAGGGGCGGCGGGTTGACAACTGGCGGTCACCGTAGCCAATTCGTTACCGCTAATACAACCCGGCGACCCCGGGAACTCGACAAATGCTACAAAGAACGCCGCCGTACGGAGGGCATTTGCCGGTTTTCGGCGCGCTGCGTGGATCTTGAAGTTACCGAGGGTGATTCGCAGATCCGGATGGTGGTGGGGCGTCTACGTGGGGCGGCTCGCCACCGCAACGGTGTTACCCGGCTTCGGCGGCCGATCGCTGGAGCTCGTCCGCGACCATCCGTGCCACCCGCGGATCGACCGGAAGGGACATGTGCCCGACGCCGGCCACCATCACGTTGCGCACGACCAGATCCGGATGGTCGATCCGGGCCGATCGGGCCGGCACCACGAGCTGGTCGATCTGGCCGTACACGGCGAGCATCCGGGTCGTACAGCCCGGCGCGGGCTCGGCGAGCTCGGCCAGTACGTCGGAGCCCGGCCGCAACTGCCGGCACAGCCGTACCGGCAGCAGTCGCGCCAACTGGGTACCGCGGTGCGGGCTGCCGAGGGTCACCAGCGTGTGTACCCGCGCGTGGCCGCCGAGCCGCTGCACGTAGTACCGGGCGATGATGCCGCCGAGGCTGTGTCCGACCACATGGATCTGCTCGGTACCGGTGGCCACGCAGAACGCCTCGATCCGTTCGCCCAACTCGGCCGCGGCGGTACGTACATCGCTGGTAAGCAGGCTGTAGTTCATCGCCAGTACCCGGCTGAAGCCGTCCCGGCGCAGCGCGCGACGCAGCATCGTGAAGATCGACCGGTTGTCCACCAGCCCGTGCAGCAACAGGATCGGCATGCTGCCGCCGGCCACCTCGTCCGTGATCGCGCTGCGCCGCTGCGGTGGCAGGTCCGCCAGCGAGTACGGCGCGTCGGGCCCGTCGACGTGGGACAGGGCCTGCTCGGCGGCGAACCCGAACGGCCACAGGGCCAGGTGTACGCCAACCCAGGCACTTTCGATCACGACGCCGCGCAGGGTGGTCGGCGAGGTGGCCGTGGCGAGCCCGCTGCCGACGCGGCGGGTCTGCGCCTGCGCGCCCTGGCCGGCGGCCAGGCTGACCCGGCGGACCGTCCGGGCATGTTCGGACAGCCGGCGTGCGGCGCCGGCCGGATCGGCGACCCGCCGCAGCGCGTCGCCGGCGCTGGCGCTGGCGCCCACCAGGGCGGTGCCGAAGCCGCTGCCCGCGGCCATCGCCGCCGCGCCGGCCGCCAGGGTCCGCAGCGGGCGGGCCGACGGCAGGCGTGACGTGCGACTCTCGGGGCGCGGCCGGGGTGGGGAGGACCCGGTCATGTGTGACCTCCTACCCGAGAATCTCTCGCTATACCGTTTTCGTCCACTACGTGCCGGTCGGCTTCCAGCCGGTGTCGAGTCGGCTTTCGGGCACCGCGGGGCCGCTCAGCTACGCTGCCGGTACCGAACCAGCGTTCAGCTACGCTGCCGGATACCGCACCGGTACGACTGTCCGGTGCCGTCAGCTCGGAGGGATGAAGCGGTGAGCCCACGCATCCGGGTGGTCGTCGCCAAGCCGGGCCTGGACGGTCACGACCGAGGCGCGAAAGTAGTGGCCCGCGCGCTGCGCGACGCCGGCATGGAGGTCATCTACACCGGCCTGCACCAGACGCCGGAGCAGATCGTCGAGACCGCGATCCAGGAGGACGCGGACGCGATCGGCCTGTCGGTACTCTCCGGAGCCCACATGACGCTGTTCCGGCGGGTACTCGAGCTGCTCGCCGAGCGCGGCGCCGAGGATCTCGTGGTGTTCGGCGGCGGAATCATCCCCGAGGAGGACATCCCGGAGCTGGCGAAGCTCGGGGTGCCCAAGGTGTTCACGCCGGGTGCGACCACCCAGTCGATCGTGGAGTGGGTCCGGGAGTACGTGGGCGGGCACCGGGTGGCGTCCTAACCGTCCCGCGCCAGACCGTCCCCGTGCCGGCGCGGCGGCCTACTTGCGACCGCAAGCTTCGGAAGTTCTGAGCCCGGCGATGCCGCGGCCGGGAGCAGGCAGGCGAGAGGCCGGACGCACCCCTCAGACGTCCGGCCTCTCCAAGCACGATGCCCCGTCGCCACCCCTCGACCGACAGGGCATCGGCCGCCTGCGTCAGCGTTGCTGTCACACCCGCCCGAGGGCGGTGGCCCGCGACGCCGACGTTCATAACAACGAAGCCTCTGGCCCTAGGTAACGCACCGCGCTTGCAATTTCACCGAGTGTGCTCGCCGGTCGGCGACCGGATCGCGGCAGGTGGTTCAACCGGCGGCGGACTCCTTCACGGCGCGCCGGTTTCTTGGCAGCATCTGCCTGGACGGCCGGTGGGTCGGGCCGGGCTTACGGACGAGGGGGAGCGATGCGAGGTGCCGCACGGTCCGGGGGCGACCGGACGAGAGTCAGTTCCCGTTGGGGCCTCCTGCTCGCCGCGGCCCTGGTAGCGGCCGCGCTGACGTCGGCCGGTAAGCCGGCCCCGCAGCCGCGACCGGCCGGTACCGACGCGGTCGGCCAGGAGGCGGCGATCTCCGACCTCGCCGAACGGTTGGACGCGATCCTGGCCGATCCGCGGTACGACGGATCCCAGGCCGGACTGGTGGTGCGCAGCGCGACGAGCGGCGAGACGCTCTACAGCCGGCATGCGGACGAGCGGCTGCTGCCCGCCTCCAACACCAAGCTGTTCACCTCGGTCGCCGCGTTGGACCTGCTCGGCCCGCAGTACCGCTGGCGTACCAGCGTCCGCAGCCCCGGCCACCGCACCGGCGGTACCTTGCACGGCAACCTGTACCTGCGCGGCGGCGGTGACCCGACCCTGCTGGCCAGCGACTACGACGCACTCGCCGCGCGGATACGCGCGTCCGGCATCACCACGGTCACCGGCACGTTGTACGCCGACGACACCTTCTTCGACCGGACCCGGCTCGGTACCAACTGGGCCTGGGACGACGAGCCGTTCTACTACGACGCGCAGATCTCGGGGCTCACCGCGGCTCCGAACACCGACTACGACTCCGGCACCGTGATCGTGGAGAGCCGTCCGGGTACGGCCGCCGGATCGGCGGCGAGGCTCACGCTGGTACCGCGGACCGGCTACGTGACCGTGGTGAACCACGCGACCACCGGTGCCGCCGGTACCGACAACACCATCTCGGTGGAGCGGGAGCACGGTACGAACCGGATCGTCGTCACCGGCAGCATCCCGCTGGACGCCGATGCCGGCCAGGACTGGTCGACCGTGTGGGAGCCGACCGGGTACGCCGCGGACCTGTTCCGCCGCGCCCTCGCCCGGCACGGGGTGAAGGTGTCCGGGCCGACGAAGCTCGGGTCCACTCCGTCCGGCGCGCGCGAACTCGCCGGGCACAACTCGATGACGCTCGCCGACCTGCTCATCCCGTTCCTCAAGCTGTCCAACAACATGCACGCCGAGACGCTGGTCAAGACCATCGGGCACAAGGACTCCGGTACCGGCAGCTGGGACGCCGGGCTGGCCGCGATCGCCGACCGGTTGGGCGACCTCGGGGTCGACACCGACACGCTGCGGATGGCGGACGGCTCGGGGCTGTCCCGGTGGGACATGATCCCGCCGGAGCAGATCCTGAACCTGCTGGTCGGGGCGCGGTACCGCCCCTGGTTCGAGACCTGGTACGACGCGCTTCCGATCGCCGGCGCACCGGACCGGCTGGTCGGCGGCACGCTGCGCAGCCGGATGCGGGACACCCCGGCCGCGAACAACCTGCACGGCAAGACCGGTTCGCTGACCGGCGTGAGCGGGTTGTCCGGGTACGTCACCGATGCCGACGGCGAGTTGCTGGTCTTCTCGTTCCTGTCCAACAACTACCTGGCCAGCAGCGTCAAGGACGTGGAGGACGCCGTCGGGGTGACGCTGGCGTCGTTCAGCCGGGACGCGGCCACGCTGGCCCGGACCGCGCCGGTACGGCCGGCCCGACCCGCGCATCCGGCCCGGGCCGACGTGGAGTGCTCCTGGCTCAAGGCCTGCTGACCGCACGGGCACTCGCGGCGTCCTACCGGCCGGCACCACGCGTCGGCGTGGGTGTGGCCGGCCCGGTGTGGCGGCGTACGCACGGCCCGCACCCGCGCAGCCAGCGCTCCGACCTGGCGGCTAGTCTGCGCCGGAAGGCCGCGGGTACCGGCCTGGCCGTCCGGCCACGGAGGTACCCGCGGGACACGTCAGAGACGACGGAACGGAACGCCCAACGTGGACCTGTACGAGTACCAGGCCCGGGACCTGTTCGCCGCGCACGGCGTGCCGGTGCCCGGCGGTGCGGTCGCCAGTACGCCTGCCGAGGCCCGCGCCGCGGCCACCGAGCTGGGTGGCCAGGTGGTAGTGAAGGCCCAGGTCAAGACCGGTGGCCGAGGTAAAGCTGGCGGGGTGAAGCTGGCCGAGGGCGTCGACGACGCGGAGGCCAAGGCGACCGCCATTCTCGGCATGGACATCAAGGGCCACACGGTGCACCGGGTCATGCTGGCCTCGACGACCGACATCGCGGAGGAGTACTACTTCTCCTTCCTTCTCGATCGCGCCAACCGCTGCTTCCTGGCGATGTCCAGCGTGGCCGGCGGCATGGACATCGAAGAAGTCGCGGTGACCGCGCCGGAGAAGGTCGCGAAGGTACCGATCGACATCGCGGCCGGCGTGGACGCCGACACCGCTCGCGACATCGTGACCCGTACCGGGTTCCCGACCGAGCTGACCGACCAACTGGTCGACATCATCGTCAAGCTGTGGGCCACCTTCGTCGCCGAGGACGCGACGCTGGTCGAGGTGAATCCGCTGGTCAAGACCACCGACGGCACCGTACTGGCGCTGGACGCGAAGGTCACCCTGGACGACAACGCGCGTTTCCGGCACGCCGAGCACGCCGAACTGGCCGACATCACCGCCGAGGATCCGCTCGAGCGGCGGGCCAAGGAGAAGCACCTCAACTACGTCAAGTTGGACGGTGAGGTCGGCATCATCGGCAACGGCGCCGGGCTGGTCATGTCCACCCTGGACGTGGTGGCCTACGCCGGCGAGCGGTTCGGTGGCGTACGCCCGGCCAACTTCCTCGACATAGGCGGCGGTGCCAGTGCCGACGTGATGGCCAACGGCCTGGAGATCGTGCTGTTCGACCCGAACGTGCGGTCGGTCTTCGTCAACGTGTTCGGTGGCATCACCGCCTGCGACGCGGTCGCCAATGGCATCGTGCAGGCGTTGAAGCTGCTGACCGACCGCGGCGAGAAGGTCACCAAGCCACTGGTGGTGCGGCTGGACGGGAACAACGCGGCGGAGGGGCGGCGGATCCTCACCGCGGCCAACCATCCGCTCATCGAACAGGTCGACACGATGGACGGCGCGGCCAGCCGCGCCGCCGAGCTGGCTGCGGTTTAGGGGCGATCACCATGGCGATTTTTCTCAACGACAACAGCCGGGTGATCGTGCAGGGCATCACCGGCTCGGAAGGCAGCAAGCACACCCGCCGGATGCTCGCGGCCGGTACCACCGTGGTCGGCGGTACCAACCCGCGCAAGGCCGGCCAGCAGGTCGACTTCGACGGTACGAAGCTGCCGGTGTTCGCCACCGTCGCCGAGGCGATGAAGGAGACCGGCGCCGACACGACGGTGATCTTCGTACCGCCGGCGGGAGCCAAGGCCGCGATGATCGAGGCGATCGACGCCGAGATCGGCCTGGCGGTGGCGATCACCGAGGGAATCCCGGTGCACGACACGGTCGCCGCCTGGGGACACGCCTGCGCCACCGGCAACAAGACGCGCATCGTCGGGCCGAACTGCCCGGGCGTGGCCAGCCCCGGCAAGTCGAACGCCGGCATCATCCCGGCCGACATCACCGGACCCGGCCGGATCGGTCTGGTCAGCAAGTCCGGCACGCTGACGTACCAGATGATGTACGAGCTGCGGGACATCGGCTTCTCCACCTGTGTCGGTATCGGCGGCGACCCGGTGATCGGGACCACCCACATCGACTGCCTGGCCGCGTTCCAGGACGACCCGGAGACCGACGCGATCGTGATGATCGGTGAGATCGGTGGCGACGCGGAGGAGCGGGCCGCCGAGTTCATCGCCGCGAACGTGACCAAGCCGGTGGTGGCGTACATCGCCGGCTTCACCGCGCCGCCCGGCAAGACCATGGGGCACGCGGGTGCGATCATCTCGGGTTCGTCCGGGACGGCCGACGGGAAGAAGGTCGCGCTGGAGGCGGTCGGCGTCCGGGTCGGCAAGACGCCGAGCGAGACCGCGGAGTTGATGCGCTCGGTGGTCAAGTCGCTCTAACCGCGCTCGTCCCGGGCTGCCGGTAGGCAGCCCGGGCACGACGAGCCGTGCGCAAACCAATGGCGGTTGTTCCGGGTCGCCGGTAGGCGGCCTGGAACAACGAGCCGTGCGCATAAGTACAGCGTGTCGAAGCGAGATCGATACCGCCGCCGCTGGAACAGTGGATCGGGAGATGGCCGTGTCCCGCACCACCCCCGCTGACGATCGGCAGAGCGGCGACCGGGCCGGTGATGCCGCGTGGACGGCACCCACCGAGCCGACCAAGCATGCCGAGCGGCTGGAGCGCGCGCAGCAGCCTGGTCCCGAGGACGCCGCATCGACCGCTGATGACGCCGGGCCGCTTGCCGGTACCGGATCGGCGGCTGGCCAGCGGGCGCACCGGACCGTGCCGATCGAGCCCCGGTACCGCGAACCGGCGCACCTGGCCGACCTGGTCACCGAGCGGATCCCACGCCGGCCGGCCGGCGGGCGACCCGGGCCGGGTGGGGCCGCTGCGTCGGTCTTCGCCGCGGCCAGCGCGACCAGTTGCTGGGCCGCCGTCGTCTCGTTCTCTCCGGTACTCGCACTCGTGCTGGTCGGCTGGCTGGTGGATGGGCGGGCCGCGGCGTCGCCGGTCAACGCGGTCCGGTTCGCCGCCGCCGTGTGGCTGCTCGGCCATGGTGTACCGCTCGGCACGTCGAGCGGCTCGTTCGCGCTGGTACCGCTCGGCCTGACCGCGCTGATCGGCTGGCGGCTGTTCCGCGCCGGCGCACATTCGGCTCGCGCGATCCGTGGCGGCGACGGCGCGCCGGTGCTTGTCGCGGCCGCGATCACGTTCGTGTACGGACTGCTCGGAGCCGGTACCGCGTTCGCCGCGAGTACCTCCGGCCTCACCATCTCGCCGATTCGCGCGTTGCTGGATACCGCCGGGCTGGCCGCGGTCGCCAGTCTCGCCGGAGCCGCTGGTCAGACCGGTGCGGCTGGCGTGGTGTGGCAGCGGCTGCCTGACTGGGTACGGACCGGGCTGCGCGGTGGCGGGCTCGCCGCGGCCGGGATTGTCGCGTCCGGTGCCGTGGTCGCGGGAGCCGCGCTGGCGCTCACCGGTGATCGCGCGGTGGACATCCTCCGGTCGTACCACGCCGGGGTGGCCGGTATCGCCGGGATGACGCTGCTGTGCCTGCTGTACACCCCGACGCTTTCGGTGTGGTCGGCGAGTTACCTGGTCGGGCCGGGCTTCTCGATCGGAGTCGGTACCGCGGTCAGCCCCGGGCAGGTCCGGCTCGGGCCGGTACCCGCGCTGCCGCTGCTGTCCGGGCTGCCGACCACGGTGGCGTCCCCGCTGGTCGACCTCCTGCTCGGCGTACCGGTGGCCGCGGGTCTGCTGGCCGGTGTGCTGATCGCCCGCCGGCTCACGATGGCCGGGTGGCTGGAGCTGCTGGGCGCCACCGGACTGGCCGGAGTCGGTGCCGGTGCGCTGCTCGGGGTCGCGGGCCTTGCCGCGCACGGCGCGCTGGCCGGCGGCCGGCTCGCGGAGGTGGGGCCGGTCTGGTGGCGACTCGCCCTGATGGGCGCCGCGCTGGTAGGGGTCGCGGCCGCGGTCGCCGGTGCCGGCGCCCGGGCGGTGGTCGCCGTCCGGAGGTGAGTGCCCGCCCCGGTCAAGAAGGCACCGCGGGAAGGCGCCGCGAGAAGGCGCCGCGAGAAGGCACCCCGGCAAGGCGCGGCAAGGCACCGCGGCAAGGCGTCGCGAGAAGGCGTCGCGACAAGGCGTCGCTCAAGAAGGCGCGGCATGAGAAGCACGACTGCGGTCCGGGAACAGCGAAGCGCGCGAGCCGTCGGGCCCGCGCGCTTCGAGGTTTCCGTGCTGGCACGGCCGCCTTGGCAGCCGCCCCGATTGGTCAGCTTGAACTGCTCGCCGCGGAGAGAATGATGCTTCCGCAACCACAGACCAGTACGAGGCCCCACACCACGAGTCCGATGATCAGGGCCAGCTTCGACCACTTACGGGATTCGTCCGCGGCAGTCTGCGCGCCGGCGTAGTCGCCGACCTGGAGCAGATTGTTCACTTTGGACGCGTTGATGATCGCTGGGATCGCCAACGGCCAGAACAGGAAGATCGAGACGATCGACATCGTCATGTTGTTGTTGATCTGAGCCGGAGGACCTGGCTGGCCATACGGTTGCCCGGCCGCGGGCTGACCGTACGGCTGTCCCGAGGCCGGCTGGCCATAGGGCTGCCCCGAAGTCGGCTGGCCGTATGGCTGTCCGGAGACCGGCTGACCGTACTGCGGCGGCTGCTGCCCGTAGGGCTGGCCGTACTGCGGCTGCTCCGGCTGTTGCCCCTGTGGGTCTTGGCCGGGGTATCCGGGCTCCATGACTACTCCCAATAGAGGTGGATGTACGCCGCGCGCAGCCTACCCGCAGCGCGCGAAGAGTTGAGGCGTATCGCTGACACCGGGACCGCCGCGTGGGCGGTGGGCCGCCCGGTTGCGACGGTTCACCGCCCACGCGGTCCGCGGGTCAGTTGTTCTGCAGGTCGCTGACGAGGTTGCCGGTCACGCCGGTCGCCAGAAGAATGATCTGCAACAGTGCGATAGCGATGCCGATCGCACCGAGGATAAGACCGGTCAGAGCGAGCGGCCTGTTGCTGGCCTCGCCCCGCTTGGCGCGCTGGATGCCGAGGTAGCCGAGCACGGCAGCCGGAATACCGGCCCAGATGCCCGCGTACACGCAGCACAGCACGATGGACACGATTCCGAATACCAGCGCCAGGATGCCGAAGATGTTCTGTTGCGGCCTGCCGCCGGGTGCTCCGTAGCTGCCCGGCTCGCCCGGCATCCCGGGTCCGGCCGGTCCACCCGGTGGTGGGGGCGGCGGTGGGGGCGCCGTCGGGTCGCTCACGTTTCCTCCCTTAATGTCTGGCTACCGCTGTCACCAGCGGCTGTACTTGCTGGCGTCATAGTCCTTGCATCGATCTTCGTGGTCAACGCGACCCACACGTGGAGACGTGTTGATATTGATCGAATCTGCCGATCGGCCGGGTTCGGCGGGTCGATAGCAGCCGAGAGTGATCACGCCGACGCTTTGCGGTACGAAGCCGTCGGTGCGGGGTGTCCCGCCTGGTCGGTGCCGCCTGCCCGGTTAGGGTTGGGCCGGCACCGCCCGGAGGAGTGACTCGTGACCGCTCGACTCGTCGTACTGATCTCGCGTGGCGGCACCAACCTGCAGGCCCTGCTGGACGCGTGCGCCGACCCGGATTACGGCGCGCAGGTCGTCGCGGTGGGCTCGGATCGGCCCGGGGCGGAAGGGCTGGCCCGCGCCGAGCGGGCCGGCGTTCCGACGTTCGTGACCGCCCTACCGGACTTCCCGGATCGGGCCGCCTGGGACAAGACGCTCGCCGCCCAGGTGGCTGGGTACCACCCGGACCTGGTGGTCTCCGCCGGCTTCCTGAAGCTGGTCGGGGAGGCGTTCCTGGGAGAGTTCGGTGGGCGGTACATCAACACCCACAACGCGCTGCTGCCGGCCTTCCCCGGCATCCACGGGCCGCGGGATGCGCTGGCCTACGGGGTCAAGGTGGCCGGCGCGACGGTGCACTTCGTCGACTCCGGGGTGGACAGTGGCCCGATCATCGCGCAGGTCGCGGTACCGGTGCTGGATGACGACACCGAGGAAACGCTGACCGAGCGGATCAAGGTCGCCGAACGGCGGCAACTGGTCGACATGGTCGGCCGGCTCGCCCGTGACGGCTGGACGGTACACGGAAGAAAGGTCCTGATCGGTAGTGAGCACTGAGGCGACGGGCAGCGCGGCAGCGACGGACGGCCGGCGCGCGATCCGGCGGGCGCTGGTCAGCGTGTATGACAAGACCGGGCTGGCGGAGCTGGCCCGCGGGCTGGCCGACGCCGGGGTCGAGCTGGTGTCCACCGGATCCACCGCGGCCACCATCGAGGCGGCCGGGGTCAAGGTGGTCCGGGTCGAGGAGCTGACCGGTTTCCCGGAGTGCCTCGACGGCCGGGTGAAGACCCTTCATCCACGGGTACATGCCGGCCTGCTCGCCGACCTGCGACTCGACGACCACTCCGGGCAGCTCGACGAGCTCGGCATCGCGCCGTTCGAACTGCTGGTCAGCAACCTGTACCCGTTCACCCAGACGGTCGCCTCCGGCGCCGGCCCGGACGAGTGCGTGGAGCAGATCGACATCGGTGGGCCGGCGATGGTACGAGCCGCCGCGAAGAACCACGCCAACGTCGCGGTGGTCACCTCGCCCGCGACCTATCCGGAGGTACTCGAGGCCGCCCGCAGTGGTGGGTTCACCCTGCCGGCGCGGCAGCGGCTGGCCGCGCAGGCGTTCGCGCATACCGCGGCGTACGACGTCGCGGTGGCGAACTGGTTCTCGGCCTCTGTGGTGGGGGACCCGGACGGTTGGCCGGCGTTCGCCGGCCTGACGCTCGACCGGACGCAGGTGCTGCGGTACGGCGAGAATCCGCACCAGCCCGCGGCGTTGTACGCCGACCGGGTCGCGAATCCGGGTCTCGCGCAGGCCGAGCAGCTGCACGGCAAGGAGATGTCGTACAACAACTATGTCGACGCGGACGCGGCCTGGCGGGCGGCGAACGACTTCACCGAGCCGTGCGTCGCGATCATCAAGCACGCAAACCCCTGCGGCATCGCGGTGTCCACCGAGGACGGTGACGCCATCGCGGCGGCACACCGGGGCGCGCACGCGTGCGACCCGACGTCCGCGTTCGGTGGCGTGATCGCCGCCAACCGGCCGGTCACGGTTGCGATGGCCGAGCAGGTCGCCGAGGTGTTCACCGAGGTCATCGTCGCGCCGTCCTATGTGGACGGAGCGGTGGAGGTACTGCAGGCGAAGAAGAACCTGCGGATCCTGATCGCCCCACCGTGGCGGCCGACGCCGGCGGAGTTCCGGCAGGTCTCCGGTGGCGTACTCGTGCAGACGCCGGACCGGATCGACGCGCCCGGCGACGATCCGGCCTCCTGGACGCTGGCCTGCGGCGATCCGGTGGACGGCGCGACGCTCGCCGACCTGGCCTTCGCCTGGCGGGCGATCCGGTCGGTCAAGTCCAACGCGATCCTGCTGGCCAGCGCCGGCGCCACGGTCGGGGTCGGCATGGGTCAGGTGAACCGGGTGGACGCGGCCCGGCTGGCGGTGGCCCGGGCCGGTGACCGGGCGGCCGGTGCGGTGGCCGCCTCCGACGCGTTCTTCCCGTTCCCGGACGGCCTGAACGTGCTGCTCGACGCGGGTGTGCGGGCCGTGGTGCAGCCCGGCGGGTCGGTACGCGACGCCGAGGTCGTCGCGGCCGCCCAAGCCGCCGGCGTCCCCCTGTACCTCACCGGAACCCGCCACTTCTATCACTGATTTCTGTCGTTCGACCAACGCGCTGAACGACAAATCCCGGTAGCCCCACCGTGTCCATGCCATCCGTAGGCCGGTAGACCCACCGTCACCAGGCCGTCCGGGCGGGCTTCATGAGTGGACCTGTCGGGCGCGCGACGGGATGGCCGATCCTGCCGTGGCAAGCTTCCGGGCATGGACGCCGACATGGTCAAGTTGCGCGCCTGGTGGGCGCACCGGCAGGGACTGGACGGATCGCTGGCCACGGCCACCCCGGCGGGGGTACTCGATCAGGCCGGTTGGGCACGTTCGGTCGGCGGCGCCAATCCGTACCTCACGCTGCACAGCCGCGCCGGCATCGACCGTAAGGTCGCGGACGCGGCCGTGGCGGACCTGGCGATCCACGAGCTGACCGCGGCTCGCGGGTGTACCTACGTCGTACCGGCCGATGACTTCGCGCTGGCGTTGACCGTCGCCGGCGCGATGCCACCGAGCGAGCTGCCGACCCTGGCCAAGCTCGGCGTACCGCGGGACGAGCTCGACCGGCTGTGCGAAGCGGTACTCGCCGCCCTGACCGGTGCAGACCGGCCGCTGGACCCGCGCGCGATCACCGCCGCGGTCGGCGACGCGGTGCGCAACCTGGGCGAGGAGGGCCACAAGCGGGGCGCGTCGACCACGTTGCCGGCGGCGCTGGGGCTGCTGCAGAACGCCGGCGAGATTCGGCGGGTACCGGTGGACGGGCGGCTCGACCAGCAGCGGTACGGGTACGTCCGGTGGTCGCCGTCGCCGCTGTCCGGCGGCGGGTTGACCGTCCAGGAGGCGCGCCAGCGCCTGGTCCGGCGGTACCTGGCCTGGACCGGCGGTGCCTCGCTGGCGCATCTGCGCTGGTTCACCGGGTACGGCGCGCGCGACTCCCGCGCGCTGCTCGACGCCATCGACACGGTGCCGGTACCGGGCTCGGACACCCTGGTGATGCTGGCCGAGGACGCGAGCGCGTACCACGACTTCACGCCGCCGCCCCGGCCCCGGTACGCGCTGGTGGCGAGCATCGATTCGATCTTCCTGCTCCGGCGTGACCTGGCCAGCCTGGTCGACCCGGCCGACACCGGCCGGCGCCTGATCGACTCACCGGCCGGCGCGACGCTCGGCAGTGGGCTGGCGGACCTGCCGCACCACGGCATCCTCGATCGCGGCCGGTTGATCGGGCTGTGGGACTTCGACAGCACGGCCGGTGAGCTGGTCTGGGCGTCGTTCCAGCCGGCCGACGACGAGTTGCGTGCCGAGGTGGCCCGCACCGAGACGTACGTCCGGGACCAGCTCGGCGACGCCCGCAGCTTCAGCCTGGACAGTCCGGCCCGCCGGTCGCCCCGGCTGGACGCGCTGCGCGCGATGACGTGACCGGCCGCTGACCCCACCCCACCGCGGACCCCGGCTCATCTCACCCGCCGCACCGGAGCTGACCTGGGCGGCAGCCGGCGGATCGCGCCGTACGCTCGCGAGGTGACCGAGCTTCTCACCGCCGTTGGGATGGCGGCGGTCGTCGTCGCGGTCTCCGCGGTCGCCCGCCGGTACGCGATGCTGGCCCCGATCGTGCTGGTACTGGTGGGGATCGCCGGCTCGTTCCTGCCCGGGCTGCCGGACATCCGGCTCGATCCGGAGATCGTCCTGTTGGGCGTCCTACCGCCGCTGTTGTACGTCGCCGCGATCGAGACCTCGGTACCGGCGTTCCGGTACAACCTGCGCCCGATCCTGCTGCTCGCGGTGGGGCTGGTGCTGTTCACCGCGGCGGCGGTCGGGCTGGTACTGCACGCGATCGTGCCCGGGTTGCCGCTGGCCGCCGCGTTCGCCATCGGCGCGGTGGTGGCCCCGCCGGACGCAGTGGCCGCGACCGCGGTGGCCCGCCGGATCGGGCTGCCCCGCCGGATCGTCACGATCCTGGAGGGCGAGAGCCTGGTCAACGACGCCACCGCGCTGGTCACGTTCCGGGTAGCCGTGGCCGCGGCGGTGGGGCAGAGCGTGAGTACGGCCGGCATCGCGGTGAACGCGGCGCTCGGCATCGGCGGCGGGCTGCTGGTCGGGGCGGTCAGCGCGATCGCCCTGGCCTGGCTGCACCGGCGTACCACCGATCCGTTGCTGGACAACGCGCTGTCGCTGCTGACCCCGTTCGTGTCGTACCTGCTGGCCGAGGCGATCCACGGCTCCGGGGTGGTGGCGGTCGTACTGTGCGGCCTGTACCTCGGTCACCGGATGCCGCTGCTGATGTCCGCCGCGTCCCGGTTGCAGATGGACGCGTTCTGGCGGATGACCAGGTTCCTGCTGGAAGGCACCGTGTTCCTGCTGGTCGGGCTCCAGCTCCGGTCGATCCTGTCGGAGCTGACGGTGCCGATGGGCACGGTGGCGGCGAGTACGGCCGCGGTGGTCGGCACCGTCGTACTGGCGCGCTTCGTGTGGGTGTACCCGGCCACCTACCTGGCCCGGCTCATCCCGCGGGTACGCGCGCGGGATCCGGTTCCGCCGGCGCGGGTGCCGACCGTGATCGGCTGGGCCGGCATGCGCGGCGTGGTGACGCTGGCGGCGGCGTTCGCGCTGCCTCTGGCCGGCAACGGGCATCGTGCGTTCCCGCAGCGGGACCTTGCCATCTGGCTCGCCTTCGCGGTGATCGTGGCGACGCTGGTACTGCAGGGCACCACGTTGCCCGCGGCGGTACGGCTGCTGCGCATCAAGGGGGACGACCCGCAGCAGGACCGGCTGGCCGAGGCGAACGTGCAGCACCAGGCGACCCGGGCCGCGCTGGCGCGGCTGGAGGCGGCCGCCGACGGTGCCCCGCCGTCGGTCGTCAAGCAGTTGCGCAAGCTCGCCGAGAGTCGTACCAACCAGGCGTGGGAACGGCTCGGCAGCCAGGACCGGGCCCCGTCCGAGGCGTTCCGCCGGCTCCGGCGGGAGATGCTGGAGGCCGAGCGGGAGGTGTTCCGCGAGGCCCGCGACGCCGGTCGGATCCCCGAGGAGGTACTCCGGCAGGCGCAGCGGGCGATGGATCTCGAGGAGTCCCTGTTGTACCGGGAGGATTGATGACCGGTTGTTCCCATCTCGGCGCCGTTGCCAGTGCCGCGGCGCCCGAACCGAACACCCCGGACGGATGTACGTCGTGCCTGGCCGAGGGCCGGGACGACTGGGTACACCTGCGGTTGTGCCTGGAATGCGGGCACGTCGGCTGTTGCGACTCGTCGCCGGCCCGGCATGCCGCGGCGCATTACCGGCAGATCGGACATCCGGTGATCCGCTCGTACGAGCCGGGAGAGCGGTGGCTGTGGTGCTTCGCCGACGAGGAGCTCGGCTGACTTGAGCCTACGACCGCCATCCGGGGGTGACAGACTGGACGGGGTGACCAGAATCCTGGCCGGAACGCAGCCTCGCTAGGCTCAGGCTTCCGACCGGAGAGGGAGAGCGATGGCCGAGTCCCGAACTGGTGGCCAGCCCGCCGCTGCGCCGGCGAAAGGGCTGGCCGATGTCGTCGCGGCCAGCACCGCGGTCAGCGACATCGACGGCAGGGCCGGAATTCTCTCGTACCGCGGTTACGACATCCATGACCTGGCCGGTGCGGTGTCGTTCGAGGAGTGCGCGTACCTGCTGCACCGGGGCGACCTGCCGAACCGCGGCGAGCTCGACAGCTACCGCGCGGACCTCGCCGCGGGGCGGGCGCTGGGCGGGGTGGTGGACGCGGTCCTCGACACCGCGGTCGCCGCGGCGCCCCCGATGGAGGCGCTGCGGACGCTGGTCAGCGCGCTGTCGGCGGAGGACCCGGATGCCGGTTCCAACACGCCGGAGGCCAACCAGCGCAAGGCCGCCCGGCTGGTCGCCCAGATGCCGATGCTGGTGGCCCGCTACCACGCCCGCCGCAACGGCGTGGCCGTGCCGGATCCCGCGCCGGAGCTCGGCATCGCCGGAAACTTCCTGCTCCAGATCACCGGCAAGCGGCCGGAGCGGTCGGCGGTCGCCTGTTTCGACGAGTGCCTGGTGCTGCACGCCGACCACACGATGAACGCGTCCACGTTCGCGGCCCGGGTGTGCGCGGCGACGCTGGCGGACATGCACTCCGCGGTCACCGCGGCGATGGGTGCGCTGAAGGGCCCGCTGCACGGTGGCGCGAACGAGCAGGTGATGAAGACCCTGACCGAGATCGACGGCCGGGTCGGCGGGCGGGACGAGGACCAGCGCCGGTCGGTGGTGACCGAGACGGTGCAGGCGAAACTCGGTGCCGGCGAGAAGATCATGGGCTTCGGGCACCGGGTGTACCGGACCGAGGATCCGCGCGCGACGCACCTGCGCACGATGAGCCAGCAACTCGCCGAGTTGGCCGGCGACTCCCGCTGGTACGACATGAGCATCCGGATGGAACAGGTGGTGGGCGAGGCCAAGGGCCTGCGGCCCAACGTCGACTTCTATGCCGCCAGCGTGTACCGGTATCTCGGCATTCCGACCGACCTGTTCACCCCGGTGTTCGCGGTCTCCCGGATGAGCGGGTGGACCGCGCACGTGATCGAGCAGCACGCGGACAACCGGCTGATCCGACCGGAGAGCGAGTACATCGGGCCCAAGGCCCGCCGGGTGAAGCCGCTCGCCGAGCGGTGAGTCATTCTCGCGCGGTAGTCCAGCGTCGTAGCTGTCCGGTGCGGTAGCCGGCCGAGCGGCGTCGCTGTCCAGCGCGGTTGCCGGTCCAGCGTCGTAGCCGGTCCGGTGCGGCACGCCTCGTCAGGCGATAACTCGGTACAGACCTACTCTTATATCGGCTTTGGGAAAAATCGGGCTATATTCACCAGCACCGATTCGACGCCCCCGCCGTTGCCCCCTGTCAACCCGCGGCGGGTACGCGTTCTCAAGGCAGTGAGGGAGTGGCCCCCCGTGTACCTTCTGTCCCGATTTACCCGAGCAATCGGATCATCCAGCCGACTGACCACGCTGGCGGTCGCCGCTCTCGCGGCCGGCAGCCTCGCGTTCGCCCCGACCTCGGCCGCTGCCGCGCAACCGGGCGAGGGAACCGCGCGTACGCCTGACCTGGGTGTCGCGGTCACCGGCAAGCTGCTCCAGCGGGCCAGCCAGCAGCCGCTCGGATTCGCCGTCGACAGTGCCGACGCGCGGGTCACGGTCAGCCGGCAGTCCGGTACCGCATGGGCGTTCGGCAGTGCGGTGCTCACCGCGCCGCACCAGGACGGCGCGTACCCCCAGGGCTGGTTGTTCCTGGCCAAGCGCGGGGCGGACGGCTGGCAGGTGACGATGGAGGGCGAGTCGGCCTTCGCCGCGCTGGCCCAGCAGGCACCGGTGCTGTCCGCCAAGGAGCGCGACACGTTCGGCTTCGCCACCACGTCGGCGACCCCGCGGGCCGCACAGGCCTACCTGCCGTGGGCGGTCGGGCAGACCTGGTCGTACTGGCAGGGCCCGCACGGCTGGGGCGGCTACGAACAGCCGTTCAGCTCGCTCGACCTGTCCGGTGGCGACGGCATCGTCCGGGCGGCCGGTGACGGCCTGGCGTACACGCTGTGCCAGGGCTGGATCCGGGTCGAGCACGGCAGCGGCTGGGCCACCGACTACTACCACCTGTTCAACAACATCAACGTGAACGGGGCGTCGATCCCGGCTGGGTACGCCCTGGGCAACATCGGTACCGACGTGACCTGCGGCGGTTCCGCCGTCGGCAACCACACGCACTTCGCGCTGCGGTACGGCGGCGGCTACACGGCGATCGCCGGAAACAGCTTCGGCCAGTGGATCATCGAGAGCGACGGCGTGGCGTACGAGGGTTCCGCGGTACACGCGGGCGTCCGGGTGTACGACGACGGCGGCATGCTCTACAACTACGGCCTGTAGAGAGTCCCGGCGTAAGGGCCTGACGTCACGAGATCGGGCCGGCGGCGTAACCTGGCTGCCGGCCCGATCTCGTGCGCGCCCGCCATTCACATGCCGCAACGCAACGCCAGGAGTGGAATCCATGGGTAAGAAGGTGACCGTCGTCGGCGCCGGTTTCTACGGCTCGACCACCGCGCAGCGCCTCGCCGAGTACGACGTGTTCGACACGGTCGTGCTCACCGACATCATCGAGGGCAAGCCCGAGGGGCTGGCGCTGGACATGGGCCAGGCCCGGCCGATCGAAGGCTTCGAGACGAAGATCGTCGGCAAGAGCACCGGCCCCAACGGCGAGGGTTACGAGGTCATCTCCGGCTCCGACGTCGTGGTCATCACCGCCGGCCTGCCGCGCAAGCCCGGCATGAGCCGGATGGACCTCCTCGGGGTGAACGCCAAGATCGTCCGCCAGGTCGCCGAGAACGTGGCCAAGTACGCGCCGAACGCCGTCGTGATCGTGGTGTCCAACCCGCTCGACGAGATGACCGCGCTGGCGCAGCTGGCCACCGGCTTCCCGCGCAACCGGGTGCTCGGGCAGGCCGGGGTGCTGGACACGGCCCGGTTCACCACGTTCGTCGCGGACGAGCTGGGCGTACCGGTCGGCAGCGTCAAGACGCTGACCCTCGGCTCGCACGGCGACACCATGGTCCCGGTGCCCTCGCAGTGCACGGTGGACGGCAAGCCGCTGACCGAGCTGCTGTCCGCCGACCGGATCGACGCGCTGGTCGACCGCACCCGCAAGGGCGGCGGCGAGATCGTGGGCCTGCTCAAGACCGGTTCGGCGTACTACGCGCCCTCCGCGGCCGCGGCCCGGATGGCCCGCGCGGTCGTCGAGGACTCCGGTGCAGGTCATCCCGACCTGTGCCTGGGTCGACGGCGAGTACGGCATCTCCGGGGTGTATCTCGGCGTGCTGGCCGAGCTGGGTGCCGACGGCGTGAAGCGCGTGGTGGAGACCGAGCTCACCGACAGCGAGCTGGCCGCGCTGCGTGAAGCCGCCGAGGCGGTACGCGCGAAGCAGGCCGACGTGGCGGACCTCTAGCTCGTCTGGTCGGGCCCGGGCGCTGACCAGCGCCCTGGCCCCCGCCGGCGTCCGGGCGGCCCGTTCGAAGGCCATGCCGTACGCTCGTACTGTTAAGTCAATGGCGGTCGCACCGGAGCCGCGGTCACGCGGCCCGGGTCCGACGAGCCGCGGGCATGAGTTCAGAAAGCCGAGAGGAGTGGCCGGCCCATGGCCAAGATCAAGGTTGCCAACCCGGTCGTCGAGCTCGACGGCGACGAGATGACCCGGATCATCTGGAAGCAGATCAGGGAGCAGCTGATCCTGCCGTACCTCGACGTCGACGCTCGAGTACTACGACCTCTCGATCCAGCACCGCGACGCCACCGACGACCAGGTGACGGTCGACGCGGCGAACGCGATCAAGCAGCACGGCGTCGGCGTCAAGTGCGCCACGATCACGCCGGACGAGGCGCGGGTCGAGGAGTTCGGCCTCAAGAAGATGTGGCGCTCGCCCAACGGGACGATCCGTAACATCCTCGGCGGCGTCGTCTTCCGCGAGCCGATCATCATGAGCAACGTGCCCCGGCTGGTACCCGGCTGGACCAAGCCGATCATCATCGGCCGTCACGCCCACGGCGACCAGTACAAGGCGACCGACTTCGTGGTACCCGGCCCGGGCACGCTCACCATCACCTACGCCCCGGACGACGGCGGCGAGCCGATGGAGTTCGAGGTCGCCAACTTCCCCGGCGGCGGCATCGCGATGGGCATGTACAACTTCGACGACTCGATCCGCGACTTCGCCCGGGCCTCGTTCCGCTACGGCCTCGACCGCGAACTACCCGGTCTACCTGTCGACCAAGAACACGATCCTCAAGGCGTACGACGGGCGGTTCAAGGACCTGTTCGCCGAGGTGTTCGAGACCGAGTTCAAGGCCGAGTTCGACGCGGCCGGCATCACCTACGAGCACCGGCTGATCGACGACATGGTGGCCGCCGCGCTCAAGTGGGAGGGCGGCTTCGTCTGGGCCTGCAAGAACTACGACGGTGACGTGCAGTCCGACACGGTGGCGCAGGGCTTCGGCTCGCTCGGCCTGATGACCTCCGTGCTGATGACCCCGGACGGCCGGACCGTCGAGGCGGAGGCCGCGCACGGCACCGTCACCCGGCACTACCGGCAGTGGCAGAAGGGCGAGAAGACCTCGACCAACCCGATCGCGTCGATCTTCGCCTGGACCCGCGGCCTGGCCCACCGCGGCAAGCTGGACGGCACGCCGGCGGTGACCGAGTTCGCCGACAAGCTGGAGCAGGTCTGCGTGGACACGGTCGAGGGCGGCCAGATGACCAAGGACCTGGCCCTGCTGATCTCGCGGCGACGCCGCAGTGGCTGACCACCGACGAGTTCATGAACGCGCTCGACGAGAACCTGGCCAAGAAGGTCGGCAGCTGACCGACTGCCGCTTCACCTGTGCATCCGGCGCCCGCCGCCTCCATCGAGGCGGCGGGCGCCGTCACTCGTCAGCTCAGCCGGCGGGCGCCGTCGCTCGGTACCGCCGGGAACGTCGCCGGCTCGCCGAATCCGGCCGCGGCGAACGCCCTGGTGACCTCGGTACCGACCTGGTCGGCCCGGTCCGCGTCCACCAGCGCGATCGCACAACCGCCGAACCCGCCGCCGGTCATCCGGGCGCCGTAGGCGCCGGCGCGCAGCGCCGCCTCGACCGCCACGTCCAGCTCCGGCGCGGACACCTCGTAGTCGGCCCGCAGCGAGGAGTGCGACGCGGTGAGCAGCGGCCCGATGGCCGGTACCTTGCCCTCCCGCAGCAGCGCGACCACGTCGAGTACCCGCTGGTCCTCGGTCACCACATGCCGGACCCGGCGCCGGAGTACCGGGTCGTCCAGCCGGGCCAGCGCCGCGTCGAGGTCGGTGACCTCCCGCAGCAACGACAGACCCAGGGCGCGGGCGGCCGCTTCGCAGGACGTCCGGCGGGCCGCGTACTCCCCGTCCACCAGCCGGTGCGGCGCCCGGGTGTCGATCACCAGCACGGCCAGGCCGGCGTCGGCCAGGTCGAACGGCACCTGTTCGGTACCTAGCGACCGGCAGTCCAGGAACAGCGCGTGCCCGGCCCGGCAGAGCGTGGCGGCGGACTGGTCGAGGATCCCGCACGGCACCCCGACGTAGTCGTTCTCGGCGCGCTGCGCGAGTCGCGGCCGGTCCGCCACTGGTACGTCCAGTGTGGACAGTTCGCTGACCGCGGTGAGTACCGCGCACTCCAGCGCCGCGGACGAGGACAGTCCGGAGCCGACCGGTACGTCACTGGCGATGGCCAGTCGCGCACCACCCGGCTGGTACCCGGCCGCCCGCAGCGACCACAGCACGCCGGCCACGTACGCCGCCCAGCCCTCGACCTGGCCCGGCGTGGACTGTCCCGGCCGGAGCTGTTCGCGGCCGAACCCGACGCGGCCGGGCTGCGACTCCGACACGACCGTCCACTCAGGACCATCAACAGGTGAGGCGGCCACCACGCACAACTGTGGCAACGCGAACGGCAGTACGAAACCGCCGTTGTAGTCGGTGTGCTCGCCGATCAGGTTCACCCGGCCCGGAGCGGCCCAACAGCCGGCCGGCTCCGCCCCGTACACCTGCGAAAAGAGCGTGCGGGCCCGGTCGGCGGCCGTCACCCGGCCTCCCTCAACAGCCGGGCGGCTTCCTCCGGCCGGACGTCGTTGATGAACACTCCCATGCCCGATTCCGAGCCGGCGAGGTACTTGAGCTTCCCGGGTGCCCGGCGACTGGAGAACAGCTCCAGGTGCAGCCAGGCGAGTTCCCGGCCGGAGCGCACCGGCGCCTGGTGCCAGGCCGCCACGTACGGCATCGGCACGCCGTACACGCTGTCCAGCCGGTGCAGCACGTCGGTGTACAGCGGGCCGAAACTGTCCCGCTCGTGCTCGGTGAGCGAGGGGAGATCCGGTACCTGGCGGTGCGGGTAGAGGTGTACCTCGAACGGCCAGCGGGCGGCTGCCGGAACGTACGCCGTCCAGTCGTCGTTGCTGGCCACAACCCTGGTACCGGCGGCCTGTTCCGCGGCGAGCAGGTCCCCGAACAGGCTGCGGCCGGTGCGCGAGGCGTAGCGGGCGGCCGAGGCGAGCATCCGCTCGGTACGTGGCGTCACGAACGGATACCCGTAGATCTGGCCGTGCGGGTGGCGCAGCGTCACGCCGATCTCCTCGCCCCGGTTCTCGAAGCAGAACACCTGCTCCAGCCCGGGTCGCGCGGACAGTTCGGTGGTGCGATCGACCCACGCGTCGAGGACGGTACGGACCCGGGCCGCCGGCAGGGACGCGAACGACGCGGTGTGGTCGTCGGTGAAGCAGACCACTTCGCACCGGCCGAGCCCCGGCCGTACCGGCACCAGGTCACCGTTCAGGCCGGTCGGATCGTCACCGCCGACCCGGTCGGAGAACGACGGAAACCGGTTCTCGAACACGACCACGTCGTACGCCGGAGCGGGTATCTCGGTCAGCCTGCCGGTGGTCGAGGGGCAGAGCGGGCACTGGTCGGTGGGGGGCAGGAACGTCCGCTCCTGCCGGTGTGCGGCCACCGCGACCCACTCGTCCAGCACCGGGTCGTACCGGAGTTCGGACGCGGGCGGCGGCGGGGGGAGCGAACGGGCGTCCACGGTCCCGCGGTCGATGTCGTCCCGCTCGTCGTAATAGATCAGATCCCGGCCGTCGGCCAGCCGGATCGGGGTCTTCCTCATGCCCGGCGGGCCTCCTTGGCTTCGGGTCGGATGGCGGCGTCCGGCTCGGCGATCACCAGGTCACCGACGTCGCGGGACAGCGGGACGCGGGCGTTCGTGCTGATTCCGACCGTGCCCCACTCGATGTGGGCATTACACACCCGACCGGAAGCGGGACGACGGCGACCGGGGTCCGCCGGCGCCGTCCTGCGGCCAGTAGTCCGGCGCTGACCAGGCGTACGCGAGGACCGGCGGACGGGCCGGCGGGTGCGGTGGGTGCCTAGAATTCGGGCATGGACGAGGCCGGCAGAGCCGGACCCGGCCGGCGCGAGGGCATCACGGTGTACGCGCGCCAGGCCGGGGCCGCGGAGCCACCCGGCCGGTTCCGTGCGGCACTGGCCCGACTGGTGGTACGCGCGGCGGACGGTCTGACCCGGATGCTCGGTGCCCGGCCGAGCGCGGGGCGCGAGGAGATCACCGAAGCCGAGTTGCGCGACCTGGTCGCCGTGAACACCGTGCTCGACCACGAGGAACGCAGGCTCATCGACGACGTGCTGGACGCCGCCCGGCGACACCTGCGCGAGGTCATGGTGCCGCGTACCGAGGTGCTCTTCCTCGACTCCGGGCTCACCGTGAGCCGGGCGGTCCGGCTGGTACGGCACGCCGCGCACTCGCGGTACCCGGTGATCGACGGCTCGCACGACGACGTCATCGGCTTCGTACACCTGCGGGATCTGTTGATCCGGCCGGACGGTGATCGGACCGTGACGGTGGGCCAGTTGGCCCGGGAGATCGAGCGTTGGCCCGGGTCGAAGAAGGCCCTGGCCGCGTTGTCGGAGATGCGCCGGGACGGCCGGCACATGGCGGTGGTGGTCGACGAGTACGGCGGTACCGCCGGCATCGTCACGCTCGAGGATCTGATCGAGGAGCTGGTCGGGGAGATCCGGGACGAGTACGACGCGTCCGGACCGGTCGAGGTGGACGGCACGGTACCGGCCGAGGTGGACGGCCTGTTGAACCTGCCGGATCTGGCCGACCGGTCCGGGCTGGTGTTGCCGAACGGGCCGTACGAGACGGTCGGTGGCTACCTGATGGCGGCGCTCGGCAAGCTTCCGGCGGTCGGCGACGCGGTGTCGGTGGACGGCTGGCGGCTCACCGTGGCGGCCCTGGACGGCCGACGGGTACAACGGGTCGCACTCTCGCCGCCGCGGTCCCGTGGCGCCGCGCTTCCCGTGATCGCGACCGGTCGGTTGACTCCCGCGACCTGATCCATTGTTTGCGACCTTACGGACGGTTCTTGATCCATTAGCCCGAATTCACCGGCACGGGCGTTAACATCGCTATGCTTCCGAACCTCGCTTGGAGTCGCTCTTTGTGACGTGACTGGGGGAAAGAGCCATGGCGCAACCGTCTGCGGTAATCGTTGGTGGGGGAATCGGTGGACTGACGGCCGCGATCGCGCTGCACCAGCGTGGTTGGCGGATTACGGTCTGTGAGCGATCGCCCGGGTACACCGGAGTGGGTTCGGGGATCGCGCTCGGGCTCAACGCGCTGCGGGCCCTGGACGTGCTCGAACTGGGGGACGCGCTGCGGGCCCGGGCCGCCGCCGACGGGTTCGCCGGGATCCGTCGCCCGCGCGGGAACTGGCTGACCCACCACGATGTCGCCGCCGCCCGGACCAGCCTCGGAGATCCGCCGCTGATCGGCCTGCACCGGGCCGAGCTGGTGCGGCTGCTGCTCTCGCACGTCCCGTCCGAGTCGCTGCTGACCGGTGTGTCGGTCACCGAGATCGAGCAGGGCGACCGGGACACCCCGGCGACGGTACGGACGGACGCCGGTGAACACACCGCGGATCTGGTGGTCGCGGCCGACGGCATCCACTCAACCGTGCGCACCCAGCTGTTCCCCGAGTGCGCCAGCACCCGGTACGCCGGCTACACCAGCTGGCGCATCGTCGGCGCCAACCCGACCCACCTGGCCTACGCCTTCGAGACCTGGGGGCGGGGCATCCGGTTCGGCATCATCCCGATCAGTCGTGAGCTGGTGTACTGCTACGCGACGGCGAACCTGCCGGCCGGCGACCGGGCCGACGACGAGAAGGCCGAGCTGGTGAACCGGTTCGGGCAGTGGCACGACCCGATCCCGGCGCTGGTCCGCGGCGTCGACCCGGACGCACTGCGCCGGCTGGACATCTACGAGCTGGCCGTACCGCTGCCCGCGTTCCACCGTGGTCGGGTGGCGCTGCTCGGCGACGCGGCCCACGCCATGACGCCCGACCTGGGCCAGGGCGGCTGCATGGCCATCGAGGACGCCGTCGTACTGGCCCACCTCGTGTCCGGTGGCGCGGCCACCGGTGCCGACGCATCGGCTACCGACACCTCGGCGGTGCCGGACGCGCTCGCCGAGTACACCGCGGCCCGGCTGCCGCGCACCCAGGCGATCACGCACGCCGCGCGCGCGTTCGGGCAGGCCGCGCAGTTGGAGTCGCGTACCGGTGTGGTGGTGCGTGACCTCAAGCTCCGGCTCGGCGGGTTGCTGCCGCGCTCGCTTGCCGCCTCGCGCGGTCCCGATCCGATCCTCGGTTGGGAGCCGCCACCGCCGCCGGCCCGGGAGCCGTCGGCCACCGGCTGATCGCGCGGTACCAACAAGGCATTTCCCGGTACTACGCGCGGTTGAGCCGAGTGGTATGTACCAATTCGCGCTGTATTACGCCGCGATCTATTCGTTCACCGCAATGGCGAAATACACCCAATTCATTGACGTACGCCCGACTCGTGCCGATTATGTTCAATGTCCCCATTGTCGTCGGCCGGCCGATGGACGTTCCCCTCGGTGGCCGGGCAGAAGCTCACCGTGATCCACGGCAACCCGTCCGGGCCGAACTTCGGCTTCACCGGCGACAACGGCACCTCGGTGATCGCCTCGTTCCGTCCCAGTTCGGTCAGCGGCCCGATCGTGGCTGAAGTACTACGAGGTGGCCGTGGAGATCCCGACCACCCTGAACCTGCCCTGCTCCGGTACCGGCCAGGTCTCTTTCGATCCCGCGCCGACCAGCCCGAACGCGCAGCCAGCGCTCGTCTCGGTGGTCTACAACCCGCAGCCCTGATCCGGCGTACGTTCCGACCGGCCGTTGAACCGGCCGGTCGGAACGGCTTCAGCGCAGCCGCCAGCGGATCGGCAGGTGCTTGATGCCGTTCTGGAAGTTGGACCGCAGCCGCACCGGTGCACCGGCCGGCTCGACCGACTCGAGCCGATCGAGCAGCGCGTCGAAGATCGCCATCAGCTGGCACCGGCCGAGATTCGCGCCGAGACAGAAATGCGGACCGTGGCCGAAGGCCAGGTGGGAGTCGGCGTTCGGCCGCGCGACATCGAACTCGTCCGGCCGGCTGAACACCCGGGGATCGCGGTTCGCGCTGGCGAAATAGACCACGACCTTGTCGCCCGCGCGTACCGGTTGGCCGGCCACCTCGGTGTCTGAGGTGGCGGTACGCCGGAAGTGGATCACCGGAGTCCACCAGCGCAGCAGCTCGTCCACCGCGCCGCGCAGCAGCGACCGGTCGGCCGCCAGCCGTCGCCACTGGTCGGGATGCGCGAGCAGGGCTGCCATCCCGCCCGGGATGCCGTTGCGGAGCGTCTCGTTTCCGGCCACCGCGAACAGCCAGAACAGGTTCTCGAACTCCTCGATGCTGACCCGGCCGCCGGCCTCGTCCACCTCCTGCAACAGGATCGACATGATGTCGCCGGCCGGGTGTACCCGCTTGTGCGCGGCCAGTTCGTGCGCGTAGGCGTACAGGTCCGGGATGCCGGCGCGACTGCGCGGGTCGGGCATCCGGCCGTCACGGTCCGGCACCGGGCGTACCGCGAGCGCGGCCTGCGCCATCGGGGTTGTCGCGTCCCGGTCGGTCAGCTCGATCGCGGCGTACTCCGGATCCTGGAAGCCGATCACCCGGCTGGCCCAGTCGAACAGCAGGTGCCGGTCTTCGGCCGGTACCCCCAGAATGTCGGCGAGGGTCCACACCGGCAGGTCCGCGGCGGCCTTGGCGAAGTCGGCCTCGCCGGTCCCGCCGCCGGTGTCGCCGGCGGCCAGCATGTCCTCGACGATCGCGCGGGCGCGGCCGGCGATCCGTTCCTCGAGCAGGGCCACGGCCCGAGGGGTGAACGCCCGGCCCAGCAGGCCGCGCAGCCGGGTGTGCTCGGGCGGGTCCATGTTGAGCATCGACCGGCGGGCGTACGCGAGGTCCGCGGCGGTGGCCGGGTCGCGGATCTGGGTGGCGCCGGCGGACGAGCTGAACAGCGTCGGCTGGCGCAGTACCTGTCGCACGTCGGCGTGCCGCCAGACCGCCCAGTAGCCGGGACTCCCCCCGTGCCCGCGGCTCGTATCGCCGGGCGTGCCCGCTGTCCCGGCGGGACCGCCATTGACCGCCACCTCGTCCACCGCCACCTCGTCCACCCGGGTGACCGGCTCGCGTTCCCGCAGCCGGGCGAGCGCGTCGTACGGCATTCCGCGCACGTACGTGTCCGGGTCGAAGATGACCGCGGTGTCGGACACGACCCCTCCGGCGACTGACTGACGGCCTGGCTGACTCACCGGCCGGAGCGGACGCGCCGCCGGCCGGAATCCGGTGCTGCGCCGACGATAGCCAGCCGCGGCCGCTCCGGCAGGGCCGGCGGTGCGCGGTAGCGACGGGTGACGGCGGTGCGCGCGGGACTGCGGAGTCCTGTAACAATCTGGCCATGTCCGCAGCTGCCCATGGCGCCCGACCGCGCGTGCTGTCCGGTATCCAGCCCACGGCCGACTCGTTCCACCTGGGCAACTACCTCGGCGCCCTGCGCAACTGGGTGGCCATGCAGGACACCCATGACACGTTCTACTGCGTGGTCGACCTGCACGCGATCACCGCGGGGCACGACCCGGCGACACTGCGTCGGCGTACCCGGGTGTCGGCCGCACAGCTGCTCGCGCTCGGCCTCGATCCGGACCGGTGCACGCTGTTCGTCCAGAGCCAGGTGCCCGAGCACGCGCAGCTCGCCTGGGTACTCGCCTGCATCACCGGCTTCGGCGAGGCCGGCCGGATGACCCAGTTCAAGGACAAGTCGGCCAAGCTCGGAGCCGACCGGGTCAGCGTCGGGCTGTACATGTACCCGGTGCTGCAGGCCGCGGACATCCTGCTGTACCAGGCCAACGCGGTGCCGGTCGGTGAGGACCAGCGCCAGCACCTGGAGCTGACCCGGGATCTGGCCCAGCGGTTCAACCACACGTTCGGTCGTACCTTCACCGCGCCGGAGCCGTACATCGTGTCCGGTACCGCGAAGATCTACGACCTGCAGGAGCCGACCGCGAAGATGTCGAAGTCGGCGTCGAGCCCGAACGGGATCATCGAGCTGCTGGAGGATCCGGCCCGCTCGGCCAAGAAGATCCGCAGCGCGGTCACCGACACCGGTCGGGAGATCACGTACGACCCGGAGCACAAGCCGGGGGTGTCCAACCTGCTCTCGATCTACGCGGCGCTCACCGGCGGGACCATCGCCGAGCTGACCGACCGGTACGCCGGCAAGGGTTATGGCGATCTGAAGAAGGACCTGGCCGCGGTGGTGGCCGAGGCGCTGGCACCGATCCGGGAACGGACCCAGGCGTATCTGGACGATCCCGCACAGTTGGACAAGATCCTCTCCGTGGGGGCGGAGAAGGCACGGGCGGTAGCGGTGGACACGCTGCGTACCGTGTACGACCGGGTGGGGTTTCTGCTCGGCAGAACCTGAACAACGGGGCGGGACGTCGTGGCTGGTCTGCCGCGGCGACCTGAGGCGGGGGTGACAGGCCGGGGGAGTCGACGCGATCGGCGGTACGGTGACGGACAGTGTGAGCAACGGGGTACGGACGATCGGCGTCGCCGTGGGCGTCCCCGAGCCCTGGGGCGGTTTCCTCAACGAGTGCCGGGCACGTGCCGGGGATCCGCAGGCGGCGTACGTGCCGACCCACCTCACCCTGCTGCCGCCGACCGAGGTGCCCGCCGGCCGGCTGGACGAGATCGACCGGCACCTGGCCAAGGCGGCCGCGGACGCCGAGCCGTTCATCCTGCACCTGCGCGGTACCGGCACGTTCCGGCCGATCACCGACGTGGTCTTCGTCGCGGTGGCGGCCGGCATCGGGGAATGCGAGCGGCTCCAGGCGGCGATCCGGTCCGGTCCGCTGGACCGCGCCATCAACTACCCGTACCACCCGCACATCACGGTCGCCCATGACGTGCCGCCGGAGCAGCTCGACCGCGCGTTCGACGAGCTGGCCGACTTCGAGGCGAAGTTCGGCGTGGACAGCTTCACCCTGTTCGAGCACGGTTCGGACGGCCGGTGGCGGCCGCAGCAGGACTTCCCGCTCGGCCCGGCCGGCGGGTCGTCCACCGGTTGAGCGCTAGACGTCCCACCAGAGCGTCACGACCTGCCGTACCGACGTGCCGAGATCCTCTGGTTCGGCCGGGTCGGTCAGCTCGCGCAGCGCCTCGGCCACCTCGTCCGCCCGCTCCGGCGGTAGGCACAGCCGGCGGCGGGTGCTGTCGACCGTGTCGGCGAAGTCCTCGTACTCCCGGCTCGCCGGCCGGCTCCACCGCTCGACCCGCGGCCGGATGCCGAGCTCGGCCAGTGCCGCGATCGCGTCGTCCGCGGTCGGCCCGTCCGGACGCCGGAGCTGGTGGAACCGCTGCCACAGCGGGGCCAGGTAGGTGAGCGGATGCCGCTCGGCGGTCTCCAGTACCACCCGGCGGCGGGCGTGCGTGACCAGCGCGGTGACGAACGGGGCCAGGTCCGGCACGTTGTAGATCACGTTGTGGCAGACCACCACGTCGGCGGCGGGCACCTGATCGGCCACCTCCGGCCAGTGCCCGGTCACCACGTCCACCGGCAGGCCCAACGCGGCGCCGCGGTCGGCCAGCGCCGCGAGCAGTTCGGCGTCCGCGTCGACGGCGGTGAGTCCGGTGGTACGGCGGGCCAGGGGCAGACTGCCCGCACCCGCGCCGGCGCCCACGTCCAACACGGTGCCGGCCGGTTCCAGCGCCTCGGCGGTACGCGCGAGCGAGGGCCCTACCGGTTCGGTCAGCCGCTGGTCGGTACGGCTGACGAAGACCTGCCGCGGCAACACCCACGGCGACTCGTCCACGGACCGCAGGATGTGCTCGGGGATCGCCCACTCACCGAGCTGGCTGCGCCACGCTTCGAGTGCCTCCGCCATGGACCCTCCTGCCTGTCTGTCTACCGGGTGCCGCCCGGCTGCCGGGCCGGACCGGGTAGCCGTCAGCTGCCCGGTGCCGGGCGCCGGTCGTCGCGCCGCCGGCCGCCGTTCCGGCGCCGGATACCGATGGCGACGAAGCCGGCGGCGGCGGCGAGTCCGGTGGTCGTGGCGAGAGCGGCCACCGCCACGGTGCGTCCGTGTCGGGCCGGGCCGGCCGCGACCGGCCGCGGGGTGGCCGGGGTGGTGACGGTGTGCCGCGCGGCCAGCTCCTCCGGAGTGACCAGCCGGCCCACCGGAGCGGCGGTACCAGGGAGGGCGAATGCCCAGCTCAGCAGCGCGGCCGCCTGTTGCCAGGTACGCGCCGGCGCGGCTTCGGCGTCGAGCAGCGTGACCACCAGCCGGCGCCCGTTGCGGGTGGCCGCGCCCACGTACGTGTGCCGGGCCAGGTCGGTGAACCCGGTCTTGCCGCCGATCGCACCGGGGTAGTTCCAGAGCAGCTGGTTGTCGTTCTGGATCTGGAAGCCGGCGTACTTCGGCTGGGCGGGCAGTTGCGCGGTCCGGCTGCCGGTGTACCGGCGGAAGTCCGGCCGGTCGAAGCAGGCCCGGGCGATCAGGGCCAGGTCGTACGCGCTGGTCCACTGGCCCGGACCGTCCAGTCCGGACGGGGTCACCGCGTGCGTGTCGAAGGCGCCGAGCCGGCGCGCCTCGGCGTTCATCGCGTCCAGCGTGCCCGGTACGCCCGCGGGACCGCCGGCGAGCCGGGCCAGCGCCAACGCGGCATCGTTACCCGAGTTCAGCAGCAGCCCGAGCCAGAGCGTGCCGATCTGGTACCGGCCGTTGCGAACCAGTCCGACCGCGGAACTGCCCGGCTCGAAGTTGAGATCCGCCGGGGTGACCCGGATGACCTGGCGGGGGTCCAGCTTCGGCAGCGCGACCGCGGCCAGCAGCAGCTTCTGGGTACTCGCCGGCGGGTGGTACGCGTGCGGCGCGCACGCGGCGAGTACCGCTCCGGTGTCCAGATCCGCGATCGTCCAGGCGCGTGCGGTGAGGTTGCCCGGCAGTCGCGGCGAGCCGGGCGGTACCACCAGCCCGGTCGAGCCGAGTGCGGCGCCGCCGATGACCGGAGCGGCCGGATCGTGTTGCGGCGGGGTGGGCTGCCGCGGGATCCGTGGCACCGGCTGGCCGGGTTGCCGGGGCACCTTCGCGATCGGGCAGGGCAGCGCGGCGGCCGGGCCGTTCGACGGTGCGGCGGGGCTGCTCGTCGGCGGGGCGGGCGACGGCGACCCGGGTCCCGCCGTGGCCGGGGTCGCGCTGAGCGCGACCGGTCCGGCGGCGAGCACCGTGGCCGTGATCAGGGTCGGCAGGCGACGGAGCGCGGACATCGCCTGGCAGGGTACGACACCGGCGGTGCGGGACGAATGCCGCTGGCGATTCGGTCAGTGCGAGCCGGTGCCGGCCGGCCGGTCAGCGCGAGCCGGTGTCGGCGAGCCGGTCAGGGCGCGCAGGCCGGTGCGGGCGAGCCGATCAGGACGCGCAGGCCGGCCAGGTACCCCTCCGGGGTGATCGTGTCGCCGATGAGCAGCCGCTGCAGGGCGTACCCGGGTACCAGGCCGAACAGCACCGCGCCGACCTGTTCGGGATCGGCGCTCGAGGGCAGGTGACCGGCCTGTCTGGCCCGCTCGGCCAGTTGTACGAACAGCGAGCGGAACCGCCGGTACGTGGTGTCCACGAACTCGCCGAGCGCCGGCTCGCGCAGTGCCTCGCCCCACACCTGTACCGCGACCCGGAGGATGCCGTCCTCACCGGACTGCGCTTCGACGGTACCGAGCACGATCGCCATGCTGTCCGCCAGCGGCGGTACCGGCTCGGTGTGCAGCACGTTCGCGATCTCCCCGGTCACCGGGCCGAGGACATCCTCGGCCACCGCGGCGATGATCTCGGTCTTGCTGCGGAAGTACCGGTACAGCGCGCCGGCGGAGAGATCCGCTTCACGTAGTACGTCCTGCATGGACGTGGCGTGGAAGCCATTGCGGGAGAAGCACCGGCGGGCGGCGTCGATGATCTGCCGGCGCCGGGCCTCGCGATGTTGCTCGGTGACTCGGGGCATGCCCGCAAAGTAAAACGAATGTTCGTTCTTGACAAGGTCGCGAGCCGATTGCCATGCTGGCGGGCAAAAGAGAATGCTCGTTCGTTATAGCGGCCGCGGCACGGGCTCGCGCCCGCCCGACGTTCGCATTGCCGTTCCGATCGAGCCCGTTCCTATCGAGGAGGTCGACATGGCCGTCCGTTCCGGCTCGCTGCCGCGAGCCGTCGGGATCGCCGTGCTCGTGGTCGCTGTCCAGGCCGTGTTCCTGGCCCTGTTCGCCTGGCCGGCGGTGAACAGCGAGCCGCGGGACCTACCCGTGGTGGCGACCGGTCCGGCGCCCGCCGTACAGCAGCTCGTGGCTGCCCTCGAACAGGCCGAGCCGGGCGCCTTCGATGTCAGCGTCGTGGCCGACGAGACCGCCGCTGACCAGGCGATCCGGGACCGGAAGGCGTACGGGGCGTTCATCCTGTCGCCCAGTGGCGCGGCCGTACACGTCGCGTCCGCCGCGGGTCCGGTGGTGGCGCAGCTGCTCGGGCAGGTCGCGCAGGCGGCCGGCGGTGGACAACCGGTACAGGTGACCGATGTCGTACCCGCGGACCAGGACGATCCGCGCGGATCCGCGCTGGCCATCGGGATCCTGCCGCTGGTGATGACCAGCATGCTCGCGGCCGCGCTGCTACGGATCCTGGTCAGCGGCCGGATCGCCCGGGTGGTCGGGGTCCTCGCCTACGGCGTGCTGGCCGGGTTGGCGGCGACCGCGATCCTCCAGTACGGGCTGTCCGCGCTGCCCGGTGACTATCTGACCAATGCCGCCGTGGTGGGGTTGCTGGCGGCCGCGATGACCGGCGCGATCACCGGCCTGGCCGCTCTCCTCGGGTACGCCGGCATCGGGTTGGGGGTGGTGGTCATGTTTCTGGTCGGCAACCCGCTGTCCGGGCTGACCTCGGCGCCGGAGTTCCTGCCCCAGCCGTGGGGTGACGTCGGCCAGGCGCTGCCGCCAGGCGCCGGTGGCACCCTGCTCCGCTCGGTCGCCTCGTTCGACGGTGCCGGCGCGCAGCGACCGGCGTTGGTGCTGGCCGCCTGGGCGGTGGCCGGGCTGGTGCTGATCATGGTGGGCCGGTCGCGGGCGATGGGGGACACGTCCGAGGCGGACGCGGTCGCGGATTCCCGGCAGTCGGAGCCGGCGGGCGCCTGACGGCGGCCCACGCCGGTGGCCAGCGGTGGTTGCGGCCAGCCGGAGGTTGTGGCCAGCCGGAGGTTGCGGCCACCGCGCGGTGGCAGGGCACGTTCGGGGCCGGCGCGCTGGGCGGCAGGGTCCGGACATGAAGCGACCCGTGGGCGCTTCCTCTCGGATGAGAGGCCCGGGTGGACAAACCCCGGGGCCCACGGGTCGGGTGGCTGCCTGGCATTCGCCGGCCGCCGTGTCGTGGCGGTGCACGCCAACGGCTGAGCCAGAGGTCGGCGGACCAGGGCCGACGTACGGCGGCTAGCGGACAGCCACCTCGCAAGTCCGTTTATCACAAAGCATCAGCCGGACCACCTCCTCTCCTGCGTAGGGCCCACGCTACGACAGGATCGGCCGGGTTGCCACGTCGTTTATTTCCCGTCCGCGACAGCCGGGTCGTTATGTCGCGATCCGGCGCCGGGATCCGGCCGGTACCCGCCGCGCGGAACCGGCCGGTGTACCCCGGCTGGTGTGCCGGCCGACAGCCGCGGTTCCGGTGGCGCCGCGGGGCGTTCCGCGGGTGCCGGGTCGACCGGCCGGCGTCGCCGGAGTGCCACGCCGCCGGGTCCGGCGCCGGGGCGGTCGCGGCTCCCGGCCCGGCCACAGCGCCAGTCCGGTGAAAGCGACCGCACCCAGCGAGAACAGTGCCTGCGTGTGCACCGGTGGTCGGGACCCCACCGGTTCCGGGACCGCCGAACCGCCGGCCGGCTGGCTGGGCATGCCGAGCTGCGCCGGCCGGCCGCCGTGACCGGCCTCGCCGCTGCTGGTGTCCGCCGCCGGTGGCCGGGAACCGGATCGGATCTCGGCGTCCCGGGCCGCCGCGCGGGACGCCGCGGCCGCCGCCGACGCCTGCGCCGCGGCGCGCTGCCGCCGGGCGAGCTCGGTCCGGCTGGGCACCAGCGAGCCGACCGGCCGCGCCCCGGCCCGGGCGAACCCCCAGTCGAGCAGCGCCGTCGCCGAAGCCGCGTACCCGGCGTCCGCACCGAGCAGGGTGACCACGAGGGTCCGGCCGCCGCGTCGGGCCGCGCCGGCGAAGGTGTACCGGGCCGGAGTGGTCCAGCCGTACTTGCCGCCGATCCGGCCGGGATAGCTCGACCGGTACAGCGGGTCCTGGTTGACCAGCGTGATGGTCGGGCCACCGATCGGGCCGAACCGGGTCGACCGCGCGGTGAAGTACCGCCGGAACCGCGGGTCGGCGAGGCCGGCGCGCACGATCAGGGCCAGGTCGTACGCGCTGGTCGCCTGGCCGGGCGCGTCCAGCCCGGACGGCGTGCCCGGTCGGGTGTCGCCGGCGCGCAGGTCGTACGCGGTGGCGCGCATCGCGCGCAGCATGCCGGCGGTACCGCCCGCCGCCTCGGTCGCGGCGGTCGCCGCGTCGTTGCCGCTGGCCAGTACTGATGCCATGAGCAGGGCGTCCAGCCGGTACGAGCGGCCGGGGCGTACCCCGACACAGCTGCACTCGACCGCGGTGTCCCGCGGCAGCGCGCGTACCACCGTCGCCGGGTCGTACCCGCGTACCGCGGTCAGCACGGTCAGCAACTTGAGCGTGGATGCCGGCGGCAGCCGGCGGTGCGGCGCTCTGGCCGCGAGCACCTCGCCGGTACCGACGTCGGCCACCACGAACGCGGCCGCGGCGACCCGTGGTACCGCCGACGGTACGGACTGTGGCTCGCCGACCGAGCCGGCCGCGGGTCCGGCCAGGATCGCGCCGGCCGCGCAGGTGAGGGCCGCGAGCAGCAGCGGCGGCCGACGGGACTCCTTGCTCACCAAGGACATCGGCGGTCACTGTAGCCAGCGGCGACGGTCGATCCCGGTAGGCGCGCGGATACTCCGCGCGACAGAAGCGCGACAGGAGCGCGACAGAAGCAGGTGGCGCCGCCGAGCCCCGGGGCGGCACCGGTGACGGGCCACCGGGACCGGGACCGGTGGCCGCGGCGACGGTGCCGGCCGTGGGTAGGCTCGGCGCGTGCTGCTGTCCCGGCGCTGGTCCGCCTTCCTGACCCTGGTCGGCCTGTGGACCTGGTTCATCTGGCCCCGGTTCGCGGCCGCCATCTGGGCGGATCCGCGGTCCTGGGTGGACGGTGACCGCGGCGGCGACCCGACTTCCTTCCTGGTCGTACACGCGCTGTTGATCGTGGTGTCACTGACCGTCGGTAGCGTGGTCGGCTGGCTCGGGCTGCGCGGCCTGCTGGCCGGCCGGCGAACAGGGCCATCGGTGGCCGGCGGCCAGGCCGATGGACCGCCCGCGGCCGGTGACCAGGCGGACGAGGAGCCGTCCGCGACCCGCCGTACGGACTGAACCGGATGCACCGGCTTCGATTCCGACCGTCCCCGGCCTGTTCCGACATTAGGCCGCTGACCAGGCGAATCACCCCAGCCGGGGGTCCTGTTGAGACCGATACGGGCAGGTGGAATGCCCCGTCCACATCACGGCTGCACCACGTCTGCCCTGCCTGGCCTTTACCGCTGGGTAGATGCCGCTACGCTCCCTGCGTTGGGGCCACCGCGACGGAGCGGTGGACATGGGGAAGGAGACCGTCTTGCGCCCAGTGCGTGGGATGCGGCTCGTCGCGATTCTCGCGATCGGGGGCGTTGCGCTTGCCGTCGCTGGTTGTGGCGAGCCTCCAGCTAAGGATTCCGGCGACACCAGCGCCAAGAAGTTCAAGGCATGCATGGTCACCGATGTCGGCGGCATCGACGACCGGTCGTTCAACGCGTCCGCCTGGAAGGGCTTCCAGGACGCGAAGAAGGCAAACTCGAACATCGACATCCAGTACAACGCTTCTACCAGCGAGCAGGACTACGAGCCGAACCTGGCTCAGTTCGTGCAGCGCAAGTGCGACCTGATCGTCGCCGTCGGTGGTCTGATGACCGACGCCACCAAGAAGATCGCGGACCAGAACAAGGACCAGAAGTTCGCGATCATCGACTCGAACACCGGCCAGTCGAACGTGTACTCGATGCAGTTCAACACCGCGCAGGCCGCGTTCCAGGCGGGCTACGTGGCGGCCGCGTCGAGCAAGTCCGGCAAGGTGGCCACCTACGGTGGTCTGCCCATCCCGCCGGTGACCATCTACATGGACGGCTTCTACGAGGGCGTCCAGTACTACAACAAGCAGAAGAGCAAGAACGTCGCGGTACTGGGCTGGAACGAGAAGACCCAGAAGGGCACCTTCTCGCAGAACTTCACCGACCAGGCCAAGGGCAAGGCGATCACGGACACCTTCGTCTCGCAGGGTGCCGACATCGTGTTCCCGGTCGCCGGTGGCACGGGCCTCGGTACCGCTTCCGCGGCGCAGGCGTCCGGTGGCAAGTTCAGCGCCATCTTCGTCGACTTCGACGGCTGTGAGAGCGCCCAGCAGTACTGCAGCGCGTTCCTCACCAGCGTGGTGAAGAACATCCCCGAGGTAGTGACCAAGGCGATCGAGGCCGCGGCCAAGGGCGAGGCGCTGACCGGTTCCTACATCGGCACGCTGGACAACCGCGGCACCTTCCTGGCGCCGTACCACGACTTCGACTCCAAGGTTCCCGCGGAGCTCAAGACCGAGGTCGACCAGATCGGCAAGGACATCTCGTCCGGCAAGATCACTCTCACCTCTCCGGCCCAGCCGAAGTAGTGAGCTCGACGCTCGAGGCCGCGGCCCAGCCGCGGTCCTGAGTCCAGTTCGTCCGGCCGCCCCGCTCCGGCTCACCGCCGTGCGGGGCGGTCGGGGCATATCCGTCGGGAAGTCCAGCGGGGAGGGATCAGCCCTGAAGCTCGAACTGCGGGGCATCACCAAGCGGTTCGGTGACCTGGTCGCCAACGACCACATCGACCTCACGGTGCTGCCCGGGGAGATCCACGCGCTGCTCGGCGAGAACGGCGCCGGCAAGTCCACGCTGATGAACGTCCTGTACGGCCTGTTGCAGCCGGACGAGGGCGAGATCGTGGTGGACGGCACGCCGGTCAAGTTCCGGTCGCCGCGGCAGGCCATCGACGCCGGCATCGGGATGGTGCACCAGCACTTCATGCTGGTACCGGTGTTCACCGTCGCCGAGAACGTGATGCTCGGCGCGGAACGGACCCGGATGCTCGGCTTCCTCGACCAGCGGCGGGCCCGCAAGGACGTCACCGAGGTGTCCCGCCGGTACGGCCTGCAGGTCGATCCGGACGCGCTGGTCGAGGACCTGGCGGTCGGCGTCCAGCAGCGGGTGGAGATCGTCAAGGCGCTGCTGCGGGACGTGGACCTGCTGATCCTGGACGAGCCGACCGCGGTGCTCACCCCGCAGGAGATCGACGACCTGCTCGAGGTCATGCGGTCCCTCAAGGACGCGGGCAAGTCGATCGTGTTCATCACGCACAAGCTCAAGGAAGTCCAGGCCATCGCCGACCGGATCACGGTCATCCGGCGCGGTCAGGTGGTCGGTACCACCGAGCCGACCGCCAGCGAGGACGAGCTCGCCGCGATGATGGTCGGCCGTACCGTCAAGCTCAAGGTCGACAAGGAACCCGCCCAACCGGGCGAGCCGGTGCTGCGCGTCGACGACCTGCAGGTGGTCGACGACCGCGGGCACAAGGTGGTCGACGGGGTCACCTTCGAGGTCGCGGCCGGCGAGATCTTCGGCGTGGCCGGCGTGCAGGGCAACGGGCAGACCGAGCTGACCGAAGCGATCATGGGGCTGCGTCCGGTGATCGGCGGCACGATCACCTGCAATGGCCGGGACCTCACCACCGCCGGTACCAGGGACACCCTGGCCTCCGGGGTCGGGTACGTCCCGGAGGACCGCAGCCACCACGGTCTCATCGCCGACTTCAGCGTCGCGGAGAACCTGGTGCTCGACCTGTACCACCGCAAGCCGTTCGGCAGCGGCCTGAGTCTGCGTCCGGACTCGATCCGGGACAACGCCAAGGACCGCATCGCCGAGTTCGACGTGCGTACCTCGTCCGGCGAGGTACCGGTCGGCACGCTGTCCGGCGGCAACCAGCAGAAGGTGATCGTGGCGCGGGAGATGTCCCGGCCACTGCAGTTGTTCATCGCCGCTCAACCCACCCGCGGGGTCGACGTCGGTTCGACCGAGTTCATCCACGCCCGGATCGTGCACGAGCGCGATCAGGGCACCGCGGTCATGTTGGTGTCCAGCGAGTTGGACGAGGTGCTCGCGCTGGCCGATCGGATCGCGGTGATGTACCGCGGAAGGATCCTCGCCGTGATCGGACCGGAGACCCCCCGGGAGCGGATCGGCCTGTTGATGGCCGGCATCACGGAGGACTCGGCCACGACGGCGGACGAGCCGGCGAGCGGAGAAGACGCTGAGCCCGCCGCGGCCGGCGAGCAGGCGAGCCCGGAGGAAGCGCGATGACGACCGAAGCGCAGCAGCCGGCCGACGCGCCGGCCGAGCCCACCGCGGCCGGCACCGGGCCGGCCGGTGGCACGGCCGACAAGACGGCCGACGGTGGGCCACCGAACCGCACCAGAGCGTTCATCGACGCGCTGACCACCGCAAACTCGGTCACCGTCACGATCCTGGCGATCGTGTTGGCGCTGGTGATCGGTGGCTTGACCATCGTCTTCTCCGACGAGGACGTACTCGCCACCACCGCCTACATCTTCAGCCGGCCGCAGGACTTCTTCACCGCCGCCTGGCAGGAGGTCAGCCTCGCCTACAGCGCGCTGCTGAAGGGCGCGATCGTCGACCCGGACGCGGTGTCCGCCGCACTGTCCGGCGACGGGACCTGGACCACCGTGTTCGGGCCGATCTCCGAGACGCTCACCAACGCGGCGCCGCTGATCTGCACCGGTCTCGCGGTCGCCCTGGCTTTCCGGGCCGGCCTGTTCAACATCGGTGCCGAGGGACAGGTCGTAGCCGGCGTGATCCTGGCCGGGTTCGTCGGGTTCGGGCTCAGCCTGCCGCCCGGCATCCACCTGGTCGTGGCGCTGCTCGCCGCGATCGTCGGCGGCGGCCTGTGGGGCGGCATCGCCGGCTGGCTCAAGGCCCGTACCGGCGCGCACGAGGTCATCACCACGATCATGCTCAACTACATCGCGGGCAGCCTGCTGGTCTGGTTGCTCAGCCTGTCCGGGATCCAGCGACCCGGCCGCAGCGACGCGATCAGCAAGGCGACCCACGGCTCCGCGGACTTCCCGCACCTGGCCGGGGACGTGCTGCGGGTGCACCTCGGCATCCTGCTCGCGGTCGCACTCGCCGCCGGAGTGAGCTGGCTGCTGCAGCGCTCCACGCTGGGATTTGAGTTCCGGGCGGTCGGCTCCAACCCGGTCGCCGCCCGTACCGCCGGCATGAGCGTGGCCAAGGCGTACGTGCTGGCGATGGTCGTCTCCGGCGGACTGGCGGGGCTGGGCGGGGCGAGCGTGCTGCTCGGTACCGCGCACGCCCTCACCCCGGCGGTGAGCAGCAACATCGGCTTCGACGGCATCACGGTCGCGCTGCTCGGTCGGGCCAAGCCGTGGGGCGTGGTCGCGGCCGGCCTGCTGTTCGGCGCGCTGCGCGCCGGTGCGGTCCGGATGCAGGCCGAGGCCGCGGTACCGGTGGACATGGTCACCGTCATCCAGGCACTGATCGTCATCTTCATCGCCGCCCCGGCGCTGGTGAAGGCCGTGTTCCGGCTGCGCGCGCAGCGCGCCGGCACCCTCGGCCAGACGCTGGCCAAGGGCTGGAACGGGTAACGGAAGGACACGCAGGAGATGACGACCGCTGTTGCAGTCGAAGAGGTCGCCGAGTCGACCCTGGCCCGCGGCTTCTGGACCCGGTCCCGCAAGGCCGGCACGGTGTACCTGGTCCTGGGCCTGTTCGCCGCGATCATGTTCGGGTACCTGGCCAAGGCCGGTCAGGAAGCCCGCTTCACCCTGAGCACCACGTCCAGCACCGGTGGCATCGTGCTGCCGGCCCGACCGGGTGCGATCGCCTTCGGGCTGATCTGCGCCGCCGTCGGGTTGGCGCTGCTGGCCGGGTTCGGCCGGTTCCACTTCGGCCTGACCAGCGCGGTCGCGTTGACCAGCTTCCTGCTGTCGTTCCTGTCGTGGTCGGTGGCCGGCAACTTCATGCCGATCGTGGGCGTCACGCAGAACACCGTCTTCCTGGCGTTGCCGCTGATCCTGGGCGCGCTCGCCGGGGTGCTGTGCGAACGGTCCGGGGTCATCAACGTGGCCATCGAGGGCCAGTTCCTGGCCGGCGCGTTCGCCGGTGCGATGGTGGGCACGCTGGCCAGCAGCGTCTGGGCCGGCCTCGCCGCGGCCGCGGTCGCCGGCCTGCTGATCGCGCTGATCCTGGCGGTACTGGCCATCCGGTACCTGGTGGACCAGGTCGTACTGGGCGTCGTGCTGAACGTGCTCGCGCTCGGCCTGACCGGATTCCTGTACGACCGGCTGATGCAGACCGAGCAGGAGAAGTACAACCAGCCGCCGGTGTTCCCGAAGTGGGCCATCCCGGGGCTGTCCGACATCCCGGTGATCGGACCGGTGCTGTTCGACGCGAACGTCTTCGTGTACCTCGCGTTGGTGCTGGTGGCAGTCGTGTACGTCGGGCTGTTCCACACCCGGTGGGGACTGCGGGTACGCGCGGTCGGCGAGCACCCGACCGCCGCGGACACGGTCGGTATCCGGGTGCGGCTGGTGCGCTACCGCAACGTGTTGTACGGCGGTCTCATCGCCGGTATCGGCGGTGCGTTCTTCACCATCGGCTCGATCGGCCCGTTCGGCAAGAACATCACCAGCGGCAAGGGCTTCATCGCGCTGGCTGCGTTGATCTTCGGCCGCTGGAGCCCGACCGGTGCGATGTTCGCCGCGCTGCTGTTCGGCTTCGCCGACGCGCTGCAGGTGTTCCTGACCTCGATCGGCAGCCCGATCCCGTCGCAGTTCCTGGTGATGGCTCCGTACCTGGCCACGATCTTCGCGGTAGCCGGGTTGGTCGGTCGGGTTCGTGCGCCGGCGGCCGACGGAAAGCCGTACATCAAGTCATGACCGGTCCGGCGACCGGCGGGTCCGAGGCGGTCGCGGGTGAGCGCCGTGGCGTCGCGCCGGCCGTCGACTGGCCGGCGCTGCGGGCGGCCGCGGTCGAGGTGATGCGCCAGGCGTACGCGCCGTACTCCCGGTTCCCGGTGGGTGCGGCCGCGCTGGTCGACGACGGCCGGGTGGTGGTCGGCTGCAACGTGGAGAACGCCAGCTACGGCGTGACGTTGTGCGCCGAGTGCGGACTGGTGTCCGCGCTGCACACCTCGGGCGGCGGGCGGCTGCTGGCGATGTCCTGTGTGGACGGTGCCGGGGCGCCGCTGATGCCGTGCGGCCGGTGCCGGCAGTTGCTCTGGGAGTTCGGCGGACCGGACTGCCTGATCGACTCGCCGGACGGGCCGCTGCGCCTGGCCGAACTGCTGCCCCGCGCGTTCGGCCCGGCCGACCTCGGGTCGGCCGACGGAACCGGTGCCCGGCACGCCGGCGGGCAGAGCGCTGACCTGGAACACGCTGATACCGACCACGTTCACCGGGAGGGCGAATGACCGAGGCGTTCGCGGCTGTCGACGTGATCCGTGCCAAGCGGGACGGCCAGGTGCTCTCCGACGCGCAGATCGACTGGGTGATCGACGGGTACACCCGGGGCGCGGTGGCCGAGGAGCAGATGTCCGCGCTGGCCATGGCGATCGTGCTGCGCGGGATGACGGCGGCCGAGATCTCCCGGTGGACCGCCGCGATGATCGCCTCCGGTACCCGGCTGGACCTGTCCGGGATACCGCGGCCGACCGTGGACAAGCACTCCACCGGTGGCGTCGGCGACAAGATCACGCTCCCGTTGGCGCCGTTGGTCGCCGCGTGCGGTGCCGCCGTACCGCAGCTGTCCGGCCGCGGTCTCGGGCACACCGGCGGCACCCTGGACAAGCTCGAGTCGATCCCGGGTTTCCAGGTGAAGCTGTCGATGGCCGCGTTCATCGAGCAGTTGCGGACGGTCGGCTGCGCCATCTGCGCCGCCAGCGAGGACCTTGCCCCGGCGGACCGGAAGCTGTACGCGTTGCGCGACGTGACCGGCACGGTCGAGTCGATTCCGCTGATCGCCAGCTCGATCATGAGCAAGAAGATCGCGGAGGGTACCGGGGCGCTGGTGCTCGACGTGAAGGTCGGCTCCGGCGCTTTCATGAAGTCGCTCGACGACGCCCGCGGCCTCGCCTCGACCATGGTCGAACTGGGCAGCGCGCACGGGGTACGTACGGTCGCGCTGATCACCGACATGTCCAGCCCGCTCGGGTTGGCGGTCGGCCACTCCGTCGAGGTGGCCGAGTCGGTCGAGGTGCTGGCCGGTGGCGGCCCGCCGGACGTGGTGGAGCTGACCCTGGCGCTCGCCACCGAGATGGTCCGGGCGGCCGGCCTGCCGGACGCCGACCCAGCCGCCGCGCTGGCCGACGGTCGGGCGATGGACACCTGGCGGGCGATGGTGCGCGCGCAGGGCGGCGACCCGGACGCACCGCTGCCCGAGGCGCCGGAGCGGGAGCTGTTGCGGGCCGAGCAGTCCGGTGTGGTGACCGCGATCGACGCGTACCCGGTGGGCGTGGCCGCCTGGCGGTTGGGCGCCGGCCGGGCCCGCAAGGAGGATCCGGTCTCGGCGTCCGCCGGAGTCATGCTGCGGGCCAAGCCGGGCGACCGGATCGAGGCCGGCGAGCCGCTCGCCGAGTTGCGCACCGAGGACGCCGGCCGGATCCCGGCCGCTCTCGCGGACCTGTCCGGTGCGTTCACCATCGTCGACGAGGCTCCGCCGGCCGGCCCCCTGGTCATCGACCGGATCGGCTGAGCGCCCGCGCCGCGTACCCGCTGGTGGGAGCACAGGTACACCGCTGGGTTGATCTTGTCGGCGCACTGTGTGATCAACACCGATGTCGGGCCTGTGCTTGCCGTACCCGATCCGCTACCGTCTGGGCTGGCCGCGTCGGCGCTTGGGGGTCCCGCCGCGTCCTAGGCAGCGAACCATGCTGAAAGGGAGGGCCACATGCCCGTGCTCGTCTCGACCCCCACCCGGATTCCGGTACCCGGGGGAAAGATCATCGACGAGTTCGTGGGTCGGGTGAACACCGGTACGGAGCGACTCTCGGTAGCCCACATGATCGCGCCCGGCGGCTGGGAAGAGCCGCCGCAGCAGCCGGAGTTCGACGAGATCACGCTGGTGCTGCGGGGCACCGTACGGGTCGAGCACGAGGGCGAGACCCTGGACGTCAACGCTGGTCAGGCGGTACTGACCCGAGCCGGGGAACTGGTCCGGTACACCACCCCCGGGCCGGACGGAGCGGAGTACGTGGCGATCTGCCTACCCGCGTTCAGTCCGGATCTCGCCCGCCGCGAATCCTGACGTTCCGTGTCGCTGGCACCTGATCCGGCGTCGATCCGCCGGAGCACGGTCAAGGTACTGGGTCGGCTGGGGATCCCAGCTCCGCCGCCCGGGCACCCGCTGGTGTGGGAGCCCGGTGACCTGGTGGAGCTGCGGCCGATCGAAGACATCGAGGCGCGCGCCGCGGTCCTCAACGTGGTGCTCGCCGCGGTGTTCGGGCTGCCCCGCCCGGACGCGATGCGCTGGCTGCTGCGCGCCCGCCTGCTCGAGCACGTCAGCAAGCAGGAGTGGCACCTGATCGCCTCCGGTACCGGCGATCCCCGACAGTTCGCGTTACGGCTGGACGCGATGTACGCGCTGGCCTGGGTGCTCGGCATGGTCGACGAGCTCGATCCGGAGCTGAACGTGCCGGACGGGCTGCCCGCGCTGTTCCCGGACGTGTCGCACAACCAGTCGTACGGGCTGTGGCGGTCCCGGATGCTGCCCGCGTCCCGTACCGCCGCCGAGGTCGCCGCCGCGCTCGACCTGTACTACTGCGTGGACTGGGCGTACCGGGACGCCATCCGGGCCGGCCGGCGTCCACCCGGTGCGGTACAGCCGTTCGTGGTGAGCCAGCGGCGCTGGGCGCTGGAGTGGGCGGTCGTGTTCACCGGTCCGTACCACGAGCCGCCACCGGACTGGGACGACATCGACGTGTCGAGCTAGCGCGCTGACCAGCGCCCCGACCGGCGCGCTGACCAGCTTCCGGGCCCGCGGGCCGACCGCGAATGTCGGGGTCGGAGCGACCGGTAACCGACTCGGAAAGTCAGCTTCACGCGCCATTCATCCGGCGCGATCCGGGCAGGTACTAGTGTCACCACATGGTAGGGCCGACTCTCGAGGAGATCCGTAAGGCGCCCAAGGCGCTGCTTCATGACCATCTGGACGGCGGCCTCCGGCCGGCCACGATCGTGGACCTGGCCGAGGCGACCGGTTACACCAGACTTCCCACTACCGATCCGGACGAGCTCGCGCAGTGGTTCGTCGAGTCGGCCGCCTCCGGTTCGCTGGAGCGGTATCTGGAGACGTTCCAGCACACCGTCGGCGTCATGCAGACACCGGAGGCGCTGCACCGGGTCGCCGCCGAATGCGCGTTGGACCTGGCCAACGACGGCGTGGTGTACGCCGAGGTCCGGTTCGCCCCTGAGTTGCACGTCGAGCGCGGCTTGACGCTCAACCAGGTGGTCGAGGCGGTACTCGGTGGCTTCGCGGCGGGGGCCGCGGAAGCGGCCGCGAACGGCAGTCCGATCCGGATCGGCGCGCTGCTGACCGCGATGCGGCACGCGGCCCGTTCGACCGAGATCGCCGAGCTGTCGGTGGCGTACCGGGATGCCGGCGTGGTCGGTTTCGACATCGCCGGCGCCGAGGCGGGCTTCCCGCCGACCCGGCACCTGGACGCGTTCGAGTACCTACAGCGGGAGAACTTCCACTTCACCATCCACGCCGGTGAGGCGTTCGGGCTGCCGAGCATCTGGCAGGCGATCCAGTGGTGCGGCGCGGACCGGCTGGGTCACGGCGTGCGCATCGTGGACGACATCGTGCCCGGGGTACGAGGTGGCCGGGCCGGCGCCAAGCTCGGCCGGCTCTCCGCATACGTGCGGGACAAGCGCATCCCGCTGGAGCTGTGCCCGTCGTCGAACGTGCAGACCGGCGCCGCTCCGTCGATCGAGGCGCACCCGATCGGGCTGCTGGCCGACCTGCGGTTCCGGGTCACCGTCAACACCGACAACCGGCTGATGAGCGAGACGTCGATGTCGCGCGAGATGGCGCTGCTGGTGGAGGCGTTCGGGTACGGCTGGGCGGACCTGCAATGGTTCACCGTCAACGCGATGAAGAGCTCGTTCATCCCGTTCGACGAGCGGCTGGTGCTGATCAACGAGGTGATCAAGCCGGCGTACGCGAAGCTGATGATCGTCGCGCCGTAGCGGGTGCTACCTGCGGCGGCCGCCGGGAGTCCGGCGGCCGCCACCGGTCGTCATCGGCGGCCGGACGGGACCGGCGTCAGTCCAGCCCGATCCGCGGCGCGTCCGGTTGGCTCTCGCCCAGTGCGGCGCGCACGGCGTGTACCGCGGCGTCCGACAGGCTCGACTCGACCAGCGTCGCGTCCGGGAACCGGGTCAGCTCGCGCTGCAGGTCGCCCAGCGAGACGTGGCTGACCAGCAGCGCCAGCGCGGTGCTGCCGGGCAGTACGTTCTCCCGCAGCTCGCGCACCTTCTCGTCCTTGATCCCGGTGTCGACCAGCTTCGCGAGCAGCGCGCCACCGCCCGCGGTAGCCGCGCCGCCGACCAGGCCGCCGATCGGACCGCCCAGCAGGGTGCCGATGAGCAGGCCCCACATCGCGCCGCCCATGGCGCCGCGGCCGGTGGACAGGTCGGTGGTCTCGCGTACCGACGCACGACCGTCGGCATCCCGGCTGACGAACACCGCGTCGTGCACGGACAGCTGTCCGGCCCGCTGCATCCGTACCGCGACCAGCAGGAACTCCTGCGCCTTCAGCGGATCATCGAAGCCGATCACCAGCAGCTTGCGCGAATCGGGACGGGCCACCTGCTACCCCCTGTCGTGCGGTTCGGTTCAACCCTAGGCGTACCCGCGAAAACCGGTCGGCCCGGTGCGGCGGGCGACCGGCATCCGGCGGGCGGACCGGCGGACCGGGCGGCGGGTGGCGGGGCGGCGGGCGGGACGGGCGGTGAGCGGGCCGGAAAGAAAGCCAAAAAATCTTGGTGGACCATGTCGAAATCCCGTCGCCCCGTTCGAGGCGTAGATGAATGGCCGGTCAAACCGATGATCGGCCCGCCTCCGGACGGAGTACCGAGATGTCCCAGCACAGCAGCACCGCCACCAGCACCACCAGCACCGCGCTCAGCACCGCGCTCAGCACCGCCGTCGACAGGACCGCCGTCGACAGGACCGCGGTCGACAGCGGCTGCGACCCGGCCACCCGCATCACCAGATCGCTGCTCGGGTACGGCATCATCGCCGGCCCGGTGTACCTCGCGGTGTCCCTGGTCCAGGTGTTCACCCGGGACGGATTCGACGTCACCCGCCACTCGTGGAGCCTGCTGAGCAACGGTGAGCTCGGCTGGATCCAGATCACCAACCTCGTACTCACCGGGCTGATGACGGTACTGGGCGCGATCGGCCTGCGCCGGGGGCTGCGGCCGGGTCGGGCGGCCGCCTGGGCACCTCGACTGATCGCCGCGTACGGGGTGAGCCTGATCGGTGCCGGCGTGTTCCGCGCCGACCCGGCACTGGGCTTCCCGGTCGGTACCCCCGACAACGCGAACGACGTGAGCTGGCACGGCATGCTGCACCTGACCTGCGGCGCCATCGGCTTCACCGCCCTGATCGTGGCGTGCTTCGTGGTGGCCCGCCGGTTCGCGGCCGAGGGTCGGCGCGGTTGGGCTCGGTACTCCCGGGCGACCGGTGTGCTGTTCCTCGCCGGCTTCGTCGGGATCGCCTCCGGTACCGCCAGCGCGGCGACCACTCTGGGCTTCGTGGCGGCTGTCATCATCGCCTGGACCTGGCTGTCCGCCCTGTCCGTACACCTCTACCGCCGCCCGTCGCGGCACGCCTGACCACCAACGACATCAGTTTCAGACTGAGGGGGATACCGCGATGCGTTACCTGGTGATTCTCAAGGGCAACCAGCCGGACAGCCCGCCGCCGCCGGAGTTGATGAACGGGATCATGGCGCTCGGCGAGGAAGCGACGAAGGCCGGCGCGCTGCTGGACAACGCGGGACTCGCGCCCAGCGCGGCCGGTGCCCGGGTACAGCTCTCCGGTGGCCGGTTGAGCGTGACCGACGGCCCGTTCACCGAGGCGAAGGAACTGATCAGCTACGCGATGTACGAGGTGCGGTCCAGGGACGAGGCGGTCGAGTGGACCACCCGGTTCGTGAAGCTGCACCGGGACCTGTGGCCCGGGTGGGAGGGCGAAGCCGACGTGCTCAAGGTGTTCGGACCGGAGGATTTCGCGCCACCCGCCTAGCGCCACCCGCCGAGCGCCTCCCGACTGGTGCCACCCGCCTCCCGACTGGTGCCACCCGTCTCCCGTCTGGCGCCACCCGACCGATCCGCACGAGCGATACCGAACGACCAACCCGAACGACCAACCCGAAGACCAGTGCGAGGATCGGTAGCCGTGACGGCTACCGATCCTCTTCGCGCCACCCACCGCGCGATCGAGGCGGTCTGGCGGATCGAGTCGGCCCGGCTGATCGCCGGCCTCGCCCGGGTCGTACACGACGTGGGTCTTGCCGAGGAGCTTGCCCAGGACGCGCTGGTCATCGCGCTCGAACAGTGGCCCGGGGCGGGGGTGCCGGACAACCCGGCCGCGTGGCTGATGGCCACCGCCAAGCACCGGGCGATCGACCTGCTCCGCCGGCGCGGCACGTACGAGCGGAAGCTCGCCGAACTCGGCCGCGAACTGGAGAGCCGGCAGCCCATCGAGCCGCCGGACGCCGCCCTGGACAACCCCATCGAGGACGACCTGCTCCGGCTGATCTTCATCGCCTGCCATCCGGTGCTGTCCACCGAGTCGCGGGTCGCGTTGACGCTTCGGCTGCTCGGCGGGCTGACCACCGACGAGATCGCCCGGGCGTTCCTGGTGCCGGAGGCGACCGTGGGGCAGCGCATCTCCCGGGCCAAGCGCACGCTCGCCGAGAAGCGGGTGCCGTTCGAGCTGCCGCCGCCGGCCGAACTGGCCGACCGGTTGGCCGACGTACTGGAAGTGATCTACCTCGTCTTCAACGAGGGCTACTCGGCCACCGCCGGGGACGACTGGATGCGGCCGACGCTGTGTACCGAGGCGCTCCGACTCGGCCGGATCCTCGCCGGACTCGCGCCGGCCGAGCCCGAGGTGCACGGGCTGGTCGCGCTGATGGAGATCCAGGCGTCCCGCACCGGGGCCCGCACCGGGCCGGACGGCGAGCCGGTCCTGCTGCAGCACCAGGACCGGCACCGCTGGGACCGGCTGCTCGTCCGGCGCGGCCTGGCGGCGCTCGCCCGGGCCGAGGAGTTGACCACAACCCCCGGGGTGTACGCGGTGCAGGCCGCGATCGCCGCGTGCCACGCCCGCGCGCTGTCCGTCGAGGACACCGACTGGTCGAGGATCGCCGCGTTGTACCAGGTGCTCGCAGAGTTGTGGCCGTCGCCGGTGGTACAGCTCAACCGGGCGGTCGCGGTCGGGATGGCATCCGGTCCTGAGCGTGGACTCGAGGTCGTCGACGCGCTCGTCTCGGCACGGGCGCTGGAGAACTATCCGCTGCTGCCGGCGGTACGAGGGGACCTGCTCGCCAAGCTCGGTCGGCACGCCGAGGCGAGGCAGGAGTTCGAACGCGCGGCGGCGCTCACCCGCAACGTACGAGAGCGGGGTCTGTTTCTGGATCGTGCCGCCGAGTCCGCGGCGCCGCCGAACGAGCCGGCGGCGCCGCGGCACCCGGCGTAGACCGAACGCGCGGGTCGGTCAGGCGTTGCGGCCGGCGATCGACTCGGAGTACAGGGTGGCCGCCTGACCGCCGGCGGCCGCGTGCTTGGCCTGCACGTACTCGAAGCAGCTCGGCAGTGACGCGGCGAGCCGGTCGGCGTCGGCGCGTACCTTCGCGAACTCGGCCCGGGCCCGACTCGGATCCATGTGCGCGAGCGCGGGGCGGGGGTGCTCCGGCCGCCACCCGAGACCCATCGTCATGGTGATCCACGAGTGCGTCTCGAACCCGTGGTAGTGCGGGTAGACGCTCTCCTCGTCGAGCAGGTGCGACCGCGCGATGTCGAGCCGTCCGGCCAGGCCGTCCGGCAGCTTGCGCGTCTTGGCTTCCTTCCAGTACGGCGTGTCGTCGCCGGCCGGCGGCGCGGTAGTGCAGGGTGAGGAACTCCTTGACCCCGTCCACCACCTGACCGACCCGGGTGTTGTACCGCTCGCGCAGCATCGGGTCCCACCGCTCGTCCGGGAAGTGCCGGACCAGCTGCTCGACCCCGTGCTGGATGAAGAAGATGCCGGTCGACTCCAGCGGCTCGACGAACGCGCTGGACAGGCCGATGGCCACGCAGTTGTTCACCCAGGACCGGTTGTTGCGACCGATCCGCATCCGGATGTGGTTTGCGACGAGGTGGTCGTTGTCACCGCCGGCCACCTCGCGCAGCGTCCGCTCCGCGTCCTCCGGCGAGCAGAACTCGTCCGAGTACACGTAGCCCATGCCGTCCCGGCCGTACAGCGGGATGTTCCAGATCCAGCCGTTGTCCTGCGCGATCGCCGTGGTGTACGGCCGCATGCCCTCGGTCGCGCCGTCCCGCGGTACCCGCAGCGCGACCGCGCGGTTGTTCGGCAGTACGTCGAGGAACGACTGGAACTCCTCGCCGAGCTTCTGGTTGATCAGGATGCCGCGGAAGCCGGTGCAGTCGATGAACAGGTCGCCGCCGATGTCGCCGTGCTCGGCGGTGGTGATGTGGCTGATCCAGCCGCGCTCGTCCACCGCGACATTGGTCACATCGTCGATCACGTGCTGGACGCCCTGCTTCTGCACGCCGAACGTGGTCAGGTACTTCGCCAGCAGGTCGGCGTCGAAGTGGTAGGCGTACGGGAACTGCGAGCGCTGCTCGTCCACAGTGGCGCCGCGGGGCGCGCCGTCCAGCTCGGCGGCGAACAGCGTGCCGTCGAAGTGCCGGGGGGCCCGCTGCGCCTCGCACAGCTTGTGCAGCACGTAGCAGTGCCGGTCGAACTCGGCCGGTTCGTCACCGAGCGCGAGCCACCAGTCGGCCAGGTTGAAGCCGTCCACCTTGCGCGGCTTCTCGAACGGGTGGTGGAAGAACGTGCCTGGTCCGCGCCAGTCTTCGAACCGGATCGAGAGCTTGTACGAGGCCGCGCAGTGCGGCATCCAGTCCTGCTCGGCGAGGCCGAGGTAGTCGAAGAAATGACGGATCGTGCTGAACGTCGCCTCGCCCACACCGATGGCGCCAACCCGCTTCGACTCGACGAGGGTCACGGAGATCCGGTCAGCGAACGCTGCCTTGAGATAGGTAGCGGTCATCCAGCCGGCGGTACCTCCACCGACGATCGTTACCGAGCCAATCATGCGTGCTCCCCAGGTGGTCGACGTGTTCGGCGTACGGGCCGGCGACACCGCCGGATCGGATCGTCGCGGCCGGTCCGCGCGGTGTGCGGACGGTCTGAACGATGCGCTGCCGGTACGCGTGATCAGTGGACGGCGGCGATGCGCGGCCGGTCCGAACCATGCACGACTGATGGGGACCGCACAAGTCCTGCGTTGGCGGTTACCATCCTGGCGGCCACCGCAGCCAACCGGCGCCCCCCGACATGGTTGGAGCCATGAGACCGGATGAGCAGATGGATGTCGTCGCCTGTCCCGTCCCGGCACGTATGGTGACCTACCCCGATTCCATGCCTGCTGGTCAGCGGCCCGCTGATCACCTGGCGCGCGATCGTGCGGTTCTCGACCGGATGGCCGCCAACCGCACCGCGGCCGACCACCTGGCGGTCGATCCCGCCGCCGTCGATCCGACCGCGGCGACGATGAGCTGGGTGGAGAGCTTCATCATGCGGCCACATCCGGACCTGAACCGGGACGGGCCGGTCTGCCCGTTCGTCGGCCCGGCCCGCGAGCACGGCACCTTCGAACTGCGTACCTGGACGGTCGGCCCGGAGCCGGACGTGGCCCGGATCGTGGACGTGGTGCTCGACTGCGTACGGGAGTTCCGGTCCATCCGGTGGGCCGGCCGCAACCGCATCCTGCACGCGCTGCTCGTGCAGTTCCCGGACCTGTCCGAGGCGGACGCCCCGCTGCTCGACCATGCCCAGCCGCTGATCAAGGATCAGCTGGTCGAGCAGGACATCATGCTCGCGCAGTTCCATCGGCACTGCCCCGAGCAGGCCGCCCGCAACCCCGACATGCTCGCGTTCCAGTCGCCGGTACCGATGATCGCGGTGCGCAACCTCGCCTTCCACGACATCCTCTTCCTGCACGAGAAGCCGCACTGGTTCCGGCACTACGCGCGCCGGTACGGCAAGCGCTACCGCAGCCCGGCCGCGCTCGACCCGTATTTTGTGGAGACGTACCGGGCGGCGGTGGCCGCCCACGGTGATCCACTGGCCGACACGGTCGACGAGGGAGCCAATGAGCTGTCCACTGTCCGGCTCCGGTAGCAGCCACGACGACGACCGCGGCGCCGACGACGGCGACCGCGGCGCCGACGGCGACGACCGCGGCGCCGACGGCGACGACCACCGCACCGACGGCGGCATTCGCGGCGACGGCGACATACGTGGCGACGGCGACATGCGTGGCGACGCCGGTGAGTTCCAGGCGCTGTCCGAGGAGGCCCGGCGGGCGCGTGCCATCGAGACCGGCGGCGAGCCGCTGCTCGAGTCGGACACCGCCCGCAGCCCGTACCTCGACTACGAGCACATCGACACGCTGCTCTCGCTGCAGGACCTGCGTACCCAGGCACCCGCCGAGATGTCGTTCTACATCATGGGCCAGGTCAAGGAGCTGCTGTTCAAGCTGCTCTACGTGGAGTTCCGGGCGGCCCGCGAGCAGTTGGCCGCGGACCGGCTGGACGGCGCGCTGTGGACGCTGCGGCGCGCCGGTACCGTCCAGAACCTGCTGGTCGACTCGTGGGAGGTGTTCCGCGCGCTCGGCCCGGACGAGTTCAACCAGTTCCGGGACGCGCTCGGCGCCGCCTCCGGGGTGCAGTCGTACATGTACCGGCAGCTCGAGTTCGTGCTGGGGAACAAGTCACCGGCGATGCTGCGGCCGCATCGCGGCGTACCGGAGATCCACGACGCCGTGGCCACGGCGCTGGCCGAACCCAGCCTGTACGACGCGGCGCTCGAAGTGCTGGTCCGGCACGGTGCCGACCTCCCGGCCGAGCACCTGGGCCGCGACCTGCGCGAGCCGTACCAGCCGCATCCGGCGGTGGCGAAGGCGTGGTCGGCGATCTATGCCGACCGCGGCCGAGCGCCGGAGCTGTACCTGCTGGCCGAGGCGCTCACCGACGTGGCGTACCACGCCGGCCGGTGGCGTGCGGTACACCTGCTGGTGGTGGAGCGGATCCTCGGCAACCGGCCCGGTACCGGGGCGAGCAGTGGGGTGGACTGGCTGCGCCGGGTCGCCGAGCACCGGTTCTTCCCGGAGCTGTGGGCCGCCCGCAACCTGCTCTGACCCGCCGCGCTCCCTCCGGGCTGGCGCCAGAGCGAGGCCGGCGCCGCCGCGAGGCCGGCCGCTTTGTCAGCCGCCGGGGCCGGCGCCAGCGCGAGGCCGGCCCACCGCGGGGCCGACCCCCACCGCCCGGAGCTAGGCCGGCTTGACGCCCCAGGCCTGTACCAGCGTCTGCCGCAGCACCAGAGTGTTCGGATCGTCGAGGTGCGCCTGCAGTTCCGCGTGCAGCCCGTTCCACTCCCGCTCGGTCAGCAGCTCCTGCTCGAACACCGCGTCGCGTACCGACTCGAGCAGCGCCAACAGGTGGGTGCGGTGGTACTCGCCCGGCTTGATCGCCCGTACCCGCGCCTCGACCTGTACGTCGGCCAGCCCCGCCGCGCGCATCCGGGCCGGCAGCTCGCGGCCGAACTCCGAGTTCGAGCCGGACTGGTTGACGATGTACAGGAAGGTCTCCATGAGCCGGTCCCAGGCGTGGTGCCGGGGGTGGCACAGCCAGGAGGCGGCGTCGAGCTCCTCGGCGACCACCAGTCCACCCGGTCGCACCATCCGGATCATCGAGGCGAGTACGGCGTCCGGCTCCGGGGACTGGATCAGCACCAGCCGCTCGTGCGCGAGATCGAAGGAGTCGGCCGGTACCGCGTTGTCGCGGATGTCCGCCTCGATCACCTCGGCGTTGGTGACCCCGCGCTCGGCCAGTTCCAGCCGCGCCATCGCGGCGAAGGTCGCCTCGCGCTCCAACCCGACCACGCGGCCGGCCGGGCCGACCCGGTCCGCGAGCAGCTGTACGACGCCGAGCGGCCCGCAGCCGACGTCGATGGCGCGCCAGCCCGGCCGGACCCCGAGCTGATCGAGCAATGCGCCGGCCTCGTCGGCGAATGCTTCCGCCTGAGCTACCAGACGCTTACGCTCCGTAGGCGTTTCTCCCAGGAAGTAGTCGGTTGCCTGGCTCATTCACACTCCTAGATCCGCTAGTTCGCCCCACCCTACCCACGCGCCAGCTGCCGGTCCGGTACGCGCGGAATACGCCAATGACCCCAATGAATGTCCAGGTAACGGCGGAGCGAATGGGACCGGAAGCCCCGGAGATGGGTAGAGTGCGCGGAGTACCCGAACTATGTATTCGCATACATCGATGAAGATCCTTCGTGACAATCTGCTGCCCGGCGTTGACGCAAGGGTGGCGGTCGCGATAGAACGCCCCGGGGCCGCGTAGGCAAAGGGACCCATCGGGGGCGGGGTTCGGAGAACGCTCGCCCGCTACAGCAATCGGAGGAAATGAACCTCATGGCTCATGTAGTTCACGCGCGGCGGGGCGTGGCAGTACGGCTGCTCGCCGGGCTCGCCGCCGCGTCGGCACTATTGGCGGTTGCAGGTTGCTCGGGCTCGAGCCTCGGCGGCGAGGAAGACAGCGGCAAGGCGGCTTCCACCCTCAAGATCGGTTTCATCGCGGACCTCTCCGGCGTACAGAAGACGGTCGGGGTCGACCAGCAGAAGGGCGTCGAGCTCTACATCGCCGAGCACGGCGGCAAGCTCGGCGGTCACAAGATCGACCTGAAGGTGGCCGACGAGGGGCAGTCCCCGGAGAAGGCGCAGGCGGGTCTCACCAAGCTGTTCAAGCAGGATGGCGTAGTCGCCCTCACCGGCGTGACCCAGGCCGCCACGGTGAACGCGGCGAAGCGGCTGTCCGACAGCCTGCAGATCCCGGTGGTGGGTTCGCTGGGCTGGCCGGGCAAGCTCGAGAACAACGAGTACCAGTGGAGTGCTTCGTTCCTGAGCTCTGACTTCGGCAAGGCGATGGGCCCGTACGTGGCCGACCAGGTCAAGGGCGAGAAGGTGTTCGTGCTCGGCCCGGCGAGCCAGGGTGGCCGGGACCAGATCGGCGGCTTCGTCGAGGCGTTCACCGCGGCCAAGGGCAAGATCGCGAACCCCGGTGGCAAGCCCACCTTCACGCCGTTCCCGCCGCAGAACGAGAACTTCGTGCCGTACCTGCAGCAGGTCCAGGCGTCCGGCGCGAAAGCGGTGTACATCTTCCTGGCCGGTGGCTCGGCGATCAACTTCGTCAAGACCTACAAGGGCTTCGGCCTGGCCGGCAAGATTCCGCTGTTCGCCTCCGGCGCGGTGACCGAGGGCGCGGTACTCAATGCCGAGGGTGACGCCGCGCTGGACATCAAGAACTGCATGAACTACGCGGTGGACCAGGACAACGCGCAGAACCGCGCGTTCGTGGCGGCCTACCAGCGCAAGTACGGCGGCAGCCCGACCGCGTACGTCATGACCGGGTGGGACTCCGCCGCGATTCTCGACCGCGCGATCGCCCAGGCCGGTGACAACGTGTCCGGCAAGACGATCAACGAGGCGATCAAGAAGATCGGTCAGATCGACAGCCCGCGTGGTACCTGGCAGTTCGCCGACAACCACGCGCCGGTGCAGAAGTGGTACCTGCGCAACGTGGCGAAGGACGGCGGCGTGCTCAGCAACGTGCTGGTCCAGGAGCTGGGGACCATCGGCAACAGCTGATCGGCGCACGACTCGGGGGAGGCGGCGGCGAGGGGATGAGCTCGTGATCGGTTGGTTCGACACCAACCTGGTGTCCATAGTGGACGGTGTGGCCTACGGGCTGCTGCTGTTCACTCTGGCCGTTGGGCTGTCCCTTGTGTACGGGATGATGAACGTGCTGAACCTCGCTCACGGCACGCTCTACCTCGCCGGCGCCTACCTCGCGTACCTGCTCGCGGACAACACCTGGTCGGGCCTGCTGCTCGGCCTGCTCGCCGGACTGGGGGTGGGGGTGGCCGGCGGCGCGCTGCTCACCGTCACCACCCAGCCGCTGGCCCGACGCGGGCACAATGCCCAGGCGATGCTGACGCTCGGGCTGTCGTTCCTCGGCATCGACCTGTTCCTCGCGCTCTCCGGCGGGGACCCGCTGCCGGCCGATCCGCCGGCAGCGCTGGGCAGCTCGGTCAACATGCTCGGCCACGTGTACCCGCTGTACCGGCTGGTGTTCATCGGCATCGCCGGAGTGCTGGCCCTCGCGGTCTACCTGCTGCTCGAGCGATCCCACCTGGGCGCGCTGGTCCGGGCCACGGTCAACGACCGGGACATGGTCCGGCTGCTCGGCGTGGACACCCGCAAGGTCCTGTTCGGCGTGTTCACCGTCGGCGCGGTGCTCGCGGTGGTCGGCGGCGTGCTCGGAGCCCCGATCCTCGGCCCCGCCCCCGGCGTGGACACGAACGTACTGATGCTTTCTCTGGTGGTGGTCGTGGTCGGGGGTCTCGGTTCGGTTCGAGGAGCGTTGGTCGGCGGACTGCTGGTCGGCGAGGTGCAGGCGCTCGGCGTCGCGCTCGCCCCGCAGTACGCCGCGTTCCTGCTGTTCGGCGCCATGTTCGTGGTACTCGCGGTACGCCCCCAGGGGCTCGTCTCGATGGCGCGTACCGGATGAGCGTCCTGTCGAGAGTCCGCGGACCGGTACGGCCACTCCGGCCGATCCCGTATATCCCCGAGCTGGATGAGCAGCTGCCGCGGCCGGTGGTCCTGTTCGGGCGGCTCGGCCGGATCGGTGTGGTGCTGGCGCTGGTCGCCGCACCGTGGCTGCTCAGCCCGTACAACATCGGCACCGCCTCGAAGATCCTCGCGTTCGGCCTGCTCGCGATGAGCGCGGACCTGCTCACCGGGGTGGCCGGGCGCACCGTGCTGGGGCAGGCCGCGTACTTCGGGGTCGGCGCGTACACCGGCGCCATCGTCTCCATGCACGTCTCGGCCGTCGGCCCGGTCCAACTGGGACTGGCGATCCTCGCGTCCGGAGTGGCGGCCGCGGTGACCGGTGCGGTCGCGGTCCGGACCCGCGGCTCCGCCTTCGTCATGATCACGATCGCCATCGGCCAGTTGACCTTCAGCGCGGCAAACGAGCTGCAGTCGGTCACCAAGGGCAGCGACGGCATCGTCGGGGTACCGGCCACCGTGCCGTTCTGGGGCCTGCCGGCGGTGAACCTGGACGGGCTGGCCTACCTGTACGTCCTGGCGGCCTTCCTGGTGCTGTTCGTGCTCGTGATGGCCGTCGTCCGGTCACCGTTCGGGCTCGCGGTACGCGCGATCCGGGACAACGAGCAGCGGATGCGCGCCTCCGGCTACGCGGTGCGGTGGTATCTGCTCGCCATGTACACGCTGGCCGGAGCGCTCGCCGGCGCCGCGGGCTCGCTGTACGTGTCGTCGCAGCGGTTCATCTCGCCCGGCGACATCGGCTTCGACATCTCCGCGCTGGCCCTGCTGGCCGTACTGATCGGCGGCGCCGGTTCGGTCTGGGGCGCCTGCCTGGGCGCGGCCATCGTGCTGCTCACCCGGGACTACCTCGGCAGCATGTTCGCCGGCCGCAGCTGGCTGCTGCTCGGCCTGCTGTTCGTGATCGTGGTGTACGCGCTGCCCCAGGGCATCGCCGGCGTGGTCGACACGGTGAAGCGCCGGCTGTTCCTGCCCCGCCCCGCGCCGCGGCGACAGGTGCCGGCGGTTCTGGTGGCGGCCGGACCTCCGGAGCCGGTGGACCAGCGCGGCAGCCGCCGATGACCGGCTGGGACGGGCTGCCAGCGGGGCTGCCCCGGGCGCTGCTCGAGATCGACCGGATCAGCCGTACCTTCGGCTCGCTGAAAGCCGTGGACGACGTGTCGCTCGCGGTACGTCCCGGCGCCCGGCACGCGATCATCGGGCCGAACGGTGCCGGCAAGTCGACGCTGTTCAACCTCATCGCCGGCTCGCTGCGGTCCAGCCGGGGCCGGGTCAGGTTCGCCGGCCGGGACATCACCAGGCTGCCGGAGCACCGGCGCGCCCGGCTCGGTATCGCCCGCACCTTCCAGCACTCGGCGGTCTTCCTGCGCGCGTCCACCCTGGAGAACGTGCTGGTCAACGTGCAGCGGCGGGCCGGAGTCGGGTGGTCGATGCTGCGGCCGGCGCTGCGCCACCGCGCGTTGGTCGCCGAATGCGCCGAGCTGCTGGAGCGGGTCGGGCTGCCCGGGCGCGGCCGGGTGCCCGCCGGGGAGCTGTCGCACGGCGAACGCCGCCAGCTCGAGGTCGCGATGGCCCTGGCCGCGCGGCCCCGGATGCTGCTGCTGGACGAGCCGGCCGCCGGTATGTCGCCGGCGGAGACCGCCCGGTTCAAGATGTTGCTCGGAAACCTCCCGGCGGAGATGACCCTCGTCATCATCGAGCACGACCTCGACCTCGTCTTCGGCGTGGCCGACACGGTCACCGTGCTGCACCTCGGCCAGCACCTGATCACCGGTACCCCGGCGCAGGTGAAGGCATCGGCCGAGGTGCAGACCGCGTACCTCGGTACCACCGACCCGACCGAGCTGTTCCCGGAAGCCGGGCGGCGGCGGTGACCGCGTTCCTCGAGGTCCGCGACGTGACCGCCGGCTATGCCGGATCGAGCGTGCTGCACTCGGTCGACCTGACCGTCTCCACCGACGAGGTGCTCACCATCCTCGGCCGCAACGGGGCCGGCAAAACCACGCTGCTCAGCGCGATCGTCGGCCTGGTCCGGCCGTACCGGGGCAGCGTCCGCATCGGCGGTACCGAGATGGCCGGCAACGCCCCGGAGACGATCGCCAGGGCCGGTGTGGGGCTGGTACCGCAGGGGCGGCGGGTGTTCACCTCGCTGACCGTGGACGAGCATCTGGCCATCGCCGAGCGGTACGGCCGGTCCGGCCCGTGGAACCGGGCCCGGGTGCTGGAGCTGCTGCCGCGGCTGCGCGAGCGGCTGTCCCACCGGGGCGACCAGCTCTCCGGCGGTGAGCAGCAGATGCTGGCCATCGCCCGCGCGCTGGTCACCAACCCGCGGCTGCTGCTGCTCGACGAGCCCTCCGAGGGGCTGGCGCCGGCCCTGGTGGATCGGATCGGCGAGGTGATCCGGGAGTTGGCCGGACAGGGGCTGGGTATAGCCCTGGTCGAGCAGGACCTGAGGCTGGCGTTCTCGGTTGCCAGCCGGGTCGCCGTGATGGAAAAGGGCAGCATTGCGCTGGACACCTCGTTGGACGACTTCCGCGCCGATCCCGATCGGGCCCGATCGCTACTCGGCGTGTGAGAAAGGTGTACGCGCAGATCATCGTGAACCGGGCCGTTCCGGCAAAAGCGACACCGTGGATAGTCACCGAGTGCGCGATCGCAAGCGCGACCAGGGGTCGGCTGCGGACCGGAATGGGGCTGTGAGTACCGTGGCGAGCGCATCGTACGAGAACGAAGGAACTGTTCAGATATTACGTAACGTAAATGGTTCTTCGCACTGAGCGATGTGATGAGGCCACTGGTCGGCACTATTCCGCAGGCCTGGAATCGATGGGGTATGCGGGCTTTCGCTTCGGCAGATGCCGTGGTGGAATCCCAAAGGCTCGAATCGGAGCCGGTTTGATCACACCTCAAGAGCACCTGTCGTGGAGGGCGGCTAGTTGACCAAGCGGGACGCGACTGCGCCGGCTTCTGCTACTCCGCGTAGCCGTGGGATCTTTCCCCGGTTGCGTAACGTCCGGATCCAGTCGAAGCTTGGCATCATTCTGGTCATTCCGGTCGTCGCGATCGTTGCGCTGGCCGTAGTCGAGCTGAATCGCAACGGTCGCGAGGCGATCAACGCGGATCAGCAGCGGTCGCTGGCCGTACTCGGCGCGGATGCCGGACGCCTGATCCACGAGCTCCAACGCGAGCGTTCCGACGCCGCGGAGTTCCTCAGCTCCTCCGGGGCCGACCGGAACGCGTTGAGCACCGAGTTCCGTGACCAGATCGGCGTCACGGACGAGGCCGCGGCCCAGTTCAAGAACCGGCACGGGCTGATCCGGAACGCGCCGACCAGCATCGACGACATCCTCACCCGGACCGATACGGGCCTCAACGCGCTGGACAAGCTCCGCCTCGAGGTGCTCGACGCCGGGCAGGTGTCGCTGTCCACCGCCGCCTTCCGGTACCGGATTCTCATCGCCGACCTGATCGCCTACCGGCAGGGGCTCGTCCAGCTCAACACCGACCCGGGCATCGTCGACGCGGCCCGTGCGGATGCCGCGATCTCCGAGCTCAAGGAGTCGCTGTCGCTGGAGGAGCTCTCCGTACTGCGCATGATCGAGTTCGGCGACATCACTCCGGCGCAGCAACAGACGTTCGTGGGTGCGCTCACCGCGCAGGAAGAGGCGCGGCTCGGCTTCGACCAGTCGGCCACCGGTACGCACCAGGCACTGCTCGACCGGACCGTCACCGGTGCCGAGGTACAGCGGACCCAGGTGTTCGAGGGCGCGGTCAGCCGTACCCCGGCGGACGGACAGAGCGATCTGGCGATCTCGGCCTCGGACTGGACCCAGGCCATGCGAGCCCGCGCCGACCTGCTGCGCAGCGTCGAGAAGCAGCTCGACGGCGAGTTCATCGGCAACGTGACCGCGCAGCGCGACGCCCAGGTGCGGCGGGTCATCATCGAGTCCAGCGCGGTGCTGCTCACGCTGCTGATCGCCATCCTGATCACCTTGCTCGTGGCCCGGTCGATGGCCGCGTCGCTGCGCCGCCTGCGGGAGGGCGCGCTTCAGGTGGCGTACGAGGGGCTGCCGCAGGCGGTCGCCCGGCTGCGTGACACCGAGACACTCGGCGAGCTCACCCCGGAAGACGTGGCCGCCCAGATGGGCGATCCGGTGCAGGTGCGCGGCCGGGACGAGATCGGCCAGGTCGCCCAGGCCTTCAACGTGGTACACCGCGAGGCGGTCCGTACCGCGGCCGAGCAGGCCGCCCTACGGGCAAGCGTCTCCACGATGTTCGTCAACCTCGCCCGCCGAAGCCAGATCCTGGTCGACCGGTTGATCGGTCACCTCGACCGGCTCGAGCACGGCGAGGAGGACCCGGACCGCTTGGCCAAGCTGTTCCAGCTCGACCACCTCGCCACCCGGATGCGCCGGAACGACGAGAACCTGCTGGTTCTCGCCGGCGCCGACAGCAGCCGGGCGCGACGGGACGTGGCACCGCTGGGCGACGTGCTGCGCGCCGCGCAGTCCGAGGTCGAGCAGTACACCCGGATCGAGTTCGGCATCGTCGACCGCGACGTCGAGGTTGCCGCCGCGGCCGTCAACGACGTGGCGCACCTGCTCGCCGAGCTGCTCGACAACGCGACCTCCTTCTCGCCGCCGGACACGGTGGTCGTGGTGGACGCGCGCCGGGTCGGCGACCGGGCGATCGTCCAGATCGAGGACCGTGGCCTGGGGATCTCCCCGGACCAGCTGAACGAGCTGAACGTGCGACTCGCCAATCCGCCCCTGGTCGACGTCGCTGTGTCCCGGATGATGGGTCTGGTCGTGGTCGGCCGGCTGGCCACCCGGCACGGCATCCGGGTGGAGCTGCGGGCGGCACCGGACCAGGGCACCATCGCCGACGTCATCCTGCCGGCCCGGGTGCTGGTCATCGCACAGCGCTTCGGCCGCCCGCAGGCCGGCCTGCCCGGCCCGAGCACGCCGCTCGCGCTGGAGGGCCCGGAGCAGCGCTCCTCGATGGCACCGATCCAGCCGGCGTACGAGCCGTCGCGACGGTTCGACCTGCCCGCCGCGTCCACCGGTTTCGGCCAGTCCAACGGCGGCATGGTCGCCGACCTGCCGCGCCGGCATTCCGACACCGGCGAGTTCCCGGCGGTACCGACGGACCGGCCGGCCGCTGGTCCGATCCGGACGACCGGCAGTGGCTTCATCAGCTCGAACGGACCGCAGCGCGGTACCCCCGAGCGTGGACGTCCGGTCGGTGGTCCCCCGGCGGGGACCCGCAGCCCGTCCGACGGGGGCCCGGCCTTCGGCGCCATCCCGCCGGCCGCCACGTCGAGCGGCCCGGCTGACGTGCGCCGCGGTACCCCGGCCGGCCCGCCGATCACCGCACCCGGCGGAACCACCGGTCAGCAGCCGCCGATGCGGCCGGGCGGCAGCCCGGGCTGGGTCGCCGACGGGTTGGCGGGCGCCTCTGCCGCCGGTGCCGAGGCCGGCCGGCAGGGCAAGACCCGCGGCGCCGACGGTGGTCAGCTGATCCCCAAGAACGTCGACGACACGATGGAGCTGCCGATCTTCCGCGAGGTCGAATCGGCCTGGTTCCGCAGTCACACGGCCAAGCCCCGGCAGGGCGGCGACGCCCGGCCGAGCAGCCCTCCTGGTGGCGGCAGCCCGGTCGGGGCGACCCGGCCACCGGCCGGTCCGCCCGCGGGCGGACCGCCGCCCACCCCGGCCCCACCGGTCGGTACGGGCTCGGAGCCACCGCGCCGACAGCCGGCCACGGCGTCCAGCCGGGTCGAGCCGTCCCCGCCGCCGCCTCCGGCCACCCCGCCGGCGGACCGGCCACCGGTGGACGAGCCGGCAGACGTACCGACAGAGGTGTGGAGCTCCGCGGCGGACGACGGCTGGCGGGCTGCCGCGGCGGCGCCGGATGCGCCCAAAGAGACGACCGGCGCGGGCTTGCCCAAGCGGGTGCCGATGGCTCAACTCGTACCGGGTGGCGTCGAGACTGCCGCGGCAACGCGGCGGGACCGGTCGCCCGAGCAGGTACGAGGGCTGCTCTCGGCGTACCACCGCGGGGTGCAGCGCGGCCGGGCGAACAAGCAACAGCGAACCACTACTCCGATACCCCGTCGCAAGACGAGTAGCAAGGGTGCCGGCAAGGAGCAGGAGGCATGACGACCCAGCAGATCGGTACACAGGACCTCGGTTGGCTGCTGTCCAACTTCGCCGACCGCGTCCCCGGTGTCGCGCACGCGGTCGCCGTGTCAGCGGACGGGCTGTTACTGGCCGCGTCCCGGGATCTTCCCCGGGACCGGGCGGACCAGCTCGCCGCGATCGCTTCCGGCCTGGTCAGCCTCACTCAAGGGGCTTCCCGGTGCTTCGAGGGCGGCGCGGTACTGCAGACCGTGGTGGAGATGGACAACGGCTTTCTCTTCCTCATGTCCATCAGCGATGGCTCCTCGTTCGCCGTACTGGCCGCTCGCAGCTGCGACGTCGGTCAGGTCGGGTACGAGATGGCCTTGCTGGTCGACCGGGTCGGCGACGCATTGACCCCGGCGCCGCGCGAGTCGGCGCCCCGGTTGAGCTAGCGGCGCGTGGACGGCTCGGGGGTGTAGGCGATGGTCGACGAGTTCGACGAACCTGCTGGCGCACTTGTGCGTCCGTATGCCGTCACGCGTGGCCGGACCCGTCCCCGGGTTGACATCGCCATTGAGGCACTTATCGAGACGACGCCCCGTGGCCGGGAGACGGGTGCGATTGGTGGTCGGGAGCAGCAGCTGATCGTCGGGCTCTGCGCATTACGCGTGCAGTCGCTCGCCGAGATCGCCGCGCGGATGCAGCTGCCCCTCGGTGTTACCCGTGTCCTGGTGGCCGACATGGCTGCCGAGGGCATGGTTTCGGTGTACGCACCGACGTCGATCGACGACGACGCCGTGGGCATGGAACTGCTGGAGAGGGTGCTGAGTGGACTTCGGAGGCTCTGACGTGGCCTACCGCAGCGCAGGCGGTCGCGTGACGTCCGCGAAGATCGTCATCGCCGGTGGGTTCGGTGTCGGCAAGACCACGCTGGTCGGGTCGGTGTCGGAGATCACGCCGCTGACCACCGAGGCCATCATGACGACGGCTGGCGTGGGCGTCGACGACAACCCGGATGTACCGGGCAAGACGACGACCACTGTGGCGATGGACTTCGGCCGGATCACCATCGACTCGGACCTCATCCTGTACCTGTTCGGTACACCGGGCCAGACCCGCTTCTGGTTCATGTGGGACGAGCTGATCCGCGGCGCGATCGGTGCGGTGGTACTGGTGGACACCCGTCGGCTCGCGGACTGTTTCGCCGCGGTGGACTTCTTCGAGCACCGCCGCCTGCCGTACCTGATCGCGATCAACTGCTTCGACGGGCTGCAGTACCACGACATCAACGAGGTACGCGAGGCGCTGGCGGTGGCGCCGGACGTACCGGTAATCCCGACCGACGCGCGCGGCCGGGAGGCGACCAAGCAGGTACTGATCTCGCTGGTCGAGTACGTCCTCTCGCTGCGCCGCTCCCGGCAGGCCGCCCCCAGCCACTGATCGATCAGCCGTTCCCGGGCGACCAGCCGCTCCGCCCATGGCCGGCCGGGTGGCTCAGAAGAGATACCGCGGGACGGTCGGCGTAGAGCGGTCCCGCGCAGGAGCCGGTCAGGCCTCGAGTTCGGCGCCGAGATAGGCAGCCCGGACCCGGTCGTCCGCGGCGAGTTCGGCGGTGGTCCCGGACAGCCGCAGCCGGCCGCGATCCAGCAGCCAACCGCTTCGGGCCACCTGGAACGCGGCCTGCGCGTTCTGCTCCACCAGTACCAGGGTCACGTCCTGGCGGGTCAGCTCGGCCAGCGCGCCGGTCACCTCGGCGACGGCCCGCGGCGCCAGACCCAACGACGGCTCGTCCAGCAGCAGTAGCCGCGGCCCACCCGCGAGCGCCCGCCCGATCGCCAGCATCTGCTGCTCGCCGCCGGACAGCGTGCCGGCCGGCTGAGCCATCCGCTGGCGCAGGATCGGGAACAGCTCGTACACCGTGTCGATCCGGTCCCGCCGGGCCCGGCGCGCACGCCGGTACCTGCCGAGCAGCAGGTTGTCCGCGACGGACAGCCCGGGGAAGACCCGGCGGCCCTCCGGAACCAGCCCGATACCGGCCCTGGCACGGCGTTCCGCGGGCCAGGACGTCACGTCGGTACCGTCGAACAGCACCCGGCCACTACGCGCCGGCAGGAGCCCCGCAGCGGCCTTCAGGACGGTGGACTTACCGGCCCCGTTGGCGCCGATCAGAGTGACCGCCTCGCCGGCCGTGACCTCCAGGGACACGCCGTGCAGCGCGTCGATCCGGCCGTACCCGGCGACCAGGCCACGCAACTCCAGCAGGCTCATGCCGCCCCCGCGCCGAGGTAGGCACGCTGTACCCGCGGATCGGCGCGCACCTCGGCCGGCGTACCGTCGGCCAGCACCCGGCCGGAGTCGAGCACCACCACCCGGTCGCAGGTCCGCAGCACGGTGGCGACGTCGTGTTCGACCAGCAGCACGGTCACCCCGTACCGGGCGATCGCGCGGAACAGCGTGGCGAGGTTGCCACGCTCGGTCGCGGACAGGCCGGCCAGCGGCTCGTCCAGCAGCAGCAGTCGGGGCTGTGCGGCCAGCGCGCGGGCCACCTCGAGCCGGCGCTGCATCGGGTACGGGAGACTCGCCGCCGGTCGGTCGGCGAACTCGGCCAGGCCCACGTCGTCGAGCAACCGTTGCGCGGCTGCCCGCCGGGTACCGCTGTGCCGGCTGGTGAGCAGGTGGAACAGTCCGACCACCGGTCGAGCCGCGCGCGCCGCGTCGACCGGTACCAGGACGTTGTCCAGCACCGACAGGGACCCGAAGGTCTGCAGGTTCTGGAAGGTACGGGCCACCCCGGCACGCGCGATCCGGTCCGGCCGTAGGCCGTCCAGCCGCAGACCGTCCAGGTGGGCGCTGCCGGCGGTCGCCGGGATGACGCCGGACAGTACGTTCAGCACGGTTGTCTTGCCGGCCCCGTTCGGTCCGATCAGCCCCACCACACCGCCGCGGTCGTGCCGCAGGTCGAAACCGTCTACCGCGCGTACCCCACCGAACCAGACCCGCAGCCCGGTGACCTCGAGCGATATCGACGGCGCCCGACCGGATGCGGACACCGGAGTGGTGTCAGGGGGACCGTCGGCGGGTCGGCGGGTCGGCCGCGGCGCCGGCCGTCGTGCGGAGCCGCCGCGCGGGGCCGGGCGGCCGGCCGGCCCCGACGCCGCGGTCACGCCTGGCTCCGGGCCCGGTCGGCGAGCCGGCGTCCGGCCGCGGCGGTGGCGTCGCCGAGCGCGCCGATCACCCCGCGCGGCAGGTACAGCAGCACGACGATCAACGCCAGGCCGTACGCCACGATCTCCACCTGCCCACCGGCCTTCTCCGACAGCGCCGGCAGCCAGTCCTTGGCGAACCGGACCAGCGACACCACGATCAGCGCGCCCATCGCCGCGCCGAACGGAGTACGCAGGCCGCCGACCGTCACCACGATCAGGAGCTGGATCGACAGCAGCAGGTCGAAGGTGTGGACGTCGACATAGGTGATCCAGTGCGCGTACAGCGAGCCGGCGACCGAAGCGAGCACGGCGGCCAGGATGAACGCGGTCCGCTTGTACCGGGCGATGTCGATGCCGGACGACGCGGCGCCGATCGCGCTGTCGCCGACCGCGGTCAACCCGCGCCCCATCGCGGACCGGACCACCCAGCCGACCAGTACGGTCGCCACCAGCAGCACGCCGGCGACCAGGTAGTAGTAGTCGACGTCGCCGAAGATCGTGATGCCGAACGGGACCAGGTACGGCACTCCGGGCAGCCCCTCGCTGCCGCCGGTGACGGACAGCTGGCGGGCCACCGTACCGAGCACCAGCCCGAGCGCGATGGTGGCCAGCGCGAGGTAGTGGCCGGCGATGCGGAACAGCAGCCGGCCGAGCAGGTACGCGCTGACCCCGCAGATCAGTACCCCGGCCAGCGCGGCGAGCCACGGGCTCCAGCCGTACCGGACGGTCAGGATCGCCGAACTGTACGCGCCGGTGCCGTAGAACGCGGCCTGCCCGATCGAGACCTGCCCGGCGTACCCGGTCAGCGGCACCAGCCCGAGCGCGGCGATGGCGAGGATCGCCATCTGTACGCCGTCGGACATCGTGTACGGCTCGATCCGGGTGAACACGGCCGGCACCAGCAACAAGGCTCCGGTGAACACGGCGTACGGCAGCACTGTCCGGCCGATGCGCCCAGCCGTACCGGGCGTCGCCGGCGGTGCGTCGGTACGGACGATCGGGACCGGCGGGCGCCTCATACCCGTACCGCCGGAACCGCCTTGAACAGCCCGGTCGGCCGGCTGACCAGCACTATCGCGAGCAGCCCGAAAGCCACCGCGTCGGCGTACCCGCTGGGCAGGTAGCCGGCGGCGACCGCCTCGATCACGCCGAGCAGCAGGCCACCGGCGACCGCGCCGGCCGGGTAGTCGAGCCCGCCGATCACCGCCGCGGCGAACCCCTTGAGCCCGAGCGCGATCCCGATGCCCACGTCCGGCGCCTGGAGCGGGGCGAGTACCACGCCGCCGATCGCGCCGAGGCCGGCGGCGAGCGCGAACGCGATCAGCGACATCCGACCGGGGGAGATGCCGACCAGCCGGGCCGCCTCGGCGTCCATCGCCGTCGCGCGCATCGCCCGGCCGGTCATGGTACGGGTGAGGAAGAGCGCCACCAGGGCGACCGCGACCACGGTGACCGCGCCGACCCACAGGTACTGCCGGATGACGTTGACGCCGGCCAACCGGATCGGTGCCCCGGCGCTGAACGGGCGGGCGAAGTGCGGCTCGGTACCGACCACCACCAGCGCGGCTCCCTCGATCACGATCGAGGCGCCGATGGTGAGCAGGATCAGCCGGTCCACGGTCGCCTGCCGGGCCGGCGCGATGACCAGCCGTTCGACCGCGATGCCGACCAGGGTGGTACCGCCGACCGCGAGCAGTACGGCGAGCCACAGCGGCAGGCCGTGCTCCTGCCCGAGCGCGAAGCCGAGGGAGCCGAGCATGACGAACTCGCCCTGCGCGAAGTTGATGACCCGGGTCACCTGCACGACCAGCGCGATGCCGAGCCCCACCAGTGCGTAGGTGGCACCGGTGGACAGCCCGGTCACGACGTACTGCAGGAACGGGGTCATCGTCGGGCGGTCAGTTGTCGGCCAGCGTCCACTTGCCGCCCTTGACCACGAGTAGCTTCAGCGAGTCCGGCCGCACCCCGCCGTGGTTGTCCGGCCCGAAGGAGTAGCTGCCGGTGGCGCCGGTGAACTGGAGCGTTTCCAGCGCGTCCCGGATCTTGTCCCGGTCCAGGCTGTCGGCCTTCTGCATCGCCGCGACGATCAGGTTCAGCGCGTCCGCCGCGTACGAGGCGAAGCCGGAGAACGACTTGAACACCCCCCTGAAGTCGGTGTAGAACGCCTTCGCGGCCGCGCTGCGGGGGTCGGCACCGGTCAACTGGTCGCCGGCCAGTACCTGGGGATGCACCATGTACATGCCCTCGGCGTCGGCGCCGGCGCCCTTGAGGAACAGCTCGGCACCGGCGCCCGCGTCGAAGAACACCTTCCCGCCGAAGTGCGCCTGCTTGATGTTCTGCGCGGCGATGCCGGCGCCCGGCGGTACCGCCCACACGACGATCGCGTCCGGCTTCTTCGCCGCCAGCTTCGTCACCTGGACGGTGAAGTCCTTGTCGGTCGGGCCGAACCTCTCCTTGCCGACCAGCTGTACCTTGCCGGCTTTGGCGGCCGCCGTCATGCCGGCCAGCCCGGCGTCGCCGTACGCGTTGTCCACGGACAGGAAGCCGATCTTCCGGACTCCCTGCTTGTCGAACGCGTCGAGCATGACCTGGATGATCGCGTCGGTGTTGGCCGGCGTCTTGAACATGTACCGGCGCTTGTCGATCGGGTTGACGATGGCACCGGAGGAACCCATCGAGATCGTGGGGATCCGACCCGCCTCGACGGTGTCGACGATGGACATCGTGGTGGGGGTCGACCCGCCGCCGATGATCGCCACCGACTTCTTGTCCGCGATGATCGACTTCGCTACCTGTACCGACTCGGTCGGATCGCTCTTGTTGTCCCGGAGAGCCACCCCGACCAGCACTTTCTTCCCGCCGATCCGGAGGCCACGCTTGTTGATCCGGTCGGCGGTCAGCCGTAGCGCGCTGGCATAGGCGTACCCCTGTACCCCTGCCGGGCCGGACAGCTCGATGTCGGCGCCGATCGAGATGGCGCCCGGCCGCTGCGTGTCCTTGTTGTCGTTGTCCTTGTTCTCGTCCGCGGCGCAGCCGGTGACCATCAGCGCCAGCGCGGCAAGCGCGCCGACAGCGCGGAGCGACCGACGTGACATGCGTCCTCCTCGATCAGGTACGGCTGCGCGTCCCAGTCACGATGGCGCCAGGCTCCACCGGACTCCGGTACAGCCGGTCATGTTGCGGCCGTCACGTCCGGTAGTCAAGTCTTCGAGGCGTCCGTGATGACACAGTACGAGAAGGGCGATTCGACCAGTTCGTCGACCAGCGCGGAGAGACTGCGGTGCTCCTGGACGCCGGGCCTGCGGCTGGAGCTAGCTCGCCGTCTCGAGCAGCGGCCCGACCTGAGCGGTGAACACTCCGATCTCGTAACCGAGCTTCTCCCGATCACAGGTGGCCGCGGCCAGGACGGTCAGGCTCACCTCGGCGGCCACCGGAGTGGCCAGCAGTACGCCCTCGGACATCTCCACCACCACCTGGGTGGGGCTGCCGGTGGCCATGCACCGGCCGGTGCCGTGCGCGATGCTCAACAGTCCGGCACCGATACCGGCCAGCTGCTCGGCGCGCATCTTGGGCAGGCCGGTGGAGATCGCGATCGGGAGGCCGTCGACCGAGGCCAGTACGGCGTGCGAGGCGCCGGGAGTACGGTCCACCAGCGAGCCGAGCAGGCTGCCCATGCTCGTCTGGTAGACGCCAAGATCTGTCATGGTCGGGACACCGGCCCCGAGGTCGTGACACCGGTGTCGTCGTGCCGGGCCCGCTGCCAGCCCTTGAAGTAGCTGGCCGTGTACTTGGCGAGCCGGTTGGGATCCCGGCCGATCTTGGCCCGGCGGCCCGGCGGGGTGGCCGATCCGGGGACCAGGTTCGCCTTCGGTACCCGCCTCGGCAGGCCCTTGGTGGTGGTGCCGCCGACCTGCGGTCTCGCGGCCGCCTCAGCTGCCTTCCACCCCTCGTCCGCCGGGGTGTTCCAGTCCTCGCGGGGAACGTCCGGGTTGTACCCGGAGAACCAGGCAGACTGGGCCGCCGAGAAGATCGGCAGCTCGCCGTCGGCCGATGGACCGGCGGAAATCGGGTCTGCCGACGCGGCCGGGTTCGGCGACCCGGGACCCTTCGGATCCACCGCACCCGACGAACCCGCCGGAGCCGGCTCGGTGGGAGCCTCGCCGGCCGGCGGCCGTACATCGAGCCGTTCGGCCCGCGCGGCCCGGCTCCGGCGAGTGCGACCTGGCTGGTCGGGCTGCTCGGCCAGGGCCTGCCGCTCCAGCGGACCAGGCTGCGCGAGCGGAGCCTGGTCCGCGAGCGGCGGCTGCGGAGGCGGTGCCGCTGGCGGCATGAGCGGAGCGTTCTGCGGCGGGGCCGCCGGCGGAACGGGTGGACGCTGCCGGTTGCCCGGAGGCTCCTGCACCAGCTTCGGCACCACGGTCAGCCTTGGCTCACCGGCCGTACGGCCCGCCGAACGCGACGTGACGGGCCGCTGCAGCGGGGCCGGCGGCTCCATCGGCGCGGCCGGCTGCTGCGGATCCGCTCCGGGCGGTGGCCCGGTGTCGAGCTCCGGGGCCATGCGCGGCTCCGGGCCCGGCATGAGCTGTACGCCCGGGTCGTTGGACGCATCCGGCGGCGGTACCGGCCGCAGTCGTGGCTCGGCGGGACGGCCGGGGGCATCCTCCGGTCCGGCTCCGCCCGGGCCGTCCTGCTGACGTGGCTGACCCGGTTGATCCAGTCGCCCGCCCGGGCCGCGATCTCCCGGCCGACGGATGTTCGCCTCGGTGGGCTGGTCGGCGCCGGCGTAGATGGTGGTGGGGTCGGCGTCGGACTCGGTCACCCGCCGGTCATGCGGGAAGCGGAGCGGGGCCGTGGGCAGTTCCTGGTCGTGCCCGGCGGGCGGCCGACCGAGGTTGGTCCGGCCGCCGGAACCGCCACGAATGCCGGAGCCGGCGCGTGTTCCGGTGGTTCCGTTCCGTGGCGTGGTTGGCGCGGAGCGCCCATCCGCTGGCTTCCGGGCCGGTCCAGCGCCCTGTCGACCGGCCGGGGCACCCGACCGGTTGCCGGTGGCCGAGCGTCCGGCCCGGGCCGCGGGCTGCGCGGGGCCGTCGGGCGGCGCCGGGCCAGCGGGGCTGACCGGTGCCGCCGGAGTCTGACCACCCGGCGGTACGCCGTTGGCGGCCGGTCCGGTCCGGGCATCGTTGCCGCCCGGACCAGCGGCGTGTGCCGGCCGATCGGGGCGTCCGGGCTCGCCGGGACCCACGGTCGACCAGCCCGTGCCGGGCTGGTCCCCACGCGCCGGAGGTACGGAGAGTGGCGGACCGGAGAAGCCGGGCGGTACCGAGCCGGGGTTGAAGCCGGCCGGCGGGGGACCGGCGGCCGGTGCGGAGCCGCCCGGTACCGCCGGTCCGGAGCCGGCCGGCTTGCGGCCCTGCCGGCCGGTGACACCCGGCGGCATGGTCGGACCGGTCTGGCTCCGGGTGGTGGACTCCCGGCGGGGAAGAGTCGGCGGGGCACCCGGACGCTGCGTGCGCTGCTGGTACGGCAGCACGGTCGCCGATGCCGCCGGGGCGTCCGGATACGGGGCGCCGGAGACGGGTGGACTCGAGCTGGGTACCCCCGAGATCGGCGCGCCCGAGATGGGCGTACCAGAGACGGGGACGCCCGAGATTGGCGCGCCCGAGATCGGTGCGCCGGAGATCGGTGCGCCGGAGATCGGTGCGCCTGAGATCGGTGCGCCGGAGATCGGTGCGCCGGAGATCGGTGCGCCGGAGATCGGTACCCCGGAAACCGGCGCGGCAGCCCCCGGCGGTACGGCGTTGGGCCTGCCGCCGCTAGCGTTTCCGCTGCTCACAGGCCGGTTTGGCCGCCCGCTGCGGGCGCCGACCCGGGCCGATACCTCGCGCAGTACCGCGACGGCGGCGATGTCGCAGGCCTTCACGGCCGCGACAGCCTGTTGGACCACTACCGCCACGACCTCGGCGACCGGAGCTCCGGGCGGAGTCTCGACAACCGCCGTGCGCAGCGCCGCGACCGCGGTCGCGGCTTCGGCCTGACCAGCGGTGTTGAGTCGCGCGACCACGGCGCTGTCCTTGCTGCGGACCGCTTGTACCGGATCAGGCAGTGCGTCCAGCACCGCCAGCGCGGTGGGTGCGGCCGGATCGGCGAACGCGCGCAGCGCCGCCGGATAGAGCGCGCGAAGCACCTCGCGGAGCGCGGCGGCGGCAGCGACCCGGTTGGCGGCTACCGCCGCGTGTGCGGTCAGCAACGGAGTCAGGCCGGCGAGATCACGGGGCGCCGGTTGGGTGACGGCGGTCAGGGCGCCCGCCTGGAGGGCGCGCGCGAGCGCGACAGCGCGACGGGTCGACTCCCCACCACCGACGGTGCCGTCGTGCCCGAACCGGCTCACCACGGTCGGATCCGCGGCGACGAGCCGGGCCCCGGCCGCGGCGAGCAGCAGCGGTACCAGATGGGTGTCCGAGTCGGTGGCTACCGGCGCGGCGCCGCCGCAGTCCGCCCCGGCCCGGCCGGCGACGAGCTCGGTGAATGCCGCGTACCCCTGGACGTCGTCGGGGGTGTCCTGGGTAGCCAGGATCCGACCGGTGTCATCGACGACCGCGACAGTGAGCTGCCGGCCCGCCGATGCGAGCCCGCAATACAGACGCACGTCGCCTCCTTCGGTGGCTGCCCAGGGCCAATGACCGATGCTCCCTGGTGAAGGGTCAATCGCGCCAGTCCACAGCGGTGGAGATCTTTCCGATGATGGTCCGCCAGGCCAGCGCCGCCTGCTGCGCCCCGGCCTTGCGTACCCGCCGGCGGGCGAACAAGCCGCCGACCCCGCCCTCGGCTACCGCGCGCAACGCCTCGTCCAGGTCATCGAGGGGAGACCCAGCTGAGAGCGAGTTGAGCATCGGTTCCGACCGCAGCGCGTAGGCGAGGTCCCGGGCGAGTTCGCCGGCCGAGATCAGCAGCTCGGGATCCCAGGAGTCGTGACCACCACGAAGGTTTTCCACAACGAGATCCAGCTCATAGTGGTCGTCGTCGTCCGGTGCTATGTAGTCGGCCCGGATTCCTGCCACCACGTCCGGCCACGTATCGATGCCGGCCAGCGCGTGCGGGGCGTCGGACTTGACGAAGTCGACCAGGGCCTCGGGGGTACGGAACAGGTACAGCCGGTCCTGGTGGCTCAGGAACAGCGGCACCTCCTCCGGTTCCACGTCCTCGTCCAGCTCATCGTCCGCGTCCAGTTCATCGTCCGCGTCCTCGTCATCCTCGAGATCCTCATCGAGGTCGTCCTCATCGAGGTCGTCGTCCTCGTCGTCGAGGTCATTGTCGAGGTCGTCGTCAAGGTCGTCGTCAAGGTCGTCGTCGAGGTCGTCCTCGAGATCCTCATCGAGGTCGTCCTCGTCGTCGAGAGAGTTGGGATCGACCCGCTCGTCGGTGACGAACCGGCTCCGGCGGCCGGCGGGGGACACCGCCGCGGACTCCATCGCCGGCTCGTCGTCGGCGTCGTCGCCCAGCACCGCGACCTCGACCGGCGGCGGGAGAACGCTCGACATCCGGTACGCCCGCAGCGTGTACCCGACGCCTCGGGGCAGCGCGATCTCGATCGGGTCTACCTGGACGTCCTGCCAGAACGCCTCGGCCGCTGCGCTGCGTACCGGTGTACCGGCTTCGTCCTCGTCGTCGTCCGCGAGGTCGCCCTCGTCCTCGAGGTCATCCTCGAGCTCGTCGTCGGCGTCCACGTCGGCGGCATCCACGGTGTCGATGGCGCTGTCCGTCGCGTCGTCGACAGTGTCGTCGGCGACCGGTGCCGCAGCCAGCTCCACGGCCTCGGATGGGGCCTCGGACGGGGCCTCGGACTGTGCGTCGGACCCTTTGGCGCGGTGGCGTGCCACAGCGTTCTCCGTTTCGTTCATGAAGTAGCGGACCGATCGGTTCGCGTATCGGCGGCCGCCTCCGGAGTACCGGCCGGCGGTCGGTTGAACGCGTGTACCCGACCCGTTATCGCAAACCCTAGACGGCGGTACAAATCCCAGGGCCAGTCGTCCTCGTGTGCCTCCAGGAAGACCAGCTCGCAGCCCGCATCGTAGGCCCGCCGGACTCCGTCGAGTACAAGAGCCCGGGCGTACCCGCGACCGCGGAAGTCCTCCTCGGTGAACACGTTCTCGATCTGGCCCACGCCGTCGGCCACGTACAGGTCGGCAGTCGCGCGGAGCTCGCCGGCGCTGTCCCGGACCCCGAGGAACGTCACGTCAGCGGCCTTCGTCCGCAGCCGGCCGCGGTCGGCCAGCTGCGCGATCGCGTCGTCAGCGGCCGCGGGCAGGCTGTACCGCCAGGACCGCTCCTGAGCTGCCCGGATCTCGACCAGATCGGCTGTTTCGACCAGTACATCCGGATCCGCGGGTCGGTCCGGGGCTACTCCGGAGTACGTCATGAGCAGGTCCCGCTCGTGTTCGTACCCGGCATCGGCGAAGGGTTCGACAAACGCCTGCCCGAGCGCGTCGTCGTGCACGCTGACCTGCCGGTGGGCCAATCCGGAGCCGCCGAGGATCTGGTCGGCCGCGGCCAGTACGGCACCTGGGTCGACGGGTCCGGTCACCAGCAGCCGGTTGTGCTCGTACGACACCGGTGCCTCGTCGTTGAGCACCGCGAACCCGCCCGGTGCGTCGATGATCCGGGTGGCCTGCCGGCGGGCGAACTCAACCTGGAAAGCGAGGATCCGGGCCAGCGTCGCGGCGCGGGCGGGGTCGGCGGTAATGGCCACGGCCGCTCACGCTAGCGGGTGCGGGGCGCGCCGACCCGGCAATGCCGGCCGTGCCGGCGGCGAGTCGCTCCGCGAGCCGCTACCGCTCGCCCGGATCGAGGTCGATCACCGGCCGGGTCGGCCCGACCAGCGCCTCCTGCCGAGCCACCCGCCACCGCTCCTGGGCGCCGAACCCGCGGACGAAGTGGCCGGTCTCCATCACGTCACCGTGGTCGAAGCTGTACCGGGCGAGATCGAACAGCAGGCCGGCGAGCCGGCCGGTGTCCAGGTCGTACGACCGGCACTGCATGTCCGGCAGGCCGAACGTGTGCAGGCCCAGCGTGTCCATGATCGTGCCGCCGCTCTGGTGGCTGAACAGCCGTACGTTCACCAGCCCGGTCAACGGATGACGCCCGAACGCGTCCGGCGGCAGCGCGAGCTGGCTGAGCGGCCACCAGCTCGCCGGCGGGGAGGTCAGCCGCATGATGACCTCGATCGTGCTGCGGAACACCTGTACCCGCTCGGCCCTCGGATGGCTCCGGCCGAGCAGCTCGACCACGGACAGCGTGTACGGCGCGGCCGCCAGCGTCGGGGCAGCCGTCTCCCACACCCAGGTCTGGGACAGGTCCCGCGCCCGGCCGTCCGGCTGGCCCGGCAGTACCACGGTCACCACGATCGGGGTGGAGCCGATGCCGGGCACGCCACCCGACGGTCCGGCAAGCGGGTCGCCCGGTGCGTCGGCACGCGGCGAGGTCAACGCGCCGCCGGCCGCCCCGGTACCGGGCTTGAGCTGGAGTACGAGGTTGGTCGAGCCGCCCCAGACGAGTTCGGCGCCGGAAACGGCCGCGCGCACGCCGCCGAGCAGCTGGTCCGGATCCAGGGTCGGAGGGCTCGGATAGCAGAGCTCGGCGTGCAGGGGCTGCGCGGGCACCGGAGGGAGGTGCGTCACCAGACCGAGTCTGGCATGTGATCACGTACCCTTCGGATGCCAGACCGTCTTGGTTTCCAGGAACGCGAGCAGCCGGCCGGTGCCGGGATCGGCGGTCCAGTCCACGTCCGGCTTGGGCCGTACCGCGCGCTTGAGGTTTTCGGCCGCCAACCGCTCCAACTCGACCGCGAACTCGGCATCGGTGACCCCGGCCAGGTCGATGGCGTTGACATCCATGTGACCGGCCAGCCAGGGCGCGGTCTCGGTGGTACGGCCGGTCAACAGGTTGACCACTCCGCCGGGCAGGTCCGAGGTGGCCAGCACCTCGGCGAGCGTGATGGCCGGCAGCGGCCGGTCCGGGCTGGCCAGTACGACCGTGGTGTTGCCGGTGACGATGGCCGGTGCCAGCACGCTGACCAGCCCGAGCAGGCTCGACTCGGCCGGGGCCACGATGCCGACCACGCCGGTCGGCTCCGGCACGGACAGGTTGAAGTACGGGCCGGCGACCGGGTTGGCGTTGCCGAACACCTGCGCGATCTTGTCCGACCAGCCGGCGTACCAGACCCAGCGGTCGATCGCCGCGTCCACCGCGGTCGCGGCCCGGCCGGAGGTCAGCCCCTCGACCGCGGACACCTCCTGGACGAACTGGGCCCGGCGCCCTTCGAGCATCTCCGCGATGCGGTACAGGATCTGGCCCCGGTTGTACGCGGTGGCGCCGGACCACTTGCCGACCGCCTTGCGCGCGGCGAGGACCGCGTCGCGTACGTCCTTGCGGGAAGCCAGCGCGGCGTTCGCGAGGAAGTCGCCCTTGGCCGAGCGGACAACATAGGACCGCCCGGACTCGCTGCGCGGGAACGCGCCACCGATGAACAGCTTGTACGTCTTGCGTACGGCCAACCGGGCGGGCGTGTCCGCCGCCTGCTTCGGGCTCATGAGTCGCTCCTGTGGTCAAGAGAACCTGATCGCAGCCGATCAGACCGCAAGGTAGGCCTCCAAGCCGTGCCGGCCGCCCTCGCGGCCGTACCCGGATTCCTTGTAGCCGCCGAACGGCGACGCCGGATCGAACTTGTTGAACGTGTTGGCCCACACCACTCCGGCCCGGAGCCGGTCGGCCATCCAGAGGATGCGCGAGCCCTTCTCCGTCCACACGCCGGCGGACAGCCCGTACGGAGTGTTGTTCGCCTTCTCCACCGCTTCGGCCGGGGTCCGGAAGGTCAGTACCGACAGCACCGGCCCGAAGATCTCCTCCCGGGCGATCCGGTGTGCCTGGGACACCCCGGTGAAGATCGTCGGGGCGAACCAGAATCCGCGGTCCGGCAGCTGGCACGGGGCCGACCAGCGCTCCGCCCCCTCCGACTCGCCGATCTCGGACAGCGTGCGGATCCGGTCCAGCTGCGCGGCCGAGTTGATCGCGCCGATGTCGGTGTTCTTGTCCAGCGGATCCCCTACCCGCAGCAGCGACATCCGCCGCTTGAGCTTGGTCAGCAACTCGTCGTACACCGACTCCTGGACGAGCAGCCGGGAGCCGGCGCAGCAGACGTGGCCCTGGTTGAAGAAGATCCCGTTGACGATGCCCTCGACGGCCTGGTCGATCGCGGCATCCTCGAACACCACGTTGGCCGCCTTGCCGCCCAACTCCAGCGTCAGCTTCTTGGTGGTACCGGCCACCGACTTGGCGATCGCCCGGCCGACGTCGGTGGAGCCGGTGAACGCGACCTTGTTCACGTCCGGGTGGGTGACCAGTTTCTGGCCGGTCTCGCCGGCACCGGTGAGGATGTTCACCACGCCCGGCGGCAGGTCCGCCTGCTGGCAGATCTCGGCGAATACCAGCGCGCTCAGCGGTGTGGTCTCGGCCGGCTTGAGTACCACCGTGTTGCCGGTGGCGAGCGCCGGCGCGATCTTCCAGGCCAGCATCAGCAGCGGGAAGTTCCACGGGATGACCTGGCCGGCGACCCCGAGCGGTCGGGGATCCGGGCCGAATCCCGCGTGGCCTAGCTTGTCCGCCCAACCGGCGTAGTAGAAGAAGTGGGCGGCCACCAGCGGAACGTCGACGTCCCGCGACTCGCGGATCGGCTTGCCGTTGTCGATCGACTCCACGACCGCCAGCTCGCGGGCCCGCTCCTGCACGATCCGCGCGATCCGGTACAGGTACTTGGCCCGCTCGGCGCCGGACATCGGGCCCCACACCTCGGTGTACGCCCGCCTCGCCGCGGCCACCGCCCGATCGACGTCAGCCGGTCCGGCCTCGACCACCTCGGCCAGCACTTCCTCGGTGGCCGGGTTGACGGTCTTGAACGACGTTCCTTCGGCCGAGTCGGTGAACTCGCCGTCGATGAACAACCCGTACGACGAGCGGATGTCCGCGATCGCCCGGGACTCCGGGGCCGGCGCGTACTCAAATGTCGACATGACTAGTCCAACGTGAAGTAGTCGGGACCGGAGTACCGGCCGGTGGCCATCTTGGTGCGCTGCATGAGCAGATCGTTGAGCAGCGACGACGCGCCGAACCGGAACCAGTCCGGATCGAGCCAGTCGGCACCCGCGGTCTCGTTCACGAGTACCAGATAACGAATCGCGTCCTTGGCGGTGCGGATGCCGCCGGCCGGCTTGACCCCGATCTGCCGGCCGGTCTGCTCGCGGAAGTCGCGTACCGCCTCCAGCATCACCAGCGTGACCGGCAGCGTCGCGGCCGGTACCACCTTGCCGGTGGACGTCTTGATGAAGTCGGCACCGGCGATCATCGCGAGCCACGAGGCGCGCCGGACGTTGTCGTACGTGGCCAGCTCACCGGTTTCGAGGATCACCTTGAGATGCGCCCTTCCACTGGCTTCCTTGATGGCGACGATCTGCTCGTACACCTCGAGGTAGCGGCCGGACAGGAACGCGCCCCGGTCGATCACCATGTCGATCTCGTCCGCACCGTCGGCGACCGCGGCCCGGGTGTCGTCCAGCTTCACCTGCAGCGGTACCTGCCCGGACGGGAAGCCGCTGGCCACGCTGGCCACGTGTACGCCCGAGCCGGCCACCTCGGCGACCACGACCGGCACCATCCGCGGGTACACGCAGACCGCCGCGACGTGCGGACAGTCCGGGTTGTCCGGGTCCGGCCGCATGGCCTTGGCGGACAGCGCGCGTACCTTCCCGGGGGTGTCCGCGCCCTCCAGCGTGGTCAGGTCGACCATCCGGATGGCGAGGTCGAGCGCCCACTGCTTCGCGGTGGTCTTGATCGAGCGGGTGCCGAGCATCGCGGCCCGCGCTTCAGCGCCGACCTGGTCCACGCCGGGCAGCCCGTGCAGGAACTTGCGCAGCGCGGCGTCACTGCGGGTGACGTCGTCGAACTCGGTCGGGTTGGGGCTGTTGCCCGCCGGCGGGGCCGGCGCCGTTGCCGTCATGGGGGCGAGTCTACGGGGACGGCCAGCCGGGCCAACCAGCCCAAACCGGCGCCGCTACGTGCGCGCCCGATCCATCCGGCCGCGCGGCAGGGAGCGAGCGCAGGCTAGGTTGTCGGCCGTGGACGTACGAGTCGTGGACCATCCGCTTGCCGCTGCCCGGCTGACCGTCCTGCGGGACGAACGGACCGACCCGGGGGTCTTCCGGGTCACTCTGCACGAGCTGACCACGATGCTCGTCTACGAGGCGACCCGGGACGTCAGCGTCGAGCGGTTCGCCGTCAACACCCCGGTGGCGCCCACCGAAGGGGTACGGGTTTCCAACCCGCCGCTGCTGGTACCGGTGCTGCGCGCCGGCCTCGGCATGGCCGACGCGGCGCTGGGCCTGCTCCCCGAGTCGTCGATGGGCTTCGTCGGGCTGGCCCGGGACGAGGAGACCTTCCAGCCCCGGGCGTACCTGGAGTCGCTGCCCACGGACCTGGCCGGCCGACCGGTGATCGTGCTGGACCCGATGGTGGCGACCGGTGGGTCGCTGGAGCACTGCTGCCGGCTGATCGCGAGCCGCGGGTGTACCGACATCATGGTGCTGTGTGTGCTGGCCGCGCCTGAGGGCGTGCAGCGGCTGGAGGACAGCGGCCTACCGTTGCGCCTGGTCACGGCCGCTATCGACGAGCGGTTGAACGAGCGGGCGTTCATCGTTCCGGGCCTCGGCGACGCCGGTGACCGGCAGTTCGGCGGCATGCCCCGGTTCTGACCGGCCAGCCTTTCCCGCCAGGCCGTGTCCGCCAGCCATCCGCCCGGGTCGGACCGCCGGCCGCGCTAGTCGGCGAGGCGGTCGCGCAGTGCCCGGTGCCGGGCGGCGGCGGCCGCCATCGCGGTCACCTCGGTCGGATCGGCCGGTACCGGCTCGGTACCCGGCTGGAAGCTGGCGCCGGTCGCCACCGCGGCCGCGCCGCGGGCGCCCACCTCGGCGTCGGTGACCCGCTCAGCCGCCCGGCCGATCGCCGCGGTCAGCCGGCGGGCCAGCCACGGTGACGCCGCGATCGCCCCGCCACCCAGCATCGGTACCGCCTGCCCGGCCGGATCCAGCGCGAGCGCCCCGTCCGCCAGCTCGTGACACAGCCCTTCCAGCGTCGCCGCGACCACGTCCACCGGCCCGGTGGCCAGCCGCAGTCCGTGCAGGGTGCCACCGGCGCCGGCCGGAGGCAGCGGTGGCCGGTGCCCGGCGTGGTACGGCAGCGACACCAGCCCGTGCCCGCCCGGTGCCAGCCGGTCCAGCGCGGCCGGCGTGACCTGCTCGGTACGCAGCACCCTGGTCACCCATTCCTCCAGCACTCCACCGCCGGAGTACGCCACCCCGAGCACGCTGCGCTGGTGATCCAGCCGGTACCGCCAGACCGGCTCGGGCACCTCGGGCGCGCCGTCGGTGACCAGTCGTACCGCCGCCGAGGTGCCGACCGTGACCGACAGCCGGTCCGGGCCGGTACAGCCACTGCCGACCGCGCTCGCCGCCCCGTCGCCGACCGGCGGTGACACCCGCGCGTCGGACAGGTCCGGCCAGCGCCGGAGGTACTCTTCGGACAGCCGGCCGTCCCACTCGTCCGGCAGGATCGGCGGTACCTCCGGTTCGGCCACTCCGGCCAGGGCGAGCGCTTCGGCGTCCCAGGTGCAGGTGAGCGTGTCCAGGGCGCCGGTACCGGACGCGGACGACACCGACGCGCCGAGCTCATCGGTCAGCCGGAGCAGCAGGTACTCCGGCAGCCCCACCCAGTACCGACCGGACACCCGCGGTACCGACCGGAGCCAGCCGATCCGCACCGGCCAGTACAACGGATGCCACCAGGCGCCGGTACGCGCGTGGAACGCGGCCGGATCCGAGGGTCCGGCCGGCCCGCGATCCGCGGTCGGGCGTACGTCCATCCAGGACAGGCAGGGGCCGGACGGCCGGCTGTGCTCGTCCAGCGGCATCAGCGAGTGCCACTGGGTGGAGATCGCGATCGTGTTGACATCGCGCAGGTAACCGGCCGCGGCCAGCTCGTCGACGCAGTCGATCGCGGCGGCCAGGTACTGCTCCGCGTCGAGTTCGGCGGCCCCGGACGCGTCCTGCCAGATCCGTGCCTCCTGCCGGGCGGCCGCGTGCGGTCGTGGTACCAGCCCGGCGTCGAGCACGACCGCGCGCACCGACGACGAGCCGAGATCCAGCGCGAGTACGAACGGGTCGCCTGCCGTCATGGTCACCAGTTTCCCTGTGCCCGCCAACCGATGCCGGCCGGCTCGGCCTCCACCGCCGGCCGGCAGGTACCGCGGCCTACGCGAGCCGGCTCAGGTCACCTGGTGCAGGCCGGCCAGGCCGTGTCGTACCGCCCACAACGCCGCCTCGGTACGCGATGCCGAGCCGGTCTTCCGCAGCAGGTTGGACACGTGTACCGCGACGGTGCGCACCGAGATGCCCAGCTCCCGGGCGACCTGCTGGTTGCTCATCCCGCCGGCGAGGCAGCCCAGTACCTCGGTCTCCCGGGCGGTGAGCGGTCCGGTCGCGACGGGCTGGGTCGGTACCGGCCGGTGCTCCCGTGCGGACACGACAGGTGCGGGGTGTCCGTTCGGCGCCTCGTCGGCCGGCTCGCCGGCGGCGGTGGCGAGCGGCTCGCCAGCGGCGGTGGCGAGCGCCTCGCGTACCAGCCCGTGCCGGAACCGGAGCTTGCCGTCCGGGTCGACGGCCAGCACGCCCCGCTCGATCAGCCGGCTGACCGACGCCCGCACGTTCTGACCGGTGGCGGCGGCCAGGCTGGCCGGTTCGATCGGCTCGTCCAGCCGGGCGGCGGCGGTCACCACCGCGCGTACCACCGGCTGTTCGCGGGAGAGCTGACCGGCGGCGAGCGCCGCGATGTGCCGGGGCAGCGGCCCGGTGGCCAGCCGGTCGGGCCGGTCCCCGCGGTACGCGACCAGGAGTTCGGTCAACCAGAACGGGTTGCCGCCGGTGCGCCGGTGTACCTGCCGGGTCAGCTCCGGGCCGGTCGGCGCGCCGAGCAGCGCGGTGATCAACTCGTCGGTCTGCGGCTCGGTGAGCGGGGAGAGGTGCAGCCGGACCGTGTTGCCGGCGCCGCCGGCCAGCCTGGCGAGCACCCGGCCGGCCAGGGTAGGGAACGCCGCTTCATCCGCCGCGCGGCTCGTGACCAGCAGAAATGCTGGCAGATTGGGTACGTTGGCGAGTTCGGCGACCAGCGCGAGGCTGGCCGGGTCCAGATCGTGCAGGTCCTCGACCACCAGTAGCGCCGGGCCGTCCCCGAGCTGTGCCCGGATCAGGTCGACCGCGGTACGGAGCAGGCTGTTCGGGGAGTACCGCTGGGCCGGGGCCTGCGGCCGTTGGGTGAGCCAGGCGAGCGCGTCCGGCGGTACCGGCGATCCGGTCAACTCCCGGCCGGCCAGCGCCGAGGCGAGCCAGTCGTACGGAGCGGGCGAATGCGCGCGTGCCCCACCACGCAGCGTAACCGCCGGTGCGGGTACCAGTCGGGTCAGCGCCTCGGCCACCAAGCGGCTCTTGCCGACCCCGCCGTCGCCGGTTACCAGCGCCACCACCGGACGAGCCGGGGACGCAAAGCCACTCAGGTCGGCCCAGGCGCGACAAATCGCACCCAGTTCTTCCGTTCGGCCGACCAAGTGACCCACCACGCCGTCACCATACGCACAAGTACGTACTGACAGGACCCGACGTGTTGGGGCAGGGTGAACGCATGCCAGCAACCGCCCTCACGCTGCGCTATGCGGCGACCAGTGACCGCGGCCTTGTTCGGCAGAACAACGAGGACTCGTTGTACGCCGGACCGCATCTGATCGCGGTCGCGGACGGCGTGGGCGGCGCGGCCGGCGGCGAGGTGGCGAGCGCCGCGGCGATCGAGGCCATCGCACCGCTCGACCAGGCGACGACGGACGACGCGTCGGCGCTGGTCGGTGCGTTGCGCGGGGCGGTGGACGATGCGGCCGACCGGATCCGGACGGCCACCGAGGACGACCCGGAACTCGACGGCATGGGCACCACGCTGACCGCGATCATGCTGGCCGGCGGGCGCCTCGGGCTGCTGCACCTCGGCGACTCCCGGGCGTACCGGCTGCGCGACGGCGAGCTGACCCAGCTGACCCGTGACGACACCTACGTACAGATGCTGGTGGAGCAGGGCGCGATCAGTGCGGAGGAGGCCGACCACCACCCGCAGCGCTCGATCGTCACCCGGGTACTGCAGGGCAAGCCGGTCGATCCGACCTGCCTGGTGATCGAACCGAGGCTGGGCGACCGGTACCTGGTGTCCAGTGACGGACTGAACGCGGTGCTGGACGCCGAGGCGATCGAGGAGATCCTGCGGGACGAGCCGGACGTCCACGACTGCGCGAACGCGCTGGTCCAGCGGGCGCTGGCCGGTGGTGGGCCGGACAACGTGACCGTGATCGTGGCCGACCTCGTCGTCGATACGACTCACGACTCGAGCGACGGCGAGGGCGACGAGACCGAACGCCGGCTGTTCCCGGCGATGCTGCTGGTCGCGCTCCTGGTGACCGTCGCCGCGGCCGCCATCGTCTGGCTGCGCAGCCGGCTCGGCCCCACATTCGCGGCCGCCCACTCCCGCTGACCTGCCGGCCCCTGAACCGCTGCCCGCTCCCGCTGACCTGCGGCACCTGAGCCGTCGCCTGGGCTGAGCCACCGCCCGCCGGGCCGGACCGTCGCGCCGGTCAGGCGCCGAGCGCCGTGGTGACCTCGCGGCGGAGCGCGGTCAACGCGGTCGCCGCCCGGCGCCGGGCCGCCGGTACGTCACCGTCGCGCACCGGCTCCACGACTTCGAGGTACGCCTTGAGCTTCGGCTCGGTACCGGACGGGCGGAACACCACCCGGGCCCCGGTCGCGTACACGGTCAGTACATCGGCGGTCGGGAGTCGGTCCTCGACCGAGGTGACCGGCCGGCTGAGCAGGGTGGCCGGTGGGGTGGCGCGCAGTCGGGCCATCGCGTCGGCGATCAGGGACAGTTCGGTGACCCGGATCGACACCTGGTCGGTCGCGTGTACGCCGAACTCGGCGGCCAGCTCGTCCAGCCGGTCGAGCAGGGTCCGGCCCTGGGTGCGCAACTCCGCGGCCAGTTCACACAGCAGCAGGGCGGCGCTGATCCCGTCCTTGTCCCGTACGTGCTCGGGCGCCACGCAGTAGCCGAGCGCCTCCTCGTACCCGTACACCAGCCGATGTTGTGTTCCGGACGCGGCGCGGACGATCCACTTGAAGCCGGTCAGCGACTCGCCGTACGGCTGGTCCCGCCGGCCCGCCAGCGCACGCAGCAGCGTGGCCGACACGATCGTGGTCGCGTACAGGCCGGCAACTCCCCGGCGGAGCAGGTGGTCGGCGAGCAGCGCGCCGACCTCGTCACCGCGGAGCATCCGCCAGCTGGTGGCCTCGGTCGCCGGACCGAGGGCCGGATCCGGTACGCCGGCCGCGCACCGGTCCGCGTCCGGATCGTTGGCGATCGCCAGATCGGCACCGGTGGACGCGGCCAGCGCGAGCAGCAGATCGGTGGCGCCGGGCTCCTCCGGGTTGGGGAACGTGACGGTCGGGAAATCCGGGTCCGGCGCGAACTGCTCGGCTACCACCGCAGGCTCCGGGAACCCGGCCCGGACCAGCGCGTCGGCCAGTACCGCGCCGCCCACCCCGTGCAGCGGGGTGTACGCCACGGCCAGGTTCCGCGGCCCGTCGGGCGCGACCACGGCCACCGCTCCGGCCAGGTACCGCTCGACGATCTCGTCGGACAGCACCTCACCGGGCTCGCCGAGCGGTACCGCCGCCAGCGGCCCGACCTTCTCGATCGCGGTCGCGATCTCCACATCCGCCGGTGGCACGATCTGCGCGCCGGCGCCGTGCTCGCCACCGAGCTCCGCCCCGAGGTACACCTTGTAGCCGTTGTCCTGGGGTGGGTTGTGGCTGGCCGTCACGGTCACCCCGGCGGCGGCGCCGAGGGCGCGCACCGCGTACGCCAGCACGGGGGTGGGCAGCGGGCGGGGCAGTAGGAGCGCGCGGCGGCCGGCCCCGGTGGCGACCCGGGCGGTCCGCTCGGCGAACGCGGCCGAACCGTGCCGCGCGTCGTAGCCGATGACCAGTGGACCGCTCGCGCCGCAGGTGTCCAGCCAGCGGACCAGGCCGGTTGCCGCGGCGGTGACCACGGCCAGGTTCATGCCGTTCGGGCCGGCCCGCAACGGGCCGCGCAGCCCGGCGGTGCCGAACTCGAGCCGGCCGGCGAACCGGTCGGCCAGGTCGTCGGCGCTGCCCGGCAACGCGTCGATCACCGCGCGCAGCTCCGCCTGGCTGGCCGGGTCGGGATCGTCGGCGACCCATGCTTCGGCGCGTTCGCGCAGCGCGGTGAGCTGTCCGGTGTCCGTGGTCATGACCCCCATCCTGCCGGACCCGATCGGCCCACTCCGTCCGAGCCAGCCGGCACAATCGCTGGATGGAGCGTCGAGCGGCGATAGCGGTGGCGAAACGGCAGGCCGAGGAGCTGGCCGGACGGGGCGTCCGAGCGGTCGCGCTGACCTGGGTGGACAACGCCGGCGTCACCCGGACCAAGACGGTGCCGACCAACCGGCTGCCGTACGCGGCGACCTACGGTGTCGGCATGTCGCCGGTGTTCGACGTGTTCTGCGTGGACGACTCGATCACCGCCAGCCGGTACACCGGTGGTCCGGTCGGGGACCTGCGGTTGTATCCGGACCTGGCCGCGCTGGCGGCACTTCCCGCCGCGGGTTGGGCGTGGGCGCCGGTGGACCGGTACACCCAGGACGACGAGCCGTACCCCGGCGACCAGCGCACCTTCGCCCGGCGGATGGTGGCGCGGGCGGCCGATGCCGGCCTGGAGTTCCGGATGGCGTTCGAGGTGGAGTGGTTCGTCGGCGCGGACACCCCGGACGGCTCGGCGGTGCCCGCCTGCACCGGCCCGGCGTACGGGATGACCCGGGTGCTGGAGCTGCCCGGATACCTGACCGATGTGCTGGACGGGCTCGCCGCGGCCGGGGTGTCGGTGGACCAGCTGCATCCGGAGTACGCCGCCGGCCAGTTCGAGGTGTCGGTCGCCGCCGACGATCCGGTCACCGCGGCGGACCGGCTGGTACTGGTCCGCCACGTCATCCGCGCGGTGTCGCAGGTGCACCGGGTGCGCGTCTCGTTCGCGCCGGTGGTGCAGAACGGCGCGGTCGGCAACGGCGGTCACCTGCACCTGTCCGCGTGGGCCGGCGGCCGGAACCTGTTCGCCGGCGGTACCGGTCGGCACGGCCTGACCGACCAGGGGGAGTCGATCCTGGCCGGACTGCTCGACCGGCTGCCCGCGCTGGTCTGCGTCGGGGCGCCGAGCGTGCCGAGCTACCTGCGGATGGTGCCGCAGCACTGGGCCGGGGTGTACCGCTGCTGGGGGCGCGAGAACCGGGAGGCGGCGTTGCGGCTGGTCACCGGTACGGTCGGGCACCGCGCCAGCGCCAGCAACGCCGAGCTCAAATGCTTCGACGGCTCGGCCAACCCGTACCTGCTGGTCGGCGCCGTGATCGCGGTCGCGGTCCGGGCCGCGGCCGGGAAGTTGAGACTGCCGGCCGAGGTGACCGTCGACCCGTCCGGACTGCCGGACCGGGAGGCGCCGGAGCGGCTGCCGCAGGCGCTGCCGGCCGCGATCGACCGGCTCGCCGCCGACGAGGTGCTGCGCGAGGCGATGGGCGCGGAGCTGTTCGAGGCGTTCCTGGCGGTACGCCGGGCCGAGGTCGAACTGTTCGCCGACCAGCCGCCGGACGACGTCGTCGCGGCCACCCGCTGGGTGTACTGATGGTCGCCGCTGGGGCGGGCGCAGCGGGCGGGCCGCCCTTGGTCGACGCGCACTGCCATGTGGTGAGCACAGCGGAGCTCAGCCCGGACGAGTTCGCGCTGGCCGCGACCGAGGGCTCCGTCCCGGGTCCGTCCTATTTAGACGGTCCGGCGGGGTACGCGATCCGCCGGTGGTGTGCGCCGGTGCTGGACCTCCCGGCCGGCGTCCCCATGTCGGACTACCTCGCCCGGCGGTCCGCGCTGGGCGGCGTCGAGGTCGCGGGTCGACTGCTGCGCGCGGCCGGCCTGGACACGCTGCTGGTGGACACCGGGCTCGGCGGACCGCCGCCGTGGCTCGCCCCTGCGGCCCTGGCCAGCACCGCCGAGGCGACCTGGCACGAGGTGGTACGGCTGGAGAGCGTCGCCGCCGCCGTGGCCGCGTCCGGGGTGGACGCGGCGGGCTTCGCGTCGGCGTACCGGACCGCGCTGGCCCGCGCCACGGAGCACGCGGTCGGGGTCAAGTCGATCCTGGCGTACCGGCACGGCTTCGCGATCGATCCGGAGCGGCCGTCGGACGCGTCGGTGACCGCCGCCGCGGGTGATTGGCTCCGCGGCGGCGGCAGCCGGTTGACCGATCCGGTACTGCTGCGGTTTCTGCTCTGGTGCGGCGTGGACACCGGCCTGCCGGTACAACTGCACACCGGCTTCGGCGATTCGGACGTACCGCTGCGACTGGCCGATCCGGCGCTGCTCCAGCCGTTCTGCGCGGAGGTGCAGGCGGCTCTCGGCCCCGCCCCCGTGCCGTTGGTCCTGCTGCACTGCTACCCGTACCACCGGCAGGCCGGCTGGCTCGCGCTGGTCTACCCGCACGTGTACGTCGACGTCGGCCTCACCGTCGGGCAGGTCGGGCCACGCGCGGCCGCGGTTCTGCCCGAGTTCTTCGAGCTGGCGCCGCTCGGGAAGCTGCTGTTCTCCACCGACGCGTACCAGCTGCCCGAGCTGTACCAGGTGGGCGCGGCCGCGTACCGGCACGCGCTCGGCCGGATGCTCGACTCGTGGCTGGCCGACGATGCGATCACGGCGGACGACGCGGAGCGGATCGCGCTCGCCGTCGGCTCGGCCACTGCTCGCCGGCTGTACAAGCTCGATTGACCGGTGCTGGTTGACCGCCGGCGCTGGTTGACCGCTGGCGCTGGGCGAACGCCGGCGCTAGTTGAACGCGAAGGTCTGCACCGCGTTGTCGTACACCGGCTTGAACATGGTGAAGTCTTCGTCCGGTACCGACATGTAGACCTGGTACGCCGTGCCGTCGACGATGGTGGCCCGCCAGATGCCGTGCCGGTGTGCCCCGCTCGACTTCTCGGTCACGGTGTACTCGAGTTCGGCCGCGTCGTGTCCGCCGAGTTTCACGTCGTCGCGCAGGCCGACCTCTTGGTAGTCCTCGTACGCGGAGCTGTGGTCGAGCCCGGCGCCGTTTCCGGCGAGGAAGCTCCGGGCGTTGGCCGCCTGGCTTTCCTTGGCCACGAACCGGATCCACTGGTTGCCGTCACCCGGCGCGCCGAACTCCGTGACGTTCTTGTCCCGCTGCGGCTCCTTCTGCCACTGCTTGTGGATGTCCACGGTGAAGCCGTGCGGGTCCTGGTACTGCTCGGTGGCGAAGGCCGGAGTGGGGGAGGTACCCGGGTTGCCACCGTCGCCGCCGTTGTCGCCGCTGAACCAGCCGGACGCGGCACCGATCGCGACGATCAGGATGGCGACCGCCGCGACCGCGGCGACACCGATGAACAGCAGGGGCGCCTTGCCGCGCGGCTTGCGGTAGGGCGGCTCGCCGGTCGGTGCCCCCGGACCGCCGGGCCATACCGGCCCGCCCGAGCCGAACCCCGGAGCCCCGCCGGGCTGGTAGCCGGTGCTGCCGGGGGGGCCGTGTCCCGCGCGTACCGCGGCCGAGCCCGGCCGGTACTGCGCGCCACCCGGCCCCGCCTGGCCCGGCGGGTAGCCAGCGAAGGCACCCGAGGTGGGGGCGCCGGAGACCGGACCGCCCATTGAGGGACCGCCCATCGCGGGAGCCCCCATCGCGGGAGCCCCCATCGCGGGAGCCCCCATCGCCGGAGCCCCCATCGCCGGAGCGCCGGAGCTGGGGCCGGCTGGTGGCGCGCCCATGGCCGGGGCACCCGAACTGGGAACGGCCAGGTTCAGGCCGCCTGAGCTGGGCACGCCCGAAATCGGGCTGCTGGCGGGACCGGTCGGGGCCCGTCCGTCGGCCGGCGTGAGCCGGTCGGTGTCGAGCTCCGGCCGGCCGACCGCGAGCGGGCCGGCCAGCAGGGAGGTCACCACGGTACGGGTCCGCTCGGTGTCCCAGCGCCGCTCCGGATCCTTGTCCAGCAGGCCGAACAGCACCGGAGTCAATTCCCCGGACCGGTACGACGGATCGGGTGAGTCGTACACCACCGCGTGCATGGTGGCCAGCGGGTCGGCGCGGGTGAACGGCGGCTTGCCCTCGACGGCGGTGTAGAGCGTGACGCCGAGAGAGAACAGGTCGCTGGGCGGGCCGAACGAGCGGCCCAATGCGCGCTCGGGCGCCATGTACTCCGGCGAGCCCAGGACGGTACCCGGGCTGGTCAGCTGGCTGTCGGTGGAGATCCGGGCGACCCCGAAATCGGTCAGCACGCACCGGCCGTCGGTGCAGATCAGTACGTTGCCGGGCTTCACGTCACGGTGCAGGATGCCGGCCGCGTGCGCGGCGTGCAGGGCACCCAGTACGGCCAGCGCGATCTTCGCCGCGGCGCGCGGCGGTACCGGGCCGTCCTCCCGGACGATCTCGGCCAGGCTGCGCGCCTGCAGGAGCTCCATCACGATCCACGGCCGGTCGCCGTCGGTGACCACGTCGTACACCCGGACCACCGACGGGTGGCTCAGCGCGGCCGCGGCCCGGGCCTCGCGCATGGTGCGCTCGAACAGGTCGGCCCGCTCCGCCGGCGGGATCCCGACCGGGAGCTGCACCTCCTTGACCGCGACGTCGCGGCGCAGCAGCGAGTCCGAGGCCCGCCAGACCGTACCCATGCCGCCGCTGCCCAGATGGGAACGCAGCGTGTACCGGCCGCCGATGACCGCGCCGGCGACACCCGCGCCGGTGGGTGCGGTCGGCGATGCGCCGGCCGACTGCTGGTCGGCCGGATTCTCGGCTGAATGCCGGCCGGGCCCGTCAGTCGACTGCTGGGCCGACGAACCGTCGGCGGTGTGCCGGGCGGGTGCGTCGGCCGAATTCGAAGACGGAGTGTGCGTGGTCACGGTGCGGAATCCTCCGGGTGGCAACCGCTCTAGTGTGCGCATCCAGCGGACAGATGCGAAATCCAGGGCCGGTCCTGTGGCGGTCCGTGTCGATCACCGGACGTACGGTGTGGTCGACGGTATGCGCGCTGACCGTACCCGTCCGCCTACCATCCATCCATGACCGAGCACAGTCGCGAGTCCGGGCAGCACGAGCCGCGCCACGCGGAGTCGGGCTTTTCGATCAAACCGGTATACCAGGCCGCCGATGTCGCGGCGGACCTGGCCGACCGGGTCGGCGAGCCGGGCGAGTACCCGTTCACCCGCGGCGTGTACCCGACCATGTACACCACCCGGCCGTGGACGATGCGGCAGTACGCCGGGTTCGGCACCGCGCGCGAGTCCAACGCCCGCTACCAGCAGCTGCTGGCGCACGGTACGCACGGGCTGAGCGTCGCGTTCGACCTGCCCACCCAGATGGGGTACGACTCGGACGACCCGATCGCGCACGGCGAGATCGGTCGGGTGGGCGTGGCGATCGACTCGATCGACGACATGCGGCTGCTGTTCGACGGGATCCCGCTGGACAAGGTGTCCACGTCGATGACGATCAACGCGCCGGCCGCGGTACTGCTGCTGCTCTACCAGCTCGTCGCCGAGGAGCACGGGGTACCGGGGGACAAGCTCACCGGCACGGTCCAGAACGACATCCTCAAGGAGTACATCGCGCGCGGGACGTACATCTTCCCGCCGAAGCCATCACTGCGACTGGTCTCGGACACCTTCGCGTACTGCAAGACCGAGCTGCCCCGGTGGAACACCATCTCCATCTCCGGCTACCACATGGCCGAAGCCGGTGCCACGCCCGCGCAGGAGATCGCGTTCACGCTGGCCAACGGCGTGCAGTACGTACAGGCGGCACTCGATGCCGGGCTCGCGGTGGACGACTTCGCGCCGCGGCTGAGCTTCTTCTTCGTGGCCCGTACCACGCTCTTGGAAGAGGTGGCGAAGTTTCGCGCCGCCCGCCGCATCTGGGCCCGGCTGATGCGCGACCAGTTCGGCGCGCGCAACCCGAAGAGCCTGATGCTGCGGTTCCACACCCAGACCGCGGGCGTACAACTGACCGCGCAGCAGCCCGAGGTGAACCTGATCCGGGTCGCGGTGCAGGCGCTCGGGGCGGTACTCGGCGGCACCCAGTCGCTGCACACCAACTCGTACGACGAGGCGCTCGCGCTGCCGAGCGAGAAGGCCGCCCGCCTGGCGGTACGTACCCAGCAGGTGATCGCGCACGAGACCGACCTGACCGCCACGGTGGACCCGTTCGCCGGGTCGTACGCGGTGGAGGCCCTCACCGACGAGTTGGAGGCGCAGGTCGTCGCGCTGATGGACCGGGTCGCGGAGTACGGCTCCGCGGTGGAGGCGATCGAGGCCGGGTTCTGCAAGCAGGAGATCGAGCAGTCCGCGTACCAGAACGCGCTGGACATCGACTCCGGGGACCGGGTCGTGGTCGGGGTCAACCGGTACCAGCTCGACACCGAGGAGCCGTACGAGCCGCTGCGGGTCAACCCGGCGATCGAGGCCGAGCAGGCGGAGCGGTTGGCGAAGCTCCGCTCGGCCCGCGACGCGACCGAGGTGGACCGGGCGCTGGAGGCGCTGCGCAAGGCCGCCAGCGGTACGGACAACGTGCTGTACCCGATGAAGGACGCGCTGCGGGCCCGGGCGACCGTGGGCGAGGTGTGCGCGGCGCTGCGCGGCGTCTGGGGCCGGTACCGCCCGACCGCCGACTTCTGACCGGGCCGCCGCGACGACCGGCCCCCACGACGACCGGCCACGGCCGCGACGAATGCCCGCTGCCGCATTTTGAGCAGACGGCCGGCTCGGGTGGTCGGCAGGGTGGTCCATGGCGGTGGAAGCGGCCGGTCCGGTGATGGCGAAATCGGTGTCGCCGGACGGCTCAGAAGCCGCCCGCCGCGACCGATGGGCCTTGCAGACCCATCGACGTAGTCAGATGCACGACCAGCGCGTCCCGTAGTGTGGTCGCGGAGTGTAACGATTGGATAGAGCTGTACGACTTCAGCCGTGCGCGAATGATCTTGGATCGGTTCGGGGTACATGTTTGGGTACGAGGTCTTTGTCGCGCGTGACGGGCGTGACGCGTTCGCGTTGTAGGAGGTGTGGGGCAGGTGACTACCGCAGGAGACCCCGGCGGAGCCACCTCGCTGCCGGCGCAGACACCGGGTAATCGGCTGCGGCCGGTGCGCAAGCCCGGGCCGACCCCCCGTGGAGGCGTCGCACAGCGTCACCGGGGCGGGGCTAGGCTGGCCGGCGTTCCTCACCTCCGGGTCACCGAAGGCGACGAAGACACGCATGTTGACACCCATATTGATGCCCACCCAGACGACCGGAACCGAGACCTGAACGTGACGAGTTCACCCACCCTGGCCAGCCCCGGCTCCCACCTCTCCAGCTGGACCGAAGGCACCCAGACGCCCCAGTCGCACAGTGACCCACTACCCGGGCAGCTCGACCGATGGTTGGCCACCCACCTCTCCGAACTCGTAGCGGTACGCCGCCACCTGCACTCGCATCCGGAGTTGTCCGGGGTGGAGTACGCGACTACGGCGTACCTCGCGGATCGGCTTGCCGCCGCCGGCCTGCACGCCCGGGTGCTGCCCGGACGCAACGGCCTGCTCTGCGACGTCGGTACCGGCGACCGGGTGGTCGCGATCCGCGCGGACCTCGATGCGCTGCCGATCACCGACGTCAAGGACGTGCCCTACCGCTCCACCGCGGACGGGGTCTGCCACGCCTGCGGCCACGACGTACACGCGAGCGTGGTGCTCGGTGCCGGACTGGTGCTGGCGGCGTTAGCCGAGGCCGGCGAGCTGCCGGGCCGGGTGCGCCTGCTCCTGCAACCCAGCGAGGAAGCGTTCCCCAGTGGAGCGCCCGAGGTGATCACCGCCGGCGGCCTGGACGACGTGAGCGCGATCTTCGCGCTGCACTGCGACCCGCGGCTGCCGACCGGGCTGGTCGGGGTACGGTCCGGCCCGCTCACCGCCGCCGCCGACCAGCTCGAGGTTCGGCTGACCGGCACCGGTGGGCACACCGCCCGCCCGTACCTGACCGCCGACCTGGTGAACGCGCTCGGTCGCGTCGTCGTGGACGTACCGGCCCTGCTGGACCGCAGGGTCGACCCGCGGGCCGGGGTGTCCCTGGTCTTCGGCGCGATCCACGCCGGTCAGGCGCCGAACGCGATCCCGCAGGAGGGCTACGCCCGCGGCACCGTCCGGATGCTGGACCGCAACGCCTGGAAGACCGTGCCCGAGCTGCTCACCAAACTGGTGCACGACGTGGTCGCCGGCACCGGGGCGACGGCTCAGGTCACGTACACCCGCGGGGTTCCGCCGGTGGTCAACGACCGGGTCGCGACCGCGGTGATGGCCGGTGCCTCGGCCGCCGCGCTGGGCAACCAGCACGTGGTGGACACGCCGATCAGCATGGGCGGCGAGGATTTCGCCTGGTACCTGGAGCACGTGCCCGGCGCGATGGCGCGCCTCGGCGTGGGTCGTCCCGGCGAGGAGCTGGACCTGCACCAGGCCACCTTCGACGTGGACGAGCGGGCGATCGGGTACGGCGTACGCGTGCTCGTACACACCGCGCTCGCTGCGATCAGCGACCCGTCGCTGTAGCGGCTGCACCATCCCGTCGCGGTAGCTACCTACCGTCCCGGCGGCCGGCCCTGTGGCCGGCCGCCGGTGCGTTTCTGCGGACCCTGTCGCACCCGGGCCATACGATCGGCCGGTGACGAGATACGTCGGCTCGGCCGAGTTCCGTGGTGCGGAGTTCGTGGACCTGGACATGTCCGGCGCGGTGTTCCGGGAAGCCGACCTGTCCGGCGCGCGGATGTACGGCGTGCTGCTGACCGGCGCGGACCTCGACGGGGACATCACCGGCCTGCGGGTCAACGGGGTCGAGGTCGCGCCGCTGGTCGAGGCCGAGCTCAACCGGCTGCATCCGGAGCGGGCGAAGCTGCGGCCGACCACGCCGGACGGCATGCGCGAGGCGTGGGACGTGATCGAGTCGATGTGGTCCGGCACGATCCGGACCGCCGCGGCGCTGCCCGAGGGGAAGCTGCACCGGTCGGTCAACGACGAGTGGTCGTTCGCGCAGACCCTGCGCCACCTGGTGTTCGTGACCGACCTCTGGTTCGGGCACGCGGTGCTCGGCGAGGCCGAGCCGTTCCACCCGCTCGGGCTGCCCGCGTCGTTCATCACCGACGGCGCCGACTGGGGCATCGACACCTCGGCCAAGCCGGCGTTCGCCGAGGTGCTGGCCGCCCGCGCCGATCGGGACGGCAAGCTGCGGGACTTCCTCCGGGCCGTCACGCAGGAAGAGCTCGATCGGGTACGAGAGCCGAATCCGGCACCCGGTGGGCTGCCGCCGGCCGCGCGTACCGCCACCTCGTGCCTGCACGTGATCTTCAACGACAGCTGGGCGCACCACCAGTTCGCCATCCGCGATCTGGCCGTGATAGCGGAGGATCGGGACAGCTGATGCTCGGACAGAGTGCGCTGATGGGCTTCGTACCGACCGTGGACCTGTCCCGGGCCGGTGCCTTCTATCGTGACCTGCTCGGACTCCGGCCGGTCGGCGACAATCCGTACGCGGTGGTGTTCGACGCCAACGGGACCATGCTGCGGGTGACGCTGGTGGAGAAGCTGACCCCGCCGCCGTACACCGTGCTGGGCTGGCGGGTCGACGACATCGTGGCGACGGCACGCGACCTGACCGGCCGGGGCGTGCGGTTCCTCCGGTACGACGGGATGGAGCAGGACGAGCACGGCATCTGGACGACTCCGGGTGGCGACCGGGTGGCCTGGTTCCACGACCCGGACGGCAACACCCTCTCGCTCACCGAGTTCAGCTCGCACACCTGACCCGCGCTGGCCGGCTCACGCGGTACGCGTGGCCGCGCCGGACGGACGGGGCTCGGGTCGCCGCTATCCGGGCGTCTCCCGGTGTACCTCGGGCGGCGACTTGTCCGGGCGCAGGCCGCGCCAGCTCGGGTGTCGCAGCCGGCCGTCGCCGGTCCACTCGGTGAACGCCACCTCACCGACCAGCTTCGGCGACACCCAGTGCGCCTCCCGCTCGTCCGGGCGGGGGAGCGGGGTGGCGAACGGCGAGGACTTCCGCTCGATCTTCCGCAGCTTGGCCAGCAGGTCGCCGAGCATCTTCTGGGTGAAGCCGGTACCGACGTTCCCGACGTAGGTGAGGCCGTCGGCTGAGTCATCGGAGTACACGCCCAGCAGCAGCGAGCCGATGGTGCCGGCACGCCGGCCGGCGCCGGGCTTCCAGCCGCCGATCACGACCTCCTGCGCCAGCCAGTTGCGTACCTTCAACCAGTCCTTGCCGCGCCGCCCGGGCTGGTACCGGCTGGTCAGCCGCTTGCACACGACGCCTTCCATGCCCTGGTCGCGACTGGCCTGGAGCGCTTCCGCGCCGGCGGACGGGAAGTACGGCGGGGTCTGCCACCGGTCGCCGGAGATGTCGAGCGATTCGAGCAGCTCCCGGCGCTGCGTGTACGGCAGGTCCACAGTGGACTTTCCGTTCAGGTACAGCAGGTCGAACACCAGGTACAGCACCGGATTCGAGTCGGCCAGCCGGCGCGCGGCCGCCGCGTCGCCGACGTGCATCCGCGGCTGCAGCGCGCCGAAGGAAACCTTGCCGCGCTGGTCGAACGCGACGATTTCGCCGTCCAGTACGCAGTCCACCGGCGCCAACTGCTCGCCCAACCCGCGCAGCTCCGGGTACGTCGCGGTCACGTCCCGGTCGTTGCGACTGGTCAGCCGCAGCCGACCGCCGGACACGTACCCGACCGCCCGTACGCCGTCCCACTTCAGCTCGAACCCCCATCGCCGGTCGTCACCGGGCAGTTCGGTGGCGAGGGTGGCGAGCATCGGCTTGACCAGCTCCGGCATCGGCTGCCGGTCCGGGTCGGGCGGATCCATCCGGTGGATCATCCAGTCCTTGCCTTTGGTCTGGAACAGCACGTACTTCCCGGACTCGCGGGCGCCGTGCAGGACGAAGACGACCTCGTCGTCGAGCCACTTCTCGGTCTCGTACGTGCCGCGGTCGTGGATGTACACCTGACCACCGCCGTACTCACCGGCCGGGATCTCGCCGGCGAACTCGGCGTACTCCATCGGATGATCCTCGGTGTGTACGGCGAGGTGGTTGTGCGCCGGATCGCGCGGTACGCCGCGGGGGAGCGCCCAGGACACCAGTACGCCGTCGCGTTCCAGTCGCAGGTCCCAGTGCAGCCGGCGGGCGTGATGCTGCTGGATGACGAAGGTGTTGTCGTTGCCCTCCGGCAGCGGGCCGGCCGGCGGCTCGGCCGCGCCGGCGGGGAGTTGGTCGGCCGGCGGCACCGGCTCGGGCGTGCGACCGGGATCGCGCTTGCGCCGGTACTCCGACAGCCGATCAGGCATGCCCGGACCTCCCGCCGGTGCCGCTATACCGCCGCAGCGGCGGTATCGCTCGCGTCCGCCGCCGCGGCCACCGTCCCACCGACGACCAGTGGCGCCGACGCCGCGCCGGCCGCAGCGACTCCGGCGGGAGCGGCGCCGGTCGAGCCGCGCACCACCAGCTCGGGCCGGAACATGTACTCGGTGTGCGGTGCCGCCTGGCCGTGGATCTCGTCCAGCAGCGCGCGTACCGCGGCGACTCCCATCGCGGACACCGGCTGCCGCACAGTGGTCAGCGGCGGGTCGGTGAACGCGATCAGCGCGGAGTCGTCGTACCCGACCACGGACACCTCGCCCGGTACGTCGAGCCCGCACTGGCGGGCGGCCCGGATCGCGCCCAGCGCCATCAGGTCCGACCCGCACACGATGCCGGTGACGCCCTTGTCGAGCATCCGGCTCGCGGCCGCCTGCCCACCCTCGACCCCGAACAGGGACAGTTCGGCCAGCTCGTCGATGTCGGCGTCGGTCAGCGCCGGGCAGCCGGCGCATCGCGGCCGCGTACCCCTGCCGCTTGCGCTGCACCGGGGCGTACCGCTCGGGTCCGCTGGTGAAGCCGATCCGCCGGTGCCCGAGCGCGACCAGGTGGTTGACCGCCAGCTCGCCGGCGGCCACGTCGTCACAGGAGATGAACGGCGCGGGCACCCCCGGCACGTACCCGTTGATCAGCACGATCGGCAGTCCCCGGTCGATCAGGCGGTGGTACCTGCTGTGGTCGGCGGTGGTGTCCGCGTGCAGCCCGGAGACGAACACGATGCCGGCGACACTGCGTTCGAGCAGCATCTCCACGTACTCGTCCTCGCTGACCCCGCCCGGGGTCTGCGTGCACAGCACCGGCGTGTACCCCTGCTGCGCCAGCGCTGACTCGATGACCTGCGCGAACACCGGGAAGATCGGGTTGTCCAGCTCGGGCACGACCAGCCCGACCAACCCGACGCTGCGGCTGCGCAGCCGGGCGGGTCGCTCGTAGCCCAGCACGTCCAGCGCGGTCAGCACCGCCTGCCGGGTGTCCGCACTCACTCCCGGCCGGTCGTTGAGGACCCGGGAGACGGTGGCCTCGCTGACGCTGGCCTGCCGGGCGATGTCCGCCAGTCGAGCCCGCATGCCGGCACTCTAACCCAGGCCGGACCGGTCGATGGAAGTTCTTGCATGTCTTGCAAAGCCTTTGCTACGGTCGCTCGCACTTCCCGGCTGTCCGGCTCCTGCCCCGATGGCCGGTGGAGTCCCCGTCGTCCCTGGCGCGACGCTCGTCCCCGCCGCCGGATGTACGAAAGTCCGGCCGCGCCGCGCCCCGATCAGCCCCTGTCCGCCGCGGCGTGGCGCCGTGGCCTGGAAATCCGAGGAGTACTGATGCGCATCCGTGCCGCGGGTGTCGTCGCCATCGCTGCCACTCTGCTCCTGGCCGGCGCGGGCTGCGGCGGCTCGTCGAGCGATGACTCCGGTGCCAACAAGGCCAAGAACGGCGGCACCCTGGTCATCTGGGCCGACGACAAGCGCACCGCAGCGCTCAAGCCGTTCGCCGAGGAGTTCGGCCGGGACAACGGCGTGACCGTGAAGGTCCAGGCGGTGTCCAAGGACCTGCAGACCAACTACGTCACCGCCTCCCAGGCCGGCAAGGGCCCGGACATCGTGGTCGGCGCGCACGACTGGATCGGCAACCTCGTACAGAACGGGGCCATCGACCCGATCCAGCTCTCCGACGAGCAGAAGTCCGGCTTCAACGAGACCGCGATCAAGGGCGTGACCTTCAACGGCCAGGTCTACGGGGTGCCATACGCGGTGGAGAACATCGCGCTGATCCGCAACACCGAACTGGCCCCGGACGCGCCGGCCACCATCGAGGATCTCGTCAAGCAGGGCAACCAGCTCAAGGCGCAGAAGAAGGTCACCGCGCCGATGGCCCTGCAGGTCGGGCAGAACGGCGACGCGTACCACATCTACCCGCTGTACACCTCGGGTGGCGGTTACCTGTTCGGGCAGAAGCCCAACGGCGACTACGACCCGGCCGACCTCGGCGTGGGCAAGCCCGGCTCGGTGGCCGCGTTCACCAAGATCCGGGCGCTCGGCGAGAAGGGTGCCGGCGCGCTCAAGCGTTCGATCAGCGACACCAACGCGATCGCCACGTTCACCGCGAAGAAGACCCCGTTCCTGATCTCCGGCCCGTGGGCGCTCACGGACATCAAGAAGGCCGGCATCAAGTACGACATCACCCCGGTACCGGGCTTCGCGGGTGGCAAGCCGGCCCAGCCGTTCGTCGGCGTGCAGGCGTTCTACGTGGCCAGCAAGGGCAAGAACAAGGCCGTCGCGCAGGAGTTCGTCACCAACTACCTGACCGCGCCGGACCTGGCTGTCGCGCTGTACCAGGCCGAGCCCCGGCCGCCGGCGCTGACCGCCGCGCTGGACAAGGTCAAGAGCTCCGACCCGGACGTGGAGAAGTTCCTCGCGGCCGGCAAGGACGGGGTGATCCTGCCCGCGATCCCGGAGATGGCGTCCATCTGGGACCCGTTCGGCAAGGCCGAAGCCGCGGTGGTCGGCGGGGCCGACCCGACGAAGAGTGTGGCGGCGGCGGCCAAGGCGATCTCCGGCCAGATCAAGTAGTGACCTGAGCTCCTCCGATGGTCACAGACGTTGAGGCGGCGCCCAGCGCGCCGCCGGGTGCCCGGCCGCCGGACGGCGGCCGGGCTTTGCCCGGCACCCGGTTCGCCGCCGGCCAACTCGTCAAGATCCTGCTGCTCGGCCTCACCGCCGCCATCGCGATCTGGGGCGCCTTCCCGCTGATCGACAACGAGAGCTGGATCGGCCTGGGCATCCTGGCCGCAGCCACGGCCGCGATCTTCTGGGTGTACCTGTCGCCGCGGCGGATCGCGGCCAAGTACCTGATCCCGGGCACCGTGTTCCTGATCGTGTTCCAGATCTTCCCGGTGCTGTACACGGTGAGCACGGCGTTCACCAACTTCGGCGACGGGCACCGCGGTACCAAGGCGGAGGCGATCACCGCGGTCGAGGTCGCGTCCGTGCAGCGGGTACCGGGGTCGACCGAGTACCAGTTGTCCATCGGTACCACCGGCGATCCGGCCACCGGCCCGATCGTGTTCCTGCTGACCGATCCGGACAGTCATCAGCCGTACGCCGGAGACGCGACCGGGCTGCACGAGCTGGACGCCGGTGACGTCACCCGCGGCCTCGGCGGCCGGATCACGGCTGTCCGCGGGTACACCGTGCTGACGGTCGGACAGGCCAGCGCCCGCAGCGACGACATCACCAAGCTCGCGGTACCGGTGGACAACGGCGCGATCCGGTCGCAGGGCTTGTCCCGGGCGTACCAGGGTGAGGCGGCCAGGCAGTACGAGAAGCTGTGCGGCTGCATCCGGGAGATCCGTACCGGCCGGGTCTGGCGCGCCGACGACGAGCACGGCTACTTCGTCGACCCGGACGGCGGGCGGCTGCCGCAGGGCTGGAAGGTGACCGTCGGGCTGCGCAACTTCACCGCCGCGGTCACCGATCCGGCCATCCGTACGCACTTCGCCGGCATCCTCGGCTGGAACCTGGCGTTCGCGCTCGGCTCGGTACTGCTGACGTTCGTGGCCGGGCTGTTCTTCGCGATCGCGCTGAACTCCGACCGGCTCCGGTTCCGGCGGGCGTACCGGGTGCTGCTGGTGCTGCCGTACGCGATGCCGAGCTTCGCCATGCTGCTGGTCTGGCGGGACATGTTCAACACCGACTTCGGCCTGCTCAACCGGCTGATCGGGGTACACGTCGACTGGTTCGGCGAGCCCTGGACCGCGCGGATCGCGGTACTGCTGGTGCAGCTCTGGCTCGGCTACCCGTACATGTTCCTGGTCGCGACCGGTGCCCTGCAGGCGATCCCCAAGGAGCTGACCGAGGCGGCCGCGGTCGACGGGGCCAAGCCGTGGCAGGCGTTCCGGCAGGTCACGCTGCCGCTGCTGCTGGTCGCGCTGTCCCCGGTGCTGATCTCGTCGTTCGCGTTCAACTTCAACAACTTCAACGCGATCTACCTGACCACCGAGGGTGGGCCGTTCCCGGCGGACAGCCCGACCGCCGGTGCGACCGACCTGCTCATCACGTACACCTACCGGCTGGCGTTCGGTGGGCAGGGCTCGCAGTACGGCTTCGCCGCGGCCATCTCGCTGTTCATCTTCGCGATCGTGGCGATCATCTCCGCCGTGAGCTTCCGGCGTACCCGCGCGTTCGAGGAGGTCAACTGATGGCTGCTCCCTCGTCCGCGACCGGCGGCCGGTCCACCGGCCGGTCCACCGGCCGCGCGGCGCCGGGCTCGTCGGGCGGCTCGTCCCCGGCCGGGCGGAGGTCGGCCGGCCGCTGGTTCCGGCTGGTCGGCTGGCGGCACCTGGCCGGGCTCGTCGCGGTCGCGTTCTCGCTGTTCCCGATCGTGTTCGTGGCCTCGGCCGCGCTGAACCCGCTCGGCACGCTCAACTCGACGTCGCTGCTGCCGTCCGGCGCGACGCTGGAAAACCTGACGAACCTGTTCTCCCGTACCGACTTCGGCCGGTGGTACGTCAACTCGGTGCTGATCGCGCTACTCGTAGCGGTGTGCAGTGTCTTTCTTTCCGCACTCTCCGCCTACTCGTTCAGCCGGTTCCGGTTCCGCGGCCGGCGTACCGGCCTGCTCGGCCTGCTGCTCGTGCAGATGTTCCCGCAGTTCCTGGCGATCGTGACGATCTTCCTCATGTTCACCACGATCACCGACTACTGGCCGGGCATCGGCTTCAACACCCCGTGGAGCCTGATCATCCTGTACCTCGGTGGTGCGCTCGGCGTGAACACCTGGCTGATGAAGGGCTTCTTCGACACGCTGCCGAAGGAACTGGACGAGTCGGCGGTGATGGACGGGGCCACCCACGCGCAGATCTTCTTCCGGATCCTGTTGCCGCTGGTCGCGCCGATCCTCGCGGTAGTCGGGTTGCTCGTGTTCATCGGCACGATCAACGAGTTCCTGATCGCCAACGTGTTCCTCACCGAGCCGGACTCCAAGACCCTCGCGGTCGGGCTGTACGGCCTGATCGCCGGCGAACGGAACGACAACTTCGGCATGTTCTGCGCCGGCTCGCTGCTCACCGCGATCCCGACCGTGGTGGTGTTCCAGTTCCTCCAGCGGTACATCGTCGGCGGGCTGACCGCCGGCGCCGTCAAGGGATGAGCCTGCTCGACCTGCCGCACCACGACGGGTCGGCGTACCACGTCAGCGAGCTCGCGCCGAAGCTCGGTGACCGGGTCACCGTGTTCGTGCGGGTGCCGCGGTCGGCCCAGGTGCGCAGGCTGTGGGCGCGCACCACTCCGGACGCCGAGCCGCACTTCACCCGCGGGCGGATCGACCGCGGCCTGGGCGCGGCGCGCGGCGACACCTGGTGGCGGGTCGAGCTCGAGGTACGCAACCCGGTCACGAACTACCGGTTCCTGCTCGACGGGCCGAGCGGGTACCGGTGGCTCACCGCGGCCGGGGTGTACTGCCACGACCTGCCCGACGCCACCGATTTCCGGCTGGTCGCGCACGATCCGCCGCCGGACTGGACGCTCGACGCGATCGTGTACCAGATCTTCCCGGACCGGTTCGCGCAGTCGACCGGGGCGCAGTCGACTGAGGAGCCGTCACGTCCGGTCCCGGACTGGGCGGTGCCGCGCGGCTGGGACGAGCGGCCGGCGCAGCCGGGCACCCGATACGCCGCGGACTGGTACGGCGGTGACCTGGACGGCATCCGCGAGCGGCTCGATCACATCGCGGAACTGGGGTTCAACACCCTCTACCTGACCCCGGTCTTCCCGGCACCGTCGAACCACCGGTACAACGCGTCCGCGTTCGACACGGTGGATCCGCTGCTCGGCGGGGACGCGGCACTGGTCCGGCTCTCCGACGCGGTACACGCGCGCGGCTGGCGGCTGATCGGCGACCTCACCACCAACCACTGCGGCCATACCCACCCGTGGTTCACCACCGCCCGCCGCAAGCGCGACTCGGTCGAGCGCGGCATGTTCTATTTCGACCCGGCCGTCAAGTACGGCTACGAATCCTGGTTCGGCGTGAAGTCGCTGCCGAAGCTCAACTGGCACTCGCCCGAGCTGCGCCGCCGGTTCCTGGCCGGCCCGGACGCGATCGCCAGGAAATGGCTGGCCGAGCCGTACCGGCTGGACGGCTGGCGGGTGGACGTGGCGAACATGACCGGCCGGCGCGCCGGCGACGATCTCAACCACGAGGTCGCGCGGCTGCTCCGGGACGCGGTCACCGCGGTACGCCCGGACGCCCTGCTCGTCGCGGAGCACTGTCACGACGGCGGTACCGACCTGCCCGGGGACGGCTGGCAGGGCATGATGAACTACGCCGGCTTCACCCGTCCACTGTGGACCTGGCTGCGCGATCCGGAGCGGGACCTGCCGTTCCCCGGGGTACCGGTGCCGGTGCCCCGGTTGGGCGGCGCGGCCGTGGTGGCGACCATGCGCGCGTTCGCGGCCGGTACCTCGTGGCGCGGCCTGACCAACTCGTGGAACCTGCTCGGCTCGCACGACATCGCACGCATCCGGACCGTGGTACGCGATCCGGCGCTGGTGGAGGTGGCCGCCGGGCTGCTGTTCACCATGCCCGGTACGCCGATGGTGTTCGCCGGCGACGAGCTGGGGCTCGAGGGAGAGTTCGGTGAGGCCGGCCGCCGGCCGATGCCGTGGCACCGGCCGGCCGACTGGGACCGGGTGACGTTCGACCGGTACCGGGCGCTGATCGGGCTGCGCAACGCGCGGGTGGCGCTGCGCCGGGGCGGGCTGCGCTGGGCGTACGTGGCCGACGACGTCCTGGTGTACCTGCGGGAACACCCGACCGAGCGGCTGCTCGTACTGGCCGCACGCGCCCCGGCCGAACCGGTACGGCTGCCCGCCGCTGCCCTCGGGCTGACCGGGGACGGCGGCGGGAACCTGTACGGCGGTGCGCCCGACCTGACGGTCGGGCCCGGTGGCGCGGTCACCCTGCCGGCGGAGGGCCCGACTGTGCAGGTGTGGCGGCTGTAGCCGGCGCGGCTACCACCACGGAACGGCGGCGGCGCGCGAACCACCAGATGAGACCGGCCGGGATCGCCAGTGCGACCAGGAACGGCAGTACCGCCCCGAACGCGGTGAGTCCGCCGCTGAGCGTCACCAGGAACCCGTGCCAGCCGGCGCGCAGGCCGGCGAGGAAGCCGCGCTCCTCGACCGGTGCCGCGAAGTCCCCCTTGGTCAGCAGGTGCAGCGTGATCGTGGACAGGGCGACCTGGTCCTCGAGCACCCGGCTGCGCGCCTGCAGCGACTCCAGTTCCGCCTCCCGGTTCGCCAACTCGGTCTCGATCGTGGTGATGTCGGAGATGTTCTGGGCCCGGGACAGCAACCCGCGCAGCCTGGTCACGCTGGCCTTCTGGCTGGTGATCCGGCTGTCCAGGTCGGCGACGGCCTGGGTCACGTCCTCGGTGGACAGCTCACGACGGATTTCGTGCCCCAGCTTGCCGAGCCGGTTCACGGTGTCGGCGAACTTCGGACCGGGTACCCGCAGCACCAGGTCGGCGGTGGACCGGCTGGTGCTGGTCTGCCGGGTGTCGCCGGCGATCACGCCGCCCGCGCCGGTCACCAGCGCACCGGCCTGGTTCGCGGCGGCGGCCACATCGTCGACGCGTACGTCCAGCGTGCCGGTGTACACCACCGACTGTTGCGAGGTCTCCACCTGACGGTCCGGTAACGGGTTGCCGGCCTGCCGCGTCGCTCCGCCCGGTACCCCGCTGTCGCCGGCCGGGTCCCCCTTCTCCTGTGCCGCCGGGGCGCCTGAACTGCTGTGCTCGTCGCCCCCGCTGGAGCAGCCGGCGGTACCGACCGCCACGATTCCGACAATGCCCGCCACCAGCGCGATCGCGCGGATCCGGCCGCGTCCCCACCCTGCAGGTCCCATGGTTACCTCCCGTGTCGGCCGATCAGACGGGCGGAACGGCGCCGCGGTTTCAGGTCGCGTCGACACGGTCCGGTCACGATGCGGTATCGGACGGGTCGCCGGCGACTCGCCGTACCGGCCTGGTGAACAAAACCGGTGGACACCGCCCGGCGGGAGCACGGACGCTTACTCCTCGTGACAAGCCTTCTCCCGGCCGGGTACACGATGCGCCGGCCCAGCACCCGCGACGCCGGGGCGATCCTGGCGATGGTGCGGGAACACGACACCGCGGTCCTGGGTTATCCGGACTTCAGCATCGAGGACGTCCAGGCGGTCCAGGGCAGCGCCAACCACGACCCTGAGATCGACGAATGGCTGGTGTACTCCGGGTCGGAGCTGGTCGGCTGGGCGTTCGTCGAGAACGCGCACGGGGGCGACCGGGAGGACGTCGAGATCCTGGTCCACCCGTCCACCGGTGACGATCTGTACGCCCCGCTGATGCGGCTACTGCTGGACCGGGTCGCCGAACGGGCCGCCGCGGCCGGACGGGATCAGGTGATCGCGCGGGCGGGTGCGGTGGAGGCCGAGCCGGGCATGGTGGCCGTGATCAGAGCCGCGGGCGGGCAGCTGGACCGGCGGTACGCCCGGATGCACCGCGACCTGACCGGTGACGAGCCGTCCCCGCAGATCCCGCCATGGGTGCGGATCCGTACCGTCGACCCGTCCGACGAGTCCGACCTGCGCGAGTTCTACCAGGTCATCGGGGATGCGTTCGCCGAGCTGCCGGACTTCCACGACACCGGCTTCGACGGCTGGTGGGCCCGGGTACAGGGCGACCCGAGCACGCCGTACGACCAGTGGTGGATCGCCGAGGTGGACGGGCGGGCGGCCGGGATCGTCCAGTCGTCCGATCAGGCGCGGTCGGACGGCGGTGGCTGGATCCGCAACCTGGCGGTACGCCCGCGGTACCGCGGCCGCGGCCTGGCCACGCTGCTGCTGCGGTACGCGTTCGCGGTGTACGCCGCGGCCGGCCGGCGCTGGGTCGGGCTCGGCGCGGACACCGGAAATCCGACCGGCGCGTTCCAGTTGTACGAGTCGGTCGGGATGCACGCGGCGTACCGCGCGGACACCTACGAGTGGCCCGTGCTGGCAGCCGCGCCGGTCCCGCCGCGGGGCTGACCCGCGGACGGGCGGTCAGCCGTCCAGCGCGGGTCGGGAACGCAGCTCGGCGATGTAGTCGTCCGGGGCACCGGCGGCCTCGGCCGCGTCCGCGATCATCCGCAGGTGCAGGGCGCTCGGCATGCCGCCCTCGTACGCGGTCAGTACATAGATCCAGGCCGTCACGTCGCCCTCCAGGGTGGCGACCCGGACCCGGAGCTTGCGGTACAGGCCGGAGACCGCGCCCTCCCACCGGTCCAGCGCGGCTTCGTCGAACATGTGCAGGTCGTACAGCACGACGAACACCCGGCAACCGGGGTCCTCGACCACCGTGGCGAGCGGTCCGTCCTGCCAGCCCAGCTCGGATCCGGCGAACGTCAGCCGCCAGCCCTCCAGCCAGCCGGTCCCGACCAGCGGGGAGTGCGGGCAGCGTTCGCGCATGAGCGCGGGATCGAGATTCGAGCCGTAAGCGGCGTACGTCGGCACGCGAGCACGATAGCCGCCAATCGCACGCTCGCATACCGGACGCCACGAAGCTTCCGGCCGGTAATCCCCGCGCGGGCGAGGTTCCGGCGGCGGCGACGGTTGTCCGGTGGGTCCGGCTTGGTACCGGGTTCAGGTGTCGGCCAATGGTCCACGGGGGACAATGCCAGCGGACGCGGATGTGTCCGCACAGGCGTGAAACCGAACAAAGGGCAGGTGGACCAGTCAGGTGTACCGAATCGTGATCATCGGGGGTGGACCGGCCGGGTACGAGGCCGCGCTCGTTGGAGCGCAACTCGGCGCCGAGGTCGCGCTGATCGAGCGGGACGGCGCCGGCGGCGCGTGCGTGCTGTCCGACTGCGTGCCGAGTAAGACGTTCATCGCCTCCTCCGACGTGGTGACCGCGTTCCGCGGCGCGGAGACGCTCGGCGTGCGTACCGGTGGGCTGGCCGCGGTCCAGATCGACGCGGTCGCCGTGCACGACCGGGTCAAGTCGCTCGCCGCGCGGCAGTCCGAGGACATCCACACCAAGCTGGTCAAGGCCGGCGTGGAGGTGGTGGCCGGGATCGCCCGGCTGGCGGCGGACACCGGCCAGGGCCGCCGGCACCGGGTCGACGTGACGCCCACCGAGGGCTCGGCGTACCAGACCGACGCCGACGTGGTGCTGCTCGCCACCGGCGCGACTCCGCGGATCCTGGCCAGCGCCCAGCCGGACGGTGAACGGATCCTGACCTGGCGGCAGGTGTACGACTTCGACCGGCTGCCCGAGCGGCTGATCGTGGTCGGCTCCGGCGTCACCGGCGCCGAGTTCGCCAGCGCGTACCTGGCCATGGGAGTGGACGTCACGCTGGTGTCCAGCCGGGACCGGGTGATGCCGCACGAGGACACGGACGCGGCTACCGCGATCGAGACCGTGTTCCGCAACCGCGGCATGACGATCCTGTCCAACTCCCGCGCGAACGCGGTGAGCCGTACCGCCGACGGGGTGCTGGTCGAGCTGAGCGACGGCCGCATGCTGGAGGGCAGCCACGCGCTGATGACGGTCGGCTCGGTGCCGAACACGGCCGATCTGGGCCTGGAGCATTACGACGTACAACTCGACCGGGGCGGCTTCATCACGGTGGATCGGGTGTCCCGTACCGGTGTGCCCGGGGTGTACGCGGCCGGCGACTGTACCGGTGTGCAGATGCTCGCTTCGGTGGCCGGCATGCAGGGCCGGATCGCGATGTGGCACGCGCTGGGCGAAGCGGTACAACCGCTGCGGCTGCAGACCGTGTCCGCGAACGTGTTCACCGATCCGGAACTGGCCACGGTCGGGGTGTCCCAGGACGCCGTGGACTCCGGCCGGGTACCGGCCCGCTCGGTGATGCTGCCGCTGGCCGGCAACGCGCGGGCGAAGATGGCCGGCCTCACCGACGGTTTCGTCAAGTTGTACTGCCGGCCGGCATCCGGGCTGGTCGTCGGCGGGGTGGTGGTGGCGCCGAAGGCGAGCGAGCTGATCCTGCCGATCGCGCTGGCGATCGAGAATCACCTGTCGGTACAGCAGCTCGCCCAGACGATCACGATCTATCCGTCGCTGGCCGGATCGCTCACCGAGGCCGCCCGCCAACTCATGCAGCACGAGTTCGAGTAGCAGCAGCCCGCCGCTGGCGCCCCTCACCTGGCAAGCCGAAGGAACCGTGGGCGCGGCGGCCGCCGGTCAGTCTTTGATCTCGCAGATGGTGGCGCCGGAGGTGACCACGTCGCCGACGGCGGAGCCGAGGTTCGTGACCGTACCGGCCTTGTGCGCGCTCAGCGGCTGCTCCATCTTCATCGCCTCGAGTACGACCACCAGTTCGCCCTCGGCGACCTGCTGGCCCTCCTCGACCGCGATCTTCACGATGGTGCCCTGCATCGGGCTGGTCAGCGCGTCGCCGCCGGCGCCGGCGGCCTGCTTGCCACCGCCGCGCTTGGGTCGCGCCGCCCGCTCGCCGGCGGCGCCGGCCACCGCGCCACCGACCGCGCCGAGCCCGGCCGGCAGCGACACCTCCAGCCGCTTGCCGCCCACCTCGACGACCACGGTCTCCCGCGCCTCCGGCTCGGCGGCGTCGGCCGCGGCGGTGAACGGTTCCACTCCGCCGGCCCACTCGGTCTCGATCCACCGGGTGTGCACGGTGAACGCCTCGTGCGGGTCGGCCGGCGCGAACGCCGGATCGCGCAGTACCGCGCGGTGGAACGGCAGCGCGGTGGCCATCCCGTCGACCACCATCTCGTCCAGCGCGCGCCGGGCCCGCTCGATCGCCTGCTGCCGGGTCTCCCCGGTGACGATCACCTTGGCAAGCAGCGAGTCGAAGTTGCCGCTGACCACGGTGCCCGCCTCGACGCCGGCGTCGACCCGTACCCCCGGGCCCGAGGGCAGCGTGAAGACGGTGACCGCGCCGGGCGCGGGCAGGAAGTTGCGACCGGGGTCCTCGCCGTTGATCCGGAACTCGATCGAGTGCCCGCGCGGCTCCGGATCGCTGTCGAACCGCAGCTTCTCGCCGTCGGCGATGCGGAACTGCTCGCGGACCAGGTCGATGCCGGCGGTCTCCTCGCTGACCGGGTGCTCGACCTGCAGCCGGGTGTTGACCTCGAGGAACGAGATCGAGCCGTCCGCCCCGACGAGGAACTCGACGGTACCGGCGCCGTAGTAGCCGGCCTCCTTGCAGATCGCCTTCGCCGCGGAGTGGATGGTGCCGCGCTGCTCGTCGGTGAGGAACGGCGCGGGGGCCTCCTCCACCAGCTTCTGATGCCGTCGCTGCAGCGAGCAGTCGCGGGTACCGACGACCACGACGTTGCCGTGCAGGTCGGCGAGTACCTGCGCCTCGACGTGCCGGGGCTTGTCCAGGTACCGCTCGACGAAGCACTCGCCGCGGCCGAACGCGGCCTGCGCCTCACGCACCGCGCTCGCGTACAACTCGGGGATCTCGGCCAGCTCGCGGGCGACCTTGAGGCCCCGCCCACCGCCACCGAAGGCGGCCTTGATGGCGACCGGCAGGCCGTGCTCCTCGGCGAACGCGGTCACTTCCTCCGGGCCCTTGACCGGGTCGGAGGTGCCGGGCACCAGGGGGGCGCCGGCGCGGGTGGCGATGTGCCGCGCGGTCACCTTGTCGCCGAGGTCGCGGATCGACTGCGGGCTCGGCCCGATCCAGGTGAGGCCCGCCTGCTCGACCGCCTCGGCGAACTCCGCGTTCTCGGCCAGAAAACCGTAGCCCGGGTGTACGGCGTCCGCGCCGGACTGCCGGGCCGACCTCGATCAGCTTGTCGATGCGCAGGTACGTGTCCGCGGAGGTGTCCCCGTGCAGCGCGTACGCCTCGTCGGCGAGCCGGGCGTGCGGCGCGTCCCGGTCGCTGTCGGCGTACACGGCGACGCTGCCGAGACCGGCGTCCCGGCAGGCGCGGATCACTCGTACGGTGATCTCCCCGCGGTTCGCGATGAGGACCTTGCGCACGGTACGGCTCCCTCCCGACGGTTCGGGGTGGAGTCTAGGCCCGGCCCGCGCGGCCGGCCGTACCCAGGCTGGCCGGGCCGGTACAGACGACTCGGCGGGCCGGGGCGCTCCGCCCCGACCCGCCGGATGATCAAGCCGTCGGTTGCCTGACGGCCGCTACTTGATGGCCTTACCTGACGGCCTCGACCTGACGGCCGCTACTTGACGGCCTTGTTGTAGTTGTCGATCTGCGGCTGGATCGCCTTGGCGGCTTCCTTCATGGCCGCGTCCGGTGCGGCACCACCGGTGATCGCCTTCTCCAGCCCGTTCTCCGCGGCCTGCCGGGCCTGCGGCATGACGCCGAGGATGCAGCCGGCCGACGCGGTGGACGGCTTGGTCGAATGCAACTGGTCGATCGCGGTCTGGAACTGCGGGAACTCGGCTACCCACTTCTTGTCGGTGTCCTCGTCCAGCGCGTTCTTGTTGATCGGGAAGTAACCGGTCCCGACATGCCAGGCGGCCTGCTGCGCAGCCGAGGCGGCGAAGCTGGCGAACTCCCAGGAGGCGCGCTTCTCCGCGTCGGTGTGCCCGACCGCGTCGATCCACAGGCTGGCGCCACCGATGATCGGCCCACCCGAGGACGAGCTGTCGAACTTCGGGAACGGCGCGGTCATCACGGTGAACTTGCCCTTGGCCGCCTCGGTGTACCCGCGCAGCGAGCCGGTCGACTCCAGGTGCATGGCGATCGTGCCGCTCTTGAACGCCGCCTGGGCGTCATCGGTCTTACGGCCGGTGTTCGCCGCGTACCCGGCCTTGACCAGGTCGGTCCACCACTGCGCGATCTTGATGCCCTGCTCGGAGTCGAACTGCACCTTGCTGGCCAGATCCTTGCGGCCGTTGCCCTTGTCGCAGTACTCCTGGCCGGCCTGCGCGAGCATCTGCTCGAGGAACCAGCCGTAGATCGCCGCGCCGAAGCCGTACTGCTTCACCTTGCCGCCGGAGTCGCGGATGGTCAGCCTCTTGGCCGCGGCCGCGATCTCGTCCAGCGTGGTGGGCGGCTTGGTCGGGTCCAGCCCAGCCTTGACGAACGCTTCCTTGTTGATGTACAGCAGCGGCATCGACGAGTTGAACGGCATGGACTGCAGGTTGCCGTCGATCGAGTAGTAGTTCGCGATGTTCGGCTCGATGACGCTGTCGTCCCACTTGTCGCGGTCGATGAACTTGTACATCGGTACGGTCTGCTTCGAGTCGATCATGAAGCGGCTGCCGATGTCGTAGATCTGTACCAGCTCGGGGGTGTGCTTCTGCTGTACCGCGGCCTTGTACTTGGCGATCGTGGTGTCGTAGTCGCCCTGGTAGCTCGCGGTGACCTTGATCTTGCCCTTGTGCTGGTCGTTGAAGGCCGTCACCAGCGCGTTGACCGCGTCCCCGTTGGCGCCCTTCATGCCATGCCAGAACTCGACGTTCACCACGCCGTTGGCCTTGGACAAGGCGTCCTTGCCGGGGGCGTCGTTGGTACCGGACGACCCGCTGCCGCTGTCGTCACCACAGGCCGCCAACGCGCCGACGGTGGCCAGTGCGGCGATGACCGCGAGGGCGCGTAGCCCACGGCCCCGTCCCGCCCGCGGCCCGGCTTGGTGCTGTGCCATTCGTGCTCCTCCCATTTCGATGACGGCGGTCCGGTCGGGGTGCTTGCACCACGACCGGACAAGCCGTGCGCGTAAGTACAGTCAGCGCAGCGCGCCCGCGGTCAGCCCGCGGACGATGTAGCGCTGCCCGAATATGACGATCGCGAGCGTCGGCAGCAGCGACAGTGCCACGCCGGCGAGGATGAGTCCCGGATCGGCCGCCTCGGCGTCCTGGAGCTGGGTGATGCCGATCTGCAGGGTCTGCATCTGCGCGTCCCGCGTGATGATCAGCGGCCAGAAGAACTGGTTCCAGGCGGACAGGAACACGTACACGCCGACCGCCGCGATCGACGGCCGGGACAGCGGTACCAGCACCCGCCACAGGAACCGCAGGTGACCGCAGCCGTCCACCACCGCGGCGTCGCGCAGTTCGGTGGGGAACTGCAGGAACGACTGGCGCAGCAGGAAGATGCCGAACGCGTTGGCGAGGAACGGCAGAACCAGTCCGGCGTACGTGTTGGCCAGGCCCCAGTCGGAGATGGTCAGGTAGTTCGGGATGATGATCGCTTCCCACGGCACCATCAGCGTGGCCAGGAACAGCGCGAATGTGAACGCCCGCGCCCACATCCGCAGGAACGCGAAGGCGTACGCGGCGAGCACGCTGGTCACCAGTTGGGAGATCGTGATGACGCCGGACTGGATCGCCGAGTTGAGGTACTGCCGGCCCAGCGGGATCGAGTCGAACACCCCGGCCAGGTTCTGCGGGTGCAGCGCGAAGTGCCGGTCCGCGAACGGGTTCAGCGAGCTCGGCCAGATCGCCGGTGGGTACGAGGCGAGGTCGCCCGGCCCCATCACGGCGCCGACGAACGCGTAGTACAGCGGGAAGATGACCGGGATCGCGGCCAGAATCAGCACCGCGTACGTGATGATCCGGCCGGGGGACAACCGGCGGGTGGGCCGCGGGCGGCCGGTGGAGGGCTGGTGGCCGGCGGGTGCCGGCGCTGTGGCGACTGGCTGGTTCACCGGTAGTGCACCCTCCGCTCGAGGACTCCGAACTGGACCGCGGTACAGGCGAGCACGATCAGCAGCAGCACGATCGCCTGTGCGCTGGCGGCCCCGAAGTCCGAGGAGCCGAACGCGAACGCCTTCAGGTAGATCGAGTACACGAGGGTCGTGGTGGCGCCGTCCGGACCGCCCTTGGTCAGGATGTGGATCTGTCCGAAGCTCTGCAGCGACTGGATCGTCGAGACGACGATCAGGAAGAACAGCTGCGGCGAGAGCATCGGGATGGTGATCGAGCGGGCCAGCCGTACCCCCGTCGCCCCGTCCAGCCGGGCCGCTTCGACGATCTCCTGCGGGATCGCGCCGACCCCGGCGGACAGGACCAGCACGTTGTACCCGAGGTTCATCCAGACCGTCATGACCGCGACCGCGGGCAGCGCCTTGGACGGATCGGTCAGCCAGTTGACCCGGTCCACGCCGAGCTGGCCGAGCAGGCCGTTGGCCACCCCGATGGCCGGGTTGTAGATGACCGCGAACACCACCGAGGCGGTGGCCACGCTGAACGCGAACGGCAGCGCGAACGCGGTACGGAACAGCCGGATGCCCCGGATGTGCGCCTCCAGCAGGAGCACCACGAGCAGTGCGCCGAGCACGCCGGGGATCACCGTGAACAGCGTGAACAGCGCGGTGGTGGTCAGTACCTTGCCGAACGCGTCGGAGGAGAACATCTCCCGGAAGTTGTCCAGCCCGACGAACGCGGTGGCACCGCCGAAGATGTCGTTTCCGTGCGTGGAGAGGTAGATCGACCGGCCCAGCGGCCAGCCGATGAACAGCACGAACACGACCACCGAGGGGGCGAGGAAGAGCCACGCCTGGAGTGGTCCGCCGGCACTGGCGGCACGGCGCAGCGCGCTGGGTTGTCCTGAGTCGCGGGTCCCGGTGCCGTCCACCGGCCCGGTGGGGGTCGCTAGGGCGTCCGGCCCCGGGTCCGGCCCGGGCCGGGGCGGCCGGGCATCGGTCGTGGTCATCGTGCTCCGTTCCGGTTGTACCGGCCTGGCCGCGTGGTGCTCGCCGCGGACGGTCGGCGGATGCTCGGGTCGATCGCGGTCCGCTCCGCCGGGTGCGCGTGAGCCCGCGTGTCCGCGATGACCCGTACTGCCCCCGGTGGCGAGGATCGTACGTACCTTGCACCGTTGCCGGGATTAACGCCAGCATTGTGGCGGCCGGTTCTTGACCGGTCGGTAGCACACCCGCCGGCGCGGCGTCCGGCCGAGCGGGTGGTCGAGCCGTCAGAAGGCGCCGGCTTTCACCGGCGCCGGAGCTCAGCGGCGGCGGGCCAGCGTCAGCCCGTCGGCGATCGGCAGCATGACCACGTCCACCCGGTCGTCGGCGATCACCCGGCCGTTGAACTCCCGGATCGCCCGCACGTTCGCGCTGATCACGGCCGGTTCGATCACCTGGCCGTGCTGGAACACGTTGTCCACCAGCAACACCCCGCCGGGCCGCATCCGCGGCACCAGCAGCTCCCAGTACGTCAGGTAGCCGACCTTGTCGGCGTCGATGAAGGTCAGGTCGATGGTGGCTTCCTCGGGCATCGCCCGCAGGGTGTCCCGGGCGTCACCGAGCCGTACCTCGATCCGGTCGGCAACGCCGGCCCGTTCCCAGTACCGGCGTCCGATCGAGGTCCACTCGTCGTTGACGTCGCAGCAGATCAGCTTCCCGCCGTCGGACATGCCGCGGGCGATCGAGAGGGCGGAGTAGCCGGTGAACGTACCGATCTCGACAGCCAGCCGCACGTTCAGCAGCCGGGTCAGGATGGTGAGGAAGGCGCCCTGGTCCGGCGCGACCTGCATACCGGCCTCGTCCGGCAGCTTCGTGGCGGTCTCGTCCATGAGATCCTGGGCGATCTCGTCCGGCGGCGTGCCGTGCGCGATCAGGTAGTCGTGCAGCTCGTCTGAGACAGGTACCGGCCGGCGACTCATCCGCTGCTCCTCCGCGTCCACAGGTCGGTGATCGGTACGCCCAGCCGGGCCAGCAACTCGCGCAGCAGCGGCAGGGACAGCCCGATCACGGTACCCGGATCACCCTCGACGCCCATGACGAATGGGCCACCCATCCCGTCGATGGTGAACGCGCCCGCCACCTGCAGCGGCTCGCCGGTGGCCACGTACGCGGCGATCTCGGCATCGGAGATGTCGGCGAACCGCACGGTGGTCGCGGCGACCGCGTCGGCGGTGGCGTCCGCGAGCATCAGGCAGTGCCCGGTGTGCAGCACCCCGGACCGGCCGCGCATCCGCTTCCAGCGGGCCACCGCGTCCTCGGCGTCGGCCGGCTTGCCGAACACCTCGCCGTCGAACTCCAGCACCGAGTCGCAGCCGAGGATCAGCGTGTCCGGCCTGTCGCCGAGCCGGTCCGCGACCGCGTGCGCCTTGCGTCGGGCCAGCTCGCGGCAGAGCGCGGCCGCCCCCGGCGCGCTCACCGCCGACTCGTCCACCCCGCTGACGTGTACCTCCGGCTCGATGCCGGCGGCGCGGAGCGTCTTCAGCCGGGCCGGGCTGGCCGAGGCGAGCACCAGCCGCAGGTCACGTGGTTCGGTACGTCGGGACGAGTCGGTCATGGCGCCATTCTGGTCAGCGCGGCAATCCGGACGCGCGCCAGGCACCACGACCGGGCAACAGCGGCGCGTGTACCAGGGTGGCCCGGTCCCGCCACAGCGATCGTGGCGGTTCCGGCGCGGTCACCGCGGCGGCGGCCGCCGCCCGCGCGGCCAGTACGGTCACCAGCGCGGCGAGCTCCGCCGCGGTCGGCTCCCCGCGTACCACCCGAAGTAGTGGACGCTGGTCCTCCGTCATAGAGGTTCATTCCCGTGCTTGCGCGGCGGGTTGGTCTCGCGCTTGCCGCGCAGCGCGCGCAGGCCCCGGGTCACCGCGAGCCGGGTCTGCGACGGCGGGATGACCGAGTCGACGTACCCGCGCTCGGCCGCCACGTACGGGTTGCACAGGGTGTCCTCGTACCCGGTGATCAGCTCGGCCCGGCGCGACTCCGGATCGTCGTTCGCGGCGAGATCCCGGCGGTACAGGATGTTCACCGCGCCCTGCGCCCCCATCACCGCGATCTGCGCGGTCGGCCAGGCGAAGTTCAGGTCGGCACCGAGATGCTTGGAGCCCATCACGTCGTACGCGCCGCCATAGGCCTTGCGGGTGATCACGGTGACCTTCGGGACGGTGGCCTCGGCGTACGCGTAGATCAGCTTCGCGCCGCGCCGGATGATGCCGTTCCACTCCTGGTCGGCGCCGGGCAGGAAGCCGGGTACGTCGACGAAGGTCAGGATCGGCACGTTGAACGCGTCGCAGGTACGGACGAAGCGGGCCGCCTTCTCCGACGCGTCGATGTTCAACGTGCCGGCGAAGTGCAGCGGCTGGTTCGCCACCACACCGACCGGGCGCCCCTCGATCCGACCGAACCCGCACACGATGTTCTGCGCGAACAGCGCCTGTACCTCGCAGAACTCCCCGTCGTCGAGTACATGCTCGATGACCGTGTGCATGTCGTACGGCTGGTTCGCCGAGTCCGGGATGATCGTGTCGAGCTCCCGATCGGTGTCGGTCACCGCCATCGGCCCCGGCTCGTCCGGTGGGAACACCGGTGGCTCGTCCAGGTTGTTGCTCGGCAGGTACGACAGGAGCTGCTTGACGTAGTCGATCGCGTCGTCCTCGTCGGTCGCCATGTAGTGCGCGTTGCCCGACTTGGTGTTGTGCGTACGCGCGCCGCCGAGATCCTCGAAGCCGACGTCCTCGCCGGTCACCGTCTTGATCACGTCCGGTCCGGTGATGAACATGTGTGAGGTCTGGTCGACCATCACGGTGAAGTCGGTCAGTGCGGGGGAGTACACCGCGCCACCCGCGCACGGGCCCATGATCAGCGAGATCTGCGGTACCACCCCGGACGCCTTCACGTTCCGGTAGAAGATCTCTCCGAACAGGCCGAGCGCGACCACACCTTCCTGGATCCGCGCGCCGCCGCCGTCGTTGATGCCGATCACCGGGCAGCCGGTCTTGGCGGCCAGGTCCATCACCTTGAGGATCTTCTCGCCGTACACCTCGCCGAGCGAGCCGCCGAAGATGGTGAAGTCCTGGCTGAACACGGCCACCGGCCGGCCGTCGACCGTGCCGTACCCGGTCACCACGCCGTCCCCGTACGGCCGGGTGCGCTCGATGCCGAAGTTGGTGGACCGGTGCCGGGCCAGCTCGTCCAGCTCGGTGAACGAGCCTTCGTCGAGCAGCAGCTCGATCCGTTCCCGCGCGGTCTTCTTCCCCCGCGCGTGCTGCTTCTCCACCGCGCGGGCAGAGCCGGCGTGCACCGCTTCGTCGTACCGGTGCATCAGGTCGGCGATCTTGCCGGCGGTGGTGTGGATGTCGGGCGCGTCGGCGTTCGGCTGGCCGGGATCCGGCGGTGCTGGCTGGGCGGTCACGCCCCGGATCGTATCGACGTACAGGTCCGGCCGGCACCGTAGGCTGGCCGCGATGGGCATCTCGCCGTACACCGACCTTGACCGGCCACCCCTGCACCAGGCGGCGCTGGCCCGCGCCTTGGTACGCCCAGGCTCGATGTGGACGTCGGTACGGGTGGTGCCCGCGACCGGCTCCACCAACGCCGATCTGGCCGCCGCGGCCCGCGCCGGTGCGCCCGAGGGCCAGGTGCTGGTGGCCGAGCAGCAACAGGCCGGCCGCGGTCGACTCGGCCGCACCTGGACGTCACCGCCCCGGGCCGGGATCGCCTGCAGCGTGCTGCTCCGGCCGGACCTGTCCCCGGCCCGGTACGGATGGCTGCCGCTGCTCGCCGGCGTGGTGCTGGTGGACGTGGTACGCGGACTGGGCGAGATCGACGCGGCGGTGAAGTGGCCGAACGACGTTCTGATCGGGCCCGACCTGCGCAAATGCGCCGGAATTCTGGCCGAGGCGGTACCTGGCCCGGTGCGTGTCGGTGGCGCGGCCGGCGGGTCGACCCAGGGCGGCGGTGGTGGGCCGGCGATCGTGCTGGGCATCGGGCTCAACGTGTCGCTGCGGCCGGACGAGCTGCCCCGGCCGGACACCACCTCGCTGGCGCTGGCCGGCTCGGTCTGTACCGACCGGGACCCGCTGCTGCGGGCGCTGCTGCGCGGACTGGCCGACTGGTACGGCCGGTTCGTCGCGGCCGCGGGAGATGCGGAGCGCAGCGGGCTGCGCACGGCGTACCTGGACCGGTCCGGCACGGTCGGCCGGACGGTACGGGTGCAGCTGCCGGACGGTACGGACCTTTCCGGGCCGGCGGTGGACGTGGACGGCGACGGCCGGCTGGTGGTCGACGACGCGCGCGGCGGGCCCACCACGGTCGCGGCCGGCGACATCGTGCACCTGCGCTGAACCCGCGCGAGGCAACCGGCGGCGCACCCGGGTTGGCGAGGCCCCCGGTGGCGGCGACGGCGTTGTGGCTGCCCGCCGGCGCCGGGGCCGATCGTCTACCGTTGGTCCGCTGGCGGCGGGATCGCGGCCGGCCGTGATTCCGCGCCAGGAGGTCAACCGTGGGCTTCCCGACCAACCTGCTCGCCTCTGACGAAGAGGTCGTGCTGCACCTGCATCCGCACTGGAAGGCGCTGATCTGGCCGGTGTTCGTGCTGCTGGTGGTGGCGGCGGGCGGCTCGTTCCTGGCCGCTGTCTCGCCGTGGCCGGTGGTCCAGCTCGGGATAGCCGCGTTCGCCGTCGTGGTACTGCTGATCTTCACGGTCGGGCCGATCCTGCGCTGGGTGACCACCCACTACGTGTTCACCACGCACCGGGTGCTGCTCCGCTCCGGGGTGGTCTCGCGCACCGGCCGGGACATCCCGCTGGCTCGGATCAACGACGTGTCGTTCGAGCACAACCTGATCGAGCGGATGCTCGGCCTCGGCACGCTGACCGTCGAGTCCGCCGGCGAGCGGGGCCAGGTCGTGCTCCGCGACATCCCGCGGGTCGAGCAGGTGCAGAGCACGCTGTACCAGCTGGTCGACGATGAGGCGGAGCGCCGCGGCGCGACCGGCATCGAGGACCACTAGGTACGGGCGCTCAGCCGGTCGGGCGGTCCCGCAGTTCGAACCAGCCACGGAACGTCAACCGCAGCACGTCGACGTCCGGCTGGCCGTGCTCGCCACCGACCCGGTGCAGCGCTCCGGTCAGGTGTACCGTCCCGAGCCCCGGCCGCGATTTGGACAGCGTCCGGTCCAGCACCTCGAGCCGGCCGGCGAGGCGGTCCCCGGCGTACACCGGCGCGGTCCAGCGCAGTTCCTCGATCCCCGGCGAGGCGGCCGCCGCGGTCCGGGACAGCACCCGGTCCACATAGGCCCGCATGAACAACCCGGTGGTGTACCAGCCACTGGCGATCAGTTCGCCATAGTCGCTGGCCACTGCCCGGGACGGGTCGACGTGGTACCACTGCGGGTCGTACCGCTGCGCGAACGCCACCATCTCGGTCCGGTCCACCACAGACTCGCCCAGGTCGAACACCCGGCCCGGGGTGAGGTCCTCGTAGAACCACTCGGCCGGTACGCCCGTGCCGGACACCCGGTCGCCGGTCATGCCGGTACCGCGCCGGAACGGAACAGCCGACGCATCCGTGTTTCCCGGTCAGCCGCGACTGGACGTGGCCTCGGTCGGTGCCGCGTCCCAGGCGGGATCGGTGACCGTGGTGACGCCGAGGCTGGCCGCGGCACCGGCCGCCGCCGGTACTCCCGCCGGCTCCGGCTCCGAGCGGAACACGAAGGTGCGGTACGTGATGAACCGGAACACCGTACCGACCGCGATACCGACCGCCTTGGCCACGTTCAGCGCGGCCCGGTCGTCCTGCTCGGTGAAGCCGATGCCGTACTTCGCGATGCCCAGTACGGCCAGCTGGATACCGAGGCCGATCAGGTTGAACACGAAGAACAGGACGTACTCGCGGCGTACCCCGGCGCGGGCCCGGTCCTTGTAGGTCCAGTGCCGGTTCAGCCCGTACGACGTGGTGGTGGCGGCCACCGTCGAGAAGACGTTGGCCTTGAGCGGGCCGATCGGCAGGAAGAGGTTGAAGACCGCGAAGTCGACAGCGGTGTTCACCAGGCCGACGATGCCGAATTTCGCCACCTCGCCGGCGAGCTTGTGCCAGCGATCGGGCAGGAGGCGGACAAGACGCACCGAGCCACCATAAGGGGTGGGCAGGTACGCCGACGGCCCGGCAGGCCGGCTGCGGGGTAGATCACGGTCGGTAATACCTGGCGTGCCGACAACCTCACGAACCGTTCGGGCCCCGGCCTCCGGGCGTTGCTCAGCGTGGCCGTCGGGGTGGGTTTCAGCCCGACTGCCGCGCCTCGTCCGACTCGGGCAGGCCGGTGGTCGGATCGACCGGCGGCGCGTCCGGCGGCAGGAACACCCAGCGGCGGTACGACCAGAACCGGAACAGCGTGCCGAACGAGATGCCGACGAGGTTGCCGGCGATGTTGTCGGCGAGCGCGTTCTTGAAGGTGTCCGGCCAGACGCCACCGAGGATGTAGTGGCTGAAGCCGAGCACCAGCAGGGACATCAGCAGACCCACCGCGTTGAACACGAAGTACAGGAAGTACTCCCGGGTCAGCCCGGAGGAGACGCGGTGCCGCCAGGTCCAGAAGCGGTTGCCGAGGAACGCGAGGGATGCGGCGATGGAGGTGGAGAGCGTCTTCGAAGTCAGCGGCCCGAGGTCGAGCACCTGCAGGAACACATTGAACGTGCCCAGGTCGACCAGGTAGGTCAGCCCGCCCACCACGCCGAACTTGGCCAGCTCGTGGAACAGGTGGGAGAACCGGTCGTGCAGCCGGGTGTAGAGCCCGGGCGGCCGGTCACCGCTGGACGCCCGCGCCTCGCCGGTCACCACCGGGGGCACTGGACGGGATGCGGAGCCCGACCGGTTGCCCGGTCCGGTCCTGAGGGTTCGCTCTTCCGACTGGCGTCCATCCCGTGCAGGCTACCCAACCCGCCCCGGCGAGCGCCGGAAGTCCGGTCCGGCGATGCCCGTGGAGGTCGGCGGAGCCCCGTTCACCAGACCGGTTGTGCGCGCCCGTGCCGGCGGTGACTGGACCAGTGCCGGAACCACGGCCACTTCCGCCAGGCACTCGACCGCACGCCGGTACGCCGGTCCAGAGGGCTGGCTAGCTGATGTGCCGGCGGGCTCACCGGTACCCGGAAGGTCGCGCTGGCGCTCTCGCCGCCCGCCGAGATGGTCGCGGAGAAGCTGACCGATCCGTGCACGGTCGAGTGCACGAACAGCAGCAGCGTGGTGGTGGTGGTCTCGCCCGGCGCGATCGCGCCGTGGGTACAACGGGCGCCACCCAACTGCTGCAGGCACAGCCAGCCCTGCGAGCCGGAGACGCTGGCCAGTTGGACGCCGGAGGGAAGCCGTACGGAAAGGACGAGGCTCCCGCCGCCGGGCCAGTCGTTGTACCGGTCCGGTACCAGCGCGCCGCTCGCCCGCCGCTGGATCCCGATGGACACCCGGGCGAGTCCGCCGGCCGACAGGGTGGCGCCGGCAGCGGGTGGGATCACGATGTACCCGGACAGCTCCACCGGCGGTTCCGGAGGCGGTGACGTCGTCGGCGGCGTACTGCCGGACTCGCCGCCGGGTGCGTCCGGAGGCTGCGCGGCGGTCGACGACGGTGTCGCGTTGCCGGATCCGCCCGGTGCCGGGGTGGTCGACGGTGCCGGGGTCGGCCGTGAGGCGCCCGGCGCGGGGTTGCCCGGTGCGCCGGTGGTGGGTCCCCTGGTCGCTCCCGGCGGCGGTGGCGCCACCTCGTGGATCCCCCGCTCCGGTGGGGACAGCGCGAAGGCGACGGCTACCACCAGCGCGGTCGCGCCCAGCCCGCCACCGACCACGACGTTGCGCACCCCGAGCTTGGTCACCGCGTGCTTCGCGCCCCCGAGGGCGGCGTGCCCACCGGCGGCAACGCCACCGGAGACCGCGTGCCAGCCGGATCCGACCGCGCCGGCCGCGGTCTGCCCGCCGGGTGTGAGCGCGCCGGCGACCGCGTGCCACCCGGCGACGGCCGCTCCGGTGACCGCGTGCCAGCCGGCCACGGCCGCGCCGGTGGCCGCGTGCCAGCCGCTGGCCACCCAGCCGGTGACCTGGTGCCACCAGGGCAGCAGACCGGCGCCGGCCAGTGCCCCCTTCGGTGCGGCGCCGAGGCCCAGGTACGCCGCCCAGGTCGTACCGACCACCACCGGGGCGATCACGCCGCGCAGGCCGGAGTTGACCTCGGCCAGCTCCACGTACAGCAGCCGGCAACGCTGGCACTGCTTGAGGTGCGCGTCGACCCGCGCCTGCTCCCGCGGCGACAGTCCCTCGCGGACCCGGGCGCCGAGCCGCTCGGCGGTCCACTGGCAGTTCACGTCGGCGGTGTCGTTGATGTGCTCCTGCAGGTACATCTGGCGCAGCCGCTCGCGGGCCCGGTACGCGAGCGCGGAAACCCCGTTCGGGCTCAGTCCGAGCAGCGGTGCCACCTGAGCGGCGCTCTCGCCCTCGACCTCGGTGTGCCACAGGACCGTCTGCCACCGCTCGGGGAGCTTGGCGAACGCCCGTGCGGCCAGCGACTGTTCGAGCTTGTCGGTCGCGGTGTCGACGAACGGCACACCCCGGTCGTACTGGCTGAGGTCATCGGTGAGCGACAGCCGCTTGTCCCGGCGCAGCCGGTCGTGGAACACGTTGCGCATGCTCGTCAGCAGGTACGCCCGGAAGGCCAGATCCGGCCCGTGCCCACCGCGCAGTTGCGCGAGGACCTTGGCGAACGCCTCGGCGACCAGGTCGTCGGCGTCATTCGAACCACGCACCAGGGTGTACGCGAGCCGGCGGGCAGCCTGCGCATGCCGCTGGTACAGCTCGCCGTACGCGTCGGTGTCACCACCGCGGGTGCGCGTGATCAGTTCGGCGTCGCTGGGACCGCTGGTCGGCGGGAGGGCCGGGTTGTGAGGCTCGGTGCTCATGTCTCCGCGCTGGTCGAGGGGTCGGACGGGACAGGTGGTCGAGGAATTGCGGCTTCACCATGACTAACGCGCGAAGTACCAAGGAGGACGCGCCACCCGAGCAGGCAGACCGCGCCCACTCGTCGCGAATTGTGCCGTTGTGCTAGCAATGTGTCACGAGCGGGGGGTGGGTAAACGGGGTGCGGGTACCTCCGAGCCGGGTTTTCCGACGTTTGTCGGATTCCCGGCAACCGGTGATCGCCAACCCGCGTCATGGCACCGGGCCGGTGTCGTCCTTTTTGCAGCATCTCGGCCGCGGGCGATGTGCGGGCCAGACCGGGGCAGCGTGCGACGGGGAGGGCAAGTGTCGGAGTTCGATCGGGATCGCACCGTTGTCCGGCTGCGGGACGGCGCCCGCGGAGCGGACTCACGGAACCCGTTGGAGATCCGACGGGCCTGGCACGCGGCCGCGCTCGCGGCCGGCTGGGCCTGCCCGCGGGACTGGTGGGTGCCGGAGGTGGACGGCGTCACCGAGGCGCTCGTGTCCGGTGCCGACGCGGCCGCGGCCATCGGCCGGCTCGCCGAGGCCCGGGCGGAAGGCGGTGTCGGTCTCCGGGAGGGACTCGACGACCTGTTCGCGCTGTACCGGACGCTGCCACCGGCCGCGCCGCCGCTGCCCCTGGTACGCGCGTTCGCCGAGTGCTGGGCGGATGCCGCCGTGGTACCCGTGCAGTCGTTGACCTGCGAGGATCCGCTGACCGGGCTGGTCAGCCCGGCCTACCTGCGGACCCGGCTGGCCGAGGTGTACCGGGAGGCGGAGCGGTCCGGTCTGCCGGTGACCGTGCACCACGCGCTGCTGGTGGTGCTCGCCGCGCCCCCCGGCAGCACTGTGCGTGACCAGGAGATCGCGCCCAGCGGGACCCGCGGCCGGGAGAGCGCGGGCACGGAGGGCCCGGGACCCGACAGCGGAACCCGCACCGGGGAACTCGCCGCGGCCGAGCCCGATCCGCCGCTCGGCGGTGGGTGGCAGTCCGGCAGCCAACTCGGCTGGGACCGGCTCCTGCACCGGCTGGCGCTGGGCGAATGCCTGCGCGGTGCCTTCTCCGGCAGCGAGACCTTCGCCGCGATGTCTCCGGCGGTCAGCGTCGGACTGGTGGTACGCGACGACGCGCTGTCCGGCCGGGTGAGCGCGCTGGGGCTCCGGTTGACCGAGGTGGCGGACACGGTCGAGCGGCCGCGGGTATGGATCGAACAGTTACCAAAAGAAATTTCGTCCGCATACGAACTCTTAGCGGACCTCGCTCGTTGAGCATGACGGACTCGGTCGCGCGTAGGCCGGCCGCGGGTGCCGCCACGGGGGCGTAGTCGAGGTCAGGCGCGTACGGGGGTCGGGTCCGCATACAGACGTCAGTTGCTGACAGGACGTGTCGGCCGGTGGCGAACATAGAGCGCAACTCTCGGCGTTGGCGGGCATTGCCCGCCAACGCCGTATGCGTACCCCGGTTCGCAGCGCTGCCACTGCCGCGATGGCAGGCGCGGCGCGATCACGCGGGTCACCACTTAGGCTGTGCGGCGATGGACGCGCGTACCGGTCTGCCGGTGGTCGGCATGGTTGGCGCTGGTCAGCTGGCCCGGATGACGCATCAGGCGGCGATCGCGCTCGGCCAGTCACTTCGCGTGCTGGCGGCATCAGCCGACGACGGGGCCGCACTGGTAGCCGCTGACGTGATGGTCGGACACCACACCGACCTGGCCGCGCTGCGCGCCTTCGCGGCCGGTGACTCGGCCGCTGGCGGTACCGGCTCGCGGTGTGACGTGATCACGTTCGACCACGAGCACGTACCGGGCGAGCACATCCGGGCGCTGGTGGCGGACGGCTTCACCGTGTACCCGGGTCCGGACGCGCTGCGCTGCGCGCAGGACAAGCAGGTGATGCGCGAGCAGTTGGGCAGGCTGGGCCTGCCGGTACCGCGCTGGGCCCCGGTACGGGAGACAGCCGACATCAGCCGGTTCGCCGCGGCCGTGGGTGCGCCGGACCGGACCGGTTGGCCGGTGATCGTCAAAGCGGTCCGCGGCGGGTACGACGGCAAGGGAGTCTGGCTGGTCGCCGACGAGGCGGCCGCGGCCGACCTGGTCGCCACCGGTACCGCCCTGATCGTCGAGGAGCGGGTCGAGCTGCGCCGGGAGCTGGCCGTCACGCTGGCCCGGTCACCGTTCGGGCAGGTCGCGGTGTACCCGACCGTGGAGACCGTGCAGGTGGACGGGATCTGTGTCGAGGTACTGGCGCCGGCGCCGAACCTGTCCGAGGAACTGGCCGTACAGGCGCAGCAGCTCGGCATCCGGATCGCCACCGAACTGGGCGTCGTCGGCATGCTCGCGGTCGAGCTGTTCGAGACTCCGGCCGGACTGCTGATCAACGAACTCGCCATGCGACCGCACAACTCGGCGCACTGGACGATCGAGGGCGCGCGTACCTCGCAGTTCGAGCAGCACCTGCGCGCGGTACTGGACTATCCGCTCGGGGACACCGCGGTCACCGCGCCGGTGGTGTGCATGGCGAACGTACTCGGCGGTCCCACCGGTGGCAGGTCGGTGGACGAGCGGCTGCACCACCTGTTCGCGGCCGATCCGGGCGCGCGCGTACACCTGTATGGCAAGCAGATCCGGCCGGGCCGCAAGATCGGCCACGTGACCGTGCTGGGCGATGATCCCGATCAGGTCCGGGAGCGCGCCCGGCGGGCGGCGCGCTGGCTCCGGGAGGGTGCGTGAGCGGGAGGAGTGCAGCGAAGCGGAGCCCCGAACTCACGAACAAGAAGCGGAGCCGCGCAGTCGCGAACAAGGAGACCAGGTGACGGACACGACGACTCCGCTGGTCGGAGTCATCATGGGCAGCGACTCCGACTGGCCGGTCATGCGGGCCGCCGTCGAGGCGTTGGATGAGTTCGGCGTACCGCACGAGGCGCGGGTGGTGTCCGCGCACCGCACGCCGCGGGGGATGCTCGACTACGCCGGGGACGCGGCCGGCCGTGGCCTGCGGGTGATCATCGCTGGCGCGGGTGGGGCGGCGCACCTGCCCGGCATGGTGGCCGCCGCCACGCCGCTACCGGTCATCGGGGTACCGGTGCCGCTGAAGTACCTCGACGGCTTGGACTCGCTGCTGTCGATCGTGCAGATGCCGGCCGGGGTCCCGGTCGCGACCGTGTCGGTGGGCGGAGCCCGCAATGCCGGCCTGCTCGCCGTCCGGATGCTCGGCATCGCGGATCCGGAGCTGGTGGACCAGATGAGGGTGTACCAGCACGAGCTGGAGCAGCTGGTCGCCGACAAGGACGCGGCGTTGCGGACGAGCCTGCGTCCAAAGGAAGCTGCCGTGTTGCTGAAGGAAGCTGGCGAAGGACTGGGCCGTGCCCGACCGACCTGAGATTGTCTGCATCTGTGGCTCTGCCCGGTTCGTGGACGAGATGCGTGCGGCGAACCGTGATCTGACCTTCGCCGGTGTCATCGTCGTCGCGCCAGGCGAAGCAGACGAGTTGATCACCAACGAGCAGAAGACCGCGCTGGACGCCCTCCACCTGCGCAAGATCGATCTGGCTGACCGGGTTCTGGTCGTCAACCCCGGCGGGTATATCGGCGAGTCCACGAGCAGGGAGATCGCATATGCCCACGCCACCGGCAAGCCGATCTCGTTCACCGATCCCGTCTGACCGGTACAAGCTTCGTGGTGCGCGGGCAACGAGCCTCGGTCGGCCTCGGAGCGTGTTGCTAGCGGGTCTTCGTAGCCTTCGGGCGCAGCTTTGTGCTTGTCCCGTGATGTGATCTCTGATGGGGCCGAGCTAGGGCCGATCGCCCACCGCCGCAAGCGACCTGGCCCGGTTGGGCGATGGGTACCGGATCAGGACGCGCGGCCGTGCGCCGCCCACTCGATCGCCGGGCAGTGATCCATCACCACGTCCAGACCGGCCGCGGCGGCACGGTCGGCAGCCGCTTCGTCGATCACGTCGAGTTGCAGCCACACCGCCTTGGCTCCGGCGGCGATGGCCTCGTCCACGTGGGCGCCGGCGCAGTCGGACCGCCGGAAGATGTCCACCACGTCGATCGGTACGTCGACCTCGGCGAGCGTCCGGTAGCCGGGCCACCCGTCAACCGATGTACCGGCGGGGTTGATCGCGATGACCGTCTTGCCGCGTTGCGCGAGGAAGCGCGCCACTCCGAGGGCGGGCCGGCTGGGGTTGCCGGTCAGCCCGACCACTGCCCAGGTCTGGTACCGCAGGACCCGCTCGATCGTCTCCGGGATGCCTCGTGCCATAGGTCAATCGTGCCCCGGATCGGCCCGGCTACGCGGCCGTGATGGATCTCCCGCGGCCGTGATCGACTCCCGCGGCCGGGTGCTCCCGCGGCCCGGGCCGCGTCGACCGGTAGGGATGCGTGTACCGACAGTTGACAAAAGTTCACGCGACTCTTTGCCTGGGCGCAGTCTGGCCGTACAAAGGTTTTATGTCCGTCGTTGTCCGACTCGCGCTCGGCGGTCACCCCGCTCGCAGTCGGCTCGCCCGGTCGCCCCACTCGAAGTAGCCCCACTCGACATCAGCCGCGCGGCAGCAGCTCCCGCGCCCGTCAATCCAGGAGAACCGCATGTCCTCTGCGCGTTCCACCCTCCGGCTGTTGATGCTGGCCGTCCTGGCCCTCGGCAGCCTGCTGGTACCGACCGCCGCACAGGCGGCCGACGCAGGCACCTCGGCCGGTCGGATCAGGACGGCTCCACCGCTGCATGCCGGTGAGGACATGACCAGCGGCAGCGGTTACCACTGCATCGCCTCGTACCTCGCCTACAGCGGCCCGAACTACTACGTGATCACCGCCGGCCACTGCACCTCGGCGGCGTCCGACTGGTACATCGGCGGGCACTACCTCGGCTCGACCACCGGGTCCAGCTTCCCCGGGAACGACTACGGGCTGATCCAGATCGCCGACCCGGACTACTGGGACCCGCAGCCCGGCATCATCCATTCCGGCGGAGTCATCAAGATCACCGGCGTCGGTACGGCGACCGTCGGCGCGACGGTCTGCATTGTCAGCCGCGTCACCGGCGTGCACTGCGGCACGGTGACCGGGCTGAACCAGACCGTGAACTACCCCGAGGGCACCGTGTACGGGCTCGGCAGCGCGAACATCTGCACCGAGGCCGGCGACAGCGGCGCGCCGGTCTACTCCGGCGACAAGGCGATCGGCATCGTGGTCGGCGGGAGCGGGAACTGCTCCAGCGGCGGCGAGCTGTTCTTCCAGCCGCTCGCCGAGATCCTCTCGGCGTACGGCCTGACCCTCCTCTGACTGGCCCGTTCCGAGTACGACGAAGGGGCGCCGGCCATCCGGCCGGCGCCCCTTGACGTCTGACTAGCGGTGGTACCGAACTACATGAGCGGGCGGCCCATGCCGCGGTACTCCCAGCCGGCCGCCATCCACATGCTCGAGTCCAGGCAGTTCATGCCGTCGATCACGCGCTTTCCGGCGACCCGCTCGCCCAGCGTGGACGGGTCGGCGTGCCGGAACTCCTCCCACGCGGTCAGTACGCACACGAGCTCGGCGTTGTCGACCGCGTCGGCGAGGCTGCGGGAGTACGTCACGGTGGGCAGGTCGCGGCGGGCGTTCTCCATGCCCTCCGGGTCGTACACGGCCACTTCCGCGCCCGCGTTGGCGAGCATGGCGGCCACGGCGAGCGCGGGGGAGTCCCGTACATCGTCGGAGTTGGGCTTGAAGGCCGCACCGAGCACCGCGATCTTCATGCCGGACAGGTCCGGACCGGCCGGGGTGGAGGGGCGGTCGAGCATCTGCGCCGCGATCGTCACGACCCGGGTACGCCGGCGCTGGTTGATCAGATCCACCTCGTGCAGGAAGCGCAGCGCCTCACCGATGCCCAACTCGGAGGCGCGGGCCTGGAAGGCGCGGATGTCCTTGGGCAGACAGCCCCCACCGAAGCCGATGCCGGCGCGCAGGAACTTGTTGCCGATCCGGTCGTCGTACCCGATCGCCTTGGCCAGCAGGGTGACGTCGGCGCTGGTCGCCTCGCAGACGTCGGCCATCGCGTTGATGAACGAGATCTTGGTGGCCAGGAACGCGTTCGCGGCGACCTTCACCAGCTCCGCGGTGGCGAAGTCACAGACCACCACCGGCACCTCGCGGTCCTCGGCGGCGGCCAGCTCGAACACGCCCTTGTGGGCGGAGTAGAGCAGGCTGCGCGACCAGTCGCTCTTGACCCCGAACACGATCCGGTTGGGCCGCAGTACGTCCTCGACCGCGAAGCCCTCCTGCAGGAACTCGGGGCTCCAGGCGACCTCGACCTCGGTCTCCGGCGGGGCGTGCTTGCGGGCCAGCATCTCGACCCAGTCGGCGGTGCCCACCGGGACGGTGGACTTGCCCACGATCAGCGCCTTGCGGCGCAGGTTGCGCGACAGCGCCGTGACGGCCGACTCGACGTAGGTCAGGTCGGCGCCCATGCTGCCGTCGCGCTGCGGCGTACCGACACAGATGAAGTGGATGTCGCCGAACTCGGCGGCCTCGGCGTAGTCGGTGGTGAAGCGGAGCCGACCGGTCGCGAGATTGCGGCGGAGCAGCTCGTCCAGCCCGGGCTCGTGGAACGCGACCTCGCCGCCGGCGAACTTCGAGATCTTCGCCTCGTCGACGTCCACGCCGAGGACCTCGTAGCCCAGTTCGGCGAAGCAGATCGCGTACGTCGCACCGAGATATCCCGTACCGATGAAGGTCAGCCTGGGGCGCGGTGCACCGGACGGCGGGGCCACCGTCGACTGCGGCTGTACGGCCGAGGTGCTTGGGTACTGGACGGTCACGCCGATCTCCACTCCAACGAAGCGCTCGCGCTGCTGCGATCCAAGCGTCGAGTCTTTTCGGATATTTCGTGTCATCCGCGCATTCGGTGCGCTCCGGTCGATCCCGCCTCTACCGGACTGAGACACCCTGGGGGCGAGGATAGACCCTCGTAGGTTCACATGGCGGCGGCGCTCAGCGTACCGGCGGATATCCTCGACTCGTGCCGGCAGGTCCGAAGTGCGTCATACCCGGTCGGCACACACCTTGACACGTCCACAGGTCCGCGATGGTTGCGGATGGAGGGATTGAGCGTAGATGACCGGATCCGGACCGGGGAGCCCCGGCGACTTCGACCTGTACCAGCTGTCGCCGGATCACCAGGCGATCCGCGAGGCCGTCCGCGCCGTGTGTGACGACAAGGTCGCGCCGCACGCCGCCGAGGCGGACCAGCGCTCCGAGTTCCCGCAGGCGTCGTACGACGCGCTGCGCGCCGCCGACTTCCACGCGCCGCACATTCCGGTGGAGTACGGCGGAGCCGGCGCGGACGCGCTGGCCACCGCGATCGTGATCGAGGAAGTGGCCCGGGCCTGCGCGGCATCGTCGCTGGTACCGGCCGTGAACAAGCTCGGCACCATGCCCCTGCTGCTGGACGGCTCGGCTTCGGTGAAGCAGCGGTACCTGCCTCCGGTGGCCGCCGGGGACGCGATGTTCTCGTACTGCCTGTCCGAGCCCGAGGCCGGCAGCGACGCGGCCGCGATGAAGACCCGGGCCGTCCGGGACGGCGACGACTGGGTGCTCAACGGGGTCAAGCGCTGGATCACCAACGCCGGGGTGTCGGAGTACTACACGGTGTTCGCGGTCACCGACCCGACCGCCCGGTCCCGCGGCATCACCGCGTTCGTGGTGGAGAAGTCCGATCCGGGGGTGAGCTTCGGCGCACCGGAGAAGAAGCTCGGGATCAAGGGCTCACCCACCCGCGAGGTGTACTTCGACAACGTCCGGATTCCCGGGTCGCGAATGATCGGTGCCGAGGGCGAGGGCTTCCGGCTCGCCATGCGCACGCTCGACCACACCCGGGTGACGATCGCCGCCCAGGCGATCGGCATCGCCCAGGGCGCACTCGACTACGCGCTCGGGTACGTGCGGGAGCGGCAGCAGTTCGGCAAGCCGATCGCCGAGTTCCAGGGGCTGCAGTTCATGCTCGCCGACATGGGCATGAAGCTGGCGGCCGCGCGGCAGCTCACGTATGTGGCCGCGGCGAAGTCCGAGCGTGGCGACGCGGACCTGACCTTCTACGGCGCGGCCGCGAAGTGCTTCGCGTCGGACGCGGCCATGGAGATCACCACCGACGCGGTCCAGCTTCTCGGCGGGTACGGCTACACCAAGGACTATCCGGTCGAGCGGATGATGCGGGACGCCAAGATCACCCAGATCTACGAGGGTACGAACCAGGTACAGCGGGTGGTCATGGCCCGGCAACTCCTGCGCTGACCGAGCGGCTCAGCGGGGCGGCTCCGGCGGGCGCGACTCCGGCGGGCGCGACTCCGAGGTGGGGTCGCTGCCCGGCGGCCTGCTCCACGAGCTGTCCGCCGGCGGCGAGCTGTTCCACGGCTGGTAGGGCTCGCTGCTGCCCGGCGGCCGGCCGAAACTGGGCTCGTCCTGCGCGGGCAGGGTGCTGGTGGTGTCGGGCTGCGCCTCGAGGGCGGAGCCCAGGCCGCCGACCCGCTCGGTCCGGTCGGCACCCGGCTGCGGGAAGGTGTACGGCTCGGGGCGGCTGGCCGCGCCGACGCCGACCGGCTCAGGTCCGACCGGACCGCCGGCGACTGGTGCGGGACCGGCGCCCGGGGGCTGGTAGCCCGCCTGCGGCTTGGGCCAGCGCTGCCACCGCCGCACGCTCAGTACGGACATCAGCAGCAGTACGCCCAGCACGGTCGCGGTGCCGGTGTCCAGCGGAGTGGTGGCCGCCCGGGGCGTGTCGAACAGCGAGTCGGGCATCGCGTCGAACACCTGGCGGATGTCGACGACGTACCACACCTGCAGGGCGAGGAACGCCAGCCCGACCACCGCCGGTCCGACCGGGGAGATCCTGGTCGACGCGATCAGCCCGATCAGGATGCCGGCGCCGACCAGTAGCAGCAGCGGCACGACGAAATCGGTCCGGTCGAACGGGCCGCGGGCCAGCTGCCGAAAGATCTTGGTCTCGCCCAGCGCGACGAGCACCCAGATCACCGGTGCCAAGATCACCGAGACCAGAAAACTGAACAGATGACGCATTGCCCCTCCCACTGCGGGGTGCCGTGTGTTCCGCACCGTACCGTGAATGCCATGGTCGGGCATGCCGGTAGGCCAACGTCATTCTCCCAGGTCACGCTAAGTCGCATCATGTCCACTGTGGACGTCAATCTGTACGGGACAGTCCACGGTGGAGTGATCATGAAGTTGATCGACGATGCGGCCGGAGCGGCCGCGGCGCGACATTCCGGCGGTAACGCGGTCACCGCGGCGATCGACGAAATCGTGCTGTTGGTACCGGTACGGGTCGGCGACCTGGTACATGCCCGAGCACAGATCAACTGGACCGGTCGTACCTCCATGGAGGTCGGCGTACTGGTGCTGGCCGAGCGCTGGGACATGGCCGGTACCGAGCCCGCGCGGGTCGCGACCGCGTACCTGACCTTCGTGGCGGTGGACGCCGAGGGCAAGCCACGGGAGGTCCCGCCGGTACTGCCGGAGACCGTGGTGGGCCAGCAGCGGTACCGGGAGGCGGAGATCCGTCGCAGCCACCGGCTGGCGCGACGGCAGGCCATCCTGTCCTCCCGCGGCTCGCACGGCCCCTTGTAGCCGCCCCCTGGTCATCGGGGCGCCGCACCAGCCGGCCGCCATCCCGTACACCGTCATCGGACGGCAAGATGGTCGGCGGGTTCGGGCCGTGTCCTGTCGAGCTTGCCGAGGGGAGCGCACGATGACCGCTGGTGAGGTGCTGTGGGCGCCGCCGGCCGACGTACGGGAGAAATCCCGGGTCGGTGACTACCTGCGCTGGCTGCGGGAGCGGCGCGGGCTGTCCTTCGACGGCTACGGCGACCTCTGGCAGTGGTCGGTCGACGACCTGCCCGGTTTCTGGTCCTCGATCTGGGAGTACTTCGAGGTCAGCGCGGGGTCGCCGCCGACCGCCACGCTCGCCGGCGACGGCATGCCGGGGGCGCGCTGGTTCCCCGGTGCCACGCTCAATTACGCCGAGCAGGTGCTGCGTGCGCCCGGGCTCGCCGACGACGACCCGGTGGTGATCTCCCGCTCGCAGACCCGCGATCCGGTCGACCTGACCGTCGCCGAGCTGCGCGACCAGGTGGCGCGGGCCAGAGTCGGGCTGCGCAAACTCGGCGTCACGCACGGTGACCGGGTGGCCGCGTACCTGCCGAACATCCCCGAGACGCTGGTGCTGATGCTCGCCACGGCCAGTCTCGGCGCCACCTTCTCCAGCTGTGCGCCCGAGTTCGGCACCCGCAGCGTGTGCGACCGGTGGCGGCAGATCGAACCGTCCGTGCTGGTCACCGTCGACGGCTACCGGTACGGAGACAAGCCGATCGACCGTACCGCCGAGGTGGCCGCGATCCGGGCGGCGCTGCCGAGCCTGCGGCACGTGGTCTCGGTGGAGTACCTCGGCACCGGCGCGACGCCGGACGGCGCGATCGGATGGGCGGACCTGCTCGCCGAGAGCGGCCCGCTCGAGTTCGACCAGGTGCCGTTCGACCACCCGCTGTACGTGCTCTATTCGTCGGGTACCACCGGGCTGCCGAAGCCGATCGTGCACGGGCACGGCGGCATCCTGCTCGAACACCTCAAGATGCTCGCCCTGCACCACGATCTCGGCCCGGGCGACCGATTCTTCTGGTTCACCACCACCGGCTGGATGATGTGGAACTTCCTGGCCTCCGGGCCGGCCGTGGGAGCGGCGATCGTGCTGTTCGACGGCAACCCGGCGCACCCGGACCTCGGCGCGATGTGGCGGCTCGCGGCCGAGGTGGGGATGACCTACTTCGGCACCTCGGCGCCGTTCCTGCTGTCCTGCCGCAAGACCGGCGTCAAACCGGCCGACCTGGCTGACCTGTCCGCACTGCGCGGCCTGGGTTCGACCGGTGCGCCGCTTCCCGCCGAGGGCTTCCGCTGGGTGTACGACACCGTGAGCGCCGACCTGCGACTCGACTCGCTGTCCGGCGGTACCGACATGTGCACCGGTTTCGTCGGCGGGTCACCGCTGCTGCCGGTGTACGCCGGGGAGATCGCCTGCCGGTGCCTCGGCGCCAAGGTCGAGTCGTACGACCCGCAGGGCAACCCGCTGGTGGGCGAGCTGGGCGAGCTGGTGATCACGCGACCGATGCCGTCCATGCCGGTCGGCTTCTGGGCCGACAGCGACGGCTCGCGCTACCGCGACGCGTACTTCTCGGTGTACCCGGGGGTGTGGCGGCACGGGGACTGGATCACCATCACCGACCGCGGTACCTGCACGATCACCGGCCGGTCGGACGCCACCCTCAACCGCGGCGGGGTGCGGCTGGGTACGGCCGAGTTCTACTCGGTGGTGGAGGGGCTCGACGAGGTGGTCGACTCGGTGGTCGTACACCTGGAGGATCGCGAGGGTGGTGCCGGCGAGCTGCTGCTGTTCGTCGTACTCGCCGAGGGGCTGGAGCTGGACGATCCGCTCCGGAAGAAGATCACCGGGGAACTGCGCCGGTCCCTGTCGCCCCGGCACGTACCGGACGACATCTTCGCCGTACGCGCGGTGCCGCGAACCCTGTCCGGCAAGAAGCTCGAGGTGCCGGTCAAGAAGATCCTCACCGGTACGCCCGCGGACCGGGCGGCCGCGAAGGGTGCCCTGGTCAACCCCGACTCGCTCACAGCCTTCGAGCAGTTCGCCAGCGACCGTCGCTGACGCCGAAGTGGTCGCGTCGTCGACGTCCAACGGGTTTCATCGTCAACAATGAGCTGGTCGGCTACGGAAGGTGGCGACCATGACGGCTGCGGACCTGCCGTTGACGGAGATCATCGAGCTTGCGGTGTGATACGACCTGCGTGAGCTCTCCCTCCTCGGATCGGTCGTTCGGGGCGAGGCGACAACCGACAGCGACATCGACTTCCTGTAGGTCCACGGCCCCGGTACGCCCGGTGGTTGGGATTTCTTCGCGCTACCGGAGGAGCTTGAGCAGTTGTTGGGGCGCCACGTGGACCTCGTTCCGAAGGCCGAGCTGCACTGGGTGGTACGCGACCGGGTTCTGGCCGAAGCCCAGGTGCTCTATGCCGCGTGACGATCTACCTCGTGGGCCGGTGCGTGCGGTCCGGCGCCTGAGCGCCGGCAGTAACCGCCGTCGTCAGGCGCCGGATGGCGGGCCAGCGGTGAGCCGGTCCACCACCTCCTGCATCCGCTCGGGCGAATGGTGCGGCAGCTCCCAGCGCGTCTCCAGCCACCAGGTGGCGCCAGCCTCGGCCCACGGCCCCACCTGTGCCCGGGCGGCGGCGGGATCACCGGCCGGCGTCTCGCCTTCGGCGATCACGTCGAGTTCCGGTCGGGCATCGCGCTCGGCCAGCCAGGCGCGCAGGTCGTGGATGTCGTCCGGGCGGCCCTCGCGGCCCAGGTCGTACTGCGGCACGATGCCGTCGCACCGCAGCACCCGCCGCATGGACTTGGGCCGCGGCCACACCCCGACCACCCAGATCGGAATGCGGTCCTGCACCGGCCGCACCACCTCGGCGAACTCCTCGCGCTCGCACTCGTAGTGGTAGTGCCGGCCGTGGTACGCCGACTCGCCGGCCCATAGGTCGCGGATCAGGTCGATGCCCTCGTCCATCCGCTCGACCCGTTCGTGCAGGTCGGTGACCTCCGCCGTGTCCGGGAGCAGCGAACCGACCGCGCCGATACCGACGGTGAGGATGGCTCGTCCGCCGGAGACCTGATCGAGCGTGGCCACCTGGCTCGCGACTTTCCACGGCCGGCGCCAGGGCAACGGCGTGAGCACGGTGCCGAGCTTGACCCGGCTCGTCGCGACCGCCATCGCGGCCAGCAGCGTCCAGGCGTCCACCCCGTACGCCGCTTCCCAGACGAAGACCCCGTCCCAGCCGGACTGCTCGGCGAGTACAGCCTGGTCAAGCTGCTGCCGCGCCGTTCCGCCCGGAAGGATCATGCCGTAGCGCATCATCGACTTGGTCACGGTGCCTTTCTATCCGGTCCCGCCGACATTTCCGCTGTCCGCACCGCCGATCCGCGCGGTTGGTCGGCGCGGCCGGTCCGCGCGGCTTGGTCCGCACCGCTGGTTGCCCCGCCAGACCGGGAGGGCCTAGCTGGTCGTGGTGACCCGCTCGGCGGCGATCCGGTCGGTGAGCCGGTCCGGATCTAGGTTCGCGCACAGCACGACCGAGGCGCCGACAGCCAGTGGCGGCAGCAGCCAGTCGAGCGATCCGCCGCTGGCCGACGACGCGTCCACCAGCAGCCGGTCGCCGGCGCGCAGCCCGAGCGCGTCGGCCCGCTCGGTCGCCTGGTCGACCAACTCTGCGTGGCTGACCGGATCACCGGTACCGAGCAGGGCGGGCGCGTCCGGATCGACCGGCGCCATCGGTACGAAGTGGTCGCCGTGCCCGCGTACCTCCACGACGAAGTCGACCACCCCGGGAGGTACGTCTCCCAGCGGCGCGGCGAACGGCGCGAGCGCGAGCGCGTACACGTCTCCGGCGCGCCAGCGCTGTACCTCGTCGAGCCGGTCGCCGGCGACGAACACGACCTCGACCGGTTCCGGCTCGGCACCGGCCGGTGCGGTCGGGGCGTACGCCAGCGCGGTCCCGACCGACCAGCAGCCGAGCAGTACCGCGGCGGTCTGCCAATGCGCCGGCAGCAGTACCGCGACCCGCCCGTCCGGGTCCAGTCCGGAGCCGTCGACCAGCAGGTTCGCGGTTTTCGCCACCCAGTTGTCCAGGGTGGTGGCGGACAGCTCGGTACGCTCGCCGGTCGCGTCGTCGTAGTACGTCAGCAGCGGTCGGGCCGGGTCGGCGGCGAGCGCGCCGGCGAGTAGTGCGGCGGGGGTCTTCGACAAGGACGATTTGGCCACGCGTTTACGCTAGGTCACTGGCGCGGCGCGTACCGGCCCAACCTGCTCTTGTCGTTGGATCAACGTGCGACCACCACCCGATGAACATCCGCACGATTGACCACCAGGGTGCGGCGCAGAAGGCGCGCCCGTTGCGTCCGGGCGTAGGCTTTGGACGAGACTGACACATACTGCAGATACCGCAAGGAGAAGATCCGTGATCGGCGGCTCGCCACGTGTGCTGTTCGACGCGACGAGTGTCCCGGCCGACCGTGGCGGCGTCGGCCGGTATGTCGACGGCGTCCTGCGTGCTCTGGTCGGCAACGGTGATCTCGCGATGGTCTGCCAGCGCACCGATGCTGAGCGATATGCGCGGATGCTGCCGCAGGCTGACGTGATCACCGCACCGGCCGCGGTCGCCCACCGGCCGGCCCGGCTGGCCTGGGAGCAGACCGGCCTGCCGCTGCTCGCCCAGCAGACCGGCGCACAGGTCCTCCACTCGCCCTTCTACACCTGCCCGCTGCGGGCCGCGTGCCCGGTCACCGTGACCGTGCACGACGCCACCTTCTTCACCGAGCCGGACCACTACGAGAAGGCGCGGGGCACGTTCTTCCGGTCCGCGATCAAGACGTCGCTGCGGCGCGCCGCCCGGGTCATCGTGCCCAGCAAGGCCACCCGGGACGAGCTGATCCGGCTGCTCGACGCCGACCCGACCCAGATCGACGTGGCGTACCACGGGGTCGACGCGGAGGCGTTCCACCGCCCGTCCGAGGACGAGAAGGCGCGGGTGCGCGCCCGGCTCGGCCTGGGCGACATCGCCTACCTCGCTTTCCTCGGCGCCAAGGAGCCGCGCAAGAACGTGCCCAACCTGATCCGTGGCTGGGCCGAAGCGGTGGTCAAGCGGGACGACCCGCCGGCACTGGTGATCGCCGGCGGCTCCGGCCACGACGACGACATCGACAAGGCGGTCGCCGAGGTCCCGGCGCACCTGCGGCTGTTGCGGCCCGGTTACCTGCGGTATGCGGATCTGCCCGGCTACCTCGGTGGTGCGCTGATCGCCGCGTACCCGAGCCACGGCGAGGGCTTCGGCCTGCCGATGCTGGAGGCCATGGCCTGTGGCGCGCCGGTGCTGACCACGCCGCGGCTGTCGCTGCCGGAGGTGGGCGGCGACGCGGTGGCGTACACCGGCGAGGACTCGGACGAGATCGCCCGCGACCTGGGTGCGCTGCTCGACGACGAGGACCGCCGCAAGGACCTGGCCCAGCGGGGGTACGAGCGGGCCAAGGAGTTCACCTGGGAGCAGAGCGCCGAGGTGCACCTCGCCGCCTGGGCCCGCGCCATCGCCGGCTCCGCCTAGTCCGGACGCGACGCGCGCTGCCGCGCCGTGGTCGGCGCGGCCTGAGCGCCGGCTGACCCGCCCGACCCGGGCCGAGGCGTACGCCCGCCGCCGGGCATCATGTGCGGATGTTCTACGCCGTCATCCCGGCCGGTGGCAGCGGCACCCGGCTGTGGCCGCTGTCCCGCGCCGGCCACCCGAAGTTCCTGCACGCGCTGACCGGTACCAACCGGTCCCTCCTGCAGGCCACCTTCGACCGGCTGACCCCGGTCGCCGGGGCGGACGGCGTGTACGTGGTGACCGGCATCGGGCACGCGGCCGCGGTGGCCCGGCAGCTGAGCCGGCTGCCGGAGCAGAACATCCTGGTCGAGCCGTCGCCGCGGGACTCCTGCGCGGCGATCGGGCTGGCCGCGGCGATCATCGCGCGGCGGGACCCGGCCGCGATCATGGGCTCGTTCGCGGCCGACCACGTCATCCGCGACCCGGCCGCGTTCGTCGCCGCGGTACGCGAGGCGATCACCGGCGCCGAGGCCGGTTACCTGATGACGGTCGGTATCACGCCCACTCACGTGGAAACCGGTTTCGGGTATATCGAGTGCGGCGGTCCGCTGGACGCGGGTACGGCCGGCGGCCCGCAGCGGCAGGTGCACAGCTTCACCGAGAAGCCGCCGTACGACGAGGCCAAGCGGTACGTGGAGTCCGGCGGCTACCTGTGGAACGCCAGCATGTTCGTCTGGCGGGTCAGTACCTTCCTGGCCGAGCTGGCGCAGCGCCGACCGGACATCCACGAGGCGGTGTGCACCATCGCGGAGGCGTGGGACACCCCGGATCGCGACGAGACGATGGCCCGGGTGTGGCCGACGATCGCGAAGATCGCCATCGACTACGCCGTGATGGAGGGAGCCGCGGCGGACGGCCGGGTGGCCACCGTACCGGGCGATTTCGGCTGGACCGACGTGGGCGACTTCCGGGCACTGGGCACGCTGGTACCGGCGGACGGGAACGGCAACGTGGTGGTCGACGTCGCGGTGGAGTCCGAGCCGCGCCGGGAGATCCCGGCACCGCTGCTGCTGGACAGCTCCGGGCTGGTGCTCGTACCGGGCACCGATCGGGTGGTGGCCGCGATCGGCGTACAGGACCTGATCGTGGTGGACACCCCGGACGCGGTACTGATCTGCCAGCGCGACCGGGCCCAGGACGTCAAGCGGCTGGTCGAGGCGCTGAAGGAGCGCGGCGACCCGAGCCGGATCTGAGGGCTCCCGTTTACCGCTCGACCAGGTAGCCGGCCAGGTCCGGTTCCGGCTCGTCCGGCGGCGCCGGCACCACCGGCAGCCCCGCCGCCAGCACGCCGATCGGCCGCCAGTCGGCCGGTACGTCCAGCAGGACCGGCGACACCTCCAGCCCGGGCAGCCAGCAACTGGCCAGCCCCTGCGCGGCCAGCGCCGCGGTGAGGCGCGCCCCTACCCCGGCCAGCTCGAACCCGGACAGCTCCCCGCCCCGGTCGGACAGGCAGACCACGAGCAGTTCCGGTGCGGCGCCGGCCGGGTCGGCCACCGCCGCCGGCAGCCCGGTCCGCAGCGCGTCCAGCACGACGTTTCGGGTACCGGCCGACAGCACCCGAACTATCCGTGGCGTCGGGCCGGGGGTAGCGACCGCGGTCGCGAGCGCCTGCCGCAGCGCGGTCGGATCGACCGGTCCGGTGGCGAACTCCAGCGTCGGGTGCCGCAGCGCCTGCGCCTCCCGCCGGCCCAGTGCCCGGGCTTCCGCGGTACCGAGGCTGAACATGTCCTCGGCGGCCGACCGGATCAGTACTGCCGCGCCCGGCCCGGAGGTGTCCAGGAGTGGCGCGAAACCGCGCACTATGGCCACCGGTACCCCCGCGGCCTTGCCCTTCACCAGTTCGGCCGCGGCGGCGAGCTCGTCGGCGACGGCGACCTCGGTGACGATCAGCTCGTTGCCGTGGGTGTCCACCTCGCCCCGGTGGTCGCGGATCGGCGCGATGCCGGCCGCGCCGATCGCGACGTCGGTCAGCCCGAGCCGCCACGGCCGGCCCATCGTGTCGGTGACCAGCACCGCGACGTCGATGCCGAGCCGGTCGGCCAGCCCGGCCCTGATCGCGGCGGCGGACCGGTCCGGATTCTCCGGCAGCAACGCCAGCCGGCCGGTGTCCACATTGGACGCGTCCACGCCGGCGGCGGCGAGCACCAGCCCCTGCGCGATCTGCACGATCCGGGTGCGGCCCCGGCGCGCGACCAGGCGGACGGTTTCGGCCTCCACCGCGGCCTGCCGGGCGGCCTCCCGACCAGCCGGATCGGTCGGTGCCGGTACCAGTCGCCCCTCCGCCTTGCTCACCACCTTGCTGGTCACCACGACCACGTCGCCGGCGGCGAGCCACGGTGCCGCGGTGGCGATCAGCTCGGCGAGGTCGTCGCCGGGCTGCACCTCACCCATTCCGGTGACCGGCAGGATCTCCAGCCTGGACGCCGGCGCGGTCGCGTCCGCCATCAGCTGGCCCGCCGGCCGCGCGCGAGTTCCACCGCGTCGTCGACCATGCCGGCGGTGACCGTCTCGTCGGTCATCAGCAGCGGCCGGGCCAGCACCTCGACGTCGGGGACGGTCACGCCGGCGTCCCCGGTGTGCACCAGCCAACCGTCGAGCAGCCCGCCTTCGGACGAGCGACCTTCAGGGGAGCGACCTCCAGGGGAGCGACCTTCAGGGGAGCGACCGCCGTACATCCGGCCGACCCCCTCGGCGGTGACCGGTACGTCGATCGCGCGCAGGCAGGCGTCGGCCATGCCTCGGATCGGTGCGCCGGCGACGATCGGGGAGATCCCGACGACCGGTGCCGGGCCGTCGACCAGCGCCTCCCGGATGCCGGGTACGGCGAGGATCGGCGCGATGCTGACCACCGGATTGCTCGGTGCCAGCAGTACCAGGTCGGCCGCCCCGATCGCGTCGAGCACTCCCGGTGCCGGCTTGGCGTCCTCGGCTCCGACGTACACGAAGCGATCGGGTACCGGTGCGGCGCGGTGCCGGACCCACCACTCCTGGAAGTGGATCGCGGTGCCGTCGACCACCACGTGCGTCTCGGCCCGCTCGTCGGTCGCCGGCAGCAGCCGTACCCCCGGCTGCCAGCGCGCGCACAGCGCCTCGGTGACCGCCGAGAGGGGGTAGCCGGCCGCGAGCATCCGGGTCCGGACCAGGTGGGTGGCGATGTCCCGGTCGCCGAGGCCGAACCAGGCGGGTTCGGCACCGTACGCGGCGAGCTCCTCCTTCACCGTCCAGGTCTCGTCCCGACGGCCCCAGCCCCGGTCCGGGTCGGCACCGCCGCCGAGGGTGTACATCACGCTGTCCAGGTCCGGGCAGATCCGCAACCCGTGCAGGGTCACGTCGTCGCCGATGTTGACGATCGCGGTCACCTCGGCCGACTGCTCCGAGCCCTGGTGGGCCCGCCCCCAGGCACGTACCCCGAGCAGGAACCGGGCGCCGCCGATACCGCCGGCCAGCACGACAATGCGCATGCGGTCCATCCTCCCGCCTGAACCCGCCGGTACCGACCGGGGGGCGGGGCGGCGACCGGTCGCGCGGTCGTGACGAGTTGGCGTGACCGTGTGTATCTACCGGTCCGATGCTTCGGAGTGCACGCGCCAGGCTAGGCTCGGGGCCGACCTTGACGTGGTGTCGCCTCGTTGGCCACCGCGTCGCCGCGATCTCCGCGGCAATCCGCCGATGCCCGCACGGCGTCGCGCCGGAACCGACCACCCGAGCCGCAAATCCGGAGGGGACGCTGTGAGCAGCCAGGCTGCGGCCGAGAACGAAACGACGGCCAGCCAGCACACCAAGCCGTACCGGTTGATCGCCTCGATGGCACTTGTCGGGGTCAACGCCCTGCTGCTGTTCGTCGCGTTCGTGATGTGGATCTGGCAGCCGGGCGGCCAGGACAGCTGGACGTCGAGGTCCAGCACCACCTACCCGTACTTCCTCGGGATCCTGCCGATCGTGCTGCCGGTACTCGCGGTACTGATCGCGACGCACATCGCGCCGATGCTCCGGCAGGGTCGCCTGATCACCCTCGTGGCGCTCATCGAGTACGCGTTCGCGGGTCTGTTCGGCCTGATCACGATCGTCGGCACCTTCCTGTACACCCTGGACCAGGCCGACCGGTTCGGCGACAGCGGCTCGGAGTTCTTCTCCACCCCGCGCGCGGTGGAGTCGCTGCTGCTGAACCTGCTCTCGTTGGTCCTGCTCGCGCTGGGGCTGTTCTTCGTGCTGCGGGTCTTCCTCGGCGCGTACACCACGCCCCGGGTCGCGCACCCCGGCTTCGGCCAGTACAACGCCGGCTTCGGTGGCCAGCAGCAGTACCCGGGGCAGCAGGGGCAGCAGTACCCGGGCCAGCCGGGCGCGCAGGGCCAGCCGTACGGCGGTCAGCCGGGCGCGCAGCAGCAGGGACAGCCCGGGCAGCAGTACGGCTACGCCGGTTACGCACCGGGCGGCCAGCCGCAGCAGCAGTACCAGGGCGGATACGGCCAGCCGGGACAGCAGCAGCCCGGACAGCAGCAGCAGCCGGGGCAGCAGCAGCCGGGGCAGCAGTACGCCGGCGGTCAGCCTGGCCAGGGGTACGGGCAGCAGCCCGGTGCCTCGCCGTACCAGGCGTACGCCACCTCCGCGCCGCCCGCGCAGGACTCCGCGCCGCCGGCACCGGTCGCGCCCACCTCGGGTGCACCGGCCGAGCAGCCGTACGGGGCCGGGTGGCAGGCCGGTGCTCCTGGCGGCGGGTGGCCGGGTACGCCGGCCGGGCAGCCGGAGGCGGCCGGCTCCGGGCAGGGTGGCTGGCCGGCCGCGGCCGGTCCGAGTGGTGGTGGCTGGCCGGGCACCGGCCAGGACAACGGCGACGCCGGAAACCCGGACGAGGTGCAGCGCACCCAGCTCATCACGCCGGAGATGCGGCAGCAGATGGAGCAGCGGCGGCAGGACCAGCCGGGCGAGGAACGGCCCTGGACCCCCTGATCCGGATCATCCGATCGGGCCGGGGCGTGATCGCCCCGGCCCGATCGTTTTCCACCTCCGGGCGCGGGGATCCAGCCATCTGGTGGACAGGTCCGGGCGCTGGTAGCACCGCTGTCGGACCCCGCGCCTAAGCTCCAGGAATGCCGGAGACCAGGGGTACCCCGGAGACGGGCACAGCGCCGGGGCCGGCCGCTCCGCTGGTGGAGCCGGCGCCGGCCGCGGTACGCCGGGCGCTGCGCCGGGTGGCCGACGGCCGTCCGCTCGACGTGACCGAGGCGACCATCCTGCTCGGTGCCCGCGGTGCGGCCCTGGACGACCTGCTCGACGCGGCCGGCCGGGTGCGCGACGCCGGGCTGGGCGACGCCGGCCGGCCGGGCGTCGTCACGTACTCCCGCAAGGTCTTCATCCCGCTCACCCGGCTGTGCCGGGACCGCTGCCACTACTGCACGTTCGTCACTGTGCCGCACCGGCTGGCCGCGCCGTTCCTGGAACGGGACGAGGTGCTCGCCATCGCCCGGGCGGGCGCGGCCCAGGGCTGCAAAGAGGCGCTGTTCACCCTCGGCGACCGGCCGGAGGAGCGGTGGCCGGTGGCCCGGCAGTGGCTGGAGGAGCGCGGCTACGACTCCACGCTGGACTATGTCCGGGCCTGCGCGATCGCGGTGCTGGAGGAGACCGGCCTGCTGCCGCACCTCAACCCCGGGGTGCATGAGCTGGGCCGAGCTGACCAGGCTCAAGCCGGTGGCGCCGAGCATGGGCATGATGCTGGAGACCACGGCCGAGCGGTTGTGGTCGGAGCGCACCGGGCCGCACTTCGGCTCACCGGACAAGGAGCCGGCGGTACGCCTGCGGGTGCTCGAGGACGCCGGCCGGGTCAACGTGCCGTTCACCACCGGCATCCTGATCGGCATCGGGGAGACGCTGGACGAGCGGGCCGAGTCGCTGTTCGCGATCCGCCAGCTGGCCCGGCGAGTACGGGCACATCCAGGAAGTCATCGTGCAGAACTTCCGGGCCAAGCCGGACACCGCGATGCGCGACGTACCCGACGCCGACCTGGCCGAGCTGGCCGCGACGATCGCGGTCGCGCGGCTCGTGCTCGGACCCCGGATGCGGATGCAGGCACCGCCGAATCTGATCGCGGACCGAGTACGAGCTGATGCTGCGCGCCGGGATCGACGACTGGGGCGGGGTGTCGCCGGTGACGCCCGACCACGTCAACCCGGAACGGCCGTGGCCGGTGATCCAGGACCTCGCGGACCGGACCGCCGCGGCCGGCTTCCGGCTGCGCGAGCGGCTGACCGTCTATCCGGAGTACGTCCTGGCCGGCGACCCGTGGCTCGACCCGCGGCTGGACGCGCACGTGTCCGCGCTGGTGGACGCGGGGACCGGGCTCGCCGCGGCCGGCGCGATGCCGGTCGGCCTGCCGTGGCAGGAGCCCGACGGCGGCTTCGTCCACAGCGGACGTACCGACCTGCACGAGTCGATCGACACCACCGGCCGCAGCGCGGACCGGCGCGGCGACTTCGACTCCGTGTACGGCGACTGGGACTCGGTACGCGCCGACGCGGTCGCCGGCGGCGCGGCGGCCGGTGGCGCGCCGGTGCCGGCAGCACCTCGTGCCGCGATACCGGCCGGGGTTGCGGGCCAGGCCGGTGCCGGCGCTCCGGAACGGCTGGACGACGACGTACGCGCGGGGCTTCGGCTCGCCGCCGAGGACCCGGCCGCGCTGCTCGCGGAGGCCCGGTCCGCGCTCGCGCTGGCGCTGTTCCACGCGGACGGGCCGGCGCTGGACGAGCTCGCCGGTATCGCCGACGACCTGCGCCGGGACGCCGTCGGCGACGACGTGACGTACGTGGTGAACCGCAACATCAACTTCACCAACGTCTGCTACGTCGGCTGCCGGTTCTGTGCGTTCGCCCAGCGGGAGCGGGACGCCGACGCGTACCGGCTGTCCGTCGAGCAGGTCGCCGACCGGGCGTTCGAGGCGTGGCAGGCGGGCGCGACCGAGGTGTGCATGCAGGGCGGCATCGATCCGAAGTTGCCGGTCACCGCGTACGCGGACATCGTGCGCGCGGTCAAGCGGCGGGTGCCGGACATGCACGTGCACGCGTTCTCCCCGATGGAGATCGTCACCGCCGCGGCCAAGGCCGGCGTGTCCGTCCACGACTGGCTGACCATGCTGCGCGACGCCGGACTGGACACCATCCCTGGTACCGCCGCGGAGATCCTCGACGACGAGGTGCGCTGGGTGCTGACCAAGGGCAAGTTGCCGGCGGCCACCTGGATCGAGGTCGTCAGCACGGCGCACCAGCTCGGCATGCGCTCCAGTTCGACGATGATGTACGGCCACGTGGACCACCCGAAGCACTGGCTGGGGCACTTCCGGGTGCTGGCCGGGTACAGGACGGCACCGGCGGGTTCACCGAGTTCGTGGCGCTGCCGTTCGTACACCAGCACGCGCCGATCTACCTGGCCGGCATCGCCCGGCCGGGGCCGACGAGGCGGGAGAACCGGGCGGTGCACGCGATGGCCCGGGTGCTGCTGCACGGACGGATCCACAACATCCAGTGCTCGTGGGTGAAGCTCGGCGACGACGGCACGGTCGCGATGCTCCACGGCGGCTGCAACGACCTCGGCGGCACGCTGATGGAGGAGACCATCTGCCGGATGGCCGGCTCGGCGCACGGCTCGGCCCGTACGGTCGAGCAGTTGCACGCGGTGGCGGCCGCGGCGGGCCGGACGGCCCGGCAGCGCAGCACCACGTACGGCCCGGTGGACACGGCCCGGATGACGGTCTGAGTGATATGTCGGTGACCTGGTGAAGCACGGTCCGCGACGCGTCGCGCGCGTCGCGGACGACATGCCGTGTGAGCGGAGCCATTTATCAGGTTCCGCTTGACGACGCACGCATTACACGCGTGTAATTTCAACGGGGAGATTCAATGGCGCACCGCGATATGGCGCCAACCAGGTCAAAAAGGACAGACCTTCCGCGTGGGGGGTGTGCGTCGGTCACTGGCCGGCGCCGGAACGAGGAGGCACGGTGATGGAGGGCGAAAGCCAAGAGGCTGTAGCCGACCTGCTGGGGGATGCTCCGGAGTGGCAGGAACGCGCGTTGTGCTCGCAGACCGATCCCGAGGCGTTTTTCCCGGAGAAGGGCGGCTCAACCCGCGAGGCGAAGCGGATCTGCCTGCGGTGCGATGTGCGCTCCGATTGTCTGGAGTATGCCCTGATGCACGACGAACGGTTCGGCATCTGGGGCGGCCTGTCCGAACGGGAACGTCGCAAGCTCAAGCGCCGCGTGGTCTGAGCGGCGCGGCGTCAGGTCCGGCGCCGAGGGGGAAGGTGCCCGGGGGAGGGCGCCCAACGGGGAGGCAGTACGCGCCGCGCGGACCAGCGGTGCGGCGGGGTGCGGCGGTGTCCGATTCGACCGTCGCGCCTGTGGGGCCGGCGCATGTCAGCTCTTGCCGATCTCCTCCGGATCGACGCCGAGCAGATTCGCCACCTGTTCGATGATCACGTCGTGGACGAGGTCGGCGAGATCGTCCCGGTCCATTGCGCGGAACTCGAGCGGCCGGCGGTACAGCACGATCCGTGGCGACATGCCGTCACTGCCGGGTTGACCGGGCAGCAGTCGGGCCAGCGGTACCTCGCCGTCCTCGAGCACGTCCGAGTCGTACACGTTGAGGTCCGGCGGTACGTCCTCGACCGCGAACTCGATGCCGGCCAGCTCGGAGGACCAGTGCCGCTCCAGCTGCTCGACGGCATCCAGCACGAGATCGTCGAAGATCTCCGCCCGGGTCCGGGCCAGCGGCACGGTGGCCGGCACCAGCCGACCGCGCAGCCCACGGCCACGTCGGTCGCGCCGGGGCCCGCCGGGCCGACGCAGTCCGCTACTCACGCCGCCAGACTAGCGCCGTGACAGGCAGAAACTTCGACCCGTCACCGCTGTGCCGGCGGCGCGCCGGTACAGGCTCGCGCCCTCCGCCGCGCCCGGCCCGGCGGAGGCTCGTCCGGAGCCCCGCGCCAGGGCCGGCGGAGGCTTTCCGGGCCCGCCGCGCCGGGTCCGGCGGGACCCATCGGCGCGGGCCAAGCGACGGCGAAATGTCCGAATCGTGGCAGTCGACGGCGTGTCGCGGGGCAACCGGACGAACGGGCTCGCCCGGGGCGATACCGTGACCGGCCGTGAGGTCATCTCGGCGCTGCTCCCGGAACGGTTGCCGCAATGCGGCCGTGGCGACGCTGACCTACGTCTACGCCGATTCCACCGCGGTGGTCGGCCCGCTCGCCGCGTTCGCCGAGCCGCACTCCTACGACCTGTGCGAACAGCACGCTGTCCGGCTCACCGCGCCGCGCGGGTGGGATCTGGTCCGGCACGAAGGCGAGTTCAGCGCGCCGTCGCCGTCCACCGACGACATTCTCGCCCTGGCCGAGGCCGTACGGGAGGCCGGTCGTCCGCTCCGGCGGGACGAGCCGTCCGCGGAGCAGAACCGGGAACTCGGCCGACGTGGTCACCTCCGCGTCATCCCACCGCCGGCCTGACAGTCCTGCCGGCCTGACCGTTGACCGGCCTTCGTTCCGCCGGCTCGGAGATTCCACCGGCCTGACCATTCCCACCGGCTCGACCATTCCCACCGGCTCGACCATTCCCACCGGACTGATCGGCCGACTGTGGCCTCTCATCCTCGCCGGCCCGGACCGGCCGGTAGGCTCCGGCGTTAGTGCGCTGTCGCCGGCCGTACGGCCCGAGGACAGCGCGAAGACGTCCCGTATCGAGGCTCGAGGAGCGACCCGTCGTGCCTGACCTTTCCGCCATCGTCAAGGCGTACGACGTCCGGGGCACCGTCCCGGACCAACTCGACGAGCGGGTGGCCCGTGCGGTGGGTATCGCGTTCGTCCAGCTCGTGGAAGCCGACACGGTGGTCGTCGCGCACGACATGCGGGCGTCCTCGCCGGGGCTCGCGGCGGCGTTCGCCGACGGTGTGACCAGCACCGGCGCCGACGTGGTACTCGCCGGGCTCGGCTCGACCGACATGCTCTACTTCGCCTCCGGTTCGCTCGACCTGCCCGGCGCGATGTTCACCGCCAGCCACAACCCGGCGAAGTACAACGGAATCAAGATGTGCCGGGCCGGCGCGCAGCCGATCGGGCAGGACACCGGGCTGGCCGACATCCGGGACACCGCACAGCGGCTGCTCGACGGCGCGGCCGCCGCGCCGGCTACCGACAAGCCCGGCACCGTGACCGAGCGGGACCTGCTCACCGAGTACGCGGCGCACCTGCGCACCCTGGTCGACCTGTCCGGCAACCGGCCGCTGCGCGTGGCCATCGACGCGGGCAACGGGATGGGCGGGTACACCGTGCCGGCGGTACTCGGCGACGCGAACCTCGACCCGCTGCCGCTGCGGCTGGACCCGATGTACTTCGAGCTGGACGGCACCTTCCCCAACCACGAGGCGAACCCGCTCGAGCCGGCGAATATCGTCGACCTGCAGGCGCGGGTGCGCGAGACCGGCGCCGACCTCGGGCTCGCCTTCGACGGGGACGCCGACCGCTGCTTCGTGGTCGACGAGCGGGGCGAGCCGGTACCACCGAGCGCGATCACCGCACTGGTGGCGGTACGCGAGCTGGCCAAGCACCCGGGCTCGGTGATCATCCACAACTGCATCACCTCGCACGCCGTACCGGAGATCGTGCGCGAACACGGTGGCGAGCCGGTGCGTACCCGGGTCGGGCACTCGTTCATCAAGGCCGAGATGGCCCGTACCGACGCGGTGTTCGGCGGCGAGCACTCCGCCCACTACTACTTCCGCGACTTCTGGTTCGCCGACACCGGCATGCTGGCCGCGATGCACATGCTGGCCGCGCTGGGCGAGCAGGACCGGCCGCTGTCCGAGCTCACCGCCGAGTACACCCGGTACGTCGCCTCCGGGGAGATCAACTCCACGGTGCGCGACCAGCAGGGGCGGCTCAAGGCGGTCGAACAGGAGTACACCGGCCGGGACGGGGTGACCATCGACCAGCTGGACGGGCTCACCGTCGAGCTCGCCGACGGCGCCTGGTTCAACCTCCGGCCGTCGAACACCGAACCGCTGCTCCGGCTGAACGTGGAGGCCCCCACGTCCGACCGGATGGCCGAGGTACGTGACGAGGTGCTGCGCATCGTCCGGGCCTGATCCACCCGCCGGCGGTACCTCGCGCCGGCAAGCCCATAGCAACCGACAGGAGCACGACCATGCCGTTGGACCCGATGCTGCTCGAGATCCTGGCCTGCCCGGATACCCATCACACCCCGCTGGTGTACGACGCGGAGGCGGAGACGCTGACCTGTCCCACCTGCGAGCGGGTGTTCGAGGTACGCGACGGGATTCCGGTGCTGCTCCTCGACGAGGCCAAGTCCGGTCCGCGAGCCGCGACCGGCGACGGGGCCGCCGACGCGGCCGACGACAGCGACGAAGGCTGACCGGGACCGTGGAGGCAGGCATCAACGGCGGGCCGATCTACGGGGACGCGGTCAGCGGCCGGCGCGAGGCGGACGAGGGGCTGCTCGACGACCTGGAGGCCATGCGAAAGGCCGATCCGAGCATGATGCTGCGCGCGGTCGCGTCGGCCGGCGCCCAGTTGCGGGAGGCCGCGAGCCTGGTCGCCGAGGCGAACCTCAGCGCGATCGGCGAGGAGGGTCGGCCACGCGCGGTGGTCATCGCCGGGGTCGGCACCGCCGCGCGGACGAGCGACGTCCTGGTCACGGTGGCCGGGCCGCGCTGCCCGGTGCCGGTGGTGGCCCACCGGAGCGCCGGCGTGCCGGGCTGGGTCGGCGCGGCGGACGTGGTGATCGCGGTGTCCGCGTCGGGTCGCAGCCCGGAGGCGCTGGCGGCGGCCGACGCGGCCGCTCGTCGCGGCGCCCGGCTGGTCGCGATCGGCGCGCCCGACTCGCAGCTCCAGTCGGTCGCCGAGGGCGCCCGGGCACCGTTCATCCCGGTGCCCCGGCGGGCGCCGGCCCGGGTCAGCCTGTGGGCGCTGACCGTTCCGGTGCTGCTGGCCGCCCGCGCCCTCGGGCTGATCAGGTTGGCCGAGGCGGACCTCGCGGAGACCGCGGCGCGGCTGGACACCGAGGCCGAAGCCGCCCGCCCGTCCGCCGAGTCGTTCGTGAACCCGGCGAAGTCGCTCGCGCTGGAGATCGCCGGCTCGATCCCGGTCATCTGGGGAAGCTCGTCGCTGGCCTCGGTGGCGGCCGGCCGGTTCGCCGACATGCTGTCCTCGAACGCGCGCTATCCGGCGGTGGCCGGTGCGCTGGTCGAGGCCGGTCGTGGTCGCGTCGGCCTCCTCGACGGCCCGTTCGGCAACCTGGCCGAGAGGTCCCGCGACATCTTCGTCGACCCGGTGGAGGGCGACCTCGACCAGCAGCCGTCGACCCGGCTCCGGCTGATCATCCTGCGCGACGACCGCCCGGCCGGCGAGGACGGCGAGACGCCACCGGAGGGCGAGCCGACCGCCGTGGAGGTGCGGCGGGCCGAGGCGATCCAGGCGCTCGCCGAGCGCCGCGGGGTGCGCTGCACGGTGCTCTCCGCGGAGGGTTCCTCGCCGCTGGAGCGGCTCGCTTCGCTGGTGGCGATCCCGGACTTCGCGTCGGTGTACCTGGCGCTCGCGCACGGCTTCGACCCGATGGCGGTACCGGCGGTCTCGGAAATGAAGGACTTCGTCACACGATGAGGGAAGCCTCGTGAGTAGCTCGGGCGGTAACCGTGCGATCGTCGCGGCGCTGCTGGCCAACCTCGGCATCGCGGCCACCAAGTTCCTGGCCTGGGCGTTGACCATGTCCTCGTCGATGTTGGCCGAGTCGATCCACTCGGTCGCGGACTCGGCCAACCAGTTGCTGCTGCTCGTCGGCGGCCGCCGGGCCCGTCGCGGAGCCACCCCGAAACATCCGTTCGGGTACGGCCGGGAGCGCTACGTCTACGCGTTCATCGTGTCGGTGGTGCTGTTCACGGTCGGTGGCATGTTCGCCCTGTACGAGGGCTACCACAAGATGAGCCGCCCCGAGCCGATCGACTCGTGGGCGTGGGTACCGGTGACGGTGCTGGTGGTGGCGATAGCGCTGGAGGGCTACTCGTTCCGCACCGCGGTACATGAGTCCAATCTGGTCCGGGGCGACCGGTCCTGGCTGCGCTTCCTGCGTACCGCGAAGGCGCCCGAGCTGCCGGTGGTACTGCTCGAGGACACCGCGGCGCTGCTCGGTCTCGCGTTCGCGCTGGTCGGAGTCGGGCTGACGATCATCACCGGGAACGGCATCTGGGACGGGGTGGGCACGCTCGCGATCGGCGTACTGCTGGTGGCGGTGGCCACGTTCCTGGCGGTGGAGACCAAGAGCCTGCTGCTCGGTGAGGGCGCGACCCTGGCCGACCTGCGGAAGATCGAAGAGGCGATGCTCGCCGGCGACGAGGTCGAGCGGGTCATCCACATGCGCACGATGCACCTCGGGCCGGAGGAGTTGCTGGTGGCCGCCAAGATCGCGGTGCGCCACGACGAGACCGCCGCCCACGTGGCCCGCGGCATCGACGCGGTGGAGGCCCGGATCCGCGCCGCCGTACCGATCGCCCGGGTGATCTACCTGGAGCCCGACCTGTACCACGGTGCCGACCGGCGTACCCGCGCCGAGACCGGCCTGGTACCCGAGCCGGCGGATGCCGCCGGTGCGGCGCCGAATGCCGAGCCGCGCGCCGGAGCCGGTACGGCGCCTCGTGCCGGGGCTGGCGCGGAAGCGGGTGCCGAGTCCGGGGTGTCCTGATGGACCGGTTGGTCGGACGGATCCGGCCGTACCCGTGGGGCTCGCGCACCGCGATCGCGGCGGTGCAGGGCCGGCCCGTACCGTCCGACGGCCCCGAGGCGGAGCTGTGGTTCGGTACCCACCCGAACGCTCCGTCAGCTGTCGTCCGGGACGGGCAGGAGTACGACCTGGCCGACGTACTCGCGGGCGCCCCGGCCGAGCTGCTCGGCACCGACGGGCCGGACGGGTACGGGACGCGGCTGCCGTTCCTGCTCAAGCTGCTGGCCGCGGAGGAGCCGCTGTCCCTTCAGGCGCACCCGGACGCTGCCCAGGCCCGGGCCGGGTACGACGCCGAGGAGGCGGCCGGGGTGCCGCGGGACGCGCCGCGGCGGAACTACCCGGACCCGCACCACAAGCCGGAGCTGCTGTGCGCGGTGAGCGAGTTCGACGCGCTGTGCGGGTTCCGCCCGCCGGACGCGTCGGCCGACCTGCTGTCCGCGCTCGACGCACCGCTGCTCGCGCCGGTACTGGCGGACCTGCGCGGAGCTCCGGCCGGCGCGGCGCTCCGCGCGGCGGTCACCGGACTGCTGACCGCGCCGGCCGAACAGGCCGGACAACTCCTCGACGAGGTACTGGCCGGTTGTCGTCGGCTCGTGGCGGCCGGTACCGACCGGCCGGAGTACCCCCGCGCGCTGGAGTTGGGCGAGCGGTACCCGGGCGACCTCGGCATCGTGGTCGCGCTGCTGCTCAACCTGGTACGGCTGCGACCGGACGAGGCGATTTTCCTGCCCGCCGGGAACCTGCACGGGTACCTCCGCGGCGTCGGCGTCGAGGTGATGGCCGCGAGCGACAACGTGCTGCGCGGCGGGTTCACCGGCAAGCACGTGGACGTACCGGAGCTGCTCCGGGTGTTGCGGTTCGAGCCGACTACGGCGCCGGTGGTCGCGCCGGTACCGGTGGCGGACGGCGTGGTGATGTGGCCGACACCGGTACCGGAGTTCGAGCTCCGGCGGGCGCGGGTCGGCGGGGCAGTGCCGGATATCACGCTCGAGGCTCGGGGGCCGCGGATCCTGTTCTGCCTGTCCGGCCAGGTCGACGCCGACGACGGCGTCGGGTCGGTACGGCTGGCGGCGGGCGAGGCCGCGTTCGTGCCGGCCGGGCGTACCCGGGTCGGACTCTCGGGCCATGGCGACGTGTACCAGGCGACGACCGCCGGCGCACCCGCGACCGGGTAGTCGCGCCGACCAACGGCTAGAGAGACCCGCCCGGGTGTACGCCCGCGACCGCGGGCGCGATTCCGGACGAGGCCGGCGCGCGCTCGCCGCTCCACCCCTCTGACCAGGGGTTCTGGTCGGAGTCCCGGGGAGCGAATCGGCAGATCCGCTTGACGGAATGGTTGCTAGATGTAACTCTTTGAGTACGTAGCGTTATCGGATGAGAATCCGAGCCACGCGCGGGGAACCAAACCGGGGGGAGCACGGGGCGGTTGGCCGATGGGCGCTTAGTCCACGACCAGCCGTCCCGTGCGCATTTCCGTTCCGGGCGTCCGGCGCCATCTGCCGAGCCGACAAGCAGGCCGCCGGGCCGGGTCGAAACGGCCTTTACATCACCCGCGCCGGACCGTCGCCGCTCGTTCCAGGCTCGACCGGGGCCCCACCGGCTGCGTGTTATCGTCGGCCAGCAGTACCACTCTTGCGCCCCATCGGTCGGCGCGCCCCCAAGATCTAGCTAGGAGAACGCATGACGAGCACGCTTCCGCCGCGGACGGACAGCCCGGCAGGGGAGCGGCCCCGCACAGTCGCGGAGGGCGACTTCAAGGTCGCAGATCTCTCGCTCGCCGCGTTCGGGCGTAAGGAGATCGAGCTCGCTGAGCACGAGATGCCCGGCCTGATGGCGTGCCGCACCGAATACGCCGACGCGCAGCCGTTGGCGGGTGCCCGCATCACCGGCTCGCTGCACATGACCGTGCAGACCGCGGTGCTGATCGAGACGCTGGTCGCGCTGGGCGCGGACGTCCGCTGGGCCAGCTGCAACATCTTCTCCACCCAGGACCACGCCGCCGCCGCGGTGGTCGTCGGGCCGAACGGCACCGTCGACAACCCGACCGGTGTTCCGGTGTACGCCTGGAAGGGCGAGACCCTCGAGGAGTACTGGTGGTGCACCGAGCAGGCCCTGGTGTGGCCGGACGGTGGACCGAACATGATCCTCGACGACGGCGGTGACGCCACCCTGCTGGTACACAAGGGCGCCGAGTTCGAGAAGGCCGGCGAGGTACCGGACCCGTCGACCGCCGAGAGCGAGGAGTTCGAGGTCGTCCTGAGCGTGCTGCAGCGCTCGGTACGCGAGGACGGGCAGCGCTGGACCACCATCGCCCGCGGCATCAAGGGCGTCACCGAGGAGACCACCACCGGCGTGCACCGGCTGTACCAGCTGGCCGAGCGCGGTGAGCTGCTGTTCCCGGCGATCAACGTCAACGACTCGGTGACCAAGAGCAAGTTCGACAACAAGTACGGCTGCCGCCACTCGCTCATCGACGGCATCAACCGCGCCACCGACGTACTGATCGGCGGCAAGGTCGCGGTGGTCTTCGGGTACGGCGACGTGGGCAAGGGTTGCGCCGAGTCGCTCCGGGGCCAGGGCGCCCGGGTGATCGTCACCGAGATCGACCCGATCTGCGCGCTGCAGGCGGCGATGGACGGCTACCAGGTCGCCACCATGGAAGACGTGGTGGAGACGGCCGACATCTTCGTCACGGCGACCGGCTGCAAGGACGTCATCACGGCCGACCACATGAGCCGGATGAAGCACCAGGCGATTGTGGGCAACATCGGCCACTTCGACAACGAGATCGACATGGCCGGCCTGTCCAAGTTGGACGGCGTCGAGCGGGTGAACATCAAGCCGCAGGTCGACAAGTGGGTGTTCGCCGACGGTCGCGCGATCATCGTGCTGTCCGAGGGCCGGCTGCTGAACCTCGGCAACGCGACCGGGCACCCGAGCTTCGTGATGTCGAACTCGTTCTCCAACCAGGTGATCGCGCAGCTCGAACTGTTCACCAAGACCGACCAGTATCCGGTGGCCGTGTACCGGCTGCCCAAGGAGCTGGACGAGAAGGTGGCCCGGCTGCACCTGGACGCGCTCGGGGTCCGGCTCACCGAGCTGACCAAGGACCAGTCCGAGTACATGGGCCTGCCGATCAACGGGCCGTTCAAGCCCGACCACTACCGCTACTGAGCCGTCGCGACCGAGCCGGCCGGTTGAACCGGCCGGCTCGCAGCGTCGACCGCCAGCCTCGGGTCGTTCGATCCGGTGACGTGCTGGCCGCCACACTGACTATCTGAGCACTCGCAGACAGCGCTGCTACCGCCGCGGTAGCAGCGCTTTCTGTCGTTATCGGACGTCTCGGGCGGCATCACGGACCTGTCCCACCGGTACCGGTCAGGTGGCGCGTCTTGACGTGGGCGGGGCGAGTGACGTTAAGGTTGCCTGACCTAAGTAAGGTTTGCCTAACCGACATCGGCCTTAGCTGACCAGCAGCACGAGCTGACCACCAGCACGAGCTGACCACCAGCCCAGGCCGACCATCGGCGCCCAGCACCTGTTAGCCCTGACCGACGAATCCAGCCGAGGACGAGGTTTCTTCCGTGGCCAACGCGATGCTCGCCAGCTACCTGATCGGTCTGCGTGAGGGACTTGAGGCCTCGCTTGTCGTGAGCATCCTCGTCGCGTTCCTCGTCAAGTCCGGGCGCCGCGAGCGGCTGCCGCAGGTCTGGATCGGCGTCGGCGCCGCGGTCGTGCTGTCCGTGCTGTTCGGCGGGATCCTGACGTACACCTCCTCGACTGTCCTCGGTGGCTCCAAGCAGGAACTGTTCGACGCCATCACGTCGGTCGCGGCGGTTGCCTTCGTCACCTGGATGATCTTCTGGATGCGGCGTACCGCCCGCAAGCTCAAGGGGGAGCTGACCGCGAAGCTCGAGGACGCGATCAAGCTCGGCACGTTCGCGGTCATGGTGATGGCGTTCCTCACGGTGGCCCGCGAGGGGCTGGAGACGGCGCTGCTGTTCTTCGCCGCGGTACAGGGCGCCACCACCTCGCCGGAGCCGCTGGCCGGCATGGTGATCGGGATACTCAGCGCGGTCGTGCTCGGGTGGCTGCTGTACGCCAGCGCGGTCCGGATCAATCTCGGCAAGTTCTTCACCTGGACCGGTGTACTGCTGGTTCTGGTGGCCGCCGGAATCTTCAAGTACGGCGTGCACGATTTCCAGGAAGCCGGCGTGCTGCCCGGACTGAACAACCACGCGTTCGACCTGACCGGCACGTTCGATCCGAGCGCCTGGTACACGGCGGTACTGGCCGGCATGTTCAACCTGACGCCGCAGCCGTCCGTGCTGGAGTCGATCGCCTGGCTGGTGTACGCGGTAGCGGTCCTGACGATCTTCCTGTGGCCGTCCCGGCGCCCGCGAGCGGCGGCGCCCACCACGCAACAGCCGGCCGCGCAGGAGTCGACCCCTCAGCAGTCGACCCCTCAGCAGTCGGCCGCTCAGGAGTCGGCTGCTCAGGAGTCGGCTGCCCAGGAACCGGCCGCGCAGGAACCGGCCAGCTCCCGCTGACCGCGCCGGGATTCACCCGAGCCTCATCGCCCGTCACGTCGTACACCTTCAGGAGAAGCCCCGACATGCGTCAGAACTCTGTGCGCGCCCTTGCCCTGGCGGCATCGGCAGCCGCGCTCGTCGCCCTCGCGGGCTGCGGCTCGTCCGAGGACAACACCGGGTCCGGCGGCGGATCCAGCAAGATCACGGTCACCGCCACCGACTCCGAGTGCACGGTGGCGAAGACCGAGCTGCCGGCTGGTACGCACACGTTCGCGATTACCAACAAGGGCAGCAAGGTCACCGAGTTCTACGTGTACGGCAAGGGCGACCGGATCGTCGCCGAGGTGGAGAACATCGCGCCGGGGCTCACCCGCACCCTCATCGCCGAGCTGCCGGCCGGGGCGTACCAGACCGCCTGCAAGCCCGGTATGGCCGGTACCGGTATCCGTGCCGCGCTGAACGTCACCGGTGAGAGCAGCTCGCTGTCCGACGACGCGCAGCTCACCGCGGCGGTGGCCGGCTACCAGCGGTACGTGCGGAGCCAGGTGGCCGCGTTCGAGGTCAAGAGCGGCGAGTTCGCGGCCGCCGTCAAGGCCGGTGACGTGGCGAAGGCCAAGGCGCTGTACCCGGTCGCCCGCAGCTACTACGAGCGGATCGAGCCGGTCGCGGAGAGCTTCGGCGACCTGGACCCGTCCCTCGACGCGCGGGAGAACGACGTCGAGCCGGGCAAGAAGTGGACCGGCTTCCACAAGCTGGAGAAGGACCTCTGGGCGAGCGGCGACATCTCCGCCAGCGGCCCGCTCGCGGATCAGCTCATGGCCGACGTGGCGAAGCTGAAGACGCTGGTCCAGACCGAGAAGCTCACCCCGCTCCAGTTGGCCAACGGCGCCAAGGAACTGCTCGACGAGGTCGCGACCGGCAAGGTCACCGGCGAAGAGGACCGGTACTCGCACACCGACCTGTGGGACTTCATCGCCAACGTGGAGGGCTCGAAGGCGGCGGTCGCGGCGCTGCGCCCGGTGATCGACGAGCGTGATCCCGACCTGGGCAAGACCCTCGACGAGCGGTTCGACCGGGTCATCAAGGTACTCGACGCGCACCGGGTCGGTGGCGGCTGGAAGCTGTACACGCAGTTGACCAAGGCTGAGGTCAGGGCGCTCTCCGACGCGGTCAACGGCGCTGCCGAGCCGGTGAGCCGGGTGGCCGCGACGATCGCCAAGAAGTGATCGCGAGCTCCGGTCGGGCCGCCCGCGGGGCCGGCCCGGCCGGAGACGCGCATGACGGCGCAGCCGTGACAGCGCAGACGCGGGACGGTCGCCATCGGGCGACCGTGGTGATGGAGGAGGACCGGACGTGGAGCCGGGACGGGACGACCGGATGACGACGGTGGACGGCACGGACGACCGCAACGGGACGACGGCGGGGTCGGTTTCCCGCCGCCGGATGCTGGGTCTGGCCGGAGCCACCGCGGCCGGGGTCGCGACCGCGGCCGGTGCCGGTTTCGCCGTCGGCGGCCTGCTCGACGAGCCGGACCAGTCGTCCGGAGCGAGCGGGTCGGTGCCGTTCTTCGGTCGGCACCAGGGTGGCATCACCACTCCGGCGCAGGACCGGCTGCACTTCGTCTCGTTCGACGTCATCACCGACTCCCGTGACGACCTGATCGACCTGCTCCGGGAGTGGACCGGCGCGGCCGCCCGGATGACCGCCGGTACCGAAGCCGCACCCGGCGGTGCGATCGGCGGTCCGGAAGAGGCGCCGCCGGAGGACACCGGGGAGGCTCTCGGTCTGCCGGCCAGCCAGCTGACCCTGACGGTCGGATTCGGACCCACCCTTTTCGTGGACGGGCAGGGCCGGGACCGGTTCAACCTGGCCCGGCAGCGTCCGCCCGCACTCGCGGACCTGCCGCGTTTCCCGGGCGACGAGATCGACCCGGCCATCTCCGGCGGGGACATCTGCGTACAGGCCTGTGCCCACGATCCGCAGGTGGCCGTACACGCGATCCGCAACCTGGCCCGGATCGGCTTCGGCGCGGTCAGCGTGCGCTGGTCGCAGCTTGGCTTCGGGCGTACCTCGTCGACCAGCCGGGCGCAGGCGACGCCACGGAACCTGTTCGGGTTCAAGGACGGCACCGCCAACATCAAGGCCGAGGAAACCGACACCCTCCGCGATCACCTGTGGGTGGGTTCGGCTGACGGTCCGGGCTGGATGACCGATGGCTCCTACCTCGTCACCCGGAAGATCCGCATGCTGATCGAGACCTGGGACCGCACCCCGCTCGCCGAACAGCAGACGATCATCGGGCGTACCAAGGGCAACGGCGCCCCGCTGGGGCAGCGGGCCGAGTTCGACACCATCGACCTGGCCGTACGCGGCTCCGACGGCGAGCCGAAGATCCCGACTGACTCGCATGTACGGCTGGCCCATCCGTCCACCAACGGTGGCGCCAAGCTGCTCCGTCGCGGGTACAACTTCGTGGACGGCTCGGACGGTCTCGGGCGGCTGAACGCGGGGCTGTTCTTCATGGCGTACCAGCGGGATCCGCGCAGGCAGTTCGTCGCGGTACAGAACCAGCTGGCCCGGCACGACGCGATGAACGAGTACATCCGGCACGTGTCGAGCGGCGTGTTCGCCTGCCCGCCCGGCGTCCGCCGGCCCGGGGACTACTGGGGCCGGTCGCTGTTCGGCTGAGGCTCACTGGTCGGGCGAGGCCCGCCACGGGACTGAGCGATCCGGGCAAAGCGCCCCGGCAAGCGATCCGGGCAAAGCGCCCCGGCAAGCGATCCGGGCAAAGCGATCCGGGCCGAGCGACCCGGGCCGAGCGATCCGGGCGGGGCGATCCGGGCAATTAGTGATGTGAACCAAGCGGCCTTGACAGCCGGATAGTGCGGAGTGAATATTCATTCCGTGCCGAGCGACGACCGGGTGCCGAGCGACGACCGGGTGCCGAGCGACGACCGGGTGCCGAGCGGCGACCGAGTGCCGAGCGGCGACCGAGTGCCGAGCGACGACCGGGTGCCGAGCGGCGACCGAGTGGACGAGCGACGGACCGCGCGGTCCGGGGGATCACCTCGGACCGCGCGGACTGACCGCACCGAGCGGACCGACAAGCGGTCCGCGACCCTCGACGCCGCGCTCGCCGTGTTCACCGAACGCACCTACGGCAGCACCGCCATGCCCGAGGTGGCCCGCCGCGCCGGCGTCGGCATGGGCACGGTGTACCGCTACTTTCCGAGCAAGGACGCGCTCGGCAACGCGGTCTACCAGCGCGCCAAGCACCGGCTGCTGGAGTACCTGGGTCGCACTCCCGAGGACGACACGACCCGGGCGGCGTTCCGGGCGATGTGGCGCGGGCTCGCGGCGTACGCGGCCGAGCACGCGGCCGAGTTCGCGTTCTGCGAGCACCAGCAGCACGAGTGGTACCTGGACGAGACCAGCCAGGCGCTGTCCGCCCAGGTCGAGCACGGTGCGCTGGAGCTGATCCGGCGCGCGCAGGCCGCCGGCGAGATGCGGCCGGCCGACCCGGAGCTGCTGCTCGCGATGGTGTACGGCGCCTTCGTCGGGCTCACCAAGACCGCTCGAGCGGGCGGTCGCCCGCTCAGCCAACAGGAGATAGAGGTGGCCGAAGCGGCCGCCTGGGATCTGCTGCGCACCCCGTAGTACCGCGGCTGGAACCGCTCCGGCCGCTGCCCCCGTACCGGAAAGGAATGATCTTCATGCCCCGCTCCCGAGCCGTGCTGATCACCGGCTGTTCGACCGGCATGGGCCGTGAGGTCGCCCTCACGCTGCACCGCGCCGGCCATCCGGTGTACGCGACCGCCCGGCGCCCGGAGACGCTCACCGCGCTGGCCGAGGCCGGTATCACGGTGCTCGCGCTGGACGTGCTCGACGAGGACTCGATGGCGGCCGCGGTGGCCGCAGTCGAGGAGAAGCACGGTTCGGTCGGCGTACTGCTCAACAACGCCGGGTACGGCCTGATGGCGCCGGTCGAGGAAGCGAACCTGGACGACGTACGCCGCCAGTTCGAGACGAATGTGTTCGGCCTGGTACGGCTCACCCAGCTGGTGCTGCCCGGGATGCGCCGGGCCGGTGGCGGGCGGATCGTCAACATCTCCTCGATGGGCGGCAAGTTCTCCCCGCCCGGAGGTGCCTTCTACCACGGCTCGAAGCACGCGGTGGAGGCGTTGAGCGACTCGCTGCGGCTGGAGGTCGCCCCGTTCGGCGTCGAGGTCGTGGTGGTGGAGCCGGGTCCGGTGACGACCGAGTTCGTCGGTACCTCGGTGTCGACCCGGGACAGCGGCACCACCCGGGCTGCCGACCGGGACGGCACGACCAGCGCTGACGGGCCGTACACGGATTTCCTGGAGCGGCTGGCCCAGCGGTACGTCGCCGCGGTCGACGGCCGGCGGCGCAACCTGGCGGTGTCCACGCCGGCCGCCGCGCGGGTCATCGCCAAGGCGTGCACCACCGCGCGCCCGCGTACCCGCTATCCGGTCGGGGTCATGGCCCGTGCGGTGATCGTGGCCCGGCGACTGCTGCCCGACCGGCTGTTCGACCGGGTCGTCCGCTCGCAGTTCCCGGTGCCCCGGCCGACCGGGGCGAGCGCCGGCGCCGCGATGGAGCGCGTCCCGACAGCCGGTGCCACGACAGCCGGTGTCACGGAAACCGGTGACGGGCCGGCGACGAGCGACCGGCTCGAGGCCACGGCCAGCACATCAGGCGGCAAAGCTTCCTGATTGTCCGGCTTGTCGCCCGACAGTGGGTAGGTCCGCTCGGCTCCGCGGTGACCAGCGGGTACCGCGTCCCCAGGTGTCGCATGCCGGGATGGAACGATGGGGGAATGAGAGCGCGCGTACTGGTGGTGGACGACGATCCGGCCCTCGCCGAGATGCTCGGCATCGTGCTGCGCAGTGAGGGCTTCACGCCGTCGTTCGTCGCCGACGGGGAGCGGGCACTGGGCGCCTTCCGGGACACCCGGCCGGACATCGTCCTGCTGGACCTGATGCTGCCGGGGATGAGCGGAATCGACGTGTGCCGGGCCATCCGGTCCGAATCCGGCGTACCGATCGTGATGCTGACCGCCAAGAGCGACACCGTCGACGTGGTCCTCGGCCTCGAATCCGGCGCCGATGACTACGTCGTGAAGCCGTTCAAGCCCAAGGAACTGGTCGCCCGGATGCGGGCCCGGCTGCGCCGGGGCGAGGACTCCGCACCGGAGATGCTGTCCATCGGGCCGGCCGGCAACCAGTTCGCGATCGACGTACCGGCGCACACGGTGACCCGGGACGGCCTGGAGATCAAGCTGACCCCGCTCGAGTTCGACCTGCTGGTCGCGCTGGCGCGCAAGCCGCGCCAGGTGTTCACCCGGGAGGTGCTGCTCGAACAGGTGTGGGGTTACCGGCACGCGGCGGACACTCGACTGGTGAACGTCCACGTGCAGCGGCTGCGCGCGAAGATCGAGCCGGATCCGGAGCGGCCCGAGATCATCCTCACCGTGCGCGGAGTCGGCTACAAGGCGGGCACCGCGTAGGTGGGGGAGGCACGGCGATGAGCGGATGGGCCGAGGTCGCGGCGCGCGGGCGCCGTGCGGCCCGCGCCGCCGTCGACCGCGGCCGCACCGGGACGCGGGTGGCCGGCCGGGTCTGGCGTACCTCCCTGCAGGTGCGCGTCGTCACGATCACCCTGCTGGTTTCCGCCCTGCTGGTGGTCGCGTTCAGCTATCTGGTCGCGCAGCAGATCACCGCCGGCCTGATCCGGGCGAAGGTGCACACCGCGGTACAGCAGATCGACTACGGGCGTACCGACGTGCAGGGCCAGCTCGGTGCGCTGTCCGGAGTCGGCGACCCGCAGCTCGACCAGACCGTGAGCGGCGCGGTGTACCGGCTGGCGAACCTGCCGCCGCGGGCCGGCACGTTCGACGTGCTGCTGGTACCGGATCCGTCGATCGAGGTCGCCCCGGCCGCGCTGCCGCACCGGCCGGAGGACATCGCGGTACCGGCCGAGCTGCGGCACCAGGTGCGGGTCGACCGGGTGTCGGCGTACCAGTTCACCCAGGCCGATCCGGACGGACGGGGCATGCGCCCGTACCTCGCGGTCGGCGCGCCGGTGAACGGCGGCTGGGGCCAGTTCGAGCTGTACTACCTGTTCCCGCTTGACGACGAGGTACATGCCAGCACGCTGGTACGTAACACGCTGATCGTCACCGGCGCGGCACTGGTACTCCTGCTCGCGCTCATCGCCGGCATCGTGACCCGACTCGTGGTGACCCCGGTACGGGTGGCCGCCCGTACCGCCCAGCGGCTGTCCGCCGGGCTGCTGCACGAGCGGATGGCGGTACGGGGTGAGGACGATCTCGCCCGGCTCGCCGCGTCGTTCAACCAGATGGCCGACAACCTGCAGCGCCAGATCGTCCAGTTGGAGGACCTGTCCCGGCTGCAGCGGCGGTTCACCTCGGACGTGTCGCACGAGCTGCGTACGCCGCTGACCACCGTACGGATGGCCGCGGACATGCTGCACATGTCCCGGGACACGTTCGCGCCGGCCGCGGCCCGCAGCGCCGAGTTGCTGCAGGCCGAGCTCGACCGGTTCGAGGCGCTGCTCAATGACCTGCTTGAGATCAGCCGGTTCGACGCCGGTTTCGCGGTACTGGAGGCGGAGCCGAGCGACCTGGTGCCGATCGTGCGCCGCGCCGTCGAGGGCCTGATCCCGCTCGCCGAACGGGTCGGCAGCCGGATCGAGCTGGACCTGCCGGCCGGTCCGGTGATCGCCGAGGTCGATCCGCGCCGGATCGAGCGCATCGTGCGCAACCTGGTCGGCAACGCCCTCGAGCACGGCGAGCGGCGGCCGGTACGGGTGACGCTGACCGCGAGCGGTACGGCCGACCTGTTCACCTCCACGGACCTCGATCCCGCCACGGATCTCGACCTGCCCGCGCCGGTCGACCGGCCCGTGCCGGTCGACCCCATGACGGTCGACCAGTCCACGGCCGTCGGCCCGGCCGGCCCGAACGGCGGAGCCCCGGCGGACGATCCGGCCGGGGCGGTCGCGATCACCGTGCGGGACCTGGGGATCGGGTTGCGACCCGGCGAGGAGAAGCTGGTGTTCAACCGGTTCTGGCGGTCCGATCCGTCCCGCGCCAGGCAGACCGGCGGCACCGGCCTCGGCCTGTCCATCAGCCTGGAGGACGCCCGGCTGCACGGCGGCTGGCTCGAAGCCTGGGGAGCCCGAGGCCAGGGCGCCCAGTTCAGGCTGACGGTGCCGGTCCGCGCCGGCGACAGGCTGGAGCGGTCGCCGGTCAGCCTGGTCCCCGCCGATGCCGCGGTCGACCTGGACAACGCGGCGCCGGACCTGTCCGGCGGACCGTCCGATCAGGACCGAGCCGACCCACCCAACGGCGCTTCCGCGTCCAGCCGACGCGATGGCACGGCCGCCGTCCCGGTCGAGCGAGGTGGCCATGACTGACCGTCGTGACCGGAACTCAAGCGTCCTTTCGGTACCCGCGCGGCGGGCGGCCACGTCGCCACGGCGCGCCCGGGTCGCGGTGGTACTGCTCGCCGCCGGTCTCGGGCTGGCCGGCTGCGGGGTGCCCAACGGCGGGCCGGTGGTCGTGGTGAACACCCCGCCGCCGGCGGGGGTCGCCGAGGACGGACCGGTGCCCGCGCGGCAGTCCGACTCGCAGGTGCAGCCGTCCGCCGCCCACGACCCGACCGAACTCGTCCGGCTGTACCTGACCGCGGCCGGTACCGATCCGACCGTCGTCACCGACGTGGTGACCGCGTTCCTGACCGACAACGGCCAACAGAGCTGGCGCCACACCAGCGGTACCGCGGTGCTGCACGTCGACCGGTACCAGTCGAGCCGGGTGTCGGACACGGTGACGAACGTCCGGGCGACCGGCCGGTACCTCGGACTGCTCGACGAGTCGGGCGCGGTGAACGTGTGGCCGACGGACCGCCGTACCACCTTCGACCACACGTTCCGGGCGGTACGTACCAACGGGGCGGTCGGTACCGAGTGGCGGATCGACAACCCGCCGTCCGGCCTGCTCCTCTCGGATGACGCGCTGCGTACCCGGTACGACGTGACCCCGGTCTACTTCCTGAGCCCGAACCAGCGCACGTTGGTACCGGACCTGCGGTACACGCCGAAGACGGTACGGGAGGACAAGCGCCGTACCCAGCTGGTCGAGTGGCTGCTGGCCGGTCCGTCCAGTTGGCTCGCGCCTGCCGTACGTACCGCGTTTCCGAAGGGCGTGAAGACCCGCGGCAACGTGGTGAACGAGGAGGGCAAGGTCGTTGTCGACCTCAGCAGCGACGCGAGCGTCGTACAGCATCCGGAGTTGATGTCCGCGCAGTTGTCCTGGACCCTCCGGCCGGTGATGAGCCGGTCGCTGGAGATCCAGATCGAGGGCCGGCCGCTGGATGTGCCGGGCGCCGGCCGGGAGCAGGGGCGCGAGCAGTGGCGCACCATGAACGCGGCGTCCGGCCTGACCGACCGGGACGGCGAGTACTGGATCATCAAGGGCAAGGTCATCTCCGGACCCTCCGGTGCGGCGCCCGCGGTGTTCACCGACCGGGCCGCGCTCGCGGTCAACTCCGGCGTCGTGTCCGCCGCGATCTCCGGTGACGACACCGGCTCGGCACTGGTACGGCGGGGCCCTGACGGGCGGCTCACCCTGTGGCTCGGCTCGGCGCCGGCGCGCGGTGAGACCCGGTACACGCAGGTCACCGCCCTGGGCAGTCACCGGGTGATGAGCCGGCCCAGTTGGATCTTCTCGAACGAGTCTCTGGTGCTGGCCGTCGACGGCCAGCTGTACGGGCTCAGCGGCAACGGCGGCGGAGTGTCCAACCTGAGCCGCGTCTCGCCGGACATCGCCCGCCTCGGACGGGTCACCGCGGTGTCGGTACCCCCGGACGGTTGCCGGATCGCGTTCGTCGCCGGCGGCCACCCGTACGTCGCACCGCTGATCAACGACGAGGGGGGCCGGCGGATCGGCCGGCCCCGCCAGCTCGAACCCGGGCTCACCTCGGTCACCGAGCTGGCCTGGACGCAGGAGGACCGGGTCGCCATCGCCGGCCGCGGCACGCTGTCCGGGGTCGGCGCGGTCGGCGGGACGCGGCTCGGCGGCCTGTGGGAGGTGGCCATCGACGGGCTGCCGCAGGAGTTCCTGCCGCGGGTGCCGAACGACCAGGTCCCGTCGTACGTGGCCGCGCAGCCGGACGATCCGTCCAACACCCGTGGCCGCGGTCAGGTGCTGATCCAGTCGTCCGGCCGGATCTACCAGCTGTTCTCCAACGAGGTCGATGTGCCGCACAACGCGGGCGATCCGCCGGTGGCCACCGCGCCGTTCTTCGCCGGCTGAGCCTGCGCCGTCCGCCGCCGTCCGCCGCCGTCCGCCGCCGTCCGCCGCCGTCTGTGGTCCGTCTGCGGGTCGGATGTGCCCGGTCCGCGGCTGTCCACAGCCGGGCGGGTTATGCACAGGTTGCGGCGTACCGGCTGGGCGCGACGCCGCGACGGGCGAAGCATGACCACATGCTCGATGTACTCGCCGGCCTGGTGTGGCCGACCGAATGTGCCGCCTGCGGCGGTGCCGGTCCGCTCTGTCCGGACTGCCGCACGGCGCTGGCGGTGCCCCCGGTACCGACCCGACCGGATCCGGCGCCGGCCGGACTGCCTCCGTGTACGGCGCTCGGCCCGTACGACGGGGTGTTGCGCGAGCTCCTGCTGGAGTACAAGGAGCGCGGCCGGCACGGCCTGAGTGGCGTACTGGGCGAACGACTTGCGGCCGTGATCGCGGCGGCGGCCGGATCCGGGCGGGGGCAGGTTCCGGTGCTGCTCGTGCCGGTACCGGCCACCGCGCGAGCGGTGCGCAACCGTGGACGCGATCACATCGCCGACCTGCTCACCGGCGCGGTACGCACGCTGCGGGCCGGTGGCTGGCGGGTGGCGGTGTGCCCGGCGGTCGCGGCCCGGCCGAGGCAGGACTCGACCGTGCTCGGCGCCGCCGATCGCGTCCACAGTGCGGCCGGTGCGTTCGCCCTCCGGCCCTGGCGCGCGGCCGCGTTGCATCGACGTCCGGCGGGGGCGCGGGTGGTACTTGTCGATGACGTGGTGACCACCGGGGCGACGCTCGCGGCGGTCGCCGGCGTGCTCCGGGCGGGCGGCTGTCGGGTCGACGCGGCAGCGGTACTGGCCGCGACCCAGCGGCGGACAATCCGGTAGGAGATATGCGCAGAGTGATCGTGGAGCGGGTGATTTACCCGGGAATAACCGGGTACGTCAGGCGTGAAGATCGACACGCCGTGCCCCAGGTGCGAGATGTGGAACTGGGGATGACTAGCTGGCGCACAAGGGTTAGCGTCGGTGACCACGGCAGTTGTCGACAGCCGAGAGGAGGTCGCCGCCCTGCGCCGGTCACCGTTTCGGGCCAGCGACGCTGCTGTCCCCGCGGAGTCCGGACACCACCTACCACTGGAAGCCGTAGTCAACCGTGGGGGAGGCCAGGCGTGGACGTAGTCGTCAAAGGTCGCAATGTCGAGGTTCCCGATCACTTCCGGACGCACGTAGCCCAGAAGCTCACGAAGGTCGGGCGCTATGACCAGAAGCTCATCCGGGTTGATGTCGAGTTGTTCCACGAGCGCAATCGTCGCCAGCATGACCACTGTCAGCGGGTCGAGATCACCTGCGCGTCACGGGGCCCCATCGTTCGGGCCGAAGCATGCGCGGCGGACTTCTACAAAGCACTCGATTCCGCGATCGGCAAGTTGGAGTCCCGCTTCCGCAAGGCTGCGGATCGGCGACGGGTACATCACGGTCGGCACGCACCGGTTTCGGTCGCCGCCGCCACCGCGCCGCTCGCGGATGACGACGCTCAGTCGCCCGGGTACGACAGCGGATTGTTGTCACGGACCGGATCGGTTGGCGCCGTCGCTACTCTCGATGACGTCGACGAGCACCTGCCCGGCCGGGTCGTTCGCGAGAAGGAGCACGACGCCGACCCGATGACCATTGACGATGCGCTGTTCCACATGGAGCTTGTCGGCCACGACTTCTACCTGTTCATGGACAAGGAGTGCGGTAAACCGAGCGTCGTCTATCGCCGCCGCGGTTATGACTACGGGGTGATCAGGCTCAGCGGGTGATGCGACGGTCGACGCCGGCCCGGCCCCGCGGCTGAGCCAGCGTCGGTGACTGTCGGCCTGGCCGGCCGGCATCCACGCACGGGGGTGCGCACCTGCGCGATACCTGGGGGGAGCTGTGCCGGCCGAAGGCGCGGACGTGGACGCTGGACCAATCCGGGTGGTCGTCGTTGACGATCACCCGCTGGTCCGGCGTGGTCTGCGCGCGCTGCTGGACATGGAGCCCGATCTCGTCGTCGTCGCGGAGGCCGCGGACGCCGCCGAAGCGGTTTCGGTCGCCGCCGCGTACCGGCCCGACGTGGTCCTGCTGGATGTACGACTGCCCGGCACCAGCGGCGTACGGGCCTGCCGGATGGTCATCGACGCATGCCCCAGCGCCCAGGTGTTGATGCTGACGGTCAGCGAGGTGCGGTCCGACAAGCACGGAGCGATCCGGGCCGGGGCGGCCGGTTACCTGCTCAAGACCGTACCGGTCGAGGAGGTCGTGACCGCGATCCGCGACGTGCACAGCGGGCGGTCCATGGCCGGCGCGGACGGGTCGGCGAGCGGCGCGGATGGCGTGTCGGGCGTGGACGCATACCGGATCGGCTGGCTGCCGTCCGCCGCGATGGAGCACGGTGCGGGCAGTCCCGTTGCGGACGGTTCCAGCGCGGACGGTTTCGTTGCGATTGGTTCCAGCGCGGCCGGTTCCAGCGCGGACGGTCTCGTTGCGATTGGTTCCCGCGCCGACGGTCCTAGCGCTGGCGGTCCCGAGCCCGGCGGTCCCGGCGGCGACAGTCCCGGCGCCGACGGTTCCGGCGCGGAGGGACGGCCGGACAGCCGCTCCGACGAGTCCACCGGGGCGGCCGGCACGAGCAGGTCGGCCGGCCGGTTGAGTCAACGGGAGCTCGAGGTGCTCCGGCTCGTGGCCCAGGGCATGAACAACAGGGAGATCGCCGGCACCCTCTTCATCAGCGAAAACACCGTGAAGAAGCATGTACGGCGGATCCTGGACAAGCTGGACCTGCGCAGCCGGTTGCAGGCGGTCGTGTACGCGGTCCGGGAAAACCTGGTCCAGATCCGGTAGCCGCCCGGCCACCCAGGCCGACCGCGCTGTGCCGTTCAGCACCGCTCGCGCGGTTCTGACATGATCCCGGACGTGCAGGACAACGCCCCCACTGTTCCGAGGTCCGGATCCGGTGCGTCCGCCGGCGACAGCACCGTCGCCGAGTCGTCCGCTGGTACCAGCGGCACCAGGCCACACCCGCCGGGTGGCCTGTTCACCCGGTCCGACCGGATCATCTTCGCGCTCACCGCGGTAGCTGTCGTACTGGCCGGTGTCGCCCGGTACGTCGACCTCGGCGCGGTCACCGCGTTCGGGCTCTCCGCGCTGGCGGTGGCGTTGCTCGCCTCGTTGGTGGCGCGCAGCGTCGAGCAGCTCGGGGACCGGTTCGGCCCCGGAGCGACCGGCGTACTGCAGAGCGCGCTGGGCAACCTGCCCGAGCTGTTCATCGGCTTCTTCGCGCTGCGTGCGGGTCTGGTCGGTGTGGTACAGGCCGCCATCATCGGCTCGATCCTGTCCAACGCGCTGCTGGTGCTGGGTCTGGCGTTCATCGTCGGCGGCTTGCGCCACGGCCACCAGCGGTTCCCCACCGGACAGGCCCGGATGACCTGCGCTCTCCTGGTGCTCGCGGTCGCCGCGCTCGTACTGCCGAGCCTCGCGTCGTACGTACACACGCCGGCCGCGGACCACGAGGAGACACTGTCGATCGCGGTGGCGATCATCCTGCTGGTCATCTTCGTCTTGTCGCTGCCGGCGTCGCTGCAGCGCAACCAGCCCGAACCGGGTACCGCGGCGCGCGTGGCCGAGCCGCCGCGCTGGCCGCTCTGGCTGGCGGTCGCGGTACTGGCCGGATCGAGCATCGCCGCGGCACTGGTGTCCGACTGGTTCGTGGTGGCGTTGGAGCCGGCGATCGAGTCCCTGCACCTGTCCCAGGCGTTCGCCGGGCTGGTCGTCGTCGCCATCGCCAGCAACGCGATCGAGAACGTGGTCGGGATTCAGCTCGCGTACCGCAACCAGGCGGACTACGCGGTGAGCGTGATCGTGAACAGCCCCTTGCAGATCGCCCTGGTACTGGCGCCGACGCTGGTACTGCTGAGCTTCGTGGCCGGTACCACGCTGACTCTCGTGTTCGCGCCGATGCTGGTCGTCGCGGTGGCGATCACTGTGCTCACCCTGTCGGTGGTGGTACTCGACGGGGAGTCGAACTGGCTGGAAGGCGCGACACTGGTCGGCTTGTACCTGATCATCGCGGCCGCGTTCTGGTGGGGCTGAGCCGCCAGCGGCGCGGCCGGGAATGCGGCCCGCTCGGGAAGGCGGCGGTTCGGTAACTCGGCGGCTCGATAACGCGGCGGCTCGGTAACTCGGCGGCTCGGTTACTCGAGGGGGCCCGCGTCGTCAGGACGGCACCAGATCCTCGGGTAACAGGTCGAACGTGACCGTGTCGATGAGCTGGCCGTCGGCGCCCGGCAGCCGGCCGCGGTCGATGCCGACCCGGACGAAACCACACCGCACGAGTACCCGCTGGGAAGCCGTGTTGTCGGTACGGGTCCACGCCGTCAGCCGGGTGAGGCCGGCGGTTCCGAACGCCCAGCCGGCGAGGAGTCGTACCGCCCGCGCGGCGTACCCGCGACCACGCGCGGCCGGTGTCAGGTCGTACCCGATCGTGCCCTGCCGTACCAGCGGGTCCTGGTAGTACAACGCGATCTCGCCGAGGTACGAGTCGGTGCCGGAATCCCGGATGGTCAACGCCGCGGCGGCGCCGGACAGCCACATGCTGGGCCCGAGCGCGCACCGGCGGACGATCTGGTCGCGGCTCGGCGGGTACGGCGACACCGAGGTGGTCACCACGTCGTGCAGTTGCCGCAGCCGGTACGAGTCCGCCACGTCACCGGCGTCGAGTGGCCGCAGCGTGACGGTCGCGTCGGAGAGCTCGCCGCCGGGCAGGTCCGGCAGCAGCCGGGGTGTCGGCCCACCCGGATCGGTGGCGAGCCGGGCGTAGGACACCTGGTCGTACCGGTGGTCGCCGGCGCCGAAGCCACCGGACCGGCGGACACCTTCACGCTGGAATCCGGCGGCGAGCGCGACCCGCTGGCTCGGCACGTTCTCCGGGTCGGTCATCAGTTCCAGCCGGGCGAGGCCATGGCGGAAGATCCATGCGGCGTGCAGGCGTACCGCGGTGGTGGCGACCCCGCGGCGGCGTGCCCACGGCGCCACCCAGTAGCCGATCTCGCCCACGCCGCCGAAGACTCTGCCGACGCCGGTACCACCGAGCAACCGGCCGCTGGCCGGATCCGCGATCGTGAACGCGGTACCACCGGACCGCCAGGTCGCCGGCACGCCCTCCTCGAGCCACCAGTGCGCGTCCCGCTGGGTGTACGGGTGGGGCAGGTGCGGCAGGAACCGGACGAACGCCGGATCGGCGGCGGCGGTGACCAGGTCGTCGACGTCGGATCCCGACGGCCGGCGCAACACCACCTGGTCGGTGCGCAACTCCTCCTGGGGAAACTGCGTCATCAGGCGCCATCCCTTCCGGCACACGTCCTGTGGGTTGGATCCTGGTCGCAGCGGGCAGGGTGAGGGTATGACGACCGCACAATTCACCGCAGAGACCGGGGACCGTGGCGAGTTCGTACGCCAGCCGAATCGCTTCACCGGCCGGGTGACCGCGGACTCGGCGGCGGCCCCGGGCGAGGGTCCGGACGAGCAGGGCCGCTGGCCGGTGGAGCCGGGGCGGTACCGGCTGGTGGTGTCGAAGGCGTGTCCGTGGGCGCATCGCGCGGTGATCGTGCGGCGGCTGCTCGGACTGGAGGACGCCATCTCACTCGCGGTCGTCGACCCCATCCGGGACGAGCGCGGTTGGCGGTTCGGCCTGGATCCGGACGGTCGCGACCCGGTGCTCGGCATCAGCTTTCTGGCCGAGGCGTACCAGGCGAGCGATCCGTCGTACTCCGGTCGGGTCACCGTGCCGGCCCTGATCGACACCCGTACCGGAACCGTCGTGACCAACGACTACCCGCAGTTGACGCTCGACCTGTCCACCGAGTGGCGGGCGTACCACCGACCGGACGCGCCGGACCTGTACCCGGTGGAGTTGCGCGCGGAACTGCACCCGGTCATGGACGCGATCTACGCTGACGTCAACAACGGTGTGTACAAGTGCGGCTTCGCCTCGGGGCAGCGCGCGTACGAGGCCGCGTTCCGGCCGCTGTTCGCCCGGCTGGACTGGCTCGGCGAGCGGCTCCGCGACCGGCGGTTCCTGATGGGTGACCGGATCACCGAGGCGGACGTACGGCTGTTCACCACGCTGGTGCGGTTCGACGCGGTGTACCACGGCCACTTCAAGTGCAACCGGCACAAGCTCGCCGAGTTGCCGGTGCTGTGGGCGTACGCGCGGGATCTGTACCAGACCAGCGGCTTCGGCGACACGGTCGACTTCGACCACATCAAGCGGCACTACTACTGCACCCACGACAAGCTCAACCCGAGCCGGATCGTGCCGCTCGGCCCGGACCCGTCCAGCTGGACCGAACCGCACGGCCGCGGATGAGGTGAGAGAACCGCGACGGCCGCGGATAGGCCGCTGAAACGCACGGCAGCGGACACGGCTGTCCGAACCGCACGCCCGCGGATCGGCGGCCACGATCGACAGGATGTCCGGCCTGGACACATTTCGGGGTAAATGCTAGGAATAAGTCGCAATTCGGACATACTTGCGATGATCAATCGTAAGGGTCCTGCCCCCTGCCCCTTCGCTCAAGGACGGGTACGCATGCGACTTCGCGCTCTTACCCTCGGCTTCGCCGTGGCCGCCACGGCCGCGCTGGCCCTCGCCACTCCCAGCACGGCGGTGGCCTCGACCGCCACCACGCCGGCGAGCGTCGGCGCTCCGGCCGCCACCGCAACCGGTCCGAGCATCATGGCCACGCAGCGGTCCATCGACTGCGCGAACGCCGCCCGGTCCGCCGGCTTCGGCGGCGACGGGCTGGTCACCGCGGTCGCGGTCGCGCTCGCCGAGTCCGGCTGCAACCCCGGCGCCACCGGTAGCAACGGCCCGACCAGCGGCTGCCCGAACGGCTCGAACGACCGCGGTGCCTGGCAGATCAACGACTGCTACCACCCCGAGGTCGATGACGCGTGCGCGTACGACCTGTACTGCAACGCGTCCGGCGCGTACGCGATCTCCAGCGGCGGCTCGAACTGGCAGCCGTGGTCGACGTACAACAGCGGGGTGTACGCGAACTACCTCGGCGAGGCCCAGGAAGGCGTGGACGCCACCGGTGGTGTCGCGCCCTCGGGTGGTCACGGCTGACGTCCAACCACACCGGTGTCAGGGCCGCCCCGCGAGAACGGGGCGGCCCTGCCGCGTCAGGGCACCGCCGGGTCCGCCGCGTAGTCGCTGGCGAGCACCGCGCCGACCCAACAGTCCCGGCGAACGCCGCGGTGGACCAGCGCCTGCCGGGCGACTCCCTCGACGGTGAACCCGGCCCGTTCCGCCACGCGCCGGGAGCCGTGGTTCCCGACGTACGCGCGCCATTCGATCCGGTCGAGGGAGAAGGCGCCGAACCCCCAGGCGCACAACGCGCGCAGTGCCGCGCTGGCGTACCCGCGTCCGCGCGCCCACGGGGCGACCAGGAACCCGACATCCCCACTGGTCGGGTCGGCGGTGCCGATCCGCAGCTCGATGGAGCCGGCGTACCCGCCATCCGGACCGCAGATCGCGTACACGGCCCCGTCGCCGCGCCGCCACAACGCCGGCGCGTGCTGGTACGCGAAGTATTCGGCGTCCTTGGTCCGGTACGGGTCCGGAATCGTGGTCCAGCGGAGCGACTCCGGATCGTCGCAGGACGCGACGATCGCGTCGATGTCCCGGTCCGCCACCGGCCGCAGGGTGACCGGTACCCCCGCTGCTTGGGTGGTCAGGGAGGGTTGCGCGGCCATGAAGGTGGCGGTGCGCCGGGCGGCCCGGCGCAGGGCGGGGGTGAGCGGAGCGTCGGCCTCGCGCAGCTCGCCGGGCAACAGGGCGGCGACCCACATGTCCAGCGGGCTGCCGTCGTGCCCGCGCTCCCCGCCCCGCTGGACACCCTCGAAGGTCATGCCGACCCGCTCCGCCACCAGCCGGGACGCGTGGTTGCCCACCTCGGCCCGCCAGACCAGACGGTGTACGCCGAGCTTGCCGAACGCCCACCGGGCGATCGCCCGGGTACCGTTCTCGGCCACCCGCCGGCCGCGACCCCACGGCGCGGTCCAGTAGCCGACCTCGGCGACCCCGTGCTCCAAGTCCAGGAAGATCAGCCCGTTGGAGCCGAGCAGCTCGCCGGTCTCCGCGTCGAACACCCCGACCGGTGCTCCGGTACCGGCCGACCAGACGCGCGGAGTGAACTCCGTGGCGAACTCCCGGGCCCGGTCCTCGGTGTACGGACTGGGCACGGCGGTCCACCGGTGCACGTCCGGATCCTGGCCGGCGCGGTACAGCTGGGGGATGTCGGCGGCCTGCCACGGCCGCAGGACCAGCCCGGCCTCGTGGATCTCCACCTGCTCCATGCCGGAGATCCTGCCGCCGCAGGGCGGTCCGTTCCACCGGGTTCCGGCCGCACGCGCCGCCGGTCCGGCTCTCCGCGGTTCTGCGGACACCGGGGCGGCGCTGGCGCGGCGGCTGCCCAGGACCCGGGCGGCGTTGGCTGGGTTACTGGCGTTTTGCCAGGTGGAGCCGGGTGTCCGGTGTCGCGCGGGCTGCCCGGAACATGCTGTTCACGCGGCCGGAAAGCAACGAAGCCGGACGGGAGCGGCAGGTTGCCCGTCGACCTGCCTACGATGGGCGTCTGAGATATCCCAGGGAGCGTTGACCCGTGTCGATTCTGGAAAAGTTCCTGCGCGCCGGCGAAGGCCGCATGGTGCGCCGGCTCAAGGCGATCGCCGACGCCGTCAACTCGATCGAGGACGACTACGTCGACCTCACCGACGACGAGCTGCGCGAGCTGACCGACCAGTACCGGGAGCGGCTCGCCGACGGCGAGTCGCTCGACGACCTGCTGCCGGAGGCGTTCGCGACCGCCCGCGAGGCGGCGCACCGGGTGCTCGGCCAGCGGCCCTACGACGTCCAGGTCATGGGCGGCGCGGCGCTGCACTTCGGCAACATCGCCGAGATGAAGACCGGTGAGGGCAAGACCCTGACCTGTGTGCTTCCCGGCCTACCTCAACGCGCTGTCCGGCAAGGGCGTGCACATCGTCACGGTCAACGACTACCTCGCCCAGCGCGACGCCGAGTGGATGGGCCGGGTGCACCGCTTCCTCGGCCTGACCGTCGGCGTGATCCTGCCGAACCGGCCGTCCGCCGAGCACCGCGCCGCCTACGAGTGCGACATCACGTACGGCACCAACAACGAGTTCGGCTTCGACTACCTGCGCGACAACATGGCGTGGTCGGCCGGACGAGCTGGTGCAGCGCGGCCACAACTTCGCGATCGTCGACGAGGTCGACTCGATCCTGATCGACGAGGCCCGTACCCCGCTGATCATCTCCGGCCCGGCCGAGCACTCCGCCCGGTGGTACGAGCGAGTTCGCCGCGGGTCGTCGGCCGGCTCGCAGGCGCGGCAAGGACGGCGAGGGCGACTACGAGGTCGACGAGTCCAAGCGCACGATCGCGGTCACCGAGCGCGGCGTCGGCCCGGGTCGAGGACCGGCTCGGCATCGACAACCTGTACGAGTCGGTGAACACCCCGCTGGTCGGCTACCTCAACAACGCGATCAAGGCCAAGGAGCTCTACAAGCGCGACAAGGACTACATCGTCAACGACGGCGAGGTCCTGATCGTCGACGAGTTCACCGGCCGCATCCTGCACGGCCGCCGCTACAACGAGGGCATGCACCAGGCCATCGAGGCCAAGGAGGGCGTGGAGATCAAGCAGGAGAACCAGACCCTCGCCACGATCACGCTGCAGAACTACTTCCGGCTCTACGACAAGCTGTCCGGCATGACCGGTACGGCGCAGACCGAGGCCGGCGAGTTCAACAAGGTCTACAAGGTCGGCGTGGTATCGATCCCGACCCACCGGCCGATGATCCGCGTCGACCAGCCCGGACGTCATCTACAAGACCGAGAAGGCCAAGTTCAACGCGGTCGTCGAGGACATCGCCGAGCGGCACGCGCACGGGCCAGCCGGTGCTCGTCGGCACGGTCTCGCGTGGAGAACTCCGAGATCCTCTCGCAGCTGCTGCGCCGCCGCGGCATCCCGCACGCGGTGCTGAACGCGAAGTTCCACGCCAAGGAAGCCGAGATCATCGCCCAGGCCGGCCGCAAGGGCGGCGGTCACCGTCGCCACCAACATGGCCGGCCGTGGCACCGACATCCTGCTCGGCGGCAACCCCGAGTTCCTCGCCGCGGCCGAGCTGCGCCAGCGCGGCCTCGACCCGGTCGAGGACCCGGAGGACGTACGCGAAGGCGCTCGAGGAGGCTCGCTGCCGCGGTGGAAGAACGCCTGCGACGACGAGGCGCGAAGAGGTCGATCGCCGCCGGCGGGCTCTACGTGCTGGGCACCGAGCGGCACGAGTCGCGGCGCATCGACAACCAGCTGCGCGGTCGGTCCGGCCGGCAGGGTGACCCGGGCGAGTCCCGGTTCTACCTGTCGCTGCAGGACGAGCTGATGCGCCGGTTCCGGGCGGGTGCGGTCGAGGCCGTCATGGAGCGCTTCAACATCCCCGAGGACGTGCCGATCGAGTCGAAGATGGTCACCCGGCAGATCAAGAGCGCGCAGACCCAGATCGAGGGCCAGAACGCCGAGATCCGCAAGAACGTCCTCAAGTACGACGAGGTGCTCAACAAGCAGCGCCAGGTCATCTACGCCGAGCGCAAGCGCGTGCTCGACGGCGAAGACCTGCACGACCAGGTCCGCAACATGATCGACGACGTGGTCACCGCGTACGTGACGGGCGCCACCGCCGACGGCTACGCCGAGGACTGGGACCTCGACCAGCTCTGGACCAGCCTCAAGCAGCTCTACCCGGTCGGCGTCACCGATCGAGGACCTGGAGGACGAGGCCGGCGGCGAGCGCAGCGGCATCGACGCCGGAGTTCCTGCTCGAGCGGCTCAAGGAGGACGCGCACGCCGCGTACGACCGGCGCGAGGAGGAGCTCGGCGCCGAGGCGATGCGCGAGCTCGAGCGGCAGGTGCTGCTCGCGGTCATCGACCGCAAGTGGCGCGAGCACCTCTACGAGATGGACTACCTGCAGGAGGGCATCGGCCTGCGGGCGTACGCCCAGCGCGACCCGCTGGTCGAGTACCAGCGCGAGGGCTTCGACATGTTCGCCAGATGCTGGAGGGCATCAAGGAGGAGGCGGTCGGCTTCCTGTTCAACCTCGAGGTCCAGGTCGAGGAGCGCCGACGGCCGGCGCCGGCCGACGAGGCGGCCGCCGCCGCCGATGCTCGACGAGCCACGGTCGAGATCCACGCCAAGGGCCTGGGCCGGTCCGCGGCATGCCGCAGAGCTGCAGTACTCGGCGCCCGACGATCGACGGCGCGGCCGGCGCGGGCTCGGTGGTGATCGAGGAGGAGCCGGCCTCTCCGCTCGGCATCGGCGGGGTCAGGCGTTCCGGTCCGGCATCTCCGACCGCGGCCGGAGAGCGGCGCCCGGCAGCGGGCCAGAAGGTCGGTACCGGACCGTCGCGGAACGCGCCGTGCCCGTGCGGCTCCGGCAAGAAGTACAAGCGCTGCCACGGCGCGCCAGGCGTCGTCTAGGTCGTACGCGCGGGCAGACCCGCGGGTCGTCGGCATCGTCGGCGACAGAGGTTGTAGCGGGCGGCGGGGCGGTCGAATCGACCGCCCCGCCGCCTTTCCCCCTCCAGTAGAGCTCAGATGACCTGCAGGAACGCGCACAGCCACTGCCGTCGTGCGGCTCCAGCCGGAGTCAGATGACCTGCAGGAACGCGCACAGCCACTGCCCGTGGTGCCGCTCCAGCCGCAGCGCGACCGCCCAGTGCCGGTCGCCCCGGGCCAGCACCGCCGCGGCTTCCGCGACCCCGTCGACCGGCTCGCCGACCCGCACCACGCGGACGCTCACCGGCGCCTGTCCCTTGCGCGCGGCCGCGGGCGCGATCTCGCGCTCGACGCAGTCGTACCCCTCGATGGTTGTCAGTCCTTCGAGGTGGCGCAGCGGTCGCCGGCCGATCAACGTCTCCACGCACGCGTGCACGAACCTGCGCGCCGCGATCTGCGCCTCCGATGGCGCCGGCAGCCCGGGGCCACCCGGGACGGCTCGGTGACCACGGCCGGTCGGACCTCCGCTGTCCCGACCGGCCCGGCCAGCGCCTCCGGTCGACGAGCCGACCGGGCGCAGCCGGGACCGGCGTGATCCCCAGTCGAGCGGCAGCTCCCGTTCGGTCGACGGCACCGCCCGCAGTGTCGGCGGCCGCTCGTCGTCGCGGGGCGGTTCGACCCATGGGATCGGGCGGATCCGCACCTGCGCCGGCGTCGCGAGCAGTGCCGTCATGGTGGACCTCCTTGCCGGGAAGCCGAGCGCGGCCAATCCCTGCGTTTGCTTTCGTTTGCTTACGAGAGATTTCTAATCGGCGCACGGCGATGGGTCAAGATCCCGTCCTGAACCTGTGGATAACCGGGCGAGGGCAGGCGTTCGCGGTGATTGAGCCGATTGCGCGGGGGCTGGAATGCGGAGCGGTGCCCGGCGACGTGTTTGCGCGGGCAGCGGTGGTCGCGAGTGGAACGCGGAGCGGCGCCCGGCGACGGGTTGCGCGGGCAGCGGTTCGCCGCGGGTGGCGACGCGGAGCGGCGCGCCTAGAGCTCGTCCAGCTCGTCGCGGCCGACCAGCGGGTTTGACTGCACCCAGTCGGCGGTCTCGGCGTACTTCTGCGAGATGTAGTCCTCGAGCTTGGCCCGCTCGACCCGCCACTGGCCGCGGCCACCGACCTTGATCGCGGGCAGCTCTCCGCTGCGCACCATGTGGTAGACCTGCGACACGCTGACGTTCAGCTCGTCCGCCACATCGGCGAGCTGTAGGAACCGGATCTGCCCGGTCGGCATGCCGGCGGCCTCCACGATGGATGAGAATAGCGCCGTTGGCTTAGTTTGCCATCGATAACGTACGGCCGGCCGGGCGACCCGTGCGGATACGAGCATCCGCCGTGCCACGATGAAGGCCCGTTTCTGGAGGTGCGAGGTGCGAGCGCAGCGATGACCGACCGGCTCAGCGCGCAGGACGTGTCGTACCTCTATCGCGAGGACACCACCGCACCGCTGCATGTGGGCAGCGTCGGCCTGGTGAAGCCGGGTCGCCGGGGGCTCACCCGGGACGACGTGGTCGCGCTGGTGGAACGGCGGCTGTCGCTGGTGCCGCGGTACCGGCAGCGGATCCAACGGGTGCCGGGCGAGCTGGCCCGGCCGGTGTGGATCGACGATCCCGACTTCGACCTCGGCTATCACGTACGCCGGGCGGTGCTGCCCAGGCCCGGTGGCGACGCCGAGCTGCACGAGTTCGTCGCCCGGGTGATGGCCCGGCCACTCGACCAGCACCGGCCGCTGTGGGAGATGTACGTCATCGAGGGCATGTCCCGTGGTCGGGCGGGCGTGTTGTGGAAGACGCACGAGGCGATGGTCGGCGGCACCTCGGTCGACCTCGCCCAGGTGGTACTCGACACCACTGCCCGGCAGCGGGCGGTGCGACCGGACGGCTGGCTGCCGAGCCCCGCGCCGAGCGATGTGACCCTGATCGCCGACGCGGTGAACGACCTGGTGCGCCGGCCGAGCGAGATGGCCGAAACGGTGTGGCTGGGGCTGCTCGGGGTGCGTCGGGCGCTGACCAGCGCGGCCGGTACCGCCACCGGACTGCTGGCCGCGGCGGCGGCCAGCGAGCTGCTCGCCGCGGCGCGGCCGGCGCCACCGAGCCCGCTCAATGTGCCGATCAGCTCGCACCGGCGCTTCGGCACGGTCCGGCACGACCTGGAGACGTACCGCCGGATCCGGCGCAGCCACGGCGCGACCGTGAACGACGTGGTGCTCGCGACCATCACCGGCGCGTTGCGTACCTGGCTGATGACCCGTGGCGCGGCGGTGAACGCGCAGACCGCGCTCCGCGCGATGGTGCCGGTAGGGGTGGCCGACGACGCCACCGCCGCGCACACCGTCGCGGCCGGCGGCACCCGGGTGGCGACGTACCTGGTGGACCTGCCGATCGGCGAGCCGAACCCGGTGGTACGGCTGCACCAGATCTCGTACGCGCTGAACACCGACCGGCAGACCGGCCGGTTCGTCGACGCCGATACGCTCTCCCGACTGTCCGGCTTCGCCCCGCCGACGCTGCACGCGCTCGGTGCCAAGGCGGCGTTCGGACTGTCCCGGCGCCGGTACAACCTGGTGGTGACGAACGGTCCGGGGCCGCAGGTGCCGCTGTACCTCGCCGGTGCCCGGTTGCTCGAGACCTATCCCGTGGTGCCGCTGGCCAAGGGGCAGGCGCTGGCGATCGGACTCACGTCGTACAACGGTGGTGTGTACTACGGATTGACCGCCGACGCGAAAGCGATGCCCGATCTGCCCGTCCTCGGGGACATGATCGACGAGTCGTTGGCCGAGCTGGCGGAGACCATCCGGTGAGGGCCGCCCGGAACCGCCGGGTGACCGGGAGGCTGGCGGAGACAGTGCGATGAACGAAGACCTGACCCGGGTGTACGTGCCGGGCACGCTGCCGCTGCTCGCCGGGCTCCGCGAGAACGGGGAACTGGGCCTGACCCCGCTGGTCGCACACGCGGTCACGCCGGCGCTGCGGGAGTGGTACGCCGAGGGCGACGAAGAGGAGCTGGAGTACGTCGCGTTCACCCGCGCCGCACAGGCCGCCCTGCACCTGCTCCGTCGCGATCCCGGGGCGCCCCGCCGGCGCGCGGTGATCTCCGTGGACGTACCGGCGAGCGTGATCGGCTCGGTGGATCAGGACCTGGGCTCGAGCACGGTACGGATCTCCGCCCCGGTGTCGTTGCCGACGATCGCCGCGCTGCACGTGGACGGGCCGGGAGCCGAGCCGGACGTGTCGGCGGCTGTGTCGGCGGTGGACGAGGCCGAAGCCGGTGACCCGGACGCCCAGTTCGTGGTGGACGGCGCCGAGGACCACGAGTTGGAGTGGTACGACCCGTCCGAGCTGGACCGGGTGCTCAACAGCTAGGCCGGGTCCGGCTGCTCGGCCGGGTCCGGCTGGTCGGCCGGTTCTGGCTGGTCGGACGGTTCTGGCTGGTCAGCGCGCGGGGCGGCGGACGCCCGGCGCCGGCCGTACATGATCACCGCGGTGATCGCTCCGGCGAACAGCACCACCAGCGCGCCGTTGATCCGCGCCTGCCGGGTCAGCTCCAGTGCGATCGCGTCCAGCTCGCTGACCCCGCGGGCTATCTGCTCCAGCTGGTTGCCGGCGACCCAGGTGATCACCTCGGCGATCAGGGACAGCAGCCCCGCGGTACCGCCGGCCAGGATCCGCCCGCCCAGCCGTACCGGCTCGGCCGTACGCAGCAGATATCCGTGTACCGCGACCCCGGCCACCACACCGGCCAGCAGGGACGCGGCGAGCGCCAATCGATCCTGCGCGGTGGCGACCGACGCGAGACCGGACCCGCCACCGAACAGGCTGGTCAGCGGCGCGTCGAAGAGGCCCTGCAGGAAGCGCACGAGCAGCGTCGCCACCGTACCGACGAGTCCGGCGACGACCAGCCGTCCGGACGGGGCCGCGGCCACCAGGCCGCCGAGCAGGGCCGCTACCCCGATGCTCGCCGCCAGCACGTTGGTGACCTCCGCGTCGCCCTGCTCGATCAGCCGGGTCGCGATACCGGCCAGCACGGCGGCCGCCAGCCCGCCGAGCAGGCACCCGCTCAACCGGGTCAGCCCGGCCCGACGCGGTACCAGGGCGCGGACGACCAGACCTGCGGCCGCGCCGGTGACCAGACCGGCGGTGGCCAGCGAGGACAGGTACAGCGCGACCTGTACCGCGGTCGACTCGGTGCTGTTGTCGGGGGTGACCACCAGGGTGCGCAGCGACCAGAGCAGCGCCCCGAGCCAGAGTGCGCCGAGCAGGAGCAGTACGAGCGGACCGCGGAGACCGAGCGCCGGCTCCGGCGCGACGGCTTCGGGGGTGGGGTCAGCGGCGTCCGGTTCGGCGGTATCGGTGCTCGTGGGACGACCTGGTGCCGAGCCGTCGGTCATCCCCGAACCCCTCTCGCGCTGGCAGCGGCCACCAGGCTACGCGGCGCCGGCTGGCACTTCGATGACCAGGTGGTGACATGACAGGATGGCGGGCGAGACCCTCGCCACCGAAGTCGAGCCCTGTGGAGCAGTCATGGACGCCCTGTTCAAGGTACCCCGACCGGCCAACGAGCCGGTGCGCAGCTACGCGCCGGGCAGCCCGGAGCGGGAGAGCCTGGCGCGCCGGTTGCCTGAGCTGGCCGGCGAGCGCATCGACCTCACCATGACCATTGACGGGGAACAGCGGATGGGCGGCGGCGCCGAGGTGCCGGTCGTCATGCCGCACCAGCACGACCACGTGCTCGGGGTGTTCCGCCAGTCCACCAATGAGGACGTCGCGGCCGCGGTGGCGGCGGCGAAGCGGGCGGCGCCGGCTTGGCGGGCGCTGCCGTACAGCGAGCGCGCCGCGGTACTGCTGCGCGCCGCCGAACTGCTCGCCGGTCCGTGGCGGGACACGATCAACGCGTCGACCATGCTCGGCCAGTCCAAGAGCGTGTACCAGGCCGAGATCGACGCGGCCTGCGAGCTGATCGACTTCTTCAAGTACAACGTGGTGTTCGGCGAGCACCTGCTCGGCGCCCAGCCGTACAGCGGGCCGGGCATGTGGAACCGGCTCGACCACCGGCCGCTGGAGGGCTTCGTCCTCGCGATCACCCCGTTCAACTTCACCTCGATCGCCGCCAACCTGCCGACCGCGCCGGCGCTGATGGGCAACACGGTGATCTGGAAGCCGTCGCCGACCCAGCAGTTGTCGGCGCACTACACGATGCGGCTGCTCGAGGCCGCCGGCCTGCCGCCCGGCGTGATCAACGTGGTGACCGGGGACGGCGAGGCGGTCAGCGCGGTGGCGCTGTCCGATCCGGACCTGGCCGGCATCCACTTCACCGGCTCCACCCGTACCTTCCAGCACCTGTGGCGCGCGGTCGGGGAGAACATCGACCGCTACCGGACGTACCCCCGGCTGGTCGGCGAGACCGGCGGCAAGGACTTCGTGATCGCCCACCCCAGCGCCGACGCTGACGGGTTGTTCGTGGCTTTGATGAGGGGCGCCTTCGAGTACCAGGGGCAGAAGTGCTCGGCGGCGTCGCGGGCGTACGTGCCGCGCTCGCTGTGGACCGGCGGGCTGCGCGACCACCTCGCCGCGGCGGCCGATTCGATCGGGTACGGCGACGTCAGCGATCTGTCCGTCTTCGGTGGCGCGGTGATCGACCGGCGCGCGTTCGACAAGCACGCCGCGGTGCTGGACCGGGTGAAGAACGACGGCACCTGCACGGTCCTCGCCGGCGGCACTGCGGACGACTCGGTCGGCTACTTCGTACGACCGACCGTGGTGGAGTGCACCGACCCCACGCACGAGCTGTTCACCACCGAATACTTCGGGCCGATCCTCGGCGTACACGTCTACGACGACGGCGACTTCGAGCAGGTGGTGACCCAGGCCGGTGACGTGTCGGAGTACGCGTTGACCGGTTCGATCTTCGCCACCGACCGGACCGTGATCGACTGGGCCGGCGAGGCGCTGCGGTACTCGGCGGGCAACTTCTACGTCAACGACAAGCCGACCGGTGCCGTGGTCGGTCAGCAGCCGTTCGGCGGCGGTCGGGCCAGCGGTACCAACGACAAGGCCGGTAGCTGGCACAACCTGGTCCGCTGGATCTCGCCGCGGACGATCAAGGAGACGTTCGTACCGCCGACCGACTGGCGTTACCCGCACATGGGCTGACCGGCCCGAACGGGCACGGCGGCCGGCCGCGGGGTGACATTCGGGGGGACCATGAGCCAGCGCGGGGTGCCGCGACGTGCCCTGCTCACCGGCGCCGCCGGACTCGCGGTCGCCGGCCTGGGCGTACCGCTGGCCGGGTGCCGGGAGAAGCCGGACCGGGCGACGGATCCGCGTCGGCCCGCCGCCGAGCTCGCCCCGGTGAGCATGGCCATGCACGTACACGGCTGCTTCAGCGAGGGCAAGGCGAGCATGCACGCCCACCTCGACCAGGCGACCAGGCGTGGCGTGGACGTGCTCTGGTGGACCGACCACGACTTCCGGATGTCCGCCCATGGGTACGTCACGCAGGTCCGGTTCGACGGCCCGACCGAGACGTACGGGCCGGTGACGTGGACCTGGGAGCGCGCGCTGGAAGGGTCACCGGCGGTCGCCACCTCGGAGTACGTGTCCGAGCCGCGCAGTCCGGACGAGCCGGGCAGGGCACTGCGGCTCACCGCCCGCGGCGATGGTCCGCAGTACGCCGCGCAGTGGCTGACCGGTGTCGCGTGGAACTTCACGTACTCCACCTGTCTCGCCGACACCACGATCGAGCTGGACGTCCTGCCCGAGACGCTGGGGCCGGACGCGCAGTTGGCGATCGAGATCGTCTCGTCGTACCACCCGGAGACCGCCGGACGCCCGGCCGGCCAGTACCGGCTGCGCTACCTGCTCGGCCCGACCCCACCGGCCGCCGAGCAGGCGGCCCGACCCGATCGGGACGATCCGCTGCTCGGGGTGGCGATCCTGCCGCCCGGGCGACCCGGCTGGCGCCGGCTCCGGCTGCAGCCGGCGATGGACGTGGCCCTGTGCTGGCCCGATCTGGTGGCCGGCGACAACTCGCTGTGGCGGCTGCGACTCGGGGTGTTGAGCCGGTCCCGGCACCAGGCCCGGGTGGTGGTGGACCGGCTCCGGTTCGCCCGCTCGCAACGTACCGGCGACCTGCCGTTGCGGCTGCAGGCCGAGCTGATCCGGCAGTACGCCAACCGGTACCCGAAGGTGCGCCAGCTGCAGGCCACGGAGGTCTCGCTGGTCCGGCACCTGAACTGGTTCGGCGGCAAGCTCGCCCTGCCCGACTACGGCGACGCGCCACCGGTCAAGGACGGTACCGAGGCGGCTACCCGCGCGATGGTCGAGCGGATCCACCGGGCCGGCGGCTTCGCCTCGTACAACCATCCGCTCGGGGTGGGTTCGGAGAGCGGCGGGCCGACCGGCCTGGGCGCCGGCGCCGACCTGGCCGCGCATCTGGTCGAAACCCGCGCGCTCGGTGCCGACGCGGTGGAGTTCGCCTGCAAGCAGGATCTGACCGCGCTGCAGTACGCCTTCGACGTGTGCGCCCGCAACGCGCTGTTCGTGACCGCGACCGGGGTGAGCGACGATCACTCCGGCCAGGACTGGATCAACCAGCCGGCCCCCTGGCTGACCCACGTCTGGTCGCCCGGCCGGGAGGTCGGCGACCTGGTCGCCGCGCTGCGCGCCGGCCGGGCCTGGGTGACCCATCCGGGCCGGTGGCGCGGTGAGTTGGATCTCACCGTGGGGGACCGGCCGGCGATGGGCCGGGTGGACAAGGCCGGTGCGGCGACGGTGCCGGTGCGGGTGACCGCCACCGAGCTGCCGGCCGACGGGTCGGTGGAGATCATCCAGGGGGTGGTGGACCGGGCCGGGGCGAAGCGACCGGAACCGGCCACGGAGAGCCGGAAAGTACCGTCCGCCCAGGTCCGGGCCGGTGTGGTGGAGTTGGACGTGACCCGCGGCGAGGGCCGGTACCTGCGGGCGGTCGTGCGTACCGAGGCCGGCGAGGTGGCCGGCTTCTCCAACCCGGTGTGGCTGCTCCAGACCGGTACGGACGTCGACGTCCCGTCGGCCCGTCGGGTCTGAGCCGCGGTCCCGGGTACGCGGCTCGCCGGGCCCGGAGGCGGCACCGGGTAGGCGACTCGGCAGCCCCGAACCGGCGCATTCGGGCTACCGTGCAGCGGTGACCGAGGATAACGGCCAGCGCACCGCCCGGTTCGGCGAGCAGGGCGGACTGCTCACCTACAACGGCTATCTCCAGCTCGCCGCGCTGCTCGACCAGCAGCGGCCACAGTCCGATCCGGCCGCCCATGACGAGCTGCTCTTCATCACCATCCACCAGGTGTACGAGCTGTGGTTCAAGCTGCTGCTGCACGAGCTGACCGACGCCCGGGACCGGATGCTCGACGGCGACAAGTACACCCCGCGGGTACGGCTGGACCGGTGCCTGGCCATCGGCCGGGTCATGGTGTCCCAGGTGGACGTGATCGACACGATGACGCCGCAGGACTTTCTGGCCTTCCGTAACGTGCTCGCCCCGGCTTCGGGGTTCCAGTCCGTACAGTTCCGCGAGTTGGAGTTCCTCTCCGGTCTCAAGGACCCCGGCTTCGTACAGCGGTTCCGTGGGCTGACCGACGAGGAGCGGGCGCGGGTCGAGCGCCGGCTGGACGAGCCGACCCTCTGGGACGCGTTTCTCGAGGTACTGGCCCGCGAAGAGTTCCCGGTGGACACCGCCGAGCAGCGGTTCGCGGCCTTTGTGGAGATCGCCCACGGCCGGGACAAGTACGGCCCGCTCTGGGACCTGTCCGAGGCGCTCCTCGACCATGATCAACTGTGGTCGCTGTGGCGGGCCAGGCACGCGTTGATGGCCGAGCGGCAGATCGGTACCAAGGCCGGCACCGGCGGCAGCGCCGGCGGTACGTACCTTCGATCCCGCATTGAGCTGCGGTTTTATCCGGAACTGTGGGAGTTGCGCAGCCGGCTGTAGAGCACCGGGCGGTCCAGCCGTCCCGGGTGGCACGGCAGCCGTGATGCCGGCCCCCCGGCGCCGGCCCGCCCGGCCGGAACCGGACTAATGTCCTTAATCGACCGTCCGGCTGGGACAGTACACAATGGATTGTTGAAACCCTGGATTTCCAGGGACGACGGTGGCAGCGTGGGCCCCATGGCGGAGTCCGGTCTGAATGCGACAGCAGCGGCCCTGCTGGGCCTGCTGCACGACGGTCCGATGACCGGCGGCCAGCTGATGGCCGCGGCCGACCGCCGGCTCGGGCCGTACTGGTCGATGACCCGCAGCCAGGTCTACCGCGAACTGCCGGCCCTGGCCGAGACGGGCTACGTGCGGCTCGGCAAGCCCGGTCCCCGGTCCAGCCAGCCCTACGCGATCACCGCGGCCGGGAAACGCGCGTTCAGCCGGTGGCTGGGCGAGCCGGCCGGCCGGGACGCGCTGCGCAACCCGGTCGCGCTGCGGGTCGCGTTCGGCGGCCAGCACACCGGCGCCCAGCTGCAGGAGCTCTACGCAGGAAGCCAACGAGTACCACACCGCGGCCCTGGCGGTGGCCCGGGAGCAGGCCAAGGAGCGCGCAAGAAGGACGGCGACGACTACGGCGCGGCCGCGCTGGAATTCGCGGTCGCCTACCACCAGGCCGCGCTGACCTGGCTGAAGAACGCACCTCACTGAGCCTGCGCACGACCGCCATGCTGAGCCTGTGCGCGCGGCTCGTCCCTGCGGGCTGCGCGCACAGGCTCAGCGGTGCCGGCGCTGGCGCCAGCACGCCCGCGTAGGCTCTAGGCCGTGACCACCGCCGATTTCGCCGACCAGCTCCGCGACCTCGACGCCGACCCTGCGCAACATCGAGGCCGTCCTCGATGTCGACACGCTGCGCCGCGAGCAAGGCCGACCTCGAGGAGCAGGCCGTCCGCCCCCGACCTCTGGGACGACCAGGCACGCGCCCAGGAGGTCACCTCCCGGCTGTCCTACGTCAGCGGCGAGATCAACCGGCTGGAGCGGCCTGCGCGCGCCGGCATCGACGACGCCGAGCGTGCTGCTCGAGCTGGCCGAGGCCGAGGCGCGACGCGGGTTCGGTCGCCGAGGTGCGGCGACGAGCTCGCCGCGCTGCGCAAGGCCGTCGACGAGATGGAGGTCCGCACCCTGCTCTCCGGCGAGTACGACTCCCGCGAGGCGCTGGTGGCCATCCGCGCCGGCGCCGGTGGCGTGGACGCCGCCGACTTCGCCGAGATGCTGATGCGGATGTACCTGCGCTGGGCCGAGCGGCACGGCTACCCGACCGAGGTCTACGAGACCTCGTACGCCGAGGAGGCGGGCCTCAAGTCGGCCACCTTCGCGGTCAAGGCGCCGTACGCCTACGGCACGCTGTCGCGTCGAGTCGGGCACCCACCGGCTGGTGCGGATCAGCCCGTTCGACAACCAGGGCCGGCGGCAGACCAGCTTCGCCGGCGTCGAGGTCGTGCCGGTGGTCGAGCAGACCGACCACATCGACATCCCGGAGAACGAGATCCGGGTCGACGTCTACCGCTCGTCCGGCCCGGGTGGACAGAGCGTCAACACCACCGACTCGGCGGTGCGGCTCACGCACATCCCGACCGGCATCGTGGTGACCTGCCAGAACGAGAAGTCCCAGCTGCAGAACAAGGCCTCCGCGATGCGCGGTCCTGCAGGCCCGGCTGCTCGAGCGCAAGCGCCAGGAGGAGGCAGGCGAAGATGGACGGCGCTGCAAGCAGCGACGCGGCCGGCTCGTGGGGCGACCAGATGCGCTCGTACGTCCTGCACCCGTACCAGATGGTCAAGGACCTGCGGACCGAGCACGAGACGGGCAACCCGATCGGCGGTCTTCGACGGCGACCTCGACGAGCTTCATCGAGGCGGGCATCCGGTGGCGCAAGCAGAGCGCCAGACCGGCGAGTGATCGGTCACCAACGCGTAACGCGCCTGCACGGCTCGGTCGGTCGGCAAGTCCGGCCATTCGGGCGATACCGGTGCACGATCGCGGTGACCCGGCGGGCTTGGCGTTTCCGTCACACCGCGTAGACTCTCGTCCCGTGATTCAGCTCGAGAACGTGACGAAGACGTATCCGAAGGCGTCCCGGCCGTCGCTGGACGATGTCAACGTCGGCGATCGAGAAGGGCGAGTTCGTCTTCTTCATCGGCCCCTCCGGCTCCGGCAAGTCCACGATCATCAAGCTGCTGCTGCACGAGGTCACGCCCGACCACGGGCAAGGTCGTGCGTCAACGGCAAGGACGTGACCGCCATGCGCGTCGTGGAAGATCCCGCACTTCCGCCGCTCGATCGGCTGCGTGTTCCAGGACTTCCGGCTGCTGCCCAACCGCACCGCGTACGAGAACGTGGCGTTCGCCCTCGAGGTGATCGGCAAGACCAAGGCGGTGGCCCGCCGGGTGGTGCCCGAGGTGCTGGAGCTGGTCGGCCTCGGCGGCAAGGAGCACCGCTACCCGCACGAGCTCTCCGGTGGTGAGCAGCAGCGGGTCGCGGTGGCCCGGGCGTTCGTCAACCGGCCGCTGATCCTGCTGGCCGACGAGCCGACCGGAAACCTCGACCCGGACACCTCGATCGAGATCATGCGGCTGCTGGACCGGATCAACCGGACCGGCACGACGGTCGTGATGGTCACCCACGACTCCAACATCGTCAACCAGATGCGCCGCCGGGTCATCGAGATCGAGAGCGGCCGGATCGTCCGCGACCAGGCCCGCGGCGTCTACGGCTGAGACCGGGCTCCGCCCACCGCGACTGCCGACACTGATCGCAGACGCGGAGATCCGGAAGGAACCCCCGATGCGCGCGAAGTACGTCCTGTCCGAGGTCCTGGTCGGGCTGTGGCGCAACGTCACGATGACCATCGCCATGATCATCACGATGGCGGTGTCGCTGACCATGCTCGGCGCCAGCCTGCTGATGTACATGCAGGTCGACCACATGAAGGACTACTACTACGACGAGATCGAGGTGTCGATCTTCCTCAAGACGCGACGTCACCGACGACGCAGCGCGCGGCGCTCGACGGCAGCTCGACGCACGACCCGCTGGTCAAGTCGGTCGACGTACGAGACGCAAGGAGCAGGCGTACGAGCAAGTTCCAGGAGCATGTTCGCAGGACGCGCCCGACCTGGTCAAGCCGTCAAGCCCGGACCAGCTGCCCGAGTCGTTCCGGGTCAAGCTGAAGGACCCGGAGCAGTACGAGGCGATCGCCGACGCAGTACACGGGACGCAGGCCGGCGTCGACGAGATCGTCGACCAGCGACAGCTGCTCGACAAGGTCTTCGACATCCTCGGCGCGATCCAGAGCGTGGCGCTGGTCGTCGCCGATCGTGCATGGCGTCTGGCCGCGTTGCTGCTGGTCGGCAACACGATCCAGGTCGCGGCGTACAGCAAGCGGCGAGAAGTCGCGGTCATGAAGCTGGTCGGCGCGTCGAACTGGTTCATCCAGGCGCCGTTCGTGCTGGAGGCGGTGGTCGCCGGCCTGATCGGCGCGATCCTCGGCTTCGGTGGCGCTGGTCGTCGGCAAGGTGGTGCTGCTCGACGGCGCGCTGCAAGCCGCTGACCGAAGCCGTGCTGACCCCGATCCCGACGGCAACGTCTGGCTGATGCTGCCGCTGCTGGCCGGCGTCGGCGCGTGGTCAGCGCGGTCACCGCCTGGATCACGCTGCGGTTCTACATCCGCACCTGATCGATCGTCCCGCGGCCCGGCGCGAACGAAGCCGGCCGCTCGATCGGCGGCTGGGGCACCGAAAACGCCCGGCTGCGGACAGTTACCTGTTCCACCCCCGGTGGCCGGGGCGCGAAAGCGGCGCCCCGGCCACCGGTGGCTTTATCGCCGCTGCTCCTGGGGCTGTTGGGACGTACGACGCATGAAGTGGCAGAAGGGGACAGGTTTTGTGATGTGACTTCTGTGGCCATTGTTACTGACGTACCGTAAGCCTCGACTCGAGGTCGAGGGTTCGGACGTCTGGGGCGTCCGCTCGGCGCCGGGGCCAGAGGGGGAGCAGATGCAGCGGCATTGGCTCGTCGTGAGCGCGTGTACCGCGGCAGCCGGCTACTCTCTGCCGCACCGCGGTCGCCACTCCGCGCGACGACAAGGCGCGGGTGGACAGGGAGCTGGCCAGGGCGGAAGCGACCCTCGAAGCGGCCACCGGCCGGGCCCAGCGCGGCGGGGGTGGCCTACACCGCCGCCAACCGGCGTTGCCCGCGCACAGGACCAGTTGGCCGCACGCCCGCGGCATGGTCGCCGCCGCGCAGGTGGCCGCGGCCGCCGCCCGCCGGGCCGCGGACGCGGCGCAAGATCGAACTCGCCGAGACAGACCACCGCGTACCAGGTGTCGCAGCGGCGGGTCGACCGAGGCCCGCGAGCAGGTCGGCTCAGTTCGTCGGCGCGAGCTACAAAGGCGGCGGTCTGTCGCCTTCGACGCGATCCTCAACGCCGAGTCGCCGACCGACCTGGCCGAGCGGTTGGCTACCTGGACCGGGTCGGCCGCACCAGCAGACCCAGGCGCTCGACGAGGTGACCCGGGCGCGACTCGACGGCCCGGCAGACGCAGAACGAGGCAGCCGGCGCCAAGCTGCGCGCAGACGCGGCCGACCAGCGGGCCCGGCGAGACGCTCGTCGGCGCGGACGCAGGCCGCCGCGGCGGCGCAGGCCGCCGAGGTGAGCGTGCGTCAGCTGATCAGCCAGCGGCGAGGCGCGCTCGCCAGCGCCCGGCACGAGCGGGCGGAAGCCTGGAGGCGTACCGCGAGCTGCAGGCCGAGAGCGCCCGCATCGCCGCCGCGATCCGGCGGGCCGCCCAGCAGAGTTCGGGCAGCGGCGGCGGTGGCGGCCAGGCCGAGACCCCACCGCGCGGTTCCGGCGCGTACTTCTCGATGCCGGTGCAACGGCTGGAAGTCCAGCGACTTCGGCATGCGGTTCGACCCGTACTACCACGTCTGGCAGCTGCACGCCGGCGTCGACCTCGCCGCGCCGGCGGCGGCACCCCGATCCACGCCGGCGGCCGGCGGCCGGGTGATCCGGGCCGGCTGGAACGGCGGGTACGGCAACTACACCTGCATCGACCACGGCCAGTAGCGGGGCCAGGCGCTCTCCACCTGCTACGGCCACCAGTCCCAGATCCTGGTGTACGTCGGGCAAGCAGGTCCGCCGCGGCCAGGTGATCGGCCGGGTCGGCACCACCGGCGCGTCCACCGGCAACCACCTGCACTTCGAGGTGCGCCTCGACGGCGACCCGGTACAGCCGCTGAATTGGCTGCCCGTCTGCCTCTGCTGACGCGCTTACCTCTGCTGGCGCGCTTACCTCTGCTGGCGCGCTATTGGTCCGGTCGGTGCCGTGGTCCCCGGTACCATTGCCCGTCGGTTCATCGACGCCGGCCACCCGCCGGCGGTCACCGGCGACGGCAAGGAAGGGGTGCGCGATGCCGCGCGAGCAGGGGCGCAAGGTCGTCGCCTCCAACCGCAAGGCGCGGCACGACTACGCCATCCTCGACACCGTCGAGGCCGGGCATGGCGCTGACCGGCACCGAGGTCAAGTCGCTGCGCGCCGGCCGGGCCTCGCTGGTCGACGCGTTCGCGCCAGGAGAACAACGGCGAGGTCTTCCTGCACGGCATGCACATCCCGGAGTACACCCAGGGCACCTGGACCAACCACGAGCCGCGCCGGATCCGCAAGCTGCTGCTCAAGCGCGTCGAGATCGACAAGCTGCATGGGCAAGCTCCGCGAGAGCGGCCTCACCCTGGTGCCGCTGTCGCGTCTACTTCTACGACGGCTGGGCCAAGGTCGAGCTCGGCCTGGCGCAGGGCAAGAAGCGCCTACGACAAGCGGCAGGACCTGGCCAACCGGGACGCCCACCGGGAGATCGCCCGGGCGATGGGCCGTCGCCGCAAGGGCATGAGCTGAGGCACTGCCCGGTGGCTGCCCGGTCGCCGACAGCGGTACTGGGATGAGCCTGGCGCGCTGGCGCGTTAGGCTGGGGCGGTACAACAAGTCCACAGGGGGTGACTGGTTTCGACTTCGTACGTTGCGGCAGGGGAAGCGAGCCGAGGAAGCCGACGTCGTCTCGTTAATCGTCGTCGGAAACCAATAAGCGCCAACGCTAAGCGCGCTGACTTCGCTCTCGCCGCCTGAGCGAGTAGCGAGGTCTGTCGGTCTGGGAATGCCTTCGGCCCAGGTCGCCGGCATCAGCTAGAAGGCTGGCCAACTCGAGCCCGGTCGCGGGGCTCGTGCGGCGAGATCAATCAGCGACTGGGCCCGTCACACCGACTCGCTCGCGTGATCGGTGGGGCCGAGTAGAGGCACAGCGAGCTGCGCTCGGAGAAGCCCTGACAAAGCGACGGAGGACCCGGGTTCGATTCCCGGCACCTCCACGAAGGCGATAGGCGACGTGTGTCCGCGGAGAACGCGGACCACGTCGCCTTCGTCATTTGTGCGCCGGCGGAGCCGGCGCGGGCGGGGGCTTCGCCACCCGCACCCCCGAGCCGCGGGCTTCGCCGCGGCCACGCGTCGCCGTTCGTGGGTTGCCGCGGGGCTTCGCCCGCGGTCCGTGTCGCCGTCCGCACGCTTGCCGCGGGGCTTCGCCACCGTTCGTACCCCGCACCGCGGGGGGCTTCGACTCCCATCAACCCACGCTGCGGACGTCGCCGGGTTTGGTTGTCACTGTCCGCACACGCTGCGCGCGTGTGGCGGGGGAGTTCTGGCCGAGTGGCGGTGGAGGTTGCTCCCTTGGGGGTATGGACATATCGACGCCAGGGTGGCAACCATCAGTAAACGGCAGGTGACGGGAGGTGGCGCCATGACGGTGACACCCCAGCACAGATGGAACGCGTCACAGAGCGTCGAACAACCGGACGGGTCGTTCATCCCGGCCGCGCCCCTTCAGGTCGCCCGCCGACAGCGTGCGGAGCTGCTCAGCGCCATCCACGGGCTGGAAAGCGCGCTTGCCGCGCCCGCCGCCGATCCGGGCTGGATCAGCCGCTGTACCGAGCGGATCCGGTCGTTGCGCGCCACCTTCACCGAGCACGTCGACGCGACGGAGGGCGCCGACGGGCTGTACGCCGAGATGCTCGAGACGGCGCCCCGGTTGGCGCACGCGGTCGACGTACTGACCCGTGAGCACGCGGCTATCTCGGTGGCGCTGCAGGCGCTGGCCGCGCGGGTACGGGACGCGGACCCCGAGGACATGCGCGGCTGGGCCAGTGACCTGCTGCGGGAGCTGTCCCGGCACCGCCAGCGCGGCGCGGATCTCGTGTACGAGGCGTACGCCACCGACATCGGCGGCGAGACCTGACCCGACTGCGGGGAGGTGATCCACGGCGGGACCTGACCGGGCGGTACACCTTACGGCTTGTGAACCATCGCGGCTCGGTGTGTGGCCGGCGGCGACGGCGTGCCTAGGCTCGACCTGTGACGCCTACCAGCGCGGTCGGGCCGCAGCAGCGGGTTCTCGTCGTCGACGACGACCCGACCGTCTCCGACGTGGTACGCCGGTACCTCGAACGCGCCGGTATCGCGGTCACCCTGGCCGCGGACGGTGCCGCGGCACTCGCCGTGTACCGCCGGGACCGCCCGGATCTCGTCGTACTCGATCTGATGCTGCCCGGCATCGACGGCATCGAGGTCTGCCGCCGGTTGCGCGCGGACGGCGACGTACCGGTGGTCATGCTGACCGCGCTCGGCGAGGAGTCCGACCGGGTGCTCGGCCTGGAGACCGGCGCCGACGACTACGTGACCAAGCCGTTCAGCCCTCGCGAGCTGGTCGCTGCGGGTGCAGTCGGTGCTGCGCAGGGTCCACGGCCGGCCGGCCGACGTCGACGCCGGCGATCCTGCGCCGACGGCGACCTGGTGGTGGACGCGTCGGCCGCGGATCGCGCGGCTGGCCGAGGCGCCGCTGGCACTGACCGTGCGGGAGTTCGACCTGCTCGCGTTCCTGCTGCGCAACCCCGGCCGGGCGTTCGGCCGCGGCGGAGCTGCTCGACCAGGTCTGGGGCTGGACGTTCGGCGACCAGTCGACGGTGACCGTCCACGTCCGGCGGCTGCGCGAGAAGGTCGAGCCCGATCCGGCCGAGCCGAGCCGGATCGTGACCGTCTGGGGCGTCGGCTACCGGTTCGAGCGCGGCCGGCCTGCGCGTCGCGGAGGGCTGACTGTGCGTGACATCGTCGCCTCATCGTCTTCGCGCTGGCCGGCTGTGCGCTCGTGGTCGCGCTGCTCGGTGCCGGGCTGCTGCGCCTGCTGCGGCAGCCGGTCGGTCGCCGCCCACGTCGTCGTGCTGCTGGTCGCGACCGTCTCGCGGTGGTGGCCGGCGATCGTGGCGATCGCACCGGCCATGTTCATCTCCGACGCACGACCTGACCGTGCTGCTGGTCCCGTGGTCGCCGTCGGCGGGCTGGTGAGTCTGGTGATCGGCGTCTGGTCGGCGCGCGGGCTCGCCCGCGGCGGTGTGGGCGGCCGAGGCGCGGGAGCGCGAACGGCAGTCGAGGCGAGCCGGCGGGATCTCGTCGCCTGGGTCAGTCACGACCTGCGTACCCCGCTGGCCGGCATGCGTGCGATGGCCGAGGCGCTGGAGGACGGCGTCGTGGGCGACCCGGCCACGGTCGCCGAGTACCACCGGCGGATGCGTGCCGAGGCCGACCCGGATGGCCGGGCTGGTCGACGACCTGTTCGAACTGTCCCGGATCAACGCCGGCGCCCTGCGCCTGACCCTCGCCGCGGTACCGCTCGGCGACGTGGTGTCCGACGCCGTCGCCTCGGCCGCGCCGGTCGCCGCGCACCAGCGGGTCCGGCTGATCGCTTCGGACGGGATCTGGCCGGTGGTACGGGGCAGTGAACCGGAACTGTCCGGGTGCTGGCGAACCTGCTGGTGAACGCGATCCGGCACACCCCGTCCGACGGTACGGTCCGGGTCGAGGGCGGCTGCGACGACCGCGGCAGCTGGCTCGCCGTCACCGACGCGTGCGGCGGTATCCCGGCCGACGACCTGCCCCGGGTGTTCGACGTGGCGTTCCGGGGCGAGGCGGCCCGTACCCCGAGCAGCACCGGCAACGGGCACCTCGATGTACGGGCCACCGGTGGCCTCGGCCTCGCGATCGTGCGCGGCCTGGTCGAGGCGCACGCCGGCGAGGTCGCGGTCAGCAACGTCGACGACGGTTGCCGGTTCGTGGTCCGGCTCCCGGCGCTGAGCTGACCCCGGCAGCGGACGATCCGCCCGGCGCGCTTGGCTGGCCCCGCCCGCGGCGTCGCTCAGCCAGCGACGCCGGCGAACCGGCCGGTCGCGACGAACACGCAGATCATCAGCAGTACGGCGTTGATCAGCACGTTGCGCGGTTCGCGCAGGCTCGCGTGCGACATCGCCGCGCCGACCATCACCGCCGCCAGCCCCAGTGCGGCGAGCGGCGTCAGCACGGTTGCCACGCCGGTGAGCCACGGCACGATGACGGCCACCGCGGCCACCAGTTCCAGTGCCGCGACGATCCGGATCACCGGCGGTGGGAACGGGGCCACCCCGGTCTGCCCGGTCTCCAGCAGCCGTGGCTTGGACATGATCGACTTCGCTGCACCGGAGCCGAGGAACGTCACGGCCAGCATCGCCTGGCCGACCCACAGAATCGCATTCACGGTGGTACACCTCCTCAACCGTGGACGAGTCGGGCGGACCGGATGTGACCGGCTGGCGCCCCGGCCGAGACCGCGACGATGGCCAAGGATCTCGACGCCGACCAGCCCGGTTAGGGCAGGGTGATCGCGGTGTCGATTCCGTCCAGGGTGGCGGGGCAGGCGCAGGACCGGTCGGTGGGGAGCGCGGCGATCACGTCCATGAGCAGGCCCCGCAGCCGCTCGGTGTTCTCGCCGAAGACCCGGAACACCTCCTCCTGGCTCACCGACTCACCCGCCTCGACGCCCGCGTCCAGGTCGGTGACCAGCGCGATCGCCGTGTAGCAGAGGGCGAGTTCGCGGGCCAGTACGGCTTCCGGGTGGCCGGTCATGTTGACCAGCGACCAGCCCTGCGCGGCGTACCACTGCGATTCGGCCCGGGTGGAGAACCGCGGACCCTCGATCACCACCATCGCGCCACCGTCGACCGTCTCGACGTTCTTCGCGGCGGCGGTGTCGAGCACGGTGCGCCGGCCGACCGGGCAGTACGGGTCGGCGAACGACACGTGCACGGCGCCCTCGTCGTAGTACGTCTGGCTCCGCCCGGAGGTACGGTCCACCAGCTGATCCGGTACCACGAACGTGCCCGGTCCGAGCTCGGGCCGCAGGCCACCGACCGCGCACGGGGCGAGCACCTGGCGTACCCCCAGCGAGCGCAGCGCCCACAGGTTCGCCCGGTACGGGATGCGATGCGGCGGGAACCGGTGGTCCCGTCCGTGCCGCGGCAGGAAGGCGACCGCGCGCCCGGCGACCGTACCGACCACGATCGGGTCGCTCGGCGGGCCGTACGGCGTGTCGACCGGGTGCTCGGTGGTGTCGTCGAGAAATGCGTACAGTCCCGAGCCACCGATGACGGCGACGTCGGCGACTGCATCGTGCGAGGCAGGATCGGTCACGGCTGCGACCTTAGCGACATGATGGGCACATCGACTCACACGCCGACCCTCTCAATGGCTTCCATCGGACGGCTCGGTATCGCTAGCGTCCCCCCATGACGCCCGAATCGCTCGTGGTCATGGGCCGCTGGACCGATCCGTCCAGCGCGTCCGGCCAGGACAATCGGGCTGGCCGGGTGAATCGGGCTGGCCGGGTCAATCGGGCTGGCCGGGTCAATCGGGCTGGCTGGAACAGTGGCCACGCACCGGTACATGCGGGACGACGCGGGTTAGTGGGAACGCTGTGAGCGGTAATGCGACGCCGGGGCGGTACAGCCGGCGTGGGCCGTGTGTCGGATAGACCTGGGGAGCTGGGAGTGCACCGCGAACCGGAGATGATCGGGGGTAGGGCGATGGAGTCGCTGACCGGGCGACTGCTCGTCGCGACCCCCTCGCTGCATGACCCCGACTTCGAGCACACCGTCGTGCTGCTCGTCGCGCACGAGGCCGGCGGCGCGCTCGGTGTGGTCCTCAACCGGGCCACCGAGGTACCCGTGTCCGATGTGCTCGGTGACTGGGGCACGCTCGCCGGCGAACCGGCCGTGGTGTTCGAGGGTGGACCGGTGCAGCCCGAGTCGGCCATCTGCCTGGCCCGCGCCCGTCCCGGTGAGGACCCGCGCGGCTTCACCCGGGTGAGTGGTCCGGTCGGCACCGTCGACCTGTCCGCCGACCCGGGCCAGGTCCGCGACCAGGTGGAACGGGTACGTGTCTTCGCCGGCTACGCCGGCTGGTCCCCGGGGCAGCTCGAAGGCGAGATCAAGGGCGGCTCCTGGTTCGTGTTCGACGCGCTGCCCGTCGACGTGTTCGCGCCGCAGCCGGACGACCTGTGGTCGATGGTGCTGCGCCGGCAGGGTGGGCTGCTGGCCGCCGTCGCGCACTTCCCGCCCGACCCGAGCATGAACTGATCATCGGGTACGCCCGCGGCGCCGCCCCGGCGGTGCCTGCCAGCCCTGCGGTGACCGGACGGCTCCCGTCCACGAGGCGTTCTGCGGTGTGTGTACTATTGCGCGAGCGCCCGCCGAGAGGCGGATCGCGGGGCCGTGGCGCAGCTGGTAGCGCACCACACTGGCAGTGTGGGGGTCAGGGGTTCGAGTCCCCTCGGCTCCACCCCAGGTCAAAGGCCGGTTCTCTGTCTGAGAGCCGGCCTTTTTCGGCGTCCGTGCCCAACAAGCCAGGTGGCGTCGGTACGTAGGCTGAAGCTCGTACCCGATGGACGGGAGGGCGAGGTGGCGCAGACGACGCTGACCGGGACGGTGGTGCCGCTGCCCACCGTGCGGGCGTGGAGCTGTGACACCTTCGCGGTCCGCGCCGAGCACACCCGCTACCGGGCCACGCTGTTCGGCAAGAACAGCGACCGCCCCGCCCGGGAGAGTCAGCCGCTGCGCTGGCTCGCGGGGCGCCGTGGCGGCGGCCGGCTGAAGCTTGCCTACGTCGAGCTGGACGACTTCCCGGAGACGATCCCGCACCTGGGCTCGTCGCCGTACTGGTGCTGGGGACACGAGATCGGGGTCAACGCCCACGGGGTCGCGATCGGCAACGAGGCACTGTTCACCCGCGATGTCGCGGCCACCGTGGCGGCGGACCGGGCGGGTCGCGAGGTGAGCCCGGGCGTCCTGGGCATGGAACTCGTACGCCTCGGCCTCGAATGTGGCCGTTCCGCCCGTGCGGCGGTGTCGGCGATGACCGACCTGGTGGAACGGTACGGGCAGTACGGAGCCGGCACCGTCAGCAGAGACCGGCCGGCCGCGGCCTACGACAACTCGTACCTGATCGCCGACGCCACCGAGGTGTGGGTGCTGGAGACCACCGGTCGTCGCTGGGTCACCAGGCAGGTCCGCGACTCCTACTGGGCGCTGTCGAACGAGCCGACGCTGCGCGACGACTGGGACTCCTGCTCCGCCGACCTCCGCGAGTACGCGAGTACCAACGGATGGGCCGATGCCGCCGGGCGGCTCGACTTCGCCTCCACCTTCGCTGACCCCATGGTGCCGCTGCAGGTCTCGCACCTGCGGCTGCGGCGCACCCGGCAGCTGCTCTCGGATGCCGTCAACGGGGATGGCGTCGGCTTTGTCGAGGCGCGCGGGGTGCTCAGCGACCACTACGAGGGAACGTTCCTGGGTGGACCGAAGTTCAATCCGGCCCGCCCTGACTTCCACACGCTGTGCATGCACGCGCATCCGGCCGGCTTCACCTGGGGCAACACCGCGGCGTCGATGATCGCGGTGCTCCCCGCGACCGGCCGGCCATACCTGTGGTGGGCGGCAACCACCCCATGTACGAGCGTCTACCTCCCGGTCGCGGTTACCGGTACGCAGGTGCCGGCAGCGCTCAGCACGGCCGGTACCCAGCACGGCACGGGACCGCATCCGGAGCAGGCACAGGCCGACCTCAGTACAGCCGGTTCGTACTGGTGGAGCTTTCAGAACCTGCTCGAAGAAGTCGTCGGTGATGATGCCGGCAGTCGGTACCACGAGCGCCAGCCGTACGTACGGGCCCGCTTCGACGCACTACAGCAGCAGTGGCTGAAGCAGGTCGACAACCTCGCCACCGGTGGCACCGACGACCAGTGGCGAGAGCTCACCGAGCATTGTGTCGCCGAAGCGCAAGCCGCTGCCGATGAGCTCGTCCGCGAGTTTCGCCTACCGCCGCCGGTTGCGTAACGCGGTCCGCACAACGAATACGACTGCGCCGACGACGAGTACGAGACCGATGAGCTGGGCACCCGGCGAGTCATCGGCTCCGCCGTACACGATGCCGAAAATGCCGATCGCGGCGACGAGGATGGCGAGGAAGTACTTCATGGGTCTCCTTGTCAGAGGCTGAATCCGCCGCAGTTTCATTCCTCGACCCACTCGAGCAGGTCACCGGGCTGGCAGCCGAGCACCCGGCACATGGCTTCGAGGGTGCTGAAACGTACAGCTTTGGCGCGACCGTTCTTCAGCACCGCGACGTTCGCCGGCGTGAGCCCGACCCGCTCGGCGAATTCACCGACGCTCATCTTGCGTTTGGCCAGCTCGACGTCGATGCGCACCACGATGGGCATCAGATGACCGTTTCCAGGTCGGTACGCAGCGCGGTGGCCTGCCGCAGCAACGCGCGCATCACCACCATCAACAGCCCCAGCACCGCGACGCCGATCGACATCAGGAACAGCAGCAGCGGTAGCCCGGGGTCGTCCCAGGTCAAGCCGACGTAGAGCAGTACGCCGAGGAGCGCCACCCACGCGGCGGCGATGGCCCAGAGGATCGCGTCCACCCACGCCAGTGAGGCGTCGGTGAAGATGCGGTCGTTCTTGACCATGGTCAGCAGCTTCCAGGTGGCCACGATCACCAACTGGACGCACAGCACCCAGAACACCGACACGGCAGTCAACGGCCACCGCAGGTACGCGAGGTCGGGGGACTCCTCAGCCATGTAGGCGAACTGTCCGGGCAGCGAGACGGTCTGGAACACGACCAGGACTCCGAACAGCAACACCAGGAAGACTCTGAGAGGGGCTACCGCCCGATGCTCGATGGTCACGCATCGATCTTCGCTAGGTACCTATCGATTGTCAATAGGTTGGGTGGCGGCTGAGGGATGGGTGATGTCCAGGGGCGACTGGTGTTCAATGCAGTTCCCTGACGGTGCGGGTTTCGGGGACCCAGGGGGCGCCCCGCACCAGGCAATTCAGGCATCACGAGGCTGCGGTTCAGGAAGGGCAGGGACATGAGAGTTCTCCTCACCTCGTCCGGGATCAGGAACAGCAGCATCCGCGACGCGCTGGTTGACCTGCTGGGCAAACCGATCGCCGAGTCCAACGCCCTCTTCATCCCCACCGCCATCTATCCCTTCCCCGGCGGGCAGTACCTGGCGTCGCGAGCGATGAGCGGCAGGAGCCCCTCGCCGTTGTGTGACCTGGGTTGGAAATCGTTGGGGGTCCTGGAGCTGTCGGTGCTGCCGAGCATCGAGGAGGCCGCTTGGGTGCCAACGGTCCGGGACGCCGACGCACTGCTGGTCGGGGGTGGCGACCCTCTGTTTCTCGCCAACTGGATGCGGCGCTCCGGCTTGACCGATCTCCTGCCGATGCTGCGCTCCGAGGCGGTCTACGTGGGGGTGAGCGCCGGGAGCATCGCTGCCACCTCCACCTTCGTCGAGACCTACACCGAACCGCCCCGCGGGAACGATGGACCGCTGCAGTCGGAGGACGTCGTCTTCGCCACGCCCCAGGGTGACGTCAACAGAACGCTGGTCACGGGACAGGGAGCGGGACTCGTCGACTTCGCGGTGATCCCGCACCTGGACCACGCGGACCACCCCGACGCTTCCTCGGCCAACGCGGAGAGGTGGGCGGCACGGATCCCCGCGCCGACGTACGCGATCGACGATGACACCGCCGTCAGGGTGGTCGACGGCACCGCCCAGGTCGTCTCCGAGGGGCACTGGAAACTGTTCCAGCCCTAACCGTTGGTCGAGGCCCCGGTCATAGGTACTTCCACCAGCCGCTCTGTACCGCCCACGTCACGCGGGGACGGGCTGCTGGCCACGTGACGTGGCACGGCGTCCGCTGGGGCGCGGCTGGGGCGGCTCCGGCCGGTACACCATCGTGGTCTTCTCCCAGGTCCGGCTGGGGAGCCGTTCCCATTTCCGTCGCGACCGGTCGATTCGTAGCATGGTCGCGCTGGCTTCGGGCCGACCCGTGGCCGCCCCTCCACCCCGTACCGATGAAAGGGTCTGATCTTGAAGAAGAGGCTGCTCTCCCTCGCCGCGGCGACCATGATCGCTACCGGTGGTGTCGTCGCCGGTGTGGCCAGCCCGGCCTCGGCCGACTTCCTGTGCATGACCGTCGAGAACGCGCCGCTGTACACCTCGGTGGACGCGTACGGCAGCGGGCAGGGCTACCTGTTCACGTTGAGCCCTAACCGCGGCTTCCGGTGGGACGGCCGGGGTATCAGCTTTGAGAACCGCACCTGGATCCACGGCCACGGCGCCGAGCACCCGGACCGGGAGGGCTGGGTGCTCGCCTCGCACACCAGCTGCTAGGTCAGCTCGCGCCGTCGACGGCACGGGTCGCGGAAGGCGAACCCGGCTTGGGAAACCGTTCCCATCGCGGTCGGACGCCTTCGATTCCTAGCATGGTCGCGCTGGCTCCGGCCGACTGCGGCCGCGGCTCATCCCGTACCGATGAAAGGGTCTGATCTTGAAGAAGAGGCTGCTCTCCCTCGCCGCTGCCACGGTGATCGCCACCGGCGGGCTCGTCGCCGGCCTCGCCGGCCCGGCCTCCGCCGACGACGGCATCCTGTGCATGACGACGGAGAACGCGCCGTTGTACGCCAACGTCGACGGAAGCGGCGGCTCGTTCTACCTGTTCACGCTGAGCGGTGGCCGTGGCTTCCGCTGGAGCGGGATGGCCTACGGCATCGACGACCAGGTGTGGATCTACGGTCACGGCGCCGAGCACCCGGACCGCGACGGTTGGGTGCTCGCCTCGCACACCAACTGCTGATCCGGTTCACGTACCCGCGGGGTGCGCATCCTGATGGATGCGCACCCCGTAGTCGTGCCGGGGCGCCTGGCGTGACCTGGGAGCAGGACGGGGTTATCGATGAGTGATGTCTCAACTACCCAACGTCACATCACCGGCCCGTTCCAGTCAGGTCGAGACGCCGGGCGCCGACCTACAGGGCGAGAGGGCCCGACCCCGGGCTGCGCCGAACGTCCCCCGTGAGCTAAGGATCCACATTGCTGAAACGAAGCCTGTTTGTCGCAATCTCCGCGGCCATCGCCACGGTCGGCATCGCCATGCCAGCCTCGGCGGGCGTGACCGGAGCCAGTGGCGCCACCGTTTCCCTGACCGGTGGATCGCTGTCGATCACCGTGCCCACGAGTGCCGGCAGCCTCGGATCCCGGTCCAACACCGTCGGCGGTGGAGTCATCAGCGGCCCGCTGGGGCAGGTCGTGGTCAACGACGCGCGCAGCGCGGCGGCAGGAGCCGGTTGGGTCGCCACGGTCATCTCCACCGCGTTCACCCCGTCGGCGGGACCGACGATCGGCGCCGCGGCAGTGGGCTACGTCGTCGGACCGATCACGCAGGTGGGCACCGCGACCTACACGGCAAATGACCCGACAGTACTGACCGGGACGGTCGCCGCGCTTACCGCCAGCGGGATCACCGGGGACAACTCCGCGACCTGGAACCCGACAATCGTCATCACCGTCCCCGGGGGCATGGCTGCCGGGACCTACTCCGGAACGATCACCCACTCCGTTTCGTAGGGACGGCAGATGGCACCACGGTCATCACGAATCGTCCGGTCGATCCGCTGGGTGCTGCCCGCTCTCGTCGCGGCAGCGCTCAGCGGCGCTGTCGCGGGCGTACCGCCGATGACCGCGGCTGCCGTGAACGGCCCCCGTGCGGTCCCGACCGCCGGCGGCATCGGCATACGCCTCGTTGACGTGCCTTCCGCCGCGGTCAAGGACCCTCGAGCACGCCTCTACATCGTGGATCACCTCCCACCGGGCACGGTCATCCACCGCCGGATCGAGGTCAGCAACACCACCGCCGGAGCCGCCCACGTCGCGCTGTACGCCGCCGCGGCCACCATCGTGGAAGGTTCGTTCGTCGGCGCGGCCGGCGACACCCCCAACGAGCTGTCCCGGTGGACCTCGATGTCCCCCGCCGCCGTCGACCTCCCGGCCGGCGGACGGCTGACGACCACGGTGACCGTCACGGTTCCGCGTGACGCAGCCCCGGGTGAGCAGTACGCCGTGGTGTGGGCGGAACACCGCTCGAAGAACCCCGGCCAGGGCCTCGTCCAGGTCAATCGCGTGGGTATCCGCCTCTACCTGTCGGTCGGGCAGGGCGGGCCGCCCGCGGCGAACTTCGCGATCGACTCGCTCACGTCGCAACGCTCCGCGGACGGCCGGCCCACCGTCGTCGCGACCGTGCACAACACCGGCGGTCGGGCCTTGGACATGACCGGGTCCCTGCGCCTGACGGACGGCCCGGGCGGGCTCAGCGCCGGCCCGTTCCCCGCGAGCCTCGGCACCACCCTGGCAGCCGGCGACCGGGAGCCGGTGCGGATCGCGCTGGACCCGCTGCTCCCGGACGGCCCGTGGAAGGCACGGATCGCCCTGCGCAGTGGACTGCTCCAACGCGAGGTCACCGTGACCATCACCTTCCCCGTTGCCGGCGCTGCCGCGGCCGCGCCGGTCAGCATCGGGGCACCCCGACCGGGCTGGGAGTACGTGGCCGTCGTCGCGCTGGTCGCCGTCCTGGTCCTCGGCAGCGCGGCGATGTTCTTCCGGTTCCGCCGCAAGCCGCGCCTGTGGTGAGGCTCGTCATGAATCGCGCAGCCCGACACAGTCCAGCGCCCAGAACGGCTCGGAGTAGACGAACGATCCGGTCATCCACGGCTCGTACGCGGACAGCTTCGCCACCTGGAACGCCGGGTCCGGGATGCGCAGTGACGGGCGCCGGAAGCCGGCGACGCTGGCGTGCGCGAAGCCGCGCCTGCCGTAGTAGGCCGGCGATCCCTCCACGAAGACGAGTGGCGCCCGCTGCTCGTCGGCCGCGGCCAGCGCCCGTGCGATCAGCGCCGTACCTACCCCGGACCTCTGATGCTCCGGGTGTACGCCGAGCGGCGACAGGCTGAACACGTCGACCAGCCGCGGCGGAGCGTCGAGGCGGCATGCGCTGAGTAGGACATGCCCGATGACCTGGCCATCCAAGGTCGCGACCAGCGAGATTGGCGACAGTCGGGCCGGCGCCGACCGGAGCGCCTCGACCAGGCCGGGAACCCGGTCAGGACCATCAAAAGCCTTCGCGTGTACGTCGCGGACAGCCCCGTGATCGCGCGCCGTCTCAGGTCGGATCTCATAGTCGGACGTCATCGTCAGGAGGTTAGGGACAGGCCCGTCGTCCCGCGACGGCTTTCTCGGCGGTGGTTCGCCCCGCGACGGTGTCATGCGGACGATCGGGCCGCTTCAGTTCGAACCGCCTGGCTCGATACTCATCTATCGAGATGCATTGTTGGATATCGAGCGCGGCCTGAATTCAATGAATGGGGCGATGGGTCGGTACGCGGTCTATCGCCATGTCCTGCTCCCGACAATGGCTCGTCAATCCCGAATTACTGTATTAATTTGAATGTGGGCCGAGGAGTGTCCACTACGGGCACGACTCGACCTTCGCGGTCAGCGCCGTTGACGCAACCGCTCCTGCCCGCCCCGAGAGCAGGCTATCCCCGCCGGGGTTCTTCCGTACGCGCCATCAGGGCAACCCATGGTGCCGGCGGACCCTGGCGCAGCTGCTTAGTGGCATCGTTCCGGCAGGGTCTTGCCAGTGCCGGCTTGTTGAGGCGGGATGGCGCGAGGCCATGACAACCAACAGTGGAATGACCGACGCGTTTTCGGACGCGCTGAAAATTGTCGAGGATTTCGCGCGGGAGCTAAGAGCGCTGTGGCGGTCCGCGGATGCTCAAATGCGCGGCTATTTCGTGGTCAGCCCCACGATGCAGGACGGCTCCAGATCGGTGATCATCGCCGCCGGCGGCGGAGTTGTCAGCCTTATCCCGGTCAGTATCTTCATTGACTCCAGGCGGGTCTGGGGCATGCTGGCCTGTCTGTTCATTCTGGGCCTTCTCATTGTCGCGGCCGGCCTGTACGACTGGTCCGTCCAGGTCGCCCGCCTCGAGCGGGTCGTCATCTCCAACTCGTTGCCGTCGGCCGCGGTGATGCGGCACTGGATGGACGGGGAAATAGCCGAGCTGACGCGGTTGGGCATGCGCAAGTTCCATTTCCCGATCAACCCGTTCGAGGTCAGCTTCGCTTTGGTGGGGGTTCCCGATCCGGCCAAGTACAAGTTTGTCCTGCAGACCGACGGGTCGCGCGAAGGGAACATGTTCAGCCAGATCTATCAGATCGCGATCTTCTATCTCACGCCCAAATGCATGGCGGTCTACGAGACCTACGTCGAAACGGTCAGCGGCAAGCGCTTCGGCGAAGCGACCCGGGACTTCCAGTACACGGATGTCAGAACGGTGGGTCTGGTGAATCACCTTGCCGAGATCAAGTTCCGGCGGGCCGACTGGGCGTCGGTGAAGCCGCACGAGGCCAAAACCGCGGAGCTGGCCAGTGTGGAGTGGTTCGAGTTGGTCGTACCGGGTGACCGGGTCGAGGTGCTCGTCAGCATTGCCCGTGACGGCGACGGTTGGCACTTCCATCCGGACGGATCGCGGGGGACCGACGCCGCGGTGCACGCGATCCGCGACTGCCTCGGCTTGCCGTGATCGGCTCGCGCGCAGCGGTGGGGATGGCGCAGGCTTACCCGCATGACCGAACCGCTCCCGGTGGAGGGCCGCCGTCGGCTGCACGATGCGATGGCCGCGCGGGTGGCCGCTGGTGAACTGCCCGGGCTGGTGACCGTTCTCGCCCGCGGCGACGAGGTGCACATCGACACGATCGGCTCGTACGCCTTCGACGGCGCGGTGCCGATGCGCCGGGACACCGTGTTCCGGGTCGCGTCGCTGACCAAGCCGATCCTGGCCACGGTGACGATGATGCTCGTAGAAGACGGCACGCTCGACCTGGCTGAGCCGGTCGACCGGCTGTTGCCGGAACTGGCCGAGCGACGGGTGCTGACCCGGGTGGACGGGCCGCTGGACGAGACCGAGCCGGCGCGTCGCCCCATCACGGTCGAGGACCTGCTGACGTTCCGGATGGGGTTCGGCATCATCACCGAACCGACCTTCAACCCGCCGTACCCGATCGTCACCACGGCCGACGGGCTCGACCTCGCACTCGCGCAGCCGGACCCCCGTACGCCGCACCCGCCGGACGAGTGGATCAGGCTGTTCGGCACGCTGCCGCTGATGTACCAGCCGGGGGAGCGCTGGCAGTACAACGTCGGCGCGCTCGTACTCGGCGTGCTGGTGGCCCGGGCCGGTGGCGCGCCACTCGGTGACGTACTGCGGTCCCGGCTGTTCGAGCCGCTCGGCATGGTGGACACCGGCTTCTGGACCCACCCGTCGCGGGTCGACCGGATTCCGAGCTACTACATGTCGGACTTCGAGACCCGGGAAGTCAAGCTCCAGCCACTCTCCACGCCGAATGAGTGGACCGTCCCGCCGCCGTTCCCGTCCGGCGCCGGCGGCCTGCTCTCCACGGTCGACGACTATCTGGTCTTCGCCCGACTGCTGCTCGACGGCGGCATCCACCGGGGCGAGCGACTGTTGTCGAGCGGGTCGGTCGACGCGATGACCACCAACCACCTGACGCCCGTACAGGTAGAGACGGCCGGCATGCTGCTCGAACCCAAAGGCTGGGGGTACGGCATGGCCGTTGCTCCTGCACAGGACCAGTTTTCCGCGATTCCCGGGCGGTACGGCTGGGATGGCGGGTACGGCACGGTCTGGTTCAACGATCCGCACCGGAAACTGATCGCGATGGCCTTCACCCAGACCTCGGACTTCCTGTTCTTCGGCGGTCGGGCCGAGTTCACCGCACTGGCACTCCGGGCGGCGGACTAGAAGGTGAGCCGAGCCACGCGGGCCGCGGGTCGGGGCCACGGATCGCACGGTGCCGTTCGTCAGCGCGTCCGGAATCGCCTACGGTCGCCGGATGTCGTTCACGTTCCACCACGTCACGCTCAACGTCACTGATCTGCGTCGCGCCCGGGCGTTCTACGAAGGCGTCCTCGGTCTGACGGTCGACCAGGACTTCCCGGGCGAGAAGCTGCGGCTGCGGCTCGGCGGGACGACCACCAGCCTGGTTCTGGTACCGCCACCACCGGGCACCCCGGCCGATGACCGGTTTGCCGAGAACCGGATCGGCCTGGACCACCTGGCGTTCGGCGTTGCGGTCGGCGAGGTGGCCCGGCTGCCCACGGTGCTCGACGAGGCGGGCGTTCCGAACAGCGGGGTCAAGGCGGACCCGCTGGGGCCAGCGATGATCACGTTCCGCGACCCCGGCAACATCCAGTGGGAGTTCTTCGAGCAGGCCTGAGCGCCGCGATGACGGCACGGGCTCACTTGGGCAGCGGGAGCGGGCGGCCGGACGAGAGGGGACTCCGCTGTCCGGCTACGCCTGCGGTGGCGCCAGGCCGCGCTGGGTGGCGAGCTGATGTACGGCCTGCGGAAGCCGGGTCTCGAAGTCCAGCAGCTTCGCCCACTCGGGCGTGATCCAGATCAGCGCCATCTGCTCGTACATGGTCCGCACGGTGGCCTCGAACTGATCCCAGCCCTCTGCCGGGATGCCCTTGCGGGAGGCGTCGAGAAACTCGTCCGGCACGCCCTTGACGATGTCGATCGTGGCGGTGCCGCGGACCAGCAGTACCTGCGGCGGCTGCCCTTCGGTGTCGACGGTCAACGCCACCTTCGGGTTCGCCGTCAACTGTCGTACCTTCGGCGCGATCGTCGCGGTACCGACCGCGAACCGCTGCCCGTCCCAGTGGAAGCCCACCGGCACCACCCGGGGATAGCCGTCGGTCCCGACGTACGCCATCCGGGCTGGGATTCTCGAGCCGATCAGCTCCTGCGCCAGTGGATCGTTCAGTACCGCCATGACCTCGTCATGCTGCATGGTCGGAGCCTAGGCCGGGTCCTGTCGATCTTGCGGGCAAATGACCGGCAGAGCGCCTAAGCCGACCGCAGCGCGTTGCCCTGCCCCCGCTCGACCAGCCACGACTCGACCCGGTTCTGCGGCATCGGACGCGCGAACAGGTAGCCCTGGCCGAGCACGCAGCCGGCGTGGATCAGCCGGTTCTGGTCGGCGGCGGTTTCGATGCCTTCGGCCACCACCTCGAGGGACAGGGTCCGGGCGAGTTGGATGATGCCGACCACGAGCTGCTGCTGCCGGGTCGACGTCGAGATGGTGTCCACGAACGACTTGTCCAGCTTGAGGCTGTCCACCGGTACCCGGTGCAGGTAGCTCAACGACGAGTAGCCGGTACCGAAATCGTCGATGGAGATCTTGACCCCGTCGTCGCGGAGCGCCGCGAGATCACCCTGTATCTGTTCCTGGTCGGCGAGCAGCAGCGTCTCGGTGATCTCCAGCGTGAGCAGCTGCGCCGCGAGGCCGCTTTCGCGGAGGTAGCGACGTACCTGATCGACGAAGCCGGGGGTCCGGAACTGGCGCACCGACACGTTCACGCTGATCGACGGGTGGTACGGCGACAGCTTGCGCTGCCAGCCGGCCGCGGCGGTGATCGCGGTACGGAGCACCCAGGCGCCGAGCGGGACGATCGCGCCGTTTTCCTCTGCTATCGGGATGAACTCGTCGGGCCCGACCATTCCGCGGGTCGGATGCGGCCACCGGGCCAGCGCCTCCAGCCCACGGGTCTCCCCGGTGGTCAGGTCGACGATCGGCTGGTAGTACACCTCGAGCGCGTTGTCGGCGAGCGCGTGGCCGAGTTCGGTTCCCAGCTGCATGTGGCGCAGCACGTTCGAGTGCAGCGAAGCCTCGTACCGCCGCCAGCGCCCCCGGCCCGCGCCCTTCGCGCTGGACAGGGCGACATCGGCCTGGCTCAGTAGCTGCTGGCTGTCGGTCGCGTCCAGGGTGGTCGCCACTCCGACGCTCGGCCGGGCGGTCACGATGCTGCCCTTGAGCTGGAACGGATCGGCGAACGCGGCGAGGATCTGCTCGACGACCAGCTCGACGTGCGCGATGTCCGGGGCGTCGGGCAATACGATGCCGAACTCGTCGGCGCCGAGCCGGGCCACCGTGCCGCGACTGCCGAGGACCGCGGTCAGCCGCTGTCCGGTCGCGACGAGCAGCGCGTCCCCCAGGTCGTGCCCCATGGTGTCGTTGACGACCCGGAAGTCGTCGAGGTCGGCGAGCAGCACGGCCGCGATGGTGCCGGTCGGGACGCCCGAATCGAAGATGCCCTGCACCGTGTCGTTGAACTTGTACCGGTTGCCCAGGCCGGTCAGGCCGTCACGGTGGGCGCGGCGCAGCAACTCCAACTGGAGCCGCTGCCGCTCGCTGACATCCCGCAACGTCAACACCACGCCGTTGACCGTCGGCTCGTGCCGAAGATCTCGGATGGCCACCTCCACGTCGAGGTCCATGCCGTCGGTGCGGTGCATGGTCCAGGTGGAATCCGGCTGGCGACTTCCCTGGCCGACCGCGGCGAGCATGGCGCGGGCGGCGGCGCGCTGCCCGGCTACGACCAGCGCGAGCACTTCCGCTCCCGGCGCCAGGTCGTCGTGGAAGAGCTGGGTCGCGGACGGGCTGGCGTACCTGATCCGGTTGTCGTCGTCCAGGATGACGATCACGTCGGTGGCGTTGAGCACGAGCGTACGGAAGTAGGCCTCGCTGTCCCGGCGGTTGATCTCACGGTTCAGCGCGATGTGGTCGATCATGCTCGCGGCCTGGCCGGCCAGTACCGAGGCCGCCTCCTGCAGCCCGATCAACGGCAGCTCGTCGCCGGCGACGTACAGGTCACCGATCCGGCGGCCGCCGACGAACAGCGGACAGTGCAGGACCAGCGGGAACCCGTCCAACTCGGCGGCGAGGCCGGTGCTGAGCTCGGTGGCCAGCGCGGCGGCGGGCCGGATGCTCACCGCGCGACCCGGCTCGTCCCGGGACGGATCAAGGGTGGCGTCCGACCGGGCCCGGTCGACGGTGGCGTCCGGTTGTACGTGGAGCACGGTCCGGTGGGCGGTTCCCGGCGGTAGGAGCGCCGCGATCGCCGCGTGGACGGCCCGGCTGATCTGGTCGGTGCCGGTGGTGGACAGCAGCGCCTCACACGCCTGGCGCAACTCACGTTCCCGGGCGGTGGTGCGGCGCAGGCCGTTGGCCACCAACGACAGTCGGGTGATGGCGAGCATGGCGAGAGTCGCGGACGCGATGGCGATCACGACGCCGTCCCGGACATTCCCGCGCAGCGCCTCCAAAAGCAGGGTGGTCGGCGCGATCAGGGAGATGGCGCCGAGCATGAGTCGTCGTGCCTGGAGCTCGGTGGTCCGGACCACGATCCGTGGCTCGGTCAGCCTGGTCATGGACCGGTCGAGCGCCGCGGCTCCGCCGGCGGTGTAGAAGACCGCCCAGCCGAGGTCTGCCGGCCCGCCCAGGTGCCAGCCCCCGTTGAGCTGGCTCAGGCCGTAGAGCATGTCGGCGGTGAGCAGGCCGGTGCCGGACACCACCAGCAGGATCAGGCTGGGACTGCTCCGGGCGCCGATCGCCAGCCGGGCCAGCAGGGCCAGGATCAGGACGTCGCCAAGGGGATAGGCGACCGAGATCCCCTTCTCCACCGCGGTCAGGTCGGGATTGTGCAGATACGGGCTGACCAGGAAAGTCCAGCTCAGGAAGCCGAGACCGACGGTGAGGATCAGCGCGTCGAGCATGCTGGCGCGGTCCCGGATGACGGCACCGGACCGGGTCAGGCTCACCAGGCCGGTCAGCAGCATGGGGGTGGAGACGCCGAGGAAGATCGCGTCCGCGATCGACGGAAACCCGGTCTGGTGCAGAACTTCGGTCAGGAAGTACGTGACCGACGTACCGATGGCGAAGGCGAGCATGCCGCCCGACAGCAGAAACCACGGGAGCCGACGGCGCGGCCGGTTGCGCCGGATGCCGATCCACACGGCCACCACGGCGGACAGGGCGATGAGCGTGCCCACGTCCTGCAGATGCGCGAGCATGTACAGGGCGACCATCACCAGCGCCAACGCACCATAGATCCACACGATGCGTCTCGACATCGCTCCTCCTGGCGGGGCGGTCGACCCCCGGTAGTCCGCGCCAAATCCAGCTGACCGTGCTCGGATGCTCGGGCGACGGTCCGAATTGCCCATCGGCGCGACCAGCGCCGACCTGAGGTTCTCGCCGCGGTCACGGCTCGGATCAACGCCGACCGGTTGCCAGTACGTCGGGGCGGGCGCCGACAGTGGACGCGGTCGCGCCCCATGTCGGGTACGGCCCGCTGTCAGCTAACCGTCCGCTACCGGCTCGCCCGGCAATTAGAGTCACAGAGTGACTACCCGGAGTACTTTCCAGGGGATCTCCGCTGCTTTCGGCGGGATCGTCCGGCTCCGTGACGCCGGTTTGTGGGACCAGGTCATCGACGAGGTGGACGGCCGGCGGATCCGGATCGGGGACCGGTGGCTGGCCGACTTCGCGTCCTGCAACTACCTCGGCTTCGATCTCGAACCGGAGATCCACGCCGCCATAGCCGAGCAGGTCCACCGGTGGGGCACCCATCCGAGTTGGTCGCGGATGCTGGGCAGCCCCCGGCTGTACCCGCGGATAGAGGAGCGGCTGGCCGAGCTGCTCGGGGCGCCGGATGTACTGCTGCTGCCGACGATCACCCAGATCCACCTGTCGGTGATCCCGGTACTGGCCGGGCAGGGCTCGATCTTCCTGGAGCGGCGCGCCCACCGGACCATCTACGACGGCTGCGTGTACGCCCGCGGGCTCGGCGCCACGATCCGCTCGTTCAACGCCGACGACCCGGTACGACTGGCCGGATCACTCCGCCACGCCCCCGCCAACGCACCGCGGCTGGTCTGCCTGGACGGGGTCAACAGCATGACCGGCAACCCGCCCGACCTGCCCGCGATCGCCGCGGTCTGCCGGGAGCACGACGCCCTCCTGTACGTCGACGACGCGCACGGCTTCGGGCTGCTGGGCGAGCGTCGCGACGACGAGACGTCCCCGTACGGCGCGCGCGGCAACGCGGTGGTACGCCACGCCGGGGAGACGTACGACGGGGTCGTGCTGGTGGGCGGATTCTCCAAGGCGTACTCCTCGCTGCTCGCCTTCATCGCGTGTACCACCGAGATCAAAGAGGCACTGAAGGTCGCGGCACCGCCGTACCTCTACTCCGGACCGGCACCGATCGCCTCGCTCGCCTCGGTACTCGCGGGACTGGACGTGAACGCCGCGCGCGGCGATCTGATCCGCGCCGACGTGTACGGCAAGACCCGGCAGGTCCTGGACCATTTGGACAAGCTCGGGGTGTACACGTCGAACACCTCGGGGTTTCCGCTGGTCGCGGTGGCGCTGTCCGACCCGGATGACCTCGAGGCGGTCGGCCGGGCGCTGTTCGACCGGGGCATCTACACGACGCTCGCCCCGTACCCCGGGGTGCCGCGCGACCAGGTCAGCTTCCGCATCCAGGTGACCGCGCCGAACACCCAGGACGAGCTCGACACGCTGCTGACCACGCTCACCTGGTTGGCCACCAGCTTCCCGGGCGACCGGTCCCCGCTGCGGGCGGCCGGCGCCTGACGGTCGGCCGACGCCGCCGGCGCTGTGCGGGTCGGCTCAGCAGGTGAGGTCAAGGATCCAGTGGTCGCACCGGAGCGGCCGGCCCTCGTAGTCCAGCTCGCACTGCTCGATCACGCGGAAGCCGAGCCGCTTGCCGAGCGTGCTGATCTGTACGTTGGACACCGCGGTGAACGCGTGCACGGTGTCGCACCGGTGCGCGTCCCGGGCCAGCTCGATGATCGCTTTCAGTGCCCGCATGCCGAAACCGTGGCTTCGTGGCCCCGGCCTCATCATCACGCCGAGCTCGTCGATCGTGCCGCCCTGCCAGGGTGTCTTCCAGATGCCGACGATTCCGACCGGACCGGTGGCCCCGTCCGGGATGACCGTGAAGTACCAGTCGTCCGCGGCGATGCCGGCCAGTCGCTTCCGATGGATCTCGCGGATGTCGTCGGTACCGACGGTGCCGCCGAGATTCCGCATCACGGCCGGGTCGCTCTCCAGGACGGCCACCAGGTCCAGATCGGCGTCGGTGTACGGCACCAGTCTCATCGGCCGTCCTCCCGCCCCCGCGTCCCGGCGTTCCCCGCCTCCCCGAGCATGTGCGTTGCCTGGCGGTTCCGCCATCAACCGGCCCGACCAGGGTCGACGGCCCGGCCAGCGTCGACGGCCCGGCCAGCGTCGACGGCCCGACCAGCGTCGATGGAACGGCCAGCGTCGGACGACAGGGTCGATTTTCCGGCCGTTCCGGCACCGTTTGGCGCTTCGCCGGACACCGGCGTACGTCGGCTGTCACCGTGCAGCCAAGTGCGGGAGGTGCGTGGTGGCACGGATTCTGATCCTCGGCGCGGGTATCGGCGGCCTGAGCACGGCGATGCTGCTGGTCCGCGACGGACACGACGTGACGGTGCTCGAACGCGACCCGGCCGAGCCGCCGCCGCTGGAGCGGGCCGGCGAGGCGTGGGACGGCTGGCAGCGGCGTGGCGTCAACCAGTTCCGGTTGCCGCACTTCATGCTGCCGCGCTGGTGGGCGCTGCTCCAGCGGGAGCTGCCGGACGTGATCCCGGCGCTGGAAGCCGTGGGCGCGCTACGGCTGAACTCGCTCGGGGTGATGCCCGAGTCGCGGCGCGGACCGATGCGACCCGGCGACGAGCGCTTCGACACCGTCACCGCGCGGCGACCGGTGCTGGAGACCGCGCTGTGCATCGCCGCCGACCTCGCCGGCGTCACGGTGCGTCGCGGTGTCGCGGTCACCGGTCTCGTCGCCGATCAGAGCGCGGGGGTACCGCGGGTCACCGGCGTACAGACCGACAGCGGGACGGTGCCGGCGGACCTGGTGGTGGACTGCGGTGGCCGGCGCTCGGCACTCGGGGCCTGGCTGCTGGCCGTGGGCGCCCGCCCGCCGATCGAGGAGAAGGCCGACTGCGGTTTCGTCTACTACGCCCGGCACTTCCGCTCGGACACCGGCGAACAGCCGGCGGTACTCACCAACTTCCTCCAGCACTACGAGTCGGTGTCGATGCTCACGCTGCCCGCGGACAACGGGACGTGGAGCGTCGTACTGACCACGAGCAGCCGGGACAAGGCAATGCGCTCGCTGCGGTCGCCGGAGGTCTGGCAGGCGGCTGTGACCCGGTACCCGCTGGTGGAGCACTGGACCCGGGCCGAGCCGATCACCGGCGTGGACGTCATGGCCGGGATCGAGGACCGGTACCACCGGCTCGTCGTCGACGGCGAACCGGTCGCCACCGGCGTGGTCGCGGTCGGTGACGCGTGGGCGTGTACCAACCCGTCGGTCGGCCGCGGAACCTCGATCGTGCTGACACACGCGTGCCTGCTTCGGGATGCACTCCGGGACAACGATCCGGCCGATCACCACAAGTTCGCCCGGCGGTTCGACGAGCTGACCGCGCTCCAGGTGGAGCCCATGTACCGGGTGACCCGGTGGTACGACGGGCACCGGCTGGCCGAGATCGACGCGGATGTGGCGGGGGAGCCGTACCGCACCGAGGACCAGCGCTGGCTGGTGAGCAAGGCGTTGTTCGCGGCGAGCCTGACCGATCCCGACCTGCTCCGCGACCAGACCGCGCTGGCCAGCTTCATCAGTACCCCGGACGAGATCTTCGCCAGACCCGGCGTGCTCGACCAGGTGATGGCGACCGGCATGGGCGCACCGCGGTATCCGCTGCCGGGCCCGTCCCGGCGCGAGCTGCTCGACGCCATCGGCTGACCACCTGGAGCCCGGCCGCTGTCCGGCTGATCCGAGATTGTCGGCTGAGCCTTCCGCTCTAGCGGGCCTCGGGTATCAGTCGCGCGCCCGTTCGCCGAGCTCGGCGTGCGCGGTGACCGTCCAGGACCGCCCGGGGTGCCAGCCGCCGGCGTCGCGCCGGTCCCAATGCACGGTCGCGGTGGCCTGCACGCTGTGGTGGCACACCGCGGTGCTGCCGTCCGGGTCGGTGTAGTCGACCGCGACGGTCCGCTCCGGCGACAGCTCGACGGTGACCCGCAGCCGCCGGTCCCGGACCGCACCGGTGACCGTCCAGGTTGGACGCGACAGGTTCGCGTGGAACTTCAGCGCGGCGAGCAGCGGATCGCCGGCCGGCCAGTCCACACCGTCCACCCGCAGCTGTACCAGCGGCAACGGTGGCAGCAGCCGGAAACCGGGACGGGTCGCGACCGCCGCGACGATCTCCAGCACGTCACCGCCGCCCAGGTCGGCGTGCAGCCAGCCCCACCGGCGCGCGTTGCCATGCCCGTAGAGGTGCGCGCTCGCCCCTCGCGCCGCGGTCAGGTCCAGCACCGTTCGGCCGTACCGCAGGGTTCCGGTGTACCGGGCGCCCGCGTCGAGCACGACGTGCGCGGCCGGCAGCAGCTCCCGCCGCCAGGACCAGCGCGGGAAGGCGTGCAGTGGACGCCCGCCCTGACCGGTGAGTTCCCAGGACAGCTGGCCGGCCGTGCCGGTGAGGCGTTGCCGCTCGACCGTGACCTCGCCCGCGGCGTACCCGATGAGGCCCTTCGATGGTGTCCACGGGACCGGCCCGAACCGCTCGACGGCGGGTGGGCTGTCGGCCGGGAAGACGGTGGCCAGGCCGTGCGCGTACGGCGGGGACCCATCCGACGGCGCGACGAGCTCGTGGTGCAGCCACAGTCCGGTGCCGGTCGCCGGGTCGGTCAGCGTGGTGTACCAGACCTCGAGCCGGCCCCGGGCGCCGCGCCAGCGGGGGGCCCACAGGTCCGGGTCGGGGCCCGGGTCTCGCACCCGTCCACCACCGCCGCGACTTCGCGATGCGGGCGTGCCGTGCTCCATGCGCCCTCCCGGGTGAGCGGAACAGCAGGTCGGCCGCTTGTTTCTACCCCTCCCACCGGTCGGGTGGAGTGGTTACCGGTGATGTTTCCGCCGCGTGGGGTGGTTCGTGGTGGAGAACCGCTCAGCTTGACCAGGTGTCCGCCGATGGCAAGGGCACAGTGACTGCGATCTTCGAGGTTGGAGTCCTTTCGTGCCTACCGACGGGGACAGGGCCCGACGCCCCGTGCCCGCGGGCCCGGGCGCGATGACCTGGGGCCGCACCACGCCAGCGGCGCGCAACGAGTCCCGCGCCGAGCGGGAAGAGCTGCGGGAGCGACTGCACGCCGAGGCCCTCGCGCTCGTGACGGCGACGCAGGGCCCGCTCGCCGGGCTACTCGAGCGCGCCGACGCCCTCGCGCGGCAGGCCGCCGAGCACGACTTCGACCACCTCGTCGGATTGGCCGAGGTGACCCGGGTCGACGTCCTCACCCGTATCCAGCGCATTCCGGAAGGCTCGCGACTGGGCCAGGAGGTGCTGGACCGGGCCACCGAAGCCGGCGACCGGGTTCTGGCCGCGCGCGCCCACGGGATGCTGGCGTCCGGACTGTGGCGCCTCGGTGCCCGCGTCGAGGCGCTGTCCCACACCGAAGCCGCCGTCGGCCTGCTCGACGACTCGGCGCCGTTGGAGATCCAGACCGATCTCGCCATGAGGGTCGCGTTGATGACCCGCTACTCCGGCGCGGGACCGGTGCCGACCTCCCTGTTCGAGCGCGCCGACGAGCTTGCCCGCCGGCTCGGCGACCCCGACCTGATCGTTTCCAACTTGAACAACCTGGCGTGCGTCCAGTACCACTCCGGCCAGCTCGTCGCCGCGCGGGAGACCATCGGCGAACTCCGCGCGGTGACCGCGGCGACCGGCCTCCAGCTGAGCGCGACGGTCTTCGACACCATCGCGATGGTGCTGCTCGACTGCGGCGAAACGGGCGAAGCCGAGGCGTTGATCACCGCGGCGCTGCGGGCCGAGGCCGGCACCACCGACCCGGACGGACGGGGCGACCTGCTGCTGACGTACGCCGAGCTCAAGCTGCGCAATGGAGACACCGCCGGGGCGCTGCGGGCGGCACTGGAGTGCCATCGGATCGCCACCGAACGCGGCCTGGCCGAGCTGTCGCCGCTGGTACTGCGCAAGCTCGCCTCGGTACATGCCGCGATGGGGGACTATCGCGCCGCGTACCACGCGCTGCTGGACTCGCACACCGAGTGGGAGTCGCTGCGCAGTCGGGAGGCCGAGACGACAGCCTCGGTGATGCAGACCGTGTACGACCTGGAAACCGCCCGACGCAGCAGCCGGCGGTACCAGGAAGAGGCCGAACAGGACGTGCTCACCGGCCTGTGGAACCGTCGCTACCTCGACTCACGCCTGCCGGACCTGCTCGAGGAGTCCGCCCGTACCGGGCAGCCGCTGTGTGTGGCACTGGTCGATCTCGACCACTTCAAGCAGGTCAACGACCGGTACTCCCATGACGCCGGCGACGCCGTACTCCGCGCGGTCGGCGGGCTGCTCGGCTCCGCGCTCGACCCGACAGTGCTTTCCGCTGCGGCGCTTTCCGCTGCGGCGCTTTCCGACGGGGCGCTTTCCGACGGGGCGCTTTCCGACGGGGCGCTTTCCGACGCGGCCGCGGCGTCCGGGCCGACCGGGGCGACGGCGTTCGCCGTACGGCTCGGCGGTGAGGAGTTCCTGCTGGTCTACCCGGGGATGGACGCGCCGGCGACGATGGACGCCTGCGAACGGGTGCGAGCGGTGATGAGCGCCCACCCGTGGAGCGGGTACGGCGCGGACATCGTCGTCACCGCGAGCATCGGGGTGACGAAGGCTGTACCCGGTGACATCGCGTCCACGCTGCTCCGCCGGGTCGACAACCACCTCTACCGGGCCAAACGTGCCGGACGTAACCGGGTGGTCGGAGATCCGGATCCGGTGCCGTTGGCGTCCTCCTTGGGCGAGGCGGCGGCTGGGTGACCCGGCCGTCCTGTGACGGCCCGGAGTGCCGCGACGGCTGGGTGATGGCGGCTGGCCGGCGGCGGCGCCCGGGGTTCCCGGGCGCCGCCGCGACGTCACCGTTCAGGCGCAGATCGCGACCACGGTGGTGTACCAGTTCCAGGCGTACCCGGTCGGGTCCTCGAGCGCCAGCGCGGTGCCGTTGACCAGGCCCGCGGTCGGGTACAGGCCGACGTACCACGCCTGCCGGTCGGCGTTGAACGTGCCCGCGCCGACGCCGTGCAGCTGATCCGCGCCACAGCCCACGCCGGCGACCTTCGCGCCGGAGTCGGGTCCGGCCGTGACGGCCACGGTGTGCTGCCCCGCGATCGGGTCGGCGCAGACGGCGTACGCCTCGGCGGTCCAGTCCTCGGTCTCGCCCGTCTCCTCCTCGTACGACTGGACGATCACGCGGGTGAGGTCGGCCGAGGGCAGTACCGCGGTGAGCGCGACATCACGGGACGCCTCGGTGTACGAGCGACCGCCCAGTCCGACCAGCTTCTTGCCCTTCGGGCAGGTCGCCAGCGCGCCACGCAGCGGCGAGTCGAACGGCTCGGACTGCGCGGTGACGACACTGAAGCCCTTCGGTCGGGGTGCGCAGATCGCGTACGCCCGCAGCAGCCACGGGTCGCCGGTGTTCGCGGCCCACTCCGACGCGGACGCCTCGAACGACGCGTTGCCGGCGCCGATGGCCGGCTTGAGCCGGTCGATGTGTACCGCGGCGCCGCCGGGACCTTCGAGGAAGGCACCGCCGCTGATCGCCACCTCGCCGGTACGGCAGGTCAGCGTCTTGGTCTTGACGTTGGTCGAGTTGTTCGCGGTGTTTCCGCTGATCATGTGCAGGCCGGCGAGCCCGGCGCTGGCCGGTGCGGCGGCCACCACCGACCCTCCGGCCAGCGCGGCCGAGATCGCCACGGTGACCACACAGCGGCGGACCAGGACATGGTTGATCATTTCCGGCTCCCTTCCCGCATCCGGGACGGACTCCCGGTGCCTGTAGGTGGGAGCCACGACGGCGGCCGTCGCCAACAGGTTTCGGCGCGGCGGATCGATGAGGTGCCGCCCGGCGGGAGGCGCGGCGGGTCAGAGTGCGGCGGGTGGGGGGCGCGGCGCGGGTCAGGAGCGGGCGGCCGCGGCGACCGCCGCCTGGCCGAAGCTGATGCCGCCGTCGTTCGGCGGCACCAGGTGGTGGGTCAGCACCTCGAACCCCGCGGCCGCCAGCCCGGCAAGACAGCGCTCCACCAGCAGCTTGTTCTGGAAGACCCCGCCGGACAGCGCGACGGTACCGAGCCCGTGTCCCGCCGGATCCGCTCGCAGCCGGCGACGACCATCCCGGCCACGCCGTGGTGGAACCGGGCGGCGACGGTGGCCGGGGCGGCGCCGGCGATCAGGTCGTCCACGCAGCACCGCACCAGCTCCGCACCGTCCACCTGGAACGGCGCCGTGGCGTCGGAGGGCGGCGCGCCGGCCGCCGAGGAGGCGGCGCTGATCCTCACCGGGTACCGACCGGACTCGGCCGGATCGGCCAGCTGCTCGCAGCTCGATCGCGGCCTGGCCCTCGTAGTTGATCGTGTCGCGGACGCCGAGGATCGCCGCGACCGCGTCGAACAGCCGGCCCGCGCTGGAGGTGAGCGGCGCGTCCAGCCCGGAGCGGGCCAGCGACCGACCGCCGGCCACCGGTCGCCGCTGCGGTCCGACCGACCGGGAGCCGCGGCGGGTCGTCGCCGTAGGGCGCGTCGAGGTACGACAGCGGCCATCCGCCACGGCTGCCGGATCGCGGCCGCGCCCGCCGGGCAGCGGCACCGGCGCGCAGGTGCCCGGCCGGGTGAAGCCAGCCAGGTCGGCGACGCAGGAACTCGCCGCCCCACATCGTGCCGTCGGTGCCGTAGCCGAGTGCCGTCGAAGGCCACCCCGATCACGGGCCCGGTCTCGCCCGTTGTCGGCCAGGCAGGCGGCGATGTGGGCGTGATGGTGCTGTACGCCGTGCAGCTCCACGCCGGGGTGCGAGTCGGCGTCTCGCGGGCGTACTTGGTGGACAGGTACTCCGGGTGCAGGTCGTGCGCGACCACCTCCGGCGTCGATGTCGAACAGCCGGCGGAAGTGCTCGATGCCGTCGGTGAACGAGCGCAGCGTCTCGTAGTTCTCCAGGTCGCCGATGTGCTGGGAGACGAACGCGTGTCCGCCTCTGACCAGGCAGAAGGTGTTCTTCAACTCGGCGCCGCAGGCCAGCATCGGCCGAGTGGCGGCGGTCGCCAGCAGCAGCGGCTCCGGGGCGTACCCGCGCGACCGCCGGATCGGCAGTCGCTCGCCCGCGACCACGCGCACCACCGAGTCGTCGGTGCGGATGTGGATCGGCCGGTCGTGGGTGAGGAACGCGTCGGCGATGCCGGCCAGCCGCGCGAGCGCGTCCTCGTCGCGGTAGGCGATCGGCTCGTCGGAGACGTTCGCCGCTGGTCAGCACGATCGGCCCGGCGAACTCGCGGGCGAGCAGGTGGTGCAGCGGGTGTACGGCAGCATCAGCCCGAGCTGGCGGTTGCCCGGCGCGACCGACTGCCGCCACCGCGGCGCCGGGCCGCCGGGGCAGCAGCACGATCGGGCGCGCGCGGCCGGTGAGCAGCCGCTCGGCCGCCGTCGTCCACCTCGCACAGCCGCCGCGCGGCGGCCAGATCCGGCGACCATCACCGCGAACGGCTTGTCCTCCCGGTGCTTGCGGCGCCCGCAGCGCCGCGACCGCGCGGCTCGCGCCGGCGTCGACCGCCAGGTGGTAGCCGCCGAGGCCCTTGACGCGAGCGACCCGGCCGGCGCGCAACTCGGCCGCGGCGCGCGCGATCGGGTCGCGTCGGCCAGGTGACGGTCGCCGACCGTCCGCGCGGTCGAGCAGCCGCAGCGCGGGCCGCAGGCCGGGCAGCAGATCGGCTGGGCGTGGAACCGCCGGTCGGTCGGGTCGTGGTACTCCGCCGCGCAGTCCGCGCACATCGGCGAAGCCGGCCATCGTGGTCAGCGGCCGGTCGTACGGCACGTCCGGTGACGATGGTGAACCGCGGCCCGCAGTTGGTGCAGTTGACGAACGGGTAGCGGTACCGCCGGTCGGCCGGGTCGAACAGCTCGGCCAGGCAGTCGGCGCAGGTCGCGGTGTCCGGCGGAGACCAGCGCGTGCCGCGTCGCCACCGGCCCGGCTCGGCGCGATGGTGAACCCGGTCGCGCCGCGTCGGCGCGATCGGCCGCGCGCGGTGACCCGCTCGATCAGCGCGAGCGGCGGCGGCTGCCGGGCGCAGCGCCGCGCGGAACCGTTCGACCGCGGTCGGCGCGCCCTCGACCTCGATGAACACGCCCGTGCGCGTCGTTGCCCACCCAGCCCGGCCAGGCCGAGCCGCGGTGGCCAGCGCGTGGACGTACGGTCGGAATCCGACCCCCTGCACGATCCCCTCCACCCGCACCGTCGCCCGCACCGGTGCGGTCCCGGCGTCGGTGGCGCGGTCGGCCGCGCTGTCGGTCACATGGCGGATTGTGGACGATCGGCGGCCGACAGAACCAGCGTTCGAATTCTTCGGTTCTCCTGCAAGCCGTCGCCTATCGGGTCAATGCTGTCTGGGTGACGCCGCTCACAGCGGTGTTCGGGGCGGTGGGCCGTGGGTCAACGGGTGGATAGCGCGCGGGCGGGCGAGTGCTTCAGCAGTCGGACCATTCCTGGACAGCTGCTTGCGGCGGACGCCGAGCGGGTGGCGCGCGTTTGTCATGACATGGCACGCCGGTTCCACCGCGGCGGGAAGCTGATCGTGTTCGGCAACGGCGAGTCGCCCACCGACGCGCAGCATGTGTCGGTCGAGTTCGTCCATCCGGTGATCGTGGGCAAGCGGGCGCTTCCGGCGATCTCGCTCACCAACGACATCGCGGCGCTGACCGGCATCGCCCGCCAGCACGGCTTCGACGAGGTCTTCGCGCACCAGCTGCGCCGGCTCGCCGCGCCCGCCGACATCGCGCTCGGCCTCTCCGCCGACGGCGGCTGCGAGAACGTCCGGCGCGGCCTGCGAGTCGCGGCCGAGCTGGGCCTGCTCACGGTCGCCCTGGTCGGCGGTGACGGTGGAGCCATCGCGGCCGACGCCATCGCCCCGAAGGCGGCAACGGCGAGACCGGCAACGGCGGGACCGGCAACGGCGGGGCGGGCAACGGCGGGGTGAGCGCGGAGGGCGCCTTCGACCATGTACTGGTCGCCCGCTCGTCCGACCCACTCGTCATCAAAGAGGTGCACGTGACCATGTACCACGTGCTGTGGGAGCTGGTGCACGTCTTCTTCGAACAGCCCGCGGTACTCGGTCCGGAGGTGCTCCGATGAACGTGCCCGAGTGCCTGCCCGACTGTACCGACGACGTGTGCGTGACCTGCTCGGACGAGGCGGTCGCGGTACGGGTGGTGCGACTGCTGGACAACGAGCTCGCGCTGGTCGAGACCACGGCGGGCACCGAGGAAGAGGTGAGCGTGGCGCTGGTCGAGGCATCGATCGGCGACACGGTGCTGGTACACGCCAAGGAGGCCATTGCCGTCGTCGCGCGGTGAACATCGGGGGGTGTCATGGCTGACGGGGTACAGGTTGGCGGGTCGGCTGCCGCACGGGTTCGCTGTACCCGTTCCTCTACGCGGGCGGGGACAACGGCGAGGCGGTGCTGGAAGCGGTACTCGCCGAGGTGCGCCGGTCCACCGCGGAGAAGGCGATCGAGATCGTCGCGCTGCGGGACCGGGTGCGCCGAGCAGTACGCCGAGGAGCTGGCGGCCTGCGCGCAGGCCATGGCCACCTCGTTCGCGGCCGGCGGCCGGTTGTTCGTGTTCGGCAACGGCGGCAGCAGCACCGACGCGCAGGACGTGGCCAGCACGTTCGTCAACCCGCCGCCGGGCGGCCGGCCGCTGCCGGCGCTCTGCCTGACCAACGACATCGCGGTGGTCACCGCGCTGTCCAACGACATCGGGTTCGACGTGATCTTCGCGCGGCAACTCGCCGCGTCGGCCCGCCGCGGCGACATCGCCATCGGGCTGTCCACCAGCGGCAACTCACGAAACCTGATCGCGGCATTCGACGAGGCGGCCCGTCGCGGCCTGCTCACCGTCGGGCTGGCCGGATACACCGGCGGCCAGATGGCCGAAGCGGAAACCATCGACCACCTGTTCGTGGTGCCCTCGGCGTCCGTGCATCGCATCCAGGAAGCCCAAACGACGATCTACCACGTGCTGTGGGAGCTGACCCAGGTGGCGCTCGCGGCAGACCCGGAGGGAGGCGCGGGATGACCACGGCCGAGGCAACAGCTCCGACCGAGCAGCAGGAGAGCCCTATTCACATCCTGTGGATCAACGCGGGGCTCAGCTGCGACGGCGATTCAGTCGCGCTGACCGCGGCGACCCAGCCGAGCATCGAGGAGATCGCTCTCGGCGCCCTTCCCGGCCTGCCGAAGGTCGCGGTGCACTGGCCGCTGATCGACTTCGAGTGCGGGCCGGAGACCGGCGCCGACAACTTCATCGACTGGTTCCACAAGGCCGACCGCGGCGAGTTGGAGCCGTTCGTACTCGTCATCGAGGGCTCGATTCCGAACGAGGCGATCAAGTCCGAGGGGTACTGGTGCGGGTTCGGCAACAACCCGGACACCGGACAGCCGATGACGACCAGCGAATGGCTCGACCGGCTCGCGCCGAAGGCGCTGGCGGTACTGGCCGTGGGTACCTGCGCCACGTACGGCGGCATCCACGCGATGGCCGGAAACCCGACCGGCGCGATGGGGGTACCGGACTATCTCGGCTGGGACTGGAAGTCCAAGGCGGGCATTCCGATCGTGTGCGTGCCCGGTTGCCCGATCCATCCGGACAACCTGTCCGAGACGATCCTGTACCTGCTGTACCAGGCGTCCGGCCAGGCGCCGATGATCCCGCTGGACGAGACCCTGCGGCCGCAGTGGCTGTTCGGCGCGACCGTGCACGAGGGCTGCGACCGGGCTGGCTACTACGAGCAGGGCCAGTTCGCCGACCGGTACGACTCGCCCAACTGCCTGGTGAAGCTCGGCTGCTGGGGCCCGGTCGTCAAGTGCAACGTGCCCAAGCGCGGCTGGATCAACGGCGTCGGTGGCTGCCCGAACGTGGGCGGCATCTGCATCGCCTGCACCATGCCCGGCTTCCCGGACAAGTTCATGCCGTTCATGGACGAGCCGCCGGGTGCGCGGGTGTCCGCGACGGCGAGCGGCCTGTACGGCAAGCTCATCCGCTCTCTTCGCAACGTGACCATGCGAACCGTCGACGAAGAGCCCAAGTGGCGCAAGCCCGGCAAGGAACTGACCACCGGCTATTCGCCGCGCTGGTGACCCGGCCCCAGATCCGCACCGGCCCGACAGCGCCGGCCGGCCCGAGATCTGAACGGCCCGAAAGAGCACACCGAAAGGCTTGATTGATGACCTCGACACAGGACACCAGCGACGGCCTGGTGGAGATGGCGTGGGATCCCATTACCCGCATCGTCGGCAGCCTTGGCATCTACACCAAAATCGACTTCAAGCAGAAGACCGTGGCCGAATGCCATAGCACGTCGTCGGTCTTCCGCGGCTACAGCATTTTCATGAAGGGCAAGGACCCGCGGGACGCGCATTTCATCACCAGTCGCATCTGCGGGATCTGCGGCGACAACCACGCCACCTGTTCGGTCTACAACCAGAACATGGCCTATGGCGTACGCCCGCCGCACCTGGGTGAGTGGATCATCAACCTGGGCGAGTCGGCCGAGTACATGTTCGACCACAACATCTTCCAGGAGAACCTGGTCGGGGTCGACTACTGCGAGCGGATGGTCAAGGAGACCAACCCGGGCGTACTGGAGTTGGCGAACCGGACCGAGTCACCTCACGCCGGCGACCACGGGTACAAGACGATCGGCGACATCATGCGCTCGCTGAACCCGCTGGAAGGCGAGTTCTACCGGGAAGCGCTTCAGGTCAGCCGGTACACCCGGGAAATGTTCTGTCTCATGGAGGGGCGGCACGTCCACCCGTCCACGCTGTATCCGGGTGGCGTCGGGACGATCGCGACGGTGCAGTTGTTCACCGACTACCTGACCCGGCTGATGCGGTACGTCGAGTTCATGAAGCGGGTCGTCCCGATGCACGACGACCTGTTCGACTTCTTCTACGAGGCGTTGCCCGGCTACGAGAAGGTCGGCCAGCGGCGCGTCCTGCTCGGCTGCTGGGGCAGCCTGAACGACCCGGCGCACTGCGACTTCACGTACCAGAACATGGCCGACTGGGGTCGCAAGATGTTCGTCACCCCGGGCGTGGTGGTGGACGGGAAGTTGGTCACCACCAGCCTGGTCGACATCAACCTGGGCATCCGGATCCTGCTCGGCAGCTCGTACTACGACGACTGGGCCGACCAGGAGATGTTCGTGACCCGCGACCCGCTGGGCAACCCGGTGGACCGGCACCACCCGTGGAACCAGCACACGATCCCGAAGCCGCAGAAGCGCGACTTCAGCGGCAACTACAGCTGGACCATGTCGCCGCGCTGGTTCGACGGCACCGACCATCTCGCGCTGGACACCGGCGGCGGACCGATCGCCCGGCTGTGGACGACCGCGCTGGCGGGGCTGGTCGACATCGGGTACATCAAGGCCACCGGGCACAGCGTGCAGATCAACCTGCCGCGCACGCTGACCAAGCCGGAAGTCTCGTTCGAGTGGAAGATCCCGCAGTGGAGCAACGCGATCGAGCGGAACCGGGCGCGCACCTACTTCCAGGCGTACGCCGCGGCCGCCGCGCTGCACTTCGTGGAGAAGGCGCTCGACGAGGTACGCGCCGGACACACCCGCACCTGGGAGCCGTTCAAGGTACCCGAGGAGGCGGTGAGCTGCGGATTCACCGAGGCGGTACGAGGTGTCCTGTCGCACCACATGGTGATCCGGGACGGCAAGATCGCGAACTACCACCCGTACCCGCCGACGCCGTGGAACGGCAGCGTGCGCGACCCGTACGGCACGCCCGGCCCGTACGAGGACGCGGTGCAGAACACGCCGATCTTCGAGGAGAACCCGCCGGAGAACTTCAAGGGCATCGACATCATGCGGGCGGTACGCAGCTTCGACCCGTGCCTGCCGTGCGGGGTGCACATGTACCTCGGCGACGGCAAGGTACTGCAGAAGGTGCACTCGCCGACCACGTACAACCCCGGCGGCTGAGCCGATGGGACCCCCGGGTGAGGTACGGCAGGCGGATCAGCGGTCCAACGGCGGAACGCCGGGGCTGCGGCGCGATGGTGAGCTGCGGCAGGCCGGTGACCGGATCGAGGGGCTGCTCGAGGAGTTCCGCGCCGGTGGCGATCCGGTAGCGCTGGCCCGGGCCGAGGCGCTGGTCCGGACCGTGGTCGACGTGTACGGCGCCGGCCTGGCCCGGATCGTCGAGCTGGCCGGTACCGAAGGCGCGGAAAGCGCGGACGGTGCGGCCGATGGCGACGGCGGTCCCGATGGCGCGGCCGCCCGGCCGGCGCTGGTGGACCGCATGGTCGGCGACGGGCTGGTCGCGTCGCTGCTGGTGCTGCACGGCCTGCACCCGCAGGACACGCTGACCCGGGTCCAGAACGCGCTGGACAAGGTGCGGCCGTACCTCGGTTCGCACGCCGGCGGGGTCGAGTTGCTCGGCGTGGACGACGCCGGGGTGGTGCGGCTGCGGCTGGAGGGCAGTTGCCACGGCTGCCCGTCGTCCACGCTCACCGTGACGATGGCGATCCAGGGGGCGATCGAGGAGGCCGCCCCGGAGGTGGCCGGGGTCGAGGTCGAAGGGGTGGCCGAGCCCCCGCCGTCGCCGCTGCTGCAGATCCAGCCGCGCCCGGCCGGTACGGACCCGGCCGCGTCGCAGTCCAGCCCGGCGGGGGCCCGGACTTCCGGTCCGGACCCGCAGGCTCCGGTCGAGTGGTCGATGGAGTGTCCGGTGCCGGCGGAGGCGGTGGGATGACCGACCCGTCGGCTCCGAGGCGGGCGACCGTAGGCAGGCCAACCACCGGCCTGCTCCGGTTCGCCCGCCCGGCCGGCGGTGCCGCCGCGCCGGAGCCGACCGCGAACCCGTCGGGCGGGACCGGGCCGCCCGGCGTGAACCTGCCGCACGCCGGCGGGGGAACCCCGCTCGACCAGGCGGAACGCTGCGAGATGTGCGGCGTGCCCGCCGGCGAACGGCACGGACACGTGGTGGACATCGAGCGCCGGACGATCATGTGTACCTGCCGGCCCTGCGCGCTGCTGTTCGCGCACAGCGGTGCCGGCGCCGGGCACTTCCGGGCGGTACCGGAGCGCTACCGGTACACGCCTACGTTCAGGTTGACCCCCGCGCTGTGGGACGCGCTGCAGATTCCGGTCGCGATGGCGTTCTTCTTCCACAACTCGACGCAGCAGCGGTGGGTGGCGCACTACCCGAGTCCCGGCGGCGCCACCGAGTCCCTGCTGCCGCTGTCCACCTGGGACTCCGTACTGGCCGACAACCCGGCCTTCGCCGAGGCCGAGCCGGATGTCGAGGCGGTGCTGGTCCGCCGGGAGGACAGCCTCGAGGGGTACGGCCGCTTCGAGGGCTATCTCGTACCCATCGACGTCTGCTACCAGTTGGTCGGCCTGGTACGGCTGCACTGGCGTGGCTTCGACGGCGGCGAGAAGGTCTGGCAGGAGATCGGCGGCTACTTCGCCGGGCTGCGCGAACGCGCCCAGTGGGTCGACGGAGCCGAACCGCGCGGGTGGGCGCAACGGGTCGGCGGCGCCGATGTCTGAGCTGGTCTTCGACTGGGTCGACGCGCGGGTGGAGCCGTACGCCGCGAGCCCCACCCTGCAGTTCCGGCTGCGCATCGCGGAGCTCACCGGTGTCCGGATCCACACGATCGCGCTGCGCTGCCAACTGCGCATCGAACCGATCCAGCGGCAGTACACCGATGCCGAAGGCGACCGGCTGGTGGACCTGTTCGGGGAGCGGCCGCGGTGGGCGGACACGCTCAAGCCGATGCAGCTGGCCATGGTCCCGGTGCTGGTACCCGGGTTCACCGGCAGTACCGAGGTCGAGGTACCGGTCAGCTGCAGTTACGACCTGGAACTCGCCGCGGTGCGGTACTTCGACGCGCTCGACCTCGGCGAGGTACCGCTGCTGATGCTGTTCAGCGGCACGATCTTCACCAACGGGCTGGGCGGGTACGCGGTGGAGCAGGTCCCGTGGCACGCCGAGGCGCGGTACCGGCTGCCGGTCGCGCTGTGGCGTGAGCTGATGGACCGGTACTTCCCGAACAGCGCCTGGCTGCGGATGCACCGCGACACGCTGGCGGCACTGGCCCGGTACAAGTCGGACCGGGCGATCCCGACCTGGGACGAGGTACTCCTTCGACTGGTCGCCGGAGCCAGCGCTCCGGCCGGGCGGGTCGACCCGGTACGGGAGGTGCGCCCGTGACCCTCCCGGATCTCGACGCCGCCCGTGCCGTTGCCGACGCGGTGCTGTACGAGGGGTACCTGCTCTACCCGTACCGCGCGTCCTCGCAGAAGAACCAGGTGCGCTGGCAGTTCGGGGTGCTGGTACCACCGGCGTGGGCGGCCACCGGAAACAGCGAGCCGACCGGCCTGCGGTCGGAGTGCGTGTTCGAGCCGCGGGACGGCGCGGGGCTGCACCTCGTGCTGCGGTTCCTGCAGGTGCACGCCCGTACCGTCGAAAAATTCACCGACAGCGGGTACCAGCCGGTCGACAAGCTGGTCGTGGACGACTCCGAGCTGCTCACCTTCGACGAGGCGGTAGCCCGGGAAGTGTCGGTGGAGCTGCCGGTCGACGAGCTGCGCGACACCGAGAAGCGCCAGTCGATCGACCTGCCCGGCGGCGAGCACATCGAGCCGGTCACCGACGAGGGCCGGCCGGTGGGCCGGATCGTGCGCCGGAGCCAGCCGCTGGCCGCCGTACTGACCGCGACCGTGACCCCGCTGCCCGGACCGTACGGCGCGATGCGGCTGTCCCTACGGGTGGAGAACGTCAGCGACTGGGCGGCAGTCGCCGGTGCGGCCGGGCCACCCGAGGCCGCTGGACGGGAGGAGGCGCTGCGGCACGCGCTGGTCTCCGCACACCTGCTCATCGGGCTCGAACGCGGACGGTTCCTGTCCATGCTGGACCCGCCGGAGTGGGCCCGGCCGGCCGTGCAGGAGTGCCGGAACGAGCACTGCTGGCCGGTGCTGGTGGGCGCGGACGGCCCCCGCGACGTCATGCTCGCGTCGCCGATCATCCTGTACGACCATCCGACGATCGCGCCGGAAAGCCCCGGCGACCTGTTCGACTCGACCGAGATCGACGAGATCCTCACGCTGCGCACGATGGCGCTGACCGACGAGGAGAAGCGGGAGGCGCGGGCCACCGATCCGAAGGCCGCCGCGATCATCGAACGGTCCGACACGATGCCGCCGGAGGTGCTGGACCGGCTGCACGGCGCGGTGCGGTACCTGCGCTCGATCACCGGAGCCGGCGTCCAACTGCCGGACTCTGTCCCTCCTGATGTCGCGGTCCCCGGCGCGCTGCCCCCCGGCGCTCAGCCCACCGGTACCGAACCGGGCAGCGGTGCCGGGCCGGGCCGCGATGACGACCTGGCGGCGGCCGCGATGGCGGCGGCGAAGCTGCCGTGGTGGGACCCGGGCGTGGACAGCTCGGTGTCCCCGGAAACCGACACGATCGTCATCGGTACCGCCCTGGTCGGCAAGGGCAGCCGGGTGCGGCTGCGGCCGGGGATGCGTCGTACCGATGCGCAGGACCTGTTCCGCGCCGGCCGTACCGCCACCGTGCAGGGCGTCTTCCACGACGTCGACGGTGGCCGGCATCTCGCCGTGACGATCGACGACGATCCGGCCGCCGAACTGCTCGACTGGCAGGGCCGGTACCTGTACTTCGCCCCGGACGAGGTCGAGCCGCTCGAGCACGAGCCATCGGCGCGCGAGCCGCTCGTGCACGAGCCATCGGCGCGCGAGCCGCTCGTGCACGAGCCATCGGCGCGCGAGCCGCTCGTGCACGAACCATCGGTGCGCGAGCCACTGTCGCGCGAGTCATTGTCGCGTGAGCCATCGGAGGAGAGCGGATGACCGAGCGGGTGCTGGTCGCCGGAGTCGGCAACATCTTCCTCGGCGACGACGGGTTCGGCAGCGAGGTGGTGGGCCGGCTGGCCGGTCATCCGATGCCGGACGGCGTACAGGTGACCGATTTCGGCATCCGCGGCGTGCACCTGGCGTACGAGCTGCTCGGCGAGTACGACACCACGATCCTGGTCGACGCGATGCCACGCGGGGAGCCGCCCGGCACGGTCAGCGTGCTCGAACTCGATCCGGACAAGGTCGGTACCGAGGCGCCGGCGGCCGTGGTGGACGCGCACGGGATGACGCCCGACCAGGTGTTCGCGCTGCTGCGCACGCTCGGCGGTACACCTCGTCGGGTTCTGGTGGTCGGCTGCGAACCGGCCGACGTGACCGACCGGCTGGGCCTGTCCGAGCCGGTCGCGGCCGCGGTCGACGCAGCGGTGGCCACCGTGCTGGACCTGGTGGCGAGCAGCACCCGCACAGAACGCACAGCAGGCCTGCACGCGGAACGCGTGCGTACAGAAGGTAGGTGAGCGGCATGTTCAGTCGGTTGCTGGTCGGCGCGGCCCTGGTGGTCGTCGCGGCGCTGGTCGTGCAGTCCCTTCCGGACATCGCCCGGTACCTCAGGATCCGGGAAATGTAGCGGCCGCCTGATGCCGACGTACCAGATCGTGCCGGAGCGGTCCATGGTGTGGATCGACGCGAAGAGCAGCCTGCACCCGATCGAGGGTGAGGCGACCGGCATGGCCGGCACGATCGAGGTGGACCTTGTCGACGGCCAGCTCAGGCTGACCGACGCCCGGCTGGAGCTGCCGGTGTCGGAGCTGAACTCCGGCAACCCGTTGTACGACCGGGAGCTGCTCCGGCGGCTCGACGCCCGCAGGTTTCCCAGGATTCGCGGCGAGGTACGCGAGGTCAGCCCCGGTGGCCGGCCCGGCCGGTACAAGGTGCGCGGCGAGCTCACCTGCCGCGGCGTGAGCCGGCTCATCGACGGCGAGGTCTCGGTCCGGGCACCGAACGACCGGTCGGTACAGGTCGAGGGCGAGCAGGTGTTCGACATCCGCGAGTTCGGCATCGAGCCACCGCGACTTCTCGGCCTGCGGGTGCATCCCGATGTGCGGGTGCGGATCCAGCTGGTCGCCGAGTCGACGGCCTGAACGACACGAACCACCAACTCGAAGGGGGGTCGACATGGGGGCGCTGTTGGGATTCGCGGTCGGTTACGTACTGGGCACCCGCGCCGGCGAGCAGGGGATCGAGAAGCTCGTGGTCGCCTGGAAGGAGATCCGGGCGTCGCCCGAGTTCCGGGCGGTGCTCGCCAGTGGCGCGATGACCGCGAGCAGCCTGCTCTCCCGCGCCGCCGGACATGGGCGTAACGCGCTCAGCGCGGTCCTGGCCGACCCCGACAAGCAGGCGTCGAACAGCCGGAGAGTCGCGTGACCGGGCTGACCTACTCCGCGCAGCCGTCCCCGCCCGGCGCGGAACACCGTCGGCGGGCCGGCACGCACGGACCGACCTCACCAGAAGGGCTTTGAGACATGCGGTGGTTGAAACGGATCCTGTTCGTCGGGATGGTGGCCGCGATCGGTCGTGCCGTGATCGCGAACCGGGAGGACCTCAGCCGGTACTTCAAGATGCGGAAGATGTGACCGGCATGCACGAGTTCGGATTGTGCGAGTCGATCCTGGCGGCCGTCGAGCAGCGCGCCGCCGGCCGTCGGGTGACCGGGGTACGGGTCCGCATCGGAACCATGCACCGGGTGGTGAAGCCGGCGTTCGACCAGGCATTCGAGTTGGTCAGCGCGGGCAGCGTCGCCGACGGCGCGGAGCTCGACCTGGTTGTGCTGCCGGCCACGGCGACGTGCGCCCGCTGCGGCCACGTCGAAGAGGTCGGCGAGATTCCGGCCGCGTGTACCGGCTGCGGTGAGCCGGCGCCGACGATCAGCGGCGGCGACGAGCTGCTGCTGGAGTCGATCCGGCTGGCCGACGCGGCCCAGCCGGCCGAGAACGCCGTGCCGGCCGAGAACGCCGTGCCGGCCGAGAACACGCCGGGGCGGTGACCGGTCATGTGCCTGGGCATCCCCGGCGAGATCGTCGAACTGATGACAGACAAGCCCGACCTGGCCAAGGTCGACGTCAGCGGGGTACGGCGGGCGATCAACATCGGCCTGCTGACCGACGAGAACCTGCAACCCGGCGACTGGATTCTCATCCACGTCGGGTTCGCCCTGTCCAAGATCGACGAGGCGGAGGCCAAGGCGGCGATGGAGTTCCTGGAGGGCATCGGCCAGGCGTACGCCGACGAGCTGAAAGCCCTCGCGGATTCCCGCATCGACTGAGCGGACTCCCGCATCGAATGAGCGGAGTCCCGCATCGAATGAGCAGCCCAAGGTGACCGGAGGCGGCGACCGTGCGTTTTGTTGACGAGTTCCGCGACGCGGAGAAGGCCCAGGCGCTGGCGGCGAGCATCGCCGCACTGTGCGAGCCGGGTCGGCAGTACAAGTTCATGGAGGTGTGCGGGGGGCACACCCACACGATCTACAAGCACGGGCTGGAGGACTACCTCCCGGAGAGCATCACCCTGGTACACGGTCCGGGCTGCCCGGTCTGCGTGATCCCGATGGGACGCGTCGACGACGCGATCTACATCGCCGAACAGCCGGACGTGATCATGACGTCGTTCGGCGACATGATGCGGGTACCGGGCAGCACCAAGTCGTTCTTCGACGCCAAGGCGATCAACGCCGACATGCGGATGGTGTACTCGCCGCTGGACGCGCTGAAGATCGCCCGCAACAACCCGGACAAGCGCGTGGTGTTCATGGCGATCGGGTTCGAGACGACCGCCCCGTCCACCGCCATGACGGTGCTGCGGGCGGCCGCGGAGAAGATCGACAACTTCTCGATCTTCTGCAACCACGTGACGATCATCCCGGCCATCAAGGCGATCCTGGACTCACCGGACCTGCGCCTGGACGGCTTCATCGGCCCCGGGCACGTGTCGACGGTGATCGGCTGCCGGCCGTACGAGTTCATCGCGCACGGGTACGACAAGCCGATCGTGGTGGCCGGCTTCGAGCCGCTGGACATCCTGCAGTCGATCTACATGCTGATGGTCCAGTTGTCCGAGGGCCGGTGCCAGGTGGAGAACCAGTACACCCGGGTGGTGCCGTGGGACGGCAACACCAGGGCGCTGCAGGTGATCGCCGAAACCATGGAGCTGCGGCCGTACTTCGAATGGCGCGGCCTCGGCTTCATCTCGCACTCCGCGCTGCGGGTACGCGACGCCTACGCCGCCTTTGACGCCGAGAAGATCTTCCAGGTGCCGGGCGTACGGGTGGCCGACCCGAAGGCGTGCCAGTGCGGTGAGGTGCTCAAGGGCGTACTCAAGCCGTGGGAGTGCAAGGTCTTCGGCACCGCGTGTACGCCCGAGACCCCGATCGGTACCTGCATGGTGTCGCCGGAAGGCGCCTGCGCGGCGTACTACAACTTCGGCCGGTTCAGCCGGGAGCGGGTCAAGGAGGCGACCCGGACGTGACGACCACCCGGCAGGATCACGAGCACGATCAGCCACACCGCAGTCCGGCGGCCGGCGACGCACGGGCCGGCCGGGAGCCCGGCGACCGCGAGCAGCAGGTACTCGACCGGATCGACAAGGCGCGGCGGCGGCGGGCGAAGATCGCCGACGAGCGGATCACGCTGGCGCACGGCTCGGGCGGCAAGGCCACCCACACCCTGGTGGAGGCGCTGTTTCTCGAGACGTTCCGCAATCCGCTGCTGGAGCCGCTGGAGGACCAGGCGACGTTCACGATCGGCGGCACCCGGCTGGCGCTGACCACCGACTCCTACGTCGTACACCCGCTGTTCTTCCCGGGTGGTGACATCGGTGAGCTGGCGGTCAACGGCACGGTGAACGACCTCGCCGTCGGCGGGGCGCGGCCGCTGTACCTGTCCGCCGGGTTCGTCATCGAGGAGGGCTTCGCGATCGCCGACCTGCAGCGCATCGCGTCCTCCATGCGGACGGCGGCCGACAGTGCCGGGGTTCAGATCGTCACCGGCGACACCAAGGTGGTCGAGCGCGGCAAGGCCGACGGCTGCTACCTCAACACCGCCGGTGTCGGGGTGGTGGAGCGGCCGGTCACGCTCGGCGCGGGCCTGGTCCGACCCGGTGACGTCGTGCTGGTGTCCGGCCCGATCGGCGACCACGGCGTGACGATCATGCTGGCCCGCGGTGAGCTGGACATCGAGTCGGACGTCGTCTCGGACACCGCGTCACTGGCCGGGCTGGTCGACGTACTGCTCGACGCGACCAGCGCGGACAGCGGGGCGGTGCGCTGCATGCGGGACGCGACCCGGGGCGGGGTGGCGACGATCCTCAACGAGGTCGCCGTCGCCTCCGACGTCGCCGTCGTGGTCAACGAGGCGGCCATTCCGGTACGCACGGAGGTGCGCGGGGCCAGCGAGATCCTGGGCATCGACCCGTTGTACGTGGCGTGCGAGGGCCGGATGGTCGTGGTCGTCTCGCCGGAGTACGCCGAGCCGGCGCTGGCCGCGCTGCGGAGCCATCCGCTGGGGGAGCAGGCCGCGATCATCGGCCAGATCAAGGCGGATCCACCGAGCCTGGTGCTGCTCAAGACCGAGTTCGGTGGCACCCGGATCGTCGACATGCTGATCGGGGACCCACTGCCCCGGATCTGCTGAGCCGCTCAGCCGTCATGGTGCTGTCTGTGCTGCCCGGCGCTGCCGGGTCGATGGTCGACGCCGGTGTCGCGGTGGCCGCGGCATGGGGCCGGTCCGGCGCGGTTGCTACCTATTTCGGTTGACAATTGCTGACCTGGGCGATTCGACTGTCCCGCGAAAAAGGGACGGCTTTCCAAGTTGTGGCGGCACTGTAATCAACATGCGCTTTTAGCAGTACGTTTAGTGTCCGTACGGTGTGCACCGACTGGTCGCCACAACGGAGGTCACGCCATGACAAGGTTCCTGATTCGTCGGCTGCTCATTTCCGTTGTGACGTTGTTCGCGACCAGCGTGGCGACGTTCATGCTGTTCTTCGCGGTGCCGGCCAGTCCCGCCCTGCTCATGTGTGGCAAGCAGTGCGACGCCAACGCGGTCACGCAGACCGAGAAACGACTCGGGATCGACCAGCCGCTGACCGTGCAGTACGGACGATTCCTCAGCGGAATCTTCGTGGGCCGGACCTACGGCGAGGGGGAGTTGGCGAAGCACTGCGAGGCGCCCTGCCTCGGCTACTCGTTCCGTACCGACGAGGAGGTCACCAGCATCATCGCGCGGACCCTGCCGGTGACGTTCAGCATCGTCGGCGGTTCCACCGTGTTGTACCTGTTCATCGGCGTCGGACTGGGCATGATCTCGGCGCTGCGCCGGGGTACCCTGCTCGACCGCGCGGCGGTCGCGACGACCCTCGCCGGTGCCTCCATGCAGGTGTACTTCCTCGGCCTGGTGCTCCTGTTGATCTTCGTGTACGGCTTCGACGTGGTACCGCCGCCGAGCTACACGTCACCGCTGGAGAATCCAATACAGTGGGCCGGCGGTATGTTGCTGCCCTGGTTCACCCTCGGATTCCTGAATTCCGCCATCTACGCTCGACTATCCCGGGCGCAGATGCTGGAAACGCTTGCCGAGGATTACATTCGTACGGCCCGGGCGAAGGGTCTGCGCAAGTGGCAGGTGTACGGACGACACGCGTTGCGTGGCGCGATCACGCCGATTGTCACGATCGCGGGACTCAACCTCGGTTCGGAGCTCGGTGGCACCGTCATCACCGAAACGGTGTTCGGTCTCAATGGAGTCGGTCGTACCGCGGTGCAAGCCGTCGGATTCCTGAATCTGCCGGTCGTCATGGCGACCGTGATGCTGGCGGCGGTTTTCGTGATCGGTGCGAATATCGTCGTCGACATGCTGTATTCGGTAATCGACCCGCGCGTCCGGATGTCCTGACCGGCGCGCGCCCGCACCCGCGCACCGCCGGCCGCGCGGCCGAACCCGCACCGCGAACCCGCACCGCGAACCCGCACCGCGAACCCGTGCGGTTGCACCCGCGCCCCTGACGCGCCGCGTGTGAGGATCGGCGCGTGCGCGCGGTGATGTACGACGAGTTCGGGGCCACCCCCCGGGTGCGGGACGTGCCCGAGCCCGTCGCGCCACCGGACGGCGCGGTCATCCAGGTGGCCGCGACCGGCCTGTGCCGCAGCGACTGGCACGGCTGGCTCGGGCACGATCCGGACGTACACCCGCCGCACGTGCCCGGCCACGAGTTCGCCGGAACGGTCGCCGCGGTGGGTGACCGGGTGACCGGCTGGCGCGCCGGCGACCGGGTCACCGCGCCGTTCGTCTGTGCCTGTGGCGGCTGCGCCGCCTGCCTGGCCGGCGACCAGCAGGTGTGCGAGCGGCAGACCCAGCCGGGGTTCACCCACTGGGGCTCGTTCGCCGAGTACGTGCTGGTCCGGCACGCGGACGTGAACCTGGTCCGGCTCCCGGACGGACTCGGCTTCGACACCGCCGCCGCGCTCGGCTGCCGGTTCGCCACCGCGTTCCGGGCGGTACTGGCCAGGGGACGGGCGCGCGCCGGGGAGTGGGTCGCGGTACACGGGTGCGGCGGCGTCGGGCTGTCCGCGGTCATGATCGCGGCGGCCGCCGGCGCCCGGGTGGTCGCGGTGGACATCGCGGCACCGGCGCTGGCGCTGGCCCGGGACTGCGGCGCGGCCGTCACCCTCGATGCCGGCGCGTCGGCCGACGTGGCCGCGGCCGTCCGCGACGCGACCGGCGGTGGCGCGCACCTGTCGCTGGACGCGCTCGGCAGTCCCGCGACCTGTGCCGCGTCGGTCGGGTCGCTGCGCCGGCGCGGCCGGCACGTCCAGGTCGGGCTGCTGCCCGGCGCGCTCGGCCGCCCGGACCTCCCGATGGAGCGGGTCATCGGCGAGGAACTGGAGCTGCTCGGCAGCCACGGCATGCCCGCGCACGCGTACCCGGAGCTGCTCCGGCTCGTCACGGCCGGCGTACTGCGACCGGAGCTGCTGGTCACGCAGGTGATCGGGCTCGCCGACGCAGCGCAGGCGCTGACCGCGATGGACCGCGCGACGACCGCCGGCATCCGGATCGTGCACCCCGGCTGACCAGCCACGCGGGATTCGACCGGGGAGGGGCGGCCACCCCGGCTGACCGGCCACGGTTCCCGACCGCGGAACCGGCGGCCGGCCGCCCCGATCGACCACGCGACGGTGCCCGGAGGCGTACACCTCCGGGCACCGCGCAGTGCGCCCGACTCAGGTGATGCCGAGCTGGAACCAGCTCGACCAACCGCTCGCGCCGTCCCACCAGGCGCTGTACACGAGGCTGTCCGAGCCGACCGTGAACACGTCGATGTGGTTGGCGTACCGCTGGATCGCGGTCACCTCGCCACCCGGCTTGCCGATCCCGCCGGACACGTTGAACCAGCCGGCCCAGCCGGTGGTGTCATGCCACCAGGTGCTGTAGATCCGGTTGTCGGTACCGATGACGAACAGGTCCAGATGGTTGCTGAACCTGGCGATCGCGGTCACCGGCGAGCCTGCCGAGGCCACCCCGCCGGAGACCTGGAACCAGGAGCTCCAGCCGCTCGAGATGTCCCACCAGGCCGACATGATCTTGCCGTCGCTGCCGGTGGTGAACAGGTCGAGGTGGTCCGGGTACCGGGCCACCACGCTCACCGTGGAGTCCGGCCGTACGGTCAGGTTGCTGATCCGGAACCAACCGGACCAACCGCTCTGCTGGTCCCACCAGAGCGAGTACACCTTGTTGTCGGTGCCGACCGCGAACACGTCGAGGTGTCCGGGGTACCGGGCGATCGCGGTGACCGTGCTGCCCGGTGCGGCGACGCCGCCCTGCAGGTGGAACCAGTTGGCCCAGCCGGTACGCGCGTCCCACCAGGTCGACATGATCTTGCCGTCGCTGGCGGTGGTGAACAGGTCGAGGTGGTCGGCGTACCGGCTCACCACGTTGACCGTCGAGCCCGGGCGCGCCTGCAGGTTGCCCAGCGGGAACCAGCCCGACCAACCGGTGGACACGTCCCACCAGGCGGAGTACACCCGGTTGTCGGTGCCGACGGTGAACAGGTCGAGGTGCCCCTGGTACCGGGCGACCGAGGTGACTGGTGACCCGGCACTGCCGCCGGAGGCGATCCCGCCGGACACGGAGAACCAGCCGGCCCAGCCGCTGGACACGTCCCACCAGTCGCTCATCGTCCGGCCGTCGCTGGCCACCGCGAACACGTCGATGTGCTGCGGGTACCGGCAGACGACACTGATCGGCGTACGGGCCCGCGCCGGCAACGTGGCGAGCGGTGCGATCCGGTTCCAGATCACCGCGCGGCAGACCCGGCAGAACGGCACGCCCAGGTTGCGCATCTTGCAGTCGTACTCCGGCCGGAACGCGCCGCAGTGGTAGTAGTGCGCGCCCTCGAACGCGCCCACCGTGCCGGCCGGTACCGTGCTCGGCCGGCTGTCCACCGTGGCGCAGTTCGGGTTGCTCATGGTGGGCATGGCGGTGCCGGACCCGACTGCCCAGCGCCACTTGATGGTGTTGCGGTTGGAGTCGAGGGTCACGTTCGGCTCGCCCGGCTCGCCGGCCGGGTGGTGGTCGTGCCCGGTCTCGTTGCCGCCGGCGTAGTACGGGTACTCGTCGGCCAGCCCGAAAGCGGTGTGGCCGGCTTCGTGGATCGCGATCTCGGTGGCGCCGGTGGCCAGCGAGTACGTACCGACCGAGCCGCCGCTCCCGCCGTAGATCGTGGAGTTGACCACGACCAGGGCGAGGGTGAACTCCGGTACCTGCGCGGCCGCGGTGGTCAGCACGGTGCTGTTGTTGCAGATCAGCAGCCGGCGGATGCCGTTGCCGCCGAACGACGAGTCGAAGTAGGTACGCGCGGTGGCGCCGGTGCCGCCGCCCGAGGTGGGGTCGTCCGCGCCCGAGTCGGTGGACCGGACATTCACCCGGAACACGTTGATCGCCGGCCCCAACTCGTCGAACGGCGGCGTCTTGAGCAGCGACGTGACGAACGACGTGCAGGCGGTGTTGAACGCGTTCTGTTCGGCGTTGGTGAAGCCGTCCCCGAGCAACACGATGTTGAATGCCCGGTTGCGTGGCGCGGCTCCGGAGATCTGGGTGGTACTGAGGACGGCACCGTCGGAGGTCGTCATGCCGGCTGCCCTCCTCCGTCGTCGAGACGCAGCGGGAAGCGGGCGATTTCGGTCGTCTGGCCGGCGTCGGGAACCGCGCTGGTAGCGCGGCTCTGTACACCGGTGAGCTGCGGATCGCCCCGGCTCATCCGGACCACGCTCAGGTGGTCGGCGGCACCGGTGACCGGTACGACCACGGTGAACGCGCCCTTTTCCGCGGGGGCGTCGACGCGGGTGATCGGCTCGCCGGCCTGCTCGGGGAAGACCTCCCGGCTACCGGTCATCGCGTCCCGTACGGGGACCCGGCTCAGCGTCTGGTCGTCTCCGCCCCGTACCTCCACGAAGTGGCCGGCGAGCTGTTCCCGCTGCAGGTCGAAGCCGCTCACCATCATGTCGACCCATTGCGTGCTGATCAGGCGGACGTCGTCGCCCTCGTACTCGAAAATCAGGCGCACGCTGTGCGGCGGCTGGTCTCCGGTGGGCGGCCCACCGGGTTGTTGCCCCCCGTTCGGGGGAACGCCCCCGTTGCCTGGCAGCTGATTCTCTGACGGTTGGTGGCCTCCGGGACTGGACATCGACCCCTCCCTCTCCGGGTGACGGCCGGTCCCTCCCGCGCCGTGTCACCGGATTCGTCTGTGGACCGACCTGCGGGAGCTGCCCGCGGTGCCTACCGGCCGCGGCGGGCCGGCCCCGGCCGCTTCGTCAGCGACCCGGTGCGACCGCCCTCTCGGTACGCCGGGTACACGCAGCGGAGTCCCACCAGCACAGCTTGGCCCGGCCCGCGCAGGTGTGGAGCCACAATCCCAAGACCAGCACAATTCCTTTTCGGGTGTACGTCGCACCTGGTGATCGGTGGTGCGCCGCCGTACCAGAGGGCATGGTCAGACGCCGAACGGACAGGGCTCACGCGTCCCGGAGTGGTCGCTGGTGCACTGGTCGTACCGTCCAGCCATGGCCACCAGACAGGTCGTCGACGTCGACGTCGCGGCCCGGGACGCGCTGGTCGAACGGCTGTTCGACGCCACCGTCGGCGCCCTCGAGCTGTTCAGCGTGTACCTGGGCTGGCGGCTCGGGTTGTACCAGGCGATGTCGCGCGCCGAACCGGTGACCGCGGACCAGCTCGCGACGTTCGCCGGCATCGACCGCCGGTACGCCCGCGAGTGGCTGGAGCAGCAGGCGGTGGCCGGCTTCGTCACGGTGGTCACCGGCGACGGCGACACCGCCGACTCCGACGGCGCGTCCCCCGGCCGTTCGCTACCGGTCGATGGCGGGGGAGCCGGGCACCGGCGCTACCTGCTGCCGGACGCCCACCGCGAGGTGCTGGCCGACGCGGAGAGTCTCGCCCACGTCACCCCGTTCGCGCCGATGCTGGTCGGGATAGCGGGCACCCTCCCGGAGGTCGCCGACGCCTACCGCAACGGCGTCGGGGTGCCGTTCCACCACTACGGCACCGACCTTCGGCACGGGCAGGGCGCGATCAACCGGCCGTCGTTCCGGCACGAACTGTCCGGTTGGTTCGCCGCGATGCCGGAGCTGGACCGCCGGTTGCGTGCCGTGCCGCCGGCCCGGGTCGCCGACCTGGGCTGCGGTCAGGGATATTCCACGATCGCCATCAAACGGGCGTACCCCGACGCGGACGTCACCGGCTTCGACCTGGACAGCGCGTCGATCGCCGAGGCCACCCGGCTCGCCACCGACACCGGCGTGACGGTGGCGTTCCGGCTCGCCGACGCCGGTTCGATTCCGGACACCGGCCGGTACGACCTGATCTGCCTGTTCGAGTCGCTGCACGACATGCCGCGGCCGGTCGCGGCGCTGGTAGCCGCGCGGCAGGCGCTGGCGCCCGGCGGCACCGTGCTGGTGGCCGACGAGCGGGTGGCCGACACGTTCACGGCCCCGGGCGACGCGGTCGAACGGATGATGTACGGCTGGAGCGTCACGCACTGCCTACCGGCGTCCCGGGTCGAGCCGGGATCAGCCGCGCTGGGCACCGTGCTGCGGGCCGGTACCGTCCGGCGGCTCGGGTACGAGGCCGGCTTCGCCCAGGTGTCCGAACTGCCGATCGAGCACGACTTCTTCCGGTTCTACCGCCTGCGCTGAGCGGTTCGCCCCGGTGCTGGCCGCGGGCGCACGCTGAGCCGCGGTGCTAGCCGCCGAACAGCCAGTCGAGGGCGGTCCGGCTGTTGTCGAGGTACGCGTCCTGGTTCGTGTTCAGGCCGTGCGCCACGTCCTCGAACACGCTGCACCGGGCGTAGAAGACAGCGCGCCGGCGCAGTCCGGCCATCTCGCCGGTCTGGTCACCGCCGTTATGGTCACCGCCGTTATGGTCACCGGTCTGGTACGCGGCGAGCGCGGCGTCCAGCGCGACCGGGCCGAGATCGCGGTAGATGAGGCCGAAGTCGTACGCCGGATCGTCGATCGCGGCGTCGCCCCAGTCGATGATGCCGGTGATCGTCCAGCTCGCCGGCTCGACCAGGACATGCTCGATGCCGAGGTCGTTGTGCGAGAACACCAGTTCGTACCCGCCGTCGGGTGGCGGCTCCTTGAAGAAGGTGTCGATCGCGGCGTGGTACCGGACCGGCACCTCCGCGCGTACCTCCTCGAACAACTCCGCGGCTTCGGACCGCCACTCGTCCAGCGGGGCGTCGTCGACCGCCACGAGGTCGCGCACCTCGTCGACCGGTACCGCGTGCAGGGCGCCGAGGAGGGTGCCGAGCGCGGCTCCGATCGACGCGGCCCGAGCCGGCCGCTGGGACGTCGGCAGGTCCCGTACCGGAGTGCCGGGCAGCTGGTCGTACGCCAGGACGCCCGCCGCCGGTGCGACGAACCTCGGCGTCGGTACCGGCAGGGTGGTGTGCTTCGCGACGGCGGTGAGCAGCCGGGCCTCCTCGCGCACCAGCGCGGCCCGGCGTTCGAGGTCGGGCTCCTTGTTGACCCGCACGATCAGGGAGTCGTTGACGAGGTAGGCGACGTTCACCTGGCCTTCGCCCAGCCGCCGCACGGAATCGACGCGGTAGTCGGGCAGGTGTTCGGCGACCACGCGGCGCAGCTCGTCGGACGGGTGCTCGGGGCTGTCACTCATGCGCCCATCGTGCCGCCCCGGACCGGGCCAACGGCAACCAGCCCTAGTAGCAGCCCTGGTAGCAGCGCTGGTAGCGGCCCCGGGCGCGGCGACGGCCCCGCGGAACCTGCCCGCGGGGCCGCCATCCGAACCGCTAGAAGACCGGCACGCCCTCGCGTACCAGTCGCCAGTTCTGCTCGAAGAAGTCGGCCGGGTCGATCGCGCCCTTGGCCTGCGCCCAGTCGATCAGCAACTGCCGGATCTCCTGCTGCGCGTTGTACACCTGCTCCTTCACGATTCCGGGGAAGTTGCCGCCGCCGCTGCGCCGGTAGTTGTTCACGGCGACCACGAACTCCTCGGTGTCTTCGACCGGGGTGGTGGTACCCGCGTGGTTCAGCACGGTGATCCGGGAGCCGACCGGCTTGCTGATGTCGATGTCGTAGTCGACGCCGGACATCGTGTCGTAGTTGTAGTCCGGTACGGCCGGGTCGCTGATCGTGTCCGGGTTCACCGGGTCGCTCGGCGCGAGCGTGACGAAGTACTTCGCCGAGTACTCCAGGTACGCCCGCACCTCGGCACCGGTGAGGATCACCGCTTCCAGCGTGTTGTCGTAGATGTACAGCCCGGCGACGTCCTTGATCTTGACGTCGCCCTGCGGGAACACCGCGGTACGGCTGAACGGCGCGGCGATCGAGAGCACCGGCTTGTCCGCGTGCTCGCCACCGGCCAGCGCGGCCACCACCGTGTCGGTCTGCACCTTGTTGATGTAGTCCAGGATCGGGGTGTCCTTGTACCGGGACTCCGCCGCGGACAGCTCCTCGGTGGACTGCGCGACCACCTGGTTCACGTACGCCACCGTCTTGTCGTGCTGCTTGCGGACCGCGGCCAGCACGGCCGGATCGGCCTCGACGGTGTTGGTGTTGAGGGTCGCGGCGTGCTTCTCGGTGATCCGCCAGCGGCCGTGCTCGCGGGTCAGGCTGAAGTCCATCCGGGTGACCCGCTCGCCCCACTTCGACGGCTCGGACAGCAGCACCTGCTCGCCGGTGACGTCGTTGGTGACGAACTTCTCCGGGATCTCCAGGTGCGCGTGCCCGAACAGGATCGCGTCGATGTGCGGGACCTTCTGCGCGATCAGCGCGGACGGGTTCTCGATCGGCAGCTCATCGCCGTAGCTCGACGTACCGCTGTCGCCGCCGTGCGCCGAGATCAGCACGATGTCGGCGCCGCGGTGCCGCATGATCGGCACCCACTTCGCGGCGGTGGCGATCATGTCCTCGAACCGGAGCTTGCCCTCCACGTTGCCGCGGTCCCAGATCGCGACGCCGGGGTTGGTCAGGCCGAGGATGCCGACCCGCAGCGTCGGCGCGCCGTGACCCAACCGGACCTTCTTGATGAGGTACGGCATGAAGGCGGGCTTGCCGTCGCGCTCGCGTACCGCGTTCGCGGCGAGCGCCGGGAAGCCGAGCTGCCGGATCCACAGGTTCAGCAGCGGCAGGCCGTAGTTGAACTCGTGGTTTCCGAGCGTCACCGCGTCGTAGTCGATGACGTTCATCGCCCGCGCCATCGGGTGCGTCTTGCCGGTCTCGGTGATCGGCTCCTGCTTTGCGTAGTACGTCGCCAGCGGCGTGCCCTGGATCGTGTCGCCGGCGTCGAGTACCAGCGTCGCCTTGCCGTACCGCTCGGCCCGGATCGCGTTGACCAGCGTGGCGACCTTGGCCAGGCCGACGTCGTTGTGCGCGCTGTCGTCGTACTCGGCGTCCCGGTAGTAGTCCCAGTTGTACACGTTGCCGTGGGTGTCCGAGGTACCCAACAGGGTCAGGTCGTAGGTCTTGTTCTTCGACTCGGACGCCCGCGCCGGGCCACCGGCGACCAGCGGGGCGGCCGCGGCCGCCGCCGCGGCGGCCAGGAGAGTGCGGCGGGTCGGGCCGGAGGGAGTGGTCATGGGGGCGCCTTCCGTGACGGGTCTGCGCGTGGCGGCTCGCGGGTGGGCCGCCCGATCGGGCGGCGGAGCGCTTCGTGGGCGCGCAGGCACCATAACGGGCCACTACGACGTACGCCAGGATCCGCCGTGACCGGAGGAAAACCTGCACAGGTCATGGAGATGCGCGTACTCAGGTGTAGTGGCGGATCCGGATTAGCAGGTAATTCAGCGTTTCTCGATTGAGAATCGAGCGAAAATCGAGGGATCTCCTGACGCGCCTTGTTAGGTTGCCGCTCATGAGTTCGCCTGAGTCGCCGGTATTGGTGCATGAGTCGGTTTCCCGCGCCCCGGATCCAGCCGACCCCGACACCAGAGCGGGAACCGGTCCTCGGATCACGTTGTGGCTGCTCAGGCTGGGTGTCGTACTGCACCTTCTCGCCGCGGTCGGGCAGCCGCTGTTCGCCGGGCTGTATCTCGGTGGTGATTTCGACGCGCTCGGCATGCACGAGCTGAATGCGCAGATCGTCAATTTCCTCGCGCTGCTGCTGATTCCGGTGACGCTGGTGTACTGGTTGGTCGGCAAGGGCCGCGGCTGGCCGGTACTGGCCGTGCTCGGTCTGTTCATCGCCGAGGTGGTGCAGATCGACACCGGGTACACCCGATCGCTCGGCATGCACATCCCGCTCGGCGTCGGCGTCGTGACGGTGGCCGTACTGCTCGCGATCTGGGTGTTCAAGCCCGGCGCCAAGCAGGCCCGCCGGTTGTCCCGCCGGGCCCGCCGCAAGGCCGCCGCCCGGGCCGGCGCGGCCGGTACGACCGGTACGACCGGTACGGCCAGTGCGGCCGAGCCGACGGCGGGTGCGCGGTGAGCCTGTCCCGTCGACAGCTGCTCGGCCTGACCGGCGGCCTCGGGGTCGCGGTCACGGTCGGTGGCTGCGGGTCGCTCCAATCCGGACAGACCGGCGATGTGGTGGAGAGCGTCCTGCCGCTGCCCGAGCCGTTCCGGGTGCCGCTGCCGGTACCGCCGGTCAAGCGACCCCTCCAGTCGAGCGCCGCGGGCGACGTGTACGAGATCGTCCAGCGCGAGGCGAAGGTCGAGCTCCTGCCGGGGGTACGCACCCCGATCCTCGGCTACGACGGCATCTTCCCCGGCCCGACGATCGAGTCGCGCCGCGGCCGGCGCACGGTCATCCGGCACCGGAACACCCTGCCGGTGCCGACCTCGGTACACCTGCACGGCGGGCACACCCCGCCGGACAGCGACGGCTTCCCGATCGATCTGGTGTTTCCCGAGGGCGCCGACCCGGCCGCGTTCCACAGCATGGGCGGCGACGTCGCGTCCGGGAGCCGCGAGTACACCTATCCGATGGACCAGCGGGCGAGCACGCTCTGGTACCACGACCACCGGATGGACTTCACCGGTGCGCAGGTGTACCGCGGCCTGGCCGGGTTCCACCTGGTCCGGGACGACGAGGAGGACGCGCTCCCGCTCCCGCGCGGCGACCGCGAGATCCCGCTGATGATCGCCGACCGCAGTTTCGCCGAAGACGGCACGCTGGCCTACCCGGGGCTCGACCCCGCCATGCACCACCAGGCCGGCGTCAAAGAGGAGTGGATGGAGGGTGTACTCGGTGACGTGATGCTGGTCAACGGTGCGCCCTGGCCGGAGCTGGAGGTGGACGCGGTCCGCTACCGGTTCCGGATCCTCAACGCGTCCAACGCCCGGCGACTGCGGCTGCGACTGGATCCGGCGCCGTCCGGCGGCAACGGCTTCGTCCAGATCGGTTCCGACGGCGGGCTGCTGGCGCGTCCGGTACGGCACCAGGAGCTCGACCTCGCGCCGGCCGAACGGTTCGACGTCGTGGTGGACTTCAGCCGGTACCGGCCCGGCACCGTGGTCACCATGCGCAACCAGCTCGGCGCCGGTTCCACCGGCCGGGTCATGCGGTTCCGGGTCGGCAACCGGGCCAGCGACGACACCGCGGTACCGGACCGGCTGGCCACGGTCGAGCCGCTCCGGCCGGGTCGCGACGCGGTACACCGCACCTGGAAGTTCACCCGCGGCAAGGTGCACGGCGACGCCGGTTGGCTCATCAACGGGCGCGCGTTCGACCCGAAGCGCGCGGACGCGACCCCCCGGCTCGGCGAGGTGGAGGTGTGGCGGTTCGCCAGCGACCTGCACCACCCGGTACACGTGCATCTTTCGCCGTTCCAGGTGTTGTCGCGGGGCGGCCACGATCCGGGCAGGTTCGACGGCGGGTGGAAGGACACGGTCGACCTGCGGCCGGCGGAGTACGTGGACGTGGCGGTCCGGTTCACCGACTATCGCGGGCGGTACCTCATCCACTGCCACAACCTCGAGCACGAGGACATGGCGATGATGGCGGCGTTCGACACCACCTGAGCCGCGGCGCCCGGGGGTAGCCGCGGCGGTTCACCGGGCCAGCCGCCGCGGTCACCACCAGGTGACGAGCACCGCGGCCAGCAGGATCGGCCAGCCCAGGTGTACGGCCAGCCAGCGGCGCGACAGGTACCCGGCGAACGGCAGCAGCCAGACCAGGAACGGCAGGTAGATGCGCTCGACTTCGCCGCGGGACAGGCTGGAGCCGATCGCGAGTACGAGTGCCAGCGCGACGGCACCGGGCAGGATCGCGAGCCGGTCGGCCCGCCGGCGCGCACGGCCGGGCACCGCGGGGCCGGCCAGCATTGCAGGGCCGGTCAGCACGTCTGGGCCGGTCAGCACGTCTGGGCCGGCCAGCACGGCTGGGCCGGCCAACACGCCGAGGCCGGCCAGCACCGCCGGACCGATCGCGACCGCGGCCGCGGCCAGGTTCGCCACCGCGAAGTAGGCCGCCGGCCGGTCCTGCCACACCGGCCCCTGCCGGGTCCGTTCGGCGGCCAGCTGGAGTCCGGTGTACCAGTCGAAGCCGGCGACCGCAGCAGCGACCAGTACCGCGACCACCACCGCGCCGCCGACGAGCAGCGGTCGGATCCGCCGCTGTACCGCGACCACGGCTATCGCGAGCGGCCCGAGCAGCACCAGCCCGTACGACAGGAACAGGCAGCCGCCCAGCGCGGCACCGCCGGCGACCGCGAGTACGTCCCCGCGTCGGCCGCGGGTCGCGGCGGCGTGCGCCAGCGCGCAGACGCCCACCGCCGCCACCCCCGCGAACAGCGCGTCAGCGCTGGTCGCCACCCACAGCGCGGTCGGGGCGAGGGACACCGCGACCGCGGCGCGGCGGGCCAGCGGTTCGCCGGCGAGCAGCCGTACCACGCTCAGCACGGCCGGTGCGGTGACCGCGCCGGCGGCGACGCACAGCGCGGCCGCGTACCCCGGCCCGCCCAGCCCGAGCCGGTCCAGCAGTACGAACACCCCCAGCGCGCCCGGCGGGTGGCCGCCCACGTGGGTGGCCCACTGCGGCCCGTGCCCGGAGTCGACCACGTACCAGGTGAACGTGCGCAGGTAGGTGTCGAGCGCGCCGACCCGCGGTACGTCGTGCAGGTACTCCTGGCTTCTGGTCAGCGGCTCGACCAGCGCGGACGGGCCGCCGGCGAGCGCGAGCGCGACCGCCCACCCGGCCGCGGCCAGGTACGACGTGACGAGCAGCCGCGGCCACGACAGCGACCGGGCCAGCCGCGGCCCGAACCACCACGCGACGGCCGCCAGCGCGACCGGTACCGCCAACCAGCCGCTCAGGTCCCGCCGCCAGTCGCCGGCGATCGGAGCCGTCGGGCCGAGGTGGACGTCCACGCCGTGCCGGAGCAGTACGTCGGCGGCGACCGCGCACCCGGCCACCAGCAGCGCGGCGACGCCGACCACGAGCCCGGCCGTGACGGCGGCGCGCCGTGGCGGCCGATCCGGTACCGGCGCGGGGCCGGTGGTGCGCTCGAGGAGCACGCGGTTCACCGGGCGAGGCTACGGCTCGCCCGGGCCCCTCGCAGGCCGGGCGAGGAGCACGTTTGCATCTGGTAAGAACTCGCCTGACGCCGTATGGGAACCGTAAGAAATGCCGGCGATGTCCGGAGTTCGTAAGGAACGGCGCGCGGGAGCCGGCCCTAGCGTCGCGACCATGATCGATGTCGTACTGCCCTGCCTGAACGAGGCGGCCTCGCTGCCCTGGGTGCTGTCCCGGATGCCATCGGGGTACCGGCCGATCGTCGCCGACAACGGCTCGACCGACGGCTCCGCCGAGGTGGCCCGCGACCACGGGGCGACGGTGGTGCCGGTACCGCGGCGCGGGTTCGGCGCGGCCGCGCACGCCGGGCTGCTCGCCGCCACCGCCGAGATCGTCTGCTTCCTGGACGCGGACGGCTCGTTCGACCCGGCCGAGCTGCCCCGGGTGGCCGATCCGGTTGCCGCGGGGGAGTACGACCTGGTGCTCGGCCGGCGCCGGCCGGCGGTACGGGCCGCCTGGCCACTGCACGCCCGGCTCGGCAACGCGGTGGTGGCCGGCTGGCTGCGCCGTCGGGCCGGGGTGCCGGTGTACGACCTGGGCCCGATGCGGGCCGCCCGCCGTACCGACCTGCTCGCACTCGACCTGCAGGACCGCCGGTTCGGCTACCCGCTGGAGATGATCGTGAAGGCGTCCCGGCAGGGCTGGCGGATCGCCGAGGTGGACGTCGGCTACGCGGTCCGTACCGCGGGCAGCCGCTCGAAGGTCACCGGCACGGTACGCGGCACCGTGCGTACCGTCCGGGACATGGCGCGGGTGCTCGCGTCATGACCGGCCAGCTCCTGGTGATCGCGAAGAAGCCGGTACCGGGGCGGGTCAAGACGAGACTCTGCCCGCCGTGTACGCCCGAGCAGGCGGCCGCGGTGGCGTCCGCCGCGCTGGCCGACACCCTGGACGTGGTCGCCGCCACCCCGGCGGTCGGCCGGGTCCTCGTGTACGCCGGTGGCGTGCCACCCCGTCCCGCCGGGTTCGCCGCGGTACCGCAGCGCGGTGACGGGCTGGCCGAGCGGCTCGCGCACGCGTACGCCGACACCGCCCGTCCCGGTACGGCGAGCCTGCTGGTCGGCATGGACACCCCGCAGCTCACCGTCGACCTGCTGGCCGCCGCGCTGGCCGAGCTGTCCACTGTGGACGCTGTACTCGGGCCGGCGGCGGACGGCGGCTGGTGGGCGCTCGGGCTGCGCGATCCCCGGCACGGCGCGGTGCTGCGCGGGGTACCGATGTCCCGGCCGGACACCGGCGAACGCACCCTCGCCGCGCTCGTCGGTCGGGGGCTGCGGGTGGCGATGCTGCCGGTACTGCGGGACGTGGACACGGCCGCGGACGCGCACGCGGTGGCCCGCGACTGTGCCGCGTCCGCCCGCTTCCCGGCCGCGGTGTCGGCGCAGGTGCCCGCGCACGCGCCGGCGGTGGTCCAGGCATGACCACCGCGCTGGAGGTGTACGACCGCGCACTCGTCGACCGGTCCGCCAGCATCGACCGGTCCGCCAGCATCGACCAGACCGCGCCACTCGATCAGACCGCGTCAGTCGACCGGTCCGCGCGCGTGGACCGGCCCGCGGTCGAACTGCGGTCGGTCGCCGGTGGCCGGCAGCAGCTGCTGGACCTGGCGCGCTGGTGCGGCCCGCCGGTGGCCGGCGACCACGGGCTCGTCGCGCGCTGTACCGGCCCGACGCTCGACCTCGGCTGCGGACCCGGCCGGCTCGCCGCCGCGGTAGCCGCCCGGGGGGTACCCGCGCTCGGCGTGGACATCTCCCCGACCGCGGTACGGCTGGCCCGCAGCCGCGGCGCGATGGCGCTGCACCGGTCGGTGTTCGATCCGCTGCCGGCCGAGGGTCGCTGGTTGCAGGTACTGCTGGCCGACGGCAACATCGGCATCGGTGGCGACCCGGTCCGGCTGCTGCGCCGGTGCCGGGCACTGCTCGGGCCGGCCGGTACGGCGCTGGTCGAGACCGGCCCGCCCGGCAGTGGTACCCGGCTGATGACGCTGCGACTGCGGCACGGCGGCACCCTCAGCGACGGGTTCCCGTGGGCGTGCGTGGCCGCCGACGCCGTGGCCGGGCTGTCCGGTCGGGCCGGGCTGCGACTGGCCGACACCTGGGTGGAGGCGGGCCGGTGGTTCGCCGCCCTGGCGCCGTCGTGAGGCCCGCCGACCTGCTCCGCCGGCCGTGGCCCGTCCCACCGGAGAGGCTGCGCCGCGGCCCGTTCCGGCCGGGCGCGTTCGGCTCGCCGCTGCGCTCCCGACGGCTCACCGCACACCTCGGCCTGGCCCTGGGCGTCGCGTTCACCATCTGCTTCACCACCGGCCTGATCAGCCACTTCATCCAGCATCCGGCGTGGTGGTTCCGGTGGCCGTCACGGCCGGTCAACCTGTACCGGATCACCCAGGGGCTGCACGTGGCGACCGGGCTGGTGGCGATCCCACTGCTGCTGGCGAAGCTGTGGTCGGTGTACCACCGGCTGTTCGAGTGGCCGCCGGTGCGCAACCTCGCGCACGCGGTGGAGCGGCTGAGCATCACCGTGCTGGTCGTCGCGGCGCTGGTGCAGCTGACCACCGGGTTGCTCAACATCGCCCGGTGGTACACGCCGATGAAGTTCTTCTTCACGGTCACGCACTACTGGACCGGTTGGATCGTGATCGGCGCGCTGGTCGTACACCTCGGGGTGAAGCTGCCGCTGATCGTGGCCGCGCTCCGCCGCCGGACCGCGCCACCGTCCGATGTGGACAGACAGCGGCGGGGGTTGCTCGCCGCGGTCGCGGCCACCGCCGGGCTCATCACGGTCGTGACGGTCGGTCAGACGGTACGGCCGCTGGCCCGGCTCGCGCTGCTCGGCCCGCGCCGGCCGGACATCGGGGCGCAGGGGCTGCCGGTGAACAAGGCGGCCTCCGCCGCCGGCGTGACCGAAACCGCCCGCGATCCGGCGTACCGGCTGGTCGTGGAGGGGCCGGAACGCCGGATCGCGCTGACCCTCGACGAGCTGGCCGAGCTGCCGCAGCACACCGTGACCCTGCCGATCACCTGCGTGGAGGGGTGGAGTGCGAGCGCGGAGTGGACCGGGGTACGCGTGCGCGATCTGCTCGACCTGGTCGGCGCACCGGCCAGCGCGGACGTGCGGGTCGAGTCGCTGGAGACCGGCGGGTTGTACCGCACCTCGATGCTCGCGCCGTCGCACAGCCGCGACCGGCTGACCCTGCTCGCGTTGCGGCTGCGCGGCGAGCGGCTCGCGCTCGACCACGGGTACCCGTGCCGGCTGATCGCCCCGAACCGGCCGGGCGTACTGCAGACCAAGTGGGTGGCGAAGGTGGTGGTGCTGTCATGACCCGGATCCGGGTGGCGCTGTGCGCGCTGGGCACACTGGTGGCCGGGTACGGGCTGATCGGGTTGGTCAGCGCGGACCACGGACCCGAGCCGCTGCGGTACGCGATCTTCGCGGCCGCCGTGCTGCTCGGCCACGACCTGGTGCTGGCGCCGCTGGCCCTGGTTGCCGGCGCCGGGCTGGTCGCACTGGTGCCGGCCGGTCCGCGCGGCACCGTGCGGGCCGGGCTGGTCGCCTCCGCGATCGTGACGCTGGTGGCGCTGCCGTTCGTACTCGGGTACGGCTACCAGCCGAAAGTCCCGTCCGCGCTACCGCTGGACTACACCCGCGGCTGGCTGATCACGCTCGCCGCGATCTGGCTCGCCGTGGCGGTCGCCCTCGCCGTCCGGGTCGCCACCCAGGCCCGCGCGGGGGTACGGCGATGAGCCGGGTACTGGTCACCGGCGGGGCCGGGTTCATCGGCTCGCACGTGGCCGACGCGCTGGTCGCCGCCGGTCACGAGGTACGGCTGCTGGATCTGCTCCACCCGGCCGCGCACCGGTCCCGACCTGTTGTCGATCACGAGCTCGTGGTCGGTGACGTGCGGGATCCATCCACTGTGGACGGAGCGCTGGCCCGGATCGACGTCGTGGTCCACCAGGCGGCGATGGTCGGCCTGGGGGTCGACATCAGCGACCTGCCCGAGTACGTCGGGTGCAACGACCTCGGTACCGCCGTACTGCTCGCCGGCATGGCTCGCGCCGGCATCGGTCGGCTGGTACTGGCCAGCTCGATGGTGATCTACGGCGAAGGGCGGTACGCCTGTCCCGCGCACGGCATCGTGCGGCCGGGGCCGCGCGCCACGACCGAGCTCGCGGCCGGCCGGTACGAGCCACCATGCCCGGCCTGCGGCGCGTTTCTGGCCCCTGAGCTGGTACCGGAGGACGCGCCGGTCGACCCGCGCAACGTGTACGCCGCGACCAAGCTCGCCCAGGAGCACCTCGCGGCATCCTGGTGCCGGACCACCGGTGGTGCCGCCATCGCGCTGCGGTACCACAACGTGTACGGGCCTCGGATGCCCCGGGACACGCCGTACGCCGGAGTGGCCGCGCTGTTCCGCTCGGCACTGGAGCGCGGCGAGGCGCCCCGGGTGTACGAGGACGGCGCGCAGCGCCGTGACTTCGTCCACGTCACCGATGTCGCCGCGGCGAACCTCGCGGCCCTGAGCGGCACCGCGCGAGCGGGCTTCCGGGCGTACAACATCTGCTCCGGCGAACCGCACACGGTGGGCGAGATGGCGGCGGCGCTCGCGTCGGCGTTCGGCGGTCCACCGCCTGTGGTGACCGGGCAGTACCGGCTCGGCGACGTGCGGCACGTCGTCGCCTCGCCGGAGCGCGCCCGCGACGAGCTGGGGTACACCGCGAAGGTGCCGTTCGCCGCCGGCATGCGGGAGTTCGCCGCCGCGCCGCTGCGCGGCTGACCTGCGGGGTTCTGTCGGTGCCGTTGGCTAGTCTGCGACAGTTCCCGATCCTGGAGGTGGAGATGGCTGGACAACCGCGGTTCTCGTTGACGGCGACGGTGCTGGGCGCGCCGGACCCGCGGGCACTCGCCGTGTTCTACCGCGCGATGCTGGGCTGGGAAACCCGTGACGACGACCCAGGCTGGGTGACCCTGCGCGCACCCGGTGGTGGTGCCGCCCTGTCCTTCCAGCGGGAGGAGGGCCATACCCCGCCGACCTGGCCGCAGGGCCCCGGCGACCAGCAGATGCAACTCCACCTCGACATCGAGGTGGACGACCTGGCGGCAGCGGTCGCCCGCGCCGTCGAGCTGGGTGCCACGGTGGCGGAGTTCCAGCCACAGGAACAGGTCCGGGTCTGCCTCGACCCGGCCGGGCACCCGTTCTGCCTGTGGGTCGCGGACTAGAGCGGTGTCGCCGTGGATAGGTTGAGGATTGGTGCCAGCCCGATCGTCCGCGAATCGAGGGAGTACGGATGACCACGCATGTTGCCGCGAGCTACGAGATCACCGGCTGGGACGAAGAGGTGATCTTCGACCTCGAGGGCGCGAAGCTGGTCCGTACCAAGGTCGGCAAGACGTTCTCCGGTGACCTGGAGGGCACCAGTGACGCCGACCTGCTGATGGCGCACAGCGCGGGTGGCACGGCGGCGTACTGCGGGTTCGAGCTGGTCACCGCGACCCTCGGCGGACGCTCCGGCACCTTCCTCGTCCAGCACTCCGCCAGCGGTACCACCTCGGGCGGCACCGGATCGTGGCCGATCGTGCCCGGCTCCGGCACCGGCGAGCTGGTCGGCCTGTCCGGCACCACCGAGTTCATCCGGCACGAGGACGGCACCCACACGTTCACGGTCGACTACGACCTGGACTGACGGCCGACCTGGGCTGACGCGCCCGACGTGGACTGACGGGGCGTCGGGGCTGACGCGCCCACCCGAGCGCGGCTAACCGGCGCTCGGCTAACCGGCGCGCTGCGCCTTGCCGTCGGTGACCGCGACGAAGGTCTCCGGCCGGATCGTCATGACCACCCGTACCGGGGCATCGGTGATGTCGTACACGTTGTCGTAGCGCTTCTGCAGCAGCCGGTAGAACGACGCGTGCTTGTCGTCGTCCTCGATCTTCTCCACCACGCCCCGTACCTCGAGGAACCGGTACGGGTCGTCCGGGTCGGCGATGGACAGCGCGACCCGGGGATCGTTCTGCAGGTTCCGGAACTTCTGCCGGGTCTTCGTGTGGGTCATCTGGATCCGCTCACCGTCCCAGGCGAACCACATCACGTTGCTCTGCGGTGACCCGTCCGGCCGGACCGTCGCCAGGTGCGCGAACACCGGCCGGTCCAGCAGGTCGGCGTGGCTGGTGGGCGGGGCAGGGGTACTCGGCATGACTCCTTCTCCCGGTGTCGGCCGACCTGAGTGCCGGCGGGCCTCAGTGCCGGCGGGCCTGAGTGCCGGCGGGCCTGAGTGCCGGCGGGCTGAGTGCCGGCAGAGTTGTCCCACCGGACGGGTACCCGCTGCGCCCGGAAACTCACCTGGCCCGGCACGCCGTTCCTCGGGTCACAGACGCCGCCCGGGCCGCCGCCGGTGACGAACATTGATCGGGTTCCCGCTGCGCCAATCTCCGTCCCATTTCCCCGCCCCACTCCCCACGTATCGACCTGCTGGCGTCGACGCCAGCAGGTCGATACGCGCGCGGCCCGGCCCCCGGGCGGCGCGCCCCGGGGCGGCGCGTCCTGCTTCGGACCAGCCCGGTCGGACCGTGACCGCTATCGGACGATCTTGATGTTGAACTGGGCGTGGCCGATCGATCCCATCAGGCGCAACCACAGTGGCAGCACCATCTCGGCGCCGCGCGCGCCACTGAGGTCGCCGAGGTCGATCACGTCCTGCCAGCCGAAACTGTGCAGCAGGTCGAGCACCTGTGCCTTGGCGTCCTCGTCGTTGCCGGCGAGGAAGATCGTGTGGTCGCCACCGCCGAGCGTCTCCGGGTGCACCATCAGCGCCGCGGTGAGCGTGTTCAGCGACTTGACCACCCGCGCGTCCGGGAACGCCCGCTGGATCTGTTCGGCCAGCGAGTCGTCGTCCTTGACGAACAGGCTCGGCGGGAACCCGGCGGAGAAGTCCAGCGGGTTGCTGATGTCCAGCACGGTCTTGCCGGCCAGGTTTGGCGCGCCAGCAGCCTCGAGCGCCGGGATCGCGACCTGCCCGGAGGTGGCGCTGACGATCAGCTCGGCACCGGCCGCCGCGTCGGCGAACGTGGCCAGCTCGACGCCGGCGTGGTCGGCCAGCCAGACGCCGAACCCCGGGTTGCCCATGCCGTCCGGCTCGGTACGCGCGCGCGTCGTCGCCACGTCCCTGGTGCCGAACGTGACCTGGTGCCCCAACTCCTGCAGGCGACCGCCGATCGACTGACCAACCACGCCGGTGCCCAACACAGCGATGCGCATCTGTACTCCCCAGAACGAAAGCGTCGTGTGGCGAGAGACTAACAGACAGGTCTGTCTACTTGTACGACCAACCGCAAGAGCGCGGCCGCGCTGCGCGTCGCAGTTTCGTCGACCTTCTGCGCGCATCAGATCGAACAGACCCGTCTGTATACTCGCTACCTCGGATAATGCCTGCTCAGCGGCGCGTGCGAGGGAGGTTCGTCGATGTCGAGCACGCGGATCGACCGGAAACCGGCGCGGGAGCGGATCCTGGACACGGCATACCGGCTGTTCTACGCGCACGGCGTCCGTGGCGTCGGGGTGGACACCGTGATCGCCGAGTCGGGCGTCGCGAAGGCCACCCTGTACAAGCACTTTCCGCGCAAGGACGACCTGGTCCTCGCGTACCTCGACAAGGTCGACGAAGCCTGGTCCGGCGCCCTGCGGTCAGCCGCTCAGGCGGCCGGTGACCAGCCGCGGGAGCAGCTCGTGGGCATGTTCGACGCGCTGCACACCGCCTGCCGGCGGGATGGTTACCACGGTTGCGCGTTCATCAACACGGCGGCCGAGTCGACCGCCGGCACCGAGGTGCACGCCCGTACCGTCGCGCACAAAGCGGCCGTGCGGGGGTGGGTGGCCGAGCTTTCCCGCGCAGCCGGCGCCCGGGATCCGGACGGGCTGGCTCAGGCGCTCACGCTGCTGCTGGATGGGGGACTGGCCGCGGGGGTGCTGGAAGGCGACACCGGTGCGGCCGAGGCGGCCCGGGTGGCCGCCGGCACGCTGGTGGCCGACGCGCTGGGTGGACCGCGCCGGGCGCGGTGACCGGGAGCGTCAGATTTCGCGGGGGCGCCGGGGAGCCGGTACCCATTTGAGCACTCCGGGGTTGAACCTCTGGGCCTCCGGTCGGGGCTCCGATTCCGACGCGCCGCACCCCAGCGCGTGGGCTGACCGGATGCCCACCTGAGCCCGGGGGCTGCGTCGTCCGCCGTGTGTCGCGGTGCACCGGATGTGGCGACGGATCGCCTCGCCCGACGTGGGCCTCGTGGTGCCGTCCATGGCTTCTCCCGGGCTGCAGGTGGTCTACCGCAAAGCCTCCGGGTTACCAGCGGCTGCCGCGACGGGCAGGTGGTCTGAATAGATGCGACGAAAAGGCCTGGTGGATCGTCCGGACGGTGGACCTTCCGCTCGAATCGGTCGGCTGTCCGACACTTTCTCGCCGGGGTCCGCGGCCGGGTCCTGCGGCCGGGTCCTGCGGCCGGGTCCTGCGGCCGGGTCCCACAGCCCCGGTCCCCAGCCGGCCTCGCGGCCGGTTCGAGCCGCCGGCCGTCGGGCCGAGCCGCTCGGTGGTCAGGGCAGGAAAGCGGGTCCGGGCTGGTAGATGGGCAGCATGAGCCGGTCCCGGATGGACTGCTGCACGGTCGCCTTGTCCGGCCGGGCGTCCACGGTGAACACGAACTCCTTGCGCCGGAACAGGTCGAGCACCGGGTCGGTCTTGGCGTGGTAGTCCCGCAGCCGGGTGACCAGCCCTTCCTCGGTGTCGTCCTCGCGGCGGATCAGCTCGCCGCCGCACACGTCGCAGAAGTCCTCCCGCGCCGGCCGGTGCGCGATGAGGTTGTAGTCCAGGCCGCAGCGGGAGCACAGCCGGCGGGCGAGCACCCGGCGGCGTACCTCCTCATCCGGCAGGTCGAGGTGGATCACCCCGTCGATGTCGTAGCTCTCGAGGAAGAACTCGGCCTGTGCCCGGTTGCGCGGGAAGCCGTCCACGACGAACCCGTAGTTCCAGTCGTGCTGTTCCAGCCGGTCGCGTACCACCGAGCCGACCAGCTCGTCGCTGACCAGCTCACCGGCGGCCATGGTGCGCCGTACCTGGGCACCGAGCTTGGTGTGGTGCTGGATCTGCCAGCGGAAGATGTCACCGACGCTGATGTGTACCAGGTCGAGATCGCGGGCCAGCATGATCGCCTGAGTGCCCTTGCCGCTGCCCTGTACCCCCATGATCACGTACTTGCGCATATGCGCACCCTGACAGCTTTCCGGTCGGCTGCACAGCCGGCGCGCCAGATCCGCGGTACCCCGGAGCTGGGCGCCCGGGCCTGGCCGAGACCCCGGCCGGTCAGGTCAGGCTGCTGGCGTCGGTCTGGCTGCCCCCGAACGCGTCGAGGAGTGCCTCGGTGTGCTCGGCCGGCAGCGGCCGCCCGAACAGGTAGCCCTGGCCGTACCGGCAGCCCGCGGCCTGCAGGCTGTCCAGCTGCGCGGCGTCCTCGACCCCGGTGGCGATCACCTCCATGCCGAGCCGCCGGCCCAGCCGTACCACCACGTCGGCGAGCGGTACGTGGGCGCGGGCGGTACCCGGCTCGGCGGTGAGCGACCGGTCGATCTTGAGGATGTCCAGCGGCAACCGGCGCAGGTCGGCGAGCGGGGTCGGCGAAGCCCCGAAGCCGTCCAGGGCGGTACGCACGCCCAGCGACCGCAGCTCGGCGAGCCGGCCGGTGATGCGCTGCAGCCGGTCCGCCGGCGCGCGACCGGCCAGTTCGAGCACCAGCCGGCCGGGCGGCAACTGGTACGCGTCGACGAGGTTCGCCACCATCGAGGTGAAGCCGGGCGACTCGAGCTGGCGGGCCGACACGTTCACCGACAGCCAGACCTCGTGCCCGTCCGCCAGCCAACCGGCCAGCCGCCGGCACGCCTGGGTCAGCACCCAGCCCCCGACCTCGTCGATCAGCCGGGCTTCCTCGGCCACCGAGATGACGTCCTCGGGACCGACCGTGCCGAACATCGGATGCCGCCAGCGCAGCAGCGCCTCGACCCCCACCGGCCGCCGATCGGTCAGCTCGACGACCACCTGGTAGGCGAGGTCCAGCTCGTCGCGGCCGGTGGCCCCGCGTAGCTCCTGTTCCAGCGCGGAACGGCGGACCAGGGTGTACTCGAGTGCCTCGTCGTACCGTTCGATCCGGTTCTTGCCGAGCTGCTTGGCCTGGCGCAGGGCCAGATCGGCGTTGCGCATGATCTCGTCGATGTCGCTGTCGACGGTGAACGCGGCGAGCCCGATGCTCGCGGTCAGGTAGCCGGTACTGGACTCGGGCAGCTCGTACGGCTCGGCGAGGATGGTGAGCAGCCGGGTGGCGAGCCCCCGGGCCTCGCTCTCCGGTACCACGGTGAGTACCGCGAACTCGTCGCCGAGCAGGCGCGCCGCCACGTCCGACCGCCCGATCGACTGGCGCATCCGCGCGGCCACCTCGATCAGCAGCGCGTCGCCGACGTCCTGGCCGCGCGACTCGTTGAATGCGGTGAAGCCGTCGATGTCGATGGTGAGCAGGGTGCCGCCGCGCTCGCCGGCCGCCCGGCGGGCCTCCTCCAGACGGCGCAGCAGTTGCCGCCGGTTGGGCAGCCCGGTGAGCGGATCGGTGAACGCCATCCGGTGCAGCGTGCGCTCCAGGTCCTTGCGCTCACCGACGTCCCGGATGTGCACCACCAGGCCGGCCACCTCCGGTACGTCCCGCTGGTCGCTCACGGTCGACTCGGTGTCGCGCCACTGGCCGTACCCGTCCTTGATCCGCGAGTCGATCAGGATCGGCCGGCTCGGCCGGGCCGTCACGGCCTGTACCAGCCGGTCGGTCGCCTCGGCGGTGTCGTCCGGGTGGAGCATCTCGGTGAACGGCCGGCCCACCACGTCCTGGTCGGACAGGCCGAGCTGCCGGGCGGCCGACGGCGACTGCCAGCGCACCATCAGGTCCTCGTCCAGCACGATCGTCACGTCGGTGGAGCCGGCCACGATCGCCCGGAACCTGGCCTCCTGGCCGGCGAGCTTGCGCGCGTACCGGCGCATGTCGTACGCGCTGAACGCCTCCCGTACCGCGATCGACGCGATCACCAGGACACCCAGCGCGGCGGTGTACCGGCCGAAGTACCCGACCGTGACCAGGTGGTACAGGGTGGCCCCGACCGCGAGTCCGACCGGTACCGCGAGGGCGGGCAGGCCGGCGTGCCGGACGCTCTCCGGCGTGGTGGAGGCGGCCTGGAGGGACGAGTTGCGGCTGGCCCGCGCGCCCAGCCAGATCACCGAGGCGCCGGTGGCGGCCAGGCTGGATCCGATCAGCAGCGCCGGGACCGGCCAGCCGACCAGGCTGCTCATGGTGAGCGTGCCGTGGCCGACCAGCGCGAGCGTCACGCCGGCGGCACAGCCGACCGCGGCCCGCCGGTACCGCACCGCCCGGATCCCGGTGATCAGGGTGACCGCGATCGCCGCGGTCACGGTCACGCAGGCGGTCAGCGCGATCGTCGCGTCCATCCCGCGCGGACCGGAGCCGACGACTCCGAGCGGGATGATCACCAGCAGCCAGCAGGTCAGGAACAGGCTGGTGCCGATGCCGATCCCGTCCAGGGTCCGGCGCAACCGGGCCAGCGGGTCCGGCGCGGTGCCGGGCAGCATCAGGATGCCCAGCAGGTACAGCGGAGTCGACAGGCACAGCGTGATCGGGAACGCCAGTGCGGCCAGCCGCTCCGGCAGTACCGGCGCGACGACCGCGCCGAGCCCGCTGACCAGTACTCCCATGCTGAGGAACCCGGCGCCGCGGCACGGCCCGTGCGCCATCCGCAGGGCCAGCCGGATGAGCAGAAAGGTGAACACTGCGGACGGGTAGCCAGCGGCGACGGCCGTACCGACCAGGGGTGGTGCGATGCCGGTCAGCGCAGCCGCCAGCGCGGCGCCGAGCACGACCGGGGTCGAGGCGATCAGGCTCCGGAGGAGCGGTGCCTGCGGGAAGAATTGCTGTGGATCAGAAGACACTCGCCAAGATTCCTCACGGCCAGCGTCGCTTTGCTGGCTCAAGGTAACGAACGACCTACGCAGCATGACGCTTATCCGGACCAACCGCCACCCCGGGCGGAGAGCCGCATGGACGGATCCGGCGGTGTCACACGTCCTTTTCCGGCGCGTGTCCGGCGGCTCGGCGCGGCCCACGTACCCGGGGCCGGTCCGCGCGGGTAGGCGGACTATTCTGCGTGCTGGACCCGCTGGAGTCGGATCGCCGGTAGGTCCGCGCCAAGCAACCCATCGGGAGGGCCTTCGTGACCATCGTCGCCCCGAAGCCGATCGCCACGCGCCCGTGGCCGGTTCACGAGCCGCCGAAGGGATCGGCACTGGCCCGGATCATCCGGACCACGGACGCGAAGCAGATCGGGATCATGTACCTGGTCACGTCCTTCGCGTTCTTCCTGATCGGCGGCTCGATGGCGCTGCTGATGCGCGCCGAGCTGGCCCGCGCGGGGCTGCAGTTCCTCTCCCCCGAGCAGTACAACCAGCTGTTCACCATGCACGGCACGATCATGCTGCTGTTCTTCGCGACACCGATCCTGTTCGCGTTCGCGAACTACATCGTGCCGCTGCAGATCGGCGCCCCGGACGTGAGCTTCCCGCGGCTGAACGCGCTGGCGTACTGGCTGTACGCGTTCGGCGCCAGCACCGCGGTGGCCGGTTTCCTCACCCCGGGTGGCGCCGCGGACTTCGGCTGGTTCGCGTACACGCCGCTCTCCGACGTGATCAACTCCCCGGGCGCGGGTGCCGACATGTGGATCGTCGGCCTGGTGCTGTCCGGCCTGGGCACGATCCTCGGCGCGGTCAACATGGTCACCACGGTGCTGACCCTGCGGGCGCCCGGCATGACCATGTTCCGGATGCCGGTGTTCACCTGGAACATCCTGGTCACCAGCCTGCTCGTGCTGATGGTGTTCCCGATCCTGGCGGCCGCGCTGCTGGCCCTGCTCGCCGACCGGCAGCTCGGTGCGCACGTGTACGACGCGGGCACCGGCGGGGCGTTGCTGTGGCAGCACCTGTTCTGGTTCTTCGGACACCCTGAGGTGTACATCGTGGCGCTGCCGTTCTTCGGCATCGTCACCGAGGTCATCCCGGTGTTCAGCCGCAAGCCGGTCTTCGGGTACAAGACGCTCGTCGCGGCCACGCTCGCCATCGCCGCGCTGTCGATGACCGTGTGGGCGCACCACATGTTCGTCACCGGCCAGGTGCTGCTGCCGTTCTTCTCGTTCCTGAGCTATCTGATCGCGGTACCGACCGGCATCAAGTTCTTCAACTGGATCGGCACCATGTGGCGCGGCCAGTTGACGTTCGAGTCGCCGATGCTGTTCGCGATCGGCTTCCTGGTGACGTTCCTGTTCGGTGGGCTGTCCGGCGTACTGCTGGCCGCGCCGCCGATCGACTTCCACGTCTCCGACACGTACTTCGTGGTGGCGCACTTCCACTACGTGCTGTTCGGCACGATCGTGTTCGCGGTGTACTCCGGGATCTACTTCTGGTTCCCGAAGATGACCGGCCGGATGCTGGACGAGCGGCTCGGGAAGCTGCACTTCTGGCTGACGATGATCGGGTTCCACACCACGTTCCTGGTGCAGCACTGGCTCGGTGCCGAGGGCATGCCCCGGCGGTACGCCGACTATCTGGCCTCGGACGGGTTCACCACGCTGAACACGATCTCCTCGATCGGCTCGTTCATCCTCGGCGCGTCCACGCTGCCGTTCCTGTGGAACGTGTGGAAGTCGTACAAGGCCGGTCAGGTCGTGGACGTGGACGACCCGTGGGGCCACGGCAACTCGCTCGAGTGGGCGACCAGCTGCCCGCCGCCGCTGCGCAACTTCGACCGGATGCCGCGGATCCGCAGCGAGCGGCCGGCCTTCGACCTGAAGTTCCCGGAGTACGCGGCCGGCGGCCACTCGCTGCAGAACCCGCCCGAGGGTGGGGCGCTGCCGGGTACGCACGAGCCGACCGGCGGGGCCAGCTACGAGGAGCCCGGCCAGAACCGGGTGCGCGACCGCGACTGACCGCTCATCCACCCGTCCCGGGGAGCGCTGGTGCCGTGACTGCGACATCGCACGAGTTCAGTACCCCGGGCCGGGTGGCCGCGGCCGACGAGGGCATCAGCCCGGACGAGTTGGCGCTGGCCGCGCGCAACCACGGCATGCCGCTCGAGGCGCTGCGCTACGACGTGACGCCGGTCGGGCTGCACTACCTGCTGATCCACTACGACATCCCGGTCATCGAGCCGACCGACTGGCGGCTGCGGATCGGCGGGCTGGTCGGCCACGCGATGGTGCTGGACCTGCAGGCGCTGCGGGATCGGCCCCGCACGACGGTACGCACGACGATGGAGTGCGCCGGCAACGGCCGGGCCCGGCTCGAGCCGCGTCCGGTGAGCCAGCCGTGGGTGGTCGAGGCGGTCGGTACCGCGGAGTGGACCGGGGTACGGCTGCGGGACCTGCTGGCTGACGCGGCGGTCGACCCGGCCGCGGTCGAGGTGGTCTTCACCGGCGCCGATCACGGCATCGAGCGCGGGGTCGAGCAGGACTACCAGCGCAGCCTGTCGCTGGCCGAGGCGATGCGGGACGACGTGATCCTCGCCGACGAGATGAACGGCGGGCCGCTACCTCCGCAGCACGGCTATCCACTGCGACTCGTCGTCCCCGGCTGGTACGGGATGGCCCAGGTGAAGTGGCTGCGCGACATCACGCTGGTGGACCAGCCGTTCCAGGGCTTCCAACATCTCGCGTACCGGTTCCGGCAGGCTCCGGACGACCCCGGTGAGCCGGTCACCCGGATGCGGCCGAGGGCGCTGCTGATCCCGCCCGGCTTCCCCGACTTCATGTCCCGCACCCGGGTCGTCCGGCCGGGGCCGGTACCCCTGCTGGGTCGGACCTGGTCCGGTCAGGCGCCGGTGACCGCGGTCGAGGTGAGCGCGGACGGCGGGCACACCTGGCAGGGCGCGGAGCTGGAGCCGGCCGGCGCGCACCCGTGGGCGTGGCGGACCTTCACGTACACCTGGGCGGCCGAGCCGGGCGAACACATCCTGTGCGCCCGGGCCACCGACGCCGACGGCGACACCCAGCCGGCGGAGCAGGCGTGGAACCGGGGCGGGTTCGCCAACAACGCGGTACAGCGGATCCGGGTCGTCTGCCTCGACTGACGCGGCTCCGGGGGGCAAGGCCCCCCAGGTCAGGAGTTGACGACGGGCTGACCGGTCAGCGTGACCCCGGCGTTGCGCAGCTCGTCGAGGGCGGTGTCCACGGTCTGCTGGGCCACGCCCGCGGTGAGGTCGAGCAGCACCGTCGTGCGGAATCCCTCCCGGGCGGCGTCCAGCGCGGTCGCCCGTACGCAGTGGTCGGTCGCGATGCCCACCACGTCCACCTCGTCCACGCCGTTGCTGCGCAGCCACTCGGTCAGCCCGGTGCCGTCCGAGTGGCCTTCGAAGCCGGAGTACGCGGCCGCGTACTCGCCCTTGTCGAACACGGCCTCGATCCGGGACTGGTCCAGGTCCGGGTGCAGGTCCACGCCGGCGGTACCGACCACGCAGTGCACCGGCCAGGACTCGACGTAGTCCGGCGGCGAGCCGAAGTGGTCACCCGGGTCGATGTGGTGGTCGCGGGTGGCGACCACGTGCTGCCACCGGCCACCCTCCCGCAGCTGCGACGTGATCGCGGCCGCGACCGCGGTACCACCCGGTACCGCGAGCGAGCCGCCCTCGCAGAAGTCGTTCTGTACGTCCACGACGATCAGTGCGCGCATCAGCCGGTACCTCCGACCATGGTGACGGGAATGGCGGGTTCGCCATGGGAGAGCTTGAGCCCCTCCCAGGGGATCGAGACCAGGCAACGGGACAGGTGTTCGCGGCTGTCGTGCAGTGACGGCAGGTCGTCCGGTACCGCACCGGCGACCAGGTACGGCCGCTGCAGCATCCGGTCGCCCGGCCTGGCCTCGGGCGTGCCCTGCGACACCACGATCTCCTCGGTGGCGGTACCGGTCGGCTTGTGCCGGCGTACCGCGGTCTTCCGGCCGCCGGTCGTCGCCTTGTTCTCGCTGCGTTTGACCACCGGCCGGCCGTCCACCTGCACCAGCTTGTACACCAGCCCGGCGGTCGGCGCGCCGGAGCCGGTGACGACCGCGGTACCGGCGCCGTAGGCGTCCACCGGGGCGGCCGCGAGAGCCGCGATCGCGTACTCGTCCAGGTCGCCGGAGAGCACGATCATGGTGTTCTTCGCGTCGAGGGAGTCGAGCAGCTCGCGGGACTGGACGGCGAGGTCGGCCAGATCGCCGCTGTCGATGCGGATCGCGCGCAGTTGCGGCCCGGCCACCTCGATCGCGGTACGGATGCCCTGCGCGATGTCGTACGTGTCGACCAGCAGCGTGGTGTCCTTGCCGAGCGCGGCCACCTGCGCGGCGAACGCCGCGTGCTCCGAGTCGTGCAGCAGCGTGAACGCGTGCGCGGCGGTACCCGCGGTGGGAATGCCGTACCGCGCTCCCGCGGCGAGGTTCGAGGTGGACGCGAAGCCGGCCAGGTACGACGCGCGAGCCGCGGCGACCGCGCTCTCCTCGTGGGTACGCCGGGAGCCCATCTCGATGATCGGCCGGCCGCGGGCGGCGGTGACCATCCGGGCGGCGGCCGAGGCGATCGCGCAGTCGTGGTTCAGCACCGACAGGCTCAGCGTCTCGAGCACCACCGCCTCGGCGAACGTGGCGGTGACGGTCAGGATCGGGGAGCCGGGGAAGTACAACTCGCCCTCGGCGTAGCCGTCGATGTCGCCGGTGAACCGGTAGTTGGCCAGCCACTCGGCGGCCTGCTCGTCGACGATGCCGCGGTCGCGCAGGTGCCCGATCTCGTCCGGGTGGAACCGGAAGTCCCGGATCAGCTCGATCAGCCGACCGGTACCGGCCACCACGCCGTACCGCCGGCCGAGGGGCAGTCGCCGGCCGAAGACCTCGAACACGCACTGCCGGTGGGCCGAGCCGTCACGCAGGGCCGCGCACAGCATCGTGAGCTCGTAGTGATCGGTGTACAGCGCGGGTCTGGGCACGGATGCCAGCCTAGATCCGGCTGCGGCGGCTGTCGGACCCCGGTGGCCGTCCGGCACTGCCGGCCGTCTCGGCCCGGTGCCCGTCCGGACCTGGCGGCCGTCCCGACCCCGGTGGCCGTCCGGCCCCCTGGCGGCCGTCCCGATAAATGTGATATCACTTTGATAGTACGAGCGTGATGGCCCCGCCGCCGCGGTGGGAGCGCGTTCGCACGAATCGGAGGAGGGGCGATGACCAGTACTGCTCCCGGGGCTCTTTCGGACGTCACGGTGGAGATGCCGCAGCCGCAGGTACGGGAGCGGATCGCGAACGGGCTGCCCGGCCTGCCGATGGTCGGCGCGATCCTGCTCGCGCTGGCGCTCGCGCTGGTCCTGTTCATCGTCGGGGTCAGCGGTACCGGCGCGACCAGCGTGGTGCTGGTGATCGCCGCGGTGCTGCTGTTCATCGCGGACGTGATCACGGCCGCCGGGCTCACTCCGGTCGCTCCCGGGCAGGCCCGGGTGGTTCAGCTGCTCGGCCGGTACACCGGCACGATCCGGGCCGACGGGCTGCGCTGGGTCAATCCGTTCACCCAGCGGCACCGGGTGTCCACCCGGATCCGCAACCACGAAACCGAACCGGCGAAGGTCAACGACTTCGACGGCAACCCGATCGAGATGGCCGCCGTGGTGGTCTGGCAGGTCGAGGACACCGCACGGGCGGTGTTCGAGGTCGACAACTTCGTCCAGTTCGTCGCCATCCAGACCGAGACCGCGGTACGGCACATCGCCAACAGCTACCCGTACGACGCGCACGAGGAAGGCCAGCGGTCGCTGCGGGACAACGCCGAGGAGATCACCCAGGAGCTGTCCGCCGAGATCGGCGTACGGGTGGCTTCGGCCGGCGTGCGGGTCATCGAGTCCAGGATCACCCGGCTGGCGTACGCGCCGGAGATCGCCCAGGTCATGCTGCAGCGGCAGCAGGCGAGCGCGGTCGTGGCGGCGCGCCGGCGGATCGTCGAAGGCGCGGTCGGCATGGTGGAGATGGCGCTGGACCGGCTGGCCGAACGGGACGTGGTCGAGCTGGACGAGGAGCGCAAGGCCGCCATGGTGAGCAATCTGCTGGTGGTCCTATGTGGAGACCGGGGAACGCAGCCGGTTGTCAACACCGGCTCGTTGTACCAGTGACCGGGCCGGCAGCCCGTGCCAACCGAACGCAAGAAGATCCTGCTCCGGCTGGATCCGGCGGTACACGACGCGTTGGCCCGGTGGGCCGCCGACGAGCTGCGCAGCACCAACGCGCAGATCGAGTTCCTGCTGCGTCGGGCGCTCGCCGACGCGGGCCGGCTGCCCACCGAGGCGGGTCGGATGCGCCGGCCGGGGCGGCCGCCGAAGTCCGGGCGGTCGGACCGGACCGCGGGGGAGCGGCCGGCGCGCGGGCGGAGCACAGAGCATGACGACAGCGATGGGTGAGAAACGAGGGGTGGACGTGGACCTGCCAGACAGCCTGCCGATCCGGCTGTACCTGCTCGCCTACCGCGCCGACCGGCGCAGGGTCGTCGGCGGGAGTCAGCTGGGCCTGGTGATCCGCGCGGCGGCGCTGGCCGACCTGTTGTGCGGCGGGCACCTCATGGACGACCAGGGCAAACCCCGGGCCACCGGTCGTCGGCTCGCCGATCCGGTGCTCGACACGGTGTACCAGGAGGTCGCGGCCGACAAGCGCCGGTCCTGGCAGGCGTGGGTACAACGCGGTGCCCGCGGTACCGCCGACGCGGTGCGGGAGCAGTTGGCCGGCGCCGGGACGATCGACGTCGAGACCGAACGCGTGCTCGGGCTGTTCCGGCGGTACCGCGTCACGGTCCGGGATCCGCGGCTGGTGGACGCGCTGCACCGCCGGGTGACGGAGGTCCTGTCCAACGGCCGGCCGGCCGACCGGCTCGACCCGCGGGATGCCGCGATGGTCGCGCTCGCGGCGGTGGGGGAGCTCCGTACCGTGCTGACCGGACGGGAGCGCCGGCAGCACCGCCGGCGCATCAAGGAGCTGCGCGAACAGGCCGGTCCCGCGGTCGTCGGGCTGCGCAAGGCGATCTCCGCGTACCAGGCATCCGTCGCGGGCTGACCCGCGCGGGTCACTGATCGCGGCCGGTGCAATGATCCCGGCCGGTTCAGCGGTCCCGGCCGGTCAGCGAACCCGGCCGGTTCAGCGGTCCCGGCCGGTCAGCGAACCCGGCCGGTTCAGCGGTCCCGGCCGGTCACGAAGCCGGCCAGGTCCACCAGGTCCCCGCGTACCTCGGCGGGCAGGTCGAGCTGGTCAAGCTCGCCCACCGCGGCGGCCAACTGGCCGGCGGCCTGCTGCTCGGCCCACTCGCGCGCACCGGACTGTTCGACCGCCTCGGCCGCGGCCCGGACCTCGTCCTCGGTCATCGGCCGGGGCAGCCGGTACAACTCGGCCAGTCGGTCGCCGGCCGCGGTGCCGCTGGTCAGCGCGCGGACCACCGGTACCGACTTCTTCCGCGCCCGAAGGTCCGACAGCACCGGCTTGCCGGTCACCTCCGGGGTGCCGGCGATACCGAGCAGGTCGTCGACCAGCTGGAACGCGAGGCCCAGGTGCTCGCCGTACCGGGCCAGCCCACCGGCCAGCTCGGGCGGCGCGTCACAGAGCACCGCGCCGAGCGAACACGCGCAGGCGAACAGCGCGGCGGTCTTGTCCCCGGCCATGGTCAGGCACTCGTCCAGCGTCACGTCCGGCCGGCTCTCGAACGACACGTCCGCGGTCTGCCCGGCGACCAGCCGGCGTACCGACGTGGTGAGGCACCGTACCGCCCAGGGCGCGCCCGGCCCGGGCGCCTCGGCGAGCAGCTCGACCGCGAGACTCAACAGCGCGTCCCCGGCCAGGATCGCCGCCGGGGTACCGAACACGCTCCACGCGGTCGGCTTGTGCCGGCGTTCCGCGTCGCCGTCCATCACGTCGTCGTGCAGGAGCGAGAAGTCGTGTACCAGCTCGACCGCGACCGCGGCCGGTACCGCCCGCTCGGCCGGGTGTCCCGCGGCCCGCGCGGAGAGCAGCGCGAACGCCGGTCGCAGGCCCTTGCCGCCGGCCTCGGTCGGTACTCCGTCGGCGTCCCAGAAGCCGAGGTGGTACCCGGCGACCAGCCGGCTCCGCGGGTCCAGCCGGTCCAGCGCCGCCCGGATCGCCGGCGCGACGAGGAGGCGTACCTGGTCCAGGCTCTCGGGCATGATCACCGTCATGATGCGGCCTTTCTGGCGGCTCGCGGGGACTCAAGGTGCGGGGACTCAAGATGCGGGGACTCAAGACGCTGGGGCTCTGTGCGCCGGGACTCCACTGGCGGGGACGCACTGCGCGGGGACTCCACCCGCCGGGCCGGACCGGCGCGACTGAGCAGCGCGTCGGCGGCCAGCTCACCGCTGCGTACCGCACCCTCCATTGTGTCCGGCCAGCCGGTGTCGATCCAGGCGCCGGCGAGTACCAACCCGGGCAGTCGGGTGGTCGTGGCCGGCCGGTACCGCCGGGTGCCGGGGGCCTGCCGGAACGTCGCACGCGGCTCGCGGGTGACGAACACGTCCCGTACCGTCGCCCGCGCCGCGGCCGGGAACAGCTCGGCGAGCGCGGCGGTGTACCGCCGCACCACCTGTGCGGTCGGCTGGCCGATCAGGTCGTCCGCGGCGGAGATCGACACGGCGAGGTACTGGCCGTGCTCCAGTCCGGACGCCGCGGTCCGGTCGAACACCCACTGCACCGGCGAGTCGACCGCGGCGGCGAACTCCAGCTCGGTGACCCGCCGGTCGTACACGACGTGCACGTTCACGATCGGTGCCGCGCCCAGCCGGTGCCAGTCCGCGCGGTCGGGGGAGGCGTCGGCCGGTACCAGTTTCGACGCGGCCGGGTGCGGCACCGCGACCACTACCGCGTCCGCGTCGAGCTCGCCGGTACCGGTGGCGATCCGGTACCCCGCCGGCCCGGCGGTGATCGCCTCCACCTTGGTGCGGGTCAGCACCCGTACCCCCAACCGTTCCAGCAGCACGGCGGCGGGGGAGCCGTGCAGGTCGGCGAGCGACACCGCGGGCCGACCGACATCGGCGGCGTCGGCCGCGTCCAGCAGGCCGGTACGGAACACCCGCGCGGCCAGCGCGAGCGAGGAGCCGGCCGCCGGCGCGTTCAGCGCCGCCACCGACACCAGCTCCCACAGCCGGTGTACCGCCCGCGGGCCCTGCCCGTGCGCGGCCAGCCAGTCGCCCAGGCTCACCTCGTCGGTGGCCGGATCGTCCGGGTCCACCCGGCGCAGGGCGGCGGCCGCGCGGGCGGCGGACAGCCGCTCCGGCACGGTCAGCAGCCGGTACCCGGCGAGCGCGCCGGCCAGGTGCAGAGGAGCGGGCAGCCAGGGGGTACGGGCAAGCCGGGCCGGCGCCGCACCCGGTCGCAGTACCGGCACGCTGAACCGGTCCTGCAGGACGACCCGGTCGGTGCTGCCCAACCGGTCGAGCAGCCGCCGGTACGCCGGATAGCAGCGCAGGAACACGTGCTGTCCGGTGTCGACGGTCAGCCCGCCACCGGATGCGCCGGGGTGTGACCGGGTGAACGAGTAGGTCGCGCCGCCGAGCTGCGCCCGACTTTCGAGCAGGGTCACCGGTACGCCCGCGTCGGCCAGCCGCACCGCGGCGGCGATGCCGGCCAGCCCACCGCCGATGACGACGGCCTGTCCGGGGTCGTCGCCCTGACCGGGGACGTTTACGGGACCGGTCACGCCGACCGCCACAGCAGGGCCAGTACCGCGACGTAACCCTTTTCCCAGGCGGGCAGCGAGACCCGGCGCCGGGTCACGGCCAGCGGATCGCGGCGGATCCGACCCAGCAGCCGGTGGTAGATGCCGGCCATCGCGCCGGTACACGCGGCGCTGCGCCGGTCCAGCATCGGCAACAGCCGCAGCCCGGTGCGGTACCACTGTTCGGCCCGGTCCGCCTCGTACCTGATCAGAGCCGTCAGCCGGTCCGGTGGGTCGGTGAACTGCCCGTCCACCAGGTCGAGCGTGCAGTCGAACTGCCGCAGGTCCTCGGCCGGCAGGTACACCCGGTCGGCGCGCCGGTCTTCGACCAGGTCACGCAGGATGTTGGTGAGCTGCAGGGCCACCCCGAGCGCGTCCGCGGCCGGGCTGGCCCGCTTGAGGTCGGACGCGCCGAACACGCCGAGCGAGAGCCGGCCGACCGAGCCGGCCACCTGCCGGCAGTAGCCGACCAGCCCGTCGAAGGTGTTGTACCGGGTGCCCAGCACGTCCGCCTCGCAGCCGCACACGAGCTCCTCGAACGCCGGTACCGGGATCGGCCGGCGGCGCGCCGCGTCGGCCACCGCCACCATGACCGGATCGGTGCTGGCAGGCGGCGTCAGCGCACCGCTAACACCGTCCACGCCACGCAACTGGCTGCGTACGGTGCCCAGCCGGGCCAGCTTCTCCGCGGCCGGCAGCTCCCCGTCGCCGATGTCGTCGATCCGCCGGGCCAGCGCGTACACCGCGGACAGCGCCCGCCGCTTCTCCAGCGGCAGCAGCCGGATCCCGTAGAAGAAGTTGCGGGCCTGGCTGCGGGTGATCGCCTCGCACTCGCGGTACGCGTGGTCGGTCGAGACCGTCATCGCACGCTCCTGCGCAGCTCCCGCAACCACCCGGCCAGTACCGCCCGCCGGGGTGCGTGCGGAGGCCCGGGCAGCGGGTCGAACCCGCTGCCCGCGAGTGCGGTAAGCGCGGCACGTCCACCGGCGACGTAGCCTGCCACGGCAACGCGGCTCCATCCTGTCAATGCGGCGACCAGCGGCGCGCCCCGGTCGAGCAGGTCTCCGGCGCGTACGGCCTGGAAGTGTACGAGCCGGCGGAGCGCGGGCGTGGCGTGCGTCCGGTCGAGCTCCGCCTCGGTGACCTCGAACCGGTCCAGCTCCTCGGCCGGTAGGTACACCCGGTCCCGGCGCCGGTCCTCGGCCACGTCCTGCAGGTGCTCGACCAGTTGCAGCGCGGTACAGACGTGGTCGGACAGCGCGATCCGCTCCGGCGTCGCCTGGCCGAACACGTGCAGTACCAGCTCGCCGACCGGGTTCGCCGACAGCCGGCAGTAGTCGAGCAGCTCGTCGAAGGTCCGGTACCGGGAGACACGCTGGTCGACCCGGTTCGCTTCGATCAGCCGCAGCAGCGGGTCGACGGGCAGGTCGCACGCGGCCACGGTCGGGGTCAGCTGCCGCAGTACCGGATGGGTGACCGGCTTCCCGTCGTACAGCCCGCGGACCCCGGTCTCGACCGCGTCCAACGCGGCGAGCCGGTCACCGGGCGCCTCGTCGCCGAGATCGTCGACGAACCGGGCGTACCGGTACAGCGCCGCAAGATGTCGACGGTACGCGCGCGGAAGGACACGCAGCGCGACCGGGAAGTTCTCGGTACCGATCACGCTGTCCGCGTCGCGTACCTCAGGGGTGTCCTCGGGTCGCCCGCCGGGCGGGCGGGCCTGGGACGTGGTCATGGTTCCTCCGGCAGTGGTCGACGGTCGGTGCCCCATCCCCGGCACCTGGCGCGCACGTCAGCCGGCTCATTGCTCGAGGAAGCGTCTCCTTCGAGCATCTCCTGGTTAGCACAGATCGTCGCTGGGCGTCGCCAGCGGCGGAACCAGTATCGATGATCCCGCTCCCGAGGCTCGCCGGTGGGCGCTCGGGCCAGCGGGCGGACGACCGGTCAGGTAGGGCATGTCGCAGCCGGTTGGGACGCCGATGGCACGATGGGGGCATGACTGCTCCACAGGTGGCTCCGGTCGATCTGCCCGGTGTGGACGAGCAGCCCGCCGCGGACCGGCCGTGGACGACGATCGTGTGGAACGACCCGGTGAACCTCATGTCGTACGTCACCTGGGTGTTCTGCAAGCTCTTCGGGTACAGCCGGGAAAAGGCCGAGAAACTGATGCTGGACGTACACCACAAGGGCAAGGCGACCGTGTCGTCGGGTGCGCGGGAGCGGATGGAGTTCGATGCCGCCCGGCTGCACTCGTACGGGCTCTGGGCCACGATCGAACAGCCGTGACCGGCTTCTTCCAGCGCACCGACGACGGGATCGTGGCCCGGTTCGGGCCGGACGAGGCGGTTGTCGTCCGCCGGCTCGTCGGCGAGGTGCTGGCCCTGCTCGAGCACGGCGGCGACCACAGCGACCCGGTGGTGAACCGGCTGTTCCCGGACGGGTACCAGGACAACCCGATGGACGCGGCGGAGTTCCGCCGGCTCACCGAGGGGGACCTGCACGCCGGCCGGCTCGAGGCGGCCGGCAGCATGCTGTCCTCGCTGCCCGAGGAGGGCGGCCCGGTGACGCTGGACGACGAGTGCGCGGACGCGTGGCTGCGCACCCTCACCGACGTCCGGATCGCGTTGGGCACCCGGCTGGGCATCGAGGACGAGACCGACATCACCGACGAAATCGACGACGCGGTGCTGCGGGATCCGACGTCGCCCCGTTCGGCCCAGTTGTCGGTGTACGCCTACCTGACGTACCTGCAGGACTCCCTGGTGGTCGCCCTCACCGGCTGGTGAGAGCGACCACCACGGACGGTGCCGTCGGCCCCGGGTAGGGCCGATCGGCCGGCCCCGGAGCGGGGCAGCTCAGCTCAGGTTGACCACCAGTTGTGGCGCGAAACCGGCGGTGCCCTGTCGGGACGAGTAGTCCGCGCCGTTGTCCGCCGGCGAGCTGACCAGCAGGTTGACCTGCCCGTCGACGGTCACCAGGGACGTCACGGTCAGCTCGTACCAGGTACCGGCCAGCACCGGGCCGAGCGAGGTGACCGTGGCCGCGTCGAACGCCGGCTGGTTGTTCCAGGTCACGCCGGTCTCGGTCCAGGCGTTCGCGGTCGGCACCCGGTGTACGTCACCACCGGACGGAGCGCCGTCCAGGCAGTACAGCCGCAGCTTCGCGCTGGCAACGTGGCGGCCGGCCAGTCCGGACACGTCGAACCTGAGCAGGATCCGCTTCACCGGGCTGTTGTCGACCTGTAGTGCCGGATCGGCACCGTAGTTCTTGGCCGGCGAGTCCTGTTTGACGTACGCGTCCGCGCTCGCCCCGAACGTGAGTACCGAACTTGCCGCCGGGGTCGTCACGCTCAGCGTGTTGCTGAGCCCGGAGGTGTTGCCCGCCGCGTCCTTGGCCCGCACCTGATAGGTGTACGTGGTCGAGGCGGTCACGGTGGTGTCACTGAACGCGCGTACGGTGCCCCCGGTACTGGCCAGGAACGCGCCACCCCGGAAGAGGTCGTACCCGACCACTCCCACGTTGTCGGTAGCCGCGGACCAGGTCAGGTCGACCTGGTCGGCGCGCGGCGCCGATCCGGTCAGCGACGGGGTGGTCGGTGGTTCGGTGTCGCCCGTACCACCACCGCTGCCGAAGGTGACCACCAGCTCCGGTTTGGTGGCCGTCTCCCGGCTGGCGAAGCCGGTGGCGGTGGCGCTGGTCGAGGTGAGGGCCAGGCTGCGCAGCCCGTTTCCGGTCACCAGTGAGGTGACGTCGACATCGGTCCAGGTGTTCGCGGTGACCCGGCCGGACGACCCCACCACCGGGCCGAGCGCCGGCCGGTTGCTGTAGTTCAGGGTCGTCTCACCCCAACTGGTGTCGGTGACCCCGCGCACGTCGTACCCGACCGTGTTCGCCGAGGTGGCGAACACCCGCAGCTTCGCCTGGGTGATCGGGCTGCCCAGGTCCGCCAGGGTGAATCGCAGGTAGCCCAGGGTGTCCGGACTCGCGTCGGTACGGATCGCGGTCTTCGTGCCGAACGTGATGGTCGGTTGGTCCGCCTTGGCGTACGTGTCCGCCGTCGCCGGGAACGTGACGGTACTGGTGGGCGGTGGGGTGGCCGTGGTGAACCGGGCCGTGTAGGTGGCCGGTACGGCCGGAGTGGTGATGGTGCGTACCTGTCCGCCGCCGTCCGCCCACGAGGCGAACTGCCAGGACTGCCCGGAGCTGTCGCTCTGGTCCACCGCGTTCACCGGGATCGCGTACTTCTCCCAGGACCGCACTGTGGTCGGGCCGGTCAGGCTCAGGCCACCGGCGCTGACCGTCAGCCCCGGTGGATCGGTGGCGAAGGTGAGGTCGACCAACTTCGGCAGCAGGTCCCGGCTCACCGACTGGGTCAGCCCACCGGCGTCCGTCGCGGTCAGCGTGATCCGCAGGAAGCTGGTTCTGGCCGCGTCCAGGTCCTCCGGCGGCGGGTAGGTCAGCGGCACGTCGTTACCGGTGGTCGGCGGCAGGAACGGGTGCGTGTGGGTGGCGTGGTGCAACTCCACTTCCCAGCTCAGCGCGGACGCCGGCAGGGTGCCCTGATCCGGGTCGGTGGCGCTGCCGTGCAGCGTGAAGTTGTCCCCGACCGCGGCGGTCGTACTCGCGGTCGGCGTGTCGATGGTCGGTACCGGTGCACGGTTCCCCGCGTCGATGCGGATCGTCATGCTGTTCGACCCGCCGCGGCCGTCCCGGACGGTCAGTCGCGCGTTGTACGTGCCGGCCGCGCTGTACGTGTTGCCGGGCGCGACCGCGGTGGAGTCCACCGTGCCGTTGTCGTCGAAGTCCCACTCGTAGCTGAGCGGATCGCCGTCCGGGTCGGTACTGCCGCCACCGTTGAACTGCACGGTCAGCGGTACCGCGCCGGAGGTCCGGTCGGCTACCGCGGCCGCGGTGGGGTTCCGGTTCGCGGTACCGGTATAGGTGATCTTGCGGATCGTGCTGCCGTCCCGGCTGACGTAGTACAGACCGCCGTCCGGGCCGAACCGCATGCTCACCACCTGGCCGATCGGGGCGAACTCGACCTGGTTGTACGCGGAGGTCGGCAGCGAGCACAGCCGGCAGTTGGGACCGCCCGGCCGCAGCTCGTAGATGACGCCGAACACGTAGTCGGCCCACAGGTAGACGCCGTTGTAGCTGGCCGGCCAGACGCCGTTCGGTACGAACGCGCCCGCGGTGGCCGCGCCCCCGTCCGGTCCGTGGTGGTACCAGTGCACCGGGTCGACGTACCCGGCCGCCGGGGCGCAGTCGACGTCGGAGTCCTTGACGCAGGGACCTTCCCGGACCTGCCAGCCGTAGTTGCCGCCGGCCACCGGACCCTCGTTGAGCTCCTCCCAGGTGTGCTGCCCGACGTCGTTGACGTAGTAGCGCACTCCGGCGGCATTCGGGTCGAACGCCGACCGGAACGGGTTGCGCAGGCCGGCGGAGAAGATCTCCTGACACTTGGTACCGGCGGGGGAGCCGGCCGGTGGAACTCCACCGACGTTGCACCGGGCGGTACCCGTGCCGGTGTACGGGTTGCCGGCGGGAATCCCGCCGGTGTCGGTCAGCCGGACGATCTTGCCGGCGAGCTTGCCGAGGTTCTGCGGCCAGCCGAGGCCCTGCGCGCCCGAGTCGCCGACGGTCACGTACAGCAGGCCGTCCTTGCCGAACTTCGGGTCGCCGCCGGTGTGGTGGTTGCGGTACCGCGGCGGAGTCTCGAACAGCACCACTTCGCTGGCCGGGCTGATGACGTTGTCGTCGCCCAGCGTGAACCGGGACAGCCGGCCGACCGGGCCGGTCAGCTCGTCCTCGGGGCAGCCGTTGTTGAGCTTGTTGTAGATGTAGTACAGGTAGACGAAATGGTTGGTGGCGAAGGCCGGGTGTACGGCCAGTCCGACCAGACCCTGTTCGCCGACCGTGCAGATCCGGGCCGCGATATCCAGGGCGGGCGTCACCAGTAGCGTGCCGCCGCTGTAGACGCGTACCTGCCCGGCTTTGTTGATGATCAGCATCCGGCCGTCCGGCGTCCAGGCCACGTCCATCGGGCCGGAGACATTGGTGACCAGTGTGTCGGCGAATCCGGCCGGCAGTGCCGCACTGGCCGGGGCTTGGGTGGCCGCCGACACGCCCAGGAACGACAGTGGGACGAGCACGAGAGCGAGCAGGGCAGTTCGGACTCTTCGCATTGCGTGCATGGCGCAACTCCTCCGGCGCGTTTGGTGCGGTCGGCACGCGTCCGGGAGGGGCCGGTGCGTGCGGTGCCGGCGCGGCCGTGGGGAGGCGGCGCGATCGTGCGGATCGGTGCCTGCGGTCGGGATCGGGATGCGGCGGCGGCCTGGCGGGCCGCCGCCGCTCACTTACCGGCTTACCGGGAAACGGCCTACTGGAAGATCGTGCCGGTACCGATGTTGTGGATGGACGCGGTCACGTTCGGCGTGAAGTTGTTGGGCGGAACCGGCCCGACGACCGTGCGGTTGCACAGCGCGTTGGCGATGTCCAGCCCGAACTTCTGCGTCTTGACCGCCTGGTTGTCGTTCGAGACGTTGCCGGTCACCACGTTGTCGTCGCAGGTGATGGAGTCACTCGAGGTGATCCGGATGCCGGCCTTGCTCGCGACCAGGTTGGAGCTGTTGGTCACCGTGTTGTTGGTGATCTGGTTGCGGTCGCCGCTGATGATCTCGACGCCGTGCTGGCCGGACTCGGTGATGGTGTTGCCGGTGATGACGTTGTCGCTCGCCTTCTTGTTCGGCTGGTCGGCCAGGGTGGACGACTTGGTCATCTGGATGCCGATGCCGCCGACCCCGGTGATCGTGCAGCCCTCGACCCGGTTGTTGCTGGACGCCAGGAACTCGATGCCGTCACCCTGTACCGCGCTGCCGGTGATGACACAGTCCCGGACGGTGTTGTTCGCCGAGGTCCAGCCGAGGTTCTTGCCGTCGAAGACGATCGCCCGGCTGCGGGACGCGATGATCTTCACCCGCTCGACCAGCGAATCGTTGCCCTGGTCGAAGTCGAGCGCATCGCTGGTGGACCGGAACGAGCCGCCGGCCGAGACCGCCAGGTCCCGGATCGTGACGCCGAACGCGCCACTGAAGTTGAACGGCTCGGTGTCCGCCGCCTCGTTGGTGGAATTCCTGATGGTGGTCAGGTTCATTCCGGCACCCTCGAACACGATGCTGTGGAGATTGGTGCCCTTGAAGTACTCGGTGCCGTAGTCGTAGTCGCCCGCGTTGAAGTGCACGATCCCGCCACCGGACAGCTCCAGATCGGCGACCGCACTCTGTACGACCGACTTGAGCGAGCCGTTGAAGGTGGTACCACTGGTCGCCGACTGCGCCTTGTACGACGAGCCGACCTTGCTGATCACGTACGGCGACGGCGTAGTCGGCCGCGGCGTGATGAGCTGCGGCTTGTTCGTGCCTTCCCGGCTGGTGATCTTCAGCGCGGTACCGCCGGTCTCGGTGAGCGCGAACGAGTACGTCCCGTCACCGTGTACGACCGAGGACACGTCGACGCTCACCCAACTTGCGGCCGCGAAGGACCCGGTGGTGGTGAGGATGGGGCCCATCGGCGGCGCGTTGTTGTACGTCATCAGGCTCTCGCTCCAGGTCGTGTCCGCCACGCTGTGCACGGACACGCCGGAACTGCTCGCGCTCTCCGCGTAGAACCGGAGTACGGCCGACGTGGTCGTCCCGACCCCGGACACGGTGAAGCGCAGGTACGAGTTGAGGATCGGCGAACCGTCCACCCTCACATAGGCCTTGGTACCGAACTTGGTCGTCGGCGCGGACGCGTCGACATAGGTGTCGGCGGTCGAGTTGAACGTCGATGCGGATGTCGGTGCTGCGGCCAGCGCGAGCGCTGTACCGGCGAGCACCGCGACCGCACCGAGCCTGGCAAGCCATTTCACGACTGTTTCCCCCCTGGTGCGATGGTGCTGTGTATCCCGAATGGGTCGGGTCCCGTTGTGGGTGGGTCGCGGCATGGGACTCACCCGTCCGTCACGACAGCTCTCCGTCCGGACAGCTCCGCCACGAGACTCCGTCATGACAACTCACCCGTCCGTCACGAAGACCAGGCGCGGTGCCGTACGCGGCCCGCTCTCACGGCTGGAGTAGTTGACCATCGTGTTTCCCGGACTGATCAGCGCGAGGTCCAGCGATCCGGGTATCCGGACCAGAGTCCGGATGTCGATGTCGACCCACCCGTCCGCGCCTACCGGATGGCCTTGCGCGGCCGGTTCTCCGACTGCCGTCGCGGTACGCCAGGTCATCGTCTCCGCCCACGGCACCGCTGCCACCGGCGCGATGAACAGGCCGTTCGGGTCGGGTGCGTTGGCGTGCAGCCGGAGCAGCACGCCGGTCAGGCGACCGGTCACCCGCGGTACGTCGAAGTGCAGGTACGACCGCACCGCCTGCGGGCCGTTGTCGGCGCGCAACTGGCGCGCCGAGCCGTACGACTCGTCCGGCTTGGCCTGGCTGACGTAGGTGTCCCGGGTGGGTGGTACGGACACCTCCTGACTCGCCGCGCCGGTGTCGTCCTGGCGCAGCAGCACAACGGCGATCGCCGCGGCGACCGTGATGAGCACCACCGACGCGCCGACACTGAGTACCCGGATCAGTGGCACCGCCCCTCCCCGCTGTCCAACGCGTCTCCGTGTACGTCACGGAACTGCCAGTGGTAACCGCTGTCGCCGAGCCGCAGTTCGAGGTAGCCGAACGCGTTGTCGATCACGCGCTCGCTGTTGGCCCGCTGTTCGGTCACCGGACGCAGGTTGCGGCCGCCGGTACCGACGACGAACGACCGGATGCCGTTGCGGTCGTCCCGTTGCCCGTTCGCGTCCATCGGCGCGAGCCGCTCGTAGTCGTGGTCGTGGCCGCTCAGCACCACGTCCACGCCCTCGCCGGCCAGGGTCTGCCACAACACCTTGTACGCGTCGTGGTCGCCGTGCTGTCCGGAGCTGAACCGCGGGATGTGCCAGTACGCGAGCGTGCAGCGCGCGTTGTCACGGGCCAGCTCGGCGTGCAGCCATTTCCCCTGCGTCGAGTTGGGGCTGCAACCACCCACATCGGAGCACTCGGAGTTGAGCGCGATCATCCGCCACGTGCCGACGCTGTACGCGTAGTAGCCACGGTCGGCCGACCCAGCCAGGGCACCGAAGTAGTCGTAGTAGCCCTTGGCGTTCGCGGTCAGGTACTCGTGGTTGCCCGGTACCGGTTTGGTGATGCCGCGCATCCGCCCGTACGAGCGGGCGTACGGCGCCCAGTCGCCGGGTGCGCCGCGCTCGTACTGCAGGTCGCCGAGGGCGAGCAGGGCCTCCGGGTCGCGCTTCATCATCGTGTCGCTGACGGCCATCTCCCGGCACAGCGCCGGACCGTCGTCGTTGTCGGCCGGTGGCGCGTTCGCCTGCGGCGAGCAGGCCATGTCGCCGACCGCCGCGATCACGTGCTCGGAGTCGGTCAGGTGGGGCAGGCCCCACCACAGGCTGACGCCCAGGACAGGGGCCAGCACCCCGAGTACCACTGCCGAGTTCCGCAGCCTTGGCCGGTTCATGACCGTCCCTCCCTGGGCAGGTTCTCCACCTCGTAGGCGAGGCGGTCGGCAGCGGTGGCGGCCCGTCGCCGCCGGCTGATCGCGATGGTCAGGGGCAGCAGGCCGGCAGTGGCGGCCAGCAACGCGAGCGCGCCCCAACTGGTGAGCCCGGACTGGCCATCGGTGGCCTCACTGCTGTCCACCGGGGCGGTGATGTCCTTGCCGGCGCCGAGCAGGTCGGAGAGCACGTTCAGGTCGGTGGTGCCGTACCGTTCACTCGGTTCCAGGTGGGTGTTCTCGCTGAACTCGTTCCAGCTGATGACGCCGATCGCGTCCGGGTCGGTCGACACGGTGGCGTCGAACGAGGCGCGGAGGGTTTCGCCGTTGCGGCGCGGCACGGTCTTGCTGCCGCCGACCAGCCGGGCGTCGAAGCCCGGCGACACCGGCGCGAACCACAGCCCGCCCCCGCGGTGTACCGCCCGCGACATGTTGACCAGTCGGGCCCGGCTGGTACCGCGGGTCGGATCGACGGACGACCAGTAGTACGCCTGCCCGTCGAGTACCGGGGTGAGCGCTTCGCAGTCCTCCACGGTTTTCGCGTCGCCGAGGACCAGCAGATCCTTGCGTACGTCCCGGACGGTCGCGTCGACTTCGGCCCGGTCGTGCCGGGTGCTGCCGGTCCACACCACGACCGGCTTGCCGAACACGTTGTACACCGGATCCCGGCCGTACCGTTCGGCGAACAGCGCCAGGTCCTGTCGTACCGTCGGCAGCGGCAGCGGCTCCCGGTTGAAGTCGAGTCCCTGGTACACGATGCCGAGGTGGAAGCCCTCGGTACGGGCGACCGTGGTGAGCTTGGCCAGCCGCTCGTCCAGTTGCGGGGTGTGCTTCCAGGACACCAGGAACCCGTTGATGCCGGCCGCCTTGGCCATCTTCACGTGCCGGCGCATGATCTCCACGTCGTCGCTGGAGTACCGGCCGAGCAGCGGGTAGTCGATCTTCGCCCGGTTCCACGAGGTCGGGTTGAACCAGATGTAGTAGTACGCGAACACAGGTACCGGATTGGTCGGCTCCTGGGCATGCGCCGGTTGCGGCTGGGCCACCGCACCGAAGGCCACCGCGGCGATCAGCAGTGCCATCGCCGCGCCTCCGCCGGTGCCGGCCCGGACCAGCCGGCGACGCCGCTGTCGCGGCGTTCCGCCGGCGTCGCGGGGCCGGCGCATCGAGGGCGACGCCGGATCACCCCGGCCGGACGGACCGTCGCCCGCCGGACCGTCGCCCGCCGGACCGTCCCGGCCCGCGGGTCTGTCCGCGCCGGAGCGTCGCCACCGGCGGGGCCAGCTCGGCCGCAGGTGCGGCCGGCCGAGCAGGATCAGGCTCACCGCGAGGACCAGCAGCGTTCCGGACACCAGACCGAGGTCGATCCGGCTGATCACGTCGAGCGAGACCTCCTGGTCCTTGCTGATGCTGACCGGGCGGGCGAACGAGACGCCGCCGCCGTACGCGCGGATCATGTACGTGCCGCGGGGCAGGTCGGAGACGGAAACCTTGCCGGAGGAGTTGAACGCGAGCCGCTCGGTATGTCCGTCCGGTCGGGTCAGCTCGATGCCGTCGCCGACCCGCATGGTGAAGAACAGGTCGCTGGCGGTGAGGACGACCTTGTAGAACAGCAGCTGTACCAGCCAGCTCTGCTGCTCCCACGGGGTGAACCGCTGTTGTGCCTTGTTCACCACCGAGGCGCCGCCGACGTCGGCGGAGTCGACCACCCAGTACAGCTTCTTGGAGACAAGTCCGTTCGGGCCCTGCTGGGTCCGGCTCTCCGGTACCCAACGCGGCCTCGCCAGCGCGGCACCGGTCAGTTGCGCGATCTCGCCGGTGTTGCTGCGGATGCGCATCGACCGGACCTTGTCCACCTCGACCTCGCCGCCGAACCGGTCCACGAACCGCCAGGTCACCAGCCGCCGGGTACGCAGTCCGAGCTGGATGACCTTTCCGCCGACCGCGCTGTCCGGGTCGCCGCGGTACCGGTCGAACAGCACCGACCGGTCCGGGGTGATGTGGGTCTCCGGTACCGCGATCCGACGCTGCAGCCCGATGAAGTTGTTGACCGACACGGTGACCAGGCCGCTCTTGTTGGATCGGGCGGTCCGTCCGTCCACCGTGACCACCACGCCGGCCAGCGGTGGCACGGTCTGCAGGCGCAGCGTGCCGGGCTGGCTGGACCGGCCGGCCGTCGGCACGGTCGTGCCCACCGGGCCCGCCGTCGCTGGCATGACGTTGGTCGCGGCGGCACTGGCCGGTGCGGTCAATGCCGGTGCGGCGCCGGCCGGTGCGGCCAGGCCGACCAGGCCGGCCGCGGTCAGCGCCGTGACCACGGCGGATGCGGTGAGCCGGTGTCCGGCAGTCATGACACGCCTTCCCGTCGGTTCGGGATTGCCGGCGTCCGGGCCGGCCGCGGTCGCCGCCGCCGGACGGCGGCGGCGATCAGCAGCAGTACGGACAGGCCGGCGGCCACGCCGTAGGAGCCGTACACCGCGCCCGCACGAAACTTCACGGGCGGCGGCGGATGGCGCTCCGTACCGAGCAGCACGGCCGGCCTGGGCGGTTTGGTGAAGTCGAACGCGTCGAGGAACGTGTTCGCCTTGCGATCCCGCTCGGCCAGTGGCGCCAGTCGCCAGTTCACCTCGATGAACTTCAGTGCCGAGGTGAAGTCGAGAGTGGTGTGGTCGACGTACCCCCGTTTCGCGTACGAGCTGACCAGCAGCGCCGGTACCCGGAAGCCGTAGCCGTACTTGTCCACCTGCGGCGGCTTGACGTGGTCGTACCAGCCGCCCCAGTCGTCGTACGACCAGAAGAACGCCGAGGAGTCCCAGGCCGAGGACCGCATCAACTGGGTCAGCAGCGAGCGCACCAGGGTCTGGCCGGCCCGGATGTTGCCCGGCGGGTGCTCACTGTCGCCGGCCGGCGCGATGAACGACACCGCCGGCAGGTTCCCGTGCGCCGCGTCCTCGTAGTACTGGTCCAGGTCGACGATCCGGCTGGACAGCCTCGGGTCGTCGACGAACCGGGCGAAGCCGAGCAGCGGTACCCAGATGACCTGCGCGCCGCGGTCGATGTCCTTGGCTTTGGCCCGGGTCCGGAAGTTGATCGTCGGGTCGTAGTTCTCGACGTAGAACTTCCAGTCGACGCCGGCGGCCTGCAGCCGGTCGAAGATGGTCGGGAGGTTGCCCCAGCCGCCCGGCGGGATGGTCTCGGCCGGCCCGGTCGCGCCGGGGGAGCCGCTCACCCGGTACATGTGGTTGCGGATGCTGCCCGAGTTCGACGAGCTGAACAGCCGGTCGAACAGGACGTACTGGTCGGCGAGGTTCCAGTAGTACGGCAGGTCCCGGTCGTCGTAGTAGGCCATCGCCAGCTTGCCGTCCTTGCCCTGGGTGCTGACCCCTTCGACGAAGCCGTCCATCTTTCCGCCGTCGTACTGGGTGCGGAACGCCTGCGCGGTGTGGTCGAGGTCGACACTGCCCAGCTCTCCCATGTGGAACGGCTTGACGCACGGCGTGGGGTGACCGCGCGTGACCGGCATGCAGGTGCCGGGCGGTACCCCGTCGACTCCCGGCCGGGAGCCGAAGTAGTTGTCGAACGTGTGGTTCTCCTGCATGAGGAAGACGAAGTGGTCGATCGGGGTGGTGGCCCGCACCTTCGCCGTCCTGGCCGGCGTTGCGGTCGGGACCGGCGCGGCCGCGGTCACCGGCGTGGCCGCGGTCACCGGCGCGGCCTCGGTCACCTGCGCGGCCGAGGTGGCCGATGTCGTGGGCTTCGCGATGGTGGTCTTCGCGGTCGGCGCGGCGTTGCCGGCGGCCGAGCGGGCCGACTGGGAGCCCGGCGGCGTGCCGGACGAGCCGGCCGCGATCACCAGTACCAGCGAGCCGAGCGCGACCATCAGGGTGGCGGCGAACAGGGCACCCGGGCCGCGCCGGAACCCGGGCGCGATGCCGCGGAGCGGCCTCATGGCCGCGCCGCGGAGCGGCCTCATGGCCGTACCTCGTAGATCACGATCACCGGTACCCGGGCGGGGTGGCCGCGGGTGTCGGTGCCCATCACGGTCTCGGTGTGTACGACCCGCCCGTGGTACCGGCGGGCCAGCGCGAGCAGGTGCGTAGAGAAGAACACGGACCGTTCCGCGGAGAACTTGTCCCACGCGACGTACTGCAGCTCGTTGTGCCGCAGCGCGCTGTCCGGGTTGGGCAGCGGGGTGTACGAGGGATTGCGGTGCAGCGGGTTCGGGCTCACCGACAGGCCGAAACAGCGCCGGTGCCCGTAGTACTGCAGGATGTTCGCCATCGACGGGCCGAGGGTCAGTACCCGCGAGCCTTCCGGCGTGTTGGCGGCGAGCCACCGGCCCGCTTCCCGCCCGCCCGGTACCCCACCGGAGCCGGCCAGGAAGGTGGCGTTGTTCCGCTGGTTGATGGCTGACCAGGTCGGTACCAGCAGGCTCAGCACGACCGCGATCACGGCCACCCCGCGCACCAGTACGACCGGCTCCCGGCCGACGATCCGCGCCGGTACCCCGAGTCGTGTCGGTAAGTCGAGCCCGGCGAGCTTCGAGGGCAGAGTGATCCGGCCGGCCAGCCGCCGCAGCGGATTCGGGCGGTCCGTGGTTCCCCGCGGCTGCGCCCCGCGGCCCGGCAGCGGTATGGCCAGCAGTCCGCGCGCGGCGAGCACCGCGATCGGCGCGACGATCGGCAACAGGTACTGGAAGCCCTTCACCGGCCACAGCTCGAAGGCGACCGCGCCGGCGGCGATCCAGGACAGCATCAGGGTTTCCCGCCAGGTCCGGTGCCGCCGCAGCCACCACAGGCCGCCGACCATGGCGAGCAGTACGCCGATCCCGATCGCGAACGGCACGGTCTCGGCGTAGAACGTCATCGAGTGGTTCGGCCGGCGCAGCAACTGCCAGACCAGGTAGCTCTTGCCGGTCGCGGCCCGTCCGGCCAGCCGTTGCGCGATGTAGTTGGTGGCGAAGATCGCGCACATCACCGGTACCCCGACCAGGCAGGCCCGCACCGGCCGGCGCACCGACGGGGTGAGCGCGAGGAACGCGTACACCCCGGCGGCCAGTACCACGCTGGATTCCTTTGCGAGCATGGTGATGCCGAGCATCCCGCCGGCCGCGACGAACCAGATCAGCCGCTGGTCCTCCACGTACCGGGCGATCAGGTACAGCGTGAGCGTCGCGAACAGCACCATCGGCCCGTCCAACAGCACCTGGCGGGTGACCACGACGTGGTACGGCATGAGCGCGATCAGCAGCGACGCCAGGATGCCGACCTTTCGCCCGTACAGCCGGGCACCGAGCAGGTACACCGCGAGCACCGTGGCGAGGCCGAACGCGACCACCACGAACCGGCCGGCCACGTCCACCTCGCCGGAGCGGAACAGGGGCGACAGCACGATCTGCACGATCATCGGATGGGCGCGGAAGACCGGGAACATGTCGAGGTAGTGCGGGTTCCCGGCCAGTGAGGCGGCCTGCCCGCCGTACACCGTCTCGTCGCTGTTGAATCCGACCGCGTCGATCCGCCACAGCCGGACGGCAGCCGCGACCAGGGTGACGCCGACCATGGCGAGGACGGTGACGCGGGTGCTCAGCCAGCCGGCCGGCGAGCCGGACGGCGAGCCGGACGGCGTCGGGCTCGCGGTGGTCGGGTCGATCCGGTCGGCCTCGAGCTCCGACACCGCCACGCCCGACGACCTAGGGTCCGACCCGGCATGGTCCGAGGCACCGCCCAGTTCGACGGTCGGTGCCCCGTCGAACTGGTCCGGATCCGCGCCGTCGACCGCCACCGCGGCGCCGACGTCCACGGTCGCCCCGCCGGGCGGCCGGGACGCGGGCTGCGCGTCACCGGCCGCCAGGCCCCCGTCCGGGAAGCGTTTGGAGGTTTCTCTCACGCGGGCTGGCTCCTCGGGGCGGGGAGCCCGACGTCCCAGCTGGGCCAGGCATCGGCGACCCGGTGCCCGTTCGTCTTCACCGTCGGCGCATCCCCGTCGAGTGCCGGGGTGTCTTCAGTGAGCAGGGAAGGAATCACGTCGGCCCAGCCGTAGTCGTCGGAGCCGATGACGCGGGTACGTACGTGGGACAGGAAACCGGTGAGGATCTCCCGCTCCCGGGCGCGCAACTGCGTGTACCCCTGGCCGTTGATGCTGATCGCCGGCGCGAGGTACCGGAACGGCGGGAAGCCGTACGCGTCGTCGGTGTTGGTGATCATCCGGTCGAGCGCCTCGGCCGGGTCGAGGTTGACTACCCGGGGCGTGCCGCGCTCGATGATGAACAGCTGCTTGACCTGGGTGGTGCTGCCCATCCGGCACGGGACCAGCCGGTCCACGCTGTACTTCGGCGGCGGGATGAGCATCTGGGTGATCGCGTTGATGCCCATGATCGGCAGGTTCCACCGGCTGAGCGTGAGCGCGATCGACCGGCCGCCACGGGAGTGCAGCCGGCTCTGGAACTGCAGTCGCCGCCACTCGCCCGGGGTGAGGTCGTTCGCGTTGATCGCGCGCAGCGTGTGGGCGCTGATGGTGAGCGGCTTGGGATAGCAGACCGCTTTGCCGGTGGCGTCGATGACAGTCATGTCGTCGGACAGGAACAGCCCGCCGTGATCGCGCAGCAGCCGCAGGATGGTGGCCGTCTTGCCGGTGTCGGTCAACGCGGAGAGCATCACGCCGACGCCGTCGAGGCTGACCGTCGCCGAGTGCAGCAGCATCCGGTCCCGGGATGCCATCACGAAGCGCAGCAACGCTTCGATCACATTGGTGTACACGACGTGCGGGGAGCGGGCCAGCAGCGGCCCGACGGTGATGTTGATCGGTTGGCCGAGCGCGATGGAGAAGTTCGCGCCGAACCGACCGAGGTGCTCCTCGTAGCGCAGCACCGCGGGTTCGCCGTGCTCGGTCATGGCCGCCCGGCGGCGCGGGTGCCGGTGGCCGATGTCGCCGACCCGTACCGCGATGTCCACGTCGGAGTCGGACACCCACTGGGCCCGGAAGAACTCCAGCTCGGGCAGCAGGATCTGCGATCCGATGGTCACCGTGCCGGCCACGTCATAGCGGTACTTGAGGTACTGCGAGCGCTTGCGGGTGGAGGCGGCCGACGCGCTGATCGGCGGGCTCGGGTCGACCAGCAGCCGTACCGGATCGCGGCCCGGCTCCTGCGGCACGTTGGAGCCGTAGATGACCCGGTCGCTGACCAGGAACCGGAGCAGGAACAGCAGTACCAGCGTGATCGCGTTGGAGACCAGTACGCCGATGCCCAGCCAGACCAGGATCTGCAGCGCGGGCAGTCGGGCCAGCAGCAACAGGTTGTTCATCGCGAAGAACCGGGCACCGCGGTTGCGCCAGGTGCCGTTGCCCCGGCCCCGGTACACCAGTCGCTCGATCAGCGCGAAGTTCCAGGTGGTGGAGGCCTGGGTGGCCAACGCCGCGGCGAGCAGATGGTGGACGCCCAGGCCCTCGAACAGCAGCCACAGGGCGGCCGTGTTGACCACCACGCCGGACAGGCCGACCAGTCCGAACGCGAACATCCGGACCAGCTGCCGGACCTGGTCGCGGCGCGGCATCGGCTGCCCGCGCAACTGGCCGGCCAGCCGCTGCTTGCGGAGCCGGCCCAGGTGGCGCAGGAACGCCAGGCCTTCCCGGACCGAGGCCTTGGAGTCACCGGCGTGCCGGGGCGCCATCTCGTACGCCACCTCGGCGACCCGGGCCTGCGGCTGCCGTACCAGGATCTCGAGCAGCAGCTTGAAGCCGATCGGGTCGAGCCGGTCCAGCTTGATCGCCGACCGGCGGAACGCGAACAGGCCGCTCATCGGGTCGCTCACGGTGGCGAGCCGGTGCGGGAACGCGGTCTTGGCCAGCCGGGTCGCCGACGATGAGACCGCCATCCGGCCACTGCCGCCGAGTCCCTCGGTCGAGCCGTTGCCGGCGTACCGGGTGCCGACCAGCACATCCACGTCGTGCCGCAGCGCGGTACGGGCGAGCCGGCCGGCCGCCTCCGGCGGGTGCTGCAGGTCGGCGTCCATGACCAGGATCCAGTCGCCCCGGGCGTGCCGGGCTCCGGCCAGTACCGCGCCGGACAAGCCGGCCCGGCGCTCCCCGGGCGGCCGGTGCAGCAGGCGTACCGGCAGCGGAACCTCCGCGCCGTGCTCGCGTACCGCGTCCGGCGTGTGGTCGTCGCTGTCGTCGACCACGATGAGCTCGACGGACATCGATCGCATCGCACCAGTGAGTCGATCGAACAACACCGCCACGTTGTCCATCTCGTTGCGCGTCGGCACGATCACGGTGACCTGTACCGGCCCGCTCGGCGGATCGTTGACTGACTCGATGTCGGGCGTCGATCCGCTCTTCAGCGCGCGCAGCCGGCGCTCCTGGGAGAGCGGCGGGGTCGGCTGAGACTGTGGGTTCCTGTCGGCGAGCTGCGTCACAAGATCCTCCGAATCGGTACCGCGCCCCCGGGTGGGCTGGCCGTGACGGTCGGCCAGAGGCGCGGGCAACGGCGGTGATCGGCGGGGGCGGATTGGCGACCGCCACACCGGTACGACCGGAATTTCGTTGCCTTGTGCGATGGAAAGTTCGCTATGTGTGTTGGGCTGAGAGCGCAATCGACCAGGGCGATCACCCGTGGGTGGTCGGCCGCAGGTGCTGTTCGGGGATGCCGGAACGGTGCTGGGCGGCGTTCTTCGACCGCGGGCGGGCCAACGTCTCGCTGGCTCGTGCGGGGTTCGTACGGGAGGGGAGCTGGTGGCCTGTGTGGTGGTCTGGCGCGGACTCCCGCCGCTACCGGCCCAGGCCTCTACCAGTGGTCACCGCGCCTACCGTCAACGTGCGCGGATAGGCGAGATGCTGGTGGCGAGGATGCGGTGTTATCGAACGGATATCGGGCGTTTGCCGGAAGAACCGTGCCCTTCCGCAACCGGGTCTTCTCCAGTGGTCACCGAGTTACCCCTCCCCCGTGGTAAGTCATTAGTGGTCCCGAGACGATTGGCCACGCCCATTCCGAGTTGATATTCAAGCGGTTGGCGTCAGGATAGGCAGCCTTCGTTGATATTGTCTATCGGGGGAACTGGACATGAACGGAATCCGAACTCGCGTCGCCCCGAGGTGATCACTCATTCGGCCAATCACTCCGGTCCATTACTTTCCAAGTGGGTGGAAAAGGGGTCGCTCGACTTGGCCGGTAAATGTTCAGGTGTCCGGTACGGAAAAGTGCATTAGGGCCTGCGATGACGGAACGGACGAGTCGTACATCACCAGCTGTCAGCTTCTTGTCACCGGTGTTTGGGCTGCTGGGCGATGAGTCCCCGGCGTGTCCGGTACCGGGACTTTGTCGCCGATGGATGCCGGTACGCATGTTCAGAAAGTTCGTTTTGGCAGATATTCTGAGTGAGCTGCGGCTTTTCTTCGCGATGGTTGACTCATCGAATTTCGAAGTCGCGCCGCATCGTGCCCAAACGAGCTGGCAGTAAAAGCCGGTGATCAAACCATTCCGGGAGTGCCCGACGGTCCGTTAATGTCGGATGCGAGCGCAACCTGTGAATAGTTCATCGTCCAGTCGACGGCGCATACCGGCGGAACGTCGAGCGCTGTCCACCGGTCGGTGCGCGATGTGGTACGGGCGGACCATTGCACAAACGGCGGTTAGTAGGGGAGTCGCCGGACGATCTCGAACCGCGAGTAGCGCTCCGCGCCGTTGCGCAGCGGTCGGCGGCCGCCACGTGGTGCCGCAGGTGGCAGGTCGCGGGTGGCACCTCGCGGCGGCAGGTCGCAGGCCGGTCGCGGGTCGCAGGTGGCAGGTCGCGGGTGGCACGTCGCGGCGGCAGAGCATTCCGGGGTGTGCGGACCGATTGCGTGGGGCGACGGGTGGCGCAGGTCGCATCTGACCCAGGTCCGGCCGGTCCTGCCGCGTGCGGTCAGGGACAACGCCGGGGCGCGCGGACGGAGCAGCCTGCCCGCGGTGGGTCACGCGCCGTGACGCGCGCCACGGAGCACTTCGACATTCCGGACCGGCCGGTAACCTGTACCTCGTGCTCCGCATCGACCGGACCGTCTACGACGCGATCATTGCGCATGCTCGTCGGGACCATCCCGACGAGGCGTGTGGCGTCGTCACCGGCCCGGCCGGCACCGACCGGCCGGTCCGGTTCCAGGCGATGACCAATGCGGAGCGGTCGCCGACGTTCTACCGGTTCGACTCGGGCGAGCAGCTGCGGGTCTGGCGGGAGATGGACGAGCGGGACGAGGAGCCGGTGGTGATCTACCACTCGCACACCGCCACCGAGGCATACCCGTCCCGTACCGACATCGGTTTCGCCTTCGAGCCGGGCGCCCACTACGTCCTGGTCTCCACCCGCGAACCGGATACCACCGAGTTCCGGTCGTACCGCATCGTCGACGGGGCGGTCACCGAGGAGCCGGTCGAGGTCACCGAGCCGGCCGCCGGGACCGGCGTTACCGCTGCTCGCGACATCGACGCCTCGGACGACCCGGACGCGGTCCAGTCGTACATGTTCGGCCACACCCCGACGTCTGTCGTCTACGACTGTCCGACCGAGCGCTGAGGCCCTGGCCGGCCGACGCCGGTACCTGGCACATCGCCCGACCGGCACCGCGACCTCGACTGCCGGGGCCCGGCGGCCAGGGTCTTTGTCGGCACCTCGCATCGGGCACCTCGCATCGGGCACCTTCGTCGTACCGCGGAATCGTCCGTACCGGACATCGTCACCGAATCGTCCAGCAAGGAGTTATCCGGCCATGGCCATCGAAGTTCGCATCCCGACCATCCTGCGTACCCACACCGACGGCGCGAAGGCGGTCGAAGGCACCGGCGACACGCTCGCCGACCTGTTCGCCGACCTGGACACCCGGCACCCCGGGCTTCGCGGCCGCCTGGTCACCGACAGTGGCGACCTGCACCGCTTCGTCAACGTGTACGTGAACGACGAGGATGTGCGGTTCACCGGCGCTCTCGACACCAAGCTCGCCGACGGGGACAACGTCACGATCCTGCCCGCCGTAGCCGGCGGAGCGTAGTCGACCCGACCGCCTCTGGAGGCGACCATGACACGCTACGAGTCGCTGCTCGACGCGTGTGGCGACACCCCTCTGATCGGCCTGCCCCGGCTTTCCCCGAGTTCCGAGGTCCGGCTGTGGGCAAAGCTCGAGGACCGCAACCCGACGGGCAGTGTCAAGGACCGCGCGGCTATGTACATGGTGCGCGCCGCCGAGGCCGACGGCAGACTCCGGCCGGGCGACACCATCCTCGAGCCGACCAGCGGCAATACCGGCATCGCGCTGGCCATGGTGGCCAAGCTCCGGGGGTACCGGCTGGTCTGCGTGATGCCGGAGAACACCTCCATCGAGCGCCGCCAGCTACTCCAGATGTACGGCGCGGAGATCATCTCCTCGCCCGCGGCCGGCGGCTCCAACCAGGCCGTGGCGATGGCGCGGGAACTGGCCGCCGACCATCCGGACTGGGTGATGCTCTTCCAGTACGGCAACGAGGCGAACGCCCGGGCGCACTACGAGACGACCGGTCCGGAACTGCTGCGCGACCTGCCCACGATCACCCATTTCGTGGCCGGCCTGGGTACCACCGGCACGCTCATGGGCACTGGGCGGTACCTGCGGGACAAGAACCCGGACATCGAGATCGTCGCCGCGGAACCGCGGTACGGCGAGCTCGTGTACGGCCTGCGGAACATCGACGAGGGGTACGTTCCGGAGCTGTACGACGCCCGGGTGCTGTCCCGGCGGTTCTCCGTCGGTACCCGCGACGCGCTGCTGCGGACCCGCCAGCTCATCGAGGTGGAGGGCATCTTCGCCGGGTTGTCCACCGGCGCCGTACTGCATGCCGCGCACGCGATGGCGCACGAGGCGAGCCGCGCCGGCCGGCGTGCCGACGTCGCGTTCGTGGTGGCCGACGGGGGCTGGAAGTACCTGTCCACCGGTGCGTACGGCGGCACCCTCGCCGAGGCGGAGGAGCACCTGGAGGGCCAGCTCTGGGCGTGACCGTCGGACTGCCGCCCGATACGCGCGCACCCGATACGCGCGCACCCGATACCCGCGCACCCGATACCCGCGCACCCGATACCCGCGCACCCGATACCCGCGCACCCGATATGCGTGCTACCCGACGGGCGGCGGCGAGCTAGCCGATGCTGGCGGTTATCGCGGTGCCGAGCACCAGTACGGCGGTCGAGCCGCCGAGCAGGATCCAGGGCAGCCGGCGTTGTTCGACCGTGAGCAGCGCACCGATCGTCAAGCCGAGGCCGATCAGGCCTACCAGCACGATCACCGGCTCGTACCAGCCGGGAGCCACCCCGGAGATCAACGCGACCAGTCCCCACAGGCCGACCAGCAGGCCCGCTACGGCCAGGCTCAGCGCCCAGCCGCAGAGTCCGGCCAGGTGCCGCAGCCGCGGCTTGCCGGACGAAGCCGGCCGGGGACGCAGGTACGCGTTGCGCCGGGACGCCGTGTCCGCGCCACCGGGGAGCGCCGCCGCGCTTGCCGGCACCGCTCCGGGTTCGGCTTGCGCTCCGGGTCCGGCTTGCGCTCCTGGTCCGGCCGTCGGGCCGGGCACGGCCCCCGCGGCGCCTCCGGGGGCACCAGTCGTCAGCGGTCCGAGCGGCAGCCGGCCGGTCATCGCACTGGACGTGACCGCTGCCGGTTCGACAGCCGCCGCGGCGGAACCGGGAGCCGGAGCGTTGGTGGCGTCGGCGGACCAGCCGGACTTCGCCGGGTTGGCCGGCCAACCGGACGCGGCGTCGCCCTGGCCGCCGCCAGCCTCGTCGGGTCGCGCGCCACTGCGCGGTGGCTGGGACGGTGCCGCGGGCGGGGCGCCGGCGGGACTCGCGCTACCGGCCGGCGCTTCGGGTGGTACCGACCCGTCGCTCGGGTCGATCGGGCTGGTCGAGACTGACCGGCTGCCGGCGGTTGTCCCGTCGCCGGCGCGGCCAGTACCTGGAGTGGTGGACGACTTGGAAGTCACCTGTCCGATTCTTCCCCGAGATCGACATGTACAGGAACGTGGGTGCTATGCCCGGCGGACGACACCGTACCGATCCATACCCGTGGCTGGTCGTTTCCATGCGGTCAGCGGCCGACGGGTCCGGTGCGGCGGCGAAGCACCGTCGGCGGAGTCGCGGCGAGATAGCCACCCGAAACGGCAACAGAGCAGGCGCCGAGGCCATGGTGTCACGTTGATGACATCTGTCCGGGCAGGGACAGGCCGGCGTGTCCCGACAGCGTAGGCTCCGCAGCGTGACCGACGCGCCGATCGGCATTTTCGACTCCGGCGTCGGCGGCCTCACGGTGGCGCGGGCGATCCTCGACCAGCTGCCGCACGAACGGTTGCTGTATGTGGGCGATACCGCGCACGTACCGTATGGCCCCAAGCCGATCGCCGAGGTGCGCCGGTACGCGCTGACCGTTCTTGACCAGCTGGTCGACGAGGGCGTCAAGCTGCTCGTCATCGCCTGCAACGCGGCGTCCGCGGCGTGTCTGCACGACGCTCGGGAGCGGTACGACGTGCCCGTGGTCGAGGTGATCCGTCCGGCCGTACGACGGGCCGTCGCGGCCACCAGAAACGGGCGTATCGGGGTGATCGGAACGGTAGCCACGGTCACCAGCGCCGCGTATGAGGACGCCTTCCAGGCCGCCCCGCAGGTGGAGATCAGTAGTGTCGCGTGTCCGCAGTTCGTCGATTTCGTGGAACGCGGCGTCACCACCGGGCGGCAGCTGCTCGGTCTCGCCCAGTCGTATCTCGAGCCCCTGCAGCGCGCCGAAGTGGACACGCTCGTTCTCGGCTGCACTCACTATCCATTGCTCTCAGGTCTGCTTGGGCTAGTGATGGGTATCGATGTAACGCTGGTATCCAGCGCGGACGAGACGGCGAAGGACGTGTACCGGGTGCTTACACAGCGTGACTTACTTCGGCCGGAGACCGGTGCGGCGCCGGTCCACCGGTTCCTGGCCACCGGCGATCCCGAACCGTTCAGCCGGCTCGCCCGCCGCTTCCTCGGCCTCGACCTGCCGACCGGCGTCGAGCTGGCCGCCGGGGTCGCCCTGCCGCTGGCCGGTGCGCTTCCCCCGTCCGGCGGTGTACCGACTGCCGGGGCGACGTTCACCGAGGTCGGCCGATGAAGCTCACCGTGGTGGGCTGTGCCGGCAGCTTTCCCTCCCCGGAGGCGGCGTGCTCGGCCTATCTGCTCGAAGCGGAGGGCTTCCGGCTCCTGGTCGACTTCGGCGCCGGCTCGCTCGGGCCGCTGCAGCGGTACACCGACATCAACGCCATCGACGCGGTGATGCTCACGCACCTGCACGCCGACCACATCATGGACGCCTGCTCGTACGTGGTGGCCCGGCGGTACGCACCGCAGGCACCGTTCCCGCCGGTACCGCTGTATGGCCCGGCGGACACGCCCAGGCGCCTGGTCCAGTCGTACGACGGCGGCGAGAGTCTCGACGACGTGTACACCTTCAACAAGCTCACCGCCGGGGTGCGTGACATCGGGCCGTTCCGGGTGATCACCGACCTGATGAACCATCCGGTCGAGACGTACGGCATCCGGCTCGAGCACGGCGGACGGGCGCTGACCTTCTCCGCGGACACCGGGCAGTCCGAGGCGCTGGTCAAGCTCGCCAGCGGTTCCGAGGCGTTCCTGTGTGAGGCCAGCTTTCTCGACGGTGAGGACAACCCGCCGGACCTGCACCTGACCGGCCGGATGGCCGGCGAGCACGCGACCAGGGCGGACGTCGGCCACCTGCTGCTCACCCACCTGGTGTGGGCCTGGGGGAGCGAGACCCGTACCCGGGAGGAGGCGGTTTCCGCCTTCGCCGGTCCGCTCGACGTGGTCCGGCCCGGATCGGTGTACGAGATCTGAGTCGCCCGCGGGGCGGTGCGGGTTCTGTCGGTGCCCGTCCCTACGCTGAGGCGCATGACGCGACCCGACGGACGTGCCCCGGCCGACCTGCGCCCCGTGAATCTGATCCGCGGCTGGTCGATCCATCCGGAAGGCTCGGTGCTCGTCGAGTTCGGCAACACCCGGGTTTTGTGTACGGCGAGCGTGACCGAGGGCGTGCCCCGGTGGCGGCGCGGGTCCGGCTCCGGCTGGGTGACCGCGGAATACGCGATGCTGCCGCGCGCCACGAACACCCGGGGTGACCGGGAGAGCATCCGTGGCCGGGTCGGCGGCCGCACCCATGAGATCAGCCGCCTGGTCGGGCGCAGCCTGCGCGCCTGCGTGGACCTCAAGGCGCTCGGGGAGAACTCGATCGTGCTCGACTGCGACGTGCTGCAGGCCGACGGCGGCACCCGCACCGCGGCGATCACCGGGGCGTATGTTGCGCTCGCCGACGCGGTGCACTGGCTGGCCGACCGCAAGCTGCTCGCCGCCTCGGCGGAGAAGGCGCTGCGCCGTTCGGTCGCGGCGGTCAGCGTGGGCGTGGTGGCCGGCGAACCGCGGCTCGACCTGTGCTACGACGAGGACGTGTCGGCCGAGGTCGACATGAACGTGGTCTGCACCGGCACCGGGGAGTTCGTCGAGGTGCAGGGCACCGGCGAGTCCGGCGTTTTCGACCGCAAGGCGCTCGATGAGCTGCTCGACCTCGCGGTCGCGGGCTGCGCCGAGTTGACCGGACGACAGGCTCTCGCGCTCGCCACGCCACTCGGGTCGACGGCCGGCGCGGCGGCGGGTGACCCGGCGGCGGGTGGCTGATGGCGACCACCCGCGCCCTGCTGGCCAGTCGCAACGCGAAGAAGCTGGCCGAGCTGCGCCGGATCCTCGACGGCGCGCTCGGCGGCCACCCGATCGAGCTGGTCGGGCTCGCGGACGTACCGACCTATCCCGAAGCCCCGGAGACCGGCCTCACCTTCGCGGACAACGCGCTGCTCAAGGCCCGGGAGGGCCTGCGGTACACAGGTCTGCCCACGATCGCGGACGATTCCGGGCTGGCGGTCGTGGCGATGAACGGGATGCCCGGCGTACTCAGTGCCCGCTGGGCCGGCCGGCACGGCGACGACGAGGCGAACCTGAGCCTGCTGCTCGGGCAGCTCGCGGACGTACCGGACGAGCATCGGGCAGCTGCCTTCGTCTGTGCCGCCGCGCTGGTGCTGCCGGATGGGCGGGAACACGTGGTGACCGGCGAGGTGTCCGGACGGCTGATCCGCGAGCCGCGCGGCCAGCACGGGTTCGGGTACGACCCGATCTTCGTATCCGATGGGGAGCAGCGCACCACCGCGGAGATGCCGCCGGCGGAGAAGGACGCGATCAGTCACCGTGGCCGGGCCTTCCGGGCGCTGGCCGAGGTGGTGGCCGCCGAGTTGAGTGCGTCCCGACCCGGCTGAGAGCCCGCCCCTGAGCCCGAGCCAACTGAGAGCCCGAGCCCGCTGAGAGCCCGACCCGGCTGAGAGCCCGACGGCGCTAGCCCGAGCCGGCTCATTTGCCGGTGTGAACGCCGCTGGGGCCGGTTGAGAAGCCCGGCTGGGAGTCCGGGCGCCGCTCTGCGCGTCGGTCCGGACCAGTCCGCTGAATTTGGGTGAAGCCGGCCAGGCGTTGTCGTAAACGCGACATCATGGTTGTCGCAGAGGCGACATCGGCCGAACGTCCTGCCCGGTTCGAACCGTAAGCGGGTTTCCCTCCGCGGCGGTCCGTCAGAGGGTGTTCGGCGGGAGGTGGTCCGGCATGACCAGGCTTGCCGGCGTTCCGGTGGTGGTCGGGGTGGACGGCTCAGAACCTAGTCTGGCCGCGCTTGACGTGGCGATCCAGGAGGCGCGCTGGCGCCGGCGTCCGTTGCGTCTGGTGACCGCGTTCACCGGGTCGCCGGGCGTGGCCCGGGCGCCGCGACCAGCCGATGGGAACACTGCCGGTGGGCAGGCTGGGGTGGCGACCCTGCCCGGCGTCCGCGAGCTGCGGCACCTGGCCGACCAGCGGGGCGAGGCGGCGGACATGCTCGCCGCGTTCGTCCGCCGGGCAAATCTGATCGCGCCGGACCTGCTGGTGGACGGCGATCTCATCGCCGGTTCCGCGAGCGCAGTACTCGCCGCCGAAGCCGCTCGGGCGACGCTCGTGGTGGTCGGCCACCGAGGCCGGGGCGGTTGCACCGCGCTGCTGGCCGGATCGACGGCGGTACACCTGGCATCGCACTCCCGGACGCCGGTGATCGTGGTACGCGAGTCGGACCTGCGGTTGCTGGACAACCCTTCAACGATCTCGCGCCCGCGCGTCGGCGGGGTGCCCACCGGACTGTCCCAACGTCGGGTAGTGGTCGGTGTGGACGGATCGCCCGAGTCGGATGCCACCCTCGATTTCGCCTTCCGCGAGGCGGCGCTACGGGGGATCGCGCTGACCGTCGTACACGCCTGGGCCGGTGCCGCGGCGCCGGGCCTCGGTACCGGCCACTGGCTGCGGTACAACCTGGACGAGGTGGCCGCAGACCGGAGCCAGACGGTGTCCGGGCTGATCGCGGGGTACCGCCGCGACTATCCGGAGGTACCGGTGCGGCAGTGGCTGGCGCGTGAATCGCCGGCCGAAGCACTGCGGTGGGCGGCGCAGGGCGCCCAACTGCTGGTGGTGGGTCGGCGCGCGGGCGCTTCGGGGCCACGACTCGGCTCGGTCAGCCACGCGCTGCTGCACACCGCGCCGTGCCCGGTCGCGCTGGCCCGGTCGTCCGCCGGGTACCGCCCGCGGCGCCGGTCGGCCGGCACCCGTACCGCGCCGGCGCAGCGGACGTCGGTCGAGTCGCTGGCGCACAGCACCTGAGCCGCACGTCTGTCCTGGTAGGGCCGATGAGATTCGAACTCACACTGTCGCGGACCTAAACCGCGTGCCTCCTGCCAATTGGGCTACGGCCCCGTGCCGCGCCAGGCGCGGCCGGCCGCCGTGCGCCGGCGGCCGGTTCCATTCTGCCCTGCGACCGGGCCGACCCGGCGCCGGGCCGGGTCAGTCCAGGCCGAGGTCGCGGCGCAGCTTGGCGACGTGTCCTTTGGCCTTCACGTTGTACATGGCCCGCTCGATCCGGCCCTCTTCGTCGATGACGAACGTGGATCGGATGACGCCCATCATCTTCCGGCCGTAGTTCAGCTTCTCGCCGTAGGCGCCGTACGCGGTCAGCACGCTGCGATCCGGGTCCGAGACGAGCGGGAAGGTCAGGCCGTCCTTCTCCCGGAACTTCGCGAGCTTGTCCGGCTGGTCCGGCGAGATGCCCACCACCGCGAACCCGGCGGCGGCGAGAGAGTCGAGCGAATCGCGGAAGTCGCACGCCTGGGTGGTACAGCCGGGGGTCATCGCGGCCGGGTAGGCGTACAACACCACCTTGCGGCCCCGCAGGTCGGCCAGGTTGAGGGTCTCGCCACGGTCGGTACGCAGCGAGAAGTCCGGAGCCGGTTGGCCCGGCTCGAGCCGGGTCTGCGTCACGTCGGTCATGCCGCCACCCTATGAGGCGTCCGTACCGGGCGAAGGCCTAGGTGGCGGACTGTACCGCCGCGGTCAGCGCGGCCACGCTGTTGTCGATCTTCTCGCCGTTCACGTACACCGTCGGGGTTGCCGAAATGCCCCGTTCGGTGGCCTGACCGGTGACGTGCCCGACCCAGTCCGCGTACTGCTGGCTCCGGACACACTCGGCGAACTCGGACGTGGCCGGGATCTCGGCCGTCTCCCCGAGGGCGACCAGTTGGTCGTTGGTGAGCCCCGGAGTGTTCTCCGCGGGCTGTCGCGCGTACAACGCGTCGGTGTACTCGAACGCCTTCCGCTCGTCGGCCGCACAGCCGAGCGCGGCCGCCGCCCTGGTCGAGTACCGGGTGCCCTGGGACTTGTCGTCCAGGATGTTGAGCGGGTGCAGGACCACCTGCACCTTGCCGCCGGCGATGTACCCGCGCAGCGCGGCCTTGGCGAGCGTCTCGAGCTCCTTGCAGGCCGGGCACATGAGGTCCAGGTACAGGTCCACGGTCACGGTGCCGTTGGAGATCGGCAACCCGCCGTTGGTGGTGGTGGCGCCGCGCGGGAGCGCATAGTCGCTCTTCGCCGCGGAGTCCCGCTGCGTGATGTAGATGCCGTAGCCGATGGCTCCGGCCAGTACCACCGCGCACACCGCGACCACGGTGGTCCACAGGGTGGCCTTCCGGCGTCGTTCCTGGGCCAGTTGCGCCCGTACGACGTCTCTAGCCCGCTTGGGTTGGGCCTTGCGCCTGGTCATCAGCTTCCTCTGTCCCGGGTTCCGCTCCGCGCCCCGCTGCTCCGACGTCCTCTGTGCCGAACTCCGCCGGCTCGAACTCCGCCGGCTCGAACTCCGCCGGCTCGAACTCCGCCGGCTCGGGTTCGGGTCCGAACAGGAGCGAGTCGACGGAGAACCGGGTGCGGGGCCACACCGCCAGCAGCAGGGCCAGCAGTAGGAACACCGAATCACGCGCGATTTCCACGGCGTACTCCGGGGTACGGCCGGCTCCGACCTGGCCGCCGCCGCCGAAGCAGCCGCAGTCGATCGCGAGGCCACGCGCCCAGGCAGAGCCGATCGCACCGATGAAGGTGGCCAGCAGGATCGCCGAGCTCACCGCGCCGAACCGCACCGCCAGCCCGACCAGCAGGAGTAGGCCGAGCCCGAACTCGGCGAACGGCAGCGCCGGCCCGATGACCTGGGCGGCGGCGTTGGGCACCAGCTGGTACCCGTTGACCGCGCGTACCGAGGCGCCGAGGTCGGTCAGCTTGGCCAGCCCGGCGTAGAGCCACAGGCCGGCCAGTACGAGCCGCACCACGGTGGCCAGCCAGGGGCGCAGACCCGTCCAGCGGGTACCCGGTCGGATCCCGGTCGTGCGTGTGGCCATTGTCCTGTCCCCGCTACCGGCAACCTGCTCGTCCCGGCTCGTCGAGCCTGGAGCCAGGTGCCAACCGTACGAAAGCGATCGCAATGAGAGCGATCGCAATGAGAGCGATCGCAATGAGAGCGATCGCAATGAGTATGTGACGGGAGGCCGGCGTACCGTTGGCCGCATCCGAAGATATCGCCAGCCACCGACCACACGCCGACCCGGCTCAGCGTTCTTCCAGCCTGCCCTGACAATCTGACCTCATGCCTCGCCGAACCGAGCATCCGCCCGCGAGCCGGGCCGCCCGCTTCCCGCGTCCGCTCCGGCTCCTCGGCGCGGCGCTGCTCGGGCTGGTGGTGAGCGCCATGCTGGCCGCTCCGGCGAGCGCGCACGCGACCCTGCTGCGGACCTCGCCCGCCGGGGGCAGCATCGTGCCGACCGCCCCGGAGCAGGTCACCCTCACGTTCAGCGAGCCGGTCCGGCCGCTGGCCGGCGCCATCCGGATTGTCGGACCCGACGGCAGCCGGGCCGACCGCGGCCGGCCGAGCGGCCGGCGCGGCGGCGCCGAGCAGGTCATCAGCCTGCGCGGTTCGCTCGACACCGGTACCTACCTGGTGTCGTACCGGGTGATCTCGGCCGACAGTCACCCGGTGGAGGGCGGGTTCTCGTTCTCCATCGGTGCCCCGTCCCGTACCGCGCCGTCGACCACCGGCGGCAACGACGCGCAGATCGATCCGGTGGTGGCGATCGCGGTGCCGCTCGCCCGCTATCTGGGGTACGTCGGCCTGCTGCTGACCATCGGGCCGGTACTCGTCCTGCTGCTGCTGTGGCCGCGCCGGCTCGGTCGCCGCGGCGCGGTACGACTGGTCGGCACCGGTCTCGGGCTGCTGGCGGCCAGCGCGCTGGCCGAGTTGTACCTGCAGGCGCCGTACGAGCTGGGCTCCGGCCTGTTCGACGTCACCGGATCGGATCTCGGCGCGGTACTGGGCACCATGTACGGGCGGGCGCACCTGCTCCGGCTCGCGGTACTGCTGTGCGCTCTTCCGCTGCTCCGGACGGTACTGCGGGAGCCCGGCAACGGTCGGGGCGGCGGCCGGGATCGGCAACTGCTCGTACCGCTGGCCGGAATCGGCGTACTGACCTGGGCCTTCTCCGGTCATCCGGGCGCGTCGCCGGCACCGCAGCTGACCGTGCTCACCGACGCCGTACACCTGACCGCGGTCGCGGTGTGGCTCGGTGGCCTGGTGATGCTGGTGGCGTTCCTGGTACCCCGGACCACCGGGCGCGAGCTGGACGCGATCCTGCCGGTCTGGTCCCGGTGGGCGACCTGGTCGGTCGCCGCGATCGGGGTGACCGGGGTGGTCCAGGCGGCGGTGGAGCTCGGCGGCGTCGATCCGCTCCTGCACACCCGCTACGGGCTGCTCGTGGTGGCGAAGTTCTCGCTGTTCCTGGTGGTACTCGCGATCGCCCTGGAGGCCCGCGCGTTCGTCCGCCGCCTCCCGGACCCGGAGCCGGCGGGCGCAACGGAAATCCCGGACCGGGACGAGCGGCCGGACGTGGACGGGCAGCCGGCACCGGCCGCGGTGGCGACCCTCACCGAGGACCCCCCGCGCACCAACAGCCGGATCCGCTCGGTGCTGCTGGTCGAACTGACGGTCGCGGCGGCGGTGCTGGCGCTCGGCGCACTCCTGGTGGACACCACCCCGGGTCGTACCGCCGGCCGGGCCCCCGCGCAGCCCGTCGCCTCGCCGTTCTCCGCCACGATGACCAGCCGGCTGTACACCCTGCAGTTGACTGTCGATCCAGCTCAGGTGGGCAACAACAGCCTGCATCTGGTGGCGGTCAAGCCCGGTAGCGGGGTTCCGGTGAAGGTGCTCGAGTGGAAGGCGACCGCCGCGCTACCGGCGGCGGGTATAGCTGCGGTGGACATCCCGCTGCTCAAGCTCACCGACAACCACGCGGTCGGCGAGATAGCGCTGCCGACCGCGGGCAACTGGAAGCTGAGCTTTACCGTGCGTACCTCCGAGATCGACCAGACGACGGTGACCAGCACGGTCGTGATCCGTTGACGTGACCAACGCTGTACAGCACCAGACCGAGGGGACCTGATGTCGACCGAGAACCGTTGGCGGCGAGCCGCCCGCCGGCTCGTCCTGGCCACGACCGGCGTACTGGCCGGCCTTGTCGGCGTGGCCGCGCTGGCCACGCCGGCCGCCGCGCACGTGACCGTGAACCCGAGCGAGGCGAGCCAGGGCGGGTACACCCGGATCGCGTTCCGGGTGCCGAACGAGGCGGACAGCGCCGCCACCACGAAGATCGAGGCCTTCCTCCCGACGGACCACCCGATCGGCTCGGTCCGGACGATGCCGGTGCCGGGGTGGACGGCCAAGGTCGTCAGCGGAACCCTGGCCAGTCCGATCAAGACCGACGACGGCGAGATCACCGAGGCGCCGAACAAGATCACCTGGACCGCGGACTCGGCCGGTACCGCGATCAAGCCGGGAGAGTTCCTCGAGTTCCCGGTCTCGCTCGGGCCGCTGCCGAAGACCGACTCGCTGGTGTTCAAGGTGCTGCAGACGTACTCCGACGGCAGCGTGGCGCGCTGGATCGAGGAGCCGAGCGGCACCACCGAGCCGGAGCACCCGGCGCCGGTGCTCACCCTGACCAAGGCGGCCGGGGACAACGGGCCGAACGTCAGCCGGGCGGACGGGGACGCCGCTCCGCCGGCCGATGACGACAACAGTCCGGCGCTGGGCATCGCGATCGCCGGACTGGTGGCTGGCCTGCTCGGGCTGGTGCTCGGCGGTCTGGCCTTCCTGCGTACCCGCGGAGCGCGGACCGGATGACCGGGCAGCCCGTACCCGCTCCCCTGTGGACCGGCGTCGGAGTGGCGCTGGTGACGCTGTTCGACGACACCGGCGCCGTCGACAACGCCGCCACCGCCGCGCACGCGGCCCGGCTGGTCGAGGCGGGGGTACGCGGCGTGCTGGTGGCCGGTACCACCGGCGAGGCCGACGCGCTCACCGACACCGAGCGGGTCGCGCTGATCCGCGCGGTACGCGACGCCGTGCCGGACGTACCGCTGCTGGCCGGTGCCGGCGGCGTCTGGTCCCGGCAGGCGGCGGAGCGGGCCGAAGCGGCGGTGGCGGCCGGTGCGGACGCGGTGCTGGTGCCGCCGCCGCACCGGCCCACCGACCTGGTCGCGTTCTACCGGGCGGTGGCCGCGGCCGCGGCGCCGGCGCCGGTGCTCGGCTACCACTACCCCGGGATCGCCGGCGGCGCGCTGCCGGTGGAGGCGCTGCCGGACCTGCCGCTGGCCGGCATCAAGGACTCCACCGGACAGGCGGAACTGCTGCTCCGCGAGGTGACCGGTTGGTCCGGTGCCACCTATGTCGGCTCGTCCGCGCTGGTGACGATGGCCGCCGCGGTGGGGGCGGCCGGTGCCATTCTGGCGGTCGCCAACGGCGTACCGGAGCTGTGCGTGGCCGCGTTCGACGGTGACGGCGGCGCCCAGCGGGAGCTGCTGGCAGCGCACCTGCGGGCCAAGGCGCCGTTCCCGCACGGGGTCAAGTCGCTCGCCGCGGAGCGCTACGGCACCTCGACCCACAGCCGGCTGGGCTGAACCGGCCGGCCGGCTGACCGGCCGGCTGACCGGCCGTCGGTGCGAGCCGGAACGATGGCCAAACGGTTGGCCGGAGGCGCACCTACCCACCGGCGTCGGACTGCGAGGATGACAGGCGTGCCTTTGCCCATCGAGCAGTACGCGTTGATCGGTGACACCCACTCGTGCGCGCTGGTGGGGCTGGACGGGTCCATCGACTGGCTGTGCCTGCCCCGGTTCGACTCGGCCGCCTGCTTCGCGGCCCTACTCGGTACCGAGGACCACGGGCGCTGGCTGATCGCGCCGGTGGCCGAGTCGGTACAGGTGACCCGGGCCTACCGCGGCCGGTCGTTGATCCTGGACACCGAGTTCAGCACCTCCGGCGGGCGGGTCCGGGTCACCGACTACATGCCGCAGCGGGACCGCCGGGCCGACATCTGCCGCCGGGTGGAGGGGCTCGACGGCGAAGTGACGATGCGGTTCGACTTCGTGCTCCGGTTCGACTACGGCCGGGTGGTGCCGTGGGTGCGCCGTACCGTCGACTCCGACGGGCACCGGGTGGTGCTCGCGATCGCCGGTCCGGACGGGGTCTGCCTGCGCGGCGACTTCCTGCCGCCCCGCGGTACCGAGCTGCGCCATCAGGGCGAGTTCACCGTGTCGGCCGGCGAGGTGCTGGACTTCTCGATGACCTGGTACCCGTCGCACCACCCGGTACCGCGGGCGCTGGACAGCGACAAGCGGCTGCAGCGCACCGAGCAGTTCTGGCACGAGTGGGCCGGCCGGTGCCGGTACGACGGGCCGTACGCCGACGCCGTGCAGCGGTCGCTGCTCACCCTCAAGGCGCTCACCTACGCACCGACCGGCGGGATTGTCGCCGCGGCCACCACGTCACTGCCCGAGCAACTCGGCGGCGAGCGCAACTGGGACTACCGGTACTGCTGGCTCCGTGACGCGTCCCTCACGCTGTGGTCGCTGCTCGCCACCGGATTCACCGAGGAAGCCCGGGCCTGGCGCGCCTGGCTGCTGCGGGCGGTCGCCGGAGACCCCAGGGACCTGCAGATTCTGTACGGCGTCGCCGGTGAGCGCCGGCTGCCGGAGTGGACCGTCGACTGGCTGCCCGGGTACGAGAACTCGACCCCGGTACGGGTGGGCAACGACGCGTACACCCAGGTCCAGGCCGACATCTACGGCGAGATCGCGGACGCGCTGGCCGAATCCCGGGAAGCCGGCATCGCCGAGAACGAGTTCTCCTGGCCGCTGCAGCTCAAGCTGATGGCGAACCTGGAACAGGCCTGGGACGCCCCGGACAACGGCATCTGGGAGATCCGCGGGCCGCGCCGGGACTTCACCCACTCCCGGATGATGGTCTGGGTGGCGCTCGACCGGGCGGTACGGGCGGTCGAGACGCACGGCCTGGACGGGCCGGTGGAGCGCTGGCGGGCGCTGCGGGACAAGGTGCACGCCGAGGTGTGCGAGCGCGGGTACAACGAGCAGCTCGGCGCGTTCACCCAGTACTACGGCGGTACCTCGCTGGACGCCACCGCGCTGCTGATCCCGCACGTCGGGTTCCTGCCGGCGGACGATCCGCGGGTGGTCAGCACGGTCGCCGCGATCGAACGGCAGCTCAAGCGCGGGCCGTTCGTGCTGCGGTACGACAGCGGCGAGACCCACGAGCACGGCGGTACCGTCGACGGCCTGCCGCCCGGTGAGGGCGCGTTCCTGATGTGCAGCTTCTGGCTGGTCCGGACGTACGCGCTGGCCGGTCGGGTCGACGAGGCGACCGAGTTGTTCGAGCAGTTGCTGGCGCTGCGCAACGACGTCGGGCTGCTGGCCGAGGAGTACGACACCGAGGCGGGGCGGATGGTCGGCAACTTCCCGCAGGCCTTCAGTCACCTCGCGCTGGTCGCGGCGGCGTACGCGCTGGCGAGCGCCCGGCGCGAGCTCCAACACACTGAGGCGGCGAAGACCGGGGACGACGCCCCGGGTAGGTGACCCCGGGTAGGTGACCGCGGGTCCGGCCGGCCGGTTGGCACCGGCCGGCCGGACTGTGCGCCAGCGCTCCGCTGTCGCGGCAGGTGCCGTCAGCACTCCTGCCCTGTCAGCACTCCTACGCCGTCAGCACTCCTACGCCGTCAGCACTCCTGCGCTGTCAGCACTCCTGCGCTGTCAGCCCTCCTGCCAGAGCGGGCGGGCCAGTTTGTCGAGGATGCCGGAATTGGCGTCATTGATGAATCCGGACCCGTTGATCGGCTGGCTCGGCTCGCCCACGTCTGTACGAGTGGACGCATAAGTGCCGCCCTGCTCGTTGAAGCTTTCCGTGACGCAGTCGTAGAAGGCTTCATCGGCGAGCGCCAGGTAGATCAGGTACGAGTCGTAGTCGATGAATCCGTCGAAGTACAAACCATCGATGATGGAGTACGTCAGGGCAATCAGTCTCGGATCGATTACCGGCCAATTGTCCGGGTTGAATGCGTACGTACCGTGCTTGGCGAGCGAGGTACCGAGTTCGATGTGGTTGTTGGCCGGTACCGGCGGGTCGTAGCTGTAGTAGAAGCTGTTGTCGCCGACCGACACGCCCTCGTGTGCCGCGGTGAAGAAGCTGTAGGCGCCGTACGCGTTCGGGTCCGGATTGTAGGTACCGCCCACCAGCGGCGCGGCCACCAGAATCGCGGACCGCTCGTTGTCCAGCGGGTGACCGCCGACCACGATGTCCACGCCGAGGATCCACTCGACCAGGTCGATCGCGGCACCGCAGCCACCACCGAGGTTGAAGCCGTCGTCGGAGTTCCACAGGGTCAGGTAGTCCAGTCGCATGACGCCGACCACGGTGCCGGCGCTGTCCGTCGCGGTACCGAGCGGCTTGACCCGGTAGTGGCTGGTCGGGGGTACCGGCGCGGACACTCCGGCGACCGTCTGCGGCACCTGGTCGAGGAACGTGGCGAACCCGGTACCAGCGCGCTCACCTGCGGAAATGTGGTAGTACGGAGTGAACGCGTCGGCCAGTTGCGCCTCGAAGCCCTGATCCAGGCCGTCGCCGTCCGGGTCGCCGGTGAGGGTCGCGGTAGCCGCGGCCCGGCGGGCGGGGATCGGTGCCGTGCTGAAGTGGGCGTCCGGTGTGGCGGCCATGGACCGGCTGGTACGGCCGGCGACCACGTCACGCCAGGCCGGGCCGGCCGGGCCGGACTTCGCCGCTGCCCGGGCGCGGTCGAGCCGGGGGCCGACCAGGGCGCGGAACTGGTCGATCGCCTGTGCCTTCTCCGCGGCGGACAGTCGGGCCAGGGCGGCCCGGCGTTCCGGGGTGGAGCCCGGCACCGCGCTGGTCGGGAGGTTCGGGTGCGGCGCCGCGGCGAGTGCCATGGTGCCGGTGGACGGGGACGGACCGGGGCTGGCGACCGCGGCGGTCGCGCCGGTGCCGGCCGTGGCGACCGCCACGGCCAACGCCATGAGCCTGGTACGAAGGCGCACGGATTCCTCCGGGGCATAAGGCGGGGACATTAGGGGCTTGCCCGAAACGCGGGCGAGGAGCGCGAATTATGGTGACATGGCGAATGTTCCGCCGCAATAACTTCTTTCCGCGGGCGGCGGTGTCAAATGCGGGGCGCGCTTACCGCATTGAGTAGTCCGAATTGCGAATGCCTGAGGTCAATTCGGGGGGACATGGCCGGGCGCTTTCGCGCTGAATAGCTCCTATTTGGCCCGGTTGAGGGCGCGCAGAATTTGGCGGCGGCGTTGACTCGCTGTCATCGCCGCCGCCTGCGAACTGGCGCGGTCAGGTGGTCTCGACGTCCTCGATACCCGGCGGAAGTTCCCCGGTCAGCGACTCCCAGGCCGCCGCCGCGCCGCGCGCGGCCACCATCCGGGCCGCGGCGATGGCCACCCCGGACAGTGCGGCCCAGGCCAGCGCCTCCGCCCAGCTGGTGCCGGGGGCGGCCGGGTTCCGCGGCGGGTCGTCATGCCGGATCGCGCGCCAGGTCGCGTCCAGCGCCTTGCGGGTCGCGAACGCGGCGGGCACCGCGAACGCCAGCGCTACCACTTTCCAGCCAAGCTTGCCGCCCATGCCAACCACCCGTTCCTCCTCGGTGTACCACTGCCGGAGTGCTACCCGGTCCCCGGCCAAGCATGCGACACAGGCCGGGGAGTCGGAGGCACTTCCTGTGACGCCGGTCGATCGACGGTCAGGCCCGGCCGACCGCGAGCAGGTGCGTGCTGGCGGCGAGCAGGTCCCGGTTCCGCTCCACCATCCGGGCACAGGTGAGCGCGCTGGCGAAGACCTGCTCGGCGATCCCGGTACCGGCCCGCGCCTCGACCACCGCGGCCATCGGCCCCTCCACCGCGTACACCGTCACGTCCCGCAGCCCCGCGTCGGTGAACTCGGCGGCGAGTTCGTCGGCGGCATGGAGGTGGGTGCGCATGAAGCTGACCCGCGCGTCGTGCGCACCGTCGCGCAGCGCGGGCTCGATCCGGGCCGCCGTGACCTCGTCGAGCCGGCCGCGACCGGACAGCGCGATCAGGGCGGCGTACCGGCTGATGGCGGCGGCGACGACCGGCCCGCCGGGACGGACCACCCGGCGCGCCTCGGCCAGTGCGGTGAGCCGGTCGTCCCGCTCGACCAGGTGGTACATCGGGCCGAGCAACAGGACCGCGGCCGCGCTCGCGTCCGGTTCGGGCAGCGCCCGGGCGTCGCCCACCGCCGCGGTGAAGCCGCCCAACCTCCGGGCGGCGTCGACGTGCGCGGCCACCAGATCGATCAGGTGTACCTGGTATCCGTCCGCGGCCAGCCATTTCGCGTGTACGCCGGTGGCTCCGCCGACGTCGAGCACGCGCGCGGGTGGCGGCGGCAGCAGCCGGCGTACCAGCTCCTGGGTGCGGATGAACTCGAGCCGGCCGTGCGCGGTGCCGGTCAGCCGGTCGTCTTCGAGTCCTCGTGCGTAGTACGCCATCAGGTCATTCACCGGTCCACCCTGGACGGCGCGGGACCGGCCCGGCAACGCGGATAACACGCTGCCGCCGGCCCCAAGGAGGGATGGGCCGGCGGCAGCGGAGAACGGTGCGACGTTACGGGATCAGGTGTTGTTGGCGAGTGCGACCAGCCGGTCGTGCGCGCCGTTGAAGCTGTTCTGGTCACCCGGGAAGGTGCCGGACGAGGCGAACTGCCAGATCGTGTAGAAGCCCCAGCCGGCCGGGAGAGTGCCCGGGCTGGACGAGTAGCGGGCGATCCACAGCGGGTTGTTGGCGCCGAAGCTGCCGTTGTTGCCGGTGCAGCTCGTCCACCAGTCGGTGGTGGTGTAGATCGTCGCCCAGCGGCCGGTCCGCGAGTGGTACGTGTTCACGAAGTCGGCGATCCAGTTGACCATGCCGGCCTGGCTCAGGCCGTAGCAGGTCGCGCCGTACGGGTTGTACTCGATGTCGAGCGCGCCGGGCAGGGTCTGGTTGTCCGCGGACCAGGCGCCACCGTGGTCGACGAAGTAGTTCGCCTGCGCGGCACCGCTGGAGTTGTTCGGCAGCGCGAAGTGGTACGCGCCGCGGACCAGTCCGACGTTGTACGAGCCGACGTACTGCTGGGCGAAGTACGGGTTGGTGTAGCTGGTGCCTTCGGTCGCCTTGACGTAGGCGAACTCGGCGCCGTTGGCGCGTACCGCGTTCCAGTCGACGTTGCCCTGGTGGCTCGACACGTCCAGGCCGGGCAGGCCGGCTTCGACCGCGTTACCAGGGGTGGCGACCACCAGGCTGGTGAACACGCTGGTGATCAGGCTGGCCGCGGCGAGCAGTACCGAGAATCTGAGGCCACGGGTGCGGGGACGGCTCATGGTCCCTCCAGAAGGGGCATATAAGGGCTTAGGTAGTGCAGGTCGTATCGACCTCCTGCAATATGGACATATGTAGCAGCTCAGTGCAAGTCGAACGGAACTTTTCTTCATCCCGGGATCCCCGCCACGACCTCGGCCGGCCCCGCACAGGCCTCCATCGGCCCGCGCCAGACCCCTGCCGGCCACGCCTGCCGGCCTCTGCCGGCCCTCCCGGCCAGCGGCGACCGTGGACTTGTGGAAGGCCTTGACGTGAACCTGCAAGACTTTCTACCTTTTTCAGTATTCTTGCGGTTTCACAATTTTTGCGGCTTCTTACGGATCGCGGCGCAGGTCGCGGCGTCCGCGCCAGCGAGCAGCCCGCCGCTCCCAGGAGGATCCATGCGCGTCCGCCCGCTCGCCGCGCTCGCGGCTCTCGGCCTGACCCTCGGACTGCTCACCGGGTTGCCGACCGGCTCGACGCCGGCTCTCGGCTCGGCACCGGTCCACAACGGCCGGGACGTCATCGTCCAGCTCTTCGAATGGAACTGGCCGTCGGTCGGCCGGGAGTGCCACGACTTCCTCGGCCCGCACGGCTACGGCTACGTACAGGTCTCGCCGCCCCAGGAGCACGTCACCGGCCAGCAGTGGTGGGTGGCGTACCAGCCGGTCAGCTACCAGCTCAACTCGCGCAAGGGGGACCGGGCGGCGTTCGCCGCGATGGTCAGCGCGTGTCACGCCGCCGGGGTCGACGTGATCGTCGACTCGGTCATCAACCACATGAGCGGCCAGGACAGCGGCGGTACCGGGTGGGCCGGCACGTCGTACGGCCACTACAGCTATCCGATGTACAGCACGAACGACTTCCACCACTGCGGTCGCAACGGCAACGACGACATCGTCAACTACAACGACCGGTACGAGGTGCAGAACTGCGAGCTGGTGAACCTCTCCGACCTCGACACCGGCAGCGACTACGTGCGCAACCAGATCGCCGGGTACCTCAACGACCTGCTCTCCCTCGGCGTGGACGGGTTCCGGTTGGACGCCTCCAAGCACATGCCGGCCGGTGACATCGCGGCCATCAAGGGCAAGCTGTCCCGCTCGGCGTACCTGTACCAGGAGGTCATCTACGGCGCCGGTGAGCCGATCCAGCCGACCGAGTACACCGGCAACGGCGACGTGCTGGAGTTCCGGTACGGCACCGACCTGGGTCGGGTGTTCCGGCACGAGAAGCTCGCCTACCTGAACAACTTCGGCGAGGCGTGGGGCTACCTGCCCAGCGGCAGCGCGGTGGTGTTCACCGACAACCACGACACCCAGCGCACCGGCGGCGACGTGCTGACCTACAAGGACAACGGGGCGTACGCGCTGGCCAACGCGTTCATGCTGGCCTGGCCGTACGGCTCGGCGAAGGTGATGAGCAGCTACGACTTCACCAACAACGACGCCGGCCCGCCCTCGGACGGCAGCGGGCGCACCCACGACGCGACCTGCTTCAGCGGCGGCTGGATCTGCGAGCACCGCTGGCAGGTGATCGCGAACATGGTCGGCTTCCACAACTCGGTACGCGGTACCGGCGTCGTGAACTGGTGGGACAACGGCAACAACCTGATCGCGTTCGGCCGCGGCAACAAGGGCTATCTGGTCGTCAACGACGAGGACGGCGCGGCGACCGGCCGGTCGTACCAGACCCAGCTACCGGCCGGCCGGTACTGCGACGTGATCCACGGCGACTACACCGGCAGCGGGTGTACCGGACCGGTGATCACCGTCGACGGGAACGGCTGGTTCGCCGCCGACGTACCCGCGCATGACGGGGTGGCGATCCACGCGGGCGCCAAGATCGGCTGAGCGTTGAGTGCCTGAGACCGTCGGTGGCGATGCCGCGACCGTGGCGCCGCCACCGGCCGGTTTCGCGGCCGTGGCGCCACCGCCCCGCTCCGGCCGGGAACTAGCGCGCCGGCCTCCCGTCGACGGCCGGGGGGCCGGTCCACCGCAGGCAGACGATCACCGCGTCGTCGACAAGATCAGAACCATCCCGGTGTACCAGCATGGCGTGGGTGAGGGAGCGCACCACCTCGGCCGGTGGCTGGAGCCGGGTCTCCTTGATGGTGCGGATCATGACCCCGGTCCCGTACGCCTCGCCGCTCGGGTTCTCCGCCTGGCCCATCCCGTCGCTCGCGATCAGCAGCCGATCGCCCGGCCGCAGCTCGAACGTCTGCTCGACATAGTCGGTACTCCCGAACATGCCCAGCGGTAGCTGCTTCTCCAGCTCCATCGGTTCGACGACGCTGTCCCGCAGCCGCAGTACCGACGGAGATCCGGCGTCCACCGCGGTCACCTGACCGGACGCGATGTCCAGTTGCAGCAGCAACGACTCCACGTACGTCTTGCCACCGTGCATGGCGTACACGGCCTCGTCGGCGAGGCTCGCCTGCTCGGTGAGCGAGGCCCCGGACCGGCGGGCGTTGCGGATCGCGTTCACCGCCAGGCTGGTCAGCAGCGAGGCGCGCAGTCCGTCGCCCATCCCGTTGGTGACCGCCAGGGTGAGCTTGCTGGGGTCACTGGCCCAGTCGAAGTTGTCGCCGCACACCGCGTACGCCGGCTCGAGCTGCCCGGCGAGCTCGAAGCCCGGCTCGTTGCAGGACCGGCCGGGCAGCAGCTCCCACTGCATCTCGGCGGCCAGGGTGAGTCGGGACCGGCGCCGGGTCGGCTGGTACCGGTCGGTCTCCCGCTCGGCCACCTGTAGCGCGTGCGCCAGCGCGGCGCCGAGGTCGACGAGCTCGGCCAGTACCTCCGGGGTCGGCCGCTCCGGCAGGGTGGTCACCAGTACGCCCTGCCGCTCGCCCCGGTTCGTCGCCGGTACGTACACCCGGCTGCCGTGCTCCACCTGCGGTTCCTGGCTGGCGAAGGTACGGCCGGCGCAGGTGCCGGCCACCGGTACCGACGGGTCGCCGGACAGCACCCCGGTGAGTCGTACCAGCCGGTAGTCGACCATCAGCAGGTCGGTGTCGGACGCGCCCAGGTGCTCGTCCAGCTGCCGGGCCAGGATCTCGACCAGCCGGTGCGGCGGACCGGCGCGCAGGCTCTGCTCGATCAGGTGCACCCGATGGGACACGAGGGCTCCTCGCAACGGTTGTACGGCAGGGACCGGAAGGATGTTTCGGGTAGCGCCGGTGTGGCACAGTATGGACACGGTGGACCGGCAGTCTTCGAAAGTACCGGCCGACGTTGCGGCCGCGGTGGAGGCTGCCGCTGAATCCCTGGTCAGCGTCTGGGACCGGTCGACCGAGATGTCCGGAACACGGGTTTCGTCGGTACAGTTGCGGGCCCTTTTCGTGGTGGACCGGCACGGCGAGCTCAACCTCAACGGGCTGGCCGACGAGCTGGACGCTATCCCCTCCTCGGCGAGCCGGCTGTGTGACCGGCTGGAAGCGGCCGGACTCCTCCTGCGGGACGTGAGCGAGCAGGACCGCCGGGTTGTCCGGTTGCGCCTGAGTCCGACCGGTCGCCGGTTGCTCCGCGACCTGCGGCAGCGCCGGCAGGCGGACATCGCCGCGGTACTGGCCCGGATGCCCATCGGCAGCCGCGCCGCGCTGCTGGAAGGGCTGCAGGCGTTCCGTGCCGCCGACGGCTCCGCCGCCGGTTCCGAAGGTCGCCTGCTCGCCTGATTCCGCCCCGCCGACCAGCGGCGGGCTGGGCGGGCCGGCCAGGACGTAAGCCAGGTCACGTCCCTGATTGCCGTCAGCCGGGAACATCCGAGCCGTCTGGATGGTCGGTGCATGGAGGACCACCCGAACAACGCCACGACTGTCCCGGATTCGTACACCCGGGCATGGAGGGACCATCGATGGGCGCAGCAGCCCACCAACCGCATTCAGTCGACGCACTCCGGTTGCAGTTGACCGTCCGGCTCGCCAAGCAGACCCGGGACGATCACCAGCAGGACGTCGAAATGGCCGGCCCGCCGCGCTGCGCGGGGTGCGGGCAGCCCTGGCCGTGCGAGCCGCGCCGGTGGGCAGACCAGTCACTGCGCTCGATGGTCGCGCACTCCGGCAGCCCGGTCGCCTGACGGCGGCGAGATTCTCTCCCGGGTCTGATGAAACCGCCGCGCGGGCGCGACGCGTCGCGGAATACTGACGGCTGGGAGGCGGGCAGACCATGACGTACACGGTGAACCCCTCACATGATCTGACCGAAACGATGCGGCGGGTGTCGGACATTGCCGACCTGCTGCCGTGCGGTGCGGAGCACTCGTATTCGGCGCAGCTCCGGCGGGACTGCCTGGTGCTGCGGGACAAGGCCGGTCGACCCGGCTGGGCCGGTCAGGACCTCGTCGCGGAGGCCGAGCATCTGCTCGACCGGATCGGTGAGTACCTCAATCTGGTGACGGTGCCGGCCCGCGGCGGGTCGTGCTGATCCACCGCCTGCCGGGCACGCCCGACCGGCCCTGACTGGCACGGACGGGGGAGCAGTTCCCGCGGTCGTCCTGCATACCCTCACGGCATGACCAGAGCCGGAAGGGACGACCCGCGATGACCGAGGGATACGACACCAACGTAGATGTGGACGGCGACGGCACGTTCGACGCGCACACCGTGCACGAGAACGCCGATGGCAGCGTGGACGTGTACGCCGACATGAACCGGGACGGCGTGACCGACTTCGTCGGCCATGACGAGAACCGGGACGGGTTGATCGACTCCGCCGAGTACGACAACAACTTCGACGGCCGGTTCGAGCAGCACACCGCGGACAACAGCGGAGACGGCTGGCAGGACGCCGAGGTGGCCGACCAGAACGCGGACGGTCGGATCGACGAGGTCGGGGTCGACACCAACCAGGACGGGTACTTCGACCGGCGGCTGCTCGACCAGGACGGCGACGGTACCGCGGAGACCTTGATCGCCGACCGCAACTACGATGAGCAGGACGACTTCGTCCAGCAGGACCTGGACCAGGACGGTCAGGTCGACCGGACGATCGTCGACACGGATTTCGATACCGCCTTCGACACTGTGTACCTTGCTGACCCCTCCATAGATCCTTCCGTCAACCGCTGACCAACTCCCCGGCCACGGGCCCGTCCACCGGGCGACCCGCCTGCCGGCCAGGCGTTGTGCTGCGCTCCTGACCTGCGGCAATGCCACAAGCCAGGGCTGACGGTGGCCGACGTCATGGTCAATCGGGCAACCGATCGGCATGCGGCCGCGTCTATCTGGGTGGGTGTGCCGACGGGTACGCGTGGGGGTTGCCGGGCCGCAGGTCTGGCGACACACTGCGGGGGCCGTTTCGGCTGATGACCCAGGGGGAGGATCTGGATGCCGGGAGTGACGGGGCGCATGAGACGTAGCGGTGCCCTGCCGCTGCTCAGCGCGGTCGCGGTGGTAGCGCTGGCGGGTTGTTCCGCCGGCAAGGGCGGCGGCAATTCCAGTGGCGGCGAAGGCGGTGGCGCTCCGGAGCCAGCCGCCGCGGCGGCGACCGTGGCCATCACGCCGGCCACCGGTGCGGCCAATGTGTCCGTGGCCAATCCGGTTTCGGTCACCGCCGCCAACGGCCTGCTCGAGTCGGTGGTCGTGACCAACTCGGCCGGCCACCAGGTGCGCGGCGCGGTGTCGCCGGACAAGACCAAGTGGACGTCCGCCGAGCCGCTCGGCTACAACAAGGCGTACTCGGTCAGCGCTGTCGCGGTGAACACCGAGGGCAAGAAGACCACGGCGGCCAGCCGGTTCACCACGGTGAAGCCGGGCAACCTGACCCTGCCGTACCTGAAGTGGGCCAACGGCTCCACCTACGGGGTGGGCCAGCCGGTCGTGGTGCACTTCGACGAGCCGATCAAGGACAAGGCGACCGCCGAGCGCTCGCTCGTGGTCACCACGAACCCGCCGATCACCGGCCGGTGGCACTGGTTCGGCGACCAGGACGTGCACTGGCGCCCGCAGACCGCGGCCGGTCACTACTGGCCGGCACACACCAAGGTCTCCGTCTCCGCGAAGGTGTACGGCGTGCACTTCGGCGGCGGCCTCTACGGCCAGGAGGACCGGTCCGCCTCGTTCACCATCGGCGACTCGCTCGTCGCGGTGGCGAACGACGCCAGCCTGCAGATGAAGGTGTACGCCAACGGCAAGATGGTCCGGCAGATCCCGTTCAGCGCCGGGAGGGGCGGTACGACCACCGGCATGCACGGCGAGACGATCGACTTCTGGACCCGCAGTGGCCCGCACGTGGTACTCGACAAGAGCCCGCTGGTACGGATGTGGGCCGGCAGCTACGGAATCCCGAAGGACTCGCCGTGGTACTACGACGAGAAGATCAAGTACGCGGTACGGATCTCCGGCGCCGGTGAGTACGTGCACTGGGCCGACTGGAACATCCCGAAGCACGGCGTGTCCAACGACTCGCACGGGTGCCTCAACGTCGACCCGGACGACGCGGTCTGGTTCTACAACAACTTCGGCCCCGGTGACGTGGTGGACGTGCTGAACACGCCGCGGCGACTCGACCCGCAGGACGGGCTCGGCGACTGGACGCTCAGCTGGAGCCAGTGGGTGGCCGGCAGCGCGCTCGGCTGACAGCCCGCCACAGGAAGTCGTAGTAACGAGAGTGCCCCGGCCGGTGAAACCGGCCGGGGCACTCTCGTCACTGAACAGATCCCAGGTCACATCCCCAGGTCACATCCCCAGGTCACGGGGCCAGGTCACGGGGCCATGAAGTGTGCCTTCCCGCGCCAGTCGTTGCCGTCGACGAACGGCCCGCTGCGGGTCGTCATCGCGCCGGTCACCACACCGCCGGTGAAGTTCCCCGAGGCCAGGTTGCCGGTGGTACGGCTGACCATGTAGATCGTGTTACCGGAGATCATCAGCCCGCCCGAGTCGGCGAAGCTCACCGACGAGGACACCGTGAACCGGTCCGCGCCGACCACGCCGCCGTCCGCGCTGAAGTACCGCGCGTACAGGGCCGAGGAGCCGGCCAGCGTGTAGTAGATCTTCCCGTTCGCGTACGCCAGGCCGGTCAGGTTCGCCAGCTCGGTGCCGTAGAAGGTCGGGAACGCGCCGGCGAACGTCTGCGTCGAGTTCTCGCCGGTCAGCACCTTGTCCCAGTACGCGTCGTGGTACGGGTCGACCAGTGCCTGGGCACCGAACGCGGTGCCGTTGAACGAGCGCTTGTAGAGCTTGCCGTCGCTCATCCCGTAGTACAGCGTGCCGCCGATCCAGACCGCACCGCGCACGCTGTGCCAGGCGATCCCACTGCCGTTGATCGCGGTGGCCGGACCGACCGAGGTGACGCCGTCGTAGCTGCGGCTGCGCAGGCTGTCATCGGTGGCCGATGACGTGCCGCCGACGTACACCTTGCCGGGCAGGCCCATGATGTTCTGCGGCGTCCGGGAGGCACCGCTGGCCAGCGGGAAGAAGCCGACCCGGAGCCGGTGGTACTGCCGGTTGCCCAGGTAGCCGGTGTCGTAACCGAGCCACAGGCCGTCAGCGGTGGCGTTCATCTCGGTCACGCCGTACCCGCGCGGGTTGCGACCCGGGTTCCACGGCAGCGGCAGCCCGTTGAGCGGGTCGAGCGCGGCGATGCTGGCCCGTCCGACCCCGCCCGGCATCGCCGAGTTGGTCGCGGTCGAGTTGTTCACCCAGCGGAAGTGGCCGCCGACGTACACCGCCTGGCTGGTGACGTCCACCGACAGGAACGTGTCGCCACCGGAGTAGTTGACCCAGGTCGGGGTGACCGCGCTGCCGGTGGCGGAAGTCTCCCAGCGGCTCACGCTGTCGCACAGCGTTCCGGCGAAGGCGCCACCGGTGCCGTCGACCACGAAGTACGTGCCGTCCGGCGAGAACGCCACGTCGCGGACCCAGGAGTCGAACGCGGTCGGCATGCACGGCGCGTTGAACGCGGTCGTGTTCCAGTTGGCGATCGTCGCGGCGGTGGCGCCCAGGTCGATCATCGCGACCTGGTCGTGTACGACGCCGTCGGCGTTCTTGAAGTTGCCGAGTGCGATCAGCTTGGTGCCGTCCGGCGAGAGCGCCAGCTTGTCCGGCCCGACCGGCGCCTGCGCGCCGCTGCCGTTGTAGTTGTGGTGGCCGGTGAGCTGGATGTTCAGGTACGGGTCCAGCTTGCCGGTGGTGGCGTTGAGGCTGGCCAGGCCGGCGTGGTTGATGCTGCCGGCCTTCGTGAACGAACCGCCCAGCAGCAGCCGGTTGCCGGCCTTGACCAGCGCGTGCACCTGCCCGTTGACCACGGGCGGGACGAAGCTGGTGACGACCGTGCCGTCGGCTACGTTCAGCAGGGCGATGCCCTTGCGCGCCACACCGCTGACGGTGGAGAAGGTGCCGCCGACGTACACCGTGCCCGCGGTGGGCCCGGCGATCAGCGCGAACACGTCGCCGTTGAGCGTCGGCATGAACGCGCTGTCCAGCGCGCCGGTCGACTTGTTGAACGCGACGATGCCGCGCCGGGTCTGGGTGGCCTGCGAGCCCGGGTTCGCGACGGTGGTGAAGTTGCCGCCGGCGATGACCTTGCTGCCCGCGTCGAGGACGGTCTCGACGTGACCGTCCATGATTTTCGGGGTCGCGTTGGTGGGTACGACCGCGACCATCTTGGCCTGGTCGGTGCCGGCATCCGCGGTGAGAGGTATCAAACCTGCGGGAATTGCCGCTACGAGAAGGATGGCGCCGACGAAAAGGTAACGCCTGTTCCGCCGTTGCCGGGGGGTGGCAACCACTTGTTAACTCCAGGGGTACGAGGGGTGTGCGGTGCGGTTCGGGGCCTGGTCCCTAGGTGATCCCGGGATGGGATCGGTCCGTTAATCGAGCGTCGCGCAACTCCTTGTGTAGCGGCTAATCACTTTGCGTTGCCAACCCGACGTGTAGCGCATTTCCGTTTGTGACAATGGCGTGCGCGACGGTGCGCACAAGATCTGTCACCAGCTCGGTGGTCGCCGCTAGGGTGCACATGTGGCTCACCCTTATGCGCGGCATGACGAAGCAGTAGCAGTGCTGGTCAGGCAGTACGCGAGCCTGCCGCCTGGGGCTCCGGTCCGGCTGGGCAAGCGCACCTCCAACTTGTTCCGCTTCCGCGACGGAGACGACATACCTCGGCTCGACGTGGGCGAATTCCGCAATGTACTCCATGTCGACCCCGACGCGCGCACCGCGGATGTACAAGGCATGGTGACGTACGAGGATCTTGTCGACGCCACATTGCCGCACGGCCTGATGCCGTACGTGGTGCCGCAGTTGAAGACGATCACTCTTGGCGGTGCGGTAACCGGCCTGGGAGTCGAGTCGTCGTCGTTCCGCAATGGACTGCCGCATGAGTCGGTGCGCGAGTTGGACATCCTCACCGGCGACGGTCGGGTGGTCACCGCGACCCCGGACAACGAGCACGCCGACCTGTTCCGCACCTTTCCCAACTCGTACGGCACCCTCGGCTACGCGCTGCGGCTGCTCATCGACCTCGAACCGGTCCGGCCGTACGTACGGATCCGGCACGTCCGGTTCGACGACGCGGAAGCGTGCATGGCGGCGCTCGCCGCGGTCTGCACCGACCGGGAGTACGAGGGCGAGCCGGTCGACTTCGTCGACGGGACCGTGTTCGAGCCCGGCGAGCTGTACCTCACCCTCGGCACGTTCGCCGACGGGTTGCCGCCGGGCCAGGTCGCGAGCGACTACACCGGCATGTCGGTGTACTACCACTCGGTCCGCGCCCGCGAGACCGACTACCTGACCGTGCGCGACTACATCTGGCGCTGGGACACCGACTGGTTCTGGTGTTCGCGCGCGTTCGGCGTGCAACGACCGGGGATGCGCCGGCTGTGGCCGCGCCGGTACCGCCGCTCCGACGTGTACCGCCGGCTGGTCGCCCTGGACCGGCGGGTGGGCTTCAGCGCCCGGTGGGAGCGGCTGCGCGGGCGACCGGAGCGGGAAATGGTGGTCCAGGACGTCGAACTGCCGGTGGAGCAGACCGGGAAGTTCCTGGAGCTGTTCGACCGCGAGGTCGGTGTCCGGCCGGTGTGGCTGTGCCCGCTGCGGGTGACCCAGCAGTGGCCGCTATATCCATTGGAGCCGGACACGCTGTATGTCAACGTGGGCTTCTGGTCGACCGTGGCGCTCCCGCCGGGAGGCTCCGACGGCCACTTCAACCGGCTGATCGAGGACGCGGTCAACGACCTCGGCGGCCACAAGTCGCTGTACTCCACGGCTTTCTACTCGCCGGAGGAGTTCTGGCGGCTGTACAACGGAGACGTTTACGCCGCGGCTAAGCAGGCGTACGACCCGGATGGGCGACTGTTCGACCTGTACGACAAGTGCGTACGGGTCAGGTGACGAAGAGGGGGTAGGCATGCAACTGGCCGAAGTGTTCGAACAGCTCGTGGGGCCCGACGCGGAAGTCGAGTTCCAGGCGTACGACGGCAGCCGGGCCGGCCGGAAGGACGCGGCGGTACGCATCGAGATCCGCTCGCCGCGCGCGGTGTCGTACCTGGCCCAGGCGCCGGGCAGTCTCGGGCTCGCGCGGGCGTACATCGCCGGCGATCTCGACCTGCACGGCGACGCGTACACCGCCCTGGCCGAGCTGTCCGGGCTGACCTTCTCCGAGTTGCCGTGGGCGCGACGGTTGTCGATCCTGCGCGACCTCGGCGGCGGAAACCTGCTGCGCCGGGTGTCCCGCCCGCCGCAGGAGGCCCGGCTGCGCGGTCGCCGCCACTCCAAGGCGCGGGACCAGGCCGCCATCGCGCACCACTACGACGTGTCGAACAGGTTCTACGAGTGGATTCTCGGCCCGTCGATGGCGTACACCTGCGCCGCCTATCCGACCGCGGACGCCACCCTGGAGGAAGCGCAGGAGTTCAAGCACGACCTGGTGGCGCGCAAGCTCGGACTGACCGAGGGAATGCGGCTGCTGGACGTGGGCTGCGGCTGGGGCGGCATGGTCATGCACGCCGCGGAGCGGTACCGGGTGCGCGCCGTCGGCGTCACGCTGTCCCGGCAGCAGGCCGAGTGGGCCCGCAAGGCGATCGCCGAACGCGGCCTGACCGACCTGGCCGAGGTACGGCACATGGACTACCGGGACGTGGCCGAGGACGGGTTCGACGCGGTCAGCTCGATCGGCCTGACCGAGCACATCGGCAAGGCGCAGCTACCGGGCTACTTCCGGTCGCTGTACGACAAGCTCCGTCCCGGCGGTCGGCTGCTCAACCACTGCATCACCCGCCCGGACAACAAGCAGCCGGCCGCGATCCGCAGCGGCTTCATCAACCGGTACGTCTTCCCCGACGGCGAGCTGGAAGGCCCAGGGCACCTCGTGTCGGTCATGCACGACACCGGCTTCGAGGTGCGGCACGAGGAGAACCTGCGCGAGCACTACGCGAAGACGCTCACCGGCTGGTGCGACAACCTCGACGAGCACTGGGACGAGGCGGTGGCCGAGGTGGGCGAGGGCCGTGCCCGGGTGTGGCGGCTCTACATGGCCGGCTCGCGGCTCGGCTTCGAGCGCAACTGGATCCAGTTGCACCAGGTACTCGGCGTAAAGCTGCACGACGACGGCCGCTCGGACATGCCGTTGCGACCCAACTGGTAGGACCACGGTGTGCCGGGCCCGGTCGTCTGCTCAGGCGACCGGGCCCACGCCGGCCCGCCTGCTAGTGCAGGGGTAGTCGCCAGGTCTGGCCGACGAGGTCGTGGCCGAAGCTGTGGTGCTTGTCCTCGTCGATCAACTCGAAGCCGGCGCGTTGGTAGATCCGCCGCGCCTCGTGCAGCACGTCGTTGGTCCACAGCTCAAGCTGGTCGTACCCGGCCTGCCGGGCGAACCGTACGCACTCGTCGACGAGGCGCGCGCCGATCCCCAGACCGCGGGCGCGCGGCTCGACGAGCAGCAGCCGGAGCTTCGCGGTGCGCTCGTCCGCCCGTACACAGAACACGCAGCCGGCCGGCGCACCGTCCACCTCGGCGATCCAGACGGCCTCGCGGTCCGCGTCGTGGTCGTCCGCGTAGTCGGCGACGATGCGCGCGACCAGCGCCTCGAAGCTCGCGTCCCAGCCGTACTCCTCGGCGTAGAGCGCCCCGTGCCGGGCCACCACCCAGCCCAGGTCGCCCGGTCCCGGCGGCCGCAGCACGACGGCCCGGTCCGCCGCCGGTCCGAGCAGCTGCTGGATGGTGGTCATCGCGCTGGTCAGTCGCTGTCTGTCCGACCCGGACAGCCCGGCCAGCAGGGTGCCGATCTCGTCCGCCGACCGGTCGTTGAGCGTGCGGTACGCGGCCTGGCCGGTTTCGGTGAGGCGGATGACCTGGCGGCGGCCGTCCGTGGCCGACCGCTCGCGGGTGGTGAGCCCGTCGGCGGCGAACCGCGCCAAAATCCGGCTGAGGTACCCGGCGTCGAGCCGCAGCCGGCGGCGCAGGTCGGCCACCTCGGTGGCGTCCCGCTGCGCCAGCTCGAAGATCACCCGGGCCTCGGTCAAGGTGTACGGCGTGCGGAGCAGGCCTTCGTGCAGTACGCCGATCACGTCGGTGTAGAAGCGGTTGAAGGCGCGGATCGTGTCCACCGTCATGCGTCACTCCCGGCAAACTCGTTGACTCAGTCAACGATAGCCTGCGCGGTCCGGTGGTGTCCTCGGCGCGTATCGACCTGCTAGCGCGGACGCCAGCAGGTCGATACGCGCGGAGTGGGAACCGGCGCGGGTCAGCGGTGCTCCGGATTTTCGAAGTCGAACCGGCAGCCGGCGTCCCACTCCGAGCGCTGGTTGCCCTGGGCCGGGATGCCGCCCGCGTCCTTGAGCATCCGGGCCAGGTGCAGCAGGTTCCAGGTCATGAACGTGGTGTTCCGGTTGGTGAAGTCGTTCTCCGGGCCACCCGAGCCTTCGTCGAGGTACGACGGGCCGGGCCCGGCCTCGCCGATCCACCCGGCGTCGGCCTGCGGCGGGATCGTGTACCCGAGGTGCTGCAGGCTGTACAGCACGTTCATCGCACAGTGCTTGATCCCGTCCTCGTTGCCGGTGATCAGGCAGCCGCCCACCCGGCCGTAGTAGGCGTACTGGCCCGCGCCGTTGAGCAGCGACGAGCAGGCGTACAACCGCTCGATCACCTGCTTCATCACCGAGCTGTTGTCGCCCAGCCAGATCGGTCCGGCCAGTACCAGGATGTCCGCGGCCAGCACCTTCGGGTAGATCGCCGGCCACTCGTCGGTCGCCCAGCCGTGCTCGGTCATGTCCGGCCACACGCCGGTGGCGATGTCGTGGTCGATCGCGCGGAACGATTCGACCGTGACGCCCTGCCTGGCCAGGATCCGCCGGCTGACCTCCATCAGGCCCTCGGTGTGGCTGCGCTCCGGGGACCTCTTCAACGTGCAGTTGATGTACAGCGCGGTGAGATCGTCGTAACGCGTCATACCGACACGGTGGCACGCCGCGCCGCCAGGACTACGGCATTAGCAGGTTCACGTCACCGAACTCGTGCCAGAGGTACCGCCCCGCGATCGCCTCGGCATAGCACCGGGCGAGCAGCTCCGGACCGGCGATCGCTTCGAGCATCAGCAGGTGCGAGGCGCGCGGCTCGTGGAAGCCGGTCAGCAGCCCGTCCACCGCGCGTACTCCGCGTTCCGGCGTGACGACGAGACCGGTCCAGCCCGCGGCCGCCCGTACCACCCCGTCGGTACCGGTCGCGCTCTCCAGCGCGCGTACCGCCGTGGTACCGACCGCGATGATCCGGCCGCCGGCGGCCCGGGCCTGGTTGACCAGCCGGGCGGTGGTCGGCGGTACCGCGAACCGTTCCGGGTACGGCGGCTCGTGCGCCTCGATCGAGGCGACGCCGGTGTGCAGCCGCAGCGGCGCCACCAGCACTCCGGCCGACACCAGCCGGGTCACCAGCGCCTCGGTGAACGGCCGCCCGGCACTCGGCATCTCGGCGCTGCCTGACCCGCTGGCTCGCTCGGCGCTACCCGACCCGCTGGCTCGCCCGGTGCCCGGCCCGGCGGCTGGCCGCGCGGCGAACACGGTCTGGTACGACTCCAGCGGCCAGTCGGCGTCCACGTAGCCGTACCGGATCGGCCGGCCGTGCCGGAGCAGGTACTCGGGTACCGGCAGCGCGGTGTCGATCCGCGCCACCCACAGCCGCCCCGGTGAGTACTCGGCCAGGAGCGTGAGCCGCGCGCCACCGGCGAGGGTGTACCGCTGGCCCAGCCGACCGTCGGGGTACGGCTCGGTGGCACCACCGGCCGGACGGCGCAACTCCACCACCCAGCGACCGTCCGGCAGCTCGGTGGACAGGTGTACGACCAGCCCGTCCGCGGTATCGACGGCTGCCGGCAGGGTGCCGGACGTGTTCACCACCAGTACGTCGCCGGGCTGCAGCAACCCGGGCAGGTCGGTGAACGTGTGGTGGCGCACCTCGCCGGTGCCGCGGTACCCGGCGAGCAGCCGTACCCCATCGCGACCCAACCCGCGTGCCTCCGGCGGCGCGTGCGCTTCCAGCGTGGCCGGAACCGTGAAATCGAGTGCCGGTGGCGCCGCCGCCGTCACCGTGCGGCTCCGGTCAGCAGGTCGGCGGCCCGGTACCGGCCGGACGGCGGCTGATCCCGGACCAGCCGGAGCAGTCCGGGCACCACGGCCTCCGGCAGTGGGCGGTCGGAGATGTCCTCGCCGGGGAACGCCTCGGCGTGCATGCGGGTCCGCAGGTCACCCGGGTCGACCCACCAGACGCGCAGGTCCGGCTCCTCCGCGGCGAGCACGTTGCTGGCCTGCTCCAGGGCGGCCTTGCTGGCGCCGTACCCGCCCCAGCCCACGTACGGCTCGACCGCGGCGTCCGAGGTCACGGTGAGGACCGCGCCGTGCCGGTCGCGCAGGGCCGGCAGCGCGAGTTGGGTCAGCGCGATGGGCGCCAGGGTGTTGATCTCGAAGACCTCGCGCAGTACGTCGACGGGGTAGTCGGCGACCCGCGGCTGCGGGCTCGGGCCGAGGATGCCGGCGTTGTTGACCAGCAGGTCCAGCCCGCCGAGCCGGTCCGCGGCGGCGAGCAGGTCGGCCCGGTGCGCGGGATCGGCGATGCTGCCGGCCAGCGCGACCACCTCGGTCGACCCGGCGAGTGCGGCCCGGGCCTCATCCAGCGGCGCGGCGGTGCGGGCGTCGATCACCAGTCGCCAGCCGGCGTCGGCGAGGCCGGCGGCGAGGGCGCGGCCGAGGCCACGGGACGCTCCGGTGACGATCGCGACAGGCATGGTGGGTTCCTTCCGGCGGGATCCGGCCGGGGTTCCGGCCTGCTGGTACCGACGCTAGGAGCGGTACCGGCCGGTGCCATCGGTCCCGGGGCGCGCCCGGGGTACATCCATCGACCTAGGACCGGAGCCCCGCCTGGACCTCGGACCGCGCCCAGGACCAGACCTAGGGCCGCTGCCGGATCCGGAGGCGTACGGCCCGGGGTAGCGTTCGGCCGTGGAGGCTGACGCACCGCGGTGCGACCGGGCTGAGCTGCGCGAGTTGTCCGCGGCCGTACTCGCGGTGACCCAGCAGCTGTCCGTCCGCGAGGTGCTGCAGACCATCGTGAGCGCGGCCCGTCGGCTGCTCCGGGCCGAATACGCGGCTCTGGGGGTACCGGACGACCACGGCTCGTTCGCCGAGTTCGTCGTCGACGGGGTCAGCGACGAGCAGTGGCGCGCGATCGGCCCGTTGCCCCGCCAGCACGGGATGCTCGCGGTGATGCTGCGGGAGGCGGTACCGCAGCGGCTCGCGGACATCCGCGCCGATCCGCGCTTCGAGTGGTGGCCGGCCGCGCATCCGGTACTGCGGGACTTCCTCGGCATGCCGATCATGAACGACGGCCAGATCCTCGGTGCGCTGTATCTCGCCAACAAGACCGCCGCGTCCGGACTTGCCGGCGCGACCGCGACCGGTGCCGGTGGGTTCACCGCGGACGACGAGGACCTGCTCGGCCTGCTCGCCGCGCACGCCGCGATCGCGCTGACCAACGCCCGGTTGTACGAGTACAGCCGGGAGCTGACCGTGGTCGCCGAACGCACCCGGATCGCCCGCGAGCTGCACGACTCGGTGTCCCAGAAGCTGTTCAGCCTGCGGCTGACCGCCGAGGCCGCGGCCGCGCTCGTGGGCCGCGACCCGGCCCGGGTGGTGGCGGAACTGGACAACGTCCGCGCGCTCGCGGCCGAGGCGGCCGAGGAACTGCGCGCCGTCGTGGTGGAGCTGCGCCCGCCGGACCTGGCCGGCGACAACCTGGCCACCGCGCTGCGCCGGCAGGTACAGGCGCTGGGTCGGGTCTCCGGGGTACAGGTCCGGCTGTCCGTCGACGGGTACCACCGGCTGCCGCCGGCGCGGGAGGAGGCGGCGCTGCGGATCGCGCAGGAGGCGCTGCACAACGCCCTGCGGCATGCCGCCGCGAGCCGGATCGACGTGCGGCTGTCCGGCCGTACCGGTGGTGGTGCGGTACTGGAGGTCGACGACGACGGCGCCGGTTTCGACCCGGACGAGGTGCACGGATCGGGACTGCGCTCCATGCGGGAGCGCGCGACCGCGGTCGGGGCGGCACTGGCGGTGCGGTCGCGGCCGGGCGAGGGTGCCCGGGTACTGCTGGAGGTGCCCGGTGGCTGACCGGATCCGGGTCCTCGTGGCCGACGACCATCAGGTGGTACGCCGGGGCCTACGTACGTTCCTGGAGGTCCAGCCGGACATCGAGGTGGTCGGCGAGGCGGCCGACGGCGTGGCCTGCGTGGACATGGCGGAGGCGCTACGCCCCGATGTGGTGCTGCTGGACCTGAAGATGCCCGGTGGCGACGGCGTACCGGCGCTGCGCCGGTTGACGGAGCTGGGCAATCCGGCGCGGGTACTGGTGGTCACCAGCTTCACCGAGCTCGACACCGTACTGCCGGCCATCCGCGCCGGCGCGGCCGGTTACGTGTACAAGGACGTCGACCCGCAGGCGCTGGCCAACGCGATCCGGTCGGTACACGCGGGGCATGTGTTGCTGCATCCAGCGGTCGCCGAAGCGCTGCTGGCCGAGGCGGGTGGGGCGGGGGAGTCGGGCGGCCCCCGGCCGGGGTCGGCCGCGGCCGGACACCTGACCGGTCGGGAGCGCCAGGTCCTCGCCGAGCTCGCCCGGGGCCGGTCGAACCGGGAGATCGCGCGGGAGCTGGTGGTGGCCGAGAAGACCGTCAAGACCCACGTGTCGAGCATCCTGGCCAAGCTCGGGCTGGCCGACCGGACCCAGGCCGCGTTGTTCGCGGTACGGCACGGCCTGGCCGGTGACGAGGTCACCGGCCAGGCTCGCGACTGACTGCTACTGGCCGGCTGCTACTGGCCCGAGTGGGTCAACCGGGCGGTCGGCCGGCGGTCCGTGGTCCGCCGGTTGAACCGGGTGGTCTCGTGCCGGGGACCGCGCCTCGGCTCCCACCGGACCTCACCCCGCGACTCGGGCCGCGGCTCCGAGCGCGACTCGTGCCGGGCGACGTGCCGCGACTCGTGCCGTACCGCTCCACCGGACCGGTGCGGCCTGGTGCGGTTCGCCGTCGACTCGGTCGGCAGCGGCAGGCCGCTGACCGTCCGGGCGCCGGTGATGTGGTGCAGCGCGTCGTCGCCGGCGTTGATCCGGGTGCGTACCGGCGTGACCCCGGCATTGCGCATGATCGTGTCGGCCGCCCGCTTGTCCCGCGGCAGCACCAGCGACACGACCGTGCCGGTGGCACCCGCGCGGGCGGTACGCCCGGCCCGGTGCAGGTAGTCCTTCGGATCCCCGGGCAGGTCCACGTGTACCACCAGGCTGATGTCGGACACGTGGATGCCCCGTGCCGCGACATCCGTGGCGACCAGCGCGGACACCGTGCCGGTACGGAAGTTCGACAGGGTCCGGGTACGCGCGCCCTGGGTCATCCCGCCGTGCAGCGCGGCCGCCGGTACGCCCACGGTGCTGAGCGTGTTGACCAGCCGGTCGGCGGCCCGACGCGTCCGTACGAACAGCAGGGTCCGGCCGTCGCGCGCGGCGATCTGCGCGGTGACGACGTCCTTCTCCCGCGGAGCCAGGTACAGCAGGTGGTGCTCCATCGACTCGACGGCCGCGGCCGGCGGGTCCACCGAGTGCGTCAGCGGATCAGGCAGGTACCGCTTGACCAGCTTGTCCACATCGGAGTCGAGGGTCGCGGAGAACAGCATCCGCTGCCCGTCGGCGGGGATCTGGTCGAGCAGCGCGGTGACCGCCGGCATGAAGCCGAGGTCGGCCATCTGGTCGGCCTCGTCCAGCACGGTGATCCGCACGTCCGCGAGCGAGCAGGCGTCCTTCTCGATCAGGTCGGCGAGCCGGCCGGGGGTGGCGATCAGCACGCCGACGCCGCGGCGCAGTGCGTCGATCTGCTTGCCGTACGGCATGCCGCCGACCACGGTCGTGGTGCGTACCCCGATCCGCTGGCCGAGCGGCGCGAGCACGTCCCGCACCTGTACCGCCAGTTCGCGGGTCGGTACCAGGACGAGCGCGAGCGGGCGGCGGGACGGCATCGGCGCGCCGGCGATCCGGGCCAGCAGAGGAAGCCCGAAGGCGAGCGTCTTGCCCGAGCCGGTCTGGCCGCGACCGAGGATGTCCCGCCCGGACAGGGCGTCCGGGATGGTCGCCGACTGGATCGGGAACGGTGCGGTGATCTCCTGCTCGATCAGCAGGTTCACCATTTGGGCGGGCAGCCCGAGCTGACCGAACGGGGTACCGGCCAGGCGGGTGATCTCTTCGTCGCTGAGCCGGCGCGGAGCCGGCTCGTGGTGGCTGGTGGAGGAGGGACGGCGACCCGGACGACGACGCGGCCGAGCCGAGCCGGCAGCATGCTGCCGGGCAGGGTGAGACATTCGGAACCTTCCGGAACAGGGCACGTCTTGTCTGCCACCGTGGGCGTACCACTGCCGGAGCGGATTGCTAAGACGAGCCCGGCGCAACCAGTGCGCCGATCAGTGTGCATCAGGCGGAGCGGCGTTCAAGCCGCGGAAGCCGATGAGGCGCCGGAACTGGCGCCAGGTCAGAGTCTACGCGATCTCCACAGGTGCCCGGACCCTGCTGTGCCCGGACGCACACCCGCGGGGTCGCGCCGGCGGTCCCGACGCGGGCGGTTCCGCGCCATTCGGCACCGGATGGTGTTCCGGGTGGGTCCGGCAGCTTGGGGGAACCGCCGGACCCACCCGGAAGCTTCGTTCCGGACGGGCCAGGTGCTTGGGGGAACAACCGGACCCGTCCGGAGGCTGTGGGGCGCTTGGCGCCTATGGACCTGACTGGCCGGAGCTCCGCCGGCGACCGGTCCGGATTGTCCGGAACGAACGATCGACCAGCGCCGACGGCGGCTGTGTGCCGGCCGTCCGCCCGCTCCGCTGCCGGCTGATCAACCTGGCCGTGGACGGATGCATCACCGGGTCGCGGAGGAGCGTCGTACCGACTGCATCGCCGTCGGCGCTGGGGCTCTGCGGGGCAACACCCGTCACCGGACGGGGTGGGCCACCCGGCGCGGCCGTGATGACCCGGGGGCGGGTACCGGTCGGCCGGGTGGCACTGCGGTGAGAACCGCTGCGGTGGTCGGGTCCGTCCAGCCGGGGGCGGGTCTGGTCGGGGCTGACAACCGCTGTGGACACACCGGTCACCGACGGGACGGTGGGCGGCAGGCGCCGGCCGGAACGAGCCGGTCGCGCCGGCTGCCGGTCGGTCGTCATTTCGCCGCCCCTCTGCGATCCGCCGGCCGCTCCAGCTGGCCGGTCAATGTCCCGGTGGTGATCGTCGGTGGTCGATACCACGTCGCAGGCTAGTTACCCGCGAACGACCTCTGGAAGGCAGAAAAGGAGAAGCTAAGTCAGAGTTAAGGCGGCGCCCGCCCGGCCACGGCGTGCCGTTCCGCGTGGCCGCCTCGCTACTGTGTGAGTGGCGCCGCCCGCCGGGCGTCGTCCCAGGCCGCGGTACGCCGCGGTGCCGGTGCGATTCGCACGGCATGACAGACGCGTCCGACTTGTGAATCCGACCACGGTGAATCCGACGTTAGATGAACTCGACTGTGGGGAGTTGGCACACGGCGATGGCCAGAGTGCTGTTGGTGGAGGACGACCAGGTCGTACGTGGTGCGCTGGTCCGCTCACTCACCGCGTTCGGCCACACGGTCCAGGCCACCGGCATGGCGCTGGACGCGCTGCGCCAGATCGCCACCGCCCCACCCGACCTCGTCGTACTCGACCTCGGCCTGCCGGATCTCGACGGCGCGGACGTATTGCGGATGATCCGCGGAGTCACCGATGTGCCTGTCATCATCGCCAGTGCCAGGGACAACGAACCGGAGATCGTCCGGCTGCTCCGGGCCGGTGCCGACGACTACGTGATCAAGCCGATCACCAGCGAGCACCTCGAGGCGCGGATGACGTCGGTACTTCGCCGGGCCCGGCCTGGCCAACAGGAGCCGCAGCGGCAGATCCTCGACGTGGGCGGGCTGCACCTGGACCTCACCACCCGTGAGGTACGACTCGACGACAGTCCGCTGTCGCTGACCCGCCGTGAGTTCGACGTACTGGCGTACCTCGCGGCCCGGGCCGGCCGGATCGTCACCCGCCGGGAGCTCTGGGAGGGCGTATGGCGGCAGCCGTCCGTGGGAGACGACCAGACTATCGACGTCCATCTGTACTGGCTTCGACGCAAACTGGGGGAGAGCGCGGCTCAGCCACGCCTGTTGCACACCGTGCGGGGCGTCGGCGTGAAACTCGTCCCACCGGAGTAAGGGCCACGCTCGCGCTGCTGTCCGCGGCGGTCACCTCGATCGTCGCCTCGGCGTTCCTCATCCCACTGGGCGTGGTGACCTGGCAGCTGGCCGAGGAGCGCGCGCTCGGCGACGCGAAGCGGCGGGCCGGCGCGGTCGCCGCGGTGGTCCAGGTCAGTACCGACCGGCCGGTACTCGAGCGCACCCTCGCCGAGCAGCAGGCCGGTACCCGGGACCGGATCGCGTTGTACCTGCCCAACGGCGAGGTGGGCATCGGTACCGCCCACCCCGGTGACGTGGCGCGGGTCCGCGGTACCGGCGAGGAGACCGTGGCCGACACTCACGGCGGAGTGGCGGTACTGCAGCCGGTGAAGCTCGGTACCGGCGCGACCGCGGTGGTCGAGGTGGCGGTACCCGGCAGCCAACTGCACCGCGGGGTGATCCGGTTCTGGGGGATCCTGCTGGCCGTGGCCGCGTTCCTGGTGGCCGCGTCGGTACTGGTCGGGGACCGGCTCGCCGCCCGGATGGTCGGTGCCACCCGGGCTCTCGCCAACGGCGCCCGTGACCTCGGCGCCGGCCAGTTGCAGGTCCGGGTACGACCGGCCGGCCCCCGGGAGCTGGCCGAGGTGGCCGCCGCGTTCAACACCATGGCCGACCGGATGGTGACCGTGCTCGCGGCCGACCGGGAGCTGATCGCCGACCTGTCGCACCGGCTGCGAACCCCGTTGACCGCGCTCAAACTCGACGTGGAAACCGTCGGTGACGACGCCGGCGCGGTACGGATCCGGGAAGCGGTGGGCGCACTGGAGCGCGACATCGACGATCTGATCCGTACCGCCCGTCGCCCGGCCGCGGACATGACCGCCGAGTTCTGCGACGCCGGCTCGGTGATCCGGGAGCGGATGCGGTTCTGGACGGCCATCGCCGACGACCAGGAGCGGCCGTGCGAGGTGGTCGGTACCGACGAGTTCGCGCTGGTCGGAGTGCCGCGTGCGGATCTCGCGGCGGCGGTGGACGCACTGCTCGGCAACGTGCTGCGGTACACCCCGCAGGGCACCGGGTTCCGGTTGTCCATCGGCCGTACCGACGGTCAGGTGTCGGTACTGGTGGAGGACGCCGGCTCCGGTTTCCCGGACCCGCAGCGGGCGCTGCGGCGCGGCGCGAGCGACACCGGCTCGACCGGCCTGGGCATCGACGTGGCGCGGCGGGCGGCGCTGACCGGGGGCGGCGACATCAGCCTCGGGCGCAGCGTGATGGGCGGTGCCTCGGTGGAGCTGCGGTTCGCCGACGCCGCGGTACGGGAGCGGTCCGGCCTGCGGCCGGTGCGGCGCTGGCGCCGGCGGCTGTGGCGAGGGCGCGGCCGGGGCGGATCGGGCCGGACCGGAACGTCGACCTAGCGCTTACGCGGCGCCGTTCGTCTCGCACCGCGCCGCACTGTTCGGCGCACGCCGCTCAGGCGGCCACGGCACCGTTCGGCGTACGCCGCTAGGCCGCGCGAAGGCCGACCACCGCGATCCGGGCCGCCTGCGCCACCGAGGTCATGCCGCTGCCCATCGACTCGTTGTGGTCGGACATGACCGCGATCAGCCAGTCGTGGCCGGGTTCGACCAACCGGCCGATGCTGTTGATCGTCCAGGCCCGGTCCACCGGGCCGGTGGCGAGCCAGCCGTTCTTGACGTACTCCGCGCTCGCGTGGGCGCTGGACGCGTCGGTGATGCCCCAGTCCTGGGAGTCGCTGACCTTGCTCATCAGGCTGAACAGGTACCCCCGGTCGGAGCCCTGCAGCGGGCTGGCCGAACTGCTCAGGGTGCGGAGCAGCCGTACCTGGTCAACGGCTGTGGTCGTGGTGAGCCCCCAGTAGTCGGCTTCGCCCGGCGAGGTCTGTCGCAGCCCGAAGGCGCGGTTGGCCCGGGCCAGCCCGGCGGTACCGCCGATCAGCCGCCACAGGGTGGTGGCCGCGTCGTTGTCGCTCTGGATGATCATCTGGTGGGCCAACTGGTCCTCCCAGCCGGACAGCGAGCGGCCGTCCAGTCGGGCCTGCCGCAGCAACTCGGCGAGGATCTCGACCTTGACCACGCTCGCGGTGATGACTGGCGGTCCGGACTGGACGCTGACCTGCGCCCCGGTCATCCGGTCCACCACGGCGATGCCCATGTGCCCGCCGCGCGAGGCGATGTAGGCCTGCAGCTTGGCCCGCACCTTGCCGGCCCGGATCGTCCACTGCGGGGCGACCGGGCTGGCGGTCACCGGACCGGCGCTGGTCGCGCTCGGTGACGGGGTGGGTGAGGCGGTCGACGCGGTGACCCAGACCGGTACGTCCCCGGCCGAGGCGCTCGGCGTGTCGTCGGTCGCTTGGAGCGCGCGGCCGACGATGGTGCCCCCCGCCGCGCCCGCCATCACGGCGAGAAACGCGGCCGCTACCGCATGTGTCCAGCGGCGGCGCGGTTGGTCAGGCATGTCACGACGGTAAGCCCGCGGAATCAGCACGCCAACCTGACGGGATGAAAGGCGTCAAAGGTTGGCGCCACCGGGCGGCGAAGTCCCATCGAATGTGACGAAATCCGGCGACCGGCCGCGCCTCGCCCGCAGCGTGCCAGCCCGCATGTCGGAAAGTAACCGCCAACGAACGTATTGACGCGGGAGATTTTTGCCGACAATATATCGGTCATTCCGTGCGGAACTGTCGCTTTATGCGAAACCTCGTAACGGGGGTGATACGCGGCAGACCTGACGCTCCTGGGTCTGGTCCGGCACGTCGACGCCGACTGCCGGCCACGGCTGGAAGACGCGCACTCGAACGGATACCGCATCCCCTGGTGAATTCGCGCGACGCGTTCTGGTGCCGATCCGGCCGGTTTCCCTGAATCCCGCATCCAGCGGGCGATCACGATGCCGCTGCCCCCCGGTACATCCGCAGAAGTCCAGAAGAAAGGAGGTCGGTACCGGATGTCGATCCCCGCCGCCGTACCCCGGCAGCGCGGCTGATCGATGTCCGCCGCCGCGGACGGTCGTCCACCCGGATGGCCGACGAATTCTCCGAGCCCCCAGGCGGAAGGAACGAAAACGATGGCCTGTTCGACGACGAATGCCGCGTCCGGTGAGATGTCGTGGTTCTGCTGCGGCGCTGCATGGGGTCCATGCAGCTCTGCCGGTGGCGGTAGCTGTGGCAACTGCAGGTCCGGCTCCCACCAATGCGCGTGGCCCAACGCGTCCGACGCGTGCCTCGCGATCACCCACCCCGAGCAATGTGGCGAGAACCTGGCCCGGCGCACCTGCGGCCACCAGTTCTTCGTACACAGCCCGTGCAGCGGCGGCTGCGTCGCGGTGACGATCGCGGACTGCGGTCCGGACACCAACCGGTGGTGCGGTGAGCGCACCTGCTGCGGTTCCAGCTGTGGCAGCAACCGGATCATCGACCTCACCGCGTCCGCGTACAGCGTGATCGCCAGCCTGTCCACGGGCCTTTCGCCCTGCCGGGTCAACAGCTGAGCCGGGGGAGGAGGACGTCATGACGACGATCGACCGGAGGAAGTTCCTGTCCGCGGCGGTACTCGGCGGAGCGACGGTGGCCGGTGCCACCGCCCTCGGCTCACTCGCCCCGGAAGCGGCATTCGGTTCGCGGATGACCGTGCTCGAGCCCGGCGCCACCGACCCCAACTTCGCCGAAGGGCGGATCAGCGGGATCAAGGGCTCGATGCTGATGGTGTCCGGATCCGACGGGGTCCTGCACCGCATCCAGGTGACCAACGGCACCAGCATCTGGAAGCTGCGCCCCACCACGTTCGACCAGATCGAGGTCGGCGACGGCATGTACGGCCGGGGCGTGCGCATGCCCGACGGCACGCTCGCCGCCGAGTCGCTCTGGGTGAACATCGTCAACCTGCACGGCGAGATCACCGCGCTGGGCAACGGCTGGCTGCACCTGAACCACAGCGGCAAGCGGGTCGTGGGGCACGTGGTCCCCGGTACGACGGCCGCGGTCTACAACGGGACACCGGCGGTGTCCGACCTGTCGATGCTGCGCATCGGCAAGCACATCAGCTTCATCGGCGCCTGGCGGCCGGACACCAGCGAGGTGGACATCGCCACCGTGTACGCCCGGTTCTGACCGACTGATCACGGGTGGGCGGCGGTACCACCGGCCAGCGTCGTCCGGTGGCACCGCCCCCGCCTGTGGCAGGACGTCCCGCGACACGTTGCTGTCGTGACCCGCGCCGTGAACCCGCCGTGAACCCGCCGTGAACCCGCCGTGAACCCGCCGTGACCGAGGAGAACACCGATGAACCAATGGATGGCGCAGCTGCAGCCGCTGCTGATCGGTGGCGTACTGCTGTGGGCCGGCACCCTCAAGCTGACCAGCCGGCATTCCCGGGCGCTCGCGATCCGGTCGGCGCTCGCCGCCGTGGTCGGCAAGGAACGGGCCCCGATGGCGTACCGGGTGGTCGGCGTTGCCGAGGTGCTCGTCGCCTGCCTGTTCCTGCTCCCGCCGGTGTACCCGGTCGAGGGATTCGCCGGCGCGGCACTGTCCGTCGGCTTCCTCGGCTATCTCGGGTACGCCCGGATCTTCGCTCCGGACTCGTCCTGCGGGTGCCTGAGCTCCAAGCCCGATCCGATCACCTGGCGCAGCTTCGGCCGGCCGGTCGTACTGCTGGCAGCCAGCCTGCTCGCGGTACAGGCCACCGGCTACTGGGCGGCCGCGCTGGTGGATCGGCCGTTGGCCGGTACCGCCCTGCTCGCCGCGGAGCTGGCGCTGGTGGTCGTGCTCTCGCCCGAACTGGACCGGAGCTGGCTGCTGCCGCTGCGCAAGCTGATCGGCCACTTCCGGCCGCACCCGCTGGCCGGCATGGCGTACGACCTGCCGCTCGAGTCGACGCTGCAGCAGCTGTACCGCAGCAACGCGTACCTGCAGGCGGCCGGAGCGCTCCGCTCCGATGTACTCGACCACTGGGACGAGGGCGAATGGCGCCTGGTCTCCTACGCGGCGGTACGCGATGAGCAGCGGGTGACCGCGGTGTTCGCGGTGCCGCGGCTGCGGTACGAGCCGGACGAGATCCGGGTCGCGCTGGTCGACGAGCCGGAGCCGGAGCTGGTCGGTACCGCGTGACGTGATCCCCCACGGTGCCCCGCGTCTGCGGCGCGGGGCACCGTCGCGCGCGGCCGAAGGCGCACTGGTCCAGGGCGCCTTCGCGCGTGTTCTCTGGCGCCGGAGACGCGGGGCCGCGGGGGCACTTCCGCGGCTGCCCGGCACCGGTGCTGCCGCTGGACACATCGATGAATGGAAATTGTCCGCTTGATCCCTGTCTGGCCGTGCGGACGTGCGAGACATCGATACATTTCGAAAGAAAGCGAGCCTCGACACCCCTCGGGCGGTGCGATATACCTCTGTTGGTTCGCGCGGAGTGGTGCGCGGAATCTGCTTCGCGACGGGGTCGTCCGCCGTGCCGTCCGGTGGCGACGCGGAGCCCCGTTCGCGCGAGTCGCGGGGTCGGCAACCCCGGACGCGGATGGGGGAGGAACAGTGGTGGTCTTCGCTGGGCTGACGGCTGGCCGCGGGCCGGCCGGGACGCGGTGGTGGGCGTCATCGAGTCGATGATCCTCACCCGTCATCACCTCTCATCCGTACGGCGGCCGGCACCACCGAACCTCGTCCGCTCTCGCCCTGGAGCGGCACCGTGACCTTGCCCGACGAGCACCTGGTCGGGCTGCCCGGTACCGGCTGGGCGGTGTGGCGGGACGCGGTACTGCGTACCGCCGGCTTCCCGGCCACCGGTACCGCCTCGCTCGCCGCCCCGGACTGTGCCGCGGCCGCGGACGGGCACCTCGACGGTGAACGCGACCTCGAGTCCTACCTCGCGGTGTACGCGGAGGCGCGCCGGGTCGGCCGTCGGCAGTTGCGGGACATCGCCGCCGACCCGCGGTTCGTGGAGGCGATCACCTGGCAGAACCCCGGTGCGCTGCACGCCATCGACGGGCTGATCCGCAGCGACCCGGACAAGCCGCTGGATCGTCGCCGCCGCGGCCGGGAGTACGTGGCGGTGCGGTACTGGCAGCGCTACTGCGCCAAGAACGACACGATCGGCTTCTTCGGTCCGAACACCTGGATCACGATCGATCCGGACGCGCCGGCGGTACAGGTGACCCCCGGCCCGCGGCTGCTGCGGGACCGCACCACGTATCTCGAACACTGGGCGGTCACCGCGTACGCCGACCGGCTCGCCGCTGATCCGGACGTACACCCGTGGTTCCCGCCGCTGCTGCACGCGCACCTCACGCTGGCCGACGGGCAGGTGCGGCGGCCGGCGCTGCCACCGGTGCCGGTCAACCCGACCGAGGCGGCGGTACTGGCGGCCTGCGACGGGCGGCCCGCGGCGCTGGTAGCCCGGGCCCTCGTGGCCGACGCCGACTCGGGCGTACGCAAGGAGTCCGACGCGTACCTGATCCTGGACCGGCTCGCCGAGCGCGGGGTACTGAGCTGGGACGCGGACCTGCCGGTCAGCCCGGACGCGGAAGCGGTACTGCGGGACCGGCTGGCCGCGATCGAGGAGCCGGCGGTACGGGACCGGGCACTCGCCGGGCTGGACCGGATCACGTCCGCCCGCGACCGGGTGGCGGCCGCGGCCGGCGATCCGGCCGTACTGCGCGCCGCCCTCGCCGAGCTGGACGTCGAGTTCACCGCGGTCACCGGGGCGGATCCGCGCCGGCGCGGCGGCGAGATGTACGCCGGTCGCGCGCTCTGTTACGAGGACACCAGCCGGGACCTCGACGTGGTGATCGGTGCGCCGGTGCTGGCCGCGCTGGCCGGGCCGCTGGAGATCCTGCTGCAGGCGTCCCGGTGGCTGTCGGTGGCCGTGGTCGGCGAGTACGAGAAGGCGCTGCGCGGGCTGTACGACGAACTCGCCGCCGAACTGGGCACGGCCGAGGTACCGCTGGCCGACCTGTGGTACCTGGCGCAGGGGCTGCTGTTCGGCACCGGTGAGCGGCCGGCCGACCGGGTGTCGGCGGAGCTGATCGGCCGGTGGGCCACGCTGTTCGCCCTCGACCGGGTGGAGCCGGGGCAGCGCCGGGTCACGTTGCACGCGGCCGACCTGGCCGAGCGGGTCGCCGAGGTGTTTCCGGCCGACCGGCCGGGCTGGTCGCAGGCCCGGCTGCACAGTCCGGACCTGCACCTGTGCGCCGGTAGCGCGGCCGAGCTGGCGGCCGGGGACTTCTTCGCGGTGCTCGGCGAGCTGCACGCGGCCTGGCCGACGCTCGACTCGGCGGTGTTCGCGCTGCGGCACCCGGAGCCGGACCGGCTGCGTTCGGCACTGCACGCCGACGTCGGCCCGTCGCGGCTGATCCTGCAATATCCGGCCGACTGGCCCCGGTACACCGGACGGGTCTGCCGTTATCTCGACGACGAGACCGACACGGTGCTGGCGTTCGCCCCGTCACCCGGGGCGCCACGGGATCGGCTGCTGCCGGTCACCACGCCGACCGTCGCGCCGACCGGTGACGGGCGGCTGGCAGTGCACGCCCCGGACGGGCGGGAGTGGCCGCTGGCCGAGGCGTTCGGTGAGCTGCTCGCCATCCACACCGCGGACGCGTTCAAGCTGGTCGGCGCCGCCGAGCACACTCCCCGCATCACCATCGACCGGCTGGTGGTGGCGCGGGAGACCTGGCGTACCACGGTCGCCGGTACCGGGGTGCTGTCGGTGGAGAACGTCATGCATCAGCCGTACCTGGAGTCGCAGGCCCGGTACTTCCTGGCCGCGCGGCAGTGGCAGCGGCGACTGGGCCTGCCGGACCGGGTGTTCTTCAAGCTCGCGGACGAGACCAAGCCGTGCTACCTCGACTTCACCAGTCCACTGCTGGTCGCGATGTTCGTCGCGATGCTGCGCTCGGCCCGGGACGCCGACGGCGGCGAGGTGGCGCTGGTACTCACCGAGGCGCTGCCCGGACCGGAGCACGCCTGGGTACCCGACGCCGAGGGCCGCCGGTACACCTCGGAGCTGCGGCTGCACGTCCGCGACCCGATGCCGGCGGGGACAGCCGATACCAGCAACTGAAGGCTTTACCCGGGCAGCGCGACGCCCGGTTGACGAGGAGGTCGACGGTGACCAGTTCCGAGTACGCCGCACTGCAGGACGACGCGGTAGAGCCGATCGCGATCGTCGGCGTGGCCGCCCGGCTGCCCGGTGCCGGCAACGTCGACGAGTTCTGGCAGAACCTCGTCGACGGCGTGGAGTCGGTCACGTTCTTCAGCCGGGAGGACCAGCTCGCGGCCGGGGTGCCCGAGCAGGACGTGGACGACCCGATGTTCGTACCGGCGGCACCGGTGCTCGACCAACCGCAGTACTTCGACGCGGCGTTCTTCGGCATCGGGCGGCGGGAAGCCGAGGTCACCGATCCGCACCACCGGTTGTTCCTGGAGTTGGCGTACACCGCGCTGGAGGACGCCGGGTACGATCCGGACCAGTACCCCGGTGACATCGGCGTGTACGGCGGTACCGGCGGCGACAAGTACCTGTGGACGAACGTGCGGCACAACAGCCGGGTGTTCGAGTCGTCCGGCCGGATGTTCGTGTCCAACGGCAACCTGCCCGACTACGTCACCACGTTCACCTCGTACAAGCTGAACCTGCGCGGACCGAGCGTCAGCCTGCACACCGCCTGTTCGACTTCACTGGTCGCCACGCATCTGGCCGCGGAGGCGCTGCGCAACGGCGAGTGCGACATGGCGCTGGCCGGCGGCGTGTGCATCGAGATGCCGCTGAACAACGGCTACCTGTACGAGGAGGGCGGCGTCGAGTCGCCGGACGGGCACTGCCGGCCGTTCGACTCGAAGGCGGCCGGCACCGTCTGGGGCAGCGGTGGTGGCATCGCCGTACTCAAGCCGCTGTCCGCCGCAATCGCCGACGGCGACACGATCCGGGCGGTACTGCTCGGCAACGCGATCAACAACGACGGCTCGGCGAAGGTCGGCTTCACCGCGCCCGGCGCGGACGGCCAGGCGGCTGTGGTCGCGCAGGCGCTCGCGATGGCGGGCGTGGACCCGCGCACGATCACCTACCTGGAGGCGCACGGCACCGGGACGTCGCTGGGTGATCCGATCGAGGTGTCGGCGCTGTCCCGCGCGTACGGGATGGGCACCGAGGAGACCGGCTGGTGCGGGCTCGGCTCGGTCAAGGGCAACATCGGTCACCTGAGCCAGGCGGCCGGGATCGCCGGGCTGATCAAGACGACGCTGGCGCTGCGCAACGGCATGCTGCCGCCGGCGGTGAACTATGTCGAGCCGAACCCGGCGATCGACTTCGACAGCAGTCCGTTCTACGTCAACGCCACGTTGTCCAAGTGGGAGACCGACGGCGCGCCCCGGCGGGCCGGGGTCAGCTCGTTCGGCATCGGTGGCACGAACGCGCACGTGGTGTTGGAAGAGGCGCCGGTGTTCGACCGGCCACGGCGGGCGCCGCGGCCGGCGGAGTTGGTGCAGCTGTCCGCGCGGAGTGAGGCCGCGCTCGGCAAGGCGGTGGACCGGCTGGTCGGGCACCTCGCGGACCATCCCGACCTGGACCTGGCCGACGTGGCGCACACGCTGCGGGTCGGCCGCCGCCAGCACGCCCACCGGGTCGCGGTGGTGGCCAGCGACCTGACCGATGCGGCGGCGGCGCTGCGCCACAAGAAGCGCCCGCTGCGCGGGATCGCCGGAGCGACGCCGCCGCAGGTCGCGCTGATGTTCTCCGGGCAGGGTTCGCAGTACGCCGGCATGGGTGCGGAGTTGTACGCGCAGGAGCCGGTGTTCGCCGCGGCGGTGGACGAGTGCGCGTCGGTGTTGACGGCGGAGCTGGGTCGGGACCTGCGCGCGCTGCTGTTCGCCACCGGTTCGGACGAGGAGCGGGCGGCCGCGGACGCGGAGTTGGGTCAGACGGCGTTGACGCAGCCGGCGTTGTTCACGATCGAGTACGCGCTGGCGAAGTTGTGGCTGTCGTGGGGGGTGTCGCCGGCGGCGCTGGTGGGGCATTCGATCGGTGAGTACGTCGCGGCGACGCTGGCCGGGGTGTTCACGGTCGAGGATGCGGTGCGGTTGGTGGCGGCGCGTGGCCGGTTGATGCAGTCGTTGCCGGCCGGGTCGATGGTGGCGGTGCAGCGCGGTGAGGACGAGATCTCCGCGAGGCTGCCGGAGGGTCTGTCGATCGCGACGGTGAACGGTCCCGGTACCTGTGTGGTGGCCGGCGAGACGGAGCTGGTCGAGGCGTTCCAGCAGGCGTTGAAGGCGGACGGCATCGGGGCGAAGGTGCTGCGTACGTCGCACGCGTTCCACTCGCCGATGATGGATCCGATCCTGGACGAGTTCCGGTCGCTGGTCGCGGCGGTACCGAGGCAGGCACCGGTGCTGCCGATCGTGTCGAACCGCACGGGTGACTGGTTGACCACGGAGCAGGCGACGGATCCGTCGTACTGGGCCGGGCACCTGCGGCACGCGGTCCGGTTCGGCGACTGCGTCGGCACCCTGCTGGCCAGCGAGGGCAGGTGGCTGCTGCTCGAGTGCGGGCCGGGGCGGCAACTTGCCGGGCTCGCGCGGATGCAGACCCCCAAGGACGCGGCACCGCTGTACAGCCTGCCGGGGCCGACCGAGAAGCAGGGCGACCTGTCCACGGTTCTGGCCGCCGCCGGGGCGCTGTGGGCGGCCGGCGTACCGCTGCCCAGCCTGGGCGGGACCGGCAACCGGGTACCGCTGCCGACATACCCGTTCGAGCGGGTGTACTACTGGGTCGACCCGGACACCGAGGTCGCGGGCACGCCCACCCGGCCGGAGGCCACCGGGCCACTCGCGCTGCCGCACTGGTTCACCGTGCCGAGCTGGCGCCCCGAAGCGGCGCCGGTGCCGGTACGGCCCACCGCGGACCTGGGTCGTTGCCTCGTCTTCAGCGCGGACGACCCGGTCGCGGCCGGACTCGTCGAGGCGTTGCGCGCGGGCGGTACCTCTGTCGTGGAGGTCCGCGCCGGCGCGTCGTACCAGCGGGACGCCGACACGATCACGATCCGGCCGGCCGAGCGGGCCGACTACGACACGCTGCTGGCCGACCTGGTCGCCGCGGGTACCGCGCCGGAGCGGGTGGTACACGCCTGGCCGCTGGCCGGGGCACCCGCCGGGCACGACCCGCTGGCCGTCGCCGCCGCGCAGGACCTGGGCTTCTACAGCCTGCTGTACCTGACCCAGGCGGTCGCCGCCGCGCAGCTCCCCGGTGCCGTGCGGCTCGACGCGGTCACCACCGGCACGATCGGAGTGACCGGGCACGACGTGGTACGCCCGGAGCACGCCACCGTCGCCGGCATCGCCCGGGTGGTACCGCTGGAACTGGACTCGCTGCCGGTGCGGCACATCGACCTGGATCCGGCCGACCCGCCGGCGCGGCAACTGCGTGCCCTGCTGGCCGAGCTCGGGCGTACCGCCGACGAGCCGGTGGTACCACTGCGCGCCGGCCAGCGCTGGCGGCCGGACTTCCAGCCGACGCCACTGCGCGAGTCGGCGGACGACAACGCCGGCCTGCGGGACGGCGGTACGTACCTGATCACCGGTGGCCTCGGCGGTATCGGCATCACGATCGCGGAGGATCTGGCCCAGCGGGTACGCGCGCGGCTGGTACTGCTGGCCCGTTCCGGGCTGCCGGCCCGGGAGGACTGGGACGGGTACCTGTCCGAGCACGGCACCGGTGGGCGCACCGGTCGGGCCATCGCCGCGATCCGGCGGATGGAGCGGGCCGGGGCGCAGGTACTGGTACCGGCCGCCGACGTGACCAGCGCGACCGACCTGCGCCGGGTACGCGACGAGCTACTGGAGCGGTTCGGCCGCCTGGACGGGATCGTGCACGCGGCCGGGGTGCCCGGCGGTGGCATGGCCGAGGTGAAGGAGCGCGCGGCCGCCGAGCAGGTCATCGCGCCGAAGCTGGCCGGTACGCTCGCGCTCCACCAGGCGTTCGGCGACCTCGACGTCGACTTCGTCGCGCTGTGCTCGTCGGTGACCGCGGTCGCCGGTGGGTTCGGGCAGGTCGACTACTGCGCGGCGAACTCGTTCCTCGACTCGTACGCGCGCGGCGACCACGGCTGGTCCGGCCGGGTCATCTCCATCGACTGGGGCGCCTGGCTGGAGGTCGGGATGGCCGCCGAGGTGGCCGCGCCGTCGGCACTGTGGGCGGCGGCCGACCGGATCCGCGACGACGCCACCGGCCCCGCCACCGTGGCGATCGCCGGCGCCGTGGCGACCGGCGGTACGACCACCGACGGCCCGCCGCCGGAGCCGGTCGCGCACCCGGTCATCACCAGCCGCCAGCCGGCCACCGGTGCCGGCCTGACCTGGTGCGAGGGCGAGATCGGGGCGGCGACCCACTGGGTGCTCGACGAGCACCGGATCGCCGGTACCCCCGTGCTGCCCGGCACCGGCCACCTGGAGACGGTGCGGCAGGCGCTGGCCGAGACCCTGCCGGGGAGCCCCGGTACCGCGATCGAGCTGCGGGACGTGGTGTTCATCGAGCCGCTGTCGGTACCGGACGGCAGCACCGCGCAGGTCCGGGTCACGTTCACGCCAGGGCTGGACGACGACCTGGAGTTCGAGCTGTCCAGCACGTCGGGCGGCGGCCACCGGGTGCACGTACGGGGCAGCGGTGCCCGGGTACCGGCGGGTGCGGCGCCGACCACCGAGCTGGCCGCGATCCGGGCCCGCGGTACCGCGGTCGAGCGGCTCCAGCACATGCGCGGCCACGCCGGCGTGCTGTTCTTCGGCCCGCGCTGGGACGCCATGCGGGAGGTACACCTGGGGCCGGCCGAGGAACTCGCGCTGATCGAGGCACCGGCACAGGTGTCGGACGAGCTGGACCAGTGGGGCCTGCACCCCGCGCTGCTCGACGTGGCCACCTCGTTCGGGCACGGCCGCGGCGGCACCGGCTCGTACCTGCCGCTCGGCTACGGCCGGCTGCTCGTCCGGGGACCGTTGCCGTCCCGGTTCTACAGCCACCTGCGGTACCGGGACTCCGGTACCGACGAGGTGATCGGCGCGGATCTCACGCTGTACGACGAGACCGGTCAGGCGCTGGTCGAGATCACCGACTTCGTCCTGCGCCGGATCGACACGGACGCGGTCAGCAGCGCGGTACAGGAGACTCCGGCCGCGGCCACCGGCGCGGCTCCGGCCGGTACCCCCGAGGCTGGTCCCGTCGCCGACCAGGGGCCGGGCATCCTGCCGGCGGAGGGTGCCGAGGCGTTCCGCCGGCTGCTCGCCGTCGATCTCGGGCCGCAGGTCCTGGTGGGAGTGACGCCGATCGAGCGGGTGCTGGCCGGGATCAGGGAGGTGACCAGCGAGGCGCTGGCCGAGCAGCCCGCCGAGAGCACCGGCACCGGGTCGCCCGGGCCGGTCGACGGCACTCCGCCGGGCACCGAGCTGGAGGTCGCGCTGGCCGGCATCTGGGGCGACGTGCTGGGCGCGGACGGGGTGGCCGCCGACGACGACTTCTTCGACCTGGGCGGCAACTCGCTGGTCGCGGTGCAGCTCATCGCCCGGGTACGCAAGCAGCTGGGGGTGAAGCTGCCGATCCGGGCGCTGTTCGAGGCGCCGACGGTGGCTGGCATGGCCGCTCAGGTGGAGCAGGCGCAGGCCGGCCCCGAGCCGACCGAGCCGGCCGGACCGCAGATCAGCCGGCTGCCCCGGCGCGGGTAGAGCCGATCTCTTGCCTGTAGACAACAAAATGCGGTAGCGAGGTGTGACGGGATCCGGAACGGGGCAGAGGACACCGAGGGTTCACGAGGGGGAGGACCGGAATGATGATCGCTCGCCGTACCGCGCTTGCCGCCACGCTCGCGGCACTACTGGCTCTCACCGCCTGCGGCGGTGTCGGCTCGTCGGACTCGGACGGCGGCTCGAAGTCGATCAGCACGATGGGCTTCGGCCTGCCGGACGAGAACGCCACCGCGCGGGTGGACGCGTTCAAGAAGGCGCACTCCGACATCAAGGTAAAGATCAACGAAGGTGGCTTCGACCAGCAGCAGTTCCTGTCCGCGGTCGCCAGCGGCAGCCCACCGGACGTGGTCTACATGGAACGCAACTACATCGGCACGTACGCGGCCAGCGGCGCGATCCAGCCGCTCGACAGCTGCGTCAAGTCCGAGAATGTCGACCTCGGTAACTTCCGCGAGTCCGCGGTCGACCAGGTGACGTACCAGGACAAGGTCTACGGCCTGCCGGACTTCGCCATCGTCCGGGTACTGCTCGTCAACAACACCGCGGTCAAGCAGGCCGGTCTGCGCCCGGACGACGTGAGCACCACCGACTGGACGAAGCTCGCGCAGACCAGCGCCCGGCTCGCCAAGGTCTCCGGCGGCAAGCCGACCAGGATCGGCTTCGACCCGAAGATCCCCGAGTTCCTGCCGATGTGGGTGCGCGCCAACGGCGGCCAGCTGATCAGCGACGACGGCAAGAGCGTCTCGATGGACGACCCGAAGGTGGTCGAAGCGCTGACGTTCACCGCCAACCTGATCAAGGCGCAGGGTGGCTGGGCGAACTTCAAGGCGTTCCGGGACAGCTTCGACGTGTTCGGCGCCAAGAACGAATACGCGCAGAACCAGATCGGCGCCAGCCCGTGGGAGAACTGGCGGATCAACGCGCTCGCCGACGCCTCGCCGAACGTCGATCTCGGCGTCACGCCGTTCACCGACCGGCAGGGCGAGCCGATCAGCCTCGTCACCGGGCTGGCCTGGGCGATCCCCAAGGGCGCCAAGCACGTCGACGAGGCGTGCTCGTTCATCGCCTCGATGACCTCGACGGACAGCTGGGTCGCCGCGGCCCGGGCCCGCAAGGCGGCGGTGGAGAAGAAGGGCGGCGTCTACACCGGCACGTTCACCGGGAACAAGGAAGCGGACGACAAGATCTTCTCCGACGTGTACCAGCCGGGTAAGAGCAAGCTCATCGACGCCGGCGTCGAGGTCGCGCGGTCGATCCAGGACACCGCGTTCGCGCTGCCCGCCTCGCCGGCCGGACAGGAGATCAACGCCGCCATGGAGGCAGCGGTGAACCGGGTGCTCACCGGACGACAGACCCCCGCCCAGGCGCTCAGACAGGCGCAGGCGGAGGCGACCCAGGCGTTGCAGAAGGCCTCGAAGTAGGCCGCCGTGACCAGCGTCGTGGCAGGTGGGGAGCCTGGCAGCGAGCTCACCCAGCAGTCCCGGCCCCGGGGCGCCACCCCGGGGCCGCGACCGGCCAAGCGGTCCGGAGCGGCCTCCCGCGAGGCGCGGTGGGGACTGATCTTCCTGAGCCCCTGGCTGGTGGGTTTTCTGATCTTCACGGCCGGGCCGATGGTGGCGAGCCTGATCCTGTCGTTCACCGACTACGACCTGATCAACTCACCGCGGTTCGTCGGCACCGACAACTATCGGGAGCTGGTGCACGACCCGAAGGTCGCCACCGCGCTGTGGAACACGGCCTTCTACACCGCCTTGCACCTACCGCTTCAGCTCGTCCTGTCGCTCGCGATCGCGATGCTCATCCTGCGGCACGGCCGGGCCGGTGGGTTCTTCCGTACCGTCGCCTACCTGCCGGTGATGACCCCGCCGGTGGCGCTGGCCGCGATGTTCCTGCTCCTGCTCAACGGGCAGACCGGCCTGATCAACGAGGTGCTCGGCTGGTTCGGCTTCGACGGTCCGAACTGGACCACCGACCCGACCTGGATCAAGCCGGGTCTGGTGGTGATGATGGCGTGGCAGGTCGGCGGCACCGTGATCATCTACCTGGCCGCGCTCGCGGGCGTACCGCCGCACCTCTACGAGGCGGCCCGGCTGGACGGCGCGGGCGGCTGGAAGCAGTTCCGGCACATCACCCTGCCGATGATCAGCGGCGCCATCTACTTCACGTTGATCGTCAACACGATCGCCTCACTGCAGACCTTCACCGAGGCGTACTCGATGTTCTTCGGCGTCGGCAACACCCGCTCCAGCGAGGGTGACGCCGCCCTGTTCTACGTCATCTACCTGTTCCAGCAGGGCTTCCAGTTCCTGCACATGGGATACGCGTCCGCGCTGGCCTGGATCCTGTTCCTCGTGATCGTCGCGATCACGGCGGTACAGGTGAAGGTCAGCAACCGGTACGTCTACTACGAGGGGGAGTGATCGCGGTGGCGCAGCCGGACCTCACCCGCCTGGCCATCGGTCAGCCGGTGGACCTCCCCGCCAAGCCGCGCCGCCGGCGGCCGCCGTGGCTGGCACTGCTCGGGCTCTCGGTCATGACGGTGCTGTTCCTGTACCCGTTCGTGTGGCTGGTCAGCGCCTCGCTGAAGAACCGCGCGTACGTGTTCAACAACGCGCTGCTGCCCCGGCCGTTCGCGCCGGAGAACTACGTCACGGTGTGGGAAAAGGTGCCCATGCTGCTGTGGCTCGGCAACAGCGTGATCGTCGGCCTGGCGGCGGCGATCACGGTGACCGCGTCCAGCGCGTTCGTGGCGTTCGGCTTCGCCCACTTCCGGTTTCCCGCCCGGCGGCCGCTGTTCGGGCTGGTACTGGCGACCATGATGCTGCCCACCGCGGTGACCATCGTGCCGGTGTTCCTGGAGTGGCACGCGCTGGGACTGGAGAGCACCCAGGTACCGCTGTGGGCGCAGAACCTGTTCGGCTCCGCGTTCTACATCTTCCTGCTGCGGCAGTTCTTCCTGAGCATGCCGCGCGACGTGTTCGAGGCCGCGCAGCTCGACGGTGCGAGCTATCTGCGGATGTTCCGCTCGATCGCGCTGCCGCTGGCCCGCCCCGGGCTGCTCGTCGTGTTCGTGTTCGAGCTCAAGACGAGCTGGACCGAGCTGATGAAGCCGCTGATCTACCTGCGCGATCCGAACCTGTACACGCTGCCCCGGGGGTTGAAGGCGGTGCTGGACCGGTTCGGTCAGGGCGGCGAAGCGCAGTGGGAGCTCGTACTGGCGGCGAGCGTGATCGCCACCGTGCCGATGATCCTCATCTTCTTCGCCGCCCAGCGGTACTTCCTGGACGGCCTGATGACGACCCCCCGCCGCAAGTAGCCGCGGTCGGTTCCCCACCGTCGGCTACGTGCGCCAGCCTGGCCTGCGGGCTCGCGGTTACTCCGGCGCGCTCTCGCGGGACGGGCCGGAGGTCTCCCGGGGCCCGAGGGTGTACGCGCCGCCGCTGCGCTCGATCCGGCCGGTGGCTTCGGCGTACCGCACCGCCGCGACGAACCGGCCGGGACCCCAGCGGTGCGCCTGCAGACGTTCGGCGAGTTGCCGCCGCGGCAGCACCCCGCCGTGCTGGATCATCGCGACGATCGCGTCCACCTCGCGGTCGAGTTGGCGCTGCGTGTCCGGGTACTCGGTCGCGCCGATCATCGGCGACCAGATCCGGCGCGGGGAGCGCCCCCGACCCCGTCCGGCCGCGGCCGCCGCCAGCGCGGCGGCCGGCCCGGCACCGGCCGGCACCGGCGCCTGCCCGTCGCGGTCGGTCCCGGACGGCCCGTCCTCGTCCGGTCCGTCCCCGCCCTCGTCGGCGGCGGCTTCGGTCGCGCTGATCGGCTCGGCGATGTCCTCCAACGAGCGCTGTTCGGCATCCACGCCAAGGGCCAGCTCCACCAGCCCGGCCAGGGCCATCAGGATCGCGCCGATCAGAAATCCGAACGCCACCTTATTTGCACTGCCGCTCTCGGCGTACGCGCCGAACAGCAGCGGTCCGATGATGCCGCCGACGCCGGTGCCGATCGCGTAGAAGAACGCGATGGCGAGCGCCCGCATCTCCATCGGGAAGATTTCGCTGACCGTCAGGTACGCCGCGCTCGCACCGGCGCTGGCGAGGAAGAACACCACCGCGTACGCCAGCGTCAACGTGAGCGCGGTGAGCAGGTCGGCGGAGAAGAGCCAGGCCGTGATCGCGAGCAGCAGCCCGGAGCCGAGGTACGAGAAGCTGATCATCTTGCGCCGGCCGACGGTGTCGAACAACGGCCCGAGCACGATCGGGCCGAAGAAGTTGCCGACCGCGAACACGGCCAGATACAGCGGCGCGCTGTTCGACGACACCTTGAAGAACGTCACGATGATGGTGGTGAACGTGAACAGGGTCGCGTTGTACAGGAACGCCTGGCCGATGAACAGCGCCAATCCCAGTACCGACCGGCGCGGATAGTCACGCAGCGCGGTACGCGCGATCAGCCCGAAACCGATGGACTGCCGTTGCCGGATCCGGATGGTGCCCTCCGGCTCGTCCAGCGGCTCGGACTCGTCGTCGCTCACCTGCCGTTCGATCTCCGCGACCAGCCGGTTCGCCTCGTCGTTGCGACCGTGGATGAACAGCCAGCGCGGGCTCTCCGGTACGTTCCGCCGGACCAGCAGAATCGCCAGGCCCAGTACCGCGCCGAGCGCGAATGCGATCCGCCAACCGACGCTGGACGGCAACAGATTCGGATCGAGCAGTACCACCGACAGCAGCGCGCCGGCGACCGTGCCCAGCCAGTACGAGCCGTTGATCATCAGGTCGACGCGGCCGCGTACCCGGGCCGGGATCAGCTCGTCGATGGCCGAGTTGATGGCGGAGTATTCGCCACCGATACCGGCTCCGGTGAAGAACCGGGCGACGAAGAAGAACCACGGCGCGAACGAGAACGCGGTCGCGACCGTGGCCACCAGGTACACGATCAAAGTGATCATGAAAAGCTTCTTGCGACCGAGCCGGTCGGTGAGCCAGCCGAAGAACAGTGCCCCGAAACAGGCACCGACCACGTAGATGGCACCGGACAGGCCGGCGTCTCCGGCCGAGAGTTCCAGCCCGCTACCGGGCTCGGACAGCCTGGGGGCGATCGCGCCGACGATCGTCACCTCGAGCCCGTCGAGGATCCACACGGTGCCCAGGCCGAGGACGACAAGCCAGTGCCACCGGGACCACGGCAGCCGGTCGAGCCGGGCCGGAATATCGGTCTCGATGGTCGCCATCGGGGCGGAGCCGCCCATGATCACCTCCGGAGAACACACACCGACAATCGTTTTACGTACCCAGCCCCGGCCGGGAATCATCGTGGGACCGGTACCGGCCGAACAGCGCGCTGTCCGGTACGCGACACAACGACCGGTAGCCACGAGCATCCTGGCTCCGGCCGTACCCGGACGGGCATTCGGAAAAACCGTGAAGATCGTTTCAGCCGGTCACGGCCGGGGTAGCCGGCTGCCATGTCCGACAGCCAGACACCGCCCGGTCAGGAGCAGGGGTATCCCGGCTCGACCGGCGACATGCAGCCCGAGCCCCACGACGAGATGCGCGGCTACGCCGGGCGGGAGCTGCTCGCCGATCGCGTCGCGCTGATCACCGGAGGAGACTCCGGGATCGGACGGGCGGTCGCGGCCGCGTTCGCCAAAGAGGGCGCCGATGTCGCGATCGCGTACCTGACCGAGCACGACGACGCCGAGCACACCAAGAGGGTGGTCGAGGCCGAAGGGCGGCGGTGCGTGCTGCTGCCCGGCAACCTGGGCGACGCCGCGCAGTGCGAGCAGGTGGTCCGGCAGACCGTCGAACAGCTCGGCCGGCTGGACATTCTGGTCAACAACGTGGCCTACCAGTCGCCGGTGGACTCCCTGGAGGAGCTGTCCGACGAGCAGTGGCGGCACACGTTCGCGGTGAACATCGACAGCTTCTTCCGGGTCACCAAGGCGGCGCTGCGGCACCTGCCCGACGGCGGAGCCGTCATCAACACCGCGTCGGTGAACGGGCTGCGCGGCAACAAGACGCTGCTCGACTACTCGGCCACGAAGGGCGCGGTCATCGCCTTCACGTACGCACTGGCGCAGTCGTTGACCGAGCGCGGGATCCGGGTCAACTGCGTCGCGCCCGGGCCGGTGTGGACCCCGCTGATCCCGGCCACCTTCGACGAGGACCGGGTGGAGAAGTTCGGCGAGCAGGTACCGATGAAGCGGGCCGCCCAGCCGGACGAGATCGCGCCGTCGTACGTGTTCTTCGCCAGCGAGCGGCTGTCGTCGTACTACACCGGAGAGGTGCTCGCCCCGCTCGGCGGGGAGACGATGCCCGGCTGACCACCCCGGTCGGCGCCTGTGCATAACCGAGCCTGATCCCACCGGGTGTGTCAGCATCGGGGCGGACCGGGCGTGCGCCAGGCGGGGTGGATCGGCAGCCGTCGGCGCCCGGGACAGTCGGGGTGGGCAATGACGCATGCAGATGTGCCGAAGCCGCGGGTCAGTCGCGGCAACGCGGACCGCACCGCGGTCGGGGCGGAACGGCTGGGGGCACGGGGGACCGGGGCGGCGTTTCCCGCGGACCCCGGTACCGAGCCGGCCGGCGCCGTGGTGCTCGCCGGTGGTGCCGGTCCGCCCGGTGCGACCACCCGGCTCGGCGGCATCAGCCTGCTGGAGCGGACCACCCGGGTGCTGCGCGCCGCCGGCATCGACCGGATCGTCGTGATCACCGATGAGCCGGCCACGGTACGGCTGGCGCAACGGCTGCCGGTCGAGGTGGTCGACGCGGACGCGCTGTCGCTCGGTGCGGTCGCGGATCAGGCTCACGGCCGGCTGCTGGTCGTACCGGACCAGCTGGTCTTCGACGTGGAGACGGTGCGGGCGCTGGTGGACACGCCGGGCGCGGCCGTGCTGGCCGGGCGTACCGGGCTCGCGATCGTCGAGCCGGCGTGGCTGGACACCGTGGTCGACCACGGGCCGGGTGGCCTGGCTGGCGCGGTGTACACCGAACCGGCCGGACTGGCGGCGCCGGTGCGTACCGCCGCCGAGGTACCCCGGGTGGAGCGCCTGCTCTGGCAGCGGTACGGGCCGAAGCGGACCGACGGGCTGGTGGCCAGGTACCTGAACCGGCCGCTGTCCCGACCGGTGACCATGCTGCTGGTACACCGGCCGCGGCTGACCCCGAGCATGCTCACGCTCGCCAGCTTCGGACTGACCGTCCTCGGCGCCGGTGTCGTGGCGGTCGGCAGCAGGTGGTGGCTGATCGCCGGTGCGCTGCTGATTCAGATAGGCAATGCGCTCGACGGGGTGGACGGCGAGATCGCCCGGCTCAGCATGCGGGTGTCCCGGCGCGGCGGACTGCTCGATACGACCCTGGACCGGTACGCCGATATCGCGGTCATCGCCGGTCTGGTGTTGGCGGCGGGATCGACCGGCTGGCCCTGGGGTTTCGCCGCGATAGCCGCGACTTTGCTCATTCCGTATATCAACGCACTGAGCCCCGGCGCACCGCAGCGGCTGTTGCGGCGGGACGTGCGGCTGTTGCTGTGCGCGGTGGCCGCCGCTGTGGACAGGCCACTCTGGGCGCTGGTCGCGGTCGCCATTGTCGGGAATCTCGATGCGATCCGCGTCATGTGCGTGGTGATCGGACGGGCGCCCGGTCCGCGATAATCCCGGGACCGACCATGGCGCCGTGCGGTGCGCGGTCCGCGATAATCCCGGCGTTCATGATGGTGACGTGTGGGTGCTGAGCGGGCATGATTCCCGCTCCGGCCGAGCGTGCCGAATTTTCTTTGCGCCGTAACGCGGTGCCGGCGCGCCTTATTGATTCTCCGCGTACTACTATTGCGTCAGCTAGGGTCACATCAACACCGAGCATGTCCCCAAGGGTGGGCCGCACGGAGTTGGTATTGCTCACGGAAGGCGATAATAATGGCACAGAAAGTGCAGCTACTCCTTGTCGACGACCTGGACGGCGGCGAGGCGGGCGAGACTGTTCGGTTCGGTCTCGATGGTGTTACCTACGAGATGGACCTGTCCGAAAAGAACGCGACCGCCCTGCGTGAGGCACTCGCGCCGTACACCGGCGCAGCGCGTCGGCTCGGCCGCAACGCAGCTAAGGCCGCACGTGGACGCGGTGGCAGCGGCCCCGCGACCACTGACCGCGAGCAGAACCGGGCCATCCGGGAATGGGCCAAGCGCAAGGGTCTTGAAGTATCCGAGCGCGGCCGTATTTCCCAGGATGTGGTCAAGCAGTACGAAGCAGAAGCCGGCCGGTAAAGGTCGGTAGTCCGTCCTCGGAGTCGGGAAAGCGGGAAGGCCGGCGACGGCGCCCAGGTGAGTCGACAAGCGTCGATGGGTCTTTCCGCCGCGACACCGGGATACTGTGAGAGTGCTTACGCGGTCGCACCGAGTAAGCGCCTTCCGAGGCCGGGTAAGACGCTATTTCGCGGTCTTGTGACGGGTACCGGCCTTGCTGCACGGCTCAGGTGCCCGGAGTAGTGGATTCGCCAGCCGTTCCGGATACGGTGTCGCACCTACGCGCCGGTTCAAGTGATGCTCGCAGCGTCACTTGAACCGGCGTTGTGTCGTCGCCGGATAGAGGTCCGAGACAGCCGGATAGGGGTAGAACCAGTCGGACGGCTCGGACATTTCGCGCGTATTAGGCGTCTCTGATCCCGTCTCGGGTCTCGTCCCGGCCGAGTCGCAGCGCGAGCAGCAGATCGACCCGGTGATCGAGCCTGGTGAGATCGCGGTTGGTCAACTGTTCGATCCGGCGGATCCGGTACCGCAATGTGTTCACGTGTACGTGCAGTTCTTCCGCGCAGCGGGTCCACGAACCGGAGTACGACAGGAACGTGTCGAGGGTTCGTACCAGATTCGCGTGGTGGGCCCGGTCATAGTCGAGCAGCGGACCGAGCAGCCGCCGGTGAAATGACCGGCGCACCTCCGGCGCCACCGAGGCGAGCAGTACGTGGTGGGACGCGAGCTCGGCGCCGGACACCAGGCTGGTACGCCCGGACCGGGCCGTGGCGAGCCGGTGCGCGTACCGGGCCTCCTCGACCGCGCCGTGCAGTCCCGCCGACCCGGTGACCGGATCGCTCACCCCGGCCGCGAGTCGCATCCCGGCGAGGCCGGGGCGAAGCGCCTGTACCGCGGCCGCGACTCCGTCGGTCACCCCCGCGGCCGCGTCGGGCTCGACCGCGAACACCGCGATCACCTCCCCGCCGGTTGGACTGCCGCCGGCTGCCCCGCCGGGGCCGGCCGGACCGCCGCCGCCGGTCGAGCCGTCGGTCCCGGCCACCGCCGCGCGCACCGGCAGCGGCCGGGCGATCTCCTCGGCCACCGCGATCGCCACCTCCGCGGCCGTACCGGCGCCGGTCAGGCTCAGCGCGACCACGACGAAGGTGTCCTGCTCGGACAGGCCGCAGGCGAGCAGGCCGGCCCGGATCTCGGTCTCGCCGCCGTCGGCGAGAAGCGGGCGGACCAGTTCGGCGGCGAGCCGGCGCTCGACCCGGCGGCTCTCGGTGAGTCGGGCGCGGTACAGCGACAGCAGGGTGGCGAGCTCGGCCGCCGCCTCCTGCCGCTCGTCCGGCCAGCGGCCGGCGTCGCCGGCACCGGCCAGGAACCAGCCGGCCAACCGACTGGCCGGCCGGCTGGGCACGGCGAACAACGAGTACGGCTGGCGCGCCACGGTCACCACCCGGGGCAGCCGCTCGGCGGTCAGGTAGGCGGCGGCGAGCCGGTCCCGGACGCCGTCCGCGAGCGGCTCCACCCCGGCGAGCACCCGGCCGGTCGCGGCGACCACCCAGCACGGGCTGCCGATGTCCGCCGCGACCAGCGACAACAGCTCGTCCAGGCCGGCGCCGTCGGCGACCGCGGCCAGCACCGCCCGGTGCTGGCTCAGCCCGCCTCCGGCCGTACCACCGCGGTCACCGCCGCCGGTCGGCGCCACCGCCTCGCCGATGGCCGCGTTGCTGGTCGCGTTGCTGATGGTCGCGTCGCTGATGGTCTGGAAGGACACGTCGACCGGTACCTCGAACAGCGGCAGGCCGTGCCGGACACAGGCCGAAACCAGGTCGGCCGGTACCGAGCCGAGGGCCGCGTCGCCGGCGCCGAGCCCGGCCACTCCGGCTTCGACCAGCGCGGCGACGAACGTCTCGGAGTCGACCGGGGTACGCCGCCACATCATTCCGCTGAGTACCAGCTCGCCACCGGACAGGTACCGCCGCGGGTCGAGCAGATCGGTGGTGGCGACCCGTCGTACCGGCCGGTCGAGCTGGTCCTCGCCGGCCAGCAGTACCAGCCCGAACTCGGGCCGGTTCAGCAGGTCACGCAGGCGCACGGCGGCTCCTCGGTACACGGGGCGCGGCAGGTGACGGGCAGGGGACGCGACGGGCGGCCGCTGGCTCTGCGGACCTGACCGTCCGACCGGCACTACCGGCGGTCATCGTAACGCGAGCTTTTGTAGGAACCTACAAAAGCCGGGCTGGCCGAGCCGGTCAGATTCGTAGTTTGCGCTGTAGGACGTGTGCGTACGGTGCTGCTGTACTGCCTCGACTGGATCGAGCGGCGCTAGCGGGAGGTGGGTTGGTGGGCGGATCGACCATGGAGCTTGCCGCCTTCAACGAGTTGCCGCCGGCCGCGGCGGAGCACGAGTTGCGCGCCTGCTGCGCGTCGCCGGCCTGGGCCGCGACGATCGCGGCCGGCCGGCCGTACCCACATCTGGACAGCCTGCTCGCCGCGGGCGACGCCGCACTGGCGGCACTGGACTGGACGGAGATCGGGAAAGCGCTGGCCGCGCATCCGCGGATCGGCGACCGGCCCACCGGCGGCGGCCGGGAGGCGCGCTGGTCGGCCGGCGAACAGTCCGGCATGCGGCAGGCCGATGACGAGGTCCGGTCCGCGCTGGTCGAGGCGAACCAGCGGTACGAGGACCGCTTCGACCACGTGTTCCTGATCTGCGCGACCGGGCTCGGTCCGGCCGAGCTGCTCGCCGCGGCCCGCCGCCGGCTGGGCAACGACCCGATCGCAGAGCAGGCGGAGGTACGCACGGAGCTGGCCAAGATCGTCCAGCTCCGGCTGCGCAAACTGTTCGCGACGCCCGAAGCCGCGCCGGGCGGCGCCGCGCCGGCCGGCTCGGAGGTGTGATCGTGAGCCTTTCCACGCATGTGCTGGACACGGCGCGGGGCGAACCCGCGGCCGGAGTGCGGGTCCGGCTGGACCGGCGGGACGGCGACGACTGGATCGCGCTGGCCACCGGCAGCACCGACGCCGACGGCCGGCTGCGCGACTGGGTCGACGACACCGACTGGAGCGCCGGCGTGTACCGGCTGGTCTTCGACACCGGCACCTATCTCGCCGGCGCCGGCTTCTTCCCGGAGGTGACCGTCGCCTTCCAGGTGACCGAGCCGGACCGGCACCACCATGTACCGCTGCTGCTCAGCCCGTACGGCTACAGCACCTATCGAGGGTCGTAAAACATGGCGATAACACTCGGGCCGAACCGGTACGGCAAGGCGGAGACCCGGCTGGTACGGGTGGACCGGGACGGCGACCAGCACCGCGTCGTCGACCTCAACGTGTCCATCGCGCTCACCGGCGACCTGGCCGGCACCCACCTGACCGGCGACAACGCCGGGGTGCTGCCGACCGACACGCAGAAGAACACGGTGTACGCGTTCGCCCGCGAGCACGGCGTCGGCGAGATCGAGGACTTCGGGCTGTTGCTGGCCCGGCACTTCGTGGCGAGCCAGCCGACCATCCACAGTGCGCGGGTGCAGCTCGAGCAGTACGGCTGGCGCCGGCTCGGCCCGCACTCGTTCGCCCGCGACGGCGGCGAGGTGCGCACCGCGACCGTCTGCCACGACGGCGACCGGACCCAGGTGCTGTCCGGGCTGATCGACCTGGTGCTGCTCAACTCCACCGACTCGGAGTTCACCGGCTACCCCAAGGACCGCTACACCACGCTGCCGGAGACCAAGGACCGCATCCTGGCCACCGCGGTCACCGCCGCCTGGCGGCACGGGAGTACCGACGCCGACTTCGGCGAGTCCTATGTGGAGGCACGAAAGGCGCTGGTCGGGGCGTTCGTGGACACGTACTCACGGTCGCTGCAGCAGACGTTGTACGCGATGGGGCACCGGGTGCTGGAAGCGCGGCCGGAGCTGGTCGAGGTACGGCTCTCGCTGCCGAACAAGCACCACCTGCTGGTGGACCTGAGCCCGTTCGAGTTGGACAACCAGAACGAGGTGTTCGTGGCCGCGGACCGGCCGTACGGGCTGATCGAGGGCACGGTGCTGCGCGACGACGCGCCCGGGTCCGACTTTCCGTGGGGTGCGCCGTGGAGTTTCTGAGCCCGTCGTCCTGGGTCGACGCGCTCGCGGCCAAGGCGGCGTACCCGGACGCGGTGCCGATCGCCGGCGGCACCGACGTGATGGTCGAACTGAACTTCGACCGGCGCCGGCCGCCCGCGCTGCTGGACCTGACCCGGGTACCGGAGTTGACCCAGTGGGCGCCGGACAACGGGCACCTGCGGATCGGCGCGGGCGTGACGTACCGCCGGATCATCGACGAACTGGGCACCCGGCTGCCCGGGCTGGCCATGGCGGCGCGGACGGTCGGCTCGCCGCAGATCCGTAACCGTGGCACGGTCGGCGGGAACCTCGGCTCGGCCTCCCCGGCCGGGGACGCGCACCCGCCACTGCTGGCCGGAAACGCGCTGGTCGAGCTGGCCTCGGTACGCGGCAGCCGGACGGTACCGCTGGCGGAGTTCTTCACCGGCCCGAAGCGCAGCGTCATCGAACCGGACGAGCTGATCGGCGCGTTCCTGGTTGCCCCGGCGGACGGGCCGGAGCAGTTCGCCAAGATCGGCACCCGCAACGCGATGGTGATCGCGGTGTGCTCGTTCGCGCTCGCGCTGCATCCCACGCAGGGGAAGGTCGGTACCGGCATCGGCTCGGCCGCGCCGACCCCGCGCCGGGCGGTCGAGGCCGAGGAGTTCCTCGCCGCCGAGCTGCCGTGGGAGTCGCGGAGCCCGGTCGGCGGCACGGTCGCGCGACGGTTCGGGGAACTGGTGGCCGCGGCCGCGGCGCCGATCGACGACGTACGCGGCACCGCCGACTACCGCCGGCACGCGCTGTCCGTGCTGGCCCGCCGCACCTTGAACTGGTGCTGGGATCAGCACAGGAGGAGCCCGTGAGCGCGAGGAGTGAGCGGAGCGAGCCCCGGAGTCGCGAACCAAGAGGTATGGCATGAGAGTGAACTGCACCATCAACGGCGAGCAGCGGCAGGCCGACGACGTGTGGGCCGGCGAGAGCCTGCTCTACCTGCTGCGTGAGCGGCTCGGCCTGCCCGGTTCGAAGAACGCCTGTGAGCAGGGTGAATGCGGCTCCTGCACGGTGTACCTGGACGGCTTGTCGGTGTGCGCCTGCCTGGTCGCGGCCGGTCAGGCGGAGGGCCGGGACATCGTCACCGTGGAGGGACTCGGCACCGGAACGGACGCCAGCACCGGACATGACGCGCTCGATCCGGTACAGCAGGCGTTCCTGGAGACCGGCGCGGTCCAGTGCGGGTTCTGCACCCCGGGCCTGATCGTCGCGGTACACGATCTGCTGGCCCGTGAGCAGGGGGGTCAACTCCAGGACGCGGACATCCGGGAGGCGCTGGCCGGCAACCTGTGCCGGTGTACCGGCTACGAGAAGATCATGGACGCGGTCCGCCTCGCCGCGTCCCGCCGGACGGCTGGGACTGTCGGCGACGCGGCGGGCGGGGGACCGGCATGAGCGAGCGCAGCGAGCGAATCATGAAGCGCAGTGCGTTGGTGCCTCATGACGGCGGCGAGCGCAGCGAGGCGGCGGCATGAGCGAGCGCAGCGAGGCGGCGGCATGAGCTCGCTCGTTATCGAGGGCTGCGCGATCGCCACGGTGGACGCGGCCGGGGCCGAGTACCCCACCGGTTACGTGATCGTCGACGGCGGCCGGATCAGCGCGGTCGGTGCCGGCCCGGCGCCGCGGCTGGCCAGCGGCGACGGCACCCGGGTCGACGGCCGGGGCTGCCTGCTCACGCCGGGCCTGGTCAACACCCACCACCACCTGTACCAGTGGATCACCCGTGGACTCGCGCAGCAGGCGACCCTGTTCGAGTGGCTGGGTGAGTTGTACCCCGTCTGGGCCCGGATCGACGCGGAGCTGGTGTCGGCGGCGGCCGGTGCCGGGCTCGGCTGGCTGGCCCTGTCCGGCTGCACCACCAGCACCGATCACCACTACGTGTTCCCGCGCGGCGCCGGTGACCTGTTCGCCGCCGAGATCGAGGCGGCGACGCGGATCGGGCTGCGGTTCCACCCGTGCCGCGGCTCGATGGACCTCGGTGTGTCGGACGGCGGGCTGCCACCGGACGAGCTGGTGGAGGACCTCGACTCCGCGCTGGCCGCGACCGAGGAGGCGATCGACCGGTACCACGACCCGGAACCGGGCGCGATGGTGCGGGTCGCGGTCGCGCCGTGTTCGCCGTTCTCGGTCAGCTCGCGGCTGATGACCGAGGCGGCGACGCTGGCCCGGCGCAGGGAGGTGCGGCTGCACACCCACCTGGCCGAGACGGTGGACGAGGAGTCGTACTGCCGGGAGAAGTTCGGCTGTACCCCGGTGGAGTACGCCGAGCGGCTCGGCTGGCTCGGCCGCGACGTGTGGCTCGCGCACGGCGTACACCTGTCCGACGAGGCGATCGCCGCGCTCGCGCGTACCGGTACCGGAATCGCGCACTGCCCCAGCTCCAACGCCCGGCTCGGCTCCGGCATCGCCCGGGCGAACGCGCTGCTCGCCGCGGGCGTACCGGTCGGGCTCGGAGTGGACGGGGCGGCCTCGCAGGAGGCCGGGCAGCTGGTCGCGGAACTGCGCCAGGCGCTGCTGATGGCGCGGGCGGCCGGCGGCCCCACCGCGCTCACCGCACGGCAGGCGCTGGCGCTGGGAACCATCGGTGGGGCGCGGGTGCTCGGCCGGGCGGACGAGCTGGGCTCGATCGAGCCGGGCAAGCTGGCCGACCTGGCGCTGTGGCGGCTCGACGGGCTCGGCCACGCCGACATCGCCGATCCGGTCGCCGCACTCGTCCTCGGCCCACCGGCGCCGCTGGCGTTGCTGCTGGTCGGCGGCCGGCCGGTGGTGTCCAGTGGGGAGCTGTGCGGCGCCTCCGGCGCCGAACTGGCCGCCGCCGCCAGGGCCGCGGGCCGCCGGCTGACCGACGGGAGCGCGTCATGACAGTCGATCAGCGGACCACCGGTACCACGGTCGCCGGGGTGGTGGGGGACAGCGCCGCCCGGCCGGACGGCACGTTGAAGGTGGCCGGCGAGTTCGCGTTCTCCTCCGATATGTGGGCCGACGACATGCTGTGGGGTGCCACCCTGCGCAGCCCGCATCCGCGCGCCCGGATCACCGGCATCGACCTCACCGACGCGGTCCGGCTGCCCGGGGTGTACGCGGTGCTCACCGCCGAGGACGTGCCCGGCGAGAAGCTGTACGGGCTGGAGCACAAGGATCAGCCGGCGCTCGCGTCCGAGCAGGTGCGGTACGCCGGCGAGCCGATCGCGATCGTCGCCGCCGACCATCCGGAGACGGCCCGTCGCGCGATCGCCCGGATCGTCGTCGACTACGAGGTTCAGGAGCCGGTCACCGACGCCGAGGCGGCCCTGTCGCCGGACAGCCCGCGGGTACATCCGGACGGAAACCTGGTCCGGCACGTACCGATCCGCCGCGGCCAACCAATCAGCGCGATCGATCCCGACGCGGCGGCCGTGGTGGTCACCGGCGAGTACTCGGTCGGCATGCAGGACCAGGCGTTTCTCGGCCCGGAGTCCGGGCTCGCCGTACCGGCCGAGGACGGCGGCGTCGACCTGTACATCGCCACCCAGTGGCTGCACGTCGACCAGGACCAGGTCGCCGACTGCCTCGGGCTGCCGCACGACAAGGTGCGGCTGACCCTGGCCGGCGTCGGTGGTGCCTTCGGCGCTCGCGAGGACCTGTCGATGCAGGTACACGCGTGCCTGCTCGCGCTGCGTACCGGCCGGCCGGTGAAGATGGTGTACAGCCGGGAGGAGTCGTTCTTCGGGCACGTCCACCGGCACCCGGCCGTACTGCGGTACGAGCACGGTGCGGATGCCGACGGCCGGCTGCTGTACGTGAAGGCCCGGATCGTGCTGGACGGCGGGGCGTACGCGTCCACCACCTCGGCGGTGTGCGCGAACGCGGCCACTCTCGGCGTCGGGCCGTACCAGGTGCCGAACGTCGAGATCGACGCCTACGGGATGTACACCAACAATCCGCCGTGCGGCGCGATGCGTGGCTTCGGCGCGGTGCAGTCCTGCTTCGCGTACGAGTCGCAGATGGACAAGCTGGCCGCCGCGCTCGGGCTGGATCCGGTCGAGGTGCGGGTCCGGAACGCGATGACCACCGGTTCGACCATGCCGACCGGTCAGGTGGTCGAGGGTCCGGCGCCGGTCGCCGAGCTGCTCCGGCGGGTCGCGGCCGCCCCGGACGCGCCCCCGGTCAACCCCGGCGACCTGCGCGAACTGCCCGGCGGGGTGTCCAACACCACACATGGCGAAGGAGTCGTGCGCGGCGTCGGGTACGCGATCGGCATCAAGAACGTCGGCTTCTCCGAAGGGTTCGACGACTACTCGACCGCGCGGGTGCGGCTGGAGGTGATCGGCGACGAGCCGACGGTGCTCGGTACACACCGCGGCCGCCGAGGTCGGGCAGGGGCTGGTCACCGTACAGGCGCAGATCGCCCGTACCGAGTTGGGCGTGCAGCGGGTGACCGTGCGCACCGCGGACACAGCCGTGGGATCGCCGGCTCGTCGTCGGCCTCCCGGCAGACGTACGTGACCGGTGGCGCGGTACGGGCGGCCTGCCAGGCGGTACGCGCGCGCGTCCTGGAACTGGCCGCCGCGCGGCTGGGGCGTACCGGCGAGTTGGCGCTGGTGGGCGGCAAGGTCACCGCGGCGTCCGGTGAAGTGCTCGGCGACCTGGTCGACCTGCTCGGCGACGAGGTGGTGGACGAGACCGTCGAGTGGCGGCACCGGCCGACGTACCCGATCGACCCGCGTACCGGCCAGGGCAACGCGCACGTGCAGTACGCGTTCGCCGCGCACCGGGCCACGGTGGACGTGGACACCGAGCTGGGGCTGGTCAAGGTGGTCGAGATCGTCACCGCGCAGGACGTCGGCAAGGCGGTGAACCCGCTCGCGGTGGTGGGCCAGATCCACGGCGGTACCGCCCAGGGGCTGGGCCTCGCGGTGATGGAGGAGATCCAGTTGGCGGACGGGAAGATCCGCAACCCGTCGTTCACCGACTACCTCATCCCGACCATCCTGGACATGCCGCCGATGCACGTCGACGTGCTCGAACTCGCCGATCCACATTCGCCGTACGGGCTGCGCGGGGTCGGTGAACCGCCGACGATCTCGTCCACTCCGGCGATCGTGGCGGCGATCCGGGCGGCCACCGGCCTCGACCTGACCCGGGCGCCGGTCCGCCCCGAGCACATCGTCGGCGGCTGACCTGATGGCGCGCCTCACCGAGGACCGCTTCGCGGCACTGGACCAGCGGCTCGCCGCGGCCGACGCCGTCCTCGCGGCCACCGCTCCGCACACCGGCTACCTGCGCCAACCGGTGCACACGGCGTACGTGCCGGCGGACAGGTTCCATCCGGACGTCGTGGTCGAGTGGGGCCGGCAGGCGGTCGAGCTGATGGCCGCGCACGCGCCGTTCGCCGGTGCGCTGTCGCACGCCACCGGCGTCGACGATCGACATGCCATCGAGGTGTACACGCGGGTGCGCGCGAAACTGGACCGGGAACCGGTCGAGGATCTGCGGATCGACTTCGAGGACGGGTACGGGTCGCGCCCCGACGCGATCGAGGACGCGGCCGCGTGTGGCGGTGCCCGCGGCCTGGCCGCGCTGGTACTGGCAGGGGGATGCCCGCCGTACGTGGGGCTGCGGATCAAGAGCCTGGAGCCGGCCACCCGGCGCCGTGGCCTTCGTACCCTCGACATGTTCCTCGACTCGCTGCTCGGCGCGGTCGCGCTGCCGACCGGTTTCGTGTTCACCCTGCCGAAGGTGAGCCAGGTCGACCAGGTGACCGCGATGGTCGAGGTGTGCGAGTGGCTCGAGTCGGTGTACGACCTGCCCGCCGGCCGGCTCCGGTTCGAGCTGCAGATCGAGCTGCCGGCCGCGATCGTGGGGAGCGCCGGCATCACCGCGGTCGCACCGATGATCCACGCGGCCGGCGGTCGCTGTGCCGGGCTGCACTTCGGTACGTACGACTACACGGCCGCGTGCGGCATCGCGGCGGCGTACCAGGGGCTCGACCATCCGGCCGCGGATCACGCCAAGGCGGTGATGCAGGTGGCTGCCGCCGGTACCGGGGTGCCGGTGGTGGACGGGTCGAGCAACGTGCTGCCGGTCGGTGGTACCGGCGCGGTACACGCGGCCTGGCGACTGCACGCCGGGCTGGTCACCCGCTCCCTGGGCCGCGGCTACTACCAGGGCTGGGACCTGCACGGCGGGCAGTTGGTCAGCCGGTACGCGGCCACCTACGCGTTCTACCGGGACGGGTTGCCGGCCGCGTCCGGCCGGCTCGCCGGTTACGTGGGGCGCGAGTCGGGCGCGGTGCTGGATGAGCCGGCGACCGCCCGCGCGCTGGCCGGCTTCCTGTTGCGCGGGCTGGACTGCGGCGCGCTGGACGACACCGAGGTCGCCGAGCAGGCCGGCCTCGATCGCGCGTCCCTGACCAAGCTCGCCTCAGGCGGTACCGGTGGCTGACGCACTCGTGATCAGAGCGCGCCGGGCGGTCCTGCCGGACGCGAAACGGCCGGCGAGCGTGTACGTGACCGGCGGTCGGATCACCGCGATCGAGCTGCTGGAGTCGACCCGGCCGGCGGACCGGGAGGTGACGCTCGCGCCGGACGAGGTACTGCTGCCCGGCCTGGTGGACACGCATGTGCACGTGAACGAGCCCGGTCGTACCGAGTGGGAGGGGTTCGCCACGGCCACCCGGGCGGCCGCGGCCGGTGGCGTGACCACGATCGTGGACATGCCGCTCAACTCGGTACCGCCGACGGTCGACCTGCCCGCGCTGGCGCTCAAACGGAAAGTCGCGGCTGGACAGTCCTATGTGGACGTCGGGTTCTGGGGCGGCGCGGTGCCCGGCAACGCCGGCCGGCTCGCCGAGCTCATAGCGGCCGGGGTGTACGGCGTGAAGTGCTTCCTGGTTGACTCCGGCGTACCGGAGTTCGGCCACCTCGACGCGGCCGGACTGCGGGCCGCGATGGTCGAGCTGGCCGGCTGCGGCGGGCTGCTGCTCGTACACGCCGAGGACCCGGCCGCGCTGGTGGACGCGCCGGCCAGCCGGGACTACGCGGACTTCCTGGCGTCCCGCCCGAGCGATGCCGAGGACCGGGCGATCGCGCTGGTCATCGACGAATGCCGGCGCTCCGGCGCGCGCGTACACCTGCTGCATGTGTCGTCGGCGCCGGCGCTGGCGCTGATCGCGGCGGCCAAGTCCGACGGCCTGCCGATCACCGCCGAGACCTGCCCGCACTATCTCGCGCTGACCGCCGAGCAGGTGCCGGCCGGGGCGACGCCGTTCAAGTGCTGCCCGCCGATCCGGCCGGCCGCCAACTCCGACCTGCTCTGGCAGGGGCTGGCCGACGGCACGCTCGACTGCGTGGTGACCGACCACTCGCCGTCGCCGCCGGACCTCAAGCGGCTGGACACCGGCGACTTCGCCGCCGCTTGGGGCGGCATCTCGTCGCTGCAGCTCGGGTTCGCGGTGGTGTGGACCGAGGCGCGCCGGCGCGGGCACCCGCTGACCGACGTGGTCGGCTGGATGTCCGCGCGGCCGGCCGGCATCGCCGGGCTCAACGGCAAGGGCCGGATCGCCATCGGGTACGACGCCGACTTCGCGATCCTCGCGCCCGACGACGAGTTCACCGTCGACCCGGACCGGCTGTGGCACCGGCATCCCGTCACGCCGTACGCGGGGCGCCGGCTCGCCGGAGTGGTGCGCCAGACCTGGTTGCGCGGCGCGGTCATCGAGTCCGACGACGAGCCCCGGGGGCGGCTGCTGCCATGACCGACACGCATCCTGACCTCGCCTCCCGCGCGCTCGGCGGCAGTGTCGTGGCCGCCAACGACGAGTTCTTCGCCGAGCGGGAGAACCTGATCAACGCCGGGGCGCCGCGGTTCCGGCCGCACACCTTCGGCGCCAAGGGCCAGGTGTACGACGGCTGGGAGACCCGGCGGCGGCGCGAGTCCGGCCACGACCACGCGATCGTGCGGCTCGGGGTGCCCGGTGTGCTGCGGAGCGTGATCGTCGACACCGCGTTCTTCACCGGCAACTACCCGCCGTTCGCGTCGGTGGAGGGGTGCGGGTTGGAGGGGTATCCGTCGCCGGCGGAGCTGGCCGACGCTGCGTGGGAGACCGTCGTACCGCGGGCGCCGTTGGCCGGCGACGCGGCCAATTCCTTTGTCGTCACCGCGCCGCAGCGGTTCACCCACGTCCGGCTGTCCATCTACCCGGACGGCGGGGTGGCCCGGCTTCGGGTACACGGTGAGCCGGTGCCGGATCCGCGGCTGCTCGCTGGTGGAGCCTTCGACCTGGCCGCGCTGGAGCACGGTGGCCGCGTCGTCGACTGCAGCAACATGCACTACTCGCGGCCGGACAACCTGCTGATGCCCGGGTTTGCGCAGGTCATGGGGGAGGGTTGGGAGACCGCGCGGCGGCGCGACGACGGCAACGACTGGGTGCGGGTACGACTCGCGGCGCCCGGCACGATCCGGCTGGTCGAGCTGGACACCAGCCACTTCCGGGGCAACGCACCCGGCGCCGCGTCACTGCGCGGACTGTCCGCCGACGGTTCCGGTGGTGCCGGGTTCGAGATCCTGCCGCGTACCCGCTTGCAGCCGGACACCCGGCACCGGTTCCTGATTCCGCCCGCTGCGACCGGGCAGGCCCGGCCCGCTGATGAGGTGCGACTCGACGTGTACCCGGACGGCGGGATGGCGCGGCTGCGGTTGTACGGCTCGCCGACCGCTGACGGGATGGACGCGCTGTGGCTGCGCTGGTTCAACCTGCTGCCCGACGCGCACGCGCAACAGGTCGTCGAGGCCACCGGCGCGCCCGCCGCGATAGTGGCCGACCGGCCACTCACCGATCCGGCCGCGGTACCCGGCCGAGCCGGCTGACGGCTCAGGCGTCGGGCGTCGCCTCGATCGCGTCGAGGTCCCGTACGGCATAGCGGTGGTGCTCCCACTCCTCCTCGAGGATCACGTGCAGGCAGGAGCGGGTGGTCTCCGGGCATTCGGGTTCGTGCGGATTTGTGCGCGGCGCGGCCAGCGTCTCGGACGTGGCCGCGGCGAGAAAGTCGCGCACCATCGCCACGCGACCCGCCCGGACCTCGAGCACCTCGGCGTACGACGGCGTAACGGTGGTGAAGACCGACATGTCCCGGCCGTCCACCGAGCCGGCGTCCATTTGACCGATGGGGTGGAACGGCTGTTCGAGCTCCAGGATCGCCTTGCCCAGCCACATGTCCGTGGCCAGGACCAGATGCCGCAGCGTCTGCGCGAACGACCACTCGCCGTCCACCGAAACGTCGACCGTGCCGGCCGGCATCGCCGCGACCCGTTCGAGGGTGGCCGCCCAGGTGCGCTCGAGCGAGGCCCAGGCCGCGCGCAGGCCGTCCGGCTCCTCGGCGCGCCGGTCGGCGCGGCCGGGAAAGCGGCGGTTGAGTTCGGCCTCGACGAGTGGGATCACGTCGACGCCGTTGACGCGTAGGAACGCGCCGTGGGGGAGCCACGGGGCGTCGATGTCCGCCTCCGCCACCTCGACGCCGCGCATCACGGCGCCGGACAGGTCGGCCCCGACGAACCGGGCGCCCCGCAGGTCCGCCTCGACGAACTCCGCTCCACGCAGGTCGTCGGACCGGGTGAAGGTTGCCATGACTTCTCCTCGTTTGAGCGCTCTCGGCGGGGCGCATGATGCTCACACCGAGGTACGACAGTTCGGGATCGCGGACCGCGAATCTCTGAACAGCACCGACCCCATGGTGGGACGCTGTGCCGCGTGGAACCCCCGCGTTCCCCGGTGCAGGCACGGTCCACAGGCGACCCGAGACCACGGAGTTCTGCCCATGCGGAAGCTGATAGCGACGGTGTTCAACTACTCGGTCGACGGCCTCATCGCCGACCAGGGCACCGACTTCTGGAACTTCTGTTTCGACCTGCCCGAAAACCGTGAACCAGACGACCCGACGCAACTCGAGTTTGTCCAGGGCGCGTACGCGCACATCATGGGCCGTACCGCCTACGAGGGCACCTCCGTCGCCATGACAACGTTGACCGACCACCCGTTCTCCGCCATCCTGACCGCCGGGCGCAAGGTCGTCTTCTCCCGGACCCTGACGACGGCCGACTGGGCCAACACCACCGTGGCCGCTGGTGACACGGCAGAAGAGATCGACAAGCTCAGACAGGGCGGCGACGGCTACATCGTGGTCTGGGGCGGGGTCCGCCTCTGGCGGTCGCTCATGCGGCTCGACCTGATCGACGAGCTCCGGGTGAGCATGTTCCCCTACGTTGCGGGCGAGGGCACCCGGCTGTTCGACGGCGTCCCCAAGTCCTACCGGCTCGACCTGATCTCCAGCGCCGCCTCCAGTAGCGGAATCGTCGAGCTGCGGTACCGCCGGCACCGCTGACAGCTGTACCTGTCGCCGGCGGAAAGCGGCCGGATCCGGCGCGGGTTATCCGCCGAGCGTGACGGTCGCGTACGGCTCCCAGACGTACATGCGCTCGTCCCGATTGATGACGATCAGCTGGCATGACCGGATGTGCGCGGTGGCAGTTGCCTCAGGTCCATGGGCGAGCGCTTCGACCAGAGGGGCCGCGGGACTGTCCGCGTTCGCATAGGCCAGGCTCAGGTGCGGCCGGTAGGGCTCGGCCGGCTCCGGTACGCCCTCGGCTCCCCAGACGTCCGCTATGGCGGCCCGCAGCGTTGTCCGCACCTCGCGTACCGCGTCGGCCGGTTCGACCGAGATCTGCACGGATTCGGGGTTGACGTGGGGTGCTCCGATGCTCAACGGGAACGGAGCCAGGTCGGCGCACCGAGTACGCGCCGCCGCCACGATCGCGTCGACCTGATCCCGCTCGACCTGCTCGACGAAGCCGACGCCCTGCATGGTCAGGTGCAGCCATTCGGTGGGAATCACATCCAGCACCGGCTGCCCCGCCAGGAGCTCGCGGTACGACTCGGCCAACTCCGCGACCTCCGGCTGGTCGGCGAAGGTGAGGTGCCAGGCGTACAACCGGCTGCCAAAGTGCCAACCCGGCCGCCAGTACCAGTGATTGCCAATCGCGTCGACGTGCCGGACCGCCATGCGAACCTCCGGAATCCACTCAGGTAACCCAGCAGGCCTACCCACGCAACACCTGACTGATCCGCGCCGCCTGCCGGCTGAGGTGGTGACGTTCGGCGAGGTTTGCGGCGGACCGGGCGGCGTCGGCGTACAACTGTGCCGCGGCCGGAAGGTCGCCGGCCTTCTCGTGCAGGTACGCCGAGGCGGCGGTGTGACGGGGCAGGCCGGGGTCCACCGCGGCCAGGGCGGCGAGACCGGCCGCGGGACCGTCCGCCTCGCCGATCGCGATGGCCCGGTTGAGCTGTACGACCGGGCTCCCGGTGAGCCGGAGCAGCTCGTCGTACCAGCCGACGATCTGCACCCAGTCGGTCTCCTCGGCGCGCGGGGCGTCGGCGTGCAGGGCGGCGATGGCGGCCTGTGCCTGGAACTCGCCGAGCCGGTCGCGGCCCAGCGCCTTCTGCAGGATCGCGACGCCTTCGGCGATCAGCGATGTGTCCCAGCGGGAACGGTCCTGCTCGGCCAGTGGTACCAGGCTGCCGTCGGGCCGGGTCCGCGCCGGCCGCCTGGCGTGGTGCAGCAGCATCAGGGCCAGCAGCCCCGCGGTCTCCTCGTGATCGGTCATCGACGCCAACTGCCGGGTGAGCCGGATCGCCTCGGCCGCCAGGTCGACGTCTCCGGTGTACCCCTCGTTGAAGACCAGGTAGAGCACCCGTAGCACGGTCGCCAGGTCACCTGGCTGGTCGAACCGCACGTCACTGACCGTACGTTTGGCCCGGCTGATCCGCTGCGCCATGGTCGCCTCCGGCACGAGGTACGCCTGGGCGATCTGCTTGGTGGTCAGGCCGCCGACGGCGCGCAGCGTGAGCGCCACCGCGGAGGCCGGGGTCAGCGACGGATGGGCGCACAGGAAGAACAGCTGCAACGTGTCGTCCGCGGTCTCGGCCGGGCCGGGCGGCGGCTCGACCTCGACCCGCTGCTCCCGGTCCCGACGCGAGACCTCGGCGCGGTGGGCGTCGACGAACTTGCGCCAGGCGACCGTGACCAGCCAGCCCTTCGGATCGGCGGGTTGCTGGTCCGGCCAGGTCCGCGCGGCCTGGAGGAGTGCCTCCTGTACGGCGTCCTCGGCGGTCGCGAAGTCGACTCCGCGACGGACGAGGACGCCGATCACCGCGGGGGTCAGCTCCCGCAGCAGCAGTTCGTCGATCACCTGAGCTGCCCCCTGATCTGCCACTTGATCTGCCCGCGCCGGGCCGGTTACTCGGTGACCAACGGGGGTGCGCCCAGGATCGGACGCAGTTCGAGCCACTCGTGGATCGGCTTGCCGCCGGCTCCGGGGACTGCCGAGTACTCGCCGGCGATGGCGAGCGCGCGCTCGTAGCTGTCGACGTCGATCATCAGCCAGCCGGCGATCAGGTCCTTGGTCTCCGCGAAGGGCCCGTCGGTGACCGGGGGGCGGCCCTCCCCGTCGTACCGGACGAACGTGCCCTCGGGCGAGAGAGCCTGATGATCGACGAACTCACCGGTGCTCACGAGCCGGTTCGCGAAGTCGACCATGAACTTCACGTGGTTTTCGACCTCGTCGGGGGTCCATTGGTCCATCGGAGCCGGGTTTACGGCCTCGGGGGCGCCCCGGTAGTGCTTGAGAATCAGGTACTTCACGGTGGGTAACTCCTTGGTGTCGTATGGCCGCGGTGGCCGCAGCTACCCCTGGGACGGAGCCACCGGGCCGTTCTCGACATCCTTTGCCAGATCGCCGTCGAGAATCCGCGGAAGCACCCACCCCTGCGGCAACCTGGTCCAGCTCGTCCACCAGGCCGGCCAGCGCCTATTTTCGGCCCGGCCTGAACTCGGCTAGCTCCGTGTGATTGTCGCGAGCCAGGCCGGTGCGCCGTGGTCGTCGTGGAATCTCGTCCGAACGCGCTCGGGCACGAGGGCGGCGATGTTCCATCCACTATCGGGACTGAACGCGGCGCGCAGCTCGTCCTCGCTGACCGGATGCGGGCCGGTGTCGGGACCGTCGTCACGGAAGCACAACACGTACAGGGTTCCGTCGGACTCGGTAACGGTCGCGAGGCTCGCCACGTACCGGGGTCGCTCGTCGCCGTCGCAGGTGTGGAACATTCCGCAGTCCAGCACCGTGTCGAACCGGCGCCCCAGACGATCCAGCTCGAACGCGTCAGCCGCGGCGAACTCGGCGTCGATCCCACGGTCGGCGGCCTTCGCCCGGGCCATCGCCAGCGCCGTCCCGGCCACGTCGACGCCCAGCACCGACAGTCCCAGCGAGGCGACGTGCAGAGCGTTCTCGCCGGTCCCGCAGCCCACATCGAGCACCCGTCCGGCGAGTCCGCCGTCGGATGCCACCCGCACTATCGCCGGCTGCGGCCCGTCGACATCCCAGGGCGCCGGGCCGTCGAGGTACGAGGCATCCCAGGGCTGTCCGGTCATCCGTTCGTGACTGGTCGGCTGCCGACCACCGTACGGATCGTCCGCGAGGTTTCCCGATCGCTCCGACAACGTTTGTCCCCTTCCCGCGCGTACCCCGTCAGTCTTGACCATTCATCCTGGCGCCGCGCGGCTTCGCTCGACGACGGCCCCGTGCTCGACGGCGGTCCCGTGCTCGACGGCGGGGGCGCTGCCGGCCGCCCCGGGCATCAGCTGCCCGGGGCGGCCGGTGACGGTGGTTAGGCCGCGCTCCGCTCCCGCGCGTCCACAGTGGACGGCGTCGAGGAAGGCCGCGATTCACGCGCGCCGCGTACCCGGTCGAACAGCGCCACCGTGGTGCCCCAGCGCCCCCACGCGACCAGCGCGGACAGCACCAGCAGCGGCACCGGTACGGCCACGTCGCTGCCCACCACGAAGACGTGGGCCAGCACCGCGCCCGTGGTCAGCGCGACGAACGCCAGGCCGGCGAGGCCGGTCAGCCGCGGGATGAACAGGGCGATCGCGCCGGCGATCTCGAGTACACCGAGCAGGTAGCGCAACCAGTCGCCGACCCCGATCGCGTCGAAGGTCGCGACAACCTCCGGGTCGCTGGCGAACTTGCCGAGCGCGGCGAGCAGGAAACCGAGCGCGGTGACGACCTGGACGATCCACAGGAGCACGTTGCGAACGGGGTGCCGGGGCGTACCTGAGTTCACAGAAGATGTCATGCCGCAATTTCACCGTGCGGCGGCAAATGCCAGGTAGGGCGACGAGTCGGAACGTGCCACGGCGAAAGACCGGCCGCCGCGGATCGCATGCGACTTTCGTAGGTTCCGGTCCGCCGATGGTGGGCTCCTGGCGGTGGTACCGCCGGCGACGACCTACCGTGGTCGAGTGGGCGACCGGTCGTGGCTGTACCGACATCGGGTCGCGGTCGACGTGGCGATCGCGACCTTCTTCGTCGTACTCGACACCGGATTGACCCTGATCGGCGGCTCGTGGTGGCCGCACCGTCCCGGTCCGCTCGCCTGGGTACTGCTGGTGCTCCAGGCGGTCGCGTGCTTCTCGCTGGTGGCGCGGCGGCGGTACCCGCTGACCGTGGTGGCGATCCTCGCCGCGTACACCCTCGTGGTGAGCCTGGCGATCTGGCCGCTGGGCCTGCTGGTACCGGTGCACGCGGACAGCACCTGGGCGCCGTTCGCGACCGTGCTGGCCGCCTACGCACCGGTGGCGTCCTGCCGGGACCGCCGGGTCGCCATCGCGGCGATCGTGGTGCTGGCGGTGATCGTCGCGTGGCCGTGGCACGCGTCGGTGATGACGATCGTGATCGGGTTGCTCCGCACCGGCGTCGGACCACTGCTCGCGCTGTACTTCGAGGCCCGCCGGCAACTCGTACGCGCGCTCACCGAGCGGGCCGAACGGGCCGAGCGGGAGCGCCACCTGCTCGCCGAGCAGGCCCGCGCGGAGGAGCGTGCCCGACTGGCCGGCGAGATGCACGACGTGGTGACCCATCGGGTGACGTTGATGGTGCTCCAGGCCGGCGCGCTGCGGATGACCGCGACGGACGAGCCGACCCGGCAGGCGGCCGAGGAACTGCGCGAAGCCGGTTGCCAGGCGCTGGACGAGCTGCGCGACCTGGTGGGAGTTCTGCGTACCGGCCCGGCCGAGGAGCAGTTGCCGTCGGCCTCGGACTTCGCCGCGCTGGTGGCCGAGTCCACCGCCGCCGGTACCCCGACCGAACTGGACAGCGAGGGCGATCCCGCGCTGGCGTCGCCGGTGGTACGGCGTACCGCGTACCGGATCGTGCGGGAGGCGCTGACCAACGTGCGCAAGCACGCGCCGGGCGCCCGCGCGGTGGTGCGGGTGCGGTACGACCACGCCGACGGGGTACGGATCACGGTCCGCAACACGGCCCCGGCCGGCCGTCCCGATCCAGCGCTGGCCGGTACCGGCTCGGGCCTGGGCCTCGCCGGTCTCCGCGGCCGGATCGAGGTGGTACACGGGACGCTGTCCGCCGCTCCCGGGCCGGACGGCGGGTTCTGTCTCGATGCGACACTGCCCGCGTACGTACCGACAGCCGAGCCGGCGGGGTGACGCGATGATCCGGGTGGTCGTCGTGGACGACGAGCCGATGGTCTGCGCCCACCTGCGCACGATTCTCGGCGCGGCCGGTGACATCGAGGTCGTGGACGAGGCGCACGACGGTGCCGCCGGGGTGGACGCGGTGCTGCGGAGCAAGCCCGATGTCGTACTGATGGACCTGCGCATGCCGGGGGTCGACGGGCTCACCGCGATCGAGCGGATCAGCGCGCTGCCCGACCCGCCGGTGGTCGTCACGCTGACCACGTTCGACGCCGACCAGTACGTGCTGCGCTCGCTGCGCGCCGGAGCGGCCGGGTTCCTGGTCAAGTCGACCCCGCCGGAGGACCTGATCGGGCTGGTACGGGTGGCCGCGAAGGGGCACACGGTGCTCTCCCCGGTCGCCGCGCGGCGATTGGTGGCGGCATCGGTGGACCAGCAGTCCGCCCGGGACCGGGCGAGGGAGCTGACCGGAACCCTGACCGAACGGGAGGTCGAGGTGCTGGCCTGCCTCGGCGAGGGGCTGTCGAACGCGCAGATCGGCGAGCGGCTGTACCTGTCGGAGGCCACCATCAAGGGCTACGTGTCCCGGATGCTGGTCAAGCTCGACTGCGCGAACCGGACCCAGGCCGGGCTGCTGGCGCACGAAGCGGGCATCGCGCCGTCCTGATCGCGATGCCCGCTGTGCGAGCCGGTGCCGTGCCAGGCTGGCCCCGGAGAGCGCGGCTAGCCGGTCCCGCCGCCGGTGCTGACCAGCGGTCGACCTCCGTCGCCGCTCGCGCCCGGGGCGGCCGACTTCTCGAAGATCTCGGTGATCTCCTCGACCGACAGCTCCTTGGTCTCCGGCAGGAACGCCATCACGAACACGATCGCGACCACCGAGAGCACCGCGAACAGCACCATCATCCACGCCAGCCCCAGGTTCTCCTGCATGGTCGGTACCAGCAGGATCAGCGCGAAGTTCGCCACCCAGTCGACCGAGGCGGCGATGGCCGCGAGCCGGCCGCGCAGCTCGGTGGGGAACACCTCGCCCTGCAGCAGCCAGCCGGTACCGCCCACGCCCACCGCGAACGCGGCGATGAACAGGTCCAGGCCGACCATGATCAGCACCACCTGCGCCGTTCCCTCGGTGAACGCGACGCCCGCGGCTCCGAACAGCATGGCCGCGGCCATTCCGGCGAACCCGCCGATGGCGAGCTTGCGCCGGCCGATCCGGTCGATGAACTTGAACGCGAAGTACGTCGCGATCACGTTGACCACACTCATCAGCGCGGTGACCGCGACGCCGGCGATGGCGGCGTTCAGCTCCGATCCGCCGCCGTCGAAGAACGGCGTCAGCAGCTTCGGCCCGTAGTAGAACGGCAGGTTGATGCCGGTGATCTGCTGGAAGAAGAAGAACACGCAGACCACGATCAGGGCTCGTTTGACGCCTGGGCTCCACCGGCCGCTGGTCTTGCGGCGGGCCTCCCGTTCGGCCCGGTCCACCTTGTCGGCGCTGGAGGAGATCTGTTCGGTGGTGACGTCGATACCGAGCAGGCCGAGCGACTTGCGGGTGTCGTCGTACCGCCCCTGGCGCATCAGCCAGCGCGGCGACTCCGGCATCCGGGTACGCAGCACGAGCGCGACCAGCGCGGGCAGCGCACCGATCCCGAGGATGAACCGCCAGTCGAAGTTGTACGCGCTGTCCGGCAGGGCGAGCAGTACGGCCAGCGCAATCAGGTACGACACGAGAATGCCGACTGTGATCATCCACTGCTGCAGGATCGCCAGCGCACCACGGCGGGCCCGGGGCGCGTACTCGGCGATGTACGCGGTGGCGATCGCGGAGTCGGCACCGATGGCGAGCCCGATGAGGGTACGGGCGAACAGCAGCACGCTCGCGTCCCAGGCCACCGCGGACAGGATCGCGCCGGTCGCGTAGATCGCGGCGTCGACGATCAGCAGCGACTTGCGGCCGAACTTGTCGGACAACGGCCCAGCGGCGAGCGCTCCGACCGCAGCCCCGATCGACGCGCCGGCGACCAGATAGCCGAGCGCGAGCGCGTTCAGGTCGTACGGCACGAAGTTCAGTACCGAGCCGATGTTCGCGGTGTCGTAGCCGAACAGGAAGCCGCCCACCGTGGCGAGCAGGGTGAGCGACCAGTAGAACGAGGTGGGCACGCGCCGGTCCAAGTGGTTGAGGACATCCGCGGTCTCGCCCTGAGTCCCTGCCATCAGGTGACTCCTCTGCGGTCGGATCCGAAAGGCCTTCTCCTCTGTTGCCGGGACAGGCCATCCCAAACCGGTTTGTCGCTGGTCAATCGACCCAGGTCACTTTCTGATGACCCGGCGCCCACGGTGGGTAGCCGCGGTGGGTCGTTCCGTCGGCTCGGGGCACCCCGAAAACCAGGGTGATACCTGATGGAGGTCCGCCGATCGTGCGGCACGCTGGTTGGGTGGGCATCAGTGCGGGCACCGTCGAGACCACTGCCACCGGCGGCCTTGTCGACGACCTGGTCGAGCTGGGTCGGGCCGTGCTCGGCGCCGACGGCGGGGCGGATGGCTCTGCTGATCCGGAGCCGCTGCTGCTCGCCGCGCATCCGAAGGCCACCGTGGTGCGGCTCGCCGACGTCGTGGTCAAAGCCCATGTCGGGGGTACGAGGCCGGAAGAGCTCAACTCGCGCCTCTCAGCCGTGCGGCATCCGCTGCTGTCCGAGGTACTGCTCGCGCCCCTCCCGGTCGCCGGGCGGTACCTGCACCGGGTACGGGACCGACTGGTCACGGTCTGGCCGTACGGCCGGCCGGTACGACCGGATCCGGACGACGCGCCCTGGGAGCAGGCCGCCCGGCTCCTCGCCTGCCTGCACGCGGTACCGGTCGCACCGGTCGCCGGCGGCTCGCCGCTGCCGCCGGCCGGTGGCCCGGCCCGGGTGCTGCGCGCGCTGCGGCGGCTCGCGGACGCGCGGGTGACCGGTGCCGCGGTCACCGAGGTACACCGGGCCTTCGACACCCTGCCGGACTGGCTGCGGGCCGGCCGGCCGCAGCAGGTCGACCAGCCGGTGCTGATACACGGCGACTGGCACCTCGGCCAGCTCGTCCAGTCACCAGCCGGCTGGCGGTTGATCGACGTGGACGACTTCGGGGTGGGCGACCCGACCTGGGATCTCGGCCGGCCGGCCGCCTGGTACGCCACCGGCCTGTTGCCGCCGGAGGAGTGGCACCGGTTCGTCTCCGCGTACCGGGCGGCCGGAGGCTGGGCGGTACCCCCCGTCGGCAACGTGCTGCCGGCACTGGATCTACCGGCGCGTGCGCTGGTGGTACAAGCCGCGGCCCTGGCTCTGGTGGCCGCGGAGCGCGAACAGCGCCCGCTCGACGAGGTCGAGCAGGCGCTGGTCGACGGGTGCGTACGGATCGCCCGGGTACCGCGGGCGCCGGCGGGAAAGCCGGCGCCTGGGCCTGGAAGCGGGACCGCGCGGACGGCTCCGGAACCGGCGGAAAAGCAGCGTGGCGAGCACCCATACGATCAGAAGTAGTCGAAGCCGACTGATGGAGGATGACCTCACATGCAGTGCCCGAAGTGCGGTGGCGCGATGACCACCTACAACCGCAATGGCGTGCAGATCGAACAGTGCCACACCTGCCGGGGGATCTTCCTCGACCACGGCGAGCTCGAGCACCTCAGCACGATGGAGTCGCAGTGGGCGCAGCCCGCCCCGTACATGCAGGGCGGACACCACGGCGGCGGGCACTACGGCGGTCACTACGGCCACCGCAAGCACAAGAGCATGATGCACATGCTCTTCTCGTCCTGACTCCTGCTGTTCTGCCTTTCCGACACCGATCCATCCGCCCGCTGACCGACGACACGCTGTACGGATTCGGTCAGCGGGCGGATGACCAAGCGGGCGGATGACCTTGTAGGTACGGGCTTGGCGGGGCGTGGATTGGCGGGGTGCCGCCCCGCCAACCCGCGCCCGCCAGTCACCCCGAGCTACGGCCGGACCTCGTAGACGATGTTCGTCCCAC